>NZ_JAERQN010000009.1 GCF_016805305.1 Falsiroseomonas ponticola | reverse complement strand
TCGCCGCCCACTGCCGGTCCGACAGCCAGAACTCTCCCGCCATGACCCAAGCTCCGCTACCCAGCAGCTTGAATCACAGCCCGCCGCGCCGCGCCTAGAACTGATTGGGTTTGGAGCCTAGCGCGTCATCCGCCTTGACCTGCACCCGCTTCCCCGGCTGACTTCACGGTAACGGGACGGGGACGTTGGGGTCATGGTTGTCAGGACGGGCACGGCCATCGGCGACACGCTGACCGGCGGCGCGGGCGCGGATACGCTGCTGGGGCTGAACGGCGACGACACGCTGCTGGGCCTGGCGGGGGCGGACCGGCTGGATGGCGGGCCGGGTCGCGACCTGGTGCTGTTCGGATCGGCGCCCGTGATCCTCGACCTGACCGGCGGCGGGTCCCAGTTCCATGCCGCCGGTGACGTCTATCTGGACGTGGAGGCCTTCGCCTTCGGCCGCTCGGGGGACGAGGCGCGGGCCACCGGCGCCGCCTTCGCGGTGGATTTCCTGGGCAATGGCGGCGACGACACGCTGGAGGGCGGCGCCGCCGCGGATACGCTGCGCGGCGCGGCCGGGCAGGACAGCATCGCGGGTGGCCTCGGCGCGGACCTGATCGAGGGCGGGTCGGGCGCCGATTCCATGACGGGCGATGGCGGCGCCGATACCATCGCGGGCGGCGAGGGGAACGACGTCTTCCTCGGCCAGGCGGGGGATGACCTGCTGGATGGCGGCACCGGGAACGACCTGGTGCGCGGCGGCGCGGGTGGGGATACCGTGCGGGGCGGCGCGGGCGATGACCTGCTGTTCGGCGGCTTCACCGGCGTGCTGGGCAACGTGCTCTACTCCCTGGCCGGCGGGTTCGAGCCGGACGGCGATGCGGGTGCCTCCACCGTCGAGGGTGCCGACTTCGTGGATGGCGGTACCGGCAACGACATCATCATCGGCGGCGGGCTGGGCGATACGCTGCGCGGCGGCACCGGCACCGACATCATCATCGGCGGCACGCTGGACCATGACTCGGCCGGCGATGTGATCGAGGGCGGGAGCCAGACGGACCTGCTGATCGGCCTGGCGGGCAACGACACCATCCGCGGGGGAACCGAGGGCGACGTGCTGCTCGGCGACCTCGGCGGCAACCTGATCGACCAGTCGCTGCGGGACCTGGTGGGCGGCATCCTGCCCGACCTGCCGCTGCCGGACGGCCCCTTCACCGGCGACGACCTGCTGGATGGCGGCGCGGGCAGCGACCTGGTGCTGGCGGCGGGCGGCGCGGATACGCTGCTGGGCGGGACGGGCGACGACGCGCTGCTGGCGGGCAGCGGGGATGACAGCGTGGCCGGCGGCACCGGCAACGACCTGATGGTGGGGGAGGCGGGCGAGGACACGCTGAATGGCGGGGGCGGGGATGACCTGGTCCTCGGCGATTTCAGCATCGACAACCTGCTGGGCATGGCCCTCTCCCTCCTCACGCCGAGCTTCTCCTACGAGCCCGAGCCGGATGGCGACGACCTGCTGCTGGGCGGCACCGGCGATGACGTGATGCTGGGTGGCGGCGGGAAGGACACGATCCGCGGCGGCGCGGATGAGGATGCGCTGGCCGGCGGCGATGGCGACGACCGGGTGCAGGGGGAGGCCGGGGCCGACTGGCTGATCGGCGCCGGCGGCAACGACTCGCTCTGGGGCGGCGCCGGGGACGACGTGCTGGCCGGGGACATCACGGTCGATGACAGCATCGGCCTGGCCACGCTGGTCACCGACATGCTGGAGCAGGTGGTCGGCGGCCTGGCCGCGGATCTCGACCTGCTGGGGCTGCTGGAGACGGTGCTGGGGCCGCTCGGCTACGAACTCGCGGACCTCGCGGATCTGCTCGCGGATCTCGACCTCGACCTGGGCGACCTGGACCTCGACTTCGGGGATATCGATCTCGGGGATTTCGGCCTCGGGGGCATCGACCTCGGCTCCATCGATCTCAGCGACCTGGACCTGGCTGCCCTCGGCGACCTGGTCTTCGCCGCCCTGCCGCTGCTGATCGCCGGCTTCATCGCGGGCGAGGCGGGCGATGCCGGCGACGACCTGCTGCTGGGCGGCGGCGGGAACGACATGGCCTTCGGCGATGACGGCAATGACCGCGTCTTCGGCGAGGATGGCGACGACACGCTGACCGGGGGCGAGGGCACGGACCTGCTGGATGGCGGCCGGGACGATGACAGCCTCTCCGGCGGGGCGGCGCGGGACCGGCTGTTCGGCGGCGCCGGCGCGGATTGGCTGGACGGCGGGGAGGGGAATGACGTCCTCTCCGGCGATGACGGCGCGGATACGATCCTGGGCGGAGAGGGCCGGGACGCCATCCAGGGCGGCGATGGCGAGGACAGCATCGAGGGCGGGGACGGGTCGGACGACGTCTGGGGCGGCCTCGGCGCCGATACGCTGATCGGCGGCGCGGGCCATGACACGCTGGACCTCAACGCCTCAGAGGACCTCATCGACGAGGATGGCGGCCATGTCGATGGGGGCGCCGGCCATGACGACCTCTATGGCAGCGACGGCGCCGACACGCTGCTGGGCGGGGATGGCGACGATTATGCGGAGGCGCTGGACGGCGATGACCGCTTCGAGGGCGGGGAGGGAGATGACGAGGTCTGGGGCGGCGACGGCACCGATACGCTGATCGGCGGTGCGGGGCACGACACGCTCGACCTCAACCCCTTCGAGGATTTCGACGAGGATGGCGGCCGCGCCGAGGGTGGCGCCGGCGATGACGAACTCTATGGCAGCGACGGCAACGACACCCTGCTGGGTGGCGAGGACGACGACTATGTCGAGGCGCTCGACGGTGACGACAGCGTCGAGGGCGGGGAGGGTGACGACGAGCTCTGGGGCGGCGATGGCCGCGACACCATGCTGGGCGGGGCGGGGGCCGATACGCTCGACCTCAACTGCACCTGCGGGCCCGGCGTGATCGACGGGGATGGCGGCCTGCTGGATGGCGGCGCCGGCAACGACATCCTCTACGCCAGCGCCGGTGACGACACGCTGCTGGGCGGCGACGATGACGACCTGCTCTTCAGCTGGGGCGGCGAGGACAGCCTGGATGGCGGGGCCGGGGCCGACACGCTGGTGCTGGAGCGGTACGACACCGTCCTGGGCGGGGAGGGGGCGGACGTGTTCCGCTTCAACGAGGCGGGCGACGTCGCGGTGACGATCCTGGACTTCGACGCGGCGGTGGATCGGCTGCGCTTCAGCTTCGCCGGCGCCAATGCCAGCACGGTGAGCTACGACGCGGTCAATGGCGTCGTCACCTATGACGACGGAGCGGGCGCGCTGGTGATGGCGGAACTGCACAACGCGCCCACGCTGGCGGCCGACAACTTCATCTTCGGCTGAGGCTTCGCCGGCCCGCATCGCGCCCTGCGCGCGATGCGGGTGGAGGTGGCGTTTGCCTCTCCGCCATGGTTGAGCGCGGGCATCATACGCATCCCGGTATGCCACTCCGTCCTGCGGATAAGCGTGTTTTCCACAAGATAACGCTTGCGTGAGTGTCAAAAATTAATACTCTTTGACCGTATCGAAACGCCTGGATCGGATACGGCTATGGCCCTGCCCCTTCGCATCGCCTCCTACTGGCTCGGTGTCGTCCTCGGGACGCTGGCCTGGTTCCTGGCCATCGATGCGCTGGAGATGTGGCCGCTGCCCGTCCAGCTCGCCCTGGCCTCCATGGTGCCGATGGCCGGGCTGTGGTGGCACCTGGTGCTGTTCCAGGACCGGCTGAAGGCCATCAAGGCGGCCCGCCTGGCCAGCCGCACCCCCACCCCCGCGAAGACCACCGCGAAGGCGCCGGAGAAGACCGTGCCGGCGGAGGTACCGCCCCTGCCGGAGGCCGCGCTGCGGGAAGCGCTGCGGCAGGTGAGGGCGGAGGCCGCGGCCCTGGCCTGGGACGCGGCGCTGCAGCGCGAATTGCAGGTGCGCCTGGAATTCGATGCCGATTTCGCCCGCGCCGCGGCGCCGCTGGCGCCGTCCGAACAGGCAGTGCTGCTGCTCGCGGCCCGTGGCCCGGTGGTCCGCAAGCGGCTGGCCCTGGCGGCGGGGCTGTTGCAGCGCGACCGCGGGCTGCGGCCGGCGGAGGATCCGCTGCGGCAGCGCCTGCAGGACGGGCTTGCGATGCTGTCGCCCTCGGCCAGCGCCGAATTCGCCCTCGTGATGGCGACCGCCGCCGATCTCGACCCGGTGGAGGTGGCGGGCCGCCTGGCGGCGCGGGCGCGGGGCGAGGCGCCGGATGCGGTGACGGAGGCCGCCCTGTCCCTGCTGCGGGATGCCGCCGCCGCGCTGGACCAGGACCGGCGGCCGGGGGTGCGGGCGGCCATGGGCGCGCGGCTGGCGGCGGAGGGCCCGGTGCAGGCCCTGCTGCGCATCTACCTCTCCACCACCCAGGCGCCGGAAGCGGTGGCGCTGGCCGCGCTTGGCGCCACCGCGCCCACGCTGCGCTGGTCCATGCCGGGCGGCCGGGCCCGGGGCGTGGCCTGAAGGCGGCGTCTGTTCACCGTCTGTGCCAGTGGTCCGGCACCGTGTAGCGCGACAACAGCCATGATGTAGCGCTACTACATCACGGGGCGTGGCGGCGCCTGGTTGTAAATCCGGTTTACAGGATCGGGGTCAGGCCTCGCCGCGTTCCTGGCGCTTCACGGCCTGCCAGGCGGCTTCCATCGCCTCCAGCCCCGCATCGGCCGGGGCCTTGCCCTCCGCCGCCAGGGCCTTTTCCACCGCGTTGAAGCGGCGCTCGAACTTCGCATTGGCGTCGCGCAGGCAGGTCTCGGGGTCGAGGTCCAGCTTCCGCGCCAGGTTCACCAGCACGAAGAACAGGTCGCCGACCTCATCCGCCTGGCGAGCCTTGTCCATGGCGGGAAGCTCGGCGCGCAGCTCCGCCGCTTCCTCCTCCAGCTTGTCCAGCACGGCGCCGGGATCGGGCCAGTCGAAGCCGACGCGGGCGGCGCGGCGCGCCAGCTTCAGGCCGCGGGTCAGGGCGGGCAGGGTCGCCGGCACCCCGGCCAGGGTCCCGATCTCCGCCCGCGCGGCGCGCTCCGCTTCCTTCTGGACCTCCCAGGCGCTGTTCTGGGCGGCCACGTCGCGGGCCGCGGCTTCCCCGAAGACATGGGGGTGGCGGCGGATCATCTTGTCGGCGATCACCGTCGCGACCTCCGCGAAGCCGAAGCGACCGGCCTCGGACGCCATCTGGGCGTGGTAGACGACCTGGAACAGCAGGTCGCCCAGCTCATCCATCAGCTGGGGAAAATCCGGGCCGCGGGCGATGGCGTCCGCGACCTCATAGGCTTCCTCGATCGTGTAGGGCGCGATCGTCGCGAAATCCTGCGCCTGGTCCCAGGGGCAGCCATCCGGCGCGCGCAGCCGGGCCATGATGTCCAGCAGGCGGACCAGGGAAGCGGCGGCGTCGGCCATGGCGTCAGGCTCCGAACGGGGCAGGGGGCGCGCCTGCTCTCGCCCGGCGCCGCCCTGGGGGCAAGCCGCCATGTCGCGTGTTTCGTGCTGTTTCCCGGCGGTTTCAGGCCGATACCAGCGCCCCGCCCGATCCCGTAGCGTCCCCGCACCGAACCCGGAGGACACCGCCATGCGCCGCCTGCTCGCCGCCTTCCTGCTGGCCACCCCGTTGCTGGCACCGGGCGAGGCGCCCGCACAGGGTTTCCGCGCCATCAACACGGGCGGGCCGCAGGGCGCCTACCACAGCCTGTTCTGTCCCCCGGTCGCCGCCGCCCTGCAGCAGGCCTACTTCACCGGCTACGCCTGCACGCCGAGCCGCGGCACGGTGGAGAACATCGAGCGCAGCCTGGCGACCCCGCCCATGATCGGGTTCGCGCAGCTCGATGTCTTCGCGCTGGAGGCGAGCCGGCGGCCGGCCGAATTCGCCAACCTCGCGGTCATCCGCCAGGACATCGCCTGCGAGGGGCTGTGGATGGTCACGCGCAACGAATCCCTTAGCAATTATGGGGAGGTCCTGGCGCTCGCCCGGCGGATTCCTTTCATCCTGCCGGCCCAGGGATCGGGCGCCGCCGCCAGCTTCGCCTTCCTGATGCAGGGCGATCCCGAGGGGCTGGGCCGGGTGCCGCCCGCCAACATCCGCCACCTGGCCGATGCCACCGCCGTCATCAACGCGGTCGCCGCGGCCAATGACGGCGCCGTCGGCTTCTTCGTCCAGTTCGCGGACCCGCAGAACGCCAACATCCGGCTGATGGCGGAAAAGAACCTCCGCATCATCCCGGTGGTGAGCCGGGAGATCCTGCGCAGCCGGGTGGCCGAGCAGGCGGTCTATGAGGTCCGGACCTTCACCCTGGGCGGCGGTGGCATCTTCGCCCGGCCGCGGGAGCTGACGACGGCGTGCACGCCGGTCGCCGTCTTCGGCGGGACGCCGGAGGCCGTGGCCCGCTTCGGCAAGGGCGGCACGGCCGATGACCAGCGGGAACTGATCGAGCGCGTCCGCGCCGTGCCGGCCGCCAGGCTGCTGCCGCAGGAGGATCGCGTGGCGCGGCTGATCTCCGGCGCGCGGCGCCTCAGCGCCCAGGCGGCGGAGGAGATGGCGAATGCGGCGGATGCCGCCAAGCGCGCCGTGCAGTCGCGGATGGGGAATTGAGGGAAGGGCGCGGCGCCGGGGGACCGGCGCCGGAACGGTCCAGGCGGGAGGCCGAAGGCGCGGTTTCCACAGCCCTTATCCACCGATCCAATTGCCGCATAAGATATATTATGGAAAGAAAGGAGGCTGGGGACAAGCCGGTGGATGTGGGGAAATGCGGCGCGGGCCAGGCAGCGGCCGGGACCGCTCGAACAGGTCGTGAACTCAGGCGGCGAAGGGAATCTCGAGCACCAGGCCGTCATGCCCGGGCTCGATGCCCGGCGGCAGCGACGCCGCGAGCGCCGCGTGGTCCATGTCCGTGCCCATATGCGTCAGCACGGTGCGGCGCGGCTTCAGGCGGCGGGCCCAGTCGATCACCTGGTCCACATGGGCATGCACGGGATGCGGCCTGCGCTGGAAGCAGCCGACCACCCAGGTATCCAGCCCCTCCAGCGCCGCCAGGCTTTCCTCCGGCAGCGCGACCACGTCGGTGGAATAGGCGAAGTTGCCGATGCGGAAGCCCAGCGTTTCCATCACGCGATGGTCCTGGCGGAAGACGCGCACGGGCAGGCCGCCCATGGTCACCACCTCCCCCGGCGCGATCGCCTTGGGGGTCAGGGCCGGGCGGTAGAAGCCGGGCGGCGTGGGCGGGCGGAAGGCGTAGTCGAAGCGGACCTTCAGCATGGACAGCGTGGAATAGCTGCCGAAGGTGTCGATCGCGGCGCCGGTGATGCGGTTGACGATCCGGAGTTCATCGATGCCGAGGACATGGTCGGCATGGGAATGGGTGAAGGCCACCGCATCCAGCCGCGCCTGGCCGGCGGCCAGAAGCTGGTGCCGCAGGTCCGGCCCGGCATCAATCAGCAGCCGCTGGCCCGCCGGGCCTTCCACCAGCGCGGAGGTGCGGCTGCGCCGGTTCAGCGGGTTGGCCGGGTCGCAAACCCCCCAATCGCCGCGCCCATCCTTTCCCCCCAGCAGCGGCACGCCGCCGGACCCGCCACAGCCCAGCAGCGTGACGCGGAGCACTAGGCCGCCGCCCGCGGGAAGAGACGCCGGAAATTCGCCGTGGTGAGGTCCGCCAGCGCCGTCAGGCTCAGCCCCCGCACCTCCGCCAGCCTGGCCGCGGTATGGGCGACATAGGCGGGCTCGCAGCGCTTGCCCCGCATGGGCACGGGCGCGAGGTAGGGGCTGTCCGTCTCCACCAGCAGCCGGTCGGCCGGCACCTCCGCCGCCATCTCCCGGATCGCGTCCGATTTCGGGAAGGTCAGCATCCCGCTGAAGGAGATGTAGCCGCCGAGGCCGAGCGCCGTGCGCATGAGATCCGCGCCGGAGGAGAAGCAGTGCAGCAGGAAGGGGAAGGCCCCTGCCCCATGCTCCTCCGTCAGGATCGCCGCGATATCGGCATCGGCGTCCCGCGCATGCACCACCAGCGGCAGGCCGGAGGCGCGGGCGGCGGCGATATGCGCGCGGAAGCCCTGCTGCTGCACGGGCCGCGGTGACTTGTCGTAGAAATAGTCGAGCCCGGACTCGCCGAGGCCGATGATGCGGGGGTGGTCGGCTTCGCGCAGCAATTCCTCGACGGTCGGGACCGCACGCTCCCCGGCATTATGCGGGTGGATGCCGACCGTGCCCCAGACATGGGCGTGGCGCGTGGCGATGTCCCGCACCGCCTGTGCCTGCGCGCCGAGGCGGGTGCCGATGGTCACCATCTCCGCGATCCCGGCCGCGTGGGCGCGGGCCACGGCGGCATCCTGTTCCTCGCCCTGGAAGTGGTCGAGGTGGCAGTGGCTGTCGATCAGGTACATCTCAGGCGGCCGCCTCGACCTTCTTGAACAGCGGCTCCGGCACCGGCAGGGGTAGGCCGGCGGGCAGGGGGGTGGCGAGGTGGTCGAGCCCCCTCGCCTCCTCCGGCACGCCGAGCTGCGCGAGAAGCTTCGCCATGGTGTCGGGCATGAAGGGCTGCAGCACGGTGGCATAAACGCGCAGGGCATCGTGCAGCACACGGAGGACAACAGCCATACGTTCAGGGTCTGTCTTTTTAAGTGCCCAAGGCGCCTGAACTGTGATGTAGGCGTTCGCGTCTCTGACGGCTTGGAATACAGCTTCCAAAGCCAAGTGAAATGCCTGAACGTTGATGTGGTCGCCGACCTCGGTAGGCAGGCTGGCGGCGAACTCAACAATGGCGGAATCGGCTGCAGTCGTTACCGCTATAGCGGGCAGAATGCCGCCGCAGTTCCGCTGGATCAGCGATAGCGTGCGATTGGCCAGGTTGCCGAGCGCATTGGCGAGTTCGCCATTCAGCCGGTTCACCAACGCAGCGCGCGAGAAATCGCCGTCCTGCCCGAAGGGCACTTCGCGCAGCAGGAAGTAGCGCACGGGGTCCAGGCCGAATTCCTCCACCAGCCCGCGCGGGTCGATGGCGTTGCCGAGGCTCTTGCTGATCTTCTGCCCCTCGACCGTCCACCAGCCATGCGCGAAGACGCGCTTCGGCA
Source organism: Falsiroseomonas ponticola (assembly GCF_016805305.1). Taxonomy (GTDB): domain Bacteria; phylum Pseudomonadota; class Alphaproteobacteria; order Acetobacterales; family Acetobacteraceae; genus Falsiroseomonas; species Falsiroseomonas ponticola. Next base: position 307,079 of record NZ_JAERQN010000009.1, on the reverse strand, counting down.
CCGGCAGGCCCGCCGCCATCAGGAAGGCCGGCCAGTAGATGGCGTGGAAGCGCAGGATGTCCTTGCCGACGATGTGCAGCTCCGCCGGCCACCACTTGGCGAAAGCCTCAGGATCATCGGGATAGCCGGCGGCGGTGATGTAGTTCGTCAGGGCATCGAGCCAGACATACATCACATGCGCCTCGTCCCCCGGCACCTTCACGCCCCAGGTGAAGGAGGTGCGGGAGATCGACAGGTCGCCGAGCCCGGACTTCACGAAGGCAATGACTTCGTTGCGGCGGCTGGCGGGCAGGATGAAGTCGGGGTTCGCCTCGTAATAGGCGAGCAGCCGGTCCTGCCACGCCGAGAGGCGGAAGAAGTAGCTGGGCTCCCTCACCCACTCCACCGGCGCGCCGGAGGGCGCGTATTTCACCCCGTCCCGCTCCGTCAGCTCATCCGGGCCGTAGAAGGCCTCGTCGCGCACGGCGTACCAGCCCTCGTAATGGCCGAGGTAGATCTCCCCGTTCGCGGCCAGCTTCTCCCACAGCACCTGGCAGGCGCGCTTGTGGCGGGGTTCCGTGGTGCGGATGAAGTCGGTGATGGAATAGCCCATGTCCTGCGACAGGGCGCGGAAGGTGCCGCTGACCTGGTCGGTGAAGGCCTGCGGGTCCATCCCCGCATCGGCGGCTGCCTTCTGGACCTTCTGGCCATGCTCATCGGTGCCGGTCAGGAAGAAGACCTCCTTCCCCTCCAGCCGCCGCCACCGCGCCAGGACATCGGCGGCGAGCGTGGAATAGGCGTGACCGATATGCGGCTTGTCGTTGACGTAGTAGATCGGCGTCGTGATGTAGCTGGTTGATGTCACGGTATTTCTTCCGGGTATCGGCCTCAGCGCTTCGGGGACAGCCAGCCCAGCGCCGTCAGCACCGCCTGCTTGCGGTCGAGGCTCAAGCCATCCGTCTCGGCTGCGAGCCGGCCGAGGCTATCCCACAGGGTCGACCACTCGGCAAGCGGACGCAAGGCGAGCCAGCCGGGCGGTGCCTGGCCGCGCGCGGCCTGCCGCACGGCGGCGGAGATCGCCTGGCGCAGCAGGGCCATGAAGGTGGCGAAGCTGCTGCCGTCCCGCTTCGCCGCGATGCCATCGGCCAGCGCATGCCAGCGGCGCCGGTCGCCGGCCGCCAAGCCGCTCAGCACATCCTCCACCATGGACTGGATCGCGAGCCCCTCGCCTTCCGCCAGCATCATCGCGCGGCCGGGCGAGCCCTGGGCGATCCGCGCCAGCGCGTCGCGCTCGGTCGGGTTGAGGTCGGGCTGGAGGCGCCTCAGCAGCGTCTCCATCGCCGCATCGGGCAGCGGCGAGAGGTCGAGGCGCCGCACCCGGCTCAGGATGGTCGGCAGCAGCCGGTCCGGCGCGGCCGTGGTCAGCATCAGCACGGAACGCGGCGGCGGTTCCTCGAGCGTCTTGAGCAGGGCGTTCGCGGCCTGGGGCTGCAGCAGCTCGGCGCCATCCACCAGCACGAAGCGCCAGCCGCCCTCGGCCGGCGTCATGGCCATGAAGCGGATGGCGGCGCGCGCGTCGTCCACGCGGATCACCTTCTTCACGCCGCCATCGCCGGTGTTGGGGCGCAGCGCGCGCAGGTCCGCATGGGCGCCGGCGGCGATGCGGCGGAAGGTCGGATGCTCCTCCGGCAGGTGCAGCGCGGCGGTGCCCGATGCGGGCTCCCGCTCCGCCATGCCCGCCATCAGCCAGCGCGCGAAGCGGTAGCCGAGGGTCGCCTTGCCGATGCCGGGCGGGCCGGCGGCCATCCAGGCATGGGGCAGGCGGCCGGAACGGGCCGCCTTCTCCAGCGTCGCGGCCGCGTGGTCATGGCCCAGCAGATCGGGGTTGGAGCGGACGGGAAGGTCCGGGTCCTCCTCCACCTCCACTGCCTTGGCGGCGCGCGGTGCGCGACTCATGGGCGGAGGCGTTCCGCGACCACCGCCGCGATGGCGGCCGTCACGGCCTCCACCGGCGCCGTAGCATCCACCACCGCGCAGCGATCGGGCTCGGCGCGCGCCAGGGCCAGGAAGCCGTCGCGCACCCGCGCATGGAAGGCGGCGTCCAGCCGTTCATACCGGTCCGCCGCCACGCCGCGCGCCATGGCGCGTTGCATGCCGATGGCTTCCGGCACGTCGAGGATCAGCGTCAGGTCCGGGCGCAGCCCCTCCAGCGCCAGGGCCGCCAGCGTGTCGAAGGTGGCGCGGGGCATGCCGAGGCCGTGCACCTGGTAGGCCAGCGTGCTGTCCGCGAAGCGGTCGCAGACCACCCAGATGCCGGCCTCCAGCGCCGGCCGGATCGTCTGCACCGCGTGTTCGCGGCGCCCGGCGAAGAGCAGCATGGCCTCCGCCACGGGATCCAACCCCTGCCCGCCCAGCAGCACCTGGCGGATTGCCTCCGCCCCCGGCGCGCCGCCGGGCTCCCGCGTCACCAGCACGGGCAGGCCGCAGGCGCAGAGATGGGCGGCCAGGCGGCGGGCCTGGGTGGACTTGCCCCCGCCCTCGCCGCCCTCGAAGGTGATGAATCGGCCGCGCGTGCTCATGCCGCGCGGTGTCGCGCCTTACGGCCCCCGGCTCAAGCCCTCAGCTGCCGAACCAGCGCCCGATCACCGCGGGAATGCGCGGGAAGAGGCCGAGCCGGTCCACATCCGCCCCCGCGATCAGCGGCACCGTCATCTCCGGCACCCCCTGCCCGCTGATCAGCAGTGTGCCGATCCCCTGGCCCTTGGTGACGGGGGCGGGCACCGGTGCGTCGAAGCGCACGCGGACCTGGAGGTTGCGGCGCCACTGCCGCGGCAGGGTCAGGACCAGGTCGCGGCCCGCCACCAGCGGCACGGTCGGGCGTTCGCCGAGATAGACGGGCACTTCCTCCACCGTGTCGGCGGCGCGGAACACCACGACGTTCTCGAACTCCCGGAAGGCCCATTCGAACAGGCGCTCGCTCTCCTCCGCCCGCTGGCGCATGGAGTTCAGCCCGTTCACCACCAGGATCAGCCGCCGGTTGCCGCGCATGGCGGAGGCGGTGAGGCCGTAGCCCGCTTCCTCCGTATGCCCGGTCTTCAGGCCATCCGCGCCGGCGACGCGGCCGAGCGCGGGGTTGCGGTTCTCCTGCGTGATCTCGTTCCAGCGGAAGCTGCGTTCGTTGTAGAAGCGGTAGTATTCCGGGAAGTCGGTGATGATGCGCCGCGCCAGCGTGGCCAGGTCGCGGCTCGTCATCCGGTGTTCCGGGTCGGGCCAGCCGGTGGCGTTGCGGAAGGTGCTGGACCGCAGGCCGATCCGCCGCCCCGTCTCGTTCATCAGCTCCGCGAACTGGGTCTCCGACCCGCTGATGCCTTCCGCCAGCACGATGCAGGCATCGTTGCCGGACTGCACGATGACGCCGCGGGCCAGGTTCTCCACGCTGACGGTCGTGCCGATCTGCACGAACATCTTGGACCCGCCCATCCGCCAGGCCCTTTCGCTGACCGGCAGCTGCTGGTCGAGCCGCAGCCGCCCCTGCTTCAGCAGGTCGAAGACGACATACATCGTCATCAGCTTGGACATGGAGGAGGGCGGCATGCGGTCATCCGCCGCCTTTTCCAGCAGCACCGCGCCGGTATCGAAATCGATGATCAGGGCGTGGCGCGCCACCGTGTCCACCGGGCCGAGCGGCGTGCTGGCGGGGGTGGAGGGCGGCGGCGCGGGCTGCCGCGGCGGGCGGGCGGGCTGCTGCGCGGGGCGCTGCTGCGCGGCCGCGTCCAGCGCGTGGAGCCCGGTGGCGAGGCCGGCGGCGGCCCCCATGATGTCTCGGCGGCGCATGGCGGCGCGTCTTTCCTGCTTCAGACTCGGGCCTGATGAAGACTCGGGACCTCAGTCCACGAGGATGCGGGCCTCCGATACCCCCGCGCGGAGGCTTCCCTCAAGCGCCCTGTCGGCCTCGGGCACGGAGTTGAAGGGGCCGAGACGCACGCGGAATGTCTGCCGCCCGCGCGGGCCCTGCGCCTCCACCACCGGCCGCAGCCCCGCGAGCCGCGCCGCCTGGCGGTCCGCCATGTCGCGGCGGGAGAAGGTGGCGCCTTCCACATACAGCCGGCCCGGCATGGCCGCGACGCGGGCGACGCGTTCCGGCAGCCGGTCCGGCGCGGTGCTCACCACCGCCTGTTCCGCGACGCCGGCGCGGCCATCCCCGGGCAGGCGCCGCGCTTCCCGCACCCGCGCGGCCTGGGTGGCGCCGGGCGGCGGGGCCAGGTCCTCCCGGCCCACCGAGGCGACGGGCGCGGCGGCGATCTGCAGCGCCGGCGCTTCCGTGTTGGGCAGCGCGGCGGAAAGGCCGCGGCTCTGCTCGGCCACCACCTCGACGCGCACCTGCGCCGTGCCGCCGTGGCGGATGCCCAGCAATTCGGCGGCGCGGCGCGACAGGTCGATCACCCGGCTGGGATTGGCCGGGCCACGGTCATTGACCCGGACCTGGGTCTGCAGGCCGTTCTCCAGGTTGGTGACGGTGACCACCGCCGGCATCTGCAGGGTGCGATGCGCGGCGACCATCGCCGTGGGGTCATGGATCTCGCCATTCGCCGTCCGGCGGCCCGCCCGCTGATCCGCGATCACCGCCGCCAAGCCGGTCTGGACCAGCGCGAAATCCTCCCGCGGGTAGGACCAGACGCCGCCCATCTGGTAGGGCTCCCCCACCACATAGCGGGGCTGCGCCGTGGGGCGCGGGGGCGTGGGCGCGCAGCCGGCGATCGCCAGCGCGGAAGCCAGGATCAGCCAGCGCATGGCTACGATCCCTTCATCCGGGCCTTCATCAGGCCACGCGGTCCGACAGCATGCCCACGGCCAGGGCGTAGAAGTTGGAGGGGTTGTAGCGCCGGATGACGTTGAAGTTGTGGTAGACCGCGAAGGCCTGCCCGCCCGCGCCGCCCGGCGTGATGATCGCCGCTTCCATGTCCAGCGCCGGCAGTGCCGAGCCATCCGGCCGCCGGACGCCCATGCGGACCCATTCGCGCAGGGGCTTGGTGTTCTCCCGCCGCGCCTCCTCGGGGTTGAAGCCGGCGGGCAGCACGACCTCCCTGCCCCATAGCTCCTCCTCCCGCCAGCCCGACCGCGCCAGGTAGTTGGCGATGGAGCCGAGGGCATCGGCGCGGTTGTCCCAGATGTCCCGCCGCCCATCGCCATCCATGTCCACGGCGAGGCGATCGAAGTTGCTCGGCATGAATTGCGGGTGGCCCATGGCGCCGGCCCAGCTGCCCTTCATCCGGTCCGGCGTGACATGGCCGGCATCGAGGATCTTGAGGGCGGCCAGCAATTCGTTGCGGAAATAGGCGGAGCGCCGCCCGTCCCAGGCCAGGGTCGCCAGGCTTTCCACCACGTTGAAATTGCCGGTGAAGCCGCCGTAGTTCGTCTCCAGCCCCCAGATCGCGACGACCACGCGGGGCGAGACCTTGAACCGCCCCTGCACCGCTTCCAGCGTGGCGCGGTTGTCCGCGAAGGCGCGGCGGCCGGCATCGATCCGCGTCTGGGACAGGCGCGCATCGCGGTACTGTTCCCAGGTCTGGGTGAATTCCGGCTGGCGCCGGTCCAGCTCCAGCACCCGGTCATTGGCGCGGATGCCGGTCAGGGCGCGGGAGAGGGTGGCGGCGGAAACGCCCTGCCGCCGCGCCTCGCTGCGCACCCCTTCCAGGAAGGCGTCGAAGCTCTGGGTGGCCGCGCTTGCGGAGGCCGGGGCCAGGATGGCGGCCGAGGCCGCGGAAAGGATGACTCGCCGTGTCGGGACCATGCGGCGCTGCTTGCCACAGCCAGCGCCGCCAGGGCAACGCACGGTTACGATGGGGCTAGCCGCGAGACGCGGCGGCCGCCATCTCCTCCGCCCGGTCCTGCAGGCGGCGGAACAGCGCGGGCGCGCCCTCATCCGAGAGGCGCCCGCCCTGCTTGCGGATGCGGCCATCGACGATCACCGTCTCGATGTCCCCGGCGCTGGCCTGCAGCAGCACCAGGCCCGCGGGGTCGCTCACCGGCGTCGTCAGGGGCTGGTCGGTGCGGACCAGGATGATGTCGGCCCGCTTGCCCGGCGTGATGCTGCCCGTGACGCGATCCAGCCCGAGGCCCCGCGCGCCGCCGATGGTGGCGAATTCCAGCATCTGCCGCGCCGTCACCGGCGGCGTCTGCGCCACGGTGCGGGTGGCCGCGATGGCGATCAGGTTCAGCCGATGCAGCTCCGCCGCCATGGCGACGCGGAGCTGCGGCAGCAGCCCGCCACCGACCATGGAGGGGATGTCCGTGCCGACCGAGACCCGCATGCCCGCCGCGGCCGCCTTGAAGAAGCTGGGATGGCCATGGCCCATCCGCAGCTCCACCTCGGGCGTCGAGGCCAGCATGACGCCCTTGTCGGCCGCCAGCTTGTACTCGTCATCCTCGTGGTTGTTGGCGTGGACGATCTGCAGCCGGTCGTTCAGCAGCCCCGCCGCATCCAGCTGCGCCAGCAGGCGCGGCTTGCGGTTGGCGTAGATGCTGGCGCCGGTGTGGATGGCGATGGGCACGCCGATCTCCGCCAGGCGGCGCATATCCACCAGCGCGGGCTCCAGCGGCGTGAAGTCCGGGCCCTGGAGGCAGGTCCAGAGCTGGATCAGCCCGTCGGACGCCGCCAGCCTGCCCGCCTTCAGTGCCTTGGCATGGTCCACCATGCGGCCATGGATGGCGGCCGCGTCGCCCCCCTGCGGGATGGGCGGGGCGGTATAGGCGAGGACCGCGCGGATGCCGGCGGCGTCCAGCCCCTCGATCGCCGCATCGGCGTGGTCGGGGCTCATCGTCTCCCGCGACCAGTCCATCACGGTGGTGACGCCGGATGCGATCTGTTCCAGCCCGCCCGCCTGGTCCGCCAGCTTCACATCGGCCGGCGTCATCCGGTTGGAATGGCGCAGCACGATGGTCTGGAAGTAGCCGACGAAGGAATGCTCGGTGGAGAGCCCCCGCTGCATGGTCTGGGCCAGGTGGATATGGCCGTTGACCATGCCCGGCATGGCGATGCGGCCCGCGCCGTCGATCACCTGCGCGCCCGCGGCCTCGATATTCGGGGCGACGGCGCGGATGGTGCCGCGCTCGATCAGGATGTCGCCCAGCGGCATGTCGCCCACCTGGCTGTCCATGGACAGCACATGGGCGCCGCGGATCAGGATGGGCCTGGCGGGGTCCGCCGCCGGCTGGGCCCGCGGCGCCGCCGGAACGGCCGAAAGAGTTGCGGCCCCGGCCGCCGCAGCGAAGATCGCGCGGCGACCGAGGCCGGTGGCATCGGATACGTCGTTCATTGTTTGGTAGGGCCCGTCTCTTCCCGCCGTGCCGCGTCGCGGCTCCGGTGCCATTCTGTTACCAAGCAACCGATTGCACGGTCAAGCGCGTAACGCGGCGTTTCGGCATTGGCGGTCGCGCCGCCCGGGCCCGGCCCGGCATCCTCCCCCCGCAACGACGGAGGACAGGGCGATGCGACAGCCCGGGATGCTGGTGCTGCTCTCGGCGGCGGATGGGGCCTTGTGGCAGCGGGATGCGGCGGTGCTGCGCCAGGCTGGCCATTTGGCCCTGGATGCCGCGGCCCTGGAAGCGGCGCTGACGGAGGGCGGCCCGGCCGCCCCGGTGGCGCGGCGCCTGGCGGAATCCTGCGATGCCGCGCTGCTGGGGGCGGCGCCCTCGCTGGCCGCCATCTTCCGGGGGCTCCGCCGGCCGGTCTACGCTTCCCCCTGGCAGTTGCCGGAAGCCGATCGCGCCCCACCCATGCCGCGCCGCCACCACGGCTGGATGCTGGAAGCCGCCCTCCGGTCGCTCGACCGCTGACCGGGGGCCACCATCACCGCCATGCGCGACTTCTCCTGGGACGACGCCAAGGTCTTCGCCGCCGTCGTGGAGGCCGGTTCCTGGCGCAAGGCCGCGGCAAAGCTCGGCCTCTCCACCGCCACCGCCAGCCGCCGGGTGGAAGCCTTCGAGGCCTGGGCCGGGGAGCCGCTGCTGGAGCGCCGGCCCGAAGGGCTGCGCCTGACCCGGCGCGGGGAGCGGATCGTGGCAGCGCTCGGCCAGATGGGCAGCGGGGCGGATGCCATCCGCCGCGCGGCCGCGGCGCGGGAGACGGAGGTGGTGCGCATCACCGCGACGGCCTCCATGGGCCTGGTGCTGGTGGACCACATGGCGGCGCTGGCCGCCGCCACGCCTGGCATCGTCATCTCCCTGCTGCCGTCCCGCGCCATCCTGTCGCTGGCCCGCCGCGAAGCGGAAATCGCCATCCGCATGCGGGACCCGCCGGAGGGCGGGCGCCTGGTGATGCGGCGCCTGGCGCGGGTGCGCGTCGCGCTCTACGCCGCGCGGTCCCTGCTGGCGGAGGGCGTGGCGCCGGACGTGACCGCCCTGCCCTATATCGGCCTCGCCCGTCCGCCCGCGCAGTCCCGCACCGTCGCCGCGCTGCAGGCGGTGGTGGGGGACCGCCCGCCGGTCGCGGTGCTGGACGATACACCCATCCGGCTGCGCGCCTGCCTGGCGGGCCTTGGCATGGCGGTGCTGCCCTGCGCGCCGGCGGATGCGACCGGCGCGCTGGTGCGCGTGGCGTCCTTCCCGCCGGAGACCGACGAGGATGCCTACCTGCTGATCCATGAGGACCTGGCCGATGTCGCGGCCATCCGCGCCGTGGCCGATGCCGTCGCCGCGCTGTTCCAGCGCCAGCGCCACGCGCTGATGGGCGCGGCTTGACAGGTGGCGGCGCCGCGGGCCCGATGCCCGCCAAGGCGGGAGGACCAGCGGGGATGAGGCATTTCATGACGGCAGCGATCATCGCGGGCGCGATGGCGTCCGAGGCCCTGGCGCAGCCCGCGCCGCGGCGCGACGAGTTCTACTGGCTGGGCCAGATCAACAAGGCCAGCATCGTCATCAACAGCGAGGAGGGGCTGCTCGACCCCGCCCTCGCCCCCCGGATCGCGCGCGGGCTGAACGCGGTGATCGAGGCCGGCGGCCGCCCCGGCGGCAGGCGCCCCAACCTGGTCATCACCTTCGAGCCCCTGCTGATCGAGGCCGCGGGCGTGGAGGCCACGCTGATCCATGCCGGCCGCTCCTCCCAGGACATGCTGACCACCGTGCGGTCCGCCATGCTGCGGGAGCAGCTGCTGCGCGTCTCGGCGGCGCTGCGCCAGGTGACGGCCACGATGCTGGACACGGCGGAGCGGCACCGCGACACCATCGTGCCCAACTACACCAACGGCGTCGCCGCCCAGCCCAACAGCTACGGCCACTACCTGCTGGGCCATGTCGCGGGGCTGGAGCGGGACATGCAGCGGCTGCGGGAAGCCTATGCGCGGCTCGACCTCTCCCCCATGGGCACCACCGTGCTGAACGGCACGAGCTGGCCGCTGAACCGGGACCGGATGGCGCGCTACCTCGGCTTCCCCGCCACGATCGACAATGCCTATGACGCCGCGCAGATCCTGGCGGCGGAGATCCCGGTGGAACTCGGCGCCGTCGCGACCGGCATCGCCATCCATGCCGGCGCCTACCTGGCCGATGTCATGACCCAATACGCGCAGCCCCGCCCCTGGCTGCTGCTGGCGGAGGGCGATGGCAACACCTACGTCTCCTCCGCCATGCCGCAGAAGCGGAACCCGGGCCTGCTGAACGATGTGCGCCGCCAGGCCAGCATGGTCGTGACGCTTGCAACCGGCCGCACCATCGCGGCCCACAACATCCCGCCCGGCATGAACGATGCGAAGAGCGTCGCCGACAACGTCGCCCTGACCGCCGCCACCACCCGCATGCTGGAACAATGGGACCGCGTGCTGCGCGCGCTCGTCCTCAACCCCGCCCGGGCGCTGGAGGAGCTGGACCTCGACTGGACCGCATCGCAGGAGGTGGCGGATGTGCTGATGCACCGGCACGGCCTGCCCTTCCGCGCCGGGCATCACTTCGCGAGCGTCATCGTCGATGTCGCCCGGTCCCGCGACTTCCGCCCCAGCACCTTCCCCTATGCCGAGGCGCAGCGAATCTACCGGGAGGTGCTGCATGAGATGGGGATGCCGGAATCCGACCTGCCGATGACGGAAGCCGCCTTCCGCGCCGCGCTGGACCCCGCCGCCATCATCCGCGCCCGCGCCACGCCGGGCGGGCCGCAGCCCGCGGAGATGACGCGCATGCTGGCGGCCGCGCGAGCGCGGCTGGCGGGGCATGGGGAATGGGCGACGGCGCAGCGCGGGCGGATCGACGCGGCGCTGGCGCAGCTGGATGCCGATTTCGCGCGGGTGCTGGCGCGGGCGAACTGAAGCGCCGCGGCGCGCGGCCGGGTCAGAACCGCGCGGTGAGCGCGAGCGACCCGAAGGACTGCGCGCCGCCGCGCTGGCCGTAGAATTCCTCGGTCCGCAGCACCTGGCTGTAGGCCAGGCGGAAGCCGCGCCAGTGCACGACGAAGCCGGCGGAGAGGTCGCCGACGAAGGGCCGCTTGTTCACCGAAGGCCCGTCATTCCGCCAGGTGTTGCCGTCCAGGAACACGTCGTGCAGCACCGCGCGGCCCTGGCCGCCGACAAAGCCGTACCAGCCGAATTCCTGCCGCGGCTGGAAGAAGGCGGAACCGACCAGCGCCGGGCGCATGCGCGGCGCGCCGTAATCGGCTTCCAGCCCATTGCCGATGCGCAGCGTGGCACCGGCGCCGGCATAGGTGCTGACGGTGCCGAGTGCCAGGGTCGCGGAAGGCAGCAGGTCCATCTCGATTCCGCCCAGGCGCAGCGCCGGGGTGCGGAAGGTGCGTTCGAACACGACGTTCAGCGCCGGCTCGTCCTTCAGCTGGCGGGACCAGCCATTGGCCGAATAGTCGCGGATCAGGTCGTGCACGTTGTTCTGCACGAATTCGCCGAGCGCCGAGGGCCCGACCACACCCGCCTGCAGTTCCAGCGTGGAGAGCGCGAAGCCCTCATCCCGCTGCAGCACCAGCGCGCCATAGAGGTGCCCGGCATAGGGCCGGTCCGTCGGGTCCGGGATGGGGGAGAGCGTGTCGCGCGGCGTGTAGATGGCGTGGCCGAACCCGAAGCCCCAGCGCACCTCCCCCGGGCCGAGCAGCGCATCGAGCTGGCCGTCCAGGAACCGCAGCAGGCCGGGCAGGTCCGTGGAGGGGGACCGCCAGGCCAGCTGCACGCCGCTGGTGTAGTAGCGGTCCGTGCCGGCCAGGGTGTCGTTCTCGTAGTTGAAGGTGAAGCTGCCGCGCGGGTCCGGCGCCGGCGCCGCCGGGGGAACCACCGCCACGGGCGGCATCTGCGCCAGGGCGGGCGAGGCCAGGAGAGGCAGGAGCAGCGGCAGGAAGCGCATGGCGGCAGGCAATCCGGTGGGGAGGAGCTACCGCCCCCGGATACCGCAACCCAGCCGCGCAGGCTGCCCCCGCCTCATCACCTTCCCGGGATCGCGCCGGCTCCCGCTAGGGCAGCGCGTCGTCGTCGCCTGGCGACCACAGGTAGTGCCCCGGCAGCGCCAGCGTGGTCATCGCCTCATGCGTCAGCGGGGTGGAAAGCTGGATCCCGCCATCCCGGTCGATCAGCGGCTCCAGCATCCGCACGGCGTAGCCGAGGCCGGCCAGGAAATCCCACATCTCCTCGAAGGCCGCGCGGCGGCGCGCGCCGAGGCGGGCGTGGTGGGCGGCGCTCCAGCGCGTGAGGATCCGCAGCTGGGGCGAGCCCGCGATCACCCGCTGCGCGCCGCGCAGCGCCAGCGGCTCCGCGCCGCCGAGGTCGAGGTGCAGCAGGTCGATTCGCGGCAGGGCCAGCCGGTCGGCGACGCGATCGATGGTGGTGGTGGTCGCGGTGAAGGGCACGGCGAGGCCGAACCCCTTGCCCCAGCGCCCTTCCGCATCCACCAGCCGCCCCACCGTGCCGGCGGACCAGCGGCCGTCCGGCGGCAGGCCGGGCTCCTCCGGGCCCTCCGCGGCTGGGCAGCGGGGCGGCAGGGTGGAAAGGCGCTGAGGGTCGAAGCGGCAGGCGATCTCCCGCCCGGCCTCGTCCGACAGGGCGCGGGCGAAGACCTCCGTATGGCCGTGGCTGCCGTTCCAGTGCAGGGACTTGAGGAGGAAGGGCAGCAGATGCGGGTTCGGCTCCACCGCCACCACGCGGCCCGCCGCGCCCACGCGACGCCCGGCGAGGCAGGCGAAGTAGCCGAAGCCGGCGCCGGCGTTGAGGCAGATGTCGCCCGGCCGCAGCAGAAGCTGCACCAGCCGCGTGGTCCAGGGTTCGTGCACCCCGTCGCGCACCACGCCGATGGCCATGTCCAGGTTGAAGGAGGGGACGACGACGAAGCCGCCCCAGGCGGTTTCCACCAGCACCTCATCCCCGCCGAGGGGTACGATGCGACGCGGCGGGACGGGTCGATCCTCGAAGCGGCGTGCGGCGGCGCGTTCGTCGAGCGTGCTCATGGCGGGTTCTCCTTCATCGCGGCGGCCGGACCCTGCCGGGCGGTGCGATGGGCTAGCGGGCGGCCTGCCCGCGCGGAGCCGGGGCGGTGGCGTTGGCGGGGCGCTTGGAGACGTCCCGCTTTCGCAACCTGGTATTATTTTTGGATCATCACTAAAGCGTGAGTCGTGAGCCCCGAAGGCTGGTCCACCCGCCGCGAAACCGGCCTTTCGGCTGCATCCCTGACGTTCATATTTGCGGTCAGGGCGCAACTCAAGGTAGATCATTTCCGAGGGCCGTCAACAACGGCCTGAGTCTGGCGCGAAAAAGCGACTTGAAGGGCACAGGATGTGTTCCAAAATTCGGCAATTGCCCGTGGGGCGCGATGGCTAGGCGCCCGGGCCGGCGTGGCGGGCGCGTGGCGGCGTGGCCGGCCTGCCGGATCCCCCCCTGCGCGGCGCGGCCAGGGCGTGGAACCCTTGCAACCACGCGGAGTCGTCGGGCGCGCGAGGCGGAGTCGCGGCGCCTGTCCGGCGCGTTCGGGGCGCCGGAGCGGTCGCCTCGTCCCCGACTGCTCGCGCCAGGGGTGTAATCGAATCAGATGTTTGACGCTCTGCGACGATTTACGGCAAACAGAGCGGATGAGTCCCAGCGGTGTCCACCGCCCGGAGGTTGGGATGGAACTCCACATCGAGCGCCTGACAGCCGCCTGCGGCTTGCGCCATTTCAGCTATCGGGCCTTCAGCGCGCCGGAGATCGTCATCGAGCGGCGCGAGGCGGCGCCCATGCCGGATGCCTTGGCGGAGGTGTTGCCGGAGGCCGACTCCGACACCGCGGAGCATCCCGTCCTCGCCACGCCGCCGGAAGCGCCGGTGGAACCGGCGCCGCCCGCGCCCATGCCGCCTGTTGTCCTGCCGCCGGTGGCGCCTGCCCTGCCGCTGCGTTCCCCGCCCATCCGCCTGGCGCAGCCGCCGGAGGATCAATCCCCGGCCGCGAGCCTTCCGCCCCGGCGCGCGCCGGTCACGCTGCCCCCGCCGGACGCGCCCCTCATCGCCGCGGTCGCGCGGCCGGCGCGGCCTGTCCCGACCGGCCGTCCGCCCGTGGTGCTGCCGGATCCCGACGCCTTCGACCCGATCATCGCCTTCCGCGGGCGGGAATCGCGCGCCCCCGCCGAACGCCGGGCCCCGCCGCCGGCGCCGCGGCGGGACGCCGCCCCGCGCCGCTTCGCCCTGCTGGATGAGATCGCCCCATCCGCTCCTCCCCCGCCCGGCGGGCCGGATCGCCGTGTTCCCCCGGCGCCCCCGCCCGGCCGACCCTGAAGCGAGTCCGATTCGTCCATGCCGCTCATCGCCTTCGTGTCTCCCAAGGGGGGTGTCGGCAAGACAACCCTGGCCGCCAGCGTCGCCGCCGTGCTTGCCGCGCGCGGGACGGAGGTGATCGCGCTCGACCTCGATCCCCAGAACGCGCTGCGCCTGCATCTCGGCGTGCCGATCCATGAGGAAGCGGGCTTCCTGGCCGGTCTGCCCGACGGGCTGCGCTGGCAGGATGCGCTGCGGCAGACGCGGGCGGGGGTGGGCCTGCTGCCGCATGGGCATGTGGAGCCCAAGGCCTCGCTGGACCTGACGCGGCTGCTGCTGGAACGCCCCGACCTGCTCGGCCAGCAGGTGCGGGAGATGGTGGCCGCCCCGGGGCGCGTCGTGATCGTCGATGCCGCGCCCGGCCCCTCCCCGGCGCTGTCGGCCGTGCTGCCGCTGGCGGATGTGATCTGCGTGGTGCTGCTGGCCGATAGCGGCTCCGCCTCCCTCATCCCCTCCGTCGCCAGCGGGCGCTTCCTCGGCCGCGGCACGCTGGCATCGCGTGCCGCGCTGAAGGCGATGCTGGTGCTGAACCAGGTGGATCTCGGCGCGCCGCTCTCGGACGCGGTGCTGGAATTCGCGCAGCAGGCCATGGGGGAACGCCCGGTCAGCGCCGTGGCGCGCGACCCGGCGGTGGCGGAGGCGCTGGCCGATCGCCGCCTGCCGGTGGAAGGCGTCGGGCCGGGGTCGGAGGATATCGCCCTGCTGGCGGAAACGCTCGCCAAGCGCCTCGACCTCGGCGCGCCGCCGGTGGAGAAGGATCGCGGCCGGCCCAGCTTCTCGGCCCTCACCTCCTGGGGGTTGCGCCGTTGATCCGCGCTGCCACGGAAGGGACGCTGCCGCTGCCGGGACGGCTGCTGCGGGGCTTCCTCATCGCGCTCGGCGCCATCGCGCTGCTCATCGTCATCACGGTGCCGCTCGCCGGCGAACAGCAGGCGGTGCTGACGCTGCTGGGCGCGGCGGCCTTCATCATCCTCAACCGCTTCCGCTCCCGCCGCGTCACGGTCTTCCTGGTGATGCTCTCGGTCGCCATCACCTCGCGCTACCTGTTCTGGCGCGTCACGCAGACGATCGAGTTCGAGAGCGTGCTGGGCGGCATGATGTCGGTCGGCCTGCTGCTGGCGGAGGTCTATGCGGCGGCGCTGCTGTTCCTGTCCTACGTGCAGCTCACCTGGCCGCTGGACCGCAAGCCGGTGCCGCTGCCGGCCGATGTGAAGGACTGGCCGAGCGTCGATGTCTATGTGCCCTCCTACAACGAAAGCCTCAACATCGTGCGGCCGACCGTGCTGGCGGCGATGAACATCGACTGGCCGCGGGACAAGCTGAACGTCTACATCCTGGATGACGGGCGCCGGCCGGAATTCCGCGAATTCGCGGAACAGGTGGGCTGCGGCTACGTCATCCGGCCGGACAACAAGGGCGCGAAGGCCGGCAACATCAACCACGCGCTGAAGCACACGGATGGCGAATACATCGCCATCTTCGACTGCGACCACGCGCCGACGCGCGCCTTCCTGCAGATGACGGCGGGCTGGCTGGTGCGCGACAAGCGCATCGCCTGCGTGCAGACGCCGCACTACTTCTATTCGGCCGATCCGTTCGAGCGGAACCTGGCCCGTCGCCGCCGCGTGCCGAATGAGGGCCTGCTGTTCTACGGCGCCATCCAGCCGGGCAATGACCTCTGGAACGCCGCCTTCTTCTGCGGCAGCTGCGCGCTGATCCGCCGCACGGCGCTGATGGAAGTGGGCGGCGTGCCGCACCAGACGGTGACGGAGGACTGCCACTGTTCCCTGCTGATGGCGAAGAAGGGCTGGCACAGCGCCTATATCCGCCTGCCGCTGGCGGCGGGGCTCGCGACGGAGCGTCTCTCCATCCATATCGGCCAGCGCATGCGCTGGGCGCGGGGCATGATCCAGATCCTTCGGCAGGAAAACACGCCGATGATCAAGGAGCTCTCCATCACCCAGCGGCTCTGCTACTTCACCGCGGGCTTCAGCTTCCTCTTCGCCCTGCCGCGCATCGTCTTCCTCACCTCCCCGCTCGGCTTCCTCTTCCTCGGCGAGAACATCATCGCGGCCTCGCCGCTCGCCATCATCGCCTATGCCGGCAGCCACATGATCCACGCCTTCGGCACCGCCGCGCGCCTCAACGGCACCAACCGCCATTCCTTCTGGTCGGAGATCTATGAGGCTTCGCTCGCCGGGCCGCTGGTGCGCGTGACCATCGCCACGCTCTGGGACCCACTGAAGGGCAAGTTCAACGTCACCGACAAGGGCGGCATGGTGGAGCACGGCTACCTCGACGTGCCGGCCGTCATGCCCAACCTGATCCTGCTGGGGCTGCTGCTGATCGGCGTCTCCATCGGCGTCTACGGCCTGTTCACCGCGCCGGTCGGCTCGCTGGAATTCCAGGCCTATGCGCTGAACACCCTCTGGGCGACGCTCTGCCTGGTGCCCGTTTCCGCCGCCGTGGCGGTGGGGGTGGAACGCGAGCAGATGCGCGAACGCGCGCGCATCCGATCCGACATCCCCTCCGAGATCGTGCTGGAGGATGGCAAGCGCATGGCGGCCATCACCTCCGACATCTCGCTCTCCGGCGCGCGGCTGGTGCTGGACCGGCCGCTCGGCGTGGCGGATGAGGCGAAGTGCCGCATCGCCTTCCACACGGGCGGCGAGGTGCAGGAAGTGCCGGCCACGTTGCTGCGGTGGGAGGACAATGAGGCGGTGGTGCGGTTCGAGGTTTCCGACATGCGCGACGAGATGGCGCTGGTGCGCGTCTTCTTCGGCCGCCCGGATGCCTGGATCGCCTGGGACCACTGGCCGCGGGACAAGCCGCTGCGCGCGCTGAAGGATGTGGTGGGCGCGACGCGGGACGCGGTGTTCCATCGCTACCGCTTCCAGATGCGCAAGCCGCCGAAGCGCCTGCCCCCCGCCGCCCTGGCGGCCGCGACGGTGGAGCGGAAGTCGGATGTCGTGCGGCCGCGCCGCGCGGCGGACCGCGCCAAGGACATGGCGGCGGGGCTGCTGCTGGCCCTCGCGCTCGGCCTCGCGGGCCCGGCCGCGGCGCAGACGCCGCCCGCCACCGGCCAGGCGCCGCCGCCTTCGCGCCCCGCGGTCCGGGCCCAGCCGGCCCCGGCGCCGGCGCCCGCCCCGGCGGCGCGCCCCGCGGTCCCGGCCGCGGCCGCGCCCGCCGCGATCGCGCCGGCGGTGGAGGCGACGCCCCTGCCGGAACCGCCGGCGCCCCTTCTCTCCCCGCCCCCGGCCCTGGCCGCGCCCCCCGGCTTCGCCGCGCCGCCGCCACCACCGCCGGTCGCGGCCGCGCCCTTCTCCGCCGCGACGCGAGAGGCGCGGTTCACGCTGCGCGAGCTGGGCCTGACGGGCCCGATGCAGTTCCGCGGGACGGCGGACCTGCAGGGCGTGCTCTTCGGCTTCTCCCGCGATGAGGTCGTGACCCAGGCGCGCCTCGTCGTGCAGGGCGGCTCCTCCGCGCAGCTCATCCCCTCGCTCTCGCAGATCGCGGTGACGCTGAACGAGCAGTTCGTCGGCAACATCCCGCTGGACCCCGGCCGCGGCGCCTTCGGGCCGGTGGGCTTCGACCTCGACCCGCTGGCCTTCGCGGAGCTGAACCGGCTGAACTTCCGCTTCACCGCCCGCTACACGCCGGAATGCAACGACCCGCTCTCCGGCCTGCTCTCCGCCAATGTCTCCGACCTCTCCACCCTGACGCTGACGATCGAGCGCCTGGTGCCGCAGCGGGACCTGGCGCGGCTGCCGGAGCCGCTGTTCGACCGGCGGAACCTCCGCCAGGGCCTGACGCTGCCGGTGGTCATGGCGTCCGAGTCCGGGCCTTCCGCGCTGCGGGCCGCGGGCATCGCGGCCAGCTACTTCGCGGTGGAGGCCGATTACCGCGGCGCGCGCTTCCCCGTCTCCCGCGCCATCCCGCCGACGGGCAACGCCGTGGTGCTGGCGGCGCAGCCGGATGCCATCCCGAGCCTGACCCTACCGCGCTTCGAAGGGCCGACGCTGGCGCTGATCGCCAACCCGACCGACCCCTATGGCACGCTGCTGGTCATCGGCGGGCGGTCGGAGACGGAGCTGGCCCAGGCCGCCATCGCGCTGGCCGCCGGCGGCGACACCTTCGGGGGAGAGGCCGTGCGCCTGTCGGGCCCGCCCATCGTGGCGCCCCGCCGGCCCTATGACGCGCCGCGCTGGGTGGCGCCCGACCGGCCGGAGGAATTCGGCAGCCGGATCGATCGCAACGACCTCCAGGCCTATGGCTATTCGCCCGGCACCATCCGCATGCCGCTGCGCACGGCGCCGGACCTGCTGACCTGGGCCGGGCGGGGCATCCCCGTCGATATCGAATACCGCGCGCCGGGCGGGCCGATCCTGGATGTCGCGACCTCGCGCCTCGATGTCTCGCTTTCCGGCGTCTTCCTGAAGTCCCTGCCGCTCGGGCCCGGGGATCGCTGGTGGCTGCCCGATTTCCTCGCGCCCTACGTCACCGGCACGCTGCTGCCGGATGCGGCGGTGCGGCGCGGGCGGGTGATGGTGCCGACCTACCTGCTGGCGGGCCAGGACGAGCTGCAGATGCGCTTCGACATGCGCCCCTTCGCCCGCGGCGATTGCGTCGGCGTGCCGGGGGAGATCCGCGCGGCGATCGAGCCGACGTCGAGCGTCGATGTCTCCCGCGCCTGGCGCTATGCGCGGATGCCCTCGCTCGGCTTCTTCGCCTCCTCCGGCTTCCCCTTCACGCGGATGGCGGACCTCTCCTCCACCACGGTGATCCTGCCGGAAGCGCCGAACACGGTGGAGACGGGGGCCTTCCTCGACCTCGTCGGATCGATGGCGGTGAAGGTCGGGCTGCCGGCCACGGGGCTGCAGGTGGCCTTCCCCGCCGGCGCGGGCAGCCAGGGCAATCGCGACCTGATCGTCATGGGCACCTTCGGCCGCCAGCCCGCGGCGACGACCCTGCTGCGCAACAGCCCGGTGCAGGTGGCGCAGGACCGCGTCAGCATCGCCGCGCCGGATGCGCTGGCCGATATCCGCGCGCTGTTCCTGGACCAGCCCGGCGGCGCCGAACGCCGCCGCGCGGCCGCGGCGCTGTCGGAGGTCGGCGAATCCCTCGCCGTCATCGTGGGGACGGAGGCGCCGGAGGGCGGCGGGCGTTCGGTGGTGGCGCTGCTGGGCGCCACGCCGGCGGCGCTGGCCAATGCCGTGGCCACGCTGCGGGACCCCGCCACGGCCGGCCAGGTGCAGGGCGACCTGGCGGTGCTGAACGGCGTGCGCGTTACCACCTTCCGAACCAATGCCAGCTACACGGTCGGCGACCCGCCCTTCTGGATGGTGCCATACCTGCTGCTGGATGAATCGCCCTGGCGGGTCGGGTTGCTGATGCTGGCGGCGGCCCTGCTGCTGGCGCTACCCTCCGCGTGGATGCTGCGACGCCGGTCCGCCATGCGGCTGCGGGCGCGAACGCCGAAGGACCACTGAGACGATGCGCGCCCCGCTCCGCCTCGCCCTGCTGGCGACCGCCATGGCCCTCCCCGCCGCCGCCCCCGGCGCGGCGCAGGAAGCCGGGGGCGGGTCGCCGGCCATCGCCATCCTCGTCCGCCAGGCGGAGCGCTGGCTGGCGCAGGACCGGGTGGACCTGGCGGCCGCGCCCATAGAACGGGCCCTGGCGGCGGAGCCGAACAACCCGCAGGCCCTGGCCGTGGCGGCGCGGATCGAGGTGGCGCGCGGCAACCGCGAGGCCGCCAATGCCTATCTCGCGCGGCTCGGCCAATCCGGTGCCCGGGCGCAGGTGCAGGAAGTGCAGGACGCGATCCGCGCCAGCGGCGTGGACCGGCAGGGGCTGGAGGAAGCGCGCCGCCTGGCCAGCGAAGGCCGCGCCGCCGCCGCCGTGCAGCGCTACCGCGCCCTGTTCGGCAACCAGCCGCCGCCCGACGCCTATGCGCTGGAATATGCCCAGGCCCTCTCCGGCGCCCCCGCGACACGGCAGGAGGGGATCGAGGCCCTGTCCCGCCAGGCCACCCGCCCCAACGCCACGGCGCGCGCCCGCCTGGCCTATGCGCAGGCCCTGACCTTCGACCCGCCGACGCGCCTGCAGGGCATCCAGCAATTGCAGGCCCTGGCGGCGCTGCCGGAGGTGGGCGGGGAAGCCCGGCGCGCCTGGTCCGCCGCCATCGGCTTCTCCGGCAACGACCCGGCCATGCTTCCCGCGGCCGAAGCCTTCCTCCAGCGCTTCCCCGACGATGCCGAGATGCGGCGCCGGGCGGAGACGCTGCGCGCCGCCATCCGCACCGCCCCGGCGCCGGACCCCGAGGCCGCGGGGCGGCAGCTCGCCTTCCAGCGGCTGGAGGCTGGCGCCATCGGCGACAGCGCCCGGCGTTTCCAGGAACTCCTCGCCCGCGATCCGAACGATGCCGACAGCCTCGGCGGCCTCGGCATCATCCGGCTGCGGGAGGGCAATACGGCGGAGGCGCGGGAACTGCTGAGCCGCGCCATGGCGAACGACCCGAATGGCGGCCGGCAGTGGCAGCGCGCCTTCGAAGGCGCGGCCTATGGCGACGAGCTCGCCACCGCCCGCGCGCAGCTGCGCCGCAACGACCTCGACTCCGCGGAGGCCACGGCCCGCCGCGCGGCGATGCGGGAGGTCGATGACCGGTCGGACATCGAGACGCTGCTCGGCGACATCGCCCTGCGCCGCAACGACCCGGCGGCGGCGGAGGCGCGCTACCGCGCCGCCCTGTCCCGCCGCCCCGGCTTCCCGCCGGCCCAGACGGGCCTGACCCAGGCGCTGCGCGCCCAGGGCCGCGCGCCGGAGCCCCGCGCGGCCGGGGAGCCGCGCCTGGCCGCGGCGCCGGAAGGCGATGGCTTCCGCAGCGATGGCGGCACGCCCCCCCTGCCCGCCACCGCCGCCGCCTTCCGGGCGGAAGCGGCGCGCGTGGCGGATCCCGGCGCCGCCGCGGTGCTGCTGCGCAACGCCATGGCCGCCGCGCCGGACAATCCGTGGATCCGCCTCGACCTGGCGCGGGCGCTGCGCCGCCAGGGCCGGGGCAGCGAGGGGCGCGCCCTGGTGGAGGAGCTGGCGTCCCGCAGCCAGACGCCCGACAACATCTACGCCGCCGCCCTGCTGGCGGAGGAGGATGGCCGCACGCCGGATGCCGACGCGCTGCTGGCGCGCATCCCGCCGGGCCGCCGCACCGCGGACATGGCGCGGCTCGCCACCCGCATCCGCACGCAGCGGGAGGTGGTGGCCGCCGCGGCGATGATGGCGGCCTCGCCGCTCGATGGCCGGTCGCAGCTGCTGGCGCTGGCGGCGCGGCCGGACCCCACGGGCAGCACCGCGGGCGCCGTCATCCGCGCCTTCTCCGACGCCAATGACCGTGCCGGCGCCGGGGAGGCCGGGCGCGTCGCCGCGGTCGCCAATCGCGGCCAGACCCCGGCCCGCGTCGCCATCGCCGGCGCGCTGCTGGCGGCGGGGCTGGAGGCGGAGGCCACGGCGCTGGCCGCGGAGATCGAGGCCGGCAACCCGAGCGCCGAGGTGCGCCGCGACCTGGCCGTGCTGCGCAGCGGCGCCGCGATCCGCGCCGCGGACCGCCTGAACGAGGCCGGCGACCAGGTCCAGGCCTTCGAGCGCCTGCGCCCCGCCCTGGCCCAGCCGGACAACCGCGAGGCGCAGCTGGCGCTTGCCCGGCTCTACCTGGGTGCCCGCCAGCCGGCGGAGGCGCTGCGCGTGGCGGAGGC
The DNA here is from genome assembly GCF_016805305.1 of Falsiroseomonas ponticola. Taxonomy (GTDB): domain Bacteria; phylum Pseudomonadota; class Alphaproteobacteria; order Acetobacterales; family Acetobacteraceae; genus Falsiroseomonas; species Falsiroseomonas ponticola. Next base: position 285,596 of record NZ_JAERQN010000009.1, on the reverse strand, counting down.
GACGCTGATGCGCGACCCCCGCAACCTCGATGCCCGCCGCACCGCGATCGAGGCCGCGATCGCCACCGGCGACCGCGCCCGCGCCGCGCGGCTGCTGGCGGAGGGGCAGAGCGCCATGCCCTCCGACGCCCGCGTCCTGCTGCTGGAAGCGCGCGTCGCCCGCGATGCCGGGGACGGGCCCCGCGCCCGCCAGGCGCTGGAAGCGGCGCTGCGGCAGCGCCAGGCCGAACTCGGCAGCTTCTCCCGCGGCCCCGCAACGGCCGGGCTGGCCGGCGCCGGGGCGCAGAACCCTTTCGGCCGCGCGGCCACCACGGCATCCGCCAGCGCGCCGACGGACCGGCTGACGCGGGAGATCGAGCAGGAGCTGGCGGCGCTGCGGGATGATATCGGCCCCAGCATGGCGGCCATCGTCGGCGGCCGCATGCGGTCCGGCGACAACGGCCTCGACAAGCTGGCGGAGGTCACGGCGCGGCTGGAGGCGGTGGTGACGGCGCCGGTGGTCGGCGGGCGGCTGACCGTCTTCGCGGAGCCGACGGCGATCGATTCCGGCTCCGTCGAGAATTCCACCCAGGCCAGGCGGCGCTTCGGCACCGCCGCGCTGTCATCGCCCACCTCCCTGCCCCCGATCCCGAGCGGTTCCGCCGCCGGCGTCGGGCTGGGCGCGGCGTATCAGCGGGGCGATTGGGGGCGGATCGACATCGGCTCCACGCCGATCGGCTTCCCGACGGCGAATATCGTGGGCGGCATCGAGATCTCCCCGCGGATCACCGATGATGGCGTGCGGTTGCGCTTCACGGCGGAACGCCGGGCGATGAATGACAGCGTGCTGTCCTATGCCGGCGTCACCGATACGCGGACGGGCGCCACCTGGGGGCCCGTGCTGCGCACCGGCGGCCGCGGGCAGGTGGAGATCCCGCTCGGCGCCGGCTACGGCTATGCCGGCGGCGGCTATTCGGTGATCGACGGCAACGGCGTCGTCTCCAACAGCCGGATCGAGGGTGGCGCGGGCGTCTCCATCCCCGTCTATCGCAGCGGCGACACGGAGATCCGCACGGGCCTCGACCTCGTCTACCTCGCCTACCAGAAGAACCTTCGCTACTTCACCCTCGGCCATGGCGGCTACTTCTCGCCCCAGCAATACACCGCGCTGAACCTGCCGGTGGATTATCGCGGGCGGAACGGGGACCTGACCTACCGGCTGGGCGCGACGCTGGGCTACGCCGCCTGGCGGGAGGATTCCGCCCCCTATTTCCCGAACGATCCGGGCGCGCAGGCCAGCCTGCAGGCCCAGGCGAATGCCACGGCCGGCACCAGCGAGGCGGTCTCCGCCACCTATCGCGGCCAGTCCCAGGCGGGCGCCGTCGGCGGCGTGCGGGCGGATATCGACTATGCGCTGAACGACAGCCTCTCGATCGGCGCGGCGCTGCGCTACGACAAGGCGTCCAACTTCGACGAGACGCGCTTCCAGCTGCGGCTGCGCAACCGGTTCTGAGGCGCCTCAGGCGGCGCGGGGCGCCGCCTGGAGCATCGGGCCGATCTCATGCTGGGCGCGGAAATGGGCGATGGTGCGGCGCAGCCCCTCCTCCAGCCCCACTTCCGGCACCCAGCCCGCCAGCTGCCCGATGCGCGTGATGTCCGGCCGGCGCTGGCGCGGGTCATCCTGCGGCAGCGGCCTGGCTTCGAGGCGCGAGCGCGAGCCCGTGAGGCGGAGCACCAGCGTCGCCAGGTCCAGCATGGTGAATTCGCCGGGGTTGCCGATGTTGATGGGGCCGACCGCGGCGGGATCCTCCGATTCCATCAGCGCGACCAGCGCCGTCACCATGTCATCCACGTAGCAAAAGGACCGGGTCTGGCTGCCATCGCCGAAGATGGTCAGGGGCTGGCCGGTCAGCGCCTGCATGATGAAGTTGGACACCACGCGGCCGTCATTCGGGTGCATGCGCGGGCCGTAGGTGTTGAAGATGCGCGCGACGCGGATCGGCACGCCGTGCTGGCGGTGGTAGTCGAAGAACAGCGTCTCCGCACAGCGCTTGCCTTCGTCGTAGCAGGCGCGGGGGCCGATCGGGTTGACGTTGCCCCAATAGCCCTCGGGCTGCGGATGCACCTGCGGGTCGCCATAGACCTCGCTGGTCGAGGCCTGGAGGATGCGCACCTTCAGCCGCTTGGCGAGCCCCAGCATGTTGATGGCGCCGAGCACGCTGGTCTTCGTGGTCTGCACCGGGTCCTGCTGGTAGTGGATGGGGGAAGCCGGGCAGGCCAGGTTGTAGATCTCATCCACCTCGACCGAGAGGGGGAAGGTCACGTCGTGGCGCAGCAGCTCGAAATACGGGTTGGCGAGCAGGGCCGCGACGTTCTCCCGCACCCCGGTGAAGAAGTTGTCCACGCAGATGACGTGGTGGCCGGCCTGGAGCAGCCGCTCGCAGAGGTGGGAGCCGATGAAGCCGGCGCCCCCGGTGACCAGGACGCGGCGGCGGAAATGGCGCATGGCGGATCTTCCCCTCGGGCGCATCGCGGCTGGGGCCGGGGCGCCGTGCCAGCCTATCGGCCAAGGCTTGAGGAGGCGTGAAGACCGGGCGGGGGCACGCCGCGCGGGGTTTTCCCGGGCGGGGTGATGAAGTAAGCCAGGAAGCCAGCGGGATGGGTGGCCGAGTGGTTTAAGGCAGCGGTCTTGAAAACCGCCGTAGGTGCAAGCCTACCGTGGGTTCGAATCCCACCCCATCCGCCAGGTCCCGTACGAGCCGTGCTCTCCGCCTGACCGAGCGCCGCGCTGAGTGGCAGGTTTCCTGGGGTTTTCGGGGTAGACCTGTTGACTGGCCCGAGCCGAAGACGGCCGAAAATCGCTCTCCGCAGGCCAGTTCTCTCCGGACCTCCTGACTTGGCCGATTTAGTACGGATCTCAAGAAACGAGGAAAAAGGCCGATTTCGGCGCGACTGGCACTTGCTCGGGTTCGCATACCACTCGCCCGAATTCGGTACTTCAATCGCGAACCAACAGGTACGCCGATTGCCAACCGTCGCGTCCCCAGATCTTGTAAGTTGAATGGCGCGGCACAGGGTGGGAAGAGACAGGCACGTGACCGCTGAAGGCGGCTACGCCGTGCGCCTCGGCAGGCGGGATTCGTGGTCGATCTCTTCCACGAGGGCAACAAAACGATGCAAAAGCGTCTGCATTTCCTGAACCGAGATCGCGCCACGCCAAGTCAGCCTTCCCCTATTGTAGTTTGCGATTCGGATCGCCTGGATCTGGCCACGACCGTCAGACAAAAAGGTCAGGTTCCCGTGCGCTATCCCATTACGGAGAAGACGCAGTAGGTCGCCAAGCGACTCCGGCTTATCCCCGCCGCCCTGCTGCTCCGGAAGGGGCCAGCCCGCGCCCTTCGCTTCCGAGATCGAGATGTTTGCCAGATCTTCCTTGAGGCGCTCCCAAGGGTGCGCCAGTGCACCGAGGAAGGAGTTGATCAGCTGCGTGACCTCGAAGGGGCCTTCGTTGCCAGCATGGCGCTCGATGAAGGCTAGGTTGATCATCGTCCGGCGCATCATGTCGAGCACGGGCTCGTGCGGCATCATGAAAGAAGTGCTCCCGAGATGATGGCGATCGCGTCATGCACGCGGGCAATCACCATCCCTGTCTCATCCATTCGTCAATGTCGCGGGAGGACAGGACCTTTTCCGTGTACTCCCAATCCAGCCCCTGATCGTCTGCCACATCCCGAAGGTACCTCAGTTCCATCGGAGGCTTGGTCGTCTCGATCCTCTGCGAGAAGTTCTGCAGCGCAGATCTGTCGCGGAGCACGGCCGCGATCCAGTCGTCTTCGAAGGCATCGGGCAACTGCCCAAGCACCGAGAAGATGTCGCCAAAGCGCTGGGACAGCGCTGCATAGACCTGATCCTCCACGGTCCCGGCGTATCTGAGGTTCAGGACGTGGACGTTATCGCGGACCTGCCCGATCCGCTGGACCCGCCCCTTCCGCTGCTCAAGCCGTGACGGGTTCCAGGGCATGTCGACGTTCACCTGAGCGCCCAACCGCTGCAGGTTCAGACCCTCGCAGGCGGCGTCGGTCGCGCAGACGAGGCGTATCTCCCCGTCCTGGATCCGCCCCTTAATCTGTTCGCGGGCGGCGGTCCGTCGCTCCTGCCCACGCTGCACGAAGGACGCTGCACCGCCCGCGTAGAGCGCCACGGGCTCGTCTGGGAACGCCTCGCAAAGCGCCTCGAGGACCCACTCTGCGGTGGTGCGGTACTGGCTGAAGATGATGGCGCCATTGTCTTCCAGCCACCGCCGCTCCCGCAGAAAGTGAAGGACGACCTGCACCTTCGGATCCACATCCGAGCCCGCCACCACGGCCGCCAGGTTTCGCTCCACCTCGCGGAGGAACTGGATCTCCTGCGGGTCGGGAGGGAGGACGGCGCTGGGGATGTTCTCGTCCCCCGCCTCATCCTCGGGCACCAACGGCGTGTCCAAACGCCCCAGGAGATGTCGGGCTGTCTCAAGGCCGGCCCTGGCAGACGAGCCGATCCGCCGTAGCAGGATAGTCTTCAAGAAGCCGGCTGCCGGGAAACGCTGCGCATAGAGCCGACTGAAGGCCTCGGCTGCCTCATACGCCGCCTTGAAGGCGAGGCTCATCTCCAAGCCTTCGCCGCTGAACAGCGATCCAGGAAGCCCGTCATCGGGACGCGGATGCGTCACAACGCCGATCCGCTTCAGCAGCCCGCGCTCTTCCAGCATCGGCCTGGTCCGGCGAATGACCCGGCGTACGATCGGGTTGTGGCGTTCGGCCAGCACCTCGAAATCGCCGAGGAAGTCGTTGCGGATGTCAGAGCTCAGGTCGTCATACCGTGGGCCCAAGACGACACGTGAGGCGAGCCCCGCGTCGTTCCGGATATCGCGGAACACCGGATGCTCCGCGGCGGGGGGCAACGGGTTCCGAAACAGGCCCCAGCGGTTGGTCTCGTTCCGCGGCCAGGCCTTCTCGCCGGTCAGATACTGGATCGACTCTTCGCGCATCCATTCGCCGCCGTCGAACGGTCGCCCAAGCACCTGGTCGGCTCCCTGACCAAGAGCGTGCAGAAGGTCCCAGAGCTCCACGGCGTCGAGCTGGATCGGCGTCGCCGTCCCGAGGATCACGTTGGTGGCCTTGCTCGCCGCACCGCGCAGGAAGCGCAGAAGCTGATTAGGTTCCGGCATCTGCCGGCCACTCTGCCCGCGTGAAGCGCGCGCCTTATGCGCCTCGTCGAGGACGATCACCCCAAAGGACTTCTTCGCCAGCGCCCCACGCTCGCCAGCATCATCGCCGTTGACGATCAGGCCGGTGGACATGATGCCGATGCGCCACGGGCACTTCGCCACTAGCGTCGGGTCGCCCTTCTGGGTCAGGGGCCGCCGCTCGCCATCCAGCCAGCACTTCTTCTGCGTGGACCAGACGGCCGCGGGGACGCCGAGCTTGTCCTCGAGCTCCTCCTGCCACTGCCAGATGAGGGTTGCCGGCGCCAGGATTAACACGGGCTTGTCGTCCAGCAGCGACAGGACGAGGGCCGCGGCTGCCATCGACAACGTCTTGCCGAGGCCGACATCGTCCGCGATCAGGAACCGCGCCGACCCATGCAGTCGGCGATCCTCGACGCAGGTCTGCACGAAGCGCTTCTGCCAGGAGCGCAGGATCTGGCCGCCCTTGTAGATGGGCCGCTCCGCCAGGACGGATTCGGTCGGGACGCCCCCTTCCGCGTCTCGCGCATCTTCGATCGAGCGATACTCGATCCGGTGCGCCATGGCGGCGACGTGCTTCACCACCGCGTCGGGCAGGTCCACGCCCTGCCGCCAAAAGTGCTCGAACTCGTCGCGCACCCATGTCGCTGCGCCCGGATCCTCGTCGCCCCAAAGGATTTCGTAGGCGTGGCGGAAGCCGGACGCGCTGTCGTTCACGCTGCCGACGAAGGAATAGACCCGGCCATCGGCATGCTCGATGACGCCGGCCTTGCCGTGCACGAACACGTTGCTCGTGTCGCGTGGCACCACGCGGACCTTCAGTCGTCCGGACACCAGGAACTCGTGCAGGCGCCGATACCGCTCCCGCGCCAGGAGCAGGTCGAGCCCGTCCTCCGTTGCCTGCCAGGAGGAGACGAGAGTGCGTGCCAGCGCGGCTTGGCCGTCCCGGGCGGCGCGGGCGACCTTCACGTCGTGAGGGTCCAGGTCTCCATTGCAGACGACCCGGATCTCGCCGACCGTCTCAAGTGCCTCGCCGACCACTTCCAGCAGCGACGACCGGAAGTAGCCCGCGATGCGGAGGTAGCGCGCAGCCCCGGTGAGGCGCGCGGTCAGCACCGGCCCGAGCGCTTCACGGCGCGACGAGAAGCGCTCCACCGCCATCCTGTTCCCCCTTCGCCTACACCCGGTCGAGCTTCAGTGCCTCGGCCAGCTCCTGCGCGGCCGCGCTCTCGTCCGGGCGGGTGTTGGCGGTCTTGAGGGCCACGTAGCTGGCGAGCGCGATAAGCTTCTGTCGGCGCTGCCAGTAGTCGGCGGTGTACTCGGCCTTCAGAAGGGTCACGCCACGCTTGGGGTCGCGCTCCTTGCCCTCCATCGTCTTCCAGATCGCGAAGAGAACCTGGCGGAGCGGCGTCGCAGCGAACCCCTCACCTTCTAGCATGCGGCCCCTTAGGTCCGCCGCACCGGCGAGTGCGGCAGCGTTCGGAGCGATCGAGGCCATCAGTTCTGCGTAGTCGGCGAAAGCGAAGCTTTTTGCGAAGTTCTGGAAGTCCGCGACCTTGGCAGACCCTTTCGCTTCCATATCCAGCATCCGCACATAAAAGCGCTCGGCTGCAGTGAGGTCGCGCCACATTTCGCGCGGGAAGCCCTCGGGAACTAGCAAGCTGTTCGCCACCTGTGCAGCGTAGTCCACCAAGTCCCGCAACATCGTGCGCTCGCCCTTGGCGAGCTTGCGGTAGAGATCGCGGTCAAGGGGTTGGCGGTCGATGCTGGAATAGGCCGTAACAACCTGTAGCGCGGCCGCATAGGCAGCCAACGTGAGGTCGCCGTCCGTGTACAGGGTCTCAGCTTGGGCGCGTTCATGCCAAGCGTCATCAAGGGCGTTCAAGCGCGCGAGTTGAGCAGCCACCGCGTCTTCGATTTCGGCTTCGATCTCCATGCGGCGGGCATTCGCAGCGCTCAGCCGCTTGCGGAGCACGAGGCAGACAGTGCCCTGAACATAGTTACCTTCCCTGAGCGCATTCCCAGTCTCCGTCACGATGTTCCACGCAGCGGTAACGCGCAGCCCAGCGGCCCAGAGAATACTGGCAAGGTCGGCCCATACGCCGGCATCCTGGTGCGTGAACATCACCACTTGCACGCCGTTGTCCGGCATGTGACGGGTTAAGGTGCTGTAGGCCGCAACCATGTCACGGCGAAACTCCTCGCCAGTTCCCTTGATTGCATTGGACCGCTGGGAGTCCCAGGTCCACTGATCGAAGGGCTGCGGCGGATTCTTGCGAAGCCACGCGATAAAGAATTCCGTTATTTCGTGATAATTGACAGCATCCGCATAAGGCGGATCGGATAAACCGATATCGTGCTTGGCTGAGACGCCCTTCGCGTCCCTCACATCCAAACTTAGTTCGCCGGACACTCGCGCTTTCGGTCCGCCAAAAATGATGTATGGCGCGACATCAACGAAGCCCCTTGCTCCATAGTTCAAAAGACAATTTAGGGCTTGATTGGAAAAAGCATTCTGGAGGCCACCTTTGCGACCGTCATTATGCCATCCGCATAAGCGGCTGGTTAAATTCAATATTCCTGGAAGCTGAGCAGCCTGAAAGGCGTCAAATGCTTCGCTATCCTTGAGTATGCTGATCAGCAGGCACGTCCTTGCTCCAAACAAGTGATGCCAATGAGTCCAGCCGCGCTCTCGGATGGGCTGGGTCGTGTTCTCCCCCGGCTCAATCCTCATGTCGGGTACGAGCCCAGCCTTTTGCCAATCGGCCAGGTTCTCCCGAACGATGTTTTCAACCTGCCGCTCCCGGGCCTCATCCTCGGGAAGTACTTCTCGAAAAAAGGTTTCCTGCCGTCCTTTGTTGAGGCTCTCCCGGGTAATCCACTGGATGCAGTAGAGTCGCTCCTGGAAGATGTCGTCCGGACGCGGGACGAAGTCCTCCTTCTCCCAAAGACGGAGCCGGTTACGTGGCGTGCCGTCCGCGTCGCGATAGTCACCGCGGACGGTCCGTATCTCAACGCCTGATCGTTCGGGGTTCATTGGGTGAACCAGTCGACCGCCCTGCACCGTGCCCCTCTCGGCTTCCGTTATGGCCGCAGCGTCTGCACCGGTATGGATTTCAATGCGGTAGCGCTTAGCCGCATGATCTGGCACCAGCTTCGCCACCACGCCACGTACTCTAGAAATCACCCAGGATGGGGCCATCGGGACCATCCATCCGGTGCGCGGACAGCGCGTCTCTAGACAGTAAAGAAAAGCCTTTGCGCGGTTGCCATCGCTGTCATGCTCGATGCCGAGGCGCGTAATCTCGCGGTCAACGGCCGCCGCTACACGCTTCTGCGCCGTCTCAATAGCTGTTCGCTGCTCATCGCTCGCGCCGATGATGTTGAAGGCGCCCCAGGTGAGCATGGCTGCGATGGGATTGAGGTCGGAGGCATAGACGTCGCAGCCCATCCGTGCAGCTTCGAAGGGGATAGAACCGGCGCCGCAGAAGGGGTCGGCCAATTGAGGCCGATGGCCGAAGCGGGCGATGCCGAGCTCGTTTACGAGCTGTGCCATACTGGTCGCGCGGGTACCGAGATGCCGGTTCACAGCCGGCCAAACCGCCGCGAGCAGTTCGACTTCGTCACACTCTTCCGGGCGCCGCACATACTGTAATCGCTCGGCATATGGCAGTGTGGCAAACGCCTCCGCGACTCGTCCTAGACGGTCGGCCAACGCGAGATCTGTGCGCCAGGCCAGTCGCTTGCCGCGCGTTTCGGTCACTAGCCCGGCATAGGCAGGAAACAACCTCGAGAATTCCGCCGCACTTCCGTCGAAGCGTCGACCGAAGGCGGCATCGTCCATCGCCATGAGCTTGAGAAAGATGTCGAGGTCAGTTGCAGGATCAGCGGTTGCAGGCAGCAGACAGCCCAACACCACGCCGCGCACCAGGATAAGCGGCTTGCGCCCTTTCCAGTACGAGCCGAGCGCTGTGAGGGTCTGGCCTGACCCCGCCATCCGCTCCTTGTAGGCTTCCGCGGACAGGCGCCCGACAGGGAATTGGCGTTCGATTAGGGAAGGCGCGTCCCTAAGCGAGAACGGAGCCAAGCCCGTACGTACGTGGCTCTCAACCATATGCGTCATGATGGTCCCGTCACTCCGCCGGCAGAGGCGGGGCGAAGAACAGCCCCGTGTCATCCGCCTTCTTACGAGTTGGCTTTCGCTTCGGCTGAACGAACCGCTCGTTCGTGCGCGGCTCCAGCGTGCCGCGCCCCGTCACCGCTCCCAGGTGAAAGGCGTCGTGGCGCGTGCCGAAGCACAGCGCCTGCCGCAGCGCGCCGCGCCAGCCCATTCCTGCCTGGTGAGCGAGACCAGTGCCCGCCGCCGTCATGGTGTAGAGCCACCACCGTTCCTCCGGCTTGAGGCCCAGCCAGTTGCGGATGGCAACGCCGATCTCCTCCGGCTTCACATCGGGGAGTTCGATGGCCCAGAGCAGGACCAGAAGCTCCTTGCCGAACAGCCTCTGCACGGCCGTTTCGTCCGCCCCCCAGCGGCCGGCCGGCTTGTGCTCCGCCTTCAAGCGCCGATTGAACTCGGCACGGGCCTCGGGCGCCGCCACGTCCCACACATCGCGCGCCGCCTCGCAGCGCAGAATGGTCTCAGGCGCCCATTGCGGCTCCCGCTCCGTCGGCGGTCGGCCGAAGACCTCGAAGACCTGAACCTTGGCCTCGCGCCCCTTCGTCAGACGCACCAGGTAGGCGTGCTCCTGGTAGATGTCGGCGCAGTCGAAGCTCGCAGCGGCCGTGCTCATGGCGATCCATCCTGTTTCCAGGCGACGCGATCGAAGTCCTCGCCCGCCGCGTCGCAGAAGGCCATGAGGTCCCTTCCGGACGGAAAGGCAATGCCGTCGAGGCGGAGCTTAACCGTGGGCGCATCTGCGGCGAGCAGGACCAGGAGCTCCTTCACCTTCTGATCCAGCGCGGCAGTGGGGATCGGCACGTCGCGGCCAAGGCGCAGCGTCAGGAAGTCATTCTCGGACCTGGTCCCATTCAGGTCCACGGCCCCGCCCAGCACCTTGGCGTCCGGCATCTTCGCCAGCCGCTCCAGAGCCGAGAAGGCCGCGGCCGTGTCCTTCGGCTCGAAGCGGGAGGTCATGGTCACCGGCGCATCGGGCTTGAGCTGTGCCTTCTGCGCTCCGCCGTTCCAACCGCCCGCGTCGTCCATGCCGGTGGCGAGCGGCGCCGACTGCTCCTCGCTGAAGCGCCCGGCCAGTTCGGCGATGACGCGCAGCTTCTTCGCCTTGGCCGGGACGTCGATCTCGGCATGCGGGACCTCGGGACCCTGCCGCGGATCGGTGTCGTCGAAGGTCGCGCGAATGGTTGCCGCGCGCGGAATGGCCAGGAGGGCCACGCGATAGCCGCCCGACACACGGCGAACGTCCGGCTTCACGCGCAGCGGCGCGCGCCACTCGAATGGTTCGCCCATCTTGGCGGCCCCCTTCGAGTCCACCGCCACGAACCACACCGCCGGTGCTGCCGTCTCATAGACGCGGCCATCGAGCTTCGCCGCTTTCGCCGGATCTGGCGGACCGCTTTCGGAGACATAGACAATGTCCGCGTCCTCCGGCGTGACATTCAGCTGGAAGCGCCCTGTGGCAATCGGGTCCTGGGCAAAGTCGTCCTGCCGGGCCGAGACGCGGGTGACGCGCTCCCATTTCTTGGCGACGAGGCCTTCCTTCTCGCGCCAGAAGCCTCGCTGGCATGCCGTGCGAATGAGATGATCCAGGCCGGCCTTGGGCAGCCAGAACCATCCGGATCGGACAGCGGCATTGCGGCGAAGCGAGGAGGCCTGGACGGCATCGGCGTCGAACAGCAGGTCCTCGGCTTCCAGGCGGATGTTCTCGAACTGCGCGTCGAACTGGTCGCTCGGGATGAACTTGCCGCGCTTGGTCAGCGTGTCGATGATCTGCTGCTCACCCGAGTAGTCGTTGCGGTCGAACTCCATCCGGAAGTCGTCAACGCGGCGCAGCGTCTTGCTGACGGGGAAGACGATCGTCTTGAACGTCTCCCGCAGGGCGCTGGTGAAGTTGGCGGCCTCCCGATCGCGGACGCCATCGAGTTCCGCCATCTGTGGCGAGCCCTGACCGTGCTGGGCCTTGATCCTCTCCTCCACCTTGCCGATGGCGCGCATGCGCCGGGCGCTATGACGCAGTGTCGTGACCGCGTTCGGATCAGCGGTGAGGACGAGGACGCGGTTCCGGAGGTCCTGCTTGTCCCACCAGTCCACGAAATCCTGTGGCAGGCGATCGGCGGGGCGTTCGAGGATGATCAGCGTCGGCCGATCGTCGTCGAGCTGGATCTCGTCCAGCGCCGGCAGGATTGCCATCTTCTCGGAGTAGAGAAGGCCCGAACGTGGATTGAAGACCTCGCGCAGCTTCTCCCGCAGTGTCTGGTCAACCTGCTCTTCGGCGATGTTCGCCGAGATCTCGGTGATTTCGGCGGTGACGTTGGCCGTCTGGCCGAAGAAGACGCGCTGGTCGATCCCCTGGAAGAGGTACCAGGCCTGCCCCTGAAGGCGGCTCAGGGCCGTCTTGATCTCCGACACCTCGAGGAGGGGATCGACCAACGTCTCGATCAGCTCGCCGTCTGTGAGACCACGCAGCGGGGACTCCGCCGCCGACAGCGAGGACATCAGAAGCTGCTTGGCGACGGCGGTTGCTGTGGCATTGCCGTCAGCCGCGTCGATCTTCTCGGCCAGGGCGTTGCCGCGGTCGGAGATGTCGCGGGAGATGGCGTTGCCGTAGGCAGGATTGATCTTTCTGATTTCCTCGATCGTCGCCTGATCATTGAAGTTCAGGTGCTGCAGGCCGACGAGGAAGACGTTGCCGTCGCTGTTGAGCGCCCCGCGGACGGCGAGGCGCAGCAGCCGGATCAGGGCGCGAGTCTTCTGATAGCCCCGGTTCTCGGCGAAGCGCGCGACGATGTCGCGAATGGACGGATGAAACGGATAGGTTTCCCTGATCCGCTCGATGAAGGTCTCCGGGGTCGTGGGTATTGTGTCGACCCGCTTTGCCTTCTGCAGCGCCGCCACGTAGGCCTGGGCGATCTCGTCGATCCGCTCTGCATTCGGTAGCCCGTCGAACAAGCGCTTGCGGACGATGGCGAAGACCTCGCCCGTGTTCTGCTGCACCGGCGTGATCGCCTGGGCATTGCGGTCGTAATGCTTGGTCAGGCTCTCGATCAGGGTGCGTAGCTGCCCCGAGCCTTCGAGATAGACGTCATCCTTCAGGTTGGTGACGACGACGCATGCCCTTGGGCACTGCGGGAGCGCGTTGAAGAGCCGCTCCAGTGCACCGATGGTGAGGTCGCCCAGGGTGCTGTTGCCGACCTTCTCGCCCTGCGCCATCTGGAGGTAGCTCGGCAGCTCGTCCAGGAGGAGCAGAACAGGCTCGTTGCCCAGGATCTGCACCCATTCGTTGACCCCCGGTGTCTTCGCCCCGTTCCGCCAGAACGGGGCCATGACGTCCGATCGGCCGAGCTGATCAGCGATATAGCCCCAAAGGAGCGTCTCCGGGTTTTGGTGGCCGTTGAAGATCACCACCTTCGCGGCGCCGAAGTCGTTCCCGCTGCTGATCTTGGGTACGATCTCGCGGCGCAGGGCGGGGTCGGCGGCCAACAGGCCAAACGCTATCAGGCTGTGCGTCTTGCCGCCGCCCATGGCCTGCGTGAGGTAGAAGGCGCCGTCCTCCGACTTCCCGGCCAGGCGCTCGAAGCCCCGTCGAACAAGAAGCTCTAAGCCAGCGGTAAAATGATTGCGGCGGAAGAACTCGCGCCCATCAATTTTCCCCTTGGCCAGATCTTCGACCTGCGCCACTTGCTCGACCAAGCTTTCGCTCGTCACCACAGCATTGGCAGAACAGAGCTGCCTTATCGTGCCGATTGCCATGCGTCTACTTTACCGATCCTCGTCGAGAGGGAGCTTGCCCTGCGGATGGTCATGCCTTCTGAGACTGCAATGCTACCTCATGGACAGGGATTCGTTGAAGTATCTCCACAGCGGAATAAATTCAGCCCACGAAGGATGGCGGGGCGGTATCCGAGAGACGGTCCACCTGCTGCACCCATGGGGATTGCTGCCCAAGTTTGCACTCGGATCGGGAATGCCTACGTCACGCGGGGTTCAGAGTGGCGCTGTAAAAGTGCCGCCGCTGCACCCAACGGAAGCCCTCGTGCTTGGTGATGGCCGCGATTTCGACCGGGCCGCCGACAGTCTTGGGCTGCTTCCGGATGGAGAAGCGCACGAAGCCCGCCGTGGTCTCCACGAGGAAGCGAGCCAGGTCGATAGCGTCCTGAATGGGCATGGCGGGCACGGCAAGGTCCTCGTAAAGCTGGCGCATCACCTTCGCTGTGATTTCCGGCGCTTGCTCCTGCGGCAGGCCGAGGCTCACGGCTGCATCCTGAAAGCCACTCCCGACGCCGAGGATGAGACGGTCAAGCGCCTCGTACTCGCCGTCCCAATTCACGCCAAACCCCTGTTCGGCCTGCACGAGCTTCGGCGAGTCGCACTCCTTTCCCCGGATCAGCACCTCCCAGATCTCTGGCAGCGGCCTACCTGCCGAATAGCCGCAGATCCGAAGTCTCATCCATGTCTCTAGGTCAGCTGGTACGGTCTTTTCCTCGAAGAGGAACTCCCTGACCCGCTCCGCCACATGCTGCATGGTGTAGTTGGGGCGGTCGAGCTTCCACGGATGTGGGTCACTGCCATCGAGGCGCGCCCTCAGGTCCTTCAACAGGGTCGCGATTGACTCCGCGCCAATGCCGCCGTTGCCCGTAACCATGACGCCAATTGGCAGCCCCTTCACGAGGTTCACGATTTTATCTGCATGCAGGTAGGTTTGACCGCTCTGGAACGTGCTGGCGCTGTCGGACGCCATTACAATCCCATCGTTGATCTTCACGGACACGATGACGGTCATAGTTACCTCCTGCAGGCGTCGGCTTGGTACCTTATGCCGGTCCGTTCGGCGGCGCGGCGACTGCTGTTCGGTTCGTTTTCGGAAGGTCTGTAGCATGAGGCGACCCACCTTCGCCAAGCGCTATGGCAGGCGCTGCGAGCGGTGGCTTGCCTCCGCCAAGCGCCATGCCCCGGACTACAGCCCTCGGCGCGACAACCTGGGCGTATTGGCACGCGAAGCGCCGAATCAGTGAGAAACGCCGGCGGGCAGTCGCTATGCTGCCGACTTGGGGGTCCACGCCCACCTCCCGGGTGCGCTACGGCGCAGAGGAAAGGCCTGCTAAGCTACAAGCGCCTACCTCGGCGCTGATCATCCCACTCCACCGGAAACGGCTCCATTAGCCCCGGCAGCGTCATCCCCTCCGGCTGCCGCCCGTCCAGAATCGCCTCGACGATATCCGGCCCCAGCAGCGTCAGCCGCAGCACCCGCGAGACGTAGGACGAGTTGATCTTCTCCGCCGCTGCCAGATCCTTGATCGTGGCGAACTGGCCGGACTCCAGCATCCGCCGCCACCGAAATGCACGCGCCACCGCCTTGATCAGCGTGATGTCCTGTCGGCGCACCAGCGCCAGCACGCCGGGCGTGACCATCGCCTTCCGCCCGCCCCGCGGCTTCACCCGGAGCGGGATCACGACCGTGAGGGTCTGCGCCGGGTCGCTCACGCCGCCGCTCTCCCGCCCTCGGGCTCTCGCGCGGCGAGGTCGCGCACCAGGCTGCCGAGCCCGTCCAGCCGCAGCCGCACCGCGGCGCCCTCAGCCCCAACATCGACCCGGTCCACCAGCAGGCGCACGATGCGGGCCCGCTCGGCGGGGAAAAGTTCGTCCCACAGAGGCTCTATCCGCTCTAGCGCCAGCAGCACCTCCTGCTCGGTGACGTCCGGCGCTGTTGCGCGCGCCGCCCGCCAGGTGCCGACCACCATCTCGGGCTGCCGGAGCAGCGCGCGGACCTGGGCGACCACCGCCGCCTCGATCTCCCCGGCCGGCAGGCGTGCGATGGCGGGCCGCTCCGTCGCACCGCCCTTCAGCACCGTCTGGCTGACATAGTAGCGGTACATCTGCCCGCCGCGGCCGCGGCTGTGGCTCGGCGACATGGAGCGCCCGTGACTGTCGAAGATCAGCCCGCGCAGCAGCGGCGCGGTGGTGTTGCGCGTCCGGTTGACCCGCACCCGCGGGCTGACCTGCAGGACGGCGTGCACCGCGTCCCACTGCGCCTGGGTGACAATGGCGTCGTGCTCGCCGGGATAGGCCGTGCCCTTGTGCACCGCCTCGCCCAGGTACACGCGGTTGCTGAGGATGCGATAGACGTCGCTCTTGGTTAGCGGGCGGCCCCGCTTCGTGTTGGCACCCTCGGTGCGCAGCGCCTGCACCAGCTTGGTGCAGGACTCGGTCTCGACGAAGCCCTGAAAGATCCGCCGCACCAGCGCGGCCTCGGCGTCGTTCACCACCAGCTTCCGCTCGCGCACATCGTAGCCGAGCGGCACGAAGCCGCCCATCCACATGCCACGCTTGCGCGAGGCCGCCACCTTGTCGCGGATGCGCTCGCCAATGACCTCTCTTTCGAATTGAGCGAAGCTCAGCAGGATGTTCAGCGTCAGCCGGCCCATGCTGGTGGTCGTGTTGAACGACTGCGTGACGGAGACGAAGGTCACGTTGTTCGCGTCGAAGACTTCGACCAGCTTTGTAAAGTCGACTAGCGAGCGGCTCAGGCGGTCGATCTTGTAGACCACCACCACGTCCACCAGCCCCTCCTGGATGTCGGCGACCAGGCGCTTCAGCGCGGGGCGCTCCAGAGTGCCGCCGGAGATGCCGCCGTCGTCGTAGCGGTCGCGGACCAGCACCCAGCCTTCGGCGCGCTGGCTGGCGATGAAGGCCTCACAGGCCTCGCGCTGCGCGTCGAGCGAGTTGAACTCCATGTCGAGGCCTTCCTCGCTCGACTTCCTGGTGTAGACCGCGCAGCGCAGCTTCCGAACGGTGGCCGGCATCGCCGCAGCCTGCTTCGCATCGCGCTTCATGCTGCGTTCCGGCTAGGGCGTAGCCCGAAGAACACGCGCCCATTCCAGCGCGTGCCGGTGATGGCGCGCGCGATGGCGGAGAGCGACTGGTAGGGCTGGCCCCCGTACTCGTACCCCGCGCGGGTCACGGTCACGACGTGCTCGACCCCCTGGTACTCGCGGATCAGCTGCGTGCCGGCGATCGGCTTGTCGTCGCCGCGCATGCGGCGGACGGTGAGCTTCCCACCGTCGAACTGCTCACCCAGCGCCTCGAGCCGCGCCAGCGTCTCCGGCTTCAGCCCGCCATAGGCGAGCTCCTGGACGCGATACGCCAGGCGGTGCTCCAGGAAGCGCCGGTTGTAGGGCGGCGGCTCGGTGCCGAAGAGCTCCCGCCACTGCTGCTTCAGCGCGCCGGGGCTGATCGTCTTCAGCGCCGCCAGCCGCCGCGGCACATCCGTGGGCGGGATGGCGGCGATGGTCGGCGCCGGCGCGGGCGGTGTCTTCGTCTTCCTCTTCATGCGTCTCTCCGAATGGACGGGTTCGCATGGAGGCGCTGCTTGGCCGGGAAGTGTAGCAACCACTCTCCGCGGTCCGCCGCGTCGCGCGCCGCTTTCGCCGCAGCGCGGCTGCGGAGCCGCAGGATCCCGCGGGCGAGGAGGTCGCAGACCTCGCGGAGGTGGGGTGGGAGATGGGCGTTCAGCGTCTTGGGGCATGGTGCGGCGGCGGGTGCTGGCATGCCCGACATCGAGCCCATGGCAGGCGCGGCCCGCCACCTGGGAGCCGGTCGGGACCAGCTGTTGAAGGAAGGGCTGAACCCTTCAACGCCGCCCATGTTCGTTATATGTTCTCAATCCAGCTAGGAGCAGGAGGGCAGCATGCTGATCGACAGGTTGGACCGGACGCAGTGGCGTCTGAGCCAAGCCATTGATCATGTTGCGGCTCAGATTGAGCGCGCGATCGCACGCGGCGACATCGCCCCCGCGTCCGACCCGACGGTCCCGCCCTGGCGCAGGTCCGAGAACCCTCGAGGCGGCGTGGCCAGCCAGGCAGCTCGCGAGGTCCAGGTGGCGCTGCGGGATGGAGATCTGCATGCGCAGGGGCGGCTGTCCACGACGCAGTCCCGCCCCTGGACCCATGCCCTGGACGGCTGGGATCTGCACTCGGGCCACCACAGCACCATCACCCCCGAACAGTGGCGCGCAGGGCGCACCGACGTTCAGCTTGCCGTGCTGACCATGGCCGACGGTCAGTTCATCGACATCCGCGTGCCGCGCTTCATGGTGCTGGCGATCTGGCCGGTCATCGAGGTGCCGCAACTCGCCCCCGCGGTGGATCCCAAGACGGGGGAGCCATACCGCACGCCGTATATGGACCTCCTGGAGCGGGCGATCGCCGAGAACCGGATCAGCATGCGCGATCAGGGCAAGAAGGAGCTGCTGGCTGACTGGTTCCGCGAGCAGACGGTGGACGGCGAGCCGGTGTCGCAGAACCTCGCCGACGCCATGGCGACGCTGATCCGCCTGCCCGGCTCGCAGCGCGGCGGAGCAAAACGCGGCTGGGGATAGCGCCACACCGCGGCTGAAGGGTTGAACCCTCGGCCCGCATTGGAGCCGGATCGGCTCGAACGCTGAGTATGCCGATGTCGTGTGCCTTCTTGCGGGCCTTCACCGCGGAGGCCCGATGCCGATTCTCGATCAAGCCCCACCAGCTGCGCGAGGCGCCCGATGACCGGCGCCAGCGCGAAGGATGTGGTGGCTGCACTCAACGCGCGCATCGGCGACCTCGCGCGCGAGCTGCTCGGTGAGCCGAACCGTGGGCTGTCCACGCAGACGCAGCTGCGCTTCGGCACGCATGGCAGCATCGCCGTCGAGCTCGAGGGCGACGACGCCGGACGCTGGTTCGACCACGAGCAAGGGATCGGCGGCGCCGGCATCGAGTTGCTCCGGCACCGCCGCGGCCTCAGCAATGGCGCTGCGCTTGACTGGTCCCGCCAGTGGCTCGGCATGCCGGCAGCGCCGCGCCGGCCGAAGGCCGATCCACCATCAGCGTCAGCGGGACCGACCTGCGAGGCTGCTGACGCGGCTCTGCCGGAAGACGGAGCATCGGCGGCTCCAACGGCAGCACCGGAGCCATCTGCGTTCACCGACGACCTGCCCGGACCGCCACCATGGCACGTCCCTGGCGCGTCGCCCACCGCGAAGAAGGCCGCGGAGGACGCCAAGCGAGCCGCGAAGGTCGCTGAGATCGTCACCGGCTGCGAGGCTCCGGCAGGCACCCGCGTCGAAACCTATCTGCGCCGCCGCGGCATCACGGCCGCGCCGCTCCCGCCATCCATCCGCTTCCTGCCGAATGCCTACAACCACTACGGCGCGCTCGTCGCCCTGGCGACGGACGCCGAGGGCCAGGTTCACGGCCTGCAGCTGATCTACCTCACCGAGGACGGTCGCAAGGCGCCGCTCAAGGTCCAGAAGCGCACCAACAAGGCACATGACGGTTGGGCCGACGTCGCCGCCGTGCGCTTCCCAGGCAAGGTGCCGGTGGTGCTCTGCGAAGGCGTCGAGACGGCGCTCTCCGTGTGGCAGGCCACCGGCCAGGAGAGCTGGGCATGCCTCGGCATCAGCAACATGGCCCGCGCGCCCCTTCCCGACGGCGTGCCCGTCATCGTCGCGCGCGACGGCGACGCGCCGAACAGCAAGGCCGACCAACAGCTGCGCCAAGCCGTCACCGTGCTACGCGCCCGCGGGCACGAGGTGACCGTCGCAGAGCCACCGCCCGGGCAGGACTTCAACGACGTCCTGCAGTCGGACGGCGAGGACGCCGTGCGGATGCTGATCGCCGCGACGCGCCCCGCCACCGCCTTCTCCAACGAGTGGCGCAAGGAGCTGCTGCTCAACGACGAGGGTGAGGCTCGCCCCGTCCTGGCGAACGCCATCACCGCGCTGCGGGGCGCGCCGGAATGGCAGGACGTGCTGTGGCACGATGCCTTCGCCACGACCACCGTCGCGCGCAAGCCGCCGCCCTGGGTTCGGGAAAGGGCGGGCTGGTCCGACACGCCATGGGCCGACCGCGACGACGCCCTCGTCGCCGACTGGCTACAGCACCAGGACATCATGGTGCCGATGTCGATCGCCGGGCAGGCCGTCGAGGTCGTGGCGCGCGACCGGATCTTCCACCCCGTCCGGGAGTATCTCGACGCGCTGGCCTGGGACGGTACGCCGCGCCTCGACGCCTGGCTGCTCCGCTATCTCGGCGCCGAGGACAACGCCTACCACCGCGCGGTCGGGCCGCGCTGGCTGATCTCCGCTGTCGCACGGATCTACGTGCCCGGCTGCAAGGCCGACTGCGCGCTGATCCTCGAAGGACCGCAGGGCATCCGGAAGTCCTCGGCGCTGATGGCCCTCGCCGCGCCCTGGTTCACCGACCGCCTCTCCGACCTCTCCAGCAAGGACGCGGCGATGGAAACGCGCGGCGTCTGGATCATCGAGATCGCCGAGCTCGACACCATGGGCCGCGCCGAGGTGAGCACCGTCAAGGCGTTCATGTCGCGCACCCAGGACCGCTTTCGGCCGCCCTATGGCAAGCGCCTGGTCGACCTGCCGCGGCAATGCGTCTTCGCCGGCAGCGTCAATCCGGAGGGCGGCTATCTCAAGGATCCCACGGGCGGACGGCGCTTCTGGCCGGTGGTGTGCAGCACGATCGACCTCGAGGCGCTGCAGCGCGATCGCGACCAGCTCTGGGCGGAGGCGCGCGACCGGTTCCGGCGTGGCGAACCCTGGTGGCTGGAATCGCGGGAGCTCGACGCGCTCGCGGCCGAGGAACAGGCCGAGCGCTACCAGGGCGACGCCTGGGACGAGCCGATCGAGGCCTATCTCGAGAACGAGATCGAGTGGCTGGAGAACGGCTACGGCGAGCGCAAGCCGTTCCGTCGTCCCCGTCCCACACCGCTGCACGATGTCTCTGTTGCGGAGGTGATGGAGCGGGCACTCGGCATCGAGAAGGCGCGCTGGACGCAGGCCGACCAGAACCGCGTCGTCCGCAGCCTCATCAGCATGGGCTTCAAGCTCTGCCGCGCCCGCAAGGGCGGCCATGGCCCGCGCGCCAAGCGCGAACGCCGGTATCGCCGACAGCCGGCCTCCGGGGGGCAGCCGTGATGGCGCAGCCCAGTGGGTCAGGGTCTGCGCGGGTGGGTCCGGGTATGGGTCCGGGTCTGCCCTGCTCGCGAAACCCGCAGAAAACCTGGGCGGGTCCGGGTGGGTCCGGGTGGTCCGGGTCTGTCGCTCTCTCTTTCGTAGCAGCCGGTTCACGCATCACGCACGACGCGCGCGTCACGCGTGATGCGCGCATAGGGGGGTATAGGAAGTGTAGGGGAAAAACCCGGACCCACCCGGACCACCCGGACCCATGGCGGTTTTCCGCGGGTTTCGCGCACGCCAGACCCGGACCCAACCCGGACCCAGACCTGGACCCACCCGGACCCGCGGGCCCGCACACGCCCGAGGTGCCGCGTCGTGCCCGCGCGCCACCATGCTGTCTCAGACCCGTCCATCCACATCGTCGTCAGAGAGGATCAGCAGCATGAACGTCGACACCATCATGACCTACCGCGAGGGGGAGTTCTTCGAAGTGCCGCAACCGGCTTGGTTCTATCGCGCACGTGAAGTGGCCATGCTCGAAGATCGTGACTTGCACAGCGTGCTCTCGAGAATCCTCCGCTGCTGCCGCCGCACCGAGGGTGTTCAGGAGCCGGGCGAACACACTGCCGCCTTCGCCTACTGGGTCGTCCCGGACAATGGTGGCTACTACGCCGAATTCTGGACCGAGTGGGACATCGTGTCTCGCGTGTGGATCCCCCTGGAGACCGACTGGCTGCCGTTCCGCACGCAGCATGCCATGCCGTTCCTCCAGGCACATGCGTCGCTGGCCATAGTCAACCACCTCAAGCGCAAGGAGCGTATGGTCTCATCCGAGGCGAGTACGTCGGCCACAAACAACGGCCTGCCGCCTTGGCTGGGCGCCGCCAAGTCGCAGCGCCAGGCGAATCGCGCTTCTGCTGGTGGCGAGGCGCGATGAGCCCGGCGAACGGCCACTGGCCACTGCCGGGCGGGCCTCGGCCGCCCCGCAGTTGTCTCGATCGCGCGCAGAGCCCGACGAGCCCCGCCGAGATCGATGCCATGCGCCGACGCGCGTGGCATCAGCAGGGCGTGGCGACGCTGTCCGTGGACGAGATCTGGGATCCGCTGCTGCGCCAGGCCGTCGTCAACGAGGCGGTCAGAAGGTGGGGAAGGCGTCACGGAGGCTCAGCACATGGCGGGTAGGAAGAAGGCGCGCGGGACGCAGAACCAGGACGACCTGTCCCGTCCTTCGAAGTGGCGGTTGCAGCATGGTGACTTCGGCGAGGCCGTCCGCGAAGCTGACCCGGAGACAGGGACGCCCGTCCAGCATCGCCGCGCTGTCGACACGCTCGGCGCCATGCTGCTCAACGGCACGATCTCGCCGGAGATGCACGAGGCCGGCTGCGTGTTCCGGACGCAGTTCCGCTCGGCGCTGCTCGACGGCATGCGAACGACGCAGCTTATTCGCATGCCGAAGGGCGCAGGCACCACGCTGACGGAGCGGCAGGTTGCGTCGCGAGACAGGGTCGCGGCCGCGCTCGATGCACTCGGCGGAACAGCGAGCCCGGGTGGCTCGGCGGTGTGGCACGTTCTCGGACTCGAGTGCTCGATCCGGGAATGGGCCATGTCGCAGGGCTGGCAGGGGAAGCCGATCGCGCCCGCACAGGCGCAGGGGATGTTCACCGCTGCGCTCTCTGTCCTGGCTGTGCACTACGGCCTTGTGCGGAGGAGGCGGGAGGCGGCGTAGCGTCGGACGCTGGCGGTGTCACACGCACCGCCAGCACCGCGCGCCGGGGCGATGCTCGTGCAACTCACCCGTAGCGGAGTGGAATCCGATCGGGGTAAGTTGTCAGTACGTCGAGAAGCCCTGCCCGCCTCGGTTTCGAGGCCATGGTTCCTTCCTGGGCCTGACGTATGCGGGGGGCAGCAGCGCGCCACTTCGCTAGCGCCAGTCTGAAAACATGGTTCGCAGTTCGCACTCTTTGCGCGTGATTTCAGAGCCTTAGCTGCGAACCATGGCCGCGCCGGTTCGCAGCCGCGGTTCGCATGGTTCGCACCCACCCCGACTCTGGATGGCCCAATGACGCTCCCCTGGATGGCGGCAAAGATCGTGCTGCGCCCGGTGGCGGAGCTGCGAGCGCATCCAGGCAATGCGCGCGTGCATGGCACGACGCAGATCGAGCAGATCAAGGCCAGCATGCTGGCCTTCGGCTTCACCAACCCGCTGCTCGTGGACGAGGCGGGCGTGCTGATTGCTGGGCACGGCCGGCTCGAGGCCGCGGCCGCGCTCGGCCTCGACAAGGTGCCGACCATCGTCCTGCGCCACCTCACCGCGGCGCAGAAGGAGGCGCTCCGGCTCGCTGACAACCGCATTGCGGAGAACGCGACCTGGGATCAGGCGCTGCTGCGCGACGCGCTTGCCGCGGTGCAGGCGACGCCCGACTTCGATCTGGCGGCACTCGGCTTCTCGACCGCGGAGCTCGACGACATCCTCGCGGCGGCTGGAGAGACCGTCACCGATGGCGACGCGCCCGAGGCCCTGTCGGCGCCTGCAGTCCAGGGGAGCGAGGTCGGCGCGGCGGGGATGGGGGCCGCGCAGGACGATGATCCGGCCGACGCTGAACCGGATCCGCCGCGCCAGGCCGTCACGCGCCCTGGTGATCTCTGGCTGCTGGGCGAGCATCGCCTGCTCTGCGGCGACAGCACCGATGCTTCGTCGGTTGCCCGCGTCATGGGCACGGATCGCGCGGCGCTGCTGTTCACCTCGCCGCCCTATGGCAACCAGCGCGACTATACGACCGGCGGCGTCTCCGATTGGGATGCCCTGATGCAGGGCATGTTCCAGCACCTCGACGCGGCGATGCCGCAGGACGGCCAGGTGCTGGTCAATCTTGGCCTGATCCACCGCGACAGCGAATGGATTCCGTATTGGGCCGGCTGGCTCGACTGGATGCGCGCCCGCGGCTGGCGCCGCTTCGGCCTCTACACATGGGACCAGGGCCCTGGCCTCCCCGGCGACTGGAACGGCCGCCTCGCACCGGCCTTCGAGTTCGTCTTCCACTTCAACCGCTAGGCGCGCCAGGCAAACAAGATCTTGCCGTGCAAATGGGCAGGCACGCCGAACAAGGGCAGCGGGCTGCGCGCCGCCGACGGCACCATCTCGGAATACCAGCACGCAGGCCTGCCGGTGCAGGACTTCCGGATCCCCGACAACGTGCTGCGCCTGACCCGCCACAAGGGCCGTGGCATCGAGACCGAGCATCCCGCAGTGTTCCCGGTGGTGCTGCCGGAATTCCTGATGCGGACCTACACGGACGATGGCGACGTCGTGTTCGAGCCCTTCGGCGGCTCGGGCACCACCATCCTGGCGGGTCAGCGCACCGGACGCCGCGTGCGCGCGATCGAGCTCGCGCCCGCCTATGTCGATCTGGCCGTGGCGCGCTGGCGCATGCTGCATCCCGATCTGCCCGTGACGCTGGCCGATGATGGCCGCGACTACGATGCCGTCGCCGCGGCGCGAACGGAGTTCACCGCCAATGCAGCCTGATCTCGTCGTCTCGACTCTGCCGGTCGCAGCGCTGGTCCCCTATGCCGAGAACGCGCGCACGCATTCGGCGACGCAGGTGACGCAGATCGCGGCGTCCATCGCCGAGTTCGGCTTCGTGAACCCAGTGCTGATCGACAGTGAGGGTGTGCTCATCGCCGGCCATGGCCGCGTCATGGCGGCGAAGCAGCTGGGCATAGCCTCCGTGCCGGTGCTGCGGCTCGGCCATCTCTCCCCCGCACAGGCGCGAGCCCTCCGCCTGGCGGACAACCAGATCGCGCTGAACTCCGGCTGGGACGAGGCGCTGCTGGCTGCGGAGATCGCGCGCATCCGCGACGATGCGGTGGTCGACCTGGACGTGCTGGGCTTCTCCGGGATGGAGCTGGACCGCCTGCTGGCGGCAGCCGACGCGGGCCTCGGCGACGATGCCGACGAGGCGCCGCCACTGCCCGTGGTGCCCGTCACGCGCACCGGTGATCTCTGGCGCTGCGGCGAGCACCGCCTGCTGTGCGGCGATGCGACGAAGCTGGGCGACGTGCAGCGCGCGCTCGGCGCCGGCCATCTGGCCGACATGGGCTTCGTCGATCCGCCCTACAATGTCGCCTACGAAGGTGGCACCGCGGCCAAGATGACCATCGCCAACGACGCGCTCGGCGGTGGCTTTTCGGAGTTCCTGCGGCCGGCGCTGGCCAACCTGCTCTCGGTCACCAAGGGTGCCTGCTACGTCTGCATGTCCTCCTCGGAATGGCCGACGCTGCATCGCGTCTGGCAGGAGGCGGGCGGCAAATGGTCCAGCACGATCATATGGGCGAAGAACACCTTCGCCCTTGGCCGCGCCGACTACCACCAGCAGTTCGAGGCGATGCTCTACGGCTGGAAGGCCGGCGCGCAGCACTACTGGTGTGGCGCGCGCGACCAAGGAAATGTCTGGCACTTCGACAAGCCGGCGCGGAACGACCTGCACCCCACGATGAAGCCGGTGGCGCTGGTCGAGCGCGCTATCCGCAACAGCAGCAAGCCGCGCGACACCGTGCTGGATTGCTTCGGCGGCTCGGGCACCACCATGATAGCGGCAGAGCGCACCGGGCGACGCGCCGTGCTGCTGGAGATCGATCCTGCCTATGCCGATGTCATCGTGCAGCGCTGGCAGGACACGATCGGCGACGCCGCGGTGCTAGACGGCGAAGATCGCATCTTTGCCGATGTCGCCGCGGCGCGCCGGCCGGAACTGACCGCGTGATCTGCGACCCGTTGGAGGCGCCGCAGCATAAGCTGCATGCGAGCTTCGCGATTCTAGCAAGCTGATATTCTTGATGTCCGCGTTACGCGCAAATGCCTGCATGTCGCCCACTCATTGCAACAGGCCGACCGCCTCCCTTAGTCGTGCGGGGAGGCTACGCGGCAGAGCTGTCTCCCGAAGCTCAACCTCGATCCGGACCGGCGGCCCTGCCGCCCTACAGGGTGGACTGGAAGGTTGGTCGGGCCGGCAGGGCGGCAGCGGCGGCGGCGGAAGGCTTACCCAAGGCCCGCTGTCGAGCGTTGCGCGGTCGCAGGGCTCCGCTGCCGGTATCACAGTGCGTGATGGCATGCGTGGAATGGCCAACTGGAACAGCAGGACTTCTGCAGAAGCATCCAATGGCCGAAGAGTTAAGCGGAGGTCGACCGAATAGCTGTCGGCGCGGAGCGACTCGCCCCCGTCGCTCACATTGGCAGAATGCTCCGGGAAATAGGCAAACCGCCGCGGGGTCGCTACGAAGAATTGCCCTCCAACCTCCTTCACTAATTCGATTTGCAAGAACAAGGAGGGCATGCCGCGTAGGCCTAAGCGTTGCAGCTCATCTTTGTCGATGCACTTCCCAATATCGCCAGCAGGTGCCCGACGGTCAGGGACGAAGGGGCCACGGACAATTGTGATGCAACCAACGTCGAGAGGAGGCGCGGCGTTGGGATCGGAAGACGGAGGTAGGCCGTAGAGGCGGCGGTTGGCGCCGCCACGCTGAACCTGGGCGGCCGCCGCACTAGACGGTAGCAGTCGCTCCGCGATGTCCAGCATCGTGCTGACGGCCGATACCGCAGCCCCCACGGCGCCTTCCCGACCCTGCGGGCACGTCGCAGCTAGGACTACCCTGAGCTCCTGAGGCGGCGAGTACGCCGGCTGAAAGACGGCCAACACCGCCAGGAGGAGAGTGACACTTATCAGTCCAGCGACAGCCATCCATCGCCATTGGCGCCATGCACGGCTCCAGACGGCAGGGAGGCGAGGCAAGCGCGGCGTCATCGGAGCCCTAACCTTCGCGCGGCCTCGGCCAAGCGCCACGGTTCTAGCTCATCTGAGGGATACGGGAGACCGGCATTCCCCATACGCAGATTAAGGCCGCCGCATTGTCCACCGGAAGCGGAAACCGGGCGGGTATGCAATGCTGCGACTTGCCGCGACGCCCCGTCCAGCAACGGCGCGCCGCTAGCGCGCCTCGCCGTCTGACAGCCGTGCAGCACGCAGCCGGGACCATGGGCGACAATGCGGCAGGTTGATCCTCGATCGAGCCGGATGGCGAAGGGCCATTGGCGGACGTTGACCTCGTCGGGAACCCATCTGCAGCTTGTAATAAGGCAGCGTTCAACGTAGCGGGCAAGCAGCACGAAATGGTGGTAGCCGACCAAGGTAGTCTGCTGGTTGCGCCGCGGCGCGGCGCCCAAGCCGCTTGGCAGGGCGCTTACCGCTGCCGCGGGCGACGAGGATGCCGCGACCAATACCGCGTAATCCAGCGCAGGCTGCCAGATTCCCGGCTGCGATTGCAGCATGTGAACGAGATCGTATGGCTCTCTGTAAAGGCGGTAGCCCTCGATTTGCGCTGACGTCGGGACCCAGCGCACCGCGACGAGGCGATCTTCGCGGGCGTCGGCATCAGTGTAGGTATCTGCGGTTTGGACGTGCAGCGCACCAAGCGGTATAGGATCGCCGCGGCCCGGGCGGACCACGCAGTGCAGCGCGGTAAGGAACACCGAGTCACTCAGGCGCATGGCGGTGCAAGCGGGCAGGATGCCGCGCTGGCTGCTCGGATTGCCGTGGAACAGCACACCAACCTCACCGGGCCGCCCTGCCGGATTCTCGTCCTGGCGGGGCTGACGAAGCTCGCACAGCTCGACGTAATCCGCAGCTAGCCGCACGAATTCTTCGCGCGTCAATGGAGCGGTGCCGGCAATGGGCTGAGGGATGGTGAACGGAAAGTTATCATCTTCGATCGCTCGGATATAACGATCGATGCGTAGCGCTGCCGTGTTGCAGTCCCGCCTTTGCCGGTAGCGCGCCGACGTGACGAGGTCTTGAAAATTCGGTCGGTAACTTGGATCCCCTAGATGCGCCTCGTATTCGTCACGGGGCACCGTCTGCTGCGTTGGGTTAGGTCCAGCTGGTATCTGCGCGGGTGCCGCCAGGGGCAATCCAAACATGCAAACAGCTGCAGCTATCTCGACGAAGCGTCGCATACGCGAGCGCCGACCAGGGCGCAGCAGATGGAATCTCATTTCACAATCCCATTCACCTGCTTCGGAGCAGGCCCGACTCCCCAGGAGATTCACATTTAGCGCCGAATGACCCGACCTGCGTCAAGGACAACAAGGCAGCAGCCCGTGGCGTCGTCGATCATGATGTGATCCAGACCGCGGAAACTTAGCAATACCGCGCCGCTCCATCTTGCTTGGCTCGCGCGCGGCACAGCGCGAATGATCCGTCACGCGCAGAGCACCCCCCCCCTGCACCATGACGGAGACGACCATGACCGACCGCGATGCCCGCGCCGCCCGCAACCAGGAAAACAGCCTCGCAGCCTTCATGGCGAAGAAGGCTGAATTCGATGCGCTGCTCGCCGAACTCACCCAGGCCAGCGACGACCATTTCGGCGCGGATCCGGAGGAGGTGCTTTGGTGCGAAGCGGCTTGGCTTTCCGACGCCACCGCGAAACTGAAGGACATCGCGGACCAGCATTTCGGCCGCGGCGAATACGCTCTCTAACTCGGGCCAATCCCGCACGGCCCCGACCGGCAGTGCCGGCGGGGCTCCCGGCAGTAGGGGCCGATGACCGGCACCCGGAACCGGAGACCACCACGATGACCAAGCTTTCTGACAGCCAGCGCGTGATCCTGAGCGCCGCCGCGCAGCACGAGATGGGCCTCGCCCGCGCGCCGAAGACCTTGCCGGCCGCGGCGCGCAACGCGGTGTTCCGCAGCCTGATCAAGAACAACCTGCTTACCGAGATCAACGCCCCGCGCGAGCATGTCGGGCTGGGCTGGCGGCAGGACGAGGACGGCACCTGGATCGTGGCGCGCATCACCGACGAGGGGCTGCGCGCCATCGGCATCGATCCGAACGAGGGTGACGCGCGGGAGGAGGACGATCAGAGCGCCGAGGCCATCGCGCGCCGCAACGCCGAGCGCCGCGCCGCCATGGTGGCCGCCGCGCCGGTGGCCGACACGGCGCCCACGGGCGGGGAGGACGCCGCGGAGGAAGACGCCCCCGCGGAGGAAGCCGAACCCGCCCACGCCGCGCCGACGCCCGCCCAGCGCGCGAGCCTGCGCGACACCGCCGCGGCCATCCTCTCCGCCTGGGACGATCAGGCCGCTCGCTTCGGAACCAATGATGGCGACCTGATCGGCGCGCTGGACGCGCCGATCGCGGCCCTCCGCACCCTGCTCGCCGGCCAACCGGCCCGCACCCCGCGCGAGCCGGGTGCGGCGCGCAGGCCGCGCGAAGGTACGAAGCAGGAGCAGGTGCTGGCCATGCTGCGCCGGCCCGAGGGTGCGACGGTCGCACAGATCGCCGAGGCGACCGGCTGGGCGCAGCACACGGTCCGCGGCTTTTTCGCAGGGCTGAAGAAGAAAGGCCACGCGGTCGAGGTTCGGGAGCGCATTCGCCAGGTCGGCCCCAACAAGGCTGGGGCGAAGGGCTCCTTCACCATCTACGCCCTGGCCGAGTGAAGCATCTCAGCCACGCCGCTGAACATGATCGGAAGCGCCGGGAATCATCCGGATTCCCGGCGCTTAATCGAGTTGGCTGCGCATCAACACAGCGCGAATCGTCCGTCACGCGGAGGGCATCCCGCCCCGCCGAGACGGAGACTACGATGGGCCAGAAGCCACAGTCCGCCGACCGCCGCTGGATCATCCTGGCGCAGGATGGTCGACACGTGACGGTGGGCCGCGCCGCGCCACCCAGCGAGGCGGAAGTCGAGGCTGCTGCAGCAGCGCTTACCGCACAGGGCCTCGCCGGATGGCTCGCCACGCTGGACGGCAACTATTGGTCTCGCCGCCGCATCGCCCTCACGCCGGTTCAGATGCTTGGCGATGGCACCACGCTGGATTGGCCCACCGCCATTACCGCATTTGAAGCCAACCGGCAGCGCGCCCTTCGTCCCCTCTGAGAAGGCCGGCATCGCCATCACGCGCGGCGGGAGGTCGCCGCCATGCCCGAGCTCACCGCCTCGACACGCGAGGCCGCGCGGCGCCTCGGCGTCAGCGATACCGCCCTGCGCAAGGCCGAACAGACCAACCGCATCGCCCGCGAGCCTGACGGCAGCTGGGACATCGACAAGACCCGACGTCGTCTCGTGGAGACCGCGGATCCCGCCCGCTCGCCCCTGGCCAATGGCGCCGCCGCCGAGGGCACGCCCTTCGCCCGGCTGAAGGTCGCGCAGCTCGCGCTGAAGGTGGAGGCGCAGCGGCTCTCGCTGGACGAGACCAAGCGCCGCCTGCTCGATGTCACCGAGGCCAATGCCGCGCTCGACGAGATCGGCAGCACCATGCGCGACGCGCTGCTGAACTGGCCCGCGCGCGTCTCCGGCCTGATCGCCGCCGAGATCAGCGTCGATCCGCATCTGCTGCAGACCATTCTGCAGAGCCACATCAACGACCTGCTGACGGAGGCGGCCGATCGCTTCGATCCAGCAGGCCTCGGAGGGGACCGGCCTCCGCAGCCGTGAGCATGTGCGCCGCCGTGTCGGCGCCATGCTCCGCCCGCCGCCGCAGCTCACTGTCTCAGAATGGGCCGAGCGCCACCGCATGCTCGGCAGCCGCGCCTCGGCCGAACCCGGCCCATGGCGCACCAGCCGCACGCCCTACCTGAAGGACGTGATGGATGCGCTGTCGGCGGTGCATCCCGCCCGGCGCGTCGTGTTCATGAAGGGCGCGCAGGTGGGCGCCACGGAAAGCGGAAACAACTGGCTCGGCTACATCATGCACCACGTGCCGGCACCGGCACTGGCGGTGCAGCCGACCGTGGAACTGGCCCAGCGCTTCTCGCGGCAGCGCATCGACCCACTGCTGGAGGAGACGCCGGCGCTGCGGGAGCGGGTTGCGCCGGCCCGCGCCCGCGACAGCGGTAACACGATGCTGTCGAAGGAGTTTCCCGGCGGCATCCTGGTGCTGACTGGGGCGAACAGCGCGGTCGGGCTGCGCTCGATGACGGCGCGGTTCTTGTTTCTCGACGAGGTGGATGCCTATCCCGGCGATGTCGCTGGCGAGGGTGATCCGATTGCTCTGGCCGAGGCGCGCGCCCGCACCTTTGGCTGGCGCCGCAAGGCGTTCCTGGTCAGCACGCCGACCATCGCGGGCCGCAGCCGGATCGAGCGGGAGTATCTGGCCTCCGACCAGCGCCGGTTCTTCGTGCCGTGCACGGCCTGCGGCGAGATGCAGTGGCTGCGCTTCGAGCAGCTGCTCTGGGAGAAAGGGGCGCCCGAGACGGCGCGGTATCATTGCAACGCCTGCGACCACCCGATGCAAGAGCACGAAAAGACCGCCATGCTCGGCGGTGGCGAATGGCGCGCGACGGCGGAGGGCCAGGACCCGTACACGGTCGGCTTCCACATCTCGGCGCTCTACTCGCCGGTGGGCTGGCTCTCCTGGGAGCAGATCGCCCGCGATTGGGAGGCCGCCCAGGGCAAGCCTGAGGACATCAAGACTTTTCGGAACACTGTCCTGGGCGAGACCTGGCAAGAGCAGGGCGAGGCGCCGGATTGGGAGCGCCTGGTCGAGCGCCGCGAGGACTTTCCGATGGGTATGGTGCCCACCGGCGCATTGGTGCTCACGGCGGGCGTGGACGTGCAGGACGATCGCCTGGAATGCGACGTTTGGGGCTGGGCGGAGGGCTTCTCTTCCTGGCTCGTGGATCACGTGGTGATTGCGGGCAGCCCGCGGGACCGCGAGCCCTGGGATGAACTGGCGAAGCTGCTGGCGCGAGACTGGCCAACCCAGGGCGGGGGCGCGATGCGCATTGCTCGCCTCTGCGTCGACACCGGCGGTCGCGACACCGCCGCCGTCTATGGCCATCTGCGCCGCCTGCGGGATCCGCGGATCGCGCCAACGAAGGGCATCGACGGCTGGAACCGGGCACAGCCGGTGCAGGGCCCGACGCCGGTGGACGCGCTGGTCAATGGCCAGAAGCTGCGGCGCGGCCTGAAGCTCTGGACGGTGTCGGTTTCGACCTGGAAGGCCGACCTCTATCGCCGGCTCTGGCTCGGCCGCGGCGATGCGGAGGAGCTTCCACCCGGCTGGGTGCATCTGCCGCGCGCGATCGAGGTGGAATGGATCAAGCAGCTGGTCGCCGAGCAGCTGCGCACCACGAAGGACCGGCGCGGCTTTGCGCGGCAGGAATGGGCCAAGCTGCGCGAGCGGAACGAGGCGCTGGATTGCGCCGTGCTCGCCCGCGCCGCGCTCTGGTTGCTCGGCGCCGATCGGTATGGCGAGCAATTCTGGGCACGGCTGCGGGACGAGGCTGCAGATGCGCCGCTGCGGCCCCGCGAACTTCCCACCGTCGGGAACATCGCTCCCCTATCTCCGGCGTCGCAGGCCGCGGCGGTGCCTCCATCCGACAGCCAGCGCCCGCGTGGCTGGATCGCGCCACGCAGTGGCTGGCTTCGCTAAAAGGGGACGTTCATGGATCCGACCGTCCTCGCCTGGGCGCTGGCGCAGCCGGCCGGCACCCGCGCCGCCGTCCTGGCCGCCGCCTTCACCGGCGGCACCACGCGCGTGACCTTCGACGGGCGCACCGTGGAATACCGATCGCTGGACGAGCTCGGCCGCGCCCTGTCGGTCCTGCACGCCGCGGAGAACACTGCGGCCCGCCGCCCCAGCGTCACCTTCGCCAGCTTCTCCCGCGAGGGAAGCGGGTGACTCTTTTCAAACCTGCGCCTTGCAGAGTTCACGAAGTTGGCGCCCGAGGTCGTGGGCTTTCTCGCGCGAGACACCCCGCGAAAGGTGGGGCACGCATGCTGCAAGCATGGCATGCCCACTTATGCTGACAGGCGCGAACGTTGGCGCCAGCTTTGCACCATACATCTTGGTGAGTGCGGTCGCGACCTCGCGCCCGTGCAACAACAGTACTTGCGGCCGGATCTCTGTAAGCAGGTACTCGAAAGTTTGCGTATTGCGATCTTCCGAACGCAGATCGGCCGCCGCTGGGGTCGGTCTGACGTAGAGGTTGGTTTCCAAAATGCCGAGGGGCGCTGCGGCATCAACGATCCAGCCAATTGTCCGACGAGTTGGGCTCTCTGCTAGGCGCGATTTCTTTCCTGGCTTGAGTGGCTGGATGCGGCGGGTTTCGAGATAGCTGTCGCGCCACGCTGGCCAGTCGAAGCCGAGCGTGTCGCTCCAGAACGGCCAGAACGGAACGCTCGAAGCTGGGTTTATCCCCACGATGAAGGCCTGGCAGCGATACGGATTGCCTCTGCAGACGAATGGCCGCGCTTCCGAGCTGTCGCCCATCAAGGCCTTCAGTCGCTCGCGGAACTGCTGCAGCTGCATCGCCTGTGATCCTCAGCAGCACGGCCGAGGAAGTTAGGTCGGCTCGGCCGGGCTGGCATTGTAGAGGAGCGAACGAACAGCGCCATGCTCGATCGTATCCGCGATGCCTGGCACGTGCTGCGCGGCTATGCCGCCGCGCAGGACAGCCGCGCCTCGAGCTGGGCGGCCTCCGGTGGCAGCGCCGCCGCCGAGGTCGGCGCCGCTGCGCCCACCGTGGCACGCCGCGCCCGCGATGCCGTCCGCAACGATCCCTACGCCGCCCGCATCGTCGATCTCTGGACCGGCAACGCCGTCGGCGCCGGCATCACCACACGCTGGCCGGACAAGCCCCACGCCGAGGCCTGGCGCCGCTGGTCCGACAGCACCGCCTGCGACGCCGAGGGCCGGCTCGACCTCTATGGCCTGCAGGCGCTGGTCATGCGCGCGGTGGTCGAGAGCGGCGAATGCTTCGTCCGCCTGCTGCCGGCCGACATCACGCCAGCGAACCCGATCGGCCTGCGGCTTCAGGTGCTGGAGAGTGATCACCTCGATACCGCACGGCAGGGCGTCATCGAGGGTGTCCCCACGCTGCAGGGCATCGGCCTCGGCGAGGCCGGTGAGCCGGTCGGCTACTGGCTGCACCGCGTGCATCCCGGCGCGTCCTGGGTTCTGCCGGGCGGCGCCACCTGGTTGAGCAGCCAGCGGGTGGCGGCTCGCGACGTGCTGCACATTTATCGCAAGCGCCGCCCCGGCCAGCTGCGCGACGTCTCCTGGCTCGCGCCCGTGCTGACGCGGCTGCGCGACCTCGGCGACTATGAGGCCGCGCTGCTGATGAAGGCCAAGATCGAGGCGTGCCTCGCGGCGGTCGTGTCCGAGGACGGCGACGATGCCATGACCGGCCCGGCGTCGGGGCTGCTGCGCGACGCCCAGGGCCGCACCGTCGAGAGCTTCGAGCCCGGCATGATCCTTTATCGCCGCGGCATGGGATCCGTGGAGGTGGTCAATCCGAGTGGGGGCGGATCGCACGCCGCCTTTGCACGCCGCGCGCTCGAAGCCTCTGCGGTCGGCTCCGGCCTGACCTATGACCAGGTGGCGGGCGACCTCACGCAGGCGAACTACTCCAGCCTCCGCGCGGGAAAGATCGAGTTCCGGCGCCTCTGCGAGCAGGTGCAGTACGGGATGCTCATCCCCATGCTGGTGCGCCCCATCGCCGAGCGCTTCCACGCGCAGGGCGCGCTGCTCGGCCTGTGGGGTGCCGAGGTTCCCGAAGGCCTGTCGCACGTCCCGCCCGCGCACGAGATGATCGACCCCCTTAAGGACACCACCGCGCTGATCGCGCAGGTCCGCGCCGGCTTCGTGCCGCAGCCCGAGGCGGTCGGTGCCTTTGGCTACGACTTCCGCCAGGTCGTCGAGATGATCCGCGAGGCCAATGCCCTGCTCGATGAGGCGGGCATCTCCCTCGACACCGATCCGCGCCGCGTCGCGAAGTCCGGCGCCGCCCAGGACGCGGCGCAGATGGCCGCGGTCGAGATCGCCGCCACCGGTGCGGCGGCACCGCCCCGCGAAGCACCAGCACAGGGCTGACCATGACCGAGAGCACCGAGCCGGGCGGCAGCGATGCCGCGCCGGAGCCCATTGGCGCGCCCATCGTGGCGCATCGCGCCATCACCGCACCCACCAGCGTCGACCGCACCGCGCGCACCGTCGAGGTCGTCTGGTCCACCGGCGCCCGTGCCCGCAACTTCGTCCCCGCCCTCGGCCTGATCACCGAGGAGCTGGAGATGTCCACGAACGCGGTGCGGATGGACGCGCTGCGCTCGGGCCAAGCTCCGGTGCTCAACACCCACCGGCGCGGCGATGCCCGCGACGTGCTCGGCCGCGTCACCGCGGCCCGCCTCGAGCGCGGCCGGGGCTACGCCACGCTGCAGTTCAGCGCCGCCGCCGACGTCGAGCCGGTCTGGCAGCGCATCGCCGACGGCACGCTGCGCGCGGTCAGCGTCGGCTACCGCGTCCACCGCTACGAGCCGCGGCCCGACGCCGCGACCGGCGAGACCGTCCACCGCGCGGTGGATTGGGAGCCCTTCGAAATCTCCGTCGTGCCGGTCCCGGTGGACCGGGACGCCGCGGTCCGCGCGCAGGGGGAGCAGGGCCTCCCCGCGCCGGCGATCGAGCCCGCCCTGCCAGATGAGGATCCACCCATGCCCGAGACGACGCCGGCCGAGCCGGCTGCTGCCCCGTCGGCGCCGCCGCCCGCCGCGCCGTCCTCCACCACCCCGCCCCAGGAGACCACCGTGACCACCACCCCCAGCCCCGCGCCCGCCGCGCCGCCGCCGGAGCCGGCCCGCGCCGCGCCGCCCGACCTCGACGCCGTCCGGGCCGAGGCGCAGCGCGCCGAGCGCGAGCGCATCGCCGGCATCGACGCCGCGATCGAGGCCGCCCGCGCCCTGGTCCCCGCGGACCGCACCGCGGCGCTCCGCGCCGAGGCGGTGGAGCGCGGCTGGTCCGCCGACCAGGTCCGCCGCGCGCTCTTCGACGCGATGGTCGCCGCCGCGCCGCGGCCCTCCGTGCCCGCGCGGCCGGAGACCGGGCCCGGCCACGACGACCCCGCGCAGATCCGCGACGCCATGGCCGAGGCGCTCGCCGTGCGCTCCATGCCGGGCTACCAGCCCCAGGGGAATGGTCGCCACGCCGAGTTCCTGGGCTGGCGCCCCTCCGACATGATCGGCGAGCTCCTCCGCCTGAAGGGCGAGCGGCAGATCCCGCGCAACCCGGCGCTGCTCGCCGAACGCGCCTTCCACACCACGAGCGACTTCCCGCTGCTGCTCTCCGCCGCGGCCAACAAGATGCTGCTCGCGGCGTACCAGCCGGCGCAGCCGACCTACCGGCAGATCTTCCTCCGGCGCGACTTCCGCGACTTCAAGCCGCACCGGCATCTCCGCGTCGGCGACTTCCCGACCCTCATGCCGCTGCTGGAGAACGGCGAGATCCAGGCCGGGACCATGTCCGAGAGCCAGGAGCTCGTGCTCCTGCAGACCTTCGCGCGGCGCATCCGCGTGACGCGGCCGATGCTGGTGAACGACGACCTCGGCGCCTTCACGGACTTCGCCGCCGCCATCGGCCGTCGCGTGGCGGACTTCGAGAACGCCACCGCCTACGGCCTGCTGAACTCGGCCGGCGGCGACGGCCCGACGCTCACCACCGGCAACGCGGCGGTGTTCGGGACGGCCGCGGCGCGGGCGAACAAGGCCTCCGCCGGCACCATCCTCGACCTCACGAACCTCGCCGTCGGCCGCGCCGCGGTGATGCGCCAGAAGACGCTCGACGGCCTGCCCATCGCGGTCGGCGCGACGATGCGCCTGCTGGTGGGGCCGAATCAGGAGCTGGCGGCACGGCAGCTGACGGTGAATGTCGCCGCCACCCAGACCACGAACGCCAACGTCTACGCCGGCTTCGTTCAGCCCCTCGTCGAGCCGCTGATCCCGGCCAACCGCTGGTACCTCTTCGCGGATCCGGTCTCGGCGCCGGTCTACGTCTACGGCTACCTCAACGGCGCCGAGGGGCCGCAGGTCACCACCGGGCCGGTCTCCGGCGTCGACGGCGTCGAGGTCAGCGTGATCTTCGACTTCGGCGTCGGCGCGATCGACTGGCGCGGCGGCTACTTCAACGCCGGCACCTGATCCCGGCCCACCCCTTCCATCGTGAACCCACGCGCGCGGCGTCCTTCGGGACGCCGTTCGCGTTTCAGGAGACCGCATCCCCATGCGCAACTTCATCCAGCCGGGCGACAGCCTGGCGGTCGCCGTCCCCTATGCCGGCGGCGTCACCGCCGGCCAGGGCGTGCTCGTCGGCGCGCTGTTCGGCATCGCCGCCACCGACGGCGCGCAGAACGCCACCATCGAGGCGCAGACCCAGGGCGTCTTCGACATCACCAAGGAGCCGGCGCTCGCCATCACCGCCGGCGCGCGCGTCTTCTGGGACAACACGAACCGGCGCATCACCACCACCGCGACCGGCAACTTCCAGGTCGGCATCGCCACGCTGGCTGCGCTGGCGGCCGACACCACGGTCCGCGTCTGGCTCAACCGCGTCCCGCCCTCGGGGTCGTGACGGTGCGCTCGCCGCTGCTGGAGCGCGACCGGCAGCGCCTCGCCGGCGTGCACGCGGACCTCGTCCGCGTCGTCGAGCGGGCCCGGCTCGCCGAGCCCTTCATCGTGGTCGAGGGGCTTCGGACCAGGGAGCGCCAGGCCAGGCTGGTCGCCATCGGCGCCAGCCGGACGATGAACAGCCGGCACCTGACCGGCCACGCCGTCGACCTCGCCTACTGGCTCGACGATGGCGACGGCGCGCCCAAGGCCGGCGAGGTCCGCTGGGACTGGCCCCTCGCGCGCAAGGTCGCGGCGGCGATGAAGGCCGCCGCGGCGGAGGAATCCGTCGCCCTCAGCTGGGGCGGCGACTGGAAGAGCTTTCCCGACGGCCCGCACTTCGAACTCGATCGGAGGACCTATCCGTGACCTACCTTCTCGCGCGGCTGCGCGAGCAGGGCACGCACACCGGCGTTGCCCTGCTCGCCACCATTGTGCTGCTGGCGCACATCGCCGGCATCGACCTGCGCCACCTCGCCGACAGCGCGGTCGGCATCGCCACCGCCCTCGGCGCGCTCGCGGCAGCGGCCAAGACCGTGCTGCCGGACGCGCCGAAGGAGCCGACCCGGTGAGCGGCGCCGCCGCGCTACTCGCGAATCCCGACCGCGGCGGGACCGCCACCTTCCGGCCAGGGGGCACCGGCCCGCAGACCGCGCTGCGGGTGGTGCGGGCGGAGCCGGCGGAGGGGGAGGACGCCGTGCTGGTCGCGGCCGCCGTCACGCTGCCCGCGATCACCGCCGGCGACACCTTCGAGATCGGCGGCGAGGTGCTGACGGTGCTCTCGGCCGATACGGACGCCGCCGGCACGGCCTGGCGCGTGGTCTGCACGCGATGAGCGGGAGCGCCTTCGCCGCGGCCCTGGCCGCGCTACACGCGGATCCGAACATGGGCACCGACGCCGAATGGCGTGCGGCCGCGGGTGGTTCTTGGCGGCCGGTGCGCGTGCTGCTCTCGGCGCCCGCCGATGATGTGGCAGGCCTCGGCGGTCCCGGCGGCCGTGCAGGGGCGCTGGAGGCGACGCTGCGCGCCGCAGAATTCGCGCCCGACACGCCACGCCGCGGCGACCTGCTGCGCCGGCTCTCGCCGCCCGAGACCTGGAAGGTCGAGGAGGTCGATCCCGACCCGCTCGGCCTCTCCTGGCGCCTCTCCCTGGCGCGCTCGCCGTGAGCGGCACGGTTGCCCTGCGCGAGGCCGCGCTCGCCGCCATCGCCGACCGGCTCGCCGCGCAGCTGCCCGACGTCGCCGTGGAGCGGGCCCGCCGCGCGCCCGTCGACACAGACGTCGAGATGCTACCGCGGCTCGTCGTCCGCGGTGACGACCTCGAGGCGGACGACACCCAGGAGCCCGGTCGCACCCACTACCGCATCGGCTTCGGGGTCTCCGGCTTCGCCGCCGGCGCCACCGACCTCGCTGCAGAGCAGGCGCTCTCCCTCCTGCACGCCCGCACCGTCGCGGCATTGGCCGGCTGGACGCCCGCCACCCCCGGCCTCGGGAACGTGGCCGAAGGGGGCGCGGAGTTCCGCCTCTACGACGCCGAGGACTCCGCCCGCCCCGCCGGCGAGTTCCTCGCCCGCTTCACGATCCTCGCCGTCGGCCCGGCCGGCGGCCCCTGGTCCTCCTGACCACCCCATACCTGAAGGAGCCGCGCGATGAGCATCGACCTCGTCCGCATGCGCTTTGCCGCCGTCGCGGCCCGCATCGAGACCACCGGCGGCGTCGACGCCATCGGCGGCACACCCGCCAACGCCGACTGGCTCGCCGCCGACTGCGAGATCGACTTCGACCCGGTCGTCGTCGAGAACCCCGAGCTCACCGGCTCTCTCGATCGCTCGCCCGCCATCGTCGGCGGCCTCAAGCCGCGCATCCGCTTGCGGATCCCGCTCCGCGGCTCCGGCACCGCCGCGACCGCGCCGGAATGGGGTCGGCTGCTCCGCTGCTGCACCATGGCCGAGGGCATCACCGCCGCCGCCATCGGCGCGCCCACCGCGGCCACGGCCGGTACCACCACGACGCTCACCCTCGCCACGCCCTTCGCGGCGACCGCCCAGCTCTACCGCGGCATGCCGCTGCTGCTCTCCGGCGACCGGACGCTCACCACCGGCATCACCGACTACACCGCTGCCCGCGTCGCCACCCTCGGCGAGACCATGGCCACCGCCGGCACCGTGACCACCCTCGCGCAGATCCCGCCGCACGTGCTCTACAGCCCGACCTCGGACGAGGCGGTCTACCGGACGGCGACGCTCTACTTCTACGCCGACGGCCTGCGCTGGCGCTTCACCGGCGCGGTCGGCACCTGGAGCCTCGAGCTCTCCACTGGCGGCATCGGCTTCCTGGTCTTCGAGCTGCGCGCGCAGATGCTCGACAAGGCGGCCGCGGCGCTGCCGACCGGCTGGAACACCGCGATCCGCCCAACGCCGCCGCGCTTCGTCGGTGGGCGCTGCCAGCTGAACCAGCAGGTCGCCCGCGCCAGGCGCGTCATGCTGGAGGCCGGCGTCAGCGTCACCTTGCCGGACAACCCGGAGGCGACCGAGGGCTACGACCCGGCCGTGCCGGTCGAGCGCGACGCCCGCGGCTCGATCGACCCGCTGATGAACACGACGACCGCGGTCGCGCTGTTCAACGCCTTCCGCCAGGGCACGGCGATGTCGCTGATGGCGATCCTCGGTGCCACCGCGGGCAACCGCTTCTGCGTCATCGCGCCGGCCGCCAAGGCCACCGGCATGCGGCCTGGCGAGCGCGACGGCCTCGGCCAGCTCGACATCGCCTTCCAGCTCGACGGGGCGGATAGCCCGCTGTTCCTGGCGCAATTCTGAAGGAGAACCCGATGACCGTCGTCTTCTCGCGGCGCGATGCCGAATGGTTCGCGCCACCCGGAACCGACCGCCGCTATCTCGTGGCGCCGCTGACCTACCGCGAGCGCCAGGCCTTCCGCGCCGATCTGGCGCGTGAGGGCGGGATCTATCCGTCGCACGCGCAGATGCTCGACGCGCTGCGCGCCGCGGTGCGCGAGGCTTCGCCGGACAACGCGGACGAGGTGCTCGCCGTCATCGACGCCTCGGAGGCCACGCCGGACGACGCGGACGTGCAGGTGCAGCTCGGGACCATCGAGGCGGCCTGCGCCACCGTCCCGGTCTACGCCGGGCTGCTCGCGGCGCGGCAGCGCTACCTCGGCACGCTCCCCTGGGTCGCGGCCCGGCACGCGCTGCGCGGCTGGGAGGGCGATGGACTGCCGACGTTCCGACGCACGCGCGGCCTGGTGCCCGACGACCTGCTCGACGCGTTGCCGCAGGAGGATGTCGAGGCGGTCGGCTGGCGGGCCAGTTCCCTCATGCAGCCCGGGCGGGATGCGGAGGGAAACTCCGGGGCGCCCTCGCCGTCGCCCGAGACCCCGGCGCCTACGACGGCGGCCTGAGGCCCGAAGGCGGCGGCGACTGGCTCGTTGGCGGAGAGCCTTGGGCGGAGAACCCACGGATCGCCATCCCCGAGCCATGGCACGCCTTCGCGCGGCTATGGGCGGCATGCCGCGGCGGCATGGGAGGGATCGCACACTGGCCGGATCCCGGAGGCGTCAGCCCGCGGTGGGCTGCGCGTCACGCCCGCCCAGATGCAGGCCGCGCGCCGCGAGGCCTTCGTCGTCCGCTCGAAGTTCAATCCGTCCGTCCGGCTCTGGTGCCTGCGCGTGCGCGCCGCCAGCGGCATTGCGCGCCGCAGCCGGCGCCTGCGGCTCTTCGTCGGGCCCAACGCTGAGATCTTGACCGGCCGTCGCCGCGGCCAGCAGCGCCGCGCCCGCGAGGTCGTCGCCCAGGGGTTCGTCCCGATGTTCTTCCTCCTGCGCCAGGTCAGCCTCCGCAAGCGGCTCGACGTCGCCGCCGTGCGCCGGCGAGCCCCGGGCATCCTGGCGCGCGCGCTCGCCGCCGAGCTGGGTCGCCGCGCATGAGCGGCAGCGCCGCCCGCACCATCGCGATCCGCCTCACCGCCGACAACGCCGAGCCTACGCGCCGCGCGCTGGAGCAGGTGGGCGAGAGCGGCGAGCGGGCGCTCCGCCGCATCGATGCTGCCTCTGCCGCTGCCCAGCCCGCGCTGCAGGGGCTCGCCGCGGCGTCGGACGGCGCCGTGCGCGCCTTCGCCAACATGGGTGTTGGCCTCGGCGGTGCGGAGCGGGTTTTCGCCGGCGTCGCCACCGGAGCCGGCCTCGCCGCCACCGCCATCGCCGCGCTCGCCGCCGGCACCGTCGCGGCCGGTGTCGCCGTGGCTCGCGCCGGCGACCAGGCCACCGAATCCCTCGCGCGGCTGCAGGCCGCCACCGGCTCGGTCGCCGCGGCGGAGGCGGCCTACCAGGGCCTCTATCGCCTCTCGCAGCAGACCGGCGTCGCCGTTTCGGAAAGCGCCGGCGCCTTCGCGCGCTTCGCGCTGGCCGCGCGCGAGGTCGGTGCGACCAACGACCAGGTGCTGGCCCTCGTCCGGACCGTGCAGCAGGCCGGCATCGTCGCCGGCGCCAGCACGTCGGAAACCACCTCCACCGTCATGCAGCTCGGCCAGGCGCTGGCCTCGGGCAAGCTGCAGGGCGACGAGCTCCGCTCCATCCTGGAGAACATGCCGACGCTCGCCGAGGCGCTCGCGCGCCAACTCGGGGTCGGCGTCGGCGAGCTCCGCAAGATGGGCGAGGAGGGCAAGCTCACCGCCGACGTGGTGATGCCGGCGCTGCTCCGCGCCGGCGAGCGGATCAACGCCGAGTTCGAGAAGCTGCCGCCGACCATGGGCCGGTCCTTCTCGATCCTCGGCGAGGCGATGACGCGCTTCGCGGCGGACCTCGACCGCGCCCTCGGCCTGTCGCAGGCGATCGCCCGCGCCGCGCAGGCCGCGGCTGCCGCCGTGGACCGCACGCGTGTCGCCGTCGGCCTCGGCACGCCGGAAGAGACCGCGCGTGCGGGCCAGGCCGCGGCGCAGCAGCGCCTGAGCAACGCCGACCGTCAGGCAGCGGAGATCGAGCGCAGCATCGCCGCCCTCGAGGCGAACCCGCGCCGCACCGTCCCCGAGGATGCGATCCTGGAGACGCTGCGTCGCCAGGCCGCGCCGCTTCGCGCCGACCGCGAGCGCGCCATCGCGGACCTCGAACGCTTCAATCGCGAGGTCGAGGAGATCGAGCGCGAGGCGCTGGTGCGCCGGCTCGGCGAGCAGGAGGCGGCCGAACGGCAGCGCGCTGAGGGCCAGCGCCGGCGCGACGAGGCGAGCCTCGCCGACCTGCGCAAGGCGCTGGATCGGGAGCGTGGGATC
The DNA here is from genome assembly GCF_016805305.1 of Falsiroseomonas ponticola. GTDB lineage: Bacteria > Pseudomonadota > Alphaproteobacteria > Acetobacterales > Acetobacteraceae > Falsiroseomonas > Falsiroseomonas ponticola. The sequence continues at coordinate 243,563 of NZ_JAERQN010000009.1, read as the reverse complement.
CGCGAGGAGCACGCCACCCGGATCCGCGACATCGACGCCCTGCTGTCGCGCGGCGCCGTCGAGGCGGCGGAGGCGCAGCGCCTGCGTGCCGCGGCGGACCGGGAGCGCGACGACGCCCTCAAGCGGCTGGGCGACACCGCGCGCGAGACCGGCCGCCACGTCCGAGAGGTCGAGTACGAGAACGCCCCGGCCGGGCAGACCGTCTTCCCCGCGGCCGCGGTGCAGGCCGCGCTGGCGCGCGCGGGCGAGCAGCAGGAACGCCGGGAGGCCGATGCACGCCGCGCCCGCGAGCGCGCGATGGACGACGCGCGGCGCGAGGTGGAGCGCTTCGAGCAGCAGTCGCGCGACGCTTTCTCGCGCATCGGCGAGAACGCCTTCGACCGGATCGGCCAGGGGCTGGTCAACGCCTTCACCTCGGGCGGCAAGACGGCGCTCGACTTCGGCAGCCTGGCCAAGTCGGTGCTCGCCAGCGCCGCGGCCGACCTCGCCAAGCTCGGCCTGGTCAATCCGCTGGCCAACGCGGTGTTCGGCACGTCCCGGCCGACGCTGGCCGGCGCCTTTGCCGGCGGCGGGGACGAGGCGTCCGGCGGCGCGCTGTCCGGTCTCTCCAGCCTCGCCGGTACGTCGCTCTTCTCGGGGCTGGGGGAGAGCCTCGGCCTGACGGGTTCCGGTGGCCTGTTCTCCGGCCTCGGCGCGTCGCTCGGCCTGACCGGCTCGGGCGGCCTGCTCGGCACCACGCTGTGGACGACCTCCTCGGGCGCAGCCGCCACCGCTGCGCTCCCGGCCGGCGTCGCCGGGCCCGTACTGCCGAGTTCCGCCCTCGGCTCCATGGGCATGGGCACCACCCTCGGCAGCCTGCTCGGCGGCAGCGCCGCGGGCTTCGGGGCGGGCATGCTGACCTCCTCGATCGTCGGTGGCATCCGCGGCACAGTCGGGCCGGGCGGCACCATTGGCGCCGGTGCGGGCGCACTCGCCGGCGCGGCCATCGGCTCGATCATCCCCGGCATCGGCACGCTCATCGGCGGCCTGATCGGCGGCGCGATCGGCGGCGGCGGCGGGGCGCTCTTCGGCCCGACCAAAAAGGGCATGGCCAAGCGCGCCGGCGGCGACGTCTTCTACGGCGTCAACGACGCCGGCCAGCTCGTCATCACCGCCGCCCGCGGCAAGCGTTGGGACGAGGCAGGCTCCCGCGCCGCGGTCCAGGAGCAGCTCGACCGCATCAACGCCGCCATCCGCGAGCGCGACCTGCGCTTCGAGGGGATCAGCGGTGCAATCGGCTTCGGCCAGGCCAGCCGCAGCGCGCGCGAGCTCGACGGCGCCGCACTCACCCGCGGCCTGCGCAGCGCCAACGCCAACGTCCAGACCGCCCTCGGCACGCTCGGCGCGCGCGGCGCCGGCCTCGAGGAGGCGCTGAACGCGGTCGACTGGGTCCGCGGCGTCTTCGAGACGCTGAGCAAGCCTGATCGTGTGAGCGGCTTCCTCAAGGCGCTGGAGGACCTGAACCGGACCTTCGACGAGGCGACGGCGCGCGCCCGCGACCTCGGTCTGTCGGAGTCCGACCTGAATGCGCGTCGCGCCGAGCGCATCGCGCGACTGGAGGAGGAACGCGCCAACCGGTTCCAGGCGGTCGACGCGAACCTCACCGCCCGCGGGCTGCGGCTCGCCGGCGACGAGCGCGGTGCGGACCTCACCGCCTTCGACAACACCGCGCGCGAGGAGGTCCGGCAGCTCCGCGAGACGCTGTTCCAGCTCGGCCTCGAGGGCACGGCCGAGTACTGGAACCGCATCGCCCGCCTCGAGCAGACGCTCGCCGGAGAACGGCTCGCCATCGTCGAGCGCTATAACCAGCAGGCGCTGGCGCAGGAGCGCGCACGGCAGTCCACCGCGCGGGGCCTCCTGGAGCAACTGACCATCGGCGACCTCGGCGGCCTCGCCCCGGAGACGCGCTACTTCGCCGGGCTGCAGGCGCTGAACGCCGCCCGCGGCACGCTCGCGGACGGGGCGACGCAGGAGGAGGTCGCCGACTTCGCCCGCCTCGCCCAGAGCGTGCTGCCGGTCGCCCGCGACTTCCTCGGCACCTCGGACCGCTACGCCGGCCTGGTCGCCGACATCGCCAGCACGATCCGGCAGGCCGTCCCCGGCGCCGACACCGCCAACCTCGCCGCGCTGCTCGAGGCGCAGGCCACCGGCACCGACCGGGTCGAGCTCGCCATCCTCTCCACCGGCCAGCAGCAGACCGAGGTGCTCCGCACCCTGCTCGTCGAGCTGCGCCGCCTCACCGCGCAGAACGAGGCGCTGCTCCGCCGCGTCGCCTGACCTCTCCTTCCAAGGAGGACGCATGCCGATCCTCGGCTACCGCTCCCAGCAATCGACCGACACCACCGGCACCGGCCCGCTCGCGCTCAACGCCGCGGCCTCGGCGATGCGCGGCTTCCAGGCGACCTTCGGCAGCACAGCACGCCGCGTGCTCTACTGCATCTCCTGGGCGACCGGCTTCGAGATCGGTCACGGCCAGTTCGACGGCGGCAGCCCCGGCGCGCTCACCCGCGCCACGGTGCTTGCCAGCAGCAACGCCGGGAACCCGGTCGCGCTGCCGGCCGGCACCAAGGACGTCTTCGCGGTGCTGGAGCCGAACGCTCGCGAGGTGCTCCCGCTCGCCGCCGGTGCGACGCTCTCGCTCGCCGACCTCGGCAACCTCGTGGTCTTCACGGGTGCAGCGCCGGCGACGCTCGCGCTGCCCACCGTCGCCGTCGTCCCGCCGGGGATGGGCGTGCTGGTGCGCAACAGCGGCACGGCCGACCTGGTCGTGGATCCCGCCGGCACGGAGACGGTGAACGGCGGCGCCACCGTCACGCTGAACCCGGGCTTCTCGGCCGAGCTCTTCAACACCGGCGCGGGCTGGACCGCGCTGCTCGCCGCGCCCCAAAACTTCGGGCGCATCGTCGGCGAGCTGATCCCGATCGCCGGCGTCTCGCTTCCGCCGCTCTGCGTCTGGCCAAACGGCCAGAACCTGTCGCGCAGCGCCTACGCCGCGCTCTTCGCCGCGATCGGCACGAGCTTCGGCGCCGGGGATGGCAGCACCACCTTCGGCACGCCGGACCTGCGCGGTCGCGCGATCTTCGGGCGCGACAACCTCGGCGGCACCGCGGCCAACCGCGTCACTGCGGGCAACAGCGGAATCGCGGGCACGACGCTGGGAGCGGGCGGCGGCGACGAACGCATGCCGGTACACGCGCATGGCGTGAACGATCCCTCGCACTGGCACGGCAACGCCGGCTGGCACGGGCACGGCCTGGTCATCGGCCAGGAGACGGTCTGGGACAACACCTACGGGACCGACTGGGAGACCGGCTCGCCAATCTACGGCCCCTACCGCTGGGTGCCGGCGAACCCCGTCGCCAACCCCGTCACCTTCATCGAGAAGTACGTCTTCAAGTACGGCAGGGCGGCCTGGGAGTACTACGGCGACGGCAGCTTCGTGCAGGGCAATGGCGACCACAACCACGGCCCCGCCGGCACCGGCATCAGCATCCAGAATGCCGGCGCGGGCGGCTCCGCCAACATGCCGCCCGCCCTGATCTGCAACTACGCCCTCTTCGCGGGAGTCTGAGCCATGCCGGGCATCGAGATCGCGCGCGCCGTCTACGACGGCTTCGCCGGCACGCTGGAGCAGCGCGTCGCCGACTTCGCCGCGGCGCTGGAGGCGCACCGCACCTCGGTCGGCCTGGCCGCGCCGGTCGAGGCGCCGCTCGTCGAGGCCATCGCGCGGGCCGGCGGCATGGACGAGGTGACCATCGTCGATCCGCCCGCACCACCCGCTCCGCCCGACCCCGGACCTGCGCCGCCAGCGATGATCCCCAAGCTCGTCGTCGTCGAGCGCGTCGGCGTCGCCGGCAAGCTCCGCGACGCCCGCGCCGCGCTCAAGATCGGCCGGCCCGACGCCGAGCTTTCCGACGCCGAGCTGCTGCTGCGCGAACGCTGGGAGGCGGCGAGCACCATCGCCCAGGACGACGTCCAGGTGCGCGGCTTCCTCGCGGCCCTCGGCCTCGACCCCGATGCGATCCTGGCGGCCTGACGCATGCCGACCCGACCGATCCTCACCCCCGGCGGGCAGCCCGCCGCCGTCGTCGTCCTCGTCGAGATCGAAGTCCGCGGCCAAGGCGGCTGACACCAGGAGGCTGATCTCCGATGGAAGCCTTCGCCCCCGCCGCAGCGCTCGCCCCGGCGACGCTGCCGGCCGCCTTCGTCAGCCCGAGCAACCTCCGCACGCTGCGCATCGCCTCCGCCGGCTACGCCAGCGCGCCGGGCGACACGCCGGCCAGCACGCCCTGGACGCCGCGCCTGCTCGGCGACGTCGAGGTCGGCCAGACCGCGGTGGACGCCCTCGGCCTCGGCGGCCGCGCAGCGCTCGCCGCAGCGGCGATCGAGATCTGGGACGGCGACGGCTTCGCCGCCGACCTCGCGCGCTACGGCACCGCCACCGGCCGCGCCGTCGCCGTCCGCCTCGCCGAGGTGCGCAGCCCGCGCGCCTCCGACGTCGGCACGCCGCTCGCCCAGGCACGGCTGGTCTTCGCGGGGACGGTCGCTGCAGTCGATCGCACGGAGGGCCAGCGCGCGCGGATCTCGCTCGGCCCAGGCTTCGGCGCGGCGGAGTTCGACGCCGACGCCTGGACGCTGGCCGATGCCGACCTGCCGGGCCCGATCGGCTTCTACCAGGCGGCGACGCCTACCACCGCGCTCGCCGCGGCGGAGACCGTGCTGGCGGGCTGCGGGGCTATCCTCGCCGGTGATCGCACCGGCCGGCTGCGGCTCTCCGACCCGCTGGCGCGCGACCCGGTGCCGCAGTTCGACATCCCCGCGGCCTGGATCCTCGAATGCCGCCCCGTTGCCCTGCCGGCCGCCTTCCAGCCACCGCCGCGTGTCGTCGAGGTGGCCTGGGGCCGCAACTGGTCGCCGCTCTCCAACATGGCCGGCAGCGTCCCCGCCGCCGACCGCCAGCGGCTCGAGGCGGCGCAATCCGTCGCCCGGGCCGAAAGCACCCTGGTCACTAGCCGCGTCGCCCAGCAGCGCAGCCTGGCGCTGCCCGGCCTCTACGCGACCGAGGCGGCCGCGGTCGCGCGCGCAGGCCGCTGGCGCGACTGGGTCGAGCGCGGGCCGCGGCTCGTCGCCGTCACCACCGACCGCTACCTCGGCCAGATCGAGATCGGCCAGATCGGGCGCATCGCCTACCCGGCCTATGGCCTCGACGCCGGCCTCTCGGGCGTCGTCGTGGGCTGGCGCGAGGCGCTGGCCGGGCGGCGCGTCGAGATCATCCTCGCAGGATCGGATTGATGCCCGGCGCCTTCCTCCACGACGAGCGCGTCCGCGACGCCGTCGCGCTCACCGCGCTCACGCCGACCGCCGCCGGCATGCCCGCCGCAAACCTCCGCGACCCGCAGCCGCGGCTGCGCGCGCGCTTCACCGGCGGGGCGGCCTCGGTGCTGGTGGACTTCGGCGCCGCGACGCCCGTGGAGGCCGTGGCGCTGATCTCTTCCAACCTCAGCGCTTCCTCCACCGCGCGCTGGCGGCTCGGGACGCTGGAGGCGCTCGTCGAGGCGGCGCCGCTCGTGGGGCTCGACTTCCTCGCCGCCACGCCCTCCGCCATGACCGGCTGGTCTGGCACGCGCGGCGGCGCCGGCACCGGCGAGGCGACGGTCTTCAACGCAGCCGGCGACCTCGCCATCGCCGCCGGCTCGGAGTGGCGGATCGCGCACGACCCAGCGACGCTCGCCCGCCTCGGCCTGCTGGTCGAGCCGGCGCGCACCAACGGAGTGCGGAACCCGCGGGCCGAGGGAGCGGTGATCGGCAGCCCCGGCACGGCACCGACGAACTGGGCCATCGGCGGCGCAAACGGGGTCGCCGCGCAGATCGCGGGCATCGGCACCGAGAACGGCATGCCCTACGTGGCCGTGCGGTTCACGGGGACCGTGCCGTCCGGCACCGGCAGCGGCTATGTCTGGTTCGAGGACTCCTCGGCGATCGCCGGCGCCAACGGGAACACCTTTGCCCATTCCTACTTCGCCAAGCTGGAAGCCGTCGCCGCAGGCGGCATCGCCACGCACCAGGCCTGGATCGCCGAGCTGACCGGCACCGCGACGGTTGTCCGCCAGGGCTTCGAGAACCAGGCCGTGCCCGGCACGGGGCGGCTGGCTGTGCAGCGCGCCGTGCAGGTCATGACCCTCTCCGGCGGCGCGACGGTCGCGCGGATCCGGCCCTTCGCGGCCTTCAACTTCAACGCCGGCACCCACGACGTGACCGTCCGCCTGGCGCTGCCGCAGGTCGAGCTCGGCGCCTTCCCGACCATGCCTATCCTGCCCGCCGCGGGCACGCCGGCGGCGGCGACGCGCGCCGTGGACGGCGGCTCGCTCACCGTCGCGGTCTCGGGCGCGGCGACGCTGCACGTCGAGCAGCAGACCGCTGCGACGGCGGCCACGGGCTTCGTCGGGCATGTCAGCCTGGACAACGGCAGCAACGTGGACTCGATCCAGGTCCGTGTCACCGGCGCCAGCGCAACCAGCGTGACCCTGACCCACCGTGTGGTCCGCTCCAATGCGGTCCAGTTCCAGGCGGCCGTCGCGCGCTCCAACGGCGTCATCACGCGAGGGGCGATCGCGGCCGCGACGAACGACGCGGTCGCGGCCGAGAACGGCACCCAACTCGGCGCCTCGGCCTCCGTCGTCATGCCGCCCGTGAGCCGGCTCAACATCACCGCTGGCGAGCGTCAGGTCTTCTACCGGGCGATCCGCGTCTACGCCGCCCGGCTCACCAATGGGCAGGCCTTGGCGCTGTCCGGCACAGGCTCTTCGATCGACGCGACCGGCATCGCCCACGACACCGGGGCGGTGCCGGCGAGTACCGGCGACGAGGCCAACGGCAACGTGGTCCTGCTGCGCAGCGGCGTGGCGACGGCGCGCTACCTGCTGGTCGACGTCGCCGACGCATCCCTCGCGGCCATCGACATCGGCATCCTCGCTGCAGGTCCGCTCTGGCGGCTTGCGCGCGGCATGGCCTACGGCGTGCGCGAGGGCCGGGTCGTGCTCGACCAGCGCGACCGCAACCCCCTCACCGGCGCCGAGTTCGTCGTGCCCGCGCTGGCCAACCCGCGCTTCGCGGCCTTCACGCTGCCGGCCCTGTCGCGCGCCGAGGCAACGGACGCGCACCGCGACCTCGTCAGGCGGCTCGGTGCTGCGCGCGACGCACTGTGGATCCCGGAGACCGGCGACACGCGCACGGAGACGAACCGGCGCGCGATCTGGGGCGCGGTGAACCAGCCCGGCGAGGAGGCCGCGGCGGCGCGCGGCAGCTTCCCGATGCTGAACCGCGCCTTCCGGATCGTCGAGAGGCTGTAGGGAGCAGGGGACCAGACCATGAGCGAGGACGACGTGGCTACGAAGCTCGCCGTACATGAGGCGGTCTGCGCCGAGCGCTGGAAGCAGGCCAATGAGCGGCTCGGTAGGATCGAGGTCGTGCTAGCGGCGATCGTGCTCCTGCTGCTGGTCGGCGAGGGCAGCGTCATTGCTGTGCTGAGGCGGATGCTCGGAGGCTGACGCCATGGCGCAACAGCCTGATGTCACAGGACGCGATCGGTCATGACCAACGGTGTGCTCAGCGGGACGAGGCCCTGATCGCGCGCCACCGTCCGGGCGAAGAACAACATCACCTTACGGCTATCGTCGTCGACCAAATCCCAGATACGGAGATACTCCTCGCGCTGCGCGGTGCCGGGCTTGCGGCCAGGGAAGCGCTTGGACTTCGGCGCGGGGATGTTGTTGGCCATGGCCACGGCTCCATCCTGATCGTGCGACGCGAGGATGCCAGCCGGCGAAGCGCAGCGCCAGGACATATCAGCGAAGCGCTCGAAGCGTGGCCTTCGCGCAGATCGGGATCATCGGCTTCGACGGGCCGATCTAGCTCGAGGCGCTGCGGCTCTACGGCCTGCCGGAGGACGCGCCCGCGGTACTCTACTGCTGCCCTTCGCTGCCGGCGGGGACGCGGACGCTGGCGATCGAGACCAGCTGGGACCTGCCGAGCCTCGGCCCCGGCGCGACGGCCAACGTCGACATTCCCGTGCCTGGGGCGCGGCGAGGCGACTTCGCCGACGCCTCGCTGGACACCAGCAGCATCGCCTTCGTGCTGGACTGCCATGTGTGGTCGAACAACAGCGTGCGCGTGACGGCGCGCAACGTCAGCGCCTCGACGGTGGACCTCGCGGCGGCGCCGCCGGCGCTGCAGGTGGTGAAGCGGCGATTCTCGAATCCATGATTCCTGGAATCCAGATCGCGCGCTGCGCATCTAGGTTGTGGAGAGACGACCTACGATTTCGGCGCGACTGCCTCGAGCTCTGTCATGAACTCCCGGGCCAGCTTCGACAGCGGCCTGCTCTCCGGAACGACCACCTGGACCCTCAAGCGGATTTCCGGGCGGAAGGGTCGCTGAACGAGGCTCGGGAAATACGGCTGCGTTGGGAAAAAGGAATCGATCAGCGCCAAGCCGGCACCGGAGGCGACCAGCGTCATGGCAACGACCGCCTGGTTCGCTTCGATCGCCAGGCGGAAGCGCACACCGGCCAGGCGGAAGGCCTCCATGATCCGCGTACCGGTGACGGAGCCGGGGCCGAAGCTGACGATCTCCTCCTGCACCAGGTCGGCGGGCGTTATCGTCTCCCGCCCGCGCAGGCGGTGGCCGGCCGGCATCACGCAGATCACCGTACCCGCGCAGAGCTCGGTGGAATGCACGATCACGTTACCTTCCGCCGGCTGCACGATGCCGAGGTCGGCCTGGCCGCGCGCCACGCGGTCCATGGTGTCGCGCACGCCGCCCGCGTGGATGCCGACATAGACGTCCGGGTGCATGCGCCTGAAGCGCGTGACCGCGGCCGGCAGCAGCCCGCCGGCGATGGACGGCGCGGTGGCGACGCTGAGATAGCCCGAGCGGCCTTCGCGCATGGTCAGCACGAGGTCGCGGAAGGCGGAGATGTTGCCGGCCAGCCGGTCCAGATCCGGCAGCAGCTTCAGCGCCTGGGAGGTCGGGCGCAGCCGGCCCTTCACGCGGTCGAACAGCGGGAAGCCGAGTTCCTGCTGCAACGCGGTCAGCGTCTGGCTGACGGCGGGCTGGGAGATGTTGAGCGTGCGCGCGGTTTCGCTGACGGAGCCGAGCTGCAGCATCGTCCGCAGCACCTGCACCTCCCGGAAATTGATCACGCGGTCCGCCCCGATCCCTGCCGGCGCCGCGGCGGCGCCCAGGGCGCATCAAAGCGCGCCGTGACGCCGACTTACAAGGCGAGCCGTGCGATCAGCCGCGCAGCGCGTAGATCGAATGGCGCCGCATCCGCGCCACCACGCGCCGCCCATCGGCGATCAGCACCTGGTCGATCTCGGCATAGTGGTTGCCCTTGCGTTCATAGGCATCCACCACGATGGCGGAGCTGGTCAGTCTTTCGCCCACATGCAGCAGACCGTGGAACTGCGTGTCGGAAGAGACATACAGCCCTGGCCCGCGCGCGCGGTAGGAGTTCATCGTGTCGCGGAAGCTCAGCCGCAGCAGCAGGCCGGGGTGGATGATGCCGTCCTGCCCGAAGGCGGGCTCCGTCTCGTCGAAGTCCAGCAGGGACTGGCGGAAGTAGTCGGGTGTCACCGCCTCGTCCAGCGTGCCGTAGCGCATGCCCGGCTTCATGTCGCCCGGCCCGATCTCCGGCGGCGCGGCGGCGATGGGCAGCACCGGCAGCGTCGCGAGGTCGGGTGGCGGCGGCGGCGCATCGGGCAGGGTGGCGCGGCCGATCGCCGCGTCCTCCCCCGCCGCGTTGCGAACGACGAGGTCGACCTCCAGCCCCGCCGCGCCGCGCACCACCTGTCCGGCGGCGACGGTCACCTCCTCCCCGTCGTAGAGCGGGCGGCGGCTGCGGGAGAACATCGTGCCGCGGCGCAGCCAGTCCAGGCCCCAGCCGGCGACGACCAGCTGTGTCATGAAGCTGTGGGCGTAGACGCCGGGGATGATCGCGCCGGCGAAGCCGCGGCGGCGCGCGGCCTCCTCATCATGCATGCTGGCGCCATAGGCGAGGGTGCTGTCGAGCCTGGCGCGACGGCGCACCTCGACCGGCATCGTCTCGGACACTCCCTGCATCGGCTTTGCTCCGCTCTGCCGGCGGATCACACGCCGGAGCGGGGCGTGTGCCAAGTGTCGCGGCGCGCGCAGGTCGTGGCCGGGCCACCGCAATTCCATTGGAAATGCTTATGTATAGATAACGTCTACTATGGAAAAGAGTGCTGCAAAGCCGCGCGCTGCGCCCCCATTCCATAATCTGCGATTATGGATTTATAGGGAGATTCTCTTACCGTCGCGCCGTGAGCGGTGCCTAGCATGCGGAGCGGACACCACCGCGGCATCGATTCAGGGACAGCCATCGGGAAGGGAGCGCACCGTGGGGCTGGAGTACAGCGTCAGGGACGGGATCGCCTACTTCGTGATCGACAACGGCAAGGTCAACGCGATCACGCCGCAGATCCACAAGGACTTCTACCACCGCCTGAAGGAGTTCGAGGTGAGCCGCGAGGCGCGCGTCGGCATCCTCACCGGTGCGCATGACCGTGCCTTCTCCGCCGGCGACGACATCGTGAACGTCTATGGCCCGAAGCGCAGCCGGCAGGAGCTGATGGAGGCGAACCTCTTCCCCCACCAGGACGAGGGCGAGACGCCGGGCCGGCCGGGCTGGGAGCACGACGTGGCGATGCACCGCCGCTACAAGCCGATCATCGGCGCGGTGAACGGCTGGTGCCTGGGCCACGGCATGATCTACCTGCTGCTGCACACCGATATCCGCGTGGCCGGCGAGAACGCGCAGTTCGGCATCCCGGAGCTGAACTTCGGCGCCGCCGGCATCAGCGGCACGACGCGGCTGGCGCGCATGGTGCCGCCCACCGCCGCCGCCTGGATGGCGCTGACCGGCGATTTCATCGACGCGCAGGAAGCCTGCCGCATCAACCTGGTGAACAAGGTGGTGCCGGTGGACCAAACCATGGCGACGGCCGAGGCGATCGCCCGGCGCATCATCCGCCATCCGCCGAGCTCGGTGCGGGTCGAGATGGAATCGCTGGCGATGGGCATGGACCTCTCGCGCTTCGATGCCATCCAGCATTCGCGCAACCTGTTCCGCTACCACCGCTCCAACTACGAGGGCTGGGGGTCGGAGCCCGGCTTCTTCGCGAAGCGGGACGAGAGATGACACGCCGCCCCAGGGCGCAGAGGCAAGCCGGACGATGACCTCCTCCCCCCTCCAGCGGCTGTTCCAGCCGCGCCACGTCGCGCTGCTCGGCGTGTCGCGCAACCGCGCCAAGGCGGGCTACCGCTACCTGCGCTACATCCTCGACGGCGGCTTCCAGGGCACCGTCTCGCTGCTCGGCACCGAGGAGGGGGAGATCGACGGCTGCCGGCTCTACGCCGACGCCGCCGACCTGCCGCAGGACATCGACCTCGCCTTCAGCATGCTGGGCCCGGCGGCGACGATGCAGACGCTGCCGCGGGTGGCGGAACGGCGGCTGGCCTTCGCCATCGTCTTCACCGCCGGCTTCGCGGAGATGGGTGCGGAAGGCGCCGCCGCGCAGGCGGAGCTGGTGCGCCGCTGCAACGCGCACGGCACGCGCATCATCGGCCCCAACTGCATGGGCATGTTCAACCTGCCGCACGGGCTGAACATCAGCCGCGCGAAGGTGGCGCGCGGGCGGGTCGGCATGATCTCGCAGAGCGGCAATGTCGGGCTGACGCTGTGGGACCAGTCGCCGCTGCTGGATGCCGGCTTCTCCACCTTCATCAGCTTCGGCAACCAGGCCGACATCCGCGTGCACGAATACATCGCCCACCTGGGCGACGACCCCGAGACCGGCGTGATCGCCGCCTATATCGAGGGGCTGCAGCCCGGCAGCGGCCAGGCCTTCCTCGAGACCTGCGCGCGGGTCAGCCGCCGCAAGCCGATCGTGGTGCTGAAGGGCGGGCGGGCGCAGGCGGGGCGCCGCGCGGCGATGTCGCACACCGCCTCCCTCTCCTCCTCCGAACGCATCTTCGATGCGCTGCTGCGGGAAGCCGGGGTGATCGAGGTGAAGCACCTGGAACACCTGCTGCCGGTGGCGCAGGCGCTGCTGCTCTGCCCGCCGCTGCATGGCGACAACATCGCCATCGTCGGTTCCGGCGGCGGCCATTCCATCATGTTCACCGATGAGATCGAGGCCGCCGGCCTGCAGGTGCCGCCCTTCTCCCCGGCGCTGCAGGATGCGCTGCGCCAGCGCCTGCCGGCCTATGCGCCGGTGGGCAACCCGCTCGACATGACCGGCGGCTTCGACGCCGATCCCAGCCTGTTCACCACGCTGACCGAGCAGGTGATGGCGCAGGATCCCGGCTTCGACGGCGTGGTGAACTACGGGCTCTACGGCAACTGGCCGCTGCTGCCGGGCGCCCCGCACGACTACGTCACCGCGGCGCCGCTGGCGGGCGCGATGCAGGCGCGGCTGGGCAAGCCGGTGATCTACTACACGCCCTTCGCGATCCGCCCGGGCCCGTCCTTCACGGCGCTGCGCGAATCCGGCGTGCCCTGCTTCGACGACATGGCGCTGGCGGCGGCCGCGATGGCGGCGTTGCGGCGGCGCGGCGCCTTCCTCGACCGCGCGCCGGACAGCCCGCCGCCGCTGGCCGCGGTGCCCGGCGCCATCCCGCAGCGCGACGCGCTGGCGACCGAGAGCGGGGCCTATGCGTTCCTGGCCGCGCACGGCATCCGCGTGCCGCGCACCCTGACCGCCCGCACGGCGGAGGAGGCGGCCGCCGCGGCTGCCGAACTCGGCTTCCCCGTGGTCATCAAGGCGATCCTGCCCGGCGTCGCGCACAAGAGCGACCTCGGCGGCGTCCGCACCGGCATCGGCGATGCGGGATCGGCCGCCGCCGCTGCCGCCGCCATCGCCGCCTCGGTCGGCGCGGCGCTCGGCGCCGGGGCGCTGGCCGGCTTCCTGGTGACGCCCGATCTCGGCCGGCAGCGGGAATTCTTCTTCGGCGTGCGGCGGGACCCGACGCTCGGCGCGGTCGGGCTGCTCGGCCTCGGCGGCGTGCTGGTGGAGGCGCTGGACGATGTCGCGGCCTGCCTGCTGCCGGCCACGCCGGAAGCCGTCTCCCGCGCCATCGCGCGGCTTGGCGGGCGCGACTATTTCGGCGCGGTGCGCGGGCAGCCGGCGGTGCCGCCGGCCGCGGTCGCGGACCTGCTGAACGGGCTGCACGCGGCGCTGATCTCCGTCTCCGGCATCGACAGCGTGGAATGCAACCCGACCATGTGGACGGCGGAGGGGCTGGTGCCGGTCGATGCGGTGATCGCCTGGTCGGATGCCGCCGCCTCGCCGGGCGCGGGGTGAGGCGGCGCCGTGCTGAAGGCGATCCTCCGGCAGGTCGGGCTGGGACTGGTCGTGGTGCTGGCCGCCATGACCGTGACCTTCCTGCTGGTGCGCCTCAGCGGCGATCCCACGGCGCAGATCCTGCCCGAGAGCGCGACCGAGGCGGAGCGCCAGGCGCTGCTGCGGGAGCTTGGCCTGGATGCGCCGCTGGCGGTGCAGTACGTGACCTACCTGCGGAAGGCGATGGGCGGCGACTTCGGCGAGTCCTACTTCGACGGGGAGTCGGTCAGCACCATCATCCTCTCCCACCTGCCGAACACGCTGCTGCTGGGCGCGGTGGCGCTGGTGGTCTCCACCGCCCTTGCCGTGCCGCTCGGCGTGCTGGCGGCGGTGCGGCAGGGCGGCGCGCTGGACCGCTCCGTGCAGGTGGTCAGCGTGCTCGGCGCCTCCACGCCGGCCTTCTGGATGGCGCTGATCCTGATGCAGGTCTTCGCGGTCTCGCTGGACCTGCTGCCGACCTACGGCATGGGCGGGGCGGAACACCTGGTGCTGCCGGCGGCGACGCTGGTGATGGTGAATTTCCCGCGGCTGGCGCGGCTGACGCGGTCGGCCATGCTGGAGGTGCTGCCCGCCGGCTTCATCATGGCGGCGCGCGCCAAGGGCATGCCGGAGCGCCGCGTGGTCTGGCGCGTGCTGCTGCGCAACGGCAGCGTGCCGGTGCTGGCGCTGGTGGCGCTGGAGATCGGCGGCCTGTTCGGCGGCGCGGTGCTGACGGAGACGGTGTTCTCCTGGCCCGGCATCGGGCAGCTCGCCATCCGCTCGCTGCAGCGGCGGGACTACCCGGTGATCCAGGGCGTGGTCGCCTATGTCGCGCTGATGTTCGCCATCGTGACGGTGCTGGCGGAGGTCGCGATCCGCGCGGCCGATCCGCGGCTGCGGCTGCGCTGAACCGATGCCGCGTCCGGGCAACCTGCTGCTGGGCTTCGCGGTGCTGGTGCTGGCCGCCTATGTGCTGGCGGCGATCGGCGCCGACCTGCTGGTGCCGTTCGAACCGGCGTCGCAGCGCATACCCATGCGCCTGAAGCCACCCGGCACGGTGGGGCCGGACGGCACCCACTGGTTCGGCACCGATGCGCTGGGGCGCGACATCCTGTCCATGGTGCTGGTGGGCACGCGGCCGGCGCTGCTGGTGTCCTTCAGCGCCACCGCGCTGGCCGCGACGGCGGGGGTGATGGTGGGGATGCTGGCGGGCTATCGCGGCGGCGGCGCGGCGACGGCGCTGCTGACGCTGACCAACATCCAGCTGTCCTTCCCGTTCTTCCTGCTGGCCATCACCATCGTCGGCATCCTGACGCCGTCGGCGGTGCTGGTGGTGCTGGTCATCGCGCTCGGCACCTGGGTGCCCTTCGCGCGCGTGTCCTACGCCGAGACGCAGCAGATCCGCGAACAGGAATACATCGAGGCGGTGCGCGTGATGCGCGGCAGCCATGCCCGCATCCTGCTGCGCCACATCCTGCCGGGCATCCTGCCCAGCATCATCGTGCTCTGCACCTTCGAGGTCGCGGCGGCGGTGGTGATCGAGGCGGGGCTGAGCTTCGTCGGCCTCGGCGTGCCGACGCGCACGCCGACCTGGGGACGCATGCTGAGCGAGGGGCGGGACTACATGCACGCGGCCTGGTGGATGACGGTGATCCCCGGCGCCGCGGTCGTGCTGCTCGCGCTCAGCGTCAACCTGGTGGGGGAGACCATCCGCGACCGCGCCGATCCCCGCCAGCGACCCCGCTGAGGCGCCACGAGGAACGGGACGAGGCACAGGAAGGAGACAGGGCGATGAACGATCGAATCCAGGCCGGGCAGCACGAGGCGGAGGGCGCCGGCATCGCGATGATGACGCGCCGCGGCGCCATGTCGCTCGGCGCGCTGTCGGTGCTGGCCGGCGGCCGTGCCTGGGGGCAGGCGGCGGGCGCGGCGGGCGGGGCCAGCCTGCGCCTCGCGCTCAGCGCCGGGCTCGACCGGCTCGACCCGCACAAGACCGGCAACGGCACCGACCAGATCGTCATCGGTGGCATCTACGAGACGCTGTTCTGGCGCATCATGTCCACCGGCGAGATGACGCCGCGGCTGGCCACCGGCTACCGCCTGGTCTCGCCGCTGGTGTGGGAATTCACGCTGCGCCAGGGCGTGCGCTTCCACGACGGCACGCCCTTAAGCGCCGACGACGTGAAGTTCTCCATCGAACGCGCGATGGAGCCGGGCGGCGCGCACACCGTCAGCCTGGCCAGCGTGCGGGAGGTGGAGGTGGTGAACCCGCACCTGGTGCGGGTGCACACCAAGGTGCCGGACCCCACGCTGATCCTGCGGATGCAGCAGCTGGGCGGCGCCGGGCGCGTGCACATCATCTCCAAGGCCTATGCCGAATCGCGTTCGCCGCAGGAGCTGAACGACAACCCGATGGGCACCGGCCCCTATCGCTTCGTGCGCTGGCTGAAGGGGCGGTCGGTCACGCTGGCCCGCAACGATGCCTATTGGGGGCGCAAGCCGGACAGCCCCGGCGTCGTCGTCACCTTCATCCCGGAAGCCTCCACCCGCGTCAACGCGCTGATCCGCGGCGAGGTGGACCTGATCCAGCGCCTGCCGCTGCACGAGGTGGACCGCATCGGCCGCATGCCGGCGCTCGGCGTGCCCCGCACGCCGGAGGGGCTGGTGAACACGGTGCTGCTGAATTCGCGCCAGCCGCCCTTCGACGACATCGATGTGCGCCGCGCCTTCAACCACGCCATCGACATCCGCGGCATCATCTCCGGCCTGCTCGGCAATGCCGGCACGGTGCTGGGCACGCCGATGGCGCCGAGCGTGGCGCAGCACGACCCGACGCTGGAACCCCATCGCTACGACCCCGCGCTGGCGCGCTCCATCCTGGCCAACCGCCCGCCGATCGAGATGCGGACCTTCATGTCGGACGGTCGCTACGTGGCGGACCGGGAGATCTACCAGGCGATGAACGCGCAGCTGGAGGCGGTGGGCTTCCGCATCCAGGCGCAGACCATGGAATGGGGGCGCCTGATCTCCATGATGGTGACGCGCAGCGCCGGCCCCTTCTTCATCATCGGCTGGGACTTCAGCGACGGCGACGCCAGCAAGACCGCCTCCTTCACGCTCAGCAGCGGCCGCACCTCCGGCACCAACCATCCGGAATACGAGGCGATCGTGCTGCAGGCCGAGCAGGAGATGGACCCGGAACGGCGGAAGGAGCTGTGGAAGCGCGCGCAGAAGGTGCTGCACGACAACTACCTGGTCGGCCCGGTGTGGATGGCCGCGTCGGTCTTCGGCATCTCCCGCCGCTTCAGCTTCGCCGCGGACCAGGGCGACTTCGTCGATCTCGGCTCCATCCGGCAGGGCGCCTGATGCAGGCCGTGCCCGCGGCCGATGGAACGACCGGCGGGGCGGCCCCGCCGGTCCTTTCGGTGCACGGGCTCGGCGTGGAATTCGCCTCGGCGCGCGGCGCGGTGCGCGCCGTCGATGGGCTGTCCATGCAGGTGGCGCGCGGCGAGGTCTTCGCGATCGTCGGCGAATCCGGATCGGGCAAGTCCAGCGTGGCGCTGGCGGTCACCGGCTTGCTGCCGCCGAGCGCGCGGGTGGAGGGCGAGGTCCGGCTGCTGGGCCGCGACGTGATGCGGATGCCCGCGGCGGAACGGCGCCGCATGGCGGGCGAGCAGGCCGGGCTGGTCTGCCAGGATGCGCTCTCCAGCCTCAACCCCTGCACTACCGTCGGCTTCCAGATCGCGGAGACGCTGATGGTGCATCGCGGCATGGCGAAGCGCGCGGCCATGCAGGACGCGGTGCGGCTGCTGAAGCTCACCGGCGTGCCGGCGCCGGAGGAACGGGTGCACGACTACCCCCACCAGTTCTCCGGCGGGATGCGCCAGCGCGCGCTGATCGCCATCGCGCTCGCGCTCGACCCCGCGCTGCTGATCGCGGACGAGCCCACCACCGCGCTCGACGCGACGATCAAGGCGCAGATCCTGGACCTGCTGCTGCGGCTGCGGCGCGACCTCGGCATGTCCATCGTCATCATCACCCACGACATGGGGGTGGTGGCGAAGCTCGCCGACCGCATGCTGGTCATGTATGCCGGCCGCGCCATCGAGGTGGGGCGGGTGGAGGAGATCTTCGCGCGGCCCGCGCATCCCTATACCCGCGCGCTGCTCGATGCCGTGCCGCGGCTGGGCCGGGGCGCGAAGGACCTGCAGCCCATCCCCGGCGCGCCGCCCTCGATGCAGGCGCTGCCGCCGGGCTGCGCCTTCCACCCGCGCTGCCCGCTGGCGCTGCCGCGCTGCCAGGCCGAAGCGCCCGCGCTGGTCCCGACCGGCGCCGCGCGCCAGGCCGCCTGCCACCTGGCCATCGCCGGGGCCGCGGCATGAGCGCGGCGGGCGGCCCGCCGGTGCTGCGGGTGGAGGAGCTGGGCAAGACCTTCAGCATCTCCGGCCGCTGGCGGCGCCAGCCGCGGCTGCTGCATGCGGTGCGGCAGGTCAGCTTCACGCTGGAACGCGGCCGCACGCTCGGCATCGTCGGGGAATCCGGCTGCGGCAAGTCCACGCTGGGGCGCATGCTGGTCGGCACGCTGACGCCGACCGCGGGACGGATCGAGCTGGAGGGGGCGGATGTGCTGGGCCTGCGCGGCGCGGCGCGGGAAGCGGCGCTGGCGCGCATCCAGATGGTGTTCCAGTCGCCCTACGCCTCGCTCAACCCGCGCATGCGCATCGAGGACATCGTGCGCGAGCCGCTGGACGTGCTGGAGCGCCAGTTGCCGAAGGCGGAACGCCGCCGCCGCACGCTGGCGCTGCTGGACCGCGTGGGCCTGCCGGAGATCATGGCGACGCGCTTCCCGCACGAATTGTCCGGCGGGCAGCGCCAGCGCGTGGGCATCGCGCGGGCGCTGGTGCGGGCGTGCAGCGTGGTGATCTGCGACGAGCCGGTGGCCTCGCTCGACGTCTCGGTGCAGGCGCAGGTGATCAACCTGCTGAAGGATCTCCAGCGCGAACTCGGCGTGTCCTATGTCTTCATTTCGCACGACCTCGCCATTGTCGCGAGCATGTCGCACGACGTCGCCGTGATCTACCTCGGCCGTATCGTGGAGCTCGGGCGGGCTGAGGATGTGCTTGGATCGCCGCGGCATCCATATACCCAGGTACTGATCGAGAGCGCGAACATCCCCGACCCCGCGACCGAGAAGGCGCGCGCGCCGCGTGTCCTGGCCGGGGATGTGCCGAACCCGATGGCGCCGCCGTCAGGTTGCCCGTTCCGGACGCGGTGCTGGCGTGCGGAGCCGGTCTGCGCGGAACAGGTACCGCCCTTGGTCGACATCCGCGAGACCGGTCAGCGCGTGGCCTGCCACTTGGCGTGAGCCTGGCGAAGCGCGAACAGCGACCTTGCCAATCAGGCCGTTGTGCACCGGCGACGGTTCGAATCCGGGCGCACTCCCTCCGCCAGTTCCCATACGAGCGGTGCTCTCCGCCAGACCTGACGCCGCGCTGAGTGGCAGGTTGCCTGGGGTTTTCCGCGCGGGCCTGTTGACCGGCCCAAGGCGGAGGCTGCCGAAAATCGCTCTCCGGCGGCGAATTCTCTCCGGACCTCCCGACTTGCCCGATTAAGTACGCCGACCGAAACGGGCTGCATTTCAAATGCTTACGGCGCACGGCCTCCGTTACCGGTTCGACAACCAACCGGCTGACCTCCATACTTTCCGCGCAAAACCGCAGGTACGGAGATCGACCCGCTCCGGGGAGGACGCATGCTCCTAACCCGTTGCAGACCCTGTGTCATTGTCACCCGCCGCCCTGCGCCAGCACGTCTTCAAGCTTCGTGGCTTGGACAAATCGCGCCGGAGCATGCCCCGCGGCGATCGCCGCGAAGTGCGCCTTGCCACATGCAATCTTGGCAGCCTCCTGCCCCCGGAGATCCGCCGCGAAGAGGCTGCCTTTGGTTTCCACAACGAAGTAGAGGCGCTCCGTCCCCTCGTGGTCGATCACTACAGCCCAGTCCGGATTGTAGGTTCCCAGGGGCGTCGGGACTTTGAACCAGCCCGGGAGCTTGGCGTACACCTTCACCGCCTCATTTTTCTCGAGATCTTCCGCAAACGTCCGCTCAACGCCAGCCGAGTCGTAGGCGACGTGCTCGAAGACCGATTTTTTGGTGTCCTGGAGCATGTTCTTGAGGTAGCCGACCAGCTCCTCGGTCTCGAAAAGCTCCTGGGCATAGACCTCGCTATCGCCGAGCTTCTGGTACTTGATGCCGTCGACCAGGGCCTGACGCTTTGCTCGATTGATGGCGTCTCCCGCCATGTCGATGAATGCCTGCGGGTTTCGTTTGAAGTCGGCGAGACGCCCTGACTCGGTCAGGATTCGCACGATGCTGCGTCGTGTGAGCTGCGTGCGGTCCTGTAGATCGGTGATCAGGTCAGGGAGGAGGATGTCACCCTCGTCCAGCGTGACCGGCCCAGAGGTAGACGTCTCCGTCGCCTGCACGCCCCCTTGCCCGATGGCAATATCTGCCTTGCGGAAGGTGACCTGCACCCGTGCGATGGCCGGCCCATTTTCGATAGCCTTGGCGCAAGCCGCGATCAGCGCCTCGTTGTCGAACTGCACGCGGTAGGTGGTCCTGTGCTTGATGCGATCCCACAGGGCCTGGAACTCGGGGCTGTGGAGAACCTCCTTCCGCGGCTTGATCGGCACGCGGTCATCCGCGTTCTTGATCTCCAGGCGCCCGGCAAGCTTCCGGAGCGTGTCCTTCACCGCGCCTAGGTGAGGCGCGAACCGATCGGGCAGCGTCAGCGTGCCGTCCTTCAATGCTTTACGCAGAATGTCCTGCACCTGGCCCTTGGCATTCACATAGCCCTGCTGCTGCAGGTGCTCGAAAATCGCCTGGGATTCCTCGAATCCGAGCGCCTTCGTCTCGCCGCTCGGTAGCGTGACCGGGATCCGCGCGAACTGATGCTTCTCCACGATGCCGAAGCGGATACCGGTATCGGCCTCGATCTCCTTCTGCAGGTTGTCGGCAAAGGCTTCGTAGGTCTCATTCGCCGTCACCGTGAGCGTGTTCACCTCGAAGCCACGAACCCTCTCGCCCTTCTGGTTCACGCACAGACGCAAGCCCCGGCCTATGGTCTGCCGCCGTTCGCGCTCGGTCCCGATCTCGCGTAGCGAGCAGATCTGGAAGACGTTCGGATTGTCCCAGCCTTCCCGCAGCGCCGAGTGGGAGAAGATGAACTTCAGCTTGGTCTCGAAGCCTAGGAGCTTCTCCTTCTCCTTCATGATGAGGTTGTAAGCGCGCTCTGCGTCGTCCCTGCTCCCCTGGTTCTTCAGCTCACCTTTCGCGTTCAGCTCTACCTCGGACCAGGAGCCGCGCTTGTCGATCGAGAAGTAGCCGTCGTGGACGAGCTCGGCTTCCGTGGTCAGGTCCACTTCCTTGAACAGGCTGGTGAAGTCCGGATCGCGGGCCGCCCGACGGTATTCCTCCTCGAACATCAGGGCATACTTCCCCTTGAGGATATTCCCGGCACCGTCGTACTGCCGGTAGTGCTGCACCGCGTCGATGAAAAAGAGGCTGAGCACCTTGATGCCCAGGGGCGCGAGCCGCTTCTCCTTTCTCAGGTGCTCCTGGATGGTGCGGCGGATCATCAGACGCTTGATGCCATCCGCGTCCACGTCGCCGATCGCCTGGTCCTTGTTCAGGAAAGGCTGCTCGCCGGGCGCCTTGAGCTCCATCACCTGCGTGTCCACGCGGATCTCACCGATGCGGTGATCTTTGTAGAGGGCGCGGCCTGTCACCTCTTCGAGGTCGTCGCCGTCATGAACGGTGACCTCCTTCCGCCGCACCTGCGCGCCTTGCTGCACGTCCAACTCGACGCGGGCGGTGACGACGTTCCGTTTGCTGGTAGCGCCGAGAAAGCGGACGTAGGGCTTGTTATGAGCCCCGGAGACCTCCGCCGACGCGACCTCGATCTGCTTCACCAGCTTGCGCTCGTAGGCGTCGATCGCGTCCAGTCGATAGACCATGTGGTGCTTGTCCACATGCGTGGCGGAGTACCGAAGGGTGCAGAGCGGGCGCATTTCATCCAGCGCCTTCTTGCCACTTCCCTGAAGGCCGCCGTCCACGCTTTGCGGTTCATCCACGATGACGATGGGCCGCGTCGCGCGGATAAGCTCAATCGGTGCTTCGCCGCCCGTCTTCTCGCTGTCCTTGTAGAGGTTGTTCACGTCCTGCTTATTGATGGCACCCACGGTCGCGATCATGATTTGGATGGTAGGGCTGGTGGCGAAGTTCCGTACCTGCCCGAGCTTCGAAGAATCGTAGAGGAAGTAGTCGAAGGGCTGGCCGGAGTAGAGGCTGCGGAAGTGCGCCTCGGTGATTTGCAGCGTCTTGTACACGCCCTCCTTGATCGCCACCGAGGGAACCACGGTGACGAATTTCGTGAAGCCGAAGCGCTTGTTCAGCTCGAAGATGGTGCGGAGGTAGACGTAGGTCTTTCCGGTGCCGGTCTCCATTTCCACGGTGAAGTCGCCGGAGGTCAGTGACTCCGACGGCGCCAGCCCGTTGCGCAGCTGGATCTCCTTGAGGTTGGCGAGGATCTCCTCGTCCAGCAGCGTCAGACGGTTGCCTATGCCGCGCTCAGTCTCCACAAGTCCGAGTTCGCCCTGCGCGCTGGTGAAGGCACCGAGGTCGAGTGCCACCTGGCCGCTGGCATCTCCCGGAGGCAGTGCACGCCGCGTCACAGTGAATTCGGTGCGGTTGATCTCCTGCCCGCGGAACAGGTCGCAAACGGCCTCGATAGCGGCGAGCTGGTAATCGAGGTCTGGTTCGAACTGCAGCTTCATTGCGAGGCCCCCACCTACAGGCTGCGCACGTCGGTGATGCCGTTCTGCTGCAGGATGGCGGCCATGTTGGTCTTGGCCACGTCATCCGCGAAGCCAGAGTCCTTGAAGACGACACGCGTGTCGCCCGCAGGTGCCAGATCTCGGCGCCAGCAAACGATGCCGTGCGCAAGGGCCTCAACCACCTGCTGGTTCAGGCCATCTGCAAGGCAGACCATGAGCACGCCACCACCTACGGAGTGGACGGTCTTGCCAGCCATCTCCCGTCGGGCGATCGGGACACAGAGGTCGAGGCCGAGCTTCAGCAGAAGCTCGGTCAGGACATCCGCCTCCGTTCGCCCCGGGACCAGATGCTCCGCGTTCGCGAGGAGTGTGCCCTCAAGATCGGAAGCGTTCGGCTGCCAAGAGCGGATGTTAGAGGGCGCAAGTTTGTAGACGCGGAATCCATTGTCGTTGGGCGACGATCCGCTGGCAGCAGTGATGGAGGCCGCGGATCGCTTCAGGCGCTCCTTAGTAAGCTCCGCAATGTTTCGCGGCCTACCAAGGCCAAGGCAATACTCTGCCGCAATCTTCTGCTCAGGCCTACTCTCATCAAGCATCTCCGGAAGCTGCACCAATATAAATCTACGATCGAGGCTGTCCGCAGCGTTCTGCATTAAAACCGCATGTGCGGTGGTGCCTGAACCGGCAAAAAAATCCATTACTATGGATCCGGACTGGTCACCGCACGCCATCTGCACGAATTTCTGGATTATGGCTTCGTCCTTGGGGTAATCAAAGACTGCCGCCCCCATGAGGCGATTTAGACGCTCTGATGCTGAGCGCGCCGGCTGATAAAAAACGCTCGGCGGTGTTAGCTTATCAGTCTCGTGCAGATAACGGCGCACCATGATTGTAGTCTCGGTAACGAAGGTGATGCGTTTCTCCTCGACTAGGCGATTGAATTCTTCCTGATCGAAACTCCACCCGCGATTTGGTCTGAGGGGGATGACCTTACCGTTTAATGGATTGCGCAACTCGAATTTCCGGCCGCCTGGAGCGGTCGGATCGTCTTCCTTGTATGCCCCACGGTCGTCAATGTTACGAAAGCGTCGATTTGCGAAAGCGGGCTTGGCCTTGTTGGCGCGAAACCAACCAGCCAATTCGGCTGACGCTGTCTCGTGATCGGCACCATGGAGCTTCTTCAGGCGCGCGACTTCACGCAAGACGGGCTCGACACCCTCCTTATTCAAACCCCACTCTCGTTCAACGCTCTCCCGATTCCTGGCGTAGATAAGAACGTACTCATGACACACGCCGACTTGGCGGGCGTCGTTTTTATTCGCTCCCTCCCATATTAGTTCAGCAACAAAATTCTCCTGCCCGAATATCTCATCCATCATTATGCGCAGATGGGCGACTTCGGCGTCATCAATACTACAAAATATAACCCCATTCTTTTGCAATAGGGAATGCGCCACGCGCAGGCGCGGGAACATCATGTTCAGCCATTCAGTGTGATATCGACCAGACGCCTCAGCGGCACTTGTCAATTTTCGACCGTCTGACGCAATCTGCCCAGTGAGCATCTGATAATTTTTGACCGGATCAGTGAAATCATCGTTGTAGATCACATCCGCATCTCGATTATACGGCGGATCTATGTAAATCATTTTTACTTTTCCGCCAAAACTCTTCTGCAAAATTTTTAGAACCTCGAGGTTGTCGCCTTCAATCATTAGGTTTTGTGTTGAATCCCACCCGACGCTCTCTTCTGGACAGGGGATAAGCGTCCCGGAGGAGGGAATGAGGGCAAGTTGTCTTGCGCGACGCTTTCCATGCCAGCTGAGTCCGTAGCGCTCGTCCCGCTCGTCGACTGCGGCGCCGAGAAGCTGCTTCAACACCTCAAAGTCGACCCCGCCTTCGCCGAAAGCCTCCGGAAAAAGGCTCCGCAATGCCTCGATGTTGGAGCCGACGATGTCGGCGCTCTTGGTTTCGGGATCTCCGGCCGTAAGCTTCTTCATGCTTGCCTCGTTCGTCACAGTCGTGCCCGAGCGGCGGCGAGAGCCGCCTCCAGACGTTGGATGTCCATGTTCGCGGCAACGCGCCGCGCCATCTGTCTCTCGCGTCCCGCGGCGGCCCGCAGGCGGGCAACCTCGGCGTTGAGCCGGGCATGCTCGGCAAGCGCGGCTCGCCTTGCCAACATCGCGTCGCGCGCCGGCAAGAGACGGAAAGCGCCCGACAGCCTCGCGGCCTGCAGCGCGACCAGCGTCTCCTCCCAGCCCTCATAGGCAGCGCGCAGGGAACCGCGCGGCTGCAGATCCAGTGCCAAGGCCGCGTGGAAGCCTGACAAGGCGGCCGCGTCCGCTACAGGCGCGACGGATGCGACCACGGGAGCACCGTCCAGGACTGTCCGCCCCGCCTCGCCTTGCGACCAGCGCTTGCCCGCCGTCGACATCTCCGTCGCTTCGCCCTGCTCAGCTAGGAGCAGCACCGGATACGGAATCGCTCGGTGCACGAGTTCGGTGATTCGGGGGCGCCGCGCCGTCGCGCGAAGACCCAGCCGCAGTACCGCGATCTCCAGGTACTCCCGCTCCTCGTCGCGATAGGCAGGTATGCCGATACCCGCCGGCTTCAGCGCGGCCACCCAGACCAGCTCCTCGATCCCCTCCTGGATGGCCCGACGATCCGCGGCCGTAGGCGCCCCCTGCTCCGCGAGCAG
Organism: Falsiroseomonas ponticola; assembly: GCF_016805305.1. Taxonomy (GTDB): domain Bacteria; phylum Pseudomonadota; class Alphaproteobacteria; order Acetobacterales; family Acetobacteraceae; genus Falsiroseomonas; species Falsiroseomonas ponticola. The sequence continues at coordinate 218,592 of NZ_JAERQN010000009.1, read as the reverse complement.
CTTCTTCGGCACGCGCTGATCGAGCCGCGCGTCGGGCGGCAGGCGCAAGGCCTCGATGATGTCGTCTGCGGCGCTCATCCCGGTGGCAGGATCACAAGGTAGGCGACGACCTCGAAGTCGTCGCTGCCGCGGAACTCCCCCTTCCGCGCATGGGTGCCGCCCGGGGTGAAGAGGCTCGCCACAGCGCGCTCCTCGGTTTGCCCCTGGATGGAAGAGACGGCGGTGGCCAGGTGCCGCTGGTGCGGTTCCATGTCCCGCCCATGGCGTGTCGCTTGATCGAAACGCGCCCAGGCCGCCCTGTCAGGCTCCTCCGCCCCGGCGCAGAGGGTCTTGAGGCGGTCGAGGATCTGCTTCGCCTGGCTGTGGGGAAGCACGACTTCCCCATCGGCCGACACATGGACCAGGTAATGCGGCGCGAGAGGGTATCCCGGCTCGACCGCCTGGAGAGCTTCGTCGCTTGCAGCCCGGAGGCAGAAGATGACGCCAGGCGGGATGTCATGCTCCTGCCCAGGGGGTGCGGTGACGACGGATGCGGCGCCGAGCGGCAGGCGCGCGAGCTCGTCTTCATGCGACTTCTTGAACGCCCCCAGCTCGACCCTGAAGTCGCCGAGCGTGAGGTCCGTGATGGAGATGCCGCTCGACAGGTCCTCGAGGTCAATGACCCGCTCCTGAAGCTGCTCCATCTGACGCCGCCGGTATTCCAGGTCGTTCATCTGGTTACCGGACTGCGTCTCGATAATGTTCTCCTCCCCCGTGGCCGACACGTCGAGCAGCACCATGCGGCCGCTCACGCGTTGTTCCAGGTTGATGTACTCCTCCAGCTGCATGTTCGGCCAGAAATTGGCCAGCTGGATCCGCGTGTTGACCGAGCCGATGCGGTCAATGCGGCCGAAGCGCTGGATGATGCGCACGGGGTTCCAGTGAATGTCGTAGTTCACCAGCCAGTCGCAGTCCTGCAGGTTCTGGCCTTCAGAGATGCAATCGGTGGCGATCAGCAAATCGATCTCGCCGTCCTCCGCCAGCTCCTCTGGGCGCTCCTTCGAGCGAGGCGAGAAGGCAGACAGAATGCTCGCCAGGTCTGACCGCAGCTTCGGCAAGGTGCTTCTGTTACGGCCGGCCCCCGTGACCAGTGCCGTGTGCACGCCGTGGTCCCGCCGTGCCCAGTCGGAGAGCTGCGCGTAGAGGTACTCGGCGGTGTCGGCGAAGGCCGTGAAGACGATGACCTTCCGATTCCCAGCATTGATGGGCGTCCGCACCTTCGCGGCGATCATGTCGCGCAGCTTCGCGAGCTTTGAATCCCGCTGCGGCGTGATGGCCTGCGCGGAGCGCAGCAGCGCCTGGAGGCGATCGCGGTCCTCCGTCAGTTCCTGGCGCCAGCGCAGCACATCCATGTCCTGCAGCAGCACCCGGACACCGCGGCCGACCAGAAGTGCCTCGAAGTTCGGATCGTCGATGTCGATGTCAACGATGTCGAGTTCATCCACGGCATCGACCCGCTGGTCGATGCGGCGAAGCAGCGCGGTCACGTCCTCGAGCTGCCGCTGGAGCGTCAAGGCGAAGGAGGCCACTGAGCTCTCCATCCGCTTGAGGATGTTCACGCGCAGAAGATGGATCAGGCTCTCTTCTCGATCCTGCTGTCGGAAGATGCGATCGCCCTGCCCGCGAAGCCGGGTGCTGTACTTCGCATCGTAGGCGGCCTGCTTGTTCGGCAAGACGTAGCGGAGCGGCGCATAGGCGGCGAGGTTGAGGCGCCGGATCTCGTTGTTGACGTCGCGAATGGGTGGGAACCGGCCCTCTGCGTCCACGTCGGCCTTGACGTTGATAGGGGCCAGACGATCCGGGAACCGTCCAGTCTCCTCGGTACCGTAGTAGCGAGCGACATGCTTCCGTGACCGTGCGATCGTCAGCAGATCAAGCAGCTTGAAGTAGTCGAAGCCAAGCATCTCGATGAGGCGCGCGGGCTTGCGCGTGGCCTCCGGCAGGGCGAGCCAACGGTTGAACTGCGTTTGCGCGAGGCGGATCGTCGTCTCGATGCTCGGGATGCCCTCATGACGAAGCGCCGCATCGTTGGCTTCCGTCGCGAAGGCAATCTGGTTCTTCAGATCGGACAAGCGGCTGTTCACAGGCGTCGCGGAGAGCATGAGCACCTTGGTCCGCACGCCCGCCTTGATGATCCGCTTCATCAGGTGGTCGTACCGGGTGTCCCGATCGCGATGCTGGGCCTTGTTCCGGAAGTTGTGCGACTCGTCGATCACGACGAGGTCGTAGTTGCCCCAGTTCACGTAACTCAGATCGATGTCGCCCGAGAGCCCACCTTCTCGCGACAGGTCGGTGTGATTCAGCACGTCATAATGAAGCCGGTCAGCTGCGAGGACGTTGCGGCGGTCGTTGGACTTGTAGAGTGTCCAATTGTCGCGCAAGCGCTTCGGACAGAGCACGAGGACGCGGTCGTTCCGCAGCTCGTGGTACTTGATGACCGCGAGCGCCTCGAACGTCTTTCCCAGCCCTACGCTATCCGCGAGGATGCAACCGCCAAAACGGTTCAAGCGATCGATGACGCCGACCACACCGTCGCGCTGAAAGCGGAAGAGCTTCTTCCAAACTGCAGTCTCGCGGATGCCAGTCGCAGACTTGATGACGGAATCTTCGTCCAGCTCGCCGCCTTGGCTGCTGAAGACCTGTTCGAGGATTTGGTGGTAGACCAGCGCCGGCGATAGCTCGGCGACCAGTTCGTCGAGCTTTCCGGCGATGGCTTCGCTTGCGGAGTTTGCGCCAAGGCTCTCCCAGAGGGCTGAAAACCAGCCACTCAGCAACACCCACTCGCCTTCGTTCTCCGAGCACTGGATCAGGCTGAATTGGTTACCCGGTACGACACCGAGGCCCTCTGTGGTGAAGGGGCAGTTGCCCGTGATGATCGTGCCGATGTTTGCCTGCGGCCCACGCACCGCGAGCGCGGACTGCGGAAGAGGAGAAGGCGCAGTCCGGACATCGACCTTGCTTCTGATCCAGCGCGCACATTGCCTGGCCAGCCAGCGCTGATGCAGACGATTGCGGGCCGCCCGGTCGCGGTCGCTTCCGAGCAGGCCGGCCGACACAATGTCGGCGGCGGGCAGGACCACTCGGCACTGCTCGGTCTCGTCCAGGGCTTGCCGAAGCTCGGCGAACGCGAAGAGCGAAATTCCCGGCGACGCGACGTCCAGCCGGCTGCCCGGCCCCAGTGTCCGCTTCAACTCGTCCAGTACCCGGTCCGCGCCCGAATTGCGGATGAGCCTCATGGCGCTTTCCGTGGAGTTCGTTTCGCGGGAGGCAAATTGGACGCTGCGACAGCGGAGGCGGCCGTGAGCCGCTCGTACTCCTCGACAGAGACGACGACGACGACTGGGCGCAGATGCTTAGTGATGATCACTGGCTCTGCTCGCGCGAGGTCAATCAGTCGGCCGAAGCCGTACTTCGCCTCTTTTGCGGTTAGCTTGTGCACAGCTGAGCCTCGCCTCGCTTGAAGACGAGTATTGGCCATTATGGCCAGATGTGCAACACAGCCGTTCGCGGCAGCCTGCGCAGTTCTATGGGCGGTTGCGGGGGCCGCCTGCCGCACTCGGGTCGCCTCAACATTCGCAGGCTTCCCGGGCGCTCTCGGCCGTGGTCCGTTGGCTGAGGTATCGGCTAGGTTCCTGCGCCCTCGCCTTCCGCAGCCATGAGGTCCCGATTCACTCGAGCCACCTTCTCGAAGAACTCGCCACCCCGAACGATGCTCGGGCCGCGCAGCATCCGACGCGGGTCGCCCTCGTAGCCAGTGACGACGATCTCCCCCTTCGCGAAGGTCACTAACCAGCGCTGCCCTTCATAGACACGCGCCCATGTGGTCCGCATGAACTTCCCGCTGGGCAAGACCTCAGCGGTCAGAAGCTCCCACTCCTCGGGCCGAAAGGGCGTAACGATCTCGGTTGGGAAGCGCCGCTCGACAGCCCTCTCCGCCGCGTGGTCGTGCGATAAGTCGAGGTTCTGCGGACCGCGCCGCCCGATGATGAACCGGATGCGCTCGAAGAGTTCTGGCGGGCCACTTTCTACGTGGAATCGCCGCGTCGGTGGTGGTGCCATGCCGCCTCCTTCGCCCAAAACCGGCTAAGGCGAGACTAGCAGGACCGATGCGACTGCGCATCGACGAATGTGAAGCTGCCCGCGCGTCTCAGGGCCGCCTCCTCGCGCTGTTCCTTCCACTCCACCGAGAACGGCTTCATTAGCGCCGGCAGCGTCATCCCCTCCGGCTGCCGCCCGTCCAGGATCGCCTCGACCATGTCCGGCGCCAGCAGCGTCAGCCGCAGCACGCGCGAGACATAGGACGAGTTGATCTTCTCTGCCGCGGCCAGCTCGTTGATAGTGGCGAAGCGCCCGGTCTCCAGCATTCGCCGCCACCGGAAGGCTCGCGCCACAGCCTTGATGAGCGTGAGGTCCTGCCGGCGCTCCAGCGCCAGTACGCCGGGTGTGACCATCGCCTTCCGCCCTCCCCGCGGCTTCACCCGGAGCGGGATGACCACGATGAGGGTCTGCGCGGCGTCGCTCATACTGCCGCCCTCCCGGCCTCGGCCCCCCGGGCAGCGAGGTCCCGCACCAGACTGCCGAGCCCGTCGAGCCGCAGCCGCACCGCGGCGCCCTCCGCCCGGACGTCGACCCGATCCACCAGCAGCCGCACGATGCGCGCCCGCTCGGCCGGGAAGAGCTCGTCCCAGAGCGGCTCTATGCGCTCCAACGCCAGCAGCACCTCCTGCTCAGTGACCTCCGGTGCCGTCGCGCGGGCCGCCCGCCAGGTGCCGACCACCATCTCCGGCTGCCGCAGCAGTGCGCGGACCTGTGCGACCACCGCCGACTCGATCTCCCCGGCTGGCAGCCGCGGGATCGCCGGCCGCTCGGTCCCGCCGCCCTTCAGCACCGCCTGGCTGACGTAGTAGCGGTACATCTGCCCGCCCCGCCCGCGGCTGTGGCTCGGCGACATGGCGCGGCCGTCGCTGTCAAAGATCAGCCCGCGCAGCAGCGGCGCCGTCGTGTTCCGCGTCCGATTAACCCGCACCCGCGGGCTGACCTGCAGGATGGCGTGCACCGCGTCCCACTGCTGCTGGGTGACGATGGCGTCGTGCTCGCCGGGATAGGCCATGCCCTTGTGCACCGCCTCGCCGAGGTACACCCGGTTGCTGAGGATGCGATAGACATCGTGCTTCGTCAGCGGGCGTCCGCGCTTGGTAGTTGCGCCCTCGGCTCGCAGGGCCTGCACCAGCTTGGTGCAGGACTGCGTCTCGACGAAGCCCTGAAAGATCCTCCGCACCAGCGCGGCCTCGGCCTCGTTCACCACCAGCTTCCGCTCGCGCACGTCGTAGCCGAGCGGCACGTACCCACCCATCCACATGCCGCGCTTGCGCGAGGCCGCGACCTTGTCGCGGATCCGCTCGCCGATGACCTCTCGCTCGAACTGGGCGAAGCTGAGCAGGATGTTCAGTGTCAGCCGCCCCATGCTGGTGGTGGTATTGAAGCTCTGCGTCACAGAAACAAAGGTGACGTTGTTCGCATCGAACACCTCGACCAGCTTGGTGAAATCGACCAGGGAGCGGCTCAGGCGGTCGATCTTGTAGACCACCACCACATCGACCAGGCCCTCCTGGATGTCAGCGACGAGGCGCTTCAAGGCGGGGCGTTCCAACGTCCCGCCAGAGATGCCACCGTCGTCGTAGCGGTCGCGCACCAGAACCCAGGCCCATGAGCAAGAACGACGAACAGCGCGTCGCAGCGCGCCGCGCAAAGATTATGGCTGTGATCTGCGTGCGGAACTCGAAACTGGAGGATCTGCACGCCGGCCAGGTCCCCACCACGCGCACGGGCGACTACTCAGACGTCTTCGTCGTGGATACAGATGGCCGACGTATCCCCTGGCCCAACGTCTCGCGCATCGATGATGATGAGATGCGCGCTCTGATGCGCGACATCGTTAACCGCCTCCACACCTTCCACCTGTGTGCCGATGAACCCGGCCTACAGGCGGTAATCACGCGCTGGATGGCGGTCGCAAGTCGATGGTATGAGCCCGTCATCGACCCCAGGATGCTCGCGCATAGCGGCGAGCCGCAGTAACGCTGACGCTGGAGACCAACTGGGACCTGCCGAGCCTTGCGCCGGGCGCGACGGCGAACGTCGACGTCTCGGTGCCGGGCGCGCGGCGGGGCGACTTCGCGGACGCCTCGCTGGACAGCAGCAGCATCGCCTTCGTGCTCGACTGCCATGTCTGGTCGAACAACAGCGTGCGGGTCACAGCGCGGAATGTCAGCGCGTCGACGGTGGATCTGGCCGCTGCACCTCTGGCGGTGCAGGTGGTGAAGCGGAAGGCGGGTTGATAGACAGCGCTACTGTGAGACCGAACCCCTCGCGGAGCGGGTGTTCTGCGAGCAGCAAGTAGCTGATAGCGGGGGCTGCCGCGGCGCCGCAACCCTGAGCCGGTGATGTCTATTTGACGGCGGTGGTCACCGGCTCGCGACGCACTTGGCGTGCCGGATTCCTGAGCGCCGGATCCCAGCGCCGCCGGCGCGGCGGCATTGAGATCTCTCGACCAGGGATAAACGAGAAGCGCTCTAGCATAGCCGCCGACGGCACCTCAACCCCGAGGCCCGGCCCAGTCGGCACAGCGATACAGCCATCAACAATCGAGAGAGCTGGGCGGCACATCTCGTCGCGGAGCGGGTTTACCACCGAGGCGTCCCATTCCATGTGACCGCGGACATGCGTCGGTATCGCCGCGGTGTAGTGCACGCCGGCGACCGTCCCGATACCTACAACAGTGTGCGGCGCGACTATGATGTTGTGGGCGCTTGCCAGGGCGGCGATGCGCATCGCTTCCGACAGGCCGCCGCATTTGCAGACATCGGGGGTGAGGTAGTCCACGCCTCCAGCATCGATCAGCGCCCGAACGTCGAAACGGGTATAGACATTGCCGCCGGAGCAGATCGGCACCGGCGAGGCCTTTCGCAGCCACCCCATGTCGGCGTGATGATACTTCACGCTGAAATCGAACGGATCCTCCAACCAGAAAGTGCCGTAGCGCTCCAGCCGCTTTGCAAGCTGCAGGGACTCGGGCGGCGAATAGGCGGAGTTCGCGTCGATCATCAGGTCGACATGCGGCCCCGCCACCTCGCGCGCGGTGGCGACGGCCTCAACATCCGCCTCCAGATCCTTCCCGCCGCGCAGCTTCATCGCGGTGTAGCCTTGTGAGAGATAGAGCTTCACCTCCTCCCGCAGCGACGCCGCATCCTGGAAGCCGAGGCACATGCAGCCGACATATGCAGGCACGAGGTCCACGCCTCCGCCGCCCAACAGCGTGGCGACGGGCAGGCCGGTCCGACGGCCGAGCAGGTCCCACAGCGCTATGTCTACGCCGGACATTGCTGCCACCGCCGCCGAGCCGAGCTGGCCCGTGGAGAAGAACACCTCCTCCCACAGCAGCTGAATCTCGGACGAATCCCGACCGACCAGGATCTCCCGGATGTGGCCTTCGACGATCCCTGGGATCGTGCCGGGCGAGAAGGCATGATAGCTTTCGCCAACGCCGACACGGCCATCCTCGGTGGTGATAAAGACGAGCGCCTCGTCCCGCTTGCTGCTGACTCCATGCGCAGCCGCCCATTCCGCCGGTAGACGTTCGGAAACCAAGACGCAGGTGACGTCAGTGATACGCGGCATCGGTCGGGCGCCCTTCGGTTTCTGTCGACAGGGTAACTGTATGGTCGACAATTATCCCTGGTCAAGGCTAAGCTGCATCTCAGGCGAGCCCTTCCGTTCGGCTGTCGACATGGAGATCCTGCCGCATGCCATTCCTATTCGGCCGTCGCATGTCGCGTGGGGAGTTGCTCCGCCAAGTCGGTCGGCTTGAGCAGGTCGCTGGGATCACGCTGAGCGAGTTTGCCGATGGACCTGAGCGGCCTGGACGGCATCTCGACATCCGTTCCGGCGGGGGGCTCGAACTCCGGGTGCTTGTCGATCGCGGCTTCGACATCGGTGCTCTGACGTCAGGCGGCGTGCCGCTCGGCTGGCGTTCGCCGAACGGCTTCCGCTCGCCGTTCCTGCATCATGACGACGAGGATGGCGGCGCGGGCATGCTGCGCTCGCTCGACGGCTTCATGGTGACCTGCGGGCTGGATCATGTGCGCGGCCCGGCGGAAGGGTCGGCCGCGCACTTCGGGCCGCGCCGTCCGACGCAGCACTATCCGCTGCATGGCCGGATAGCGCAGACTCCCGCAAAGCTGCTCGGCCAGGGCGAGGTCTGGGAGGGCGATGATTGCACGCTGTGGTGCGAAGCGGAGCTGCGCCAGACGATGCTCTATGGCGAGGTTTTCGCGCTGCGCCGGCGGATTGCAGTGCCGCTCGGCAGCACCAGTATCCTCATCGAGGACCGCATTCAGAATCTTGGCTTCCGGCCGACGCCATTCGTCCAGCTCTACCATCTCAACTTTGGCTTCCCCCTCCTTGATCGCGAAACAGAAGTGTACTTGCCCGATGCGGCCGGGCTCGCCTCGGTGCTGCGTGGCCCTACCGCCGCCCCGGAGGAGGCCGGTGACGAGTTGTATGAGGCGCCGCCAGCGCCCGGCGGCACACGGCGGGCGGGCATCCTGAATCGAAGTCTGGCCGGTGGGATCGGCGTGGCGCTGGATTGGGATGCCGCGTCGCTTCCGCACCTGCAGATCTGGCGCAATATGGCCCAAGGGATGCAGGTGCTGGCGATCGAGCCGGCGACCAATGAAGCCGCAAAGCGCGCCGTGCTGGAGGCCGCGGGCGCCATCCGCTACCTCGCTCCTGGCGAGACAGTCGAGCACCGGCTGCGGATCGAGGTGCTGCACGGCGCCGCGGCCTTGGCCCGCTTCGACGCGCCGGTTCCCTGATCACGACAACAGCAAGCGAGGCGACAGTGGCACTTCAGGAACGCGCCGCCGACGAACTGCGGGCCGAGATCCTCCTCGGTCAGATGCGACCCGGCGAACGACTGAGTGAGCCGGAGCTCGCCCAGCGATTCCAGACCAGTCGCAGTCCGATCCGGGAGGCGCTGGTACAGCTTGAACTTGAGGGCTTCGTCGAGCGAACCGCAACCGGTCGCGTCTTTGTACGCCCGCTGGACCTCGACGAGGCAGAGCAGCTGTTCCTGGTCAGGGGCACGCTGGAAGGCCTGGCCGCGCGTCTGGCCACCGGCAACCTCACAGGGCGGCAGCTTCAGCAGCTTGGCGAGAACATCGACAGGATGGAGGCCGCCGCGGCACGAGGAGACTATCTCGGTGCACTGGGCTGCGGCGCCGAGTTCCATCAGATGGTGACCGATGCCTGCGGCAACCGCCCTCTGCAGGAGTGCCTAGCTGGCTTTCGCACTCGCAGCGCCCGCTACCGATACGTCGCCGCTTCCCAAGCGGAGTTCCGGCCGGAGCGCAACGACGAGCACCGCCGGGTGCTCCACGCGTTCCACCAAAACGACCCGGATGCCGCGGAGGCAGCGATGACCGAGCATATCCGCCGCTCATCGCGCGAGACGCTGGCGGCGCTGCGCACGCACCTGGTCGCCGCGCCTGTACCCCCGAAATCCACGCGGCGCCCTGGAGCGCCGGCGTCCGGAATCTGATTGACAGATTTTTTGTCGACCGTAATATTAAACTGTCGACTGTTTGGGAGGCCAGCATCCCCGACAGGACACAGTCTCACGGTGTGCAGTGCTGGTCCGGAGGGAGGAAACCAATGACCGACCGCTTTCGGCTCACGCGCCGCACCTTCGCGGCCGCCGCCATGGCCACGCCGGCCCTGTTCGGCACCAAGGCTGCGCGGGCCAATGAGGTCCTCACTATGTGGACGTTCCTCAGCCCGACAGGGACGACACCACGCGACCGTGCGCTGAAACTCATCATCGATCGCTTCGAGGCGCAGAATCCAACGATCAGGATCCGCGTGGAAAGCCAGGTCTGGTCCACGCTCGCCGAGCGCTTCGTCATGGCGCACCGGGCCGGCAACGCGCCTGACATCGGCTGGGTGAATGGCGAGAACATGGGGCTGCTGGTGAATGCCGGCGTCGCCGCCGATCTTGGTCCGCTCGTGACCGATAAATGGTCGTCGGCGCTGAAGCAGGACATCGTGCTGCCGGCGGCGAATGAGTGGCTGAAGCAGGGTGGACGCCAGCACGCCCTGCCGATCATGGCGCTCTCCATCGTGCTGTTCAGCCGGCGTGACTTGTTCCGCGAGGCCGGCATCGACCCGGCTTCGGTAAAGACATGGGACGATTTCGCCCGCGCCGCCGCCCGCATGCAGCGAACTGAAGGCAGCCGTGTGGAGCGCTGGGGCACCGGCCTGCCGCTCTCGACAGATCGCACCACCATGTCGTTCGCCGCGAACGCATTGATGGGCAGCCAGGGTGGCCGGCTGTTCGGCGATCGCTGCGCGCCGCTGCTTGCAAATGAGCACGGCGCACGTGCGGTGGAGATGGAAGCAGACTTGGTCCGCCGCCATCGTGTCGCGAGCCCGGAAAGCTTCGCGCATACGCTAGACGACGTGATCGAGCAGTTCATCGGCGGGCGCGTCGCCATGGCCAGCAGTGGCAATGGCCGCTTTGGCAATGTGGTGGACCGCGCGCCCTGGGGTGCTTCCGAACTCATGATCATGCCCTGGCCGAGCTTCGATGCCGCGAAGCCTGGCCCGCAATACATGTCCGGCTGGTTCGCCGCGATCTCCCGCAACTCCCGCCGGCAGGAGGCTGCCGCCCGCTTCGTCGACTACATGTGCGGTCCCGAGGCGATGGAATATTGGACCGAGCCGGGCGGGTTGGTGCCGCTGTTCCGGTCGGTCGCTGAGAAGCCGCAATTCCGCGAGGCAAAGTACGACTCGCTTCGCGGCCTCGCCAGCATGTGGGCGGAGAGCGAGGTCTGGCTGCCGGCGGACTGCAACGTTGCGCGCACCTTCACCGACCTGAACCGCGCGACCCAGCGCGTCGTCCTCGGAAATGTGCCCGCACTCCAGGCACTGCGCGAGGCGGAAGCGGCGACGCGGGCCCGGCAATAGCGGCCTAGGGAGGCGGAAGAGGGCGGCATGCACAGCTCGGCGTCACGCACAGCCTACATGCTGCTGCTTCCAGCACTGTTGATCGAAGTGGTGTTCGTCTTCGCGCCGCTCGGCAGCAGCCTATACTACAGCTTCCATCGGGTGCGGTTCTTCCAGCTGCAGTCTTGGATCGGGCTCGAGAACTACCTCGGGATCATATCCGATCCCGGCTTTCTCAATGCGCTGCTGGTAACCGCCTCGTTCAGCTTGGTTACCCTGGCGCTGACCTTCGGCGTCGGGTTCGCGCTCGCGCTGTTCCTCAATCGCGATGCGGCGACCAACGTGCTGATGCGCACCGTGGTGCTGGTGCCGTACGTGGTCGCAATGCTGGTCGGCTCTCTGCTGTTGAAGTGGCTGCTCTCGGTGGATGCAGGGCTGGTGCCGCTGGCCGGCGCCTGGGTCGGTCTGGATGTGCCGACCATACTCGGCGATCCGGACTACGCCTTTGCCGCCCTGATCGCCAATGGCGTCTGGCGCGATTCTGCCTTCGCAATGGTGCTGCTGCTGGCGGGGCTGCGCAGCATTCCGCCGAGCCTCATCGCAGCGGCGCGGATGGACGGCGCCGGGCCAATGCGGATCCTGTTCGAGATCGTGCTGCCGCTGCTTCGGCCGGTGATGGTCATCACCTGCGCGCGCCTTCTGCTGCATTTCGCCAACGTGCTGACCTTCCCGCTGATCTTAACGGGCGGCGGGCCGAACAGCGCGACGGAGACGGTGGCGCTGCGCATCTTCCGCGTCGGCTTCGAGGATTACGACCTCGGCCGCGCCAACGCGATGGCGGTAGTGTTGACCCTGTTCAACATCGCCGCGGTCGCCATCATGCTCTTCCTGTTCCGCAAGCGGGGGCGCGGCGCGCATGGCTAGGCTTTCGCGCGGCGTGCTGCGGTTGGTGGTATCGCTGCTGCTCGCCGCGGCGGCTCTGTTCCCGATCCTGTTCGGGTTGTCGAGCTCCTTCAAGACGCCGCGGGAGATCATCCGCTTTCCGCCGAGCCTGCTGCCAGCAGAGCCGACCATCGAAAATTACCATGCGATCTGGCAGGCGGGCATTGGCGGCTTCCTCGGCAACAGCCTCCTTGTCTCGGCAGGGACGGTCATCCTCTGCGTCCTGCTGGGCGCGCCCGCTGCTTACGCCCTGGCGCGCTACCGCTTCGCCGGACGCACGGCGGCGATCATCGTCATCGTCGCGGTGATGAGCATCCCCGTCGCCTCGCTACTGATCCCAACCTACACGCTGATTGCCGACATCGGCCTGATGAACACGCATCTCGGCCTGGTGCTGGTCTACACCGCCTATCAGCTGCCCATCGCCGTCTGGATCCTCGCCACCTACTTCCAGAGCCTGCCGGAGGAACTGGAGTGGTCCGCGATGATGGACGGCTACTCCCGTTTCCAGACTCTCTGGCGGGTAGTGCTGCCTTTGTCGCGCCCGGGCTTGGTCGCTGCGGTCCTGTTCGTCGTCGTCTTCGCCTGGAACGACTTCGTCGTGGCGGTGACGTTGCTATCGTCAGAGGAGAAGCGCACCTTGCCAATCGCGATCTACAACTTTCTTGGCTTCTACGGGCGTGAATGGGGTCCACTGCTGGCTTCGGCGATGGTGGCGACGGTGCCGATCCTGGTCCTGTTTATCCTGCTCCAGCGCTACTTCGTCGCCGGCATGACGGGCGGAGGCGTGAAGGGATGACCGCACAGGACACGCCGAGCGGCGCTGGCATCGAGCTGCGCGGCATCGCCAAACGCTATGCCGAAAGCGTGGCGCTCGCCGGCCTGGATCTGCGCATCGAGCCTGGTGAGTTCGTCTCGCTGCTGGGCCCTTCCGGTTCCGGCAAGACGACCACCCTGCATATCCTGGCCGGTCTTCTGGCGCCCGATGCGGGCCGCATTCTGATCGGCGGGCGCGACGTGACCGATGTGAGCCCAGATCAGCGCGGCATCGCCATGGTCTTCCAGAACTACGCGCTTTATCCGCATATGACGGTGGAGCGGAACTTGGCCTTTCCGCTCCGGGCCAGCGGCCGCAATCTCGGCACGGCGGAGATTTCGCGGCGGGTCGCCGCGGTGGCGGAGACGCTCGGCATCGGGCACTTGCTGGAACGCTACCCGCGGGAGATCTCGGGCGGGCAGCAGCAGCGCGTGGCGCTTGGCCGGGCGATGGTGCGCGACCCGGGCGTATTCCTACTCGACGAGCCGCTCTCCAACCTTGATGCCCGTCTGCGACTGCGGATGCGGCATGACCTGAAGGCGCTGCATCTGCGGCTGCGGTCAACCATCGTCTATGTCACGCATGACCAGAGCGAGGCGATGAGCCTGTCCGACCGCATCGCTATTTATCAGAGCGGCTTGCTGCAGCAGTATGCCACACCAATGGAGATCTATCGCCGACCGGCGAACCTCTTCGTCGCCAACTTCATGGGCGATCGCGAGATGAACATCTTCGAAGGCGAAGTCATCGCGGATGGTGCTCACCAGACCTTCCGAGCCGGCACGCTGCGCCTCGCCTTCCCCGATGGCGGGCCCTGGGCGGGCTTTGCCGGGCGGAAGCTGGCGTTGGGCGTCCGGCCTGAGGGCGTGCTGCTCGGCGCACGGCCTGATGCCGTCGCGTGCCAGGCGAGGCTTCGTCTGGTGGAGCATGCCGGTGCCGAGCAGATCTTCTTCGCCGAAACCGATGGCGCTGAATTTTGTGGTAAGGCTGGGCCAGACCTGCCGCTGCGCCCCGGTGAAATGGTGCCGCTCTCGCTGCTGGGCGCGGAACTCTATCTGTTCGACGCGGCGAGCGGCCAGGCGCTGGTCCATGGCGGGGTGCCGCTGCCGTGATCCGCGCGCGCCTCTCGCTGCGGGCACGGCTGCCGGATCGCCTACGCCGCGCCTGCGCGAATGGCTGGACTGAGTTCCGCCGTCACGGCACGCCGGCCGACTGCTTCCTGGAGGGGCCGGCCATCGCGCCGGACGGGTCGCTCTGGTGTGTCGATATCTCGAACGGGCGGCTTCTCCGGCTCGACGCCGACGGCACCTGGTCGGTCATCGTCGAGCATGACGGCTGGCCGACCGGCCTGAAGCTCGCGCCCGACGGCACAGCCTATGTAACCGACAACCGCCTCGGCCTGTTGAGCCTAGCGCCCGGGGCGGGCCGCTTCGAGGTGCTGGTGGACCGCTTCCGCGGCGAGGCGTTGCTTGGTGTCAACGATCTCGCGCTCACGCCCGGAGGCGATATCTGCTTCACCGACCAAGGCGCCTCCGATCTCGCGAGGCCCGAGGGCCGTGTGCTGCGTCTGGCGCGTGACGGCAGCCTCGACCTGATGGCGGTGGGCCTACCGAGCCCGAATGGCCTCGCCTTCGCGCCGGCTGGTGGCATGCTGTACATCGCGCTGACGCAGGCCAACGCGATCTGGCGCGTCATGCTGCGGCCCGATGGCGGGCCTGGAAAGCTCGGCCATGTGATCCAACTCTCCGGCTCGCTCGGCGGTGGGCCGGACGGCATCGCCTTTGACAGTGCAGGGCGGCTCTTTGTCTGCCACGCCTTGGCAGGTTGCGTGCGCGTCTTCGACGCGCTCGGCGAGCCGGTCGCGCGGATCGACACTGCGGAGGGATTGATACCGACCAATCTCTGCTTCGATCCGCGCCGGCCCGGACTCCTTTACGTCACTGAGGCCCAAACGGGCACGATCCAGACGATCGATCTTGAGGTGCTCGGACTGCCGGAGGGGAGGACGGGCGCATGAGCAGGTTCGACGGTCGCGTCGTCATGGTGACCGGCGGCGCCACCGGCATCGGTTTCGCGATCGTTGAGGAACTTCTCTCGGAAGGTGGCGCGGTGGTGCTGACTGGGCACGATGCCGTCCAGATCCGTGACGCGGCGGCGCAACTCGGACAGCAGCGTGTCGTAACTGTCGCCGCAGATGTGCGCGACCAGGCAGCGCTGCATCACGCAGTGCAGGTGGCGGTCGACCAGTGGGGGCGGCTCGACGGGCTCGTCTGCGCAGCGGGCATCCAAATCCCCGGCACGGTCGGGACGATGCTGGAAGCCGACTGGCAGCAAGTGCTGGATGTCAACCTCACAGGCGCGTTCAGAGCGGTGAAGGCGGCGTTGCCGGCGCTGTCACTTGCGGGCGGCGCGATCGTACTGCTCGCCTCCGTGCAGGCACATCTTGGAAAGCGGAACGGGGTTGCATACGTCGCGGCCAAGGGCGCTCTCGTCGCCCTGACGCGAGCTATGGCACTGGATCATGCGGAGTCCGGCATCCGCGTCAACAGCGTCTCTCCGGGCGTGGTTGATACGCCGTTGCTACGCCAAGCGGCTTCCCGCGTCGCCGGCGCGGACCAAGTGGAGGCGCTGGTTGCGGGTTGGGCGCAGGCGCAGCCTTTGGGATCAGCCCGCGGCCGGCCTTGCATGCCTAGGGACGTCGCGCGGGCGGTTCTCTTCCTGCTGAGCGACGAGGCACACTACATTAGCGGCGCTGATGTCGCTGTGGATGGCGGCCTGGGGGCAAAGCTGGCGCTGTAGAAGCGACCTACAGTCAGCTGAGCCAAGCACCAAACGACCCCGCGCAGTCATAATCGGCCACGGCCTCACTCACGCAGCCAATCTATTCTCGGCCTTGGCGGGCGGAGACTGTTTGTTCCCAGGCGCACTCCCTCCGCCAGTTTCCATACGAGCCGCACTCTCTGCCTGACCGGACGCCGCGCTGAGTGGCAGGTTTCCTGGGGTTTTCCCGGCAAACCTGTTGACTGGCCCGGCGCGGAAACGGCCGAAAATCGCTCTCCGGAGGCCAATTCTCTCCCGACCTCCTGACTTGGGCGTTTTAGTACGGAACCCAAAAACCGAGGTAAATGGCCGGTTTCAGCGCGGTGGGCGCTTGGCCTGGTTCGAACCCCACTTGCCCGAAATCCGTACTTCGCGAGCGAACACTTTGGTACGGACCGGGCGCTACAGGCATCGGTGGTTTCGACTATTCGCGCCAAGCCGCGCCACGATTCGTGTCAGCTTCGTGCAACTCACCCGTAGCGGAGTGGAATCCGATCGGGGTAAGTTGTCAGTACGTCGAGAAGCCCTGCCCGCCTCGGTTTCGAGGCCATGGTTCCTTCCTGGGCCTGACGTATGCGGGGGGCAGCAGCGCGCGACCTCGCTAGCGTCAGAAGATTTTTCCAGGTTGTCAGCAGATGCCAGTCCGTTAAGAACGACTCGCAACCGATTGCATACATTGCGATTTCGTTCTGCGTGGCCTTGCCAGCCCCCGCCAGTTGCCGACCCTGCATGGCATCGCGCCTGCCCCGATTGCCAACGCTCCTGCCCCGATGGAGAGGATCATGCCCGAGCGAACCACCTCGGCGCGCGAGGTCGCGCGCCGTCTTGGCCTCTCCCACACCGCCATCCAGAAGGCCGAGCGCGTCGGGCGCATCGCCCGCGAGGCCGACGGCAGCTGGGACGTCGAGCGCGTCCGCCGCGACATGGTGGAGACGGCGCGGCCAGGGCGCTCACCGATCGCGCCGCCGATGGAGACCACGGCGCTGGGCCGGCTGACCATCGCCCGGCTGGCCCTGCGGGTCGAAGCGCAGCGCCTTGCTCTCGATCGCAGCAAGGGTCGGCTGATCGATATGGCCAAGGCGGACGCCCGCATCGATGAGATCGCCGGCGCCATGCGCGACACGGTGCTGAACTGGCCAGCGCGGGTGGCAGGCCAGATCGCGGCCCAGATCGGCGCCGAGCCGCACCTCGTCCAGACGCTGCTGCAGGAGCATGTCGCGGCACTGTTGAACGACGTGGCCGACCAGTTCGAGGGGCAGGCGACGGCCATGTGACGACCGCCTGGTCGCTGTGGCGGAGACGCCCGGCGTCGGCCCGCGGCACGCAGTGCAGCGAAGTTCCCACCGCTGGGAATGTCGCCGACACGGCTTCGACTTCCCAGCGGCGGGAAGTCGAGCCGAACCCCTTGCTGGCCGGGGTGCTGACGCCGTCCTCAGGCCGTCGAGCCGCGGCACGGCTTCTGCCCGCTTCGGGACATCATCAGACAGACCCCTGATAGCAGCGGCATGGCGCTCGATCCCGCTTGGCTCGCGCGCGGCACAGCGCGAATGGTCCGTCACGCGATGCAGACGACGGAGCCCACCATGACGAAGCGCGAAGCCAACCAGCAGCGGAGCCTCGAGGCCTTCCTGGCGAAGAAGGCGGAGTTCGATGCCCTGCTCACCGAGCTGCAGCAGGCCAGCGACGATCACTTCGGCGCGGATCCGGAGGCGGTGCTCTGGGGCGAGACGGCTTGGCTCCGGGTGACGCGGCAGATGCTGGTGAATGACGACCTCGGCGCCTTCACCGACTTCGGCGCGATGATCGGCCGGCGCATCGCCGACTTCGAGAACGCCATCGCCTATGCCGTGCTGAACGCCGCGAACGGCGACGGCCCGACGCTGGTCACCGGCAACGCGCCCGTGTTCTCGACCGGCGCCGCACGCGCGAACAAGGCGGCGGCGGGCTCGGCGCTCGACATCACCTCGCTCGCGGCCGGACGAGCGGCGATCATGCGGCAGCGCAGCCTCGACGGGATCCCGATCGCGATCGGTGAGCACATGCGGCTCCTGGTCGGGCCGAACCTCGAGATGCCGGCACGGCAGCTGACTGTGCCGGTGGCGGCCGATCAGGTCAGCAGGGAGAACATCTACGCCGGCATGATCGAGCCAATCGTGGAGCCGCTGATCCCGGCGAACCGCTGGTATCTCTTTGCGCACCAGCAGGCGTCGCCGGTCTACGTCTATGGCTACCTGGACGGCGCCGAGGCACCGCGCATTGGCACCAATCCGATCCAGGGCGTGGATGGGATCGAGATTAGCGTCCTGTTCGACTTCGGCGTGGGCGCGATCGACTGGCGCGGCGGGTGGTTCAACCCGGGTACCTGACGCGGCAACAGCGCCAGCTTCTCCGCTGCGGGAAGCTGGCGCTGAAGCTTTGCCGGGCTGCTGGAAGCGGCGTCAGCGGTGGCCTATGCCTGCCTCTCGCCGCCGACGGGGGCGCGCAGTCCGACCGCAAGTGCGTCCACGAAGGCCTCCGCGGCCGGCGAGATCGAACGGCCGGCGCTGCGCACCAGCACGATGCGCCGCCCCAGGTCCGCGTCCGTGACCGGCGTCGCGACGAGCGCCCGGTCCGCCCCCGCCTCCACCGAGGATGCGGGCAGCACGCCGACGCCGAGGCCGGCCCGCACCAGAGCCAGCACGGTCGAGATGTAGGTCGCCTCATAGGCGGCGGAGACGGTGATGCCGCGCGCAGCGCACCCCCGCTCGAACAGCGCGCGCACGCTGCTCTCCGGGTCGGTCAGGATGAGCGGCTCCGTCGCCAGCGCGGCTAGCGTGACCCCGCCCTGCGCTGCCAGGCGGTGCCGGCGCGGCATCACGGCGACGAGCGCATCCTCGAACAGCGGCGTCGCGACCAGGGCGGGATCGGGGTCGATCTCCGGGCAGATCCCGAGTTCCACGACGCCGTCGCGCACCAGGCGCTGGATGCGCCCGGCCACCGCGTCATGGACCTGGACGCGGATGCCCGGACTGCTCCGCCGCAACTCGGCGAGTGTTGCGGGCAGCAACGTGGTGCCGATGGAGGGCAGGACCGCCAGCCGCACCAGGCCCGCCCGGCGCGAGGCGCTCTCCCGCGCGCCGGCCACCACGGTGTCAAGCTCGCGCAGCAGGCGCCCGAAGGTCTCCACCAGCTCCCCGCCGAGCCGCGTCGGTTCCGCCCCGCGCGCACCGCGGTCGAACAGGCGCAGGCCGAGCTCCTGCTCCAGCTCCCGCATCTGCACGGTCAGGGCGGGCTGGGAGATGTGCAGCTCCGCCGCGGCGCGGCCGAAGCTGCCGCTGCGCGCGACCGCAACGGCGGCACGCATCTGGCGAAGGGTGATGGCCATAATCCCAGCCTATGGCTCTCACCAGAACTTTTCAATTTCCGTGAAGGCGCCAGCCGCCCATCCTGCGTCCACGAACACGAAGGACGGGGCGCAAGGCCATCGTCCATGGGGGAACGCAACCATGTCCGACATGCCCGCCCTTGCCGCCATCCGGCGCCGCGCAGTGCTCGCCGCGCCGCTCGGCCTTGCTCTGCTGCCCTCCGGCGCGCGCGCCCAGGGCGCCTGGCCGACGCGTGCCGTCACCATTGTCGAGGGCTATCCGCCCGGCGGCGTCACCGACATCACCAGCCGCGTGGTGGCGGAGCGAATGGCGCGTGAACTCGGCCAGCCGGCGGTGGTTGACAACCGCCCCGGCGCGGCGACGTCCGTCGCCGCCGCCTCCGTCACGCGGGCGCGCAATGATGGCTACACCCTGCTGATGGGCACGACGACGCTCGCGATCAACCAGACGCTGCAGCCCAACCTGCCGCCGCGCGAGCCCGGGCGTGAACTCGACCCGATCGGGATGGTGTTCCGCACCTCCTTCATCCTGCACGTCCACCCCTCGGTCCCGGCGCGCACCGTGCCGGAGCTCATCGCCCATGCCCGGGCGAACCCGGGCAAGGTGATCTTCGGCTCGCCCGGCGTCGGCTCCGTCAGCCATCTCTGCCTGGAACTGTTCAAGGCGACGGCGGGGATCGAGATCGAGCACGTGCCCTATCGCGGCGGCGCACCGGCCGCGCTCGACCTCGCGGCCGGCCGCGTGCACGCCATCTTCCAGGGAGTGCAGGAAGCCCTGCCCTTCCTCCGCAGCGGGCAGACGCGCGGCATCGGCGTGTCGCTGCGCACGCGCAACCCGGACTTCCCCGACCTCGCGCCGGTCGCCGATGCGCTGCCGGCCTTCGGCGAGGTGACGTTCTGGCAGGGCCTGTTCGCGCCAGCCGGCACGCCGCAGGCGATCATCGACCGCGCCGGCGCCGCGCTGCGCGCCGCGACCGAGGACCAGGCCCTGCGCGCCCGCATGCGCGAGCAGGGCGTGGAACTCGTCACCGGCGATGCCGCGACGCTGCGCGCCCTGCTCGCGGCCGAGACGGAGCGCTGGGGCAACCTGATCCGCAGCGCCAACATCCGCGTGGAGTGACGCGCGTGAAGGCCTGGGCCGTGGTGCGCAACCGCGCGCCTCTCGAATGCATCGAGATCGCCGATCCCGATCCCTCCGGCACCGAGGTGGTGCTGGAGGTGACGCAGTGCGGCGTCTGCCATTCCGACCTGCATTTCTGGGAAGGCGAATACGACCTCGGCGGCGGCAAGGTGCTGAAGCTGACCGAGCGCGGCGTGACGCTGCCGCGCGCCATGGGGCATGAGGTCGTCGGCCGGGTCGTGCAATGCGGCCCCGACGCGACGGGCGTCGCGGTGGGCGACCTGCGGGTCGTCTTCCCCTGGCTCGGCTGCGGCGTCTGCGCGCGCTGCCTGGCGGGCGAGGACAACATCTGCGCCACGCCGAGCAGCATCGGCGTGATGCGCCATGGTGGCTATGCCGACAGCGTCGTGGTGCCGCATCCGCGCTACCTCGTGGATCCGGGGACGGTCGATCCGGCGCTGGCCGCGACCTATGCCTGTCCCGGCATCACCGTCTATTCCGCGATCCGCAAGGCGATGCCGCTGCCGCCCGATGCGCCCTTCGTGCTGATCGGCGCGGGCGGCCTGGGGCTCGCGGCGATCTCGATGCTCCGCGCGCTCGGCCACCGGCGCATCGTCTCGCTCGACATCAGCGCGGAGAAGCGCGCGGCGGCGCTGGAGATGGGCGCGGACGCGGTCGTCGATCCCGGCGCGCCGAACGCGATGGCGCGGCTGATGGCGGCGACCGGCGGCCCGGTGCTCGCGGCGATCGACTTCGTGAATGCCGGCAGCACCGCGCAGCTCGGCTTCGATGCGCTGGCGAAGGGCGGGAAGCTGGTGCTGGTCGGCATCATGGGCGGCGAGATGCCGCTCTCGCTCGCCTCCATGATCTTCAGGCCGCGCAGCATCCTGGGCAGCGCGACCGGCTCGCCGCAGGACCTGCGGGAGGTGATCGCGCTGGCCCAGTCCGGCAGGCTCGCCCCGATCCCGATCACCCGCATGCCGCGCAGCCGCGCGAACGAGGCGCTGCAGCTGCTGCATGACGGGAAGGTGACGGGCCGCATCGTGCTGGAGCCGCGATGAGGCGCATCCGCATCGGTGCGGGCGCCGGCTTCTCGGGCGACCGCATCGAGCCCGCGGTCGAGCTCGCCGAGAAGGGCGGGCTCGACTACCTGGTCTTCGAATGCCTGGCGGAGCGCACCATCGCGCTGGCGCAGCAGGCGCGGCTGGCCAACCCCGAGGCCGGCTTCGATCCCTGGCTTGAGGAGCGGATCGCCGCCATGCTGCCGGCCTGCCTCGCCGGCGGCATCCGCATCGTCAGCAACATGGGCGCGGCCAATCCGGCCGGCGCCGCGCGGCGCATCGCCGCCATCGCGCGAAGGCTGGGCGGGCGCGTGCCGCGCATCGCCTGGGTGGAGGGCGACGACGTGACGGACGCGCTGCGCGGCGCGGACCTGCCCCTGCTGGACCGGCCCGGCAGCCTCGCCCACATCGCGAATGCCATGGTCTCGGCCAATGCCTATCTGGGCGTCGAGCCGATCGTGGCGGCGCTGGCGGCCGGGGCCGAGATCGTGGTGACAGGCCGCGTCGCCGATCCCGCGCTGTTCCTCGCGCCGATGGTGCGGGAGTTCGGCTGGGCGATGGATGACTGGCACCGGCTGGGCCAGGGCACGGTCGTCGGCCATCTGCTGGAATGCACCGGGCAGCTCACCGGCGGCTACTTCGCCGATCCAGGCGTCAAGGACGTCGCCGGCCTCGCGCGGCTCGGCTTCCCCTTCGCCGAGGTGGCGGAAGACGGCAGCGCCTTGCTCGGCAAGGTCGCGGGATCGGGCGGCGAGCTCAGCCCGCGCACCTGCACGGAACAACTCCTCTACGAGGTGCACGACCCGGCGGCCTACCTCCAGCCCGACGTCACGGCGGATTTCTCGGGCGTGCGCTTCCGCCCCGACGGCGCCGGCCGCATCGCGGTCGAGGGCGGCACGGGCCGCGCGCGTCCCGACACGCTGAAGGTCACGGTCGGCTATCGCGACGGCTTCATCGGCGAGGGCCAGATCTCCTATGCCGGCACCGGCGCCGTGGCGCGGGCAAGGCTGGCGATGGAGATCGTGGCAGAGCGCCTGAAGCTGACCGGGGCCGCGATCTCGGAGTTGCGCTGCGACGTGATCGGCGTCGATTCCGTGCTGCGCGGCCCGATGCCGGCCGGACGGGACGAGCCGCTCGACGTGCGCGCGCGGATCGTGGGTCGCGCCGCGACGCTGCGCGACGCGCAGCGGATCGGGCGCGAGGTCGAGGCGATCTGGCTGAACGGACCCGCCGGCGGCGGCGGCGCAACGGCCTCTGCGCGAGAGGTCATCGCCGCCGCCTCCATCCTCGTGCCGCGCGACGCCGTGCGGCCGCGCTTCGCTTTCGTCGAGGAGTGAGATGAAGCTGCGCGACCTTGCCCATGCCCGCGCGGGCGACAAGGGCGACACCTCCAACATCGCGCTGATCGTGCACGACCCGGCGGAGTTCGACCGCGTCGCCCGCCACGCGACGGCGGAGCGGGTGGCGGCGCATTTCGGCACCATGGTGAACGGCCCGGTACTGCGCCATGCGCTGCCGCATCTCGGGGCGTTGAACTTCGTGCTGCACGGCGCGCTCGGCGGCGGCGTCACGCGGTCGCTGTCGCTCGATGCGCACGGTAAATCGTTGAGTTCGTCATTGCTGGAGATGGAAATCCCGTAGCCTTTCGTGGCGAGTGGTATCGCTTGCTTGTAGCCATCACCAGAACCTACTCGCCGGGGCCAACCACCTTTGACGAGCCCAGGATCCGTCACACGGCCACGAGCAGCAGGCGCACCGCGGCGCGGAGCAGGTCCGGACCAGGCATGCAGCGGAGCGGCTCGCGGCGATCCGCCCAAGGGCCGCTCAAGACAGCCGCAAGCAGGATGGTGACCACCTGGAGCGCTTACCGCTGGCCTGCGCCGTCCTCCCCCAAAGACGGACAGCCTCCTCGCCTACGATGCGCTGACGGAGGCGGAGGTCGCCACCTGGGTCGCGGGCTTCGTCCATACTGGGCGCTTAGACACAGACTTGGACGTGAAGGATCCAAGGCCACGCCGACGGGTTCTCCTTCGGTGCAGGCGGGGCCAATCTCCGACACCGACGGCATTCGGCAACTGATCCTCGGGCTGCTGGGCAGCGGGTTCCTCACCGCGGAACAGGCGCTCGCCGCCGCAGAAACGCGCGCGCGTCCGCCGCAGCTCGACGCCGCCCTCGCCGCGCTGCCGGAGGACGCCGGGCTCGCTGCACGCATCACCTGGGCGACCATGTCCGAAGCACGCAGGGCCGACCCGCTGTTCGCCGCGCTCATCGCCGCAGGATATGCCACGGAGGAGCAGGTAAATGATCTGTTCCAGCGCGCGGCGCGGCTCTGAGGGTGCGCGGGCAGCTGTGCAAATCTACGCCGCCTTCGTCGGGATGGTGGTGTTCGACGCCGTGACGCTCGGGCGATGGCGCTGGAATGTCAGCGCCTGGGCGATTGAGGGCGGCACTGAATGCTAGGCCCCCCCGTGCAGTCCGCGATGTCTTCGTTAGGCGTGCCGGCTCGGAGTGAGAGCCCTGTGAGGCAGTCTGGCCCGAGGAGCACAGCGTCGCGCTGGTAATCGAGGTTCTTGCCGCGCAGTCCGGCCTACGTGCGGTCCGATGCACGGAGGTGCAGGGGTGCATCTATTCGGGCTTCACGCCAGCGGCCTCGATCCGGCGGCGGACATCGGCGACCGATTCCGCCACTAGGCGCGGCGCATCTTCCAGCCGCTGGTCGGCGGGGAAGGGTTCCATCATACCGCGACGCAACTCCGCCACGAAGGCGGCATCGCCGAGCATCTGCATGAAGGCGGCGTGGTAGCGCTGCAGGATGGGGCGCGGCGTCGCGGGATGCAGAAAGTAGCCGTACCAGACCAGCAGTTCCATCTCCGGCACGCCGGCCTCGCGCACCGTCGGCACGTCGGGGAAGTCCGCCATGCGGCTGCGCGCGCTGACCGCGAGCATGCGCAGCTGCCCGCCCTCCACCAGGCCACGCCCGGCAACGGCGCCGGTGAAGATCATCGCCGCATTCCCCGCCGCGACGTCCTGGATCGCCGGCGCCGCACCGCGATAGGGCACATGGGTCATCGGCAGGTTGCGGCCCTGGGCGAAGGTCGCGATGCCGAGATGCGCCGGCGTGCCGATGCCCGCCGAGGCATAGGGCACCGGGTTCGGCTGCGCGCGGATCCAGGCTTCCAGCTCGGCCATGTTGCGCGCGGGGATGCGCGCGTTGATGAACAGCGCATTGTAGTCGCTGCCCACGAAGGCGACGGGTGTCAGCACCGTGTTTGGGTCATAGGGCGGCGGGTTCATCAGCAGCGGCGAGAAGGCAAGGCTCGCGATCGCGCCCTGCGCGATGGTGTACCCATCCGCCGGTTCCCGCGCGACGTGCTGCATGCCGAGCGTGCCGCCGGCGCCCGCGCGGTTGTCCACCACCACCGGCTGCCCCAGCCGCTGCGACAGCTGCGCCGCGACGAGGCGCCCGAGCAGGTCGCTCGACCCGCCCGGCGGGAACGGCACCACGAGGCGGATCGTGCGCGAAGGGAAGCTGCCCTGCGCCGCCGCCGGCCCCACCGCCGCGCCGAGACCAGCCAAGGCAAGGCCGATCGCCCGCCGCCTGTCGAGGCGGGGCGTGAAGCTACCGTTCGTCATGGCCTGTCTTCCTCTACAAGCCGAGCAGCCGCGCAGCATTGCCACCTAGGCAACGCCACCGGATCTCGTCGGATTCGAAGGGCAGCGCGCGGAACTGCTCGACGCTCTGGCCGAGCGGTCGCACGGGATAGCTGCTGGCGAAGAGCAGCCGGTGGCCTAGGTAGTAGTTCGCCGCCTTCACGTACTCGTCCGCGCCCGGCGTGTTAGGGATGTGGCCATAGAAATCCGGCACCAAGTAAACGTTGCTGCACTGGAAGGCGACGGCGCAGATCTGCACCGTGTAGGGCCAGGCCGCGTGCGGCACGACGATGTTGAGCTTCGGAAAGCGCCGCGCCACGCGCTGGACGTGCACGGGATCGCAATAGGTCAGGTCCGGCCCAACGAAGATGCTGGAGGTGAAGGAGACGATAAGCCCCGCCTCTGCGCAGCGCGCATAGAGCGGCATCAGCTTCTCGTCGTCGTCGTAGAGAGGCGGGTCGCACCAGCCATTGTCGAAGGCGACGCCCTTGAAGCCCCAGGCGATGCATTTCTCGATCTCAGCCATTGCCGAATCGGGGTTGCTGCCGTCGATCCCGCCGAAGGCCACGAAGCGCTTTGGATACAGGCGCACCAGCTCGACGATGTCCTCGTTCGGGACGGAGCCGTATTGCGGCGGCGACTGGCGGCCCATAACGACGCCTAGTCCTATGCCGGCTGCATCCATCTCCTCGATAAAGGCGTCCATCGAGCGTTCCGCAAAGGAACGGTAGTAGGGAATGTTCATCTGCAGCGGCCGAGCCGCCCAGGGCGCCGGGTTCACTGGCCGCGGATTGAAGATGGCGGTCGAGGTGAAGGCGCCGAAGGGCGGACGCACGCGGAAGTCGATGATCATGACCCGTTTCCCCCAGATGTACCATGCGCGCAGCACATCTTGTCCGTAAATCGCACACCTGTTCGCATGGCGTGTCAACGGGCATGGTGAGGCAGCCCGTCGCCACGCACCGATGTTCGCGCGGCGCACAGAAAGAAAGGGAAGGACGCATATGCCGATCGTGGATTTCCGACTGCGTCCGCCGTCGCGCGGATTCCTGGCAACGAAGATCTATGCCAACGCCGCCAACCGCGACCGCTACACGCGCCGGCTCGGCTTCGAACCCGCAGCGTCGGTGCAGGCACAGTCGATGCCGCTGCTATTGCAGGAGATGGACGCGGCGGGGATCACGCGCGGCATCGTCGTCGGGCGCACCACGGCCACCCTCGGCAGCGTGCCGAACGAGGATGTCGCGGCGATCGTTGCTGAGAATGCAGGTCGCTTCATCGGCATCGGCTCAGCTGATACCACTGATCGTCGCCGCGCGGTCGCGATGATCGAAGAATGCCGCCGCCTCGGCCTCGCAATGGTGAACCTCGAGCCCGGCGTGATGGAACCGCCGCTGCATGCCGACGACCGGCGGCTCTATCCGATCTACGCGCACTGCGAGGACACCGGCATGCCGCTGGTGATTATGGCCGGCGGTGGTGCCGGGCCAGACATCACCTACACTGCGCCCGCGCACATGGACCGCATGCTCGCGGATTTTCCGAAGCTGACCGTCATCTGCTCGCATGGAGGCTGGCCGTGGGTGCAGGAGATGGTCTCGGTCGCGTTCCGCCGCCCGAATCTCTATCTCTGCCCGGACATGTATCTCATCGACCTGCCCGGCATGGACGACTACCTGCGCGCGGCGAACAGCTTTCTTGCGGAGCAACTGCTGTTCGGCACGGCCTATCCCTTCTGCCCGCTTGGGCCCTATGTTGAGCGCTTTATGCAGCTCGACATCAAGGTGCCGGCGCGGGAGATGATACTATGGCGCAATGCGGACCGGCTGCTGGACCTCAGCCTCGCCTGAGCGCCGAGTCGCCTCACTCCGTTAGCGCGGCGAGGCGACGCAAGCACTCTCGTCGCGCTGCTGCTCTTTGTTCCAGCATGCTATAGACCTCTGGCGTGGTGAAGAGCGTCAGCTACTGGGAGACCAGCAGCCCGCCGATGATGTTGATGCTGAGCTGCTGCTGCTGCGCTGCCGTCACTGCGTCGGTCTCTGCCCGGAGCGCGGCTCACGACGGACACCAGAGCACGCTCGCACCACCGGATCGAGTGCCGCACTCACGGGCTGACGCCCTGGGCGAGCGCGCGCAGCACCGGCAGCACCTGCGCGCCGCCGGCGCCCAGCGCGACCAGCGCCGCGACGATGCCCCAGATCGCCGTCTCGATCCGCCGCATCGACCATCGGCGGCGGCAACCTCTGGATCGAGAACAGCACCAGCACCCTCCCAGGCACCAGGCGCTGTCTCGGGTTCAGTCCGCCCTAATCGGTCGACGAAGGCGCCACGACCTCCTGGCAGCTCGCCCTCTGGCAGCGGATCGCATGACCATGAGCGACGGCATGGAAGACGCCATGATCGACAGCGCGATCGACGCCAACGTCGACGCGCCCACTGCCGAGACCGCGCTCGCGACGCCGCTCGGCGCCCCGGCCACACAGCCGCTTGACGTGCTCGGCCTGCGCGACGCCCGCGCCGCCGATCCGGAGGGCTCCCGCATCGAGCTCGAGGTGAACTTCCGCAGTCTCGGCTGGGTGGCCTTCACGGCGACGGCCAGCGACACGCTGCCGCATGCACGGGACGTCTGGACGCGGCTGGCGGCGGGCGAGGCCGACGCGGTCATGCCCTATGAAGCACCACTCGCACCACCGCTCCCGGTGCCGACGACGGTCTCTTTTCGGCAGCTGATCCTCGGGCTGTTGGGGAGCGGGTTCCTCACCGCAGAGCAGGCGCTCGCTGCGGCCGAGACGCGCGCACGGCCGGCGCAGCTCGAGGCGATCGTCGCCACGCTGCCCGACGACGCCGCGCTCGCCGCGCGCATCACCTGGGCGACGATGAGCGAGGCGCGCCGCAGCGACCCGCTGGTCACGGCGCTCATCACGGCGGGGCACGCAACGGCGGCGCAGGTGGATGAGCTGTTTCGGCGTGCGGCGGGGCTCTGATTATGCTTTCACGCAGACCATGCTCCTTTCGCCTCAGCAAACCGCTGTCGCGACAACTTCGATGAGCACGCCAGGACCCAGATCGGCAACGCCAATTGTCGCGCGTGCGGGAAGGTCCTCAGCCGCGAACCACGAGATCCACACCTCGTTCATCGCCGCCTTCTGTGTCATGTCGCTGAGGTAGATGGTCGCCGCCAACACCTTGGATCGGCCGCTGCCATGGCGCGCGAGCAACGCCTCCAGGCGCTCGAGCACTTGCCTCGTCTGCCCGGCCATCGGCGCCGCCAGATCGGCGGCGATGATCCCCGACAGATAGAGTGTGTCCTGATGCCGGACCACGCGATGCATGATCGGGGTTCGGTCGATGCGCTCGATCATTCTTCCTGCCTTTCCTACTGGTGTCGCAGTGCAGAAGGCCGGCATCGCCACCACGGCATCCACGTGCCGAGGCAGACCGCGTCACCTGCACCGGCGTCTAATCGAGGCCGCCTGTGGTGGCTCGGTGCGTCGCATGCTCGACAGGGCTTCGGGCCGTCTATCGTGTGACAAGTGGCCGGTCGGCAGCAGACGCGATCAGCGCCCTGACGCCCACGTCCTGCAGGATGGCCTCGACCGCGGCGTATTGCTGCCGATCGTAGGGCAGCAATGGTGGCCTCGGCTCTCCAACGGAAAGACCGAGCACGTTCATCGCGGCCTTGATGCCGGCGTAGTAGCTGCCGAGCCTGAAGCAGCGATAGAGCGCGAAGATGCCGGGCTCCAGCCTGTCGGCCTCCGCGCTGTCGGCACTCGCGCAGGCGTCAAAATAGGCGCGCACGAGGCCGCCGGCCATCTGGTGCGCCATGCCGACGACGCCCTGCGCCCCGCAGGCGAGCGCCGGCCGGATCAGCGTCTCGTAGCCGACAAGGACGGAGAGGCGCCCACGGATCGCGCGCACGAGTTCCATGAGATGCAGGATATCGCCGGAACTGTCCTTGATCGCGCAGACCGCGGGGATCTTCGCGGCCAGCCGCGCCACCAACTCTGGTGACATGCTCACGCCGACGCGGCGAGGGCTGTTGTAGAGCATGAGCGGCAGGCCGCTCGCAGCACCGATGAGGGCGTAGTGATGCTCGATTTCCGCCTCGCCCGGCATCGCGTAGATCGGTGGCAACGCCATGAGGCCGTCGCACCCGCTGGCCTCAGCGGCACGGCAGAGGTCCAGGACGACGTCGGTCCGCAGGTCGGCGACACCGGCGATGACCGGCACGCGCCCTGCCGCCGTGCGCACCGCAGCGCGGTAGAGCGCCGTGCGCTCGGCGACCGTCATCGCGTAGAACTCGCCGGTGCTGCCGCAGGCGATGACGGCGCTGGCACCATGGGCGATGTTCGCATCGACAAGGACCTCGAAGCGATCGAGATCGACGACGCCATCCGCACGGAACGGCGTTACCAGAACGGACTGGACACCTTGCCAGGACGGGCGTGCGGTCATGGGCGGCGGATCCTGCCGGCCGTCAGTTGCTAGAGATGCCGAGGCGCGGCAGCAGTGTCTTCTGTTCCTCCGAGAAGGCCAGCGCGTAGCGCGTGTAGTCGGCGGTGTTCAGATACGCCGGCACCATGTCGAAGCGATCCAGCACCTCCATGTGCGCGGGATCCTCGATGCCGGCCTTGAAGGCGTCGTGCAGAATCTGCACCACCGCGGGCGGCATGCCCTTCGGGCCCGCGATGCCGTAGGGCAGCGTGATGGACAGGTCCATCCCGACCTCGCGCAGCGTGGGCACGTCCGGCAGCCTGCGGAGGCGCTGGTCGCTCCAGACCACCAGCGAGCGGAGACGGCCTGCCTGGACCAGCGGCATGAACCCCGAGGAATCGGCCGCGATCTGGATGTCGCCGCTGAGCAGCGCGGTGAAGTTCTCCGTCGCGCCGCGATAGGGGATGTGCACCCAGTTCAGGCCGTAATGCGCGGCGATCTGCTCCATGCCGACATGGGCCGCCCCGCCGATGCCGAAGCTGCCATAGGAGACCTTGCCGGGATTGGCGCGGACATAGGCGATCATCTCGTCCCAGGTCCGCCACGGCGCATCCGCGCGCACCACGACGCCGTAGGCGAAGGCGGCGACCCGGATGATGTAGGTGAAGTCCGTCATCGGATCGTACTCGACGCGATTGAGCACCGGCATGCGCATCACGGTCGCGTTCATCGTGCTGATCGTATAGCCATCGGGCGCGGCGGACCGCGCCATCTGCGCAGGGCCAAGCGTGCCGGCCGCGCCTGGGCGGTTGTCGGCCACGATCGGCTGGCGCAGGTGCCGGCCGGCCGCCGCGCCGATGGCGCGCGCCAGCGCATCGGTGATGCCCCCGGGCGGGACGGGGATGATCAGGCGGATGGGCCGGTCAGGGAAGCCGCCCTGCGCATGCGCAAGCCCGGGCGACAGGGCGACGCCGGCCGCGCCAAGCAGGCTGCGGCGGGACAGGACGGGCATCTCCATGATCTGCTCCTCTGTGCGTTGCGTGGCGTTCAGGGAACCGCGGGATCCGGCGCGCCACGGCGCATCGCCGCAAGCGCGCGCGACGAGATCCACTGCAGGAGCCGGAAGTCGCTGCGATAGGCGAGAAGGCGATAGCCGGCCGCGATCATGCGCTGCCCGTAGTCCACGGAGCCGACATGGATCCCGGCCACGACGCCGTGGTGGCGGCACCGTGCGGCGATGTGGAGGATCGCCTCGTAGACCTCGGGGAATTCCGGATCGAAGCCGGAGGAATAGCCCATGCTGGCGGCCAGGTCCGACGGCCCGACATAGATCGCCTCGAGGCCCGGCACCGAGAGGATCTCCTCGAGATTCGCCAGCGCCTCCCTGGTCTCGATCATCGGCAGCGCGAGGATCGTCTCGTTGGCGTGCTTCACGTAGTCCGCGCCGGCATAGAGCGCGGCGCGAAGCGGCCCGATACTGCGGTTGCCCTTCGGCCCGTAGTGGCAAGCCCGCAGGAAGGCCGCGGCCTCGGCGGCCGTGTTGATCATGGGACAGATGACGCCATACGCACCGGCATCGAGCAGCTTGCCGATCCGCGCCGGATCGCTGCCCTCGAGTCGGATCATCGGCGTCGCATCGGTCGTCGAGATGGCCTGCAGCATCGGCAGCGCATCGGCGTAGTCGATCGCGCCGTGCTGCATGTCGAGGCAGATGCAGTCCCATCCCTCCCGCGCCATCAGCTCCGCCGAGACGCTGGAGGGAATGCCGAGCCAGCCGATCAGGGCCGGCTTGCCCTCGGCCCAGAGCTTCCGGATCGCGTTCTCGCGCATGGGCGTTTCCTCGGACACGGCAGAGGGCCGTTTGTGATCGCAAACTTGAACTTTTGCGAGCCTATGCGGCTAAATTCGGGAGCGTCAACAGGATTTGTGATCACGATTATCTAACGCCAGCGTCTTCGCAGGCCATCGCCGCGGCCCTACATCTCAACCCCGACAACAGCGTGGGTTGCCCCTTGAGCACCGCCGAGGATTCGTTCGCGCATCAGCGCGTCTATCTGGAACTCCAGGCTGCGCTCGCCGCCGGCCGCTTCACGCCGGGGCAACGCCTGACGCTCCGCAGCTGCGCGGACATGCTCGGCGTCAGCCCGATGCCGGTTCGCGACGCGCTCCGCCGCCTTGTCGCGGAAGGCGCGCTGATCGGCGCGGCGAACCGCTCGGTGCGCGTGCCGGAGCTGACGCGGGCCAAGATCCTCGAGATGCGCGACGTCCGCCTCGCACTCGAGGGCCTTGCAGCAGAGCGCGCCGCGATGAACGCCACAGAACCGGCGGTCCGGGAGCTCGAGGCCGCGGCGGAGGCTCTCTACGAGGCACGGAGGAGCAGGCATCTGGTCGCGGACATGGAGGGCGTCCGGCGCTTCCATTTCACGCTCTACGCATCGGCGGGGATGCCGTCGCTGCTGGACCTGATCGGCAGCGCCTGGCTGCGCGTCGGCACCTACCGGCAACTCCTCTATCCCGACTATGTCAGCCAGCGTGACGGGCGCGATACGCGGCAGCGCATCGTAGCGGCATTCGCCGCGCGGGACGGCACCGCGGTCCGCTCCCTGCTGTGCGGACAGATCGCGGACTCGATGACCTGGGCGGCGAACCGGCTCGGCGAGTCAAAATCATCGACAAGATCATCTACAACTGCGCACTCATGAGCGCCGCGCTCATGGCGACGGTGGCCTGCGCGACGCCCGCGCCGCCGATCCGGAGGGCAGCCGCATCGAGCTCGAGGTGAACTTCCGCAGCCTCGGCTGGGTGGCCTTCACGGCAACCGCCAGCGACACGCTGCCGCACGCGCGCGAGATCTGGACGCGGCTGGCGGTAGGCGAGGCCGGCGCGGTCGCGCCCTACGAAGCGCCGCCCGCGCCACCGCTCCCCGTGCCTGCCAGCATCTCCTTTCGGCAGCTGATCCTCGGGCTGTTGGGGAGTGGCTTCCTCACCGCCGACCAGGCGCTTGCCGCAGCCGAGACAAGGGCGCGACCGCCGCAGCTCGACGCAATCATCGCCACCCTGCCGGAGGACGCCGCGCTCGCCGCGCGCATCACCTGGGCGACGATGTTTGAGGCGCGCCGAAGCGACCCGCTGTTCGCGGCGCTGATCACGGCAGGACACGCCACGGCGGAGCAGGTTGATGAGCTGTTCCGACAGGCGGCGCGGCTGTAGTCGAGGCGGCAAACTTCTGTCAGTTGACGGACAGTGGGTATCCGGTTGCTTGGGACGAGCGGGGGCGCCGCCGTGCCCACCTATGTAAGCGATTGGCCCCCTGGCGCACCGTGGCCGACGATCTCCGCGCCTTCGGGCCCGAGCCGTACCACAGTGAGATGGCGTGGTCGGGCAACGTAAGCGTGACTCCCCGCTGCCAGGAGCCAGCCGATATAAGCGCACCATTCCTGGAAAGACCGGATAACCAACGGATGCTGATTAGACCGAGCGATGCCCTCCTGCCGCTCGACGAGGTCGCGCGGGCGCGCTTCCTGCGTGACGGCTTCGTGGCCGTGCCAGGGGTCGTCCCGCCTGCAGAACTCGCAGAAATCCGTGCGCTCTACGATGCCCTGTTCGACACCCGCGCCGGCTGGGAGCGCGGCGATTTCTTCGACATGCTGGACCCCGCCGATCGACCTGAGCAGCCCCGACTAACGCAGCTCGCCTGGCCATCACGCCACGCGCCCTGGCTGGCGCACACGCAGATGCGGGCGAACGCCCAGGCGCTCGCTGCCGCGCTGCTGCCGGCGGCAGACCTCGTCTGGGAGTTCGCCATCTGCAAGCCGCCCCGCATCGGCGCGGCGACGCCCTGGCACCAGGATGAGGCCTCCTTCACCATCGGCACGCCGTACCGCATGGCGGTGTCCTGCTGGATCGCGCTGCAGGATGTGGACGAGGCAATGGGCTGCATGCGCTATGTGCCAGGCAGCCACCACGGCCCTCTGCTGGCCCATGAGAGCGTGGGCGGCGATCCCCGCGCCCATGCACTGGCCGCCGTCGCGCCCGATCTCCGCCGCGTCGAGAGCGTGCGGCTGCGCGCAGGGGATGCGGTGCTGCACCATTCACGCGTCCTGCACGGCGCCGGTCCGAACACATCCTCCGCGCCAAGACGGGCGCTGACGCTCGAGTTTGCGGTGCGCGACCGCGCACAGCTAATCCGACGGGACTTTGCGTGGAATCGTGGGAAGTGGACAGCGCGCGATGCGCGGGAAGCAGCGTCCTTGCCGCTTGCGGAGCGGCTGCGCCGCGGCCTCCGGCGCACCCGGATGAGACTGGGTTGGTAGTCGACCGTGAAAAACGCGGGAGCCTGCGGAATTCCTGGATGATTCCTACAGCGTAAGTATTCGCCTTTGCAATGCACCTATCCGGAGTGGGGAAAACCTCGCAAATCCGCGCCACTGCTGAGGCCGCTCAGAGGCTGTGATTCCGCCGGCGGGTCGCCGCGCCGGAGCCCACTGATGCCGCCCATGTCGCCGCCGTCCGAGCCGCCCGAACTTTTCCGCTTGGGCCTGGTGAACCTCGTCGACCGTCGCCATCCCCTGGCGCGCCTCACTGCCCGCTGAAATAGCGGCCTTCATGTCCGATTAGACTCCGCGCGACGCGATCCGCGACCGGGCGCGGATCCCCTCAGGCTGATGCGCAGGATAGGCAGATCCGGGCCTGGAGGCCGGCGGGATGGGACCAGTCGAGCGCCGTTCGTAGTCGCATGCCGCCTCGATTGGGCTGGCCCAGCAGTCGCAGGCCGAAGCCGGAGCGCGCCGGCGGACCCTCGATAGGCGGGCCGTCGGTTTCGCTCCAGTCGAGCATCAAGGTATCCGCAGCGGCCGCCCAGGCCAACCCGACCCGACCGGCCGGCGCGGACAGCGCCCCGTGCTTCAATGCGTTCGTGACGAGTTCGTGCAGCACCAGGGCCAGCCCCGAGACCGCCCGAGGGCCAAGCGCCACATCCGGTCCCTGCAGCGCAATCCGCGCGTCACCGCCGCCACTGAACGGGGCGAGCACCGCCTCCGCCAGCGTCCGCACCGTGGTCACCTCCACCTTCGCGATTTCAAGGCGGCCGCCGACCGCGGGCTTGACCAAGTCATGCGCGCGCGACAACGCCATCACCCTCCCG
This sequence comes from Falsiroseomonas ponticola, assembly GCF_016805305.1. GTDB lineage: Bacteria > Pseudomonadota > Alphaproteobacteria > Acetobacterales > Acetobacteraceae > Falsiroseomonas > Falsiroseomonas ponticola. Next base: position 184,200 of record NZ_JAERQN010000009.1, on the reverse strand, counting down.
GTCAGTTCACCGACCACATCGGTGGCATTGCGGTCGGCAGCGTGACGTGCGGCGCCATGGGCTAGGCCCAGAAAGACCGCGAAGGCGTTCTTCACGCGATGATCGAGTTCGCGCAACAGCGCGGTCTCTGCCGTCACGTCGAGGCAAGCCAGGCCGACGGCGTCAACGCGAGAGGCATCCGTACCGTCGGGCACAGGATAGAGTCGCACATCCACGACGCGGGCGCAGGCCATGCCAGCGCCTGACCGCAGCGGCAGTTCGATCCGCAGACACGCCGCAGGTTGCCCGGCTTCGCCCGCGAGGATGCGCGCGACGGCCGGCTCCAGTTCCTGCCGAAGCTCGGGCGCCTGCGCCCATAGATCAGCTATATTGGCGCTCTCCGCGATGCCCAGCATCTCCGTGAGCACCGGGTTAGCACCGGCGAGGCGCAGGTCGTGCCCGATGCGACCAAGGCCCACCGGTGCCGCGAGACAGAGCGCTTCGCGCTCCAGGCGAGCCTGCTCTGTGGCGCGCGCGGCCTGGCGCCGGGCGCGAGCCCGCGCCATCGCACGACTGACCACGTTGGCGATCTCCGCGAGGCGAAACGGCTTGCGCAGCAGGTCGAAGGCACCCGCCCGCATGGCGTCAACGGCTTCGCCGAAGCAGGCATGCCCGCTCATCAGCACCACCTCGACGGCACGCTGCCCCGGTTGGCCGATCCGAAGTTCCTCCGCAAGCGCGATGCCGCTGCGTCCCGGCATCCGAATGTCGCTCAGCACGACGGCAATGTCGGGGTTCACGGCGAGTGCCGTGAGTGCGCCATCGGCGTCGGCCGCTTCGACCGTCCGGAATCCCGTCACCTTGAGCGCAGACGCCACCTGGCTGCGCAGCGTCGCGTCGTCGTCCACCACGAGAACGCGGCTGGCGGGGGTCTCCCGGCTCCGACGTCGATCGATGAGGCTGTCCATTACAGGCATCCCACCTCGGTGGAATTCGATGCGTTGCAAACTGCCGGTCAGCCAACGACCCGACCAGCGACGGTTTAGGCTTGCGGTATCACGACACCGCGATGGCGGACGGCAGGCCCCGCCTGATATTCGGCTCCGAAATCACCATCTGGTAGAGGAATAGCCGCGCAATCTTGCGTGACTCACGTCGGGCGCCCGCATCGCATGGAACAGCAGGACGTGAAGACCCTGAAGGCGCCAGCCCGCGGGAGCCAGAGTCGGCGCGGCGCACTTCTGATGGGCTGCGTGGCGCTGCTGCCGCTCGTCGTCCTCGCCGGTCTGGCCGTCCTCAGCGCTCTGGGAGCGTACCGCGCTTCCGACGAGGCACGCCTGCGCGATACCGCGCGAGCTCTTGCGGCTGCGGTAGATGCCCAGCTGGGCACCTATCTCGTGGCGTTGCAGGCACTCGCCACCTCGCGGGAACTTGAAGAGGATTTCGACGCCCAGGCTTTCACCACGCGTAGCCGCGGCGTGGGCGAGCTATTCGACGGCTGGATCGTGCTGCTGGGCCCGCCGCCTGGCTATCGCGTCCTTTCTCTCAGCAAGCAGGAGGACCATACCCCCCTCCCGACCGAGCTGCCCCCGAACAACCGGCGTGCCATCGAGCCCCTGCTGGCCGAGGTCTTCGAGCATGGCCGAGCCGGCATATCCGACCTGTTCGAGGGATCGGTCATACGGCGGCAGATCCTGACCGCAATGGTCCCGGTCGTTCGCGACGGTTTGCCGCCGCGGGCCCTGGCGCTCAGCTTTGAGCCGGCGGCGCTGCGACAGCTGCTCGCGCGCCAGGACCTGCCGCCTGGCACCTTCGCCGCCGTCGCCGACGGACAGCTCCATATCCTGGCGCACAGCTTCGATCCCGAAGGCCAAAGGATCGGCGTTCGGGCACCCGGCTGGGTCAACGCCGCAATTGCGGGCAAGCAGCGCGCCCTCGTCACCGGTCCTGGCTGGAGCGGGGAGGACAACATTTACGCGGTCGAGCGGCTGAGACTGGCTCCAGGGTGGACCGTGACGGTGGCCGAGCCACTGGCCGCGCAGCAGGCCTCTGCTTGGCAAGCTCTGCGCTGGCTCATCGCCGGCGGGACCGCCTTGGGTCTGGGCCTTGCGGTTGTGGTGTGGGCCAGCCGCCGCGAGGCGGTGCATGACGCCCGCCGCGAAGCCGAGGCGCTGCGCACCGGGCGGGCTGAGGTCGAACGGTTACTGGGCGGCCTCCCGGCAGTGATCTTCCTGCGTGAGGTGGCGCCCGACGGCTCCTCCCGACCGGTCTATCGCGGCGGCGACCTGGACATCGTGATGGGCTGGCCGGCAGCTGACCTCGCGACGCGTCGGAACTTCGAGGATCTGATCCACCCTGAGGACACCAACCTCGCGCGAGAGATGCCGCAGCTGCTGCGGGAAGGCTATGCGAGCTATGAGTGGCGAATGCGCCAGCCCGGCGGCGGCTGGCGAACGCTGCATACGCTCGCCAGGGTGCTTGTGCGGCGGCACGACGGCGGCGCCGAGATCGTCGGCTACACGGTCGACGTGAGCGCGCGGCGTGAGGCCGAGGCCCGCGCCAAGGCCTCGGCACGCCTAGCCTCTCTGGGCGAGATGGCGGCCGGCCTAGCGCATGAGATCAAGCAGCCGCTGCAGACCATCTCCCTCGCCGCCGAGATCGCGCAACTCGAGGCCCGCCAGGGCAACGCCCAGAGCGTGGATGAGAGCCTCGAACGCATCGTCGAGCAGGCAGGACGCACGGCGGACATGATTGACCGCCTCCGGCGTTTCGCACGGGGCGGCGAGGACGGTGTGCCGCCGCAGGCCGTGCCGCTCGCGGCGGCTGTCCAGGGCGCCTTGGACCTCACCCGCAGCGCGCTGCGCGACGCCTCGATCGAGGTCGAGGTGGCGCTCGGCGAGCCGACACCGATCGTCCAGGGGCAGTCGGTGCTGATCGAGCAGGTGCTGTCCAACCTCTTGTTGAACGCCCGCGATGCGCTGACCACCCGCCACGCCAGCGCGCCACGGCGGATCCGCATCGCCGTGGCTCCAGGGGCGAACGGGATAGTGCGGCTGACGGTCGCCGACACGGGCGGTGGCATCGCGCCGGAGGTTATGGCGCGGCTGTTCGAGCCCTTCGTCACCACCAAGGGGCCCGACAAGGGCACAGGCCTCGGCCTCTCAATCTGCCACGGCCTGATGAAGGGCATGGGTGGCAGCATCGAGGCGCACAACGAAGCCGAGGGCGCCGTCTTCACCATCACGCTGAAGGCGGCGTGACCTCCTTCAGTCAGCCGAGCCCACGATAAGTTGGGCATCAGAAACAGGATGTGCCGCTTCCTCGACGTCACGCCTCATCGTGGAACCTGGAGACTGTTCGAACCCAGTCGCACTCCCTCCGCCAGTTCCATTGCGCGCCGCGCTCTCCGCCTGACCGACCGCCGCGCTGAGTGGCAGGTTTCCTGGGGTTTTTGGGGCGGACCTGTTGACTGGCCTGGCGCAGAGACGGCCGGAAAACGCTCTCCGGAGGCCAATTCTCTCCAGACCTCCTGACTTAGCCGATCTAGTACGGAATGCAGAAACCTAGGTAACACGCCAGTTTCAGCGTGGTGATCATTCGCCTCGGTTCGAATCTCACCTGCTCGAAATCCGTACTTCGGGAGCGGACAAGTTGGTACGGCGATAGGATTCTTGGTCGAAGCGCCCGCCGCCTCCGGCGGATCGCATGGCCGCGGCTTGAGATTTTCGGCCGGGCTAGAATGCCTTCACCGCCAATCCGGCTTGTACGCGACTTCCATCACGGCCTTCGAGGCATCTGCTCGCCTAGCGTCCCGACTCTGAAGTTCCCAGGCACTTTACCTGGACGGTGATGGTGCGCTGACAGAAGCGCTGGACGGCGGCGAGGATGTCGTCGGCGTTCTTGGTCCAGTTGAATGGCTTCGGCTCGGCATTGTGGGCGTCGATGTAGGCCTTGATGGCGGCTTCGAGCTCCGCCGTGGAGTGGTGGGCGCTGCGGCGGATGGCGTCGTCGGTCAGCAGCGCGAAGAACCGCTCGACCTGGTTGATCCAGGAGGCCGAGGTCGGCGTGTATTGGACTTGCCAGCGCGGGCGCTTTGCAAACCAGTCACGAACGAGCTTCGTCTTGTGGCTCGAGGCATTGTCCATCACGACGTGGATGTCGAGGTGTGCCGGCACGCGGGCCTCAACCGCATCCAGGAAGCGGCGGAACTCCGCCGCACGGTGCCGCGGCATGCACGTGCCGATGACGGTGCCGGCCTTCACGTCGAGCGCGGCGAACAGCGAGGTCGTGCCGCAGCGGCAGCAACGGCTGCGTGCGGTCAAGCGCCTGGATCTGGCTCTTCTCATCGACACAAAGCACGAGGGTGCGCTCGGGCGGGCTGAGGTAGAGGCCAACGATGTCGCGCACCTTCTCGACGAACAGCGGATCGGTCGAGAGCTTGAAGGTCTCCACCCGATGAGGCTGGAGTGAGAACGCCTTCCAGATCCGCTGGACGGTGGACGGCGCCAGCCCGGCTGCTTTGGCCATGCCGCGCGAGCTCCAGTGAGTCCGGCCCACCGGCAGGGTCTCCAGCGTCGCGGTCACCACCGCGGCCACCTTCTCGTCGGTGACGGTGCGTGGAGCACCTGGGCGGGGCTCGCCGGCCAAGCCGTCAAGCCGCAGCTCGGCGAAGCGGCGCCGCCAAGTCGCCACCGTCATGCGGGCCACCCCGAGGCGCTCCACGATCGCCAAGTTGCTCAGCCCGTCCGCGGCGAGCAGCACGATCTCCGCCCGCACCGCGTCGCCACGTGCCACCTTCCGGCGTCGCAGGCGGGCCTCCAGCTCGCCGCGCTCGGCTGCCGACAACTCGATCCGAACCGCCTTCGGCGCTGCCATGACCGAACTCCGCTGCCGAGTGCAGCGAATCAGGGCCAACTCTGAGTGGCCAGCTATTTCTCGGCCAGGACACTAGGTTTGACCTGGTAGCGCCTAGCGTGTCGGCCACGGCCTTCACCGGGAACCGCCCTGTGGCGACGGCGGCAAGCGCAACGCGTCCTTTTTTCTGTCGGCCCTGCTCCAGGGCCTCGCGGAGGATCTCGGCCTCCATCGTCTTGCGGCCGAGAAGGCGCTCCAGCTCGCGGACCATCGCCTCGAGCTCGCGGACGCGGCTTACGGCGACCACGTCCTCGTCAGCTCTGACCGCCTCCAAGCCACCCTCGGCCATGCGTCGCCCCCACCTGAAGAGAAGGCATGGAGAGACGCCGTGGAGGCGGGCGACGGCCGAGACCGTCATGCCGGCTCGGGTCGTCTCCTCGACCAGCCGTACCTTCTTGTCGGCAGTGTATCGCCTCCGACGCTCCCGGCCGGTGATGATTCCGACGCGCTCGATAGCCTTCGACATAGGCGGGGCTTAGGCTTACGAACAGGCCCTCACGGTTGGAGCGCCTGTCCGGTCGAATTGGTGGGCGCTCCAACTTCATTTTTCGATGATTCAGGCTTCTACTGTGTGGCCGGTTCTGTACTGCGCAGCACTTTGATCTGCTGGTTTCCAAGGCTCCAGCCTGGACACCGCCTGTACCGAGTCGCACTTCCACCGCCAGTTGCGCTCTCGTTCGCACCGCTACGCTGCTTTTCGCTCGGCTAGGTGCCGCCAGGATGCTCACATCAGCGCCGAAGACCGCGGCCCGGCTTCGGGGTGTCTCGGCCACCTTCGTGCCCTGGCCGCCGATCGGACAAGAGCGCTGCAAGCGCGCTGAAGCGGTAGCCGTCAGGCTCTCCGATCAAATCTGCGATCGCCGGGGGGTTGTTTTCCACCTGCACTTCGTCGGCCGCCGCGGTTATGGCGCGGCGCATGGTGTCTATATCCGTTTGCACGGTTGGCCGCATCGCCGATCGCGATTGCTCTGCTCTCGCGTGTTCCTCGAAATAGCCCTTGGTGGTTACATCGACCTCCTGGAGCATAAGGCCGAGCCGCCCGCACGCTGCCTGACCTGCAGAAAAGCGAGGATCTTGCGTCATGCTTCGCAGATTCCGAAAGGCTGCGCCGAGACCTGCAAGGCCGAGCTTGAATCGCAATGGCGTGAGATCCGGGCCGGTATCGTCAGCGAATGATTTTGCGGCAAGCCAAACATCGAGGCCGTAGTCACCTGCCCCGCCAGCAGAAACGCTCCATTCGTAAAGCACGTCGCGGCGACGCGAAAATGCTGGCGCTTCCTTGCTCATGAGATCGAACGCAGAGCCAGCATTTCCCGTACGGCGGAGCGTTGAAGAATAGCTGGTCAATCTCATCGGATCGGCCGGATGCGCCTCAAACAATGCCTTTGTGATAGCCACAGCCACCGGCCGCCGATTCGGCGGTTGTTGCGTGAAGTGTCGTGGCAATTCATTGCACCACATCGCCATATCGTGCGTCGATGGGCGCTGCTGCAAAAACTGCCGCAGCGCAGCACGGGCGAGCCAGGGATACCAGCGGTCCACTCTTTCACCCGTTTCAACCAACCAGTCCCGCGCGGCCTCGGCGACCCGGCGATGCCGCGTCAAGATATAGGTTCCACCGGTGTCCAACATCGCCTCGTTCCGCAACAGCCGCAACGACCCTTGGTCGAGTTCCGCCTCCGAACAATTCAGCGCATAAGCCAGAACGGTCCGCGAGAGATACAACTGGTTTTCCGCATGCATCGCTACGATCATCGCGTAGACGTCGCGCAGCGAGTACTCGCCGACTCCAGGCGCACCCGCCAAGGGCGTGATCAACCTTCCAACTCTAGCCTTGAGGTCCTCCCCCGATCGCGCCATGAGCAAGGCTCCCAGCAGCGCGCCCTCGTCTTGTCGAGCCGCTGACTGACGTGCCTGCTCAAGCAGCGCCGCGGCAATCTGCTCGGCACTTTTCCCGCGGAGCATCGCCCCTTTCGCCTCATCACCATACGCGGCCCAGCCATCCGCAATCCGGCGCGCGTCATCGGCATCGAGACCGGCGATCGTGGCGCGACGAAATTCCGCCACGCCTTGCCATACCGCATCGGTCAAACCGCGGATCGCCCAATCGGCGGCACGAGCCGCCAGCAGGAGATGCACGTCGGTCCGCGGCTGGAGTCCGCGCATCGCGGCTGCCAGTTGCCGCCCAATGTTCTCGGCATCATCCACGACAATGATCCAGGCATGGCCAGGACGGAGCGATAGCTTCGCAAACAGGTCATCCGGCAGCTCGGCTGCAGCAGCTTTGCGAGACACGCAGGTCCATTCCTGCTCACCGCGTAGCAGTGACGCAGCCACCTGAAGCAGCGCGGCTGACTTGCCCTCGCCGCCGGCCCCAGTGAATAAGGTCACGGTCGGCTGCGATGCTCCAGCATGTGCTGCCGCGAAGCGCCGTGCGACGTCCTCGACGACACGGCGCGGCCGAACGCCCTCCGCGGCGGCTACTTCCCAGCGAGGAAACTGGCCGTCGAACCAATCCTTCATCATGGCTGCGGATGGGCGGGTTGCGGTACGCTGCCCGAGCGCATCGCGATTGATGACTTCCCAACCATCTGGGACCGAGGGAAGGACTTGTCCGAGAACGGTAGCAACGGGGAGGGCGTTGCTCTCAGGCGCTTTGCCTGGCAGCCGATAGGCGAACCCGTCGATATCGGGCACGCGGAGATGAGGAGGGGCAGCGTCAGAATCTGGCACGTAGCATTGGTGTTCGTCATTCCAACGCAAGGGCTGAATGATCACGCGTCGGGTCGAGAAGTCCACGCCTCCCCACAGAATTCCATTGCGCCACGTCGCATTATCGCCCGCCTGGAAGCCAGACGGCGCTTGGATAGCAAGTACCGAGCGCATTGAATCGCCGGTTTGCTGAGCCCCTGATCTGTGGAGGTGGCCATGCAGATAAACAGCATTTGCCTGGCTCAAGCGGGCCTCAATCCGGGCTCCATCCGACCAAGGCTTCTCGCCCTTCATCGCGGCAAGCGGATGGTGGCCCAGCACGATTGTGATGTCCGCGTTCGCATCTGCCGCTTTGCGCAGACCAGCGTCAACCATGGTGCGACCGGCCGTTAGCTTCCCCCAGTCGTCGTTGTCATGACACAGCCAAGCGGTATTTATACCAACGATCGCGATGCAACGTCCACCGACCGTCTCGACGCTGCACGCTGTGCCACGCTCCGAATCAAGCCAGTTGTCTTTCCAGTCGAAAAGGCGACTTTCGATGGAGCAATATTCTTGAAACCGAGCCAGTAGAGCGTCACGGCGCTTCCGCTGGCCAATTGCACTGACTTCTTGAAAGGCATCGCTCTCCCTCTGCTCCGTCATCCAAAGTCGGGGATTGACGATCCTTTTTCGGTCAACGTCGTGATTGCCCGGTACCGCAAAGAACTTACACGGAGATGGCAAGGCCGAGCGGAGAGGAACGAGCAGATGGTTCTCGAGAAGATCATACTCTGTCTTTGCTCCGGAGTATGCTAGGTCGCCGGTGAAAAACACAAAATCCGGCTTATCCGATCTGGCCTTCACTGCCGCGACGATCTCTGCGTACATCGCGGTGCGATGATGTCCTTCGCTTTCGTGCGAGTGAACGTCCGAGATATGAAGCCAACTGACGTGCATCATTCCGCCCCGGCGAATCGTGGCCGCGCCTGACCACCTGTTTCCATATTGACCGAAGCATGCGCGGATACCCGAGTTTCTTGCAATGCCGAGTCGTCAACGGAGGGGCAAACATTCACCCACCAGAGGTTCGCGGGAAAGTCGAAGAGATAGTCTGCGCGGCTCCGTCGCGAAGGGTTGGTTTTGTCGTCAAACCGTGTCCTCGTCATCAACGCCTCCCACAGGATTCGCAAGGCTTCCAGCGAGGGTTCGGACGTCAGTGGTCTCGATCCGCGAGCCGAACTCCGTGCCGCTGCCGATATGCGCCCAGGGAGTCTCGCTCTCCAGCATCGCCCGACACCCCACGTCACCTTTCCCGAAGGACGGCAATTGACCCTAGTGACCTCCCCATGATTCCAAGCGTCCTGCCCGCGCGGCACTGTGGTGAAGAAGGGATACAAAAGGCGATTTGGGGCAGGGGCCGCAGGACAGCCGCTTAACCAGCGCTGATCGAGACGTAGGAGAAACGCGTCCCGTCCTGAGTCGTCCCGATCGCGGCCGGCCGAGTTACAATCTCGGAACGCGGCCTCAAGCATACCATGCTGGACCGGAGACGAGGGGGGTTACCGCCTCTTCAGGAATCGGGAGGAAGGCCGCGCGGCCCTGCCTTTTTCCTCAGGCCGGCACCTTCACCACCGTCTCCGCCCAGTCCAGGCAGCGCGCCAGCATGATGCGGCCATAGGTGCCGTTCATGTGGTTGGGGTCGTCGAAGATGCCTTCGCTCGTCTCCCGCTTGCCGACGGAGAAATCGTCATGCGTCAGCGCGGGGGTGGCCAGCGTTTCCGGCGCCTGGTCGATGACGGTGAACTGGTCGCCGGCCAGGCGGCGCATGGCGCGCCGGTAGCTGTCGGCCAGCGCCTGGGCAGCGCGTGCATCGCGCATGGGGATCAGGCGCGGGCCGAACTCCTCGCTGTCCGCCATCGATTCCTTGTAGAAGGGCACGGGCAGCAGCGCGATCGGCACATCCGTGCCGGCGCGCAGCCGCAGCGAGAAGCGGTGCGCGTGTTCGGTCTGCCGCATGGTGTTCGCCAGCGACGTCTCGAAGCAGCGATCAGAGACAAGCTGCTGCGACCCGTCGCCGGGGTCATGCGATTCGGCGCGGCACTGGCCGTAGATCTGCAGCGCCGTGCGGAACAGCCCGACGCCGACCACGGCGAAGGCATCGTAGTCCCCCAGCGAGACATCGGGCACGCCGCCCTTGCTCAGCACCCGGGCGCGCAGCTTGGAGCGCAGCGGCGGATCCGGGGCCAGCAGGCCATCCGCCACCGTGACGGCGTTGAGCTTGTTGGCGAAGAAGGTCAGCCGGATGCCGCGGCGCTGGCATTCGGCCGCCAGGTCCGGCGCGCCTTCGCGCAGCGCGAGGACGTGGGACGCACCCACGATGCAGAGACGCAGCATCTCAGCGGCCCTTTGCCGAGGGAGGAGCGAAGGCTTCGAGCAGCATCTCGTCGCAGATGATCTTCTCCCGCTCCTCCTCCGCATCCAAGGCGGGCGGCGGCGGCGGTGGCGCTTCCGCCGGCGCCGCCGGCGCGGCGGTGACGCCGAGCGCGGCGGAGAAGTGGGACATGACGCAGGCGACGCCCTGGTTCGTCACCTCCCGCAGGTTGGGCTTGTAGAAGCGCCCGCCGGAGGGATGGCCCGCGACGATCTCGAAGGAGGGGAAGTAGTCGAAATCCGCGTTCTCCTGCCGGATCTGGCCGGCGACGGCACGCAGCGTGCTCTTGGCGTAGGTGGTGGCCACCAGCACATGGTCATCGAGCGCGGTCGCGGTCAGCGGCACGGGCGACACCGTCAGCAGGAAGCGCAGCTTCGGATTGTGCTGCTTGAGCAGCGCGTGCACGGCGCGAAGGTCATCGCGCACCTCGACGAAGTCGAAGCAGTGCAGGCCGATATCCTGCGGCGCCGCGCTCTCCGCGACGGTGCCGGGCGCGGTCGGGTACACGGTGCCGGAGGGGCGATGCACCCAGCCCTCCACCAGGCCCAGCGTGAAGACCAGGACATCGGCTTCGAGGAGGACGGAGCGCACGCGGGCCAGGTGCTGGGCGCGCTGCGCGCGCACGGCTTCCGCCGTGGCCAGGCCATCGGGCTCCACCGTCGGCCGCAGCGCGTCGAAGAAGCGGCCGTCCCGCTGCCAGATGGCATCGGCGGGCGTGAACAGGCCGAAGGCTTCCTGCACGAGCTGAAGCAGCTGCCGCACCGTGTAGATGTTGCCGTAGCGCGCGGAATAGAGGTTGAAGCCGAACTCCTTCGCCTCGTCATCCGAAAGGCCGGGCGGCGCGGGTTCGGCATCGAGGATGCGGAAGCCGAGGGAGCGGAGGTGGCGCCCCACATGCTGCGCGAAGCAGCTGCCCGCCGTGGCGATGCGCGTCTTCCGCGTGATGTCGAAGCGGGGCTTGAAGATGCCGGGGAACTGGCCCTCGGCCGCGCCGGCGATGCCGGATCGCCAGAAGCTTGTGGGCGGCAGGCCAGCATAGGGCGATGGCATGTCGCAATTCTCCCAGATCAGACGCAACCGCATGGCCGGGTGGGCGCGGCACCGCCGCCTGGCTTCCGTCCCGTGACGGCGCCGCGGCGACGACGGTCGCGCGGGGACCGGCGGGCCCTTCGGGGCGACCCCCCGCGGACTTGAACGGACCCTACCCGCATGCGATAAGGTAGGGAAGTGAGTATGACTTGTCGACCGCAGCGCGAGGACTTGCTGGAGGCGGGCCGCCTGCCCGCCGGCCCGGTTGGATCATCCGCGGTGATCGCTCCGCCTCTCGCCTTCCCGCCGGCCCGTGTTGCCCGGTTCGCCCTTCGCACGGCCGCCTGCCGAGGGTTGGAGGCGAGGCGATGCAGGTCTCCTCGCGCCTCGTACGGAGCCAGGCATGACCATGCGTAATCCCTACCGCGACCTGCCCGGAACATCCTTCTGGCGCCGCGCCGTGTCGGAGCCCGCGCCCGAGGCCGTCGATCCCGTCACCGACGTCCCCTTCGCCATCGCGCCCGCCGACAAGGTGGCCACCGCGGGAAGCTGCTTCGCGCAGCACATCTCCCGCACCCTCGTCCGCCAGGGCTTCCGCTACCTGGTGACGGAGCCCGAGCCCGCCGGCGGCGGGGAGAATTACGGCGTCTATCCCGCGCGCTTCGGCAACGTCTACACCGTGCGCCAGCTCCTCCAGCTGTTCGAGCGCGCCTACGGAATGTTCGAACCGCTGGACGCCGCGTGGCGGATGCCGAACGGCGCCTGGGTCGATCCCTTCCGCCCGCAGATCCAGGCCGCCGGCTACCCGACGCTGGAAGCGCTGGAAGCCGACCGCGCCCGCCACCTGGCCGCGGTGCGGGAGATGTTCGAGACCTGCGACGTCTTCGTCTACACGCTCGGCCTGACGGAAGGCTGGTATTCGACGCGCGACGGTGCCGTCTTCCCCCTCGCCCCCGGCGTGGTGGCGGAGCCCGAGGGCGGGCGCGAGGAGGACTACGCCTTCGCCAATTTCGGCGTGGTGGACATGGCGACGGAGCTGAACACCTTCGTCACCATGCTGCGCAGCGTGAACCCCACGGTGCGCGTCATCCTCACCGTCTCCCCGGTGTCGCTGATCGCGACCTACGAACCGCGGCACGTCCTCGTCTCCACCATCTACAGCAAGTCCGCGCTGCGCGTGGTGGCGGAGGAGGTGGTGATGGCGCAGCCCAACGTCGCCTACTTCCCCTCCTTCGAGATCATCACCGGCCACCACAACCACTACCGCTTCTTCGAGCCCGACCTGCGCAGCGTGACGCCGGAGGGGGTGAAGCACGTGATGTCCATCTTCAGCCGCCACTTCCTGGCGGCCGATGGCGCGGCCCCGCCGACGCGCGCCGCCGCCCCGCCCCGCCCCCGCGCGCCGGCGCATCGCGCCCCCGCCATCCGTCCAACCCTGGCCGGCGCGCCCCGCGTCGTCGCCGACCTCGAGGAGCTGAACCAGACCGTGTGCGACGAGGAGGTCCTGGAGAAGGCGGAGCAGGCCCGTGGGTAAGCGATACGCGGTCGTCGGCAACTGCCAGTCGGCAGGTTTCGCCGCGGGCATCAAGGCCATCCAGCCGGATGCGGAGGTCGATGTCTATTCCTACCGGATGCTGATGAACGACGAGGCCATCGTGCAACGGCTGGAAACGCTGGACACGGTCTTCGCGCAGCCGGCGCTGCGCGCCTCCTACGGCGCGGTGCGGACGGAACAGCTCTCCAAGCGCCTGCGCAACATGGTGCTCTTCCCCGCCATCACCTTCCGCGGCTTCCACCCGGACGAGATCTCCCTGCAGGCCGATGGCAAGGACCTCTCCTCCCCGATCGGGGGCGCGCATTCGCTGATCGCCGCGGCCGCCTATGCGGAAGGCCTTTCGGCGGCGCGCGCGACGCGGCTGTTCAACGCCTATGTCTATTCGGCGCTCGGCTATTTCGAGGAATATGAACGCTCCCTCGCCTTCCTGAAGGAAGCCGCGGCGCGCACGGGGCTGACGCTGCCGATCGATGCCTGGCGCGCCCAGGGCAGCTTCATGTACAGCGGCATCCACCCCAAGGCCTTCGTCATCGCCTCCATCGTGCCGCTGGCCCTGGCCCGGGCCGGGGAAGCGGTGCCGGCCGGCGAACCGCCCGCCATCCGCGACGGCCTGGCCAAGATGGGCGTGCTGCCCGTCTTCCCGGAAATCGCCGGGCGTCTTGGATTCAAGGGAGATACCATCTACCTGAAGAACGCCCGGCTGCGCGGCCCCGACGGGGACCGCCGGATCGGGCTGGAGGACTATGTCGCGGGCTGCTTCGCGATCTACCGTGCCAACCCCGGCGTGAACCTCGACCTGCCCCAGATCGCGGCGGCGCGGGAAAGGCTGCGGGCGGCGGGCCTGCGCTGACGCCGCGCCCATCCGATTGCCTGCCAGTGAAGCGCAAACCCTGATTGCGCAAAGGAGCGTGGTCCCGATGCAAAGCCCCTACGCGAACCTGCCGGACCGTGCCTTCTGGGGGCGCTCGGTGGCGCGCCCGGCGCCGGAGGCGGTCGATCCGACCGACGATCCCCCCTTCCGCCTGACGCCGGAAGACCGGATCGCGACGGCGGGCAGCTGCTTCGCCCAGCACATCTCCCGCGCCCTGCTGCGCGAGGGCTTCAACTACATCGTCACGGAGGCCGGGCCGGAGGCGCGCAACTACGGCGTCTATCCCGCGCGCTTCGGCAACATCTACTCCACCCGGCAGATGCTGCAGCTGTTCCAGCGCGCCTATGGCCTCTTCTCCCCGGTGGATGAGGTCTGGCGGCGGCCGGACGGCGCCTTCGTCGATCCCTTCCGCCCGCAGGTGGAACCCGATGGGTTCCGCACCGTGGAAGCGCTGGTCAAGGACCGCACGCGGCACCTGGCCGCCGTGCGCACGATGTTCGAGACCTGCGACGTCTTCGTCTTCACCCTCGGCCTGACCGAGACCTGGGAATGCGAGCAGGATGGCGCCGTGGTGCCGCTGGCCCCCGGCGTCGCAGGCGCGCCGGAACATGCCAGCTACCGCTTCGTGAATCGCCGCGTCGCGGAGATGACGGAAGACCTGACGGCCTTCATCACCAAGCTCCGGCTGCTGCGCCCGGACCTGCGGGTGATCCTCACCGTGTCGCCGGTCCCGCTGATCGCGACCTATGAGCCGCGGCACGTGCTGGTCTCCACCATCTACAGCAAGTCCGCGCTGCGCGTGGTGGCGGAGGAAGTGTCGCAATCCCTGCCGGACGTCGCCTACTTCCCCTCCTACGAGATCATCACCGGCCATCACGCGCGCTACGGCCACTTCGCCGACGATCTGCGATCGGTCCAGCCGACGGGCGTGGACCATGTGCTCGGCATGTTCAAGCGGCGCTTCCTGGCGGGGAAGGCGGTCGCGCCGCCGCCCGCCCCGGCCGCACCCCGGCCGGCCGAGAAGGCCGCCGCGCCGGCGCCCAAGCCCGTCCCCAGCAATGCGGCGACGGAGGATGCGGAGCTGGAAGCGCTCTACAAGGTCGTCTGCGACGAAGAGGCTCTCGATCCATGAAGGTTGGCGTCATCGGCAACTGCCAGGCCCGTGGCGTGGCGCGCAGCGTGGCCGCCCTGATCCCGGGGGCGGAGGTCGATATCATCCACGCCGCCAAGATCGGCCGCTACACGCCGGAACAGCGCCAGGGCGCGGCGGAACGGCTTGCGAAGTGCGAGCTCGTCCTGGCGCAGCACCCGGAGCACGACCTGGCCGGCCCGCTCGGCCAGGTGGCGCTGTCCAGCAAGGTGCGCGTCGTCCCATTCCCCTACATCGCCGTCACCGGCTTCCACCCGGACTGCACCTATGTGGCAGGCCCGTCGGGCCGGCTGCGGGGGCCGCTCGGCGAATACCATTCCGCCATCTGCACGGCGGCGTTCCAGCTCGGCCTGTCCGAACGGCGGGCGACCGCCCTGTTCAACGCCTATGTCTATGCCGGCGCCAGCTACGCGCAGCAGATCGCCCGGGCCTCCGACAGCCTGCAACGCGACACGGGGCGGCTCGGCTACGACTTCTCCCGCTTCGTCGCGGCGGGCACGGTCTACATGCACACCATCAACCACCCCAAGGCCGACATCATCCACGATATGACGCGCCAGGCCCTCGCCCAGGCGGGCCTGCCGACGCGGGAAGCGCCGGTGCCGGAGGATGAGCTGGCGAAGGGGCCCGGCTGGCCGCTCTATCCGGAGCTGGCGCGGCGGATCAACCATGAGGGCGAGACCACCTTCCGCACCCAGGACGGGGAGAGCATGGCGCTGGAGGATTTCATCGCCGCCTCCTACCAGGTGATGCGGGAGGCCGGGGGCCCGCTGCGCTCCATGACGGTCGATCGCGTCCGCCGCTTCCTGGAGAAGGAGGTCGTGCTGCCGGAGCCGGCGGCGAGCCTCGAGGGCGACCTCGCCTGAGGCTGGCGGGTTTCCCGCCGGGTACGCCCGCGGGGACGAAAGGGCGGCGCCCCTCGCTCACAGCGTGACGGTGGCGCCGACCATGCTGCCGGACAGGCGCTCGGCGCCCGCCACGGCGGCCGGGGCCTGGGCGGCCACGATGCCGTCCAGGATCACGCCGCGCGACGCACCGTCGATCGCCACGGCCGGCCCGGCGGTCCGGGCCCCCTCCTCCCCGCTGTCGCGGGTGCGGATGTCGCGCAGGATGGCGCCGTCGCAGCCCGCGCCGAGGCGGATCGCCGCATGGCGCGCGGCGGCATCGCGGGAGTAATCGGCCACGGTGATGTCGCGCAGCGTGGCGTCCCGCGCGCCATCGGCCAGGTGGATCGCCTCCTTCCCGATCGCGGCGGCACGAAGGCCGCTGACCCGCAACCCCTCCGTCCGCGCCAGGCCCGCAATGGCACGCTCCACGCCCTGGGCCTGCAGGTCCAGCACGCGGCAACCCTCCGTGCTGCCGCGGCCGAAGCCCAGCAGCACCGCGGGCGCGCGGGGGCGGTTCCGCACCAGGCCGCGGATCGTCGCCCGGCGGGCGCCGGCCGCGACGGTGAAGGCGGGCAAGGTGGACTCCGTGTTGCCGCCATCATGCATGACGTCGAGGTCCACATCCGCGCCGCCATTGATGCGCAGCGGGCTGTCGCAGCGGCCGCCGCGCCACTCCACCTCGTTCGTCCCGCTGTTGCTGTAGAAGCCGTAGGTGAAGCCGGGCCCGACATTCACCGCCGCGATGTTGACCCGCATGCTGTTGTGCAGCCGGATCGCGACCGAGCCCTCGGCCTGGCCGTTGATGATATCGACGCCGGTGATGCTGACGTTGCGCGTGTTGCGCTTCACGCCGATGCCGCCGACGCGGTGGGGGGAGCCCGAGCAATCCACCAGGCCGTTCGCGATGGTGATGTCGCGGCATTCGCCGCCGCCGATGTCGATCACCTCGCCCCGCCGCGCCAGGCTGCAGCGGCGGAAGGTGAAGCCAGAGAGGTAGAAGCCGGCCATGTTGAAGTTGATGTCGATGGCCTCGTCCTGCATGTCGTAGGCCTGCAGGTTGGTGACGACCACGTCCTCCGACCGGTCGTCGGGCCCGCCGCCCCCGCCCACGGCGTTGGTGCCGCCCCAGCAGATCATGTCGGCGATCCGGGCGCGGCGGCCGCGCGCGAACCAGATGCTGCGCCCGCCTTCCACCCGGAGCCCGCGCGCGCTGAAGTCGGACGCATCGCCGCGGATCACCGCCGGCCCGGCGCGGCGGGACAGCGAGAGGGTGAGGTCCAGCAGCGTGAAGCGGTCGGTGCCATCCACGTCGAACAGGCCGAAGGACCGCCCGGGCGTATTGGCCGGCACCTCGATCCGCGCGCCGGTGCCGCGCACCGTGACCCCGGGCCGCGCCGCGATGGGGGCGCCGACCACCAGCGGCGGCCCGGCGGGCAGCAGCACCTCCCCGCCCCGGTCGCCATTGTTGCGCCAGACATGGTCGATGGCGGCGGCGATCGCCGCCCCGGCGGTGCGCCCCCCCGTCATGAACTGGGTGACGGAGACGCGTTCCCGCAGCTCATCCGCCACCGTGCGCGCGGCCTCGCCCCCGGCTTGGCGGAAGGTCGGGATGACGTTGACATAGGCCGCCGCCAGGTCGCCCTGCGTGGTGACGCGCCAGGCCGCGGATTGCTGGACCAGGCCCCCCTGCCCCGCCGCCTCCGCCGGGCCGGTCCCGGCCAGGGGCGCCGCCGCGCCGGGCGCGGGGGGCGGCGCCGCGGCAGCCTCCGGCGCGGCATGCGCCGACCGCGTGAAGGCGCCAAGGCCGAGGAGCGGCGTGAGGAGGAAGGAGCGCCGCAACGCCCGGGGCGCGGCGGCGCGCAGGCGCTGGAGCGTGTCAGCCATCCCGGTCTTCATGCGTCCCCTGATACCCCTGCCCCACCCATGGCGTCCAATGCGGCAGCGCAGCACGCACCTTGCCGCACCGGGCGGGCCACCATAGTGTGCGGCGGCCCGCCCGTACCGGCACGAACCGTAACGGCACCGCCCGACATGGCGCCGTCATGCACCGGCCGGAAGATCGGGCGGCACGAGACGGGAGCCTCGGATAGTGAGCGCAACGACCACCGACACGCCGGCCGACCCCGACATCCCGCCGAAGGACCCGGTCGGTCCCGCGCGCACGGCGCCCTGGCCGGAGGATCTGGTGCCGGTGGTGGTGGTGAACGACACCCGCCCGGACCGCCATTATGGCTGCCTGGCGGTGATGGAGGCGCTGAGCGTCTTCCTGCCGCGCCACGGCATGCGGCCTATCCATTTCCAGCCGCTCGGCCGCGACTGGCAGGATGACCCGGATTTCGCCGCCGCCGCGGCCAATGCCGCCGCCATCATCGTCAATGGCGAAGGCTCCATGCACCACAACAAGCAGACGGCGATCAAGCTCGCCTGGCTCGGCCCCTTCTGCCGCCAGACGCTGCGGATCCCCGGCATCATGCTGAACACGACGCTGGAGGCGAATGACGGCACGGTCTACGACCATCTGCGCCATTTCAGCCTCGTCGCCGTCCGTGACCGCGCCAGCATCGCGGAGCCGCTGCGCTTCGGCCTGGCGGATCCGTTCTACTGCCCCGACTTCTCGATGTTCCATGATTTCCGGTCGGCCCGCACGGCGCCCCCGGCCCGGCCGCCCAAGGTGATCGGCTACACCGACTCCGTCCTGCGCGCGATCACCATGCATCTGCGCGCGGCCGCGGCGACGCATGGGATGATCTTCCGCAACGTGCTCTACAAGCCGCCGCCGCCGGCGCGGGCGATCTACCACTATGCCCGCAACATCGGCGCGCTCGATCTGCTCGTCACCGGGCGCTACCACGCCTGCTGCTACGCCATCGCCACCGGCACGCCCTTCGTCGCGGTCGAATCCAATACCGGCAAGATCACCAACCTGCTGAACGACGTCTTCGGCAGCACGCGCCGCCTGATCACGCCGGAGGCGCTGGCCAGCTTCGACCCCGCCGAATATGCGGGCTGGACGCCGGAGGAGGAGGCGAGCCTGGCGCGCTTCGTGACGCTGCGGGAGCAGAGCTACGACCGGCTCGGCCGCTTGGTCGGCGCGCTGGCCGGCGTCACCAGCCGCTTCGCGGCGCCCTGAGCGGCGCCGCGCCTTGCCTCAGCCTTGCGGCACGCGCGACCAGAATTCGATATCCGGCATGGCGCCGCGCAGGCGGTCCATGAACCCGGTCCGGCCGCGGCGCTGCGCGTGCAGGTAGAGGTTGCTGTAGAAGGCCAGCGCGCGCCGGCGCCGTTCCACGATGGCGGCGAAGCGGTCCTGCGTCATCGTCCCCTCGATGCATTCCAGCATGAAGGGCTTCAGCACCTTCATCTCGAGGAAGGAGGCGACGACGGCGTGGCCCAGGTAGTGCGCCCGCAGCGCCAGCAGGTTGTGCGTGCCGTAGCGGCTGACATGAAGCTGGTCCTCCGGCACCTGCGGGTCATAGGCGATGATCACCTGGCCCGCCGCCGCGGCCTCCGCCGCCGCATCCCCGAAGCGCCCGTTCCAGTCCTGCCGGCTGCCGCCGCCATAGCGGCCATCCCAGGGGGCGAGGCGCGGGTCGAGCGTGCTCTGCGGGCTGGTGGCGACGACCGTCGCGCCCGGGCAGAGCGAGGAGAAGGCGCTGGCGCCGTAGCCGCCCATGGAGGCGCCGATGAAGACCACGCGGTCGAACAGCTGGAAGAAGCCGCGTTCCGCGATGCCGGCCATCGCCGCATGCAGGTCCCGCGCGCGGAACCAGGTGCTGGCGCGGGAGGTGACGCCCAGCAGCGACCAGCCCTGCTCGGTCACGAATTTCTCGGCCCAGGGGCTGCCGGATTTCTTCCCCGCCCCGTGGTGGTCGAAGCTGACCACCAGCAGGTTGTTGCCCGGCCGGTAGTGGATGAGGTTGCCCGAAAGCTCCGTCAGCCGCGGCATCCAGGGAACCTCGACCGGCCGATAGGCGAAGGGCGGGCGGGAGATGGGGGCGAGCGGCCCGCTATCCTTCAGCGGGCGCGGGCGCGTCTCCACCCTGACCCAGTCGGTCATGAAGATGTACTGGAAGTCGAGCGGCAGCTTCTGCCCATCCACCTGGATGTCCACCACGCGGCCATAGCTGCCCAGAAGCGTCGCTTCCTGCGCATGCAGCACGGTGCCGGCCTTCACCAGGCGCTTGTGGGTGGGGGGCAGGCTCTTCGAATGCTCCTGGCTGACCTTGATGAAGGTGGGCCGCGTGGCGGTGAAGGCGAAGAGTCGCGGGGGCGTGTCGGCCAAGGGTATCTCCGGGCTGCCGGCGACGGGCAGGATAGCGTCTCCGCCCCGCATTTGAAGTCGCGCACGCATTGCCCTTCCCGGCGGCGTGGCGTGCCGTTATGCAGAACCAGACCCGCCCAGGGGCTTACCGAGAGGTAGTACACGGACTATGCCGCAGAAGTCTGATCGCGCCGCCTCCACCGCCAAGCAGGAAGCCCAGCGCGGCAAGGCCGAGATCACCCGGCAGACGCGGGAGGTCGATGCCCTCCTGCGCAAGGGGCTGGCGGTGGAAGCCGGGCGCCTGCTGGCGGAGATGCCGCCGGTGCGCGAATTGCTGCCGCGCCGGCTGATGGCCTTCATCGGCCAGGGTGACATCGCCCAGGCCGAATCGACCCGGGCCGCGCTGCTGGAAGGCCTGACCGCCGCGGAGGCGCGCCACTGGGTCGGCGAATGCTGGCGCTGGTCCCGCCTGCTGATCCACCGCAACGACCCCGCCGCCGCCACCGTCGCGGCCGTGACCGCATCCCTCATGCTGGACCGGCACGACGTGCTGGCCGGCATCGCCGAGGCCCGGCTTTCCGAGGGGCTGCTGGCGGATTCCCGCGATGCCGAGGGGCGCTGGACCTTGGCCATCCTGGCGCGGCTGCGCCAGGCCGGGGGCGGCATCGACATCGCCATGAAGTTCCTCTCCGGCCTCGGCGGCAACCGCCCGCATCTCGGCGGGCAGCGGCCGCTCGACGTGCTGGCGAAGCGCGCCCGCGCCATGATCGACAATGCGGAGGCCGATCCCGGCCTGCGCGATGCCGCGACCATCGTGCTGTTCGGCGCGCAGGATTTCGCCGGCACGCTGGCGGCGGCGAAGGGGGGGGAGCCCGGCAGCTTCCGCGCCACCGTGGAACAGGACGTGACGCGCCGCCTCACCATCGGGCGCGACCTGCGGCAGCGCGCCCTCGCCTCGCCCGCGCCGGTCTTGGCGGCGGGCAAGGACCAGCCGCCCTTCATCGTCGTCCATCGCGGGCAGCAGGAATACGTGGCGCTCTGCGCTTCCTCCCTCGCGCTGCAGAACGGCGCGGGCAACGTCGTCCTCATGGGGGATGACAGCACGGCGGGGCTCGGCATCGGCCGCTTCGCGGCGCTGACGGACTATTTCGACGATGCCAGCGTGCTCGCGAAGCGCTTCCACCACCATTCGGTCATGGAGGCGACCTACGGCCTCTTCAGCTTCCAGCGCTGGCTGATCGTGGCGGAATACTGCCGCAAGAACCGCATCGACCAGTGCGTCGTCATCGACAGCGACGCGCTCGCCTTCTCCCCGGCTTCCGACATCATCGCCGGCATGCCGCCCGGCATCGCGATGAACGACTGGACCTGGACGACGACGGTGCGCGACACGGCGGGGCTGACGGCGCTGTCCCAGTTCACGCTGAACATCTACGACCGCTCGCCGGAGGAGATCGAGAAGATCGCCATGGCGCGCGGCAAGCTGGTGGCCAACGGCACCCGCCGCACCTTCCAGGACATGCACCTGTTCTACTACTTCCGGGACGAGAACCCGGCCATCATGGGCAGCCAGTACGCGGTGCCCTTCCATGGCGGGCTCGACCAGGCCGCGACGCTGGACAACGGCGTCGAGATCGGGTCGCCGAACGAGCTGACGATGATGGTCCCGGGCCGCCCGATGAAGCGGCCCTACCTGCAGGACGGGAAGCTCTACTTCCGCTCGACGGAGGGGGAGATGGTGCGCTTCCACACCGTGCACTGCCAGGGCCCGGCCAAGGCCGCCATGCACCACTACGCCGCCCTGCTGCTGCCCGGCGCGGCGGAGGCCGCGGCCGGCTGGAAGGCCGATGCCGCGCCGGTGCGCGCGCCCGCCCCCGCCAAGGCCGAAGCGCCCCAGGCCGAGCCCGCCAAGCCGGCCGCGCCGCCTGCCGCCGCCCGGCCCGCGCCCGCCGCGCCCAAGCCCGCGGCACCGCCGCCGGGCCCCCTGCCGATGCCGAACCTGCGGCTCCCGGAGCATGCCGGCCTGCAGGCGCGCGTCCGCGCGGCGGTGGCGGCGGCCACGCCGCTGCGCGCCAGCGCCACCGTCAGCCTGCCGAACGGCCCCTCCACCCCCGCGCGCCGGCAGCTGCCGGTTTCCGTCATCGTCCGCAACGACGGCGCCCAGCCCCTGCCGGTGGTGGTGGATGGCCATGTCGCCATGCAGGTCGGCTTCCGGATCACGCCCGTGGCCCCCGACGCCAAGGCGCGGGAGGCCCGGCTGCTGGTCCCCGGCACCAGCCTCGGCGCGGGGCAGGAAGTGCTGGTGCGCGGCCAGTTGCCGACGCACAAGCTGCCGCCCGGGAAGTACCGCGTCTCGGCCGACCTGGTGTTCGACTATGTCCGCTGGGTCGCCAAGGACCAGGCCAGCCTGCCGGCCGTGACCATCGAGATCGCCGGCTGAGGCGTGGCCCCGGGCCGGCGGGGCGCCAGGCGGCGCCCCGGCCGCCTCATGCCGCCGGGGGGACCGCCACCGGCGGGACCGCCGCGATGGCGCGCTCCAGCGTCTCCAGCAGCGCCGGCGTTTCCATGCGGAAGCGCCGCAGATGCACCTTCTGCGGCTCGGCGAAGACGGTGACGACGAATTCCGTCGGCACCGGGAAGGCGTTGGCGATGTTGAGGTTGCGGCCCGACCGCATGTCCTCCTCGGTCAGGATCTCCGCGATCTGGTAGGTCACGGTCGGCACGTCGAGCACCTGGCTCGGCAGGATCGTCGCGGTGCCATAGGTCGCGATGGCCAGGCGGCAGCCGCCGGACAGCGCGATCTTGTCCTCCACCGACCGGCCATAGAGCCGTTCCTCGGTGAAGGAGACGCCGCAATTCTCCCGGATTTCGGCGGCGATCTGCGTGATGCGGTCGATCACCGCGCGGTCGTTGGGCGTCGGCATCAGACCCGCCGGCACCGTCCAGCCATCCCACAGCACCTTCAGCGCCTGGCCCCTTGCGCGGGCCGCTTCCGCCAGCCGGCGCAGGCAGGCGGAGAGGCCCTCCACCTGGTTCTCGTAGCGCATCCGCTCCGCATCGACGGAGATCCACACGCCGAAGATGCCGCTGGAATCGACATCGCCCCGCAGCCGCTCCGCCCAGGCGAAGGAGGTGTGGGACAGGCGCCGGTCATTCAGCCGGCAATGCACGCCGAGGCGGCGCAGCATGCCGGGCGCTTCCTCGATCCGCATCGTCATGTGCGCGAATTGCCGCAGCTGGGGAAAGGCACGCAGCGGATCGACGAAGGCGCGGTCCGTCAGGGTGACGATCATGTTGCCCTGCGCCAGGAAGGGCAGCACCGTCTGCTCCAGCTCCCGGTCGATGAAGCCCAGGCTCTGGCCCATGAAATGCGCGGGGCGTGCCTCCGCCAGGATGAAGGCGCGGGGCGCGCCGGGGCGGCTGGCGGCATCCAGCCATTGCAGGAATTCCGCCGGGCGCTTGAGGATGGAGGCGATCAGCTGCCGCAGGTCGAAGGCGGCGCTCGGCACCGCTTCCCGCAGCAGCAGGAAGCAGGGCTTGTCGGGGTACCAGATGCCGATGGGCGCGTTCGATTCCAGCACGAGCACGCGCAGCGGCTGGTGGTCGAGCACGAGCCACTGGCCCCAGCGCAGGCGGCTGCCGAACAGCTCCGCCTTCAGCCGCAGCGCCTTGCCATCCAGGGGCGACTGGATCATCGGCTGGGTGCCGGCGAAGAAGCTGTCATGGATGGCGGCGATGCCGTTCGCCCAGCCCACCGCCTTCACGGATCGCGCGTAGTGCTGGCGGATTTCCTCGCGCAGCGCCTCGATATCGGCCACGCCCTCGATCTCGGGCACCAGGAACGGGTCGATGATGGTGGTCTTGTCGAGCAGGGCCTGCAGGCCGAAGGTTTCAGGCTCACGGCGCGCGGCGGCATTGCTGAAATGCTCGGGCGCGATGCCGAGGCGGCCTGCCAGTTGGATCACCGCCTCGGAAGGATTGCCGACCGGTTTCCGCGCCTTGTCCATGCCGCCCGCACCTCATGGTTCCACCGCCAGAGGCTTAGAGGAATTGGCGCGGCATCGCCAGCACGGGCCCCGGCCGCCGCGGCGGCGCGGGACCGCCGCGCAGGGCGTCAGGGCGATTGCGCCGCGACCAGCGCCGCCAGCGCGGTATCGGACAGCGCGGCCGGGATCAGCGAGACCGACCCCATCTCCCCGAACAGCGCTTCCGTCCCCGCCAGGTTGTTGCCCAGCCGCAGCGTCGTCAGCCCCGATGTCGGCCCGCCCGTGATGGCGACCGCGGTAGCCCCGTTGAAGCTGCCCGCCATGCGGCCGGTGGCGTCGATGGAGATGCCCCAGCGGAAGGGCGTGCCGGGTGTCATCGTGCCGATCGTCGTCTCGGTCCCCGCCACGCCCGCGGTGGTGCGCAGGATCGCCATCTGCGCGGTGGAGACCCGGCAGCGGCAGAGGTAGCGGTTGTTCGCCGTGCCGTCGTCGATCGTCAGCAGCCCGAGCGGCGCGGCGGCCGGCGCGGCCTGCGGCAGCAGCACGGTGCCGACCACGGTGCAGGCGCCGCTGGCCGGGATGGACAGGGCGGAGAGCGGCGCCGCGATCGTGTCCGCCCCGCGCGTGCTGGCGGCGGGGGCGGCGGCCGGGGGCAGGATGGGGGAGGAGGCGAAGGCGCCGAGCTCCGCCTGCGGCCAGCCGAGGTCCAGCACCAGGTTGTAGGTGGTGGCGTTGAGCAGCGCGACGCGGATGGTGGGCTGCTGGGCGGTCGTCCCCGCATCGGCCAGGGTGCGGGTGACGGCCACGCGCTGCCAGGCCGCACCCAGCGTCACCGCCGTGCCCGTGGTCAGGCTGCCGGCGGAGCCGCCGGTGTATTCCCGCACCTCCTGCTGCCAGGTCATGCCGTTCTGCGCGCCGCTGACCAGCCGGACGAAGTGCGAATTGGTCCAGCTCTGCCCCACCGCCGCGGTGATGGCGCTGATGCTCTCCATCGCGATCCGGGCGCCGGAGGTGGAGTTGGACGTGCCGGCCAGCCGCAGCCGGACGTAGTTGATGCCGGAATCCGACCCGGTGCTGACCACCTCCCAGGCGATGCCGCCGACCGCGCCGATGACCCAGTTCGTCGGTGCCACGCCGCCGGCGCCGATCACGCCGGCCGTCGCACCCTCGCAGCGCGGGTTGCGCAGGCTGTTGGTGCGCTGCCCCTCCACCAGCAGCCGCCGCGCCGTGCCGGCGTAGCGGGCGACATTGGCGGCGAAGGTGCCGAAGGTCGTGCCATCCGCGCCGATCGCCGTCGCGGTGGCCGTCACCTGGGCGCGGGTCAGCACGGCGGGGCTGCGCAGCGCCCCCGATGCCAGCAGCAGCCGGAGGCGATCGCCCCCGATGCCGGCCAGGCCCGCCAGGAAGGCGCTCATGCGCCGCTGTCCCGCGGGATGGCGATGGGCTGAAGCTGGGTCATGTCGGGCTCCTCGCGCAGGGGCGCCACGGCGCGCGACCATCCCCGGCCTTGCGGGGCGGGTGGCGCAGGGCGCGAAGCGTGGCGATGTGGGGGATTGCCGGGCGGCGGACGGAATCCGCCCCGAGGCCCGTTTCCTCTACCAGCGAGACCATCGCGGGTCAAGGTAAATATGCCTATTTTCACGCCGCCTGAGAATGACGTCCCGACGTCACCGCCGGCGCCTGGCTGTCCTGGTAGGCGTGTCACGCAATCCGATCGCCCCCGCCCGCCCGGCGTGCGCCCATGGAAGGGGGGACAACCCGGGGTAGACGTTTCGTGGCCGTTTCGCTAATCTGGCAGCCATGGATGCGAATCAGGATCCACCCCGGCAGCGCCGCCCCTTGCGGATCGCCGCCGTCATCGTCTCCGTCCTGGCGCTGCTGATCCTGGCGCTGGGGGTGGGCGATGTCGTGCGCGCGGCCTTCCAGGCGCCGCCCGTCGTCAAGCCCTACGACCCGATGCCGCGCTGGTAGCGCGCACGAAACCGTGTTTCGGCGCCGCGATACGAGGGCGAAACAGCCGCGATACCGCATGGCATCCGCCGCCCGCCCGGCCGCACCATAAGGGGGCTCCAACACCGGAGCCCCGCATGACCCCCAGCCAGATCGACGCCATCGAGACCAGCTTCCGCCTGGTGGCGCCCATCGCCGAACCCGCCGCGGCGATCTTCTACCAGCGGCTCTTCGCCCTGGACCCGGCCATCAAGCCGCTCTTCGCCCAGACGGACATCAGCGAACAGGGACGCAAGCTGATGCAGGCCATCGGCTTCGTCGTCGCGAATCTGCGCCGGCCGGATGCGCTGCTGCCCGCCGTCGCGGCGCTGGGCGCCCGCCACCGGGGCTATGGCGTGCGGCCCGGGCATTACGACACGGTCGGCCAGGCGCTGCTGGACACGCTGGCGGAAGGCCTCGGCCCGCATTTCACGGCGGAGGTGCGGGACGCCTGGGCCGCGGCCTACGGGGTGCTCGCCCACGCCATGATCGAGGCAGCGGCCGAAACCCCGCGCGCGGCGTGAACCCGGCTGCACCGCCGGCGCGGGCGGTGCTATCGTTGCCAGGTGAACATCCTCGCCCCTCCCCGCGCCAGGCTGCAGATCGACGTCGTCTTCGACCTCGTCTGCCCCTGGTGCTTCCTCGGCACCCGCCGCCTGCGCCGCACCCTGCGCGCCCGGCCGGACATCGCGGCCGACATCACCTGGCGCCCCTTCCTGCTGAACCCGGACATCGCGCCGGGCGGCGTGCCGCGCCAGGACTACATCGTGCGCAAGTTCGGCGGAGAGGATCGCGCCCGCCGCCTGCACGCCACCATCGCGGAGCTGGGCCGGGGCGAGGGCCTGGTCTTCGACTTCGACCGCATCCGCCGCATCCCGCCCTCGCTCGACGCCCATCGCCTGGTGCGGCTGGCGGACCGGCACGGCGTGGCCGCCGATGCGGTGGACGCCCTGTTCCAGGCCTATTTCTGCGAGGGGCAGGATATCGGCGACACCGCCATCCTCGCCTCCATCGGCGCGACACTCGGGATGGATGAGGGGGCGACGCGCCGCATCCTGGCCGGCCCGGCGGAGGTGGAGGCCGTGCATGCCGACAACCTCCGCGCCCATCGCCTGGGCATCAACGGCGTGCCCTGCTTCGTCGTGCAGGGCCGCCACGCCATCGCCGGGGCGCAGGAGCCGGAGGTGATCGAGCGCCTGCTGGACGTGGCGGTGGTGGAAGGCTGATCCCGCCCCGGGATCAGCGCTTCCAGCGCCCCGGGAAGGGAATCGGCTTGGTCGCCGCCCCCTTCGGCGCCGGCGGCACCACCGGTGCCCGGAACACGTTCTTCTTCGCCGGCATGGGCGCCTTCACGGGCGGCGGCGCGGGCTTGGGCGGCGGCGCGGCGGATTTCGGCACCCTGCCCTGCGCCACCTCCGCCAGGGCGGACAGCAATTCGCGGGCGGAGCGGATGCGCGCCTCGTAGGGCATCTCCTGGGCCAGGGCGATCTTCTGGTCCGGCCGCAGCTTCACCGCGCCATGCTGGCCCGCCACCCAGTCGATCAACCCCGGCGGATTGGCGAAGCGGTTGCCGCGGAAGCCCAGCACGATGCCCTTGGGCCCGACATCCAGCTTCTCCACCCCCACCTGGCGGCAGAGCGCCTTCAGCCAGACCACCTGCAGCAGCGTCTCCGCCTCCGCCGGCAGCGGCCCGAAGCGGTCCGTGAGTTCCGCCGCCATGGCCTCGATCTCCGCCTCCGTCTGGAGGGCGCCGATCCGCCGGTAGAGGCCGAGGCGCACCGGCAGGTCCCGCACATAGGCGTCGGGCAGCATCACGGGCAGGCCGAGGTTGATCTGCGGCGTCCAGTCGCGCTTGTCGGCATCGTCCGGCGCCTTGCCGGCGCCCGACTTCAGGTTCTGCACCGCCTCCTCCAGCATCTGCTGGTAGAGCTCGATGCCCACTTCCCGGATCTGCCCCGACTGCTCCTCGCCCAGCAGATTGCCGGCGCCGCGGATGTCGAGGTCGTGGGACGCCAGGGTGAAGCCGGCGCCGAGGTTGTCGAGCGTCTGCATCACCTCCAGCCGCTTCTCGGCGGCCGCCGAGAGGCGGTGCGTCTGCGGCCAGGTCAGGTAGGCATAGCCGCGCTGCTTGCCCCGGCCGACGCGGCCGCGCAGCTGGTAGAGCTGCGCCAGGCCGAACATGTCCGCGCGGTGGATGATCAGCGTGTTCACCGCCGGCATGTCGAGCCCGCTTTCCACGATGTTGGTGGACAGCAGGATGTCGTATTTCTGGTCGCCGAACTCGGTCATGACGCGTTCGAGCTCGGTCGGCGCCAGCCGCCCATGCGCCTCCGCGATGCGCGCGTCGGGGATGATCTCGGCCAGGCGCGTGCGCAGCTTCGGCAGGTCCTCCAGCCGCGGGCAGACGCAGAAGACCTGGCCGCCGCGGAAGCGTTCCCGCAGGATCGCCTCCCGCAGCACCACGCCATCCCAGGGCATGATGAAGGTGCGCACCGCCAGGCGATCGACCGGCGGCGTCGCGATCACGCTCATCTCCCGCACGCCGGTCAGCGCGAGCTGCAGCGTGCGCGGGATCGGCGTCGCGGTCAGGGTCAGGACGTGGACATCGGCCTTGAACTGCTTCAGGCGTTCCTTGTGGGCGACGCCGAAATGCTGCTCCTCATCGACGATGACCATGCCGAGGTCGGCGAATTCGATCCCCTTCGCCAGCAGCGCATGGGTGCCGACGACGATGTTGATCGTGCCGTCCTTCACCCCTTCGCGCACCAGCGTCGCCTCCTTCGGCGTCACCATGCGCGACAGCTGCGCGACCTTGACCGGCAGCCCCTCGAACCGGCTGGAGAAGACGCGGAAATGCTGGCGGGACAGCAGCGTGGTCGGCACCACCACCGCCACCTGCGCGCCGGACATGGCCACCGCGAAGGCGGCGCGCAGCGCGACCTCCGTCTTGCCGAAGCCGACATCGCCGCAGATCAGCCGGTCCATCGGCCGGCCGGCCGCCAGATCCTCCAGCACATCGGCGATGGCGCGCTGCTGGTCCTCCGTCTCCGCGAAGGGGAAGCGGGCGCAGAACTCGTCCCA
The DNA here is from genome assembly GCF_016805305.1 of Falsiroseomonas ponticola. Lineage (GTDB taxonomy): Bacteria > Pseudomonadota > Alphaproteobacteria > Acetobacterales > Acetobacteraceae > Falsiroseomonas > Falsiroseomonas ponticola. Next base: position 155,373 of record NZ_JAERQN010000009.1, on the reverse strand, counting down.
GGCGCCCTCGGGCGGGATGGCGGAGACGGCTTCCCGCGTCTGCCGTTCGGCGGCGATGCGGATCAGCGCGCCGGCCATGTCGGCGATGCGGTTCTTGGCCTTGGCCTTGCGCGCCTGCCAGGTGGAGCCGCCGAGCTTGTCGAGCGCGACACCCGCGGCATCCGACCCGAAGCGCGACAGCACCTCGATATTCTCGACCGGCAGGAAGAGCTTGTCGCCGCCGTCATAGATCAGCCGCAGGCATTCATGCGGCGCGGCGCCGACCTCGATCGTCTCCAGCCCGTCATAGCGGCCGATGCCGTGGTCCTGGTGCACCACCAGGTCGCCTTCCGCGATCTCCGTCGCATCCGCGATGAACTGGTCCGCGCGCCGGCGCTTGCGCGGCGGGCGGGCGATGCGCTCGCCCAGCAGATCCTGCTCGCCGACCAGCGCGATGCCGGGCTGGCCGCCCTCCGCCGGCGCCACGAAGCCGCGCTCCACGCCCAGCACCGCGAGGCCGACGACGCCCTTCGGCAGCGTCTGCACGCCGGCGAAATCCTCGACCGGCTCGCAGGGAACGTTGTTCTCCCGCAGCAGGTTGGACAGGCGTTCGCGCGAACCCCGCGTCCAGGCCGCCAGCACCGCGCGCTGGCCGCGCTTCTCCAGCGCCACCGCATGCTCGCCATAGGCGGTGAAGACGTTGCGGCCCTCGGCGCGCACATCGCTGAACAGCCGCCCCGGCCGCCCGCCGGCATCGATGCCGGGCGCGTGCTCCGACTGCTCGAAGGGCACGAAGCGGAAGACGCGGCTGTCCTCCAGCATGTGGATCCAGGCGTCGTGGTCCAGGTAGAGGCGGTCCGGCGGCGCGGGGCGGTAGGGCACCTCCCCTTCCCGCACCGGCATGCGCCGCGCCTCGTAATGGTCCACCACCATCTCCAGCCGCGCCGCCAGCGCATCCTCGGCCTGGTTGTCGAGGGAGACGGAGGTCCCCTCCCCCAGATGGTCGAGCAGCGTCTCCATCTGCTCATGGAACAGCCCGGCCCAATGCTCCATGCCGGGGTGCCGCCGCCCGGCGGAGACGCTGACATAGAGCGGGTCTTCCGCCGCCGCCGCGCCGAACAGCTCCCGATACGCCGTGCGGAAGCGGCTGATGGAGGGCGCGTCGAGGAACATCTCCCCCACCGGCCGCAGCGTCAGCCCCTCGATCCGCTCCCCGCTGCGCTGGGTGCCGGTGTCGAAGCGGCGGATATCCTCGATCTCGTCGCCGAAGAGGTCGAGGCGCACGGGATCGGACTCGCCCGCCGGGAACAGGTCCACGATGCCGCCGCGGATGGCGTATTCGCCATGCTCCATTACGGTGCCGGTGCGGTGGTAGCCATTGGCTTCCAGGAATTCCGCCAGCTTCCGCGGATCCGCCCGCCCGCGCCGCTTCAGGCTGAGCGTGGCGCCGCTGAAGGCCGCGCGGGGCGGCACCTTCTGCACCAGCGCATTCACCGTCGTCAGCAGGATGCGCGGCGCGGAACCGGGCTCGGCGAGCCGCGTCAGCGTCGCGATGCGCTCGGAGACGATCTCGGGATTCGGGGAGACACGGTCATAGGGCAGGCAGTCCCAGGCGGGAAAGCGCAGCACCTCCGTATGCGGGGTGAAGAAGGCCAGCGCCTCCGCCATCCGGGCCATGCGGGCATCGTCGCGGCAGACATGCAGGATGGGCCCGCGCGATTCCGCCCGGCGGCGCGCCAGCAGCAGGGCGTCATACCCCTCCGGCGCGCCATGGACCGTGATGAAGCTCATGCTGGGTCCAGCCCGAGTCCGGCCCGTATCTCCGGCGTCGCGCCCGCGGCGCGCCCCGCGCATTCCTCGGCCATGCGGGCCAGCATGGGGCTCGCGACCTCCGCCGGGATGGGCCGGCGGCCGGAGAGCCAGTCGGCCAGGTCCACGTCCAGCAGTTCCAGCACCTGTTCCAGGTCGTCCAGCTCCGCCTCCGTGAAGGTGGCGATGTGGCGGGCGACGAAGGCGCCGACCATCAGGTCCGTCTCCTTCGTCCCGCGATGCCAGGCGCGGAACTGCAGGCGCCGGCGCCGGGGGGAAAGCTCTTCGGGGGGGAGGTCGGGGTCTGACATCGTCATCATGCTCGGTGCTGGCATATAGAGGCGCATGGGAATCCTGTCAGCCCGAAGCGCCGTGATCTCGTGACAACGCCCGATCCCCCACCGGCGCTCCCCGCCCATCCGTCGCTTCTGGCCCCCCTTCTGGCCCCCCTGCGGGAGCTGCCGGGGGTGGGGGAGACGCTGGCCCGCCTGCTGGCGGAGGCCACCGGCGGCGACCGCGTGCTGGACCTGCTGCTGCACCTGCCGGAACGCGTCGTCATCCGCCGTCGCGTGCCCTCCCCCGCCGAGGCGCCGCCCGACCAGGACTGCATCCTGGAGGCGGAGGTCATCGCGCTGCGCGCCGCGCGATCCGGCCGCACGGGGCGGCCCTTCGTGGAGGTGAAGGCGACCGCCGGCGGCAAGCCGCTGACGCTGCGCTTCATGAATGGCCGCCTGCCCTGGATCCAGAAGCTGCTACCGCCGGGCAGCTTCCGCTTCCTCTCCGGCCGGGTGCTGACGGAGGCCGGCGGCGGCTTCGCGCTCATGAATCCCCTGGTGGCGGAGCGGGAGGACCAGCTTCCCCTGATCGAGCCGGTCTGGCCCATGGTGCGGGACCTGACGGCGAAGCGCATCGCCATGGCGATGGGCGCCGCGCTCGGCCGCCTGGCGCCCCTGCCCGAATGGGCGGATGGGGCGCTGCTGAAGCGGGAGGGCTGGCCCGCCTTCGACGCCGCCATCCGCAGCCTGCAGCGCCCGACCGCCCTGCCGACGCTCGAGGCCCGTCGCCGCCTGGCCTATGACGAGCTGCTCGCCGGCCAGGTCGCCATCGCCCTGGTGCGCCGCCGCCAGCGCGGCCGGCCAGGCCGCGCCCTGCCCGGCACGGGCGAATTGCAGGCCAAGGCGCTTGCCGCCTTCGGCCATCCGCCGACGCCCGGCCAGGCCGCGGCGCTGGCCGATATCGCCGCCGACATGGCCGCGCCCCGCCGGATGCTCCGCCTGGTGCAGGGCGATGTCGGCGCGGGCAAGACGCTGGTGGCGGTGCTCGCCATGCTCCAGGCGGTGGAGTCGGGCGCCCAGGCGGCGCTGATGGCGCCGACCGAATTGCTGGCCCGCCAGCACCTGCGGACACTCGCGAAGCTCTGCCTGCCGGCCGGGGTGCATGTCGAGCTGCTGACCGGCAGCGTGAAGGGGGCGGAGCGGAAGCGCGTGCTGCGCGGCTTGGCCGATGGCTCCGTGCAGATCGTCGTCGGCACCCATGCGCTGTTCCAGGATGCCGTGGCCTTCCGGGACCTCGGCCTGTCCGTGGTGGATGAACAGCACCGCTTCGGCGTCGGCCAGCGCCTGATGCTGGCCAACAAGGGCCGCGACGCGGACATGCTGGTGATGACCGCGACCCCCATCCCCCGCACCCTGCTGCTGACGCAATGGGGCGAGATGGCCGTCAGCCGGCTGGAGGGGAAGCCCGCCGGCCGCCAGCCCATCGCGACGCGCATCGCCAGCCAGGACCGCCTGCCGGAGATCGTGGACCGGCTGCGGGAGGCGCTGGCCCGGGGCGAGCGCGCCTATTGGGTGGTCCGCGCCATCACCGGGGGCGAGCGCGACGACAGCGTGGCGGCGGAGGACCGCTTCGTGGAACTCCAGGGCCATTTCCCCGGCCTTGTCGGCATGGCGCATGGCATGCAGGAACTGGCGGTGCGGGAGAAGGCGCTGGCCGATTTCGCCGCCGGCACCACGCGCCTGCTGGTCGCGACCACCGTCATCGAGGTCGGCGTGGACGTCCCCGAGGCCACCATCATGCTGATCGAACAGGCGGAGCGCTTCGGTCTGGCCGCCCTGCACCAGCTGCGCGGCCGCGTCGGGCGGGGCTCCAAGCCCTCCTCCTGCCTGCTCGTCCATTCCGTCGGCCTGGGGGAGGCCGAGAAACGCCGCCTGCTGGTGCTGCGGGATACCGAGGACGGCTTCCGCATCGCGGAGGAGGACCTGCTGACGCGCGGCGGCGGCGATGCGCTGGGCGCCCGGCAATCCGGCCTGCCGGGCGCCCGGCTGCTCGACCCGCGGGAGGACGCCGAGGAATGCGCCCGCCTGACCCACATCGCCCACCGCGACGCGACCGTGCTGCTGGACCGCGACCCCCAGCTGGAAGGGGAGCGCGGCCAGGCGGCGCTGGCGCTGCTGGCGCTGTTCGACCATGACCCGACGCTGGCGCGGCTGGACGCGGGCTGAGCAGCGCCGGTAGCGGTCACGCGGCACGGACCTCCCCCAGGAAACGCTCCACCTGCTGGCGCAGGTTCCGGGCGACGCCATCCACCTCCTGCACCGCGGTGAACACCGTCTCGGCGGCCTGGCCGGTGCCGCGGCTGTCCTGCGCGACCAGGCCAATGGTGGCGGTCACTTCCTGCGTGCTGCTCGCCGCCAGCTGGACGCTGCGGGCAATCTCCTGCGTCGCGGCGCTCTGCTCCTCCACCGCCGCGGCGATGGCGGTGGCGGAGCCATCGATGCCGGTGATGCCATCGGCGATCGCGCGCATGGCCTGCACCGCGCCCTGGGTGGCGGTGCCGATCTCGTTCACCAGGGCGGCGATCCCGTCGGTGGCCTTGGCGGTCTCGGTCGCCAGGTTCTTCACCTCCCCCGCCACCACGGCGAAGCCCTTGCCGGCCTCGCCGGCCCGCGCGGCCTCGATCGTGGCATTGAGGGCGAGGAGGTTCGTCTGCGCGGCGATACGGCGGATCAGTTCCACCACCTCCCCGATCCTGGCGGCGGAGCGGGCCAGGTCCTGCACCGAGGCTTCCGTGCGCGCCGCCTGCGCGGTGACCTGGCGCGCTTCCTGCGCCGAGCCCTGCACGCGGCCGGCGATCTCCCGAATGGAGGCGCCCAGCTCCTCCGTCGCCGCCGCCACGGTGTTCACGCTCGCCATGGCCGTCTCCGCATTGCCGGAGGCGCTGACCGCCTGGTCGCCGCTGCGGCTGGCCTGGTCGCGCATCTGCCCCGCGGCGCCCTGCAGCCGCTGCCCCGCGCCACCGAGTTCGGCGAGCGAGCCCGCCACGGCGGCCTCGAAGCCCCGGCACAGCGCCGCCACGGCCTCGGCCCGCGCCAGTTGGGCCTGCTGGTGGATCGCGGCCTCGGCCCGCAGCGCTTCGGCCTTCGCGGCGTCGTCACGCAGGGATTCCAGGGCCTCCGCCATGCTGCGCAGCTCATCCGCGTGGCGGGGCATGGGCACCGGCGTCCGCAGGTCCCCGGCCGCCAGGCGCCCCACCGCCTGGTTGAGCCCCCGCACCGGCCGGGCGAGGCGGCGCAGCAGCACCAGGATGACCGCCAGGCTGAGCGCCACGGCCATCGCCATGATGGCGGCGGCGACGGCCAGCTCGGCCAGGGCCGCGCCCTCCTCCGCCTCCGCATGGGAATCCGCCGCGGCCAGCGCTGCGGTGCCCACGGCCAGGATCGGCGCGAAGGGCGCGTTGCACAGGCTGGTCCACTCCGCCGCCGGCATCGCCGGCTGGCCGCTGCCGTTCAGCCGGCCGACGGCATCTCGAATGCCGGCATCGCTGCGGCGCACCTGCTCCATCGCCGTGGCGAAGGACTGGCGCAGCACCGGATTGGCGCCTTCGCGCCCCAGCAGGCCGGCCATGAAGTCCAGGCGCGTGGCCGCGGTCTGCGCACCCCGCGCCCATTCCACCTGGGTGTTCACGTCGAGCGGGCGGGACGTGGCGATGAAGGGGCGCAGCAGCGAGCATTGCTGGCCATAGGCGGACCGCGCATCCCAGGCCGCCTGGCGCAGCGACACGAGTTCGGAGAAGACGGGGCTGGTCATGCGCATGCGGTTGCCGACGACCTCGCCGAGGTCGGAGACGGCTTCGCCCACATTGCGCAGCGCCATGGTCAGCGGCATCAGCACCTGGACGTCGCGCTGGTCCCGCGGGCGCGCATAGAGCGCCTCCAGCGTCGGCTTGTGCGGCGTGACCTGCGCCAGGGCGGATTTCAGCGTCGCGAGGGCGGCCGCCAGGCCGGGATCGGCCAGTCGCTCCACCGCCGCCACGGTGCGGCGGGTGGTGGCGTCCACCTGGCCGAACAGGGCGTCCAGGCGGGGCTTCGGGTTGTCCTCCGTCAGCACCGCGGTCTGGATGGCCGCGACCTGGCCGCGCTGGTCCTGGGCCAGGGCGAACAGCAGGCCATCCAGGGCCGCGATCGCCTGCGCATCCCGCGCGGTGCCCAGGCCGGAGAGACTGTGCCTCAACTGCGCCCCGGCCATGGCCAAAAGGCCAAGAAGCGGCAGGGCGAACATCAGGGCCAGCAGGCTGACGACGGAACGGCGGAAGACGGCCATGCGCGGGAACACCTCTCGGCTGCGGACAAGGCCGACATTGGACGACTTTTCCGAACATCCGGATAACAGCGGCAAGGCAGCCGGGGTGGCCGCCCTGCCCCCCGGCCCCCCGGGGGGCTTGCATCGCGCCCCCCGCCTCCTTAATCGCTGCGCCGGGGAATCCTGGGGGCTGAGCCTTGACCGCGCTGATCGAGATCGAGCGCCTGACCAAGCGCTTCGGCGCCTTCTCGGCCGTGGACGATGTGAGTTTCAGCGTCGCCAAGGGGGAAGTCGTCGGCTTCCTCGGGCCGAATGGCGCCGGCAAATCCACCACCATGCGCATGCTGGCGGGCTTCATGACGCCGACATCCGGCACCGCGCGCATCTGCGGCGACGATGTCGTGGACCGGCCCGTGGCGGCCAAGCGCCACCTCGGCTTCCTGCCGGAAGGCGCGCCGACCTACCCGGAGATGACCGTCACCGGCTTCCTCCAGTTCTGCGGCCGGGCGCGGGGCTTCCATGGGTCCGAGCTGGGTGATCGCGTGGCCAAGGCCATGGCGCTGACGCAGCTGGAAGGCGTGCGGCTGCAGCCGGTGGAGACGCTGTCGAAGGGCTTCAAGCGCCGCGTCGGTCTGGCGGCCGCGCTGCTGCACGACCCCGCCGTGCTGGTGCTGGACGAGCCGACGGATGGCCTCGACCCCAACCAGAAGCACGATGTCCGCAACCTGATCCTGGCCATGGCGCCGGAGAAGGCGATCGTCATCTCCACGCATATCCTGGAGGAGGTGGGCGCCGTCTGCTCCCGCGCCGTGGTCATCGCCCGCGGCCGCGTGGTGGCGGATGAGACGCCGGCGCAGCTGGCCGCGCGCGGTCCCAGCATGGATGCGGTGTTCCGAACGCTGACCTTGGGCGAGCAGGAGGCCGCGTGATGGGTGGCGCGATCACGGTCTTCCGGCGCGAGCTCGCCGGCTATTTCGCGACGCCCGTCGCCTATGTGTTCATCGTCATCTTCCTGGTGATGGCGGGGGCGCTGACCTTCACGGTCGGCAATTTCTTCGCCCGCGGCCAGGCGGACCTGACGCCCTTCTTCACCTTCGTGCCCTGGCTGTTCCTGTTCCTGGTGCCCGCGCTGACGATGCGGCTCTGGGCGGAGGAACGGCGCCTCGGCACCATCGAATTGCTGCTGACGCTGCCGATCGCGCAGTGGCAGGCGGTGCTGGGCAAGTTTCTCGCGGCCTGGGCCTTCTGCGGCATCGCGCTGGCGCTGACCTTCCCGCTCGTCATCACCGTCAATGTGCTGGGCAACCCCGACAATGGCGTGATCCTGACGGGCTATCTCGGCTGCATGATGGTGGCGGGGGCCTTCCTCGCGGTCGGCGCCGCGATTTCCGCCATGACCAAGAACCAGGTCATCGCCTTCGTCCTGGCCGTCGCCGCCTGCTTCTTCCTGACGGCGGCGGGCAGCCCGGTGGTGACGGAGTTCCTGTCGAAGCGCATCCCGCTTCTCGCGGACCTCGCCCGCGCCATCAGCATCACGGACCGGCTGAACGGCTTCACCCGTGGCGTCATCGCCGCGCGGGACTTCGTCTTCTTCGCCTCCTTCATGGCCTTCTTCCTCTTCGCGAACACCATCGCGATCGACCAGCGGAAGGCGGACTGAGCCCATGAGCGATACCCTTCCCGCCGCGAAGAAGCAGGGCAAGCGCGGCGTCTCCGCCCTCGTCGCCCTCGGCCTCGGCGCCGTCCTCGCCGTCGGCGTCAACATGCTGTCGGACCGGCTGCTGGCCCGCGCGCGCATCGACCTGACGGAAAACCGCCTCTACACGCTCTCCGACGGCACGCGGCAGGTTCTGCAGGGGCTGCAGGACCCCGTGACCTTCCGCGTCTATTATTCCCGCCGCCTCGGCGCCGCGATCCCGGTCTATGGCGCCTATGCGGAACGCGTTCGCGCCATGCTGGACGAATACGTCGCCGTCAGCGGCGGCAAGCTGCGCCTCGAGGTCTTCGACCCCGAGCCCTTCAGCGAGATCGAGGACCGCGCCGTCGCCCTCGGCCTTCAGGGCGTGCCCGTGGACCAGTCGGGCGAGCAGGTCTATTTCGGCCTCTCCGGCGTCAACCTGCTCGATGACGAGCGGACCATTCCCTTCTTCCAGCCGGACCGCGAGCGCTTTCTCGAGTACGACCTGACGCGGATGGTGTGGGAGCTGTCCAATCCCCGCCGGCCGGTGCTGGGCGTCATCTCCTCCCTGCCGCTGAACGGCGATCCGCGCGCGATGATGATGCGCCAGCCCGGCGTCGGGCAGCCCTTCGTCGCGATGAACCAGCTGCGGCAGTTCTACACGGTGCGGGACGTCGCCGCCGATGCGCAGGTGATCGAGCCCGATGTGCAGGTGCTGATGGTGGCGCATGCGCAGAACCTCAGCGAACAGACGCTCTACGCCATCGACCAGTTCGTGATGCGCGGCGGCCGCCTGATCGCGCTGACGGACCCGCATAGCGAAAGCCAGGCCTCCCGCCCCTCCCCGGGCCAGCGGCCGCCGAGCGACACCTCCTCCTCCCTGTCGCGCCTGCTGAATGCCTGGGGCGTGGAGGCGCCGTCGGACAAGGTGGTGCTCGATCTCCGCGGCGCCTGGCGCGTCCGCGCCGATCCGCGCGACCGCGTGCAGGCGGTGGACTACCTCGCCTGGTACAACGTCCCCGCCGCCGGGCTGAACCGCAGCGAGATCGCCACGGCGGAGCTTCAGCAGGTGACCGTCGCCTCCGCCGGCGAGGTCCGCCGGCGCGAGGGTGCGACCATCGAATTCACGCCGCTGGTGCAGACGAGCGAACGCACCATGCTGGTGGACAGCACGGCGGTGCGGCAGGATCCCTCCCCCGCGCGGCTGCTGGCGGATTTCCGCCCCGACAACCAGGTGCGGACCATCGTCGCGCGGGTGCGCGGGCCGCTCACCTCCGCCTTCCCGGCACCGCCGGCGCCGGCCGAGGGCGCGGAACGCCCGGCCGACTTCCCCGCCCACCGCGCCCGCAGCGAAGGCCCCGCCAACCTGATCGTCGGCAACGACGCCGATATCCTGGAGGACCGCTTCTGGGTCCGCGTGCAGGATTTCTTCGGCCAGCAGGTGACCACGCCCTTCAGCGACAACGGCAACTTCATCATCAACCTCGCGGACTCCATGGCGGGTGGCGAGGCGCTGGTCTCGCTCCGCTCCCGCGGTGAGTCGCTCCGCCCCTTCGAGCTGGTGGAGGACATCCGCCGCAGCGCGGAGGCCCAGTTCCGCCAGACCGAGCGCGGCCTGACGGAGCGGCTGGAGGCGACGGAGCGGCGCCTGCGCGAACTCCGCCAGGGCCCCGGTCAGGGTCAGGCGCCGGCGAATGCCGTCATCACCCCCGAGCAACGCGCCGAGATCGACGCGGCGCGGGAGGAGATCCGGCGCACGCGCGGCGAGCTCCGCCAGGTGCAGCTTGAACTCCGCCGCGACATCGAGGGGCTGGAGACGACGCTCCGCATCCTCAACATCGCGACGGTGCCGCTGCTGCTCACCATCTTCGCCATCGGCCTCGGCCTGGTGCGGGCGCGGCGGCGGGCGGAGGCGCGGGCATGAACCGGCGCAACCTGCTGCTGCTGGGCGGCGCGGCCGTCGCGGCCGTGGGCGGCGCCCTGCTGCTGACGCCGCAGACGCCGACGGCGCCCCCGCCCTCGGAAACCGCCCTCGCCTTCCCCGGCCTGGCGCAGCGCCTGGCCAATGCCGCGACCATCGAGGTGCGGCGGAACGACGCCACGCTGGTGGTGCGCCGCGGCGCCGGCGGCGCCTGGGTGCTGCCCGCCAAGGCCGACCACCCCGTGCGGCCGGAGAAGGTGCGGGAGCTGCTGGTGGGCCTCACGGAGCTGCGGCTCGCCGAGCCGCGCACCGCGAATCCCGAGATGCTGGAACGCCTCGGCCTGAACGACCCGAGCCAGCCCGGCTCCACCGCCAGCCACCTGCGGGTGCTGGATTCGCAGGGGGGCGTGATCGCGGAGCTGGTCATCGGCCGCCGCCGCGTCCGCGTGCAGGGCAACGTGCCCGAGAGCGTCTATGTCCGCCGCGCGAACGAGAACCAGGCCTGGCTCGGCGAGGGCCGCCTGCCGCTGGATGGCGACCCCAACCTCTGGATCGACCGCGACCTCGCCAACATCGCCCGCGAACGCGTGCTGTCCCTGGCCGTGACGCGCGTCGGCGAGGAGCCGCTGGTGGTGCGGAAGGAGCGTGACGCGGATGGCAAGCTCGCCGTCGTGACGCCCGCCGAGGCCGGCGAGATGGACGAGATCAGCCTGGACGAGATCAGCCGGGCCTTCGAATTCCTCACCTTCCTCGATGTCCGCCGCGCGGCGGAAATTCCCGGCGAACGCCTCGGCACCGGGGCCTTCGAGCTGACCGACAACCTCCGCATCACCGCCACGGTCAACAAGGATGGCGAGGCCATCTGGGTGATGCTGGCCGCCGAGGGCGATGCCGAGGCCGCGCGCCTCGAGAATCGCTGGCGCGGCTGGGCCTACCAGGTGGGCCAGTGGAAGGAGAAGGCGCTGGTCCCCCGGCTGGAGGATCTGCGCAAGCAGCCCCCCGCCGGCGAAGCCCCCGCGCCGCAGTGAGCGACCCCGCCGCCGTCCCGGTGAACCGGCGCGAATACCCGGACCGCCCCTGGGTGGGCATCGGGGTGGTGGCGCTGCGGGACGACACGGTGCTGCTGATCCGCCGCGGCCGCCCGCCGCGGCAGGGGGAATGGTCCCTGCCCGGCGGCGGCCAGCGCCTGGGCGAGCCGGCGGAGGATTGCGCCCGGCGCGAGCTGCGGGAGGAGACGGGCATCGAGGTCGGGCCGCTGTCCCTGCTGGCGGTGGTCGATGCCATCACCCCGGGCGAGCCCGGCCGCGGCCCCCGCTTCCACTACACGATCATCGATTTCCAGGCGCGCTGGACCGCCGGCGAGGCGCGGCCGGGCGGCGACGTCACCGAGGTCGCCTGGGTGAGGCTGGACGCGCTGGACCCCTATGGGCTGTGGCCGGAAGCGCGGCGCGTCATCGCGCTCGCCGCCGCGCGGGACCCGGCGGTACAGCGGATTGAGGACCTTAGGCGCATTTAGCCGTTTATGCCGATTTAGCGCCTTTAGACGCGTTTTCGCGGGGTCCGGGGGACGCGGGATGGGGGACCGGCGCGGGCGCAATCATGGCCTTGGTGACGGGAACATAGACCGAACAGGCCCCGCCTTCCAGTCATTTCGCGCCGGGGGAATCGGTTCCCGCCAACCCCCTCCCTGTCGGCAATGTGTGTATACGATGTTCCGCATCTGTCCCAGGATGGCGGGGAATGCAGAGCGCCCTCGGCCTAGACCCCGCCCTTCTTCCCCGTCCTGGCCTGCCGCACCGCCCCCGGCTTCCGCAGGGCTTCCGCCTGCTCTGGCTGGCCGCCATCCTGGTGCCGGCGCTCGGCGTCCTCGGCGCCGGGATCATGGCCTGGGTGGATGTGCGGCGGGAAGCCGGCGCCAGGCTCGACCGCACGGTGGAGATGCTGCGCCAGCACGCGCTGCGCAGCTTCGGCGCGCAGGACGCCATCCTCACCGCCGCCTCCCGCGCCACGGATGGCATGGGGTGGGAGGAGATGCGCCGGAACCCGGCGCTGCACGGGCTGCTGGCGGAGTTGGTGCAGTCCCTCTGGCCGCTGGTGCGCGGCATCCTGGTGGCGGACCAGGCGGGGCGGATCGTCGTCGCCTCCTGGGAATTCCCGGCCCAGCCGATCGACATCGCCGACCGCGACTTCGTCGCCACGCTCCGCGCCGGGCTGCGGGACGGGCAGCGGGAGGCGGTGGGGGAGGTGATCGCGGCGCGGCCGATGGGATGGACCATCTTCCCCGTCGCGCGCCCTGCCCTGCCCCGGCCAGGCAGCGACGAGACGGGCCTCATCGCCACCTCCTTCAGCCCGGATCCGCTGGCGGCCTTCTATGCCTCGGTCACGGAAACGGCGCGGGACACGGTGCTGATGATGCGCCTCGACGGCGCCGTGCTGGCCCGCCACCCGCCCCTGCCGGACCCGGCCCTGGAACCGGCGCAGCGCCCCGCCCGCCAGGCCCGGCTGGCGGAGGCGCTGGCCCGGCCGGCGGGGCAGACCCCCGCCGCCACGCCGAGCGTGGGCGATGGCCGCCCCCGGCTGTTCGTCGCGCGGCAGGTCGGCGAATGGCCGGTGGCGGTGGCCTATGGGCTGAGCACGGAGGCGCTGCACGCCGCCTGGCGCCAGCGCATGGTGGCCCCGGCTGTGGGCGGCGTGGCGGCGGCGGGGCTGCTGCTGGCGCTGACGGGCCTGGCCATCAGCGGCGCGCGGCAGCAGCAGCTGGCCGCCGAGCGGCGGATGGAGGCGGAGACGCAGCTGGCCCGCGCCGGCCGCGCCGCCGCCATCGGCCTGCTGGCGGCCGGGCTGGCGCATGACGTGAAGAACCTGGTGCAGGCCGTGCGCAGCGGTGCCCGGCTGATGGACCGCCGGGCGGAAGACCCGGCGGAGGTCCGCCGCTGCGCCCTGCTGCTGGGCGATGCCGCCGAGCGCGGCCGCCGTCTGGTGGAGGCGATGCTGGACTTCGCCCGCGGCGCGGGGGTGGAGGCGGAGGGCACGCAGCCGCCGCTCGAGGCCGGCCGCGCGATGCTGGACCTGGCGGAGCTGCTGAACCGGACGCTCGGCAGCGGCTGGCGGGTGAAGGTGGTGGTGCCCCCCGGCCTGCCGCCGGCGCGCGGCGACCGGGCGGGGTTCGAGGCCGCGGTGGTGAACCTGGCCGCCAATGCGCGGGATGCCATGCCGCGCGGCGGCACCGTCACCATCGGCGCCTGGGTGGAGGAGCTGCCGGAAGCGCGGGAGGATGCCGGGCTGAAGGCCGGCCGCTACGTGGTGGCGGCGGTCAGCGATACCGGCGCGGGGATGGATGCGGCGACGCTGGCGCGGGTGGGGGAGCCCTTCTTCACCACCAAGGGGCCGGGGCGCGGCACCGGGCTGGGCCTCGCGACGGTGCGGGGCTTCTGCGCCCGCGCCGGCGGCGCCCTGCTGCTGGACAGCGAGCCGGGGCGCGGCACCACGGCGGCGATGTGGCTGCCGGTTGCCTGAACGGGCCGTCAGGGAATCCTGGCGCGGCGGGAACGGATTGCCTGAGCGGGCGGTCAGGGAATGCCGGGCGGCCGCGCGGCCCCTACCCCGCCGCCTCCCACGCCGCGCGCTTGCGGTAGAGCGTGCTCGGGCTGATGCCGAGATGCGCGGCGGCCTTCGGGATGTTGCCCTCGCAGATCTCGACCGCGCGCTCGATCGCCTCCCGCTCGATCGTGGCCAGGGGGCGGATCTGGCGCAGACGGTCGGCTTCCGGCATCGCGGCGCGGGGCGGCGGGGGCGCGGCATCCCGCGGCGCGGCCGGGCGCGCCGGCGCGTCGCGCAGCGTCTGCGGCAGCATCGCCGCCGTCACCCATTGGCCGTCATGCAGCACCACGGCGGTGCGGACGGCGTTCTCCAGCTCACGGACGTTGCCGGGCCAGCGATGCGCCAGCAGCGCGGCCTTGGCATCCTCCGCCAGGCCGCGGAAGGCGCGGCCTTCCTCCGCCGCGCTGCGGGCCAGCATCGCCTCCGCGATCGTCACGACATCCGCGCCGCGGTCGCGCAAGGGCGGCAGGGAGACGGGGACGACATGCAGGCGGTAGTAGAGATCCTCGCGGAACCGGCCCTCCCGCACCTCCAGCAGCGGGTCGCGGTTGGTGGCGCAGACGAAGCGCGCATCGGTGCGGCGCAGCTGCGTGGAGCCGACGGGCTGGAAGGTGCCGGTCTGGATGAAGCGCAGCAGCTTGCCCTGCAGGCCGAGGTCCATCTCGCAGAGCTCATCCAGGAACAGCGTGCCGCCATCGGCCGCGGCGGCGGCGCCCTGGCGGTCCGCCACCGCGCCGGTGAAGGCGCCGCGGACATGGCCGAAGACCTCGCTCTCGATCAGGTCCTTCGGGATGGCGGCGCAGTTGATGGCGATGAAGGGGCCGTCGCGGCGGGGGGAGAGCTTGTGCACCGCCTCCGCCGCCAGTTCCTTGCCGGTCCCGCTCTCCCCGGTGATGAAGACGGTGGCGCGGGACGCGGCGGCGGTTTCCAGGATGCGATAGACCGCCTGCATGGCGGGGGCGGCGCCGATGAAGCCCTGGAACTGGCTGCGCGGGCGGGCGGCGGCCAGGTCCCGCACCTCCCGCCGCAGGGCCGCGCGTTCCACGGCGTTGGTCAGCGTCACGGCCAGGCGTTCGGCGGCGAAGGGCTTCACCAGGAAATCGGCGGCGCCGGCGCGCATGGCGTCCACCGCCGTCGCCACGCTGCCATGCGCCGTCATCACCACCACGGGCAGGTCGGGGCTGTCCCGCCGCAGCACGCGCAGCACGGTCAGGCCATCGCTGTCCGGCAGCCGCAGGTCGAGCAGCACGCAATCCGGCTTCTCCTGCGCCGCCAGGCGGAAGGCTTCCTCCGCCGTGCGGGCGTGGCGGGAGGCGAAGCCGGAGGCGCGGAGGTATTCGCCATAGACGGCGGCGAGGGAGGCCGTGTCCTCCACCAGCAGCACGCGGGGCTGGGGCTGGCGGGGCATGGGCGGATCGGCCAGGCCGCGCGGCGGGGCAGCATCCCCGGCGCCGCGCGGCGGCTCCGCCTCAGCCATGCCCCTTCTCGGCCTGGCGCCCCACCCAGTAGAGCATCGCCGCGCCGATGACGGCGGGGAAGACCCAGGCGGGCCAGCCCAGCACCGGCAGCACCACGCGGTCCCACAGCCGCGGGGAGATGTTGTGATCCACCGCGGCCTGCAGCATGCGCAGCGATGGCGGGTAGAGCCGCACCATCACGCCATCGAGCGACGCCAGCGGGCCGAAGCCCGAGGCCAGCGCCACCGCGGCGGCGAGCAGGATGAGGCCGATGGATCGCAAGGCTCAGGCCCAGAGACGTTCGTTCTGCAGCCCAGTGTAGAGGGACGCGACGAATTCGCCATACCCGTTGTAGAGCCGCGTCGGCACGCGTTCGTTGCTGCCGATCAGGCGTTCGGTCGCCTGGCTCCAGCGGGGATGCGGCACTTCCGGGTTCACATTGGCCCAGAAGCCGTATTCGCTGGATTGCAGCGTTTCCCAGAAGCTGCGCGGCCGCTGGTCCGTCAGCGTGATGCGGGCGATCGACTTGCCGGATTTGAAGCCGTACTTCCACGGGAAGACCACGCGGAAGGGCCCGCCATTCTGCGCCGGCAGCGGCTTGCCGAAGAGGCCGACGGGCATGAAGGTCAGCTCATTCGCCGCCTCCTCGATCGTGCAGCCCTCGACATGCGGCCAGGGGTACCAGGACTGGCGGAGGCCCGGCATGACGGCGGGGATCGTCGCCGTCTCGAACCGCACGTATTTCGCGCCGGCCAGCGGGGTGACGAGGCTGAGGAGGGAGGAGAGCGGGAAGCCGGACCAGGGCACGGTCATGCCCCAGGCCTCCACGCAGCGCAGGCGATAGACGCGCTCCTCGATGCCGATGCGGCGGATGATGTCGTCCACGTCGAACTCGCCGGGCTTCTCCACCAGGCCATCGACCTTGATGGTCCAGGGCCGCGTCGGCATGGCGCGGGCGACGGACCAGATGCCCTTGTCGGTGCCGAATTCGTAGAAGTTGTTGAAGGTGACGGCATCCCGTTCGGGGGAGATGGCGCGGCCGGCGGCGTAGCGGGTGTTGCGCATGGCGGGCGGCAGGTCCGGCACCTCCGCCGGGTTGCGCGCCCAGGGGTCGGCGGGTTCCGACCGGCGCCAGAACTGCGCCTGCGCGGCGCCGGGCAGCAGCATGGCGCCGGCGCCCGCGGCCGCGCCTGCCGCCACGCCGCCCACGGCGATGATCGACCGCCGGTTGGCGACGAGGTGTTCCGGGGTCGCCTGGCTTTCGGGAATCTCCCAGCCGCGCCTGCGCTTGATCAGCATGGTCGCCTCCGCCTTGTTGGGCCGTCTCGGGGTAGAGGATCGGGGCGCGCCGCGTCCCGTCAAGCGGCGCGTCCCCTCAGTCCTGCGTGCGGGGACGCGGCATCACGGCGGCGGCGGGCAGGTCCGCGCGGGTGGTGACGCGGAAGGCGCGGTAGCGCTCCGCCTCCACGCCGCCCCGGGCCCGGATGATCGATCCTTCGGCGCGCCGCACGGGCTCGGCCCCGGGCCAGTCCGGCACGCTGTCCCGTCTTTCGCTCTGCACCAGCAGGCCGGTTACGGCGGGGCCGAGGGCCTGCGGGCGCGGCAGGTCGAAAAGGTCCCAGCGCGGGTTCAGCGCCACCACCGGGACATCGGCGGGCAGGCGGAGCGCGAGCTGGGCGGCGAGGCCGTATTCCTCCGCCGCGACGAAGCGGGCGCCGAGGCGGGCGCGCTCCTGCTCCACCGCCAGGGCGAGGTCGTCCCACCCGCCGAGGCGCGCGAGGGTGGGGTCGAGCCGGCGCGGCAGGGCGAGCGGCGCGAGCGCCGCCTGGAGATAGGCGGCCAGCGCCAGGACGGCGCCGAGCGCGACGGCGGGGCGGCGCAGGCGGGCCAGGCGCGGCGTGATGAAGGCGGCGGCCAGGATGCAGGCGGCGGGGTAGAGGATGGCGGGCCAGTTGCCCTGCACGCGGCTGCCCATGGCCTGCCAGGTGAACAGCGCGGCACCCGGCACCACCATCGCCGCCAGCAGCGCCGCGGCCGCATCGCCCCGCCGCGCCCAGGCCATGACGGCCATCGCCGTGCCGGTGACGCAGAGCAGGAAGACGAGCGGCGTCGCGAGCCCCGCCTGGCCGGCCAGCAGCTCCCCCAGGTAGCGCAGGGTGAAGCCGCCGGTCTCCACCCCCGCGCGGCCGCCCTGCTTCACGAAGCTGGCCCAGCCATGGGCGGCGTTCCACAGGATGACCGGGGCGAAGACCGCGCCCGCCAGCGCGCCGCCGGCCCAGAGCCGCCAGTCCCGCCACCAGTGCCAGGCGCCGCGGCAGGCGAGCAGCCAGGCGACGACGCCGATGCCGAGCAGCCCGGCCGTGTATTTGGAGACGAGCGCGAGGCCGGAGAACAGCCCGAAGGCCAGCCACCAGCGGCCATCCTGCGTGGCGTGCAGCCGGGCCAGCGCCCAGATCGCCGCGCACCAGAAGACCAGCAGCGGCAGGTCGGGCGTCATCAGGATGCCGCCGACGCCGACCAGCAGCGTGGCGTTGAACAGCGCCGCGGCCCAGAGGCCCAGCCGGCGGTCCGGGAACAGCGCATCGGCGGCGCGGGCCAGCAGCACCGTCGCGACCGCGATGCCGACCGGGCCCATCAGGCGGATGCCGAAGGCGCCCTCCCCGCCCAGCAGCGTGCCGGCGCGGATGAAGAAGGCGACCATGGGCGGATGGTCCAGGTAGCCGGGCTGCAGCACGCGGGACCAGACCCAGTAATAGGCCTCGTCCGGCGCCAGCGGGGTGGCGCCGGCGACCAGCAGGCGCAGCGCCGTGACGGCGAGCAGCAGCCAGATCATCGGGTGCGCCACACCAGGGTGGAGGAGACGGCGTAGTTCCACACCACCGTCAGCAGCGCCCCCGCCGCGCCGGCCAGGCCCCAGGCCAGCACGCCATCCCGCACCAGCAGCCCCGCGATGCCGACATTGGCGGCGGCGCCGATGCCGCAGACCAGGTAGAAGACCAGCAGCCCGCGCCACAGCGCCGGGCCGCGCAGCCTGGCGTCGCGGTAGGTGATGCGGTTGTTGAGGGCGAAGTTCGCCGTCATCGCCACCAGCGTCGCCCCCCATTGCGCGGCGCCGAAGCCGAAGCCGCCGGCCTGCACCAGCAGGAACAGCGCCGCCATGTGCACCACCACGCCGATGCCGCCCACCATCGCGAAGGCGATGAAGCGCAGCGGCACGACGCCGCCCGTGGCCTTGTCCAGCAGCAGGGCGGCGAATTCCAGCAGGACCGTGGCGTCCAGCTTGCTCTCGCCCGCCTGGCGGCTGCGGAAGCTGTAGGGGATTTCCGCCACCACCAGCTTCCGGCGGGCGGAGAGCAGGATGTCCAGCAGGATCTTGAAGCCCCGGCCGGCGACGCGGGGGGCCACTTCCTCCACCAGGGCGCGGGGCAGCAGGAAGAAGCCGCTCATCGGGTCCGCCACCGGGGTGGGCAGCAGCAGCCGGGCCATGGTGGCGCCGAGGTCGGAGAGCGCGCCGCGGGCGGCGGAGAAGCCGGCCTCCGCCGCGCCGCCCGCGACATGGCGGCTGCCGATGGCGATGTCGGCCCCGCCCTCCACCGCCGCCAGCAGGGCCGGCAGGATGGATTCGTCGTGCTGGAGGTCCCCGTCGATGACGGCGACGAAGGGCGCGGCGGTGGAGAGGAAGCCCTCCATGCAGGCGGAGGCGAGGCCGCGCCGGCCGATGCGGCGCAGGCAGCGGATGCGCGGATCCCGCGCCCCGATGCCGCGCACCACGGCGGCGGTGCCATCGGGGCTGTCGTCATCGACGAAGATGGCTTCCCAGGCGATGCCCGCCAGCGCGGCGTCCAGGCGCTGGACCAGCGGGGCGACGTTCGCGGCCTCGTTGAACACCGGGACGATGACCGCGAGGCGGAGGGGCTGGTGCGTGGACACGCGCGGCGTCTAGCAGGCGGCCCCCGGCCTGCACAGGCTGGCCGCCCGCCCGCTGCGGGCTTGGCGAGCGGGCCGGCGGCGCGGCAGAGTGGGGGGCATGAGAGGCTGGCCGTGCGCGCGACGCCGGGGATGAAGGCAGCGTCGCGGGCCAGGCCGGCCGGGGCGCGGGCGCTGCGCGTCCTCTGGGCCATCACGGTCCTGCTGCCGCTGGCGGGGCTGGCCACCATGGGCATGCAGGCCTGGCAGGCGACGCTGGACGCGGCGGAGGAACGGGTCGGCCGCACCGCCGACATGCTGCGCGAACACGCCCTGCGCGCCTTCGAGGCGCAGGAGATCGCGATCGCCGCCTCCGAAAGCCGGGTGACGGGGATGGGGTGGGACGAGATCCGCGCCAGCCGGTCCCTGCACGACTTCCTGCTGGCGCTGGATGCGGTGACGCCCTCCGCCGGGGGCGTGACGCTGGTCGATCCCTCCGGCCGCTTCGCGGCGTCCAGCACCACCAGCTTCCCGACGCCGCCGATCGATGTCGCGGGGCGCGACTACATCGCCGCCCACCCGCCCGGCAGCGGGATGCGGGAGGCACCGACCATCGGCAAGGTCGTCACCAGCCGGTCGGTCGGCGTGCTGATCTTCCCCATGGCCCGGTCGCGGCGGCGGGAGGATGGGCTGGGCGATGGCGGAGTCGTCGTCGCGACGCTGTGGCCGCACTACTTCCAGGCCTTCTACCGCTCGATCCTGGAAGCGCCGGGGGATGCGGTGACGCTGTTCCGGCTGGACGGCGCGGTCCTGGCCGCCGTGCCGGAACCGGCGGAGCCCGAGGCCGCCGCCCTGCCCCCCGCCGCGGCCCCGCTGCTGCGCCAGCTGCGCCGCGGCCCCGGCGCCATGCTGCAGGGGCCGAGCCCGATCGACGGCCAGCCCCGGCTGACGGCCATGCGCCGCATCCCCGGCCATGATGCGGGCGTCGCCTATGGGCTCTCGCTCTCCTCCCTCCAGGCGGAATGGCGGCGGCAGATGCTGGCGCCGGTGATCGGCGCGCTGGCGGCGATGCTGCTGCTGGGCACCGTGACCTGGTGGGCGGAACGCGCGGCGCGCGACCGCGCGGCGGCGGAGGCGCGGTCCCGCACCGCGGAGCGGCAGGCGACGATGGGGCTGCTGGCCGGCGGGCTGGCGCATGATTTCGGCAACATCACCCAATCCGTCATGGCGGCCGCCGTGCTGCTGGCCAAGCATGCGGAGAACCCGGCCCGGGTGCGCCAGGTGGCCAGCCACCTCGGCCGGCACGCGGAACGGGCGACGGCGCTGTCCCGCCGGATGCTGGACACCACCCGCCGCAACGGGGCGGGCAGCGCGGCGGTGGGCCCCATGGACCTGGCGGCCGCGCTGCGGGAACTGGCGCAGCTGCTGGACGCGACGCTCGGCGCCGGCATCCGCGTGCGCTGCGACGTGCCCGGCCCGCTGGCCGCCGCGCCGGGGCTGGACCGGGCGGAGCTGGAGACGGCGCTGATCAACCTGGCCGCCAATGCGCGGGACGCCATGCCCGATGGCGGCACCATCCGCATCACCGTCGCGGCCTTCGCCGTGCCGCCGCGCCAGGCGGATGCGCCGGACCTGCCGGCGGGCGAGTATCTGCGCATCTCCGTGGCGGATGAGGGCCAGGGGATGGAAGCCGCGACGCTCGCGCGGCTCGGCGAGCCCTTCATGACGACGAAGCCGGAGGGCCAGGGAACGGGCCTCGGCCTGGCGATGGTGGCGGCCTTCGTGCGCGGCGCGGGGGGCGCGCTGGCGGCGGAGAGCGCCATCGGCAAGGGCACCACCATCCACCTGATCCTGCCGGCGCGCTGAGCGGCGGGGGGCCGGTTTGCTTGGCGTCAACGGCCGCGTGTTGTAAGACCCGCGGCGTTCAGACAAGGATCCTCCCCGGTGTCAGCCTCCGTCGCGATCGGCTCCGTCACGCTCGGCAACCATCTGCCCCTGGCCCTGATCGCCGGGCCCTGCCAGATGGAAAGCCGCGCCCATGCGCTGGAGACCGCGTCGCGCCTGAAGGAGATCTGCGGGCGGCTCGGCATCGGGCTGATCTACAAGACCAGCTACGACAAGGCGAACCGCACCTCCGCCAAGGCGGCGCGCGGCATCGGCATGGCGACCGCGCTGGAGGTCTTCGCCGAGATACGGGAAACGCTCGGCCTGCCGACGCTGACCGATGTGCATGAGGCCGCGCAATGCGCGCCGGTGGCGGAGGCGGTGGACGTCATCCAGATTCCCGCCTTCCTCTGCCGGCAGACGGACCTGCTGCTGGCCGCCGCCGCGACGGGGCGCGTGGTGAACATCAAGAAGGGCCAGTTCCTGGCGCCGTGGGACATGAAGAATGCCGCGGCCAAGGTGACGGGCGCCGGCAACCCGAACGTGCTGCTGACGGAACGCGGCGCCAGCTTCGGCTACAACACGCTGGTCAGCGACATGCGGTCCCTGCCCATCATGGCGCGGGACACCGGCCTGCCGGTGGTGTTCGACGCCACCCATTCCGTGCAGCAGCCCGGCGGCCAGGGCACCTCCTCCGGCGGCCAGCGGGAGTTCGTGGAGACGCTGGCCCGCGCCGCCGTCGCCGTCGGCGTCGCCGCCGTGTTCATCGAGACGCATGAGGACCCGGACAACGCGCCGAGCGACGGGCCGAACATGGTGCCGCTCGACAAGTTCGAGGCGCTGATCCAGCGCCTGATGGCGATCGACGGCCTGGTGAAGGGCTTCGCCGCCTGATGCGGCCCATCGTCATGATCCCCGCCCGGATGCAGGCCAGCCGCCTGCCGGGCAAGCCGCTGGCCGATATCGGGGGGGAGCCGATGATCGTCCATGTCTGGCGCCGCGCCATGGCCGCCGGGATCGGGGAGGTCGTGGTCGCGACGGATAGCGAGGAGATCGCGGCGGTGGTGCGCGCGGCCGGCGGCCGGGCGCAGATGACGCGGGCCGACCATCCCTCCGGCTCCGACCGCATCCATGAGGCGATCACGGCCATCGATCCGGAGGGGCGCTTCGACGTCATCGTCAACGTGCAGGGCGACCTGCCGCTGATCTCCCCGGCCGCGATCCGCGCCGTCTTCGGCGCGATCGACCAGCCGGATATCGCGCTCGGCACCCTCGTCGCGCATATCGAGCGGGAGGAGGAGCGGACGGCGAGCCAGGTGGTGAAGATGGTGGGCAGCCAGACGGCGCCCGGCCGCTTCCGCTGCCTGTACTTCACCCGCGCCACCGCCCCCTGGGGCGACGGGCCGCTCTGGCACCATATCGGGCTCTATGCCTGGCGCCGCGCGGCGCTGGAACGCTTCGTGGCGCTGCCGCCCTCCCCCCTCGAATTGCGGGAGAAGCTGGAACAGCTGCGCGCGCTGGAAGCGGGGATGCGGATCGAGGCGGTGGCGGTGGATGACGTGCCGCTCGGCGTCGATACGCCGGCCGACCTGGAACGCGCCCGCGACCTGCATGGAAAGGGGATGGGATGAGCCCGCTCGACCTGGCGGATGACAACCGGCTGAGGGGCAGCCTTCGCCGCACCGCGCAGCTGGAGGCCGATGGCCTGCTGGCGCTGCGGGATGCGCTGGACGGCAAGCTGGGCGACACGCTGATGGCGGCGGTGCGCCTCATGCTGTCCAAGTCCGGGCATTGCGTCGTGACGGGCATGGGCAAGTCCGGCCATGTCGGCCGCAAGATCGCGGCGACGCTGGCTTCCACCGGCACGCCGTCCCACTTCGTGCATCCGGCCGAAGCCAGCCATGGCGACCTCGGCATGATCCGGCCGGAGGATGTGATCCTGGCGCTCTCCTGGTCCGGCGCGGCGCCGGAACTGGCCAGCATCATCGGCTATGCGCATCGCTTCGGGGTGACGCTGATCGCCATCACCTCGGTGCCGGACAGCCCGCTCGGCGCCGCGGCCGACTATCCGCTGATCCTGCCGCGCATGCCGGAAGCCTGCCCGAACGGGCTGGCGCCGACGACCTCCACCACCATGCAGCTGGCGGTGGGCGATGCCTTCGCCATGGGGCTGCTGGAGGCGCGGGGCTTCTCGGCGGCGGATTTCCGCGTCTTCCACCCCGGCGGCAAGCTGGGCGCGCAGCTGCTCCGCGCTTCCGACCTCATGCACACGGACATGCCGCTGGTGCCGATCGGCGCCACGCTGTCGGATGCCATCGTCACCATGACGTCGCGGCCCTTCGGCACGGGCGGCGTGGTGGATGCGGAAGGCCGCCTGGTCGGCGTGCTGACGGATGGCGACTTGCGCCGCGCCTTCCGCAAGGGCTTCGTGGACCGCCCGGTGGCGGAGACGATGACCGCCAATCCGGTGGTGGCCGCGCCGGATGCGATGGCGCCGGACCTGGTGGCGCAGATGAACGACCGGCGCATCACCAGCATGTTCGTGGTGGTGGATGGCATCCCGAAGGGGGTGATCCACCTGCATGACCTGCTGCGGGCCGGGGTGGTCTGAAGGGGGAGCGCCGCTCCCCCCCTCGACCCCCTCGCCAGGGTCTGGCGCTATCCCCAGCGGACGCGGCGCGTCAGCGCCATGACCACCGACAGCACGGTGAACAGCGCCAGCGTGCCGACCAGCAGCGCATAGGCTTCCAGGCTGAGCACGACGTAGAGGAAGCCGAACTGCGCCGCGAGCACGCCGGCGAAGGCCCCGGCCAGCGCGCGCCGCCCCGTGACGGCCGCGGTGAAGAGGCTCGCCTGCGCCATCACCAGCAGCGTCGATGCCGCATAGGCCGCCGCGAAGCCCAGCGGTTCGCCGATGGCGAGCAGCAGCAGCGGAAACATCACCACCGAGCAGCCGAGCATCGCGTATTGCACGATGTGGATGCGAAGCCCCGCCAGCAGCTCGAACAGCGTGTAGGTCACGAAGGACAGCGCCAGGAACAGCATGGCGTATTTCGAGGCGCGGTTGACCATGCGGTAAGTCGGCACGGCTTCCAGCAGCTCCACCCCCGCCGCCGGGGCATGGCGGCCGCAGAGGGTGCGGCGGGCGGCGGCACCCTCCCCCGTCTGGGACCAGGCGGCGGTGAAGCCCCATTCCTCCACGCTGGACTGTTCGGGCAGGTCGTCGCCGATGAAGCTCGGCGTCGGCCAGGCGGCGGCCATGGTGAGGTTGAGGCGCTGCGGCCCCGGCAGCACGCCGAAGCGCTGGGACCCGCGCAGCGGCAGCGTGACGGCGAAGGGGATCGGCCCTTCCGGCGCCGCCGCCAGCCGCGGCTGCCAGATCACGCCGCGGGAGGGCATGCAGTCATCCCAGCGCGGCAGGCCTTCCTCCCCGGGCAGCGTCGCCTCCCCGAGCCGCAGCGACGGCACGTCACCGGCCAGGCGGAAGGCCTGGCTGCCGGTGATCACCACGGCTTCCGCCCAGTGCAGCACCGCGCCGGGTTCCTGCGGCACCGCCACGCCCGCCGGGTTGAAGCGGCCTTCCAGCCGCGCCGTCGCGGTGAAGACCGGCACCTCGTAGAGGCCGCGCCGGCGGGTCTGGGGCGCGAGTTCGACGGCGGCATCCAGGCGTTCCGGCTGCAAGTATATGCGACCACGCCGGACCTCCCCGGCCGTCCAGGGGATGGCGAGGATGGGGGCGGCCAGCAGCTGGGGGCCGCCCCAGCTCGCGCCGATCTGGGCCTGCACCTCCCGGTGCCGCGCCTCCCGTTCCTCGATCACGCCGCCGATCATGAGGTGGGGCACCAGCATCGCCAGCAGCACCAGGCCGACGCCGATGAGCTTCGGCGTCGGGCCATCCAGCAGGCCGGGCCTGGGCGCGGCTTCCTTGCGTTCGGGTTCCATGGGTTCTCCTCCGTTCCAGGGATGGCGCGGAGCATCGCGGCGGGCCGTGCAGCGGTGACGGAGGGCGCTTGCAGGGACGCCGGAGATTTGGTGCAGATGCGGTGCAGGGCCGTGCCGGCCTGACAGGGGGCGCATGCCGAAGGTCCTGGTCGTGGATGACGACCCGCATATCCGCAGCGTGCTGCGCTTCGCGCTGGAGCGGGACGGCTTCGCGGTGGCGGAGGCCGGGGATGGCGCGGCGGCGCTGGCGGCGGTGGAGCGCGAGGCGCCGGACATCCTGGTGCTGGACGTGACCATGCCGGAGATGGATGGGACGGAGGTCTGCCGCCGGCTGCGCCGCGCCTCCGACCTGCCGGTGATCTTCCTGTCCTCCCGCGACGAGGAGGTGGACCGGATCCTGGGCCTGGAGCTTGGGGGCGACGACTACGTCACGAAGCCCTTCAGCCCGCGGGAGGTGGTGGCGCGGGTGCGCGCGGTGCTGCGGCGGCGGGCGGCGCCCGCGCCGGCCGCGCCGGCGCCCGTGGTGGCGCCCGTGGTGGCGCCCGTGGTGGCGCGGGGCGCGCTGCGCCTGCTGCCGGACAGCCACCAGGCCTTCTGGGGGGAGGCCGAGATCACGCTGACGGTGACGGAATTCGCGCTGCTGCGCTGCCTGGCGGCGCATCCCGGGCGCGTCTTCACCCGCGATGCGCTGATGGATGTGGCCTATCCCGACCGGCGCGTGGTCAGCGATCGCACCATCGACAGCCATATCCGCCACATCCGCGCGAAATTCGCCGCGCTGGGGGCGGAGCCGATCGGGACGGTGCATGGGCTCGGCTACCGGTTCGGCGGCGGATGAGGCTGCGCAAGCCCCGGCTGCGCACGGTGCTGCTGGCGGCGAACCTGCTGCTGCTGGCGCTGCCGCTGGGCGGGCTGTGGCTGCTGCGGCTGTATGAAAGCGCGCTGGTCCGCCAGACGGAGACGGAGCTGGTGGCGCAGGCCGCGGTGATCGGCGCGGCCTACCAGGCGGCCTGGCATGGCGGCGCGCCGCCCGCGCCGGGGCCGGGCTGGGAACCCCGGGCGGCGGTGCTGGACCTGGCGAAGGATCCGGTGCTGCCGCCGGCCCCGGATGCGCTGGCGCCGGACCGCCCTGCCGATCCGCGCGCCATCGCGGCCGGGGCTTCGCTGATGCCGGTGCTGGCGGCGGCGCAGCGCATCACGCTGGCGGGGATGCGGGTGACGGATGGGGCGGGGATCGTCGTCGCCTCCTCCGGCGGGGAGATGGGGCTCTCCCTCGCCGGGCGGGCGGAGGTGGCGGCGGCGCTGGCGGGGCAGCCTTCCGCCGTGCTGCGGGACCGGCCGCCGCAGCCGGGGGTGGGATCGGCCTCCATCAGCCGGGCGGCGCCCTTCCGGGTCTTCGTGGCGCATCCGGTGGCGGAGGGCGGGGTGGTGACGGGCGTGGTGGTGCTGTCCCGCACGCCCGCCAGCATCGACCAGGCGCTGTATGGCAAGCGGTGGGAGATGGCGGGGCTGGCGGCGGCGCTGCTGCTGGCCGCCGGCGGGCTGGCGCTGGTCATCGCCTATACCGTCAGCCGCCCGATCGAGGCCGTGGCCGCCCAGGCCCGCGCGGTCGCCGCCGGCGCGCGCGCCACGCTGCTGCCCCGCACCCGCCGCAGCGCGGTGCGGGAGGCGGATGAGATGTGGGCCGCCATCCAGGCCATGGCCGCCACGCTGGAATACCGCGCGGACTACATCGGCGCCTTCGCCGCCGAGATGAGCCATGAGTTCAAGACGCCGCTGGCCGCCATCCGCGGCGCGCTGGAATTGCTGGCCGACCACGCCGCGACGATGACGGAGGCGGAGCGCGCCACCTTCCTGGGCCAGGCGGCATCGGATGTGGCGCGGCTGGACCGGCTGGTGCGCGGGCTGCTCGACCTGGCGCGGGCGGAGGCGCCGCTGCTGCGGGGCGAGGAGGCCTGCGACGTGGCCGCCGTGATCCAGGCCCTGCCGATGCCGGTGCCGGTGGCGCTGGAAGGCGGGGCGCTGCGGGCGGCGATCGGCGCGGAACGGCTGGCGACGGTGATCCGCAACCTGGCCGACAACATCGCCCGCCATGCCGGGCCGGGCGCGACCGGGCGCATCGCCTGGCGGGCGGAGGGCGGGATGGCGGTGATCGAGGTGAGCGACGATGGGCGCGGCGTCTCCCCGGCCAATGCGGGGCGGATCTTCGGGCGCTTCTTCACCACGGCGCGGGATAGCGGGGGCACGGGACTCGGCCTGGCCATCGCGCGCAGCCATCTGGCGGCGGTGGGCGGGCGGATCGAGCTGGTGCCCGCCGCGCGCGGGGCGCGCTTCCGGCTGGAGGTGCCGGGCGCCTGACCCGCTGCCCCAGGGATTGGCTGCCATGCCCGGAATTGAGGCGACATTTCGCTGCCGGCACCCCATAGAGGATCGGACACACCAGCCGGAGGACCGCCCATGCGCAAGCCGAACTACGATTTCGAGAGGTCCCAGCGCGAGAAGGCCAAGGAAGCCAAGGCGCAGGAGAAGCTGGCGAAGAAGCAGGCCGCCAAGGAAGCCGAGCAGAAGGCCAAGGCCGCGGAGGGCGAGCCCGAACAGGGCTGACCGGACCGGCGGGGCGATCGCGCGGCGGCAGCCGGCCCGCCCCCCTTCCCCACTGGCCCGCCGCGCCCTGTCCCGCCGCGTGGGGGCGCGCCCCGGCCTTGATGGCACCCTTGCCCCGGTGGATCGGGCGCCGCCCCGCGGGCGGGTTTCACGCAGCCGCAGCCGATCTGTCACGCGACGGTCGCCCGCGGCGCCTATGCCGATGCCGTCAGGACAGGACGGTTCCCCATGCGGCAGCGGCGCAACGTGCTTCTCATCGTCGTGGACCAGTGGCGCGCGGATTTCGTGCCGCATCTCGGCGCCGGGTTCCTGCGCACGCCGAACCTGGACCGGCTGTGCCGCGAGGGCGTGACCTTCCGCAACCATGTCACCACCGCCGTGCCCTGCGGGCCGGCGCGGGCCAGCCTGCTGACGGGCCTCTACCTGATGAACCACCGGGCCGTGCAGAACACGGTGCCGCTGGATGCGCGCCACACCAACCTTGGCAAGCAGCTGCGGCTGCTGGGCTATGATCCCGCGCTGATCGGCTACACCACCACCACGCCCGATCCGCGCACATCCGGCCCCAAGGATCCGCGCTTCACCACGCTCGGCGACCTGATGGACGGCTTCCGCAGCGTCGGCGCCTTCGAGCCGAACATGGATGGGTATTTCGGCTGGCTGGCCCACCAGGGCTACACGCTGCCGCCGAAGCGGGAGGATATCTGGCTGCCGGAGGGCGAGGATGCCGTGCCCGGCGCCACCAACCGCCCCTGCCGCATCCCGGCGGAGCTGTCGGACAGCACCTTCTTCACGGAAAAGGCGCTCACCTACCTCAAGGGCAAGGGCGACAAGCCCTGGTTCCTCCATCTCGGCTACTACCGCCCGCATCCGCCCTTCATCGCGCCCGCGCCCTACAACACGATGTACGATCCCGCCGACATGCCGGCGCCGGTCCGGCGCGGGATGTGGGAGGAGGAGGCCGCGCAGCATCCGATGCTGCGCCACTACCTCCGCGGCATCCGCCAGGGCAGCTTCTTCCATGGCGCCGGCGGCGTCGCGACGGGCCTCGATGAGGCCGCGATCCGGCAGATGCGCGCGACCTATGCCGGGCTGATGACGGAGATCGATGACTGCCTCGGCCGGGTCTTCGACTACCTCGAACAGACGGGGCAGTGGGACGACACCACCATCATCTTCACCTCCGACCATGGCGAGCAGCTCGGCGACCATTGGCTGCTCGGCAAGGTCGGCTATTTCGACGAGAGCTTCCGCATCCCGCTGGTGGTGAAGGGCGCGGGCGGCACGCATCGCGCCGGCGAGATCGACGCCAGCTACACGGAAAGCGTGGACGTGATGCCGACCATCCTCGAATGGCTGGGGGGCGAGGCGCCGCGCAGCGTCGATGGCCGTTCGCTGCTGCCCGTCATCGCGGGCGACAGGCCCGCGGATTGGCGGGACGTGCTGCACTACGAATACGATTTCCGTGACGTCCATTACTCGAAGCCGGAGGGCGAGCTCGGCCTCTCGATGGATGAGAGCAGCCTCTGCGTCGTGCAGGATGATCGCTACAAATACGTCCATTTCGCCGCGCTGCCGCCGCTGTTCTTCGACCTGGCGCGCGATCCGCACCAGTTCGAGAATCTCGCGGAGAAGCCCGACTACGCCGCCCTGGTGCGCGACTACGCGCAGAAGGCGCTGTCGCTGCGCCTGCGCCATGCCGAGCGCACCCTGACCCATTTCCGCGCCACGCCGCAAGGGCTGGAGGAGCGGAAGCCCGCCCCCGCCGCCGCCATCACCCGCGAAGCCGCCGAATAAGGAGCGATGCCGATGTTCCCGCGCCGCCTGCTGCTTGCCTCCCCCGCGCTTCTCCTGCCGCGCTTCGCCATCGCGCAGGCGGACCAGCGCCCCGCCATCACCATCGCCGTGCAGAAGATCAGCAACTCCAACACGCTGGAAGTGCTGCGCGAACAGTCGAATGTCGGGGAGCGGATCTTCTTCTCCTCGATCTGGGAAGGGCTGATCGGGCGCGACTGGCTGGGCGGGCTCGGGCCCGTGCCCGGTCTCGCCACGGAATGGCGCCGCATCTCCGACAGCGTGATCGAACTCAAGCTCCGCCCCGGCGTGCGCTTCCACAATGGCGATGAGCTGACGGCCGACGACGTCGTCTTCTCCTTCTCCCGCGAGCGCATGTTCGGGGAGACGCTGGCCACCGCGCAGGGCCGCACCATCCCGATCGGGGAGACGATGCCCGCCCCGCGCCCGGGCAAGGAGCTGCCGCCGGAAGTGCCCGCCGTGGCGCGCCGCGCCTGGCCGGCGCTGGAACGGGTGGAGGCGGTGGACCGGATGACGGTGCGCTTCCACAACGCGACGCCGGACGTGACGCTGGAAGGCCGCCTGTCCCGCTATGGCAGCGAGATCGTCAGCCGCCGCGCCTTCGAAGCGGCACCCTCCTGGCTGGAATGGGCGCGCAAGCCCGTCACCACCGGTCCCTATCGCGTCGCCGATTTCCAGGCCGACCGGTCGCTGCTGCTGGTGGCGCATGACGAATACTGGGGCGGCCGCCCTCCGCTGCGGCAGATCCGCTTCGTGGAGGTGCCGGAAGTCTCGTCGCGCATCAACGGCCTGCTGGCCGGCGACTACCACTTCGCCTGCGACATCCCGCCGGACCAGATCCCGGGCATCGAGCGCAACCGCGCCTTCGAGGTGCAGGGCGGCACGATCCTCAACCACCGCCTGATCTGCTTCGACAAGAATTTCCCGGCGCTGCGCGATGCGCGCGTGCGGCGTGCGATCACGCATTCGATGGATCGCAAGGCGATCGTGGACAGCCTCTGGGCCGGGCGCACCGTGGTGCCGAAGGGGCTGCAATGGCCCTATTACGACCAGATGTTCCATGCCGACTGGGACGTGCCGGCGTATGACCCCGCGGAGGCGCGGCGCCTGCTGCGGGAGGCCAACTACCGTGGCGAGCCGATCCCCTATCGCCTGCTGAACAACTACTACACCAACCAGAACGCCACCGCGCAGGTGCTGGTGGAGATGTGGCGCAGCGTCGGGCTGAACGTCCAGATCGAGATGAAGGAGAACTGGTCGCAGATCCTGGAACGCACGCCGACGCGCGCGGTGCGGGACTGGTCCAACAGCGCGCCCTTCAACGACCCCGTCTCCTCCCTCGTCGCGCAGCACGGGCCGAATGGCCAGCAGCAGCAGGTCGGCGAATACGCCAACGAGGAACTGAACCGCCTGTCGGTGGAGCTGGAGACGGGCACGGATCGCGCCCGCCGGCGCGCGGCCTTCCGCCGCATGCTGGAGATCGCGGAGCGGGAGGACCCCGCCTACACCGTCATCCACCAGAACGCGACCTTCACCGCCAAGCGCCGCGACATCCGCTGGAAGGCGAGCCCCGCCTTCGCCATGGATTTCCGCCAGGGAAATTGGGGGGCCTGACGCCATGCTGACGCGCCGCTTCCTCCTCGCCAGCCCGACCCTGCTGGCTGCCCCCGCGCTGGCGCAATCCGACCAGCGCCCGGTGATGACCATCGCCGTGCAGAAGATCGCCAACACCAACACGCTGGAGACGCTGCGCGAGCAATCCAATGTCGGCACCCGCACCTGGAATTCCTATGCGGAGACGCTGATCGACCAGTCCTGGACGGGCGACCTCTCGCTGCGGCCGGGGCTCGCGGAATCCTGGCGGCGGATCGATGACCGCACGCTGGAACTCACGCTTCGCCAGGGCGTGCTGTTCCATGACGGCCGGACGATGACGGCTGAGGATGTGGCCTTCACCTTCAGCGCCGAACGCATGGGCTGGAACCTGACGGTGGAGCAGGCGCGCAACCTGTTCGGCTCCGTCCCCGGCCAGACCCAGGGCCGCACGCCGCCGCCGGAAGCACTCGCCGTGGCACGGCGCACCTTCCCGGGGCTGGAGCGCATCGAGATCGTCGATGCCCGCACCATCCGCTTCCACAACCGTGTGCCCGATGTGACGCTGGAAGGCCGCATCAGCCGCAACGTCGCGATGGTGTTGTCCCGCGACGCCTTCGAAAAGGCGGGTTCCTGGCTCGACTGGGCGCGCCGCCCAATCGGGACGGGCCCCTTCCGCGTGGTGGAGTTCCGCCCAGACCATTCCCTGGTGCTGGACGCCTTCGACGAGTACTGGGGCGGCCGCCCGCCGGTGCGGCGGCTGCGCTTCCTGGAAGTGCCGGAGGTCTCGTCGCGCATCAACGCGCTGCTCTCGGGCGAGGCCGATTTCGCCTGTGACATCCCGCCCGACCAGATCGCGACGGTGGAGCGCAGCCCGCGCCACCACGTCGTCGGCGGCCCCATCATGAACCACCGCCTGACGGTGTTCGACAAGAACCACCCGCATCTGCGGGACGCGCGCATCCGTCGCGCCTTCACCCACAGCATCGACCGCGACGCCATCGTGCAGGCGCTGTGGGGCAACCGCGCGCCGGTCCCGAAGGGGCTGCAATTCGAATTCTACGGCCCGATGTACCAGGCCGACTGGTCCGCGCCGCGCTTCGACCCCGCCGAGGCGCGCCGCCTGCTGCGGGAAGCGGGATATCGCGGGGAGCCGATCCCCTATCGCCTGCTGAACGGCTACTACACCAACCAGGTGCCGACCGCGCAGATCCTGGTGGAAGGCTGGCGCGCCGTCGGCCTCAACGTCGTCATCGAGATGCGGGAGAACTTCCCACAGGTGCTCTCCCGCGACGGCCAGCGCGGCGTGCGGGACTGGTCGGGCAGCGCCAGCTTCAACGACCCTGTCTCCTCCATCGTCGCCGCGCATGGGCCGGAAGGCCAGCAATGGCAGATCAATGAATGGCGGAACGAGGAATTCGGGCGCCTCTCCAACGCGCTGGAGACGGGCACGGACCCGGCGGAGCGCCGCCGTACCTTCCGCCGGATGCTGGAGATCGCGGAGCGCGAGGACCCCGCCTACACCGTGCTCCACCAGTCCGTGAACCTGACGGCCAAGCGGCGGGACCTCGGCTGGGCGCCAGGGCAGTCCTTCCAGATGGATTTCCGCAGCCGGAACTTCGCGGCGTGAGCGCGCTGGTCTCGCTGCGCGGCCTTCGCGTGGCCTTCGATGGGCAGTTCGCGCTGCGGGGCATCGACCTCGATGTGCAGCCCGGGGAGGCGGTGGGGCTGGTGGGGGAATCCGGCTGCGGGAAATCCGTCACCTGGCTGGCCGCGCTCGGCCTGCTGCCGGCGAAGGCCCGGGTCAGCGGCAGCGTGACCTTGCAGGGGCAGGAACTGCTCGGCGCCGCCCCCGCCACGCTGGACAAGGTGCGTGGCGGCCGCATCGCCATGATCTTCCAGGACCCCGCCAGCAGCCTGAACCCCGTGATCCGCATCGGCCGCCAGGTGGAGGAGGCGCTGCGCCTGCATCGCGGCCTGCAGGGCGCGGCGGCGCGGGCGGAGGCGAAGCGGCTCTTCGACCAGGTCGGGATTCCCGATGCGGCGCGCAGGCTCGATGCCTGGCCGCACGAGCTCTCCGGCGGGCAGAACCAGCGCGTGATGATCGCCATCGCGCTGGCCGGAAGGCCGGAACTGCTGGTGGCGGACGAACCGACGACCGCGCTCGACGTCACCATCCAGGCGCAGATCCTGGCGCTGCTGCAGGATCTGCGGCGGGAGACGGGGATGGCGCTGGTGCTGATCTCCCATGACCTCGGCGTCGTCGCCGAAAGCTGCGACCGCGTCTGCGTCATGTATGCCGGGCGCATCGTGGAACAGGCGCCGGTCGAGCGGCTGTTCGCGGCGCCGACGCATCCCTATACGCTCGGCCTGCTGGGCGCGCTGCCGCCGCTGGACGGGCCGCGGCGTCGGCTGGCGGCCATCCCCGGCAGCGTGCCGGAACCCTGCGCCATGCCGAAGGGCTGCGCCTTCGCGCCGCGCTGCGCCGAACGCTCGCCCGCCTGCGAAATTGCCGTGCCGGCCGCCATCGACCTGGCCACGGGCCACCAGGCCGCCTGCATCCGCGCGACCGCCATGGGCCTGCTGAAGGAAACCGTCGCCGCATGACTCCGATGCTGGAGGCCAAGGGCCTGGTGCGCTGCTACGCCACGCGGCGCGGGCTGATGGGACGCAGCGTGGAGGTCCGCGCCGTGGATGGCGTCTCGCTCTCCGTGGAGCGCGGGCGGACGCTGGGGCTGGTCGGGGAATCCGGCTGCGGCAAATCCACCACGGGGCGCCTGGTGCTGGGGCTGGAAGCGCCGGATGCCGGCAGCGTCTCCTTCCAGGACAAGCCCATGCCGGCGCCCGGCACGGCCCCCTGGCGCGCGCTGCGGTCGCGCATGCAGATGGTGTTCCAGGACCCGCTCGGCGCGCTGGACCGGCGCCTGCCCATCCTGGCGCAGGTGCAGGAACCGCTGGATATCCACGGCATCGGGGAGGCGAAGGACCGCCCCGCCCGCGCGATCGAGGCGCTGCGCGCGGTCGGGCTCCGCCCCGACCAGGCCGCGCGCTATCCGCATGAACTCTCCGGCGGCCAGCGGCAGCGCGCCGTGCTGGCCCGCGCGCTGGCGACGGAACCCGCGCTTCTGGTCTGCGACGAGCCGATCAGCGCGCTCGACGTCTCGATCCAGGCGCAGGTGATGAACCTGCTGCTGGACCAGCAGGAACGCCTCGGCCTCGGCATCCTCTTCATCAGCCATGACCTGCGCGCCGTGCGGCAGGTGAGCCACCGGGTCGCCGTGATGTATCTCGGCACCATCGTGGAGGAAGGGGAGCCCGACGCGGTGCTGCACGACCCCGCGCATCCCTATGCGCAGGCCCTCGTCTCCGCCATCCCGCATCCCGGCCGCAGCGGCAACCGCATCGTGCTGCAGGGTGATCCGCCCAATCCCGCGGACCGGCCGAGCGGCTGCGCCTTCCACCCGCGCTGCCCCGTCGCGACCGCGCTCTGCGCGCGGGAGACGCCCGTGCTGAAGCCGCGCCGCGGCGATGGGCGCCTCGTCGCCTGCCATGTCGCCCAGGGCGATGCCGCGCCTGCCTTCACGCAAAGGGCCGCCTGAGATGATCCGCTTCCTCGGCAGCCGCCTGCTGCGCGCGGCCGTCACCATCGTGATGGTCGTCACCTTCGCCTTCGTCGTGCTGCGCCTGTCCGGCGACCCCGCGCAGATCATCATGGGCGCCGATGCGCCGCCGGAGGCCGTGGAGGCCTTCCGGGCGGCCTGGGGCCTCGATCAGCCGGTCTGGGTGCAATACTTCCACTACTTCGGCGCGATCCTGCAGGGCGATCTCGGCCGGTCCATGCGCGACGGGCGCGACGCCATCGTGCTGGTGGCGGAGCGGATTCCCGCGACGCTGGCGCTGACCCTGCCGGCGCTGGCCATCAAGGTGGGGCTCGGCATCCCCGCCGGCATCACCGCGGCGCTGCACCGCAATTCCTTCATCGACCGTGCGGTGATGATGCTGGCCGTGGCCGGCTTCACCGTGCCGTCCTTCGTGCTGGGCCTGCTGCTGGTGCTGGTCTTCGCGGTGCAGCTGGGCTGGCTGCCCTCCGGCGGGCAGGATAGCTGGCGGCACGCGATCCTGCCGATCATCACGCTTGGCATCGGCGGGGCCGCGGTGCTGGCGCGCTTCACCCGCAGCGCCATGCTGGAAGTGCTGGGCCAGCCCTATATCCGCACCGCCAGCGCCAAGGGCGTGCCCTGGCGCGCCGTGGTCTGGGGCCATGCGCTGCCGAATGCCGCGATCCCCACCGTCACCATCGTGGGCTTCATGGTCGGCAGCCTGATCGCCGGCGCCGTGGTGGTCGAGAGCGTCTTCTCCTGGCCCGGCGTCGGGCGGCTGCTGGTCGTCGCCGTCGCGAACCGGGACCTGGCCGTGGTGCAATGCGTGCTGCTGCTGGTGGCGATGACGATGGTGACCTCCAACCTGATCGTCGATCTGCTCTACGGGCTGCTCGACCCGCGGCTGCGCAACCAGCCGCGGCGCGCGGCGGGGATGGCCTGACATGTCCGACATGACCCTGCCCGCCATCGCGGAGGCCCCGCCGCGCACGAAGCGCGCTTTGCCGCCGCCCATGGTGATGTTCGGCCTGGCCTGGCTGACGCTGATGCTGCTGACGGCGGTGCTGGCCGATGTCATCAGCCCCTATGCCTATACCGCGCTCGACCTCCGCAACCGCCTCTCGCCGCCCGTCTTGATGGGCGGCACCTGGCTGCATCCGCTGGGGACCGACGAGCTGGGGCGGGACGTGCTGGCGCGGCTGATCTACTCCATCCGCATGAGCCTGCTGATCGCCTTCGGCGCCACCATCATCGGCGCGCTGATCGGCACGACGCTCGGCTTCCTCGCGGCCCATTTCCGCGGCTTCGTGGAGCAGGTGGTGCTGGCGCTGGTCGATTTCTCCGCCAGCCTGCCCTTCCTGATCCTGGCGCTGGCCGTGCTGGCCTTCTTCGGCAATTCGCTGGTGCTGTTCATCTGCCTGCTCGGCCTGCATGCCTGGGAACGCTATGCCCGCATCGCGCGCGGGCTTGCCATCAGCGCGGGGTCGCAGGGCTATGCGGCGGCGGTGCGGCAACTCGGCGCCTCTCCCTGGCGGATCTATGGCCGCCACGTGCTGCCGAACATCGCCTCCACGCTGATCGTCTCCATGACGCTGGCCTTCCCGGAGATCATCCTGCTGGAAAGCGGCCTCAGCTTCCTCGGCCTCGGCGTGCAGCCGCCTTCGACCTCGCTCGGCTCCATGGTCGGCTATGGGCGGGAATACCTGACGCGCGCGCCCTGGATCCTGCTCTCCCCCGCCCTCACCATCGTGCTGACCACGCTCTCCGTCTCCCTCATCGGCGACTGGCTGCGGGACCGGCTCGACCCCACGCTGCGATAGGCCCTGCGCATGACACGCTTCATCCTGGTGGCGCTGGACGGGCTGCGGCCCGACATGGTCTCGCCCGCCGCCACGCCGCACCTGGCGGCGCTGGCCGCTTCGGGCACGCGCTTCGCCAATGCGCGCAGCGTCTTCCCGAGCGAGACGCGGGTCGCCACCCCCTCCCTCATCACGGGCTGCCGGCCGGGCGGGCACGGCATGGTGGCCAACACGCTCTTCGATGCCGCGGTGGCGCCGGACCGGCTGCTGCGCACCAAGCTCGTCGCCGATGTGCTCGCCATGGCGCAGGGGCGGGAGAGCCCGCTGGAACGGCCGAGCCTGGGCGAGCGCCTGGCGGAGAAGGG
This sequence comes from Falsiroseomonas ponticola, assembly GCF_016805305.1. Lineage (GTDB taxonomy): Bacteria > Pseudomonadota > Alphaproteobacteria > Acetobacterales > Acetobacteraceae > Falsiroseomonas > Falsiroseomonas ponticola. Next base: position 118,844 of record NZ_JAERQN010000009.1, on the reverse strand, counting down.
CCTCAGCTTCGCGCTTGTCAGCGCCGGCACGGCGGGGGCGGCGCGGCTGCTGCACCCGGCGGCGGAACGCCTCGGCAGCTTCCGCTGGAATGTCGAGGATGAGGAAGGGGAGACGGCGCGGCTGGTGCGCGACCGCCTCGGCCCCACGCCGCCGCATGCGGTGCCGAACCTGGCGCGGCTGCGCCATGCCGCGCAGGTGCTGCTGGAGGTGGTGCTGCCGGAACGCCAGCCCGATGTGACGCTGGTCTGGCTGTCGGAGCCCGACATCGCCTTCCACTGGGGCGGGCTGCTCTCGCCGGAGGCGCAGGCGGGCCTGCGCGCGGCCGATGCCGTGCTGGGCGACATCGTCGCCTGGCGGGATGCGCAGCCGGATGCGGAGGAGATCGCCATCATCGTGCTCTCCGACCACGGGCATGTGACGGGCCGGGGCAAGCTCTCGCTGCGGGAGGAGCTGGTCCGCGACGGCTTCCGCGCGGGCACGGGGCTCGGCGATGGCATCGATATCGCCGTGGCGCCGGCGGCGGCGCCGGGGCTCTGGTTCCGCGATCCCGCGCTGGCGCCGCAGGTCGCGGCCTTCCTGGCGGCGCAGCCCTGGGCCGGGCCGCTGCTGGCGCGCGATCCCGCCATCCTGCCGGACGGCCAGGCCGCGCCGCTCTCGCTGCTCGGCAGCTCGCATCGCCGCAGCGCCGACCTGGTGGTGACCTTCGCGGGCAGCGAGGCGCCGGATGAATGGGGCCTGCCCGGCTTCGCGCCCTTCGACGCGCCGGACGTGCCGGATGGCGGCGGCATGCATGGCGGGCTGCACCGGGCGGAGCTGGCGACGGTGCTGGTGATGGAAGGCGGGCCCTTCCGGCCGGGCGCCGTGGCGACGATGCCGGCGGACCTGACCGACATCGTGCCCACCATCCTGTACCTGCTGGGCCTGGCGCAGGATGGCGTGGAGGGCCGCCCGCTGGCCGGCGCCTGGGATGCCGCGGCGGACACGCCCCCGCTGCGGGAGACGGTGCGCCTGCCGCGGGGCTTCGTGCTGGAGGCGATGCGGGCAGAGCCCGGCGGGCGCCTCTATCCGACCGCGCTGCGCCGGGACGGCTGAGGGAGGGCGTCGCCCCGCCTGGGCCGCGGCCGGATCAGCGCGGGCCCTGGCCGCCGCGGCCCGGGGCGCGGCCGCGATTCGCGTGCGGATAGCCGCCCGCGGCCACGCCCAGCCCGAGGAAATCCGAGACGAGGCGCGCCTTGCCCTCCGCCTCGATCGGCAGGTGCAGCAAGGGCAGGCCCTGGCGGGCAAGCCCGGCGGTCCAGGCTTCGTGGTGCTCGAAGGCTTCGCGCAGCGATCCGAAGCGGAAATACAGCTCCTGGTGGATCGCCCGCCACGGCGCGCCGAAGCGGAACGGCCCGCCGCCATCGAAGACGCGGCACAGCGTGTCGAAATCCGCGGCGTCGATGGCGAAGTTCTCGCTGAAATGGGCGAGGTAGGATCGCGCCCAGGCCTCGTAGCCGCGCGTCGTGGCGATCAGCAGGCGCCCGGCCGGCGGTCCGCCCTGCCGCGCCAGCTGCACCACCGGGGTGTCGGAGACGACGTCGAAGACATCCGCATCCGCCCGGTCGATCAGCGTGCCGAGGAACGGGTTGATCCAGTGCGCGGACAGCAGGCCGAGCCGCCGGCAGTATTCGTGCAGGCTCGTCGTGCCGGTCTTGGACAGGCCGAGCGCCCAGGCGCGGTTGCAGGGCGCGCCGCCGTCGCGCATCGCGAGCACGCGGCCCCAGTACAGCCGGTCCTCCGCCGGCAGGCGCCCCTGCAGCAGGCCATGCGCATCCCGCCATTCCCGATCGCGGCCGAGGAGATGCAGCAGGGCGAGGAAGACCGAGGCCGGGACGCCCTCCAGGCCCTCGGCGCGCGGGCGGAGCGTCTCCGCCATCCGGTGGCGCAGCGCCTGCCTTGCCTCCGGGTCCGGGCAATGGGCGATGCGGTGGAGGAGGATGCGGCTGCCCTGCGGCGCCTCCCCCGCCAGCACGGCCTCCAGCGCCTGGCGGTAGGTCGCCCAGTCCCGCTGCGCGTCCATCAGGTGCAGGCAGGGCAGCAGCGTGCCGTCGCGCAGGCTGAGCGGCCTTCCCGCCATGGCGGCCCGCAGGACGGGCCAGCGCCGGTTCACCACCAGCGCCTGCAGCCAGGCGGCGGTGAGGTCCCGCTGCTCGCCCAGCAGATCCCTCGCCGCCTCCACGAGCCGCAGCGCCAGGGCCGCATCCTCCCGCGACAGGGCCTGCGCGACGGCGGCCAGGCCCGCGCCGCAGGCCTCCTCGCCGGCGGCGCGCATGGCGCGGCCGGTGGCGGCGTGGAGGCGCCGCGCGGCGCCGGCCCGGCCGAGCAGCACCGCGACGTAGAGCAGGACCGCGCGGGCGACCTCCGGCCGGCCGATCCGCGGCAGATGGGCGTTGAGGAGGTGCCGCAGCGCATCCCGCGCGCCCTCCGCCGCCAGGTGGCGCAGCGCCGGCAGCAGGGTGCGCAGCGGCATGTCGGCCATGCACTCCGCCAGCGCCGGCTGCCCGCTGGCGGCCAGGGCGCGGTACACGGCCTCCGCGGCCACGCTGCGGTCCCGCGCCATGGGGCGCCCGATGGCGGCCCGCCAGGCGGCATCGGCGGCCATGAAGCCCAGCCGCAGCAGCCGGTCTTCCGTCAGCGGCACATGGAAGGGATCATCGGCAAGGCCGCGGCGATCCATGCGCCGGAAGGCCAGGTGGCGCGCCATGCATTCCGCCCGGCGGTCGCGCACGCGCGGATGGGCCAGCAGGCGGTCCGCAGGCTGCGCCAGCAGGTCCCGGTCCCGCATGATCTTCACATGCACCAGCACCGCGCTGGTCGCCGCGACCACGCAGCTGGTGGCGTGGTGGTTGCTGACGTAGCGGATGCCCGCGCCCGCCTTCACCAGCGGCAGCTTGTGCATCATCGTCGTGTGCCGGCTGAGCGCGCGGAGCCCGCCGGCGATGTGGCACCAGGGCGCGACGAGGCTGCCCTGGACGAGGCGGCTGGCATGGAACAGCTGCTGCTCCGCCATGCCGGCCGAGGGCATGCCGCCGCGGACGATGCCGCGGTCATACACATCCACCATCGTGCCGAGCATCGCCGTCTCCCCGCGCTGGTCGAGGTGGTCGAGCAGCGCGGGCAGCGGCAGGCGGTCCGCCCCCGGATAGGTCAGCAGCTCATCGGCATCGAGGAAGAGCAGCCAGTCGCAGAGCCGCGCTTCCAGCACATCGTTGATCCACATCATGCCGTGCCTGGCGGCGACGAAGGATTGCGGCGCGCTGACGAAGGTCAGCTCCACGCCCTCGATCCCGGCCAGCACGGCGGCGGGATGCTCGGCGGAGCGGTTGTCGATGATGATGAAGGCGGTGACGCCCAGCGCGCGGTGATGCTCGATGAAATGCCGCAGCACCTCATCCTCGTCGCGCACCACGACGACGCAGACCAGGCGCCGGAAGCGCAGCGCGGCGAGTTGCGGCGCGATCGACATGGCGGGGCCCGCCTGCGCGCGGCGCCAGTTGGAGGCGAAGGCCTCCTCCGGATCCTCGGCCGGGGTGACCACCAGCTTCAGGGCGCGCGCCAACTGGTGGCGGAGCGCGGAGCGCGGGAAGCGCGCCTCCGCGATGGCCAGCAGGCGCCGGAGGTCGCGCGGCCGGCCATGCGCCACCACGGCGGCTGCCAGCGCCTCGAACAGGCGGTAGCGGCGGTCGCGCAGGAAGTCGCGCAGCCGGCGGCGGCACTCCCCGCCCCAGGCGCCGCGCAGGGCGGGCGCGGGCGGCGTGCCGGTGCCGGCGGCGGCCAGCACATCCTCCGGATTGCCCGCGGCGCCGCCCGACAGCGCCTCCAGCGCCTGGCGCGCGCCCTCCCTGCCCGCCCAGGCTTCCAGCAGCGGGACCGCTTCCTGCATGGGCAGCGCGGCGCGGATCAGCAGCTTCGCCAGATGCGCCATGGGGAAGATGCGGCGGAAGCCGTCGAGCCCGGCCAGCGCGCGCAGCGCATCGACCACGCCGCGGGCATCGCCGGCGGCATCGAGGACATTGACCCGCCAGCGCAGCGCGCTGACGTCCCGCGGCGACAGGTCGCACAGCGCCTCCGCCCAGCGCCCCGCATCCGCGGCCATGCCGGCGCGCAGCATCGCGTCGATGGCATAGGGCAGATAGACGGTGGCGGCGGCCACCGCGGGGCGCGCCAGGCCGGCCTGCCAGATGCGGGCGGCGCGGCGCCAGCCATGCGCGGCGGCGACGGCCTTCGCCAGCTCGTACCAGGCCCGCGGATCGTCGGGCCAGCGGTCCCGCGCCGCCTCGATCAGCGCGATGCCATCCGCGACGCGGCCGCCCTTCTGCAGCGCGGTGCCGAGGCCGACATACCATCCGAGCGGGGCCTGCGCCGGGAAGCGGTCGATGCAGGCCTGCCAGCCGCTGGCGGCGGCCGCCCAATCCTCCCGGGCGGCCGCCACCTCCGCGCAGGCCTGCCAGCCCGATGGCTGGCCGGGCCAGGCCTCCCTGCCCGTCACCGCGGCCGCGGCCGCGCCATCCAGGTCGCCGCTTTCCCGCAGGGCGTGGCTGAGGCGGTGCCACCACAGCGCCCGGGCGTGGCGGGGGAATTGCGCGATCGCCGCGCGCCATGCCACGGCGGCGGCGGCCCAGTCCCGCCGCTGGGTCAGCGCCTGGGCCTGCGCCTGCGCGTCCTGCGCGCTGGCGGGCATCGCGGCCGCGCCGGCGGGCACGGCCAGGTCTTCCACGGCCAGCATCTACGGCTTCCGCCCCCAGACCTGCACCATCACGTAGAGGATCTGCGTGGTGCCGGGATCCGCGAGATGGGCGCGGCATTCGGCCAGGGTGGCGTCCAGCGCCTCCGCCGTGGTCCAGCCGGCGCGCAGGATGGTGCCGCGCAGGGATTGCACCGTATCCGGCAGCCAATGCGCCATCGGCTCATCCGCCTGGCAGCCCACCACGAAGGGGCGGAAGCCGACCTCCCGCAGCCCGGCATCGCGGAAGATGCCGAACAGGCGCCGGGCGAAAGCGCCATGGCCGCTTTCGTTCAGGCCGCGCCCGAGCAGGGCCTTGAGCCGCATATGCGCGGGATGCCCGGGATAGCAGGCGGTGAAGCCGGGATCGCTTTCCTGCAGCGCCACATGGCCGCCCGGCCTGGCCAGGCGCAGCGCCTCGGCCAGCAGCGCCTCGGGCGAGGAGGCCGCGCCGGTCAGCAGCCGGCCATGCACCAGGTCGAAGCTGTCCGCCGGCAGGCCGCTGCGCAGCGCATCCGCCTGAAGGTAGCTGGTGGCGGGCGGCGCCATGGCTTCCGCGTGGCGCAGGAAGCGCGGTTCCAGGTCCAGCCCGCAGACACGGCCCGCGGGCCCCACGCGTTTCGCCAGCAGGCGCGTCACCTCGCCCAGGCCGCAGCCGAGGTCGAGGCAGGACCACCCCGGGCCGACGCCGATGCGGTCGAACAGGATCGCCGCATCCGGCGCCAGGGCGCTGGCCTGGGTGGCGAGGCGCGTCATCTCCGGCGCGTCCGTGGCAAGCTGATAGGCCATGGCTCAGGAATCCTGCGCGCGGGCGCGATCGACGGCTTCCGCCATGGCGGACAGCGTCGGCGTCTCCAGAAGCTCGCCATCATTCAGGTAGAGCGTCATCGCCGCGTAGAGCTCGCCGGTCACGTGCAGCACATCGAGCGAATCGCCGCCGAGATCGATGAAGTTGTCGTCGCGGCCGATCTCGTCGATCTCGAACAGCTGCGACCAGATGCCGGCCAGCAGCCGCTCCGTCCCCGTCCGCGGGGGCACGAAGGGCGGCAGCCCAGCGGGGCGGGAGGTGTCCGGCAAGGGCAGCGCCTGGCGCGCGATCTTGCCGCCGGCGGTCAGGGGGAAGTGGTCCAGCACCAGGATGCGCCAGGGCAGCATGTAGTCGGCCAGGAAGCGTCCCGCCGCCGCGCGCACCGCCATTCCATCCAGCACCAGGCCCGGCGCGGGGCGGACATAGCCCAGCAGGCGGTCGGTGCCGACGCGCGTCGGGATGCGCAGCACCACCGCATCGGCCACGCCGGGCACCTTGCGCAGCGCGGCCTCCACCTGGCCGAGTTCGACGCGGTAGCCCCGGATCTTCACCATCTGGTCGGTGCGGCCGAGATGCTCCAGCAGCCCGTCCTCATCCATCCGGCCGAGGTCGCCGCTGAACAGCAGCACGCCGCCCGGCCGATCGGGGTCTGGCCGGAAGCGCGCGGCCGTCTCCGCCGGCATCCGCCAGTAGCCGGGGGAGAGGCATTCGCCGCCGATGACGATCTCGCCCGGCGTGCGCGGTGGCAGCGGCGTGCCGTCCTCGTCCAGGATGCGGATGATGCGGTCCTCCACCGGCCACCCGACCGGCACGCCGCCATCCGGCCCTATGCGCGCCGCATCGACCTCCCATTCCGCGATGATCCCGGCCTCGCTGCTCGCCAGCCGGTTCACCACGGGGCATTGCCAGCCGAGCTGCCCCCGCATCGCGTGGAGGTCGCTGGCGCGCAGGGCCTCACCGCCGACGGTGACGCGGCGCGGCTGCCAGGGGTGGCGGGTGCGGCCGAGGATCTCCACCACCTCCCGCAGCAGGGTCGGCGTGACCTGCAGCAGCGTGATGTCCCGTTCGCAGGCCCAGGCCGTGAAGTCGGCGGCGTTGCGGTGGCGGATGTCGAAGACCTCGATCGTGGCGCCGCTCAGCAGCCCGCCGAAGATCACCGGCACCGATCCCGCATAGGCGAAGGAGGAGAGGTGGGAGACGCGCTCCCCCGGCCCGTAGCCGTGGCGGTCCGGCAGGAACCAGGCATGCCGCAGCAGCGTCCGGTGGCTGCGCACCACGCCCTTGGCGGCGCCGGTCGAGGCCGAGGTGTGGAAGATCACGCCGGGGCTGCCGGGCCCGGGCGGGGGGCGCGGCGGCGCCACCACCGGCGGCGGGCCGGCATGGATGGGAACCCCGGCCGCGCGGGCCTCGCACCAGGCGGCGCAGGATGGTTCCGTCACCACCAGCGCGGCGGTCGCCAGCAGGGCGCCGGTGCCGTCCGGCGGCGCCAGGGGGTCCACCACCATCGCGGGCACGCCGGCCTTCAGCGCGCCGAACAGGGCGACCACGGCCTCCATCCCATGCGGGAAGACCAGCGCCACCGCGCCGTCCCCCGGCAGCCCGGCGAGCCCCGCGGCATAGGCATCGCTGCGGGCATCGAGCTGCGCATAGGTGATCCCCTCCGCCCCGTCGCCGATGGCCCGCGCCTCCGGCTGCGCGGCCACCACGCGGCGGAAGCGCGCGCCGACGCTCCCTTCGATCTCCTCTCGGCCGAAGGCGATCATGGCCGCGGCGCCGCCACGAGGTCGGAGGCCGGCAGGATGCGGTCGATGGCGCGCTTCGCATGCAGCCAGGCCTGGAACCGCATCAGCCCCTCGGTGCGGACGACGCCATCGGCGGGGATGAAGGGCCAGCAGGCGCGCAGGAGCTGGTCCGCCGGCAGGCGGGTGCCGCGCGCGACGATGTCGAGGTTCCGCGCCGTCTTGCCTTCGTTGTACTGGCGCACGGCGGCGGCGAAGGCGCGGGTGAAGCGCTGGCCCAGGTCAGGCCGCTCCTCCAGCAGGCGGCGGGACAGCATCAGGCCGGTGTATTGCGCCTCCGGCAGCAATTCCTCCGCGCCCGCGAACACCCGGCCGAGCCGCGCATCGTCGAAGCGCGTCAGCCAGGGTTCCGAGGTGAAGGCGAGGTCGAGCGCGCCGGAGGCGAGCGCCGCCTGCTGCGCCTGCACGGGCATCTCGCGGTGGAGGAAGCTCAGCCGGCCGGCGCCGGGCCAGGCGCGCATCAGGTCCACCAGGAAGCCTTCGAAGGCCAGCGCATCGGCGGCGACGCTGAGCTGCCGCGCGCTGCCATCCGCCATCGCCGCCAGCGTCGCCCCCCGGCCATAGAAGGCCGCGTAGGAACAGCCGCCCGCGCCCAGCACGACGCCGGGCGCGACGTAGCGGGCGGCGCCGCCGCGCGCGATGGCGTTGAACAGGCCGGCGCTGGCCTGCGGGATCGCCGCATCCAGCTCGCCCGCCATCAGCCCGGGGATGGCCAGGTAGCTGGATTGCAGGGAGACGCGGTCGATCTCGATCCCCTCCCGCGCGAAATGGCCTTCCTCCAGCGCGATGAAGATCGGCGCCTGCGACAGGAAGGGCAGCACGGCCAGGCGGACCCTGTCCGCCGCCCGCGCGCCGGGGCAGAGCGATACCGAGAGCAGCAGCGCCAGCGCGGCCGCCCTGCCCAGGAAGAGAAGGCGCATCATGGGTTCCTTGTCCGCGGGAAGGCCGCGCCCTGGCGCCCGGACAGGCGCTGGCTGGCCATGCCGAGCGCGGCGACGATGACGAGCGTGCCGTAGAGCTGTTCCAGCCGCATGGTCTGCCAGGCCTGCCAGACGGCGGCGCCGATCCCCTCCGTCGCCGTCAGCATCTCCACGGAGATCGTGACGATCACCGCGGCATTGACCGCCAGGCGGAAGCCGGTGGCGAGCATCGGCCGGGCGCCGGGCAGGATCACGCGGCGCAGCAGCATGGCGCCGCGCGCGCCGTAGTTGCGCGCGACATCGCGCAGCAGCGGGTCGATGCCACGCACCGCGCTGGCCCCCGCGATGGCCATGGGGAAGAAGGCCGCGAGCGCGATGGGCAGGATGCGCGCCGTCTCGCCGAAGCCGAAGATCACCAGGAACAGCGGCAGCAGTGCCAGCTTCGGCAGCGGGTGCAGCCCGGCCAGGACGGGATCGAGCATCGTGCCGAGGCGGCCGGAGAGCCCCATCGCGAGCCCGAGCGCGACGCCCGCGAGCCCGCCCAGCAGCACGCCGGAGAGCAGCCTTCCGGCCGAGGCCGCGAGATGGCCGATCATCTCCCCGGACGCCAGGCTGCCCAGGCACCAGCCGAGGATGAGGGACGGCGCGGGCAGCAGCAGGGGCGAGACGCCGCCGGCCCGCGCCGCGGCTTCCCACGCCACGCCGAGCGCCAGGAGCGCGAGCAGCGCCTTCACGCGGCCACCGCCGGTCCATCCTGCGCGGCCAGCAGGTTCCAGACATGCCAGCGCAGCGCGGCGACTTCCTCCGGCTGTCGGCAGGCCAGGCGGCGGGGGCGCGGCAGCGGCACCTTCACCTCGGCCAGGACGCGCGCCGGCCGGGCGGAGAGCACCACCAGGCGATCGCAGAGCAGGATCGCTTCCTCGATATCGTGCGTGACATAGACAACGGTGCGCTGCTGCGTGGTCCAGATGTCGAGCAGTTCCTGCTGCAGCAGCAGCCGCGTCTGCGCATCGACGGCGGCGAAGGGCTCGTCCATCAGCAGGGCATCGGCCTCTCGCACGAAGAGCCGGGCGAGCCCGACGCGCTGGCGCATGCCGCCGGAGAGCTGGCCGGGGAACTGCGCCGCGAAGCCATCGAGCTGCATGCGTCGCAGCATCAGCTGCGCGCGCCGCTCGCGCTCCGCCCGCGCCATGCCGGCGGCTTCGAGACCGAAGGCGACATTGTCCAGCACGCTGAGCCACGGCATCAGCCCATCCGACTGGAAGGCCATCAGGCAGGATGGCCGCCCGGCCCCCGTGAAGCCGGGAAAGGCGATGCTGCCCGCGCTGGGTTGCCGGAGCCCCGCGATCAGCGACAGCAGGCTCGACTTGCCGCAGCCGCTGCGGCCGAGCACGCCCACGAATTCGCCCGAGCCGATCTCGAGGTCGATGCCGCGCAGCGCCTCGTTCGATCCGCGCCCGGCGGGGTAGCTGAGAGAGACGCCGCGGCACGCGATCCTCACCCGGCCTGTCCCCGCAGCATCGCGGCGACCATCGCCTGGAAGCTGCCGTCGCGCAGATGCCGGGCGATCACGTTGTGGGTCGCGATCCCGGGCGACGGCAGCAGGCGGACCGTGGGCAGCCCGGCCATCAGCTCCGCCTGCTCGCGGTCGCCATCATGGTCGGCGCCGTAGCAGAGGATCGCGCGCGGCGGGCTGGGCGATGCGGCGAAGAGCTGGCGAAGATCGGCGCTGCGGCCCGCGGTGGCGAGCTTCTGGTGATGGCGCGCCATGGCGGCCCGCATGACGGGCAGATCCGCCGGGTTGGTCGGCGTGGCGAAGCCCAGCGCGGCTTCCGCGCCGAGGTCCAGCGCGAAGCGCATGGCGCCATAGGCGCCGGCGGAATTACCGATGCAGAAGAGCCGCGATGCGCCGAGGGATCTCGCCGCCTCCCGCACCTCGTTGACCAGCCCGTCATAGTCGAGCCCGCGGGCGGGATCGCCGGCCAGGTAGTAGCTGGCGCTGAAGTCGCGCACATAGACGAGGTGGCAGCCGAAGCCGCGCAGGATGCGGTGCATGGCCTGCATCGAGAGCCAGAACCGCTGCGCCCCACCGGGGAAGCAGATGATGGCGCGGTCCGCATCCACCGGGCCGCGCGCGACCAGGATGCTGGAATAGCCGGCGAAGTCCGGGGCGTCGCTGTCGAAATCGGCGAGGATGCCGGACTTGATGACGCTGCGCGCGATGTGCAGCAGCGCGTTGGATTCCATCAGCCGGCGGACCGGCGGCGGCAGCGCCTCGGCGGCCGCGATCGCGGCCTCGAACCGCCCTTCCTCGATCAGCTGCCGGATCGCGGCGAGTTCCGGCGGCGCGCCAGCCTGCTCCCCCTCCGCCATGCGCGGCCGCTGTCCGCCCCAGCCCTGGCCTGCCGGCGGCACGCGGCGCCGGGTCCAGGCTTCCCGCGTCGCTTCCGCGTCATCCAGGCGGCCAAGCTGGCGCTGGGCATAGGCAAGCCGGCCGTACCACCAGTTCTGCGCCTGGTCGGGAAAGCGGGTGATGCATTGCTGCAGGCGGTCGATGGCGCTGTTCCAGTCGCCCCGCATCACCGCGATCTGGGCGAGGCCGATCCAGCCGGCGGCGCGGGCGGGCCAGCGTTCCCGCATCGCCTGGTACACGGCCTCCGCCTCCGCCTCCTCGGACAGCGCGCTCAGCGCCTCCGCGAGGCCCTCATGCCATTCGATGGCGTCCTCGGGTGCCGCCAGCGCCAGGCATTCGCGCCAGAGCTGGACAGCATCCGGCCAGTTCCTGGCATGCGCAGCACCCCTCGCCCGCTGAGCAAGCACACTCACGCGGGAGTCGCGCTGACCGTCCACCATGCACTCCGGAACCACGATTCTGCCGGGCGCAGAGTGGGAACCGGAGCCCGCGCGTGCCAGTCGCCTTTCGTCGAGTTCGGACGACTTTTCCCCTGTGCCTGTCGGCATCGCGCAATGATCGGCCAGCGCCGCGCGCGCGGCGTCACGGCAATGGGGAGAGAGCCCCTTCCAGCCGCGCCGCCATCGCGGCCAGCGTCGGCGCGCCGAACAGATCCGCCTCCCCGAGCGCCGCCCCGCGCTGTGCGGCGAATTGCGTCGCGATGGTCACGAGGTCGAGGGAATCGCCGCCCAGTTCGAAGAAGTCGTCGTCGCGCCCGATGAGGTCGATCGCCAGCAGGCCGGACCAGAGCGTCGCGAGAAGGGCCTCCGCCCCGGTCACGGGCGCGGCCCATGGCGGCAGTCCCGGCGGGCGACCGCGCGGCGGGGGCGGCAGGCTTCGCCGCGCGACCTTGCCGCCGGCGGTCAGGGGCAGCGCGGCGAGGATGACGATGCGCCACGGCACCATGAATTCCGGCAGCGCCGCCAGCAGCGCGCCTCGCAGCTCGAGCGGCGTCGCCGCGCCGCCGGAGGCCAGCCGGACGTAGCCGACCAGGCGCGGCGCGGGGCCGAGATCGTCCCGCGCCACCACCACCGCCTCCGCCACGCCGGGCAGCTGCCGGAGCGCGGCTTCGACGCGGGAGGTCTGCACGCGGTAGCCGCGGATCTTGACCATGTCGTCCTTGCGGCCGAGGACCTCGAGAAGCCCGTCGTCACGCAGGCGGCCGAGATCGCCGGTGAAGAACCAGCGGCAGCGCGGATCCGCGGGATCCTGCCGGTAGGTCGCGGCGGTCAGCGCCGGCTGGCGCCAGTAGCCGAGCGGCAGGTCATCGGCGACGACGACGATCTCGCCGACCTCGCCCGGGGGCAGTTCCTCCCCGGTGTCGTCCAGGATGAGCAGCCGTCGTGCTTCGGCGGCGCGCCCCGCGGGGATGACGGCGGCGTGGTCGTGGCGCCCGGGCTCCACCTCCAGCGTCGCGACGTAGCCGGCGGCATCGGTGCTGGCGAGGACATGCAGCACGCGCGGCGTCCAGCCGAGGACGTCCCGCAGCCGGTCGAGATCCGCCGGCACCAGGGGCTCGCCGCTGAACATGAGCAGCCGCGGGTTCCAGGCCGCCGGGCGGGCGGCGAAGACATCCATGAGCCGGCGCTGCAGGCTGGTCAGCGCCGGCAGGTAGTCGATGCGGCGCGACGCCATCCAGCTGCCGAGTTCGGCAACGCCACCGCCGGCGCGAAGGTCGAAGACCTCCAGCGTCGCGCCGGCCAGCAGGGCGCCGAGGAGGTGGTTCATGGCGGCGAGATGCGCGATGGAGAGCAGATGCGCCACGCGGTCGCCGGGCCGCAGGGCGTTCAGCCGCGTCGCCCGCCAGCCGAGGCGGCAGAGCGCGCGGTGGTCGATCATCACCGCCTTGGCCGGGCCGCTCGATGCGGAGGTCAGGTAGATCACGGCCAGGTCGGATCCCGCGGCTTCCGGCGGCACGGCCGGCGCGGGCACGGGAAGCTCCACCACCACCGGCACGCCGGGGGCATGGTCGCGGCACCAGGCCGCGTGGCGCGGCTCGGCCACGATCATCTGCGCGCCGGCAAGCGCCCATTCGCCGCCATCGGGCAGCGCCTGCGGATCGACGGGCATGACGGGGATGCCGGCCTTGAGGGCGCCGAGCAGCGCCACCACCGCGGCGGCGCCATGGCCGAAGGCAAGCGCCAGCGGCAGGTCCCGCCGCAGCCCGGCGAGGCGGCGCGCGACATCATCGCTGGCGATGTCGAGTTCCGCGTAGCTCATGGCGGCCTCGCCCTCGACCAAGGCCGGCGCCGCCGCCGCGCCGCGCGCGACGAGCCGGAAGCGCGCCACCAGGCTGCCCTCGGCAGCCTCCGCTTCGAACGGGATCATGCCACCGGGTCCCAGACGGCGCCCTCGATGGAGACGGGGGCGGGATCGTCGCGCAGCATCGCCTCCACCAGCGTCTCGAAGCCGCCATTGGCGAAGAACCACCGGATCACGGCATGCACCTTGACCCCCTGCGCCGCCAGGAAGCGGACGCCGGGGATGCCCTTGAGCCGGTGCGCGGCCGCCCGGTCGGCCAGGTTGTCCGATCCGTAGCAGAGGGTGACGCGCGGGCGGCGTTCCGCTTCGCGGTAGAGCGGCACCGGGTCGATCGCCAGGCCCGGCTGCGTGCGCCGCAGGCGCGGCAGGAGGCCGGGATCCGTCGTCTGGGCCTCCGGGTCGGTCACGGCGCCGAAGGCCAGCACGGCGGTGGCGCCAAGCTCGATCCCGTAGCGCAGCGCGCCGTAGCCGCCCATCGAGGTGCCGAGGCAGCAGAGGCGCGTGACGCCGAGGGCCGCGAGCTGCTGGCGGAGCCCCTCCGCGATCTCCCGGAAGCCGTTCCAGCTGCCGGCACGTTCCAGGAAGAAGCCGAGGTTGCGATCGCGCATGTAGATGAGATGGCAGCCCGCGCCGCGCAGCTTGCGATGCAGCGTGTCCATCGAAAGCCAGAAATCCGCGCCGCCGTTGGCGAAGACCAGGATGGCGGTTTCGGACGCCTCCGCATTCCGCCAGGTGATGACGGAGGCATCGGGATCGTCGAAGCGGGCGGACAGCTCCCCGGCCGGCGGCGCCACCGGCATCGCGGGCGCGCCGGCGGGGCGAAGCGCACGCACCGCATCGCGCAGCGCCGCGATCTCCCCGGCCACATGGCGGCGGACGGGCTGGCCTTCGGTGCGCGCGAGCAGCGCCAGCGCCGCTTCGCCATCGCCGCGGCGCACCGCGATCTCGGCGCGGACGACGCAGAATTCCGCGGCGCGGCCGCGCTCGTCCTCGGGCGCGGTGCTGCCCGGCGCGAGCAGCGCCTCGGGCCAGCGTTCCGCTGCCTCGTCCAGCACCGCCTGCGCTTCCTCCTCCCGCTGCATGCGCTTCAGCAGGTGGTTGAGCTGGCGGAACCATTCCGGTTCCGCGGCGGCGGGGAAGCGTCGCAGGCATTCGCGCCAGGCGGCGATCGCCTGTTCGATCTGGCGATTGGCGGAGAGCATGCGCGCCTCCGCCACCCAGCCCAGCGGCAGCTCCGGGTGGCTGTCGCGCAGCCGGCGATGCGCCTCGGCAGCCTCATCGTATCGTCGCAGCTGGCGCAGGGCCTGGGCGAGATTCGCCAGCCATTCGGGCCTGGTGCCGTGCGGGAACCGCGTGCAGCAGGCCTGCCAGGCGATCGCCGCTTCCTCCCACCGCGCCTGTGCCGTCGCGGCGGCGGCCGTGCCGGACCATCCCGCCGCGTCCTGCGGCCAGCCCTCGCGCAGCAGGCCATGCACGCGCTCCGCCTCCGCCCAGTTCGCGGCGCGGCGCAGGCTCATCGCCCAGGCCGCGAGCCAGCTGGCTGGCGCGGCGTCGCCGGCCATCTCGACCGCGCGCTGGTAGAGCGCCGCGGCATCCTGCCAACCCTGGCTTGTCGCGGCCTTCCTGGCGCGGGCGAAGAGGGCACTGGCGTCATCGAGGGATGCGGTCGCCGCGCCGCCTGGCGCCATCCGCTCCAGCGACGTTGTTGCTGATTCTGTCAGGCTTTTCATGCGCCCGTCCCCGCGTGCTGGGCGCGCGTTCTGGCACGCCGCCGGAAGCGAAGTCCATACCGGCAGGACGGCGATCCGCAAGCACTGGCCGATGGAAACGCGATGACGCGATGTGGCGCCGCGACGGAAATCGCGCGGAAGGCGAGCGCCGATCGCGCGTGGGGTGAATCGCATTCCTTGCCGATGGACAAAGCAGGGATGGTGAGGCTAGGACGCGCCGCACGACGCGCGACGGCCTGCGGGCGAGGCGCGCGTGACGGCAGCGGCGCGAGGATCGGCCGCCCCTGCCCTGGCGTTGAGAGGTTCCGGCGGAAGCATGCGACGAAGGACGATGATGGCGGCGGCCGGTGCCGCGCTGTCCGCGCGACCGGCATCCCCGGCGGTGGCGCAGGCCCGCAGTACCCTTCGCTTCGTCCCTGTGCTGGACATCAACGGATTGGATCCGATCTGGACGACCTCCATCGCCGTCCGCACGCATGGCTACCTGGTCTACGACACGCTGTTCGGCACCGATGCCGCGCGGCAGGTCAGGCCGCAGATGGCGGATGGGTTCGAGACCTCCTCCGATGGCTGCACCACCACGATCCGGCTGCGCCCGGGCCTGACCTTCCATGATGGCACGCGCGTGCTGGCCCGCGACTGCGTCGCCAGCCTGCGGCGCTGGGCGGCGCGCAACGCCGGCGGGCGCTTCATCCTGTCGGTGACGGAGGAGTTGTCAGCGCCGGATGACGTGACGATCCGCTTCCGCCTCGCCACGCCGCTGCCGATGCTGGTCCCGCTGCTTGGGCAGCTCGCCTCTCCGCCGCCCTTCATCATGCCCGAACGGATCGCGCTGACCGACCCGCACACGCGGATCACCGACCCGACCGGTTCCGGCCCGTTCCGCTTCCTGCCCGGCGAATGGGTGCCGGGCAGCCGCATCGCCTATGCGCGCTTCGAGGGCTACCAGCCCCGGCCGGAACCGCCGAGCGGCACGAGCGGCGGCAAGCGCGCCCTGCTGGACCGCGTCGAATGGCAGGTGATCGCGGATGCCGGCACGGCGGCGTCGGCGCTGCAGCGCGGCGAGGTGGATTGGTGCGAGGCCGTGCCGGCGGCGCTGCTGCCCGTGCTGCGGCGGAACGCCGATGTCGTGGTCGCGACGCTGGATCCGGTCGGCTTCCCCGTCGTCATGCGGCTCAATCACGCGCAGCCGCCCTTCGACAACCCGGCGCTGCGCCGCGCCGTCCTGGCCGCGGTGGACCAGGAGAGCTTCCTGCTGGGCGGGGTCGGCGACCCATCGCTGATCCAGCCCTGCCATCGCTTCTTCCCCTGCGGGACGCCATTCGGCGCCGGGCCGGGCCTGGCCGCGATGGGCGGGAACCTCGAGGCAGCGCGGCGGCTGGTGATGAGCAGCGGCTATGACGGCACGCCGGCCGTCATCCTGGCGCACACCACGCCGGTGCTGCACCAGATGGCGATCATCGCGGCGGATCTGCTGCGCCGGATCGGCATCGCCGTGGACCTCCAGGTCATGGACGCGCCCGCCATGGTGGCCCGGCGAATCTCGGCCGAGCCTGTCTCGCGCGGCGGATGGAGCCTCTTCCTCGTCTGGCTGGAGAGTGCGCAGGCGGAGAACCCGCTATCGCATATCGCCCTGGGCGGCGAGGGCCGGGCCGCCTGGCCGGGCTGGCCGGCCAGCGAGCGGATCGAGGCGCTGAAGCGCGCATGGGCCGCCACCACCGCCGGCGAGGAACAGCGGCGCATCGCCGCGGCGCTGGAGCAGGAGGCGCTCGAGCTGGTGCCCTATGTGCCGCTCGGGCAGTTCCGCCAGGCGACGGCGCATCGGCGCAGCCTCTCCGCCCCGCTGGGCGCCGGGTTTCCGCTGTTCTGGAACATCCGCAAGGGCTGAGGAGGGCGGCGATGGCGCAGCACGTGGCAATGGGGCGCGACCGCGCCGCCTGCCCCCTTGCGGGACGGCGCGGTGCCCGCCAGGCAACCGGGCGGGCGCGACGCATGCCCTGGGGGAGGGTCATGCTGGTGAACGATGCAATCGCGGCGCCCGGCGGCTGGCGGGACCAGGCCGCGCGGCGCCGCGCCCCGCTGCGCGATGGCAGGTGCGATGCCTGAGATCCAGAACACGCTGATCCGGATCGCGGATGCGGCGCGGCTGAGCCGCCAAGGCGTCTCCCGCGCCGTCTATGCCGCCATCTATGAGGCCGGCGCACCCTGGTGCATCGGCCGGCACCAGCCTGTCGTCGCGGAATGGGAGGCGAGCGGCGCCTTTGCCGGCGCGGTGTGCGACATCGGCTGCGGTCCGGGCGACAACGCGTTCTTCCTGGCCGGCCGGGGGCATGCCGTCACGGGCATCGACTATGTCGAGCAGGTGGTGCTGGCCGCGCGGCGGGATCCCCGCCAGGCGCAGTCACCGGTGCGGTTCCTGCAGGCCGATATCCTGGATGCCGGGCTCACCCTCGGCCCCTTCGACACCATCCTCGACAGCGGGACCTTCCACGGCTTCTCGGACGCCGAGCGGCAGCGCTACGCGGCCCGGCTGGCGGCGCTGCTGCGCCCCGGCGGGCGCCTGCTGCTGCTGGCCTTCGCGGCCGCGGAGAGCCGCCCAGGCGGGCCGCGGCGGGTCTCGGAGGGTGAGCTGCGCCAGACCTTCCCGGCGCCGGACTGGGGGATCGAGCGCATCCGCGAAGCCGCGATCGAGGCGCGCATATTCGATGGCCGCGCCGCGGCGCTGGCGGCGGAGATCCTGCGGCGCTGAGGGGCGGCGGGATGCGCCAGGGGTGATGCATGGTGAGCCCGGTGGGACTCGAACCCACGACCCCATGATTAAAAGTCACGTGCTCTACCGGCTGAGCTACGGGCTCATGCAGCGCGCGGTGCCGGGATGGTGCCGCGCGCTGGCGTGTTAGGCGTCGGCGGAGGGGGTGGAGTCAACCCCGGCGGCCGGCCCGGCATCCGCCGCCGCGGCGGCGCCGATGCGGGCGGACTTGATGCGATCGGGTTCCCGCACCATGCCGTTCGGGCCCTGGCCGCGCTTGATCTTGTCCACCACCTCGATCCCTTCGACCACCTTGCCCCAGATGGTGTACTGGCCATCCAGGCTCGGCGCCGGCGCGAACATGATGAAGAACTGGCTGTTCGCGCTGTTCGGGTTGTTGGTGCGCGCCATGCCGCAGGTGCCGCGCTGGAAGCGGGCCTTGCCGGGCGGGCTGAATTCGGCCGGCAGGTCCGGGTGGCTGCTGCCGCCGGTGCCGGTGCCCGTGGGGTCGCCGCCCTGGGCCATGAAGCCCTCGATCACGCGGTGGAAGGGCGTGTTGTCGTAGAAGCCTTCGGAAGCCAGCGCCTTGATGCGCTCGACATGCAGGGGCGCGAGATCGGGCAGCAGCTCGATCACGACGTTGCCGTCCTTGAGCTCAAGGGTCAGCGTATTCTCGGGGGCGCTCATGGGCCGGGTCTCCGATGGGGGAAAGGGGCGCGTCAGCGCACGTCGGCGGCGACGCGCATGGTGCGGATGCGATCGGGCGGGTTGGGCACCTGGCCGGACTGGCCGACGCCGCGCTTGATGCGGTCCACGGCCTCCATGCCCGACACGACGCGGCCCCAGATGGTGTACTGGCCATCGAGGAAGGAGCCGGGCGCGAACATGATGAAGAACTGGCTGTTGGCCGTGTTCGGGTCGCTGGTGCGGGCCATGCCGCAGGTGCCGCGCAGGAAGCGGGCGCGGCTGGGCGGGCTGAATTCCGCGGGCAGGTTCGGCAGCGGGCTGCCGCCGGTGCCGGTGCCCGTGGGGTCGCCGCCCTGGGCCATGAAGCCTTCGATCACGCGGTGGAAGGGCGTGTTGTCGTAGAAGTTGCTGCGCGTCAGCGTCTTGATGCGCTCCACATGGCGCGGCGCCAGTTCCGGCTGCAGCTGGATGGTCACGCGGCCATCCTTCAGCTCCATGAACAGCGTGTTCTCGGGGTCCGTCGCGGGCGGCGTGCCCTGGTTCGTACCCTGGGCGGCGGCATCGCGCGGCAGGACCAGCGCGGGGGCGGCCAGCAGGCCGGCGGCGGCAAGCAGCGCCTGCCGGCGCGCGGGATGGAAGGTCATTCGGCGGCTTCCTTGCGGCTGCGCACGCGGGCCAGCGTGCGGTCGAGGGTCAGCGGCGGGACGAAGGAGGACACGTCGCCCCCGAGCGTCGCCACTTCCTTCACGAAGCGGGAGGAGATGAACTGGTTCGTCTCACTGGCCATGAGGAACACGGTTTCAACGTCTGGCGCCAGGCGGTGGTTCATTCCCGCCATCTGGAATTCATAGTCGAAGTCGGAGACGGCGCGCAGCCCCCGGATGATCATCTTCGCGCCGGATTGCCGCGCGAATTCCACCAGCAGGCCGGTGAAGGGCACCACCACCACTTCCGACCCGACGCGGGCGGCGATCTTGTCGGTCTCCGCCTTCACCAGCTCCACCCGTTCATCCAGCGGGAAGAGCGGGCCCTTGCCGGCATTGATGGCGACGCCCACCACCAGCCGGTCCACCAGCCGTGCGGCGCGGTCCATGACGTCCAGATGCCCGTTCGTCACGGGGTCGAAGGTGCCGGGGTAGATCCCGACGCGAAGCTCAGGCATCGGCGGTTCCTTCCCCCGTGGGCGTCTCGGCGGCGTTGTCGTCGCCCGTCTCCGAACCCGGCGTCTCCATGACGGGGAAGCAGGAGGTGACGCGCTCATTCTCGTTCAGGCGCAGCAGCGTGACGCCCATGGCGGAGCGGCCGGTGACGCGCACCTGGTCCGCCGGCAGGCGGATCAGGCGGCCGCCATTGGTCACCAGCATGACGCCATCGCCCTGCCGCACGGCGAAGGTCGCCACGACCTCCCTCCCCGTCCGCGCGGAGAGGGTGATGTTGGTGATCCCCTGCCCGCCCCTTCCCGTCACGCGGTATTCGTAGGCGGAGCTGCGCTTGCCGAAGCCGCGGTCGGTGACGACCAGCAGGATCTGCTCGAGCCCCTCCATCTCCTGCAACCGGGCGTCGGAGACGTCATGGGCGGCGGCGGGGGTTTCCTCGCCCTCCTCGGCCGGCGCGGGGGCCTCGGCATCGGCGGAGACTTCCTCACCGGCCGCGCGGCGCTTCTGGGCGCTGTAGCGGAGATAGGCGGTGCGGTCGTCCTGGTCCGCCTCCACATGCGTCAGCACGGCCAGGCTGATGACGGCATCGTCACCCAGCAGGCGGATGCCGCGCACGCCGGAACTGTCGCGGCCCGCGAAGACGCGCAGCTGCTCGGCCTCCGCCTGGAAGCGGATGCAGCGGCCGTTGCGGGTGGCCAGCATCACGTCATCGCCTTCGCGGCAGGTGGCGACGCCGATCAGGCTGTCGCCCTCGTCCAGCTTCATGGCGATCAGGCCCATGGCGCGGACGTTCTTGAAGTCGCTCAGCTTGTTGCGCCGGACATTGCCCTGCTTGGTGGCGAAGACGAGGTGCAGGTTCTCCCACAGCCCTTCGTCCTGCGGCAGCGGCAGCACGGCGGTGACCTGTTCGCCATCCTGCAGCTGCAGCACCTGGCGCAGGCTGCGGCCCTTGCCGGTGGCGCCGCCTTCCGGCAGCTGCCAGATCTTCTCCCGGAACGCCATGCCGCGGCTGGTGAAGAACAGCACCCATTGGTGCGTGTGGGCGACGAAGCTGCGGACGACGATGTCGTCCTCCCGCGTCGCGGCGCCGCTGCGGCCGCGGCCGCCCCGGTTCTGGCTGCGGAAGACGTCGAGCGCGGTGCGCTTGACGTAGCCATCCCGCGTCAGGGTCACGACCATCGTGCCCGGCTCGATCAGGCTTTCGTCGTCCTGGTCGGCGAAGCCGTCCACGATCTCCGTCATGCGCGGCGTCGCGATCTGGGCGCGGACGGCGAGCAGTTCCTCGACCATCACCTCCTGCCGGCGGATGGCGGAGGCCAGGATCTCCAGCAGCCCGCGGATGGTGGCGCCCACCTCGCCCAGCTCGGCGTTGATCTTCTCCCGCTCCAGCCCCGTGAGGCGCTGCAGGCGCAGCGCGAGAATGCCGTTGGCCTGTTCCTCCGTGAGGCGGACGGTGCCCTCGGGGGAGATGACGTTGCGGTAGTCATCCACCAGGTCGAGCAGCACGCCGACATCGCCCGCCGGCCAGTCCCGCGCCATCAGCGCGGCGCGGGCGGCATTGGCATCCGCGCTGGCGCGGATCACGGCGATGACCTCGTCGATATTGGCGACCGCGATGGCCAGGCCGATCAGCTGGTGGCCGCGGTCGCGCGCCTTGGCCAGGCGGAAGCGCGACCGCCGCTGGATCACCTCGTCCCGGAATCGGATGAAGGCGCGGATGGCGTCCAGCAGCCCCATCTGGCGCGGCCGCCCCTCGTCCAGCGCCACGAAGTTCACGCCGAAGGAGGTCTGGAGCTGGGTGAAGCGGTAGAGCTGGTTCAGCACCACCTCCGGCGTCGCGTCCTTCTTCAGCTCCACCACCACGCGCAGGCCGTCGCGGTCGCTCTCGTCGCGCAGGTCGCTGATGCCCTCGATCGCCTTGGCGCGCACCAGCTCCGCGATCTTCTCGATCAGCGTCGCCTTGTTCACCTGGTAGGGGATCTCGGTGACCACGATCATGGAGCGGCCGCCGCGCATCTCCTCGATCGTCGCGCGGGCGCGCAGCGCGATGGAGCCGCGCCCGGTCTCGAAGGCCGAACGGATGCCGGCGCGGCCGAGGATCAAGCCGCCGGTCGGGAAATCCGGCCCCGGCATGATCTTCATGACCTCCTCGAGCGTCGTCGCGGGCTCCCGGATCACGGCCAGCGTCGCGTCGATCACCTCCCCCGCATTGTGGGTCGGGATGTTGGTCGCCATGCCGACGGCGATGCCGCCGGCGCCGTTCACCAGCAGGTTCGGGAAGGCGGCGGGCAGCACGCGCGGTTCCTGCGCGGACTCGTCGTAATTGGCCTGGAAATCGACCGTATCCTCGTCGATCCCCTCCAGCAGGGCTGCGGAGGCGCGGGCCAGGCGGACTTCCGTGTAGCGCATGGCCGCGGGCGGATCGCCGTCCATGCTGCCGAAATTGCCCTGCCCGTCGATCAGCGGCACCCGCATGGAGAAGGGCTGCGCCATGCGCACCAGCGCATCGTAGATCGAGGCGTCGCCATGCGGATGATACTTGCCCATGACGTCGCCGACGACGCGGGCGGACTTCCGGTGCGGCTTGTCATGGGTGTAGCCGGCCTCGTGCATCGCGTAGAGGATGCGGCGATGCACCGGCTTCAGGCCGTCCCGTGCATCGGGCAGGGCGCGGGAGACGATGACGGACATCGCATAGTCGAGGTAGGAGCGGCGCATCTCCTCCTCGAGGCCGACGGGGGCGATGTCGCTCCCGGGCTTCGGCGCGTCCGGCGGTGTCGGCAGGTCGCTCAACGTGGCATCCTTGTGGCGGTCCCGGGGGGATGCCCCGGGCAGCGTTCGGTGGTCCGTGGAGGGGATTAGGCGCTTCCCGGGCATCCGGGAAGGTGGCCCCCCTGGGAAGGCCCGGAACGGCCCTTCCCGGGACTCGCCCGGATACCCGTAACCCCTAGCATGACCGGCATTTTTGCGCCAATCGCCCCGCCCGGCGGGTGGCGGGCGCGGCCGGGCTTGCGGGGCGGCCCAGGCTGCCGGACACTCGGCCCGAGGGAAGGAAGACGCCGTGACCAGGAGGTCCGACGCCATGCCCCCATGCCGCCTTCGCCGGCTGCTCGCCCTGGCCCTGCTGGGCGCGGCCCTGGCCGCGGTGCCCGCCCAGGCGCAGCCGGGCCCGCAGAACCTGCGAATCGCGCTGCGCGAGGATCCGGACATCCTGGACCCGACTCTCGCGCGCAGCTTCGTCGGCCGCATCGTCTTCGCCGCGCTCTGCGACAAGCTGTTCGACATCGACGAACGCCTGGGCCTGGTCCACCAGCTGGCCGCGGCGCATCGCTGGGATGATGCGCAGACCCTGACGATAAGCCTGCGCCCCGGCATCGTCTTCCATGATGGCGAGCCCCTGGATGCCGAGGCCGTGCGCCATTCCCTGCTGCGCCACCTGCGCCTTCAGGGCAGCTTCCGCCGGGGCGAGATCGCGGCGCTGAACGCGGTGGAGGTGATCGACCCGCTGACGGTGCGGCTGCGCCTTTCCGAACCCTCCTCCCCCTTCATGAGCCAGCTGACCGACCGCGCGGGCATGGTGATGAGCCCCCGCGCGGCGGAAGCCGCGGGGCGCGACTTCGGCCGCAACCCCGTCTGCGCCGGGCCCTTCCGCTTCGTGGAGCGCGTGGCGCAGGACCGGATCGTGGTGGAGCGTTTTCCCCAGTACTGGGATGCCGCTCGAATCCACATCAACCGCATCACCTACCTGCCGATCCCGGACAGCAATGTGCGCCTGGCCAACCTCCGCTCCGGCGTGATCGAGGTGATCCAGACCATCGATCCCGGCGACATGCCCGCGCTGCGCGGCGACCGGCGCTTCGCGCTCAGCGTCTCCGACGAACTCGGCTACCAGAGCATCCACTTCAATGTCGCGAACGGGCCGCGCGCGGCACATCCGCTGGGGCGGGACGCCAGGCTGCGGCGGGCCTTTGATCTCGCGATCGACCGCGCGGCGCTGGACCAGGTGGTGTATGGCGGCGCGCAGACGCTGACGGCGCAGGCGGTGCCGCCCTCCTCCCCCTTCCACATCGCCGCCATCCGCCCGCCGGCGCGCGACATCGCCGCCGCCCGGGCGCTGGTGCGGCAATCCGGCGTGGCGACGCCGATCCCGATCGAGCTGATGGTCCCGAACAACCCGGAACTCCGCCAGGTCGGCGAGGTGGTGCAGGCGATGGTGCGGGAGGCCGGCTTCGACCTGCGCATCCGCGCGGTGGAATTCGCCACCAGCCAGCAGGTCGCGCTGCGCGGGGAATTCGAGGCCTATCTCCAGGGCTGGTCGGGCCGCACGGACCCCGATGGCAACCTCTGGAACTTCCTCCATTCCACCGGCCCGGTGAATGAGGGCCGGTATGCGGATGCGGAGGTGGATGCGGCGCTGGAGGAGGCGCGGCGCGTCTCCGGCCTGGAGGAACGCCGCGCGCTCTATGAACGCGTCTGGCGCATCGCGGTGGAGCGCGACCGCCAGCGCCTGTACCTGTGGCACCGCAAGAACATCGCGGTGCATGTGGCACGGCTGCGCGGCATGCGCGCCGTGCCGGATGGGCTGATCCGCGTGCAGGATCTGCGGCTGGAGTGAGGGGGGCTAGGCCGCCCCCTCCACCCAGCCGCCGCCCGGCACGCGCCGCCGGATGACACGGCCTTCCTCGGCCAGGGAATGCAGGTGCAGCCAGCCATTCTCGACGAGGTCGCGCACCCCCTGGTGCTTCGCCATCACCGCCTCCATCGCCGCCTCCGGCGCCGCGATGAAGACGGAAAGCCGCAGCGGCTCATGCACGAAGCGATCGCCGTCATGCACGGATTGCCAGGGCAGGCCGGCGCGCAGGTCGCCCGCATTGCCTTCCAGCACGCCGAGCTGCCCGATGACGTTGTGCAGCACCTTGTTGCCGCTGCCGAAGGCGTCGTTGTTCACGGTGGAGCCGAAATACTGGAGGTTGATCCAGGAGGCGACGACCAGCGGCGCCGTCATGATCAATTCCAGCACCGCGCCGCTGTCGTCCTGCGCGGCTTCGTAGTCATGCAGGAAGGCGCGGCCGCCCAGCGCCAGGCCGCGCGTCACCTCGCGCGGCGCGGCGATGAAGGCGGCATTGCCGGCCAGGCCCCATTCGGGCCGGACCTCGGACCAGTCCCGGCTGCGGGCGGTGATCCTGGCGTCCACGTCCATGCTGGCATCCAGGCCCAGCAGCACGGCGCGTTCCATCCGCGCCAGCGCCCCGGCGCGGGCCAGCGCATCCTTCAGCCGCGCCAGGTCGGTGGCGTGGCCGGGGGGCACCGCCTCCTCCCCGAAGATGGTCACGGCATCCGTCGTGGTATCGTGCAGCGCGGGCAGGAACCAGGTGTCGGCGGGGATCTGGATGCCCTTCCCCGCCAGGCCGGTCCGCACCGCCGGGTCGTTCAGGATGGCGGCGGCGATCCGCGCATTCGCCTCCCCGGTCTGGCCGCCGCAGGCGCCGCAATCCAGGCCCGCGGCATGCGGGTTGTTGACCGTGGTGCTGCCGTGGCCGGCCAGCAGGACAAGCCGCGCGAAGGTGGTGCCGGCCCCGACGGAGGCAAGCGACATGCCCTTCAGCACGGCCTCCGCCATCGCCAGGCGCTGCGCATCGTCGAAGCCGGTCAGCCGGCCCGCTTCCTCCCGCGCCTCGATCCGCGGGCCGAGCCGCGCCGCCGTCGCGGCATCCAGCGCCGCATCGCGGGGATGCGCCACGGTGCGCGTCAGGCCCAGGCTGTCGGAGGCGATCTTGGCGCCGAACAGCAGCCCCGCCGTCTCCACATGGGTGAAGGAGGAGACGGCGGAGCGCTTGAAGCCCTTCCAGGCGCGCTCCGCCCGCTGCCGCAGGCGCCGCAGCGCGTGCAGGCCGCCTTCCTCCGCCGGCGTCGCGCCCTGCACCGCCTCGCACACCGTGAAGGCGGGCTTCAGCAGCACCGGGCAATGCGCGGCGCCCCGCGTGCGGCCGAAGGGGACGTATTCGATGGGGAAGCCGAAGAAGCCGGCGAAGCCGATCGTCTCCGCGCCCGGCATCGCGGTTTCCAGCGCCCGGCGGAAGACCTCCGACCGCACATCGATGCAGAAGGCGGCCTGGATGGCCGGCCGGCCCGGCAGGCGCAGGGGGCGGGAGGCCGCATGGCCGCTGAGCCGCGCGACCAGCCGCCGCCGGGCCGCTTCCTCATAGGCTTCATGCAGCAGCAGGTCCGTCGCCAGCTCGGCATCCAGGCCGAGCTGCCCGTCCTGCGGCGCGGAGGCGGCGGTGGCGATGGCATGGGTCCAGGCGCGCCGGAACCGCCCATCCTGCGACCGCGCCTGGAACAGCCCGTAGCCCCAGGCGATGCGGATCGCGAGCAGGCCGACGAGCGACCCATCCTCCCGCCCCTGCTGGGCCGCGACCCAGCCGAGATGCCGCGCATAGGCGGCCCAGCCACGGATGTCGAACAGCGCCCGGTGCAGGTAGTCCGCCCGCGCGCGCTCCGGGATGCGCAGCCCCGCCAGCACGGCGCCGATCGCCTCCACCGGGTCGCAGGGCAGCGCCAGGATGGCGGCGCGGAAACCGGCGATGCCCATCGCCTCCGGGTTCCGGTCATGCCGCGCGGTGGCCCGCCAGGCGGCATAGGGCGAGAGGTGCCGGATCGGCAGCCGCCAGCTGGCCTGGCCCTCATCGAAATAGGCGCCGCACCAGCGGGATATCTCGTCGATCATGAAGCGGGTGCGCGATGCCTCCCGGTCCCCGCCGGAGAGGCTGTCCAGCACCTCCGCCACCGTGGCGACGGCGGCGGGGTGGCGGGCGCCGGGCAGGGTCTGGTCCCAGCTGCGTTCCTGCGAGGCGGCGGCGCGCAGCGCGGCCACATCCGTGGGCGCGCCGGGAATGGCGGGGGCGGCGCGCAGCGCGGCCAGCAGCGCCGCATCGTCGATCTCCCCCCGGGCGAGCGCATCCCGGTAGAAATCCCGCGGCATCAGCATGTCCACCCGCGCGACGCGGCGCATGGTGGCGCAGGTGGCGGCGAAGCCCTGGCCGGTGAAGCCGAGGAAGGGGTTCACCGCGACGAAGCCGCGCAGCGGCCAGAGCGGCGCGATCCGCGCGCAGGCCTCATGGATCGCGGCTTCCAGCGCCAGGCGATCGGCGGCCGGGCTGGCGGCGACGGGGGCGAGCTGGATGGGGTTCTGGATGGTCATGGCGTCGGTTCCCGTCACGGCCGTGCCGGCCACAGCCGCAGCACGAGCCGGTTGGCGAGGGTGTTGAGGTAGAGGCCGCTGGAGAGGTGGACATGGGCGGCCAGCCAGAAGCGCTGCCCCGCCTGGCCCCGGCCCGGGGCCGCCATGGCCGATTGGAAGAGCATCACGGCCGCGAAGCTGGCAACGACGAGGACGAGCAGCACCGCATCGAAGGGCCCGCGCAGCGCCGGCGCCGGCGGCAGGCTGGCGCCGAAGACGTGCTGCGCCGCGCCCTGCAGGACGAACCAGGCCACCGCCACCAGCGCCGCCATGCCGGCGACCCGGCCCGCGAGCGCGGGGGCGGAGACACCCTCGAAGGCCTGGGCGCCGAGATGGACGAGGCCCATCACCAGCACGGCGCCGAGCACGAAGGCGGCGGGATGCGAGACCGGATCCCAGCCCGCCAGCCCCGCGACCACCGCGAAGCCCGCCAGCGCCGCGGCCAGCGCCAGGCCGACGCGCGCCGGATGCGGCGCGCCCTGCGGCACCCAGGCCGCGCGCGCCTGGTCCACCACGCTGCCGGAGCCGAGGAAGGCATGCGCCTTGTAGAGCGAATGGGCCAGCAGGTGCAGCGCCGCCGCGGCGAAGGCGCCGAGCCCGCATTGCAGCATCATGAAGCCCATCTGCGCGACGGTGCTGTAGGCGAGCTGCGCCTTCACCGAGGTCTGCGTCAGCATCACCAGGGATCCGAACAGCGCGGTCGCGCCGCCGACCAGGACCAGCATCTCCATCGCCGGCGCCGAGAGCACGACGAGGTCCGCCATGCGCAGCACCAGGAAGCCGCCGGCATTGATGATGCCGGCATGCAGCAGGGCGGAAACCGGCGTCGGCGTCTCCATCACCTCCACCAGCCAGCCATGCACGGGCAGCTGCGCCGACTTCAGCAGCGCGGCCGCCACCATCAGCAGGCCCGCCAGGATGGTCGGCATGTCCGACGCGCCGTGGCCCTTGGCCGCGGCGAAGAGGGGCGCGAATTCCAGCGTGCCGAAGGCGCCGAGCAGCAGGCAGGCGGCCATCAGCAGGCAGAGGTCGCCGATGCGGCTGGCGATGAACTTCTTCTTCGCCGCCAGCTCCGCCCCTAGCCGGTGCGGGTAGAACAGCAGCAGCCGGTTCAGGCCGATGGAGGTCGCGACCCAGGCCAGGAAGAACAGCGCCAGGTTGCCCGCGATGGTCAGCAGCAGCACCGAGGCCAGGGTGACGGACATCCACCGCAGGAACCGCCCCTGCCCCGGATCCCCCGCCAGGTAGTTCCTGGAGTACCGCAGCACGACGGTGCCGATGAAGGCGACGAGCAGGAACACCGCCGCGGACAGCCCATCGACATGCAGGCCGAGCCCGATTCCCGCCGCACCCAGCGTCGGCGTCGTGATGCGCCCGCCGATCGCGACCGAGAGCGCGGTGACGGCGGCCACCCCGAAGGCGAGAAGCGCGGCGGCGATGGAGAGCGTCGCCATGCGTCGTGGCGCCTCGTCCGGACGCGGGAGACAGGCCACGACGGCCAGGGCCAGGGGCGCGAGCAGGATCAGCCAGGCGGACAAGGGTGGGAGCCTCCTTGGGGGAGACGCGGGTGTAGCTTCGGTAATCACTTCTGAAAAATTCAAAGATTGAAATGGATCGTTCTATCAGACAGAAAGGACGGCATGGCCGGCCTCAACTACCACCACCTCCGCTACTTCCACGCCGTGGCGCGGGAGGGGAGCCTGACGCGGGCGGCGCAGCTGCTGAACGTCTCGCCCTCCGCGCTCTCCGTGCAGATCGGGGCGCTGGAGGCGCAGCTGGGCCAGAAGCTGTTCGACCGCCGCGGGCGCGGGCTGCTGCTGACGGAGGCCGGGCGCATCGCGCTGGCGCATGCGGAGACGGTGTTCCGGTCGGGCGAGGAGCTGCTGAGCACGCTGAAGGGCCTGGCGCCCGGGCAGCGGCAGGTGCTGCGCGTCGGCGCCGTGGCGACGCTGTCGCGCAACTTCCAGCTCGGCCTCCTGCGGCCGCTGCTGGGGCGGGCGGATGTGGGGCTGGAGATCACCTCCGGCGGGTTCGAGGAGCTGCTGGCGCGGCTGGAGGCGCATGCGCTGGACCTGGTGCTGGCGAACCAGCCCGCGACCATCGGGGCGGAGAGCGAGTGGCAGAACACGCTGGTGGCCGACCAGCCCGTGAGCCTGGTGGGCCGCAGGCGCGCCACGCCGCTGCGCTTCCCGGCGGACATGGCGACGGAAGCCCTGGTGCTGCCCGGCCGCGGCAGCACGCTGCGCGCCGGCTTCGACCGGCTGATGGACGAGGCCGGGATCACGCCCCGCCTGCTGGCGGAGGTGGACGACATGGCGATGCTGCGCCTGCTGGCCCGCGAATCAGGCGCGGTGACGCTGGTGCCGCCGGTGGTGGTGGTGGATGAGCTGGAGGCGGGCGTGCTGGTGGAACATTGCCGCCTGCCCGCGGTGCATGAGGCCTTCTACGCCATCACGCGCCGCCGCCGCTTCCCCAACCCGCTGCTGCGGCTGGTGGTGGGGGGGTAGGCACGCACCCGGAGGGATTCGAACCCCCGACCAACGGAGTAGAAATCCGATGCTCTATCCAGCTGAGCTACGGGTGCAGAAGGCCGTGGCCGGGTGGCTCAGTGGCTCCAGTTCTCGGTGCGGCCGAAGCGGAAATTGTCGGCATAGGCCTTGGGCTTGATGTCGGCCTTCACGGGCGGCGCGGCTTCGAGGTCATAGGGAATGCCGCGCGCCTCGGCATAGGCCACGGCGGCCTCCTGGCTCGGGAAGCGGAGGCTGACCTGCGCGCGGGTGTCGCCCGACCCCGACCAGCCCATCAGCGGGTCGATGCGCTTCGGGCCCAGCGGCGCGAAGGCCAGCACCCAATCGGCGGTGCGGGCGCGGCCGGACTGCATGGCGGATTTCGGCTGGCGGTAGATGCGGGCGGTCTGGCTTTCGCGCGACATGCGGCGACGCTCTTCCTCGGGGCTGGTGCTTGCCCGGGGATCATACACCGCGGGCCGCCCGCGGGAAAGCGACGGGGCCGGCCGGCATCGGGGCGGCGGGATTCGAACCCACGGCCTCCTGTACCCAAAACAGGCGCGCTACCAGGCTGCGCCACACCCCGACGGGCCGGGCCGGTCGGCGCTTGGCCGCCTGCCCTGCCCCGGGGAATCCCATGGAAGGGGGGGTGGTGGCAACCTGCGGTATTTTCCTTCCCTTCCTTTCCTTCCACCCCCCGATGGTCAGCCCCCCGCACCGGTCCTAGAGTGCCCTTCCAAGGCGAAGGAGGAAGCGGGTGCAACAGCTCAAGGCCCGGATGGACGCCATCTGCGACGAGCAGCCCTTCAGGACGCGCTACTTCCTGCGCGACCTCACGACGGGGCAGGAGATCGACCGCGAGGGATCGGTGGAGACGCCATCGGCCAGCGTGCGCAAGATCTCCATCATGATGGCGGCGCTGGCGGCGGTGCACGCCGGCAAGCTGCGCCTCGACCAGCCCGTGACGCTGGAGGCGCGGCTGCAGAAGGATGTGGCGTCCGGCACCTACCGCTACATGACGCCGGACTGCGTCATTCCCTTCCGCGACGTGCTGGTGAACATGATCATCACCAGCGACAATGTCTGCACCCAGGCGGTGCTGGAACGCCTCGGCCCCGGCGCCATGGACGAATACTGCCAGGCGATCGGCATGGTGGGCACGCGGCATCGCGGGCTGATCCCGCCCCTCGGCATCGGCTGGGACCATCCCGTGGAGGCGACGGCCAGCACCACCCAGGCGGATCAGGTGAACCTGCTGCACGCCATCCTGAAGGGCACGACGGAGGAGGCAGCGGCGGCCAGGCTGCACTGCTCGACGGCGCTCTGCCAGCTCGGCCTGCAGATCCTGAGCTGGCAGCTGCTGCGCAACCTGATCCCGAACCTGCTGCCCTTCGGCACCAAGGTCGCCCACAAGACGGGGCGCGGCCGGCGCGGGCGCATGGATGCGGGCATCGTCTATGATGGCGACAGGCCGCTCTTCATCCTGGCGGCCGCGACGGATTGGGTGCCGGACACGATGCCGGACGGCCTGCCCGGCTTCGCGGCCAGCTTCTCCACCATCGGCCGCATCGCCCGCGCGGCGTGGGACGAGCTGCGGGCCTAGCGCAGCGAGACGTCCTGGGCGCGGGTGCGTTCATCCACCCGCGCCTCATGCGCGATGCCGCGGCGCATGGCCCAGATGTTCTTCTGCAGATGGGTGCTGATGATGCCGACATCGGCGATGAGCATGCGCGTCGCCTCCTGCAGCATCGCCTCCCGCCGCGCATCGTCCAGCTCGTTCGCGGCGCGGGCGAGCTGCGCATCGAACTCCGGGTTGGAGTAGCGGCCGCGGTTCACGGCGCCGGTGCCGCGCGCCTGGTCATAGGTGGCCGCGACGCTGCGCAGCCCCGCCATGGGTTCCCCCGTGGAGGAGCCCCAGGAGACGAGAAAGGCGGAAAATTCCTGGCGGCTGGCGCGGGCGATGAAGCTGGCATAGGGCGCGACATCGACCTGGGTGCGCACGCCGATGCGCGTCCACATCTGGCTGACCGCCTGCACGATCCGCGCGTCATTGGGGTAGCGGTCGTTGGGGCCATGCACGGTCAGGCGGAAGCCGTTGGGGTAGCCGGCCTCCGCCAGCAGGGACCGCGCCGTATCGGCATCCGCGCGCGGCACGGGCAGGTCCGGCACGAAGCCGATGGCGCCGGGCGGCATCACCTGCACCGTCGCCGTGGCAGCCCCTTCCATGACGCGGGAGACGATGGCCGCGCGGTCGATGGCGAGCGAGAGCGCGCGGCGGACGCGGAGGTCCTTCAGCGGATTGCGGTCGAGCGGCCTGCCCTCATGGTCCGTGATGAAGGGGGATGGCCCGGTGCGCATGTGGTCCAGCGCGAAGTAGATGTAGCGCATCGCATCGATCTCGCTGAGCACGAGGCGATCGTTGCGGCGCAACCGCTCCACGTCCGGCGTCGGCACCTGGTCGATGATGTCCACATCGCCCGCGAGGAGAGAGGCGGTGCGGCCGGCATCGTTGGTGATCATGCGGTAGTCCACCACGCCGAAGGCGGGGCGCTTGCCCCAGTATTCGTCGTTGCGGACCAGTTCCGCGCGGTCGCCGCTGCGGAAGCTCTGCAGGCGGAAGGGCCCGGTGCCGATGGTGGCGCGGCCGCTTTTGAAGGCTTCCGTCGTGACGCCGGCATGCGTCTCCCGGTCCAGCATCGGCACCTGCGCCAGGTCGGTCGGCACGAGGGGCGCGGGGCCGTTGGTGCGGAAGCGGATGGTGTGGCTGTCCACGATCTCCACGCCGCGGATCGCCTGGGTATAGGTGCGGAAGGATCCCGGGCTGTTCAGGACCTGCGGGATGCGTTCCAGCGTGAAGGCGACATCCTCCGCCGTGAAATCGTTGCCGTTGTGGAAGCGCACGCCGCGGCGCAGCCGGAATTCCCACACATCGGGCGCCACGCTGCGCCAGCTTTCCGCCAGCATCGGCACCAGCCGCGCCTGCGCATCCGTCTCCAGCAGGTTGTCGAAGACCATGGAGGCGAAGGCGTTGTTGGGGGAGATGTTGTGGAAATGCGGATCGGCGGAGGTGATCTGCGCGCCGACACCCATGCGCAAGGTCTGCGCCTGCGCGCCCGCCATCGCCAGCAGCAGCGCCGCGGCGATGGTCCCCGTCTTCTTCATTGCTGCCTCCCCGTTGGTGTTCTTCGTTGTCAGCTCAAGAGGTATGGCGCCCCGCAGCGTTCGCAGATGGCGCGGATGTGCCGGTCCAGCGCCTCCGGCACCGGGATGCCGTGTTCCAGGCGCCGCTGGCGCTCCGCCTCCTCCGGGTCGCCGGCGACCAGCACGGGGCGGGCGGGGTCGGCGGCCGGCGTGGCGTGCAGCACGTCGATGACCTCGTCCAGGTCATCCTCGAAGGCACCGGGTTCGCGGAAGGCTGCCGGGTCGATCGCCATGAAGAAATGGCCGAGCCTGTCGGGATCCTCCGGCTTCTGGGTGCGGTTGCGGATCGGCGAGAAGGAGGCGCCGACCAGGGTGCCGCCCAGGATGTGCACCATCATCGCGAGGCCATAGCCCTTGTGGCTCGCCATCTCCGCGCTGCCGCCGAGCGGCGAGAGGCCGCCCGCCGGTTCGTCGAACACCACCTGCATGCCGCGCTTCGCATCCCGCACCGGCGTGCCATCGGCCTCCAGCACCCAGCCGGAGGGCAGTTCCTTGTTGTTGAGGTCGTGGACCTTGACCTTGCCCGCCGCCGTCGTCGTCGTCGCCATGTCCAGCACGAAGTCGCGGTTGCGCTTCGCGGGGGCTGCGAAGGCCAGCGGGTTGGTGCCGAGCACGGGCATCGCGCCCCGCGTCGGCACCATGGCGACGCCGCGCGTGGCGCTTGTCACCATGCCGATGGCGCCGCGCCGCGCCGCGATGCGGGCATAGACGCCGGCCGCGCCGAAATGGTGGGAGTTGCGCACGCCGACGACGCCGACGCCGACCTCCTTCGCCATGTCCACCGCCAGGTTCATCGCGAAGGCGGAGACGGGATGGCCCAGGCCATCGCCGCCATCGACCAGCGCGGTGCAGGCGGTGCGCTTCTCGATGCGGGGCGGCACGGTGAGCTTCACCTTGCCCTCCTGCACGCGCTTCTCATAGGTCATGAGCATGGAGATGCCGTGGCTGTCCACGCCGAGAAGGTCGGTCTCCGTCATCGCCTCCACGGTGGTGGCGGCCAGGTCGGGCGACATGCCCCAGCGATCCAGGATGGCAGCGATCTGCGCACGCACGCGCTCCGCGGGGACGAGCATGGTCACATCCCCTCCCGCACGAAGGTGTTTCTCAGATTGCCGAGGCCGGTGATCTCGATATCGACCACGTCACCATGCTTGAGGTCCGGGCTGACGCCATCGGTGCCGAGCCAGATGACGTCGCCGGGCCAGAGCGTCAGGTACTTCGTCATCACGCTGATGAAGTGGGCCGCGCTGAACAGCATGTGGCCGGTGGCGAAGCTGGTGCGGATCTCGCCATTCAGCCGCACATTCGTCGTCGCGGATTCCATGTCGAAATCCGTGTCGATCCAGGGGCCCATGGGCTTGAAGGTGTCGGTGTTCTTGCCGCGCCAGAAGGTACGGTCGTTCTTCTGCCAGGTGCGTTCGGAGACATCGTTGCCGATGGTCCAGCCCATGACGCAGGACAGCGCCTCGGCCTCCGACAGGTTCTTCGCCTTCTTGCCGATGACGGCGACGATCTCGCCCTCGTAGTGGATCTTCTCCCCGGCATCGGCGGGGATCACCACGTTCTCGCCATGGGCGATGAGGGCGTTGACCGCGCGATAGCCGATATCCGCCTTGGTCGGGATGTTCGGCGTCTCGCCGCGCTTCTTCGCGCCCTCGATCACATGCTCCACGTAGTTGAGGCCGGCGGCGTAGAAGGTGCGCGGGATCAACGGCACCTCGATCTTCACCGCGGCCAGGTCATGGCGGCGAGAGGTCGTCTCGTAGCCCGCGAAGGGATCGCCCGCGACTTCCGCGATGCGGTCGCCTTCGAGGATGCCGTAGGCCGTGCGGCCCTCGGCCGTGAACTTGATCCAGCGCATCAGGCGGCGAGCGCGCGCTGGATGAAATCGGTCTGGAACACCCGGTCCGCCATCACCTGGCAGCGCTTCATCAGGCGATGCTCATGCGGCAGATAGTCCGGGATGGCGTTGTGCAGCGTGCCGATATTGTCCCAGATCAGCACATCGCCTTCCGTCCAGACATGCGTGTGCAGGAACCGATCCTCCAGCTCGTGCGCGAAGAGGATGTCGAGGATGCGGTCGCTCTCGGCCTCCTCCAGCTCATTGATCCGCACGGCATAGCCGGGATTGCAGTAGAGGACCTGGCGGCCGGTAATGGGGTGCGTCAGGAAGATCGGGTGCACGGAGGGCGGGCGCTTGGCGCGCTGCTCCGCCGTCA
Source organism: Falsiroseomonas ponticola (assembly GCF_016805305.1). Classification (GTDB taxonomy): domain Bacteria; phylum Pseudomonadota; class Alphaproteobacteria; order Acetobacterales; family Acetobacteraceae; genus Falsiroseomonas; species Falsiroseomonas ponticola. The sequence continues at coordinate 84,350 of NZ_JAERQN010000009.1, read as the reverse complement.
GCGGCGGGCGGATGCTGCCGGGGCGGCTGACCATCTTGTCCCAGAACTTGTTGAAGTCATGCGTGGCCGTGCAGTTGGCGAGCTTCGTCTTCAGCGCGGGATCCAGCGCGTCATAGGCCGCATGCATGTTGGCGAACATGGTGTTGCCGAGCGGCCTGCCGTCCCGCTTCGGCACCTTGAAGGCGTTCAGCACATTCACGAAGCCCATCGTGTCGCGATAGGACATGTCGGTGTGCCAGTCCTGGCCGGCATCGTTGATGCCGAGCGCCACGCCGTTCTCCACGATGTTCGACAGGAAGCCCACCTCCGGCACCTCCTTGTCCTGGAACTTGCCGGTGATGGAGGTCTGGATGCTGCCGAAGCGCGCGGAGAAGTCGCGCAGCGCCGCGGATTCCAGGAACTGGTTCGGGAAGCAGAGCACGCCGTAGCGGCCGAGCGCGCGGAGCACGGTGGCGAAATCCGCATCGCCGATCGGCTTCGAGAGATCGAGGCCGGTGATGCGGGCGCCAAGCGTGGAATCATCGGGCGTGATCGTGACCATGGCTCGTTTCCCCTGGGGCGGTCGGGCCGCCTATTCAATTATTCCCGCATCCTGGCACTACGCGGCAGTAGCTCGCAATCCCGCGCCGGGGGCGGTGGCGCGATCGCGATCAGGGCAAGCGGAAGGATTTTTCCGCTTCATGATGGTCTATTTTCCTTTATCATGCCACCGGCAAGGGCGCGGCGACAGAGCATGAACACCACGGCAACCCGGAACACCGCCCCCGATCCCGTCCGCGCCCGCATCCTGGAAGCCGCGCGGGACCGGCGGCTGGGGCTGAAGGCGCTGTCCCTGCGCCTCGGCCGGAACCCCAGCTACCTCCAGCAATTCATCGCCCGCGGCACGCCCCGGCGCCTGCCGGAGGAGGTGCGCCAGGCGCTCGCCGCGCTGCTCGGCGTGCCGGAGGCGGCGCTGCGGCCGGAGGCCTCCCCCCTCCCCGCCCCGCCCGGCCTCCGCCTGCCGCTGTACCGGGAGGGCGAGGACCGCCTCGCACCCGGCAGCGTGCCGGCGCGCCGCCTGGCGGCGGAGGCGATCGCGCCGGCGGAGCCCGGCATGGTGGCAGTGATGCTGGCGGAACCGCGCGGGCTGCTGCAGCCGCGCCACCTGCTGCTGTGCGACCCCGGTCAGCCCGCGCGGGCGGGGGATGTGGTGCTGGTGCTGGAGGCCGGCGCGATCCTGGGCCTGGGCGTCATGCAGGCCGCGCCGCGGGAGAGGATCGACTGGATCGAGGAGGGTGCCGCGCGCAGCGCCGGGCGGGACCGCGCGCAGGCCTGGCGGGTGGTGGCGGCGCGGCTGGCCTGAGCTACGGCGCGGTGCCGAACATCCGGTGCAGCACGCGGTCGCCCACGCGGATGTCGAGGCGCTCCGTGATCCCCGCCTGCAGCTCCAGCGTCGCGCGGACGGGGCCGCGGCTGTCGATCGGCGTCAGGCTCAGCGGCACGGTGCGTTCCGCGATCCGGTGGATGCGGCCATCGGCGGCGATGAACACCATGTCGAGCGAGGTGATGGTGTTGCGCATCCACATGGAGCTTTCGCGCGGGCTGCCCCAGTCGAAGATCATGCCCTCATTCGCGCCGACCGAGGGGCGGAACATCAGGCCGATCATCTGGTGCTCGGGGCTGACCGCCATCTCCACGTCGAATTCGTGCCGCCGGCCTTCGCGGCCGATGATCACCAGGCGCTCCGTCGGCAGCCTGGGCTGCGGGCGGTCCACGCCGGGCTGGGCCTTCGCGGCCGTGGCGGGCGCGGCGATCAGGCCGAGGGTGGAGAGCAGCGTCTGGCGTCGGGTCATGGCGGCAGCATAGCAGCGGCGTCGCGCGCGCCGGAAGGCTCCGGCAGGTGGCGCAGCGTGGCGGGCGCCAGGGCACGCACCTCCTCCCGCACCGGGCCCGGGCGGGGCGGGTCGGCGATGGTGGTGAACCAGTGCTCCGGCGGGTTGCGGCCGGCGGCGCGGGAGAAGGTGAGGCCGCGCAGAACCGCCTCTGCCGCCTCCGGGATGCGGGGCGGGATGGGGCGGTCGTTGAGCGTGGCCCAGACGCCCGCCCAGCAGCGCGCCACGGACCAGGGGTTGTAGCCGCCGCCGCCCAGCACGATGAGCCGCGGCGTCAGGCCGCGCAGCGAGGCCACCATGGCGCGATGCGCGTTGTTGGAGAGGCTGAGTTTCGAGAGCGGGTCTTCCTCGATCGCATCCGCCCCGCATTGCAGCATGATCGCCTGCGGCTTCCAGTGCCGGATCAAAGGCAGGATCACGTGGGACTGGAGGAAGCCCATCTCGCTGTCGTTGAAGCCGGGCGGCACCGGCAGGTTGCGGGCATGGCCGCCGGCCTGGTCCTCCACGCGGCCCGTATGCGGCCAGCGCCCGGCCTCATGCACCGAGACGGTCAGCACCCGCGGATCATCCGCGAAGGCATCCTCCACCCCATCGCCGTGATGGGCATCGATGTCGAGGTAGAGGATGCGCGTGAGTCCGAGGTCGAGCCATTCCAGCAGGCCGAGCACGGCGTCGTTCAGGTAGCAGAAGCCGCTGGCCCGGTCCGGCCGCCCGTGATGGGTGCCGCCGCCCGGCACATGCACCACGCCGCCCTGTTCGGTCAGTCGCGCCGCCAGCGTCACGCCGCCGGCACCGGTGGCGGGGCGGGAGAAGACCTCCCGGTACACCGGGTTGCCATCGGCGCCGATGCGGAAGCGTTCGCGATGGGCGGGATCGACCTGCTGCGTCGCCTCCGCCTGCATCAGGGCGGCGATGTAGTCGCGGTGGTGGAAGCGGGTCAGGGCCTCCGGCGTCGCGCGGGGGCTGTCGAGGTACTGCTCCGCCGCCACCCAGCCCATGGCGCGCACCAGGTCGAGCGTGGTGGAGACGCGCGGGATGGCCAGCGGGTGCTTCGGGCCATAGGTGGAGCCGCGATAGATCTCGGAGCCGATGAGAAGCGGTCTGGTCATCGGCCCCGAGATGGGCGCGATCAGCGCCGGATGAAGGCCAGCAGCGGCGCGGTCAGCGAGGTATCCGCCGTGCCGATCGCATAGACCTCCGAGATGTGGCTGTGGCCTTCCAGCGTCACCGCGGTCGGGCAGCGCCCGGCGGCGCAGAGAACCTCCCGCGCGCGGACGGAATGCTGGACGAAGCGCTCGGGATCGAGCGTGCCATGCGCGAGGAAGATCGGCTGCGTCACGCGCGTGAGGCCCGGCAGCGGCGACCGCGCGGCGGCCTCCGCGCCCAGATAGGCGTTGTCATTGGCGGCCATGTCGGCGCCGGTGAAGTCGAAAAGGCCGGAGACGAAGGCATAGGCGACGGGCGGCGCCACGCCCGCGGGGTGGAAGCGCGGCTCGGCGGCGTAGAGCGCGGCATGGATGGCGCCGGCGGAATGGCCGGAGAGGATCACGCGCGCCGGGTCCCCGCCATGGGCCGCGATGTTGGCGGAGACCCAGGAGAGGGCCGCGGCCACATCCTCCTGCGCCGCCGGATAGGGGTGCGCGGGGGCCAGGCGGTAGGTGATGTTGACGCCGATCATCCCGTTGCGCGCCGCCCAGACGCCGACATTGGCGTAGAAGGGGCTGCCATCCGGCCCCTGCTTGTCGCCGGCGACGAAGCCGCCGCCATGGATGAAGACCAGCACCGGCAGGGGCTGCGTGGGCCGCGTGGCGGGGGTGAAGACATCCAGGCGATGGCGCGGATCCGTGCCGTAGCGGGCATCGCGCGTGACCGTCACGCCCTCCCACGGCTCCCGCCCATGCAGCGGCGCGTAGAGCGCGCCGGTCGGCGGTGGCGCGATGACGCGGCCGATGCGGGCCAGGCCGGCCGCGATCTCGGGCGGGGGCTGCGCCATGGCGGGGCCGGCGGCGAGCAGGAGCAGCAGGAGGAGCAGGCGAGCCATGGGACGTTCCTTGGGCTTTACGGCAGCCTAGCCCCCTCCCCTTGCCCTCCGCCACCACCCACCGCATAACCGCCCCCGTCATCGGGGGGAGCCCATCGGGGGCTGAGAGGCGGGCGACCGCGACCCCACGAACCTGATCCGGGTCATGCCGGCGAAGGGAACGGTGTCTGCCTGTGGCTGATCGCGCGCCCGGATTCCGCATCCACCTGCCCGAGGGGCTGTCCCTGGGCGGCCAGCCCGTGCTCGGGCCGACCGACCTGGTGCTGGAGGGCGGGCGTGTCACGGCGCTGCTCGGGCCCTCGGGCTCCGGCAAATCGACGCTGCTGCGCCTGGCGGCGGGGCTGCTGGCGGTGCCGGCGGGGGGTGGCGTGACGCCGCTCTCGGGCCAGGTCGCCTACATGGCGCAGCAGGATCTGCTGGTGCCCTGGCGGGACGTGCTGGGCAACGTGACCATGGGCGCGCATCTCCGCGGGCAGGCGCCGGACCTGGCGCGCGCGCGGGCGCTGCTGGCCGAGGTCGGGCTGGCGGAGGGCGATGCGCGCAAGTCGCCGGCGCAACTCTCCGGCGGCATGCGGCAGCGGGTGGCGCTGGCGCGGACGCTCATGGAGGACCGGCCCATCGTGCTGATGGACGAGCCCTTCAGCGCCGTCGATGCGCCGACGCGCCACCGGATGCAGTCCCTGAGCGCGCGGCTGCTGGCCGGGCGCACCGTGCTGCTGGTGACGCATGACCCGCTGGAGGCGCTGCGCCTGGCGGACCGCATCCTGGTGCTGGGCGGCCGCCCGGCCACGGCCAGCGAGGTGCCGGTGCCGGCCGGCGCGCCGCCCCGCGCGGCGGGCGATCCGGCGCTGCTGGCGGCGCAGGCGGCGCTGCTGGATCGCCTGGCGGAGGCCGTGACGTGATCCGCGCCGCCATCGCCGGGCTCGGGCTGCTGCTGCTGTGGCAGGGCTTCGTCTGGGCCACCGACATCCCCCCCTTCCTGCTGCCCTCGCCCCAGCGGGTCGCGGCGGCGCTGGTGGATCGCTGGGACATCATCATCGGCCATGCGGCCACGACGGGGGCGGAGATCCTGCTCGGCCTCGGCATCGGGGCGCTGCTGGGCTGCCTGATGGCGCTGACGCTCGCGGCCTGGCCGGCGGGGCGGCGCTGGCTGCTGCCGGTGCTGCTGGTCAGCCAGGCCGTGCCGGTCTTCGCCATCGCGCCGCTGCTGGTGCTCTGGCTGGGCTATGGCATGGCCAGCAAGGTGGCGATGGCGGTGCTGATCATCTTCTTCCCCGTCGCCACGGCCTTCCATGACGGGCTCAGGCGGACGGAGCCGGGGCTGCTCGACCTCGCCGCCACCATGGGGGCGTCGCGCGCGGCGGTGCTGTGGCGGGTGCGGGTGCCGGCGGCGCTGCCGGCGCTGGCCTCCGGCCTTCGCGTCGCGGCGGGGGTGGCGCCGATCGGGGCCGTGGTCGGGGAATGGGTCGGGTCCTCGGCCGGGCTCGGCTACCTGATGCTGCAGGCCAATGGGCGGTCCCAGGCGGATGTCATGTTCGCGGCCCTCTTCGTGCTGGCGGTGATGTCGCTGGCGCTCTGGTTCACCACCGACGCGCTGCTGAGGCGGGCGATCCCCTGGCAGCCGGATTCACTCCTCTCCGAGAACAACAGGAAGGTCTCGCCATGAAGCGGCTCCTACTCGCGCTGGCCGCGCTGCTCGCCCTCTCGCCCCCGCTCGCCGCCCAGCCGGCGCGGGACAACCTGACGGTGCTGCTCGACTGGTTCATCAACCCGGACCACCTGCCGATCATCATCGCGCAGGAACGCGGCGATTTCGCGCGCGCCAACCTGGAGGTGCGGATCGTCGCCCCCGCCGACCCGAACGACCCGCCGCGGCTGGTGGGCGCGCGCCGCGCGGATGTCGGCGTCTTCTACCAGAAGAACCTGCACCTGGCGGTGGACCAGGGGCTGCCGCTGATGCGCGTCGGCACGCTGGTGGCGACGCCGCTCTCCACCCTCACCGTGCTGCGGGACGGCCCGGTGCGGACCCTGGCGGATCTCCGCGGCCGGCGCGTCGGCTTCTCCGTCGCGGGGTTCGAGGAGGTGGTGATGGGCGCGATGCTGGAGAGCGTGGGCCTTCGCCTGTCCGATATCCGCCTGGTGAACGTCAATTTCGGCCTCTCCTCCGCGCTGATGTCGGGGCAGGTGGACGCGATCCTCGGCGGGTTCAGGAACTTCGAGCTGCATCAGCTCGACATCGAGAACCGCCCCGGCCGCGCCTTCTTCCCGGAGCAGTACGGCATGCCGGCCTATGACGAGCTGATCTACATCACCCATCGCGACCGCGCGCGCGACCCGGTGCTGCGCCGCTTCATCGATGCGACGGAGGCCGCGACCCACTTCCTGGTGAACAATCCCGAGGAATCCTGGCGCATGTTCATCGCCGGCCAGCGGCGGGAGCTGGACAACGAACTCAACCGCCGCGCCTTCGCCAGCACGGCCAACCGCTTCTCCCTCAGCCCCGGCGCGCTGGACCGCAACCGCTACGACCGCTTCGCCCGCTTCCTGCTGGACCGGCGGATGATCCGGGCGGTACCGGCGCTGGAGACCTATGCGGTGGAACTGCCGGCGGCTACCTCTACGCGGTGAGCACCAACACGCGATTTCTCGTCGATGCCGATGCCTGCCCGGTGCGGGAGGAGATCCTGCGCGTGGCGGCGCGGCTGGGGCTGGAGGTGATCTTCGTCTCCAACGGGTCCCGCCCGATCCGCCCGCCGCAGCAGGCGATGGTGCGGATCGTCATCGTCACCGATGGGGCGGACAAGGCGGATGACTGGATCGCGGAGGAGGCGCGGCCGACGGATGTCTGCCTGACGGCCGACATCCCCCTGGCCAAGCGGTGCCTGGAGAAGAAGGCCTTCTGCCTGAACTTCAAGGGCCATCCCTGGACTGAGAACAATATCGGCTCCGCGCTCGCGGGCCGGGCGGTGGCGCAGCATCTGCGGGAACTCGGCATGGGCGGCGGGCCGCCGCCCATGGGCAATGCCGACAAGTCCCGCTTCCTCAATGCGCTGGACGCCATGGCGCATGCGGCGTTGCGGGTGGCGCGCGGCGGCGGGTAGGCTCCCGCCATGTTCAAGACCGCCGCGCATGCCGCCTTCCTGCCGGGCGAAGCCTTCGAGGGTGTGGGCCTGCGCCCGCCGCTCGATCCCTCCTACGCCATGCGGCGGATGCGGCTGCCGACGGGCGTGACCATGGCCTTCACCTGGCGGCCCGGCAGCGGGCTGCCGGTGCTGTTCCTGACGGCCAACCGCACCACGCGGCGGATCTTCGACTTCGTGCTGGCCAGGCTCGACCTGCCCAACCCGGTGCTGGCGCCGGACTACCGCGGCCTCGGCGAGAGCGACGCGCCGGAAGGGTCCCTGTTCCGGCTGGAGGAGCACCGGGAGGACCTGGTGGCGCTGACGCGGGCGCTGGGCTGGAAGCGCTTCGCGGTGGTGGGCCAGGCGACGGGCGGGACGCTGGCCCTGATGCTGGCGACCCGGCTGAGCGAGGGCGTGGTGGCGGTGGCGGCCGGCGATCCCGCGATCGGGCTGCGGGACGATGTCTTCGCCCTGTTCCTCGACCAGGTGGAGCGCCATGACCGCGGCTTCGCCACCCGCGCGGAGGCCCTGGCGGAGACGCCGTTCCGGGAGGCCTGGAGCGAGACGGTCGCGGAACACTGGCTCGACACCGCGCTGATGGCCTGCCCGGATGGGCGGCTGCGCTGGCGCTACGATGTCGCGGGCATCACGGAGACGCAGCGGGCGCTGACCGCGGGTTTCTGGGGCGACATCGCGGTGGCGCAGCCCACCCTGCTGTTCGGCGGCGAGCATTGCACCGTGATCGGGGAGGCCGCGATGCGGCGCGCCCAGGCGGCGATCCCGCAGGCGCGGCTGGAGGTGCTGGCCGGCGCCAACCACCGGCTGACCCAGGACAACCCCGCGGGCTTCGCGGCGCTGGTGCGTGACTTCCTGGCGAAGGAATGCGCGACCGTGGCTTTTTAGCCACTAACCCCTTTAAGCCGATTATGCCGATTAGCCGCCTTTAGCACCGTTTTCGGCACCGTCCTCCCGGGCGCCGCCCCCGCCCCCTGCCGCGACGCGACCTTCCCAGGGGGCGCGGAAGGGGTGCTGCGGGCATGGGGACGGGGTGGCCGTAAGGAACATAACAGGAACCGTTCGCCGAAGCGAGCTTTTCCCGCAGGCCGCCCCACGCTTGTGCATCGGCCGAATCCGGTGCGCAATGCGCACGCGGTACCGAGGAACGAACATGCCCTTCACACGACGCAGCCTGGCGGCGCTGGCCGCGACCGGCCTTGCCTCCCCTGCCCTGGCCCAGGCTCCCTGGCCGACGCGGCCGATCCGCTGGATCGTGCCCTATGCGCCCGGCGGGGGGTCCGACTTCCTGGCGCGGACGCTGGCGGCGGCGATCAGCGGGCCGCTCGGCCAGGCGGTGACGGTGGACAACCGGCCGGGCGGCGCGACCATCCCGGCCAGCGAGGCGACGGCCCGCGCCGCCCCGGATGGCTACACCCTGCTCTCGGCCGACCTGACGGCGCTGGTGATCACGCCGGCCATGGCGCGGCGCCTGCCCTATGACCCCATCCGGGACTTCAAGCCGGTGGCGCCGATCGCGCGCTTCCCCTTCGTGCTGGTGGTGCATCCCGACCTGCCGGTGCGGACGGGGCCGGAGCTGGTGGCCTGGGCGCGGGCGCGGCCGGGCGCGCTGAATGTCGGCAGCCCGGGGGTGGGCACGCCGAGCCACCTGGCGACGGAGCGCTTCATGCGGGCCACGGGCACGCAGGTGGCGCATGTGGCCTATCGCGGTGGCGCGCCGGCGGTGCAGGACCTCGTCTCCGGCGTCGTGCAGGCGATGTTCATCGACTATGCCTCGGGCGCGCCGCACATCGCCTCCAACGCCGTGCGCGCCATCGGGATTCCGGCGCCGCAGCGGCTGGGGCTTCTGCCGGGGGTGCCGACGCTGGCGGAGCAGGGGCTGACGGGGTCCGACATCTATTCCTGGCAGGGGGTGGTGGTGCCGGCGGCGACGCCGGATGCGATCGCGGGGCGGCTGCAGCGGGAGCTGGACCGGGCGCTGCGGACGGAGGAGGTGGCGGCGCGGCTGCGATCGATCAGCCTGGAGCCGTTCCCGGGGACCGGGGCCGACTTCGCCGGGCTGATCGGGAGCGAGACGGCGGTCTGGGCGCCGCTGATCCGGGAGTTGGGGATCACGCTGGATAGTTGAGGCGTTCTGCCATCGGCGAGGCCCCCCCTCACCCAACCCTCTCCCCCCGTTGGGGGGAGAGGGCTTCGGGTCACTTATCCTGGGGCATGCCGGTCGGGATGATGGTCTTCACCAGGGTGGAGTCCAGCGCCTCGTAGTCGTGGTAGCCGATGGTCTCGTAGAGCTGGGCGCGGGTCTGCATGCGGTCCAGCTGGTTCTGGGTGCCGCCGTCGCTGCGGATGGCCTGGTAGAGCGTCTCCATGGCGCGGGCGGCGACCCGGAGGTGGCTGACGGGCCAGATCACCATGGCGTAGCCGAGATCCTCGAACTCCTTGGCCGTCAGGAAGGGCGTGCGGCCGAATTCGGTCATGTTGGCCAGCAGCTTCACGCCCGGCATGCGCTTCGCGAATTCCGCGAACATTTCTCGAGTTGTCAGCGCCTCGGGAAACACCGCATCCGCACCGGCCTCCAGGTAGAGCTTGGCGCGGGCCACGGCGCCGTCCATGCCTTCGCTCGCCGCGGCATCGGTGCGGGCGATGATGTAGAGGTGGCGGCGGGCCTTGCGGGCGGCGGCGACCTTGGCGGCCATGTCGCGGGCATCGGCCAGCTTCTTGTCGTTGAGGTGGCCGCACTTCTTGGGCAGCAGCTGGTCTTCCAGGTGGACGGCGCCGGCGCCGGCTTCCTCGAAGACGCGGACCATGTGCATGACGTTCAGCGCCTCCCCATACCCCGTGTCGCCATCGACCAGCGTGGGCAGCCCCGCGGCGCGGGTGACCTGGCGGATATAGGCGGCGACCTCATCCACCGTGATCATGCCGAGGTCGGGCAGGCCCATGGTGGCGGACATGGCGGCGCCGGACATGTAGAGCGCCTCGAACCCCTGCTTCTTGGCCAGCAGGGCGGCGATGCCGAGATGGGCGCCGGGCATCTGGAGGATCTGCGGCCGGTCCAGCAGGGCGCGGAAGCGCACCCCTGCCGGGGCGTCGGGCAGGTCGTCGGCGATGACATAGGGCATGGACGGCTCCGTGGTCTCGGGTTCGGGCCAGTTTGGCCCGGAAGCCGCGCCCCGGCCAGCCACGCAGCCCGGCCCTCCCGCGATGGCAGCGTTGAGGATGGCGCCAAAGCCCGGCGGTCCAGGGTCCCCCTGGACCCTGGCGAGGGGATTATACCAACGGCCGCTTGCAGCGACTCGTTGGTATCGTTTTTTTGCCCTCAGGCGCGTCGTGCCAGAGGCACGCCTTCGGCGTGACGCGCGCGCTCCGCGCGCTTGGCTCGCCGCACAAGCGGCGGGCCGCATTCGCGGCCTCGGCCGCCTTCGCCGGCCGCAGGTCACTCATTGATGCCGTTGGTGTTACAGGGGAGCAGCGCTCCCCCTGCTCAGGCCGGAATGAGCCCATGCCTTTCCATGATCCCCGCGATCCGCGCCGGATCCGGCTTGCCCGGCCCGGCGATGGCTTCCGCCATCTCCTCGAAGTAGCGGCGGCCGATGGAGCCCGGCGTCAGCACCACCAGCGCGCGGGCGGGCTCCTCGTGCCGGTTCTCGTGGTGGTGGATGGCGCCGCGGGGGATGAAGGCGACGTCGCCCTGGCGCAGTTCGCGGCTGGTGCCGTCGATGGTCGTGGTCAGCGTGCCGGAGAGGCCATAGACGGCCTCGTCCACCGCCTGGTGGTAGTGGGGCGCGGGGACGCGGGCGCGGGGTTCGACGGCGAATTCGAAGACGATCATCTCCCCCGCGCCATCCGTCTCATCGACCAGGAAGGTCAGGGTGAGGCCGCCGATGCGGACCACGCGCGCGGGCTTCGTCGTTTCCATGCCGTCGCCTCCGATGTAAAGTCGTTTTACGCGGAACAGACGTAAAGGCACTTTACCATTGGGGTCAAGCGAGGCGTCCGGGCCGCCCTATATCGGCGCACTGGCCCACCAGCTTTATCGATTGGCGCGCGAAAGGGTGGTCCAGTCGATCCGGGATGCCGGCGGCACGGATGTGCATGAGACGCATCTGGCGGTCTTCGCCTATCCGCTGCCGGATGGGATGCGGCCGGCGGAGCTGGCGCGGCGGCTCGGCATGTCCCGCCAGGCGGGGAACCATGCGATCCAGCAGCTGGAGGCGCTGGGCTATCTGGAGCGGCGGCCGGCGCCGGGCGGGGGCACGCGGCGGCTGGTCTATCTGCAGCCCAGGGGCTGGCGGATCGCGGAGGCGATCTGGGCGTCCATGCGGGCGCTGGAGGCGGAGCTGGCGGCGGAGGTGGGCGAGGAGCGCTTCGCCACCTTCATGGCGGTGCTGCGGGAGGTGACGGCGGCGCGGCGGTGAGGCGGCTCAGCCGGGCGGGTCCACCCCGATATCCTCGGCCCAGACCGCCGGCTTCTCCCGCTGGAAGCGCTGCATGAGCGCGATGCAGGCGGGGTCGTCGAGGACCGTCACAGCCACGCCGCGCGACCTGAGAAGATCCTCGTTCCCCTCGAAGCTGCGGTTCTCCCCGATGACAACCCGGGAAATGCCGAACTGGATGATGGTGCCGGTGCACATCATGCAGGGCGTCAGCGTGGTGTAGAGGGTGGTGCCGGCATAGCTGCGCCTGCGGCCGACGCGGCGGAGGCAATCCATCTCTCCATGCGCGATGGGGTCGCCTTCCTGGACGCGGCGGTTGTGGCCGCCGCCGAGCAGGCGGCCCTCCACGCCGACGAGCACGGCGCCGACGGGGACGCCGCCCTCCTCGAAGCCCTGCTGCGCCTCCGCGAGCGCGAGCGCCATGAAGGCGGCGTCGTCCATGGGCGTGGCTCCCTCAGTAGAGATGGGCCTCATAGGCATGGGCGATGCGCGTCTCGGCTTCCTTCGCCGCGATCTTGCCGGTCTGGCCGGCAAGGATGCGGCCGAGGCTCGGGATCTCGCCCGGGGCGGCGTGGCGGGCGGGGTCCCAGAGGGCGCTGCGCTTCAGCGCCTTGCCGCAATGGAAGAAGACCTCCTCCACCGTCACCATCAGGGCGCTTTTCGGCAGGCGGTCCTGGGCGGAGAGGCCGCCGAGCGTCGCGGTATCCGTCACCATCTCCGCGCGGCCGTTCACGCGCAGCGTCTCGAGCACGCCGGGGACGAAGAAGAGCAGGCCGAGACGGGGATTGGCCGCGAGGTTGGAAAGGCTGTCCACGCGGTTGTTGCCGGGGCGGTCGGGCAGCAGCAGGCGCCTGTCGTCCAGCACCACGACGAAGCCGGGCGCGTCGCCGCGCGGGGAGGCATCGCAATTCCCTTCCCCATCCGCCGTCGCCATGACGAGGAAGGGGGAGCGCGCGATGAAGAGGCGGGCGAAGTCGTCGAGGTGGTCCAGCTGCTTGTCCACCGCGAGGCCCGCGGGAGGCGGGTAGATCGTGCGGAGATCGTCCATGGTGGCGCGTCCTCAGCTGGCCGTGGCGCCGGAGGCGCGCACGACGGGTTCCCATTTCGCCAACTCCGCCTGCACGAAGGCGCTCGTGCCTTCCGGCGTGGTGCCGGTGACGGCGGGCTGGCCCATCTCCGACAGGCGCTGCGCGACCTCGGCTTCCCCCACCACCGCGTTCAGCGTGGCGTTGAGGCGGGCGATGAGGGGCGCGGGGGTGCCGGCGGGGGCGAAGACGACGTTCCAGGTATAGGCCTCGAAGCCCGGCATGCCGGCCTCGGCGAAGGTCGGCACCTGGGGCAGCGCGGCGGCGCGATCGGGGGTGGCGATGGCGATGGCGCGGATGCGGCTGTCCTGCACGAAGGGCACGACGGAGGCGAGCGCGTCGGTCGCGAATTCGACGCGGCCGGCGAGCAGGTCCGCCACCATGGGCGCGGAGCCGCGATAGGGGATGTGGGTGGCCTGGGCGCCGAGCTGCTGCATGAGCAGCACGGCTGCCAGGTGCCCCATGGAGCCGGTGCCGGAGGAGCCGTAGTTCATCTGGCCGGGCCGGGCGCGCAGCAACTCGATGAAGCCGCGGAGGTCTCGGGCGGGCAGGCCAGGGTTCGTGACCAGCACGATGGGCACGCGGGCGATCTGCGCGATGGGCGCGAAATCCCGGATGGGGTGGAAGGGCAGCCGGCCTTCCTGCAGGGCGGGGTTCACCGCATGGGTCGTGGCGGTGCCGATCAGCAGGGTCAGGCCATCCGGCGCGGCGCGGGCCACGGCTTCCGCCGCGATGGCGCCGCCGGCGCCGGGGCGGGGATCCACCACCACGGGCTGGCCGAGCCTGGCGGCCATGCGGTCCGCGACCAGGCGGGCGACGATGTCGGTCGGCCCGCCGGCGGCGAAGGGGATGACCAGGCGGATGGGGCGGGCGGGCTGCGCGCGCGCGGGCGCCGCCAGCGCCGTCGCGATGCCGCCAAGGGCCGAAAGCGCAAGGCGTCGCGAGGGCATGGGCGGTTCCGTTGTCGTTCGTGACGTCCGGTTCATCCTGCCGGGATGGGGGCGGCTGTCAACGCCGCGCCCATGCCGTCAGAACAGGCCCCGTCAGAAGAAGATGAAGGTCACCAGCACAAACAGGGGAACCAGGATGCAGGCGGCCCAGGCGCAGTAGCCGAAGAAGGAGGGCATGCGCTCCCCATTCTCCTCCACGATGGCCTTCACCATGAAGTTGGGCGCGTTGCCGATGTAGCTGTTGGCGCCCATGAAGACCGCGCCGCAGGAAATCGCGGCCAGCGTCAGCGCGCCCTGCGTCATCAGGAAGCCAGGATCGCCGCCGGCCAGTTCGAAGAAGACGATGTAGGTGGGCGCGTTGTCGAGGAAGGAGGAGAGCGCGCCGGAGAGCCAGAAATAGACCCAGGGGATGGGCGCGCCATTGGCATCCGAGGTCAGCGCCACCAGCCCCGCCGCCGCGCCCGCGCTGCCGGCGCGGAGGATGGCCAGGACGGGGGCCATGGTGATGAAGATGGCGGCGAAGAGTTTCGCCACTTCCAGGATCGCGCCCCAGGCGAAGCCGTTCGCCTCCCTCAACCGGGCCGTGGTGCCCTTGACGGAGACGAGGGTGATGGCGGCGAAGAGGGCGATGCCGATGAGCTTCTCGACCTCGATCGGGTGGCCGAGGACGGGGACGGTGCCGAGCTTGACATAGCCCATGGCGATGACGACGGCGACGATGGCGCCGAGCAGCGCGACGTTCAGCCAGCCCTCGATGGAAAGCGGCTCCCGCGCGCCGGTGTCGGGGGCCACGGGCTTCTCCCGCTTCCAGGCGAGGGTGTCGAGCACCCAGTAGAGCGCCAGCAGCACGATGCTGCAGAGCAGGAATTCGGCGAAGAGATGCGTCGTCGGCCAGAAGAAGGACACGCCGCGGAGGAAGCCGAGATAGAGCGGCGGGTCGCCCACCGGCGTCAGGCTGCCGCCGATATTGGCGACCAGGAAGATGAAGAAGACGAAGGTGTGGGTCTTGTTGCGGCGGAAGGCATTGGCGCGCAGCACGGGGCGGATCATCACCATGGCGGCGCCGGTGGTGCCCATCAGGCTGGCGAGTGCCGTGCCGATGGCCAGCAGCGCGACATTGGTGCCGGGGGTGCCGACCAGCGTGCCCTTCAGCATGACGCCGCCGCCCGCGGTGTAGAGCGCGGTGAGCAGGGCGATGAAGGGGATGTATTCCAGCACCGCGACATGGGTGAATTCGTACCAGGCGGCGCCGGGGCCGAAGACGGCGGCGAAGGGCAGCAGGAACAGCGCCGCCCAGGCGGCGGCGATCTTGCCGTAGTGGTGATGCCAGAGGCTGGCGGCGAAAAGCGGCATCAGCGCGATGGAGAGCAGGATGCCCACGAAGGGGATCGCCCAGCCCAGCGACAATTGCGCCCCCGGCACCCCGGCCGCCAGGGCCGGAAGCGGCAGCAGGGTGGCCATGGCGGCCCCCGTGACGACGCGGCGCAGTTGCGGCTTCCCCATCATTCCGTCTCCCCGAACCCCGGGGAAGGCGCATACAGGCAACCATCGCCGCCGTCACGATGCTGTCCCCCGGGGCCCTGCGGCGCCCTGCCGGCGGCCCCTGCCCTTCCCGCCCGGGCCCGCCGGGCCTAACTTCGCCCGCAACCGACGGAGTGATCCCCATGGAAATGACTGGCGAACGGCGCATCGGCGCCCCGCGCGAGGCGGTCTGGGCCGCGCTGAACGACCCGGCCGTGCTGAAGGAGGCGATTCCGGGCTGCGAGAGCGTGGAGCGGATCGGGGACGACCAGTTCCAGGCCAAGGTCTCCATGAAGCTCGGCCCGATGTCCGCCAAGTTCGGCGGCAAGGTCACGCTGTCCAACATCAACCCGCCGGCCTCCTACACCATCTCGGGCGAGGGCACGGGCGGCGCCATGGGCTTCGCCAAGGGCGGCGCCGATGTGGCGCTGGATGAGGTGGGGCCGAGCGAGACGCTGCTGCGCTACAACGTGAAGGCGCAGGTGGGCGGCAAGATGGCGCAGCTCGGCGCGCGGCTGATCGACAGCACCGCCAAGTCCATGGCCGACCAGTTCTTCGACCGTTTCGCGGCCCAGCTGGCGCCGGCGGCGCCCGTGGCGGTGGCGGGGACGGATACGGAATACCTGGCGGGCAGCGCGGAGGCGGCGCCGATCACGCAGCATGGCGCCGAGGGGCAGTCCCCCGGCGGGCCGGTGCACAAGCCGAACCCCACGACCGGGGAGATGCCGCTGCCGCTGCGCCTGCTGACGCAGGATTTCATGGGCTTCCCGGCGCAGGTCTGGTTCGGCGGCGCCGCGATGGTCGTCATCCTGGCGCTGATCTTCCTGGTGGGCTGAGCGTGACCATCCCCGCCGACGTCGCCGCAACCCAGCGCCTGCTGGCCGAGGGCGGCTATGTCGCCGACCGCCAGCTGGCCACCACCATCCACCTGGCGCTGCGGATGGGCCGGCCCATCATGCTGGAAGGCGAGCCGGGCACGGGCAAGACGGAGATCGCCAAGGTCCTGGCCGCGCAGCTGCCCCGCCGCCTGGTGCGGCTGCAATGCTATGACGGCATGGACCTCGCCTCCGCCGCCTATGAGTGGAACCATGCGCGGCAGCTGATGGCGATCCGGCTGGCGGAAGCCTCCGGCGAGGCGGGGGACCGGGGCAGCCTGGAGCGGGGGATCTATGACCGCCGCTTCCTCCAGGCGCGGCCGCTGCTGCAGGCGCTGGAAGGCGAGCCGGCGGTGCTGCTGATCGATGAGCTCGATCGCGCGGACGAGCCCTTCGAGGCCTTCCTGCTGGAGATCCTGGCGGATTTCCAGGTGACGATCCCGGAACTCGGCACGGTGAAGGCCGCGACGCCGCCGGTGGTGGTGATCACGTCCAACCGGACGCGGGAGGTGCATGACGCGATCCGGCGGCGCTGCCTCTACCACTGGGTGGACTACCCGGATGCGGCGCGGGAACGCGCGATCCTGAAGATCCGGGCGCCGCAGGTGGGGGAGAGGCTGTCCGCGCAGGTGGTGGCCTTCGTGCAGGCGGTGCGGGGCGCCGATACCTTCAAGCCGCCGGGGGTGGCGGAGACCATCGACTGGGCGGCGGCGCTTTCCGCGCTGGATGCGAAGGAGCTGGAGCCGGCGCTGGTGGATGAGACGCTGGGCGCGCTGCTGAAGTACCAGGACGACATCGCCAAGATCCGCGGGGCCGAGGCGGCGCGGCTGGTGACCGAGGCGAAGCAGGCGGTGGGCTGAGGGTGGCGGGCCGGGCCGGATGATCCCCCCCAGGACCGCCATGCTGCTCCGCCCGCATGAGGGTGGTGCGGCCATCGGCAACAACCTGGTCGCCTTCGGGCGGCTGCTGCGCCGCGCCGGGCTGCCGCTCGGCCCGGCGGAGCTGCTGGCCGGCGCGGCGGCGCTGGAGGCGATCGAGATCGGGGACAAGGCGCAGGTCCATGCCGCGCTGCGGGCCACCATGGTCCACAAGCACGAGCATTTCTTCCTGTTCGACCACGCCTTCAGCCTGTTCTGGCGCGACCCGGAGGCCGGCGCGCACGCCGCCGCCATGGCGCTGATGGATGGGATGAAGGAGCAGCCCAAGCCATCCCCGGCATCGCGCCGCATGGCGGAGGCGATGCAGGGCGACCGGCCCAACCCGCCCAAGCCCCCCGAACAGCCGCCCGAGGACCGCGTCGACATGACCTTCACGGTCAGCGAGCGCGAACGCCTGCAATCCATGGATTTCGAGGCGATGTCGGCCGCCGAGCTAAACGCCGCGAAGAAGGAGATCCGCAAGCTGGTGCTGCCGCTGGATGCGCGGCCGACGCGGCGCTTCCGGCCGGACCATGCGGGCCCCACCACCGACCTCCGCGCCACCATCCGGGAAGGGCTGCGCACGGGCGGCGAGATCATGGACATATCGCGCCGGCGCCGCGTGGTGCGGGCGCCGCCGCTGGTGGCGCTCTGCGACATTTCCGGCAGCATGGCGCGCTATGCGCAGATCCTGGTGCATTTCCTGCACGCGGTGGCGAATGACCGGGACCGCGTGCACACCTTCCTGTTCGGCACGCGGCTGACCAACGTGACGCGCCAGTTGAAGCACCGGGATGCCGAGGTGGCCTTCGAGATGGTGGCCCATGCGGTGCCGGACTGGTCGGGCGGCACGCGGATCGGCGAATCGCTGGAGCTGTTCAACAAGGCCTGGGCGCGGCGGGTGCTCGGCCAGGGCGCCGTGGTGCTGCTGATCACCGATGGGCTGGACCGGGAGGGGGCGAAGGGCCTGGCGGAGGCGACCGATCGCCTCCGCAAATCCTGCCGCCGGCTGATCTGGCTGAACCCGCTGTTGCGTTACGCCGGCTTCCAGCCCAAATCCCAGGGCATCCGGGCCATGCTGCCGCATGTCGATGAGTTCCGCCCGGTCCATAATCTCGCCAGCCTGCGCGACCTGGTCTCCGTGCTCAGCGACCCGCGCGCCGGCCGAAGGGGGAATGCCGCATGAGCGCCGCCACCGATTCCGAGGATATCCTGGCCACCGCCGCCGGCTGGAAGGCGGAGGGCGAGCGTGTTGCCATCGCGACCGTCGTGGAGACCTGGGGCTCCTCCCCCCGCCCGGCCGGGTCGCGGCTCGCGGTGACGGCGTCCGGGCGGATCGCGGGCAGCGTCTCCGGCGGCTGCATCGAGGGCGCCGTGGCGGAGGTCGCGCAAAAGACGATGGAGACGGGCGTGCCGCAGCTGCTGGATTTCGGCATCAGCGACGAGCGCGCCTGGGAAGTGGGGCTCGCCTGCGGGGGCAAGCTGAAGGTCTTCGTGGAGAAGCTCGGGTGAAGAGCGACCTCCTCGACCGGCTGATGGCGGCGCGGGCGGCGAAGGTGCCGCTGGCGCTGCTGACCCGCCTGCCCGATGGCGCTCAGCTGCTGCTGCCGGGGGATGCGGTGCCGGAAGCGCTGGCCGCGGAGGCCCGGGCCGCGATCGACGCGGATGCGGCGCGCAACGTGACGATCGGCAACGAGACCTGGTTCATCGCGCCGGAGAACCCGCCGCTGCGCCTGGTGATCGTGGGCGCCGTGCATATCGCGCAGGCGCTGGTGCCCATGGCGCTGCCGCTGGGTTTCGCGGTGACGGTGGTGGACCCGCGCCGCGCCTTCGCCACCGAGGAACGGATGGGCGACCGCGTCACCATCTCCGGCGACTGGCCGGATGACGCGCTGCGCGCGCTGGCGCCGGATGCGCGGACGGCGGTGGTCACGCTGACGCATGACCCGAAGCTCGATGACCCGGCGCTGGAAGTGGCGCTGCGCAGCCCGGCCTTCTATGTGGGCTCGCTCGGCAGCCGGAAGACGCATGCGAAGCGCGTGGCGCGGCTGGCGGAAGCCGGGCTGACGGAGGCCGAGATCGGCCGCATCGCCGCGCCGGTCGGGCTCGATATCGGCGCGGTGACGGCGCCGGAGATCGCGGTCTCCATCCTGGCGCAGATCGTCTCCGCCCGCCGCGGCGGGCCGAAGAAAAGGGCTGAGGGATGATCTTCGGGCCGACGCCGCTGGACGAAGCCAAGGGGGCGGTGCTGGCGCATACCGTCCGCCTGCCGGGACGCGTGCTGAAGAAGGGCACGGTGCTGGATGAGGGCGCGATCGCCGCGCTGCGTGAGGCGGGCAAGCGCGACGTGATCGCCGCCCGCATGGAAGCCGGCGACGTGCCGGAGGACGAGGCGGCGGACCGGATCGCCGATGCGCTGATGGCGCCGCTGGTGGCGAAATCCCGCGCCGCCACGGGGCGCGTGAACCTGTTCGCGGAAAGTGCCGGGCTGTTCACGGTGGATGCGGGCCTCATCGACCGCATCAACGCGGTGGATGAGAGCGTCACCGTCGCGACGCTGCCCAACCACGCGGTGGTGGCGGCGAAGGAGATGCTGGCGACCATCAAGGTGATCCCCTTCGCCAGCCCCGGCCGCGTGCTGCAGGTGGTGGAGGCGATGACGCGCGGGCGCGGGGGCATCGCGATCCATCCCTTCCAGCCGCTCTCGGTCGGCCTGGTGCTGACGGAGCTGCCCGGCATCAAGGAAAGCGTGATGGAGGGCGCGGTCGAGGCGACCGATGCGCGCATCAAGGCGCTGATGGGCACCATGCTGCCGGTGGAGCGGGTGCGGCATGAGGAAGGGCCCGTGGCCGATGCGCTGACGCGGCTGCGCAAGGCGGGGGCCGACCTGCTGCTGGTGGCCGGCGCCTCCGCCGTGGTGGACCGGCGGGATGTCGGCCCGGCGGCGATCGTGCGCGCGGGCGGCGTGATCGAGCATTTCGGCATGCCGGTCGATCCGGGGAACCTGATCTGCCTCGGCCGGATCGGGGAGGTGCCGGCGCTGGTCCTGCCGGGCTGCGCGCGCAGCCCGAAGCTGAACGGCTTCGACTGGGTTCTGCACCGGATCTTCGCCGGGCGCCGCGTGACGGCGCGTGACGTGATGGGCATGGGCGTTGGTGGCCTGCTGAAGGAGATCGAGGTGCGCCCCCTGCCCCGCGCGGAAGCGCCCCGCGTGCCGCCGCCCGCGACGGCACCGCGCCGCGCGCGGAAGGTCTGCGCGCTGGTGCTGGCGGCCGGGCGTTCGCGCCGCATGGCGCCGCTGAACAAGCTGCTGGTGCCGGACACCAAGGGCCTGCCGATGATCCTGCGCGTGGTGGACAATGCGCTGGCCTCGCATGCCTCCCCCGTCATCGTCGTGACGGGGCATGAGCGGGAGCGGATCGAGGAGGCGCTGGCGGGGCGCCCGGTGCTCTTCGCGCATGCGGAGGGCTATGCGGAGGGGCTGTCAGCCAGCCTCAAGGCCGGGCTGGCGGCGGTGCCGCCGGATGCGGAGGGGGTGCTGGTCTGCCTGGGCGACATGCCGCTGGTGACGGCGGCGATGCTCGACCGGCTGCTGAGCGCCTTCGATCCGGAGGAAGGCCGCGCCATCGTGCAGCCGACCTATCGCGGCAAGCAGGGCAACCCGATGCTGTGGAGCCGGGAATTCCTGCCGCAGATGCTGGCCATCAGCGGCGATGTCGGCGCGCGGCACCTGGCGGGCAAGCATGCGGACCGGCTGGTCGATGTGGAGATGGCGAATGACGCGGTGCTGCGCGACTTCGACACAACCGAGAGCCTGAAGGGGCTGCCGGAGTTCGCGGGGAAGAAGTAGCGGCGCGCGTCACGGCGGGAATTGCGCCGGGACCAGGGGAACGCATTCCATGGCCCCTTCTGGGGCGCCTTCCGGCAACGGCACGCCCGGCGTGAAAGTGGCGGGGCGCCAGCCGTATTCGCCCGAGGCCACGCGGAAATGCCGCCAGCCATGGCTGCGGCGGTCGAGGAGCGTCAGGGAGAGGCCGTAGTCCCGGAACTCGCAGGCGATGTGCCAGCTTCGCCTGGTCGCCGCCACGATTTCCTGCATGACGAATCCGGGGGCCTCGCCATTGCCGCGTACCGGCGACCATTCGAACAGCAGGAAGACGGCGGGCGGAGCGCCATGGCGAAGGCTCGTGACCTTGTAGCTGAGATGCAGACTCGCGTCGAAATTGATCGATGGGCGTTCTTCCGTATCCCGGCCCAGCCGTTCGTCGTCGTAGTTCTCCGCCAATGCCTCGGCCACCCAATGATCGGTCTGGCGAAAAGCGCGGAGCGCCGTTGCGGCCTTCGGATCGATGCTGGACCAGGGGAGGCGCTGGGCGGAGGCGCTGAGCGTCGCCAGGGCGAAAACCAGGGTCGTGACAAGCGCGCGCTTCATCGCGCCGGCTTCGCGCCCGGGTTCACCGGCACGCAATCCATCGCGCCGCGGAGAGTCGCGCTGGGGCGCCACGCATAGGTCACGGAGGCGATCTGGAATTGGCGCCAGCCATGGCTGCGCCGGTCCAGCAGCGTGACCGCGCCGTAGGGTGTTCCATCACTGTCCGCGAAGTCGCAGGCAACGCGCCATCGGTAGGGCGGGCTGGCGCCGTATTGCTGCATGACGACGCCGGGCGCCGGCCCGCTGCCGCGGACCGACAGCCAGTTGAACAGCAGGAAAACCAGTGGCGGACCGGCCTCGGACACGCTGACCACGAGGTATTCGAGATGGCGGCTGGGGTCGAAGCCGAGTGGCGGAAGCGGATCCCCATCCCGCGTTCCCGGTCGGGGGGCAAAGGTCTCCGACATCGCCTCCGCCAGCCAGTGATCGGTGTCGCGTAGCGCCGCAACAGCGGCGGCGGCCACGGGGTCCATGCGGCTATAGGGCATCCGCTGGGCGGCGGCGGGCGGGATGGCCAGTGACAGGGCGAGGCCAGTGGCCAGGATGCATTCGACACGAGTCATCGCTGACCGGCCCGCCGGTATGGGACGGTGCTGAACTCTCGCAACCTCGTCTCAATGGCGAGATCGGCGCCCTCCGCCGGTGCATTGCGGGCGCGCCGCTCGAAGTATCGTGCCACCGCGGTGACGCCGGCGCGATGTGCGGCAGCTGCAAGGCCGGCGTCGGTCACGGGCACGTCCTTGCCGCTCGCGCCCCGAATCGTTCGCCCGGACAGTCTGAAGAGGCCTCTGTTCTGCAAACGAACTTCATTGCTGGCCATATAGTCACCAAACGCCGCCTCCCGAGCTTGAGGGTTGGCGAGGAAGTCGTCATCGCTTGTGACCCCAGCACGACGGGCGCGGTCGGTCCAACCGCCAGCGCTGTCCTTCCAACCGCTCTCCTGGAGTGCTGCACTCAACATCTGGTACCGCCCCATGGCGGAGGAGCCCGGATTGCGTGCGCCGTAGCCGAAATTCTCGGCGATACCCCGAACCTCGCGTTCCGCGATCTGCGCGCGCCATTCCGGATTGGGCTGGTTCTCCCAGGGCCTTGGCGATGCGCCGCGGGTGTGGGCCTGGACCTGGATGACATCGCCATCCGGCCCGCGACGTTCGTAGGCGCGAACATGGCCGACGGTGTCGGCGCCCTGGTCCGGCGCGGCGCCCGTCACCCAGGCACCGTAGCGTTCCCGTTCGGGATGGCCGGGCTGCCAGTAGCGGCGATCGCGCATGGCTTCGCGCAAGGCGGCTTCGTCGATGGGCAGCGTCGGCATCCCTCGAATCCGGAAAGGGGCGTGCCGATCATAGGGTGAAGCAGGACCGATCGAAACGATCTCCGCTACCCCTCCCCCCGCGCGAAGCCCGCGATCGCCGTCGCCAGCAGCGCCGGGTGGCTCGCGATCAGGCCATGGGTGCCGCCCGGCACCACGACCAGCCGCGCGCCCTTCACGAGATCAGCGGTCGGACGGCCGGTGAGGTCGAGGGGGCAGGTGGCGTCCGCATCGCCCTGGATGACCAGCAGCGGCAGGTCGAGTGCGGCGAGTTCGGCGCGGAAATCCGTCTCGGCCAGTGCCTGGTGAAAAGCCAGCAGCGCGGGGAGCGAGGCGGTGAGCGCATCGGCGCGGATGGCGTCGAGCAGCGCGTCGGAGGGAAGCGGCCCGCCGAAGGGGCGGGCATTCTCCGCCAGCCAGCGCGGGAGATCATCGAGCAGCGCGCCGCGCAGCGCCGCCAGCGCCTCCGCCGGGATGCCCGCCGGGTTGTCGGGGCGCTGGAGCAGCAGCGGCGTGGTGGGGCCGATGAGGACCAGGCGCGCGATGCGGCCCGCGCCGTGGCGCGTCAGGCAGCGCACCGCCTCCCCGGCCGCGCCGGACAGGGCGACGAGGGTGACACCGTGCTGGTCCTCCGTCGCCAGGACATCGGCCAGGTCGTCGGCCAGCGTGTCGTAATCCATGCCTTCCCCTTGGGCGCCGCCCGGGTCGGCCGAGCGGCCATGGCCGCGGCGGTCATAGGCCAGGGCGCGAAATCCCTCCCCGGCCAGCCGCGCCATGATGGCGCCCCAGGAGAGGGAGGAGAGCGACCAGCTCGCCAGCAGCAGCACGGGCGGGCCGGCGCCCGCCCCCCGGCTGAACAGGGCCACGCCGTCACGGGTGACGACGTGACCCGTCGGGCGCAGCCCGGTCATGCCAGCGCCGCCCGCAGCGGGGCCTGGCGCAGCGCGGCGGCCTGGGCGATGGCGAGGCCCAGCACGGCCAGCGCCTGGAAGGCGATGAAGCCGTTCCCGAGGGCGGTGGCGCCGAGCAGCGCCACGCCCAGCGCGCTTTCCGCCACCCAGGCCAGGTTCAGCGCCACCACCGCCCGCACCGCGTTGCGCGGCGGCGCGGCGGAGAGGCCGAGCCAGGCGACCAGCGCGGCCCAGGGCAGGAAGAACAGCCCCACGCCGCGCAGCAGGGCAGCGGGCAGGCCGAAGGGGCCGGCGAGCCCATCCGCGCCGGCGGCCAGCAGCAGGCCGGTGGCGCCGCTGGCCGCGGCATCGGCCAGCAGGGACAGGCGCAGGAAGCGGGTGGGGAGCAGCCTGGTGGTGAACATCCTCGTCCTCCTCTGGTTCGGGACGGGGGCAGCCAACACCCGGGGCGGGCGGCGGGGCGATGACGCGGGAGGTTATCGTGATGATGCCGGGGCGCGCGGTAGGGTGCGGGCATGCAGACCTCGCCCCGCATCCCCGCCCCCCAGGTTGGCCCCCTGCTCCGCGCCTGGCGGGAAAGGCGGCGGCTGAGCCAGATGGCGCTGTCGCTGGATGCCGGGATCAGCCAGCGGCACCTCAGCTATGTCGAGGGCGGGCGCGCGACGCCGAGCCGGGAGATGGTGCTGCGCATCGCGGAGGAGCTGGAGGTGCCGCTGCGGGACCGCAACGCGCTGCTGCTGGCGGCGGGCTATGCGCCGGCCTTCCCGGAACGCGGGCTGGACGACCCCGCCCTGGGCGCGGCGCGGCAGGTGGTGGAGGCGATCCTGCGCGCCCATGCCCCCTTCCCCGCCTTGGCGGTGGACCGGCACTGGGTGATGCTGGCGGCCAATGCGGCGGTGGCGCCGCTGCTGGCCGGCGTCGCGAACCGGGCGCTGCTGACGCCGCCCGTGAATGTGCTGCGGCTCAGCCTGCATCCGCGCGGGCTGCTGCCGATGATCGCCAATGCCGGGGAATGGCGGGCGCATATCCTGGAACGGCTGCGGCGCCAGGTGGCGGCGGGGGCGGACCCGGTGCTGGCGGCGCTGCTGGCGGAGCTTGCCGCGCTGCCGGGCGCGGCGGACCGCGTGGCGGGCTCGCCCGGCCTGGTGCCGGGGGGCATCGCCGTGCCGCTGGTGCTGGACACGCCGGCGGGGCGGCTGGCGCTGATCTCCACCACCACCGTCTTCGGCACGCCGGTGGAGGTGACGCTGGCGGAGCTGGCGATCGAGGCCTTCTACCCGGCGGATGAGGCCACGGCGGCGGCGCTGCGGGCGCTGGCTACCTGACCAGCGCCTGCGCGGCCTCCATCGTCTGGCCCACGGCGCCGGAGACGTCGCGCACCGCGGTCGCGATCTCCTCCACGCTCGACAGCACGGAGGAGACGGCGCTGGCGGCGGATTGGGCGCTGGCCGACATCTCCTGCGTCACGCTGGCCTGTTCGGTGACGGCGCCGGCGGCGCGGGAGACTTCCTCCCGCACCGTCGTCACCTGGCCCTGGATCGCGGCCATGGCCTTGGCGACACTGGCGGAGCGGGCCTGGAGGCCATCGATCTCCTTCGTGATCTGCTCCGTCGCGCGGGCGGCCTGGACGGCGAGGTTCTTCACCTCGCTGGCCACGACGGAGAAGCCCTTGCCGGCCTCCCCGGCGCGCGCGGCCTCGATCGTCGCGTTGAGGGAGAGGAGGTTGATCTGGCTGGCGATGTCGCGGATCAGCGCGACGATGCCGCCCATGGATTGCGCGGCGCTGGCAAGCGCCTGGGTGTCCGTGCCCACGGCCTCCGCCTGGGCGAAGGCGGCATCCGTGGCGGCGCGGGAGGTTTCCATGTTGCCGGCGATGGCGTTGATGGAGGCGGCGAGCGCTTCCGCGTTGCCGGCCACGGATTGCACATCCCCCGTCGCGGTGCCGGCGGCGGCGCGGGCGGCATCGGCTTCACGGTTGGAGCGGCCGACGGCGGTGTCGATGCTGTCGATATAGACCTTCAGCCGGGCCAGCAGTTCCTTCTGCGCGGTGACGTCGGAGGCGAACTTCACCACCTTCGTGACCTGGCCGCGATGGTCGAGGATGGGGTTGTAGGAGCCCTCGATCCAGACGACGCGGCCGCCCTTGGCGATGCGGCGGCCCTGGGCCGTGATAGGCTTGCCGGAGGCGAGGCCGGCCCAGAAGCTGGCATAGTCGGCGGAGCGCGCGGTCGCCTCCTCCACGAAGATCCGGTGGTGCTGGCCCCGGAGCTCCTCCTCCCGGTAGCCCATGAGGGCGAGGAAATTGTCGTTCGCCTTCAGGATGGTGCCGTCCACGGTGAATTCGATGACGGCCTGGGCGCGGCCGATGGCGGCGATCTGCGCGGCGTAGTCCAGGTTCAGCAGGCGGTGATGGGCGTCCTCCCACTCCACCACGAAGCCGGTGCGGCGGCCGGCTTCCATCAGCGGCGTCACCAGCAGGTCGAAGGCGCGGCTGCCGATGGCGATGGTGGCGGCGTGCGGCTTGTCGAGGTTGGCCAGCATGCGGCGCTGGTGGTCGGGCGTCTTGTGGAAGACGTCGATGTTGCTGCCGATCAGCGTCGCCATGCTGAAGCGCGGGAGTTCGCGTTTCAGCTCCTCCTCCGCCTCGGCCATCATCGCCGTGACCGCCTGGTTCATGTAGGTGATGTTCAGGTCGGCGTCGGCGATCATGATCTTGGCGCGCAGGCAATCGAGCGCGGCGAGCCGCGCGGTCGAGCCATCGGCGCGGGCGGGACGGATGAACATGGCGTTTCTCCTGCGGCGCGGGGCCGCCCGTTGCCTCTACGGGCCGATTGATTACGGCGGGCTTAACCCGCGGATCGGATTCATCCAGCGGCGCGGCGGCACCGGCCCGGCGGGTCACCGCCCGCCGGCAGGGCCGGACAGCCCCTAACGGAGGCTCAATCCTTTGGCGGCACGCTGGCGGTGCGCGCGCCCCGCATCGGGTGCCTCCCCGCGCGCCGAAGGTTGCCGATGATGAACCACAAGGATCCTGGCCTGCCCCATGGCGGCCTTTCCGGCCCCGATGGGCTGAGGGCCGGCATCGCCGCCCGCTTCCTGCTGCTGGGCGGGGCCGGGCTGCTGCCCGTTCTGCTCGCCCTTGGCTACGTCCAGGGGCAGCTGGAGGGGCCGGGCGCGGCGGAGGCGCGGGCGATGCTGGCGGTGCTGCTGGTGGCGCTGCCGCTGGCGGGGCTGGCGCTGGCCTGGCTGGCCGGGTGGATCGTCGCGCGGCGGGTGCGGGGCCTGGCGCGGAGCCTCTGCGGGCTCTCCGCCGGGCGGCTCGAGGAAGCCATCCCGGACGGCGCGCGGCGCGACGAATGGGGCGATGCCGCGCGGGCGCTGCTGGCCCTGCAGGCGCGGCTGCGGGACGAGGCCGCGGGGCGGGAGAGCGAGGCCGCCGCCCGCCTGGCCGCGGATGCGGCGCGGGGCGAGGCGATCCGGGACATGGCGGACCGGGTGGAGACGGCGACCGGCGCGGCGGTGGACCTGGTGGCGCGCAGCATGGACCGCATGGCGGACGAGGCCGAGGCGATGGCGGGCTCCGCCGCGACCGTTTCCGTCAATTGCGCGGATGTGGCCGATGCCGCGGCGGCGGCGCTGCGGAACGTGGAGGCGGTGGCGGCGGCGACCGAGGATC
This sequence comes from Falsiroseomonas ponticola, assembly GCF_016805305.1. Taxonomy (GTDB): domain Bacteria; phylum Pseudomonadota; class Alphaproteobacteria; order Acetobacterales; family Acetobacteraceae; genus Falsiroseomonas; species Falsiroseomonas ponticola. The sequence continues at coordinate 57,189 of NZ_JAERQN010000009.1, read as the reverse complement.
TGAGCGCCGCGATCGGCGAGATCAGCGCCCGGATCGGGGAGGCGACGAACGCCACCGGCCGCGCCAGCCGCAGCGGCACCCAGGGGCGGGAGAGCATCGACGCCCTGGCGCAGGAGGTGGAGCGCATCGGCGGCGTGGCGCGGCTGATCGCGGGCATCGCGGGGCAGACCAACCTGCTGGCGCTGAACGCGACGATCGAGGCCGCGCGCGCGGGCGAGGCCGGCAAGGGCTTCGCCGTGGTGGCGAACGAGGTGAAGAGCCTGGCAGCGGAGACCGCCAAGGCCACCACCGAGATCGCCCGCCAGGTGGAGGAGGTGACGCAGGCCACGACGCGCGCCGTGACGGTGGTGGGCGACATGGCGGATGCGGTGGCGGAGGTGGATGCCGCGGCCGCCGCCATCGCCGTGGCGATGGAACGGCAGAGCGAGGCGACGCGCCGCATCGTGCAATCCGTGTCGGAGACGACGAGCGCGACCGATGCCGTGACGCAGCGCATCGACATCGTGGCGACGGAGACATCGGGCGCGGTGGAGCGTGCGATGCAGGTGAATGCCGCGGCCAGCGATGCCCGCACGGGGGTTGGCGAATTGCGCCGCAACCTGGTGCGGGCGGTGCGGGAATCGGCGCCGGAGGCGCAGCGCCGCGCCCATCCGCGCCTGGCGAAGCCGCTGCCCGTGCGGATCGACAGCGGCGCGCCGGAAGGGCCCGCGGCGGCGGTGCTGGCGGATATCTCGCTGGGCGGCTGCCGCTTCCAGCCCGGCGCGCCGCCGGTGCCGGCGGGCAGCACGGTGACGCTGCTGGCCGATGGCGTGGCGCCGGGCCTGGCGCTGCGGGCGGAGGTGCTGCAGGCGGAGGACGCCGCGACCGGCGAGGCGCTGCGGCTGCGCTTCCTGGCGATGGCGCCGGCGGCGCAGGCGGCGCTGGAAGGCGGGCTGGCGCGGCTGGGGGTGCGGGAGGCGGCGTGAGGGCAGCGGCGCGCCTCCCCTCCACCCTGCGCCGGTTCATCGCGGCGATCCGTTCCGTTGGATTCCCGGATCATCCGGCCGCGCGGGCAGGAAGCGGGATGCAGGGACGAGCATTGGCGTGGCGCTAGGCGGCAGGACAGTCCTGGCCGCCGTTGGCGCGCTGCGGCCGGCAGGCTGAGGATCGCTCATCCGGCGCAGGGACCTGCGCCCCGGCTTCGCCTTCGCGCCAGCCCCCGCGCGGTTGCGGTCATCGCCATCGGCTGCCGCGCCTTCGTGGCCAGGATCGATCGGCGCGCCGGCGGCATCGCGCGCCGGCGGCATCGCGCCCTGGCGCGGGCGGCGGGCAATCGCGATCCCGCCGGCCCTTGGACGCGGCATCCTGCCCGGGCCGCTGGCGCGCTGCGGCGGGCTCAGATCCAGACGAAGTCGGCCGCGCTCATCTGGTTGGCGGCGGTGAGGCCGGTGACGGAGAAGGCGAGATCGGCGGCGGCGTCGCCGTCCAGGTCCACCTGCATCAGGCCATCGCCGGCGTAGCGCGCTTCCGAATTGCCGCCGCCGGTGAAGGTCGCGCTTCCGAGGTAGGCGAAGGTGCCCACGCGCAGATCCAGGGAAAGCGCGATGCGGTCGCCATCCTCGCGGGTGAAGTCGGCGATGATGTCCTCGCCTTCCTCACCTGCCGCCAGGACGAAGATATCGGCGCCGGCGCCGCCGGACAGTTCATCGCTGCCCGCGCCGCCATCCAGCGTATCGGCCCCGCCTTCGCCGAGGAGCCCGTCGTCGCCCGCGCCGCCGGACAGCGAATCGTTCCCGGTGCCTTCACCGGAGTCGCCGTACAGCAGATCGTCGTCGTCGCCGCCATCGACCGTATCGGCGCCCGCGCCGCCGAAGAGGGAGTCGCGTCCCCCGGCGCCGGTCAGCAGATCGTTGTCGCCCTGGCCATACAAGGTATCCCGCCCAAGTCCCCCCTGTATGGTATCCGCGCCATCGCCGCCGCGAATACGCGTGCCGACGCTGCCGATGGTCAGGAGGTCATTGCCGGCACCGCCGTAGATCAAGACAGCCCCGGTGCTGCCGGTGAGATCGAGCGACGTGCTCGCATTGGCCAGATAGATCTCGACGTTGGAGACGAAGCTCGCGCCGCGCAGGTCGATGGTGCCGCCGGTCGTGGTCTGGATATCCGCGCTTTCGATGAGGCTGAAACTGTCCAGTTGCGCGGCGGTCAGCTGGATCCTGGTCAGGCTGCCGTTGCTCTGCAGCGCTTCGAAGCCGGAGATCCTGGCGGAGGCGAGTGATGGGAGCGCGTCCCCATAGACGATCAGCCGGTCCGTGCCGGTGCCGCCCCGGATGACGACGCCAGCGGGGACGGCGGCGCGGAGCGTGACCGTGTCATCACCCGCCCCGGCATCGACGCGACCGACCGCATGGCCGAGGGCGTCGATGACGTCGTCACCATCGCCGCCCAGCAGATGGTCGATGCCCTCGCTCGCCCAGAGCAGGTCATTGCCGGCGCCGCCGGACAGCGTATCCTGGCCGCCGCCGCCGGCAAGCGTATCGGCGCCGTCCCTGCCATTGATGCGGTTGGCGGCCTCGTTGCCGGTGATGATGTTGTCGAGCGCATTGCCGCTGCCGTCGATGGCCGCCAGGCCGACCAGCGTCAGCACCTCGACCTCCGCCCGCAGGACGTGGGAGACGCTGCTCTCCACCGTGTCGGTCCCGCCGGCCTCCGCCTCCACGTACCGGTCGGCGGTGCTGTCGATGCGATACAGGTCGTTGCCGGCGCCGCCATACATCGTATCGTCGCCCGTGCCGCCATCCAGGGTGTCGTGGCCATCGTGCCGGGTCGCGCTGGAGGAGCCGTGGAGCTTGTCGTTCCCCGCGCCGCCGACCAGCGAATCCGCCCCGCGGCTGCCGATCAGGGTGTCATTCCCGCCGCCGCCATCGATGGTGCTGGACACGGTGCCCGCGACGACGCGATCCGCGCCGCCCTGGCCCTCGACCGAGATGGCGAAGCCGACCAGGGCGAAATTCAGGCTGTTGCCCTCCGCCGCGGTGCGGAAACGGGCCTGGAGGTAGCCGAGGTCGCTGAGATTGGCCGAGCCGCCGCCGACGATCTCGATCACGCCGGGCAGGGTGGCGGTCAGCGTGATCTCCCGCAGCGCATCAAGCTGGGCGATGCCGACCCGCGTGACCGCGGCGGCGGAGACGAGCTCGTCGATGCCGGAGATGGTCGCGAGCGTGAGGTCGGCGACCTCCATCGCGGCGATATCGATCACGTCCCAGCCGGACGCGCCGGCGATCACCTCCCCCAGCGCCAGGTCGGTGGCGGTGGTGATGCGGAAGGTGTCGTCCCCACTGCCGCCCCGCAGCACATCCGCGCCGCCGAGGCCGATGAGCAGATCGGGGCCGCCGCCGCCATCGATCGTATCGGCGTCCCCGCTGCCGATGAGGGTATCGCGCCTGCTTGTTCCGATCAGCACCGTCATGACGACCCCTACCGCTGGAATGCAACCTGGGTTTGCATTTTAACGATATCAGGTCGTTTCGACGCTAGCGCTGGTTGATGCGGGGCCGCGGGGCGGGAGGGCGGGAGGCGGCGTGCGCCCCCCCCCTACCCCATCGCCGCCTGCACCCAGCGCGCCACGGCCAGCACGCCCGCATCCTCCCCGATCCGGCCCGCCAGCTGCACGCCCATCGGCAGGCCCTTCGGGCCGGTCGCGACGGGCACCGTGACGTTCGGGCCCCAGAGCAGGGTCCAGAGCAGGTTGAAGGTGGCGTCGCCGGTGTAGCTCAGCCCCTCCGGCGCCTCGCCGGGGGCGGAGGGCGTCAGGATGGCATCGAGGCCCTGGGTGGCACTCGCGAAGGCGGCGCGGGCGGCGGCGGCGGCGGCGCGCGCCTCCTCCAGCATCGCGGGCGGCTGGGTGCCGGACCAGTCGAGCCGGTCCAGCAGCACGGCGGAAAGCTGCGGGCGGGCCTGCGCGTATTCCCAGGCCAGCGCCTGGCGCGTCTCCATGTTCATCATGTGGCCATGCAGCGCGGCCGCGCGCGGCAGCTCCGGCGGCAGGGCGAAGGGCACCACCTCCGCCCCCGCGCGCCGGGCGGCTTCCGCCGCGCGGTCCAGCAGGGCCAGCGTCTCCGGCGTGGCGGAGGAGGCATCGTGGCCGAGGGTCAGGCCGAGGCGGGGCGCGCGGGCCGGCCTGGCATCGGGGTCGCCGAGGTCGCGGCCGGTCATGGCGCCCATGGCCAGCGCGCAATCGGCGACGCTGCGGGCCATGATGCCGATGGTGTCGAGGCTTTCGGAGCAGACCTTCATGCCGCCGCGATGCAGCGTGCCGAAGGAGGGCTTGTAGCCGACCACGCCGCAATAGGCGGCCGGGCGGACGATGCTGCCCGCGGTCTGGGTGCCGAAGGCGATGGGCAGCATGAAATCCGCCACCGCGGCGGCAGAGCCGGAGGAGGAGCCGCCCGGCGTATGGGCAGCGTTGTGCGGGTTGGTGGTGGCGCCGGGATTGCGGGTGGCGAATTCCGTGGTGACGGTCTTGCCCATGATGACGCCGCCGGCCGCCCGCGCCGCGGCGACCGCCGCGCTGTCGCCCCGCGGGCGGTGGCCGGTCCAGATCGGGCTGCCATAGCCGGTCGGCAGGTCCGCCGTGTCCAGCACATCCTTCACGCCGAAGGGGATGCCATGGAGCGCGCCCGGCCGCGCGGCGGCCGCGGCGCGGCGGGCGGCGCCAGCGTCGAGCCAGGCGAAGGCGCGGGTCGTGCCCTCCCGCTCCGCCGCCCGGGCCAGGCAGGCTTCCATGAGCGCGGCGGGGGAGAGGCGGCCCGCGGCGATGGCGCGGGCGGCCTCGGTGGCGGTCAGGCGGCTGGGATCGGTCATGCGCGCATCACGCCACGGTCAGCCCCGCTTGCGAAGGGGTGGCGAAGGCTGGGGGGCGGGGCCACTCTGGAAGCGATGCCAGACCCGCTGATCAGGGTGGCCGGCGGCGCCGATGGCGCGCTGAGCTACGCCATCGCCATGCCGCCGGAAGCGCTGCCCGCCGTGACGCCGGCCGCGCTGCTGGGCGCCTGGGACGCGGCGCGGGCCAGGGCCAGCGCGGGCGGCTGGGGCCCGCCGCGGGAATTGCTGTTCCGCCGCGCCGATGGGGGTGCCACCCGACTCGCCATCGCGGACCGGGATGCGCGGAGCTGGGCGGAGGCGGTGGACCACCGGGCCGATCTGGCGACGCTCGGGGGGCTTTCGCTCTGCCTCCGGCTGCTGGCGCTGGTGGAGGTGATGGGCCGGGCCGCCTGGCTGGCCGGCCTGTTCAGCGTGACGGCGGAGGGGGTGGAGCTGCACCCCGCGCTGCTGCGCGCCGCGGCGTCCATGCCGCTCGATGCCGGGGCAAGGTTCGACGCGGCGGCGCTTCGCGGGCTATTGTCGCACGCGCTGCCCGCGCGCATGCCTGCGTGATCCGACTGAGAGAGTGATCCATGCCCCCCTGCCTCCCCTGGCGCCGTCCCTCCCCCCGCCTGATGCTGGCCGCGCCGATCCTGGCGCTGGCGGCTTGCGGAACCTCCCTGCCGCCGGTCACGCCCATCACCGCGCCGGCGCCGGTGCCGCGGGGCGAGCGCGATGCGCGCTACGATGCGTGCCGGGAGCAGGCGACTCGCGTGGTGCAGTACCGCGAGCGCGGGCAGCTGATGCGGAGCGACGAGACGGAATCGGGCCGCGGCACCATGGGCGTCGCGCCCCTCACGCGGGTGGAGAATGACCGCGGCGCGGCGCAGATCGACCGCGACCGGCTGATCGCGGAATGCCTGCGGGCGAGCCCCGACCCGGTGCGCGGGCCGGGCCAGGCGGCGACGACGACCACCACCACCACGACCGGCACGGGCGGCGGCCTGGCGCTGCCGGCCAGCGGGCGGGCGCTGCCGCCGCCGGGCGTCGGGGGGCGCTGACGGGGCAGGAAGGTGGCGTCGCTCGGCGCCCTCGGCCGAGCCCTTTCCACCCGCGACTCGCGGCTGTTCTTCTCCGGCTCCATGGTGGCCTGGACGGGCCTGTGGATGCAGCGGATCGCCGTCTCCTGGCTCGCCTGGGAACTGACGGGCAATGCCTTCTGGGTCGGCATGGTGGCCTTCTGCGACCTGGCGCCGGCGGTGCTGATCAGCCCCCTGGCGGGCGCGATCGCGGACCGGGTGGACCGGGTGCAGCTGGCGATCTGGACGCAGGTGGCGATCGCGGCCCAGGCGGCGGCGGTGGCGGGCATCACGGCCAGCGGGCACATGACCATCGGCATCCTGCTGGCGCTGGAGGTGCTGGGCGGCGTCGCCGCCAGCTTCGCCCAGCCGGCGCGGCAGACGCTGATGCCGGGGATCGTGGCGCGGGCGGACCTGCCGGCGGCGGTGGCCGCCAATTCGCTGTGCTTCGCCGTGGCCCGCTTCACCGGGCCGGCCATCGCCGGGCCGGTGATCGCGGCCTGGGGGGTGGTGCCGGCCATCGCGGGGAATGCCATCGGCTACAGCTTCGCCATCCTGTCCATCGCGCTGCTGCGCGTGGATGCGCGGGAGAGGCGCGGGCACCCGGCCTCCGCCAGCCTGTGGCGGGAGGTGACGGGCGGCATCGGCTATGCCTGGCGGCATCCGGGGCTGGGGCCGCTGCTGCTCTATGCCGCCATGGGCGCGCTGCTGATGCGCGGCGTGCAGGAGATCCTGCCCCCCTTCGTGGAACGGCTGTTCGGGCGGGGGGCGGAGAGCCTGGCGATGCTGACCGCCTGCTTCGGGGTGGGGGCGCTCTGCGCGGGCCTCTGGGTGGCGTCGCGCGGGCGGCTGGAGGGGACGACGCGGATCGCGATCTTCGCGGCGCTGGCCCAGGCGGTCGCGACGGTGGGGTTCGTGGCGACGGGGTGGTTTCCGCTGGGGATGCTGTGCGGGGCGCTGATCGGGGCGGTCGCCTCCATGCACGGGATCAGCGTGCAGACGCTGCTGCAGAGCGCGGCGGACCCGGCCTATCGCGGGCGGATGCTGAGCCTCTGGGGGCTGATCACCCGGGCCTTCCCGGCGCTGGGGGCGCTGCTGCTCGGCGGGCTTGGTGAATTGTTCGGGCTGCGGCTGCCGACGCTGGCGGCGGCGGCTCTGTTCCTGGGCGTCTTCGCCTGGGGGCTAACCAAGCTGAAGACGATCGAGGCGGCGCTGGAAGGCCAGACCGCCTCGGCCAGGGATCGCTGACTGGTAGTTGCCTGGCTATACGGCTCCACCATTTGCGGGCGGGGCGGCGGGCGGCGGCGCGGCGTTCGGCGCGGCGGGCGGCGGCGCAGGCTGGACCGTTGCGGAGCGGCCACCTTCCTCCGCCCGCCGTAGGGGTGTGAGGTACGTGGCAAGGGCACCAACCGCTGCTGACATGATCGCTACGATAGGCTCGGGCATCGAGATTGATGTCCCTCGCACGGCAGCGACCGAGAAGAATAAAATTGGAACGGCCGCGATAAAGATGAGGCCCCAGATAATGTAGCGCACCGTCCAGCGGTCGTTGATGACGGGCATGCCCTTCCGCAATTCGTCGATCAGCCTGACCTTGTCGCAGACTGGGATATCGGGTGCGGTTGCGACCTTCTCGATTGCCTCGTAGATGCGATCGGTCATGAAGCGGCCTCCGGATCTGAAACAACATTCTTTTCCGGAACGAAATCACGAGAACGCGAGAACTGTCAATGACCGTAACGACGATGCTGGACGCCGCCATCGTGGGCATGGGGCGCTGGGGCCAGGTGCTGGCCAACAGCGTGCAGGGCAGGAACGATGCGGGGATCCGCTTCGTCTCCGGCTGCACCCGCACGCCGGCCAAGGCGGAGGCCTGGGCGGCGGAGAAGGGCATCCGGATGCTGCCGGACTACGCCGCCGTGCTGGCGGACCCCGCCGTGAAGGCGGTGGTGCTGGCGACCCCGCATGGCCAGCATGCGGAGCAGGTGATCGCCGCGGCGCGGGCGGGCAAGCATGTCTTCGTGGAGAAGCCCTTCACGCTGGACCGCGCCTCCGCCGCCGCCGCCGTCGCGGCGTGCCGGGAGGCGGGGGTGGTGATGGCGCTCGGCCATAACCGGCGCTTCCTGCCGGCGATCCAGCTGATGAAGTCCATGCTGGCGGAGGGTGCGCTGGGGACGCTGCTGCATGTCGAGGGGCAGTTCAGCGGGCCGGGGGCGCGGGCCTATGTGCCGGGCATGTGGCGGGCGGACCGGGCGGAAAGCCCGCTCGGCGGCATGGGCGGCATGGGCATCCACATGATCGACGCCATCATCAACCTGGCCGGGCGGTTCAGGGAGGTGACGGTGCGCAGCCACGCGCAGGTCAGCCAGACGATCGACGACACCACGGCGATGCTGGGGCTGCTGGAACGCGGCGCGACGGTCGGCTTCGCGACGCTCTCGCTCTCCCCCAGCTTCTGGCGGGTGGCGCTGTTCGGGACGGAGGGGATCCTGAGCCTGCAGGGGCATGAGAGCCTCACCTGGACGCCGCGTGAGGGCGAGGGCTGGGTGAAGCAGTTTCCGAAGACCGATATCGAAGCCACTGAACTTCAAGCATTCGCAGCCGCCGTCGCCGGCGGCCCGGCCTATCCGCTGCCCGTCGAGGACGCGATCCATGGCGTCGCGGTATTCGAGGCGATGATCGGGGCCGCGACCTCGGGCAGCACCTACGCCGTGGTCGGTTGAAACCGTGGCGGCGCGGCCCGCGCTTGCGGTATGATCCGCGCATGAGCACGCCGCGCCGCCGCTTCCTCGCCTGCCTGCCCGCCCCTGTCCTGGGCGCCGGGCTGGCCACGCCCGCCCTCGCCTTCCGGCTGGAGGCGCCGAGCGCCGCCATCGCCGCGGAATACGGCAGCGGCGCCTGCGCGGAGCAGCAGGTGCATGAGGCGCTGCGGGCGGAGCTGGAGCGGGCGCTGGAGGGCCGGCCCCTGCCGGCGCCGATCGCGCCGCAGCTCGCCAGCCTGGCGCGCTGCCCCTTCTGCGGCTGCGGCGTGGCGGGCGCGCTGGACCATGGGGAGGGTCAGCCCGCCCCGGGCTGATCCCGCCAGTAGCGCACGCGCCAGGCCGGGCCGAGTTCGCGGGCCAGCCAGGCGGCGAGGCGCCTTCCCTCGGCCTCGAAGGCATCGGGATCGGGCATGGGCGGAGAGGCCGCCGGGTCGGCCCAATCGAAGCCGGCCTCGAACCAGGCGGCCCAGGCGGCCAGCGCCGCGACCAGGGCTTGCGGGATGGGCAGCGTCGCGGGGTCGATGTTGCCGCCCTGCCCTGCATCGTCCCAGAGCGGCCAGCACGCATAGTCCGGCATCACCCTGATCGCGGCCACGCGCCCGTCTTGCGGCGCTCTCATGGCACGCCTAGGAAACGCGCGCCAAACCGCTCGAGGAGCAATGCGCGATGTCCAAGATCACCCGCCAGGGCAGCAACCCCATCCTGTCCTCCTCGGTGGAGTACCATAATTTCGTCTATCTCGCCGGCACGACCGCCGATGACCTGTCCCAGGACGTGACGGGCCAGACCCGCCAGGTGCTGGCCAAGATCGACGCGGCGCTGGAGGCGAACGGCACGGACAATACCCGCCTGCTGCAGGCGCAGATCTGGCTGAAGGACATCCGCGACCGCGACGCCATGAACAAGGTGTGGATCGAGTGGCTGGGCGATGCCGGCCGCCCGGTGCGCGCCTGCGTGGAGGCCAACATGGCCGATCCGCGCCACCTCGTGGAGATCATGGTCACGGCCTGCCGCTGAGGCAGCGGGCCGGAGGCTTCGAGGGGCGGCGGCGGGGGAACCTGCCGCCGCCCTTTCCGTATCCGGTCCGAAATACCCCGGCGCCGGGGGCATATTCCAACGTGGCATGACAGTCATGTTGTGGAGTCAGGACCGGCGACGCGAAGGCTCCGGAACCGTGGCAAAAATGCCGCAACACTGTGTCGTCGTGTTTCGTCAGGTTTCGTCCTAGGACGATACTCCGTTTCGCACGGAGTTCACGGACGCTCGATCAGCGAATCACGCCGGATTTCGCGACGTAACAACGGACCGGGTTGTCCCCGCCCCCGCACGCCGGGTACCGCCTTGCACACGGAGCGCCAATCGGTGCCCGGAGGGCAGGCAATCGGGGGATCACTCATGCGGGCGACCGGCACGCTGGCTGTATTCTGCGTCCTGTTCGGGACAGCGGCTTTCTGCGCGGACACGGTCCAGGCGGCGGAGCGCAACCCGCGCACCGCCCAGAAGCAGGCCCGCCCCGGCCAGGTGGCCGTGACCCCGCCCCGCCCGCCCGCCGCCCAGCCCGCCAGCCGCGTCGCCGCCGCCAAGCCGGCGCAGCCGGCGCCGCGCCAGGCCGTGGCCGCCGCGCCGCAGCGCGGCACGCAGGTGGCCGCCCTGCCGCCGCCCCCGCCGCCCGCCCCCGCGCCCCGCGTGCGCGTGCTGAACGAGATGCCGGCCGCCGCGGCGCCGGCGCCGGCCGCGCCGGTGCAGCTGGCCTCGGTCGGCGTCATCCGCCCGGCCGTCGCGCACCCCGCCATCAGCCAGGGCGGCACGCCGATCCTGCCGGTCTCCATCAGCGGCGGCCTGTCCTGCGTGCCCTTCGCCCGCATGGCGACGGGGATGAACATCAGCGGCGATGCCCGCATGTGGTGGCACAACGCCGCCGGCACCTATGCCCGCGGCAACACGCCGGAACGCGGCTCCATCCTGGCCTTCACCGCCTCCGGCGGGATGGCGCGGGGGCATGTGGCGGTGGTCAGCCGGGTGGTGAATTCCCGCACCATCCATATCGACCACGCCAATTGGGGCGGCCCCGGCATCCGCCGCGGCGCGGTGATGCGCGGCGTGGTGGTGATCGATGCCTCCGACCGCAATGACTGGACGGCGGTGCGCGTGCAGGTCGGGCACAACGACGATGCCTTCGGCCGCACCTATTCGACGCATGGCTTCATCTACAACCGCCCGGCCCATGGCGCCGACCGGATGATGGAAGCCCGCGCCCGCGCCTACCAGGAAGTGGCGGAGGGCGCGCCCTCCCCCCATGTGGCGCAGCACATGCGCCTGACCTCCCAGCTTTTCGCGGAGTAGCGTCGCGCAACCTTCGGCGCGCTGGCATGCTGTGGCGTGCAGGGCGCGGCGGAGGAGGGAGCGATGCATGAACGCGGCGGGGCGGAGCGGCTGCTGCTGCCCGAGGGGAGCGGCGGCGCCATCCCCAACAATCCCCGGCTGCCGGTGCTGCTGCACCGCGGCGCGGTGCCGCCCGGCGACCCGGCGGCGGCGGAGGCGCTGTTCGCCCGCCATGGCTGGCCGCCGGCCTGGCGGAACGGCATCTACGACTTCCACCACTACCACCCCAACGCGCATGAGGCGCTGGCCATCGTGGAGGGCGGCGTGCGGGTGCGGCTGGGCGGCGACCCCGGCGTGACGATCGACCTGCAGGCGGGGGATGTGGTGGTGCTGCCGGCGGGCACGGGGCACCGCAACCTCGGCGCCTCCGCCCGGCTGCTGGTGGTGGGGGCCTATCCGCCGGGCGATCCGCCGGAGCAGTTCACCGGACGGCCCGGGGAGGCCGCGAAGGCCGCCCATGCCATCCCTGCCACGCCCGACCCGCCCTGCGATCCCGTGACGGGCGCGGCCTATCCGGCGGGTTGAGGCCGCGCCGTCACCGGTCGAAGCGGAAGGCGTGGGCGCAGAGCCATTGCTCCGGCGCCTGGCGCAGCACCGCCTCGATGGCCGCGTCGAGGGCGAGCTGGTTCGCCATGGCGGTGGCGTCCTGCGCCGCCGCGTCCGGCGCCGCCGCCATGGGGACCGGCGGCAGGAACACCATGCGGAAGCGGGCGGCGTCGCCATCCCGCAGCGCCGCGGCCGGCACCACCGCCGCGCCGGTCGCCATGGCCAGGCGGACGGCCTTGGCGATGTTGCCGATGGGCTGGGGCGGGCGGCCCAGCAGGGGCGCGTGGACCCGCCCCTGCCAGTATTCGTCCACGTAGTAGAGGAAGGCCGTGCCCGGCCTGGACAGCGCCCGCCGCGCCGCCACCAGCGCGGCGGAGGTCGGGCGGTGGCGGCGCAGCGGCATGCCCTGCGCATAGGCCCGGGTGCGCGCCGCATTGGCCACCCGCATGCGGAACCGGTTGGCGAGGCGCATGTAGATCCCCTGGCTCGGGATCCGCAGCATGCTGAGCGCGATGGGCAGCATCTCCCAATAGCCGACATGGGTGCCGGCGATCAGGACGGAGCGGCCGGCGGCGAAGGCGTCCGTCACATGGTGCAGGCCCTCCACCGTCACCCTGCCCTCCCCCCAGAGGCGCTCCAGGGCGGAGAATTCGGCCATGCTGCGGCCGAGGTTGCGCCAATGGGCCTGCATCATCGCATCCAGCTCCGCCTCCCCGGCCTCCGGCCTCAGGTGGCGGAAGACGGCTCGGGCGCGGGCGGTGGCTTCCACCCAGCGCCGGCCGGTGCGGGGGCCGAGGCGGGCGCCGATGGCGGATGCCGCATCGGTCGGCAGCAGGCGCAGCAGGGCGTGGGGGATGACGTGCTGGGCGATGCCGATGCCGGTATCCCGCACATAGTAGCGCCACAGCGCCCGGCGTTCCGACCAGGCGAGGCGGGGCGGGTCGTAGAGTTCCTCGATGGAATGGAAGGCGCTGCTAAACACGGGGCAGCACCCGCATCGGCAGCCCATCCCCGGGGCGGAGGGTGAGGCGCGCCACCGGCATCACGCGCGTGCCCTCCACCAGGTCGAGCCGCGCGGCCTGCCACAGCGTGGCGAGGCAGATGATCGCCTCCACCAGGCCGAGCTGCTGGCCGGTGCAGACGCGGGGGCCGGTGCTGAAGGGGATGTAGCCGTGGCGCGGCGGGCGCGGCGCGTCCGGCATGAAGCGGTCGGGGATGAAGGCATCGGGCTGGTCCCAGACCTTGGTGTTGCGATGCAGCAGCCAGGGCGCCACCAGCACCACCGCGCCCTTGCGCACATCCCGCCCCGCGATCCGCCCGGGCCCGATGGCCTGGCGGGACAGCAGGGGCACGGGGGGGTAGAGGCGCATCGTCTCCTCCACCACCGCGCGGGCGAAGGGCAGGCCGGGCAGGTCCGTGACCTGGGCGGGGCGGCCGCCGAGCGTGGCGGCCAGCTCCGCCTCCAGCCGCGCGGCGCTGGCGCGGTCCTGGCTCAGGATGAACAGCGCCCAGGCGAGGACATTGGCGGTGGTTTCGTGCCCCGCCATGAACAGGACGATCGCCTCGTTCCGGAAGGCGCGCCGGTCCATCGGCCGGTCGGTGCCCGGCACCCGGGCCTCCGCCATGGAGCGGATGAGCGAGGCCTCCCCGCTGCCGCCGGCCAGGATGGTCTCGATCAGCCCGTCCACCACGCCGTGGATGCGCCGCGCCGCGGCGCGGGCGCGGCGGTTGACCGGGCGCGGCAGCCATTCCGGCAGGCCGAGGAAGGAGGCGAGGTCGGTCTGCCCGATCTCCCGCTGGTATTCGGCGAAGGCGGAGACGACGGTGGCGGCGGCATCGGCGCCGAGGCCACGGCCGAAGATGGTGCGGCAGATGATCTCCGCCGTCAGGTGGCCCATTTCCGCCAGCGCGTCGATCACCGTGCCGGGCGGCAGGGCGGCCCAGGCGGCGGCGCGGCTGGCGGCAGCTTCCGTCATCACCGGCGCCAGGTCCGGCAGGCGGGAGGCATGGGTGACGGGCGCGACGACGCGCCGCCTTTCCCGCCACAGCTTCCCGTCGGAGACGAAGAGCCCGTCGCCCAGAAGCGGCTTCAGCGCCTGGCGGTGCTGGGGCGATTTGCGCTGGAAGACCTCATGCTGCTCGACGAAGGCCTGGTGCACCGTCTCCGGCGAGTTGCAGATGACGACGTCGCGGAACAGGAAGCGGGTGAAGATGGTCTCCCGCCGGAAGGCGCTGGCGGGCCAGATCGCCAGCCAGTCCCGGCGCGCCTGCGCCAGCAGCTTGAGGCCCCGTTCCGAACGCTCCGGCCGCGGCGGGAAGGGCGGCGTGTAGGGGGCGGCGCTGTGGCTCATCGCGCCAATCTACCGCGCGGCGGCGGCGCGCGGTATCGCCGGCGGGCCGGAATCATGGCCCGCCGGCGATGCGGGCGGTCAGACGGCCTGCGCCGTCAGCACGATGCGGCCCGTGACCTGCCCGGCGCGCAGGCGCATCAGCGCGCTGTCGGCATGGGCCAGCGGTTCGCGCGTGATGGGGATGGGCGGCAGCGCGCCGCCCTGCGCGATCTTCACCAGGGCGCGCAGTTCCTTGGGATTGCCGACATAGCTGCCCTGCACGGTCACGGCCTTCATGGCCATCAGCGGCAGGGGCAGGGAGAGTTCGCCGCCGAAGAGGCCGACCTGCACCAGCTTGCCGCCCTTGCCCAGCGCATCGAAGGCGAAGCGCGCGGTGGCGCTGCCATTCACCAGGTCCACCACCGCCATCACGGGGCCGCCGCAGGTGGCCATCAGCCGCGCGGTGACGTCGTCGCCCCGCGCATCGACCGTGTCCGTGGCGCCGGCGGCCTTCGCGGCTTCCAGCTTCTCCGCGCTGACATCGACGGAGACGATGCGGCGATGGCCGAGCGCCTTCAGCACCGCGATGGCCTGCAGGCCGAGCCCGCCCGCGCCGACCAGGACGATGGGATCGTCGGGGTCCATCGGCATCAGCTTGTTGATGGCGGAATAGACGGTGATGCCGGAACAGGCATAGGTCGCGGCCAGCGCATGGTCGAGCGTGCCGGGATCGACGAGGTGGCGGGGTTCCGGCACCAGGATATGCGTGGCGTAGCCGCCATTCTGGAAGACGCCGAGGGAGCGGCCATTCGCGCACATGTTGTCTTCCTCCGCCCGGCAGCGGGCGCAGGTGCCGCAGCCGACCCAGGGGAAGACGATGCGGGTCTGGCCGACCTCGAGCCCCTGCCCTTCGGCTTCAGGGCCCCAGGAGACGACGCGGCCCACGGTTTCATGCCCCATGGCGAGCGGCAGCTTCACGCCGCGGTCGGAGAGCTTCATCTTGCCCCGGCTGCCGAGGTCGTATTCGCCTTCCCAGATATGCAGGTCGGAATGGCAGACGCCGGCATGGGTGACTTCCAGCAGCACCTGCCTGCCGGTCGGCACCGGCGTCGGCAGCTCGATCTCCTGCAACGGCTTTCCCGTCTCGACCACGGCCCAGGCCCGCATGCGCATTCCCTCCTCACGCTTCGCGGCCACGCCAGCACCGGGGCGCGGCGGGGTCAAGGCGGCGGGGGCGCGCTTGACAGGCGGGGCAAGGGCTTGGCCCCATGCGGGCGGCGGCGCGCGGGCAAGAAGCGCCGCGAGGGGCCAGGGAATCGCCGGTCGCGTCATTCGCGAAAGGCTGCCGCATGGACCGCCCCTTCCACCTCGCCTGGTTCCTCTCCCGCGGCTATGGCCCCAAGGCCTGGCGGTATGAATGGGGCGGCGACCAGTCCCGCTGGATGATGCCGGACCTCTTCGTCGATCTCGCCGTCTCGATGGAGCGCGCGGGCTTCGACTACGTGATGATGGAGGACAGCTCCAACGTCCCCTACACGCACAAGGGAAGCCATGACGACTACCTGAAATACGCGATGGCGACGCCGAAGCTCGATCCCGCTGTGCTCGTTCCCTACATGGCCATGGCGACGAAGCGGATCGGGCTGGTGACGACGATGTCCACCACCGAATACCCGCCCTTCCTGCTGGCGCGGCTGGTGAACACGCTGGACCACGTCACCGAGGGCCGCGTCGGCTGGAACATGGTGACGGGCAGCAATGATGGCGGCGCGCAGAACTACGGCATGGACCGGCAGTTCGAGCATGACGAGCGCTACGACCGCGCCGATGAATTCGTGGAGATCGTCACGCGGCTCTGGGAGAGCTGGGCGCCGGATGCGGTGGTGATGGACCGCGACGCGCCGCTGTTCGCGGATGGCGGCAAGGTCCATCCCCTGCACTACAAGGGGCGCTTCCACCAGGTGCGCGGGCCGCTCAGCGCGCCGCGATCGCCGCAGGTGCGGCCGGTGCTGTGCCAGGCGGGCGGGTCGCCGCGCGGGCGGCAATTCGCGGCGCGATGGTCGGACACGATCATCACCTCGGCGAAGGATGTCGCCTCCATGCGCGCGACGCGGGATCGCATCCGCGCCGATGCGGTGGCGATGGGGCGCGACTCCGATGGCATCAAGGTGCTGTTCCTGATCGACCCGCTGGTGGACCACAGCCTGGAGGCGGCGGAGCATCGCCGGCGCATCCTGGAGGCCGATGTGGCGCTGCATGTGGACCAGCACCTGGCCTCCGCCTCCCGCCTCAGCGGGATCGATTTCTCCCGGTTTCCGCTGGACGAGCCTCTGCCCCGGCTGGTGAGCAACGGGCACCAATCGGTGGTGGACCGCTTCGCGGGGCTGACGCCGCGGCAGGTGGCGGGGCGGGCGGAACTCGGCATCCGCTTCACCGGCACGGTGGACATGGTGGCGGGGATGATGGCGGAGGCGATGCGGGAGGCCGGCGGCGACGGCTTCCTGATCGTCCATGCCGATTTCACCCGCCGCTACATCGCGGAGATCTGCGACGGGCTGGTGCCCGAATTGCAGCGCCGTGGCCTGACCCGCCGGCGCTACGAGCACGCGACCTTCCGGGAGAACCTGCTGGCCTTCTGACCGGCGGGCGCGCGCGGCGGCCCTTCAGCGCTGGCCGAGCGCGCGGTTGGTGCAGGCCTGCAGCGCCAGCAGGATGTCGCGCATCGGCGCGCCGGTGTCCCAGCTGTAGCGGTGCCGCCCGTACTGGATGACGAGCGGCCCACTGGAGGCGACCAGCGCCTCCACCGTGCGGGCATCGATCTCGGCCCAGGCGCGGTCATTGCTGGCGGCGCCGGCCAGGTCCCGCCTGCCGCCGGCGGCCAGCACCAGGGTCAGCACATGGGGCGCCTGCGCGCTGGCGGAGGCCGGGACGCTGAGCGAGAAGGCGCGGTCGCGGGTGAAGGCGATGCGCAGCAGCGCGCCCGCCTGGCCGTTGGTGGCGGCGCAGCGCTGGAAGACCCCGTTCTCGAACACGCGGATGATGGCGGCGTGGCCGGCGCGGCCGACCAGCTGCTGGCGGTAGGTCTGCGCCACCGCCGGCGCGGCGCTGGCCAGCGCCATCGCGATGGCGAGCAGCACGATCCCTTTCACGCCGAGCCTCCTGCCCCCGCCGCCGCGGCCGGCGGGCGGGGAGAGGATGCCCGCAAAAGCTGAATCGGGCGTTTGCCCGCGCACAGGCGGCGCCGAACCCCGCGCGGCGGGGGGCGTTGTGCCCGCCAACAGGGAGTAGACGACCATGAGCGATATCCTGTCCCGCATCCTGGCGGGGGTGCTGGGCGATGGCGGCGGGCGCGCGATGCCGGGCCCGATGAACCAGCCGGGCGGCGAGGCGCCCTCCCCGCTCGGCCGGCCGCGGCTGCCGGCGGAGGAGGCGGGGCGTGACGGCGGCATGATGCGGGACGGCCCGATGGGCCGGGACGGCGGCCAGATGGGCGGCGGGCTCGGCAGCATCCTGGGCGGGCTGCTGGGCGGCGGGCGGGGTGGCGCATCCTCCCCCATGCCCTCCGGCGGCGGGCTGGGCGGGCTGGCGAGCGGGCTCGGCGGCATGAAGGGCATGGCGCTGCTGGCGCTGCTTGCCTACCTCATGCGCGGCCAGGGCGGCGCGCGGGGGCTGACCAGCCTGGCGGACCAGCTGCGCGGCGCGGGGCTCGGCGACCGCGTGGATAGCTGGGTGCAGGACGGGCCGAATGGCGATGTCTCGCCGGAGGAGCTGCGCCGCGCCATCCCGCCCCAGGCGCTGGACCAGCTCTCGGCCGCGACCGGCGAGGGGCAGGACGAGATCCTGTCCCAGCTCAGCCGGGGCCTGCCGGGCATGGTGGACCGGCTGACGCCGCGGGGGCGCCTGCCGGAGCGGGACGAGGAGCTGCCGGAGGCGGAGCCGGATGAGCTGCTGCGCCCCTTCGGCCTGGGGCGCCGGACCTAGTCCGGGCGGATCCCGTTCTCCCGCACCACGCGGCCCCAGGTGGCGATCTGGGCGGAGAGGAAGGGGCCGAAGACGGCCTCGCCCTGCGGGTCGAGGTCGATGCCGAGGGCGAGGACGCGGGCGCGGACCTCCGGGATGGCGAGCGCGCCGCGCAGCGCGGCTTCCATCCGGCCCCGGATCGCGGCCGGCAGGCCGGCGGGGCCGAGGAAGCCCCAGAAGGCGCGGGCATCGATGCCGGGGACGCCGGATTCCACCAGGGTCGGGATATCGGGCATGGAGGGGGAGCGCGTGGCGCCGGTCTGGGCGAGCGGCAGCAGGGCGCCGCTGTCGATATGCACGCCGATGGCGGGGCGGGTCGCGATGGGCATGTCCACCTCCCCGGCCACGGCCGCCACGGCCAGCGGGCCGCCGCCGCGATAGGGCACATGGACGAGTTGCAGCCCCGCCGCCCGGCCGACCAGCGCCATGGTCAGGTGGGCGAGCGACCCGTTGCCGATGGTGCCGTAGGTCAGCGTGTCCGGCCGGGCCTTCGCGGCTTCCGCCATGGCGGCGAAGCTGCGCCAGGGGCGGGTGCGGTGCGCGGTCAGCACCATGGGCGCGGTGCCGAACAGCAGCAGCGGCGTCAGGTCCTTTTCCGTGTCGAAGCCCATGGTCGGGATCAGCGCCGGGTTCACCGCATGGGTGTCGAAGACCAGCACCCAGTTGTTGCCATCGGGCTGGCTGCGGGCGACGAGCGCGGTGCCGAGCGCGCCGGAGGCCCCGGCCCGGTTCTCCACCACGATGGGCTGGCCGAGTGCGGCCTGGAGATGCGGCTGCAGCAGGCGGGAGAGCGCATCGGTCGATCCCCCCGGCGGGAAGGGCACGACGATGCGGATGGGGCCCGAGGGCCAGGATTGCGCGAGCGCCGGCAGGGCCAGCGTGGCGCCGGCGGCGGCCAGCAGCGCACGGCGCGTGGAACGCGGCATGACGGAAATCCTCCCTGGTCTTCTTGCCCGCCATCTGGCCCGGGACGGGGCGGCGGCGCAACCGGGAAGGTTCAGGCGGTGGCGAGCAGCGCGCGGATGCGGGCCTTGTGCACCTCATTCGCCAGCGAGGCCGCGCTGGCGTGCAGGCTTTCGAAATCCGTGCGGTCGCCGCGCGCGACGGCCAGGCCCTCCGCCGTCAGGTCGCGGTTCTGCCGGAAGTTCCGGACCTTGCCGTGCACCTCCTTGTTCGGCATGCGGCCGGACCAGATGCGCCGCGCCAGGCGGAAGCTGATCTCCGTCCCGTTCCCCGCGGATTGGAAGATGTTCACCGTCTCCCCGGCGGCGAAGAAGGGGGCGCGGATCTCCAGGTTCGAGCCATCGGCGTTCGGCGGGAAGATCGCATCGGCGTCGAAGAAGGCGGCGTCGGACAGCCCGACATAGGCGAGCGGGATGACGGGCGGGAAATTGGCCAGCAGGTTCGCCAGCTCCACCACGTTCTTGCCGCCGGCACTCTCCCCGGTCAGGCAGACCAGGCCGACGGCGGAGCCGCTGCCCATGATGGCGCCGCGCACCATGCTGGCGATGCGGGCGACGGGGTTGGGGGATTGGCCGCCGGTGAAGACGATCGTCTCCAGGCTGCGGTTCTTCTTGGCGCGGTAGGCATCGGACATGATGTCCTGCCGCAGCAGGTTGCCGCCCTGCTGTTCCCCCTGGTGGGAGGAGTTGCGCCCGCCGAAGCCCAGGATCTGCACCACCACGTCCTTGACCGTGGAAGGCGGCGCCGGGGCGGGCGGGGTGACGCCCTTGCCTTCCAGCGCCAGCATCTCCGTATCCAGCAGGGAGATGGTGCGGCGGCCGACGATGTCGTCCACCTGGCGGGGCGGGATGCGGATGTCGCGCAGCGTCTTGTAGGCCAGCACCGCATCCCGCGTGCTGCCCTTGAACTCCCCGGCGGGGTCGCGGATGACGGGGATGCGGGGGTCGATCTGCGCGGCGACCTTGGCCAGGGCGGATTGCACCACCTCCACCGCCGGGCCGCGGCTGTTGGGCACGAGATGGGCGGGGTCGCTGGCCAGGCAGGCATCCAGCTTCGACTGCGTCGCCGCCGGATGCCCCGTGAAGTGGCGGGATTCGAAACGCGCCTTGGCGGCGGGGGCAGGCATGCGGCGGCTCCGGCATCAGGGACCGGAGGCAAGGCTAGGGCCTGGGGGCGGGCGAACCAGCGCGGTTTGGTTTCGCGTGTTTCGCCCCGCGCCCCGGCGCTACACCGGCCGTGTCACAGGCGCGCCGGCCTTGGCCTGGACCAGGGCGCGGCGGATGTCGCCTTCCAGCTTCGCCAGTTCCTCCGCCGCGCGGGCGCGCTGGCCGCGGGCCTCGTCGGCGATGCGGAGGCTGTCCTCGATGGTGGAGACCAGGGCGGCATTGGCCTTCTGCACGGCGGCGAGGTCGAAGATGCCGCGTTCCAGCTCCGTCCGCGCTTCCATGTTGCCGCGGCGCAGCGTCTCCGCATTCGCGGTCAGCAGCTGGTTGGTCAGGTCGGTCGCCTGCTTCACGGCGGAGCCGGCTTCGCGCATCCGGTGGATGGCCAGCGCCTGGGCGAGCTGCTGGCGCCAGAGCGGCACGGTGTTGGCCAACACGGAGTGGATCTTGCTGGCCAGCGCCTTGTCGTTCTCCTGGATCAGCCGGATGGAAGGCAGCGCCTGCATCGCCACCTGGCGCGTCAGGCGCAAATCATGGACGCGGCGGTCCAGCTCATCCCGCGCGCCGCGCAGGTCGCGCAGCCGCTGCGGCGCCAGGTCGTCGCCGGGGTTGGCGGCGACGGCAGCCTCCATCGCCGGGATCGCTTCCCGGTCGGTGCGGGCGAGAACGGATTCGCCGGCCTGGACGTGGTCGCCCAGCGCGTGGAACCATTCGAGCGTCGCCTGATACAGGCGCTCCAGCCGCTCCACGTCTTCCAGCAGCCGCGTGCGATGAGTGTCGAGCTTGTCGCCGATACCCTCGATCTGGCCCTTCACCGTCTCGTATTTCTGGATGATGCCGGTAACCTCGGCGCCCGCCTTGGTGAAGACCCGGGCGAAGAAGCCAGGACGTTCATCCAGCTTCGTCACGTCGAAGCCGCGCAGCGTGGCGAGCAGGGAGGAGAGGGTGCGCCCGGCCTCCCCCGTCTCCTGGTTCCTGGCCCCTTCCAGCATGGCATCCGCCGCGGCCTGGGCGCGGGTCTGGGTCTGCTGGCCGAAGCGCAGGATGGAGCCGGGGTCGGAGAGGTCGATCTGGCGGGCCAGTTCCTCGATGGCCGGGACGGGGGTGCCGGGGGTGGTCGTCGTCGGCTGGGACGTGCTCATGCGTATCCTTCCTGGCGCAGCCTCTCGGCCAGCACCTTCACCTGGATGTCGAGGGCGGCACTCTCCTCGGCGCGCAGGCGGGCGCGGAGTTCCTCGGCGGCGGATTGCAGGTCCTCGAGCAGCTTCGGCATGCCGGGCGGCGGCTCCGCCCCCGCATGCAGCCGGTCCGCGATGCGTTCCAGGCCATCGAGATGGACCGCGAGGAAGCGGCGGGCCAGCGGCAGGCGGTCCGGCCGGGCATCGAGGTCATCCAGCACCGCGGCCATGGCGCCGGTGACGCCGGTGAGCGCGGGCGCGGCGGCGATGCGGGACAGGCGGGCGCGGGCTTCGTCCAGCGGGCCGGGGGCGGCGGGCGGCGGGGGGGCCTCCACCTCCGGCACCGCGCCATCATACATCAGGCGGGTGCCGGCCCAGGCGCCGGCGGCCAGCAGCACGGCGAGCGGCGCGCCCATCTGCGCGCCGAGGCCGGCGACGAGGCCGGTGGCCACGGCCATCAGCACGGCGGCGCGGCGGGTATCCCCTGCCCTGCCCCGCCGCAGCGTGCGCAGCGCGAGCAGCGGCAGGCCGAGGCCGAGGGCCGCGGCCACCACGCCCCGCGTGTTGCCGCGCGCGATCTCGATCACCGCATCGGGCAGCAGCGGCCAGGTGAAGAGCGGCAGCAGCAGGCCGCGCGTGCCGGCGCGGAAGCGGCCCGCCCCTTCCTCCAGCTTCGCCCTGGCATCCCGCCAGGCATCGGGGTGGCGCCAGCCGGGGCCCGGGCCGTTCATCGGAACAGGGCCAGGATGCAGGCCATCCAGAGCGTCAGGCCCATCAGCCACATCCCGGCCACGCGGCGCACCGGCCAGGGGATGGAAGGCAGCAGGATGCGCGGCCGCGCGAGGCGGGCGGCGCGGGCTTCCGGGGTACGGCGATCGTCATGGCGCATGTCGGCGGGAAGATCGGCCCTCCCCGGGCCGGCATCAAGGCCCGCGGGCCGGCGGGCGCGGGGTGGGGCAGGCTGTTGCCGGCTCGGAAAGGAAACGCCATGAGAATGGCTGCGCCGGGGCCGATCTCGTGGCAGAATGATGACCGCGCCGGCGCCCGGCGTGGCGTGCTGGCGCCGCCTGCAACCGGGGGGACTCGTCCGGGGGCGCGTTCGATTCAATGGCTTCCGGGCCACGCGCCGCCGCGGGCAAGGGCGGCGCGGCCCGGCGGAAGGAGGCGCATGGTGGTGACCCATCTGCTGACGAGACGGGCGACCGGGGCCGCGCTGGTCCTCGCCGCCACGCTGCCGGCCCCCGCCATCCGGGCGCAGGCGGCGCCGCTGCAATTCGGCGTCATGCCGAATGTCAGCCCGCGCGTGCTGCTGGCGCAGTACCAGCCCTTCCGCGCCTTCCTGGAGGCCGATCTGGGCCGGCCGGTGGAAGTGGTGACGGCGCCGGGCCTGGCCCCCTTCCATGAACGCACCGTGGCCGGCGCCTATGGCCTGGTGGTGACGGCCGCCAATCTGGGGCGCGTGGCGCAGCTGGATGCCGGGCTGCAACCCTTCGCGATCTATGAGCCGCGGATCCCCGGGCTGCTGGTGACGCACCGGGACCGCCCGGTCAGCGACATCGCGGCCATCCGCGGGCGGCAGGTGGCGATGACCAACCCGCAATCGCTGGTGGCGCTGAAATTCGTCCATTGGGCGCGCGCGGCCGGGGTGCGGATCGGCCAGGACGCGACGGCCGTGCATGCGCGCAACGAGGACAGCCTGGCCCAGCTCCTCACCGGCCCGGCCACGCCGCTGGCGGTGATGAGCCGGGGCGAGTTCAACGCCATCGGCCCCGCGGTGCGGGACACGCTGGTGGTCTGGCAGCAATTCGCCACCGTGCCCGGCTTCCTGGTGCTGCTGGGCGCGGGCATGGCCCCGGAGGAGGCGCGGCGCATCGCCACCTGCGTCGGCCGCTTCCCCGGCAGCGAGGCCGGGCGCCAGTTCTTCGAGCTGACCGGCTTCCGCGGCATCCGCCCCGTGGCGCCGCCCGACCTGGCGGAGGTGGATGACGTGGTGGAGGAGACGCGCAGCCTCCTGCGCGGCGCCTGACCGCGGCGCTGTCCAGGCGGCGCCCGGCATGCTGCGGAAACTGCCGTTCCGCCTGAAGCTGTTCGCGCTGGCCGCCTGCGCGCTGGTGGCGCTGGCCTCGGCGCTGACCATGATCCAGGACCGCCTGGTGCTGAAGGTGCTGGAGGCGCAGTTCGAGAGCCGCGCGGTGGCGGCGCGGCCGATCCTGCAGGCGGCGCTGGCGGCGCCGCTGGCGGAACGCGACTTCGCCACGGTGCAGGCCATCCTGACGGAATCCGTCAATGCCGGCAGCTTCGCCCACCTGATGCTGCTGGATGCCGGCGGGCAGCCGGTGGCCGCGGCGGGCTGGGACGTGGCGCGGGATGGCATGCCCCGCCACCAGGCCACCCCGCTGCCCATGCCCGATGGCGATACGCGCATGGTGTATGAGGCGCCCGTCGCCATGGCCGGGCAGCGGCTGGGCACGGTGCATTTCGGCATGTCCCTGGCGCCGATCGAGGCCGCGCACGCCGCGCTGGTGACCGGCGGCGTGGTGGCCGCGGTGCTGTGCGTGGCGCTGCTGGTGCCGCTGGTGGAGCTGGGGTCGCGCTGGCTGTTCCGGCCGCTGCGGCGGCTGGAAGCGGCGGCGGCGGCGATCCGGGCGGGGGATTACGACACGCCGCTCGACCCCCGCGCCTTCCGCGCCACGGGGGGGGAGCCGGGCGGGGACGAGATCGCGCGGCTGGGCAGCACCTTCATCGCCATGGCGAAGGCGATGCGGGAGAGGCTGGAGGCGCTGTCGGCCAGCGAGGCGCGGCAGCGCGCGCTGCTGGAGGAGGCGCGGCTGCGCGAGGTGCTGCTGCGCAACGCCAAGGAACAGGCGGAGGTCGCGACCCGGGCGAAGAGCGAGTTCCTGGCCAATATGAGCCACGAGGTGCGCACGCCGCTGAACGGCATCCTCGGCATGGCGCAGATCCTCGCGACCTCCGAGCTGGAGGAGGCGGACCGGGAATCGGTGCAGGTGATCCTGGACAGCGGGAACCTGCTGCTCGGCATCATCAACGACATCCTCGACATCTCCCGCCTGGAATCGGGGCGCGTGACGATCGAGCCCGCGGTGGTGGAGACGGTGCCGATGCTGTCCCAGCCGCTGACGGCGCTGGCGGCGACGGCGGTGCGCAAGGGGCTGGGCTGGTCGGTGGAGATGGCGCCCGACCTGCCGCGGCTGGTGCTGGCGGACCGCATGCGGGTGGCGCAGGTGCTGGTGAACCTGGCGGGCAATGCGGTGAAGTTCACGGAAAGCGGGGAGATCCGCATCCGCGCCCGCTGGCAGGCGCTGGGCAGCGGCGGGCAGCTGCGGGTGGAGGTGGCCGATACCGGCATCGGCATCCCGCGCGAGGCCTGGCCGATGCTGTTCGAGCGCTTCGCCCAGGCGGAGATGTCCACGACCCGGCGCTATGGCGGATCGGGCCTCGGGCTCGCCATCTCCCGCCAGCTGGTGGAGCTGATGGGCGGGCGGATCGGCTTCGACAGCCGGCCCGGCCAGGGCAGCACCTTCTGGTTCGAACTGCCGCTCGGCGTGCCGGCGACCCCGCGGCTGGAGGTGGTGCCGGGACGGCGCGTGCTGGTGGTGGAGACGCTGCCGAGCCACCGCACCGCGGCCGCCGCGCTGTTGCGCCAGCTGGACCACGCCGTGACCACCGTCGCGGATGGAGAGGGCGCGGCGGCGGCGCTGGCGGATCAGGATTTCGACGTGGTGATGCTGGACCTGGATGCGCCGGAGGCCTGGGAGACGGCATCGCGGCTGCGGGGGATGGGGCAGCGGCGGGAGAAGCTGCCCATCATCGGCACGGCGGCGGCGCCGGATGCGGCGCTGCGCGAGCGGTGCGGCGCGGCGGGGCTGGCGGGGCTGCTGGCCAAGCCGATGCGGCTGCGGGACCTGTACCCCGCGATCCAGGCGGCGGTGACGGCGCCGGCGCCCTGACATCCGGCCGCGTGCTGCCGGATGGCGGCGCGGGCCGGCACGCGCATCCCGGCGGGCTGGCGGCGGCTGGAGGCGGATTGCGCCGCGCGGCTCGGCCGAGGCGTCAGCCGCCGCCGATCCCGGCCACGACCTTGCCGGTGCCGCCGCAGGATTCGCAGCGCGCGGCCCCGATGGTGCCCTTCCCCTGGCAGGCGGGGCAGAGATCCTCCCCGGTGCCGGGGGTGCCGGGGGGCGCGACGTCGCCGGGGTTCGTCGCGGGTTTGTCGCCGTCCTGCGAAGCCATGCGCCATCCTCCCCTGGGGATGGCGGCAACGCGGGGGAGGCCGGGCCGTTCAGCGCCGATCCGCGCGCGGATCCAAGGCATCCCGCAGCCCGTCGCCGACCAGGTTGAAGGCGAGGACGACGATGAAGATGGCGGCCCCCGGCGCGATGGCGAGCCAGGGCGCGCCATCCAGGAAGCGCTGGGCGCTGTTCAGCATGGAGCCCCAGGAGGGCGCGGGTGGCTGCTGGCCGAGGCCGAGGAAGCTGAGGGAGGCTTCCGCGATGATCGCCTCCGCGATCGCGAGCGTCGCCTGCACCAGCAGCGGCGGGATGATGTTGGGCAGGACATGGACGAAGGCGGTGCGCCAGGGCGGGTTGCCGAGCGAGCGCGCGGCCTCCACCCAATCCGTGCTCTTCGCATCCAGCGCCATACCGCGCGCCAGGCGGACGAAGACGGGGCTGGCGGTGATGGCGATGGCGATCATCGCATTCTCCAGCGCCGGGCCGAGGAAGGCGGCCAGCGCGATCGCCAGGATCAGGAAGGGGACGGAGAGCATGGCGTCCGCGATGCGGGAGATCGTCGCATCCACCCAGCCGCCCGCGAGGCCCGCCAGCAGGCCGATGGGCACGCCGATCAGCACCGCGCCGAGCACGGAGATGACGCCGGCCATGAGGGAGGCGCGCGCGCCCCAGATCATGCGCGACAGCACGTCCCGCCCATTCTCATCCGTGCCGAACCAGTGGAGTTCGGAGGGCGGCTTGCGGATGCGGGACCAGCTGGTCGCGATGGGGTCATAGGGCGCGATCCAGGGGGCGAGCGCCGCGATCAGCACGAAGGCGACCACGACGATGAGGCCCGCCACCGCGAGCTTGTGGCGGAAGAAGCGGCGGATGGCGCGGCGGGCGGGGGACTGGCCCTTCTCCAGCGCCGGCGCGCCGGTGGCGGTGGTGGTGCTCATGCCTGCCTCAGGCGCGGGTTGATCGCCATGTAGAGGATGTCGGCGATGAGGGAGAGGAGGACGAAGATCAGCGCGGTGGCCAGCACCACACCCTGCACCACCGGATAGTCCCGGTTGAAGACGGCATCGACGACCAGCTTGCCGAAGCCCGGGATGGTGAAGATCTGCTCCGTCAGCACGGCACCCGCCAGCAGCCGGCCGAATTCGATGGTGCCGAGGGTGACGACCGGGATCAGCGCGTTGCGCAGCGCGTGGCGGCGCACGACGGTCTTTTCCGCCACGCCCTTGGCGCGGGCGGTGCGGATGTAGTCCTGGCTCAGTGCCGTCAGCATCGCGGCGCGGGTGTGGCGCATCAGCACGCTGGCGACGCCGGTGCCGAGCACGAAGGCGGGCATGATGGTGGTGGCCAGCGACTGGATCGGGTCCTCCCACAACGGCACGTAGCCCGAGGGCGGCAGCCAGCCCAGCTCCACGCTGAACAGCAGGATCATCATGATGCCGAGCCAGAAATTCGGCGTGGAGATGCCGAACAGCGCGATGCCGTTGGCCGCCCAGTCCGTGGCGGTGTCGCGCTTCACGGCGGAGAGGATGCCGAGCGGCACGCCGATGACGATGGCGATGAGGAAGGACATGGTGGCGAGCTGGATCGTCACCGGCAGCTTCTGGAGGATGAGGTCCGTCACCGGCATGCGGATGCGCCAGGAGAAGCCGAAATCCCCCTGCACCACATTGCCGACCCAGTAGAGGTACTGCTCGATGATCGGGCGATCGAGCTTCAGCTCCTCCCGGATCTGCTGCAGCACCAGCGGGTCGCCGCGCTCCTCGCCCGCCAGGATCAGCGCGGGGTCGCCGGGCATCAGCTGCTGCAGGCCGAAGATCATGAAGGAGAGGATGATGAGCGTCGGGATGATCTGCCCGAGGCGTCGCAGGAGCCAGGCCCACATCGTCAGGCGTTCCTTTCAGTCAAGGCGGACATCCTGGAAGCGGACCAGGCCGTCGGGATGCGCCTGCAACCCGCGCAGGCGCGCGGCATAGGCGGTGATGTTCATGCGGTGCCAGAGATACATGCGGCTGCGGTCGCGCCCGATGGCGATGCGCCAGGCGGCGTCGTAGAGCGCGAGGCGCTTCGGCGGGTCGGTCTCCGCCCGCGCTTCGTCCAGCAGGCGGTCCACCTCGGGGTCGGCGTACTTGCCCTCGTTGGTGGCGCCGCGGCTATGGGCGCCGTGGTAGATGTTGCCATCGGGGTCGGGGCGGCCGGACCAGGCCGTCAGGGACGCCTCGAAGTCGCCGCGGTTCGAGGCGGCGAGGCCGGAGGCGTATTCCATCGCATTCAGGCGCAGGTCGAAGCCGGCGTCGCGCACCATGGCCTGGATCATCTCCCCGACCTGGCGGAGGTCGGGGCTGTTCGGCACGGTCAGCGCGACGGGGATGGGCGTGGTGGCGCCGGCTTCGCGCAGCAGGGCGCGGGCGCGGTCGAGGTCGCGCCCCGGCACAGGGCCGATGCTGCGGAGGTGGTAGGCGGAGGCGGGCGGCACGGCCTGGACCGTCGGCGTGTATTGCCCGCCATAGACCACCTGGTTGATGGCCTGGCGGTCGATCGCGGCCTCGAAGGCCGCCCTCACCCGCGCATCCTGGCCGAGCGGCGTGCGGGAACGCGGGCCGTTGCCGAGGTTGAAGGTGATGACCTGGTAGCCGAGTTCCTCGGCCTGGGCGATGCGGAGGCGCGCATTGCGGCGGAGCGCGGGGACGTCGTCCGGCTCGATCTGCATCGCCACATCCAGCGCGCCGGCCTGGAGGTTCGCGCGGCGCGCGGTGTTGTCCGGGATGGCCTGGAAGGTCACGCGCGGGATGTGGATGCGGCCGGCGTCCCAGTAGCCCGGGAAACGGTCGAGGACGATGCGGTCCTGCGCGATCCGCTCCACGAAGCGGAAGGGGCCGGCGCAGACCGGGGCGCGGCCGAAATCGCGGCCCGAGGCCTCGATGGCCGCGGGGCTCAGGATCATGCCGGCGCGGTCGGAGAGCTGCGAGAGGAAGGCGCCGGAGGGGGCGTCGAGGCGGAGCAGCACGGTCTGCGCATCCACCACCTCGATCGCCTGGAGGTTGGTGAGTTCGCCGCGGCGGAAGCTGCCCTGCATGGTCAGGTGGCGATGGAGCGACTGGCGAACGGCCTCCGCATCCATCGGCCTGCCGTCATGGAAGGTGACGCCGGGGCGGAGCGTGATGCGGAGCGTGCGTTGGTCCTGCCAGGACCAGCCGGTGGCGAGCTGGGGGACGAGTTCCAGCCTGTCGTTCACGTCGAAGAGCTTGTCGCAGAGCCCGATGAAGACCGTGCGGCTGGCGAAGGTGCGCGCCAGCGTCGGGTCCAGGATATCGGGATCGTCCTTCAGGCCGATGCGCAGCGGCTGCGCGACGGCGGCCTGCGCCGCCGCCAGCATCGCGAGGAAGGCGAGGACGCCGCGCATCGGCCGTCTCCTCAGTTGAAGCGCAGGCCCTGCAGGCGGATCAGCCCGTCCGGCACCGGCACGAAGCCCGTCAGGCGCGTGGAGTGGCCGACGATGTTCTTGCGGTGCCAGAGATAGATGCGGTGGCGGTCCTGCCGCAGGCTGATCTGCCACATGCGTTCATAGAGGGCGAGGCGCTTCGCCGTGTCGGTCTCCACCCGCGCCTCGTTCAGCAGGCGATCCACCTCGGGGTTGGAATACTTGCCGTCATTCTGCGGGCCCTGGGTGTGGATGAAGGTCCAGGTATTGCCATCGGGGTCGGCGCGGCCGGACCAGGCGAGGAGATAGGTCTCGAAGTCGCCCCGCGTCGCGGCCTGGAGGGAGGAGGCGAACTCCATCGCGTTGATGCGGAGTTCGAAGCCGGCCTCGCGCACCATGGCCTGGATCACCTCCGCCACCTGGCGGAGATCGGGGTTGTTCGGGACCGTCATCTCCACCGGCACGGGCGTGCGGATGCCGGCCTCCGCCAGCAGCTGGCGGGCGCGGGCGACGTTGCGGGCCTCCGGCTGGATGGAGCGGGCGTGGAAGGGGTTGGAGGGGGGCACGGCCTGGGCGGTCGGCGTGTACTGGCCCTCATAGACCACCTGGTTGATGGCGGCGCGGTCGATGGCGAGTTCGAAGGCCTCCCGCACCCGCGGGTTCTGGCCCATCGGCGTCTGCGCGCGGGCGCCGTTGCCGATGTTGATGGTGATGCCCTGGTAGCCGAGTTCGTCGGACACGCTGACGCGGAGCCGCGGGTTGCGGTTCACCTGGCGGAGGTCATCGGGCTCGATCGTCTGCACCAGCTCCAGCGAGCCGGATTGCAGGTTGGCGAGGCGGACCGTGTTGTCCGGGATGGGCAGGTAGGTCACGCGGTTGAGGTGGATGCGGCCGGCGTCCCAGTAGTCCGGGAAACGCTCCAGCACGATGCGGTCCTGCGCCACGCGTTCCACGAAGCGCATGGGGCCGGCGCAGACGGGGCGGTTGCCGAAGTTGCGGCCGGCGGCCTCCGCCGCGCGGGGGCTCACGATCATGCCGGCGCGGTCGGTGAGCTGGGAGACGAAGGGCGCGAAGGGCTCGCGCAGGCGGATGCGGACGGTCTGCGGGTCCACGACCTCCGCCCCCGTCATGGAATTGATCTCGCCGCGGCGGAAGCTGCCCTGCATCGTCAGGTGGCGGTTCAGCGAATAGACGACGGACTCCGCCGTCATCGGATCGCCATCGTGGAACTTCACGCCCTGGCGGATGGTGATCAGCAGGCTGAGCGGATCCTCCCACCGGTAGCCGGTGGCGAGCTGGGGGACGATTTCCAGCTTGTCGTTGATGTCGAAGAGCTTGTCGCAGAGGCCGGCGAAGACGATGCGGCCGACGAAGGTGCGGGCCAGCGTCGGGTCGAGGATGTCGGGGTCTTCCCGCAGGCCGATGCGGATGTTCTGCGCCTGCGCCGCCGGCGCGGCGGACAGCGCGGCCAGGGCGAGGAAGCCCATGGCGAGGGTCTTGCGGATCATTGCCGTCATTCTCCCGTTTTCTGGTCGCTGAAGAAGGCTTGCAGGCGCTTCAGGCGTTCGCCCCCGGCATCGCGTTCATGGCGCGCGATGGCGGAGGGCAGTTGCGCCTGCAGGTGGCAGGCGGCGCGGTGTCCGTGATCCGCCAGGGGCGGGATTTCCGCCGCGCAGATCGCCTCGGCATGCGGGCAGCGCGTGCGGAAGCGGCAGCCGGAGGGCGGGTTGATCGGGCTCGGCGCATCGCCTTCCAGCAGCGCGGCGGCGCCCCTGCTGTGCCCCTGGCCCGGCACGGCGGCCAGCAGCGCGCGGGTGTAGGGGTGCTTCGGATTCGAGAATACCTCGGCGGCGGGCCCTTCCTCCACGATGCGGCCGAGATACATGACGGCGACACGATCCGCGATGTGGCGCACCACGCCGAGGTCGTGGCTGATCAGCACGAAGGTCAGGCCGAGTTCGCGGATGAGGTCCTGCAGCAGGTTGATGACCTGCGCCTGCACGGAGACGTCGAGCGCGGAGACGGGTTCGTCACCGACGATCAGCTTGGGGCCGGAGGCGAGCGCGCGCGCGATGGCGATGCGCTGGCGCTGGCCGCCGGAGAATTCATGCGGCCAGCGCCGCGCGAGTTCGGGCCGGAGCCCGACGCGGGAGAGCAGTTCCGCCACCCGGTCACGCTCCTTCGCGCGCGGGACGATGCCGTGCAGGCGGAGCGGCTCCGCCACCGCCTGCTCCACCGTCATGCGCGGATCGAGGCTGGCGAAGGGGTCCTGGAAGATCAGCTGCATGTCGCGGCGCCGGGCGCGCAGCGCGGCGGCGGAAAGGCCGCGAAGGTCCTCGCCCTCGAACAGGATGTTTCCTGAGTCGGGCTCGATCAGCCGCAGGGCCAGGCGGCCGAGGGTGGACTTTCCGCAGCCCGACTCGCCCACGATGGCGAGCACGCTGCCGCGCGGCACGCTGAGCGAGACGCCATCCACGGCGCGCACCGCGCCCCTGGAGCGGCCGAGCGCGTCCCGCACCGGGAAGGCGCGGGCGACGTCGCGGAGTTCGAGCATCGGCGCGGTCACGCGGCGTTCTCCAGCATCGCCGCGCTCACGCGGCGTTTCGCCAATATCGCCGCGCTCACGCGGCGTTTCGCCAATATCGCCGCGGTCACGCGGCGTTCTCCAGCATCGCCGCGCTCACGCGGCGTTCTCCAGCAGCGTGTCGAGCGGGGCGCGCCAGCAGGCGACCTCATGCCCCGGCAGCACGGCGGCGATGGGCGGTGCCTCCTGCCGGCACTTCTCCAGCGCGAAGGGGCAGCGGGCGGCGAAGCGGCAGCCGGGCGGGGGATGCAGCAGGTCCGGGACCGTGCCCTCGATGCTGGCCAGGCGGGCGGCGCCGCCTTCCAGCTTCGGCGCGGCGCCGAGCAGGCCGATGGTGTAGGGGTGCTGGGGGGCGGCGAAGAGCTGCTCCGCCGGCGCGCGTTCGGCGACGCGGCCGGCATACATCACCACGACATCATCCGCATGGTCCGCGACCACGCCGAGGTCATGGGTGATGAGCACGACAGCCGTTCCCGTCTCCCGCTTCAGCTCGTCGATCAAAGCGAGGATCTGCGCCTGCACCGTGACGTCGAGCGCGGTGGTGGGCTCATCGGCGATGAGCAGCCGCGGCTTGCAGGCCAGCGCCATGGCGATCATCACGCGCTGGCGCATGCCGCCGGAAAGCTGGTGCGGATACTGGCGGGCGCGGCGCGCGGCATCGGGGATGCGGACGCGGGCCAGCATCTCCACCGCGCGGTCGAAGGCGGCCTTGGGGTCCAGCTTCTGGTGGATGCGCAGCGCCTCCGCCACCTGTTCGCCGGCGGTGAAGGCGGGGTTCAGGCTCGTCATCGGCTCCTGGAACACCATCGCCATCTCGCCGCCGCGCTTGCCGCGCCATTCCTCCGGCGTCAGGGTCGAGACCTCCCGCCCCGCCAGGCGGATGGAGCCGCCGATGCGGCCGCCGCCGGGCAGCAGG
This sequence comes from Falsiroseomonas ponticola, assembly GCF_016805305.1. Lineage (GTDB taxonomy): Bacteria > Pseudomonadota > Alphaproteobacteria > Acetobacterales > Acetobacteraceae > Falsiroseomonas > Falsiroseomonas ponticola. The sequence continues at coordinate 24,756 of NZ_JAERQN010000009.1, read as the reverse complement.
CCCATGATGGCGAGCGCGGTGACGGATTTGCCGCAGCCGCTTTCGCCGACCACGGCGGTGGTGCGGCCGGGCGCCACGGCGAAGCTGACGCCATCGACCGGGCGCAGCAGCCCACGATCGGTCGGGAAGCTGACGGTGACGTCGCGGAGTTCGAGGACGGGGTCGGCCACTATTCCTGCTCCGCCTGCGCGGCCGCGATGGCGGCCTGGATCACGGCGCGGTCGAAGACGCCGGGGTGGTCGGCGCCCCACTGGTCTACGCTGGGCAGGAAGCGCCGGAAATGGCGCGTATAGCCGTGCCAGACGCGGTAGATCCGGCGAAGCTCCGCCAGCGGATCCGCATGGTCATCGACGCGCAGGTCGAGGTCCGGGATCGGGCCATCGGAGGCGACCTGCAGCGCGACGGATTGCCGGCCGCGCTTGTCGCCGCCCGCTGCCTCCCCGGCTTCCATGGCCAGCATCAGGCGCTCGGCCAGGGGCAGGCCCGCGCTGCCCAGGAAGGCGTCGCGCGTCGCCGCGATCACCTGCGGGCCGGCCAGCATGTTGCCGGCGACGGAGACATCGGGCGCCGCGACATGGCCGCACCAGCCGATGCAATCGGCGCCGGTGTGTTGCGCGCTGCGGCCATCGGCGGAGAGCAGATGGGCCTGGCGGGTGGCGCGGCCGGCATCGGCCTCGATCAGGGAGGCCAGCGCCTGCTCCGCCCCCTGCCCCGCCTTGAAGCCGGCCAGGGCGCGGGGCGCGATCCAGGGGTTCACCAGTGCCTGGGTGGCGGCGGCGCCGACGCCGCCTTCCACCCGGGGACAGAGCGCCCCCACGGCCAGGAAGCGGCTGGCCACGGCGACGCCGAGTTCGCCCGTCGCCGCGTCTCGCGCAAGGATGGACCAGGTCATGCCCGGTCATGTGACACAGACTTGCGGGGACGCAAGCCTGTATCCCAGGACCTTGGCGCGTCACGGGGCAGGAATCTGCCCAAGGACCGGACAAGCTGCCCCAGGCGTCGGCATCCACCAACGCCCGCGGTCAGGCGGCGAGGCTTCCGGCATCCTCCAGCGGGGTGGCGAAGGCCAGGCGCAGCACCCCGTCCTCCGCCCCCAGCACGCGGGCGGGCATGGCGCGGCCGATGGCGGGCATGTCCAGCTCCACCGCCATGCCCGCGGGCAGCGGCGGCGCGCCCCGCAGCGCGGCGCCGCCGGTGGCGACGTTGTCCACCCGCACGGCATGCACGCGGCCGGCGGCGCGCAGCACGGCCGGCAGGCCGGTGGCGAAGCGTGGCGCGTCGCGCCGGTCCACCGCATCGCCCGATCCGCGCACCGCTTCCACCAGTGCGCGGCGCAGCGCGCCCATGCCATCCGCCACGCTGGCCGCGGCGCCGTTCACCGTGGCGGCGCGGTCGCCGAGCTCCCGGCTCGCCTCCCCGATCGAGGCGATGCGCCCGGCCATGTCCCGCGCGGCATCGGCGGTGGCGGAGACGGTGCGGGCGATGCCGGTGGTGGCGGCCTGCTGCTGCGTCATGGCGGCGGCGATGCTGCCCGCGATGCCGTCCAGCTCCGCGATGGTGCCGAGCGTGGCCCGCACGGCGCCGACCGCGGCTTCCGTCGCGGCGCCGACATCCTGGATGTGGCGGGCGATCTCCTCCGTGCTGCGGGCGGTCTGGGTCGCGAGCGACTTCACCTCCGACGCCACCACGGCGAAGCCCTTGCCGGCCTCTCCGGCGCGGGCGGCCTCGATGGTGGCGTTGAGGGCGAGGAGGTTGGTCTGGCCGGCGATGTCGCCGATCAGCCGCGCCACGTCGCCGATGCGCGCCACCGCCTGCTGCAGGCCGGCGATGGCCTTCGTGCCTTCCTCCGTCTCCCGCACCGCGCGGCCGGTGGCGGCGGCGGCGGCTTCCACCTGGCCGGCGATGCTGCGGATGCTGGCGGTCATCTGCCCGGTCGCGGCGGCGCCGTTCTCGGCATCCTGCAGCACGGCGCGGGCGGCGGCGCCGAGTTCCGCGGTGGCGGTGGCGGCGACGGCGGCGCGGGTGCTCATCGCTTCCGCATCCGCGGCAACCAGCGTGACCTGGTGGCTCATCGCCTCCGCCGCCGTGCGGGCCTCGGCCTCCACCCGGTCCGCCATGGCGCGGAGGGAGCGGGTTTCCGCGGCATGGGCGGCTTCGCGCATGGCGTCCTGTTCCGCGCGCAGGCGGACGGCGTCCTGGCTGCGGCGCTTCAGCACCTCCAGCGCCGCGGCCATGGCGCCGATCTCGTCGCGCCGCGCGGCTTCCGGCACGGCGATGTCGAGCCGGCCTTCCGCGATCTCCCCCATCGCGCCGGTGAGGCGGGAGAGCGGGCGGATGACCTGGCGGCGCAGCAGCAGGGTGGCGAGGATGCCGGCCAGGGCGGAGAGCCCGCCGATGACGAGCAGCGCCGTCAGGCCGAGCGTGCTGCCATGCGCCTTGATGCCCGCCGTCAGCGCATCCGCTTCCGCCATGAAGCGCTGGGTCGCGGCATCCAGCGCGCGGTTCACGGCGGTGCGGTTGGCTTCGTTGTTGCCGAGGCGATCGGCCCCGGCCGCGCCTTCCACCAGCGCGACCCTCACCATCTCCTCCCGGAAGCGCATGAATTCGCGGAGCGAGGCGGCGACGGGCGTGACGGTGGGATCGCCGGGCGGGGTCTTCGCCTCCAGCTCCCGCAGGTGGCGGTCGAGGTTGGCGAGGTGGCGGCGCAGGCCGGCGGCGAAGCGGTTGACCTCCGCCATGTCCTTGCTGAGGTAGAGGCCGCGGCTTTCCATCACCGCGGCGAAGACCTGGCCGTCCAGCTGCGCGGTCAGGCGCGCGCGGGCGAGCGCGACGGCCATCTCCTCCACATCGTCGTTGTAGTCGTTGACGATGTAGAGGGCGGTGAAGCCGCCGCCGACGCCGCAGAGCGACAGCAGGACCAGGACGATCTGGATCCGCGCGGCGAGACCCCGGAACAGTCGCGACATGACGTGCACCCCAGTGAAGCGGGATGCACGATCATGCCGAAACCCTTAACCATCACTGTAAAGTGACGGGACCTACAGCTTGACCTTGAGGAGGTTGCCGATCTCCCCCACCAGGCCGCGGCGAAAGGCCAGCACGGCGGCGATGAAGATGACGCCCTGGATCACCAGCACCCAGGCGCCGAATTCCGCCAGGTAGGTCTGCATGGTGACGATGACGGCCGCGCCCGCGACCGGGCCGAAGATGGTGCCGAGGCCGCCGACGAGGGACATCAGCACGACCTCTCCCGACATCGTCCAGAGGACATCGGTCAAGGTCGCGATCTTCATGGCCAGCGCCTTCACCGCGCCGGCCAGGCCGGCGATGCCGGCGGAGAGCACGAAGGCCATCAGCTTGTAGTCATCCGTGCGGTAGCCCAGCGAGATGGCGCGCGGTTCATTGTCCCGGATCGCCTTCAGCACCTGGCCGAAGGGCGAATGGACGACGCGGTGGATGAGGAGGAAGCCGCCGAGGAAGACGCCGGCCACCACCCAGTACATGGCGAAGTCGCTGTTCAGGTCGAAGATGCCGAAGAGGTGGCCGCGCGGGATGGCCTGGATGCCGTCCTCGCCGCCGGTGAAGGGGGCCTGGACGCAGAAGAAATAGACCATCTGCGCCAGGGCCAGCGTGATCATGGCGAAGTAGATGCCGGTGCGGCGGATGGCGAGCCAGCCGAAGGGAATGCCGAGCAGCGCGCCGGTGGCGCCGCCCAGCAGGATGGCCACTTCCGGCGTGACGCCCCAGGCCTTGGCGGCATAGCCGCTGACATAGGCGCCCATGCCGAAATAGGCGGCGTGGCCGAAGCTCAGCAGCCCGACATAGCCGATCAGCAGGTTGAAGGCGCAGGCGAAGAGCGCGAAGCAGAGCAGCTTCATCAGGAAGAAGGGATAGACCACGAAGGGGCTGGCCAGGACGATGACGACCAGCGCCAGGAAGGCCGCCGCCTGCGGGCGGGTGAAGCCGAAGAAGACTTCCTGGTCCACGGCAGGGGGCGCGCCGGGGGACGCGGTGGCGATGCTGCCCTCGGCCATGGTCAGGCCCTCCCGAACAGGCCGGCGGGGCGCGTCAGCAGCACCACGGCCATGATGACGAAGACGACGGTCTGCGAGGCCTCGGGCCAGAACACCTCCGTGATGCCCTGGATGAGGCCGAGCATGAAGCCCGTGACGATGGAGCCCGCGATGGAGCCCATGCCGCCGATGACGACGACGGCGAAGACGGTGATGATGAAGTTGGCGCCCATGGCGGGGCTGACCGAATAGATCGGCGCGGCCAGCACGCCCGCGAAGGCGGCCAGCGCGACGCCCGCGCCATAGGTCAGCGTCATCATCAGGGGGACGTTGATGCCGAAGGCCTGGACCAGCTGCGGGCGTTCCGTGGCGGCGCGCAGGTAGCTGCCGACCTTGGTCTTCTCGATGACCAGCCAGGTGGCCAGGCAGACGGTGGTGGCGGCGATCAGCACCCAGACGCGATAGCCCGGCAGGAAGAAGTCGCCGAGTTCGAGGTCGAGCGCGCCGAATTCCCGCGGCGGCGCGTAGCGCTGGCCGGAGGAGCCGAAATTGTTGCGCAGCACCCCTTCGATGACGAGCGCGCAGCCGAAGGTCAGCAGCAGGCCGTAGAGATGGTCGATGCGATACAATCGGGAGATCATCGCCCGTTCCATCGCGACGCCGATGGCGCCCACGATGAGCGGCGCGATGATCAGCGCCGGCCAGTAGCCGATGCCGAGCCAGGACAGCAGCATCCAGGCGACGAAGGCGCCGAGCGTGAACTGCGCGCCATGCGCGAAGTTGATGACGTTGAGCATGCCGAAGATGACGGCAAGGCCAAGCGACAGCAGCGCGTAGAAGGCGCCGTTGATCACGCCGAGGATGACCTGCGGCATGGCCAGTTGGATCTCGAACAGCAGGTCTTCCATGCCTCGGCGCGCGCCCCGCTTCGTGGTCGGTCAGGAAGCCCCGGGGGTTGCGGCCCCCGGGGCGGGCAGGATCAGGAACGGACCAGCGGGCAGGCGGCTTCCGTCAGCGGGCGGAAGGCCTCGTTCGCCGGGATCGTCGAGATCAGCTTGTAGTAGTCCCAGGCGCCGCGGCTCTCGGCCGGGGTCTTCACCTCGAACAGGTAGGCCGGGTGGATCTTGCGGCCATCGGCGCGGATCGTGCCCTCGCCGAAGGCGTCGTCGCTGGTGGGCATCGCCTTCATGCGGTTGGCGGCTTCCGCGCCGCTGGCCTTGGCGGCCGCGACGCCCATGTCCGCCACCGCCTTCAGGTAGTGCAGCACGCCGGAATAGCAGCCGGCCTGCACCATGGAGGGGCGGAGGTTGCCCGGCATCTGGCCGAGGCGCTGGGTGAAGGCGCGGGTGCGGTCGTTCAGGTCCCAGTAGAAGCTTTCCGTCACCACCAGGCCCTGCGCCACTTCGAGGCCGAGCGAATGCACGTCGGTCACGAAGACCAGCAGGCCCGCGAGCTTGGTGCCGCCGCGGGTGATGCGGAATTCCGCCGCCTGCTTGATGGAGTTGATCGTATCGCCGCCCGCATTGGCCAGGCCGATGACGTTGGCGCGGGAGCGCTGCGCCTGCTGGAGGAAGGAGGAGAAGTCCGTGGTGCCCGGGAAGGGCGTGCGCACGCCGCCCAGCACGCGGCCGCCGGCGGCGTTGACGAAGGCGGTCGTGTCACGCTCCAGCGCATGGCCGAAGGCGTAGTCCGCCGTGATGAAGAACCAGGTGCGGCCGCCCGCGGCCACCATGGCGCCACCCGTGCCCTTGCCGAGCATGTAGGTGTCGTAGGTCCAGTGGATGGTGTTGGGGGAGCAGGCCGGGCCCGTGAGGTCCGAGGTGGCGGCACCGGAGTTGATGAAGAGCTTGTTCTTCTCCCGCGTGATGGTGCTGACGGCCAGCGCCACGGAGGAGGTCGGCACATCGACGATCACGTCGACGCCGTTCTGGTCGTACCACTGGCGGGCGACGGTGGAGCCGACATCGGGGCGGTTCTGGTGGTCCGCCTGCACGACTTCCACGTTGATGCCGCGCTGCGTGATGCCGGATTCGCGCACCGCCATCTGCACGGCATGGGTGGAGCCCGGGCCGGAGATGTCGCGATACAGGGCGGACTGGTCGTTCAGCACGCCGATGCGGATGGTGTTGGCCGCCTGCGCGCGGGCGCTGCGATAGGGCAGGCCACCCAGCGCCGGCAGGGTGGCGGCGCCCACGGCGCCCTTGATGATGGAACGACGGTCAAGGCTCATTGCTGCTTCCTCCGTTGGTGTCCTGATGGTCCGGCGGCCCGGGGTTCAAACGCCCAGGTATTCGTGCAGGCGGTCGAGGCTGGCGGTCAGCTCATGGTTCGCGACCTCGTCCACGACGCGCCCGTGTTCGACGACATAGTGCCGGTCCGCGACGGTCTGCGCGAAACGGAAGTTCTGTTCCACCAGCAGCACGGTGAAGCCGCGCTGCTTGATGTTGCGGATCATGGCGCCGATCTGCTGGACGATGACGGGGGCCAGGCCCTCCGAGGGCTCGTCCAGCAGCAGCAGCCGCGCGCCGGTGCGCAGGATGCGCGCGATGGCGAGCATCTGCTGTTCGCCACCCGAGAGCTTGGTGCCCTGGCTGCGCGCGCGTTCCTTGAGGTTGGGGAAGAGGGTGTAGATCTCCTCGATGCTCAGCCCGCCCGGCGCGATCACCGGCGGCAGCATCAGGTTCTCCGTCACGTCGAGGGAGGCGAAGATGCCGCGCTCCTCCGGGCAATAGGCGATGCCGGCGCGGGCGATGAGGTCGGGGCGCAGGCCGATCGTCTCCTGCCCCTCGAACCTGATGGAGCCCGCGCGGCGGCCGGTGAGGCCCATGATGGCGCGCAGCGTGGAGGTCTTGCCCGCGCCGTTGCGGCCGAGCAGCGTCACGACCTCCCCCTGCCGGATGTCGATCGACATGCCGTGCAGGACATGGCTTTCGCCGTACCAGGCCTCGAGGTTGCGCACCTCCAGCATGGCGGTGCCAGAGGGGCCGCCATTGGCGGCGGGGCGGTCGATGGTGGTGGCCTCAGCCATGGGCGGTGCCCCCCGCGATGCCGGGATCGGTGCCGAGATAGGCGGCCTGGACTTCCGGGTTGCGCGACACCGTCGCGTAGTCGCCCTGCGCCAGCACGCTGCCGCGCGCCAGCACGGTGATGGTGTCGCAGAGACCCTCGACGACCTTCAGGTTGTGCTCCACCAGCAGCACGGTGCGCCCGGCGGCCACGCGCTTCACCAGCGCCACGATGCGGTCCACGTCGTCATGCGTCATGCCGGCGGTCGGTTCATCGAGCAGCATCATGGTGGGCTCGAGCGCGAGCGTGGTCGCGATCTCCAGCGCGCGCTTGCGGCCATAGGGCAGCTCGCCCGCATTGTGGCGGGCATAGGCGGTCAGGCCGACATCCTCCAGCAGTTCCAGCGCGCGGTTGTCGTAGCGCTTCAGCAGGGATTCGGGCCGCCAGAAATCGAAGGAATTGCCCCGCGCGCGCTGCAGCGCGAGGCGCACATTCTCCAGCACCGTCAGGTGGGGGAAGACCGCCGAGATCTGGAAGGAGCGCACCAGGCCGAGGCGCGCGATATCCGCCGGCTTCAGGTTGGTGATGTCCCGCCCCTCATAGCTGATCTTCCCGCGCGTCACCGGCAGGAACTTCGTCAGCAGGTTGAAGCAGGTGGTCTTGCCCGCGCCGTTGGGGCCGATGAGTCCGTGGATCGTGCCCCGCTTCACCTGCAGGCGCACGTCGCTGACCGCGACGAAGCCGCGGAACTCCTTCGTCATTCCCTCGGTCTCGAGGATCGTGTCGGACACCCTCGAACGCCTCCCATTGCCCCTGTGCGCCGGACGAGGTCGTGAGGCCCCGGGAGGCGTCGATCGGTTCCCCGATCGGGATGCCCCCGGCGCATGCCCGCCGTGCGCTGCCTGCATTCATGGAGGGGCGCGGCGCGGGACGCAAGGGCGCATGTGGCTGAAACAGTGGGAAGGCATGGGGCTACCGGGCGGTGTTGAAGGCGGCGCCGCGCCCGCGCGCCGGCGCGGGCGGGATGGCCGCCGCCGCCGCGGGGCGTTAGGCATCGGCGACCCATGACCGATCCCCGCAGCGACGACCACGCGACCCCCTTGCCCGCGCCCCCCGGCCCCGGGCAGGTGGCGGCGATCCGGCCCGGCCTGCTGTGGGTGCGCATGCCGCTGGATGGCCCGCCCTGGCATGTGAACTGCTGGCTGCTGCGCGATGGCGCGGGATGGCTGCTGGTGGATGCGGGGATCGACCGTCCGGGCACGCGGCTGGCCTGGGATTCCGTCTTCGCCACGGCGCTGGGGGGCCTGCCCGTCACCCGCGTGCTCATCACGCATTTCCACGCCGACCATGTGGGCCTGGCGGGCTGGGTGTGCGAACGCTTCGGCGCGCCCCTGCTGATGGCCCGCACCGAATACCTGCAGGCGCGCCTGCTGCTGCTGGAGGCGCCGGCGACGCTGCTGGCCGAGCAGGCGGCGCTGGGGGAGGCCGCGGGCGCGCCGGCCGACTACCTGCGCCACCTGCTGGCGCGGCGGCCCTTCTACCGGCCGGATGTGGTGCCCTTGCCGCTGCATCACCGCCGCATCGCCGCCGGCCAGGCGCTGCGCGTGGGCGATGGGGACTGGACGCTGCATCGCGGCGGCGGGCATGCGCCGGAGATGATGCTGCTGCATGATCCCGCCGGCGGCGTGCTGATCGCGGCGGACCAGGTGCTGCCGCGCATCTCCCCCTATGTCGGCGTCTTCCCGCCGGAGCCGGAGGCCGATCCGCTGGCCGATTTCCTGGACAGCAACCATCACCTGCTGGCGCTGCCCGCGGATACGCTGGTGCTGCCATCGCATGGCGATCCCTTCCTCGGGCTGCATGACCGCATCCGGGTTCTGGCCGCGCATCACGCGGAACGCCTGGCGCTGCTGGAGGCGATCTGCGCCACGCCGCGCACGGCCTATGAGGCCTCCCGCCTCATGTTCCAGCGGGACTACGACATGGACCAGATGCTCTTCGTCATCGGCGAGGGGCTCGCGCATCTCAACTGGCTGGTGGCGCGCGGGCGGCTGGTGAGGATGCGCGGCGCGGATGGCATGGCGCTCTACGGTCCACCGGGCTGAACAAGACTCTTCACCACTGAACGCGGCGTGATCGCGCCGCGCCGAAACCGTCGCAACCATGCCGCGTCGCCCCCGTTGCCCCCCTGAGGCGACAAGGGGCGAGGCATGGCGGGCATACCCTATTGCGGCACGGCGCCGCTGCCCGGCGCGGCCGGCTGGAACCTCGACCCCGTGCTGATCACGCTGCTGGCGGCGGGGGCGCTCGGCACGCTGGCCGCTTCGCCCCGGCGCGCGGCGCTGCCGCTGCTGGGCTGGGCGGTGCTGGCGGCGGCGCTGGTCTCGCCGCTCTGCAACCTGTCCGTCGCGCTCTTCGCCGCGCGGTCGGGCCAGCACCTGCTGGTGGCGCTGGTGGCGGCGCCGCTGCTGGCCACGGCCTTCGCGCGCGGCGGGCCGATCGGCACCGCGCTGCCGGCCTTCGCCTTCGCCGCCGCGCTGTGGTTCTGGCACGCGCCCATCGCCTATGCCGCCACCTTCGCGCCCGATGGCATCGCCTATTGGGCCATGCATGCCACGCTGCTCGGCAGCGCCACCTGGCTCTGGGCCGCGCTGCTGCGCGGGCGGCCGGAGGGCGCGGCGCTGGCGGGGCTGGTCACCGCCATCCAGATGGGCGTGCTGGGCGCGCTGCTGACTTTCGCGCCCCGCGCGCTCTACGCCGCGCATGCGGATGGGGTGACGCTGCCCTGGGGGCTGACGGCGCTGGAGGACCAGCAGCTCGGCGGGTTGCTGATGTGGGTGCCGGGCGGGCTGCTGCTGGGCGTGGTGCTGGCCGCCGGCATGGCGCGGCTGCTGAAGCCCGCGACGCTCGCCCTCGCGCTGCTGATGGCGCCGGGCCTGGCGCTGGCGCAGGGCAATGACGACACGACGGCGACGCCGGGCGCCTCCTCCCGCGCCCCGGTCAGCGTCGGCGTGCTGACCACCAACGAGGTCACGACCGGCGCCAGCGGCCCGCGCACGCCCTCCCCCGCGGTGCGCGAGGGCGCGGACCGGCGGGAGCGCGTGCTCGGCCCCGTCTGCGCCGGCCTGCGCGAACCCGCCCTGGCCGAATGCCGCTCCAAGAGCGGCCTGTGAGGAACCTGCCACGATGAGCCAGCCCGACCTTTCGCGCCGCGGCCTGCTGCTGGCGGGCGGCACGGCGGCGGCGACGCCGCTCGTCGCGCCCGCGCAGGCGCAGCCGGCGGCACCCCACGCCCCCGCGCCGGCGCCGCATGTCTGGGAGTTCTTCACGGGCGACGAGGCCGCCATGGTCTCGGCCGCGGTGGAGCGGCTGATCCCGGCGGATCCCGAAAGCCCCGGCGCCATCGCGGCCGGCGTGCCGGAATTCATCGACCGGCAGCTGGCGGGCAGCTACGGCACGGGCAGCCGGCTGTACCGCCAGGGGCCCTTCCGGGAAGGCACGCCGGAACAGGGCTACCAGCTGCCCTTCACGCCGGCCGCGCTGTACCGCGCCGCCCTGCCCGCCTTCGCGGCCTGGACGCGGCAGGGCTATGGCCGCGCCTTCCAGGACCTCGACCACCGGCTGCAGGACGAGGCGCTGCGGAAGATCGAGACCGGCGAGGCGGCGTTCGAGGCCGTGCCCTCCGCCGTCTTCTTCGAGACGCTGCTGGCCAACACCATCGAGGGCTTCTTCAGCGACCCGATCCATGGCGGCAACCGCGGCATGATCGGCTGGAAGCTGGTGGGCTTTCCCGGGCCCTTCGCGGGGTATGTGGAGCTGGTGGGGCGCCACAACCTCCGCTTCGACCGCCAGCCGCGCGGCATCGCGCAGGCCATCGCGGAGCACGCGCACAACGCCACGCCGATGTCGCATCACTGAGGGCACGCAGCATGGCAACCAGGCTTCCCGAGGTTGATGTCGTCCTTGTCGGCATGGGCTGGACCGGCGCGCTGCTGGCGAAGGAGCTGACGGATGCGGGCCACCGCGTCGTCGGCCTGGAACGCGGCCATCCGCGCCAGACCGTGCCGGACTTCCAGTCCCCCACCATGCATGACGAGCTGCGCTACGCCGTGCGGCACGGCTTGATGCTGGACCCGGCGACGGAGACGGTGACCTTCCGCAACTACGGCGCGGAGGTGGCGCTGCCGGTGCGGCAGCTCGGCTCCTTCCTGCCGGGCAATCACCTGGGCGGCGCGGGCGTGCATTGGAACGGGCAGACCTGGCGCTTCCAGGAAAGCGACTTCGTGCTGAAGTCGCATCTGGAACAGCGCTACGGCCGCGACATCATCCAGGATGGGCTGACGATCCAGGATTGGGGCGTCACCTATGCGGAGCTGGAGCCGCATTACGACCGCTTCGAGAAGATCTGCGGCATCGGCGGCAAGGCCGGCAATCTGCGCGGCACCATCCAGGCGGGCGGCGACCCCTTCGAGGCGCCGCGCAGCGACGAATTCCCGAACCCGCCCATGCCGCAGCCGCACGCGGCGGCGCTGTTCAGCTGCGCGGCGGCGGAGGTGGGCGCGCATCCCTTCCCCGTGCCGACGGCCAATCTCAGCCGCGCCTATCGCAACCCCTATGGCTGCGAGCTGCAGCCCTGCAACGCCTGCGGCTTCTGCGAACGCTTCGGCTGCGAGCATTTCGCCAAGGCGAGCCCGCAGGTCTGCGTCTTCCCCGCGCTGATGGGCAAGCCCGAGTTCGAGCTGCGCACGCTCTGCACCGTGACGAAGGTGGAATACGACGCGCAGGCGAAGCGCGCGACGGGCGTGACCTATATCGATGCGCGGGGGCGGGAGGTGTTCCAGCCCGCGGGCCTCGTCATCCTCTGCGCCTTCGCCTACCACAATGCGCGGCTGCTGCTGCTGTCCGGCATCGGCCAGCCCTATGATCCCGCGACGGGCGAAGGCAGCGTCGGCAAGAACTACACCTACCAGACCATGGCCGGCGTCTCGGTCTTCATGGATGAGGGCACGCGCCTCAACCCCTACATGGGCGCGGGCGCGTTGGGTGCCGCGGTCAATGACTGGAACGGCGAGAATTTCGACCACGCCGGGCTCGGCTTCGTCGGCGGCGGCTACATCGCGGCCTATACCACCGGCGGGCGGCCGATCGAGCATCACCCGGTGCCCTCCGACACGCCGCGCTGGGGTGCCGCGTGGAAGCAGGCGGTGAAGCGGCACTACAATTCGACGCTGTCGCTGTCCGTCCACGGATCGTCCATGCCGCATCGCGGCAACTACCTGGACCTCGACCCCACCTACAAGGACAGCCTGGGCAATCCGCTGCTGCGCATGACCTTCGACTTCCCGGCGAATGACCGGCTGATGGCGGATTTCGTCACGGACAAGGCGCTGGAGATCGGGCGCGTCATCGCCGCACCCCGCAACGGCACGGTGGAGGCCAGCCGGCGGAGCGGGCGCTACAGCATCGTGCCCTACCAGACCACGCACAACACGGGCGGCGCCATCATGGGCACCAATCCCCGCGACAGCGCGGTGAACCGCTACCTGCAATGCTGGGACGCGCACAACGTCTTCGTCATGGGGTCCTCCGTCTTCGCGCACAACCCCGGCTACAACCCGACCGGCACGGTGGGGGCGCTGACGCTCTGGGCCGCGAAGGCGATCCGCGACGACTACATGCGCGACCCGCGCCCGCTGGTGCAGGCATGAGGGCCGCGGTCGGGTTGCTGGCGCTGGCGCTGGCGGGCGGCGTGGCGGCGCAGGAGCTGCTGGGCAGCAACGCCACGCCGCAGCAGGTGGCCAGCGGCCGCGCCGTGGCGGCGGGCGCGGGCGGCCAGGGGCAGCAGGGGGCCTGCTTCTCCTGCCACGGCTTCGATGGCGCGGGGCAGCAGGCGGCGCTGTTCCCGGCGCTGGCGGGCCAGAGCGCGGAATACCTGCTGCTGCAGCTCGACCGCTATGCCAGCGGGGCGCGGCGGAACGAGGTGATGTCCCCGATCGCGGCGGCGATGACGCCGGAGCAGCGGCGCGACGTTTCCGTCTATTACGCCGCGCAGCCCGTAAAGGCCGCGGAGGCAAGCCCGCTTGGCAATGTCATGCTGTTGCAGCGCGGCGGCGTGCTCTCCGCGGCCGGTGGTGCGGATGTCGGCGTGCAGGCCTGCCAGAACTGCCACGGGCCGGCGGGGATCGGCATCCAGCCGCTCTATCCGCGCCTGGCGGGGCAGCCGGCGGAATACCTGGCGGCGCGGCTGCGCGCCTGGCGGGAGGGAGAGGCCCCGGCGGAGGGTGCCTCCCACCAGGCCATGGCGGCGATCGCGAAGCGGCTGTCGGATGACGACATCAATGCCGTCTCGCTCTACTTCGCCAGCGTCCGCCAGGCGCCGGCGACGCCGGGCACGGGGGTGCTGCGATGAGGCGCTGGCTGGTCGCCGCGGCGCTGCTGCTCGCGGGCGGCGCGGCCGCGCAGCAGGCGCCACGCTTCGGCATGGCGCCGCTCTGGCCCGCGCCGCAGCAGGCGCAGCCCTGGGCCGGCGATGCGGCGGCGGGCCGCGCGGTGGCCGTGGGCGGGGAGCGCGAGGCGGGCTGGAGCTGCGTGTCCTGCCACGGCATCGATGGCGCGGGGGATGGCAGCGGCGCCTTCCCGCGCCTTGGCGGGCAGCCGGCCTGGTACCTCTATCGCGCGCTCCAGGATTACGCGGCGGGGCAGCGGCCGAACGGGGCGATGACGCCCATCGCGCGCGGGCTGACCGACCGGCAGATGCAGGATGTGGCGGCCTGGTACGCGGCGCAGACCGCGCCCATCCCGGCCGCGCCGGCGCCACCGGCGCGCGTGACGCAGATGGGTGCCTCCCTGCACGCGGTGGGCGCGCCGGATCGCGGCGTGGTGGCCTGCGCGCAATGCCATGGGGCGCGTGGGGAGGGCGGGCCGCCCGGCGTGCCGGCCCTGGCCGGGCAGTATGCGGGCTACACCGCGCTGCAGCTGCGCCTGTGGAGGCATGATGCCCGCGGGCCCGGCGCGCTGGCCGTGATGCCCGCCATCGCGAAGGGGATGAGCGAGGAGGAGATCGACGCCGTCGCGCTCTGGTTCGCCTCGCTGCGCACGCCGTGAGGCGGTTCGGGATGGCGGCGGCGCTGCTGCTGATGGCCTGTGGCGAGGACGCGCCGCCGCGCGTGGCCGGTGGCGATGCGGCGGAGGGCCGGCGCATCCTGGCCGCGCAGGGCTGCACCGCCTGCCATGTGGTGCCGGGCTTCGGGCTGCCGCAGGGCCATGCGGGGCCCTCGCTGAACGGCTTCGGGCGGCGCGGCTACGTCGCGGGCGTGCTGCCGAACACGCCGGACAACCTGCTGCGCTTCCTGCGCGACCCCGCCGCCATCGCGCCCCGCACGGCCATGCCCGCGCCGCCGCTGGACGAGGCGGAGCTGCGGCACCTCGCCGCCTTCCTGGTGACGCTGCGATGAACAGCCAGAATGTCTTCGACACCGCCGGGCCGGATGGGGAGAGGCTGGCGACACTGGCCTGGCTGCTGTTCGGCGGGGGGCTGGTGCTGTTCGTGGCGGTGCTCGGTTTTCTCCTGATCGCGCTGTTCGGCGCGGCCCGGGCACGGCGCACGCTGGGGAATCCCCGCTTCATCGTGGCGGGCGGCATCCTCATGCCGGTGGTGGTGCTGACGGCGCTGCTGCTGCACACGCTGGGGCTGGCGCGCGCCCTCGGCCTGCCGCTGCCCGGCGATACGCCGCCGCTGCGGATCGAGGTGATCGGCCACCAATTCTGGTGGGAGGTCCGCTACCCCGAGGCGCGCATCACCACGGCCAACGAGATCCGCATCCCCACGGGGCGCGACGTGGTGCTGGAGGTGACGGCCAGCGACGTGATCCACAGCCTCTGGATTCCCGCGCTGCACGGCAAGATCGACATGATCCCGGGCCTGGTGAATCGCCGCACCATCCGCGCCGACCGGCCCGGCGCGATGCGCGGGCAATGCACGGAATTCTGCGGCACGCAGCACGCGATGATGGCCTTCATGGTGGTGGCGGAGACGCCGGAGGCGCACCAGGCCTGGCTGGACCGCCAGCGCCTGCCCGCCGCGACGCCGCCGGAGCATGAGACAGGCCGCGCGGTCTTCGCCGCCGCCGGCTGCGGCGGCTGCCATGCGGTGCGCGGCACGGAATGGGATGCGCGGATCGGGCCGGACCTGACCACGCTTGGCGGGCGGATGACCATCGGCGCCGGCATCCTGCCGATGAATGCGGGCACCATCGCGGGCTGGATCGCGGGCGCGCAGGACCTCAAGCCCGGCAACCGCATGCCGAGCTACGCGAATGCCCTGGATGGCCCGGAACTTCGCGCGCTGTCCGCCTGGCTGGAGAGCCTGAAGTGATCCCACCCCACGCGCTGCCCAACCCCCTGCCCCGGCCGGAGGGGGAGCTGGAGGCGCTGGAGGAAGTCTGGAAGCGCCCCCGCGGCTGGCGCTTCGTCACCGTCGTCAACAACAACTGGGTCGGGGTGCTCTACCTCGGCACCGCCGGGCTGTTCTGCGTCTTCGCCGTCATCCTCTCCCTGCTGATGCGCGCGCAGCTGACGGTGGGGGGCAACGACTTCCTGGATGCGGGGACCTACAACCAGGTCTTCACCGTGCATGGCACGGCGATGATGTTCCTCTTCGCCGTGCCGGCGGTGGAGGCGCTGGGCGTCTATCTGCTGCCGGCCATGCTGGCGGCGCGGGACCTGCCCTTCCCGCGGCTTTCGGCCTATGCCTTCTGGGCCTATGCCATCGGCGGCTTCTTCTTCTTCCTGTCGCTGTTCTGGGGCGTGGCCCCCGATGGCGGCTGGTTCATGTACCCGCCGCTGACGAACAAGGAATACTCGCCCGGGATCAACGCGGATTTCTGGCTGCTCGGCATCGGCTTCATCGAGATCAGCGCCATCGCCGGCGCCATCGAGATCATCGTCGGCGTGCTGCGCAACCGCCCGCCGGGGATGACGCTGGCGCGCATGCCGATCTTCGCCTGGGCCATGCTGGTCTTCGCGGTGATGATCGTCTTCGCCTTCCCGGCCGTGATCCTGGCCACCGTGCTGCTGGAGCTGGAGCGCGCCTTCGACTGGCCCTTCTTCCTGACGGCGCGCGGCGGCGATCCGCTGCTGTGGCAGCACCTGTTCTGGTTCTTCGGCCACCCGGAGGTCTACATCATCTTCCTGCCCGCGGCGGGCGCCGTTTCGATGATCGTGCCGGCCATGGCGGGGACGCGCCTCGTCGGCTACGGGCTGGTGGCGACGGCGCTGGTGGCGACGGGGTTCCTGAGCTTCGGGCTCTGGGTCCACCACATGTATGCGACGGGCATCCCTTCCCTCTCGCTCGCCTTCTTCAGCGCCGCCTCCTTCGCGGTGGCCATCCCGACCGGCATCCAGGTCTTCGCCTGGATCGCGACCTTGGCGTCGGGCCGGCCGCGGATGGAGGTGCCGATGCTCTTCGTGCTCGGCTTCCTCTTCATCTTCGTGCTCGGCGGGCTGACGGGCGTGATGGTAGCCGTGGTGCCCTTTGACTGGCAGGCGCACGACACCTACTTCATCGTGGCGCATCTGCACTACGTGCTCATCGGCGGCATGGTGTTTCCGCTGCTGGCGGGCCTCTACTACTGGGCGCCGTTGGCGTCGGGAGGCGGGCTGCGATACGGGCGATCCGTGTTCTGGCTGCTCTTCGGCGGCGTGAACCTGACCTTCTTCCCCATGCATGTCGCGGGGCTGATGGGCATGCCGCGGCGCGTCTGGACCTATCCGGAGGGGATGGGGCTGGAGCTGTGGAACATCCTCTCCTCCGTCGGCGCCGCCGTCTCCGCGATCGGCATCATCCTGCTGATCGCCGATCTCGCGAAGAACTTCCGCATGTCCTCCGGCGGCACGGATTCCAACCCGCACAAGGCGGGATCGCTGGAGTGGCTGCCGCAGGGCAACTACAACACGCGGAGCATTCCCCTCATCACGTCGCGCGATCCGCTCTGGGACCAGCCGGGCCTGGCGGAGCAGGTGGCGGCGGGGCAGCACTTCCTGCCCGGCACCATGACGGGGCGGCGGGAGACGCTGGTGACCAGCGCGGTGGATGCCGCGCCGCAATACGTGGCCATCGTGCCAGGCCCCGCCTGGGCGCATGTGATCGCGGCGGTCGGCACGGCGGGCTTCTTCCTGGCGCTGACGGTGCAATGGGTGGTGATCAGCGCGAGCTTCGGCGCGGTGGGCCTGGCGGCGGTGCTCTACTGGCTGTGGAACGGCACGGATCTCGGGCCGGTGCATGAACCCGTCGATGTCGGCGGCGGCTATACGCTGCCGGTCTATGTCACGGGGAAGGACAATCTCGGCTGGTGGGCCGTGGTCGTGCTGATGCTGGTGGATGGCACGGTCTTCGGCTGCGTCGCCTTCACGCATGTCTTCCTGTGGCTGTCGAATGGCGCGGAAGCCTGGCCGCCCGCCGGCACCGCGCTGCCGGGGCTCGATGCGCCGCTGCTGAGCGCCGCGCTGGTGGTGGCCAGCGCGCTGGTGGTGATGCTGTCCGATGCCGTGCTGAGGCGCGGCGGGCGATGGGGCGTGGCGGCGCTGGTGCTGGTGGCGCTGGGGCTGCTCGGCGCGGGCATGGGGCTCGACCTGCAGGCGACGTGGGAGGCCGGCGTACGCCCCACCGCGCATGCCTTCGGGGCGGCGATCTACCTGAACCAGTTCTGGCAGCTCTTCCACCTCGGCATCATGCTGGTCATGGCGCTGTACCTGGTGGCGCGCATCGCGGCGGGGATGGTGGGGGCGGTGCGGCGCGTCACCTTCGATGTCGTGAGGCTGTTCTGGTTCTACGTCGTCGGCCAGGCGCTGGCGGGGCTGGCGCTCAGCCACCTGTTCCCGCGCGGCGCGGGGGTGGCGTGATGGGCGTCGCGGCCTCCATCCTCGGCATCGTCATCTGGAGCGTGCATTTCCTGCTGGTCTATGGCGGGCAGGCCGTGGCCTGCGCGGCGGACCGGCCGGGGCTGGTCACGCCGCTCGTCATCGGGGCCAGCCTGGTGGCGCTGGCGCTGCTGCTGGTGGTGGCGCTGGCGGCGCGCCGGCATCGCCACGGCTTCATGGGGACGATGGCGATCGGCATCGCGGCGCTCTCGGCCCTCGCGGTGGTGTGGGAAGCGGCGCCGGCGCTCGCCCTGCCCCCCTGCTGAATGGAACCATCGGGGTGCGCGGTGCGCTTCCCGCCGGGACATTCGACGGAGGATTTGAGCATGGCGAACGAACTGAGCGGCAGGAAGGTCGCGGTGCTGGCGACCGATGGGTATGAGCAGGTGGAGCTGACGGAGCCGGTGCGCGCGCTGAAGGAAGCGGGTGCGGCCGTGACCATCGTCTCCATCAAGGCGGGCACCATCCAGGGCTTCCAGCATGACGAGAAGGGCGACAGCGTTGCGGTGGACCAGACGCTGGAGGAGGCGAAGCCCGACAGCTTCGACGCGCTGGTGCTGCCGGGCGGCGTGATGAACCCGGACACGCTGCGCATGACGGAGAAGGCGGTGGCCTTCACGCGGCATTTCGTGACCAGCGGCAAGCCGATCGCGGCCATCTGCCACGGCCCCTGGACGCTGATTGATGCCGAGGGTGTGCGTGGCCGGCGGATGACGTCCTGGCCATCGCTGAAGACGGACCTCCGCAACGCCGGCGCGCAGTGGGAGGATTCGGAGGTGGTCACCGACCAGGGCCTCGTCACCAGCCGCAACCCCGGCGACATCCCGGCCTTCTGCCGCAAGATGATCGAAGAGTTCCGCGAGGGCCGGCATGAGCGCCGCGGCGCGAACGACCAGGGCGCGTCGCGCGCGGCGGGCTAAACCTCCAGGTCGCGCGACAGCGCGACCAGGTCACGCGTGTGGGGGTGCTGGGCCTCGCCGGCCCGCAGGGCGGCGACGTCCAGCGCCTCCACCACCTGGCCCTGCTGCATCACCGCCAGCCGGCCGCAGAGATGCGCCACCACCGCGAGGTTGTGGCTGACCAGGATGCAGGTGAGCTGCCGCGCGGCGCGCAGGTCCGCCAGCAAGTTCAGCACCTCCGCCTGCACCGACACATCCAGCGCGCTGGTCGGTTCGTCCAGCAGCAGCACGGAGGGATCGGCGATCAGCGCGCGGGCGATGGCGACGCGCTGGCGCTGGCCGCCGCTCAACTGGTGCGGGTAGCGGAAGCGGACGATGGGGGAGAGGGAGACTTCCTCCAGCGCGCGGCGGATGCGGGCCTCCGCGCCATCCAGGCCATGGATCGCCAGCGGCTCCGCCAGGATCCGGTCCACGGTCTGGCGGGGATGCAGCGATCCATAGGGATCCTGGAAGACCATCTGCACGCTGCGGAAGAAGGTGCGGTCCCGCCGGGGGCCGAGCGCCCTGCCCTGCAAGGCCATCGCGCCCGTCCAGCCCGGGATCAGCCCGGCCAGCGCGCGCAGCACCGTCGATTTGCCGGAGCCGCTTTCGCCGACCAGGCCGAAGGTCTCGCCCGCCCCGATCGCGAAGGAGACGCCGCGCACGGCATGCACGCCCCCGAAGCGGACATGCAGGTCCTGGACCTCGATCATGCGCGCTAGGCCGGATCGCGCGCCAACACGGGCAGGCGCGCGCGGGGTGCGTCGAGGCGCGGCATGCAGTCCAGCAGGCCGCGCGTGTAGGGATGCGTCGCGGCGTGCAGGTCCCGCGCGGCGATCTCCTCCACCACGCGGCCGGCATACATGACGGCGACGCGGTCGCAGAAGCGGGAGACGAGCGGGAGGTCGTGGCTGATGAGCATCAGCCCCATGCCGCGATCGGAGACGAGGCGATCGATCAGGCGCAGGATCTCCGCCTGCACCGTCGCGTCCAGCGCGCTGGTGGGTTCGTCGGCGATCAGCAGATCGGGCTCCGGCGCCAGCATCATCGCGATCATCACGCGCTGGCCCATGCCGCCGGAGAGTTCGTGCGGATAGGCGCCGAAGACGCGGCGGGGGTCGCGGATCAGCACCTGTTCGAGCAGGGCCATGGCGGCGTCCCGCGCCTCCCGCGCCGGCCCACGCTTGTGGGTGGCCCAGGCCTCCGCGATCTGCGCGCCGGCGGTCATGATGGGGTTCAGGCTGAATTTCGGGTCCTGCAGCACCAGGCCGATGCGGGCGCCGCGCAGCTGCCGCATGGTGCGGGGCGTGGCGGCGGCGATGTCGATGCCATCGAAGCGCAGCGACCCCGCCACGCGCGCCTGCGGCGGCAGCAGGCGCATCAGCGCGCGGCCGGTGACGGATTTGCCGGAGCCCGACTCGCCGACGATGCCGAGCTTCTCCCGCCCCATCGTCAGGGACACGCCGCGCACGGCGGGCACGAAGCCGTTCGGGCCCGGGAAATCGACGCGGAGGTCACGGATCTCGACCAACGGACCCGTCATCGCTGCTTCGGGTCCAGCACGTCCCGCAGCCCGTCGCCCAGCAGGTTGAAGGCGAGCGAGGCGAGGAAGATCGCGATGCCCGGGATCACCGGCACCCACCATTGCTCCAGGATGAAGCGCCGCGCCGTCGCGATCATCGTGCCCCATTCCGGCAGCGGCGGCTGCGCGCCGAGCCCGAGGAAGCCGAGACCCGCGGCGGTCAGGATGATGGAGGACATGTCGAGCGTGACGCGGACGATGAGCGAGGGAATGCAGACCGGCGCGACATGGCGCAGCACGATGCGCCAGGGCGATGCGCCCGCCATGCGGACGGCGGCGATGAAATCGGCATCGCGGATGCGCAGCGTCTCCGCCCGCGCGAGGCGGGCATAGGGCGGCCAGGCGGTCAGCGCGATGGCGGCCACCGCGCTTTCCACCCCCGGCTTCATGGCGGCCACGAAGGCGAGGGCGAGGATCAGGCGCGGGAAGGCCAGGAAGACATCCGTGGCGCGCATCAGCACGCGGTCCAGCCAGCCGCCCGCATAGCCGGCGGCGCAGCCCACCAGCAGGCCGATCGGGGCCACCAGCACCACCACGGCGACGACCATGCCGAGGGTGATGCGCGCGCCATGCAGGATGCGCGACCAGACATCGCGGCCCAGTTCATCCGTGCCGAACCAATGCGCGGCGGAGGGCGGCTGCAGGCGGTTGGCCAGGTTCTGCGCGCCGGGATCATGGGTGGCGAGCAGCGGCGCGAAGACCGCCATCAGCAGCATGGCCAGCGCCACCGCCAGCCCGGCCACCGCCAGCGGATTGCGCCGGAACGCCAGCCAGGCCTGGTAGCGCCGCCCCCAGGCGGCCTGGGCGCGGGAGGCGGGTTCGTCGGAGAGCAGCCAGGCGCGGGAGATCATCGCACCCTCGGGTCCAGCAGGCGGTAGAGCAGATCCGCGAGGAGGTTGAGGCCCACATAGATCAGCCCCACCACCAGCGTCGCCCCCAGCACCGCGTTCATGTCCGCGTTGAGCAGCGAGACCGTGAGGTACTGGCCGAGGCCGGGCCAGGAGAAGATGGTCTCGGTCAGCACCGCGCCCTCCAGCAGCCCCGCATAGGTCAGGACCAGCACCGTCACCAGCGGGACGGCGATGTTGCGGAAGGCGTGGCGCCAGATGATGCGCGTCTCCGACAGGCCCTTGGCGCGGGCGGTGGTGACGTATTCCGAGGACAGCTCCGCCAGCATGAAGGCGCGCGCCATGCGGGCGATATAGGCCAGCGAGAAGAAGGCCAGCACCCCCGCGGGCTGCGCCAGGTGGGCCAGGGCGTCCCAGAAGGCGCCCCAGTCATTCGCCAGCGCGGCATCCAGCGTCAGCACGCCGGTCCGCACCTCCACCATGTCCTCATAGGCGATGCCCTGGCGGCCGGGCCCGGGCGCCCAGCCGAGCTTCGCGTAGAAGAGCAGCAGGGAGAGCAGGCCGAGCACGAAGACCGGCAGGCTGTGCCCGGCCAGGCAGAAAAGCCGCACCGCCTGGTCCAGCCAGCCGCCCTGCCGGACGGCGGCCAGCACGCCGAGCGGCACGCCGACCAGCGCCGCCAGGATGATGGCGACCGTCGCCAGTTCGAAGGTAGCGGGGAAGAAACGGGCGATGTCCTGCGTGACGGGGTTCGCCGTCATCACCGAGCGGCCGAGGTCGCCTTGCATGATCTGGCCGACGAAGCGGAGAAACTGCTCCGGCAGGGGGCGGTCGAGGCCGAGTTCGAGTCGCGCGCGCTCCACCACCTCCTGCGGCGCGCGGTCGCCGACGATGGCCAGCACCGGGTCGATGGGGACGACCCGGCCGATCAGGAAGGTCACCAGCACCAGGCCGAACAGCGTGATCGGCACGGTGAGGAGGGTGGCCCCGAGGGCCCTGAGCTTCACGCCTTCACGATTCCCGCGAAGTTGGTGCGGTCGCTCATCGGGCCGAGCTCGAGGCCGGCGACGTTGGCGCGCGTCACCGCCACCTCGATCTCCTGCAGCAGGATGACGAAGGGGGAGACCTGCTGGTGTTCGCGCTGCAGCGCCTGGTAGGTGGCGACGCGGCGGGCGCCGTCGGTATCCGTCACCGCGGCGGCGGTGCGGGCGGTGAGGTCCGGGATCTCCCAGCTCGCGCGCCAGGCCAGCGTCCGGTTGCGGGCGTTGTCGCCATTGTCCGGGTTCATGCTGAAGGCCTCGGCATTGCTGTGCGGGTCGAAATAGTCGGACCCCCAGCGGACGATCGCCATCTCATGCTGCCGGGCGCGGGTCTTGGTGATGACCTGCCGCATCTCCCCGGCCACCATGCGCAGCCGGATGCCGATGGCGCCGAGCTGGGCCTGGATGGCCTGGGCGATGTCGGAGATGGGCGCGCCGGAGGAATAGTCGAAGGCGATCTCCAGCCCGTTCGGGAAGCCCGCCTGGCGCAGCAGGGCGCGCGCTTCCTCCTGCCGCTGGCCGAAGGGCTTTTCCGTCAGCGCGCCGGGCAGGCCCTCCGGCAGGAAGGCCTGGTGGACGGCATAGGTGGTGGAGACGATGTTGCGCTGGATGCCCTCATAGTCGATGGCCAGCTTGATGGCCTGGCGGACCTCCGGCCGGGCCAGGCCGGGGTGGCGCTGGGACAGGCTGAGATACATCAGGCTGGCCTTGCGCTGCGGCATGATGCGGAAGCGGCTGTCGCTGCGGAGCCCGTTGATCTGGTCCGCCACCAGGTTGCGGGCGATGTCGATGTCGCCGCGCTGCAGGCCGAGCAGCTGGGCGGAGCTGTCCAGCATGTGGCGGATGATGATGCGCCGGGTGCGGGGCGCGGGGTCGGCGTTCGGATTCGCCTCCAGCATCACGCTCTCGCTGGCGCGCCACTGGCGCAGCACATAGGCGCCGCCGCCGGCGGAGTTCTGCTTCAGCCAGCCATTGCCGAGGTCATCCCCCTGGGCGCGGGCCATGACGACGGCCTTCTCCACGATCGATCCGACCGCGGCGGAGAGGCAGTAGTAGAGGAAGCTCGGCGAGGTCGGCGCGGCGCATTCCAGGACCAGGGTGCGGGCATCGGTGGCCCGGATGCGCTGGTCCGCATTCTCCCTGGTGAAGCCGAACTGGTTGATGATGAAGGCGGGCGACTTGTTGAGGATGGCGGCGCGGCGGAGGGAGAAGGCCGCGTCCTCCGCCGTCACGGGTGCGCCGGACGCGAATTTCGCGCCCGCTTTGATGACGAAGGTAAAGACCTTGTTATCAGTCGTGGACCAGCTTTCCGCCAGGTCACCGACCAGCCGCGCCGGATCATCGTTCGGCGTGGTCACCAGCTTCCGGTACACGTTCCCGATGATTTCGGTCCCGGTATATTCGAACGCCTCCGCAGGATCGAGGCTCGTGATGTCGTCGATCTGCTTGGCCATGACGATGACGCCGGGCGGGGATTGCGCGGCGGCGGGGGCGGGCATGGCGGCGCCGAGCGCGGCGGCCCCGGCGGTGGTCCCGGCGGCGAGCAGGGCGCGGCGGGTCAGGGTGGGGTGCATGGGGGATCCTCCGGGACTGGAGGGGAGCCTAGCGGCACCTTCGCGCTGGCGGGAAGCCTGTGCGGAAGAATCGTGTTTTTGGACTATTCTCTCTTTTCCTAACATCACGCAATCGTGAGTAGGTATCGCGAGGCAGGTGGTACGCCCCGATGATCCGCATAGGTTGAGACGGCGGGGGTTTTTCGTAGGGCGAGGAATGAACTAGGGTTTTCGAATGTTCGCAGGATGCACATTCGGGCTTGTCCAAATATTAAGACAAAAATAAGTCTTGCAACTAATGGGCGCACAAATCATAAATCCGTTACGGGCTCAATAATGCTACACACCGCAGCCAAGCCCGGGCCGCGGTGACGCAACCAACCACCCCATGGCGAAGGCCGTGGGACAGGCCAGAAAGGGATCATCCCATGTCCTTCGCCGACTTCCGCCGCCTCGTCGCCGCCCTCCGCCAGGATGAGAAGGGCGTCACCGCCCTCGAATACGGCCTGATCGCCGCCATCCTCGGCGCCGCCGTCATCACCGCCTTCACCACGCTGGGCACCGGCCTCGGCACCTTCTTCACCAGCGTCGTCGCCAAGCTGACGCTCTGACCTGACAGGCCCCGCCTGCCGCGGTTGCGCCGCGGCGGGCGCAACCCGCGATCCAGAAAGGAAACACGCCATGTCCCTCGCCGATTTCCGCCGCCTCGTCGCCGCGCTCCGCCAGGATGAGAAGGGCGTCACCGCCCTCGAATACGGCCTGATCGCCGCCATCCTCGGCGCCGCCGTCATCACCGCCTTCACCACGCTGGGCACCGGCCTCGGCACCTTCTTCACCAGCGTCGTCGCCAAGCTGACGC
>NZ_JAERQN010000008.1 GCF_016805305.1 Falsiroseomonas ponticola | reverse complement strand
ATCCCGAACTCGGCCGTGAAACACTCCAGCGCCCATGGTACTGCATCTCAAGATGCGGGAGAGTCGGTCGCCGCCGGGCCACCACGCCGGATCGTACTCCTCACCGTTTGAACACACACACACCACCGCGGGGTGGAGCAGCCCGGTAGCTCGTCAGGCTCATAACCTGAAGGTCACAGGTTCAAATCCTGTCCCCGCATCCCATGAATTAAGCCCTTAGATCATCGATCTAAGGGCTGTTTCGCGTCCACAACCCAACAACACAAACACGCTCTCACCCAGGCGCAAACACCCCGATCAGCTTGTAGCTCAGCCCCAACCCGTGCAGCCGCGCCGCACGCGCCGCCCGATCAACCCCGGCCCACGCCTCGCCAGGCCGCAGCCGCGATACCACCGCCTGCTGCGCCGCCAGCGGAAACGCCTCGATGCGGTCCGCCTCGCTCACCACCGTCTCCACATGCAGGCAGCGATAACCCGCCCGCGCCAGCAGCGCCGGCAGCGTCGCCGGGCTGAAGTGGCTCCAATGGCCGGTGCAGATCACCGAGCTCGCCTTGCCCTCCAGCTGCACCAGCAGGCTGTCCCAGTTGGGCACCTGCACGAAAAGCCGCCCGCCCGGCGCCAGGTGGCGCGCGATCACGCGCAGGAAGCCGATCGGATCCACGAAATGCTCCAGCACGTCGAGGATGGTGATGGCGTCGAAGCGCCGCTCCCCGGCGGGCAGATCGTCCGGGAAATAGCCCTCGATCACCCGGTCCCGCCCGGCCTCGCCCAGCCTTTCCCGCGCCACCGCGGCCGCGGCGCGGCCCGGCTCCAGCCCCAGCACCCGCCAGCCCCGGGCCTGCGCCTCGACCAGCGTCGTCCCCGTGCCGCAGCCGATGTCGAGCAGCGTGCCGGGCGCGCCCGCATGCTCCGCCAGGCGATCGAGGTAGTAGCGCGCGCGGGCCGTCTCCAGCTCCAGATAGGGGCCGGAACAGCGCAGGCGCATCGCCTCGATGTCCAGCTCCGAGGCCTGGTAGCGCGCCGCATCGGCGCTTTCCTCCATGACCTGCCGCGCATAGGCCAGCCCGCAGCCCGGGCAGCCGACGATGTCGATGCCGTGGTTGGTCAGGATCGCCTCGGCCGGGGCGGCCGTGCCGCAGGCGGGGCAGTCACGGTTGCGGTAGCGACCGAGCGAGCCCCCGGCCTCCGGCGGCGCGGCCTGCGCGATGGCGCGGGCCTCCGCGGCGCGGAACCGCGCATAGCCCTCCGCCAGCCTCTCCCGCATGCCGGGGATGAGGGCGGCGTCGAAGCTGTCTCGCGCGCTGGCCATGTCCGCAACCACTCCCATTCAGCGTCTCCCCAGGCCCAGCAGGCCCCTGACCCCCGCCAGCATGCGCCCGAGGCCCGGGCGCCGCTGCCGCGCATGCCGGATCGCGAGGTGCAAATCGGCTTCCAGCTCATCCTCGAAGGTCTGCACCGCGCTGAGGCGCCGGACCAGCGCGCCGGCGCGCGCCGAGGCCGCCGCATAGGCGCCCGCGTCCTGCAGCAGATGGACGGCCTTGTCCACGAAGCCGTCCCAATCCGCCGCCACCAGCTCCGCATCGCGCTGGCGGTGGATGGCCGGCATCTCCGCGCTGTAGCAGGTGATCACCGGCTTCGCCTTGGCCAGCATCTCCCGCGCGGAGACGCCGCCCGTCACGGGCCAGGTGTCCAGCAGCATCTCCAGGATATGGCCCCAGACATGGCCCGCGACCCAGCGTTCCTGGATCGCCATGCGGCCGCCGGCGGGGCTGGCCGCGATGAAGGCCTTCACATGCGCGGCATCCCCCGTGCCGCCCAGCACGAAGGTCACGCCGGGGCAGCGGAGCAGGATCCGTTCCACCGCCTGGAGGTAGGGGATCGTGACCTTGGAGAAGCGGCCATAGCTGCCGACCAGCCGCGTGCCCTGCGGCAGCAGCGCGCGTTCGGCGGCGATGTCGGCCTCCGGCACCGGCGGGTTCAGCGCGGCGGCGTCCCAGGGCGCGTCGATGCGCAGCATGGCGGCATCGCCCCAGCCGGCCTGGGCGGGGTCGAAGCCGAAGCTGTTGAAGACGGCATCGAGGTGCCGGACCGGCCAGGCGGGCATGCCCGCCTGCAGGAACACCTGCACCGGCGCCAGGCGGCGGGAGAAAAGCGCCGTCGGCACGCCGTTGTTCATGTCGGAGACGACGATGTCGGGCGGCACCGACCGCGCCTGCGCCTCGATCGCCCCGATGGTGTCGAGCGGCACGCCGCCCGTGAATTCATGCAGCGTGGCGCCGGAGGCCGCGAGATGGGCACGCATCGGATCGTCGATGAAGCGCCAGGCATAGACATCGAGGCGATGGCCCCTGGCCCGCAGCGCCGGCGCCACGGCGCGGAGCGCGATGCTCATCGGGTTGTCGCTTTGCGCGAACATGCCAAGCCAGGCGACGCGCAGCGGCCTTCCCTCCGCCGGCAGCGGCAGCTCCCGCCGCGCCGTCGTGCGGGCCAGGCCCTCGGAGGCCGCGCGGAGCGGGCCGACCAGGCGCGCGCATTGCCCGGAACTCGATTCCTCGAAGCACCAGACGAGGAAATAGACGAAATCCACCAGCTCGCAGAGCAGGCTGACGGGGGGCTGCGGCTCCGCCGACCAGCGCGCGATGGCGGCGGCCACGGGGTCGTAGAGCGCCGTGCCGCGCGGGTCCCACTTCCAGTAGTAGTAGGCGAAGCCGTGGCTGAGCGCGGCCTGGTGGCGCGCGAGGTCCGGGATGGCCGCGGGATCGGCCTGCAGCAGCGTCACCAGGCTGGCGGAGAACTCCGCATGCCGTTCCCGCGCCGCATCGCCGCCGAGGCTCGTCAGCGTGGCCAGCGCCACCTCAAGCGGCGCGGTCATGGCGTCCCCGCGGCGCGGGGGATGGTGAAGAAGGCATAGGCGGGCCCCGACGGCACGAACCCCATCGACAGCGCGGTGCGGATGGAGGGGAGGTTGTTGGTGAAGGCGTCCCAGACCGGCTCCAGCCCCGCGGTGCCGCAGGCGGCGATGAAGGCGCCCACCACCTGCCGCGCCAGGCCCTGGCGGCGGCAATCCGGGTCGGTCAGCACATCGATCTCCGCCCGGCCGCCGCCGGTCGCGGCGGCGTAGCAGAGGGCGGCGATCCGGCCCTCCCGGTGGATGAGCTGCGCCTGCGCGCCGCCGATGAAATCGGCTTCGCTGCGCCAGAAGCGCGTCACGATGCCGAAGCGGGCCTGCAGTTCGGCGGCATCCGCCGCGGTGGCGGGGCGGGCCTCCCCCGGCGCGGCCGTGGCGGCGGGCGCGGCCAGGCGGTAGCGCTGCCGTTCGGACCGCATCGGCTGGAAGGCGGGCGCCGCCAGGCAGGCGGGCAGCAGCGGCGTGTAGAGCCTGACCTTCTCGACCGGGAAGGCGCGGGCCGTGAGGTAGCCGGCCAGGGCGGCCTCGAATTCCGGGTTCGGCGCGCCGAAGGCCTGGGCGAAGCCGAAGCGGTGCTCGACATAGGCCTGGCGGGGATCGGCGGGGTCATCCGCCCACACCACGCCGTCCTGCCGCCCTTCCAGCACCGCCGCGACCAGCGGGAAGAAGGCGGGCTCCGCCAGGTAGCGCGGCAGCAGCCTGCGGGCATCGGCGGCGGGAAGCCTGTGCATGGTCAGATCGACAGCCCGCCATGCACGTCGAGCACGATGCCGTTGACGAAATCGTTCTCGACGAGGCTCGCGACGGCCTGCGCCACCTCCTCCGCCCGGCCGAGGCGACGCAGCGGCGTGCTGATCTCCACATGCTTGAGATGGGCGGGGGCGAGGGCGCTGCGGGTGGAGGGCGTGTCGATGAAGCCGGGTGCCACGGCGTTGCAGCGGATGCCGAAGGGGCCCCATTCCTTGGCCCAGGTCACGGTCATGGCGTTCACCCCCGCCTTGGCCGCCGCATAGGCCGTCTGCCCCGCATTGCCGCGCGCGCTGATGGAGCTGATGTTGACGATGAGGCCGCGCACGCGCTTGCGCGCCATCTGCTCCACCACGCCCGATGTCATGATGAAGACGGATTCCAGATTGGCGGCCAGGCAGCGCCGGAAGCGGCCGAGGTCATGCATCATCGCGTCGGGCCGCATGATGTCGATCATCGGCTCCGAATGGATGGCGCCGGCATTGTTCACCAGCACGTCGATGCGGCCATGCCGCGCCCAGATCGCCTGCACGCAGGCGGCGACGGCGGCCGGATCGGTGATGTCGAGCGTCGCTGCCTCGATCCCCTCGGGAAGGTTGGCCAGCGCGGCGGCGTCGATGTCGGCGGCGATGACGGTGGCGCCACGGCCCTGCAGATGCGTGGCGATGGCGAGGCCGAGGCCGCGCGCCGCGCCGGTGACGAGGACGATGGCGCCCTCAATCCGCAAGGTCGACTCCCTTGTCGGCCAGCACGGCGACGATGTTGGCGATGGAATCCAGGCGGATGATGTCCGCCAGCTCCAGCTCGATCCCGTATTCGCGTTCGAGCGAGGTGACGAGGTCCATCTGCTTCAGCGAATCCCAGCTCGCGATCGCCGATCGCGGCAGGTCGATCCGGATCTCGCTGGCGCGGAGGCCGAGCACATCCGACAGAAGGGTCCTGAGGCGCTGGTTCATGTCAGAATCCGAAATGGCGGGCATAGTCCTGGGCGCCGAAGCGGAACTTCTCCGCCGAGCGAGCCAGGTGCACCGTATCCGGCGCCACGTCCCGGGTGATGAGGGCGCCGGCGCCCACGATGGTGGCCGCGCCGACGGTGACCGCGTTCACGATGGTGGCGTTGACGCCGATGAAGCACTGGTCGCCGATCACGGCCTTGCCGGAGATGACGGCGCCGGAGGCGATCCAGGCATGGTCGCCGACCGTCGCGTGATGCGCGACGGTGACGTTGCCCCAGACCATGGTGTCGGCGCCGATCCGCGCCTCGGGCTCCACCAGCGCGCCGGGCAGGATGACGCTGCCCTCCCCGATCGGGTGGCTGGTGTGGATCAGGGCGTGCGGGTGCAGGTAGGTCTCGATCGCGTAGCCCATGGCCTTCAGCCGTTCGAACATGGACCGGCGATGCCCGTTCACCCCGCCATAGCCCATGGCCATGACGATGGCGCAGTCCGCCGCCGGGAAGGCCGCCGGGAGGCCCGAGAGGCCCACCACCGGCAGGCCGAAGGCGCTGCCGCCCCCGACCCAGGCGTCATCGACCGTCAGCCCCACCACCGTGTAGCGCGGATCGGCGCGGAGATAGGGGACGAGGATCTCCGCCGTGACGGCATTGCCCGCGAGCACGATGCGCTTCATGCCAGCCCGGCCCCCTCCCCGGTCCCCGCCTCGTCCAGCACCGCAAGGCCGAAGCCGGTCCTGCCGTAGCCGTTGCCGTTGTAGAGCATGTAGGTCCGATTCCCATGCTCGAAGACATAGGGGTAGCAGATCATCTCGCTGTCCCAGCCATCGGGCGAGACATCGATGCCGGCCAGGTCGTCCCGCCGCGTCCAGCTCATCCCATCCCGCGAATGGGCGAAGCCGATGCGGTAGGTGGGGATGCCCGGGGAGGCGCGGTGGGCGAACCACATGAACAGGATGCCGTCGCGCCGGATCACGGTCGGCCGGCCGAAGGCGTATTCGTGTTCGTCCTTGAAGGGCAGTACCAGGCCGGGGTCGCAGGTCCAGTCCACGCCATCGGCCGAATGGGCGTGGTGGATGCCGTAATGGTGCAGCCAGCCCGCTTCCGTCCGCGTCCAGCTGATGCCGGAATTGTACCAGGTTCGCCAGCGTCCATCCTCCACCAGGATGGCGGTGGCGGCGGCGAAAAGCGGGTTCGACTTGTCCCGCCCCAGCACGGGGCCCTGGAATTCGCGGGTGCAGGTCAGGTTGTCGAGGTCGAGGATCGCGCGCCCGGTGTCGCAGATCCACATGCCCTCCGGCAGGTTCTGCCAGCCGACGTAATAGAGGTAGGTCCGCCCGCCCTGCGGCACGATGCAGACGCCGATGACGCCGTCGCAATCGAAGGTGCCGGGCGCGCCATGCGTCATCACCAGCCTGGGCGTGCCCTCCAGCACCATCGCCCCGTCGCGGATGGTGGCGTGGGACAGGAAGGCCTGGGATCGCTGCTGCGCATCCCGGCAGGTGAAGGCGATGACGAAGCGGTCGCCCGCGTGGTGGATGGCGCAGGGATGCGATCCATGGGTGAAGCCGGGCATGTCCGGCGCATAGACGCGCCCCGCCTTCCGCCAGGCGAAGGGCCGCCCCGATTCCAGCGACCGCCGCAGCGGATGCATGCTCAGCGCCCCAGCGCGGCGCGCAGCGCCGTCTCGAGGAACTCGACCCGGCTGACGC
The DNA here is from genome assembly GCF_016805305.1 of Falsiroseomonas ponticola. Classification (GTDB taxonomy): domain Bacteria; phylum Pseudomonadota; class Alphaproteobacteria; order Acetobacterales; family Acetobacteraceae; genus Falsiroseomonas; species Falsiroseomonas ponticola. The sequence goes on along the minus strand of NZ_JAERQN010000008.1, from coordinate 310,257 downwards.
CCTGGCGCTCCGCCTCCCGGTACAGCGCCTCCTTCAGCGCGGGATCGACGCCTTCCAGCTGCCCGGCGAAGCGCTTGCGGATGCTGCCGCCGCGGCGGCCGACATGCGGCACGTCGAGGTCGATGGGCAGCGGGCCGTCGCCCCGGGTGAAGTCGATGACGTAGAAGCAGTTGTGCAGCTCGAAGGAGAGGGTGACGTCGCGCGCCGTCTCCGGCAGCAGCGCCAGCGGCGCCTGGTGGGCATAGAGCGCGTTGTTGGCGATCAGCGCGCGGCCGAGTTCCGACTTCAGCAGCCAGGCGCCCATGCCTTCATCCGCGATGACGATGCGGCCGCCGGGCTTCACCACGCGGTCCATCTCCGCGATGCCGCGCTCGATGCTGGAGAAGAGGTTGATGCCGCCATAATGGTAGGCGGCGTCGAAGACGGCATCGCCATAGGGCAGGCGCGTGGCGTCGCAGACGGAGAAGCGGATGTCGATGCCCATGGCGGCGATCGCATCCCCGCAGCGCTCCGCACCCGCCAGCAGCATCTGGCTCGCGATGTCCTGCGCGTGGATGCTGCCCTGGCCGCCGAGCTTCTCCGCGATATGCGGCAGGTCGTTGCCCGCGCCCGCGCCGGTGACCAGCACGGATTGGCCGGGGCGCAAACGCAGCCGGGCGACCAGGCGTTCGCGCAGCGTCGCCTCATCCGTGCCGAAGGTGGCGAAGAGCCAGCGCAGCGCGTTGTCGTGGATCGCCGCGGCATCGACGATGGAGTATTCGCTGCTGCCGGCGGGCGCGTCCTCGAAGACCGGGATGCGCGTGCCGGGCGCGAAGGGGAAGGCATGGCCGGCGGCGCACACCAGGCCCGTGCCATCCGCGCTCTCCGCCAGGCTGGCGCCGCAGCCGGGATGGGGGCAGCGGAAGGCGATCATGGTCGGCATCGGCACGGTCCTATGTTCTGCGGCAGACGATCCAGAACAGCTTCTCGCCGATTCCGAAATAGTCGTTGCTGGCATGGCCGAAGGAGAAATCCTGGAAGGCCGGGCTGAAATAGGCCTCCAGCCCCGCGCGGTCCGCGAAGCCGTGCAGGCGGTAGCCGACGCGGTTGCCGTAATGGTCCTGCGCGATGCGGCAGGACCCGTCGGGCAGCGGCTCCGCCCCCTGGAAGATGTAGGAGGCGCGGTCGGCGACGGAGGCGATCAGCGTGCCGCCCGGCTTCAGCACGCGGGCGTATTCGCGCAGGTTGTCCTGCATCGTCTCGCCCTCGTCGCAATAGTAGCAGCAGGCGCAGGCCAGGATCACGTCGAAGCTGGCATCGGGGAAGGGGATGCTGGTGTTGCGCCCGACGCGGAGGTCGGCCTTCAGTCCGTGGGAGGCCAGGCGCGCCGTGGTCTGGTCCACGATGCCCTGGGTGATCTCGATGCCGGCGACGTCGAAGCCCTGCTCGCAGAGGAAGCCCGTGTTGCGCCCGTCGCCGAAGGCCACGTCCAGGATGCGCGCCCCCGGCGCGGGCTTCGCGAAGCGCAGCCCCGGATACTGCGCCAGGAAGATGCGCACGACGAATTCGGTGGGATAGGTCCGCGCCCCCGCGCGCTTCGCGTAGAAGCTCTCGAAATTCGCGTTGATGGCGGGTTCGTCAGCCATGCGGGCCTCGCATCCTCTGCCCGGCGCCGGTCAAACGGCCTGCTCCGCCAGCAGCGCCGCCAGATGCTGCCGGTCCACCTTGCCGTTCGGGCTTTTCGGCAAATGGTCCACCGGGATGATCCGGCTCGGGATCATGTAGTCGGGCAGGTGCTGGGCCAGCTGCCGGCGCAGCGCCGCTTCCTCCGCCGTGGCGCTGCCGGCGACGAAGCCGATCAGCTTGCCATAGGCCGCGTTGCTGCGGTGGTAGACCACCGCCGCCTGCACCACGCCGGGCAGCCGGGCCAGGCCGTGCTCGACCTCCTCCAGCTCGATCCGGTAGCCCATGTGCTTGACCTGGTTGTCCTTGCGGCCGACGAAATGCAGCCGCCCGCCTTCCTGCCGCACCAGGTCGCCGGTGCGGTACATGCGCTTCATGAAGCGCGCGGGCTCCGTCAGCGTGACGAAGGCGCCGGCGGTGCGGTCCGGGTCGTTGAAGTAGCCGGCGGCGACGTTGGGGCCGATCAGGCACAGCTCCCCCTGCGCGGCGGGCTGCCCATCCTCGTCCAGCACCAGATGGTCGAAATTGGGGTTCAGCCGGCCGAGCGTCGGCAGCCCCGCCATGTCGGCGAAATCGGCCTCGGTGATGTCATGCGCGCTGCAGATGCAGGTGCATTCGGTGGGGCCATAGACGTTCACCAGCGTCGCCTGGCCGCCATACATCCGGTGCAGCTTCACCAGCTCCGTCTTCGGGTAGCCTTCGCCGCCGAAGATGATGCAGCGGATGGCGGGCAGCGCCGCGGCGGTCAGCGCCTTCATCGTGGTGACGTAGATCAGCAGCGAGGGGACGGAGAACCAGATGGTGCAGCCCATGCGCGCGACATGGGCGATGAGGGCGGCGGGCGCCGTCAGCAGGCTGCGATGCACCGGCGCCAGCGCCGCGCCGTTGAACAGCCCGACATAGAAGTCGAAGACCGAATTGTCGAAATACATCGGGCTGAGATTGGCGAAGACGTCGCCCTGCCCGATGCCGAAGCGCTGCCTGCCCCATTCGATGAAGTGCAGGACGTTCTGGTGCGTCACCGCCACGCCCTTGGGCAGGCCGGTGGAGCCGGAGGTGAACATGATGTAGGCGATGCAGGCGCCATCCACCGCCGCCATCGCTTCCTGCTGCGCCGCGCGCTCCGCCGCCGTCGGCGCGGGCGCTTCCTCCGCCAGCATCAGGGCCGGGATGCCGGCGCTGTCCGCCAGCTCCCGCATGGCGGGCCCATGCGCCTCCTCATCCACGAACAGCGCGCGGGCGCCGCTGATGCGCAGGATATGGGCGTTGCGCGCGGCGGGGGAGGCGGTGTCGATCGCGACATAGGGGATGCCGAGGCGAAGCGCCCCCAGCATCAGCGCATAGGAGGCGGCGGCCTTGTTGTGGGCGATGGCGATGACATCCCCGCGCCCCAGGCCCTGGCGCAGCAGCAGGGCGGCATGCGCCTCCGCATCCCGCAGCAGGCGGGCATGGGCGATGTCGCCCCCGGGGTAGCGCAGCGCCGGGGCATCGGCGGCCAGCACCGCCCGTTCGGCGAACAGCGCGCCGAGGTTGTAGTGATAGCCGCCCATCCATCGCCACCCGGTGCCGTCCGCCGGGGCCATTCGGGCCGGCCGGCGGGGCGGCCAGCTTTACCGGCGGCCCGCCCCCAGCGCAATGACGGCGACCCCCCCCCGCCGGGCTGCAACCTTCGATTGACGGCCCATGACGGCTCCTCCATGTGTGCGGCGGCCGCGCCACGGGGTGGCGGGGGGTGCCTTGGGACCATGGACGGCTCGATGAAGGCCGCTGGACAGGATGGAGGAACTTCATGATCTCGCTCACGGTCAACAACCGCGCCGTCACGGTGGCGGCGGAGCCTGAGACGCCGCTGCTCTGGGTGCTGCGGGAGCATCTCGGCCTGACCGGCACCAAATATGGCTGCGGCGTCGCGGCCTGCGGCGCCTGCACCGTGCACCTGGATGGGGAGGCCGTGCGCTCCTGCTCCATCCCGGCCTCCGCCGCGGCGGGCAAGGCGGTGACGACGATCGAGGGCCTGCCCGGCGGCGCCAACCACCCGCTGGTGCGCGCCTGGGTGGCGGTGGAGGCGCCGCAATGCGGCTACTGCCAGACCGGCCAGATCATGCAGGCCGCCACCCTGCTGGCGCGCACCCCGCGCCCGACGCGGGACGAGATCCTGGCACATATGGACGGCAACCTCTGCCGCTGCGCGACCTACAACCAGATCGCGGACGCGATCGAGCAGGCCGTGGGGAGCGCCTGAGATGACCGACGGCATCACCCTTTCCCGCAGGGGCCTGCTGGGCACCGGCCTGGCCTTCAGCTTCGCCTTCGCGGGCCCCGGCACGGCGGAGGCCCAGTCCGCGGCTTCCGGCCCGGCCACCCTCAACGCCTATGTCGGCATCGCCCCGGACGGCACCATCACCATCCAGGCCCCGGTGCCGGAGATGGGACAGGGCTCCAACACCGCCCTGCCGCTGATCGTGGCGGAGGAGCTGGACGCGGATTGGGCCCGCGTCCGGATCGAGACCGCGCCGGTGCGCCCGGCCTATGACAGCCCGGTCTTCCGCAGCCAGTTCGTCGTCGCCAGCCTGTCGGTGCGCGGCTACTGGATGCCGCTGCGCATCGCCGGCGCCCAGGCGCGCCGCGTGCTGCTGGATGCGGTTGCCGCCCGCTGGGGCGTGCCGGTGGACCAGCTGACGACGGAGCCGAGCGTGGTGGTGCACGCCGCCTCCGGCCGCCGGATCGGCTATGGGGAGGTCGCCGCCTTCGCGACCGTGCCGGCCACCCTGCCGGAGATCACCCCCGCCGCGCTGAAGCCGGTCTCCGCCTTCCGGCTGGTCGGCCACGACGTGGCCCGCTTCGACGTGCCGGCCAAGGCGGCGGGCCAGGCGGTCTTCGCCATCGACATCCGCCTGCCGGGCATGCTGCACGCGACCGTCGCGCGCTCCCCCGGCCTCGGCGCCCGGCCGCAGTCGCATAACGGCGCGGCGCTGCTGGCCCGGCCGGGCATCACCCATGTGCTGCCGCTCGACCAGGGCGTCGCCATCGTGGGCGAGAGGGTGGAGGCGGTGCTGGCCGCGCGGCGCGACCTGGCCGTCACCTGGACCCCCGGCGAAGGCGCCACCCATTCCTCCGAACCCGCGCTGGCCAGCTACCTGGCCGATGCGCGGGACACCGCCAAGGCGGGCGTCGCCGTGGTCCGGGCCGGGGAGGCCGCGCAGGCCATCGCCGGTGCCGCGCGCGTGCACACCGCCGAATTCACCAGCGACTACACCTACCACGCGCAGATGGAGCCGCTGACCTGCGTCGCCCATGTCACGGCGGAGGCGGTGGAGGTCTGGGCCGGCACGCAATGGCCGAGCCTGGTGCGGGACGAGGCCGCGAAGATCGCCGGCATCCCGGCGGAGCGCGTGAAGGTCAACATGCTGACCATGGGCGGCGGCTTCGGCCGGCGCGCCGCCATCGACTACGCGATCGAGGCCGTGACCATCGCCAAGGCCGTCGGCCGCCCGGTGAAGGTGATGGCGACGCGGGAGGACGACATCGCCAACGCCCATGTCCGGCCGATGACCGCGCATCGCATCGATGTCGGGCTGGACGGGGCCGGGAAGATCACGGGCTGGCGCCACCGGCTGGCGGCGGATCTGGTGGTGCCGATCCTCTATGGCCGGGCGCGGCTGGATGCCCAGCGCGGCGTGGACCACATCGTCACCTACCACGCCAATGTCGCCCATTACGACGTGCCCGCGGCGCTGACCGAGCATGTGTACCGGGAGCATGGCGTGCGCACCGCCCCCTGGCGCGGCATCGGCGCCGGGCCCAACGCCTTCGCGGTGGAGGCGGTGATCGACGACCTGGCCCGCCAGGCCAATGCCGACCCGCTGGCCTATCGCGTCGCCCTGCTGAAGGACGCGCGCGCGAAGGCGGTGGTGGAGGCCGTGGGCGCCATGGCGGAATGGGGCCGGCGGCGTGAGGGGACGAGCCTCGGCATCGGCTTCGCCAAGCTCGGCCTGCCGCAGCTCGGCGAATCGCTGGCCGCCACGGTGGCGGAGGTGGCGGTGGACCGCGCCGATGGGCGGCTGCGCGTGCTGCGCCTGTGGTGCGCCGCCGATATCGGCCTGCCCGTGCAGCCCCGCAACGCGATGCGCCAGATCGAGGGCTCGCTGCTCTGGGGCGTCTCCAGCGCGCTGACGGAGCGCCTGACCTTCAAGGACGGCGCGGTGGAGCAGACCAATTTCGGGGATTACGAGGTGCTGCGCGCCGGCGACACGCCGCGGGTCCAGGTCCGGCTGATCCGGAGCGGCGAGACGCCGCTGCCGGCGGGCGAACTCGGCCTCGGCACCGTCGCGCCGGCGATCTCCAACGCCGTGCTGGCGGCGACGGGGCGGCGGCTCTCCGCCATGCCCTTCACGCGGGACCGGGTGCGGGCGGCGCTCGGCGCATAAGCCGGGGGCTTGCCCCGGCGGCGGCGGCGGGGCATCCGCTCCGCTCCGCCAGGGGACGCCTTTCCGCATGGACCAGACCGCCATCGACCTCACCCGGGTCCTGCCCGCCCGCATCCAGGGGGTCGGCACCAGCCAGATCGGGCTGGTCGCCGACCGGGGGCGGGACGACCCGGAGGTGGTCAAGCTCTGGATCGGGGAGGGCGACCTGCCCACCCCCGATTTCGTCGTGGAAGCCGCGCACCGCGCCATGCTGGCGGGGGAGACGCGCTACACCTATTCTCGCGGCATCCCCGCCCTGCACCGCGCCCTGTCCGACTACCACCGCCGCCATTGGGGGGTGGAGGTGGCGCCGGAGCGCTTCGCCATCACCGCCGGCGGCATGAACGCCATCATGCAGGCCTGCCAGGCGTTGCTGGAGCCGGGGGAGGAGGTCATCATCCCCGTCCCCGGCTGGCCCAACCTGGGCGAGGCGGTGCGCGTGACCGGCGGCGTGCCGGTGACGGTGCCCTACCGCCAGGGCGCCCATGGCCGCTTCAGCCTGCCGCTTTCCGACATCCTGGCCGCCGTCACGCCGCGCACGCGGATCATCGTGGTGAACTCCCCCTCCAACCCCACGGGCTGGGTGATGCCGATGGGGGAGATGGAGGCGCTGCTGGCGGCGGCGCGGGAGAGGGGGCTCTGGATCATCTCCGACGAGGTGTACAACCACTTCACCTACGGCAACGCCATCGCGCCGTCCTTCCTGCAGATCGCCACGCCGTCGGACCGGCTGATCGTCACCAACACCTTCTCCAAGAACTGGGCGATGACGGGCTGGCGGGCCGGCTGGATCGTCTATCCGGACGGGCTGGCCGCCACCTTCGGCAAGCTCGGCCAGTACAACACCACCTCCATCCCCACCTTCATCCAGCACGCCGCGGTGACGGCGCTGGAGGAGGGGGACGGCTTCATCCGCACCATGGTCGGCCGCTGCGCGGAGGCCCGCGCCATCATGGTGGAGGGCCTGTCCCGCCTGAAGGGCGTGACCGTCTTCCCGCCGGAGGGCGCCTTCTACCTGATGGCGCGGGTGGAGACGGGGGAGAAGAGCCTGGACCTGGCCTTCCGCCTGCTGCGGGAAGCCAAGGTCGGCGTGGCCCCCGGCACCGCCTTCGGGCCGGAGGGCGAGGGCTTCATCCGCATCTGCTTCGCCATCAGCCCGGAACTGGCGCGCGAAGCGGTGGCGCGGCTGGCGCGGGTGCTGGGCTAGACCGCGTCGCGCCGCTGGGCATACAGCGCCAGGCGCCGCGCCGCCGCGGGGCCGGGTGGCGCCTGGGGCGGTGGCAGCCAGGCCGGCAGTTCGGCCGCGCGCCAGCAGGCGGTCAGATGGCCGGGGGCACCGGGCAGGGGTTGCAGGGCGGGTTCCTCCCGCCGGCAGGCCTCCACCGCCAGGGGGCAGCGCGGGTGGAAGCGGCAGCCCTGGGGGATGGCGAGCGGGCCGGGCAGGTCCGCGGCGGCGGGCGCGGCGCCGGGCAGGTGGCGCTGGGCGGGGTCCGGCCGCGGCACGGCGGCCAGCAGCATGCGGGTATAGGGGTGGCTGGGACGGGCATAGAGGTCCTCCACCGGCGCGATTTCCATGATCCGCCCCAGCACCATCACCGCCACCCGGTCCGCCACATGCCGCACCACCGCCAGGTCATGCGCGATGAAGAGGTAGGAGAGGCCGAGCCGCGCCTGCAGGTCCTTCAGCAGGTTCACCACCTGCGCCTGGATGGAGACATCGAGCGCGCTGACCGGTTCGTCGCAGACCACCAGCGATGGCTCCACCGCCAGCGCGCGGGCGATGCCGATGCGCTGGCGCTGGCCGCCGCTGAATTCATGCGGCTTGCGGTCGGCGTGGTGCGCCGCCAGCCCCACCAGGGGCAGCAGCGCCTCCACCCGGGCCCGGCGCTGGCGGGCATCGCCCATGCCATGCACCAGCAGCGGTTCCGCCAGGATCTGCGCCACCGTCATGCGCGGGTTGAGCGAGGCGAAGGGGTCCTGGAAGACCATCTGCATGCGCTGCCGCAGGCGGCGCATCGCCTCCCCCTCCAGCCGCGTGATGTCCTGGCCCTCGAAGCGCAGCGTCCCGGCGATGGGATCGATCAGCCGCAGGGCGAGGCGGGCGAGGGTCGATTTGCCGCAGCCGGATTCACCGACCAGGCCCAGCGTCTCCCCCTTCGCCAGCGAGAAGGAGACGCCATCGACGGCGCGGACCAGGCCGGCGGGCCTGCGGCTGAACAGCCCGCCGCCGATCGCGTAGTGGCGGGCCAGGCCGGTCGCCTCCAGCAGCGGCGTCGTCATGGCGCATCCTCCACCGGGGCGCGGAAGCAGGCGACGCGCTGGCCCGGCGCGATGTCCCGCAGCGGCGGGGGCGCCGAGGCGCAGGCGGCATCCGCGAAGACGCAGCGGGGCGCGAAGCGGCAGCCCGGCGGCAGGGCGAAGGGGGGCGGGACCGTGCCCTCGATCGCCGGCAGCCGGCCGGGCCGGGCCTCGATGCGGGGGATGCTGCCGAGCAGGCCGAGCGTGTAGGGGTGCTGCGGGTCGTTGAAGATGGCGGCGGTGCTGGCCTGTTCGGCGACGCGGCCGGCATACATCACCGCCACCTCATCGGCCATGCGCGCCACCACGCCGAGGTCATGGGTGATGAGGATGATCGCCATCCCCGTCTCCGCCTGCAAATCGCGCAGCAGGTCCAGCACCTGCGCCTGCACGGTGACGTCCAGCGCCGTGGTGGGCTCATCCGCAATGAGCAGGTCCGGCGCGCAGGACAGCGCCATGGCGATCATCACGCGCTGCCGCATGCCGCCCGAAAGCTGATGGGGGTAGTCGTCGATCCGCCTTTCGGGGGCGGGAATGCGCACGCGCCGCAGCGCCTCGATCCCCCGGGCGCGGAGGTCGGCGGCGGAGGCGCCGCGGTCATGCGTGCGGATCGCCTCCGCGATCTGGGCGCCGATGCTGGCCAGCGGGTTCAGGCTGGTCATCGGTTCCTGGAAGATCATGGCGATGCGCCGCCCGCGGACCTGCCGCATCGCCCGCGCCGGCAGCGCCGCCAGGTCCTGCCCGCCGAACAGGATGCGCCCCGCGGCGATGCGGCCGGGCGGCGGCAGCAGGCGCATGATGGACAGGCTGAGGACGGACTTGCCGCAGCCGCTCTCCCCGACGATGCCGAGCGTGCGGCCGCGCGCGACCGTCAGGTCCACGCCATCGACGGCCGCGATCTCCGGCAGCCCGGCGGCGCCGAAGACCGTGCGCAGGCCCTCGATCTTCAGCAAGGGTGCTCCGGCGTCACTCAACGCTGCGGCCCACCAGGTAGAAGCCCAGCACCGTCAGCGCGACGGCGGCGCCGGGGGCCAGGCTGAGCAGCGGGTTGAGCGAGAGGTAGTCGAAGCCCGATTGCACCATGCTGCCCCAATCCGCCGCCGGCGGCGGCAGGCCGAGGCCGAGGAAGCCGAGGCTGGCCGCGGTGAAGATCGCGGCCGAGACGGCGATCGCCATCTGCGCCGCGACGATGCGCATGATGTTCGGCCAGATGTGCCGGAACAGCACGCGATGCGGCTTGCAGCCGATGGCGCGCGCGGCCTCGATGAAGGGGGTCTCCCGCAGGCTCATCACCTGGCCGCGCACCAGCCGCGCCATCTCCGGCCACATGACCACGCCGAGCACGAGCACGATGTTGAGCAGCGTGGCGCCGACCATGACGGTGATGATCAGCGCCAGCACCAGGTTGGGCAGCGCGATGAAGAGGTCCATGACCTGCACGAGGAACTGGTTGAGCCGCCCGCGCGCATAGCCCGCCAGCAGGCCGAAGGGCACGCCGATGATCGCGGCCACCAGCGCCGCGAGCGGGCCGACGAGGAGCGAGATGCGCGCGCCATGCAGCACGCGGGACCAGACATCGCGGCCGAGGTCGTCCGTGCCCATCCAATGCGTCGCCGTGGCGCCCGAGAGCACATCCGCGCCGGAGGCATTCGGATCGAAGGGCGCGATCCAGGGCGCGAGCAGCCCGGCCAGCGCGATGATCGCCACCAGGGCGACGCCCAGGCCGAGGCGGAAGCGCCGCGCCGTCACAGCCGGATCTGCGGGTTCATCGCCGCCAGCGCGAGGTCGGCCAGCAGGTTCGTCACCATGACGCCGACCAGGATGATGCTGCCGACCGCCAGCATCACGGGATAGTCGTAGCTGCCGATGGCCGTGACGAAGAGGCGCCCGAGGCCGGGGATGGAGAAGACCGTCTCCGTCACCACCGCGCCGCCGACGAGCTGGCCGAGGGTGAGGCCGACATAGGTGATGACGGGCAGCACCGCGCTCGGCAGGACATGGCGGAAGGAGACGGCGCTGTCGGACAGCCCCTTGGCGGCGGCGACGCGGACGAAGAGCTGGCGTTCCACCGCGCGGTATTCCGCGCGATAGACCATGCTGAAGGAGCCGAAATAGAAGGCGAAGAGCGTGACGACGGGCTGGATGAGGTGCTTGAGGTGGAGGCCCGCCCCATCCTCCCACGGTACCCAGCCCGTGGTCGGCAGCCAGCCCAGCCAGACCGAGAAGATGGTGATCAGCGTGGCGCCCAGCATGAAGTTGGGGATGGTGACGCCGATGATGCTGAAGCCCGTGCTGACGGCGCCGATCAGGCGCCGCGCCACCACCAGGCTGTTCAGCCCGACCGAGGTGACGACGGCGAGCAGGATGGCCCAGAAGGCGAGTTCGATGGTGACGGGAAAGGCCGGCGCGATCATCGCGGCCACGGGCTGCTGCGTGCTGTAGGAACGGCCGAATTCGCCGGTCAGCGCGCCGCCCGCCCAGCGGAGATACTGCACCACGATCGGATCATCGAAGCCGAAGCGGGCATTGAGTTCCGCGATGGCGGCGGGCGAGGCATCGGTGCCCAGCATCATCGCGGCGGGGCTGCCGAGCCAGCCGCTGGTGGTGGCGAAGAGCAGGAAGGTGAGGATGACGATGTTCGGCAGCACCCAGGCCAGGCGCCGCAGCGCGAAGCCGATCATGGCGCGGAATGGCCCGGGCGCTGCCGCAAGGCGTCAGGACGCCCGCCAGGCGTAGCGGAAGCGGGGGATCTGGTCCGGCGTCCAGACCCAACCCTGGATGCGGCGGCTGACGGCCGCGTATTCCGCCGCGAAGTAGAGCGGTACATAGGGCAGGTCCGTCACCACGATCTCCTTGGCGCGGGCGTAGAGACGCTTGCGTTCCTCCACATCCGTCGTGGCGCGCGCGGCATCGAGGGCGGCATCGAGGTCCGGGCTGTTGTAGCCCGTGGAATTGGCGAAGCCGCGGCTGTGGAACAGGATGAAGAACAACCCGTCGGGGTCGGCGCGCTGCGTCCAGGCCATGGGGGTGAAGTTGATCGCGCGCTGCACGGTGCGGGCGTAGTATTCGGACTGCGCGACGGGGGCGAGCGCCACGCGCAGCCCGACCGCGCCCAGCTGTTCCGACACCAGCTGCACGATCTGCCGCAGCAGCGGGTCGGAAGGCGCGGCCAGCGTGATCTCCGTGCCCGGCGCGATGCCGGCTTCCGCCAGCAGCTGCCGCGCGCGGGCGGGATCATGATTGTGCACGACGCTGTCGGGGGAGGACCACCAGAGCCCCGGCGGCACCGGCCCATTCGCGATGGTGCCGCGGCCGCCCATGGTGATGGCGTTGATGCGGTCCCGGTCCAGCGCATGGGCGATGGCGCGGCGCAGCAGCGGATTGTTGAAGGGGGGCTTGTCCACCTGCCATTGCAGCGAATACCAGCGCCCGACGCGGGCCTGCTGCACCACGATGCCGTCCCGGCCCTCCACCTGGCGGATATGCTCCGGCGTCAGGCTGTCCACGTAATCGACCTCGCCCACGATCAGGCGCTGCATCCCGATGATCTGGTTCGGGATGCTGCGGAAGACGACGCGGTCGAGATAGGGCCGGCCCGGTTCCCAGTAGTTCGGGTTGCGCTCCAGCGTGATGGAGGTGCCCTGCACCCATTGGCGGAAGGTGAAGGCGCCGGTGCCCACGGGGTTGCGGCCGAAATCCTGGCCCAGCCGCTCCGCCGCGGTGGGGGAGACCATGAGGCCGGCGCGATCCGCGAGGTCCGCCAGCAGGCTCGGATAGGGCGTGCGGAGATTGATGGCGACGACATGCGGCGCCACGACCTCGACACTCTCGATCACCGGCCGCAGCACGCTGCGCTGGGGCGAGTTCACGCGTTCGTCGAGCCGCCTGTCGAGATTGTACTTCACCGCCTCCGCGTTGAAGTCAGTGCCGTCATGGAACTTCACGCCTTCCTGCAGGCGCAGCACGTAGCGCCGGCCGGCATTCTCGATCGTCCAGCTGCGCGCCAGCTCCGGCTGGATGGAGAAGTCCGTGCCGATGGTGGTCAGCGTGTTGTAGATCAGGAACAGGACCTGGCGTTCGGAGAACTGGATGGAGAAGGTCGGGTCCATCGTGCGGGCATTGTCGTCGAAGCCCACGGTCAGCGTGCCGCCGCGGCGCGGCTCCGGCGCCTGGGCGGATGCCGGCAGCGCGGCGGCGCCCAGCAGCGATGTCCCGCCCAGTAACAAATGACGCCTGTCGATGCTCGTCATGGTCCCGGCTCCCTTGCTTCGTGGTTCGTTCAGCCCTTCGGTGTCGCGCGGATGTTCTCCCGCAGGGTGCGCCCGCGATACGCCTTGCGGAAGATCCCGCGGCGCTGCAGTTCCGGCACCACGGTGCGGCAGAACTGTTCCAGCGAGGCGGGGAAGACCATCTGGGAGACGACGAAGCCGTCGCAGGCGCGGCTTTCGAACAGGTCCTGCATCTGGTCGGCCACGGATTGCGGCGTGCCGTAGATCATGTCCCGGTGCGACTTCTGCACGGCCTGCTTGAAGCTCAGCCCTTCCTTCTCCATCACCGATTTCAGCCGGTCCATGGAGCCCTGCATGCCCTGCGTGCCGCGCTTCTCCGCGGCCTCGGCCACGTCTTCCACCTTCGCCGCGAGATCGACGCCGAGCGCGCTGGACTGCGCGGCCAGCACCAGTTCGGGATCGACGAGGGATTCGAGGAAGGAGGCCTTCTCCTCCGCGATCGATTCCGTCTCCCCGATCACCACCTCGATCTGCGGCATGATGACGCAATCCTCCGCCTGGCGGCCGAGCGCCGCCATGCGGGCATGGATGTCGGCATAGAAGGACTGCATGTCCGACTTGGTGTGCTGCGGGCAGAAGATCATCTCCGCCCAGCGCGCGGCGAAGGCGCGGCCGCGGGGGGAGGAGCCGGCCTGCATCAGCACGGGCCGGCCCTGCGGGCTGCGCGGGATGGTCAGCGGGCCGCGGGTGCTGAACCACTTGCCCTTGTAGTCGGCGTAGCGGACCTTGCTGGAATCGACCAGGATGCCGCGATCCTTGTCGGCGACGATGGCGCCTTCATCCCAGCATTCCCACAGCGCGCAGCAGGCTTCCACCACCTCATCCGCCATGTCGTAGCGGAGGTCGCGCGGCGGCAGTTCCGGCATGCCGAAATTGCGCGCTTCCTCGTTGCGGGTGGAGGTGACGATGTTCCAGGCGACGCGCCCGCCGGACAGGATATCCAGCGAGGCGAGGGTGCGCGCCAGGTTGTAGGGCTGGTGGAAGGTGGTGGAGAGGGTGGTGCCGATGCCGAGATGCGTCGTGGCGCGGGCCATCAGCGGCAGCACCATCATCGGGTCGAGGAAGCTGATCTGCCCGCCGAGTTCGAGGCGCGTGTGGAAGCCGCCCTTGTAGATGTCATGCAGGCCGAGGCCATCGGCGAAGAAGAGGCCATCGAAGAAGCCCGCTTCCAGCACGCGGGCGATGTGTTCGTAGCGCGCGGGGTCCAGCATGTCCCGCAGGTCCGAATCCGGGTGGCGCCAGGCGCCCATGTGGTTCGCGGTCGGCCCCGTCTTCAGATAGGCGAGGAGATGCATCTCACGCATGGACGGTCTCCGATACGGCGCTACGGGTCACGCGGGCAGGCCGGCGAGGCTGGGCGGCAGGGCGCTGCCGGTCGCGAGGCGCCCGAGATAGGCGAAGTTCGCGAGGATCATGCCCGGTGCGGACTGCGCCTCCCGCAGCAGCGCCACATCCTCCGGCGGGTATTCGGGGGCGGCGCCGCCCGCGGCCTCGATCAGCAGCTGGATGCGGCAGGCTTCCTCCAGCATCACGGTGAAGACGATCGCTTCCTCGATGCTGGCGCAGGCCATGACGAGCCCGTGGGACTTCAGCGAGACGGCCATGTGCGGGCCGAGGGCGCGCGCGACGGCGGCGCCCATGGCGGGGTCGCGGATCAGCTGCATGGTCGCGTCGAAGACCGGCAGGCGATCGGCGAAGATGGCGCCGCCCTGGCAATGCGGGCGGAGCGGCTTGCCGGTGGCGGACAACGCGATGAGGTGGACGGGATGCGTGTGCACCACGCAATTCACGTCGGGCCGCGCCTTCAGGATCTCCGAATGGATGAAGACCTCGCTGTGCTGCCGCGCCTGGCCGCGCTGCGCGACGCCATCGAGGCCGGTGAGGAGGATGTTCTCCACCGTCATCTCCTCCATCCCGATGCCGTTGGGCTTCATCAGGAAGAGGTCGTCGCGCCCCGGCACGCGGACGGAGACATGGCCGCGCGTCATGTCGCCCTGGCCCTGGTGGACCAGGATCTTCCCGGCCAGGATCAGCTTCTGCACGGCCTGGTCATGCGTCATCGCGGTTCCATTCCCCCTCACGGCAGCAGCACGAGCCGCCCGGCCACCTGGCGCGTGGCGAGCCGGCCGAGCGCTTGCGCGACATCCTCGAGCGGCATGGTCTCCATCGGCATCGGCCGCACCTTCCCCGCGCCATGCAGCGCGAAGATCGCGGCGAAGCAGGCGGCGACATCGGCGGGGCGGCGCTTGCGGTAGTCGCTGATCTGCAGGCCGCTGACCTCGATGTTCTTCACCAGCAGGTAGTTGGCCTTCACCTCCGGGATCCGCCCGCCGGCGAAGCCCACGACGACGAGGCGCCCGCGCCAGGCGAGCGCGCGCAGCGCGGCCTCGAAGTAGAGATCGCCCAGCATGTCGATGACGACATCGGCGCCGCCGCCCGTGGCTGCCTTCACCTGGTCCCGCAGGTTGTCGCGAAGGTCCGGCGCCGCGAGGTCGATGATGGCATCCGCCCCGGCATCCACCAGCATGGAGGCCTTGGCGGGATTCGTGATGCCCGCGAGCACGGTCGCGCCGGCGGCCTTGGCGAGCATGACGGCCGCATGGCCCACGGCGCCGGAGGCGCCCAGCACCAGCACCGTCTCCCCCGCCTGCAAGCGGCCACGTTCATGCAGCGCGAACCAGGCGGTGTCATAGGCCAGCGCCATGGCGGCGGCATCGGCGAAGGGCATGGCATCCGGCAGCGCATAGCACTGGTCGGCGGGCGCGAGGGCGTATTCGGCATAGCTGCCGATCTCCGCCATCGCCAGCACGCGGTCGCCGGGCTTCCAGGCCGTGACGCCCTCGCCCACGGCCTCGATGATGCCCGCGGGCCCCTTGCCCGGCGTGAAGGGCAAAGCGGGCTTGAACTGGTAGCGGCCGCTGATGACGACGAGGTCCACATAGTTCAGCGACACCGCCTTGACCCGCAGCAGCACCTCGCCCCTGCCGGGGATGGGACGCGGCAGCTCCGCCATCGCCGTCACCTCGGATGGCGTGCCGAAGTGGCGGACGATCGCGGCGCGCATCAGGCGCTGGCCTTGAAGCGCACCGGCACGGGCGAGAGGCGCCCGGCCTCCAGCTCCGCCTGCACCGCGCGCTTCAGGATCTTGCCGCTGGCCGTCAGCGGAATCTCCGCGACCGGCAGCCAGTATTCCGGCATGTCGTAGCGCGACAGCCCCGCGGCATCGAGATGCGCGAGCATCGCCTCCGCCTCCAGCGCCGCGCCCGGCTTCAGCATGACGGCGAGGCAGACGCGCTCCCCCAGCCGCTCATCCGCCACCGGCATCGCGGCCGCGCGCGCCACGGCCGGGTGCTGCATCGCGAGGCCCTCGATCTTGGCGGGGAAGATGTTGTGCCCGCCGCGGATGATCACGTCCTTCTTGCGGCCGGTGATGCGGATGTAGCCCTGCTCATCCACCCAGCCGAGGTCGCCCGTCATGAACCAGCCGGCGCGGTTGAAGCTGTCCTCCGTCGCGGCCTGGTCGTCGTAGTAGCCGAGCATGAGGCTGGTGCCGCGCCCGCCGATCTGCCCGACCTCGCCGGGGGCCAATTCGCGATCCGGATCGTCGCGGGAGAAGACGCGCACCTCATAGCCCGGGGCGCAGCGGCCGGAGGATCCGGTGATGAGGGCGGGCGGATCGCCGGGCAGGGTGTAGTGGGTGGAACAGGCCTCCGTCATGCCATAGCCGCTCTGCGGCGTGACGCCATGCGCCAGCAGGTCGGCCACCACCTTCTGCGGCGCGGCGGCGCCGGAGATGCGGAAGCCGCGAAGCGCGCCGACGCGGTTCTCCCCGCGCTTCCGGATCTCGGCCAGCAGGTCGATCGCGTGGGTCGGCACGCCGACGAGGAAGGTGGTGCCGGTGGCGATGACGCGGTCGAGCAGCGAGGCGCCGCGCGGCAAATCGGGCAGCACCAGTTCGCAGCCTGTCTCGCAGGCCATCACGATGCAGCCGAAGCCAAGGTTGTGCGACAGCGGGCTCAGCGTGCAGATCACGTCGCGGTCGGTCAGCGACCAATCCGCGATGATGGCGCGCGCATTGGCCAGCACCGTGTTGTCGCTGTGCATCACGCCCTTCGGCGCGCCGGTCGTACCGCTGGTGAAGGCGAGGTAGAGCACGCCATCCGGCGCGGCGATGGGCGCGGCATCCGGCGCCTCTTCCAGCACGGGCCCGGCCCAGGCACCTTGCGCGCTGTCATCCAGCGGCGCCAGGCGATGCACGCGCCGCAGCGTGGCGATGCCTTGCGCCACCGCGAAGATATCGTGGCGCTGCGCATCGGCGCCGTAGCCCGCCTCCGCGATCAGCGCGGCGGCGCGCATGCGGGTGCAGAGTTCCACGACCTCCCCAACCGTGTGGTCGCGATGCAGGGAGGGGCAGCAGACATAGCGGTCGCGCGAACAGGCGAGCAGCGCGACCAGCGTCTCCACCCGGCTCGGCAGCCAGACCGCCACGCGGTTGCCCGCGCGCAGCCCGGCGGCGCGGAGATCGGCGGCCAGCGCATCCGCGGCGGCGACCAGCGCGGCCCAGCTGATGGCGCGGCGGCGGTCGCGGATGGCGATGGCGCCCGGCGCGCGCGCGGCCTGCGCGGCGGCGCGGGCGTAGAGCGTCTCCTTGCGCCAGAAGCCGGAATCATAACCCTGGCGCAGCCGATCCGGGTCCAGCAATGTAAGCATTGTGTGGGCCATGCCGGTGGGTGTGCCGCCTGGGTTTCCTGAATGTCAGGACAATAGCGAGAGAGCGGGCAGGGCTGTCAACAGCCGGTTTCACCGCTTGACCACCCAGGATAACCTCCCTTCTAATGTCAGGACATTAGCCGGCAGGCCGGGAGACGATCATGGCGCCGCCGCGGCGGAGCAAGCAGGCGTGAAGGCGCCGCCCTTCGAATGGCATCGCCCCGCCACGCTGGCGGAGGCCATGGCGACCCTGGCCGAGGTGGCGCCGCTGGATGGCCGCATCCTCGCCGGCGGGCAGAGCCTGCTGCCTGCGATGGCGCTGCGCGTCGCGCGGCCGCCGCACCTCGTGGACATCAACGGCATTGCGGAGCTCGGCGATTTGCGCGTGGAGGATGACGCGCTGCGCATCGGCGCGCTGGTGCGCCACGCCGCCTTCCATCGCCCCGTCGCGCCAGGGCCGCTCGGCGCGCTGATGGCAGGCGTGGTGCGCCACATCGCGCATTGGCCCATCCGCACCCGCGGCAGCTTCGGCGGCAGCCTCTGCCACGCGGATCCCGCTTCCGAATGGCCGCTGGTGGCCGTCGTGCTGGGCGCGACGATGCAGGCGGTGTCGGTGCGCGGTGAACGCCTGATCGATGCCAGCGCCTTCCTGCGCGGCCCGCTGGAAACGGCGCTGGCGCCGGATGAGATGCTGCGCGCCGTGACCCTGCCCCTGCTGCCCGATGATGCGCGCTGGGGGTTCGAGGAAGTGGCCCGCCGCGCCGGCGACTTTGCCCAGGCCATGGCGCTGGTCGTGCTGCGGCAGGATGCGCTGGGCCGCATCAGGGACGCGCGGATCGGCATCGGCGGCGTGGAGGCGGTGCCGCGCCGCCTGGTGGCCGTCGAAGCACTGGTCGAGGGCCGCCTGCCCTCCCCTGCCCTGGCCGAGGAAGCCGGCCGCGCCGCTGCCGCCGCCTGCGATCCGATGGAGGATGCGCCCTATCGCCGCGCCCTGTTGCGCGCCGTCATCTCCCGCGCGCTCGCCGCCGCCACCATGACGCAGGCGCTGGCGGCATGAGCGACACGCTGCACAAGGTCCGCCTCACGGTGAATGGCCGCGCCGCGACCATCGCGGTGGAGGCGCGACGCACCCTGGCGGAGGCGCTGCGCGAGGATCTCGGCCTGACGGGCACGCATCTCGGCTGCGAGCACGGCGTCTGCGGCGCCTGCACCGTGCTGATGGATGGCGCGCCGGTGCGGGCCTGCCTGGTGCTGGCCGTGCAGGCGGAAGGTTGCGCGATCCGCACGGTGGAGGGCCTGGCCGCGCCGGATGGCACGCTGCATCCGCTGCAGCAGGCCTTCGCCGACCACCATGCGCTGCAATGCGGCTACTGCACGCCGGGCTTCCTGATGCTGGCGACCGCGATGCTGGAGGAGAACCCGGCGATGGAGGAGGCGGAGATGGTGGAGCGCCTCTCCTCCAACCTCTGCCGCTGCACGGGCTATGCCGGCATCCTCGCCGCGGTGCGGTCGGTGATGCGGCGATGAGCGTCATCGGCCGTTCCGTCCCGCGACTGGAGGATCCGCCGCTGCTGCGCGGCGAAGGCGCTTTCGCGGCCGACATCAGCTTCCCCCGGCAGCTGCATATGCGCGTGGTGCGGGCGGAGATGGCGCATGCGCGGCTCCTCGCCGTCGATGTATCCGCCGCACTGGCGCTTCCGGGCGTGGTCGCGGCCTGGAGCGGCGAGGATGTCGCGACCATTCCCCCCATTCCCTTCCGCGCGACGAAGCTCAAGGGGCTGGAGCCCTATTGCCAGCCCATCCTGGCGCGCGGCCGCGTGCGCTATGTCGGCGAACCCGTCGCCGTGGTCTTCGCGGAGGATGCCGCGCTGGCCGAGGATGCTGCCGACCTCGTCTTGGTGGAGCTCGAGGAACTGCCCGCGCTGCTCGATGCCGCGGAGACGCCGCGCGATTTCGACGCCGCGCATGCGACGGAGCCCGCCATCGTCCGCAAAGCCTATGGGGAGGTCGAGACCGGCTTCGCCGCGGCGCATGCCGTGCTGGAACTGGACCTGTCCATCGGACGCCATTCCGGCGTGCCGCTGGAGACCCGCGGCGCCATCGCCCGCTACGATGCGGCGACGGATACGCTGGAACTGCACGGCACCGCCAAGAAGCAGCACTGGAACCGCGACGAGATCGCGCGGCTGCTCGGCCGCTCCCCCACCTCCGTCCATCTGTTCGAAGGCCATGTCGGCGGCGGCTTCGGCGTGCGCGGCGAACTCTATCCGGAGGACCTGCTGGTCTGCCTGGCGGCGCTGCGGCTGCGGCGGCCGGTGAAGTGGATCGAGGACCGGCGTGAGCATCTGGTCGCGACGAATCATTCACGCCAGCAGCGGCACAGGCTGCGCGCGGCGGTGGACGGGGAAGGCCGGCTGCTCGCCATCGACAATGTGTTCTTCCACGACCAGGGCGCCTATGTGCGCACCCATGGCGCGCGCGTGGCCGACATGTCGGCGGGGCTGCTGCTCGGCCCCTATGTCGTGCCCGCCTATCGCGCCACCGGCCATTTCCGCCTGACCAACAAGACCCCCGCCGCCACCTATCGCGCGCCTGGCCGCTATGAGGGCACCTTCGTGCGGGAGAGGCTGATGGATACCATCGCCGCACGCCTCGGCATCGATCGCGTGGAAGTGCGCCGTCGCAACTTCGTGCCGGCCTCCGCCATGCCCTATGCGCGGCCGCTCGATGCGCTCGGCACCGATGTGGTGCTGGATTCCGGCGACTACGCGGCGCTGCTCGACAAGGCGCTGGCGCGCTTCGGCTGGGAGGCGCGCACCGCCGATGTCGCGCGCCGTCGCGAGGCCGGCGAATGCGTCGGCCTCGGACTCGGCTTCTTCGTGGAGAAGAGCGGGCTCGGCCCCTCCGATGGCGTGCGCATCTCCGTCGATCCGACGGGGGTGGTGGAACTGGTGACCGGCGCGGCCTCGGTCGGGCAGGGGGTGGAGACGGCGCTGGCGCAGATCGCGGCCGATGCGCTGGGCGTGGATTACCGCCGCGTGCGCGTGGTGCGCGGCCAGACCAACCGGATCGAGTTCGGCTCCGGCGCGCATGCCTCCCGCGTCACGGTCATGTCGGGGTCGGCGACGCACCTGGCGGGCCTCGCGCTGCGGGACCTGGCGCTGGAGACGGCGGCGACCTTGCTGCAGGCGCCGAAGGAATCGCTCTCCATCGCGGATGGCATGGTGTGCCGCGCGGATGGTCCGGCGCTGCCGATCGGGGAGGTCGCGCGCGCGCTTGCCGCCGGCACCAAGCTCTCGCGCGAACGCGCGGTGCCCGGGCTGACCACCGAGGGCTGGTTCCATTCCGACCACATGACCTACCCCTATGGCGTGCACCTGGCGCAGGTGGCGCTGGACCGCATGACGGGTGCGGTGCGCGTGGAACACTACCTCATCGCCTATGATGTCGGCCGCGCCGTCAACCCGAAGCTGGTGGAGGGCCAGATTATCGGTGGCTTCGCCCAGGGCCTCGGCGGCGCGCTGTTCGAGGAGTTCCGCTACGACGAACGCGGCCAGCCGCTCTCCACCACGCTGGCGGATTACCTGATGCCGAGCATCGCGGAAATGCCGCCACTCGACGTGCTGGTGACGGAGGATGCGCCGAGCCCGCTGAACCCGCTCGGCGTGAAGGGCGCGGGGGAGGGCGGTACCAATGCCGTCGGCGCCGCCATCGCCTCCGCCATCGATGATGCGCTGGGCAACAAGGGCCTCGTCACGCGCCTGCCGGTGACGCCGCGGGAGGTGTTGCGCCTGCTCGGGGAGATCGAGGCATGAAGCCGCCGCCCTTCGCCTATCACGACCCCGCGACGCTGGAGGAGGCGATCACGCTGCTGGCGACGCTGCCCAATGCAAGGCCGCTGGCGGGCGGACAATCAATGATGCCGATGCTGAACATGCGCTTCGCGCAGCCTGACCACCTGGTCGATCTGAATCGCATTGCCGGGCTGGATGGCGTGACGGTGGAAGCGGATGGCGCGCTGACGATCGGCGCCATGGCCCGCCAGCGCGTGCTGGAACAGCATCCGGAGGTGGCGCGTCGCTGTCCGCTGATGGTGGAGGCGCTGGCGCAGGTGGGTCATCGGCAGACGCGCAACCGCGGCACCATCGGCGGCTCGCTCTGCCACCTCGACCCCGCCGCGGAACTGCCGCTGGTGGCGGCGGCGATGGAAGCGGTGGTCCGGGTCGCCGGCCCGAACGGGCAACGTGACATCGCCTTCGCCGATTTCGCGCAGGGCTACATGACGCCGGGGATGGAGGCGGAGGAGTTGCTGGTTGCCGTGCGCATCCCCGCGCAGCTCGCCGGCGCCGGCCACTGCTTCCTCGAATACGCGCGCCGCCATGGCGACTTCGCCATCGCCTCCGTCGCCGTGATGCTGGTGCCGGATGCGGCGGGGCGGATCGCGGAGGCGCGCGTGGCGCTCGGCGGTGTCGGCGCCGTGCCGCTGCGGCTGCCGGAAGCCGAGGCCGCGCTGCGCGGCACCCCCGATATCACCCGCGCGGTGGCGGCCACGAGATCCCTGGAACCGATGGAGGATGCGCTGGTGCCCGCCTGGTATCGCCGCCACCTCGCCGGCGTGCTGCTGGGCCGTGCCATCGCGACGGCCCTGTCGCGGATGGGGCGCGCATGAGCATGGATCGAAGCCTGGCGCGCGAGGTCGCCTGCACGGTCAACGGCACCGCGCGATCGGCGACGGTTTCCGTCCGCCGCACGCTGGCGGATTACCTGCGCCAGGACCTCGGCCTGACGGGCACGCATCTCGGCTGCGAGCATGGCGTCTGCGGCGCCTGCACCGTGCTGGTGGAGGGCCGCGCCGTGCGGTCCTGCCTGATGCTGGCGGTGCAGGCGGAAGGCTGCGCGGTGACGACGGTGGAGGGCATCGCGCCCGATGCCGCCACGCTGCATCCCCTGCAGGCCGCCTTCGCGAAGCACCATGCGCTGCAATGCGGCTTCTGCACCCCGGGAATCCTGACGACGCTGCTGGAATTCCTGGGCGAAGTCCCGGCGCCGACGGCGGAGGAGGTGCGCATCGCCATCTCCGGCAATCTCTGCCGCTGCACGGGCTATGAGCCGATCGTCGCCGCCACGCTGGAAGCCGCTGCCGTCATGCGGGGCGCGGCATGAGCGGCGGCACCGCCTTCCGCGACGTGGCGCGGCTGGAGGATCCGCCCCTGCTGCGCGGCCGCGCGCGCTTCGTGGACGATATCCGCCCCGAGGGCGCACTGCACGCCGCCTTCCTGCGCAGCCCCTTCGCCCATGCGGCGATCCGCGCCATCGATGCCAGCGCCGCGCGCGCCCTGCCCGGCGTGCGCCTGGTGCTGACCGCGGCCGATCTCGACCCACACCTCGCGGAGACGCGGTTGAAGGTCGCCCTCCCCAGCCCCGCCTTCCGCCAGACGTTGGATCGCCCCGTGCTGGCGTCGGGCGAGGTGGTTCATGTCGGGGATGCCGTCGCCATCATCGTCGCGGATGACCGCTACATCGCGGAGGATGCGCTGGCGCTGGTGGAGGTCGATTACGATCCCCTCGATGCCGTGGCCGACTGCGTCGCCGCGCTGGCGGATGGCGCGCCCACGGCGCACCAGGGCGCACCGCACAACCTCGTCGGCGACTTCACCCTCGGCTTCGGTGATCCCGACGCCGCCTTCGCCAACGCGGCGGTTGTCGTGCGGGAAACCCTCTCGCAGCATCGCGGCGTCGCGCATTCCATGGAATGCCGCGGGCTGGTCGCCATCCCCGATCCCATCGAGGATCGCCTCACGGTCTGGTCCAGCACCCAGACGCCGCATGTCGCGCGGCGCATGCTCTGCGACATCCTCGGCCTCGCGGAAGATCGCGTGCGCGTGGTCACGCCCGATGTCGGTGGCGGCTTCGGCCCGAAGCTGGTCTTCTATCCCGAGGAAGCGGCGGTCGCCGCCGCTTCGCGGCTGCTCGGCCGGCCGGTGAAGTGGATCGAGGACCGGCGGGAACACTTCATCGCCGCGACGCAGGAACGCGACCAGGTCTGGGATGTCGAACTCGCAGTGGATGCGGAAGGCCGCATCCTCGGCGTGCGGGGCGAGATGATCCACGACCATGGCGCCTGGACGGCGCGCGGGCTGAACGTCGCCTATGGCGCGCTCTCCGCCATGCCGCTGGCCTATCTCGTGCCCGCCTATCGCATCCGCTCGCGCTCCGCCGTGACGAACAAGGTGCCGGTCACGCCGATCCGCGGCGCGGGGCAGCCGCAGGGCGTCTTCGCGATGGAGCGGCTGCTGGACCGCGCGGCGCAGCAGCTCGGCCTGGACCGCGCGGAGATCCGGCGCCGCAACCTCGTGCCCGCCGACCGCATGCCCTATGCCACGCCGCTGAAGACCCGTGGCGGCATGCAGGTCGTGCTGGATTCCGGCGATTTTCCCCGGTGCATGGCGGAAGCCTTGCAACGCGCGGATTGGGACGGCTTCGCGCAGCGGCAGGCGGCGGCGCGGGCGCAGGGCCGCCACCTCGGCATCGGTGTCGCCAACTATGTCGAGGGCACCGGGCGCGGGCCCTTCGAGCATGTCTCCGTCCGCCTCGAACCCTCGGGCCGCATCTTCGTGGCCACGGGCGCGGCGCCGATGGGCCAGTCCACGCGGACCATGCTGGCGCAGCTCGTCGCGGAGCAGCTCGGCGGCGACATGGCGAATGTGGAGGTCTCCGCGGGCGATACCGCGACCTCGCCCCTCGGCCTCGGCGGCTTCAACAGCCGCCAGGCGGTGATGGCCGGCACCTCCGCGCATGTCGCCTCGCTGAAGGTGCGCGACCGCGTGCTGCAGGTGGCGGCGACGCTGCTGGAGGTCTCGGAAGCGGACCTCGAGATCGCGGGCCGTGCCGTGCGCGTCACCGGCACGGGCATGCAGGTGACGCTGGCGGAGGTGGCGCGCGCCGCGGCCGGGCTGCCGGGCTTCGCGCTGCCCGGTGGCAAGGCGGGCATCGCGGCGGCGGAGGAGGTGGTGATCGACCCCATGACCTACGCCAATGGCAGCTGCGTGGCGGAGGTCGAGGTCGATGCCGGCACCGGCAACGTCGCCATCGCGCGGCTCAGCTTCGTGCATGATTGCGGCCGTGCGCTGCATCCGCGGATCGTGGAGGGCCAGGTGCTGGGCGGCATCGCGCATGGCATCGGCAATGCGTTGTTCGAACGGATGGGCTTCGATGACCAGGCGCAGCCCGTGACCACCAACCTCGCGGAATACCTGCTGATGAGCGCGACGGAGATGCCGCACGCCCTTTCCATCGGCCATCTGGAGAGCCCGACGCCGCTGAACCCGCTTGGCATCAAGGGCGTCGGCGAATCCGGCGTGATTCCCGTGGCGGCGGCCATCGCCTCCGCGGTGGAGGATGCGCTCTCGCCCTTCGGCGCGCGCATCAGCCGCGTGCCGATCGCGCCGCATGACGTGGTGGCGGCCATGCTGGGGGATGCCGCGCGATGAAGTTCGACAACAGCTTCGAGGTGCCGCTGCCGCCCGCCGAGGCCTGGGCCCTGCTGCGCGACGTGCAGCGCATCGCCCCCTGCATGCCGGGCGCCGAACTGACGGAGGTGATCGACGAGCGCAGCTTCAAGGGCCGCGTTGCCGTCAAGCTCGGCCCCGTCGCCCTGACCTTCGCCGGCACGGCGCGGTTCGAGGAACTGGACGATGCGACTCACACCGCGAAGGTCAAGGCGCAGGGGACGGACCAGAAGGGACGCGGCGGCGCCAATGCCGTGGTGGGCTTCGCGCTGCTGCCCGTGCCGACGGGCACGCGCGTGGACATCACCACCGATGTCACCCTCTCCGGCGCCGTCGCGCAGTATGGCCGCGGCGCGGGCATCATCCAGGCGGTGGCGGCGGAGCTGATCGGGCAATTCGCGGAACGGCTGCGCGCGATGATCGCGCGGGACGCGCCGGCGGCAGGGCCCGCGCCCGAAGCGTCGCCCGCGCCGCCACCGCAGGCGGCACCCATCGGCGGCTTCGGCCTGGTCTGGCGCGCGCTGCTGTCCTGGCTTCGATCCATCCTCGGCCGGCGCTGACGCGGCCGCACCGCACGGCACCACAAGCACGAAGAAAGCAGGGTTCGGCGACACAACCATCGGGGGCTTCCACCATGACGCATTCCATCACCCGCGCGGCCTTCCTGGCTGGCCTGGCGGCGCTGGCCGCGGCGCCGGCACGCGCGCAGCAGCGGCCGCTGCGCCTCGTGCTGCCCTACGCGCCGGGCGGCGTGGTGGATACGCTGGGGCGCGTCGTCGGCATGGCGCTGGCGGAGACCGCCGGCATCGCCGCGGTGGCCGACAACCGCCCCGGCGCGGGCGGCATGATCGGCACCGACCATGTCGCGAAGTCGGCGCCGGATGGCACCACGGCGCTGGTGATGGACCCCGCGGTGGTCATCAACCCCTCCCTGCAGGCGAATGTCCCCTACGACCTGTTCCGGGATCTCACCTGCGTCTCCATCATCAGCTCCTCGCCCCTCGTCGTCGTCGCGGCGCCGAACCAGCCCTTCCGCACGATGCGGGAGATCGTGGAGTTCGGCCGCACGCGCCCCGGCGCGCTGACCTTCGCCTCCGCCGGCGTGGGCACCACGCCGCACCTGGCGGGTGAGTTGCTGAACCTCCGCACCGGCATCGCCGCGACGCATGTGCCCTATCGCGGCATCGCCGCCGCCATGCCGGATGTGATGTCGGGCGCCGTGCCCTTCACCTTCAGCAGCATCGCCGGTGCGCGGGGGCTGATCGCGGATGGCAGGCTGCGCGCCATCGCCACCACCGGCACCACCCGCCCCTCCAGCCTGCGGGACGTGCCGACCATGGCGGAGTCGGGCTTTCCCGATTTCGTCGTCGATCTCTGGCTCGGCGTCTTCGTGCCGTCCGCCACGCCGGCGGCAACCGTCGCCTCGCTCCACGCCGCGCTGCAGACCGTGCTGCGCCGGCCGGAGACGGCGAATGCCTTCGAGCGCGCCGGCGCGGAGGTGCGCTTCACCACGCCGGCGGAGGCCGAGCGCACCCTGCGCGCGGAGTTCGAGATGTGGCGCAACCTCATCACCACCCAGCGCATCACCGCGGGCTGAGGAGACGGCCATGACCCTCCGCCTTCCCCGCCGCGCCGCGCTGGCGCTGCTGGCGCTGCCCGGCATCGCCCGCGCGCAATCCACGCGCGCCATCCGCCTGCTGGTGGGCTTCGCGCCAGGTGGCGCCGCCGATACCGTCGCGCGGCTGATCGCGCCGCGCCTCGGCGAGCATCTCGGCGCCTCCGTGGTGGTGGAGAACCGCGCCGGCGCCAGCGGCACCATCGCGGCATCGGCGGTGGCGCAGGCGGCGCCGGATGGCGCGACGCTGCTCTTCACCACGCTGAGCCACGCGACCAACCCCTTCCTGCTGAGTGGCCTGCCCTTCGACTATGCGACCGCCTTCGCTCCCGTCAGCCAGGTGGTGCTGTGGCCGCAGCTGCTGGCGGTGAAGAACGGCTTCCCCGCGCGCGACGTCGCCGCCTTCCTGGCGCATGCGCGCGCCAACCCCGTCAGCTACGGCACGCCCGGCAATGCCACGGCGCAGCACCTGGTGGCGGAGATGCTGCGCATGCGCACCGGCGCGCGGCTGGAACACATCCCCTATCGCGGCGGCGCGGATGCGGCGAGGGACCTGGCGGCGGGCGTGCTGGACGCGGCCTTCATGACCACCTCCACCGCGCTGCCGCTGCTGCAGGCGAACCGCGTGCAGATGCTGGCGGTCTGCACGCCCGAACGCCTGCCCTCCTACCCCGAGACGCCGACCATCGCGGAATCCGGCGTGCCCGGCTTCGCGCTCTCCGACTGGTGCGCGATGTTCGCCCCCGCCGGCACGCCGGAGGCCACCATCCGCCGCATCCATGCCGGCATCGCCTTCGCGCTGGCGCAGCCGGAGGTGCTGCGCCGGCTGGACGATCTGTCGAGCCCGCCGCTCGGCTCCCCGCCCGAGGCCTTCGCCGCCTTCCTGCGGGAGGAAGGGCCGCGCCTCGGCGAGGTGATCCGCAGCGCGGGCATCCGCGTCAGCTGAGCATCTCGGAGCCCGGCACGATCCCCTTGGGCAGCCCCGCCACATGCGCCGCCAGCGCCGCCGGCCGCGTGATCCACAGCCGGTCGCGATGCGCCAGGATGTGCTTCAGCGCATCGCGCAGCGGGCGCAGCCGGAAGGGCTGGCCGACGACGAAGGTGTGCAGCACGATGCTCATCACCAGCGGGCGATGGCGGGACTGGTCCAGCATCTCGTCGAACTGGTCCGTCACCATCTGCGCGAATTCGCGCCCCGTGTGATGGCGGAACACCATGGCGGGGCTGTCGTTCAGCTCGATGCTGTAGGGGATGGAGAGGATGGGGCCGGACCGCGTCGCCATCCAGAAGGGCTGGTCATCCGCCGGCCAGTCCATCATGTAGTCGAAGCCTTCCTCCTTCAGCAGGTCCAGCGTGTGCGCACCCTGGGACAGCCAGGGGCCGAGCCAGCCGCGCGGCGCCACCCCGGCATGGCGGGCCAGGCCGTCGCGGGATTGCTGGATCAGCCGGCGCTCATCCTCCTCCCACATCCCTTCCTGGCGTTCGGCATTGGTGCGGCCATGGCCGATGAATTCGTCGCCGCGCGCCACCAGGGCGCGGCCGATCTCCGGCATCAGGTCCAGCGCGGCGGAATTGCAGTTATGCGCGGCGGGCAGCCCGAGCTCATCCAGCATCGAGAGGATATTCCAGATGCCCACCCTGTTCCCGTAGTCTCGCCAGGCGTAGTTGCGCTGCGTCTGCGGCGAACCGGGCACGGTGCTGTCGCTGCCCAAACCCGTGCGGAAGGCATGATGCTCGATATTGGTGAAGATCTGCACGGCAAGCCGGCGGCCATCGGGCCAGCTGTAGTCGGGGCGGGAGACGATGGCGCTGGGCGCGTAGCGGGTCTGGTCGGGCAGCTTCATCGGACGGTCCTTCGCGACGGGTTGGCGGCATGATGCCCCCGCGCCGCGCGGCAGGCGAGGGGCGGGACGCCGCGCCACCGGCCCTCGTGCTGCAGCAATTGCCGCCGCTCGATCCCGCCGGCGCGCTGCCGCTGCACCAGCAGCTGGCGGAACGCCTGGCGGCGCCGATCCGGGGCGCGCAGGCGGCGCTGGCGGGCTTCGCCATGCCGACGGAAGCGCAATGCATGACGCATTTCGGCGTCAGCCGCCCGACGGTGCGCCAGGCCATGGCGCATCTCGTCGCCGCGGGCCTGGTCACGCGCGGGCGCGGCCGCGGCACCTTCGTGGCGCCGGAACGGCTCAACCACGATGTCAGCATGGCCTTCGAGGATGAGATGCGCGCCGCGCGCCGCAGCATCCGCTTCCAGGTCCTGCTGCGGCGGCAGGTCGCCGCGCCGGAGCGGGTGCGCCAGAAGCTCCAGCTGCCGCTCGGGCAGCAGGTGGAATATGTGGAGCGCCTGCGCTTCCTGGATGAGGAGGTCTTCGCCTTCGAACAGCGCTGGTTCCCGCCCGCCGTGTCCCGCCACGTGACGCAGGCGATGCTGGAGGAGATGGCGATCATCTCCCTGCTCGGCGCCGCCATGCGCGAACCGCCCGCCCGCATCGTCAACACCGTGCGCTGCCTGCCGGCGGATGCGCGGGTGGCGAAGCTGCTCGGCGTCGCCTCCCGCACCTCGCTGCTGGAGACGGAGCACAGCTACTACGCGGCCTCCGGCACGCCGCTGCTGCATGGCGCCGTGCGCTTCCATGGCGAACGCTTCGAATTCACGCTGGAATCGGCGCTGCGGCTGCCGGGGCGGGAGGGGGAATGAGCATCACCGGGCTGGACGCCGTCACGATCGCCGCGCGCATCGCGCAGGGATCGCTGCGCGCCGCGGATGTGGCCGGCGCGCTGCTGGACCAGGTCGCGGCGCGGGACCCGGTGGTGCGCGCCTTCGCGGCGATCGATCCGGATGCCGTGCTGCGCGCCGCGCGGGCGCTGGATGCGGGGCCGCGCCGCGGGGCGCTGCATGGCGTGCCCATCGCGGTGAAGGATGTGCTGGATACCGCGGACCTGCCGACCGCGATGGGGTCGGCCATCTTCGCGGGCCACCAGCCGCGCGCCGATGCCGCCTGCGTGGCGCTGGCGCGGGCAGCGGGGGCGCTGGTCCTCGGCAAGACGGTGACGGCGGAATTCGCCTATGTGGAGCCGGGGCCGACGACCAACCCGCATCACCCCGGGCATACGCCGGGCGGCTCCTCCTCCGGCTCCGCCGCCGCGGTCGCGGCGGGGATGGTGCCGATCGCGATCGGCACGCAGACCGGCGGTTCCGTGCTGCGCCCCGCGGCCTTCTGCGGCGTGGTGGGCTTCAAGCCGAGCTTCGGGCTGATCCATCGCGGCGGCCTGAAGCTGATGGCCGAAAGCCTCGACACCATCGGCCTCTTCGCGCGCGGCGTCGCCGATGTGGCGCTGGCGCTGCCGGTGCTGGCGGGCCTGCCCGCGCTGGCCACGGCCATGCCGCGCCCGCCGCGCATCGGGGTCTGCCGCGTGCATCCCTGGGCGCTGGCGGCGCCGGAGGCGCGCGCGGTGGTGGAGGAAGCGGCGGCACGCCTGGCTGAAGCCGGGGCGGAGGTGCAGGCGGTGACGCTGCCCCCCGCCTTCGACGCCCTGCTGGAGGTGCGTCGCACGATCAACGATTTCGAGATCGGGCGCGCCCTGGCCTGGGAATACCACGCGGAGCGCCCGCGCCTGAGCCCGCGCCTGGCCGCGGCGATCGAGGCCGGGCGCGCCACCCCCTTCGCGGATTATGCCGCCGCGCAGGCGGCCGCGACGGCCGCGCGCGCCGCCTTCCCCGCGGCGATGGCGGGCTGCGACGCGCTGCTGGTGCCCGGCGCGCAGGGGGAGGCGCCGGCCGGCCTCGCCTCCACCGGCGATTCCCGCTTCCAGGGGTTGTGGACGCTGCTGCATGGCCCTTCGCTCGGCCTGCCGGTGCGGCGCGGGCCGCCGGGGCTGCCGCTCGGCATCCAGCTGGTGGCGCCGGCGGGGCGGGATGCGGCGCTGCTGGCCTGCGGCGCCTGGGCCGAAGCGGCGCTTCAGCCCCTGAGCGCGGCGTCGCGGTAGGAGAGGTCGATGTAGCGGCCGGCATCGCTCAGCAGCCGTTCCGGCCGGGCATAGGCGGAACGCAGCCGCAGCACCGTCCCGATCCCCGCGGGATCGATGGACAGGTCGCGGCGCAGGCCCCGCCCGGGGTCGATGAACAGCGCGCAGGCCGCATCCGCGATCGCCGCCGCGCCGCCCATGCGGGCGCGGAACAGCGCGCCCACCGCCTCCCGGTTGCCGGAAGCGCCGATCCAATCGACCGCGTCGCGCCAGGCGCGGATGAAGGCCAGCAGCGTCCCGCGATTCGCCGCGGCCCAGGCGCGGGATGCATTGCCCGTCACGCCGGCATAGGCGCCGATCATCTCGGTGGCGCGCGCCAGCCTGCGGAAGCCCCGCGCTTCCGCCACCAGGTCGGGCGGCGTGGTCAGCAGCGTCGCGGCGGTGCGGCCTTCCAGCAGCGCATCGAGCCGCATGCCGTGGCCGCCAACGCGGAAGAAGGGCGTCTCGGCCTCCGTCAGGCCGGACAGGCGCAGCATCTCCCGCAGCACGAAGGCGTAGCCGGTGGTCAGCGCATCCACCGCCAGCGCCTGGCCGCGCAGGCCCGCGATGTCCGTGACGCCCGGCGCCGCCATCAGGCTCAGCACCGCGTCGTCGATGCCCATGAAGGCGAAGAAGTCGGTGCCGCCCTCGATCCCCGCCTCGCCCTGTCCCTCGACATAGGTGACGACGTTGTCGAAGGCCGTCAGCGCCACCTGGCGCCGGCCCGTGTGCAGGTCCCGCGCCAGTTCCACCGAATTCGGCGTGATGGAGAGCGTGACGCGCAGCCCGTGCCGCGCGAAGAAGCCCTGTTCCTCCGCCACCCACATCGGCAGGTTGGACGCGCCCTGGAAGGCGACCACGTCGAGGGTCTTCATCCTGCGTCGCTCTCCACTGCCGTCTTCTGCTCCAGCGCATCGCCCAGGACATTCGCGGTGTGCCGGTAATGCTTCTCCAGCAGCGCCGCGGCGTCCTCCGCGCGGCGCGCCAGCGTCACCTCGCACAGCGCCGCATGTTCCGCGGCGACGTCGCGCTGCGGATAGGCAAGGCTGTTGGAGAGGTTGCGGAAGCGCGTGCTGCGGTCATGCAGGTCCGCGCAGAAGGCCAGCAGGCTGGGCGCGCCGCAGGGTTCCAGCAGGGCCAGGTGGAAGTCCCGGTGCAGCGCATCCCAGGCGGGGTTGGGCACGAAGGCATCCGCTTCCAGCGACCGGGATGCGCGCGCCAGGCGGTGATGCGCGACCAGCACGCGTTCCTCCCACGCCGCATCGCCGCGCGCGATCGCGGCGCGCAGCGCCGCCGTCTCCGCCAGGCAGCGCGTCTCCACCAGATCGGCCAGCGCCGCCTGGTCGGCGCCCGCCACGCGGAAGCCGCGCTGGTCCAGGCGCTGCACCAGCCCCTCCGCCGCCAGGGCCGCGAGCGCTTCGCGCAGGGGCGAAGCGCCGACGCCATAGCGTTCCCGCAGCGCCTCCAGCCGCAGCTTCGCGCCGGGGCGGTGCACGCCATGCAGGATATCCGCGCGCAGCCGCGCTTCCACCAGGCGGGCCAGGGTCAAGCTGCTGTCCATGCCGGCAATTTAGCGATGTCGCGCCCTGAGGCAAGATTTTCACCGATTTGCCGGTTGCCTGATCCGGGAATTTCGACAAAATGCCCCGAACATCCAGAAGAAATATGCCGCTCCCCTCCCTTCCCGGGGTGGCGGTGCCTTGAGGGAGTGACGAGCCGATGAGCCATCCCAAGCCCCGCATCCTGCGCCCGCAGGCCGATTTCCGCTTCCCCGGCGGCGCGCGCGTCGGCGTGATCTTCAACATCGCCTATGAGGGATGGTCCCCCGGCGTGGTCCCCGGCATCGGCCCGATGGGCAACCCGCTGAAGCCCGGCTTCTACGATGCCAATGCGGCGTCCTGGGGCATGTTCGGCGCGGTGCGCGGCATCTGGCGGGCGCTGGAGATCGCGGCGCGCAACGGCGTGAAGGCCAGCGTGATGACCAACGGCGTGCTGGCGGAACAATGGCCGGACACGATCAAGGCCATCCACCAGGGCGGGCATGAGATCATCGCCCATTCCTACGGCATGGACATCATCCCCGTGTATCTGGACGAGGCCGGGCAGCGGGAGAACATCACCCGCACCACGGGCCTGATCAGCGACCTGACGGGCGAGAAGCCGATCGGCTGGATCAGCCCGCGCGGCACCGGCAGCCCGATCCATGTGCGCCTGCTGGCCGAAGCCGGCTACACGCATCACGGCGACTGCAACGACGACGACATGCCGCACCTCGCCATCGAGGCCTCGGGCCATGAGATCATCGGCATCCCGCTGATCATGGACATCAACGACCTGCCGAGCGCCATCCGCTACGGCAACAATGCCCGCGCGATGCTGGAGCAGTTCCAGGACGCCTTCGCGGCCTGCCTGGAGCGCGAGACGCGGCCCGTGACGCTCGACGTCACCATCCACACCCATGTCTATGGCCGCCCCGCCGGCGCCTGGGTCTTCGATGAGATCATGAAGATCGTGAAGGCGACGCCGGAGGCCTGGACGGGCACGCGCGCCGAGCTCGCGGCGCATATGCAGGCGCATCGCGCGGCGCTGGTCACCTGCGAGGGCAGCAGCCGATGATCGCGCGCCGGCTGCTGCTGGGCGGCGCGCTGGCGCTGCCCGCGATCGGCGCGCGGGCGCAGGCCGCCTGGCCGGACCGGCCCGTGCGCTTCGTCGTCGCCTTCGCGCCCGGCGGGCCGGCGGACATCATCGCCCGGCTTCTGGCGCAGGCGCTGAGCGAGGTCTGGCCGCATCCCGTCGTGGTGGAGAATCGGGGCGGCGCGGGCGGCAACATCGCGGCGCAGGCCGTGGCGCGCGCGGCGCCGGATGGGCTGACGGCGCTGCTGACCACCAGCGCCTTCGCGGTCAATCCGAGCCTGTCGCGCAATGCGGGCTACCGGCCGCAGGAATTCGCCGTCGCCTCCGTCGTCGCGGGCACGCCGAACCTCTTCGCCGTGCGCGGCGATGGCGAGGTGCGGACGCTGCGGGACCTGGTGGAGATCGGGCGGCGGCGTCCCGTCAACTTCGGCTCCGCCGGTATCGGGTCCACACCGCATCTCTCGGCGGAGAACCTGCTCAAGACCATCGCGAAGGTGCAGGCGGAGCACATCCCCTTTACCGGCGCGGGGCCGGCCATGACGGCGGCGCTGGGCGGGCAGATCGACATGGCCTCCGTCGCGCTGCCGGCGGCGGTGCAGATCGTGCAGTCCGGCCGCGCACGGGGCCTCGCCGTCACCAGCGCGCGGCGCGTGGCCGCGCTGCCGGATGTGCCGACGGTGGCGGAGGCGGGCTTCGATCCGATCGTCGACCTCACCTGGTGCTGCGTGCTGTTCCCGGCCGCGGTGCCGGAAGCGGTGCTGGAGAAGGTGAACGCCGACGTGAACCGACTGCTGGCGACGCCCGCCTTCCAGGCGCGGCTGGCCGCCACGGGCTTCGACCCGATCGGGGGTTCGCGGGCGGAGAACAGCCGCTTCGTCGCGGATGAATTGCAGCGTTGGGGCGAGGTGGTGCGCGGGCTGAACATCTCGCTTGACTGAGCCCGCGCGACGCGCGGGTTGCCTGGGAGGATAACAAGAATGACCATGATGTTCCCGCGGCGCCGGGCGCTGCTCGGCGCTGCGCTGATGATGCCCTTCGTCGCGCGGGCGCAGCCGGCCTGGCCGGACCGGCCCATCCGCTTCGTCTGCGGCTTCGCGCCGGGCGGGCCGGCGGATGTGGTGGCGCGCATCATGGCGCAGGCGCTGGGGCCGAAGCTGCCGCAGCCCATCATCGTGGAGAACCGCGTCGGCGCCGGCGGCAACATCGCGTCACAGCAGGTGGCGCGCGCGGCGCCGGATGGCCACACCATCCTCTTCGCCACCACCTCCTTCGTCGTGAATCCGGCGCTGTCGCCGCGCGCGGGCTACCGGGTGGAGGATTTCGTCGGCGCGGCCGTCGTCGCCTCCACGCCCCACATGCTCGTCACGCATCCCCAGGCGGGGCCGCCGGATCTGGCCGCGCTGATCGCACTCGGCAGGCAGCGGCAGCTGAACCTGGCGGTGCCGGGCGTGGGCACCACCGGCCATCTCTCGGCGGAGCGCATCCTGAGCGTGCTGGGCGGCGCGGATGTCCAGCCCATCGGCTTCCCCGGCGCCGCGCCCGTGGTCACCGCCGTGCTGTCGCGCCAGGTCGATGTCGGTACCATCGCGATGAACACGGGCGTGGAGCAGGTGCGCGCGGGCAGCGTGCGCGGCGTGGTGGTGACGGGGGCGCAGCGATCCGCCGCGCTGCCGGATGTGCCGACCGCGGTCGAGCTCGGATTCCCCGAAGCCGTCGATGCCACCTGGATCGCGGCCCTTTTCCCCGCCGCGACGCCGCGCCCGATCCTGGCGCGCATGAACGCCGAAGTGAATGCCGCGCTGGCGGAGCCCGAGGTACGCGCGCGCCTGCAGGCCACCGGACTCGATCCCGTCGGCGGGCCGCAGGAGGAAGCGGCGCGCTATGTCGGTGAGGAATTCCAGCGCTGGACTGGCATCGGCCGCGCCACGGGCATCCAGGTGGATTGATCGCATGACGATGATCGTGGAACGGGACGTGGCGATCCCCATGGCGGATGGCGTGGTGCTGCGCGCCAATGTCTTCCGTCCGGAGGGACCGGGCCCGTTCCCCGTCATCATGTCCATGGGCATCTACGGCAAGGACATCCACTTCGCCGATGGCTACACGCCGCAATGGGCGGTGCTGACGAAGCTCTATCCCGGCCTGGCGACCGATGGCAGCACGGGCCGCTGGCTGCGCTGGGAAGTGCCGGACCCCGAGCGCTTCGTCCCCGACGGCTTCGCGCTGGTGAACGTCGATTCGCGCGGCAGCGGCAAGTCGCCCGGCTACCTCGACCCCTTTTCGCCGCGAGAGACGCAGGATTACGCGGAGGCGATCGACTGGGCCGGCACGCAGCCCTGGTCGAACGGGAAGGTCGGTCTGCTCGGCGTCTCCTACCTCGCCATCAAGCAGTGGCAGGTGGCCGCACTTCGGCCGAAGCACCTGGCGGCTATCGTGCCGTGGGAGGGTGCCACGGACCTCTACCGGGACTGGAGCCACCATGGCGGCATCCTGTCCAATTCCTTCACCGAGGCCTGGTGGCCGCGCCAGGCGCTGGTGAACCAGCATGGCAGCGCGGAGACGCCGCACCGGGACCGCGAGACCGGCGAGCGCACGACCGGCCCCGCCGCCTTCAGCGCCGATATCCTGAAGGGCAGCCGGTCGGAGCATCCGCAGCAGATCGCGGAACATCCCCTCGACGATGGCTGGATGCGCGAACGCACGCCGGACCTCTCGCGCATCACGGTGCCGGTGCTCTCCGCGGGCAATTGGGGCGGCCCCGGCCTGCATCTCCGCGGCAATACGCTGGGCTTCGAGCGGGCGGGCACGCCCGACAAATGGCTTTCGATGCATGACGGCACGCATTACGAGAGCTTCTACCTGCCCGACTACGTCGCGATGCAGAAGCGCTTCCTCGGCCATTTCCTGCGCGGCGACGCGAATGGGTGGGAGAGCGAGCCGCGCGTGCAGCTCTCCATCCGCCATCCCGGCCGCCCCAGCCTGCGGCGCATGGAGCGGGAATGGCCGCTGGCGCGGACACACTGGACGAAGCTGTACCTGGGTGACCGAAGCCTGGGCTGGACGGCGCCCGGCGATGACGCCGTGCTGGACTACGACGCCTTCGGCGAGGGCATCGATTTCACCACCGCGCCCTTCGACACCGCGATGGAATTCACGGGCCCGCTCGCGCTG
This sequence comes from Falsiroseomonas ponticola, assembly GCF_016805305.1. Classification (GTDB taxonomy): domain Bacteria; phylum Pseudomonadota; class Alphaproteobacteria; order Acetobacterales; family Acetobacteraceae; genus Falsiroseomonas; species Falsiroseomonas ponticola. Next base: position 273,902 of record NZ_JAERQN010000008.1, on the reverse strand, counting down.
CGGCTCTGGGTCGCATCCAGCACGGTGGACATGGATGTCTTCGCGACGCTGCGCTGCTTCGCGCCGGATGGGCAGGAGGTCGTCTTCACCGGCGCGCATGAACCCGTGCCCGTCGCGCGCGGCTGGCTCCGCGCGTCGCATCGCGCGCTGGATGAGGCGCGATCCACCCCCTGGCGCCCCTGGCATCCGCATGACCGCGTGGAGCCGCTGGAGCCCGGCACCTTCGTGAAGCTGGACATCGAGATCTGGCCGACCTGCCTCGTCGTGCCGCTGGGCCATCGCCTGGTGCTGACCGTCGCGGGACGGGACTTCGAATACCCCGGCAGGCCCGGCCGCATCCTGCACAACCACCAGCGCGACCGCGACGCCACCATCTTCGGCGGCCGCAACAGTATCGCGACGGGTGGTGCGCGGGAGAGCTTCCTGCTGATGCCGCTGATCCCGGAGCGATGACGCCCGGGCAGTAACGAAACCAGAGCCGCGATAGCGGCCGGGAGGAGATGGCCATGACGAACCGTCGTTCCCTGCTGGCGCTGGCCGGCGCGGCACTCGCCCTGCCGGCCCGCGCGCAGCCCGCCTGGCCCGATCGCGCCGTCACGCTGGTGGCGCCCTTCACGCCGGGCGGGCCCGTCGATGCGCTGGCCCGGCTGCTGGCCGCGGGGCTGCAGGCGAAAATCGGCGTGCCGGCGGTGGTGGAGAACCGGCCCGGTGGCGGCGGCAGCATCGGCATCGCTTCCGTCGCCCGCGCGGCGCCGGATGGCACCACGCTGCTGGTCGCCGCCGCGGGCAACCTGACCATCAATCCAAGCCTGATCCGCAACGCGCCCTTCAATGTGGAGCGCGACCTGGCGCCGGTCGCGATCCTGGCCAGCTCGCCCAACGTCATCGCGGTGGGGCCGAACGTGCCGGCCGCGACGGTGGCGGAACTGCTGGCGCTGGCGCGGCGCACGCCAGGCGGCCTCTCCTACGGCTCCCCCGGCGCGGGATCGCAGCAGCATCTGGCCGGGGAGCTGATCGCCAGCCGCAGCGGCGCGGCGCTGACCCACATCCCCTATCGCGGCAGCTCCCATGCCGCGACGGACCTCGTCTCCGGCCAGATCCACTTCGTCATCAGCAACCTGCTGGCGGTGCAGCCGCTGCTGGCGGCGGGGCGGGCGCGGGCCATCGCGCAGCTCGCCACCACGCGCAGCGCCATGCTGCCGGAGGTGCCGACCCTGGCGGAGGCGGGGGAGCCGCCACTCGATGTCCGGTCCTGGTTCGGCGTGCTGGTCCCGCGCGCGACGCCGGCGCCGCTGGTCAACGCCATCCACGCCGCCTGCGGCGCCGTGGCGCGCAGCGAGGCGACGCAGGACGCCTTCCGCCGCCAGGCGCTGGAAGCGATGGATGAAAGCCCCGACGATTTCGCGACCCGATTGCGGGAGGAGACGTCCCGCTGGGCCGAGGTGATCCGCACGGCCCGCATCCAGCTCGACAACTGAGGAACGACGGACATGCACAGCTTCGACCTTCGCGCCGAACAGGTCTGGAACCCGCAGCGCCATGTGGAGAAGATCCTCGGCCGCAGCGCCGGCGGCGACTTCACCGTGGCCTGCTGGGAACCTGGCCAGGTCAGCCCCAACCACTGCCACCCCTGGGCGACGGAGATCTATTTCTGCTTCGAGGGCGGCGGCGTGATGTGGACGCCGGAGGGCAGCGTGGATGTCACGCCCGGCCGCTTCGTCGTGCACCCGCCGGGCGAGGTGCATGAATACACCAACGGCCCGCAGCGGACCTTGCTGTTCCGCGTCCGCTACGGCGAGGATGTGGCGACGCGCTTCGTGGACTGGCCGACCAATCCGGACTGGAAGCCGCGGCCCGTCGATACGGAATACTTCGCCGCCCATCCGGTCGGCGCAACGCCGCCGCGCTGACGGCGCAACAGGGGGGAACGGGAATGAGACGGGTATCGATCACGCTCGGCCTGCTGGCGCTGCTCGCGCAACCGGCCGATGCGCAGCCCACGGCGCTGCAGCGCTGCGAGGAGCTGGCGGGCCTCGCCATTCCCGCCGCCGCCATCGGCCTGCCGACCGGCGGTGCCGCCGTCACCACGGCGCGGCGCCTGGCGGAAACGCCACCACGCCCGCATCCCGATGGGGAGTTCGCGCAGGCGCTGCCCGTGCATTGCAACGTGCAGGGGGAGATCCGGCCCGTCGATCCCGCGGCGCCACGCATCCTGTTCAACGTCAACCTGCCGCTTTCCTGGAACGGCCGCGCGCTGCAATCCGGCGGTGGCGGGCTCGGCGGGTCCGTCATCACCGCGCCGGGCCAGAAGGCCTCCGCCCGCTTCGATCCCGTGCCGCTGACCGCGCCCTATCCCATCGCGCTGGGCTACGCGACCTTCGGCGGCGATGGCGGCCACCAGGGCAACGACGTCGCCTTCATGCGCAATGACGAGGCGATGCGGAACTGGGGCGTCGAGTCCATGAAGAAGACGCGCGACGTGGCGCTGCGCGTCATCGAGGCCGCCTATGGAAGCGCGCCAACCCGCGTGATCTTCAACGGCGAATCAGCGGGGGGGCGCGAGGCGCTGATGGTCGCGCAGCGCTTCCCCGATGACTATGACGGCGTCATCGCCGTCTCCCCGGTGCTGAGCTGGTTCTACATCCACCTGGCCGACAACCACATCCGTTCGCTCATGGTGTCCGGCTGGCTGGATGCGGCAGCGGTTCGGCTGGTGGCGGAGCGCACGCGGCAGAGCTGCGACGAGGCCGATGGCGTCAGGGACGGCATCATCGCCCGCTACCTGGAATGCCCGAACGATGTCGCGACGCTGCGCTGCCCCGATGGCGCGCGCGGCCAGGGCTGCCTGAGCGACGCGCAGATCGCCGTGGTGAACGCGATCCGGGAGCCCTGGTCGATGCAGGTGCCGCTCGCGCATGGCATCACGCGCTACCCCGGCTTCGGCGTGACGGGGGATGAGGACGCGCCGCGCTACCAGTGGCCCTTCTACGTCACGGGCGCGGAGCCGCCTTCCTTCCCGCTGCCGCCGGGGCGGGGGTTCGAGCCGCGCCGCGGCGCCGTGCTGAACTTCGCCGCCATCCTGGTGCGCCACGCCATCGTGCAGGACGAGGCCTTCGACCCCTTCCACTTCCAGGCCACGCGCCACGCCGCGCGGCTGCAATACCTCTCCACGCTCTTCGACGCGACGGACCCGGACCTGACGCGCTTCCGCGCCCGTGGCGGCAAGCTGATCCTGCTGCAGCCCGCCGCCGACAATGCCGTCGGCACGCCGATGGTCGCGGAATACTACCGCAGCGTGGTGGCGCGGATGGGCCAGGCGGAGACGGACAGCTTCCTGCGCTTCTACGTCACGGCTGGCAGCGGCCATAATGTCGTCGGCCCCTCCCAGTTCGACACGCTGTCGATCCTGGAGGGCTGGCTGGACGGCACCGCGCCGCCCGATGCGCCGGCCGCCTTCGACATCCATCCGGAGACGCTGCAGACCGTCCGCTCCATGCCGGCCTGCCGCTACCCCGCCTATGCCCGCTACAGCGGCAGCGGCGATCCCAACCGGGCGGAGAGTTTCACCTGCACCGCCCGGCCGGACCCGCTGGGGTTCGCGCCTGCGCGTTAGGCCTTGGCGTCGGGGGAGGGGGCCTCGTCCTCCTCCTCCGCCAGCTGCAGGATCTCCGCCGTGCTCAGCATCAGGATGCGGCGGTGGTCCAGGATCTGCGGCACCTGGTGCTGCAGCGTCTCCCACCGCGCCTCCACGGCATCCAGCGCGGCATCGAGGTTGTCGAAGCGCTCCTCCTCCGGCTGGGGGCGCCCGGCGCGCCAGCGCAGATAGACCGGGTTCTGTTGGGTCATGCGTGATCCTCCGGCATTGGTGGCGCCTGCTTACCGTGCCGGGCGCGAAGCGTCAGCCCTCATGGATCTAGACCGGCTCCGCCGGATGGATCGAGACCGGCTCCGCCAGCGTGGCCCATTCCTCGTCATCCGCGGTGGTGCCGGTGGTCCACATCAGCACGGCGAAGCGGCCGGGCCGGTCCAGCACCCGGACGGGGTGGTGCCAGGTGCCGGTGCGGTAGTTCACGGCCTGGTCGCCGCGGGCGAGGAAGGCGCGCAGCCCCGCCTCCGCCGGCCTTCCGCCGGCATCGGGCGCGACCAGGATCACCCAGCGCGCCACATCCATGGGCGCGAAGCATTGGGAGGAGCGGTTGTGCCGCTCCATCCGCGTCGCCTCCAGCGGCAGGGCCCAGGGCTCCGAGCAGCTGAAGGACAGGCGCGGCTGCGTCGCGCCATCGGTGCCGCCGATGGTCTGGTCGAGCAGGAAGCGCGCCCCCGGCGGCGGGGCTTCCACCACATCGCCGAAGGGGGCGAAGGCCGCCTGCGTCAGCGGTTGCAGCACCAGGCGGCGGGTCATGCGGTGGTCCTTCCAGCGAAGGCGCCAGCATGGCGGAAGCGCGCGGCCGCTCCAATGGCTGGCGCGGCGCGCGGCTTGCGGCATGATGGCGGGATGACCACGGAGCAGCGCCCATGTCCTCCGCCCTGACCGGCCCCTATGCCCGGGACCTCATCGGCTATGGCCGCAACCCGCCGCATCCCCGCTGGCCCGGCGGCGCGCGCATCGCGATCAACTTCGTCATGAACTACGAGGAAGGGTCCGAATACTCGCTGATGGATGGCGACGGATTCTCCGAGGCCACGCTGACGGAGAGCGCGGCCAATGTCGTGCCCGCCGGCGGCCGCGACCTGGCGGCGGAGGGCATGTTCGAATACGGCGTCCGCGTCGGCTTCTGGCGCATCATGCGGCTTTTCGCGGAGCGCAACTGGCCGATGACGATCTTCGCCTGCGCCCTGGCGCTGGAACGCCACCCGCCCGCGGCCGAGGCGATCCGGGAGGCCGGGCACGATATCTGCTGCCATGGCTGGCGCTGGATCGAGCACTACAAGCTGACCAAGGAGCAGGAGCGCGAGCATATCCGCCTGGCGGTGGAGAGCCTGCAGCGCACCATCGGGTCGCGCCCGCTCGGCTGGTATTGCCGCTATGGACCCAGCGTGCACACGCGCGGGCTTCTCGTGGAGGAAGGCGGCTTCCGCTACGACAGCGACTGCTACAATGACGAGCTGCCCTACTGGGTGCTGCAGGACGGCAAGCCGCAGCTCATCGTGCCCTATTCGCTGGTGACCAACGACAGCAAGTTCGGCCGCGGCGTCTTCGCGACCTCGGAGGACTACTTCCAGTTCCTCAAGGACCAGTTCGACATGCTGTATGCGGAGGGACGGACGCAGCCGAAGATGATGTCCTGCGGCCTGCATCTCCGCTCCATCGGCCATCCCGCGCGCGCGGCGGGGCTGATGCGCTTCCTCGACTATATCGGGAAGTTCGAGGGGGTCTGGGTCGCGCGTCGGGCGGAGATCGCGGAGCATTGGCGCGCGACCTTCCCGTACCAGCCGGGCATGGAGCAGATCGCGAAGGTCGGGCCCTAGGCCGCGAGGCTCATCAGGCTGGCATTGCCGCCAGCCGCCGCGGTGTTGGTGCTGATGGCGCGCTCCGCCACCAGCATGTCGAGCGAGGCGGCATCGCGGAGCGCCAGGACGGGTCGGACCGGCCCATCCAGCGCGGCGATGTGCTGCGCGAGCGTGACCAGTGCCGTGCCCTCCGCTTCCGCCAGCACGGCGGCACAATCCTCCGCCTGCACGGCCTCCACGCGCTCCACCAGGCCGGGCGGCAGGCGGAAGGAGGCGGGTGCCACGACACGCACCGCATTGCCGGCGGCGAGCGCGGCGGCCGCGAGACACCAGGCGCCATCTTCCGTGACGGGCACGCACAGGACGCGGCCGCGCGGTTCCACACGGTAGCGGTTGCTCTCGCCGACCGGGCCCGGCAGCAGCCGGTCCTCGCCGAGGCGCGAGGCCGCGATGGCATCGGCGCAGAAGGCGGCGGCCTCGTCATGGCCGGCGGCCTGAAGCCAGGCGAGAAAGCTCTCCGCCGCCGGTGTCGCCGCCGCACTGCGCGCATCCGGCGCGGCGCGCATCAGCCGCCGCAGATAGAGCGGCCCGCCCGCCTTGGGCCCGGTGCCGGACAGGGCATGCCCGCCGAAGGGCTGCACGCCGACGACGGCGCCGATGATGCTGCGGTTGACATAGACGTTGCCCGCCGGCGCGGCCTCCACCAGGCGGTCGATGGTCTCGTCGATGCGCGAATGAACGCCGAAGGTCAGCGCATAGCCGGTGGCGGCAATGTCGCGGATCAGCGCCTCCATCCCGTCGCGCCGGAAGCGCAGCACATGCAGGACAGGGCCGAAAACTTCCTTCGTCAGGGCGCTCACGTCGTCGATCTCGATCAGCGTCGGCGCGACAAAGTGGCCGTGGTCGCAGTCCGGCGGCAGGGCCAGCGCATGCATGGCGTGGCCGGCCTCGCGCATCGCCTCCACATGCGCCAGCAGCCCCGCCTTCGCCTCGGCGGAGATCACCGGCCCCACATCGGTGTCGAGGCGATCTGGCCGCCCCACACGCAGCTCCGCCATCGCGCCCTTCAGCATGGCGATGACGGTTTCCGCCACCTCCTCCTGCACACAGAGCAGCCGCAGCGCGGAGCAGCGCTGGCCGGCGCTGTCGAAGGCGGAGGCCAGCACATCCGCCACCACCTGTTCCGGCTGGGCAGAACTGTCCACCACCAGCGCATTCTGCCCGCCCGTCTCCGCCACCAGCGGCACCGGCAGCCCATCCCGCCCGAGGCGTTTCGCGAGTTCACGGTTGATGAGGCGCGCGACCTCCGTCGATCCCGTGAACATCACGCCCTGCACGCGCGGGTCCGCGACCAGCGCCGCGCCGACCGTGCCATCGCCCAGAACGAGGTGCAGCACGTCCCGCGGCACGCCAGCCTCATGCAGGATCGCGACGGCTGTTCCGCCGATCAGCGGCACTTCCTCGGCCGGCTTGGCGAGCACCGTGTTCCCCGCGGCGAGCGCGGCGGCGACCTGCCCCGTGAAGATGGCGAGGGGAAAATTCCACGGCGCGATGCAGGCGATGGGCCCGAGCGCACGTCCCGCCAGCCCGCGCGATTCCGCCGCGTAGTAGCGCAGGAAATCGACGGCCTCCCGCACCTCCGCGATGGCGTTGGGCAGGGACTTCCCGGCTTCCCGCACGATCGGGCCGAGCAGCGCCGGCATGCGCGCCTCCATGAGGTCGGCGGCGCGTTCCAGCATCGCGGCGCGGGTCGCGGCGGGTGTCGCTTCCCAGCCGGGCGCGGCGGCATCGGCGGCGGCGATCGCGGCCTGCACGGCATCGGGCGTCGCGTCGCGCACCGTGCCGACGATGTCGCGCGTGTCGGCGGGGTTCAGCACGGGGCGTGCTTCGCTGCCGGCATCCAGCGTGCCGGCGCGCAGCGTCGCGGCCAGCGCTTCCAGCCTGTCCTCATCCGCCAGGTCCATCCCCGCGCTGTTGGCGCGCGACGCGCCGAGGATCGCGCGCGGCGCCGCGATACCGTCATGCGGGCGTCCCACCGGGGTCAGCGAGGACGCCACCGCGACGGGATCCTCCAGCAGTGCTTCCACCGGCACGGCCGGGTCATGGATGCGGTTGACGAAGGAGGAATTGGCGCCGTTCTCCAACAGCCGCCGGACCAGATAGGCCAGCAGCGTCTCATGTGTGCCGACCGGCGCGTAGATGCGGCAGGCGCGGCCGAGCCGCCCCACCACCGCCTCATAGAGCGGCTCCCCCATCCCGTGCAGGCACTGGAATTCGTAATCCGCATCGGGCCCCGCCATGGCGTGGATGGCGCCGACCGTCATCGCGTTGTGCGTGGCGAATTGGGGAAAGATCGCATCCGGCGCCGCCAGCATCCGCTTCGCACAGGCGAGGTAGGAGACATCCGTATGGACCTTGCGCGTGAACACCGGGAAGTCCGCCTGGCCGTCCAGCTGCGCGCGCTTGATCTCACTGTCCCAATAGGCGCCCTTCACCAGCCGCACCATCATCCGCCGCCCGGTCCGCCGCGCCATGTCGGCGACGACGTCGATGACGAAGGGCGCGCGCCGCTGATAGGCCTGGATGACGAAGCCGATGCCGTTCCAGCCCGCCAGCGCCGGGTCCGCGCAGAGCGCCTCCAGCAAATCGAGCGACAGCTCCAGCCGCTCGCTCTCCTCCGCATCGATGTTCAGTCCGATGTCATGGCGCCGCGCCAGCCGCGCCAGGCCGAGCAGCCGCGGCAGCAGCTCCGCCATCACGCGGCCCCGCTGCGCGCGGGAATAGCGCGGATGGAGCGCGGAGAGCTTGATGGAGATGCCCGGACCCTCCATGATCCCGCGCCCGGCGCTCGCCTGGCCGATGGCGTGGATCGCGCCCTCATAGGCGCTCAGATACCGGGCGGCATCCGCCGCCGTCATCGCCGCCTCGCCCAGCATGTCGAAGGAATGGCGAAAGCCCTTCGCCTCCATGGCGCGGGCGCGCCTCAGCGCTTCCTCGATCGTCTCGCCGCGGACGAACTGCTCCCCCATCATGCGCATGGCCATGTCCATGCCGCGGCGGATCACGGGCTCCCCGGCCCGCGCCACCAGCCGGGTCAGCGCCGCGCCCAGCCCGCCCTCGGTCGCCGTCGCGCTCAGCCGCCCCGTCACCACCAGGCCCCAGGTGGCCGCATTGACGAAGAGGGAGGGCGAATGGCCGAGATGCGCCGCCCAGTCGCCGCCGCCGATCTTGTCGCGGATCAGCGCATCGCGCGTCGCGTCGTCGGGGATGCGCAGCAGCGCCTCCGCGAGGCACATCAGCGCGACGCCCTCCTCCGAGGAGAGCGAGAATTCCTGCACCAGCGCCTCCACCCCGCCGCGGCGGGGGCGGGCGCGGAGCGTCGTGACGAGGTCCCGCGCCAGCGCCGTCGCCTCGGCCTGGGCAGCGCCGTCGAGCCGCGCGGCCTCGATCAGCGGTGGCAGGCAATCCGTCTCCGCACGTCGCGTGGCGGCGGTGACGGTGCGGCGCAGCGCTTCGCGGGCAGGCGCATCGGCCAGCAGGTCGGCAAAGGGCGGGGTCATGGCGGCGGCTCCGTCTCGGCGCCCGAAGGCTAGGGGCCGCGACGCCGGATCACCATCTGGCGTTTTGTGCCGGTGGCCATAGGATCAATGGCCAGAAGCCCATAAACCCGAAGGATCACCGGTGCTGGACAGGATCGACCTCCGCCTGCTGGACATCCTCCAGCGCGACGGCCGCATCACCGATGCGGAGCTGGCCGAGCGCATCGGCCTCTCCCCCGCCGCCACCAGCGAGCGCTTCCGCCGCCTGGTGGCCCAGGGCTACATCCTGGGCTTCAGCGCCCGGCTGAACCCCCAGAAGCTCGGCCTCGGCCTGCTGGCCTTCGTGGAGGTGCTGCTCGACAAGACCACCCCCGACGCCTTCGCCCGCTTCGCGGAGGCCGTGACGCGCGCACCGGAGGTGCTGGAATGCCACATGGTCGCCGGCGGCTTCGACTACCTGGTCAAGGCGCGGCTCGCCGACATGGCCGCCTATCGCCGCTTCCTGGGCGAGGTGCTGCTGAGCCTGCCCGGGGTGAAGGAGACGCGGACCTACGCCGTGATGGAGGAGGTCAAGAATGATGGCCCGCTGCGCCTCCTCTGATTGCCCTCAGACGCCGGGCGCGGCCTCCGGCCGCTTGGCTTCGCGGCACATGCCGCGGGCCGCATTCCGGGACCCCATGCACGTTGTGAAGCAACGTGCATGGGCACCCGTCGCGGCCTCGGCCGGCTTTGCCGGCCGCAGGTCACTCCGCGCGTGCGGTGGAATCACTCCGCCGCCTTCGCCCCCGCATAGGTCCAGCCGCTCGCCCCGATCTTCGCCCCCGCGCTGGCAGCGACCGAGGCCTGGTCGATGGCCAGCTTGCCGGGGTTCAGCAGATTGTAGGGGTCCATCGCCCGCTTGAAGGCGATCTCCGTCTCATCGACCGGCTTCATGCCGTTCTCCCGCACCAGGAAGGTGTGGTTGTTGGCACCGATCGCGCCGTCTTCCTGCATCCCCGCCGTCACCGCGGCCAGCTGCGCCTCATCCTCGTAGCGGAACAGCGGAGAGCCCTGGAAGGACAGCGTGCCATCGAGGCGCTTCGCCTCCAGGTGGAAGGGGCCGAGGCCCGCGAAGCGCTTCACGGAGCGCGCGATCGACTCCACCAGGCCCGGATCGCGGTAGAGCCCGATGCAGTTCACCAGGCTGCGGTCCTGCTTGTTGACGTGGAAGCGCGTGTGCCCCCAGGCGAATTCATAGGCCGGCGCGCCATAGCTGCCCTGGCCCTCCGCCGCCGTCGCCGTGATGGTGCCGCCGAAATCCCGCGCCAGGCTTTCGAAGGATTCGAAGAATGGCGCGGCGACCATGCAGATCGCCATGTGCTGCCCCTCCCGCATCGCGCCCGCCAGCGGCGGGATGAGCGAGGGCAGGGGCCATTGGTGCAGGCAGATCAGCTTCTTGATGATGCCGTCGCTGACCGCCAGCGCATGGCCGAAGCGGACCGCCTGCATGAAGTCGGGGAAGCAGACCATCGCCTCCTGCCACGCCCAGGCGGGGGCGAGGGGCATCTCCGCCTCCAGGATCAGCCCGTTGGCGCCATAGGCGTGGTGCACCAAATTCACGTCCGGACCACGCAATTCGACGATGCGCGGCTCCTCCTCCACGCTCACCACCTGCAGCGCCAGGATGTTCCCGCGGTCGCGCAGGATGCCGTATTGGCAGCTGCCCACCCCCGCATGCCCGCCGCCGAGATAGCCGCCGAGCGTGGAGGCGCGGCGCGTCGAGGGATGCATCCGCAGCTCATACCCCGCCGGCTTTGTCGCGGCATCGAGGTCGATGAGCCGGATGCCGCATTCCGCCCGCACCACGGGGCCGCGATGCCACACCACGCTGTCCAGCGCCGTCATGTCCAGCAGCGCGCCGCCCCGCAGCGGGATGCCCTGGCCGAAATTGGCGGTGCCGGCGCCGCGCGCGATCAGCGGGACCTTGGCGCGCGCGGCGGCGGCGGCGATGCGCAGCACGTCCTCGCGGTTCCGCGGCCGCAGCAGCACATCGGCGCTGCGGTCCTTCGCTTCACGTTTGAGCACCGGGCTGAAGGCGCCGCTCATGTCCCGGCTGCGCTGGCGGACCAGCACGGGGTCGGTGATGGCCGGGATGTCGGCCAGCGCATTCAGGAAGGCGGGCAGGTCGGCTTGCATGGGCGATCTCCTGACGCCAGGAAGCATCGGCCGCGCGCGCCGGGAAGCAGCACTTTGCGCGCGGGGCGTTGCCTTCCGGGCAGCACCCCGGCAGGCTGGCGCCATGCGATCCCTGCACGGGCGGATGCTCCGCTACCTCGATGAGGTCGCGCGTCACGGCTCCATCCGGGGCGCCGCCGCGCGGCTTTCCGTCTCCGCCTCCTCCATCAACCGGCAATTGCTGGCGCTGGAGGCGGAGATGGGCGTGGCCCTCTTCGACCGCCTGCCGAACCGGCTAAGGCTGACGGCGGCCGGGGAGGCGCTGGTCGCCCATATCCGCCGGACGCTGGCCGACCACGAGCGCACGGCCGCGCTGATCGAGGAGATGCGCGGCAGCCATGGCGGAACGCTGACGGTCGCGATGATGGGCGGCCTCGGCCCCGAACTCATCGCCCGCACGGTGCTGGCCGCCCGCGCGGCGCGGCCGCGGATGCGCCTGGTCTTCCAGCGCCTGTCACTCGCGGACATCCTGGCCGCGGTGCGAGAGGGCCGTGCCGATCTCGGCCTGGCCTATGGCGCGGAGGGGCAGCGCGGGATCGCGACGCTGATGGCCTGGGAATGCCGCCTCGGCGCCGTCATGCCGCCGGACCATCCGCTGGCCGGCCACGCCTCGCTGCGCCTGGCGGACCTTCTGGCCGCCCGGCTGGTGCTGCCGGCGGAGGGCATGTCGCTCCGCCCGCTGGTGGAAGCCGGCCTCGCCCGCGGCGGCCTGCGCCCCGACCCCATCGTGGAGGCGAATGAGGTGGAGGTGATGAAGCGCATCGCCGTCCTCGCCCAGGGCGTGACGCTGCTGAACCGCCTGAACATCCAGCCGGAGGAAGCGCGCGGCGACCTCGCCTTCGTGCCCATCGAGGATCGCGCCCTGCCATCCCAGACGCTCCGCCTCTTCACCGCGGAACGCGCCGCGCAGCCCGTGCTCTCCGGCGTCTTCGCGGAGGCGCTGCGCGGCGTGATCGAGCCGATGCTGGCGTATCAACCCAGTTCGAACAGCGCCTCCACCTCGATCGGGATGTCGGAATAAAGCTCCGCCACGCCGATCGCGGAGCGGCAATGCCGCCCGCCCTCCCCGAAGACATCGACCATGAGGTCGGAGAAGCCGTGCAGCACCTCCGACGGCCGGTTGAAGCCGGGCGCGCAGTTGATGAAGCCCATGACGCGCACGCAGCGCACCACCGGATCCAGCGTGCCGAGGTAATGCCGCAGCGTGGAGAGGCAGCAGAGCCCCGTGATCCGCGCGGCTTCCCGCCCCTGCTCGATGGAAAGCTCGCGGCCGAGCTTGCCGACGACGAGCGGCACATTGCCCTCGCCCAGCGGGCCGTGGCCGCTCATATAGACATGGATGCCGGATCGCAGCGCGCGCACGCGATTCGCCTCGTCCCGGAAGGGCGGCGGCAGCGTGACGCCGAGTGCGGCCAGGCGTTCTTCGTTGGTGGCCATGCTCAATGCTCCTCCAGCAGCCGCCCGCAGCCCGCGATGCGGTCCGTGATCCCGTGGCTGCGCAGCGCGTGCCAGTAGGTGACGGCATTGATGGCCAGCACGGGCTTGCCGAGCCAGGCCTCCGCCTGCGCCGCCAGATGCATCATCGGCAAATTGGCGCCGAACTGGATGATGGCGCGGACTTCCGGCCGGTTCACCTCGTTGATGGCATCCCGCAGCGTGGCCAATGGCGTCAGCCCGATGCCGACCGGGGAGGGGCGCTGCAGATGCTTCGCGGCCACCACTTCGCAGCCGATCTCCGCGAGGTAGTTGACGAGGTGGCTGTGGGCCACGGGGAAGTAGGGCGTCACCAGCCCGACCGGCCCGGTGATGCCCAGCGCCTTCAGCGCGGCGGGCAGCGCATCCGCCGCCTGGGTGAAGGGCAGGCCGCCGGTCATGCGGTCCACCCGATCCTGGATGGCGCGGGCGGCGGCCAGGCCGCCGCCCCAGATGCTCTCGGCGGAGATGCCGAGCACGATGCGGTCGGGCTGCGCCGTCAGCACCCGTTCCAGTGCGGCTTCCAGCGCCGCATCGATGCGGCTGATCAGCGTGTCGAAATCCGCATCGCTGTTCAGCGGATCATTGGCGATATGCATCCGCGCGACATGGTTCGTGATGCCGCGCGGGCGCATCGTGTCGTATTCCGGCTGCACCACCGTGTTGGTGGAGGGCGTGACCACCCCGAAGCAGCCGCGCCACCCCAACACGTCCGGCATGTCAGCGCGGAACCCGGCCGGAGGCGACCAGGTAGGCGCGCTCGGCTTCCGCCATCTGCGCCACCGCGGCGTTCAGCTTCTCCGGCGTGTCCAGCGCCGGGTCGGGCAGCGCGCCGAGGGTGCGGAATTCCTCCACCAGCGCGGGGTCGGCGACGGCGGCGCGGAAGGCCGCGGCCAGCCAGGCCTTGCGATCCGCCGGCACCGCCTTCGGCACCGCGATCCAGCGGCTGACGCCCCAGTTCACGTCATCCCGCCCGATCACGCTGTTCACCGTCGGCGTTTCCGGCAGGAAGGCGGTGGGCTGGCGGCCCGTCACCGCGATGGGCAGCAGGCGGTTGCCCTGCATGTGGCCGCGCACCTCCGCGAAGAAGCCGAAGGCGAGGTCCACATTGTTGCCGAGCAGCGCCGTGATGCCCGGGCCGCCACCCTGGAAGGGCACCTTGAGGAAGCGCGACCCGCTGGCCTGTTCCAGCTGCTCGATCAGGTATTCGTAGTAGCCGCCGACGACGTTCGCGACGCGGATGGTGCCCGGCCGCGCCCGCGCCGCCTCCAGCAGCCCGCGCAGCCCGCCCGTCTTGAAGGGGCCTTCCGCATTGACCATCAGGTTCAGCGGCTCGGCGTTCAGATGCGCGATGTGGTCGAGGTCGCTGACCTGCCAGCGGCCCTGGGATCGCGCGGCGTCGGAGATGACGAGGTTCGCGATGATGCCGATGGCGTGCCCGTCATGCGGCGCCTGGGTCGCGAGCCAGGTATGGCCGACCAGCCCGGCGCCGCCGGTGCGGTTGTTCACGAAGCTGCGCTCGCCGGTCACACGCTCGAAGAAGCGCTGCACGACGCGGCCGGTGATGTCCATGCCGCCGCCGGCGGGATAGACGACGACCATCTCGATCGGCTCCCGCGGATAGCCCGCGGGCTTGATGGCATTGAGCGCGGCGCGCGCGGGATGCGCATCCTGCGCCAGGGCCGCGCCGGCGAAGGGCAGGGCGGCGCCGGTGGCAAGCAGGCCGCGTCGGGTGATGGTCATGCTGTTCCTCCCACAAGGGTTGTTGTTTTGCGCTTGAAGACGACCAGCAGAAGGATCCCGACGGCGGCGGCGATCATCACCGCCGCCAGCGGGCGCTGGAGGAAGATCATCGCCCCGTCGGGCGACATCACCATGGATTGGCGCAGCGACTGTTCCAGCAGCGGCGCCAGCACGAAGGCCAGCACCAGCGGCGCCAGCTCATAGCCCAGCTTGCGCAGGAACCAGCCCACCACGCCGAAGCCGAGCATGACCCAGAGGTCGAAGAGGTTGCGGTTGGCCGAATAGGTGCCGACCAGCGCCAGCAGCAGGATGGCCGGGAACAGCACGGCATAGGGCACGCGCAGCAGCTGCACCCAGAGCCCCACCAGCGGCAGGTTCAGCACCAGCAGGAAGACATTGCCGATATAGAGGCTGGCGATCACGCCCCAGAAGACATCGGCGCGGTCGATCATCATGGTCGGGCCGGGCTGCACGCCATTGATGATCAGCGCGCCCATCAGCAGCGCCGTCACCGCATTGCCGGGAATGCCGAGCGAGAGCAGCGGGATCATGCCGGAGGACACCGCCGCGTTGTTCGCGGCCTCCGGCCCCGCCACGCCTTCGATCCGCCCCTTACCGAAACTCTCCGGGTTCTTCCCGACGCGCCGCTCCACGGCGTAGGAGAGGAAGGACGCCGTGACGGGCCCGCCCCCCGGCAGCAGCCCGATGGCGAAGCCGAGCCCCGTGCCGCGCAGGATCGGTGCCCAGGACGCCTTCCAATCCGCGCGATTGGGCCAGAGGTTGGACAGCTTCGCCTTCACCGCCATGCCGCGCGCGGATTGCTCCACATTCAGCAGGATCTCCGACACGCCGAACAGCCCGATGACCACCGCCAGCAATTCGATACCGGCGGAGAGATCGACGCTGCCCGCGGTGAAGCGGAACTCGCCCGTGACGATGTCCATGCCGATCGCGGCCAGCCAGGCGCCGAGCCCGATCATGATCGCGCCCTTCAGCGCCGATCCCTGGATCATGAGGATGGTGCAGGCGAGGCCCAGCAGCATCAGCGCGGCGTATTCCGGCGGCCCCATGCGGATGGCGAAGGCGCCCAGCATCGGCGCCGCCAGGCACAGCACCACGATGCCGACCGTGCCCGCGATGAACGACCCCAGCGCCGCCATGCCCAGCGCCGCGCCCGCGCGCCCCTGCTTCGCCATCGCATAGCCATCGAGGCAGGTGACGACGGAGGCGGCCTCTCCGGGGATGTTCACGAGGACGGAGGTGATCGATCCGCCATACATCGACCCGTAGAAGATGGCACACAGCATCGCCACCGCGCCCACCGGCGGCAGCGCCACCGTCGCCGGCAGCAGCAGGGACAGCGCGGCCAGCGGGCCGATGCCGGGCAGCACGCCGATCAGGGTGCCGATGACGCTGCCGATGAAGATGAACTGGATGTTCTGCCAGGTCAGGATGACCTCGAACCCCGCCAGCAGGCCGACGATCGGGTCCATGCCTCAGAACCCGAGGGGGCCGCGCGGCAGCGGCGTGCCGAGGGCCACGGCGAAAAGCAGGTGCATGCTGCCCGCGGCCACGATGCCGGTGACGATGGCGGAGACCCAGGATTTCTCCGGCGCGATGACGCGGAACAGCAGCGGCAGGCCGAGCACGCCGGCCAGCGCGAAGCCGAGCCACGGCACCGCCAGGATCATGCCCGCGACGACGACGACCAGCACGAGGACACGGAAGGGCGCGCCGGGCGCTTCCCAGAATTGCGGCGCGATCTCCTCACCCGGCGCGGGTCGGCCGCCCGTGGCCACATGGCGCAGCAGCAGCCCGACGCCGCCGCCCAGCACGAGCACCCCCGCCAGGAAGGGGAAGAGGCCGGAGCCCGGGCCGCTCGGGTCGCTCAGGCCGAGCGAGCGCGAACTCCAGCACAGCGCGATGCCGAGCATGACCCAGAACAGGCTGACCGCTGCGTCGAGACGCGCCATGGCATTCCTGGTGTCGTTTCTTCCCGCTTCCAGCATCGCGCGATACGCACCGGTCGCGCAAGCTACCTTGTCCGTACAACCCGATGGCCATAGGGTAGCCCCAATCGGGAGGACATCCGGCGCATGGACGGCGGACACGTTCAGGCTTTTCCACGGCTGTTCACGCCGGTGCGGATCGGGCAGGCGACGTCGCGCAACCGCGTCATGCGCGTCGCCACCACCTCCAACCTCGCGGAGATGAACCGCGTGGGCGAGCGTATGCTGGCCTTCTATCGCAGCGTTGCCGAAGGTGGTGCGGGCGTCGTGGTCAGCGAAGCCGCGCGCGTGCATCCCGGGGATGCGGTGACGCCGCAGGCCATCCCGCTGTTCGACCGCGGGCCCATCCCGGGGCTGCGCAAGCTGGTGGGCCAGGTGCATGATGCCGGGGCGCTCTTCGTCTTCCAGCTCAACCATGGCGGCCGCCAGCATCTCGGCCGGCGCGTCGGCACCTTGATCGCGCCCTCCGCCATTCCCTGCCCGCGTTCCGGCGGCACGCCGCATGCGCTGACGACGGTGGAGGTGGAGCAGATGGTGGAGGCCTTCGTCTCCGCCTCCCTCAACGCCATGGAGACCGGCGCCGATGGCGTGGAGATCCATGGCGCGCAGGGCCATCTGATCGGCCAGTTCGTCTCGCCCTACACGAACAAGCGCGACGACCGCTATGGCGGCAGCCTGGAGAACCGGCTGCGCTTCCCGACCGAGATCCTGCAGGGCGTGCGCCGGCGCATCGGCCACCGCGCCATCATCGGCTATCGCCTGGCGGTGGAGGAATTCACAGCCGGCGGCATCGATGCCGACCAGGCCTGCGAGATCGCGGCAAGGCTCGCGCGGGAGGGGCTGTGTGACTACGTCTCGCTCAGCCAGGGCAACTTCAACACCATCGATACCCACCTGCCCGACCGCCACTGGCCGCAGGAGGCCTATCGCGGCATCCAGGCCGCGGTGAAGCGCGCGGTGGGCGATGACTGCGTCGTGGTGCAATCCACGCGCGTGCAGACGCCCGACCAGGCGGAGAGCATCATCGCATCCGGCGACGGGGACATGGTCGGGCTCTGCCGCGCGCTGATCGTCGATCCCGACTGGGCGAACAAGGCGCGGACGGGACGTGCCGCGGAAATCCGCCGCTGCATCGCCTGCAACCAGTGCTGGGACTGGATCAGCAGCGGCGAGCCCATCGGCTGCTCCACCAACCCCGTGGCGGGGCGGGAGCACTTCTTCGGCAAGCTGAAGCGGGCCGTCAGCAACACCGTCGTTGTCGTCGGTGGCGGCCCCGCGGGCATGGAGGCCGCGCGCATCGCGGCGGAGCGCGGCCACCGCGTGGTGCTGTTCGAACGCGATGCCGTCCTCGGCGGCAAGTTCCGCGACGCCAGCCACTTCCCGCTGGGCGGCGAGGTCCGGCACCTGACGCTGTTCCAGGAAGGCGCCTTGAAGCGCGCGGGGGTGGAGGTGCGCCTCAACGAGGAAGCGACACTTGCGACGATCATGGCGGAGCAGCCGCATGCCGTGATCGTCGCGGCCGGCGCGCAGGCGATCGCACCCTCGCTGCCCGGCGATGGCAGCGTGCCGGTGCTGGCGCCGACCTCCATCGGCGAATTGGCGTCGCTGCGTGGCGGGTCTGCGAAGCGCATCCTGCTGATGGATGAGGATGGCTACTACTGGGCCGCCGCCATCGCGGAAGCGGTCGCGCCGCTCGGCAAGCTCATGGTCACCACGCGCTTCTTCGAGCCCTTCCGCGAATTGCCGATGGTATCGCGCATCGCGACCTTGCGCGAACTGGACAAGGCCGGCGCGGAATACCGCACCTCCATGGCCCCCGTGCGGATCGAGGGCGGCGCCGTGGTGCTGCGCCACTACCTCACGGGGCGTGAGGGCTGGGTGGAGGATTGCGCCGCGCTGCTCTGGATCGGCCAGGCGCAATCGCGCAACGGCCTGGTGGAAGCGCTGAAGCGCGCGGGGGTGGAGCGCACGCATCTGGTCGGTGATGCCTATGCGCCGCGCCGCGTCGCCGTCGCGCTGGTCGAGGCTCAGATCGCCGCGCGGGCGGTATAGGGGGAACGCCAATGTCCATCATCAAGCGCAGCATCGATGGCGACACCGCGCAGCGGATGATCGAGGCCGCGGTCGCGAAATCGCGGGAGCTGAAGAAGGCGATGTGCATCGCCATCGTCAATGAATGCGGCCAGCTCAAGGCCTTCCACGCCATGGACGGCGCCGCGCACCTCGCCATCCAGATATCGCAGGACAAGGCGTGGACGGCGTCCTCCTTCGGCATCGCCACGCATGTCTGGTGGGACTTCATCAAGAACGACCCGCCGCTGCTGCACGGCATCACGCATACGCCGCGCCTGACCATCTTCGGCGGTGGCTATCCCGTGATGGAGGAAGGCCAGATGATCGGCGCCATCGGTGTCTCCGGCGGCCACTATTCCGATGACATGGAAGTGGCCCGCGCGGCGCTGGAGGCAGTGGGCGCGCCGGTTTCCTGAACCGGCTCCGGCGCCTCCTCCTCCTCATCCTCGATCGCCTCGGCGCGCAGCCCCTGCGCGTCGGGGCCCATGCAGAACCAGCACATCGCGATCAGTTCCTGAACAGGCGGGCGGAGGCGATCTCCGCGCCCTGGCGCATCGACTTCAGCTTGGCCCAGACCACGTCATTCGCCACGCGGCCGCGGCCCGCGGAGGTATCGAAGCCGCAATCCGTGCCGGCCTGCACACGCCGCGGATCGCCCATCACCTGCGCCACGCGCTCGATCCGGTCGGCGATCACCTCGGGGTGCTCGATGAAGTTGGTGGTGGTGTCGAGCACGCCGGCGACCAGGATCTGGTCCTCCGCCAGCGGGTGCTTCGCGAAGACCTTGTATTCATGCGCGTGGCGCGGATTGGCGAAGGGCAGCACGAAGCCGCCGACATTGGCCTGCGTGACGATCGGCAGGATGTCCTCCAGCGGCACGTCATGGTCATGCGGGCCCTCGTAATTGCCCCAGCAGACATGCAGCCGCACGCGGTCCCGTGGGATGGCCGCGATGGCCCGGTTGATCGCCGTGATGACGCGTTCGCAGAAGCCGAGGAAGTCACTCAGCGGCCGGTCGCGATAGGAACAATGCCGTTCCAGTGCCAGGTCGGGGCAATCCAGCTGCAGCAGGAAGCCCTGCGCGACGATCGCCTCATATTCCACGCGCAGCGCATCGCCCAGCGCCGCCAGATAGGCTTCCTCGCTGTCATAGTGCCGGTTCTGCACGATGGATCCGATGATGCCGGGGGAGGGCGCCGTCAGGAAGGCCTCCGCATAGCTGCCGGAATGCGCCGCCAGTGCCTGGCGGAAATCCGTGCATTCATCGTTGACGGCGGCGGGGTCGAGGTAGCGGACCTCCCCGATCGCGGCGGGCAGGAAATCCGTGTTGGTCACGGCCTCCTGCTTCCCCGCCAGCTCCTTCACCTGCTGCTTGTAGTCGGGATAGGCATCGAGGTCCGCCCAGCCCGTGCGGCTGCTGCTGTCGCCAAGGCCGCTGAGCCGGTGGCGGAGATACAGCACGAAGCTTTCCCGCTGCTGCTCGCCATTGTTGATGATGTCGAGCCCGCTTTCGATCTGCTTCGGGATCACGCCGAGCAGCGCCGCGCGGCCCTCCGCCTCGATCGCCTTGGGGTCCACCGCCTCCCCCCGCACGCGCCGCGCATAAAGCTTCGTCAGCGCCGCCGGGCGCGGCAGGCTGCCGGTATGGGTGGTCAGGATGCGCGTCTCGCTGTGCTTCATGGTCACGTTCCGTCCCGGGTGCTTGGGGACGACGCTACCGGATCGCGCGATCCTGTCGAGTAGGTCTGGACCCCCGCATGCCGGCACCCCACAACTATCGCATGACCGAGAACCCGCTCCTCGCCCCCTGGACCACCCCCTTCGGCGTGCCGCCCTTCGACCTGATCCGGGCCGGGCATTTCGCGCCGGCCTTCGAGGCCGCGCTGGACGCCCATCGCGCGGAGATCGCCGCCATCGGCGACAACCCGGCCGAGCCCGATTTCGCCAACACGATGGAGGCGCTGGAGCGGTCGGGCGCGCTGCTGACCCGCATCGCCTCCGTCTTCTTCAACCTGACGCTCAGCCAGGCGACGCCGGAGTTGCAGGCGGTGGAGCGGGACTGGGCGCCGAAGCTGGCCCGCCACCGCTCCGCCATCGCGCTGGATCCCGGCATCTTCCGGCGCGTCGCCGCGCTGCATGTGCGGATCGATGCCCTGGGCCTCGCCCCCGACCAGCGGCGCCTGCTGGACCGCCGCTACCAGGGCCTGCTGCGATCCGGCGCGGCGCTGGACCAGGCGACGCGCGACCGCCTGACGGAACTCTCCACGCGCCTTGCGACGCTCCACACCGCCTTCGGCCAGAACGTGCTGGCCGACGAGAATGACTGGACCCTGGCGTTGGCCGAGGACCAGCTCGGCGGGTTGCCGGACAGCCTGGTGCAGGCGGCGCGGGAGGCCGCGAAGGAGCGGGGGCAGGAGGGCTACGTCATCACCCTCGCGCGCTCCTCCGTCGAGCCCTTCCTGACCTTCTCGACGGAACGCGCGCTGCGGGAGCGTGCCTGGCGCGCCTGGGTCGCCCGCGGGGCGCTGCATCCCGACCGCGACAATGCATCCCTGGTGCGGGAGATCCTGGCCCTGCGGGCGGAACGCGCCCGGCTGCTCGGCCACACGGATTTCGCGGAGTACCGGCTGGTGGACACCATGGCCCGCACGCCGGAGGCCGCGGAGGGCCTGCTGCGCGCGGCGTGGGAGCCCGCCAAGGCCCGCGCGGCGGCGGAGCGCGAGGAGTTGGCCGCCATGGCCCGCGCCGCCGGCCACAACGACCCCATCGAGGCCTGGGACTGGCGCTTCTGGGCGGAGCGCGCCCGCCAGGCCAAGCACGAGATCGATGCCGGAGCGCTCAAACCCTATTTCGCGCTGGACGCCATGCTCGCCGCCGTCTTCGACACGGCGAAGCGGCTGTTCGGCATCCGCTTCGAGGAACGCGCCGACATCCCGCGCTACCACCCCGATGTCCGCGCCTTCGAGGTGACGGAGGCCGACGGCACGCATCGCGGCGTCTTCCTCCTCGACAATTTCGCCCGCGCGGGCAAGCGGTCCGGCGCCTGGATGAGCAGCTTCCGTGTGGCGGATGCGCTGGATGGCCGCGTCTCGCCCATCATCGTCAACAACAACAACGTGGCGAAGGCATCCCCCACGCTGCTGTCCTTCGACGATGCGCGCACGCTGTTCCATGAGTTTGGCCACGCGCTGCATGGGCTGCTCTCGACCGCGCGCTACCCGTCGCAATCCGGCACCGCGGTGCTGGGCGACTTCGTCGAATTCCCGTCGCAGGTGATGGAGAACTGGCTGAGCGTGCCGGACGTCCTGCGCCGCTATGCGAGGCACGTGGAGACCGGCGAGCCCCTGCCGGAGGCGGTACTGGAGAAACTGCTGGCGGCGCGGAATGAGGGGCAGGGCTTCGCGACGGTGGAATACGTCTCCTCCGCCCTCATCGACCTGGCGCTGCACCGCGTGGCGGCGCCGGAAACGCTCGACCTCGCCGGCTTCGAAAGCGACTTTCTCCAGTCGATCGGCATGCCGGAGGCGATCGGGCTCCGCCACCGCCCGATCCATTTCGGGCATCTGTTCGCGGGCGGCGGCTATGCCGCGGGCTACTACTTCTATCTGTGGGCGGAAGTGCTGGACGCCGACGGCTTCGAGGCCTTCGAGGAAGCGGGCGACCCCTTCCACCCGGACCTGGCCGCGAAGCTGCGGCAGGTCTTCGAGGCCGGGGATACGCGGGACCCGATGGAACTCTATGTGGGCTTCAGGGGGCGCAAGCCGGCGGTGGATGCGCTGCTCAGGAAACGGGGGCTGGCAGCGTGATTGATGGGGAAGGCTTTGCCTTCCCCATACCCCATCCACCAGGGGGCAGAGCCCCCTGGACCATCGTCAAAACAAGGGTTCCAAGGGCCCGCTGGCCCTTGGCAAAGGGGGTACGGGGGAAACGGCGTTTCCCCTGGGCAACAGGCTACACGTTGAACCTGAACAGCAACACGTCGCCGTCCTTCACGACATATTCCTTGCCCTCGACGCGCATCTTGCCGGCTTCCTTGGCGCCCTGCTCGCCGCCCAGCGTCGTGTAGTCGTCATAGGCCGTGGTCTCGGCCGCGATGAAGCCGCGTTCGAAATCGCCATGGATCACGCCCGCCGCGCCCGGCGCCTTGGTGCCGCGCACGATCGTCCAGGCCCGCGTCTCCTTCGGCCCCACCGTGAAATAGGTGATCAGGCCCAGCAGCTCATACCCCGCGCGGATGATGCGATCGAGCCCGCTATCGGCCAGGCCCAGCGACTCCAGAAACTCCGCCCGGTCCGCATCCGCCATCTGGCTGATCTCGGCCTCGATGGCGGCGGAGACGATGACGGCCTTGGCCCCCTGCGCCTTCGCCATCTCGAACACCCGCGCGCTGAAGGCATTGCCGCTGGCGGCGGAGGCTTCCTCCACGTTGCAGACATAGAGCACGGGCTTGGAGGTCATGAGCTGGAGGCGGCGCACCGCCTCCTCCTCCCCCTTCGGGATCGCCGTGCGGGCGGGCCTGCCCTCCTGCAGCGCGGCCAGGATCGGCTCGATCAGCGCCAGCTGCGCGCCCGCTTCCTTGTCGCCGCCGCGCGCGCGCTTCTGCAGCCCGATGCTGCGCTTCTCCAGGCTGTCGAGGTCGGCCAGCATCAGCTCCGTCTCGACCGTCTCCGCATCCCGCACCGGATCGACGCTGCCCTCGACATGGGTGATGTCGTCGTCCTCGAAGCAGCGCAGCACATGGACGATCGCATCCACCTCCCGGATGTTCGCCAGGAACTGGTTGCCCAGCCCCTCGCCCTTGGAGGCACCGCGCACCAGGCCGGCGATGTCCACGAATTCCAGGCTGGTCGGCACGATCTTCTGGGACTTGCCGATCTTCGCCAGCACGCCGAGCCGCGGATCCGGCACCGCCACGCGGCCCACATTCGGCTCGATCGTGCAGAAGGGGTAGTTCGCGGCCTGGGCGCTGGCGGTGGCCGTCAGCGCGTTGAACAGGGTGGACTTGCCGACATTGGGCAGGCCGACGATGCCGCAGTTGAAACCCATGGGAGATCAGCCTTCCTGAGCAAGCAGCGCGCAGAGATCGGCTGCCAGGGTGGAGGCGGCGATGCGCGCCGCCGCGTCGTCGGTGCGGAAATCCAGCGCCGCGGCGCGCAGCAGCGGCGCCAGCGTCGCCGGCGGCAGGCCGACGCGCTTGGCGGCATCGGCGATGCGGATGGCGTGTTCCTGCGGGCTGCGGTTCTCCGCCAGCAGGGCGGCCGCATCCAGCGCCAGCGCCGCGCGCAGCGCGGCCTCGCCGGCGGTGTGCAGCACCATGCGCAGGCGGCGCACGTCGGAGATCGGCTCGGCTGCCGCCACGCCGGGCGGGTTGGGGTTGCCGGTGGCGCGCAGCGCGGCGGCGGCGCCGGCCAGCGCCTGCGCTTCCCGGATCAGCCCCGCCGCCAGCGCCGCGGCGCCATTGGCGAAATCCTCGGGGCCGGGGCCGCCGAAATCGCCCCCGAACATGCCGTCCTCATCCTGCATCACGCCGGTCCCTGCTGCGTCAGAAGTGCGATGCGCGTCATGAAGTCCTCGGCCTTGCCCGCGGCCAGCAGCGGCGCGGCATCGGCCACCGCGTCCAGCAGCGGCTCCACCCAGGTATCGACCTTGGCGAAATTGCCGAGCACATGGCCATGGACGCGGTCCTTGTGCCCGGGATGCCCGATGCCGAGCCGCACGCGCCAGAAATCCGGGCTGCCGAAGGCGCGCTGCATGTCGCGCAGCCCGTTATGGCCCGCGGCCCCGCCGCCCTTCTTCACCCGCACCTTGCCCGGCGCCAGGTCCAGCTCGTCATGGAAGGCCCAGACATCGGCCGGCGCCAGCTTCAGGAAGGCCGCGGCCTGCTGCACGGAATCGCCGCTGGCATTCATGTAGGTCTCGGGCTTCAGCGCCAGCACCTTGGTGCCGCCGATGCTGCCCTCCGCCACCTGGCCCTTGAAGCGCTTCCGCCAGCTGGAGAAATTGTGGCGGCGGGCGATGGCGTCCATCGCCATGAAGCCGATGTTGTGGCGCTGCTTCGCGTGTTCCTGCCCCGGATTCCCGAGGCCAACCCACAACAGCGCCACGACATCCTCCGCAGCCCTGCGCAAGCCGGGCAGCACTGCCGCGCGGCCCGGCCCGGGCATCGATGATGGGGGCCGGCGCCGCTTCCCCGGGGGGAGCGGCGCCGGCGGTCACTCACTTCTTCTTGGCGGGCGCGGCGGGGGCCGCGGCAGCCTTGGCCGGGGCGGCGGCCTTGCCGCCCTTGCCCTTGGCCTTGGGGTCCGGCGCCGGGGCCGCGGCCACGGGGGCCAGCGACTCATCCGTGGTCGGCGCGGCGATGGTCGCCACGACGAAGTCGCGGCCGACGATCACCGGGCGGGCGCCGAAATTGTCCTTGATGGCGGACCAGCGCAGGCTCTCGCCCACCTTGGCGGCGCCGAGGTCGATCTGGAAGCCATCCGGCACCTTGTCGATCTCGGCCATCACCTCGACCTCGCGCCGCACCACGTTCAGCACGCCGCCGGCCTTGATGCCGGGGGAGGTGTCTTCGTTGAGGAAGGACACCGGGACGCGGACGCGGATACGCGCGCCGGGGGCGACGCGCTGGAAATCGACATGGACGGGGCGGTCGGTCACCGGGTCGAACTGCACGTCGCGCATGATGGTGCGCTCCGTCGGGCCGTCCTTCACCGCCACCTCATAGAGGTGCGACTGCCAGCCGCCCTTGGTCAGTTCCTTCATGACGTCGCGCGGGTCCAGCGCCACGAGGGTCGCTTCCTGCTTGGCGCCATAGACGACACCGGGGACAAGCCCCGAACGGCGGGTCGCGCGTGCTGCCCCCTTACCTGCGTGCTCGCGCGCCACAGCCTCGATCCGAACAGTCTGGACCATTGCCAGGCTCCTTTGAAAAGAAAAGCGCCGGCCTCCAGGGGTGCCGACGCGGGGCGACGCCTAGCGGATAGGGCGCCCGGACGCAAGGCTCCGCGCGGAAAACCGGCCTCGCGGGCCGGATTCAGCCCCCCTCCTAGCCCACCGTGACCCGCGCCTGGGCCCGGGCGCTGCGCCCCTGCTCATCCGTCCAGGTGAAGACCAGCTCGCTGGTCCGGTCCAGCTTCAGGAAGAAGACGTGGTAGGGGTTGGCGGAGGTGCCGTTGCGGAACTCCGCCTGGAAGGCCAGCGCCCCGTTCACGGAAACGGTCAGGCGCTGCAGCATGTCCCGCGGTGCGGCGCGCCCGCCTTCCTGGCGCAGCCCCGTCTCCATCGGGTGTTCCATCAGGGCGCGGATTTCCACCGCCTCGCCCGGCCGGGCGCTGCGGAGGACGCGGATGCGGGGGGTCGCGAGCGTCACGACAGGCACCCCCCGGTGGTCACGCGCAATTCGGCCACCGTCCGGCGCACCGTGCCGTCGCTCAGCTGCGCCACGGCGATGATGCGCTGGTCCTCCGCCAGGCGGATGCGCGTCTGCACCTCCGCCCGCGCCATCACCGGCGTCAGGCGGAAGCTGGCGACACCCGGCGTCGGGTTGCGGGTGGCGAAGACATGGATGGCGGTGACGTGGGCCTCCGCCGTCTGCGGGCTTTCCACCA
Organism: Falsiroseomonas ponticola; assembly: GCF_016805305.1. Classification (GTDB taxonomy): domain Bacteria; phylum Pseudomonadota; class Alphaproteobacteria; order Acetobacterales; family Acetobacteraceae; genus Falsiroseomonas; species Falsiroseomonas ponticola. Next base: position 247,793 of record NZ_JAERQN010000008.1, on the reverse strand, counting down.
GCACGGTGATGGGGACCTGGCCGCCATTCTCCGCGACGGGCGGCGCGCGCAGCGTGATCCCGCCCTCGGTCGCCGGCGTGTCGCCCACCTGCTCCCGGATCGCGGCCGCGACGGCGTCTTCCTGTGCCAGCGCGCCGCCCGGCAGCGCCAGCAGCAGCAGGCCGAGGCCGGCGCGACGGGTAAGGGCAGGGGCCATCAGGCGAACATGTCCTTCGTGATGCTCTCATACCAGCTATCGGCATAGGTCGCCTCCAGCCGCCGCTGCTCCGGCAGGTCGCCGCGGGGGGAGACGCCGCCGGAATTCGGCACCTCGACGATCGCCGTCCCCTCCGCATTCGGGCGGAAGATGCCGACGATGGAGATCCCGTAATCCTCCCCCACATGGCTGTAGCAGGTGTTGTAGTAAAGGGCCTGGGGAGGCGCCTCGCCCCGCAGCGACGCCACCGCGCTCGCCACCGCCTGCTTGGCCGTGGAATTCGCGATGTAGCCGGATTTCGGCATGGGGCCGGGGATGTTGGCGTCGCCGACCACATGGATGCCCGGTGCGGCGCGGCTCTCGAAGGTCACCGGGTTCACCGGCACCCAGCCGGACTGGTCGGTCAGCCCGGCCTCGATCGCGATGCGGGCGGCGGATTGCGGCGGGATGACGTTGGCGACCGCCACCCTGTGCCGCGTGCCGAATTCCGTCTCCAGCACCCGCTCCGCCGCATCCACCCGCGTCACGCGGCCATCGCGGTTGGCCGGCACCCATTCGATCAGGCCGGGATAGAGGGCGTTCCACCCATCCTGGAACAGCCCCTGCTTGCTGAAGGCATCCTTCGCATCCAGCGCCAGGATCTTGGACCGCGGCTTGTGGCGCTTCAGGTAGCCCGCGATCATGCTGATGCGCTCATAGGGGCCGGGCGGGCAGCGGAAGGGGTTGCCGGGGATCGCCAGCCCCACCACGCCGCCATCCGGCATCTCCTCGAGCTGCCGGCGCAGCAGCAGGGTCTGCGCGCCATCGCCGGGGACCCAGGCATGGGGCAGGCGCTCGGCGGCGGCCTCGTCATAGCCCTCGATCGCGCCCCAGCGCAGCGCGATGCCCGGGGAGAGGATCAGCCGGTCGTAGTCCAGCGTCTCCCGGCCACCCAGCCGCACGCGCTTTGCGTTGGCGTCGATCCCCGTCGCCCAGTCATGCACCACGCGCACGCCCCTGGCGCGCAGCCCGTCATAGCCATGGGTGATGTCACCCATCTGGCGCACGCCGCCGATGACCAGATTGCCATAGGGGCAGGTGACGAAGCGCGTCTTCGGCTCCACCAGCGTCACCGCCAGCTCCGGGTAGCGCCGGCGGGCGAAGGCGGCGGCGGAGGCGCCGCCGAAGCCGCCGCCGACCACCAGCAGCCGCGCCTGGCCCTGCGCGCGGGAAAGGGACGGGGTGGCGAGGATGGCGGCGGCGCCCAGCAGCGCGCGGCGGGAGAGGGTCATGGCGTGCATCCTCAGCGCGGCAGGCGGGCGAAATGGTCGGCGGCGGCGGCGATCTCGGCCTCCGTATAGCCGCGGGCGACGCGGCCCATGATGGTCGCGGGGCGCTCATTCGCCCGGAAGGCGGCCATCAGCGCCACCAGCTCCGCCCGGTCCCGCCCCGCCAGCGCCGGCACCCCGCTGGCACCCGCGCCGTTCGGGCCGTGGCAGCCGATGCAGCCTTCGGCCACCAGCGGTGCCTGCGCGCGGGCCCCGCCCAGCGGCAGCCCGGCCGCGAGCGCGGCGGCGAGGAGTGTCATGCGCATCATCGTTCGTTCCCCGGCGACATCAGGCGTCGTTCCGTGGATGTTGCTACAATGCACGAAATGATGGTGTCAAATGCCGCGAATCACGCGCGCCCCAGGCCGAAGAGCGGCCTGAGCCGCAGCCCCACCGCATTGCCCAGCAGCGCCGGCACGATCCAGACCCAGCCATGCAGGCTGCCGGAGGCGATGCCGCCGAGATAGGCGCTGATGTTGCAGCCCGAGGCCAGCACCGCCCCCACCCCCAGCAGCAGCCCCCCGATGACGGAGGCCGCGGCCTCCCCCGCCCGTGGCCAGCGCCAGCCCGCCATCCGCCCCGCCAGCGCCGCCGCCAGGAAGGCCCCCGCCATCAGGCCGAGATCCATCACGGTCGTGCGGTCCGCCAGCACGGGGCGCAGCAGCGCCTCCGTCCGGGTCGGGTCCTCCCAGAAAGGCCAGAAGGCCGGATCGTCCCAGCCCAGGGCCTCCACGATCTTGGAGCCCCAGAGGGGAAAAGCCGCGGTGATGGCCCAGGGCCGCCCCGCCAGGAACAGCGTCGCCACCGACAGCAGCGCCAGCCCCAGCGCCCCCCAGGCCATCGGCCAGGGCCCGCGCCAGAGGATGGCGGGGAAGGGGCCGCGCGGCCGCCAGCCCATCGGCTCCACCGCGCCATGCCGCGCCTGCTCGATGACGCGGGATGCGCCGAAGACCAGCGCGAAGGCCAGGAGGCTCAGCCCCACCGCCGGCCACAGCCCCAGCGCCCCGGGCAGCGACACCGCGCCGATCCCGGGCCAATCCGCCCAGGCCTCGTATTGCCAGGCCGCCAGCGTCGCCCCCGCGATGAAGGAAGCCAGCGTGATCCACATCCGCGCCCCTTGCCCGCCCGCCGCCGTGTAGAGCGTGCCGGAAGCGCAGCCGCCGCCGATCTGCATCCCGATGCCGAAGAGGAAGGCGCCCGCCAGCAGCGCGACGCCCACGGGGAAGACGAAGCCCCTGACCGGCGCGCCCGCCAGGCTGCCGGCCTCGATCGCCGGCAGCATCAGCAGCGTCGCCACCGCCAGCAGCAGCATCTGCGCGCGCAGCCCCGCGCCGCGGCCTTCCGCCAGCAGCCGCCGGAAGGCGCCGGCGAAGCCGAAGCTGGCCTGGAACAGCACGAAGCCCAGCGCCGCGCCCAGCAGCCAGAAGGCCGAATGCGGCGCCAGCCAGGCCGCGCCGCCCCCCACCAGCAGAATCGCCACCCCGATCACGCCCGCACCCCCGTCCCGTCCGGGGCCAGATAGGGGGGCCGGCGCCGCGGCGCTACAGGACGACGCTCGCCACCAGCAGCGCCTCCGCCTCCGCCTCCACCGGCGGGGCGGAGAGCAGGATGACGGCCAGCCAGCCCTAGATCGCGGCTTCCATCACGGGTGCATCAGCCCCAGCGCCGCCAGCGCCGCCACGGTGGCGCCCGCCACCAGCACGGCCCGCAGCGCCAGCGCGGCGGGGCCTTCGAGGAAGGCGAGGAGAGGGGTCGCGCGGGGCCTCGCGCGGGGGGAAGGATCAGCCATGGCCCGATGTTCCACAGATTCCACAGCGCGATCAAGGGATGCACGACATGACGTCGTTTTTAGCGGATCGGGGAATGGTTGGCGGTGGACTCGCGGTATCGGATCGGTATATCTCCATTCCACGAAGCCAAGGGGGTTTTCCATGCCGGGCCCAGGGACCGCGATCCACAGGCGCTGTTGACGCTCAGCGCCTGCCCTCGGCCCCGCCATCGCCTGCCCGTCCCCGCCGCCGGAAAGCCGCCTCCCGATGTCCTCGCTCCCCGCCGCCATCCTCCCCGCCCGCCCGGCGCCCCTCTCCGCCCGCGGCCTGGAGGCGCGCCCCCTGCACCCCGCCTTCGGGGTGGAGATCCTGGGCCTCGACGTCACGCGCGATCTGGATGAGGGCGCGGCCCAGGCGCTCCGCCAGGCGCTGGAGGCGCATGAGGTGGTGGTGCTGCGCGGCCAGGCGCTGGACCCGGTGCAGCAGGCGGGCTTCACCGCGCGCCTCGGCACGCTGTCCCGCCACCCGCTGACGCGCCTCGCCTTGCCCGGCCTGCCGGAGGTGGTGCTGGAGCAGGACGAGCCCGATGACCGCCACGCCCAGTGGCACGCCCACATGACCTGGGCCGAGGCGCCGAGCCGCTATTCCGCCCTCTTCGCCGCCGAGGTCCCGGCCGAGGGCGGGGTCATCGCCTTCGCCTCCCAGGTCGCGGCCTATGCGCGGCTCGATCCCCATCTGAAGGACCGGATCGAGTACCTCTCGGTGGAGCATGCCCATCCCCGCGGCCGCGCCGCCGGCCTCGCCCCGGTGGTGCACCCGCTGGTGCGGATCGACCCCGTGACGGGCCGTCGCGCCCTGGTGCTGGACCATGACACCACGGCGCGGGTGCGCGGATTGCCGGAGGCGGAGGGCGAGGCTCTGCTGCACCGCCTGCTGGCCGCGGCGACGGACCCCGCCATCACGCTGCGCCATCGCTGGCAGGCCGGCGACCTGGTGGTCTGGGACAACCGCGCGGTCCTGCACCGCGCCGCCTTCCCCGCCGCCTGGCGCCTGCACCGCACCATGGTGAGCGGCAGCCGCCCCCTCGGCCCCGCCGACCTCGTCACGCCCTGGGTTTCGGCGGGGTAGGCTGGCTGGTGATCCGGCGTGGGCGCTGGTGATGCTGGCAATCCCTTCCGGGTTGGCTATCCTTTGCCAGGCGCGCCGTGACACGGTGATATTCTCCCTGCCGTAGGACTGCCCGCCCGGGCGGGATCGCGATGTGAGGTTTCCGGGAGGCCTCATCGGCGCGCCGCTCCGCAGGATCCGGCCATTGTCGCGTCGCGTGCCGGCTTGGCGGCGACCGCGCCGCCGGTGACGCGGTCGCCGGTCAGTACGCGTTGGCCTCGGCCGGCGTCATGAAACCGAGCGCCACATAGTCGTTGAGCTGCGCATCCACGGCCGCCAGCAGCGCGCGCACGTCCTCGATCAGCATGGCGGCGACGTCCTCGGGCCGGTCGCCGGTGATCTTCACCAGGCGCGCCCTCGCTTCGTCATCCGCCACGGGCTCCTGTCTCGCCATGCAACGCCTCGCACATCATGACGGGCCGCCCGCCGCGGCGCCGTGGGCCATCGCGGTCGGGGGCGGGTCAGCGCGGCGACCCCCGCCCCCGCTGCGCTCAAACCGGCGCCAGCCCCACCGTCATCCCCCCGCAGACATACAGCACCTGCCCCGTCACGAAGCCCGCCCGCTCGTCCAGGAAGAAGTGGACGCCATGCGCCACATCCTCCGGCGTGCCGAGCCGCTTCACCGGCACCCCCTCGATGATCGCCCGCGTGCGCGGGCTGTTGTCCGGGTTGGCGCGGCGGAACAGTTCCGTCGCGATGGGCCCCGGCCCGATGGCGTTCACCGTGATGCCGTCGGCGGCCAGTTCCAGCGCCCAGGTGCGCGCCAGCCCGATCAGCCCCGCCTTGCTGGCCCCATAGGCGCTGCGCAGTTCCTTCCCCAGCGCGGCGCGCGACGCGATGTTGACGATCCGCCCGAAGCGCGCGGCGCGCATGCCGGGCAGCAGCGCCTGCGCCGCCAGCAGCGCGCTGCGCAGGTTCACATCCATCACCGTCGCCAGGTCTTCCGGCGTCGTCTCCTCGATGCTGGCGGGCTTCACCACGCCGACATTGTTCACGAGGCGCAGCGGCCCATGCCTGGCCGCCGCCTCCGCCAGCACGCCCCGCGCCGACGCCAGGTCGGCGAAGTCGCACTCGAAGAAGGCCTCGCGCGGCAGGGGCTCCTCGGGGGCGCGGAGGTCGAGGTTCACGACGCTCAGCCCCGCTTCCACCGCGCGGCGCGCGATGGCGCGGCCGATGCCGCCGGAACCCCCCGTGATCAGGACCGCGTCGCTCACTTCCAGCTTTCCTCCACCCAGGCCAGCAGGCGGTCCGCCAGGCTTTCCCAGCCCCAATCCAGCATCATCGCATGCGCCACGCCGTCCAGCAGCGCGAAGGGCGCGGCGTGCCAGGCGGCGGTGCGCACCACCGCATCGGGCGGCACCAGCGGGTCCCGCCGCGCGCCATAGACCACGGCGGGCTTGCCCACGCCCCAGGCCGGCGGCACGGGCTGCGGCGCCTGGGCTTCCAGCAGCGCGCTGCGGCTTTCGGACCCCATGCGCGCGATGTGGCGCAGGGCCAGCGCCTCCGGCATGGCGGGGCCGAACAGGGCGCGCCGCAGCAGCGCCGCCTGGGCGGCGCCGGCGCCGGGCTCCGTCATCCGCGCCACCGCGCGCCACAGCGGCGGGTCCGCCATGGCCAGCCGCCAATTGGCCCAGGCCAGCCCCTCCGGCGGCGCCGGCGCCAGCAGCGCGATGCCCGCCACCCCCGGCTGGTCCAGCAGCCGCTGCGCCACCAGCCCGCCCAGCGAATGGCCGACGATCACCACCGGCCGGTGGATGGCCGCGATCGCCGCCCGCGCATCATCCGCGTAATCCGCCAGCCCCGCCGGGCTCTGGGTGGAGCCGCGGTTGAAGCCGGGCGCGAAGACGGGGAAGCCCGCCGCGGCCAGGCGGGCGCCGAAGCCCTCCGCCCAGACCCAGGGGCCGCAGGCCGCGCCGTGCAGCAGCAGCAGCGCCGGCGCGCCGGGCCGGGGGACGGGCGGGTCCCAGGCCAGCATGGAGCCGCGGGCGAAGATCAGGTCGAAGGGGTCGGGGGCACGCATCCCGCCCATCGTGGCAAGGGGGAGCGTGATGGGCAACGGGCGTCAGCCTCCGCTATGGTCGCGCCATGCCCCATGGACCCGACCCGATGCTCGCGACCATCGTCGCCTGCATCCTGCTCGCCTTCCTCCTCGGCAGCGGGGCGCGGCTGCTCCGCATGCCCGCGCTGATCGGCTACATCGCCGCCGGCATCGTCATCGGCCCCTGGCTGCCGGGATCGCTGGCGGAACGGGGCATGGTCGCCGCCATGGCGGAAATCGGCGTGGCGCTGCTGCTCTTCGGCGTCGGGCTGCATTTCAAGCCGGCGGACCTGCTGGCGGTGTGGCGCGTCGCGGTGCCGGGGGCGGTGCTGCAGATCGGCGTCGCCATGGGGCTCGGCGCGCTGGTGGGGCAGGGGCTGCTCGGCCTGCCGCCGGGTGCGTCCCTCGCCTTCGGCCTCGCGCTCGCCATCTCCTCCACCGCGGTGGCCACCCGCGCGCTGGAGGAACGCGGCAAGCTCGGCGGCCCGCCGGGGCGGCTCGCGCTGGGCTGGCTGGTGATGCAGGACCTCGTCGTCGTCTTCGCCCTGGTGCTGCTGCCGGCGCTGGCGGGGGGCGGGGATGGGCATGGCCTGGCGCTGGATGTGGGCAAGGCCGCGCTCTCCCTCATCGCCTTCGCGCTGGTGATGGTGCTGGCCGGCCGCCGCGCGCTGCCCTGGGCGCTGGTGCGGGTGGCGCGCGGGGGCTCGCGCGAGCTCTTCACCCTGGCCGTGCTGGCGGCCGCGCTCGGCGTCGCGGTGCTGGCCTCCTCCCTCTTCGGCGTCTCCTTCGCCCTCGGCGCCTTCTTCGCCGGCGTGGTGCTGGGGGAAAGCGATGTCGGCCACCAGGCGGCGGCGGAGGCGACGCCGCTGGCCCGCATCTTCTCCGCCATCTTCTTCGTCTCGGTCGGCCTGCTGCTCGACCTCAGCGTGGTGGGGGATACGCCGCTGGCCGCCGTCGCGGCGCTGGCCGCCGTGCTGCTCGGCATCGGCGGCGGCGCGCTGGCCGTCATGCTGGCCTTCCGCGTGGCCCCGCGCGTCGCGCTGGTCGTCGCCGCGGGCATCGCGCAGATCGGCGAATTCTCCTTCCTGCTGACCGAGGTCGCGATCCGCCAGGGCCTGCTGCCCGATGCCGTGCGCGGCCCCGTGCTGATGGCCGCCGTCGGCAGCATCATCGCGACGCCCCTGCTGCTGAAGGCGGCGGAGGCGCTGGCGCCGTGGCTGGAGGCGCGCCTGGCGCGCCCCGAAGCCCGCCCCGCCCTGCCGCCGCAGCTTCCCTGGCCGGTGCTGGCGGACCACGCCATCGTCGTCGGCTCCGGCCGTGTCGGCAGCGTCGTCATCGCGGCGCTGCGCCGCCATCACCTGCCGCTGATCGTGGTGGAGGAGGATCGCGCCGGGGCGGAACGCCTCATCGCCCAGGGCATCCCCACCGTCTGGGGCGACGCCACGCGGCCGGAGGTCTTCCACGCCGCCGCCCCGGAACGCGCGCGCCTCATCGTCGTGGCGCTGCCCGATGCCCCCCAGGCGCGGGAGGTGCTGCGCGAGGCCCGCGCCGCGCGGCCCGGCATCCATGCCGTGGTCCGCACCCATAGCGACGAGGAAGTCGCCTGGCTGGAGCAGGAGATCGCCGGCACCGGCCTGGTGCTGATGGGGGAGCGTGAGACGGCGCTCGGCATGGCGGACTACGCCATGCAGCGCCTGGGCGTCGCCGCCTCCACCGCCCAGGCCACGATCGACGTCCTCCGCCGCCGCGCGATGGAGGACATCGCCGGAGGGTGAGTATTCTTGCCCTCAAACGCCGGGCGCGGCCTCCGGCCGCTTGGCTTCGCCGCATAAGCGGCGGGCCGCGTTCGCGGCCTCGGCCGGCCTGAGGCCGGCCGCAGATTGCTCTTCTTCGGGGCCCGCCTACCCCCTGGGCATCTCCTGCTCCACCAGCGTCGCGAAGTAGCTGGCGCCGACCGGCAGCAGGTCGTCGTTGAAATCGTACTGCACCGTGTGCACCGGCGCCGATCCCTTGGCCCCCGCCGCCTGGCCGAGCTTGAGATAGGCACCCGGCCGTTCCAGCAGCATGAAGCTGAAATCCTCGCCGCCCATCACCGGCGGCATGTCGCGCCGCACCTTGCCCTCGCCCAGCACGCTGGAGGCCGCGCGCGCCGCGCGGCGCGCCTGCTCCGCATGGTTGATGGTGGGGGGATAGCCGCGCTGGTAGCTGAACTCCGCCACCGCGTCATGCGCCGCCGCCGTCGCCTCCACCACGCGCCGCATCGCCGCCTCGACCAGATCCTGCACCTCCGGCTTCAGGGTGCGGACCGTGCCGCAGAGCGTCGCCTCGTCCGGGATGATGTTCGTGGCCGTCCCGGCATGGAACTGCGTGGTGGAGATCACGGCCGATTCCAGCGGATCGACCCGCCGCGCGACGATGGTCTGCAGCGCGGCCACGATATGCGCGCCCACCACGATGGGATCGATGCCCCCATGCGGCCGCGCCGCATGCCCGCCCTGCCCGCGCACCGTGATGAAGAAGGTGTCGCTGGCCGCCATCATCACGTCGTCCCGCACATCGGCCTCGCCCAGCGGCAGCGACGGATCATTGTGCACGCCATAGACGGTGTCGCAGGGGAAGCGGGCGAAGAGGCCCTCATCCATCATCACCTTGGCGCCGGCGCCGCCTTCCTCCGCGGGCTGGAAGATGAAATGCACCGTGCCGTCGAAGTTGCGCGTCTCCGCCAGGTACTTCGCCGCGCCCAGCAGCATGGTCGTGTGCCCGTCATGGCCGCAGGCATGCATGCGCCCCGGGTTCTTGGAGGCATAGGGCAGGCCCGTCGCCTCCGTCATCGGCAGCGCGTCCATGTCGGCGCGGAGCCCGATGGTGCGGCCGGAATTGCCGGTGCCGCGCAGCACGCCGACCACGCCGGTCCTGGCGATGTTGGTGTGCACCTCGATGCCCCAGGAGGCCAGCAGCTTCGCCACCTGCTCCGCCGTCCGGCTCTCCTCGAAGCGCAGCTCCGGATATTCATGCAGGTCGCGGCGCCAGGCCTCCATCTCGGGCTGCAGGGCGGCGATGCGGTTGATGATGGGCATGGCTGTTCCTTCAGAGCGCGATGGCGTTGTCGGGGTCGATCACGCGGACGACATAGGCATCGACCAGCGGCGCATATTCCTCCCACAGCGCGCGCAGCGCGGGGATGGGCTTCGCATGGCCATCGGCGCGCAGATCGACCAGCGCGAAGTCGTGCTCACCATAGACCAGCAGGCTGGCGGAGCGCACCTCGCCATGCTCGCCGCCCGCTTCCTCCCCCGCTTCCAGCCCGCGCAGCAGGCGTTCCGCCAGCGGCAGGTCCGGGTCCGCCGCGAAGGCCGCCGCCATGGCATCCGGCACGCGGCTCGAGGACAGGATGTTGCCGATGGCGACGACATCCGCGCCGTGCGCCGCGCCGTGTTCCGGCTTCACCCGCGCGCCGTGGAAATGCGCCGTGCGCCCCGCGGCGTCGATCGCCGCCAGCTGCCGCCATTTGTGGTCAGGCGTGGAGGCGACCAGCGCCGCGATGGTCTCCGCCGCCGTGCAGCCGGACCGCAGCAGCCCGATGCCGCGCGGGCCGAGGCGCGGATCCGTCCGGTGCTGCGTCAGCACCGCCCCCACGCCGGGCGCCACCGCATGCACCCGCGCCCCCACGGCCAGCGAGGAGGTCGTCGCCGCCGCCCCGAATTGTCCCGTGCGCGCGCAGCGCCCGATCAGCGAAAAGGTCATAAATCCAGGCCCTCAGACGGCGGGCGCGGCCTCCGGCCGCTTGCCTTACGCGCCTACGCGCTGGGGCGCCTGGCGGCAAGGGTGCCCTGCGCGCGGGGGCCGCCTTGCGGCCCCAAGAACAAAGTGGGTGGCGCTGTCAGCGCCGCGCCACCGCATGGTCCCAGTAGGTGAAGGTGAAGTCCTGCTGCGCGCGGGCGCCCAGGTGGCAGCCGAAGCAGGAATTCAGCGGGATGTTCCGCCGCTGCCCCGCCCCGTCGAAGGCCGCGTATTCCCAGTTGCCGTTGCGCTGGTCCGGGCCGTAGCCCTCGCCCCAGCCGGCCTCCTTCTGCTGCACGCCGATCGCGATCCAGCCGGGCTCCGGGATGAAGCGCCCGGCGGTATCCAGCAGCGGCCTTCCCTGCGCATCCAGCCTGGCGCGGGTATCCGCCATGATGATCAGCGTCCCCTCCGGCGCCGGCTGCCCGGCCCGCGTCGCCGCATAGGCTTCCGGGTTCACATACATGTGCCGGATGATCTTGCGATCCTCCTTGTCCACCGTGGCGTAGCGGATGAAGCGGGCCTGCCAGTCCGCCGGCAATTCGATATTGTGCGGCCCGGGCGTATAGGGCGCGCGCGGCTGCGCGCCTGCTGCGACGGACAGAAGGCCGATCGCCACCGCGCCGGCCAGCATCGAAACCCGCATGGAACGCTCCCCCTGACATTCTGTCAGGGCGCATCAGGCCATGCCGGGCCGTGGCTGGCCAACTATCCTTTCCGTCACCATCAATCGAAGGCGGGAACCTGGCGCGCCATGCCGCCATGCAGGTCCAGCATCCGCTGCCGCCAGGCCTCCACCGGGTCATCGGCCTCCAGCAGCCGGAAGGGGCTGACGCAGCGCGCCCATTGGAAGCAGCCCATCACGATGGCATCGGCGTAGAGCGGCGCGCCGCCGGCCAGGAAGGGCTGCGCCCGCAGCACCATCCGCAGCGGATGCAGCGCCTGGCGGAACGCCTCCACCCGCGTGTCCCGGTCCGCCTGCGCCGCTTCCAGCGTCATGCCGAAGCGCTTCTCCCGGCTCGCGCGGAAATAGGCGCGGTCCCGCTCGTCGATCACCGCGTCGATATCGGCCACCACCAGCCGTGCGATCCCGGGCACCACCACCGCATCGGCGAAGGCATTGACGAAGCGCGCCAGCGCCCGGCCGGGATCGGCGCCGAACAGGCTCGGCCGGTCGGGATAGGCATCCTCCAGGTATTCCGCGATCGCCCAGCTGTCGGCCACCACGCGGTCGCCATCCACCAGCACCGGCACCTTGTCGCTGCCGAAGGGCGCGATCACGTCCTTTTCCGTGAAGCGCCAGGGCACCGCCTCGAAGGCCAGGCCCTTGGCCGCCAGCGCGTAGCGCAGCCGCCAGCAATAGGGGCTGAAGCGCCGCGCCGGGTCGGCGCCCGCCAGGTCGTAGAACCGGATCGTCATCGTCCATCCCCCGTGTCGTTCTCGCCCAGCTCCGCCAGGCGGCGCGCGATCTCGCGCCGGTCCTCGCCCGGCATCGCCGCGCGGGCGCGCAGCGCCGCCACCAGCTCCGCCCGCCTGCCCTGCCGGGCCAGCATCGCCTCGAATCGCGAGCGCCAGCCGGCGCCCAGCGCCTCATCCGCCAGCCGCGCCAGGGCGGGCCGCGCCTCCGCCGGCGCCGCGCCCATCACCAGGAACAGCGCGGCTTCCTGCTGCGGGCGGGCCAGCCGCGGCAGCAGCGCGCGCAGCGCCGCCTCCCCCTGCGCCGCGCCATCGGCCCGGTACACCGCCAGCACCTGCGCGGGGCCGAAGCGCGCCGGCTCCGCCTCCGCCCGCCGGGCCAGCAGCGGCACCGCGTCGCGCGGCGACAGCACCGCCAGCAGCGCCAGCCGCGCCGTCGTGCCTTCCCCCTGCGCCTCCGGCCCCGCCGCCTCCGCCTCCCGCCGCAGGCGCCGCAGCGCGGGGTGCTGCGCCACGGTCGGCAGCTGCGCCGCGATGGCGCCGATCTCCGGCACCGCCGCCAGCAGCAGCACGATGCGGTTGCGCGCCTCCTGCTCCGACGCCCAGTCCAGCATGTCGAGCGTGAGGCCGAGGCTCCCGGTGCCGAGCGGCCGGGCCAGCGCCGCCGTCACCCGCGCCTCCTCCGGCGTCCAGCCCTCCGGCCAGTCGCGGCGGGATCGCAGCGCCGCCAGGGCGGCATCCGCCAGGCCGGCGTCGCGCCGCCGCGCGGCCAGGGCCAGCGCCTCCACCATCGCGCCGGCGCTGGCCGGCCCGCCCTCGGCCAGGAAGCGCGCCGCCTCCTCCCCCCGCTCCTCCGCCAGGGCGAGCCGCAGCCAGGCATCGGCGGCCGCGGCGCCATCCGCCCGGTGGCGGTCCAGCAGCGCCAGGCCCGGGCCGCTGCGCGCCGGCGCCATGGAGAGTTCCGCGAAGAGCCGCAGCGCGCCGGGATCGGGCCGGGGGCCCTGCAGGTCCCGCCGCAGCCGGTCCCAGGCCGCCTGGTCCTGCCCCCCCTCCCGCAGCACCAGGGCGAGGCCCCGCGCGCCCTCCGCCGCGTTCGGCGGGCGCGCCAGCGCGGCCTCCGCCAGCCGCCGCGCCGCCGCGCGGTCGCCCCGCGCCAGCGCCAGCTGCGCCGCCACCTCGGGCCGCGCGGCCAGGCGCTGCGGGTCGATCCGGCGCAGCAGATCCGGCCGCTGCGCCTGCCGCGCGGCTTCCGCCAGCCGGGCGGGCAGGGGGGCGGGCCAGGCCTCCGCCGGCAGCAGCGCCGCGACCTCGAAGGCCTCCTCCAGCCGTCCCTCCCGCAGCGCGAGGTCCACCAGCAGCGCGCCGGCGCCGGCGGGCAGGCCATCGGTGGCGCGCAGCGCCAGCAGCCGCGCCAGCGCCGCGCCGCCCCAGCCCGCCCGCGCTTCCGCCTGGGCCAGCGCGAAGGCGGTGGCGGGTTCCGCCTGCGCGGCCGGCGGCAGGCCTTCCAGCAGCAGCAGCGCCAGGTCGGGCCGCGAATCCCCCATCAGCACGCGGCGCAGCGCCTCCAGCAGGTCCGGCGCCTGCGCCGCCAGCGTCGTGCCCAGCGTGCGCAGCGCCACCCCCGGCTCCGGCAGCCGCAGCGCGGATTGCACGGTGCGCAGCGCCAGTTCCGGCGTCGGCCCGCGCGCCAGCGCCTGCATCAGGCCGGACACCGCGCCGCTGGCATCCCCCGCATCCATGCGCAGCGCCGCCAGCCGCAGCGCCTCCGCCTCCGTCGTCGCGCCGATGGCCGAGAGCCGGTCGAGCGCCGCCCGCGCCGCCGCCTGGTCGCCGAGATCCGTGCGCAGCTCCATCGCCTCCCGCAGCGGCGCGGGCTCCCCGGTCAGCGCATGCAGCCGTTCCAGCGCGATGGCGAGTTGCAGGGGCCGGTGCGTGCTGCGCAGCTGGTCGGCCAGGCGGCGCAGCGCCTCCGCATCCATCGGCCGGGCGGCGGAGGCGCGTTCCAGCGTCGCCGCGGCCCGGTCGGCCGGGGAGGGTGGGGCCTCCACGAAGCGGGCCGGGCGCGGCGCGCTCGGGGCCGGCAGCAGCGCCATGGCCGCGATCGCCGCCAGCGACGCCGCCGCGAAGGCCAGCGCGAATCGCCGGCCCTCGCGGCGCGGCAGCCCCTCGGGGCCAGGGATGATCGCGGCGGGCGCGGCGGTGGCGGACATCGGACCCTGATCGGTAGCCCTCAACACCTACCCGCGCGGCCCCGCGCCCACCAGGGGGAAAGCCTGTGGGGGGAAAGCAGGGGGGGGGGCGAAGGGGCCCCCGGCCCTGGCGCTGGCCCAGCCTTCCCGATAAGGACTCCTTCATGCGACGCTCGTGGCCCTGCCGCGGGCCGGACGGCGATCGGGGCAGGCGGTCGGGGCTCGGATGAAGGCACAATCGGGGATGGTGGCGGGGACGCTGGCGTGAAGATGCCGACCGCTTCGGCTGGCCGCCGCCGGGACCCGCCCCCGCTGGACAGGGCGGATGATGCGGGCCCCGCCGCGCGCCCCCGCATCGCCCCCGCGCCGGATTCCGGCCGCGGCGCCCGCCAGGCCGCGGCGCGGGAAGAACCGGCCGAGCCCATCATGGCCCCGCGCGGCAAGCTTTCCGGCGCCGATCCCTGGGCCGCCCATGCCGCCATGGCGGGGCTGGAGGGGGCCGGTTCCCCGGTGCCCGCGCGCAACGCCGCCACCACGCCGCCGCCGCGCGCCACGCCGCTGATCCGCCCCGAACCCTCCCCCCGCCAGGCGCCCGCGCCGCCGCCCGCCCCGCCGGCCCCGCGCCCCGCGCCGCCGCGCGCCGCGGACCCCCCATCGAACGCCCCGGCGAAGACCCTGGCGGACATCCCCGCGGAGCCGGCCGCGGAGGCCCCGCGCCGCCGCCGCCTGCCCTGGTCCCGCGCCCCGAAGCCGGCGGAAGCCGCGGCCGAGCGGCTGCGGGCCCTCGGCACCAAGCAGCCCCGCCTGGCACCGCCGGAGCCCGCGCCGGAAGCCCCGGCCGCGGAGGCCCCGCCCCCCGCCGCCAGCGGCGGCGTGGACCTGCCGCTCCGCCCGCTGCTGGAAGGCTTCGGCGCGCTGGTGGCGCTGCTGCTGCTCGACCTTGTCATGCGCGGCAACGGCTTCGGCGGCTGGCCGGTCTCCCCCTTCGCGCTGCCGGTGCTCTATGTCGCGGCGCGGCACGGGCTGGCCCCCGGCCTGGCCGTCGCGCTCACCGCCGGGGTGCTGCGCATCGGCATCGCGCTCTCCACCGAATCCTGGACCGCCAATGCCTGGGTGGAGCCGCTGGCCTGGCCCTGCGCCGCCGCGCTGGTGGGCTTCTTCACCGACCGCGCCCGCCACCGCGCCGTGGCGGCCGAGCGCGCCGCAGCCGGCGCGCTGGCGGACCGCGCCGCCATCGCCGAATCGAATGACCGCCTGGCCGCCCGCGCGCTGGAACTCGATGCCCGGCTCGGCGCCCGCCTCCAGGCCGCGACGGCGGTGTTCGAGGCCAGCCGCGCCCTGGGCCATGGGACGGAAGGCGTGATCCGCGGCGCCACCGGCCTGCTGCGCGCCGCGACCGGCTGCACCGCCTGTTCCTTCTGGCTGGCGGAGGACCGCACGCTGCACCTCGTGGCCTCCGAGGGCTGGCCCCCCGATGCCGCGCTGTCCCACCACTTCCTGCGCGGCCCGCTGGTGGATGCGATGGAACGCGGGCGCGGCGCCCTCGTCGTCACCCGCCCGTCGGACCGCCTGGCCCTGGGCGGGGAAGGCATCCTCGCCGCCCCCGTGCTCTCCCCCTGGGACGGGCTCGTGCTCGGCATGGTGAAGGTGGAGGATATCGGCTTCGCGGAGCTGGCGCTGGATACCGTCGCGGCGCTGGAAGCGGCGGCCGGCTGGCTCGGCGCCGCGCTGGCCGATGCGCGGGCGCGGGAAGCGGCGGATGCCGCCGCCGCGGCCTCCGGCGGCGCGCTGGCCGGCGGCGGCATGATGGTGGCCGGCGAGGATGCCGCCCGCGCCATCGCCGCCACCACCAGCCTGGCGCGCCGCGTCGGCTTCGACCTGGCGCTGCTCTCCGCCGAGATCCCCGCCGGCCCCCGCGCCGCCGCGGCACTGGAGGCGACGCGCGCCGCCATGGCGGAGGCCTTCCGCGGATCGGACGTGCTGCTGGAAGCGCGGCTCGATGAACGCCGCCTTTCCGTGCTGCTGCCCGCCGCGGGCCTCGGCGGCGCGACGATGGCGGCGGCGCGGCTGCGCGCCCTGCTGGCGGAACGCGCGCCGGCGGCGACGCAGCAGGTCATCGTCGGCGTCGCCCAACTGCACCACGGCGCGGCGCCGCATGGCTGACCGCGATGGCTGACCACGATGGCTGACCGCGATGGCTGACCACGATGGCTGACCGGCGCGTCATGCCCCGCCGGCCGGTGGGGGAGGAGACGCGGGGGGAGGAACGCCGCGCCGCCGACCGCCGCGCCTGGCCCCGCATCGCCCCCCGCACCGCCGCCACCCGCGGCGCGGAGACCGCCTTCCTGCTCCTGCTCGGCATCGCGCTGGCGCAGGCGCTGGTGGCGGCCGCCCTGCTGCTGGGGTGGTTCCATGGCGCGCTGCTGCTGCATGGGCCGGTCTGCCTCGCCCTCCTGCTGGCGCGGCGGCTCGATCCGGCGCCCAGCGGCTGGCCCGGCGCGGTGCTGCGCGTGACCATGGCGCTGCTCCCCGCCCTCGGCCCGCTGGCGGCGCTGGGGGGCGTGCTGGCCGTGGTGATGGGCGCGCCCCGCGGCTTCCGCCTGCCGGAGGGCCCGCCGCCCGAGGACCCGCTGGAGGCGCGGCTTTCCGCCATCGCCGCCGCCCCCGGCGTGCCGGACGGGCTGCTGGTGGAGGCGCTGGGCGACGTGCTGCACTGGGGCACCGCGACGCAGAAGGCCCGCGCGCTGGACATCGCGCAGCAGGCCCTGCGCCCGGGGGGGGAGGCGCTGCTGCGCGTGGCGCTGGGGGACCCCGACCCGGCGGTGCGCGACCGCGCCGAACAGGTGCGCCCGGCGGTGGAGCGCCGCCTGCTGGCGCGGGCGGAGGCGCTGCGCGCCGCGGCGCGCGCCGGCCGCGTGGCGGATCGCCGCGCCCTGGCCCGCCACCTGGACCGCGCCGCCTTCTCCGGCCTGCTGGACCCCGCCCGCGCCGATGCCTGCCGGGCGGAAGCCGCGGGGCTGTGGCAGGCGCTGGGGGAGGCGATGCCCGAGGATGCGGAGGCGCAGGCCGCGCTGGGGCGGGACCTGCTGGCGCTGGGGGACCTGGCGGCCGCGCGGCTGGCGCTGGAAGCGGCGCTGGCGCGCGGCGTCGCGACCCCGGCGGTGATCGGCTGGCTGGCCGAATGCCTGTTCCGCCTGCGCGACTACGCCGCGATGGATGCGCTGGTCGCCCGCTGGCGCCCGGTGCTGGAGGAGGAGGCCGCGGGCATCGGCGCGCTGGCCGCGCCCTGGCGCCTGTGGCTGGCGGAACCGGCCGCGCCCGCCTGGGCGGGATGGCGCGGATGAGGCCCGGCGCGGGCATGATCGCGGCCGGCGCCTGGATCGGCCCCTTCCTGGCGCTGGCGCTGGGGGCCGCGCTGCTGCGCCTGGCCGGGGGCGGCGACGTCGCGCTGCTGGGGCCGGTCATCGCCGCTTCCGTCCTGGCCGGCGTCCCGGCGGCCATGCTGGCGGCCTTCCGCGGCGCCGTGGCGGTGCCGGCCGGCGCCGCCGCGCTGGCCGGGGCGCTCGCGGCGCTGTCGCTGCTGCTGGCGGATGGCGCGGGCCTGGCCACCGCCACCGCCGGCGCGCTGGCGGCCGGGGCGCTGGTGGCGCTCTGGGTCGGGCTGGTGGCGGCGCGGCTGGCCAGCGCTTCCCTGCTGCTGCCCGGCGCCATCGGCACGGCTGCCGCCCTGGCCTGCCTGGCGGCGGGGCCGGGGCCGGGCGTGGCGCTGCTGGCCCTCGGCCTCGGCGCCGCGCTGGCCGCCATGCCGGGCCTGGCGGCCGGCGCCTTCGCCCCCGTGAAGCTGCGCGCCGGCGCCGGCCCCGCGCTGGCCGGCATCGCCATCGCGCTGGCCGTGGTGGCGGGGCCCGGCGTGGCGCTGGCCGGCGGCGGCCCGGCGGCCGCGCTGGCGCTGGCGCCGCTGGTGGCGATCCCCGGCCTGGCGCTGGTGGCGGCGCTGGATGGCCCGCCCCGCGCCGGGCTGCCACCGCTCCGCCTCGCCACCCTGCTGATGGCGCTGCAGGCGCTGGTGGTGGTGCTGGCCCTGGCGGCGGAAGGCGCGCCCGTCGCCGCCGGGCTGATGCCGGCCGAGCAGCTGGAAGCCTTCCGCGCCGCGCTGCTCGGCGCCGCCTTCCTGCCGGTCTTCGCGGCGATGCTGGCGGTGCTGCTGGCCGCCGACGCCTTCGGCCGCGCCACGCTGGCCGCGCTGCTGCTCGCGGGCCTGGCCGCGCTGGCGAGCGCCGCGGGCTTCCCCGCCGGGATGCTCCTCGCCCCGCTGCTCGCGACGGCGGTGGCGGCCCGGCTGGCGGCCCGCCTGCCCATCCCGGGCTCCGCCCCCCCGGCCGAGGAACCGCCATGACCGAGACCCTGCTGCTGGCGATCGACCAGGGCACCACCTCCACCCGCGCCATCCTGCATGGCGCGGACCTCGCGCCCCGCGCCGTGGCGCAGCAGGCGCTGCCGCAGCACTACCCATCGCCCGGCTGGGTGGAGCATGAGCCGGAGGATATCTGGTCCGCCACGCTGGCCACGATGCGCGACGCGCTGGCCAAGGGCGGCGCGGAGGCCCGGCAGCTGGCCGGCATCGGCATCACCAACCAGCGGGAGACGACGCTGCTCTGGGACCGCGCCAGCGGCCGCGCCATCGCCCGCGCCATCGTCTGGCAGGACCGGCGGACGGCCGCCGATTGCGCGGCGCTGGTGGATCGCGGCGCGGCGGCGCTGGTCACGGCGCGGACGGGGCTGCTCTGCGATCCCTATTTCTCCGCCACCAAGCTCGCCTGGCTGCTCGACAACGTCTCCGGCGCCCGGGCGGCGGCGGAGCGCGGGGACCTCGCCTTCGGCACCGTCGATTCCTTCCTGCTCTGGCGCCTGACGGGCGGGCGGGTGCACGCGACGGATGCGACCAACGCCGCGCGCACCATGCTGTTCGACATCCGCGCGGGCGACTGGGACGAGGATCTGCTGCGCCTGTTCCGCATCCCCCGCGCCGTGCTGCCGCGGGTGATGGACAATGCGGCCGAGTTCGGCACCACCGCGCCCGGCCTGCTGGACGCCGCCGTGCCCATCCGCGGCATGGCGGGCGACCAGCACGCGGCCATGCTCGGCCAGGCCTGCTTCGAGCCCGGCATGGTGAAGTCCACCTACGGCACCGGCTGTTTTCTCCTGTTGAACACCGGCTCCGAGGCGGTGGTCTCGAACAGCCGCCTGCTGACGACGCTGGCCTGGCAGCTGGGCGGCCGCCGCACCTATGCGCTGGAAGGCGCGATCTTCATCGCCGGCGCCGCCGTGCAATGGCTGCGCGACGGCTTGCGCATCATCGCCGACGCGGCGGAGAGCGGCACCCTCGCCGCCCAGGCGGACCCCGCCCAGCGCGTGCATTTCGTGCCCGCCTTCGTCGGCCTCGGCGCGCCGCATTGGGATGCGGAGGCCCGCGGCGCCATCCTCGGCCTGACGCGCGGCACCGGCCCCGCCGAGATCGCCCGCGCCGCCCTCGAATCCGTGGCCTTCCAGACGCGCGACCTGGTGGAGGCCATGCGCGCGGATTGGGGGGCGGAGGGCCAGCCCGTGCTGCGCGTCGATGGCGGCATGACGGCGTCGGACTGGACCATGCAGTTCCTGGCCGACCTGCTCGGCGCGCCCGTCGATCGGCCGGAGGTGCAGGAGACGACGGCCTTGGGCGCCGCCTATCTCGCGGGCCTCCAGGCCGGGCTGCTGCCGCCGCCTGGCCCGGCCGTCGCGCATTGGCGGCTGGAGCGCCGCTTCACGCCGCGCATGGCCCGCGCGGAGGCCGATGCGCTGCATGCGGGCTGGCAGGGCGCGGTGAAGCGCGTGCTGACGCGATGAACATCTACGAGACGCTTGGCGTCACGCCCATCATCAACGCCGCTGGCACCAACACCCGCCTCTCCGGCGGCATGATGCATCCGGAGGTGCGCGCCGCCATGGCGGAGGCCGCCGATTGGTGCGTGGAGATGCATGACCTCCAGGCCGCCGCATCCCGCGCCATCACGGAAGCGACGGGCGCGGAGGCCGGCATCGTGACCTCGGGCGCCGCCGCGGCGCTGACGCTCGGCGCGGCCGCCTGCGTCGCGCGCTTCGACGTGGCGCAGATGCACGGCGTGCCCATCCGCACCGACCGCGACCAGTTCATCATGGCCCGCAGCCACCGCAACATGTACGACCGCGCGGTGCAGTCGGCGGGCTGCTGGATCGAGGATGTCGGCATCCCCGACCGCTTCAGCGGCGCCGGCATCCGCGACGCCGATGCGGAGGATTACGCCAGTGCCTTCGGCGCCCGCACCGCGGGCGTGCTCTGGGTGGCGCAGCCCTGGGCGGAGCCGTCGCTGGAGGAGGTGGTGCGCGTCGCGCATGAAGCGGGCGTGCCCGTGATGGTGGACGCCGCGGCCCAGCTGCCGCCGCGGGCCAATCTCCGCCGCTTCCTGGAGGCCGGGGCGGACCTGGTCTGCTTCTCCGGCGGCAAGGCCATTGGCGGCCCGCAGGCCAGTGGCATCCTGGCGGGGCGGCGGGACCTGGTGGCCTCCGCCCTGCTGCAGATGCTGGACCTCGACCTGCCGCCCGCGCAATTCGCGCTGCCGCCCGAATTCGCCTGCGACGACGCGCCGAAGCAGCTGCCGCGCCACGGCGTCGGCCGTGCCTGCAAGGCGGGGAAGGAGGAGATCGTCGGCCTCATCGTGGCGCTGCGCCGCTTCGTGGCGGAAGGCGATGCGCCCCAGGCCGCGCGCCTGCGCGCCGTGCTGGACGCCGTGCGCGCGCCGCTCGGCAATGCGCCCGGCGTGAGCATCACGGAAGGCCCCGTGCCGCTGCTGCTGCTGGCGATCGGCAGCCCCGCCGCGGCCCGCGCGGCGGAAGCGGCGCTGCGGGCGCGCCACATCCATGTCGGCCAGGGCAGGCTGCGCGACGGCGTGCTGGTGGTGAACCCGCTGGCGCTGGCCGAGCGCGACGTGGCGCCGCTCGGCCAGGCGCTGCGGGACGTGATCAGTCCGCGGTAACGTTGGCGGCCCGCGCTACGGGCCCCCACATCGCATCCTGGTCGCGGATGGTCTGCGCGAGTTCGGCGCGCGTCGAACCCACCGCCTCCGACGCCAATTCCCGCAGCTTCGCCACCACGCCAGGATCGCGCGCGATGGCGATGGCGGCGGCTTCCAGCCGGGCGGCCAGCTCCTCCGCCATGCCCTTCGGCC
The DNA here is from genome assembly GCF_016805305.1 of Falsiroseomonas ponticola. Taxonomy (GTDB): domain Bacteria; phylum Pseudomonadota; class Alphaproteobacteria; order Acetobacterales; family Acetobacteraceae; genus Falsiroseomonas; species Falsiroseomonas ponticola. The sequence continues at coordinate 226,690 of NZ_JAERQN010000008.1, read as the reverse complement.
CCATCAGCGCCAGCCAGGTCTCGGCCTCGAAGCCCGGGATCGTCTCCGCCACTGTGGGCACGTCGGGCGCCAGCGAGGATCGCGTGCGCGACGCGATGGCCAGCGCCCGCGCGCGCCCATCCCGCGTCGGCGGCAGGCCGGTGACGACCGTGTCAGTATAGACCTGGATGCGGCCATTCAGCAGGTCCGGCAGCGCCGGGCCCGTGCCGCGGTAATGCACGATGGTGCAGTCGAGGTTGCCGAGTGCCCGCAGCAGCAGCATGTCCGCCAGGTGCTGCGTCGTGCCCGCGCCAGGGGTGCCGCAGGCCGCGGGCCTGCCGGCCCGCAGCCAATCCGCCAGTTCCGCGACGGTGCGCGGCGGGAAGTCGTTGGCCGCCAGGATCACGACGGGGATGGCGGCGAAGCGGCTGATCGGCGTGAAGTCGGCGAGCGGGTCGAAGGGCATGGTCCGGTAGATGTGCCGGTTGATGACCAGCGGCCCCGCGGGGATGGAGCCCAGCACGCTGCCATCGGCGGGCGCCCGCGCCACGATCTCCGCCGCCAGGTTCCCGCCCGCGCCGGCGCGGTTCTCCACCACCACGGGCCGGTTCAGCCGCGCCTGCAATTCCGTGCCCAGCACGCGCGTCAGCAGGTCGATCCCGCCCCCCGGCGGGAAGCCGACGACGAGCCGGATGGGCGTGCCCTGCGGCTGTGCCACCGCAGGAAGGGCCAGGGCGCACAGCGCGAGCGTGGCCAGGAGGAAACGCTTCATCGCCTCAGCCCCCCGCCACGCCCTGGGTGTTGACGTAGAGCGAATAGAGCGAATGCGCCGCCGCCATGAACAGCCGGTTCCGGTGCCGCCCGCCGAAGCAGACATTCGCGCAGCGCTCCGGCAGGTCGATGAAGCCGATCGGCGCGCCGGCGCTGTTGAACACCTTCACCCCATCCAGCCCCGGCCCGCCCATGCCCCAGCCGCACCAGAGATTGCCCTCCACATCCACGCGGAAGCCGTCCGGCGTCTCGCCGGGCTCTGTGCGGATGAAGACGCGGCGGTTCGACAGCGTCGCGCCGTTGACGTCATAGGCCAAGATGTTCCGCGGCTCCGACCGTGACTCCACGACATAGAGCACGCTCTCATCCGGGCTGAAGGCCAACCCGTTCGGATGGTCCACATCGTCGCAGACGCAGCTGATCGCCCCGGTCTGCCCATCCACGCGATAGACATTGGTGTGCGGATGCTCCGGCGTGAACTTCTCACCCTCGTAGAAGCCGCCGATGCCGAAGGGCGGGTCGGTGAACCAGATGCTGCCATCGGACTTCACCACCACGTCGTTCGGGCTGTTCAGCCGCTTGCCCTGGTAGCTGTCGGCGATGACGGTGATGCTGCCGTCATACTCATGCCGCACCACGCGGCGGCCGAGATGCTCGCAGGCGACGATCCGCCCCTGCCGGTCCCGCGTGTGTCCGTTCGCGTTGTTCGACGGCTTGCGGAAGACCGAGACGGCGCCCGTCTCCTCCTCCCACCGCAGCACGCGGTTGTTCGGGATGTCCGACCACAGCAGGCAGCGCTGGTCGCCGATCCAGACCGGCCCCTCGCCCCATCGGCTGCCAGTCCACAGCCGCTCCACGCTCGCCAGCGGCAGGCGCAGCCGGTTGAAGGCGGGATCGAGCGACCGAACGCTCGGGTCGGGGTAGCGCAGGCTTTCCTGCCAGCTCATCGGGGCGTCTCCTCTCGGCATCTTGGCGCCGGGCTTCCTCCCCCCCATGCTGGCGCGATTGGGGCGGGAGGGGAACATGGGCGATTGGCCGGCGCGCATCACCGACGAGGCGATGCTGGAAGACGTGATGTCCCGCCCGGACCCCGCGCTGGTGGCGGATCTCGCCAAGGTCCCGGGCGACATCCTGGTGCTCGGCGCCGCCGGCAAGATGGGCCCGACCCTCTGCCGCCTGGCGAAGCGCGCCGACCCCGCGCGGCGCGTCATCGCCGTGGCGCGCTGGTCCGAGCCCGGCCTGCGGGAGCGCATGGAATCCTGGGGCATCGAATGCCTGACGGCCGAGCTGCTGGATGATGCCGCGCTGGCCGCGCTGCCTGATGCCCCCAACGTCATCTTCATGGCCGCCCGGAAGTTCGGCAGCACGGGGAACGAGGCGCTGACCTGGGCCATGAATGTCCAGCTTCCCGCCCGCGTCGCGGCGCGCTGGGCGACGTCCCGCATCGTCTTCTTCTCCACGGGCAATGTCCTGCCGATGTGGCCGGTGAACGGGCCGGCGCCGGATGAGGATGCGGCGCCATCGCCCATCGGCGATTACGCGGCCAGCTGCCTCGGCCGCGAACGCGCCTTCCAGCACGCGGCCGCCACCCGCGGCACGCCCTGCTTCGGCATCCGGCTGAACTACGCCATCGATTGCCGCTACGGCGTGATCCACGACATCGCGACGAAGGTCTGGCACGGCACGCCGGTGCCGCTCGCCATGGGTCACGCGAATGTCATCTGGCAGGGCGATGCCAATGCCTGGACGCTGCGCGCGCTCGCCCGCTCCGACGCCGCCTGCCCCATCCTCAACGTGACGGGGCCGGAGACCGTCTCCATCCGCTGGCTGGCGCAGCAGCTCGGGGCCCGCATGGACCGGACGCCGGAGTTTGCCGGGGAGGAAGCCCCCACCGCGCTCCTCTCCAACGCCGCCCGCGCCTTCGCCAGTTTCGGCTATCCGACCGTGCCCCTGCTGACGCTGATCGACTGGGTCGCGGATTGGGTGGCGGCGGGCGGCCGCGCGCTGGGCAAGGCCACCAAATTCGAGGTCCGGGATGGTCGCTTCTAGCCCCCGCGCACCCCTCTCGGCGCGGGCCACCGCGACCCGCCAGCGCATCCTCGACGCCGCCCTGGTGGAATTCGCGGAAAAGGGCCTGGCGGGATCGCGCGTGGATGAGATCGCGGCCCGCGCCGGCGCCAACAAGCGCATGCTCTACGCCCATTTCGGCAGCAAGGAGGAGCTGTGGCTGGTGGTGCTGGAAGGCGCCTATGCCGCGAAGCGGGAGGAGGAGCGGCAGCTCGACGTCGCCAGCCTGCCGCCGGCCGAGGCCATGACGCGCCTCGTTGCCTTCAACCTCCGCTACACCAGCCGCCACCCCGAATTCGTCGCCCTGCTGAACCAGGAGAATTTGCACCGCGCCGCCTACCTCAGGCGGTCGGAGGATGTGCCCGCGCTCTATTCGCCCATGCTGGAGGCGCTGAAAGCCGTGCTGGAGCGCGGCGCGCGGGAAGGCGTGTTCCGCGCCGGCGTCGATGCGATGCAGCTCTACATCTCCATCCTCGGCCTCGGTCACTTCTACGTGGCGAACCGCCACACCCTCTCCACCATCTTCCACACGCCGCTCGACACCGAAGCCGCCATCGCGGCGCGGGAGGCGCATATCTCGGAAGTGGTGCTGGGCTTCCTGCGGCCTTGACCGCGGCGCCATCCCGCCGGTAAGTAACCACCCAGTTACCTGGGAGGGGACGGGCGTGGGACTGCGGTGGCAGGACTGGCCGGCAGGCATGGTGGATCGGCTGCGCGCGGGCTGCGCCATCCCCGCCCATCCGCTGGCGCTGAACGCGAAGCGGGAGATGGACCCGCGCCGCCAGAAGGCGCTGTCCCGCTACTACCTGGCCGCGGGCTCCGGCGGCCTCGCCGTCGGCGTCCACACCACGCAATTCGCCATCCGCGATGTCGGCCTCTACGAGCCCGTGCTGACCATCGCGGCCGAGGCCGCGGCGGAAGTGCAGTCCCAGCCCGTGCTGGTGGCCGGCGCCATCGGCCGCACGGAGCAGGCGGTGAGGGAGGCGCGGATCGCCCGCGGCCTCGGCTACCACGCGGTCCTGCTCGGCCTCGCCGCCTTCAAGGGCGCCAGCGAGGACGAGATCATCGCGCATTGCCGCACCGTCGCGGAGGAGATGCCGATCTTCGGCTTCTACCTGCAGCCCGCCGTCGGCGGCGTGCCGCTCGGCGCCTCCTTCTGGAAGCGCTTCGCCCTGATCGAGAACGTCATCGCCATCAAGATGGCGCCCTTCAACCGCTACGCCACGCTGGATGTGCTGCGCGGCGTGCTGGAAGCTGGCGCCGCTTCGCGCATCGCGCTCTACACCGGCAATGACGACCACATCGTCGGCGATCTGCTGACGCCCTTCGCGCTGCGCGTCACGGGCTGCGAGGCGCCGCTGCGCGTGGTCGGCGGGCTGCTCGGCCATTGGTCGGTCTGGACCCAGGCGGCGGTGCGCCTGCAGCAGGAATGCGCCGCGGCGGCCGGCGGCCCCATCCCCGCCGCCTTGCTCGCGAAGGACGCGCAGGTGACGGAGATGAACGCCGCGATCTTCGACACCGCCAATGCCTTCGCCGGCTGCATCCCCGGCTGCCATGAGGTGCTGCGCCGCCAGGGCCTGCTGGAGGGCATCTGGTGCCTCGACCCGCATGAGGATCTCTCGCCCGGCCAGGCGGAACTCATCTCCGCCGCCGCACTGCGCTACCCCGAACTGACGGACGACGATTTCGTCCGCGCCAACCTCAACACCTGGCTCTCCTGAAGGAACCGACGACCATGGCGGAACGCCGCATCGGCATGATCATGAACGGCGTCACCGGACGCATGGGCATGAACCAGCACCTCATCCGTTCCATCGCGGCCATCCGGAAAGATGGCGGCGTGATGCTGAAGAACGGTGACCGCGTGATGCCCGACCCGATCCTGGTCGGCCGCAACAAGGAGAAGCTCGAAGCCCTGGCGAAGGCCCATGGCATCAGCCGCGTCTCGACCGACATCGATGCCTGCCTGGCTGATCCGAACGACACGCTGTTCTTCGATGCCGCCACCACGCAGTTGCGCGCCGGCCTGCTGACCCGCGCGATCGAGGCCGGCAAGGACATCTATTGCGAGAAGCCGACCGCGGACAATTTGGCCGACGCCATGGCCGTCGCGCGCTTGGCGAAGGCGAAGGGCATCAAGGCCGGCGTGGTGCAGGACAAGCTGTTCCTGCCGGGCCTGCGCAAGCTGAAGATGGTGATCGACAGCGGCTTCCTCGGCCGCATCTGCTCCGTGAAGGGCGAGTTCGGCTATTGGGTGTTCGAGGGTGACCTCCAGCCCACGCAGCGCCCCTCCTGGAACTACAAGAAGGCCGAGGGCGGCGGCATCATCCTCGACATGCTCTGCCACTGGCGCTACGTGCTGGACAACCTCTTCGGTGAGGTCGAGGCCGTCTCCTGCCTCGGCGCCACGCATATCCCGACGCGCATCGACGAAAGCGGCAAGCCCTATACCGCCGACACCGACGATGCCGCCTACGCCACCTTCCAGCTTGCCGGCGGCGTCGTCGCGCACATCAATTCCAGCTGGGTGACGCGCGTGCGCCGCGACGACCTCGTGACCTTCCAGGTCGATGGCACGCATGGCTCCGCCGTGGCCGGGTTGCAGAAGTGCTGGACGCAGAGCCGCGTGAACACGCCGAAGCCCGTCTGGAACCCCGACATCCCGCAGCCCATCAATTTCTACGAGGGCTGGCAGGAAGTCCCCGACGTCGAGCCCTATCCCAATGGCTTCCGCGTGCAGTGGGAGCTGTTCTTCAAGTACCTGGCGGGCGAGGTCGCGACCTATCCCTGGGATCTGCTGGCCGGCGCCAAGGGCGTGCAGCTGGCGGAAGCCGGGCTGCAATCCTGGGCCGAACGCCGCTGGATCGACCTGCCGAAGCTGGAGGTCTGAGACCATGCCGACCATAACGCTTCCCGATGAGAAGGGCGGCCTGAGCCCCTTCACCCTCAGCGCCCCGCGCGATTTCCCCAAGGCCACGCCGCCCTTCCCGCGCGTGGCCCTCGCCGCCGCGCATGTCGTCGCCGATACGCGCGCGGAGCAGGACCCCTGGCTCGACGCCAAGATCGACTGGGACCGCACCATCGCCTTCCGCAAGCATCTCTGGTCGCTCGGCCTCGGCGTGGCGGAGGCGATGGACACCGCCCAGCGCGGCATGGGCCTGGACTGGGTCGCCGCGCAGGAACTCATCCGCCGCTCGCTCGACGCGATGAAGGATGTGCCGGGCGCGGTGATGGCGAGTGGCGCCGGCACCGACCACCTCGCCCCCGGCCCCGACGTCACGGTGGACGACGTCATCCGCGCCTATGAGGAACAATGCGAGGCGGTGGAGGCCATGGGCGGCCGCATCATCCTCATGGCGTCTCGCGCGCTGGCCAAGGCCGCGAAGTCCCCCGCCGACTATGAACGCGTCTATGCCCGCGTGCTGTCGCAGGTCCGGCAGCCCGTCATCATCCATTGGCTGGGGGAGATGTTCGACCCCGCCCTCGAAGGCTATTGGGGCAACCACGACCACATGCAGGCGATGGAGACGGCGCTCGCCGTCATCCACGCCCATGCCGACAAGGTCGATGGCGTGAAGATCTCGCTCCTGGACGACAGGAAGGAGATCACCATGCGCCGCCGCCTCCCCAAGGGCGTGCGCATGTACACCGGCGACGACTTCAACTACGCCGAACTCATCGCGGGCGATGACCAGGGCTATTCCGACGCGCTGCTCGGCATCTTCGACCCTATCGCCCCCGCGGTCGGCGGCGCGCTGGCCTCCCTGTCCCGCAACGACCTCGCCACCTTCCACGACATCCTGGCGCCGACCGTCCCGCTGTCGCGCCACATCTTCAAGGCACCGACACGCTTCTACAAGACGGGCGTCGTCTTCATGGCCTGGCTGAACGGCCACCAGGACCATTTCGTCATGGTCGGCGGCCAGCAATCCACGCGCTCCATCCGCCATTTCTCCGAACTCTTCCGCCTGGCCGACAAGGCCGGCCTGCTGCGGGACCCGGAAATGGCGGCTGCCCGCATGCGCACGCTGCTCGCCCTGCACGGTGTCGCGTGATGGAACTCTCGCTCAACACCGTCACGGTGAAGGAGAAATGGGGCCTCGCCGACTGCATCGAGGGCTGCGCCCGCCACGGCATCCCCGGCATCGCCCCCTGGCGTGACGTGCTGCACGCCATGGGCGTGGAGGCCGCCGCGCGCCAGATCCGCGATGCGGGCCTGACGGTCACGGGCCTCTGCCGCGGCGGCATGTTCCCCGCCGCCGATGCCGCCGGCCGCGCCGCCGCCATCGAGGACAACCGCCGCGCCATCGCCGAAGCACACGCGCTCGGCGCGCGCTGCCTCGTCATGGTCTGCGGCGGCCTGCCGCCGGGATCGAAGGACCTGCCCGGCGCCCGCGCCCAGGTGCGGGATGGGCTGCACGCCATCATGGCCGATGCCCGCGCCGCCGGCGTCACCATCGCGCTGGAGCCGCTGCACCCCATGACCTGCGCCGATCGCAGCGTGCTCTCCACCCTCGGCCAGGCGCTCGACCTCTGCGACGAATTGGGCGAGGGCACGGGCGTCGCGCTCGATGTCTATCATGTCTGGTGGGACCCCGACCTGGCGCGCCAGGTCGCCCGCGCCGGCAGCCGCATCGCCGCCTTCCATGTCTGCGACTGGAAGGCGCCGACCACCGACCTGGTCTTCGACCGCGGCATCCCCGGCGAGGGCGTGATCGACATCCCCGCCATCCGCGCCATGGTCGTGGAGGCCGGCTACAGCGGCAACTACGCGGAGGTCGAGATCCTCTCCAAGGTCTGGTGGGCCAGGGACCCGGAAGAGGTCCTGCCCCTGCTGAAGGAGCGCAACCTCAGCGCCGTCTGACCACCAACGAAAACCCGGGAGAAGAAACAGCCATGAACCGCCTCACGCGCCGCCACATCCTGGCCGCCAGCCTCGCCGCGCCCCTCATCCCGGGCGCGGCGCGCGCCCAGGCCTGGGCGCCCACGCGCCCGGTCCGCTTCGTGGTTCCCTTCCCCCCGGGCGGCGCGACCGATGTCGTCGCGCGCGTGCTGGGCGAGCGTCTGCAGGACCGCCTCGGCCAGCCCGTGACGGTGGAGAACCGCACCGGCGCCGGCGGCAACCTCGGCGTGGAGAATGTGGTGCGCAGCGCGCCCGATGGCCTCACCATCCTGATGGGCACCACGGGCACGCTGACCATCAACCCCCACCTCTACAGCAACATGGCCTTCAACCCCGCGACGGATCTGGCGCCCATCGCCATGGCCTTCGCGACGGACCATGTGCTGATCGTCCATCCCTCCGTCCCCGCCCAGACCGCGCAGGAATTCATCGCGCTGCTGCGCGCGCGGCCCAACGCGCTCTCCTACGGCTCCGGCGGCAGCGGCAGCTCCACGCATCTCGTGCCGGAGCTCTTCAAGCTGGTCGCGCGCGTGGAGATGCAGCACGTCCCCTATCGCGGCAGCGCACCCGCGCTGAACGACACCGTCGCGGGCACGGTGCAGGTGATGCTGGACCAGCTTCCCTCCGCGCTCGGCATGATCCAGGGCGGCCGCGTCCGCGCCCTCGCCGTGACCGGCCCGCGCCGTTCCTCCCTGCTGCCCGATGTGCCGACGCTGGCGGAAATCGGCCTGCCGGAGGCGCAGGCCACGAGCTGGGGCGCCGTCATGGCCCCCGCCGGCACGCCCGCCCCGATCGTCGATCGCTACAACAGCGCGCTGCGGGAGATCCTGGCCGACGCCACCGTGCAGCAGCGCCTGGCCGCCGCCGGGGCGGATGCCGTCTTCTCCACGCCCGCCGACCTGGCCGCCACCATGCGGGCTGAGTCGGAGAAATGGAGCCGCGTGATCCGCGAGGCCCGGATCACGGTGAACTGAGCCGGCCCATGCAAGCGCGCCCCTGGCCCTGGATCATTGCCCTGGCCGCCATCGTCGCGGCCACGGCGGGCATCCTGCTGGCCATGGGGCGCGTGCCCATCTGCACCTGCGGCACGGTGAAGCTGTGGCACGGCGTCGTCGTCAGCAGCGAGAATTCGCAGCACATCACGGATTGGTACACGCCGTCCCACATCGTGCACGGCATCCTGTTCTACGGCGCGACGCACCTGCTGATGCGCCGCGCGGGCCTGCTGCCGCGCCTTGTCCTCTCCACCATCGTGGAGGCGGCGTGGGAGATCGCGGAGAACACGGAGACGGTGATCCAGCGCTACCGCGAGGCCACCATCGCGCTCGACTATTTCGGCGACAGCGTCATCAACTCCGTCAGCGACATCGGCGCGATGTGGCTCGGCTTCCTGGTCGCGTCGCGCCTGCCCGTGCCCGCCACCATCGCCCTGGCCCTGGCCTTCGAGATCGGCGTGGCGCTCGTCATCCGCGACAACCTGACGCTCAACGTGCTGATGCTGCTCTGGCCGCTAGAGAGTGTGAAGGCCTGGCAGGCCGGCGCCTGACTCACGTCCGCGTCGCGTTGTCCCGCCGCACCGTGGCCAGCAGGATCAGCGCCGGCCGCGTGGCATGCGGCAGATTCGTGCGGATGCTGACATCGATCACCAGCGGCCCGTTGCGCGGGCGGATCTGGTAGCGGTCCTCCCGCGCGCCATCGGCCAGCGGCTCGGCAGCCGGCGCCACCAGCGGCGCCACCGGCGCGCCCTCATCCACCAGGCGCTGCATGGCCTGGCCCAGCAGCGCCATCGCATGCGCCGTATCCGCCCGCGGCGCCACCACCGAGCAGCCGCCGCCGCCCTCGATGACGGAGACGATGAAGGGCCGGGCCGCCCCGCGCCAGATCTCCTGCCGGAAGGGCGCGGGGGGTTGATTGGCCTCCGGCACCGGGGCGAAGCCATCGGCCTTCAGCCGCTCCACCATCAAGGCCGGCCGGCCGACGGCGCCCAGGCAGTATTGCGCGAAGCCGCTGATCGCCAGGTCGGTCACGGCGCGCAGCACCACCGTCTCCGGCACGGTCACGACCTCCGGCTTCGGCGGCGGCGTGGCGCAGCCTGCCAGCAGCAGCGCCGCGGCCAGCGCCCCCCTCACGGCCAGGCTGCCTTCGGCATCGCCTCCATCGCCGCCGTGTCGGGCTCCAGCCTCGCGCCCAGCCCCGGTGTCTCCAGGCTCGCCAGGTCCAGCATCCCGTCGCGGATCGCAAGCCGCGGCCCGCGCGGCGTATCGGCATAGAGCGTCGGATGCGCCTCCATGAACCGATACGCCTCCGCCTTCGGCCTTCCGTTGAAGCCATCGATGAAGTGGTGGCCGTTGCGCTCCACATGCGGCAGGCCGAGCAGCGAGATCAGCGCCAGATCCTGCTGCACGCAGATACCGGCGAGCGTGGTCAGGTCCTCCGCCGACATGAAGTAGCGCTCGCGCCCTTCCCCCGCGTTCCAGGCGCGGCAACGCGCCAGGTTGACCAGGGACCGCCACACGCCCTTGCAGGCCTTGCTGGACACGCCCGCATAGCCCAGCGCGCGGCCCGTGACGAAGGCATCCAGCGGCCCGTCGCTCTCGTCGATGATGACGGGCCGCTCGGCGGCCAGCGCGCCCATCCCCGTCTCCAGCGCCCGCGCGCGCTTCACCGGCTGCTCGATGAAGATGACGGAAGCGCAGAGCTTCCTCAGCCGCGGCTCCGCCTGCATCGCCCGCCACAGCGCCAGCGCGCCCTCCGCATCCTCATACTGCTCGTTGCCGTCCAGGCTGGCGTGGTAGCCGCCATGCAGCCGGTCCAGCACGGCGGCGATGCGCGACAGGCGCTCCACATCCGCCGCGACATTCCCGCCGACCTTCAGCTTCCAGTAGCGGTGCCGGTAGCCCGCCGCGATTTCCTCCAGCGTTTCCGGCAACCCGTCATCCACCCGGCTGTCCTGGTCCGCCGCCGTGATCGGGTCCACCAGCCCCACCGTATGCCGGGCGTGCACGCGCCGAAGCGGCTCCAGGCCAGACAGCAGCTGGGAAAAATTGAAGCCGGCGAGATCCGGCACCACGCCATGCGCCGCCATCCCGCCGATATTCGCCCGCATGCCGGTCCAGAAGGACACGCCCTTCGCCTTCAGTACGGCATCCAGCATGGCGCGGTCCAGCAGCGCGCGGCCATAGCTCGCCACCAGCGGGTTCAGCGATTCCCCGCCCGCCGCCTTCGTCACATCAGCGTAGCTGTCGGCGAAATGGCCGAAGGCGGTATTGGCGTCGGCGGCCAGCGTCGCCGCCGTCGCGATCTCGATCGCGCGGCGCAGCTGGTTCTCGTTCTGCGCATCACTCAGCGCGGGATTCTTGTCGAACCACTTGGCGGCCAGCGTCTCCGCGGCCACGCCCCAGGCCTCCGTCCCGTTCTCCAGCCGGATGCGGGCGCGGATCACGGCCTGGCGCCCCTGCGTCACGGTGATGACGCCGAAGCGGAAGGGCAGGCGCAGCGTGAAGGGCCATTCGAAGCGCTGCGTCTCCAGCAGCGTGAAGCGGGGCGCGGTCATGCCATCGTCTCCTCGATGCCGCGCAGGTAGCCGATGGCGCGGGCGGCGCTGGTGGGGCCGTCGGGATGGTAGTCGAAGGGCTCCACCGCGCAGAAGCCGGCATAGCGCGCCTCCCGCAGCGCGCGCAGCACGGGGGCGAAGCGATCCTCGCCCTGGCCGGGCCCGCGCCGGTTGCGGTCGTTCAGATGGACATGCGCGATCCAGCCGGTGGGCACCAGGCGCCGCAGCAGCGCGGCCGCGGGCTCGGCCTCCCCATTCCCGGCCGCGCTCACATCGAGCATCGTCTTCAGCCCCGGCTGGCCGATGCGGGCGACGATGTCGATCGCCTCCGTCACCGTCCGCGCCCAGTTGGTCTGCCCCGCATTCAGCGGTTCCAGGCAATAGGTCAGCCCATGCTGCGCGGCCCAGGCGCCGGCCCTGGCCATCGCCTCCTCCGCCCGCTGCGCATCGCCATCGGCGCCGACATGGCGCTGCTTCGGCGACCCGTGCACCAGCAGCGTCGCGCCGAGATCCGCCGCCAGCTCCACCAGCCCCTGCATCACATCCAGCGTGCGCGCCCGCACCTCGCGATCCGCCGTGGTGATGGAAAGCCCCGCCGGCGCCACCAGCAGCCAGTGGAGCGAAGTGATGGGCGCGCCCGCCTCCTCCGCCATCCGCCGCAGTTCCGCGCGGCGCGCGGGGGCGATGCGGTGCGGCGCCTCCGCATCCAGCGTGAAGGGCGCGACCTCCAGCCCATCATAGCCGAGGGCGGCGGCCAGCCTCGCCTGCTCGGCGAAAGGCAGCGCGGCGACGACTTCGTTGCAGAGCGAGATGCGCATCGACCATCCAATCCCCACCACCCCATCCTCATGCGCGGAACGCCGCGCGGCGTCCAGTCCGCTTGACCCCGCGCGGCCTGCGCGCGAGCCTTCGCGCCATGCCCGCCTTCCGCGCCGCGACGGATGCCGACCTGCCCCGCGCCGCGGCGCTTTCCGCCCGCATCGGCTGGAACCAGCTGGAGGCCGATTGGCGCGTCTTCCTCGACCAGGGCGCGGTGCGGGTGCTGGATGATGGCGATGCCGATTGCCTGGCCGCCAGCGCCGCGACGCTGCCGCATGGCGCGGGCCTCGCCTGGGTCTCCATGGTGCTGGTCCGCCCGGACCGCCGGCGGCAGGGCCTGGCGACGCAGTTGATGCGCTGGGCGATCGGGGAAGCCCCCGCGCCCTGCCTGGCGCTGGATGCGACGCCGGCGGGGCGGGAGGTCTATCGCCAGCTCGGCTTCGCGGATCTCTTCGGCTTCGCCCGCTGGTCGCTGCCCCGCGCCCTGCCGGCGGGCACCGGCATCCGCCCGATGGAGGAGGTCGATTGGGACTGGGTGCTGGCGCGGGACCACGCGGCCTTCGGCGCGCCGCGCCCCGCCCTGCTGCGCGGCCTGGCGCGGCGCATGCCGCACGCCGCCTTCGTCACGCAGGATCGCGAAGGCTTCGTGCTGGCGCGGGACGGGCTGCGCGCGCCGCAGATCGGCCCCGTCGTCGCGCGGGGGGAAGCGCAGGCCATCGCCCTGATCGCCGCCGCGCAGGCCGCGATCGGCGCGCCGGTGGTGATCGACCTTGCCGATGCCGCGACACGCATCGCGGCATCGATCACGGCTTCCGGCGGCGAACGGCTTCGCCCCTTCACCCGCATGGCGCGTGGCGCGATGCCCGCCGCGAATCCTGAACAAAACTTCGTCTTCGCCGGGCCGGAGTTCGGTTGACGTCCCGCGCCAAGCGGCCTCACCATCCCTGGTAACCGGTGGGTTACCCATGAGAACCGGAGGGGAGAACGGACCAATGACGATCAGTCGCAGGACGCTTCTGGCCACCACGGGCGGCGTGCTCGCCACGCCCGCGCTTGTCAGCGCGCAAAGCGCCGGCTGGCGCCCCGACCGGCCGGTGACGCTCATCGTCCCCTGGGCCGCGGGCGGCAGCACGGACCAGATGGCGCGCATCGTCGCGGCGGAACTCGAAGCCGCGCTCGGCCAGCGCTTCGTCGTCGTGAACCAGCCCGGCGCCTCCGGCTCCATCGGCACGCGCAACGCGCTGGAAGCGGCGAAGGATGGCATGACCTGGGCGGCGGGCGCCGCCGTCGATGTCGGCTGCTACAAGGTGCTCGGCCTGCTGGACACGCAGCTGCAGGACTGGAACCTGTTCTTCGCGGTGGCCAATGTGAACGTGCTGGTCGCCAACCCCCGCGCGGGCATCGCCGATTTCGGCGCGGCGATGGAGGCCTTCCGCGCCCGCGGCGCCTCCCTGGCCGTGGCCACCGCCGGCGTCTCCTCCGCCGGCCACAACCTGATGTCCGCCATCAAGGCCGCGACGCGGATCGACTATCGCCACGCCACCTATGATGGCGGCAACCCCGCCATGATCGCGACCGTGAGCGGCGAGACGCCGATGGGCGCCGTGCTGCTGGTGGAAGCGGCCGAGATGATCCGCGCGCGCCGCCTCATCCCGCTGGCCGTGCAGGCGGAACAGGGCGTCACCTTGCAGGGTGTCGGCGAACTGCCCTCCATCCGCCGCTGGCTGCCGGACATTCCCGCGCCGCTCAACTATTTCGGCATCTGGTGCCCGAAGGGCGTGCCGCAGAATGTCGTGGATACCGTCGGCCAGGTGTGGCGGGAGAAGATCCGCGACAGCCAGCGCCTGAAGGACTACGCCGCGCAGCGCGCCGCCGTCTTCACGCCGATCGCCGGCCAGGAAGCGCATGACGAGGCCTGGAAGATGGTCCGCCAGACCGCCTGGCTCTACTTCGATGGCGGCACCGCGCGCGTCAGCCCCGACACGCTCGGGATCCAGCGGCTTTGAGCGGCGGAGCCATGCGGCACGCGGTTTTTCCGCCGCGTGCCGAGGCCGCGATAGCGGCCCGCGCACAGACCGGCCGTGAGACGCGCGCGACAGCGGCCTGCGCGAAGGCAAGCGCGCGGAGCGCGCGCCCGCCAATTGAGGGCATGGCATGATGCCGGAGCCGCCGCAGGCGGCGGAGGCTGCCGAGTCGCCGTTCGCCGGCGACCGCGCGCCGCTGCCGCCGCGGGTGGATCTCTACACCGCGGCGGTGCTGCTGGCCTTCGGCCTCGCCGTCATCGCGCTGTCCTGGTCCATGCCGACCTTCAAGGAACAGTCGCATAGCGGCCTGACGGCGCCCGGCATCGTGCCGGGCTTCCATGGGCTGGTGATCACCTTCCTCGCCGTGCTGCTCGCGCTGCGGGCGGTGCGGCGGGGCGCGCTGGCGCCCTCCGTCACGCAGGGCCGCGCGCTGGCGCCGGGCGATGCGCGGCAGCTCGGCACCGCGGCCTTCCTCGGCGTGCTCTATGCGGGTTTCATGATCGGCACGCTGCCCTTCTGGCTGGCCGCCGCGCTCTTCGTCTTCGCCTTCACCGCCGCCTTCGAATGGGATGCGGGGCCCATCGGCCGCGCGCGGCGCCTGGTGGAGGCCGCGGCCCTCGGCATCGGCACCGGCATCGCGGTCACGCTGGTCTTCGAACGCGTCTTCCTCGTGCGCCTGCCCTGAGGAGACGCCCGTGAACAATCCCCTCGTCATGCTCGGCGACGGCTTCGCCCATGTGCTGCAGGGCGGCGCCATCTTCCATGCCTTCTGGGCGGTGCTGATCGGCATCGTCATCGGCGCGCTGCCCGGGCTGACGGCGACGATGGGCGTCGCGCTGCTCACCACGCTGACCTTCACCATGGGCCCGAACGTGGCGATGCTGGTGCTGGTCTGCGTCTATGTCGGCGCGATCTATGGCGGCAGCCGCTCCGCCATCCTGCTCAACATCCCGGGCACGCCCGCTTCCGCCGCCTCCACGCTGGATGGCTTCCCGCTGGCGCGGAAGGGCATGGCCGGGCGCGCGATGGGCATCTCCACCCTCGGCTCCTGGCTCGGCACGCTGTTCGGCACGCTGATCCTGGCGATGTTCGCGCCGAGCTTCGGCGAATTCGCGCTGGAATTCGGCAGCTATGAGATGTTCTGGGTCGCGCTCTTCGGCATCGTCATCGCGGGCAGCCTCTCCGGCGGCGATGCGCTGAAGGGCTACATCGCGGGCTTCCTCGGCCTGCTGGTCGCGACCGTGGGGCAGGAGACGAACCACGCCTATCCGCGCTTCGCCTTCGGCAATGCGGACCTGGCCGGCGGGCTCGGCCTGCTGCCCGTCCTTGTCGGCGTCTTCGGCGTGGCGGAGGTGCTGAACTCCATGCGCGGCCCCGCGGTGAAGGCGGTGTCGTCCAAGATCGACAGCGTGATCCCGCGCGTGAAGGACGTGGCGCAGTACTGGCGCACCATCTTCCGCTCCGGCGCCATCGGCACCTTCATCGGCGCCATGCCGGGCCTCGGCGAGGATATCGCCGCCTGGACCAGCTACGCCGCCGCCAAGCGCGCGAGCGCGGAGCGCGAGCAATTCGGCCGCGGCAGCGTGGAGGGCCTGATGGCCGCCGAGACGGGCGAGAGCGCCTGCGTCCCCGGCGCCATCATCCCGGTGCTGACGCTGGCCGTCCCGGGTTCCGCGCCGGCCGCCGTCCTGATGGCGGCGATGATGATCCACGGGCTCAACCCGGGCCCGATGCTGGCGATCACCGCGCCGGAATTCATCTACCAGATCGTCGCCATGCTGGTGATCGCGGATATGGTGAAGCTGGTCTATGGCCTGGTGCTGGTGAAGCCGCTGCTCTGGGTGCTGCTGATCCCGCGCTCGCGCCTGATGCCCGTGGTCTTCGTGCTGTGCACGGTCGGCGCCTTCGCCATCACCTCCCGCCTCTTCGACATCTGGGTGATGCTGGGGGCGGGCCTGGTCGGCTTCATCCTGCGGGAGCTGCGCTTCCCGATGGCGCCGCTGGTGCTGGGGATCGTGCTGGGCGACCTGCTCGACAAGAATCTGCTGCGCGGCCTGGTGCTGAGCGGGGGCGACGTCTCCCCCTTCTTCACCCGCCCCATCAGCGCGGGTCTCTGCGCGCTGACGGTGCTGGCCGCCCTCTGGGCCGTGCCCGGCTTCATGGACCGCGTCACGGCCCTGTTCCGACGTCGCCAGCCCGTCTGATGACGGTCCAGGGGCGTCTCGCCCCTGGCGGATGGGGTCCGGGGAAGGCAGCGCCTTCCCCGGTT
This sequence comes from Falsiroseomonas ponticola, assembly GCF_016805305.1. Classification (GTDB taxonomy): domain Bacteria; phylum Pseudomonadota; class Alphaproteobacteria; order Acetobacterales; family Acetobacteraceae; genus Falsiroseomonas; species Falsiroseomonas ponticola. Next base: position 210,305 of record NZ_JAERQN010000008.1, on the reverse strand, counting down.
CGTCCTATTCCAGCTTCAGATCCAGCTCCCGGATCTTCCTTCCCCAGAACCCATGCTCCTCCCGCACCGCGTTGAACCACTCCGCCCGCGGCCGCACCGGTGAGGGTTCGAGCCCGTCCTGTTCCAGCCTTCCGGCGAAGCGCTGCGTCGCCGCCGCCTGGCGCGCCGCGCGTTCCAGCCGGTCCAGCTGCTCGGGCGCCACGCCCGCCGGCGCGAAGATGCCGTGCCAGCCGGTGATGGAGACGCCGGGCAGACCCGCCTGGGCGAGGGTCGGGATTTCCGGCAGCGTGCCGATGCGGTTGTCGCCCGTCACCGCGATGGCGCGCAGCCGCCCCTCCCGCGCCAGCTGGATGGCCGGCGGCGGGGAGGAGAAGTTCATCGTGATGCGCCCCGCCACCACGTCCAGCAGCGCCGGGCCGGTGCCGCGATAGGGCACGTGCTCCATCTCGATCTTCACGGCGTCGCTGAACAGCACGCCCGCCAGGTGGTTGGCGTTGCCGACGCCGCCGGAGGAATAGGTCAGGTCGCCCCGCGGCCGCGCGCGGGCATAGGCGATCAGCTCCTGCAGCGTGTTCACCGGCAGGCGCGGGTCGATCACCAGCACGTACTGGTAGGAGGTGATCTGCGCCACCGGCGCCAGCGCCGTCAGCAGGTCCACGCCATCCCGCTGCATATGCGGGTTGACGACGAGGTTGGTGGAGACGGCGAAGAGCAGCGTGTTCCCATCGGGGCGCGACCGCGCGACGCTGACGGAGCCGATATGGCCCGCCGCGCCGCCGCGGTTCTCGATGATCACGGTCTGGCCGCCCAGCGCCTCGCTGAAGGTCTGGGCGAATTCGCGCGCCGTCAGGTCCGTGCCGCCGCCGGGGGCATAGGGCACCACCAGCACGATCGGGCGGGTGGCCTGGGCGCGGGCGGTGCCTGCATTCACGAAGGGCAGGGCGAGCGCGCCGGCGGCGATCGCACGGCGTCGGGTCAGGGTCACGGCAGGGGCCTCCCGGGTTGTTTCTGCCCCTTCACTACGCGGCGCGCCCCGGCTTCGCCAAGCGGGCATCACCCGCAGCCGCGCACGCGCCCCTCGGCGAAATCCAGCAGGCAGGTGGCGTAGCGCAGCGTGAAGCGCCAATCCGCGCCCGCGCCATGCCCCGTCAGCCCCGGCGGCCGGTCCAGCAGCAGCAGCGCCGCGCCGCGCCCGGCGAAGGCGCCGAAGATGGCGGCGCGGCCTTCCGGGTCCGGGTCGAACTCATCGCCGGCGAAGTTGGCGATGGCGATCCGCGTGCCCGGGGACCGCGTGGCCGCCACCACGCGGCGGAGGTCATCCAGCGCCCAGCCATGGGCGACGCTGCCCGTCGGCCCATGCGCGGCCGGCGCGATGGCGATGACGGCATCCGCCCGCCCCGGCGCATCCAGCGCCTGCAGCGCGTTCCAGGCGCCGCGGGACTGGCCCGCCGCCACCACGCGCCGGTAGCCCCGCGCGCGCAGCTCCGCCAGCGCCAGGCGCATCCAGGCCGCGCCGGCCTCCGTCTCATCCGTCGCGGGGTCGCGGTCCAGCCGCACCACGTCATAGCCCGCATTGTTGAAGGCGCGGGCATGCGGCTGCGGCTGCGTGCCCCGGCTATCCGCGCCCCCGGCCGAGCGCCCATGCGCCCAGAGATAGACGCCCCGCGCCTGCGCCGCGCCCTGCCAGAGGAACCGCCCATCCGCCTGCACCCGCCAGCCCGCGCCGCCGGCCAGCGGCGCGGCGGGGGCGGGCGGGGCCGCTTCCTCCCGCCCCGGCCAGACCACGTCGAGGTCCCGCGCATAGACCCGGCAGCCCCGGCCGCCCCAGGCGGCGCAGTTCTGCACCGCGCGGGTTTCCGTCGCCACGGGGTCGTCATCGATCGCCGCCGCCCAGCCCCAGGCGCCATCGGCGGAGAGCGCGAAGGCCCGCGGCACGGCCTGCAGCAGGAAGCGCTGGTAATCGGCCCGCCCCTCCGCCCCCAGATGCGGCACCCGCGTGGCGTCCAGCAGGGCGGGCGGTTCCGCCTTCGCGGCCAGGGGGCCGAGAAGGGCGCAGGCGATCACGATACGGAAGATCGTATTCAACATGCCGTGAGGCATGAAACCAGACCGCCCGCGCCGAGTCCAGCGGGATTCGGCGCCTCAGCAGGCGCGCGGCGGCGGCGTCGCCGTGGCCAGGCGCAGCAGGCAGGCGCCGTAGCGGTCCGCGAAGCCGTTGGAGGCCCCGGCCCCGTGGCCCGGCAGCCCCTCCGGCCGGTCGAGGAAGATGAAGCCGCCCGCCCGCGCGCCCAGCTCGTTGAACAGCACCGCGCGGGCATCCGGCTGCGCGTCGAAGGGGTCGTCGCGGAAATTGGCGATCGCCAGCCGCGCGCGGGGCGCCCCCGCGGCGGCGGCCACGATCTGCCGCAGGTCATCGAGCTGCCGCGCATGGCTCGGCCCGCCCTCGAACCCATGGGCGGCGGGCGCGATGGCGATGTGGGCTTCCGCCAGGCCCGGCGTGTCCAGCGCCATCAGCGTGTTCCAGCCGCCGCGGGACTGGCCGGCCAGCACCACCATGCGGTAGCCGCGCGCCCGCAGCGCCTGCAGGTCCGCCTTCAGCCAGCCGGCGGCGCGCGGGGCCTCGTCCACATTGGGGTGGCGGTCGAAGCGCCAGACATCGAAGCCCGCATTGTTGAAGTGCCGCGTCCAGGCCTGGGGCTGCCCGCCGCGGCTGTCCCCGCCGCGCGGCGCCCGCCCATGGGCGAAGACCAGCACGCCGGCCGCCCGCTGCGGCCCCCACCAGAGGAAGCGGGGATCCGGCACCGTCTCATGGTTCATGTCGCTGATCGCCTGGCCCGCCGGCGCCACCGGCGCGGGCGCGGGGCGTTCCGGCGCCACCACCGCCAGGTCCCGCGCGATGATGCGGCAGGCCACGCCGCCCCGGCCGCAGCTCTCCAGCGCCTTCTGCTCCGCCTCCCCCTCCGGCCCGCCGGATTGCCAGGCGAAGCGGCCTTCGGGGCCGAGGGCGAAGGCGCGGGGCAGGTTGCGCGTCAGCATCCGCGCGGCCTCGCCCCGCGCGCGCTCGCTCAACCCCGGGAAGGCGGGCAGGTCCAGGATGCCGGGGCGCTCCTGCGCCAGCGCCGGCCCGGCCAGGACCAGGCCGAGCCACAGGGTCACCAGGCGCATCGGGCGTCTCCGCGGTTGTTGCGGGAATGCCACCACGCGGCGCGCCCGGCTGGCAACGCCCTCAGCAGGACGAAGGCGGGGAATCCTCGACCACGAAGCGCAGCAGGCAGGGGCCGTAGCGCTGCGCGAAGGCGGTGCTGGCGCCCGCCGCATGGCCGGCCAGCCCCTCCGGCCGGTCGATCAGCAGGAAGGCGCGGAGCGCCGGCGCCAGGGCGCGCAGCGCCGCCGCCCGTTCCTCCGGCAGGCCATCGAAGGGGTCGTCCCGGAAATTCGCCACCGCCACCCGCGCCTGGCCCGGCACCGCCCCCGCCAGCACCGCCCGCAGCGCCGCCATCTGCCGCGCCTGCCCGGCCTCATCCATCGAGGCCAGCGCCGCCGGCGCGATGGCGATCGTCACCTCCGCCAGGCCCGGCGTGTCCAGCGCCTGCAGCGCGTTCCATCCGCCGCGGGACTGCCCCGCCGCCACCACCCGCCGGTAGCCCTGCGCCCGCAGCGCCGCCAGATCCGCCCGCATCCAGCCGGCGGCGCGGCGCACCGTATCGGCCTCCGGCTCCCGGTCGAAGCGCCAGATGTCGAAGCCCGCATGGTTGAGGTGCCGCAGCCAGGCCTGGGGCTGGCGGCCGCGGCTATCCTCCCCGGACGGGCCGCGCCCATGCGCCCAGAGCACCACGCCCCGCGCCCGCCCCGGCCCCCACCAGAGGAAGCGCGGATCGGGCACCGTCTCCCGCAACGGCTCCCGCCAGCCGGCATCGGCCGGGGGAGGGGCCGGGGCCCATTCCCGGCCGGGGAAGACGATCTCCAGGTCCCGGAGCCAGAGCTGGCAGGGCGAGCGGCCCGGCGTATGGGCCTGGCAGGCCTCCAGCGCCGCCTGGGCCACCACGGCCGGCGCGGCGTTCCCGGCCCGGCTGGCATAGGCGCCGCCGGGCCCGATGGCGAAGGCGCGGGGCAGGTTGCGCAGCAGGGTGCGCGCCAATTCCGCCTGCCCGTTCCGCCCGAGCCCCGGCACCGCGGCCGTGTCCAGGAGCGCTTCCGCCGCGGGATTCACCAGCGGCAGGGTTTCCGCCCGCAGCGGCGCCGCCAGCAGCAGCAGCAGGAAGGCGAGGCGCAGCATTGGCGGCCCGGATTGTTGCGCCCGGAGACTGCCGGAAGGCCCGCCGCGGCGGCAAGCGCCCGCCGTTTCACGACTGGTCCAAACCCCTGGCCTTGCCGTCACGCGCCCGGGACGGCATCTTCCGCCCCCTTTGCGGGCGCCCCCTTCGGGGCGTTCCCGGCCTGCCAGGGGACCCCCGATGCGTGTGAAGGACGTGAAGAAGGTCGTGCTCGCCTATTCCGGCGGGCTCGACACCAGCGTGATCCTGAAGTGGCTCCAGACCACCTATCAGTGCGAGGTGGTGACCTTCACCGCCGATCTCGGCCAGGGCGAGGAGCTGGGCCCGGCGCGCGACAAGGCCCTGCTGCTCGGCATCAAGCCGGAGAACATCTTCATCGACGACCTGCGCGAGACCTTCGTGAAGGATTTCGTCTTCCCGATGTTCCGCGCCAATGCGCTGTATGAGGGGATGTACCTGCTGGGCACCTCCATCGCCCGCCCCCTGATCGCGCAGCGCCAGATCGAGATCGCGGAGCAGGTCGGCGCCGATGCCGTCGCCCATGGCGCCACCGGCAAGGGCAACGACCAGGTCCGCTTCGAGATCGGCTACTACGCGCTGAAGCCCGACGTGAAGGTCATCGCCCCCTGGCGCGAATGGGACCTGACCAGCCGCACCGCGCTGATCGCCTTCGCGGAAGCGCACCAGATCCCCATCGCCAAGGACAAGCGCGGCGAGGCGCCCTTTTCCGTCGATGCCAACCTTCTGCATTCCTCGAGCGAGGGGAAAATCCTGGAGGAACCCTGGGACGCGGCCGACGAGATGGTCTGGCAGCGCACCATCAGCCCGACCGAGGCGCCGGACCGGGTGACGGAGATCACCATCGAGTTCGAGCGTGGCGACGCCGTCGGCATCAATGGCGAACGCCTGTCGCCGGCGACGCTGCTGACCAGGCTGAATGCGCTGGGCAAGGAGAACGGGATCGGCCGGCTCGACCTGGTCGAGAACCGCTTCGTCGGCATGAAGTCCCGCGGCTGCTACGAGACGCCCGGCGGCACCATCCTCTACGTTGCCCACCGCGCGATGGAGTCGATCACGCTGGACCGTGAGGCCGCGCACCTCAAGGACAGCCTGATGCCGCGCTACGCGGAGATCATCTACAACGGCTTCTGGTTCAGCCCGGAACGCCGGATGCTGCAGGCGCTGATCGATGAGAGCCAGAAGAGCGTGACGGGCACGGTCCGCCTGAAGCTCTACAAGGGCAACACCATCGTCAGCGGCCGCCAGTCGCCGAACAGCCTCTATTCGATGAAGCATGTGACCTTCGAGGACGACCAGGGCGCCTACGACCAGTTCGACGCCCAGGGCTTCATCAAGCTCAACGCGCTGCGTCTGCGCCTCGGCGCCATGGCCGGCCGCAAGGGCGGCGCGCTGTAGCACCGCAGGGGGGCTTTGCCCCCCTGCACCCCCTACCAGGAGCCTGAGGCTCCTGGACCTCCCTTTATGGGACGCCTTCGGCATTCAGCGTCGATGTTGAGGAGCTGCGGGCGGTTTCGGCGAGAGGGCGCGCGGCGTCCTTGATCGTGGCAAGCGCCAGCGGCATCGTGTATGCCTCTACGGCAAGCAAGCCACAGGTCGCGCCGCCGGATTCGAATCGCGGCATGGTCAGATCGCCCGGAACCTCCGATGCCGCTTTCCTACGGACCGCCGGACGAAACGCTGGGCCGCGAGCTACGCGAGGTCGCGGAGGCGGCGCGTGGGGTGATCGCGACGCTGGTCAAGCTGAACGTCATCCCGCCGGATTTCCCGAAGGCTGCGCTCCACGATCTCTGCACGGCGCTGACCGCCTTGCCGGAAGGCACGGCGGAGAATTGCCGCCCGCAGCTCGAACTGGCTCGCAACGTCCTGCCAAAGCTTCGGCGGGAGCATTTCGGCATCGAGGGCGAAGCCGCCGCCACCACGCCCGAGGAGAACGAGCAGCCCCGCTTCACTCGCGGCATGCTGCTCGATCAGCAGGTGAACGGCCTGCTGGCTGCCGTGACGACCGCGCTCGACGAATACCGGGCGCAAGCCGGGCTGGTCGTCGAGGATGTGGTGCAGCCCGATGATGTGGCGGTGCCCACGGCCACGGCGAGGCTTGGCGGTGTCGAAGCCCAGACCGATCAGGTGGTGGGCCGCCTGCGCCAGGGTGTCGAGCACCTCGATGCGCGTGGCGTTTCCGCGACGGAGCCTGGCGATGTGCTGCGCCGGCGCCTGCGCGACAGCGAGAACCTGGCCCTGGCCGCTCGGTCCCAACTGCGGCAGCGGAGCACAGTCGCGCGCTGGTTCGAAGGCGTTTCCGCCGCCTTCCGCCGTACCCCGGACCTGATCGAGGTCGCCGGCCTTGGTTTGAGCAAGACCGCCAACGCCGCGGAACCCCTCGGCCGATGGCTGGTGGACTACCTGACGGAATGGGTCGGTACGACGGTCCGCCAACTGCGGGGCCTAGGCGATGCCTTGCAGGAATCAGCGCGGCGCCTGCGGGAAGCCTCGCCTGCCCGTCCCTCGCCGAGCCCGTCGCCTCCGGAGTTGGAGGCCGAGGACCGCGCCGAACTGGCGCGGCTCGGCCTGCCGGTAAGCGACGACCCGCTGCGCCGGGGTGGCCTTGCGATCGAGGCGACCGCTGCCTTCTCACCCGAGAGCTTTGCGCTCGCCGATGGTCCGTGGACCCGGGTCGCCCCCCGTATCACTGACGCGCGCTTCATATACCACCTTGACTTCGTTGACCTGGCGCCGCTCGCCAGCCTCACCGCCCTGCAGCGCCTGTACCTGTCGCGCACCCCGGTCGCTGATCTGGCGCCGCTCGCCAGCCTCACCGCCCTGCAGAGCCTGGTCCTGGCGGGCACCCAGGTCGCTGATGTGGCGCCGCTCGCCAGCCTCACCGCCCTGCAGAGCCTACGCCTGTCGAGCACCCGGGTCGCCGATCTGGCGCCGCTCGCCAGCCTCACCGCCCTGCAGAGCCTGGACCTGTCGTTCACCCGGGTCGCCGATCTGGCGCCGCTCGCCAGCCTCACCGCCCTGCAGAGCCTACGCCTGTCGAGCACCCGGGTCGCCGATCTGGCGCCGCTCGCCAGCCTCACCGCCCTGCAGAGCCTGGACCTGTCGTTCACCCAGGTCGCCGATCTGGCGCCGCTCGCCAGCCTCACCGCCCTGCGCAGCCTGAACCTGTCGGGCACCCAGGTCACCGATCTGGCGCCGCTCGCCAACCTCACCGCCCTGCAGAGCCTGGACCTGTCGGGCACCCAGGTTGCCCCTGAAGCGCGCGCGGCCTTCATCGCCGCCCGGCGCGCGCGCGGCCTGCCGCCGCTGCTGCACGAATGAAGGCCGCGCCGGCCAGCGCGCCTGGGCCGTACCGCATGACCATGGTCGCGCGGCACATCAGCCGCGACCGTGCGCTGGGCCGCCCGCCAGGCCGGTGATGCGGCGCCGGGCCGGAACGGTCGATAAGGGCCTGCCCTGGGCGCCCGAGCGCCGCACCGCCAGGGGCTGGAAGCTTCGAGCCAGGCCGGCGCAACCGGGGCGTCCCTAGCGAGGCGCCGCAAGGGCAAGCTGCTCGTGACCGGCCAGCACGCCCCGCATCGCCTCACCTGCGTGGTGCACCGGACCTCCGAGGTCCAGGGCACCTCTGCCCCCTTGGACGCGCTCGGCGTCATGCAGCCCGGCGCGCTGCGTCTGTGCCTCGGTGCCATGGCCGGCCGCAAGCGCGGCGCCCTCCGACCACCCGCGATTCCCTCCCCCGCGCTTGCGCGGGGGGTTGCGGCGCTGCTGCAACGCGGAAGGCTGGTCGGGGTGGGGGTCTGCGCGACCACCGATTTCCCTGGCGCCCCGCCCTCCGTTCGCGCTACGTTCCTGCCGCCGCCACCCGACCCGCGCCCACCACCATGCATCGCCCGCATGCCGCGCCGCGTGCCCCCGCGCATCTGGAATTGCCCCGCCGCCGGAGCCCCCGCGAAAACGGTGCTAAACGCACCTAATCGGCATAATCGGCTAAATCCGCAGTAGTCCTAAAAATTGTGGCAGCCTCAGTCCCGCCACCGCCGGTGCTGCCACAGCCACTGCCCCGGATGCTCCCGGAGCCACCCCGCGACGATGTCGTTCACCGCCTGGGTCGCCGCCTGGATGTCCACCTGGCCCTTCGCATCCCGCGGCAGCTCGATCGCCTCCGTCAGTTCCAGCCGGAAGCGCCCGTTAGGCAGCCGGATGGACCGCGCCCCATGCACCGGGCAGTCGAAGCGCCGCGCGAGCCTGGCCAGCAGCGGGTTGGCCGCCGCGGTGCGGCCGAGGAACTGGATCTTCGGCCCGCGCCCGAAGCGCTGGTCCACCAGCATGCCGAGGTGAAGGCCCTGGTCCAGCGCCTCCATCATGGCGACGGGGGCGGAAAGCCCGGCCGGGATCAGCCGCCCCATGACGCCGGCGCGCATCGCCAGGATGTCCCGCGCGATGGCCGCGTTGTTGGGCGTGCGGTAGAGCGCGGCGGAAGCCAGGCCGTGGCGTTCCGCGGCCACGGCCGGCATCTCCCAGTTGCCGGTATGGGCGGCGAAGATGATGGCGGGCTTGCCGTCATCCCGCAGCCGCACGAAGCGCTCGATGCTCTCCGGCGGCAGCTCGATCCGCCCCGCGCCGGGGTTGTCGATGTCGAAGTCCCAGAGGTCGGCGAGATGGACGTATTCGCTCGCGGTGCGGCCGAGATTCTCCCAGCTCTCCCGCAGGATCGCCGCGCGCTCCGCGGCACTCTTCTCCGGGAAGGCCGCGTCGATGTTCTCCCGCGCGATGCGGTGCGCGGAGGTCAGCGGGCCGAGCACCCGTGCCGCCGCCGCGCCGATCGCGCCGGCGCGGTCCGGCCCCAGCGCCTTCACCACGGCGAAGCCGCCGCGGATCAGCGCGGCCAGCGCCTCGTCGCCCAGGCGGCGAAGCGCGCCACTCACAGCGTGACGACGATCTTCCCGAAGACCCGGCGCGATTCCAGCCGTTCCAGCCCTTCGGTGAAGCGCTCCAGCGGCACGACGGTGTCCAGCACGGGGCGGATGCCCTGCGCCATCCTGGCCAGGCCGTCCGACACGTTGCGGATGGCGCAGCCGAAGCTGCCGAAGATGTGGAGCTGGCGCTGGAAGATCATCATCAGGTTGGTCTCGGCCGAGACGCCCGACGTGCTGCCGCAGGTCACCAGCCGCCCGCCCATGCGGAGGCTCAGCAGCGACCCCGCCCAGGTGGTCGCGCCCACATGCTCGAACACCACATCCACGCCGCGCTTGCCCGTGACGCGCCGCGCGACGGTGGAGAAGTTCTTCTCCGTGTAGTTCACGGCATGATCGGCGCCGAGCGCCAGCGCCTTGGCGCATTTCTCGTCATCGCCCGCCGTGGCGATGACGGTGCAGCCGATCGACTTGGCCACGCGGATGGCGACGGAGCCGATGCCCGACCCGGCCGCCTGCACCAGGATCGTCTCGCCGGGCTGCAGCTTGGCATTGTCGAACAGCATGTGCTCGACCGTGCCGAAGGTGACGGTGGCGCAGGCCGCATCCTCGAAGCTGACGCCATCGGGCACGCGGACCAGCAGGCGGGCGGGGACATTGGCTTCCTCCCGCGCGAAGCCATCGACATGGAAGCCCGCCACGCCCTGAACGTTCTCGCAGAGGTTGTCGCGGCCCTCCCGGCAGGCCTGGCAGGTGCCGCAGGTGCGCGCGCCATAGGGCACGATGCGGTCGCCCGGCTTCCAGCCCGCCACACCGGGGCCGACGGCGATCACCTCGCCAGAGGCTTCGGCGCCCACGGCCAGCGGCAGCTTGCGCTGCGCGAAGGCCATGCCGCGCCAGCCCCAGACATCGATGTGGTTCAGCGAGATGGCGCGCAGCCGGATGCGCACCTCGCCCTCGCCGGGCGGCGGCGGCGGCTCGATCTCCTCCAGCCGCAGGTCACGGTCGCCATGCAGGCGCAGCGCACGCATCAGGCAGGGGCCCCACTCAGCACGAGACACACATTCTGCCCGCCGAAGCCGAAGCTGTTGGAGAGCACGTTCACCACCTTCGCGGGCCGCGCCACATTCGGCACCACGTCGAGCGTGATGGCCGGGTCGGGCTCCACATGGTTGATGGTCGGCGGCAGCATCTGGTCGCGGATCGCGAGCAGGCTGAACGCCGCCTCGATGGCGCCGGAGGCCGAGAGGGTATGGCCGATCATCGACTTGTTGGAGGAGATCGGCGGCGCGTCATTGCCGAAGACGGCGCGCATGCCGAAGGTCTCCATCTTGTCGTTCTCCGGCGTCCCCGTGCCATGGGCGTTGACGTAGGAGATGTCGGAAGGCGTGAGCCCCGCATCCTCGATCGCGTTGCGCATGGCGCGGATCACCGCGCCGCCATCGGGGTTGGATCGCGTGCGGTGGAAGCTGTCCGACTTCTCCCCGCAGCCGCGCAGCACGCCGAGGATCTTGGCCCCGCGCGCCGTCGCATGCGCCAGGCTTTCCAGCACCAGGCAGGCCGCGCCCTCGCTCATCACGAAGCCGCCGCGCGACTTCTCGAAGGGGCGGGATGCCGCGGTCGGGTCCTCGTTGCGGGTGGACAGCGCGGAGAGGAGCGAGAAGCGGATCAGCGCCTCCGGCTGCACCGTGCCATCCGCGCCGATGGCGATCGCGGCCTCGGTCTCGCCGCGCTGGATCGCCTCGACACCCAGCTGGATGGCGGAGGCGCCGGTAGCACAGGCCGTGGAGATGGCGATCGGCGCGCCGCGGGTGCCGAAGCGCGCGGCCAGCTGTTCGCCGATGCCGGCGAAGGCGGTGGTGCGGTACAGGTCGTCGCGCCCCGCGGCCGCTTCCGTCAGCGCGGCGTAGCTCGGCGCGGCCTGGCCGGTCTCCGCCGCCAGGCGGAAGCGCCCGGGCCATTCCAGCTCGACCGGCGGCATGCCGAGCATCAGCGGGCCGGGGAAGGGCGCGGGCAGGCCGGATTGCGCCAGGGCCTCCGCCGCCGCGCGCTCCGCCATCAGCCGCACGCGCTCGGAGGAGGTCAGCACCTCGCCCCCCTCCTCCTCCGGCAGGTCCACCGTGCCGGCGATGGTGGTGCGCAGGTGGTCGGTCGGGAAGCGGGTGATGCGGCGGATGCCGGACTGGCCGGCGAGCAGCGCGGCCCAGTTCGCCTCCACCCCGAAGCCGAGCGGCGTGACCAGCCCGATGCCGGTGACGGCGACGATGGGGCGGCCCCTGTGATCAGTCAGGGTGAGGTCGGTGGCGTTCATGGCTGATCCTCCGCCGGGATCGCCTGGAGATGGGCCAGCGCTTCCCCGCGCCAACCCGCGAAGCCCGTGACCAGGATATCCGTCAGGGGCGCGTCGAAGGCGTCCTCGCCCGGGCCCATGGCGGCCGGCAGTTGGCCATCGGCCAGCGCCAGGGCGGCCAGCGCCACGCTGCCCGGGAAGGTCGCCTCCACCCCCCAGCCGAGGCGGTTGCCCGCGGCCCGCACCGCGACGGGCCGGCCGAGGCCGCCCAGGAAGGCACGCTCCGCCGCGACGGGGCCGGCGACGCCGGTGGCGCCCGAGATCACGGCCAAGGGCCCGCCGGGCAGGCGGAGCCGGCCGAGCGCGCGGGTGGCGGCGGCGGCGCTGTCGGCGGGCGTGTCGCGCCGCCCCTGCTCGCAGGCCACGCCCCGGATGCGCGCCAGGCCCCGGGCGCCGCGGGCGCGGGCGGCTTCCGCCGTCTCCAGCACCAGGAAGGCGCCGAGCGTGCCGGGGATGGCCCCGGGCGCCCCCGCGCGGTCCAGCACCGGCGCCCAGCCCGGCGCGCGCCGCAGCAGCCCGCCGGCGTGGTACAGGATCATCAGGTCCCAGCGGGAGGCGACGAAGCCGCCGCCCACCAGCGCCGCCTGGCCGCGCCCCTCGGCCAGCCGCGCGGCGCCGATCCGCACCGCATCCGCGCCCGCCTGTTCCTCCCCCATGAAGGTGCGGGAGGCGCCGGTGACGCCATGGACGATGGAGATGTTGCCCGCCAGCAGGTTCGACAGCTGCGCCAGGAACAGGGTCGGCCGCAGGCCGCCGGCCAGCATCTCGTTCAGCTTCGGCGCCGCTTCATCGGGCGGCAGGGCGGCCAGGGCGGCGACCACGCTCTCATCCAGCGCCATGTCGCGCTCGCCCCCGCCGGCGGCGACGATCAGGTCCATCTCCGCCACCAGGCCGCGGGCGCCGGCATCGTCCAGCGCCAGGCCGGCGGCATAGGTGCCGAGCCGCTGCCAGGGCTCCATCTGCCGCTGGTCGCCCTTCTTGGGGATCTGCCGGTCCAGCTCCAGCGCCGGGCCGGGATGGATGGCGAAGGGGGCGTAGGTGGTGTCGTCCAGCGCGGGCGGGGCGCCGGCCAGCATGGCGGCGCGATGCGCGTCCCGCCCTTCGCCGGCCGCGGAAACCAGGCCGACGCCGGTGACCCAGATGGGGGAGGCTTGCGTCATCTCAGCTATGGCCGGGCAGGCCGATCCGCTTCGCCGTGGCGGTCATCGCCTCGCGCAGCGCCTCGGCGGGGAAGGGCATGATGCGGTAGGTGATCTCGGCATCCGCGATGCGCTTGCCGCCGGACAGGATGCGCGCTTCCGCCACCGCGAAGCCCGATCCGTCATGCGTGCGCTTCGCCTCCACCACCAGGGGTGATCCCGGGCCGACGAAGCCGCGGAACTTGGCTTCCTTGACGGTGGAGAGGAAGGGCATGCGCTGCATCCCCTCCAACGCCAGGATCAGCCAGCCGCCGGCCTGGGCCATCGTCTCCACCAGCAGCACGCCCGGCACGATGGGGTAGCCGGGGAAGTGCCCCTCGAAGACCGGGCTGGCGTCGGGGACGCGGCTTTCCACCGTGATCGATTCGGGACCGAGCGAGACCACCCGGTCCACCATCTGGAAGTATTCGAGGAGCATGGCGTCCTGTCCGCGGGCCGGGCCCGGAGTTCAGGCCTTGGCCTGCTTGGCCGCGACCAGTTCCTCGATCCGCACCGCCAGGTTGCCCATGACGAAATACTGCTCGGCCGGCGCGGTGCCGGCGTTCACTTCCTGCGTCCAGGCTTCCACCGGCACCTTGATGCCGAAGGCCTTGTCGATGGCGAAGACGATGTCGAGGAAGTCCAGGCTGTCGATGCCGAGGTCGTTGATGACATGCGCCTCCGGCGTGATGGAGTCGCGGGCGACCTCGCTGTTCTCCGCGATGATGTCGGCGATGCGATCGAACACCGGGGAAGTCATGGGGCGTGCTCCGGGCGGCGGGGCGCCAAAGAAGGGGGTCTCAGGGATTTGGGCGCGGTTTGGCGCGATCCGGCGGGCTTGTCCAGCATCGGCGCGGGCCGGGGCCGGAACCGGGCCGCGCTGCCTGAGCGAAAACAAGGGCTTGCGCCGATGGGCCCGCGCAACGCCAGCGGGGGCGTTACATCTCGTAGCGGTTGGGCGGCACCGGCAGGCCCAGATGGTCCCGCAGCGTGGTGCCGGCATACTCCGTCCGGAACAGGCCGCGCCGCTGCAATTCCGGCACCACCTGGCCGACGAAGCGCTCCAGCGGCGCCGGGTAGTAGGGGGAGAGGAGGGTGAAGCCGTCGCAGGCGCCCGCCTTCACCCATTCCTCCATCGTGTCCGCGATCCGGGCCGGCGTGCCGACCAGCAGGTGGTGGCCGAGGGAGGTCGCCAGGTAGCGCGCCACCTGGATGATGGAGAGGTTCTCCCGCTTCGCCTTCTCCACCAGGTGGCGCTGCCGTGCCTGGGCGGCGTTGGAGAGCGGCAAGGGCGGCAGCGGCGCATCCGGCGGATAGGCGAAGATGTCGAGGTCCCCGCACAGCCGGGCCAGCAGGCGCATGGAATTCTCATCCGCCAGCAGGCCCTGCAGCTCGCGGTAGCGGGCCTGCGCTTCCTCCTCCGTCGCGCCGATGATGGTCATGAGGCCCGGCATGATCTTCACATGGTCCGGGTTGCGCCCGTGCTTCGCGGCCCGGGCCTTGAGGTCCGCGTAGAAGGCCTGCGCCTCCGCGAGGTCGGACTGCGCGGTGAAGACCAGGTCCGCCGTGCGGGCCGCGAGCTCCATGCCCGGGCCGGAGGAGCCCGCCTGCGTCACGATCGGCCGCCCTTGCGGGCAGCGGGCGATGTTGAGCGGCCCACGCACCGCGAAATGCTTGCCGCGGTGGTTCTGCAGATGGACCTTGGCGGTGTCCACATAGATGCCGCTGTCCTTGTCCCGGATCAGCGCGCCATCGCCGAAGCTGTCCCACAGCGCGGCCATGACGTCGAAGAACTCCTCCGCCCGTTCGTAGCGCTCGGCATGGGCCATGTGGTGGTCGGCGCCGAAATTGCCGGCCTCGTCCTCGATCTGGGAAGTGACGAGGTTCCACCCCGCCCTTCCATTGCTGATGTGGTCGATGGAGGCGAAGCGGCGGGCGAGGTTGTAGGGCTCGTTATAGGTCGTCGTCGCCGTCGCGATCAGCCCGATGCGCTGCGTGACGATGGCGAGGGCGGAGAGCAGTGTCGTGGGCTCCAGGTAGGCGGTGCGCCCCTGCCGCGGGCGATAGGGCCCGGCACCGTCGAGGGACGCGCTGCCATTCACCGCTACCGTGTCCTGGAAGAATACCGCATCGAGCTTCCCGCTCTCCGCCACCTGCGCGATGTGGGCGTACTGCCGGAAATCCATGTCGCATTCCGGCACGGCTTCCGGGTGGCGCCAGCCCGCGGAATGGCTGCCCGGCGTGAACATGAAGGCGGCGAGGTGCATCATGGCTTTCAATCCCGTCGCAGCAGCAGGGCGCCGCTGGGCAGTGCCTCCGCCGTCCAGCCGGGCGGCAGCAGGGTGGTGGCATCGAGCTGGGTGATGATGGCGGGGCCGGCGATGCGGTCCCCGGCGCCGAGCGCGGCGCGGTCGTAGAGCGCGGCCTCCGCGGTGCCGCCGGGCAGGTGGACGGGATGCGTGCCGATCGGCGTGGCGCCGGTGCCGGGCGGCAGGGACTGCGCGGCGGGGGGCGGCAGGGTGCCGACGGCTTCGAGCCGCAGCGTCACGATCTCGGCCCGGCCCTCCGGCAGGTCGAAGCCGTAGAGGGCGCGGTGCGCCGCGGCGAAATCGCCGGCGGCGTGGGGCAGGCCGCGCCAGGGCACGGGCAGTTCCGTCCCCTGGCCGGCATAGCGCATCAGCGCGACAGGCGCGGTGCCGCGCGCCTCGGGCGGGATCGCCTCCTCCTCGAACCAGGCGGCGGCTTCCTGCGCCAGCGCCGCGAAGGTGGCGGCGAGGGCGCCTTCATCCTCCGCCTGGCCGGGCAGGACAGAGCGGCTGAACTCCGCCCGCATATCGGCATGCAGCAAGCCCTGCGCGCAGAGCACGCCGGGTGAGGGCGGCACGAGCACGCGCGAAATGCCGAGCATCGCGGCCAGCGCGCAGCCATGCAGAGGCCCCGCGCCGCCGAAGGGCACGAGCGTGAAGTCGCGCGGATCATGCCCACGCTCGACGGAAACGACGCGCAGCGCGCCGACCATGTTGGAATCGACGACGGCGAGGATGCCGCGCGCGGCTTCGTGCAGCGACAGGCCCAGCGGCTCCGCGACGCCCTTGCGCACGGCGTCTTCCGCCGCCACCACATCCAGCGTCATCCGCCCGCCGAGCAGCGAGGGCGGCAGATGGCCGAGCACGACATGCGCATCCGTCACGGTCGCGAGGGTGCCGCCCCGGCCATAGCAGGCCGGGCCCGGCTGCGCGCCCGCACTTTCCGGCCCCACGGCCAGTGCGCCGTCCCGCGTGACGCGGGCGATGGAGCCGCCGCCGGCGCCGATCGTCACCATGTCCAGCATGGGCAGCGGCAGCGGCCAGTCGCCGACCGCGCCGCGCTGCGTCAGCGCGATGGCGCCGTCCTTCATCAGGCAGATATCGGCGCTGGTGCCGCCGATATCGACCGTCAGGATGTTCGGGATCCCCGCCGCCGCCGCCACCGCCCGCGCGCCGACCACGCCCGCGGCCGGCCCCGACAGCGCGGTGACGGCCGGCGCGCGGCGGATGGAAGCCGCGCCGGCCACGCCGCCATTCGACTTCATCAGCAGCAGCGGCGCCGCGATGCCGTCCTCGGCGAGGCGCCGTTCCAGCCTTTCGACATAGGTGGAGACGGCCGGCATCACCTGCGCATTGAGGATGGCGGCCAGCGAGCGTTCATATTCGCGCACCACGGGCAGCACATCGACGGAAGCCGTGATGGCGACGCCGGGCAGGGCATCCCGCAGCATCGCCGCCACGCGGCGTTCATGCGCGGCATTGGTGAAGGCGTGCAGCAGGCAGATGGCGATGGCGGTGACGCCGGCTTCGCGGCAGGCCGCCGCGGCGCGCGTCACGCTGGCCTCCTCGAGCGGCGTGAGCACGCTGCCATCGGCGGCGATGCGCTCCGTCACCTCGAAGACGCGCGACGGCGGCACGGGGCGCTTCGGCTTCACCCAGGCATGCAGGTTGGCGCGGCGGGGAATGTCCTGCCGGCCGATCTCCAGCACATGCCGGAACCCCGCGGTGGTGATGAGGGCGGTGCGCGCGCCCTTGCCTTCCAGGATCAGGTTGGTGGCGATGGTCGTGCCATGCAGCACGCGGCCAATGCGCGCGGCCTCCTCGCGCGCCGTCTCCAGCGCCAGGCGCACGCCGGCCTGGAAGGCTTCCGACGGGTCATGCGGAGTCGAGGGCGTCTTGGCCGTCCAGGCGCGGCCCGTGGCGGCATCCTGCAGGGTGACGTCGGTGAAGGTGCCGCCGATATCGACCGCGACCGAGAGCGGGTCAGTCGAGGGCATCGGCATAGCTCCCGCGATGGAAGGCGCGCGTGGCGGGGCGGTTGGCGCGCAGCGCCTCGGTCGCCGCTTCGTCGATGGCGCGGCCGGTGATGACGACGCCGTAATCCGCGCGGGCGGAAGCGGCGCTGACCAGGCCGCCCAGCACATCCTCCAGCACCGACTCCGCCGGCCGGTCGAAGGGATGGCCGCGGCCGCCGCCGCCGCCGGTCTCGATGCGCAGGATGTCGCCGCGCACCACGCGGTTGCCATCCGACAGCGGCTTCAGCACGCGTTCATTGGGCAGGCCGGGATTCAGCACCACGCGGCCCGGCCGCCCGGATTGCCCGCCGGCCGCGCCCCAGGGCGGATTCTCCACGCCATCGAGGCGCACGGCGAGGATCGATTCCTCCGCCATCACCTCATATTCGCGCACGATGCCGCAGCCGCCGCGCCAGCGCCCGGGCCCGCCGCTGTCGATGTTGAGGCCGTATTCCCGCAGGCGGACGGGGTACTCGGTCTCCAGGAACTCGACCGGGTAGTTCTCCTGCGCCACGAAATAGACGCCGTCGATCCCATCCGCGAAGCCGCGCGCGCCATAGCCGACGCCGAGGCCATCGCTCATGAGAAAATGCCTGCCGCCGATGGTGCCGCGCAGCAGCATGATCACATAGGCCGCATGCGCGGCGGGGGCTTCTCCGCCGGCGACGGAGACCAGGCCGTTCAGCGCCGCCAGCATGCGCATCATGGTCAGGCCGCGCATGCCGAGCGCCGCGGGGAAGCGCGGCTGCAGCAGCGAGCCTTCGCGCAGGATCACCTCATCCAGCGATCGCGGCCCGCCGGCATTCACCACCTGCGTCGGATCGCCGCCGAGGAAATAGAGGCCGAGGGCCATGCCCGGCACATCGGGGTTCATCAGGAAGTTCACGGGGCCGGCGGATTGGTCATCCGTCTCCGACGCATCGAGCACGAAGCGGTCATCGGGGCTGCGCGTCAGCGCGAAGCGGAGGCGGAGCGCGCCGCTGCCATGGCCATCGCCGTCGATGCGATCGGTGAAGCGATGCGTGCCGACCGGGAAGGTTTCCATCAATCGCCCGCGCACCGTATCCCGCGTGCGGGCCAGCAGCTGTGCCAGGGCATCGGCCAGCACATCGGCGCCGAAATTCGCCGCGATCTCGCGCATGCGCGCCACACCGAGCTCCACGCTCGCCATCAGCGCGCGGGTGTCGCCCTGCGCGGTGCGCGGATAGCGGGAGTTGCGGTAGAAGATGGAGAGCGCGGCCTGGTTCACCACGCCGTCCCGGATCAGCAGCGTCGGCGGGATGATGACGCCCTCATGGAAGATCTCCGTGGCATCCGGGCTGATGGAGCCCGGGCGGAGCCCGCCGATATCGGCGAAATGCGCCCAGCCCATGACGAAGGCGACGCGCTGGCCCGCCACGAAGACCGGCGCCAGGAAGACCTGGTCGTTGGAATGGCTGACGGCGCCGCGCGATCCGTAGCAGTCATTGTACCAGTAGAGGTCGCCGTCGCGGATCGTTTCGATCGGGAAGTCGCGGAAGACGGGGCCGCAGATGTCGCCGAAGACGGGGACGTTCGATCCCACCGCCATGACGCCATCGGCATCGAAGAGGGCGGTGTAGAAATCCTTCTTCTCCCGGATGAAGGCGGACATGGCGGTGCGCTCGATCAGTGCCTCCATCTCCGCCTGCGCGGCGCGGATGGCGCCGCGGATGATCTCGAGCGTGACGGGGTTGCAGGGGCGTGGCGTGGTCATGGTCCTCACACCAAATGGCAGGCGGCCATGCGGCCGGGCGCGATGCTGCGGAGCGCGGGTGCTTCCTCCGCGCAGCGGGGCATGGCGAGGGGGCAACGGTCGCGGAAGGCACAGCCGCTGGGCTGGTTCACCTGGTCCGGCAGCCCGCCCTGGATGGGCAGCGCGCCGCGATCCTGATCGACGCGCGGCACCGGCACGGCGGCGACCAGGGCGCGGGTGTAGGGATGCGCCGGCGCGGCGATGATCTCCGCCGTCGGGCCGGATTCCACCACGCGGCCGAGATACATCACCGCCACCTCCTCGCAGACATAGCGGATCAGGGCGAGGTCGTGGCTGATGTAGATGGCGGCGAGCTGCAATTCGTCCCGCGCGCGGCGCAGCACGTTCAGCACGCCGGCGCGGACGGAGACATCGAGCATCGAGACCGGCTCATCCGCGATGATGGCGCGGGGATGCGCGACGAGGGCGCGGGCCAGCACCACGCGCTGCAACTGCCCGCCGGAGAGTTCATGCGGATGGCGGTCGAGATAGGCCTCGGCGGGGTCGAGGCGCACGCGCGCCATGGCCTCGCGGATGCGGGCATCCTGCTGGTCCGGCGGGATGCCGAAGTTGCGCAGTGGCTCCGTCAGCGTGCGGCGGATGGTGAAGCGGGGGTTCAGCGCATCGAAGGGGTTCTGGAACACCAGCTGCACGCTGGACCAGAAGGGCAGCAGCGCCTTGCCGCGCAGCGCCGTCACGTCCTGGCCATCGAAGAGCACGCTGCCCGACGTCACCTCCTCCAGCCGCAGCAGCAGTCGCGCCGTGGTGGTCTTGCCGCAGCCGCTTTCGCCGACGATGCCGAGCGCGCGGCCCGCGCCAACGCCGAGCGTGACGCCATTGACGGCGCGCACCATGGGCCGGTGGCCGCGCAACAGGTCGGAGAGGCGGCGCGAGGCCGGGAAGGCCTTCGTCAGATCATTCGCGGCGATGACGGGCGTCATGCGACGACACCCGCCCAGGTCTCGGCGCGCGCGGCTTGCGGGCGCAGCGAAGCGGCCTCCGCGCTGCGCCAGCAGGCTGCATGGTGGTCCGGCGCGTCCTCGACCAGGGGCGGGTCATCCGCACAGCGCGCCACCGCGAAGGGGCAGCGGGCGGCGAAGCGGCAGCCCTGGGGCGGGTTGAGCAGGGAGGGGGGAGAACCCTCGATGGGGACGAGTTCGCCGCCCGCGCGTTCCAGGTCCGGGAAGGCGTTCATCAGCCCCATGGTGTAGGGGTGCAGCGGCGCTTCCAGCACGGCCCGGACGGGGCCGGATTCGACCACGCGGCCGGCATACATCACCACGACGCGGTCGCAGGCATAGGCAACGACGGCGACATCATGCGTCACCAGAATCATCGCCAGGCCGAGCCGCGCCTGGAGATCCTTCATCACGTCCAGCACCTGGCGCTGCACGATGACGTCCAGCGCCGTCACCGGCTCATCCGCGATCATCAGCGCGGGGTCGAGGGCGAGGGCCAGGGCAATGGAGGCGCGCTGGCGCATGCCGCCGGAGAACTGGTGCGGCCAGTCGCGCAGGCGCTTGGGATCGAGGCCGACGAGGGTGAACAGCGCCTCCGCCCGCGAGGCCGCCGCGGCGCGCAACAGGCCGCCGCGTTCGGTGAGCACTTCCATCAGCTGCGAGCCGACGCGCTGCACCGGGTCCAGCGCATTCATCGCGGTCTGCGGCACGAAGGAGAGGCGGCGCCAGAGCAGTTCCTTCCGTGCCTTGTCAGGCAGCGTCACCAGGTCCTGGCCCTCGAACATCGCCGACCCCGCGGCGATGCGGGCGCTGCGCGGCATCACGCCCATCAGCGCGCGGCCCAGGGTGGACTTCCCGCAGCCGCTTTCGCCGACGAGGCCCACGATGGAGCGCGGTGGCACATCGAAGCTGGCGCCATCCACGGCGCGCACCGGGCCGGCCGCGGTGGCGTAGTGGACGGCGAGGTCGCGGACGGAGAGGAGGCTCGCCATCAATCCCCCAGCTTCGGAAAGAGCAGCTTCTCCGACCCCCGGCTGACCAGGAAGCCGGCGAGGACCAGTGCCACGATGCAGAGGCCCGGCGGGATGAACCAGTTCCAGGCCTCCCGCGACAGGGCCTGGTTGGCGAAGGCATCCTGCAGCATCAGGCCCCAGGAGATGGCGGCGGGATCGCCGAAGCCGAGGAAGGAGGCCGAGGCCTCCGTCAGGATCGCCCAGCCCACCGCGATGGAGCCGTAGAGCGCCGCCAGCGGCGCCACCTGCGGCGCGATATGGACGAAGATGATGCGCATCGGCGAACAGCCCGTGACGCGCGCGGCCTCCACCCATCCGCGTTCGCGCAGCGACAGGACCTGGGACCGGATGACGCGGGCCGTGTTGGGCCAGAGCATCAGCGCGACGGAGGCGACCAGCGTGACGGTGCCTGGCCGGGTCAGCGCCGAGATGACGAGGACGAACGGAAGAAAGGGCAGGCCGAGCACGATGTCGGAGAGCCGCATGATGATGCGGTCTACCCAGCCGCCGAGATAGCCGGCCAGCAGCCCCATCAGCGAACCCAGGAACACCACGCAGAAGGCCGCGGTGACGCCGACCGTCAGCGCGGAGCGCGTACCATGGACGAGCTGGGAGAAGATGTCCCGCCCGCCCGCCGTGGTGCCAAGGTAATGGGTGGCCGAGGGCGGGAGGTAGCGCGCCACGCGATAGGCGCCGCTGAACAGGATCTGCCGCGGATCATGGGTCGCGATCTGGTCGGCGAAGATCGCGAGCACGATGAACAGCGCATAGATGCTGATGCCCACCAGCGCGAAGGGCTGGCTGCGCAGGAAGGCGAGGGTTGCCCTAGCGGCGCGCACCGACCGACACCCTCGGATCGAGCCAGGCATAAAGCAGGTCGGCCACCATGTTCATCGTCACCAGCACCGCCGCGATCAGGATGAAGGCTCCCTGCGCCAGCGGGTAGTCCGCCCCCTGCACCGCGGAGACCAGCACGCGGCCGAGCCCGGGCCAGGAGAACACCGTCTCGATCACCACATTGCCCCCGAAGGAACTGCCGAGGCCGAGCGCGAAGGCGGTCGCCACCGGCAGCAGCGCGTTGCGCGCCGCGTGGCGCATCACGATCGCCCAGCGGGAGAGGCCCTTCATGCGGGCCATGACGATGAACTCGTCATTCAGCACTTCCAGCATCGTGGCGCGCATCAGCAGCAGGGGCAGCCCTTGCAGGTAGAGCGCCAGGGTCAGCGCCGGCAGCACGAGGTGCCAGAGGAAATCGGCGGAAGTCAGCCGCGCCCATTCGGAGGTGAATTCCGACCCGGCCTCGTTCGCGCCGGACGAGGGAAAGATGCCCCAGGCGAAGGAGAGCCAGGCCAGCAGGATCATGCCGAGCCAGAATTCCGGCGCGGCGCGCGTGATCAGCGCGGCGGGGATGGCGATGCCTTCCGTGACGGAACCGCGGGCGAAGGCCAGGAAGGCGCCGGCGATGATGCCGAAGGCATAGGCGATGACCAGCGCCGTCACCGTCAGCGCCACCGTGTTCGGCAGCGCATCCAGCAGGATGTCCAGCACCGGCTTCTTCTGCAGGAAGGAGACGCCGAGGTCGCCCCGCAGCAGGCTGCCGAGGTAGAGGACGTATTGCTCCGGCAGCGGGCGATCGAGCCCGAAGGAGGTCAGCAGGGCCGCGCGCATCTCCTCGCTGAATGATTCCGAGAGGAAGTTCAGCGTGGGATCGCCCGGCATCAGCCGGAACATGACGAAGGTCAGGGACGCCACCGCCCAGAGGACGAAGATGGCGTGCCCCAGCCGCCCGAGGACGCGCTTCAATGCAGGATCACTGGTAGGGCGTCGTCGTTTCGCGCACGCCGCTGGGATAGTGCAGGCGGTTGCCGACCATGCGGTAGCCCGCTTCCTGCAGCAGCCGCCGCGCGCCCTCCAGATTGCCGCCGGGCACGCGGCCCTCGATCCCGCGGTCGTGCCAGGCGGCGAGCGCCGGGGAGACCATGGAGTTGGAGGGAACCGCCTGGCCGTTCCAGGCGGCGCCGGCCATCATCTCCCGGTTCACCGCAGCCGACAGCGCGCGGCGGAAGGCGGCATCGCTGAAGGGCGGGCGGCGGAGATTCATGCCGACGAACTGGAAGCCGATATCGACCTCCTCCCGCACCGCGATCATGTTGGGCAGCTGCCGCGCCATGGTCTTCACCAGGTCGGGGTCGCCGAAATAGTCGGCCAGCACGTTGATCTCGCCACGGCGGAGCGCGCCGAGCGTTGCTTCCGTGTTGAGGATGATGCGCATGATCCAGCGATCGGCCTTGGGGCGCGCCCAATGGTTCGGGTTCGCCTCCAGCACCACTTCCTCATTCACGCGGGAGCGGACGAAGCGGTAGGGGCCGGAGCCCACGGGCCGTTCCTCAACATAGGATTCGAGGTTCTGCGGACGGTTCAGGTAGTACTGCACCACCGGCGCCCAGATGCGCTTGGAGACGATGTTGAGCTTGGCCAGCACGGCGATGCGGAAGGCAGCGTCCGGGCGCTTCAGCACGAAGCGCACGGTGCGGGCATCGGTGGCGGTGACGGAGGCGATGTTCTGCACGAAGGGCTTGTACATCGGCGATTCGTCGCCCATGCCCGGTACCTCGTAGGAGAAGACGACATCCTCCGTCGTCACCGGCGTGCCGTCGTGATGCGTCATGCCCTGGCGGATGACGCAGTCGATGGTGAGCGGATCCACCTGCGTCACGCGCTCCGCCGCCCAGGGCTGCGGCAGGCCATCGGGGCCGACGCGCATCAGGCGATCCCAGACCAGGTCCGTTACCCAACTGTCCGGCGCGCCGCTGACATAGAAGGGGTTGGTCGCCTTCACCGGTTCCGTGGAGTTGACGATGATGTCGCGCTGGCGGCCGGTAGGCTGCAGGCTGATCCAGTTCCAGAAGTTGCGGATGCCGAGCCCCGCCTGGTTCACCGCGCTGCCTTCCGCGAAGACCTGCTTGTTGAAGGCCTGAAGGTTCACGGGGTGCACGAGGAAGGCATAGGGCTGGTCGCGGTTCACGACCTCCTGCACCTCCCGCACGATGGCAGCGCGGCGGGTCTGGTCCATCTCGCTCCGCTGCGCTTCCGCCAGGCGGTCATAGTCGGGATTGCTGTAGCCGACGAAATTGTAGCCGGTGGCGATGTTGGCGGAGTGCAGGAGGTTGTAGACCATCTCATCGGGGTCGCCGCGCTCCGGCCGGCCGACCATCTGCCACATGGTGAAGTCCCAGCGCTGGCGTTCGTACCAGACCACCTGGCTCATCTGCTGGTTGGGCAGGGGGCGCAGTTCCACCTGCAGGCCGAGCTTGCGCCATTCCTGGGCGATCAGCTCCGCCGCCTGGTAGGCCGCCGGCGCCGCGGCCTGCGGGCGGGTGATGAGGACGAGGGGCCGGATCGGGTCGCCGGGCGCGCCCTGGGCCAGGGCGGGCAGGCGCGGCAGGGCGGTCAGCGCGGTGGCGGCGAGCAGGACGGAGCGGCGGTTCATGGGCGGCATCCTCTGACGTCGCGGGGAGTGCAGCACATTCCGTGCCGCCTCGGCCATGGGGTATGCGCGGTGATTCGCACATCGGTCGCGCCGATCACTGCCTTGCCGCGCCGTCATCACGCGCGGGCACGGCTTGCGCGACCCGCGGCGCGGTGCTGCCATCGGCGGAGCAGGAGGCCGCACCATGCCGATCACCGCCGACGAACAGGGTTTCCTCGATGCCGTCACGCTCGACGCGCCCTGGGACCTGGTCACGACCTTCGCGGGCATGCATCGCTGGAAGCCCGATGACGTGAACAAGGCGGCCGCGGTCATCGTGGACCGGCTGCGCCGCCACGGCATCCCGGTGGAGGTGCACCAGCCGGAGATCTGCCTCTCGATTCCGCATGATGCCTCCGTCACGGCCAATGGCGTGCGCTACCGCGCCAAGCCGCCTTCCTCCGCGCTGCATGTGCCGGAGGGGCGGACGGCGAAGCTGGTCAAGCTGAAGGCCAACCCGAAGGCGTTGCGGTCCTACAGCCGCGACATCGGGCTGCTCTTCGGCGGATCGATCGGATCGGTGGAGGAGGTGCGCCGGAAGATCGGCGGCTGCATCGTGGTGATGGAGGGCTTCGGCAATCCCGCGCTGACCAGCCTGATCGAGGAATGGGGCGGCGTCGGCCTGATCGCCGTCAATCCCGGCATCGACATCCATTGGGGCACCTGCACCACCATCTGGGGCAGCCCGGACCTGCACGACCTGCCGCGCAAGCCGAAGATCCCCGTGGTGGCGGTGAACAACCCCGATGGCCAGGCGCTGATGGCGCTGGCGGAGGCGGGCGGGGAGGCGACGATCCGCACGGTGATGGAGGAAGGCTGGTTCCCGCAATCCATCCCCGTCGTCACCATCCCCGGCACCGAGGAGCCGGAGAAGTTCGTCCTGCTGCACGGCCACTATGACAGCTGGGAAGTGGGTGTCGGCGACAACGCCACGGGCGATGCGACGATGCTGGAGATCGCGCGCGTGCTCTGGGCGAAGCGCGGATCGCTGAAGCGCAGCGTGAGGATCGCCTGGTGGCCGGGGCATTCGACCGGCCGCTATGCGGGCTCCACCTGGTTCACCGATGCCTTCGCGCAGGATCTCGATGAGAACTGCCTGGCGCAGATCAATTGCGACAGCCCGGGCTGCCGATGGGCGACCTCCTACCACCAGACCCGCGCCTTCACGGAAAGCGCCGCGCTGGCCGCGGGCGCGATCCGGGACGTGGTGCCGGATGCCGACATCAGATGCATCCGCCCGCCCCAGGCCGGCGACTACTCCTTCAACAATATCGGCCTGCCGAGCTTCTTCATGCTGTCCAGCACGATGCCGGAGGCGCTGCGGCGGGAGAAGAACTACTACGAGGTCTCCGGCTGCGGGGCGAACATCGCCTGGCATACGGAGAACGACACGCTGGAGATCGCGGATCGCGACATCCTGCTGGTGGACATGAAGATCTACCTGCTGTCGGTGCTGCGCATCGCGAATGCCGAGGTGCTGCCCTTCGACTGGTCCGCGACCTGCGACGAGTTCGACGCGACCATCGCGCAGTATGAGGGTGCCTCCAGGGGCATGGCGGACCTCTCGCCGGCCAAGGCGGCGGTCGCGGGGCTGCGGGAGGCGCTGGCCGGGCTGGGCGGCGCGCCCGTCCCGGTGCGCAACGCGGCGCTGCAGGACCTGTCGCGCATCCTCGTGCCCATCAACTATACGCGGGAGGCGCGCTTCGCGCATGATCCCGCCTATACGGTGCCGCCCCTGCCGACGCTGGCCGTGGCGGCGGAGCTGCCGGCGCTGGACGCGGCGCTGGCGAAGCCCGCCATGGTGGAGCTGATGCGCGGCCAGAACCGCTTCGTGGCCGCGCTGCGGGCCGCCACGCGCCGCGTGCGCCAGGCGACGGGCGCATGAGCCGCGACGCCGCCATCGCCGCCGCGCGGGCGATGTTCGAGGATGGCAGCTTCCTCGCGATGCTGGAGCGCCGCATCGCCTGCCCGACCGCGAGCCAGGAGCCCGGCGCCGGCCCGCATCTGCTGCGCTACCTCGAGCAGGAGATGGCGCCGGACCTCACGCGCATCGGCTTCACCTGCACGGTGCATCCGAACCCCGCGGGCAAGGGCGGCCCCTTCATGATCGCGCGCCGCGTGGAGGATGCCGGGCTGCCGACCTTGCTGACCTACGGCCATGGCGACACGGTTCAGGGGCTCGACAAGGAATGGCATGAGGGGCTCTCGCCCTGGACCATCACGCCGCGCGGCGACCGGCTCTATGGCCGCGGCATCGTGGACAACAAGGGCCAGCACAGCGCGAACCTGGCGGCGCTGGAGGCCGTGCTGAAGACCCGGGGAAAACTCGGCTTCAACGTGACCTTGCTGCTGGAGATGAGCGAGGAGGTGGGATCGCCGGGCATCGACGAATTCGCCCGCGCGCATCGCGATGACCTCCAGGCCGATGTGCTGATCGCCTCGGACGGGCCGCGGCTGGTGCCGGATGTGCCGGCGCTGGTGCTGGGCACGCGGGGCGCGCTGGCGCTCGATTTGCGCGTGAAGTACCGGGAGGGCGGGCACCATTCCGGGAACTGGGGTGGGCTGCTCGCGAATCCCGGTATCCGCCTGGCCCATGCCATCGCCAGCATCATCGATCGCGATGGCAAGGTGCTGGTGCGGGATCTGGTGCCGGAGCGCATCCCGAACAGCGTGCGCGCCGCGCTCGCTTCCTGCCGCGTCGATGGCGGGGAGGATGGGCCGGAGATCAATCACTGGTGGGGCGAGCCCGGGCTGACCGCGGCGGAGAAGGTCTTCGGCTGGAATACCTTCGAGGTGCTGGCCTTCGAATGCGGCCATCCTCGGGCGCCGGTGAATGCCGTGCCGCCGGAGGCCTTCGCCCGCTGCCAGATCCGCTACACCGTGGATCGCCACCCCTCCACCTTCATCCCCGCCATCCGAAAGCACCTGACGGAAGCGGGCTTCGACGACGTGACGGTGGAGGCGGTGAAGCAGGGCGCGGAATGGGCGGCGACGCGGATGGATCCGGACGGGCCCTGGCCGCAGATGGTCGCGGCTTCCGTGCGCCAGACCACGGGCAAGGTGCCGATGATCGTGCCGAATGCCGGCGGGTCGCTGCCGAACGACACCTTCGCGGTCACGCTGGGGCTGCCGACGGTCTACCTGCCGCATTCCTACACCGGCTGTTCGCAGCACGCGCCGAACGAACACGCGCTGCGGCCGCTGATGCGGGAGGGGATGGAGATCATGGCCGGGCTGTTCTGGGACCTCGGCGAACAGCCCTGGCCGGCGTGATGCTCAGGCCGCCGGCGGCATGTCGCTGAAGCCGGGATCGGCGGGGAAGGGGGCTTCGACACCCGCGGGCAGCGGGATGCGATGCGCATTCAGCGCGATGCAGACCATGGTGTAGAAGCCGATCATCGCGGTCAGCTCCACCACGCCCCTTTCGCCCCAGCGCGCGGTGATGGCGGCGTGGCTTGCATCATCCGGCGCGCCATTCACCTGGATCTGGCGGGCGTATTCGTAGACCTCCCGCGCCGCCTCATCCCGGAAGGCGGGCGGCGCGCCGATGCGGATCGCCTCCACGACGGCGGGATCGATGCCGGCGCGGATCGCGGCGGCGCCGTGGAAGGCGAATTCCAGCTGGCTGTTCCAGCGCCGTCCCGCGACGATGATGGCGAGTTCCAGCAGCGGCTTCGGGACCACGGTGCGCAGCCGCAGCATGTCGCCCAGCTTCCACCAGGCCTCCGCCAGTTCGGGGCTGTGGATGTTGGCGCGCTGCGGGCCGACCATGCTGCCGGTGCCGCTCGCCATGATCCGGTCGCGGAGCGCGCGCTGCACCTCGTCCATCGCCTCGGGCTCGGGCAGCGTGATGCGCGGGGTCATGGCGTCGGTTCCTCCTTCGTGTTGCGGCGATCCAACACCGGATCGGCGCCGCCGGAAATCCCTGCGGACAGCCCGCGCGCGGCCCGTTATCCTGCGCGCCGCGAGCAGGAGGGAAACGGACATGCCCGACGGACAGGACGGCTTCGTGCCGCTGACCCAGGACCAGATCGACCAGCGCGTCTTCGACCTCTATGACGAATACTGCCATGGCCGGATGGATCGCCGGTCCTTCCTCGCGGCCTCCGCCGCCGTCACCGCGGGCGGGCTGCTGATGGCGCAGTCGCTGCTGCCGCGCTACGCGCAGGCGCAGACCATCTCCTTCACCGATCCGCGCATCAAGGCGACCTACGTCACCTATCCCTCGCCCGGCGGCAATTCGGGCACGATGCGCGGCTACCTGGTGCAGCCCACCGGCACGGGGCCCTTCCCGGCCGTGCTGGTCATCCACGAGAATCGCGGGCTCAACCCCTATATCGAGGATGTGGCGCGGCGCGCGGCGGCGGAGGGCTTTCTCGCCCTTGCCCCGGACGGGTTGTTCCCCGCCGGCGGCTATCCCGGCAATGACGATGACGGCCGCGCGCTGCAGGCGGGGCTGGACCAGGCGAAGCTGCGGCAGGACATGCTGAACAGCGCGCGCTTCCTGAAGGCGCACGCCCTGTCAGCCGGCAAGCTCGGCGTCACCGGCTTCTGCTGGGGCGGCAGCACGACGAACTGGCTGGCCGCGACCATGGGGGCGGAGATGCAGGCCGGCGCGCCCTTCTACGGCGCCGCGCAGCCGGCGGAGGCGGTGGCGCGCATCAAGGCGCCGCTGCTGATCCACTACGCGGAGAACGACGCCAACATCAACAACCTCTGGCCCGCCTTCGAGGTCGCGCTGAAGGCGAATGCCGTGCCGCATGAGGCGCATGTCTACCCGGGCACGCAGCACGGCTTCCACAACAACTCCACCCCCCGCTACCAGGAAGCGGCGGCGAAGCTGGCCTGGGACCGCACCCTGGCCTGGTTCAGGCGATACCTGGCGTGACGGGGCGCCCCGCCGAAGACGGGGCGCGATAACAGTTCCGCAATGTGGCGCGCGTAGGATGGGACGGACTACCCCGGTCCCTTCCGGCTTTGCCCTTCGCCCGCCGAGCATTCCGGAGTCCCGATGCCGCCTGCCCCCCTCCCCGCCGATGAGGCGGCGCGCCTTGCCGCGCTGCGCTCCTACGACGTGCTCGACACGGATGCCGACAGGGCACTCGACCAGATCGTCACGCTGGCGGCGGACCTGACGGGCAATCCGATCGCGCTCGTCTCCCTGGTCGATGAGGCGCGGCAATGGTTCAAGGCGGGGGTCGGCCTGCCGGTGCGGCAGACGCATCGCGACCACGCCTTCTGCGCCCATGCCATCCTGGCGCCGGCGGAGGCGATGGTGGTCGCGGATGCCACGCAGGATCCGCGCCTGCAGGACAACCCGCTGGTCACGGGCCCGCCCGGGCTGCGTTCCTATCTCGGCGTGCCACTCGTCGATGCGGAGGGCTTCGCCCTCGGCACGCTCTGCGTCCTCGACCAGGTGCCGAAGACGCCGGATGACCGGGCGGTGATGCTGATCCGCACGCTGGCGCAGGCCGTGGTCGCGAATCTCGAACTGCATCGCGCGCTGCGCCGGTCGGAAGCGGCGGCCCTGACGGATGAGGTGACGGGGCTGCCGAACCGCCGCGGCGTCACCGCCGCGCTGCATGCGGCGCTGGAGGACCGGCGCCCGGCGACGGTGATCGCGATCGACCTCGACCACTTCAAGGAAGCGAATGATTCCGCCGGCCATGCCGCCGGCGATGCGGTGCTGCGGGAAGTGGCGCAGCGGCTGCGCGGCAGCGTGCGGGGCAGCGATGTCGTGGGCCGGATCGGCGGCGACGAATTCGCCGTGCTGATGCTGGGCCTGGCGGATCGCGCGGCGGCGGCGGAGGCGGTGCGGCGCATCAGCGCCATCCTGCACAAGCCCGTGGCCTATGCCGGCATGACGCTGCGGCTGGGCGCGACATTGGGCGCCGCGATGGTGCCGGCCGATGCGGATGGCGCGGAAGCCGGGCTGCGCATGGCGGATGAGGCGATGGTGCAGGCTAAGCGGGCCGGCCGCGGCAGCATCGGCTGGGCCTGCCGGGCGGATGCGGAACGGGTGCAGCGGGTGGCCGCCATCGTGCGGGCCTTCGATGCCGATCTCGGCGGCGCCACCGTGCTGCCCGGGCCACGGTGCATCTGCAGCCCATCGTCGCGCTGCATGGCGCGCCGGGCGCGGTGGCGATCGAGGCGCTGGCCCGCTGGAGCCACCCGCAGCTGGGCGCCGTGCCGCCGGCGGAACTGTTCGGCGCCATCGGCCCGCTGCGCGCCTCCCGCCTCGGCGAGGCGGTGCGCGACCAGGCGCTGGCGGCACTCGCCGTGCTGCGCGGCAGCGGGCTGACCACCGCGCGGATCGCGCTCAACCTCTCGGCGGCGGAGGTCGCGCGCGCCGATATCGTGGAGCATATCGCGGACCAAGTGGAGCGCGCGGGCCTTGGGCTCGATGCCGTGGAGGTGGAGATCACGGAGGAGGTGCTGCTCGACCGCGTCAGCAACCGGACGCTGGACCAGCTGGCGGCGCTGCGCGGACGCGGCGCGAAGCTGGCGCTGGATGATTTCGGCACCGGCCATTCGGGCCTGGCGCAGCTGCTGCGGCTGCCGCTGGATGCCGTGAAGCTGGACAAGCGCTTCGTGCAGCGGCTTGGCACCGACCGGCGCGCGGAGGAGATCATCCGCGCCACCGTCTCCCTCGCCCATGGGCTCGGCATGACGGTGGTGGCGGAGGGCGTGGAGACGGCGCAGCAGGCGGCCATGGCGACCGCCCTGGGCTGCGACCGGGCGCAGGGTTTCCTCTATGCGCGGCCGATGGACCGGCAGGCGCTGTCCGATTGGCTGGCGGAACGCCTGCCCGCCGGGGGCGATGCCCCGGTGCCGCTGCGGCCGCGACGCGCGGCGGGCTGAGCGCCCACCGCGCGCCGGCATTCAGCCCTTCGCGGCCAGCTTGTCCTGCGTCTTCGTCTCGAAGTCGCTGGCGTCGTGGCGTTCATGCAGCTGGCTGGAAGGTTCGCCCTGCACGCGGTTCACCATGCGGCCGCGCCGCACCGCCGGGCGTTCCAGCAGCTGGTCGGCCCAGCGCTGCACATGCTTGTAGCTGGCCACGTCGAGGAATTCCGCCGCGCCATAGAGCCACCCCTTCGCCAGCCCGCCATACCAGGGGAAGATGGCCATGTCGGCGATGGTGTAGTCGGGGCCCGCGATGTATTCGGATTCCGCCAGGCGGCGATCCAGCACATCGAGCTGCCGCTTGGTCTCCATCGAGAAGCGGTCGATCGGGTACTGCATCTTCGTCGGCGCATAGGCATAGAAATGGCCGAAGCCGCCGCCGAGATAGGGCGCGCTGCCCATCTGCCAGAACAGCCAGGAGAAGGCTTCCGCCCGCGCGGTGCCGTCCTGCGGCAGGAAGGCGCCGAACTTCTCCGCCAGGTAGGTCAGGATCGCCCCCGATTCGAAGACGCGCACCGGCGTGGGCCCGCTGCGGTCCACCAGCGCGGGGATCTTCGAATTCGGGTTCACGGCCACGAAGCCGCTGCCGAACTGGTCGCCTTCCCCGATCCGGATCAGCCAGGCATCGTATTCGGCGCCGCCATGGCCGGCGGCCAGCAGCTCCTCCAGCATGATCGTCACCTTCACGCCATTCGGCGTGCCGAGCGAATAGAGCTGCAGCGGATGCCGCCCGACGGGCAATTCCTTGTCATGGGTCGGCCCCGCGATGGGGCGGTTGATGTTGGCGAAGCGCCCGCCATTGGCCTTGTCCCAGGTCCAGACCCGGGGCGGCGTGTAGTCAGCCTGATCAGTCATGAATCGCACTCCCGTCCTCGCGCTGCATGTGAGGCCGCGTGTAGTCTTGCGCCAGGGGCCCGCACCGCCAAGCGCGCCCCTTCCATCCGCGTCCAGGCTACGCACCAGCCCGAGGCTTTCGCCGCATGCGATCGATCCTGCCGTTCTTCTCCAGCGGTTCCCGCCGCTTCGACAGCCTGTCGTCGCGGGAGATCCTCTCCCTCGCCATCGGGGCGGAGGAGGAGGACAGCGCGATCTACGCCCTTTATGCCAGCCGGCTGCGGGACGAATACCCGGCCTCCGCCGCGGTGTTCGAGGCGATGGCCGCGGAGGAGAACGAGCATCGCCGCAAGCTGATCGACCTCTACCGCGCGCGCTTCGGCGACCTGATCCTGCCGATCCGGCGGGAACACATCGCCGATTTCTACGTGCGCAAGCCGGTCTGGCTGGTGGAGAATCTCGGCCTGGACCGGATCCGGGAGGAGGTGCGCGCCATGGAGCAGCAGGCGCTGGCCTTCTACCGCGCCGCCGCCGCGCGCACGACGGATGCGGAGGTCCGCAAGCTGCTGGGCGACCTGGCGGCGGCGGAGGCGCAGCATGACGACGACGCCGCGAAACTGTCGGCCGACCTGCTCGGCCGCGACGAGGCGGAGAAGGAGGAAGCGACCGCCAAGCGGCAATTCGTGCTGACCTGGGTGCAGCCCGGCCTGGCGGGGCTGATGGATGGCTCCGTCTCCACCCTCGCCCCCATCTTCGCCACCGCCTTCGCCACGCAGAACCCCTGGACCACCTTCCTGGTCGGGCTCTCCGCCTCCCTCGGCGCCGGCATCTCCATGGGCTTCACGGAAGCGGCGCATGACGATGGCAAGCTGTCCGGCCGCGGGGCGCCGTGGAAGCGGGGCATCGCCTCCGGCGTCATGACGGCGCTGGGCGGGCTGGGCCATGCGCTGCCCTACCTGATCCCGCATTTCTGGACCGCGACGGCGATCGCGCTGGCGGTGGTGTTCCTGGAACTCTGGGCGATCGTCTGGATCCAGCACCGCTACATGGAGACGCCGATCGGGCGGGCGATGTTCCAGATCCTGCTGGGCGGCGGGCTGGTGCTGGCGGCGGGCATCCTGATCGGCGGCGCCTGAGCGGGATGCTTGGCGCCTTGCGGGGCCTCTGCTAACTCGAACACCTGCCGCGACGGGCCTTGCGGGCGTGGCGAAATGGTAGACGCGACGGACTCAAAATCCGTTTCTGGCGACAGAGTGTCGGTTCGAGCCCGACCGCCCGCACCAACCCCGGACCCCCATTCTCCCATCATCGATGCCAGGCGACAGCGCCGGGGCCCGCCCCACCATGCTCGCGGTTTCGTGTGGACGCGGTCAATCTTTCGTGTATTGTATATGAAGTGCGGCCATGGAGGCCGCCCCGCGACCCCGAAACCGGCTTCGAGAACGGGCCCTCGTCCCATGAAGAACGCCTTCGTCAGCCGCCTTCGCCTGGGCCTGCGTGCCGGCAGCGCGGCGCTCGCCATCGCCATCATCTGGCTGCTCGTCGTGCAATTCGTGGCTGTCCTGGCCTGGGATGCCGGGTTCCTGACCCGCAAGGCGGCGCTGCTGCACTGGCTGGTGGTGGGCGTGCTGCCGCCGGCGCTGGCGATGTGGCAGACGAGGCTGCCCGAGGGCGCCTGAACCCCGCCAGGCCGCCCCTCACAAGCGCGTGGGGGGTGGCAAACCGGATCGGTGTTGCGGGGTTGGCCCCCCGCCATGGACCTCCCCCCGATCGCGCCAGACAGGATGGCGCTCTTCCTCGATTTCGACGGCACGCTGGTGGACATCGCCGAGCGGCCGGAAGCGATCGACGTGCCGCCGGGCCTGCCGGGGCTGCTGCTGCGCCTGTCGGCGCGGCTCGACGGCGCGCTGGCCGTGGTCTCCGGCCGGCCGATCCCGCAGCTCGATGCGCATCTGCCGGTGCCGATCGCCAAGGTCGGCGACCATGGCGGCGCGCTGCGCCTCGACCCCGCCGGGCCGGTGGAGGGCCCGCCCCTGGCGGCGCCGCCGGCTTCCTGGATCGGCCGCGCGCGGCTGCTGGCGGCAACCTTCCCCGGCGCCTTCATCGAGCCGAAGGACCACGGCTTCGTGCTGCATTACCGCCAGGCGCCGGAGGCCGCGGGCATGGCGCAGGGGCTGCTGGAGGCGCTGGTGGCGGAGGACCCCGACCGCTTCACGCTGATGCCCGCCCGCATGGCGTGGGAGGTGAAGCCCCGCGCCGTCTCCAAGGGCACCGCCGTCGCGGCGCTGCTGGCGCGCGCGCCCTTCGCGGGGCGGCTGCCGGTCTTCATCGGCGATGACGTGACGGATGAGGCCGGCATGGCCGCCGCGCGCGCCGCGGGCGGGCTCGGCCTTCGGCTGCAGGACAGCTTCGGCACGCCCTCCGTGCTGCGCGGCTGGCTGGCCCGCATGGCGGAGCCGGGTGACGCCCCATGAGCAGGCTTGTCATCGTGGCGAACCGGGTCCCGGACCCGAAGGAGACGGGCGCCGTCGCCGGCGGCCTGGCCGTGGCGCTGAAGGATGCGCTGGCGAAGCGGGATGCGCTGTGGTTCGGCTGGTCCGGCAGGACGGCGGCGGATACCGCCACCACGCCGCAGGAGGCGACGGTCGGCCAGACCGCCTATGCGCGCATCGACCTCGGCCATGACGACTACCGCCACTACTACCAGGGCTTCTCGAACGCCGCGCTGTGGCCGGTGCTGCATTACCGGCTGGGCGTGGCGCGCTTCGACCGGCTGGACTGGATCGGCTACCAGCGTGTCAACGCCGCCTTCGCCGCCGCGCTCGCGCCGCTGCTGCGGCCGGACGACACGATCTGGATCCACGACTTCCACCTGTTCCTGATCGCGAAGGAATTGCGCGCGCTGGGCTGCAGGCAGCGCATCGGCTTCTTCCTGCACGTGCCCTTCCCGCCGCGCGCCGTCTTCACCGGCCTGCCGCATGCGCATGACGTGCTGGCGGCCATGGACGCCATCGACGCCATCGGCATGCAGACGGAAGACGATGCGGAGAACCTGCGCGGCGCGCTGATCTCCCACGGCCATGCGGGGGCCGCGCTGCGCGTCGGCGCCTTCCCGATCGGCATCGATGCCACCGGCTTCGCCAACCTGGCGGCGCGGCTGGCCACGCAGAAGGAAGTCACGCGCCTGCGCGATTCGCTGGCGGGGCGGTCGCTGGCGATCGGCGTCGACCGGCTGGACTACACCAAGGGCCTGCCGCAGCGAATCGCGGGCTTCGGCGCGCTGCTGACGCGCTTTCCGAAGCATCGCGGCAAGATCACCTTCCTGCAGGTGGCGCCCGTCAGCCGCGGCGACGTGGCGCAGTACCGCGCGCTGCGGCGGGAACTGGATGAAAGCGTGGGTCGCATCAACGGCCAGATGGCGGAGCCCGACTGGGCGCCGATCCGCTACATCACGCGCGCGGTGGCGCGGCCGACGCTGGCGGGCTTCATGCGCATGGCGCGGATCGGCATCGTCACGCCGCTGCGGGATGGCATGAACCTGGTGGCCAAGGAATTCGTCGCGGCGCAGGACCCGGCCGACCCCGGCGTGCTGGTGCTGTCCCGCTTCGCCGGCGCGGCGCTGGAACTGGATGGCGCGCTGCTGGTCAATCCGCTCGATCCCGATGACATCGCGGAGGCGCTGGACGTCGCGATGGACATGCCGGCGGATGAACGGCTGGACCGCTGGACCCGCATGGCCGCGACGGTGCGCGCCAATACCGCCGCCGTCTGGTGCCGGCGCTTCCTGGCGGCGCTGGAGGGGGAGGAAGCGGTGGCGGAGGCCGGGCGCGCCGGCGGCACGCGGCTGAAGCGCCCCGCGAAGGCGCGCCGCGGGAGTTGACCGCCGGCCGCCTCCGGCCCCCACACTCCGGGGGACGGAACGGGGTGACCGATGCGGCTGCTGCAACCCCTTCGCGTTCCGGCGCTGGCCCTGCTCTGGGGCGGGCTGAGCCTCTCCGCCATCGGCGACCAGCTCTATGCCGTGGCGCTGAGCTGGATCGCGACGGATGTCTTCGGCCCCGCGGCCGGCTACCTGGGCGCGCTGCAGGCGCTGACGGTGCTGCTGGTGGCGATCCTGGCCGGGGGCATGGCGGACCGGTGGGACGCGCTGCGCTGCATGCTGGGCGCGGACCTGCTGCGCGCCGCGGCGCTGCTGGTGCCCATCGCGCTCGGCCTGGCGACGGGATCGCCGACGGCCATCGGGCTCGGCCTGGCGGTGGTGCTGCTGGCGGTGGGGCAGGCGCTGTTCCAGCCGGCGCTGCAGGCCATGCTGCCGCGGCTGGCGCGGGACAAGGCGCTGCTGCCGGCGGCCAATGCGCTGTTCGACGGCACGGAACGCAGCGCCCGGCTGGTGGGGCCCGGGCTGCTGGCCCTGCTGGCCGGGCTGCTGCCGATGATCCACTTCCTGACCATCAATGCCGCCAGCTTCCTGCTTTCCGCGGCGGCGCTGCTGGTCATCATGCGCCGCCACCGGCCGGACCCCGTGCCGCCGCGCGAAGCGCCGCGCGGCATCGGCATCCTGCGCGGCATCCGGGCGATGCGGCGGCATCCGCTGCTCGGCTATGTGCTGGCCGGCGCCGGGCCGCTGAACGGCGCCTGGTATGCGGTGTTCTTCCTGGGCCTGCCCCTGCTGCTGCAGCGGGACGGGCAGGGGATCGGCAGCTATGGCGTGCTGATCGCCACCTATGGCGCGGCCAACCTGCTATCCAACATCGTCTGCGGCAGCCTGGCCATGCCGGCGCGGCCGCAATTCCGCATGTTCGCCAGCAGCATGCTGGTGGGCGCGGGCATGGCCTGCTTCGCCGGCATCGGCGCGCTGCCGCCGGCCTGGCAATGGCCCGCCTGGCTGGCCGCCGCCTTCGCCAGCGGGCTGGCGGGGCCGCTGAAGGACATCCCCGTGGCGGTGCTGCGGCAGAGCCGCATCCCGGCGCCCGACATCCCCGCCGCCACCCGCGCGCAGATGGTGGCGAACAATGGCGGCACGCTGGTGGCGATGCTCGCCATGCCGTCGCTGATGCAGGGGGACCGGCTGGGCCCCGCCGTGCTGGGCTGCGGCGTCGTGGCCTTCGCCGTCGGCGCCATCGGCTTCATCCGCTTCGCGCGGTGGCGGGAGGCCGCGTGAAGGCCCCCCGCCGGCGCGCCGTCAGAAGGTGAAGCGCGTCCCCACCAGCAGGCTGCGGCCATAGGTGGTGAAGCCGTTGGCGGGCTCGTACCGGCTGTTGGTCAGGTTGCGGCCCTCCGCGAAGGCGGTGATGCTGTCCGTCACCCGGTAGCTGCCCGTCAGGTTCGCGACCGTGCCGGACTTGTTGTAGGTCAGCCCGCCGATGAAGGCGCCGCTGTTGCTGTAGGCCGCGGTTTCCGGCGAGGGGCCGGTGAACAGCACCTCCGGCGCGATGGTCAGGCGATCGGTCGGCGAGACGCGGGCGCTGACGGCCACGACGTTCTTCGGGCGCCGGGCGAGCGGCGCGCCCGTCACCTCGTCCCGCGTCTCCGTCGCCGTCCAGGCCACGCGGCCGTCGATCCAGGGGGCGGGCCGCATCGTCACGCCGATTTCGACGCCGCGCGACATGGCGCGTTCCACATTCGCGAGGCTGGTGAAGGTGGCGTTGAAGTTGATGAGGTTGCGGTACTGCGTGTCGAAATAGGTGACGTTGACCGTCGCCCCGTCCTCCCGCCCGAACAGGCCGAGATCCGTCTCCACCCCCGCTTCCCAGGAGAAGGAGGTCTCCGGCCGCAGGTCCGGATTGCCCTGGAAGGTCGTGCCGATGCGGCCGAAGCGCTGGTAGAGGGAGGGCGCCTTGAAGGCCGTGCCCGCCGCCAGGACCAGGCGCGAATTCACCTCCGGCACCGCCAGCACCGCGCCGGTGCGCCAGGAGAGGAAGCCGTCATAGTCATCCGCCAGGTCCTGGCGCAGCCCGGCCGAGAGGTCGAGCCGCCCGCCGACCTGGCCCTGGATGCCCGCATGCAGCGCGGTGGAGCGCGCGGTAGCGTTGGTGGTGGTGCGGAAGCTCGGCGAGCCTGAACGCTGGTCCACATCCTCCCGCTCATGCGTCACGCCGAAGGCCAGCGCCGATTGCGCGAAGGGGCCGACATCGCCCAGGCGGATGCGGTTGCCCCAGTCCAGCACCTGGCGTTCGCCGCGGAACAGGTCGTCCGTGCTGGCGGTGCTGCGGGCATCGGGCAGGTTGAGGTAGCGGCGGCGATCCTCGGTCAGCGCCAGGCGCAGCCCGGTGGTCCAGGCGCCGTCCAGCAGCGCCGTCTCCCCCCGCAGCTGGCCGTACCAGCGCCGGTCATTGCCCGTGTAGTTCGGGTCGTCGTTCGGGATGTTGTCGAGTTCGGTGCGGTTCTCGCGCCAGCGCAGCAGGCCTTCCACCCGCGTGCCGGCGGCCGGGTTCCAGCCGAAGCGGGCGGTGCCGGCGGCGGCGCGGAAATCCTCCGTCTCCCGCGTGTCGCGGG
This sequence comes from Falsiroseomonas ponticola, assembly GCF_016805305.1. Classification (GTDB taxonomy): domain Bacteria; phylum Pseudomonadota; class Alphaproteobacteria; order Acetobacterales; family Acetobacteraceae; genus Falsiroseomonas; species Falsiroseomonas ponticola. The sequence continues at coordinate 171,744 of NZ_JAERQN010000008.1, read as the reverse complement.
TGAAGCGGCGGGCGGTGGCGTCGGTGCCCTGCGTGGTCAGGCCCTGGCCCGCCACCATGTAGTCCCAGTCGCGCAGGCTGCCCGCGACGCCGAGCGTGCCGCGCGCCGTGCCCTGCGTGCCGCCCGCGATCTCGCCGAAGCCCTGGATCGGCGTATTGGCCGGCGCGCGGCGGGAGATCAGGTTGATGACGCCGCTGATGGCGCCCGATCCGTAGAGGGAGGAGCCGGGGCCGCGCACGACCTCGATCCGCTCGATGTCGCCCAGCAGCTCATTGCCGAAGTTGAAGGCGCCGTTGGGCTCCGACGGGTCGTTCACCGGCACGCCATCCAGCAGCACCAGCACGTGGCGGGAGGCACCGCCGCGGATGAAGGCGCTGGCCTGCTGGCCGATGCCGCCGGTCTGCACCAGGCGCAGCCCCGGCACGGTGGCCAGCGCTTCCGCCAGCGACTGGTAGCCGCGTTCCTCGATGTCCTGCCGCGTGATGACGGTGATGGCGGCGGGCACGCGGGTGGCGGGGGTGGGGATGCGGGTCGCGGTGACGATCGTCTCCGGCATCACGACGGTGGCCGGGCCGGTGGCCGGGGCGGCGGCTGGCGGCGTTGTCTGCGCGAGCGCGGGCAGGGTCAGGCCCAGCACCAGCGGTGCGGCCAGGTGGTTGATATAGCTTCGCATCGGGTCCCTCCGAGCGACTGGACGACATGCCCCGTCACGCCGCGAGGCATGCCGGGGCGGTTGGCGTCGTCGCCGCAGGCGGAGACGAGCGGCCGCGGGCCGGTCGGGGCCCGTTGCCTGTCGTTCCGTTGCGCCGGTGCACCCCGCCCGGCACGCGCGTGACGTCTCTGCGCCGGCCGGTCTCCTGGCTCACGGAGTGCCGGGGGAAGAACATCCCCGGTGCCCCCGCCGCCTTCTCAGGCCCCGTGGACCCAATGGCATGTGGCAGGGGCGCTCCGCCTACAGTTGCGGGGGCAGCCGCGGACTGGGCCGGCGCCCCGCCTTCGCGGGGGCTGGCCTTCGCGCGTTCCCGTTTCAGCCCTTGCGGGCCACCGGCGCATGACGGGACGCTAGCACCCCCCGCCGCGCCGCGACAATCCGCCGGGCCCGGTGGGCGATCCCGGTCAGAAGATCCAGCCGGCCGCCTTGATGGCGAACCAGACCATGGCGCCCAGCACCACGGTGGCGAAGGCGCAGCCCGCGATGGTCAGCGCCACGCCCCAGCCCGTGACCTTGCTGTCATGCTCGATCAGGCCGAGCGCCATGACGATGTTGCCGAAGGCCGGCGGGCCGTTGGTGCCCGGGCCCGGCAGGATCAGCATGATGGCGACATAGGCGGTCAGCCAGCCGATGATCCGTTCGCCGATCGCGCTGGTGAAGAAGCCGGGCCGCGGCCTGACATAGCGTTCGATCCGCCCGAGCCCCTTGGAGGAGGCGGAGGCGAGGCGCAGCAGGTCCGACCGCTTGATGGTCTGCCGCGCCAGGATCCCCGGCAGCTTCGGCACCCGCAGGCCGAGGCCCATCTGCACGCCCAGGATCAGCAGCGGCGTGCCGAAGACGCTGGCCATGCCGGGCAGCAGGCCGGGCAGCAGCAGCAGCAGCAGCAGCATGCCGAAGGCACGGTCGCCGAAGGCCGTCGCCATCTCGCCGAGGCTGATGCGCTCACCCGGGAAGGCGGCCGCGACTTCCGCGACGATGCGGGAGATCGGCGCGCTGTCGGCGGCCTGCGGCAGGTCCTCCGCCGTCATCGCGCACGGTCCCGGCCGGCATGCCGGGCAGGGGGGCGGGCGGGGGTGGCGGTACCGGGCGGCCCGCCGGTCGCGGCATGGGTCATGGCGATCCGATCAGGTGGTTGACGCCGGCGAGGAGGGCCCAGCCGAGCGTGACGAGGAGGGTGAGGCTGAGTGCCGCGGCCAGCAGGCCGAGCACCGCGCCGGCGGTGATGGTGACCGTGTCGTTCTCCATCACGCCCATGGCCATGATGAGGCAGGCCAGTGCCGGCGGGCCGTTGGTGAGGGGGGTGGGCAGGATGACGACCAGGCCCAGCAGCAGCACCCAGAGCCCGACCAGCCTTTCCCCGTTCCGGCTGGTGAGGGCGGAGGGGCGGGGGCGGACCATGCGCTCCACGCGCAGCATCCAGGGCATGGCGCGCGCCGTGACCTGGCGCAGCGCATCGCGGCTGAGGCGCCGCCGCGCCACGAAGCCGGGCAGGGCGGGGCGCGGGCGCCCGGCGGCCAGCTGGGCTGCCACCAGCATCATCGGCAGGCCCGCCACGGTGCTGAGCCCCGGCAGGTAGAAGGGCAGCAGGTTGGGAAGGGCGAAGATCACGATCAGCACGCCGAAGCCGCGCTGCCCCAGCGCCGCGGCGAGGTCGCCGAGCGTCAGGGTCTCCGTCGGCCAGTCCCTGGCGAGGGAGTCCAGCAGCGCGGAGACGGGCACGCCATGCGCAACCGCTGGCGATATGCCCTGGTGGTGGTCGATGACGCGGCAACTCCTATCCCGGACCCGGCCTCAGGCTCTTGCGGCCTTCCCTGTGGCGCGGCGATTAGCACGCCGCGCGGGGCGCCGACAGCACCGAAGACGGGCCTTCGGGCGCGAAAGGGCAACGATCCTCAGCGGCCGGTGAAGCGGGGCTTGCGCTTCTCCATGAAGGCCCGCCGGCCCTCCCGGTAGTCGGCGCTGTCGAAGCAGGCGGCGAAGGCGGCCTGCACGCCCTGCATGTCCCGCAGCGCCGGGTCCTGCGCCGCCGCGGCGATGGACAGCTTGGCGGCGCGCAGCGTCAGCGGGGCATTCGCCGCGATGGTCGCGGCCAGCTTCGCCACCGTGCCGTCCAGCAGTTCCACGGGCACGACATCATTCACCAGGCCGATGCGCTCGGCCTCCCACGCATCGATGCGGTCCCCGGTATAGAGCAGCATGCGCGCATGGGCCGGGCCGACCAGGCTGGTCAGCAGCTGCACCGTCCCGAAGCCGTAGGCGAGGCCGAGCCGCGCCGCCGGGATGCCGAATTGCGCATCCTCCGCCGCGATGCGGAGGTCCGCCTGCATGGCGAGGCCGAGCCCGCCGCCCAGGCAGAAGCCGCGGATCTTGGCGATGACGGGCTTGGGGAAGGCGGCCAGGGTCGCCCGCCCCGCCGCCGTCAGCTTCTCGTAGGCGCGCTGGGCATCCGCATCGGCGCGCTGGGCCTCGAACTGGCTGATATCGGCGCCGGAGACGAAGGCCTTGTCGCCGGCGCCTTCCAGCACGACCACCTGCACCGCCGGGTCCGCGGCGAAATGGTCCAGCGCCTGGCCCAGCCCCTCCCACATCGCCACCGACATGGCGTTGCGCTTTTCCGGCTGGTTGAACACCACCCGGCCGACCCCCTGGGCGCTGTCGGCCAGGATCCGGGACCCCGCGAGTTCAAGGGTCGTCCGAGCGTCGTCCATGCCACCCCTCCTCCGCGGATCATGCGCCGTCAGATGATCCTGGAGGGACAATTTGTCGTCGGGGTGGCAACGGAAACGTTACTCAGGCTGGAAATTGGCGATCCGCAGCAGCTCCGCGTTGCGGGCGACGTCGGCCACGATGAAGCGCTCGGCCTCCGCCACCGTCTCCGCCAGCGGTTCGAAGCCGAGGCCCGTCAGCCGCTCCACCACCGCGGTCTCCCGCATCCCCTCCACCAGCGCGGCGTTCATCCGCGCCACCAGCTCCGCCGGCACGGCGCGGGATGCCCAGACGCCGTACCAGGAATAGAATTCGAAGCCCGGCAGCCCGGCCTCCGCCAGGGTGGGCAATTCCGGCGCCAGCGGCGTGCGGGCGGCGGTGGCGATGCCGAGGCCGCGGAGCTGCCCGCCGCGGATCATCGGCAGGGTGGCCAGCACGGGGTCGAACATCAGGTGGGCGTTGCCCGCCGCCACGTCGGTCAGCGCCGGCGCGGTGCCGCGATAGCCCACGATCTCGATATTGGCGCCGGTCACGCGGTTGAACTCGATGGTGCCGAGATGGCCGGCGGAGCCGAGGGAGGAGGTCGCGAAGGACCATTGCGCGGGGTTGCGCTTCGCGGCCTCCACGATCTCCGGGATCGTCCGCTGCGGGCGGGAGGGCGACATGACCAGCACCAGCGGCCCGCGGGCGGTGCGCGCCACCGGGACGAAATCCGCGACGGGGTCGTAGGGCACGTTGCGCATGACGTGCCGCGCCATGACGTGGATCGAGGCCGAGCCCAGGATGGTGTAGCCATCCGCCGGGGCCTGCAGCATGGCCTGGCTGCCGACCTGGCCATTGGCGCCGGAGCGGTTCTCCACCACCACGGAAACGCCCAGCTTCTCCCCGATCTTCTGCGCGGCGAGGCGGGACATGGCGTCCGTCGCGCCGCCGGGGGGGTAGGGGACGATCATGCGGATGTTGCGGTTGGGCCAGGCGCCCTGGGCGTGCACCGCGGGGGCGGCCAGGGGCACGGCCAACAGGCCGCTGGTTGCCATCAGGATGCCACGCCTGCCGATCATTGCCCTGTCCCCTGTTCCCGGTGCGGGCGCAATCTGGCACCGGTGGCGCGGGCGTGCAAATCCGGTCGTGGATCAGGGCAATATCACCCATGGATAGCGTGGATATCGCCCTCTGCCTGGCCATGGACGTCTCCGCCAGCGTCAGCTTCGAGGAGTTCGGCCTGATGGCCGGCGGCACCGCGGCGGCCTTCCGCGACGCCTCCGTGCTGGCGGCGGCGACCGGCGGGCCGCGGCGCGCGGCGGCGGTGGCGCTGCTGCTCTGGTCCGGCCCCGGGCAGCAGGACCTGGCGATCGGCTGGACGCGGGTGGCCGATGCGGCGGGGGCGGAGGCCCTGGCGGCGGCGATCGAGAACGCGCCCCGCCTGCCCCGCCCCGGCGCGACGGCGCTGGGGGAGGGGATGGCGGCTGGCCTCGCCACCCTGGCGCGCTGCCCCGCCGATGCCACGCGCTACGTCATGGATGTCTCCGGCGATGGTCGCCACAACCAGGGGCGGGACCCGGGGCCGGTGCGGGACCTGGCGGTGGCGGCCGGCATCACCATCAACGGCCTGGCCATCCTGAACGAGGAGCCGGACCTGCTGGACCATTACGAGGCCGAGGTCATCGGCGGCCCCGGGGCCTTCGCCATGGAATGCGCCGACTACATCGACTTCGCCGATGCCATCCTGCGCAAGCTGCGACGGGAACTCGGCGGGGGAAGCCTTGTGGTCTGACCCCAGCCGGGCCTAAGCCCAGCCGCACGAAGAACGCCCCACGGACCCTTTGCCATGCTTCTGCTCATCCCCGGCCCCGTCCAGACCCGCCCCGAGGTCCGCGCCTGCATGGCGGAGGACATCGCCCCCTGGGACGAGGATTTCCGCGACGAATACGCTGCCATGCGCCCGCGCATCGTGGCGGTCGCGGGCGGGAACTGGGGGGAGCATGTCTCCCTGCCCCTGCCGGGCTGCGGGCACATGATCATTGAATCCGCGCTGCGCACCTTCGTGCCGCCGGGCGGCACGGTGCTGGTGGTGCAGAATGGCGGCTATGCCGACCGCCTGGCGCGGCTGGCGAAGGAGGCGGGGCGCAACGTCGTCTCCCTGCCCGGCCCCGACAACCGCCCGATGGAGCCCGAGCGCCTGGCCGAGGCGCTGCGCGAGCATCCGGAATGCAGCCATGTCGCGCTGGTGGTGAGCGAGACGGGCACGGGCATCGTGAACGATCCGAACGTGCTCGGCCCCGTCATCGCGGCGGCCGGGCGGCGGATGATCTGCGATGCCGTCTCCGGCTTCGGCGCTCTGCCCTTCCGCATCGCGGACCACCCGGAATGCGATGTGGTGGTCTTCACCTCCAACAAGTGCCTGGAGGGCATGCCGGGCTTCGGCTTCGCCGTGGCGCCGGTGGCGCAGCTGGAGGCCTGCCGCGGCAATGCCGGGTCCTGGGTGATGGACCTGGTCGATGTGCATGACCATGCGCTGCGCAACGGCTGGGGCAGCTTCCGCTTCACCCCCGCCGTGCAGGCGCTGCGCGCCTTTGGCAAGGCGATGGAGATCTACGAGGCCGAGGGCGGCCAGGCGGGGCGGCTGGCGCGCTACATGCGCAACCGCGACGTGATGCGCGAAGGCCTGCAGGCGCTGGGCTTCACGCCCTATGTCGCGCCCGAACACCAGGGGCCGATCATCGTCAACGTCTTCCAGCCCGTCGATCCGAACTGGAATTTTACGAAGTTTCGCGTGGCGATGAAGAACAAGGGCGTCATCCTGTCCGACTTCTACACGACCAAGGTGCCGACGATGCGCTTCGGCTGCATCGGAGCGATCGCGGAATCGGATATCCGCTTTGCGCTGTCGAAAGTGGCGGAGGTGCTCGACGAGATGGGCGTCGGCAAGCGCGCCGCCGCGTGAGTGTCGGCGCCTGCGCCGCGGGCTGAGGGTTGCCGCCTGCGCCGCGGACCGAGTGTCGGCGCTTGCGCCGCGGACCGAGTATTGCCGCCCCGCGTTTCACTGCCGCATAGTCCCCGCTAGACGATCGAGGGATGCGGTCCATGCGGCGACGTTCGGTACTCGGTGCGGGTCTTGGGCTTGCGGCGCTGCCGCTGGCCGGCGCTTCCGCCCAGCAGCGTTTCGCGGGGCGGGAGGTCGTGGCCACGGCCTTTGGCGGGCCGAGCCAGGACATGCTCCAGCGCATGGTCTTCGACCGCGTGCAGCGGGAGACCGGCGCGCGCGGCACGCAGACGCCGCTGCTTTCCGCCAATGCCTTCGCCCGCATGCGGGCGGAGGCGCAGGCGCCTCAGATCGACCTCTTCATGTTCAGCGGCGGCCAGCATGTGCAGGCCAAGGCCGATGGGCTGACGCAGCCCATCCCGGCGCAGCCGCATTTCGCCAATGTGCCGGCGAATCTGAAGGATCCCGAGGGCCACTGGATCGCCTGGGGCCTGGTGACGGAGGGCATACTCTACCGCCCCGACAAGGTGCCGAACCCGCCGAAGAGCTACCGCGACTTCTTCCGCCCGGAATTCGCCGGCCACATCGCCTTCCCGCACATCACCAACGGCTACGGCACCGATTTCCTGGTGATGCTGGCCCGCGCGCATGGCGGCGGCGAGACGAATATCGGCCCCGGCTTCGACGCGCTGCGCCGCATCGCCCCGCGCGCCAACATCTTCCGCTCCGCGGCGGAGGTGCAGACGCTCTTCGCCTCCGGCGACATCTGGATCATGCCCTATGACGGCGCCTCGGCCATGCGCAGCACGAACATGGGCATCCCCGTCGCCTATGCGGTGCCGGAGGAAGGGGCGCCCTACGTCCTGCTGGTGGGCTGCGTCGCGCGGCGTAGCCGCAACGCCGATATCGCCGCCGCCATCCTGAATGGGCATCTGGAACCCGAGGTGCAGGCCGCCATCGCCAAGGATGTGGGCTGGGCGCCGGTGAACACCGCGACGCAACTGCCGGCCGATGTCGCGCCCTTCATGGCGCCGACGGATAAGCTGGCGCATCTCGACCGCGATGTGATCAACGCCAATCGCCCCGCCTGGACGGACCGCTTCAACCGGGAGATCAGCCGGTAGCAGGCATGCACGCTTCCGCCCGGCGGGGCCTGATCGCCGCCGGGCTGCTGGCCCCGGCGGCGCTGGTCTTCGCGCTGCTCTTCATCTGGCCGCAGCTCGGCCTGTTCCTGCAATCCATGCCGCCGGGCGCGCCGCTGGCGCAGTACGAACGCTTCCTCGGCGACAGCTACTATCTCGGCGTGCTGGGCAACAGCCTGCTGCTCGGCCTCTGCGTCACGCTGGTGACGCTGGTGCTGGGCTTCCCGCTGGCCTTCCTGCTGGCGCGGGCGGAGACGCGCTGGGCGGGGCTGCTGCTGCTGCTGACCAGCTTTCCGCTCTGGGTTTCGGCGGTGGTGCGCAGCTTCGCCTGGATGGTGCTGTTCTTCCGCAACGGCGTCGCCAGCCGGCTGCTGCAATCGACGGGGCTGGTCGAGTCCAACTTCCAGCTCATCGGCACCTTCGCCGGCGTCGTCATCGCGCTGGCGCAGGTGCTGCTGCCCATCATGATCGTGACGCTCTACGCCGTGATCCGCGGCATCGACCGGGATTTGGAACATGCGGCGATGAGCCTCGGCGCCTCGCCCATCGTGGCGCTGTGGCTGGTGACGATCAGGCTGGCGCGCGGCGGCATCCTGGCGGGATCGCTGCTGGTCTTCTCGCTCTCCGTCAGCGCCTTCGCGACGCCGTCGCTGGTGGGCGGCGCGCGGGCGCATTTCATGGCGGTGACCATCTACGAACAGACGCTGGAACTGCTGGACTGGCCCTTCGCCGCCGCCATCGCGGCCATCCTGCTGGCGATCTCCATCAGCGTCGCGCTGACCTATGGCAGGCTGCTGGGTGACGCGAAGGAGCAGGCGCGATGATCTCGCTCCGCAGCCCCTTCGGCTGGGTGCTCCGCCTGATGGCGGTGCTGACCTTCATCTATCTGCTGGGGCCGCTTTTCGTCATCGTGGCGGCGTCCTTCAGCGATACGGGCTACCTGGCCTTCCCGCCGCAGGGCTTGTCGCTGCGCTGGTACCGGCAGGCGCTGGGCGATGTTCGCTACCTCAACGGCTTCTTCGTCAGCCTGCGCCTGGCGGGCACCGTCGCGGTGCTGTCGCTGCTGATCGGCACGGCGGCGGCGGTGGCGCTGACGCGCTTCCGCTTCCCCGGCCGCGCGCTGCTGGAGGCGATCTTCCTCTCGCCCCTGGTGCTGCCCGGCCTGGTGCTGGCAGTGGCGCTGACGCTGTTCTACGCGGCCCATCCCGTGGCGCCGCCTGGCCTGCCGCGCCTCGTCATCTCCCACCTCCTGGTCGGCGTGCCGCTGGTGCTGCGCGTCATGCTGCCGGTGCTGAAGCGCGTCGATCCCGCGCTGGAGGAAGCGGCGCAGAATCTCGGTGCATCCCCGCTGCACGCCTTCTTCCTGGTGACGCTGCCGGCGCTGAAGCCGGGGTTGTTCGCCGCCGCGGCGCTGGCCTTCATCTTCTCCTTCGACGAGGTGGAGATGGCGCTCTTCCTCGGCTCCGCCCGCGATGCGCCGCTGACCGTCGTGCTCTACGGCGCCGCGCAGATGCAGATGGACCCGACCGTCGCCGCCGTCTCCGCCATGCTGATCCTGCTCGCCCTGATCCTGATGGTGGCACAACAGGCCTATGCAAACCGATGAGTGAGAGAGTCTTGCCAAGTGCCGTGCTCGCGCACGGCACCCCTCAGACGCCGGGCGGCCGCATCCGCGGCCTTGGCTTCGCGGCATGCGCCGCGGGCCGCCTTCGCGGCCTCGGCCGGCTACGCCGGCCGCAGGATGCATCAGCGTGACAACAGCCTCGCCCGAGCTGGTCCTGGAGGGGCTTGCCCGCCGCTACGGCAATACGACCGCCGTGGCGCGCATGGACCTGGCGGTGAAGCCGGGCGAGCTGGTCGCGCTGCTCGGCCCCTCCGGCTGCGGGAAGACGACGACCTTGCGCATGGTGGCGGGCTTCGTCGAACCCAGCGAGGGCCGCATCCTGCTGCGGGGCCGCGACATCACGACGATGCCGCCGCACAGGCGCGACACCGGCATGGTGTTCCAGTCCTATGCCCTCTTCCCGCACCTGACGGTCGCGGAGAACATCGCCTTCGGGCTGCAGCGCCGTGGCGTGCCGAAGCCCGAGGCGGCGGAGCGCGTGGCGCGCATGGTGGCGCTGCTGCAGCTCCAGGGGTTGGAGAAGCGCCTGCCGAAGCAGCTCTCCGGCGGCCAGCAGCAGCGCGTCGCGGTCGGCCGCGCGCTGGTCATCAATCCCGCAGTCGTCCTGCTAGATGAACCGTTCAGCAATCTCGACGCGCTGCTGCGGGAAGGCACGCGAATCGAGCTGCGGCGGCTGCAGACCGAACTCGGCCTGACGACCCTGTTCGTCACGCATGACCAGGCGGAGGCGATGGCCATCTCCGACCGCATCGCCGTGATGAACAAGGGCCGCCTCGAACAGCTCGGCACGCCGCGGGAGGTCTATGACCGGCCCGCCACCCGCTTCGTCGCCAGCTTCATCGGCCGCGCCAATCTTTTCGTCAGTGCCGATGGCCGGCACAGCGAGGATGGGATCGCGCTGGATGTGCCGAACCCCGGCACCTGGCTGCTGCGGCCGGAAAAGGTCACGCTGGACCAGGCGCCCGCCACCGGCCCCAACAGCGTGACCGGCACGGTGGAGGTGGTGAGTTTCCTCGGCACCGGCGCCCAGGCCGTGCTGCGCCTGCCCGGCGGCCGCGCGCTGCTGGTCGAAGGCCCCGCATCGCTCGCCGATCTCCGCCCCGGCGCGCACGCCACCGCGCGCTGGACCCGCCCTGACCTGACCCTGATCCCGGGAGAGAATTGATGCGCTTCGGCACCGCGGAGGCCGCGCCCGGCGAACTCGCCACCGGCGTGATCGAGCTTGGCCACGACAACATCCTGCCGCTCGTCTCCCCCGTCATGCTGGCGCGCGGCGCGCTGCCGGGGCCGCGGCTTTTCATCCAGTGCCTGATCCATGGCGGCGAGAATGTCGGGCCCATCGCGGCGGCGCGCTTCATCCGCTCGCTCGACCTCAAGACCTTCAAGGGCAGCATCGCCGCGCTGCTGGTGGCGAATCCGCTCGGCCAGCGCGCGCATAGCCGCCTGACGCCGCAGGACGGCACCAACCTCAACCGCATCTTCCCGGGCAGCCCCACGGGCAGCGTCGGCGAGCAGTTGGTGGACCGGCTGCTGGCCATCGCGGGCGAGCAGGGGGGCGATGCGATCCTCGACCTGCACAGCGGCGGGGAGCTGACCATCACCGCCTTCTACGTCATCCACGACGCCAAGTTCGACGGGCCGCAGCAGCGCGCCTCCAGGGCGCTCGCGGCGCAGGTGGGCAGCCGCTACCAGTGGGGTGCCTCGGAAGGCTGGATGGATGGCACCTACCTCGCCCATGTCAGCCGCACCCATGGCAAGACCGCGCTGATCATCGAAAGCGGCGGTGGCGCGCGGGTGCGGGAGGAAGACCTCGCCAATTTCTCCACCGCGCTGAACGGCGCCGCCCGCGCGCTGGGCATGATCCCGGGCGATCCGCCCGTCGCCACCGATGTGCGCCGCGGCGGCAACGCCGTGCATGTGAAATGCACCCGGGGCGGCTACTGGGACTGCCTGGTGGAGCCCGGCCAGGACATGGTGGCCGGCCAGGTCATGGGGCGGATGGTGGACCTCTACGGCCAGGTGGTGGAGGAGATCCGCTGCCCCACCGGCCAGGCCTGGGTCGGCTCCATCCGCCGCCCCTGGATGCCGCTCTACAGCGGCGACCAGGTGGTGGAGGTGGTGGAGCGGCTGTAGCCGCCCGGCCACGGAACAACCCTTCCCCATCCGCGCCCGGCGCCACTGGCTGCCGGGGATGGCCCGGCCGCGGACAAGGCTTGCATTGCCCATCCCCAACGAATAAACGAAAAGTAACGTTGCATACGAAATGGGGAGGACTTCATGCCGGGACGTCGTCGGTTGCTCGCCCTCGCCGGGGCCTCGCTCGCCTTGCCCATGGTGGCGCGCGCGCAGGGGGGCTGGCCGGACCGGCCGGTGCGGATCGTCGTGCCCTTCCCGCCGGGGCAGTCCACCGACATCGTCGCCCGCCTCGTCGCCGATGCGCTTTCCGCGCGCTGGCCGCAGCGCGTGGTGGTGGAGAATCGCGGCGGGGGTGCGGGCGTGCCGGGCATGGAATCCGTGGCACGCGCGGCGGCGGATGGCACCACGCTGGTCGCGGGCTCGATCGGGCCGATGGCGGTGAACGCCGCGGTGATGCCGCGCCTGCCCTATGATCCGGAACGCGACTTCGCGCCGGTCACCAACCTTTCCATGGTGCCGCTCTGCATCGTGGCGCATCCCTCCTTCCCGGCGAGCGACCCGGCCGCCTTCCTCGCCGCCGCGCGCGCCGCGGCGCAGCCGCTGGATGTCGCGACGGCGGGCCCGGCTTCCGGCGCGCATATGGCGGCCGAATTGCTGGCGCATCGCCTCGGCGTGCGGCTCAACATGGTGCATTACCGCGGCAGCGGCCCGGCGGTGACCGACCTGGTGGCGGGCAATGTCCGGCTGATGACGGACAGCCTCGCCTCCGCCCTGCCGCAGGTGCGCGCGGGGCGGCTGAAGCTGATCGGCGTCAGCACCGCGCAGCGCGTCTCCTGGGCGCCGGAGGTGCCGACCTTCGCCGAGACGGTGGCGCCGGGGCATGAGGCGGTGGGCTGGAACGGCCTTGCCGCGCCGGCCGGCACGCCGGCCGAGATCCTGCGGCGGATCAACGCCGATGTCGTCGCCGTGCTGCGCGACCCGGCCATCACGCGGCGCATCGAGGAGGCGGGGATGATCGCCGATCCGCAGACGCCGGAGCAGTTCGCCGCCTTCCTCCGCGCCGAGATCCTGCGCTGGCGCGAGGTGGCGCGGATCGCGAATGTGGTGCTGGAAGGGTAGGCGGCGCGGAGGCATGCCCGGGCGTGCCATGCCCCCGCGCCGCCGCCAGGGGCGTCAGCGCGGCGGGCGCATCAGCCCTCCCGCTTGATCTCCAGCATCTTCGCGCCGCGCAGGCGGATATCGGCGCATTCCTTGGCAAACTGAGGAAGATCCTCCGCCACCATGCGGCCGAACATCGTCACCGGGGTCCAGCCCAGCGGGCCGAAGACGCGGCCGCCATCGCCGTAGAACATGCCGATCTCCCAGAACTCGTCGGCCAGGCCCTTCATCATGTTCGGCGCCTGGTAGAACCACAGCACGTCGCCCGGCGTCGGGATCACCGTCTGGTTCTCGGGCGGCAGGCTGCGCGGGTCGAAATTCTGGTTCTCCGGCGGCAGGCCGATCATGATCTCCGGCCCCGCGAACATGGCGTGGAAGCTCAGCTGCCGGACCGGCGTGGCGAGCGCGCCCCAGATGGCATCGACGGTGCGGGCGGCGAGCGTCTCATGCAGCTCGACCCGGCCGGAGATCCCGGCATCGACGAAGGTGAAGCGCAGCTGGCGGGGCATTGTTCTCTCCTGACCTCGAAGGGCGTCAGGATCGGCCGCGATCCGCCCCGCGGTCAATCGCGGGGGCGGCGAAACCATCCGGCGGCGGCCGGCGAAGCGTGGTCCAGGCCCCCCACCGAGGCAGGACCATGGACCTCCGCGAGATGCGGTATTTCGTCGCCGTCTGCGAAACGCTGAACTTCACCCGCGCGGCGGAGCAATGCGGCGTGACGCAGCCGACGCTGACGCGCGGCATCCAGAAGCTGGAAGCGGAACTCGGCGCGCCGCTCTTCGCGCGCGAACGCGGGCATACGCACCTGACCTCGCTCGGCCGCCTGGTCCAGCCGCGGATCGCGGATATCGTCGCGCGCAGCGCGCATGTGCGGAAGCAGGCCAGCCTGCATCTGCGGCTGCAGGGGGCGGAGTTGCGGCTCGGCGTCATGTGCTCCATCGGCCCCGCGCGCTTCAGCCGATTCCTGCAATCCTTCCGCGCGGACCGGCCCGGCATCGACCTTTCCCTGGTGGATGCCACGCCGCAGCGCCTGTCGGAGATGCTGCTGGATGGCGACCTCGATGCCGCGCTGATGCCGCAGCCCGAGGAGTATGCGGAGCGGCTGAAGATCGAGCCGCTCTACGCCGAACGCTACGTCGTCGCCTGCGCGCCCTGCCACCCCTTCGCGGCGCGCGACGCGATCCGCATGCGCGACATGGATGGCCAGGCCTATCTCTCCCGCCTCAATTGCGAGCACCGGGAGGTGCTGGCGGAGCGGCTGGTGGAGGCGGGCGCCACGCTGGTGCGCGCCGCGTGCAGCGAGCGGGAGGACTGGATCCAGAGCCTGGTCGCGGCCGGCATGGGTGTCTGCTTCCTGCCCGAATACAGCGCGGTGCAGCCCGGCCTGGTGCTGCGGCCGGTGGCGGATGCGCCCATCGCCCGCCACGTCGCGCTGGTGACCGTCGCGGGGCGGCGCTGGTCGCCTTCCCTCGTCCCTTTCATGGAGGCGCTTCGCCGCAGCGACCTGGTGGCGTGACGGCGATACGCGCGGTGCATGGAATCGATCCGTGCAACGCATTGGCGGCGCGATGCGGCGCTGCCGGATAGTCCACCGGACGGCACGTCGCAACGGGATGTGCCGCCATCAACGGAGAAGAACGATGAAGGCTGTGCTGCCAACCCTGCTCGCCGCCGCGGCGATGACCCTCACGGTCTCCGCCGCTTCCGCGCAGAGCTATCCGCGCGTGACCGGTGCGGGCGAGAATTTCATGGTCGATTACGGCCCGATGCCCGGCAACGTCGTGGGTGGTGGCCGCGTCATGGTCACGCGCACCGATGCGATGGGCAACATGGACGTGCTGCACCTGGATGGCCTGTTCTCCCAGCAGGCGCGGCCGGGCCTGGTGCCGCTGACCATCGGCACGGGGGAGAGCGCGGAGACGGTGTGGGTGCCGGCGATGATGGCCTCGGCGCTGCGCCAGGCGCGGCAGAGCATGCCGGCGCGCTGACGCGGCTGCGCCCGGGGCATCGCTGCCCCGGGCGCCACGCGATGCTCAGAAGCGGTAGCGGACGCTGGCGCCGACGATCCAGGGATCGAGGTCCGCCTGGCCGCGCACGGCGCCGCCATTGACGCGCACATCGGGGCTGAGCCAGAGGCGCTTCACGTCGATATTCGCCATCCAATTCGGCGCGACTTCGTAGTCCACGCCGGCATTGACGGCGTAGCCCCAGGCATTCTCGACATCCACGCGGGTGATGCCGGCGGAACGGCTGCCGCCTTCGCCATAGAACACCGTGTAGTTCAGCCCGACGCCGAGATAGGGGCTGATGCGGCTGGCCGGCAGCGGGTGGTACTGGAAGGTCACGGTCGGCGGCAGCGCCCAGACGCGGCCGAGGTCGATCGTGCCGGCGCCCGGCACGTTGCGCACCGTGACGTCATGGCGCGACGTCGCGGCGATGACGTTCACCGCGAAGTTCGGGGTCAGGAAATAGGTCAGGTCCAGCTGCGGCGTCACCGTGTCGCTCGCATGCGGGGTGCCGCCGATGGAGGTGCTGCCGCCATTGCTCGGCAGCACGCCGATCAGCCCGGCGCCCAGCACGATGTCGCCCGCCTGCTTGCCGCGCACATCCTGCGCCATGGCAGGGGCGGCGGCGATCGCGCATGCCATCGCGGCCGCGATCATCTTCATGGTCATAGCCTTGCCTCATCATCCGCGGCGCGCCCCAAGCGCGGCCGCCGCGGCAGTTATCGGCGCGGCACGCCATGCCATCCTTGATTCAGATCATGCGGATGTGTCGTTCACTCCGCGCGGATATTCGCGGTGCGCACCACCTGGCGCCAGCGCTCGATCTCCGCCTGTTGGAAGCTCCTGTATTCAGCGGGGGAGTTGCCGACCACGTCGAAGCCGATGGCGTTCAGCCGCTGCACGTTCTCGGGATGCTTCAGCGCCTCCACCACCGCGCCATGCACGCGCGCCAGCAGCGCCTCCGGCATGGCCGCCGGCGCCATCACCGCCTGCCAGGAGGTGACGACGAAGTCGGCGAGCCCCGCCTCCGCCGCCGTCGGCACATCGGGCAGGATGCGGTTGCGCGCCTCGCTGGTCACGCAGATCGCGCGCAGCCGCCCGCCCTGGATATGCGCGGCGACGGTGCCGAGGTTCTGGAAGGAAAGCTGGACATTGCCCGCGATCAGGTCCGTCGCCGCCGCGGCGCCGCCCTGGTAGGGGACGTGCACGGGATCCGTGCCCGTGCGCTGCTTGAACAATTCCATCGTCAGATGGTCCGACGATCCGACGCCGGAGGTGGAGTAGCTGGTGCGGCCCACATTGGCGCGCAGCCAGGCCACCAGCTCCGGCAGCGTCCGCACCGGCACGCGCTCGGCATTCACCACCAGCACGTTCGGCGTGGTGACGGCCAGCGTCACCGGCGCCAGTTCGCGGATCGGGTCGTAGCCGAGGTTGGGGCGCAGCGCCGTGTTGATGGCGAAGACGCCGATCGAGCCCACGAACAGCGTGTGCCCGTCCGGCGCCGCGCGCACCACCTGGCGCGCCGCGACCTCGCCATTCGCGCCCGGCCGGTTCTCCGCCACCACGGGCTGGCCGAGCGACTGGGCCATGCGGTTGGCGATGGATCGCGCGACGATGTCGGAAGGCCCGCCGGCCACGAAGGGGACGACCACGGTCACGGGCCGGGTCGGCCATTCCGCGCCCTGGGCGCGGGCGGGGGCCGGCAGCAGGGGCGTGGCGGCCAGGCCGGCCAGCAGCGAACGACGGCGCATGGATGTCTCTCCCGGTTGGTCTTGGCCGCAGCTTGGCGTGCCCGGGGCGCCGCGCAAAGGCCGCCGTGGCATCGCGGGGTCCGCTTGCGAAGATGTTCGCATCATGGTGCAGTGTTCACGATCCGGAAACACCAGGACCGCGCGGCAGAACCGCCATCCGACAGGGACCTGCCATGACCGACACCGACCGCACCCTCCTTCCCCGCCGCGCGCTGCTCGGCACCGCCGGCGCGCTTCTGGCGGCGCCCGCGCTGGCCCAGGCGCCCTGGCCGAACCGGCCGATCCGCCTGATCGTCCCCTTCGGCCCGGGCGGCTCCACGGACGTGCTGGCGCGGCTGCTGACGGAGCAGATGGCGCCCCGCCTCGGCCAGCCCTTCGTGCTGGAGAACCGGCCCGGCGCCGGCGCCACGCTCGGCACCGGCGTCGTCGCGGATGCGGCGCCGGATGGCTACACCGTGCTGCTGTCGGCCATCAGCGCCTTCTCGGTCGGCAGCACGCTCTATCGCGGCCGCATCACCTGGGACCCCGTGCGCAGCTTCGCGCATGTCGGCATGATCCAGTCCGGCTACTACGCGCTGATGGCGAACAACAACGCGCCCTTCGCCAATCCCGGGGATTTGGCCGCCGCCGCCCGCGCGCGGCCGGGCATCGCCTATGCGACGTCGGGCGTCGGCTCCCTGCCGCATCTCTTCATGCTGCGCTTCGCGCAGGTCGCGAACATCGAATTGCAGCACATCCCCTATCGCGGCGGCGCCCAGGCGGTGAACGACGTGGTGGCGGGCGTGGTGCCCGTGACGCTGGATGGCATCGCGGCCTCCGTCGGGCTGATGCGCAACGGCCAGATCAAGGGCATCGGCATCACCGGCCCGACGCGCCAGCCCCTGTTCCCGGACATGCCGACCTTCGTGGAGCATGGCTTCCCTGGCCTGGTGGCCGAAGGCTGGGCCGGCATGGCCATGCCCGCCGCGACGCCCAAGCCCATCCAGGACCGCTTCGCCGCCGTGCTGAAGGAGGTGCTGGAACTGCCGCAGATCATCGAGCGCTACCGCCAGCTCGCCATCGATCCCGGCACGCGCTTCGGGGCGGAGGCGCAGGCCTTCGTGGCGCAGGAGGTCGAGACCTGGCGGCCCCTCGTCATCGCTTCCGGCGCGACGGTGGACTGACACGATGCCCGTTGCCGCAGACCGCGTGCCGGCCTTCCAGGATTTGCTGGGGGGCCGCGCGGACCTCGCCTTCATCCCGCTGAGCACCGACCTCCACTATCTCTTCGGCATCGCCCGCGACATCCCGAAGTATGGCGTCACGCTGCATCCCGGCGACTGGCTGGAAGGCGCCTGGGTGGCGCCGGGCCATCCGCCGGTGCTGGCCCTGCCGCGCATGACGGCGGAGTTCGGCGGCCGCGGCGCGCCCCCCGGCACGGAGCTTCGCGTGCTGGGCGATTGGGACGATCCGGCCGCCCTGGTGCGGGAACTGATCGACCGCTTCAAGCTGCCCGCGCGCCCGCGCATCGCGGTCAGCGACCGCGCCCATGCCGACAGCGTCGTGCACATCCAGCAGCTGCTGCCCGACGCCGTCTTCTGCTCCGCCACCGCCATCATCCGCGAACTCCGCCTCATCAAGTCGGATGAGGAGATCGCGCTGATGCGGGAGGCCGGTCGGCGCACCGAGGCGGCCTTCGCGGAAATGCTGCCTAAACTGCGCTTCGGCATGACCGAACTCGATGTGGTCGCCGAGATCGACTACCAGATGAAGCGGCAGGACAGCCTCGGCCCCACCTTCACGACGACGCTCTACAACAGCGGGCCGAACCACCCGCTGATGCTCGGCCGGCGGCTCGATTCCTGGAAGCGCCGGATCGAGAGCCCGGTCTCCGTCCTGTTCGATTTCGGCGCCTCCCATGGCGGGCTCTGCTACGATTACGGCCGCACCGTGCATTTCGGCGAGCCCTCCGCCGAGCAGGTCAAGGTGCATGCGCTGGTGATCGAGGCGCAGCGCGCCGGCATCGCCGCGCTGAAGGTGGGGGAGGCCACCTGCGAACAGGTGGACGCCATCGCGCGGAAGGTGATCGAGGATGCGGGCTACGGCCCCAATTTCCGCCACCGCCTGGGCCATGGCATCGGCTGGGACGTGCATGAGCCGCCCTTCCTGACCAAGGGCGACACGACCGTGCTGCGGGAGGGCATGATGTTCACGGTGGAGCCCAGCATCCTGCAGCCCACCAGCTTCAGCGCCCGGACGGAGGATGTGGTGGTGGCCCGCCCCGGCGGCGGCGAACGCCTGACCGCCGGCTTCCAGGACCTGCTGGTGGTGGACCGCTAGCCTAGCGCTTCTTCTTCTTCCGCGCCGCTTCCCCCACGGGGTTGCCCGAAGCCGCCAGCAGGGACAGGCGGCCGGGCAGGGCGGCGCGGATCTCTGCGCGCCGCTCCTTCTCCCGCTTCCAATGCTTGCGGTCCTTGCGGGTCATCCCGCAGCCCAGGCAGAAGCCGGTTTCCTCGTCATGGCGGCAGGCATCGATGCAGGGGCTGGACATGCCCGCGGAGATGGGCGGCCGCCGTCTTGCAGGCAATCAACCTTCGCGTCATGAGGCGCGGACCGTCACCGCCAGGGGGAATCGCCAGGCCATGGCCACCGACCTCGAGATCGCCCGCAAGGCGACGCTCCGCCCGATCCAGGAGATCGCGGCCCGCGCCGGCATCCCGGATGAGGCGCTGGAACCCTATGGCAAGTACAAGGCGAAGATCGGCACGGCCTTCGTTGCCGAAGCCTCCGCACGCCCACCCGGCGCCCTCGTCCTCGTCACCGGCATCAGCCCGACGCCGGCGGGGGAGGGCAAGACGACCACGACGGTCGGCCTCGGCGATGCGCTGAACAGCCTCGGCACCAAGACGATGATCTGCCTGCGGGAGCCCTCGCTCGGCCCCTGCTTCGGGGTCAAGGGCGGCGCGACGGGCGGCGGCTATGCCCAGGTGCTGCCGATGGAGGACATCAACCTCCATTTCACCGGCGACTTCCACGCCATCACCAGCGCCAACAACCTGCTCTCCGCCATGGTGGACAACCACCTCTATTGGGGGAACGAACTCGGCCTCGACCCGCGCCGCGTCACCTGGCGCCGCGCCATGGACATGAACGACCGCAACCTGCGCGATTGCGTCGTCGGCATGGGCGGCGCGAGCCAGGGCGTGTTGCGGGAGGATGGCTTCGACATCACCGTGGCCAGCGAGGTCATGGCCGTCTTCTGCCTGGCGCGGGACCTGCAGGATCTGCAGGAACGCCTGGGCCGCATGATCGTCGGCCGGCGCCGCGACGGCACGGCGGTGACGGCGCGGGACGTGAAGGCGGATGGCGCCATGGCCGCGCTGCTGCGCGATGCGCTCTCCCCCAACCTGGTGCAGACCATCGAGGGCTCGCCCGCCCTGGTGCATGGCGGGCCCTTCGCGAACATCGCGCATGGCTGCAACAGCCTGGTCGCGACGCGGCTCGGCCTCGGCCTCTCGGACGTCGTCGTCACGGAAGCGGGCTTCGGCGCCGACCTCGGCGCGGAGAAGTTCTTCGACATCAAGGCCCGCATGGCCGGCCTCAGCCCCGCCTGCTGCGTCATCGTCGCCACCGTGCGCGCGCTGAAGATGCATGGCGGCGTGGCCAAGTCCGACCTGGGGCGGGAGGATGTGGCGGCGGTGGAGCGCGGCGTGGTGAACCTCGCCCGCCATGTCGAGAACGTCCACAAATTCGGCGTGCCCGTCGTCGTCGCGCTGAACCGCTTCACCAGCGACACGCCGGCGGAGATCGAGGCCATCCGCGCCGCCATGGCGCGGCTCGACACCCAGGCCATCCTCTGCACGCATTGGGGCGATGGCGCGGCGGGCGCGCAGGAGCTGGCGCGGGCGGTGCAGGCGCGCATCGCCTCCGGCGCTGCGCGCTTCCAGCCGCTCTACCCCGATGCCATGCCACTGGCCGACAAGCTCCGGACGATTGCGAAGGAGGTCTATCGCGCCGCCGATGTCTCCTTCCCCGCGCCGGTGCTGCAGAAGCTCGCGCGCTGGGAACAGGAGGGTTTCGGCAACCTGCCGGTCTGCGTGGCGAAGACGCAGTATTCCTTCAGCGCGGATCCGACCGCGCTCGGCGCGCCCACGGGCCATGTGCTGCCGGTGCGCGACGTGCGGCTTTCCGCCGGCGCCGGCTTCGTCGTCGCGGTGTGCGGGGAGATCATGACCATGCCCGGCCTGCCGCGCCGCCCTGCGGCGGAGACCATCGGCCTCGATCCCGACGGCAGGATCGAAGGTCTTTTCTGACGTTACGCGTTGATTCGGTTTGCGGTGACAAAACGTTGTTCAAGCGCACGCATCCGTTGATCGCCCGCCGGCCCGCTTCCCGCGTTCATCGCGGGAACCGAGGAGACGGGAACGCCGCGTGGCTGAGCAACAGGGGTGTGGAACGGCGGCCGATGCCTTCGCCGCGGCCGTGGCCGCCGAGATACCGCGGCTGCGGCGTTTCGCGCGCGTCCTGATCCGTCCCGCGGACGCGGCCGACGACCTGGTGCAGGAAACGGTGCTGCGCGCCATCGGCGCCAGGGCCCAGTTCTCGCCGGGGACGAATCTGCGCGCCTGGCTCTTCGTCATCCTCCGCAATGCGCGGAACGCGGAGCTGCGGCGCCTGCGCCGCTTCTCGCCGCTGGATGACGAGGCCGGGCAGGCCATCCCCGTCTCCGGCGGGCAGGAGGAGCGGCACGCCATGACCGATGTCGCCGCCGCCTTCCTCCGCCTGCCGCCGATGCAGCGGGAGGCGCTGTGGCTCGTGGTGGTGGAGGGGATGGACTATGCGGCGGCGGCGCAGGTGCTGGGCATTCCGGTCGGCACCGTGCGGTCCCGCCTCTCCCGCGCGCGGGATGCGCTGCGCGCGGCGCTGGACTGACGCCTACCGGGGCTTCTCGCCCTCCTCCAGCAGCCGCAGCAATTCCGGCGGCACCGGCTCCGACAGCGCGGAATCATAGAGGCGGGAGAGCTCCTGCCGCAGCCAGCGGTCGAACGCGGCATCCGGGCCCGCCATGGCGGGCGCCGGCGGCGCGGACGCGGCGGGGCTGTGAAGATGGGCGCTCATGTCGCTGCAAGCGTCCGGGGGGCGTTCGGGTTCCGCCCCCGGCCCGGCGACGCCGCCCTTACCCCGCCCGCCCATGTCGTCCCCTCAATGCCCGTCCGATCGCGTGGCGCAGCGCCTCCGCCCGCCAGGGCCGGCGCAGCAGCGGGAAGCCATGCGCCGCCAGCGCATCCTCCCCCACCAGCACCACCGGCACGGCGTCATTCGCGGCGATGCGCTGCACGGCCGCCAGCCCGCAGCCGCCATCCGGCAGGGCGGCTTCCGCCAGCACCAGGTCGGGCCGGGTGCGGGCGGCGGCCTGCCAGGCCGCATCCTCATTCGCCACCTGGGCGCAGACCGCATGGCCCAGGCCCTGGACGAGTTGCGCCAGCGTGCCGCGCCCATCCCCGATGATGAGGATCCGCGCCGGCCGCAGCGGCGCCAGCGCGCCGCGCGCCTGGGCCAGCGCCTCCGCCACCTCACCGGGCGTCACGCCCAGCAGCAGGGCGGCATGGTCGGCCGGCAGCTGTTCCAGCAGCGTCAGCAGCAGCGCGTGGCGGGGCAGGGGCGGCAGGCGGGCGATGGCGCCGGGCAGGTCGCCCGGGGCGGCCATGCGCGCCAGGCTGCCGCCATCCAGCGCGGCGATCAGGCCCCGCAGCAGGCCATCCCGGTCCCGCGCTTCCCGCGCCAGGCGGGGCAGGCAGCCCGCCAGCACGGCATCGCCGAGGCGGCTGCTGCCCATGGCAGCCCTGGCATAGCGGCGCAGCGCAGGCAGGTGCGGTTCGATCGCCATGGCGCCGGCAGGATAGGGCAGCCGGCGCGGTGGCGTCACGGCCTTTCGCCGGCCGGCCTCTCTCCCGGCGGCCGGTCCCGCGGCCCGCGCAGCGTGCCCTGCAGGATGAACTGCGTCAGCGCCCGCGCCAGGCAGTCATGCAGCTGGTCCGCCGTCGCCACGCGGTCGGCGCGCGCGGCGCGTTCCAGGTCCAGCCGGTCCGTCTCCGCCCAGTGCTTCATGATGGTCCAGCGGCTGAACAGCTGGGCGCCGGAGGCCGCGGCCGCCAGGCGCATGCGGTCGCGATAGGTCTCGACATCCGCATTGGCGCGGAAGAAGCGGCTGAATTGCGGGTCCACCAGCACCACGTCGGTGCGTTCGCCCCGGCTGGCGCGCAGCCGCGCCACGCTGTCCTGCACCGCCTCCACCATCTCGTCCGGCGGCAGGCCGCGCGCGGCCTCCACCGTGCCGAGCTGCCAGATGATGAGGTGCGGCCGCAGCCGCGGCGCCTGGTCGGCGATGATGCGGGCGTGGTCCGCCGCCGTGGTGCCGCGGCCGCCATAGACGGAAACCTGCACCGTGGCCGGCGCGACCCGGGCGCCCAGCACCTTGTCCAGCCTCTCCGGCCAAGTGGCGGCGGGGCCGGAGGTGCCGCCCCCCTGGGTGGAGGCGCTGCCCACCACCATCACCCGCAGCGTGCCGCGGGACAGGGCGGCGACGGAACCGGGCAGGGGCGCGGCCTCCATCGCCTCCGGCGGCGCGGAACAGCCGGCGGGTTCCGCCCCGGCCATGCCGGGCGGAAGCAGGATCGCGGCCAGGACCAGCGCCGGCCGCAGCAGGGTGCGCATGCGGGCCATGGGGCTCAAGGCGTAGCCGCCTGCGCCGTGGCCGGCAAGGCGGCGGCGGGCTTCCGGCGCTTGCCCTCCCCGCCATACCAGGCGGAGACGACGGCGACGACGACCAGCGCCGCCAGCCCGGCCAGGTTCACCGCCGCCTGCACCCAGCCGCCGGAGGCGAGTTCCAGCGCCAGCCGGCCGAGGAAGGACAGGAAGATGCCGGCGCAGAACACCGCCAGCCCCTGCTGCCCCATCAGCACGAAGGGCGCGGCCGGCGGCCCGTTCAGCCAGCGCGCGCCGGCCGGCAACCAATGCGCCACCAGCCAGGCCATCAGCAGCACGGAGGCGACGCGCACCGGGTGCAACCCGGTCTTGTCCACGCCCGCGAGCCAGGCGGCGAGCCATTCCGGCGGCTCCCACCCCCGCGCCGGGCCATGCCAGGTCAGGTTCAGCAGCACCGCCGCCGCCAGCAGCAGCAGCACCGCCAGCACCGCCAGCCAGCGGTTCCAGGGGAAGCGCCGGGCGAGCGCCTGCGGGTCCGCCCGCCCCAGCACCACGCCGATGGCGAACAGCAGCTGCCAGGCCAGCGGGTTGAAGAACCAGCCCGACCCGGTCCAGGACGGCGGCGCCCATTCCAGCAGCCGCGCGGCGGCGTAGAGCGCGACGGAGGCCGCCAGCAGCCAGGCGGGGCGGTTGATCAGCGGCAGCGCCACCGCGAACATCGCCAGCACGACGATGTAGAGCGGCAGGATGTCGAGGAAGGCGGGCTGGTAGCGCAGCAGCAGCGCCTCCAGCATCGCGCGGTAGGGCTCGGCCCCGAAGGGGTCGAGCTGCAGTTCGTCGAGATAGGCGGCCTGGTCCAGCGCCGCGGCGGAAAAGCCGACCTGCGCCGTGAACACCACGAACAGGAAGATATGCGCGACATAGAGCGTGCCGACCCGCCCCGCGACCCGCGCCGCGGCATGCGCCCAGCCCTCCCGCTCCAGCAGCCGGCCATAGGCGATGCCGGCGGCGTAGCCCGCCAGCAGGACGAATCCCTCGGTCGCGTCGCAGAAGGCCACGTTGCGCAATGTCATCTGGCCCAGCAGATTGCCAGGGGTGTGGTCAATGAAGATGAACCACAGGGCGAGGCCGCGGATGAAATCCACCCGAAGGTCCCGTCCCGGCCGCACGAGCGAATGGATGGATGTGAACATGTGCCCACAGCATCGCGGGGGACGGGGCCTTGGCGCAAGCATCGCCCGATGACCTGCTGCGCGAAGGCGCCGCCCGCCATGCGAAGGGGGAGATCGCGATGGCGGAGCGGCTGTATCGCCGCGTCCTCAAGCTCCGCCCGGATGACGCCAATGCGCTGAATCTGCTGGGCGTGGCCGCGCGGCAGCGGGGCGACCTGCCGGCCGCCCTGGCCCTGTCCGCCCAGGCCCTGGCCCGCCAGCCCCGCAGCCCCGTCTTCCTGGCCAGCCGCGGCGGCGCGCTGGCGGAGGCCGGGCGCCTGGCGGAGGCGGCGGAGACGCTGCGCGCCGCCCTCGCCCTGCGGCCGGCGGACCCGGTGGCGTTGCGCAACCTCGGCCAGGTGCTCTGCGCCATGGGCGATGCCGCCGGCGCCATCGCGCCGCTGCGCCGCGCCGCGGAGCTGGCCCCCGCCACGCCGGAGCCCTGGATCGCGCTGGCCCATGCGCTGCGGGAGGCCGGGCAGGATGGCGCGGCGGAAGCCGCGCGGCGGGCGCTGGCCATCCCCGGCCTCGACCCCGCCCTTGCCGCCCAGGCGCGCTTCCTGCTGGCGGCGCTGGGGGCGGAGGCGGTGCCCGACCGCGCCCCGGCCGCCTATGTGCGGGACCTCTTCGACCTCTACGCCCCCCGCTTCGACCAGGACCTGGAAGGGCGGCTCGGCTACCGCACCCCGGGGCTGCTGGCGGCGCTGGTGGCGCGGGCGGGCTCCGGCCCCGGCCGGGTGCTCGACCTCGGCTGCGGCACGGGCCTCTCGGGCATCCCCCTCAAGCCCATGGCGACGCGGCTGGAGGGGCTGGACCTGTCCCCGCGCATGCTGGCGGAGGCCAGGCAGCGGGGCCTCTACGACGCGCTGCACGAGGCCGACCTGCTGGCCTGGCTGCCCGGCCATCGCGGGGCCTTCGACCTGGTGGCGGCGGCGGATGTGCTGAACTACCTGGGCGACCTCGGCCCCGCGCTCGCCGGCATCGCCGCAGCGCTCCGCCCGCGGGGCCTGGCCGCCTTCAGCATCGAGAAGGGGGAGGGCGCGGCCTATGCGCTGGGCCAGGGCCTCCGCTACCGCCACGACCCCGCGCATGTGGAGGCCCTGGCCCGCGACGCCGGCCTGGTGCCGCTGGCGCGGGAGGAGACGGTGCTGCGGGAGGAGAAGGGCGCGCCGGTGGCGGGCGTGCTGTTCCTGTTCCGCCGGCCGTGACGCTGCCCGGCGGCCGAGGCCGCCCGCGCCGGCGGTTGCAGTTCGTCACGGATTGCCATGCGCCCGTCAAGTAATGCGATTGCGAGTCATTCGCATTTGCATTAGAGCCGCCGGCGCTACCCAGCCCGCGCCGTGGCCCTTGGCCGCGACCAGCCAGGGACGCCCCTGATGGATCAGCCGCTGGGCCCCGCCCAGGGCAGGACGGAGATCGCGACATGCCATCCTTCACCCAGTCGCTCATGGCGGGCACCGCCATGGGCCTCGTGCTTGCCCTCGTGCCGGGCGCCAGGGCGCAGGAGGCCGGGGCCTTCCAGCTCAGCCCCGTCGTCGTCACGGAACCGGACCCCGCCGCCAATACCAGCAGCGTGGGCCGGGATCGCCTCAACCTCGAAGGCGCGGCCAACCTCGATGACCTGCTGCGCACGCTGCCCGGCGTCTTCACCCGCGACTCCGCGCAGCAGCCCGGCTTCGCGATGAACATCCGCGGCTTCGAGGGTTCCGGCCCCGTCAACATGTCGATCGACGGCGTGCGGCAGAGCTTCCGCTTCACGAGCCATGAGGCCGCCGGCTTCACCTATGTGGATCCGAACCTGCTGGCCGATGTGGACGTCTCGCGCGGCGCCGTCCCCGGCATCGGCGGCGGCGCCCTGGCGGGGCGGGTGAATTTCCGCACCCTCGATGTGGACGATGTCGTGGCCGCCGGCCATGCCCGTGGCGCCCTGGCGCGCCTGTCCTGGGGCAGCAACGGCGTCGGCTTCCAGGAGATGCTGGCCGCCGGCGCGCGGGCGGAGAATATCGGCATCGTCGGCGCCATCAGCCGCCGCAACTCCGACAACTATCATGACGGCGATGGCCGCAGCGTCGCCGGCTCGGGGCAGGACCTGCTCTCCGGCCTGCTGCGCACCACCATCGATTTCGGTGGCGGCCACACCCTCTCGCTCGGCGGTGTCTTCTACGACAACGACTTCTTCGCCAACTCCTACCGCCAGACGGTGGAGAACCGCACGCTGACCGCGAACTACCGCTACAACCCCGGCAACCCGCTGGTCGACCTGCGCATCAACGCCTACCGCAACGACCTGTCCATGAAGTACACCGGCGGCAGCGGCACCGCGATCGGCCGCGTCATCGAGGATGCCGGCACGGGCTTCGATGCCAGCAACGTCGCGCGCTTCAACCTCGGCCCCGTGCGCGTGCGCAGCACGACCGGCATCGAGTACTTCCACGACGACGTCACCTCCCGCAATGGCGGCGTCAATCCGGGGGAGGGCAGCAGCTCGCTCCTCGGCCTCTTCACCGAGAACACCTTCAGCTACGGCATCGTCGATCTGACGCCGGCGCTGCGCTACAACCACTATGCGCTCAGCGGCTCCGGCGTGCTCAGCACCCGCTACGGCGCCTATGACGTGGACATCTCCCAGGGTTCCGTCGATCCGAAGCTGACGCTCGCGGTCAATGTCACGGACTGGCTGCAGCCCTACGTCACCTGGTCGCGGTCCATGCGCGCGCCGACGCTGCAGGAGACGATGCTGGGCGGCGACCATCCCGGCACCGTCTCCAGCTCCTACATCCCCAATCCGAACCTGCGGCCGGAAACGCAGCAGGGCTGGGAATTCGGCGTGAACATCCGCCAGCGCGGGCTGCTGCGGCCGAACGACCTGTTCAGCGCGCGGCTCAACTACTTCATGATGGATGTCGAGGACTACATCGCCGCCGCCTATGTCAGCGCCAGCCGCGTCTACCAGTTCCAGAACGTCGCCGGCACCGCCAAGGTCGATGGGTTCGAGGCCGAGATCAGCTACGATCCGCGCATCGTCTTCGCCAGCCTGAGCTACACCCACACCAATTCCCGCCTGCCGAGCCAGCTCCCGGGGCTCGGCGCCAGCCAGTACACGCCGGATGACGTGGTCTCGCTGCGCGGCGGCGCGCGCTTCCTGGATGAGAAGCTGACGCTCGGCGCGCGCTGGGACCATGTCTCCGCGGGCCTCGTCGCCGGCTCCAACGCCAGCTTCACCGCCGCGCAGGCGCGGGAGGGGGGCAAGTCCTACAACCTGCTCGGCCTGTTCGCGACCTACCAGGTGACCCCGGCGGTCGAGGTCAATGCCCGCGTCACCAACCTGCTGGACGAGGCCTATACGCCCTTCCTCAGCACCAACGGCAACGGCCAGGGCCGCACCGTCTATGTGGGGACGCAGATCCGGTTCTGACCGGGGCGCCCGCCCCTCAGCCCAGCCCCCGCGCCAGCGCCGCCACGTCCTTCGCCGCCGCGCTGCCGGGATGGCGCGTCAGCAGGGGCGTCTGGTGGCGGATGGCATCCGGCACCTTGGCATCCCGCCGGATGACGCCCGCCAGCGGCACGGCGCGGCCCAGGAAGCGCCGTGCGGCGGCATCCAGCGTCGCATGCGTCGCCTGGCCGGATGCCGCGCCGGCGGCGAGGTTCACCACCAGCCGCGCCTCCGCCCGCGGCGCATCCTGCGCGTGCAGCTTCAGCACGGCATAGGCGTCGGTCAGGCTGGTCGGCTCCTCGGTCGCCACCACCAGCAGCAGGTCCGCCTGCGCGGCCAGGCGGCGCTGCGGCGCCTCCACCCCCGCGCCGATATCCACCACCACCTCCTGCCACCCGGCTGCGAGCCGCCGCGGCAGGCTGGTCGCCGCCTCCAGCGCCGCGCCCGAGAGGCCGGCCAGGGCGCCGGTGCCGGACCGCCCCGGCAACAGGTGGAAGCCGGCGGGCAGGGGGATGGCCGCCTGCTCCGGCGGCGCACCCGCCACCACGCTGCCGAGGTCCATCCCCGCCTTCAGGCCAAGCTGCACATCGACATTGGCCAGGCCCAGATCCGCATCCATCAGCACCACCCGCCGCCCCGCCTGCGCCAGCGCCTGGGCGAGCGTGATGGCCAGCCAGGTCTTGCCCACGCCCCCCTTGCCGGAGGCGATGGCGATCACGCGGCCGGGCTTCGTCATCGGCGCCGCACTCATGGCGCAGTCTCCCTGTCGGCCGGCGCGGCGAGGCGCGCGGCAAGTCGTTCGGGCGTCAGCGTCTCCAGCCCCCCCACCGCATCCGGGCCGATCCCGGCCTCGGTCAGCGCCAGCCCGGCCGCCGCCGCGGCCAGCACGCCCCCCAGCCGCCGCGCGGCATCGAGGCGCGTCGGCAGCAGATGCCGGCAGCCCAACAGCCGGAAGGCATGGGCGGTTTCCGCCGCTTCCTCCGCATCCATCCCCGCCGGCAGCACCAGCACCGGCGTGCCCTGCGCCGCCGCCAGCAGCGCCGCCAGGCCGCGTGCGGCGGCCGGGCTGAAGGGATCGCAGCCCGGCATGTCCACCAGCGCCGCCTGGCCCTCCGCCCGCCGCCCCACCGCCTTGCCCAGCGCCGCCGGCCCGCTGGCCACCGCCAGCGGCAGGCCGAGCACCCGGGCGAAGGCGGCGATCTGTTCCGTGGCGCCGGCGCGCCGCCCATCCGCCGTCACCAGCAGCGGCGGCGTGCCCGCCATCACCAGCCGCGTCGCCAGCTTGGCGACGCTCAGCGTCTTGCCCGCGCCCGGCGGCCCGACGAAGAGCAGCGGCCCCCCATGGGCCGGCAGCGGCAGGAAGGACAGCACCTGCGCCAGCGCGCCGGCCAGCCGCCCCTCCGCCAGCCGCGCCGCGAGCTCCGCCGGCAGGTTGTGCCGCGCGAGTTCCGCCGGGATGGCGCGGGACGGGGCCGCGGCTTCCGGCGCGATGACCAGCGGTTCGTCATCCTGTTCCTGCGCCGCGGTGATCTCCACCCCGCCATTGACGCGGCGGGTGGAGAGCAGCACGGCATCCTCCCCCATCTCCGCGCGCAGCTGCGCCATGGCATCCGACATCCGCGCGGCGCGGATCACGCGCAGCCTCATGCCGTCACCGCCGCCTGCACCGTGCCGATGGTGCGGATGCGCGCGCGGGCGTGGATTTCCGTATGCGCCAGCACGCTGGTCGAG
The DNA here is from genome assembly GCF_016805305.1 of Falsiroseomonas ponticola. Lineage (GTDB taxonomy): Bacteria > Pseudomonadota > Alphaproteobacteria > Acetobacterales > Acetobacteraceae > Falsiroseomonas > Falsiroseomonas ponticola. Next base: position 142,467 of record NZ_JAERQN010000008.1, on the reverse strand, counting down.
GGCCGGAAGCGTTCCACCACGGCGCGGACATGCGCGCGGATGGTGCCGGAACACACCAGCACCGCCGGTTCGCCCGCATTGCTGGCCGCGTCGAAGGCCGCGCGCAGCGCGCCCATGAAGGCCGAGAGCTTCGACGGCGCCATGGCGAGCTGCTTCTCCTCCCCGGGCCCGATCAGCGCTTCCTGGAAGGCCTGTTCCCATTCATTCGCCAGCGCGATGATCGGGATGTAGCCATTGGGCCCGCGCGCCGCGTCGCTGATCTGCCGCGCGAGGCGCGTGCGCACCATCGCCAGCATGGGGCCCAGGCTGCGCGCGCCGCCCGCCACCGCTTCCTGCATCCCTTCCAGGATCGTCGGCAGGTCGCGGATGGAAACGCGTTCCGCCAGCAGCGCCTGCAGCACGCGCTGCACGGTGCCGAGGCTCGCCTGGCCGGGGATGAGGTCGGAGACCAGGCGCTTGTGCTCCACCGCCAGCTCGTCGATCAGCTTCTGCGTCTCCGCGAAGGACAGCATCTCCGCCATGTTCTCGCGCGTCACCTCGGTCAGGTGCGTCGCCAGCACGCCGGCGGCATCCACCACCGTGCAGCCCATCGCCAGCGCTTCCTCCCGCCGCACTTCCTCGATCCAGGCGGCGGGCAGGCCGAAGGTGGGTTCCTGCACGCGTTCGCCGGGCAGCGCGGGCGGGTTGCCGGAAGGGTCGATCGCCAGGTGCAGCGGCGGCTTCAGCGCGCCGCGCCCGGCCTCGATCTCCTTCACCCGGATCACATAGGTATCGGGCGGCAGTTGCAGGTTGTCCTGGATGCGCACGCTGGGCAGCACGAAGCCCAGTTCCTGCGCCGTGGTCTTGCGCAGCGTGCGGATCTGCTCCGACAGCCGCGGCGCATCGCCGGCGGCGAGCGACAGCAGCCCGTAGCCGAGTTCGAGGCGCAGCAGGTCCATCTTCAGCGCGTCGCTCGCCGGCGGTTCCCCGGGCGGCGGCGGCGGCGCATTGGCGCGCGCGGCGGCGGCGCGCTCCGCGTCCCATTGCGCCTTCGCGCCCCAGGCCGCGGCGCCGGCCAGCGCCAGGAAGGGGATCATCGGCATGCCCGGCATCAGCGCCATCAGCACCGCCGCCCCGGCCGCGAGCGCGAGCGGCTTGGCGCCGCCCAGCTGCAGCGCCAGCGCCTGGTCCGCGCGCCCCTCGACGCCGCCCTTGGTGACGACGATGCCGGCGGCGATGGAGACCAGCAGGGACGGGATCTGCCCCACCAGCCCGTCGCCGACCGTCAGGATGGAGAAGGTGGAGACCGCCTCCCCGAAGGGCAGGCCCTGGCGCAGCGTGCCGATGGCGATGCCGGCCAGCAGGTTGATGAGCGTGGTGATGAGGCCCGCGATGGCATCGCCGCGGACGAACTTCGCCGCGCCATCCATGGCGCCGTAGAAGCCGCTCTCCTCCTCCAGCTCCTTGCGGCGGATGCGGGCCTGTTCCTCCGTGATCACGCCGGCCGAGAGATCGGCATCGATCGCCATCTGCTTGCCCGGCATGGCGTCCAGGCTGAAGCGCGCCGCCACTTCCGCGATGCGGCCGGAACCCTTGGTGACGACGACGAAGTTCACCACCAGCAGGATGGCGAAGACGATCAGGCCCACCAGCACGTCGCCGCCCATCAGGAAGCCGCCGAAGGCGGAGACGACATGCCCCGCGGCCTGCGGACCCTCATGCCCATGGGTCAGGATCGCGCGCGTCGTCGCGACGTTCAGCGACAGGCGCAGCAGCGTCGTCAGCAGCAGCACGGTCGGGAAGCTGGTGAAGTCCAGCGGCCGCTGCATGAACAGCGACACCATCAGCACCAGGACCGAGGCGGTGATGGAGATGGCGAGCCCCGCATCCAGCAGCCAGGTGGGCAGCGGCACCACCAGCACCGCCACCAGCATGACGACGCCAAGGCCCAGCGCCACGTCGCCCGAAGGCCGCGCGCGCCCCATCCAGGAAGGCAGCGTGATTCCGGCCAAGGGTCAGACCGCGACCGGCAGGGGGGGCGCCGGCTGGCCCGGCAGCATCTGGCCCGGCGCCGGCGGCACCGGCAGCCCCGCCGCGCGGTAGTCCTGCAGCTTGTTGCGCAGCGTGCGGATGGAGATGCCGAGGATCTCCGCCGCCCGCGTGCGGTTGCCGAGGCAGTGGGACAGCGTCTCCAGGATCAGGTCGCGCTCCACATCCTCCATCCGCCGCCCGACCAGGGGCGCGATGCGGTTGGCCGGGGCGGCGGCGGCGGGGGTGGCGGCCGGCATGGCCGGCGGGGCTTCCGCCACCACGGCGCGGCGCGTCAGCTCGATCGCCTCCGGCCCGATCTCATGCCCCTCCGCCAGCAGCACGGCGCGGTGGATCGTGTTCTCCAGCTCCCGCACATTGCCGTGCCAGGCATGGGACAGCAGCGCCTCCCTCGCCACCGGCGACAGCGCGCGTTCCGGCAGCCCGTTGGCGCGGGCGTAGTGCAGGGCGAAATGCTCGGCCAGCGGCAGGATGTCCGCGGGGCGCTCGCGCAGCGGCGGGATGCGCAGCGCGATGACGTTGAGGCGGAAATAGAGGTCCTCCCGGAACCGCCCCTTCGCCACTTCCTGCGCCAGGTCGCGATGCGTCGCCGCCAGCAGCCGCACATCCACCTTGATGGGCGCGCCGCCGCCGAGGCGATCCACCTCCCGCTCCTGGATCACGCGCAGGATCTTGGCCTGCAGGCGCGGGTCCATCTCCCCGATCTCGTCCAGCAGCAGTGTGCCGCCTTCGGCCTGTTCGAACTTGCCCTTGCGCATGGCGACGGCGCCGCTGAAGGCGCCCTTCTCATGGCCGAACAGCTCGCTCTCCAGCAGCGCCTCCGGCAGCGCGGCGCAGTTCAGCGCCACGAAGGGGCCGCGCGCGCGGCGCGACGTCGCGTGCAGGTGGCGCGCCAGCACCTCCTTCCCCGTGCCGGATTCGCCCGTCAGCAGCACGGAAGCCTCCGCGCGGGCCACCTGCGCGACGCGCGCCAGCAGCGTGGTCATCGCCGGGTCGCGCGCGATGGGCCCGTCCCGCGACGGCGCCGCGCCGGCGGCCTGCAGCATGGCGATGATGAGGTCCGCATCCGGCGGCAGCGGCAGGAAGTCCCGCGCGCCCGCCTCGATCGCGCGCACCGCGGCGTCGCCATCCTCGGCGCGGCCGCAGGCCACCACGGGGCAGGCGATGCGTTCCGCCGCCATGGCCTGCACCAGCCAGGCCACGTCGTGCCGCAGGTCCACCAGCGCCAGGTCGGCGCCTTCCGCGCGCAGCCGCTCCAGCCCCGCCGCGACGCCCTCGGCATGGCCGAGCTTGGCGCCCCGCGCGATGGCCACGCGGGCGGCGGCGCCAAGCTCCCCTTCCAGCGAACCGATGATCAGGAGGCGGGCCATGGCCTCAGCCGCCCCGGTCCGACTTGACGATCTCGGTCATGGTCACGCCCAGCCGGTTGTCGTCCACCATCACGACCTCCCCGCGCGCGACGAGGCGGTTGTTGACGTAGATGTCCACGGCCTCCCCCAGCTTGCGGTCCAGCTCCACCACGGCGCCGCGGCCGAGCTTCAGCAATTGCGAGACCTGCATGGTCGCGCGGCCGAGCACGGCGCTGACCTGCACCGGGATGTCATAGACCGCGTCCAGGTCACGCGGCCCGCCGACATTGCCGGCCCCCTGCTGCGCCTCGGTCGCGGGTACGGCCTCGAACCCATCATCGGCGCTCATGCGCTCTCTCCCTGCTCATCGTCCCAGACGCCCGCCGCGCGCAGCGCCTCCACCACCGCGGCGCGGCGCATCGCGAGGTCGGCCAGCTGTTCGCCATCCCGCCACGCCAGGCGCGCATCCCCGGGCGCCAGCGCCGCATCCGCCACCACGGCCGGCCCGCCCGGCGGCATGCGGGCGGCAAGCTGCTCCACCAGCGGCGGCGCCACATGCAGCACCGCCTCCGGCCGGTCCGCGATCGCGGGCAGCAGCGGCACCACCAGCCGCGCCACGATGTCGGCGCCCGCGCGTTCGCAGGCCCCCGGCAGCAGGTGGTCGAGCATGCGGGCCAGCAGCGAGGCCAGCGCCGCCGCGGATTCCTCCGCCACGCGGCGCCCGGCCTCCGCCGCGCCATCCATCGCGCGCGCCATCGCCTCCAGCGCCCGCTGCATCGCGGCCTCCTGCGCGGCGGCCTGCATCGCGCGCCCCTCCGCCAGCCCCTCCGCATGGCCGATGGCGCGGCCCGCCTCCTCCGCCTCCGCGCGGATCGCCTCCAGCAGCGCCGGGTCGGGCGGCGGCGGCGGGGGCGGGGGCGCCGGTGGCGGCGGCGGCTTGGACAGGTCCGGCAGGCGCAGCGCGAGCATCAGGCCACCATCTCGTCATCGCGCCCGTCGGCGATCTGGATCTGGCCCTGCGCCGCCAGGTCCTTCGCCATGGCGACGATCGCGGCCTGTGCCTCGTCCACGTCGCGCAGCTTGACGGGGCCGAGCGCGGCCAGGTCGTCCTTCAGCAGCTTGGAGGCGCGTTCGGAGAGGTTGCGGAAGAACAGGTCGCGCAGCGTCTCCGACGCGCCCTTCAGCGCCAGCGTCAGCTTGTCCTTCGGCACGGCGCGCAGCAGCGCCTGGATGCCCTGCTGGTCCAGGCGCTGGAGGTCGTCGAAGGTGAACATCAGCGCGCGGATCTTCTCCGCGCTTTCGCGCGACCGTTCCTCCAGCGCCGACAGGATGCGCCCTTCCGCGGCGCGGTCGAGGTTGTTGAAGATCTCCGCCATGACCTCATGCGCATCCCGCCGCGACCCGCGCGCCAGGTTCGACATGAACTCCATGCGCAGCGTGCGCTCCACGCCCTCCAGCGCCTCCTTCTGCACCGTCTCCATGCGCAGCATGCGCATCACCACTTCCATGGCGAAGCCTTCCGGCAGCAGCGCCAGCACGCGCGCGGCATGGTCGGGCCGGACCTTGGAGAGCACGACGGAGACGGTCTGCGGGTATTCGTTCTTCAGGTAGTTCGCGAGCACCGCCTCGTTCACGTTGCCGAGCTTGTCCCACATGGTGCGGCCCGCGGGGCCGCGGATCTCCTCCATGATCTGCATGACGCGCTCCTTCGGCAGCGTCTTCAGCAGCAGGCGCTCGGTGCTCTCGTAGGAACCGACGAGGTGCCCGGCCTGGCCGAGCTGGGTGCGGAACTGCCGCACCACCTCCTCCACCGTCTCGGCCTCCACATTGCCGAGCGCGGCCATGGCCAGCGACAGGTCGCGGATCTCATCCTCGTGCAGCCGGCCGAAGATCTTGGCCGCCTGCTCCTCCCCCAGCGCCAGCATCAGCGTCGCGGCCTTCTGGGGCCCGGTCATTCCGCCCGTCATGATGCATCCTCCGGCGCCAGCCAGCGGCGGATCACCTGCACGCTGGCATCGGTGTTCTGGTCGATCAGCTGCGCGAGCGCGGCGAGGGCGGAGGCCTTCATCTGCCCTTCGATGCGCGCGACATCCACCATGCCGTCCGCATCGGGCTCCCCGGTCCCGGCCGCCTGGCCGGGCAGCAGGGGCGTGCCGTCAGGCGCGGTGCCGCCGGCGCCCGCGGGCAGCGGGATGGGCGCGCCATCGGGGCCGATCGCGACGGCACCCTCCCCGGCCCCGGCGCCGGCCAGCGCGGGCTGGGGCATCAGCGCGAGCGTCAGGCGGTTGGCCATCGGGCGGCCCACCAGCAGGATCGCCGCCAGCGCCACCAGCGCCAGGATCGCCGTCTCCGCCAGCCGCCCGAGCAGCGCGGGCGGGATGGTCTGGCCGAGGATGCTGAAGCCCTCCGGCAGCGCGTCCAGCGGCGGCGGCTCGGCGAAGCGCAGGTTCACCACATCCACGCGGTCGCCGCGCTGTTCGCTGAAGCCGACGGCGGAGCGGACGAGGGAGGCGATGCGCTGCAGCTCCTCGGCCGAGCGTTCGCGGAACTGCGGCGGGCTATTCGCCTGCGGCTCCCACACCCCGTCCACCAGCACGGCGACGGACAGGCGGCGCACCGCCGGCTGTTCGCGCAGCGTGTTGCGCGTGGTCCGCCCGATCTCAAAATTCGTCGTCTCCTCCGACCGGGAGGACTGGGTCTGGCTGCCGCCGGCCTGCGCTTCGGCGCCCGGCAGCTGGTTGGCGACGGAGACGTTGCCGGATTCGCCGCTGCGGCTGTTCTCGCTGGTGGATTGCGTGCTGCGCGGCACCTGGTTCTCGGGGTCGAAGCGTTCCTCGGTGGTCTGCACGCGGTCGAAATCCATCTCGACCGAGGCCTCCGCCCGCACCCGCCCGGGGCCGAGCGTGCGCTCCAGCAGGTCCTCCACCGCCCGCGCCAGGCGGAGCTCGGCGGTGCGGCGCAGTTCCTCCCCGGTCTGGGCCGCGGCCGGGCCGGTCAGTGCCTGGCCGCCGCGGGCCATCAGCTCCCCCCGGCTGTCCACGATGGAGATGTTCTGCGGCCGCAGCCCCGGCACGGCGGCGGCGACGAGGTGCAGCACCGCCTGCACGCCTTCGCGGTCCAGCCGCTGCGCGCCCTGCATGGCGATGACGACGCTCGCCTGCGCCTCCCCCCTCTCGCGCGAGAAGGGCTCCCGCCGCGGCAGCACCAGGTGGACGCGCGCGGTGCGCACGCCGGCCAGGCCGCGGATGGTGCGGGACAATTCGCCTTCCAGCGCGCGGACGCGGTTGATGTCCTGCTGGAAGGGGGTGGTGGTCAGGCTCTCGCCACGGTCGAAGATCTCATAGCCGACGGAGCCGCCGGCCGGCAGGCCATCCCGCGCCAGCATCAGCCGCACGCGCGGCACCTCCGCCTCCGGCACCAGCACCTGCGCGCCGCCGGCCGCCAGGCGATAGGGGATGCGCGCGCGGTCCAGCGCCTGCACCACCTGGCCGGCATCGCGCGGGTCGAGGTCGCCATAGAGCAGCGCCATGGGCGGTTCCGCCGCGCGGAGCGCGAGCCAGGCGACCAGGCCCAGCACCGCCAGCCCCACCCCCGCCATGGCGGCGAGGCGCATGGCGCCCAGCGCACGAAGCTGGTCGATCACCCCGCCCATGCGCCACCCTGCGGCGCATCATGCCGGGCCCATCGGCCCGGCCCGGCGCATCCTGCACCCGAACCCCAGCGAGACATCCTGCCATCCCCATGCCGATGCAGTCGGTCGGCTCCATGCCGACCATGTCGGCTGGGCAGGTTCTGCCGGGTCCCGGGTAACGGCGCGGTTAATGCCGGGGCGCCGATCGCGCCAAACGCGGAAAATCGCGGCGGGACAGCCCGTTAACGCCCGCCTGCGGGATGCTCAGTCGCCGCTTTCCAGCCGGTCGATATCCTCGTCGGAGAAGCCGAAATGGTGCGCGATCTCATGGATCAGCACGTTGCGGACCAGGCGGAACAGGTCCTCCCCGGTCTCCACCCATTCCAGCAGGATCGGCTCCCGGTACAGCGTGATGCTGTCGGGCTCGGCCGGGGTGTCGAAGACGCTCTTCTGCGTCATCGGCGTGCCGCGGTAGAGGCCGGTCAGCGCCCAGGGGCTTTCGAAGCCCAGCTCCTGCGCCGTCTCCTCATCCGCCACTTCCTCCACCACGATGGCGGCGCCGCGCACGAGGTCGCGCAGTTCCTTGGGGATGGCGGAAAATGCCTGTTCGGCCATCTCCACGATGTCTTCGATGGTCGGCGGGTGGCTGAATCGGGTCATGCCGCCTTGCAGCCCGCCCCGCCTTCCCCGTCAAGCCAAACCAGGAGTCACCCCCATGGCCGATCCCACCCCCCTGTCCCCCGCGGCGCGCGCCGCCCTGGCCGCGGAGCTGCCGCACTGGCAGCCGGCGGAGGGCCGCGACGCCATCACGCGGCGCTTCCGCTTCCGCGACTTCAACGAGGCCTGGGGCTTCATGGCGCGCGTCGCGCTGCTGGCCGAACGCCAGGACCACCACCCCGAATGGAGCAATGTGTGGAACCGGGTGGAGATCCTGCTGACGACGCATGATGCCGGCGGGCTGTCCGACCGCGATGTCGCGCTGGCGCGGGCGATCGACGCGCTGCTGCCGCCCGCCGGCGCGGCCGCCCCGTGACCCGTTGCGTGATCGGTCGCGTGATCGGGCGCGCCCGCCCCCGCGAAGGATGCTGGTCTTCCCCCGCCCGGCTCGCCTAGGTTGTATCCGCGCGCCGCGGGCGCCGGGTGAGGAAGGGAGAGACGGGGATGCTGAAGCGCAGGACGATGCTGGGTGGCGCGCTGGCCGCGCCGGCGGTCTTCGCCGGGACGGGCGGTGCCTTCGCGCAGAGCGGGCCGATCCGCATCGCGACGGCGGGGCCGATGACGGGCCAGTACGCGGCCTTCGGCGGGCAGATGCGCGCCGGCGCGGAACAGGCGGTGGCGGACATCAACGGCCGGGGCGGCGTGCTCGGCCGGCAGCTGGCGCTCGAGGTCGGCGACGATGCCTGCGACCCGCGCCAGGCCGTCTCCGTCGCCAACCAGCTGGCGTCGCGCCGCGTGGCGCTGGTGGCCGGGCATTTCTGCTCCGGCAGCTCCATCCCCGCCAGCAAGGTCTATGCGGAGGAAGGCGTGCTGCAGATCAGCCCCGCCTCCACCAACCCGCGCTACACGGATGAGGGCAGCTGGAACACCTTCCGCGTCTGCGGCCGCGACGACCAGCAGGGCCAGGTCGCCGGGCGCTACATCGCGCAGAACATGCGCGGCCAGCGCATCGCGATCCTGCACGACAATTCCGCCTATGGCCGCGGCCTGGCGGAGGAGACGAAGAAGGCGCTGAACGGCGCCGGCGTCACGGAAGCGCTGTTCAGCGCCTATACGCCCGGGGAGCGTGACTACTCCGCCATCGTCTCCCGCCTCCAGCAGGCGAACATCCAGGTCGTCTATGTCGGCGGCTACCACACCGAATCCGGCCTGATCCTGCGCCAGGCGAAGGAGCGGGGGCTGAACATCACGCTGATCGGCGGCGATGCGCTGGTGACCAACGAGTTCTGGCAGATCACCGGCGCGGCGGGGGAGGGCACGCTGATGACCTTCAGCAGCGACCCGCGCAAGCGCCCGACGGCGGCTTCCGTCGTGCAGGCCTTCCGCGCCCGGAACATCGATCCGGAGGGCTATGTCCTCTACACCTACGCCGCCATCCAGATCTGGGCCGCGGCCGCCACGCGCAGCAACGGCACGGATCCCCGCCGCATCGCGGCGCTGCTGAAGTCCGGCGGCCCCTGGCAGACGGTGCTGGGCGATATCGGCTTCACCGACAAGGGCGACGTGACGGTGCCGGACTACGTCTTCTACGTCTGGCGCAACGGCAGCTACGCGGAGATGTGACCCGCGGGGCCGGGCGGGGCCGCGGGGCATGTCCCGCGGCCCCGCGCGACCCTTATCCGAACAGCGGCCGCAGCATCGCGACCGCCATCGCCGCGAGCGCGAGGCCGGACGCCGCGCAGACCATCCGGTGCCGCGCCAGCGCCGCGCGCTGGATGGCGGGGCGGGAGAAGAGGGCGGCGACCAGCACGCCCCAGGCCATGGCCTGCGCCGGCACGATCAGCACCGCGATCCAGGACGCGATGCCATCCGCCAGCGGGCCCAGGAACTGCGCCGCCATGTAGGCGGCGGTGATCGGGTTGGTGGCCGCGGTCAGCGCGCCGGCCAGGAAGGCCATGCCCGCGGCGCGGCGCGACAGGGGCTGGCGCGCCGGGCGGGCGGGCCCGACCGGCGGTGGCGCCGCCGTCATGGCCTGCAGGGCGAGCAGCAGCAGCAGCACGGCGCCCGCGGAACGCCCCGCCACCTCCAGCGGCAGCGCGGCCGGCAGGCGGGACGCCATCTCCTGCGCCAGGGCGAAGGCCAGCCGCAGCGTGGCCGCCAGCAGCCCCGCCCCCACCGCGAGGCCGAGGCAGAAGGGCAGCACGCCCCGCAAGCCGCGCAGCGCGGCCAGCGTCGCGGTGGCAAGCATGTTGGGCCCCGGCACCGCATTCACCGCCAGGTAGCCCAGCGCGAAATGCAGCAGCAGCCAGCCCAGGCCCGCCTGGCCGCTCATCGCGGCGCATCCCGCACGGCGGCCAGCAGGGCCACGCCGGCCAGCCCCGCCAGCGCGACCAGGGCGATGGGCAGCGGCCCCGCCACCACCGCCTGCGCCGCCGCCATCAGCGGCGGGGCGAGGAGCAGCGCCAGGCCGCGGCCGGTGTAGAGCAGCCCGATGGCGGCGCCGAGCGAGCGGCCGCCGAAGCTGTCCGCCGTGAAGGCCGGCAGCAGCGCCACGAAGCCGCCCTGCAGCGCGCCGAAGGCCAGGGCGAAGGCCTGGAGCGCGACCATGCCCTCCGCGAAGGCCCAGACCGCCATGCTGCCCGCCATGCCCGCGCAGCAGCCGAGGAAGGTGGCCCGCCGCCCCAGCCCATCCGCCAGCGCCGCCAGCAGGAAGCGCCCGGCGATGGTGCCAAGCCCGATCAGCCCCAGCAGGGAGACGGCATCATGCCAGGCATGGCCGAGGTCCCGCGCCGTGCCGACCAGCAGCGCCTGCGGCAGCGTCGCGGGGATGGAGACCAGCAGCGTGCCGAGATAGGCCGCGGCGAAGCGCCGCGTGGCCCAGGGGAAGGCAGGCGCGCGCGCGGGGGCCGGCGCTTCCGCCGCCGGGCCCGGCCCACGCGCGGCGGGGCGCCGCAGCAGCAGCGCCCCCGCGCCGCCCACCAGCAGGGAGGCCGCGCCGAAGGCCAGGAAGGCGCCGCGCCAGTCGCCGGCCGCGAGCATCGCATCCGCCCCCGCCGGCACCAGCGCGGTGCCGACGCCGATGCCGCTGGCCGCGATGCCGGAGGCGAGGCCGCGATGGGCGCTGAACCAGCCCTGCACCGCCGCCATGGCGGGCACATAGGCGAAGCCGGTGCCGAGCCCGATCAGCAGCCCGTAGCCGGCCATCACCTCCGCCAGGCTGCGCGCCGTGGCGGCCACCATCAGGCCGAGCCCGACCAGCCCCATGCCCACCATCGCCGGCACGCGCGGGCCGATGCGGTCGGCGATCCGGCCCGACAGCGCGCTGACGAAGAAGCAGGTGCTGCCGCTCAGCGCATAGACCAGCGCGACGGAATCGCGCGGGGCGCCGAAGCTGGCGGCGATCTGCTCCGCGAAGGCGGCGTAGGAGTAGATGGCGCCGAAGCCCACCAGCAGCACCAGGAAGGCCCCGGCCACCACCAGCCAGCCGGGGAAGCCATCGGTTTCCGCCGGCGGCGCCGCGCCGCGCCGAGGCACGTCCTGGTGCCGGCCCGGCGGGGCGTGGGGCGCGGCCGCCGTCATCGCGCGGCGCTCCGCCCCGCATCCCGCGGCGGCGTCAGCTGCTGGAACAGCCAGGACGCCGTGGCCTGGGCGGCCAGCGCCGTCGCCGCCAGGTCCGGCCGGGCGCGCTGCCGCCCCTCGCCGCTGGGGGAGGGCACCAGCGCGCCGCCGGGGGCGAGGGCGGGGGGCAGGTCCCAGGCATGGCTGGCGCCGGGCAGGGCGAGCATCGCGGTCCCGGCAGGTTCCGGCAGCGCGCTGCAGGCGGCGGCGTCCGACGCCGCGCCCCCATGCACCAGCAGCACCGGGCTGTAGGAGGGCAGGGCAAGCCCCTCGCAGCCCGGATCCAGCGCCACGACCGGCGCGCCATCCGCGGCGGCCAGCGCGGCGCGCGCGCCGGTGCCGAAGCCGACCAGCCCGACGAGGTCCGGGTTCACCGCCGGCAGGTGCCCCGCCGCCCAGTTCCGCGCCACGGCGGCGGCAAGCTTCGTCCGCGCCACGTCGCCGCCGGGCCCCGCGGCATCGAGGCCGACGACGAGGCTCGCGATGCCGCGCGCGGCCAGCGCCTCCACATAGGGGTCGGACCGGCCCTGGTCGCCCAGCGCATCGGGCAGCAGGATGACCAGCGGGATCGGCGCGCCATCCTGCGCCGGCAGGGTCAGCCGCGTGGTGCCGGCGGGGGCGGGCAGGCTGTGGTCGATGGGACGCGGTTGGGCGTGGCCGCCGGCCGGCAGGGCCAGCGCGGCGGCGAGGAGGCAGGCGCGGGTGGTGCGCATCGGGGTTGCTCCCTGGTGAGGCCCGGCCGATCCGGGCGGCGGCAGGGCAGCAGGGGCGGGGGCTTTCGGTCCCGAAGCCGGGCCGAAGGGGGGGGCGAAGCTTTGGCGAAACACGCGCAATGCTGCGGCGCGGGAACGGACTCGGCGCTGCGCGGCACGCTCGCTATGGTGGTTGCGGGACCAGGGCCAGGAGGGGCTGTACAGGCGGATGGACCCGGCTGCCGACACGGTGCCTGTCGGAAGCGCGTCGCTCGACCCCGAGCGGGGCGTGCTGCGGCGCGCCGATGGCGAGGAGACAACGCTCCGCCCCAAGACGCTCGACCTGCTGCTGCTGCTGCTGCGCAGCCGCGGGCGGCTGGTGACGCGGGCGGAGATCCTCGACACCGTCTGGGCCGACGTCACCGTCACCGATGACAGCATCACGCAATGTATCGTCGAACTGCGCCGCGCGATGGGCGCGGAGGGCATGGCGCTGCTAAAGACGGTGCCGCGGCGGGGCTACATCCTGGAAGCGGCGGCGGTGATACCCGTCCCCGTCGCCGCGCCGGATGGCGCGCCACCGCCACGCCCCGTTTTCGCAGCCGAGGGTTTGCCGGCGGTCGCGCCCCGCCCCGCCCTGTCGCGCATCGCCTTTCTGGCCGCGATCCCGGCCGTTCTGGCGCTGGCCTGGCTGGGACTGGCACCGGGGACGCCGCCAGCACCGCCGGTGGTGGCCGCCGCCGCTCCGCCGCCCCAGCCCGCGCCGCCGGTGGCCACGGTGCCGGCACCGCCGGTGGCCGTGCCCGCGCCCTCGGCCCGCGAACAGGCGATCGAACTGATCGAGGCCGCGCGCCGCCGGAACATCGCCCCCGGCGACCGCCGCGCGAACTGGGTCGCGGCGCGTGGCCTTCTGCAGCAGGCGCTGGCGCTGGACCCTGAGAACCCCCGTGCCCATGCGGAGATCGTCTTCACCTACAGCAACACGGTCCTGAACGGCTTCAGCCTGAACCCCGCCGCCGACCTGCGCATCGCGGAGGATCATGCCGAGCGTGCCATCGCGCTCGGCCCGAACCTGCCGGCCACCCACGCCGCCCGCGCCGCGGTCATGCGCCAGCAGCGCCGGTGGGAGGAAGCGCTGGCTTCCTACCGCCGCGGCGTGGAACTGGACCCGACGCAGCATTCGTCCCGCGCCAATGGCGGGCTCATGCTGCTGTTCCTCGGCCAGCCCGAAGCGGCGGAGGCGCAGATCCGTACCACCATGGCACTGGCTCCGCCGGGACATGGCTTTCGCCTCACCTGGCTCACCTACCTCTCGCTGGCGCTGGCGCACCAGCAACGCTGGGCGGAGGCGGTGGAGGCGATGCGCGCCTCCCTCGATGGCCAGGCCTTCATGCCGGTCCCGGTCCGCCTGGCGTTGCTGTCCGGCCTGCTGGCCCGCCTGGGGGAGTGGGAGGCGGCGCGGATCGCCGCCACCCAGGCCATGGCGCAGAATGCCGAGGTCACCATCGGCTGGTTCCGCGCCCAACCGCTATCCGACCACCCCGGCTTCCTGGCGCGGCAGGAGCCGATCCTGGTCGCGATGCGGGAAGCCGGGCTGGCGGAATAGTCAGCCGCCGTTGCTGCCGTCATCGCCGGACAGGCGCAGCTGGTCGGCGAGTTCGTAGAAGCGGTCGCTCATCGCCTTAATCTCGTCGGGATGGAACGGCGTCGCCAGCTCCTTCTCCCGGATCGCCAGCGCCAGCTTCTTCGAGAGGTAGGCGAGGCCGCGCAACTGGTCCCCCACCAGGCGTGCCGCGATGGGCGACAGGGTGATGGGCGTGGTGCTGGCCTGGTCGCTCGTCGCTTCCGTCTTCGCAGCCTTCGTCTTTGGCGCCTTGGGCTTTTCGGCTTTCGTCTTGGACGCCTTGGCCTTGCCGCCATCCGCTGTTGGTTTCGCCATCCCGTTCTCCTTCCCTGCTGATGTCCCATCGCCGTCGCGCTGTCGTGGCTGGCACGACATGGCAACGATCCGCGAGGCGGCCTTCATCGGTCAAGCGGTGACGGGCTAGGCTGGGGCGCGAAATGCCGGGCAGGACAGATGGCCATCCGCAACGTGCTCTTCATCATGGTGGACCAGCTGCGCTGGGATCATCTCGGCTGCGCGGGGCATCCCTTCCTGCGGACGCCGAACCTGGATGCGCTGGCGGCGCGGGGCGTGCGCTTCTCCCAGGCCTATGTGCAGTCCGGCATCTGCGGGCCGTCCCGCATGTCCTACTACACCGGCCGCTACGTCTCCTCCCACGGTGCCACGCATAACCGCGTGCCGCTTTCGGTGGGGGAGGTCACGCTGGGCTGGCACCTGCGGGAGGCGGGACGGGCGCTGGCGCTGGCGGGCAAGACGCATGTGCTGCCGGATGCGCATGGGATGCGGCGCCTGCAGCTGGACGGGCAGCACGACCTGGCCGCGCTGCTGAAGGAGGGCTGGTTCACGCTGGTCGATCGCCATGACGGCCACCATGCGGAGCCCGACAGCGCCTATGCCCATTGGCTGCGATCGAAGGGCTATGACAGCGCCGATCCCTGGACCGACTACGTCATCGCCGTGGAGGACGAACAGGGGCAGGTCCGCAGCGGCTGGAAGATGCGCAATGCCCGCCTGCCCGCCCGCGTGAGGGAGGAGCATAGCGAGACCGCCTACACCACCGACCAGGCCATCGGCTTCATGGACCGCCAGGGCGATGATCCCTGGGTCCTGCACCTCTCCTATGTGAAGCCGCACTGGCCCTACATCGCGCCCGCGCCCTACCACGCGATGTATTCGCCGAACCAATGCCTGCCCGTCTCCCGCCACCCGGCGGAGCGGGGGGAGGGCGCGCATCCGCTGCTGCGCGAATGGCAGAAGGAGGAGGTGAGCGAGAGCTTCCAGATCGATGACTGCATCGCGACGGTGCGGCCCGCCTATCAGGGGCTGATCACGCAGCTCGACGACCATCTCGGCCGGCTATGGGCGGCGATGGAGCGGCTCGGGCGCTGGCGCGACACGATGGTCGTCTTCTGCTCCGACCATGGCGACTACCTCGGCGACCATTTCCTTGGTGAGAAGGAGTTGTTCCACGACTGCGTCCAGCGCGTGCCCTTCCTGCTGTTCGATCCCTCGGCGGCGGCGGACGGCACGCGCGGCCGCGTCGATGACCGCTTCGTGGAGGCGATCGACGTGGTGCCCACCATCCTCGACGCGCTCGGCCTGCCGGCCGCGGAGCATGTGGTGGAAGGGCGGTCGCTGCTGCCGCTGACGCGCGGCACCGCGCCTCCCTGGCGGGATGCGGTGGTGAGCGAGCTGGACTGGACCTTCCGCGGCGCGCGGCGGCGGCTCGGCCATCCCACGGGGCAGCACCATGCCTGGATGCTGCGGGATGCGCGGTGGAAGTATGTGCACTGGACGAGCGGGCACCGGCCGCAGCTGTTCGACCTTCAGTCGGACCCGGAGGAGTTCCACGACCTCGGCGCCGATCCGGCGCTGGAAGGGGTGCGGGCGGCGGCGCGGGAAAGGCTGCTCGCCTGGTTCACGCGGCTGAAGCGGCGGACGACGCTGAGCTGGGCGGAGGCGGAGTTGCGTACCGACCGGCACAAGGCGGCGGGGGTGTTCTACGGGGAGTGGTGAACCGGGAAAGGCGCTGCCTTTCCCGGACCCTATCCGCCAGGCCCGAGACGGGCCTGGACCGTCTCAAGCGGCCTTTGCGGCCTGGATCGCCTTCCACACCGTCTCGGGCGTGGCGGGCATGTCCATGTGGGTGATGCCGACGGGCGTCAGCGCATCGACCAGCGCATTCATCGCGGCGGGCGGGGAGCCCACCGCACCGGCTTCGCCCGCGCCCTTCACGCCGAGCGGATTGGTCTCGCAGGTCACCTCGATCAGATCCACGTCGATGTCCGGCAGGTCATCGGCCCGCGGCAGCGTGTAGTCCATGAAGGAGGCCGAGAGCAGCTGGCCGCTGGCATTGTCATAGGCCGTGCGCTCATGCAGCGCCTGGCCGAGGCCCTGCGCCACGCCGCCATGCACCTGGCCGCGCACGATCAGCGGGTTCAGCGCATGGCCCACATCGTCCACCACGATGTAGCGGGGGACGGAGACGATGCCCGTCTCGGGGTCCACCTCCACCTCCGCCACATGGCAGCCATTGGGGAAGGTGTGGGCCTCGATCTTCGCGGTCTCCATGGCATCGAGCAGCAGCGTGGACTGCCCCGCCGCGACGCGCTTCCGCTGGATGGCGGCGAGTTCCAGGATGCCCACGCCACGGTCGGTGCCGGCCACGTCGAAGCGCCCCGCCGCCGGGGTGAATTCGATGTCCGCGACCGAGGTTTCCAGGTGCTCCGCCGCCGCCTGCTTGCCCTTCTCGATCACGCTGGCGGTGGTGACGAGGATGGCCTGGCCCTCGGAATAGAGGCTGCGCGCGCCGCCGGTGCCGCCGCCGGCGGGCAGCGTCTCGCTATCCCCCTGCTGGACCCGGATCTTCTCCAGCGGCACGCCAAGTTCGTGCTGGGTGAGCATGGCATAGGCCGTCTCATGGCCCTGGCCGGTGGATTGCGTGCCGACATAGACATCGACGAAGCCATCCTCCGCGAAGACGACCTTGGCGTTCTCCGTGGGGCCACCGCCGGTCGCTTCCAGGTAGTAGGCGAGGCCGATGCCGCGGCGCTTGCCGCGGCGCTCGGCCTCCGCCCGCCGCGCCGGGAAGCCCGCCCAGTCGATCTTCGACAGGGCGCTGTCCATCAGCTGGAGAAAATCGCCGCTGTCGTAGCGCTGGCCCATGGCGGAGACGAAGGGCATCGCGGCCTGCGTCACCATGTTGCGGCGGCGCAGCTCGATGCGGTCGATCTTCAGCTCGCGGGCGGCGGCGTCGATCAGCCGCTCCACCAGGTAGTTGCTCTCCGGCCGGCCGGCGCCGCGATAGGCATCGACCGGCACGGTGTGGGTCAGCACGCCGATGACGTTGGCGTAGATCGCCTCGAACCCATAGACGCTGGCCAGCACCTTGGTGCCGGCGCCGGTCGGGATGAAGGGCGCGAAGGTGGAGAGGTAGGCGCCCATGTTCGCGTAGTTGCGCGTGCGCAGCGCCAGGAACTTGCCGTTGGCGTCGGTCGCCAGCTCACCGAGGGTGATGTTGTCGCGGCCATGGGTGTCGGACTGGAAGGCTTCCGACCTCTCGCTGGTCCACTTCACCGGGCGGCCGACCTGCTTCGCCGCGAAGGCGACCAGCACGTGCTCGGCATAGAGGTAGAGCTTCATGCCGAAGCCGCCGCCGACATCGGGGGTGATGACGCGGACATTGTCGGCCGGGATGTTGAAGACGTTGCCGGCCAGCAGGTTCTTCACCAGCCAGGAGCCCTGGGTGTTGGTGTGCAGCGTCAGCTTGTCGCCGTCCCAGGCAGCGACGGCGGCGCGGGTTTCCATGCTGGCGACGACGACGCGGTTGTTCACGACCGTCAGGCGCGTGACATGCGCGGCGCGGGCGAAGGCTTCCTCCGTCTTCGCCTTGTCGCCGGCTTCCCAGTCGAAGGCGATGTTGCTCGCCGCCCCGTCCCAGACCTGCGGCTGGCCGGCTTCCCAGGCGGTGGCGAGGTCCGTCGCCGCGGGCAGCACCTCATACTCCACCATCACCGCTTCCGCGCCGTCCCGCGCGGCCTGGGCGGTCTCCGCCACGATGAAGGCGACGGGATCGCCGACATGGCGGACCGTGTCGGTGGCCAGCGCCAGGCGCGGCGTATTGGCGCGCGGGCTGCCATCCCGGTTCTTCAGCGGGATCACGCAGGGCACTTCGCCGAGGCCCGCGGCCTGCAGATCCGCGCCCGTGATCACCGCCAGCACGCCCGGCACGGCCAGGGCGGCGCTGGTGTCGAGGCTCGTGATCTTCGCATGGGCATGCGGACTGCGGAGCACGACGCCCACGGCCTCGCCAGGCATGGCGATGTCGTCGGTGTAGCGGCCACGCCCCGTCAGCAGGCGGGGATCCTCCACGCGCCGCACCGATTGGCTCAACCCGAACTTCGCCATGGCCTTCGTTCCCCAGATCTTCTCCGCACCATCATCTGCGATCTTTGGGGGGATCGAAAAGGGGGGCGGCAACCGGGCGGGGTGCCCGGCGTTCGCAGCCCGGAAGGAGTGCAAGCCCCATGCACCGATCGATTGCGCTTGCGCTGGCCGTCACGCTGGCCGCCGCGCCCGCCCTGGCCCAGGCGCCGCCCGCCCCTGGCAGCAGCTCCGCCGCCACGGTGGAGGCGATGCGCACGCTGCGCGAGGCGGAGGAAGGCCTGCGCGACGTGCTGAAGCGGCTGGAGGAGGGCACGATTCCCGCCACCGGCGCGACGTCGCGCCTCCGCCAGGCGCTGAACGAGGTGGAGCGCGCCATGCTGCGCCTGCCCGCCGATGCCCGCCGCGGCGCGCCCTGGCAGACCGCCGTGAAGGAGGTGGCGGAGGCGATGGCGATGGTGCGGGAGGAGGGCGGCGACATCGCCGCCGCCCGCGCCGCGGCCGGGGAGGCGCTGGCGACGCTGCCCGCGCTGGCGGGCGCGGAGAGCGGCACGGGCGGATAGTCACGATCCCTTCATCCCTGGCGGCGCAGGCTTCGGGGATGACCGAAGCCGAAGCGCGCCAGGCCATCGCCCGTCACCTGGCGGACCTCCATCGCCTGCACATCCAGCTGGCCACCGACAGCCGGGCGCTGAAGGCGCTGACGGCCGAGGGCCGGCCGCAGGCGGAGATCGAGATCGCCGCCGAGATGCTGGAGCAGTACATGGCGGCGACCGGCGCCTTCCTGGAGAACATGCGCGGCCGCTACGAGGCGCGGCTCGGCCTGCTGCGGCGGGGCGACCCGGTGGGGGCGGAGGCGGTGCCGGGCCAGGGGGCGCCGGGGCATGGCGCCTTCTGGTACGTCTTCTCCCGCCTCACGGCCGCGCTGCGCATGGCCGAGCGGCGGTCGGGCTAGCGGCCCGGCCCCATGCCTTGGGCCAGTACTGTGGCTTTAGCCGATTAGGCCGATTTAGTGCCTTTAGCACCGACTTCGCGGGGTGCGGGCGCGGGATGGCGCCCGGCAGGGGGCCCGTCCCATGCCTTGGGGCAGTACTATGGTTTTAGCCGATTAGGCCGATTTAGGGCCTTTAGCACCGTTTTCGCGGGGTGCGGGCGCGGGATGGCGCCCGGCAGGGGCCCCGTCCCATGCCTTGGGCCAGTACGATGGTTTTAGCCGATTAGGCCGATTTAGTGCCTTTAGCACCGTTTTCGCGGGGTGCCGGCGCCCGCGCGCGGCGGCGGGTGCGGGGTGGTGCTGGACAGGGCTCGGGCCGATGATGACGGGACCATAACAGGAACATCGGCGGGAATCCAGCGCCTTTGGCGGGTCAGCTATAGCCCTTGCCCTCCGGAGCGGCGGCTTCCTCCCGCGCGGCCTGCTGGGCGCCCTCATCCACCTTCCGCAGGCCGCCCTCCGGCAGCTTGCCGTCCTGCATCTCGCCGGTCGGGGTGGCTTCCGTCGCCTCGGCGGCGGGTTCGAAATCGAAATCGCCGTCGCTGGATTGCCAGGACTGCACCGTCAGCACCCGGGCGCCGCCGCGGCTTTCATGCGGGCCATGCACCACGCCGGCGGCCTGGGTGGTGAAGCCGCCGGGCGGCAGCGCCTGCCCGCCATCGGTCAGGTCGCCATCCAGCAGGAAGTGCATCTCCGCCCCCGCGCGGTGGCAATGGGCGGGGATGCGGCCGCCGGCGGGGATGTGGACGATGCTGGTCACGATGCCGCGGCCACTATCCTCGTTCAGGATCTGGATGCGGAAGGTGCCGCCGGTGGCGCCCGGGATCACGAAGGGCGCGGGCTCCACGCTCTCCGCCGCCAGCCTCAGGCTGCGCTGGTCCATCGTCGTTCTCCCGTTCCTGCCCGTCATTGCTTCCGGGCGAACGCGGCGTGATGGCGCGGGGTTGCGGCGGGCGGTATGCAGGGGCGATGCCGGATTATGCGCTGGAATCGGAAGCGGGGGGGCTGGTCGCGGGGCTCGACGAGGTCGGGCGCGGGCCGCTGGCCGGCCCGGTGCTGGCCGCCGCCGCGCTATTCCGCGGCCCGCCCGCGCCCGCGCTGGCCGCGCTGCTGGATGACAGCAAGAAGCTGACCGCGGCGCGGCGGGAAGCGGCCTTCGCCGCGCTGGTGGCGGCGCGGGGGCGGGGGGAGGTGGCCTTCGCCATCGCCGGGGCCTCCGCCGCCGAGATCGGGCGCCTCAACATCCTGCGCGCCAGCCACCTGGCGATGGCCCGCGCGCTGGCGCGGCTTGGCGTGGTGCCGGACCTGGCGCTGGTGGATGGCCATCTGGCGCCGCCGCTGCCCTGCCCGGTGCGCTGCGTGGTTGGGGGGGATGGGGTGAGCCTGTCGATCGCCGCGGCCTCCATCCTGGCGAAGGTCACGCGGGACCGGGCGATGGCGCGGCTGGATGCGCGCCACCCCGGCTGGGGCTTCGCCCGCAACCAGGGCTACCCGACCGCGGCGCATCGGGCGCGGCTGGCGGAGGTGGGGCCCACGCGCCACCATCGGCGGGGATTTTCCCCGGTGGACCAGGCATCGCTGCTGCTGCCGGTGCGGGTCGGTTGACGGCGCGACTCGGCGCCGCGCATGGTGGGGGCTCGATTCGCATAGGGGTTGCTGGCGTAACGATGGGCACCGGTCTCGACCTGCCGCTGGACGAGGTGATGGTCGGCGACTGCATCGCGATGCTGCGGCGCCTGCCGCCGGCTTCCGTGCACGCCGTCTTCGCCGACCCGCCCTACAACCTCCAGCTCCGGGGCGAGCTGCGCCGGCCGGATGACAGCATCGTGGACGGCGTCGATGACGCCTGGGACCAGTTCAGCGATTTCGCGGCCTATGACGCCTTCACGCGGGAATGGCTGACGGAATGCCGCCGCGTGCTGCGCAAGGACGGCACGCTGTGGGTGGTGGGCAGCTACCACAACGTCTTCCGCCTCGGCACGGCGATGCAGGACCTCGGCTTCTGGATCCTGAACGACGTGATCTGGCGCAAGGCGAACCCGATGCCGAATTTCCGGGGCCGGCGCTTCACCAATGCGCATGAGACGCTGATCTGGGCGGCGCGGGGGGCGGAAAGCCGCTACCGCTTCAACTACGCCGCCATGAAGTCCCTGAACGACGACGTGCAGATGCGGAGCGACTGGTATTTTCCGCTCTGCACCGGGGCGGAGCGGCTGCGGGGGGAGGATGGCAAGAAGCTGCACCCGACCCAGAAGCCGGAGGCGCTGCTGCACCGCGTGCTGGTGAGCTGCACCCAGCCCGGGGAGGTGGTGCTGGATCCCTTCCTCGGCACCGGGACCACGGCGGCGGTCGCCAAGCGGCTGGGGCGCCGTTTCATCGGGATCGAGCGGGACGAGGGCTATGCCGCCGCCGCCCGCGCCCGGATCGAGGCGGTGGAGGCGATGCCGGAGAGTGCCGCGCTCGCCCTGCCGAACAAGCGGGAACAGCCGCGGGTTGCCTTCGGGCTGCTGGTGGAACGCGGCCTGGTGCCGGCGGGGACCACGCTGACGGACCGGCACAAGCGCTGGCGGGCGGTGGTCGGCGCCGATGGCACGCTGCGCTGCGGCCAGGCGACGGGGTCCATCCACAAGGTGGGGGCGGAGTTGCAGCAGGCGCCGTCCTGCAATGGCTGGACCTTCTGGCACATCGAGGGCCGCGACGGGCGGTTGCGCCTGATCGACGAGATCCGGACGGAGATCGCCTCGCAGGGGCTTTGACTGACGATGGTCCAGGAGGCTCTGCCTCCTGGCGGATGGGGTCTGGGGAAGGCAGCGCCTTCCCCAGGGCGCCCTACTCCCCGATGAACCCGCCCGACTGCCGCTTCCAGAGCTTCGCATAGACCCCGTCGCGGGCCAGCAGCTCCGCATGGGTGCCGGCCTCCGCGACCCGGCCTTCCGACAGCACCACCAGCCGGTCCATGCGCGCGAGCGTCGAGAGGCGGTGCGCCACGGCGATCACGGTCTTGCCGGCCATGAGCCGTTCGAGGCTTTCCTGGATCGCGGCCTCCACTTCGGAATCGAGGGCGCTCGTCGCCTCGTCCAGCACCAGGATGGGCGCGTCCTTCAGCAGCACGCGGGCGATGGCGATGCGCTGGCGCTGGCCGCCGGAGAGCTTCACGCCGCGCTCCCCCACATGCGCGTCATAGCCCGTGCGGCCGCGCCAATCCGCGAGGTCCATGATGAAGTCATGCGCCTCGGCGCGGCGGGCGGCTTCCTCGACCTCCGCCAGCGTCGCGTCCGGGCGGCCGTAGCGGATGTTCTCCAGGATGGAGCGGTGCAGCAGCGCCGTGTCCTGGGTGACGACGCCGATGGCGGCGCGCAGGCTTTCCTGCGTGACATCAGCGATGTCCTGCCCATCGACGCGGATGCGGCCATCCTCCGGCGTGAAGAAGCGCAGCAGCAGGTTGATGGCGGTGGTCTTGCCCGCGCCGGAATGGCCGACCAGGCCGACACGCTCCCCGGGCGCGACGGTCAGGTCGAAGCCGTCCAGCACGCCGGCCTCGCGCCCATAGCCGAAGCGGACGCGGTCGAAGCGGATCTCGCCGCGCGGCACCGCCAGCGCCGTGGCGCCGGGCGGGTCGGGGGCGGTGGGGGGCACGGCGATGCTGCCCATCGCTTCCTGCACGGTGCCGATATTCTCGAAGATGCCGGCGACGTTGAAGGCGACCCAGCCGGAGATGTTGGCGATCTGCCAGGCCATGGGCAGGGCCGCCGCCACCATGGCCAGCGGGATCTCCCCGGCCGACCAGAGCCAGATGGCCAGCGCCGCCGTGGCCGTGAGCATGGAGGCGTTGAGGGTGGAGAGCAGCAGGCCGTTGAGCGTGACGAGGCGCGTCTGCGCGGCGAAACGCTCATTCAGCCCCTGCACGGCTTCCCGCACCCAGGCATCCTCCTGCGCCGCGCGGGCGAAGAGCTTCACGGTGACGATGTTGGTGTAGCTGTCCACGACGCGGCCGGTCAGCAGGGACCGCGCCTCGCTGGCCTTGCGGGCGCGGTCGCGCATGCGGGGCACGATCAGGCGCAGCAGCGTGGCGTAGAGCGCGAACCACACCAGGATGGGGATGGCGAGGCGCCAGTCGGTGGAGCCCAGCACCAGCACGGCGCCGGTGCCATAGACCAGGATGTACCAGACGGCGTTGACGGACTGGACGACGCTTTCGCGCAGCGCCGGGCCCGCCTGCATGACGCGGTTGGCGATGCGGCCGGCGAAATCCTCCTGGAAGAAGGACCAGCCCTGGCGGATGACCTGCCAGTGGGATTGCCAGCGGATCATGCCCGTCACGGCGGGGATGATGGCCTGCTGTGTGACCAGGTTCTGCGCCAGGATGGCGAGCGGGCGGCAGAGCAGCAGCACCGCCGCCATGCCGGCCAGCGTCCATCCCGCATCGGCCCAGATGCGATCCGGCCCGTGCTGTTCCAGCAGGCCGACGACGCGGCCGACGAAGACGGGGATCAGCAGGTCGAGAAGGGCAACCGTAAGGCCGGCGCCGAAGAGCAGGAGAAACAGCGCGCGGGCCTGGCGGGCGAAGTACCAGTAGAAGCCGAGGAGCGAGCGGGGCGGCGGCTCCTCCGGCACCTTCACGCCGAGCCAGCGCGCGGCGCGGCTGCCAGGGGGGGTGACGGGGTCGATCGCGGTCTCGAACAGCCGGAAGGGGAGCATGGGGGCAGAACGCGCCGATGCGCCGCTGGCGTCAACGATTCCCTCCGTGACGGTCCTGGCGGGGAGTTGAGGCGGGCCGTAACCTGCTGGGCTTATTGGGGATTCGGTGGGAATCGGGCCGCGGCGGGGCGCCCCCGCATGGCTATTCGTGAAAATTCCTTCATACAGCGCGCGAACCCCGCCGGAGACGACCCGCATGGCCGAGGCCCGACCGACCTCCCTGTTCCGCCGCTTCCTCGACAGCGAGGCCTCGGGCGGCCTGGTGCTGATGGCGGCGGCGGCGCTGGCGCTGGTGGTGGCGAATTCGGCGCTGGGCCCGGCCTATGTCAGCGCGCTGTCGGCCTATCTCGGCCCGCTGAGCGTGCTGCACTGGATCAATGACGGGCTGATGGCGGTGTTCTTCCTGTTCGTCGGGCTCGAGATCAAGCGGGAGATGCTGGACGGGCAGCTCGCCACCTGGTCCCGCCGCGCGCTGCCGGGGCTGGGGGCGGTGGGCGGCATGGCGGTGCCGGCGGCGATCTACCTGGCCTTCACCTGGCAGGACCCGGTGCTGCGGGCGGGCTGGGCGATCCCGGCGGCGACCGACATCGCCTTCGCGCTCGGCGTGCTGTCGCTGCTGGGGAACCGGGTGCCGGCCTCGCTGAAGGTGTTCCTGGCGGCGCTGGCGATCATCGACGACCTGGGCGCGG
This sequence comes from Falsiroseomonas ponticola, assembly GCF_016805305.1. Taxonomy (GTDB): domain Bacteria; phylum Pseudomonadota; class Alphaproteobacteria; order Acetobacterales; family Acetobacteraceae; genus Falsiroseomonas; species Falsiroseomonas ponticola. Next base: position 118,104 of record NZ_JAERQN010000008.1, on the reverse strand, counting down.
TGGTGATCATCGCGGTGTTCTACACCGCCTCGATCTCGGTGCTGGACCTCGGCCTGGCGGCGGCGGTGCTGGCGGGGCTGGTGGTGATGAACCGGATGGGGGTGCTGCGGCTGCTGCCCTATCTGCTGCTGGGCGCCGTGCTGTGGTTCTTCGTGCTGCGGTCGGGGGTGCATGCCACCATCGCGGGCGTGCTGCTGGCGCTCACCATCCCGCTGCGCATGAAGCCCGGCGGCACCGACGATGTGGAGAATTCGCCGCTGCACCGGCTGGAGCACGGGCTGCACCATGCCGTCGCCTTCGTCATCGTGCCGGTCTTCGGCTTCGCCAATGCGGGCGTGTCGCTGACCGGGCTGGGCTGGGGCGTGCTGGCGGATCCGCTGACGCTCGGCGTTTCGCTGGGCCTGGTGCTGGGCAAGCTGGTGGGGGTGATGGGGGCGTCGGTGATCGCGATCCGGCTGGGCCTGGCGGCGCTGCCGGCGGGGGCGAGCTGGGTTCAGCTGGGCGGCGTGGCGCTGCTCTGCGGCATCGGCTTCACCATGAGCCTCTTCATCGGGATGCTGGCCTTCCCCGGCAATGCGGCGCTGCAGGATGGCGTGAAGATCGGCATCCTGGCGGGGTCGCTGGTGGCGGGGCTGCTGGGCTGGCTGGTGCTGCGGCTCGCGCCCCGCAGGGCGCGCGGGGCGTGACCTTGCCCCGCCGGGCGCTGACCGGGCCCCAAAGGGCCCGGCGGCGGCCCGGCGCCGGGCCTCAGGCGGCCCGGCGGATTTCCGCCAGGAAGCCATCCACCTTGGCGCGCAGCACATCGGCCTGGCGGGACAGGCCCGCGGAGGCGTCGCGCAGCCCGGCGCTGGCGGCGTAGGTCGTCTCCGCCCCTTCCCGCGCCTGGGCGGTCTGGGCGGTGAGTTCCTGGGTGCTGGCCGCCGTCTGCGCGATGGCGCGGCCGATTTCCTGGGTGGCGGCGGATTGCTGCTCGGCGGCGGCGGCCACCTGCGTCGCGATGGAGGACAGCTCCTCGATCGTCTGGCCGATGCCGCGGATGGCGGCGACGGCGCGGCTGGTTTCCGCCTGCATGGCGGCGATCTGGGTGCTGATCTGCTCCGTCGCCGTCGCGGTCTGGGCGGCCAGGGCCTTCACCTCCCCGGCCACCACGGCGAAGCCCTTGCCGGCGTCGCCGGCGCGCGCGGCCTCGATCGTCGCGTTCAGGGCCAGCAGGTTGGTCTGGCCGGCGATGGAGTTGATCAGGCCGATCACGTCGCCGATGCGGCTGGCGACATCGGCCAGGCCCGCGACGGCCTGGTTGCTTTCCTGCGCGTCGCGGGAGGCCTGCTGGGCGAGGCGCGCGGATTGCGTCACCTGCTGCGCGACCTCCGCGATGGAGGCGGCGAGTTCCTCCGCCGAATTGGCGACGGTCTGGGTATGGCTGGCGGTGGTGTCCACCGCGCGGGTCATGGCATCCGCCTGGGCGCGGGCGCCGGAGGCCGCATCGCCCATGCGGCTGGCGGTTTCATCGAGCGGCGCGGCGGCGCCGGCGACGGCGCCGAGCACGTCGGCCACCTCCGCCTCGAACCGCCGGACCAGGGCCTGGGTGGCGTCGGCGCGGGCGGCCTTGGCCTGCTGTTCGGCGGCGGCTTCCGCGGCCACCTTCGCGGCCTGCACGGCGTTGCGGCGCAGCACCTCCACCGCATCGGCCATGGCGCCGATCTCGTCCTGCCGGGCCTGGTCGGGCACGGCGACGGCGTTGTCCCCCTGCGCCAGGCGCTGCACCACGCCGGTCAGGCGCACCACCGGCACCACGACGCGGCGGACCAGCAGCCAGCCGAGCCCCGCCAGCACCAGGCCGACGACGAGGGCGGCGGCGAGGACGATGGCGAGCAGCGCCGCGGCGCGGGATTCGGCCATGGCGGCATGGGCGGCGGCCTCGGCCAGCGCGGCGTCGCGCACCTGCAGGAGCACCTGCAGGCCCGGCGTGGCGAAGGCGGTGAAGGCGTTGCTGCTGAGGGGATAGGTGGAGCCGGCGCGGCCGGCATCGATCAGCGCCTGGGTCTGGCGGGTGATGTCGCCGAAATAGCGGTCCTCCACCTCCGCGATGGCGGCGGAGAGGCGGGGCGTGTCGTCGATCAGCCCGGCCACCATCTTCACCCGCGCCCAGGTCGCCTCCACGAGGCGGGAGGCGCCATTGGCGGTGTCGAGTTCCGCAGGGGTCATGGCGCGGCCGCTGTTCAGCGCGGTGGCGATGGCGACGATGCGGCGGCTGGCCTGGTCCCGCAGGTCCCAGGTGAGGCGCGCGACGAGCATGAGGTCGCCGAGCGGGCCATCGGCGCGGGTCAGGATGCGGTGGCTGTCGTTCAGCGCGGCGGTGACATGGCCGAGCACCTGGTCATAGACCGCCTGCGGCCGGCCGCGGATGGCGGGGTCCCGCTGCGCCAGGGGCAGCACCGCGGCCGGGTCCATGGCGCGGCGCAGCTCCGCCAGCACGGGGATGGCGGCCTGCAGCCTTTCGGCATGCGCGCGCCCGGCGCCGGAGGCGCGGAGGCTGGCGATGGCGGGCGCCAGCGCGGCATCCGTATCCGCCTTGATGGCCGTCAGGCGGCCCACCGTATCGGCCTCCGCGGCGCCGGAGGCGTTCATGCGGATGACGTAGTTGCCGCGCTCGATCACCAGCCGCTCGGTCAGGCGCATCAGGGTGGCGGCGGCTTCCGTGGTGCGGACCGCATCGGCCGCCTCGCGCCGGTTCTGCCACTGGTCCAGCCCCGCCACGGTGGCGATCGTGCCGCCGAGGCCGGCGATGCCCGCCATGACGAGGGTGAAGAGAACCTTGATGCGCATGGAGGATCCGTCGGCAAGCCAGGCGCAGAGCCTAGCCCGGGCCGCCTTGCCGGATTGATAACCGCCGCCGGGCGTCCCCCAAGGGCCGGCCCCCGGGGTCGGAAGCCGGGTCAGCCGCCCGACATGCGGCGGATGATCTCCGCCGGCGGCACCTCCTCCACCCGGCTCGACAGGTGCCAGCGATGGCCGAAGGGGTCGAGCAGCGTGCCCATCCGGTCGCCGAAGGGCTGGTCGGCGGGGGGCCTTTCCTCGCGCGCCCCGGCGGCGAGCGCGCGGGCGAAGGCGGCGTCCACATCCGCGACATAGAGCACGAGGGAGAGGGCGGTGCCGCCGAAATGGCCGGGGGCGAAGGCGCCATGGGCCGGCGCTTCCTCCCCCACCATCACCACGCTGTCGCCGATCCGCACCTCCCCATGCATGACGGTGCCGTCGGGGGCCGGGATGCGCATCACCTCGGTGGCGCCCAGCGCCTCCTGGTACCAGGCCAGGGCGGCCCTGGCGTCGCGGACGCAGAGATAGGGGGAGAGGCGGGGATAATCGGCGGGGATGGGGCTGACGGCCATGGCGGGTTCCTCCTGCGGCGTGGAGGATGCGCGGCCGGGGCGTGGGCGATCAAGAACATTTAGTGAACATTTCTGCGATCAGGCGGGGGCGGCGCCGTCCACCAGCTCCACCGCCCGCTGCAGATCGACGCTCAGCAGGCGGGAGACGCCGCGTTCCTGCATGGTGACGCCGTAGAGGCGGTGCATCCGCGCCATGGTGAGCGGATGGTGCGTGACGATCAGGAAGCGCGTGCCGCCGCCGCCTTCCTCCGCCGGCCTGGCCATGATCTCGAGCAGGTCGCAGAGGCGCTCCACATTGGCGTCGTCGAGCGGCGCATCGACCTCGTCCAGCACGCAGACCGGGGCGGGGTTGCAGCGGAAGACGGCGAAGACGAGGGAGAGCGCCGTCAGCGCCTGTTCGCCGCCCGAGAGCAGGTTGAGCGAGGCGAGCTTCTTGCCCGGCGGCTCCGCATAGATCTCGAGCCCCGCCTCCAGCGGATCGTCGGAGCCGACCAGGGCGAGGTGGGCGCGGCCGCCGCCGAAGAGCCGGGTGAAGAGGCCGCGGAACTCCGCATCCACCTTGTCGAAGACGATGCGCAGGCGTTCCCGGCCTTCCCGGTTCAGATGGCCGATGGAGCCGCGCAGCTTGGCGATGGCGGTGGCGACTTCCTGCCGGTCCTGCTCGATCTTCGCGCGGGCGGCGTCCAGCTCGTTCAGCTCCACCTCGGCCCGCAGGTTCACGGGGCCCATCTCCTCCCGCTCCTTGGTCAGGCGGTCCACCTTGCGGCGGGCCTTCTCCTCCGCCTGGTCGGTCAGCTCGCCCACCTCCTCCGGCAGGTCGGGATGGCCCTCGCCCAGGCGCTCGACGATGCGTTCCTCCACCGCCAGCGCCGCGGCCTCCGCCTGGGCGGCCGCGCCTTCGGTGCGGAGCTGGGCCTCCCGCGCCTGGGCGAAGGCAGCGTCGGCGGTGCGGCGGGCCAGCGCGGCTTCGCGATCCTCCCGCTCCGCGGCGGCGAGGGCGGCGGCGGCGGCGGCGTGGGTGGCCTCGGCCTCCGCGAGCAGGCGGCCGGCGGCGGCGCGGCGGGCGGCGGCGGCTTCCGGCGCGTCGGAGAGGGCTTCGCGCTCGACGGCGGCCTCCCCCGCGCGGGTGGCGAGTTCGGCGCGGCGGGCGGCGGCTTCCGCGCGGCGGCGGGCCCATTCCTCCCGCTCCGGCCCGATGGCGGCCTGGCGGGTGGCGATGCGGGTCGCCTCCGCGGCCAGCATGGCGCGGGTGTCGCGGCAGCCGGCCTCGTTGGCGCGCGCCTCGGCCAGGGCGGCGCGGGCCTGGTCCACGGCGGCGCGGAGCGCGGCGAGGTCGGGGGCGGCGGCGCGGGCTGCCCGCGCGGCGGCCAGGGCCTGGTCGGCGGCCTCCCGCTCCGCCGTCACGCGGGCGGATTCGGGCTCCAGCGCCGCCAGGCGGGCCGCGGCTTCCGCGGCGCGGGCTTCCAGGCGCCGGCCAGCGTCGCGGGCGGCGGCGAGGCGCCCTTCGGCGGCGCGGCGGGCCTCGCGGGCGGCCGATTCGGCGCGGATGCGGGCCTGCTCCTCATTGGCGGCCAGCGTCCGGGCCTGGCGGGCGGCGGCGGCATCGGGGGCGGCGGCGCGGGCTTCCCGCGCGGCGGTCAGCGCGGCATTCGCGGCCTCGCGCTCCCGGTCCAGGCGCTCGATCTCAGGCGCGAGGGCGGCCAGGCGCTGCTCCGCCTGCTGGGCGCGGGCGGCGATGCGGTCCAGCGCCGTGGCGGCGGCGGCCTGGGCGCGTTCGGCCTGGGCGCGGCGTTCCCGCCGCTCCGCTTCCTCGGCCCGGGCGTGGGATTCGTCGGTGGCGGCCTGCTTGCGGGCCTCGGCGGCGGCGGCGGCGGCGGCCTCCGCCCGGTCCTGCCTGATGCCGGCGGCGCGCAGCGCGTTGCGCTGGGCCAGGCGCACGGCCCCCGGCGTGGGCGCGCCGGCGCGCAGGCAATGGCCATCCCAGCGCCAGACCGCGCCTTCCTCCGTCACCAGCGCCTGGCCTGGCTTCAGCAGCGCCATCAGCGCCGCGCCGTCCAGCCCCTTGGGCAGCAGGCCGACCTGCGACAGGGCCCGGCCGAGCGCCGCCGGCGCCTCCACCAGGCGGGAGAGGGGGGTGGCGCCGGCGGGCAGGGCGGGCAGGGGATCGAGCGGCGGGAGGGCGCGCCAATGCTTCGGCGCCTCCGCCTCCAGCGCCGAATCCAGCGTCTCCCCCATCGCGGCGCCGAGCGCGGCCTCCAGCCCGGGGGGGACGGTGATGCTGTCCAGCACCGGCGGCAGGGAGCTGCCGGCCTCCCGCGCGCGGAGCACTTCCGTCAGCGCGGCGGTCTCGGCGGCGGCGCGGGCGCGGGCGCCCTCGGCCTCGCTGGCCGCGGCGCGGGCCTGTTCGTGGCGGGACTGGGCCGCGGCGCGGGCGGCTTCCGCCCCTTCCAGCGCGCGGCGGGCTTCCGTGAGCGCGGCGGCGGCCTGGGCGGCCTGGGCGCGGGCGGCATCGAGCTCCGCGGGCGGCACGGCGCTGGCGCGGGCCTGGTCGCGCTCCGCGGAGAGGCGGGCGTGCTGGTCGGCGGTGCGGCGCGCGGTCTGTTCCGCCGCCTGGAGCGCGTTGGTGGCGCGGGATTCCGCCGTCTCGGCCTCGCCGGCCGCGCGGCGGGCGGCCTCATGCGCGGCCTGGGCGGAAGCGCGGGCGGCCTCGGCGGCGGAGAGCGCCTGCTCGGCCTCCGCCAGGGCCGATTCGGCCGCGCTGACGGCGGTGGCGGCGGCGGCGCGCTCGGCATCCGGCACCATCGCGGCGCGGGCCGCGCGGAGGTCCTGGTCGAGCTTGGCCTGGGCCTGGGCGAGGCGGCTGGCCCGCGTCGCGGCTTCCTGCTCCGCGGTCGCGAGCGCGCCGGCGGCGGCGGCGGCCTCCGCGGCCGCTTCGGTGGCGCGGTCGGCGGCTTCGGCCGCGGCGGCGACGGCGGCGCTGGCCTGGGCTTCCAGGCTCTCCGCTTCCGCCACGCGGCCGGGCAGGGCGGCCAGCATGGCGGCCAGTTCCTCGGCCTCCGCCAGCAGCCGGCTCTCGGCCGCGCCGGCATCGGCATCGACGCGGGCGGCGTGGTCGAGGTCCCGGGCGAGCGCGGCGTGGCGGGCTTCCGCCGCCGCGAGGGCCTCCCGCGCGCGGGCTTCCTCGGCGCCCAGCGTCTCGGCCTCCACGCGGCGGCGCTCCAGGGCGGTGCGGGCGGCGCCCTCGGCCTCCCGCGGCCCGGGCAGGCCCTGTTCGGCGGCGAAGGCGCGGCGGGCGGCGGCTTCGGCGGCGGCCTCGGCATCGCCGGTCGCGCGCCTGGCGTTGGCGAAGGCGTCGCGGGCATGGGTGAGGGCGGCCTGGGCGCGGGCGCGGAGAATCGCCAGCCACTCCACCTCCGCCTGCCGCACCAGGCCGGAGATGTTGCGGTAGCGCGCGGCCTGGCGGGCCTGGCGCTGCAGGTTCTGCCGCCCGGATTCCATCTGGGCGATCAGGTCTTCCGCCCGGCCGAGGTTGTTCTCCGCCTGGCGGAGCTTGAGCTCGGCCTCATGCTTGCGGGCGCGCAGCCCGGCGATGCCGGCCGCTTCCTCCAGCACCGCGCGCCGGTCCTCCGGCTTCGCCTGGATCAGGGCGGCGACGCGGCCCTGGCTGACCATGGCGGAGGAGCGGGCGCCGGAGCCGATATCGGCGAACATCGTCTGCACGTCGCGGGCGCGGAGTTCGCGGCCATTGACGCGGAAGGAGGAGCCTTCGCCGCGGGCGATCTTGCGGACGATCTCGAGCTCCGCGGCCTCGGCATTGGGCGGGGGCGCGAGGCCGGCGGCTTCCTCCAGCTGCAGCGTCACCTCGGCCAGGTTGCGGCCGGGGCGGGTGGCGGTGCCGGCGAAGATGACGTCATCCATCTCGCCGCCGCGCATGGAGCGGGCATTGGTCTCGCCCATCGCCCAGCGCAGCGCCTCGACGACGTTGGACTTGCCGCAGCCATTGGGGCCGACGATGCCGGTCAGGCCCGGCATCACCTCCACGATCGTGGGCTCCGCGAAGGATTTGAAGCCGGCGATGCGAAGCCTTGTCAGCTTCGCATGGCGCGCGGCCTCGGCCTGCGCCTCGGTGCGCGCGGGCTCCTCGGCGGGCGTGCCTTCGGGGGTGACGGCCTCCATGCGACGCGCCCGCGCGCTGCCTTACCGGATCTCGGCGACCAGGGCGGCGAAGCGGTCGAAGGGCATGTTGCCGGGGACGGACCGCGTGCCGAAGACGAAGGTGGGCGTGGAGTTCACGTTGTGCTGCTGCTGGCCGGCGACGCGCTGTTCCAGGATGGCGCGGGCCAGGGCCTGGTCGCCGATCGCGGCATCGAACTGGGCGCGGGACATGCCGGCCAGGGCGGCGATCTTGAACAGCTCCTCCTGCGGGTTGGCGCCGCGGGCGAAGGCCCAGCGATCCTGGCTCTGGAACAGGGTGGAGACGAAGGGCTCGTAGCGCTCGGCCGGCAGGCTGCGGGCCACCTGGGCGGCGGCGAGCGCCACGGCATCCAGCGGGAAGTCGCGGAAGACGATGCGGACGCGGCCGGTCTCCACCAGGTCCCGCTTCACGCGCGGCATCGTCTCCCGGTGGAAGCCGGCGCAATGGCCGCAGGTGAGGGAGAAGTATTCGATGACGGTGGGCGCGCCGGCGCGGCCGATGCTGCGCTCCGTCATGCGCGGGTCGTCGGCGGCGAGGGGCGCGGGGGCGGGGGCCTGGGCGAGGGCGGGGCGCGCGCCCAGCAGGGGCACGCCAAGCGGGAGGCCAGCGGCGAGGGCGAGCAGCGAACGGCGGTCGGTCATCCGGGCAGACTCCGAAATCGGCCCCCTCTCGGGGGGCAGGGGGCCGGGAAGTCCCCGGCCGTCACCGCTTCCGATAGACGCCAAGCGCCAGCTTTGCCAGTGCATCCCGCAGCTCCCCCTCCGGCATGGCGGCGATCCGGGCCTCCAGCTCCGGCGGCAGGGTGACGGGCCTGGGCTTCGGCCGGGCGGGGGGCGCGCCGGCCGGGGCCTGCTGGACGAAGCGCAGGCGTTCCACCACGGCGCGGCCGAGATGGGCGTTGATGCGGCCGACGAGTTCGGGGGCCAGGTGCTGCAATTCCATGGCGACGGGGCCGGAACAGGCCAGCGTCAGCGTGCCGGCGGAAAGCCGCAGCGGCTGGGTGACGGCGGAGAGGGCGGGGCCGACCACATCGGGCCAATCCGCCATGAGCTGCGCGCCGGCCGGGCTGCGCTTGCGGAAGACCGGGCGGGCGAGGCGCGCGATCATCGACCCCACGGGCAGGGGGCCTGTCGGGAATCGGCGCTCGCCCCCATCCTTCGCCATGCATGACCCCCCCACCCGATGCCACCCTATTGCTGGCCTGGTACGACCGGCACAAGCGGACCCTGCCCTGGCGGATGCCGTCAGGTGCCGCCGATCCTTACCGCGTCTGGCTGTCGGAGGTCATGCTCCAGCAGACCACGGTGGCCACGGTGGGGCCGCGCTATGCCCGGTTCCTGGCGCGCTTCCCGGATGTGGGGGCACTCGCCGCCGCGTCCTGGGAGGAGGTGGCGGAGGAATGGGCGGGGCTCGGCTACTACGCAAGGGCGCGGAACCTGCATGCGGGGGCCAGGGCGCTGGCGGCGGGGGGGTTCCCGAGCACGGTCGAGGAACTGAGGAAGATCCCCGGAATCGGCGCCTATACGGCGGCGGCGGTGGCGGCGATCGCCTTCGACCGGCCCGTGGTGCCGCTGGATGGGAATGTGGAGCGGGTGACAGCCCGGCTCCATGCGGTGGAGCAGCCGCTGCCCGCCGCCAAGGCCCGCCTGGCCGCGCTGGCGCAAGGCTGGATGGAACAGGAGGCCGCCCGCGCCCGGCCCGGGGATTTCGCGCAGGCGCTGTTCGACCTGGGCGCCACCATCTGCACGCCGCGCAACCCGGCCTGCGCGCTCTGCCCCTGGCGGGAGGGCTGCGCGGCGCGGCGGGCGGGGATCCAGGCCGGGCTGCCCCGCAAGGCCGCGAAGAAGGCGCGGCCGACCCGGCTTGGGGTGCATTTCCTGGTGGCGGACCCGGCCGGGCGGCTGCTGCTGCGGCGGCGGCCGGATTCCGGGCTGCTGGGCGGCATGCTGGAAGTGCCGGGGACGCCCTGGCGGGAGGAGGGGTGGGGTAGCGCGGAAGCGCAGGGGCATGCGCCGCTGCCGGGCCTTGCCTGGGCGGTGCTGAACGGGGAGGCCGTGCATGGCTTCACCCATTTCGAGCTGCGCATGGCGCTGTGGCGGGCGGGCGTGCCGGCCATGGCGGCGCCGGAGGGCTTCGCCTGGTGGGAGCCGGCGGCGGCGCGGGCGGCGATGCCCACCGCGATGAAGCGGCTGCTGGACCTGGCGGGGGCCTGAAACCCGGACCGTGACGGGGGCGTTCCAGGGGTGCCGGTTTGCTGGCGCGCGCGTCACGAATCCTTCATCCCGGCCATGCTGCACCGCAGCCATCGCCTTGACACTGCTAACCCCGCATCGTAGGGAGCGCGCGCCTTCCGGGCGGGGCACCGCGGGGGAGAGCAAGCGTGACGGAAACAGGCGGTTTCGAGGATCGGCTCCGGCAGGCCCGGTCGCGGCGAGGGATGGATCCCGAGCCCGGCGCGAAGGGTTCCCTGCCCGGCGGCGGCACCTGGGGCGTCGGTTTTCGCGCGGGGGTCGAGGTTGTCTCGGCCCTCGTCGTCGGTGTGGCGGTCGGCTGGTTCCTGGACCGCTGGCTTGGCACCTGGCCGTGGCTCTTCCTGCTGTTCTTCGTCTTCGGCAGCGTTGCTGGCGTGCTGAACGTCTACCGACTGTTCAAGCCACGCGGCGCCGCACGGGATTAGGCCCAGGGAACTGGGTTAGGGACGAGGCTGCCGCGCTTGCGGCGACCGGGGGAATCGAGAGTGGCCGCCGAAGGTAAGACGATCGACGCGCTGAGCCAGTTCGAGCTCGCGACCGTGCTGGGCCCGATCGGCTCCTCGGTCGGGTTCTCGCAGTCCAACGCGCATATGCTGCTGGCGGCGGGTCTGATCACGGCGCTCATCATGGTCGGCATGTCCGCCCGCGCGGTGGTGCCGGGCCGGCTGCAGAGCCTGGCGGAATCCTCCTACGAATTCGTGCATGACCTGGTGCTCGGCCAGGTGGGGGATGAGGGCAAGCGCTTCTTCCCCTTCGTCTTCACGCTGTTCATGTTCGTGCTGTTCGGCAACCTGCTCGGCCTGCTGCCCTACGCCTTCACCTTCACGAGCCACATCGCGGTGACCTTCGCGCTGGCCGCGGTGGTGTTCGTGCTGATCACGGTCGTGGCGCTGGTGCTGCACGGCAAGAAGTTCTTCGGATACTTCTTCCCGGAAGGCGCGCCGATCTGGCTGGCGCCGATCATCATCCCGGTGGAGATCGTGTCCTACCTCTCGCGTCCGGTCAGCCTCTCCATCCGACTGTTCGCGAACATGGTCGCCGGCCACGTGATGCTGAAGGTGTTCGCCACCTTCATCGTCCTGCTCGGCGGCCTGGGCGCCGTGGGTCCCTTCGTGGCGGTGCTGCCGCTCGGGGTGAACATCGCCCTCGTTGGCTTCGAAGTGCTGGTGGCGTTCCTGCAGGCCTATGTCTTCGCCATCCTCACCAGCATCTACCTGCACGACGCCGTGCACCTGCACTGACCCGCAGGCCAGCGTCCGTTCAGACCAATCCCCATCCCAGTTCACACAGACGGAAGGATACTCAGATGGAAGTGGCTGCCGCGAAGGCCCTCGGGGCTGGCATCGCCGTGATCGCGCTGTTCGGCGTGGGCCTCGGCATCGGCAACATCTTCTCCGCGATGATCACCAGCGTGGCCCGCAACCCGGCCGCCCGCGACGCGGTGTTCCCGATCGGCATCCTGGGCTTCGCGCTCACGGAAGCCGTCGCGCTCTTCGCGCTGCTGATCGCGTTCCTCATCCTGTTCACCTGATCCCGCCCGCCGCGGCGCGGGGCCTGAGCGCCCCGCAACCGCGGCCGAGGGGATCACAGCGCGCCGCCGCCTGACGGGCGGCGCGCCGGCGGACAGACCGAGGAGACCCGACGTACCATGCCGCAGCTCGAGTTCGGCAATCCGCTGATCATCGCCCAGATCGTCTGGCTGCTGATCATCTTCGGGGTGCTCTACTTCGTGCTTTCCACCTACGCGCTGCCGCGCGTGGCGGAAGTGCTGGAGGATCGCCGCCGGCGGATCGAGGGGGACCTCGAAGCCGCGCAGGCCGCCAAGGCGGAAGCCGATGCGGCCATCGCCGCCTATCGCGAAGCCTCGGCCAAGGCCCGGGCGGAAGCGCAGGCCGCGATCGCGGAAGCGATGCAGTCGGCCCAGGCGGAAACCACCGCCCGCGCCGATGCGCTGGCCGCCCGGCTGGCCAAGCAGATCGATGAGGCGGAAGCCCGCATCGGCCGTGCCCGCGACGCCGCCATGGGCGCGCTTCGCCAGGTCTCGACCGAGACGGCGGATGCGCTGCTGGTGCGCCTGACCGGGCGCAGCGACCAGGCGGCGCTGGGTGCCGCCGTGGACCGGGCGCTCGCCGTCCGTGGCCAGGGCTGAGGGGACCGCCGCCATGGATCATCACTACGCCCATTTCTGGCTCGACCCGAAGTTCTGGGTCGCCGTGTCCTTCGTGCTGTTCGTCCTGCTGGTCGCCAAGACCGCCTGGACGCAGCTGACCGCGCGCCTCGATGGCCGCGGCGAGCGGATCCGGAACGAGCTGGCGGAAGCCGCGCAGCTGCGCGCGGAAGCCGAGGCGATGCGCCAGCAGGCCATCGCCGACCGCGCCGCCGCGCTGGCGGAAGCGGAGGACCTGATCGCCCGCGCCCGGGCCGAGGCCGAGCGCCTGGCCCAGGCCGCGGCGGCGGAGGCCGAGACGGCCGCCAAGCGCCGCGAGCGCATGGCGATGGACCGGATCGCGGCCGCCGAGGCCGGTGCCGTGGCCGAAGTCCGCAACGCCGCCGCCGAGATTGCGGTGGTGGCGGCGCGGGAGGTGCTGGCGCAGACCGTGGATGCCGCGGCCGATGCCGCGCTGATCGACGCTGCCGTGGCGGACCTGCCGAGGGCGCTGAAGGCGGCCTGACGGGCGCCACCATGTGGGATTGAGGAAGGGGGCCGAAAGGCCCCCTTTTTCGTGCCCGCTTTTTCTGCCCGCGCGGACGCGGCCGGCCTGCCTCAGCAGGCATGAAAAAAGGGGGCGCCTTGCGGCCCCCCCCTGTCGGACCGCCTGGGCGGTCAGACCAGCTGCCAGTCCGGGCTGACATCCAGCACCACGCCGCCGCCCAGCACCGTCGATCCATCCATGAACCAGTTCACGACGGTGCCGCCGCCGCTGCGCCAGATCAGGTCGGCGCGGCCATCGCCGTTCACGTCGCCCAGCGCGCGGATGTTCCAGGACGTCTCCACCTGGCCAAGGCTGCCACCGCCGATGATGGAGGTGCCGTTCATCAGCCAGACCACCACGTCGCCGGTGGTGCCGTTGCGCCAGACCATGTCCGCGCGGCCATCGGCGTTGAGGTCGGCCAGGCCCCGCAGTTGCCAGTCCAGCCCCACCTGCGCGACCACGCCGCCGCCGACGACGCTGTTGCCATCCATGGCCCAGGCCACGACCTGGCCGGCGGCGCCGCGCCAGACGATGTCCGCACGGCCATCGCCGGTGAGGTCGCCGAGCGCCGCGATGGACCAGTCCGTCGTCACCGTGCCGACGCTGCGTGTCGGGCCGATGCCATAGACGCCGTCGAGGCGCTGCATGCTGACCGCGCCCGACGACAGGTCGCGCCACAGCAGGTCGGCATTGCCGTCGCCCGTCAGGTCCGCCATGCCCTGGAAGGTGGTGCCGGTCGGGCGGGAGCCCGGGACATTGGCGAGGCCGACGCTGGTGCCGTTCATGCTCCAGACCTGGATGGCGCCGGCGTTCGACAGCCACACCAGGTCCGCGCGGCCATTGCCGTCCGTCTCCGCCACGCCGAGCAGTTGCCAGTCATTGCCGACGCGCGCGACCATGCCGCCGCCGGTGATGGACAGGTTGCTCATGGTCCAGAGCGCGACGGTGCCATCCAGGCCACGCCAGGCGAGGTCCGCGAGGCCGTCGCCATTCACGTCCCGCGGCCGCGTGACGACATCGAGCATGACGGAGGTGCCGATGAAGTCGATGCGCTCGATGCCGCTGATGACGTCGGTGCCGTCGGAGGAGGTGGTGACGCGCCAGGACCCATCCGCCAGGCGCGACCATTCGGCATTGGCGCGGCTGACCAGGAACCGCGCCACGTCGAAGCCGGCCTCCCCCAGCAGCAGGTCATTGCCGGTGCCGCCCGTCAGCACATCGTCGCCATCGCCGCCCCAGATGCTGTCGTTTTCGGAATCGCCCGACAGCGAGTCGTTGCCGCCATAGCCGAACATGATGTCATTGCCTTCGCGGCCGCCCTGCGCCTCGCTGAAGTCCGACAGGCGAACTTCCGAAGCGCCGTTCATGATGGCCGCGTCGAAGGCGTTGCCGTCGCCCAGCGCCAGCCAGCGATACAGGTTGGTGCCGTTGATGCTCACCTCGCTGACGTCGACGATCCGCACCCCGTCCAGCACGACATAGACCCGGGTGACGATGGCGCCGCCGTTCAGCTGGATGAGGCTCTGGCCGTTGACCCCGAAGCCGATGCCGTAGAGCTCGATGCTCGCGGGACGTCCCCCGATCGAGCCGTCGACGATGAAGGTGCCGGCATTCGCCGTGCGGAGCGACGTGTTCCCGAGGCTGTTGAGCGCGGTCAGCGGGTCGATACCGGTGTTGCGGGCGAGGATGAGGCGACCCATGGTGATGCCTTTACGTAACGTTAACGTCCGCCCGCCACATGCCCGTCCCGACCGACATGTTCAAGCGCCGAGTGCTGGTCGCCGGTCCGGCACCGGGCTAGGCTCGGCGCAACAACATGTCGGAGTGACAACGTGAAGCGCAGTTTCCTGGCCGCCACCCTGCTTGCGGCGACCGCTTTCGCCGCCCCCTCCGCCCAGGCGAATCTGTTCCGCTGGGCCAATGACGGGGATGTGAACTCCATGGATCCCTATGCCCGGCAGGAAACCTTCCTGCTGAGCTTCATGCAGAACGTCTATGAGCCGCTGGTGCGCCGCAATCGGCAGTTGCAGGTCGAGGCGTCGCTCGCCGAGCGCTGGGAGCAGACCTCCCCTTCCGTCTGGCGCTTCCATCTGCGCCGCGGCGTGACCTTCACGGATGGCACGCCCTTCACGGCGGATGACGTCGTCTTCTCCATCGGGCGCGCCAAGGCGCAGGGATCGAATGTGGGCGGCTCGCTCGCCAGCGTGAAGGAGGCGCGGCGCATCGACGACCACACGGTGGATGTGGAGACGCATGCGCCGAACCCGATCTTCCTGGAGGAGATCACCGGCATCGGCATGATGTCCCGCCGCTGGGCGGAGGCGAACAACGCGACGCGCAGCGCGGACCTGACCACGGGCGCCGAGAATTTCGCGACCCGCAACGCCATGGGCACGGGGCCCTTCCGCCTCGTCTCCCGCGAACCGGACCGCCGCACGGTGCTGGCGCCGAACCCCGGCTGGTGGGACCGGCCGGAGCACAACCTGACCCGCGTCGAGTTCAACGTCATCGCCAATGACGCGACGCGCATCGCGGCGCTGCTGAGCGGCGAGGTGGACATGGTCTATACCGTGCCGCCGCAGGATACCGACCGCCTGTCCCGCACGCCCAACATCCGCATCCACCAGCAGGCGGAGCTGCGGACCATCTATCTCGGCTTCGACCAGCTGCGGCCGGAACTGCTGAAGTCCGATGTGCGCGGCCGCAACCCGTTCCAGGACCTGCGCGTGCGCCAGGCCTTCAACCACGCCATCGACCGCGCGGCGATCGTGCGCACCGTGATGCGCGGCCAGGCGCGGGCGACGGGGCTGATGATCGGCCCGGGGGTGAACGGCCACACCACGGCCGGCGACCAGGTGGCGGCCTACAACCCCGACCTGGCGCGCCGCCTGCTGGCGGAGGCGGGCTATCCGCAGGGCTTCGGCGTCACGCTCGATTGCCCGAACGACCGCTACGTGAATGACGAGGCGATCTGCACCGCCGTCGTCTCCATGCTCGCGCGCGTCGGCGTGCGCGTCACGCTGAACGCGCAGACCCGGGCGCGCTACTTCGCGGAGATCCTGGGCCCGCGCTACAACACCAGCTTCTACATGCTGGGCTGGACGCCCAACACCTATGACGCCCACAACGCCTTCTTCAACCTGATGGCGTCGCGCCAGGGCGACCGCGGGCTGTTCAACGTGGGCGGCTTCAGCAATGCGCGCTTCGACCAGCTGGTCTCGGCCATGGCGGTGGAGACCAACCCGCAGGCGCGCCAGGCGATGATCGAGGAGGCGCTGAAGATCCACACCGATGCGGTGGGCCACCTGCCGCTGCACCAGCAGACCGTGATCTGGGCCGCCCGGTCCAACATCCAGCTGCAGCAGCTGGCGGACAACTATTTCCCGCTGCGCTTCGTGCGCGTGGGGAACTGAGGGGCGGGGGGCGGCAAGGCCCCCCTCACCCAACCCTCTCCCCCCTCGGGGGAGAGGGCTTTCAGAGCTTCTTGTCGTAGGTGATCCACATGGTGCGGGTCGCCAGGCGGTCATAGACGCCGCGGCCGCGGTAATTGTCATCGGCCGTGATCCAGCGGATCACCGACCAGCCCCGCTTGCGGCCCTCCGCCGCCACCGCCTCGATCAGCGCATCGGCCACGCGCTGCCCGCGCGCCGCGGGATCGACGAAGAGATCGTCGAGGAAGCCGCCGGTGCTGGCGGAGAGCGGCCGCGCGAAGGGGCGGTAATGGGCGAGGCCGAGCGGCTTGCCGGCCGCGTCCACCGCCACGAAGGCCTTCACCTCATGCGCCGGGTCCATGATCCAGCCCCAGACGCGCGCGCGCATCTCCGGCGTCTGCGTCACGCGGTAGAAATCCGCGTAGCCGGCATAGAGGCGCTCCCACGCCTCCCGGTGCCCGGGCGCCAGGGGAATGACGGTCACGCTGCTCATCACGCGATCTCCTGCCGGATTCGCCCGGCGGCGGCCAGGGCGACGAGGATGCCGCCCACATGCATGGACTGGCCGATGCCGCCCCCGGCCACCGCGGCCAGCACCTCCTCCACCGTCATCAGCACCACGGCGATATCCTCGGTCGGCTCCGGCGTCGCGGCCGCGACGGGCACGGCGCCGAGGCCGAGCACGATGTGCAGCCGGTTGGTCTGGATGGCGGGGTTGGCATGGGCGGCGTAGAGGAAGCGCCATTCGGGGGCGTCATAGCCCGTCTCCTCCCGCAGCTCCCGCCGCGCGGCGGCGATGGCATCCGCATCCCCGGGGTCCATGACGCCGCCCGGCAGTTCCAGCGACCAGGACTGCGCGCCATGGCGCCATTGCCGCACCATCACCACGCGGCCCTCCGGCGTGATGGCGACGGCGCAGCACCAATCCGCGTAGTCCAGCACGTACCAGGGCGCGATCTCCGCGCCGTCCCGCGTGCGCAGCCGGTCCGCGCGCAGCTTGATCCAGCGATCCTCCACCAGGACGGTCGATGCCGTGGTGGTCCAGGGGGGCGGCGGAGAGGGCGTTTCGTCCATGCGGCACGGTGGCGCCGCGACGCGCCTGCATCAAGGGGCGTAACCATCCCGCGCGGGCCGGCGAAGCGCCCGGCATCCCCGTCATCGGAAGACCCCCGCCATGCTGCGCCGCAGCTTCTTCACCCTGGCCGCCATCCCCTTCGCCACGCCGGCGCTGGCCATGCCGCGCATCCGCGCCGTCAACAACGCCGCCGGCATCGCGCTGCGCGGGTTCGACACCGTCGTCTGGTTCACCGAAGGCGCGCCGCGCCGCGGCAGCGCGGCCTTCGCGGCGGACCATGCCGGCGCCACCTGGCACTTCGCCTCCGCCGCGCATCGCGCGATGTTCGAGGCCAACCCCACCGCCTTCGCCCCCGCCTTCGGCGGCTTCTGCGCCTTCGGCGTGGCGCGCGGCTACAAGGTGGATATCGACCCGGAGGCCTGGCACATCGAGGCCGGCACCCTCTACCTCAACTACGACCGCGGCGTGCAGCGGCAATGGCGCCGCGACATCCCCGGCCATATCGCGCGCGCCACGGCCAACTGGCCGCGCCTGGCCGAGGCGTGACATGCTCGCCGCCAGCCTTCCGGCCGGCCTCTCCCCCATGACGGACACCACCACGACCCGCGCGACGCAGGAAACCCGCTGGGGCGGGCTGCTGGCGGCCGCGCAGGCCGGCGACGCGCGCGCCTACGACACGCTGCTGCGGGAGATCACGCCGCGGCTGCGCAGCCTGTGCCGCGCCCGCATCCGCGATGCCGCGGAAGCCGAGGACGCGGTGCAGGACGCGCTGATGACCATCCACGCGCTGCGCCACACCTACGACCCCGCCCGCCCCTTCGGCCCCTGGCTGACCACCATCGCGACCCGCCGCGCGGTGGACCGGCTGCGCCGGCGCGGCCGCGGGGCGGGGCGCGAATCGAACATCGACGACCTGCCGGAAGGCGCGGCCTCCGTCGCGCCGGTGGCGGAGGAACGCATCGCCGCGCGCAACCTGCGCGACGCGGTGTCCGCACTGCCGGAAAGCCAGCGCACCGCGCTGCGCCTGGCGAAGCTGGAGGACCTGCCGCTGGCGGAAGCCTCCGCGCGATCGGGCCTCAGCATCGGTGCCTTGAAGGTCGCGACCCACCGCGCCATGCATTCGCTGCGCCGACGCTTCGGCGTGAAGGGGGATGAGTGATGCGGACGGATGACCTGATCAGCCGGCTCTCCGCCGGGCTGACGCCGGTGCGCCGCGTGCCGCCGCCCCTGCTCGCGGCGCTGGGCTGGCTGGCCATGGCGACGGCGATCGTCGCCCTCGGCGTCGCCGTGTCCGGCTTCCGGCACGATATCGAACAACGCCTGATGCTGATGCATGAACAGGTGAACCTGGCGGCGGCCCTGCTGACCGGCACGGCCGCCGCCATCGCCGCCTTCCACCTGGCCCTGCCGGACCGCAGCGACAAATGGGCGCTGCTGCCACTGCCCTTCGCGGCCTTCTGGATCTCCGGCCTCGGCTGGGGCTGCGTGCAGGAATTCGTCGAACAAGGCTTCCCGGCCCTGTCCACCAGCTTCGGCTGCATGCGCTTCATCATCGGCTTCGGCATCCCGCTGACGCTCGGCATGCTGTGGATGACGCGCCACGCCGCCCCCCTGCGACCCGCCCCCGTCGCCGCCCTGTCCGGCCTGGCCGCCGCGGCCATCGCCTCCGTCGGCCTGACCCTGGTGCACCACCTGGACGCGGCCGCCATGGTGCTGATCTGGCACGGCGGATCAGTGCTGCTGGTCACCATCCTGGCCCGCCGCTGGGGTGCCCGCGCGATGCGGGCGATGGGGGCGCCGTAGGGCGGCGCGGGTGGCCCGCGGGGAGGGCCTTGCCCTCCCCACACCCCACCCACCAAGGGCCAGCGGGCCCTTGGAACCCATGAGATACAACGACGAAGGGGGAGGGGGCACTTCGGCCCCCTCCCCCTTCGTCGTTATGCCCGCGGTCCAGGGTCCCGCTGGACCCTGGCGGGGGGTGCAGGGGGGCAGCGCCCCCCTGCGGGGCGACCGGCGCGCCCCGCGTGCCCCTATTCCGCCGCCTGCGCGTAGGCTTCCAGGGGCGCGCAGGTGCAGACCAGGTTGCGGTCGCCGTGGACGTTGTCCACGCGCTTGACGGGCGGCCAGTATTTCTGGCGGGCGACGTAGGGCAGGGGGAAGGCGGCCTGTTGGCGGCTGTAGGGGTGCGTCCACGCTTCGGCCGTGACTTCGGCGGCGGTGTGGGGTGCGTTCTTCAGCGGGTTGTCCTTCGCGTCCATCCGGCCTTGTTCGATGGCGCGGATTTCGGCGCGGATCGAGATCATGGCGTCGATGAAGCGGTCGAGTTCGCCCTTGGTCTCGGATTCCGTGGGTTCCACCATGAGGGTGCCGGTGACGGGCCAGGACATGGTGGGGGCGTGGAAGCCGTAATCCTGCAGGCGCTTGGCGATGTCCTCGACCGAGGCGCCGCCATTCTGCTGGAAGCCGCGGCAATCCAGGATGCATTCATGCGCCACCATGCCTTGCCGGCCGCGGTAGAGGACCGGGAAGTGGTCGGCCAGCTTCACCGCCATGTAGTTGGCGTTGAGGATGGCGACTTCCGTGGCGCGCTTCAGCCCTTCGGGGCCCATCATGCGGATATAGGCGTAGGAGATCGGCAGGATGGAGGCGCTGCCGAAGGGCGCGGCGCTGACCGGGCCGTGGGAGGTGGCCTGCGGCCCCGCTTCCGCGAGCAGCGGGTGGGAGGGCAGGTAGGGGGCCAGGTGCGCCGCGACGCCGATCGGGCCGACGCCGGGGCCGCCGCCGCCATGGGGGATGCAGAAGGTCTTGTGCAGGTTGAGGTGGCAGACATCGGCGCCGATCGCGGCGGGCGAGGTCAGGCCCACCTGCGCGTTCATGTTGGCGCCGTCCATGTAGACCTGGCCGCCCTTCTCATGGATCAGGGCGCAGATTTCCCGGATGGCTTCCTCGAAGACGCCGTGGGTGGACGGATACGTCACCATGAGGGCCGCAAGCTTGTCCGCGTGCTGGTCGGCCTTGGCGCGGAGGTCGTCGAGATCGACGTTGCCGTCGCGGTCGCAGCCGACCACCACCACCTTCATGCCGGCCATCACCGCGGAGGCGGGGTTGGTGCCGTGCGCGGAGGAGGGGATGAGGCAGACATCCCGCTGCGTATCGCCGCGGGCGCGGTGATAGGCGCGGATGGCGAGCAGCCCGGCATATTCACCCGCGCTGCCGGCATTGGGCTGGAGCGAGACGGCGGCGAAGCCGGTGACGGCGCAGAGCCATCCTTCCAGCCGCTTGATCATCTCGATGTAGCCCGTCGCCTGGTCCACGGGGGCGAAGGGGTGGATGGCGCCGAAGCCGGGGAAGGTCACGGGGATCATCTCCGCCGTGGCGTTCAGCTTCATGGTGCAGGACCCCAGCGGGATCATGCTGCGGTTCAGCGCGACGTCCTTGTCCTCCAGCTTCTTGAGGTAGCGGAGCATCGCGTGTTCGGCGTGGTGGCTGCGGAAGACCTCGGCCGTCAGGAAGGTGCTGGCGCGGGTGAGGGAGCCGGGGATGCCGCCTTCGGCGTCGATGGCATCGAGCCTGGGGGCGGCGGCGCCGGCGGCTTCCGCGAGGGCGGCGACCAGCGCCAGCAGGTCGTCGCGCGTGACGGTTTCGTCGAGCGCGATGCCGATGCCCTGGTCCGCGTGGCGGGCCAGGTTGAAGCCGCGCTTGAGGGCGGCGGCCATCAGCGCATCGGCCTTGGCGCCGGCTTCGATCGTGATGGTGTCGAAGAAGTCGCCATGGCGGAGCTTGAAGCCGCAGCGCTTGGCGGCGCCGGCCAGGATGCGCGCCTGCAGCGCGACGCGCTTCGCGATGCGGGCCAGGCCTTCGGGGCCGTGCCACACGGCGTACATGGAGGCCATGACGGCCAGCAGCACCTGCGCCGTGCAGATGTTGGAGGTCGCCTTCTCACGCCGGATGTGCTGTTCGCGCGTCTGGAGGGCCAGGCGCATGGCGGGCTGGCCGGCGGCATCGACGGAGACGCCGACCAGGCGGCCCGGCATCAGGCGCTTATGCGCGTCCTTCACGGCCATGTAGGCGGCGTGCGGGCCGCCATAGCCCATCGGCACGCCGAAGCGCTGGGTGGAGCCGATGACGACATCGGCGCC
Organism: Falsiroseomonas ponticola; assembly: GCF_016805305.1. Classification (GTDB taxonomy): domain Bacteria; phylum Pseudomonadota; class Alphaproteobacteria; order Acetobacterales; family Acetobacteraceae; genus Falsiroseomonas; species Falsiroseomonas ponticola. The sequence goes on along the minus strand of NZ_JAERQN010000008.1, from coordinate 96,930 downwards.
CATCTCCCCGGGCGGCTTCAGCAGGACGAGGGAGAGCGGATCGGCGGCCACGATGGCGAGGCCGCCGGCGCCATGCACCGCCGCGATCTCCCGCGTCAGGTCGCGGACCTCGCCGGTGGTGCCGGGGTATTGCAGCAGCAGGGCGAAAGGCTTCTTCGCCGCGGCCGTCGCGACGATGTCGGAAGGCGCGGCGATGACGATCTCGAAGCCCAGCGGCTCCGCGCGCGCTTCCACCACCGCGCGGGTCTGCGGGTGGACGTCGGAGGCGATCAGCAGCGTGTCGGACTTGCCCTTGGTCGCGGCATGGGCGAGCGCCATGGCTTCCGCGGCCGCCGTCGCCTCATCCAGCAGCGAGGCATTGGCGACGGGCAGCCCGGCGAGGTCCGTCACCATGGTCTGGAAGTTCAGCAGCGCTTCCAGGCGGCCCTGGGCGAGTTCGGCCTGGTAGGGCGTATAGGCGGTGTACCAGCCCGGATTCTCCAGCACGTTGCGGAGGATGACGGGCGGCGTCAGCGTGCCGTGATAGCCCATGCCGATCAGGGACTTGATGTCGGCGCGGTTCTTCGCGGCCAGGCCACGCAGTTCCGCGATCACCTCGGCTTCCGTCGCCGGGGGCGGCAGCGGCAGGGCGGTGGTGCTGCGGATGGCGGCGGGGACGGTGCGGGCGGCCAGCGCCTCCAGGCTCTCCGCGCCGACGACGCTGAGCATGGCGGCGATCTCGGCCTCGGAGGGGCCGATATGGCGGCGCGCGAATTCGCCCTTGTCTTCCAGCGCGGTGAGGTCGGTGAGGAGGCTCATGCCAGCGTCTCCAGGAAGGCGGCATAGGCCGCTTCGTCCATCAGGGCGGCGATCGCGGCTTCATCCACCGCGGTCAGCTTGAAGAACCAGCCATCGCCGGTCGGGTCGCTGTTGATGAGCGCGGGGTTCTCGGCGACGGCGGCATTGGCCTCCACGACGCGGCCCGCGACGGGGGCATAGACGTCGGAGGCGGCCTTCACGCTTTCCACCACGGCGCAGGCCTCGCCTTCCGTGACCTCGCGGCCCGCTTCCGGCAGGTCCACGAAGACGACGTCGCCCAGCGCGTTCTGCGCGTGGTCGGTGATGCCGATGGTGGCGACATCGCCCTCCAGCCGCACCCATTCATGGTCCTTGGTGAAGCGCAGTTCGGCCATTGGATGTGCTCCTCAGCGGGCGTAGCGGTGGGGGGTGAAGGGCAGGGCGGCGACGCGGCCGGGCAGGGCCTTGCCGCGCACCATCAGGTCGAGCGGCGCGTTGTCCGCGGCCGCGTGGCGGGCCAGGTAGCCCATGGCGACGGGGCCATTGACGGAGGGGCCGAAGCCGCCGGAGGTGATCTCTCCGACAGGCTCGCCGCCCCGCGCATGCACGGGCGTGTGGCCGCGGGCGGGCTGGCGGCCTTCCGGCAGGATGCCGACGCGGAGCCGCTTCGGGCCGTTGTCGAGTTCGTCCCGCACGCGGTCGGCGCCGAGGAAGTCGAAGGCCATCCGGCGGCGCTTGCCGATGGTCCAGACCAGGTTCGCCTCGACCGGGCTCGTCGTCTCATCGAGGTCGTTGCCGTAGAGGCAGAGGCCGGCCTCCAGCCGCAGCGAATCCCGCGCGCCGAGGCCGGCGGGCTGCACGCCGGGCAGGGCGAGCAGGGCGCGGGCGAAACGCTCGGCGTCCTCGGCAGGCACGGACACCTCGACGCCATCCTCGCCGGTATAGCCGCTGCGGCTGACGATGGCGGGGACGCCGGCGATGTCGAAGCGCCCGACGCCCATGAAGGAGAGCTGCGCGATGCCCGGCGCCAGCGTCGCGATGGCGGCGACGGCGGCGGGGCCCTGCAGGGCGATCAGCGCGCGGTCGGGCAGGGGGTTGAGCTTCACGCCCGCGGGCAGCACGGCCTCGATCGCCGGGATGTCGAGATGCTTGCGCGACGCGTTCAGCACCAGGAAGAGCCGGTCGCCGAGATTGGTGACCATGAAGTCGTCGAGGATGCCGCCCGCTTCCGTCATCAGCAGGCCGTAGCGCTGGCGGCCGGGCTTCAGCGCCTGGACATCGGCCGGCGTCAGCTTCTCCAGCGCCGCCGCCGCGCCTTCCCCGACGAGTTCGGCCTGGCCCATGTGCGACACGTCGAAGAGGCCCGCGGCTGCGCGGGTGTGCAGATGCTCCCCCATGATGCCGAGGGGATACTGCACCGGCATGGCGTAGCCGGCGAAGGGGACCATGCGGCCGCCCAGCTCCCGGTGAAGCGATGCCAACGGAGTCTCGAGCAGCATTTCGCTGCCAGTCTGATCGGCCACGGTGCCCCCACAGGCGTTGCCCCCGCCGGCGTGGCGAAGGTTGATCCGTGGCCCCCCTCTGTCCCGTGACCTGAGAGATTCGGCCCCGCCCGTTGAGGGGGGTGCCTTACTCCGTCGGTGCCACACCCCGTTCGGGCTGCGGGCTTTCCAGAGGTCCCTTCTCCGCGCGGTTCCTTCTGCCTGAGCGTTTCCGGGGGCCGGTTGCGCCTTCGGCGGCGGGGATGATCGCGTCCGGGCAAGGGCCCGGGGCGACTCGCCCGCTCTCTCCCGCGCGGTATCGACGGGATGGGCTGCGTATGCCTGAGCGGGGGGCGGGGCGCAACCGGCGGATCAGGCCGGAACGGACTCCGCCTCCAGCGCCGTGAGCAGGCGGCGAGACAGCGCCTCCATCGCGCGGCGTTCCTCGGGCGACAGGGCGGCGAGCGCGGCCTGGGCGGCGGCGAAATGCACGGGCACGGCGCGTTCCGCCAGCGCCAGGCCTTCGGGCGTGAGGCGCACCAGCAGGGCGCGGCGATCCGCGGGGTCTGTCGCGCGGGTGATGAAGCCCGCACGCTCCAGCCGGTCCAGCCGCTTGGTCATGGCGCCGGTGGAGAGCAGGCACCAGCGGGAGAGTTCGCCCGGCCGCATCGTGTGGTCCGGCGCGCGCAGCAGCGTCGCCATCAGGTCGAACATGTCCCAGCTCAGGCCGAGCGGCGCCAGCCAGGCCTCCGCCCGGCGGCGCAGCTGCGTCTCGATGCGGGGGATCCGGCCGAAGAGATGGAGGTGGCTGGGGTCGATGCCCGGCCGCGCGGTGCGCCAGGCCTCGACCAGCTCATCCACGCTGTCTGTCATCAGGTGTCTCACCACGAAATATCTTGACGGAAAGATATTGCCTCTCCAGGCTCACCCCAAGCACGAGGAACGCCGGCCGACAACGGCCGATGGAGACAGAGACGAATGTCCGCACCGCCGCCTTTCCGCACCTCGCCCACCAATCCGCGCCTGGGCGAGATCCAGACCAACCCCGCCCGGCAGGCGGACATGCCCTATGCCCCCGCCATGCGCGTGCGGGGCGGGGGGGACACGCTCTACATCTCCGGCGCCACGCCATCGCCGCTCTATCACCACCACCCCCACCGGCCGGAGGAGCATGAGCATCCCGTCCGGATCGAGGACCAGTGCACCCGCGTCTTCGACACGCTGGGCGCCATCCTGGCGCATGAGGGGCTGAGCTGGACCGACGTCATCAAGGTGACGCGCTACCTGACGGACATGCGCGACCAGGACGGGCTGAACCAGGTGCAGGGGCGCTATTTCGGCGATTGGCGGCCGGTCAGCACGACGGTCTGCGTGAACCAGCTTTCCACCCCCGGCGCGCGGGTGGAGGTGGACATCGTCGCGGCCTACCGCCCGGCATGACGGCCGCGGCCATCCTGCCGCTGGTGCTGGCGGCCGCCATGGCGGTGGGCGCGGGGCTGAACCTGGCGGCCCCCGGCTTCATCCGCGCCGAATTCGACCGCTGGGGCTACCCCGCCTGGCTGCGCATCGCGGTCGGGCTGGCGGAGGCGCTGGCCGCGGTGCTGCTGCTGGTGCCGGCCGCGCGCGGTGCCGGCGCCGCGCTGGCGCTGGCGGTGCTGGCCGGCGTGGTGGGCACGCTGGCGCGGGACCGCGCCTGGCTGCGGCTGGAGTACCCGATCGTCCTCGTGATCCTCGCCCTTCTCATCCTCAGGGGCGTGTGACCCTTTCGAAGGAGGCCTGCTGATGCTGCGTCGAACCCTGATGGCCGCGCTGGCGGCCTTGCCCTTCGCCACCCCGGCCGCCGCGCAGCCGGCCTGGCCGACGCAGCCCATCACCATGATCATCCCCTTCGCGCCCGGCCCGATCGACGGCGTGGCGCGCATCATCGGCGATGCGATGGGCCGCGACCTCGGCCAGCCCGTGGTGATCGAGAACATCCCCGGCGCCGGCGGCACCATCGGCGTGGGGCGCGCGGCGCAGGCGCGGCCGGATGGCTACCGCATCCTGATGCACAACATCGGCATGTCCACGGCGCCGACGCTCTATCGCCGCCTGGCCTGGGACCCGGTGCGGGATTTCGAGCCGATCGGCATCATGAACCGCAACCCCATGGTCTGGATCGGCCGGCCGAGCTTCCCCGGCACGACGCTGGCGGAGATGACGGCCTTCCTGCAGCGCCAGGGCACGGCGGCGAACCTGGCGCATGCGGGGCTCGGCTCCTCCTCCCAGCTCTGCGCCATGCTGATGCAGGCGGCGCTGCGCAGCCAGGCGACGACGGTGCCCTTCCGCAGCTCGGGCGAGGTATTCCCGGAGCTGAATTCGGGGCGCATCGACCTCTATTGCGACCAGACAACCAGCGCGCTGGGGCAGGTGCAGGGCCGCACGGTGAAGGCCTTCGCGCTGGCCGCCCCCGCCCGCCTGCCGATGATGCCGGAGGTGCCGACGACGGCGGAGGCGGGCATGCCCGATTTCCAGCTCTCCATCTGGCAGGCGCTGTTCGCCCCCGCCGGCACGCCGCGGGCCGTGGTGGAACGCCTGAACCGCGCGCTGCGGGTGGCGCTGGCCGATCCGCGCGTGGTGGCGCGGCTGAACGAGCTGGGCACCGCGCCGGAGCCGGAGGCGACGGGTTCGCCGGAAGCGCTGCGCGCGCTCCTGGCCAGCGAGGTCGCGCGCTGGAAGCCGATCATCGAGGCCGCGGGCGAATTCGCGGATTGACCGGGGCTCAATGCACCCGGCTGGTCGGCTGGTGCGGGCTGTCCAGGCTGAAGGGGGGGATGGCCACGTCGAAGGCCTCCCCCGTCGCGGTCACCACCATGTGGTAGGCGCCGCGCATGAAGCCCGATGGCGTGGAGAGCGGCGTGCCGGAGGTGTATTCGAAGTTCTGCCCCGGCTCGAGCACCGGCTGTTCGCCGACCACGCCTTCGCCATGCACCTGCTGCGTGCGGCCCAGCGCATCGGTGATGCGCCAGCTGCGCTTCAGCAGCTGCACGGTGTGGCGGCCGCGATTCTCGATGGTGACGCGATAGGCCCAGACGAAGTGGCTGCGCTCGGGCTCCGACTGGTCCGCGAGGTAGAAGCTGCGGACGGAGACGCGGATGTCCCGCGTGGTTTCGCTGTAGTCTTCAGCCATGGCGTTGCTCCCCGCGCAGAATGCTGGACGCGGCGCCGGGCGCTGTCCAGCCTCGGTGTTCCCGGCCTCAGGCGCGGCGCAGCGCCACCGCGAGCCCCGCCGCCACCAGCACCGACCCGCCCGCGCGGTTCAGCGCCTGCCGCACGGAAGGCCGCCGCACGGCGCCGGAGAGCTTGCCTGCCAGCAGCGCGTAGGAAGCCGCGTTGATGGCGGCGATGGTCACGAAGGTGGCGACCAGGATCGCCGCCTGCGTCACGAAGCTGCCCCGCGCATCGATGAATTGCGGCACGAAGGCCACGAAGAAGACGATGCCCTTCGGGTTCAGCGCGGTCACGATGAAGGCCTGGCGCATGGCGCGGGCGGGCGGCAGGGGCGGCGTTGCCTCCGCCGTCACCGGCGCGCGCCACATCTTCACGCCGAGCCAGATGAGGTAGGCCGCGCCCACCCATTTCACCGCGGTGAAGAGCGTGGCGGAGGCGGCGAGGATGGCGCCGAGGCCGGCCAGCGACAGCACCATGGCGACGAAATCGCCCAGCGCCACGCCGGCCGCCAGCGGCAGCGCGTTGCGGAGCCCGCCACCCAGGCTCTGGCCAATGACCAGCAGGATGGTGGGGCCGGGGATCAGCACCATCACCCCCGCCGCGGCGCAGAAGGCGAGCCAGGTGGAAAGCTCCATGGCGCGTCAGCCGCCCTTGCGCTTCGGGGCTTCCGGCAGCGGGGCCGTCAGCTCGAACAGCGAGGCCTCGGCCACGGGCTCGGCCTTCGGCGCGGGCTTGGGCTTGGCGGCCTTCTTCGGCTTGGGCGCGGGCTCCGGCGCCGCTTCCGGCAGCGGCTCGACCTCCACGATCGGGACGCGGCGCGTGGGCGCCGGCGCGGGGGCGATGGTGTCCAGCGCTTCCGACACATCGGCGATCAGGTCGGCCACATCCTCCAGCCCCACCGAGAAGCGGATGGTGCCGTCGGTGATGCCGAGGCGGCCGCGTTCCTCCGCGCCGACCCGCATATGCGTGGTGGTGGCGGGATGCGTCACCAGCGACTTGGCGTCGCCGAGGTTGTTGGAGACGTCGATCAGCTTCAGCGCGTCGAGGAACTTGAACGCCGCTTCCTTGCCGCCCTTCACGTCGAAGGTGACGAGGCTGCCGCCCGCCGCCATCTGCGCCTTGGCCAAGGCGTGCTGGGGGTGATCCACGCGGAAGGGGTAGAGGACGCGGGAAATCTCGCTGCGCTCCGCCAGGAAATCGGCGATGGCGGCGGCGCTGCGGCACATCGCGGGCAGGCGGAGGTGCAGCGTCTCCAGACCCTTCAGGATGACCCAGGCGTTGAAGGGGCTGATGGAGGGGCCGGTGTTGCGGATGAAGGGCTGCAGCACCTCATCCACCCACTTCTTGCGGCCGAGCACGGCGCCGCCGAGCACGCGGCCCTGGCCATCCATGTGCTTGGTGCAGGAATAGACGACGACATCGGCGCCGAACTGCATGGGCTTCTGCAGCAGCGGTGTCGCGAAGACGTTGTCGGCCACGACGATGGCGCCGGCGGCATGCGCGAGGTCGCAGACCGCGGCGAGGTCCACCATCTCCAGCATCGGGTTGGACGGCGTTTCCAGCAGCACGAGCTGCGCGGGCTTGGAGAGCGCGGCCTTCCACTGGTCGAGGTCGCCGCAATCCACGAAGTCGCAGGCGATGTTGTAGCGCGGCAGCAGGGTGGAGCAGATCCAATGGCAGGACCCGAACAGCGCGCGGGAGGCGACGACGCGGTCGCCCGCCTTGAGGTGCGAGAGCATCGCGGCATGCACGGCCGCCATGCCGGTCGCCGTCAGGCGGCAGGCTTCCGCGCCCTCCAGCGCCGCCAGCCGGTCTTCCAGCATGGTGCTGGTGGGGTTGCCGAAGCGGGAATACTGGTAGTGCTGGACGCCGCCGAGGAAGGTCTGTTCCGCCTGGCCGGCGCTTTCATAGACGAAGCCGGAGGTGAGGTAGAGCGCCTCCGACGTCTCGTCATGGTTGGAGCGCATCTGCCCGCCGCGGACCAGCAGCGTTGCGGGGCGGAGCGGGCGGTCGGGCAGGGACTTGGCCATTCGGGACACCTTCCGGGCAGCATGGCTGCCAATACGCGGCGTCCGGCCCCCCTTGGGGCACGTCGGGCGGCGCACGGCCGGCCCGGCGGCCCTTTAGCGCGCTTGTTTTCGGCGGAACGCCCGCCGCCCGTGTCACCGGGACCTCGCCGCAATCAGGCCGGACAAATCGCGAGGGGCGCCAGGGCGCCGGGATGACGGATAGGCGTGGGCGCGATGGGGGTCAAGGCACGGCTTGCGGGGTGGGCGGCGGGCGGGGTATGGAGGGGGGCACCTCCGGCTGCGGGCGTAGTTCAGAGGTAGAACGTCAGCTTCCCAAGCTGAATGTCGTGGGTTCGATTCCCATCGCCCGCTCCATCCCCCTCCCGCGCGCGACCCGTGGAACGGTTCCGTCAGGCGATGCCGGCGGCGACGCGCTGCGTGACCTCGTTGAAGCCCCAGAAGCTGCGCAGCGAGAGCCGGACCTTGCTGGGGCCGAGGAAGCCGCGCGGAACCGCCCCGCCGGGCGGATGGCCGGCGAAGAGGCGCTGCCAGAAGGCGACATGCAGGTATTCATGCGCCAGGGGGACATAGGCGCCGCCGCCCTGCGAGCCGGGCCAGAATTCATAGGGGAAGCGGCCGAGATGGGTGCCGCGCTTGCCGAAATACCGCGCCTCCACCGAGACGCTGGAGGTGACGGAGACGATCTCGGCGATCTGCTCGCTCGACACGATCCGGTAGAAATTCTCCTCCACCGGGACGACGCGGTGGAAGGGCACCCGGGCGAAGATGCCGAAATCGTCGCGGTTGAAGGGGTGGGGCTTGAAGCCTGCGCGTTCGAAGGTCTGGAAGCGCCTGGTGTCATAGGGCAGGGGCGCGGTGGCGAGGTCCACCAGCGCCCCGTCATGGATCAGCACCTTGTCGTCGGCCGTCTGGCCGAAGAAGACCACGCGCACATCCTTCGGGATGCTCGTCGTGTCCTTCATCAGGCCCCCGCGCAGCAGCGCGGCCTCGCGGAAGAACACCTCCTCCGCGATGGCGAATTCCGTCAGGCGGTGCTGCACATCGGGGTCGGAACTGCGGAAGCCCAGCACCACGTCGTCCAGGAAGCGCACGGGGTGCAGCACCACGTCGATGAAGGGGATGCCGAGGAGATCGAGGCTGCGCAGCAGCAGCTGGTTGCCCTCGAACAGCACGACGAAATCGGCATCGCCGTAGATCGCCTGAACGTAGTCGAGGAAGGCGGGCGTCGGTTCCGCGTGATACAGCGCGGCCCAGCTTCGCACGCTGCATTCCCGGTCGAAGCGCGAATAGGCGTCCCAGAGGGAGAAGTGCTCGGGCTGGCCGAGGATGGGCTCGACCGGCGCGCCCACGGCTTCCGCGATCGCCCAGCCGGCGATGGTGTGCAGCCAGCGGATGTTGCCGTTCTGCTTGGCGGCGTTCCCGCCATGGTCATAGGGGCGGAGCACGTCGCCGGAGATCGCGATCCTCATGCCGCGACGCCGGTGACGCAGGCGACGAGGCGCTGGATGGTCGCGGCGTGGCGCGTGCTGTAGCGCGCCTCGATGAAGGCGGGCGCGCGTTCCGCCAGTTCCAGCCGCGCGGCCGGGTCATGCAGCAGGCGGCGCAGATGCAGCACGAATTCCTCCCGCGTCCGGGCCAGCAGGAAGGGCGCGGTGGCGGGATCGTGGGGCACACCGCGCAGGGCTTCGCCGGTGACGACGGACGGGATGCCGAACCCCGCATATTCGATCGTCTTCACCTTGAGCCCGCCGCCGTAATAGACGGGGTTGATGGCGATGTCGGCGTCCAGATAGGCGGCTTCCAGCGCTTCCCGCTGCAGGCGCCCGTGCCGCACCACGCCCTGCGCCTCCGCGGGGATGGAGGCGCCGACGGCGCCGACCACGTCGAGCCGCAGGTCGCCCTGCCGGACGAGGGGCCAGACCTCGCGGCAGAACCAGCGCATGCCGTCCGCATTCATCGGGCTGTTGCCGCCGACGAACAGGATGGAAACCGGGCGGCTGCGATAGCGGCGTGGCGGCGGCGGCGCGACCATGAGGGGAAGGTAGAGCACGCGGGCCCGCCCCAGCGCGCGGCCGAGATGCTCCAGATCCTCGCCCTGGATGGCCAGGATGCAGTCGAAGCGGTGCAGGATGCGGAGTTCGTCCTGGCTGGTGATGGCGATGTGGTGCTTCTTGCCGAAGCGCGCGAAGGTCCTGGCGCGCTGGGACATCACGTCATGCGTATCCAGCACCTTGAAGGGCGGCGCGCCGGCGCAGAGCGCGAGATAGGCGGTGGTGACGTATTCGTAGATGCCGATCTGCGGGCGGTGTTCCTGGCAGAAGGCGGCGAAGGCGGCCGCGGTGGCGGCATCGAAGCCGAAGTCGATCCCCTTCGGCTGCTCCGGCTTCTGGCCGGCCGGGACCTCGATCGCGGTGGAGGAGAAGACCGGCACGGGCGTGCCCTTCGGCACTTCCCGCTGCGTCCTGTTGATGAAGAAGACGCCGACCCTGGCGGAAGGGGCGAGGGCGGTGACGAGCTGGTGGATCCGCTCCTCGCTGCCCAGCGAGCGTTCCCAGAAGGCGACATCCGTGACGAAGACCACATCCACGGCGGTCAGGCCCTCGCGATCTCGATCCTGGACATCGCGATGCCGAGCTTGCGCGTATCGGCGCCCGTGCCCATCGAGGCCGGGGATTCCATCATCTTCAGGGTGAAGGAGAGGACGTCGTATTCCTCATCCGCCGTCTGCGGCAGATCGGCCACGGCTTCCCACAGCCCATCCTCCGGCCCCCGCGCCAGGTCGAGCGCGACGCGGCCCATGCGGATGGCGAGGTGGAAGCGGATATCGATCCAGGGCGGCGACCACATCTGGAAGGTGAAGCGCAGGCGCCCGCCGCGGAGATTCGGCACCAGCACGGTGGAGACCGGGCCGGGGCCGGACCAGCGCAGCGTGACGGCGCCCTGCTGTTCCCGCGGGTGCCAGTTGCGGCCGATGAACTGGCGGTCGGAGGCGAAGAGCACGGCCAGCGGCTCCGGCTTCGCCGCCGTCTCCTCGCCCGGCAGATGCGCCATGGGCAGGGGGTCGATGCGCAGCACCTCGTGCAGCGGGCGCTGATGGGCGTTCAGCTGCCGGTCGAGCAGGTAGACGAGGCCCGTGAGGCTGGCGATTCGGCGGTTCTGCAGGTCGATCACGGCGCGCATGGCGTCGAGCATGGCGGCGGGTTCGCCCGTGGCGGCCGCGGAGAGCCGGGCGAGGGCCGGGGCGGCGGCCTGCTCGATCTCCGCCAGGGCGCGGGCGCCGGCATGGGCCAGCAGGACGGAATCGAAGCTCGCCTCCGGCGGCTCCGCGCCCTGCGCGGCGAGTTCGGCGAGGGAGACGTTGCGGAAACGCCCCGGGGCGGGCCGCGCATCCGCGCCTTCCGGCGCGGCCGGCGCGACGGCGCCCGTTCCTTCCGGCCGCTCCATGGCGTGGAGTTCGCTGGCGTGGTCGCGGAGAGGTCGCATCATGGCTCGCCCAGGCCGTTGCCGGGCCTGTTTACCATTCTCCCCGCTGGTTGCGGAAGGCGGCGCCTGGTCGCGCCACGGATGAGCGGGCGAGGGCGGCGGTGCCACCTTCCCCCTTGGTCAATGAATGCATGACGGCATGGCGTTTGCTGACAATCGCCCCGCTTGAGGCATGGTCCACTGGGATGCATGCTGCGCATCGCATCACGCGCTGACGGGACCGAAAGGGTTGCACATGACGACGGCAGAAGCTGCCCTGCTTCCGGACAGGCTTCCCGTGGTGGACCTCGCGGGCCTCGGCACGCCGGAGGGCGACCAGGCCATCGCGCGGGAACTGGACGCGGCCTTCGGCGGCATCGGCTTCGCCTATTTCGCCAATACGCCCATCAGCCTGGCGCAGCAGGACGCGATCTTCGCCGCGTCCCGCGCCTTCCACGCCCTGCCCGATGCCGCCAAGCGCGCCATCGACATGAACGAATTCCACCGCGGCTACATGGCGCCCAAGACCTCCGTCATCCAGACATCGTCGGTCGCGAAGGTGACGAAGCCCAACTACTCCGAGAGCTTCATGTTCATGCATGAGGTGCCGGCCGGCGACCCGCGCTTCGGCCTGCCGCTGCAGGGGCCGAACCAGTGGCCGGCGGCGCTGCCGGAATTCCGCACGGCGGTCCTGGCCTACCAGGCGGCGATGGAGGCCTTCTGCCGCACCCTGCTGCGCCCGGTGGCGCTGGCGCTCGGCCTGCCCGCCGACACGCTGCTGCCCTTCTTCGAGAAGCCGACCACCTTCCTGCGCCTGCTGCACTACCCGCCGCAGGCGCCGGACAGCGCGGATGACGAATTCGGATCGGCGCCGCATACCGACTACGGCTTCCTGACCATCCTGCTGCAGGACATGTCGGGCGGGCTGGAGGTGCGGCGGAAGGATGGCGCCTGGCTGAAGGCGACGCCGATCCGCGGCACCTATGTGGTGAACGTGGCGGACATGCTGGCGCGCTGGACCAATGGGCGCTGGCAGTCCACGCCGCACCGCGTGAAGAACCTCTCGGGCGGGGATCGCTATTCCTGCCCCTATTTCTTCGACATGGACATGGATGCGCGGGTGGAATGCCTGCCCAGCTGCACCGATGCGGCGAACCCGCCGCGCTTCCCGCCCGTGCTCTATGGCGACTACCTGCTGGAGAGGCTGAACAAGAATTACGCCTACCGCCAGCCCGCCGCCTGATGCCCGACCGCCCCGCTGCCCAAGGATCGCCTGCCATGACCCTCACCCGCCGCGCTGCCCTCGGCGCCGCCGCCGCCCTTGCCGCCGCCGGCACGGCGCAGGCACAATCCGGCGCGCCCTTCGTCATCAACACCTATGGCGGGCGCTGGGAGCAGTTCTGGCGCAGCGCCATCGTGCCGCGGCTCAGCCAGGCGATCGGGCGGCCGGTGCGGCTCGACATCGGCGTCGGCAGCGGCTGGGTGACGAATTTCCGCGCCGCCGGCCGAAGCGCGCCGCCCTTCCCGGGGCTGATGACGAATGAGCGCTTCGCCGTGCTGCTGCGGCAGGAGGAGTTCTTCGCGCCCCTGCCGGAAGCGCGCATCCCGAACCTGGCGAACCTGCTGCCCGTGGCGCGCAGCGCCGGGGAGCGGGGCGTGATCGGCATGATCTCCCCCATCGGGATCGCCTATCGCACGGACATGGTGCGCGTGCCGCCGAAGAGCTGGCGGGAGCTGTGGGACCCGCGCTACCGCGGGCAGCTCGGCCTCTATTCCATCACCAACTCGGCGGCGATCATGCTGCTGATGCAGGCGGGCACGATGTTCGGCCGCGGGCCCGATGACCTGGATACGGGCATCGCCAAGATGGCGGAGCTGAAGCCCTTCCCGCAGGTCGCCTTCTCCGGCCAGATCGCGCCGCTGCTGGCGCAGGGCCAGGTGGCGATCGCGCCGCTGGACTATGGGGAGGTGATCCCGCTGAAGCGCCGCGGCGTGCCGATCGAGATCGTGCAGCCCGAGGACGGGCTGATGATGTTCGACCAGACCTTCAGCATCGCCGCCAGCGCGAATGCCGCGGACCAGGAGGCGATGGCCCGCTACATCGACCTGATCCTGTCGCCCGACCTGCAGCTGCAGCTGGCGCGGGAATTCTTCGTGGCGCCGGTCAACACCACCGTCGCCATCCCGCAGGACCTGGCCGATGCGCTGCCCATCACGCAGGACGCGCTGCGCCGCACGCTGACCTTCGACTGGGCGCTGGCCGCGCGGATGGCGACGCAGATGAACGAGCGCTGGGCGCGGGCGATCTGAGAGCCCGGCGCAGGGGGGCGCCGGCGTGACCCAGATCGACATCGTCGGGCTCACCAAGCGCTACGGCACGACGCTGGCGCTGGATGGCGTGACCCTGCAGGCGCGGGAGGGGGAGCTCGTCTCCCTGCTCGGCCCCTCCGGCTGCGGGAAGACGACGACGCTGCGCTGCGTCGCGGGCTTCATGCAGCCGGATGGCGGGGACATCCTGGTGGATGGCGGCAGCGTCACCGGCCTGCCGCCGCAGAAGCGCGATTTCGGCGTGGTGTTCCAGAACTACGCGCTGTTCCCGCACCTGACGGTGTTCGAGAACGTGGCCTATGGCCTTGGCGTGCGGCGCGTGCCGAAGGCGGAACAGCGCGCCAGGGTGGCCGATGCGCTTGCCATGGTGCGGCTGCAGGGGCTGGAGGAGAGGCTGCCGCGCGCGCTCTCCGGCGGGCAGCAGCAGCGCGTGGCGCTGGCGCGCGCGCTGGTGATCCGCCCGCGCCTGCTGCTGCTGGACGAGCCGCTGGCGAACCTGGATGCCAGGCTGCGGGAGGAGGTGCGCTGGCTGATCCGGGACGTGCAGCAGCGCGCGCGCATCACCGCCTTCTACGTCACGCATGACCAGGCGGAGGCGATGGCGCTGTCCGACCGCATTGCCGTGATGAAGGCCGGGCGCGTGGCGCAATTCGCGACGCCGCGGGAGATCTACCAGCGCCCGGCGGAGGCCTATGTCGCCCGCTTCACGGGGGAGGCCAACCTGATCCCCGCCCGCCCGCGCGACCGCACGGCGGAGGGCTGGTTCCACCTGCCCTTCGGCGGCGTGGTCCTGCCGGTGCCGGGGGCGGAGGGCATCCGCCCCGGCGACCCCGCCATGCTGATGCTGCGCCCGGAGGCGCTTTCGCTGATGGATCCCGGCGCGCCGGGCGCCATTCCGGCGCTGGTGCTGGGCGCCGCCTTCCTGGGCGCCGCGCTGGCCTGCGAGGTCTCCCTGGCCGATGGCACGCGGCTGCGGATGCAGGCCAGCCCCCATGCGACGGTGCAGCCGGGGATGACGATCGGGCTCGCGGTGGATACGGCGCATGCCTGGCTGATGCCGGATATCCCGCAGTGAGGCGCGCGCTGCCCCGCCTGCTGCTGGGCCTGCCGGCGGTGGCGCTGCTGACGCTGTTCTTCGTGCTGCCCTATGTCGAGATGGTGGCGATGAGCTTCCGGGCGCCGGCCTTCGGCCAGCCCTTCGGCAGCGGCCACACGCTGATGCATTACGGGCGGGCGCTGGGCGATCCGCTCTACACCGGCGCGCTGGTCCGCAGCCTGCTGACGGGGGCGCTGATCACGGCGCTCTGCCTGCTCATCTCCTTCCCGCTGGCGCTGCACCTCTCCCGCCTCCAGGGGCGGTGGCATGTGGTGTTCTATGCCTGCATCGTCTCTCCGCTGCTGATCGGCGTGCTGGTGCGCAACTTCGGCTGGATGGTGCTGGTGGCGGTGGATGGGCCGTTCAACCGCTGGGCGATGGCGGCGGGGCTGATCGAGCGGCCGCTGCGCGTGCTGTTCACCCAGGGGCTGGTGGTGATGGCGCTGGTGCATGTCTTCACGCCCTTCATGGTGCTGCCCATCGCGACCGCGCTGCGCAACGTGCGGCCGGAATTGCGCGATGCCTCCGCCTCGCTCGGCGCGGGGGGGTGGGAGACCTTCCGGCGGGTGACGCTGCCGCTGTCCTTCCCCGGCGTGCAGGCGGGTGTCACGCTGGTCTTCGTGCTCTCCGTCGCGGCCTATGTGACGCCGGCGCTGCTGGGCGGGCAGGGGATCGCCTACATGCCCGCCGTCGTGGTGCGGGAACTCATCGGGTCCTTCGCCTGGCCCTTCGGCGCGGCGCTGGCCGTCATCATGGCGGCTTCCACGCTCGCCGTCGTCATCCTGTTCACGCTGGCCACGCACCGGCTGGCGGAGCGCACCCGGGCATGAAAGGCGGGGGCATGACCCGCGCGCTTTCCGCCATGCTGCTCGGCGTGATCTACGCCTTCCTGCTGCTTCCGCTGGTGGCGGTGGTGGCGGCATCGCTGACGGCAGGGGAGTTGATGCGCGTGCCGCCGGAGGGGCTGTCGCTGAAGTGGTTCGCGCGCTTCCTGGCCAGCGAGACCTTCCGGGAGGCGCTGCTGCTCTCCCTCCAGGTGGCGGCGACGACGGTGGTGGCGACGGTGGTGCTGGCGACGCTGGCGGCGCTGTGCCACCGGGCGCTGTCGCGGCGGATCGGCAGCGCCTTCCGCGTGGCGATGACGCTGCCGCTGCTGCTGCCCGAATTGCTGACGGCGATCGGGCTGCTGTTCTTCCTGAACGGCATCGGGCTGGGCAAGACGCTGGCGGGGCTGCAGGTCGCGCATGTCGTCATCGCCTTCCCCTTCGCCTTCCTGGCGATCGTGGCGGCGCTGGAGCAGGTGGACCCGGCGATGGAGGAGGCCTCCGCGAGCCTCGGCGCCGGGGGGTTCCAGACCTTCCGCCGCGTGCTGCTGCCGCTGGTGCTGCCGGGGATGCTGACGGGCGGGCTTTTCGCCTTCATCGTCAGCTTCGACATGTTCACGATTTCACTTCTGCTGAAGCCGGTCGGCGGGAATACACTGCCGCTCGCGCTGTTCGACTTCCTGACCTATGATTTCGACCCCACGGCGGCCGCGGCGGCGACGCTGTCCGTGATCGCGGCCGTCATCGGGGTGCTGGTGATCGAGCGCATGGTGGGGCTGAAGCGCGCCTTCTGATCCGCCGCCCCGGCAGGGGTCATTGCCGGGGGCGGAGGCCGGATCGCGAAAGACTTCACAGGCCATGGCAGCGCGCTATCCTGGCGCCAACAAGCATCAGGGGAACGTGCCATGGCAGTTGACATGGAGAAGCTCGAGAAATGGCGAGGCTTCGTGCCCGATGAGGAGCTCGAGACCTATCGCAAGGGCGGTTTCGCCCGCCGCATCGGCATCGGCCGCCGACCTGCGCTGCTGAACATCGACACGACTTACATGTTTGTCGATCCCGCCTATTCGCAATGCGGGCGGGAGATGCCGGAATTGCTGGCGGCGCTGACGCGGCTGACGGCGCTGTTCCGCCGGCTGGACCTGCCGATCTACTACTCCCGCCGCGACGACCGGACGCATCCGAGCTATCGCGGCATCTGGAACCTGAAGCTCGGCACCGCCGGGGACTACCAGTACAGCCGCGATCCCCGCGCCGATGAATGGCCGGAGGCCTATGCGCCGCGGGAGCAGGACCGCGTGGTGATGAAGAACAAGCCTTCCTGCTTCTTCGCGACGCCGCTCGAGGCCTTCCTGCGCTACGACGAGGTCGATACCGTCATCATCTGCGGCATCAGCACCTCCGGCTGCGTGCGGGCGGGCGCCATGGACGCCTTCTCCCACAATTTCCGCACGGTGCTGGTGGAGGATGCCTGCGGGGACCGGAGCCCGAGCGCGCATCGCGCCAACCTCTTCGACCTCGACATGAAGTTCGCCGATGTGGAGAGCCTCGACCATGTGGAGCGGGAGCTGACGGCACGCTTCGCGCTGCCCCGCGCGGCGGAATGACGGCGATGCGCCGCCACGGGGCGCGGCGCGGCTGATGGCCGCCGACGGGGGCGGCGGCAGGCAGCACGGCCTTTTCGCCCTGTCCTATGTCAGCCGCGCGGTGGAACCCGACATGGAGAGCCTGCTGCGCGTGGCGCGGGCGGTGGCGGTGGATGCCGGCGTGCGCAACGGGCTTGCCTCCATCACCGGGGCGCTGTGCGTCGGCGATGGCTGCTTCGCGCAGGTGCTGGAAGGGCCCGGCGCCGCGGTGCTGGATACCTTCGACCGCATCCTGGCCGATCCGCGGCACCAGGAGGTGCGGCTGCTGGAGTTCATCCCCATCGCCTGCCGGCGCTTCGCGGGCTGGTCCATGGCCTTCTCGGGCGAGCTGGCGCCGGGCATCCTGGCCGGGGCGGCGGTGGAGCACCGGCTGCTGGAACGGCTCGGCCGCGGCAGCGTCGCGCACAAGGCGCAGGTCATCGCCGCGGCGATGGAAGTGAACCTGCGCCCCTTCCCCTGACGGTCAGGGCTGGCGCGCGGTGGTGACGCCGATCATCGAATCCCGCGTGACGAGGGTGGCGAGCCGCGCCTCCTCCCAGCCTTCCGTCCCGGCGGGACGCGCGGGGATGACGAGGTAGCGCAGCTCCGCATTGCTGTCGTGCACGCGCAACTCCACGCCGGGCGGCAGCTCCGTGCCGAATTCGCGCAGGATGCCGCGGGGGTCGCGCACCGCGCGGGCGCGGTAGGCGCGGCTTTTGTACCAGGCGGGCGGGCGGCCGATGATGATGCGCGGGTAGCAGGAACAGAGCGTGCAGACGACGAGGTGATGGCGCGTCTCCGTGTTGAACAGCGCCGCCAGCTTCGTGCCCGCGGCATCGAGGCCGAGTTCCTTCACCGCCGCCGGCGCATCGGCGGCGAGCCGCGCGGCGAAGTCGGGATCGACCCAGGCGCGCGCCACCACCGCGGCGCCATGATGCGGGCTGCGCGCATCCATCCGCTCGATCTCCGCCCGGATTTCCTCTGGTGTCAGCACGCCTTTCGCGACGAGGAGGTTGCGCACGGCCAGGCCGCGGAGGCGGAGCGGGGAGAGCACCATCTCCCCGGCGTCGTGATCCTCCTGGTACGGGTGGTCGTCATGGTCGTGGTCGTGGTCGTGGTCATCGTCATCGTGGTGGTGATGGGCCGACGCCTCGCCCTCCACGCGGTCGAGGCCTTCGGCGCGCAGCCTGGCCTCCTCCGCCTCCAGCGCCGCTTTCGTCAGCGTGCCTTTCTCCAGCAGCAGGGATGAGAAGGCGAGGATCCAGCGTTCGTAGTAGGGCATCGCCCAATAGGTGGCGTCGTCCAGCTGTTCCTGCACGCGCCGGCTTTCATCGGTGGTGAAGAGCCGCCGCTTGCCGTCCGCCAGCAGCATGCGGATGGCATCGGCCTCGCGCTCCCACTGCGCGGCGTCATGCTCCTCCCGCATCACGGGGCCGTCGTAGCGGCCGCCGGCGTCGTGGGGCGGGTGCGTGGGGGGCAGGTCGTGCATGGCGGCGATCCTCGGTGTTGGCGGCAGGCTATCGGCGCGCGCGCGGCATCGGAAGCCTCGACAGGCCGCGCGGCGCAAGCGACGATCCGCGCAACGACAATCGGGAGAACGAACCCATGCTCCGCCGCGCGCTGCTCGCCGCCCCCGCCCTGCTGGCCCTGCCGGGCCTTGCCCGTGCGCAATCCTGGCCGCAGCGGGATCTCCGCCTGGTCGTGCCCTTCCCGCCCGGCGGCACCACGGATGTGGTCGCGCGCATGCTGGCCGGCGCGATGCGGGAGAGGATCGGCCGCGCGGTGGTGGTGGAGAACCAGCCCGGCGCGGGCAGCACCACGGCCGCCGGGCGCTTCGCGCGGGAAGCGGATGACCATGCGCTGTTCCTGTCGCAGATCGCGTCCCACGCCATCGGCCCGGCGCTGTTCCCCAACCTGCCCTACGACCCGGAGCGCGATTTCCGCGCGGTGACGCTGGTGGTGACGGTGCCCAATGTCTGGGTCGCGAATGCCCGCAACGTGCCGGGCGGCGATGTGCGCGCGCTGCTGCGCGATGCCCGCGCGCGGCCGATGATCCGCACCTTCGCCTCCGCCGGCAACGGCACCTCCACGCACCTGACCGGGGAGCTGATCGCCCAGCTGGCGCGCGCGCCGATGCAGCACGTGCCCTATCGCGGCGCCGGCCCCGGCATGGCGGCGGTGATGGGGGGAGAGGTCGATACCTTCATCGACAACCTGCCGACCGCCATCCCGCAGATCCGCGCCGGCACGGTGGTGGCGCTGGCGGTCACCTCCCGGGCCCGGCTGCCGGACCTGCCCGATGTGCCGGCGCTGTCGGAGCTGGGCGAGGAGTTCGGCCTGGCGGGGTTCGAGGCGGAGGCCTGGTTCGGCCTGCACGCGCATCGCAGCGCGCCGGATGCGGTGGTGGACCGCATGGCGGATGCCGCCCGCGCGGCGCTGGCCGATCCGGGCTTCGTGCGCCAGCTGGCGGAACGCGGCACCCAGGCCCGGGGCGGCCCGCCCGCCGACTACGCGGCGCTGGTGGGCGCGGAGCGGGTGCGGTGGCGGGAGGTGGTGCGCCAGGGGAACATCCGCGCCGATTGACCCCCCGCCCCGGCGGGGCCCATAGCGGGGACCGCAGAGAGAAAGACCCGGGCCATGACCAAGGAAGAACTCACGGCCTGGGCGCTGTCCCATGGCTGGCAGATGATCGGCGGCATGCCGAGCCTGACCAAGCCCCGGTCGCCGAAGGAGGCGATCGTGCGCCTGGTGCTGAAGGCGACGGTCGTGCATGTCGAGGTGAAGAAGCCGGCGGGGAAGTGGGAGAAGATGACGGGCGCCGCCTATGGCGACGTGCAGCCGGACCCCGATACGGGCCTGCCGCGGGGCCTCGGCCTGGATACCATCACCGGCTTCACCATGCTGATGCAGGAGAACCGGGACCGGATGGTCTTCGCGAGAATGACCGGCAAGCCCGCTTTCTGAACGGCCCTTAATCTTCACCGGGCCGTGTGCGCCTCGACCGGCGGCGCCCGGCGGTGCATAGGGGCGCCCGTTCGACGATATGGGGAGAGTTGCCGGGATGAAGCCGACCGAAATCGCGCGCGTGCAGGCCTATCTGCGCCGCATCCTGGGTTCGGACCGGATCACGCTGATCGCCCCTCCCCGTGCCGGGCTGACGGTGGAGGTCGCGGTGGAGGGCGAGGTGATCGGCACCGTCCACCGGGATGACGAGGAGGGCGAGGTCTCCTACGCCGTCACGCTGAGCATCCTGGAGGAAGACCTGCCGCCGGCCCCCGCCGCCGCGCCGGCACCGCGCGGGCGGAAGTAAGGGTCGCTACGCGGTGGCCTTCGCCGGCCACCGCCGCAGCGACCAGAAGCAGGCCGCGCCCGTCGCATAGGCGGCGATGGAGAGCAGGAAGGCCGGGCGGTAGCTGCCGGAAAGGTCGAAGGCCAGGCCGGCGCCCCAGGACCCCAGCGCCGCCCCCAGCCCCGACCCCACGGTGATGACGCCGAGGATGGTGCCGAGCCGGGGGCCCGGGAACAGGTCCGCCGTCTTCGCCGTGATGGCGGGGCCCCGCGCGCCCCAGGTCAGGCCGAACAGGATGCCGTGCAGCCACAGCAGGACGTGGTCGCCCGGGCCGGTGATGGCCAGCGCGCAGCCGCAGCCGATGATGGAAATGCCATAGGCCAGCAGGGCCGAACGCTCCCGCCCGATATGGTCGGACAGCGTGCCGGTCAGGATCACGCCCGGCAGGGCCAGGAAGCTGCCCGCCCCCAGGACGCCGGCGGCATAGAGCGGGTCGAACCCCGCATCCACCGCGAAGGCGATCTGGTGGAGGGAGACGAGGAAGCTGCCGACGCTGGTCAGCATGTAGACCAGGAACAGCACCCAGAAGCGCCGCGTGCGCACCGCGGCGGCCAGCGTCCATTGCGGGCCGGTGGCGGGGGCGGCGGCCGGGGCGGGGCCTTCCGCCCGCGGCGGCTTGCGGCGGAACAGGGCCGCCAGCGGCAGCGTGACGGCGGCCAGCGCGGCGGCTTCCACCAGCGTGGCCATCCGCCAGCCGACGCCGCTGATCAGCAGCTGCGCGACGGGGGCGGAGACGGCGCGGCCGAAGGCGTTGGCGGATTGCAGGATGGAGATCGACATCCCCCGCCGCCCCGGGAACAGCCCCGCCACTAGCGGCACGAAGACCAGCAGGCCGAGGCAATTGGCCCCCACCGTCATCACCACGCCATACAGCAGCACCACCTGCCACAGCGCCCCTGCCTGGGAGGTGCCGATGAGGCCCGCCAGCAGCAGGCCCGATCCCAGCAGCACCATCCGCGACGGCCCGATCCGGTCCACCAGGTAGCCGACGAGCGGCGAGCTCAGCCCGGCGACCAGCTGCGCGACGGAATAGGCGAGGGAGGCTTCCGCCCGCGTCCAGCCGAATTCCGCGATGAAGGCCAGCAGGAAGACGGTGTAGGCGTGCATCAGGCTGGCGCCGATGCTGAAGGCGAGGAAGGCGCCCCCCAGCATGATCCACGCGTGGTTGGTCGGCCGGTCGCGCGCTTCGGGGGGGTGCATCGGCCGGGATGCTACGGGCACCCCGGCGCGGCGTGCAATTCAGCGGTACGGGTAGCCGCCCCGCGGCTGGCGCGGGTCGATCAGGATCTGCGGATCGAAGGGCATGGGCGTCATGCCCTGGTTCGGGATGGTCGGCGATGCCAGGGCTTCCCCGCAGGAGGGGCGGAGGATGCCGCAATCCCAGCGATGGCCGGAAGGGACGCCGGTGATGCTGCCGCCGCGTTCATACCGGCATTCGCAGAGCTTGCCCGACATGCAGGCGACAGTGCCCGCCCGCGCCGGCCCGCAGGCCGGCGGCTGCTGCGCCAGGGCGGGCCAGGACGACGCGGCGATCGCCACGGCCAGGAACATTGCGCGGATCATGCCCCGCACCCTGCGCGGGATGCATGACCGGAGTGTTTACGACCCGCCCAGCGCGTCGAGGACCAGGCCCTCGGTCAGGATCTGCGGCAGCAGCACCGGCGCGGCGGCGCCCGGCGCCCAGAACAGGTAGAGCGGCACGCCTTCCCGCCCCTGGTCGCGCAGCAGGGCCGTGATGGCGGGGTCGCCGCGCGTCCAATCGGCCTTGAGGTAGGCGACGTTGCGCGCGGCGAAGGCTTCCCGCACCGCGGGGCCGCGCAGCGCCACGCGTTCATTCACCTGGCAGGTGATGCACCAGGCGGCGGTGGCGTTGACGAAGACGGGGCGGCCCTCGGCGCGGAGTTGCTCGACCCGGGCGGCGGACCAGGGCTCCGCCCCCGGATCGGCGGCGGCGGCCGCGGCGGGGGCGGCGGAAAGGCGCGGCAGCAGGGCGATGGCGACCACCACCGCGATCCCCATGCCGATGGCGCCCGCGATCCGCCCGCGGCCCGCGCCCCCTTCCGAGGAACCGGCGCGCTGCGCCAGGCCCAATCCCCAGAGGCCCGCGGCCAGCACCACGGCACCGCCGAGGCCGAACAGCACGCCATCCGGCCCCGCCTGCTGCGCCAGCACCCAGACCAGCCAGGCGGCCGCGCCATACATCGGGAAGGCGAGGCCCTGGCGCAGCCGCTCCATCCAGGCGCCGGGTCGGGGCAGCAGCCGCGCCGCGGCGGGGAACACGCCGAGCAGCGCATAGGGCAGCGCGAGGCCGAGGCCGAGCGCCAGGAACACCGCCATGGTCCCGGCCGGCGGCATGACCAGCGCCGCGCCGAGCGCGGCGGCCATGAAGGGCGCCGTGCAGGGGGTGGCGAGCAGCACGGCCAGCCCGCCCGTGGCGAAGGCGCCGAGATGGCCGCCCCGCCCGGCCACCGACTGGCCGGCGCCGACCGTGGCCCCCATGGCGAAGACGCCCGAGAGGTTCAGCCCCACCGCCAGCATCAGCCAGGCCATGGCGGCGACGAAGGCGGGCTCCGTGAACTGGAAGCCCCAGCCCACCGCGCTGCCCCCCGCCCTGAGCGCGATCAGCGCGCCGCCGACCAGCGCGAAGCAGGCCAGCACGCCGGCCGTGTAGCTGGCCGCATGCCACCGGACCTCCCGCGCCGCGCCGCCGGACAGGCGCGCGAGGCCGATCGCCTTCATGGCCAGCACGGGGAAGACGCAGGGCATGAGGTTGAGGATGAGGCCGCCGGCCAGCGCCAGCAGCATGGCGTGCCACAGCGCGAGGCCGCCCGCGGCCTCCGGCGGCCCGCCCACGCCGGTCGCGACATCGAAGCCCGCGCGCTGGCCGCCGCCATCGCGCAGCACCACCGTGCCCTCCAGCGACGCCGGCGTCGCGACGCCCTGGGCCAGCGTCAGGCCGATGGTCAGCGACCCGTCCCGCACCACCACCGCCTGGGGCGCGGTGTTGTCCAGCACGCCGGGCTCCGCCGGGAAGAACAGCGCGTCCTTCACCGCGGCGGGGGCGATGCCGGCGCCGGTGAGGGTCAGGCTGGCGCGGCCCGCCCCGGCGCCCGCCCGGGCCTGCCAGGGGGAGGGCCGGGCGAGGCGCGCCTCCGCGGCCTCGAACCACGGCGCCGCGATGGGGGAGGGGACGGCGCGGGGGGCGAGCGGCAGGGTGAGGGTGAAGACCCCTTCCTCCGGGATGCAGACATCGGCGCAGACCAGCCAGGTCGCCTCCGCCCGGATGGAGAGGCTGTCGCCCGTGAAGCCGGCGGGGACGGCCACCGGCAGGGGCAGCAGCACCTCGTTCTTGTAGCCGTAGTTCACCAGCGGGCCGTAGGGGATGCGGTCCGGGATCGGCCACTGGATCGCGCCGGCGGCGACGCCCTCGGGCAGCGCCAGCGTCACCTCCGGCGGCGCGCCCGCATCGCCGGCATTGCGCCAGTAGCTGTGCCAGCCCTCCGCCAGGCGAAGCCGGAGGCCGAGCCGGAAGGACTCGCCGGGCGCGACGGCGGCGACATCGGCGGCGAGGCTGACCGTCGCGCGGGGGGAGCGCACCGGCGTGCTCTCCACCGCCTGGGCGGCGAGGGGCAGGGCAGCCAGGGTCAGGCCGAGCAGGAGGGCCGGGAAGCGCGACATGGAGTGGGTGTAGCACGGAACGGGCCCGCGGCAGCGCCAGGGACAGTTGCGGCGTGTAACGAGGCGGGGGGCGCTGCCCCCCGCACCCCCTGCCAGCGGCGTGACGCCCCTGGACCGTCGGCCGTCAGCCGCGCTGGCCGGCGCAGGCGGCGGCGACGACGCGGCAGTTGGCCTGGGGGTCGCGGGAACGGCACTCGGCCAGCGCGGCACGCTCCGCCTGGTCCTGCCGCGGGCCCGCGCCGGCGGAGAGGCTGGTGACGACATAGGAATTGGGGTCGCTGCTGATGAACAGCGCCCATTGGCTGCGCTTGTAGCCCTGCGCCACCGCGCCACAGGCCTCCGTGAACTCGGCCAGCACCCGGCAGCCCGGGCCGGCGGTGGTGCAGGCGCGCTCCGCACCGCGATGCGCGGCCAGGCGGTCCGCCTCCCCCACAACCATGCCGAAGGCCGTGGAGGGGGTTCGCGCGCCATAGATCACGCCATGCGTCGCCGCCGGGCGGGCGATCCGGGCGGTCGCCACGGGCTGCACCAGCGCATCCCGCCCGCGGCCCGTCGCCTCCGCCGTGCCCCGCTCCCCCTGGCTGCGCAGGTAGGAGACGGCGGCATCGCAGCGCACCGAACAGGCCTGGGCGGCATTCGGCGCGGCGCCGCCGGGGCGCGAGGCGGCGGTCGCCAGGCACTCCGCCCGGCACAGCGCGGCGGTGTCCCGGTGCGGCCCGGGCGTGCGGCTGGACTGCTGGGAGGCGAGGGCCGGCAGGGCCATCAGGCAGAAGGCGGCGGCGAGGCTGGCGATACGCATGGTCCGGGTGTTCCTGGCGGTGCGGCGGTCACGACCGCCTTCGTCGCCGCCCTTCTGCACCAGGCCGCGCCTCGGGCGACTTCGCGCCATGCCGCCGGGTTGCACCGCCGCTTCGTGCGTTTCATGGCATGTGACATCTGTTTCGCGGGGCGTTACGCCACGCCGCCATGACCAAGCCCAAGCCCCCCTTGGCCGATCTCCCCGTCACCGAGGCCCTGCCCCGCCTGGCCGAGGCGCTGCGCGCCGGCAGCAACGCCGTGCTCGTGGCGCCCCCCGGCGCTGGCAAGACGACGCTGGTGCCGATCGCGCTGATGGCGGAGCCCTGGGCGGAGGGGGCGAAGATCCTGGTGCTGGAGCCCCGCCGCGTCGCCGCCCGCGCCGCCGCGCGCCGCATGGCGGACCTGGTGGGGGAAGGCCAGCCCGGCGGGACCATCGGGCTCGCGACCCGGCTGGACCGGCTGGTCTCCGACCGCACGCGGGTGGAGGTGGTGACGGAGGGGCTGCTGGTGCGGCGCCTGCAATCGGACCCGGGCCTCGATGGCGTGGCCGCGGTGCTGTTCGACGAGGCGCATGAGCGGAACCTCGACACCGACCTGGCGCTGGCCTTCTGCCTCGATCTGCAGCGCGAACTCCGCCCGGAACTGCGGCTGCTGGCGATGTCCGCGACGCTCGATGTCGGGCGCTTCGCGGCGCTGCTGGGCGATTGCCCCGTGGTGGAGAGCCTGGGCCGCGCCTTCCCCGTCACGGTCGAGCACCGGATGCGGGATTTCCAGGACCCGCGCGACCTGCCGGAGGCGATGGCGAGCGCGATCCGGGGCGCGCTGGCGGACCACCCCGGCGACGTGCTGGCCTTCCTGCCGGGCTGGGGGGAGATCCGCCGCACGGCGGAGCGGCTTTCCGGCATCGCGGCGGAGGTGCTGCCCCTGCATGGGGAGATGCCGCCGGCGGAGCAGGACCGGGCGCTCAACCCCTCCGACCGCCGCAAGGTGGTGCTGGCGACCTCGATCGCCGAGACCTCGCTGACCGTGCCGGGGGTGCGGATCGTGGTGGATGGGGGGTTCCGGCGGACGCCGCGGCTCGACCCGGCCTCGGGCCTCGCGCGGCTCGTCACCACGCGGATCAGCCGCGCGGCGGCGGACCAGCGGGCGGGGCGCGCGGGGCGCACGGCGCCCGGCGTCGCGATCCGGCTCTGGACGGAGGCGCTGCATCGCGGCCTGCCGCTGCAGGACCGGCCGGAGATCCTGGAGGCGGAGCTGTCGGGCCTGGCGCTGGATTGCGCGGCCTGGGGGGCGGAGCCGGCGCAGCTTTCCTTCCCGGACCCGCCGCCGGCGGGCGCGCTGGCGGCGGGGCGGGCGCTGCTGCGGGACCTCGACGCGGTCGACGAGGAAGGGCGCATCACCGCCATGGGCCGCGCCATGGCGCGCATGGGCACCCACCCGCGGCTCGCCCGCATGCTGCTGGCCGCGGCTGACGAAGGGGAGAAGGCGCTGGCCGCGGACCTCGCCGCGCTGCTGGAGGAGCGCGACCCCATAAGGGGGCGGGAGGCGCCGGCGGACATCAACCTCCGCCTCGAATTGCTGCATGGCGGCGACCATCGGGATGCGGACCGCGCCACCATCCACCGCATCGCCCGCGCCGCGGCGCTGCACCGGCGGCGGCTTCGCCTGCACGGCAATGCCCTGCCGGGGGGGGAGGCCGGGCCGCTGCTGGCGGCGGGGTTTCCGGACCGGATCGCGGCCCGGCGCGGCACGATGGAGGGCGCGTTCCGCCTGGCCTCCGGCCAGGGGGCGCGGCTGCCGGCGACGGATCGGCTGGGCAAGGCGCCGCTGCTGGCGGTGGCGGACCTCGAACTCCAGGGCACGGAGGCGCGCATCCGCATGGCGGCGCCACTCGATCGCGCGGCGCTGGAGGCGCGCTTCCCCGACCGGCTGCGGTGGCGGGAGGAGGCGGCCTTCGACGCCCGCGCCGGTGCCGTGCTGGCCCGGCGCCGCCTGACCTTCGGGCCGCTGGTGCTGGAGGAACACATCCTCGCGAGCCCGGATGCGGAAACCGTGGCGAAGGCGCTGGCCGCCGCCATCGCGGAGCGGGGGTTCCGGGACCTCGACTGGACGGAGGCCGCGAAGCAGTGGCGCGCGCGCATCGGCTGGATGGCGAAGGTGGAGCCGGGCGAATGGCCGGACCTGTCGGATGCCGCGCTGGCGGCGACGGCGGCGGCGTGGCTGGCGCCGCACCTGCATGGCCGCACGAAGCTCAGCGAGGCCAAGGGGCTGGACCTGCTCGCCATCCTGCGGGGCATGGTCCCGCATGCGCAGGCCCGGCGGCTGGATTCGGCGCTGCCCGCGCGGCTCGACCTGCCGGCGGGCCGCAGCGCCGCCATCGACTATGACCGGGAAACGCCGACGCTGGAGGCGCGGGCGCAGCACCTGTTCGGCGTCGCCTCGCTCCGCCCGCTGGCGGAGGGCCGCGTGAAGCTGAATGTCGCGCTGCTGTCCCCGGCCGGGCGGCCGGTGGCGGTGACGGCGGATCTCGCGGGCTTCTGGCGCGGCGGCTGGGCGGATGTGCGCAAGGACATGCGCGGCCGCTATCCGAAGCATCCCTGGCCGGAGGAGCCCTGGGCCGCGGCGCCCCCGCCGCCGCGGCACCCCGCGTGAATCGAAGACCCGGCTTTGCCAGCATGGCGTGCGGGGCCGAACGGACTATATCCGCCCTGGTTGCCCCTGATCCCGGAGCCCGCATGTCACAGCGTCTCAGCCGTCGTGCCCTGGCCGGCCTTGTCCTGGTTCCCGTCGTCGGCTGCGCCGCCCCGCCGGCACGGGCCCAGCGGGGCGGGCTGGCCTCGCTGCCCGATTTCGCGGACCTGGCGGAGCGCGTGCTGCCGGCGGTGGTGAACATCGCCGTCACCTCCGAACAGCGGGGGGAGATCCCGCCCGAGCTGCGCGGCACGCCCTTCGAGCGCTATTTCCGCGACCGGTTCCGCGGCCGCGGCCAGCCGGTCTCCGGCGCCGGGTCGGGCTTCATCATCGATCCCTCCGGCCTGGTGGTCACCAACAACCACGTGATCGGCAATGCCACGCGCGTCGTCGTCGCGCTGCAGAACGGGCAGGAATACCAGGCGCGGCTGGTGGGGGTGGATGATCTGACGGATCTGGCGCTGCTGCGGGTGGAAGCGCGGGGCGCGCTGCCTGCCGTGCCCTGGGGCAGCTCGGCCTCGCTGCGGGTGGGCAACTGGGTGCTGGCGGCGGGCAATCCCTTCGGCCTCGGGGGGTCCATCACCTCCGGCATCGTCTCCGCCCGGGGGCGGGAGATCGGGGCGGGGCCCTTCGACGACTTCATCCAGACCGATGCGCCGATCAACCCGGGCAATTCCGGCGGGCCGCTGTTCAACACGGCGGGCGAGGTGATCGGCATCAACACGGCGATCTACTCGCCCTCCGGCGCCTCCGCCGGCATCGGCTTCGCGGTGCCCTCCGACCTGGCGCGGGGCGTGATCGACCAGCTGCGCAGCAGCGGGCGGGTGGAGCGCGGCTGGCTCGGCGTGTCGGTGCAGGATGTGGGCGGGCCGGAGGATGGGCCGCGCCGGGGCCCGGCGGCGCCGGCCGCGCCACGGGGCGTGCTGGTGGCGGGGGTGGAGCGCGGCAGCCCGGCGGCACGGGCGGGGCTGCGGCCCGGCGACCAGGTCGTTGCGATCAATGGCGACAAGGTGGAGACTTCCCGCGCCCTGGTGCGCGGCATCGCCGCCATCGCGCCGGGGCAGACCGTGCGGCTGTCCATCCTGCGGGAGGGGCGGCCGAGCGAGTTGCCCGTGCAGGTCGGAAGGCGGCCGGCCCAGCCCCAGGGGTAGCGCAGCCCGGCGGCGATCGGAGTGCGTGCCGTGCGTCGATTCGCCCCTCTGCTTGCCGTCCTGCTGGTGGCGGCCTGCGCCGCGC
Source organism: Falsiroseomonas ponticola (assembly GCF_016805305.1). Lineage (GTDB taxonomy): Bacteria > Pseudomonadota > Alphaproteobacteria > Acetobacterales > Acetobacteraceae > Falsiroseomonas > Falsiroseomonas ponticola. Next base: position 68,345 of record NZ_JAERQN010000008.1, on the reverse strand, counting down.
CGCCGCCCCCACCCTATGCCGGGCCGGTGCATGAGGCCTCGGCGCTGGCGGCGACGAAGTGGCGGGCGGTGCTGGTCGCCGGCAACCCGACCCTGCCGGTCTGGGACAATGCGACGCGGCGGCTGGCCGCCGGGCTATCGGCCGCCGATGCCGGCGTGCCCGGGCACGTGACGCGGCTGACGGTGCGGCGCGACGGGCAGGCGAGCGGCGCGCGCCGGGGCGGCCATGACGCAACACTCGCGGCGATCCGGCAGCTGCGCCCGGGCCCCGGCGAGGGCTGCCTCGTCTTCCTCACCATGCATGGATCGCCTTCCGGCACGCTGGTGTTCCAGCCCGGGGGGCAGGAATTGGCGCCGGCGGCGCTGGACGCCGCGCTGGTGGAGGGGTGTGGCGATGCGCCGACGATGGTCGTCGCCTCCGGGTGTTACAGCGGGCGCTTCGCGGAGGGGACGATGGCGCGGGCGAACCGCGTGGTGATGACGGCGGCGCGACCGGACCGGCCCTCCTTCGGCTGTGACGCGGGGTTCGAGCTGACGGTCTTCGACGATTGCCTGCTGCGCGCCCTGGCGGCGGGCGGGCCGGTGCCGGCGGTCTGGGGCAGCACCACGGGCTGCGTGCAGGCGGAGGAACGGCGCCGCGGCCTGGCGCCGCCCTCGGAGCCGGTGCTGCATCTCGGCCCGGCGATCCGCGACCTGCGCCTGCCGCCGCTGCGCGGCTGACGACGGATTTGAACGAGCCCCCGGGCCCTGGCAGGCTATCGTCGCCGGGATGAGAGGTGCCGCATGAGAATCCCCCGCCTGCTTGCCGCCCTGGCCGCGCTGGTCACGCTGAGCCTGCCCGCCGCCGCGCAGCAGCCCGGCATCCGCTGGCGCGCGGTGCTGGTGGCGGGCGATCCCTCCCTGCCCGTCTGGGACAATGCGGCGCGCGCGATGGCGGAGCGGCTGACGGCCGCGGGCATCACCGTGCCCGGCCAGGTGACGCGGCTGTCCGCCCGGCCGCAGGAGGCAGCCTCCGGCGCCCGGCCCGGCGGGCTGATGCAGGCGATCGAGGCGATCCAGGGCCTGCGCCCGGCGGCGGGGGAGGGGTGCCTGGTGTTCCTGACCATGCATGGCGCGCAGAATGCGGGGCTGGTCTTCGTACCGGGGAACCAGGTGCTGACGCCCAACCTGCTGGACAAGGTGCTGCAGCTCGGCTGCGGGAATGCGCCGACGCTGGTGGTGGCGTCCGGCTGCTACACCGGCGACTTCGCCACCGGGACCATGGCGCGGGACAACCGGGTGGTGCTGACGGCGGCGCGGCCGGACCGGTCCTCCTTCGGCTGCGGGGCGGGGTTCGAGCTGACGGTCTTCGACGATTGCCTGCTGCAATCCCTTGTCCAGGGCGGGCCGGTGCTGGGGATCCGGGAGCGCACGCGGGATTGCGTGCAGGCGGAGGAGACGCGCCGGCGCGTGGCCCCGCCCTCGGAGCCCGCGGCGCATCTGGGCGCGGGGCTGCGGGACCTGGTGCTGCCGCCGATGCCGGCGCCCGCCGCCGCGCCGGCCCCGCCGCGACGTTCCAAGACGGGGTGACAGCGTCCTGTAAGCTCTTGCTTTCGGGGGCGTTGCCGCTGGGCCGCCCCAGGATTACTGTCCGCAATCTCTCTGGATTGGTGCGAACGGCATGAGAATCCTTCTGGTGGAGGACGACGCCGAGGTGGCCCGCTTCGTGAAGAAGGGGCTGCAGGAGGCGGGGCATACGGTGGAGCATGCGCCGAATGGCCGGGACGGGCTGTTCATGGCGGCCTCCGAAAGCTTCGACGTGCTGGTGCTCGACCGCATGCTGCCCGGCGGCGTGGATGGCGTGCGCCTGGTGGAGACGCTGCGCGGCCAGGGCAACCGGACGCCCGTGCTGTTCCTCTCCGCCCTCAACGCCGTCGATGAACGGGTGAAGGGGCTGAAGGCCGGCGGCGACGACTACCTGACGAAGCCCTTCGCCTTCGCCGAGCTGCTGGCGCGGGTGGAGGCGCTGGGCCGCCGCCCGGCGGCGGAGGTGCCGACCACGCGGCTGAAGGTGGCGGACCTCGAGCTCGACCTGCTGTCGCGCACCGTGACGCGGGGCGGGCGGAAGGTGGATGTGCAGCCGCGGGAATTCCGGCTGCTGGAGCACCTGATGCGCCATGCCGGCCAGGTGGTGACGCGCACCATGCTGCTGGAGAAGGTCTGGGACTATCATTTCGACCCGCAGACCAACGTCATCGACGTGCATGTCAGCCGCCTGCGGCACAAGCTGGACAAGGGCTTCGACAAGCCGCTGATCCACACGGTGCGCAACGCCGGCTACATGATCCGGGCCGAAGCCTGAAGCGCCGCAAGGCGCGGATGCGGCCGGGGATGGCGTGATGCCGAATACGTCGCCGGCCAACCTGCCGCTGATCGGCCTGCTGCGCAGCGCCTCGGGCCGCTTCGCGCTGCTGTTCACCGCCATGTTCGCCGCCGCCGCCACCGCGGCCGCGGTGGTGCTGTGGTGGAACACCGCCGGCGCGCTGGACCGGCAGACGGATGCGGCGATCCGCGCCGATGCCACCGCGCTGGTGGAACGGCAGCGGGATGCGGGGCTGACCGGCCTGGTCGCGGCCATCGAGGATCGCCTCGCGCTCGATGTGCAGAATGAGAGCCTCTACCTGCTGCTCTCCCCCGATCGCCGCGTGCTGGCGGGCAACCTCGCGGTCTGGCCGGCGGAGGCCGAGGCCGATGCCGCCTGGATCCGCATGCCGCTGCTGCGCGACGGGACGGAGAGCGAGGCGCGGATGCTGCGGGTGGAGCTGGCGGGGCAGCTCCGGCTGCTGGTCGGGCGCGACGTGGCGGAGAAGCTGCGGCTGCGCGGCCTGCTGAGCGAGGGCATCGCCTGGGCGGCCTCCTCCTCCGCCGCCATCGCGCTGCTGGGGGCCTGGCTGCTGCGGCGGTCGCTGGAGCGGCGGCTGATGCCGGTCTATGGCACGGCGGCGGCGATCGCGGCTGGCGACCTCTCCCGCCGCGTGCCGCTTTCCGAACGGCAGGACGAATTCGACCGGCTCGGCATGACGATGAACGCCATGCTGGATCGCATCGCCACGCTGATGGAGGGCGTGCGCGGCGTGTCCGACGCCATCGCGCATGACCTTCGCACCCCCATCGCCCGCGCGCGGGCGAAGCTGGAGGAGGCGCTGGGCGACGCGGCGGATGAGGAGGCGCTGCGCGCCGCGGTGGAGCAGGGGATCGCGGATCTCGATGGCATCGCGCGCGTCTTCAAGGCGGTGCTGCGCATCGCGGAGGTGGAGGCGGGCGCCCGCCGCGCCGCCTTCGCGCCGGTGGACATGGCGCCGACGCTGGCGGATGCGGCCGACCTGTATGGCGCGGCGGCGGAGGCGCGGGAGCAGGTGCTGGCGGTGGACCTGCCGGAGGCGCTGAACCTGGTGGGGGACCGCGACCTGCTGCTGCAGGCCGTGGCCAACCTGCTCGACAATGCCTTGAAGTTCACGCCGGATGGCGGGCGCGTGGCGCTGTCGGCGCAGGTGCTGGAGGGATCGGTCGAGATCGCGGTGGCGGATGACGGGCCGGGCCTGGCGCCGGAGGACCGGGCGCGGGCCGGGGAGCGGTTCTTCCGGGCCGATACCTCCCGCAACACGCCGGGCTCGGGGCTTGGCCTGTCGCTGGTGCGGGCGGTGGTGGCGCTGCATGGCGGGGAGGTGGTGCTGGAGGATACGGTGCGCGGGCGCCAGCCGCCGGGGCTGACCGTCCGGCTGCGCCTGCCGGCGGGATGAGGCGCGGGCGCATGGTCGTTGCGCCGGCGGCGTGCCGGATGACGGCACTTTCACGGGAAGGCCACCGCCATGTCCGGGTGCGGTTTGCGATGATCCGGGCATGCGGTTGCCCTCCCTCCTCTTCGGTGTCGCCCTGGCTGCCCCCGCCATCGCGGACCAGCCGCTGCGCGTCACCACCGACAGCCCGGAGTATTGCGGCTTCCTCGCCGCCCGGCTTTCCGCGCAGCAGGGGGCGGACCAGCAGGCCATGGCGCTGGCGGCGGAGGGGCTGCGGCTGTGCGACAGCGGCCATATCCGGACCGGCATCGCGAAGCTGCGCCGGGCCTTGCGCGCGGCCCGCGCCCAGGGGGGATAGGGCGCACCCGTTTCGATGAGCTGGTGGCGGCCGGCGGTGGCGGGCTGGGGGGCGATCTGCGCCAGCATCGGCCTGGCCCGCTTCGCCTATGTGCCGCTGTTCCCGGCGATGGTGGCGGCCGGCTGGGTGGATGGCGGGGGCGGCGGCTTGCTCGGCGCCGCCAACCTGGCGGGCTACCTGGGTGGCGTCATGGCGGGGCGGCGGCTGGCGCGGCGCGTCGGCGTGCCGCGGGCGCTGGATGCCGGCATGGCGCTGGCGGCGCTGTCCTTCGCCGCCTGTGCGCTGCAGGGGGGGCTGGCCTGGTTCTGCCTGTGGCGGGGGCTGGCGGGCGTGGCGGGCGGGTTCCTGATGGCGCTGTCCGGCCCTTCCGTCCAGGCGAGCGTGCCGGCGGAGGCGCGGGGGCTCGCTGGCGGCATGGTCATGGCCGGGGCGGGCACGGGGGTGATGCTGGCGGGGCTGCTGGTCCCGGCCCTGCTGGGGGGCGGGCTGGCGGTGGCGTGGCTCGGCCTGGCGGTCGCGGTGCTGGCGATCTGGCTGGCGGTGCGCCCGTGGTGGCCGGACCCAGCCGCGGTGCCGGCGCCGGGGCCGGGGGAATCGGTGCCGCGCGCGGTGCGGCTGCTGCTGGCCTATGGGCTGTCCGGCGCCGGGATGGTGGCGCCGATGGTCTATCTGGCGGACCTGGCGGTGCGGGGCCGGGGCATGGCGGTGACGTCGGGCAGCCTGGTCTGGGTGCTGTTCGGCGCGGGGGCGGTGGCGGGCACCTTGCTCGGCGGGCGGATCGCGGGGCGGATCGGCGGGCGGCGGGCCCTGCCGGCCTGGATGGTGGTGCAGGTGGCGGCGCTGTCGGCCGCGCTGGTGCCGTGGTGGGGGGCGCTGCTGCTGGCGGCGCCGCTGGGGGGCTTTGCGGGGGTCGGCGCCACGGCGGTGACGCTGGTGGCGGCGCGGGAGGTGGCGGGGGTGCAGGCCTCCGTCGTCTGGGTCCGGGCCACGGCGGGCTATGCCATCGCCCAGGCCGGCACGGCCTTCGCGCTGGCGGGGCTTTTCGCGGCCACGGCGGAGAGCCATGCGGCGGTCTTCGGCGCGGGCCTGGTGCTGTCGGCGGCGGCGCTGCTGGTGGCGTGGCGGGGCCGGGGCGGCTGAAAAAAATCGGCCGGAGCTTCCAGGGGAAGCCCCGGCCCAGTTGGAGGGTGCCGGCGAGATCGGGGGGAAGTGGCCGGCACCCGGGAGGGAGAGACGGGCTGCGAAGATCGGCAACCCGAGGGTGTTATCGCGCGGCGTGGTTTCCCGATCCTTTCCGGGGGGCCAACTTTTCGGCTTCCGCCATCGAATCCGCGTGAGGAGGCCCCGGCTGGCGATGCGCGCGCTTTGGGGTAAGGGAGGCGGGGACGACGCCGGGACGGGACAGAGCATGACGACGCCGCGGAACCTGCCGCTCAAGGGGCTGAAGGTGGTGGAACTCGGCCACTACATCGCCGGGCCCTTCGCGACCCGGCTGCTGGCCGACCTGGGTGCCGAGGTCATCAAGGTGGAGCCGCCGGAGGGCGACCCGATCCGCGGCTGGGGCAGCCGGCACAATGGCCATCCCGTCTGGTTCAGCATCCATGGGCGCAACAAGCTCTCCGTCACGCTCGACCTGAAGAAGCCGGAGGGGCGGGAGCGGCTGCGGAAGCTGTGTGCCCGCGCCGATGCGCTGGTGGAGAATTTCCGGCCCGGCTACCTGGAGCGCATCGGGCTGGGGCCGGAGGCGCTGCACCAGGCGAATCCGCGGCTGATCATCGCCCGCGTCTCCGGCTATGGGCAGGACGGGCCCTATCGCGACAAGCCGGCCTTCGGCGCGATCGGGGAGGCGATGGGCGGGCTTCGCCACCTGACGGCGACGCCGGGGGTGACGGAGCATGCGCCGCCGCGCTGCGGCGTTTCCATCAGCGACGACCTGGCGGGGATGTACGCGGCGCTGGCCGTCGCTTCCGCCTGCTGGGGGGTGAAGGGCGACCCGGCGGCGAGGGGGCGGGTGATCGATGTCGATCTCGTCTCCTCCGTGTTCAGCCTGATGGAGGGGATGCTGCCGGAATACGGGCTGACGGGGGCGATCCGGCAGCCCGCGGGATCGGCGATCCTGACGGCGGCGCCGACCAACACCTATCTCTGCGCGGATGGGAAGTGGCTCTGCGTCGCGGGCAATTCGGACCTGATCTACCACCGGCTGATGACGCTGATCGGGCGGGAGGACCTGCGCGACGATCCGCGCATGGCCGATAATCGCGGCCGCTGCGCGCATGCGCCGGAACTGGATGCCGCGATCGGCGAATGGACGCGCACCCTGCCGGCGGCGGAGGCGCAGGAGAGGCTGGAGGCGGTGGATGTGCCGTGCTCCCGCCTTTTCGACATGCGCGACTGCGCGGAGGACCCGCATTTCCGCGCGCGGCAGACGGTGATGGAGGTCAAGGACCCGGTGATCGGCGCGACGCTGCTGCACCCCGCGGCCCCCTTCCGCTTCGATGGCATTGAGCCGCGGGAGATGGTGCGCTGGACGGGACCTGAAGCGGGCGCCCACAACGACCATGTGTTCCGCGAATTGCTGGGAGAGGAATGACGCCATGGATGCCGTGATTTCCGAGGTCGCGCCGCGCGACGGGCTGCAATCCATCGGCCCCTTCGTGGCGACGGAGACGAAGATCGAACTGGTGCGGAAGCTCCATGCCGCGGGGCTGCGGCGGATGGAGGTGGGCAGCTTCGTCAACCCGAAGGCCGTGCCGCAGATGGCGGATACCGCGGCCGTGCTGAAGGCGGCGCTCGCCCTGCCGGGGCTGGAGAGCACGGTGCTCGCGCCGAACCGGAAGGGGTTCGAGATGGCGCGGGACGCGGGGGCGCATCGCGTCGGCGTCTTCATGTCGGTGACGGAAAGCCACAACAAGGCCAATGTGAACCGCACGCGGGAGGAGAGTTTTCTCGATCTGTCAGGCATCGTGCGGGACGCGGTGGCGTCCGGCATGAAGGTGCGATTCAACCTCTCCTGCGCCTTCCATTGCCCCTTCGAGGGCGTGGTGCCGGAGCATGACGCGCTGGACTGGGTGGAGCGCGTCGTGGCGCTCGACCCCACCATCGAGATCGCGATCTGCGACACCACCGGCAATGCGGCGCCGGACCAGGTGGGGCGCGTCTTCGACCATGCGATCCGGTCCTGGCCTGGCGCGGATGGCAAGCCGCGCATGGCCTTCCACGGGCATGACACCTACGGCATGGGCGTCGCCAATTGCGCGGCGGCGTGGGAGGCCGGGTGCCGGGTGATCGACAGCGCGGCGGGCGGCCTCGGCGGCTGCCCCTTCGCGCCGGGGGCGACGGGCAATGTGGCGACGGAGGACGTGGCCTGGCTGATGCGCCGCATGGGGGTCGGCACGGGGATCGACTGGGCGAGGCTGCTGGAGGCCGCCGACTATGCCGCCGCCATCCCGGGCGCGCTGCCGGGCGGGCGGATGCGGGCGGTGCCGGCGGCGCGGGCGGCGTAGCGCGCTTCGCCGTGGCGCCGCCGTGATTGCGGCGCTAGAACAAGCGCATGCGCGCCGTCCTTGCCATGCTGCTGCTGCTCGGCCTGGCGGCCTGCGGGTCCTCCCGCCAGGCCGGCCCGGCGACGGGCGCGCCGGCGCCACACCGGGCGGAGCTGGGCGAGCCGATCTCCTGCGTGCCCTATGCCCGCGCGCGGTCGGGCATCAGCCTGGCGGGCGATGCCTGGCAATGGTGGGACGCGGCGGCCGGGCGGTATGAACGGGGGCGGGCGCCGCAGGCGGGCAGCGTGCTCGTCATCAACCGCACCGCGCGCATGCCGTCGGGGCATGTCGCCGTCGTCTCCCGCGTGCTGAACAGCCGGGAGGTGCTGGTGGACCACGCCAATTGGGCGTCCGGCGCCGCGCGGGGCCGCATCGCGACCGACCAGCGCGTGGTCGATGTCTCCCCGCGCAATGACTGGTCGCTGGTGCGCGTCTGGTATCCCCGGATCAACGACCTTGGCACCACCGCCTTCCCGGCGCGCGGCTTCGTGCATTCGCGGATGGCGATGGCGGGTCGATAGCGCCGCTTCCCGGCGGGGCGCTGACAGCGGAGGCGTGGCAAGGCATTCTCCGGCGCAACGTCCTGGGAGGATTCCGCATGCGCCTGACCCGCCGTGGCCTGGTCGCCACCACCGCCGCCCTTGCCGCCGCGCCGCGATGGTCCGCGGCCCAGCCCGCCTGGCCGGACCGGCCGGTGCGCGTCATCGTCGCCTTCCCCGGGGGATCGACGCCGGACATGGCGGCGCGCGCCGTCACCGGCCATTTCGCGACCGCCTTCGGCCAGCCCTTCGTCGTGGACAACCGCGCGGGCGGCGGCGGGGCGATCGGGACGGAGGCGGTGGCGCGGGCGACGGATGGCCACACCATCGGCGTGACCATCGGCGGGCCGGGCAGCACGGCCAAGGTGCTGAACCCGGCGCTCGGCTACGATCCGGCCGTGGACCTCGCCCCGATCTCCCTGCTCGCGCGGCTGCCCTTCGTGCTGGTGGTGCATCCCTCCGTCCCCGCGCGGACGGTGCGCGAGCTGTTCGACCATGCCCGCGCCAATCCGGGCGTGCTGAACTACGGCTCCACCGGCCCCGGCACGCTGTCCCACCTGGCGACGGAGGATCTGGCGGCGGCGGAGCGGTTCCAGGCGGTGCATGTCTCCTACCGCGGCGTCGCCCAGGCGGTGCTGGACCTGGTGGCGGGGCGCATCCAGGTCTTCATGGCACCGCTGGCCGGCGTGGCGGGCCAGGTGCGGGAGGGGACGCTGCGGGCGCTGGCCGTCACCGGCCCCACCCGCATCCCGCAACTGCCGGAGGTGCCGACCCTGCGGGAGGCCGGCGCGCCCGGGGAGCCGGTGGTGGCCTGGATCGGGCTGTTCGGCCCGGCGGGGATGGCCCCCGACCGCATCGCCCGCCTGGCCACGGAAGCCCGCGTGGCGCTGCAGAACCCGGAGCAGCGCCGGGTGCTGGAAGCCGCGGGGTTCGAGCCGGTGGGCAGCAGCCCGGCCGATTTCGCCGCGCTGCAGAAGGCGGAGATCGAGCGCTGGGGCGGGCTGATCCGCCGGCTTGGCGTGCGGCCGGATAGCTGAGCGGCGGCGCCTGGCGCCTCAGGCCGCGATGCCGGTGGCGATGGCCTGGGCGACGCGGCGGCCGAATTCGGTGACGAAGACGCGCCTGATGGCCTGGGCGGCGCGAACCAGGGCCGCGTTGTGCCGGGGTTCGTCGTCATCGGCGAACCAGACGATGAAGCTGTCGTCGCGGCCGCGCTTCAGGATATCGGCCGGGCCGAGCAGCGGGCGCACCGCGTCCTCCACCAGGGTCGCCGCGCGCTGGGCGATGCGGGGCCAGTCATCCGGCAGCGCGTCGCGGTAGCGGTGCAGGCTGATGGTGCGCACCTGGGCCACGGCGGCTTCGGGGCCGCCGCGCCGGCTGCCGCAGACCGGCAGCAGGGTGATGACGCGCAGCTGGCGGTCGCTGGCGCCGTTCAGGATGGCGGCGTGCTTCACGGCCTGGAAGCGCGTGCCGTCGCGGGCGATGGCGGTGATCTCCATCTGGAAGGGCTTGCCGTCCACCGCCTGCTGCAGCCGCGCCGCCTTGACGGCGCCGGCGGGATCGGGCGGCAGCAGCGCGTCGAGGTGCAGGCCCTGGAGGTTGCCGGTGTCGTAGCCCATGGCCTTCTGGAAGGCGGCATTGGCCAGCAGGATGAAGCCGTCCTGCCGCACCACCACGACCGGCGTGCTGAGATGCATGAAGACGGAGGCGAGCATGCGCTGCGCCTCGGTGCGGCGCATCACCTCCCGCCGCGCCTCCGTCAGCTCGCTGACGTTCTGCACCACCGCCATGAAGGTGTCGGCGTTGATCTTGCTGATGTCGAGCATCAGCGTGACGCGGGGCTTTTCCAGGCTGACCGTCACCTGGTCCAGGATCCGCCCGGCCGGTTCGGCGAAGCGCTGCACATGGTGGCGCAGATCCGGCGCGGCGGCGGCCAGCAGGGTGAAGATGCTGGTCATGTCGCCCTGCGGGGCCAGCGGCATCAGCAGCGACGCCGCCGCCGGGTTGGCCATGGCGATGGCGCCGTCCGGGCCGAACTTCACGATTCCGATCGGCACCAGGTAGAGGAACTCGATCAGCGTCTCGTAGCTGGGGTCGCCGGCGGCGGTCGGTGCCGCCATGTCAGACCCGCCTTTCGATGACGAGGTACATGCGCGGCGCCGCCGCGCGCCGCAGCAGGCGGAGCTTCACCTTGCAGGGCGCCATCCGCAGCGTGAGGACGTAGTCCACCACGGCGTCGAGCTCCGGCTCCGTCGCGTAGCGGTGGGCGACGAGGAAGTTGTTCATGCAGGGGGCGACGGTGCCGAAGAAGTCCCGCCCCAGCACGCGGTCCTGGCTGAGGCCGCTGAGGCGCGATTCGGTGGCGCCGTAATGCAGCACCTGCCCATCGGGGGAGAGGGTGACGACGCCGTAGGGCAGGGCGTCGATCGCCGCCGGCGCCGCGGCCAGGAGCCAGTCGAAGAGGCCGGGGGCGAAGGCATCGGGGGGCGGGGGCGCGGCATCGGCATCCGCCGCGGTGTCGATCGCGTCACTCATGGGGCCGTCCTTGCTCGCAGCGCCTTCCCAGGCGGGAGGGGATAGGGCGGGCCCGGTGATTATTCGCTTAAGGCCGCCGGCCTTCCGCCCAGGGACGGGCTGGCTGGCGGGCGGGCGGCATGAAAAAGGGCTGGCCGGCATCGCTGCCGGCCAGCCCCCCGTTCCGCCTGCGCCCTGACGGGCGGGCGCGTGTCAGGCCGTCGCTTCGCCCGGCGGGTCGTTGCGGGTCTTCCACAGGCTGTAGAAGACGCCGCCCGCGATCAGCGCCAGGGTGACGCCGAGCGAGATGGCCGGGTCCACCTTCCCGAAGATCTGGTTCCAGAAGATCTTGGCGCCGATGAAGACCAGCACCATGGCCAGCGCGTACTTCAGGTAGTGGAAGCGGTGCACCATGGCGGCCAGCGCGAAGTAGAGGGCGCGCAGGCCGAGGATGGCCATGATGTTCGCTGTGTAGACCACGAAGGTATCCGTGGTGATGGCGAAGATCGCCGGCACGCTGTCCACCGCGAAGACCAGGTCGGCGATGTTGATGACGACGAGGGCGAGGAACAGCGGCGTGGCCCAGGCGACCACCTTGCCGGTCTTGGGGTCCGGCGCGCGGATGAAGAACTTCTCGCCATGCAGCTCGTCCGTCACGCGCATCCGCTTCTTCAGGAAGCGCACGACGGGGTTCTTCGAGACGTCCTGGTCGCCTTCCGGCACCACCAGCATCTTGATGCCGGTGGCGATCAGGAAGGCGCCGAAGACGTAGAGGATCCAGCTGTATTCCTGCACCAGCGCGGCGCCGATGCCGATCATGATGCCGCGCAGCACGATGACCGCGATGATGCCCCAGACCAGGGCGCGGTACTGGTACTTCCGCGGGATGGCGAAGAAGCCGAAGATCAGGCTGATGACGAAGACGTTGTCGATCGACAGCGCCTTCTCGATGAAGAAGCCGGTGAAGTAGGTCAGGCCGGCATGGCTGCCGTCCTCGGTCGTGATGTAGCCGGCGTCATAGGCCCACCAGATGGCGCCGCCATAGATCATCGCGAAGGTGATGTAGAAGGCGGAGAGCCAGAGGCTTTCCGCGATGCCCATCTCCTTGTCTTCCTTGTGCAGCACGCCGAGGTCGAAGGCGAGCAGGGTGAAGACGATGGCGAAGAAGCCCAGCCACATCCAGACCGGCTTGCCGATCCATTCGGCCACAAGGAATTCCATGGTCGTTCGCTCCGGGCGCCCGCGCCTGCCCCTTGGGGCGGACGGCAGGGCATGGTTGGGGTGTCCCGGCGCGGACACGATCCGGGCCGGGTCGTGCTTGGTCTCTCTGACGATCCGACATCGCGGCAGGCGCGCGGCCATGTGGCACGCGCCTGGACGCCAGAGGGGCCCGGATCGGCGCCCCCATAGCCACTGAATTACGCCTGCGCAATCCCTAATCCACAAAACGGGCAGAATCAGCCTGCGCCGGTTCGGCCCCCCGCCTGGGGGCAGGCTGGCAGCAAAACGCTAACGACCCGTGTCCAGGGGCGGCGGCAAAATGGCCGCCCCCCCGTTGTCTCCAGATGACGGACGCGCCATGTGTCGGTTTGCGCCGGGCGGGGACGCGCTCTAGTCTCGCGCCTGGAAATTGTCCGGTCCGCCCCAGGGGTTCACCCTGGAAGCGGGCCCCTTTGGGATCGAGGCGTCACGATGGGTTCCTTCAGCATCTGGCACTGGCTCGTGGTGCTGCTGGTCATCCTGCTGCTGTTCGGCAGCGGCAAGATCAGCGGCCTGATGGGCGACCTGGCCAAGGGCATCAAGTCCTTCAAGCAGAACATGAAGGAGGACGAGGTGAAGGACGCCTCCATGGCGGCCGACCCCGCGGCGCAGACGCCGGCGCAGCCCGCCGGCTCCATCGCCGCGCCGGGCGCCCAGACGACCGGCGCCGCGCCGGCCGCCAACCCGTCCCGCCCCGCCGCCTGACCAGGCGGCCCCGCGCCCCCGCCGCCTGACCAGGCGGCCCCGCGCCCCCGCCGCCTGACAGGGCGGCGCCGCATCGCGGTTGCGGGCGCGGAGGGCGCTGCCGGCGGCCTGCCCCGTGCCGGCCCCGCATGGAAACGCCCCGTTGTGACGGGGCCGCGCGCCGACCCCGTCTCCGGGGCCGGCGCGACGCATGTCGGGGGTAGCGCGCCGCCGCGGATGGCGCGGGCCTTGCCATCGGCGCGGCGGTGGTGTTCTGCCAGCGCCGCAGCTTGCCGAGGAATGCCTGGCGTGATCCCTGACCATGTCGAGGTCGCCATCATCGAGGTCGGCCGCCGCCTGGACCGCCAGGGGCTGGTGCCGGCGACGGCGGGCAACTTCTCCATCCGGCTGGATGCGCGCACGCTGGCCGTCACCGTCTCCGGCCGCCACAAGGGCTTTCTCAGGTCCGGCGATGTCATGGTGGTGGACATCGACGGGCGGCCGCTGACGGCGGGCAAACGCTCCTCCGCCGAGACGCTCCTGCACTGCGGCATCTACCGGAAGTTCCCCGAAGCCGGCGCCGTGCTGCACGGCCATTCCATCGCCAACACCGTCATGTCCCGGGCGGCGGAGGGGGAGGGCATCCGGCTTGCGGGCTATGAGCTGCTGAAGGCCTTCCCCGGATTGCCGACGCATGAGGCGGAAATCACTGTCCCGGTGGTGGAGAACGACCAGGATATTCCCCGCATGCAGCGGGGCCTGGACCTGCTGTGGGATGGCATGGCAGAGCCTCCGCCGGGCTACTTGATCCGCGGCCATGGGTCCTATGTCTGGGCCGCCGACATGCCGGGGGCGCTGGCGCGCCTCGAAGCCCTGGAATTCATGCTGGCCTGCGAGATGCAGGAAAGGAGGATGCGATGAGCCGCCTGACCATCTGGGACGCCTCGTCCAACAGCCAGGTCCTGGCCACCGAGGACCCCGGCGAGATCGCCGCGAAGCTCAAGGCGATCGGCGTGCGGTTCGAGCAGTGGCCGCGGGCCGACCTGCCCGACGATGCCGATGCCGATGCCATCCTGGCCGCCTATCGCCCGCACCTGGATGCCTTCCTGGCCAGCACGGGCGCGGGCACGGCCGATGTCATCAAGCTGACGCCCGACCACCCGATGAAGGACGCGCTGCGCGCCAAGTTCCTGTCGGAGCACACGCATACCGAGGACGAGGTGCGCTTCTTCCACGCCGGCACCGGCAATTTCGTGCTGCACATGGACGGGCAGGTCTTCGACGCGCATTGCGGCCCGGGCGACCTGATCAGCGTGCCCGCGAACAGCAAGCACTGGTTCGACGCGGGCGAGAACCCGAACTTCGCCGTGGTGCGCGTCTTCACCGACACCACCGGCTGGACGCCGCACTACACGGGCACGGACATGGCGGAGCGTTTCCCGGCCAAGACGATCTGATGCCTCAGACGCCGGCGCGCGCTCCGCGCACTTGGCTTTCGCGCAGGCGACCGGTGCGCCCGGTTGCGCTGCCGGGTCCTGCGCGGGCCGCATTCGCGGCCTCGGCCCGCGACGCGGGCCGCCTGCCATGATCTCGACGGTCCTGACGGATATCGAGGGCACGACCAGCGCCATCGCCTTCGTGAAGGAGACGCTGTTCCCCTTCGCGGAGGGGGCGCTGGCCGGCTTCCTCGAGGCCCGGCGCGATGACCCGGAGGTCGCGGCGATCCTGGCCGAGGTGCCGGGCCCCGATCCGGTGGCGACGCTGCGCGGCTGGATGGCGGACGACGTGAAGGCCACGCCGCTCAAGACCCTGCAGGGGATGATCTGGGAGGCGGGCTTCCGGGACGGGCGGCTGCGCGGGCATCTCTGGCCGGATGTCGCGCCCTGCCTGCAGGCCTGGCACGCGGCGGGCGTGGCGCTCGCGGTCTATTCCTCCGGCTCCGTCGCGGCGCAGAAGCTGCTCTTCGGCCATAGCGAGGCCGGCGACCTGCTGCCGCTGTTCAGCGGCTTCTTCGACACGCGGGTCGGCCACAAGCGGGAGGCCGCGTCCTATGCCGCCATCGCGGCGGCGCTCGGGACCCCGCCCGCGGCGATCCTGTTCCTGTCCGACGTGGCGGAGGAGCTGGATGCCGCGGCGGCGAGCGGCCTGGCCACCTGCCAGCTGGTGCGCCCGGCCGATGGGACCCGTCCCGCCGGGCGCCACCCCGAAGCGGCGGACTTCCCCGCCGTGGCGCGGCTGTGCGGCCTTCCGGCCACGTCCTGACGCCCTCTGTCGCAACGCAGCATCCGCCCGGGTGACATCCCCCGCCCGGGCGCGCTAGATGCCGCGAGCCCCGGGCGGGAGTGCGCGACATGATGACGACCTACACCGTCGCGGATGGCCGCCTCACGCTCCGGGACGGCATCCTGCCGCTTCCCGACCTGGCCGGCGCGATTTGGATCGACCTGCTGAACCCGACGCCGGAGGAAGGGCGCGCGGTCAAGGACGCGCTGAAGCTCGAGATTCCGACGCGGGAGGAGATGCAGGAGATCGAAAGCTCCTCGCGCCTCTACCGGGAGGATGATGCCCTCTTCCTCACCGCCAATTTCCTCTACGGCGTGGAGGGGGGCGAGTACGGATCCACCCCCATCACCTTCGTGCTGTCCAACAGCGCGCTGGTGACGGTGCGCTACGCGACGCCCAAGGCCTTCAGCGTCTTCGCGCTGCGCTGCCAGCGCACGCCCGGCCTGCTGGCGACGCCCGATGCGGTGATGCTGCACCTGTTCGAGCAGATCGTGGATCGCCTGGCCGATATCCTGGAACGGGTCGGCAGCGACATGGACCGCGCCTCCTCCGCCTCCTTCCGCTCCGCGCGCAGCAAGGTGAAGGCGACGACGCGCGACCATGACCTGCGCGAGGCGCTGATCACGCTGGGACAGGTCGGGGAGGTGACGACACGCGCGAACGAGACGCTGCTCGGCCTGACGCGCATCCTGTCCTTCGTGGGCGCCGAGAAGGCGACGGCGGTGCGGAAGGAGAACCAGAGCCTGCTGAAGACCCTGGTGCGGGACGTGCGCAGCCTGGTGGACCACGCCGCCTTCCTCAACAGCAAGGCGAACTTCCTGCTGGACGCGGTGCTCGGCATCCTGAACGTCGAGCAGAACGCGATCATCAAGACCTTCACGGTCGCCTCCGTCGCGCTGATGCCGCCGACGCTGATCGCCAGCATCTACGGCATGAACTTCCAGCGCATGCCGGAGCTGGAATGGACCTTCGGCTATCCGGCCGCGCTGCTGCTGATGGTCTTCTCCGCCGCGCTGCCCATCCTCTATTTCAAGCGGAAGGGCTGGCTCTGAACCTGCTGCTGGCCCTTTCCGCGGCGATCCTGCTGCTGTCGGCCGGGGCCGCCCTGGCGCAGCCGGCCTGTCCGCCGCGGGGCACGCCCGCCCTCAATGTCAGCCTCTCCGACCCGGAGCCGCGCGTGCTGCCGCCGCTGCCCGCCTGGCAGCTGCGCCGGATCGCGGATGGGGAGGAGGCGGAGGTCGGCCCGCCGCTGCATCACCTGGGCCTCACGCTGTCGCGCGTCGAATGGCGGAGCGAGATCACGGTGCGTAGCGGCGCCGCGGCGGGCGGCCAAGTCTGCGCCGTGCCGTCCGGGATCCGGCTGACGCTGCTGCATGCCGAGCACATCATCCGCCTGGCGCGGGAGATTCCGCGCGGCGGCTGCCTGGCCGGGGAGGTGCTGGCCCATGAGCGCCGCCATGCCGAGGTGAACCGCCGCACGCTGCGCGACGCGGCGGAGGGGCTGCGCGGCGTGGCGCGCGCCTGGGCGGCGCGGGCGGAGGCGCGGGCGCCCGATGTCGGCGCCGCCGCGCTGATGCTGCAGGACCAGCTGGCCGCGGCGGTGGAGCCGGTGCTGGAGCGGCTGCGCCAGGCGCGCGCCGCGCAGCACGCGCAGATCGACACGCCGGAGGAATACCGGCGGCTCGGCCGCGTCTGCCCCGGCGACCAGCGCCGCATCCGCTTCACCTTCGGGGCGCATTGAGGGCCAGGTTGCCCGCGGCTTGGGCAGGAGCGGGCCTGCCCCCGTGAAACCGCGCCCGACCCCGGATTGACCGGCGGGGCTGCGCGGTGGGAAGTGCGGGGGCCGACACCGCCAGAGGTCCGTCCATGCCCGAAACCCATTGCGTACCCGCCAAGCCGGAAACCATCCGCTGGGGCGCCTTCGATGCCAGCTTCGCCCCGGTGGCGACGGTGCAGTCGGGGGACCTCGTGGTCCTCGAATGCGTCTCCGGCGCGCCGGAGGTGATGCCCCCCGCTTCCTCCGGCCTGGTGCCGCCGGCCGCACTCGCCGCCATCCATGCCAGCAAGCCGCCGCGGCTTGGCCCGCATATCCTGACCGGCCCGGTGGCGGTGGCGGGGGCGGAGCCCGGCGATGCGCTCCGCATCGATATCGAGCGCATCGACCTCGGCTGCGACTGGGGCTTCTGCGGGTTCCGCCCGCTCGGCGGCACGCTGCCGGAGGATTTCCCCTATCATCGCATGCTGCACATCCCGGTGGACAAGGCGACGATGACCGGCAAGGTGCCGGTCGGCCCCGGCGTGACGCTGCCGCTCAGCCCCTTCTTCGGCGTGATGGGCGTGGCGCCGCCGCCGGAATGGGGGACGATCAGCACGAAGGAGCCGCGCGCGCATGGCGGCAACCTGGACAACAAGGAGCTGACGGCGGGCACCACGCTGTGGCTGCCCGTGCATGTGGCGGGCGCCAATTTCTCGGCCGGTGACGGCCATGGCGTGCAGGGCGATGGCGAGGTCTGCATCAACGCGCTGGAGATGTGCCTGACCGGCCATTTCCGCCTGACGCTGGAGAAGGGCGGCGGCGCCAAGGACCCCGTGCTGAAGTTCCCGAAGGCGGAGACGAAGACCCACTACGTCTCCATGGGCCTGCATGAGGACCTCGACCTCGCGATGAAGCAGGCGCTGCGCGAGATGATCGCCTTCATCGTGGCGCGGATGAACGTCTCCGCCGCCGATGCCTACCAGCTTTGCAGCCTGGCGGTGGATTTCCGGGTGACGCAAACCGTGAACGGCGAGAAGGGGGTTCATGGCTTGCTAAGAAAGGGGCTTTTGTTCTGAGATTCTGCCCAGGCTGAGGGCAGGGCGGGAGATTCGTCCCGCTCTGTCCACAGGATTCATGCGCCGTTGACCACTCCACAACTTGTGGCCGCACCCCGCGTTGGACTACCTTATCTTGTGTCCGGGGTAGCGGGAGACGGCGATGGATTGGTCTGCGGAAGCGATCGAGCGGCTACGGGCGCTGTGGGCGGAAGGCCATTCGACGGCTGAGATCGGGCGCCGCATGGGCGTCTCGAAGAATGCCGTCGTGGGCAAGGCGCATCGGCTGAACCTGCCGGCCCGGCCGAGCCCCATCCGCCGCGAGGCGGTGGCCGAGAAGCCCGCCGCCCCCGCCATCCGCACCGCGCGCCCCGCCAGCCCCGCCCCGCGCAGCACCCTGGCCCCGAGCGCGGCGCCGATGGCGCCGGCCGCGGCGCCCGCGCCGGCCACGCCGATGACGGCCCCCGCCGCGCCGACGGCCGTGGTGCGGGCCTTCCCGCGCCTGGGGTCCGCCCGTTCCTGCTGCTGGCCGATCGGGGAGCCCGGGACGGCCGATTTCCGCTTCTGCACGGCCGAGGCGACGCCCGGGAAGCCCTACTGCACCCAGCACGCCGCCGTCGCCTATGTGAAGGCGCGGGACCGCCGGGAAGACGCGGCCTGAGCCAGGCCACCCTGCGAAGGGCCGGGTGCCGCGAGGCCCCGGCCTTTTTTCATGCCCGGCCGGTCAGCTGATGGGCGGGCGGATGCCGACGATGGCGGCGGTCGATTCAAGGAAATTGGCCGCGTAGCCGCTGTCCTGCCAGTACTTGTCCAGGAAGGCGGCGATCAGCGTGTGGTCCCGCACCACGAAATGCCCGTTATTCGCATCGAAGAAGTGGAAGCGGTTGTCGCGGCCGTGGCGCACCGCCACCGCATGGGTGCCGCCCGTGCCCGTCACGGTGATGCCGTAGCAGCCATAGGCCTTGGCCGCGATGGAATGGATGAAGGCGCCGGTCAGCATGGTGGCGCGCGTGGCGCGCAGCCCGTCCGACAGCGTCATCTGGAAGGGGCCGGAGGCGGCCGTCCAGTAGTCCAGCCACTTCGCCGCGTTCGTCGTATCCGACAGCGTCTGCGCCATGGTGGATTGCCAGGGCGGGTTGTCGCAGGCGCGGGTGCCGTCGAAGGGGAAGTTCTTCCCCTGGTATTGCAGCGAGATCCAGGTGGCGGCGAGGCCGATGCAGTAGCCGTCGGTGGAGGTGCCCCAGGGCCCGGGCTCCGTCATGGCGGGCGTCTGCGCCTGGTTCATGGCGAAGACCAGCGTGCCCTTGGCCTTGGCGGCGTTCTGCAGCGCGTTCCAGTTCATCGGCAGGCCCTCCCGGTGCGGCCGTCGCCGGGAAGGCTACCGGCGGTTGCGGGCCGGGACGATGGCCGCCCTGTTTCGGGTGTTTCGCGTGCGGCCCCTCAGGCGGCGGGCAGGGTGACGATGAAGCGCGCGCCGGTGATCGCGCCGGCGGCGTCGCGCTTGTTCTCCGCGCTGATGCGGCCGCGGAGCCCTTCCACGATCTGCCGGCTGATGGACAGGCCGAGGCCCGAATGCTGGCCGAAGCGCTCGCCGCTCGGCCGTTCGGAATAGAAGCGGTCGAAGATGCTCTCCAGCTTCGCGTCGGGGATGCCGGGGCCTTCGTCCTCCACCACGAATTCCACCATCTGGCCGGTGGGGCGCGCGCGGACGACGACATGGCCCCTGGCGGGGCTGAAGGAGACGGCATTGCCGATCAGGTTGCGGAAGACCTGGACGATGCGGCCTTCGACGCCGCGGACGATCAGGCCCTCGGTCGGGGCCTCGATCTCGACGGAGGGGTCCTCGTCGTCGCGCGTGGCGGCATGCAGTTCGCCGAGCGCGGCCAGGATCGGCGCGCAATCCACGGGCTGGGCGATGGTGCGCGACAATTCGGCATCGACGCGGGAGCTGTCGGCGATGTCGTTGATCAGCCGGTCCATCCGCACCGCGTCGTCCGAGATGATGGCGAGCAGCCGGCGCTGCTTCACCGGATCCTCGATGCGGCGCAGCGTCTCGATCGCGGATCGCACGCTGGTCAGGGGGTTGCGCAGTTCATGTGCCACATCGGCGGCGAAGCGTTCATTAGCGTCGATGCGTGCCCAGAGCGCGCGCGCCGCCGTCTGCAGGTCCCGCGCCAGCACGCCGATCTCGTCCGGCCGGTCGAGCAGGGGCTTGGGCACGCTGCCGCCGCGGCCCTCGCCTTCGCGCATCGCCGCCGCGGCGCGGGCGAGTTGCAGGATCGGCGTGGCCAGCGTGCGGTTGAGGTAGGTGGAGAGCAGCACCGTCAGCACCAGCGCCGTCGAGAACAGCGCGAGGACGGAAACGCGGATGTCGAGCAGCCTTGCATCCACCTCCCGCGCCTCCCGCGTCAGCAGCACGATGCCGACGGAGGCCGCGCCGCGCCGGGCGGGCTCCGCCACGGAGACGAGCAGGCGGCCATCGGCGGTGCGGCGGATATAGGGGCGGACGCCGCCTTCCAGCGCCAGGCGAAGCTCCTCCCGCCGGTCGCTGCCCGCCTGGCCGCCGCCGAATTCGGGCTGCCAGTCGAAGGAGGGGGCGTCGGGGTTCACATCCACCACCACCTCGTCCCGCGCCTGGCGGGGGAGGATGGTGAGCAGGCGATCATAGAGCCCCGCCACCGTGCCGGCGAAGGCACCGCGAGGCTCCGGCGGCGGCAGGGGTTCGGTGACGATGGCGCCGCCCGGGCCTTCCCGCACGCGGCTGTCCGCCACCATCAGGCCGGTATTGTCGAAGAGCCTGGCCTGGGTGTTGGGGGAGGGTTCGACCAGGCGGCGGAGCAGCGGGCGCGCGGCCTCTGGCACCAGGATGGTGCGGTCGTCCCGCGGGCGCGTGGCCGCTTCGCCGATCGCGGCGGCGTAGATGCGGGCCTGGGTGCGCAGCGCCTCCACCTCCGCCGCCAGCAGGCCGTTCTGGTACTGGTCGAGGTAGAGCAGCGAGGCGGCGAGCAGCGCGGGCGGCAGCGCGTTGAGCAGCAGGATCCGGCGCAGCAGCGGCGAGAGCCAGCGCCGCGGCCTGCGTTCCGTGGTGGGCAGGGCGGGGGCGCCGCCGGCATCCGGCATGGTGGGGCTGGTTCTCCTTCAGCGGCCGAGAGTAGCGCCGATCTCCATGGCGGCGCCATGGCGAGAGGTTGCGCGGGGCGCGGCTTCGGCCAAGACTTCCGGCCAAACCAAGGCACAGGGGGGAGAGGCGCATGCTCGGGCTGATGCAGGATTGGCCGCTGCGGATCCATCGGCTGATCGACCATGCGGCGCGGCACCATGGCGGCCAGGCGGTGGTGAGCCGGAGCGTGGAGGGACCTTTCCACCGGACGGATTACCGGACGCTGCGCGCGCGGTCCTTGCGCCTGGCGCAGCGGCTGGTGCGGGAGGGGGTGATGCCCGGGGACCGGGTGGCGACGCTGGCCTGGAACACCTGGCGGCATATCGAGGCCTGGTACGGCATCACCGGCGCGGGCGGCGTCTATCACACGCTGAACCCCCGGCTGTTCCCGGACCAGATCGCCTGGATCCTGAACCACGCCGAGAGCCGGCTGATGTTTCTCGACCTGACGTTTGTCGGCCTGGCCGAGAAGCTCGCGCCCCACTTGCCGCATGTGAAGCGCTTCATCCTGCTGACGGATGCGGCGCATATGCCCAGCACCACGCTGCCGGGCGCGGTGGACTATGAATCCTGGCTGTCGGAGGCGGATGGCGATTTCGACTGGGTCGCGGGCGGGGAGAATGACGCGGCGGGGCTCTGCTACACCTCCGGCACCACCGGGGAGCCGAAGGGGGTTCTCTATTCCCACCGCTCCAACGTGCTGCACGCCATGGCCAGCACGGCGGCCGACATGTTCGGGCTGCGGTCGGTGGACAAGGTCATGCCGGTGGTGCCGATGTTCCACGCCAATGGCTGGTGCCTGCCCTTCTCCGCGGCGCTGACGGGCGCGGGGCTGGTGATGCCAGGGCCGAAGCTGGACGGCGCCTCGATCCATGAGGTGATCACGCAGGAAGGCGTGACCTTCACCGCGGCCGTGCCGACCGTGTGGCTGTCCCTGCTGCAGCATCTGGAAGCCACGGGCGCGGGGCTCGGTTCCCTGCAGCGCGTGATCATCGGCGGCAGCGCCTGCCCGCGCGCCATCACCAAGGCCTTCGCGGATCGCGGCGTGAAGGTGATGCATGCCTGGGGCATGACGGAGACCTCCCCCATCGGGACCATCTGCGGGATCAAGCCGGCGGTGGCCGGGCGCGACGCGGAGGGGATGCTGGACCTGCAGGAAACCCAGGGCTTCCCGCCCTTCACCGTGGATATGCGGATCGTCGGCGACGACGGCGCGGAGAAGCCCTGGGACGGCGAGACCTTCGGCAATTTGCAGGTGAAGGGGCCCACGGTGACGAAGGGCTACTTCAAGGCGGCGAAGGACTCACTGACCGAGGATGGGTGGTTCGAGACCGGCGACGTCGCGACCATCGATGCCAATGGCTACATGCGCATCACCGACCGCACCAAGGACGTCATCAAGTCCGGCGGCGAATGGATTTCCTCCATCGAGCTCGAGAATCTGGCGGTGGGGCATCCGGATGTGGCGGAGGCCGCGGTGGTGGCGGCGCGCCATCCGAAATGGGATGAGCGGCCGCTGCTGATCCTGGTGCCGAAGCCGGGGCGCGTGATCGAGAAACAGTCCGTGCTGGACCACATCGCGCCGCATGTCGCGAAATGGTGGATGCCGGACGATGTCGTGGTGGTGGAGGAGATTCCCCATACGGCGACAGGGAAGATCCTGAAGACGAAGCTGCGGGAGCAGTTCGCGGGGCATTTCGGGGTGGCGTAGATCGGGGAAGGCTCTGCCTTCCCCGGACCCCATCCGCCAGGGGGGAGACCCCCCTGGACCGTCTTCAGACCTTGCCGCCATCCACGACGAAATACTGCGCGGTGACCATCGCGCTGTCGTCGGCGGCCAGCCACAGCACCATGCGCGCGATGTCGGCGGGCATGAGCTTGCTGTGCAGGCACTGGCCCTCGAGGTGCTTCGCCACCCCCTCCGGCGTCGCCCAGAGCTCTTCCTGGCGACGGGTAAAGATCCAGCCGGGGACGACCTCGTTGACGCGGATGCCGTCCCCGCCGAGGTCCCGCGCCAGGCCGCGCGTCAACCCGCGGATGGCGGACTTGGCGGCGACATAGGCGGGCATGCCGCCCTGCGCGCCCATCCAGCTCGTGCTGCCCATGTTGATGATGGAACCCGCCTTCGCCGCGCGCATGCCGGGTGCCACGGCCTGGGCGCAGAAGAAGACATGGCGGAGGTTGGTCGCCATGCGTTCGTCCCAGTAGTCCGGCTGCACCGTCTCCAGCCCATGGCGATCGTCGCGCGCGGCGTTGTTCACCAGCACCTGCACGGGGCCCAGCGCGGCGACGATCTGCGCGATGGCGGCGCGCAGCGCCTCGATGTCCCGCAGGTCGCAATGGACGAACATCGCGCCCGTCTCCGCCGCGACCGTCCGCCCGCCCTCGTCGTCGAAGTCGAGGAAGGCCGGCTTTGCGCCCTGGCCGGCGAAGGCGCGCACCATCTCTGCCCCGATGCCGGAAGCGCCGCCGGTGATCAGCACCACCTTGCCGGCAAGGCTCGGGTAGCGGGCGTAGCGGTCGTCGGTCATGGCCATGTCCTCGATGCCGGGCCCCAACGCGGGGCGCAGCCTATTGTTGCTGGGCGGGGAGGACAGGCTGCGGGTCCAGCCAGGTCTGGTACCAGGACAGGCTGAAATGCAGGTGCGGGCCCGTCACACGGCCGGTTGCCCCCATCTCCGCGATGCGCTCGCCCCGCGCGACGGTGGCGCCGACCTCCACCAGGCGGCGGGAGAGATGGGCGTAGAGCGTGTTCACCCCATGCCCGTGATCCACCACCAGCAGGTTGCCGAAGAAGAAATGCTCGTCGGAGAGGGTGACGCGCCCGCCCAGCATGGCGTGGATCGGCGTGCCGACGGGGCCCGCGACGTCGAGCCCGTAATGCGGCTGGCGCGGCTGACCGTTCAGCACGCGCTGGCTGCCGAAGATGCCACTGATGCGGCCGCGGGCGGGCCAGACCGGCGCCTCCGAGAAATCGACCAGCGTGCTGTCGGCGGCGCGGGCGGCGGCCAGCTTCTCGCGCTCCGCCAGGATGCGCCGCAGCGCCGTCTCGTCCGGCGTCACCTGGGCCGGCGGCAGGCCGGTGATGGACTGCACGTCCCATTGGCGGCGCTCCACCGCGATGGCGCGGGTCTCCGCCCGACCCCCGGGATGGGTGATGAGCAGCGTCGAGGAGGCGGCATGGTCGCGGCCGAAGCCGAAGGCGAATTTTCCGGTCGCTGAGACGCGGATCGCGCGGCCATCAAGGGCAAGGCGGGTGCCGGGGGCGGCATCGCCCACGATCAGCGCGCCCTGGCGGGCGGGCATGGACCAGGTGACGGCCTGCGCCGCGCGGGCCAGCAGCAGGGCGGGTGCCGCGAGGAGAAGACGACGGGCGATCACAGCAGGCTCTCCTGCGCCGGCGGCTTCGGTTTCGCGCGCGGGGCCCTGGTGGTGGCGCCATCGGCGGTGGCGCCGACCGCTCCATCGGCGAAGGCGATGGAGAGCTTCGCGCCCGCCGCGACATCCGCCGCGCGGGTCAGCGGCTGGCCCTCCGCGTCCTTCACCAGGGCGAAGCCGCGGGCCAGGACGGATTGGTAGGACCCGGCCTCCAGCCGCGCGGAGAGCCCCTCCAGCCGCTCCCGCTTCTGCCGCAGCAGCGCCTCGACGGGCGCGCTGGAGAAGGCCTGGAGCGCGCGGGCGCCCCGGCTGCGCTGGACGATGCGGGCGAAGGCGGCGGCCTGGCGGCCTTCCAGCAGGGCGATGGCGTGGCGCCTGGCCTCGATGCCGGCACGCGGGTGCGGGACCACCAGCGGCGCCAGGGCGGCGCGGCGGTTGGCGATGAAGCCGGTCAGCGCGCCGGGCAGCGAGGCGCCGGCCTCGTCCAGCCGGCGGCGGAGGTCCAGCACGCGGGCGGGCACGTCCGGCAGGCGGCGTTCCAGGCGGAGCAGCAGCGTCTCCGCCGCGCGCAGCTGGCGCACCACGGCGCCGCGCAGCCGCGCCTCCCGCTGCGCCAGGTCGGCCAGCAGGTCCGCGCGGGCGGGGACGGCGAGTTCGGCGGCGGCGGTCGGGGTGGGCGCCCGGCGATCGGAGGCGAAATCGATCAGCGTCGTGTCGGTCTCATGCCCCACGGCGGAGATGAGGGGGATGGGGGAGAGGGCGGCGGCGCGGACCACCACCTCCTCGTTGAAGGCCATCAGGTCTTCCAGGCTGCCGCCGCCGCGCGCCACGATCAGCACATCCGGGCGCGGGATCGGGCCATCCAGGGGCAGGCGGCCGAAACCCTCGATGGCCGCGGCGATCTTCTCCGCCGCGCCCTGGCCCTGGACCGGGACGGGCCAGAGGATGAGGCGGCGGGGGAAGCGGCGCAGGATCGTGGTGCGGATGTCCTGGATGACGGCCCCAGCCTCGCTGGTCACGACGCCCAAGACCAGCGGCAGGCGGGGCAGGGGGCGCTTGCGGCCCTCCTCGAACAGGCCCTCGGCCAGCAGCTTCTTGCGCAGCATCTCGATGCGGGCGAGCAGCGCGCCTTCGCCGGCGAATTCCAGCCGGTCGATGACCAGCTGGTACTTGGAGCGGTCGGCATAGGTGGTCAGCTTGCCGGTGGCGATGACCTCCACGCCATTCTCCGGCTGGACCGAGAGGCGGCTGACGCTGGTGCGCCACACCACGGATTCCAGCTTCGCATTCTCATCCTTCAGCGACAGGTAGATGTGGCCGGAGGGGTAGCGCTTGCATTCCGTGATCTCGCCCCGGACGCGCACGCGGCCGAAGGCGCCTTCCAGGGTGCGGCGGATGGCGCCGGCGATCTCGCTGACCGCGTATTCCGGAACATTGCTGGTAGCAGGGGGCGGCGTGTCCATGGGCGGACCCTATGCTATCCGGCGGCAGGCGCGGAACCGGCCGTGCGGTCTTTTCTGTGTGTGCGGGGGTGTGGCGCGATGCAGGTGCTGGTGGTGGGCGGCGGCGGGCGGGAACACGCGCTGTGCTGGGCGATCTCGGTCTCGCCCCTGCTGGGCAAGCTGTACTGCGCCCCGGGCAATCCGGGGATCGCGGAGGTCGCGGAATGCGTGCCGATCGGGGCGGAGGACATTTCCTCGATTGTCGCCTTCGCGGTGGAAAAGCGGATCGACCTCGTCGTGGTGGGGCCGGAGGCGCCGCTGACGCTCGGGCTGGCCGATGCCTGCGCCGCCGCGGGGATCAAGTGCTTCGGGCCTTCGCAGGAAGCCGCGCGGCTGGAAGGCAGCAAGGTTTTCACCAGGGAGATCGCGGAGGCGGCCGGCGTGCCGGGGGCGCGCTGGAAGCGCTTCGACGACCCCGCCGCCGCGAAGGCCTATGTCCGCGCGGAAGGCGCGCCGATCGTCGTGAAGGCGGATGGCCTGGCCGCAGGCAAGGGCGTGGTGGTGGCCTCGACCGTCGAGGAGGCGGAGGCCGCCATCGCCGACATCATGGAAAGCCGCATCCATGGCGCGGCCGGCGCCACCGTGCTGATCGAGGAATGCCTGATCGGCGAGGAGATCAGCTTCTTCGCCCTCTGCGACGGGGAGACGGCGCTGCCCTTGGGCGCCGCGCAGGACCACAAGCGGGTCGGCGATGGCGATACCGGCCCCAATACCGGCGGCATGGGCGCCTATTCGCCCCCGCCCGCCTTCACCCCCGCCCTGCAGGCCCGGGTGATGGCGGAGATCGTGCAGCCGACACTGGCGGAAATGTCGAAGCGGGGGACGCCGTTCAAGGGCGTGCTCTTCGCCGGGCTGATGCTGACCGAGGCCGGGCCGAAGCTGATCGAGTTCAACGTCCGCTTCGGCGATCCCGAATGCCAGGCGCTGATGCTGCGCCTGCGCTCCGACCTGCTGCCCGCGCTCTTCGCGGCCTGCGACGGCGGGCTCTCCATCTTCGACCTGAGCTGGGATGCGCGGCACAGCCTGGTGGTGGTGATGGCGGCGGAGGGCTATCCGGGCAGCCCCCGCAAGGGCACGGCGATCCGGGGGCTGGAGGCGGCGGCGGCGGTGCCGGGCGCGCAGGTCTTCCACGCCGGCACGGCGCGGGCGGGTGATGGCGGGCTGGTCGCGAATGGCGGCCGGGTGCTGGCCGTGGCGGGCATGGGCAAGTCGCTGCGGGAGGCCCGCGACACCGCCTATGCGGCGGTGGATGCCATCGACTGGCCGGGCGGCTTCTGCCGGCGCGACATCGGCTGGCGGGCGCTGTAGGCGGGCCGTCAGGCCTCGGCCGCCGGCCAGGTGAAGCGCTGGTGTTCGAGGTAGTCGAGCCGGGCGAGCAGGTCATCCGCCCGGCAGGCCATGACGGAGATCAGGCCGATTCCGACCTCCGGCCCCGGCTCCGCCACGCCGTCATCGGGCGGCAGCGTGGCGGGGGCGGCGGGGGCTTCCAGCGCCAGGTCGATCACGCCATCGGGGGCCGGCAGTTCCAGGGCGGCGATCGCGTCCTCCGTCGGGGCCAGCGTCATCGCCAGGGGTTCGGCGCCGCGCGGCACCAGGCGGATGGGCTGGGCCGTGGCCGGCGCGCGCAGCAGCAGGTGCAGGCGGATGCGGCCGGTGGTGCCGGGGGGCAGTGCCAGGCGCAGCGCGGCGCGGCCGCCGGATGAGGCGGGGCGGGTCCAGCAGCCCCAGGCTTCCGGGGCGTGCCAGCCTTCCCCGTCGCGCAGCGCTTCCGCCAGCAGGGTGGGCAGGCTTGGCGCGGTCTCCCCCCCGATGCCGAAGCGGATGATGGTGCCGAGCGGGATGGGGGGCGGGTCCTGGCGCCGGGGGGCGGCGCTTTCGCGCAGCAGCCGGCCCAGCACGGCATCGCCGATCGCCTGCCAGCCGCGCAGCGGCGCGGCCGCGGCCCTTGCCTCCGCGGCGGCGCGGAAGGCGGGGTCGAAGGCCAGCTGCTCGACCTTGGCGGCGAAGTCCGGTTCGCTGTGCGGGCGGAACAGGATGGCGGCGCCGCGCCCGGCCTCCGGCAGGGCGGAATGGTCGGGGGCGAGGACCGCCTTGCCATGGGCGATGGCCTCCGTCACCGGCAGGCCCCAGCCCTCATGGTCGGAATTGTAGAGGACGAAGAGCGCGCGGCGGTAGAGCAGCGGCAGGGCGGTGTCCGGCACGTCCTGCAGCAGGACCACGGCATCGCGCAGTGCCGGCGCGCCGCGCAGCAGGGCCAGCACCGCTTCGCCCATGAAGCCGGTGCGGCCGGCGAGCACCAGCAGCGGCAGCTTCCCCGCGCCGTGCCTGCGGATCAGCGCCAGCCAGGCATTGAGGACGAAGAGGTGGTTCTTGCGCGATTCCAGCGTGCCGAGGAACAGCGCATAGGGCCGCCCCGCCTGCGCCTGGCCGGCCAGGGCATCCACCCCGGCATGGGGCGCGGCCGGCGCGGCGGCATCGCGCATCGCGCCGTCCAGCCCCACCACCAGCATCGGCGGCAGGGGGAGGGAGGGCAGGTGCAGCGCCTGGAGGCGGCGCAGATCCTCCGCCGTGGCGGCGGAGACGGGCAGAAGCAGGTCGGCATGCGCGGCGAGGCCGGCGAACCAGCGGGCGAATTCGGCGACGGTCGCGGGGGGCGAATGCTCCGGCACCACCAGCGGGCCGCAATCATGGACCAGCGGCGCGTAGCGCAGCCCGTGCCGCGCCTTCGCCAGCCGCACCGCCAGGTGGTAGTTGGCCAGCCACCAGGAGGAGCCCGGCACGACGAGCCAGGCGCCATCGGGGAACACCAGGGCCGGCGCGGCCTCCAGCGCCTGCCGGGCGACGGCGACGGCCTGTTCCCAGGCGGGGTCCCGCGCATCCGCGCCGCTGCGGGACAGGCTGGCCAGGCGGTTGAAGGCTTCCCGCGGCAGGGCCCGCCAGCCCAGCGTGGCGGGATCATAGACCGCCAGGATGACCCGCGCCGCGAGGCCGCTGCCGCGCAGCGCCGGCCCGACGAGTTCCATCTGCACCCGCTGGATGCCCGAGGGCGCGCGGTTGCGGCCGAACCAGGAGAGCAGGTCCGTCAGGTCGAACACCACGCAGAGGTCGCCGACCAGCGAGAGCTGCGCCTCCGGCGCCGCCACGGCGGCGACGCCGGGCTGGCCGAGCAGGTTCGACACCTCACGCCACGCGCTGTCATTGGCGGGGTCGATGTCCAGCGCGCGGGCATAGGCGAGGCGGGCTTCCGGCAGGTGGCCCAGCAGCTTCAGGGCGTGGCCGATCTGCATCTGCAGGTCGGCATCCCCGGGCCGCCCCTGTTCCGCGCGGCGATAGGCGCCGAGCGCCGCGGCGGGGTCGCCCGCTTCCTTCAGCGCGTGGCCGTACTGGATCCAGGCGGGCCAGTCATGCGGGCGGCCGGCCAGCCAGGCCGCATAGGCCTCGGCCGCCCCCTGCCAGTCCCGCGCATCGCGCAGGCTGTCCGCGCGGCGCAGCGAGGCGCGGGGATCGGCGGTGCCGCGGGGCGGGTCCGGGCGCGGCGCCGGCGGCTGGTCCTGCCCCATGCCGCGTCCCCCCGGTTCAGGCCCGGCCGTAATTGTCCTCGAGCCGGACGATGTCGTCCTCGCCGAGGTAGGGGCCGGACTGCACCTCGATCAGCGTCAGCGGGATCATGCCGGGGTTTTCCAGCCGGTGGACGCAGCCCAGCGGCAGGTAGACCGACTCGTTCTCCCGCAGCAGGATCCGCTCCCCGTCCCGCTCCACCACCGCGGTGCCGGCGACGACGACCCAGTGTTCCGCGCGGTGGTAGTGCTTCTGCAGGCTGAGCTTGCGGCCCGGGCGCACGGTGATGCGCTTCACCTGGAAGCGGCTGCCATGGGCCACGCCCTCATAGGCGCCCCAGGGGCGATAGACGCGGCGATGCTCGGTGGCTTCCTTGTGGCCGGTGGCCTTCAGATGCTCCACCATCTTCTTCACGTCCTGCGCGCGGTCGCGATGGACGGCGAGGACGGCGTCGTCGGTGACGACCAGCACCACATCCTCCAGCCCCACCACGGCGGTCAGGATGCCTTCCGAGCGCACGTAGCAGCGCTTGGAGCCGAGGACGGCGGCATTGCCGAGCGCGGCGTTGCCGTCCTTGTCCTTCGGCGCGATCTCCCACAGCGAGGCCCAGGAGCCGACATCGGACCAGCCGGGATCGCAGGGCACCACGGCGGCGAGCGCGGTGCGTTCCATCACCGCATGGTCGATGGAGATGGAGGGGGCGTCGGCGAAGCTGGCGCCCAGGCGGACGAAGCCCAGGTCCCGCGCCCCGCCCGCCACCGCTTCGCGCGCGGCGGCCAGCACGCCCGGCGCATGGGCGGCGAGTTCGGCGATCAGCGTCTTCGCCGTGGCCACGAACATGCCGCTGTTCCACAGGTGGCGGCCGCCGGCCAGGAAGGCGGCAGCCGTCGCGGCATCCGGCTTCTCGACGAAGCGCGCCACCTGCAGGGCGCCGTCGATGCCGGCCAGGGGGGCGCCGGATTCGATGTAGCCGTAGCCGGTCTCGGGCGCGGTGGGGCGGATGCCGAAGGTGCAGATGCGGCCTTCCCGCGCCGCCAGCGCGGCGGCGGACAGCGCGTGGCGCAGCGCGGGCACGTCCTGCACCGCGGCATCGGCGGCCATGATCCAGAGGATGGCGTCCGGCGCATCCTCCCCGATCAGGATGGCGGCGGCGGCGATGGCGGCGGCGCTGTTGCGGGCGCTGGGTTCCAGGATGATGCGGCTGTCCTCGGCGCCCGCTTCGCGCAGCTGTTCAGCGACCAGGAAGCGATGCGCTTCGCCGCACACCACGACCGGGGGCGCGAAGCCGGGCGCGCGGGCGCGGGCGGCGGTTTCCTGCAGCATGGTGCCCTGGGAGACCAGCGGCCAGAACTGCTTCGGATAGGCTTCGCGCGACAGCGGCCAGAGCCGGCTTCCGGTGCCGCCCGAGAGGATCACGGGCACGATCAGGTCAACGGCGCCCCGGGCGGATCCGGTGGAGGAGCCAGTCGGCACGGCATCGGTCGGCATGGATCGTGGAACCTCAGTGCTGCGGCGGTGTCCGCCGGGGATGCTGCGGCGGTTTCCGCCGGTATGTCGCACGGCTTTGGAAAAAGAAAGGCAACGCCGTGTCGAGCAGGTATCGCGGTGCTTCGCGGCCCCGGGCCCTCAGCGGGCCAGCAGCACGAGCCCGATGACCACCGGCGCGGCCAGGATGGCGATCGCGATGGCGCGCAGCAGCAGCGCCGCGGCGTGCGCCAGGACGATTCCAGCCCCGGAGGCGGCCCGCGCCGGGGCAACCTCCGCCTGTTCGATCCGATCCGTCGGTTGCATGGTGGCCCTGCCCTTGCGCGCCAGGGGATCAAGCATCAACCGGTGGGCTGCGTCCAGCGCAAGCGTAGTCCATGGCGGTTGCGCGCGACGGCGTGATCGGCGCCGGGCGCGGGTTGACGGCATGGGCGCGGCGCGGGCTTAACCGCCGGGCGCGCGGCGGGAGATGGATGACGGTGCTGAAGCCTCGGATCGCCATCGATGGGTACAACCTGGCCCTGGAGCAGGGCACGGGGGTCGCGACCTATTGCCGCAACCTGACCCAGCGGCTGCATGCGCTGGGCGCGGAGGTGGGCGTGCTCTACGGCCAGCCCACATCCGGCGGCCGCGACGACCTGCTGCGGGAGGTCGGGCTGTATGACGGGCCGCCACGCGGCATGACCCGCGCCCAGCAGGCCTATGACGATTTCCGCGCCCGGCTGAGGCTGTCGATGGGTGCCAAGGCGCGCGCGGTGCCGCTCACCGACCGGGTGGTGCGGCGGGGGCTGGAGGCGCGTCTGCCGCATGCCGACCGGCTGTGGAACGCCCCCGGCCTGTTCCGCGCGGCGATGCAGCGCGCGACGCCGGCGCGCGCCTTCGGCGTGGTGAAGCTGCCGGACCGGCAGGACGTGATGCACTGGACCTTCCCGCTGCCGCTGAAGGCGGAGGGGGCGCGGAACATCTACACCATCCACGACCTGGTGCCGCTTCGCCTGCCCTACGCCACGCTGGATTCCAAGCGCCGCTTCCTGGGCACCGTCCGGCGCATCGCGGCGGAGGCCGACCACATCGCCACCGTCTCCGAAGCCTCGCGCCGCGACATCATCAACCTGCTGGGCGTGCCGGAGGAGCGGATTTCCGTCACCTACCAATGCGCGGAACTGCCCGCCGCCCTGGTGCAGAAGCCGGAGGCGCTGGCGCGGGCGGAGGTGCAGGGCGCCTTCGGCCTGCCCTGGGGGGGCTACTGGCTGTTCTTCGGGGCGATCGAGCCCAAGAAGAATGTCGGGCGGATGATCGAGGCCTACCTGGCGTCCGGCAGCCCCTGGCCGCTGGTGATCTGCGGCAAGCATGGCTGGCAGGTGCGCCAGGAACTGGCCCTGCTGTACGAGGATGACCGGCGCGACTACCCCGAGGGATCGCAGACCGATGGCCCGCAGGGCATGACGCGCAAGCTGCGTGACCGTGTCATCCTGCTGGACTACGCGCCCTTCCGCCTGCTGGTCAGCCTGATCCGCGGCGCGCGGTCGGTGTTCTTCCCCTCGCTCTATGAGGGTTTCGGCCTGCCGGTGCTGGAGGCGATGCTGCTGGGCACGCCGGTGATGACCAGCAACACCTCCTCCCTGCCCGAGGTGGTGGGCGATGCCGGGGTGATGGTGGACCCCTACGACACGCGGGCGATGGCGGAGGCGATCCAAGCGCTGGACGCGAATGACGAGCTGCGCGCGGAACTCGCCTGGCGGGGGCCGCGGCAGGCGGCACTGTTCGACGCCGCGCATTACGACGCCAGGCTGGCGGCGATGTATGCGAAGCTCGGCGTGACGCTGGGGGGGCAGGGGTAGCCTCAGGCGGGGATCTCGTACCAGTCGCCCTTCGATTCCACCCAGACGTTGCGGATGGTCTTCATCCCCGTCGGCGGGTCGATGGTGCCGGCGGAGACCAGCAGCCGGTCGCCCTGGCGCGGCCGCTTGAACAGCCGGCCGCCGCAGCGCGTGCAGAAGCCGCGTTCCGCCGCGGGGCTGGATTCGTACCAGGTCAGCGTCTCCGCGGCGTCCAGCACCACGGAGTCCCTCGGCGCGGCGAGCATGGCGTTGGCGTTGCCGTGCATCTGCTGGCAGTCCCGGCAGTGGCAGACGATGACGCCGATCGCCTCCCCCGTGATGCGGTAGCGCACGCCGCCGCAATGGCATTGTCCGGTGAAGGGCATTCGCTGGGGCTCCTCAGGGCTGGGCGAGGGATGCGATGGCCGCCGCCAGCGCGGATGGCGCGGCGAGCATGGGGGTGTGGGAGGTGGGGAGTTCCGCCACCTGCGTGATGCCGGCGGCGGCCAGCATGGCGCGCTGGAATTCGGGGGTGAGGGTGCGGTCCTCCGTCGTCACGACATAGGCCTTGGGCACCGCGCCGAAGCGCGCGGCCGTCAGCGTGACGGGGGTGGCGAGGGGCGGCACCGGCTCCGCCCGGTGGTTCGCCACCAGCCAGGCGGCATCCGCCGCGCCGCAATCCGCGCAGAAGGTCTCGACGATCCCCTCCGCTGCGATGGAGGCCGGGGAGTAGCGGGCGGGGTCGTCCTGCCGCCAGAACCGCCCCACCAGGCTGGCGGGGTCGCGCTGGGAAAGGCTGTAGGCGCTGTCACCGGAGGCGGGGAGATAGGCGGCGAGGAAGACCAGCCGGCGCAGGCGCTCCGGCGCCGCTTCCGCCACCGCTGCGGCGACGATGCCGCCGAAGCTGTGGCCGACCAGCACCACGTCGCGCCGGTCCCCGATCGCGGCCAGCACGGCCTGGACGTAGCGGTCGAGCGAGGCTTCCGTGGCCGGCATCGGGTCCGCGCCATGGGCGGGGAGTTCGGGGGTGAGCACCTCGAACCCCTGGGCCCGCAGGGCGGTGGCGGTGCGGTCCCAGACCGCGGCGCCCATCCAGGCGCCATGCACCAGCACGATGGCCGGGCGGGGCTGGGCGCGGGCGGGGGTGGCGAGCAGGAGGGGCGCGGCGAGGAGGGCGCGGCGGGGCAGCATCATGCGGTCAGGCTCCCAGGGCGGCGATGACGGCGGCGGCGGTGGCGGCGCCGGAGAAATTCTGCTGGCCGGTGACGAGGTTGCCGTCCCGCACCGCGAAGCTGCGCCAGGCGCCGGCCTGGATGGTGTTGGCGCCCTGGGCGCGCAGCCGGTCCTCGATCCGCCAGGGCATCACATGCCGGTCGCGCGGCAGCGCACCCATGGCCCAGGCGGCCTCGTCCGCCGCATCCTCCTCGACATTGGTGAAGCCGGTGACGGTGCGCCCTTTCGCGATAGGCGTGCCGTCGGAGCGCGTGGCGTGGCAGAGGATGGCGGTGCCGTGGCAGAGCGCGGCGGCCACCTTCCCGGATTCGAGGAAGGCCGTGAACCGCGCCTGCAGCGTGATCGCGGCGTCATAGGTGAACATCGGCGCCTGGCCGCCGGCGACCAGGATGGCGTCGAAATCGTCCAGCGTGATGGCCTCGACGGGCTTCGTCGCGGCGACGAGGGCGGCCAGGTGCGGCGTCTCGATGAAGCCGCGGCTGACAATGTCGTCGGCGGAATAGCCGGAGGCGTGGCGCGGGTCGCTGAAGGCATCGCCCTCGCAGGCGCCGCCATCGGGGCTGAAGACCTCCGTGGCGTAGTCGGCCTCGTGGAAGGCGAGCCAGGGATGGGCGAGTTCGCTCCACCAGAAGCCGACCGGCCAGCCGGTGGTGGTGGAGATGGCGGGGTTGGCGATGACGAGGGCGATGCGCTTCGGGCGCAGCGCGTTGGGGTCGCGCAGGCTCATGGCACGGCCCGCCGCAGCGCGAAGGCGAAGTCCCGGCCGAGGCCGCGGCGCATGGCGAGGTCGATCCAAAGCATCGCATGCGCCTCCAGCAGCCTTGCGGCGCGGAGCGGGCCGGCATCGACGGCCTCGAAGCCGATATCGGTGGCGAGCCGCAGCGCGATGGCCTTGGCACCGGCATCGTCGCCGGCGGCGAACATCACGGGGCGCGGCGCGAAGCGGGCGGCATCGGCCATGACATTGGCGCCGGTGGTGTTGAAGATTTTTGCCAGTCGCAGCCCCGGGAAGGCGCGGGCGATGCGTTCGGCGCCGCTGTCGTCGAAGCCGAGCGAGAGGCCGAGGCCATCCGGGCCCATGGCGAGCGGGTTGGTGGCATCCAGCACGGGGGTGCCGCCGGGCGCGATGGCGGCCAGGGCCTCCGTGGCGGCGCCGAAGGGCACGGCGAGGATATAGGCCGCGGCATCGGCCAGCGGCGCGAGGGGCGCATCCCCAGGCCCCGGGTTCCGCAGCAGCAGGATGGGATCGTGGCCCGCCCGCCTCAGCGCGGAGGCCAGCGCCTGGCCGACATTGCCGCCGCCGATGATGCCGATGCGCATGGAGCCCCCGTTCCTGTTGCGGGGAGGATGGGTTCCGCTGGCACTTTCCTCCATTGAATGTTCTGAATGGCGACATGAGCGAGATGAAACTCCGTCGCCTCGACCTGACGCTGCTGCTGGTGCTGGACGAGGCGCTGCGCCACCGGAAGCTGGCCGAGGTGGCGAACCGCCTTGGCCTCAGCGCGCCGGCCGTGAGCCATGCGCTGGCGCGGTTGCGCGACATCTTCGACGACCCGCTCTTCATCCGCCGGCCCGGCGGCGTGGAGCCGACGCCGCGCTGCCTCGACCTCGCACCGCTGGTGGCGAGCGTCCTCGGCCTGGCGCGGCAGGCGGTGGCGCCGCCGCTGCCCTTCGATCCCGCGACCAGCGACCGCGTCTTCCGGATCACCGGGCTCGATTACGAGGCCTCCCGCTTCGGGCCGCCGCTGCTGGCGCGCTTCGCGGCGGCCGGCGACGGGCTGCGCCTGTCCTTCCGGCCGCATGCGCGGGACGCCGCCATGGCGGCGCTGGCGGAGGGGGAGGCCGACCTGGCGCTAGGCTTCTTCCCGCGCCGGCCAGCCGGGATCGCGACGCGGCGGCTCTATGAGGAGACCTACCTGGTGGCGGGGTCGCCCGACCATCCGCGGCTGCGACGCCGGCGGCAGATCGATCTGCCGCTCTACTGCGCGCTGGACCATGTGCTGGTGTCGCTCAGCGGCGGGCTGGAGGGGACGGTGGATGCGGCGCTGGCGCGGCAGGGCTTGAGGCGGCGCGTGGTGGCGGCGATGCCGTCCTTCCTGCCGGCGCTGGCCGCCGTCGCGGCATCCCCCACCATCGTCACCATGCCCCGGCGGGTGGTGGAGAACTACGCGCCGCGCTTCGGGCTGCGCGCCTTCGCGCCGCCGCTGCCGATCCGGCCCTTCGTGCTGTCGGCGGCCTGGCATGAGCGGCAGGCGGTGGATGCGGGGCTGCGCTGGCTGGTGGAGCAGGTGGCGGCGGTGGCGGCCGAGGTGGCGGGGTAGGCTATCCCGCGCGCAGGAAGACGACCCGCGCCGCGCCATGCTCCCGCATCGCGACTTCGGAAAAGCCGGGCGCCGCCAGCGCTTCCTCCCGCCCCAGCTCCGCCACCACCAGCGCGGCGGGGGCGATCCAGCCGGCGGCGGAAAGCGCGGCCAGGGCGCGCGGGACCAGGTCCTGAGCGTAGGGCGGGTCGAGGAAGACCAGGCCGCAGGGGGTCGCGGCGGCGGGGGGCTTCAGCACGTCGCCGGCCACCACGCGCGCGCGGGGCTCCTCCCGGCAGGCGGTGATGTTGGCGCGCAGCGCCGCCAGCGCGGCGCGGTCGCGCTCCATGAAGGTGGCATGGGCGGCGCCGCGGCTCAGCGCTTCCAGACCCATCGCGCCGGTGCCGGCGAAGGCGTCCAGCACGCGCGCCTCCTCCACCACCGCCCGTCCCGCCCAGGGGGCGTGCCAGAGCATGTCGAAGACCGCCTGGCGGACGCGCTCCGCCGTGGGGCGGGTGGTGTCGCCGGGGGGCGCGGCGAGCCTACGGCCGCGATGGCTTCCGGCGACGATTCGCAGCATGCTTCGGCTTCGGCGGCTCCGCATTGCGGGCGCGGGGGATGTTCTCGGGGCGGACGCGCTTCGGCTTGGGCGCGACGGGTTCCGGGGGCGCGGCGGCCGCGGCGGCGGCGGCTTCCTCCTGCTCCCGCCGCCGCTTCTTCTGCGGCGCCTCCCCGATGCCGAGCTGTTCGCGCATCACCTTCGGATGCACTTCCTCGACGCCGCCCTTGGGCAGGGTGCCGAGCTGGAAGGGGCCATAGGCCGTGCGGATCAGCCGGGTGACGTGCAGGCCGAGATGCTGCATCACGCGCCGGATCTCGCGGTTCTTGCCTTCCTTCAGGCTCACCGTCAGCCAGGCGATGGCGCCGCGGCGGCTGTCGAGCCCGGCCTCGATCGGGCCATAGGCGACGCCATCCACGGTGATGCCGCGGGAGAGCGCGGCCAGCGACTTCTCATCCACCGCGCCATAGACGCGGACGCGGTAGCGGCGCAGCCAGCCATTGCTCGGCAGTTCCAGCTTGCGCGCCAGCTCCCCGTCATTGGTCAGCAGCAGCAGCCCCTCGCTGGTCAGGTCGAGGCGGCCGATGGAGACGACGCGGCCGATGGCGGGGGGCAGGCGCTCGAACACCGTCGGGCGGCCCTGCGGGTCCTTGTGGGTGGTGACCACGCCGTCGGGTTTGTGGTGGCGGAAGAGGCGGGTGCGTTCGGCGGGCTGGACGGGCTTGCCGTCCACGCTGATGCGCGCGCCCTCGGTGACGAAGGTGGCGGGGGTTTCCACCACCTTGCCGTTCATCTTCACCTTGCCCTCGGCGATCAGCTTCTCGGCGTCGCGGCGCGACGCGATGCCGGCGCGGGCCAGGTATTTTGCGAGTCGCTCGCCGCGCTCGGCCTCGGGCGCCGCGTCCTCGGTTTCGTCGGTCACCGGCAGGCCTCCACGAAGGCGGCGAGGATCACGGGGTCCCGCGGATCCACGGCATATTCGGGGTGCCACTGGACGCCGAGGGCGAAGCGGTGGCCGGGATGCTCGATGCCCTCCACCACGCCATCGGGGGCGCGGGCATTCACCACGGCGCCGGCGCCTGGTGTCGCGACGGCCTGGTGATGGGCGGAATTGACGGCCAGGCGGTCCGTGCCGGTGATGCGGGCCAGCAGGGTGCCGGGCGCGACCGCCACCTCATGCCCCGGCTCCGTGCGCGGATTCGGCTGTTCATGCGCCAGCGCGCCCGGCACCTCATCCGGGATATGCTGGATGAGCGTGCCGCCGAAGGCGACGGCGAGGAGCTGCTGGCCGCCGCAGATGCCGAGCACGGGCATGTCGCGGGCCAGGGCGGTCCGCGTCGCGGCCAGCTCGAAATCGGTGCGGCCGGGCTTCAGCGTAACCTTGGGATGCGGCGGGCCGCCGCCCCAGAGGGCCGGATCCACATCGAAGGCGCCGCCCGTGACCAGCAGCCCGTCGATGGCATCGAGGTAGTCGGCGGCCAGTTCGGGATGGTGCGGCAGCGCGACCGGCAGGCCGCCCGCGGCGATGACGGCGGAGAGGTAGTTCTGGCGCAGCGCATACCAGGGCAGCTTCGACCAGCCGCCGGCGGGTTCCGCATCCAGGGTGACACCGATGACCGGGCGTTTTTTCATCGCCCGTTGCTAGACGGTCGGGGCGCGCCGGAGCAAGCATCGCCGCCATGCGGAACGCGCCGTCACCCATGGAAATCGCGCTCGACGCCGCCCGCGACGCCGCCGCGCGGGGCGAGGTGCCGGTCGGCGCCGTCGTCACCGATGCCGCCGGCCGCGTGCTGGCGGTGGCGGGGAACGAGGTGGAGGCCCGCCGCGACCCCTCCGCGCACGCGGAAATGCTGGCGCTGCGGGAGGCCGCGCGCGTGACCGGCGACAAGCTGCTGCCGGAGGCGACGCTGACGGTCACGCTGGAGCCCTGCGCCATGTGCGCCCAGGCCATCGCCTTCTTCCGGGTCAAGCGCGTGGTCTTCGGCGCCTATGACCCGAAGGGCGGCGCGGTGGAACACGGCCCGCGGCTGTTCGGCCAGCCCACCTGCCACCATGCGCCGGAGGTGGTGGGCGGCGTGCGGGAGAGCGAGGCCGCCACCCTGCTGCGGGATTTCTTCGCCGCCCTACGGTGAGGCGCGGTGCACGCCGGTGGCGCGGGGGTCCCATTGCCAGGGTGGGTCCGGGCGCACAGCCACGCCGCCCTGGAAGCGCGGCGGGGGGCGGTGCTTCTCCTCGCCGGCCAGCACGGCGCGGCCGCGATCGGCCAGGGCCCAGGCCTCCCCGGGCATGAGCAGCCTGAGCGGCCCGGTGGAGAGGCGCTGGCGGAGGTCGAGCAGCATCAGGTCGGTCTGCGGGAAGGTGGCGTCGGCGGCGTGCTGCGCCCGCATGACATCGGCCAGGGTCGTGGCGCCATCGGCCACGGCGCGCAGCACTTGGCGTTCGGTCAGCGCCAGGCGGTCGGCGCGCCAGGGCAGGTCCTGCAGGTGGCGGCGCATGGCATGGGCCAGGTGGGGCAGGGGCGTCGCGCGGCGCCACAGCCGGTCCAGCGCCTCCGGGTCCGGATCGGCGAAGGCGGCCCAGGCCTCGGCGCCCGCTTCCAACTGCGGGAGCGTCAGCGGCTGCGGGACCAGCGCGGCGAGTTCCGCATCGGACAGCGCCATGAAGGGGCGCCTGCCATCGGCGGGCATCAGGAAGAGCCTGCCCTCCAGCCCCCGTCGCCCGGCCAGCAGGGACAGGACGCGGATCAGCGCGGCCTGGTCCCAGAGGTCATGTTCGAACCACAGCAGCACGCGGTCGAAGCGGTCGAGCGCATTCAGCGCCATGTATTCGCGCCCGAGGCGCAGCCGCGCCTCCTGCAGATCCACCTTCGCATGCAGGGCGATGACCCGGGCGCGCAGCCCGAGATAGGCCATCAGCGGTTCGTCATTCACCGCGCCGACGCAGACGGGATCGCTGATCGGCAGGTAGTCCCCCGCCCAGCCCGTATCGGCCAGGCGGGGGCGAAGATCGTCGCCGCAGCGG
Source organism: Falsiroseomonas ponticola (assembly GCF_016805305.1). Taxonomy (GTDB): domain Bacteria; phylum Pseudomonadota; class Alphaproteobacteria; order Acetobacterales; family Acetobacteraceae; genus Falsiroseomonas; species Falsiroseomonas ponticola. The sequence goes on along the minus strand of NZ_JAERQN010000008.1, from coordinate 28,560 downwards.
ATATGCGCGGTGGCGATGCTCAGAGCCGCAGGCCGAGCTTGCGGATCATCTCGCCTTCCGTCGCATAGGTGCGGCGCGCATCGGCCGCGTATTCATCGGGGCCGAGATACATCGGCGCCATGTCGAAGCGGTCGAGGACCGCCATATGCGCGGGGTCGTGCAGCGCTTCGCGGAAGGCATCGTGCAGCGCGCGCACCACATCCGGGTGCATGCCCTTCGGCCCGGCCAGGCCATAGGGGCTGGCGCTGACGATATCGATGCCGCTTTCCCGCAGCGTCGGCACGTTGGGGAAGCGCTTGGCGCGCTCCGCGCTCCAGGTCACCAGCAGCTTCAGGCGGCCGGCCTGCACCATCTCGGACCAGCCGGAGCTGTCGGCCAGCGCCATCGTCTGCCCGGCGAGGAGGGAGGTCACGTTCTCCGCGAAGCCGCGGAAGGGGACATGGATCCATTCGATGCCGCGGGCGCCGGCGATCTGTTCCATGGTGATGTGCAGCGAGGTGCCGACGCCGGGCGTGCCGTAGGTGACGCGGCCCGGATTCGCCTTCGCGTGGTCCAGGAATTCCTGGAAGGTGTTCCAGGGCGCATCCGGCTTCACCACCACGCCGAAGAGATAGCCGGTGAGGTGGATGATGTAGGAGAAATCCTCCAGCGGGTTGAACAGCGGCCGCTGCGCCATCTGCGGATGGCGGAAGACGCTGATCGGCATCTGCGTGATCACGTAGCCGTCATTGCGTTCGTTCAGCATCTGCTGCGCGCCCAGCACGCCGCCGGCGCCGGCCTTGTTCTCGATGATCACGGGCTGGCCGAGGCGGCGCGCCGCCTGTTCGGCCAGCACCCGCATCTGGATGTCGGTGGTGCCGCCCGCGCCCCAGGGCACGATCAGCCGGATGGGCCGGTCCGGGAAGCGGCCCTGCGCGCGCAGCGACGGTGCGGCGAGGAGCGAGGCGCCGAGCCCGAGCATGGTGCGGCGGGCGAATGGATGGATCATGGTCGCGGAGCCTCCCTGGATGATGCCGGCCTCTCGGGGCCGGTCTTCGCTGGCTCCTGCCTATCGCGGGCGGGGGCTGGCGGCAACAGAAAGGGCGCTGACCTTTCGGCCAGCGCCCCGTTCCGCCGCGGCATCGCGACCGGTCAGCGCGATCCGGTGAAGACCTGCGCGGAGAGTGCCGACTGGAAGATCAGGTTCAGCAGGTCGCGCGTCAGCTGGAAGTTCTTCGGGTCCAGCCTCGGCAGCGCGATCAGCTCGTCGCCGGGCTGCGGCGGCTCGGTCGGCTCCAGGATCAGTTCGCCGCTCGCGCGGCGGATCATCAGCTGGTTGTCGCCGCCGCGCTCCGCCAGGCCGCCGGCCTGCCGGATATAGTCCTGGATCGTCAGGTTGGGCCGCCAGATCACCGCCTGCGGCGCCGTGACCTCGCCGGAGACGAGCACCGTCTGCACCCGTTCGGGGATGACGATGATGTCGCCATCCTCGAGCCGCACATCGGCGCAGCGGCCGCCGCGGTCCATGACGACGAGGCGTCCTTCCGCCCGCGTCCGCCGCGCCCGGCTGATGTAGCTGGAGACCAGCTGCGCTTCGGAAGCGCGGACTTCCGCGACGCCGGTGGTGGGGGAGACGGTGAGGAAGAGCTGGCGCTCCAGCCGGTCCATCGCCTCGTTCAGCATGCGGGCCTGCTGCGCCGCGACCGAGGGGCGGAGCAGGAAGATGCCGCGGGTATTGGCCAGGTTCGGGTCCACCGCGATGTAGTCGAGCACGGTGCAGAGCGTGACGTCGCGGTCGGTGATCAGCACCGAGGGGCCGATGCGGCTGCCTTCGACCGAGACGCGGACGGTGGGCGGCGGCGCATCCGTGATGAAGGTCACCACGTCCTGGTCCATCAGCTGGATGCCGGCCAGTTCGCGCAGCGTGGTGTAGCGGGAGAAGGGCTGGCTGTTGCGCGTGCCGCGGATCACCGCATTGGTGGCGGAAGGCAGGGGCGAGGCCAGGCGGATCAACTCCGACCCCGGCATGGTGCGGCCCGTCACCTCGAACAGGAAGTTGTTGCGCACGGCGCCATCGGCGCCGACCATCGCGCCCTGCGCGGGCACGATGATGGTGTCGCCCTGCTGCAGGGGCAGGTTCTGCAATTCGCCGGACAGCAGGAATCGATAGAGGTCGATGCGCGCCACGGTGCGGCCGCCGCGCGTCACGGTGATGTCGCGGTAGGAGCCGCGGCCCGGATCGACCCCGCCCGCGCGGGCGAGGTAGTCGAGCACGCTTTCGGAGGCGGAGCCGAGGTGGCGGCCCGGGATGCGCACCTGGCCGGTAACGAAGACGCCGACCTGGCCGGCGGAAAGCAGCACGGCATAGACCTGCACCTGCTGCGAATAGACGCGGCGGACCTCGGTCTCCACCATGCGCTGCACGTCGCCCGCGCGGACGCCGGCCAGGCGGACCGGGCCGATCTGCGGGATGAAGACGTTGCCCTCGGCATCGACGGTGGTGACGATCGACGCCTCGACGAAGCCCCAGACGGTGATGGAGACGCGGTCCCCGGGCAGGAGCGTGTAGTTCGGGTTGGGCGTGTCGGACGCCGCCGGGCCACCCCGCGTGAACAGGGAGGAGCCGAAGACCACCGTCGCCGGGCCCGGGAAGCGGCCGGGTTCGCCGATCGGGCCGACCGCGACGGGCCCGCCCTCGGCCGCGGTGGCGGAGCCGATGCGGGAGGTGGAGATCATGTCCCCGGCATTGAGGGCGGGCAGGCCCGGCCCCTGCGCGGGGGTGGTGCCCGGCACCTGCTGGCCGGCCTGGCCATTGGCCTGGGTGCCCTGCGTGGCGGTGCTCGGGATCGGCGTCACGCTCGGCGTGGTGCGCTGCGAGGGCAGCGACGGCGCGGAGACCTGCGCCTGCAGCGGCGCGGGCAGCAGCAGCGCCGCGGCCAGCAGCCAGCGCGCCAGGGCGGACGCCGTCGCGGGGCGCGCCGGGGTGGTGGGGAAGGCGGTATCCGTCATGTCAGCTCGCGTGTTCCCGTGCGCCTGCCACCAGCAGCCAGCCGATCCCGAACAGGATCGTCAGCCCGGCGAAGACGGTCACCGTGTTGAAGAAGGCCTTGGGGAAGAGGGCGCGCTCGGGCAGGTTCGGCTCCACCACCCGCATCAGGAAGACGGCCTGCCGCTGGGCATCGGCCCGCGCGCTTTCCAGCGAGGAGATGGCGGAGGTCAGCTGCTTCTCCGCGAATTCGCGTTCCAGCTGCAGCCGTTCGAAGCCTGAAAGCTGCTGGGTCAGCCCTTCCTCCCCGCGCGTCGTGCGGGCGCGTTCGGCGCCCACCTGCGCGACCAGCGCGGCGATGCGGTTGTTCAGCACCTGGATCTGCGGGTTGTCCGGCCGCATGAAGGCGCGCTTCTCCTGCAGTTCCGCCCGCGTCTGCGCGAGAAGCGCCTCGAGCCGCGAGACGTTCTCGATCGCCGCGCCGGCGCTGCGGGTGGGGTCGAGCGCCTGCTCGCGCTCCCGGAAGCTGTTCAGCGCCTCCCGCGCCGCGAGCACGCGGCGTTCGGCGATCTCCACCTCCTCCCGCGCCACGCGGATGGTGTCGGAGGCGGTGCGGGCGGAGAAGCGGTTCACCAGGTTCTCCGACAGCGCGATCAGCGCCTCGGCGATCTCCTTCGCGTCGCTGGGGCGGTAGGCCAGGACCCGGAGCGTGGTGATGTTGGTCTCGATGTCGTAGCTGACCGTCACGCGGCGCCGGTAGTAGTTCAGCAGCCGCTCGGCCGGCGGGTCTTCCGACCGGAGGCGGGAGACGAGGTCGGCTTCCGGCCGCCGCCAGATGGAGACGAGGTCGAGCGACCGCTGCAGGCCGTTCAGCGCATCGATGCTGTCGATGTAGGCGGCCACGGCCCGGGCTTCGTCCATGCCGCCGCGGCCGCCGCCGCCGCCGCCCGTCACGGCGGCGATGATGCCGCCGGCCGCGCTGGCGCCCCCGCCCCCGCGGCCGCGGACCAGGAGCTGCGATTCGGATTGGTACAGGTCGGCCGCGTAGGTCACGTAGTAGGTGCCGACCAGCAGCGTCGGCAGGATGACGAGCAGCATGAACCACCCCTTCACCGTCCGGGGCGTCAGGCTTCGGCGCCTCTGCCGCTTGGGCGGCAGGCGGGGCGGCAGGCGCTGGTCCTCGACCCCGGTGGCCGGAAGGGTCTCAGAGGGCCTTATAGGTGGCGACAGCTTCATCGATGTCCTCGAAGAAGGTCAGGCTGCCATGGCTCAGCACCGCTGCGGTCCGGCAGTAGATCTTCAGATGTTCAGGCACATGGCTGACCAGGACCAGTGTACGGCCCCGGGTCTTGAGTGACAGCATTTCCTGCGCGCGGGCGACGAAGCGTGCATCGCCCGCGGCCGTGATCTCGTCGATCAGGTAGCAGTCGAAGTTCACGGCGAAGGACAGGCCGAGCAGCAGGCGCCCCATCATGCCGGCGGAATAGGTGCGGACCGGCATGTGCATGTAGCTGCCGAGCTCGGCGAATTCCTCGACCTGCTGCAGGACCTCCTGCACGTCGTGATCGTAGATGCGGGCGATGAATCGGGCGTTGTCGGCGCCGGTCAGCGCCGCCTGCAGGCCGATCCCGTGCGCGAGCGGCCAGGAGACGGACATGCGCCGCTCGATCCGGCCGGAGGAGGGATGCTCCACCCCCGCCAGCATCCGCACGAGGGTGGACTTGCCGGTGCCGTTCCGGCCGAGGATTCCCACCGCGTCCCCGGGCCGGATCACCGCGCTGACGTTGCGCAGCACCGTCTTTCGGCCGCCGCCGCGCACCTCGTAATGCTTCGAGACGTTGTCGAGGATGATCACCGGCCGGCCCGTCAGAATTCGAGCTTGGGCCGCACGGCCCTGACCGCGGCAAGGCCCAGCAGGTTGACGAAGACGACGCAGCCGATCGTGTACTCCATGTAGAAGTAGCTGGTGATCAGCTCCCCGAACATGCCTTCGCGCACCATCTCATGCATGCTGACCTGGGGGTTCCAGAGCATGACCTCGCGCCAGCTCGGCGGCAGCTTCTCCATGGCGAAGAAGGCGCCCGAGATCGGCAGCGACAGGTAGGTGAGGGGGTGGACGATGCGGTCCACGACCTCCCACCGCGCGCTGGCGGCGGCGGCCATCATGGAAAGGCCGTTGGCGTAGAAGAAGATCAGCAGCAGCCCGAAGGCCAGCAGCGGGATGTCCGCCGGCGGCATGTCCACCAGCCAGGCCGAACTGCCGATGACCAGGACCAGCACCGCCGTCACCGCCGCCGCTTCCAGCAGGTTGCGCGCCAGGATGACGTCCGTCAGGCGGACCTGGCGGTGGTACATCAGCGTCATGTTCGCGTGGAAGGCGGAGGTCGAGCGGTTCAGGATGGCCCGGAAGGCGAAGTAGGGCGCGTAGCCGATGATGTAGAAGACGAAGACCGGGATCGGGCCCGGGTTGTCGTGCTTCATCAGCCAGTGCATCAGCCCGATGGCGGAGGCCAGCATCAGCGGTTCGAGCACCAGCCACACGAAGCCCAGCTGGCTGCGGCCGAAGCGGGTGGTCAGTTCGCGCAGCGCCAGGGCGTGGATCACGCGGCCCTGGATGCGGAAGCCCTTGCGGACGCGGTCGAGGCCCTGCGGGCGGTCAGGCAGGCCAACCCCATCGCTGGCCGTGCTGCTCACGGGCGGGGAATCCCGCCGCCGCGCAGCAGCATGCGCGTCTCCGCCCAGCTTCCCTCGGGCGTTGCGCAGATCACGCGCGCCCTTTCGCCGGCGCTGGTCACGATCGCGACCTCCCGGCATTCGCGCCCACTGGCGGCGTTGTAGGCGCGGACCAGGCGGGCGGTGGCGGGCTGGCCATCCGCCAGGGTGATGCGATCCTGCGTGCCGGGCTGCGCCCGGGCCGCAAAGGCCAGGACGGGGTCGGCCGGCGGGGGAGGGGCGCTTTGCGCGACGGGGCCGGCGGCCGGGCGGTTGAAGGGCCATGCCCCGGCCAACCCGCCACCCCCGGCGCAGCCCGACAGCATCAGCGCGGCAGCCAGCACGCCCATGGGCAGGCCCCGCCTGCCCCGGCTTGGTGCGGCCAAGGAGCTTCCAATCACGTCGGCTTGCTTCATGGGGCAAGAGTTTAGCGGAACTACCAGGGCGACGCAAAACGCAAACCGCCCGCGCAACGGCCCCCGGGGCCGGCCGGCGGGCCGGGAACCGGGCGCCGCCGCATCCCGGCGCCGGGGCCGGGGCGGCGCCTGCGCGGGCGCGACGGGCGGGCGCGAAACCCTTGAAACCAGGGCAGGAACGCCGCCCGCCCGATTCCCTATCCCGGCCCCATGCTCTAGGGTCGGGGCGTGCCGGACCGGAACGAGGAACCCGCGCTGCCGCTGCGCGTGCCGGCGGCGGCGCTGTCGGAGCTGCCGCATCTCGGGGCCTTCTGGCCCGGGCGGCGGCTGGTTCCCGTGGCCGGGGCGCCGGTGGATGCGGCGCCGGAGGGGATGGCTGCCCCCCTGGCCTGGACGCCCGGGCCCTTCCTGCCCCCCCGCCTCGGCGCCCGGCAGGTTCCCCTGTTGCTGGTGGTGGGGGCGGGGCCGGACCCGATCGGCGCCGCGCTGGCCCGGCCCCCGCCGGCCCCCTGCCTCGACCGCGCGCGCCGGGTGATGGCGGCGATGGTGGCGGGGCGCATCGGCGCGCCGCCGGGGCTGGAGGATCCGGGCGCGGCCGCGCTGGGCCTGGCGCCGCGGGGCGCGGCCGTCATGGTCGCGGCGGGCGGGCCGCAGGCTGCGCAGGCCGGCGCCGCGCCCCTGCTGCGCGTGGCGGATCCCTTCGGGGTGGCGCCCCCTGGCGGGCTGCCGCGGCTTTCACCCTGGACGGTGCTGGATGCCGCTGCCTCCCTGCACGGGGCCTCCCGCCCGCTGGCGCTGCTGGCGCTGGCGGCGGGGGTCAGGGTGGCGGATGGGCCGCTGGCCGGGGCCGATCCCGTCGCGACCTGGGCCGCGCTGCTCGCCGCCACGCGCGCCGCGGACCCCTTCACCGGGGAGCCCTGCGAGATCGAGCATGCGCTGGCGATCCTCGCGCTGTGGCGGGAGCGGGAGGCGGAGGCGCGGGGCATCGCCGCCTGCCTCGGCGTGCATCCCTACAAGCGGGACCGCGTGCGGGCGCTGCTGGCCTCCGCCGCGCCGGCGCCGTCCTTCCATGGCCGCGCCGCCCCGGCCGTGGCGGCGGCGAAGGCGCGTGGCGGGGCGCTGCTGGCCTGGGCGGCCAGCGCGCCGCCCGACCTGCCCGCCCGATGCCAAGCGGCGGGGGTGCCGCTGCGCTGGCTGGAGGATGGGTTCATCCGCTCCGCCGGGCTCGGCGCCGCCTTCCGGCCCGGGGCGTCCTTCGCCCTCGATTCCGGCGGCGCCTACTACGACCCGGCGGCGCCGAGCGAGTTGACGCGCCTGATCGAGGCCGGGGGATTCGCGCCTGCCCTGCTGGCGCGGGCGGCGGCGTTGCGCCAGGCGGTCGTGGCGCGGGGCATCACCAAGTACAACCTGGCCGGCGCCGAGCCCGCCATCGCGGCGCCGCCCGGGCGGCGCGTGGTGCTGGTGCCGGGCCAGGTGGAGGACGATGCCTCCGTCCGCCGCGGCGGCGGCGCCATCCGCCGCAACATCGACCTGCTGCGGGCCGTCCGGGCGGCGGAGCCGGATGCCCATCTCCTCTACAAGCCGCATCCGGACATCGAGGCCGGGTTCCGGCGGGGGCGGATCGCGCGGGGGGATCTGGCGGCGCTGGCGGATGGGGTGGTGGAGCGGGCGCCGATCGCGGCGCTGCTGGCGCGGGTGGATGCGGTGCATACCCTGACATCCCTGACCGGGTTCGAGGCGCTGCTGCGCGGCGTGGCCGTGACCTGCTGGGGCATGCCCTTCTATGCGGGCTGGGGGCTGACCGAGGATCGCGGCGCGCTGCCCGCCGGCGCGCCGCCGCGCACCCGGCGCGCGACGATCGACGAACTCGTGGCGGCGGCGCTGATCCTCTATCCCCGCTGCATCGATCCGCTGACGCTGCTGCCCTGCCCGCCGGAGGTGCTGCTGGACCGGTTGGCGCAGCCTGGGCTCTTCCCGCCTGGCCGCCTTTCCGCCATCCGCGCGGCGGAGGGGTGGTTGCGGCGCGGCATCGCGCGGATCGGGGGGTGGCGATGAAGGAAGCGCGCTCGGTCGTCATCAGCGGGGCGTCCCGCGGCCTGGGGGCCGCGCTGGCGCGGCGCTTCGCCGCACCCGGCATGCGGCTGCTGCTGCTGGCCCGCACGGCCGCGGCGCTGGAGGGCGTGGCGCAGGAATGCCGCGTGGCCGGCGCGGCGGTGGAGACGGTGGCGGTGGACGTGACGGAGGCCGGCGCCGTCGCCGCGGCGCTGGCGGCCTTCGAGGCCGCGGGGCCGGTGGACCTGGTGGTCGCCAATGCCGGCACCTCCGCCGGCCGGGCGCCGGATGGCACGCCGGAGGATGGGGCGGCGGCGGCCCGGCAGGTGATGGTGAACCTGGTCGGCGCCATGAACCTGGTGGCGCCGCTGCTGCCGGGCATGCGGGCGCGGCGATCCGGGCAGGTGGCGCTGGTGGCCAGCATCGCGGGCTTCCGCGGCCTGCCGGACTTCCCCGGCTATTGCGCCAGCAAGGCCGGGCTGATCGCCTGGGGTGAGGGGCTGCGCGCGGCGGAGCGCGGCCGGGGCATCCGGGTGACGGTGATCACCCCGGGCTTCTTCCGCAGCGCGATGGGGGACCGCTTCCATGGCGCGCGCCCGCTGCTGCTGGGGACGGAGGAGGCGGCGGCCAAGGTGCACCGGGCGCTGCTGGTGGGGGTGCCGCGCCTCGGCTTCCCCTGGCCCATGGCGGCGGGGATGCGGCTGCTGGGGCTGCTGCCGCCCTGGCTCGGCGATCCCGCGGTCCGGCTGATGCGCTTCCGCGTCAGCCCGGAGGAGCCGCCGCCCCGCGCGCCCTGACCGGCGGCAGGAAGGCGCCGACGCGATCCTCATGCAGCGCCCGGGTCGCCGCCGCCACCGCCACGGCGCGGCCTTCCTTCGCGTAGAACACGCCGCGCAGCTGCGTCGTCCCCTGCAGCGCGGCCAGGAAATCGGCGCGGAAGGCGGGATCGGGCGGCGCGGCTTCCGTCCAGAAGCTGTCGAGCGTGCCCTGATGCGCGAGGCCCGGCAGGTCCCACACCGCCATGCCCAGCGCCTTCACCGGCTTGCCGCAGACCACCGCCTTCAGCCCGACCGTGCTGTTGATGGTGATCAGCCCCCGCATGCCGCGGACCATGGCGTCCAGGCTGCCGTTATGCGCGACATGGACGCGGCCGGAGAGGCCCCTGGCCGCGGCTGCCTGGCCGATCCGCGCCGCCCAGCGCTTCATGCAGGGGTCCAGGGGATGGACCTTGATGAGCAGCTGCCCCTCCGCCGGCGCATGCGCGGCGAAGGAATCCAGCGTCTCCGCGATCGGCGTGTCGAGGTCGGGGTAGCGGGAATAGGCGCGGACGGAGAAATCGGCCTCCATCTGCATGGCGAAGAGCCAGAAGGGACGCTCGCCGATGGCGGCCAGGGCGCGGTCGCCCTCCGCCCGCTCCGCCCGGCGGCGCAACAGCCGGCGGGCCACGCCCCAATAGGTGGCGACCGGGTGGTGCAGCTGGTGGGAGCGGTAGTGGGGGAAGGGCCAGGGCGCGATGTTGGCCAGGTTGTAGATCACGTCCCAGGTGGCCTGGCGGCGGAAATCATCCTTCAGCCGCTCCGCCAGGTCGGCCGGCGGCAGGGCCTGCGCCAGGGCCCGGATGCGGGCGGGATCGCGCGGGAAGCGGCTGTCGCCGCCCATGCCGTCGCGCTCCAGCGTGATCCAGTCCGGGCGGAAATAGCCGAAATCCGTCACCACCACGGCGATGCCACGCGCCGCGGCGGCGCCGATGGCGGCGCGGTGGTAGGGGCGCTGCTCCCCCAGCAGCACCACATCCGTGATGCCGTGCCGGTCGAGGTAGCCGGCGATGAAGGCGGGCCAGTCGGCGGGCCGGCCCTGGTAGTGCACCGCCCTGGGCTGGCCCTCCACCCGGCCCCAGAACAGCCAATCCCCGAAGCAGAGGTTGATGCGGTGGATGGCATGGCCCTGCGCGGCCAGGCCGCGGGCGACCTCCAGGAAGAAGGGGCTCACCGGGCCTTGCAGAAAGAGGAAGCATCGCGGCCCGGGGCGCGGTGGCGCCGCCATGATGGCAAGGCCGCCGCGAATCCTGGCCGACGGCAGGGCGTCGGACGGTGGCATGGCCCCCATAGCCACCATGGGCGCGGCACCTGTCAATGGCGGGGGCGGCGTCCCGGGTTTCGCGGGACTTCAAGCATGGTTGGGCGATGCCGTGGGCAGCGACCACAGCCGCCACCGGCCGGTGACCGGGGCGGGCAGCCGCGCCATCGCGTTCAGCATCGCCGCATTGTCCTCGAGGATCCAGGAGATCTCGACGCGCCGCCATCCGCGCCGCTCCGCCAGGCCGAAGCCCTCCGCCAGCAGCGCGCCCATGGCGAGCGCCGAGGCGGGGTGGCGGCGGAAGGCGCGGGTGATGCCGAGCATCGGGATGCGGGCCTGGTCGGCGCCGCCCGGGATGCGCCCCGCCAGCGCCGGCAGCAGCCGCCACCAGCCCAGGGGTAACAGGCGGCCATCGCGTGGCAGCGCGGCATCGATGTTCGGCACCAGCGACAGCAGGCCGACCGGCTGCCCGTCCCAGGCCGCGAAGAAGACCTCCCCCCGCCAGAGCAGCGGGCGGAGCAGGCCGGCCAGGGTCTCGACCTCCGCCGGGGCGAGCGGCACGGCCCCCCAGTTATCCGCCCAGGCATCGTCGAAGATCGCGGCCACCAGCCGGACCTCCGCCGCGTAATCGGCGCGCCGCAGCGGGCGGATGGTGAGCCGGGCCATCTCCGTCGGGCGCGACGCGGCGAGGCGGGCGAAGCGGGCCCGGTGGCGTTCGGTGCCGAGGTCCACGGTACAGGCCAGGACATCCTTCGCGGGGCGCAGGCCCGCTTCCTCCAGCGCCGCGGGCAGCCAGGGGGGCGTGCCGGGCATGCGCAGCATCGGCGGCCGGTCGAAGAAGCCGGTCTGCGCGCCGACCTCATGGTTGATGGTGAAGGAGAGCGGGCCGAGCAGCGATTCGCGGCCGCGGGCGGCGGCGAAGCCGCGCGCCGCCGCCAGCAGCGCCCGCAGGGCCGCTGGGTCCTCCTCCACCGCCAGGAAGCCGAAGGTCGCGGGGGCGGCCGCCGCCTCCGGCACGCAGGTGGCGATGCGGCCGATGGCGCGCCCATCCCGCCAGGCCAGGAAGCGCGCGACCGCATGCGTCCGCAGGAAGCCGTTGGTGGCCGGGGCGAAGAGGCGCCGTTCCTCCCACCGTAGCCGGGGCGCCCAGTCGGGCAGCCGGGCGGGCAGGGCGTGGAACGCGGCTTCCTCCGCGCGGCCCTGGACAGGCCGGGCCTCGATCACCCAACGAGATCGGTGGGCGAGATGCCGTCATTCGCCGCGACCAGCGCCGCCACGGCGTCCCGCACATCCCGCTCCTCATGCTCGGCGGAGATGAAGAAGCGCAGCCGCGCCGCCTTTTCCGGCACCGCGGGGAAGATGATCGGCAGCGCGTTCACGCCGCGCTCCAGCAGCGCGGCGGAAACCCGCATGGCGCGCACGGTGCTGCCGAGCACGACGGGCACGATGCCGAGGCCGGCGGAGGCGCCGGTATCGAAGCCATGGGCGCGGCAGAGGTCGCGGAACAGCGTCGCATTCGCCTGCAGCTTCGCCACCCGCCAGGGCTCGGCCTCCATCGCCTCCAGCGCCGCGAGGGCGGAGGCGGCGAGCGGCGGCGCCAGGCCCACGGAATAGACGAAGCCCGGCACGGTGTGGCGCATCCAGTCGATCAGGTCGCGCCGGCCGGTGATGTAGCCGCCGCAGGCGCAGAGCGTCTTGGACAGCGTGCCCATCCAGATATCGACCTCGCCGGGGTCGATCCCCGCGGCCTCGAAGGACCCGCGGCCGGTGGCGCCGACCACGCCGAGGCCATGCGCGTCATCCACCATCAGCCAGGCATCGTGCTTGCGCGCCATGGCGACGAAGGCGGCGAGGTCCGGCACGTCCCCGTCCATGGAGTAGTGGCCTTCCACCACGATCAGCGCGCGCGCCGCGCCGCGGCGGGCGGCGGCCAGTTCACGTTCCGCCGCGCGGGCATCGTTGTGCGCGAAGGCCACGCGCCGGGCGCCGGAGAGCTTGGCGCCCTCCACCGCGGAATTGTGGATGGCGGCGTCGTGCAGGATGACGTCGCGCGGCCCCATCAGGTGGCCGATGACGGTGACGTTGGTGGCGTGCCCGCTGACGAAGGCGAGCGCCGCTTCCGCCCCGTAATGCCGCGCCAGCGCCGCTTCCAGCGCCGCGTGCACCGGGCGTTCGCCGGAGACGAGGCGGGAGGCGGAGGCCGAAATGCCGTAGCGCGCCATCGCATCCGCCGCCGCCTGGTGCAGCCGGGGATCGCCGTTCAGGCCGAGATAGTCGTAGGAGCCGAAATTGATGATGTCGCGGTTGCCGACCAGGCTGTGCCCGCCGGCGCGGCCTTCATGCGTGCGGAAGAACGGGCTTTCGATGCCGAGCGCGGCCATGCCTTCGCGCACCAGTTCCCAGTCGCGCAGGTTCTGGATGCTGCCGAAGCCGCGCCCATCGGCGGCGGCCTGCGCCTCCGGCCCTTCCCGCCGCCGGGCAAGCCGCTGCACCAGGGCGAGGCGCGCGGTGGCCGAGAGGCCGAAGCCCTGTCCCCTGACCATGCGCTAGGCCACCCGCCAGGACGGGTTGCGCCGCGCGCCGGTATTGTGGGGCATCATTGCCATGGTCGCGTGCCGAACCCCCGATGCTGTGCGCCCGGGGCATGCCCGGCGGCGGCGCCCCTACTCCGCGGCGCGGATATCCCCCGCGGCGGGCTCGAAGGCCTCCATCAGGGTGGAGATGGTGGCTTCCGTGTCCGGCTGCGCGATGGCCGTGGCGGCGATCTGCCGTGCCAGGGTCCCCACCGTCAACTCCTCGCTCAGGGCGGAGAGCGCGACCTGCACGCCGAGCCGCTGTTCGAGGCCGCCGCGCAGCTCCATCGCGCCCAGGCTGTCGAGGCCGAGCGCCGTCACCGCGGCATCGGCGCCCACCCCTTCCGGCGGCAGGCGCAGGATGCGGGCGATCTCCTCCGTCACCAGGCGCAGGACCAGCGCCTCCGCCTCCGGCCGCGGCAGGCTGGCGAGGTGCGCGCGCAGATCGTCCCGCGCGGGGGCGGCGGTGGCGGGGCCGGCGAGCACGGCCAGCATCGCCTCCCGCATGATGGGCAGGGCCAAGCGCCCTTCCGCGGCGCCCAGGCGGACGACCATCGGCGCGGTATCGCCGGCGGCCAGCAGCGCCGGCAGCAGGGCCAGCGATTCCGCCGCCGTCATGGCGGCGACGCCGAGGCGGCGGTTGAGCGTCGCGGCCTTGTCGCCATCCGCGGCCAGCATGCCGACATCGTGGATCGGCCCCCAGGCCACGGCCAGCGCCGGGCGGCCGGCGGCGCGGCGGCGGCGGGCCAGCGCTTCCAGGCCCGCATTGGCGGCGACGTAGTTGGACTGGCCGGGATTGCCGAAGGCGGTGGTGGCGCTGCTGAACAGCAGGAAGAGGGAGATCGGGTCGCCCGCCGTCAGCCGGTCCAGATTCTCCGCCGCCGCCAGCTTGGGCGCCAGCACGCGCTGGAAGCGGGCGGCATCCATGGCGGTGGCGGCGCCATCGTCCAGCACCGCGGCGGCATGCACCACGCCGCCGATCGGCCGGCCGGCCCGGATTTTCGTGAGCGTCGCGGCCAGCGCCTCCGCATCCGCGGCGTCGCAGGCGTGGATGGCGGCACGGGCGCCGAGGGCGGCGAGGTCGCGCAGCGCCGTCGCCTCCTCCCCCGGCCCATCCGCCGCCACGGCGCCGCGGCGGCTGATCAGCGCCAGGTGGCGCGCGCCCCGGGCGGCGAGCCATTTGGCGGTGGCAAGGCCGAAGCCGCGCGTGCCGCCGACCACGACGATCGTCGCCTCCGCGGGCGGCGCCCATTCCGCCGCGTCCTCCCCGGCCGGCGCGGGCGGGCGGATCACCAGCTTGCCGATATGGGCCGAGGCCTGGAGGGTGCGGAAGGCGGCCTCCACCTCCTCCGGCCCGAAGGCGGCATGGGGCAGGGGCAGGAAGCTGCCATCCTGCAGCCGGTCCCGGACCTGGGCGAGCAGCCGGGCCGCGACCCCGGGGCGGGCGCGCGGCAATTCGTCCACATCCACCGCGAAATAGCTGGCATTGCGGCGCAGCGGGCGGATCGGCGCGCGGCGATTCTCGACATAGTCGCGCTTGCCGAGCTCGACGAAGCGCCCGAAGGGCTTGAGCAGGCCGAGGCTGCGTTCCATCGCCTCCCCGGCCAGGGAGTTCAGCACCACGTCCACGCCCTCGGGCCAGGCGGCGCGGAGCGCGTCGGCGAAGCCCGGGTCGCGGCTATCCAGCACCAGCTCCGCCCCGGCGGCGCGCAGGAAGGCGCGCTTGGCGGGGCTGCCCGCCGTCATCGCCACGCGGGCGCCGGCGAGCTGCGCCACCTGCAGCGCCGCGAGGCCGACGCCGCCGGCGCCGCCATGGATCAGCACCGTCTCCCCGGCCTGCAGCCCGGCGCAGGATTCCAGCGCATGCAGCGCGGTCAGGAAGGCGACGGGGATCGTCGCCGCCTCCTCGGCGCTCAACCCATCCGGCAGCGGGGCGATCGCCTCCACCCGCGTGACCACGCGGGCGGCGAGCGCGGCCGGCGCAAAGCCGAAGACGCGGGTGCCCGGGCGGATCGCGACCCCCGGGCCGGCGGCCGTCACCACCCCGGCGCATTCCATGCCGAGGGTGGGCCCGGCGAAGCCGGCTTCCAGCACTTCCTCCGGCAGCAGGCCCTGCGCCCACATCAGGTCCCGGAAGTTCAGCCCCGCGGCTTCCACCGCGATCGCAACCTCCCCGGCGCCGGGCGCGCGTTCGGGCGCGGCTTCCCAGCGCAGCGTGCCGAGCCGGCCGGGCTGGCCGATGCCGAGCGCGAGCGGTCCGGCGGGCGGCGCGGCCGGCACCGGCTGCAGCCGTGGCACCAGGCGCTGGTCGGGGCCGAGGGTGACCTCCGCCTCCGGCGCCGGCGAATCGAGTTCGGCCGCCAGGCGCCGCGCGGCGGCGGCGGGCGGCATGCCGGGGGCGACATCGATCCGCCGCGGGCGCAGGGCCGGCATCTCGTTCGCCAGCACGCGCATCAGGCCGAGCAGCGCGGCCGCTTCCGGCTGGTGGCGACCCTCCGCCGGCTGCTGGCCGCCGCTGGTCGCCAGGATGAAGCCGCTGGCCTGGCCCTGCGCGGCCTCCGCCAGCCGGGTGATGGCGGCGAGGGTGCCGGGCAGGCCGGCGGCGTCCGGGCTGGCGCAGAGCAGGAGGCGGGCGCCGCGCAGCGTGGCGGGATCGATCGCCGCGTCGAGCGCCGCGCGCGCCACGCTGCCGCCACGGCGCAGCAGGCGGGCGGCCAGGGCATCGGCCAGGGGCAGGGATGCCGCATCGGCCAGCAGCAGGGTGCGCGGCGGCGCGGGCGGCGCGGCGGCGGGGGGCGGAGGCGCCTCCCCGGCCAGCAGCAGGGCGGGCCAGGGCGCGCAGCCCAGCGCTTCCGCCGCCACGGCGCGGAAGCCCGCATCGGCGAGGCGCCCGGTCCAGAGCGTGGCATCGGGCAGGGATCCGCCGGCCGACCCCGCGGGATCGGGGCCGAGGCCGCTCCACCAGGCCGGATCCTGGCCGCAGACGAAGGTCCAGACGCGGCCGGGCAGCGGTTCGGCCAGCAGCAGCGTGCCGCCTTCCGCCAGCGCCCGGCGCAGCGCCGACGCCATGGCGACGCCCGCCCGGGCGCGCGCGGCCGGGGCCAGGCCGATGACGAGGTCCGCCACCAGCGGCGCGGGCGCGTCCGAGAGCGGGTTCCAGACGGCGCCGGCCAGGCTGCTGCCGGCGGGCAGCCCCGGCGGCAGGGCGGGCAGGGCGACATGGCCCTCCCCCGCGGCGACATAGACCAGCGCGCGGCCGAGCGGCGCGATGCGCGCCAGCACGCGGCGCGCCAGCACGCCCCCCGCGGCACCGACTTCGAGGATGCGGATCGGCCGGGTTTCCGGCCAGGCGGCGGCCAGCGCGCCCACCGCGGCGGCCAGCGCATCCGCCAGCCGCGCCATGGCCAGGCCCTCCGCGGGCGGCGGCGCCGGATCGCGCCGCTGGCCGCGCAGCGCTTCCGGCAGCCGTTCCGCCGCTTCCGCGATCCAGGCGAGGTCGAGCGCCAGCCCCGGCTGTTCCGCCAGCACGGAGCGCCAGATGGCCTCGGCCGGCGGCAGGGCGGAATCGGGCAGCAGGCGGATGCCGCCGCGCGTCAGGGGCTCCGCCGCCCCGTCCTCGATCAGGGCGCGGCGCAGGAAGGCGTTGTAGGGCGATGCCTCCGGCGCCGCGTCGGCATGGGCGGGCATGGTGGCGTAGAGCGCCTGCGCGGCGGCCGCGACATGCGCTTCCAGCAGCAGGGCGGCCTCGGTCTGGTCCATTGCTGCGGCGGCGCTGCGCGCGGCTTCCAGCGCCGGGGCCAGGGCAGGCGTGGGCGGCGCGCCTTCCGCCGCCGGGGCCAGGGCGATGCGCCAGGCGGCATCGGCCGCGGGCAGCGCCCCGGCCTGGGTGAACATCTGGAACACCGCGCCCTCGATGCGCGCCACGGCATGGCCGGCGGCATCGCGCAGCACGGCGGAGGCGGTGACGGACCGCGCGCCGCGGCGCAGCAGCGACACCTCCGCCAGCACGGGGGGCACGGCGCCCGGGCGCGTGACGAGCCGGGCGAAGCGCACGGGGGCGATCCCGATGCCGGGCGGCAGCGCGGCTTCGGCCAGCAGGCCGAACAGGCCCTGCAGCGCCCCGTCGAGCCGGGAGGGATGCAGCAGGAAGCCGGCATCGGGGGGCGCGGCATCGGGCAGCGCCAGCCGCACCAGGGCGCGGTCAGGCTCCCCGGCGCGGCCGCCCAGGGCCTCGACGCGCTCCACCGCCGCGAAGGCGGGACCATAGGTCAGGCCGAGGCTGGCGGCCCGGGCGCGGATCGCCGGCCCCTCGATCACCGTCGCGCCGGGCAGCGGCTGCCGCGGCGGCAGGGACAGGGCGGCGGCGGAGACGGGATGGGCCTCGCCCTGCGCATGCAGGGCCCAGCCTTCGCCGGACAGGCGCCGGCGGCTTTCGAGGCGGAAGGCGCCGGCGGCATCCAGCGTGCTGCGCACCTCCCGCGTCCGCCCGGCTTCGAGGGCCAGCGGGCGGAGGATGCGGAATTCTGCCACTTCCAGGGCGGCGGCTTCCGGATGGCGGCAGCGCGCGGCGGCCAGCGCCATGTCGAGCATGCCCGAGGCCGGCAGCACCGCATCGGGGCCGAGCCGGTGATCCACCAGCCAGGGCTCCAGCTCCGTATCCAGCAGGCGCGACCAGGTGCCGGGCTCGCTGCCCTGGCGGAAGCCGAGCAGCGGGTGATCGCGCTCCGGGTCCAGCAGCCGCGTGCTTTCGGGCGTGGCCGGATGCCAGGCGGGGCGGCGGTCGAAGGGCGTCAGCGGCAGGCGGCGGATCGCCGCGCCGCGGAAGGCGGGGCCGTCGCGCGGGTCGGCGCCGCCCGCCACCAGCCGGTCCGCGATGCCGGGGAAGGGGTCCTGCGCTTCCGCGTCGCGCCGGCTGAGCGTGGCGAAGGGCGCGGCATCCGCGCCCGCGGCGCGGAACGTCTCCCGCATGTAGGATTGCAGGACGGGGTGGGGGCCGATTTCGACGAAAAGCCGCGCGCCGGCTTCCAGCGCCGCGCGGAGCGCCGCGTCGAACAGCACGGGCTGGCGGAGGTTGCGCCACCAGTAGAGCGCCCCGGCCGTGGTGCCATCCAGCACCTGGCCGGTCACGGTGGAGACGAGGGGCAGGCGCGCCGCGCCGGGCGAAAGCGCCGCCAGATCCGCCAGCAGCCCGTCCCGCACCGGGTCCATGGCGCTGCTGTGGAAGGCGAAGTCGAGGTCGAGCGGGATGAAGGAATGGCGCCGCGCCTCGGCCAGCTTCTGCAGCGCCGCCAGCGCCTCCGCCGGGCCGGCCAGGGTGACGGCGGCGGGCGCGTTGCGGGCCGCGATCTCCAGCCCCGCGCCGGCGGGGCCGAGTTCCGCGATCATCGCGGCCGCATCGGCGGCCGAGGCGCCGAGCGCCGCCATGCGCCCCACGCCCCGCATGCGCTGCTGGTGACGGCTGCGCGCCACCACCAGCCGCGCGGCGGCGGGAAGGTCCAGGATGCCGGCGGCATGGGCGGCCGCGACCTCGCCCACCGAATGGCCGAGCACGATGCCCGGCCGGATGCCCTGGGCGGCCAGCGCGCCGAGGCTGGCGACCTGGATGGCGAAGAGCAGGGGCTGGGCGACGTCGGTGGCGGCCAGTTCGGCGGCCGTGACGCCGCCCCGCAGCTTCGCCAGCGGCGACCAGCCGAGCAGCGGGGCCAGCGTGGCATCCACCGGGCGGAAGGCCCGGCGGAAGGCCGGCGAATGCGCCAGCGCGGCGCGCGCCATGCCCGCATGCTGCGCGCCATTGCCGCTGAAGACGAAGCCGATGCCGCCCGACGATGCCGGGGCGGCGGAAGCGATGCCGGCGGCCGCCGTGCCGGCCGGGGCCGCGGTGTCCGGGCGGGGGGCGGGCTGGCGCCAGGCGGCGATGGCCGCGGCCAGCGCATCGCCATCCCGGCCGCGCAGCACCAGGCGATGGGGCGACAGGTCCCGGTGGCGTGCGGCGCCCCGTGCCAGGGCGGCGGCGGTGGCGGCATCCGCGCCGCGGAGCCTGTCCTCCCACCGGCCGGCCAGGGCCGAGAGCGCGGCCGCGGAGCGGGCGGAGAGCAGCAGGGGGGGCATGGCGCCCGTCCCGGCGCCTGGCCTGGCGGCACCCTCCGCCGCCGGGCGCGCCGGCGCGGGGCCGAGCAGCACGGTGGCGTTGGTGCCGCCGAAGCCGAAGGAGTTCACGCCCGCCACCGCGCCCGGCGTAGCGCGGTCCAGCGCCTCGCCCTCGCTGCCCACGCGGATGTTCAGGGCGGGGAAGTCGATGTTCGGGTTGGGCCGGGCCTGGTGCAGCGTCGGCGGGATCCGCTCGCGTTCCAGCACCAGCATCGCCTTCAGCAGGCCCGCCAGGCCGGAGGCGGGCTCCAGATGGCCGATATTGGTCTTGATGGAGCCGATGGGCAGCGGCCGGCTGCGCCCGGTGGCGGCCTGGCCGATGGCCCAGGCCTCCGTCGGGTCGCCGGCCTGGGTGCCCGTGCCATGCGCCTCGAAATAGGCGAGGTCCTCCGCCGTGACGCCGGCTTCGGCCATGACGCGCCGGATCAGGGTGGCCTGTGCTTCCCGGTTCGGCAGCGACAGGCCGATGGTGCGCCCGGCGCTGTTGACGCCGGTGCCGAGGATGACGCCCCGCACCGCATCGCCGGCGGCGAGGGCGGCATCGAGCGGCTTCAGCAGCAGCGCGACCGCGCCTTCGCCCCGCACATAGCCATCGGCGGCCGCGTCGAAGGCCCGGCAGCGCCCGCTGGGAGAGAGCATGCCGGCGCGCGAGAAGCCGATGAAGGCAAAGGGGGAGAGCAGCATCTGCACGCCGCCCACCAGCGCGCCTTCGATCCGCCCCTCCGCGATCGCGGCGCAGGCCGCGTGCAGCGCGACGAGGGAGGAGGAGCAGGCGGTGTCGATGGTCTGCGCCGGGCCGCGCAGGTCGAAGACGTTGGTCAGGCGGTTCGACAGGATGGACAGCGCATTGCCCGTCATGAAGTAGCGGTCGCTGCCGGCGTAGTCGGGCAGCCGCAGCTCCGCGTAGTCCGTCGCCGATCCGCCGATGAAGACGCCAAGGCCGCGGCCGGCGACGGCGGAGGGGCGCCAGCCCGCATCCTCCAGCGCTTCGGCCGTGACCTCCAGCAGCACGCGCTGCTGCGGGTCCATCTCCGCCGCTTCCCGGGGGGAGATGCCGAAGGCGCCGGCATCGAAGCCGCGCGCATCGCCGATGGTGCCGGCGGCGAAGGTATGGGACCGACCGGGCTCGCCCCGGCGCGGATGCAGGAAGAGGTCGAGCGGGAAGCGGTCGGCCGGCAGGGTGGTCACGGCATCGGTGCCGGCTTCCAGCATCGGCCACAGCGCATCGAGGCCGGGCGCGCCCGGCAGCCGGCAGCCCGCGCCGACGATGGCGATCGGCATGGCCGCCCGGCCGCGGGCCCGGCCCGCGCCGGGCCTTGCCGCCCCAGGCCGCCTGGCCCGTCCTGGGCGATCGGCGCTCGTCATGCTGCTGCCCTCGTCCCGGTCAGTGGCCTGGCTTCGGCAGGGGGGCGAGGCGGAAGGCAGTGTGGCCCGGCGGGACGGCGAGCAGCGTCACGGATGGCCTTCATCGCGGCGTCCGACGCCAGGCTCCGGCCGCGCCAGGGCCGGCACGGCGGGGAGGAGCGATGGCTGGCCGATCGGCCGCTGCGCCAGGCGCACCATGAGGCGATCGACCTCGATGAAGTGGCGCTCCCAGCTCGGCGGCTTCCAGTTGGCGAGGCGGCCGAGCTGCGCGCGGCGGCCGACGCTGTCCGACCGTGCATAATCCAGCACCGCCCCGCGCCAGGCCGAGCCGTCGAGCGGGTCGAGGTAGTCCGGCGCCGCGGCCCCCACTTCCCGCAGCGCGGGCAGGTCGGAGGCGATGGCCGGCACGCCGAGGGCGAGCGCCTCGGCCAGCGGCAGGCCGAAGCCTTCGGCGAAGGAGGGGAAGAGCAGGGCGCGCGCGCCGCGCAGCAGGGAGGCCACTTCGCGGTCCGGCAGCGGGCCGGCTTCGCGCACCAGCCCGTCCAGCGCGCTGCAGCGCTCCAGCATGTCGAGCACGTTCTCGTTCTCCCACCCGCGGCGGCCGACGACCACGAGGCGGGGGGCGGCGGCGCCATGGGTGCCGGCCAGCTGCCGCCAGAGATTGAGCAGCAGGAGGTGGTTCTTGCGCGGCTCGATGGTGCCGAGCACGACGAAATAGGGGCGCAGCGCCACGGGCGGCGCTTCCACCATGGGCGGCGTGACGCCGAGCGGCGCGACCGCGACCTGGGGCGGGGAGGGGCGGGCGCTGAGCCAGGGCATCAGCTCGGCCGCCGTCGCGGCGGAATTGACGATGATGGCGTCCGCCAGCGCGGCGGTGGTGACGATGCGGCGGCGATGCTTCTCCGCATGGCCGGCCCGGGCGAATTCGGGGTGGTGCAGCGGGATCAGGTCATGGATCAGCGGCACGAAATGGCAGCCCTGCCGCCGCAGCGCGGCGATCCGCGCCGGCCGTTCCAGGGCGCGGTGGGACACCAGCAGGAAGCATTTCGGGCCCGGCCTGCGCAGCGCCTCCACCAGCGCCCCGCGCCCGAAGGGCAGGGAGAGGCGGGCCCGGCGCGCGGCACCGGTCGCGATCCGCGTGCCGCTCTCCCACGCTTCCTCCAGCGCGGTGACGAGTTCACGGACGAGCGAGGCCGGCAGGGCCGCGAAGCCCAGCAGGGGAACTTCCGCGACGAAGGTGCATTCCGTTGGAGCCAGGTTGGCCCAGTGCCTCGCATAGGCCAGTTCGACCCGGTCGATGCCGGAGGGGGCGGTCCGATGGGCGACGCTCAGCAACCGGGATATGTCGAGGAAGACGTGCATGCCTACCGGTTCCCTCGCCAGGGAGATGGCCGCCATCCCAGGATTTTCGCCTCATGGCGGGCCAAACCGCTGATCTCCTTGGCAAGGAAGTCAATCTTGTAGCGACTGACGCTGTCCTGCGGCACACATTAGTGTGTGACTGTGTGCACCGCGTCAATCTCTTTTTTTCAACGATGCCGAAACTTTCGCGCGTTGCGTGTAGGGAGCTCGCCGCCCGGTTGCCATGATTCGGCAGCCCGGGAGGGCGATCCCGGGGCAGCCCCGCGGGCGGGGCGTGCCCTTTATCGCGGGAGTGTTACGGCGATGCAGCCGGGCGCCGTCAATCCTGCTCCGGCCGGATCACATTCGTTTGCAGGCCGAGCACCAGCACGTCCCGCATCGTCTCCGCGCTTTTCCGGCGGATGTCGTCCCAGGCATGGGGCGTGTGGAAGGCGCTGTGGGGCGTGATGACGACGCGGCCCTTCAGCCATTCCTCCCGGGCGCGATAGGCGGCCAGCAGGCCCGGCACCGGGTCCACCGGCGGTTCCACGGGAATCACGTCGAGCCCCGCGCCGGCCAGGTGGCCGGAGCGCAGCGCCGCCTCCAGCGCATCGATGTCGAGGCTGGTGCCGCGCGCCGTGTTCACCACCACGGCGCCCTGGGGCAGCCAGGCCAGTTCCCGCGCGCCGATCATGCCCCGCGTCGTGCGGGTGTCCGGCACGTGGATGGAGAGGATGTCGGCGCCGCGCATCAGCTCCTCCAGCGTCCGCGCCCGCTCGATGCCCAGCGCGCGGTCCACGCCGTTCGGCAGGTAGGGGTCGAAGAAGCGGACCTTGAAGCCGAAGGCCTTGGCCCGCAGCGCGACCGCGGTGCCGATGCGGCCGAGGCCGATGATGCCGAAGCCCTGTTCCTGCGCGCGCTTGATCAGCGGGCTGTCCACGTAGCGCCAGGCGGCCGGCGGCGATTCGCGCTGCAGGTCGTGGTGCAGGATCACGCCGCGGGTCAGCGACAGGACCAGCGACATCGCATGGTCCGCGACTTCCATGGTGCCGTAGTCCGGCACGTTGCAGACGGTGATGCCGCGCGCCGCGCAGGCCGCGCGGTCCAGCCGGTCATACCCCACGCCCATGCGCACCACGACCTTGAGCTTCGGGAAGCGGGCGATGTGCTGCGGGCGCAGCCAGTGGCGGAAGATCAGCAGGCCATCGACGCGGGCGCAGACATCGTCGGACAGCATGTCGAGCGATTCGGTGTGGGGCGCGCCGCCATGCAGCATGTCCACGGCCGGGCCGAGGATCTCCTGCTCCAGCACGGTGTCGGGATACATGCCCTCGGGCTCGAGGACGGTCAGCTGCGCCACGCCATGCACTCCCCCTGCGCCGGCCCCGCCGGCTGGTCCGCCGCACCATCACCGCTTGGCCGCCCGGCTGCAACCGGGGGGAGGGGAGGGCAGCCATGCGGCTGGCGGCAGGCCGGAATGACGAGGCCGCCGGGATGCGCTCCCGGCGGCCCCGATCAGGCGATCCGCGTGGCGGCCGGGATCAGCGGCGCCACCAGCCGCGCTTGCGCGGCAGGTCGGCCTCCGCGCCCTCGCCCAGCACGATCGGGGCGATGGGCGGCGCGGCCACGACCTCCGGCGCTGCCGGCGGCGTGGCTTCGGGCGCCGGGCCAGGTTCCGGCGCGGCGGGGGTGAAGCTGGCCTCGGCCCGGGCCTCGAAGCTGGCACCGACCGTGACAGAAGGGGCCTCCGGCGCGGGTGCTTCCGGGGCCGGGGCTTCGGCGGCGGGGGCTTCGGCGACAGGCGCTCCCGCGGCGGGAGCCTCCGCGACGGGGGCCTCCGCGATGGGGGCTTCCGAGGCGGGGGCCTCCGCGACGGGCGCCGCCTCGGTGGCTTCGACGACGGGGGCGGCCGCCGGCGCCGGGGCGCGGCGCGTGGTCACGGCGCGGGCCGCGGCTTCCTCCGCCGCTTCCATGGCGGAGAAGATGTCGTCCATATGCCCGGCGAAGGGGTCGGCCGGCGTCGGCGCGCGGCGCGGCGGCGGCGCGGTGGCGGCCGGCGATTCCTCGCCCGCGGCCTCCTCGCCCTCGCGCCGGCGGCGCCCGCCGCGGCGGCCGCGGCGGCGGCGCGCGGCGCCCTCATCCTCGGCGGCCTCGGGCGCGGGCGCCTCGGCGTCCGGCGACGGGCCATCGGCATCCGGGGAGGCGGCGACGGATTCGGCGATCGCCTCGGCCACCGCCTCGGCGCTCATCTCCTCCTCCTCGCCCTCATCCTCGGCGCCGGCATTGGCACCCTCGCCCGAACCCTCGGGGCGGCCTTCCAGGCCCTCTCGCCGGCCGCCACGGCGGCGGCGGCGGCGGCGGCGGCGCTGGCCCTCGGCGGAGGAATCGCCCTCGGCCTCCGGCGCGCCTTCGCGCGGCGCGCCGCCCTCGGCCCGCGGCTCCCGCGGCGGGCGCTGGTCGCGCGGCTCCCGCTGGCGGGGCGGGGGCGGGGCCTCCTCCTCGGTCTCCTCCAGCGTATCGACCTCGGGCTCCTCGGGCTCCGGCGCGTAGTCCATGCGCAGCGCGCTGGGGCGTTCGGCGATGGCGTCGGGGTTCTGGGCGCGGGTGCGCTCGATCCGCAGCGCGGGGGGGATCAGCGTGTCGTCCGGCTGCACCAGCACGGACATGGCGTATTTCTGCTCGATCTGGCTCAGCCGCTCGCGCTTGCGGTTCAGCAGCCAGAGCATGACCGGCGTCGCGACATGCACGATGATCTCGGCGGCGCGGCGCTTGGCGCCTTCCTCCTCGATCGCGCGCAGGACCTGCAGGCCGCTGCTTTCCACGCCGCGCACCAGGCCGCGGCCCTGGCAATGCGGGCAGGCGACATAGGCGTGTTCGACGACGCTGGGGCGCAGCCGCTGGCGCGACATCTCCAGCAGGCCGAAATGGCTGATGCGGCCGACCTGGATGCGCGCGCGGTCCTGCTTCAGCGCTTCCTTGAGGCGGCGCTCCACCATCCCGTCATGCTTGTTCGACTCCATGTCGATGAAGTCGATGACGATGAGGCCCGCGAGGTCCCGCAGCCTGAGCTGGCGCGCGACCTCGTCGGCCGCCTCCAGGTTGGTGCGCAGCGCCGTGTCCTCGATGTGCCGGTCGCGGGTGGCGCGGCCGGAGTTCACGTCGATGGCGACCAGCGCCTCGGTCTGGTTGATGACGATGTAGCCGCCGGACTTCAGCTGCACGGTCGGGCTGTGCATGGCGTCCAGCTGCGCATCGACGCCATGGCGGGCGAAGAGCGGCACGCCGTCCCGCACCGGGCGGACCTTGCTGGCATGGGCCGGCATCAGCATGCGCATGAATTCGCGCGCGTCGTTGTAGGCGTCCTCGCCATCCACCAGCACTTCCTCGACGTCCTTGCCATAGACGTCGCGGATGGAGCGCTTGATGAGGTCCGCTTCCTCATAGATCAGGGCGGGGGCGGAGCTCGCGAAGGTGCGTTCCCGGATGCCGTCCCAGAGCCGCAGCAGGTATTCGCAGTCCCGCTTGATCTCGGGCTTCGGCCGGGCGGCGCCGGCGGTGCGCACGATCAGCGACATGCCCTGGGGCAGGCCCTGCTCGTCGATGATCTCCCGCAGGCGCTTGCGGTCCGCCGCCGAGGTGATCTTGCGGGAGACGCCGCCGCCGCGGGGCGAATTCGGCATCAGGACCGAGAAGCGGCCGGCGAGCGAGATGTAGGTGGTGAGCGCGGCGCCCTTCGAGCCCCGCTCCTCCTTCACCACCTGCACCAGCATGATCTGGCGGCGCTTGATGACTTCCTGGATCTTGTAGTGGCGGAGGAAGCGGGGCGGGATGCGGCGTTCGCGCGCGTCATCCTCGGTCGTGCCGCCGACCGTCTCCGGCGGGGGGGCATCGGCGTTGCCGACGCTCTCGTATTCGTCCTCGCGCCGGTCATCCTCGCGCCGGTCATCTTCGCGGCGGTCATCCTCGCCGCGATCCTCCTCGGCGGCGGCCTCGGCATCCGCCTCGGCGGCGGGCTGTTCGGCGAGCTGCCCGGGGGCGTCGGGCGCGGCGCCTTCGGCGGGGGCCTCGCCTGTCACGGTCTCGGCCGGCGGTGCCTCGGCCGTCACCTCGACGACCGCGATCGCCTCGGGCTCGGCGGCCTCGGCTTCCAGCTCCGCCGCGGCGGCGGCTTCCAGCGCGCCGTTCAGCGCGGCATCGATGTCGCGGGCCGCCTCCTCGGCATCCTCGCGCTCCTGCTCCTCCCGCGCCTCGGCCTGCTGCATCTCGATGAGGCGCTGCCGGTCGGCGACGGGAAGCTGGTAGTAGTCGGGGTGGATCTCGCCGAAGGCGAGGAAGCCGTGCCGGTTGCCGCCATATTCGACGAAGGCGGCCTGGAGGCTCGGTTCGACCCGCACGACGCGGGCGAGGTAGATGTTGCCCTTGAGGGGCATCCTGTTGGCCGACTCGATGTCGAAGGCTTCGAGCCGGTTGCCGTCCAGCACCACCACCCGGGTCTCTTCCGGGTGGGATGCGTCGATCAGCATGCGCTTGGTCATGGGTGAGGGGACTCCGCACCGCGCTGGCCTGGGGGTCCGCCCAGGGGCCGGCAGCGGCGGCAGGGGGTGGCGGGGCCCGGGAAGCGACGGAATCGCGGCAGGAAGGTTTCCATGCGGCGGCGATCCGGTCCTCTTCTCGGCGGGTCGGCCTGGCGGCACGACCCTGTTGGGTTCATTGGGAGCGATGAGCCCGGGGGTGACCCCATGGCAGACCGTTCCCGGCGGGCGCGCCTCGCGCTGCCCCGGAAACCCTTCAATCGGCAGCCCCCTTGAGCTGGTCTCCCGAACGCGGTCCAGGGGACAGCGGTCCAGGCGGGGGCGCCGGTTGCAGGCGCAATCGGGCGGGCGGCGTGGGCATGGAACGCATCCCCGCCGAACGGTGCCCAAGGAGCAATCCAGGGGCCGGCCAGCGGGAAGGATGCGCCGCATGCGCCGCGCCGGCGGGATCGGGGGCCGCGGCACCTGGCGAAACGCGGCGATGGGCGGCGCCCGATCACCATGCCAGGACTAAGGCCACCACTGGCGCATCACCGGCCACGATCTCGGGGCGGGATGCGGGCCGGGCGGCCGCGCGAACACAAGGATCCCACCAGCGGCTGACGCCACCGGGGCGACCCACCATAGGCGGTGCAACCGGGGGCCACAAGGCGCCGCGGCCACACACCCGGCTTTGGGCAGCGCGCCACCCGATCGCCGATTCGTGCGATGGGCGCAAGCCGGCCCCGGCGGCGGCCCGCGGGCCCCGGGGTGCCGCCCGTTGAAGCGCGATCTCAACGGATGCTGGCAAGTGCCCGCCCCGCCATGGCATCATGCCGCCATTCCGGCGCCGGGGGGCGGTGCCGGCGCCTGCGGGGGACTACCCGACACCATGCTGGGTCGCCGTGCCTTGGCGAGCCTCGCGCTCGCCTTCGCCGCCCTGCCGCCGCCGCGGCCGGCCGAGGCCGCCGTCACCGATGCCACGCTGGAACCGGCGGGCGACGGCGCGCGGCTGACCCTGGCCCTGCCGGCCGGCACGCGCTGGCGCCTGGTCGCCGCCACCCGCCCGAACCGCCTGGTGCTGGCCACGCCGGGCGCCGCCTGGCGCGGACCGGCGAGCCTGGGCTCGGCCGGGCCCGTGCGGCGCGGAGTCGCGGAACGCGGGCAGATGCGGCTCGATCTGCTGCGCCCCGCCGCCGTGAAGCGCGTGGAGGAAAGCCGCGGGCGCCTGGTCATCGAACTGGAACCGACCACCGCCGGCGGCTTCGCCCGCCTGGCAGCAGCGGGACGGCCACTGGCGGAAAGCGGCACCGCCACCGCCTCCAACCTCGGCCGGTCCCAGCCCGGCGGCGCGCAGCCCGGGGCCAGCACCCCGCGCAGCCCCGCCCGCGCCGGGCCGCTGCCCCTCGTCGTGCTCGATCCCGGCCATGGCGGGCGGGACCCCGGCACCATCGGCACCCGCGGCACGCAGGAAAAGCGCATCGTCCTGGCCGCGGCGGAGGAGCTGAAGAAGTTGCTGGAGGCCGGCGGCCGCTGCCGGGTGGCCCTGACGCGCAGCAACGACCGCTTCGTGCCGCTGGGCGACCGCGTCGAATTCGCGCGCCGGCGCCAGGCCACCCTCTTCGTCTCGCTGCACGCGGACAGCGCGCCGGGTGCGCGCGGCGCCTCCGTCTATACGCTCGGCGACAGCTCCGACGCGCTCGCCGGCGCGCTCGCCCGGCGGGAGAACCTGGCGGACCGCGCCGGCGGCCTCCGCCTCCCCTCCGTGCCGCCCGAGGTGCAGGCCATCCTCCTCTCCCTCATGCGGGCCGAAACCCGCGCCGGCAGCGCCCGCATGGCCGGGCTGGTGGTGGAGGAACTGGGGGAGGACGTGCCCCTGCTGCCCAACACCCACCGCCAGGCGGGCTTCGTGGTCTTGAAGGCGCCCGAGATCCCCTCCGTCCTGGTGGAGATGGGCTTCCTTAGCCACCCCGCCGACGAAGCCGCCCTCCGACGCCCCGACCACCGCGCCAAGGTCGCCCGCGCGCTGGGCCGCGCCATCCATGGCTGGCTGGCACGGGCGGGAACGGCGGAGGCGCTGGCAGCGGGGTAGCGGGGCTGGCGTTGCGGCGGTTGCCCTGGAGAGGGGCTGCTCGCCCCTCTCCAGACCTCTCCCTCGCCAGGGGGCAACGGCCCCCTGGACCGCGAGGTTATTGGTCGTTGGAGGGAGGGGCGCGGCACGACCGCTTGCCCGGCGCGCGCTCCGCGCCCCTCCCTCCAACGACCAATCTCATGGGTTCCCAGCAACCGTCTTGCGCTGGGCGTGGTGGGGTCAGGCGGTCTGGTGGTTGGAGGTGGCCCAAGGCTGTCGTGTGCGCATCATGGCGTTCAGGATGACGACGAGTTTGCGCATGACGGCGCCG
>NZ_JAERQN010000007.1 GCF_016805305.1 Falsiroseomonas ponticola | reverse complement strand
GGGCCAAGCTCGGAAACGGTCTTAGGACCGAAGGGCCGACGGCCTCGAGATCGCGCCGCCGGTGCAGGGCTGCAGCCCTGCACCGGCGGTCACACTATGCATCATCGCCAAGACACAAGGGGCCGCTGCCCCTCGGCGGGGAGAGGTCTGGAGAGGGGCCGGCGGCCCCTCTCCAGGGGCCACCAGCGCACCCTACGCCCGGCCGCCTACGCCTGCTCGATCTTCCCCC
Organism: Falsiroseomonas ponticola; assembly: GCF_016805305.1. GTDB lineage: Bacteria > Pseudomonadota > Alphaproteobacteria > Acetobacterales > Acetobacteraceae > Falsiroseomonas > Falsiroseomonas ponticola. Next base: position 325,986 of record NZ_JAERQN010000007.1, on the reverse strand, counting down.
CCCGCAGCGTCACCACGCGGTCCATGCGCGCGGCCAGGTCGGGGTTGTGGGTGGCGATGAGGGCGGCCATGCCCTCGGTGCGCACGGCGTCGAGCAGTTCGTGGAAGACGCGGTCGGCGGTTTCCACGTCGAGGTTGCCGGTGGGTTCGTCCGCCAGCAGCACGCGGGGATGGTTGGCCAGCGCCCGGGCAATGGCGACGCGCTGCTGTTCGCCGCCGGAGAGTTTGCCGGGCCGGTGGTCTTCCCGCTTCGCCAGGCCGAAGCGGGCGAGCAGCGCGTGGGCGCGTTCGGTCGCGGCGCGGCGCGGCGTGCCGGCGGCGAGCTGGGGCAGGATGATGTTCTCCGCGGCCGAGAATTCCGGCAGCAGGTGGTGGAACTGGTAGACGAAGCCGATGCCCTGGCGCCGGATGGCCGTGCGCGCATCGTCGGAGAGGGTGCCGGCCGCCTGGCCGTTGAAGAAGACCTCGCCCCCGTCGGGCTTCTCCAGCAGCCCCGCCAGGTGCAGCAGGGTGGATTTGCCGGTGCCGGAGGGCGCGACGAGGGCCACGATCTCCCCGGGCACCAGCGACAGGTCGGCGCCGGTCAGCACGGGCAGTTCGCCGGCTTCCGTGCGGAAGCGGCGCACGACGCCGGCCAGGCGGAGCGCGGGCTCACTCATTCCGAAGCGCCTCCACGGGGTCGAGCCTGGCGGCGCGCCAGCTCGGGATGATCGTCGCCAGCAGGGAGAGGCCGAAGCCGAGGGCGAGGACCTGCACGACCTCATGCGGGTCCACCACCGCGGGGATCTGCGTCAGCAGATAGACATTGGGGTCGAAGACGGTGGTGCCCGTGGCCGCCATCAGCGCCTGGCGGATGCTCTCGATATTGGCGCAGAACAGCAGCCCGAGCCCGAAGCCGAGGACGGTGCCGAGCCCGCCGATCGCGGCACCGCACAGCAGGAAGATGCGCAGCACCGCGAAGCGTCCCGCGCCCATGGTGCGCAGGATGGCGATGTCCCGCCCCTTGTCCTTCACCAGCATCGTCAGGCTGGAGACGATGTTGAAGGCGGCGACGAGGATGATGAGCGTCAGGATCAGGAACATCACGTTCCGCTGCACCTGCACGATCTGGAAGAAGCCGCTATTGGCGTCCTGCCAGTCCGTGATGCGGAGCGACTGCCCAGCCGCGGCGCGGATGGCCTGCGCCGCTTCCGTCACCTGGTCGGGGTTGCGGAGGTGCACCTCCACCAGCGTCGCGGCCCGCGGCATCTGGAAGAAGGTCTGCGCGGCGGGCAGCGGCACGAAGGTGAAGCCGGCGTCGTAATCCTGCATGCCGACCTCGAAGATGGCGGCGACGCGATAGGCGCGCAGCCGCGGCACGGTGCCGAAGACCGTGACTCGCCCGATGGGGGAGACGACGGTGACGCGATCGCCGACGCCCACGGAAAGCCGCCGCGCCAGGCCGACGCCGATCAGGATGGCATCGTCCCCCTGGAACTCGGCGAGCGACCCGGCGCGGATGTTCTCCGCCACGATGCGGCGGGCGCGCAGGTCATCGGGCGCGATGCCGCGCAGCAGCCCGCCCGCCGCGCTGCCGCCATCGCTCGTCAGCAGCACCTGGCCCTCCACGATGGGCGTGGCGGAGGCCACCATCGGCAGGGCACGGATGCGCGCGACGATCTCGGGAAAATTCTCGACCGTGCCGCGTTCGCCGGTGACGCCGAGGTGGCCGTTGAGGCCGAGGATGCGCCCCAGCAATTCCTGCCGGAATCCGCCCATCACGCTCAGCACCACGATCAGCGTCGCGATGCCGAGTGCGATGCCGATGACGGAGAAGCCCGCGATGACGGAGACGAACCGCTCCCCCTTCCGCGCCCAGAGGTAGCGGATCGCGACCGCGCGCTCGAAGGCGCCGAAGACGCGCGCCTCAGCCATGCCGCAGCGCCTGGGCGGGATCGATGCGCGCCGCGCGCCAGCTGGGATAGAGCGTCGCCAGCAGCGACAGGCCGAGCCCCATCACCAGCACCTGCACCACCTCCCGCGGGTCCACCACGGCGGGCAGCTGCGCGAGGAAGAGCAGTTCCTGGCTGAAGAAGGGCGTGCCCCGCAGCGCCAGCACGCCCGCGCGCAGGTTCTCGAAGTTCAGGCAGACGGTCAGGCCGAGCACGAAGCCGATCAGCGTGCCGCCGCAGCCGACGGACCCGCCGCAGATCAGGAAGATGCGCAGCACCGCGCCGCGCGTCGCGCCCACGGTGCGCAGGATGGCGATGTCCCGCCCCTTGTCCTTCACCAGCATCGTAAGGCTGGAGATGATGTTGAAGGCGGCGACGAGGATGATCATCGTCAGGATCAGGAACATCACGTTCCGCTCCACCAGCACCGCCGCGTACATGGTGCTGTTGGCGTCCTGCCAGTCCGCGATCCGCACCGGCTGGCCCGCCAGCGCGGCGCGCACCGCCTCCGTCACCTCGCGCACCTGCGCGGGGTCCGCCACTAGCAGCTCCACCTGGCTGACGGCATCGCCAAGCGCGAAGAAATCCTGCGCCGCGGCCAGCGGGATGAAGATGTGCCGGTTGTCGTATTCCGGCATGCCGACATCGAACAGCGCCACGACCTGGAAGCTGCGCAGCTTCGGCGCCGCGGTGAAGTCGGACCCCCGCGCCTGCGGCAGCACCAGGCTGACGCGATCGCCGACGCGCACGCCCATGCGGATCGCCATGCGCTGGCCCATCACCAGCGCATCCTGGTCCTTGAAGTCATCCAGCGTGCCGCGGCGCAGGGAGAAGGCGATGGTGGTGCGCGCGCGCAGATCGGCGGGCGCGATGCCCCGCACCAGCGCGCCGCCGGCGCCGCCGGCCTCGCTGGTCACCAGCAGCTGTCCCTCGACGATCGGCGCCACCTGCACCAGGCCCGGCAGCGCGCCGAGCCGCGCAATGAGCGCGGCATGGTCCGGCAGCCGGTTGCCGCTGGCGGGCTGCACGATCAGGTGGCCGTTCAGCCCGATGATCCGGCCGATCAGGTCCTGCCGGAAGCCGTTCATCACCGCCATGACGATGATCAGCGTGGCCACGCCCAGCGCGATGCCGACCAGCGAGAAGACGGCGATGATGGAGACGAAGCGCTCGCCCTTGCGGGCACGCAGGTAGCGAAGCGCGACCGCGCGTTCGAACGCCCCGAACATCCTCAGCCCAGGATTTTCGCGAGCGCATCCTCGGGCGAGACTTCCTGCTTCTCCCCCGTCGCGCGGCGCTTCAGCTCCACCACGCCGGCGGCCGCGCCGCGCGGGCCGACCGTGACCTGCCAGGGATGCCCCATCAGGTCGGCATCGGCGAATTTCGGGCCGGCGCGCTCGCTGCGGTCGTCATAGAGGCTCTCGGGAATCGCGGCGTACATGCGCTCGGAAAGCGCGTCGCAGGCCGCGTCGCCCTGCTTCAGGTTGATCACCACGGCCTTGAAGGGCGCGACCGCATCCGGCCACTTGATGCCCTGCTCGTCATGGTTCGCCTCGATGGTGGCGCCCACCAGGCGGGAGACGCCGATGCCGTAGCTGCCCATCTCCGGCACCACCGTCTTGCCATCCGGCCCCTGCACGGAAAGCCCCATGGTCGCGGAGTACTTGGTGCCGAAATAGAAGATGTGGCCCACCTCGATGCCGCGGGCGGAGACGCGCTTCGCCGCCGGCACCTGTTCCCAGGCGACGGGGTCGTGCATCTCCTCGGTCGCGGCGTAGTGGCTGGTCCAGGCATCCACGGCCGGCGCCAGGTCCGCGCCGTAGTCGGGCGCGCTCGCCAGCGCGTCCATGTCCAGCAGGTCCTGGCTGACGAAGACCTGGCTCTCCCCCGTCTCCGCCAGGATGATGAATTCGTGGGACAGGTTGCCGCCGATCGGCCCGGTATCGGCCCGCATCGGCACCGCCTTCAGCCCCATGCGGGCGAAGGTGCGGAGGTAGGCCAGGAACATCTGCCGGTAGCTGTGCTGCGCGCCTTCCTTCGTCAGGTCGAAGGAATAGGCATCCTTCATCAGGAATTCCCGCCCGCGCATCACGCCGAAGCGCGGCCGCACCTCGTCCCGGAACTTCCACTGGATGTGGTAGAGGTTGCGCGGCAGGTCCCGGTAGCTCTTGGCGTAGCCCCGGAAGATGTCGGTCACCATCTCCTCGTTGGTGGGGCCGTAGAGGCATTCGCGGTCATGCCGGTCCCGCAGGCGCAGCATCTCCGGCCCATAGGCGTCGTAGCGGCCGGATTGGCGCCAGAGGTCGGCCGACTGGATGGTCGGCATCAGGATCTCCTGCGCGCCGGCGCGGTCCTGCTCCTCCCGCACGATCTGCTCGATCTTCTGCAGCACCCGCCAGCCCAGCGGCAGCCAGGCATAGATGCCGGCCGAGGTCTGCCGCACGAGCCCCGCGCGCAGCATGAGCCGGTGGGAGGCGATGGTCGCCTCCGCCGGGGTTTCCTTCAGGGTGGGGAGGAAGGCACGGGAGAGGCGCAAGGGGCAGATCCTCAGCGGAGGTCGGGGCCGCATACCTAGCCCGCCCGGGCCTGGACGGGAACAGGGCGCCCCCCGGACGGCCTGTCGTGCTGCACCGCAGCAACAAATGTTCGCGCCGACCCCGGTTTTCGGCAAGGAAAGAGCGAAAAAACGCGCCGCGGCTTAAGAAACCCCTTCCCAGCGGCCTGGGGCGCGGGTACAAAAAAACGGGCAGCACCTTAGGTGCCGCCCGAGTTTAGGGAGGAAACGCCAGTCACACGGCAGAGAGAGGATCAACCTCTCCCTGGACCCAATGTGGCTCCGCACACCAAGGTGGCACAACAGAAAACGCCACCACCGGAAGCCAAAAAACAGGCTTCCAGAAAAAAACTGCGCGTTTTACGGGCGGCACCCGCGGGGAGGCGGGTTGGCCGCCTTAATTTTGTGCACGGCTCGGCGCCACACCCGGAATCGGGCTCGACTGCTCCGGCCCGCCATAGGCCCACCAGCCATCCCGGAAGCTGATGAAGTCGGTCGCCATCAGCCCCCAGGCCGCCAGCCAGAACACCGCCGCCAGCACGCTGGTGCCCACCACCTTCAGGCCGATCCGCGGGTTGGCCGGCGCGCCGCGCCAGCCCCCCTCCTCCAGCTCCGAATCCCGCGGCCGCGCGCCGATCGGCAGCACACAGAACAGCGCGACCCACCACAGCAGCAGGTAGGTCACGATTCCCGTGAACCAGTCCATGATCCCTGACCTCTCCGCGAATCCCGTCCCGCCGCGTCAGACCCGCAGCAGATGCACCTCGACCGAGGGCCGCTTGCGCAGCCGCCGGCCGACGGCCTTGCGGACGGCGCTGCGCGCGGCTTCCCGCAGCAGCCCATCCTCCCGCCGCGTGGCGCTCGGCATCTCCGTCACCGCCCGGGCCAGGTCGGCGGCGATCTGCGCCGGCTCCTCCCCGAAGCCGTCGAACAGCCCCGGCGCCGAGATCTGCGGCTGGCCGAGCACGCGGCCCGAGCCATCCACCGCGAAGCTCGCCACCACGACGCCGTTCATCAGCATCTTCTTCCGCGCGGCCAGCACATCGCCGTCCAGCGGCAGCAGCCGGTCGCCATCGATGGCCAGCCGCCCGACCGGCACGCTCTCCACCGTCTCCACCGGCCCCGGCGCCAGGCGCAGCACGTCGCCATCCTCGATGACATGCGCGATGGCGCCCAGGCTCTCCGCCAGGTTCGCGTGCTCGTTCATGTGGCGCCATTCGCCGTGCACGGGCACGCAATATTTGGGCTTCACCAGCTGGTAGAGCCGCTTCAGCTCGTCCCGCGCCGGGTGGCCGGAGACATGGACCATGTGGTCATCGGCGGTCATGACATCGACGCCGGCGCGGCTCAGCTCATCCTGCACCCGCAGGATCGCCCGCTCATTCCCCGGGATCATGCGGGAGGAGAAGATGACCGTATCCCCCTCCCCCATCGAGATATGGGGATGGGTGTCGGCGGCGATCTTGGACATGGCGCTGCGGGGCTCGCCCTGGCTGCCGGTGCAGATCACCACCAGCTTGTCGTCGGGCACGTCCTCCGCCTCCTCCTCCGACAGGAAGGGGGGCGTGTCGCGGAGGTAGCCGCATTCCCGCGCCGCCGCTTCCGCGTTGCGCAGGCTGCGGCCGAACAGCGCCACGTCCCGCCCCGCCGCGCGCGCCGCGGCCGCCACGGATTCGACGCGGGCCAGGTTGGTCGCGAAGCAGGTCACGGCGATGCGGCCGCGCTTGATGCCCTTGATGAGGGCGGTCAGGTTCCGCCGAACCTCGGCCTCGCTGCCCGAATGGCCCTCGACCAGCGCATTGGTGCTGTCGCAGACCATGGCGAGCACGCCTTCCGCCCCGAAGCGGGCGAAGGCGGCCTCATCCGTCGGCGGGCCGATCAGGGGCTGGGGGTCCAGCTTCCAGTCGCCGGTGTGCAGGATGTTGCCGTAGCGGGTGCGGATCGCCAGCGCCTGCGCTTCCGGCACGGAATGCGAGACGCGCAGGAACTCCAGGTCGAAGCTGCCCGCCTCGAACCGCCCGCCGGGCGGCACCACGTTGACCTTCACCTGCGGGCCAAGCCCCGCCTCGCCCAGCTTCCGGCGCAGCACCGCGGCGACGAAGGGCGTGCACCAGATTTCGCAGCGCAGCTGCCGCCACAGATGGGCGACGGCGCCCACATGGTCCTCATGGGCATGCGTGATCACCAGGCCCTGCAGCCGGTCGCGCCGTTCCGCCAGCCAGGCGGGGTCCGGCACCATCACCTCCACCTCCGGATGCTCCGGCCCCCCGAAGCCGAGGCCGCAATCCACCGCCAGCAGATCCCCATCGCATCGGTAGACGTTGAGGTTGAGTCCGATCTCCCCCGTCCCGCCGAGCGGGATGAAGGCCAGGTCTCCATTCATGTTGTTCTTCCAGTTCTCAGTCGGTTCAGTCGTCGTCTTCTGGAAGCGAACCATCCGCCCGGACCCCTCGGTCGGGGCCGGATGGTGCCTCCTGGTCGTTTCGGGGCGCGACGCTGGCCGGGCCGAGGGGGCTGGGTGCAGCCCTCGCCTCAGGGGTCGTCGCGTCGCGCGGTCCGCGTGAAGATGGGGGCGGGGTTGCGCAGCGCCAACAGGCGCAGCCCGTCCAAGGTGGTATCCTGGTCCGTCGTCTCGATCACCGTGGTGCCTTCGGCAAACAGGGGGGCGAGGCCGCCGGTCGCGATCACCTTCAGGCGATCATCCACCGCTTCCTCCTGCTCCGCCCGGATTCGCGCGACGATCCCCTCGATCAATCCGACATACCCCCAATAGATGCCGGACTGCATCGCCGCCACCGTATTCCGCCCGACCACCGCCTGCGGCCGCCCGATGCCGATCCGCGGCAGCCGCGCCGCGGCGCGGTGCAGCGCCTCGATCGAGAGGTTGATGCCCGGCGCGATGACGCCGCCGAGATAGGCGCCATCCTTCGCCACCACGTCGAAGGTCGTCGCCGTGCCGAAATCGATGACGATCAGCGGCCCCCTGTAGCGCTCATGCGCCGCCAGCGCGTTCAGCAGCCGGTCGGCGCCCACCTCATGCGGTGCATCGACGCGGATGGCGAAACCCCAGTCGAGGTTGGCGCGCGCCACCAGCGGCTCGCAGTCGAACCATTCGCGGGACAGGCGGCGCAGATTGTACAGCGCGGCCGGCACGACGGTGCCGATCACGCAGCGTTCGATGTCATGCGGCTTCAGCCCGGCATGGCCCAGCAGCGTCAGCAGCCAGACGGCGTATTCGTCGGAGGTCCGTTCCGCATCGGTGCGGATGCGCCAGCGGCCGCGCCATTCATGCCCGTCATGCACCGCGAAGACGACATTGGTGTTGCCCGCATCGATCGCCAGCAGCATCGCTTCCTACCTTGCCTCCCCGCCGACCTCGCCGGAGGACAGGGCCTGCACGCGCCCCTCCCCGGCCAGCAGCAGGCTGCCGTCCGCCGCCAGGCCGGCATAGGTGCCCGCACGGCCATCCCGCATCGTCAGTGCCTGGCCGATCGCCGGGCCGCGCGCGACCCAGGCCTCCCGGATCGCGCCGAAGCCCTGTGCCGCCAGCACGCCCCGCCAATGGTCGATCGCGGCCAGCACCCGGGCAGCGACGGCGCGCGGCTCCGGCGCCGGCTGCCCCGGCCGCGCCAGGCAGGCCGTGGCCCGGCCCGGCACCGCCGGCGCCACCGCCAGGTTGGCGCCCATGCCGAAGATGATCCACTCGATCCGGCCTTCGGCATCCGCCGCGCTGTCGGTCAGGATGCCCGCGACCTTGGCGCCATCCAGCAGCAGGTCATTCGGCCATTTCGCGGCCAGGGCCGCGCCCGGCGGCACATCCGGCGCCAGCGCGTCATGCAGCGCCACGGCGGAGAGCAGTGCCCATTGCCCGGCGTCGCGCGCCAGCCCGCCCGGCCGCAGCAGGACGGAGAGGTAGAGGTTCCCCGCCGGGCTTTCCCAGGCCCTTCCATCCCGGCCCCGCCCCGCCGTCTGGCGCAGCGCCAGCACGGCGATCCCCTCCGGCTCCCCGGCCGCGGCCAGGCGCAGCAGGGGATCCGTGGTGGAGGCCAGGCTCTCATGCACCCGCAGCCGCCAACCGGCCGGGGGCGCCGTCATCGGCGCGTCATCCCGCCAGGGCAGCGACAGCCGCCTGCGCGGCCGCGATGATCGGCGCCGGGAACAGGAAGAAGAGCAGCGTCAGCAGCCCCGTCCCCGCCATCACCACCGTCACGCCCGCCGGGCGCGGATCGAGCGGCGCCTCGGCGGCGTCGAAATACATCACCTTGACGATGCGCAGGTAATAGTAGCTGCCGACGACGCTGGTGAAGACGCCGATCAGCGCCAGCACCCAGAAGCCTTCCTGCACCGCGGCCAGGAAGACGTAGAGCTTGCCGAAGAAGCCGGCCATCGGCGGCACGCCCGCCATGGAGAACATGAAGATCGCCATCCAGAGCGCCATGGCCGGGTCCGTCCGGCCGAGGCCCGCGAGGTCATCCACCTGTTCCAGGCTGCGGCCGTTGCGGCGCATCGCCACCAGCACCGCGAAGGTGCCGAGGTTCATGACCAGGTAGATCGCCATGTAGACGAGCACGCCGCGGAAGCCGCCATCGGTCGCGACGGCCAGCCCCATCAGCGCGTAGCCGACATGGCCGATCGAGGAATAGGCCATCAGCCGCTTGATGTTCTTCTGAGTCAGCGCCGCGAAGGCGCCGAGCAGCATGGAGCCGGCGGAGGCGAACCAGATCACCTGCTGCCACTGGGCGGAGAGGTCGCCGAAGGGCCCGGCCAGGACGCGCATCAGCAGCGCGATGGCGGCGATCTTGGGTGCCGTCGCGAAGAAGGCCGTCACCGGCGTCGGCGCACCCTCATACACATCGGGCGTCCACATGTGGAAGGGCACGGCGCTGATCTTGAAGCAGAGGCCGGCCAGCACGAAGACGAGGCCGATGATGAGGCCCATGCCGACCTGCCCGGCCGAGAGCGCATCCGCCAGCCGGTCGAAATTGGTGGTACCCGCGAAGCCATAGACGAGGGAGGAGCCGTACAGGAGCAGCCCCGAGGCCAGAGCACCCAGCACGAAATACTTGAGCCCGGCCTCCGCGCTGCGGGGATTGTCGCGGTCGAAGGCGGCGATGACGTAGAGCGAGAGGGAGAGCAGCTCGAGCCCGATATAGAGGCTCATCAGGTCATTGGCCGAGACCATGACCATCATGCCCTGCGCCGCGAACAGCATCAGCACCGCATATTCGAAGCGGTCCAGCCCGGCCTTGGCGTTGAAGTCCAGCGCCAGCACCAGCGCCAGCGCGGCGCCCGCCAGGATCAGCACCTTGGCGAAGCGGGAGAAGCCGTCGGAGACGTACTGCCCCATGAAGGCGGTGCCTTCCGACTGGCCCAGCACCAGCGCCGCGGTCAGCACCAATGCGCCGATCACCGCCATGGAGACGGGGAAGAAGGTGTCCTTCTTCGGGATGACGCCACCCGCGAGGATGAGCAGGCCGGAGACGCCGAGCACGATCTCCGGCAGCGCGAGGGTCCAGTTCATCGGGCTCACATCCCGGCCAGGCGGGCGGCACCGAGCGCGGCTTCATGCCGCGTCACGAGGGCCGTCACGCTTGCCTCGAAGAAGTTGAGGAAGGAGGAGGGATAGACCCCCATCCAGAGCGTCAGCAGGATCAGCGGCGCGAAGACCGCGTATTCGCGCGGGCTGAGGTCGAGCAGCGCACGCAGGTCATCGCGCGTGATCTTCCCGAAGGCGACGCGGCGGTAGAGGTAGAGCGCATAGGCCGCGCCCAGGATCATGCCCATGCAGGCGCCAAGCGCGACCCAGGGGCTGACCTTGAAGGCGCCGACGATGACCAGCAGCTCCCCCGGGAAGCCCGCCAGGCCGGGCAGCGCGACGGAGGCCATGGTGAACAGCATGAAGACCAGCGCATAGGCCGGCATGATCTTCGCGACCCCGCCGTAGCGCGCGATCTCCCGCGAATGGACGCGATCATACAGGACGCCGACGCAGAGGAAGAGCGCGCCGGAGACGACGCCATGGCTCAGCATGGTGAAGAGCGCGCCCGACAGCCCCTGCACCGTGAAGGTGAAGATGCCGAGCGTCACGATGCCCATATGCGCGACGGAGGAATAGGCGATCAGCTTCTTCATGTCCTCCTGCGCCAGCGCGACGAGGGAGGTGTAGATCACCGCGATGACGGAGAGCGCGAACATGAAGGGCGCGAAGTCGGCGCTGGCCTGGGGCAGCAGCGGCAGGCTGAAGCGGAGGAAGCCATAGGCCCCCATCTTCAGCAGCACGCCCGCCAGGATGACGGAACCCGCCGTCGGTGCCTCCACATGGGCGTCCGGCAGCCAGGTATGCACCGGCCACATCGGCACCTTCACGGCGAAGGAGGCGAAGAAGGCCAGGAACAGCCAGAACTGCATGCGCGGCGAGAAGGCCTGCTCCATCAGCACCGGGATGTCCGTGGTCCCGGCCTGGTACCAGACCGCCAGGATCGCCAGCAGCATCAGGACGGAGCCGGCCAGCGTGTAGAGAAAGAACTTGAACGCCGCATAGACCCGCCGCGCGCCGCCCCAGACGCCGATGATCAGGAACATCGGGATCAGCACGGCTTCGAAGAAGATGTAGAACAGCACGAAGTCCAGCGCGCAGAACATGCCGATCATCATGCTTTCCAGCACGAGGAAGGCGACCATGTATTCCCGCACGCGGGACTGCACGCTCTCCCACGACGCCAGGATGCAGAGCGGCGTCAGCAGGGTGGAGAGCAGCACGAACAGCACGGAGATGCCGTCCACGCCCATGTGGTAGCCGACGCCGAAATCCGGCAGCCAGGCCGCCTGCTCCACGAACTGGAACTCCGCGGAAGCGCTGTCGAAGCGCACCCAGAGCACGAGCGACAGCGCCAGCGTGATCAGGCTGGTCCACAGCGCCGTCCAGCGCGCATTCCGCGCCACCACCGCCTCCTCCCCGCGCACGGAGAGGATGATCAGCGCCCCCGCCAGCGGCAGGAAGGTGACGAGGCTGAGGATGGGAAAGCCGGCGGCGTTCATCGGGGCATCCCGAGCAGGAGGAGGGATACGAAGGCCACGAGGCCGATGATCATGGTGAAGGCGTAGTTGGCCACGCGCCCGGTCTGCAGCTTCACCGCACCCTGCGCCGCATCCACGGCCAGGGCGGCCGCACCATTCGGCATGCCGTCGATCAGCTTGACGTCGCCGGTCTTCCAGAAGGCCCGCGCCAGCGCCTGGGCGGGCTTCACGAAGATCGCGTCATACAGCTCGTCGAAGTACCACTTGTTCAGCAGGAAGCGGTACAGCCCGCCGAAGCTCTCGGCCAGCTTCCCGGGGATGCCAGGCGCGAACATGTACAGCACATAGGCCAGCGCGATGCCCGCCACGCCCGCGACCGTCGGCGCCAGCGGCACCCAGGCCGGCACCTCATGCGCGTGGTGCAGCACATGGTTGTCGGGGCCGGTGAAGATGGCGCCATTCCAGAAGGCTTCCTGGTGGTGGCCCACGAAGAAGTCGTAGAAGACGTAGCCCGTGAAGACCGCGCCGACGCTCAGCACCAGCAACGGCACCAGCATCACCAGCGGGCTCTCATGGACATGCTCCATGGTGTGGTGATCCGCCCGCGGCGCGCCGTGGAAGGTCAGGATCAGCAGGCGCCAGGAATAGAAGGCCGTCAGGAAGGCGGCCAGCAGGCCCATGGCGAAGGCATACATGCCCGGCCCGCTATGCGCGGCATAGGCAACCTCCAGCACCATGTCCTTGGAGTAGTAGCCGGCGAAGTAGGGCACGCCCGCCAGCGCCAGGCTGCCGATCCACATCACGGTGTAGGTCACCGGGATCTTCTTCCAGATCCCGCCCATCTTCCGGATGTCCTGCTCATCCGACATCGCATGGATGACGGAACCGGCCCCCAGGAACAGCAGCGCCTTGAAGAAGGCATGGGTGAAGAGGTGGAAGACCGCCGCCTGGTACACGCCCACGCCGACCGCGAAGAACATGTAGCCGAGCTGCGAGCAGGTCGAATACGCGATGATGCGCTTGATGTCGTTCTGCACGCAGCCGATCGTCGCGGCGAAGATCGCGGTGGAGGCGCCCACGATCGTCACGATGGCCAGCGCCGTCGGCGCGTATTCCATCACCGGCGACATGCGCGCCATCAGGAAGACGCCCGCCGTCACCATCGTCGCCGCATGGATCAGCGCAGAGACCGGCGTCGGGCCCTCCATCGCATCCGGCAGCCAGGTGTGCAGGCCGAGCTGCGCGGACTTGCCGCAAGCGCCGAGGAACAGCAGCACGCCGATGACTTCCAGCGCCGGCATCCCCAGGAAGCGCTGCGCCTGCGCCTGCTCCACGCTCGCGAAGATCGTGTCGAACTCGACGGACTGGAAGGTCCAGAAGGTCAGCGCCAGGCCGAGCATGAAGAAGACGTCGCCGACGCGGTTGACGATGAAGGCCTTCATCGCCGCGCGGTTCGCGCTGTCCTTCTCGTACCAGTAGCCGATGAGGAGGTAGCTCGCGAGGCCCACGCCCTCCCAGCCGAAGAAGAGCTGGACCAGGTTATCCGCCGTCACCAGCATCAGCATCATGAAGGTGAAGAGGGAGAGGTAGGCGAAGAAGCGCGGGATCGTCGCGTCATGCGACATGTAGCCCACGGAGTAGAGGTGGATGAGGGTCGAGATGAAGGTGACCATCGCCACCATCACGACGCTCAGCGTGTCGTAGCGCAGCGCCCACGACACCTCGAAGCCGCCCACATCGATGAAGGTGAAGAGCGGCGCCACGCCGGGCGCATGGCCCAGCGCCACCTGGATGAAGGCGCTGATGCCGCAGGCCGCGGCGATGGCCATGCAGATGACCGTCGCCCATTGCGCCGCGCGGTCGCCGATCCAGCGGCCGAGGAACCCGGCGATGGTGGCGCCGAGCAGCGGGAAGAAGATCGCACCGACATACATCGGCTCAGCCCTTCAGGGTGGACACGTCTTCCACCTCGATCGTACCGCGGTTGCGGAAGTAGATGACCAGGATCGCGAGGCCGATCGCGGCCTCCGCGGCCGCCACGGTCAGGATCAGCATGGCGAAGATCTGCCCGGTCAGGTCGCCCAGCTGCGCCGAGAAGGCGACCAGGTTCAGGTTGACCGAGAGCAGGATCAGCTCCACCGACATCAGGATGACGATGATGTTCTTCCGGTTCAGGAAGATGCCGAGGATGCCCAGCACGAAGAGGATGGCGCCCACCGTCAGGTAGTGCGCGAGGCCGACGGCCAGCATCAGTGGTGCCCCCCGTGGTCGTGGTGCTCGACCTGCTTCACCGGCTTCGGCGCCTCCACCGGCGGCCGCTCGATCCCGATCTCGGCCAGGCCCGCGCCGGGGCGCACCTGCCGCAGGTTCACGCTGCCGCTGCGTGCCACCTGGGCCGCGATGTCCTGCCGCTTGGAGGCCGGGCGCCCGCGGAGCGTCAGCACGATGGCGCCGATCATCGCGACCAGCAGGATCAGGCCCGAAAGCTGGAACAGCCAGACATGGTCCGTATAGAGGATGCGGCCGATGGCGCGGGTGTTGTCCACCCCCTCCGGCATCGGGTTCAACCGCAGCCCGCCCACGTCATCCGCGAAGCGCCAGCTGCCGAAGACGAAGACCAGTTCCGCGAAGAGCACCAGGCCGATCGCGCCGCCCACCGGCGCATAGCGCTGGAAGCCTTCCCGCAGCGCGGAGAAGTCGACGTCCAGCATCATGACGACGAAGAGGAACAGCACCGCGACCGCGCCGACATAGACGATGACCAGGATCATCGCCAGGAACTCGGCCCCGGCCAGCAGGAACAGCGCCGCCGCGTTGAAGAACGCCAGGATCAGGAACAGCACGCTGTGCACGGGGTTGCGGCTGGTCACGACCATGACCGCGCTGGCGATCAGCACGGCCGCGAACAGGTAGAAGGCGGCTGCGGCGATCATCGCGCCCCTCCGGGATCGGTAGCGTTCATCATCTCGTCCCCATCCACCCCGTCACCGGGGCGGTCGTCTCAGCGATACGGCGCGTCGAGTTCGAGCCGCGCGGCCAGCATCGCTTCCCAGCGATCGCCGTTCGCAAGCAGCTTGGCCTTGTCGTAGAGCAGCTCCTCGCGCGTTTCCGTCGCGAATTCGAGGTTCGGCCCCTCGACGATCGCATCCACCGGGCAGGCTTCCTCGCACATGCCGCAATAGATGCACTTCGTCATGTCGATGTCGTAGCGCGTGGTGCGGCGGCTGCCGTCATCCCGCGGTTCGGCCTCGATGGTGATGGCCTGGGCGGGGCAGATCGCCTCGCACAGCTTGCAGGCGATGCAGCGTTCCTCGCCATTGGGGTAGCGGCGCAGCGCGTGCTCCCCCTTGAAGCGCGCGCTCAGCGGCGAACGCTCATGCGGGTAGTTGATCGTCGCCTTCGGCTTGAAGAACTGCCCCAGCGTCAGCGCCATGCCCGAGACGATCTCGGTCAGCAGCAGGCTGCGGGCAACGCGGTCGAGCATGGGCATCCCTATCTCCTCACCCGACAGCCGGCAGCCAGCCGAACAGCTTCAGCGCCGCGGCGGTGATGACGAGCCACACCAGGCTGAACGGGAGAAACACCTTCCAGCCAAGCCGCATGAGCTGGTCGTAGCGGTAGCGCGGGAAGGTGGCGCGCACCCAGACGAAGACGAAGAGGCAGAAGCAGATCTTCAGGATGAACCACACCGGACCCGGGATCCAGGTGAAGGGCTCCATCGCCATCGGCGGCAGCCAGCCACCCAGGAACAGGATGGTGATGAGCGCGCTCATCAGGATCATGTTCGCGTATTCGCCGAGGAAGAACAGCGCGAAGCTCATCGAGCTGTATTCGACGAAGAAGCCCGCCACCAGCTCCGACTCACCCTCCGGCAGGTCGAAGGGCGCGCGGTTCGTCTCCGCCAGCGCGGAGATGAACATGATCACGAACATCGGGAAGAGCGGGATGATGAACCACACCGTGGACTGCGCCCGCACGATCTCCGTCAGGTTCAGCGACCCCACACACAGCAGCACCGTCACGATCACGAAGCCCATCGAGACTTCGTAGGACACCATCTGCGCCGCCGACCGCAGCGCGCCGAGGAAGGCGTATTTCGAGTTCGACGCCCAGCCCGCGATGATGATGCCGTAGACGCCGAGCGAGGAGATGGCGAAGAGGTAGAGGATGCCGACATTGATGTCGGCGATCGCCCAGCCATCATTCACCGGGATCACCGCCCAGGCCAGCATCGCCAGCATGAAGGTGATCATCGGCGCCATCAGGAACAGCGCGCGCGACGCGCCGGAAGGAATGATGGTCTCCTTCATCAGCATCTTCAGCGCGTCGGCGAAGGGCTGCAGCAGGCCGAAGGGCCCGACGACATTCGGCCCCTTCCGCATCTGCATGGCGCCCAGGATCTTGCGTTCCGCCCAGGTCAGGTAGGCGACGCCGATCAACAGCGGCACCAGCAGCGCCATCGCCTGCGCGACGGTCAGCGCCAGGATGCCGACGGGGGTGGCGAGGAAGGCTTCCATCGTTCCTTACTCCGCGGCGAGCGCCGGCGCGGGGCCGTAGGTGCGGGCGCATTCGGCCATCACATCCGACGCGCGGGCGATGGCATCAGCCAGGTGATACTGCGTGATCGCGGAGACAAAGGGCGCATCGCCCAGCGCCTGCGCATCGCCGGCGGGCCCGGCCGTGTCCGTGCAGAAGGACCGGGTGAACCCCTCCGCCAGCGCCGGCACCGCCGCGGTCATCGCGGCGCGCAGCTGCCCGAGATCATCGAAGCCCAGCGCGACGCCGAGGCCCTGCGCGGCGGCGCGGATGATGCGCCAATCCTCCCGCGCCTCGCCCGGCGGATGCAGCGCCATGCGGCTGCGCTGCGCCCGGCCTTCCGTGTTGAGGTAGGTGCCGTCCTTCTCCGTATAGGCCGCGCCCGGCAGGATCACGTCGGCGCGCGAGGCCGCGCGGTCCCCGTGATGGCCCTGGTAGATCACGAAGGTCTCCGGCGCGATCGCGGCCGGGTCGATCCCATCCGCGCCCAGCAGCCACAGCGCATCCACGCCGCCCGACAGCATGGCGCCGAGGTCCTTGCCGCCCTGGCCGGGCAGGAAGCCCATCGCCAGCGGCGCGACCTGGCCGCCGAACAGATGCAGCAGGTTGAAGCCGTGCCAGTCTTCCCGCAGCGCGTTGCAGGACTGCGCGATGGCCCAGGCCGCCGCCAGCACCGCCGCGCCATCCGGCCGCGCCAGCGCGCCGCGGCCCAGCAGGATCATCGGCTTCTTCGCCTCCCGCAGCACCGCCATGAAGCGATGCGTGCCGGCCAGCATGGAGCGGAGCGTCGCAGGCCCCTCCCCCACATGGTCGTAGCCGTAGGTAAGATCGACACCAGCCGGCCCGACCACCCCGATCGGGAACTTCCCGGCCGACCACCGCTTGCGGATGCGCGCATTGATCACGGGCGCCTCGGTGCGCGGATTGCTGCCGATCACCAGCAGCGCATCCGCCTCCTCGATCCCCGCGATTGTCGTGTTGAAGCGGTAGAAGTCGGGGCGCGAGGCATCGATCGCCGCGCCATCCTGGCGGCAATCGAGGTTCGCCGAACCGAGCCCCGCCATCAGCGCCTTCAGCGCGAAGGCGCTCTCCGCATCCACCAGGTCACCCGCCACCGCGCCGATGCGATCCGCCGGGGTCGCCTTCAGCTTCGCCGCCACGGCGCCCAGCGCCTCCGGCCAGTTCACCGGCTTCAGCTTGCCATCGACGCGCAGCCAGGGCCGGTCGAGCCGCTTGCGCTTGAGGCCATCGAAGGAGAAGCGGCCGCGATCGGCCATCCACTCCTCGTTCACATCCTCATTGATGCGCGGCAGGATGCGCAGCACTTCCGGGCCGCGGCTGTCGATGCGGATATTGGTGCCGGTCGCGTCCTGCACATCGATGCCATCCGTCTTCCGCAGCTCCCAGGGGCGGGAGACGAAGGCGTAGGGCCGGCTGGTCAGCGCGCCGACCGGGCAGATGTCGATCAGGTTGCCGGAGAGTTCGCTGGTCAGCGCCTTCTCGACATAGGTGCCGATCTCCAGGTTCTCGCCCCGGTTCGTGCCGCCCATCTCCGACGTCCCGGCAACCTCGGCCGAGAAGCGGACGCAGCGCGTGCACTGGATGCAGCGGGTCATGATCGTCTTGATCAGCGGCCCGATATTCTTGTCCTTCACCGACCGCTTGGCCTCGCGGTAGCGGGACTTGTCCATGCCGTAGGAGACGGACTGGTCCTGCAGGTCGCATTCGCCGCCCTGGTCGCAGATCGGGCAGTCCAGCGGGTGGTTGATCAGCAGGAATTCCATGACGCCGCGGCGCGCATTGCGCACCACCGGGCTGTCCGTCTTCACCACCATCCCGTCAGCCACGGGATAGGCGCAGGACGCAACCGGCTTCGGCGCCTTCTCCACCTCAACGAGGCACATGCGGCAATTGCCCGCGACGCTCAGGCGTTCGTGGTAGCAGAACCGAGGAATCTCCTTGCCCGCGGCCTCACACGCCTGCAGCACAGTGGCACCGTTCGGGACCTCGACCTCGATCCCGTCGACCGTGACCTTCGCCATCGTCGCTTACTCCGCCGCCATCGGCATGGAGGGGCGCGCATGCTTCGCCTTGTACTCGGCGATGCGCGCTTCCATGACCGGGCGGAAATGCCGGATGAGGCCCTGCACGGGCCAGACGCCGCCATCGGCCAGCGCGCAGATGGTGTGGCCCTCGATGCGCCTTGTCACTTCCTCCAGCACGTCGATCTCTTCCACATCCGCGCGGCCTTCGACCATGCGGTCCATCATGCGGCTGACCCAGCCCATGCCTTCGCGGCAGGGCGTGCACTGGCCGCAGCTCTCATGCTTGTAGAAGCGCGACAGGCGCGCGATGGCGCGGACGATGTCGGTGGACTTGTCCATCACGATCACGCCCGCGGTGCCGAGGCCCGATTTGTGCTCGCGCAGCGCATCGAAATCCATCAGCACGTCGTCGCAGATGTGCTTCGGCAGCAGCGGCGTGGAGGACCCGCCGGGGATGACGCAGAGCAGATTGTCCCAGCCCCCGCGCACGCCGCCGGCATGACGCTCGATGAGCTCCCGCATCGGGATGCTCATTTCCTCCTCCACGTTGCAGGGCTTGTTCACATGGCCCTGGATGCAGAAGACCTTGGTGCCGCTGTTCTTCGGCCGGCCGAAGCTGGCGAACCAGGCGGCGCCGCGCCGCAGGATCGTCGGCACCACCGCGATGGTCTCGACGTTGTTCACGGTGGTCGGACAGCCATAGAGGCCAACGGCGGCGGGGAAAGGCGGCTTCAGCCGCGGCATTCCCTTCTTGCCTTCCAGGCTCTCGATCAGCGCCGTCTCTTCGCCGCAGATATAGGCCCCGGCACCGCGATGGACATACAGGTCGAAATCCCAGCCGCTGCCGCAGGCATTCTTGCCGATCAGCCCCGCGTCATAGGCTTCCTGGATCGCGGCCTCGAGCACGACGCTCTCATTGTAGTATTCGCCGCGGATGTAGATGTAGCCGGCATGCGCGCCCATGGCGAAGCCGGCGATCAGGCAGCCCTCGATCAGCGTCTGCGGATCGTGGCGGATGATGTCGCGATCCTTGCAGGTACCAGGCTCGGACTCGTCGGCATTGACGACGAGGTAGTGCGGCCGCTCGCTCGCCTGCTTCGGCATGAAGGACCACTTCATGCCGGTCGGGAAGCCCGCGCCGCCGCGGCCGCGAAGGCCGGACGACTTCATCTCCTCGATGATCCAGTCGCGGCCCTTCTCCAGGATGCCCTTGGTGCCGTCCCAGTTGCCGCGACGCTGCGCGGCCGCCAGGCGCCAATCCTGCATGCCGTAGAGGTTGGTGAAGATCCGGTCCTTGTCGGCGAGCGCCATGGCCCTATTCCCCCGCCACGTCCAGCAGCGTCAGCGGTCCGCCTTCCGGCGCGCTGGTCTGCCGACCGATCGTGCTGCCCGGCTTCGGCCGCTCGCCCCGCTTCAGCGCCTCGATCAGCGCGACGGTGCGGTCGTAGTCCAGGTCCTCGTAATAGTCGTCATCCACCTGCAGCACCGGCGCGTTCACGCAGGCGCCGAGGCACTCGACCTCCGTCAGCGTGAACAGCCCGTCGCTGCTGGTCTGGCCGACCTTCACATGCGCCGCGTCATGGCAGGCGCGCATCACATCGTCACTGCCGCGCAGCATGCAGGGCGTGGTGCCGCAGAGCTGCAGGTGATGCTTCCCGATCGGCTTCATGTTGAACATGAAGTAGAAGGTCGCGACCTCATAGACGCGGATCGGCGCGACGCCGAGGCGCTTCGCGATCTCATCCATCGCGACATTCGGCACCCAGGCGCTGCCCGTGGTGCGACCCATCTGGCGCTGCACGACATAGAGCAGCGGGATGGTGGCGGAGGCCTTCTTCGCTTCCGGATAGCGCGCCAGTACCTTGCTGATCTGCACTTCGCTTTCCGCGTCGAAGGCGAAGTGCGTGGGCTGTTCGACGCTCACCGGTCGATCTCCCCGAAGACGATGTCGAGGCTGCCGATGATGGCGACGGCGTCGGCCAGCATGTGCCCCTTGGAAAGCGCCTCCATGGCCTGGAGATGCGCATAGCCCGGCGCGCGGATCTTCACACGGTAGGGCCGGTTGGTGCCGTCGGCGATCATGTAGACGCCGAACTCGCCCTTCGGCGCTTCCGTCACCGTGTAGGTCGCGCCGGCGGGCACGTGGTAGCCCTCGGTGTAGAGCTTGAAGTGGTGGATGAGGCTTTCCATCGACCGCTTCATCGCGCCGCGCGTCGGCGGCGCGATCTTGTTGTCGGCGATCTTCACGGCACCCGGACGGATCTTCGCCAGGCACTGCTTCACCATCGCCAGGGACTGCCGCATCTCCTGCATGCGCACGAGGTAGCGGTCGTAGCAGTCGCCATGCACGCCCACGGGAATCTCGAAATCGAGCTCGCCGTACTTCTCATAGGGCTGCGACTTCCGCAGGTCCCAGGCGCAGCCGGAGGCGCGCAGGCAGGGCCCGCTGAAGCCCCAGGCCATGGCCTGTTCCGCCGTCATCACGCCGATATCGACGGTGCGCTGCTTGAAGATTCGGTTGTTCGTCAGCAGGCCCTCGAGGTCGTCGAGGAAGGCCGGGAACTGGTCGCACCACTTGCCGATCCGATCCTCCAGCCCGGCCGGAAGATCCTTCGCCACGCCGCCGGCGCGGAAGTAGTTCACGTGGTAGTGGCTGCCGCCCGTCGCCTCGTAGAATTCCAGCAGATGCTCGCGCTGCTCGAAGCCCCAGAGCGACGGCGTGATGGCGCCGACGTCGAGCGCATAGGTCGTGACGTTCAGCAGGTGGTTCAGGATGCGCGTCAGTTCCGC
The DNA here is from genome assembly GCF_016805305.1 of Falsiroseomonas ponticola. Classification (GTDB taxonomy): domain Bacteria; phylum Pseudomonadota; class Alphaproteobacteria; order Acetobacterales; family Acetobacteraceae; genus Falsiroseomonas; species Falsiroseomonas ponticola. Next base: position 305,114 of record NZ_JAERQN010000007.1, on the reverse strand, counting down.
GAACATGGTGCGGATCCAGCGCGCGCGCTCCGGCACGTCATTCTCGATGCCGAGCAGCTTCTCCACCGCCAGCACCCAGCTGTGCTCCATGCACATGGGGGAGACGTAGTCGAGGCGATCCATGTAGGGCATCGCCTGGAGATACGTCTTGTACTCCATCAGCTTCTCGGTGCCGCGATGCAGCAGGCCGATATGCGGATCGGCACGCTCCACCACCTCGCCCTTCATCTCCAGGATGAGGCGCAGCACGCCGTGCGCGGCCGGGTGCTGCGGGCCGAAATTGATGGTGTGGGTGTCGGCGTCGAACAGCTTCTGATGGTGGCCCGAATCCTCGGACCCGCCGGGCAGCGGCAGCCCGCTCACAAGCTCGGTGCTCATGCTTTCGGCCCCTCGATCTGCCCGCGTTCCTCGCGGATCAGATACACCTTCTCGTCGCCGGGCAGCGTCGTCATGCCTTCCCAGGGCGAGAGGAAATCGAAGTTGCGGAAATCCTGCGTCAGCGAGACGGGCTCATAGACCACCTGCTTCCGCTCCTCGTCGTACCGGACCTCGACATGGCCAGTGAGAGGAAAATCCTTGCGCAGCGGATGGCCTTCGAAGCCGTAGTCGGTCAGCAGGCGACGGAGATCCGTGAGCCCCGCGAAGACGACGCCGTACATGTCCCAGCATTCGCGCTCATACCAGGTCGCGGCGGGCCACACGCCCGCCACGCTCGGCACCGGCGTCGCCTCGTCGGTCGAGACAATGACGCGCACGCGCTGGTTCAGCGCCAGGCTCAGCAGGTTGTAGACGACCTCGAAGCGCTCCGCGCGCTCGGGGAAGTCCACGCCGCAGATGTCCATCACCTGCTCGAAGGCGAAGCGCGGATCGTCCCGCAGCATCGCCATCAGCGGCACGATCATCTCCCGCGTCGCGCGCAGAACCAGCTCCTGCCCGCGCTCCACGAAGACTTCCTGCACCGCGGGGCCGGCCGCCGCCGCGATGGTCGCACCCAGCTCGTGCATCGCGCTCGCCTCAGCCACGGAGGATGGTCCCCGTCCGGCGGATCTTCTTCTGCAGCTGCAGGATGCCGTAGACCAGCGCCTCCGCCGTCGGCGGGCAGCCCGGGACGTAGACATCGACGGGCACCACGCGGTCGCAGCCGCGCACCACCGCGTAGCTGTAGTGGTAGTACCCGCCGCCATTCGCGCAGCTGCCCATGCTGATCACCCAGCGCGGCTCGCTCATCTGGTCGTAGACCTTTCGCAGCGCCGGGGCCATCTTGTTGGTCAGCGTGCCCGCCACGATCATCACGTCGGACTGCCGCGGCGACCCGCGCGGGATGATGCCGAAGCGGTCGAGGTCGTAGCGCGCCATATAGGCGTGGATCATCGGCACCGCGCAGCAGGCCAGGCCGAAGGTCATCGGCCAGAGGCTGCCCGTGCGGGCCCAGTTCACCACCTTGTCGAGGTTGGCGATGACGAAGCCCTTTTCCTCGATCTCGCCGGTGATGCCCTTGACCACGGCATCCTGCGCCGGGCCGGGGGGCAGCGCCTCCCGGTTCCAGGCGATGTCCTGTGTGTTCGAACCGCTCATGCCGATCTCCGGGCGCCCCGCCGGCGCCCCCTGAAATTGGTGCGAAGCCGCGCCATCATTCCCAATCGAGCGCGCCCTTGCGCCACTCGTAGATGAAGCCGACCGTCAGCACGCCGAGGAAGCCCATCATCGACAGGAAGCCGAACCAGCCGATCTCGTTCAGCGTCACGGCCCAGGGGAACAGGAAGGCCACTTCCAGGTCGAAGATGATGAACAGGATGGCGACCAGGTAGAACCGCACGTCGAAGCGCCGGCGCGTGTCGTCGAAGGGCTCGAAGCCGCATTCATAGGCCGAGAGCTTTTCCGGGTCCGGCTTCTGGTGCGCGGCCAGCAGCGCCCCGCCCACCATCGCGCAGGCGATGGCGGCCGCGATCCCCAGAAACACGAGGATCGGGAAGTATTCAGCCAACATGGGCTGGGTCATGCCACGGCACCCTTTGCCTTGCCTCAATCCCCGGCATTGAGGCACCGGGGTTTTCTGCATGTGCGAGATGGGGGGGCTTCCCGCGTAGTCCCGCAGGCCCCCGTCCCATGCCGCATCGCAGCAGGGGCAGATTAGACCCGCCCGACGCGCTCCGCCATAGGGTGCAGCGCATCATGGCAGTCTTGACATGCGGTGGTTCGCAAAACGGAAACAGGCGCCACGACATCCGGATTTCCCGGAGGCCAGCGCGCCAACTCAGTCGGAATGTTGGGAAAACCAGTCGCGTGGCGCGAGTGACGGGGCTCGAACCCGCGACCTCCGGCGTGACAGGCCGGCGCTCTAACCAACTGAGCTACACCCGCACGCGACTGGTGGGAGAGAAATACGGGGGCGGAGGGGGGGTGTCAAGCGCGCCCCGGGCCCGAAATGCACGCGCCCGGCAGATCGACGTGGACGCTTCGCGACGTTGCTTGTGGCACGCGGATTCGATGATGACCGGAAAATTGCGGGGGGCGCGGGGGGCCGCAGCGTCGCGTCCGCCTACCTCGTCCGGCGTCCCAAGGGACATCGCCGGTTGCGGGCCGCGCTGCGCGGCGGTGCCGCGCAGGTCGCTTCTCACCGCCTCGCCTGGTGGCCCAAGGGACATCGCCGGTTACGTGCCGCGCTGCGCGGCGGTGCCGCGCAGGTCGCTTCTCACCGCCTCCGGCGGATTCCTTCCCGCCTTCGGCGGGAAGGAATGGGCGCTGACGGGATCGAACCGCCGACCAACTGCGTGTAAAGCAGCCGCTCTACCTCTGAGCTAAGCGCCCCTCGCCCGTCCCCTACGCTAGGCGCGCCCAAACGAAAAGGGGCCGGTCCCTGCGGACCAGCCCCCTTCCCGCTTCCCGATGGCCGGGAAACTCAGTTCACGGCGTCCTTCAGGCCCTTGCCGGCCTTGAAGCGCACCGTCGTGGAGGACGGGATCTTGATCTCCTCGCCCGTCCGCGGATTGCGGCCCTTGCCGGCCTTCCGCTTCGAGGTCGAGAAGGTGCCGAAGCCGACCAGGCGCACTTCGCCGTCCTTCTTGCTCAGCGCCTTGGTGATCGCGTCGAAGACCGCATCCAGCACATCGCCGGCCTTCGCCTTCGGCAGATCGCCGGCCTCGGCAACAACGGCGACCAGATCCTGCTTGTTCATGTGGGACCCCCCTTCAGGTTCCTGTGTGACGACATTCGATGGCCAGCCAGCACGACTCTGCCGGCGCCTCGCGGGCACACTAGGAGGCGCCTTTCCGCGGCGTCAACGCCGCCCGCCCCGATAATTGGCGGATATCCGCCATTCCCGCGCAGGGTGAGGCGCAAAACCCACGGAATCCGCGGCCCCGCGCAACGGCGTGAGACAAATCCCAGACGCGCCAACAAGACAAGCGAAGGGCGCGCACCGTCCCCGATGCGCGCCCCCTCCACCCAGGCCGGGTTGGTCAGTGCGGCCGGACGGCCGAACCATCCCCCGCCGCGCCGGACGCGGCCGCGGGCGGCGCCTCCGGCGGCTCTTCCCAGGTGATCGCCTCCGGCGCCCGCACCAGCGCCTTGGAGATCACCTCATCCACATGGCTCACCGGCAGGATGGTGAGGCCCTTCTTCACGCTGTCCGGAATCTCGGCCAGGTCCTTCTCGTTCTCCTTCGGGATGAACACCGTGGTGACGCCAGCCCGCAGCGCCGCCAGCAGCTTCTCCTTCAACCCGCCGATCGGCAGCACGCGGCCGCGCAGCGTGATCTCCCCGGTCATCGCCACATCCTTGCGGACGGGAATGCCCGTGAGGACCGAGACGATGGACGTCGCCATGGCGATGCCCGCGGAAGGCCCATCCTTGGGCGTCGCGCCTTCCGGCACATGCACATGGATGTCGCGCTTCTCGAACAGCGTCGGCTTCAGCCCGAAGCTCGGCGCGCGGGAGCGCACATAGCTCATGGCCGCGCTCACGCTCTCCTGCATCACGTCGCCGAGCTTGCCGGTCGTCTTGGTCGCGCCCTTGCCGGGCACCACGACCGATTCGATCGTCAGGATCTCGCCGCCCACTTCCGTCCAGGCCAGGCCGGTGACGACACCGACCATGTCCTCCGCCTCGGCCTCGCCGTAGCGGAACTTCCGCACCCCCGCGAACTTGTCGAGGTTCTTGACCGTGACCGCGACCTTCTTCGCCTTCTTGGAGACGATCTCCTTCACCGCCTTGCGGGCGATGCCGGCCAGCTCGCGCTCCAGGTTGCGCACGCCCGCTTCCCGCGTGTGGTAGCGGACCATGTCGCGCAGCGCGTCCTCGCTGATCGTCCACTCCCCGGCCTTGAGGCCATTGGCCTCGCTGACCTTCGGGATCAGGTGGCGCTTGGCGATCTCGACCTTCTCATCCTCGGTGTAGCCGGGGATGCGGATGATCTCCATGCGATCCAGCAGCGGCTGCGGCATGCGCAGGCTGTTGGCGGTCGTCACGAACATCACGTCCGAGAGGTCGTAGTCCACCTCCAGGTAGTGGTCGTTGAAGGTGCCGTTCTGCTCGGGGTCCAGCACCTCCAGCAGGGCGGAGGACGGGTCGCCGCGCCAGTCGGCGCCCAGCTTGTCGATCTCGTCCAGCAGGAAGAGCGGGTTGGAGGACTTCGCCTTCTTCATCCCCTGCACGACCTTGCCGGGCATGGAGCCGATGTAGGTCCGCCGGTGGCCGCGCACCTCCGCCTCATCCCGCACGCCGCCGAGCGACATGCGCACGAAGTTCCGCCCCGTCGCCTTGGCGATGGACTTGCCGAGCGAGGTCTTGCCCACGCCGGGCGGGCCCACCAGGCACAGGATCGGGCCGCGGATCTTCGGGCTGCGGGACTGAACCGCCAGGTACTCGATGATCCGTTCCTTGATCTTCTCGAGCCCGTAGTGGTCGGCGTCCAGCACCTTCTCCGCCGCCTCGATGTCGTTGCGGATCTTGGTCTTCTTCTTCCAGGGGATCGACAGGATCCAGTCGAGGTAGTTGCGCACCACCGTCGCTTCCGCCGACATGGGCGACATGGTCTTGAGCTTCTTCAGCTCCGCCATCGCCTTGTCGCGCGCTTCCTTGGAGAGCTTGGTCTCCTTGATCTTCTTCTCGAGCTCGGCGGTCTCGTCCTTGCCGTCCTCGCCCTCGCCCAGCTCCTTCTGGATCGCCTTGAGCTGTTCGTTCAGGTAGTACTCGCGCTGCGTCTTCTCCATCTGCCGCTTCACGCGGCTGCGGATGCGCTTCTCCACCTGCAGGACGCCGATCTCCGATTCCATATGCGCGAAGACGCGCTCGAGCCGCGGGCCCACGCCCACGATCTCCAGCAGCTCCTGCTTCTCGGCGATCTTCAGGTTCAGGTGGCTCGCCACCGTGTCGGCCAGCTTGGCCGGCTCCTCGATCTGGTTGATCGAGACGAGCACCTCCGGCGCGATCTTCTTGTTGAGCTTGATGTACTGCTCGAACTGCGCGACCACGGTGCGCGCCAGCGCCTCCAGCTCCCGCGCCTCGGAAGCCGGGTCCTCCGCAACCTCGGAGAAGGCCTCGAAATACGGGTCGGTGCCCTTGTAGGCGGCGATCTTCGCGCGGCGCCCGCCCTCCACCAGCACCTTCACCGTGCCGTCCGGCAGCTTCAGCAGCTGCAGCACGGTGGAGACGGTGCCGACCTGGTAGAGGTCGTCCACGCTCGGATCGTCCTGCGCCGCGTTCTTCTGCGCGACGAGGAGGATCTGCTTGTCGTCGCGCATCACCGCTTCCAGCGCGCGGACGGATTTCTCGCGCCCTACGAAGAGCGGCACGATCATGTGGGGGAAGACGACGATGTCGCGCAGCGGCAGGACGGGAAGCAGTTCGCCGCGCGCGGGTTGGGTGGGATTGGCCGCCATGTCGGACCTCACTCAGGACAGTCGGCGCGGGGTCCGCCCCCAGGACGATCCCACCACGGGGGCCCTGGTTATCGGCACGGGCCCCGGCGCCACGGGGTTGTCATCCAGATGGGTCCCCTGCTCCGCGGCCACAAGGCGGGCCTGCCATGCTGGCAGCGCCTTCCTGAACGGACCGCCGGCGCCAGCTTCTGGGGACCGGTCATCGTCAGCGCAGTCCTGGCGCCCGATCAGGCGCTAGTCTGCTCCACAGGGCGTTCACCGTAGATGAACAGCGGGCTCGCGCGGCCCTCCGCCACCTCGCGGTTCACCACCACTTCCTCGACATCCTCCAGCCCCGGCAGGTCGAACATGGTGCCGAGCAGGATGCTCTCCATGATGGACCGCAGGCCGCGGGCGCCGGTACGGCGCTGGATGGCGCGCGTCGCGACGGACCGCATGGCGTCCTCGGTGAAGGTGAGCTTCGCCCCCTCCATCTCGAACAGCCGCTGGTACTGCTTCACCAGCGCGTTCTTGGGCTTGGTCAGGATCTCGATCAGCGCCTTCTCGTCGAGGTCCTCGAGCGTCGCGACCACGGGCAGGCGGCCGATGAATTCGGGGATGAGCCCGAACTTCAGCAGGTCCTCCGGCTCCACCTCGCGCAGGATGGCGCCCGTGCGCCGTTCATCCGGCGCCCGCACCTCGGACCCGAAGCCGATGCCCGAGCCCTTGCCCCGCGCCGCGATGATCTTCTCCAGTCCCGCAAACGCACCACCGCAGATGAACAGGATGTTCGTCGTGTCCACCTGCAGGAATTCCTGCTGCGGATGCTTGCGCCCGCCCTGCGGGGGGACGGAGGCGACGGTGCCTTCCATGATCTTCAGCAGCGCCTGCTGGACACCCTCGCCGCTCACGTCGCGCGTGATGCTGGGGTTGTCCGACTTGCGGCTGATCTTGTCGACCTCGTCGATATAGACGATGCCGCGCTGCGCGCGCTCCACATTGTAGTCGGCGGCCTGCAGCAGCTTGAGGATGATGTTCTCCACATCCTCGCCGACATAGCCGGCCTCGGTCAGCGTCGTCGCATCGGCCATGGTGAAGGGCACGTCGAGGATGCGGGCCAGCGTCTGCGCGAGCAGCGTCTTGCCCGAGCCCGTCGGCCCGACCAGCATGATGTTGGACTTCGCGATCTCGATGTCGCCGGACTTCCCGCCATGCGCCAGCCGCTTGTAGTGGTTGTGCACCGCGACGCTGAGGACCTTCTTCGCATGGTCCTGGCCGATGACGTAGTCATCCAGCACCTTGCAGATCTCGCGCGGCGTGGGCACGCCATCGCGGGACTTCACGAGGTGCGTCTTGTGCTCCTCGCGGATGATGTCCATGCACAGCTCGACGCACTCGTCGCAGATGAACACGGTCGGTCCGGCAATGAGCTTCCGGACCTCGTGCTGCGACTTCCCGCAGAACGAGCAGTACAGGGTATTCTTCGAGTCGCCGGACTTGCTCATGCGCGCTCCGAAAGCCTCATGCCCCGGTCGCCTGGCAGGCTGACGGCGCGGGACGCCCACCCCCCGGCTGGGGAGCGGCAACGGGTGAATGTAGCCCCGCCTCGCGGCGGGGGAAAGCATAACCCTGAACCAAGGGGCAGATCAGAAACAAGACGTGAACGAAACCCGAAGGGCCCGTTCCCGCCCCTGTTCCCCTGGTATCCCTGGCTCGGGCGAGGATGCGCGATCAGCTCTTCGGCGCTTCCACGGGCGGTGCCGGGCGCTGTTCCACCACCTGGTCGATCAGCCCGAAATCCCGGGCTTCCTCGGCCGTCATGTAGGTGTCGCGCTCCATCTTCGCCTCGATCTCGGCCAGTTCCTGGCCGGTATGGTGCACGTAGATCCGGTTCAGCCGCTCGCGCGTCTTGAGGATCTCGCGCGCCTGGATGGCGATGTCCGTCGCCTGGCCCTGCGCGCCGCCGGAGGGCTGGTGGATCATCACCTGGCTGTTCGGCAGGGCGTAGCGCTTGCCCTTGGCGCCGGCGGTCAGCAGCAGGCTGCCGGCGGAGGCCGCCATGCCGATGCACACGGTCGAGACCGGGCTGCGGATGTACTGCATGGTGTCGTACATCGCGAGGCCCGCCGTCACCACGCCGCCCGGGCTGTTGATGTAGAAGGCGATGTCCTTGTTCGGGTTCTCGCTTTCCAGGAACAGCAGCTGCGCGCAGATCAGCGACGCCACCTGGTCGTAGATCGGGCCGGTGAGGAAGATGATCCGCTCCTTCAGCAGGCGCGAATAGATGTCGTAGGCCCGCTCGCCCCGTGCCGTCTGCTCGACGACCATCGGGACGAGGGAGTTGTTGTAGATCTCGACCGGATCGCGGTCCCGCATGGTGGTCCCTTTCATGCCCCGCCGCCGGCGGGGCTGCAGCCAACGCACAGGCCCGTCACGGGGCCTGCCCTCGAAGGCGATTCTCTACGATTGATATTAATGTGGGGAAACCAGGGCGACGCGCAAAGCCCCCCTGTTGCTGCATTTCCCCAACCACTTCCCGGCATCGTCCAGGCGCGCGCAGATGGGATGCCGCCCGCCGGAACGCAAGCGGGGCCGGCACCCGCCAAGGCGCCGACCCCGTTCATGCGCAGGGCCCGGCGCCCCGAGGGACGCCGCCCGCCGCCGTGCCGATGGCCCCGCCTGGTCAGGCGGCCTCCGCCGCCTGCGCGGTCAGCTCCGCCGGGGTGATCGTCGTCTCGTTCACCTTGGCCAGCTCCAGCACGAAATCGACCACCTTCTCCTCGAAGATCGGCGCGCGGAGGTTCTCGACCGCCTGCGGGTTCTTCTGGAAGAACTCGATGACCTGCTTCTCCTGCCCCGGGTAGCGGGAGGCCTCCTGGCGCATCGCGGCGCCTAGCTCCTCGTTCGTCACCTGGATGTTGTTGGTGCGGCCGATCTCGCTCAGCAGCAGGCCGAGCCGGATGCGGCGCTCCGCGATGGCGCGGTAATCCGCCTTCAGCGTGTCCTCGTCCTTGCCCTGGTCGTCGGCGTCGAGCTTGCCGGCCTTCAGGTCCTGCTCCACGCGCTGCCAGATCTGGGCGAACTCGCCCTCCACCATGCCGGCCGGCACCTCGAAGCTCGCCCGCTCCGCCAGCGCGTCCAGCAGCTGGCGCTTCACCTTCAGCCGCGCCAGCGAATCGTATTCGCGCTGCAGGTTCTCCGTCACCGTGTTGCGCAGCGCGGCCACGTCCTCCAGGCCCAGGCGCTTGGCGAATTCGTCATTCACCTCCGGCAGCACCTTGGTCTTCAGCGACTTGGCCGTGATGGCGAAGACCGCGTCCTTGCCGGCCAGCTCGGCCGATCCGTATTCGGCCGGGAAGCTGACGGAGATGTCCTTCTTCTCGCCCGGCGTCATGCCTTCCAGCTGCTCGGTGAAGCCGGGGATGAAGCCATCGCCCGCGACCTCGATCGGCATGTCGGCCGCGGTGCCGCCCGGGAAGGGCTCGGCCAGGCTGCCATCCTCGTTCTTCAGGCGGCCTTCGAAGTCGCAGACCAGCACCTCGCCCTTCGCGGCCGGGCGGGCTTCCGCCACGTCCTCGGTGGTCGCCAGGCGCCCGCGCATGGTGTCGAGGAAGCCATCGACCTCCGCATCGCCCGGCACCGCCTTCTGGCGGTCGAGCGCGATGCCCGCGAAGTCCGGCATCGGGATCTCGGGCAGCAGCTCCAGCTCGACCTTGTATTCCAGGTCGGCGCCGTCGCTGTAGTTCACCAGGTCCACCTTGGGCTGCATGGCCGGGCGCAGGCCGCGCTCCGTCAGCAGCTGGCGCATGGATTCGTCCACCGACTGCTCCAGCACCTCGCCGGACACGGCGGTGCCGTAGCGCTGCTTGACGACGGCGGCCGGCACCTTGCCGGGGCGGAAGCCGGGCAGGCGCAGGTCGGCGCCAAGTTCCTTCAGCCGCTTGTCACGGCGCTCCGCCAGGGTCGCCGCCGGAACGACGACCTGGAACGCCCTTTTCAGCCCCTCTGCGGGAAGCTCGGTGACCTGCATTTCGGACCTTCTTTATCCTGAGGGCGCCCCGGGTCGTTGGTGGCCCGGATGCGCGGCACGCTGGAAGCCCGCCCCCCTAGCGGCTTGGGGGCGCGGCGGCAATGGGGGGCTTGCACCAACGGGGGTTGGAGTGACCTGCGGCCGACGAAGCCGGCCGAGGCCGCGAATGCGGCCCGCCGCCAGTGCGGCGGGCCAAGGCCGCGGATGCGGCCGCCCGGCGCCTGAGGGAAAGGCAACGAAATCATGCGGGCGGAGGGACTCGAACCCCCATGGCTTGCGCCACTGGAACCTAAATCCAGCGTGTCTACCGTTCCACCACGCCCGCGCGGGCCGCTGGATACCGCGCCGCGGCCCCCTCCCGCTACCCCCCGATGGCCCGCCCCGCTCAGCCGGCCGGGCGGCGGAAGGCGAAGAGGTTGCTCAGCCAGTTCACCGGGTCCGCGGTGACCACATGCGTGTCCTCCCGCACCTCCAGCACCTCCAGCCCCGTCTGCCGCGCCAGGGCGAAGATGGCGGGCTGGGGCAGGATATGCACCTCCATCCCCGGCGGCCCGGCGCCATCGGCCAGGTAGGCCTCGATGGCGAAGCCGTAGCCCATCCGGTGCGTGGCCATCTGGAACATCGCGACGCCGCCCGGCCGCAGCCCCGCGAAGGCGATCGCCAGCAGATGCGCCGCGACCGGCGGCGGGTTGTGCTGCAGCACCATCCGGCTGAACCAGAAATCCCACCCCGCCCCCGCCGGCATCGGGGATGCGACGGTGCTGCGGTGCCAGGCGACGTTGTCCACGATCCGCGCCGCCGCCTGCTCCGCCGCCAGCGCGAGGTGGGAGGGGGAGATGTCGCAACCCGTCACCCGGTCGAACAGCCGCGCCAGGGCGAGCGTCGCGCGCCCCACGCCGCAGCCGAACTCCACCGCCTCCGGCAGGGATTCGGGGGTGATGCCGTGCCGCGTCAGCACGCCCTCCACCAGCTGCGCATCGGCGATGCCGGTGGCGTAGAAGGTGTCGATGCTGGTGCTGATCGCGTCCGGGCGGAAGCGGTCCTGCGTCAGCACGGACCAGTGCGGCGCCTCCCGCCCCACCTGGTCCCAGTAGCGGCCGGTGCGCTCCAGCATCGCCGCCAGCTGCTTGGGCGTGGCCGCGGTCTCGATCGCCAGGGCCGGCGCGCCGATCGGCAGCCGCGGCTCCGCGCGCGGCCCGCTGCGGGCGCGGTATTCGTCGGAATGCAGGAAGCGGTTCACCAGCTCCCCGGCCGAGGTGACCTGCGCCAGGTGCCGTTCCAGCACCCCGTCATTCTCCGGCTCCCGCCCCAGGAACATGCGGTAGCAGGCGCGCACATCCTCGGGCGTGGGAGCGATGCCGGCGGCCCCCGGCCGCCGCTGCCGTTCGGGGCGGGGCGGCTTGGCCGCCGGGGCGGGCGGCGGGACCGGGGGCGGCGCGGCCGCCACCGGCCGCGCCACCCCCGGCCCCGCCACCCCCGGCTTGCCGGCCAGGGCCGGAATCGGCCGCACCACCGCCCGCCGCGCGGGCTTGCCGCCATCCGCGCTCATCGAATGCGCCTCGCCGGCGCGGCGGGGCCGAGCAGCGCCGCCGCGCAGGCATCCAGGATGGCATCCGCCCCCAGCCCATAGGCCGCGTAGAGGTCCGGGATATCCCCCGCCTGGCCGAAGCGATCGACGCCGAGCGGCACCACGCGCTGCCCCCGCACGGCGCCGAGCCAGCCATGCGCCGCCGGATGCCCATCGAGGATCGTGACCAGCGCCGCATCGCGCGCCAGCGGCGCCAGCAGCCGCTCCACCGCGCTGGTCCCGCCATCGCGCCGCGCCGCCAGCCAGCCCTGGTGCAGCCGGTCGGGGGAGGTGATGGCCATCAGCCCCGCCCCCGGCACGTCCTCCCGCACCGCCTCGAAGGCTTCCAGCGCCTCCGGCGCCACCGGCCCCTGGTAGCACAGCGCGAGTTCCGCCCCCGAAGCCGGCGGCACCACCCAGTAGCCGCCCGCGATCACGCCTTCCGCATCCAGCCGGCGTTCCGGCTGCGCCAGCGCGCGGGTGGACAGCCGCAGCCACACGGCACTGCCATCGGGCTTCTGCATGTGGTCGAAGGCGAAGCGCATCAGCACCGCCAACTCATCCGCGTAGGCGGGCTCGAAGGCCACCAGCCGGTCCTGCGCCATGCCGATCAGCGGCGTGTTCACCGACTGGTGCTGCCCGCCCTCCGGCGCGAGCGTCAGGCCGGATGGCGTGGAGACCAGCAGGAAGCGCGCATCCTGGTAGCAGCCATAGATCAGCGCATCGAGCCCGCGGTTCACGAAGGGGTCGTACACCGTCCCGATCGGCAGCAGCCGCGCCCCGTTCAAGGAATGCGAAAGCCCCAGCGCGCCCAGCAGCAGAAACAGGTTCTGCTCGGCGATGCCGAGCTCGATGTGCTGCCCCTCCGGCCCCATCCCCCAGCGCTGCGCACTCGCCAGCTTGGCATCCCGGAAGACGTCGTTCTTCAGGTGCCGGTCGAAGATGCCCCGCCGGTTCACCCAGGGGCCGAGATTGGTGGAGACGGTGACATCCGGGCTGGTGGTGACGATCCGCTCCGCCAGCGGCCCGAACTCCCCATGCCCGCGCCCGATCTCGGCCAGGATCTCGCCGAAGGCGGCCTGGGTGGACATCATCCGCCCCGGCGGGATGCGGGGCGATGGCAGGGCGGCCGGCACCTTCACCGGGGGCGCGGACAGGGCGCGTCCCTCCGGCGCGATGGGCCTGGCGAAGGGCACGGCGGCCAGGAAGGCCTCGACCTCCGGCGCCGGGACCTCCAGCCCCTCGAACCGGTCCCATTCATGGCCGTCGCGGATGCCCATGGCGGTCTTGAAGGCCGCCATCTGCTCCTTCGTCATCAGCCCGGCATGGTTGTCCTTGTGCCCGGCGAAGGGCAGGCCCATGCCCTTGATGGTGTAGGCGATGAAGCAGGTGGGCTGGTCGCCCGCCGCATCCTGCGCCCGGAACGCTTCCGTCAGCGTCTCGATGTCGTGGCCGCCGAGGTTCGTCATCAGCGCGGCCAGTTCGTCGTCGCTCAGCGGGTCGATGATGGCCCGCACCCCCGCCACCCGGCCGAGATCCGCCAGCACCGCGTTGCGCCAGGCCGCGCCCCCCTGGAAGGTCAGCGCGGCATAGAGGCTGTTGGGGCAGTCATCGATCCAGCGGCGCAGCGCATCGCCATCCTCCCGCGCGAAGGCGGCTTCCAGCTTGCGGCCGTATTTCAGGGTGACGACGTTCCACCCCATGTCGCGGAACAGCCCCTCGATCCGGCCGAACAGCCGGTCGGGCACCACGCTGTCCAGGCTCTGGCGGTTGTAGTCCACCACCCACCAGACATTGCGGACATCGTGCTTCCAGCCCTCCAGCAGGGCCTCGTAGATGTTGCCCTCGTCCAGTTCCGCATCGCCGACCACCGCCACATGCCGCCCCGCCGGAATCTCCGGCCGGCCGATGCCGTGCAGGCGCACATAATCCTGCACCAGCGAGCCGAAGGTGGTCAGCGCCACGCCCAACCCCACCGAGCCCGTGGAGAAATCCACCTCCGCCCCGTCCTTCACCCGGCTCGGATAGGGCTGGATGCCGCCGAACTGCCGCAGCGTCGCGAGCTTCTCCCGCTCCTGCCGGCCGAAGAGGTAGTTGATGGCGTGGAAGACCGGCCCCGCATGGGGCTTCACCGCCACCCGGTCCTGCGGGCGCAGCACCTCGAAATACAGCGCCGCCAGGATGGAGACGGAGGAGGCGCAGGAGGCCTGGTGCCCGCCCACCTTCAGCCCATCCCGGTTCGGGCGGATGTGGTTGGCGTTGTGGATCATCCAGGCGGAGAGCCAGAGCAGCTTGCGCTCCAGCTGGTGCAGCACGCGAAGGCGATGGGATTCCGCCAGGGGCGAGGCGTCCTGGCGGATCGGGCGTTCAGCGGTCATCCTCGCCTCCTCGGGTTCATGGCGCGAAGATAGGGGTTCGCGCCGGTCAAGCGAAGCATCTCAGCCCGAGGCCCGCCACCAGCGCCAGGTCACGGCCAGCGCCACCAGCCCCTCCACCCCCATCAGCGCGGTCGCCGCCGGCGCGCCGATCCAGTCCGCCATCAGCCCGAGATGGAGAAACCCCAGCAGCCCGAGCCCCACGCAGACCGACAGCACGCCAAGCGCCCGGCTGCGCTCCTCCGGCGGCATGGCGATATAGACCAGCGTCGCCTGCATGGTGGCGAAGCCCGCGCCCCCCGCCCCCATCACCACCAGCGCCGTCCCCGCGCTGATCACGCCGGGCGCCAGGGCGAAGGCCGTCGCCATCGCGCAATAGAGCGCGCATCCCCCGATATAGACCGGCCGGTACCAATGCGCCGGCGCCCGCGCGGCCAGCGCCATGGCGGCCAGGAAGGCGCCCACGCCATCCATGCTGGCCAGCAGCCCGACGCCATCGGGGCCAAGCCCCAGCGTCCCCGCCCCGATCACCGGCACCATCGAATTCGCGGGCCAGCCGAACAGGTTGTAGATGATGGTCACGATCAGCACGCCCCGCATGCCGGGCTGGCGCAGCACCAGGGCGAAGCTCTCCCGCGTGTCGCGGATGACGGAAAGCGGCCGGCTGGTGACGGTGCTGCGGTGGCGCACCCGCAGCGCCGCCGCGGCCGCGAAGGCATAGAGCGCGAAGGACAGCGCGAAGGCCGCCACCGGCCCCTGCGCCGCCAGGATCGCGCCCCCCAGCGCCGGCCCCGCCACCCGGCTGGCATTGTTGGCGACCACGTCCAGCGACATGGCGGAGGCCATGCGCGTGGTGCCCACGATCTCCCCCAGCATCATCCGCCGCACCGGGTTGTCGGTGGCCCAGGCGATGCCGGAGACGAAGGCGGCCAGCCCCAGCAGCCAGACCGGCGGCTGGCCGGACAGGCACAGCACCACCAGCCCCGCCGCCACCATCGCCTGGCAGCACACCACGCCGACCAGCGCATGGCGCCGCTGCATGCGGTCCGCCGCCACGCCCAGCGTCGCGCCGAACAGCCCCATGGGCAGCAGCCGCACCAGCGTCATGGCGGCCACGAGGAAGGGCGATTTCGTCTGGTCATAGACCACGACGGCGATGACCAGCATCTCCAGCCAGCGCGCGATGGAGATGAAGGAGCCGACGAGCCAGAGGCGCCGGAAATCCGGCACCCCCAGAACCCCTGTCGTTGTCACTCCCTGGAACAAGGCGGACCCGGCGTTGTTGCCGCGATCCTTGCAGCGGATGGGGCGCGGCTCAATCCACCGGGCTGCGCGCGGGACGCGGGGCGCTCAGGCCCCTGGCGCATTGCGCCTCCCACCCCGGCGCGGCCTCCAGGCCGAGCGTCCCGGCCAGCAGCGCGCAGAGCAGCCCGGCGCGCAGCGGCCAGGCTTCCGCCGGTGGCGGCGCCAGGCCCATGCGCATCCGCGGGCCTGCGGCATCCAGCGCGATCGCCGCCGTCACCCCCTCCGCCACCGGCACCGCCGCGCCGGGGCCGAGCACGACGAGGATCCCGCCCTCCCGCCGCAGGGCCGGCAGCGCCGCCTCCAGGGGCTCGGTGGCCTCCACCACCGCGGCGCCCGCCGCCGCCAGCGCCGCCACCAGCCTCTCCCGCAGCCCGGGCGGCCAGGCGGGGGAAGGCGCCAGCACCACCGTGGCATCGCCGGAAAGCCAGCCCGGCGGGCGAAGCACCAGCCCCGCCGGCACGCCCCCGCTGGCCGCGGGGAACAGCACCTCCTGCACCGGGAAGCCATCCGCCCCGCTCGCCCGGCAGGGGCCGGCCGCGGCCAGGCCCGCCAGCGCCACCCCCAGCCACCACCGCCCCGCCATCGCCAACCTCCGCCCCGTCGATGCGGGGCGGAGACTGGCGAAGGGGCGCCTCCGCGGTCCCGAAAGCGGGGGGAAGCCGCGCCGAAATCAGTCCGAAATCAGCGGCCGGGCGGCGCTATTCCAGCGTCACCGTCACCCGCAGCACGGCCACGGGATGGGGCGGGCTGCGATGCGCCAGGTCATTCGCCACCAGCCGCCGGTCCGCATTGATGTGAAGCGGCACGTCCCGGACCATGCGGGAAGCCTGGCGCAGGTTGATGACGGCAACGCCGGACCGGCCCGTGGGCGTCAGCGACGCCACCGGCTGGCCGGGCAGGTCCGGGATCACATGCAGGCGGATCGAGGAGCCGAGGTTCTCCACCGCCAGCAGGGTCGCCACCGGCCGGCCATCGAGGACCAACGCGGTCGGCGCCAGGCAGGGGGCATCGGCCACGCAACGCAGCGTGGCGCGTTCCTCCAGGCTGCCATCCTCGACGCGCTGCTCCACCAGCACCCGCAGCGGAGCGGCAGGCTGGGCCAGCGCCCCGCCGACGGTCATCGCCACCGCGAAAGCGGCCCCCAGCACAAGCTTCATGCGAACCCCTACACGAACCCCTTGGCCAGCTTGCGGATGGCGGAGGACGCCGCGCGCCGCCCCTCCCCCGCATACTCCTCATGGTAGTCCTCGATCTTCGCGGGATCGTAGCGGTAGTTCACCATCAGCCCGAAGGACTCGCGGAAGCCCTTCTCGGAGGTATCGCCGCGCCAGTTCAGCCGCTCCACCCGCGCGCCGTTGCTCAGGTGGAAATGCGCGACGGGGTCGCGCGCGCGCTTCGGGCTGCGGCCGCTCTCCGCCAGCAGGTAGCGCGCGCAGGCGCGCATCAGCACGGGCTCCAGCGCCTTGCCCAGCGGCTCCTCCCGCCCCGGCAGGCGCCGGGCCAGGACGCGGCGCAGCGTCTGGGCCGGCGTCTCCGCCTTGGCCGCCGCGCCATCCGGCCCCGCGATCGCCAGCTCCCCCGGCACCAGGGCGCGCAGCGCCGCCGCCTCCTCCTCCGTCACCAGCGCCGCGTCGCCGGCCTCCAGCCTGCCTTCCATCCAGCGGCGGAAGCCGGGGATGGGGGAGAGGGTGGCGAAGCAGTCGAGGTTGCCGAACTCCGCGCCCAGCACCTCCACCACCCGCTTGATGAGGAAATTGCCGAAGGAGATGCCGTCCAGCCCGCGCTGGCAGTTGTTGATGGAATAGAAGATGGCGGTGTCGGCCTTCTTCGGGTCCTGCACCGGCGCCTTCTCGTCCAGCAGCCCCTGCACGCTGGCGGCCATGCCCTCCACCAGCGCGACCTCGACGAAGATCAGCGGCTCATCGGGCATGCGGGGGTGGAAGAAGGCGTAGCAGCGGCGGTCGGAATCGAGGCGGTTCTTGAGGTCCCGCCAGGTGCGGATGCGGTGCACCGCCTCATACCCCACCAGCTTCTCCAGCAGCATGGCGGGCGATGCCCAGTCGATCCGTCGCAGCTCGAGAAAACCCACATCGAACCAGCCCGCCAGCAGGGTGCGGAAATCGGCCTCCAGCGCCTGCAGCAGGGGCTCGCCCTCCATCCGGCCCATCAGGTCGGCGCGCAGATCGACCAGGAACTTCACCCCGTCCGGGATGGTGGTGAACTGCGTCAGCAGCCGCAGCCGCGGCGGGTCCAGCACCCGGCGCAGCGCCGCCTTGGCCGCCGCGCGTTCCGCCACGTCGGTCGCCGCCGCCACGCGGTTCCAGGCCGCCGTCACCGCCGCCGCATCGGAATCGAAGGCCGCCAGGGCGCGCAGGAACTCGCCCCGCCCCGCATGGTCCGCCGCCAGGTAGGATTGCGCCAGCTTGGCGGCGCGGGACCGGGCGGAGACCTCGCCGCCCCGCGCCTCCAGGCAGGCGCGCATCTGCGCGGCGATGCCCTCCTCCTCGCCCCCGGTCACGGAGGATGCCATGTCCCGCCACAGCGTGGTCACGCGCCGGAGGGCGCGGTCGAAAAGCCCGGCGGGGGCGGCAAGGTCCGACATCACGGATCCTTTCTGCGTGTTTCAATCACTCTGCCCGAGAAGCCCCCGCCGCGTCGAGCAACCTTGCCGCGAGGACAGGTGGAAGGTGGTCCGCGATGTCCTCCGCCACCAGCCCCGGGCCGATCCGCGCTGCGGCTTCCCCATGCAGGAAGCAGGCGGCGCAGGCGGCCTCGAAGGCGGGCATTCCTTGCGCAAGCAGCCCCGCCACGATCCCGGCCAGCACATCCCCCGTGCCGCCGGTGGCCAGCCAGGGCGGCGCATTGGCGTTGATGGCGATCCGCCCATCCGGCGCGGCGATGATGCTGTCCGCCCCCTTCAGCAGCACCACGGCGCCGGTGCGTGCGGCGGCCGCCCGCGCGGCGGCCGGGCGGTCCTCCCCCGGCGTGCCGAAGACGGCGGAGAACTCGCCGGCATGGGGCGTCAGCACGGCGGCGCCGGCCAGCGCCTCCGGATCGCCGGTGGCGGCGCGCAGCGCGCCCGCATCCGCCACCACCTGCCGCCCCGCCCCGATCACCCGGCGCAGCAGCGCGCGCGTCGTGCCATCGGGCGGCAGGCCGGGGCCCAGCACCCAGGTGCCGATCCGCGCATCCGCCAGCAGCGCCGCCGCGCCCGCCTCGCTGACCATCGCGCCGGGGTCGCCGGCGCGCAGCACGGCCGCCGTCGCCGCATCCGGCGCCAGCAGGGTCAGCAGCCCGGCCCCGGCCCGCCGCGCCGCCCGCGCCACCAGCCGCGCCGCCCCCGTCATCCCGGCCCCCGCCACCACCGCGACATGGCCGCGCGCGTATTTGTGGGCCTCCGCCCCCGGCACGGGCAGCCGCCACAGCCCCGGCCCGTTGCGCCAGGCCCGCGGCGCGATGCCCCCCAGCACGGCGGCCGGCAGCCCGATATCCGCCAGCACCACCGCCCCGCAGAGCGCCCGGCCGGGATGCAGCAGGTGCCCCGGCTTCAGCCGGAAGAAGGTCACGGTCAGCGCCGCCCCCCGGGCGAAGCCCCGCACCGCCCCCGTCGCGCCATCGACGCCGGAGGGCACGTCCACCGCCACCACCGGCGCCGCCACGGCCCGCAGCACCGATTCGGCCAGCCCCTCCACCGGCCTGGACAGCCCCGCCCCGAACACCGCATCCACCACCAGCCCCGCCTGCGCCGCGCGCCCGGCGGAGAATTCCACCACCGGCCCCCGCCAGCGCGCCGCGACCGCCGCCGCATCCGTGCCCGGCCGGGGCGGCGCCAGCGCGGCGAGGGCCACCGGCCACCCCGCCTGGTCCAGCAGCCGGGCCACCACATAGCCATCCCCGCCGTTGTTCCCCGGCCCCGCCAGCACCAGCGTCGGCACCGGCCGGAAGCGCCGCATCACCGCCCGCGCCACCGCCCGCCCCGCCGCCTCCATCAGCGTGAGGCCCGGGACGCCCCCCGCGATCGCCGCCGCATCGGCGCGCGCCATCTCATCCGGTGTCAGAAGCTCGTCCATGCCGGCAGCCTATCGAACCCGGCGGGCGCTGGCGCGCTGCGATCGCATGCGAATCATGCTCCCCCCCACGCTCCTCGCCGCCCTGCTGGCCCTGCCTGCCGCCGCGCAGCAGCTGGACCGCGAACCCGCCGCCAATTCCCGCCCACCGCCCACCCGGATGGAGGGCGACCGCGCCGGCTCGCCCACCGCCCCCGCGCAGCCCCCCGCCGGCACCGGCGCGCCCCGGAACGAGCCCCCGCGCACCGCCCCGCCCCCCGGCCACGCCACGCTGCCCGCCCCCGCCGTGCCCGGCCAGCGCCAGCCCGAGCACAGCGAGGGCGCCGGCCAGGCCGGCCAATCCCCGATCGGCCCGCGCCCCGGTGCCCGCCCTGATGCCAGCACCACCCGCGCCCAGGAAGGCCCCGCCCAGCCCCGCTGACGGCCCGCCGCAGGACCGCGACGCCAGGATTTGCTAGGCTTCCCGCGAACCGGGACATGGAGTCGCAGGCATGGCCTTCATCGTGGCGGTGGCGCAGCGCAAGGGCGGCGCCGGGAAATCCACCCTGACCGCCAACCTGGCCACGGCGCTGGCCGGCAGCGGCGCCCGCGTGGCGCTGCTGGACACGGACCCCCAGCAGACCCTGGCGCGCTGGGGGGCGGAACGCGCCAAGGCCGGCCGCCGCGCCACCCACCTCGACATCGATGCCCCCGCGGGCTGGCGCGTGCCCGCCGCCCTCGACAAGCTCCGCCGCAGCCACGACTTCGTGCTGCTCGACACGCCCCCCCACGCCGACACCGACGCCAAGATCGCCATCCGCGGCGCGGATTTGGTCCTGGTCCCCCTCCAGCCCTCCCCCGCCGATCTCTGGGCCATGGACGCGACGCTCGACCTGGCGCGGGGGGAGAAGCGGCCCGCCGCCATCGCGCTGAACCGCGCCCCCGCCACCGGCAAGCTGCTCACCATGGTCCAGGCGGAGATCGCCCGGCGCGGCCTGACGCTGCTGGCGCCGGCCATCGGCAACCGCGCCGGCATCGCCCAGGCCTTCGCCGCCGGCCTCGGCGTGACCGAATCGGCCCCCGCCTCCGTCGCGGCGGAGGAGATGCGGGCGCTGGCCGCCACGCTGAAGGGCCTGCGAAACGGATGAAACGCGCCCGCTTTGCGCCCTTCCCCATCCCCGGCTATTGCCCGTCATCCGATCGACACACGGCCTGGCCACAGGAACACTAGGACATGGCGAAGGCGACGGGCGCCAAGGGCACCCGATCCAGGATCACCGCGGCCAAGCCCGCCATGCGCAAGGCCGCCGCGATCGCCGAGGCCATCACACCCCCGCCGCGCCAGCGCGGCCTGCTGCCGGAGGTGCCGCGCCAGCGCGGCATGGCGCCCGATGCCGGCGTCGAGATCAGCGAGGACGCCTTCCCCGAACTCGATGCCGTCGCCGCCATCCAGCGCGGCCTGCATGCCTACAACCAGGAGATGGGCGGGGATTACGACCGTGAGCCGGTGACCCTGCTGGCCCGCGCGCCGGACGGCACGGCCCGCGGCGGGCTGCTCGGCCTCACCTTCTGGGGCTGGCTGTTCATCGACTGGCTCTGGCTGTCGCGCGACCTGCGCGGCAAGGGCGTCGGCTCCGAACTGCTGATGCGGGCGGAAGCCATCGCCCGCGACCGCGGCTGCGCCCATGCCTATACCGATACCTTCAGCTTCCAGGCGCCGGATTTCTGGACGCAGAACGGCTACAAGGAATTCGGCCGGCTGGATGGCATGCCCGCGGGCCATGCGCGGATCTGGTTCCGCAAGGCCCTCTGAGCACCATGCTCCCCCCGCTCCGCCCCTTCACCGCGCCGGACTGGGCGCCGCCGCCGCCCGCGACGGCCCGGCCGGAGCTGATCCTGCATATCGGCCAGTCGAAGACCGGCACCTCCTCCATCCAGCGGGTGCTCGGCGCCCGGCGGGCGGAGCTCACCGCCCTCGGCGTCTGCTACCCGGCCTCCCCCGGCTGGGCGAACCACGGCATGCTCCCCGCCTCCCTCGTGGCGCCGGAGGCGCTGGGCCATTTCAACCCGGCGCTCTGGGAAGGCATGGGGGCGGAAGCGCGGCTCGCCCGCTTCCGGCGCGAATTCGCGGCCGAGATGGCGGCCCTGCCCGCCACGACCCGCCTCATCATCCTCTCCGCGGAGCAATGCTCCGGCCTGCTCGCCACGCGGGACGCCATCGCCCGGCTGCGGGACCTGGTCGCGCCCTTCGCGGGCCGCATCCGCGTGGTGATGTATCTCCGCCGGCAGGACGCGCATTTCGCCAGCGGCTACACCCAGGCGCTGCGCGTCGCGCAGATCAGCCCGCCCGGCCTGCCGCCCTATGGCCCCGACCGCCTGCCGCAATACGACTATGCCGCGCTGCTGGACAACTGGGCCGCCATCTTCGGCGAAGCCGCGATCGAGCCCCGCATCTTCGAACGCGCCAGCATGGTCAACGGCGACGCGGTGGATGATTTCCTGGCCCTCGCCAACATCCCCCTCGCCGTCCCCTCCGACGACCCCGACCGCTACAGCAACCTCTCCGTCACCCCCGCCGCCATCGACCTGATGCGCCGGATGGGGGAGGCGATGCGCGAGACGCCGGAGGGTCTTTCCGCCGCCTCCCCCGCCTGGCGCCGCTTCGTGGCCGCGGTGTCGGACGCCATGCCCGGCCCCGGCTGGAAGCCCGCCCCGGCGGAGGCCGCCGCCTTCCTCGCCCGCTATGCGGAGGTGAACGAGGCGACGCGCCGCCGCTGGTTCCCCGCCCGCCCCGCCCTCTTCGCGGAAATGCCCGCCGCCGCCCCGGCGGAAGGCCCGCCCGCGCCGCCACCCCCCATCGATACCGAAGCCGCGCTGGGCGCCGCCTGCACCCTGCTGCTGCATGAGATGAAGGCGAATGCGCAGCGGGAGGCGCAGCTGCTGGTCCAGCAGGGCCGGCTGCTGGACCGGCTGGGGGAGGAAGCGCCTGCCGCCAACGCCTATCGCGCCGCGCTGCGCGTGGTGCCGGACCACCCGGTGGCGCAGGCCCGCCTGGCCGATTTCGCCCTCGCCGCCGGCGATGTGGCGGGGGCGGCGGCACACCACGCCGTGCTGCTCCGCAGCCACCCGAACCACCCGCAGACCCAGCGCCTGGGCCGCCTGCTGGCCCGCCCTGGCGCCGCGCCCGCCTGACCCTTATCGCCGCGCACCCCGCGACCCTCACCGCCGCGCACCCCGCGACCCTTACCGCCGCGCACCCCGCACGACTTCCCGCCGCCAGATGTAGAGCCCGGCCGCCACCAGCACGCCGAAGCCCAGCAGGTCATAGCCATCGGGCCATTCCGCCCAGATCCCGATGCCGACGATCATCGTCCAGATGATCCCCGAATACTCGAAGGGCGCCAGCAGCGTCGTCTCCCCCCGCCGGTAGGCCGCCGTCATCTGCAGCTGCGCGAGCGCGGAGGCGAGGCCGATGCCGACCAGCAGCGTCCATTGCCAGGCATCCGGCGTCACCCAGACCGGCACCGTGGCCGCCGCGCTGGCCGCCGCGCTGATCAGCGCGAACCAGATGACGATGGCGACGCCGCTCTCCCCCGCCTCCCCCATGCGGCGGATGGTCATCATCGCCAGCGCCCAGCCCACCGACCCCAGCAGCACGATGCCGACGGAGATCGGCGGCAGCGCCGCATCCCCGGTGGCGAAGGGCCGCACCATGATCAGCACGCCGACGAAGCCGACCACCACGGCCGACCAGCGCCGCCACCCCACCTGTTCCTTCAGCAGCACCACCGACAGCGCCGTCAGGAACAGCGGCATGGTGAAGCCCAGCGCCGTGACCGTCGCGATCGGCAGATTCGCATAGCCGTGGAAGGCGCCGAACATGCCGAACATGCCCCACAGCGCGCGCTGCAGGTGCTGGCCGGGATGGCGCGTGCGCAGCGCCTCCCACCCCCCCGCCCGCGCCAGCAGGACCAGCAGCAGCGGCAGCGCGAAGAGGTTACGGAACAGCACCACCTGCGCCACCGGCAGCGCCGTGCCGATGGCCTTCACCATCGCCGCGGCCACGGTGAAGGTCGCCGAGGCCCCGATGACGAGGAGGATCGCCCGGGTCCGGGCGGCACGCAGCGAATCAGACGATACGGGTGGGGACATGGACCTTCCTGGCCCCCGAAGCTACGGTCCTGGCCGCATGAGCGCCACCCCACCGCCGCGTCATCCCAAGGCACCCCCCATCCCGCCGCATCCCGGCCTCGAGATCCTGGAGGATGAGGTCGTCTGGGCGCAGCGCTTCGCGCTGCAGCGCGTGCGCTTCCGCTACACCCGCTTCGACGGCGCGCCATCCGGCATCCTGACCTGGGAGCTGTGGCGCCGCGGCCAGGGCGTGCTGGTCCTGCCCTACGACCCCGCCACCGACCGCGTCGCGCTGATCGAGCAGTTCCGCCTGCCCGCCCTCTCCGCCGGCATGGCGCCCGTGATGACCGAATGCCCCGCCGGCCTGCTGGAGGCCGGCGAGGATGCGGAGGCCTCCGCCCGCCGCGAACTGGCGGAGGAGACGGGCCTCGCCGCCCGCGCCATGGCGCCGATCGGCCGCTTCATGCTGATGCAGGGCGGCTGCGACGAGGTGGTGCATTTCTTCTGCGGCCAGGTGGACCTCTCGGCCGCCAGCGCCACCACCCATGGCCTGGTGGCGGAAGGGGAGGAAACCCGCGTCATCACCCTGCCCGCCGGGGACGCCTTCCGCCTGGTGGCGGAGAACCGGATCGAGAACGCGCCCGCCGCGCTGTCCCTCATGTGGCTGCAACTGAACCGCGCGCGGCTGCGCGCCGAGTGGATTCCTTCAAGATGACCGACCCGCTCTTCACCGAGGATGCCTACCTCAAGGAGTGCACCGCGACCGTCGTCGCGGTGGAGGAGAAGGGCGTGCTGCTCGACCGCACCTGCCTCTATGCCCGCAGCGGCGGCCAGCCCGGCGACAGCGGCATCATGCGCTGGGCGGGCGGAGAGGCCGTGATCGCGGAAGCCATCAAGGGGGAGGCCGGCGCCATCCTGCATGGCCTGGCCCCCGGCAGCGCCGCGCCGCCGGTGGGCGCCACCGTCACCCTCGCGCTCGACTGGGCGAGCCGCCACCGCCACATGCGCATGCACACCACGCTGCACCTGCTGTGCAGCATCCTCCCGGGCATCTACGCGACCGGCAACCAGATCGGCGCGGAGAAGTCGCGCCTCGACGTCGATCTCGCGGAGCCGCCGGCGAAGGAATGGTTTTCCGAAAAGCTCGCGGAACTGGTCGCGGCGGATCATCCGATCTCGACGACCTGGATCAGCGAGGCTGAGCTGGATGCCAACCCCGCCCTGGTCCGCACCCTCTCCGTCCAGCCGCCGCGCGGCGCGGGGCGCGTGCGCCTGGTGCGCATCGGCCCGCAGGCGGCGCCCATCGACCTGCAGCCCTGCGGCGGCACGCATGTGCGCTCCACCGCGGAGATCGGGCGCGTCGAGGTGACGAAGCTCGAGAGCAAGGGCCGGCAGAACCGGCGCATCCACATCGTCCTGGGGGACTGACGGCCATGGACAACCTGGTCACGACGGAATGGCTGGCCGCCGAGCTCGGCAAGCCGGACCTCGTGGTGCTGGACTGCACCACCTACCTGCCGACCGAGAAGGGCAATGCGCCGGACGGCTTCCGTGCGGCGCACCTGCCCGGCGCCAGGCTGTTCAACATCGACCAGATCGCCGACCCGCACACCGACCTGCCGCACATGGTCCCGACGCCTGCGCATTTCGGAAAAATGATCGGCGCGCTCGGTGTCGGCAACGACACGCGCGTGGTGTTCTACGACCAGCACGGGCTCCGCGCCTCGCCGCGGGGCTGGTGGATGATGCGGCTCTTCGGGCATGAGAAGGCGGCCGTGCTGGATGGCGGCCTGCCGAAATGGCAGCGGGAAGGCCGCCCCATCGAGACCGGCGACGCGGCCCCGGCCACGCCGGTGGCCTTCATCCCCGATTTCGTCGCCCGGCGCCTGGTCGGCATCGGCGATGTGAAGCGCATCGTCCGCCAGGGCGGGGGAGAGGCGCTGATCCTCGATGCCCGCAGCAAGGCGCGCTTCGACGGCACGGCGCCCGAACCCCGCGCCGGCCTGCCCTCCGGCCACATGCCGGGCGCCGCCAGCCTGCCGGCCGCGGACCTGGTGAATCCCGATGGCACGATGAAGGATGCCGCGACGCTGCGCGCCCTGTTCGCGGCCCGCGGCGCCGATGGCGAACGCCCCATCGTCACCTCCTGCGGCTCCGGCGTCACCGCCACCGTGCTGACGCTCGGCGCGCTGCGCGCCGGGCTGCCGGAGCCCGGCGTCTATGACGGTTCCTGGACCGAATGGGCCAGCCGTCCCGAAACCCCGAAAGAGACGAGCGCATCCTGATGCCCGACGATTCCGCCCCGAAGCATGAGGGCGCGCACGCCTTCGCCACGCGCATGTCCCACGCCGCGCGGCCCGGCATCCGCAGCCTGGGCTTCGTGAACCCGCCGGTCCATCGCGGCTCCACCGTCACCGCGCCCTCCTGCCAGGCGCGCCTCGACAATGCGAAGCACCGCTTCGACCGGGTGATGACCTATGGCACCCAAGGGGGGCCCACCCACTACGCGCTGGAAGACGTGGTGGCGGAGATCGAGGGCGGCACCCATTGCACCATCACCGGCACCGGCCTCGCCGCCGTCGCCGTGCCGCTGCTCGCCTTCCTCAAGGCCGGCGACCGCTGCCTGATGCCGGACAGCGCCTATGGCCCCGCGCGGAGCATCGCGGAAGGGCTGATGAAGGGCTGGGGGATCGAGACGGTCTTCTACGACCCCTGCATCGATGCCGCCGGGCTGGAGGCGCTGTGGACGGCGAACACGAAGGTCCTCTACCTGGAGAGCCCCGGCTCCCACACCTTCGAGGTGCAGGACGTCCCCGCCCTGACCGCGGTGGCGAAGAAGCACGGCGCCGTCAGCATGATCGACAACACCTGGGGCATCCACCACTTCCAGCCCTTCGCGCATGGCTGCGACGTGTCGATCCAGGCGCTGACGAAGTATGTCGGCGGCCATTCCGACATCCTGCTGGGCAGCGTCACGGTGAACAGCCGCGACCACCACCTGGTCATCCGCAACGCCGCCTCCGCCATGGGGCATTATGCCAGCCCCGATGATTGCTGGCTGGCGCTGCGCGGCGTGCGCACCATGCCGGTCCGCCTGGCGCATCAGGAGGAAAGCGCGCTGATCGTGGCCGAATGGCTGGCCGGGCGGCCGGAGGTGCTGGAAGTGCGCCATCCCGCCCTGCCCGGCGCCCCGGGCCACGCGATCTGGAAGCGGGACTTCACCGGCGCCTGCAGCCTGTTCGGCATCGTGCTGCAGCCCCGCTACACCGAGGCCGACGCCTTCCGCTTCGTGGATGGCCTGAAGCTGTTCGGCATCGGCGCGAGCTGGGGCGGCTATGAGAGCCTGGCGCTGCCCACCAATGCGAGCCTCAGCCGTTCCGTCAGCGCCCCCCTGCCCGGCCAGGCCGTGCGCCTGCATATCGGGCTGGAGGATGTGGCGGACATCATCGCCGACCTGGAACAGGGCCTGGCGCTGCTGCCGGGCTGAAGCAGGGCTTGGGGGAGGGCCGCGCGCCCTTCCCCGGGCTTCGCCCGCGCGGCCATCGGATTGCGATCCGCGCCCGGCGCCGGTATTCTGATCCGGTCACGAATCGGATGGCAGGATACCGGGGATGCGTCAGCCCGCGTTGAATTCGAGGATGGCCGTCACGTAGCCATCGAAGCCGGTGCGCCCCTTGGCCGTCATCTCGTAAAGCTGCGTCTTGCCGACTCGCCGGCTGGTGGCGACGACCTCGCCTTCCATCAGCCGCTTCAGCACCAGGCGCACGGTCGGCCCGCTATAGCCCGTCAGCGCCGCGATCTGGTCCACGGACAGCGCGGTCGGCGGCACGGCACCGGAACCTTCATAGAACAGCAACGCGACATCGAAGGCGATGCGGCTGTTTTTCACACCCACCCGCTGGTCGACTTCGCGCAACCGACGCAACAGCACGAGCGCTGCGTCGCGTCGTGCAAGCCAATCCGCAGTCTTCTTCATGGGGCCGTTCTGCCAGACCGGAACTGCATTGCAACGTTCGCAAAAACAGAAGATTTACTGACTTTCCAATAGTTTCTCCAGGATAACGGGTTGCAGCGTCAACCTGGGGTGGATTTTCCCGGGACACATTGCGCGCATATCCCTTCGACTTCCACCGTCGTTCGATGAACCTGGAAGCCGAGCCGCGCCGCCGCCGCCGCGACCGCCCCCGCCACCGCGTCGTCGCAGACCTCCGCCGTGCTGCCGCAGCGGCCGCAGATCAGGAACTGGTGGGGGTGGGGATGCGCGTGGGTATGGCCATGGCCCGGCTCCTCCGCGCAGCCGACGAAGGCGTTCAGCCGCTCGATCTTGTGGATCAGCCCCTGCTCGATCAGGAAATCCAGCGCCCGGTACACCGTCGGCGGCGCCGCGCCGCGCCGTTCCCCCCGCAGCCGGTCCAGCAGCGCATAGGCCCCGACCGGCTGCGCCGATTCGAGGATCAGGCGCAGCACCTGCCGGCGCAGCTCCGTCAGCTGCGCCCCCCGCGCCAGGCAGGTCGCCGCCGCGCGGGCCAGGCTCGCCTCGATGTCGCCCCCCGGCGCATGCCCGTGGGAATGCCCCTCGGACTGCCCGTGGTGATGCGCGTGACGCGCGTGTTCGCTCATGCCGATTCCCCGTGCCGCGGCTGGCTGTCCCGCGCCGCCGCCATGATATAGTGTATCATCATGACCGGCACACCCGCCCCCCCCGAGACGCCGCCCCAGGCCCCCACCGGCGCGGTCGCCGACCCCGCCGCGCGCGCCCTGCTGCTGGACGCCATCCGCTTCGACAGCCACGGCCTCGTCACCTGCGTGGCGCAGCAGCATGACACGGGCGAGGTCCTGATGGTCGCCTGGATGAACCGCGCCGCGGTGGCGGAAACCCTGACCACCGGCACCGTCTGCTACTGGTCCCGCTCCCGCGCCGCGCTGTGGCGCAAGGGGGAAAGCTCCGGCCAGGTGCAGCGCCTGGTCGATCTCCGCCTGGATTGCGATGGCGACACCGTCCTCGCCCTGGTGGACCAGACCGGCGTCGCCTGCCACACCGGCCGCCGCACCTGCTTCTACCGCGCGCTGCGCGACGGCGAACTCGCCACCATCGCGGCGCCGGAGGTCGATCCCGAGGTCCTCTACGGCCGATGATCCCGCTCACCGTCCTCACCGGCTTCCTCGGCGCCGGCAAGACCACGCTGCTGAACGCGCTGCTCCGGCAGCCCGCGATGGCCGACACCGCCGTGCTGATCAACGAATTCGGGGAGGTCGGGCTGGACCACCTGCTGGTGGACCGGCTGGATGGCGACACGGTGCTGCTGAATGCCGGCTGCCTCTGCTGCACCATCCGCGGCGACCTCGCCCGCGCGCTGGATGGCCTGTGGGACCGCGTGCTGGCCGGCCAGGCCGTGAAGCGCGTGGTGGTGGAGACGACGGGCCTCGCCGATCCCGCCCCCATCCTGCACACGCTGATGTCGGACCAGCGCATCGGCGCGCGCTTCGTCCTCGATGGCGTCGTCACGCTGGTCGATGCCGCTGCCGGCGCCGCCACGCTGGATGCGCAGCCGGAGGCGCTGCGCCAGGCCGCCGTCGCCGATCGCCTGGTCCTCACCAAGACCGACCTCGCAAGCGCGGAGGCCACCGCCGCGCTCCGCGCGCGCCTCGCCGCGCTCAACCCCGTGGCGCCGGTCCTGGTGGCGGATCACGGCGCGATCGATCCCGCGCTGCTGCTGGCCGCCGGCCCCTACGACCCCGCGGTGAAGGCGCCCGGCGTCGCCGCCTGGATCGGCGCCGCCGCCCCCCATCACCACCACCATCACCACCACCACCACGACCCCAACCGCCACGACGCGCGCATCCAGGCGCTCTGCCTCTCCTTCGACAGCCCCCTGCCCTGGGACGGCCTCGCCACCTTCCTCGAGATGCTGGCCATGACGCGCGGCGCCAGCGTGCTGCGCATGAAGGGAATCCTCGACCTGGCGGGGGAGGATCGGCCCGTCGCCGTGCATGGCGTGCAGCACATCTTCCACCCGCCGAAGCGCCTGGCCGCCTGGCCGGCGGACGAACCGCGCCGCTCCCGCCTCGTCTTCATCCTGCGCGACCTCGATCCCGCCGTGGTGCGCGAAGGGCTGGACGCCTTCCTCAAGGCCGCGGGCCAGCCGCCCGCCATCGTGCCCGCGTGACCATCCCGCACGCGCGTTGACTCGCCCCCCGGCGCGCGCGACCCTGCCCCCGCCAACTGTCGGGCCGAGGGAGCGCCATGCCGCTGACGATGCCGGAGGAAATCCTCCTCCTGATGCTGGATGACGAGACCGGGCGCCTGCAGGAACGCGCCGCCCCCTCGGGCGACTTCGCCATCGCCGGCGCCGTTCTCGCCGAACTCGCGCTGGCCGGCCGCATCGATACCGATCCCACGCGCCTCTACGTCGTGAACCCGGCGCCGACCGGCGATGCGCTGCAGGACCGCGCGCTGGCGCAGATCGCCGCCGCGTCGGACACGCAGGACAGCCGCCACTGGATCGAGACGCTGGCCGCCGACGCCGACGAATACCGCGAGGCGCTCTTCGCCCGCCTCGTCTCCAAGGGCATCCTCAAGCGCGTCGAGGGCCGCTTCCTCTGGGTCTTCCCGGAACGCCGCTACCCCGTGATCTCGGACAAGGAGGAGCGGGAGGTGAAGGCGCGCATCATGGGCGTGCTCTTCAACGACGAGATCCCGGATCCCCGCGACTCCCTGCTGATCGGCCTCTGCCGCGCCGGCGGGCTCTTCGCCCTCCTGCTCTCCTCCACCGAACTCGATCGCGTGCAGCCGCGCATCGACGCGGTGGCGGACCTCGAGGAGCTGAACCGCTCGCTCGCCGATGCGATCCGGGAGATCTATGCCCAGATCGCGCGCTACGCGCCGATGGTGTAAGTCACGCGGGACAGGACAGGACAGCCTCCATGGACATCACTGAAAGCTCCGTTTCCGGCGTGAAGGTTGCCGCCCTCAAGGGCCGGCTCGACACCGCGACGGCCCCCGCGGCGGAAGGGGCCATCCTCGGCATGCTCGAAGGCGGCTCCAAGGTCGTGGCCGACCTCGCGGAGGTCCACTACGTCTCCTCCGCCGGGCTGCGCGTGCTGCTGAAGGCCGCCAAGCAGGCCAAGGCCGGCGGCGGCAGCTTCGCCGTCGCCTCCCCCCAGGCGCCCGTGCGCGAAGTGCTGGAGATCAGCGGCTTCGACAAGATCCTGAGCATCCACCCGACCCGCGACGCCGCCGTCGCCGGCCTGGCCTGATTTTTCTCGAGCCCTCTCCCCCCTGCCGGGGGAGAGGGTCGGCGGACCATACGGTCACCCCCGCCGCAGCTTCACCCCCAGCAGGTACATCGTCAGCGGCACCGTCACGAGATTCGCCGCGACCAGGCCCATGGATCCCTTCAGGAACCCATAGGTCATCCACAGCGTGTTGCCCGCCACCAGCAGCACCAGCAGCCCCAGGCTGAAATCCCGCGCCGAGCGCGTGCGCCAGGTCTTCACGGCCTGCGGGACGAAGGCGGAGGTCGTCATCGCCCCCGCCACCAGGCCGATCGCCTCGATCCAGTCCACGCGCGCAATCCCCTTCCCTGCCCGGCGGCGCCCCCCTATGCATCCCGCCATGCCCCCCGTCCACCTCAGCTTCGAGACGCTGTCCGGCCCCGCGCTGCACCCGCTGCTGCCGGCGCTGGCCGGCCTGCGCATCGCGGTCTTCGCGGAATGGCCCTACCTGTACGAGGGCGACGAGGCCTATGAGCGTGGCTACCTCCGCGCCTATGCCGATGCCCCCGGCGCCGCCATCGTCGTCTGCCGCGATGGCGCCCGCGTGGTCGGCGCCGCCACCTGCGAACCCATGACCCAGGGCCACGCCCCGGTCCGCGAAGCCTTCGCCGCCGCCGGCCTCGACCCCGCCCGCTACTGCTATTTCGGCGAGTCGGTGCTGCTGCGCGAATACCGCGGCCAGGGCGCCGGCGTCCGCTTCTTCGCGGAGCGCGAGGCCCATGCCCGGCGCCTCGGCCTGCCCCAGGCCACCTTCTGCGGCGTCGATCGCGCCGCCGACGATCCGCGCCGCCCGCCCGGCCACGTGCCGCTCGACGCCTTCTGGCGGAAGCGCGGCTACCAGCCCCTGCCCGGCCTCGCCGTCACCTTCTCCTGGAAGGAGATCGGCGACAGCGCGGAGACCCCCCACCGCCTCTCCTTCTGGTCCAAGGCACTGTGAGCCCCCCCGCCCCCCGCCCGCTCCGCCTCGGCCTGCTCGGCTGGCAGGTCGGCCACCCCGCGACGGTGGCCGATTTCGCCGCCCGGCTCGAGGCGCGGCTGGAGGCGGCGCGCGGCCGCGCCGACCTCGTCCTGCTGCCCGAATACGCCAGCGTCGAACTCGGCGCCGGCCTCGCCGGCAACACGGCGCCTGAGGAGGCGACGGAACTCCGCGCCATGGTCGCCCATGCCGATGCCATCCTGGCCGCGATGCGCGAAGCCGCCATGCGCAGCGGCCTCTGGCTCGCCCCCGGCACCCTGCCCATGGCGGCGGGCGGCCGCGTCGTGAACGTCGCCCCCCTCATCGCCCCCGATGGCCGCATGGCCTTCCAGCAGAAGCGGATGATGACGCGCTTCGAATCCGAACGCTGGGGCGTCTCCCCCGGCGCCACGCCTTCGGTCTTCGACACGCCCTGGGGCCGCATCGGGATCTCCGTCTGCTACGACGTCGAATTCCCGAAGCATGTCCGCGCCCAGGTCGAGCAGGGCGCCTGGCTGGTCCTCGCCCCCTCCTGCACGGACAGCCTGCACGGCTTCGCCCGCATCCGCATCGGCGCCCAGGCCCGGGCGCTGGAGAACCAGTGCTTCGTCGCCGTGGCGCCCACCATGGGCCTCGCCCCCTGGTCCGCGGCGCTCGACGAGAACCACGGCCAATGCGCCGTCTATGGCCCGCCCGACCGCGGCTTCCCCGCCGATGGCGTCGTCGCCGCCGGCGCGCTCGACGAACCCGGCTGGACCTTCGCGACGCTCGACCCCGCCCTTGTCGATCACGTCCGGGAACATGGCGCCGTGCGCAACCACCGGGACTTCCCGCGCGGGCCGATGCCGCGGCCCGCGGTGGCCGCATTCGCATGACCGCCCCCCTGATCTACATCGTGGCCGGGGAGGCTTCCGGCGACGTGCTGGGCGCCCGCCTCGTCGCGGCGCTGCGGGCGCGCGACCCCGCCATCCAGGTCGCGGGCATCGGCGGCGACCGCCTGGCCGAACAGGGGCTCCACTCCCTCTTCCCCATGCGCGAACTGGCGCTGATGGGGCTGATCGAGGTGCTGCCCAACATCCGCCGCCTGGCCCGGCGGCTGGAGGAGACGACGCGGGACATCACGGCGCGCCGCCCCGCCGCCATCGTCACCATCGACAGCCCCGGCTTCACCCTGCGGCTGGCGGAACGCGTGCGCCCGCTCGGCATCCCCATCATCCACTACGTCGCGCCGCAGATCTGGGCCTGGCGCCCGGGGCGCATCGCCAAGATCAAGGCGCGGGTGGACCGCATCCTCTGCCTGCTGCCCTTCGAACCCGTGATCTTCGAAGCCGCCGGCATCGCGGCCGATTTCGTCGGCCATCCCGTCCTCGAATCCGGCGTCGATGCCGGGGATGCCGCGCGCTTCCGCGCCCTGCACGCCATCGCGCCGGACGCGCCGGTCCTCATCGTCATGCCCGGCTCCCGCCGGATGGAGGTGAAGCGCCTGCTGCCCATCTTCGGCGCCGCGCTCCGCCTGCTGGCCCCGCGCCATCCGGGCCTGGTGCCCGTCCTGCCCGTCTCCGCCGTGGTGGCGGATGCCGTGCGCCGCGGCACGCAGGACTGGCCCGTGCGCCCCATCCTCGTCACCGACATCGCCGAGAAGCACGATGCCTTCGCCGCCGCCGCGCAGCTTGGTGCCGGCCTCATCAAGTCCGGCACCTCCTCGGTGGAGATGGCGGTGGCGGGCATCCCCCACCTCGTCGCCTATCGCGTCAACCCGATCACGGCCGCGATCGTGCGCCGCCTGGTGCGCGTGCCCTTCGCCAGCCTGGTGAACCTGCTGGCCGAACGCCAGGTGGTGCCGGAATACCTGCAGGAAGCCGCCACGCCGGAAGCCCTCTCGGAAGGGCTGCACGCCCTGCTCTCCGATGGCGCCGCCGCCGCCGCCCAGCGCGCCGGCTTCGCCACCGTCCTCGCCCAGCTCCGCCCCCCGCCGGAGGGGCCGAGCCGCGGCATCCCCAGTGCCGCGGCCGCGGAAGCCGTGCTGCGCCAGGTGACGTTGCCGCGCTGAACCGCCGCCCCCCTGCAACCCGGGATGCCCCGCCGCGGTTCTAGCGGTCGCACATCCCGAGGGGGACCTTCCGCTGCGCAACCGGCATGTCAGCGAACGCGACGAGTTGCTCCGCCAGCAGACGGTGCTCGCCCGCTTCGGCGAGTTCGCGCTGAAGGCGGAGGATCTCGACGCGATCCTGACGGAGGCGTGCCGCCTGGTGGGCGATGCCCTCGGCACCGAACTCGCCAAGGTCATGGAGTATGAGCGCGCGGAGGACAGCATGCTGGTCCGCGCCGGCATCGGCTGGCAGCCCGGCGTGGTCGGCCAGGCCCGCGTGGCGCTGCACCCCGGCGGCGTGGAGCAGTTCGCCATCGGCGGCGCGGCGCCCGTCATCTGCACCGACACGGCGAAGGAGGACCGCTTCGACCTGCCGGGATTCCTGCTGGCGCATGGCGTCCGCGCCTTCGCCAATGTCCTGATCCTGGGCGGCGACGGCCACCCCCCCTTCGGCATCCTGGAGGTGGACAGCCGCACCCCGCGCCGCTTCCTCGATTCCGACATCGCCTTCCTGCGCAGCTATGCGAACCTGGTCGGCGCCGCCGTGGAACGGCTGCGCGCCCTGGCGGCGCTGCGGGCCAGCAACCAGGAGCTGGAGCGGCGGGTGGAGGAGCGCACGCGCGACCTGCGCGTCGCCAACCTCCGCCTGCAGCAGGCGGCGCGGGAACGCGACCAGGTCCAGGCCTCGCTGCGGGAAGCCGCGGGGATGCAGGCGGTGCTGGAACACCTGCCGATCGGCGCCGCGCTGGTCGCCCCGTCCGGGGAGGTCATCATCGGCAACCCCGCCTTCCGCCGCCTGCTCGGCCGGCCGCGCATCCCCTCGGTGGATGAGGATAACGGCCATGTCTGGATCGCCTTCGATGCCGATGGCCGGCGCATCCCGCCGCGCGAATTCCCCGGCGCCCGCGCCTTGCGGGGAGAGGTGACGCTGGGCGTCGATTTCCTGCACGCCGTGGGCCTGCAGCCGCCGCGCTGGTGCCGCGTCAGCGGCGTGCCCGTGCACGGGCCGGATGGGCGCGTCATCGCCGCCCTGGTGGTGATGATCGACGTGGATGACGAACACCGCGCGCATGAACGCCAGGCGCTGCTGACGCGGGAAGTGGACCACCGCGCCAAGAACATGCTGGCGGTGGTGCAGGCGGCGCTGCGCCTGACCCGCGCGGAGACGATCGACAGCTTCGTGCAGGCGATCGAGGGCCGGATCGCCGCCCTGGCCCGCGCCCAGACCCTTCTGGCGGCGGATCGCTGGTCCGGCGCCGACCTGCGCAGCCTCATCCAGGGCGAACTCGGCCCCTTCCTGGTGGCCGGCGCGGCGCGGGATGGCGGCAGCCCGCGCGCCACCCTGTCCGGCGATCGGGTCGTGCTGCCCGCCGGCGCCGCCCAGCCCTTCTCCATGGCCATCCACGAACTCGCCACCAACGCCATCAAGTACGGCGCGCTCTCCGCGCCGGAAGGCAGGCTGGCGGTGGAATGGGTGGTGGAGCATCCGCCGGGCCCGCCGGTGGACCAGGCCGCGGCGGGCGCGCTGCTGCGGCTGCGCTGGGTGGAACGCGGCGGCCCGCCCCCCGCGCCGCGCCGCAAGCCCGGCTTCGGGTCCCGCGTGGTGCACGGCACCATCCAGGACCAGCTCGGCGGCCAGGTGACCATGGCCTGGGATCCGGCGGGCCTCGGCTGCACCATGGCGATCCCGCTGCGCCAGGGTGCCGCCCAGGATGCGGCCAAGGACGCGGCCAAGGATGCGGCCCAGGGTGCGGCCCAGGGTGCCGGCCCGCCAAGGGGTGCGCCCGCCTGATCCTTCGGCCTTCACCGAAGCCGGCAGCCCCGGCGCGTGCCAGGATGGGCGGAGGAGGATGCCCATGCCCAGCGTCAACGCCCTGGCCGAAACCGCCGCCCTGGTCGGCGACCCCGCCCGCGCCGCCATGCTGGCCGCGCTGATGGATGGCCGCGCGCTGACGGCGGGGGAACTGGCCGCCATCGCCGGCATCACGCCGCAGACCGCCAGCGGGCACCTGGCACGCCTCGCCGGGGCGGGGCTGCTGGCGATGGAACGCCAGGGCCGCCACCGCTACCACCGCCTGGCCACCGCCGGCGTCGCGCGGATGCTGGAAGGGCTGATGGCGGTGGCGGAGGCCGCCCGGCCGGCGCCCCGCACCGGCCCGCGCGATGCCGCGATGCGCGCCGCCCGCACCTGCTACGACCATTTGGCCGGGCAGCTCGCGGTCGCGCTGGCCGATGCCATGGTGGCCCGCGGCGTCCTGGAATTCGGCCCCGATGGGGGCGCCGTGACCCCGGCCGGGGAGGGCTTCTTCGAGCAGCTCGGCATCCCGATGGCCCGCGCCGCCCGCGGCCGCGTCTTCTGCCGCCCCTGCCTGGACTGGTCGGAACGCCGGCCGCATGTCGCGGGCCGGCTCGGCGCCGCGCTCTGCACCCGCTGCTTCGAACTCGGCTGGGTCCGGCGGCAGGGCGGGCGGACGCTGGTGGTGACGCCGGAAGGCGCGCGCGGCTTCCACCAGCGCTTCGGAGTGGCCGTGCCGGCGGGGTGAGGCACCGCCGAAATCCCTTTCTCTCCGCCGGTGTTTCGTTTATGTTCCGCCCGCCACGCGGCGGAGCCATGCCCTTCGGCGCCGGGGATGGCGGGATGCCGGCCCCGCCGCCCCGGAGGACCCCCGCGAAAACGGTGCTAAAAGCACTAAAACGGCATAATCGGCCTAAACGGGTTAGTGGCCCTCAAGCCGCAGTATTTCCTGAAATCCGGGCTGACCGCGCGTTCAGCCAATCGCCGCCTCCACCGCCAGCGCCACCTTCAGCGCCGCGATCCCCTCCGCCGCGCCAACCTCCGGCGCCACGCCATCCAGGCAGGCCGCGACGAAGCCGGCCTGCTCGGCCTCCAGGCTGTCATGGTCGGTCCAGCCGCCGCGATCGATGCCGTAGCCCGGCATGGTGGCCACCGGCTCCGCGCCGCCCCGCCGCAGCACCGCCAGCGACCGGGCGAGGAAATCGACGCTCATCTCGCCCTCCGTCCCCAGCACGCGGAGCCGCCGCTCCATGGCCAGCGAGATGCGCGACGCGGTGATGGTGGCGGACCGGCCGCCGGAGAAGCCGAGCCGCGCCACGGCGAAATCCGCGTGGTCCGACATCACCCGCGCGCCCGTCGCCTCCACGGTCGAGGGCGCCTCCCCGGCCAGGGTCAGCACCAGGTCGATGTCGTGGATCATCAGGTCCAGCACGACCGAGACGTCGAGCGAGCGGGGCCGGAAGGGCGCGGCGCGCACCGCCTCCCAATGCAGGGCGCGGCCGCCGGAGGGCGCCTCCCGCACCGCGCGGAAGGCGGCGGAGAAGCGCTCGATATGGCCCACCTGCAGCACCTTGCCCGCCGCCAGGGCCAGCGCCGCCAGGTGCTCGGCCTCCGCCAGCGTGCCGGCAATGGGCTTCTCCAGGAACAGGTGGCGCCCCGCCGCCAGCACCTGGCGGCCGAGCGGCGCGTGGAAGCGCGTCGGCGCCGCCACGATCACCGCCTCCGCCCGGGCGATCGCCTCCTCCGCCGGCAGCGCCGGCACGCCGCATTCCGCGGCGACCGCGGCGGCGCGGGCGGGGTCGGCATCATGCAGGCCGACGAACTCGACCCGCGGCGCGCGCGCCGCCTTCAGCGCGTGGAAGCGCCCGAAATGCCCGCAACCCAGCAGGGCAAGGCGGAGGACCATGCGGAAACACCCTTCATCAAGCCCTGCCGGGATACTCCTTCCCGCGCGGGCTTGCATCAGGGGGGGGTCCCGCGCATGTTCCGCCCAAGCGGGCCTGCCCTTGACCGGGCAAGGGCTGCCTTGACCTTGGCCAGGATTTCGTTGCGTCCATGATGTATTTCGCCCGCTGGAAGGCGCTCGCGGTGGTTGGCGTGTGCCTCCTCGGCATGCTGCTCTCCGTGCCCAACGTGCTGCCCCGCAGCGTGCTGCCGGATTGGGTGCGGCAGATCAGCCTCGGCCTCGACCTGCGCGGCGGCAGCTACCTGCTGCTGGAGGTCGATACCTCCGCCATGGTGCGCGAACGGCTGGAAACCCTGGTGGATTCGGTCCGCCGCGGCACCGCCTCGGCCAATCCGCGCATCCTCTATACGGGGCTGAGCGCCAACCAGGCGGAGCGGCGCATCACGCTCCGCGTCTCCGACCCCGCCCGCGCCGCGGATGTCGCGCGCCTGCTGCGGGAAGCCGCCATCGCGGTGCCCACCGGCGCCGGCGCCACCCAGCCGGATATCGAGGTCACGACCAGCCCCGACGGCACCGTGACCGCGACGCTGACGGAAGTGGCGCTGCGCGCCAAGGCCGGCGGCGCCGTGGAGCAGTCGATCGAGATCGTCCGCCGCCGAATCGACGAGACCGGCGTGGCCGAGGCCCTGATCGCCCGCCAGGGCCAGAACCGCATCCTGGTCCAGCTGCCGGGCGTGGAGGATCCCGCCCGGATCAAGGACCTGCTGGGCCGCACCGCCCGCATGACCTTCCACCTGGTGGATGAGACGGCGAATTTGCAGGCCCCCACGCCGCCGGCCGGCACCATGTTCCTGCCCGGCGACCGCGGCCAGGAACGCTTCGCCGTGCGCCGGCGCGTCGAGGTCGATGGCGCCAACCTGACCGATGCCCGCGCGGGACAGGATGGCCGGACCGGCGAATGGGTGGTGAACTTCGCCTTCGACAGCATCGGCACCCGCCGCTTCGCGGAGATCACGCGCCAGAATGTCGGCCGCCCCTTCGCCATCGTGCTCGACGAACGGGTCATCACCGCCCCCGTGATCCGGGAAGCCATCACCGGCGGCCGCGGGCAGATCAGCGGCAGCTTCGATGTCCGCGGCGCCAACGACCTGGCCGTGCTGCTGCGCGCCGGCGCCCTGCCCGCGCCGCTGACGGTGGTGGAGGAGAGGACCGTCGGGCCGGAGCTGGGGGCGGATGCGATCCGCGCGGGCCTGCTCTCGCTCGCCGCCGGGACGCTCTTCGTCTTCCTCTACATGGGCCTCGCCTATGGCTTCTTCGGCTGGCTCGCCAACATCGCGCTGATCGCCAACGTCATCATCATGGTCGGCATCCTGACCGTGATCGGCGCCACCCTGACCCTGCCGGGCATCGCCGGCATCGTGCTGACGCTCGGCACCGCGCTCGATGCCAACGTGCTGATCAACGAACGGATACGGGAGGAGACGAAACTCGGCCGACCACCGCTCAGCGCGCTGGAAGCCGGGTTCAGCAAGGCGTCCGGCACCATCATGGACAGCAACCTGACGAACCTCATCGCCATGGGTTGCCTCTATGCCTTCGGGTCCGGCCCGGTGAAGGGCTTCGCCGTCACCGTCGCCATCGGCACCATCGTGCAGATGTACACCGCGACGGTGGTGGTGCGGCTCATGGTCTCCATCTGGTACCGCCGGCGCCGCCCGGCCGTGCTGCCGACGTAAGGGCACGCGTCCATGTTCCGCCTGCTGGCACGCCCCCTCTTCCGCCTGGTCCCCGACAACACGCGCATCCAGTTCATGCGCGGCGCGGTGCTGGGCCTCATCGTCTCCGCCATCCTGTCCACCGCCTCTGTCATCCTCGCCTTCTATCCGGGGCTGGAGCGCGGGATCGACTTCAAGGGCGGCATCATCATGGAGGTCCGCACCCCGCAGGTGGCGGACCTCGCCCGCGTCCGCGGCGCCGTCTCCGCCCTCAACCTCGGCGATGTCGGCGTGCAGGAATTCGGCGGGCCCGACCAGCTGCTGGTCCGCCTGCCCGTGCAGGGGGATGAGGCCGGGACGCAGCGCGCCGTGAACGCCGTGCGCGCGGCGCTGGAAGCCACCACCCCCGGCACCCGCGTCCTGCGGGTGGAGGCGGTCGGCAACCGCGTCTCCGGCGAGCTGTTCCGCGGCGGCATGATCGCGCTCGGCATCAGCCTGCTCGCGATGCTGCTCTACATCTGGTTCCGCTTCGAATGGCAGTTCGGCATCGCGGCGATCATCACGCTGATCCTGGATGCCACGAAGACCGTGGGCTTCCTCGCGCTGACGCAGATCGAGTTCAACCTGCAGACCGTCGCCGCGATCCTCACCATCATCGGCTTCAGCGCCAACGACAAGGTCGTGGTGTTCGACCGGATGCGGGAGAATCTGCGCAAGTTCAAGCAGATGCCGCTCAGGGAGCTGGTGGACCTCAGCATCAACGAGACGCTGAACCGCTCGCTCGGCACGTCGATGACGCTCTTCCTCTCCGCCATGCCGCTGGCGCTGTTCGGGGGCGATACGCTGGGCGGCTTCGCCTGGACCATGCTGTTCGGCATCGTCGTCAGCGCCTCCTCCTCCGTCTTCATCGCCGCGCCCATCGTGCTCTTCACCGGGGCGAAGTCGCTGCGGCGGGAAACGGCGGCGGTGCCGCAGGCGGCCACGCCGTGACCGTGCTCCCCCGCCGCGCGATGCTGCTGCTGGCGGGGGCGTCGGCCCTGCCCGGCCCGGCGCTGGCCAGCCGCCGCAACCCGGTGGAGTTGCTGGTCGGCGCGCCGGGCGGGTCGCCGGCCGATCTCTGGGCGCGCAGCGTCGCGCCCTTCCTGGAACGCTGCCTGCCGCGGCTGACGCTGACGGTGCGCAACCATGCCGGGCGGTCGGGCCTCGAAGCGGTGGCCCTGCTGGCCGCCGCCAGGCCGGAGCAGAAGCTGATCGGCGTCGTCACCACGCCCCTCCTCCTCGCCCGCGCGGTGGAGGCCGGGGAGGTTTCGCCGGTGGAGCGCATCGCGCCCCTGGCCGCGGTGATCGAGGAAAGCATGGTGCTGGTCGGCGCCCCCGCCGGCCCGCCCGACGTGGCGGCGCTGCGCGCGCTCGGGGACCGTGGCACGCTCGGCACGCCGCCGCCCGCCAGCGCGGCGCATTTCGCGGGGATGCGGCTGGAAGGGCGGCTCGACCTCGCGCGCCTCGCCTTCCCCTCCGCCGCCGCCGCGCGCCAGGCCGCCATCTCCGGCCATGTCGCGGCCGCCATGCTCGCCATGCCGGATGCCATCGCCGCGCTGCGGGAGGGCAAGCTGGTCGGCATCGGCATCGCCGCCAGCCGCCGCAGCACCCTGGTGCCGGAGGTCCCGACGCTGCGCGAGCAGGGGCTCGACCTCGTCGCCGCCGCGCAGCGCGGATTCGCGCTGAACCCGGCCGCGCCGGACGCCTTCCGGGCCGGGCTGCTGGCCGGGCTGGAAACCATGGCGGCCGATCCGGATTTCGCCGCCCAGGCCGCCAGCCTCGGCCAGAATGCCCGCTTCC
This sequence comes from Falsiroseomonas ponticola, assembly GCF_016805305.1. Lineage (GTDB taxonomy): Bacteria > Pseudomonadota > Alphaproteobacteria > Acetobacterales > Acetobacteraceae > Falsiroseomonas > Falsiroseomonas ponticola. Next base: position 264,228 of record NZ_JAERQN010000007.1, on the reverse strand, counting down.
TGGGCCCGGAAGCCTGGGGCCGCGTGCTGACCCGGGCGGATGGGGAACTCCGGCGGCTCTGGGCCGAGGAACCCTGGCTGCCCCGCCGCGCCTGATCCTGGCGCCGCGCCCCGTTCCTGCCGATTCCACGCTGATCGCTGGCCCCCGGGCGGATGACTCCCCCCGGTGCCGCATTCCGGTCAGCAAAGCCCCGTCACCACCATAAAGAATTTTTTTTCGCGGCAATTGAGACGTCGTGGCAATGGCGGCCGAGCCTTGCTACACGTCTCAGGCGCGCCCCGCCCTGCCGTTGCGCGCCATGAAGGCCGCCCCATGCCGGCGGCCGGGGAGACAGCGACTTGATGCTCAGGCGCTCCCGCCGCGCCATGGCGGAGCCCGGTACGGTCCTTCTGGTCGCCAGCGACCCGCTGGTGATCGCGGCTGCCCGCGATGCCGCCCAGCGCATGGCCGGCCCGCCCACCGTCCTGGTGACGACGGGCGCGGAAGCCCTCGGCCACCTGGTCGGCCCGGGGATCGCCCCCCGCCACCTGGTGCTGGAAGGCGGCGAGGGCCTGCGCCATAGCCCCGCGCTGATGAGCGCGCTGCGCGACCCCTTCAGCGGCACCGGCGTCGTCGTCGTCCATCGCCCCGGCCTGCCCGCCACGCCCGGCCTGCGCAGCGTCGATGCCGAGGGCGCCGCGCTGGCCGATGCGCTGGTCGCCGGCGGCACGCCGGGGGAGATGCCGGCAAGCGACGTGGCGGCCCTGGCCGCCGGGCTCGACCGCGGGGAGATCACCGTCCGCTTCCAGCCCATGGTGCGCATGGCCGATCGCCGTCCCGTGCTGGTGGAGGCGCTGGCCCGGTGGGAACGCCCAGCCGCGGCGCTGGGTGCCGACCGCTTCATCGCCATGGCGGAGCGCGAAGGCCTGGCCACGCGGCTGACCCGCGCCGTCGCGCGGCGGGCCCTGCGGGAACTCGCCGCGCTGGGCGCGCCGCAGCGGCTGCGCATGTCCTTCAACGTGCCGCTCTCCGTCCTGCTGGAGGGCGACATGGCCTGCTGGCTGGATTCGGAGGTCCGGGCCGCCGGCCTTTCGGCCGATTCGCTGCTGCTGGAACTGACGGAGAGCACCGAGGTCCGCGACACCGCCCTGCTCCGCCGCGCGCTGACCCGCCTGGCCCGGCGCGGCTACGGCGTGCTGCTGGATGACCTCGGCCTTGATGACCACCGGCGCAGCCTGCTGGCCCTGCCCTTCGCCGGGGTGAAGCTGGACCGCAAGCTGGTGCTCGCCATGCCGCGCAACCGCCGCGCCCGCGCCACGGTGGAGGCGCTGGTCCGCCATGCGCGGGCCCGCGGCATGGTGGTGGTGGCGGAAGGGGTGGCGGACAGCCTGACCTGGCGCGCCGCCGCCGCCGCGGGCTGCGACGTGGCGCAGGGCTTCGGCGTCGGCCGCCCCCTACCCCCGCCCGCCCTGCCCGCCTGGGGCGCCGCCTGGCGGGCGAGCCTGGGCTGACCTACCGGCCGTAGGCCTCCCGGTACAGCGCCACGATCTGGTCCGCATCCGGCACGCGCGGGTTGTTGCCCGGGCTGCCGGAGGCCAGCGCCTGCTGCGCCATGGTCGGCAGCAGCTTGTTCCACTTGTCCGCATCGATCCCGAAGCCGGCCGGCGTCGGCACCTTGAGGTCGTGGTTCAGCGCGCGCAGCTCCTCCACCAGGCGCTGCGCGGCCGACTGGTCGCCCTCCTGCTCCGTCGCGATACCCATCACGCGCGCGGCCTCCGCATAGCGGGCGCGGCCGGCTTCCAGCCCGAAGGCGGTGACGGCGGGCAGCAGCATGGCGTTGGAGAGGCCATGCGGGACGTGGAAATGCGCGCCGACCGGCCGCGACATGCCATGAACCAGCGCGACGCTGGCATTGCTGAAGGCAAGGCCCGCCAGGGTCGCGCCGCGCATCATCGCCTCCCGCGCCTCGGCGTTGGAGGGATCGGCCCAGACGCGGCGGAGATTGGGGGCGATGAGGCGCATGGCGCTGCGGGCATAGTCGTCGGAGACGGCATTGGCCCGCTTGCTGACAAAGGCCTCCAGCGCATGGGTCAGGCTGTCGATGCCGGTATCGGCGGTGATGCGGGCGGGCAGGCTGAAGGTCAGCTCATGGTCCACCACGGCGGCCAGCGGCAGCGCGCCGAGGCCCGCGATCAGCATCTTCTCGTCGCTCACCGTGTCGGTGATGACGGTGAAGCGCGTGGCCTCGCTGCCCGTGCCGGCCGTGGTCGGCACGCAGATGACGGGCACGGCGCCGGTATTGGCGGCGGCGGGCACCTTGAAGGCGCGGATATGCGTGCCGGGCGGCGCGGCGGCGAGGATCGCCATGGCCTTGGCCGTGTCCATCGGGCTGCCGCCGCCGAAGCCGACCAGGCAGTCGTAGCTGCCCGCCTTCAGCACCGCGACGCCGGCCTCGATCACCGTATCCGTCGGGTCCGGCACCGTCTCGCTGAACACGGCGAAGGCGAGGCCCGCCTGCCGCAGCGGCGCCAGCGCGCGCTCCACCATGCCGGAGGAGACCATGAAGGGATCGGTGACCACGAGCGGGCGAGAGAGGCCGAGCTGCGCCAGCACCTCCGGCAGCTTCGCCACCGACCCGCCGCCCATCAGCATCAAGCGCGGCGCCACCAGCTGCATGACCATCGCTGCGATCCCTCCCCGTTGCGGGCCGCAGAGTAGGAGGGGCGGCGCGGTCGCGCTACCGCCCGGCGCGGCGTTCCTTCGCGGCGGCGTAGAGGGCGAGGCGACGGCTCGCGAGCGCGGACAGCCCGTCGCCGGCCTCGGCCTCGAAGGGCGGCAGCGTCTCCGCCAGGTGGCAGGCCACGCGCGCGCCGGCGGCGATATCGCGCAGCACCGGCTCCTCCTGCCGGCAGACATCCTGCGCGAAGGGGCAGCGCGTGTGGAAGCGGCAGCCCGGCGGCGGGTTCATCGGGCTCGGCACATCGCCGCCGAGCGGCGTGACCTGGCCGCGACGGCGCGGATCGGGATGCGGGATCGCGCGCAGCAGGGCACGGGTATAGGGGTGGCGCGGCGCCGCGAAGAGGTCCCGCTTCGGGGCCGTCTCCACGATCTGGCCGAGATACATGACGGCCACGCGATCGGCCATGTGGCGCACCACGGCGAGGTCATGCGCGATGAAGAGGTAGGAGAGGCCGAACTGCCGCTGCAGGTCCTTCAGCAGGTTCACCACCTGGGCCTGGATCGACACGTCCAAGGCGCTGACGGGCTCGTCGCAGACGATGAGGTCGGGCTGCACGGCAAGGGCTCGCGCGATGCCGATGCGCTGGCGCTGGCCGCCGCTGAATTCATGCGGGTAGCGCTGCGCGTGGAAGGGCGCGAGGCCAACGAGGCGCAGGAGTTCCTGCACGCGCGCCTCCCGCGATTTCGCATCGCCGATGCCATGCACCTCCATCGGCTCCGCGATCGTCTCGCCGACGCGCAGCCGCGGGTTGAGGCTGGCATAGGGGTCCTGGAACACGACCTGCACGCGGCGGCGCAAGGTGCGCAGCGCGGCGCCCGAGACTTCCTGGCCATCGAAGCGGACGGTGCCGGAGGTCGGCTCGATCAGGCGCAGCACCAGGCGCGCGGTGGTGGATTTCCCGCAGCCGGATTCGCCGACCAGCGCCAGCGTCTCGCCACGCTCGATGCGGAAGGAGACGCCATCCACGGCGCGCACCGTGCCGACCTGCTTCGCGAGCACGATGCCCTGGCGGACGGGGTAGTGCTTGGTGAGGTCCGTGACCTCCAGCAGGCTCATGGCGTCAGCTCCACCGCGCTTTCGACGGGCGCGCGGATGCAGGCGGCGAAGTGGCCGGGCTCGATCGCCTCCAGCGGCGGCTGCGCCCTGGTGCAGGCCTCGATGGCGAAGGGGCAGCGGGGGTGGAAGCGGCAGCCCTGCGGCAGGGCGAAGGGCGGCGGCACCGCGCCCTCGATCGCCAGCAGGCGGTCGCGATCCTCATCGAGGCGCGGGACCGAGCCGAGCAGGCCGAGCGTGTAGGGATGCTGCGGGCTGCCGAAGAGATCGCGCGCGGAGGCGCGTTCCGCGACGCGGCCGGCATACATCACCGCCACCTCATCGGCCATTTCCGCGACCACGCCGAGGTCATGGGTGATGAGGATGATGGACATGCCGGTTTCCTGCTGCAGGTCCCGCAGCAGGTCGAGGATCTGCGCCTGCACCGTGACGTCGAGCGCCGTCGTCGGCTCATCCGCGATGAGGAGCTTCGGCTTGCAGGCCAGCGCCATCGCGATCATCACGCGCTGGCGCATGCCGCCGGAGAGCTGGTGCGGAAATTCGTCATAGCGCCGCGCGGGCGCCGGGATGCGCACGCGTTCCAGCGCGGCGATGGCGCGGTCGCGGAGTTCGGCGGCGCTGGCGCGCGGATCATGGGCGCGCATCGCCTCCGTGATCTGCAGCCCGATGGGGTGCACCGGGTTCAGGCTGGTCATCGGCTCCTGGAAGATCATCGCCACCTGGCCGCCACGCACGGCGCGCATCTCGGTGGTGGAGAGGGTCAGCAGGTCCCGCCCTTCCAGCAGCACGCGCCCCGCGGCGACGCGGCCTGGCGCCGGCACGAGGCGCATGACGGAAAGCGACAGCATGGACTTGCCGCAGCCGCTCTCCCCCACGATGCCGAGGGTACGGCCGCGCGGCACGGTCAGGTCCACGCCATCGACCGCGGCGATATCCCCATTGGCGCTGCGGAACACCGTCCGCAGCCCCTGGATTTCGAGGAGCGGGGTCACGACCACCGGAAGGTCGGCGGGCTCGACACCTCGACCGGGCGATGCGCCCAGTCCTGCGCCGGCGCGCGGTCGATGATGCGCTTCTGCGCCTCGTTGAGATGCTCGGCGGCGGCGGCGTAGTCCATGGTCAGCACCTGGCCATCGGCCACGACCTTGATGCCATCGACGAAGACATCCTTCACCGCGCGGTCGCCCGCCGCATAGACCAGGCTGCGGACGGGATCGCGGGATGGGCGCATGCGCGGATGCGTGACGTCCACCAGCACGAAGTCGGCGCGGGCGCCGGCGACGAGGCGGCCGATATCGTCACGGCCGAGCGCCTGCGCGCCGCCGACCGTCGCGGCGTCGAACAGCTCCGTCGTCGTCATGCTGCGCGGGTCGTTCGCCTGGGTGCGGGCGAGATAGGCGACGAGGCGCATCTCATCCAGCATGTTGTGCGGATAGGTATCCGTCCCGAGGCCCATATTGACGCCGGCGCGCTTGTAGCGGCCGAAATGCTTCAGCGTGATGCCGCGGCGCGCGAAGACGGTCGGGCAATGCGCGACGGTGGTGCCGGTCTCCGCCAGGCGCTTCATGTCGGTATCCGTCCACCATTTCGTGGAGGGATGGTCGTCCAGGAAGATGCCGTGTCCGATGATGCTGCGCTCGCTCAGCAGGCCCATGCTGTCGAGCCAGCCGATCGGCGTCTTGCCGTGGCGGCGCGTGATCTCGTGGAACTCGACCACCGACTGCGCGGCATGGATCTGCCAGGACAGGCCGCGCTTGCCGGCTTCCTGGAAGCTCTCCTTCAGCAGCGTGTCCGTGCAGGTATCGATCTGCGCCGGCACGACCATGCCGAAGAGGCGCCCGGACTCATGCTGCTCCGCGCGCTCGATCAGCGACAGCGCCTCCGCCATCGCCTTCTCGCCGGCAGCCTCGTCCCATTCATATTCGACAACATGGCCGTTCTTGGTGAACCACTTGGCCGATTTGAACATGGGCGCGATGCAGACGCGCATGCCCGATTCCGCCAGCAGATCCATCCAGCCCGGATGGGCCATGGACAGGTCCGCCACCGTCGTGACGCCGGACAGCAGCAGTTCCGACAGCGCGACGCGCACGCAGGACGGCACCGCCTCCGCATCCGCGCGGAAGATCGGCATGAATTCGTAGAGCGAGGAATTGTAGAGCCCGGGGCTGCCGATCTCATCGATCAGCCCCTTGTTCATCGGTTCGCTGGAGGGGTGCGAGTGGATGTTGACGAGGCCGGGCATGACCATCAGGCCGCGTCCGCTGATCTCCTCCTCCGCCGGGCCGGTATAGCCCCGGCCGACGAAGGTCAGCGCGCCGCCCTCGAACGCCACATCGGCGTCCGAGAGGTAGGTGTGGCTCTTCGTCGAGGCATCCCAGGCGACGACGAGGTCCGCGTTGCGGATGACGGTGATGGCCATGCCCGTTGTCTCCCCCTTGCTTATCGCACGATCCGCATGTCCAGCGCCTTGTAGACGCCGATGCCGTAGAGGCCATGGGCGCGCACGCCGGTCACGCGGTTGCTGTTGCCGACATAGAGATTCTCCCGAGCCGTGGTCAGCCAGGGCGCTTCCTCCGCCAGCTTGCGCTGGAGCAGGGCGAGCGCGCGGGCGCGCACGGCGGGATCGGTGGCGCTGCGCGCCTCATCCAGCCAGGCATCCGTCTCCGGGTCGTTCCAGTTCATCCGGTTCGGCGTCGGCCGCGCGCGGCTGTGCCAGTAGAGCGCCAACGCATCGCCCGCGGAGAAGTAGGGGTAGGAGAGGAACAGCGCGTCGAATTCCTGCGTCGCCATGCGGCCCCAGGCCACGGTGGCGTCGAAGAGCTGGACGCGCATCTCGATGCCGACGCGGCGCAGCGCCTGCTGGATAATCTCGCCCTGGCGCTGGTTCTCCAGCGTGTTGATGCCGTAGGTCAGGAAGGTGGCGCGCTGGCCGTCCTTCACGCGGATGCCGTCGGACCCCATGCGCCAGCCGGCCTCATCCAGCGTGCGCGCGGCGGCGGCCGGATCGAAGCGCGGGACCAGCGTGTCCGACTGCGCGTCGTAGTCCAGCGTGTTGGGGTTGACGATGTTCAGCGCGGGCTGGGCGTGGCCGAACCAGACGGCGCGCACCAGCGCGGCGCGATCCACCGCCTGGTGGATGGCGCGGCGCACGGCGCGGTCGCTGACCACCGGCTTGTCCACCTTGAAGCCGAGATAGTAGTCCCAGAAGTAGTTGGGCTGCGTCGTCACCGTCACCGTCGGCACGCGGCGCACGCTGTCCACCGCCACCATCGGGATGTACTGCGTGACATCGGCCTGGCCGGTCTGCAGCGCGGCGAGGCGCGCGGTGGCTTCCGGCACCACGCGCCAGACGATGCGCTCCACATGGGCGGGGCCGCGATTCTCGAAGATGGGCGGGCCCCAGCGATAGGTGGGGTGGCGCGTCAGCACCAGCTCGCTGCGCGGCGTCCAGCTGGCCCAGCAATAGGGGCCGGTGCCGTTGAAGCCCTGGGTGCCGAAATTGTCGCCGAGGCGCTCCACCGTCGCGCGGTCGATGATGCCGGCGAAGAAGAGCGTGAGCTGCGACAGCAGCTCGCTGAAGGGCGCGTTGAGTTCGTATTCGACGGTGTAGGGATCGACGGCGCGGATCTCCTTCACCGGGCCGGCGCGCCAGGCGACGGGGCTGCGCGTGGCGGGCGAGATCCAGCGGTTGATGGAATAGACGACGTCCTCCGCCGTCATCGGCTTGCCGTCGCAGAAGGTGACGTCGCGGCGGAGCCGGAAGGTGTAGAGCTTGCCGTCCTCCGACACCGTCCAGCTTTCGGCCAGGCCGGGGCGGATGGTGCGGCCATCCCAATCCATGCTGACCAGCGTGTCGGTCATCAGCGTCACGATCTCACCGGCGCCGCGGGCGGTGCTGCGGTGGAGGTCATAGCGGTCCGCATCGATCTCCCGCATGAAGACCGCGGTGTTGCGCGGCGTCTGTGCCCCCGCGGGCAGCGCGGGCAGCGTCGCGGCGATGGCGGCGGCGGCGATCATGCCGCGGCGGAGCAGTCCGGTTCTCATGCTTGGTTCTCCCTGCTTGGTTCTAGACGCGGAGCCGGGGATCGAGCGCATCGCGCAGCGCATCCCCCAGCACGTTGAAGGCGAGGACGATGACGAAGATCGCGACCGAGGGAATGACGCTGATATGCGGCGCGAAGAACAGAAAGGTGCGGCCCTGCGCCGCCATGGCGCCGAGTTCCGCGATCGGCGCCTGCGCGCCGAGGCCGAGGAAGGACAGCGCCGATCCCAACAGAATCACCTGGCCGAAGCGCAGCGTGGCGAAGACGAGGATGGGGGAGAGGCAGTTCGGCATCAGGTGCCGCCAGATCAGCCGCGCATCGCCCATGCCCTGGGCGCGCGCGGCCTCGATGTAATCGAGCCCCAGCACGACGAGCGCGGTCGATCGCGCGATGCGCGCCATCAGCGGCACGGTCGCGACGGACAGCGCGATCACCACCGCCGTCACGCCCGGCCCCGCGATGGCCGCGATGGCCAGGCCGAAGAGGATGGCGGGGAAGGAGAGCATGATGTCCGCCAGCCGCATCAGCAGCCCGTCCACGCGCCGGTAATAGGCCGCGCAGAAGCCGATCAGCACGCCGAGCACGCCCCCGAAGGCGAGGCTGAGCGCCCCCATCGTCAGGGTCACGCGCAGGCCGTAGAGCAGGCGGGAGAGCATGTCCCTCCCCTGCCCATCCGTCCCCAGCAGATAGGCTCCGCCCGGCGGCTGCATGATCGCCATCAGGTCGGTCTCATAGGGATCGTAGGGCGCGAGCCATGGCGCCAGCAGCGCCGCCAGTACCGTGACGGCGACCAGCGTGGCGGAGACGGCCGCGGCGGGTTCCCGCAACAGGACACGCAGCGTGGAGGGCCGCGCGGGGGGCTGCACGCCGCTCATGCCGCGCGCACCCGCGGATCGAGCACGCCGTAGAGGAGATCGACGGTCAGGTTCACCAGGATGAAGCCGAGTGACAGGACGATGATGGTGCCCTGCGCCATCGGGAAATCGGAGGACAGGATGGCGCCGACCGCGAGGCGCCCGACGCCGGGCCAGGAGAAGACCGTCTCCGTCACCACCGCGCCGCCGAGCAGGAAGCCGATCTGCAGGCCGATCAGCGTCACCACCGGCACCATCGCGTTGCGCAGCGCATGGCGCAGCACGACGATGCGCTCCGGCAGGCCCTTGGCGCGCGCGGTGCGCACATGGTCCGCGCCCAGCACATCCAGCACCGCGGTGCGCGTCATGCGCGCCACGGGGCCGACGAAGACGCCGCCCAGCGTGATCGCGGGCAGGATGACGGCGCGCAGCCCCTGCCAGGTCCAGAGCGGCCCCTCCCGCCCCGTGAAGGGAAGCCACTGCCATTTGAAGCCGACGAACCAGATCAGCACCAGGCCGAGGAAGAAGACCGGCACGGAGACGCCCGCGACGCTGATCGCCATGACCACGCGATCGATCAGCGAGCCGCGCCAATAGGCGCCGATGGTGCCGAGGAAGAGGCCGAGCGGGATGGACCAGACGAGGCTCGCCACCATCAGTTCCAGCGTCGGGCCGATGGTGGTGCCGAGTTCCTGCGCGACGGGCACGTTGTTGATGATGGAGACGCCGAGGTCGCCCTGCGCCAGCCGCCCGAGATAGAGGAAGAACTGCAGCCAGAGCGGCTTGTCGAGGCCGAGGTCGCGGCGGATCGCCTCGATGATCTCGGCGCTGGCATTGGGCCCCGCGCGGACCACGGCGGGGTCGGTCGGCACCACCTGCATCAGCAGGAAGCCGACAAGCAGCACGCCGAACATCACCGGCACGGCCAGCAGCAGGCGCTGGACGGCGTGGCGCAGCATCAGGCGGCCTCCCCATGCCGGTCGAAGATCACCGTGCCGCCCCGCAGCGTCAGGTCCGCGCGTGTGTCGTGCAGGATCTCCTCCGGCGTGCTGGAGAAAATGTCGTGGGACAAGACGGCGATGTCGGCCATCATGCCCGGCTCCAGCGTACCGCGGCGATCCTCCGCGAATTGCGTATAGGCGCCGCACCAGGTCTGGCAGTGCACGGCCTGCTCCACCGTCAGCGCTTCGCCAGGCCCCATCACCGTGCCGCGGCTGGTCTTGCGGGTGATCATGGTGAAGAGGTTGATGAAGGGATCCACGGTGGAGACGGGGCAGTCGGAGGATGCGGCGGGATGGTGCCCCTCCTCCAGCCAGGTCCGCATCGGATAGGCATTCTCGCTGCGCGGCAGGCCGAGGTTGCGGATGTAGAGGTCGCCGAATTCATACATGAAGACGGGCTGCGGCACCGGCAGGATGCCGCGCGCCTTCATGCGTCGCATCTGGTCGCGGTTGAGGAAGCCGCAATGCTCGATGCGGTGGCGGCGGCCGGCGAAGGGATGCGCCGCGCTATCCGCGGCCTCCATGCCCACCAGCACCTGCTCGATCGCCGCATCGCCGATGGCGTGGATGTCGAGCTGCCAGCCCTGCTCATGGTAAAGCTTGAGCAGCGCGTGGATCTTGTCGTCCGGGAAGGTGAAGACGCCGGTGCCGCCGCCGGCGCTTTCCAGGTAGGGATCGAAGAAGGCCGCGGTCAGGCCGCCCGCGCTGCCATCGGCGAAGACCTTCACCGCGCCCCAGCGCAGCATGTCGTCGCCCTGGTTCGGGCGCAGCCCGGCCTCCCAGGCCTGCTGGGCGATGCCCTCCGGATTGCCGGCCAGCACGTTCCACATCCGCAGCGGCGAACGCCCGGCGGCGAGCGCGGCGTGGAAGGCCTCGACCTCCGCCATCCCCGCGGTCATGCCGACATTCATGTCGGTTGCGCTGGCGAAGCCGAAGGAGGCGAGGTGGTTGCCCGCGCGCTCGATCGCCGCGACCAGGGCTTCCGCATCCGGCGGCGGGATCACGTCCCGCACCAGGCGCATCGCGCGTTCCTGGAACAGGCCGGTCAGCGCGCCGCCCTTGCGCTCGATCACGCCGCCTTCGGGATCCGGCGTGTTGTGGCCGACGCCGGCGGCGCGCATCGCGGCGGTGTTGGCCACGCCCATATGGCCGCAGGTGCGGACGATGAAGACGGGATTGTCGGGCGAGACGGCATCCAGCTCCGCCGCCGTGGGATGGCGGCCGATATCGAGTTCCGCGTGGTCATAGCCGCGGCCGAGCACCCAGGCGCCCTTGGGCGCGGCCTTCGCGGCCTCCCCGATGCGCTTCAGCGCCTCATCCAGCGTGCGCACCTGCTCCGCGCGCAGATTCACGCCGGCCAGCGCCAGGCCATAGGGCAGCAGGTGCATATGCGCTTCGTTGAAGGCCGGGATGGCGACGCGGCCGGCGAGGTCGATGCGCCCTGCGCCCGGTGCGGCGGCCTCCACCTCGGCCAGCGAACCGACCGCCAGCACGCGCCCGTCGCGGATGGCCATCGCCTCCGCGAAGCCACTGGCCAGGCCGCGGAAGATGCGCCCGCCGGTGAAGATCATTTCGCTCATCAGGCCGTACACCGCATACCGTTTTCCGCGCCGCACAAGATGAAGGGACTGTCAGGCGACGATAGGGACACGTCAACCCGGCGATGCGGAAAGATCATTGCCCGCCAGCCGCGCTGCGCTGATGATCGCGGCATCGGGATGAGGAAGTGACGCATGCGCAGGCGGTGGATCGGGGCGGTGGCGGCGGCCGCGATATCTCTGACGGCGGGGCTGGCCCAGGCGCAGTCCACGCTGCGGGTCGTGCTGATCAACGACCTGGCCAGCCTGGACCCGGTGCAGTCCACGGCGGCCTTCGTCCGCAACCACGGCTTCATGGTCTATGACCAGCTCTTCGCGCTGGACAGCCAGGGCGTCGCCCGCCCGCAGATGGTCGATACGCATGTCGCCAGCGCCGATGGCCTGACGCACCGCTTCACCCTGCGCGACGGCCTGGCCTTCCATGATGGCCAGCCCGTGCGCGCGGCGGATGCCGTCGCCTCCATCCGCCGCTGGTCGCAGCGGGACATCGTCGGCCGCGCGCTGGCGGCGGCCACGGCCAGCATGGCGGTGGTGGACGACAAGACCTTCACCATCACCCTCTCCCGCCCCTTCGCGCTGGTGACGGAGGCGCTGGCGCGACCGACCGCGAGCGCGCTCTTCGTGATGCCGGAACGCATCGCGCAGACGCCGGCAACGACGGCGATCACGGATGCGACGGGCAGCGGCCCCTTCATCTTCCAGGCCAGCCAGTGGCGCGTCGGTGATCGCGCCGTCTACACGCGCAACCCCAACTATCGCCCGCGCGCGGAGGCCGCCGATGGGCTGGCCGGCGGGAAGGTCGTGAATGTCGATCGCGTCGAATGGCTGGCGATGCCGGACCCCGCCACCGCCGCGGCCGCGCTGCAATCCGGCGAGATCGACTTCATCGAACAGCCCTCCCCGGACATCGTCCCGACGCTGGAGCGCAACCGCAACATCCGCACCATGGCGCTGAACCCCGTGGGCTTCATGGTCTGGCTGCGCATCAACCACACCCAGCCGCCCTTCAACCACCCCGCCGCGCGCCAGGCGCTGCTGCACCTGGTGAACCAGCAGGAGGTGCTGCAGGCCGTCGGCATCCGCGCCAGCGAACAGGTGCCCTACTGCCCCGCCTTCTTCTTCTGCGGCACGCCGCTGGAAAGCAGCGCCGGCGCGCAGGGGCTGCGGGAGGCGAATGTGGAACGTGCCCGCGCCCTGCTGCGCGAAGCCGGCTACAACGGCCAGCGCATCGTCTTCATGAACGCCGCCGACAGCCCCATCAACAACGCAGCGACGCTGGTCATGGCGCAGGCCTTCCAGCGCGCGGGGCTGAACATGGACGTGCCCAGCATGGACTGGGCGACGGTCACGCAGCGCCGCAACCGGCGGGAGCCGGTGGACCAGGGCGGCTGGAACTTCTTCGTCACCGTCGCCAATGTGCTGGACGGCCAGAACCCGCTGACCAACCTCTACCTCGCCAGCCCCTGCGAGGGTGGCCTGACCGGCTGGCCCTGCGACCAGCAGCTGGAGGATCTGCGCCGTTCCTGGTGGGAGGAGAATGACGCGGCGAAGCGGCAGGAGATCCTGCATCGCGTCCATGCCCGCGCCTATGAGGTGCTGCCCTACATCAATGCCGGGCAGTTCCGCACGCTGGCCGCGCATCGCGCGAACATCGAGGGCCTGCGCCCCACCACCGTCCCGGTCTTCTGGGGCGTGACGAAGCGATAGGCGCTCAGGGCCCGGTGGCCTCCGCCGCCGGGCCGATGATGGCGCGATCCAGCGGGATGGAGGCCTCCACCACCAGCCCCGTCTCCACCCAGCGCCGTTCCAGCGTGCCGCCCAGCTGGTCACGGATCGTCGCCTCGATCACGCGGGAGCCGAAGCCGCGGCGCGCGGGCTGGCCCGCGATGGCGGGGCCGCCGAGTTCCTGCCACCGCCAGGTGAAGCGGCCATCCCGCACGCGCCAGCCGAGCGTCACCTGGCCGCCGGCCACGCTCAGCGCGCCGTATTTCGTCGCATTGGTCGCCAGTTCATGCAGCGTCATGGACACCGCCTGCGCCGCGGTCGGCAGCAGCAGCACCGGCGGGCCATCCATCACGACGCGGGGCGCGCCATCCGCCGGCAGGAAGGCGGCCAGCTCGCCCTCCGCCAGGCTGCGCATCGCGGCGCCGTTCCACTGGGCATCCGCCAGCAGGGTATGGGCGCGCGCCAGCGCCGCCACGCGGCCCTCCACCGCGGCCACGTAGCTCCGCACATCGGTGCGCGGCGTCAGCCGCAGCGCGGCCTGCACGACGGCCAGCGCGTTCTTCGCGCGGTGATCGACCTCCCGCGCCAGCAGCGCCTGGCGTTCCTCCGTCTGCTTGCGTTCCGTGATGTCCTGCGTGGTGCCGATCAGCCGCGTCGCCTCGCCCGTCGCAGGGTCCCGCGCCGCGACGCTGCCGTGGCTTTCCACCCAGCACCAGCCATCGCCCCGGCGCGCGCGGTAGGTGACGTGGTAGCGCTCCGCCTCCCCGCGCGTGACGCGCGCCACGGCCTCATCAAGCCGGCCGCGGTCCTCCGGATGGATGCGGTCGCGGAAGCTGGGATAGGCGCCGGCCGCGGTATCGGGCGACAGGCCGAAGATCTCCAAGGTGCGGGCGGAGCGGGACGCCGTGCCCTGCCGCAGATCCACATCCCAGGTGCCGAGCCGCGCGGCGCCGAGCGCGATGCGCAGCATGTGCTCGCGGTCCCGCACCGCGGCTTCCGCCGTCTTCAGCTCCGTCACATCGACATGCGCACCGAGCATGCGCAGCGACCGGCCTTCCGCGTCACGCTCGATCTCCGCCCGCGCCGCGATCCAGCGGACCTCGCCGGAGGGTGTCACGATGCGATATTCCTGCGCGTAGTCCACCTCGCCGGAGGTATCGGCGATCGCCTCCAGGAATCGGTGCTCCGCGCGCTCCCGGTCCTCCGGATGCAGGCGGCGCACCCAGTCCTCGTGCTGTTCCTGCGCGTTGACGGCGCGCAGGCCCTGCAGCGCCATGTATTCGGCGGAGCGCGCATTCTCCCCGCTCCGCAGGTCGATCTCGAAGCCGCCGACGCGGCCGATCCGCTGCACGCGCTTGAGCCGCGCCTCGCTTTCCCGCAGCGCGGCCTCCGCGGCCCGGCGGCCGGTGACGTCCGTCACCACCTCCACCGTCCGCGTCACGCGGCCTTCGGGATCCCGCACCGGAGAGGTGGAGACCTTCACCCAGCGCAGGCTGCCATCGGGGCGCAGGTAGCGCTTCACCTGCGCATGGGTCGCGATCTCCCCGCGGCAGAGGCGGCGGAACGCCTCCAGATCCTCCTCCCGGTCATCGGCATGGACGAAGTCGGTCAGCGGGCGGCCGATGATGGCCTCCACCGGCCGCGCGAGCAGGGCGCAGTAGGCGGCATTGGCGCGCAGGATGACGGCGGTGTCGCATTCCGCCTGGGACATGGGCACGGTCGATTGCTCGAAGGCCGCGGCGAAGGCGGCTTCGCGATCCCGGACGGCGAGCGCCGCGTCATCCAGCGCGGCGGCGATGCGGGTGAGTTCCCTGATGCCCGGCTCCCAGAGGCCGGGCGGCGCATCCCCGGCGGCCACCGCTTCCGCGCGGGCCGCCAGCACGGCGGTGCGGTCCAGGATCCGCCGCGCCAGCAGCAGCGCGATGCCGAACCCGACCATCAGCGCGAGCAACCCCCAGGCCGCCGGCCACAACCCGGCCGATGGCCGAAGCGCCAGGCCCACCACCATGGCGAGCCCCGGCAGCAGGACCGCCAGGAGGAGGAGCGCCAGTTGCCGCCGCAACCCCGGCTCGGTGGCGCCCGCCATGCCGGTCGCGGGGTCTGCGGGCGCCGCGGCTGCGGGTTCCAGCGATCGGACGGGATCGATGTTCATCATCTCTGCGCAGGCTGGAACGGCGGCGCCCGGAAGACGGATGCCGCATCTGCCAGAAGCGCCAAGCGCGAGACGGGGGCAATCAACAATCGAGACAACGGCGGCGCCCCGGGCGGCGCCGGCGATGACGTTGCCGTGAAGCGCGCCTCAGACGGGGTCGCGCACCAGCGGGCTCGTCGAGCAGTGGATGCCGCCGCCGCCAAGCCCGACGCGATCGTAATCCACCAGGCGGATGGAGATGCCGGCCCTGTCCAGCGCATCCTGCGTGCGCGCGCTGACGCGGTCGCTCATGATGACGCGGCCAGGTGCCACGGCCAGGCAGTTCACCGTCCAGGACGGATCCTCGTGGTTCACCGGGATCATGCGGATGCCGAGGCGCTTCAGCTCCTCCATGAAGACGAAGGGCAGCATGGAGGGATTCACGATGGCGACGTCGTGGTGGATCATCACGAAGCCGCCGTCGATGTGCAGGCGGTAGCCGGGAATCTGCACGCGGATCAGGCGCGTGCCCTGCACCGCCAGCACTTGCTCCAGCTGCCGCGCGCCTTCCTCATTGACGCGGGAGGAGACGCCGACGACGGCGACGTCGGGGCGGATATAGGCGAAGCTGCCGCCTTCCATCAGGCCGGTGCCGTGGATGGTCCGCAGAATGGGCATGCCGATGGCAGCGAGGGTTTCGGTCACCGGCGCTTCCTCGCCACGCCGGATGCGCGGGCCCATGCGGGTGACGATGGCGCCGCCCTTGATGCCGATGCAGGAATCGCGCGTGTAGATCGACTTGTGGCGCCCTGCGGCGGCGCGCTTGAGGTACACGACCTCCACACCTTCCTCGCGCAGCGCGGCCACCAGCGCATCATGCTGCGCCTGCTGTTCCTCCAGCGTCGGGCGGAGATTGCCGCGCCAATAGGCGCCGGTCGCGGGGTCCCCGAAGGCGTTGAGTTCCGGGATATGGGGCAGCGTGTCCACCACCCGCATCTCCTCCCCCGGGCGGTGCATGAGCACGAGGCGGAGGCGGCCGATATCGGAGTTGCAGCCCCATTCGCGGCCCCAGACGAAGGCTTGCTCCGACGCGCTTTCGAAGGCGGGATCGGGTTCGCTGGCGAAGCGCTCGATCAGCATGTTGTAGCGGTGGTCGAACTCGCTCATCGCGAAGCTGGGCGGGGTCTTTTGCATGGTCGTTTCCTCAGGCGTCGCGGCGCCGGCGCAGCGCCAGGTCCAGCAGCAGCAGGCCAAGGGTGAAGACCACCAGCAGCACGGCGACGGCGGCCATGGCGGGGTCCAGGTTCTCGTTGATGCCGTCCCAGATGCGGCGCGGCAGGGTGAAGACATCGCGGGAGGCGATGAAGAGCACGATCACCAACTCATCCCAGCTATGGATGAAGGCGAAGATGGCGCCGGAGACGATGCCCGGCGCGATGCGCGGCAGGATCACCCAGCGCAGCGTCTGCGACAGCGAGGCGCCCATGCCCCGCGCCGCCTGTTCCAGCCTTGGGTCGAAAGCGGCCAGCGCAGTTGAGACGGTGATGACGACATAGGGGATGCCGGTGACGCCATGCGCGATGGCAACGCCGAGGAAGCGGTCCAGCAGGTCGATCTTCGCGAAGTAGCGGTAGAGGCCGACGGCATAGACGATGGAGGGGATGATGATCGGCAGCAGCATCAGCGCCCGCACGAGTTCCGTCGAACGTCGCGACAGGCGCCAGCAGCCGATGGCGCAGAGCGTGCCGGCCACCACGGCGATGACGGTGGCGGCAACCGCGATCAGGAAGGATTGCCAGATCGATCCCAGCCAGGCCTCGCTGCCCAGCACGGTGGCGTAGTGGCGGAGGCTCAGCGCTTCCTGCGGCAGGGAGAGGAATCGCTGGTCCGTCAGCGAGACGGGGATGACGATGCTGATCGGCAGCACCAGGTAGATCGCGACCATCCAGGCCGCGGCCACGGTCCATCGGCCGGGGCGATGCGCGTGGTCCATCGCTCAGGCCCCCGTGCCGAAGACGCGCCTGAGGTCCACGACGCGGGAGAAGATCGCGAGCGTGGCGAGGATGGCCACGACAAGCACCGTGGCCATCATGGTGCCGAGGCCCCAGCGGATGAGGTCGAGGATCTGCAGCCCGATCCATTCCGCCACCATCAGCGTCTTGCCGCCGCCGAGGATGGCCGGCGTGATGTAGAAGCCGAGCGAGAAGATGAAGACCAGCACGCCCGCCGCGATCAGCCCGGGCAGCGAGAGCGGCAGGAAGATGCGGCGGAAGATGGTGAAGCGCGGCGCGCCGAGGCCCCGCGCGGCGGCCAGCAGGCGCGGATCGATCTCCCGCATGCTCGCCAGCAGCGGCAGCACGGCGTAGGGGACCATGTAGTGCACCATGCCGACGATGATGCCGAATTCGTTCCAGACGAGTTGCAGCGGCTCATTGATCACGCCCGCTTCCATCAGCGCGTTGTTCACCAGGCCCTGGCGGCGCAGCAGCGTGACCCAGGCGAAGGCGCGGACCAGCACGCTGATCCAGAGCGGCACGAGCACGGCCAGGATCCACCAGCGCCGCGCGGCCTCATTCGCCAGCGCGATGCGATAGGCCAGCACATAGCCCAGCAGCAGCGCGAGGGCGGTGGTGATGGTGCAGATGCGCAGCGTCGTGACGATCACGCGCTGCACGCTTTCGCTGGTGAAGAGGCGTTCGTAGTTGCCGAGGCCGGGCGCGGGCTCGGTGAAGGAGATCGCCAGCACCTGCGCGATGGGGGCGATGTAGAAGGCGGTCATCAGCAGGAAGGCGGGCAGGATCAGCAGCCACCAGCCTGCATCCTGCCGGCGGATCAAGGCGCATCCTCCACCACCGGGACGCTGGCCGTCGAACTCCAGCCGAGGCGCACGGCAAGCCCCTCGCTCGGCGCGATCGGGGCCTGCCAGGTCGGCAGCGCCACGCGCAGCGCGCCGAGGTCCGGCGTCTCCACCACCAGCGTGTAGCCGGCACCGAGGTAGGACCAGGCGGCGATGCGGCCGATGACGACGTTGTCGGCGGCATCATCCTCGTTCAGCAGGGCGATCTTCTCCGGCCGCAGGCTCAGCAGCACGGGGCTGCCATGGGCGGGGCGGTGGTTTTCCGCCACCGCCTGCAGGATGCGCGTAGCGCCCGCGCCGATCACGAAGCCGCCGGGCACGCTTTCCTGCACCGACCCGTGCAGGAAGTTGGACTTGCCGAGGAAGTCCGCCACGAAGCGCGTGCGCGGATGTTCGTAGAGATGCGCGGGCGGGCCTTCCTGCACCAGCTTGCCGTGGTTGAGGATGGCGACGCGGTCGGAGAGGGACAGCGCCTCCTCCTGGTCATGCGTCACATTGACGAAGGTGCGGCCGACGCGGCGGTGCAGCGCCTTCAGCTCCTCCTGCAACTCCGCGCGCAGCTTCTTGTCGAGGGCGCTCAGTGGCTCATCCAGCAGCAGCAGGGCGGGGTCGAAGACCAGCGCGCGGGCCAGCGCCACGCGCTGCTGCTGGCCGCCGGAAAGCTGGCGCGGCAGGCGTTCCGCGAAGCCCGAGAGCTGCACGAGGTCCAGCGCCGCGCGCACCTTCGCCTCCCGCTCCGCGGCGCCGAGCTTGCGGACGCGGAGCGGGAAGGCGACGTTCTCGGCCACCGTCATGTGCGGGAACAGCGCATAGCCCTGGAACACCATGCCGAAGTCGCGGCGTTCCGGCGGCAGCGGCGTGATGTCCGCGCCATCCAGCAGCACCGCGCCTTCCGTGGGCGCCACGAAGCCAGCGATGCACATCAGGATCGTCGTCTTGCCGCTGCCGGAGGGGCCGAGCAGCGTCAGGAACTCGCCGCGCTCCACCTTGAGCGAGACGGAATCGACGGCGATGAAGCCGCCATAGCGCTTGGTCAGCCCCCGCAGCGCGAGGGCATGGCCCGTTCCCGACATCCGGTCAGTCCTTGTAGCCAGGCTGTTCGCGATCGAGTTTCCGCCGCAGCGCCTGCCAGGGCAACCAGCCCTTGGTGGGCCCGGTGTCGAACAGGCGCTGCGTGCGCGCCACCGCCTCCGCCGGCGCCACGGCGAGCGGCGCGCCGCTGGATTGCGCGGCCAGCTGGATGCGGCAGGACTGCTCCAGGTAGTACATCCAGTAGAAGGCCTCCGCGACCGTGCGGCCGACGGTCAGCAGCCCGTGATGCCGCAGGATCATCGCAGGCTTGTCGCCGAGGTCCCTCACCAGGCGCTCGCGCTCCGACATGTTCTCGTCCGTTGCCACGCCTTCGTAGTCATGGACGGCGACGCGGCCGATGAACTCCATCATCATCTGGTTCAGCGGCAGCAGCGCATCGCGCTGCGCGGCCACGGCCATGCCGGCCAGCGTATGCGTGTGCATCACGCAATTCGCATCCGCCCGGCCGAGATGGACGGCGGAATGGATGACGAAGCCCGCCGGGTTCACGGGCCAGCTGGTCTGCTGCCGCGGCTCGCCCTCGGCGTCCACCAGCACCAGGCTGGAAGCCGTCACTTCCTCGAACAGCAGGCCATAGGGGTTGACCAGGAAGCGATGCCCCTCCCCCGGCACGCGGACGGAGAGATGGGTGAAGACCAGGTCCGTCATGCCGAACAGGGCGATGAGGCGATAGGCCGCCGCCAGGTCCTCCCGCAACTCGCGCTCGGTCGGCACATGGGCGGGGTCGGGCCGGACGGGCGGCGGGGGCAGCATCTCAGTAGCCGCGCGCGTGGTCGAACAGGTTGCGCAGCGGCTCGCCCCGTTCATGCGCGGCGATGGCGCGGGCCACGTGTTCCGCGCGTTCCCGCCGCGTCGGCAGGCTGGCGATGTGCGGCGTGACGATCGCCTTGGGGTGGGTCCAGATCGGGCTGTCCGCGGGCAGCGGCTCCGTCTCGAACACATCCAGCACGGCGCTGGAGAGCTGGCCGGAATCGAGCGCCGCGATCACGTCCTCGATCTTCTGGTGCGCGCCGCGCCCGACATTCACCAGCCCCGCGCCCTTCGGCAGCTTCGCGAAGAGGGGCGCCGCCAGGATGCCGTTGGTCTCCGGCGTCGAGGGCAGCAGGCAGACGAGGATCTGGCTGCGCGCCAGGAAGGCATCGCGCGCCCCGGCGCCGACGAAGCCCTCCACCCCCGGGATCGCCTTCGGCGTGCGGGACCAGCCGATGACGGGGAAGCCGAGGCCGCGCAGCATCGTCGCGGCCTGCGCGCCCATATGGCCGAGGCCCATCACGCCGACCGTCGTTTCCGTGGCCAGGCCCAGCCCATCGAAATAGGTGAAGTCGCGCGCCGCCTGCTGCAGCGCGATCCGCCTTGCGCCGCGCAGCAGGGACAGCGCCGACCAGCAGACGAATTCGCCCATGCGCTGGGCCGCCCCCTCCGTCGCCATGCGCATCAGGGGGATGTGCCTGGGCAGATCCGGGTCGCGGGTGATGAAGTCCACGCCCGCGCCGGCACCGAAGATCACGCGGAGGTTGGGCAGGCGCGCGATGCGGCCCGGCTCCGGGTCCCACACCAGCACGTAGCGCACATCCTCCGCCGCCACGCCGGCGTCGTCCCACCACCGCACCTCGACCTGCGGCGCGCAGGCGGCGAAATGGGCCTGCCATTCCGCCACCGCCGCCTCGCCGCCGGACTTCACCAGGAGGATGGGTTTCGCCACGCGGCGCCTCGCTTGCTGCAACGCAGCGAGAGTGCCCTCAGCCCGTCACCATGTCGATATAGTCGGCATTGGCCTGGGCATAGACGCCGCCCCACCAGGTGCCGTTCTGCGCGACCTGCACGCGGGCATTGGCGGGGTCGGTCGGGTTGAAGCGCTTGAATTCCTCCGGCACCAGGGCCGCGGCGCGCGGGTTGGTCGGGCCGTTGCCGAGGAACTTCAGCAGTTCCACCTGCTGTTCCGGGTTGGACAGCATGGAGGCCAGCAGCCGCTGCACCATCTCGCCCCCAGGATTGCCGCGGGGGCTGACGAAGATGCCGGGCTGCAGGATGCCCTGGTTCCAGATGTGCTTGAAGCGGCCGTTGCTCTCCTGCTCCAGCACCTTGGCGCGGGTGTGCCAGATCTGGCCCATCACCGCCTCGCCCGTGCGGATGAACTGCTCCGATTCGGAACCGCTGTTCCAGAAGACGCAGTTGCGCCGGATCTCCCGCACCTTGGCGATGCAGGCGCGGATGTCGAGCGGGTAGAGGTTCGCCGGGTCCTTCCCCAGCGCCATCTGCGCCGCGTCCAGCGCGCCGGCCGCGTCGCGCCGCAGCAGCCGCGTGCCGGGGAAGCGGCGGAGATCCCAGAAATCCGCCCAGCTCGTCGGCCCGCCATTCGGGAACTTGGTGCTGTCATAGACAAGGACGTTGCTGAAGGAATAGGGCGCCGCGCCGTGGTCCAGCGCGAAGGTCGGGCCGATGACGTTGTTGCGGTCCACGACGTTGTAGTCGATGCGGTTCAGCAGGTTCAGCCCGCCCAGCAGCGTGGCGGAGGTGGCGGAGCTGTCGCAGAGGTCCCAGGTGACGCGCCCGCTTTCCACCATGGACCGGATGCGCCCGGCGGAGGGCCCGGTGCTGTCCTGCACCACGCGCCAGCCCGGATTCGCGGCGGCGAAAGGCTCGCCATAGAAGCGGCCGAAGCCGTCATTGGCGATGCCGCCCCAGTTCACCATCACCAGGTTGCGCGCGGCCTGGGCCTGGGCTTCGCCCCCCAGCATCGGCGCGGCGCCCAAGGCCGCCAGGCCCGCCAGCAGCGTGCGGCGGCTGACCTCCCCCCGGTTGAACTTGCGCCAGGCCAGCTCGATGCAATCCTGCTGGAACGTCTGCATGCCTTCGACCCCTTCGCCAGGAAGCTCCCGTGGGTCCCCTTGATCCGGACGGCGTCCGGCGGGAACCTCATGCCCATCAGTCAACAGCGGGACGCGCGCGCGGGCAATGACCGATCTTCACTCCATCGCCGCCCCCGGCTTTAAGGCCCGTCCCTGGTGGTGGGAAGCGGCCGAGCCGCCGGACCGCGACAACGCCCTGCCGGACCAGACGCCGATCGCCATCATCGGCGGCGGCTATGCCGGCCTGTCCGCCGCGCTGACGCTGCGGCGCCTCGGGCATGAGGTCACGGTGATCGATGCGGAGCGCATCGGCTGGGGTGCCTCCTCCCGCAATGGCGGCATGGTCTCGGGCGGGCTGAAGGTGGCCTCCACCGGGCTCGCGGCGAAATACGGGGAGGAGAAGGGCCGCGCCATCGCCGGCGCCGCCGCGGCGTCCTTCCCCTTCATCGAGGAGACGATCGCGCGGGAGGGGATCGACTGCGACTATGTCCGCTGCGGCCGCTACACCGGCGCCTGGTCCCGCGCGCACTACAAGGCCATGGAGGCGCGCGCCGGCTGGATCGCGGAGGTGACGGGCCTGCCGACCGAGATGGTGCCGAAATCCCGGCAGCGGGAGTTCGTCGGCAGCGATCACTACGAGGGCGGCATGGCCGCCGCCGCCACCGGCAGCCTGCATCCCGGCAAATACGCGCGCGGCCTGGCGCAGGCGGCGGAGAAGGCGGGCGCGCGGCTGGTGGATGGCGTGCGCGTCACCGGCGTGACGCGAGGCGGCAGCGGCTTCCGCGTCGCGACGGACAAGGGCGAGCTGCGCGCCGATGCCGTGCTGGTCACGACCAACGGGTATACGAAGGATGCGCGCGGCACCGCCCTGCCCTGGCTCGCGAAGCGCCTCATCCCGCTCAATTCCTACATCATCGCGACGGAGGAGCTGCCGCCGGAGACGATGGACCGGCTGTTTCCGGGCCGCCGCATGATCAGCGACAGCAAGCGCGTGCTGAACTATTTCCGGCCCTCGCCGGACGGGAAGCGCGTGCTCTGGGGCGGGCGCGCCAGTTTCCGCGCGGCGACGGCGGAACAGGCGGCGCCGGCGCTGTATGACACGATGCTGCAGACCTTCCCGGATTTGGCGGGGGTGAAGATCACCCATGCCTGGACCGGCTATGTCGCCTTCACCTTCGACCTGCTGCCGCATATCGGCGTGCAGGACGGCATGCATTACGCCGCGGGGTGCCAGGGCAGCGGCGTCGCCATGGCGACCTGGCTCGGCCACAATGTCGCGCTGAAGCTGGCGGGCGCGGCGAATGCGCCCTTCGCGCTGGATGGCCTGCCCTTCCCGACCCAGCCGACCTACACGGGCACGCCCTGGTTCCTGCCGATCGTCGGCAACTACTACAAGGTGCGGGACCACATCGACCGGCTGGTGGGCTGACCATGCATCCCGATTTCGTCCTGCTGAACGGCCGCATCGCGACGATGGACGCGGCCGGCACCGAATGCGGCGCGCTGGCCGCCCTGCATGGCCGCATCGTCGCGCTGGGCGACAGCGCCGCGATCCGGGACCTCATCGGCCCCGGCACCAAGGTGCTGGATGCGGAGGGGCAGCGCGTGCTGCCGGGCATCGTGGACAGCCACGCGCACCCGGATGCCTATGCCATCCGGCTGCGCGCCTGGACCCTCGTCTCCCCGGACCGCGTGCGGACGCGGGATGAATTGCTGGCGACGATCCGGCGCCGCTGCGAGGCCGTGGCGCCGGGCCGCTGGGCGGCTTTCTACCGGCTGAACGAACGCGCCTGCGGCGGCTACCCGACTCTGGCGGAACTCGATGCCGCCAGCCTCGGCCGGCCGATCTTCATCCTGCGGACGGATGGCCATCTCGGCCTCGCCAACTCCGCCGCCTTCGCGGCCTGCGGCGTCACGGCGGAGACGCCCGACCCTGCCTTCGGCCGCTTCGACAAGCATGAGGGGCGCCTGACGGGCCTGGTGCGGGAGACGGCGGCGCATGTCTTCCTCAACGCCGTCCATGGCCAGGACAGCGAGGCCGACATCGCGGACGGCATGGAGATGGTGCAGGACCAGTGCCTGGCCGCCGGCATCTCGTCAGTCGCCAATTCGCTGTGTCCTTCGAAGGCGATCAGCGCCTACCAGCGCATGCACCGCGACGGCCGCTGGCGGATGCGGATGGGGATCATCGCGAGTGGCCGCGACGAGCCCTTGATCCCCCACCTCATCGGCGCCGGCATCCGATCCGGCTTCGGCGATGAATGGCTGAGGCTTGTGGGCGTGGAGTGGTGCCCGGATTGCTCGACCTCCGGCCGCACCGCCGCCTATTGGGACCCCTATCTCGGCACGCCGGTGCCGGGTGAGCCCGTGCCCAATACCGGCATGCTGCTCTATGAGCGGGAGGACCTGACCCAGCGCGCCACCGCCGCCCACAAGGCTGGGCTGCAGGTGATGATCGAGGGCGTCGGCGACCGCGGAATCGACTTCGCGCTGGACGTCATGGAGGCCGCGCTCGCCGCCCATCCCATCGACGACCACCGGATGCGCGTCGAGCATTGCTGCTACGTGACGCCGTCGATCCTGGCGCGGCTCAAGCGCGGCGGCTTCGTGGACAGTTCGGCGACCGGCTTCATGGACGAACTCGGGGAGGCGTATGCCGCCAATCGCGGGCAGGAGGCGATGCGCTGG
Source organism: Falsiroseomonas ponticola (assembly GCF_016805305.1). Taxonomy (GTDB): domain Bacteria; phylum Pseudomonadota; class Alphaproteobacteria; order Acetobacterales; family Acetobacteraceae; genus Falsiroseomonas; species Falsiroseomonas ponticola. The sequence goes on along the minus strand of NZ_JAERQN010000007.1, from coordinate 239,615 downwards.
ATGTGGCCGCATCGCAGCCTCATCGATGCGGGCGTGCCCGCCCCCGGCCATTCCGACTTCGCGGTCTGCCGCGTCTCCCCCTGGACCGCGCTCGCCGCCATGGTGAACCGCCGCACCACCGGCGGCACGGACCTCGATGCGCGGGAGGCGATCACGCCGCGTGAGGCCGTGCACGCCTATACCTGGCTCGGCGCCTGGGCGCAGCGGGAGGAACACGAGAAGGGCTCGCTGGAGATCGGCAAGCTGGCCGACCTCATCGTTCTGGACCGGGACGTGCTGGATGGCGACCCGGCCGCGATCGCGGAGACGAAGGTCCGCGCCACCATCGTCGGCGGGGTGATCCGGCACCAGGCATGATGCCCGCCCGCGATGCGGTGCTGCTGGTGGCGCTCTGCGCCGCCTGGGGCTTCGCGCAGGTGACGATGAAGTGGGGCGGCGAGGGCATCTCGCCCCTCGTCCAGGCCGGGCTGCGCTCGGCGCTCGCCATCCCCTTCATCCTGCTCTGGTGCCGGCTGCGCGGCGTCACGGTGTTCCGGCGGGATGGCACGCTGCCGGCCGGGCTGCTGGCGGGGCTGCTTTTCTCGGCCGAGTTCTGGGCCATCTTCCGCGCGCTGGAACTGACCAGTGCCGCGCGCGTCGTCGTGCTGCTCTACACCGCGCCCTTCTTCGCCGTGATCGGCGCCCATTTCCTCGTGCGCGGGGACCGGCTGACGCGGCGCAAGCTCATGGGGCTCGTCATCGCCTTCGCCTCCGTCCCCGTGCTCTTCGCGGACCGGCTCGGCGCGCCCGGCGATGGGGCGCTGATGGGCGACCTCATCGGCCTCGCCTCCGGCCTCTTCTGGGGCGGGACGATGGTGACCATCAAGGCGAGCGGCCTGACGCGCATCGCCTCCGAACGCACGCTGCTCTACCAGCTCGCCGTCTCCGCCCTGCTGATCCCGCTGGGCTATGCGATCGGGGAGCGCGGGGTCTTCGACCCGTCGCCGCGCGTGCTGGGGTCGCTGGCCTTCCAGGTGCTGGGCATCGCCGTCGTCAGCTACCTCGCCTGGTTCTGGCTGGTGAAGCGGCACGCGGCCTCCGCCTTCGCGCCCTTCCTGTTCCTGACGCCCGCCTTCGGCGTCGCCTGCGGCTGGCTGTTGCTGGGGGAGGCGGTGACGCCGGCGCTTCTGGCATCGCTGCTGCTGGTCGGCGCCGGAATCTGGGTGATCAATCGCGGCGAGTGATGCCGGGATTCGCATGATTTGACACAAACGGAATGGTCGGCTGACATGTCCGGACAACTTCGCGGCCCGCGCCGCCCTTGCCCGGAGGCTCCCCGCCGATGACGACCACGGTCTCGCGCCGCGCGCTGCTCGGCGCCGCCGCCCTGCTGCCGCTCGCCGCCCCTGCCCTCGCCTTCCCGGACCAGCCCATCCGCATCGTCGTGCCCTGGAATGCCGGCGGTGCCACCGATGTGGTGACGCGGGCGCTGGCCACCGCCATGGCGCCGGTCATCGGCCAGCCCGTGGTGGTGGACAATCGCCCGGGCGCCAATGGCGCGGTCGGCGCGCAGTTCGTGGCGCAGGCGCGCCCCGATGGCCACACGCTGTTCGTGGCGAGTGCGGAGACGCATGCGGTGAACCCGCTGGTCTATCAGCGCCTGGCCTATGACCCGATGGCGGATTTCCTGCCCATCACGCTCTTCGCCGATGGCCCCTTCGCCCTCGTCGTGCGCTCCGGCCTCGGCACGGATACGCTCGATGCCTTCGTGGCGCTGGCGCGCAGCCGGCCGGGCGCGCTCACCTATGCCTCCTGGGGCATCGGCTCCACCTCCCACCTCGCCGCCGCGCGCGTCATCGCGGCCGCGGGGCTCGACATGCTGCACGTGCCCTATACGGGCGCGGCGCCGGCCTATACCGCGCTGGTCGCGGCGCAGGTGGATGCGATGTTCATGAATGCGGGGCCGGCCGAATCGCTCTCCCGCGACGGGCGCGTGAAGGTGCTGGGCATCGGCTCCTCCACCCGCGTGCCGCTGCTGCCCAATGTGCCGACGCTGCGCGAACAGGGCATGCAGCTGGATGCCGCCAACTGGTTCGGCCTGGTCGGCCCCGCCCGCATGCCGGCGGCCGCGGCCACCCGCGTCGCCGAGGCCAGCGCGGAGGCGCTGCGCAGCCCCGCGGCGCAGGAGGTCTTCCGCACCCAGGGCATCCTGCCCGTCAGCGGCACGCCCGACCAGGCGCGCGCCTTCATCACCGCGGACCGCGAACGCTGGGCCGCCGTGATCCGCCCGCTCAACCTGCGGCTGGACTGACGCGCGTGAGGCGGAGGCGCTCCGGCGCCTCCGTCCCGCGCTTCTCCACGAAGCGCGCCAGGGTCGTCTCCGGCCACAGCCCGGCCCGGCGCGTGGCGAGGTTCACGCAGAGGAACAGCACCTCGTTCTCCGCGGAAAGCCAGCCCTCGGTCGCGTGGTACAGCCGGTGCTTCACCAGCAGGCGCCGATGGTCGTAGTCGGCCAGCACGCTCTCCCCGGCCAATGGCATGCCGAGCGTCACCTCCCGCCGGTAGCCCTGCCAGGATTCGACGGCGAAGGTGCCGAAGCCGGCCTCCCGCAAGGGCGCGCCGAGCCCCCAATCCGGCCAGACCAGGTCGGTCGCGAGGTCGAAGGCCACGAGGTAGTAGGCCAGGTTCATGTGGCCGTAGTGGTCCACCCATTCGGGGCGGACGTGGCAGATCGTCGGTCTCATCCACACTCCGGATAGGCCAGCCAGCCCAGTTCGCGCCCCGTGGGGTCCGTGACCCGCCAGGCATCCACGCAGCGGCGTTCCAGCATGAAGGCGCGCAGCCCCTCGCCGGGGCGGGCCGCGCCGGCGGGTGAGCGCGATTCCACCGCGCCCGCCGCCACGCAATCCTCCCGCGCACCGCCCGGCCGCAGCAGCCGCGCCGCCACGCGCCCGCCCGGCAGCGCCCAGGCATCCACCACCATCGCGCCCGCCTGGCCCTCCAGGCAGGCGCGCAGCGCGGGGGCCAGGGGGATGACCGCAGCCTCCCACCCCGGCGCCTGCGCCGCGGCCGGCAGCGCCACGATCAGCGCTGCCAGTGCCCTCAATGGATCTCGTCCGCCTTGGACAGCGCCTCGGCCAGCTTCGCCGCGCTGAAATCGGGCGATTTGCAGAGGTCGAGGATCACCTTCTCCTTCCGCGCGCCGAGTTCGATCGCGGCCGGGATCAGCCGCACCACGTCATGCGGGATCACCACCGCGCCGTGGCGGTCGGCATGGATCACGTCCTCATGCTTCACATGCATGCCGTGCACCGTCACCTCCTGCCCATAGGCGACGAGGTGGACATAGGCGTGGGACGGATTGACCACGCCCGCCACCAGCTGGAAGCCGGGCGCCAGCATGTCGAGGTCGCGGATCGAGCCATTGGTCACGCAGCCCTGCGCGCCGAGCGCCTTGTGGACGGCCGTATGCACCTCGCCCCAGAAGGCGCCGACGCCGGGCGTGTCGTCCAGGTCCTGCAGCACCACGATGGTCGGCAGGCTGGCGCGTTCCACATACTCGTACCAGCCGATGCGCAGCGCGCGGTCCTGGTCCTTCGGGCGGCCGGAGGGCTGGGCGGCGCGGATCGTGCCCGTGCGCGCCAGGCCGCAGATCGGCGGCAGCTTCGGATCGGCGCAGACCATGGGCCGCACGGTGAAGCCGTGGCCACGCCGCTGCGGGGCGACGAATTCCAGCGCGTTGCAGATGGTCGGCGTGTCCCACTGCCGCAGGGTCTCAAGGTCTTCCGCCGTGAAGGGATGCTCGGCCATGGTTGGGTTTCCTCCTGCGTCGTGGCGCGTGGGGGAGCATCCGGCGCTGGGCGCCGCGCGTCAAACCGGGCGCCCGGCGCCGCGCGCGCGGATTGTTCCGACTCTGCACGCCGATCCAGGATGCGCCGGACGCGACGCAGCACAGGACCCCCATGCCACGCCCCCTCTCCCGCCGCCTTCTGCTCGGCGGCGCCGTGGCCGGCCTCGCCGGCTGCACCGTGCAGAACCCCATTCCGCCGGCGGAGCCGGATTCGCTGCTGCGGCCGGACCAGATCGGCGCCCTGCCGGCCGGGGAGGGGATCGTGGCCGGCATCGGCCTGCTGGCCTACATCCATGACGAGGCCAATCTGCGGCGCGACCGGTATGGCCGCAGCTACCGGCTGCGCATCGTGGATGCGGCCGGCCAGGCGCACAGCCTTCCCCTCACCCGCCGTGGCGCCTTCGTGGGCATGGGCCAGGAGACGCGGCGCATGGAGGACGGGAACCTGGCGCTGGAGGCCACCCCCTTCGCCTTCCGGCTTCCCGCCGGCCCCTGCGTGATCACCGCGCTGCAGGTCTATGACCTGACGGTCGCCTACAGCAACGGCCTGCGCGAGCATGCCTGGATCACCCGCCGCGTGCCGCCGGCCGCCCTGCTCGTGCGTGGTGGGGAGGTGACCTATGTCGGGGCCTATGGCCTGGCGCAGGGCTCCGTCGGCTTCGCGTCGCGGGAGGCCATGGAGACGGCCTGCGGGCAGGCGGGGCGCGTGTTCGGGAACACCTACCGCTGCGATTTCTCGCGCCTGGTCCGGCATGCGGATGCCGAGGCCGACCTGCCGCTCATCCTGCAGCGCTTCCCGGGCCTGGAGGGTCGCGCCATCGGGCGGGCGACACCGCCGCCCGCGCCCGGCTGGGACAGCTGGGCGGAGGTCCGGCAGGACCCGCTGCGCCTGATGCGCGGCGCCACCCGGGCCTGAACCGGCACGTCGCCTGGCCGCGCTTGTTGCCGGGGTGCGCGGCCTGTAGCCTCACCCCCGGTTGAGAGAACCCGGCCCGGACCGTCCCATGGCTCACAAGCGCCCCTGCCCCGCCACGTTGCCCCGGAACGCGCGGGGCGCGGCGGCATGACGAAGCCGGACGTCACGCTGCGCGGCAGCGGCGGCCGCGCGGCAGCGGCCGATGGCGCGGATGCCGCCCCGGCCCAGCCCGGCGGTGGTGGGCTGCGCGGCTGGCTGGGCCGCATCGGCGTGCGCGCCGGCCTGATCACGCTGCTCATGCTGATGGTCGTCGGCCTGCTCTCGGGCTCGGCTCTCGTCGTCGTCGCCCGCCAGCTCGCGATCATCGAGCAGTTCGGCGGGCGCGACCGCGAAGCCGATGCGGCGGTGGACGAGCTCGCGCTGCATGTCGCCGACTTCTCCTCGGCCTTCGCCAGCGTCATCGCGGGCGTGCTGCAGCCCGCGCCCACCGCCAACCGCATGGTCCGCAACGGCGAATTGGTGAGCCAGTCCTTCGAGGCCGTGAACCGCCTTCTGGCCGCCGATATCGACCCCATCGTCATGGGCGGCGGCGTGGACATGGCGCGGCGGCTGCCGGAATTCACCGAACAGGTGCGCGCCGCCTTCGCCGCCCGCCAGCGCGCGCAATTCGCGCCGCTGCATGAGGAATGGCTGGACTTCGCCAGCGCCTTCAACCGCGTGGCGACCGCCGCGCGGGCGGAGGTGAAGCGACGCTCCGACGCCTCCCTCGCCGCGGCGCATGAGTTGGAACGCCAGGCGCGCACCATCGTCATGGGCGCCGGCGCGGTCGGGCTGGTGGGCTGCGCGCTGGTGTGGATGGTGCTGGTGCAGGGGCTCGCCCGGCCACTCGGCCGGCTGGCGGGCGCGATGGTCAGCCTCTCCCGCGGCGCGGTGGAAACCGGCGTGCCGGGTGCGGATCGCACCGACCAGGTGGGCGACATGGCGCGCGCCGTGCTGGTGTTCCGCGACAACCTCGTCGCCGCCCGCAACCTGACGGAGACGGCGCTGGAGAATGCGCGCCGCACCGCCATCGCCACCACCCAGGCATCGGATGCCATCGGCCAGGTCAGCGACGGCGCGATGACCCAGCTCGCGGAACTCCGCCAGGTGGAGGAAGCGCTGGGCCAGACGCAGGACGCGGTGCGGGAGGTTGGCCGCACCACGCAGGAGAGCAGCGACCGCGCCGATGAATCGAAGGCCCTGTTGGCGGAGAACCTGGTGAAGCTCCGCAGCCTGATCGAGCTGGTTGACGCCGTCGCGGAGGATACCGAACGCGTCACGCGCATCGCCGGCACCATCGCCAAGATCGCGACCCAGACCAACATCCTGGCCATCAACGCGGCGATCGAGGCCGCGCGCGCCGGCGAACACGGCCGGGGCCTCGCCGTGGTGGCGGAGGAAGTGCGGGCGCTGGCGGCGAGCAGCGAGACGCTGGCGCAGGAGATCGCGGATGTCGTCCTCGTCGCCGGCCGGCGCACGCGCGAGGGCAGCGGCACCGCCGCCGCGGTGGGCGAGGCGATGGATGAGCTGGAGGCGATCGTGACGGAAAGCGCGCGCCTCGCCGGTGCCATCGCGGTGGCGATGGAGGAGCAGCAGGCGACGGTCACCTCCATCACCGATCGCGTCAGCACCCTGTCGCGCATCGGCCAGTCCAATGCGACGGCGGCGGAAGAGATCACGGTGACGATGATCGACCTCTCCAAGCTGGCGTCGGAGACACGGGCGGTGGTGGAGGCGATGGCTTCCGATCGGAACGGGGCATGAGCGGGCAGCAGACCATGGACGGGGATGTCGAGATCCTTGTCGTCGATGACAGCAGCTTCAACCGCCTGGTGCTGAAGCGCCGGCTCGGCGAACTCGGCTACGCGAAGGTCACGATGGCGGAGGATGGCGTGCAGGGCCTGGCCGCCCTGGAACGCCAGCGCTTCGACGTGGTGCTGCTGGACCTGGAGATGCCGAACCTGGATGGCATCGGCGTGCTGGAACAGCTGCACGCCGCCCGCGGCGCGGCGCCGCCCGTCATCGTCATCTCCGCCCTGACGGAGATGGAGAAGATCGTCCGCTGCATCGAGCTGGGTGCCGAGGACTACCTGCCGAAATCCTTCGACCCGCCGCTGCTGCGCGCGCGCCTCGGCGCGGTGCTGGAGAAGAAGCGGCTGCGGGAAGTGGCCGATGCCCGGCTGCATGCGCTGGAGGCGGAGCTGGAATCCGCCCGCGCCGCGCAGCTCTCCCTCGTGCCGCGGGACTTCGCGGCGGCGGCGACCGGCGCGCTTTCCGTCCACGCCGCCATGGTCCCGGCGCGGCAGGTGGGCGGGGATCTCTATGACTGCCTGCGGCTGGATGCGAAGCACATGCTCTTCGCCGTGGCCGACGTCTCCGGCAAGGGCGCCCCGGCGGGGCTCACCATGGCGCGCACGCTGGGGCTGATGCGCGCGGCGGCGAAGCGGCTTTCCGCCGAAGGCGCCGCGCCCGATCCCGGCGACATCCTTGCCATGGCGAATGACGACCTCTCGGCGGAGAACGAAAGCCAGACCTTCGTCACCGTCGTGCTCGGCGTGATCGATGGCACCACCGGCCAGGGCCGCGTCGCGGTGGCCGGCCATGACCTGCCTGTGGTGCTGGGCGGCGAGGCCCCGCGCCTGCTCGGCCCGCTGCGCCGCCAGCCCGCGCTCGGCGTGATGGAGGGCATTCCCTATGCCTCCGACGCCTTCGCCCTGGCGCAGGGCGAATCGCTGTTCTGCTATTCCGATGGCGTGTCGGAAGCCGAGGACAACCAGGGCGGCTTCTTCGGCCAGGCGCGGCTGATGGCGGCGCTGGCGGGGGCGGGGACGGATCCGCGGACGGTGGTGGAGACCGTGCTGCGCGCGGTCGGCGCCTTCGCAGATGGCGCGCCGCAGGCGGATGACATCACGGCGCTGGCGTTGAAGCACGCGGGGTGAAGGCGTCCGGGGAAGGCGCTGCCTTCACCGGACCCTATCGCCCAAAGGGACCAGGGCCCCGAACCGGCCCTGAACCGTCGCCGGTCAGCCGGCGACGAAGCCGTTGGTGACGTGGAAGACGCCGTCGCTGGCCAGCACGTTGCCGCGCGTCACTTCCGGGGCCGGGCGGCCGGCGGCGAGCGTCACGCCCTCACGGGCCAGGCGCGCGGTGCGCTCGCCGGTCGCGGTCACGGTCAGGCGGGCGCGGTCCCAGGTGACGATGGTGTTGCGGCGCGCCGCGATGTCCGGGAAGCGCAGCAGGCCCCAGGCCGCATTGCCGAAGACCAGCCGCTGGATCAGCGCGCGCTGCGCCTCCGTCGGCTGCGCCGGCGGGTTGTCCAGCAGCGCCAGCGTCGCCGCGGGCAGGCCGTTCAGCGACTCGTTCGTCGGCACGAACAGCGTCACCGCGCCATTCTGCCGGCCGAGGCGGGACGTCGCACCGCTGATCACCAGCGCGTTCACGAACCGCGTATGCTCCGGCTTGCTGCGCAGCAGGCTCAGGATGTCGATCGTGCCGTCCTCCGGCACGATGCGCGGCGGGGTGGGGGTCTGGCAGGCGGCCAGCAGCAGCGTCAGGCCGCCGGCGCCGAGCGCGTGGCGTCGGGAAATCACGGGCAGGTCCTTCCTGTCAGAATCCGGCGCGAAGCGGGCGGCGCCGGGTTGGATTGGGTGGGAGCCTCTACCCGCCCCGCGCCGCAGCGTCCAGCAGGGGGAGGCAACCGGTGCGCTCCCGGTTCGCCATCAGCCCACCGCGCCCTCCGGCGCGAAGCCATCCGGCTCCAGCACCACCACGGGCTCCCCATTGCCCAGCACGCCGACGCCGCCGATCCCCGGCAGCGCCGCCAGCGCCGGATGCAGCGGCCGCAGCAGCAAATCCGTCCGCCGCTGCACCGCGCCCACCGCCAGGCCGAAGGACCGGCCGCCCGACTTCACGATGACGATGGCGCCCGTGCCCCGCGCCTCCTCCGCCGGCAGGCCGAGCACAGCGGCCAGCGGCAGCACCTCGCAGCCCGGCGCCGCCGCGCCGTCCAGCACCGCCTCCACCCGCGCCGCCGGCAGGGCGTAGGGATGGCCGCCGACCTCCACCAGCAGCACGGGCTGCACCGCGGCAGTCAGCGGCAGGCGCAGCGTGAAGCTCGTCCCCTGCCCCGGCGCGCTCGCGATCTCCACCGTGCCCCCGGCGCGGCGGATTGCATCCTGCACCACATCCAGCCCGACGCCGCGGCCGGAGGTCTCCGTGATGGTCTCGGCGGTGGAGAAGCCGGGGCGGAAGAGCAGCGCATGCACCTCCTCCTCGCTCATCCGCGCCGCCTGCTCCTCGCTCACCAGGCCGCGGGCGATGGCGCGGGCCAGGACGCGGCCGCGATCGATGCCGCGGCCATCCTCGCTGACCCGCACCCGCACCTGGCCGGTACGGCGGGCGGCGGAAACGCGCAGCGTCGCGCGGCGCGGCTTGCCCGCGGCCTCCCGCTCCTCCGGCTTCTCGATCCCGTGGTCCACCGCATTGCGCGTCAGGTGCAGCAGCGGGTCAGCCAGCAGCTCGACCAGGCTGCGGTCGATGGTGACGTCCTCGCCCTCCATCACCAGCTCCACCTCCTTGGCGGAGGCCTGGGCGACGGCGCGGACCACGCGCGGCAGCCGCCCGAACAGCGTGCCGACCGGCACGACGCGCAGCTCCATCACCGAATCATCCAGCCGCCGCATCCCGACGGCCAGGCGGTTCTCCGCGCGCTCCAGCGCCTCCTGCACCTGCCGCAGCCGGCCGATGGCCTGGCCCAGTTCGCGGCCCGCGCCGCCGGCAAGCCGGCGTTCCAGCGCGCCGAGGCTGGCCAGCGCCTCCGTCATCCCGCCATCGGTCAGCGCCTCCGCCAGGGCGAGGGAGGCGGCGCGGACCTCGGCTTCCAGCGCGATGATCTGGTCGATCGTCTCCTGCCGCACGCGCAGCGTGACCGGCGCCGCCCGCATCGGCGGCTGGGCTTCCGGCGTGCCCGTCCCGGCCTCCACCGGCGCCAGGTCCAGCACCACGGCGCGGGCGGGATCGGCGGCGGTCAGGGCGCGCGACAGCGCATCGGCTTCCGCCGGGCCGGCCACCAGCATGTCGAGGTGGGGGGGGTTCGCGTCCAGCACGGTGCGGCTGGTCAGCACCTCCGCCTCCGCCGCCAGGGCGGCGGCCACGGCGGCCTCGGCTTCCGCCGGCACCCCGGTCGCCATGCGAAGGCGGTAGAGAACCCGCCCGCCCTCCAACGCCGCCAGCGCGCGGCGCCGCCCCTCCGCGCCCAGCAGCGGCGCGAAGACGGCGGGAATCCGGCCATCGGCCTGTTCGGGGCCGGGCCCCACCTCCTGCGCCTGGCGCAGGGCGTTGAGCCCGCCTTCCGCCGCGCTGCGCAGCCGGTCGGCGATGACCGGCCCCTGCGCCGCCAGCGTCGCGGCCGCGTCGGGGTCGCTCGCGCGGTCCGCCAGGTCCGCCAGCGCCAGCAGCAGGTGTTCCAGGCCCTCCAGCCCGAAGGCGGCGGCGACCTCCGCCGCGTCCTGCGCCGCGAGCATGGCCGCCGTCGCGTCGCCGCCCGCGGTCACCGCCTCCGCCTGCAGCGCCAGCGCGGCCAGGCGCGGGCCGAGCGCGGCCGATTCGGTGCCGGGCGCGCCGGCCAGGCGCTCGGCCCCGGCGGGCTCGCCGGCCTCGCCTTCCAGCAGCGCCAGCAGGCGCCGCAACCCGCCCAGCGCCGCCAGCGCCCCCGCGCCCCCGGCTTCAGCCGCCAGGCGGTCGAAGCCGGCGCCGAGGCGCCCGAGCCCGAGCATCCGCGCGGCATCGCCCAGGTCCGCGGCCTCCCGCAGCGCGTCCGGCCGCCGTTCCACCGCCAGCGCGGCCAAGAGGGGCGCGGCCTCCGCCGTGCGGGACGCCAGCGCGCCGAGCAGCGCCGCCGCCGGGCCCGGCGCGGGCGCGGCGGTGACGGCGGGCGCCGGCGCGGGCCGGGGCGGCGGGGGCGGCGCATTGCCATCCGCCAGGGCGCCGAGCCGCGCCAGCAGCTCCGCCGGGGCCGGCACGTCCTTGTGCTGGTCGATCACCACCGCGCGCTGGCGGCGCAGCACGTCCACCGCCGCCAGCAGCGCATCCGCGACCGCCCCTTCCACCGCCAGCTTCCCGTTGCGCGCCAGGCCGAGGATATCCTCCGCCCGGTGCGCCACGTTCTTCATGCCCGGCGCGCCCAGCGCATCCGACATGCCCTTCAGCGAATGGAAGGCGCGGAACAGCCGGTCCACCGCCGCGCGATCCGCCGCCGAGCCGCCTGCCAGGACGCGTTCGATGGCGTCGAGGTGTTCCTCCGACTCGCCCGCGAATTCCTGCCAGAGGCCGTCATCCTCGATCATCGGCCGCTCCGCGACCCGGGGATCATGGCGCGGCCTCCACCGGCAGCCCGGCCGCGCGGCGGGCGGTGCGGATCAGGGCCTCCCCCTGCCGCTGCTTCAGATCGGGGCTGAGGGCGCCGGACGGCTTGCCGACGATGCCCGCGACGCCGAGCCGCCTGGCCTCCACCGCCGTGGCCGAGCCCGGCCGCGCGGCGGAGGAGACGATGACGACCGCGCCGATCCCCTCCAGCGCCCAGCGCCGCATCACCCCGATGCCATCCAGTTCCGGCATCTCGATGTCCAGCATGGTCAGGTCGGGCCGGTATTCGCGAAGCGCGGCGAGGGCGCGGAGGCCGTCCGGCGCCTCTCCCACCACCTCGAAATCCGGGTCCGCGGCCAGCGTTTCCCGCACCAGGCGGCGCATCATGGCGCTGTCATCCACCACCAGCACCCGCCGCTTCGCCTGAACGGGCGCGGCGGGGGCGAAGGGCAGGTCGTGGCCGGCGATGGCGATGGCGGCGGCATGGGCGGCCAGCGCCATCGCATCGAAGGGCGGCTCCGCCAGCAGCGCGCGGAGCGAATCGAGGCCCAGCGCCTCCGCCATCGCCCGCAGCGAATCGGCGGCGCGCGCGGCCTCCGCCTCCTCCGCCGCGGCGGCCAGCCGCGCGCAGCCGGCCTGGAATTCCGGCGCGAAGGCCGCCAGCATCTCCGGGTCCAGCGCCGCCGGCCCTGCAGGCGGGGCGGGCGCGGGCTCCGCCGGCGGCGGCAGGTCCTCGCCCGCCGCCACGATCCGCGCGGCATGCGCCGACAGCACCGCCGCCAGGGCGCGGAGCCCGCCGGCATCGAAGGGGTCGAGCAGCGGCAGGGCCCGGTCCAGCAGCAGCTTCAGGGAAGCGAGCCCGGCCGCCCCCGCCAGCGCCCGCAGCCCATCCAGCGCCCGGCCGGCGGCCGCCCCATCGCCCGCCGCCGCCAGCCGGGCGCAGGCTTCCTCGAATTCCGGCGCCAGCGCATCCAGGATCTCCCGGTCGAGGCTCGGCGCCGGCGCTGCGGCCGGGGGTGCCGCCGGGGCCGCGGCCGGCACGGGCGCCACATCCGCCCCCGCCTCCGCCACCGCGCGGGCCTGGCGGGCCAGCGCTTCCGCCGCCTGGTGCAGCGCCGGCAGGTCGAGCGGATCGAGCGCCAGGCCCGCATCCTCCAGCATCCGCGTCAGCGATGGCGCGCCCAGCGCCGCGGCCATGGCGCGCAGCTGGTCGAGCGCGCGCTGCGCGGCAACGGCATCGCGCACCATCGCCAGGCGCACCGCCTCGGCCTCGAACTCCGGCACGAAGGCGTCCAGCATCTCCCGGTCGAGCGTCACGCGACCCGTTCCCGCGTCAGCGCCTGCACGCGGCGGCCGAGCCCCGCCGGGTCCGCGGTCTCCACCGCCAGGCCGGACTCGATGACCGCGCCGGGCATCCCGGCGACGACGCAGCTTGCCGGTGACTGGGCCAGCACGGGCATGCCCCTTTCCGTCATGGCACGGGCGCCCTGCTCCCCATCCCGCCCCATCCCGGTCAGCACCACGCCCAGCGCGCGGCGCGCGACCAGCGCGGCGGATTGGAACAGCAGGTCCACGGAAGGATGCACCGCCATCGGTCCGGAGGCGAGTCGAAGCGACAGGCCGCCCTCCCCGCCCGCCGCCCGGCGCGCCAGGTGCCCATCCGTCCCGCCCGGGATCACCGTGACCTCGCCCGGGATCAGCACCTGCCCCGCCCGGCCGACACCCACCGGCACGCCGGAAAGGCGCGCCAGGTGCTGCGCCAGGTCGGGCGCCAGGTCCGCCGGCATGTGCTGCGCCACGATGCAGGGCACCGGCAGCCGCCCCGCCGCCGCCAGGAAGGCCGCGAGCGCATCCGGCCCGCCGGTGGAGGCGCCGACGACGACGACGTCGCATCCACCCCCGGCCTTGACCACCCGCACCGGCCCCGCCGCCCGCGCCGTCGGCCGCACCGCCGCGCGCTGCCCCGCCCAGTGCCGCAGCCGGCTGCGCAGCTCCCGGTCCAGCATGCCGAGATCGACGCCGCCGAGGTCCCCATCCTTGCAGACGTAATCGACCGCGCCGCGGTCCAGCGCCGCCAGCGCGGTGGCCGATCCGTCGCGGGTATGGTGGCTGACCATCAGCACCGCCGGCGGGTCGGGCAGCGCCATCACGCGGCGCGTCGCCTCCAGCCCATCCAGCTTCGGCATTTCCACATCCATGGCGATGACGTCGGGGCGCAGCTTCGCGGCCTGCTCCACCCCGGCCTCGCCATCCGCGGCCTCGCCCACCACCTTCAGGTCGCCCTCGGCCTCGATGATCCGGCGCAGCGCCATGCGCATGAAGCCGCTGTCATCCACGACGAGGACGCGGATCAAGGGGCGGCCCCGAGCACGGCGGCGCGGCAGACCGGCAGCGGCGCGTCCTGGAATTCGGCGATGGCCGCCACCAGCCCATCCCCCGCCACGGCGGCGATCAGGCGTTCCGGGATGCGGCGCAGGCCCGTGACGACCGAAACCGCCAGCGCCACCGGCCGCGCCCCGGCCAGGCGCAGCAGCGGCGCCTCCGCCCCCGGCGCGGCCAGCACGGGGCCGAGGCCCAGCCGCTCCCCGGCATCCAGCACCGGCAGCACATCCCCCCGATGGGCGGTGACGCCGCGGAAGGCGGAAAGCCGTCCCTCCGGCGCCGGGCTCGGCGCGGTGGGCGGGATCACCGCCTGCACCTCCTCCACCGGCAGGGCGAAGGGCTGGCCGCCGGCGGCGCAGACCAGCAGGGCGCGGACGGGCTCCGGCACCGGCGGCGCCAGCACCTGGCCGAGCGGCGCCGCCGCCAGCTCCGGCATCGCGGCATCCAGGCGCTGCACCAGCGTCGCCTCGCCGGGCCGCGCCGGCTCGATCCGGTGGCAGGGCAGTCCGAGCCGCCTCCCGGCATGGCGGAACAGCACCAGCAGGCCGGGCGGCGGTCCTTCCGCCAGCGGCGCCGCCCCCACCCAGGCGGGGTCCAGCACCAGCACCGGGGCGCCGGCCGCGACCGCGTAGCCCAGCGCCGCCGGCCCCGCGCCGGGGGCGGGGCGCATCGCCGGCAGGGGCACCACCCGTTCCAGCGCCGCGAAGGGCAGCACCAGGCGCAGCCCGCCGATTTCCGCGGCCATCGCCACCAGCCGCGCGCGCCCCGCGCGGGCCGGCACCGCCCAGCCGCTGCCGGCCACCACATCCGCGACCGGCACCGGCCGCGCGGCGATGCGCGGCGCCGCCAGCGGCAGCGCGCCGGGTGGCGCCGCGTCCAGCAGCGCCTCCCCCACCACCACCAGGCGGCCGCCGGGGCCATCGATCACCACCCAGGCATCCCCGCCCGGCAGCCCGGCCTGGGCCGCCATCACCGGCAGCGCCTGGCCGCCGATCACGGCGATGCCCAGCAGCCCGGGGGCGGCGAGCGGCGCCGGGCGCAGGCGCTGCGCCGGCACCGGCTGCGCACCCTGGGGCAGCAGGAAGGCCTGCCCGCCGGCGACCAGCGCCTCAACCAAGGGCACCCTCCCGCCGCCAGATGCCGACCAGCTCCCGCGACCAGAGCCGCAGGCCGAGCCCCGGTGGCGGCGAATCGGTCGGGCCGAGCAGCAGCGCCCCGCCCGGCCGCAGCGCCGCGGCCAGCTGCCGCAGCACCGCCAGCCGCCCCTCCGCCGTCATGTAGATCAGCACGTTGCGGCAGAGGATCGCATCCGCGCTGCCCTCCGGCAGGCCGCAGCGCAGCAGGTTCTCCCGCCGGAAGCGCACGCCGGGCCGCAGCGCCGCCACCGGTTCGAACCACCCCTCCGCGATGTCGAGCAGCAGCCGGTCCTCCGCCCGCACTTCCCGCAGCGCGTCCGGCGGGCCGAGGCGGTAGCGCCCGGCCTCCGCCGCCTCCAGCGCCGGGCGGCAGACGTCGATGCCCAGCACCCGCCAGGGATGCCCCGATCGCGCGCCGAGGATCGCCAGGGTCCAGGCTTCCTCCCCCGTCGCGCAGCCCGCGGAGACGAAGGCCAGCGAGCGGCCCTCCGCCCCCCGCGCCAGCTCCGGCAGCACGATCTGGCGGAACTGGTCGAGCTGCGCGGAGGCGCGGAACATCCGCGTTTCCTGCACCGTCACCGCATCCAGCAGCGCCGCCCAGTCGGGATGGTCGAGCCCCGGCCGGTCCATCGGCACCCGCGCCACCAGCGCCGCCGCCCGGACCAGCCGGTTCATCAGCACGTCGGAGGCCGCGAAGCCCGCCAGGGCCTCAAGACGTTCCATCACCGCGCCGAAGGGCGGTGCGGCCAGGACCTGCGACCCGGGATCGGCCACGCCGTTCAGCCGGCCGCGTCCAGCACGGCCGTCAGCCGGTTCAGGCCGCCTTCCCGGCTGTAGCGCAGCGCCTTGGTCATCTGCTGCACGAAATGCACGCCGAGCCCGCCGATATCCCGGTCCTCCAGCGCCGCCTCGGTATCGGGGGCCGACCGGGCCAGCGGGTCGAAGGCGCGGCCGTCATCCTCCACGGTGGCGATGACCTCCTCCGCCTCCTGCCGCACGGTGACGGCGATGTAGGTGGCGCCGCCCTCCCCGCCGGTGCCGTGCATGGCGACATTGGCCGCCAGCTCCTCCACCACCACCGCCAGGCGATGCGCGGCCTTGGGGGACAGGCCCGCCTCCTCGGCGAAGCCTTCCAGCGCGTCGAGCAGACGCGGGACCTCCTCCGTATCGGGCGGGATGGTCAGGGCAAGCGGTTGCGGCACGTGAGGTGCTCTCTGGAAGCCGGTCACGGGAAGGTTAGCCGTGGCCGCGGCGCTTGTCGCGTCCCCCAAGCGGGGCGGGGCGCCGGGCCGGGCGTGGCCCCGGCATCAACGCGGAATCAAGGTTTACCGTCCATTGCTGGGTGCCGGACCCCGTCATGGAGCCTGCCTGATGGAAATGTTCGGGACCTTCGTGGCGGGGCTCGGCCTGTTCCTCGTCGGCATCAAGGGGCTCGGCACGCATCTGCAACTGCTGGCGGGCGGCCGCATGCGCCGCATGCTGGGCACCGCCACGCGCAGCGCGCCGCGCAGCGCCGCGCTCGGCGTCATGCTCGGCGCCCTGACGCAGAGCAGCAACGCCGCCACCTTCATCAGCACCTCCCTGGTCCAGGCCGGCATCCTGGCGCTGCCCCGCGCCATGCTGATCGTGGGCTTCGCGAATATCGGCACGGCGGGGCTGGTGCTGCTGGCCACCGTGGACCTGCACCTGGCCGCGCTGTGGCTGGTGGGCGTCGTCGGCTTCCTCAGCACCCGCAACCTGGGGCGGGCAAGCCCGCTCCGCCCGGCGCTCGGCGCGCTGCTCGGGCTGGCGCTGCTGTTCCTCGGCATCGACCTGATGAAGCTCGGCGCCACGCCGCTGCGGGACCTGGCGGCGGTGCGGGAGGTGCTGGCCGCGGCCTCCGGCGGCATCGCCGCGCTGGCGATCGCCTGCCTGGCCGGCGCCGTGGTCGCGATGGTGGCGCAATCCTCCTCCACTGTCACGATCCTGGCCCTGGCGATGCATGAGGCCGGGGTGCTCGACTTCGAACAGGCCCTGCTGGTCGCCTGCGGCGCCTCGGTCGGCTCCGGCCTTGCGGTGCTGCTGCTCTCCTCCGACCTGCGCGGCACAAGCCGCCGGCTGGCCATCTACCAGGCGCTGATCAAGGCGGCGGGCGCGGCCCTGTTCATCCTGCTGCTGGCGGTGGAGCATGCCTCCGGCCTGCCGCTGCTGCTCGGCCTCTCGGCCGTGGCGGAGGATCCGCAAACCCGCCTCGCCTGGCTGTTCCTGGCGCTGCAGCTCGTCTCCGCCCTGGCGCTGTCCCCCTTCGGCGCGGCGACCGAACGGCTGCTGGCGCGGCTGTCGCCCGAGACCCAGGCGGAGGCCCTGTCCCGCCCCCGCTACATCTATGAACAGGCGCTGGCGGAACCCGTCACGGCGCTCGATCTGGTGGCGCGCGAACAGCGGCGCCTGCTGAACCGGCTGCCGGTCCTGGCGGACCGGCTGCGCGCCGAACCGGAAGCGCCCGAAGCCCCCCAGGCCGCGATGCTGGAGGCGAGCGAGGCGCTGGAGGCGCGGATCGGCATCTTCCTGAAGGACATCCTGTCCCGCGGCTGCGGGCCGGAGCAACTGGACCGCGCCGTGGCGCTGGAAGCCGCGCTGGATGGCCTGCGCGCGCTGCGGGAGACGCTGGGCGAATTCAGCGAGGTCGCCGCCGGCATCGGCCCCGCGGAGGCCGCGACCCTGCTGCCGGTGATCCACCGGCTGGCGGAGGCGCTGCACCTGCTGCTGGGCGAACTGGCCGAGTTCGGCGGGGCGGGCGATGCGGAAAGCCTGGCGCTGCTCGGCACGCTGACGGCGGATCGCAGCGACATGATGGACGGGCTGCGCCGGCGCCTGGCGCGGGACGAGCCCAACCTGCCCTATGCCGCGCAGGACGTGCTGTTCCGCGCCACCTCCCTGTTCGAGCGCATGGTCTGGCTGACGCGCCGCCAGGCCCTGCTGCTGGCGCCCGCCCCCGGCTGAGGGCGCCGCGCCCTCAGCGGGAGAGGGCGCGCCAGACCCGCTCCGGCGTCAGCGGCATATCGATGTGATCGACGCCCAGCGCCTCGCACGCCGCGGAGACGATGGCGGGCGGCGCCCCGCAGGCGCCCCCCTCCCCGGCGCCCTTCACGCCGAGGTCGTTGATGGGCGTCGGCACGATGTTGAAGTCGATGGCGAGGTCCGGCAGGTCCTCCGCCCGCGGCATGGCGTAGTCCTGGAAGGTGGCGGTCAGGAACTGGCCGCTTTCGCTGTCATAGACCGCGTGTTCCAGCACCGCCTGGCCGAGCCCCTGTGCGATGCCGCCATGCGACTGGCCATGCACGAGCATGGGGTTGATGACGTTGCCGACGTCATCCACCGCGGCATAGCGATCGACGGTGAGGCGCCCCGTCTCCGGGTCGATCTCCACCTCCGCCACGTGGCAGCCATTCGGGAAGTTGCATTCGGTGCTGCGCTTGTAGAGGACCTGCTCGTCGAGGCCCGGCGCTTCGCCATCCGGCAGCTTCGCGGGATCGAGCGACGCCGCGACGACCTGCTTCCAGCTGACGGCCATGTCCGTGCCCGCGACGGTGAACTGGCCCGCCACCAGCTCGATATCGGCGACGCCGGCTTCCAGCAGATGCGCCGCGATGCGCCTGGCCTTGGCCAGCACCGCTTCCGAGGCGCGGGAGGAGGCGACACCGCCCATCTGGGAGGAGCGGGAGCCGCCGGTGCCGAAGCCCTGTTCGAGCTGGTCCGTATCGCCCTGGACCAGTTCCACATCCTCGAAGGGGATGCCGAGGCGGGCATGGACGATCTGCGCGAAGGCCGTCTCATGCCCCTGGCCGTGGCTGAAGGTGCCGACATGCAGCCGCGCCTTGCCTTCCGGCGTCATCACCACGCGCGCCCATTCCTGCGGCTGGCCGCCCGAGGCCTCCACGAAATAGCCGATGCCGATGCCGCGCTTCTTCCCCGCGGCTTCGGAGGCCGCCTTGCGCGCGGGATAGCCATCCCAATCCGCGAGCTTCAGCGCCATGGCCTGGGTGCCGCTGAAATCGCCGCTGTCCAGCACGTTGCCGACGCAATTCTTGTACGGCATCTGGTCGGCGCGGATGTAGTTGCGGCGGCGGATCTCATCCTTGCCGATGCCGAACTGCGCCGCGCCGATATCGAGCAGGCGCTCGATCGTATAGGCGATCTCCGGCCGCCCCGCGCCGCGATAGGCATCCGTCGGCACGGTGTTGGTGAAGGCGCAGCGCACCTGGAGGTTCACCGCCTGCAGGTCATAGACCGTGCCGGCGATGCGCGCGCCGGCGACGGTCGGGATGCGCGGCCCGAAGTCGAACAGGTAGGCGCCCATGGCCGCGATGCTGCGCACGCGCATGCCGAGCGCCTTGCCGTTCTCGTCGAAGGCCATCTCCGCCTTAGTGACGTGGTCGCGGCCATGCGGGTCGCTGACCATCGTCTCGCTGCGGTCGGAGCGCCACTTCACCGGCCGCCCCAGCCGCTTGGCCGCCCAGAGCACCAGCGCCGATTCCGGGAAATTCTTGCCGCGGAGCCCGAAGCCGCCGCCGACATCGCGGGAGATGACGCGCACCTTCTCCAGCGGCACCTTGAAGGCGTATTTCGCCAGCGACTCCCGCACCTTCATCGCACCCTGGCTCGGGCTGTGAAGCTCATAGCGCTCCCGCTCCGCATCCCAGCGGCCGATGGCGACGCGCGGCTCCATCGGGTTGCCGACCAGGCGGTTCTGCACGAGTTCGACGCGGGCGATCTTGTGCGCACGCTCGAAGGCCGCATCGGCCTCGGCTTCCCGGCCATTCGACCAATGGACGCAGAGATTGCTGCCGCGGTCCTCCCAGATCACCGGCGCGTCGTCATCCAGGGCGCGGGCGGTATCGGTGATGGCGGGCAGCGGCTCGTAGTCGATCTCGACCAGCTCGCAGGCATCCTGCGCCTGGGCCCGCGTCTCCGCGACCACGGCGACGACGAGGTCGCCGACGAAGCGCACGCGCTCGGTCTGCAGGATGGTGCGGGGCGGCGCGTAGAGCGGCGGCGTGCCATCCATCGGCGGCACCTCCACCATCACGGGGAAGAGGCCGATGCCATCGGCTTCCGCATCCTGCCCCGTCAGCACCGCCAGCACGCCGGGCGCGGCGCGCGCGGCATCAAGGTTGATGGAGACGATGCGCGCATGGGCGTGGGGCGAGCGCAGCACCGCCATATGCGCCTGGCCATCGACGTTGATGTCATCCGTGTAGGTGCCGCGACCCGTGAGGAGGCGCACATCCTCCTTCCGCCGCACGGGCTGGCCGATGCCGAACTGGTCGCCCACCATCTGGTCCATCGAACGTCTTCCCTCGTTATTGCTTAGTCGGTCGCGGCGACCGCGGCGGCCCCCTGCCCCGCGATGCGCCCCAGCGTGACGGCGCTCAGCAGGCCATTGCCGGAAAGGTAGCCGCCGGCCTCCGGCCCGGAAACGCCGCAGGCCGCACCGCCGGCGGCGAAGAGGTTGGGGAGGATGCCGCCGCCCGCAAGCCGCACGCGCGCACCTTCATCGACGACAAGCCCGCCCTGGCTGTGGAACAGCGCGCCGGTGACGCGCACCGCGCAGAGCGGCCCGGCGAGCGGCGCCACGCCCTGCCAGTTGCGGCCGAAGCCATCCGTGGCGCCGTCCCGCTTCAGGCGCGCGACCTCATCGAAGGTGGCCGGGAAGGCGTCCTCCGGCAGCTTCATCAGCCGCGCCAGTTCGGCGGGCGTCTCCGCGCTGATCACCGCGCCCTGCGCCTGCGCCTGCCGGAAATCCTCGAACTGCGCGGTGATGCCGGCGATGCGGCTGTCGAAGACATCCCAGGCGATGGAGCCGGGCTGGCCCATCACGGCCACGCCGGCTTCCGAATAGCCCGAGGATTCATTCCAGAAGCGCCGACCCTCGACGTTCACCTGGAAACCGCCTTCCATGATGACGGCCCAGCTGACGAGGATGCCCTGAGGATGCGCGACGGATCCGTGGCCCTGGTGGCCCGTCATGTCGCGAAGCTCCGCGCCGATCTGCTCGCCCCAGGCCAGCGCTTCGCCCTCATTCCCCGGATGGCCGAAATAGACGGCCTCCGCGAGCTCCGGGATGTACTTGCGGACGAGTTCCTTGTTGCCGGCATAGCCGCAGCAGGCCAGCACGATGGCCTTGGCGCCGATGCGCTCCTCGGTGCCATCAGGCCGCGTCGCGACCAGGCCGCGGAGCCGCCCGGACTGGTCCGCGACCAGCGTCGTCACGCGCGCTTCCGTCAGCAGCGGCACGCCCGCGGCCTCGGCCGCGCTGCGCAGCCGATCCACGAGTTCCGCCCCGCTCCGGCTCGGCAGGCCATGCATGCGGCGATGCGTGTGGCCGGGGTAGGAGAAGTCGTGCACGACGGAGAAGTCGAGCCCGTGGCGATCCGCCAGCCATTCGATGGCGCGGCCCGCATTCTCCGCCACCGTGCGCACCGTGGTCGGCTCGGCCTGGCCATGCGCCTTCTTCTGGATGTCGCGGGCGAAGGTCTCGACATCATCCTCGATGCCATGGGCACGCTGAAACCGCGTGCCCGCGGCGGGGATGAGGCCCGCGCTGAGGGAGGTGCTGCCGCGCGGCACCGGATCGCGTTCCAGCAGCAGCGGCTCCACCCCCGCATCAAGGCAGGAGAGAGCCGCCACCAGCCCCGCCGCGCCGGCGCCGATGATGGCGACGGGAACCTCGATCTCGAAGGCCGGATCGGCCTCGGTGACGACGCGGCCGATGCTCATGGCAGCTTCGCCAGTTCCTCGGCGATGGTGCTGATCTTCGCCACGGGGCGCAGCGCCTCGATCGCCGTCCGGTGCAACTCCTCCGTGAAGGCGGCGCAGGCGTCCTCCAGCACCGTCACCTCGAACTCCCGCACATGCGCGCCGCGCACCGTGGAAGCGACGCCACCATTCGTCACGATGCCGCTGACCAGCAGCTTGCGGATGCCCGCCTTGCGCAGCACCCATTCGAGGCGCGTCTGGTAGAAGGCGTCATAGCCCACCTTCTCGACGGGCAGGTCGGAGGGTGCGAGTTCCTCCACCACCTGATGCCCCCAGCCGCCCATGACGAAGTCGCCCTTCTTCAGGAACGGGCGCATCGCCTTGAGGTGCGGGTCGATCCAGGGCTCGCCGCCCTTGCCGGTGAAGAGCGTGAAATGGGTGGAGGCGATCCACCCGCCCTTCGCCCGCATCGCATCCGCCAGGGGTTTCAGGCGCGCCGGGATCGCTGCAATCGCCGCCGCCGTGTATCCGGCGCGGCCATAGGCGCCATTGGAATGAACGAAATCGTTCTGCAGGTCGCAGAGCAGCAGCGCGGTCTGGCTGATGGGGATCGCCGCCTCGGCCATCGCCGTCACTCCCGTTCGATGATCAGGTTGCCGAAGCGGTCGGTGCGCGCGACCAGGTCGGGATCGACGACAACCGTCGCATCCCCCTGCTCGAGGATAGCCGGGCCATGCACGCGCGATCCCTCCGGCAGGTCGAGCCGCGACCACACCGTGGCCGTGTGCCAGGCGCCATCGAACCACACCTGCCGCGCGCCGCGCGCCGCGCCCTCCACCGTGGCGTCCTTGGGAGGCGCCAGCGTCGTCAGGTCGAAATCCGGGCGGATGCCGATGGCCGCCGTGCGCAGCGAGACGATGCGGATGCCAAGCCCCGGCAGCAGGCGGCTGAAGGCGGTCTGGTAGGCGGCTTCGAAGGCCATGCGGATGATGGCCTCGCTGACGCCCGTGGTGCCGTCCTTCACATGCACGGGCAGCGGCACGCCGACGGTGTGCGTCTGCCCGGCATAGTGCATGTCGAGTTCGAAGCGGACCTCGATCCGCTCCACCGGCAGCCCCGCACCCTCCACCACGGCACGCGCGGCGGTCGCTTCCTCGACCATCCGGCGATCGAGCGCCGCGGCATCGATGCCATCGAGGTTGAGGTTCAGCGTGCGCACCTGGTCGTGCCGTACATCGGCGATGACGCAGCCGATGGCGCTCGTCACACCCGGGAAGCGCGGCACCAGCGCGGCCTGAAGGCCCACCTCCTTGATCAGCGCGCCGACATGCAGCGCGCCGCCACCGCCGAAGGGCAGCGCCACGAACTTCTGCGGATCATGCCCCCGCTCGATGGAGACGAGTCTGATGGCGCCCGCCATCTTCGCATTGGCGACGCGCACCACGGCTTCCGCCGCCGCCATGGCGTCGATGCCGAGGGGATCGCCGACATGCTTCAGCAGCGCGGCCTTGGCGCCCTCCACATCCAGGCGCGAAAGCGCGCCGCCGATCGGCTTGTCCGCATTGATGCGGCCGAGCACGACATTCGCATCCGTCAGCGTCGGGCGCGTATTGCCCTGGCCGTAGCAGACCGGCCCCGGCCGGCTGCCCGCGCTCTCCGGCCCCACCTGCAGCAGGCCACCGCGATCGACATGCGCGATGGAGCCGCCGCCGGCGCCGATGGTCGTGATCTCGATCATCGGGCTGCGGATGACGAGGCCGAAATCGATGGTCGCCTGCGCCGCCAGCGCCATCTCGCCACCCGCGACCAGCGAAACGTCGAAGGAGGTACCGCCGAGGTCGCAGGTGATGGCGTTCTCGAACCCCGCCGCCTTGGCGATCGCCGCCGCCGCGATCACGCCCGCCGCCGGTCCCGACAGCGCCGTGCGCACGGGCACGCTGCGCGCCGTGGCGGTGGACATGATGCCACCATTGGACTGCACGATGTGGAAGCGCCCGCCGAAGCCCGATTCCGCCAGCGCGCCTTCCAGCTTGCCGAGATAGCTCGCGACGCCTGGCTGCAGATACGCGTTGAGCCCGGTGGTGGAGGCGCGCTCGAACTCCCGGATCTCCGGCAGGATTTCGGAGGAGACGCTGACATGCGGCGTCGGCCAGATGGCGCGCACGGCCTTCGCCGCCGCAGCCTCATTCGCCCCATTCGCATAGGCGTTGATGAAGACGATGGCGCAGGCTTCCGCGCCACGCGCCAGCAGGTCGCGCGCCGCCGACTCCACCGCCGCGATATCGACGGGGGTGTGGACCGTGCCATCGGCCAGCATGCGCTCCGCCACCTCGACCCGCAGGTCGCGGTCCGTGATCGGCGTGAAGTCGCCCCAGAGGCCCCAGGTGTTGCGCCGGTCCCGCCGCCGCATCTCAAGCACGTCGCGGAAGCCCGCGGTGGTGATGACGCCGAGTTTCGCGCCCTTGCGCTCCAGCAGCGCATTGGTGCCGACGGTCGTGCCATGCACGATCGCCTCGAACCCCGCGGGGCCGCCCAGCGCGCGGAGGCCGTTCATGAAGCCCACGGCCTCGTCGCCCCGGTTCGACGGCACCTTTGCCGTGCGGAAGCTGCTGGTGCCGGGGTCGTAGAGGAAGAGGTCGGTGAAGGTCCCGCCGACGTCCACGCCAACAATCGGTGCGCTGCTCATGCCCGGTATCCGTAGTCCTGTGCCGCGCGTTCCGCGCTGACGAAGCCAAGCCTGATATCCCGCGCCACCGCTTCCCGCGGCCGTTGTATCGGGTCGCCCCATCCGCCACCACCCGGCGCTTCGAGGCGCACGCGCTGCCCGGCCTCGATCTTCACGCCGACGATCTTGCTGGCCATGGGCGGCGTGTTCCAGCCGTCCTTCGACTGCCAGGCGAAGGTGTTCAGCGCCGCCGGTTGCCCGCCGCTGACGCCGAAGGGGGCGAAGCGGCCACGCTCACCCAGCAGCGCCACTTCCGTCGTGCCAGGCGACAGCGCCTCGATCTCATAGACCGCGCCGACGCCGCCGCGATGCAGCCCCGCCCCGCCGCTATCCGGACGCAGCGCCCATTGCGTGAACATCACGGGATAGGCGGCCTCCAGGATCTCCGCCGGCGGAATCGTCGCCGTGGAGATCGGGTTGTTCGCGTGGTGCAGCCCATCGCTTTCCGGATTGCCGCCGAGCCCGCCGCCGAAGAAGGAGAACATCACCCAGCGCGTGCCGTCCTTGCGCTGGCCGGACAGCGACAGCGCATTGATCGTGCCGAAAGGCGCCGCCGTCGCGCGTTCCGGCACGGCCTTGCCGAGCGCGCCGAAGATCACGCCGATCAGCCGCAGGATCGTCTCCGTATAGCCCGCGACCGGCCGCGGCGGGCCAACACCCAGCAGCGAATTGTCGGGGATGACGAATTCGATCGGCCGCAGCACGCCCGCGTTGGCCGGTACATCGGGGAAGGCATGCTTCAATGCGACGTAGCAGGCCGCTACCGTCGTCGCGCGGCTGATGTTGATCGGTCCGAGGCAGGCGTCGGAACTGCGGGAGAAGTCCAGCAGCATCGACCCGCCGCGCACCTGCATGTCCAGCGCGATGACCAGGCGCTCATCCGTCACGCCGTCATTGTCGAGATAGTCCTCGAAGGCGTAGTCGCCATCGGGCAGGGCCTCGACCTCCGCCTGCATCAGCGCCGCGGCACGGTCCGCCAGCGCCACGAAGGCGGCTTCCACCGTCGTCTCGCTCGTCTCGTCCAGCAGCGCGGAGAGGCGCCGCTCGCCGAGATCCAGCGCATTCAGCTGGCCGTTCAGGTCACCCCAGTTGGATTGCGGCACGCGGCTGTTGGCGGCGAGGATATCCAGGATGTCCTGCTGCATCACGCCGGCGCGGATCAGCTTCACCGGCGGAAAGCGCACGCCTTCCTGGTGGCTTTCCGTTGCGCGGGGATTGTAGTTGCCCGGCACGTTGCCGCCGATGTCGAGCCAGTGGCCGACGCTGGCGAGCCAGCAGAACAGCTGCCCGTTCCTGAACAGCGGCCGCACCAGGCGGAAATCGTTGAGGTGCGTGCCACCCTCATAGGGGTCGTTGAAGATGAAGGTGTCGCCGGGCTCCAGCCCGGCGCCCGCCTGCACCCGCTTGATGACGGCCTGCACGGCGAAGGACATGGCGCCGACGAAGATCGGCAGCCCCTTCGTGCCCTGCACCAGCGTGGCGCCGGTCTCCGCGTGGTAGATGCCGTGGCAGGCGTCGCGCGCCTCCGCGATGATAGGGTTGAAGGCGCTGCGATAGAGCGTCGCGTCCATCTCGTCGGCGATCTGCTCAAGCCGTCCCTTGAGGACGGCAAGCGTCACGGCGTCGAGCGCCCCGCGCTCGCGGAAATCAGCAAGACTCATCGTGCCAGCAATTCCACCAGTGAAGTCACTTCGACATGCGGGCCGAGCGCGAGGACAGCGTCCTCGATGGCGCGCGCCCGCTGCGCGCCATAGACCGGGTCGGCCAACTCACGAAACTTCTCGCGCACCTCGGCCTCCGTGAAGGGATCCTCGGTGTCGCCGCGATTGGTCGTGACCTCCGCGCTCAGCACGCGGCCATCGTTCAGCGTGATGGCGACGCGGGCGGGGCGCAGGCCCGGCAGCATCGCCGTCATCGCCGCATCCTCATCGACGGCCACGCGCTGTGCGAGCGCCAACGTCACGGGATCCTCCCGCGCCGGGCCGCGGAAGGCGGGGACTGTCGCGGCGCCGTGCCGGATGAAGGTGGCGATGGCGAAGGGGATGCTGAACTTGGCGGCCAGCATGTTGGGCGCCGCGGGGCTGTCCAGCTGCGCGGCCCACACATAGGTGTGCACCTGCACCGCCTTCACCTGGTCCGGCGTCAGCGGGCCGTGCTCCGCCACGATCTTCGCCATCGCGTCCAGCGCGCCATGCGTGTAGCGGCAGGCGGCGTGGCGCTTGAAGTAGTTGCGCGCAATCTCCCACCGCGTGCCGAGATGGGCCACCATCTCCTCCGGCCGGAAGTCGTGGGCGCTGACATGGCCGAAGATCGTCGCGACGCCGTCGCGCTCGCCCTCAAAGCCCGCGCGCACCAAGTCCCACACCGTGATGCCGAGCATGTTGGCGACGCCGGCATAGGTGTTCCGGACCGTGCCGCCTTCCAGCATCGTCTTGCGCGACGTGGCCAGGCCGAGCGTGGAGGCCATGTTGATGACGCCGCGGAACTCCTCCGCCGTCGCGCCATGCAGCTTGGCGATGCCGGTCGCCGCACCCAGCGTGCCCCAGGTGCCATGCGGGTGCATCGCGACGTTGAGCTTGCTCGCGATGCCGACGCGGCTGCCCATCTCATAGCCCAGCGCGAGGCCCGTCAGCAGCGCCGCCCCATCGCCGCGGGGTGCGGCGAGCAGCGCGGGGACGACATGGATGGCGGGATGGCCGCGGGCGTACTGGTTGCCCTCATCCAGCTCCAGCATCGTGCCGGCGGTGCCGTTCAGGAAGGCCGCGGTGCCAGGCCGCGCGCCGCCGGCATGGCCGATCACCGGTGCCTCGCCACCACCCTCGCGGGCGATCATCCGCGCGGCCAGGGCCTGGCATTCCGGCTCCTGCGCGCCCGACGCGATCGCCCCGATGCAGTCCAGCAGCGCGAGGCGCGTGCGGGCGACGACTTCGGCGGAGAGGTCGGTGAAGCGCAGCTTGGCCGCGAAGCGCGACCATTCGCCGAGCCATGGCGAGGGTGGCGTGGCGAGCAGCTCGGTCGCGGCGGCGACCCCCGGCGTCAGCATGGCCATGGCTTTGTTTCCTTCCCCGCTACAGGCCCAGATAGGCCCGCTTCAATTCCGGATCGTCGCGCACCGTGGCCGCGGGCCCGGACAGCGCGAAGACGCCGTGTTCCAGCACATAGGCGCGGTCCGCGATCTCCAGCGACTGCGCGACGTTCTGCTCCACGAGCATGATCGCCAAGCCCTCGCCATGCAGCTTGCGGATCAGCGCGAACATCTCCTCCACCAGCAGCGGCGAGAGGCCGAGCGAGGGTTCGTCCAGGATCAGCAGCCGCGGCTCCGCCATCATGCCGCGGCCGATCGCGAGCATCTGCTGCTCACCGCCGGATAGCGTGCCCGCCGCCTGCGCCACGCGTTCGCGCAGGCGCGGGAAGGTGGCGAAGACCTTCTCCAAATTCCGCGCACGCTTCGGCTTGGCACGGCGATAGGAGCCGAGTTCGAGGTTCTCCCGCACCGTCAGGTTCGGGAAGATCTTGCGGCCCTCCGGCACCTGGATCAGCCCGCGTTCCATCACCTGCGACGGCGAGAGGCCGGTGATGCGCTGGCCATCGAACAGCACTTCCCCGCCGCGCGGCTTCACCAGCCCGCTGATGGTCATGTTCAGCGTCGTCTTGCCCGCGCCGTTCGATCCCAGCACGGCCACGATCTCACCGGCCTTCACCTCCAGCGAGACGCCTTCCAGCACGCGGGTCAGGCCATAGCCCGCGACCAGGTCCTTCACCTCAAGCATCGCGCTGGCCTGACAGGCGCGTCGCCGCGCCATGACCCAGATAGGCTTCGACGACGGCCGGCGTTGCCACGACCTCCGCCGGCGTGCCGCTGGCGATGATGCGGCCCTGTGCCAGCACATGCACGGCCTCGCAGAGGTTCATCACGGCCTGCATCACATGCTCGATCATCAGCACCGTCACGCCGGAATCGCGGATGGCGCGGACGACGGGGACGATGTCGCGCACCTCGCTGGGGTTCAGTCCTGCCAGCACCTCATCCAGCAGCAGCAGCTTCGGCTCCGTCGCCAGGGCCTTCGCCAACTCCACGCGCTTCCGGCCCGCCACCGTCAGCGCCGCCGCGGGCTTGTCGAGTTCGGCGGTCAGCCCGACGCGCTCGGCCACCTTCTCCGCCAGCGCGATGGCGTCGGCGCGCCTGGCGTGGCGGAGGAAGGCGCCGACCGCGATGTTCTCCCGCACGCTCAAGCCCGCGAAGGGCTGCACGATCTGGAAGGTGCGCGCGATGCCGGCGCGGGCCAGCAGATGCGGCGGGCGGGCCGTGATCTCCTCCCCCTTCCACAGCACGTGGCCGGAGGTCGGCTTCTGGAAGCCGGAGACGATGGCGAAGAGCGTCGTCTTGCCCGCGCCATTCGGCCCGATCAGGCCGGTGATGCTGCCCTCCTTCACGAAGAAGGAGGCGTCGGAGACGGCGAGCAGCCCACCGAAGCGCATGGAGACGTTGCGCACGGCGAGGAAGGCGGGATCGGCTTCGATCATCGGCCCGACCTCCAGCGCCGGATCAGCCCCGGGATGTTCCGCGGCGGGAAGCGCACCACCAGGATCAGCATGATGCCGAAGATCACCAGGTCGATGCCGGGAATGCGGCCCACCAGGCTCTTGGTGAATTCCGAGAGGCTGTGCAGCACGATGGAGCCCACGACCGGCCCGAACACGGTACCAGCCCCGCCCACGATCGGCGCCAGCAGCGCCTCCACGCTGATCCAGGTGCCATAGGCGATGGTGGCGTCGAGGTAGAGGAAATACTGCGCATAGAGCCCGCCCGCCGCGCCGGTGATGGCAGCCGAGAGCGCGATGGCCGCCAGCTTCACGCGCAGCGCATCGACGCCGAGCGCGCGGGCCGCATCCTCATTCTCCCTGACCGCGACCATCTGCGCGCCGAGCCGCGAGCGTTCCAGCGCGCGCGTGATGAGCATCGCCAGCACGACCATGCCCAGCACCACCCAGAAGAAGGTGCCGCGGGAGGCGAACTGGAAATTCTCCGGCCGGACATCGAGCTTGATGAGCGTACCCGCCGCGCCGCCCGTGATGTCCGACGCATTGGCAACCACGCGGAAGACCTCCGCGAAGGCCAGCGTCACCAGCGCGAAGTAGCTGCCCTTCAGGCCGGAGCGGAAGGAGAGGAAGCCGATCACCCAGCCCACCGCCGCCGCGGCGGCGATGCCGATGGCGATGGCCGCATAGGGGTTGATCCCGTAGCGCGATTGCAGAACGGCCGTCAGATAGGCGGTCGTGCCGAAGAAGGCGGCGTGGCCGAAGCTGTACTGCCCGCCATAGCCGCCCAGGATGTTCCATCCCTGCGCCGCCAGGCACAGGATCATGGTGAACACCGCGAAGTTCAGCCAGGTGCCGGCCGTGACGAAGAACGGCACCAGGGCCGCCACAAGCGCGAAGGCGATGATGAGGGAAAGCTGACGGTCCTTCACGCGCGCGCCCCGAACAGGCCGGTGGGCCGGAACAGCAGCACCAGGATGAAGATCACGAAGATGCCGAGCTGCCCGAGGCTGTCACCGAAATAGAGGCCGGACAGGCTCTCCACCACGCCGATGAAGAGGCCGCCCAGCAGCGCGCCCGGCACGCTGCCCATGCCGCCCAGCACGACGATGGTGAAGGCCACCAGCACGAAGGCATTGCCCACGCGCGGGTTCACATAGAAGGAAGGCAGCAGCAGGCAGGCGGAAATCGCCAGGCAGGCGCAGCCGATGGCGAAGGTCACGGCATAGACGTGGCGCACATCGATGCCGACCAGCGCCGCGCCCGTCCTCTCCTTCGCCACGGCGCGCATCGCGCGCCCCGTATCGGTGCGCGTCAGCACGATGAACAGCACCACCGCCACCGCCAGCGTCACGCCGAAGCCGACGACGCGGGGGAAGGAGAGCAGCATGGGCCCGGCCTCGATCACCTCCATCGCATAGGGCACCTGCACGGAGAGGGTGTCGGACCGGAAGATCGCGAGCATCGCGTTCTCCAGCACGATCGAAAGGCCCAGCGTCACCAGCAGGATGTTGCTGTCATCGCCCTGGCTGGCCGGCATGATGATGAAGCGCTGCAGCAGGTAGCCGACCGCGAAGAAGATCGGCACCAGCGGCAGGATCGCCACATAGGGATCGAGCCCGAAGACCGACCATGCCACCCAGGCCGCATACATCGCCATGGTCAGCAGCGCGCCATGGGCGAAGTTGATGATGTGCAGCACGCCATAGACGAGCGTGAGGCCGAGCGCGACCAGCCCGTACACCGCCCCGGTGAGGAGGCCGTTCGCCACGGCCTCCATCACGATCTCAACTGGGAAGGAGTTCAACGGTCACCCGGCCGGCCAGGGGAAGATCGGCTGGGCGTCGGCGAACTCGGTCGGGAAGATGACCTTCACGTCGTTGTTCTGGATCTGCGTGTTCACCGCCTGGCCCGCCTGGTTCTGGCCATTGACGAAGTTCGTCGGGCCATAGGGCATG
Organism: Falsiroseomonas ponticola; assembly: GCF_016805305.1. Classification (GTDB taxonomy): domain Bacteria; phylum Pseudomonadota; class Alphaproteobacteria; order Acetobacterales; family Acetobacteraceae; genus Falsiroseomonas; species Falsiroseomonas ponticola. Next base: position 208,990 of record NZ_JAERQN010000007.1, on the reverse strand, counting down.
ATGTGGCGGGTGAAGCTGCCATCGGTGCGGGCCAGCGCCTCGATCACCGCGTTGCGGTCGGCGCGGCCCGCGCGCTCCAGCGCATCGGCCACCAGCATCACGGCGGAGTAGTTCATCGGCACGTTGAACAGCCAGAAGCGGTTCTGCGCCTCCACGGTCCGGCGCAGCTCCGCCGTCTTCGGCTTGCGCGGATCGGCCCAGTGGTTGACGTCCATCACCAGGTTCGCGGCTTCCGGGAATTCGCGCACGAAGCGGTAGTTGGAGGCAGCGCCGTTCAGGATGGCGTAGATGCCCTTCGGGCGGATGCGGCGCTGCTGCAGCGTGCGGCTCAGCAGCACGAATTCGCTGTAGTAGCTGGACGGGATGATCAGGTCCGGGTTCAGGCTGCGGATGCGCAGCGCGATGTTGGACATGTCCCGCGCCGGGGACGGGTGGCTGATCGTCTCCAGGATCTCGAAGCCGCGCGGCGGCAGTTCCGCCTGCATGGTGCGCGCCGCACCGGTGCCGAACAGCCCGTCCTCATGCACCAGCACGACCGTCCTGGCCGGCTTGCCGGCGGCGTCGTTCAGCTTGACCAGGTTGTCGAGCGCGGTGCGGGTGATGCTGGCCGCCCCCGGGCTGAAGCGGAAGGTGTTGCGCAGGCCGCGGGAGACGATCTGGTCGCTGACGCCGACATCGACGATGTAGGGAAGGTCGTAGCGGGAGGCCGCCTGGCTGGCCGCCAGGCAGATCGGGCTGGCGAAGCCGCCGACGATGGCGACCACGCCCTCCGCCTGCATGCGCTCCACCTCGGCCGTGCCGCCTTCCGGGTTGGACCGCGCATCGCCGAAGACCATCTGGATTTGCGCGCCGCCCAGCGCCTTGATGCCACCCGTCGCATTCAGCTCCTGGATCGCGAGCTCGGCGCCGATGCGGCCGTATTCGCCATCCTGCGCCAGCGCGCCCGTCACGGGCTGCAGGATGCCGAGCTTGATCGGCGCGGGCTGCGCGCGCAGCACGCCGGGCGCCGCCAGGGCGCCGGCGGCACCGAGCATCAGGGCGCGGCGGGACGGCGTCACGCCTTGGAGGATCGTGTTCGGCATTGCGTTGGTTCCCCGGAGGTCTTTCCCTGTCACGCGGCACCCCGCGCGGCGTGATATCTGCGCCGCCCCGGCGTTTCAGGCAAGCTGTCCGGACAACATCCGGCACGACCCTGGACACGACTTGCATGCAGGCCGGGCACCCCCTGCCCGCGTTGACGGCGCCGCGGCTCCCCCCTAACCCGTGCGCTCAACAACAGCCCGGGAAGGACACGCCGATGCGATCGCATGAGGGCCAGTTCTCCGACAACCGCCCCATCCGCCGCAGCCCGCAGGAGAAGAAGCGCCTGCTGGCGGAGCTCAAGGAAACCCTGGCCGGCATGAAGCCCACGGCCTCCGCATCCCTCCGCACCACCCTGGTGGCGCGGATCAAGGAGCTGGAGGCGGAGCTGGCCGCCGACCGCCGCTAGGTGCGCCGGAGGGGGGTGGCCGGCCGAACCGCCCCCCACCTTTCCCTGGCCCTCCCCAGGGCCTAGCCTCCCCGCGGGATGGACGCCGGGACCGCGCCGCAAGGCGAACAATCAAGCGAGACGCGGCGGCTGCTGGCGGGCATGGGCCTGATGCTGGCCTGCTGCCTGTCCTTCGCGGCCATGGGCGCCTGCTTCCGCGCCGCCATGCAGGATGGGCTGCCGGTCCCCCTCGTCCCCTTCGCGCGCGGCCTCTTCACCACCCTCGTCATGCTGCCCTGGCTGCTGCGGGCCGGGCCTTCCGCGCTGCACACGCGCCGGCCGGGTGCGCATCTCTTCCGCTGCGCCGCCGGGCTGGTGGGCTTCATGGTCCATATGCTGGCCATCCTCTGGCTGCCGCTGGCCGATGCGGTGGCCATCATGCATGCGCGCCCGCTCTGGGCCCTGCCGCTGGCCTTTCTCCTGCTGGGGGAGAAGGTGGGCTGGGACCGCGCCATCGCGGCCGCCATCGGCTTCACGGGGGTGCTGGTCATCGCCGGCGGCCAGAGTGGCTTCCAGGGTGAGGTCTCGGCCGGCACGCTGGCCGCGCTGCTGGGCGGGCTGACGGGTGCGCTGGTGCTGATCGCGGTGAAGACCCTGTCGAGCACCGAGCCGCCGGCCCGCGTGGTCGCCTGGTATGCGCTGGCCTCCGTCATCGTCTGGGGGCCGGTCTCCGCCTTCGTCTGGCAGACGCCCACGGCCTTCGCGGCGATGATGCTGGTGGCGGGGTCGGTGCTCGCGATCCTCGGGGATTTCTGCGCCTCCTGGGCCGCGCGGCGCGCGCCTGTCGGGCTGCTGGCGCCGATCGAATACGTACAGATCCCGGCCTCCGCCGTGATCGCGATGCTGGCCTTCGCCGAGAGGCCGGGCTGGGAACTGGTCTGGGGGACCCTCATCATGGTGGCGGCGACGCTCTACCTCGCGCGCAGCGCGGGACGGCCGGCATGACGGACGACACGGTCTTCGCCCCCGGCTTCAAGACCACGCCCTATTGGTGGGAGGCCGCGGCCCCACCCTCCCCCACCGTCACCGCGCTGCCCGACCACGCCGACGCCGTCATCATCGGCGGTGGCATCACCGGCCTCTCCACCGCGCTGGAACTGGCGCGCGCCGGGATGAAGCCGCTGGTGCTGGACCGGGAGGCGATCGGCTGGGGCGCCTCCTCCCGCAACGGCGGCGCGCTGTCCGGCGCTGGCAGCCTGGGCCGCGCCAAATCCGACGTATCGAAGGGCCTGGACCCCGCCCTGCTGGCCGAGATGGTGGAGGAGGCGGAGGCCAGCTTCGATGCCTTCGAGGCGCTGCTGGCCCGCGAATCGATCGATTGCGACTACGCCCGCTGCGGCCGCTTCGTCGGCGCCCACAGCGCCGCGGCCATGGAGACGCTGGCGAAGCGCGCCGCCCTGCTGAACGCGGCCATCCCCGGCACGGCGGAGATCCTGCCCCGCCCCCGCCTGGCGGAGGAGCTGGGCACGCCCCATTACCACGGCGGGATGGTGAACCACCGCGCCGCCAGCCTGCACCCCGCCCGCTACACGCGCGGCCTTGCGGAAGCCGCCCGCCGTGCCGGCGCCACGCTGGTGGGCGGCGTCACGGTCAACGGCCTGGCGCGGGACGGCGCGACCTTCCTCGTCTCCACCAGCGCCGGGGTCATCCGTGCCCGCCACGCCATGGTCGCGACCAATGGCTATACCGGCCAGGCGCTGCCCTGGCATCGCCGCCGCGTCGTGCCCGTCGCCTCCTACATGGTGGCGTCGGAGGCGATCGGCCGGGACCGCGTGGCGGCGGTGCTGCCCAAGGGCCGCGTCTATGGCGACACGAAGAAGATCCTCTACTACTTCCGCCCTTCGCCGGACGGCACGCGCGTGCTGTTCGGCGGCCGGGCGACGCTGTCGGACACCGATCCGCGCGTGGGTGCCCGCTGGCTGCACAAGCACATGACCCATCTGCTGCCGGCGCTGCAGGGCGTGCGGATCACCCATGGCTGGAAGGGCAATGTCGCCTTCGCCTTCGACATGCTGCCCCATGTCGGCGTGCAGGACGGCATGCATCACGCACTCGGCTGCAATGGCAGCGGCGTCGTCACCATGACGCATCTCGGCACCGTCGCCGCGCGCATGATGCTGGGGGGCGACAACCGCGCCTCCGCCTTCAGCCGCATGCCCATGCCGACCCTGCCGGGCTACAGCGGCACGCCCTGGTTCATGCCGATCGTCACCGGCTGGTACCGGCTGAAGGATTTCGCGAGTGGCTGGCGCGTGAGCTGATCCTGGCACGGGGCTTGCGGACGACGGCGGCGAAGCGTTGTCCCGCCCGCGCACCTCCGTGCCGCGGCGTGGGATTCTGCACGCCACAGGAGCAGCCCATGCCCAAAGCCCTCGCACGCCGCGCCCTGGCGCTGGCCGCCGGCCTCCTCGCCGCGGCGCCCGCCTTGGCGCAGGAGAACGTGCGCATGATCCTCAACTGGCGGCTGGAGGGGCCGAACGCGCCCTTCTTCCTGGCCGAGGATCGCGGCTTCTTCCGCGAGGAAGGCATCACGCTGCGCATGGACCCCGGGGAGGGCTCCTCCGCCCCCATCGGCCGCATCGCCGCCGGGACCTATGACGCCGGATTCGGCGACATCAACACGCTGATCGAGTTCACCGCCCGGCAGCCGGAACGCCGCGTGGTGACGGCCATGGTGCTCTACACCCGCCCGCCCATGGCAGTGGTCAGCCTGGCCCGCGCCAACGTCACCCGGCCGCAGGACCTGGCCGGCCGCCGCGTCGGCGCGCCGCAGAACGACACGGGCTTCCGGCTGTTCCCCGCCTTCGCCACCCTGGCGGGCATCGACGCCAGCCGCGTCAACTTCCAGTCCGTCACCCCCCAGCTGCGGGAGACGCTGCTGGTCCGTGGCGATGTGGAGGCCGTGACAGGGTTCGATTCCACGGTATGGTTCGGGTTGAAGGGCCTCGGCGTGCGGCGCGAGGATGTCCGCTTCATGTATTACGGCGACCACGGGGTCGATGTGCTGTCCAACTCCATCCTGGTCTCGACCGAGATGGCCGAACGCCGCCCGCAGGTGGTGGCCGGGCTGGTGCGCGCCATCACCCGCGGCTGGGTGGAGGCCATCCGCGATCCCCGCGCCGCCGTGCAGCACATCGCGCGCCGCGAGGCCCTGCTCGACCCGGCGCTGGAGACCGAACGCCTGCAATGGGTGATCGACAACCAGATCCGCACGCCGGAGGCGCTGGCCAATGGCATCGGCCATGTGGAGCCCGAGCGCCTGGCCCGCGCCATCGGCATCGTCGCCCAGGGCTTCGGCCTGCCCCGCGTGCCCGCCCCCGCCGAGATCCTGGATACCCGCTTCCTGCCCGCCGCCGAAGCGCGGCGCATCCAGTAACGCCAGTCCCGAGGAAAGACCGAAGACCATGACCAGCCTGAACCGCCGCACCCTTCTGGCCACCGCCGCCGGCGCGGCCCTGTCGCTGCCCACCATCCGCACCGCCGCGGCGCAATCCGCCGTGCGCTTCACCCTCGACTGGGCGCTGCAGGGCAACCACGGCATGTGGTCGCTGGCCGAGGATCGCGGCATCTTCCGCCGCGAACAGCTGGCCGTCCGCATGGACCGCGGCTTCGGCTCCGGCGACGCCCTCGTGAAGGTCGGCTCCGGCGCCTATGACATCGGCTTCGCGGATTTCTCCGGCGCGGTGAAGTTCAATGCGGAGAACCCGAACAGCCGCCTGGTCATGCTCTACCCCGTCTTCGACCGCACGGCGGCGGCCATCGTCACCATGCGCGGGCGGGGCATCGAGAAGCCGCAGGACGTCGTCGGCAAGAACCTCGGCGCGCCGGAGGGCGAGGGCTCCCGCCTGCTCTTCCCCGCCTTCTCCCGCGTCGCCGGCATCGATGCCAGCCGCGTGCGCTGGACCTCCATGGCCGCGAACCTGCGCGACACGATGCTGCGCACGGGGCAGGTGGATGCCGTCACGGGCTTCCTCTTCACCGTCCACTTCAACCTGGTCGGCCTCGGCATCCCGGAGGATCAGATCCTCTCCTGGCCCTATGCCGAGCATGGCCTCGACCTCTATGGCTCGGGCGTCTTCTGCCGGGCGGAGTGGCTTGAGCGGAACGGGGAAGTCGCCTCCCGCTTCGTCAAGGCCTCGATCGATGGCCTGAAGGCGCTGCTCAACGACGTGCCCGGCGGCATGGCCAGCCTCAAGCGCCGCGAGCCGCTGTTCGACGAGGCGCTGGAAGCCCGCCGCTTCGCCATGACGCGCGACCGCTCCATCATCACGCCGAACAGCCGCCAGCACGGCCTCGGCCATGTGGACATGGCCCGCGCGCAGCAGCTGGTGACGGTGAATGCGGAGGCGCTGGGCGTCGCCAACCCGCCCGCCGCCAGCACCATGTTCACCGACCGCTACCTGCCGCCGGCTTCCGAGCGGCGGCTGTAAGGGCGCGCAGACCCCCACCCCAACCCCTCCCCGCAAGCGCGGGGGAGGGAGCCCGTCGCGCCAATCCCCCTCCCCCGGGCTTCCGGGGGAGGGTCGGGGTGGGGGTAACGCCCACCCCTCCCACCCCGGAGGACCCTCCCATGCCCGCCCCCCAGACCCTGCTCACCGGCGCGCGCGTCCTCTCGCCCGACGCCCTCTCCGCCCCCTTCGCCGATGTGCTGGTGGAGAATGGCCGCATCGCCGCGCTGCTGCCGCCGGGCACCGCGGTGGAATCCGCGCAGGTCTTCGATGCCTCGAAGCGCCTCATCATCCCCGGCCTGGTGAATGGCCACACCCATGGCCATGGCGGCATCGCCAAGGGCACCGGCGACAAATGGGACCTGGCCGTGCTGCTGGCCCATGCGCCCTGGATCAGCGGCAACCGCGTGCTGCGGGACAAGTGGCTCTCCACCGCGCTGAACGCCGTCGAGAACCTCAAGAAGGGCTGCACCGCGGTCTTCGACCTGCCGGCCGAATTCCCCTGCCCGACCGTCGAGGGCCTGGACGCCATGGCGGATGCCTACGCGACCGTGGGGCTGCGGGCGATCCTGGCGCCGATGGTGGCCGACCTCACCTTCTTCCAGGCCACGCCTGGCCTGCCGGAGGCCCTGCCCCCCGAGTTGCGCGCCCGGGCCGAGGCCATGCGCATGCCCGCGCCGCAGCAGATCCTGGATGCGATCGCCAGCGCCGCGAAATCCTGGTCGCATAACTCGCGAAACATCGTGCTGGGCTGCGCGCCGACCATCCCGCTGCACTGCACCGACGATTTCATGAAGGGCTGCCGCGCACTCGCCGCCGAATACGGCATGAAGATGCAGACCCATGTCGCCGAAAGCCGCTTCCAGTATGCCGGCGGCGTGCTGCGCTATGAGGGCGCGACGCTGCTGGAACACATGGACCGGCTCGGCCTGGTCGGCGATTGGTTCAGCGTCGCGCATGGCGTCTGGCTGACCGATGGCGACCTCGACCTGCTGGCCAGGCGCGGCGGCGGCCTTTCCCACAATCCCGGCGCCAATATGCGCCTCGCCTCCGGCATCGCGCCCGCGCGCAAGGCGATCAGGGCGGGCGTCACGGTCGGGCTCGGCACCGATGGCTCCTCCTCCTCCGACAACCAGAACATGTTCGAGTCCATGCGCCTCGCCGCCTTCGCCTCCCGCCTCTGGGAGGATGCGGAGGAGGATGACTGGCTCGGCACGGCGGAGACGGTGCGGCTGGCGACCGCCGGTTCCTCCAGGCTGCTGGGGCTCGATGGCGGCGTGGTGGAAGCCGGGCGCGCGGCGGATCTGGTGCTGCTCGACCTCGACCACATCAACTGGGCGCCGCTGAACGACGCCGCCAATCAGCTGGTCTGGACGGAGGATGGCGCCGCCGTCGTCGATGTCATGATCGCCGGCGAGTGGAAGCTGCGGGACCGGAAGGTGCTCGGCCTCGATGAGGCGAAGCTCGCCGCCGAGGCGAACGAGGCCGCGGCCCGGCTGCGCGAGGTGAATGCGGAGATCAAGCTCTGGTGCCATGAGGTGGCGCCGCATATCGCCTGCCATTGCCGCGCGCTCGCCCGTGGCTGGACCAAGTCGAAGCGCCTGCTGCGCGCCGAATAGGGGATTGCCGTGATGCTGCTGAAGGATCGCGTGGCCGTCGTGACCGGCCCCGCCAAGGGAATGGGCGCCGCCTGCACCAGGCTGCTGGCGGAACATGGCGCGGACCTCGCGCTCGTCGGCCGCGACACCAAGGCGATCGAGGAGGTGCAGGCGGAATGCCGCGCCATGGGCAGGCGCGCGGAGATTTTTTTCTGTGACCTGATGGATCCCGCCAGTGTGGACACGATGGCCACGTCGGTGCTCTCGGCGTTCGGCCGCGTGGACGTGCTGGTGAATATCGCCGGCGGCCGCGGGCCTCTGGGGAAAACCTTCTGGGAGACGACGCCCGTCGAATTCGATGAGATCCTGCGCCTCAACGTCACCGGCTGCTTCATGACCATGCGCGCCTTCGCGCCCAGCATGATCGCGGCGAAACGAGGAAAAATCGTCAATGTCGGCGGCACCTTCGGGCTGCGTGGCCGCGCCGGGCGCAGCGCCTATTCCGCCAGCAAATGGGGCCTGCGCGGCATCACCAAATCGGCCGCGCTGGAACTCGGCCCCTACGACATCAACGTCAACTGCGTCTGCCCCGGCATGGTGGAAGGCCCGCGCTTCGAACAGGTGCGCGCGACCATGGCGCGGAAGGAAGGCATCAGCATCGAGGATGCGCGCCGCAAGCACGCTTCCGAATACGCGTTGCAGCGCATCAGCACGGACCAGGATGTGGCGAATGCCGTGCTGTTCCTGGCCTCCGACCTCTCCCGCCAGACCACGGGGCAGGACCTTGCGGTGGATGGCGGCTGGGTGATCTGAGGGGGCGCTACTCGCCGCCGAGCTTCGTCAGGGCGAAGGCGGCGAGGAAGCCGGCGACGGTGATCATCCCGGCATAGTCATGCGCGGTCTCGAAGGCTTCCGGGATCATGGTGTCGGCGATCATGGCGAGGATCGCCCCGGCCGCGATGGCGTTCACCGCCGCGATCCAGGCGGGATCGACGCCGTCGAAGGCCAGGTAGCCGAACCCGGCCGCCGCGGCCGTCGCCACCGCGATCCCGCCCCAGACGCCGAAGACGAAGCCCGCGCCGCGCCCGGCCTTCTTCATCCCCGCCGTGCTCGACAGCCCCTCCGGCACGTTGGAGAGGAAGACCGCGGCCACGGCGACGATGGAGACGCCCTTGCCGCCCAGCAGGCTGACGCCGATGACGATGGCCTCCGGGATGCCATCCAGCAGCGCGCCGAGCGCGATGCCGAGGCTGCCGCCCTCCTCCGCCTTCGCCTGCTGGTCGCCGGACCGCTTGCGGCCCGTGCCGCCATGGCCCGCGATCAGCATGTTGGCCGCGGTGAAGACCGCCGCGCCACCCAGGAACCCCGCCGCCGTCGCCGCGAAGCCGCCCTGGTGGAAGGCTTCCTGCATCAGGTCGAACGACAAGGCGGAGATCAGCACGCCGCTGCCGAAGGCCATGGCGGCGGCCACCACCCGCGCCGGGACCTTGACCCACCAGGCGATGGCCGCGCCCAGCACCAGCGCCGACCCGCTCAACCCGCCCCAGAAGGCGGCTGCCCAGAACCCGTCCACGCCGTGATCCTCCGCGCCGCCTGAGCGCGCCGCGCCGCGCTTCGTTCCCGGCTGGACGCCACCCCGGCCGGGCCCTATCCGGACAGGGACGGACGGGGAGACACCACATGCCGCAGGACGGCTTCATCGCGGATCTGCTGATCACCGGCGGCACGGTGGTGAACGAGACGGGGCGCTTCGCCGCCGACGTCGCGGTCAAGGACGGCGTCATCGCCTTCGTGGGCCACCCCGCCTTCGCCCCCAAGGCGACGACGACGGTCGATGCCACGGGCCGATTCGTCATCCCCGGCGCCATCGACGTGCACACGCATATCCGCGAACCCGGCATGGAGCAGAAGGAGGATTGGCGCACCGGCACCCGCGCCGCGGCCGCCGGCGGCGTCACCACCGTCTTCGACATGCCGAATACCGAGCCCGCCATCGCGACGGTCGAAGCCTTCCACGCGAAGCGGGAGGCGGCGGAGCGCCAGGCCATCGTGAACTACGGCCTCTACGGCATCCTCGACGAACGCTCGCTCGACCATCTGCCGGCGCTGGCGGAGGCCGGGGTCATCGGCTTCAAGCTGTTCTACGGCAACACCACCGGCAACAACCCCGCTCCCAATGACGGCGCGGTGCTGGAGGGGTTCGAGATCCTGGCGGAGCTCGGCCTGCGCTGCTCCATCCACGCGGAGAACTCCCCCATCCTCTTCTGGCGGGAGAACCGGATGAAGGCGGCGGGCCGCGACGATGCCTTCGCGCATCTCGCGGCGCGCAGCGACGTGGCGGCGCTGGAAAGCCTCAACCGCTCCATCACCCTCTCGGAGTGGACCGGCGCGCGCATCCACATCGTCCATGAAAGCTGCATGCGCAGCATCCCCATCATCCGGGACGCCAAGGCGCGCGGCGTGCCGATGACGGTCGAGACCTGCCCGCAATACGTGCTGATCGCGGCGGAGGACCTGACGGGCGACGCCGCCCGCATCGGCCGCCTCAACCCGCCGATCCGGGAGGGGCGGCAGCGCGAACCCATCCTGCAGGCGCTGCTGGACGGCACCATCGACATCCTCGGCACCGACCACGCGCCCCACGCCATGGAGGAGAAGCAGCGCCCGAGCTTCTGGGACAATGCCTGCGGCTTCCCGGGCGTCGAGACCTCCATGCGCCTCATGCTGACCTTCGTGCATGAGGGGCGGATGACGATGGAGCAGTATGTCCGCATGGCGGGCGCCGCGCCGGCCAAGGCCTTCGGCCTCTATCCCCGCAAGGGCGTCATCCAGCCCGGCGCGGATGCGGATATCGCCATCGTCGATCCGGGACAGCGCGGCATCATCCGGGGTGCGGAGCTGCACAGCGAACGCAGCCGCTTCACGCCCTTCGAGGGGATGGAGACGGTGGGCGCGCCGGTCGCCACCATCGTCCGCGGGCGGATCGTGATGCAGGACGGCGTGGTGCGGGACGCGCCGGGCTGGGGGCGGATGGAAAAGCCCGTGATGCCGAAGCCGGAGCCCCGGAACGTCGCTGCCACGACCAAGGCCATCCTGCGGAAGGATTCCTATTCCTGGTAGCGGATTCCGCCCTGGCGCGATGGCGCTGGTGTCGCAATATGGTGAACGAACCGTCATTGCAGCCGGAGCCGCCCGCCATGCCATTCCCCCGCCGCTCCCTCCTTGCCGCCGGGCTGGTCGCGCCCTTCGCCGCCGCGGCGCAGACCCCCGCCACCCCGGTCCCGATGCCGGAACGCGGCCGCCGCGCCTGGGCGCAGCAGATCAGCACGCTGCGCATCGGCGTGCTGGGGGGTGAGAACGAGGCCGACCGCATCGGCCGCTACGGCGGCTATGCCCGGCTGATCGAGGAGACCTTCGGCGTCCCCGTCCGCCTGTTCCAGGCCAGCGACTATGGCGGCGTGGTGCAGGCCTTCGCCGGCCGGCATATCGAGATCGCCAGCATGTCCCCCGCGGCCTATGCGGCGTCCTGGATGGAATCCAACGGCAATGTGGAGCCCATCCTGAAGACGCAGGAAGCGGATGGCAGCACCAGCTACATCGCGGTGATGTACACCCGCGCCGATAGCGGCATCACCAGCCTGGAACAGATGCGCGGCCGGTCCATGGCCTGGGCGGACCCGAACAGCGCCAGCGGCTTCCTGATCCCCCGCGCCGCCCTGCGCCAGGCCGGGGTGAATCCCGAAAGCTTCTTCGGCCGCACCGGCTTCGCCGGCGGGCATGAACAGGCAATCGTCGCCGTCATGGGCCGGCAATTCGATGCCGGCGTCACCTGGGCGTCTGGCGTCGGCAATGCGGAGGATGGCTTCAACCGCGGCATGCTGCGCGCCACGGCGGAGAAGGGCATGATCAACATGCGCGACATTCGCATCATCTGGCGCAGCGGCCCGATCGAGAACGGCCCCATCGTCGTTCGCAAGGACACGCCGCAGGCTTTCAAGGACGACATGGTGGCCTTCCACCTGGCGCTGCCCAGCGCGGCGCCGGAGATCCATCGCGCGGTGGAGCGCGGCAACGTCATCGGCTGGGTGCCGGCGCGGCACGAGGAATACGAGCTGTTCCTGCAGATGCGCCGCGACGAGGCCGCGGAGCGCCGCCGCCGCAACTGACGGCGCCAGGCGGGGGCGGCATCGCCCCCGCCGGCTGCTCAGTCCACCGTCGCCCGCGCGTCGCGCACCACCTGCGCCCAGCGCGCCACGTCACGCTCCTGCACCGCGCGGAACTCGGCGGGGGTGCGCACCGTCGGCGGGTCGATGCCCTGGGTGTCGATCAGCCAGCGCCGGAATTCCGGCTCCTCGATGATCTTCACGATCTCCTCGTTGAGGCGCCGGGTGATCGCCTCCGGCAGGCCGGGCGGGCCGAAGACGCCGTACCAGGTCGTGCTCTCGAAATCCGGCAGGCCGCAGGCCTCCGCGATCGTCGGCACATCCGGCAGCGCCGCGATCCGCGTCCGCGTCGTGACGCCGATGCCCCGCACCGCGCCCTGCTGGATCATCCCCATGGCCGGGCCGACCTGGTTGAAGAAATAGTCGGTCTGCCCGCCGAGCAGCGAGGTCACGGCCCCCGGCTGGCCCGGGAAGGGCACATGCACCACATCGAGCCCCGCCCGCGCGGCGAACAGCGCGCCCGCGAGATGCGTGGAGGCACCGTTGCCCGTGCTCGGGTAGTTCAGCGCCCCGGGCCTGGCCCGGGCATCCGCGATCACGTCCTGGCAGGTGCGGTAGTTCGGCCGCCGCTCGATGCTGGTGATCATGATGTTCGGCACATCGCCGAGATGCGCGATCGGCGTGAAATCCGTCATGACGTTGAAGGGCAGGCGCCGGTAGAGCGTCTGGTTGATGGCATGCGTGCCGGCCGTGCCGAACAGGATCAGGTAGCCATCGGGCCGCGCCTTGGCGACCACGTCGCTGGCGATGTTGCCGCCCGCGCCGACGCGGTTGTTCACCACCACCGGCTGGCCGAGCGCCCGGCTCAGCGGCCCGGCCAGGCGGCGCTGGTAGATGTCCACGCCCGACCCGTTCGGGAATCCGGCCAGGAATTCGATCGGCCGGTTGGGCCAGGGCGCTTCCTGCGCCATCGCCGGGGCCGCGGCGCATCCCAGCAGCGCGAGGAAGGGGGCGAGAAGGCGACGACTGATGTTCATGCTGACTCCCGGCCCGAGGCGCCTCAGGCAATGAACTCGATATCCGCGGCCGTCAGGGCGGGATGACCGACGAACTGGGCAATGACGGCGGAGTGGCAGGCCTTCCCCGTGCCATCGGCATCATACCATAGGAAGCCGCGGTCGGTTTCATAGATGAACCGGAGGGCGGGATCGGGCGCAACCCCCGTTGTGCCTGTCGCGGCGGCAGCCACGGCCCAGGGCGCCACGCCAGCACGAAGACGCCGCCGCTGCCGCCCAGCCCCTGCCCTGCACGCCACCCTTGTCAACGCGCAACGGCGTGTGGCTTGCCTGCCGGGGCTGGGCGCGCAACCCTCCCACCCCATGACGTCCCCTGCCCCCCCGCCCCGCATCGCCCGCGGCGGCAAATCCATCTATGGCGCGCCGCTCGGTATCCTGATGCTGGAGGCGCGCTTCCCCCGCATCCCCGGCGACATGGGCAACGGCACCACCTGGCCCTTCCCCGTGCTGTTCCGCGTGGTCCGCGGGGCGAGCCCGGAGCGCGTCGTGCTGAACGGCGCCCCCGGCCTGCTGCCCGCTTTCATCGAGGCGGCGCGGGACCTGGTGGATCTGGGCGCGGAGGCCATCACCACCAATTGCGGCTTCCTCTCCCTCTTCCAGCGCGAATTGGCGGCGGCGGTGCAGGTGCCGGTCGCCACCTCCTCCCTCATGCAGGTGCCCTGGGTGCAGGCGACGCTGCCGCCGGGCAAGCGGGTCGGCGTGATCACCGTCAACAAGGCGTCGCTGACGCCGGCGCATCTGGAAGCCGCGGGGGTGCCGCTGGACACGCCGCTGGAGGGGACGGAAGGCGGGCGGGAATTCTTCCGCGTCCTGATCCAGTCCGCGAAGGTGGACATGGATGTGGCGCTGGCGGAGCAGGATATCCTGGATGCCGGCCGCGCCCTGGTGGCGCGCCATCCGGAGGTCGGCGCCATCGTGCTGGAATGCACGAACATGCCGCCCTATGCGGCGGCGTTGCAGGCGGAGATCGGCCTGCCGGTCTACGACATCTACACCATGATCAGCTGGTTCCACGGCGGGCTGAGGCCGCGCCGCTTCGGCTGAGCTACCGCTCCGTCTGCCGCTGCATCAGGGAGGCGAGGCGCTCCACCTCCGTCTGCGGGTCGGCATCGGTGATGGGGGGCGGCTCCGTGGCATCGGCCTCCCGCGGGTCGGGGCTGGAGGCTTCGCCGGGCTGGTCCAGCACCCGCATCACCTGGTCGCGCAGGACCGAGAGCTCGCCCGCTTCCCGCGCGCGCTCCACCGCGATGGCGACGATGCCCGCCACGGCACGGGCCAGCACCAGCGTCGGCGTCTCCGCCGAGGGGGCGGCGGGGGCAGGGTTCCAGCCCTCCGGCGTCGCCATGTCGCGCCACCGCAGCCCCCCGAACAGGTCCTGGCGACGGGCGGCGCGGAGGGCGGGGCCGATGCCGCTGCCGGCGGAACCGGGGAATGGCGTCACGTTCATCGCGGGTTCCCTTCGGGGTTTTTCCCGGGCCGGGTTCCCCCGGAGTCCTGGAACGTTCCAGGGACCGGTGTGACATTTGCGCCGGATTGGTAAAGCGTTCGTAAAGAAAAGCGGCGCTGACGCCGGACGAATCGCGAAAGTGGTTAACGGATCGCAAAAAGACGCGAGGATCCGCATAAACCGCGTCCTTCGGGCCATGAAAAAACCCCGGCCGCCTGCGCGACCGGGGTCGAAAGCCGATGCCGTGGGGCGCCGGCTTATTCCTTCAGGTTGACCGCCTGGCGGCCGCGCTGGCCGTCACGAACGTCCAGGTTCACCTTCTCGCCCTGCTGCACATCGGCCTTGCCGGCGCGCTGCAGCACGGAGGAATGCAGGAACACGTCCTGGCCGCCATCATCCGGGGTCACGAAGCCGAAGCCGCGGACCTGGTCGAACCACTTCACCGTGCCGTTGACGGCATAGGTCGGGCCACCCTCATCGCGGCCGGAATCGCGGCGCGGGGGACGGTCGCCGAAGCCACCGCCGCGCGGGCCACCGAAGCCACCGCCGCCGCCGCCGAAGCCGCCGCCACCGAAGCCGCCGCCGCCACCGAACTCACGGCGCGGAGGACGATCGCCGAAGCCGCCGCCGCCGCCGAAATCACGGCGCGGGGGACGGTCGCCGAAGCCGCCGCCGCCGCCGCCGAAATCACGGCGCGGGGGACGGTCGCCGAAGCCGCCGCCGCCGCCGCCGAAATCACGGCGCGGGGGACGGTCGCCGAAGCCGCCCGGGCGCGCCGGACGGTCGCCACCACCGGCACCCTTGGTGACGGAGTAGATGCGCGTGACCAGACGACGACCCTGGCGGTCCGTCCCGATCTCACACGTCAACTTGTCACCGGTATCCGGCGGTTCGATGCCCGCCTCGGTCAGCGCCGAGGCGTGGAAGAAGACGTCCTGCCCATCGGGACCGAGGACGAAGCCGAAGCCCTTGCGGGCATTGTACCACTTCACTTCGGCCTCGACGGACCCGGCGCCGCCCTGTTCGTTGTCGGGAAACACGATGTTATGCGATCCGTACTTGTGGACACGACCCGACACGATGCAGGGCCGCCACCGTGCAAGATGGCATCCCGGCGCAAGGAAAACCAGCGAAATTGCGGCCGGGAACCCTTTGTCAAGAGAATCGAGCAGGCCGGAAAGGCTCCACGGCAATCTCCGGCCGCCGCCCCGCCAGAAGCGCCATCACCAGCCGCGCCGTCCGCGGCGCCGCCACCAGCCCCACATGCCCATGCCCGAAGGCCAGCAGCACATCCGGTGAGGCGCCGGACGGCCCGATGCAGGGCAGCCCGTCCGGCATGGAAGGCCGGTGCCCCATCCAGACCTTCACCCGATCCGCCGGCAGGTTCCGCGGCAGGCCGGGGAAGCTGCGCAGCAGGTGGTCGCGCAGGATCTCCGCCCGCTTCCAGTTCGGCGCCGCCTCCAGCCCCGCGATCTCCACCTGGCCGGCGCAGCGCAGCCCCTTGTCGGTCCAGGTCACGGACATCTTGCCGTCATAGGGCATCAGCGGCGTCCGCGGCCCGACGCCGGGATCCGCCACCATGGCGTGGTAGCCCCGCTCCGTCTCCAGCGGCACGCGGGACCCGGCGGCGGCGGCCAGCCTTTTCGAATAGGCGCCGGCGCAGATCACCGCCTTGTCGCAGGCGACCTCGCCCTGCTCCGTCTCCACGGCGATGAGCCGCCCGCCCTCGATCCGGAAGCCGGTCGCGGCCTGGCGGCGCAGCTCCGCCCCCTCCGCCCGCGCCTGCGCGACCAGCGCCGCGACGTAGGCGCCGGGGTCCCGGCAATGCCCGCCTTCCTCCACCAGCGCCGCGAAGGTGTAGCGGCGATCGAGGTCGGGCTCCCGCTGCCGCATCTCGTCGGCGCCGAGTTCCAGCCACTCGATCCCCACCTTCTTCCGGATGCGCCAGGCCATCGCCTCGCTCTCGAACTGCGCCCGGTTCTCATAGATGTAGGCGAGGCCCCGCCGCTCGATCAGGTGGCCGACACCGGCCTCCTCCGCCAGCTCCTTGTGCAGCGCCGGCGCGTCCACCAGCAGCGGCCGCAGGGCGCGCGCCGTCGCCTCCACCTTCTCCTCCGTCCAGCCGGCCCAGAGGTAGCGCGCCAGCCAGGGCAGCACGCGCGGCAGGTAGGACCAGCGGATGGCCAGCGGCCCCAGCGGGTCCGCCAGGAATTTCGGCACCTTCTTCCACAGCCCCGGCGATGACGGGGGGATCACCGACATCGGGCTCAGCCAGCAGCCATTGCCGTAGCTCGCCGCCTGTTCGCCACCGGGCTCGCCGGGTTCCAGGATGGTCACCCGGAACCCCTCCCGCAGCGCGGCCAGCGCCGTCGCGGCGCCCACGATCCCCGCGCCGATCACCACCAGGTGCGGCCCGCCGCCCGGCACCACCTGCATCGCCGCCGCGCTCACCGCCCCACCTCCTGCCGGCCAGGGTCCGTGCCCGCCAGCAGCGAGACATGGGCGGAGACCACGCGCCAGCCCTCGCCCGGGATGCGGGCCATGATCTTCGTCTCCCGCCCCACCAGCCCGGTGCCGACCCGCTCATATTCCAGGTGCGTCGCGGCCACGTCCGGCCCGAAGGTCGTGATCTGCACCCGCTTCTGCACCCGCTGGGCATAGGCCTTCACGCTGGCGCGGAAGGCGCGGATCGCGTCATGGCCATAGAGGATTTCCGTGATCCCGAAGCGCACCGTGCGCGGATCGGCCCAGAAGATGGCGTCCAGCTCCTCCGTCCGGTTCGCCATCAGCGCCGCCTCGTAGCGGTCGAAGACGGCCCTCGCCTCCGCGATCACCGCCGGGTCGTCGATCCGCACGCCATGCTCTCCCCTGTCGTGGCACCCCCAGCCTGCCCCCGCCCGCCCCCGCTGCAAAGGGATCGCGCAACGGCACGCAGAATCCGCTTCACTCGATCGTGAGGAATATCGTACACAATACTCTGTGACCGGGTGGACCCCGGCGCCAGCCTGCCAAGCCCCCTTCCATCGGCTTCCCGCGAACGGACCCCGGCCCATGCTCGACGCCGCGATCAGCCTCGACGCTCCCCTCCGTCCCCAGCTCGCCCCGCATCATGGCTTCCTCTTCGCCACGGGGATCGAGAACAGTGCCCCCACCATCGAAGGCGGGCGCATCCGCCGCGACCAGCTGCGCGAATGCGGCCATTACGACCGCTGGCAGGAAGACCTGGCCCTGGTGAAGGAGCTGGGCTGCGACGCGCTCCGCTACGGCCCGCAGTTGCACACCACGCTGCGCGGCCCCGGCCTGCATG
The DNA here is from genome assembly GCF_016805305.1 of Falsiroseomonas ponticola. Lineage (GTDB taxonomy): Bacteria > Pseudomonadota > Alphaproteobacteria > Acetobacterales > Acetobacteraceae > Falsiroseomonas > Falsiroseomonas ponticola. The sequence goes on along the minus strand of NZ_JAERQN010000007.1, from coordinate 191,423 downwards.
ACTGGTCCTTCGCCGATGCCGGCTTCGCGGAGCTCAAGCGCCTCGGCATCCGCCCGATCGTCGATCTCTGCCATTTCGGCGTGCCGGACTGGATCGGCGACTTCCAGAACCCGGATTTCCCGCAGCTCTTCGCCGACTATGCCGGCGCCTTCGCCCGCCGCTTCCCCTGGGTCCAGCTCTACACCCCGGTGAACGAGATGTTCATTACCGCCGTCTTCTCCGCCCGCTATGGCTGGTGGAACGAGCAGCGGACGGATGACCGCAGCTACGTCACCGCCATCAAGAACATCGTCCGCGCCAATGTGCTGGCGATGCGGGAGATCCTGAAGCACCGCCCCGACGCCATCTTCATCCAGTCGGAATCGACGGAGGCCTTCCATGCGGAATGCCCCCGCGCCGTCCCCCACGCCGATTTCCGCAATGCGGAGCGCTTCCTGACGCTCGACCTCAACTACGGCCGCCGCGTGGACAGCGCGATGTACGAATTCCTGATGGACAGCGGCATGACGCGGGAGGAGTACCATTTCTTCCAGCGGGAAGCCCCGGCGCTGAAGCGCCACTGCGTCATGGGCAATGACTGGTACCAGACGAACGAGCACCTGCTGAACGCGGAAGGCCATGGCCGCTGGGCCGGCGAGGTCTTCGGCTACGACACGGTGACGCGCGACTACCACGCCCGCTACGGCCTGCCCGTGATGCATACCGAGACGAACCTGGACGAAGGCCCGCGCGGCGACGAGGCCGAGCATTGGCTGTGGAAGCAATGGGCCGGCATCCTCCGCCTGCGGCGCGAAGGCATCCCGGTGCTCGGCTTCACCTGGTACTCGCTGACGGACCAGATCGACTGGACGCATGCGCTGCGCATCCAGAAGGGCGATGTGAACCCGCGCGGCCTCTATGACCTGGACCGCAAGCCGCGCCGCGTGGGGCTCGCCTATCGCCGCCTGATCGAGTCGTGGCGCGAGGTGCTGCCGACGCAGAGCCTCTGCCTGCAGGTCCCCCTGGCGGCCTGAAGCATACTTGACAGGGTCACAACCCTGGATTGAGCACGCCCCCGCGCCAGGGGCGTGCGGCGGGGAAGCCAGTATTTTTACAACCCGTTGATCCAAAACGCTTTCTGGCGTTCCCGGTGCCTCCCCCCGCGATCCGGTGTCGCCGAACCGTCGGTATCGTCGCCGGTTTGATACCGATCAATTGCAGGTGAGTCGCGCGCCCCTTACAGTCCGCCCCGCACCGGTTGCGGGCAGCTCAAGGCCCCGACCGGCAGCCAAACCACTGCCGGACATGCCCGCTTGCGCCTGCCGACCACCATGCCAGGCCGATCCCCACGCCCCTTCGGCAGGCGCGTCCTGCTTCCGCTGGCCCTGCCCTTCCTCCTCCCGGCGCCCCGGGCGCATGCGCAGGCGGATGGCGACGGCTCCCTGGCCCGGGCCCGGGCGCGCGGCCGCCTGCTGGTCCTCAACGGCCCCGCCATGGCCCTGCCGGCCGAAGCCCGTGGCACCAGCTACCGGCTGCATGACCCCTACAACGCCGCCATCGCCGCGCTGATCGCGGAGGAACTGGGCCTGGCCTGCGAGGTCCTGTTCCAGACCGGCACCGGCATGCTGCCGGCCCTGCTCTCGGGGGAGGCCGACATCGCCCTCCCCACCCTGCTCACCCGGCTGAATGCCAGCCGCATCATGTTCTCCCACCCCCATGCCATGCTGGATGCGGTGATCCTCTCCGCCCTGCCCCGGCGGCTGCGCGGGGCGGATTCGCTGGCGGGGCTGCGGGTCGGGCTGCTCGAAAGCCACGCCCTGGCCTTCGGCAACGAAGCCGGGCTGCCCGACCACGCCCTGGTCACCCGCCTGGCCGACCTGCCGACGCTGGAGGAAGCCCTGCTGGCGCGGGAGATCGAGGCCGCCCTGCTGCCGGCGCCGCAGGCGCGCGCCCTGGTGGCCCGCAATCCCGGCTCTGGCCTCAGCGCCCGCTTCACGCTCAGGCTCTTCACCTATGCGGCGGCGGTCCGCTTCGGGGACCATGACCTGCTGCGGGCGGTGAATGGCTGCCTGGCGGAAGCGTTGCATGATGGCCGGCTGGCCGCGCTGTTCCGCCGGGAAACCGGGCTTCCCCTTCCCCCCCTCGCGCCCCTCTGACCATGCGCCTCTCCCGCCGCTCGCTCCTCGCCCTTGCCCCGCTGCTGATGCCGCGCGCCCCGCGGGCGCAATCCCCGGCGGGCATCGGCCGTCCCGTCACCCTCTTCGCCTGGTCGGCGGTGGATGCGCTGCTGCGCGCGGATATCGCCGCCTTCGAACGCGCCAGCCAGCGCCGCCTTCGCCTTCTCCACCTGCCCTGGGCCGCGTACCGGGAAGCCCTGGCCTCCCGCCTCATGGGGGAGGCGGAGATCGACATCTGCGCCATGTCCGACCTCTGGCTGCCGGAATTCGCCCATCGCGGATGGCTGGCGCCGCTCGACTCCCTGCCGGCGGCGGAGGCCATCGCCGCCGAGACGCGCCCCGCCTGCAACCAGGGCATGACCTGGCGCGGCCGCCGCTACGGCGTGCCCTACTACACCGACAGCATCGTCTTCCTCTGCAACCGCGCGCTGCTGGACCGCGCCGGGATCGCCGCCCCCCCGGAAAGCTGGGAGGCGCTGGTGGACCAGGCGCTGTTCCTGCAGCGCCGCGGCCTGGTGCGCCATGCGCTGGCCCTGCCGCTGGCCGACGATCCCTGGCTGATGGAGATCGTCACCGCCCTGGTCTATGCCTTCGGCGGCGCGCAGGCGGATGCCGACCTCAACCCGGTGATGCAGGACCCCGACCGCGGCGCGGTGCGCGCCATGGGCTTCCTGCGCGATGCCATCCACCGCCACGCCATCCTGCCCCCCGCCACGCAGCGCCTGGCGGAAACCGACGTGCTGGAAGCGATGGCGGAGGGCGAGGCCGCCTTCTGCCTCGCCCCCAGCTACCGCCTGCGCACGCTGAACGACCCCGCCCATTCCGCCGTGGCCGGCGCCATCCGCGTGGCGATGATGCCGCGCGGCGGCCCCCGCGGCACGCAGGAGAGCTGCGGCTGGGTCCGCTTCTTCGCCGCCACGCCCAGCGCGCTGGCCTCCGCCCCCCGCCGCGCGGGCGTGGAGGCGGTGCTGGCCTTCCTCGCCGGCCACGGGCCGGGCGACCGGCATGGCATGCAGAAGGCCCTGCTGCTGGAAGGCGGGCTTCCCTTCTGCGCCCTGCCGCTGCTGGAGGATGCGGCGGTGGAGGCCGCGCAGGATCGCTGGTCCGGCGACAGCGCCATCCTCCGCCGCCAGGCCGTGCTCGCTCGGCCGAAGGACCTGCTCGCCCCCTGGCTCAGCGACTGGAGCCGCGCCACCGCGCCGGATGTCACCGCCATGCTGGCCGGGCAGCAGGCGCCGGAGGAAGCGCTGTCCCGCATGGCCGCTGCCTGGTCCGCCCTCAAGGCCCGCCATGGCTGAGCCCCGGCGCCGCCGCCTGCTGGCCGGCCTCGCGGCGCTGATGGCCGGCGCCGGGCCGGCGCGGGCGCAGCCCTCCGCGCCGGTCCGCATCCCGGCGCTGCGGCGGCTGCGGGCCGGGATCGACCTGGAAGGCACGGCCACCGCCTACCGGGACCCGGCCAATGGCGCCGGCGGCATGGCGGTGGAGGTGGGGGGCCTCATCGCGGATGGGCTCGGCGTGCCGCTCGACCTGGTGCCCACCGCCGCCACCACGGCGGTCGCGGATCTCCGCGCCGGCCGCTTCGACCTGCTGCTGAACGCGCCGCCCCTGACGATCGAGGTCGCGCGCGAACTCCTCTACGCCGACCCCTATGCGGCGCTGGAACTCGCCGTGATCGCCCCGCGGCCGCTGCCGCTGCCCTCCATCGCCGCGCTGCGCGGCCGGCGCGTGGCGGCGCAGGCGGGGCCGGCCATGCGGCTGCTGCCGTCGCGCCTGCCGGTGGACCAGATGGAACTGGTCGCGGTGCCGGACCTGCCCTTCCTGGCCGCCGCACTGGCGGACCGGATGGTGGAAGCCGCCATCGTGACCTCCCCCGTCGCCACCCGCATCGCGACGCTGCATCCGGCGGTGGAGGTGAAGCTGACGCTCGGCATCGTCTGGCTCGCCCCCGCCTGCCGCTTCGGGGACCATGACCTGCTGCGGGCGGTGAACACCATGCTCTACATCGCGCGGCAGGAGGGTCTTCTCCAGCTGCTCCACCAGGCGGCCTATGAACGGCCGCTGCCCCAGCTGCCCTTCTTCTGATGCCCCCCGCCCTTCCCCGCCGCCTGCTGCCCGCCCTCGCCACCGGGCTGCTGCTGCCCCGCCCGGGCCATGCCGCCGGGGAGGCCACCGGCACGCTCGGCCGGGTCTTCCGCACCGGCATCCTGCGCGTCGGCGTCTGGCTGGAAGCGCCCCCCTGGGGCACCTACGACCATGACGGCACGCCGGACGGGGCGGAGGTGGCGCTGGCCCGCCTGCTGGCGCGGGACCTCGGCGTCCGCCTGCGGCTGCAGCGCCTGGCCGTCAGGGACCGCATCCCGGCGCTGGAGGAAGACCGCGTGGACATCCTGGCCGCGCTGGTCCCGGTGGTGCCGACGACGCGCCGCCACGTCGCCTTCGCCTCCCCGCATGGCGAGCTGTCCGTCACCGTCGCCACCACGCGGCGAAGCCCGGTGCGGTCCCTGGCCGAGCTGGCGGGGCTTCGCGTCGCGCTGCCCGACAACACCTTCGCGGCGGAGGAAGCGCGCACGCTGCTGCCGCCGGACACCACGCAGCTGCTGCTGCCCGACCTGATCGGCTGCATCGACGCGGCCGCGCATGGCCGCGCCGATGCCGCGGTCAGCTATGGCTGGCTGCTGCGGGACCTGTCGCTGTCCCGCCCCGACCTCGATATCGAACCGCGCTTCACGCTGACCCACGCGCATCATGCGCTCGCCATGCGGCTCGGCGACGGGGACCTGCTGCGCTTCGTGAACACCTTCCTCTTTCTCCGCGGCGCCGACGGCTCCCTCGCGGAGATCCACGAACGCTACCTGCGCGGCACGCCGGAAGTCGGCCCCGTCTTCCGGTAGCGCGCGCCGCCCGCGTCAGCGCTGCGGGCGGATGTTCAGCCGGCGGCGGACGGCGGCGAAGGACCCCTCCGCATCGACATTGGCGATCACCACGCCGACGCCGGTCGCGCGCGCATTCGGGTCGGCCATGCCGAAGACCGGCCGGTCCGGGGGATCCTGCGTCGCGATCACCTCGGTGGAGGGGCCATCGGCCAGGTCCTCGCGCCACCGCTGCCGCCACACCACCACGGACCCGCCGCGCACCTGTTCCGGCCACATCTCCGTCTGCAGCGCCGGGCCCATCGCCGTCGCCGCCTGTTCGAAGACCTGCGCCACGGTCAGCCGCGTATCCACCCGCTGATAGGCTTCGATGCGCGTCACCCGGTGCCCGCGCTGCGGATCGTTGATGAGGAAGACGCGGACCGAGGGGCAGACCAGCTGCGCGCCGCGCGGCATGCAGTCGTCATCGTCCGGCACCGCCAGGATCAGCCGGCTGAGCCCATCCGGCGGCAGGTCCCGCTGCTGGTCGATCACCAGACCGCCGTCGAGCAGCACGGCAATCGCCTCCGCCGCCGACATGTCGAGCTCCACCTGCCGCGCGACGGAGAGCACGCGCAGCGCCGGGAAGCCTTCCGCGGCCGGGGCATCGGCCGGCGCCGCGGCATTGGGTTCTGCCGCGCGGGCGGAAGGCGCCTGCGCCCCCAGCAACACCAGCGCGACCAGCCAGGCAAGGCGAGGCATCCTGCTACTCCATGCGTGCCGTCATCTCTCGCAGCTTATCGGAAATCGTCCAGCGACAAATTGCGACATGGCAAGAGACCAGCAACAACCCAGGCTATTCGCTGGCCGCGAAATGCAGCAGGGTGGATCCTGCGATGTCGCGGAAAAAGCCGCTTTCGGCCAAGGCCCCCGTCCCAGCTTCCGATCGACTGAGGGACGCCGTTGCCAGCGGGCGGCGCCGCCTGCTGATGCTGGCCGCCGCCGGAACGCTGGCGCTGGCCGCCACCCACAGCCGCGCCCAGCGCCCGCCCGCCGCCCGCGGCGCATCCGCCCCCGAAGCCCCCACCGGCATCGGCACGGCGCAGGAGGATTGGACCGAATTCCGCCGCCGCTACCTGCTGGCCGAGGGCCGCGTCGTCGATACCGGCAACCGCAACGTCTCCCATTCCGAGGGCCAGGGATACGCCATGCTCGCCGCCGTCCGGGCGGATGACCAGGGCAGCTTCGGCCGGATGCTGGGCTGGACGCTGGCGAACCTGAAGCGGCGGGAGGACAATCTCTGTTCCTGGCGCTTCCAGCCGGACCAGCAGCCCAACGTCACCGATACCAACAATGCCAGCGATGGCGACCTCTTCATCGCCTGGGCGCTGCTGGAAGCGGGCGCGCGCTGGGCGAATGCCGATTACCGCCGCCGCGCCATCGCCATCGGGCGGGACCTGCTGCGGTCCTGCGCCGTGCAGGTCAATGGGCGCTGGATGCTGCTGCCCGGCGCCTACGGCTTCCAGGGGCGCTCCCGCACCGTGCTCAACCTGTCCTACTGCGCCTTCCCCGCGCTCCGCGCCCTGGGGCGGGAAATCGGCGACCCCGTCTGGGGGCGGCTGGAGACGGATGGGCTGGCGCTGCTCGGCCAGGCGCGCTTCGGCCGCTACGGCCTGCCGCCGGACTGGCTGGAAATGCGGGCGAATGGCGACATCGCCCCGGCGGAGGGCTGGCCGCCCCGCTTCTCCTTCGACGCGGTCCGCATCCCGCTGAACATCGTCTGGGCCGGGCAGGCGGAACATCCCAGCGTGCACGCCGCCGTGGCCTTCTGGGCCGATCCCGACCACCGGGCGATGCCGGCCTGGACCGACCTGCGCACCGGCTATCCCGCGCCCTACCCCGCCCATTCCGGCATCGTCGCCGTGGCCAGGCTCGCTATCGCCGCCGTCCTGACCCGGGGCGATGCGGCCGTCATGCCCCGCATCGGATCGGCGCCCGACTACTACGCCGCGGCGCTGACCATGCTGTCCCGCATGGCCTGGCGGGACCTGCAGCTGACCCCCGCCATGCGGTAGGCACGAAAAAGGGGGACGCCTGGCGGCGCCCCCCGTCTCTCAGGCCCGCGGGACGCGGGTTCAGCTGGCGTCGACGACCGCGCGCTTGGCCATCACCGTCACCAGGTGGGCGCGGTATTCGGCGCTGCCATGGATGTCGCCGTTCATGCCGGACGGATCGACCTTGATCCCCGCCACGGCATCCGCGGACCAGTTGGCCGACAGCGCGGCCTCCATCGCCGCTTCGCGGAACACGCCATTGTTGCCCGCGCCGTTCACCGCCACGCGCACGCCGGCCGGGCCCTTGGCCACGAAGACGCCGGCCATGGAGTAGCGGCTGGCCGGGTTCTTCATCTTGGCGTAGCCCGCCTTCTCCGGCACCGGGATGTGGATCGCCGTCACCAGCTCCCCCGCCTCCAGCGCCGTGGCGAACATGCCCTGGAAGAAGTCGTCGGCGCTGATCGTGCGCCGGTCGGTCTGGATCGTGGCGCCCAGCGCCAGCAGCGCCGCCGGATAATCGGCGGAGGGGTCGTTGTTGGCGACGGACCCGCCCATGGTGCCGCGGTTGCGCACCTGCGTGTCGCCGATGCTGGCCGCCATCGCCGCCAGCGCCGGGATCGCCGCCTTCACCTCCGCGGAGGTCGCGACCTCGTAGTGCTTCGTCAGCGCGCCGATGACGATCTTGCCCCCTTCCCGCTTCACGCCGCGCAGATCGGCGATGCCGGAGAGGTCCACCACGGAGGTCGGCTTGTTCAGCCGCAGCTTCAGCGCCGGCAGCAGCGTCATGCCGCCGGAGATGGCGCGCGCATCGGGATCGGCGGCCAGGATCTTGACCGCATCGGCCACGGAGGACGGCTTGTGGTATTCGAAATCATACATGGCTCTCGTCCCTCACTCGGCCGCCAGGCGGTGGCCGTGGATGATGTTCCAGATCTTCGCCGGCGTCGCCGGCATCTCCACATGGTTCACGCCGAAATCACGCAGCGCGTCAACCACGGCATTCATGACGGCGGGCGGCGACCCGATCGCCCCCACCTCGCCACACCCCTTCACCCCCAGCGGGTTGTGCGTGCAGAGCGTGGTGTGCGTCGCGACCGAGACCGGCGCCAGGTCATCGGCGCGCGGCATGGTGTAGTCCATCATCGACCCGCTGATGAGCTGCCCTTCCGCATCATAGACGGCCGCTTCCAGCAGCGCCTGGCCGATGCCCTGGGCGACGCCGCCCTGCACCTGGCCTTCCACGATCATCGGGTTGATGACGCGGCCCACATCGTCCACCGCCGTGAAGTTCACCATGGAGACCTTGCCCGTCTCCGTGTCGATCTCGACTTCCGCGATGTGGCAGCCGCCGGGATAGGTGAAGTTCTTCGGGTCGTAGAAGGCCGTCTCCTCCAGCCCCGGCTCGATCTCCTCGATCGGGTAGTTGTGGGGGACATAAGCGGTCAGGCTGATGTCGGTCAGGGACTTGGTCTTGTCCGTCCCCGCCACGCGGAAGGTCCCGCGCTCGAACTCCACATCCTCGACGCTGGCTTCCATCAGGTGCGCGGCGATGCGCTTGCCCTTGGCGATGATCTTGTCCATCGCCTTGTCCATCGCGCTGCCGCCGACGGCCAGCGACCGGCTGCCATAGGTGCCCATGCCGAAGGGCACCTTGGCGGTGTCGCCATGCACGATGTCCACATTGGCGATTGGCACGCCGAGCTTGTCCGCCACCAGCTGCGCCAGGGTCGTCTCATGCCCCTGGCCGTGGCTGTGCGTGCCGGTCAGCACCGTCACGCTGCCCGTCGGATGCACGCGGATGGTGCCCACTTCGTACAGACCCGCCCGCGCGCCGAGGCTGCCGACGACGGCGGAGGGCGCGATGCCGCAGGCCTCCAGGTAGGTGGAGATGCCGATGCCGCGCAGCTTGCCCTTCGCCTTCGCCGCTTCCCGCCGTGCCTCGAAGCCCGCCCAGTCCGCGGTCTTCAGCGCCTCCGCGAGGGTCGAGAAGTAGTCGCCGCTGTCGTATTGCAGCGCGACCGGCGTCTGGTAGGGGAAGGCATCGACCGGGATGAAGTTCTTCTTGCGGAACTCCACCCGGTCCATCCCGATCTCCCGCGCCGCGACGTCCATCAGCCGCTCGAGCAGATAGGTCGCCTCCGGCCGCCCGGCGCCGCGATAGGCATCGACCGGCACGGTATGGGTGAAGACCGCCTTCACCTCGGCATAGATCACCGGCGTCGTGTACACGCCCGCCAGCAGCGTGGCGTAGAGGTAGGTCGGCACGCAGGGCGCGAAGGTGGAGAGATAGGCCCCCATATTGGCCAGCGTGTGCACCTTCAGCCCCAGGATCTTTCCGTCAGCATCCAGCGCCAGCTCGGCCGTGCTCACATGGTCACGGCCATGCGCGTCGGACATGAAGCTCTCGGTGCGGTCCGCGGTCCACTTGATCGGCCGCTTCACCTTGGCCGAGGCCCAGGTGACGATCGCTTCCTCGGCATAGTGGTAGATCTTGCTGCCGAAGCCGCCGCCGACATCCGGCGCCACGACGCGCAGCTTGCTCTCCGGGATCGCCAGCACGAAGGCGCCCATCAGCAGCCGGATCACATGCGGGTTCTGGCTGGTGGTGTAGAGCGTGTAGTCGCCGCTCATGGAATCGTATTCGCCGATGGCGGAGCGCGGCTCCATCGCGTTCGGCACCAGGCGGTTGTTGGTGGTGGAGAACTTCACCACCTTGTGGGCCTTGGCGAAGGCCGCATCCGTCGCCGCCTTGTCGCCGATATGCCAGTCGTAGCAGAGGTTCCCCGCCACGCCGTCATGCACCGCCGGCGCACCGGGCGCGATCGCGGCCTCCGTCGTGGAGACGCCGGGCAGCGGCGCGTAGTCCACCACGATGGCCTCCGCCGCATCCCGCGCCTGGGACCGCGTCTCCGCCACCACCACGGCGACGGGATCGCCGACATGGCGGACCTTGCCCTCCGCCAGCACCGGGTGCTTCGGCTCCGCCATCGGGGAGCCATCCTTGTTGTGGATCTGCCAGCCGCAGGGCAGGCCGCCGATGGCCGCCATGTCCGCGCTGGTGAAGACCGCCAGCACCCCCGGCATGGCCTTGGCGGCCGCCGTGTCGATGCCGTTGATGGTCGCATGCGCATGCGGGCTGCGCAGGATGAAGGCGTGGGTCTGGCCCGGACGATTGATGTCGTCCGTGTACATGCCGCGACCCTGCAGGAACCGGAAATCTTCCTTGCGGCGCACGCTGGCGCCAATGCCCTCGAAGGGCTGCACGACGTTCATGAACCTATCCTCCCCGTTGACGTGCAACAGGCTGGCCCGCCGCCGCGCGGCCCTCTCCCGGGGCCTTGGCGCGGCGGAGCACCCAACCGGCGAAGACTATTCCGCGGCGGCCGGCGCCAGCGCCGCGGTGCGGCCCTGCATCACATCGCTGGCAGCCGCGATCGCCTTGACGATGTTGTGGTAGCCCGTGCAGCGGCAGAGGTTGCCCTCCAGCCCCTCCCGGATCTCCTTCTCGGAAAGCCCGTCCGGATGCTTGTTCACCAGGTCGATGGCGGACATGACCATGCCCGGCGTGCAGAAGCCGCACTGCAGGGCGTGATACTCGCGGAAGGCTTCCTGCATCGGGTGCAGCGTGCCATCGGCCGCGGCCAGGCCCTCGATCGTCGTGATGGAGGCACCCTCGCACTGCACGGCCAGGATGGTGCAGGACTTGATGCTGTCGCCGCCCATATGGACGACGCAGGCGCCGCACTGGCTGGTGTCGCAGCCCACATGCGTGCCGGTCAGCCGCAGCTTCTCCCGCAGCAGTTCCACCAGCAGCGTCCGGGCCTCGACCTCGACCGTGTGCTTGGTGCCGTTCACCGTCAGACTGACCTGCGGCATCGCGCCTCTCCCCAGATTCCATTGGCCAGCCCCGGAACAGGGGCCGCTCCCTGGGGGAGAGAGTCGCCCTCGCCCCGCCGAACGTCAAGCGGCAGGCGAGGCGCCTTCCTACTCCACCCGCGCGCCGGAGGCCCGGATCACCGGCGCCAGCTGCGCCTCCGAAGCCCGCCGGAAGGCGGTGAGCTCCTCCGGGGATTGCCGCCAGGCGCCGGCGCCGTTCTCGGCCAGCCGCGCATTGAAGGCCGGGTCGTCCAGCACCTGTGCCGTCAGCGCCGACAGCCGCGCCACGACCGGCGCCGGCAGGCCCGCCGGCCCGACGACGCTGCCCCAGGAGGTGATGTCGAATCCGGGCAGGAACTCGGCCATGGCCGGGATTTCCGGCGCGAAGGGGCTGCGGCGCAGGCTGGTCACCGCCAGCGCCCGCGCCTTGCCGGCCCTCGCCGTCGCCAGGCTCTGCGGAATGTTGTCGAAGATCATGTGCACCCGTCCGGCCATGACATCGATCTGCGCCGCGGCGCCGCCGCGATAGGGCACATGCACCATGTCGAGCCCCGCCATCTGCCGGAACATCTCCCCGGACAGGTGCACGGTGGTGCCGGATCCCGGGCTGGCGAAGGTGTACTGCCCCGGTGCCCGGCGGATCACCTCGATCAGCTCCGGCACCGTCCGCGCCGGCACGTCGTTGTTGAGGATCAGCAGGTTCGGCAGCTGCCAGAGCCCGCCCACATAGGTGAAGTCCCGCTCCACATCGAAGGGGATATCGGCCCTGAGCGTCGGCGAGATGGCGAGAGAGGAGACGGAGCCGAGGCCGATCACCGTCCCATCCGCCGGCGCCCGCGCGATGGCGAGCATCCCGATATTCCCGCCCGCCCCGGCCCGGTTCTCGACCACGAAGGACTGCCCGGTGATCTCCCCCAGCCGCGCGCAGTAGAGGCGGACCAGCGTATCCACCCCGCCACCCGGCGCGAAGGGCGTGATGAAGCGCACCGGCTGGCTCGGCCAGAGCGGCTGGGCGACCGAGAAATTCGGCAGCGTGGTGGCGGCCAGCAGGCTGCGGCGGTTCACGAACATGGCGTCTCCCCCCTCTCCACCGGCCTTTGCCGGCCTGTTGAGAGGGGAGCCTGGCGCAACCGCCGCGCCCGGGAATCGCCTTGTTGCGGAGGAGAGATCAAATCTCCCCTCCCCGGCTCAGGCGCTGCCCAGTGCCAGAAGCTGCGCCCCCTTAGCGCCGGAGAGCGGGTTCTCCCCCGCCGGCCGGTCATGCAGGTGGCAGGCGGCGATATGCCCCTCCTCCAGCGCGTCGGCCACCGGCCGCAGCTGCGGCTCCTCCGTCCGGCAGCGGTCGAAGGCGTAGGGGCAGCGCGTGTGGAAGCGGCAGCCCTTGGGCGGGTTGATCGGGCTCGGCACATCGCCCTTGAGGATGATGCGCTCCCGCGCCGCGCCCGGCATGGGCACCGGCACGGCGGAGAGCAGCGCCTCCGTATAGGGATGCTTCGGCGCCCCGAACAGCGACCGCTTGGGCGCCACCTCCACGATCTTGCCGAGGTACATGACCGCGACCCGGTGCGTCATGTGCTCCACGATCGCCAGGTCGTGGCTGATGAACAGCATCGCCAGGCCAAGCTCGGCCTGCAGGTCCTGCAGCAGGTTGACGATCTGCGCCTTCACCGAGACGTCGAGCGCCGAGACGGCCTCGTCGCAGATGATCAGGTCGGGCTCGCCCGCGAGCGCCCGCGCGATGCCGATGCGCTGGCGCTGGCCGCCGGAGAATTCATGCGGCCAGCGGTTGATGGCATCCCGCGGCAGCCGGACCTTGTCCATCAGCCCTTCGAGCCGCTTCTCCAGGTCCGCGGCATCCTTGGCCAGCCCGAAATTGCGGATAGGCTCCGCGAGGATGTCCCGCACCTTCATGCGTGGATTAAGGCTGCTGAAGGGGTCCTGGAACACCACCTGCATCTTCCGCCGCAGCGGCCGCAGCGTGCCGTTCGGCATGTCGTCGATCCGGTCGCCGCCCAGCACCACCTGGCCGGCCGTCAGCGGAAACAGACGCAGCAGCGCCTTCCCCACGGTGGACTTGCCGCAGCCGGATTCGCCCACCAGCGACAGCGTCTCCCCCTTCGCGATGTCGAAAGAGACGCCGTCCACGGCATAGACATAGCCCGTCGTGCCGCCGAGGAAGCCGGCCTTGATCGGGAAGTGCTTCTTGAGGTCGTTGACCTGCAACAGGGGCTGGCTCATGCCGCGACGACCTCCTCACGCAGCGCATAGTGGCAGGCCGCGACATGGCCTGGCGCCTTCTCCTCCAGCGCCGGGGCGTATTGCGTGCAGAGATCCGTCACCTTCGGGCAGCGGGAGGCGAAGACGCAGCCGGGAATCTTCTTCTTGAGGCTCGGCACCAGGCCGGGAATCTCCGCCAGCCTGGTCTCCTCCCCGGTCAGGGACGATCCCAGCTTCGGCATCGAACCCAGCAGCCCCTGGGTGTAGGGGTGCCGCGGGTTGCGGAACAGCGGCCCGACGGCCGCCTCCTCCACCTTGCGGCCCGCATACATGACGATCACGCGCTCCGCGACCTCGGCGACGACGCCGAGGTCATGGGTGATCAGCACGATGGCCGCGCCGACGCGGTGCTTCAGGTCCCGCATCAGCTCCAGGATCTGCGCCTGGATCGTCACGTCGAGCGCCGTGGTCGGCTCATCCGCGATCAGCAGCTTCGGGTTGCAGGCCAGCGCGATCGCGATCATCACGCGCTGGCGCATGCCGCCCGAGAGCTGGTGCGGATATTCCTTCACGCGCCGCTGCGGCTCCGGGATGCCGACGAGCTTCAGCATCTCCACCGCCCGGTCCTCCGCGGCTTGCGCGGACAGGCCCTGGTGCAGGCGCAGCGTCTCCCCGATCTGGCGGCCGACCGTCAGCACCGGGTTCAGGCTGGTCATCGGCTCCTGGAAGATCATGCTGATCTCGTTGCCGCGGATCGCCCGCATCTCCTTGTCGGAGGCGTCCAGCAGATTCTTGCCGTTGAACCGGATGGCGCCGGCGATCTTGCCGGGCGGCTCCGGGATCAGCCGCAGGATGGACATGGCGGTGACCGACTTGCCGCAGCCGGATTCGCCGACGATGGCGACCGTCTCCCCCGCATTGACGTGGAAGTTCACGCCATCCACCGCGCGGTTGATGCCATCCGGCGTGCGGAAATGGGTCTGCAGGTTTTCGACTTCGAGCAGGGCCATGGTGATCAGAGCCTCTTGGCCATGCGGGGGTCGAGGGCGTCGCGCAGGCCGTCACCCAGCAGGTTCACGGCGAGCACGGTGATGGAGAGGAACACCGCGGGGAAGAAGACGATGTAGGGCTTCACCTGCCACAGCGCCCGGCCTTCCGCCATGATGTTGCCCCAGGACGGGATGATGGGCGGCGTGCCGGCGCCGATGAAGCTCAGGATCGCTTCGGTGATCATGGCGCTGGCGCAGATATAAGTGGCCTGCACCGTCAGCGGCGCCAGCGTGTTCGGCAGGATGTGGCGCAGGATGATCATCGGCGTCCGCGTGCCGGAGGCGACGGCCGCATCCACATAGGGCTGCTCCCGCAGGCTCAGCACCACGCCGCGCACCAGGCGCGACACGCGCGGGATCTCCGCGATGGTGATGGCGAGGATGACGTTCCCCACGCTGCCCCGCGTCAGCGCCATCAGCGCGATCGCCAGCAGGATCGGCGGGATGGACATCATGCCGTCCATGAACCGCATGATGATGCTGTCCGCCAGCCGGATGAAGCCGGAGATCAGGCCGATGGTCAGGCCGATGACGGAAGCGCAGAAGGCGACCGAGAAGCCGACGGTCAGCGACACGCGCGCGCCATGCAGCACGCGCGAATAGACGTCGCGGCCCAGCATGTCCGTGCCGAACCAGAACTGCGCGGAGGGCTCCCGCGTCCGCAGCGCCGGCGCCAGCGCCGTCGGGTCCCGGTGCGCCAGGTAGGGCGCGAAGATGGCGATGCAGACCATCACCAGCACCAGGAAGCCGCCGATCGCGATGGTCGGGTTGCGGCGCAGGAAGCCGATGAAGCCCTTCTTGGCCTTCACCGCCGGCATGATGTCGCCCATCTCGGGGGCGACGTTCACGCCCGGTGGAAGGGCGTGGGGCTGAAGCGGGGCGGCGCGGCCGCCATCCATGGTCGCGGTGCTCAATACCGGATCCTCGGGTCGAACAGGGTATAGGCCAGGTCGATCGCGAGATTGACCAGCACGTAGATGAAGGAGAACAGCAGCACGACGCCCTGGATGACGGGGTAGTCGCGCCGCAGGATGGCATCCACCGTCAGGCGGCCGAGGCCCGGGATGGCGAAGACGCTTTCCGTCACGACGGCGCCGCCGATCAGCAGCGCGATGCCGATGCCGATGACGGTCACGATCGGCACCGCCGCGTTCTTCAGCGCATGCATGAACAGGATGGAACGCTGCCCCACGCCCTTGGCCTTGGCGGTGCGGATGTAGTCCTGCTGCAGCACCTCCAGCATCGTGGCGCGCGTGATGCGGGCGATCAGGGCGATATAGACGGACCCCAGCGCCACCGCCGGCAGGATCAGATTCTCCAGCCAGGGGAAGAAGCCGCGGCTGAAGGGCGTATAGCCCTGCACCGGCAGCCAATCGAGTTCGAGGGCGAAGACATAGGCCAGCACGTAGCCCACCACGAAGACGGGCACGGAAAAGCCCAGCACCGCGAAGCCCATCACCGCGCGGTCGATCCAGGTGCCCTGCCGCCAGGCCGCCACCACGCCCATCGGCACGGCGATGGAGACGGCCAGGATCAGCGTGACGATCATCAGCGACAGCGTCGGCTCGATCCGCTGCTGGATCATCGTCGCGACCGGCAGGTTGGTGAAGATGGACGTCCCGAGGTCACCCCGCAGGATGTCCCAGAGCCAGGCCCCGAACCGCACCAGATAGGGGCGGTCGAGGCCGAGGCTCGCCCGGATGCGCTCCACATCCGCCGGCGTCGCCTGATCCCCCGCGATCACCGCGGCCGGATCGCCCGGGGCGATGTAGAGAAGGGAGAAGACGAACAGCGCCACGATCGCCATGACGGGGATCGTGGCGAGGATTCGGCGGACGATGTAGGCGAACATCCGGGTACGCTTCCTTCAGATCAGGTCTTGCTGACGCCCCAGGCGAAGGGAATCGGCCCCTTCACGATGCCGGAGACGTTCCGGCGCCAGGCCTGGTAGGTCAGGAAGAAGCCGGTCGGGCAATAGACGACATTCTCCACCGCCGCGGCGTTCAGGCGATCGATCGCCGCCTTCTCCTCCGCGAGGCTGGATGCGGCAAGCCAGTTCGGCACCTCCGCCTCCACCGCCGGAACATCGGGCCAGCCGAACCAGGCGCCGTCGCCATTGGCGCGGACGGCGTTGTAGAGGATCGGGTTGATGGCGTCGGCGCCCGCATGCCAGGTGTGGAACATGGACCAGCCGCCCTGGCCGGGCGGGTTCTTCATCGCGCGGCGCTGGCCGACCGTGCCCCAATCCGTCGCGACGAAGTCCACATTCATGCCGAGCTTCTTCAGCAGATCCGCCGTCACGTCGCCCAGCGCCTTGGTGATGGGCTGGTCCTGCGCGACGATGCAGGTCACCGGCTCGTTGTTGTAGCCGGATTCGCGCAGCAGCTGGCGGCCGCGCTCCAGGTTCGCGGCCTTCATCATGGCGCCGCCGGCCTCGGTGTAGAGCGGCGTGTCCGGCGTGAAGAAGCCGCCCATCACCTTCCACAGGTTGCGGTCGTTGCCGACCAGCGCCGTCATGTAGTCTTCCTGGTTCAGCGCCGTCATCACGGCCTGGCGCACCTTCACGTTGTTGAAGGGCGCGTGCAGGTGGTTCATGCGGAAGGCGCCGATGTTGCCCAGCGGGTCGGCGATATCGACCGCGATGTTGCGGTTGCGGCGCAGCACCGGCACCAGGTCGGTGATCGGGTTCTCCCACCAATCCACCTCGCCGTTCTGCAGCGCGGCGGAAGCGGTGGCCGGGTCGGGCATCACGATCCATTCGACGCGATCGACCATCATGCGCTTGCCGCCGGCCAGCCAGCTCGCGGGCTCGTTGCGCGGCACATAGCCGTCGAAGCGCTGGAAGACGGCGCGCGCGCCGGGCACCCATTCGTTGCGCACGAAGCGCATGGGGCCGGAGCCGACATATTCGTTGATCTGCGTGAAGCTGTCGAAGCGCGTCGCGATCCGCTCCGGCATGATGAAGCACATCGGCGTCGCGTTCTTGCCCAGCGCCATCTTCATCTTGGTGAAGGGCGCGGAAAGCCGCCAGCGGATGGTGCGGTCATCCACCGCCACCAGCTCCTCGTTCAGCCGGCGCAGGATCTGGCCCATCGGGTCGCGCGGCATCCAGCGGACGATGGAGGCGACGACGTCCTTGGCCAGCACCGGCTCATTGTCATGGAAGCGCAGGCCGGTGCGCAGCTTGAAGGTCCAGGTCTTGCCGTCGGCGGAGACTTCCTCCCCCTC
This sequence comes from Falsiroseomonas ponticola, assembly GCF_016805305.1. GTDB lineage: Bacteria > Pseudomonadota > Alphaproteobacteria > Acetobacterales > Acetobacteraceae > Falsiroseomonas > Falsiroseomonas ponticola. The sequence goes on along the minus strand of NZ_JAERQN010000007.1, from coordinate 173,994 downwards.
CACCATCTGGCGCTGCGGCTCCAGCTTGTCGTCGAAGCCGTAGAGCGTGTCCCACACCAGCACGGCGGCGTTGCGGACGACGTATTGCGTGCCCCAGATCGGGTCGAAATTGGCCAGGTTGGCCTGCGGCACGAAGCGCAGCGTGCGCGCATTGGCGCCCTGGGAGAGCGCCGGCGCGGCGAAGCCTCCGCCCGCCGCGACGGCACCCGCCGCCACACCGGCCTTGATGAACGACCTGCGATCCATTTGTAGCAACCCCCTGTTATGGGCCTGCCGCCCTTGTTGTGGGCAGAGTGCCTTATCCCTGTGCTGCGCGCCAGCACCCCCCGCCCGGGACTCGGCGGGAAGACGCGTTACGATGACAGGCGTCAGCACATCCCGTGCCAGCGCGGTCAGGCGCGGCGCACGCCCCAGAACAGCGCCGGCCCGCCCTTCACCACGCCCGTGATGCTGCGGCGATAGGCCATCAGCGGCAGCACCTGGCCGAGCGGCACGAAGGGCACTTCCTGCCAGACCACGCGCTGGATCTCCCGCGCGATGGTCTGTTCGGCGGCCAGGTCCGGCGCCTCGAACCACGCCTCGCGCAGCTCCTCCAGCCGCGGCAGCGTGGGCCATCCGGCCCAGGCATTGGCGCCATTGCCGCGAATCGGCATGTGGCTGCCGGGGACGGAGACATCGAGCCCTTCCCAGGTGGTGCAGAAGGCGCTCCACCCCCCCGCATCGACAGGCCCGCGATTGGTGCGCCGCTGGATATGCGTGCCCCAATCCATCGCCTGCAGATCGACGTTGAAGCCGATTCGCCGAAGCAGGTCGGCCGCGACCTCCGCCAGGTTCTGCAGCACCGGCAGGTCGGTGGCCGACAGCATCGCCACCCGTTCCCCGCGATACCCCGCCTCCCGCAGCGCCCGCCGCGCCGCCTCCAGGTCCCGCGGGCCGGAGAGGACGGAAAGCCCCTCGTCATTCGCCAGCGGCGTGCCGGGCGTGAAGACGCCGGCCGGCACGGTGGAGAGCGCGGGATCGGTCCCGATCGCCGCGTTCATGAAGGCGCGCTGGTCGACCGCCGGCAGCACCGCGCGGCGAATGGCCGGATTGTCGAAGGGCGGATGCAGGAAGTTGAAGCGCAGCACGCCGAGGTTGCCGGCGGTGTTCACCAGCTCCGCCTGGATCTCCCGGTTCCGCCGCAGCAGCGGCAGCAGGTCCGGCAGCGGCGTCTCCCACCAATCCACCTCGTTGTTCTGCAAGGCGGCGCTGGCCGTGGAGGGATCGGGCATGACGATCCACTCGACCCGGTCGAAATGCACCTGCTTGCCGCCCGCGAGGAAATCCACCGCCTCGCTCCGCGGCGCGTATTCGGCGAAGCGCTCATAGATCATGCGGTCGCCGGGCCGGAACAGGTCATGGCGGAAGCGATAGGGCCCGCTGCCCGTGTAGTCCGTGATCTGCGTGAAGGGGTCCGTGCGCGCCACGCGCTCCGGCATGATGGCGCAGATATTGGCCGAGGGTTTGCCCAGCGCGAAGGCAAGGCCCGGCCAGGCCTTCTTCAGCCGGATCTCGAAGCGCGTGTCGTCCAGCGCCGCGATGCCATCCATCAGCGCATCCAGGCGCTGCCCCAGCACATCCCGCTTCGCCCAGCGCTGGATGGAGGCGACGCAGTCCCGCGCCGTGACGGGCGCGCCGTCATGGAAGCGCAGGCCGGGCCGCAGGCTGATGACCCAGCGGCGCCCATCGTCGGAAATCTCGTGCCCCGCCGCCATCTGCGGCCTTGGCCGGAAATCGGAGCCGAGGCCGTAGAGCGTGTCGTAGATCATCAGTCCGTGGTTCCGCACGACGACGGCGGTGGACCAGACGGGATCGATGTTGGAGAGGTTGGCCTGCGGCACGAAGCGCAGCGTGCGCGCCTGGGCCTGCGCATCCGCGATGCGCGGCGCGGCCAGCGCCGCGCCCCCCAGCACCAGCGCCGAACGACGCGAAATCATGGGCACCTCCGTCAGGCCTTGCCGATGTTCCAGAACACGGTCGCCGGCGCGCGGAACACGCCGGTCAGGTTGCGGCGCCAGGCACTCGGCTGCCAGTAGTAGCCGAGCGGCAGGTAGTGCATCGTCTCCATCGCGCGCCGGTTCAGCGCCTCCGCGATCCGCCGGTGCTCCGCCGCATCGCCCGCCGCCACCCATTCCGCGCGCAGCCGCTCGATCTCCGCGTCATCCGGCCAGCCGAACCAGGCATTGGCGCCGTTCGTCCGCAGGAACAGATGCGTCACCGGCAGGGTCAGCGACTGGCCCGACGATGTCGTGTGGATGATGCTCCAGCCGCCGCGCTCCACCGGTTCCTTGCTCGCGCGGCGCTGGATCAGCGTGCCCCAGTCGGTCGCGACCACCTCCAGGTTCATGCCGAGCCGCTTCAGCAGATCCGCCGTCACCAGCGACAGCGCGTTGATCTGCGGGTAGTCGCCCGGCGCGATGAGGACGACCTTCTCCCCATTGTAGCCGGCGGCGGCCAGCGCGGCCTTCGCCCGGTCGATGTTGCGCGTCTTCAGGATCTCGCTGCCGGCCTCGTTCGCCATCGGCGTGTCGCAGGTGAAGACGCCCTCGCAGACGCCCCAGCCCGCGGGATCGGCGCCGGCGACGGAAGTCAGGTAGTCCCGCTGGTCCACCGCCATGGCGACGGCGCGGCGGATGGCGGGGTTGTTGAAGGGCGGGTGCAGCGTGTTGAAGCGCGCGATGCCGTAGGTGCCATCCATCAGCCGCTGCTGGATCACCAGCTCCCGGTTCCGCCGCATCAGGCCGAGCAGGTCGTGCAGCGGGTACTCCCAGTAATCCTGCTCCCCCAGCATCATCGCATTGGCGCTGGTCGCGGGATCGGTGATGACGGTCCATTCCACGCGGTCGATCCGCGGCACGCGGCCGCCGGCCAGGCCATCCACCGCCTCCTGCCGCGGCACATAGCCATCATGCTTCGCCCAGACGGATCGCTGGCCCGGGTTCCACTCATTCGGCAGGAAGCGGAAAGGACCGCTGCCCACGGCCTCCCGGATCTGCGTGAAGGCATCGGTGCGCGCGATGCGCTCCGGCATGATGAAGCAGGGGAACTGCGTCTGGCCGAGCGCCGCCAGCAGCAGCGGCACGGGGCGATGCAGCCGGAAGCGGAAGCGCCGGTCGTCCAGCGCCGCCACCTCCGCCACGAAGGGCTGCAGCACCTGCATGAAGGGATCGCGCTTCGACCAGCGATCGATGGAGGCGACGCAGTCCCGCGCCGTCACCCTCTCCCCGTCATGGAACACCAGGCCGGGGCGCAGCGTGAAGGTGACGGAAAGCCCGCCATCGGCCACCGCCCACCCCTCCGCCATCTGCGGCCGGATCTCGCCCTTGCTGTCCTGGGCGCAGATCTGGTCGTAGATCATGAAGGCATTGTTGCGCGTGACCACCGCCGTGGTCCAGACGGGGTCGAGCGAGGTGAGGTTCGCCTGCGGGATGACGCGCAGCGTTCGCGCGGCCCCTCCCTGCGCGCCCACCACGCTCGGCATCGCGACACCCGCGGCCGTCGCCGCCATCAATCCACGCCTGCCGATCATCGCCGCCTCCGTCACCGGGTTGCTGTCAGGCACGCAGGATCAGGTCCGGCGCAGCCCCCAGAACAGCGCCATGCCCTTCACGCGGTCCGCCAGGTTCCGCCGATGCGCGGTCATCGACATGTAGGCGCCGACGGGGATGTAGGGCAGCTCGTCCATCGCGACGGTCTGCAATTCCCGCGCGATGCGCTTCTGCGCATCCAGGTCCGGCGCCACGAACCAGGCGTCGCGCAGCTCCTCCAGCCGCGGCATGTTGGGCCAGCCCGGCCAGGCATTGGCGCCGTTGCCGCGCAGCGGGAAATGCGCGCTGGGATCGACGAAGTCGAAGGAGGAGAAGCTGGTGAACAGCATGCTCCAGCCGCCGCGCTCCACCGGCTCCCGCGATGTCCGCCGCGTCACCGTCGTGCCCCAGTCGCTGAAGGCGTTGTCGGCGTTGAAGCCGAGGCGCCGCAGCAGGTCCGCCCCCACCTGCGTCATGGCGGAAGGCGCCAGGATGTCCGTCGGCCCGATGAGGCGCGTCAGCTGGTTGGTGTAGCCGGCCTCCCGCATCAGGGCCCGGGCGCGATCGACGCTGCGCGGGCCCTTCAGCGGCTCCAGCCCCGCATCATTCGCCAGCGGCGTGCCGGGCGTGAAGATGCCGACATTCTCCATGTAGAGCGAGGCATCGGGCCCGACGATCGCGCTCATGAAGTCGGACTGGCTGATCGCCGGCAGCAGCGCCTGGCGCATCTTCTTGTCGTTGAAGGGCGGGTGCAGGTGATTGAACCGCATGATGCCGATCAGCGGCAGCGGGTCCACCGCCTCCACCACCACGTTGCGGTTCCGCCGCAGCAGCATCTGGATCTCGGGCGGCGGCTGCTCGTACCAGTCGATCTCGCCCGTCTGAAGCGCCGCCGCGGCGGTGGAGGCATCGGTGATGATGTGCCACTCGACGCGGTCGAAATTCACCACCTTCGGCCCCGCCGTCAGGCTCGGCGTGCCGACCGGGCTCGGGCTGTAGTCGGGGTTGCGCGCATAGACCGCGAGGCTGCCGGAATTGAACTCCCCCGGCACGAAGCGGAAGGGGCCGCTGCCCACCGTCTCCCGGATCTGCTGGAACGGATCGGTGCGCGCGATGCGTTCCGGCATGATGAAGGCTGGGCTGTTCGACACCTGCGCCAGCGCCGAGGTCAGCATCGGGAAGGCCCGCTTCAGGCGGAAGACGATCCGCCGGTCGCCATCGGCCTCCACCGCATCGACGAAGGTCTCCAGCTTCTGCCCGATCGGGCTCCGCTTCATCCAGCGCTGGAGGGAGGCGACGCAGTCGATGGCGCGCACCGGCTCGCCATCATGGAACTTCATGCCGGCGCGGATGGTGATGGTGACGCGAAGCCCGCCATCGCTGGTCACGGCGCCTTCCGCCATCTGCGGCTGGGGGCGGAAATCCGCATCCATGCCGTAGAGCGTGTCATAGACCATGTAGCCGTGGTTGCGGGTGATGTTCGCCGTGGTCCAGATGGGATCCAGGCTCGTCAGGTTCGCCTGCGGCACCATCTTGAGGACGCGGTTCTGCGCGGGCTGCGCGATGGCCGCGTGGCTCAGCGCCGATGCGCCGGCCGCGGCGGCGCCTGCCTTCAGCAGGTTCCTGCGATGCATTCCCTCGTTCTCCCGATCACCCTGTCGCGGGGGATGAGAACAGGGCACAGCCGATCCCGCAAGCGGGAAGGCGCGGGGAGAAAACGCCCCCCGCGCCGAAGATGCTCAGGATTTCTGCACGTTCCAGAACAGCGGCAGGCCCTTGAGCACGCCGCTGATGCCACGGCGGTATGCCGTCGCCTGGAAATACTGGCCGAGCGGCAGGTAGGGCACTTCCTGGAACGCCACTTCCTGGATCTGCCGCGCGATCGCCTGCTGCGCCGCCAGGTCCGGCGCGTCGAACCAGGCGTTCCGCAGCTCCTCGATCCGCGGGATGGTCGGCCAGCCGAACCAGGCGGCCTGGCCATGGCCGCGCAGGCTCTGGTGGACGCCGGGGTTGAACATGTCCACGCCCGCCCAGAAGGTGCAGAACATGCTCCAGCCGCCGCGCTCCGGCGCCTCCCGGCTCGCGCGCCGCTGCACCACCGTGCCCCAGTCGGTCGCGACATAGTCCACATTCATGCCCGCGCGCCGCAGCATGTCGTTCGTGACCTGCGCCAGCGCATTCAGGCTCGGGAAGTCGGAGGCCGCGATCAGCGTCACCCGCTCGCCGTTGTAGCCGGCGGCCGCCAGGTCGCGCTTCACCTTCTCCATGTCGCGCGGGCTGGTCAGCGCCTCCAGCCCCACATCGGAGGCGAGCGGCGTGCCCGGCGGGAAGAAGCCGATATTCTCCCGCCACAGGCTGCGATCCGTGCCGATCACGGCGGTCATGAAATCCGCCTGGTTCACGGCGCCCAGCAGCGCGCGGCGCACCGCCGGCTTGTCGAAGGGCGCGTGCAGGTGGTTGAAGCGCGCCACGGCCAGCAGGCCCGTGGGGTCCGGGATCTCCAGCACCACGTTGCGGTTGCGGCGCAGCACCGGCTGCAGGTCGCCCGTCGGCTGCTCCCACCAATCCATCTCGCCGTTCTGCAGCGCGGCGGAGGCGGTGGCGGGGTCCGGCGTCACATGCCATTCGACGCGGTCGAGGAAGGTGCGCTTCGGCCCCGCCGTCCAGGTCGGCGTGCCCTCGCTGCGGGGCACATAGCCCTCGAACCGCGTATAGACCACGCGCGCGCCGGGCACGCGTTCGCTGGCGGCGAAGCGGAAGGGCCCGCTGCCGATCAGGTCGCCGCGCAGCGGCTGGTTCGGGTCCTGGCTCGCCAGCCGTTCCGGCATCATGAAGGCGACGGGGGTGGAGGGCTTGCCCAGCGCCTCGAACATCAGCGGGAAGGGCCGCTTCAGGCGGAACAGGATGGTCTTGTCGTCGGGCGCGGAGAGTTCGTCCGTGACGGAGAGCAGCACCTGGCCCAGCGCATCGCGGGCACCCCAGCGGCGGATGGAGGCGACGCAGTCCCGCGCCCGCACCGGTTCCCCATCATGCCAGCGCAGCCCGTCGCGCAGCGTCATGGTCACGCGCTTGCCGTCATCCTCGATGACATGGCCCTGCACCATCTGCGGCTGCGCCTTGTAGTCCTGGTCGAAGCCGTAGAGCGTGTCCCAGATCATGTAGCCGTGGTGGCGCGTCACGTAGGCCGTGGTCAGGATCGGGTCCAGCACCGCCAGGTCGGCCTGCGGGATGAACTTCAGCAGGCGGGACGCCCCGCTGGTGCCCTGGCCGAGGGCCGGCATCCCCATCGCGGAAGCGCCGAGGACCGCACCGGCCCCCGTCAGGATTTGGCGACGATTCATGGTTCCTCGGTGCCCCCCGGCATGGCTTGGCAAGGCATCGATCCGCCCCGCCCGTTCAATCCCGCGTAAGGAACAGAGTTACCGGGCGGGATGCAAGGGGAGAGGCTTCGTCTCCCTCCCCGCGCCTGCGGGGAAGGGTCGGGTTGGGGGTTCGCGCGCCCGCCCCCCACGCCCGCCGGCCTATCCCCCCACGCCCGCCGGCCTATCCCCCCACGCCCGCGGGGCGATGCCCGAAGCCCAGCGCGGGCTCCACCCCCGTCTCCACCCACACCGCCTTCGCCTGGGTATAGGCCATCAGCGCCTCCTGCCCCGAGGACCGGCCATGCCCGCTGGCGCCGAAGCCGCCAAAGGGGACGGAGACATGGATGGTGCGGTAGCCGTTGATCCAGAAGGTGCCCGCCCGCACCGCCGCGGCCACGCGATGCGCGCGCCCCACATCGCTCGTCCAGGCCGCGCCCGCCAGGCCGAAGGGCGTGGCATTGGCGATGGCGATCGCCTCCGCCTCATCCTCGAAGGGGATCGCCGCCACGACCGGGCCGAAGATCTCCTCCTGCGCCACCCGCGCGGCATTGGTGACGCCGGCCAGGATGGTCGGCGGCACCCAGAACCCCGCTTCCGGCAGGGCCCGGCCGCGCGGCGCGGTGAAGACCTCCGCCCCCGCCGCCGCCCCGGCCGAGACCAGCGCCCGGACATGCTCGAACTGCCTGGCATTGCAGACCGGCCCGGCCTCCGTCCCCGCATCCAGCGGATCGCCGAGGCGGATGCGCGACGATGCCTCCGCCAGCATCTCCACGAAGCGGTCATGGATGGAGCGCTGCACCAGCAGCCGGGACCCCGCGACGCAGGATTGCCCGCTGCCCGCGAAGATCGCCTGCTGCGCGCCCTGCACCGCGGCGGGCAGGTCCGCATCCGCGAAGACGATGTTGGCGGACTTGCCGCCCAATTCCATCACGCAGGGGATCATCCGCGCCGCGCAAGCGCCGGCGATGCGCGCGCCGGTGGCGGCGCCGCCGACGAAGGTCACCATCGCGACCTCCGGCGCGCCCAGCAGCGCCTCCCCGCTCGTCGCCCCCGCGCCCGCCACCACCTGCACCAGCCCCGCCGGCAGCCCCGCCTTCACCGCCAGCAGCCCGAAGGCGGCGGAGGTCAGCGGCGTGTATTCGCTGGGCTTCAGCACCACCGCATTGCCCGCGGCCAGCGCCGGCAGCACGTTCCAGCCCGCGGTGAACAGCGGCGCGTTCCAGGGCGTGATGGCCAGCACCACGCCCATCGGCTCCCGCCGCACCGTCACGAAATGGCCGGAGGGGACGGAGACGACGCGCCCCTCCAGCTTGTCGCACCACCCCGCCCAGTATTCCGCCATCTCGGCGACGCGCGCGACCTCTCCCCGGCAGTCGCGCAGCGGCTTGCCGGTATTGGCGCATTCCAGCTGCGCCAGCGCCTCCGCCTCCGCCCGGATGGCGGCGCCCAGCGCCCAGATCCGCCGCCCGCGCTCCGCCGCGCTCAGCGCGATCCAGGCGCGCTGCGCCCGCGCCGCGCCGGCCGCGGCGGCCCGCGCCACCGCCGCCCCGGCATCGGCATAGCCGAGCAGCGGCAGCCCCGTGGCCGGGTCATCCAGGCCGATCGCCGCGCCCTGCCCTTCCACCACCTGGCCATCCACCACGCTGCCGACGCGCCCGCCCAGCAGCGCCGCCACGCCCCGCGCCGCGACCGTGGCCGCCGCGAATGCCGCATTGCCCATCACGCGCCCTCCCCGGCCAGGATCGCCGCCGGCACGCGGTTGAAGTCGGCGGCATCCACGACATCCGCCCCCTCCCACAGCGCCGCCGCCTGCGCGCAGGCATCGAGCGGCGCGCCCACCGCCTTGGCCAGCCCGAGCGCGAGCCGCACATCCTTCCGCATCAGCCCCGCCGAGAAGCCCGAATCGAAGGCCCCGCTGGTGATCCACCGGGGGAAATTCACCTCCGTGGCGGCGGAGCGGCCGGAGGCGGCGTTCACCACCGGCAGCAGCGCCTCCGCCTTCACCCCCGCGGCCTCCCCCATGCGCAGCGCCTCCGCCGCCACGGCCAGGTGCGTCGCGACCAGCAGGTTGTTCACCAGCTTCGCCACCTGCCCCGCCCCCGGCCCGCCGACCGGGATGATGCGCGTGGCCATGCGCTCCAGCACCGGCCGCGCGCGCTCGATCGCCGCCGCGTCGCCGCCCAGCATCATCGCGAGCGTCCCCGCCGCCGCCCCGGCCGGCCCGCCGGACACCGGCGCATCCACGTAGTCCACGCCGAAGGAGGCCGCGAGCGCATGGAAGCGCCGCGCCGCCAGCGGATCGAGCGTCGAGGTATCGATCACCACCGCGCCGCGCTCCAGCGAGGGCAGCAGCGCGCCCAGCACCGCCTCCACCGCCCTCTCCTGCGGCAGAGAGAGGATGACGACCGGCGCCGCGACATTCGCCACCGCCCCCGCGATCGTGACCCCGGCCTCCAGCGCCGCCGCCACCGAGGGCCCGTGCAGGTCGAAGCCCGTCACCGCCGCCCCGCCCCCCGCCAGCCGCGCCGCCATGGCGCCGCCCATGTTGCCGAGCCCGACGATCCCTATCCGCATGCCCATTCATCCAAGCCAACTGAACGTGAAGGTCGCAGGCGCCCCCCAGCCGGGCAAGCCGGGGGGCTCTGCCGCTTTTCAGTCACCATGCCGTGGTTTGTGCTGGGACTGCCCAATCGCCATGCTGCACTGCAGCAGGAGTACGCATGTCCGACCACGCCTTCCCGACGCTCAGCCAGCGCCTCGCCACCCGCCTGGGTCCGGCCCGCTTCGCGACGCTCCTCCAGTTCCTCCGCTTCGGCGTGGTCGGCACGGTGGGCTTCGTGGTGGATACGGCCGTGCTCTATGCGGGGCTGGCCCTGGGCCTCGGCCTCTATTCGGGCCGCGCCGTCTCCTACGTCGCCGCCGCCACCACGACCTGGGCGCTGAACCGCGCCTGGACCTTCCGCGGCCGCGGCCAGGGCCCGGTGGCGCGGCAATGGGCGCTGTTCCTTGCCGTCAACCTGATCGGATTCGCATGCAACTACGGCACCTATGCCGCGCTCGTCGCGGGGGTTCCGGCGGTCGCTGAACACCCCGTCATCGGCGTCGCGGCCGGCGCCCTGGCCGGCATGGTCGGGAACTTTCTCCTGTCGCGACGTTACGTCTTCGTGGATGGGAAAGGGGCTTGAGTGCCCTGCAACCCGCCCTCGACAGCCCCTGAACAAGACACGGCAGGATGCGCATCTCGACCCCCCAGGCTGCCCCCGACATGCGCCCCGCCCTTCCCGCCCACGCCACCAGCGGAGCCGCTTCCATGCCGAAGCGAAACCAGGCCAGCCGTGCGCCGGATGACGGCCGTGGCGGCACCGTGACGCCGTTCCTTGCCGGCATCGGGGCGGATGCCCTGCCCGATGCGGTGCGCGCGGCGGCGCGCCCCCTGCCCCCGGTCGCGGTGGCCGCGCTGGTCGTGCTGCTGGACCTCATCGCGATCGGCGGCGCCGGGCTGCTGGCCGATGCCCTGGTCAACAATCCGGGCGCGCGCCACGCGGGCATGACGGGGCTGCTGGCCGGCCTGGCCGTGGCCTTCGCCGGCGCCATCGGCGCCTATGACCATGCCGCGCTGCACCGCGCCGGCCCGCAGCGCGCCCGCGCCCTGCAGGGCCTGGCGGCGGCGCTGCTGGTGCTTCTCCTCGTCGCCGTCACGCTCGGCGCGCAGCGGCGGATCGACCCCGCCTGGCTCGGCACCGCGGCGCTGCTGGCCGGCGCCTGTCTCCTCGCCGCCCGCACCGCCGTCGCGGCGCTGCTGCGCCAGGATGGCAGCCGCAGCGCCCAGCGCGCCGTCATCCTCGGCGCCGGCCCCCAGGCCACCCGCCTGACGGAGGCGATGCGCCGCAACGGCGGCAGCGGCCTGCGCCTGCTGGGCCTGGTCGATGACCGCGGCGCGCGCGGGGCCGATGCGCTGCCGGACGGGCTTCGCCGCCTGGGCGGCATGGCGCAGCTCGCCGCCCTGATCCGCGCCGGGCAGGTGGATGTGGTGGTGCTCGCCCTGCCCTGGTCGGCGGAAGCGCGGATCGCCGCGGCGCTGGACCAACTCAGCGCCTATCCGGTGGAGATCCGCCTGGCGCCCGACCTGCTGATGGACCGCCTGCCCGCCAGCCGCCGCCCGGCCGGCCCCGTGCTGCTGCGCGCCCGCCCCATCTCCGGCCTCGGCGCCGCGGTGAAGGTGGCGGAGGACTACGCCATGGCGATCCTCGCCCTGGCCATCGCCGCCGTCCCCATGCTGCTGATCGCGCTGGCCATCAAGCTGGACAGCCCCGGCCCGGTCTTCTTCCGCCAGCGCCGCACCGGCTTCAACGACCAGCCCTTCGACGTGCTGAAATTCCGCACCATGTACGCGGAGGCGACGGACCATGAGGTGCTGCGCCAGGTCCGCGCGGGCGATGCGCGCGTCACCCCCGTCGGCGCCATCCTGCGCAAGACCTCGCTCGACGAGCTGCCGCAGATCTTCAACATCCTGAAGGGCGACATGTCCTTCGTCGGACCCCGCCCGCATGCCCCCGGCACCCGCGCCGCCGGCCGGCGCTTCGACGAGGTGGTCGCCAACTACGCCGCCCGCCACCAGGTGAAGCCCGGCCTGACCGGCCTGGCCCAGGTGCGCGGCTGGCGCGGGCCGACGATCACGGAGGAACAGATCATCCGCCGGGTGGAAAGCGACCTCGAATACATCGAACGCTGGTCGCCCTGGCTTGATATCACCATCATCCTGCGCACCTTGCTCGCCGTGGCCTGCATGCGGAACGCGCTCTAGCGCCTGCATGCACCAGCGGGAGGTGACCCTGATGCAACGCCTGGAGACGGTGGCCGATCGCGCCTGGGACGGCACGCGCCCGCCCGCGCCGCGCATCGCCGTGCTGGTGCCCTGCTACAATGAGGAAGTGGCGATCCCCCGCGTGGTCGCCGCCTTCCGCAGCGCCCTGCCGGAAGCGACCGTCTATGTCTATGACAACAACAGCCGCGACCGCACCCGGGAAGCCGCGCTGGCCGCCGGCGCCGTGGTGCGCACCGAACGCCTGCAGGGCAAGGGCCATGTCGTCCGCCGCATGCTCGCGGATATCGAGGCCGATGTGTACGTCCTGGTCGATGGCGACGACACCTACGATGCCAGCGCCGCGCCGGCCATGATCCGCCTGCTGCTGGATGAGCGCCTGGACATGGTGACGGGCACGCGGGTGACGGATGCCGTGGCCGCCTACCGCCCCGGCCACCGCCTGGGCAATGCGGTCCTGACCGGCGTGGTGCGGCTGATCTTCGGCGACCGCATCTCCGACATGCTCTCGGGCTACCGCGTCTTCTCCCGCCGCTTCGCCAAATCCTTCCCCGCCCTGGCGGCGGGGTTCGAGACGGAGACGGAATTCACCGTCCACGCCCTCGAACTCAGCATGCCGGTGGGGGAGGTCGTGACCCGCTACCGCGAACGCCCGCCGGGCAGCGCCTCCAAGCTCAACACCTGGCGGGACGGCTTCCGCATCCTGCGCACCATCGCGCTGCTGGTCCGCCGCGAACGCCCGCTGCCCTTCTTCGCGCTGCTCGCGATGGCCCTCGCGCTGGTCTCCATCGGCATCGCGATCCCCGTCTTCCAGACCTTCCTCGCCACCGGCCTGGTGCCGCGGCTGCCGACCGCGGTGCTCTCCACCGGCCTGATGCTGCTGGCCTTCCTCTCCCTCGCCTGCGGCCTGATCCTGGATACGGTGACGCGCGGGCGGATGGAGGCGAAGCGCATGGCCTACCTGGCCATCCCCGCCCCCGATTTCGCGCTGCCCCCGAGATGACGGACCGAAGCATGACCAACCGCCCGTCCTACGCCGCCCCGCAGCACGTCGCCGGCGCCGCCGGCCCGCCCCTGCCCGTGGATGCCGATGTCATCATCCTGGCGATGGAACGCGCGGAGGAGACGATCGCCGCCATCGCCTCCGCCCGCGCGCAGCAGGGCATCCGCAAGCATGTCTGGATCGCGGACCAGGGCAGCAGCGACATCGCCCTGGCGCGGCTGCGCGCCGCGGTGCAGGGCGCGCCGGATGCCACGCTGGTGCGGCTGGACCGCAACCACGGCGTCGCCGGCGGGCGCAACCGCGCCACCGCGCTCGGGCGCGCGCGCATCGTCTTCGCCCTCGACAACGATGCCGAATTCGCCACGCCCGATACGCTGGCCCGCGCCGTCGCGGCGATGGATGCCGCCCCCCATCTCGGCGCCATCGCCTGCCGCATCCTGGTGCATGCGACGGGGCAGGACGACCTCTCCTCCTGGGGCTATCCCAAGGGCCTGCTGCCGCGCGCCGCGGAGACCTTCGATGCCGCCACCTTCGTCGGCGCCGGCCACGCCCTGCGCCGCGCGGATTTCGAAACCGCCGGCGGCTACGACGACGCGCTGTTCTTCGCGTGGGAGGAATACGACCTCGCGCTCCGCCTCATCAACATGGGCCGCACCATCCGCTACCGCGGCGACATCGCCGTGCGCCACAAGGTGAGCCCGGAGGCGCGCGTCGCCTGGTCCGGCACGCGCTGGTTCCACTTCGTGCGCAACCGGCTCTACATCGCCATGAAGCACGGGGCGAACCCGGCGGCGCTGCTGCCGCGCTTCCTGGCCTACCAGGCCAAGGGCATCCGCAACGGCGTGCTGGCCCAGGGGCTGCGCGCCGCGCCCGCCGCGCTGGCGCTGGCGCATCGCTTCCGCCCGCTGCCCGGCACGGAACACCTCTACGGCCATACCGAGACAAGCCGCGCCTACCTGGCCCGCACCGATGCCGCGCATCGCGGCACGCCGCTGCAGCGCCTGAAGCGGGAAGTGCTGTCGGGCCTTTAGGCCCGCGGCAAGATCCTGACCTGTAGGCCCGGGGGCAGGGCCCGGCCTACAGGCCCGACCGCTTCTCCCGCCACAGCAGCGCCAGGATGGCGGGATCATCCACCAGGTAGCGGCGCGCCAGCCGCTTCGGGTCCCGCGCCATCCGCCACGCCCATTCCATCCCCGCGCGCTGCACCAGGCGCGGCGCGCGCCGCTCCTCCCCCGACAGGAACAGCAGGCTCGCCCCCACGCACAGCGCCGTGCCCGTCGCGCCGCCGCGCGCCAGCACCGCCCGCGCCACCATCTCCTGCCGCGGCGATCCCACGCAGAGGAAGCTGAACCGCGCGCCCGACTGCGCGACGAAATCGACCGCGCGGGCGAAGGCATCGGGATCGGCATCGAAGCCCATGGGCGGTTCGTGGTGCATGAGGCGCCGCAGCCCGAAGCGCCGCGCCACCGCGGCGACGGTGCCCGCGCCGCCGCCCAGCACCGCGACGGGATCGTCGGGCCGCACCGCCTCCTCCAGCAGCCGCGCCGTCAGGTCGCTGCCGGGCACCACCGGCGGCGCCGCCAGGCCGATCACGCGCGCCAGGCGCGCCACCACGCGGCTGTCCATCAGCCGCCAGGCGGCATCCCGGTACAGCGGCCCGTAGCGCGCGGGGTCGCGCGCCAGCCGCACCAGGTGGTCCGCATTGGGGGTGACGAGGTAGGCGAAGGGCGCGGCCGCGTCGCGCGCGGCCAGCAGCGCCAGCGCCGCATCGGCGTCACGCGCCTCGAACTCCAGGCCCAGCAGGCGGATCGGCGCGGCGTCGGCGGTCTCGGTGGTCAAGGCGGGGCTCCCGGCGGCTGTCGGCCGCCGGGAGGCACCCGGCGGCGCCTACCCCAACGCGGGGCCGCCGCCGGCTTTCTGCCCCGCCCGCATCACAAGGCGATGCGCAGCCGCAACTGGACCAGGTTGCGGTCGAATTCCGGCACCCCGGCCGAGGAATCGAGCCGCCGCGCATGCTGGTAGGACCCCACCAGCGACACGTTGCGGTTCAACAGGTAGCGGGCGGAGAGGATGGCGAAGCCGTCCGTCGCCTGCTCGCTCGGCTGTTCGTATTCCCGCCGGTCCACGCCGAGCTCGACGCCGAGGATCACGTTGCGCAGGTATTCGTGGTCCACCCGCACCTGGCCCAGCGTGCGCGTGAAGCTGGTGGCGTTGTTGCGGATCGATTCCTCGATGGTGCGGCGGCCCTGGAAGGTCACGGTGGTCAGCTGCGTCGGCTGCCAGGTCACGTCGCCCTCGAAGGCCGGGCCGGACAGCGTCTTCAGCCCCGGCCCGTCATAGTCCCGCTGCCGGTAGCCGATCGCCACGCGGGCGCGCCAGACGCCGTCGAAATCGTAGGTGAAGCCGACCAGCCCCTCATAGGTCATGCTGTCGCGGGCGGATTGCGCGCTCGACTGGTACTTGATCTCCTGCACCCGGCCGATGACGTTCACGAAGCGCCCCGGCGCCAGCGCGTAGGACAGGCCGAGCGCCCCCAGCGTCGAATTGAAGTCGAAGCGCGACACGTCGCCCTGCCGCGGCGTCGCCGGCTGCTGCGGCCCGCCCAGATCCACGTCGTCGAAGCGGTAGCCGCGCCAATTGCCGATCGCGGTCACGCCGATCCGGTTGAAGCGCGTCGTCGCCTGGGCCTGCACCTCGTCGTAGTAGTAGGGGATGGGGCGGGACAGGCCGGCCTGCTGCACATCGATGCTGCTGACCTCCAGGTGTTCCTGCACCCGGTTGTAGCGTGCCTCGACATTCGTCTCGGCATTCAGGTCGTAGCGGCCGAACAGGCCGACCGCGTAGTCGGTCCAGTCCTGCGCCGTCTCCTCGATGTAGCGCCGCTGCTCGATCCGCGCGGTGGCGCCCACCGCATGGGTGGACCAGTCGCTGTTCAGCGATGTCTCGCCGACCCAAGTCGCATAGCCATCCGCGGTGCGGCCGCGCCGCGTGCCGAACAGGTTGTCGTCGTAGCCCATGCCGAGCTCCGCCGCCGCATCCAGGCGGAAGGCGCCGAGCCGCACGCCGAGCGGATCGTAGTCCTCCCGCGCCCGGTCGGCCACGGTCACGCCGCGCTGCGTCTCACCACGCGGCACGGCCTGCGCCTCCGCGTCGCGTGGCAGGGTGGCGGAAAGGCCTGCGATGAGCAGGCCCGCGACGATCCTGTAACGATCCTGATGCACCCTGTGACTCCGGTTTGTGCCCCCGCCGGGGGGGTGCTACCACGTCACAATTCCAGCGTCGCTTCAACGGAACGACAGATCGTTCTCACGGATTGTTCATGGCCGACAACGATACCAGGGCTGAACGGGTCACACCGGCGACAGCCGGCGCGGCGGAGGAGCGCGCCGCGCGTTTCCCGCGCCCGACCCCGGCCGAGGAATTCCGCATGAGCCCGCCCCCGCCCCTGCCCCCCCTGGGCAGCTTCCTGACCCCCGGCGACGGCAACCGCCTGCGCGACCTGCTGGCCTTCGCCCTGGCCGTGGAAGCCGCGCGCCCGCTGGCGCCGAACGGCATCGAGGGCCTGCGCCGCGAAGCCGATGCCGCGCTGGAAGGCTACGCGTTCCGCAGCCTGCACAACCGGGTGGAGGAGATCCGCCTTGCCGCCGTGCAGGACCATCTGGGCCGGCTGCGCCCGCCGCCCGGCTTCATGACGCTGGTCGCCGCCAACCTCGTCGCGCTGCTGCTGCTGGCCGGCGGCGCCCTGCTCGCCTGGCGCCATTACGGCCCGGCGCTGCTGGGCTGGATCGGGGCCTGACGCCGTGCTGCGGCCCATGCCCCTGATCCCCGGCCAGCCGGACCGCCAGCCCGATACGGTGCTGTCCCGCGCCATCGCGGCCGGGCGGTCGCAGCTGGTGGCGGTCGGGCTGTTCAGCGGCGTGGTGAACCTGCTCCAGCTCACCGTCTCGCTCTACATGATGCAGGTCTTCGACCGCGTCCTGTCCACGCGCAGCATCGACACGCTCTACTACCTCACCGCCATCGCCATGTTCGCCCTGCTGGTCATGGCGGTGCTGGACGGGCTGCGCGGCCAGGTGATGCAGCGCCTCGCCACCTGGGTGGAAGGCAAGGCGGCGCCGGAGGCCTTCATCCGCGCCATCGAGAGCCAGCTCCGCGGCCGCCCCTACCGGATGGAGGCGCTGCGCGACCTGGCGGTCTGCCGCGGCTGGCTCGGCTCCCCCGCCTCCCTCACCGTCTTCGACGTGCCCTGGGTGCCGATCTACCTCGCGGTCATCTTCGCGCTGCACCCGACGCTGGGCTGGATCGCCTTCGGCGGCGCCGTGCTGCTGTTCGGGCTGACGCTGGCGAATGAATGGGCCACGGGCGCGCTGCTGCGCCAGGCCAGCACCGCCGGCATGGCCAGCCAGCGCCGGGCCGAGAGCATGGTCCGCAACGCGGAGGTGATCGACAGCATGGGCATGGCGCCGGCCGTGCTGCAGCGCTGGCGCGAAGGCCTCGCGGCCTCCATCCCGCCGCAGGAGAAGGCGGCCGACCGCGCCGCCATGCTGCTCTCCATCACCCGCTTCTTCCGGCTGACCATCCAGGTCGCGGTGCTTGGCGTCGGCGCCTGGCTGACGCTGGAACAGCAGCTCACCTCCGGCGCCTCCATCGCCGCCTCCATCATCATGGGCCGCGCGCTGGCGCCGGTCGAACAGATGATCGGCGGCTGGAAGCAGCTGGTGCAGGCCCGCCAATCCTATCGCCGCCTGCTCGGCTTCCTCGCCCTGCCGCGCATCCGCCCGCCCGGCATGCCGCTGCCCGAACCCACGGGCCGCGTCACCGCCGAACGCGTCACCTTCGGCTTCCCCGGCCAGCCCGTCGCGATCATCAAGGGCATCTCCTTCGCCCTGACGGCCGGGGAGAGCCTGGCCATCATCGGCCCCTCCGCCGCCGGCAAGACCACGCTGATCCGCCTGCTGATCGGCACGCTCCAGCCCTCCGCCGGCACCGTCCGGCTGGACGGCGCCGATGTCTTCACCTGGCAGCGGGAGGATTTCGGCCGCTATGTCGGCTACCTCCCCCAGGATGTGGAGCTGTTCGACGGCACGGTGATGAAGAACATCGGCCGCATGCGCGATGCCGATCCCGAGATGGTGTTCGAAGCCGCCAGGCTCGCCGGCTGCCATGAGATGATCCTGCGCCTGCCCCAGGGCTACGACACGGAAATCGGCGATGGCGGCCAGCACCTCTCGGGCGGCCAGCGGCAGCTGATCGGCCTGGCGCGCGCCATGTTCGGCCATCCGCGCTTCGTGGTGCTGGACGAGCCCAACAGCAACCTCGACGGCGATGCCGAACAGGCCCTGATCCGGGGGTTGGAGGCGCTGAAGGCCCGCAACTGCACCGTCATCCTCGTCTCCCACCGCCCGACCCTGGTGCAGGGCGTGGACAAGGTCCTGCTGCTGCGCGACGGCGCGGCGGAGGCCTTCGGCCCGCGGGCGGAGGTGCTGAAGCGCCTGGTGCAGCAGGCCAGGCCCCAGGAAGTGGCCCCGCCCGCGGCCGGGCGGGCGGAGGGCACGCGATGAGCCAGGCCAATCCCCCGGCGGAGGTCCTGCCCCTCGGCGATGCGCCCGGCGGCCAGATGCCCCTGCTGCGCCGCCCCGCCGATGCCCCCCCCGTGCTCTGGAACCCGCCGGAGCCGGAACTGCCGATCGATGCGCCGCGCCCGCGCACCCGCGTGCCGGTCCTGCTGGGCTACGCCATCACCCTGGTCTTCGTGCTGGGCTTCGGCCTCTGGGCCGCGCTGACCCCGCTGGCCGAAGCGGCGATCGCGCCGGGCCTGCTGAAGGTGGAAGGCACGCGCCGCACCGTGCAGCATTTCGAAGGCGGCATCGTGCGGGAGATCCTGGTGCGGGACGGCGACATGGTCCGCCAGGGCCAGGTACTGATGCGCCTCGACCAGCCCCAGGCGGCCCAGCAGACGGAGACGCTGCGCAGCCAGCGATGGGCCCTGCTGGCGCAGGATGCCCGCCTGGCCGCGGAACTCGCCGGCGCGCGCGACATCGCCTTCCCCGCCGAACTCACCGGCGCGGATGCGCTCCGCGCCCAGGAATTCATCACCGGCCAGCGCACCCTGTTCCAGGCCCGGACCCTCTCCCTCGAAAGCCAGATCCAGGTGCTGCGCGCGCGCATCGACCAGCACCGCGCCACCATCGCCTCCGCCGAGGGCCAGATGGACGCGCAGCGCCGCATGCTGGTGCTGCTGCGGGCGGAGGAGACGGCGACCGCCCAGCTGCTCCGCCAGGGCCTGGCCCGCCTGCCGCAGCTGCTGGCGCTGCAGCGCCAGGTCGCCTCCGTGGACGGCAACATCACGGACATCGCCAACCAGATGGTCCGCTCCCGCGCCCAGATCGCGGAGGCCGAGCGCGACATGCAGCGCATCATCGACCAGCGCACGCAGGAAACCTCCGCCGAGCAGCGCGACGTCCGCCTCCGCCTGGCGGAGGCCGAGGAAAGGCTGCGCGCGGCGGAGGATGTCTCGACGCGGCTCGAGATCACGGCGCCGGAGGCCGGCACCGTGCTCAACCTGCGCGTCTTCACCATCGGCGCCGTGATCCGGCCCGGCGACCCGGTGCTGGACCTGGTGCCGGAAGCCGACCGCATCATCGCGGAGGTGAACGTCCAGCCGAACGACATCGACGTGGTGCATACCGGCCTGCAGGCCGAGATCCGCCTGCCCGCCTTCAAGCAGCGCCTGGTGCCCTACCTGCACGGGCACGTCACCTTCGTGGCGTCCGACGTCACGCAGGATGAACGCCGCGGCACCGCCTACTACCGCGTGCAGGTGCAGATCGACGAATCCCAGCTGGCGGCGCTGGACGGCGTCGTGCTCCGCGCCGGCATGATGGTGGAAGCGCAGATCCAGACCGGCAGCCGGTCCTTCGCGCGCTACCTCCTCCAGCCCGTCTTCGACAGCTTCCACCGCGCCTTCCGCGAACAGTGATCGCGCGCCCACCCTCAGCCACAGGAAACGTCCCATGACCGCCCTTCCCACCGTCTTCGGCGACGGCGTCATCGATGTCCATGTCGCCAGCGGCGTCGCCCGCATCACCCTCGGCGCGCAGACCGGCGCCTCCGCCGCGGCCGGCGGCGGCGAGGCCAAGCCCGTACCTTCCGCGCTCCTCGTCGTGCCGGTCCTGCAACTCCCGAACCTCGCGCGCGTCCTGGTCGAAGTGACCAAGCAGATCGAGGCCCGCGCGAAGGAAGCCATGGCGGCGCAGCAGAAGCCGGCCGAACCCCCGGCCAGCAGCGGCGACCAGGTGGCAGGAGCCTTCCGCTTCAACGGATGAAGGAGCCAGGGTGGCTGACGGATACATCGCGGGTTTCGAACCCCCAGCCCTGAGCGTCATCATCTGCACCCATGCCAGGCCGGCCTATCTCGAGGCCTGCCTGGATGGCCTCGCCCGGCAGCAGGGCGTGGTGCTTCTGCGGGATGCGCATGCGCTGCTGATCGATGCGGCGCCCCCCCGCCGGCCGGCCCAGCCGGCCATCGAGCTCATCGTGGTGGACAGCGCCTCCCCCCACGCCGCGCAGGCCGGCATCGCGCGCCTGGCCGCCAGCGCCGGCGCCCGGCTGGTGCGCACCGGCACGCCCGGCCTCTCCCTGGCCCGCAACCTTGGCCTCAAGGCCGCGACCGCCCCCTGGACCGCCTGGCTGGACGATGATGCGGTGCCGGAGCCCGACTGGGCGCAGCGCCTGCTGGCCGCCATCGCCGCGCTGCCGGAAGGCGCGGTGGCGCTGGGCGGGCGCATCCTGCCGGCATGGGAAGCGCCCCTGCCCCCCTGGTGGCCCGACAACCTGCGCGGCGTGCTGACCATCGTCGAATGGGATGGCCGGGGGGAAGCCACCGGCGATGCCGCGCTGCCGCAGGGCGCGGCCGTCTATGGCGCCAACATGGCCTTCCGGCGGCGGGACCTGCTGGCCGTGGGCGGCTTCCCGGAGGAGCTGGGCCGCGTCGGCGACCGCCTGCTGTCGGGGGAGGAGGAGGAGGTGCTGTCGCGCCTCCAGGCCCGGGGCGGCCGCGTCTTCTACGATGGCGCCGTCACCGTCCGCCACAGCATCCAGGCCAGCCGCCTGCGCCCCTCCTGGCTCGTCTCCCGCCTGCACTGGCAGGGCGCGACCGATGCGCTGCGGGACCGGCGGCGGGGCTGGCCGCGCCGCGCCCCGGGCGCCGCGGCGAAGCTGCTGGTGCAGGCGCCGCTGCTGGCCTGGCCGCGCAATTCCGCCGCCCTGGTCCGCGCCCGCTGCGGCGCCGCCTACAACCTCGGCTACCTCCGCGGCGCCCTGGCCGGGGAGGCCGCGGGATGAGCCCGCCCGCCCCCACCCGCCGCACGCTCCTCGCCGCCGGCGCCGCCCTGGCGGTGCCTGCCCCGGCGGCGGCCGCGACGCTGCGCGACAGCATCGCCACGCTGCGGCTTGGCGCCAACCTGGAGCGCTGGTTCCCCGTCGCCTCCGGCCAGCGCCCCCGGCGCCTCGGCCGGGCCTGGTGGCATGATCTGCGCGGCGCCGGCTTCGACCATGCCCGCCTCTTCATCCCGCGCGACGCCGGCGCGGGGGAGGACGTGCCCCGCCTCTTTCTCCAGGCCATCGAGGATGCGGATGCCGCCGGCCTGCCCGTCCTGCTCGGCCTCACGGATCTCTACGAGCCCTGGAACCCCTGGGATGAGGCGGCGTGGCGGATCATGCAGGCCCGCGCGCGGCTCTTCGGCACGGCGACCGATCCCGCGCGCGTCGCGCTCGGCCCGCTGAACGAGCCGGCCTTCGACGATGCCGCCGCCTGGACGCCGCTGCGCGACCGCCTGCTGGCCGCCGCCCGCGCCGCCGCGCCCCGCCACGCGCTGGTCTGGGGCGGGCATGAATGGTGTTCCTGGCGATCGCTGCTGCGCCAGCCCCCGCCGCCCGATCCGCTGACCATCGCGGAGGTGCATGATTATGAAGGCGGCGCCGCGCCCTGGGTGGCGGAACGCTTCGGCGCCGTCGCCGCCTGGCGGGACCGCCACCGCATCCCCGTCATCGTCGCCGAACTCGGCGGCGCGCTGCCGCATGCGGAGGATGAGGCCGCCTGGGCGCGGGACCTTGCCGTTGCGCTGCCCGTGCTGCGGCGGCTCGGCCTGCCCGCCACGCTCTGGGCCGTGACGCATGGCGGCCATTGGCGCCTGCAGCAGGGGGAGGCACCGCGCCCCCGCCGCCTTCTGGCGGAGGCGCTACGCGCGGCGCGCTGAACCGCGCCCCGCCAGCCAGCGCGCGGCCGGCACCTCGATGATCCGCCAGGCGATCCAGCCCGCGAGGAAGGTGCCGCCGAGCCCCGCCGCCATCAGCAGCAGCCGCCCCGCCAGCCCCGGCTGCACCAGGCGCAGCACCAGCACCAGCACGGATTCGACGAAGACCCAGGCGAGATAGACGCCGAAGGACGCCTCCCCCAGCCGGTGGATCACGCCGCGCTCATCCTGCCCTTCCTGCAAGGCCGCGCGCACGACCAGGCTCGCGAGGCCCGCCACCACCACCGCATCGATGCCGAGCCACAGCCCCGCCGGCACCAGCCCCACGCCGAGCGTCGCCGCCCATCGCGCCACCGCGCCCGCCTGCACCAGCCGCGCCAGCACCATGCCCGCGATGAATTCCAGGAAGAAGCGCGCCAGGCCCAGATGCAGCGTGTGGTTTAGCTGCAGCCCCGGATCCATGGCGCCGAGCGCGAGGAGACCCATGGCCGCGATGCCGGCCAGCAGCCACAGCAGCGCGACCGGCGCCGCCACCACGCCCGCCAGCAGCGGCGGGAAGGCGATATAGCCCGCCAGGATCACGGACAGCGCCCAGGACGGGTAGTTCCACGCGAATTGCGACGTCGTCTCCCACCCATGCAGCAGCAGCGCCTGCAGCACGAAGTCCCGCAGGCCGAAGCGCTCCGGCGCATTCACCGCGAGGCCCGCGGCCATCGCCGCCAGCACCATAGCCACCATCGCCAGCAGCAGCGCCCAGTGCAGCGGCAGCACGCGTGCCAGGCGGCCGCGCATGAACATCCGCCAGCCCGCGAAACCCTCGGGCGGCCGGTGCGCATAGCCCAGCACCAGCGCGAAGCCCGACAGCAGGAAGAATCCATCGACGCCGAGGTAGCCCTTCAGCGCCACGCCCTCCAGGAAGCCCAGGCCGCGCAGCGCGCGCAGCGGCAGCTCCAGGTGATAGACCAGCACCCAGCCGATCAGCAGCACGCGCAACCGCGTCAGCGCCGGGCGGCGCTGCACCGCCGGCTTGTCATTCGCACCCATGCGTTATCCCGGCTGGAAGATCGACACCGAAAGCTGATTGGGAACGGCTTCCCTTCGCGTGCGATAACGCGATGGCATGCGCACCGTTCCACCCTCGCTCCTCGCCCTTCTCCTCGCCCTCGTCGCAGCCGCCGCGCTGCTGGCGCTCGCGATCCTCGAACCGCAGCTCGCGCTCGCCGTGATGCCGGCGGCCGTCGCGCTGATGGTGGCGCTGCTGTTCTACGAGGCACCGCTGCTGGCCGTCGGCCTGCTCGTCTTCGTCTATGGGCTCGCCGTCGATGTGCAACTCGACCTGATGGCGACGGGCGGCGCGGCGGCACTCGGCAGCGCGGTGGTGAAGCTGGTGCCCTTCGCCATCGCCGCCATGCTCTGCCTGCGCTACGGCTTCTCCTCCGCCATCAACTGGCCCTTCCTCGCCTTCACCGTCGTCGCGATGATCAGCATCGTCGTGCTGCCGATGGGCCGCGTCTCCTCGAATGCGGAGATGGTGCGCAGCTTCATCGGATCGACCGCGCCCTTCGTGCTGGCCTTCGCCGCCGCGCCGCGCCGCGTCTGGTCCAGCTTCTGCAAGGGCATCGTCTTCATCCCGCTGCTGAGCGCCGCTGCCGGCTTCCTCGCCTGGCCGACCGGGCTGCAATCGCCCTTCGATGCCAATTGGCGCTTCCAGGGCATGCATTCGCCGCCCTTCCTCGCGGGCTTCGCCGTCACGGCGGTCTTCGCCGCCACGCTGGAATACCTGCGCACGGCGCGCATGCGCTGGCTGCTGCTGACGGGTGCGGCGCTGGCGGTGCTGCTTGCGACCCAGGCGCGCGCGCCGCTGATCGCCGTCATGCTCTTCCTCGGCATCGTCTTCCTGCTGGCGGATCGCCGCGTGCTGCCGCTGAAGCGCAAGGTGGACCTGGTGATGGGCGGCATGCTGCCGGGCGCCATCCTGCTCGGCCCCGTCGCCATCTTCGCGGCCGACCGCTTCCTGGGCGGCGACGACGTCAACCTCTCCGGCCGCGACGTCATCTGGCCCTACTTCATCGACGCGATCGACCAGCGCCCCCTCTTCGGCTACGGCCTCGGCGCCGGCAAGCTGATCGTGGATCCCGAGGACCCTCGCATCCGCCTCATCCGCTCCAACGCCGCGCACAACGAATACCTCCGCCTTTCCGTCGATGCCGGCATCATCGGCTGCGCGATGATCTTCCTCTCCCTCGTCGCCTGGGTCTGGCTCGGCACGCGGCGCGTGGCGGCGGCGGATCGGCTGGTGCTGCGCGCCGCCATCGTGGGTGCCCTGCTGCATAGCGGCTTCGACAACACGCTGATCGCCAGCACCGCGGTCGCGCAATTCACCTGGTTCGCCGCCGCGCTTGCCCGCGCCAGGCTGGAACAGCGGGAAAGCGTGCCCGCCGGGCTGATGCGCGAAGACCTTGCCCGCCGGCTGCGCGCGGCATGAGCACGACGGCCGCGGCGATGCCCGCCTTCGTCGCCACCAGCCCCGCGCGCCCGCCGCGCGACAGGCGGCTCGACCTCGATCGCGCCAAGGGGGTGGCGATCCTCATCGTCGTCTTCGGCCATATCGTCGCCGGCGCGCCACCGCCGGGCGCGGAATGGTGGGACCTGCTGCGGACGGCGATCTACGCCTTCCACATGCCCTTCTTCCTCTACCTCTCGGGCACCGTCTTCGGCCTGATGGGCACGCAGCGCACGCCGCTGGCGGGCATGCCGGCGCTGGCCGCCAAGCGCGCCGCGCGGCTGCTGCCGCCCTTCTTCCTCTTCGGCCTGCTGATCCTGTTCGGCAAGCTCGCCACCGAGCACTTCGTCCATGTGGACAACCGGCCGGACGGGCTGCTGGGCGGCCTGCGCGACCTGCTCTTCACCACGGCGCGCAGCCCCGCGACCTCCGTCTGGTATCTCTGGGTGCTCTTCGTCTGCTCCATCGCCGCGCCGCCCATCTGGCGACGCGTCGGCGCGCCGGGGCTGGTGCTGGTCGGCCTGCTGCTGCTGGCGCTGGACCCGCCCTCCATCCTCTATGCCGACCGCCTGGCGCGCCACGCCGTCTTCTTCGCCATCGGGATCTGGGCGGCGGAGCGGGAGGCGCTGCTCCTGCCCCTCTTCACCCGCTACCTGGCGCTTTGGTGGCTGGCCTTCGTCGCCGCGCTGCTGCTGGCGGTGTTCGGCCCGCTGGAGGGTGACCTGGCGCTGCTGGTCTGCGGCCTTCTCTCCATTCCCGCGCTGCACGGGCTGATGCGGGTCGGGCCGGTGACGCGCTGGCAGTGGCCGCTCGCCCTCGGCCAGGCCAGCATGGTCATCTACCTCTTCAACACCATCGCCATCGGCGTCGCGAAGGCCGTGCTGATCCTGGCCGGCATCGGCTGGACGGCGTCCGGCTTCTGGATCCACATCCCCGTGCTGACGGCCGCCGGCGTGCTGCTGCCCATGCTCGGCAAGCGCCTGGTGCTGCGCCGCATCCCGGTGCTGGACCGGATGACGAGCTGACCGTGGCGGGGCGCCAACCCCTTCAGCGCAGCGTCTCGACGCTGACAAGCTTGAGGTCGCCGTCGAACGGCCCGAGGTTGGCGCTGACGAGGTCCGAGACTTCGTCCATCAGGTTGAGCCCCGCGGCGTCGTAGTCGTTCTCGACCACGATCCGCAGTGTTCCGTCGAGGAAAGAGCAGGCGACGAGACGCTCATGCGGGTAGTCGCGCCGCAGCGCCTCGGCCAAGTCCCGTGCCGCCTGGGCTCCTGCCGAAGCGGGGACGCCGTCGCAGTGGATCGTGATGCGGTACATGCCACCGGTCAGCGTATCACCTCTGGGCCGGCACCGATCACGAAAAAGGGGGCCGGGAGGCCCCCTTGCTCACGCCGCGCGCTGCGCCCCGGCATAGCCCTTGGGGTGCTTCACCCGCCAATCCCAGGCGGTCTTCACGATCTCATCCAGCCCCGGGAAGCGCGGGGTCCAGCCCGTCTCCGCCCGCAGCTTCGCGGAGCTGGCGACCAGCGTCGCGGGATCACCCTCCCGCCGCGGCCCCAGCGTGTGCGGCACCTTGCGGCCGCCGACGCGCTCCACCGCCTCGATCACCTGCTTCACCGAATAGCCGGTGCCGTTGCCGAGGTTGAAGCGCACGGACCGCTCCTCCAGCAGCGGCAGCGCGCGCAGATGCGCATCCGCGAGGTCCGTGACATGCACGTAGTCCCGCACCCCCGTGCCATCCGGCGTGTCGTAATCCGTGCCGAACACCGTCAGCGGCGGCCGCATGCCGAGCGCCGCGTCGATCGCCAGCGGAATCAGGTGGCTCTCCGGCTCATGATCCTCTCCCGCGCGCCCCAGCGGATCGGCGCCGGCGGCGTTGAAGTAGCGCAGCGAGGCGAAGCGCAGCCCGTGGATCCGCTCCGCCCAGTCCAGCGCCCGCTCGCACATCAGCTTGCTCTCGCCATAGGGCGAGACGGGGCCGAGCCGCTGCTCCTCGTCGATCGGGATGCGCTCCGGGAAGCCGAACAGCGCGGCGGTGGAGGACATGACGAATTTCCGGCAGCCATGCGCCACCGCCGCATCGGCCACAGCGGACAGCGTCGCCAGGTTCTCCGCCATGTAGCGCAGCGGCATCCGCATGCTGTCGCCCACCAGCGACAGCGCGGCGAAGTGCAGCACCGCGTCGAAGCGCTCGCCCGCGAAGGCCTCCGCCAGCGCCTTCGGGTCCTCGCAGCGCCCATCCACCAGCCGGGCGCGGCTCGGCACCGCCTCCCGGTGACCTTTCGAGAAGTCGTCGAGGACGACGACCTCATCCCCCCGGTCCAGCAGCGCGAGCACGGTGTGGCTGCCCACATACCCGGCCCCGCCGGTGACGAGATAGCGACCCAAAGACCCTACTCCCTGAAGTAGCCGCTGTAGCGGGGATGATAGACCTCGCTGTCGGCATAGCCGGATCGGCGGTGGGACTTCGCGTCCACCTGCGTCAGCGCCGCGCCCACGATCCGGGCCTTGGCATCCTCCAGCAGGGCGAGCGAGTTCCGCACCACGGACCTCGGCGTGTCGCGCCATTTGACGCAAAGCAATGTGGCATCCGCAAGACGGGCGACGACCCGGGCATCCGCCATGGCCAGCGCCGGCGGCGCATCCAGGATCACCAGGTCGTAGTCCCGCCGCACCCGCTCCAGCAGCGCCGCCATCGCCTCCGACATGAAGAGGCCGAGGGAATGGATCTCCGCCGCCCCCGCCGGGATGTAGTCGAGGCCCGTGAGGTGGTCGCGCCGCACGATGTCCTCGTAGCGCGCCTGGCCCAGCAGCAGGTCGGTCACGCCCGCCGCCGTCTCCGCCCGGAAGGCCCGGCCGATGGAGGGCTGGCGGATGTCGCAATCCACCAGCAGCACCTTCTCCCCGTTCATGGCGGCGGAGCGCGACAGGGCGATGGAGGTGGTGGTCTTGCCCTCGCCGGGCCGCGCGGCGGTGATCACCACCACCTTGGGCGGGTCGGAGCCCAGCCACAGCGCCGCCCGCAGGTTGCGCATGCTCTCCGAGAAGGGGCTGAGCGGCTTGCGGGCGACGTAGTCCTCCACCCGGTTGCGCCCCAGGATGCCGCGCCGCAGCATCGGCACCAGCGCGACGCAGGGCAGGCCGAGCGCCGCGCGCACGTCATCCCCCGTGCGGATCGTGCTGTCCGCCTGTTCCAGGAACCACACCAGCAGCAGCCCGAACAGCGCGCCGAGTGCCGCCGCCGCCGCCACGAAGAGCGTGGGCTTGGGGAAGGACGGCATGCCCGGGACCGTCGCCGGGGACAGGATGCGCGCATCCGGCTTCTCGATCGCCGTCTGGCTGACGGTGGACTGGCTGCGCTCCAGCACCGCGCGCAGCAGGCTCCGCGCCGCTTCCGTCTCCCGCTCCAGCGCGTTCAGGCGGATCTCGGCGCCCTGGGTGCGGGACATCCGCTCCTCCTGCTGCGCCAGGCTCGCCTCCAGGCTGCCGACGCGGGCGCGGGCGGCCCGCACCTCCGCATCCAGCGCCTGCACCACGCGGCTCGTCTCGCCGCCCACGGCACGCTCGGCGGCCGCCAGGCGGGATGCGGCGGCGCGCACATCGGGGTGCCCGCTGCCGAGCGTCGCCGCCAGCCGGTCCAGCTCCCGCCGCGCCTCGTCCCGCGCCTGGCGCTGCGCCACCAGGTTGGCGGAGCCCAGCGCCGCCATGTCGGCGCCCCCGCCGCCGCCCCGCGCCGCGCTGAACCGCGCTTCCGCCGTCGCCAGCTGGTTGCGCGCCTCCACCAGGTCCTGGGTGATGCGGCTGATCTGTTCGGTGCCGAGGCCCGCATTCACGCCCCGCGTCAGGCCGGAGGTGCTGCGCAGCTCGGCGATCCGGCTCTCGTTCCGCTGCACCTCGGCGCGCAGCTGCGCGATGCGGCCATCCAGCCAGTCATTGGCGCGCCGCACCGCGGTGAACTTCGCCTCCAGCTGGTCGGCGATGTAGAGCTCCGCCGCCAGGTTCGCCGCCGCCGCCGCCAGCTGCGGGTCCTCCGAGGTGAAGCGGATCTGCAGCACGCGGCTGTTGCGCACCACCTGCACCTCCAGCCGCCCCTGGACGAATTCGGCGGCCTGGATCTCCGCGATGTCGCCCGTGGGCACCGCCGCGATCGGCCGTGGCGCGATCATCTCCGCCGCATCGGGCAGCACCGGCCGCACCCAGCCGGCGAGCGCCGTGCGCACGCGGAAGGGGATGGTGTCCGCCCGTTCCCGGTCCTGCAGCCACCAGGCGAATTCCCGCCGCTCCGTCAGGTTGAAGCGCTCCACGATCCGCCGCGCGACGGAGAGGGACCGCACGATCTCCACCTGGCTCGCCAGCACCGCATCCGT
Organism: Falsiroseomonas ponticola; assembly: GCF_016805305.1. Taxonomy (GTDB): domain Bacteria; phylum Pseudomonadota; class Alphaproteobacteria; order Acetobacterales; family Acetobacteraceae; genus Falsiroseomonas; species Falsiroseomonas ponticola. Next base: position 145,117 of record NZ_JAERQN010000007.1, on the reverse strand, counting down.
GGTGCTTTCGTCGCGCAGGATGCTCTGCAGCTCCCGCGCCGCGTATTCCGTCGGCTCGAACATCGCGGTCGCGCCCGCGGTGTAGCGGGGCGTGATGTTCGTCGCCGCCACCAGCGCCAGCAGCGGGAAGATGAGGATGCAGGCGATCAGCACCAGCCGCCGCCGCCGCAGCGCGCCCAGCAGCGCCGTGACGTTCAGCCCCTCCGGCTCGATCGGCGCGGCCGGCGGCGCCGCGCGCGGCGGGGCGCGGCGGTCCGCGGGCATGCGTTGGTCGGCGACCGGTCTGTCGAGCATCGGCGTGGAACTCCCCCGGCGGCGCCCGAGTTGCCTGCCACTCGCAGGTCGCGCCGCGCTGCACCAACCGGCGCGCCCCGCATCGGTTCCGCGCCCGCGCAAACAAGGGCGTGATGACCCGCCTGCGGAAGGAAACGCATCGCCCCGCCGCGCGTCCCTGCCCCCGACTGCAATCGAAGGGGACCGCCCGCCATGACGTCACGCCGCCTCGCCCTGATGCTGCCGCTCCTGCCCGCCCTCGGCCTCGCCGCCTGCGCCAATCCGGGGCTGGACCTGCCGCCCCTGCCCGATGCCAGCCGCAGCGCCTATCGCCTGGGCCCGGAGGACCAGCTCCGCGTGACCGTGTTCAACGACCCGCGCCTGACCGGCGAATTCCGCGTCACCGATGCCGGCACCATCGCCCTGCCGCTGATCGGCGCCATCCAGGCCGCTGGCCGCACCACGGCGGAGGTGGAGCGCGCGGTGGAGCAATCCATGCGGGAGAAGAACCTGTTCCGCGACCCCTCCGCCGCGGTGGAGGTGATGACCTACCGCCCCGTCTTCGTGCTCGGCCAGGTTGAGCGCGGCGGCCAGTTTCCGTATCAACCCGGCATGACGACGCTGACCGCCGTCGCCGTCGCCGGCGGCTTCAACTACCGCGCCCTGCGCGACTACGTCTCCGTCACCCGCGTGACGGAGGAAGGCCGCGCGCAGGAATTCCGCGCCAGCCGCCAGGCCCTGCTGCAGCCCGGCGACGTGGTGACGGTGTTCGAGAGGCGCTTCTGAGGCCCGCCCTCCGCCCGTTCGCGGTGCTGGCCGCGCTGGCCGCCAGCCCCGCCTTCGCCGCGGAGGGCCCCCTTGCCCGCGCCGCCGACTGGGCGGCGCTGTCCCGCCCCACCCCCGGCCCGGCGCGGTCCATCGGCACCACCAACCTCGGCTGCATCGCCGGCGCCGTGGCGCTGCCGCCGGAAGGCCCGGGCTGGCAGGCCATCCGCGTGAGCCGCAACCGCCATTGGGGGCACCCCGCCACCATCGCCCTCGTCGCCCATGTGGCCGGCGAGGCGCGGCGGGCGGGGCTGCCGGACCTCTGGATCGGCGATCTCGGCCAGCCCCGCGGCGGCCCCATGCCCTGGGGCCATGCCAGCCACCAATCGGGGCTCGACGCCGATATCTGGCTCGACCTCCGCCCCAAGCCCCGCGTCCCGGCGGCGCAGCGGGAGGAGCTGGCCATCCCCTACCTCGTCCTGCCGGACGAATCGGCCGTGGACCCGGCGCGCTGGACGCCCCGCCACGCCACCCTGATCCGCATCGCGGCGGAGGCCCCGGGCCTCGACCGGCTGCTGGTCAACCCCGCCATCAAGCGGCGCCTCTGCGCGGACCACCGGGGGGAGCCCTGGCTGCGTCGCGTGCGCCCCTGGCGCGGGCATGACAGCCACATGCACCTCCGCCTCCGCTGCCCGGCCGACAGCCCCGAATGCCGGGACATCGCGCCGCCACCGCCCGGCGATGGCTGCGACGCGACGCTGGACTGGTGGTTCACGCCCGAATCGCGCCAGCGCCCGCCGCCGCCCGCCCGCCCGCCGGCGCCGCCCCGCATGCCGCTGGCCTGCGCCGCCCTGCTCTCCGCGCCTAGCCCTTAGGCGGATTGCCCAGGAAAGCAGCATTAAGCGGCGGTAACGCTGCGCCGCAGCAGGCATCACGTCCTCACGACGGCTTGCGCCCGCCTCCCCCCCTGTCGCACACACGACCCTGCACGCGCCCGATCCAGGGGGCGCCTGGCCGGGGGGTTCAATGGAACGACCGTTCGTCGAGATCAGTGGCGTCGCCATGCGCTACGGCGGCGTGGAGGGCACGCTGGCGCTCCAGAACGCGACGCTGGAGGTCGCGAAGGGCGAGTTCATCGCGGTCGTCGGCCCCTCCGGCTGCGGCAAGTCCACGCTGATGCGCCTCGTCACCGGCCTCTGGCCCGCCACCGCCGGCAATGTCGTGGTCGCGGGGCAGGAGGTCGATGGCCCCCTCAGCATTGCCGGCATGGCCTTCCAGAACCCGACCCTGCTGCCCTGGCGCAACATCATCGACAACGTGATGCTGCCGCTGGAGGTCGTGGAACCGCACCGCCGCCAGCTCCGCAGCCAGCGCGCGATGTATGAGGCCCGCGCCCAGGACCTGCTGAAGCTCGTCGGCCTCGGCGGCTTCGACAAGAAGTTCCCGCACCAGCTCTCCGGCGGCATGCAGCAGCGCGCCAGCCTCTGCCGCGCGCTGATCCACGAACCCGCGCTGCTGATGCTGGACGAGCCCTTCGCCGCGCTCGACATCTTCACGCGGGAGGACCTCTGGTCCGTCCTGCAGGATGTCTGGATCGCCCGCCGCCCGACCGTGATCCTGGTGACGCACGACCTGCGCGAAGCCGCCTTCCTGGCCGACCGCGTGCTGGTCATGTCGTCGCGCCCCGGCCGCATCATCGCGGAACGCCAGGTGGACCTGCCGCGGCCGCGCAACCTCGACACCACCTACCTGCCCGAATTCGTGTCCCTCGTGCATGACCTGCGGGAACACATCAGCGCCGCCCGCAAGGGCGAGGAGGTCACCAGTGGCCACTGACGCGAAGGTCGCCGACGGCTCCATGTCGCCGGAGGCGCTGAAGCGCCTCGAAGCCCTGGCCGCCGCCGCGCGCCGCCGCAAGCGGCTGCAGGCCTGGCTGCCCTGGCTGGTCATCATCGGCATGTTCGTCATCTGGGAAGTCGCCGTGAAGGCCTTCCAGGTGCAGCAATTCGTGCTGCCCGCGCCGACCGACATCGCCGCCAGCATGATCAAGTGGTGGAAGCCGCTGCTGGACAATTCCTGGCAGACGCTGATGACGACGCTGATCGGCTTCGGCCTGGCCATCGTCTTCGGCCTGCTGCTCGGCATCGCCATCGGCAGCTCGACCCTGCTCTACCACGGCCTCTACCCGCTGCTGATCGGCTTCAACTCCGTCCCCAAGGTGGCGGTGGTGCCGATCCTGGTGATCTGGTTCGGCATCGGCACCGTGCCCGCCGTGATCACCGCCTTCCTGATCAGCTTCTTCCCCATCGTCGTGAACGTCGCGACCGGCATCGCGACGGTGGAGCCGGAGCTGCGGGACGTGCTGCGCGCACTCGGCGCCAAGCCCACCGACATCATCCGCAAGGTCGGCCTGCCGCGCGCCATGCCCTACTTCTTCGCCTCCCTGAAGATCGCCATCACGGTGGCCTTCGTGGGATCGATCATCGCGGAGACGGTGGCCGCCAACAAAGGCATCGGCCACCTGATGATCCTCGCCTCCTCCCGCTTCGACGTGCCGCTGGTCTTCGCCGGCCTGATGGTCACGGCGGTGATGGGTGTCGCGATGTATGTCGCGGCGGTGGCGATCGAGAACCGCACCACCGGCTGGGCCATGCGCGGCCAGACGGACCAGCAGACGGCGCTCGCCGGCGTCTGATCGCCGCGGCGCCATCCCCGGCGGGGGTGGCGCCGTCGCCGGGCAGACCCTTCCGCCCGCGCATCCACCCGTTGCAAGCTGCGGCATCCGCCCCGGGAAACCCCGCCCATGCGCCGCCTGGCCGCCGCCACGCTCCTGCTCCTGCTCGCCCTGTCGGCGGAGGCCCAGCAACGGCCGCCGGCCTGCACCGCGCCGGCCGGCCCTCTCCAGGCCACCATCTGCGGCGATGCCGCGCTGCGCGCCGCCGATGCCCGGCTGCGGGCCGCGGAGCGTGCCGCCTCCACCACCACCGGGCGCCCGGCCACCCTCGCGGTCCGGGCGGAGGCCTTCCAGCGCCGCCTCGAAGCGGGCGAGACCCAGGCCACGCCGCCCCGCCCCTTCACGCGGGAGGAGCTGCTGGACGAATACCGCGAACGCACCAGCCAGCTGGACGACCTCGTCCGCCAGGACCGCTCCATCCGGCGGCTGGAGGTCCAGCGCTGCCCCGATGGGCGCCGCGACTGCCCGCCCAACCCCGTCTTCGCCCGCCCCGCGGCGCTGGAGCGGACCTGCCTCGGCAGCGCGCTCCGCAACTGCCGCGTCGGCGCCGCCGGCCTCGTCGCCAGCGAGGACCGCAACACCCGCATCCTCTGGCAGATCCAGCACGGCTTCACCGACAGCGACGGGCTGCGCGCCGGCATCGTGCTGATGGCGGAAGCCCGCGGCGGCTGGCGCCTGCTCGGCTGGTCCTTCGAGGGCGTGAGCTTCGCGCCCCCCCGCCTGGTGGAGACGGATGACGGGCCGATGCTGCATGCGGAGGGCCGGACCGGCGGCTCCGGCAACGGCAATGCCGACCTCTTCTACCGGCAGACCCCGCAGGGCTGGGTGGAGATCGAATCGGAAAGCTGGTGGGCAAGCCTGCCCGCCCGCCTGCCCGCCGGCCTGACCATCATGCAGGGCGTGGACTACGATGCGGAGACGCTGTCCGCCCGCTCCGCCCTGTGGCGGGAGGAGGATGGGAATTGCTGCCCGCGCGGCGGCCGCGCGATGCTGGATTTCCGCGTGCGGGAACGCGCCCTGGTCCTGGCCGCCGTCACGCTGGATGCCGTCGCCCGCGCCCAGCAGCCGGAGCCCCCGGCCTGCCCGGCGGAGCGCGCCACCTACCGCTTCGGCGGAGAGGGCGAGTTCACCGCCGAATTGCGGCGGGAAGGCCCGCCCCCCGGCGCCGAATCGGACCTGGTGCTGCGGCTCCGCTCCGCCGCCTCCTTGCGCGACTACTGGTTCCGCTTCACCCAGTCCCAGGGCTACGGCACGCAATACGTCCTGCCCATCGCCCCGCCCACGGCCGAGGGCACGCGCGACCTGGAGGTGGAGGACGACGCCATGCCGCTGATGGCCTTCCACGGCGTCAGGGCGGATCTCTCCCTGCTGGAAAGCCCGCCCCGCAGCGGCATGCCCGCGCCGCGCCACCTGTTCCTGCCCGGCATCGGCCAGGCGCTGTGGTACGGCCAGATCCCCGGCACGCCCGCGGCATCCCGCGAATCGCTGCGCCCCGGCTTCTGGACCCTCTCCGCCTGCCGCTAGGGTAGGTCAGGCGCGGGCAGAAGCGCCTGACATACCCTAGCCTTTTGTCTTGTCGTGCGATTCACGCCCTTCGGCGATGACGCCTCGGGCGATCGCACTCCATCGCCCCGAAAACCCCCCTCCCCATACAGAATGGAGAGGGTTGGCTGAAGCGGGCCTGACCAGCGCCAGAACCCCGCCCCCGGCGTCCTACCGCGCGCGGGAGATGCAGAACTCCACGATGCCCTCCAGCGCCCGGCGCTCCACGCCATCCGGGAACACCGCCAGCGCCTCCAGCGCCGCATTGCCGTAGTCGCGCGCGCGGCCGACGGTGTCGGCGAAGGCGGCGTGCTTCTCCATCAGCGCGATCGCCCGCGCCAGGTCCTCATCCGCCTGCTCCCGCTCCTCCAGCGTCCGCCGCCAGAAGGCGCGCTCCGCCTCGTCGCCGCGCTGGAAGGCCAGCAGCACGGGCAGCGTGATCTTGCCCTCGCGGAAATCGTCGCCGACCGTCTTGCCCAGCGCCTCCTGCTTCGCGCTGTAGTCCAGCGCGTCGTCGATCAGCTGGAACGCCACGCCGAGGTTGTGGCCATAGGCGCGCAGCCCCTGCTGCTGCGCGGGCGTGCAGGCGGCGACGATCGCGCCCACCTCCGTCGCCGCCGCGAACAGCGCCGCCGTCTTGCCCTCGATCACCGCCAGGTACTGCGCTTCCGTGGTCGCGGTGTCGTTCTGCGTGATCAGCTGCAGCACCTCGCCCTCGGCGATCGTGGCCGATGCCTCGGACAGGATGCGCAGCACCTCCAGCGACCCATCCTCCACCATCACCTGGAAGGCGCGGGCAAACAGGAAATCGCCGACCAGCACGCTGGGCTTGTTGCCGAACAGCGCATTGGCGCTGGCCTGGCCGCGGCGTAGCGCGCTTTCATCCACCACGTCGTCATGCAGCAGCGTCGCGGTGTGGATGAACTCCACGCAGGCCGCCAGCGCCACGTGCCGCTGCCCGTCGCGATATCCCGCCAGCTTCGCCGCCGCCAGCGTCAGCAGCGGCCGCAGCCGCTTGCCGCCCGCCGCCACGATATGCGCGGCCAGCTGCGGGATCAGCGCGACGGGGCTCTGCATCCGCTCCACGATCAGGCGGTTGCAGGCTTCCAGGTCGTCCCGCACCAGCGCGGTCAGCGCCGCAAGCGCATCCTCTCCACGGACGATGTCCGAAGCTGCGGTAGTGCTCGGCGCGACGGACAAATCCACGCGATCTTGACCTCGATAGGGTGCCGCGCAACTTAGCCACGCCCCCCCATACCGGCAAGGAGGCAGCCCGGAAGGCGGTTCGATGCGTGTCCTGCTCGCCACCACCGATCCCGTGCGGCTCTCCTTCCTCATCGCCCTGCTGCGCGATGGCGGCTGCGACCCCGTGGTGCTGGATGGCCATATCGGCGCCCTCGAAGGCAACATCGGCGCCTTCCCGCGCCGCCTCGCCGTGCCGGAGGACCAGGAAGCCCAGGCCCGCCGCATCCTGCGCGAGGCGCAGGAAACCGAGGGCTGGCGATGATCACGGAGGACACGCTCCTCGGCGGCCGCGTCCGCCTGCGCCAGCCCGAACGCGGCCTGCGCGCGGGGCATGACGCCGTGCTGCTCGCCGCCAGCATCCCCGCGAAGCCCGGCCAGGCCGTGCTGGAAGCGGGCTGCGGCACCGGCGCCGTCTTCCTCTGCCTGCTCGCCCGCATCCCGGGCCTCCAGGTCCTCGCCATCGAACGCGACCCCGCCCTGGCCGCGCTGGCGCGGGAGAACGCCGCCCTGAACGGCCACGCCCACCAGGTGACGGTGCTGGAGGGCGACGTGGCCGACCCGGCGCTGCGCGCCGCCCTGCCCGCCTGCGCCCACGCCTTCGCCAACCCGCCCTACTGGCCCGCCGGCACCCGCCCGCCGGAGGCGCTGCGCGCCAACGCCACCCATGCGGAGGCCACGCCGCTCGCCGCCTGGACCACCCTGCTGGCCTGGCGCCTGGCCCGCCTCGGCAGCCTCACCCTCATCCTCCCCGCCGCGCGCCTGGCGGACGGCATGGCGGCGCTGACGGCGGCGCGGTGCGGCAGCCACACCCTCCTCCCCCTCTGGCCCCGCCCCGGCCAGGCGGCCCGGCGCATCCTCCTCGCCGGCCGCCGCCACGGCCGCGGGCCGGCGCGGGTGCTGCCGGGGCTGGCGCTGCAGGACGGGGATGGGATGGCGGAGGCGGTGCTGAGGGAGGGGGCGGGGATCGGGATTTAGGGGCGGTGGCCGCCCGCGCTACATCTCCCGCGCCGGCACCCCCCCCACGCGCGCCCCCGCCGCCACATCCGCCGTCACGGTCGCCCCGGCCGCGATCAGCGCGCCCGGTCCGATCCGGCGGCCCGCGATGGTGGTGGACCCCGCGCCGACCAGGCAGCGCGCGCCCACCCGCACCAGCCCGCAGAGGACCGCGCCGGGCGCGATGTGGGTGCCTTCGTCCACGGTGCATTCGTGTTCCACGATGGCCCCGGTGTTCACCAGGCAGAGCCGCCCGATCCGCGCTTCCGGCCCCACCACCGCGCGGGCGAAGACCTGCGCGCCTTCCGCCAGGCTGGCATGGGGGGAGACGAGGGCCCCCGGATGCACCAGGGTCGGCAGCACGAAGCCGAAGCCCCGCGCCTGGTCGCCGAGCTGCAGCCGCGCGGCATTGTCGCCGATCGCGATCACGGCGCTGCCGATCCCCGCGGCGCGCAGCGCGGCCAGCCGGTCCAGCCCGCCGATCACGGGCTGGCCCAGCACCGGCGGGCGGTCCGGCGCGTCATCCACCAGCCCCGCGATCCGGTGGCCGAGCAGGAGCAGCGCCTCCACCACGGGCCGAGCATGCCCGCCGGCGCCGATGACGACGACCTGATGTTCCCCTGCCCGCACCGCCGCCGCCTCCTGCCGCTGCGCCGTCTGTAGCCCATCCGCGGCCTCGCGTCCGGTGGACGCGACCGCGCCGGGCGCCTATGTCACCGCCATCATGCTCGCCGCCATTCGCATCGCAGCCCTCGTCCTGCTTCTCATGCTGGGGGGGCTCTGGGCCTCGGCCTGGCTCGGCAAGGGGGATGACGACACCGTCGCCGATGCCTTCCTCCGCCGCATCGCCTCCATCTTCGGGCAGGACATGCCGGCGCCGGCCGCCGGGGGCGTGCAGCTGCCGCAGGGCATCGCGCTGGGCGGGCCGTTCAGCCTGGTGAACCATGAAGGCCGCGCCGTGACGCAGGCGGATTTCGCCGGCGGCTTCATGCTGGTCTATTTCGGCTTCACCTATTGCCCGGATGTCTGCCCGACCGAACTCGGCATCATGGCCAATGCCATGGACCTGCTGGGGGAGCAGGAGCGGCGCGTCACGCCGGTATTCATCTCCATCGATCCGGAGCGTGACACGGTACCGGCGATGGCCGACTACGTCTCCCGCTTCCATCCGCGCATGGTCGGCCTGACCGGTTCGGCGGAGCAGGTGGCCGCCGCCGCCCGCGCGTATCGTGTATTCTACGCAAAGGTGAACAGGCCGGAGATGAGCCAGTACCTGATGGACCACTCCTCCTTCATCTACCTCGTGGGCCCGGATGGCCGTGTTCGCACGCTCTTCCGGCCGGAAACCGCGCCCGAGGCGATGGCGCAGTCGATCCGCGCGCATCTGCGCAGCGCCGGGCGCTGAACCCACCCGCCTGAAGCGGAGGGTTCCGGCGCGCCTCAACCCAAGCTATTGTGTGCGCCGCGCGCCGGGACCCTGGCGCCGTACTGGGAGCTGCATGCTGCATGTCTGACGAGGAACGGGATCCGTCCGGCCGCGATGCGGGGCGCGCGCCCTCTGGCCCACCGCGTCACACGCGCCGGCTTTCCGACAAGATCCTGATCGCCTTCCACCATGCCTGCGACCAGGGCGATTTCGAGGTGGCGGAAGAACTCCTGCGTATCCTGGAGATGATGCTGACGCGCCGTCCCGTCTCCCCGGACGTGAACCGCCGCAAGAACATGGAAAGCCTGGTCGCGGCGCATGAACGCCTGTGGCTGCTGCGCCACCCCGACGCGACCGAGAACTGAACACGACAACGCCCGCGGCGCTGCCGCCGCGGGCGTCCGGTACCACCGAACGGCGCCCCGTCCCGCGGGGCGCCGTCTCCGTGTTCAGTGCCGGCTGGCCAGCTCGATCTCGCCTTCCGGCTGGGCGCTGGTGAAGGTCGCGTCGCCGAAGGCCTCCTCCCACGAACCCTCGGTGCTGGCGCGGGAGTATTCGGTCGCGCGGTTCTCGAAGAAGTTCGTGTGCTCGATCGCGTTCAGCATCTCGTCGAGCCAAGGCAGCGGGTTCTTCTCGACGTTGTAGAGCGGGTTGAGGCCGAGCTGCTGCAGGCGGCGATCCGCGATGAAGCGGATGTACTGCTTGGTCTGCGCGGCATCGAGGCCCTGCACGCCGCCGAGTTCGAAGGCCAGGTCGATGAAGGCGTCCTCATGGTCCACGATGGTGGAGCAGATGAGGTAGAGGTCGCGCTTCAGCTCCTCCGTCCAGATCTCCGGATTCTCCTGCACGAAGGTGCGGAACAGACGGATCACGCTGAGGCAATGAAGGGTTTCATCCCGCACCGACCAGCTGACGATCTGCCCCATCCCTTTCATCTTGTTGAATCGAGGAAAATTCATGAGGATGGCGAAGGAGGCGAAGAGCTGCAGCCCCTCCGTGAAGGCGCCGAAGGCGGCGAGCGTCTTCGCGATCTCGGTCTTGTTCTCGACCGAGAAGGAATGCATGTAGTCGTACTTGTCCTTCATCTCCTTGTACTTGAGGAAGGCCGTGTACTCGATCTCCGGCATCCCGATGGTGTCGAGGAGGTGGGAGTAGGCGGCGATGTGGATCGTCTCGGTGTTCGAGAAGGCCGACATCATCATCAGCACTTCGGTCGGCTTGAAGACCTGGCTGTACTGCTTCATGTAGCAGTTGTTCACCTCGACATCGGCCTGGGTGAAGAAGCGGAAGATCTGCGTCAGCAGGTTCCGCTCCGTGGCCGTCAGGTTCTTCTGCCAGTCCTTCACATCATCCGCGAGCGGCACTTCCTCCGGCAGCCAGTGGATGCGCTGCTGCTGCAGCCACGCCTCATAGGCCCAGGGGTAGCGGAACGGCTTGTAGACGGGGTTCGCCGTCATCAGGTCGAAGCGGATCGGCAGCTCGTCGCGCGGGATGGAATCGTCGGGCATGATGATGCTCTCGTCTGCGATAATGTCAGTTGGCGAGGTGGTGGTCAGACGCGCGTTGTGAAGAACCGTCCCGCAGGCTTCGCGCCAGTTCCGCCGCGACGCGGTCGAGGTCGGCGACAAGCCGCCGCACCTCCGTCACCGGCCCGCGCAGTTCCAGCATGCGGTCGAGGTCACGCTCCAGCGCGCGCTTGCGCGCGCGCAGTCCCGCCGGCTCGCTCGGCAGCATGTCGAGGTCGATGACGGGCAGCGTCACTGGCATGCCAGGCATTCCTCGTAGTCGTTGCCATTGGCCTTCGGCTCGGCATCCAGCCGCCGCGCCACCAGCGGCAGCGGCACCGCCGCGCCGTCATTATGCGCGGCCATGACATCGCCCTGGCCCACCACCTTCGCGCTGATCGTATCGGCGCGCTGGATGGACAGGCTGCGGCAGTAGTAGAGCGACTTCACGCCCTTCTTCCACGCCATCATGTGGATCTGGTGCAGGTCCCGCTTGTGCACGTTGGCGGGCAGGAACAGGTTCACCGACTGCGACTGGCAGATATAGGGCGTGCGGTCGGCGGCATGTTCCACCACCCAGCGCTGGTCGAGCTCGAAGGCCGTGCGGAAGGTCAGCTTCTCCTGCTCCGTCAGGAAGTCCAGGTGCTGCACGCTGCCCTTGGTGACGGTGATGCTCGTCCAGGTCTCCTCGTCGTCACGCCCGTGCTTGGCCAGCACCTTCTTCAGGTGCGGGTTGCGGACGATGTAGGACCCGGACAGCGTCTTGTGGTTGTAGACATTGGCCGCGATCGGCTCGATGCCCGGGGAGGCGCCGCCGCAGATGATCGAGATCGACGCCGTCGGCGCGATCGCGATCTTGTTGGAGAAGCGCTCCATGAAGCCGTATTCCGCGGCATCCGGGCAGGGTCCGCGCTCCTCCGCCAGCATGCGGCTCGCGAAATCGGCCTGCTCGCGGATGTGCTTGAACATCCGCTTGTTCCACACCTTCGCGATCGCGCTCTCGAAGGGCACGTTCATCGCCTGCAGGAAGCTGTGGAAGCCCATGACGCCGAGGCCGACCGACCGCTCCCGCATCGCGGAATAGCGCGCCCGCGCCATGCTGTCCGGCGCGGTATCGATGAAGCTCTGCAGGACGTTATCCAGGAACCTCATAACGTCCGGGATAAACCGAGGAGAATCCTTCCACTCGAACCAGGTCTCGCAGTTCAGGGACGACAGGCAGCACACCGCGGTGCGCTCCATCCCGTGCTGGTCGATGCCCGTCGGCAGCGTGATCTCGGAGCAGAGGTTGGAAGTCTTCACCTCCAGGCCGGAGAGCTTGTGGTGCTCCGGCCGCGCGCGGTTCACGTGGTCGGAATAGATGATGTAGGGCTCGCCCGTCTCGATCCGCGCCGTCAGGATGCGGATCCAGATGGCGCGGGCGGAGACCTTGCGCATCAGCGCCCCGTCCTTCGGGGACACCAGCGCCCATTCCTCGTCATTCTCCACCGCGCGCATGAAGGCGTCGGAGAGCAGCACGCCGTGGTGCAGGTTCAGCGCCTTGCGGTTCGGGTCGCCGCCGGTCGGCCGCCGCATCTCGAGGAATTCCTCGATCTCCGGATGGTTCACCGGCAGGTAGCAGGCGGCCGATCCGCGGCGCAGGCTGCCCTGGCTGATCGCCAGCGTCAGGCTGTCCATCACCCGGATGAAGGGAATGACGCCGGAGGTCTTGCCGTTCCGGCCGACCTTCTCGCCGATGCCCCGCAGGTTGCCCCAGTAGGACCCGATGCCGCCGCCCTTGGCCGCCAGCCAGACATTCTCGTTCCAGAGGCCGACGATGCCGTCCAGGCTGTCCGAGGCCTCGTTCAGGAAGCAGGAGATCGGCAGCCCCCGCGTGGTGCCGCCATTGGACAGCACCGGCGTCGCCGGCATGAACCACAGCCGGCTGATGTAGTCATAGATCCGCTGCGCATGGGCAGCGTCATCCCCGTAGGCGGATGCCACCCGGGCAAACAAGTCCTGGTAGGACTCACCCGGCAGCAGGTACCGGTCATCAAGCGTCGCCTTGCCGAAATCCGTCAGCAGCGCATCGCGCGACCGATCGATCCGAACCTGGCCATGGCCTTCAAGCTGAACTGCATCAAACACGACCAACCCCCCGAAATTGCTCCGCAGTGGTGGAGCGACTCCCCCGTGGCGCGGAGAATGCCCCCGACGGGCTCAGTCCAACAAGATGTAGTGTTGCCACACTCACCCAAACACCACATGCGCCCCGCAGTTCACCTGTTGCAATTTTTTTGTGGTCCCTACAGGCGCGCCGAAGTTCCCGTTTCGTTCATTGACGGAAAGCAAATTACGCCCTGCCGCGCCGCGGCTCCACCCCCATTCGCGTGGGATTCCAAGGCATCCCCGGTGTCCACGCAATCCACAGCCCCGCCGCGCTTTCCCCCCGCCCGCCCCTTCGCGATTCCGCCCGCCCGCCCCATCATGCCCACCACAAGATATAGGGATGCCGCCCCCATGACCTCGCCCTTCCGCCGCCGGACCCTCCTCGCCGCCCCGGCCGCCCTCCTCGCCACCCCCGCCATCGGCCAGGGCACCGCCCCCGGCGCCTGGCCGCAGCGCCCGGTGCGGATCGTGGTGCCCTTCGGCGGCGGCGGCGGGTCGGACGTCACCACCCGCATCATCGCCCCCCGGCTGCAGGAGGTGCTGGGCCAGCCCGTGGTGATCGAGAACCGCGCCGGCGCCGGCGGCGTGGTCGGCACCGACTATGTCGCCAAGCAGCCCCCGAACGGGGAGGTCTTCGTCCTCGCCACCCTCTCCCCCATCGGCCTGGCCCCCGGCCTGCCCACGCCGATGCCCTTCGACCCGATCCGGGACCTGACGCCGGTCGCCCCCACCGTCTTCGTGCCCATCGGCCTTGCCATCACGCAGCGCGGCGTCACGGCGCGCACCGCCCAGGACTTCGTCGCGCTGATGAAGGCGCGGCCGGGCCACTACCAATATGGCAGCTCGGGCGTCGGCTCCTCCGGCCACATCGCCGCCGCCACCTTCGCCATCAAGACGGGAACGCAGGCGATCCACGTCCCCTATCGCGGCGGCGGCCAGGTCTTCACCGCGCTGCAATCGGGGGAGATCCACTATTGCTGCGACATCGCCAGCCTGCTGAAGCCCTTCCACGATGCCGGCACCGCCCGCATCGTCTTCATGGCGACCGATGAGCGCAGCAGCCTGGTGCCGGATGTGCCGACGGCGCGGGAAGCCGGCATGCCCGACTACAAGGCCTATTCCTGGTACGGCATCTTCGGCCCCGCCGGCCTGGCCCGCCCCATCGTGGACCGCATGGCCCAGGCGCTGGAGACGGTGCTCTCCGACGCCACCATCCAGCGGCGGTTCGAGGAGATGGGCACGCCGGCCATGACCGGCTGGAACCCCGACCGCTTCGCCGCCTATGTGCGGGAGGAGAACGCCACCTGGGCGCCGCTGGTGCGCAGCCTGAACATCCGCGAATAGGGCGCGGCCCGCGATTTGTTATTCACCGGGCAAGGCCGGCGGGCGCATGATGCCCCCGGCGAACCCCGCGCGGCTGGCGAAACAGACGAAACAGCCGCGACACGGTTCGGCCACGGATCAAGGGCAGAATGCCCCCGCCATCCATCCGGAGTCGCCGGCCATGCCCGCGCGAATCGACACGATCTCCATGCTCCAGGGCCTCGCCCTGGGGCTTCTCTTCACCTCCGCGGCCTCCCGCGTCTCCGCCGCCCGCGCCCGCTCCGCCAGCAACAGCCCTTCCCTGTTCCGCGTCGTCACCATGCGCGGCGACCTGCTGATCGGCCTCTCCCGCCAGGACATCGCCGCCAGCGGCACGGGGCCGGAAGCCGATCGCCTGGCCGGGCGCATCGCGGCGGAAGGCAGCCTCACCGCCTGGCGCTACGTCACCCGCCGCGGCGCGGATGGCACCACGCGGCTCGCGGCGCGGGACCGCGTCTGCCTGCTGCGGCAGGATGTGCTGATGCTGGAACCGCACGCCTCCCTCCTGCCGGTCCTGCCCCCGCCCCCCGCCTGAATACCCCCGCCTGAATACCCCCCGGGCGCGCCCGCGCGGCGCGATGGGCACTAGGCGCCGCGGCGGCAGGCGCGCTTTGATCGGGGTGCCCGAAGGATCGCCCCATGCCCCTGCTCCGCCGCCGCGCCGCCCTCCTCCTGCCCCTCGCCGCCCCCCTCGCCCACCCGGCGCTGGCGCAGGCCCCCTGGCCCACGCGCCCCATCCGCATCGTCGTCGCCTTCGGCACCGGCGGCGGCACGGACATCACCACCCGCCTGCTGGCGCCGCGCCTGGCGGAGATCCTCGGCCAGCCCGTGGTGATCGAGAACCGCGTCGGCGCCGGCGGCACGGTCGGCGCGGACTATGTCGCCAAGCAGCCCCCGAACGGGGAGACCTTCCTCCTCGCCACCGTCTCCAACACCGCCCTCGCCCTCGGCCTCTATGCCCGCCTGCCCTATGACCCGCTGCGGGACCTCGCCTCCGTCGCGCCGACCGTCTTCGTGCCGCTCGCCATCGCCGCCTCCGCCAGGCTCGGCGTCACCAACGCGCAGGACTTCATCGCCCTGCTCCGCGCCAATCCCGGCCGCTTCAGCTATGGCAGCGCGGGGGCCGGCACCTCCGGCCATATCTGCTCCTCCTCCTTCCTCGCCCGCATCGGCGCGACGGCGGAACACGTCACCTACCGCAACCCCGGCCAGACCTTCCTGGCGCTGCAGCAGGGGGAGATCGCCTTCACCACGGATATCCCGAGCCTGCTCGCCCCCTTCCACCGCGAAGGCACGGCGCGGATGATGTTCGTGGCGACCGAGGAACGCAGCCCCGCCGCGCCCGACGTGCCGACGGCGCGGGAGATCGGGCTCGGCGAGTTCAAGGCCTATTCCTGGTACGGCATCTATGCCCCCGGCGGCACGCCGCGGCCGATCGTCAACCGCATGGCCGCCGCCATCGACCAGGCGCTGGCCGACCCCGCCATCGCCCAGCGCTTCGAGGAGATGGGCACCCCCGCCATGCGCGGCTGGACCCCCGACCGCTTCGCCGATTTCCTGAAATCGGAGATCGACCTCTGGGTGCCCCTCGTCCGCGCCTCCGGCGCGCGGGCGGACTGAGTCGCGCCGACGGCGCGGCAGCGCATCGCTCCTCCCCCGCCGCCCCGGCGTGGCAGGGATTCGCCCGCGCGGCCCCGCGGCCAGCCGGACCGTCCTCCGCTCTGGCGCCCCGCCCGGCCGGGCGCCAGAGTGCCCCATCGAGGAACAAGGACCCCGCCATGCCGCATGATGGCATCCCGCATCACCACCACGACGAACCGCACCACCACACGCCCCCCGATGGCTGGAAGAACACCGGCGTCCGCGTCATCCCCGGCGACAGCCTGGACGCGAACACCGCCCAGACCCCCGGCATGAACCGCGCCGCCGCCATCAACCTGGCGCGCGTCGGCGCCCAGAAGATCTGGGCCGGCACCGTCCACATCCACGCCAATGCCAAGACCGGCGCGCATCACCACGGCGCCCTCGAATCCGTCATCTATGTGGTGAAGGGCCGCGCCCGCATGCGCTGGGGGGAGAAGCTGGAATTCGTGGCGGAGGCCGGCCCCGGCGACTTCATCTTCGTCCCCCCCTACGTCCCCCACCAGGAGATCAACGCCAGCACGGATGAGACGCTGGAATGCGTCCTGGTGCGCAGCGACAACGAGGCCGTGGTGGTGAACCTGGAGATCGAGCCGGTGGAGAAGCCGGAACAGGTCCTCTGGGTGGACCCGATCCACAAGGCGCCCTGATCGCCAGGCCCTCTCCCCCCAAGGCGGGGAGAGGGCCGGCTGGGGGCGGCTACGCCGCCTTCAGCACATGCTCCGTGGTGTAGAGCCTGGTCGCCCGCGCCAGGAAATGCCCGACATCATGGATGATGGCCTGGCGCCCTGCCTCGCTGTCGAACCACTGCGCCGCCATCACCTCGGCCGAGGGGAAGTGAAGCTCCGCCACGCCGCCGAAGCGCGGCACCGGCAATGCCTCCGGCCCGATCGCCTCCACCCAGTCCCGCACATAGCGCCCCATGCCGATATGGACGCGCAGCGCGAGCGAAGCGTGATGCGTCCAGAGCCGCCGCGCCGCCGCCGGCGGCAGGTCGTCGTGGAAGCACATCAGCGCCAGGAACTTCACCCCCGGCGCCCGGCGGCCGGCCGGCCGCGCCAGCCCGTCCTTCTCCACCGTCTCCGCCACGCGGATGGAGGTCCGGGGCAGCCCCGCCACGCGCGGCGCCAGCCAGGCCAGCGCCGCCTCCAGCGCCGCATCCTCCCCCCAGGCATCGATCACCGCGTCGAAGGCGGGCTCCGCCGGCGCCGGCGCCTCCCCGGGCCGCTGCCAGGGCGGCACGGCGGGCGTCGCATCCACCAGGCAGGCGGAAAGCGCGGCAAGCTGCGGCACCGCCGCCAGCAGCCCGGGCGCCAGCCCCGCCCGCACCTCCGCCCGGAAGGCCGCGCGATCCGCGCCGGCCGGCGCCGCCAGGAAGACCCGGTGCTTGCCCATCACCGCACCCCGCACCAATCCGCGATGAAGGCCGCGATGGTCAGCGTGCAGGTCTTGAGGTCATCGAGCGAGGTGCGCTCGTCGAAGCCATGCGCCCCCTCCCCCCTCGGCCCGTAGCAGAGGCCCGGGACCCCCATGTAGAGCCCGTAGTAGCGCGTGTCGTTGACGGCGGTGCTGCGCCGTTCCGGCATGGCGCCGCCATGCACCGCCTGGTGCGCGGCCGCCAGCACCGCCTCGGCCTCCGACCCCGGCTCCAGCACATAGGGGTCGGTCTGGAAGCCGTGGAAGGTGATCTCGGGCGGGTTGTTGGCCAGGAAGGCATCGCCCTTCGCGGCCGCCTTCACCACCGCCTCCACCCCCGCCATCGCCTCCTCCGGCGTCGTCCCCGGCAGCAGGCCGATGCGGCAATCCACCTCGCACCAGGATGGCGTCGATGACGCCCAGTCCCCGCCCCGGATGATGCCGGGGTTGAACTTGATGGGATCCGTCGCGCCATACCAGGGATCGTTCCGCCCGGCCTCGTTCAGCGCCCTGGTATGGG
The DNA here is from genome assembly GCF_016805305.1 of Falsiroseomonas ponticola. Taxonomy (GTDB): domain Bacteria; phylum Pseudomonadota; class Alphaproteobacteria; order Acetobacterales; family Acetobacteraceae; genus Falsiroseomonas; species Falsiroseomonas ponticola. The sequence continues at coordinate 127,547 of NZ_JAERQN010000007.1, read as the reverse complement.
CGTAGAGCGCGTTGATCAGCGCATAGGCGGACATGATGGCGTTGGTGCCGTCCTGCGCCACCATCACATGCACCGGCACGCCGCGGACGCGCAGCCGGAACCAGATCGTGCCCGTCTGGCTGCGGGTGATGGCATGGCCCGTGGGCTCCGGGATCAGCGCGGCCTCCGCCCGGTAGCCCCGCAGCAGCGTCGCCAGCGCGCCATTGCCGGTGCTCTCCTCCTCCGTCACGGTCTGGAGATAGACATCCGCCGCCGGCTCCAGCCCCGCCGCGCGGATCGCATCCATGGCGAAGACCATGGCGGCGACCCCGGCCTTCATGTCATGCGCGCCCCGCCCATAGAGCCAGCCATCGCGGATCACCGCCGCATAGGGCGGGTGGGTCCACATGGCGTGCGGGCCTTCGGGCACCACGTCGATATGCCCCTGCAGGATCAGGCTGCGCCCGGTGGGGTTCGCGGCGCGATGCGCGGCCACCATCTGCACGCTGCGCGCGGGGTCCGCATCCACCATCGGCGCCGCCTTGGGGTGCCCGGCCAGCGGCACATCCGCCAGGGTGAAGCGGTCCATCGCATAGCCGCGCGCCGCGAGTTCCCGGTGCATCCAGTCCTGCAGCGGCGCCTCCGCCCCCCGCAGCGAGGGGAAGCGCACGAGGTCCTGCAGGAACGCCACCTCCTTCCCGAACCCCGCCTCCACGGCGGCGCGGAGACGGTCGAGGATCGCGGGGTCGGGCATGCGGCGCGGCCTTGGGATGTTGTCCCCGCATGGAACACGACCCGCGCCGCGCTGCGAAGCCTCAGCCCGCCGGCAGGTCCAGCACCGCCGTCGCGAAGGCCTCCGGCGCCTCCTGCGGCAGGTTGTGGCCGATGCGCGGGAGCACGCGGCGCTCATAGCCGCCGGTGAAGTGTCGATGATGGCCTTCCGATCCCGCCGGCGGGCCGACGCCGTCGCTGCCGCCATGCAGGTTGAGGCTCGGCACCGTGATCGCCGGCCTGGCCGCCAGCGCCGCCTCCAGCCCCTCCAGCGCCGGATCGCCCGGCGCATAGCCGAAGCGGTGGCGGTAGGACTGGATCACGACGGCGACGAAATCCGGGTTGTCGAAGGCCTGCGCGCTGGCCTCGAAGGTCGCGTCATCGAAGGCCCAGTCGGGCGACCACAGCCGCCACAGCAGCCGCGTGATCCCGCGCCGGTCCGCCTCCAGCCCCGCCCGCCCGCGCTCCGTGTGGAAATAGTACTGGTACCACCAGCGATGCTCCTGCTCCGCCGGGGCAGGCCGCGCGGCGCCCGCGATGTCCTGGATGTTGTAGCCCGTGCAGGTCACCAGCCCGGCCACGCGTCCGGGCCACAGCGCGGCGACGATGCAGGCCGCCCGCCCGCCCCAGTCATAGGCACCCAGCACCGCCCGCCCGATCCGCAGCGCATCGAGGAACTGCAGCAGATCCTGCCCCAGCGCGGCCTGCTGCCCGGATCGCGGCGTCGCCGCGGAGAGGAAGCGCGTCGGCCCATAGCCGCGGAGATAGGGCACCAGGCAGCGCCGCCCCGCCGCCACCAGCCTGGCCACCACCGCGTCATAGGCGCGCGGCGCATAGGGAAAGCCGTGCAGCAGCACGACGGGCGGGCCATCCGGCGGGCCGCTTTCCTCATAGGCGATGTCGAGGACCGGCGTGCGGACATGGCGGATCATCCGCCGATCATGGCCCTTCCCGGCCCGCGCCGGGAAGGGCCAGGCGCGGTCACCTCACCGCATCGGCGGCGCGTATTGCAGCCCGCCACGCGTCCAGAGGTTGTTGATGCCCCGCGGGGAGCCGAGCGGCGTGATGTGGCGCTCCCACATCTCCCCGAAATTGCCGACGCTGCGCACCACGCGCACCGCCCAGTCATTCTCCAGCCCCAGCATCCGGCCAAGGTCGCCGGTGCGGCCCGTGAAGCGCTGCACATCCGGGTTGGTGCTGGTCAGGAAGCTGTCCACATTGGCCTGGGTGATGCCCATCTCCTCCGCCGTCACCAGCGCGAAATGGGTCCAGCGGACGATGTCGAACCAGCGGAAATCGCCCTTCCGCACCAGCGGCCCAAGCGGTTCCTTGCTGATCACCTCCGGCAGCAGCACGTAGTCACCGGCCTGCGCCCCCTGCCCCGCGCGGAAGGCCGCGAGCGTCGAGGTATCCGACGAATAGGCATCGCAGCGCCCCGCGACGAAGGAGGAGCGGATCTCCTCGATGTTGTCGAACAGCACGGGCTGCAGCCGCATGCGGTTGGCGCGGAAATAGTCGGCGACGTTCAGCTCCGTCGTCGATCCGGATTGCAGGCAGACGCTCGCGCCATCGAGCTGCGTGGCGGAAGTGACGCCGAGGCTGCGGCGCACCATGAAGCCGTTGCCGTCGTAGTAGTTGACGCCGGCGAAGACCAGGCCGAGCTGCGCCTCCCGCGACAGGGTCCAGGTGGTGGCGCGCACCAGCAGGTCGATCTCGCCCGCCTGCAGCGCCGTGAAGCGCTGCTGCGCGGAAAGCGGCACGAAGCGCACCTTTTCCGGATCGCCCAGCAGCGCGGCGGCGACGGCGCGGCAGTAATCGGCATCGAGGCCCCGGAACACGCCGCGGCCGTCGGGCGTCGCGAAGCCGATGGTGTTCGGCGTGACGCCGCAGGCCAGCTGCCCGCGGGCGCGGATGGCGGCGACGGTATCGGCGGGCGCCGCCGGCGCCTGCGCCAGCGCCGGAAGGGCGGAAGCCAGCAGCGCGACGGCGCCGGCGAGGAAGCGTTTCATGCCTGTTGTCCCTAAACGAAGAAGGGGGCGGCGGTCGCCCGCCGCCCCCGGAAAGCCATGGCCCGTGGCGCGATGCTCAGCGCATCGGCGGCGCGTATTGCAGCCCACCGCGGGTCCAGAGGTTGTTGATGCCGCGCGGGAAGCCGATCGGCGTCATGTTGCGCTCCCAGATCTCGCCGTAGTTGCCCACCGCGCGGATGATCTTCACCGCCCAGTCGTTCTCCAGCCCCAGCATGCGGCCCAGGTCGCCGGTGCGGCCCACGAAGCGCTGGATGTCCGGGTTGTTGCTGGTCAGGAAGGTATCCACATTCGCCTGGGTGATGCCGAACTCCTCCGCCGTCACCAGCGCGAAATGGGTCCAGCGCACGATGTCGAAGAAGCGCCAGTCGCCCTTGCGGACCACCGGGCCCAGCGGCTCCTTGCTGATGATCTCCGGCAGCAGCAGGTAGCGGTTCGCATTCGCCCCCTGGCTCGCGGCGAAGGAGGCGAGGGAGGACGCGTCGTTGGTATAGGCGTCGCAGCGGCGGGAGATGAAGGCGTTGCGGATCTCCTCGATGCTCTCGATCACCACCGGCGTGAAGCGCAGGCGGTTGGCGCGGAAGAAGTCCGCCATGTTCAGCTCGGTCGTCGTGCCGGGCTGCACGCAGACCGTCGCGCCATCCAGCTGGCGGGCGGAGGTCACGCCGCTGTCGCGGTGCACCATGAAGCCCTGGCCGTCATAGACGTTGATGGCGGCGAATTCGAAGCCGAGCGAGGCTTCCCGCGCCAGCGTCCAGGTGGTGCTGCGCACCAGCAGGTCGATCTCGCCGGATTGCAGCATGGTGAAGCGCTGCTGGGTGGAGGAGGGGACCACGCGGATGCGGCTGCCATCGCCCAGGATCGCGGCCGCGACGGCGCGGCAGTAATCCACGTCGATGCCGCGCCACACGCCCTGGCTGTCCGGCAGCGAGAAGCCGACGGTGGACGGCGCGTGGGAGCAGACGAGCTGCCCGCGCGCGCGGATCGCGGCCACCGTGTCGGCGCTGGCCGCGGGCTGCGCCAGGGCCGGCGCGACGGTCAGCGCACCCAACATCGCGGCGCCGATCGCGGCGCCCATCTTCGCAAGGTTCATTCGTGAAGCTCTCCCAAGAGACCTGTCGTGGTGCGCCGGACGGCTCCGACGAACAACACAGTGTCATTGGGCCTTGCGCCATCGGCAAGAGCCGTATGCGCCCTTTCTACCGGCGCGGGCATCGGCGGCCGGCAAGGCCGCGCCACGCCCGCGCCCGGGCAAGCCCCTTCCGTCGGCCGCCCACTTCGCCCTAGCCTGCCTCCGCCAAGACGCGGAACGATGCCATGCCGCAACGCCAGGTCTTCTTCGCCACCAACCGCAAGCCGGTGCAGGGCGCCTTCGGGATCGATTGCTGCGACCCGCCCGATACGCTCGCGCTCGGCGTCGCGACCTGCGCGGCGGAAGCCGATCCGGTGCCGGAAGGCCGGCTGCTCGCGGGCTCGCTGCAACTGGCGGAGGATCCCGACACCGCGCTGGCGGCGACGGTGGACAAGTGGCTGGCCATCGCGCGGCGCACCGGGGCGATGCCGCTGCTCTTCGTGCATGGCTTCAACCACGACTTCACCGAGGCCCTGACCCGCACGGCCAAGCTGGCGCTATGGCTGGAGGAAGGCGGCACCGGTCCCCTGCTGCCGCTGGCCTTCACCTGGCCCAGCCATGGCGCCGGCAGCGGCGATGGCTATGCGGCGGACCGCATCGCCGCCGGCCGTTCCGGCCATGCCCTGGCCAAGCTGGTCGCCACCATCGCGGGCGCGCCGCGGCAGGGGCTGCGCATCGGCTATGTCGCGCATTCCATGGGCGTGCGCGTCACGCGGCACGGCATGCAGGCCATCGCGCCGCTGCTGCCCTCCCTGCCCCTGCCCGTCTTCGCCCAGGCGCTGCTGCTGGCCGGCGACGATGAATGCGACGTGCTGGACCTGCCGGGCGATGGCAGCGACGACAGCCAGGGCGGGTTGCGGCCCATCGCGGACCTCGCCCGCCACGTCACCATCGGCGTCAACCGCGATGACGGCGTGCTCTGGGCGATCTCGCGCCTGATGAACGGCGTCCCGCGCCTCGGCGCCAGCGGGCCGCGCCGGCCGGCGCAACTGCCGCCGGGCATCGGCATCGTGGACTATTCCATGCAGGTCCTGGCCTCCGGCGGCGGCACCCTGCCCGGCAGCGCACCCATCCCGCAGACGGAAGCGGAGGTGAACTGGATCGGCCACCAATGGTACCGCAACGCGCCGCTGGTGCGGCGGGACCTGGTCGCGACGCTGGCGGCGGACCTGCCGCCCGCCGCCATCCCCGGCCGCCGCGCCGCCGTGCCGGATGGCACGCCCACGGGCGAGATCGCGGGCCGCCTCTACCTGGCGTGACGCGGCCTATCCCAGCGCCTTCGCCCATTCCTCCGCCTTGAAGCCCACCAGCACGCGGCCGCCCGCTTCCAGCACCGGCCGCTTGATGACGGAAGGCTGCGCCAGCATCAGCGCGAAGGCCCGCGCCTCGTCGATTCCCTCCCGCTCCGCCTCCGGCAGCTTGCGGAAGGTGGTGCCGGCGCGGTTCAGCAGCGCCTCCCACCCCAGAGTCGCGGCCCAGGCCTCCAGCTCCGCCCGCCGCGGCGGCTCCGCCTTGTAGTCGCGGAAGCGGTGCTCGATTCCCGCCGCCTCCAGCCAGGCGCGGGCCTTCTTCATCGTGTCGCAGTTCCTGATCCCGTGGATCGTCGCCATGCCGCCCCTCGCGCGTTGCCGCGCGGTCATAGGCGGCGTTGCGGCGCGGTGATAGGGTGCCGCGCGCGGCGCCGGAACTACCCCTTGTAGGCCCCCTCCCGCGCCGCGTTGTCCCCCTGGCCGAGCGCACTCCGCGCCGCAGATGTCGCCACGGCGAAGGCATCCTCCACCATCCGCAGCGCGCCATGGTGCTCCGAATAGATGCGGATCAGCCCGCCCGCTTCCGGCCGCGCGAAATCGCCCAGCAGCTCGGCCGCCAGCGGCGACCAGGTGGTGACGGTGGCGCCCATGGCCGCCAGCCGCGCCACCGCCGCCATCTCCGACCGCGGGTCGAGGGATGCCGAGGCATCCAGCACCACATGCACCTGGAACCCCTCCGCCAGCGCCGATTGCGCGGTGAAGGTCACGCATTGCTCCGTCGTGATCCCGGCCATGATGAGCTGCCGCCGCCCCGTGGCGCGCACCGCCTCGGCGAAGCCCGGCGCTTCCCAGGCCCCGACGCTCGACCGGTTGATGAAGGTCATGCCGGGGATGATGGCCTCGATCTCCGTCATCTCCGCGCCCAGGTAGGTGCGGCCGGACCGGTCGCCGGTGCCGAAGGTCGGCAGGCCGAACAGCCGCGCCACCTTGGCCAGCGCGATGGCGTTGTTGCGCAGCAGCCCGGTGTCGATCGACCGGCAGGCATTCATCAGCCCATGCATGTAGTCGATCGGGATGAAGACGGCGTTGGAGGCATCGAGGCGCGGCGGCGGGGTCAGGGCGGGCATGCGGTGGCTCCCAGGCAAGGACGGCATCGCTTTGCGCCGCCCCCGCCCGGCCGGCGTCACCGATCCTGCGGCGCCCGCACCGATCCTGCGGCCTCAGAGCCCGTTTGAGAACACCGGCGGGTCGGTTTCGCTGGGCTTTTCCGCGCTGGGGTCGTGCCGGAGGCACGCCTGCTGTGCGTCGCCGGACTTGCCGATGCAACCAGCATCGGCTGCGCCCGGCGCCTGCCCAGCACGAAAAATCCCTCGCGAACCCTCAGCCGCCAGCATTCTCAAACGGTCTCTCAGCCCTGGCGGTCGCGCCGCCAGGCCGCCGGCCCCACGCCCATCTCCTGCCGGAAGGCGCGCGCCAGGGCCTGCCCGCTCTCATACCCCACGGCCAGCGCCACCTCGAGCACCGAGGCCCGGCCCGCCGCCAGCATCGCCGCCGCCCGCTCCACCCGCAGCCGCTTCTGGTACTGGTGGGGGGAGACGCCGAGGCTGCGGCGGAAGGCGCGCGCGAAATGGAAGGGCGACAGCCGCGCCAGCGCCGCGAGCTCGGCCAGCGAGAGCCCCGGGCCGGGATGCGCCGCGATCGCCTCCGTCACCGCCCGCAGCTGCCAGGGGGCCAGGCCGCTCGGCCCCGCGGGCAGCGGCGTGCCGGCCAGCCGCGCCAGTTCCCCCACCAGCATCGCCACCGCGCCATCCGTCCGCAGCCGCCCGCCCTCCGGCGCCTCCGCCGCATGCCACAGCGCGCGCAGCAGGTGATGCGCCACGGGGCTGGCGAAGGGCCCCGCGGCCAGGCGGCCCGGCGCGAAGCCTTCCGCCAGCCCGTCCCGCGGGATGGACAGGGTGCGGATGACGTGGCGCGTGCGGATGCTGAGCGCGGTGGCGACGCCGGGCGCCACCAGCCACAGCGAATGCTGCGGCGCCGTGCCCTCGAACCGCGCCTCCCCCCAGACCTTGCGCAGCCGGATGCCCGGGATCTGCGGCTGCACCAGCACCAGCTCCCCGGCGCCGGGCGTGCCGTAGTCGCCGGGCGGCTGCGCGATCTCCATCAGCCGCGCGCCACCGCCCACCGGCACGCGCAGCCGGACATGGTCACTGAGCGGCGGCCGCTGGTAGAGGGCCCAGACGCTGGCCCCGGGCGCTTCCTGGTCGGGCATCCGTCCCTCCTTCACCAGGCGGGTTTTGCCACCATCAGCGCGATGATTCCCAGCACCGCCGCGAAGGCCGGGAAGCCGCAGGCGAACCAGGCGCGGAACAGGCGGTGATAGGCCGGCGGCAGCGCCGTGCCCGCCGCCACGGCATCCCGCGCCAGGTTGCGCATGCGCCATTGCATCCAGACCACCGGCAGCCAGAACAGGCCGGTCAGGACGTAGAGCGCGATGCTCGCGACCAGCCAGGGATCGAGCAGCGAATGCCCGCCCATCCAGGCCAGCGCCAGGCCCGTGGCGGGCTGGGCCACCACCGCCGTCGCGGTGAAGATCGTATCCGCCACCACGACCACGCCCGCGGTATGGGCGACGATCCGCGCATCGCCGCTGCGATGCGCCATCAGCATGAAGAAGGCGATCCCGGCACCCGTGCCCAGCAGCACCGCGGCGCCGATCACATGCAGCGCCTTCACCGCCAGGAACAGGCTCACCGGTCCTCCAGCAGCGCCATCGCCGCCACCGCCAGCATCGCCGCCGGCACCGTCTTCACCAGCACGCCCAGCGGATCCAGCCACAGGTCCGGCCGCCACAGCGTCGCCCCCGCCAGGTAGCCCGCCGTCACCGCCACCATCCCCCACAGCGCGATCCGCGCGCCGCGCCGGTGCAGCGCCAGCAGGCCGAGCGCGATGTCGGCGACGCTGCCCCCCAGCACCGCCGCCCGCGCCAGCCCCGGCGCGAAGCCCGCCTGTTCCAGCACCGCCGCCGCCTCCGCCAGCCGCGCCACGCCGATGGCGCCGGAGACCAGCCAGAACAGCGCCAGCACCCCGATCACCGCCGGCTTCAGCAGGTAGAGCCGCGCGAACCAGGCCTCCTGCGCCCCCGCCGGATGGGCGGAAAGCCAGGCCGCCAGCCCGCGCACCGGGCGTCCCAGCAGCGCCACCGCCGCCGCCCCATCGCCCCGCACCCCCGCCCCGAGCTGCGCGAGGGAGGTGGATCGCATCGGGCTCCGCCAGCCGAGCCAGGCGAGCCCATCCGCCACGCGCGCGGCGGCGGCGGCGACGAAGCCCGGCACCGCCACCACCGGCGCCGGCGCCAGGCCGAGCCATCCCCTGAGCCCGCCCAGGATCTGCGCCAGCGTCGTGGGCTCCGGCGCCACCAGGTCGATGGCGACACCCGAAGGCGCGCCCGGCGCCAGCCCGGCGACCACCGCCGCCGCCACATCATCCGCCCCCACCACCTGCACCACGCGCCCGGCATGCAGCGCCGGCACCACCAGCGGGAAGGCCGCCAGGGCGCGGAGCAGCGCGGAGCCGCCATAGGCGACGGGCGCCAGCACCAGGCCGGGCCGCAGCACCAGCCAGTCCAGCCCGGACCGCGCCAGCAGCGCCTCGCCCTCCCGCTTCGTGGCGCCGAAGGCGCCGGGGCTTTCCGCCACCCCGGCGGCGGAGACATGGATGAAGCGCCGCACCCCCGCCGCCGCGCAGGCCGCGGCCAGCCGGGCCAGGCCCGCCGCATGCACCCCCGCCAGCCGGTCCGCCGGCCCGTCCTGCAGCGCCCCCGCGCAATTCACCACCGCCGTCGCGCCCGCCAGCGCCGGCGCCCAATCCGCCGCCGGATCGGCCATGTCGATCCGGTGCCACCGCACCGCGGGCTGCCGCCGCGCCGCCCCCGCCACCCCGCGCCCGGCCCCCGCCACCGCATGCCCCGCCGCCAGCAGCGCCGCCACCACGGCGCCGCCGACCAGCCCATGCCCGCCGATGACCAGGACCGTCACGGCGCCGCGCAGGGGATGACGAGGCTCGCCAGCACCGCATCCAGCGTGGCGAGGGGCGGGTCCAGCGCCGCCGGGTCGGTGGCGATGCGCCGGCGCAGCGCGGCCTCATAGGCCGGGTTGGTCCCCTCCCGCGCCTCGGCCGGCTCGCCCGGGGCGGGGATGGGCCGCGTCTCCCCCAGCGCGGTGGCGAAGACCCGCCCGTCCCGGCTCAGCCCCAGCGCCACATAGGCCAGCCGCTCGAAGGGCCAGACGCTTTCCTGCGTGTGGAAGGCCAGGTAGCGCACCCAATCCATGCAGGGCCCGAGCCGCCGCTCCGCCTGCGCCGCGAAGGCGACGGCGAAATTGCCGATGGGGAACAGCGGCAGGTCTGTCCGCGCCTCGACCGGCGCCGTGCCGCGCAGCAGCGCCGCCACCACCGGCACCGGGTCCGGCGGCCACAGCTCCATCTGCCGCATCGCATCCCGGCGATAGAGGTGGATGGCGAAATCCTCCCCCAGCTTCACCGCCAGCCGCGCCGGCCAGCCGGAGGGCGGGGGCGCATCGTCATAGCGCGGCACGAGGGGCTCGACCGCGATGGCGGGCACCGCCCCCAGCCCCCTGCCATCCACCCGCACCGCGGCTGGCGCGATCCCCGGATCCACCACCGGATGCCCGGCGGGGTAGCGGGAAAGCGAGAGGGCGTGGAAATCCCGCACCACCACGCGCCAGGTCCCGGCCACCGCCGCGCGCACCACCACCCGCCCGTAATCCTGCGCGGCCGCGCCGCCGGGGCCCAAGACCTCGATCGCCGGCTCCGTCGCCGCCCCCATCACCTGCGCCGCCGGCGCCGTGACCGCGAGCCAATCCCCCGCCGCCAGCGAGACGGCATAGGCGCGGGACACCGGCGCCTCCGCCCGCGCGGCGGCATGCAGCCGCAGCGTATGCCCGGGTGCGAGGCCCAGCACCTCCTGCCCCCTGGCGGGCAGGGCGGCCAGCAGCATCAGGCAGGCGAGGATGGCGCGCATGGCGCCAGCTTCAGCCGCTGCGGTGGCGGAAGCAATGCGGCTGATGGTCATCCACCATCCCCACCGCCTGCATCCAGGCATGCACGATGGTGGGGCCGACGAATTTGAAGCCGCGCTTCTTCAGCGCCTTCGACACCGTCTCCGCCAGCGGCGTCACGGCGGAGACGCCATCGCCCTTCACCGTCGCACCGCCCGTGAAGGACCAGAACCACCGGGAAAAATCCTCGCCCTGTGCGGCCATGGCGTTGAAGATGCGCGCGCCCGCGATCGTCGCCTCGATCTTGGCGCGGGACCGCACGATGCCCGGATCCGCCAGCAGGCGCAGCACATCGGCCTCACCGAAGGCGGCGACGCGGACGGGATCGAAGCCCGCGAAGCCGGCGCGGAAGGCGTCGCGCTTGCGCAGGATCACCTGCCAGGACAGGCCCGCCTGGAAGCCCTCCAGCATCAGCGTCTCCCACAGCGCGCGGGAATCGCGCACCGGCACGCCCCATTCCGTGTCGTGGTATGCCGCCATCATCGGGTCGGTGGCGGCCCAGCGGCAGCGGGGGCGCCCATCGGGATCGGTGCGGGTCATGCCCCGCAGCATCCCCGCGCGCCCCGGCGCCTGGCAAGCGCGGCTGCCTCAGAAGCCGATGGCGTAGCGCAGGGTCACGCTCGCCGCCGCGTCGTTGCCGGCCATCGGCTGGCGCAGCGACAGCTGCGCCATCACCGCCTGGTTCGCCGCCACGGCATGGCGCAGCCCCGCCGACCCCACGGCGCGCAGCCGGTTCCCGTGCCGCCCGGGATCGACCGAGTAGCTCTCCAGCCCCGCGATGTCGCTCCCGCCCTCCGCGCGATCCGCCTCCGCGCGCAGATCATACTCCGCCCCCGCCCCGGCCATGACCGACAGGCGGGGGGAGACCGCGCCCCGCAGCCGCAGCCCCGCCGTCGCCGTCGTCGCGCGCAGGCCGAAGGCGGCATGGCGGATCGGGTATTCGACGTTCTCCGCCGCTCCCTCCGCATAGCCCTGCCGGCGGCTGTCGCTGTGCCGCAGGCCGAGATGCGGCTGCGCGATCCAGCCCTCCGCCACCGGCAGGCCATAGGCGGCCTCCAGCCCGAAGGCGATGGAACTCGCCCGCGCCCGGCCGGTGCCCGGCTCGGTCTCCGGCAGTTGCGGGCGGGTGATGCGCAGCTCCCCCTGGCGGTAGGCCACCGCGGCGCGCAGCGTCAGCCCCACCGCCTCCGCGCTCCGCTGGTGCACCAGGAAGGCGCCCACCATCGGCGCGGTGTTGCGCGGCGTGACGCCCCCCTGGCTGCCGGCGGCGAAGGGCTGGTCCAGCACGGCGCCGAGGCGCCAGTCCGGCGCCAGGCGGAAGGCCGCCGTGACCAGCGCCGCGCCCTCTCCCGCCCCGCCCGGCGTGCCGCGCAGGCCGACCGAGACGCAGGCGCCGGACTGGTCGAAGGCCGCGCAATCCAGCTCCAGCGCATCGATGGTGACGGCGGCGCGCTGCGCCAGCACGCCCCGCACCGCCCCGGCGCTGGCTTGCAGCGCGGCGCGCGTATTCGCCGCATCCGGCCCGCGCAGCCAGGCCAGCAGGTCCCAGCTATCCGCCGTGGCGCCCGCCGTCAGCATCCAGGCATGGCGGCCGGCCTCGAAGCGCGTCTCCTCATTGGCCAGCGCCGCGGCCGGCACGCCCGTCAGCACGTCGCGATAGCGCGCGACCGACAGGGCCGACCCCTCCTCCACGCCGAAGGCCATGCTGCCGGTGGCGTTGCTGGCGGAAAGCCGCCCGAAATCGGATACCGACCGCACCACCACGCGGTAGGCCGCCGGCAGCGCGCCCGAATAGCTGAGCGGCGTCGCCCCGCCCTGCGCATTGGTCAGCGCCACCACGCCGCCCGCGCCCCGCACCTCGATCCCCGCCCGCCCGGCGCCGGGCGCGATGCTGCCCAGGTTGAGGATCGTCACCCCCGGCGCCTCCACCAGGATCCCCTGCGCGCCCGCCACGACCGAGCCGCGATTCACCACGCCCGTCCCGCTGCCGGAGACGTAGAGCCCCGCCGCATCCGCCCCCTGCGCCAGGATGGACCCCGCATTGAGGATCGACCCGCCGGCACCCTCCAGCCAGATCCCGTGGCCCAGCCCGCCGGCGGTGGTGATGCTGCCGGTATTCTCGATGACATTGCCCGCGCCGCTCGCCCAGACGCCGCGATACTGCGCCTCCGTCACCACGATGGTGCCGCTGTTGCGGATGGTCGCCTGCGCGTTGAAGGCCCGCACCCCGTTGCCGGAGACGGTCATCGTCCCGCTATTGGTGATGGTGTCGCCATCGGCCTCGGACCGGATGCCATGCGCCCCGATGCCGGAGGTGGCGATGACGCCCGCATTGGTCAGCGTCGCGCGCGCGCCGCCGGACCGCAGCGCGGGCCCGTTCTGCCCCCTGGTGACGATGGTGCCGCGATTGACGATGACGGCATCCGCCCCGTCGGACCGCACCCCATGGCCGGACCGGCCGAGCGTGGTGATGGTGCCGGTATTGGTGATGGCGGCGTTGTCGCCGCTGGACTGGATGCCGGGGCTGTTCTGCCCGGTGGTGTCGATGGTGCCGGCATTGATGATGGTGGTCCCGGCGCCGCTGGACAGGATGCCGCTGGTATCGGCGGCGCTGGTGCTGATGCAGCCGGCCTGGGTGATGGTGGCCCCGGCGGCGGTGGAACTCACCTGCCCCGAGCATTGCGCGCGCGCGGGCCCGCCCGCCAGGCCGATGCACGGCACGGCCAGCGCCATCAGCCAGCCCGCCGGCCGGCGCCCCCTGATGATCGCGCGCATGCAGGCTCCCGGACCACGGACCGCGCATCCTAGGCCGCCAGGGGTTCACGCTTCCTTGCCCCGCTCCTTGCCCCGTCCAGGGCGGGGGACCGGGGGCCGGAACCCATCGCCGGCCGTCGCGCGGGCCCCTTGAAACCGCCCGGGGCGCGATCCACCTTCGCGCCATCACTGGGGTCCGGGCCCCTCTGGCGGCGATGGCGCCGTCATGTCGGACACTTTCAATCGCCGGGTCGCGCGCTGCGCGGCCCGCCTTGGGAGATGCCGATGTCGCCGCCGCGCGACGACCTGTCCGGGACCGATCCGCGCCACGACGCCGCCCTCACCCGCCTCGACCGCCTGGCCTGGCTGCTGGACAGCGCGCTGCGCATCCCCGGCACGCCCATCCGCTTCGGCGCGGATGCGGCCGCCAACCTGCTGCCCGGCATCGGCCCGCTGGTCTCCAAGGGCGTCTCCGCCTGGCTGATCCTGGAAGCCGCGCGGCTCGGCGTGCCGCGCCCGGTGCTGCTGCGCATGGCCGGCCATGTGGCGCTGGATGCCGCGATCGGCGCCGTCCCCCTGCTCGGCTGGACGGCGGACATCTTCCTGCGCGCCAACCGCCGCAACATGGCCCTGCTGCGCGCCCACCTGGCCCGCCCGCCGCCAGACGCCGGAGACCCCCCGAACCACGTCGCACCAACCCCTCGGAGTCCCGGATGATCGCGTTCCTGACTGGAACCTTCCTCGCCACGCCCGTCTGGATGTGGCTCGTCTTCATCGCCGTCGTCGCCCTGCTGCTGGTGCTCGACCTCGGTGTCCTGCACCGGGAGGCGCGGGAGATCGAGGTGCGGGAGAGCCTGCTGCTCTCCGCCGTCTATATCGGCCTCGGCCTCGCCTTCGGCTTCTGGGTCTGGTGGAGCTTCGACAACCTCAAGCCCGAGGGCATCGGCCTGGCGGGGGCGGAGGCCGCGACGCTCTACTGGACCGGCTTCATCGTCGAGAAGACGCTCGCGATGGACAATGTCTTCGTCATCGCGATGATCTTCACCTACTTCGCGGTGCCGCGCATCTACCAGCACCGCGTGCTGTTCTGGGGCATCCTCGGCGTCATCGTGCTGCGTGCCGTCATGATCGGCCTCGGCGCCACCATCGTCGCGCAGTTCGCCTGGGTGCTCTACCTCTTCGCCGCCTTCCTGATCTTCACCGGCATCAAGATGTGGGTGATGGCGGATGCGAAGCCCGACATCGCGTCCAACCCGCTGCTGCGCTTCATGCGCCGCCGCTTCAACGTGACGGAGGCGCTGCACGGCGAGAAGTTCTGGGTGCGCCAGCCGCATCCCGTGACGGGCAAGGCCACCTGGTTCATGACGCCGCTCTTCCTGGCGCTGGTGCTGGTGGAGGTCGCGGACGTGATCTTCGCGGTGGACAGCGTGCCGGCGATCTTCGCCATCACGACCGACCCCTTCATCGTCTACACCTCCAACATCTTCGCCATCCTCGGCCTGCGCGCGCTCTACTTCGCCCTGGCCGCCATGGTGCACCGCTTCCACTACCTGAAGTATGCGCTGTCGGTGCTGCTGGTCTTCATCGGGTCGAAGATCTTCGTGGCCGACCTCGTCTTCCCGGAGACGGGCAAGTTCCCGCCCGCGCTGTCGCTCTCCATCACCTTCGCCATCCTCGCGGCCGGCATCGCCTGGTCGCTGTGGAAGACGCGGGGCGCGGCGGCGGCGCGATGAAGGGGCGGGCGCGGGCAGCCCGGCGGTGCCCGCGCCCCCTCCGCTCAGCTGGCCCGGGCCCCCGTGGCGCGGACCACCGGAATCCACAGCGCGCGTTCCCGCGCGACATAGGCATCCACCTCCGCCGGCGTCATCGCCGCCGGCACGAAGCCGCCGAGTTCGCCGAGCCGCGCGCGCATCGCCGGCGCCTGCACCACCTCGTTCACCAGCGCATTCACGCGCGCCACCACCGCCTCCGGCGTCGCCGCCGGCAGGGCGATGGAATTCCAGGTGCCGGCGACGAAGCCATCCAGCCCGCCCTCCGCCAGCGTCGGCAGTTCCGGCGCCGCGGCCAGCCTTTCGGGGGAGGAGACGCCAAGCCCGCGCACCGCGCCGCCGCGGATCTGCGGCAGCGCCGTGACCGCGATGTCGAACATCGCCGTCACGCGCCCGCCCAGTATGTCGCGCATCGCCTGGCTGCCGGCGGGATAGGGCAGGTGTTCCAGCCGCACACCGGCCCGGTCGGCGAAATGCAGGCCCATGATGTGCGTCGTGGTGCCCGCCGGCCCGCTGCCCATCACGAAGGCACCCGGCGCCGCCTTCGCGCGGGCGATGAAATCCGCCAGGTCCCGCGCCGGATGGTCCGCCTTCACCACCAGCACGCCCGGCGATTCATTGATCATCGCCACGCCCCGCAGCGCCCGCGCGATATCCACCGGCATCGGGTCGAACAGCGCGATGTTGTGCACGAGCTGGGAGGAAGTGCCGACCAGCCAGGCATGGCCATCCGGCGCCGCCCGCGCCACCGCCTCCGTCGCCCGCATGCCGGATGCCGCGGCCAGGTTCTCCACCAGGATCCGCTGGCCGATCCGCGGCTCCAGCGCCTGCGCCACCAGCCGGGCGACGACATCCGCATTGCCACCGGCGGCGGAGGCGACGACCAGCCGGATCGGCTGGCTCGGCCAGGCGGCCCCCTGCGCCCGCGCGCTTCGCCCGACCGAGGGCAAGGGCAGCGCCGCCAGGGCGGCAAGGGCAAGGGCGCGGCGCGATGGCATGGGGGGACTCCCAGGGATGTGCTGGACGCGATATGAGCGGTGGATGACGGTTTTGCAACTCATTCGCATTCGCGCCGTAACCGCCGCCCCGGGCCTGGTGCTGGCGGCGATCGGCCTGGCCGCGCTCGCGACCGCCCTCGGCCAGCCCTTCCGCCTGCCCTCCGGCCGGCCGGGGCCGGGCTTCGTGCCGGCGCTGCTGGCCGGCGCGCTGGTGGCGCTCGGCCTGCTGCACGCCGCCGCGGCCCGGCCGGCGCCGGCCGAGGGGGCGGGCGGCGCCCGGTCGGGCGTCATGCTCTGCGCGGCGGTGGCGGGCTTCGCGCTGCTGCTGCCCTGGGCGGGGTTCCTGCCGGCCTCCTGGGCCGCGGGCAGCCTCGCCTTGGCCGCCGCGCCGGGGCTGCGGCGGCGCGCCATCCTGGCGGGCGGCGCGGCGCTGGCCCTCGCTTCCACCGCGCTGTTCCTGGGCGCGCTCGGCCTGCCCACCCCCGCCATCGGCCCGGCGCGATGACCGAAGCGCTGGCCATGCTCGGCGCGGGGCTCGGCCCCGCCTTCGCCCCGGCCAACCTGCTGCTCTGCCTGGCGGGCGTGGCGCTCGGCACGCTGGTCGGGGTGCTGCCGGGCCTCGGGCCGGTCGCGACCATCGCGCTGCTGCTGCCCGTCACCTTCGCGCTGCCGCCGGCCGGCGCGCTCATCATGCTGGCCGGCATCTACTACGGCGCGCAGTACGGCTCCTCCACCACCGCCATCCTGCTGCGCGTGCCGGGCGAGGCCTCCGGCATCGTCACGGCGCAGGAGGGCCACCTGCTGGCCCGCGCCGGGCGGGCGGGGCCGGCGCTCGGCATCGCCGCCCTTGCCTCCCTCCTCGGCGGCCTGGTCGCGGCGCTGGTGCTGGCGCTGCTGCTGGCGCCGCTGGCGCGCTTCGCCATCGCCTTCGGCCCGGCGGAGACGGCGGCGCTGATGCTGCTGGGCGTGGCCGCCGCCGTCGCGCTCTCCCCCGCCCCGCTGCTCGCGGCCTGGGCGCTCGCGGCGCTCGGCGCGCTGCTCGGCCTGGTCGGCACCGATGTCGCCGGCGGGCGGCCGCGCTTCACCTTCGGCATCCCCGAACTCGCCGACGGCATCGGCTTCATCCCGCTGGCCATGGGCCTCTTCGGCGTGGCGGAGCTGATCCGCGCCCTCGAATCCGGCGGCGCCGCGCGGCGCACCCTGCCGGTCGGCTCCCCCTGGCCCGCGCGGCGAGAGGTCGCGGCCGCCACCGCCCCGGCGCTGCGCGGCAGCCTCATCGGCAGCGCCATCGGCCTGCTGCCCGGCGCCTCCACCCTGCTGGCGGCGCTGGCCGCGCAGACGGCGGAGCGCGGGCTGTTCCGCCGCCGCGGCCGCTGGGGCCAGGGGGAGATGGCCGGCGTCGCGGCGCCGGAGGCCGCGAACAACGCCGCCGCCCAGACCTCCTTCGCGCCGCTGCTGGCGCTCGGCCTGCCCGCCAATGCGACGATGGCGGTGCTGGCCGGGGCCATGTTCCTGCAGGGCATCGCGCCCGGCCCCGCGGTGGTGGCGGAACGGCCCGACCTGGTCGGCGCCATCATCCTGTCCATGCTGCTGGGCAACGCCATGCTGGTGGCGCTGAACCTGCCCTTCGCCGGGCTCTGGGCCGCGGTGCTGCGGCTGCCGCTGCGCCTGCTGGCCGCCATCGTCATCGTGCTGAGCTGCGGCGGCCTCTGGGCCAGCTCGGGCAGCGTCTTCGACCTCTGGCTGCTGCTGGGCTTCGCCCTGCTGGGCTGGGCGCTGGCCCGCGCGCGGCTGGACCCGACGCCCCTGCTGATCGGCTTCACCCTGGCCGCCCCCTTCGAGGAAGCGCTGCGCCGCGCGCTGGTCCTGGCCCGGGGCGACTGGTCCGTCTTCCTGGCGGAGCCCGCCAGCGCCGCGCTGCTGGCCGCCGCCGCCGCGACCACCGCCCTGGCCGCCTGGATGCGCCGCCGCCCCGGTTGAAGGGCGCCTATGGTTTGTTATGTTATAACAATGCAGACCCCGGCCGCCTCACCGAACGACGTCACCGAACGCCCCCGCCTCTGGCGCCGCTTCAGCGGCGATGACTGGGCCGCCTTCGATGCGCTGCCGCCGCGCCTCCGCCAGCGCCTGCAGGAACACAGCTATGATGGCTGGGCGGTGAATGCGCTGATGCTCTGGCGCCTGTTCCGCCGCCGCACCGGCAGCAGCGCGCGCGCCGAGCGCCGGCTGCTGAACCACATCGACCGCTGCGAGGCGCTGGAGCGCCAGGATTTCGCCGCCGCGCACGCGGCCCACTGGGGCACGCCCCTGCCCCACCAGGCCGCCGGCGCCACGGTGCTGCGCTATGACGCGGCGCGCCCGCGGCGTCAGGGGCGCGCGGCGCGCCTCACTCCCACTCCATAGTCACTCACAAAATTACGCATGATTTTTCAATGGCTTGCGGACCAAAGAAGCGCCTGTGCAACTTATGTGTAAGTGCCGGTCTTTGCGCGTGATGCACGAAGATCTTACTCTCGCCGCGCTTGAAACGCGATCTTGCGCGCTGCGCGACCTGCAATCAACGCCACTCTCCATCCGATGCGTACCCTTCCAGTCTTTGTACTGCCGCAGATTAACGTTAATATCTTGAAAATACGTAGAAATAATAGCCGTGATTTTGTCTAATTGGGTTTCGCCTATTTTTGCGTCGCAGTAAAGTACAGGCCTGCGATCATGCAGAGGATGGAGCTTTTAGATCAACGGCTACCGCAAGCGTGGCAACGATGTGATCGAGCCAATTCGATCCTCCCACGGTCTTCCGGTCACGACCAACGGGCACCAGCGTTACCCCATCCAGGTTTTCTACGCGAAGCTTCTTGCAAACTTCCAACTTCGCGGTGCGTTCGTCGAAGCGCCCCACATCATCGCAGTACCAGCACAGAAATATCTTCCGCTTCGAGGCTGATCCTGCCGACTCAATAAGCTGTCGGAACATCCCGTTGATGTGGCTGTCATCTCCATTGAACCCAAAGCCAGCTACAACAACCGCATCGCTTGCATCCATGGCATCGTAAAACTGCACGTACCGACGTGACATCTCCACCGTCGTAAGAGGCTTAATGCCGCTCTGGGTGAAAAGAAACGGAACCACGAAGCGCCCACAGGTCGCGACTTCATCGTTCTCCATGGCCAAAATAGAGTTTCGGTAGGGGTCGTAGTAGTCGCCCACGCTTCCGTTCAGGAAGCTCGCACGCTCACCAAGTCCTGCCGACTTCATCACCTCATTAAACAGGGAAGTGTAGTTCGCTGTTCCGACACCACTGATCGCGATGCCCCCCGCTGCGACACATTTTGCTATGTCATGATAGTAGCCGTCGCCGCCGCTGAGGTTGGCCAGCGCCTTACTCTCAAGTTCCACGATGTAGGATCGCACAGAATGCAGGAAAATACTTATCTTGCAGAACTTGGCCCACTCTTGAGGTGCGTAAAGATAACGAAAATGTCCGTCCATAAGCGCTTGGTAATCTAAGCACGAAGACATGATGCTATCGAGCACGCCAAAAGCGATAGCCTCGAACACTTCGGGTAGCGACTGCCCAGGATTCAGCTTTGGCGGCTTTGATGGCTCCATGATAAGCTCATAAGCCTCTAGCCCAGCCTGAATATGCTCAAGCCGAAAAAGTCCATCCAGATCATCAAAAACGGCCAAATTTGCCGGCGCGTGAGTAAACAACTCATGATTCAGCGATGAAACCAAGTCTTGGCCAAGCGCGCCAACGTATAGCTGCAAAGTGGCCCGCACATATTTTTTTAACGCTGGCGTTGCAAGAGCTTTGTTTGAAAGGAGGTCCAGCATCGCAGAAAAATAGTTCGTCTCAAAAATTTTATGACTCGCCCCCAACCTGTCATTCAAGCGCACTACCCCGCCGAATGTGTGCGCACCCAAGCGCCGGCCATCAAAGCTTTTCGCAAATTCATCATCGATCTCCCGCTCTGAGATCCCGTTTTGACGCAGCAAGTAGAGGGCATGTTCGTCATATCTATCGAGCTGAAGCTTGATCTCGTGACGCTTGTACTCGAGGCTTGATTCGAAAACGGTGGTCTTTTCGCTTTTGCCAAAAACGTTTACGCGCTTGCTAGCGTAATCCTTGGGAAGCCACTTAGTGGCGTAAGTGGAGAGCGGGTTGATGCTCGCCCTCATTTTTTGGAAAATCTCACGCTCGCCATCCAGAGGCCGACGGAAAATTTCGAGAGCGAAGCGCCCCCCGGTTGGCATGTCATAGCCCACCTCCGCCCCAGCGCCGAAGAATAAGCTCATCTTAACAGGTGGCGGCAACATGCATCTCCGAGAATCGGTGTCGTTCTAGAAAGCATATCACATTGCCATCTGCTTAACGCACTATAACAAGTACAGCCACCGTCTCCTGCTGGTTTCGCGCTGCATGCGGCTGGAGGGCAGACGCCTGACCAAATGGCTCACGGCTCACCGATGCCTAGTGTCGTCGTGACCGCTTCTAGGCCAGCTCAACCGCTGCTCGCATCATGGCATCATTAACGTCGATGTACGCCTGCGTGACGCGAATGTCTCGATGGCCCGCTATGGCGGCGAGCACGCGCACCCCCACGCCCTTGCTAGCTAACGCGGTGATCAGAGACCGCCGCCCGCTATGGCTGGTCGCGCCCTCCATGCCAGCTCGCGCGTAGATCACGTTCACGGCCTGGCACAGGCTGTTAGCGGAGAAGGCCGTTCGCTTTTGGGTAGCGAACAGGGGCGCATCTGCACCTGGCATGTCGCCCAACGACTTCACGTAGACCGCCAGCTCCTTACGGAGCTTATCGTTGACATAGACCGTGCGCGCGTGTTTGCCCTTCGTGCGCGCAGCGTCCAGCCGTATCTCGGTCCTGATCGTGCCGTTCCTGGCCACGACATCACCAACGCGCAGCGATGCGACCTCGCCAATCCGCATCGCAGCCCAATGGGTCAGCAGGATGATGGCCCTATTGCGCGCTGCGTGCGGACGCGTGGCAACGTAATCCAACACGCGCCTCAGCTCCTTGCCCGACAGCACTTTCGCCTGCGGCATGCGCAGCTCCTCCAAACCTCATGTTTCAGCTGCGAGCAGCATATTTCCTGATGTTTGGGCTGGACGACCTGAAAGACGCTTGGGCTGAACGCAATGATCACAGTGGGTTAGCTGCGCCGCTCCGCAGGGCAAAACCTATGAAAACGCGAATTTTGTTATGTCCTGCCCGCGCCCGTCCGGGGCTGCAAACTCAAGACTTTTGAAATCCAGCGCAGCGCGTCAGGTGGGCTTGGCCGCGCGCTGCTGGGCAAGCTGGGCTGCACGGCGACTATGCTGCGCGCGCTGCGTGGCATCGTTCGCCCGCTGCCGTGCCCTGTCCGCGCTGAGCTGCTGCTTGCGCTTGCGCAGCGTGGCCATCTGCGCGTCAACCTGCTTGATCTGCGCGTCCACGATCTCGCGTATCAGCATGGGCGCTGCACCAGCTTCGCGTCGAGCGCGGCAAAAAGGGCAGCAAGCACGGCATCACGGGCGCGCTCCCGCTGCTTCGGCGTCATGGCCGCCGTAATCCGATAGGTCTTCATAGCGTTATTTAGCGCCTCGGCGTGATTTCACCGCCGATATGGCAAGGGCGCCGCCGGTTTGGCCAGCACGCGGGGGCGGAACTTCAGCGAGACCGTGCCCCTCATGTTGCCGCCACAGGGAACCAGGTCAGGTTCCTCAACGCTCTCGACCTTGAGCATGGACCGGCTGATCGTCACCGTTGCCAGCGCGCTCTTCTTTTCCGCGGCACCCTTGGTGTTGGTGTTCAGCCAGTTGGCGATCCTGCCCTTGGCCAGCGCCAGCAGGTCATTCCGCGACAGCGTGACCGTCCCTGCGGGGGAAAAGCCCTCGATGTCCAGCGGCCTGATCTCGTGGGGGGACATGGCGAGCCAGGGATGCACAAGGGTGGCGGTCGTGTCGCCCTTGGTGGCCAAGGGGCCACTCGTCGTTTCCCAGGCGAACGGGGACGGCAGCAGGTTGGCGCCAACCTCGCGCGGGGTGTCGTCCATGCGCAGGGTGACCATCTTGCGCGCGATACCATCCTCCAGGCGCTGCTCCAGCGGCGCGACCTGCTCGTGCTCAAGCTTCCACCAGCCGGGCTGGCGCAGCAGGCCGCTAGTGGCCTGCTTCGGCGTGGCATGCACCACCACCGAGACATTGGTGTTGAGCGCGGAGATCACGAGCCGGCCGCCATTGGGGTTGGCCAGAATGGAAAGCTCGCGCGTGATCTTCTTGATCTCGCCGCCCTTGCTGACGCGGTTACCGTCCTCCACGAGCTTGCCCGCCGCCAACGCCGTGGCCAGGAACTCGCAGCCGGCGTCGCCGGGCAGCAGCGTCTGGTCGCGCTGGGCGACGCAGAGGTCGAGCAGCTTATCAACAGGCATGCCGACCTCGCTGATCACGGTGACGCCATCCTTGCCAACGCGACCGATCAGCGCGACCAGGCTATTCGTTTCGCGCGGCTGGTTGAGCGGCAGCGTTGCCAGCGCACCAGCACTGGCAACGACGTTTCGGAAGTGGTCGACGACCGCCTGCCGCGCCTCATCGTCGCCGCTCTTGCTGCTGGCAGCAGGATTGGCAGCCGCCTTCGTCTCGGAAGACTTCCCCTTGCTATCCCGCTGGTGTTCGTAAACGTTATCGAAGCCACCCTGATCCAGGATGTGCTTGGCGATCTTCTCGATGCTCGGCTGCGCTTCCTTGGCGTAGTTGTTCTCGATCCACTGCACCACGGTCGCGAAGCGGTTCACCTGCGACGACTGCTTCGGCTGGTCAAGCTCAAGGACGAGCTTGGTGATCTCGGTGAACTTGGCAGCGTCGGCACGCGTTTCCAGGCTGACCCTGTGCCGCTTGGTCAGCGCGCGGATGCGCTCCTTGCTGGCTTCCTGCTGCGCCGTGATCTGGCCGTCCAGATCACGAACGCGATCAGGGTCGTTCGCCGCACGCTTGAGGTCGCGCAGCGCCTTGAGCTTCTTCTTGTTGTCGTCCTCCTCCTTGGCCTTTTCCTTATCGAGCGCGGCGTTCCACGCGGTGATCTCGGCCTGCCGCCCGGCGCGCTTGCCTTCATACCACTGCTTATTTTCGGCGCTGGCGTGCTCCGAGCAAGCGTGGAGCCAGATGTAGTAGACCGTGGCAGCGGCATTGGCGGCGTTGTTGCGCGCGGACACATAGGCCGTGCTGGCGCTCTTGATGGCGGTCTCCAGCTCGGTGCGGGTGACGGCGGGCACGGCCGGCCCGGCCACCTCACTGATCGCGCTAACCTGCGTGTCCAGGAGAGCGGCGCCGTTGAGCTCGGTCGGCTGCACGTGGTCTTCGTACGTCATGATCTCGATCCTTCCATTTCGTGGCACGGCCGCCCCATCGCGGCCGGGAGACGGGGCCGCCTTGGCCGCCGTCGACGCACGGAAGATGACCGGTGAAACCGAAAAGTGCTTCTAACTGGTATGAGCGGAGCGATTTGAGTTAGGGTGAGGCATGGGGAAGCCCGAGAAGTTAGTCCGCCTGTCGCGCATCAGCCTGCGCGACCATGACCTCAGCATCGACCTCGACTGGCGATATCCTCAGCTTTTTGAGTACCTTCAGGTCAGCCCGAGCTATCGGCTGGCCCATCGGATCGCCATGGGTATGCTGGCACGAGACGCTCGCCCGCTGCCCGCCGACTTCGCCGACGTCGAACGCACCTACGCCGCCTTCGGCAGCGTCTATCGTTGCTTTTTCGATGACTGGTGGATCAGGACCGCGCAGTTTCGTTTTGGCGCATCCGCGAAGCCCAGGGTGCACGGCCTACTGAAGCTGACCCACGGGGAGCAGGTCGATGAAGGCAAGGTCAACGAGGTGTTCACCCGCCTTGATCAGTACCTCACGGAGGAGAGGCCCAGCGAGGGGTTGCCCGCGGCGGTACTGGTGGCCATCCCCGTCTCGCATGACAGGCGGCGCATGCTGCGTGCCGTGGCAGAGCTGATCGAGCGGGAGCTCGGGCCTGAAACCGCACAGGAAGGGGTCGTTGAGGCCAAGCTCCTCGATAACAAAATCCGTGAGCGGACGGTGGCCACGGCCATGCGCGCGCTCTTGGTGCGCGCCTCATCGCCCAAGACCCCGCTTTACAAGGTCGGCAATCACCTGGGCCTCGCACCGCATTATTGGACCGACCCTGAGCGTCCCCGAAGCGACGACCAGGACGTCAAGCGCAGGCTGATGGAGATCGTCACGGCAAGGCAGCTGCGGCGCGCATATCTCCTGTCCGAGCACGCGGCGCGTGGGCGCTTCCCTTGCCTTGACCCGTTACCTCCTGATCCCAACCGGCCCGAGTTCAACTATGCGACGGTCGGCAAGCTGCTATGGGATTACGTCGCATGGGGGCGGAAGCATGTCGCGAAGCTCAAGGCTCGAAAGGCAGAGAAACAGCGGCAACGGGAGGCCCTTGCGAGCACAGGGGAGGCGTAGCCGCTGCGGGTCATGCATTTTCATGCAAAGCGTCATCTCGCTCACGACGCGATGGCTCGTGCATGGGGAAGGCGGTCAGAAGGAATAACCCCAACGGCCAGCTTCAGGAGATGAAGATAATGACGCTCCCCATGCACGCATACAGGCACTTCGATTATGCGGCTTCCGTTAAGACGTATCGGGCCAGCAAATCAGCATCCACCGACCGCGTGTGAGAGGCCATCAATCCGCTTATGGTGGCGTTCGACAGCACGGCGGTTTCCGGCACAAGCAAGTATGACCATGGCTTATCGCCCACGCCTTCGCCGTTGGCACGGTTGGCGATGTGGCACCACAAGGCAGCTGCATCAGCCTTCCTGACGACGAGCGGGTTCGCCATCTCCGATGCACGCTTCGTTTCGATAACCAGCTTGTCGGTGGCGGTCTCAACAACGAAGTCGGGCTGGTAGGGCGCGTTGTCTTCGTCGTAAATCCTGAACTGGTTCGGCCCCGGCTTCATCCAAAGCTGTACGGAGGCGTCCTGCTCCAGGATGACCGCCATCCGCCTCTCCGGGTCGGAATCGAACTTGGCCATGCTGTAGCAGGACTTCTCGAAGCCAACGAAGATGAAGCGCTTCATGTCGCTGAGGCGTTCGGGCGGGCTTCGATAGTCCCGCATCGCATCCTTTCCGCTGCCATCGAAGGTCTGCGGCTTCAGCTGATCAAAGGCGGATACCTGCGTGACGCGGTAGTTGGTCTGCTCACGCCACATGTGTCGCTTCATTTGGACGACGAGGGCTTCGGCGATCTGCCGCGCATGGCCTTGCAGGATCGAGCGGACCTGCTCGTCATCCGCATGCTTCGCCCGGAAGTGGGCGACCACCTGCCCGGCCAGATCATAGAGGATGTCGGCATGGGCGTCGTAGTCGATCTCGGGCACGTCAATCAGCTTGGCCACGACATAATCTTCAAGCCGTGACGGTGTTTCGCCGCCGGCATCGCCGGAAATGACGCTGCGTTCCTCCGTGCGGAGGATCTGGATCAGCAGCTCCCGCGAGAGCGGCTGGTAGTTCCAGGACTTCAGGTCGACGTCGAAGCGCCGGAAGCCGAATGATACATGTTGTTCGGGCGTGATCGTCAGCATGGGAATGGCAATCGTCCGCTGGACGAACTGCTTGCAGACCTCCGCTGCCACGGCCTTGGCCTGCTCCGGCGTTACCGTGGAAAGCAAGCCGTCCTCAGCCTTCTGGGCAGCCATCGCCGCATCGGCAATCCGCTGTACAATCTTTGGGTCTTCAAGGTCCTTGATGGAGGACACCTGCTTGCTGATCTGCGGCAGGACGACGTTGAGGACGGTCTTGGCCAGCCCGATCTCCTCGGGCTTGGCATACTTGAACGGGGGTGCAGTTGGCGCCTGAAGTCCAGGCGTGGGCGCTTCCTCGGCGAAGCCATCGATATCGTCGAGCGTTTTGTCGTCGATGATCAGCTTGCCCTGAAGCCGCTTGACCATCTTGTCGAGGGTCTGGGCCACCGCGAAGGACGAGGATCCGAGGATCTTCCGCAGCATCAAGGTCACGAGATGCCGCCCGTTTTGGCCGAGGGCGATAGTGTCGCTTCTCTGGAGATAAGCCGACATCAGGTCGTAGAGGTCGGTCTCCAGCCGGGCTGGCGTGAAGTCGAATGTCTTGGCGAGGCGGTTCGTATAGTTAATCAGACCCGCCTTCTGCACCTGACGCCGCAGGGTGCGCTTGCAGATCGGCTCAAGGCGGCGTGCCAGGAGCGCCTGCGAGGCGACCTCTTCCCGCCCACCGAACTCTGCGCGGAATGCCTGTTCGGACCCGAAATAGGTATCGTCGATGACGCTGATCAGTCCGAACAGCTCCATGAGATTGTTCTGGAGCGGTGTGGCCGTCAGCAGGAGCTTATGGCGACCGGCAAGCGCGTCCCGCAGGACGGCAGCCCGCGAGGTTTCAGCCGCGCGGTAGACGTTTCGGAGCTTGTGAGCCTCGTCGAACACAACCAGGTGCCACGGCACCATCCGGATGGCGGAAGCCATGCGGGCGGCAAATTCGTAAGAGAGGATGACGATGCTCTCGGCCCGCCCAATTGGATTCGGGTGCCCGCTGGCCGTGATGTCCTTCAGGCGCTTTGCGTCAAGAATTTCTGAGGGAAGCGAGAACTTCTCCATAAGCTCCGTCGCCCACTGCTTGCGCAGCGAGGCCGGAACGATGAGAAGCAGGTTTCTCTGGCGGCTCCACCAATACTGGCTGAGCACAAGCGCGGCCTCGATCGTCTTCCCAAGACCAACCTCGTCGGCCAGGAGCACCCCCTTGGACAAGGGGGATCGCAGCGCGAACATGGCGGCATCGACCTGATGAGGATTTAGGTCCACGCGAGCGGAAGAGAGGGACTGCGTAAGCGCGTCCCCGTCCTCGAAACCTTCCCGTGTCAGGAAGTGGGCGAAGTACTTCGCCTGATACTGAGTGAAGCCTCGCTGCACTGCCCTTAGATGCCCCGCTTTTCGTTGTCTTTGTTACTGATACGGGGAGGCGAGTGTCGGGCGGTCAAAGAAGTTCTGGGTCACCGTCTAATCTGCCTCCCCCTCTGCTGTAGCGCCCGTCACCGGGCTTCATGATATGCGCGTAAGGATAGCGTCATGCCGCGATGAAACATAGCATGGCGGCTCATTCCATACGCGCCAACCTAACGGCGCTTTGCGGGGGTGGGGCAGTGGAGCAGAAGGCTGTGGCGGCCGAGCAGCATGGCTAACAACTTATAGATGGATTTGCCAAGCGCTGCACCAGTTGTCCCAGTTGGAGACCGACCTAAGAGGGATGCGACGCGGCAAAGAGCATGTTTATCGCGAACGGGACTTCGCTGCTGCGCGTTATCTTCCAAAAATGAAGATAACAAAGAGGAAATTATTCCTATTTCCAATCTGACATTTGCGGGCTTTGGTGATGGATGTGCGCAGACCCCGGTCTGGGATCTTCAAGAGATGAAGTTAGCATTCCGCTTACCCGTGCAGAAGCGATAGCTAACTGCGCACTTGGGTTCCGTATCAGTCCTCCGCGTCCTCCGCGGGGTCTTCCAGGTCGTCGTCGTCGATCTCGTACCCAGCGATCGCGTGTGAAACGCGGGCGTCGTCGTTGAGGTGGAAATAGGTGCGCTCGATCTGCGCAACCGACGTGCCACACATCTCGGCCACTTGCTGGTAGCTTAGGCCTGCGGTGATGCGCTCGGTGATGAAATAGTGGCGGAAGCTGTAGGGCACGAGTTCGCGATCCTCGCGATGGATGCCGGCCAACTCCAGCACCTTATCGAAATGGTAGTAGAGCGCGCGCTTCGTGATCGGTGCCTTCCCATCGATGGAGAAGATCAGCTTGCCCTTCTCGCTGGCATCAGCCCAGCGGGGCGCAACGATGTCACGCCAATCGCGCAGGTATCCATCATCCTTGAAGTAGAGTTCACGGCTTCTCCGCACCTTGCTGGTGCCGGCGCGAACCATGACGTTCACCAGATTGATGTATTTTTCCTTCTTCTTGGACCAATGCCCGCGCCACCATACATCGTGCCAAGTGAGTTGCATTAGCTCACCCACGCGCAAACCTGACATCGCGGCCATGCGGAAAAACTGCCCAGCGACGCAGCGCATCAGCCACTCCCGCTCGTCCAACGCGTTACGTTCCCGATCGCAATAGCCGTCGATGGCTTGATGGATGGCTGCGATTTCTTCGTCGTAGAAGGTCGCGCGCCGGATCGCATCGTCGCGCGTGTCGATGCGCGGCAGACGGCGGAAATCAAAGCCATCGATACGGGCCTCGCCGCGCTTAAACAGCCAGTCCATCATGGCGTTGATGGTGCTCTGCTCATTTTGCACGGTGACCTGACGCGCTGCCGTTCGGCCAGCACCCTTCACGCGGAAATGGAAGTAGCCCTCGCAGTCCGTGCGCTCCATCTCCTTCAGCTTGGTGTCGCGACCGATGAAGTCGAGCCAGTTCTTGAGATGTGAGTTGATGGTACTGAGCCTGCCAGGCACGATCAGCCCTGCCTCAACGTCCTTGCGACGATGCGCGACGTAGAGCTCCACGGCCTTCTTCGCGTCGATGGAGAAGTAAGTCTTGCCCTGCTTGATGTTGGCAAAAAGCTCAAGATAAAGCTCCTTGCCCTTCTCGATAGCGGTGGTGCGATTGCGTGTGCCGAGGCTGCGCCGCGCATACTTGCCTTCCTTGCGCAGCCACAGCCTGAACTGCCAGTAGTCGCCGCGCTTGTAGATGATGGCATCCTCGAAGATGACGATCTCGTCCTCGCTGAATTCCTGCTTTTTGATGACCATGCGCGGGTGCCCGGGCGACTACGGAAAGGAGTAGCTGCAAGATTGTGCAGCTTTCCGTGCAACATTGCGCAGGCACCCGTTGGAGAGCAACGGAAATTTTGGCCGCGTGAAACTAGCGTGTAAGATTTTTCCTTTTTGATTTCAGTATCTTAGGGAATTTTTCTTACTCCCACTCGATCGTGCCCGGCGGCTTGCTCGTGATGTCGTAGGTCACGCGGTTGATGCCCCGCACCTCGTTCACGATCCGGTTCGACACCCGGCTCAGGAACTCCATGGTGAAGGGATAGACATCGGCCGTCATGCCATCCGTGCTGGTCACGGCGCGCAGCGCGCAGGCCATGTCGTAGGTGCGGCCATCGCCCATCACGCCCACGGTCCGCACCGGCAGCAGCACCGCGAAGGCCTGCCAGATCGCGTCATAGAGGCCCGCCGCGCGGATCTCCTCGAGGTAGATGACATCCACCTTCCGCAGCAGGTCCGCCTTCTCCCGCGTCACCTCGCCCGGGATGCGGATGGCGAGGCCCGGCCCCGGGAAGGGGTGCCGCCCCACGATCTCCTCGGGAATGCCGAGTTCGCGGCCCAGCACGCGGACCTCGTCCTTGAACAGCTCCCGCAGCGGCTCCACCAGCTTCATGCGCATGCCCTCGGGCAGGCCGCCGACATTGTGGTGGGACTTGATGGTCACGCTCGGCCCGCCGGTCGCGGAGACGCTCTCGATCACGTCGGGATAGAGCGTCCCCTGCGCCAGGAAATCGGCGCCGCCGACCTTGTTCTGCTCCTCCTCGAACACCTCGATGAACAGGCGCCCGATGGTCTTGCGCTTGATCTCGGGGTCCGTGACGCCGCTGAGCTGGCCGAGGAACAGGTCGGAGGCATCCCGGTGCACCAGCTTGATGTTGAAGCGGTCGCGGAAGGTGCTGACCACCTGCTGCGACTCGTTCGCCCGCATCAGCCCGTGATCCACATAGATGCAGGTCAGCTGGTCGCCGATCGCCTCATGCAGCAGCACCGCCGCCACCGAGGAATCGACGCCGCCCGACAAGCCGCAGATCACCCGGCCGGTGCCGACCTGGGCGCGGATCTTCTCGATCATCTCGGCGCGGAAGGCGCCCATGGTCCAGTCGCCGCGGCAGCCGCAGACCAGGTGCGTGAAGTTGCGCAGCAGCTGCGCGCCATGCGGCGTGTGCACGACCTCCGGGTGGAACATGGTGCCGTAGTAGTGGCGTTCGTCATTGGCGATCAGCGCGAAGGGTGCGCCCTCGCTGGAAGCGACCACGCGGAAGCCCGGCGGCAGCTGCGTGATGCGGTCGCCATGCGACATCCACACCTGCTCCCGCGCCCCCTTCGCCCAGACGCCCTGGGTGATGGCGCAGTCGCCGGTCACGTCGATGAAGGCGCGGCCGAATTCCCGGGCATGCCCGCCCTCCACCACGCCGCCCAGCTGATGCGCCAGCGTCTGCTGCCCGTAGCAGATGCCGAGCACCGGCAGCCCCGATTCGAAGACGTAGTCCGGCGCGCGGGGGCTCTCCCCCTCCGTCACGCTGGCGGGGCCGCCCGAGAGGATGATGCCCTTGGGGTCGAAATCCCGGATGCGCTGTTCCGGCGCCGCGTTGAAGGGCCAGATCTCGCAATAGACGCCGCTCTCGCGCAGCCGCCTGGCGATGAGCTGGGTCACCTGGCTCCCGAAATCGAGCACCAGGATGCGCTCATGCCGGGCGGGGATGTCGGGGAGGGTGTCGGTCTGCGTCATGGCGGGTGATGACCACAACCCCGGCGCGGGGGCAAGCGCGAAGCCGGACTAGCTGCCCTCCGGCGCCGTCAATGTCGCCGCCAGCAGCACGTCGATGGGGTCCCACACCATCGCCACCTGCCCCACCCCCTGGCCGGCGACGCGGATCTCCTCATGCATCGCCACCCGGCCGCCGAGGTGGCGGTAGAAGAAGCGGCTCGGATTGTCCTCCAGCACCCAGGCCATGGCCGAATTGCAGCCGATGGCGCGCAGATGCGCCGCCATGGCCCGCATCAGCCGCCGTCCCACGGCACGCTCCCGGAAATCATCCAGCACGTAGAGCGTCTCGACCTCGCCCTCCGCCAGGCCGCGCCGCCTGGCCCGCCCGCCGGAGGCGAAGCCCACCACCGGCGCCTCCGCCGGCGCCGCGCGGTCGCCCTCCGGCACCGGCTGGTCGCCGCCGCCCGCCGTCGCGACGAAGACGGCATGCCCATCCCGCCGGTCGAGGATCGCCCGCTGGTAGAAGGCGGCCTGCCGCGGCTCCGACAGGCCCGCCAGGTAGCGGTCGCCCAGGATCCCCGCATAGGCGCTGCGCCAGGCGGCCACATGCACCGCCGCGATCCCCGCGGCATCGCCCGGCCGGGCGCGGCGAATGCAGATCATGCGGCCCTCCCGCCCCCGCCCCGCATCAGGGCGCCCGCCGTTGCATCACGGCCGCGAAGAACCCATCCGTGCCGTGCCGCGCGGGCGAGAGCGCCATGCAATCCGCCTCCACCGGCGCCGCGGCCCCTGGCGCCAGCCCGGCCCAGAGGCCCGGGACCGGCACCGCCTCGAAGTCGGGATGGCGCTGCAGAAAGCGCTCGACCTGCACCTCATCCTCCTCCGGCAGCAGCGAACAGGTAGCGTAGACCAGCCGCCCCCCGGGGCGCACCAATTCTGAAGCATCGTCCAGGATCGCCGCCTGCTTCAGCACCAGCTCCGCCAGGTCACGCGCATTTGTGCGGATGCGTGCATCCGGGTTGCGCCGCCAGGTGCCGCTTCCCGTGCAGGGCGCATCCACCAGCACCCGGTCGAATTTCTTCGAGTTCCGCTTCCGCCACTTGTCGCCGGCGGCCAGCAGATGGCGTTCGGCATTGTGCACGCCGGCACGGCGAAGACGCTTCACCGCACCCTCCAGCCGCGTCGCGGAGACGTCGCAGGCGACGATGTGGCCCTTGTTGTCCATGGTCGCCGCGATCGCCAGCGTCTTGCCCGCCGCGCCGGCGCAGTAATCCGCCACCCGCATCCCGGGCCTGGCATCGGTCAGCAGCGCGATCAGCTGGCTGCCCTCGTCCTGCACCTCGACCAGGCCCTCCAGATAGGCCTTGGTCGCGCCCACCGGCCGCCGGTCCGCCACCCGCAGCCCCCAGGGGGAGAGCGGCGTCACCGTGGCCGGCACGCCCTCCCCCGCCAGCGCCGCCAGCACCACGTCCCGTGTGCCCTTCAGCAGGTTGGCCCGCAGGTCGAGCGGCGCCGCCTCCTCCATCGCCGCGGCCTCCGCCGCCAGCCCCTCCCCGAACCGGGCGCGCAGCCCCGGCAGCGCCCAGTCCGGCAGGTTGAGCCGCGGCCCCTCCGGCATGTCGGGGTGCAGCAGCGGCCGGCCCTCCAGCTTCTTCAGCACCGCCAGCTCGAACTCCGTCAGCGGCCCGGCGCAGAAGCGCTCGCCGGAGAAGTTCTGGGCGATGCCGTCCAGCAGCCAGCCCTCCGCCACCAGCAGGTGCCCGGCCACCAGCAGCCGCGCGCCCGGCCGCGCCTCCCCCACCTGCTCGAAATGCCAGGCGAGGCGCAGCCGCTGCCGGATCACCCCCCAGGCGCGGTCGGAGACGTTCCGCCGGTCCGAGCTGCCGATGTAGCGGCGGGCCCGGAAGAAATCATTGGCGATGCCGTCGGCCGGACGGCGCGGGGAGGCTTCGACGGCAGCGAGCAGGTCGATCGCGGCGGCAAGCCGCGCGGCGGGTGTCATTGTGCCTGCACGAAGGCAAAGCCTTCGTGCCCCTCAAACGCCGGGCGGGCCGCATCCGCGGCCCTTGGCTCCGCCGCATAGGCGGCGGCGGCCATTCGGCCGCTCGGCCCTCCGGGCCGCAGGTCGCGGCGGCTCAAACTCATTGTCATGCGAGAATCCGATCAGGCAGTTCGGCGAGGGTCGAGATGCGCCCCTCCGCCAGGCGGTCCAGCCCGTACTCCTCCGGCTGGGGCGTACGGTTCAGCCAGAGGACGCGGCAGCCGAAGCGCGCCGCCCCATAGGCGTCCCAGGCATTGCCCGAAACGAAGACGATGTCACGCGGCGCGCAGCCGAAGCGCATGGCAGCCAGCGCATAGACGCGGGGCGCGGGCTTGTAGAGGCGGATGTCGTCCACCGACAGCACCGCATCCAGCCAGGGCGCCAGCCCCGCCGCGCCCACCGCCGCCGCCAGCATGCCCGGCGACCCGTTGGAGAGGATGGCCGTCGCCACCCCCTTCGCCCGCAGCGCCGCCAGCGCCGGCGCGGCATCCGGGAAGGCGTCCAGTTCCCGGTAGGCCGCCAGCAGCGCATGCCGCAGCCCGGGATCGGCGATGCCCTGCGTGGCCAGCGCCACATCCAGCGCGCGCTCGGTCAGCGCCTCGAAATCCTCGTAGTCGCCGGTCTGGGAGAGGATCCAGGAGTATTCCAGCTGCTTCGCCCGCCACAGCGCGGACAGCGCGGGCGCCCTGCCGCCCCCGATCCGCGCGGCATGCCGGCCGACCGCCGCATGCACGTCGAGCAGCGTGCCATAGGCGTCGAAGACGCAGGCGCCGACCGGGGTGGGCCGGGGCGCCGGGGGGGATGCCATGGTCGTCAGTTGTCCTTCCTCCATCCGATGGTCGCCCCGCGGGGCGCCGGCGGCAAGCACCGGCATGCCGCCTGCGCCATACGGCCGCGGCGGGCCCGCGGATCAGCGCCCCCGATCACCAAGGCGCGATGTGTTTCAATCGGTTGCGCGCCCCTTGCGGCACGCCCCCGGGCCGGGTTCATCTGGCGCCGGGCGTGCATCCAGCGCGCCGCAGAGGGAAATACGATGCTGAGGACGATCGCCGCCGCCGGCGTGATGCTGGTCATGGCCACGGCCGGGGTGCTGGCGCAGCAGAAGGGGCCCGCGCCCTCCGCCACGCCGGATTGGCGCGCCCAGCCGCGCTACGCCACCGCCAACCTCCGCGCGGGGTTCGAGCCCGATCCGCATGAGGTGCAGGTGGAAGCCGGCGGGGACCGGGAAGCGACCGGGATCGGCCCGGACTGCGCGGGCTGGATCGACTTCTCCAAGCCCGACGTGGACCTGAACTACACCTCCGGCCAGTACCCGCTCTACATCTCGGTCGTCGCCAATGTGGACACCACGCTGGTCATCAACGACGCCTCCGGCCGCTGGATCTGCAACGACGACTTCGATGGCGTGAACCCCGGCATCGTCATCCAGAACCCGCAGAGCGGGAACTACAACATCTGGGTCGGCACCTTCGAGCGCGGCGCCCCCCAGCGCGCGACGCTGCGGATCAGCGAAATCCCGCCGCAGCGCCGCTGACCGGCTTGCAGGGGGGCGACCACCCTCGCCCCCCGTTGCAACGAGGCCGGTAGCGCCGCCCGCCGCGCTTCGCCATGATGCGCGCGTGGCAGGAGGCTCCGGGCCAGCGCGCATGACAGGCAGCGATCGGCAGGAGGAGAGGCACGGCCCGGCGCCGGCCAGGCGCCAGGCGGGGCCCGGGCTGCGCGGCCTGCTGCTGGCCTGCCCCCTGCTGGTGCCCCTGGCGGCCTGCGTGGCCACCGCGCCCCCCGCCCCGGCCGCCCTGGCGGAAAGCGCCGCCCCGGCCGTGCCCGAGGACCGGATCATGCTGCCGCCGGTCCTGCCCGGCCGCGGCGGCGTCACGCGCATCCGGCTGCTGGACCTCTCCGACGCGGCGGAACCGCCGCCGCCCCTCCCGGTCGCCCCGGTGGGCGCGCCGATCCTCCTGACCGCCGCGCCCCCCGCGCCCGCGCCCGCCGCCGCCGCGACACCGCCGGTGCCCGTGGCCGCCGCGCCCGAGCCCATCCTCGCCGTCGCCGCGCCCGCCACAGCCGCCGCGCCGTCCCGCCCAACCGTTGCCGCCACGCCGGAGCCCATCCTCGCCGTCGCGGCCCCCGCCGTGGCCGCCGCGCCGTCCCGCCCAACCGCTGCCGCCGCGCCGGAGCCCATCCTCGCCGTCGCAGCCCCCGCCGTGGCCGCCGCGCCCGCGGCCGTTGCGGCACCGCCCCCACTCCCGCCCCTGGCGCCTGAGCCCGCCATCGCCGCGCCCGCGCCCGCCGCGCCATCCCGCCAAGCCGTCGCCGCTGCGCCCGCACCCGCTGCCGTTTCGGCACCCCCGCCCCTGGCGCCCGAGCCCACCGTCGCCGCACCCGCGCCAGCCGCGCCGTCCCGCCCAGCCGTCGCCGCCGCGCCGTCCCGCGCAACTGTCGCCGCTACGCCAGAGCCCGCAGCCGTCGCGGCACCGGCAACACCTCCGCCCGTCGCGCCTGGGCCCGTCGCCGCCGCGCCGGCGCCCGCCGCCCTCGCAGCCGCGCCCGCCACGCCATCCCGCCAAGCCGTCGCCGCCGCGGCCGCACCCGCTGCCGTTGCGGCACCCCCGCCCGTGGCGCCCGAGCCCGTCACCGCCCCGCCACCCCCCGTGGCCGAACCCCCACCCGCACCAGCGCCCGCCGCCCGCCCGGCGCCCGTGGCGGCCGCCCCGGCACGCCCGGCCGCACCGCCGCCCGCACCCCTGGCCGCCGCGCCCGAAGCCGCGCCGGCGCCAAGGCCCGCGCCGCCCCGCCGCGACGCCGTCGCCACCTCGGCGGAGGCAGGCCCCACCCCCGCCCGCCCCGCGCCCCCCGGCGGCCCGCGCGTGCAGATCACCGCCGCGGGCAGCGAAGCCGAGGCCCAGCGCCATTGGGACAATTTCGCCGCCCGCCTGCCGGACCTCGCCGCCGGCCGCACGCCCCTCATCCTGCGGGTGGAGCGGGAGAACGCGCCGCCGATCTTCCGCCTGCGCCTGGCCGGCTTCGCGAACCGGGAGGAAGCCGAGCGCTTCTGCGCCCGCCTGGCCGAACGCCAGCTCGCCTGCTGGATCAGCCTCTGAGGACCGGAAGCCCGGCCCAGAAAACCCTGGCCCCGCCCCCTCGTTCCTGCTATGTTCCAGACACCACCGGCCGAACCGCGCCCGAAGCCCCGCCCGCCCCCCGGCGGTCGCGGCCGGGGGGCACGAAAAACGGTGCTAAAGGCACATAAACGGCATAATCGGCTAAAGACGCCTAATTCGTAGTATCAGGCGATATCAAGGCGTTGCGGCGGGGCGGCCGGATCAGCCCTCCAGCTGGTAGTTCGGCGCCTCCCGCGTCACCGCCACGTCATGCACATGGCTCTCGCGCAGCCCCGCATTGGTGATGCGGCGGAAGCGGGCGTTCTTCTGCAGGTCCGGCACGGTGGCGCTGCCCGTATAGCCCATGGCGGCGCGCAGCCCGCCCACCATCTGGTGGATCACGGTGCCGACCGGCCCCTTGTAGCCGACGCGGCCCTCGACGCCCTCCGGCACCAGCTTCAGCTTGTCGCTGACCTCGGCCTGGAAGTAGCGGTCGGCCGACCCCCGCGCCATCGCGCCGAGGCTGCCCATGCCGCGATAGGATTTGTAGGACCGGCCCTGATAGAGAAAAACCTCGCCCGGCGCCTCGTCCGTGCCGGCGAAGACGCTGCCCATCATGACGCAGTCGGCACCGGCGGCGATCGCCTTGGCGATGTCGCCGGAGGACCGGATGCCGCCATCGGCGATGCAGGGCACGCCCTTCTCGCGGCAGGCGATGGCGCTTTCCATCACCGCCGTCAGCTGCGGCACGCCCACGCCCGCCACGATGCGCGTGGTGCAGATGGATCCCGGCCCGATGCCGATCTTCACCGCATCGGCGCCGGCCTCGATCAGCGCCTGCGCGCCCTCCGGCGTCGCCACGTTGCCGGCCACGATCTGCACGGAATTCGACAGCTTCTTGATGCGCTCGATCGCGCGCAGCACGCCGCCGGAATGCCCATGCGCGGTATCGACGACGATGACATCGACCTCCGCCTCCACCAGCAGCTGCGCGCGGCGATAGCCATCCTCGCCGACGCCCGTGGCCGCCGCGGCGCGCAGCCGGCCCATCGCATCCTTCACGGCGGAGGGATTGGCCTGCGCCTTGTCCATGTCCTTGACCGTGACGAGGCCGACGCAGCGGAACTGGTCGTCCACCACCAGCAGCTTCTCGATCCGGTGCTTGTGCAGCAGCGCGCGGGCGCGTTCGGGCGTGACGTCCGCATCCGCCGTCACCAGGCCCTCCCGCGTCATCAGCTCATAGACGCGCAGGTTCGGATCGGTGGCGAAGCGCACGTCGCGGTTGGTGATGATGCCGACCAGCCGGCCATTGTCCCGCTCCACCACCGGGATGCCGCTGATGCGGTGATTCTCCTGCAGCGCGCGGACCTCGGCCAGCGTCTGGTCGGGATGGATGGTCAGCGGGTTCACCACCATGCCCGATTCGAACTTCTTCACCCGCCGCACCTGCGCGGCCTGCTCCTCGGGCGAGAGGTTCTTGTGGATCACGCCGATGCCGCCGGCCTGCGCCATGGCGATCGCCATCGGCCCTTCCGTCACCGTGTCCATCGCGGCGGCGACCAGCGGGATGTTGAGCGAGATCTCCCGCGTCAGCCGCGTGCGCGTATCGGTCTCCGCCGGCAGCACGGTGGAATAGGCGGGCACCAGCAGCACGTCGTCGAAGGCATAGGCCTCCTCGAAGCGCGGCAGCGCCAGCGATGATGAAACAGCCTCGGGGGAGCGCGCCATGGCGGGAGCCTCTTTCGATCCGCAACCTTGGCGGCCCCGCCTACACCGGAAGCGCCTGCCGCGTCCAGGGTGATACGGCGACGTATGCATGACAGAGGTGTCACGCGTGCATCCGGCGCGGGGCCCGATGCGGAGGCGGGTGAACGCGGCGCGGTCCTGCGGCGTTGGGGGGCCGGACCATTCAAGCCAGAGGATACCGACGCGCCATGTCCGGCAGCCTGAATTTCACCCTCCCCGAGGATATCGAGGACGCCCTGACCGAGGCGGGCGAGACCATCCGCGACAGCGTCACCGACGTGACCGGCCCCATCGAGATTCCCCAGCCGGCCGAGGTGGCGGATACCGCGGCCGCGATCGACGTCACCGACCTGATCGACGAGATCTCCCGCCTGCCGGCCCCCGACGCCATCCTCGATTTCGTCAGCAACCTCGATGACCTGAACTTCGCCAGGCTGGAGGGGCTGATCGACCGCCTGCCGCCGGAGTATCGCGGCCCCGATTCGACCGGCGAGGTGCGCACCGGCCTGTCCGACTTCCTGCAGATCCAGGTCGAGGTCGGCGCCGCGCTCTCCGCCACCGCGCGCGTCGTCCACACCCTCGGCCCCGATGCCATCGCCATGCAGGTGCGCGGCTACGATTTCGCCGTCAACAAGCAGTACAACGACAATGACAGCGGCTTCTCCGCCATCCAGGTCCTGCCGGCCGATGGCGGGCCGATGATCTTCGTGATCGATGGGCTGGAGGTCGGCTCCATCGCCGATACCGTGGCCGCGGTCGATCTCGGCGGCATCCAGGTCCGCTCCGCCGCCTTCCAGGAGATGATCGCGGACGCGGTGCAGGCGCAGCTGGCGCTCGGCCGCGGCATCCAGTTCGTCGGCCCGAGCCTTGGCGGCGCCGTCGCCCAGGTCGCGGCCCATGAGGCGGCGGAGGCGCTGCTCGCCACCGGCCAGCCCGTGGCGCCGGGGGCGGTGAAGCTCATCACCGTCGATGCGCTGGGCGGGCGCGACGCGGCGGAGGCGCTGAATGGCGGCAGCCTCGATGCCGGGGCGCTCTCCGTCATCAACGCGCTCAACATCCGCACGCAGGGCGACCTGATCAGCCGCATCGGCAGCCATATCGGGGAGAGCCTCTCCTTCCAGGCCGTGGACGCGAATGGCAACCCGATCGCCGTCACGGCGGCGGATGCGCATGTCAACGTCACCTCGCTGCTGCGCACGCTGCCGGACGCCACGCTCTATAACGCCGGCGTCCGCGGCGCGCCGGAGGAGGTGAGCGGCTTCGCCCTCGTCGCCAATGCGCTGGGACGCCCCATCGCCGATGGATATCTGGCAAGCGGCGAGCGCGACGACCCGAATGCGCTGGTGCCGCTGCAGGTGCCGGGCACGGCGGAGCTGGTGAACAACAACACGCTCTATCGCCTCGATGCCGACAGCGACGGCACGCTCGACATCGCCGTGCTGACCAGCCAGCCCGTGCCGCAGGCGGTAGCGGACCTGGTGCTCTAGCCCCGGAACCCGGTCGCGACCACGTAGAGCTCCGCGCTGTCCTTCCGGCTGGCGGGGGGCTTGGCGTGGCGCACCTGGGCGAAGTCCCGCTTGAGGGTCGCGAGGAACTCCTTCTCCGACCCGCCGGCGAAGACCTTGGTGACGAAGCCGCCGCCCGGCGCCAGCACGCGCCGGGCGAAATCCAGCGCGATCTCCGCCAGCGCCATGATGCGCAGGTGGTCGGTCGCGTTGTGGCCCGTGGTGTTGGGCGCCATGTCGGACAGCACCAGGTCGGCCTGGCCGTCCAGCGCGGCCAGCACCGCATCCTCCGCCGCCTGGTCCTGGAAATCGCCCTGGATGAGGATGGCGCCCGGGATCGGGTCCACCGGCAGCAGGTCGATCGCCACGACCTTGGCCTGTGCGCCGCCGCGCGCCAGCGACACCTGCGTCCAGCCCCCCGGCGCCGCGCCGAGGTCCACCACGCGGCTGCCCGGCTTCAGCAGCCGGAACCTGTCATCCATCTGCTCCAGCTTGAAGGCGGCCCGGCTGCGCAGCCCGCGCGCCTTGGCTTCCTTCACATAGGGGTCGTTCAGCTGCCGCTCGAGCCAGCGCTGGCTGCCGATGGTCCGCCCCTCCGCGGTGCGGAGCCGGGTCTTGAGCGCGCGATCCGCCGGCCTGGTGCCTGCCTTGTTCTGCTGCCGGCCGGGAACGGAGGAGGGTGGCTTGCCGCCGGGTGTCTTCGCCATGGGCGGGCCATACGCCCTCAGGCGGTTCCGTGCCAGCCACGCGGCACCGGCCGCTTCGCCGCCGCCATCCGGTCCGCGCGCAT
Source organism: Falsiroseomonas ponticola (assembly GCF_016805305.1). GTDB lineage: Bacteria > Pseudomonadota > Alphaproteobacteria > Acetobacterales > Acetobacteraceae > Falsiroseomonas > Falsiroseomonas ponticola. Next base: position 88,082 of record NZ_JAERQN010000007.1, on the reverse strand, counting down.
GAGGCGGAGCAGGATCCCCTCCCGCAACCCGCGGTCGGCGACGGTCAGCCGCGGCACGGGCCAGACGCGCCGGATGGCGGCATAGACGGCGCAGCCCGGCAGCACGAAATCCACCCGGTCCGGCCCGACGCAGGGATGCGCCGCCAGCCCATCCCGCCCGAGGGCGAAGAGGTCCCCCAGCGCCTGGTCGGCCACGCAGGCCTCCAGCGTCTGCCCATCCACCAGCGGCCGCCGGTAGCGGGGCAGCGCCATCGCCACCCCGGCCAACGTGGTCACGGTGCCGGAGGTGCCCATCAGCCGCACGCCGCCCGCCCTGATCTCCTGCCCGATGCAATGCACCGCGTCGAACCCGGCCAGCCTGGCCGCGACCTCATCCACCACGGCGTGGAAGCCGGCTTCCGTGAAGCAGGAGGGGCCGCAGCGTTCGGACAGCGTGACCACGCCCACGGGGACGGAGATGTAGCCGATCAGCTCCGGCACCTGGCGGCCGGGATGGGTGCGGATCCAGGCGATCTCGGTCGATCCGCCGCCGATGTCGAACAGCAGCGCCCGCCGGTCCCCAGGCTCCAGCAGCGGCGCGCAGGATTCCATGGCGAGTTCCGCCTCCTCCCGCGGGGAGATGACGCGCAGCCGGAGGCCGGTTTCGCGCTCCACCCGGGCCAGGAAGGCGGCGCCGTTGGCGGCGCGGCGGCAGGCCTCGGTCGTTACCGCCTGCAGGGCGCGGACCGGCCGGCGGGCGAGCTTCTCGGCGCAGGCGCGCAGTGCCACGACCGCGCGGTCCATGGCGGCGTCGGAGAGGTTGCCCGTGGCGCCCAGCCCCTCCCCCAGCCGGACGATGCGGCTGAAGCTGTCCACGACCCGGAAATTGCCGCCCGGCGCGGGGGTGCCCACGAGCAGGCGGCAGTTGTTGGTGCCGAGGTCGAGCGCCGCATAGGCCCGGGATCCGCAGGCCATCGCGCCATCCCGCGGGCGCAGCGCCACCCCCACCGGCGGCAGGGCGCCGCAGGGCTCGGGGGGTGGAGCGGCGTCGGCCGCCTGGTGCGCATCCTTCGTCATCATGGTCCGGGCGCCCGCCCCGGCCATGGGTGGCGGCGGGCGGGCTTCCAGCATGATCCGGCGATGGCGCCGCCGGGGCAAGGCAATTCGATGACGGCGAGGCGTGCACAGGCCCCCACCAGCCCGCCCTTATCGGTGTCGATCGCGCGTCCGGGGGGCAGTTGCCGAGCCCCGACCATCATGCTACCTCGCCGCCACGCCACGGACGGCACGCCGATGCCCCGCTGGTGGGGGATAGTTTAACGGTAGAACTCCCGACTCTGACTCGGGCAGTCTTGGTTCGAATCCAGGTCCCCCAGCCACTTCCCTGACATCGCAGGAAGACACGGCCGCAGGGCGCCAGCCGGCCATCAGCCGCCGCGCGGCGCCAGCACGAAACCGTCCTGCCCCGGCGTCTCCGCCCAGGCGCGAAAGGCCGGAGACGGCTCGACCCGGCCGCTCCGCAGCAGCGCCAGCCAGACGCCACACGCCTCCAGGAACCGGTTCACGCCGCAGGGCCACATGGCCAGGCTCATCGCCTCCGCCATCTTCGGCTCCGGCACCGCCTCGCCATAGGCGGCCTCGAGGTCGGCGGTCAGCGGCCAATGCGCGCCCCGCGCGGCATGGATGCCGAGCAGCGCCAGCCGCGCCAGCGGCGCCGGCACGTCGAGCCCCGCGATCAGCGCCGCCGTGCCCGCGCGGTACGCGGCGGCCGCCGGCACCTCGGGGAAGTAGCCCTGCCAATGCCGGTCGAGGAAGCCGAAGGTTTCCGCGCCCCGCGCCCAGGCCACCAGGCGGAACACCGCCTCCGCCTGCGGGCCGGTGCCGCCCGTGCGGAAGAACAGGTCCACATGGTGCGTGCCCACATGCTCCTCCGCCGCCGTCAGGATGGCGAGCCAGACGAACTCCTTCTCGAAGGGGTCGAGGTGCCGTTCCGTCAGCGTCAGCGCCTTGTACATGACGCCATAGGCGTCCTGCAGGTCGGGCATCGCCGCGGCCATCGCGCCCTGGTGCGGCAGGACATAGCCGCGGCGCGCGCGGAATTCCTCGAGCCGGGCCCGCACGGCCTCCGGCGGGGTGGGATCAATCGCCACGGATGCCAGCCGCCTGGATGACGCCGCCCCAGCGCTGCCGGTCGGCGGCGATCAGGTTGGTGAAGCTGGCGACGGGGCCGCCCATGATCTCCATCCCGGCCTCCACCATGCGCGCCCGCGTCGGCGGATCGGCCAGCGCCGCCTGCAGCGCGGCGTTCCACGCCGCCAGGATCTCCGGCGGCAGCCGGCCGGGGCCGCAGAAGCCGAACCAGTTGCTGACATCGTAGCCCGGCAGCCACTGCTTGATGAGGGGCAGGTCCGGCAGCGCCGGCGCCGCGGTGCTGCCCCCGAAGGCGATGGCGCGCAGCCCGCCGCCGCGGATCTGGCCGAGGAACTCCGGCATGTTGCCGATCATGAAGCCGATCCGGCCCGCCACCAGGTCGGTGATGGCCGGTGCGCCGCCGCGATAGGGCACATGGGTCAGCTCCACGCCCGCCTGCCGCGCGAAAAGCTCCGCCGCCAGATGCGGGCTGGACCCGACGCCGGCCGACCCATAGGCCACCGCCTGCGGATGGGCCCGCGCATGCGCGATCAGGCTTGGCACGTCCCGGAAGGGCGCCTGCGGATAGGCCACGAGGATCTTGTAGATGCCCGCCAGGCTGGCGATCGGCGTCAGCTCCGTCTCCATGTTGATCGGCATGGTGACGCCGGGCAGCTGCGGGGAGACGGTGAGCATCGCCATCGTCGCCAGCACCACCGTATGGCCATCCGGCGCCGCCCGCGCGCAGGCCTCGGCGGAGATGATGCCGCCGGCGCCGGACCGCGTCTCCACGATCACCGTCTGGCCCCATTGGGCGCGCAGCGCATCGGCCATCAGCCGGCAGAGCAGGTCGCCCGCGCCACCGGGCGCGAAGCCGCAGAGGATCCTCACCTCCCGCGCCGGCTTCCACGCGCCCTGCGCGCGCGCCGGCAGCGCGGCGAGGCCGCTGGCCGCGAGCAGCGCGCGGCGTGAAACAGCCAGACTCCCGATAGGCATGCGGTGTCTCCTCGCCATGATGGGTCCGGCCATGGACCGGACACCGGTCAGCCTAGGTGGGATACCAATCGCATACAACAGCGTCGACGATCTGCCCCCCAGCGCGACCTCGCCGGCCCGTCACCGCCGTGACGCCGCCTGCGCCAGGAACGCCAGGAAGTGAGGATCGCTGGCATAGGCCACGTTCACCCGCATCATCGCGGCCTGCCCCTCCGCCCCCCGCTCCGGCCGAAAGATGGAGCCGGGTGCGAGGAAGATGCCCTCGGCCGAGGCGCGGTGGCAGATCTCGGCCTCGTCCAGGCCCGCCGGGAAAGGCACCCACAGATAGAGCCCGCCCCCCGCTGGCGGCGCCACCGGCCAGCCGGCTTCCCCCAACTGCCGCACCGCCAGCGCCGTCGCCGCCTCCACCCGCTGCCGCAGGCGGCGCAGGTGCCGCAGGTAGTGGCCGCCCTGGATGAGATGCGCGACGAAGCGCTCCGCATAGGTGGAGGTCGAGACGACCGTCAGCATCTTCAGGTCGTTCAGCGCCGCAACCACGGCCGGCGCCGCCGCCACATAGCCCACGCGCAGCGATGCCGAGAGGGTTTTGGAGAAGGTGCCGATGCTGATGACGCGACGCAGACCGTCCAGCGCTGCCAGTCGCGTGCTGGCCGCGGGCAGGATGTCCGCGAAAGGATCGCATTCCACGATCGTCACGCCATGCCGTTCCGCCGCGGCCAGCACGCGATGGGCGATGGCCGGCGCCAGCGTGCCGCCGGTGGGGTTGTGCGCCAGCGACTGCGTGAAGAAGGCCTTCGGCCGGTGCTGCGCCAGCCGCGCCACCAACTCGTCTGGATCCGGGCCCTCCGCCAGGCGCCGAACGCCGACGGCCCGCAGCCGGGCCAGTTGCAGCTTGCCGAACAGCGGGTAGTAGCCGGGATCATCCACCACCACCGTGTCGCCGGGCTCCGCGATGTGCCGGATGACGAGGTCGAGCGCGTGGTTGGCGCCCATCGTCGTCAGCACCTGGTCGGGCGCGCAGGAGACGCCGCGTTCGACCAGCGACAGCGCGATGCGTTCCCGCAGCGGCAGGAAGCCCCAGGAACTGCCATAGCCATGTTCCAGGCTGCCACCCGGTCGCCACTTGCCGCCCGCGAATTGCGCGGACAGCTCGGACCCTTCCATCCAGCCGGGTGGCGGGCGACCATCGCCGGGCCGGACCTTGTGCTGCGCCTCCAGCTGTTCCCGCAGCAGAGAGACGGTGTCGATCGCCTCCGCCAGGTGTGGCGGCACGCGGGCGCGGGCGGGGCGTGCCGTGGCGGCGGCGAAGTAGCCAGCGCCCCGCCGCGGCTCCAGATGGCCGGAGGCGACCAGGCGATCATAGGCCTCCGCCATGGTGTTCTTGGAAACGCCGTGATCCTCCGCGGCGCGCCGGACGGAAGCCAGCTTCTCCCCGGGCTTCAGCAGGCCACGCTCGATCGCATCGGCGATGCGGTCGACGATCTCCTGCCCCCGTGTCGTCGGCCTTGCTCCCATGACCTCCTGCGCCCGCCGCCGCGTGCATCCTTCGCGGTGGCGCGGCGGATGGCTAGCCCGCCCGCAGCTTGGCCAGTTCCTCCGCCGCCACATCCGGCCGCACCTGGCGACGCGCGACCAGCAGCGCGGCCAGCTTCTCGACCTCCGCCCCCGTCGCGCCCGCGGCGATCGCCACGTTATGCGCATGCAGCGCCATGTGGCCCTGCTGGATGCCAACCGTCGCCAGCGCCTTGATCGCCCCGAAATTCTGCGCGAGTCCGACCGCGGCCATGATCCGCGCCAGGTCGGCCGCGGTCTTCACACCGAGGATCTTCAGGCAGGCCTGCGCCGTCGGATGGATCTTCGTGGCGCCGCCCACCAGGCCGACCGGCATCGGCATCTCCAGCATCCCCGCCAGCGACCCATCCGCCGTCACCTCCCAGGTCGTCAGGCTGGTGTAGCGGCCATGGCGGGCGGCATAGGCATGGGCGCCCGCCTCCACCGCGCGGGTGTCGTTGCCGGTCGCGAGCACCACGGCGGAGACGCCGTTCATGATGCCCTTGTTGTGCGTCGCGGCGCGGTAGGGATCAGCCTCCGCGAAGTGGTAGGCGGCGATCATGCCGTCCCGCACCGCGGCACCCCCGATCGCCTCCACCGGCCAGACCGCCCGTGCCCGTGCCAGGCGGCGATCCGCCAGGTTGGACAGGATGCGAAGGAAGACCTTGCCGCCGGTCCATTGCTCGATGGAGGGCGCCAGCGTCTCCGCCATGGTGTTGACGGTGTTGGCGCCCATCGCGTCGCGCGTGTCGATGATGAGGTGCGTCACCACCATCGGCCCGCCCTGGGACGGCACGACGCGCACTTCGACATCCCGGAAGCCGCCGCCGAGCTTCACCAGCATCGGGTCGCAGCCATCGCAGATCGCGGCGATTTCCTCCCGGTGTTCCAGGATGCGGATACGCGCATGGCCGGGATCGGGCACGCCGACCAGCTGCACCTGCGCGATCATCAGGTTGCCGCTGACCGAGGTGACGAAGCCGCCGCTGTCATAGCACTGGCGGGCGGAGTTGCAGACCGCGGCGACGACGGAGGATTCCTCCGTCGCCATCGGCACCAGCACGTCCCGCCCATCCACCTTCATGTTCGTCGCCACGCCCACGGGAATGGCGATGGTGGAGACCGTGTTCTCGATCATGTGGTCGGCAAGATGCGCGTCGATGTTGCCGCCGCGGCCAAGCTGCGCGACGGCGGCATCATCGAGGCCCGCGAAGGCTGCGACCGCCGCCAGCCGCTCCTCCATCGTCATGCGGTGGAAGCCAGAAATGCGGGAGGTGAGGTTGCTGAGCGACATGATCCGGTCCTGAGGGAGTGGCTGGGGGAGAGGTCGCGCGGCCCCTATTCCAGCTTGATCCCGGCATCGCGGATCACGCTGCCCCAGCGCGCCGTATCGGCCGCCAGCGTCTGGCGCAGCATCTCCGCATCGCCGGACACGAGTTCGACGCCCTGCTCCGCCAGGCGGGCGCGATTTGCCGCATCATCCGTCGCGGCGCGCAGCGCGGCGCCGGCGCGTTCGATCACCGCGGCGGGCGTGCCGGCAGGGGCGAAGAGGCCCTGCCAGAAGAAGACCTCGAAGCCCGGGATGATCTCATTGATCGGCGGCAAAGCGGGATAGTCCGCCAGCCGGGTCGGCGCCGTGACGGAAAGGCCGCGCGTCGCGCCTTCCCGCAGCGTCGGCGCGGCTTCCTGCGGCGCCTGGAACATGGCGTGGACGCGGCCGGCCCGCAGGTCCAGCGCCGCCGGCGCGCCGCCGCGATAGGGGACATGGACGATATCGATGCCGGCACGCGCCTTGAACAGCTCCAGGCACAGATGGCTGACGGCGCCCGTGCCCGGGGAGGCGAAGAGCAGCTTGCCCGGATTGGCCTTGGCGTAGTCGATCAGCTCCGCCGTGGTCCGGGCGGGGATGGAAGGGTGGACGTGCAGGATGAAGGGCGTGCGGAACACCATGCCGATCGGGTCCAGCTCCCGCCCCGGATCGCGCGGCGTCAGCGTGGGCTGGAGCGTCTGGTTGATGGCGAGCGTCGTGGTGCCCATCGCCAGCGTGTAGCCATCCGGCCGCGACCGGGCGACATAGGTGGCGGCGACGGAGGTCGCGGCACCCGGCCGGTTGTCCACCACCACCGGCACGGCGAGTTCGCGGGCCATCCGCTCCGCCACGGCGCGGGAAGCGAGGTCGGTGACGCCGCCGGGCGGATAGCCCTCCACGATGGTCACGGCGCGGTTCGGCCAGGCACCGCCGGTGGCCTGGGCCTGGCCGGAGCGGGTGTGGATCAGCGCCGGCAGGCCAAGTCCGGCGGCCAACATCGTGCGTCGCAGCATGGGCGTCCCTCCTCATGGGCTTTGTCGTTACCCGAGGAGTGTCCCAGACGGCGCCGGAACAACAGGGACAGTCGCGGCCGATCTTGCTGGGACAGTGGGGGCCCGTCTCCCGGCCCCCCTTGCTGTCAGGTGACGTCCGGCAGGCCTTCCAGCAGCTTGTCCAGCGTCACCGGATAGTCGCGCACGCGCACGCCCGTGGCGTTGTAGATCGCATTGGCCACGGCGGCGCCGACGCCGCAGAGGCCAAGCTCCCCCACCCCCTTCGCCTTCATGGGGGAGGAGACGGGATCGGCCTCGTCCAGGAACACCACCTCCTGCCGGGGGATGTCGGCATGGACCGGCACCTCGTAGCCCGCCAGGTCGTGGTTCACGAAGAAGCCGTGGCGCTTGTCCACATGCAGCTCCTCCATCAGCGCCGCACCGACGCCCATGGTCATGGCGCCGATCACCTGGCTGCGCGCCGTCTTGGGATTGAGGATGCGGCCCGCGGCGCAGACCGCGAGCATGCGGCGCAGCCGCGTCTCCCCGGTGAAGGCGTCCACGGCGACCTCCACGAAATGCCCGGCGAAGGTGGATTGCTGGAAGCGCTTCGACAGGTCGCCGAACTCGATCCGGTCCTCCGCCACCAGCTCCTGCCGCGCGGCGGCCTCGGCCAGCGCCACGCGCCGGTTGCCCGACCGCACCTCCCCCTCCCCGAAGGTCGCGTCGGCGGCGTTGAAGCCGAGCCGTTGCGCCACGGCCTCCCGCAGCTTCACGCAGGCGGCATAGACGCCGGCGGTGGCGCTGTTGCCGCCGAACTGCCCGCCGGAGCCGGCCGAGACCGGGAAATCGGAATCGCCCAGCCGCACGCGCACGCGGTCCAGCCCGACGCCCATCATCTCCGCCGCCGTCTGGGCGATGATGGTGTAGCTGCCCGTGCCGATATCGGTCATGTCGGTCTCGACCGTCACGATGCCATCGGCGCCGAGCCGCACGCGCGCGCCGGACGTCACCACCAGGTTGTTGCGGAACCCCGCCGCCATGCCCATGCCGCGCAGCCAGCGCCCTTCGCGCCACTGGCCCGGCACGGGGTTGCGCCGCGCCCAGCCGAAGCGCTCCGCCCCCTCCCGCAGGCAGCGCACCAGCTGGCGCTGGGAGAAGGATCGCCCGGCATCGGCGGGGTCCACCTGCGTGTCGTTCAGGATGCGGAACTCGACGGGATCGATGCCGAGCCGCTCGGCCATCTCGTCCATCGCGATCTCCAGCGCCATCATCCCCGGCGCCTCCCCCGGCGCGCGCATGGAATTGCCCTCCGGCAGGTCGAGCACCGCGAGGCGCATCGCCGTCAGCCGGTTCGCGCCGGCATAGAGCAGCTTCGTCTGCGCCACCGCCGTTTCCGGCTGGCCCTCCGGCAGGTCCCCGGAGAGGCTTTCATGCGCGATGGCGGTGATGCGCCCGTCGCGCCCCGCGCCGATGCGGATGCGCTGGATGGTGGCCGGGCGATGCGTGGTGTTGTTCGCCACCTGCGGCCGCGCCAGCGCCAGCTTCACCGGCCGCCCCGCGGCCCGCGCGCCCAGCGCGGCCAGCACAGCATCGGCGCGCAGGAACAGCTTGCCGCCGAAGCCGCCACCGACATAGGGGCTGTCCACGCGCACATCCTCGGGCTTCAGGCCGAGCGTGATGGCAAGGTCACGCCGCCACCAGGCCACCATCTGGGTGGAGGTCCAGATGGTGAGCCTGCCCCCTTCCCACGCCGCGATGGTGGCGTGCGGCTCCATCATCGCGTGGCTCTCGTCGGGGGTGGTGTAGGTCTCGTCCAGCGTGACCTCGGCCTGCGCGAAGGCACCCTCGAAATCGCCGACGCGGTCATCGGCTTCGGCGGCGCTGCCGGCCTCCCCATCGGAATCGACGGGCTGCGCGGCATGGCCTTCCGCCGCCAGGTCGAAGCGCCCTTCCTCCCGCGCATACTCCACGCGGATCAGCGCGGCGGCGTCGCGCGCCTGCTCGAAGCGCTCCGCCACCACCACCGCGATCGCCTGGTGGTAGTGCTGGATCTCCGCACCGCCGAAGAGGAAGGCGGTGTTCATCTTCCCCTTGGGCAGCTGCGGCATGTCGAGCGTGGTGACGATGGCGAGCACGCCCGGCAGCGCGCGCGCGGCCTCGGTATGCATCGCCACCACGCGGCCCTTCGCGATGCCGGCGCCGAGCACATGGCCATAGGCCTGGTTGGCCACGGCATCGTGGCGTTCATAGGCATAGGGCGCGCGGCCGGTGGTCTTCAGCGGACCATCGATGCGGTCGAGCGGCCGGCCCACCACCTTCATCTGGTCGATCGGGTTGGCGGCGGCGGGGGTTTCGAACTTCATCGCTCAGCTCCTCGCCTCGGCCAGCACGGAAGCCAGCGCGCGTTCCGCCAGCGTGACCTTGAAGGCGTTGTCGGGGGTGGGCCGCGCGCCATCCAGGATGCCGCCCATCGCGGCGCGCGCGCCATCGGGCAGCGCGGCCTCCGCCGCCTCCACGCGCCAGGGCTTGTGCGCGACGCCACCCAGCGCGACGCGGCCGCGGCCATCGGGCTGCACCACGGCGGCGACCGACACCAGCGCGAAGGCGTAGGAGGCGCGGTCACGCACCTTGCGGTAGAAATGCCGCCCGCCGGCCGGGGCCGGCAGCGTCACGCCGGTGATGAAATCGCCCGGCGCCAGCGCCGTCTCCACATGCGGCGTGTCGCCGGGCAGGCGGTGGAAATCCGCCATCGGGATGGCGCGCGTCGCGCCCGCCGCATCCACCGTCTCCACCACGGCATCCAGCACGCGCAGCGCCACCGCCATGTCGCTCGGATGGGTCGCGATGCAGGCCTCGCTGCCGCCGATCACCGCGAGCTGCCGGGTGATGCCGCCGATCGCCGCGCAGCCGCTGCCGGGCTGGCGCTTGTTGCAGGGCTGGGCGGGGTCATAGAAATACGGGCAGCGCGTGCGCTGCAGCAGGTTGCCGGCCGTGGTCGCCCGGTTGCGCAGCTGGCCGGAGGCGCCGGCCAACAGGGCCCGCGACAGCACCGCATAGTCCCGCCGCACCCGCGCATCGGCGGCGAGGTCCGTGTTGCGCACCAGCGCGCCGATGCGCAGCCCCCCTTCCGGCGTCGGCTCGATGGCGTCGAGGCCGAGGTGGTTCACATCCACCAGATGGGCCGGCGTCTCGATCTGCAGCTTCATCAGGTCGAGCAGGTTGGTGCCGCCGGCAATGAAGCGGGTGCCGGGCCGGCGCGCCGCCGCGGCGGCCTCCGCCGGGCTGCGGGCACGCTCATAGGTGAAGGGCCTCATGCCGGCGTCCCCGCGACTTCGGTGATGGCGTCGAGGATGTTGGCATAGGCGCCGCAGCGGCAGATGTTGCCGCTCATCCGCTCGCGGATCTCCTCCGCCGTCAGGGCCGGCGGCGCCTCGAGCTCCGCGGTGACGTGGCTCGGGATGCCGGCCCTGATCTCCTCCAGCATCGCGACGGAGGCGCAGATCTGTCCCGGCGTGCAATAGCCGCATTGGTAGCCGTCATGCCGCACGAAGGCCGCCTGCAGGGGATGCAGGCGGTCGGGCGTGCCCAGCCCCTCGATCGTGGTGACCGCGTCGCCCTCATGCATCACGGCGAGGGTCAGGCAGCTGTAGATCCGCGTGCCGTTCACCATCACCGTGCAGGCACCGCATTGCCCGTGGTCGCAGCCCTTCTTGCTGCCGGTCAGGCGCAGATGCTCGCGCAGCGCGTCCAGCAGCGTCGTGCGCGGATCAAGGTCGAGGCTGTGCGCCTCCCCGTTCACCAGCAGCGAGACGGCGGAGGTCGCCGGCGCCTCCTCCGCCATGCCTGGCGAGGGGGCGGCGGAGAGCGCGGCGGCGCCCGCCACCAGGCTGCGGCGGGAAAGCGGGAGGGGCGGCGGCGCGGTCATGCTGAAGGTCCTTCCGGGTCGAGGGACGATGTCGGCGCGGCCCAGGGGCACGCCGGTGCCGGGGCACCTGCCGTCCATGCTTCGGGGTTGAGTGCGGCGCCGTTCGCCGGCGCTGCCTCGCCAGGGCATCCCGGCAGAAGGGATGCGCGCCATGCGGGCATTGCCGTCACAACCGGCAGCGTCACGCGCCGTTGCGGCAGCCCCCCATCACGCCACCGTCATTCCGCGCCCTGCCCCGTCTTCCGCCCGGCGGGAGGAGGCCCCATGATGCCCCGCAGGAAAGAGGGGAAACGAAGCGCATGCCGGCAGCGCGCCAGGGCCGCGGAAGCGGGGCGGCCTGATGTCGCTTCGTGACAAGGTGGCGATCACCGGGATCGGGGAGACCGCCTACCAGCGCGGCGCCACCCGCCCGGCCACGGCCCTGCAGCTGGAGGCCGCGCTGGCCGCCATCGCCGATGCGGGCCTTTCCCCCCGCGACATCGACGGCATCATGCCCATCGGCACGACCGGCGCCTGCGCGGAGGAACTGGCCACCAACCTCGGCATCCCCGACCTGCGCTACACCGCGGTCACGCCGATGGGCGGCGCGGGCGGTATCGCTTCCATCCAGACCGCGGCGGCGGCGATTGAGGCTGGGCTCTGCACCCATGTGCTGGTCGCGGCGGGGCGCAACACCTCCCTCGCCGCCCGGGTCGGCGCGCGCATCCATGCCATGCCGCAATTCCACCTGGTGACGGAGTTCGAGCTGCCGCTCGGCGCCATCGCGCCCGCGCAGCTCTACGCGCCGATGGCGCGGCGGCACATGGAGCTGTTCGGCACCACCAGCGAACAGCTGGGGGAAATAGCGGTCGCGATCCGCGGCCATGCGCTGCTGAACGACAACGCCATCATGAAGAAGCCGATCACCCTGGCGGACCACCAGGCCAGCCGGATGATCGCGGATCCCTTCCGCCTGCTGGATTGCAGCCTGGAAAGCGATGGCGGCGCGGCCTTCGTCCTCAGCGCCGCGGATCGCGCGCGGGACATGCGCGCGCCGCGCGTGCTCGTCTCCGGCATCGCGGAGGGGCACCCGGACAGCCCCAGCGCCATCACCCAGCGGCCGGACATGACGCGCCTTGGCATCGCCAAGGCCGCACCGCGCGCCTTCGCCATGGCGGGCGTCACGCCGGCCGAGATCCAGGTGGCGGAAATCTACGACTGCTTCACCTGGGTCGTGCTCTGCCAGCTGGAAGACATCGGCTTCTGCGCCAAGGGCGAGGGCGGCGCCTTCGTGCAGGGCGGGCGCATCGCCCTCGGCGGCGCGCTGCCCGTGAACACCCATGGCGGGCTGCTGAGCCAGGCACACATGATCGGCATGAACCATGTGGTGGAGCTGGTGCGCCAGCTGCGCCACCAGGCCGGGCGCGCCCAGGTGCCGGGGGTGGAGCTTGGGCTCGCCACCGGATATGGCGACCTCGGCGATGGCGCGCTGCTGATCGCGCGGCGGGGATAGGCATGATGGACGAGGCAGCGAAGCCGGTTCCCCACCCCTCCCCCCTCACCCAGCCCTATTGGGATGGCGCGGCGGCGGGCGTGCTGCGGGTGCAGCAATGCGCGGGCTGCGGCCGGCTGCGCCACTACCCCCGCTGGCTCTGCGACGCCTGCCATTCCTTCGAGGTGACGTGGAAGGATTGCAGCGGCCGCGGCACGGTCCATAGCTGGATGGTCGCGCACCACGCCTTCCACCCCGGCTTCAAGGGGGACCTGCCCTATACCCTCGTGGTCGTGGCGATGGAGGAAGGGGTCCGCGCGCTGGGCCGCTTCAGGGGAGAGGCGCCACGGATCGGCCTGCCCGTGCTGATCGGCTTCGAGCAGGGCGCGGAGGGCCACGCCCTGCCCTTCTTCACCCCCGCCTGAGCTTCTTGCCAGCGGGGCCCGGCGGCGGGCACCCTGCCCTGCCCCCGGACGGACCCTGATGCTGGCGTGCCACCCTTCGCGACCGATGGACCGATGAGCGAAGGCCGCCGCCCCGTCACCGCCACGGATGTCGCGAAGCGCGCCGGCGTCTCCCAATCCGCGGTCAGCCGCGCCTTCACGCCGGGCGCCTCCATCGCGGAGGAGACGCGCCGGAAGGTGGAGGAAGCGGCGCGCGCGCTGGGCTACCGGCCGAATGCCATCGCGCGGTCGCTGACCACGCGGCGCAGCCGCATCATCGGCGTCGCCGCCGCCTATCTGCAGAACCAGTTCTACCCGGAGGTGCTGGAGGCGATGTCGCGTGGGCTGCGCGCCCGCGGCTACCAGCTGCTGCTGCTGATGCCCGAACATGGCCGCCACGCCGACCCGCTGCTGGAGGAGGTGATGGCCTGGCAGGTGGATGGCCTCATCCTCGCCTCCACCACCCTCTCCTCGGCCCTGGCGGAGCAGTGCCGCAGCGCCGGCATCCCCGTGCTGCTGTTCAACCGCACCACCCGCGCGCCGCATGTCTCCTCCGTCACCGGGCAGAATTTCCGCGGCGGCCAGCGGATCGCGGAACTGCTGGCGGCGGGCGGGCACCGGCGCTTCGGCTTCGTCGCCGGCATCGAGAATTCCTCCACCAGCCGCGACCGCGAACGCGGCTTCACCACCTGGCTGGCGCGCCACGGCTTCGCGCCGCCCCGCCGCGCGACGGGCCATTACAGCTTCCAAGCCGCCGCCGCCGCCGCGCGCGACCTGCTGCGGGATGGCGACCGCCCCGATGCCATCTTCTGCGCCAATGACCACATGGCGATCGCGGTGGCGGAGGTGGCGCGCCACGAATTCGGGCTGCGCATCCCGGAGGACCTCTCCCTGGTCGGCTTCGACGATACCGCGCCCGCTTCCTGGCGGAGCTATGCCCTCACCTCCTTCTCCCAGCCCCTGCAGCCCATGGTGGATGCCGCCGTCGCGCTGGTCTGCGAGATGATCGAGAACCCGGCCGCGCCGACGCGCCAGGCCGTGATCCCCGGGGAACTCGTGATCCGCGCCAGCACCCGCCTGCCCGCGAGCGGCTGGGTGGAGCGGGACGGCCAGCGCATCTGGCGGGGGACCGAAAGCGGCTGAGGGAGACTTGCCAGCCGCTTCGGTCTGTCGATAGGCTTGCATACGCATGCAAGCCAGGGCGGCTTGCCGCGCAAGGGGCCGGGCCGAAGCCACGGCCAGGGAGGACAACGCGCCATGGCGCTGCATCGTCGCGACATCCTGGCCGCCGCCGCGGGCGGCGCCGCATGGGCCACCGCCGGCAGGGCGCAGGCCTCCGTCACCGCCACGCCCGGGCTCCGGCCTGGCAAGCCCTTCGCGGGGACGGAGCTGAAAGTGCTCTGCGTAGTGGCCAGCCAGTTCCGCGCGCATGAGGCGCGGCTGGCGGCCTTCACCGAACAGACCGGCATCACCGCGAAATACACCTTCGTCCCCTTCGCCAGCATGCGGGAAGCGCTGACGGCGGAGATGGTCGGCGGCGGCGGCGACTACGACCTGGCCATCGCGATGGACCAGTGGGTGGCCTCGCTGAACAACCTCTTAGACCCCATCGACGACATCGTCCGCGCCAAGGGCATCCCGCTGGATCGCTGGCCGGAAGCGCATCTCCGCCAGGGCCGCGTCAACAACCGCCTGCTGGGCCTGCCGAGCCGCGGCCATGTGCAGCTGCTGTTCTACCGGAAGGACCTGTTCGAGAAGCACAACCTCACGCCGCCCGCGACCTGGGAGGCGCTGGTCGAGACCGGCCGCGCGATCCAGGAGAAGGAGCCGGGCATCAGCGGCGTCTCCGTGCCCTATGGCCGCGGCAACGGCCAGAACCTGATGGTGTGGTACAACTTCCTCTGGGGCCGCGGCGCGCAGCTGTTCGACGCGCAGGGCCAGCCCGCCTTCAACAGCGCCGCCGGCCTGCAATCCGTGCAGGACTATGTCGATCTGCTCCGCCGCCACCGCATCGCGCCGGCCGGCAGCCTTTCCTTCGCGGAGCAGGATTCCGTGAACTTCATGGGCCAGGGCAATGCGGCGATGCTGCCGGTCTGGTGGTGGGTGCGCTCCACGCTGGTGAACCCGCAATCGAGCCGGCTGAGCGAGGCGCAGCTCGGCTTCGCCCCCATGCCGAGCTACGCCGGCCGCCCGCGCACCACCTTCACCAATACCTGGGTCTGGGGCATCAGCCGCCGGTCCCGCCGCAAGGAAGCGGCGGCGGAGCTGCTGACCTGGATCGCCAACCCGGCGCTGGAGAAGGAGGTGCTGCTCGACCCGCGGGAGAATGACGTGGTCGCGGTGATGCAGCCGAACCTGGTGGATGACCAGGTGAATGCCCGCTTCGGCGGCATGCACCGCTTCGCGGCGGAGGGCCTCGCACGGACGGAGAGCATCACCTTCGGCCCCGAATGGCCGCAGGTGGCGGAGGCGCTGGAGACGGCGATGAGCGAGGCGGCATCCGGCAGCCGCAGCGTGCCGGATGCCTTCAACGCCGCCGCGGCGCAGGTGCGGCGCATCGTCCGCCGCGGCTGACACGCATGCGGGACCGCTGGCTGAAATATGTGCTGATCCTGCCGGCGGCCCTGCTCGTGATGGGGACGACGATCTGGCCGCTCGGCGTCTCCCTCGTCACCAGCTTCCGGGACTGGCGGCTGACGCGGTCGCTGACGCCGGGCCCCTTCATCGGCATCGAGCACTACTTCATCGCGCTGACCGATGACCCGGACTTCACCAATGCGGCGAAGGTGACGGCGATCTTCACGGTGCTGGACGTCACCGTCACCGTGATCTCGGCGCTCGGCCTGGCGCTGCTGCTGCGGCGGGCGGGCGTGCTGCACAGCGTCACGCGCGCCGTGCTGATCCTGCCCTTCGCCGTGTCGCCGGCGCTGGTCGGCATCTCCTTCCGCTTCATGTTCAACGCGGAGATGGGCGTCTTCACCTGGCTGGCGGGCGCGATCATCCCTTGGCTGAAGGGCTTCGTCTGGCTGGCCGATCCCGTCGCCGCGCTGCTGGTGCTGATGTTCTCCGACGCCTGGCGCTGGGTGCCCTACATGACGCTGGTCGTGCTGGGCGGTCTCGCCGCGCTGCCGAAGGAGCCGGAGGAGGCCGCCCGCATCGATGGCGCGACGGAATGGCAGGTGCTGCGGGACGTCACCATCCCGGCCCTGCTGCCGGTGCTGGCGGTCGTCGCCATCCTCAAGACCGTCTTCGCGCTGAAGATGTTCGACCAGGTGGTGACGCTGACGGGCGGCGGGCCGGGGCAATCGACGGTGACGCTCGCGCATCTCGTCTTCTCCATCGCCTTCCGCTGGTACGACATGGGCTATGCCAGCGCGGTGGCCTGGATCCTGACGGCGCTGCTGGTCTTCCTGGCGGTCTGGTACATGAAGCTCATCCTCCGCAAGCCCGGGGGCGCCTGAGCATGGACCGCAACGCGCGCGCGCGGCGGCGGCGCCTGGCCTGGCGCGGGGTGGAATCCGCCATCCTGCTGCTGGTGCTGTTCCTGATCCTCTTCCCCATCCTCTGGATGGCGCTGACGGCCTTCAAGCGGCCGGTGGACCTCTTCGACCTGACGGTCTTCTTCACGCCGACGCTCGACAATTTCCGCGCGATCTTCGCGCATCCCTGGAACATCGGGCAGACCTTCCTGAACAGCCTGGTGGTGGCGGGGCTCACCGTCGCGGTCTCCATCCCCGCCTCCACCCTCGCCGCCTATGCCTTCAGCCGGTTCGAGATGCCCTTCAAGGGCGCGCTGTTCTTCACCATCCTGGCCACGCAGTTCATCCCCGCCGTCGTCGTCGTGCTGCCCTTCTACCTGCTGTTCCGGGACCTCGGCCTGCTCGACACGCATCTCGCGCTGGTCGTCGTCAACCTCGCCATCGTGACCCCCTTCGCGGTCTGGATGCTGAAAGGGTTCCTCGATGCCGTGCCCACGGAATCCGAGGAAGCGGCGATGGTCGATGGCGCGACCAGGCTGCGCGTCATCATCGACATCGTCGTGCCGATGGTCTGGCCCGGCGTCGTCGTCACCGCCGTCTTCTGCTTCATCCTGACCTGGAACGAGTTCCTCTTCGCCCTGATCCTGACGCGCGACGATGCCGTCACGCTGCCCGTCGGCATCACGCGCTTCCGGACGGAACGTGGCGATCTGTGGGAGCTGATCGCGGCGGCCGGCATCCTGATCTCGATACCGATGTTCTTCCTGTCCTCCGTCATCCAGCGGCACTTCGTCCGCGGCATGACCGGCGGCGCCGTCAAGTGAGGCCGATGTGGCGGATGTAGCCCTTCTCAACGTCACCAAGCGCTGGGGCGGCTTCGTCGCGGTGCGGGACCAGTCGCTCGCCATCCGCGATGGCGAATTCATGGTCCTGCTCGGCCCCTCGGGCTGCGGCAAGACGACGACGATGCGCATGATCGCGGGGCTGGAGGAACCGACCAGCGGCGACATCCTGATCGGCGGCCAGCGGGTGAACGATCTGCCGCCGCGCGAACGCGACATCGCCATGGTGTTCCAGTCCTACGGCCTCTATCCCCACATGACGGTGGCCGACAATATCGGCTATCCGCTGAAGCTGCGCGGCATCAAGGGCGCGGAGCGGGACGCGCAGGTCAGGGCCGCCGCCGCCAAGGTGGAACTGGGCGACCTGCTGCATCGCAAGCCGCGCGAACTCTCCGGCGGCCAGCGGCAGCGCGTGGCCCTGGCCCGCGCCATCATCCGCCGCCCGACCGTCTTCCTGATGGATGAGCCGCTGTCGAACCTCGATGCCAAGCTGCGCGTCTCGACGCGGGCCGAGATCAAGCACCTCCAGCACGAACTCGGCGTTACCACGGTCTATGTCACCCATGACCAGATCGAGGCGATGACGCTGGCGCACCGCGTCGCCGTCATGAACCAGGGCGAGATCCGGCAGCTCGACACGCCGGAGGTGATCTATGACCGCCCCGCGGACCTCTTCGTCGCGGGCTTCATCGGATCGCCGCCCATGAACCTCGTCACCGGCCAGCATGCGGACGGCGTCTTCACCGCCCCCGGCGGCTTCCGCTGCGTCACCGGCGTGCGCGGCCAAGCGGGCCCCGCCGTGCTCGGCGTGCGGCCGGAGGATGTGACGGTCGCGCCCGCCGGTTCCGGTGACCTCGATGCCAGCATCTACGCGGTCGAACTCACCGGCGATGCCGTGCTCGTCACCGCCATGGCCGGCGAGGCTCGGATCATCGCCAAGGCCGATCGCGCCTGGCGGGCGGAGATCGGCAGCGCCGTCGCCCTCCGCCTCGATGCCACGCGCCTGCACCTCTTCGACGCCGCCACCACCAGGCGCCTCAATCCGGAAGCCCCCCGATGATCCAGCATCGCCTGATCCGCTACGCGGACCTCATCCCCTGCCGCAACGCCTTTGTGGACAGCCGCACCCCCGGTTCCGACCAGAAGGAGAACTTCACGCTGATCGGGCCTGGCGTCAGCGAGAATCCGAATCAGCACGTCCACATCGCCGAGCCGCACGGCTTCAACATCGGCGGCGCCCGCCAGCCGCCGCGCTGCCTCAACAGCCAGCACAGCCATGAGACGGCGGAGGTCTTCATCGTCCACAAGGGCCGCTGGCGCATGATCTTCGGCGTCAATGCGGATGAGGGCGAGGCGGTGATGGAGGAAGGGGACGTCATCTCCATCCCCATCCACATGTTCCGCGGCTTCGAGAATATCGGGGAGGAGACGGGCTTCCTCTTCGCCGTGCTCGGCCGCGACAATCCCGGCAAGGTGACGTGGAGCCCGCGCGTCTTCGACCTCGCGAAGGAATACGGCCTGGTGCTGCTGGAAGGCGGCCGCCTGGTGGACACCACGCTGGGCGAGGCCGTGCCCGCCGGCGCCACGCTGCAACGCGCGCCAACCGCCGGCGACATCGCCGCGCTGGCGACGCCGCCCGCCGACAAGCTGGCGGGCTGCGTGGTGAAGCCGCGCGACTTCGCGCCGAACCCCGCCTCGCCGCTCGCGCGCGATGGCGTCGAGGAACTCGGCATCATCACGCCGCAGGCCACCGCCGATGGCTTCGCCCCCGGCCCCATCGCGGGCTGGTGGCCGCATGGCTTCAACCTCCGCGCGCTCCGCCTCGAATCCGGCGCCACCGTGCCGTCCCACCGGCGGGCGGAGGAGGAGGTGATCTTCGTCCATCGCGGCGTGCTGCAGGTGACGACGCCCGAGGGCGAGGTGATCATGGGCCCGGGCGACACCTTCACCACGCCGAAGGGCCTGCCCCGCGCCTTCCGCGCCTGCTCCTCCAACGGCGTCGCCGCCTATGTCGTCCGCGGCGGCGATTCGCCTGCGGCGCCGGAGTTCGTGTGATGGCACGCATCCTGACCACGCATGTGGGCTCCCTGCCCCGCAGCCAGATCGTCGCCGACCTGCTCTTCACCCGCGAACGCGAGCAGCCCTTCGACCCCGCCGCCTATGACCAGGCGATGGAGGAAGCGACGCATGCCGTGCTGGCGCGCCAGGCCGCGATCGGCATCGACCTGCCCTCGGATGGCGAGACATCCAAGATCTCCTACGCCACCTACATCAAGGACCGGCTGACGGGCTTCTCCGGCGACAGCCCGCGCCGCGCACCGGCGGACCTCCAGGATTTCCCCTCCTACATGGAGAAGCTGTCCAGGGCCGGCGGCACGCCGACCTATCGCCGGCCGCGCTGCACCGCGCCGATCACGGTGAAGGACATGGCACCGCTGGCGCGCGACCTGACGGTGATGAAGGCGGCAATGGAGAAGGCCGGCTATCGCGACGGCTTCATGAACAGCGCCTCCCCCGGCGTCATCGCGCTGTTCCAGCCCTCCGACATCCATCCCGACATCGACAGCTACATGCAGGACCTGGCGGAGGGGATGCGCCATGAATATGAGGGCATCGTCGCAGCGGGCCTCACGGTGCAGATCGATGCGCCGGACCTCGGCCTCGGCCGCCACATGCTCTATCCGGAGATGAGCGAGGACGACTTCCTCCGCCGCGCCGCGCGCCATGTCGAGATCATCAACCACGCGCTGCGCAACATCGACCCCCGGCGCGTGCGCCTGCACATCTGCTGGGGGAACTACGAGGGCCCGCACACCCGCGACATCGCGCTGGCGCGCGTGCTGCCGGAACTGCTGAAGCTGCGCATCGGCGGGCTGCTGTTCGAGGCGTCGAACCCCCGCCACGCGCATGAATGGACGGTGTGGCGCGACACGCCCTTGCCGCCGGACTGGGTGCTGATCCCCGGCTGCCTCGACAGCACCACCAACTTCGTGGAGCACCCGGAGCTGGTGGCGCAGCGGATCGAGACCTTCGCCCGCATCGTCGGGCCCGATCGCGTCATCGCCGGCACGGATTGCGGCTTCGGCACCTTCGCGGGCTATGGCGCCGTGCATGGCGACATCGCCTGGGCGAAGCTGGCCTCCCTGGTCGAGGGCGCGCGGATCGCAGGCGCGCGGCTGTAGCTACTCCTCCTCCGCCTCGACCAGCCCCGCCGCGACCTGCAGCGCCCCGTCGCCAGGGCAGGCGCGGGCGCGGCGCTGCAGATGGGCGCTGCGCTGCATGGCGTAGGGATCCAGCGCCTGCGCATCCGCCGCATCCAGGTCGCGATGGACCTCCGCATAGCCGTGGAAGGACGATCCCGCCTGCCAGCCCAGCAGCGCCTCCGCCCCCAGCGCCTGGGACAGGGCGAGGCCGGTCGCGATGCTCGCCGCGGCATCGCGCAGGGTGGAAGGGCCAAGCACCGGCAGCACCAGGTAGGGTCCGCTCGGCACGCCCCAGCCGCAGGCGGCATCCGCCAGGCCGAAGGGCCGCGGCGCCAGCCCGCGTTCCGCCGCCACGTCCCGCACCCCGCCATAGCCCAGCACCGTGTTGATGCCGAAGCGCTGCAGCGCATTGCCGGCGATGGCGAATTCCCCGCCCGCCAGCCCGGCGATCGCCGTCACCGGCTCCCCCAGGTTGGACAGCGCCTGGCCGATGCCCTGGCGAACCTCCGCCGGCACCTGCCCGACATAGGCGCGCGCCGCCGGCGTCAGCACATGGGCGCGCAGCGCGGCGTTCAAGCCATGGGTGTAGCGGTTCACCCGCTCCAGCGGATCGCCGCCCTGGGCGGAAGCCGGGCCCGCCAGCGCCGCCATCCCGAGGACGGCCACCCCCGCCCGCCAAACCATGCCGCTTCGCATCCAGCGCGCCTCCCGACAGGCCCCTCCGATATCACCGGAGGGCGGGCGCGCGCCACCGCGCCGCGCGGTCAGGCCGGCGCCGCGCCCATCACGGGGGCGGCAGCGATCCGCGGGCCGATATCCTGCCAGGCCAGGCGGCATTGCAGGGCGAGGGAGGCGGGGTAGTAGAGCGTCGCCTCCTCCACCCGCGGCAGGGCCGAGACGCGGCCCAGCACCGTCGCCACCGTCAGCTGCGCCACGGCCTGGATGCCCAGATCCCCGCGATAGGGCGCCACCAGGTTGCTGCGGAGATCGACCCAGGCTGGTGCCGCCGCGTGCTCCGGCTCCGCCCAGAATTCCGCCAGCGCCAGCAGGGCCGGCGCGGCCACGCTGCCCGACCAGATCAGGTGCAGCGGCACCCGCACCGCGTCGTAGGAGAATCGCGGCGCCGGCCCGGGCGCCAGCACCGGCCTGCCATCGCCGCGCGACAGCGCCACCCAATCGGCCGGCAGCCGCCAGCGGCCGAAGCGGGCGCGGTCCGTCACCTGCCGGCCCATCGCCTCCAGCCCCGCCCAGGCCGGGCTCGGCGCCAGGGGCGCCAGGGCCCGCAGCGCGTTGGGCATGAAGTAGCCCGGATTGACCACGACATGGTCGGGCTTGAGGAAACCCTCCGCCCCCGGCAGCAGCACCGGCCCATCGGCATGCGCCAGCACCAGGCGCCGCAGCACGTCCCGCGCCACCTGCGCCGCCAGCCGCCGGTATTCGCCGGAGGACCAGCGGGATGCCGCCTCCGCCAGCGCCCAGCCGCCCAGCAGGTCTCCATCCGTGGCGTTGTTGAGGTCCGCGACCGGCACGGCGGCGCCGGGCTGGTAGCGCCAGGCCAGCAGCGAATCATCCGGCCGCCGCAGCGCCTGGCGGCTGAAGCGGAGCAGCCGGTCGAAGGTCGCGCGGTCATCGAAGCGGACGGCGAAGAGCATGGCGGCGCCCTGCCCCTCGGAATGCGTCGCGCCGGCATTGCCGTTATCCACCACGCGGCCGTCATGGGTGATGAAGCGGCGGCGGAAATCATCCCAATCCGCCACCCCCGCGGGGTGCGGGGCCACCGGCAGCGTCGCCCGCGCCGGGGCGGCGGCCAGGCTCGCCGCCAGGCCGGGCGCCAGGCGCAGCAGCGACCTGCGGGCAAGGCCATCGCGCCGCATCGCCAGAACCCCTCCTTCCGGTTGCATCCGCAGCCACCGTTACGCGCAAGGGTCGCGTCGGATCGACGCAGGTTTTGTTCGGTTTTGTAGGGCGCGCGCGCCCCGGGGCTTTCCCGCGCGGCGCCCACGCCTAGCCTCCCCCTCATGGAACCTGCCCGGCCGATCTCCCCCCCGCCCGGCGCGGCCTATGCCGTGCTGCTGGACAGCTATCCGCGGCGCAATGCCGCCCTGGCGCTCCTCGCCCGGCTGAAGCGCCACCACCCGCCCAGCGCCGGGCATTCGATGCGGGTCGGCCAGGCGCTCCTCGCCATGGGGACGGAGGCGCCGGCCTGGCTGGGCGACCCCGCCACGGCCTTCGTCGCCGGGCTGCTGCATGATGTCGGCAAGCTCCGGGTCCCGCCGGGGATGCTCGATTCGCCCTCCGGCCTCGACAAGGATGGCCGGGACATGATCCGCGCCCATCCGGAGGCCGGCGCCGCCATCCTGGCGGAGGCGGATTTCCCGCCGGCGGTCATCGAGGTCGCGCTGGGGCATCACGAACGCTGGCAGGGCGGCGGCTACCCCGCCGGGCTGCCGGCCGCCGGCCTGCCGCGCCTGGCCCGCGCCGTCGCCGTGGCCGATGCCCTCGTCGCCATGGTGGAGCCCGACCGCGCCTACCGCACCCCCCTGACGCGGGAGGCGGCGCTGGCGGAGCTGCGGGCCTGCGCCGGCCTGCAATTCGACCCGGAGGCCACCGCCATCCTGCTGGCGGCGGCGTCACGGGGGCATGCGGCGCTCTCGGCCCTGTTCGAGCCCTGAGCCGGCACCACGGCACGGCGACGCCAGCACCTGATCCGTGTCGACATGGTTAATTTTTCGCGGTATGGTTGTGTTGACGGCTTCATTTCAACGGCAGTCGAGGAGCCCGTGCCGGCACCCCGCCCCCTTCTCGTGCTGGAGGATGACCCCGCCATCGCCGCGTCGATCGGCGACGCGCTGGCGCAGGATGGCTGGCGGGTGGAGGCGGCGGAGACCCTGGCCATGGGCCGGGCGCGCCTCGCGGCCTGCAACCCGCGCATCGTCGTGGTCGATCTCGGCCTGCCCGATGGCAACGGCATCGCCTTCGTGCAGGAAGCGGCGCGGCGGCCGGATATCGGCATCATCGTGGTCAGCGGCCGGGCGGCGGAGGTGGACCGCATCGTCGGGCTGGAGGTCGGCGCCGACGACTACCTGACCAAGCCCTTCTCGCTGCGGGAGATGGTGGCCCGCATTCGCGCGCTGAGCCGGCGGCTGGATTCGGTGGCCGCCCTGGCCCGCCCCGCCGCCACGCCGCAGCCCGGCGCCTGGGACATCGTCGGCCTGCGGCTGGAACCCACGCGACAGCGGATCGTGGCCCCGGATGGGCGGGAGATCCGGCTGACGGGCGGGGAGGCCTCCATGCTGCACCTGCTGCTGGAAGCGCCGGAGAACCTGGCCGATCGCGCCAGCATCTCCGAACGCGCGCTCGGCCGGCGCCTGCTGCCGGACCAGCGCGGCGTGGACCAGCTGGCCTCCATGCTGCGGCAGAAGCTGCGCGAATCCTCCGCGGGGCAGGTCACGGTCGCGGCGGTGCGGGGGCGCGGCTACCGGCTGGCCTGGTAGCGCCTATCCCCGCAGGTGGCAGGCCACCCAGTGGCCATCCCGCGCCTGGCGCAATTCCGGCACCCGGGTCGAGCACGGATCGGACTTCGCGATCGGGCAGCGCGTGTGGAAGTGGCAGCCGGACGGCGGGTTGATCGGGTTCGGCACATCCCCCTGAAGACGGATGCGCGTGCGCTTCACCGTGGGGTCCGGGATCGGCACGGCCGAGAGCAGCGCCTCCGTATAGGGGTGCAGCGGCGTGTCGTAGAGGTCGCGGGAGGAGGCGATCTCCACCACCCGGCCGAGATACATCACCGCCACCCGGTCGCTGATGTGCTCCACCACCGACAGGTCATGCGCGATGAAGAGGTAGGTTAGGCCGAACTTCTCCTGCAGGTCTTCCAGCAAATTCACAACCTGCGCCTGGATCGAGACGTCGAGCGCGCTGACCGGTTCGTCGCAGACGACAAGCTTGGGCGAGACGGCCAGCGCGCGCGCGATGCCGATGCGCTGGCGCTGGCCACCCGAGAATTCATGCGGGAAGCGCCGCATGTGGTCGGCATTCAGCCCGACCGTCTCCAGCAGTTCCACGACGCGGTCCTCCCGCTCCTGCCGCGTCTTCGCCAGGCCGTGGATGATCAGCGCCTCCGCGATGATGGCGCCGACGGTCATGCGGGGGTTCAGGCTGGCGAAGGGGTCCTGGAAGATGATCTGCAGGTCGCGCCGCAGCGTGCCGAGCTGGTTGTGATCCAGCGCGGTCACGTTGCGCCCCTCGAACCACACTTCGCCGTCGGTCGGCTCGATGAGGCGCAGGATCAGCCGGCCGGTGGTGGATTTCCCGCAGCCGGATTCGCCGACCAGGCCCAGCGTCTCCCCAGGGGCGAGGTCGAAGGAGACGCCGGAGACGGCATGCACCTGGCCGATCGTGCGGCGCAGCAGCCCGCCCTTCACGTCGAAGCGCTTCTGGAGGTTGCGGACGGAGAGCAGCGGTTCGGTCATCGCGCGCGCCTTACAGGATGCAGGCCACCTTGTGCCCCGGCGCCACCTCCCGCAGCGGCGGCTCGGCGGCGATGCAGGCGTCCGTGGCGTAGCGGCAGCGCGCGGCGAAGCGGCAGCCGATGGGCGGGTTCAGCAGGCTCGGCACCGTGCCGGGAATGGCTTCGAGGCGCACATGCTCCGTCGCCGCCCGGTCGATGCGCGGGATGGAGCGGATGAGGCCCTGGGTATAGGGGTGGCGCGGATTGGCGAAGAGCTCGCCGACCGGCGCCTCCTCCACCACCTTGCCGGCATACATGACGACGACGCGCTGCGCCGTCTCCGCCACCACGCCCATGGCATGGGTGATGAGGAGGACGGCCATGCCCAGCCGCTCCTTCATCTCGTTCAGCAGGTCCAGGATCTGCGCCTGGATCGTGACGTCGAGCGCCGTCGTCGGTTCGTCCGCGATGACCAGCTTCGGGTTGCAGGCCAGCGCCATGGCGATCATCACGCGCTGGCGCATGCCGCCGGAGAATTGGTGCGGGTAGTCGTGGATGCGGCGCTGCGGGCTCGGGATGTTGACCAGGCGCAGCATCTCCGCCGCGCGGTCCATCGCCGCCTTGCGGGACAGGCCCTCATGCGTGCGGAGGGATTCGGCGATCTGCTCGCCGACCGTATAGACGGGGTTCAGGGAGGTCATCGGCTCCTGGAAGATGAAGCCGATCTCCTTGGCGCGGATGCCGCGCATCTCGGCCGGGCCCAGCGGCACGATGTCCCGCCCCTGCCAGCCGATGCGCCCCGCCACGATCTTGCCCGGCGGCATGTCGATCAGCTTCAGGATGGTCTTGGCGGTGACGGTCTTGCCGCAGCCGCTCTCCCCCACGACGCAGAGCGTCTCCCCGGCCGCAACGCCGATATCGACGCCATCCACCGCGCGCACCCAGCCATCATCGGTCCTGAAATGGACCTTGAGGCCGGTGATCTCCAGCAGGCGCTCCACTACTGCACGCGCCGCGGGTCGAGCGCATCGCGCAGCCCGTCGCCGACATAGTTGATGCTGAGCACGGTCAGGAAGATGGCGAGCCCCGGGAACAGCGCCCAGTGCGGCGAGAAGTCGAGGTGATCCTTCGCGTCGAAGAGCAGCCGCCCCCAGGTCGGGATATCCGGCGGGAAGCCGAGGCCGAGGAAGGACAGCGTCGATTCCGCCAGGATCGCGGCCGCGACGTCGATGGTGGCGGCGACGATCACTGGCCCCAGCGCATTGGGCAGGATGTGGCGCACCACCAGGCGGGTGCGGGATGCGCCCAGGGCGCGCGCGGCCTCGACGAATTCCTTCTCCCGCAGCGAGAGGAACTGCGCGCGCACCAGGCGGGCCACGGGCATCCAGCGGAAGCCGCCGATGACGGCGACGATCAGGATGAAGACCCCGACCTCCGGCCCCACCACCTCCTTCAGGCTGTCGCGGAAGAGGTAGATGATCAGCAGCAGCAGCGGCAGCTGCGGCAGGGCCAGGAACAGGTCCGTCACCCACATCAGCGCCGCATCGCCCCGCGGGCCGGACATGCCCGCCAGCGCGCCCACGACGACGCCGACCACCACCGCGACCAGCATCGCCGCGAAACCCACGGCCAGCGAGATGCGCCCGCCATAGAGGATCCGCGCCAGCAGGTCCTGGCCCAGATCGTCCGTGCCCAGCGGATGCTCCCAGGACGGGCCCTTGAGCCGGGCGGAGAAGTCGATCTCGTCGATCGGCAGCGTCCAGACCAGCGGGCCCAGCAGCACGCCCAGGATCAGCGTGGCCAGGATGACGGCGCTGACCACCGCGAGCTTGTGCTTGCGGTAGCGCCGCCAGACCTCCCGCCACGGCCCGACGCGCGGGCGGCTGGCCGGGATGCTAGCTGTAGCTGATGCGGGGATCGAGCCAGCCATACAGGATGTCCGCGAGCAGGTTGAAGAAGATGACGAGGGCGGCGAAGACGAAGGTCACCGCCATGATCACCGGCGTGTCGTTGGCGAGGATGGAGGTGATCAGCAGGCTGCCGATCCCCGGCACGCGGAAGATCTGCTCCGTCACGATGGCGCCGCCGAACACCGCCGGCATCTGCAGCGCGACCAGCGTGACCACGGGGATCATGGCGTTGCGCACCACATGCTTCATGGTGACGGTGCCTTCCGTCAGCCCCTTGGACCGCGCGGTGGTGACGTAGTCCAGCCGGATCACGTCCAGCACGGCGGAGCGCACGAAGCGCGTCCAGGTCGCCCCCTGGAACAGGCCCAGCACCATGATCGGCATGATGGACTGCCGGAACTGCTCCCACCACCAGCGCCAGCCGCTGGCATCGATGCCGGTGCGATAGACGAAGGGCAGCCAGTCCAGCGTGATGGAGAAGATCAGGATGAAGACCAGGCCGGTGAAGAAGGTCGGCAGGGAGAAGCCGACGAAGGCAAGCGTATTCGCGACCTGGTCGAAGATCGAATAGGGCCTTGTGGCCGCATAGATGCCCACCGGCAGCGCAATGGCCAGGGCCACGATCTGGGAAATGCCGATCACGGCCAGCGTCGTCGGCAGGCGCTGCAGGATCAGCTGGTCCACCGGGATGCGGCTGACGAAGGAATAGCCCCAATCGCCCTTCATCATCGCCGTCAGCCAGCTGATGTAGCGAAGGTGGATCGGATCATCCAGCCCGAGGCTGGCGCGAAGGTTCGCGCGCACCTCGGGCGGGATCGCCGGGTTCGTCGTCAGCTCCCCGAAGGGATCGCCAGGCGCCAGCGCCAGCACGACGAAGAGGATGACGCTGATCCCGAGCAGGCTCGGGATCGCGATCAGCAGGCGGCGGAGGAGGTAGTTGGCCACAGGGGAAGCTCAGGCTTCCTTGTACCAATCCCCGATCATCCAGTGGTAGTTGTCCCAGCCGCTGAGGTTGGTGCGCATGGCGTTGATCTGGCCGGAGACGTTGGGCCGGCTCAGCAGCGGGATGATGTGGTGGCTGCCGCAGACGATGTCGTTCAGCCGGATCAGCATCGCGGTGCGCTTGACCGGGTCCATCTCCCCATCCGCCTCGCGGAAGATGCGGTCATATTCCTCGTTGCGGAAGCGCAGCACGTTGCGCCCCTGCCAGTTGTTCGACTTCTGGCTGACCTCCCAGGAGACGTACTGGTTCATGAAGGTCTGCGGATCGGCCTCCGTCATCGTCGTCGTGTACATCTGCATGTCGGCGTAGAACTTCGGATAGGTATCCGGGTTCGCGACGTCGGAGGAGAAGAACACCGTCGCCACCACCGACTTCAGTTCCAGGTCGATGCCCGCGCGCTGCGCCGCCTGCTTGATCAGCGCCTGGGTGCGCTGCCGCGGCGCGTTGACGGAGGTCTGGTACACGAAGCGCAGCCGGACATTGCCCTTGGCGCGGATGCCGTCGCGGCCCCGCACCCAGCCCGCCGCGTCCAGCACCTCATTCGCCTTCTGCACGCTGAATTCGGAGCGCATGGCCTCCGACCGGTAGCGCGGCGGGTTGTTGAGGAAGTTGGCCGTGGCGCGGCCCGCGCGGCCATAGATGAATTGCTGCAGCGAATTCTTGTCGCAGAGGAAGTTCATGGCCTGCCGCACCGCGGGGTCGGAGAAGGCCGGATGCGTCGTGCGGATCGACGAACGCTCCCCATCCACTTCCGTGTTCGGGTCGGTGACGTTGAGCTGGATGAACTCGATGTTGCCGCTGTCCACGACATTGACGCGGCCGCGCCCCGCGGCTTCCAGGCGCCCCAGCACCTCCTCCTCCACCTGCAGGTTCCAGGCGAAGTCGAAATCCGCGGTCTGCAGCACGGCCCGCGCGGCGGAGACGGCATCGCCGCCGCCCTTGATCTCGATCGTGTCGAAATGCGGCCGGTTCGGCATGTGGTAGTTGGGGTTCAGCTCGCCGCGCAGCAGGTCACCCGGCGCGAAGCTGACGAAGCGGTAGGGGCCGGTGCCGACGGGGCGCAGGTTGGCCGGCGCGTCGCGCGAATTGGCGCCCGCGAAGTTCTGGAACAGGTGCTTCGGGATCAGCATGCCGCGCGTGGCGACGAAGGCATCGGCCCAGAAGGGGGTGGGCTTCGGGAACTCCACGCGGACGGTGTGGCTGTCCACCTTGACGACGTTGATGTCCTTGTAGCTGCCGGACGTCACCGTGGCATTGGCGGGGTTGCGCGCGTATTCCCAGTTGAAGACGACGTCATCCGCCGTGAAGGGCGTGCCGTCATGCCAGGTGACGCCCTGCTTCAGCTTCCAGGTGACGGACCTGCCATCCGCCGCCAGCGTGCCGGCCTCCCGGCTCGGGATCTCGGCGGCGAGGATCGGCACCAGCGTGCCATCGGCGGCCCAGCCGGCCAGCGGTTCGTAGAAGACGCGCGCCGCTTCCTGGTTGGTGCTGCCATTGGCGAAATGCGGGTTCAGCAGCGTCGCCGCCTGCCAGTAGAGGATCTTCAGCGGCCCGCCGCCGCCGCGCCGCGTCGGCCGGTAGGGCGGCATGGATTGCGCGGCCGCCGGCGCCGCGCCCGTCACGGCCAGGAGCTGCGTCGCCATCGGCGCCGTCAGCCCCACCGCGGCAACCCGCTTCACGAAACCTCGTCGCGAGAGCGTGCCCTTCTTGACCCGGCCGATCAGCGCGCGGAGTTCGTCTTCCGTCATCCCAACTCTCCCGATGATTGCCTCATTCGGCGTGGCGGGCCGTTGCCCGGCCCGTCCACCCCGCACCCCTGTCTCGCGCAACGCTACAGGATTGTGGCGGCGCCGCCAGCCATTTTCGGCAACGCCCCGATCGCCCTTTTCAGCGGCGCTGGCCGCCCAACTCCTGCGCCACGACGCTGGCCCAGTAGGCGACGCCCATCGGGATGATGTCGTCGTTGAAGTCGAACAGCGGCGTATGGACGTTGGGGGAGACGCCATCCGGCCCCGTGCCGCCGCCCAGGAACATGAAGGCGCCTGGCCGCTTCTCCAGCATCAGGCCGAAATCCTCGGCCCCCATCACGGGGGTCATGTTCCGGTCCAGCAGCCCCTCCCCCACCAGATCGGCCGCCGCCGCCATGGCGACCTCGGTCTGCTCCGGGTGGTTCACGGTCGGCGGCACGCCGCGGCGATAGGTCACGTCGGCGGTGCAGCCATGCATCGCGGCCAGGCCCTGCGCCAGCTCGGCGATGCGGCGTTCCAGCAGGTCCCGCACCGCCGGCGTGTAGCTGCGCGACGTGCCCGTCACGGTGACGGTCGCCGGCATCACGTTGGACGCCTTCAGCGACCCGCCGGCGATGGCGCCGACGCTCAGCACCGCGCTCTCCACCGCCGGCACGTTGCGGCCGATGATGGTCTGCAGCGCGAGCACGAAATGCGCCTGCACCACCGTGACGTCGGTCGCCAGGTGCGGCGCCGAACCGCCATGGCCGCCGGTGCCGTGGAACACCACGGTGAAACTGTCCGCCGCCGCCAGCGCGGGGCCCTTGCGGATGGCGAAGCGGCCGGCGGGGATGGTGGGCTTGTTGTGCAGGCCGTAGATGGCGTCGCAGGGGAAGCGATCGAACAGCCCGTCCTCCAGCATCGCCTTGGCGCCGCCGCGGCCTTCCTCGGCGGGCTGGAAGATCAGGTGCACGGTGCCGGCGAAATCCCGGTTCGCCGCCAGGTACTTCGCCGCGCCCAGCAGCATCGTCGTGTGCCCGTCATGGCCGCAGGCATGCATCAGCCCCGGCGTCGTCGATGCCCAGGGCTTGCCCGTCCGCTCCTCGATCGGCAGCGCGTCCATATCCGCCCGCAGCCCGATCACCCGCTGGCCCGGCAGCCTGCCCTTGATGGTGGCGACGACGCCGAGCTTGCCGATCCCGGTCGCGACCTCGATCCCCAGCCCCTCCAGGTAGCGCGCCACCAGGGCGGAGGTGCGATGCTCCTCCATGCCGAGTTCGGGATGGGCGTGGATGTCGCGCCGGATGGCCGCCAGCTCGGGCTGCCAGGGCTGCACGGCCTCGATCACGGAAGCGGCGGTCATGGGGGGCTCCTGCCTGTCATGGGAAGCCTAGGCCCCTCTCGCCGCGCCTTCCTAGCCCCCCTGACGCCCCCAATGGCTCAACAGCCAGAGCGTGTTGTCCCAGGCGCTCAGCACCGGGCGCAGCGTATTCGCATGCGCGTTCACCCGCGGCCGCCCGACCAGCGGAATGACGTAGCCATCGGCCAGCACCAGCTCGTTCATGCGCAGGAACAGCGCGGCGCGGCGGATCGGGTCCAGCTCTCCCTCCGCCTCCCGGAACAGGCGGTCGTAGTCGGCGGATCGCCAGCGGAAGACGTTGCGGCCCTGCCAGCGATTGGCGCGGCTCGCCATCTCCCAGGAGACGAACTGGTTCATGAAGCGCTGCGGGTCCGCCTGCGTCATCACCGTCGTGAACATCTGCAGGTCGGCGTAGAACTTCGTGTAGGTGTCGGGATTGGCGACGTCGGAGGAGAAGAAGACCGTGGCGGCCACGGCCTTCACCTCCACATCGATGCCCGCCCGCAGCGCGGCCGCCTTGATCAGCGCCTGGGTGCGCTGCCGCGGCGCGTTGACGGAGGTCTGCAGCACGAAGCGCAGCCGCACGCCATCCTTCGCGCGGATGCCGTCCGCGCCGCGGCGCCAGCCCGCCGCCTCCAGCACCTCATTCGCCCGCTCCACGCTGAAGGCGCGCGGCGGCTGGGGCGGGCGGAAGCGGGGCGGGTTGTTGAGGACGTTGCCGGTGGCGGGGCCGCCGCGGCCGTAGATGAACTGCTCCAGCGAATCACGATCCACCAGCAGGCCGATCGCCTGGCGCACCGCCGGATCGGCCAGCGCGGGATGGGTGGTGGCGGGGTGGGACCGCTCGCCCTCCACCTCCCGGTTCGGGTCGGTCGGGTTCAGGTGCAGCAGCTCGATGTCGCCGCCCTCGATGAAGACCACGCGGCCGCGCCCCGCCGCTTCCAGGCGGCGCAGGATGTCGTCCTCCACCGCCAGGTTCCAGGCGAAATCATAGTCGCCGGTCTGCAGCACGGCGCGCGCGGCGCTCGTCGCATCGCCGCCGCCCTTCACCTCCAGCGTGTCGAAGAAGGGGCGGTTGGGCAGGTGGTAGTCTGGGTTCAGGCTCGCATGCAGCACATCCCCCGGCGCGAAGGAGACGAAGCGATAGGCGCCCGTCCCCACGGGGCGAAGGTTGGCCGGCGCGTCGCGGGACGCGGCACCGGTGTAGCGCTCGAACAGATGCTTCGGGATGATGAGGCCGCGGGAGCCGACGAAGGTCTCCGCCCAGAAGGGCGTGGGCTGGCGGAATTCCACCCGCACCGTGAGGTCGTCGACCTTCACCACCTCCACGTCGCGATAGCTGCCGGCGGTGACGGCGGCGGTGGCGGGGTTGCGGGCGTATTCCCAGTTGAAGACCAGATCGTCCGCCGTCAGGGGCGCGCCGTCATGCCAGCGCACGCCGGGCTTGAGGCGCCAGGTCACGGAACGCCCGTCCGGCGCCAGCCCGCCATTGGCGAGGGTGGGGATCTCCGCCGCCAGCACCGGCAGCAGCGTGCCATCCGCCGCCCAGCCCGCCAGCGGTTCGTAGAAGATGCGCGACGCGTCCTGGTTGGTGGCGCCGGTGGCGAAATGCGGGTTCAGCAGCGTCGGCGCCTGCCAGTAGAGGAGCTTCAGCGCCCCCCCGCCGCCGCGCCGCGCGGGTTCCGGCCCCAGGGCATTCGCCTGGGCCGATGCCGGCGATACCCCCGCCAGCGCCATCAGCTGCGTCGCCAGCGGCGCCGCCAGCCCCATGGCCGCCAGCCGCCGCATGGCGTCGCGGCGCGTCACCGCGCCCCCGCGAAGCTGGTCGAGGAGGCGGCGCAACCGGTCTTCCTGCATGCGCCCAGTCTTGATGCCGGGCGCGGCCTGTCAACCCGGGCTGCGGGCCTGCGCTTCCTCCCGCGCCGCGACGGCGATGGCGATCATTCGGTCGATCTGCGCTTCCGTATGGTCCGCCATCACATGCAGCCGCCAGCGCGCGCTGAAGCGGGGCACCTCGGGATGCTCCACCAGCTCCACCAGCCCGCCGCGCGCCGTCGCCGCGCGCGTCAGGCGCCGCGCATCGGCGATGCTGCCGATCTCCACCGGCACGATGCCGCTCGGCCGGCCCGGCACGGTGAAGGCGCGCGCCGCCAGGCCCTGGCGCAGCTGCATGGCGTTGGCCATCAGGCGGCGGCGCCGCTGCGCCCCTTCCGCCGACCGCAGCAGGTCCATCGCCGCCAGCACGATGCAGGCCTGGACCGGGGAGAAGGCGGTGGCGTGCAGCAGCGGCCCCGCGAAGCCCAGCAGCGCCGGCTTCAGCCCGCTGGCATTGCCCGCCACGAAGCCCCCCGCGCTGCCGAAGCTGGCGGAGAAGGACCCGACGACGATGTCCACCTCCCCGGCCAGCCCCTGCTCGCCCAGGAAGCCCAGCCCGCCATGCCCGATCGCGCCCAGGTCATGCCCGGCGCAGATCATGAAGGTGGCGCCGTGTTCCCGGCAGGCGTCGCGCAGCGCCCGCAGGTCCTGGTCGCCGCTATCGGCGGCGCAGACCGTCTCCGCCACCACCAGCAGGCCGGCGCGGGGGTGGCGCAGGCGCAGCAGCGCCAGGTAGGCGGCGACGGCGCCGGGATTGCGCTGGGACACGGCGTGGCGGTTCGCCGTGGCGCGCGCCGCGGCCTCCCGCAGCGCGGGGTGGCAGGCGGGGTCCAGGATGACGTGGTCATCCTCCCGCAGCAGGGTCGTCAGCACCCCATGCGTCGCCGCCCAGCCGGAGGGAAACACCGTGGCATCCCGGCAGCACAGCAGGTCCGCCACCCGCTCCTCCAGCACCTGCTGGGGCAGGCTGCCGCCCTGCACGCAGACGGGGCCGGAGGCACCGAGGCCCCAGCGGCCGATCGCCTCTCGCGCCGCCTGGGCCAGCGCCGGATGGCTGGACAGGGAGAGGTAGTCCGGCGAGGCGAAGTTCACCCCCCGCAGCCGGTCCTGCCCGCGCGACAGCACATGCGCCTCCGGCCCCACCCGGTCCAGCATCACGCGCGGCTGGGGGTCGAGCCCGGCGGCCATCCGCGCCTCCCAGAAGGCCTGGTGGCGTTCCCAGCGGTCGAGCAGGTCGGGCCCCTCCCGCTCCAGGTAGTCCGCGGCCACGGTCTCCAGCTCGGGCAGGCCGCGGTGGTCGTCGTGCATGGCGCGCAAGGTCGTGTCTCCTTCGGACGCCACCATGCACGGGCCGCGTTCGCCGAGCGTTAGACGCGCGTTAATGCCCTCTTAACGTGGCGTTGCCACGGCCGGGGGCCGCGTGGTGGATTGTTGCAGGACAACATCCACCCCGCCTTTCCGCCGCCGCCCCGCAACCGCGACAACCGGACTGGTCATGACGAGCATGAGCCCGCTGGCGGCCACCGCCCGCGCCGCCCCGCCCGAGCCCACCAGCGCACCGATCCCCGGGCCGACCCTGGCGATCGGCTGCCTGGGCGGCCTGACGCTGGGCTTCGCGGGCGGGTCGCTGCCGCTGGCAGGCCGGAAGGCGCGGGCGCTGCTGGCCTTCCTGGCGCTGGAAGGCGGCACGGCCGCGGTGCCGCGGGACCGGCTCTCCGGCCTGTTCTGGCCCGATGTCGCCGAACGCCAGGCCCGCAATTCCCTCCGCCAGACGCTGTTCGAGCTGCGGGAGGTGCTGGAGCGCCGGGGCTGCGAGGCGCTGGTCGCGGCGCGGGACGAGGTGTCGCTGGCCCCCGGCGCCTTCGCGCTGGACCTCGACCGCGTGCTCGCCGCCATCCGGGCGGGGGAGGTGCCGGAGGTGCTACGCAGCCAGCCCGGCTGCATCGACCAGATGCTGGCGGGCTACGAGGATCTGAGCCCGCTCTTCGCCGATTGGCTGGCGGCGCGCCGGCGCACCGCCCTCGCGCAGGTGCAGCACGCGCTCGATGCCGCCTATGGCGACGAAAGCCATCCGCGCGCCGCGCGCCGGCAGATCGCGGAAGCGGCGCTCCGGCTCGACCCCACCCATGAGGCCGCCTGCCGCGTCGCCATGCGCCTGGCGGCGGAGGATGGGGAGCTTGGCATCGCGCTCCGCCACTACGCCGCGCTCTACGACCATCTGGGCACGGAGCTGGACATGGAGCCCTCCGCCGCCACGCAGGCGCTGGCGGTGGAGATCAAGCAGGGCCTGGTGGAGGGCAAGGCGGAGACCGCCTGGCGCGCCCCCGCCGGCGCCCGCGCCGCCGCCTGGTCGGACGACGTGCCCCGCGTTGCCGTCCTGCCCTTCCGCGCCATCGGCGCCGACCCGGTGCCCCGCTGGTTCGCGGAGGGGATGGTGGAGGAGGTGATCTGCTCCCTCGCCGCGATGCGGGAGCCGGTGGTGATCGCCGGCCGCCGGCCGGATGGCGCGGAGGACGGCTTCGATGCCCCCGCCGCCGGCGCCGCGCTCGGCGCGCGCTACGTCGTCTCCGGCACCGTGCGGCGCGGCGGCGAATCGCTGCGGCTGACGGTGAAGCTGACGGCGGTGGAAGGCGGCGCCGTGGTCTGGGCGCGCAACTTCGATGCCACCGATGCGGGGCTTTTCGCCGCGCAGGACGCCATCGCCGCCAGCGTCGCCAATACCCTCGCCCCAAGGGTGCAGGAGATCGAGCTGGGGGAGGCCGCTCGCCGCCCGCCCGGCAGCATCGGCGCCTACCACCTGGTGCTGCAGGCGCGCCACGCCATGGCGACGCTGGAGGAGAAGCCCTTCGAGCAGGCGGGCGACATGCTGCGCCGCGCCATCGCCCTCGATGGCCGCTCCGCCATCGCGCATGCGACCCATGCAGCCTGGCTCAGCCTCTGGGTCGGGCAGCGCTGGTCGCGGGACGTGGCGGCGGACACGGCGGCGATGGAAGGCGCGGTGGCGCGCGCCATCGCGGCGGATCCGCAGAATGCGCGGGCGCTGTCGCTGCTCGGCCACAACCGCACCACGCGCCACCGCCGGTATGACGAGGCGCTCCGCCTGCTGGCCCGCGCGCTGGAACTGGCGCCGAACGACGCGACCACCTGGCTGCACAGCAGCCCCACCTACGCCTATCTCGGCGATGGCGCGGAAGCGGTTCGCCGGGCGGAACGCGCGCTGGCGCTGGCGCCGGAGGATCCCTTCCAGTTCCGCGCGCTGCACTTCCTGGCCATCGCCCACTACGTCGCCGGGGATTTCGCCGCCGCCGCCGATTGCGGGCGCCGGTCGATGGCGCTGAACCCGCGCTACCTCTCGAACCTGCGCGTCACCGCCGCCGCCCTCGCCGCGCAGGGAGAGGTGGAGGCGGCGCGCATCCTGGCGCGGGACGCGCTGGCGCAGCAGCCCGGCTACCGGGTGCATGCCAGCCTTCCCCAGCACCCCTTCAGCGACGCGGCGCGGCGCGAAGCCTATGGCCGCCAGCTTCTGCTGGCCGGCTTCCCCCCCTGACGAGCCGGCAGGGACAGCAAGGACAGGACCATGACGAGATCGAGTGGCGACGGGGGCATGTCCCCCGGCGGGCGGGTTGGGGCGCGGGATGGCGGGATGCGGCCCGAAGGCCCGGGCGGCGGCGGCGGCCTGCCGATCGACGGCGCGCTGGAAGGCCCTTCCACCCCGACGGCGGACCAGCTGGCCCAGGCGGAGGCCACGGGCAAGCTGCCGCTGATCCTCGGCGCCACCTGGCGGCCCGGCCATTGGGACCCGACGCTGCGCGCCATGCCCATCCTGGCCGCCTTCGCGCGCAGCGGCTGGGAACAGGTGCCCCTGCCGCCGCCGGACAATGCGCCCAAGGCCCTGGCGCAGGACGTCGCCGCGCTGCTGGACCTGATCTACCTGCGGGAGGACCGGATGGACGAACTCGTCGCCCAGTCCGGGGAGCCCGCGCGCTACTGGGCGCAGCTCTTCAGCATGACGCCGCAATCCCACCCCGCGACCTGGACGCTGATGTCGGCGGCGATGGCCGCGGCGCACATGGTCTGCATGCACTGGAAGGCGGTCTACAACCGGCCGCGCCCGCCGCAGGTCTATCCGGCGCTGATGCCGCCCATCCCGGTGCCGCCGCACCCCTCCTACCCCAGCGGCCATGCGCTGCACGCCCACCTCATCGGCCTGACGCTCGCGGAAGCCTGCCCGGCCATGGCGCCGGCCTGCCGCGCGCTGGCCGAACGGCTGACCGTCAACCGCCACATCGCCGGCGTGCACTACCCCAGCGATTCGCTCGCCAGCGAAAGGCTGGTCCGCGGGGTGGAGGGCAAGGGGCCGAGCATCTGGGGCCGCCTCCGCCCCGTGCTGCAATCCGAGATCTGGCGCGGGGAGCCGACGCCGCTGGCCGCCGCCAGCGCGGAATGGGGCGGCACCAGCGCCGGCCCCGCCCCGAAGCCGAGGGGCTGAGGCCATGTCCGGCACCGGGCGCCAGGCACCGGCCGAATTCCTGCGCCTCGCCGCGCGGGTCGGCCTCAGCCGGGGTGAGGCGCAGCGCCTGGCGGAAGCCGGCGCCTGCAGCCCCCGCACGCTGCATTGCCGGATGGAGCTGAACCCCTCGCTGCTCGACGGCAGCGCCGAACGCCGCGCGGCCATCCTGGCGGCGGCGGCGGCGCTGTCGGAGCCGCGGGAGATCCGGGCGCTGAAGGCGCTCCGCCGCCGCCTGCCCGCGCCGCTGCCGGGCGCCGTCCCGCCCTTCTTCCCGAACGCCCTGCCCGCCGAGGCCCCCGCCATGACCCAGAACGCCGAACGCCGCCCCCCCTTCCCCGGCGAAAGGCCGCCCCGCGACCGGCCCCGCCTGGAAGGCCCGGCCGTGACCCTGCTGGGGGAGGCGCGCTGGCGGCTGCGCGAACAGGGCAGGCGCCCCACCTGCATCCCCTTCGCCGTCGCCGCCATGCTGGAGCACCCGCACCACCTGGCCGGGGAGGATGATCCCGACCTGTCGGAGCAGTACCTGTTCTGGGCGATGAAGCATCGCAGCCCCTCCGGCCAGGCGGAGCCGGAGCACCACAAGCTGCGCCAGGCGATGGAGGCGCTGTCGCTGGCCGGCATCTGCGCGGAGGCCGACCAGCCCTACATCGCCGCCCTGCCCGACCCCGCCTGGGCCACCGGCGCCGCGCCATCGCCCGCCGTGCAGGCCAAGGCCTTCAAGGACCGCTGGACCGACCCGGTGATCTATGACGACGAGCCGGAGGATGCGCAGGGCCCGGGCACCGCGGCGCGGGTGCTGGCGCTGCTGCGCCAGGGCCGCGCCACCGCCATCGCCCTGCCGATGATGCGCGACGCCGCGGCGGCGCCAGGCGAGAACAACTGGCGGTCCCGCAGCGCGCTGCTCTACGGCAAGGTGCCGGACCCCGTGCCGGGCATGGTGGAGGATGGCGGCCATGCCGTCTGCATCCTGGGCTTCCTGCCGCATGCGCGCGAACCGCTCGGCGGCTACTTCCTGTTCCGCAACAGCTGGGGCGCGCGTTTCGCGGAATTCCCGCACACGGATATCCAGGACGGCATCCCGCCGATCGGCCGCCAGGGGCATGGCTACCTCTCGGCCCGCTACCTCGACCGCTGGTGCTGGGAACTGCTCTCCCTCGCGCCCGCGGAGGCGCGGATGCGCGACCATGGGCGGCGCATGGCGGGGGGCTGAGGCCCCCCCTCCCCGGATTGCGGCGCGCCGGCGCCAGGATGAGACTGGCCGCGACCGAGGAGGAAGCGGCCCGCCATGAAGCTCACCATCTCCCCCAACAGCCCCTATGTCCGCAAGGCGCGCGCCTGCGCCATCCAGCGGGGGATCGAGCACCTGATCGAGCCCTGGCTGGAAGCGGGCAAGGACCCGGCGCTGCCGCGCCTCAACCCGCTGTCCAAGGTGCCGACGCTGGTGACGGATGACGGCATG
This sequence comes from Falsiroseomonas ponticola, assembly GCF_016805305.1. Lineage (GTDB taxonomy): Bacteria > Pseudomonadota > Alphaproteobacteria > Acetobacterales > Acetobacteraceae > Falsiroseomonas > Falsiroseomonas ponticola. The sequence continues at coordinate 49,465 of NZ_JAERQN010000007.1, read as the reverse complement.
GCGCTGTTCGACAGCCCGGTCATCTGCGAATACCTCGACAGCATCGGCACCGCGCCGCCGCTCTTCCCGCCCGCCGGCCCGGCGCGCTGGAACGCGCTGCGCCAGCAGGCGCTCGGCGATGGCATCCTCGATGCCTCCCAGCCCCGGCGGCGGGAGATCGCGCTGCCGCAGGATGAAGGCCGGCGCAGCTACATCGAGCTGCAGCAGGGCAAGGTCGCCCGCGCGGTGGATGCGCTGGAGGCGGAGGCGGCGAGCCTCGGCGCGCTGACCACGATCGGGGAGATCACCATCGCCTGCGCGCTCGGCTACCTCGACTTCCGCTACGCGAACGAGCCCTGGCGCCCCGGCCATCCGGCGCTGGAGGCCTGGTATGCCCGCGTCTCCCGCCTGCCGGCCATGGCCCGCACCGCCCCGCCCCCGGCCTGACGCCGCGCGGCGCCGGCTGCATCCCGTTAGCATCCGGGGCGCATCATCCTCCCCGGCGGCCAGCCCCGGCCGCCGGTGTCGCAGGAGTGCCGCATGGCCATCCCCAGGCCGGTGCCGACGGGTCGCGCAAGCCCCTTCGCCGATGACGAGATCATCGTCACCAAGACCGACCCCAGGGGCCGGATCCTCTATGCGAACGAGACCTTCCTCACCGTCTCGCGCCTGACCCTGGCGGCGGTGCTGGGCCAGCCGCACAGCATCGTCCGCCACCCCGACATGCCGCGCTGCATCTTCGAGATGATGTGGAAGACGATCGGCGCGGGCGGCGAGTTCTTCGGCTACGTCAAGAACCTGGCCTCCAACGGCGACCACTACTGGGTCTTCGCCCATGTGACGCCGAGCCGCGACGCGACCGGCACGATCACCGGCTACCATTCCAACCGCCGCAAGCCGGAGGAGGCGCAGGTCGCGCGGATCGAACCGCTCTACCGGCGCCTGCTGGCCGCGGAGGCCGCGCCATCCGACCGCAAGACCGGCCAGCGCCAGGGCGCCGAGCTGCTGGCCGCCTTCCTGGCCGAAAGGGGGCTGCCCTATGAGCAATTCGCCTTCTCCCTCTGAGCGGCGCGGCGCCTCGCCGCTCCTCCTGGTCGGCGCGGCGGGGGCCGTCGCGCTCGGCCAGGCGGGCCTCCTGCTGGCCTCGGGCCCGTCCCTCGCGCTCGCGGGCAGCGTGCTGGTGCTGGCGGCCCTCGCAGCCGCGGCCTGGCGGCTGCGGCGCCAGGATGCCGGCATGGCGGCCATCGCCCGCGTGGCGCAGGCCGCCGCGCGGGGCGACCTGGAGGCGCGCTTCATCGGCGTGCCGGCGCCGGGCACGCTCGGCCAGGTGCAGCGCGGCGTGAACCGGCTGCTCGACATCACCGATGCCTTCGTGCGGGAAGCGGGCGGGTCGATGAAGGCGGCCAGCCTCGGCGCGCATCACCGCAAGGTGCTGCTGCGCGGCCTGCCCGGCGCCTTCGCGGCGGCGGCGGCGGACATCAACGCGGCCGGCGGCGCGATGGAGGCCAAGGCGCAGGCCTTCGCCGGCTTCGCCGCGCGGTTCGAGGCGGAGGTCGGGCAGGTCGTCACCGGCGTCGCGGGCGCCGCCATCTCGCTGCGCGGCAGCGCCGAGGCGCTGTCCGACAGCGCCGGCCGCGGCGCGACGGAGGCCGCGAGCGCCGCCCGCGCCATCGGCCACACGGCGGCGGAGACCAATGCCGTGGCGGCGGCGGCGGAGGAACTCTCCGCCTCGGTCGCCGAGATCGGCCGCCAGGTGACGCGCGGCTCCGCCGTGGCCCGCAAGGCGGTGGAGGAGACGGAGCGCACCGATGCCAGCGTGGCGCGACTCGCCGCCGCCGCGACGCGGGTGGGCGAGGTGGTGCGCATGATCGCCGCCATCGCCGGGCAGACCAACCTGCTGGCGCTGAACGCCACCATCGAGGCCGCGCGCGCGGGGGAGGCCGGCAAGGGCTTCGCCGTGGTGGCCGGGGAGGTGAAGTCGCTCGCCGCGCAGACGGCCAAGGCGACGGAGGAGATCGGCCGCCAGATCGCCGACATCCAGGGCGCGACGCAGGCCGCCGTGGCGGCGCTGCACGGCATCGGCGCCGCCGTGCACCAGACCGACGAGGTGGCGAGCGCCATCGCCGCGGCGGTGGAGGAACAGGGCGCGGCGACGCAGGAGATCGCGCGCAGCGTGCAGGGCGTGGCGAGCGGCGGCGCCACGGCGGCGGCGAGCGTCGAGGGCGTGGGCCAGGCCGCTGCCGTGACCGGCGCCGCGGCGCAGGCCGTGCTCGGCGCCTCGCGCGACCTGGCCGCGCAGTCGGAACGGCTGAGCGAGGGGGTCCGCGCCTTCCTGGCCACTGCCCGGGTGGCGTGAGGTCCGGATTTCGTCGAATTAACGAATCAACTTCCTTGCAAAGCTCACGCCTGCGCTAGAGGGGGCGCGCACGAGGCGGACCGACCGCACAACCCTCTCCTGCGTGGCGCGCCCCGGCCGCCCCGGCTGACTAGGCGGGAACAGTCCAGGACGTTTTCGACCCGTGCCGCACTTCTTTTCGATTACCCCGGTCGGGGACGCTGCTGGTACGGCCAATGCGGGCCGGCACGCCGGCGGCACGCGCACCCTGGCCGCCATCGGCCGCATCGTGGCCGTGCTGCTCCTCGGGCTGAGCGTGGTGGGGGCCTGGGTGCTGGCCTACGCCCTCTCCCACCAGGTGATGCAGGCCGCGACCGCGGCGGGCTTCGACCGCGCGCGGTCCATCGCCATCGCCACCGGGCAGGTCGCGGGCAAGACCATCGAGGTGACGCGCATGCTGCGCAACCTCTCGCAGCGCTGGCAGTCGCTCGGCGCGCCGGGGGATGAGGCGCGGCGGCGGGACGTGGAGACGACGATCCGCGCCATCCTCGCCAACCCCGCCATGGCGATCGCGCAGCTTGGCGTCGCGGGACCGGATGGCGCCGTGATCTGGCATTCCGAGGGCGGGCATCACAGCTTCTCGGTGGCGGACCGCGCGCATTTCCAGCAGCACCGCCAGGGCCATCCCGGCCCCATCTTCGGCCTGCCCAATAGCGGTCCGGGCCAGCTGCTGCCGGTATCCTGGCGCCTGACCGGGCCCGGGGACAGCTTCGCCGGCGTCGCCATCGCGCTGCTGCGGCCGGAGGATGTGGCCCCGCAGCTTGCCGCCGTGACGGACCAGCCGACGGACGTGATCGCGCTGGTGCGGCAGGAGGGGGAGCTGCTGGCCGCCAACCAGCGCGGGGCCCCGCGCATCGGCACGCCGGTGCTGCCGGCGCCGCGGCGCCAGGATATCGAGCGCGCGGGCCGTTTCACGGCGACGGGCCCGCTGGTGCCGGACGGGCCGGTCCGCTTCGTCGTCGCGCAGCTGCTGCCGGGCACGAACCTGATCGCGGTCGCGGGCGTGGAGGCGGCGGGCGCGCTGCACACGGCCAGGCTGCTGGAGACGGCGTCGCTGCTGGCGGCGCTCGGCTATACCGGCCTCGCCATCCTCTGCGCCCTGCTGGTGCGGGTGGCGGACCGGGGGCGGCGATCGGCGGCGCAGGCGGCGCTGCTGGCGGCGGGGCGGGCGGAGCTGCACCGGCTGCATGCCCGGCTGCCCGCCGTGATCTTCCTGCGCGACGTCGCCGCCGACGGGTCCTCCCGCCTCACCTACCGCGACGGCGACGTGCAGGCGGTGACGGGCTGGACGGATGGCAGCCTGGACCGGGAGGAGGATTGGAGCCGCCTCTATGACGAACAGGCGCCGGCACGGCCCGAGATGGTGCGCCAGGTGCTGCGGGATGGCGGCGCGATCCGCCGCTGGCGCATCCGCCAGCCCGATGGCGGGTGGCGCGACGTGGTGATGCACATGCAGCGCCTGTCGGTGCGGCCCGATGGCGGGGGCGAGATCGTCGGCTACATGCGCGATGCCAGTGCGGAGCAGGCCGCCCTGGCGCGGGAAGCGGCGGCGCGGGCCGAGATGGACGAGACGCTGGCCCTGGCCCCCGTGGTGGTGTTCCGCGGCCGCGTCTGGGCCTGCGCCGGCTGCCAGCTTCCGGGCAAGGGCTGCTGGCGGGAGGATTTCGTCAGCCGCAGCATCGAGCCGGTGACGGGCTGGACGGCGGCGGCGCTGGCGGCGGCGGGCGGGCTCGGCGCCATCCTGCTGCCCGCCGATTCGCTGGTGCCGGGCATCGAGGCGATGCGCCGCGACGGGCGCTGGTCCGCCGACCTGGCGGTGCGCCGGCCCGATGGCGGGGCGATCGCGGTGCGGGTGACGGTTTCCGTGGTGGGGCGCGTCGATGACAGCGCCATGGACATCGTCGGCTACCTGGCCGACGTGACGGCGGAGCTGGATGCCAAGGCGCGCGCCATCGCCGCGGCGCGGCTGGCCTCGCTGGGGGAGCTGTCGGCCGGGCTGGCGCATGAGCTGAAGCAGCCGCTGCTGGCGATCGGCCTCGCGCTGTCCAACACGCGCCAGGCGCTGGAACGGGGCGACCTGGCGGCGGTGGGCACGCGGCTCGGCCGGGCCAGCGGCTATGTCACGCGCGCGGCGGCGGTGGTGGAGCATCTGCGCCGCTTCGCCCGCGGCGGCGAGGAAGGCGCGGCGCCCGAGCCGGTGCCGCTGGAGCTGGCGGTGGAAGGCGCGATGGCGGTGCTGGGCGGGACGCTGCGCGATGCCGGGGTGCAGCTGGTGCTGGCGCTGGGCAACCCGGTGCCGCGGGTGCTCGGCCAGCTGGTGCCGCTGGAGCAGGTGCTGGTGAACCTGATCGGCAATGCGCGCGACGCGCTGGCGGGGCTGCCGGCGGACCAGCCGCGGCGCGTGCGCGTCAGCGCCGCGCCGGATGCGGGCTTCGTCGTGCTGACCGTGGCCGATAATGGCGGCGGCATCCCGGATGCGGTGATGGCCCGCCTGTTCCAGCCCTTCGTCACCACCAAGGCGGAGGACCGGGGCACGGGGCTCGGCCTGTCCGTCTGCCAGGGGCTGGTGCAGCAGATGGGCGGCACGATCACCGCCACGAACGAGGAAGGCGGCGCCGTCTTCCGCATCCGCCTGCCCGCCGCAGGCGACTGACATCCGCCGCCGCGGCCGATTGACGCCCGGGGCAGGCCGGGCGCATGCCCGCGGCGATGCCCCGCCGCCCCCGCGAAACCGACCTCTACGCCGCCGTGAAGGCGCATCTCCAGTCGCTCGGGCTGGAGCCGAAGGGCGAGGTGCTGGGCTGCGACGTGGTGGCGCTGGGCGCCGGCGACCCGCCGCTGCTGGTGATCGCGGAGATGAAGGCGGGCCTGACGCTGGAACTGCTGCTGCAGGGCGTGGACCGGATGGCGGCCTGCGACGAGGTCTGGCTGGCCGTGCCGGCCACCCGCAAGGGGCGGGACCGGGACCGCCGCGCCCACCGGCTGTGCCGGCTGCTGGGCTTCGGGCTGCTGGCGGTGCTGCCGGTCTCCGGCCGGGTGGAGGTGCTGGTGGAGCCGACGGCCTATCGCCCCCGGCTGAACCCCGGGCGCCGGTCCCACCTGGTGGCGGAACACCGCAAGCGGCGCGGGGACCCGACGCCGGGCGGCGGCAACCGCCAGCCGGTCATGACCGCCTATCGCCAGGCCGCGCTGGCCTGCGCCGGGGCGCTGAGGGACGGGCCGGCGACAACGCGGGCCGTGGCCGCCGTGGTGCCGGACGCGCCCACCATCCTGCTCCGCAACGTGCATGGATGGTTCGAGCGCGTCGGCCGCGGCACCTACCGCCTGACCCCGGCGGGCGAGGCCGCGCTGGCGGCGGCATAGGCTTCACTTCGAACATGCTTGGCATCTTCGAAAATCCGTGCCCTACTCCGCCCGCGCCGCGATGCGGCGCCAAGGCAGAGGACACGGCCCTTCCATGGACACCCCCGTCAGCTTCGTCTCCGACGGCATCGACATCGCGGGCGACCTGCACATCCCGGACGGCACGCCGCCCGGCACGCGGCTGCCGGCCTTCATCGTGCTGCACGGCTTCATCGGGTCCAAGGACAAGAGCCATGCGGAGATCATGGCGCGGCTGCTGGAATCCTTCGGCTATGCCGTGCTGCGCATGGACTTCCGCGGCTGCGGCAAGTCCGGCGGCAAGCGCGGCTACGTGCTGTGCCACGATCAGGTGGCGGATGCGAAGAACGCGCTGAACTGGCTGAGCCAGCGGCCGGAGATCGATCCCACCCGCATCGGCATCATCGGCCACAGCTTCGGCGCCGCCGTCGCCTGCTATGCCGGCGCCATCGACCAGCGCTTCGCCGCCGTCATCTCCTCCTGCGGCTGGGGGCATGGGGAGCGCAAGTTCATGGGCCAGCACCCCGGGGAGGCCTGGCCGAAATTCCTGGCGATGCTCGCCGCCAACCGCGCCCACAAGGAGAAGACGGGCGAGGCGCTGACCGTGCCGCGCTTCGACGTGGTGCCGATGCAGGAACACCTGCGCAAGAACCTCTCGCCCAACGCACTCATGGAAGTCTCCGCCGACACCGCGCAATCCATGTTCGACTTCAAGGCGGAGGAGGTGGTGCACTGGATCAGCCCGCGCCCCGTGCTGTTCATCCATGGCGCGGATGACACGGTGACGCCGACGGAGCAGTCGATCCGGCTGTGGGAGAAGGCGGGGCAGCCGAAGGACCTGGTGCTGATCACGGGCACCGACCATTTCCCGCTGGCCGCCGGCAACCAGCGCACGGCGGGCATCCTGAAGGGATGGCTCGACGTGCATTTCCCGGTGGCGAAGGCCTGACCGTGTCGAAGCTCCGCATCGCCGCCCCTTCCCTGCAGGCCTTCGCGCGCGACATCCTGGCCGCCGCGGGCACGCCGCGCCAGGATGCGGCGGTCTGGGCGGAGACGCTGGTCTTCGCCAATCTCCGTGGCGTGGACAGCCACGGCGTGATCCGTATCCCCCGTTACCTCGACCAGATCGCGGCCGGCGACATCCGCCCGGCCGCGGAGATGCGGCTGCTGAAGGCGGCCGGCGCCATCGCGCTGCTGGATGCCGCGGGCGCGCCCGGGCCTGTCGCGATGAAGCGCGCGATGGAGGAGGCGATCGCGGCGGCGAAGCGCGTGCATGTGGGCTGGTGCGTCGCGCGCAACATCACTCATGCCGGCGCCGTCGGGCACTTCGCCCTGCAGGCCGCCGCGCAGGGCATGGCGGGGCTGGTGATGACGGCCAGCATCCCCCTCATGGCTTGGCCGGGCAGCCGGAAGGCGGTGGTCTCCACCAACCCCATCGCCATCGCCATGCCGGGCGGGAAGCACCCTCCCCTGCTGCTCGACATGGCCACGGCGACGGTGTCACTCGGAAAAATCCTGGGCGCCAAGGCGTCCGGCACGCCGATCCCCGCGGGCTGGGGGATCGATGCGGAAGGCGCCGACACCACGGATGCCGCCAAGGTCGCCACCCTGCTGCCCATGGCGGGGCCGAAGGGGGCGGGCCTGTCGCTGATGATCGAGTGCCTGGCGAGCCTGGTCGCGACCAACCCGATGATCGCGCCCGCGCTGCGGGGCGAGAAGACCTACGGCATGAACGGCGTCGCCATCGCGCTGGACCTCTCGGCCTTCGGCGATCCGGCGGCGCTGGCCGCGGATGTGGACGACCTGGCCGCCACCATCGCGGCCCAGCCCCTGGCGCCCGACGCCGAGGCCCTGCTGGTGCCGGGCGAGCGTGGCGATGCGGAACGCGCCCGGCGGCTGGAGGCGGGCATCCCGCTGCCGCCGGGGGTGTGGAAGCAGCTGGTCGAGGCGGCGATGCGGCTCCACGTCGAGGTGCCGGCGCTGCTGTGACTTTTTAGTCGCTAACCCGTTTAAGCCGATTATGCCGTTTATGCGGGTTTAGCACCGAATTTCGGGGGTGCTGGCGGATGAATGGGAGGGGTTGTGGAGGCTCCACGCCCCCCTCACCCAGCCCTCTCCCCCCGATGGGGGGAGAGGGCCGCGGGCCGGTGGCGCGGTCCGGGCCATGATGGATGGAACATAGCAGGAACGATGGCGCGGGCGCCAGCGGAATCGCGCCCCTACTGCATCTGGATGCCCTGGCGCTGGATCACGCTGCGCCAGCGCGCGATCTCCGCCGCCACGAAGGGGCGCATGTCGCCGGGGCGGCCGGCATCGACCTCTCCATCCACCAGATCGTCCAGGCGGCGGCGCATGGCGGGTTCGTTGATGACCGTCGCCACCACCTGGTGCAGGCGCAGCGCCACCGGCTCCGGCAGGCCCTTCGGCGCGGCGATGCCGGCCCAGGTGGGCGCCTCGAAGCCCGGCAGATTGGCGGCCTCCGCCACCGTCGGCACATCGGGCAGCAGCTTCGACCGGGTGGCGGCGCTGACGGCCAGGCACCGCACCGTGCCGGCGCGGACATGCGGCAGCACGCCGACGCTGGTGGTGACCATGGCGGAGACCTCGCCCCCCAGCAGCGCCGTGGTGCCGGCGGCGTCGCCGCGATAGGGCACGTGCTGCATCTGGATGCCGGCCGCGGCGTTCAGCATCTCCCCGACCAGGTGATGCGTCGATCCGACGCCGGCGGAGCCGAAGGTGATGCGGCCGGGCTGGGCCTTCGCCATGGCCACCAGCCCCGCCAGGTCCCGCGCCGGGCTGTCCGCGCGCACGACGATGACGAAGGCGTAGCGCACGACCATGGAGACGAAGTCGAAGTCGTTCACGGGGTCGAAGGTCAGGCCCTGGGCGAAGGCGGCGGAGACGGCGTGGCCGCCGGTCAGCAGGCCGATGGTGTGGCCATCCGCCGGGCTGCGGGCGAGCGCGGCGGAGGCGATGTTGCCCCCGGCGCCCGGCCGGGACTCGATGACGACGGACTGGCCCAGTGATTCGCCGATCGGCGTGCCGATCAGGCGGGCCAGTATGTCCGCCGTGCCGCCGGGCGCGAAGCCGTGCAGCAGGCGGATGGGGCGGTCCGGCCAGGCGGCCAGGGCCGGGCGGGCGATGAGCGGCGCGGCCATCAGGCCGAGCGCCAGGCGGCGGGTAAGCATCTTGTTGTTTCCTCCGTTACTCGGCGTTTCATTGTCGAGCGCAGACACTGGCGGCCGGCCCGGCCGGCCGAGGCCGCGAATGCGGCCCGCGGCCAGTGCCGCGAAGCCAAGCGCGCGGAGCGCGCGCCCGGCGTCTGAGGGCAAGGCAAGCGAGCGTCTGATCCCGGAAGCCGCCGGAGGCGGCGCGCGGGATCAGACGCTCGCGGCTTCCCGGAATTCCTGCGGGGCCTGGGGCCCCCATTGGCTTTTCAGCCCCTGGCTCTTCGGCAGCCTGCGGGGCGCCACGGCGGCGTTCAGCACATCCGTGTCCGTCCAATGCTCATGCACGCGGCCCCAGGGGTCCTTCCAGTAGTCGAAGACCTGGCTGCCCAGCAGGTGCCGGCCGATGCCCCAGAGGTGGTAGTGCCCCTGCTGCTTGAGCCAGTCATGGCCGGCATGCAGGTCGTCCATGTCCTGCACCTCGTAGGAGATGTGGTTGAGGCCGGCGCGGCTGTGGCGGCCGAACATCATGATGTGGTGGTCCACGAACTCCTCGCCCCGGTCGGCGCGGTTGAAGCTGGCCAGCAGGAAATCGGGATTGTCCTCGGCATGGACATGCTCGCTGACCACGAAACCCAGGTGGCGGTGCGCCCAGGCGACGGAGCCCTCGATATCCGGCGTGCTGAACACCGCATGGCCCATGCGCTTCACCTGGCAGGGGCGCGGCTCGATCCGCTGCAACTGGCCGAGGCGCTGGCGCTCCGCGCCCGTGTTCAGCACGGAATGGCGCTCCGGCAGCGTCGCCACGGTGGCGACGCCGTGCACCACCTCCATGGTGAAGCCGTTATGGTCCTTGAGGCGGACGCGCTTGCCGCCGCCGGGCTCGTTCAGGTCCTCCACGCCGGAGGCGCCGGCGGCATGGGCGGCCAGGCGATGCAGGTCGGATTCACTGTCGGCGTGGAAGCCCACGGCCAGCACCCGGTCCGGGCCGCGTTCGGTGATGTGCAGGTGGTGCGCATCCCCGGTGCCGCGCATGTAGAGGCGGTCCTCCGTCCGCACCTGCCGCAGCAGGCCGAAATCGGTGAGGAACCGCTCCGCCTGGTCGAGGTCGGGCGCGCCGAGCCTGATCCAGGCGACGTCGCGCACCTTGATGATGGGGTCCTGCATGCCTGTTTCCTTCCTCCCTCCGCCAGTCCCGCGCGCGACGCTCAGGGTGGCGGCATGAATTGCGGCGCGTGGCGCAGCACGGTTTCCGTGGTCTCATCCAGATGCGCGGCCAGCAGGTCGGCCGCGCGTTCCGCCTGGCGGGCCAGGGCGGCGTCATGGATCGCCTCATGCTCCGCGCGCTTGGATGGCCCGATGGGGCGGTGGCGCTGGGAAACGAGGCGGTAGCGCTCCATGTGGTCATACATCTGCGCGCGCAGCCGCAGCAGCCAGCGCGACGGGCAGGCGGCGACGAGGGCGCGGTGGAAGTCGCGATGCGCGGCCAGCCATTCGCTGCTGCGCTGCTTGCGTTCCTCGCGGCTCAGCCGCTCGATCTTCGCCAGGCGGTGGAAGGCCAGCACCAGCCCGGCTTCCCAGGCATCGTCGCCATGGCGGACGGATTCCAGGATGGCGCGGCGTTCGAATTCGGTGTGCAGGGCGGAGACGTCGCGCAGATCCTCCGCCGAGATGGCGGCGACGCGGAAGCCGCGATTGGCGTCCAGTTCCACCAGCCCCTCGGGCAGCAGGTGGGACAGCGCTTCCCGCAGCGTGCCGATGCCGGCGCCATAGGCGCGCTGGAGGTCGGCGAAGCGCAGCCGGGCGCCGGGGGCATAATGCCCGTCCAGGATGTCGCCCTTCAGGCGGGACAGCACGTCCTGGCTGACCAGCACGGCATCCGGCTCCGCCGGTTTCTGCAGCACGCGCGGCGGCAAGGCCCCCTCCCCCGATCCCCGTCGCGGCGGAGCCTAGGGAAGGATATTCGATCAATCAAGCATGTTCGAAAATCCGGCGGCCTACCCCTCCAGCTGGCGCGGCGGGTCGTCCCCCGGCTTGCCGTCATTCGCCAGGATCAGCAGCGCATGGCCGGCGGCGGCGGAACCGCCCACGGCCATCACGATGAAGAAGGCGATGCCGTAATCGTTCCAGGGGCGCACCAGCGTCACCTCCTGCGGCCCGACGAACCACCACAGCGCCAGGCCCCGCACCACCGCGCCCGTCACCAGCCCCGGCAGGAAGCCGAACCAGAAGGCGGAGAGCACGATCGCCACCAGCATCAGGTCCCGCCCCGCGCCCATGCGGTGGTCCAGCAGGTTGGCCCGGCACAGGAAGGCGATGATGCCCAGCAGGAATCCAGCCAGCAGCCGGAGCCAGAGCGGCAGGGTGCGGAGCCGTTCGAGCCACCGCAGGGCGAAGGCCAGGACGTTCATGGGCGGAGGCGCGTACTCAAGGTTTCGCGAGCATAGGCCCCCCGGGCGATGCACGCCATGCGTGCAGGGCGTGGGAGGGTCGCGCTCGCCGTTTCGTGTTCGCGATCGATACATTCTCGGTTTGGCATCGGAAGGGGTGCTGGCGATTCGGGGGCGCCGGGACTAACTGCGCGCCACCAGCCCAGGACGCGCGCCATCCCGCCCCAGCCCCCCCCGCTTCGCCTGACGCCGCCCGCGGCGATGTGCGCGGCCCTGACCGCCATGCTGGCGCCCGTGGCCCCCTGCCACCGCCCCCCGGCGGCGGCGCTGGGGCGCGTGCTGGCGGCGGCGGTGGTGGCGCCGGGGCCCGTGCCGGCCCGGGCCATCGCGCTGCGCCCGGGCTGGGCGGTGGCGGCGGCGGAGACGGAGGGGGCGAGTCCCTTCTCCCCGGTGCCGCTGCCGGGCAGCCCGGCCCTGCTGGCGGCGGGCGATGCGCTGCCGCCGGGGATGGATGCGGTGCTCGACCCCTTCGATGCCGAGGCGGCGGGGCCGCTGGTGATGGCGCTGCAGCCGGTGGCGCCGGGGGATGGGGTGCGCGCGGCGGGGGCGGATGTCGCGCCCGGCCAGGTGATCCGCGCGGCCGGGGAAAGGCTGGGCCCGCGGGACCTGCCGGCGCTGGCGGCGCTGGGGGTGGGGCAGGTGGCGCTGCGCATCCCGCGGCTGCTGCTGCGGCACGCGGACCCCGCGGTGGCGGCGCTGCTCGCGGGCTGGGCGCGGGCGGAGGGCGCGGATTGCGATGACGGCCCGCCGGACCTGGTGCTGACCGACGATCCGGCGATGGAGGCGGCGCAGGCCGGGCTCGGCGCGCGGCCGGGCCTGGCGGCGGGAATCGGGCGCGCCGGCGGCGTGCCCGCGCTGCTGCTGCCGCGGCTGGCGGAGGATGCGGTGGCGGCCTGGGTGCTGCTCGGCCTGCCGGCGCTGCGGTGCCTGGCGGGGGCGGCGGCGCCGGCGCCGCTCCGGCTGCGGCTTTCGGCCAAGGTGGCTTCCGCCGTGGGGATGGCGGAGCTGGTGCCGCTGGCGCTGGATGGCGCGGGGGGCGCGGTGCCGCTGGCGGTGGGGGCGCTGCCGCTCGGCGCGCTGGCGCGGGCGGGGGCGCTGCTGGTGGTGCCGCCGCAGGCGGAAGGCTACGAAGCCGGCGCCGTGATCGAGGCCCTGCCCCTTGCCTGACCCCGACCTCACCCTTGCCGGGCGCATCCGCCGCGCCGCGCGGCAGGAACAGTTCCTCCAGGTCGTCTCCGCGGAGGAGGCGATGCGGCGGCTGCGCGATGCCTTCCCCTTCGCCGCGCTGGCGGCGGAGGAGGTGCCGCTGGCGCGGGCGCTGGGCCGCGTGGTGGCGCGCCCGGTCGCGGCGGCGGCGGATGCGCCGCCCTTCGACCGCAGCGCGGTGGATGGCTTCGCGCTGCGCGCGGCCGATACCACGGGCGCCACGGAGGCGACGCCGCGCCGCCTGCTGCTGAACGCGGAGGTGCTGGCCTGCGGCGTGGCGCCGGGCATCGAGGTGACGCCCGGCACCGCGACCGCCATCGCGACCGGCGGCGTGATCCCGCGCGGCGCCGATGCGGTGGTGATGATCGAGCAGACGGTGCTGGAGGAAGGCGAGCCCCCCGCCATCCTGCTGACGCGCGCCGCCGCGCCCGGCGCCTTCCTGGGCTTCGCCGGCAGCGACATCGCGAAGGGGGAGACGGTGCTGCGCGCCGGCGCGGTGGTGACGAGCCGGGAGATCGGCATGCTGGCCGCGGCCGGCATCGCGGCCGTGCCGGTGGTGCGGCGGCCGCGCGTGGCGGTGATCTCCACGGGCGATGAGCTGCATCCCCCCGGCAGCGCCCTGCCGCCCGGCGGGATCCCGGACAGCAACGCCGCCATCCTGGCCGCCGCGGTGGCGGAGAATGGGGGCGAGCCCCTTCCCTTCGGCATCCTGCGGGACGAGGAGGCGGCGCTGTCGGCCGCGCTGGCGCGGGCGCTGGAAGAGGCGGACATGGTCGTGATGTCCGGCGGCACCAGCAAGGGGGCGGGCGATGTCTCCCACCGCATCCTGGGCGATGGCGTCATCGTGCATGGCGTGGCGCTGAAGCCGGGCAAGCCGCTCTGCATCGCGAAGCTGCGGGACAGGCCGGTCTTCGTGCTGCCGGGCTTCCCGACCAGCGCGGTCTTCACCTTTCACCAATTTGCCGTGCCCCTGATTCGCGCCATGGCCGGGCTGCCGGCGCGGGAGGAGAGCCAGGTGGAGGCACGGCTCGCGGTGCGGATGCCGAGCGAGCTGGGGCGCGAGGAATTCGTGATGGCATCGCTGGCGGAAAGCGCCGATGGGCTGGTGGCCTGGCCGCTCGGCAAGGGGTCGGGCAGCGTGACGGCCTTCGCAGCCGCGGACGGCTTCTTCGCCATCCCGGCGCTGGACCAGGGGGCGGAAGCCGGGCAGGCGCTGCGCGTGACGCTGATCGGCGGGCCCATGGGCGGCGCGGCGAAGCTGCCGGACCTCGCCATCATCGGCAGCCATTGCCTGGGGCTGGACGCGCTGCTGGACCTGCTGGCGGCGGAGGGGATCGCGGCGCGCAGCCTGGCGGTGGGCAGCCTGGGCGGGCTGGCGGCGGCGAAGCGGGGGGAATGCGACCTGGCGCCGGCGCATCTGCTGGACCCGCGGACGGGCGCCTACAACACGCCCTTCCTGGCGCCGGGGTTGCGGCTGGTGCCGGGCTGGCGGCGGCTGCAGGGGGTGGTGTTCCGCCCCGGCGACGGGCGCTTCGCGGGGCGGGAGGGACGGGCGGCGGTGGCGGCCGCCGCGGCCGATCCCGCCTGCCTGCTGGTGAACCGCAATGCCGGGTCCGGCACGCGCATCCTGCTGGACGGGCTGCTGGGCGGCGCCAGGCCCGCAGGCTACGCCAACCAGCCGAAATCCCACAATGCGGTGGCGGCGGCGGTGGCGCAGGGGCGGGCCGATTGGGGCGTGGCGATCGAGACCGTCGCCCGCGCCTATGGCCTCGGTTTCCTGCCGCTGGCGGATGAGCATTACGACTTCTTCCTGGCGGAGGCGCGGGCCGATCGCGCGCCGGTCCGGGCCTTCCTGCGGGTGCTGGAGTCGCCCGAATCGCGCGCCAGGCTGGCGGCGTTGGGGTTCGGGCGCGCCGCCGGGGCGGCGTGAATCCGGGCGGAATCGCGCGCGGGCGCCCGCCGGGCACCCCCGCATCACCGGAATTCCACTGTGCAGCGCGAGAACATTGACGAATCGAGCGCATTCGGCGCTGACATGCGCATCGACCTCCGCTATGCGGGGTTGCCTGCAAGGAGACGCAACATGTCAAAGAAGTTCCTCACGGATGTGATCGTGAAGTCCACCGAGATGCCGGCGAATGCCGCGGGCAAGCTCGCTGCCGACATCATCGCCGCCATCAAGACGGAGATCGTCGCGACCGGCCGCTTCACGATTCCCGATTTCGGCGCCTTCGCGGTGCGCGAGACGGCGAAGCGCACGGCGATGAACCCGCGCACGGGCGAGAAGGTGCAGGTGAAGGCCGGCGCCACGGTGAAGTTCAAGGCGAGCCCGGCGCTGAAGGAAGCCGCGCTGGCCGGCATGAAGAAGGCGAAGCGCAAGGCCGCGAAGGCCTGACGCCTGGCGCGCCGGCCCGGGCGACCGGGCCGGCGCCTCTTCCGCGCCCGCTTCCGCGCGGCCATGCTACCGGTCTGAACCGACCGGAGATCAGCTGATGCGCCGTTCTGAGCGTGGGCCCGCGCAAGCATGAGCGCGACACAGCCCGTTCGCATCGCGGTCGATATCGGCGGCACCTTCACCGACTTCCAGATCCTGGACCAGCGCCACGGCCGCGTGATGGCCTGGAAGGCGCCGACCACGCCGGCCGATCCCTCCGAGGGGTTGATGGCGGGCATCCGCCAGGCGGCGGAGCGCTTCGGATTCGCCCTGGCCGATGTGGGGCTGCTGCTGCACGGCACCACCATCGCCACCAACGCCGTGCTGGAGCGCAAGCTGGCGCAGGGCGTGCTGCTGACGACGGCGGGGTTCGAGGATGTGCTGGAGATCACGCGCCATGTGCGGCGCGACATCTACGGCCTGGCGCCCGACCCCTTCCCCTGCCTGGTGGACCGCGACCGGCGCTTCGGCGTGGTGGAACGCCTGCGCGCCGATGGCAGCGTGGAAGTGCCGATCGGCGACCTTTCGCCCCTGATGGACAGGCTGCGCGCGGCGGCGCCGGAGGCCGTCGCGATCGGGCTGCTGCATGCCTATGCCAACCCCGCGCATGAACGCGCGCTGCGGGATGCGGTGGCGAAGGCGCTGCCGGGGGTGCCGATCAGCCTCTCCTCCGACATCAGCCCGGAGATCCGGGAGTATGAGCGCCTGTCGACGACGGTGCTGAACGCGCTGCTGATGCCGGTGGTGCAGCGCTACCTGGCCCGGCTGGAGGCGCGGCTGGGGGAGGACGGGTTCAGGCCGCGCATCTTCCTCGTGCAGTCCAATGGCGGCATGTGCAGCCTGGCGCGGGCGGCGGAACAGCCGGCACGGCTGCTGCTCTCCGGCCCCTCGGGCGGCGCGCTGGCGGCGGAAAGGCTCTCCCGCCGGCTGGAACGGCCGAACCTGGTGGCGGTGGATATGGGGGGGACGAGCTTCGACGTCTCCGTCGTGCAGGACCACGTCATCGGGCTGGTGACGCAGGGCGAGGTGGACCGGCTGCCGGTGCGGCTGCCGATGGTGGAGATGCGGACCATCGGCGCGGGGGGTGGCTCCATCGCCAGCGTCGATGCGGCGGGGCGGCTGACGGCGGGGCCGCGCAGCGCGGGGGCGCGGCCGGGGCCGGTCTGCTACGGGCGCGGCGGCACGGAGCCGACGGTGACGGATGCGAATGCCGTGCTGGGGCGGCTCGACCCGGATTTCTTCCTGGGCGGCGCGATGGCGCTGGACCTGGCGGGCGCGCGGGCGGCGATGGAATCGCGGATCGGGACGCCGCTGGCGCTGTCCACGGAAGCGGCGGCGGAGGGCGTGCTGCGGGTGACGAATGCGCAGCTGGCGGCGGCGGTCAGGCTCTCGCTGTTCGAGAAGGGGCTCGACCCCCGCGACTTCGCGCTGCTGTCCTTCGGCGGCGCGGGCGGGCTGCATGCGACGGAGGTGGCGGACGAACTCGGCATCACGGAGGTGGTCTTCCCGCGGGAGCCGGGGACGCTCTCGGCCTATGGGATCCTCTTCTCCGACCTGGTGCAGGACCTCGCGCGGTCGCGGCTGTATCGCGGCGACCAGGCGGAGGCGGTGGCGGAGGCCGTGGCGGGGTTGCGGGCGGAGGCGGATGCGCGGCTGGCGGCGGATGGCGTGCCGGACGGGCAGCGGGCGGTCGAGCTTTCCGCAGACCTGCGCTACCGCGGCCAGGCCTTCGAATTGCTGGTGCCCTGGCCGGAAGCCCCGGCCCTGCCCCCGCTGCTCGCACGCTTCCACGCGACGCATCGCGCGCGTTTCTCCTATGCCGCGGAGGGCGATCCGGTGGAGATCGTGACCCTGCGCGCCGCGGCCATCGGGCGGCTCGACAAGCCGGAGGAGGCGCGCGCGACGCCCGCCGAGGCCGCGACGGCGCCTGGGTCGCGCCAGGTCTGGCAGGGCGGCGCGGCGACCGCCTGGCCGGTGTGGCGGCGGGAGAGGCTGCGGCTGGCCGACATCATCGAAGGCCCGGCCATGATCGAGGAAGCCTTCGCCACCCACGTCATCGCCGCCGGCTGGCGCGCGGCACTCGACCCCGAGGGCGCGATCATCGCGCGGAGGATCGCGGCATGACCGGTTTGGGACCGATCGAGATCGAGGTCATCCGCAACGCGCTGACGGCGGCGGCGGCGGAGATGGACATCACGATCTGGCGGACCAGCCGCAGCACCATCGTGCGCGAATTGCTGGACTACTCCACCGCCGTCTTCGACGCGGAGGGCCAGAACCTGGCGCAATCCGCGCGCATCCCCGGCCACCTCAACTCCATGACGCATGCGCTGCGCACGCTGCTGGCGGACCATGTGCCGCCGGAGGCCTGGCACGAGGGCGATGTCGTCATCTTCAACGACCCGTATTGCGGCGGCCAGCACCTGCCGGACATCCTGGCCTTCCGCCCCGTCTTCCACGGCGGCGCGCGCATCGCCTTCGTCGGCACGCTCTGCCACCACATCGATGTCGGCGGGCTCGTCGCGGGGTCCTATGCCGCCAAGGCCACGGAAATCTTCCAGGAGGGGCTTCGCATCCCGCCCGTGAAACTCATCGAGCGCGGTGTCCGCAACGAGGGCATCTGGGCGATGATCCGGCAGAATATCCGGAAGCCCGATCTGCTGCTGGGCGACCTCTCCTCGCAGCTCGCCTCGCTCGAAGTCGGTGCCGCGGCGCTGGCCCGCCTGGCCAACCGCTTCGGTGCCCCCGCGATGATCGAGGCGGGGCAGCGTATCCTCGACATGAGCGAGGCCGGCATGCGCGCGGCCATCGGGCGCATGCCCGACGGTGTCTATGAGTTCGAGGACTTTCTCGACGATGACGGCATCGAATTGGGGAAACGCATCCGCCTGCATGTGCGGCTGCACATCGAAGGGGAGACGGCGCGCGTCGATCTCTCCGGCTGCTCGCCCCAGGTGGCGGGGCCGACCAATGCGACGCTCGCCTCCACCAATGCCGCGGTGATGTTCGCGCTGATGTGCTGCGCGGATTCCTCGCTGCACATGTCGGCAGGCTGCTACCGGCCGATCAGCGTGACGGCGCCGGAGGGCCTTGTCGTCAATGCCCGCCACCCCGCGCCCGTCGCGCATCGCATTGCCGTCACCCATCGGCTGCTGAACGCCATGAACGGCGCGCTGCACCAGGCGGTGCCGGACCTCATCCCCGCCGCCTATTACGGCAACAGCTACGTCACCACCTTCCAGACGGTGAAGGACAGCGGCCAGCGCGACGTGCTGGTGGAGATCGAGATCGGCGGATCGGGCGCGCATCCCGCCAAGGATGGCGTCAACGCCTATGCCAGCGGCATGCACAACAACAGCAACATCCCCATCGAGATGATCGAGGCGCAGCTGCCGCTGACCGTGCTGCGCTATGCGCTCCGCGATGGCAGCGGGGGTGCCGGGATGCGGCGCGGCGGGCTCGGCCTGGTGCGGGAATGGCGCATCGACAGCGCGCATTGCTTCTTCACGGCGAACATGGACCGCTTCGACCACGCGCCCTACGGGCTGGCCGGCGGCGGCCCGGCCGCGAAGGGCGCGCTGGTGCTGCGGCGGGATGGCGCGGAAGGGCCGATCCCGCCCAAGACGGACAACCTGAAGCTCCAGCAGGGCGACGTGGTGCGGCTGGAGACGAGCGGCGGCGGCGGCTTCGGCCCGCCCGAGGATCGCGCGCCGGCGGCCCGCGACCGCGATGCGCGGATGGGCTATGCCTGACAAGCTGCTGTCCCGCGCCGCCGTGGTGGCGGTGGCGACGCTGTTCGGCCTGACCTACAGCCTGAGCGCCGCGCTCATCGCGCTCGACCTCGCTTCTCAGGGGCTGAGCGAGATCACCATCGGCGCCAATGCGGCGATGCATGCCGTCGGCGTCTTCGCCATGGCCTGGCTGCTGCCGCGGGTGGTGGTGCCGCTCGGCCTTCGTCGCCTGGTGATCATCGCGCTGCTGCTGGCGGCGGCGGTGCTCGTCGCCTTCCCGCTGCTGCGCCTGGTCTGGGTGTGGTTCCTGCTGCGGCTGCTGATGGGCGCGGCCTCCGAGATCCTCTTCGTGATGTCGGAGACCTGGACCAACAGCCTGAGCACGGAGGAGAATCGCGGCCGCGCCATGGCGGCCTATACGGCGGCCATGTCGGTGGGCTTCGCGCTGGGGCCGCTGATGCTGTCCTTCCTCGGCACCCATGGGGCGCTGCCCTACCTGGTCGGCGCGGGCATCGCGCTGGCGGCGACGCTGCTCGTGGCCTCGCCCCGCGTCGTGGCGCCGGCCTTCGAGACGCCGTCCCATGAGGGGCCGCTGCATTTCATGCGCCTCGCCCCCGTCGCCATCGCGGCCGTGGTGCTGAACGCGGCGATCGAGACGGCGGGGCTCTCCTTCCTCGCCCTCTATGCCGTGCGGCTGGGCTGGACGGAGGAGAGCGCGACGCAGCTGATGACCTGCATGATGGTGGGCGCCATCCTGCTGCAGCTGCCGATCGGCTGGCTGGCGGACCGGATGGACCGGCTGCGCCTGGTGCGGCTGCTGGCGCTGGCGGCGGGGCTGGGCGCGGCTTCCTGGCCGGTGGCGCTGGCCAATCCCTGGACCACCTACGCGCTGCTCTTCGCCTGGGGCGGCTGCTTCGTCGGCATCTACACGGTGATGCTGGCGGTGGTGGGCAGCCGCTTCCAGGGCTCGGCGCTGGTCGGCGTCTATGCCGCCATGGGCTTCATGTGGGGCGCGGGCGCGCTGGCGGGGCCGGTGCTGGCGGGGCTGTCCATGGAAGCCGCGCCGCATGGGCTGGCCTTCTTCGCCGCCGCCATCTGCTTCGCCTTCCTGGCCAGCACGCGGCTAAGGGGCCGCGCCGCGTGATGCCAGGGGCCGCGGGCCAGCCTGGCGCGCCGCTGACGTAACCGCGCGTTACGCTGCGTTGCAGCAGATTATGTTGACATCGGGCGGAAACGCGCCAGTTTCCTAATCCGACAACCGCGCGTTTCATCGAGGTCGCATGCATCCCTCCCCCGGCTTCCGGCAGACCCTGCCGCGCCGCCTGCTGCCTTGCCTCGCCCTGGTCGGGTCCGTCGCGCTGCTGGCGTCCTGCGACGAACCGCCGAAGCCGGCCGCGGCCCAGGGCGCGCCACCGCCGCCGCCCGCCGTGACGGTGGTGACGCTGGAACGCAAGGAAGTGCCGGTGACGACGACGCTGCCCGGCCGTACCGCGCCCTATCGCGTGGCGGAGGTGCGGCCGCAGGTGGGCGGCGTGCTGCGCGAAAGGCTGTTCACGGAAGGGGAACGTGTCTCCGCCGGGCAGCCGCTGTTCCAGATCGATCCGGCGACGCTGGAAGCCGCGGTGCGGCGGGCGGAGGCGGCGCTGGCGCGGGCGGAGGCGACGGAACGCGCGGCCAGCGGCACCGCCACCCGCTACCGGTCCCTGGTGACGGCGCAGGCGGTGTCCCAGCAGAACCTGGAGAATGCGGAGGCGACGCTGCGCCAGGCGCAGGCCGATGTCATGTCCGCCCGCGCGCAGCTGGAGACGGCGCGCATCGACCTGGCCTTCACGCGCGTCGCCTCCCCCATCAATGGCCGCACGGGCCGTTCCACCGTGACGCCGGGCGCGCTGGTGACGGCGAACCAGGCGGCGGCGCTGGTGACGGTGACGCAGCTCGACCCGATCTATGTGGACGTGACGCAGCCGAGCGCGGCGCTGCTGCAGCAGCGGCGGGACGTGGCGAGCGGCGCGCTGCGGCGGGATTCCATCGACCAGGCCCGCGCCTCCCTGATCCTGGAGGACGGGTCGCGCTACCCGCATCCCGGCGAGATCCAGTTCAGCGAGGTGATCGTGGACCAGGGCACGGGGTCCGTCACCATGCGCGCGGTCTTCCCCAACCCGGACCAGCTGCTGCTGCCCGGCATGTTCGTGCGCGCGGAGGTGGAGGAAGGCGTCACCGACAGCGCGCTGCTGGTGCCGCAGCAGGCGGTGTCCCGCACCCCGCGGGGCGAGCCCATGGCCTTCGTCGTCAATGCCCAGAACGTGGTGGAGGCGCGGACGCTGCGCACCACGCGCGCCATCGGCACGGATTGGCTGGTGACGGAAGGCGTGGCGCCCGGCGACCGCGTGGTGGTGGAGGGGGTGCAGCGCATCCGCCCCGGCGCGCGGGTGAACCCGACGGAACGCGGCGCGCCCGCCGCGCGCCCCGTCGCCCGCGCGGGCAGCTGAGGCGATGGCCCGCTTCTTCATCGACCGCCCGGTCTTCGCCTGGGTGGTCGCCATCGGCATCATGCTGGCCGGCCTGCTGGCGCTGCGCATCCTGCCCGTGGCGCAGTACCCCGCCATCGCGCCGCCCGCGATCTCGGTCCAGGTCTCCTACCCCGGCGCCTCGGCGGAGACGGTGCAGAGCACCGTGGTGCAGATCATCGAGCAGCAGCTGAGCGGCATCGACAACCTGCTCTACTTCTCCTCCAACACCGCCAAGGATGGCAGCGCCACCATCCAGCTGACCTTCGCGCAGGGCACCAACCCCGATGTCGCGCAGGTGCAGGTGCAGAACAAGGTGCAGCTGGCCACGCCCCGCCTGCCGCTGACGGTGCAGCAGCAGGGCATCCGCGTGACGAAGTCCGGCAACAACTACCTGCTGGTGGTGGGCTTCGTGTCCACCGACGGGCGGATGGCGAATACCGACATCTCCGACTTCCTCGTCACCAGCGTGCAGGACCCGATCAGCCGCACGCCGGGCGTGGGCGACTACCAGGTCTTCGGCGCGCAATACGCCATGCGCATCTGGCTCGACCCCGCCCGCCTGCTGAACTACGGCATGACGCCGGGCGACGTCGCCAACGCGATCCGCGCGCAGAACGTCCAGGTCTCCTCCGGCGAGATGGGGGCGCTGCCGCAGGTGCAGGGGCAGCAGCTCAACGCCACCATCATCGGGCCCTCCTACCTCCAGACCCCGCAGGAATTCGCCTCCATCCTGCTGCGCGTGCGGCCCGACGGGTCCCAGGTGCGGCTGCGGGACGTGGCGCGCGTCGAGATCGGGGCGGAGAACTACGCCTTCACCACGCGCTTCAACGGCCAGCCTTCCGCCGGCATCGGCATCCGGCTGGCGAGCGGCGCCAATGCGCTGGACACGGCCAACAATGTGCGCGCGACGATCGAGCGCCTGCGCCCCAACTTCCCGCAGGGGCTGGAGGTGGTCTATCCGCTCGACACCACGCCCTTCGTGCGCCTGTCCATCACCAGCGTCGTGCACACGCTGGTGGAGGCGGTGGTCCTCGTCTTCCTCGTGATGTTCCTGTTCCTGCAGAACTGGCGCGCCACGCTGATCCCGACGCTGGCCATCCCGGTCGTGCTGCTGGGCACCTTCGCGATGCTGGCCGCCGCCGGCTTCTCCATCAACTCGCTCACCATGTTCGGCCTGGTGCTGGCGATCGGCCTGCTGGTGGATGACGCGATCGTCGTGGTGGAGAATGTCGAGCGGCTGATGGCCGACGAACACCTCTCCCCCATCGACGCCACGCGCAAATCGATGGACCAGATCACCGGTGCGCTGGTCGGCATCGGCCTGGTGCTCTCGGCCGTCTTCCTGCCCATGGCCTTCTTCGGCGGGTCGGTCGGCGTGATCTACCGGCAATTCTCCATCACCATCGCGACGGCGATGGGCCTGTCCGTCGCGGTGGCGATCTTCTTCACCCCGGTGCTTTGCGCCACGCTGCTGAAGCCGCACAAGCCGGGCCAGGAGACGCGGGGCTTCTTCGGCTGGTTCAACCGCGGCTTCTTCCGCACCTCCCGCGTCTATGAGCGTGGCATCCGCGGCAGCATGAAGCGGCCCTGGCGGATGATGGTGGTCTATGCCGCGCTGCTGGGGGCGCTGGGCTATTCCTTCCTGCGCCTGCCCGGCGGCTTCCTGCCGAACGAGGACCAGGGCACCGCCTTCGTGCAGGTGATCGGCCCGCCCGGCGCCACCACGGAACGCACGCAGCGCACGCTCGACGAGATCACCCGCTACCTGCGGGAGGAGGAGAGCGGCGTCGTCGCCTCCATCTTCACCATCAACGGCTTCAGCTTCGGCGGGCGCGGGCAGAATTCGGGCCTCGGCTTCATCAGCCTGCGGCCCTGGGCGGACCGGCCGGGGGCGGAGAACAAGGTGCAGGCGCTGACGGCGCGCATCAACCGGCGCTTCGCGGGCTGGCAGGATGCGATCGTCATCTCCTTCTCCCCCCCCGCCATCACGGAGCTTGGCAACGCCACCGGCTTCACCTTCCAGCTGCTGGACCGCGCGGGGCTCGGCCACGCGGCGCTGATGGATGCGCGCAACCAGCTGCTGGGGCTGGCGGCGCAGAGCCCGATCCTGGCCGGCGTGCGGCCGAACGGGCTGAATGACGAGGCGCAGTTCCGCCTGATGGTGGATTGGGAGCGCGCCAGCGCGCTGGGGCTTTCCATCAGCGACGTGAACACGACGCTCTCCACCGCCTGGGGTGCCACCTACGTCAACGACTTCATGGATCGCGGCCGCATCAAGCGCGTCTACATGCAGGGGGATGCGGCGTCCCGCATGCTGCCCTCCGACCTCGACCGCTGGTTCGTGCGCAACGCGAATGGCCAGATGGTGCCCTTCTCCGCCTTCGGGCGCACCGAATGGGTCTATGGATCGCCGCGGCTGGAGCGCTTCAACGGCATCGCCTCGCGGGAGATCCAGGGCGGGCCGGCGCCGGGCTACACCACCGGGCAGGCGATGGCGGAGATGGAGCGGCTGGCGGCGCAGCTGCCGCCCGGCATCGGCTTCGACTGGGCGGGGCTTTCCTTCGAGGAACGGCGATCCTCCGGCCAGGCGCCGGCGCTCTACGCCATCTCGCTGCTCGTGGTCTTCCTGTGCCTGGCGGCGCTGTATGAAAGCTGGTCGATCCCGACGGCGGTGATGCTGGTGGTGCCGCTCGGCATCCTCGGCGCCGTGGTGGCCAGCATCCTGCGCGGCATGTCGAACGACATCTACTTCCAGGTGGGGCTGCTGACGACGATCGGGCTGACGGCCAAGAACGCCATCCTGATCGTCGAATTCGCGAAGGAGGGCTTCGACCGCGGGCGCCCGGTGCTGGAGGCGACGGCCATCGCCGCACGGCAGCGGCTGCGGCCGATCATCATGACCTCGCTCGCCTTCACCCTCGGCGTCGTGCCGCTGGCGATCGCGACGGGCGCGGGATCGGGCGGGCAGAACGCGATCGGCACGGGGGTGATCGGCGGCGTGGTGACGGGCACGGTGCTCGCCATCCTCTTCGTGCCGGTCTTCTTCATGCTGGTGCTGCGGCTGTTCCGGACGAAGCCGGCGCATGCGAAGGATGGCGCGGCCCCCGCCGCGGCGATCCCCGCGCCCGGGGAGTGACGGCCTTGCTGGACCGGATCGCGGCGCCGCTTCGCCGCGCGCCGGGGCGGGAGCCGATGCCCGCCGCCGACCGCCACCGCCTGCTGCGCGAGGCGGCGGAGGAGGTGTTCCTGCGCGACGGCTATGCGGAGGCGCGGCTGGACGAGGTGGCGCGCCGCGCGGGCATGTCCAAGCGCACGCTGTACCAGCACTTCCCCTCCAAGGCCGCGCTGTTCGAGGCCTGCATCGCCGCGGCGCTGGCGCCGGTGACGGTGGTGCAGGAGGAGGCGGAGCAGGACCTGGCGGCGGCGCTGGCCGCCATCCTGCGGGCGACGGGGGCGCATCTCCTCGCCGCGCGGCAGGTGGCGCTGTTCCGCCTCGTGATCGCGGAGGGCGGCCGCACGCCGGAACTGGCGGAAGCCTTCCACCGCGTGATCGTGGGCAAGGGCGCATCCACCCTGCAGCGGCGGATCGAGCAGGAGATGCGGCGCGGCAGGCTGCGGCTGGGGGACGCGGAGGCCGGGGCGAAGATGCTGTTCGGCATGGCGCTGGGCTCCGCGCATATCAAGCTGCTGCTCGGCCTGCGCAGCCCGCCCGACCTGGCGGAGGTGGAGGCGCTGTCGCGCCTGGCGGTGGAGGTCTTCCTGCACGGGGCGGGGCCCCGGCCCGCGGCCTGAGGGGGGCGGCTGAAAGAAAGATTGTTTTGCCAGAACGCTCCGGCTCTGGCATGGCAGCGATCAACTATTCGTTAGCGATTGTCAGGAAACGTCGGGCACGACGATCCCTTCGACCCGATTCCGCGAGGCGACCATGGACGGCTTGGCCAGGCTTGCTCCCGCTTCCGGACATCCCCGCCCGGATGCCGTGCCCGTGCCCGACGACCTTGCCGCCTTCATCGAGACGCTGGGCCTGGCGGGGGAGGATGCCTCGGCGGAGCGGCAGGCGGCGCGGCTGCTGGTGGATGCGATGGGGGTGGCGATCTACACCACCGACGCCGCCGGCAGCCTGACCTACTACAACGAGGCCGCCGCCTCGCTCTGGGGCTGGCGGCCGCCGCTGCAGGAGCAGCGCTGGTGCGGGTCCTGGCGCATCGTGGCGCCGGATGGGGCGGAGATGCCGCCCGACCAGTGCCCGATGGCGGTGTGCCTGCGGGAAGGCCGGGCGGTGCGCGGGGCCTGGGCCTTCGCGGAACGGCCGGACGGGCAGCGGATTCCCTTCGCGCCCTTCCCCTCTCCGCTGCGGGCGCCGGATGGGCGGCTGGTGGGCGCGGTGAACGTGCTGGTGGATATCAGCGGGCTGAAGGCGGCGGAGAACCGGCTGGCGCGGGCGGAGGCGCGGTTCCAGACGGCGCAGGACATCGCGCCGGAAGGCTTCGTGGTGCTGGAGCCGATCCGCGACGCCGCCGGCACGGTGGTGGATTTCCGCATCGACTACGCGAATGCCGCGGCGATGCGGCTGCTCGGCCTGCGGCCGCGGCGGGGGCGGGAGGCGGGCGGGCGGCTCAGCCTGGTGCTGCCCATGCATGCCGGCGGGCCGGGCGGCGTGCTGGCGGAATTCACCGCGGTGCTGGAGACCGGGAGCGTCAGCATCCGCGAACGGGGCGCGGGGGATGGCTTGGGCGCGCGCAGCTTCCGCAGCCGCGCGGTGCGGCTGGACCATGGCGTGGCGGTGTCCTTCGAGGACATCACGGCGCGCCGGCGCGTGGAGGCGCGCGCCCGCTTCCTGGCGGAGCATGACGAGCTGACCGGCCTGCTGAACGCCAGCGGGCTGCGCCGGCGGATGGAGCCGATGCAGGACCGCGCGGATGGCGCGGCCATCCTGCTGGTGACGCTGGAGGGCCATCGCGCCGCGCTGGGCCGTGCCGCGGCGGAGGAGGCGGTGCGCGTCGCCGCCACGCGGATCGCGCGGCGGCTGCCGGCGGGCGCTGTCGCGGCGCGGATCGGGGCGGATGATTTCGCGGTGCTGGTGGCGGGGTGCCCTTCGCTCGCGGTGCATGAGCTGTCGGCGGCGCTGCTGCGGGACCTGGCGGTGCCGGTGGCGACGCCGGAGGGGCCGGTGGCGCTCGGCACGCGCGTCGGCGTCGCGGTGTCCGAGGGCGCGATGGACCCGGATGCGCTGATGCGGGATGCGGAACTCGCGCTGTCCACGGCGCGGCAGGGCGCGGGCGACCGGCTGGCGATCTTCGCCCCCGCCGCGCTGCGCGGCGCGCCGACCATCCGCCAGGCGGAGGCCGATCTGCGCCAGGCGCTGGCGGAGCGGCAGATCGAGGTGCACTACCAGCCCATCATCGCCACCGCGACGCGCCGCATCGCGGGGTTCGAGGCGCTGGCCCGCTGGAAGCACCCGTCGCGCGGCTTCGTATCCCCGGGCGAATTCGTGCCGCTGGCGGAGGAGACGGGCCTCATCACCCAGCTCGGCGACCAGGTGCTGCGGCAGGCCTGCCGGGATGCGGCGGGGTGGCCGGATGCGCTGCGCGTCACCGTCAACATCAGCCCGACCCAGCTGCGGGAGGAGATGCTGCCGCGGCTGGTGGCGGATGCGCTGGCGGCGAGCGGCCTGGCGGCGCGGCGGCTGGAGCTGGAGCTGAGCGAGGTGACGTTCCTGGGCGACGAACGCGCCGCGGCGCATGCGCTGGCGACGCTGCGCGCGCAGGGCGTGGCGCTGGCGCTGGACGATTTCGGATCGGGCTTCTGTTCGCTGGCGCAGCTGCGCAGCTTTCCCGTCGGCCGCGTGAAGATCGACCGCAACCTGGTCGTCGGCGTCGATGCGCAGCGGGAGGGCGCGGCGATCATCCGCGCCATCATGCGGCTGGCCGCCGATCTCGGCCTGGCGACGACGGCGGAGGGGGTGAACACCCCGGGCGAATTCGATCGCCTGGCGGCGGAGGGCTGCGCGGAGGCGCAGGGCTTCCTGTTCAGCCCCGCGCAGCCGGCCGCCGCCATCCCTTCCCTGCTGGCGCGCTTCGGGTAGGGCGCGTCAGCCGGCTTCCTCCATGCGCACCGGGAAGGCGCCCGCGAGGTCGTCGCATTCGGCGACGTGGTAGATGGAGTAGCGATAGGCGCTGCCCGCCGGCAGTTCCGGCGGCGTGAAGGGGAAGGCGATGTTGCCCCCGGTGGAGAGCCGGCCGGGGAAGCCGAAATGCAGCAGGTTCTGCTTGGCGACGCCGATGATGGCCTTGGCCGTATCGGCATCCCCCGCGATGCATTCCAGCAGGAAGAAGACCTCCGCCGGCACGGGCAGCCCTTCCCGCGCGCCGGGGAAGAGGTTCGTCTCCCCGGTGCCATAGGCGCGGAAGCGGAGTTCGTAGTCCCCCGCGCCCGGCAGGATATCGGCCACGATCCTGCGCACGCCGGCGGCGATGCTGTCCCGCTGCTCGATCACGCGGGGATCGGTGGTGCTGGCCAGCAGCACGGCGCGTTCGCCGACATGGGTCGCGCCCTCCACCTTGATGCTGTGCTGGCGCGCCGGCACCCAGGTGGCGCCGGAGACGCGGACGCGGCGATCGTCGATCGCCGCATAGACCGCCTCCGTCGTGTCCATCATGCCCTCGGGCTCATGCACCCGGAGCGGATCCGCCTGTTCGTAGAGGCTGTGCGCCGCGACGGAGACGGGGGTCGCGGCCCGCGCCGGGTTCATGCTTTCCAGCTCGAAGCTCTCGCCCGTCAGCGTGCCCAGCATCGCGTCCCGCCCGCCGGGGACGCAGCAGAGCGAGGTGCATTCGATGATCTTCGCCATGTGCGTCGCGGGGCCGGGGGCGTAGCCCAGCATCAGCGGCACGGCGGCGAAGACCGCCGTATCGCAGGCGCGGCCGGCGAGGACGATGTCGGGCTCCATCGCCAGGGCGCGCAGGAAGGCTTCCGTGCCCATCTGGCCGACGATGTGCGCGGCGCCGTCGATCGTCCCCGCCTCCAGCGCGCCGATGGCGCCGATGGGTTGCACGCGCCCGGCCTGCGCCATGGCGCGCAGCCAGGCGCGGTCCATGTCGGCCGCGATGACGGCGATGCGGAGCTTGAGCCCATCCTCCTTCGCGATGGCGCGGATCATCGCCAGCGTCTGGTCGAGATGCGGCGCCGCGCCCGCCGTGCCCGCGCTGCCGATCAGCAGCGGCACGCCCGCCTGGCGCGCGCCCAGGATCACCAGGCGCAGGTCGCGCTTCGTGATCGCGGGGCTCGTCGCCAGCCTTCCACCGCCGAGATAGGCGGGCCCCACATCGATGGAGCCCATGTCGCAGCCCAGCACATGGGGTTCGCGGGCGAGGCCCGCCTTCAGCGCGGCTTCGGGGATGCCGTTGCCGAGCTGGCCGGAGGCCGCCAGCACGCGCAGCGCCTGGCCGGGCCGCGGCCCCTTGTCCATCAACCGTCCGACGACGCTCACAGCACCACCCCCAGCAAGGGCGCGTGCTGCTGCGCGCCATAGACATCCGAATCGCCGGGCGATCCCGCCACCACCGGGCGGTCCAGCACCACCTTGATGGCATGCGCGGCGGCGTAGGGGATGACCTCCACCGTGGTGGCGGAAACGCCGTAGAGCCGCGCCATCGCTTCCCGCGTCATGGCGGGGGAGGACAAGGCCTCCCGGAACCCCGCATCATCGGCGAAGAGGATGTCGAGCGTGCAGTGCAGCGGCCCCGCATTCTTGCTGCGGATCACCCGCGCGATGTCGATCAGCCGTCGGCCACTCATGCTGCCGCGTTCCCCCGCCTTCTGCGGGGCGGATGCTCCGCCCGGCATGACGCAGGGTCAACCCGCCGGCGCGGCGCGGCGGCCGGCATCGTCGGCCGCCGCCATCATCTCGCGCCACGTGTTCAACGAAAATCAATTATTCTTTTTTCGATTGCGCATCAAACGAAGGTCGGGCATTACCGCCCCATGGCGGGTGCAGACGCTAGAAGCCGGACGCTGCAAGACACCGAGGGTTGGAGAGGGCCGCTTCACGCCCTGCGCCGCCCGGCCCCGCTGCCCAGGCGTCATGGACGCCCAGGCCACCGCCCACCCCTGCGCTGACCGGGATGAGAACATGGCGATGCCGCCTGCGTGCCCGCCGAGCCGTGCCTGTCCGGATCGACCGCTGGCAGCCGCGCCGGCCATGTCGCCACGGGTGCCCGGGCATGGGGTGCCCCGCGGGGGCCGGTCCGCGCCGGCAGGCAGCGGGCGAAAGGCCTATGCGCGATCATGTTCGTCATACCGCTGCCCCAGGGCGAGTTGGTGGTGCGCTGCGACCCGAGGACGGGCTACCTCCGGGCAGCCGGCTTCGACGGCCATGACCGGGTGGACCTGCCGGGCGTGCCGCTCGTCCTGCAATTCTCGAACGGCGAAGTGCCGGTCATCATCAATCCCTCGACCGGCGCACTGACGGCTGCCGGCATGGGCCAGGCCACGGCCGCCGCCACCGCGGGCGACGGGTGGGTACTCGGCGCCTTCACCGCGGCCGAGCGCGATGCGATGGAGGCGCTGGCGCGGGAGTATCGCAGCGTGGTGCGGCGCCGGCGTCCCGTGCTGGCCCTGCCGGACGGGGAGTTGTGCGCCATCATGCTGCTCGGGCAGTCCCTCGCCCAGGGCACGACGAGCTACCCGGTGCTCACGCGCCAGCAGGCGGCGCCCGACTGCTACATGCTGGGCGACAGCGTGCACCCGCAGAACCTGTCGGATTCGACCTGGGTCCCGCATGGCGACCCGCTGGCGCTGTCCCCGCTTGTCGCCACCGTGACATCCCGCGACCGGCGCCTGGTCGGGCTGCTGACGGCTGAGGCGGCGGCGGCCCTGCCGCCTTTCGAAGGCAATCGCGGGGAGACGCCTGGCGAGGGCTTCTGCGCCCAGTTCCGCCCGGCCTGGCTGCGCGCCCGGGGCCTGTCGGCGAACCCGAACAACCGGTGGGTGGTCGGCAGCGTTGCCGTCGCCAGCACCGCCGTCGAGCAATGGCTCGACGGGGCGCCGGAGAACTACTTCAACCGCGCCCGGGACTTCTACCGCGCCGTCAAGGCCTGCGCGGCAGCGCGGGGCCTCAAGGCCTCGGCGCCCATCATCCTGATCGCCAACGGCGAAAGCTCGCCGAACGAGGAGTTCGGGGCCAACCTGGCGCGGCTCATCGAGCAGCTTCGCGCGCTGGTGGCGGAGGAATTCCCGGACCAGCGTGGGATCGTGCCCGTCTTCCTGCAGCAGACCGGCGGCACCTACACCAGCACCGCGACCAGGCTGGCGCAGGCGCGCGGGCAGATCGCGGTGTCCAACACGGTGCCGGGCGTCTTCATCGTCAGCAATAGCGGCGCCTATCCGGACAAGGCCCCGGCCAACACGCACCTGACCGCCAACGGGTCCCGATGGCTCGGTTGCCAGGCCGGCAAGGTCGCCACCCGCGTGCTGGCCGACGATGTGGGCTGGCAGTGCACGCGCGCGCTCGGCTTCCGGTATCGCGGCGACACGCTGCTCGGCTGGTTCCACACGCCGGTGCCTCCGCTGACCTGGGGGGCGCATTTCCGGGGATTGAGCCAGCCGCCACGCCCGGATTCGGCGGGGCTGCGTGCCGAGGACGATGCCGGGTGGATGGAGCTCTCCGCCGCGCGGATCGTCGGCCCCAGCACCATCGCCTGGACCCTGTCGCGTGCCGTGGTCGGCCAGCTGACCGTCACCATCGGCTGGCAGGAGAACGGCGACGGCGCGCCGATCTACATCGCCGATGGCGACGAGACGCAACTGGCCGCGACCTACGAGTACCTCGGCGACAACCAGCTGCCGGAGGAGGACATCCCGGGCGTGGTGGGGCTGCGCTACGACGCGCGCAATCTCTGCCTCGCCGACCGCATCGTCGCCGATGCCGCCTGAGACGACGCCTGCCCCACCAACCCCGCGGAACCCATCACGATCCGGCCCACCGGCCGGCGCGCGGGATTTTGCAAGCGGAATGAGAAGCGCACCATGTCGATGCTGATCGACGCCACGGATGTGACGGTGGACCAGGCGGTCCTCGACGCCTTCTACCCGGAATGGCTGAACCCGGCGGGGCTGCTCGGCTATTGGGAGCATTGCGGGCCGCGATCGGCGGAGGATGGGCGCTGGCGCCTCAACCGCGTGACCCGCCAGCTGTCACCCGTCATCGGCCAGGTCCTGCAGGACGAGGTGACGGGCATGCGCACCACGGGCAGCACCGGCGGGCTCGACACGCACATACCGGAGCTGGAGCAGATGACGCTGGTGAGCGTCAGCCGCGTCAACACCGTGCCGCTGGTCGCCGTCTCCTCCGCCATCGAGGGCAGCAACGCCGCCGCCATGCTCGTGGGCAATTTCCAGACGGCGCTAGGGGGCGTCGGGCTGTCGGAAGAGGGCACGAACAGGAGCACGGCGTCGAGCGCCAGCCAGCTGCGCGTCCGCGCCCGCTACTCCTACACCAGCGTGCGGGCTGGCATCGTCCGGCCGGCGACGGCGTATCGCGTGAAGATCGCGCGGATCACGCGGGAGGAGCTGAGGCTCAGCGACCATTTCTACGGCACCGTCATGACGGCGTGCTCCACCGATGAGCGTGAGCGGCCGCGCATGGTGAACAGCGCCGATACGATCCGCATCGGCATGGCGGCGGAACCGGGCTGGCATGCGGAGGCTGATC
Source organism: Falsiroseomonas ponticola (assembly GCF_016805305.1). GTDB lineage: Bacteria > Pseudomonadota > Alphaproteobacteria > Acetobacterales > Acetobacteraceae > Falsiroseomonas > Falsiroseomonas ponticola. Next base: position 17,501 of record NZ_JAERQN010000007.1, on the reverse strand, counting down.
ACCTCAGCACCATGATCCTTGCCGGCTCGATCGATGATGGGCTGGAGGCGGGCATCTGCGCATTGTACCGACGGCGCATCCCGCGCCTGTCGCCGGGCACGACGGTATAGCCGCGGGCGGGGCTGTTCCGCCGGCATCGCCGCTGGACCGGGACCGCTTCGCCGCCGCGCTTGCGCATGGCACAAGGGCGCCATGCGCCACTTCCCCGCCTTCCTCGACCTTCGCGGCCGCACCGTCCTGCTGCTCGGCACCGGGGAGGTCGCCGACCGCAAGGCGGAGCCGCTGAAGCGCGCCGGCGCGGTGATCCGCCAGGCGGAGCGCTTCGCGCCCGAATTGCTGGAGGGCGTGGTGCTGGCGGTCGGCGCCGATGCGGCGGAGGCGGAGTTGCGCGCGCTGTCGGCGGCGGCGCAGGCGCGCGGCATCCCGGTGAATGTCGTGGACAAGCCGGCGCTCTGTTCCTTCATCACCCCCGCCATCATCGACCGCGCGCCGGTCACGGTGGCCGTCAGCACGGGCGGCGCGGCGCCCGTGCTGGCGCGCATGATCCGCCAGCGGATCGAGACGGTGCTGCCGCCGGCCATCGGCACGCTGGCGGCGCTGGCGGAACGCTTCCAGGCGGCGATCCGCGCGCGGCTGCCGGAGCTGGCGGCGCGGCGCCGCTTCCTGGATGCCGCGCTGACGGGCGCGCCGGCGGACCTCGCCTTGGCGGGCCGCGTGGCGGAGGCGGAGGCCGCCTTCGCGCGGGCGCTGGAGGGGGCGGAGGCGACGCCGCCCGGCATCGTCTACCTCGTCGGCGCCGGGCCGGGTTCGGCGGACCTGCTGACGCTCCGCGCGCTGCGGCTGATGGGGGAGGCCGATGTCATCGTGCATGACCGGCTCGTGCCGACCGAGGTGCTGGACATGGCGCGGCGGGATGCGGAGCGCATCCTGGCCGGGAAGGAGGGCGCGCGGCACGACCTGCCCCAGGCGGAGATCAACGCCCTGCTGGTGCGCCTGGCGCGGGAGGGAAAGCGCGTGGTGCGGCTGAAGGGCGGGGACCCCTTCGTCTTCGGCCGGGCGGGGGAGGAAGCGGCCGCGCTGCGGGAGGCCGGCATCGCGCATGAGGTGGTGCCCGGCGTCACCGCCGCGCTGGCCTGCGCCGCCAGCGCCGGCATCCCGCTGACGCATCGGGAGGCCTCCCGCGCGCTGACGCTGGTGACGGGCCATGCGCGGGACGGGCGGCTCGACCTCGACTTCGCGGCGCTGGCGCGGCCGCGGCAGACGCTGGCGGTCTATATGGGCGTGGCGACGCTGCCGCTGCTGCGGGATGGGCTGCTCGGCGCGGGGATGGACCCGGCGACGCCGGCCGCGCTGGTCGAGCAGGGCGGCACGGCGCGCGCGCGCAGCCTGCACGGCACCATCGGGACCATCGAGGCGCTGGCGGCGGGCTGGACGGGCGGCGGCCCGGCGCTGCTGCTGGTGGGGGAGGCGATCGCGCTGGGGACGCCGCCTTCGGCTTCGTGAAGCGGCGCGGCGGAACGTCGCTCCCCCGGTTCTGTTCGGCGCCTGGCCGTGCCAGCATCGCGGCAATGCCGATCGGAGGACCCGCCCGCATGCCCATCCGCCAGGTGGCGACCACGCCCTTTGCCGACCAGCGGCCCGGCACCTCCGGCCTGCGCAAGAAGGTGCCGGTCTTCCAGCAGCCGAACTATGTCGAGAACTTCCTCCAGTCGATCCTGGACACGGTCGGGGAGAGGCTGCGCGGCGCGACGCTGGTGGTGGGTGGCGATGGGCGCTTCCTGAACCGGCAGGTGGCGGAGACGGCGATCCGCATGGCGGCGGCGGCCGGGGCGGGGCGCGTGCTGGTGGGACAGGGCGGGCTGCTCTCCACCCCCGCGGCGTCGGCGTTGATCCGGGCTTCAGGGGCCATCGGCGGCATCGTGCTCTCCGCCAGCCACAACCCAGGCGGGCCGGAGGGCGATTTCGGCATCAAGTTCAACACGGCGAATGGCGGCCCGGCGCCGGAGGAGGTGACGGAGGCGATCCATCGCCGTGCCTCGACGCTGACGGCGTATCGCATCGCGGAGGAAGCGGCGCCGGATATCGACGCGATCGGGGAGACGCGGCTGCTGGAGACGGTGGTCGCCGTCATCGATCCCGTCGCCGGCCACGCCGCCCTGATGGAGACGCTGGTCGATTTCCCCGCCATCGCCGGCATGTTCGCGCGCGGCTTCCGCATGCGCTTCGATGCGATGAGCGCGGTGACGGGGCCCTATGCCACGGCGATCATCGAGGGGCGGCTGGGCGCGCCCGCGGGCACGGTGGTGAACGCCACCCCCCTGCCCGATTTCGGCGGCCACCACCCGGACCCGAACCCGGTGCATGCGGCGGAGCTGATGGCGGAGATGACGGGCGCCAACCCGCCCGATTTCGGCGCCGCCAGCGATGGCGATGGCGACCGCAACATGATCGTGGCGCCGGGCGTCTTCGTCACACCCTCCGACAGCCTGGCGATCCTGGCGGCGCATGCGCATCGGGCGCCGGGCTATGCGGGCGGGCTCGCGGGGGTGGCGCGGTCCATGCCCACCAGCCGGGCGGTGGACCGCGTGGCGAAGCGCCTCGGCATTCCCTGCTACGAGACGCCGACGGGCTGGAAGTTCTTCGCCAACCTGCTGGATTCCGGCCGGATCACTTTGTGCGGGGAGGAGAGCGCGGGAACGGGGTCCAACCATGTGCGGGAAAAGGACGGCCTTTGGGCCGTTCTGGTCTGGCTGAACATCATCGCCGCCACCGGCAAGCGGGCCGATGCGATCCTGCGCGACCATTGGGCTGACTACGGCCGGGACTACTACAGCCGCCACGATTACGAGGAAGTGGATAGCGACGCCGCGAAGGCGCTGATGGCGGCGCTGCGCGCGAAGTTGGCGACGCTGCCTGGGCAGAGCTTCGCCGGGCTGACGGTCGCGGAGGCCGATGACTTCGCCTACCACGACCCCGTCGATGGCAGCGTGACGCCGGCACAGGGCGTGCGGGTGCTGTTCCGGGAGGATGCGCGGGCAGTTTTTCGCCTGTCCGGCACCGGGACGGTCGGCGCCACATTGCGGGTCTATCTCGAGCGCTTCGAGCCCGATGCGGCGCGGCACGATTTGCCGGTGCAGGATGTGCTGGCGCCGGTGATCGCGGCGGCGCGGGAGATCGCGCAGATCGAGGCCCATACCGGCCGCGCGGCGCCCAGCATCATCACCTGACGATTCCCGCGTAACCATCGCCCCCGCCACGGCGAAGGCCGGGCGGGTGCGGGGGTCGCGGCGGATGAGCCTGGGCATGGCGGCATGGGTGGTGGGGCTGGCGCAGGCCTATGCGCTGGCGGGGCTGGTCGTGGGCATCGCCTTCCTGCTGCGGGGGATCGACCGCATCGATCCCGCCGCGCGCGGCGCCCATGCCTTCCGGCCGCTGCTCCTGCCGGGGCTCGTGCTGCTCTGGCCCGTGGTGGCGTGGCGCTGGGCCAGGCTTTCCCACTGATGCGCCTGCCCCATCGCCGCGCGCATCGCGCCGCCTGGATCGCACTCGCCGTGCTGCTGCCGCTGCTGCTGGAGCTGGGCTTCGCGCTGCGGCCGGCGCCGGTCGTCGCTCCCACGCGCATCGTGGCACCATGAGCGCGCGCTACGTCCCGGTCGGCTGGACGCCGGCCAAGCGGGCCTATGACGCGGTGCTGCTGATGGGCACGCTGGGGTATCTGTTCGCCTTCCTGAAGCTGGCGCCGATGCTGGGGGGCGAGGCGGCGGCGATGGATGCGGCGAGCCTGGCCATCAAGGCCTATGGCAGCTGCGCGCTGCTGCTGCTGTCCCTCGCGCTGGCCATCGGGCCGCTGACGCGGATCGACCGGCGCTTCCTGCCGCTGCTCTACAACCGGCGGCACCTGGGCGTGGTGACCTTCCTGGTCGCGGCCTCCCACGCCATGGCGGTGGTGGGGTGGCATTTCTCCTTCAGCGCGGTCGATCCGCTCGTGGCGATGCTGTCCTCCGAGGGCGGGGCCCTGCCCTTCGTGCCGCTCGGCGTGCTGGCGCTGCTGGTGCTGGCGGTGCTGGCGGCGACGAGCCACGATTTCTGGCTCTCCTTCCTGACGCCGGCGGCCTGGAAGGCGCTGCACATGGCGATCTACCCCGCCTATGCGCTGGCCATCGGCCATGTGGCGCTGGGCGCGCTGCGGGATGAGGGCAGCCCGGCGCTGGCGGCGGTGGTGGTGGCGGCGGCGATCGCGGTGGCGGGGCTGCACCTGCTGGCGGCGCTGAAGCCGCTGCCCGCGGCGGCGCCCGGCGTGGAATGGGTGCGGGCGGGGCGGGCGGAGGCGGTGCCGGAAGGGCGCGCCATCATCGTGCGGCCGCCCGGGGGCGAACCCGTCGCGATCTTCCGGCATCAGGGGCGGCTTTCCGCCGTGACCAACCTCTGCGCGCACCAGAACGGGCCGCTCGGCGAGGGGCGGATCGTCGATGGCTGCATCACCTGCCCCTGGCACGGCTTCCAGTACCGGCCCGAGGATGGCTGCGCGCCGCCGCCCTATACGGAGAGGCTGGCGACCTACAACCTCCGCCTGGATGGGCCGTGGCTGCTGCTGGACCCGCGGCCGAACCCGCCGGGGACGCGGGTGGAGCCGCTGGCGGTGCCGGGCATGGGCGCGCCGGGGGGCGGTGACTTCTTCATCGGCTGGGCGCGCGGGCTGCCGGCGGGGCTGCGGGCGGTGATGCTGCCGGCCGCGCTGCTCATGCTGCTGGGCTTCCCGGCGCTGGGCCTGGCGCTGGGGGCGCTGGCGGGGGATCCGGCGGGGGGCGAGCGCTTCGCCGCCGGCACGCTGCCCGACTTGCCCGCGACGGGCCGCTACGAGGGCGTGGTGATCGCCGCGCCCTACCCGCTGCTGCAGCTGGCGGACCGCACGCTGCTGCTGGCGCGGGACGGCAAGCTGGGCGCGCATCCCGAGGCGCGGGCGATGCATGGCCGCCTGGTGCGCGCGGAGGGCTACATCCTGCGGCGCGGCGCGATCGAGATGCTGGTGCTGGCGGAGCCGCCCATGCCGATCGAGGGCCGCGCGACGCTGCCGCGCGCGGAGCCGCTCGGCCGCTGGCGCATCCAGGGCGAGATCTGCGACGGCAAATGCGCGGCCGGCGGGATGCGCCCCGGCACGGGCATCGGCCACCGCGCCTGCGCGACGCTCTGCCTGGATGGCGAATTGCCGGCGGTCTTCGTGCCGACGCGGCCGGTGGCGGGGCACACGGTGATGGTGCTGGGCGACGTCCAGGGCCGCCCTGCCCTGCCCGCGATGCGCGACCTGGTCGGGCTGCGCGTGACGCTGGAGGGCGAGGTGGAGCGGATCGGCAGCGTCGCCATCTTCCGGGCGATGCGGCCGTGATGCGCACGCTGCTTGTCCTGGCCGTCGCGGTCGCGGGCTGGGAGGGCGCGGGCCACGCCATCGCCTGGTGGGACCCCGGCGGCGCCGAATTGCTGCTGCGGGCGCTGGCCGTCATCCTGCTGCTCGGATTCTGCGGCCGCCTGGCCGACCACTCGCATGAGGATCAATCGCCCCATGGCTGACATCACCCTCGTCACCGGCGCCGCCGGCAATCTCGGCCGCGCCGTCGCCGCGGCGCTGGCGGCGCGCGGATCGACCGTGGTCGCGCTGGACCGCGTGGCGGCGCCGCTGGAGGCGATGGTGGCAGGGCTGCCGGGCGCGGGGCACCTGCCGCTGGCGGGCGTCGATCTCGGTGATGCCGCCGCCTGCGAGGCCGCGGTGGCGACGGTGCTGGCGCGCTTCGGACGGCTGGATGGCGTGGTGCACACGGTCGGCGGCTTCGACATGGCGCCGATCGCCGATGGCGCGCCTGCGCTGTTCGAGCACATGTTCCGCCTGAACCTGATGACGACGGTGAACCTGTTCCGCGCCGCCATCGCGGCCATGCGGGCGCAGGGCAGCGGCAGCCTGGTGGCGATCGGCGCCATGGCGGCGCTGAAGGCGCCGGCGCAGCTCGCCGCCTATTCCGCCAGCAAGTCGGGCGTGCTGCGGCTGGTGGAGGCCTATGCGGAGGAGCTGAAGCCGGAAGGGTTGCGCGTGAACGCCATCCTGCCCGGCACCATCGACACGCCGCAGAACCGCGCCGCCATGCCGGGCGCGGATACGGCAGGCTGGGTGCAGCCGGCGCAGCTGGCGGAGGCGGCGGCGTTCCTGGTCTCGCCGGCGGCGTCGGGCATCACCGGAGTGCTGCTGCCGGTGACGGCGAAGGGGTGATACCGCTGCGCATGTTATGACCTGCGGCCGCCGAAGGCGGCCGAGGCCGCGAATGCGGCCCGCCGCAAGTGCGGCGAGCCAAGCGGCCGGATGGCCGCGCCGGCGCCTGAGGGCAGAAATGCGCCAGCATTTCTGCAAGGCACAAGGATCTACTCCGGCGTCACCGACATGGCGTAGGTCTCCTCGTCGTTGCGCGCGACGACGCGCAGCCCCCGCCGCGCCGCCCAGATGTTCACCTGGTGGTGCAGCGGGATGATGGCGTAGTCGCGCATGGCGATGCGCGTCGCTTCCCGGTACGCGACCTCCCGCGCCGCGGGGTCGAGCGTGGTGAGCGCGCGGTCCAGCACGGCATCGAAGGCCGCGTTGGAATACAGGGAGCGGTTGGAGGTGCCGCGGCCGCGCGCGCGATCGGGCGTGGCGATCAGCGCCACCATGGGGCTGTCGGGCTCCCCGGTGCCGGTGCCCCAGCCGCTGAGACCCACGGAAAATTCCTCCCGCGCCGAGCGGGTGAAATAGACGTTGGAGGGCAGCGCCTGGATTTCCGTGCGCACGCCGATGCGCGACCACATCTGCGCCACGGCCTGGATGATGCGGTCGTCATTGACGTAGCGGTCATTGGGCCCCGCGAGCACCACGCGGAAGCCGGCGGCGAAGCCCGCTTCCGCCAGCAGGCGCTGCGCGCGGGCGGGGTCGAAGGGATCGGGCCGCGTCTCCGGGTCGTGCCCCATCATCCCGGCGGCGAGGAACTGGCCGGAGGGCGTGGCGTAGCCGCCCATGATCTGGCGCACGATGGCGTCGCGGTTGATGGACAGCGACAAGGCTTCGCGCACGCGCTGGTCGCGCAGCGGGCTGCGCGGCAGGCGTTCGCCATTCGCGCCCGTCACGCCGGGCGTGTCGTCCCGCCGGTGGTCGAGATAGAGGTAGATGTTGCGCAGCGCCGGGCGGCTGGCGATGGAGATGGCGGGGTTGGCGCGCAGCGCATCGACATCGCGCGTGGAGACGGCATCGATGACATCGACATCGCCGGCGCGGAGTGCCGCGATGCGCGAGGCATCATTGGCGATGACGCGGTAGTTGACCCGCGCCCAGGGCTGCGTGCCGCCCCACCAGGCGGGGTTGCGCTGCATCACCGCCTCGCTGCCCGGGGAATAGCTGACGAGGCGGAAGGGGCCGGTGCCGATGGCGGCGCGGCCATTGTTGAAATCGGCCGTCTCCACCTGCAGGCCGAGGCTGCGGTTGATGATGGTGATGCCGCTCATCAAATTCGGGATCAGCGGGTTCGGCGCGGCGGTGTGCAGGCGGATGGTGTGGGGGTCCATCACCTCGATCCGCTGGACCGCGCGCGTGTAGATGGTGAAGCTGCCGGGGCTGTTGCGAACCTCCGGCACGCGGGCGAAGGAGAAGACGACGTCATCGGCCGTGAAGGGCGAGCCGTCATGCCAGGTGACGCCCTGCCGCAGCTTGAATTCCCAGACCGTGTCGCCGATCGCCTCCCAGGAGGTGGCGAGGCCGGGCTTCAGCCGGAAATCCTCGTCGGTGGCGACCAGGCGGTCGAAGACATGCTTGGTCAGCGCGTTGTTCGGCGTGAGGGTGTGGTAGTGCGGGTCCATGGAGGTGAAGGCGCCGCCGACGCCGATGGACAGCGTCTGCGCCACGGCTTGCGGCGCGGCCAGAAGCGCCAGGGCCAGCAGGGTCTTGCGCATCGGGACACCCCATGAACATGCTTCGCGCCGATCCTATGGATCGCGATGCGCGCCCGCAATCGCGGTCATCACCGCGAGGGAGCGACCCGCCGGATGGACCTGCTCATCACCGATGCAGTCATCGTCACGCAGGATGCAGCGCGCACAATCCTTGACCGCAGCGCCATCGCGATCCGCGGCGACCGCATCGCCGCTGTCGGCCCCACCGCCGCGATGCAGGAAGCGCATCGCGACCTTCCGCGGATGAGCGCACGCGGCAAGGCCGTGCTGCCGGGCTTCATCAACGCGCATACCCACACCATCCTGACCGTGCTGCGCGCAACGGTGGAGGATTGGGCGGGCAACGCCGTCTATGGCTACATGTCGCCGGTTTCCTACACCATGACGCCGCATGAGCGCGCGGTGATGGGCATGCTCGGCATCGTGGAGGGCATCCGGTCCGGCTGCACCACCTTCGTCGATCCCTTCCGCCATGTGCCGGACTACGCCGATGCCATGGCGGGGCTCGGCGTGCGGCTCGTGCTCAGCGAGAACTGCGCGGATGTGAACACGCTGAAGATCCGCCATGGCGACTGGTCACCCGACCCGGCCTTCGGCGAGGTTTTTCTGGAGCGCACCAAGGCGGGCATCGAGCGGTTCCACAACACGCATGATGGCCGCCTGCAGATCCAGATCGCGGCGCATGCGACGGATAATTGCACGCCCGGATACCTGGAGAAGCTGACGGACCTCGCGCGCCAGCACGGCATGCCGCGCACCATCCACCTGGCGCAGTCGGTGGAGGAAATCCGCGCGGTGCGGGACCGCTATGGCTGCACGCCGGCCGAGTATCTCGCGCGGCATGGCTGGGCGGAGCCCGACGTCGTCGCCGCGCATTGGACCTACTGCACGGAAAGCGATGTCGCGCTGCTCGGCGAGCGCGGCATGCAGATGGTGCATTGCCCCGCCAACGGGTCACGCCGCGGGCCGCATCCCGTGCTGGCCAAGAAGATCCGCGCCGCCGGCGTCAACATCTGCTTCGGCACCGACAACATGACGGAGGACATGTTCCACGCCATGAAGATCGGCCTGATCGTGCATCGCGGCGCGGAGGGCACCCAGGGCGTCGATCCGCAGCCCGAGGCGATCTTCGATGCGGTGAACGTGAACGGCGCGCGCAGCATCGGGCGCAGCCATGACCTCGGCAGCATCGCGGCGGGGAAGAAGGCGGACCTCACCTTCCTCAACCTGAACAGCCCGGCGCTGCGGCCGGTGACGAACCTCATCGGCAACATCGTGCATTACGGCCATCCCGGCACGGTGGAGAGCGTGATGGTGGATGGCGAATTCGTGCTGCGCGACGGCAAGGTGCTGGTGACGGACGAACAGGCGCTGATCGAGGAGGCGCAGGCGGTCACGCAGGCCGTCTGGGCGCGGATGCTGGCGGCGAACCCGGACCTGCCGCCGCCGCGCGCGCTGCGCTGGCTGGACATCTGACCATGCGGAAGATGCACCTCGTCGCCTATATGAAGACCGGGCCGAGCGCGAGCTATCCCAGCACCTGGCGGCACCCGATGGCGACGCTCGACGATCTGTTCGAGCCGACGCGGTGGGAGCGCATCGCGCAGGTGCTGGAAGCCGGCCTCTTCGATGCCTGCTTCTTCGCGGACGGTCTCGGCGTGCCCGATCTCTACAAGGGCAATTTCGACGATTATGTCGGGCGCGGCGGGCAGCTTTCGCTGCTGGATCCGATGACGCTGCTGCCGCTGATGGCGCGCGTCACGACGCGGCTCGGCCTCGGCGCCACGCTCTCCACCACCTTCCACAACCCCTACAACCTGGCGCGGAGCCTCGGTTCGCTCGACATCCTCAGCAAGGGCCGCGTGGCCTGGAACGTCGTGACGACGGCGCGGGAGTTCGAGGCGCAGAATTGCGGGGAGGAAGGGCTGCCGCCGAAGGACCAGCGCTACGACCGCGCTGATGAGATCCTGGAAGCCTGCACCGCGCTGTGGGAAGGTTGGGACGCCGATGCGCTGGTGCTGGACAAGGCAGGCGGCGTCTTCGCGGACCCCTCCAAGATCCGTTATGCCAACTACAAGGGAAAGCACGTCGCCAGCCGCGGGCCGCTCTCCATCCCGCGCTCGCCGCAGGGACGGCCCGTCATCATGCAGGCGGGGTCGTCGGATCGCGGGCGGGCCTTCGCGGCGCGCTGGGCGGAGATGATCTTCTGCTCCCCGGCGACGAAGGCGGCCGCGCTGGCCTATCGCGGCGACATCCGCGCGCGGATGGAAGCCATCGGCCGCAACCCCGATGAATGCGCCGTGCTCCCCTCCTTCACCGTGGTGCTGGGGGAGACGGAGGCGATCGCGAAGGAGAAGGCGGATTTCATCCGGTCCCAGGTCGATCCGGAACTCGTCATCGCCGCGGCCTCCTGGGCCGTGGCCGCCGATCTCAGCATGATCGACGACGAGGGCGCGCTGGTCGCGCAATCCGGGAACCAGGGCGTGCAGGGGCACCGGGACCGGGTGATGCAGGTGGCGAAGGCGAAGGGCATCAGCTTCCGCGAGGCCGTGCGCCTGCCGCGCGACCTGGTGGCGGGCACACCGGCGCAGGTGGCGGACATGATGGAGGATTGGTTCCGGTCGGGCGCGGCGGATGGCTTCATCCTGCCGCCGACCGTCTTCCCCACCACCTTCGAGGAAGTGGCGACGATGCTGGTGCCGGAGTTGCAGCGCCGCGGCCTGTTCCGAACGCGCTACGCGGCGGCGACGCTGCGGGGGAACCTGCTCGATCCGGGTTAGCGGATCTGGAAGCGGATGGGGACGGTCACCTCCAGCATGTCGCCCTCCATCCCCGCCGGGAAGGCGGGCAGCGTGGCGCGCTGGATCATCTGCTCCGCGGCTGAATCCAGCTCCGCATCGCCCGATCCGCGCGCGATCTGCCAGCGCGCGACGCGGCCATCCCGCAGCACGGTGAAGCGCAGCATGGCCACGCCGCTGGCGCGCCGCGCGCGGGCGCCATCGGGATAGCGCTTCTGCCGCTCCAGCGCGCCCGCCAGGGCCTGGAGGTAGCTGGGCGGGGGCCCCGATGCCGCGACGGGCGCGGGCGGCCCTGGGGAGGCCGCCGGGGCCGCCTGCGGGGCGGGCGCGGGCATGGAGGCCGGCGCGGGCACGCGCGGCGCGGCCGGGCGCGGCGGCGCGGGCCGGGGCGGCGGGGGGGCCGGGCGCGGCGGCGGCGGAGGCTCGGGCGCCGGTTCCGGCACGGGCTCCGGCGGCGGCGGTTCCGGCAGGGGCTCGGGTGGCGGCGGCTCGGGGGGCGCGGGCTCGGGCGGCGGCGGCTCGGGCGGTGCCGGCTCGGGCGGCGCGGGTTCGGGGGGCGGGGCGGCCGCGGCGGGTTGCGGCTCGGCCGGCGTCGCGGCCGGGGCCTCGTTCTCCTCCAGCACCGGGTCGGCCAGCACGGCCTGCAGGGGGATCACCACGGGCTCCGGCAGGGCCTGGGCGGGCGGCACCAGCAGCAGCCAGGCGGCGACGCCGCCATGCAGCGACAGCGCCAGGCCGGCGCCGACCGCGCGCGGCCAGCGCGGGGGCGCGATCACCACCGCGGGCGCGGCGACCGGCGCGGCCTGCGCCGGCTGCCGCGGCGCGGGATCAGCGGCGGCCACCGGCATCGGGCTCCGAGATCAGCGCGACGCGGGTGATGCCGGCGGCGGCGACGCGGCCCATGATGCGCAGCACCTCCCCATAGGCGACGTTGCGGTCGCCGCGCACATGGACGGTGACGTTCTCATTCGCCTGGCGCAGCGCGGAAAGCCGTTCGGGCAGCGCGGATTCCTCGATGCGGTCCTGGTCCAGGTGGATCGTGCCCTCCCGCGTCACGGTCAGCACCACCGGCGGCTGGGGAGAGGCGGCGCGGGGGGCGGCGCTGCGCGGCAGGTCCACCGGCACGCCGGCCTGCATCATCGGCGCCGCGACCATGAAGATGATGAGCAGCACGAGCATCACGTCCACGAAGGGCGTGACGTTGATCTCGGCGATGGGGCTTTCCTCGGACTCGTCCTCTCCACCCAGGCGGAAGGCCATGGCGCTATTCCGCGGCGCGGCTGGCGCGGGGCGGGCGGGCGGAAAGCCGCGCGCCGACGACGGCGATGGCGGAAAGCGCTTCCTGCCGCAGCCGCGCGAAGCCGAGCGTGATGCGGTTATAGGCGATGACGGCGGGGATGGCGGCGACCAGGCCGATGGCGGTGGCGAGCAGCGCCTCCGCGATGCCGGGCGCGACGACGGAGAGGCTGGTGTCCTGCATCTTCGCGATGCCCTGGAAGCTGCCCATGATGCCCCAGACCGTGCCGAAGAGGCCGACGAAGGGGCCGACCGCGCCCGTCGTCGCCAGGATGGGCACGCCGCCCTGCATGCCGCGCAGCGCGGTGGACAGCAGGTCGCGCATCGCGCGCTCGATCCGCTCGCGGTACTCGCCGCGGCTCTCGCCGGCCTCGCGCCCTTCCGACCATTCGCGCGCGGCGGCGCGGTGCAGGCGGGCGGCCAGGTTCTCCCCGTTCTGCGCGGCCTCGCTGTCCTGCAGCCGGCGCACTTCCCGCTTCAGGCGGCGCAGCAAAATCGCCTTCTCGATCGCGATGGCCCAGCAGACGACGGAGGCGAGCGCGAGCACCGCCATGACGCCCTGCACCACGGGGCCCGCCTGGAGGATGAGGCCGACCGGCGAGAGGTCCGGCCCATGCACGGCGTCCTGCATCACGCCACCTCCGCCCATTGCCGCAGCAGGTTGTGGTAGACGCCGGTCAGCGCGACCGGGCCGCCATGGTCAGGCGGCAGTTCCGCCATCACGCCGTTGATCGCCATGTCGAGGTCGAAGAGCAGCCTTCGCTGCATGTCGTCGCGGATCATCGACTGGATCCAGAAGAAGGAGGAGACGCGGCTGCCGCGCGTCACCGGCTCCACCCGATGCAGGCTGGTGGCGGGATAGACCACGGCATGGCCGGCGGGCAGCTTCACGCGCTGCTCGCCATAGGTGTCCTGCACCACCAGCTCGCCGCCGTCATACTCCTCGGGCGGTGTCAGGAAGAGGGTGCAGGAGACGTCGGTGCGGATGCGGTGCGGCGTGCCGCGGATCTGCCGGATGGCGTTGTCCACATGCGCGCCGAAATTCATCCCCGGGTCGTAGCGGTTGAACAGCGGCGGGAAGACGCGGAAGGGCAGCACGGCGGAGATGAACAGCGCCGACCTTCCGAGCCCGCCGAGGACGAGATCGCCGAGTTCCTGGTGGAGCCTGGTGCCTTCCTCGATCTGAAGGTTGTGCTTCACCTCCGCGGATTCGTGGCCGGCCGTGGCGCGGCCATCGATCCAGGGCGCGGCGAGGAGGGCGGCATGCGCGCGGGCCGCCTCCTCCGCCGTCAGGACATCGGCGATCTCGACCAGCATCAGAAGCGCACCGCCGCGCTGGCGATGAAGGTGCGGCCGACGCCCGGCACGACATGGCCGGTATAGACCGTGTCATAGGTGCGGGCATCGCCCAGGTTGATGGCGTTCAGCTGCACGCGGAGCCCCTGAAGGTTGGTCTGCGACGGCGTCCAGGCCACCGCGGCATCGACCCGCGTATAGGCCGGCGCCAGCGCCGTGTTGGTGGTGTTGGCGAAGCGGCGATCGACGTAGGAGAGGCCGCCGCCGATCTGGATGCCGCCGGGCAGGTCGTAGGTGGTCCAGAGCGAGGCGGAGTGCGGCGGCACGTTGGAGAATTCCTTGCCGCGCTCGGCCGCGTTGCCGGACCGCACGATCTCCGACTGCATGTAGGTGTAGCCGGCCATGACGTTCCAGCCCGGCCGGATGCGGCCCTGGACCGAGACCTCGAGCCCATCCACGCGGACCTCGCCATCCAGCACCTGGAGCGTGGAATTGGCGGGGTCGCTGGTGCGGGCGTTCAGCTTCTCCGTCCGGAACAGCGCGCCCTGCAGGCGCACGCCGTCCACGATGTTCCAGGAGGCGCCGAATTCGTAGGTGGTCGCCGTCTCCGGCGCCAGATTCGCGTTGTTCGCCGCCAGGGTCAGCGATTCGGCCGACGGGTTGAAGGAGGTGCCGGCGGAGACGTAGGTGCGCACGCCTTCCCACGGCTTGAAGATCAGCGCGCCGCGCCAGGTGGCTTCCCGGTCCGTGCGGCCGAAGACCTGGCCGGTGCCGCGGTTGGTCTGGGATGCCTCGAAGCTCTCCCAGCGCCCGCCCAGCATCACTTCCCACATCTCGCTCAGGTGGATGCGGTCCACGAAGTAGAAGGCCATGGTGTCGGCGGATGTCTTGATGTCCGACGCCAGGCTCGTGACGATGTTGCCGCTGTCGTAGAAATCGGGCGAGAGCAGGTTGGCGGTCGGCCGGCCGGTCTGGCTGTAGCGCGTGACCTCGGAGGATTCCCGGCCGAACTCGACGCCCGCCAGGATGTCGTGGCGGAAGCCCAGCAGGTTGACGTTCAGCGACGCCTCCGACTGGTTCACCAGCATGGCGTCGAAGCCGTTGCGCACCTGCGGCTGGCGGGTGATGGCGGTGCCGGCGGCGTTCAGGCGCGGCGCGGTGGCGGAGACGTCGCGGTAGTAGTTCGCCCAACGCGTGGTGTTGCGCAGCAGCACGCCTTCGTTCACGCGATGCTCCAGCCGCGCGGTGAAGACATCGGTGCGCGTGTTCTCCTCATCCGTCTGGTTCAGGCCGTAGAAGGTGTTGGTGGAGACGCGCAGCGGGCGGCCGTTGCGGTAGGGCACGCCGTAGTCCGGCATGTTCCGCTCCTCCTGGTGCAGCCAGGACAGCGTGAGCGAGGTGGGCCCGCCGATGCCCCAGGTGACGGAGGGGAAGACGCCCCAGCGTTCGTTGAAGACGTGGTCGCGCTGCGACGCGTCGATGCGCGACCCCATCGCCGCGATGCGCGTGGCGACGTCGCCGGCGCGGATGTTCACGTCGCTCGTCGCGCGGACGCCGGAGGGCGAATAGCCGGAGAGCCAGACCTCGCCCTGGTTTGTCGCCAGCGGCAGGCGGGAGCGCTGGTCCACCGCGCCGCCGGTCGATCCGCGGCCGAACATGACGGAGGACGGGCCCTTCAGCACATCGACGGATTCGAGGAAGAAGGTGTCGCGCGTGTACTGGCCGGTGTCGCGGATGCCGTCGATGAAGAAGTCGCTGCGGGCGGAGAAGCCGCGAAGCGTCAGGTTGTCGCCGCTGAAGCCGCCCTCGCCGGCCGCCAGGCTGATGCCGGTGACGTTGCGCAGCGCCTCCCGCACCGTCGTCGCGGCGCGTTCCTCCATCACCGCGCGGGGCACCACGCTGACGCTCTGCGGCATCTCCCCGGCCGTGACGGGGCTGCGGCTGAGCGGCGCGGTTTCGGTGCGGTAGGTGGAGGGCGCCTGGCCGGTGATGCCGATCTCCGGCAGCGCCGCGGCGGGGGCTTCCTGCGCCGTCGAGGCCGGGGCGCCGAGCGCGGTGACGAGGCCGATGCCCGCCAGGCCGAGCGTCGGCTTCAGCAGTCCAGGGGTGGCAGGGGTGACGGGCTTCACGGGCGGGGCGCTCCAGGGGCTCGAAGTGGCGCCTGGCTGGCTTGCGCGCGGGAGGAGGAGAGGCCCGGTGCTGGCTGGCTTGGCAGAGGGGTGCCGGGACAGGGGCCGGCCCTGACGCGATTAGACTGTTTGCGAATGCCTCGCAATGTCACAACGCGTGACAGCGCCCCTTGCCCGGATTGAAAAGCCGTAAGAATCTCCCCGCCCCAACAGGAAAGCCGCCGCCATGCAGGATCTGCTGCCGATCGCCGCCCGCATCGGCGTGCTGCTGAAGGCGCGCGGCGAGACCGTCGCGGTGTCCGAATCCGCCGCCGGCGGGCTGATTGCCGCCAGCCTGCTCGCCCTGCCCGGCGCCAGCGCGTATTTCCGCGGCGGCGCGGTGGTCTATACGGCGCAGGCGCGGGGCGGGCTGCTCGGCATCACGCCCGCCGCCATGCAGGGCATGCGCTCGGCCTCCGAACCCTATGCGGCGCTCTGTGCCGCGACGATCCGGCGGAAGCTCGACGCGGATTGGGGAATCGCGGAGACGGGCGCGGCCGGGCCCGCCGGCAACCGCTATGGCGACGCGGCCGGGCATGCCTGCCTGGCGGTGGATGGCCGCCTCGCGCGGGTGACGACGCTGGAGACGGGCAGCGACGACCGCGAGGCGAATATGCGCCGCTTCGCCGCCGCGGCGCTGGCGCTGCTGGAACAGGCGCTGGCCGAGGCGGGCTGAACCGCGCGGCCCAGGCCACGTTAACTCGGCTTCATCCAACGCCGAGGTCCCATGCCATCCACGTCCAAGCCCGCCGCCCGCCATGGCGCGACGGCGCTGCCCCGGCTGCGGCTCGATGCCTACAACGCCGAATTGCAGGACCCGGAGGGCCACGGCTTCCTCGGCGACCGCGCCAGCAACCGCGCCTTCATGGAGATGCTGGATGACTGGCGCACGCGCGTGACGCGCGGCTCCGGCGGGGAGGACCCGATCGAGGAGGCGCTGGGCGAGGACCGGCCGACGCGCGCGATCGACCGGGCGGAGCTGGACGCGATGCTGGACAGCGCGGCGGAGGACCCGGAGGCCGCGGGGCTGGTGCATTCCGCCATCGAGGATTTCGCGCAGGACATGGCCGCCGTGGTGCGGCGCTTCCTGCGGCTGCCGGAATGGCGGGATACGCAGCGCATCGCGGTGGGCGGCGGATTCCTGGAGGCGAAGGTGGGGCTGATGGCGATCGGCCGCGTCGGCGTGCTGCTGCGCGCGGGCGGCGAGCAGGTGCGCGTGGCGCCGGTGCTGCACCACCCCGACGATGCCGCGCTGTGCGGCGCGCCGCACCTGGCCCCGCCCGCGCTGCTGGAGGGATTCGATGCCTGCCTGGCCGTCGATATCGGCGGCACCAACATGCGCGCGGGGCTGGTGGCGCTGGGGGAGGCGGCGGACCTCTCGGGCGCCGAGGTGCTGGATTCCGAACGCTGGAAACACGCCGAGGAAGCGCCCGACCGCGACGAGGCGGTGGCCCGGCTGGCGACGCTGCTGGACCACATGGTGCAGCAGGCCGGCGCGATGGGCCGGCGGCTCGCCCCCTTCATCGGCATCGGCTGCCCCGGCGTGATCACCGGGGATGGGCGCATCGCGCGCGGCGGCCAGAACCTGCCCGGCGGCAATTGGGAGGATGAGGATTTCCACCTGCCGGAGGCGCTGCTGGCGGCGCTGCCATCGATCAACGGCCTGCCGCCCGCCATCATCCTGCACAATGACGCGGTGGTGCAGGGGCTGAGCCAGAGTCCGGCCATGCGCGACGTGCGGCATTGGGGGGTGCTGACCATCGGCACCGGGCTCGGCAATGCCCGGTTCAGCAACCCGGGCTAGACATTTGTGTTGACGCATTTTCCGAGTCGTCTGGCGATTCCGCCCGACTTGAAAATGCTCTAGGCTCCAGACTCAATCAGGTCCATCCGAGTAGGATGGCGGCGATGGCGACGGCCGAGGCGAAGTTGGCAGCGAGCTTGTCGTATCGGGTGTGGATGCGGCGCCAGTCCTTCAGCCGAC
>NZ_JAERQN010000006.1 GCF_016805305.1 Falsiroseomonas ponticola | reverse complement strand
CGCCTCAAGGACTGGCGCCGCATCGCCACCCGCTACGACCGATGCCCCACCATCTTCTTCGGCGCCGTCACACTCGCCGCCATCGTCATCTTCTGGCTCGGCCAATGAGTCCTGAGCCTAGCCGAAGCGGGTGAGGGGGGCTGCGCGAAGCGCATTCGGCGCCCGCTCAGTCAACATCAACCCCGGCCAAAAACGCCCCAGCCGACACCACCGCCACCCCCCGCCAGGGATGCAGCACCAGGAGATCCGCATCCCCCGACACGATCACCCCCGCGCCGCCTGCCAGCGCCGCCTCCAGCACCATGTTGTCCTTGGCATCCCGGCAGTCCGCCACACGCTCACGCGGCACCACCCGCCGCGCCCGCCCACGCATCAGGCTGAGAAACCCCAGCACCGCCCCTTCATCGAGGAACCGCCGGAGCTTCGGCCGCGCCAGCACGCCGACCAACTCCGCCTCCATCGCGTCGGAGACGCAGACCTCACAACGCGCGAAAGCCAGCCCCACTGCCCGCGCAGGTACCGATCCCGGCTTCAGCAGCGCGCTGACAACCGTGCTGGTATCAAGAACGACGCTCTGCGTTCCATGCGGCAAGCTCGGCATCCACATCCGCCTCGGTCAGCCCGGCCGCCTGCGCCTTCCGCCCCACCGCTTCCATCATTGCCAGCAGCGGATCGGCCGGCGCGGAGGCGCGCAGCACATCATCGACCAAGCCCCCGACCATGGAGAGCTTGGCCGGATCACCCCGCAACGCCTCCGCCGCCTCCGGCGACAGCGGGATCGGCACCATGACCACCTGGTTCATCGGAACCTCCTGCCCACCAGCATAACGCCGCAGGCCACCCCATTGCACGCACGCGTCAGCGACGATCTGCGGCACGGTAGGCGGCGATCTCCGCCTCGATCTCCGCATCGCTGAGGTCGGGCACCCCCGGCTCCCGCTTTAACCCCGCGAGCAGCACGACCAGCGCATCAGCCTCCCCCTCCGGCGAATGCAGCAGCCGCGTCAGCATCTGCCCGGCCAGCGAGAGCTTGGCCGGATCGTCCAGCGGCGTGTTTGCCGCCTCGGGCGGGGGCGGCGCGGGCACCATGACTGCCTCATTCATCGGAGCCTCCTACCGCCCAGCATAGGCAAATCTGCTTGTTTGTACGGCGGTCCATAGGCAGAATCGCTGCTGGCGTCACATGCCGAAAGCTAATGGAACAGTGTCGTGGCCGAAACAGAAATCGAATGGACTGATGCAACCTGGAATCCGGTAGCCGGATGCTCAATTGTGTCGGCAGGCTGCACAAATTGTTATGCGATGGAGATGGCGCGCCGTTTGGCCGCAATGAAAATGTCTAAATATGAGGGGTTGACCCGGAAATCTGGCGATCGACACGTTTGGAACGGAACGGTTAGGGAAGATCGATCCGCTTTGGACCTTCCTCGCAAGTGGATTAAGCCGAAGAAGATATTTGTGAACTCTATGAGTGATTTATTTCATCCAGAAGTAACAGATGGTTTCATTGAAGATGTTTGGAGGGTGATGCGAGAGACGCCGCAGCATAACTATCAGATTTTGACAAAGCGACCGGAGCGTCTTGCTGATTTTCTTCTAAGCTCTTCGGTTGGAATTTTAAAGAATGTTTGGTTGGGAACGAGTGTTGAAAATGAGGCAGTGGTGGGGCGTGTGCGCGAACTCAAGAAGGTTCCTGCCGTAGTGCGTTTCATTTCGTTTGAGCCTCTGATAGGTTCGGTTGCTGGCGTTGATTTAACCGATATACACTGGGCAATTGTTGGAGGAGAAAGTGGAAGGCTGGCTCGGCCTTTAAAGGAGGAGTGGATTGATGAAATATATGATGCTTGTGGTGTCGCAGGCTGCGCTTTTTTCTTTAAGCAATGGGGGACATGGGGCAAAGACAATAAAAAACGATCAAAGAAAGAAAATGGCCGGGAATACAAGGGTAGGACATGGGATATGATGCCGGCCCATACTCATTAGGGCGTTGGGTGGCAATGGAGGTCTCGTGTGTCGATAAAGCAATATAATTGGAAGCATGGGGCGACGCTAGACGATCATAGCCGAAAAAAAACATGCAATCATCCAAAGTTATCTAGGCCAGTACATAGCAGTAAGATGCCAGCTGCCTCAGCAGACCAGATTCCGTTTAGCCATTATTGACGGGTTTGCTGGTGGTGGAAGATATGATTGCGGATCGCCGGGATCTCCGCTGATTTTCGTTCAAGTCTTGGCACAGACACTCGCAGGCATAAATTCCGCACGCTCGCTGTACGGAATCGCGCCCATCCACATCGAATGCCTTCTAATCTTGAACGACTCGAGCTCCGATGCCATTGAAATGTTGCGTGTTGAGTGTGGGGAGGAACTTGAGCGCGCGAGGGCGGCTGTGCCTGAACTTCATATCCAGGCTCATTATCTGATCGGCAGTTTTGCCCGTTCTTTGGAGGGCATACAAACGCTGCTTGCGTTAGGCGCTTATACGAATATAATCTATAATTTGGATCAATATGGTTATTCAGGGGTAGATCTTGCGACAATAACAGCTTTAATGCAGGCTAGTCGATCGACCGAGATATTCTTTACCTTCGCGATCCAAGCGATGTTGTCCTTTCTGAGCCCCAAGGGGGCCGAGGCGGCTAACGCTCAGCTTCGGAGGCTGGGCTTAATGGCCGAGGATATTGCGGATCCAGAGTTTGTTCTAAGCAAGCGGCAATGGCTTGGTGCGGCGGAGCGCATCATATTTCAGGCGCTGGCTGGTTGTGCGCCGTATGTTAGTCCGTTCTCCATCAATAATCCGAACGGTTGGCGTTATTGGTTGATTCATTTCGCAAATAGCTACCGCGCGCGACAGGTATATAACGATGTCCTTCATGCTAATTCAGGTAGTCAAGCGCATGTCGGTCGGGCGGGCCTTAATATGCTTGGATATGATCCGCGCGACGATGATAGTATGCTGTATCTTTTCGATACGGCTGCTCGCGCGGCGGCCAAGGAACAATTGCTTGTCGATGTTCCTAAGATTATATCGGACGACGGCGATGCGGTGCGTGTGATTGATTTTTATGAGCGCATCTATAATGTAACGCCGGCGCACAGTGACGATATCCATGATGCGCTAATCATGAGCGGAGACGTCCGAATTGTCACTAAAAATGGCGGCGAACGTCGCAAAGGATCAAGCATCTCGCCGGAGGATGTGGTTAAGCTCAAAAATCAGCGAACCTTTTTTCCTTCGTTTCTGAAGCGAACATAAAGGTTCCCGCGTATGACATAGGCTGGTTCGGCGTGCGGGCCGCGCCAGATTCGCTTGACGTTTGGAGGATATTTTCCTATCTTGGCTGTTCCTTGAGTCTCGGATCCCCATGCTCCCCCTCCACCCCACCCCCTCCCACCCCTGGTCCCCCCTGACCGACGCGGAGTGGCACGCCCTCGAACCCTATCTCCGCCCCACCAACAAGCGCCCCGGCCGCCCGCCGAGGGACCGCCGCGCCACCTGGGACGCCATCTTCTGGCTCGCCGTCACCAACGCCCCCTGGACTGCCCTGCAGGCCAACCGGGGCGTCACCGCCGGCAATGCCTTCAGCGCCCTCACCATCACAGCCAGGACCGGCGTCCTATCCCGTCTGCTCCTCGCGGTCTCCCGCCACCCCTTCGCGGACCCGGCCCTCGCCGCCCTGGAATATCGCATCGCGAAAACCGTCCGGCGCGCCGCCCGCATCCTCCCGCCGGAGGATCTGCTCCTCGCCCGCGCCCTCGGCATGGCCACCGCGCTGCCGGTCGATCCCGCGGCGCTGCCGCCGCCGCCTGTCCCCGGCGCGCCCCCGCCGCCGGATCGCGCCCGCCTGGTCCCGCGCATCCCGCCCCAGGCGCTCCGCGGCCTGCCGCAGCCCCGCGCCGGCGGCGCCCCTGCTGCCCATCGCGCAGGCGCAGGCACGGCCCCGCCGCCGGCCGGGGGGCCATGAAAAACGGTGCTAAAGGCGCATAATCGGCTAAATGGGCTGTACGAATCAGCCCCAACCCCTTGATTCCGAACCAAAGCCGGAATCGGCCCTCAAATTGAGGGCGCTAAACCCGTAGTACCCGCCCGGGCCGGCCCCTAACCCGCTGAAATCAGACGGATCTTCTTCCCGTCCACGCCGAGAGCCACCTTGCCCGCCTTCAGCGCCAGCGCCGCTTCCCCGAACACGTCCCGCCGCCAGCCCTGCAGCGCCGGCACATCCGTCTCCCCGGCCGCCAGGCGTTCCAGCTCCTCGGAATTGGCCAGCAGCCGCGGCGCCACGTGGTGTTCCTCGCTCTTGGCGGCCAGCAGCACCTTCAGCAGCTGGACCAAAGCGGGGGAGGGGGCTGCCCCGCTCCGCTCCCGCGGCGCTTCCGGCAGCGCGTTGTCCGGCAGCCCCTTGGCGGCCGTGATGGCGGCCAGCAGGCTCGCGCCGGATTTGCCCTTGGCGAAACCCTCGGAGATGCCGCGCGCCCGCGCCAGGTCGTTCACCGTCTCCGGCGCCGTGGCGGCAATCTCCAGCAGCGTCTCGTCCTTCACCAGGCGCTGGCGGGGGATGTTGACGCGCTGCGCCTCCCGCTCCCGCCACGCCGCCGCGGCGCGCAGGATGCCGAGGAACCGGCGGTTATGCGTGCGCGGCCGCAGCCGCTCCCACGCCGTCTCGGGGTCCTGGCGATAGGTCGCGGGGTTCGCCAGCTCCCCCATCTCCTCCGCCACCCAGCCGTCGCGGCCCTCCCGGGCCAGCTTGGCGGTCAGGCCGGTGTAGATGCGGCGAAGGTGGGTCACGTCGGCCGCGGCGTAGTTGATCTGCGCGGGGGAAAGCGGCCGGGCCGCCCAGTCGCTGAAGCGGTGCGCCTTGTCGATCTGCGCATTGGCCAGTGCCCGGGCCAGCTGGTCATAGCTCACCTGGTCGCCGAAGCCGGCCACCGTCGCGGCCACCTGCGTGTCATAGAGCGGCGTCGGCACCGCGCCGAACTTCAGCAGGAAGATCTCCACGTCCTGCCGCGCCGCGTGGAACACCTTCACCACCGCCGGGTCCGCCAGAAGCTCGCCGAGCGGCGCCAGGTCGAGCCCCGGCGCCAGCGCATCCACCACCGCCACCTCGTTGTCGCCCGCCAGCTGGACGACGCAGAGTTCGGGCCAGTAGGTCCGCTCCCGCATGAATTCGGTGTCCACCGTCACGAAGCTCTCGGCACGGAGCCGGGTGCACAGCGCGGCGAGGGTCTCGGTATCCGTGATCAGGTCGGGCGACGCGTCGGCGCCCGGGGTGCGGCGGCTCATGCGATCCCGTGTAGCCCCGCGGCGGGGCGGGGGGAAGCCATGCCGAGGCCCCGGCCCTTGACAGGAGGGGCCCGGTGCGGCGCTTTCGCCCCCGATTCCTCATCTGCTCGCAGGCCCATACCCATGCACGCCTACCGCACCCATACCTGCGGCGCCCTTCGCGCCACCGATGCCGGCAAGACCGTGCGCCTCTCCGGCTGGGTGCACCGGAAGCGGGACCATGGCAGCCTGCTCTTCGTCGATCTGCGGGACCATTACGGCCTGACGCAATGCGTGGTGGCCCAGGGCGCCCCCGGCTTCGCGACGCTGGACGGCGCCCGGCCCGAATCCGTGGTGACCGTGACGGGGGAGGTCGTGCCGCGCGAGGGCAGCACCATCAACCCGAAGCTGCCGACCGGCGAGATCGAGCTGCGCGTGCGGGAAGTCACGGTCCAGAGCGCGGCCGAGGTCCTGCCCATCCAGGTCGCCGGCGACCAGGAGTTCCCGGAGGATCTGCGCCTCCGCTACCGCTTCATCGATTTGCGGCGGGAGAGGCAGCACCGCAACCTGATGCTGCGCGCGAGCGTGATCGCCAGCATCCGCCGCCGCATGATCGATCAAGGGTTTACCGAGTTTCAGACCCCCATCCTGACGGCCAGCAGCCCGGAGGGCGCGCGCGACTTCCTCGTCCCCGCCCGCAACCACCCCGGCAAGTTCTACGCCCTCCCCCAGGCCCCCCAGCAGTTCAAGCAGCTGGCGATGGTGGCCGGATTCGACCGATATTTTCAGATCGCCCCTTGCTTCCGGGACGAAGCCAGCCGCGCCGACCGCTCGCCGGGCGAGTTCTACCAGCTCGACTTCGAGATGAGTTTCGTCACCCAGGAAGACGTCTTCGCGGCCATCGAGCCCGTTCTTGCCGGCGTCTTCGAGGAATTCTCCTCCTACTCCGGCACCAAGCGGGCGGTGACGCCGGCCCCGTTCCCCCGCATCCCCTATGACCAGGCGATGCTCGAATTCGGCTCCGACAAGCCGGATCTGCGGAATCCCCTGCGCATCGCCGACGTGACGGAGCACTTCGCCGGCGGCTCCTTCGGCCTCTTCGCCAAGATCGCGGCCTCGGGCGGCGTGGTGCGCGCCATCCCGGCGCCAGGTGCGGCCAGCCAGCCGCGGCGCTTCTTCGACCAGCTGAACGAATGGGCCCGCAGCGAGGGCGCCGGCGGCCTCGGCTACATGACCTTCGAGGGCGGCGCCGGCGCCGGCCCTATCGCCAAGAACCTGGAACCCGCCCGCGCCGCCGCCATCCGCGACGCGATGGGGCTGAAGGACGGCGACGCCGTCTTCTTCGCCGCGGGCAAGGTGGAGGACGCCGCCAAGCTCGCCGGCAAGGCCCGCACCCGCATCGGCACCGACCTCGACCTCATCGAGAAGGATGTCTACCGCTTCTGCTGGGTGACCTCCTTCCCGATGTACGAGCTGAACGAGGAAACCGGCCAGATCGACTTCAGCCACAACCCCTTCTCCATGCCGCAGGGGGAGCTGGAGGCGCTGAACACGATGAACCCGTTGGATATCAAGGCCTACCAGTACGACATCGTCTGCAACGGCATCGAACTCAGCTCGGGCGCCATCCGCAACCATCGCCCGGACATCATGCTCCGCGCCTTCGAGATCGCGGGCTACGGCGCCGATGTGGTCGAACAGCGCTTCGGCGGCATGCTGAACGCCTTCCGCTACGGCGCGCCCCCCCACGGCGGCTCCGCCCCCGGCATCGACCGCATCGTCATGCTGCTGGCCGATGAGCCGAACATCCGGGAGGTCATCCTCTTCCCCATGAACCAGCAGGCGGAGGATCTGATGATGGGCGCGCCCGCGGCGGTGGAGCCGGCGCGGCTCAAGGAGCTGTCGATCAAACTCGACATCCCCCCTGCCAAGACGGGTGCGGCCGGGCCCAAGGCGTCCTAGATACCCAAGGCCCGCGCTTCCAGGAGCATCCATGGCCCAGCCCCGTCGCCTGACCCTCGCCGCCGCCCTCTGCCTGCTGGCGGCGCCCGGCTTTTCCCTGGTGGCGGTCCCCGCCTGGGCCCAGGGGCCCGTCACGGGCGGCCCGCGGGCAGGCGTCAGCGAGGAAGCGCTCTCGGCCGGCATCGCCCGCATGGCGGCCCACCGCGCCGCCTACCGGCTCGATCTCGGGGAGGCGCGGAACTCCGGCATCGCCGCCGTCCGCGGCGCCATGGTCTTCGACGTGGCCGATGCCTGCGAGGGCTGGGCCACCCGCCAGCGCATGACCATGACCGTCACCGACCGCGACGGGCAGGAGGTCGAGACCGTCTCCGACTACGCGACCTATGAGGCGAAGGACAATTCGCGCCTCCGCTTCTCGCTCACCCAGACCACCCAGGGCGCCGTCAGCCAGCGCGTCTCCGGCGAGGCGGAGCTGAACCCCGACGGCTCCGGCACCATCCGCTACGCCGAGCCCGCGGGGAAGGAGGAGGCGCTGCCCCCGGGCACGCTGCTGCCCATGCGCCACACCGTGCTGGCGGTGGAGACGGCGCGCGCCGGCCGCCGCCTGCTGGCCTCCCCGCTCTTCGACGGCACCTCCGACGACGGCGCGCAGGACACGACGACCATCGTCTCCACCTGGAGCCCCGCCGCCGCCCAGCCGCGCTTTCCGCTGATGGCGAATCAGGCCTCGGGCCGCATGCGCATCGCCTTCTTCGAACGCGGCGCCGGCGCCAACGGCGCCTCCCAGCCGGAATACGAGGTCGGGCTGCGCTATTTCGAGAATGGCGTGGCGGACGAGATCGTCATGGATTTCGGCGAATTCTCCGTCTCCGGCCAGGCGCTGGAACTGGCCCCGCTGCCCGCGGGCTGCTGATCACGCCACGCGGTTCGGCATGCCGCCCTCCGGCGCCCAGTCCGGCGCCGGGGCCTCCGCCTTCAGCACCACCCGTCGCGCGGGGCGGGAAAGCCGCTTCTCCACCCGCCGCGCCAGGCGCCGCGACGGCACCTCCACCAGCGCATACATCGGCAGCGCCGCGGCCAGCGCCAGCGCCGCGCCGAAGGCGGCCATCGCCTCCGGCCGCCATTCATCGTGCAGTGCGTGCATGGTCGCGACGAGCACCGGCACATGCACGAGGTAGAGGCTGAAGGAGATGGCGCCGAGCCCGACCAGCAGGGGCGATCGCAGCGCGTTGCGCAGCCAGCCCGGCTGCCGCGCCATCACGATCAGCAGCGCCGATCCCGCATAGACCGGCAGGTCCGATGCCATGCTGAACAGCGCCAGCGTCGCCAGCGCCGCCGCCGCCATGGCCTGCGCCGACAGCCGCGGCACATCCTGCCCGAAGGCCAGCGCCAGCAGCGCGCCGGTGCCGAGCCCGCCGGTGAAGTAGAGGCTGGCCGCCACGGTGCTGTGCAGCTGCGGCCCCAGCAGCACGCGGTTTTCCGTGGCACCGCCCATGATGCCGATCGCCATCAGCATGAGCACCACCGCCAGGAACAGCGCGACGCGGCCACGGAACAGCAGCACCAGCGGCAGCAGCAGCGACAGCCGCCATTCATGCACCAGCGACCACAGCACCACGTTCAGCCGCATGTCGTCGTTGTCGGCCATCAGCGCGATGTTGGAGGCGACCTGCCCCAGCGTCGGCGCCTCCAGCCAGGTGAAGAGGCTGCGTTCCCGCCACTCCGCGGGCAGGGCCGGTTCCGCGAAGCCGGCATAGAGCGCGACGGAGAGCAGCACGGAGACGGCGACCGGCAGTCCCAGCCGGATGGTGCGCTGCGCGGCGAAGGCGCCAAGCCCCGGCGACCCGTTCCGCAGCAGCGCACGGGTCAGCACATAGCCGGACAGCACGAAGAAGAAGAGGACGGCGGGGCGCCCCATCTCCACGATGCGCAGCGGCGTCAGCTGCGTCAGCGTGTAGCGCAGCCAGCCCGCGCCCGCGATGGCCGGCGTCTCGTAGCGCGGGATGAGCTGGAGCGCGTGGTGGATGAGGACCGCGAAGGCGGCCAGGCCCCGCAGGGCATCAAGCTCCTCCAGCCGGTCGGCCGGCTGGGCTATGCGCGTGTCTCGTGGCATCGGCGTCTCCCCTGGGGTTTTGCAGGCGGGGCAGGCCGATCAGGGTCAGGGCGGCGGCATGGCGGGCTGGGGTCCGTGGGGCTGCCGGGAGAAAGCCCCCCCGCGGCCCCACGGTTCCGGCCCGTTCTCAACTTCCTTCTTCAACAAGCGTCGAAGATGGCCTGGATCGCCGCGCGGTCCAGCGTGCGGGTCAGCGCCAGCATCAGCAGCACCCGCGCCTTCTGCGGCGTCAGGTTGTCGGCGTTCAGGAAGCCCTCCGCCTGGTAGCGCTTCGCCGGGAAGGTGCGCCCCGACATGGCGCGGGAGGAGAGGACGACGGTGCAGCCCGCTTCCATCGCCTCCGCCAGCGCCACGCGCTCCGCCGGCGTCGTGAAGCCCGGCGCGAAGGCCGCGGCGACGATCCCCTGCGCGCCGGCGCCGAGGAAGGCCTTCACCGCCACGCCGTCGCCGCCGGCGACCGAATAGATCACGTCCACGCGCGGCGGCGCGGCCAGGCCCGCCACGTCGAAGCGGTCCGCCACCGGCAGCACGCGCATCGGGCGGCGCCAATAGGTGATGCGGTCGGCGTCGGCGTGACCGAGCACGCCGACATCCGGGCTGCGGAAGGTCTGCATCCGGCCGGTCGAGGTCTTGGTCACCTCCCGCGCCGCCTGGATCTCATCGTTCAGCACGACAAGCGCGCCCATGCCGCGGCTGTCCGGGTGCCCGGCCACGCGCACCGCCTTCACCAGGTTCATGTGCCCGTCGGTGGACAGCCCGGTGAAGGGCCGCTGCGCGCCGGTGACGACGATGGGGATGTCGCTCGGCACCGTCAGCGACAGGAAATAGGCCGTCTCCTCCAGCGTCGCCGTCCCATGGGTGATGACGATGCCGTCCAGGTCCAGGTGCGCCGCCTGCAGCGCCGCGATGCGCGCCAGCAGCGCCTGCCAGTCGGACCAGCCGACGGCGGTGGAGGGGATGGCGCTGTGCAGCACCGGGATCACCTCCGCCACCTGCTTCAGGACGGGCAGGCCCGCAACCAGCTCCTCGGCATTCAGGATCGGGCGGCCGGAGGAGGCGTAGTCCTGCACATCCAGCGGATCGAGCCCCTGGGAGGCGATGGTCCCCCCCGTCCCGATCACGGCAACCTTCGGCAGCCGGCTCATGCGACATTTCCTTCTACGACGGCGGTGGTGAGGCGGGAGACGCAGGCGAGCTTCCCGTCGGCACGGCGGATCTCGGTCTGCCAGACCTGGGTGCGGCGGCCGGTGTGCAGCGGGCGGCAGATGGCGGTGACGGTCTCGCCCCGCTTCACGCCGGCCAGGTGGTTGGCGTTCACCTCCAGGCCCACCGCGATCTGCCCCTCCGGCAGCGTCATGATGCTGGCCAGCGATCCCAGCGTTTCCGACAGCACCACGCTGGCGCCGCCATGCAGCAGGCCGAAGGGTTGCGCGGTGCGGTGGTCCACCGGCATTTCCGCATGCAGCGCATCCTCCGTGATCCGGGTGATGCGGATGCCGAGTTGCCCGGCCATGCTGTCCGCCGAGCGTTCATTGATCTGGTCCGGCGTCCAGTCGCGCTTCCAGAGAGCCATGCCGCCAACCCGCGCTGTGATGGCGCGCAGTCAGCGCGGCCACCGCCGCGTGGTCAACCCACCCAGCCGCGACAGCCGCACCCAGCGCGCGAGCATGAGCGCCGCCACGATGAACAGCCCGATGGCGAGGCCGAGCCAGAGGCCGATGGGGCCGAGCCCCAGCGGGAAGGCCAGCGCCAGGCCGCTGGGCAGGCCGATGACCCAGTAGCCGAGCCCCGCCAGCAGCATCGGCACGCGCGTGTCCTTGAGGCCCCGCAGCGCGCCCGCCGCCACCGCCTGCACGCCATCCGCCAGCTGGAACAGCCCCGCCACCAGCAGCAGCGTGGTGGCCAGCGCCGCCGTCTCCGCCGCGCCCGGATTCGCGGCATCCAGGAACAGCCAGGCGATGGGCTGGCCCGCCAGCACCAGGACCGCCGCCGCCAGGGCCATGAACCCCGCCCCGAAGCCGATCGCGACCCAGCCCGCCCGCGCCGCCGCGGCCGGCCGCCCGGCGCCCGTCGCCAGCCCGACCCGCGCGGTGGCGGCCTGGCCGACGCCCATCGGCACCATGAAGGTCATGGCCGCCACCTGCACCGCGATGGCATGCGCCGCGACGGCCAGCGCGCCCATCCAGCCCATGGCCAGGGCGGCGGCGGAGAAGACCGTGATCTCCAGCGCCATGGACCCCGCGATGGGCAGGCCGATCGCCGCCACTTCCCTCAGCCGGGCCGCGTCGAAGCGCCAGAGCCGGCCGAACAGGTGGTAGCGCCGCAGCCGCCGGTCCCGCGCGATCATCGCGACCAGCCCCGCGAGCATGGCGAGGTTGCAGAGCGCGGAGGCGAGGCCTGCCCCCGCCACGCCCAGCGCCGGCACGCCGAAGCCGCCATGGATCAGCCAGTAGTTGAGCGGGATGTTCAGCGCGATGCCGAAGGCGGAGACGAGGAGCGCCGCATTCGGCCGCTGTTCGGCGGCGAGAAACCCGCGCAGCACGATGAAGCCGCAGAACAGCGGCATGCCCCACATCATGGCGCGGACGTACTCGGCCGCCAGCGCGGCCAGCGCTGCCTCCTGCCCCAGCGCCAGCAGCACGGCTTCGGTGTGCCACAGCAGCAGCCAGGTGGGGACGGTGCCCGCGGCCACCGCCCAGAAGGCGGCGCGCACGTCGCGGCGCATGCCCCGCAGGTGCCCGCGCCCCCGCCCGCGGGTCTGCGCGGCCAGCGGCGCGGCCGCCAGCGCCAGGCCGAAGGTGGGGGCGAGGGCGGCGAAATAGAGGTTGCTGCCCAGCGTCGCCGCCGCCAGCTCCAGCGTCCCGACCCGGCCGAGGAAGACCGAATCGGTCAGGCCGAGGGCGAACTGGCTGAGATTGGTCAGCACCAGCGGCCAGGCCAGCGCCAGCATGGCCCGCCATTCGGCGCGGCCCGTCCCCTGTGACCCGGCATTCCCGTCCATGCGCCTGCCATAGCGCGGCGCGGGCCCCCTGTCGCATGACCGCGCGCATGGTCATGCTTGGGGCGGCGCCGGGGCTGCGCTTAGGATGCGGGCAACAGACCCGGAGACACGGCCCATGAAGCGACGCAACATCCTGGCCGCCCCGGCCCTCATGGCCGGGGCCGCCGCCCTGCCGGCCACCGCCCAGGCCCAGCCCCGCATCGTGACCGAGGAATTCATGGTGCCCGCCACCGACGGGCAGGGTGAGATCTTCGTCCGCAACAAGCGGCCGGAGGGCCTGGCGGCCTCCGCCAGCCGCACGATCCTCTTCGTCCATGGCGCGACCTATCCCGCGCATTCCGCCTTCGACCTGCCGCTCGGCGGCCTGTCCTGGATGGACTACATCGCGGGGCGCGGCTTCGATGTCTGGTGCATGGATCTGCGCGGCTATGGCCGCAGCACCCGCCCCGCCGCCATGTCCCAGCCGCCGGAAGCGAACCCGCCGCTGATGAAGGGGGAGCAGGCGGTGGCCGATATCGCCGCCGTCGCCGCCTTCGTGCGCAACCGCCGCAGCCTGCCGAAGCTGGTCCATATGGGCTGGTCCTGGGGCACGTCCCTGATGGGCCGCTTCGCCGCGGACAATCCCGGGCTGGTGGAGCGGCTCGTGCTCTACGCGCCGGTCTGGCTGCGGGAGAAGGCGGATGGCCCGGCGCCGACGCTCGGCGCCTATCGCAGCGTGACGCAGGCGCAGGCGCGGGAGCGCTGGCTGGCGGGCGTGCCGGAGGGCAAGCGGGATGCGCTGATCCCGCCCGGCTGGTTCGAGCATTGGGCCGGCGTGACCTGGGCGAGCGATCCGGAGGGGCTGCGGCAGAACCCCTCCGTCCTGCGGGCGCCGAACGGGTCCCAGTCCGATTCGTGGGAGTTCTGGCGGGCGGACCGGCCCTTCTACGACCCCGCGAAGATCACCGCGCCGACCCTGCTGGTGGTGGCGGAATGGGACCAGGACACGCCGCCCGCCCTGGCCGTGGCGCTGTTCCCCCGGCTGACCAACAGCCCCGGCAAGCGCCTGGTCCTGCTGGGAGAGGGCACGCACACCATCATGATGGAGCGCAACCGCGGCACGCTGTTCCAGGCCGTGCAGGTCTTCCTGGAGGAAGCGGCGGCCTGACGCCGCGTCGCCGCAGGGTTGCCACGCGGCGGCCGTCATTCGCGCGGCACGATGATGCGGCGCCGGAACGCCGGCGCGCTTCATCGAGGAATACGGGAATGAGCCTTCTCCGCCGCGCCCTGCCGGCTGCCCTGCTGGCGATGGGTCTCGCCAGCCCCGTGCTGGCGCAATCCACCGATCCGTCCTTCCGGCTGAACAACCGGACCCAGGCCGTGATCAACGAGGTCTATGTCTCCTCCTCCAACGATGGCGGCTGGGGCAGCGACCGGCTCGGCGCCAATGTGCTCTCCCCCGGCCAGAGCCTGACGATCCGCCTGCCCAACGGGCAATGCGTGAACGACATCAAGGTGGTCTATGCCAATGGCCGGTCGCAGGAATGGATGCGGCAGAACACCTGCCAGCTGACCGACATCAACATCCAGTAGCGGCTTCAACGAAGCCTTCAGGGCGACGCGCAAGGATCGGCCGCCGGATCACCGGCGTGCCGATCGAGGAATCCCCGCATGACCCCTGCCACCCGCGTCCTGGCCGGTCTGGCCCTGGCCTTCGCCGCCGTCGCGACCCCCGCCCTCGCCCAGTCGGGCGACCCGTCCTTCCGCCTGGCCAACCGCACCGCGGTGCCGATCGCGGAGGTCTATGTCTCCTCCTCCGGGGAGGGCGCCTGGGGCAGCGACCACATGGGAGCGAATGTCCTGATGCCCGGCCAGACGGTGGTGATCCGCCTGCCGGCCGGCGAATGCGTGAACGACATCAAGGTGGTCTATGCCACCGGCCAGGCGCAGGAATGGCGCCAGCAGGATACCTGCAACCTGACGGACATCGTCATCCAGTAGCCACGCCGCGGAACGGTCGCGCCGCGGATCGGGCGGCCGTCCCGGACCTTCCCATGCCACCTCGCCGCGCCCCGCGACGTTGACAGGGGCGCGGCCGGGCCCCTCACTCCCCATCAAGGCGGTCCAACCGCAGGAGGAGCCCGGCCATGGATGATCACGACCAGACCAAGAAGCCGTTCAAGCTGCGCAGCCAGCGCTGGTTCGACGATCCCCAGGACCCGGGGATGACCTCGCTCTACATCGAGCGGCAGCTGAATTTCGGCATGACGCGGGCGGAGCTGCAGTCCGGCCGGCCGATGATCGGCATCGCGCAGACGGGGTCCGACATCAGCCCCTGCAACCGCCACCACATCGCCCTCGCCGAGCGCGTGAAGGCGGGCATCCGCGATGCGGGGGGCGTGCCCCTCGAATTCCCCGTGCATCCGATCCAGGAGACGCTGAAGCGCCCCACGGCCTCGCTCGACCGGAACCTGCAATACCTGTCGCTGGTCGAAATCCTGCACGGCTATCCGATCGACGGCGTCGTGCTGACCACGGGCTGCGACAAGACGACGCCCGCCATGCTGATGGGCGCCGCCACCATGAACATCCCGGCCGTCGCCCTGCCGGGCGGGCCGATGCTGGATGGCTGGTGGCATGGGCGCCTGGCGGGGTCCGGCACCATCGTGTGGGAGGCGCGCAAGCGCCTGGCCGCCGGCGAGATCGATTATGAGGGCTTCATCGAGATGGTGGCGGCCTCCTCCACCTCGGTCGGGCACTGCTCCACCATGGGCACGGCGCTGTCGATGAACAGCCTGGCGGAAGCGGTGGGCATGACGCTGACGGGCAGCGCGGCCATCCCGGGGCCGTACCGGCAGCGCGCGCAGATGGCCTACATGACGGGCGTTCGCGCGGTGGAGATGGTGAAGGCCAACCTCCGCCCCTCCGACATCATGACGAAGAAGGCCTTCGAGAATGCGGTGATGGTGGCCTCCGCCATCGGCGCGTCCAGCAACTGCCCGATCCACATGATCGCCATCGCCCGCCACATGGGCGTGGAGCATGACCTGGCGGATTGGCAGCGCGTCGGCGCGGAGATTCCGCTGCTGGTGGATTGCCAGCCCGCCGGCCGCTTCCTGGGCGAGGCCTTCTACCGCGCGGGCGGCGTGCCGGCGGTGATGAAGGAACTGCTCAAGGCCGGGCTGCTGCATGGCGATGTCATGACCGCGACCGGCAAGACGGTGGCCGAGAACCTGGCCGATGTCGGCGAGCCCGACCGCGAGGTGATCCGCCCGCTGTCCCGCCCGATGAAGGAACATGCCGGCTTCATCGTGCTGACCGGCAACCTCTTCGACAGCGCGGTCATGAAGATCAGCGTCATCGACAAGGCCTTCCGCGAGCGCTTCCTGTCCGAGACGCCCGACGTCTTCGAAGGCAAGGTCGCGGTCTTCGAGGGGCCGGAGGACTACCACGCCCGCATCGAGGACCCCTCGCTCGGCATCGACGAGAAGACGGTGCTGGTGGTGCGCAACTGCGGCGCCGTGGGCTACCCGGGTGCCGCGGAGGTCGTGAACATGCAGCCGCCGGCGGCGCTGATCAAGAAGGGCATCATGGCGCTGCCGACCATGGGCGATGGGCGGCAGAGCGGCACCTCCGGCAGCCCGTCGATCCTCAACGTCACGCCGGAAGCGGCGGTGGGCGGCGGGCTCGCGCTGCTGAAGCATGGCGATCCCATCCGCATCGACCTCAAGGCGCGGCGCGTCGATGTGCTGATCCCGGCGGAGGAGATGGAAGCCCGCCGCGCTGCCTGGAAGGCGCCCGAGCTGCTGCACAAGACGCCGTGGGAGGAGATCTACCGCAGCATGGTGGGCCAGCTCGGCACCGGCGGCTGCCTGGAGCCCGCGACGCTGTTCCTCAACATCCTGGAGACGCGCGGCGAAAGCCGCCATAACCACTGAGATCGGCGGGGGAACGGGACATGGCAGGAAGGCTGGCAGGCAAGCGCTGCCTGGTGACGGCGGCCGCGCAGGGGATCGGGCGCGCCACCGCCCTCGCCTTCGCGGCGGAGGGCGCGATGGTGGTCGCGACCGACCGGGATGTGGCGAAGCTCGCGGACCTCAAGGCGCCGGGGCTCACGACCCGCGCGCTCGACGTGCTCGACCCCGCCGCCATCACCGATGCGGTGGCGGCGATGGGGGAGGTCGATATCCTCTTCAACTGCGCGGGCTTCGTGCACCAGAACACGGTGCTGACCGCGACCGATGAGGAATGGGACTTCGCCTTCGACCTCAATGTCCGCTCCATGTGGCGGATGGTGAAGGCGGTGCTGCCGGGCATGCTGGAACGGAAGCGCGGCACCATCGTCAACATGTCCTCGGCCTGCTCCTCCATCAAAGGCGCGCCGAACCGGTTCCTGTATGGCACCACCAAGGCCGCGGTGATCGGGCTGACCAAGTCCATCGCGACCGAATACGTGACGCAGGGAATCCGCTGCAACGCGATCTGCCCCGGCACGGTGGACACGCCGAGCCTCGGCGACCGCATCGCCGCCAATGCGGCCGTGGCCGGCAGCGTGGAGGCGGCGCGCGCCGCCTTCGTCGCCCGCCAGGCCATGGGCAGGCTGGCGACGGCGGAGGAGATGGCGGCGCTGGCCACCTACCTCGCCAGCGACGAGAGTGCCTTCGTGACCGGCCAGGCCATCGTCATCGACGGTGGCTGGACGCTGTGAACCTTTAGCGCGACTTGTCCGTACCCTCTTCGCGCCCCCGCAATCTTTCTCTATAGGCGACCTCCATGAAGCTCCTCCGCTACGGCCCCTCGGGCCAGGAAAAGCCCGGCTTGCTCGACGCCTCCGGCACCATCCGCGACCTCTCCGGCGTGATCCCGGACCTGGCCGGAGAGGCGCTGTCCCCCGCCGGGCTCGCGAAGCTCGCGGCGCTCGACCCCGCCAGCCTGCCGGCCGTCTCCGGCAGCCCGCGCCTCGGCCCGCCCGTCGCCGGCATGAAGAACTTCGTCTGCATCGGGCTGAACTACGCCGACCACGCGGCGGAAACCGGCGCCGCCATCCCGAAGGAGCCGATCGTCTTCCTGAAGTCGCTCGGCGCCCTCTGCGGCCCGAATGACGACGTGATGATCCCGAAGAACTCCGTGAAGACGGATTGGGAAGTGGAACTCGCCATCATCATCGGCAGCACGGCCAAGTGCGTGTCCGAGGATGCCGCCATGGACCATGTCGCGGGCTACGCCATCTGCAATGACGTGTCCGAGCGCGAATGGCAGATCGAGCGCGGCGGGTCCTGGGACAAGGGCAAGGGCTGCGACACCTTCGGCCCGCTCGGCCCCTGGCTGGTGACGAAGGACGAGGTCGCGGACCCGCAGGACCTGGCCATGACGCTGGACGTGGACGGCGTGCGGATGCAGGACGGATCGACGCGCACCATGATCTTCGGCGTGCGCCACCTCGTGCACTACGTCTCCCACTTCATCACGCTGCATCCGGGCGACGTGATCTCGACGGGCACGCCGCCGGGTGTCGGGCTCGGCAAGAAGCCGCCGGTGTTCCTCAAGGCCGGGCAGACCATGACGCTGTCCATCAAGGGCCTGGGCGAGCAGACGCAGCGTACCGTCGCCTACGAATGATCCGACAGCAGGGGAATTGAGAGCATGGCCGACAGCAGCGAGAACGGGCGTTACCAGGTCGTCGCCTGCCCGGCGGGCACGGGGATGTTCGTGGTCCTGGTGGACAGCGTGAATGGCCGTTCCTGGAAGCTGAGCTTCGAGGCGAACAACGTCTCCGGCTGGCGGCCGCTGAAGTTCCTCGACCTCAACGCGCCGGCGGCCCCGCCGGCGCCCTGAGGCCACGGCCATGGCTGACGGTCCCGTCGTCATCTTCGTCGATTTCGCCAACCACGACTTCAGCGCCGGACGGACCGAGGCGCTGAAGCCGATGGCGGAGGAGATCGGCCGCGCGCCAGGTTTTCGCTGGAAGATCTGGACCGAGGACCGCGCGGCCGGCCGCGCCGGCGGGGTTTATCTGTTCGAAAGCCGCGCGCTGGCGGAAGCCTATGTCGAGGCGCATCGCCTGCGCCTCGCGAAGCGCGGCGTGCATGAGATGGTCGCGGAATACCGCAGCATCAACGCGACGCTCAGCGCCATCAACCACGCGCCGGTCGGTCAGCCGCCCTCCGGCCAGTAGCTCCCGAAGGACCAGACATGGCCTTCGGGATCGCGCACCGAGAAGTCGCGCGAGCCGTAATCCGTGGTCTGCAGCTGCCGGAGGATGACGGCGCCCGCCGCCACGGCGCGATCATGCGCCGCATCGGCATCCCCGCAGCGCACATAGACGGACCCGCTGACGCCACCCAGCGCGGCGGGATCGCGCCCGAAGCCATCGGCGCGCACCGACCCCAGCATGACGAGACCCGCGCCACCGAGATGCAGCTCCGCATGGGCGATGCCGCCCGCGCCATCCGGCACCACCAGGCCGCGGCGGAAGCCGAAGGCGCGTTCCAGCCAATCCAGCGCCGCGGGCGCATCACGGTAGCGGAGGCAGGGGCAGAGCGTGCCGTCGGGGACCATGGCCATCTCCGGTTGCGGGGAGGGGCAGGCTAGCGGCGCGGCGCCCGGCGGGATTGGAGAAATGGTAGGGGCTATTCCGCGAAGCCCAGGCCATCCCGCAGCCGCCGGTCGAGCAGGGCGGCCGGCGAGAGGCCGGTGAATGCCTTCACGTCATGGATCAGGTGCGCCTGGTCGGCATAGCCGGCTTCCGCCGCCAGGCCGGCCCAATCCGCCGCGCCCTCCGCCGGCAGGCGGGCGACGACGGCGCCGAAGCGCTTGAGCCGCGCGGTCAGCTTCGGCGCCAGGCCGGTGCGGCGGCGGAAATGGCGGGCGAAGGTCTGGCGGCTCCACCCCAGCTCCGCCGCCAGCGAGGCGATGGGGATGCGCCCGCCCGTCGCCTCGATCCGCTGCCAGGCCCGGGCGATGGGGTCCCGCGGCGGGCCGGGCTCGGCCAGGCGCCGCAGGAGAAAGCCCTCCATCACGTCAAGGCAGGCTTCCGGGTCGCGGATCCCGGCCAGCTGGTCGCCCAGCGTGGTGCGGCCGAGCGCCTCGCGCAGGCCCAGGAACTCGGCGGGCAGCGCATCCAGCTCGTCGCGCAGCAGCCGTGCGGCGCCGAGCGGCGTCAGCATCACCTGCACGCCGCGCTGCCGCCCGGCCATGAAGCTGCGTGCCGGGGCGGGGTGGGGGCGGGCGAGGAAGCCCGTGGCGGTCTCGAAGCGCGTCTCCCGCGCCGGGTCGGGCCAGGCGACGCCGATGGCCGGGCCGAGATTGACCAGCAGCACCGCCTCCGCGCAGGGCATCTCCCGCCGCCGCAGGGGCGCGCCACGCGCCTCGTCGTAATGCCAGAGGCCGCTGACCAGGCCGCGCAGCGCGGGGTGCGGCGGGCGGTTGTGGAAGGTGAAGCGGTTCATGGCGCGGCGGTCCCGGGCCTGGCCATCGGGGTGCCGCGCGGGCGGCTCAGAACTTCGCCGGCCAGGGCTTCTGGCCGCGTTCCTCCGCCAGTTCCTGCAGGCGCTTCAGCATCTCCCGCTTCTCCGGCGTGCGGCGGCGGCCGGAGTTCATCATCGCCTCGGCGGGCGGGATGACGACGCCTTCGGCGAGTTTCTGCAGGATCTGCGCCCGGCGCTCGGCGGGGGTGATGCGGTTCATCGTGTCAGGTCCCTTGGAAAACCCTTGGCTATCTGAGACTGACTGATATCGTACCGCCGATGAAATTTACGTTCCATATTAAGCTGCCGCGATGCCCGCATTGCGGTACCGCCCATCCAACGCTTTCGTTTCCGTCTGGTACCAAGGGTGGCGTAGGCCCTTGGATCACGACTGGTTACGCGAACAACACGCAGCAGTATTGGGCTGTATATGTTTGCTCCAGTTGCGGTGGCTGTATATTGGCTGCCAGCAGAAAAGTGCCAAATGTATTCAAAGAGAGTCTAGAACTGTTTGCGGCTCATGGGTCTGATATCGAAGAATTTTATCCGCGGATCGAGGATCTTGACCAATCTATTCCGGAGGCGGCGCGGGTATATTTGGCGCAGGCCTTCCTTTCGCTTCATGCTCCGGATGGCGCTGTCATGCTGGCAGCATCTTCAATTGATGCGATGCTTAAGGCACTCAACCTTCAGGCGGGGTCGCTCTACAGTCGTATTGAAGCCGCCGTGAAAGGCGGCAAGCTCACGCCAGCCATGGCTCAGTGGGCGCATCAAGTTCGCTTGGATGCGAACGATGTTCGCCACGCTGATGAAAAGTCACCTCACCACGACGAAGCTTCAGCCCGGCGAGTGCTTGAATTCGCTCGGGCACTCGCCGATTTCCTTTTTGTCTTCCCTCATCGTGTGAACCGCGGCCTGACAGCCTCAGCAACAAAGTAATGCAGCCTGTAATCCGGGTCGCTCACATGGTCGCGCCCAGCGTCCAGGGCGCGAACTCCGCGCCCCCGAAATCATACGCCTCGCTCTTCGTCCGCTCCCCGCTCGCCACCCGCAAGATGAGGTCGAAGATGCGCTGGCCGCATTCCGCGACACTCTCCTCCCCCGTGACGATGCCCCCGCAATTGATGTCCATGTCCTCAGACATCCGCTCATACATGGCGGAGTTGGTCGCGAGCTTGATGGAGGGGGCGGGCTTGCAGCCGAAGACGCTGCCGCGGCCGGTGGTGAAGCAGACCATGTTGGCCCCGCCCGCCACCTGGCCCGTCGCCGCCACCGGGTCGTAGCCCGGCGTGTCCATGAAGACGAAGCCCTTCGCGGTGACGGGCTCCGCGTAGCGATAGACCTCGACCAGGTTGGTGCTGCCCGCCTTGGCCATGGCGCCGAGCGACTTCTCCAGGATGGTCGTCAGCCCGCCCGCCTTGTTGCCGGGGCTGGGGTTCGCGTTCATCTCCGCCCCCTCGCGCTCCGTATAGGCCTCCCACCACCGCATGAGGTCCACCAGCTTCTCGCCGACATCGCGGGAGACGGCGCGGCGCGTCAGGAGGTGCTCCGCGCCATAGGTCTCCGGCGTCTCGGAGAGGATCACCGTGCCGCCATGCCGCACCAGCAGGTCGGAGGCGACGCCGAGCGCCGGGTTCGCGGTGATGCCCGAATAGCCGTCCGACCCCCCGCATTGCAGGGCGAGGGTCAATTCGCTGGCCGGGATCGTCTCCCGCACCGCCTGGTTGGATTCGGCCAGGACTTCGCGGACGAAGGCGATGCCGGCCTCCACGGTCTTCCGCGTGCCGCCCATCTCCTGGATGTCCATGTTGCGCAGCCGGCCCGCGAGGCGCTGCTCCTCCAGCATGCCGCCCAACTGGTTGACCTCGCAGCCGAGGCCGATGGCGATGACATGGCTGAAATTCACGTGGCGCGCGAAGCCGGCGAGGGTCCGGCGCAGCAGCTTCAGCGGCTCCCCCATCGTCATGCCGCAGCCCGTCTTGTGGGTCAGCGCCACCACCCCGTCCACATTCGGGAAGTCGGCCAGCGGGTCCGTGCCGGTGAAGGGGTTCTTCTTGAAGGCATCGGCGATCAGCTCCGCCACATGGGCCGAGCAGTTCACGGAGGTGACGATGCCGATGTAGTTGCGCGTGGCCGCCCGGCCATCGGCGCGGCGGAAGCCCTGGAAGGTGGCGGCGGGCGTGATCAGCCCGGTCGGCTTCGCATCCACGCCCCAGGCATAGTCCTTGGCGAAGTCGCCCATGGCGCAGTTGTGGGTGTGCACCCAGTCCCCGGGCTGGATCACCTCCGTCGCGAAGCCGATGATCTGGCCGTAGCGCCGGATCGGCTCCCCCACCGCATGGGCGCGCACCGCCACCTTGTGGCCCGGCGGCACGCGCTTCTCGCCGCGCACCGCGATGCCGCCTTCCACCGGCGTCCCCGGCGGCAGGCCGATGCGGGCGATGACGACGCTGTCATCGGCGGCCAGGCGGATGGTGGGGGGCAGGGTGCGGGCGTCCATGGGGCTTCCTTCCTCGTTCCCCGCAGCATAGGGCGCGGAGCCCGCCCGCCAAAAGGGCGCACTCAGGCGGCGGGGCGCGCTGCCGCCCCGGGCACCGGCACCGCCGGCAGTTCCAGCACCGCCACCCCCGCCTGCCGCGCCGCCAGCGCCGCCAGATGCGCGTGATGGGTGAACAGGATCACCTGCGTCACCTGCCCCAGCTGCCGCAGCAGCGTGATGGCCGCCGCCGCGCGCCCATCGTCGAAGGTCGCCAGCAGATCATCCGCGATGAAGGGCAGGGGCTCCGCCGCGGCTGCATGCGCCTCGATCGCCGCGACCCGCAGCGCCAGGTAGAGCTGGTCGCGCGTCCCCTCGCTCAGCTGGTCGATCGGGCAGGCGCTGCCATCCGCGCGCACGGCCTGCAGCAGGGTGCGGCCGTCATCCTGTTCCTCGGCCGCCAGCCGCGTGTAGCGCCCGGCTGTCAGCAGCGCGAAATGGTGGGTGGCGGCGCGCAGCATGGGGCCCTGCTGGTCCTGGCGCAGCCGCTCGATCCCCGCCTTCAGCAGGCGCCGCGCCATGTGCAGCCGGGCGTAGCGTTCCGCCGCCTCCTGCGCATCGGCCAGGTGCTGCTGCATGTCCTGCGCATGGGCGGCCGCGTCCCGCCCCGCCTCCAGCGCCGCCAGCCGGGCCCGCGCCGCCTGCTGTTCGGCGCCGAGTTCGGTGCGGCGCCCGCCGAGCGCCGCCTGCCGCGCCTCGATCGCCGCCAGGCGCAGCGCGGCCTGGTCGGGGTCGAAGCCCTCCACCTCCTCCCGCAGCTGGGCCTCGGGCAGGCCCTCGCCCTGGACATGCAGCGCGGCCCGCAGCGCCGCGACGCTGTCCGCCAGCGCGGCGCGCCGTGCCGCCTGGCGCACCGCCTCCTCCAGCCCCGGCAGCTGGTCGGTGCCGGCCAGGGCGTGCAGCCGCGCCAGCCCTTCCTCCGCCCGCCGCGCGGCCTCCCGCGCCGCCTCGGCCGCCGCCTCCCGCTCCCGGATCTGGGCCAGCAGGCCCTCCGCCGCCGTCTCCGCCTGGCGGGCCGCCGCCAGGCGCCGTGCGAGCTGCGCGGAAAGGGCCATCGCCTGGCCCTCGCCCACCGGCTCCCCGAGCGCCGCCGCCAGGGCCAGCGTCTCCCGCCCGAAGCCGGCGAGGGATTGTTCCATGGCCTCGATCCGCGCGGCGTTGGACTGCCAGGCGGTCGCGGCCTCCGCCACCGCGCCCCAGGCGGCCAGCGCCGCCTCCACCGCCTCCACCCCCGCCGTCGCGGCCAGGCCGAGCGCCTGCAGCGCGGGCTGCCAGCCGGCATCGGAATCGGCCAGCGCCGCCGCGGCATGGTCACGCGCCGCGCGGGCTTCCTCCAGCCGCTCGCCGGCCAGGCGCAGCGCCTCCGCCCGGTCCCGATGCGCGGCCTCCGCCGCCTCCGCCGCCGCGCAGGCCTCGGTGGCCTGTGCCAGCAGCGGCGCCAGCTCCGGCGCGGCGGGCGGGGTGGGCAGCAGGGGCAGCAGCACGGCGCGGGCGGCGTCACGGCGCGCGGAGGCTTCGTCCCGCTGCTGGCGCAGCGCGGCGGCGCGCTCCGCGAGGTCCAGCACCTTCGCCCGCGCGTCGCGCCATTGCAGCATGGCGGGCGGGGAGGCCGGGGCGATGCCGGCCGGCGCCCAGAGGTCCCGCCAGGCC
Organism: Falsiroseomonas ponticola; assembly: GCF_016805305.1. Classification (GTDB taxonomy): domain Bacteria; phylum Pseudomonadota; class Alphaproteobacteria; order Acetobacterales; family Acetobacteraceae; genus Falsiroseomonas; species Falsiroseomonas ponticola. The sequence continues at coordinate 325,368 of NZ_JAERQN010000006.1, read as the reverse complement.
TGCGCCGCCGCCGCCGCACCCTCCCGCGCCCGGGCCGCCGCCGCCGCCAGCCCCGGATGGCGGTCCCGCAGCAAGGCAAGGCGCGCCTCCTGCGTCGCATAATCGGTGACGCGCCCGGCATCGTCGGCGCGGGCATCGGCCAGGCGGTCGGCGGCGTCGCGCAGCGCCTCGAACACCTCGGCCGGGGCGCCGGCGGGCAGGGCGGCCCATTCCGCCGGCGCCGGCGGCGCGCCGCCTTCCAGCTGCCGGCGGATCAGCCGCCAGGCGGCATCGCGGCGGGCGCGGCTTTCGGCGATGGCGGCGGGGGTGGGCACCGTCTCCCCGCGCGCCAGCCGGGCCAGCGCCTCCTCCAGCGCGGCCATCTCCGCCGCCGCGCCCTCCAGCGCCCGGCCGGCCTCCTCCGCCGCCTGGCTTGCCGCCGCCATGGCGCGCGCGGCTTCCTCCGCCGTGGCGGGCAGGGGCAGGCGGCAGGCGGCGAGCGCGGCCGCATCCCCCGTCCAGAGGTCCAGCGCCGCCAGCGCCGCCGCGGCCCGCGCTTCCGCCTCCGCGGCGTCCCGCGCCAGGCGGGCGACCTCCCGGTCCAGCGGCCCTTCGGCGCGGACGGCGTCGATGGCGCGGCGCAGCGCGGCGGCCGGGGCCGGCGGGGGGAAGGCCAGCAGCGCCTGCCGTGCCTGTTCGTGGCGCCGTTCCGCGCCGCGCAGCGCCGTCGTCGCGCCTTCCAGCCGGGCCAGCAGCGTGGTGCGGCTGCGCAGCAGGCGCTGCGCCGCCTCCCGCTGCGCGGCGCGGGGCAGGGCCTCCCGCGCCCGCTCCGGCGGCAGATGCAGGCCGAGGCGTTCGGCCGCCGCTTCGATGCGCTGCGCCTGTTCCGCCGCCGCCTGCCGCACCCCCGGCAGGTCCGCCTGCGCGCCGAGTGCCGTGGCGCGCGCCTGGCCCAGCGCATCGATCGCGTCCTGCCGCGCCAGCACCGCGGCATCGCGCGGCAGCGCCGCCGCCTGCCCGGCCAGGCGCCGCGCCGCCGCATCCTCCCGCGCCTCGTCCTCCGCCGCCTTGCGCAGCGCGGCGGTCAGGCGGGCCAGCGTCTCCGCCGCATCGGCGGGCAGGGCAGGGGCCTCGGCCAGCGGTGCCAGTTCCGCCGCCTCCGCCGCCAGGCGGCGCAGCAGCGGCGCCACGGCGCGGGCGCGGCGAAGCCGAAGCTCCTCCCGCTTCAGCGTCGCTTCCTCGGCGATGATGGCGGTGAGTTCGGCCTCCGCGCGCCGCACCGCCTCCCGCGCCTCCTGCCATTCGGCGGGGCGGATGGTCGCGGCGTCCAGCGCGCGCTGGGCGGCGGCATAGGCATCGGCGGCGCCGGGCAGGCGGCGGCTGCGGTGGCGGGTGCCATGCAACTCATCCGCCTGGCGGTCCAGCCGGGCGAGGACCTGCTGCAGCCGCGGCACGCCCATGCCGGCCAGCAGCCCCTCGCCGGCGCCGCCGCCGCCTTCCGCCAGCGCCCGCCCATGTTCCCGCAGCCCGGCGCCATCCAGGCCGAAGGTGTCGCGGAACCGCTCCCGCCCCACGCCGCCCAGGAAGCGTTCCAGCGCGGCCTCCGGCAGCGGCGTCTCGTCCGGCGCCATCAGCGTGTTCTGCCGGCCCTTGCGGCGGAGGAAGCTGGCCCGCGTGCCGTCCCGCCCCATCACGGTGATGCCGAGCCGCAGCCGCCCCGTCTCATGCAGGAAGGCCTGCGCGCTGTTGTGCGGGAAGCCGTAGAGCGCATCGCCGATGGCCGAGAGGGCGGTGGATTTCCCCGCCTCGTTCGCGCCCAGCACCACATGCAGCGCGGCCTGTTCGGGAAAGGCCAGCCGCACATCGGTCAGGTGCCCGTAGCGCAGCAGGTCCAGCGCCAGCAGCCGCATCAGGCGCGTTCCTGCGCGATGGCGGCTTCCACCGCGTCCCAGGCCTCATCCGCCAGGCGGGCCAGGGCCAGCACGTCATCCGGCAGGTCGAGCGCGGCGCGGCCGGGCGCGGGCACCTTGCCCCGCACGGCGGCGAGGTCCGAGAGCAGGTCCTGCCGCAGGGCCTCATCCTCCAGCGCCGCCAGGAAGGCCGCGCGCAGCGGCGCCAGCGCGCCCGCATCCACGGCGCGGGGCGGGCTCGTGTGCAGCTTGATCTTCTCCAGCCACAGATGGCCCTCGGCCTCGATCGCCGCATTGGCGCACCAGGCGGCGATGTCGTCATGGCGGTCCGGCAGCAGGGCGTGCAGCGGCGTCTCCCCGGTGATGGTCAGGCGGGCCAGCAGCGCGCGGCCTTCCGCCGCCGCCAGCGCCGCCGTCACCGCGGCGCCGACGCGATCGACCAGCGCCGCCTCCTCCGCCCCCGTCGCATCGACGGCCAGCGAAGCCCAGCGCAGGCAATCGACGCTGCGATGCTCCACCGCCGTGATCCGCCCCTCCTCCACCGTCACCAGGGTGCAGCCCTTGGCCCCCGTCTCCCGCGCGTGCCGCCCCTGGAGGTTGCCGGGGAAGACGATCCAGGGCCGCTCATGCAGCACCTGGCGCAGATGGATGTGGCCGAGCGCCCAGTAGTCATAGCCCTTGTCCCGCAGCGCCTGCGGCGTGCAGGGGGCATAGGTCGCGTGCTCCCCGGGATCGTCGCCGGAGGTGTGCAGCACGCCGATGTTGAGCATCCCCGGCAGCGGGTCCGGATAGTCCTTCGAGAGGTCCTCCGGCACCGCGCGTTCCGGGAAGGAATGGCCGTGCAGCGCGACGCCGAATTCGGGCAGCCGGAAGGTCTCGCAGCGGCGCGACGAGAATTCGCGGACATTGGGCGGCGCGGGCAGGCGCTTGGTGATCAGGGATTGGGCGTCGTGGTTGCCCCGCAGCAGGAAGCAGGGGCGCGGCGCCAGGCGCTTCATCTGCTCCGCGAAGAACAGCCCCGTGGAGAAATCCTTCCAGTCCCCGTCATAGAGGTCGCCCGCGATGATGACGAAGGCGACATCCTCCGCGATCGCCAGGTCGATCATGGCGGCGAAGGCGCGGCGGGTGCAGGCACGCAAATCGTCCCGCAGCGGCTCCGCCCGCGCCATCAGCCCGGCCAGCGGGCTGTCCAGGTGGATATCGGCCGCGTGCAGGAATTTCATGCCGGCCCCGTGACGAAGGTTTCCCTTCCGTTTTCATCGCCCGGCTTGGCGCGGAGGGCAACCCCGCTATGAAGACGCGGTGTGGAGAGGGCCTGGCGGATGGCGGCGATGGCGAAGGAGGCTCGGGCCTGGGTGCGGCTGCCCTCGGGCCGGCGGCTCGACCTGCTGGCGCCCACCCCCTTCGACTGGACGGATGAGGATCTGGCCACGGGCCTGGCGCGGACCTTCCGCTGGGGCGGGCATTCCATCTGGCCGGGCGCGCCGCTCTCCGTCGCGCAGCATTCGCTGGCGGTCCTGGCGCTGCGCCGCGCCGCGAAGCCGGCGCCGGGCCGCGCGGAGGCCCGGCGCGAATTGCTGCATGACGCGGAGGAGGGGCTGACCAATTTCGACTGCATCTCCCCCCTCAAGCCCTTCCTCGGCCCGGGTTTCCTCCAGTTGCAGGAAAGGCTTTCCGCCGTCATCGCCACCCGCTACGCGCTGCCCGCCTGGGATGCCGGCTCGAAGAAGCTCCACAAGAAGCTCGACATCGCCATGGCGGCGGCGGAGGCGGTGCATGTCGCGGGCTGGTCGGCGCAGGAGGTGCGCGACACGCTCGGCATCCGTGCCGCGGTGATGGCGGCGGACCCGCTGGCCGCGATCCATGGCGGCGAACCCTGGCGCCCCTGGCCGCCCGAACTGGCCGCGGAACGCTTCCTGGCGGAACTCCGCCGGGTGGCGTGACCCTTGGCAGCCGCCTGGCGCGGGGCTAGTGGGGCCGCATGACCGATACCCTGCCCGACCGCCTCTCCGTCGATCCGCGCAGCCCCTACTACCAGGAGGCGTTGCTGGCCCGCGGCGTCGGCATCCGCTTCAACGGCGTCGAGAAGACGAATGTCGAGGAATACTGCGTCAGCGAGGGCTGGGTGCGGGTGTCCGTCGGCAAGGCGGTGGACCGCCGCGGCATGCCGCTGACGCTGAAGCTGAAGGGCACCGTCGAGCCCTATTTCCGCGACGAGGCTAATCCGCCCGCCTGAGGCAGCGATCCGCGGGTAGCGGCTGGCAGGCCGCGCCCCGCATGGCGCGCAGCCGCGCATCCTCGAAGGGATGCGCCGGCACCAGCCAGCCGCCCTCGTCATTCTCGTTCCAGGCATAGACCAGCGCCGTGCGCGGGGCCTGCCCCGCCGCGAAGGCGATGGCGCGGCGCAGATGCGCGGTGAGTTCCGCCGGCGTCGGCGCGGTGTAGAAGCGGTCCATCCCCTCGCCGGGGCGCTGCCAGCCCTCCCACGGCACGGGGTTCTGCACGCGCGGCCGGCGGTCCCAGCCCGTCATCGCCGTGGGCACCACGGGGATGCCGAGCGCCGCCTGCGCCGCCCAGCCGCGTTCCGCCGTCTGGGCCAGCGCCGCATAGGGCGCCGCCCGCGCGCCGGCCTGCCAGGCATAGGCGGAGACGCCATCGAGGCCGAGCAGCGGCACCCAGCGCCGCGCCTGGTCGGGCACCGGCGTCATCAGCACGATGAAGGGATCCCCCGCGCCGGCATCCCGCGCGCGGCGGCGGAAGCCATCCACCGCGGCGCGCAGCCCCGCGATGCCGCCCCAGGCCTCCGCGATCCCCTCATCCGAGAGGAAGCCGAGGAAATAGAGCGGCCTTCCGTTGACGCGCTGGCAGTCCGGATCCGCCAGCAGCGCCGGATGCGTCGCCAGCGCCTCCCCCGGCGCATCCTGCCGCCCCCATCGGACGGCCTCGCAGACCAGGGCGAACTTCACCCGGCTGCGGATCGCGCTGGCGCGGTACAGCCGGAAACCCTCGCTCATGGAGGCGGCGGCCGGGTAGCTCACGAAGGCCCAGAAATCGATCCCGGCGGCGGCCGCCAGCGCGATCTGCCGGTCCATCACCGCCTGGTCCGGCGGCGGCATCCGGATGGGCCCGCCATCGGCCGGCACCTGCGCGAAGAAGGGCGCGCGGTCGCGCCAGGACGCGGGGGTGAGGGCGCGTTCCACCGCCGCGGTCGGCACGGATCCTGGCGCGTACCAGGCATCCCAGCGGATGGCGCCGATCGCGACCGGCGCGCCATCCGCCCGCGCGGGCACGGCCAGGCCCGTGAGGCCCGCCAGCAGCGCGCGGCGCGAGAGCCTGATCCGCGCCGCCCAGGGATTCCGTGCCGTCATCGCAGGGGAGACCTGCCCGCGCCGCGGCCCCGCGGTCAAGCATCGCCCTTGCATGCGCGGGCATTGCGGCTAGGGTGCCCGCGATGGCGGCCTCCGATCCCTTCTGGCGCAGGAAGACCCTCGGCGCGATGACGCGCGCCGAATGGGAAAGCCTGTGCGATGGCTGCGGCCGCTGCTGCCTGCACAAGCTGCGGGACGAGGAGACGGAAGCCCTCCTCTGGACCCATGTCGGCTGCCGGCTGCTGGATGGCGCGACGGGTCGCTGCACCGACTACGCCAATCGCAAATCCCGTGTGCCGGACTGCGTCAAGCTCACCCCCGCCAAGGTCGCGGCGATCGACTGGCTGCCGCCGACCTGCGCCTATCGCCTGCTCGCCGAAGGGCGCGACCTGCCCTGGTGGCACCCGCTCGTCTCCGGCGATCCGGAGACGGTCCACCAGGCCGGCGTTTCCATCCGCGGCCGCATCGTGGCGGAACGGGATGCCGGCGCGCTGGAGGATCATGTCGTCGCCTGGCCGGGCCGCGTGCCCAAGGCGGCGAAGCCGATCCCGCCCGTTCGGCGCGGATCGGATACCGAACTTTGAAGGGAAGGACCCGGATATCATGAAGGACGCGCTTTTCGGCGGCATCAATGCCGCGGCCCTCACGGCGATGAATCCGGATCTCTCGCCGGACCTCGACACCTATGCCGCGCATTGCAAGTGGCTGCTGGCCAATGGCTGCAACGGCCTCGGCATCCTCGGCACGACGGGGGAGGCGAACAGCTTCGGCTTCGATGAGCGCAAGGCGATCCTGGAGGGCATCGTGGCCCGCGGCGTGCCCGCGACGCGCCTGATGCCCGGCACCGGCTGCGCCAGCCTGATGGACACGGTGGAGCTGACGAAGCACGCCAAGGCGCAGGGCTGCCGCGGCGTGCTGGTGCTGCCGCCCTTCTACTACAAGGCGCCGAGCGACGACGGCCTCTTCGCCTATTTCAGCGAAGTCGTGAACCGCGTCGGCGGCGGCATCGCCATCTACCTCTACCACTTCCCGCAGCAGAGCGCGGTGCCCTTCAGCCTCGACCTGATCGGCCGCCTGCTCAAGGCCTTCCCCGGCGTCATCAAGGGCGTGAAGGATTCCTCGGGCGACTACGCCAACATGAAGGCGATGATCGACAACTTCGCGAAGGACGGGTTCGAGGTCTATTCGGGCGCCGACAACTTCGTGCAGAAGATCCTGGCCGAGGGCGGCGCCGGCTGCATCACCGCCGCCGCCAACGTCAACGCCCGCTTCGGCCAGATCGTCTACCAGAAGCGCACGGGGCCGGAGGCCGATGCGGCGCAGGCCGTGCTGGATGCGACGCGCAAGGCCGCCACGGCGGTGGCGCTGATCCCCGGCCTGCGGGAGATCATCGCCCGCAGCACCGGCCATGATGGCTGGCGCGTGATCCGCCCGCCGCACCTGCCGCTGCAGGGCGATGAAGGCCAGAAGGCGTGGGACGCGATGCAGGCCGCGGGCGCGCTGCCGCTGGCGGGCATGGGGCTGAAGGCCGCCGCCGAATGAGCACCCCGCTCACCTGCCGCGCGCCGGCCACCGGCACGGTGCAGCTGGACGATGACAAGGTGCGCGTCACGCGCTGGGATTTCGATCCCGGCGCGGAGACCGGCTGGCATCGCCACGGCATGTCCTATGTCGTCGTGCCGGTCACCGACGGCACGCTGCTGCTGGAACTGCCGGGCGGCCAGACCGCGACGGCGGAACTCAAGGCCGGCGTCAGCTATGCCCGCGCCTTCGGCGTTGAGCACAACGTGGTCAATGCCGGGACCGCGCCGCTCTCCTTCGTCGAGGTCGAGATGAAGGCCTATGCGGGCTGAGGCTTCGCCAGCGTCACCAGGGCAAGCCCTGAGAAGATGAGGGCCGCGGCTGGCAGCGTCAGCCAGCCCGGCACCTCCCCGAACAGCAGGAAGCCGTAGAGCAGCCCGGCCAGCGTGATCAGGTAGGACACCTGGCTGGTCACCATCCCGCCCGCGCTGACCAGCAGGCGGAAGTAGAGCAGGTAGGCGGCGGCGGTGATCACGCCCTGCGCCAGCAGCAGCAATGCGATGCCGAGGCTCGGCGGCGGGCCGAGATGGCCGAGGGCCAGCGCCATCACCAGCACCGACGCGGCCGCGCCCACCAGCGTGCCCGCGGCCTGCGCCAGCGGCGTGCTGCCCGGCACGGCGAGCTTGACCGAGAGCAGGTTGGACGCCGCGTAGCAGACCGGCGTCAGCACCATCAGCGCGGCCCAGGGCAGCAGCGCGGGGTCGGGCAGCGCCGCGCCCGGCGCCATGGCCAGCGCCACGCCGGCCACGCAGAGCACCGCGCCCGCCACGATGCGCGGCGTCGCGCGCTCGATCCCTGCCATGGCGAAGAACACCGTGCTGAGCAGCCCCGACAGCGGCACCAGCAGCGCGAAGAGCCCGGCCGGCGCGCGCGAGAGCCCGGTGAAGGCGAAGAGGTTCGCGCAGGCGAGGCCGATGAAGCCGCCGCTGACGTAGTGGACCAGGTGCGGGCGCGTCCATCGCGGCATGTCGCGGCTGCGCGCGCAGACCGCGAGCAGCACGATGGCGCTGATCACCGCCGCGATGGTCGCGACGCCGAGCGGCTTCATCCCTTGCGCCATCGCGAGTTTCGCCATCGCCGGCGTCAGCCCCCAGCTGGCGCCGAGGGCGAGGAGCGCGAGCGCGATGGCGAAGCGTTGGGGCATGGACGTTAACAGTGTGGTGAAGCGAAGGATGTCAAGCGGTTGAATCGGACAACGCCTTCGCGCCATGGTGGGTCGATGCTCCCCGAGTCGGAACTCATCACGCTGCCCGCGCCGAAGGGCGCCCTGGCACCGCCGGCGCGTTGCCTCGTCCGCTGGCATTGCTCCACCCGCGCGCGCCGCGTCTCCATGCGCATCTGCCCGAAGCAGGGCGCCGTCGTCGTCATCCTGCCGCCCGGCAAGGGGCGCCGCGCGGGGCTCGCGCTGCTGCGCGAACACCGGGACTGGGTGATGGAACGCCTGGCGGCGCTGGCCCCCGCCGTGCCCTTCGCACCCGATGCCACGGTGCTGCTGGGCGGCGCGCCGCATCGCATCCGCCACGACCCCGCGGCACTCGGCGGCGCCTTCCTGGAAGGGCGCGACATCGTCGTGGCCGGCGATCCCGCCTTCCTGCGCCGCCGCGTCGGCGACTTCATGCGCGCGGAGGCGCGCCGCCGCATCCGCGCGCTGATCGGCCCGCATGCGGAGGCGCTGGGCGTGAAGCCGCGCGCGCTGCGGCTGAAGGATACGCGCAGCCGCTGGGGCAGCTGCGCGCCGGATGGCACGCTCGCCTTCTCCTGGCGCCTGGTGATGGCGCCGGACTGGGTGCTGGACTACGTCGTGGCGCATGAGGTCGCGCACCTCCGGGAGCTCAACCACTCCGCCCGCTTCTGGGCGCATGTCGCGCGCCTGACGCCCCATCGCGAGGATGCGGTGGAGTGGCTGCGGCTGGAGGGGCCGGCGCTCTTGCGCGTCGGCTGATCCGGGGCGACATGCGGCCTTCCAACCAGGAGGGCCGGCCATGACCGAGCGCATCATCCTCGTCACCGGCGCGACCGCGGGCTTCGGCCTTTCGATCGCGCGGCGCTTCGCGGCCGATGGCTGGCGCATCATCGCCACCGGGCGGCGGGGCGACCGCCTGGCCGCGCTGGTGGAGGAGCTGGGCCCCGCGCGCTGCCATTCCGTGCCGCTCGACGTGCGGGACCGCCGCGCGGTGCTGGCGGAGATCGAGGCGCTGCCCGGCAGCTTCCGCGCCATCGATGTCGTCGTGAACAATGCGGGCCTCGCCGCCGGGCTCGATCCCGCCCAGGGCGCGGACCTCGACGACTGGGACGCGATGGTGGACACCAACTGCAAGGGGCTGATGTATGTGACGCGCGCCGTGCTGCCGGGGATGGTGGCGCGGGATCGCGGACACATCGTCAATATCGGCTCGACGGCCGGCGAATGGCCCTATCCCGGCGGCAATGTCTATGGCGCCACCAAGGCCTTCGTCCGCCAGTTCAGCCATAACCTGCGCGCCGACCTCTTCGGCACGCAGGTGCGGGTGACGGAGATCGAGCCGGGCCTGGTCGGCGGCACGGAATTCAGCGCGGTGCGCTTCAAGGGCGATGCCGCCAAGGCCGCCGCGCCCTATGCGGGGACGGATCCGCTGACGCCGGAGGATATCGCGGATGCCGTGCACTGGGCCGTCTCCCGCCCCGCCCGCGTCAACATCAACACGATGCAGCTGATGCCGGTGGCGCAGAGCTTCGGGCCGCTGCGCGTCCACAAGGGCTGACCATGGCGCCGGAGCAGGGATCGCGCGCGCTGCGGCGCGTGGTGCGCGGCTTCACCGCCGCCACCATCGCCTCCATGGCCGCGGGCATCTGGCTGAGTGTCGCGACCACGGACTGGATGTGGTTCGCGCGCTCCGGCGCCATCATCACCGCGCTCGGCCTGGTGCTGGCCAGCCGCAAGGTGCTGATCGCGCGCGCCGACCTGATGGCGCTGCTGCAGGACATGGAACGCGTGGACGGCGCGGAGCGCACCGCGCGGCTCGAAAGCTTCAAGCGCCTGCAACGCGACCTCGATCGCCAGGTGATGGAGAAGGCGGGCTTCGCGCTGCTGATCCTCGGCACGCTGGTCTGGGGCTTCGGCGACCTGGTCGGGCGGATCTGAGACCCGCCCGACCCGGCCCCCCTACTTCGCCGCTTCCTCCAGCCAGGCGAGGATATCCGCGCGGTCCCGCGCTTCCTCCACGCCGCCGAAGGGCATGCGGTTGCCGCGCACCACCGCCTGCGGGTCCGCCATGAAGCCATCGAGGCTCGCGGCATCCCACACCACGCTGGCGCGGCGCATGGCGGGGGAATAGCGGAACTCCGCCACCGACCCCGCGCGCCGGCCGACCACGCCCTTCAGCGTGGGGCCGACGCCATTCTCGCCATCCAGCGAATGGCAGGCCTGGCACTGGGCATACAACTCCCGCCCCCGCGCCGCATCGCCGGCCTGGGCAGTCCCTGGGGCCCCGCCCGCCGCGGCCATCACGGCCGCGGCCAACAGCAACCCCAGCCTCATGCCGGCACCAGCGGGCCGGGGGCGCGGGCGTAGCGCGTCTTGATCGCATCCGCCGCCCAATAGGCCAGCGCGCCGACCGGGCCGGTCGGGTTGTAGGCGGCGTTGTGCGGGAAGACGCCGGCGCCGAGGACGAACAGGTTATGCAGCTGCCAGTGCTGCAGGTACTTGTTCACCACGCTCTCCCGCGGGTTCCGCCCCATGATGGTGCCGCCGGTGTTGTGCGTGCTCTGGTAGGGCACGGCGGACCAGCTGCGCCGCGGCCCCGCCGCATTCACGCTGGCCGCCCCCATGGTCGCCGCGATGCGGTTGATCACGCCGGCCACGTGTTCCGTCATCCGCACCTCGTTCGGCTTGTACTCGAAGGTCATCCGCATCAACGGCTGGCCGAAGACGTTGCGGTAGGTGGGATCGAGGTCGAGGAAATTGGCCCGGTTCGGCATGACGGAGCCGGAGGAGCCGATGGACATCGCGCCCTGGTACCATTTGCGCGTCGCGCGCTTCCATTCCGTGCCCCAGCGCGGCGTGCCGGCCGGAAGGGGGCGGTATTCGATGGGGCGGCCGTTGGACCCGCCGGCCGCGATGGTGCTGCCGCCGATGTAGTTGTGCGGCCGCCGGTCGAACTCCCAGTTGGTGTTGAAGTCGTCGATGTTCTGGCCCCAGGACCCCGTGGCGATGAAGGGGTTGAAGAACTTGTCCTCGAAGAACAGGGTCGCGCCGGTGCCGGTCTGGTAGCAGTAGTTCTTGCCGACCAGGCCTTCGCCCGTGCTCGGGTTGTACACCTCCCCGATCCCGGACCACATCAGCAGCGCGGCGTTGTTCAGGCCATAGGCGCCGAGGATCACCATCCCCGCGGGCTGCTCCAGCTCCTCCCCGTTCAGCATGTTGACGTAGGTGACGCCGGTCGCCTTCCGCCCGTCGCTGTCCTTGTTCACGCGCAGCACCCAGCTATGGGTGCGCAAGGTCACGTTCGGGTTGCGCAGCGCGGCCGGGATCACCGTGACGTTCGGGCTGCCCTTGGCATTGCTCTCGCAGCCATAGCGTTCGCAGAAGCCGCAATACTGGCAGGCGCCGAGCCGCGCGCCATCCGGGTTGGTGTAGGGCCGCGACGCATTGGCCGAGGGCCGGGGATGCGGGTTGTAGCCCATCTCCCGCGCCGCGGCGGCGAACATCACGCCCGACAGCGGATCCTCCAGCGGCGGCAGCGGGAATTCATTGGCGCGCGCATCCTCGAAGACATTGCCGCCGCGGATGCGCTGGCCGCGCAGGTTGCCCGCCTTGCCGGAGACGCCGGCCACCTTCTCGAACTTGTCGTAGTAGGGCTCCAGCTCCGCATAGGTGACGCCCCAGTCCTGGATGGTCATGTCCTCCGGGATATAGGCGCGGCCGTATTTCTCCTCGTATTTGCTGCGGATCTGCAGCTCCATGTCGCCCCAGCGCCAGGTGACGCCGTTCCAGTGCGACCCCGCGCCGCCCACACCCTCTCCGGGCAGGAAGGAGCCCAGGCGGCGCATCGGCAGCGCTTCCTGGTCCGGCGTGTTGCGGATGGTGAGCGTGTCCTGCGCCGTGTTCATCATCAGGTCGGTGCGGTTGCTGAAGCGCAGCTCGTCGCGGATGCGGGGGACCTGGAAATCCTCCTCCGGCCGCCGCATCGCGCCGCGTTCCAGCACCGTGACCTTCATGCCGGCCTCGGCCAGTTCCTTGGCCATGATGCCGCCGGTCCAGCCCATGCCGACGATGACGACATCCGTCTCGGGAAGCTTGCGTGCCATGGTCGTGCCTCCTCTCAGCTCATGTCGGCGATCGAGGTGTAGTCACCCTCGAAGCGCTTGTTGCGGGATGCGACGACGTGGTTGCGGTTGTTCTGGATGACGCCGGGGAAGCCCACCAGCTTCCAGCCGGCCTTGTCCTGGTTGCCGCCATAGATCGGGTCGCTGAACATGCCCTCCATGACGTTCTGGTAGACCATGCCCCAGAAGACGCGGGCGGGCAGGCCGTTGTCGAAGGTGACGCGCCCGGCATCGAGGTCGCGCAAGACCTGGTCGCGCTGCGCGGTGGTGAGCTGGTCGAAGGCCTTGCCCAGCGTCTTCACGCAATGCGCGTTCGTCGCCTCGATCCCCGCGCGCCAGAGCTGCGCCGGCGTCAGCGCCAGCTGGTAGCCCTGGTTCGGGTGGCCCTGCTTCCAGGGGCCCTGCATGTAGAGGCGATCGCCCTTGCCCCAGCCATCGGCCAGCGCGCGGTCGATGAAGATGTTGATGCCGACATCGGTGCCCTTGGGCGTCAGCTCGTCGGCGGGGATCATGGTGTCGACCAGCGCCTCGACGAAGGCGGCCTCATCGGGCTTGAGGTACTGGTACCCCGCGCCGGCCGGCGCCGAAGCCGCCGCTGGCGGGCTGGCCGCCGCGGTGCCCTGTGCCAGGACGGTGGCGCCCCCGCCCATGGTGGCGGAGGCCGCCGCCCCGCCCACCGCGGCACCCTTCAGGAATGCGCGGCGTTCCAGACCATTCTCGGTGGTCATGTCGTTTCCTTCCCCGTGGACGCTGGTCCGCCCGGGGACGGCCACGCCCTGTCCCGGCGCCGCGATCCGGCGCCGGTCCCACCATTCGGAAACTGTTGCAGGGGCGGGCGTATGCGCGAATGCGGCGGGCCAGCCATGCAACCTTGGCGCATCGGGCGATACCGGCGGGTAGGCCACGCTATCCGGCCGCCGCGCGCGCCGCCTCGGCATCACGCCAGCGGGTGATGCTCCTCCAGCAGGCGCTTCAGCCGTTCGTCCAGCACCTTGGTGTAGATCTGGGTGGTGGCGATATCGGCGTGGCCCAGCAGGATCTGCAGGCTGCGCAGGTCCGCGCCGCGCCCCAGCAGGTGGGACGCGAAGCTGTGGCGCAGCACATGCGGGCTGACGCGGTCCTCATCCAGCCCCGCCGCGATCGCCGCATCCTTCAGGATCAGCCCCACATTCTGCCGCGTGATGTGCCCGCCCGCGGCGCGGGAGGGAAACAGCCAGCGGCTGGGCTTCGCATTCTTCGGCCGTTCGCGGATCGTCGCCAGCGCGGCCTCCCTCGCCCGGTTGGAGACGGGGACGAGCCTTTCCTTGTTGCCCTTGCCCGTGACGGCCACCAGCGGTTGGCCGGGCCGCAGCGCATTGGCGGGCAGGGCGATCAGCTCGCTGACGCGCAGCCCGCTGCTGTAGAGCAGTTCCACCAGCGCCACGGCCAGGAAGCCGCGGCCGCCCGCCAGGCTGGCGGCGCCCTCCAGCAGCGCCGTCACCTCCGCCTCGCTCAGCGCCTTGGGCAGGCTGGCGGGCAGGCGGGGGCCCTGCAGCAGCTCGGTCGGGTCATCCGCCCGCACCCCCTCCCGCGCCAGGAAGCGGAAATACTGCCGCAGCGCGGAAAGCCGCCGCGCCGCCGTCCGTGCCGCCAGCCCCGCGGCCGAAAGGCCCTGGAGGTAGGATCGCACCACCTCCACCCCGGCCTCCGCCGGCGCCACGCCCTGCTGGCGGCAATGCACCCCGAAATCCTCGAGGTCCGCGGCATAGGCGCTGATGGTGTTGCGCGCCGCGCCGCGCTCGGCGGCCAGCATCTCCAGGAAGGATTCGGTGTGCCGGTCCCAGGACGCCATGCGGCTCAGCGGGTGCCGAAGCGCTCCGCCGGCACGGTCCGCTCCACCGGCTGCGGCGTCACGGTGGGCGGGAAGGCGCCGATCGCCAGCAGCCCGAGCACGACCACCCCGAACAGCAGCACGACCAGCAGCAGGATGGGGTGGCGGAACATCGGTCGGGCGGATCCTCGCGCGGGCCGGGCTGTGCTAGCCTTGCGCATCGTGTCACGCAACACCGCCCTTCCGGCCTGGCCGCTCCCCGATGCCAGCGCCCCCCTGGCCACCCCCGCGCCCTTCGGCGTGGAGGAAGCCGCGCGCCCTTCCCCCCACCCGGTCGCCGCTCGCAGCATCGTGCTGGTCGGCATGCCGGGGGCCGGGAAATCCTCCATCGGCCGCCGGCTCGCCACCCGGCTCGGCCTGCCCTTCGTGGATGCGGATACCGAGATCGAGGCCGCCGCCGGCCTGCCGATCACCGAGATCTTCACGCGATACGGGGAGCCGCATTTCAGGGACGGGGAGCGCCGCGTGATCGCGCGCCTGCTGGCCGGGCCGCCCCTGGTGCTGGCCACCGGCGGGGGCGCCTTCTCCGATGCCCGCACGCGCGCCGCGGTGGCGGCTTCCGGCGCCGTGGCGGTCTGGCTGCGCTGTTCCCTGCCCACCCTGCTGCGGCGGGTGGCGGGGCGGGAGCACCGGCCCCTCTTCCTGAACAAGGACCCGCGTGAGGTGCTGGAGCGCCTGATGACCGCGCGCCACCCGACCTTCGCCGAGGCCCCCGTGATCGTGGACTGCACAGACGAACCACCCGAGACCACCACGCGGAAGGTGATGGAGGCGATCGCCGCGCATCGCGACCCCTCCCGCCTGCCGGTCCGGCTCGGCGACCGCGCCTATGACATCCTGGTGGGCGAGGGGCTGGTGGCGCGCGCCGGCGCGCTGATCGCCCCCGTGCTGCCGGCGCGGCGCGTCGTCGTCATCACGGATGAGACGGTGGCCGCGCTGCACCTGCCCACCCTGACGGAAGGGCTGGCGGAGGCCGGCGTCGCCGTCGTCGCCGCCATCACCGTGCCGCCCGGGGAGGCGAGCAAATCATTTCCCCGGCTGCAATCCGTGGTCGAAGCCGCGCTGGCCGCGGGCGCCGACCGCCGCACCGCGGTGGTGGCGCTGGGCGGCGGCGTGGTGGGGGATCTGGCCGGCTTCGCCGCCGCCATCGCGCTGCGCGGGCTGACCTTCATCCAGATACCCACCACGCTGCTGGCCCAGGTGGACAGCTCGGTGGGTGGCAAGACCGGCATCAATCTCGGCCTGGGCAAGAACCTGGTCGGCGCCTTCCACCAGCCGCGCCTGGTGCTGGCCGATACCGGCGTGCTCGGCACCCTGCCGCCCCGCGAACTCCGCGCCGGCTATGCGGAGGTGGCGAAGCACGGCCTGCTGCAGGGCGAGCTATGGGCCTGGTGCGAGGCGGAGGGTGCCCGCGCCGTGGCCGGGGACCCGGCCGCGCTGGCCCATGCCGTGATGGAATCCTGCCGCCTGAAATCGGCCGTGGTCGCGGCGGATGAGCGGGAGGAGAGCGAGGAGGGCGGCCGCGCGCTGCTCAACCTCGGCCACACCTTCGGCCATGCCCTCGAAGCCGAATGCGGCTATGGGGGCGAGCTGCTGCATGGGGAGGCCGTCGCGGTCGGCCTCGGCCTCGCCGCGTCGCTCTCGGCCAGGCTCGGCCATTGCAGCCAGGAATTGCCCGGCCGCGTGATCTCCCACCTGCAGGAGGTCGGGCTGCCCGCCCGCATCGGGGACCTCGGCCGGCGCTTCTCGGCGGAGGCGCTGATGGGCCGCATGCGCAAGGACAAGAAGGCGCGGGAGGGGACGATGCGCTTCATCCTGCTGCGCGCGCCGGGCGACTGCTTCACCACCAGCGATGTCGCGCCCCTGGCCGTCCAGACCCTGCTGCGGGATGAGGGCTGCGCGGAATAGGCGACACCCCGCGCTTGGGGGGCTAGGCTTTCCCGCACTGCACCATAGCCCCCCGGGAACCCCCCATGCCGCTATCCGAGCCCGAGACCGATCGCCGCCTGATCCATACCCGGACGATCGAGATGCAGGGTTTCCAGCGCGCCGACGGCCTCTACGACATCGAGGCGCATCTGGTGGACACCAAGACCTACGCCTTCGAGAACATGGACCGCGGCGCCATCCCGGTGGGGGAGCCGCTGCACGGCATGTGGCTGCGCCTGGTGGTGGGGGAGGACATGGTGATCCGGTCCTGCGAGGCCTCCACCGACTTCGCCCCCTATGCCGTCTGCCCCGGCGCCGCGCCGAATTTTTCCGCATTGGCCGGGGTTTCGATCGGCCTGGGCTTCAACAGGGCGGTGAAGGAGAGGGTGGGCGGCAGCCTCGGCTGCACCCATCTGCGGGAGGTGCTGGCCCAGATGGCGACCGTCGCCTTCCAGACCATCGGCCCGTTGAAATGGCGGCGGGAGAGGGAGGCGGCGGAACGGGCGAAGGCGGCGGGGCAGCCCGTGCCGCCTTCCTCCCGCAAGCTGCCGATCGGCTCCTGCCTCGCCTATGCGCCGGACAGCCCGGTGGTGGCGCGCCACCGGCAGGCGCTGGAGGAGTAGCCTACCCCTTCGCCGCTTCCTCCGGCGTCAGCAGCTTCAGCGAGAGCGCGTGCAGCCCGGTGGCAAATTCCGCCGCCAGCGCCTCATGCACCGCGCGGGACCGCGCGACGCGGTTCTGGCCGGCGAAGGCGGATGCCACGATGCGCAGCGTGTAGTGCGTCTCCCCGCCCGGGCGCGCCCCGGCATGGCCGGCATGCAGCGCGCTGTCGTCCTGCACGGTGATGGCGTCGGGGGCGAAGGCGCCCTGGATCGCGGCCTCGATGCGGGCGGCGCGGTTCGGCGGGTTCATGGCTTGCATGTGGGGCTTCCTGCCGCCGGCGGAAGCCCCGCGCAAGGCATGTCCGGGTTGCCTTGCGTGACCGGGATGCGGCGACCATAAGACCCGCATGGCGCGACGAGGCGACCGCATCGGGTTGGCAACGGCGGAACCGGAAACGCCCGTGCGGCCCTGCGAGTCGCCGGGCTGCCCGGAACCCGGCGGATTCCGCGCGCCCCGGGCCCGCAACGCGCTGAACGAATACCGCTGGTTCTGCCTGGAGCATGTGCGCGAATACAATCGCGCCTGGGACTACTACAAAGGCATGGCGCCCGGGGAGATCGAGGCCAACATCCGCGCCGATGCCGGCTGGCAGCGCCCGACCTGGCCGCTCGGCCGCCTCGGCGGCGCCAATCCCTTCGACCATCCGGAGATGTTCCGCGACCCGCTCGGGATGCTGAAGGACACGCCACTGCACGCGCAGCGGCGGAACCGGGCGCCGCGGCCGGATGAGCCGCCGCCCGAACTGCGTGCCGCGCTCGACGTTCTCGGCCTGACCTGGCCCATCGACGCGGTCAGCCTGCGCGCGCGCTACAAGGAACTCGCCAAGCGCTACCATCCCGACGCCAATGGCGGCGACCGGCAGGGGGAGGAACGGCTGAAGGACATCAGCCGCGCCTACAGCCTGCTGCGCCGCGCCCTGCCGGGCCGCGCCGCCCCCGCCACCCCCAAGGCGGGTTGACGGGTAGCCGCGCCGCCGCCATCGCCCTAGGATCAACCCGATGCCACAGCCGGACCAGGAAATGACCAAGGTCGCCACCCCTACCGAGAGCCGCCCCACCGCCGCCATCGACATGCCTGACACCAGCGTCAATGTGCGCGAGGTCTTCGGCATCGACAGCGACCTGACGGTCCCCGCCTTCTCGCTCCGCACCGAACATGTGCCGGAGGTCGATACCTCCTACCGCTTCGACCGGGAGACGACGCTCGCGATCCTGGCCGGCTTCGCGCACAACCGGCGCGTCATGGTCCAGGGCTACCACGGCACCGGCAAGTCCACGCATATCGAGCAGGTGGCGGCGCGGCTGAACTGGCCCTGCATCCGCGTGAACCTCGACAGCCACATCAGCCGCATCGACCTGATCGGCAAGGACGCGATCGTGCTGCAGGACGGCAAGCAGATCACGGAATTCCGCGAAGGCATCCTGCCCTGGGCGCTGCAGCACCCCTGCGCGCTGGTCTTCGACGAATACGATGCCGGCCGGCCGGACGTGATGTTCGTGATCCAGCGCGTGCTGGAGGTGGAGGGCAAGCTCACGCTGCTCGACCAGAACAAGGTCATCCGCCCGCATCGCGGCTTCCGCCTCTTCGCCACGGCCAACACCGTCGGCCTCGGCGACACGACGGGCCTCTATCACGGCACGCAGCAGATCAACCAGGGCCAGATGGACCGCTGGAACATCGTCGCGACGCTGAACTACCTGCCGCATGCGCAGGAGACGCAGATCGTCATGGCCAAGCTCGGCCTGGACGAGAAGGACGCCAAGGCCCGCCGCCAGACGGAAGCCATGGTGGCGCTGGCGGACCTGACGCGCGCGGGCTTCATCGCCGGCGACATCAGCACCGTCATGTCGCCGCGCACCGTCATCACCTGGGCCGAGAATGCCAGGATCTTCGGCGATGTCGGCTTCGCCTTCCGCCTCAGCTTCCTCAACAAATGCGACGAGGCGGAGCGCGGCACGGTGGCCGAGTACTACCAGCGCTGCTTCAACGAGGAACTGCCGAGCGGCAGCCTGCTCCGCAAGGCGGGGTGAGGCTGACGGCCCGGGGCCTGCGCCCCGGGCCGGCTGATCGTTGACGGCGGAGCGGAGCCCCATGGCGAACACCAAGGACCAGACCCGGCAGGAGGAGTTCAAGCGGGCCACCGCCGGGGTGCTGCGCGCCATCGCGCAGGTGCCGGAAGTGCAGGTCGCCTACCAGCCCGGCCCCTCGGGCCTCGCCGGCAAGCGCGCCCGCCTGCCGCTGCCCACGCGCGCCCTGCCGCCCAGCGAGATGGCGAAGCTCCGCGGCGCCGCGGATGCCATCGCCCTCAAGCTCCGCCACCATGACGAGGGCGTGCACAACGCCCGCGTGCCCCAGCGGCGTGAGGCGCGGGAGGTCTTCGACGCGCTCGAGGATGTCCGCGTCGAGGTCGTGGGCAGCCAGCACATGGCCGGCGTCGCCGCCAATCTCCGCGCCCGCCTGGCCGAGCAATGCGAGGCCGAGGGCTATGACCGCATGACGCGGAAGGACCAGCTGCCGCTGCCCGCGGCGCTGGGCCTGCTGGCGCGCGAACGCCTCTCCGGCGAACCCGTCCCCGCCGCGGCGCGCCGCGTGCTCGACCTGTGGCGTGATTCCGTGGGCGAGAAGGGCGAGGCCGCGCTCGCCGAAATGGCGGCCGCCCAGGGCAACCAGGACGCCTTCGGCAAGGCCGCCCGCAAGCTGCTCGCCGCGCTCGACCTGGCGGAGGCCGAGGTCGAGGCCGAGGCCGAGCAGGATGAGGAGGAAGGGGAGGGCGGCGAGACCTCCTCCCAGCAGGACCAGTCCGGGGAGGGCGAGGCCCAGGCCCAGGACACGGAAAGCATGCTCGGCGCCCAGCCCGAGACCATGCAGGGCGACGCCGCCGAGGATGAGACCGAGGAGGGCGAGGAGGAAGGCGCCGCCGCCGAGGGCGATGACCGCCCGGGCGGCCCGCAGCAGCGGAAGGAGGTCGTGCAGACCGACGACGCCTCCGCCTACCGCGCCTACAACCGCAGCTTCGACGAGGTGGTGGACGCCGAGGACCTCTGCGATGCGGAGGAACTCGCCAGGCTCCGCCAGCAGCTCGACCAGCAGCTCTCCCACCTCCAGGGCGTCGTCTCCAAGCTCGCGAACCGGCTGCAGCGCCGGCTGATGGCGCAGCAGCAGCGCGCCTGGGAATTCGACCTGGAGGAGGGGATCCTGGACGTCGCGCGCCTCGCGCGCGTGGTGGTGAACCCGATGCTCTCGCTGTCCTACAAGCGGGAGCGCGAGGCCGATTTCCGCGACACGGTCGTGACGCTGCTGATCGACAATTCCGGCTCCATGCGCGGCCGGCCGATCACGGTTGCCGCCATGTGCTGCGACATCCTGGCGCGCACGCTGGAACGCTGCGCGGTGAAGACCGAGATCCTGGGCTTCACCACCCGCGCCTGGAAGGGCGGGCAGAGCCGCGAACGCTGGGTGCAGGAAGGCAAGCCGCGCAATCCGGGCCGCCTGAACGACCTTCGCCACGTCGTCTACAAGGCGGCCGATGCCCCCTGGCGCCGCGCGCGCAAGAATCTCGGCCTGATGCTGCGCGAGGGGCTGCTGAAGGAGAACATCGACGGCGAGGCGCTGGAATGGGCCTACAAGCGGCTCCTCCAGCGCAGCGAACACCGCCGCATCCTGATGGTGATCTCGGACGGTGCGCCGGTCGATGACAGCACGCTGTCGGTGAACCCCGGCAACTACCTGGAACGCCACCTGCGCAAGGTGATCGGGGAGATCGAGGGGCGCGAGGCGGTGGAGCTGATCGCCATCGGCATCGGCCATGACGTGACGCGCTACTACCGCCGCGCCGTGACCATCGTGGATGCCGAGGAGCTGGGCGGCACCATGATGAAGAAGCTCGCCGAGCTCTTCGACGAGGATGCGGCCATGGCCTGGCAGCGGGCGGCGTCGGAGCGTTCCGCGCTGGTGGCCTGACCCCAGCGATGGCCACCCGCCGCGGCCTGCTGACCGCCGCGGCGGCGCTGCTCTCCGGCTGCATGCCGGGGGCGGAGGCCGGGGCGCTCAGCCGGCCGCTGGACCTGCCCGCCTGGCCGTCGGGCGGGCCGCTGCGCCTGCTGGGCGGGCTCGAGATCGACACCAGGGTGCTGGGCTTCGGCGGGCTCTCGGCCCTGCATCTGGCCGAGGACCTGACCCTGACCGCGGTGTCGGACCTCGGCCGCTTCGCGGAGATGCGCCTGGCCTTGGATGCGGGCCTGCGGCCGACGGCGCTGAGCCTGATCCGCACGGGGCCGCTGCGCGACGGCGCCGGCCGGCCGCTGGAACGCGGCCATGCCGGGGATGCGGAGTCGCTGGCCCGCCTGCCGGATGGCAGCTGGCTGGTGGGGTTCGAACGCTGGCACCGCATCCGCGCCTATCGCACCCTCACCTCCCCCGGCACCTATGTGGAGGCGCCGCCGCGGCTGGAGCTGGCGCCGGCCAATGCGGGGCTCGAATCGCTGGCGGTGCTGCCGGATGGCCGGCTGGTCGCGATCGCGGAGGAATTCCCGCCGGGGCTCGACCCCGGCATCACCGCGGCCTGGATCGGCCGCCCGGGCGCCTGGCGGCCCATCGCCTATCGCCCCGGCGCCGGGCTGCTGCCGGTGGATGCCGCGGCGCTGCCGGATGGCGCGCTGCTGGTGCTGGAACGCAGCTTCTCCATCTTCGGCGGCTTCAGCGGGCGGCTGGCCCGGGTGCCGGCCGCGATGCTGGCGGATCCCGCCATCGGCGCGGTGCTGCAGGGGGAGGAGTTGCTGCGCCTGGCCTCCCCCCTGCCCAGCGACAATTACGAGGGGCTGGCGGTGCTGCGGCGGGATGGCCGGACGCTGCTGGCCATCATCTCCGACGACAATGAGAACCGGCTGCAGCGGACGCTGCTGCTGGTCTTCGAACTCCTGGCCTGATCAGGCGACTTCCAGCAGGCGTTCGCGCGGCAGGGTGAGCCAGGCGCGGGCGCCGATGCCCGGCGCGCTTTCCAGCCGGATGTCGCCACCATGCGCCGCGGCCAGCGACCGCGCCAGGGTCAGGCCGAGGTCCAGCCCCCGCGTGCCGGCGAGGGGCCCGGCGGCGTCCATCACCATGTCATGCGCCGGCAGGCCATCGCCCTCATCCTCGATGACGATGGCGACGGTTTCCGCGCCCAGCACATGGCGCAGCGCCACCACATCCCCATCCCGCGAATGGCGGGCGGCGCGGCGCAGCAGGGCGGCGAGCGCGCCTTCCAGCGCGCGGCGATCCGCCTTCACCGTCAGGCTGCGCAGGCCGGGGTCGATCTGCCAGTGGCGGCGGCCGGGGCGGATCTGCGCCGCCACGGCGGCGATCGCCGCATCCACCACGGGGCCGAGCAGGGCCGGCGCCTCATGCAGCGTGCGGGGGGAGGGTTCGGTGGCGAAATCGGCCAGGTCATCGGCCAGGCGCAGCAGCTGCTGGGCGACGCCTTCCAGGGGGGTCTCCTCCCCCTCCCGCCGCGGGCCGGGGACCATCTGCGCCGCCTGGGCCATCAGCGCGAGGCCGGGCCCGCGCAGTTCCTGCGCGGCGAGGGAGAGGCAACGGCCCCGCGCGGCGGCCAGCCGTTCGGAGGCCGCGACGCGGTTTCGCGCGTCGATCAGGATGGACCGAACCCGCAGGGCCGCGGCAATCGCCGCGGCGACCAGCAGAAGGACGATCGGAAGGAGGGACTCGGGCGTCATCGCCCGGCGACAGTGGGCCTGTATCGGTTTCCAAACGGTAAACGTTGGAAGCCTGTGACCGGGGCATGTCATGTAAAAACGTCAAAGTGACTTGACGCTTTCGTGATCACGCCCGCGGCGAACCAGTCCCGCGGCCGTCGCGGCGCCGTCAAGGGCGCCGTACAGGCCTTAAAGGGCGCGGCCCGGGGGCCGCGCCATCCCCGCTCAGGCGGCGGCGGTCTTCTTCGCCTGGGCGCGGGCCAGGCGGCGCTTCAGCACCTGGGCCTCGACCGGCAGGTCGCGGTTCGGCGTGTTGAGCAGGAAGGCGTCGAAGCCGCCATTATGCTCCACGGTCCGGATCCCGTTCACGGACAGGCGCATGCGCACCGGCGTGCCGAGGATGTCGGAGAAGAACGACGTTTCCTGCAGGTTCGGCAGGAAGCGGCGCCGGGTCTTGTTGTTGGCGTGGCTGACGTTGTTGCCCGTCAGCACGCCCTTGCCGGTGATTCCGCAGCGGCGGGCCATGACATGTATCCCGAGAAAGCGCGCGCGCGGGGGCCTGGGACGGAGTGGCCAGGCTGCCGCACGCGGAGTGGTCCGGAGAGGGGGCCATATCGCGGATAGGCCCCGCGGCGTCAAGACTGAGTCAGGCGGTGCGGCTAGAGATTGGCCGCATGCGGCGGCGTGCCGGCCGCGCGGCGCATCTCCGCCAGCTCCCCCGCCTCCACCGAGGCCAGCGCGCTGCGCAGCACGCCCGCCACCGCCCGGTCATCCATGCTGCGCGACAGCATGCCAAGCGCCCCGCCCAGCAGGGCGGAGGCGATGGAGATCGGCGCGATGCCCTGCTCGATCATGTATTCGATGGCCTTGTCGACCACCGAACCGGCGTGGCTGAGGTCTTCCGGGGCCACGCCCTGGGGGTCGAACTGCATGCGGCGGTTTCCTTGAATGATCCGGGACATAGGCAGGGACTCGGCCCGAGGGAAGCCCCGGGCCGGCGGGTGGATGGCTCAGGCGGGTTCGGCAAGCTCCGCCGCCGCCTGGGCGGCCGCCGCGGCTTCCGCCGCCGCCACCGCTTCCGACTGGCGGCGCCACATGGCGGCGTAGAGGCCATCGGCGGCGATCAGCTGGGCGTGGGACCCGCGTTCCGCCACCTGGCCGTCCTGCAGCACCAGGATCTCATCCGCATCGACCACGGTGGACAGGCGATGGGCGATGACCAGCGTGGTGCGCCCGCGCGCGGCATCCCGCAGCGCGGCCTGGATGTCCTGCTCCGTCCGCGTATCGAGCGCACTCGTCGCCTCATCCAGGATGAGGAGGCGGGGATCCTTCAGCAGGGTGCGCGCGATGGCCACGCGCTGCTTCTCGCCGCCCGAGAGCTTCAGGCCGCGTTCCCCCACCTTGGTGTCGTAGCCATCGGGCAGGCGGAGGACGAAATCATGCACCTGCGCGAGCCGGGCGGCCGCCTCCACCTCCGCCTGGCTGGCGCCGGGGCGGCCATAGGCGATGTTGTAGCGGATGGTGTCGTTGAACAGCACCGTGTCCTGCGGCACCACGCCGATGGCGGCGCGGACGCTGTCCTGCGCCACGTCCCGCACATCCTGCCCGTCGATCACCACCCGGCCGCTGGTCGCGTCGTAGAAGCGGAAGAGCAGGCGGCTGATGGTGGATTTGCCGGCGCCGGTCGGGCCGACGATGGCCAGCGTCCGGCCCGGGGCCACGGTGAAGCTGACGCCCTTCAGGATCTGCCGGTCGGGCCGGTAGCCGAAGCGCACCTCCTCGAAGCGGATCTCCCCCTGGGTGACGGCAAGCGGCGGCGCGCCGGGCTTGTCGGCGACCTCACGCTCCTCCCGCATCAGGCGGAACATGGCCTCCATGTCCGTCAGGCCCTGCTTGATCTCGCGATAGGCGAAACCCAGGATGTTCAGCGGCTGGAAGAGCTGGATCATGTAGGTGTTGACCAGCACGAAGTCGCCGACGCTCATCCCCCCGCCGGCCACGCGCCCCGCCGCCATCAGCATGACGATGGTCAGGCCGAGCCCGATGATCGCCTGCTGGCCGAAATTGAGGCCGTTGAGGCTGACCTCGGAACGCACATAGGCCTTTTCGTAGCGCTCCAGGCTGCCGTCGTAGCGCCGGGCCTCATGCGCCTCGTTGCCGAAATACTTGACCGTCTCGTAGTTCAGCAGGCTGTCGATGGCCCGGGTATTGGCCTCGGTGTCCGTCTCGTTCATCGCGCGGCGGAAGCGCAGCCGCCATTCCGTGAACAGCAGCGTATAGGCGATGTAGACGCCGACGGTGGCCAGGATGACAACGGTGAAGGTCACGTCGAACATCCCCCAGAGGATCAGGGAGACCAGCAGGATCTCGAAGATCGTCGGGATGATGTTGAACAGCAGGAAGTCCAGCACGAAGGTCATGCCGCGCGTGCCGCGTTCCAGCACGCGGGACAGGCCGCCGGTCTGGCGATCGAGGTGGAAGCGCAGCGACAGCGCGTGCAGGTGCTGGAAGACCTGGAGTGCGATGCGCCGCGTGGCGCGGCCCTGGACGCGGGCGAAGATCGCGTCCCGCAACTCGTTGAAGCCGCTGCTGGTGATGCGCATCAGCCCGTAGCCCAGCACCAGCGCGATCGGCACCGCCGCCACCGTGCCCGCCGCCCCGGCCTGCGGGGCCAGGGCATCGACGGCGCGGGCGAAGGCGATGGGGACCAGCACATTGGCCGCCTTGGCGAAGACCAGCAGCGCCAGGCTGATGACGACGCGCGCGCGCAGCCCGGGCTCGCCCGGCGGCCAGAGATAGGGGGCCATGGTCATCAGCGTGCGCAGGTGGCTGCGCTCGCTGGGGATATTCTTCTGCACGCAGGGGCTCCGGAGGCGCGTTGCTTCCCTAATTGGGGCCTCGCGCACGCCGCGCAAACCGGCAGTTGGGCTTCCGTGCCATGCGCGGCGCGCACTACAGGGGCGTCGCGGCGCGCGCTACTGGCGCGCATGGACATGCTCGCCCCCTTCGAGCGGCACATCGCCGCCTGCAACAACATCGCCTCCCCCTCCCACCTCATCCGCTTCCGGATCGGGGAGGAGCAGGTGGGCTGGCTTGGCGCGGAGCTGGCGCGGGCGCTGGCCTTCTATCCGCGGGAGTTCCATTTCGACGATCGCGGCGTGGCGCTGGCCGGGCGGCTGCGGGCGCCGGGAGCGCGGAGCGAGGCGCTGGCCACCGCGGCCAAGGGCCTGGCCGGGCGCGGCCACCTGACCCTGCGGGGGGAGGCCTTCGACGTGCGGGCCACGCCCGATGGCCCCGCCTTGGCGCAGATGGACCGCGGCGCGCTGCCGGCCTTCGGCATCATGTCCCAGGGCGTGCATGTGAACGGCTTCGTCCGGCGCGCCACGGGCCTTCACCTCTGGGTGGGGTGGCGGTCCCGCACCAAGCCGGTGGCGCCGGGGCAGATGGACAATGTCGTCGCCGGCGGCATCCCGGCCGGGCTCTCCCCCGCCGAGTGCCTCGTGAAGGAAGCGGCGGAGGAAGCCTCCATCCCGCCGGAGCTGGCGGGGCGGGCGGCCTTCGCGGGCCGCGTCTCCTACATCATGGCGACGGCGGAGGGGCTGCGGCGGGACGTGCTGCATTGCTACGACCTGGAGCTGCCCGAGGGCTTCGTCCCCACCCCCCATGACGACGAGGTGGAGCGCTTCGAGCTGCTGCCGGTGGAGGCGGTGATGCGCGCGGTCGCGGAGACGGAGCAGGTGAAGTTCAACGTGAACCTGGTGCTGATCGACTTCTTCCTGCGCCACGGCCTGATCGACCCCGCCGCGCCGGGGGCGGCGGCGCTGCGCGCCGGGCTCGATCAGGTGGCTTGAGCGAGACGCTGCCGGAGGTCATCGACCGTCACGCCGGCGAGCCGCGTCTCCAGCGCCGTCTCGGCGGCGTCGAAGACCTCCCGCAGCAGGGCGGGGGCGCCGCGGCCGACCGCGTCGGCGCGGTTGGGGGCGCGGTGCACCGGCAGCAGCGGCAGGCCGTTGCGGCGCATGGCCTGCCAGATATCGGCCAGCGTGATCTCCCCCGCCGGGCGGGCGAGTTCCGCGCCGCCGGGGCCGCGGCGGATGCGGATCAGCCCGGCGCGGGCGAGCTGCCCGGCCAGCCTTCGGATGACCACCGGGTTGGTGCCCACGCTTTCGGCCAGGCGGCCGCTGGTGGCCTGCCCGCCGGGTTCCGTGGCGAGCAGAAGGAGGATGTGGATGGCGACGGCAAACCGTGTTGCGACCATGCCTGCATCACGCACCGCAGCCTTTCCGGTTCCGCATGCTGCCAATGGATTGACTGTTGCGTGAACGAAGACCGAACATAGGGCATGGCCGCCCCGATCACGGTTCCCGAACGCACCTTCGCCGTCTGCCGTGCCGCCAGCCTGTTCTGCGGCATGCGGGGCTGGGCGCCGGTGCGGGAGATGCCGCTGCCGAATGGCCGACGGGCCGATATCCTGGCGCTGCTGCCCGATGGCCGCTTCGCGGTGGTGGAGGTGAAGTCCTGCGCGCGGGATTTCCTCAGCGACGGCAAGTGGCCGGAATACCGCGACTATTGCGACCTGCTCTACTTCGCCGTGGACCTCGACTTCCCCGTGGAGCTGCTGCCGGCGGATGCAGGCCTGCTGGTGGTGGAGGGGCGGGAGGCGGCGCTGGTGCGGGAGGCGCCGGCCCATCCGCTCGCGCCCGCGCGGCGGCGCGCCCTGCTGCATCGCTATGCCGTGACGGCGGCGGGGCGCCTGGCCGCGCTGCAGGACCCGGCGGGGCTGGCGGAGATGCGGGCGGCGCTGCTGGTGGAGTGATACCGTGGCTTTTGAGCCACTAACCCGCTTTAGCCGATTAGCCGGCTTATGCGCCTTTAGTCGCGTTTTTCGCAGGGTGGTGGGTGGCGACGCCCGGCCGGGCATGGATCGGCCCGTGGCAGAAGGACCATACCAGGAACATCCGCCGAAAGGCCAGCGGAACCGGCGTTCAGCCGCGGATGCGCGCCACGGTCGCCGTGGTGCTCTGCCCCGGCAGCAGCTGCGCCAGCCGCACCGCGCCGCCCCATTCCATGACGAGGTCGCTGCCCACCACCGTCTCCACCGTGTAGTCGGCGCCCTTCACCAGCACGTCGGGGCGCAGCAGCTTGATCAGCTCGACCGGCGTATCCTCCTCGAACACGCTGACGAGATCGACGGAGGAGACGGAGGCGAGGACGGCGGCGCGCGCGGCCTCGCCCTGGATGGGCCGGGTCTCGCCCTTCAGGCGCTTCACGCTGGTATCGGCGTTCAGCCCGACCACCAGGCGGTCGCACCAGGACCGCGCCTGTTCCAGCAGGTGGACATGGCCGGGATGCAGCAGGTCGAAGCAGCCATTGGTGAAGCCGATGCGGTAGCCGCGGCGGCGCCAGCGCTCCACCTGCTCGATCGCCTGGGCGCGGGAGACGACCTTGCGCAGCGCGCCGCGTTCCGGCGTCAGCGCCTCCGCCAGGTCGCTTTCGCGGGCCACGGCGGTGCCGACCTTGCCCACCACGATGCCGGCCGCGATGTTGGCCAGCCGCGCGGCGACGGGGGCGGTGAGGCCGGCGGCCAGCCCCGCGGCCACCACGGCGACGACGGTGTCCCCGGCGCCGGAGACGTCATGCACCTCCGGCGCCTCGGCCGGGAAGTGGCGGACGCCCTGGCCATCGACCAGGGTCATCCCATCCTCGCTCCGCGTCACCAGCACGGCGCCGAAGCCATGGGTGGCGCGAAGGTGCTGGGCGGCGGCGACGATCGAGTCCTCGGACTCCACCGGCATGCCGGTGGCCAGCGCCAGTTCCGCGCGGTTCGGCGTGACCATGTCGGCGCCGGCGTAGCGGGCATAGTCCACGCCCTTCGGGTCCACCACCACGCGGCGGCCGGCGGCGCGGGCGGCGGCGATCAGGCGCTGGGCGACGTCGCCCGCCAACACGCCCTTCTGGTAGTCGGACAGCACCATCACGGTGGTGGCGGCCACCGCATCGGCGGCGATGCGCACCATGCGGTCCGCCAGCCGGCTGTTGATCGGCCCCGCCATCTCATGGTCCGCGCGCAGCAGCTGCTGGCCGGCGGCGATGAAGCGGGTCTTGGTGGTGGTGGCGCGGCCGCCCTGGACCAGCAGCCAGGGCTCGACATTCGGCTGGCCGCCGATCAGCCCGGTCAGGTCGCTGCCCGCCTGGTCGTCGCCGACGACGGAGACGAAGGCGACGGCGGCGCCGAGCGCGGTCAGGTTGCGGACCACATTGCCCGCGCCGCCGGGCATGGCGAGTTCGCGTTCCACCGCCAGCACGGCCACGGGGGCCTCCGGGCTCACGCGCTGGACCTGGCCATAGACGTAGCGGTCGAGCATGGCGTCGCCGACGACGAGGACGGAGGCGCGCTTCAGCAGGCGCACCGCCTCGGTCAGGTCACCGACGGGGATCTCGGGGGTCGGCAGGTCGGCGGGCGCGGGGCCTTGCATGCAATCGCCCTACCCCAATCGCGCCATGGGGCGCAAGGCGCGCCCGCGCGGATGGGCCATAAAGTCGTGCCGCCCCCGGGTCATGCCAGCAGGAAGCCGATCCGGTCATCCTCCAGCACCGCGCAGGTCAGCGGGCCGCCGAAGACGGCGCCCGTATCGATGCCGATGCGGTGGCCGCGGATCTCGGGCGCCTTGCAGGGGGTATGGCCATGCACCACCACCGCCGGCATGGCGCCGCGCCAGGAGAGGAAGGGCTCGCGGATCCAGGTGAGGTCCATGACATCCTGCGCCGCCAGCGGCACCTCCGGCCGGATGCCGGCATGGGCGAAGAAGTAGCCGCCCGCGGCATGGCTCGGCCGGCAGGCGCGCAGGAAGGCCAGGTGCTCCTCCGGGATGCCGTCCCACTCGCCGGGGTCGCGGGGGGAAAGGCCGTAGCTGTCCAGCGTCGCGGCGCCGCCATTGTCCAGCCAGAAGCCCAGCACCGCGTCCGGCGCGGTGGGCGCCAGGGCGGCCAGCATCATCTGTTCGTGGTTGCCGACCAGGTTCACCACCCTGAGGCCGTGCAGCGGCGGCGGGCCCAGCAGCAGGTCGATCACCGCCGCGCTGTCCGGGCCGCGATCCACATAGTCGCCGAGGTGGATGAGCGTGGCCTGTTCCGCCGGGTGGTCCAGCAGGTGTTCCGCGATGCGGTCGTGCAGCGCCTCCAGCCGCTGGGCGCAGCCATGGGGATCGCCGATCGCGTAGATGCGCTGGCCGGGGGGGAGCCGGCCCGGCGCTAAGGATTCCGTAAGCATGGCCGGGGGAACCTAGCGCGACGGGGGGCGCGCGTCGCCCTCCGGTTCCCCTCTGGTCGCATCAACATGCCCGAAGGTCCAATGTTCCGCGATCCGGTGCCCGCGGCGCCGGCCGGCGGCCTGCCCCCGCTTCCGGCGGGGGGTCCCGTGGCGGGGCCGCCGCTGCCGGTGGTCATGCGCGATGCGCTGCGCGCGGCCGCGGGCCGGGTGGTGCTGCGCGTGCGGGACCTGCCGGCGCACCGGCGGCGGGTGGCCAAGGCCCTGCTGCAGGAAGGCGCGCTGGCGGCCGGCGGCACGGTGGCGGAAGGGCCGGGCGGGGACCTGCTGCTGGTGGGGGCGGAGGCGGCGCGGGCGGAACGGCTTCGCGCGCTGCTCGACCGGCTGCTGGGCGCGCCCGTCACCGGCCTGTGGTCGCTGGAGCGCGATGCGCCGGCGCTGCTGGACTATGCCGCGGGCCGCGACGCGCTGGCGGAGCCGGCGGCGGCGGGGCCGGACCTCGCCGGGCTCGATGACTGGCTGCGGCGCCTGCCGCTGGAGGGCGTGGTCTCCCGCCATCTCGGCTACCGGCTGGCGGCGGGGGATGCCGCGCCGAAGCCGGCCTTCCTGCGGCTGGATGTCGCGCGGGACGCGCTGGCCCGGCAGATGGGCGTGCTGGGGCAGGACCGGGACCTGCTGGAGCATGCGGCGCGGGCCATCGCGGCGCGGCTGCTGCGCGCGGTGGGGGATCCCTCCCAGCGCGGCGCGCTGATCGGGGAAAGGCTGCCGGGCCCGCTGCACCTGCCGGTGCCGCCGGCCTCCCTGACCGGCAAGGATGCCGGGGGGCGGGGCGGGGGCATGCTGGTCGCCAGCGTGACGCTGGAGGAAGCGGCGGATCCCCGCGCCCTGGCCGCGCGGCGGGAGGTGCTGGCCGGCATGGGCTGGCTGCTGGAGGTGGATGGGCTGACGGCGCCCGTGCTCGGCCTGCTGGCGCCGGAGACGCTGCCCGCCGACCTGCTGCGCCTGCAATGGAGCGAGGCGGTGCTGGCGCCGGCCTGCCACGCCGCGCTGCGCCGGATCGACCCGGCGCGGCTGGTCCTGGCCGGGGTGCGGGATGCCGATGCGCTGGGCTGGGCGCTGCGGCTCGGCATCACGCGGATCGAACCCGCGCCGGCCCTGGCGGCGGCGCTGGCCGCGCCCGGCCTGGCGGCCGCGGCTGCCGCGCCCCTGGTGCCGCCCGCCCCGCCGCCGCGCCGGCCCCCGGCGCCCGTGCTGAGCCCGGCGGCGTGAGCGCGCTGGAGGGCGATCGCCGCCCCGCCGCCATCCGCGCCGCGGCCGACCTGGCCGCCTTCGTGCGGGAGACGGTGGCGGCGAATGCGTCGCGGGACGTGCTGCACCTGCGCATGGCGGGGCTTTCGCCCACCATGCGGCGGCCGCACCACCAGCGGATGCTGCGGGATGCGCTGTGGCCGGCGCTGTCCGGCGCGCGAACCCGCGTCTTCGACCTGCCGAATGGCGATGTGGTGGCGGTGGCGCCGCCGCCCGCCCTGGCGCTGGAAACCACCCGCCTGGCCCTGGCAAGGACGCTGGAGGCGGCGGCGCAGGACGCCGTGCGCAGCCTGCGGCTGCCGGAAGCCGCGGCGCAGGTGCTGGCGGCGGCGGCGGAGAGCCTCGGCCTCGATCCGGCGCCGGAGGAGCCCGATCCGGGCCCGGCGCGGCCGCCCGTGACCTCCGCCCAGGTGGCGGCGGCGGAGCGGGCGCTGGCACGGGCGGACCTGGACCCGGTGACGGCGCGGCAGACCGTCTGCCGCATGGACCCCGAGGGCGCGCCGGCGGAACCGCTGTGGGAGGACCGGCGCATCGCCTGGCCGGCCCTGTCCGCGCTGGTGCTGGAAGGGGCCGATACGGCCGCCGCCGCGGCGCTGCGCCGCCGCCTGGCAAGGCTGGCGGAGGCGCGGATGCTGGCCGAGATCGGCCGGCCCGCGGCGCAGGTGGCCTGGAAGCCCGTCGGCCTGCCGCTGACGCCGGCGACGCTGGCCAGCCCGGCCTTCGACCGCTTCGATGCCGGCCTGCCGGCGGGGCGGCGGCGGGAGATCACCATCGGCTTCCGCCCGGCCGATGTGCTGGCGGACCCCGCCGGCTTCATCGCCGCGCGGGACCTGGCGCGGCCGCGCGGCTACCGCCTGGCGCTGGACGATGCGCCGGCCGGGCTGCTGGCGGTGCTGCCGGTGGCGCAGCTGGGCGTGGACATGGTGCGGCTCAGCTGGTCACCGGAATTGCCGATGACGATGCCGCCCGGCCTGGCCAGTTTCCTGGCGGATGGGCAGGGGCCGGAGGCGGTGGTGCTGGTGGGCGTCGATCGCGCCGCCGCCATCGCCTGGGGGTGGGAGGTCGGCATCCGCCGCTTCCAGGGCCCGCTGGTGGAGAAGCGCCGGCGCGGGCTGTGATGGCGCCCGCGCTTGCCCTGGCGGGCGGGCCGCGCATATCCCCGGGATGGCTTCCACGAATGACGCGGCCCTGCTGGTGCAGGGGCTGACCAAGCGCTACCGGCCGGACCGGCCCGCGGCGGTCGATGACCTGTCCTTCACCCTGCCGCGCGGCACCACCTGGGGGCTGCTGGGGGGCAATGGCGCGGGGAAGACGACCACCATCGCCATGCTGCTCGGCCTGCTGGTGCCGAGTTCCGGGCGCATCCTGGCGCTGGGGCACGACATGGCGGTGGACCGCTTCGCGGCGCTGGCGCGGATGAACTTCTCCTCCCCCTATGTCGCGCTGCCGCACCGGCTTTCCGTGGCCGAGAACCTGATGGTGTACGCGCATCTCTACGGCGTGGCCCAGCCGCGCCGGCGGATCGAGGAGCTGGCGGAGCAGTTGCAACTCACGCCATTGCTGAACCGGCCGGCGGGGGAGCTCTCCGCGGGGCAGAAGACGCGGGTGGCACTCGCGAAGTCGCTGGTGAACCGGCCGGACCTGCTGCTGCTGGACGAGCCGACGGCGAGCCTCGACCCCGATACGGGCGACTGGGTGCGGTCCTGGCTGGAACGCTACGGGGCGGAGAGCGGCTGCGCGATCCTGCTGGCCAGCCACAACATGGCGGAGGTCGAGCGGTTGTGCGCGGAGGTGCTGGTGCTGCGCGCGGGCCGCGTGGTGGACCGGGGCAGCCCGGCGGCGCTGCTGGAACGCTACGGGCGGGACGACCTGGAGGAGGTCTTTCTCGACATCGCGCGGGAGCGCGGGGTCGCGGCGGGCCGCGCGGATGATTCGGCGGAGCGTGCGGCATGAGCGGGGCATCCTCCGCGCGGCGGGTCTGGGGGCTGATGTACCGGCACCTGGCGCTCTATCGCCGGTCCTGGCCGCGGCTGCTGGAGCTGGCCTATTGGCCGGTGCTGCAGATGGTGGTGTGGGGCTTCGTCACGGCCTACCTCGCCGGCGTGCAGAACAACGTCGCGAGCGTCGCGGCGGGGGTGCTGCTGGGCGGCGTGCTGCTGTGGGAGGTCGCGATCCGCAGCCAGATGGGCTTCGCCATCTCCTTCCTGGAGGAGGTGTGGTCCCGCAACCTCGGCCATGTCTTCGTGAGCCCCTTGCGGCCGATGGAACTGGTGGCGGGGCTGGTCGCGATGAGCGTGCTGCGCATGCTGGCGGGCGTGCTGCCGGCGATCGGGCTGGCCTGGGTGCTGTACGGCTTCGGGCTGTGGACGGTGGGGCCCGTGATCGTGCTGTTCTTCGCGGGGCTGATGATGATGGGCTGGGCCGTCGCGCTGGGCGTCACCGCGCTGATCCTGCGGCATGGCGCGGGGGCGGAGCCGCTGGCGTGGTCCGTGCTGTTCGGCCTGACGCCCTTCGCCGCGGTGTTCTACCCCGTCTCCGTCCTGCCGGGCTGGCTGCAGCCCATCGCGCTGATGGTGCCGGCGGCGCATGTGTTCGAGGGCATGCGCGGCGTGCTGCTGGAGGGCACCATCGCCTGGGGCCACCTGGCGGCGGCCTTCGGGCTCAACCTGGTGTGGCTGGCGGGGGCGGTCGCGCTGTTCCTGCGGCAGTTCCAGGCGGCGCGGGAGAGGGGCGCGCTGCTCAGCATCGGGGAATAACTCAACCGGAAGCGCGGTGCGGCGTTGCGCCTGGATGAGCACGCCCCCCGCCTTCATCTTCGCCACCGGCATCGAGAACAGCATCCCCCGCATCAAGGGCGGCACGGTGCGGGTGGATGAGATGGCGCGCTGCGGCCATTACGCGCGGTGGCGGGAGGATTTCGCGCTGGTGCAGGAGATGGGGCTGTCCTTCCTGCGCTACGGCCCGCCGCTGCACACCACGCTGCTCGGCCCGGGCCGGCACGATTGGGACTTCGCCGACCAGACCTTCGGCGAATTGCACCGGCGCGACATCGTGCCGATCGTCGATCTCTGCCATTTCGGCGTGCCGGACTGGATCGGGGATTTCCAGAATCCGGATTTCCCGAACCTCTTCGCGGATTACGCGGGCGCCTTCGCGCGGCGCTTTCCCTGGGTGCAGCTCTATACGCCGGTGAATGAGATGTACATCTGCGCGCTCTTCTCCGCGCGCTATGGCTGGTGGAACGAACAGCTGGCGACGGATCGCAGCTTCGTCACGGCGCTGAAGCACATCGTGGCCGCCAATGTGCTGGCGATGCGCGCGATCCTCGCGGTGCGGCCCGACGCGATCTTCATCCAGTCCGAGAGCACGGAGTATTTCCACGCCGAAAGCCCCGCCGCCATCGGGCCGGCGGAGATGCGCAACCAGGAACGCTTCCTGTCGCTCGACCTCAACTACGGAAGGCGCGTCGACAGCGGGATGTACGAATACCTGATGGACAACGGCATGACGCGGGAGGAGTACCATTTCTTTCTGAGCCACAGCCCGCTGAAGCGCCACTGCATCATGGGCAACGACTACTACTGGACGAATGAGCACCTGGTGATGCCGGATGGCGCGACGCGCGCCTCGGGCGAGGTCTTCGGCTATGCGGTGCTGACGCACCAGTACCATGACCGCTACGCGCTGCCGGTGATGCACACCGAGACCAACATCCGCGACGAGGGCGATGGCGAGGCGGAACGCTGGCTGTGGAAGCAATGGGCCAATGTGCTGCGCGTGCGGAATGACGGCGTGCCGGTGGTGGGCTTCACCTGGTATTCGCTGACCGACCAGGTGGACTGGAACACCGCGCTGCGGGAGGAGAACGGGCATGTCGATCCCGTCGGGCTCTATGACCTCGACCGGAAGATCCGCCCCGTGGGCCGCGCCTTCAAGCGGCTGGTGGAGCAGTGGCGGGACGTGCTGCCGGCGCAGTCGCTCTGCCTCCAGGTGCCGGTGGTGATGCCGAGCGCGCACCAGGTGGACGGGCTGCCGGAGGCCTATTGGGTGGGGCAGGCGCGGCGGCGCGCGCGGTAAGGGGCCTTCCGGCGCGCCGGCCGCGGCGCTAGACCCGGCGCCGTGACGAACACCCGCATCTTCCTCGTCCGGCATGCGCTGGTCGAGCCTTCGGCCCGCGCGCTGATCTATGGCAGCATGGATGTCGCGCTCTGCGACCTGGCCCTGCGGCAGGAGGCGCTGTCCTATCGCTGGCTGGCGGCGCGGCTGCCCGTGGGGGCGCGCTGGGTGGTGACGAACCTGTCCCGCACCCGCGCCACCGCCGCCGCGATCTTCGCCGCCGGCTACCCGGAAGCGCCCTTGCAGACGGAGCCGGACCTGGCGGAACAGCACCTCGGCGAATGGCAGGGGCTGTCGCATGAGGCCTTCGCGGAGAAGATCCGCCACAAGCCCCACCCCTTCTGGCCGCATGCGGCGGAGGAGAAGCCGCCCGGCGGCGAATCCTTCGCCGAGATGGTGGAGCGCGTGGCGCCGGTGCTGGAGCGGCTGGCGGCGGAGACGCCGGGCGGCGATATCGTGATCGTCGCGCATGGCGGGTCGATCCGCGCCTCCATCGCCCATGCCATGGGGCTGACGCCGCACCAGGCGCTGATCTTCTCCATCAAGAACCTGTCCCTGACCCGGCTGGAGAAGCAGGGGGAGGCGTGGCGGGTGGCGGCGGTGAACGAGGAGCCGTTCACGCCCGTGGCAGCGTAGCTGCTCACGCCCGCGGCGGCTTGGCCCCCGCCATCAAAACACCCTCGGGCCGCCACAGCTTGCCCTT
Organism: Falsiroseomonas ponticola; assembly: GCF_016805305.1. Classification (GTDB taxonomy): domain Bacteria; phylum Pseudomonadota; class Alphaproteobacteria; order Acetobacterales; family Acetobacteraceae; genus Falsiroseomonas; species Falsiroseomonas ponticola. The sequence continues at coordinate 289,680 of NZ_JAERQN010000006.1, read as the reverse complement.
GGACACCCGAGTCGCGGACGGGTAGAAGCTGAACCCTCATAGGGTTGCAGGAGGTCGTTCATGCTCCGTGGCATCATCGTGGCACTCAGCCTGCTCATCGCGCTGCCCGCGGCCGCGCAGCAGGAGGAGCAGGCCCTGGTCGATCGCGCGACGCTCGCGGTCCAGGAGCTGATGTCCACCGGGGAGAACACGGCGGATGCCCTGAACTTCCTGCGCCGGTCCCGCGCCGTGATGGTCTGCCCCCGGCTGTTCCGCGCCGGCTTCATCCTCGGCGGAGAGGGCGGGTCCTGCGTGCTGGTGGGGCGCGATGGCGCCGGCTCCTGGTCCTCGCCCGCCTTCTACACGGTGGGGTCGGGCAGCGTCGGGCTGCAGATCGGCGTGCAGGACGCCATGGTCATCATGATGATCATGACGGATCGCGGCCTCGGCGCCGTGATGGACAGCCAGTTCAAGATCGGCGCCGACGCTTCCGTCGCGCTGGCGACGATCGGCGGCGGCATCCAGGGCAGCACCACGGCGGCGGCGGGGGCGGATATCGTGGCCGTGGCGCGGTCCCGCGGCCTTTTCGCGGGCATCTCGCTCTCGGGCTCCGTCCTCTCCTACCGGCCGGAATCGGCGCGGGCCTATTACGGGCGGGAGTATTCGGCCCGGCAGATCGTGATGGCGATGGAGGCCCATAACCCGGGCTCCGACCCGCTGCGCGCCATGCTGCTGCGCTTCGGCGCCCGGCAATAGGGTCAGGCGGCCAGCCGCGCCGCCGATCCCGCCAGCAGCGGCGCCAGGCCCTGGGCCAGCGCCGCGGCGCGCGTCGCCATGGTGTGGCCGCCCAGCACGCGGTCCCGCCCGGCTTCGCCCATCAGGCGGCGCTGGTCATCCGGCAGGATCGCCAGCCAGCGCAGCGCCCGCGCCAGGGCCCGTGCATCGCCGGGCGGCACCAGGTGGCCGGCATCCGGGGCCACCACCTCCCGCATCCCCGCCGTGGCGGGGCCGATGACGGGAAGCCGCAGCGCCATGGCCCGCAGCGCATCCTCCACCGACCCCTCCGCGGCGACGAAGCCGAGGTAGCGCGGCGCCTCCGCCGCCAGCCAATCCGGGCCCCGCGCGCCGAGGAAGCGCGCCTGGTCGGAGACGCCGCGTTCCAGCGCCTCCGCCCGCCAGGCATCGAAGAACGGGCCGCTGCCGATCAGGTCCACCACCGGCCGCAGGCCGGGCGGCAGGCTGGCCAGGGCCGCGAGCAGCATCGGCACCCCGGCCCCGCCCCGCATCGGGTCCAGGCAGAGCAGGCGGCCGTTGCGATCCGGGGCCGCGGCCCCGCCCGCCGCCCAGGGCGTGGTGCAGGCGATGGCGGGCGGCAGCAGGCGGAGCGGCGTGGCGGGCGCCAGGGCGCGGCACTGGTCGGCCATCGCCGCCCCGGTGGCGAAGAGGAGGTCCGCCGAGCGCAGCTTCGCCCCGAGGCCCGGCGCATCCAGCGCCGCGGGGGCCAGGGAGACCGGCGCGCCGGCGAGCCTGGCGCCCACCAGCGCGGCGGTGGCGGCGGCATCGCCGGCGGCGACATGGATGGCGCCGCAGCCCCAGGCCTGGAAGGCCGCGGCGATGCGCGCACCCTGGCGCAGCGCGTCCCGCGCCGGCAGGTCGCCGCTGGCGAAGGCCAGCCTGGTGGCCCGGGCCAGGGCGAGGGGGTTGCGCGGCAGGGGCGCGGGCATGGCTTCCTCCCCCGCCAGGAAGGGGATGACGGTCAGGCCGAGGCGGCGGAGGCTGGCGATCTCGGCGGCGGCCTCGCATTTCGCGGGCAGGACGTAGAGCAGGGGGGCGGGGGCGGTGGTGGGGCCCTCGGGCATGGCGTCGAACGGCATGGTTCGGACTCCTCGGGCGCGGTGGGGGGCTGCGCCGGGCGGGGCGTTGCAGGAGGCGTGCCGCTGGGGAAGGCGCTGCCTTCCCAAGGCCCCTTCAACCAGCGCCGAACCGCCATCAGATTGATCTGGCACCAAAATCCGGCGGTCCAGGGTCCCCCTGGACCCTGGCGAGGGGGGTATCGGGGGGAGCAGCGCTCCCCCCGGGCCACTCGCATTCTGCAACGCAACCCTCCGGCACGCCCCCTGCACTCCCTCCCTGCAGGCGGCCCCCTCCCGGACCGCCCGATGCAGTTCGAGAGGCGCCCGTGTCCGTAACCCCCAGGCTCAGCGTCATCATCCCCGCCCGCAACGCGATCCGCTGGCTGCCCGGCGCCATCGCCTCCATCGGCGGGCGGGCGGATATCGAGATCCTCGTGGTCGATGACGGATCGACGGATGGCACGGCGGACTATCTGCGCGGCATCGCGCGGTCCGACCGGCGCATCCGGCCGCTGGTCTCGGCCGGGGAGGGGCCGGCCGCGGCGCGCAACACGGGGATCGCGGCCGCGCAGGCGCCGCTGGTGGCCTTCCTGGATGCGGATGACCGCTGGCGCCGGGGCAAGCTGGCGGCGCAGCTGGAGATGCACCGGCTGTATCCGGACCTCGCCTTCTCCTTCACCGATCATCGCCGCTTCGCGGAGGATGGCGCGAGCCTGGCCGGGGGCCTGGCCCGTTGCGCCGCCTTCGCCGCCCGCCACGCCATGCGGCGGGAAGGCTTCGTGCTGGACCGCGACGCGCAGGCGCAGATCTATGCGGAGCCGGTGGTCGCGACCTCCACCGTCATGGCCAGCACGGCGCTGCTGCGCGCGGTGGGCGGCTTCAACGAACAGCTCCGCCGGGCGGAGGATTGGGATCTGTGGCTGCACCTGGCCGCCTGCGGCCCGGTGGGCTGCCTGCCCCAGGCGCTGTCGGACAAGCTGGTGCGGGTGGTGGACCCGGATGGGCATGAGGCGCTGATGCGCCGCGCATCCCGCCGCCAGGTGGCGGAAGCCTATGCCGCCCCCGCGCGGCTGCTGGACGAGGATGCGCCGCGGGCCTGCCGCAGCAACCAGCTGGCGCTGGATGCGGATGGCGCGGCGCTGGCGGGCCGGCGGGTGCAGGCGGCGCTGCTGCGGCTTTCGGCCTTCGCCAGCCAGCCGCGGCGGGATGCCACGCGCGCCGGCGCCTGGGACCTGTTCCGCGCGCGCGGCCGCCAGCCGGCGCTGGAAGCGCGGGGGTCGTGACCATGCAGGGCGCCATCGCCTTCCCGGCCATGCAGGTCGTTGACCGCCTCGTCGCGGAGTGCCACAGGTTCGAGGTGAGCGCGATCGACCCCGACATTGCCGGCCAGCTGGCATCCGAACTGCCGCTCGAGGATTTCGTGCGCATCGTGCGGACCTTCGAGGAAGACCTCGGCCGCCTGGCGCGGCAGCTGGAAGCCGCGGTCGCCAGCGGCGACCAGGATGGCTATCGCCGCGCCGCGCACAGCCTGGCGGGCGCCGCGGCGGCGGTGGGCGCGCGGCGGCTGGAACATGTCGCGCGGCTCGGCATGGATCATCGCGCGCAGGTCGATCCCCGCACCATCGCGCTGCATGTGCAGCATGAGGCGCGCGCCGCGCTGGCCGAGCTGGCCGCGCTGGCCGACAACCCGCCCGGTTCCGCCTAGCCCCCCATGGCCGGGGCCGCCGCGCGCGTCCTGATCGTCGAGGATACGCCCACCCAGGCCGAGGTCGCCCGCGCGCTGCTGCGCGACCTCGGGCATGAGATCCGGGTGGCGGAGACCGGCGCGGCGGCGGTGGAACAGACGCTGGCCTGGCGGCCCGACGCCATCCTGATGGATATCGAGCTGCCCGATTTCTCGGGCTTCGAGGCGATGCGCCGGCTGCGCGCCGCGGGCATCGAGACCGCCATCATCGTCGTCACCGCGCATGGCAGCGTGAACCATGCGGTGGAGGCGATGCGCGAGGGCGCGGTCGATTTCATCGTCAAGCCCTACGCCAAGACGCGCCTGACCGTGACGTTGCAGAACGCGCTGGAGAAGCGCGCGCTGGCGACGGAGCTGCGGGAGGTGAAGGCGCAGCTGTCGCGCGACCGCTTCCACGGCTTCATCGGCGCATCGCCCGCCATGCAGGCGGTCTATCGCACCATCGAGAGCGTCGCGGCGAGCAAGGCCAACGTCTTCATCACGGGCGAGAGCGGCACCGGCAAGGAGCTGGCGGCGGAGGCGGTGCACCGCGCGAGCCCGCGCCGCGCCGGGCCCTTCATCGCGCTGAACTGCGGCGCCATCCCGCGCGACCTGCTGGAGAGCGAGATCTTCGGCCATGTGAAGGGCGCCTTCAGCGGGGCGACGGAGAACCGCGCCGGGGCGGCGAAGCTGGCGGATGGGGGCACGCTGTTCCTGGACGAGATCGGCGAATTGCCGCTCGACATGCAGGTGAAGCTGCTGCGCTTCGTGCAGACGGGCAGCTACCAGCCCGTCGGCGCCTCCAGGCCCGAGAAGGGGGATGTGCGCTTCGTCTCCGCCACCAACCGCGACCCCTGGGCGGAGGTGGAGGCCGGGCGGTTCCGGGAGGATCTGTACTACCGCCTCTATGTCGTGCCGGTGGAGATGCCGCCGCTGCGCGCGCGGGGCGCCGATGTGGCGCTGGTGGCGCGGCACTTCCTGGCGGCCTTCGCGAAGGAGGAAGGCAAGCGCTTCCGCGCCTTCGCGCGGGAGGCGGAGGCGGCGCTGATGGCCTATCCCTGGCCCGGCAATGTGCGCCAGCTGCAGAACGTGATCCGCAACATCGTCGTGCTGCATGACGGCGACCGGGTGGAGGCGGCGATGCTGCCGCCCATGCTGCTGCGCCTGGGATCGCTCCGCCCGGCGGCGCCCATGCCCGTGCCCATGCCCATGCCCGTGCCGGCGCCCGCCCCGGCCATGCCGGTCGCGGTGGTGACGCGGCTGGAGCCGCAGGCCTGGCCGGAGCCGGAGGAATTGCCGCCGCCGCCCCCGCCGCCACCGCCCCCGCCGGCGCCCCCCGTCCTGGCATCGTTGCCGGAGCCCGAGCCGCCGGCGCCCGCCTGGGTGCCGCCGGCGCGGATCGAGGATTTCCAGCCGCTGGCGGAGGTGGAGAAGCGCTACATCCTGGCGGCGCTGGACCAGCTGGGGCAGGACGTGCCGCGCGCGGCCTCCGTCCTGCGGATCAACCCCTCCACCATCTATCGTAAATTGCAGGCCTGGCGGGCGGAGGAACCGCGGTAGCGGTTCACGCTTTGGCAGTGCGCGCCGGCCAGAGTGGCGGCGGGCGGCAGGATGGCTGCCCGGCGGCGGGCATTGGCGCGATTCGTTCTGGACGGCCGGTGCCCACCGCATGGCAAGATCGCCCGGTGGGGAGCATCGCAGCATGGAACAGCTCAGCGCATTGGCCGACTACGTCATCCGCAGGGCGCTCGGCTTTGCCGGGCTGGCGGCGGCGACGCTGATGCTGTCGCTGTCCTTCGACCTGGCGCTGGCGCTGCGGATGGGCGCCTGGGCGGCGGCGGCCACGCTGCTCGGCCTGCTGATCCAGGCGCATCGCGCGCCGCGCCGCAACATGCGGCACAGCGAGCTGTGGGCGCTGGCGGCGGGGCACCGGGTGGCGGATGAGCTGCCCGACCACCGGCGGGGCGAGGTGATCGCCGCCGTCATGCGCCAACGCCTGATCTGGCACGCGGAACGCGTGGCGGCGCTGGCGCTGGCGCTGTGGCTGCTGGACGGGCTGGTCCTGCTGGTGCACGCGCTGCGGTAGCGGCGCGGCTGCCCCGAGGGCAGGGCGTCAGGCGGGGGTGGTGCGGTCGCCCTCGCCAAGCGCGCGCTGCATGAAGACGACATCGACCCAGCGGCCGAACTTCAGCCCGGCCGCCTTCAGCACGCCCGCCTGGCGGAAGCCCAGCGAGACATGCAGGCCGATGGAGCCGACATTCTCGGAATCGCCGATCACGGCGAACATCTGGCGGAAGCCGCATTCGGTGGCGCGGGCCAGCAGCGCCTCCACCAGCGCCTTGCCCACGCCCTGGCCGCGCACGTCGTCGCGGACATAGATCGAATCCTCGGCGGCGAAGCGGTAGGCGGAGCGGTCGCGGAACTGGTTGAAATAGGCGTAGCCCATGACGGTGCCGTCCAGCTCCGCCACCAGCCAGGCCCAGCCCGCGCCCTGCACCTTCGCCATGCGCGCGGCCATGTCGGCCTCGCCCGGCGGCTCCTCCTCGAAGGTCCCGGTGCCGACGGCGACGTGGTGCGCGTAGATGGCGGTGATGGCCGGCACATCGGCAGGCCTGGCGTCACGGATCAGCATGGCGTCGCGGCTTATCCCTGGCGAGAAGGTACGGGGGGATTAGGCCCCGGCCCGGGCCGGGGCAAGCCGCGCAGGCATGCCGGTTCAGACGGGCAGGTGCAGCGCCGCCGCCACCCTCTCCGCCACCGCCAGCAGGGCGCGGTCCCGCCCCGGCGCGGCGGCGAGGGAAAGGCCGACCGGCGCGCCATCCACCTTCGCCGCGGGGATCGTCACCTCGCACAGCCCGGCCAGGCCGGCGATGGCGGTGACGCCCATGGTGCGTTCGCGGATCGCCTGCTGGGAGTCGGCGCTGGCGGTCAGGTGCGGGGCGGGGATGGGGGAGGTGGGGTAGGCCAGCACCGCGCCGCCGGCCAGCAGGGCGCGGATGCGGGTGCGGAAGGCGTCGCGGAAGGCGCGGGCGGCGGCGGCGCGGGCGGGGTCCGTCGCCTTGGCGGCGGCGAAGCGTTCGCCGACGCCGGGGCCGAAGGCGGGCTTCACCGCCTCGATCCACGACCCGAGGCTGGCCCAGGCTTCCTCCGCCTGGGCGGCGCGGAAATGCTCGAAGAGCTGGTCGAGGCTTTCCGGCGCGACATGGATGGACAGCGCCGGGCCGAGCACCTTTTCCGCCCCCGCCAGCGCCGGGACCAGCGCCGTCGCGGTCTGCGGCACGGCGTTGACCCAGGCTTCCTGCACCTTCAGCAGCGGGCCGAGCGCGCCTTCGCCACCGCCGGGCAGCAGCACGTCGCCCACGCGCCGGAGGATGGAGGCGCGGGCGGCGAACCAGCCGGCGGTGTCGAAGCTGGGGCCGAGGGGGCAGGCGCCCGTCAGGTTCACGGCACCCCAGGAGGGGCGGATGCCGAACAGGCCGCAATAGCTGGCGGGGATGCGGACGGAGCCGCCGGTATCCGACCCCAGCGCGAAATCGACGAGGCCGGCCGCGGTGGCGGCGGCGGAGCCGCAGGAGGACCCGCCCGGGAAGCGGTCCGGCGCCGCGGGGTTGATGGGCGTGCCCTGCCAGACATTCTCCCCCGTCAGCCCATAGGCCAGCTCGACCGTCTTGGTCTTGCCGCGCAGGCTGGCGCCGGCCTGGAGCAGGGAGAGGACGACGGGCGCGGTGGCGGCGGCGGGCGCATGGGTGCGCGCCCAGTCGGGGTTGCCGTAGCCGGTGCCGGCGCCGGCGACATCGAACAGGTCCTTGACCGCGAAGCCGAGCCCGGCGAGGGGCCCCGCCGCCGCCCCCGCGATCTCCAAGCGGGGTCCCGGCACGAAAGCGCCGACCTTGTCCTCGATATCGCCCGGCACCGCCCGTCTCCGCATCCGATCCGAAACGGGGGAAGCGTGCGGCAGGCCGGGCGGGATGGCAACCGGTGGGCGGTGCCTCAGATCAGCGGCATCATCACCGACTTGGCGGCGAGCGCGGCCAGGGCGGCCAGCGCCACCGCGCCGCCCATCGGCATGCGCCGGATGGCGACCGCGAAGACGGCGATCGCGACGATGAGGCCCCAGGCGGCGACGTCGCCGAAATCGATGACGGATGAGAGCTGCGTCATGGTCGTTCTCCCCTGCCGATGGCGGGTGGAGGATACATGACGGCCGCGTCAGTTTCGAGCGGGAAGTGGATCAGCCCCCCCGCATGGCGGCGGAGAGGGAGCCGCGCGGACGGCCGGCATGGTCCCAGTTCGCATCGTCCAGCCAGGCGGCGATGCGGGCGCGGCGCTCCGGCCACTCATCCTCCAGGATCGAATAGAAGGCGGTGTCGCGCCGCCGGCCCTTCACCACGAGATGGGCGCGCAGCGTCCCCTCCTCCACGAAGCCGAGCCGCGCGGCGGCGGCGCGGGAGGGGGCGTTGAGCGCGTTGCACTTCCACACCAGGCGGCGGTAGCCGAGATCGTCCATGGCGTGGCGCATCAGCAGGAACATCGCCTCCGTCGCCGCGCGGGTGCGCTGCAGGCGGGGCGAGAACCAGATGTGGCCGATCTCGATCGCCGCGTTGGCGGGCTGGATTTCCATCAGCGTCAGCCAGCCGGAGACGGCGCCGCTGCTGTGCGGGCGGATCGCCCAGGCCATGGGGTCGTGCTGGGCGGCGAAGGCGGCGACGTGGCGGCGCATCGCCGCGGCATCGGCGAAGGGGCCGTAGCCCATATAGGCCCAGCCATCGCCGGCGGCATCGGCCTGCGCGGCATCCCAGAGTTCGGCCGCATGGCGGATGGCCAGCGGCTCCAGCGTCACGGCGCGGCCGGCATGGGGGATGCGCGCGGGCAGGGGGCGGGGCGTGGCATCGACGGCCGGACCGACCGGCGGGGAGGGCTTGTCCATGCGGGTAGCCTCGGGGCGCTTCCGGCCGAAGGCAAGGGGGGCGGCGAGCCGGAAAACGGGCTGGTCTGAACCGCGGCTTAACCAGCCTGGCGTAGCAGGTGCCACCAGGATGGGTGGCGTGGGCGGGGCGGCGAGCCCCACCCCGGGCAGGACCGCGTGCCGCGGCCGGGCAGGCCCCCGCGCGCGATGGCGCCGCCCGGCCGACCCGTTCCCTTCCCCCGCCGGGGCAACCGGCGCGGGGCGGGCGACGTGCTTCGATCAGGGAGGTTGCTTCCATGCAGATACGCCACATCGTCGCCGGCGCGCTGGCGGCCGTTGCCGTCACGGTCGTCGGCGTCAGCACCGCCGTCCTGGCGACGAGCTGGCGCGACCTGCAGCGCACGCGCACGGCCTCCGCCCTGGGGGAGGCGCTGGCCACGATGCTCGTGGTGCCGGAAATGATGTCGGAGGAGCGGGCGGTGATGGCGCGCGTGCTCGGCGTGGCGGAACCCGCGGCCGCGGACCGCACGGCGCTGGCCGAGACGCGCCGCACGCTGGATGAGCGCGTGCTGGGCGCGCGCGCCGGCATCGCGGCGGCGGGGGAGGCGATCCCGCCCGGCGTCGCGGCGGCCTATGAGGCCCTGCAGCGCAACCTGCTGTCCTGGCGGGCGGAGGTGGATGCGATGATCCCCCGCCCGGCCGCGGAACGCCTGCCGGCCCAGCCGGCGCTGTCGGGCAGCAATGTGCGGATGCAGGCCCCGCTGAACGAGGCGATGAACATCGTCGAGCAGCGCGTGATCGCCGCCGATGCGCGGATCGGCGACATGGCCGGCCTGGCGCGATCGGTGCTCGACCTGCGGGAGGCGCTGTCGAGCTACATCATCCCGGTGGGCGGGCCGCTGCGGCAGAACCGGCCGATCACGCCGGACGAACTGGCGCGGTCCGAGGCCGGGCGCGGGGCCTTCGACCTGACCGCCGCGCGCCTGCGCGCCGCGGCCATGGCCGAGACGCGCCCGCCGGCCATCCGCCAGGCCTACGAGACCTCGATGGCCGGGGTGGCGGAGGCCAAGCGCTTCTTCGACCAGGTCAGCACGGAAGCGCGGGCGGGGCGCGGCTTCACCGGCGACGTCGCGGGCTGGAACCGCAGCGTCTCGGCCGCCGCGGTCATGTTCGGGCTGCGCGACGCGGCGATCGCGGAGATGCGGCGGATCGGCCAGGAATCGCTGCAGGCGGCGCGGATGCAGCTCCTCCTCGTGGCCGGCTTGGCCGCGGCGGCGCTGGCCACGCTGGTGATCGGCGCCTGGCTGTTCCGCCGCCACGTTCTGGTGGCGCTGGAACGCATCACCGCCGCGATGGGGGAGGTGGCGGGCGGCCGGCTGGACACGCCGGTGCCCCATGCCACGCGGCGGGACGAGGTGGGCGAACTCGCCCGGGCGCTGGAGGTGTTCAAGCGCAACGCGCTGGAGGCGCGGGAGGTGCAGCGCGAGCGCGCGGCGGCCGAGGAGGCGCGGCAGCGGCGCGTGGCGGCGATGGAGGGGCTGATCCAGCGCTTCGACCGCGCGGTGAACGACACGCTCGGCCGGGTCGGCGCCTCCACCGCCGCCATGGCGCGCGCGGCCGATACCGTCGGCGGCACCAGCGGCGAGACCCGCCAGCTTGCCGCGAATGTCGCCGCCGCGGCCGAGCAGGCGAGCGGCGAGGTGCGGACCGTGGCGGCGGCGACGGAGGAGCTGACGACCTCGGTCGCCGAGGTGTCGCGCCAGGTGCGGAATGCGAGCCTGATGGCCGGCGAGGCGGTGGACGAGGCCGAGGCGGCCAATGCGAACGTCAAGGGGCTGGCGACCGCGGCGCAGAAGATCGGCGACGTGGTGCGGCTGATCAGCGGCATCGCCAACCAGACCAACCTGCTGGCGCTGAACGCGACGATCGAGGCGGCGCGGGCCGGGGAGGCGGGCAAGGGCTTCGCGGTGGTGGCGAGCGAGGTGAAGAGCCTGGCCGCGCAGACCGCCAGGGCGACGGAGGAGATCAGCGGCCAGATCGGGGAGATCCAGGCCGCGACGGGGGCGGCCGTGGCCACCATCCAGGGCATCGCCCAGCGGATCGCCCAGATGAACGAGGTCTCCACCACCATCGCCGCGGCGGTGGAGCAGCAGGGCGCCTCGACGCGGGAGATCGCGGCGAGCATCCAGCGCACCGCCAGCGGGACCGAGGCGGTGTCGCGGGAGACGGGGGCGGTGACGGCGGCGGCGGACGCCATGGGCGGCGCGACCGGCGACATGCTGGCGACGATCCAGCTGGTATCGGCCGATTCGGCGACGCTGCGGGCGGATATCGACGGCTTCCTGGCCGGCATCCGCGCCGCCTGAGCGCCGCGCGGGCGGCGCGGCGGCCCGGGGCGGGGCGGCGGCCCCCCCCCCCCGGGGCGCCGGGTCCCGCCGGGTTCCCGCCGGGTCCCGCCGGGGCCGGGAAGGCCGGGCTTTCACGTTGCAGGGTGGGCCGGTCCAGCGCATTTAGGCGCCATGAGCACCCGCGATTCCACCCCCGACACCGCCACCCTGCCGGTGGCCCCGCCCGGCTTCACCCTGGAGGAAGTCCTGACCGTCCATCACTGGACGGACCGCCTCTTCTCCTTCACCTGCACGCGCACCCCGCAATTCCGCTTCGGCGCCGGGCAGTTCGCGATGATCGGGCTGGTGGTGGAGGGCAAGCCGCTGGTGCGCGCCTATTCCATGGTGAGCCCGCCCTGGGAGGAGCACCTGGAATTCCTCTCCATCAAGGTGCAGGACGGGCCGCTGACCTCCCGCCTCCAGCACATCCGGCCGGGCGACCGGGTGCTGATCGGCCGCAAGGCGACGGGCACGCTGGTGCCGGAGAACCTGGCGCCGGGCGGCACGCTGTGGCTGTGCGGCACGGGCACGGGGCTCGCCCCCTTCATGAGCCTGGCGCGCGACCCCGAGACCTATGACCGCTTCGACCGGGTGGTGCTGGCGCATACGGTGCGGCAGGTGGCGGAACTGGCCTACCGGGAGCTGATCGAGGGCCTGCGCGACCACGAATTGCTGGGCGAGCTGGTGCGGGAGAAGCTGACCTACTACCCGAGCGTGACGCGCGAGCCCTTCATCCACCAGGGGCGGATCACGACGCTGCTGGAGAGCGGGCGGATCTGCGAGGAGCTGGGCCTGCCGCCGATCTCCCCGGCCACGGACCGCGTGATGCTGTGCGGCAGCGAGGCGATGAACGCCGACATGCGGACCCTGCTGGAAGCCCGGGGGTTCGAGGAAGGGGCCAACAACCGCCCCGGCACCTATGTCGTGGAGAAAGCCTTCGTGACGAAATAGGCACCAGCCGGGCGCCGGGTATACCGGCCATTGCAGTTTCCTCGCGGCTTCCGTAATGGGACATCAGGGAGCAACCGGGTGCCTGACTCGCTGAGCGAGGGGCGTCCCGCTGGAGGAAACAATGACCGAGACGACCAAGTCCGTGCCTGCCCGCCGTGGGCTGCTCAAGGCCGCCGCCGTCGGCGCGGTGGGCACCGCGGTGCTTGCCACCCCCAATGTCAGCCGGGCGCAGACCGTGACCTGGCGCTTCCAGTCCACCTGGCCGCAGCGCGACATCTTCCATGAATTCGCGCAGGACTATGTCAGCCGCGTGAACACCCTCTCCGGCGGCCGGCTGCGGCTGGAGCTGCTGGCGGCGGGTGCCGTGGTCGGCGCCTTCCAGCTGCTGGATGCGGTCTCCGCCGGCACGCTGGATGGCGGGCATGGCGTGACGGCCTATTGGTGGGGCAAGAACCCGGCCTTCAGCCTGTTCGGCACCTCCGCCCCCTGGTTCGGCGATGCCAACCAGTTCCTCGGCTGGTTCTACCATGGCGGCGGCGAGGCGCTGTACCGGGAGCTGATGCACGGCATCGTCCGGGCGAATGCCATCGGCTACCTGACCGGCCCGATGCCCTGCCAGCCGCTGGGCTGGTTCCGCAACAACATCGAGAACCCGGAGCAGCTGCGCGGCCTGCGCTACCGCACCGTCGGCCTGAACGCCGATGTCGCGACCTCCCTCGGCATGGCCGTGGTGTCGCTGCCGGGCGGCGAGATCGTGCCGGCGCTGGAGCGCGGCGTGATCGACGGCGCGGAGTTCAACAACCCGTCCTCCGACCGCCTGCTCGGCTTCCCGGACGTGGCCAAGAACTACATGCTGCAGAGCTTCGGCCAGCCCGTCGAATCCTTCGAGGTGCTGTTCAACCGCCAGAAGGCGGAGGCGCTGCCGCAGGAACTCCAGCAGGTGCTGAAGATCGCGGCCGAGGCCGCTTCCTCCGACATGCTGTGGAAGGCGATGGACCGCTACCCCCGCGACCTGCAGGCGATGGCGAGCCAGCAGGGCGTGCAGGTGCGCGCCACCCCGCGTTCCATCCTGGATGCGCAGCTGCGCGCCTGGGACGGCGTGCTGACGCGCTACGAGGCCGATCCCTTCTTCAAGAAGGTCTGCGACAGCCAGCGGGACTGGTGCCGCCGCGTCGGCGCCTTCTTCCTGCGGGCCACGGCATCGCCCGCCGTGTCCTACAACCACTTCTTCGCCCGCGGCTGAGCGGGTGGCGCCCCGGCCGCAAGGCCGGGGCGCTTTCATTCCGGAGACTTGCACGCCGTGCAGCAGATCCTCCTCGGCATCGACCGCCTCAGCACCCTGGTCGGCCAGATCTTCTCCTGGTGCATCCTGCTGCTGACCGGCGTCATCGTGTATGACGTCTGCGCCCGCCGGTTCTTCGCGGCCCCCACCACCTGGGGCTACGACGTCGCCTACATGCTGTACGGCACGCTGTTCATGATGGCGGGGGCCTATGCGCTGTCGCGCAACGGGCATGTGCGCGGCGACTTCCTGTACCGCAACTTCAGCCCGGCGCTGCAGGCCAAGTTCGACGTCACCCTCTACATCCTGTTCTTCTTCCCCGCGATCTTCGCCTTCATGATCTCCGGCTGGCACTTCTTCGCCGACAGCATGGCGCAGAACGAGCGCAGCATGTTCAGCCCCAACGGGCCGATCATCTGGCCCTTCAAGTTCCTCATCCCGCTGGTGGGCTTCCTGCTGCTGCTGCAGGGGCTGGTGGAGACCGTGCGCTGCGTGCAGGCGATCCGCACCGGCGAATGGCCGCAGCGCCTGTCGGACGTGGAGGAGCTGGACAAGCAGATCCTGGCCGCGGCGGAAGCCAAGGGCGCCGAGGCGCTGGCCGCCGAGATGGCCCGCGGCGGCGAAGCCGCGGTGCTCGGCGCCGTTCAATCCGCGCAAGGCCCTGCCTCCCAGGACCCCACCCCGCGTCACCCCCATTCCTGATCCCCGGGATACCTGACCATGAGTGACGCCGCGCTTGGGCTCACGCAGCTTCTGCTGTTCCTGTTCTTCATCATGCTGGGCTTCCCCATCGCCTTCACGCTGATGGCGATGGGATTGTTCTTCGGCTACCTCGGCATGCAGGACCGGGTCTTCGACCTGCTGGTGCAGCGCACCTACGCCGTCATGGCGAATGACGTGCTGATCTCCGTGCCGCTCTTCGTCTTCATGGGCTACATCATCGAACGCGCGAACATCCTGGACCGGCTGTTCCGGTCCTTGCAGCTGGCTTCCGGCAGCGTGCCGGGCAGCCTGGCGGTCGCGACGCTGGTGACTTGCGCGCTGTTCGCGACGGCGACCGGCATCGTCGGCGCGGTGGTGACGCTGATGGGGCTGCTGGCCTTCCCCGCCATGCTGCGCGCGGGCTACGACCCGAAGCTCGCGGCCGGCGTGACCTGCGCGGGCGGGTGCCTCGGCATCCTCATCCCGCCCTCCATCATGCTGATCCTCTATGGCGCGACGGCGGGCGTTTCCGTCGTGCAGCTCTATGCCGCGGCCTTCATCCCCGGCATCTCGCTGGCGCTGCTCTACGTCGCCTACGCGATCGGGGTGGGCATCTTCAAGCCGTCCATGGCGCCGCGCCTGCCGCCGGAGGAGCGCAACGTCCCGGTTCTGAAGATCTTCCTGGCGCTGGCGCAATCCTTCCTGCCGCTGGCGCTGCTGATCGCCTCCGTGCTCGGCTCCATCATCATGGGGCTGGCCACGCCGTCGGAAGCGGCGGCGATGGGCTCGCTGGGCTCCATCCTGCTGGCGATCGCCTATCGCGCCTTCACCTGGCAGAAGCTGAAGGAAAGCGTGTTCCTGACGGCGCGCACCAGCGCGATGGTCTGCTGGCTGTTCGTCGGCAGCTACATCTTCTCCTCCGTCTTCGGCTACCTCGGCGGCCAGTCGGTGGTGGAGGAGTTCGTGAAGTCCCTGCCGCTGAACAGCTTCACCTTCATGCTGCTGGCGCAGGTCATCATCTTCATCCTGGGCTGGCCGCTGGAATGGACGGAGATCATCGTGATCTTCGTGCCGATCTTCCTGCCGCTGCTGGATGATTTCGGCGTCAGCCCGCTGTTCTTCGGCATCCTGGTCGCGCTGAACCTGCAGACGAGCTTCCTGAGCCCGCCCGTCGCCATGGCCGCCTTCTACCTGAAGGGCGTGGCGCCGCCGCACGTGAAGCTGGAGGATATCTTCAAGGGCTGCATGCCCTTCATCTACATCGTCGTCTTCTGCATGGGCATGGTCTACATGTTCCCCGCCCTCGTCACCTGGCTGCCGGAGACGCTGTATTCCGGCGCGCCGGCGGGTTCCGCCGCGCCGACCGCGCTGGATGCGCCGCCGGCCGGCGGGTTCCAGGAGGAAGAGGAAGTGCGCCTCCCCTCGATGAACTGATGGTGACGGATATCGAGGGCGCCGCCCGCTGGCTGGCGGAGGCGGTCGAGACCGGCAATCCGCTGGCCGCGCTGCCGGAGGGCCTGGCGCCGGCCAGCCTGGCGGAGGCGGAGGAGATCGCGGCCGCCGTGCTGGAATCGCTCCGCATCACGCCTTGCGGGTTGCGGGTGCTGCGCGGGTTGGATGTGGCGGGGCCGATGGTGGAGGGGCGCCTGGTGCCCTCCGGCTCGCCCATCGCCGCCGGGATGCTGCGCCATGGGGTGGCGAGCGCCGCCGTGGTGGGCGTGCTGGCGGAGGCGCTGGGGGAGGGCCCGCCGGTGCTGGCGCGGGTGCATCCGGCCATCGACCTGTCCTCCACCCGCTTCACCGAGGCGCCCACGGAGCGGCTGGCGCTGACGGCCGACCTGGCGCGGCTGGGCCTGGTGGTGGCGGGGCGCGGCAGGGCTATGCCCGAGGCGCCGGTGCGCGTGGCGATCGGCCCGGCCGGCCATCGCCGCCGGGGCGAGGTTTTCGACTTCGCGGCGCTGTTCGCCGAGGCGGCCGAGGTTGCGCGCGGCTGGGGTGGCTTGCCGGCTGGCGCGCTGCTGGTGGTGGCTGGCCTGGGTGATGCGGTGCCCGCTTCTGGCGCGCTGCGCGTGTCCATCAGCGGATTGGGCGCCGCCGAAGCGGTCATCGCCTAGTCCCCGCGGTCCAGGGTCCCGCCGGACCCTGGCAGGGGGTGCAGGGGGACGGCGTCCCCCTGCGTGCCAGGCTGGTGCAGGGGGACGGCGTCCCCCTGCTACGCCTTCCTGAACCGCGCGCTCGTCACCGCATCCTCCCGCAGTGCCGCTTCCACCTCCGCCCGCGCGGTCTCCGTCTCCACCACTGCCACGACGCGGTCGAACCACCTGCATTGTCCGCGCACCCGTGCCTGGAACAGCCGGTCCAGTGCCGCCGCCGCCGCGCTGCGTCCGGCGCAGCAGCTGCAGGAGGCGGCGTGGGAGGGTCCTGTCGGGTCGAAGCTCACCTGGGCCACGGCGTTGGGGGGCAGCGGCTCGGGCGGGGCTTCCGCCAGCAGGGCCGCGGGTTTGCCGCTGGCCAGCCATGCGGCCAGGTCCCCGCCCGGGGGCAGGAGGGTGAGGGGGATTCGCGCGTCGAGGGACCATGCCATGCACTGGACATAAGGATATGTTTATGTCATTTGCAAGCCATGGACGACCTTCTGACGCAACTCCGCGCGGCTGCCGAGCCGACCCGGCTTCGCCTGCTGGCGCTTTGCGCGCGCAGCGCGCTCTGCGTCAGCGACCTCTGCGACGTGCTGGGGCAGAGCCAGCCGCGCCTGTCCCGCCACCTGAAGCTGCTGGTGGAGGCCGGGCTGCTGGAGCGGGTGCCGGAGGGCGCCAATGCCTATTTCCAGCTGCCCGGCGATGCCGGCGTGGCGCGGATGATCCTGGCCCGGCTGCCGGAGGATGACCCCCGCCTGGCCGCCGATCGCCGCGCCGCGGCGCGCATCGCGGCGGAGCGCGCCCGCGCGGCCTCCGCCGCCTTCCGGGAGGGCGGCATGGATTGGGACGAGCTGCGGGCGCTGGACCTGCCGGCCGGGGATATCGAACAGGCGCTGGTCAGCCTGCTGCCGCCGCGGGCGGATGCGCTGCTCGACATCGGCACGGGCACGGGGCGGCTGCTGGAGCTGGTGGCGGACCGGGTGGAAAGGGCGCTCGGCGTCGATGCCAGCCGGGACATGCTGGCGCTGGCCCGCGCGCGCATCGCGGAGCGCGGCATCGCCCACCGCGCCGCGGTGCGGCAGGCGGACATGTACCGGCTTCCCTTCGCCGATGGCGCCTTCGACGCCGTCGCGCTGCAGATGGTGCTGCACTACGCGGAGGATCCGGCCGCCGCGGTGGCGGAAGCCGCCCGCGTGCTGCACCCCGAGGGCACGCTGATCATCGCCGATCTGGCGCCGCATGGGCGGGCCGACCTGCTGCAGCGCCATGCGCATCGCTGGCCGGGCTTCGACGATTCCGCCATCGCCGGCTGGCTGGGTGCCGCCGGCTGCACGCTCTCCTCCCCCATCGAGGTCCCGGGGCCGCTGGCCGTCCGGCTCTGGCCTGCCCGGCGCGTCGCCGGCTTCGCCCAGCCGACGCACGCCATCGCCCTCTGACCTGACCATCCGCTGAGAGAAAACCGCATGACCTCGCGCCCCCATCTCCTCGACGTGCTTCGCGACCAGGTGCTGCTCTGCGATGGCGGCTTCGGCGCGCGCATCCAGTCCATGACGCTGGACGTCGAGAAGGATTTCTGGGGCAAGGAGAACTGCACGGAGGTGCTGAACCTCTCCCGCCCCGACATCGTGCGCGACATCCATCGCAGCTACTACGAGGCCGGGTCGGACATGGTGCTGACCAACAGCTTCGGCGGCAGCCCCGTCACGCTCGGCGAGTTCGAGCTGGAGGAGAAGGCCTTCGAGATCAACAAGCTCAGCGTGGAGCTGGCGCGGGAGGCGGCGGAGAGCTTCGCCGATGGGCGCCACCGCTGGGTGATCGGCGATATCGGGCCGGGGACGAAGCTGCCGAGCCTCGGCAACATCGACTATGATTCGCTGGAAGCCGCGCTGGTCGCGCAGTGCCGCGGGCTGATCGCGGGCGGCGCGGATGCGCTGCTGACGGAGACGAACCAGGACACGCTGTTCATCAAGGCCGCCGTCAACGCCTGCAAGATCGCGAAGGCGGAAGCGAAGTCCGACATCCCGATCTTCGTGCAGGTGACGGTGGAGACGACGGGCACGCTGCTGGTCGGCCCCGACATCGCCGCGGCGACGACGGTGGTGCAGGCGCTCGACGTGCCGCTGATCGGGCTGAACTGCGCGACGGGGCCGCAGGAGATGGCGGAGCATATCCGCTGGCTCAGCCGCAACTGGCCGGGGATGCTGAGCGTGCAGCCCAATGCGGGGCTGCCGGAGCTGGTGGATGGCAAGACACACTACCCGCTCGGCCCGTCCGAACTCGCTTCCTGGATGGAGCGCTTCATCCTGGAGGATGGGCTGAACCTGATCGGCGGCTGCTGCGGCACCTCCACCCCGCATATCCAGGCGCTGGATGGGCTGCTGCGGAAGCTCGGCGGCGCCAAGGCGCGGCCGGCGCCGGTGAAGCGGAACGCGGTCTGGGTGCCCTCCGTCGCCAGCCTCTACACCGCGACATCCCTGCGGCAGGAGAACAGCTACTTCTCGATCGGGGAGCGCTGCAACGCGAACGGCTCCAAGGCCTGGCGCGAGCGCCAGGCCGCGCATGACTGGGATGGCTGCGTCGCCATCGGGCGGGAGCAGGTGGCGGAGGGGTCGAACAGCCTCGATGTCTGCACGGCCTTCGTCGGCCGCGACGAGATCGCGGAG
Source organism: Falsiroseomonas ponticola (assembly GCF_016805305.1). Taxonomy (GTDB): domain Bacteria; phylum Pseudomonadota; class Alphaproteobacteria; order Acetobacterales; family Acetobacteraceae; genus Falsiroseomonas; species Falsiroseomonas ponticola. Next base: position 271,096 of record NZ_JAERQN010000006.1, on the reverse strand, counting down.
ATGAACGAGGTGATCCGGCGCTTCACCAGCAGCGTGAACTCCCCGCTGGTGATCGACAGCACCGAAACGCCGGTGATCGAGGCCGCGCTGAAGCTGCATGGCGGCAAGCCGATCATCAACTCGATCAACTTCGAGGATGGCGAGCATGCGGCGCATGAACGCCTGGTGCTGGCGAAGAAGTTTGGCGCGGCCGTCATCGCGCTGACCATCGACGAGGTCGGCATGGCGAAGACGGCGGAGGACAAGCTGCGCATCGCGCGCCGCCTGGTCGATTTCGCCTGCAACCAGCACGGGCTGGCGCAGTCCGATCTGATGATCGACCCGCTGACCTTCACCATCGCGACCGGCAACGAGGATGACCGCAAGCTCGGCGTCTGGACGCTGGACGGCATCCGCATGATCCGGGAGGAATTTCCTGAGATCCAGATCATCCTGGGTCTCTCCAACATCAGCTTCGGCCTGAACCCCGCGGCACGGCACGTGCTGAACAGCGTGTTCCTGGACCACGCCGTGAAGGCGGGGATGACCGGCGCCATCGTCCACGTCTCCAAGATCAAGCCGCTGCACCAGATCCCGGCGGAGGAAGTGCAGGTCATCGAGGACCTGATCTTCGACCGCCGCCGCGAGGGCTATGACCCGCTGCAGAAGGTGCTGGAGATGTTCTCCGGCCGGAAGGCCGCCGATACCACCGGCAAGAAGCGCGCGGAGACGGTGGAGGGCCGGCTCAAGGACCGCATCGTGGATGGTGACCGCAAGGGGCTGGATGACGAACTCGCGGATGCGCTGGCCAAGGGCCTCACGCCGCTCTCCATCATCAATGACGTGCTGCTGGACGGCATGAAGGTGGTGGGCGACCTCTTCGGCGCCGGCAAGATGCAGCTGCCCTTCGTGCTGCAGAGCGCGGAGACGATGAAGGCCGCCGTCGCCTATCTCGAGCCCCACATGGAGAAGATCGAGGGGCAGGAGAAGGGCACGATCGTGCTCGGCACCGTCAAGGGCGACGTGCACGACATCGGCAAGAACCTGGTCGACATCATCCTGACCAACAACGGCTACAAGGTCGTCAACCTCGGCATCAAGGTGCCGCTGAACGACATCGTCGCGGCGGCGAAGACCCACAAGGCGCATGCCATCGGCATGTCGGGCCTGCTGGTGAAGTCCACCGTGGTGATGCGCGAGAACCTGGAGGAGATGAGCCGCCAGGGGATCGACCTGCCCGTGTTGCTGGGCGGTGCCGCGCTGACGCGCAACTATGTCGAGGATGATTGCGTGAAGTCCTACGCCTGCGGGCGCGTGGCCTATGCGCGGGACGCCTTCGACGGCCTTCACCTGATGGACAAGGTGATGGGCAACGGCTTCGACGACTACCTGGCCGCGCTGCAGACCAAGCGCGCGGGCAAGGCGAAGAACGAGAAGCGGACGCTCGGCCAGGCCGATCCGCGCGGCTTCGCGCCCGTCGATGTCAACTACGCGCAGGAACGCCGCCGGCGCGTGGCGGCGGAAAGCGCCGTGCCCGTGCCGCCCTTCTGGGGGCCGCGCGTGATGGAAGCCGCGCCCAAGGCCATCGTGCCCTTCATCAACGAACGCAGCCTCTATCAATTCCAGTGGGGCTTCCGGAAGGCCGGGCGCTCGCTGGAGGATTTCATCGGCTGGGCGAAGCAGGAGCTGCGCCCGGTGCTGAAGCGCATGCTGGCGCTGGCGGAGGCCGACAACATCCTGAAGCCGCAGGCGATCTACGGCTACTGGAAGGCCGCCGGCCAGGGCAATGACGTGGTGCTGTTCGAGGAGGATGGCATCACCGAAGCCTGGCGCTTCACCCTGCCGCGCCAGCCCAAGCCGGACGGCGAATGCATCGCCGACTTCCTGCGGGACATCGAGGATGGGCCGGAGGCGCGCGACGTGATCGGCCTGCAGGTGGTGACGGTGGGCCAGAAGGCCTCCGACATCGCGCGCGACTGGTTCGAGGACAACCGCTACCAGGACTACCTCTACCTGCACGGCCTGTCGGTGGAGATGGCGGAGGCGATGGCGGAATACGTCCACAAGCGCATCCGCGCCGAACTCGGCTTCGCGGGGGAGGATGACCGCGACATCGAGAAGATGCTGAGCCAGGGCTATCGCGGCGGCCGCTATTCCTTCGGCTATCCCGCCTGCCCGCGGCTGGAGGACCAGGAAGGGCTGCTGCGGCTGCTGAAGGCGGATCGCGTCGGCGTGACGCTGTCCGATGAATGGCAGCTGCATCCCGAGCAATCCACCAGCGCCATCGTCCTGCACCACCCGCGGGCCAAGTACTTCTCCGTCTAGGAAGCTGCGGGGCTGGCATGAGCGGGTCCGGGGTTGCGGGAACGCACCCCGGCGCGGCATCAATCGGCCTCCGCAGGAGTTCATCCCTTGTCCGCTGACCCTTCGCGCGTGGCTGCCTGATGCCAGGCATGACCCGCGTCGAAACCATCGCCACCGCCAGCGTCGGCATCGCGATCGCGGTGCTGGGGCTGAAGGCGGGTGCCTGGTGGCTGACGGGCAGCGTCGCGCTCTTCGCCGATGCGGTGGAATCCGTGGTGAACGTGGCGGCGGCGCTGGCGGCGCTGGCCGCCATCCGCGTCTCCGCCCGCCCGCCCGATGCGGACCACCCCTATGGCCATGCCAAGGCGGAGTATTTCTCCGCCGTGCTGGAAGGCGCGCTGATCATTGTCGCCGCCGTGCTGATCCTGCACGAGGCCTGGGGCGCCTGGCAGGCGCCGCGGGTGCTGGAGGGGGCGGCCCCGGGCCTGCTGGTCTCCGCCATCGCGACGGGCATCAATGCGGGCTGGTCGGCCTTCCTGTTCCGGCGGGGCAGGGCGTCCCGATCGCCCGCGCTGCTGGCGGATGCGCGGCACCTGCTGTCGGATGTCGTGACCTCCGGCGGCGTCATCGTCGGCGTGGCGCTGGTGGCGCTGACGGGGCAGGCCTGGATCGACCCGGCGCTGGCGGCGCTGACGGCGGTGAACATCCTGTTCTCCGGCTGGCAGCTGATGCGCGAATCCGTGGGCGGGCTGATGGATGAGGCGGTGGCGCCAGAGGCGCTGGGCCGCATCCGCAGCCTGGTCGCGACCCATGCGGAAGGCGCGATCGAGGCGCATGACCTCCGCACCCGCCATTCCGGGCGCTTCACCTTCGTGGAATTCCACCTGGTGGTGCCGGGCGACATGACGGTGACGCAGGCGCATGAGATCTGCGACCGGGTGGAGGCCGCGCTGAAGGCGGAACTCGAATCCGCCGTCATCACCATCCATGTCGAGCCCGAGGGCAAGGCCAAGCACCAGGGCGTGCTGGTGCTGTGACCGGCGGCCGGCGCTGGCCCCTGCTGCTGTCCCTGGCCGGCCATGCGGCGCTGGCGGCGGCGCTGCTGGTGGACCGCACGCCGGATGAGGCGCCGAGGCCGCTGGAACAGGGCGTGGCGCTGGTCTGGGGCGAGGAGATGCCCGGCAACAGCGACGCGGCGGATGCCGAGGCCGCCGCCCCCGCCGCGCCGGCCAGCGTGCCGGCCCCGCCCGGGCCGCCGCCGGTGGCGGCGCTGCCCGACATGCCCGCCCTTCCGCCGGCCCCGCCCGTGCCGCCGCCACCGGTGGCCTCGCCCGTGACCATGGCCGCGCTGCCGGTGCCGCCGCCCCCGCCGCCACCCGTGCAGCCCGCCGCTTCGGCGCCCCCCGTGGCGCCCCCGGTGGCGCCCCCGGTGGCGCCGCCCGCGCCGCCGGACGCCGCCCAGCCGGTGGCCGTGCCGCCGCCTGACGCACCGCGCCCGCCGCCTGAAGCGCCGATCATGGTGGCGCAGGCGGTGCCCCCACCCCCGGCGCCCGCCCCGGAGGCGAGGCCTGAGCCCGAGCCGCCGCCGCCCGCCTTCGAACTGCCGCCGCCCCGGCCGCTGCAGCTCGCGGCCCCGCCGCAGCGCCCCACGCCGCCCCGGCCGCGCCCGGCGCCCCAGGCCGCGCCCGCCGCCGCTGCCGCGAGCCCCGCCGCCACGACGGGCGGCGCGGGGGAGGCGAGCGCGCCGCTGTCCATGGCCGGGGCGCAGGCGCTGGGCGCCGTGACGGCGCCGCGGCCGCTGGCCGGGGCTTCCAACCCGCCGCCCGAATACCCCTATGCCAGCCGGATGCGCGGGGAGCAGGGGCGCGTCCGGCTGCGCGTCCAGGTGGACCAGCATGGCCGCGTGGTGGATGTGGCGGTGGACCAGTCCGCCGGCTTCCAGGCGCTGGACCAGGCGGCGCTGCGCGCGGTGCGCAACTGGCGCTTCCAGCCGGCCGCGCGGGATGGGCAGCCGGTCGTTGCGGTTGCCGCGGTCGATATCAGCTTTCGCCTCGAAGGAGATCGCCGATGGTGAAGCTGGACGTCATCACGACGCGGGGGGGCGACGGGGGGGAGACCTCGCTGGGCGACGGGTCCCGCGTGCGGAAGGATGCGCTGCGGGTCGCGGCCTATGGGACGGTGGATGAGGTGAACGCCACCATCGGCATCCTGCGCCTGCATCTGGCCGGGGACCGCCAGGCGGATGCGATGCTCGGGCGCATCCAGAACGACCTCTTCGACCTCGGCGCCGATCTCTGCGTGCCCGGCACGGGCGAGGACCGGCTGCGCGTGACGGATGGCCAGTGCCTGCGGCTGGAGGCGGAGATCGCCGCCATGAACGCGGATATCCCGCCGCTGCGCAGCTTCGTGCTGCCCGGCGGATCGCCCGGCGCCGCCTATGCCCATCTGGCGCGGACGGTGGCGCGGCGGGCGGAGCGGGAGGTGGTGGCCCTGGCGGCGGCGGATGCGGTGAATGCGGCGGTGATCCGCTACCTCAACCGGCTGTCGGACCACCTCTTCGTGCTGTCCCGCCGGCTGAACGGGAACGGGACGGGGGATGTGACCTGGACGCCGGGGGCGACGCGGTAGGGCGATGCAGGGGGAGCGCTGCTCCCCCTGAACACCCTCGCCAGGGTCGAAGGCGACCCTGGACCGCCGGGTTACACCAGCGGGCCGGCGAGGTGCTTCTGGAAGCCGGGGTGCTGCGCGAGCCGGTCGTACCAGGCGCGGAGCGCGGGCATGGGCGCGCGCTCGATCGGCATGGCGAACCAGCGATGCAGGTAGGGGGCGAGCGCGATGTCGGCCAGCGTCAGCGATTCGCCGCAGAGATAGGGGTGCTTCGCGACCTCCGCATCCACCATGGCCCAGAGCGCCTCTGCCTCCGCCCGCGCCTTGTGCGTCGCGGGCCAGTCGCGCTCGGCCTCCGGGATGCGGACATAGGTGAAGAAGACCGTGGTCATCGGCCGGTTCAGGGAGGCCAGCTGCCAGTCCATCCAGCGCTCCACATTCGCGGCCTGGCGTGGATCGGCGGGATGCAGCGCATGGCCGGGGGCGTGCTTGCGGACGAGGTAGCGGCAGATGCTGTTGCTCTCCCACAGCGTGAAGCCGTCCGGCTCCTCGATCGTAGGCACCAGCGCGTTGGGGTTCTTGGCGAGGTAGTCAGGCTCCTTCGTCCGGCCGAAGGCGCCGCCGGCATCGATGCGGGTGAAGGGGATGGCGAGTTCCTCGCAGAGCCAAAGCACCTTCATGACGTTGGACGAACTCGCCCGGCCCCAGATGGTCAGCATCAACCTGTCTCCCGCTTCCAGCGGCGGACAGGCTATCGCGCCAGGGCGTCGGGCGTAATCGCCCCGGCGCGCCGATGGCGCGTTTTGCGAAATGTCTCTGTCCGCCCCGCCCCGTTGCGGCGGGGAGTGGGGTGGGGGAAGAAGCCGGCATGATGTCCTCCCTGATGGTGGCGGGCTTCGCCGCCGCGGCACCGCTGATCGCCCTCGGCACGGAACGCTGGCCGGGGCTGGCGCCCTGCGCGCTCTGCCTCTGGCAACGCTGGCCCTATTGGGTGGCGGCGGCGCTGGCCGTGGCGGCGGCCTTCCTGCCTGAACGGTGGCGGGTCTGGGCGCTGCGGGCGGCTGGGCTGGCGGTGCTGGTCTCCGGCGCCATCGCGGTGCTGCATGTCGGCGTGGAGCAGGGCTGGTGGCCCTCTCCCCTGCCGGCCTGCCAGGCGCCGCCGGTGGCCGCGGGCGCCAGCGTGGACGACCTGCTGCGCAGCCTGAACCCCGCGCCCAACAAGCCCTGCGACGAGGCCACCTACCTGATTCCGGGCCTCCCCCTTTCCATGGCGGCGATGAACCTGATCTATGCGGCGGGCCTGGCGGCCTTCGCCTTCAGCCGGGCCGCACGGAGGGGTTGATGCCGAACCGAGAGACCGCCGAGCGACGCCTGCCCGGGGACCCGACGCCGCGGGAGTATGTCGCGCGCACCATCCGCGTGGACCATGCCGGCGAATACGGCGCGCGACGGATCTATGAGGGCCAGCTGGCGGTGCTCGGGCGGACGAAATACGGGCCGATCCTGGAACACATGAAGGCGCAGGAGCAGGTGCACCTCGACACCTTCGCGGGGCTCATCGCCAAGCGCCGCGTGCGGCCGACCGCGCTGCTGCCGGTCTGGCATGTCGCGGGCTTCGCCCTCGGCGCGGCGACGGCGCTGCTCGGCCACCGCGCCGCCATGGCCTGCACCGTGGCGGTGGAGGAAGCGATCGACGAACACTACCGCGCCCAGGCGGAGACACTCGGCGATGACGAGGCGCCGCTGCGCGCCGATATCGAGCGCTTCCGGGCGGAGGAGCTGGAGCATCGCGACATCGGCCTGGAGCATGAGGCCGAGCAGGCGCCGGCCTACCGGCTGCTGAGCGCGGCGATCAAGGCGGGCTGCAAGGTCGCGATCAAGGTCAGCGAGCGGGTCTGACGCCGTCTTGCGGGATGGCGGAGTGGCGTGCGATCCCGGGGGCGCCGAACCGGGAGAGAGACCTGCCATGAACCGCCGCAGCCTGCTGGCCACCGCGATCACGCTGCCCGCCCTGGCCGCGCCGGGCACGCTCCGCGCCCAGGCCTGGCCGGACCGGCCGATCCGACTGGTGGTGCCCTTCGCGGCCGGCACCAGCACCGACATCATCGGGCGGATGATCGGGGGGCAGATCTCCCGCGGGCTCGGCGGGCACACCGTGGTGGTGGACAACCGCTCCGGCGCCGGCGGCACCATCGGCTCCGCCGCCGTGGCGCAGGCGCCGGCGGATGGGCACACCATCCTGCTCGGCACCATCGGCACCCATGCGGTGAACCCGAACCTGATGCCGAACCTGGCCTACAACCCGGTGCGGGACTTCACGCCGCTGTTCCTGCATTCCAAGACGGCGCTGCTGCTGGTGGTGCGGCCGCAGCTCGGCCCGCGGACCATGGCGGAGTTCGTGGCGATGGCGAAGGCGCGGCCGCTCTCGGTCGGCACCTCCGGCACCGGCACGGCGGGGCACCTCAACCACGCCGTGATGAGCGAGGCGACGGGCACCAGCACCACCCATGTGCCCTATCGCGATGGCGCGCAGGCGATGACGGATGCGCTGAGCGGCACGCTGAACGCCATGTTCTACCACACCCAGTTCGTGCGTTCGCAGATCGAGGCCGGGCAGCTCATCGGCCTCGGCATCACCGGCGCGCAGCGCAGCCCGCTGCTGCCCAACGTCCCGACCTTCGCGGAGCAGGGGCTGCCCGCGATCAATGCGGAGGGCTGGTGGGCCATGTTCGGCCCGGCCAACCTGCCCGCGCCGGTCACGCAGCGGCTGTCCGGCATTCTCGCGGCCTCCCTCAACGAGGCGGAGACGCGGGCGACGCTGGAGCGCAACGGGGTGGAGGCGATCGGCGGCGGGCCGGAGGCGCTGGCGCGCTACCAGCGGGAGGAGCTGGAGCGCTGGGGCGCCGTGATCCGCCGCGCCAACATCACCGCGGATTCGTGAGGGGCGCGAGGCCCCTCAATTCTCCAGCTCGGAATCCCAGTAGAGGTAGTCCCGCCAGCTTTCATGCAGGTAGTTCGGCGGGAACGACCTGCCGTTCTCCTGCAGCTCCCAGCTGGTGGGCTGCCGGGGGGGCAGGCGGGGCACCATCTGGCATTCCCGCGGCAGCTTGTTGGCCTTGCGCAGATTGCAGGGCCCGCAGGCGGTGACGACGTTCTCCCAGGTCGTGCGCCCGCCGCGGCTGCGGGGGATGACGTGGTCGAAGGTCAGGTCCTGGGTCGGCTTCGGGTTGCCGCAATATTGGCAGGCGAAGCTGTCGCGCAGGAAGACGTTGAAGCGGGTGAAGGCCGGGCGCCGAGCGGCGGGGATGTATTCCTTCAGCGCGATCACGCTCGGCAGGCGCATGGTCATGCGCGGCGAATGGACCTCCGCCTCGTATTCCGACAGGACCGAGACGCGATCCAGGAACACCGCCTTCACCGCATCCTGCCAGGCCCAGACGGATAACGGGAAGTAGGACAAGGGGCGAAAGTCCGCGTTCAGGACGAGCGCGGGGAAGGACTGCCCTGGAACGAAGTGTCCGCCATCAGGCAAGCGCCACTCCTCAGAATGGCAGCGCACCCAGTCCTGGGGCCGTCAACGTCAGTAAGGCCCCAGATCCTGTGGCTTAGCTGCGATGTCCCGGTCTTTGTGCCAGTGCGAAGGGGGCTGCGCAACCGGCGATCTCCGATGTTTCATCGCCCCGTCATGCGGCCGGCCCCAGCGCCTTCTGCAGCGCCAGCGCGCCCAGGCTGATGCCGGCCTCGTCGATCCCGTGGCCGAGGCCGGGGCGGAAGGCGGCCTCCACGGCCAGGCCCGCGGCCTCGATGGCGGCCAGCGCGTTGCGGCTGGCGCCGGGGGGCACGACCTCATCCTCCTCCCCATGCACGATCAGCACGGCGGGGCCGGGGCCGGGGGGGACGGGGCAGGGCAGGGCGCCGGAATAGGCGAGCAGCGCGGCGGCCTGGCGCGCCTGGTGCAGGCCGACCCGCAGCGTCATCATCGCGCCCTGGCTGAAGCCCATGATCGCGACCCGGTCCCAGCCCAGGCCAAGCGCCGCGCGCTGCCCGTCGATCCAGGCGAAAAGGGCGCCGGAGGCCGCATCGGCGCCGGCGGCGATGGCGACGGGCCGGCGATCCTGCAGGCTGAACCATTGCCTTCCGTAAGGGGCGAGGTCGCAGGCCTCCGGCGCGTGCGGGGAGACGAAGAGCGCGCCGGGCACGGCCTTGCCCCAGCCGGGGGCCAGGTCAATCAGGTCGAAGCCATCGGCGCCGACGCCGTGCAGCAGCACGACCAGCGCATCGGGCGCGCCGCCCGCGGCCGGGCCCCAGCGCGGGCCCTCCTCCTCATCCCTCATGCCATCGGTCCCGTTTCGCGTTGCAGCAGAAGATGGGCAGGATGACGGGGATGACCATGATCGTCACGCGCTTCGCCCCCAGCCCGACCGGCTTCCTGCATCTCGGCCACGTCCATTCGGCCCTGGCGGGCTGGAAGCGGGCGCGCCAGGCGGGCGGGCGTTTCCTGCTGCGGATCGAGGATATCGACGGCACCCGCTGCCGGCCGGAATACGCCGCGGCGATCGAGGAGGACCTCCGCTGGCTGGGAATCGACTGGGATGGGCCGGTGCGCGTGCAGTCGCGGCACTTCGCGGATTACCGGCTGTCGCTGGACCGGCTGGCGGGGATGGGGCTGCTCTACCCCTGCTTCTGCACCCGGGCCGAGATCGCCCGCGAGATCGCGGCGAGCGGCGGCGCCCCGCAGGGGCCGGATGGCCCGCTCTATCCCGGCACCTGCCGGCGGCTATCGGCGGCGGAGCGGGAGGCGCGGATGGCGCGGGGCGACCCCTTCGCGCTGCGACTCGACATGGCGGCAGCGGTGGCGCGGGTGGGGGCGCTGGACTTCGAGGAGGAGGGGCGCGGGCGGCTGCGCTGCGACCCCGCGCGCTTCGGCGATGTGGTGCTGGCGCGGAAGGAGGTGCCGGCGAGCTACCACCTCTGCGTCACCCATGATGATGCGCGGGATGGCGTGACGGTGGTGACGCGGGGGGAGGATCTGCTGCCGGCGACGGACCTGCACCGGCTGATCCAGGCGCTGATGGGCTGGCCGGAGCCCGCCTATCGCCACCATGCCCTGCTGGTGGATGCGGAGGGCCGGCGCCTGGCGAAGCGCGACGGCGCGCTGGCGGTGCGCGCGTTGCGGGAGGCGGGGCGGAGCCCGGCGGAGGTCAGGGCGATGGCCGGCTGGGCCTAATGCCCCCCGCCCAGATACGCGTCCCTGATCTCCGGCCGCGCCAGCAATTCCGCCCCCGACCCGCTCATGGTGATCCGCCCCGTCACCAGGACGTAGCCGCGATGGGCCAGGCGGAGCGCCTGGTTGGCGTTCTGCTCCACCAGCAGCACGGTCAGGCCTTCGCTTTCGTTCAGCGCCTTGATGGCGGCGAAGATCTGGCGGGAGATCAGCGGCGCCAGGCCGAGCGAGGGTTCGTCCAGCAGCAGCAGCCGGGGCTTCGACATCAGCGCGCGGCCGATGGCCAGCATCTGCTGTTCGCCGCCGGAGAGCGTGCCGCCGCGCTGCGCCTGGCGTTCATTGAGCCGGGGGAAGAGGGCGAAGACGCGCTCCAGCTCCGGCGCCGGATCATGGCCCATGGCCTGGGCGCCCATGATCAGATTCTCCAGCACCGTCATGCGCGGGAAGATGCGGCGGCCTTCGGGGGACTGCGCGACGCCGCGGCGGATGATCTGGTGGGTGGGCATCGCGGTGATGTCCTCGCCCTCCAGCAGGATGCGGCCCGATCGCGCGCGGGGATCGCCGCAGAGGCTCATCAGCAGGGTCGATTTGCCGGCGCCGTTCGCGCCGATCAGCGTCACGATCTCGCCGGGATCGACATGGAGGGAGACGCCCTTCAGCGCCTCCACCGCGCCGTAGAAGGTGCGGAGGTCCTGGACCTCCAGCATCGGAGCGGCCGCGCTCATTCCTCCTCCGCCTCCCCGAGATAGGCGGCGATGACGTGCGGGTCCTGGCGGATGGCGGCGGGCGGGCCTTCCGCGATCTTCTTGCCGTGGTCGAGCACGACGACATGGTCCGAGATGCGCATGACGATGCCCATGTCGTGCTCGATCAGCAGGATGGAGGTGGGCGCGGCGCTGGTCGCGGTGCCGTCCCGGATCGAGAGGAGCAGGCGCGCCAAATCGTCCGACTCGCGCGGGTTCAGCCCGGCCGCGGGCTCATCGAGGCAGAGCAGCGAGGGTTGCGTGCACATGGCGCGCGCGATCTCGAGCCGCCGCTGGTCGCCATAGGGCAGCGAGCCCGCCGGATCATCGGCGCGGGCGATGAGGCCGATGGCGCGCAGCCATTCGGCGGCACGCTCGATGGCCGCGGCCTCGGCGGCCTTGTAGCCGGAGATGCCGAGCAGCGCGCCGATGCCGAAGCCCGTCGCCTTGTGCAGCGGGCCATGCTGCGCGATCAGCAGGTTCTCCAGCGCCGTCATGCCGGCGAAGAGGCGGATGTTCTGGAAGGTGCGCGCGACGCCGGCGCGGGCGATGTTGTGGTCCTTCAGCGTGTTGAGGACGACCTCCCGCCCCTCCTGCGTCGAGAGCCGCACCGCGCCGCCGGTCGGGCGGTAGAAGCCGGTGATGCAGTTGAAGACCGTGGTCTTGCCGGCCCCGTTCGGGCCGATCAGCGCGGTGATGGTGCCGCGCGGCACCTCGAAGCTGACGCGATCGACGGCGAGTAGCCCGCCGAAGCGCATGGTCAGCTCCTCCACGCGGAGGATGTCGGCGGCGAGGGTCGTGCTCATCCCCGGCCCTCGCCGACATACTCGGCGCCGATGGCGCGGCGCTGGCCGAGGGCGACGGTGGGGGTGCGGGAGCCCACCAGGCCGCGGGGGCGCAGCACCATGATGGCGACCATGGCGGCGCCGAAGACCAGCATCCGCCATTCATCGAGGTCGCGGAACAGCTCGAACCCCCCGATCATCACGATGGCCGCGACCGCGACGCCGACCTGGCTGCCGAGGCCGCCCAGCACCACGATCGCCAGGATGATGGCGCTTTCGATGAAGGTGAAGCTTTCCGGGCTGATGAAGGCCTGGCGGGTGGCGAAGAAGGCGCCGGCGAAGCCGCCGAACATGGCGCCCAGCGCGAAGGCGGTGAGCTTCGTGGTGGTAACGTTGATGCCGAGTGCGCGGCAGGCGACCTCATCCTCCCGCAGCGCTTCCCAGGCGCGGCCGATGGGCTGGCGGCGGATGCGGATGGTGACCCAGTTGGTCAGCAGCGCCAGGCAGAGGATGAGGTAGTAGAGGAAGACCACGCGATGCGTCGGGCTGGGTTCCAGCCCGAAGAAGCCGGCGAAGGTGCCGGGGCCGCCGGACATGCTGAAGGGCAGGCCGAAGAAGGTGGGGCGCGGGATGCCGCTGATGCCGTTGGGCCCGCCCGTCAGCTCCACCCAGTTCAGCAGGACGACGCGGATGATCTCCCCGAAGGCGAGCGTGACGATCGCCAGGTAGTCGCCGCGCAGCCGCAGCACGGGGAAGCCGAGCAGGATGCCCCAGAAGGCCGCGAGGATGCCGGCCAGCGGCAGGCAGACCCAGAAGGAGAGGCCGAAATACTGCGCCAGCAGCGCGTAGGAATAGGCGCCGACGGCGTAGAAGGCGACGTAGCCGAGGTCGAGCAGCCCCGCGAGGCCGACCACGATGTTCAGCCCCCAGCCCAGCATGACATAGGTCAGCACGAGGATGGCGAGGTCGAGCTCGTAGCGCCCGATGCCCGGGATGGCGGGCAGCACCACGGCCACCAGCAGCAGTCCCGTGCCGAACAGGGCGCCGGCCCTGGCCAGCGGCCCGGCGAGCGAGCCGCCGGCCTGCGCCATGAAGCGCGGCGTGACCCAGAGGCCGATGGCGAGGCGGAGCGCGAAGACGAGGGCGCAGAGCATCGCGAGCTCCGCCCAGCGCGTGCGCAGGAACAGCGCGCCGGTCGGGCTGACATCGGTGCGCAGCCCGACCATGACGACGAAGAGGCCGAAGGCGATGGCGGTGGCCTTGGCGGCGTCCCGCAGGGCGGGGCCGAACTCCTTCATACCTTCTCGACCTCCTGCCGGCCGAGCAGCCCGGTCGGCATGAAGATCAGCACGATGGCGAGGATGGAGAAGGCCGCGACATCCTTGTACTGGACGGAGAAATAGGCGGACCAGAAGGTCTCGATCAGGCCGATCAGCAGCCCGCCCAGCACCGCCCCGGGCAGCGACCCGATGCCCCCCAGCACGGCGGCGGTGAAGGCTTTCACCCCCGCGAGGAAGCCGATGTAGAAATCGATCACGCCATAGCGCAGCAAATAGAGCGTGCCCGCGACGGCGGCGAGGGACGCGCCGATGACGAAGGTCAGGCTGATGGTGCGGTCGGTGTCGATGCCGAGCAGCGATGCCATCTTCCGGTCCTGCTCGCAGGCGCGCATGGCGCGGCCGAGGGGCGTTCGCGTCACCAGCCAGGTGAAGATCGCCAGCACCGCGAGAGTCGAGGCGATGATCAGCATCTGCATGTAGGAGAGCTGGACGACGAAACTCCCTTCCCGCATCAGCTCGATGCCGCCGGGCAGCTGCGGCTCCAGCGGCTTCACCCGGGCGCCCTGGCTGACCTGCACGAAGTTCTGCAGCACGATCGACATGCCGATGGCGGAGATCAGCGGCGCCAGGCGGAAGCTGCCGCGCAGCGGGCGATAGGCGATGCGCTCCACCGTCCAGCCATAGAGCGCGGTGAAGGCCATGGAGATGGCCAGCACCAGCAGGATGGCGGCCGGGCCTTCCATCAGCCCGCCGGAGATCAGCATCACCATGGCGGTCAGCGCCACGAAGGCGCCGATCATGAAGATGTCGCCATGGGCGAAGTTGATCATGCCGATGATGCCGTAGACCATGGTGTAGCCCACCGCGATCAGGCCGTAGATCATGCCGAGGCTGATGCCGTTGATCAGCTGCTGCAGCGCATAGGCCAAGGCGGACGGTCCTTATCCCGGGTCACCGAACGGTCAACGAAGCGCCGCGACCGCGCAAGGGAATTCCCTGCCGGTGGCCGTGATGATGAGGAGGGGGATGGATGGTGCCCAGGGCCGGCGTGGCGAAGGCCAAGTAACTCAGCCCCCTAGCGCCTGGTGGGACCATACGGAGGACCAGGAAAAACCTGGGCTTCCGGAGGCGAGTGTCCCACCGGCGAGACGGATTTTCAAGCCATGAACCCCACCGATTTGCGGCTGGCGGTTCACGCCAATGGCTTCCGGCCGGTGCCCGTTTCTTCGCCCGACATGGGCGGTCCCTCCGCCGGGAAGCGCCCGACGATGAAGGATTGGGCGCGCGCCTGTGCCGAGGCCGATGCCGACGCCATTCGGCGATGGGAGCGGGATCAACCGCGCTGCACGAATACCGGCCTGTTGTGCGGCGACCTGGTCGCGATCGATATCGACGTGCCCGTGCCCGAGCTGGCGGGGCAGGTCGAGGCCCTGGCGTCGGTGATGGTCGGTCCCTCGCCCCTCCGGCGGGTGGGTCGCGCGCCCAAGGTGCTGTTCTGCTACCGGGCGGAGGCGCCGATGCGGAAGGCATCAACGCCCGAGCTGTTCATGCCGGACGGCACCAAATGCCAAGTCGAAATCCTGGGCGAGGGCCAGCAATTCGTCGCCTTCGGCATCCACCCCGACACCCGCGCCCCCTACACCTGGTCGCATGCCAGCCCGGAGGCCGTCGCCCTGTCCGCCCTGCCGGTGGTGGCGGAGGGCGGCATCCGGGCCTTCCTGGTGGCGGCGGAGGCCGTCATCCGGGCCGCGGGTGCCATGCCGGCGCGGGAGCGCGAGGCGGCATCCCGGCCGCCCGCCGCGAAGCCCCTGGCCGTGGCCCAGCCCGCCCCCGTCGCGCGCCGCCAGGGCGAACGCCCTCCGGCCTCGACCCGCGCGCCTGCCGGCAAGGCCGGCGCCTTCTTCGTCGAGGTCAACAAGCGCGCGCTGGCGGAGCTGGGGCGCTGGGTTCCGACCATCTTCGGGCCGGCGGCGAGGGAGGAAGCCGGCACCGGGGCGTGGCGCGTGGCGTCGCGCGACCTGGGGCGCGGGCTTGAAGAGGACCTGTCCCTGCATCCCCTGCTGGGCGGTCACGACTTCGGCACAGGGGAGTCCTGCAGCCCGATTGACGTGGTCATCGCCTGGGGTGGCGCGCCAGGCGCCAGGGAAGCCGGCCTGTGGCTGTGCGACCAGATGGGCATCGATCCCGCGTCCCTGGGCTGGAAGCCCCTTCCCTGGGCGGCGGAGAGGCCGCCGGCGCCCGCCAGTGAGGCGCGGGGTGGTCCAGCACCTCCCAAGCCGTCGATCGGCGCCAGCACGCCGCCGCCCTCGCGTGGTCAGGCCGCCCCGGCCGAGCCGCCGGAGGATTGGCCCGAGCTGGTGACCGAGGATGCGGTGGCGGAGCTGTTCATGCGCCGGCACGGCAAGGTGCTGCGCTACTGCCACGATAGCGGCGCCTGGTTCCGCTGGGACGGCGCCATCTGGCGGCGGGAGAAGACCAAGATCGCCTTCGCCTGGGCGCGCGTGGCGGCGCGCGAGGCCGCGGCACGCACCGACAACGACAAGGCGATTCTCTCCGCCGGCCGGGCCGCCTTCGCCTCGGGTGTCGAGCGGCATGCCATGGCCGATCCGCAGGTGGCCGCGCTGGCCGATACCTGGGACCCCGACCCCTGGCTGCTGGGCACGCCGGGCGGCACCGTGGATCTTCGCACGGGTGAGCTGCGGCCCGCGCGCCAGGCGGATCACATCACCAAGGCGGTTGCGGTGGCGCCGGCCGAGGATGCCGCCTGCCCGGCCTGGCTGGCCTTCCTGCACCAGGCCACGGGCGGGGATGCGGACCTCATCACCTTCCTGCAACGGTGGTTCGGCTACGGCCTGACTGGCGACACGCGAGAGCATGCGCTGCTGTTCGTCTATGGCCCCGGCGGCAACGGCAAGGGCGTGCTGCTGAACACCATGGCGGGGATCATGGGCAGCTACGGCACCACGGCCGCGCTGGACACCTTCACCGCGGCCTATGGCGACAAGCACTCCACCGACCTCGCCATGCTCCACGGCGCGCGCTTGGTGATGACCACGGAGACCGAGGAAGGGAAGGCGTGGGCGGAGGCGCGCATCAAGGCCCTGACCGGCGGGGACCCGATCACGGCCCGCTTCATGAGGCAGGACAATTTCACCTTCCTGCCCCGCTTCAAGCTCACCATCAGCGGCAACCACAAGCCCGCGCTCAAGAACGTGGATGACGCGGCCCGGCGCCGCTTCAACATCGTGCCCTTCCTGCACAAGCCGGAGCGGCCCGACCCGACGCTGCCCGCCAGGCTGCGGGCGGAGTGGTCCGGCATCCTGCGGTGGATGATCGATGGCTGCCTGGAATGGCAGCAATTCGGCCTCGGCAAGCCGGCGGCGGTGCAGGCCGCGACGGAAGAATACTTCCAGGCTCAGGACGCCTTCGGGGCCTGGGTGGCGGAGCGCTGCATCCTCGACCCGAACCTGGCCGAGCAACCCGGCGTGCTGCTGGCCGACTTCAACGCATGGGCATTGAAGAACGGGGAGCAAGCGGCATCGCGTCATCGCTTCCGGGGCTGGGCCGAGAAGCAAGATCGCTTACGCTTCAAAGAGATACGGGGCTATCGGTTCATCCAGGGGATAGGCCTTCGGACCATGGAGGGTGCCCAGGGTGCCCATGGGTGCCCATGATTCCGATTATGCCCCACACGCGCGTGCGCGAGCGTGATGCGCCCTTACGGAAAGATGGGCACCCATGGGCACCCTTGGGCACCCTAGACGGTCCGGCCCCATCCCTGGCGGCTTCGCTGGAGGCCCTCGCCGATCGGGTGCGGCGCCTGGTGCCCGACCGACGCGATCCCGAACGCTTCCACGCCGACAAGTCCGACCTGGTCGCGGAGCTGCGCACGCTCGCCCGCGCCATCGAGGCCCGGCCCGTGGCGGGGAGGGGCACCCCGTGATGGGTCCCTCCCGCCGCCACCGCAATACGGGGTGCAAACGCGCCCGAGTTCGCTAGTTGCGAGGTAGTAAAAGGGTGCAACGGCGCAACAAGGGGTGCCCCTGTTGCGCAACAAGGAAAGTAACGATGGACAAGACGACAATCACCGAAATTGCGAGGCGCATCGGTGTTCACAAATCGACCGTATCGCGCCAGGCGAGGGCCTGGGGGCTGGTGGGGCGCGATGGGCTGGTGGACTTCGACGCCTACCAGGCGCACCGCGCGCAAGGCCTCGACCCCGCCCTGCAAACCACGGGGGCACCCTCGGTTGAACATAGGGTGCCCGAGGCGGAGGACGCCGCGCCGGCCGCACCAGGCCGGGAGGATGCCAGCCCCACCCTGGTTGCCGAGCGGACGTTGAAGCTGGCCGCCGAGCGGCAGCTCGCCGAGATCGAGTTGAAGGTGAGGCGCGGTGAGCTGGTGGAGCGCAAGGCCGTGGCCGCGGTGCTGGTGCCGTGGGTGCGGGAGCTGCGCGACGCCCTCATGGCCGTGCCGCGCGATCATGTCCTCGACCCCGTCCAGGCCTCGGCCTGCGAGGATGCGCTATCGGCCGAGCTGCTGCGCTTCAGCGAACGCCTTGCCGGCGCCGGTGGTCAGTGATGGGGCTGCGCCTCCATCATGGAGGTGCAGCCTGCCAGCGCACGCAACCGAGGGGCCTTCCCCCATGGTTGCCCGGCAAGCGTTGTGCTGACGGCAACGGATGCAGGCGCGACTGTCACCCCAGCCGTGACGGTTGGCGCCAGGCTAGGCCTGCGGCTTCCGGAGCCGCACCCCGGCGCCGCCGCCATTCTCCGCGATGAATTCGACGCCGGCCGCTTCCAGGGCGGTTTGCACCTTCATCGCGTTGGCCGCCGAGCTGCGCTCGACGCCATGCTTCTCCATGCGCTGGATTGTCGGAAGCGACAGGCCTGAGCGTTCGGCGAGGTCGCGCTGCTCCCATTCGAGGAAGACACGCGCGGCCTTGATCTGCTTCGCCGATATCATGCTTCAAACATCATCCATGATGCGTGGCGCTTGACGCCGAGTTTCGTCGCGCCTTATGTCTCGCACATCACCCGTGATGTTCCAAGCGGAACCGCCGGGGATCGGCCGAGCGTGTGGGGGTAGGAGCCCGCCCGCCCGGCCTGACCGCAACCCAGGCCCAGGAGCCCGGATCATGGCTGACGCCATTCGTACCATCACGCTGAACAGAAGGGCACTGGCCGCGCCCGCCGCCCTGATGGTCAGTCTGCCCCTCCCCGCGGCGGGGAAGGGTGTCAGTTCAACCCACACCCCTGCCGGCGATGCCGCCCTGTTCGCCCTGGCGGAGGAGCTGCGCCACGCGGAGGCCGCCGTGGAACGCGCCTGTGACCAGCACACGGTCGCCGAGCTGGCGGGCGATGACGCCGCCGAGGCCGTGGCGGAAGCCGAGTATGAGGCCGCCGCGGTGGAGCGCGACGACCTGGTGGCCCGGCTGGCCGCCACCCCCGCCACCACCCTGCCGGGCATGCTGGCGAAGGCCATGCGCGTCGTCTGGCAAATCCGGGAGGAGACCGGGCACCAGGTCCTCGCCGCCGAATACGACCTGGCCGCCAGCGTGTTCGCCGATGGCCTGCGGCTGCTGCCCGCCGCCGATCCCCGCCCGGCCGCGTCGCGGAGGCTGCCGGCATGAAGACCCGCACCCCTCCCTCCCTCGCCGAGCTGCGCGCGCGGATCGCGGGCGAAATCGATCGGCTGATCTTCCTCCTCGACCTCCTCGACGGCGACCCGGATTGCGAGCCGGACCCGGTCGAGGATGACGACGACGCCGAAGCGTCCCTGCAACCTCTCACCCTGGCGCGAATCGGGGGCGAGGCATGAGCGCCGCATCCCGCCGCGGCCTCTTGGCCGCCGTCGCCGCCCCTGCCGCCCTGGTGCCGGTGGTCGGTGCCCCGCCCGCGCTGGCCGATGCCGACGCCGTCCTGCTGCGCCTCCACGACCATGCCTGCCGCGCCTGGCGGGAGGAACGGGAGGCCATGGAAGCCGGCTGGCGCGCCGCCGAGGGCCAGGGCGGCGACGTGGCGCAGCTCGCCGACGCGGTCGATTCGGCCTTCGATCGCTTCGAGGCTGCGATTGACGAAATGGCCGCGCGCCCGGCCGCGGGCATGCCCGGCCTCGCCGCCAAGGCCGCCGCGGTGGCGCTGTTCGTGGAACACGCGACTTCCGGCCTGAATGAGGCGGAAGCCGAGCTTCTGGCGAGCATGGCGGAGGATGCCGCCCGCCTGCTGGCGCCGCGCGCCTCCGCCGGCATGTTCGAGGCCCTGAGAAGATCGGACGCCGCGCTGATCGAGGCCTGCGACGCCTGGCTGGAGGCCGGCGACCAGCTCCAGGTCGCCAGCGATGACCTGGCGGCGGGCCTCGACCTGGTCGCCCGCCGCTGCGCCGCCCTCGCCACCATCACCGGCACCCGCGCCTTCACGCGGATGGGCCGGACGGCGAAGGCCATGGTGCTGCTGAAAGTCACCGGGGGCCGCGACACGCCCGATGCGCGGCTGGCGGCATCGGTGGCGGGGGACGCGATCGGCAGGTAGCACGGCGCTGCGAAAAAAGACGATTGCTTGTTTGCGTGCAACTGCGGTAAGCAAGCAATTGTCTTGCATTGAGGTATCCCATGCGTTCCGATGTTTTCCGTAGGAGCGACTTCACGACCGGCGATGTTGCCGAGGCTCTCGGGCTGCCCCGCCAGACCGTGACCGACACCATCCGAAGGGCGCATCTCGACACTTCCGGGGCAGGCTCGCACGCGCGCCTCACCTTCGCGCAGGCTGTTGCGGTCGGTGTGGCTCGTCGGATGATCGATAACGGGCTGCATGTGACGCCGGCCGGTCACGCGGCGCGAGCCGCCACGCCGGCACTGGAAGAATTCGCGTCGTTGCTCGCTGCTGCCGCCGATCGTGGCGCGGATGGCCTGTCGGCGCTCGCTGCCGAACAGCAGCAGCACCCGTGGCTGGTCGTCGGCGTGTCGTTTCGCGAGTTCGGGGGACATTCGGAGACGATCGTCCGGCCGCAGCTCATCAGCGCCGCGCGCCTGCACGAGGCGCTACCCCAACTCGCGCCGCTCATGACCGTGTCCGTGCCCCTGCTGCCGATCATGGATCGGCTGGCCCGCGGCCTGGCGGCGCTGCCGGCTGCCGAATCCTGACACCACGCAACGGAGATCCATCATGAGTGCCGCACAAGGCCGAGAGGCCGCAAACGACGATGAGAGGCGTAGGAGCTGGTTACACCTCGACCTGCCTTCCTGCGAGTTCCGAAGCCTCATCGATGATGGCGCTTCCGGGCACGGTCGCGCCTACTACTCGCCGCCCGAGCAAGAGATTGCGTGGCTTGTCCATGGCAACGGCGTGGCGCTGCGCATCGGGTCCTTCGATGACGCCGCGAGCCTCGCCGCGGTGCTGCTGGAGGTCGCGGTCAAGCTGCGCAAGACGGAGGCGCAGCGCGTCCACCTCGACGCGATCCTGGCCGCCGCCGCATCGGCGCCGCAGCATATCGAGGTGACGATCAACGCGCCGCCCGAGGCCATCGCGGGCGACGACTTCGTCCACGCCGTCACCGGCGCCGTCGAGCGCGCCCTGGCGCAGCGTGCGGGTGCCCCCCATGCCTGAAGCGCTGATCCCTCCAGGGAAGGTCGCCTTCTTCCCCGTGCCCACGGGCTTCATGGACGCCATCGGCCTGCCGGCCGCTGGTGTCGCGCTGCGGCCGAACGGTGAGCTGGTCGTGGTCGGTGGAGGAGAGGGTTTCGCCGCGCGCCTGGCACCGCCGGATATGCGCGAGCTGGCCGCGCTGCTGGTCGCACTGGCCGACCTGGCGGAGGCGCCGCAAGAGGACCCGATCGAAGCCTTCTTCTCATCCTCCCTTCCCGCGAAGGAAGCCCGGCAGTGAGCGGTAGCATGATGACCGCCGATGCCACCTTCGGGCCTGGGACTTACGATCCGGTCACGGGCACGGTCGTGGCCGTGCTTTCCACCCCCGCGCCGGTGCTTCGCTACGACGTGCTCACCGGGGAGCGCTTCGAAGAAGTGCTGCCGGGCATGGGCTGCAATCTGGCGCGGGCTAACGCCGGCCTGGTGCAGCTGCTGACCGATCACAAAGCGGTGGTCGGGTCCGTGGTCGGTAGCGTCGTGCCCGGCAGCGCGCGCGTCGAGGCGGGGCGGATCGTCGCCACGCTTCGCTTCGACCGCAGTTCACCCGAGGGACGCGCTATCGAGGCCAAGGTAGCCGCCGGCCATCAAGGCGGCGTCTCTGTCGGCTACCGGGTGACGGCCTGGGAAACGATCGACCGCAAGGGCAACGTGCCGCGCCGCGAGGCGCGCGCCTGGGAGCTGCTGGAAGTCAGCTTCGTGCCCGTCCCCGCCGATGCCGGCGCTGGCGTCCGCACGGCCATCCCCACAACCCCCTCCACCACCAGGGCGGCCGCATCGGCGCCCGCACACCAGGAGACTACCGTGAACACCACCACCACCCAGGACCATGGGGGCGGCAGCGCTTCCCCCGAAGTCATCACCCGCGCGGAGCGCCATCGTGTGCGGGAAATCCAGACCCGAGCCCGTGCGCTGGGCCTCGACGCGGCGCTGGCCGATGAGCTGGTCGAGAGCGGCGCCACCATCGATGCCGCATCAACGCGTTTCGTCGATGCGCTGGCGGCCCGCACGCCGCAGGCGCCCAGCGGGCCGCGTGTCGACACGCGGGGCGGCGCCGATCGCACCACGCGGATGGCCGAAGCCATGGGCGAGGCGCTTTTCTGCCGCGCCCTTGGAGGCACGCCGAGCGAGCGTGCCGCCGAGTTCATGGCGCTGCGCATCCCGGACATGGCGGCGGAGCTGCTGGCGGCCGGTGGCGTCTCCACGCGCGGCATGGCGCCGGACCAGGTCATCACCCGGTCGATGCATACGACCAGCGACTTTCCCATCCTGCTCATCAACGCCAGCCGGCGGGCGTTGCTCGATTCGTTCGTGCCCGCAAGCAGCGGTCTGCGTCGCGTGATGCGCATGCGGCAGACGAATGACTTCCGGGCGCTGAGCGTGGCTCGCTTCGCGGGTGTCGATAAGCTCGACCGGATCAATGAGGGTGGCGAAGTCAAGCAGGGCACTGGGTTCGAAAGCGCCGAGACCTATCGCGTCATCACCTACGCGAAGCTGTTCAATCTCTCGCGCCAGGCGTTGGTGAATGACGATCTTTCCGCCTTCACCGCGGTCAACGTGATGGGGCGGGCGGCGGCGAATACCGAGGCCGATACCTTCGTGGAGCTGCTGGCCGCGAATGCCGGCGCCGGCCCGACGATGGCGGACGGCAACCCGCTGTTCCGCACCCAGCGCGGGAACCTGGCCGCTGCCGGGACGGAGCTGAATGTGAGCACCCTGTCCCTTGGTCGCACTGCCATGCGGGTGCAGCGGGATCTGAACGGCGTCGTGGTCTCCAATGGGCCGCGTTACCTGGTGGTCGGTCCCGCCCAGGAGACGGCCGGCGAAAAGGTGCTGGCGGAGATATCGCCGGCCACGGTCGATGGCGTGAACCCCTTCGCCGGCAAGATGGAGCTGGTCGTGGAGCCGCGCCTGACGGGCAACCAATGGCTCCTGTTCGGCGATCCGGCCACGTCGCCGGTGCTGGAGCTTGCGACGCTGACCGGGACCAACGGCCAGCCGCAGGTCGAGAGCTTCGTGAAGCCCGAACAGCTCGGGATCACGATGCGGGTGGTGCACGACTTCGGCGTCGGCGCCGTGTCGCCGATTGGCGCCTGGCGGAACCCCGGCCAGGCCTGAGAGACGGCCACCGCCGGGGCTCTCTGGCGCGCGGCCTCAGCGCGTATCCCCTCGCTGGCCCGGCGGGGCCGGCATGAACGGCGAGGGGAAAGAGGCTCTACCAAGGGCGGCCCGGTCGGGCCGGGCCGCCCGCCCTCTCATCCGGGAACCCAATGACCAGCGTCGCCGCCTTGCCCTTCGTGCCGCGTATCCTTCGCCGCGAACAGGCCGCGCTTTATCTGGGCTTGGGTGTCTCGACCTTCGATGCCGAAGTGGCCGCCGGCCGCATGCCGATGCCGGTTGCCGTCACGCGGGGCGTGAAGGGGTGGGATCGCTTCGACTTAGATGCATGGGTCGAGGACCGGAAGGCCGCCACCGGCTGCGCCAGCGGCGCCAATCCATGGGACGATGCGGGATGATCGAACGCCCCCGCCGCTGGAAATTCACGGTCCAGGACAAGGACCGGCACGGCAACGTGCGCACCTATCTGCGCCTGCCCGGCAAGCCCAAGGTGCGGCTTCACGAGACGCCTGGCACCGATGCTTTCGAGGCTGAGTATCGCCGCGCCATCGACGCGAAGCCGGTGCCGCCGAAGGCGCCCGTGCGGGCGATCGCACCCGGCAGTGTCGATGCCTTGGTGGTCGCCTACTACGGAAGCGCGGCCTTCCGCGCGATGGATGAGCGGTCCCAGCGGGTGCGCCGCGGCATCCTCGACCGGTTCCGGATGGCGCATGGCGACAAGCCGGCCGCGCGCCTGGAAGCCCGCCACCTGGTGCAGATACGCGATGCCCGCGCCGACACGCCGGAAGCCGCGAATGGTTTGCTGAAAGCCCTGCGGGCCGCCTTCCGGCATGGCGTCGAGGCCGGGCTCGTGGCCGATAACCCAGCGGCCCGCGTGGCCTACCTGCCCAGCGCGAATCCTGATGGCTTCCACGCCTGGACCATGGCGGAGGTCGAGCGATTCGAGGCCGCCTATCCGGTCGGCACGCTGCCGCGCCTGGCGCTGGCGCTGCTGCTCTACACGGGCCAGCGGCGAAGCGATGTGGTGGCGTTGGGGACGCAGCACTTACGCGATGGCGTCCTGACCTTCACGCAGGTGAAGGGCCGCCGCCGCAAGCCGGTGCGGCTGTCCATCCCGGTCATTCCCGAGTTGCAGCGCATCATCGATGCCACGCCGCTGCCTCCGCCGCCCAAGGGCAGCGCGATCGGCGCCCTGGCCTTCCTGCGGAACCAGGCCGGCAAGGCCTATACGCCGGACGGCTTCGGCAACCAGTTCAGGCGGTGGTGCCGAGCTGCTGGCCTGCCCGAGTGCTCGCCCCACGGCCTCCGCAAGGCCGCTGCAAGCCGCCTGGCGGAGCTGGGGTGCAGCGCGCACGAAATCATGGCCGTGACAGGCCACCGGACCCTCAAGGAAGTTGATCGTTACACCCGCGAGGCGGCGCAGCGGGTGATGGCGCAGAGCGCGATGAAGCGCATGGCCGAGGACGCCGCCGGCAAAGAAAAAGTCCCACCTGGCGCTGGAACGCCAGAGTGGGACGAAACCGCAGCCCAACCCCTTGATCAGAAAGGCTACGAGGAATGTATGGTGCCCAGGGCCGGAATCGAACCAGCGACACTGCGATTTTCAGTCGCATGCTCTACCAACTGAGCTACCTGGGCCCAAGCCAAGGCCGGTGAACCGGCCCGCCGTAGAGGAGGCGGGAGATAGCGAATGCGATCTGGGCTGTCCACCCCCTCTTCAGCGGGTCATTCCTCCTCATCCGCATCCGGTTCCGGCTTCACCGGCACGGCGTAGTCGCCGTTCAGCCAGCGGCCGAGGTCGATCTGCTGGCAGCGGTCGGAACAGAAGGGGCTGCCGGGCCGGGCGGGGGCGCGGTTGCAGATGGGGCAGCGGCGGGCGCCGGGGCGGCGGGGCGGGTCCTGGCTCATCCGCGGTCTTCCTCGATTCTCTCCTGCCCCGGGCGCAGCAGGGGGTCGCGGCGCAGCGCCAGGGGGCGGCCGGTGGCGGCGCGGTATTCCGCCAGCGCCAGCGGCAGGCGGGCGGCGGCTTCCGCCACCTCCGGCCCCGCCACCAGCGCCAGGGGCACCTGCGGCCGGGCCGCCGCATCCCGCGCCATGGAGCGCAGCGCGGCCAGCAGGCGGGTCACGGCGGAGATGGGGCTGCCCAGCACCTCATGCAGGGGGCGATGGACGCGGCGGCGCATGATCTCGACCAGGCCCATCCGCGTCACGCCCATCAGCGCGGGCTCCAGTGGATCGCCCGCCAGGGCGCGTTCCAGGGGCGGCAGCAGGCCCGGGCGCTTGCGGATCGGCATCCCCGCGAAATCCACCACGATGGCGCCGGACAGATTCCGCAGGCGGATCTGGCGGGCGACCTCCACGGCCGCGGCCTCGTTCACGCGGGCATGGGCGACCGCATCGCCGAGGCCGGCGGCGCGGCCGCCATCGACATCGATGGCGACGAGCGCCGGGGTGGGGTGGATGTGCAGGCGGAGCCCGCCGGGCAGCTCCACCACCGGCTCGGCCAGCTCGGCGAGGGCCGATTCGGTCGCCTCGTCGAAGGCGCGGCCCTGCACCAGGCGCGCGCGGTCGCGGCCGAGGGCACCCAGGATGGTGGCGCTGTCGGTTTCCACCGGCAGGGCCGGGAAGGCGCGGGCCAGGCGCTCCGCCGCGCCGGGGCCGCGCGCCAGCAACTGCGGCTTGCGGTTGGTGGGGAGCGGCGGCGGGTCGGCGACCCGCATGGTCACGCGCGGGCCCTTGCCGCCCTGGGCGGCGCGCGTCACGCGCACCAGGACCCATTCGCCCTCGCTGACCGCCTTGCCGATGGGGCGGCGGGGCGGGGGGGTCTCGCTTTCCGGCAGGAAGCCGGTCTCGCCACCCGCGATCTCGACGAAGGCGCCGCTCATGGCGGCGGAGACGGCGGTGACGCGGCCGAGATGCAGGTCGCCGACGCCATCGGGGAGGTCGGGCCGGTCGATCGCCGCCATGTGCAATCCGCCATCCCGCAGCACCGCCACAAGGCGCTCGCCCGGGGAGGCGCTGACCAGGATGCGGTCGGCCCCGCTCACGGGGTCAGCCAGCCGGCGCCCCGGAGCAGCTGCGCCGTCTCGAACAGCGGCAGGCCGACCACGTTGGAATGGCTGCCCGACAGGAAGCGCACGAAGGCCTCGGCGCGCTTCTGGATCTGGTAGCCGCCGGCCGCGCCCTGCCATTCGCCGGCGGCGACGTAATCCTCGATCTGCGCCGCGGTCAGGCGCTGGAAGCCGAGGATGGTCACGACCTCCCGCCTCGATCGCCTGCCATCGGGGCGGATCAGGCAGAGGCCGGTGGTGACGCGGTGGCGGCGGCCGGACAGCAGCGCCAGGAACTTCGCGGCTTCCGCCGCATCCGCCGGCTTGTTCAGCACGCGGCGGCCCACGCCGACGACGGTATCGGCGGCCAGCACCAGGCAATCCGGGCATTGCGCCGCCACGGCTTCGGCCTTGGCCACGGCCAGGCGGCCGGCCAGCGCGCGCGGCAGCTCCGCCTTGCGCGGCGTCTCGTCGATATCGGCGGGCAGGACGCGATCCGGCACCACGCCGATGCGCGCCAGCAATTCCAGCCGGCGGGGGCTGGCGGAGGCAAGGACCAGGGAAGGGCGGGGGGTGGGCATCGGGACGCCCGCCTTGCCGCTACTTGAAGCGGAAGGTGATGCGGCCCTTGGTCAGGTCATACGGCGTCATTTCCACATTCACGCGGTCGCCGGCCAGGACGCGGATGCGGTTCTTGCGCATCTTCCCGCTGGTATGGGCGAGCACCATGTGGTCGTTGTCGAGCTTCACGCGGAACATCGCGTTGGGCAGCAGCTCCACCACGGTGCCGCTGAACTCGATCATGTCCTCTTTCGACATGCAGATCCTTCGTCGATTTCGTGAAGGCCGGCCGGGCCCCAGGGGTCAAGCCCAGGGGGTCAGGCACGAAGCCGGGTATGGCGCGGGGGGCGCAAGGCGGCGCGGAACATGAGCGCCACGGCGCCCGCGGTCAAGGACGGTTGTCCTGTTTCGTCAGCCGCGCCGCCACGCTGAGGCCGTGTGCCGTCAGCCCCTCGGCCTTCGCCAGCACCACCGCGGCGGGGCCGATGGCGGCGATGCCGGCGGCGGAGGCCTCCACCCAGGTGGTGCGCTTCAGGAAATCGAAGACGGAAAGGCCGGAGGCGAAGCGGGCGGTGCGGCCGGTGGGCAGCACATGGTTGGGGCCGGCGACATAGTCGCCCAGCGCCTCCGGGCAGTGCCGGCCGAGGAAGGCGGCGCCGGCATGGCGGATGCGGGCGAAGAGGGCGCGCGGATCCTCCACCATGATCTGCAGGTGCTCCGGCGCCAGGCGGTTGGTCAGCGCCACGGCCTGGTCCCAGCCCTCCACCACGATCACCGCGCCATGCGCCTGCCAGGAGGCGCGCGCGATGGCGGCGCGCGGCAGCGTCTCCAGCGCCCGCTCCACCGCCGCCACCACGGCATCGGCGAAGGCGGGCTCGTCCGTGATGAGGATGGATTGCGCGGCCTCGTCATGCTCGGCCTGGGCCAGCAGGTCGAGCGCCACGTGATCGGCGTCGTTCAGCCCATCGGCCAGGATGACGACCTCCGAAGGGCCGGCGATGCTGTCGATGCCGACGCGGCCGAAGGCCTGGCGCTTGGCCTCGGCCACATAGGCATTGCCGGGCCCGACGATGCGATCGACCGGCGCGATGGAGCGCGTGCCCCAGGCCAGCGCGGCGACGGCCTGCGCGCCGCCGACGCGCCAGATCTCGCTGACGCCGGCGAGGCGGGCCGCCGCCAGCACCAGCGGGTTCAGCACGCCATCGGGGGTGGGCACGCACATGGCGATGCGCTGCACGCCGGCGACGCGGGCCGGCAGCGCGTTCATCAGGACGGAGGACGGGTAGGCCGCCTTGCCGCCCGGGACATAGAGCCCGACCGCATCGATGGCGCCCCAGCGCATGCCGGTCGCAATGCCCGCGCCATCGTCGAGCGCGATGTCGCGCGGCAGCTGCGCCGCGTGGAAGGCCTCGATCCGCTGCGCCGCCAGCGCCAGGGCGTCGCGCTGCTCGGCGGGGATGCCGGCGGTCGCCTGCTCGATCTCGGCTTCCGTCACGCGCAGGGCCGCGGCATCGGCGGGGGACCAGCGGTCGAAGCGCCGCGTCAGGTCCAGCAGGGCGGCATCGCCCTCCGCCTGGATCGCCTGGATGATGCCGGCAACGGCGGCATCGACCTTGGCGGTGGTGTCCCGCGCCTCGTCCAGCAGGGCCTGGAAGGCGGCCTCGAAGCCCGGATCGGTGGTGGCAAGGCGCTTCACGCGGCGGCTCCTTCCGCCAGCGCCGCGCGGAAGCGGGCGATCCAGGCGCCGATCGCCTCCGGCTGGGTCTTCAGCGCGGTGCGGTTCACGATGAGACGGGATGTCACGGAGGCGATCACTTCCGATTCGACCAGGCCATTCGCCTTCAAGGTGGACCCCGTCTGCACCAGGTCAACGATGACGCGGGCCAGGCCGAGGGAGGGGGCCAGCTCCATCGCGCCGTTGAGGTGCACCACCTCCGCCTGGATGCCGCGCGCGGCGAAGTGGCGATGGGCGATGGTGGGGTATTTCGTCGCCACCGTGACGCGGGACCAGGCGCCCATGTCCTGGTGCCCCGCCGTCGCCGCCGGTTCGGCGACCGAGACGCGGCAGCGCCCGATGCCGAGGTCGAGCGGCGCATAGATCTGGTCGTAGTCGAATTCCATCAGGACGTCGGCGCCGCAGACGCCGATCTGCGCCGCGCCATGGGCCACGAAGGT
The DNA here is from genome assembly GCF_016805305.1 of Falsiroseomonas ponticola. Classification (GTDB taxonomy): domain Bacteria; phylum Pseudomonadota; class Alphaproteobacteria; order Acetobacterales; family Acetobacteraceae; genus Falsiroseomonas; species Falsiroseomonas ponticola. Next base: position 242,630 of record NZ_JAERQN010000006.1, on the reverse strand, counting down.
CGCCACATCGAAGGACCGCACCCGCACCACGTCGAGGCCGGGGTTGTTGGTCTCGAAGCGCAGGCGGCGGCTGTCCTCGTCCCGGAAATCGGCGGCGGGCTCGATGCCCGCGCGGCTCAGCAGGGGGCGCAGCTCCTTCAGGATGCGCCCCTTCGGCAGGGCCAGCACGAGGGGGGCGGGGGCGGCGGCGGTCATGGGCGCGCGGGACTCGATGCTTCCTGGGTCGGGCGCCGGAGGGGGCGGGCAGCGACCGGGGGCGGATCGCAGATGAGGGGGCTGGCGTCAACCGCGCCGCCCCGCCGGCTTCCCCCCCGTCAGACCGTGAACTGCTCCGCGATGATGCGCTCGGACAGGCCGTGGTCGGGGTCGAAGAGCATGGTCAGCGTCACGGCGCGGTTCTCCCGCACCTCCACCCGGCGGACGTCGCGCACCTCCGTATAGTCGGCCACGGCGGCCACCGGGCGCTTGGCGGGCTCCAGCACGTCGAACACCACCTCCGCCTCCGCCGGCAGCAGGGCGCCGCGCCAGCGCCGGGGGCGGAAGGCGGAAATCGGCGTCAGCGGCAGCAGGTTGGCGCCCAGCGGGATGATCGGGCCGTGGGCGGAGAGGTTGTAGGCGGTGCTGCCGGCGGGGGTGGAGACCAGCACGCCGTCGCAGATCAGCTCCGAGAGCCTCTCCTTGCCATCCACCAGGATGCGGATCTTGGCGGCCTGGCGGGTTTCCCGCAGCAGGGAGACCTCGTTGATCGCCAGCGCCTCCACCGGCGGGCCCTCGCCCACGAAGGCGCGCATGTGCAGGGGGTGGAGTTCCGCGGCCTGGGCGGCGGCCAGGCGTTCCATCAGCCCGTCCAGGCGGAACTCGTTCATCAGGAAGCCGACGCTGCCGCAATTCATGCCATAGACCGGCAGGTTGCGCCCCAGCATGCGGTGCTGGGTTTCCAGCATCAGCCCATCGCCGCCCAGCGCCACCACGATGCGGGCATCGTCCAGCGCGGCATTGCCATAGGCCGCTTCCAGCCTGGCCAGGGCTTCCGCGGCCTGGTCGGTGGCGGCGGCGACGAAGGCGATGCGGCCGGCGAGGGGATCGGCGCCCGTCATCGGCGGGGCCGGCAGGCCGGCGGCGCGCCGCGCGTGACAAGACCCATGCGGCCGGACTCCTGGATGAAGGGGGCCATCAAGCCCTGCCGCGGGTGGGCGGACAAGCGGGGTGGCTCAGCGGGGCGTCCGGGGCCAGTCCAGCCGGGGTTCGGCCCGGCCCGGGCCGCCGCCACGCTCCGGCCAGGCCGGGGGCGGGGGGACGGGGGGCGCGGCGCGCGGCGCCGGGGCTTCCGCGGCGGGGCGCATGGCGGGCGGCGGCTCCACCCAATCCTCCTCCAGCGCCGGGCGGCGGCGGCCGGGCTCCGGCGTGCGGAGCGAGAGGGCGCGCAGCTCGGTCTGGATCTCGTCCAGCTGCGCCTCGATCGCGTCCAGCCGGCCCTTCAGGCCGAAGACGCTGAAGGGCATCAGCAGATAGGCCAGCCCCACCAGCAGCAGGCAGACCAGCAGCACCAGCCCCACCCAGTCCGGCAGGCCGGGAAGGGTAAGGGTGGACAGGATCTCCTGCAGCATCAGCCGCCCGTCACGGACATGTGGCGCGCCACGGCCGGGGCCCGCGCCTGGCGGTCGATCACGAAGTCATGGCCCTTCGGCTTGCGGGAGATCGCCTCCAGGATCGCGGCCTTCAGCCCCTCATCGTCCAGCGTGTCGTCGCGCAGCGGCTTGCGGAGATCCGCGGCATCGTCCTGGCCGAGGCACATGTAGAGCGTGCCCGTGCAGGTGACGCGCACGCGGTTGCAGCTTTCGCAGAAATTATGCGTCAGCGGCGTGATGAAGCCGATCCGCTGGCCGGTTTCCTTCACGCGGTAGTAGCGGGCGGGGCCGCCGGTGGAATAATCCGTCTCCTCCAGCGTCCAGTTCCGCCGCAGCTGCGCGCGGACGGTGGAGAGCGGCAGGTACTGCTCGTTCCGGCTGCCATCGATCTCGCCGAGCGGCATGGTCTCGATCAGGCAGAGGTCGAGGCCGTGTTCCCCGCACCAGGCCAGCATGCGGTCGAACTCGCCCTCATTCACCCCCTTCAGCGCCACGGCGTTGATCTTCACATGCAGGCCCGCGGCCTTGGCGGCGAAGATGCCGTCCAGCGTCGGCTCGATCTTCCCCCAGCGGGTGACGGCGGCGAAGGTGGCGGGATCGAGCGTGTCGAGGCTGACATTGATGCGGCGGACGCCGGCCGCATGCAGGTCCCCGGCCATCTTCACGAGCTGCGTGCCGTTGGTGGTGACGGTCAGCTCCTTCAGCCCGCCCCCGTTCTTGCCATTGGGCCCGAGCCGGGCGCCCAGGCTGCGGAACAGGGAGATGACGTTCTTCCGCACCAGCGGCTCGCCCCCCGTCAGGCGGATCTTGTCCACGCCGAGGCCGATGAAGGCGCCGCAGAGGCGGTCCAGCTCCTCCAGGCTCAGCACCTCCGCCTTGGGTAGGAAGGTCATGTCCTCCGCCATGCAATAGACGCAGCGCAGGTCGCAGCGATCCGTCACGGAGACGCGGAGATAGCTGACCCGTCGGCCGAACGGATCGATCATGTGGCCCATTCCCCCGTGAAGGCGCCCGGAACGCAGCGCGGCCCTGCATTTGGTCCACCGACCCCGGCCGGTGCAAGCCCCCCCGGGCGGGAGGCTGCGCGCGGGCGGCCGGGGCGGCGGGGGGGTCAGACCAGCAGGGTGACGGTGCCGGTGATGACCAGGAAGACCAGGGCGGCGCGGCGGTACCAGCGGTCCGGCACCACATGGAACAGCCGGGCGCCGATGGGCACGCAGCACAGCAGCACCGGCAGCAGCAGCATGGCCTTGGCGAAGACCACCCAGCCCATCAGCCCGCCAATGGCCGGCGGGATGACGGAGATGACGGAGATGGTGGCGAAGAACAGGATCAGGTTGGCGCGGTGCTGCTTCGCCGCCTCCGGCCCCGCCAGCAGGTAGAGGATGACGGGCGGGCCGCTCATGCCCGTGGCGCCCTTCAGCAGCCCGGCCAGGGTGCCGACCCCGATATTGAGCGGCAGGGGGCGGGAGCCGTTGTAGCGCCAGCCGGAGAGCAGCAGCAGGCCGAAGACCAGCACGAAGGCGCCGATGGACCGCCGCAGCAGGTCCTGGTCCGCGGTCAGCAGGATGAAGGCGCCGACGGGGGTGGCGAGGCAGGCCGCGGCGCCGATCGGCAGGATGACCCGCCGGTTGGCATCCCCGAAGGCCTTGGGCAGCAGCTGGAGGGAGACGGCCAGTTCCATCAGCAGCATCACCGGAATGCCGATGCGCGGGCCCCACAGCACCGAATAGGCCGGCGCCAGCAATACGGCGGTGCCGAAGCCCGAATAGCCGCGCATCAGCCCCGCCAGGGCGGTGACGAGCGCCGCGGCATAGAAGCGCCAGTCCCCCAGCACCGCCAGGATTTCAGCCGGGAAGGCGGTCATTCCGCGACGTGATCGATGGGCTCTAGCGTTACATGGTCGATATGGACCATCATCTTGCCGGCGTTCTCGAAATTCACCGTGACGCGATGACCCACCACGGATTGGACCTGGCCGGCCCCCCAATCCGGGCGCGCCGGGTTCACCACCCGGGTCCCTGGAAAAAGTTCACTGTTCATCGTCCAGCGTTACCAAGATTTACGGCTTCAAGACTAGCCTGCCGGACGCAAACTCGTCTTCCCTTGCCATCCCGCGATGGCGGTAGGGGGAAGCCGGCGAGGCCGGGACGCCGGGGGGCTGGTTCGCGAAGCCGCGGGCCGGGCGCCGGGGCCGGGCCGCGCCCGGCCGGGGTGTGCCAGGCCCGCGCCCGGCCCGCGCCCGGATCGCCGCGTCGTCTTTCGGAGGAAATGGATGCTGCCTGACAAGATCGCCCTCGCCCAAGCGGTATGCACCCGCCTCTGCCATGACCTGGGCGGCGCGGTGGGGGCGCTGGCCAATGCGCTGGACCTGATGGACGGCGCGGCGGGCGACGCGATGGATGTCGCGCGCGATGCCTCCGCCATCATGGACCGGCGGATCCGCTTCTACCGCGCGGCCGTCGGCGCGGGCTGCGGCGACTGCCGGGTGGATGAGCTGGCCCAGGCGGCGGAGGGGCTGACGCTCGGCCGCCGCGCCATGATCGACTTCAACGACCTGGATTCGACCATCGTGCTGCCCGCGCACCTGGCGCAGGCGGTGCTGCTCGCGCTCTGGACCGCGATCGACGGGCTGCCGCGCGGCGGCGCGGTGCGCGTGGGCGGGGACCTCGAAGGCGGCATCTCGATCTGGCCGGATGGGCCTTCCGCCGCCTGGCCGCCCATCCTCTCCGCCGGCCTGGCGGGGGAGCCGATGCAGTTCACCGCGCGCAACGTCTCCGTGCCCCTGCTGGTCTCCGTCTCGGCCAGCGCGGGCATCCGGCTGGAGATGCTGCATGGCCGCACCGGCGTCGCCGCGCCGCTGCTGATGACGGCCTTCACCCGCAACTGACGCCCGCGACCGACGCCGCCGCGCGGGGCGGGCGGCGGGCCGGATTTCCCCCGCCCGCCATTTACCGAATATTCGGGCTGATGCCCCAAGCTCCGGCCGAGAAGAGGCGCCGGAGCCACCATGGACGATCTGCTCGCAGATTTCTTGACCGAGACGCATGAGGGCCTCGTGGCGCTCGATGCCGCGCTGCTGCGGCTGGAGAAGCAGCCGCAGGACAAGCCGACGCTCTCGGAAATCTTCCGCCTTGTGCACACCATCAAGGGCACCTGCGGCTTCCTCGGCCTCTCGCGGCTGGAGAAGGTGGCGCATGCCGCGGAGAATGTGCTCGGCCTGTACCGGGACGGCGTGCTCGCCGTCACGCCCGATGGCGTCACGCTCATCCTCAACGCGCTCGACCGCATCAAGGAGATCGTGGGCGGGCTGGAATCCGGTGGCGCGGAGCCCGCGGGCGACGATGCCGACCTGATCCGCCGCCTGGACGCGGCCGCGACGGGCGACATGGCCGCCATCGCCGCCGAAGCCGCGGCGTCGCCCAAGGCGCCGGAGGTGGCGGAAGCCGCGCCGGCCGAGGCGCCGCCCGCCGAGGCGCCGGCGCCCGAGCCCCGCGCCGCCGCCGCGCCGCCGCCGCGGCCGCCGGCCGAGCCCCCGCCGGAGGAGAGCGCTTCCGGCCGCGCGCCGCCGCAGAGCATCCGCGTCTCGGTCGATGTGCTGGAAGACCTGATGATGCTGGTCAGCGAGCTGGTGCTGACCCGCAACCAGCTGATGCAGCTGGCGCGCGCGCGGGGCGATGGCGCCTATACCGTGCCGCTGCAGCGCCTGTCGCACATCACGTCGGACCTGCAGGACGGCGTGATGAAGACGCGCATGCAGCCGATCGGCAATGCCTGGGCGAAGATGCCGCGCCTGGTGCGCGATCTCTCGATCGAACTCGGCAAGAAGATCAACCTGGAGATGCGCGGCGCGGATACCGAGCTGGATCGCCAGGTGCTCGAGCTCATCAAGGATCCGCTGACGCACATGGTGCGCAACAGCGCCGACCATGGGCTGGAGATGCCGGAGGACCGGCGCCGCGCCGGCAAGTCCGAGACCGGGCGCATCATGCTGAACGCCTTCCATGAAGGCGGCCACATCCTCATCGAGATCGCGGACGATGGTAAGGGCCTGAGCACCGACCGCATCCGCGCCAAGGCGCTGTCGCAGGGCCTGGCGACGGAGAGCGAGATCGCGGCGATGAGCGAGCGGGAGGTGCATCGCTTCATCTTCCGCGCCGGCTTCTCCACCGCCGCCGCCGTCACCGCCGTCTCCGGCCGCGGCGTCGGCATGGATGTGGTGAAGACCAATGTGGAGCGGATCGGCGGCACCATCGACGTCTCCTCCACCGAGGGGCGCGGCACCAGCTTCACCATCAAGATCCCGCTGACGCTGGCGATCGTCTCCGCCCTGATCGTGGAGGTGGCGGGGGAGCGCTTCGCCATCCCGCAGATCGGCGTGCTGGAACTGGTGCGCGTCGGCGGCGGCGCGGATACGCGGGTGGAGCGCATCAAGGATGCGCCCGTGCTGCGGCTGCGCGACCGGCTGCTGCCGCTCGTCTCGCTCGGCGCCGTGCTGGGGCTGGAGGAGCCGAAGGAGGTACCGATCGGTGCTTCCGGCGACATGGGCTTCGTCGTCGTCACGCAGGTCGGCGCGCATGTCTTCGGCATCATCGTCGATCGCCTGTTCGACACGGAGGAAATCGTCGTCAAGCCGGTGGCGCCGATCCTGCGGCATATCGGCATGTTCTCCGGCAACACCATCCTGGGCGATGGCAGCGTCATCATGATCCTCGACCCCAACGGCATCGCCCGCGTCACCGGCGTGGCGGGCGACGGGGCGGAACAGCGGTCGCTGGCCGGCCAGGCCACGGGTGGCGTGCGGTCCAACGACAAGACGGCGCTGCTGCTGTTCCGCGCCGGGGACGCGACGCCGAAGGCGGTGCCGCTCGGCCTCATCGCGCGGCTGGACGACATCCCGGTCGAGAACATCGAGCAGTCCGGTGGCACGCCGGTGGTGCAGTATCGCGGCCAGCTGATGCCGCTGCTGTCCATGACCGGCGACTACGGCCCGCCGCAGGGCGAGCGCGGCCGCCAGACCGTGCTGGTGTTCAGCGAGGGCGAGCGCAGCCTGGGCCTGATGGTGGACGCCATCCTCGACGTGGTGGACGAATCGCTGAACGTGCAGGCGGGCCAGGGGCGCCCGGGCTTCCTGGGTTCCGCCGTCATCGCCGGCAAGGTCACGGACGTGGTCGATACCGCCTGGTGGCTGCGCCAGGCCGGCGGCGACTGGTTCCGCGCCTCGCCCGCGCAGACCGTCACGCGCCGCCTGCTGGTGGTGGAGGACAGCGCCTTCTTCCGCGAACTCGTCGTGCCGGCCCTGGCGGCCGAGGGCTACGAGGTGGTCGCGGTGGAAAGCGCCACCCATGCGCTGAAGCTGCGGGAACGCGGCGAGATGTTCGATGGCATCGTCTCCGACATCGAGATGCCGGACATCGACGGCTACGGCTTCGCGAAGGAGGTCCGCGCCGGCGGTGCCTGGGCGGAGCTGCCGATGATCGCGCTGACGGGGCGCGTGGAACCGGCCGCCGTCGCGCGCGGCCGTGCCGCGGGCTTCACGGATTATGTGGCGAAGTTCGACCGGGAAGCGCTGATCGGCAGCCTGGCGGAATGCTTCAGCGTGCCGGTCGCGGCCTGAGGCGGGGGAGGAAACGGTGCAGACACAATCAATCCAATCGAGCATCGCGGATGCCGACCTGTTCCTGACACTCACGGTCGCGGGGCAGACCTGCGGGGTGCCGGTGCTGGTCGTGCGGGACGTGCTCGGCCCGCAGACCATCACGCGGATCCCGCTGGCGCCGCCGGAGGTGGCGGGCAGCCTGAACCTGCGCGGCCGCATCGTCACCGCGATCGATTTGCGCCGGCGGCTGAACCTGGCGCCGCGCGCGGCGGACCAGCAGCCCATGAGCATCGTCGTCGAGATGGCGGGCGAGCTCTACAGCATGCTGGCCGACGGGGTGGGGGAGGTGGTGCCGCTGCGTCCCGAGGACAGCGCGCCCAACCCGCCGACGCTCGACCCGCTGTGGCGGGAGGTCTCCCGCGGCGTGCATCGCCGCGACGGCCAGCTCCTCATCGTCCTGGATGTCGAGCGCGTGCTGACGATCGGCGGTGGCCGATGAGCGCGCCCAATGCCCAGCCGCACCGCCGCGGCTGCCTGGTGGTGGATGACAGCAAGGTGGTCCGCAAGGCCGCGCGCCGCATCCTGGAGAGCCTGGGCTTCGAGGTGCGGGAGGCCGAGGACGGCGCCAAGGCGCTGGAGGCCTGCCGCGAGGCGATGCCGGAGCTGGTGATGCTGGACTGGAACATGCCGATCATGGACGGCATCACCTTCCTGCGCGCCGCCCGGGCGGAATTCGGGCCGAGCGAGCCCATCATCGTCCTCTGCACCACCGAGTGCGGGTTCGAGCGGATCCTGGAGGCGCTGGAGGCCGGCGCGCAGGAATACGTGATGAAGCCCTTCGACGCCGAGATCATCGGCGGCAAGCTGCAGCAGCTCGGCCTGATCGAGGCGGCCGCCGCGTGACGTTGAATGGCCCCGTCAGGGTGATGCTCTGCGACGACAGCGCCGCGGCGCGGGCTGTCATGGCGCGGATGCTCGCCACCGATCCCGCGATCGAGGTCATCGCCAAGGCGACCGACGGCACCGAGGCCGTCGCGCAGCTGCAGGCGATGCGCGCGCCGGACCGGCCGCAGGTGATCCTGCTGGACCTCGAGATGCCACGCATGGACGGGATGACGGCGCTGCCGCACCTGCTGCGCGTGGCGCCCGAGACCTCCATCATCGTGGCCAGCGCGCTCAGCCAGCGCGGCGCCAAGGCGACGATGGAGGCGCTGCGCGCCGGCGCCGTGGACTATGTGCCCAAGCCCTCGGCTTCCGCGGGCGGGATGAATGGCGGCCAGTTCCAGGCGGAGCTGGTGGCCAAGGTGAAGGGCTGGGCGCGGATGCGCCGGCGCGGCCCGGCGCCCGCCGCCATGCCGGCGATGCGCCCGGCCACGCCCCCGCCCATGGCGGCGGTGGCGACGGCCATGGGCAAGCCGAGGGCGATCGCCATCGGCTCCTCCACCGGCGGGCCGCAGGCGCTGGCGGCGCTGGTGGCGAAGCTGAACCGGCCGCTCGGCGTGCCGGTGGTGGCGGTGCAGCACATGCCGGCGGGGTTCACGACCCTGCTGGCCGATCACCTGAACCGCATCGGCGCGCTGCCCTGCAGCGAGGCGAAGGACGGGGAGGCGCTGCTGCCTGGCCGCTTCTACCTGGCCCCCGGCGACCGGCATCTGCTGGTGAAGGAAGCCGGGCAGGGCCTGGTGGCGCAGCTGTCGGACGGGCCGCCGGAGAATTTCTGCCGGCCGGCCGTGGACCCGATGCTGCGCAGCCTGGTGGCGTCCTGCCAGGGCAAGGTGCTGGCCGCGATCCTGACCGGCATGGGCAGCGATGGCCTGGCGGGCAGCCGCGCGCTGGTCGCCGCCGGCGGGCAGGTCCTGGCGCAGGACGAGGCGAGTTCCGTGGTCTGGGGCATGCCCGGCGCGGTCGCCAAGGCGGGCATCGCCGCCGCCGTCACGAGTATCGAGGATATCGCGGAGCGCATCGTCGCTGCTGGCGGGAACGGGAGGCGCACATGAGCAGTGATGGATTCGCTGACGTCGCGAGCGTGGTTCGCCGCCGCTCCGGCATCGTCCTGACCGACGACAAGGCCTATCTGCTGGAAACCCGGCTGGGGCCGGTGCTGCAGAAATTCGGCCTGGCCAGCATCGGCGCGCTGGGCGCGAAGCTGCGGCAGCGGCCGGATGAGCAGCTGGAACGCGCGGTGGTGGAGGCGCTGACCACCCACGAAAGCTCCTTCTTCCGGGACGGCAAGCCCTTCGACCACCTGGCGAAGCTGCTGCCGCGGATGCTGGCGCCGGGCCGCGCGGGGCCGCTGCGCATCTGGTCGGCGGCCTGCTCCACCGGGCAGGAGCCCTATTCCATCGCCATGCTGGTGGCCGATGCGCTGGCCGGGCGGCCGGGCGTGAAGGTGGAGATCCTGGCCACCGACATCTCCGGCGACGTGCTGAACCGCGCGAAGCAGGGCGTCTATACCCAGTTCGAGGTGCAGCGCGGCCTGCCGATCCGGTCGCTGGTGAAGTACTTCAAGCAGGACGGGGCGAAGTGGCGCATCAACGCCGACCTCGCCTCCATGGTCCGGTTCGAGGAACGGAACCTGCTGTCGGACCTCTCGGGCCTCGGCAAGTTCGACGCGATCTTCTGCCGGAACGTGCTGATCTACTTCGACGCGCCGACCAAGACGCGCGTGCTGGATTCGCTCGCCAAGCGGCTGAATCCGGACGGCATCCTCTACCTCGGCGGTGCCGAGACGGTGCTGGGGCTGACGGACCGGCTGGTGCCGGTCTCGGGCGAACGCGGCGCCTATGGCGTCTCGGAGCAGCGCGCCGCGGCCTGAACGGGCGCCGGTCCCGCGCCTCGCGGCGCGCGACCGGCCGCGTGGGCGCCTGGGGGTGGGAATGCGCCAGCATCCCCGCCCATCGGTCTCAATGGCGCGCGGCATCCGCGGCATCGAAATGCCGCTTCACCAGGAACAGCGCGAACAGCACGCCGAAGCCGAACAGGCCATAGCCGAAGATGGCCAGCGCCACGTCATGCGCGGCGGCGGCGGTGGCCAGGCCGAGCACGGCGGCGATGGCGGAGAAGACCAGGAAGTAGATCATCGGCGGGTTGCCTTCTGCGGTTGGTCGTCGAAGAGGATGCGGGACGCGGCGCCATCGAGGTCCTCGTATTGGCGGTTGCGCAGCGTCCAGAGGAAGAGGCCGAGCGCCAGCAGGCCGAGGAACAGGGCCGCCGGCACCAGGAAGACCAGGGCGTTCATGCGGATGTCTCCTTCCCCGCGCGCAGGGCGTTGAGGATGACGATGATGGAGCTGCTGGCCATCACCACGGCGGCGATCAGCGGCGTGACGAAGCCGAGGATGGCCATGGGCACCGCCACCACGTTGTAGGCCAGGCTGAAGGCGATGTTCTGCTTCGCCAGGCGCTGCGCCTGGCGCGCGGCGCGGATGGCGGCGGGCAGGGCGGAGAGGCCATCGCCGCGCAGCACCAGGTCCGATGTCGCCTGCGCGATGTCCGTGCCCGTGGCGGGGCTGGCGGAGACATGCGCCAGGGCCAGCGCCGCGGCATCGTTGATGCCATCGCCCACCATCAGCGGGCGGGCACCCTGCTGGCGCAGCGCCTCGATCCGCGCGGCCTTGTCGGCGGGCGTGGCCCGCGCCTGCCAGGGGCCGATGCCGGTGGCGGCGGCCGCTTCCTCCACCGCGCCGGGGCCGTCGCCGGACAGCAGCTCGGTCGTCAGGCCGAGTTCGTGCAGCTCCCGCACCACGCGCGCGGCGTCGGGGCGCAGCTCATCGGCGAAGCGGAAGGCGAGGGGAGTGGCGCCCGGCTCCGCCAGGTAGAGCGTCATGCCGCTATCGGCCACCGCATCGCCGCCGCAGAAGGCGGCGCTGCCGAGGCGCGTCATGCCGTGGCGGAGCCCGCTGCCCGGCACCTCCTCCACGCCATCCAGCAGCGGCGCATCGGGGCAGGCGCGCACCAGCGCCTGCGCCAGCGGATGCCGGCTGCCATGGGCGAGGGAGGCGGCGCGGCGCAGCGCCGCGCGATCGAGCCCCGGCTCCTCCACCAGCGCCGGATGGCCCATGGTCAGCGTGCCGGTCTTGTCCAGCACCACATGGTCGGCGGAGGCCAGGCGTTCCAGCGCGGTGGCGGAAGCCACCAGCACGCCGCGGCGGAACAGCGCGCCCACGGTCGCGACCTGCACCGCTGGCACCGCGATGGCGAGGCCGCAGGGGCAGGTGACGATCAGCGACGCCACCGCCGGCACCAGCGCCGCCTGCCAGGTCACGCCCATGCCCAGCCACCAGCCGAGGAAGGTCATGGCGGCAACGGCGTGGATGACCGGCACGTACCAGCGCGCCGCGCGGTCGGCGATGGAGACGAAGCGGCCGCGGCCCTGTTCCGCCTTCTCCACCAGCAGCGCCAGCGCGGCCAGCGACCCGTCCCGCGGCCCGGCGGTGACGCGCAGCGTGAAGGCGCTGCCCATGTTGACCGCGCCGGCCATCAGCGCGGCGCCGGCCTCGATCCGGCGGGGCAGGGATTCGCCGGTGGTGGCGCTGGTGTCGAGCAGCACGGCCTGCGCCGCCACGCCATCCAGCCGCAGGCGGTCGCCGGTGGCGACCAGCAAGTCGTCGCCGGCGCGGACGCTGGCGACGGGCACGGCGCGGGACGTGCCATCGGGCAGGCGCAGCTCCACGCTGCCTTCCTGCAGCGCCAGCAACTCCGCGACGGCCTGGCGGGCCTTGCGGCGCATGCCGCGGTCCAGCACACGGCCGGCCAGCAGCAGCGCCAGCAGCGCCGTCGCGCCATCGAACCAGGTGTACGGGCCGTTGCGGATGGCCTCGCTGAGGCTCATCGCCGTGGTGGCCAGCACGCCGAGCGAGACGGCGAGGTCCATGTTGCCGCGGCCCGCGCGGATGGCGTGCCAGGCGGAGCGGTAGAAGGGCATGCCCGCCACCAGCACGGTCGGCAGGCCGAACAGCGCCGCCAGCCAGTGCATCAGCGCGCGGGTGTGCTCCCCCATGTCGCCGCCGACCCAGACGGCGACGGAGACGAGCATGACGTTCATCGACCCGAAGGCGGCGATGCCCAGCGCGCGGACGAGCTGCCGGCCTTCCTCATCCTCCGTCGCGCGCAGGCAGGCGGGGGACCAGGGCGCGATGCGGAAGCCGAGGCGCGCGACCAGCCCCGCCAGCGCGCGGGCGCGATCGGCATCGCCGCGCCAGCGTATCGTCAGCCGCCGGGCGGAAAGGTTGACCCGGGCGCGCAGCACATCGGGCTCCCCGGCCAGCGCCTGCTCGATCAGCCAGACGCAGGCGCCGCAGGTCAGGCCGCTGACCATGAGGTCGAGCGTCTGCGTGCCATCGGCCTCGGCGCGCGCCATGGCGGCGAAATCGACGGCAGCCGGCGCTTCCTCCGGCCGCAGCGCGCCGGCGACCGCTTCCTGCCTGGCGTAGAAGGCGGCCAGGCCGAGGCCCCGCACCAGGGCATGGGCGGCCGCGCAGCCATGGCAGCAGAACTCCCCCTGGCCGGGCGCGAGATCCGCGCTGCAATGGGCGCAGCGGGCGCGGGAAAGGGCGGGGGCGGCGGCCTGCGGCCGGCCGACGCTGGCGTTCATGGCAGGATCATCCGCTGGCGGAGGTCGAGCGTCCGCCCCTCCGGCCCCGTGAACCGCAGAACCGCATCCCACTGGCCCGGCGCGCGCGGGCCCGTCGCGGCGCGGAAGGTGCCGGTGGCCGTCGCCGCGAAATCGAGCGGCTGGACCGTGCCTTCCAGCGGGCGCAGCAGGTGGCCTTCCAGCCGGCCCGGCACGGCGCCGCCGGCGGCATCCACCACCGTCACCACCACGCTGCCGCCGCGCAGCGTGACATCCGCGCGCCAGCCGAGCGCGGCCTGGCGGGCCGCGGCCTCGATCACGTCGTTGTAGGTGCGGCCGCGGTCATAGGCGTGGCCGGTGGTGACGCCGGTGAAGGTGGTGAGGGCGAAGAAGACCAGCACCAGGTTGACCGCGACCACCAGCAGCATGCCGCCGACGAAGGCCCAGGGAATCCAGCGGTCCCGCGGCAGGGCGGCGGGCTTCATGACCATGTCGCTCATCGGGCTTCGGGTCCCAGGAAGATGCTGCGTTCGCTGACCACGGTCCGGCCCCGGCCATCGACCAGGCGGAAGGTGACGGGGATGGAGGCGCGGGTGGGCGTGCCGGGCGGCTGCGTCAGCAGCACGCGCCATTGCGTGATGCCGTCGGGGCGCGTCGTGACCATGGGCCGTTCGCCCGGCGCGGGCGTGGCCGCTTCCTGCACCTGCATCAGCAGGGGCGTGCCGGCATCCAGCACCAGCGCGTAGCTGGCGACGTCGCGGTCCTTGTTGGCGATCTTCAGCGTATAGGCGTTGCGGATGCCGCCATCGGACAGCGTGACGAAAAGCGGCGCGCGATCCCGCAGCACCGACAGCGTCACGGTCTGCCGCAGCAGCCAGGCGCCGAGCATCACCGCCATGACGGCGCCGAGCATGCCGGCATAGAGCAGCGTGCGCGGGCGGATGAAGCGCGGCATGCGGCGCGCCTCCATCCCCGTGGCGCAGCGGGCGCGGGAGGGCGGCAGCGCCTTCGTCGCGGCGGCGGAGGCGGCGAGGTTCGAGAGCGTCTCGAAGGCGATGAGGCCGGTCGGGCGGTCGAGCCGCGTCATGATGTCGTCGCAGGCATCGATGCAGAGGCCGCAGCCGATGCATTCCAGCTGCTGGCCATCGCGGATGTCGATGCCGGTCGGGCAGACATTCACGCAGGCCTGGCAATCCACGCAATCGCCCACGCCATCGGCCTTGGCCTTGCCGCGCGGCTCGCCCCGCCAGTCGCGATAGGTCACGACCAGCGAATTCTCGTCCAGCATCGCGGCCTGGAAGCGCGGCCAGGGGCACATGTAGGTGCAGACCTGTTCCCGCGCCCAGCCGGCCAGCACATAGGTCGTGGCGGTGAAGAGGCCGAAGTAGAAATAGACGTCGAGCGAGGCGCCGCCGGTCAGCAGCTCCACCGTCACGGTCGGCGCATCGTTGAAGTACATGATCCAGGCGCCGCCGGTGGCCGCCGCGATCAGCAGCCAGGCCGCATGGGTCAGGCCCTTCTTGCGCAGCTTCTCCAGCGTCCAGGGCTGCTTGTCGAGCCGCATGCGTTCGTTGCGGTCGCCCTGGATCAGGCGTTCCACCGCCATGAAGAGGTCCGTCCAGACCGTCTGCGGGCAGGTGAAGCCGCACCAGACGCGGCCGAAGAGGCTGGTCGCGACGAACAGCCCGATGGCGCCCAGCACCAGCAGGCCCGTCAGGAAATAGACCTCCTGCGGCCAGATCTCGACGAAGAAGAAGAACAGGCGGCCATTGGTGATATCCACCAGCACCGCCTGGTCCGGCGCGCCGGGACCACGGTCCCAGCGCAGCCAGGGCACGAGGTAGTAGAGCGTGAGGCAGAGGATGAGCACGGCCCATTTCGCCCGGCGCACCGGGCCCTTCACAGCCTTCGGGTAGACCTTCTGCCGATCCGCGTAGAGCGAGGTCGGCGCCGCGGCCTGCTGCGTCGTCCCCTGGGGCTTCGATGCCGCGGGCTTCAGGCGATCGGGCGGCTGGATCGTGCTCATGATACCGGACCTGCTGCCTCAGTTCTCGCCGCCGCCCAGCGCGTGGACATAGACCGCCAGCATGTTGACGATGGCGGGGTCGAGGCGGCGCCCCCAGGCCGGCATCACGCCGGCGCGGGCATAGGCGATGCTGCGCACGATGGAAGGCTTGTCGCCGCCATAGAGCCAGATCTGGTCCGACAGGCGCGGCGCGCCGACGTCCCGGTTGCCCTCTCCGCGTTCGCCATGGCAGGCGGCGCAGTTCTCGGCGAAGAGGGTCGCGCCGCGCCCCGCCGCGGCCGCATCGGTGGAGCGGCTGGAGAGGGAGAGCACGTATTCCGCCGTGTCGTTCACCTGCGGCAGGGTCAGCACGCCATCGGCCAGGAAGCGCGGCATCTGGCTGGTGCGTTCCTCGTCGCTTTCGCCGGCGCGGATGCCATTGGCGATGGTGTGGCGGATGGCGTCATGCGTGCCGCCCCAGATCCAGTCGTCATCGGCGAGCGACGGGAAGCCGCCCTGCGCGCCCTGGCCGCCGGCGCCGTGGCAGCCCGCGCAATTGTTGGCGAAGGCGGTGCGGCCGCCGGCGATCGCGAAGGCGCGCAGCGTCGGGTCCGCCGCGATGGTCTGCGGGTCGCTGGCACGGATGCGGGCCAGCATCGGCTCCATCCGCGACTGCGCGGCGCGCACATCGCCGACCACCGCTTCGCGGGCGATCCAGCCCGTGACGCCCGTCGCCCCCTGGAAGGGGAAGGCGGGGTAGAGCACGACCCAGACCGCGGCGAAGGCGATGGTGGCGTACATCACGTAGAGCCACCACCGCGGCAGTGGCGTGTTGAGTTCCTTCAGCCCGTCCCACTCATGGCCCGTGGTGTCGGTGCCGGTGAGGCTGTCCTTCTCGATCTTGGTGGGCATGGTGTCACACTCCTCAGGACAGGCGGTCGCGCGGGTCGTCGCGGAAGGGGATGTCCCCGGCGCGTTCGAAGCCACGCTTGCGCTTGGGAGCCAGCACGTAGATCAGGATCCCGGTGAACAGGACGAAGAACCAGACCACCCAGAGGGTGGAGAAGATCGGCTGCAGGGCGGCGATGGTCATGGTGCCGCTCCTCACTGCTGCCGGAGCTGGTCGGGCGTCACGTCGCTGAAGCTGACGAGCGTGCCGAGCATCTGCAGATAGGCGACCAGCGCATCCATCTCCGTCACCACGCCGGCATTGCCGTCGAAGACGCCCTGGCGGGCACGGCCGTAGCGGGTGGCGAAGGCGCTCGCGTCACGGTCCGGGCGCGCCTGGGTCTCCAGGTCCGCGCGGGCATTGGCGATCATCTCCGCGCTGTAGGGCACGCCGACATTGCGCTGGGCGCGCAGGTGGTCGGCGATGTCGTCATAGGCCAGCGGCCGGTCGAGGAAGGCATAGGGCGGCATGATGCTGTCCGGTACCACGGCGCGCGGGCTGCGCAGGTGCGCCGCGTGCCAGTCATCCGAATAGCGGCCGCCGACGCGCGCCAGGTCCGGGCCCGTGCGCTTCGATCCCCACTGGAAGGGATGGTCGAACATGCTCTCCGCCGCCAGGCTGTAGTGGCCGTAGCGCTCCAGCTCGTCCCGGAAGGGGCGCACCATCTGGCTGTGGCAGACGTAGCAGCCTTCGCGGATGTAGATGTTGCGGCCCATCAGCTCGAGCGGCGTGTAGGGGCGCACGCCCTGCACGCGCTCGATCGTGCTTTCCACCGTGAACAGCGGCACGATCTGCGCGAGCCCGCCGATGGAGACCGTGATGAGCGTGAGCACGCCCATCAGGATCAGGTTCTTCTCGATGATTCCGTGATTGAACCAGCGCATCGTCCGGTCCTCCTTATTCGGCCGGAGCCGGGACGGGCATGGCGGAGGAGACGGGAAGCGCGGCCGCTTCCTCGCTTTCGCCACGGGTCACGGTCATCCAGAGGTTGTAGACCATGATGAGGGAGCCGCTGAGGTAGAGCAGGCCGCCCAGCACGCGGATGACGTAGTAGGGGTGCATCGCGGCCACGGTCTCGATGAAGCTGTACTGCAGGAAGCCGAGCTCGTCATAGGCGCGCCACATCAGGCCCTGCAGGATGCCCGACACCCACATCGCGGTGATGTAGAGGACGATGCCGAGCGTCGCGATCCAGAAGTGCCACGACACCAGCTTCTCGCTGTACAGGCCCTTCTTCGCCCAGAGCCGCGGGAACAGCCAGTAGAGCGCGCCGAAGGTGACGAAGCCGACCCAGCCCATGGCGCCGCTGTGCACATGGCCGATGGTCCAGTCGGTGTAGTGCGACAGCGCGTTCACCGCCTTGATGGACATGACCGGCCCTTCGAAGGTGGACATGCCGTAGAAGCCGACCGCGGTGACGGAGAAGCGGAGGCCGGGATTGGTGCGGAGTTTGTCCCAGGCGCCCGACAGCGTCATGATCCCGTTGATCATGCCGCCCCAGCTCGGCATCCACAGCATGATGCTGAACACCATGCCGAGCGTCTGCGCCCAGTCCGGCAGCGCGGTGTAGTGCAGGTGGTGCGGGCCGGCCCAGATGTAGAGGAAGATGAGCGACCAGAAGTGCACGATGGACAGCCGGTAGGAATAGACCGGCCGTTCCGCCTGCTTCGGGATGAAGTAGTACATCATGCCGAGGAAGCCCGCGGTCAGGAAGAAGCCCACCGCGTTGTGGCCGTACCACCACTGGATCATCGCATCCTGCACGCCGGATGCCAGGCCGTAGCTCTTGGCGCTGCCGAAGCTGATGGGAAGCGCCAGGTTGTTGCCGATATGCAGCATGGCCACGGTGACGATGAAGGCCAGGTAGAACCAGTTCGCCACGTAGATGTGGGGCTCTTCCCGGCGCAGGATCGTGCCGCCGAAGGCGACGAGGTAGTGCACCCAGACGACCGTCAGCCAGAGGTCCACGTACCACTCGGGCTCGGCATATTCCTTGCCCTGCGTCACGCCGAGCACGTAGCCCAGCGCGGCGGTGACGATGACGAACTGGTAGCCCCAGAAGAGGAACCAGCCCATCGGCTCCCCGCCGAACAGCCGCGCGCGGCAGGTGCGCTGCACGACGTAGAGGCTGGTGGTGAACAGCGCATTGCCGCCGAAGGCGAAGATCACGGCGCTGGTGTGGACGGGGCGGAAGCGCCCGAAGGTCGTCCATTCCAGGTCGAGGTTCAGCAGCGGCCAGGCCAGCTGCGAAGCGATCACGACGCCCACCAGGAAGCCCACGACTCCCCAGAAGACGGTTGCAATCGCGAAGGCGCGGATCGGCGCCTCCACATAGGGCTCGGGCCGCGCAACCGTGGCCGTCCCGGCCTCGTTCGCGGCGTAGCCTGCTACAGCCATCGCATCAGTCTCCCCTGCGCACGCCACGGTCGCGATCGGACCGGCGCTGTGGGGCCAGATGACAGCTTCCCAGTGTGGGCGTCCTTGATGCGGATCAATTCCCGGGGAGGGGTCGCGCCGCTAAGGTGCCCATCGAGGAAACCGCCCCGTGACGATGGAACCACCCCGATGAATGGCGACACCATGCCCGCGGCGAAGACCGGGATGCCCGACATCGCGATCGTGCCGAATGACCGACCCTGGCGCTGGCTCGCGGCCGGGTGGCAGGACCTGATGGCGGTGCCGCATCTCGGCTTCGTCTATGGCGGCGCCATCGTCGTCGCGGGCTGGGCGCTGGTGGTGCTGCTGCTGCAGGTGGGCGTGGCCTGGGCGATCCTGCCCGCCACCGCCGGCTTCTTCGTGGTGGCGCCGCTGCTGGGCGCGGGTCTCTATGAGGTCAGCCGGCGGCGCGAGCGGGGGGAGGAGACGGATTTCATCGCCTGTGCCGCCGCCTTCCGGCGGAACGGCACGCAGCTCGCCCTGGTGGGCGCGGGGCTGCTGCTGATCCACCTCTTCTGGATCCGCATCGCCGGGCTGCTCTTCGCGCTGTTCTTCGGCCTCGGCTTCTCCCCGGCGATCGAGACGCTGCCGATGGCGATGCTGCGCTCCGACAACCTGCTGCCCTTCCTCATCATCGGCACGGGCTTCGGCTTCGTCCTCGCCTGCGTGTCCTTCGCCATCTCCGCCGTCTCCATCCCGATGATCATCGACCGCGACATCTCGGCCTTCGAGGCGGTGGTGGTCTCCGTCACCGCGGTGACGCGCAACTGGCGGGCCATGGCGCTCTGGGCCGGGCTGATCGTGGTGTTCACGGCGATGGCGCTGGTGCCCTTCTTCCTCGGGCTCGCGCTGGTGCTGCCGCTGATCGGGCATGCGACCTGGCACGCCTATCGCGACGTGGTGCGATAGCTAGAGGATGACGATGTCGGCGGCGCCGAGCGTGGTTGGCGACACGCCCGCCAGCAGCACGCTGTGCCCGGTGCCGAGCGGCAGCAGCGCGCCATCCGCGGTGGCCTGGAAGGCCGCGAGCACCGCGGCGGCGGAGGCGTGGAGCGCGGCGGGGATGCCGAGGCGATCCTCGCCCCGCGTGAAGTCTGTGACGATATCCGCGCCGCCCGCGGCCTCCATGGCGAACAGGTCGTTGCCCGCGCCGCCCGTCAGCGTATCGCCGCCGCCGCCGCCCTGCAGCGTATCCGCGCCCGCGGCGCCCAGCAGCAGGTTCGCCAGCGCGTTGCCGCGGAGGATGTTGGGCAGCGCATTGCCCGTGCCGGTGACGAGCGTGCCGAGCAGCAGCAGGTTCTCCACCTGCGCCGGCAGGATGTAGCCGCCGCCGGCAAGGTCGGCCTGCAGCCAGTCATTGCCGCCGCCCGGTTCCTCCACGATCACGTCGCGCGTCGAGTCGATGAGGAAGACATCGTCATCGGCGCCGCCGATCAGCAGGCTGCCGGCCCGGTCCGGCGCGCGGGCATCCAGCGTATCGGCGCCGGCGCCGCCGCGCAGCTCATCCCCGCCATCGGGCCCGGCGATCAGCAGGTCGTTCCCCGCATCGCCCTGCAGCCAGTCGGCCCCCTCCGCCCCCATCAGCGTGTCCGCCCCGGCGCCGCCCGCCAGCACGTCCCGCCCCGTGCCGCCGGAGGCCCAGTCATCCCCGTCATTGCCGCTCAGCACGTCGTTCCCCGCGCCGCCCAGCAGCGAATCGGCGCCGGCGCCGCCGAAGGCGAGGTCCGCGCCATCGCCGCCCGCGATCGAATCGGCGCCGTCGCCCCCGGCCAGCAGGTCCGCCCCCGCGCCGCCATCCAGCGTATCGGCCTCCGTCCCGCCCAGCAGGCGGTCATCGCCCGCGCCGCCCAGCAGCGAATCCGCGCCCGCGCCGCCATCCAGCAGGTCGTTGCCATCGCCGCCGGACAGCAGGTTGGCGCCCTCATTGCCGAAAAGGCTGTCCGGCCCGGCGGCGCCGAACAGCGCCAGGTTGCCGGCGCCGGTGGCCAGCCGCAGGCGCTCGATCTCGGCGGGGATGGTCATGGCGCCGGCGGTGACGATCTCGTCGATGCCGCCATTCGCCAGCTCGGTCCAGCGGTCCCCGGCATCGGCAATGTAGGTGTCGTTGCCGGCGCCGCCCACCAGGCTGTCATTGCCCGCGCCGCCATCCAGCACGTCGTCGCCGGCGCCGCCCAGCAGCGTATCGGCGGCGTCGCCGCCCATCAGCAGGTCGTTGTCCTCCCCGCCATCCAGCGTATCGGCTTCCGTGCCGCCATCCAGCGTATCGGCGCCGGCGCCGCCGAGCAGGATGTCGTTCTCCGTCCCGCCGAGCAGCGAATCGCCGCCGGCGCCGCCATCCAGCGTATCGGCGCCGGTGGAGCCATCGAGCTGGTCCGCCCCATCCTCCCCCGCCAGGCGATCGGTGCCCGATCCGCCGCGCAGCGTATCGTTGCCCGCGCCGCCAAGGGCGGTGTCGTTGCCGCCGCTGGCGGTCACCAGGTCGTTGCCCGCGCCGCCCTCGATGGAATCATTGCCGGTGCCGCCCACCAGCGAATCATTGCCGTCCCCGCCCAGCATCGTATCGTTGCCGGCGCCGCCATCCATGTTGTCGTTGCCCGCGCCGCCGCCCAGGCTGTCATTGCCATCGAGGGCGGCGAGGGTGTCGTTGCCGCCATGGCCGAAGATGGCATCGGCGCCGGCGCCGCCGACGAGCGATTCCGCCGCTTCCGTGCCATCCGTGATCGTGAAGGCGGGCAGGGGGCCGGGCTGGAGGATGGTGACGGGCAGCGTGAAGGCGGCGGTGTTGCGGCCGTCCGAGACCTCGATGATCACGTCGCGCACCGTGCCGCCCTGGCCGATCAGGTCGATGCCCGGGCGCAGCCGCAGCATGGTGCCCACCACCTCGAAGAAGGCGGAATCGGGCCAGGCGACGCTGTATTCCAGCGGGCCGGCCGAATCGGGGTCATCGGCCAGCAGCAGGCCGATATCGGCGCCGACATCGGTGGCCAGCACCATGCCGCCGTTGAAGAAGCGGAGGTTCTGCGGCGGCGTGTCATCCGTGCCGACCAGCTGCACCGCGTAGCTGGCGGGCAGCGCCACCCAGCCGGACGCGGTGCGCACGGACAGGCCGAAGCGGAAGACGAAGCCATCGCCCAGCGTCTCCGCATCGAAGACGGCGGCGGGCGTGATGCGGACGCTGCGGCCCGCCCCGTCCAGCGTGGCGGAGAAGGCGCCCGCGCCGTCGCCCGTCAGGGCGACGTCCAGCACCGCGGCGGAAAAGGCCAGGGTGGCGGACCAGTCGTCGGGTCGCGCATTCTCGAAGATCGTGCCCGGCACGGCGCCGGTCACCACCACTGACATCAACGGGGCCCCATCCTGGTGGCGGCGCCATCAAGCCGGGAATCGGTTGACGCGCCGTCAATGCCGGCGCGGTCGCGGCATCACCCCGCCAGGCGCAGCGCCGCGCCGGCCAGCACCACCGCGTTCAGCGCGAAGAGCCCGGCGCCCAGCACCTGCAGCCGCGGCCCCAGCGCCCGCAGGAAGAAGCGGCCGAGGAAGGCGACGCCGATCAGCGAGGGGATGGTGCCGAGGCAGAAGGCCAGCATGGCGACCGCGCCGGCCAGCGCACTGCCCGTGGCCGCCGCCGCCGCCAGCGCGGCATAGAGCAGCCCGCAGGGCAGGCCGGAGAGCAGCAGGCCGAGCCCGAAGCCGCGCCCCGCGCCGGGCCGGGCCAGCAGCCTTCCCATGCGCGCCGTCAGCCGCGCCGCCAGGCCCTCCGCCAGGCCGGCGGGCAGCAGGCGGGCGGGCGCCAGGCGCCAGCGCCCGGGCAGGCGCTGCAGCGCCTGCAGGGCCATCAGCACCGCCGCCGCCAGCAGCAGCGCCGCCAGGACATGGCGCAGCCCGGTCGCCTGGTTCAGCACCCCGGCCGCCAGGCCGCTGAGGGCCCCCAGCGCCGAATAGCCCACGATCCGCCCGGCGTGGTAGGGCAGCAGCGCCGCGCCGGCGAGGCGCGAGAGCGTGCCCCCGCCGCCCGTCGCGGCACCGGCCTGGGCGATGACGAAGGGCGCGCACATGGCGGCGCAATGCGTCAGGCCGCCGGCCAGCCCGGCCAGCAGCAGCGCCAGCGCCACCACGGGCAGGCCGCCCGGCCCGATGGCGGTCAGGTCATGCAGGCAATTCGCGATCATGTCCCATGCTGGCATGGTTGCGGGGCGGGCGGCTTGCGCCAGATCAAGCGCCGCGGCGGGGGTGACGCGCGGCCCCCCGGATGCTTTTACCCCCCCACGGGTGCCGGAGGAGCAGGATCGTGCAGCACGGGACGGTGCAGGGCCCCCCGCTGGCCCTCACCATGGGGGAGCCCGCGGGGATCGGGGGGGAGATCGCGGCCAAGGCCTGGTGGGCGGTGCGCGCCGCCGGGCCGGCCTTCTTCCTGCTGGGCGACCCGGCCCTGGTGAAGGACGCCCCGGTGGCGCTGATCGAGGCGCCGGAACAGGCCGCCAGCGCCTTTCCCCACGGCCTGCCGGTGCTGCCGCTGCGGCTCGCCGCGCCGGCGGTGCCGGGGGTGCTGGACGCGGCCAATGCGCCCGCCGTCATCGCCTCCATCGAACAGGCGGTGGGCTTCGCGCTGGCGGGCCGGGCGGGGGGCGTGGTGACCAACCCCATCCAGAAATCGGTGCTGACCGCGGCGGGCTTCCCGCATCCCGGGCATACGGAGTTCCTGGGGGAGCTGGCGGGGGATGGCGTGCCCCCGGTGATGATGCTGGCCTGCCCGGGGCTGCGGGTGGTGCCGGTCACGGTGCATCTCTCGCTCCGCGCCGCGCTCGGCGCGCTGACCACGGAGCTGATCGTGGAGCATGGCCGCATCGTCGCGGCCGCGCTGCGGCGGGATTTCGGGCTGGCCAGCCCGCGCCTGGCCGTCGCCGGCCTCAACCCCCATGCGGGGGAGGCCGGGACGATGGGGGACGAGGATATCCGCATCGTCGCCCCGGCCGTGGCGGCGCTGCGCGCACTCGCCATCGATGCCCGCGGGCCCTTTCCGCCGGACACCCTGTTCACGCCGCGCGCGCGCGCCACCTATGACTGCGCGCTCGGCATGTATCACGACCAGGTGCTGATCCCGATCAAGACGCTGGACATGGATGGCGGCGTGAACATCACCCTCGGCCTGCGCATCGTGCGCACCAGCCCGGACCATGGCACCGCGATCGACATCGCGGGCCGGGGCCAGGCGGATGCGGGCAGCCTGATCGCGGCGCTGCGCCTGGCCGCCGAGATCGCCGAGACAAGAGGAAAGGCCGCGGCCCCGTGAACCACCTGGTGCTGTCCATCAATGTCGATCACGTGGCCACGCTGCGGAACGCCCGCGGCGGCCACTTCCCCGACCCCGTCGATGCCGCGCGAGCCTGCATCGAGGCGGGGGGGGAGGGCATCACCATCCATCTGCGGGAGGACCGGCGCCACATCCGCGACCGGGACGTGGAGCGGATGAAGGCGGAGGTCGCGGCGCCGCTGAACCTGGAGATGGCGGCGACCGAGGAGATGGTGGCGATCGCGCTGCGCGTCATGCCGCATGCCGTCTGCCTGGTGCCGGAGAAGCGCCAGGAACTGACCACGGAAGGCGGGCTGGACGTGCTGAAGGCCGGGCCGGAGCTGGGGGAGGCGGTGAAGCGCCTGGCCGGCGCCGGGATCCGCACCTCGCTCTTCGTGGAGGCCGATGCCGCGCCGATCGAGCGGGCGGCGGCGCTGGGCGCGGCCTGCGTGGAGCTGCACACGGGCCTCTACGCCGATACGGCGCCGGATGCGCGCGGGCCGCAGCTGGCGCGGCTGCGCGCGGGGGCCGCCATCGCGGTGGGGGCGGGCCTGCAATGCCATGCCGGCCACGGGCTGGACTACGGCAGCATCGGCGGCATCGCGGCGATCCCGGAGGTGACCGAGGTTTCCATCGGCCACTTCCTGGTCAGCACGAGCGTCTTCGAGGGTATCGGGAATGCGGTCCGCCGCATGCGCGCCCTGATGGACGCGGCGCGAGGCGGATGACGCCAACTGAAGGCTATCGTGACCTGCGGCCGACGAAGTCGGCCGAGGCCGCCGCGGGTGCCCAGGCGCGTTGCTTCGCAACGTGCATAGGGTCCCGGAAGGCCGCGAAGCCACGCCCGCGGAACGGGCGCCGGCGATCGAGGCCTGCCTCAGGCGACCCGGCGCTGGTCCTGCGTCACGTCCGAATTCGCGGCGCGGACGGAAGCGGCCCAGCCCGGCGCCGCCGCCAGGAAGGCGTCGAGCTGCTGGACGGACAGCGCCTCCAGGTATTCGGTGGCGGTGATGGTGCTGGGGTCCCAGCGCAGCGCCAGGTCGGCGACCACGGTGCCGCTGGCGGCGGGCGCCACCTGCAGGCGCAGCGCGCGATGCGCGATGGTCAGGACACGGGCCGCGGCATCCAGCCGCATGCGCTCCGCCAGGCCGTCCCCGGCCAGGTCGGCGATGGATCGGAGCGCGCGGATCTTCGCCGCCTCAGGCTCACGAACCCTACCCGTATCCGCCATGTCTCGACTTCTCCTGCTATCGAACCGCGCCAGGGGCGACGCGTCGGCCACCGCGGCTCCCCCCGCGGCCGCACAGGGATGGGGAGGCGGTCGCGTGGATACAAGGCCGATGCGTCATCGGACGGCCGCGCAAGGCTGAATTTCCGGGAAGAACTTCACGGGCGCGGCTGCCTGTCCATGAGTGTGACACCCGAATTGTGTCGAAGAGGTTGACGCTTCCGGTGGCGGGACACAGCCTTCGCGCGAAGATCGGGATGAGTGCGACGACAATGATGAATGAATCCGATGCGGCGAGACTTCATGCGGCGACGCTGACACTCGACACGCATGTGGATATTCCCTGGCCCTCCATGCCCGACCCCACGACGGCGACCTCCCGCTGCGTGGACTTCCCGAAGATGCGCGCGGGCGGGCTGAAGGCGGTGGTCTTCATCGCCTATGTGCCGCAGGGGCCGCTGACGCCGGAGGGCCATGCGGGGGCGGCGGCGCGGGCGGAGGCGATGCTGCTGGCGCTGCGCGGCACGGTGGGGGAGGCGCCGATGCGCCGCCGCCTGGTGACCACGCCGGATGAGCTGGAGGGCTGCGCCGAGGCCGGGGACCTCGCGGTGCTGCTGGCGGTCGAGAACGGCTATGCGATGGGGGAGGACCTGTCGCGGCTCGCGCGCTGGCGGGAACTCGGTGCCATCTACCTGACCGTGACGCATGACGGGCACAATGCGCTGTCCGATTCTGCGCGGCCCAAGCCGGCGCTCGGCGATGGCCCGACGCTGCATGGCGGGCTGTCCGCCCTCGGCCGCGCCGCGGTGCGGGAGATGAACCGCGTGGGCCTGATGGTCGATGTCTCCCATGTCGCGAAGCCGGCGATGCTGGAGGCGGCGTCGCTTTCCACCACGCCCGTCGTCGCCACCCATGCCTGCTGCCACGAGCTGCGCCCGCATCCGCGCAACCTGGATGCGGAGCAGCTACGCGCGCTGCGCAATTGCGGCGGGCTGATCCAGATCACGGCGGTGCCGAGCTTCCTGGTGGCGCCGGGCCCCGATGGCCATGCGCGGGCGACGATCCGTGACTATGTCGACCATGTGGACCACGCCGTGCAGCGCATCGGCCTCGATCATGTCGGGCTGTCGTCGGATTTCGATGGTGGTGGCGGCTTCCCCGGCTGGATGGATGCCAGCACCACCGGCGCGGTGACGGAGGAGCTGCATCGCCGCGGCTATGGCGCGCGGGAGATCGGCCTGCTGTGGTCTGGCAACTTCATCCGCGTCTGGCGCAGCGTGCTGCGCGCCGCGGGTCACTGACGACGGTCCAGGGGCGTCTCGCCGCTGGCCCGGGGGTGCAGGGGGAGCGGAGCTCCCCTTGCGGCTAACGGTCGGTGCAGGGGGAGCGGCGCTCTCCCTGCGAGGCCGTCACCCCCCGTGGATCGCCCGCCACACCCGTTCCGGCGTCGCCGGCATGTCGATGTGCCGCACGCCATGCGCGGAGAGCGCATCGACGATGGCGTTCATCACCGCGGGCAGCGAACCGGCGCAGCCGGCCTCACCGCAGCCCTTGGCGCCCAGCGGGTTGGTCTTCGCCGGCACGGCGTGGCTGACGAAGCCGATATCGGGCAGGTCGCCGGCGCGGGGGAGCGCGTAGTCCAGGTAGCTGCCGGTCAGCAGCTGCCCATCCTCCCCGAAGCTCACGCTTTCCAGCAGCGCCTGGCCGATGCCCTGCGCGATGCCGCCATGCGCCTGGCCCGCGACCAGCAGCGGGTTCACCATGACGCCGAAGTCGTTGACCGTGACGTAGCGATCGACGGTGACGATGCCGGTGTCGGGGTCGATCTCCACCTCCGCGACGTGGCAGCCATTCGGATAGGCCTGCGGCGCCTGGTCGAAGACATGCGTCACATCGAGCGTGCTGGGCACACCCTCCGGCAGCCCCTTCGCGCCGCGCAGCTTCACGGCCAGGTCCATGATGCCGATGCCGCGGTCCGTGCCCGCGATGCTGAAGCGCCCCTGGCCGCCTTCCGCATGCGGCTCGTATTCGATGTCGGACGGCGCGGCTTCCAGCGCCCAGGCCGCGGCCTCGCGGCCCTTCTCGATGACGAGCGCCGAGGCCTCCAGGATCGCCGCACCCGACGCCATTATGGACTTCGACCCGCCCGTGCCGCCGCCGGCGATCAGCTGGTCGGAATCGCCCTGCAGCAGGCGCACCTTCTCGAAGGGCACGCCGAGGCTCTGGTGCAGCACCTGCGCGAAGGCGCTCCAATGGCCCTGGCCGTAGTCGAGCGTGCCGGTGATGATCGTGACGGTCCCTTCCTCGTCGAAGCGGATCCCGCCCTGTTCCTTGGTCGGCGGCGCGGTGCACTCGAGGAAATTGCCGATGCCGCGCCCGCGCAGCATGCCGCGCGCCTCGCTCGCCGCCTTGCGCGCGGCATAGCCGGGCAGGTCGGCTTCCTGCAGCGTGCGTTCCAGCACGGCGGTGAAGTCGCCGCCGTCATAGACGCTGCCGGACGCCGCGGAATAGGGGAACTGGTCGGGGCGGATGTGGTTGCGGCGGCGGATCTCCACCGCGTCGATCCCCATCTCCAGGGCGGCGGCCTCGATCAGCCGCTCCATGAAGTAGTTGCCCTCCGGCCGGCCGGCGCCGCGATAGGCGGAGACGGGGGTGGTGTTCGTCACCAGGCTGCGCGTCGAGACCTCGATCAGCGGCGTGCGGTAGTTGGACTGCACGTTCTTCATGAAATTCGCCGTGCCCATCAGCGGCGCGACGGGCGAGAGGAAGGCGCCCATATTGGCGAAGCTGGTGAGGCGCACCGCGAGGAAATGGCCATCCTTGTCCAGCGCCAGCTCGGCCTCGACCTCATGGTCCCGGCCATGCTGATCCGACAGGAAGCTGCCGCTGCGCTCATCCGTCCACTTCACGGGATGGCCGAGTTCCTTCGCGGCATGCAGCAGGCAGGCATATTCGGGATAGGCATTGGCCTTCATGCCGAAGCTGCCGCCGACATTGCCGGTCAGCACGCGGACCTTGTCGGTGGGGACCTTCAGGATCTCGTTGGCCAGCTGGTTGCGCAGGCCGAAGACGCCCTGGCAGCCCACGCGCAGCACGTAGCGCCCATCCTCATAGGTGCCGATCGCGCTGCGCGGTTCCATCGCGCAGACGACGATGCGGTTGTTGCGGATGGAGAGCTTCGTGACGTGGGCGGCTTCGGAGAATGCGCGGGCCACCGCCTCGCGGTCGCCGTGCCGAAAATCCAGCACCTCATTGCCCGGGATGTCGTCATAGAGTTGCGGCGCATCCGGCGCGGCGGCGGCGGAGGCGAGCGTCACGGCGGGCAGCGCATCGATGTCGAGCTCGACGGCCTCCGCCGCGTCCTTGGCCTCGGCCTTGGTCGTGGCGACGACGAAGGCGACGGGATCGCCGACATAGCGGACGCGGTCGGTCGCCAGCGGCAGGCGCTGCGTGCTGCGCAGCGGCGTGCCATCCGCGTTCTTCAGCGGCATGGCGCATTTCATCGGCCCGTAGCCGGCCGCGACCAGGTCCGCCCCGGTCCAGACGCCCGCGACACCCGGCATGGCGCGGGCGGCCGTGGTGTCGATGCCGCGGATCACGCCATGGGCATAGGGGCTGCGCACCATCACGGCCCAGAGCTGGCCGGGCAGGCTGATGTCATCGGTGTAGCGGCCGCGGCCGGTCAGCAGGGTCGGGTCCTCGGCGCGGGGGACGGGCTGGCCGATGCCGAATTTCAGGCGGGTGGGATCGAAGGGGAGGGTATCGGGCATGGGCATCCTCACGGGGAGTCGAGGGGGGAGGTGGGCGCTATCGTAAGCCCGGGAAGGGTCAGGTGGTGCTGATCCAGGCCGCATAATCGGCATAGGCCGCTTCCGGCGCAAAGCGTGGCGCCCAGCCGATGCCGCGCGCCCGGCCGATATGCATCACGCCACGGGGGCGGATTTCGGGGAAGGTGACGCCCGGCGCCTCGCCATCGGCGGCGCGGCGCCAGCGGAATCCGGGCAGGGCCCGCGCCATCTCGGCGCAGCAGCCGTCGAGATGCGGCGACCAGTCGCGGCCGGAGGCCAGGTTGAAGACGCGATGCGCCGGCGCCTCCGCCTCCATCAGCGCCAGCAGCCCCGCGGCCAGGTCCCGCACATAGACCCAGTCATAGCCATGCACGGTCGCGGGCAGCACCGCTTCCCGCCCCTCCCGGGCGGCGGTGGCGATGGCGAGGTGAGGGCTCAGCGTGTCCCGCACGCCCGTATCGCGCTCCCAAGGCCCGAAGGTGGCGCCGATGCGGGCGGCGACGGCGTCCAGCCCCCATTGCGCGGCGAGCCGCAGCCCCGCGCGCTCCACCGCGTATTTCGTCACGCCATAGAGGCTGATCGGCACGCAGGGCGTCGTCGCCTCGTCCAGAAGCGCGTGGTCATAGGCGGATTCGCCATAGACGGCGGCGGAGGAGGGCAGCACCACGCGCCGCACGCCGCCGGCATCCCGCGCCGCTTCCAGCGTCGCGATCAGGCCCTTCAGGTTCACGTCGATGATGGCGCCGGGGACGGAGGCCTCCCGCGCCGGGCCCGCCGTGATGGCGGCGAAGGGGAAGATGCGGTCGATGCGGTGGGCGGCGAACAGCGCCTTGAGCGCGGCGGCGTCCAGCACATCGCCCTGCACCAGGGTCAGCCGGCCCGGCAGCCCGGCGAAGGCGGTGGCGGCGGCCGGGGGCAGCGCCTCCTCCCGCCCGAAGGCCACGACCTCCTCGCCCCGGCCGAGCAGTGCCTCCAGCAGGTTCAGCCCGACGAAGCCGGCACCGCCGGTGACCAGGACAGACGGCATCGGGAACCTCCAGGAAGCGACCCGCCCTGGATAACCCGGCCCATCCCGGTCAGAAAGCCGCCATGACCCCCGATATCATCGTGATCGGCGCCGGGCCCGCGGGCCTGATCGCCGCCGAATTCCTCGCCCGCGCCGGGCTTCGCGTCGCGGTGCATGACCAGATGCCCTCGGTCGGGCGGAAATTCCTGATGGCCGGGCGGGGCGGGCTGAACCTGACGCATTCGGAACCGCTCGACCTGTTCCTCACGCGCTACGCGCCCGCGGCGGCGCCACTGCTGGACGCCGTGCGCGCCTTCCCGCCTTCGGCCCTGATCGCCTGGTGCGAGGGACTGGGCATCCCGACCCTGGTCGGCAGCAGCGGGCGGGTCTTCCCGCAGGGCATGAAGGCCAGCCCCCTGCTGCGCGCCTGGCTGCGGCGGCTGGCGGAGCTGGGCGTGGAGGTGCGGCCGCGCAGCCGCTGGCTGGGGCGCGATGCCGATGGCGGGCTGCGCTTCTCGACCGAGGAAGCGGCGCTGCACCCGCGCGCGGTGGTGCTGGCGATGGGCGGTGCCTCCTGGCCCCGGCTCGGCAGCGATGGCGCCTGGCCGGCGCTGCTGCCCGGCGTGCCGGTCCTGCCCTTCGCGCCCTCCAACATGGGCGTGACGGTGCCCTGGTCCGCGCCCCTGCTGGCGAAGCATGAGGGCGCGGCGGTGAAGCGGATCGCGATCCGATTCGCCGGCGCCACCGCCCGCGGCGATGCGGTGGTGACGCGGGCGGGGCTGGAAGGCGGCGCCATCTATGCGCTGTCCGGCCCGATCCGGGATGCGGTGGCGCGGGACGGCTCCGCGATGCTCTCCATCGACCTGCGCCCGGACCTGACCGCGGCGGCGGTGGCGGAGAAGCTGGGCGCGCGGGGGCGGGCCGAATCGGTCTCGACCGTGCTGCGCAAGGCCGCCGGCCTGTCGCCCGTCGCGATCGGCCTGGTGCAGGAAGCGCTGCATGCGGGTGGCGCGGGGCGCGGCGACCTTGCCGCGCTGGTCAAGGCGCTGCCGCTCCGCGTCACCGGGGTGTCGGGCCTGGCGCGCGCCATCTCCTCCGCCGGCGGCCTGGCCTGGGAGGCGCTGGACGAGAACTTCATGCTGAAGGCGCTGCCCGGCACCTTCGCCTGCGGGGAGATGCTGGATTGGGAGGCCCCGACCGGCGGCTACCTGCTGCAGGGCTGCTTCGCCACCGGCGTCGCGGCGGCGAAGGGCGTGCTGGCGCGGCTCTGATCAGCAAGGCCCATGCACGCCAGGCGGCCGACGAAGCCACCCGAATCCGCCGATGCAACCCTGGAGGACCGGCACCAATCCGGGGTCCCCGCAAAACTGCGAAGCGGTTTTGTGGGGAGTTCTACAGGGGTAAGGCCCCCGGCGGCTTCAGCGCCGTCAGCACGAAGGAACTCCGCGTTTCCTTCACCCCCGGCATGCGCAGCAGCGCCTTCAGCGCGAATTCGGCATAGGCGTCGAAATCCGCCGCCATGACATGCAGCATGTAGTCCATGCCGCCGCTCATGGCGTAGGCCGCGATCACCTCCTCCCGCGCCGCCAGGGCCTTGTGGAAGGCGGAAGCGACATCCTCCGCGTGGGACGACAGCGCCACCTGCACGAAGGCCTGGATGGGCAGGCCGACGCGCGCGGGGTCCACCACCGCGGCATAGCGCGCGATCACGCCCGTCTCCTCCAGCCGCTTGATGCGCCGCAGGCAGGGGGTGGCGGAAAGCCCCACCTGCTCCGCGATCGCGGTCACGGCCATGCGGCCATCGCGCTGCAGGGCGCGCAGGATGCGGCGATCCGTCGCATCCAGCTCGATGGTGGATTTCGCCATAGCGGGGCTGTCCCTGAGTGAAAAGCTGCGCCGGCCCGCATCCTGGCAGCAAATCCGGCGGGATTCACCCCTTTCCCCGCCCTACCATGATGGCATCCCAAGCGAGGAAGCCGAACCATGGACATCCCCCCCGATCGCACCGCCTATGCCGGCGCCATTTCCGACGCCAACCCCATGGGCACGGATGGCTTCGAATTCGTGGAGTTCACGGGGCCGGATACCGCGGCGCTGGAGACCCTCTTCACCCGCATGGGCTTCGCCGCCGTCGCGAAGCACCGGTCCAAGGCCGTCACGCTGTGGCGCCAGGGGGACATCAACTTCATCCTGAACGCGGAGCCCGAGAGCTTCGCGCAATCCTTCGCCCGCGTGCACGGCCCCTGCGCCTGCGCCATGGCCTTCCGCGTGGCCGATGCCGCCGCGGCCTACCAGCGCGCCATCGCGCTCGGCGCCAAGCCCGTCACCAACCGCGTCGGCCCGATGGAACTCAACATCCCGGCCATCGAGGGCATCGGCGGCTCGCTGCTCTATTTCGTCGATCGCTACGGCCCGCGCGGCACGATCTATGACGTCGATTTCCGCTGGACCGGCGCGCCGAACCCGGCGCCGAAGGGCAATGGCCTGACGGTCATCGACCACCTGACCCACAACGTGCATCGCGGCCGCATGGATGTCTGGTGGCAGTTCTACGCGAAGCTCTTCAACTTCCAGGAAATCCGCTACTTCGACATCGAGGGCAAGCTGACCGGCCTGAAGTCCCGCGCGCTCACCTCCCCCTGCGGCCAGATCCGCATCCCGATCAACGAAAGCAGCGACGACAAGTCGCAGATCGAGGAATACCTGCGCGCCTACAATGGCGAGGGCATCCAGCACGTCGCACTCGGCACCACCGACATCCACGCCTCCGTGGAGGCGATGCGCGGCGCGGGCATCGCCTTCCTCGACACGCCGGAAACCTATTACGAGCTGCTGCCGAAGCGCATCCCGGGGACCGAGGCCGATATCGACCGCCTCCGCCGCAACCGCGTGCTGGTGGATGGCGCGCCGACGCCGGAAGGCGGCCGCCTGCTGCAGATCTTCACCAACAACGTCATCGGCCCGATCTTCTTCGAATTGATCAAGCGCGAAGGCGACCAGGGCTTCGGCGAGGGGAATTTCCGCGCGCTGTTTGAGAGCATCGAGCTGGACCAGATCCGCCGCGGCACGCTGAAGGCGGACGCGGCCTGAGGGAAGGGGGGAGCGCCGCTCCCCCCTTTAACCCCCCTCGCCAGGGGCGAGACGCCCCTGGACCGTCGGGACTGGGCGGGGCGGGCGGGGGCGGCCATAGTCGCGGGGGAGGAACCGCCATGTCCGACAGCCCCTTCGAACTGCCCGAAGCCACCCGAGAACTGCGTGACACCGCACTCGCCTTCGCGGCCGATCGCCTGGCACCCCATGCCCTCGAATGGGACGAGAAGCGGCACCTGCCCGTGGACGTGCTGCGGGAAGCCGCCTCGCTCGGCATGGCCGGGCTCTATGTGCGGGAGGAATCGGGCGGCGCCGGCCTCACGCGCCTCGACGCGGCGGTGGTGTTCGAGGCGCTGGCGACGGGCTGCCCCACCATCTCGGCCTTCCTGTCGATCCACAACATGGTCGCCTGGATGATCGACCGCTACGGCAGCGACGCGCAGCGGGAGGCCTGGCTGCCCTCCCTGCTGACCATGGAGCGCATCGCCAGCTACTGCCTGACGGAACCGGCCGCCGGCAGCGATGCGGCGGCGCTGGCCACGCGCGCGGCGCGGGACAACCAGGGCTATGTGCTCAACGGCACCAAGCAGTTCATCAGCGGCGCCGGCGTCTCAGACCTCTATCTGGTCATGGCGCGCAGCGGCGGCGCGGGGGCGGGCGGCGTCTCCGCCTTCCTGGTGCCGAAGGACACGCCAGGCCTCTCCTTCGGCGCGAATGAGAAGAAGATGGGCTGGAACGCCCAGCCGACCCGCCAGGTGATCCTGGAGGAGGCGCGCATCCCGGCCGACGCCCTGCTGGGCGAGGAAGGGCAAGGCTTCCGCTACGCCATGAGCGGCCTCGATGGCGGGCGCCTCAACATCGCGGCCTGCTCGGTCGGCGGCGCCCAGGCCGCGATCGACAAGGCGCTGGCCTATGTGCGGGAACGCCGCGCCTTCGGCCAGGAGATCGCCCGCTTCCAGGCCACGCAGTTCCGCCTGGCCGACATGGCGACGGAGCTGGAGGCGGCGCGCACTCTGATGTGGCGCGCCTGCGCCAAGCTCGATGCCGGCGCGCCGGACGCCACCGCCTTCTGCGCCATGGCCAAGCGCTTCGCCACCGATACCGGCTTCCGCGTGGCGGATGAGGCGCTGCAGCTGCTGGGCGGCTATGGCTACCTCGCGGATTACGGGATCGAGAAGATCGTGCGGGACCTGCGCGTCCACCGCATCCTGGAAGGCACCAACGAGATCATGCGCCTGATCATCGCGCGGGGGATGCTGGGGCGCTGACCCTGGCGGCTTTGCGCTGGCCGGGCTGACCGGGCTGTTCTATCCTGCCGCGATGATGGCCTGGACCCTTATTGTCGCGCTGGTTGTGGCAGCGCCCGCCGGCGCCCAGCCGCTGCGCAGCATGGTCGTGCCGGCGGATGAGGTGGTGGTGGTCGCCCCGCGCGGCCAGGCGCTGCCCCGGCCGGTGGCACCGGTGCGCGTTCCGCCGCCGCCCCCGCCCCCGGTCGTCGTCCCGCCCCCCGCCGTGGTCCTGCCCGCCGGCCCGGGCCTCGGCGCCTTCCTGCCCGCCCTGCTGCCGGTGGCCGGCGCGGTGCTGCTGGGCGCGGGCAGCCCGGGTTCCGGCGGCGGCACCGGCGCGCCCGCCAGCACGCGGTAAGGGGCCTCGCTGGACCGGTCCGGCCGGCTGGGCCATCCTCCCGCCCTCTTCACCACTCGGAACCGAACATCGTTATGGGCACACGCGGCGGGGCCATCGGGCGCGCTTTGACCTTCTTCGACGAGGGGGGGTTCGAGCAGCTTCTCCGCTCCCTCGTCGCCATCCCCTCCACCTCGCAGGAGGCGGAATCCGCCCCCGCCCTCGATGCCTATCTGGCGGAGACGATGGAGCCCTGGCTGAAGCGCCTCGGCTTCGCCGTCTCCATCCACCCGAACCCGCTGCCGGGCTTCGGCCCCATCCTGATGGGCACGCGGATCGAGGATCCGGCCCTGCCGACCGTTCTCCTCTACGGCCATGGCGACACGGTGCGCGGGCTCGCGGACCAGTGGCGCGCGGGGCTCGATCCCTGGACGGTAACGACCGAGGATGGCCGCTGGTACGGCCGCGGCACCGCCGACAACAAGGGCCAGCACGCGCTGAACATCGCGGCGCTGGAGGCGGTGCTGGCGGAGCGCGGCGGCAGGCTCGGCGCCAACATCAAGCTGGTGATCGAGACGGCGGAGGAACGCGGCTCCAAGGGGCTCCGTGAATTCGTCGCCGCCCATGCGGCGGAACTCTCGGCCGATGCGCTGATCGCCTCCGACGGGCCGCGCGTCGAGCCCGGCGTGCCCACCATCGCGACCGGCACGCGCGGCACCTTCCATTTCGACCTGGCGGTGCGGCTGCGCGCGGGCGGCGTCCATTCCGGCCATTGGGGCGGGCTGACCACGGACCCCGCCATCATCCTCGCCCATGCGCTCTCCACCATCATGGACCGGGAGGGCAAGATCCTGGTGCGGGACTGGCTGCCGAGGAACGGCGTGCCGGCCGCGGTGAAGGGCGTGCTGGATGGCTGCCCCGTGGGCGGCGGCGATGGCGCGGCGACGATCGATGCGGGCTGGGGCGAGCCCAATTTGACCGCGGCCGAGAAGATCTATGGCTGGAACAGCTTCATCGTCCTGGCCATGACCTCCGGCCGCCCGGACAATCCGGTGAACGCGGTGGCGCCCGATGCCCGCGCGCATTGCCAGATCCGCTACACCGTGGACAGCGACCCGGCCGATTTCCTGCCCGCGCTGCGCGCGCATCTGGATGCGCATGGGCTCACGCAGGTCACGATCGAGAATCCCGGCATCCGCATGCCCGCCAGCCGCACGGCGCCGGACCATCCCTGGGTGCGCTGGGCGCATGAATCGCTGATGCGCACCCTGGACAAGCCGGTGCAGATCATCCCGAACAGCTCCGGCGGCCTGCCGGGCGATGTCTTCGTGGACCATCTCGGCGTGCCGCTGGTCTGGGTGCCGCACAGCTACAATGGCTGCAAGCAGCACGGGCCGGACGAGCACCTGCTGATCGCGGCCGCGCGGGAGGGCATCGCGGGCTTCGCGGGGATGTGGTGGGACCTGGGCGAGGGGGGCACGCCCAAGGCGGGGTGACCACGTGGGAGGGACGTTACCGTTCCTCACGCACCGACACCCCGCCGGACACGCCCCTGTTGCAAGCGATGGCCATGTTCCCCTCAGACCGGCGCGGTGCCGGCAAGAAACGGAGAACACGACATGGCATCGAAGAAGATCGGCCTGCTGGCCGGCGCGGCGCTCATCCTGGCGGCGGGCGCGGCGCCCGTCCTGGCCCAGCCCGCGCCGGGTGCCGGCGGCCCGCCCCCGCCGCCCCCCGCCCGCGGCTTCGCGGTGGGGGAGGCCTTCGCCCGCGCCGACGTCAACAATGACGGCCGCGTGACGCTGGAGGAAGGCCGCGCCTGGCTGGCGGCCCGCTTCCAGGAAGTGGACGCGAACCGCGATGGCGGCGTCTCGCTGGAGGAATTCACGGCCTATGCCCAGGCCCGCATGGGCGGCCGCACGCCGCCGCCGCAGGCCCAGCAGCATGCCGCGGCGATGTTCCGGGCCGTGGATGCGAATGGCGATGGCCGCGTGACGCTGCAGGAGATCACGCCCTTCGCCGAGGCGATGTTCCGCGCCCGTGACGCGAATGGCGACGGCGCGCTGAGCCGGGAGGAGGTGCGGCCGGAGCATCGCGGCCCGCGCCACCACCATGCGGGCCCCGGCCCGGAAGGCCGCCGCGGCCCGGGCGCGCCGCCGGCGAACTGAGCACGAAAAGGGGAGGCCCTTCGGGGCTTCCCCACCACGCCATCAATCTCTGGAAGCCTGGGGGATGGTGGGCGCGACAGGGATTGAACCTGTGACCCCCGCCGTGTGAAGGCGATGCTCTCCCGCTGAGCTACGCGCCCATCCCTCGGGGCGCGCTGAATATGGCGGCGGGGGGCGGGTGTCAAGCGCTGCCCCGGAAGGCGCTTGGCATTCGCGCCGGGCCGCCGATATGGAAGGCCATGCGCCCCACCCTGCCGGCCGCCGCTGCGATCCTGACCCTTTGCGCCACGGCCCTGCCGGCCGCGGCGCAGCCGCTGCGCGCGACCTATGAGGTCCATGCCGCGGGGATGGTCGTCCTGACCATGGAGGCGGAGATGGAGGTGACGCCGGGCGGCTACCGCCTGGCCACCACGCTGCGCACCCGGGGCCTGGCCGCCGTCTTCGCGCCCGGGGAGCAGGCGACGCGCGTCGCCGGCGGCTGGTCCGGCGGTCTCGCCGCGCCGGCCTCCTACGCCTCGGAAGGCACCTGGCGCGGCCGCCCGCGGCGCACCCTGGTGGATTGGCGCGGCGGCAACCCCGTGATCCGCGACCTGGTGCCCCCCAATGCGGAGGAGCGGGAGGAAGTGCCGGCCGATCTGCAGCGCGGCACGGTCGATGCGCTCTCCGCCCTGGCGCAGCTTTCCCGCGCCATCGCCAGCACCGGCAGCTGCGATGGCCAGGCCGCGGTCTTCGATGGCCGCCGCCGCAGCGACTACACCAGCCGCAGCGCGGGGTGGGAACGCATCTTCCCCTCCCGCAATGCCTGGCACGGGGATGCGCTGCGCTGCGGCTTCGAAGCGCGGGTCATCGCCGGCTTCCGCAAGGATGGCAGCGGGGATGAAGGCCGGCCGACCCCCGGCACGGCCTGGGTCGCCGCCCCCTTCGCCGGCGCGCCGCCCATCCCGGTGCGGGTGGAGATGCCGTCCCGCTGGTTCGGTACCGCGACGGCGATCCTGCTGAAGGCGGAGCCCCTAACCACCCAGGCCCGCGCGCAGTAGCGGCAGCAGCTCGGCCGGCGTCGCGGCCACCGGCGCCCCGGCCGCCATGGCCAGCGGGCCATAGCCCCAGCCCGCGAAGATCACCGGCACCCCCGCGCCACGCCCCGCCGCCACGTCGTTGTGGTGGTCGCCGATCATGATGGCGTCCCGCGCCACGCCCCCGGCATCGCGCAGCGTGGCGTGCAGATGGGCGGGATCCGGCTTGCGGACGGGGTAGGAATCGCCCCCGCCGATGGCGTCGAAATAGTGGTCGATGCCGAGCCCGGCCAGCAGCGTGCGCGCCGGCGCCACCGGCTTGTTGGTGCAGACGGCCATGCGCCAGCCCTCGGCCTTCAGCGTGGCCAGGACGCCGGAAATGCCGTCGAAGGCGGCGGTCTCCACCATGGCGTTGGCGCCGTAATCCTCCAGGAACCAGTCCAGCGCGGCCTGGTCGAAGGCCTGGCCGCGGGCGGCGAGGGCGCGTTCCACCAGCACCTTGGCGCCATCGCCGATCATGGCGACGACCTCCGGCCGCCGGAAGCCGGGCAGGCCGCGCCTGGCCATCAGCCGGTCGAGCGAGGCATGGAGGTCGGGCGCGCTGTCCACCAGCGTGCCGTCGAGGTCGAAGACTGCGATCCGGGTCATGGCCCCGTCCTACGGTCAGGCCGAGGCTTGCGGAAGGGGCGGGCGCGGGATTACGCGGGGGGCATGCCCAGCACCGCCCTGATCCTCGCCGCCGGCCTCGGCACCCGCATGCGCTCCCGCCTTCCGAAGGCGCTCCACCCCATCGCGGGGCGCCCCATGGTCCAGCACCTGCTGGCCGCCGCCACCCAGGTCTTCGACCAAGCGGTGGTGGTGGTGGGGCCGGACATGCCGGAGCTGGAACGCGCCGTCGCGCCGCATGCGACCGTGGTGCAGGCCGAAAGGCTCGGCACCGGGCATGCGGCCCTGCAGGCGGCGGGGCTGCTGGCGGGGTCGGGCGGCGATGTCGCGGTGCTCTATGCCGACAACCCGCTGATCACGGTGGGCACGCTGCGGCGCCTGGTCGCGGCGCGGCAGGAAGCCGGGCTGGCGCTGGTGGCGATGCGCCCGGCCGATCCCGGGCAGTATGGCCGCGTCGTCACCAATGCTGCGGGCGATGTCGATCGCATCGTCGAATGGGCGGATGCGACGGAGGCGGAGCGCGCCATCCCGCTCTGCAACGCCGGCGTGGTCTGCGCCCCGGCGGCGGAGCTGTTCGCGCTGCTGCGCCAGGTCACCAACGCCAATGCCAAGGGCGAATTCTACCTGACGGATGTCGTCTCGCTCGCCGTCACCATCGGCCGGCGCGTCGTGGCGGTGGAGGCGCCGGAGGCGGAGCTGCGCGGCATCAACAGCCGGGCGGAGCTGGCGGGGGCGGAGGCGGAGGCGCAGCAGGCGCTGCGCGCGGCCGCCATGGCGGGGGGCGCGACGCTGATCCAGCCGGAGAGCGTCGTGCTCTCCTGGGACACGGCCATCGGCCAGGACGTGACCATCGGCCCGAATGTCGTCTTCGGCCCCGGCGTGACGCTGGAGGATGGCGTGGAGGTGCGCGCCTTCAGCCACCTGGAGGGCTGCGTGGTGAAGCAGGGCGCCGTCATCGGCCCCTTCGCGCGGCTCCGCCCCGGCACGGTGGTCGGGGAAGCCGCGCATGTCGGCAATTTCGTGGAGCTGAAGGCGGCGGTGCTGGGCCAGGGCGCCAAGGCCAACCACCTCAGCTACCTCGGCGATGCGGAGATCGGCGCGCGGGCCAACATCGGCGCCGGCACCATCACCTGCAATTACGATGGCGTGAGCAAGCACCGCACGGTGATCGGGGAAGGCGCCTTCATCGGATCGGACAGCGCGCTGGTCGCGCCCGTCACCATCGGCGACCGTGCCCTGGTTGCCGCCGGCAGCGTGGTGGTCGAGGATGTGCCCGCCGATGCCATGGCCCTGGCGCGGGGCCGCCAGGTCAACAAGCCGGGCCGTGGCTTCAAGGCGGGCTTCAAGGGCAAGCCGGCGCGATGACATCGCGCACCGCCGGACCCATCTGAGGTCGCCTGGGGGAAGGGACGAAGGAACACGCCATGCTCGACGTCACAGCCAGCCTGCCGCTGAAGGACCCCGACCTGTTCCGCCAAGCCAACCTGATCGGTGGCCAGTGGGTCCAGGCCGATAGCGGCAAGACCATCGCGGTGCGCAACCCCGCGACCGGGGAGGTGGTGGGCCAGGTCCCCGCCATGGGCGCCGCGGAGACGCGCCGCGCCATCGATGCCGCCGCCGCCGCGCTCGGCGCCTGGCGCGCCATGCTCGCCAAGGAACGCGCCGCGATCCTCCGCAAGCTGAACGACCTCATGCTCGCCAATGCCGACGACCTGGCCGCGATCATGACGGCGGAGCAGGGCAAACCCCTGGCGGAAGCGAAGGGGGAGGTGGCCTACGCCGCCTCCTTCATCGAATGGTTCGCGGAGGAGGCGAAGCGGATCTACGGCGACACCATCCCGCAGAACGCCAAGGGCCGCCGCGTGCTGGTGATGAAGGAGCCGATCGGCGTCTTCGCCGCCATCACGCCCTGGAATTTCCCGGCCGCGATGATCACCCGCAAGGCCGGCCCCGGCTGGGCCGCGGGCTGCACCGGCGTGATCCGGCCGGCGTCGCAGACCCCCTTCTCGGCCCTGGCGCTGGCCGTGCTGGCGGAACGCGCGGGCATGCCCGCCGGCGTCTGCAACGTCATCACCGGGCCGTCCGGCGAGACGGGTGGCGAACTCACCTCCAACCCGAATGTGAGGAAACTGTCGTTCACCGGCTCCACGGAAGTCGGCCGCAAGCTGCTGGCGCAATGCGCGCCGACCATCAAGAAGACCTCGATGGAGCTGGGCGGCAACGCCCCCTTCATCGTCTTCGACGATGCGGATCTGGATGCCGCGGTGCAGGGCGCCATGGCGTCCAAGTACCGCAACACCGGCCAGACCTGCGTCTGCGCCAACCGCATCCTGGTGCAGGACGGCGTCTATGACGCCTTCGCGGCCAAGCTGAAGACGGCGGTGGAAGCGCTGAAGGTCGGCAACGGCATGGAAGCCGGCGTGACGCAGGGCCCGCTGATCAACGCCGATGCGGTGGCGAAGGTGGAGGAGCACATCGCGGATGCCACCGCGAAGGGCGCCACCATCGTCACCGGCGGCAAGCGCCATGCCCGCGGCGGCAATTTCTTCGAGCCCACCATCCTCGCCAATGTCCCCGCCGATGCGGTGGTGTTCCGGGAGGAGACCTTCGGCCCCGTGGCGCCGCTATTCCGATTCAAGACGGAGGAGGAGGCCATCGCGCTCGCCAATGACAGCGAGTTCGGCCTGGCCGCCTATTTCTACGCCCGCGACATCGGCCGCATCTTCCGCGTGGCGGAGGCGCTGGAGGCCGGCATCATCGGCGCGAATGAAGGCATCATCTCCACCGAGGTCGCGCCCTTCGGCGGCGTGAAGCAGAGCGGCCTGGGGCGGGAGGGCAGCAAGTACGGGATCGAGGACTACCTCGAGATCAAGTACATCGCGCTGGGCGGCATCGGGACCTGAGGGGCTGGGCGCCGTGATCCGGAACTGGATCGCGGCGCTGCCGCCGGGGCCGCAGCGCTGGCTTCTGCTCGTGGGGCTGCTGGCCTATCCCTACGGCCTGGCGCTGACAGCCCTGCGGTTCGTGCATGAAGGCGCGGCAGCCGCCTGGGTGGCGCCGAGCCTGCCAGTGATCCAGGAATTGCTGCCCCTGGCCTCCGTGATCCTGGCCGGGCATGCGGCGCAGGGCGATCCCGTGCCGGGCATGGTGAATGCCCATCTGCTGGCGGTCGGGCATGTCTCGGGCCTGGCGCTGGGCTTGCTGTTCATCGCTCGGGTGGCGGCCAAGCCTGCAAAGGCGGCGCTGAACTTCCGCCAAAGCGTGGCAACCTCGCCCCAGACATGGGCGCGGCGGATCAGGCCCTGGGCGATGGCCTTGTTCGGCGTGGTGTTCAGCCTGGCGGTCCTGTGGTCGCTCTCGCTCGATACCGGCGGGTTGCGGGCCGATGGCGGGTTCAAGTTCCGTGCCTCGGCGGGGCTGCCTGGATTGATGCTGATCGCCTTCTCGCAATGCGCCTGGCTCATGCTGGCGGGCGGCGCGGCCATGCTGGTGGTCTGGATCAAGTGCCGGGACAGTGCCATCTCTGGGCCGAGCGCGGGGCCACCCGCCGGCATCTGAAGGGCACGCCCATGGCCTATGATTTCGACCTCTTCGTCATCGGCGGCGGCTCCGCCGGCGTGCGCTGCGCGCGCATCTCGGCGGGCCATGGCGCGCGGGTCGGGATCGCGGAGGAGCGCTTCTGGGGCGGCACCTGCGTCAATGTCGGCTGCGTGCCGAAGAAGATCATGGTGAACGCCGCGGAATACGGCATGTGGGCGGAGGATGCGGCCGCCTTCGGCTGGACCATCACGACCGAAGGCCATGACTGGGCGAAGCTGGCCCAGGCGCGGGATGCGGAAGTCGCGCGCCTGTCCAGCATCTACGACAAGCTGCTGCAGGGCGCCGGCGCCACCATCTTCAACGCCCGCGCCACGCTGGTCGATGCCCATACCATCCAGGTCGGCGAGAAGCGCGTGACGGCGGAGCGCATCGTCATCGCGACCGGCGGCCAGGCCGTCCGCCCGCAGATCCCGGGCGCCGAGATCGGCCTGATCTCGGACGACCTCTTCACCCTGCCCGAGCTGCCGAAGCGCGTCGTCGTTGTGGGCGGGGGGTACATCGCCCTCGAATTCGCCTGCATCCTGCGCGGCCTGGGGGCGGAGGTGGATGTGATGTACCGCGCCGCCCTGCCGCTGCGCGGCTTCGACGAGGATATCCGCCAGGCGGTGGTGGAGGCGCTGACCGCCCAGGGCATCCGCCTCAACGCCAATGCCGCGCCGACCTCGCTGGCCCGCGTCGAGGGCCAGGTGATCGTCACCGCCGCGGACAACATGATGCGGGAGGTGGATGCGGTCTTCTTCTGCACCGGCCGCAAGCCCTACACGGCGAAGCTCGGGCTGGAGGCAGCCGGCGTGGCGGTGGACAAGGACGGCGCCATCACCGTGGATGACGACCACCGGACCAGCCAGCCCCATATCCACGCCATCGGCGACGTGATCGACCGGGTGAACCTGACCCCCATGGCGACCGCGGTCGGCCATGCGCTGGCGGATACGCTGTTCGGCAACAAGCCCCGCCGCGCCTCCTACCGCAACGTGCCGACGGCGGTCTTCACCTCCCCCCCCATCGGCACCGTCGGGCTCTCGGAGGCCGAGGCCGCCGCCGAGGGCCCGGTCGATATCTACGTCACCCGCTTCACCCCCATGCGGCACACGATCAGCCGCCGCCAGGGCCGCCGGACGCTCATGAAGCTCATCGTGTGCCAGCGGACGGACAAGGTGCTGGGCGCCCACATGATCGGGGAGGACGCGGCCGAGATCATGCAAGGCATTGGAATCGCGGTGGTCATGGGCGCGACCAAGGCCGATTTCGACCGCACCATCGGCATCCACCCCACCGCGGCGGAGGAGTTCGTGACCTTGCGCACCCGCACCCGGGAAGCCGGGGTGAAGGCGGCGGCGGAGTAGTCAGGTTTTG
Source organism: Falsiroseomonas ponticola (assembly GCF_016805305.1). Classification (GTDB taxonomy): domain Bacteria; phylum Pseudomonadota; class Alphaproteobacteria; order Acetobacterales; family Acetobacteraceae; genus Falsiroseomonas; species Falsiroseomonas ponticola. Next base: position 199,617 of record NZ_JAERQN010000006.1, on the reverse strand, counting down.
CGAAACCGGGCCCTGCCGCTACAGTCCGGGGTTCGGAGTGGAGCCCAGGAACATGAGTGCGCGCGCGTGGACCCCGGACAGCTGGCGGGCGATGCCCATCCGGCAGGTGCCGGATTATCCCGACCAGGCCCGACTGAAGGCCATGGAGGACAAGGTCCGGCGATTTCCCCCCCTCGTTTTTGCAGGCGAGGCTGATCGGCTGAAGGCCCAGCTGGCGCGTGCGGGCGATGGCAACGCCTTCATCCTGCAGGGGGGTGACTGCGCGGAGAGCTTCGCGGAATTCCACGCCAACAACATCCGGGACACCTTCCGGGTGCTGCTGCAGATGGCGGTGGTGCTGACCTTCGGCGCCGCCCTGCCGGTGGTGAAGCTCGGCCGCATGGCCGGGCAATTCGCCAAGCCCCGCAGCAGCGACACGGAGACGGTGGAGGGCGTGACCCTGCCCTCCTACCGCGGGGACATCGTCAACGGCCCCGACTTCACCGCGGAAGCCCGCGTGCCCGATCCCGGCCGCATGGAATTCGCCTACCTCCAATCGGCCGCGACGCTGAACCTGCTGCGCGCCTTCGCGACCGGCGGCTATGCGGACCTGCACGAGGTCCATCGCTGGAACCTCGACTTCGCCGCGCGCAGCCCGCTGGCGGACCGCTATGCGGGCCTCGCGCACCGGATCGATGAGACGCTGCGCTTCATGGGCGCCTGCGGGATGTCCGACCTGCCGCAGGTGCGGGAGACGGAGTTTTATACGTCCCACGAGGCACTTCTTCTCCCGTTCGAGGAGGCGCTGACCCGCCAGCCCAGCACGCATCCGGGCCGGCATTTCGCCTGCTCCGCCCATTTCCTCTGGATCGGCGACCGCACCCGGCAGCCCGATGGCGCGCATGTCGAGTTCATGCGCGGCATCGCCAACCCGATCGGCATGAAGGTCGGGCCGAGCATGGAGGCCGATGAGCTGGTGAGGCTCACGGAGATCCTGAACCCGTCGAACGAGAAGGGGCGCCTCACCCTCATCTCCCGCATGGGGGCGGAGAAGGTGGAGGCGAAGCTGCCCGGCCTGCTGCGCGCGGTGAAGAAGGCCGGCCGCAACGTGGTCTGGCTCTGCGATCCCATGCATGGCAACGGCGTGAAGGCCGGCGCCTACAAGACCCGCAGCTTCGACGCCATCCTCGGCGAGGTGCGCGGCTTCTTCGACTGCCATGCGGCCGAAGGGACAGTGCCGGGCGGCGTGCATGTCGAGATGACCGGCCAGAACGTGACGGAGTGCCTGGGCGGCGCGCATCGCCTGACGGAGGCCGACCTCTCCGCCAACTACGCCACCTTCTGCGACCCGCGACTCAATGCGGAGCAGTCGCTGGAACTGGCCTTCCTGATCGCGGAGGAGCTGAAGGCGCGGCGCCCGGGCGCCGCCACCCTGCCGGCCAAGGCCGCGCAGTGACGGCGGGGACGCCGGGGCGGGATGGCCCGTCCCCGGCCGAGGGTGCGGTCCCGGCCTGGACGGACACCTATTTCAACCGGACCAAGGCCGTGGTCGCCCGCTTCGGGGATTGCCGCGTCACCTACGCGGTCTTCCTCCGGCGGCCGGTGATCTCCGCCCCCCGGCTCGCCACCGCCTGGCTGGAAGCGGTGGCGGAGGCGCGGGGGACGAAGTTCGACATCGAGCTGATGCACCGGGAGGGTGACTGGGTCGGCGCGGGCGACCCGATCTTCTACCTCTCCGGCTCCTTCGTGCAGCTCGCGGACCTGGAGACGCTGCTGCTGCAGAAGCTCGGCGCCGCCTGCGTCGCCGCGCACAACGCCTACCAGATGTGCCTCGAGCTGCCGGGCGTGCCCTTCCTCGCCATGGATGCGCGGCACTGCGCGGGGGCGGAGATGCAGGACATGATGGCCTATGCCGCCGCCATCGGGAGCGAGGCCGCCAAGCGGGAGGGGGCGAAGGGCTTCATCGGCAACGCCAATGACGCGACGGCGCATTGGTTCGGCGCGCCGCGGGGCCTCGGCACCATGCCGCATGCCCTGATCGGCTATGCCGGCACCACCGTCCGCGCCGCCGAGATGTTTCATGAAACCTTCCCGGATTCCGACTTGACGGTGCTGGTCGATTACTTCGGGCGGGAGGTGACGGACGCGCTCGCCGTCTGCGCGCGCTTTCCCGAACTGGCCGCGGCGGGGCGGCTGGCCGTCAGGCTCGACACCCATGGCGGGCGGTTCCTGGAGGGGCTGGACCCCGGCGAGAGCTACGCCGTGCTGGAACGCCACGCGCCCCAGGCCGTGCGGCGCTATCGCAGCGAGACGGAGTTGCGCCACCTCGTCGGCACCGGCGTCTCCGCCGCCGCCGTCTGGCGGATGCGGGAGGCGCTGGACGAGGCGGGCTATCCGAAGGTGCGGATCGTCGTCTCCTCCGGCTTCGGCGTCGGCAAGTGTCGCGTGGTGGCGGAGGCCAAGGCGCCGATCGACGTGGTCGGCACCGGGAGTTTCATTCCCGAGGCCTGGAGCGAGACCTACGCAACGGCCGACATCGTCGAGTATGACGGGGCGCCGCGGGTGAAGGTCGGCCGCGAATTCCTGCTGCGCCGGAACGGGGCGCGGAAGCGGAACGGCGAGGGGCACGCCTGATCTGACGACGGTCCAGGGGCGGTTCGCCCCTGGCGGATGGGGTCTGGGGAAGGCAGCGCCTTCCCCAGCGACTACCGCAGCGTCACCCCACCCTGCCCCCGCGCCTTCGCCTCCGCCATCAGGCGCCTCTCCTGCTGCGCCCCCTCCGCATCCGTGAAGAAGGTGAAGATCGCGAAGCGCCGCCCCTTCGTCACCGGCAGCGCCTCATGCAGCAGGTCGCAACAGAAGATCACCGCGCCGCCGGCCTCGGGCTCGTATTCCTCCGGCCCGAATTCCCCGAAGCGCAGCGTGCCGCCCTCATAGTCGCCCGTGTTCAGGTTCAGGCTCATCGCGAAGCGGCGATGCGCCGTGAAGGGGGTGCGGTTGTCGCGATGGGCGCCGAAGGCGCCGGCATTGGCGCTGTCGTAGCAGCCGATGCGCGGCACCTCGAAGCTGGCGGCGCGGAAGCGGTAGGCGCGCCACATCTCCGGCACCACGCGGCGCTCGATCCGGCGCTGGAAGCCCTCATAGAGCGCCTTGTCGTCCAGGAAGACATCGGCGCGGCGCTTGATGTTCGCGACCTTGCCCGCCCCCGCGCCGCCGGCGGAGGATGCGACGCGGTCCGTCGCCTTCTCCCCCTTCTCCCAATGCGCCAGCAACGCCTTGATGAAGTCGGGCTCCAGGATGCCCGGGATGATCAGCGCCGGCGCGCCGCCGCGCCGCACCGGGGCGGGCGGGGCAGGGGGCGGCACCAGGGCGAGCGCGGTGGCGACCGCCTCCTCACCCACCCCGGCATAGGCCAGCCGCCCGCGCGGCGTGACCAGCGCGACGCCGCCCTCCGCCAGGCCGAGCCCCAGGAACAGCTTCCGGTCCGCATCGAAGACCCGCGTCGCGCCGGGTGCCGGGGGCTTCGAGGGCGGGGATTCCGGCAGCACCACGATCGGCACCGCGCCCGCCTTCGCGATGGCGGGGTCGCCCGCCTGCCGCGCCGCCTCCGCCCCCAGCAGCAGGATCCGGTAGCGATCCGCGATGGTCTGCTGGGCCAGGTCGAAGGGCTGGCCCGCGGAATCCGGCAGGGCGAGGGCCGGCAGCAGGTCACCGGGGCGGAAGGGGGATGGCGCGCTCATGGCTGCCATTCTCGCATCCCGATGGGCAGGGCGTGAACACCCGCCTAGTGTCGCCGTCATGGAACCAACCTCCCCAGGGGCCCGGCGCGAACGCCGGATCGGCTATGCCTGCGCCTTCGCCGTGCTGTTCCTCTGGGTGGGCTTCCTGCTTACGGCGCGGCTTTCGGCGAAGCAGGCGCTGACGCCCTGGGACACGGCGGCGCTGCGCCACATGGGCGCCTTCCTGGCCGCGCTGCCGCTGGTGGCATGGCTGGGCTGGCCGAGGCTGCGGGGCGTGCGGCTGCTCGTCGTGCTCGGCACCGCGGCCTTCGGCTTTCCGCTGGCGGCCTATGTCGCCCTCGGCTTCGCGCCCGTGGCGCATGCGGGGGTGTTCATGACGGGCATGCTGCCCTTCTTCACCGCCGCCCTCGGCCTCTGGCTGCTGGGGGAGGCCTGGACCAGGCGGCGCTTCGCCTCGCTCGGCATCGTGGCGGCGGGCATCCTGCTGCTGGCCATCGGCACCTTCGGGGACCATCCCGGCAGCTGGCGGGGGGACCTGCTGTTCCTCGGCGCCAGCCTGTCCTGGGCGATCTACACCACGGCCATCCGGCGCTGGCGCATCTCCGCGGTGGAGGGGACCATGGCCGTCGCCCTCTGGGCGGGGCCGGTCTACCTGCCGGTTTGGTGGCTGGCGCTGCCGTCCAACCTGCAGGCCGCAAGCTGGGGCGTCATCGGCTTCCAGATGCTGTTCCAGGGCGTCTTCGCGGTGCTGGTGGCGGGGTTCCTCTTCACCCGCGCCGTCACCGCCATCGGGCCGGGGCGGACCACGACCATCACCTCCCTCGTGCCGGGGATGGCCGCGCTGGCCGCCTGGCCGCTGCTGGGGGAACCGCTGGGTGTCGCCGCGCTGGCGGGCGTGGCGCTGGTGACGGCGGGGATGGTGATCGGGGTGCTGCAGCCCAACCCCGCATCACCCGCGCGTTGACCCGACGGGGGGCGGAACCTAGCTTCCAAAAATGACCGACCGCCTCCGCATCGCCCTGGCCCAGATCAACCCGCATGAGGGGGCGCTCGACCGGAATGCGGACCGCATCCGCGCCGCGCGCGCCGAAGCGGCGGCGCAGGGGGCGGATCTGCTGGTCACGCCCGAATTCTCCATCGCGGGCTACCCGCCGGAGGACCTGGTACTCAAGCCCGCCTTCGTCGAGGCCTGCCTGGCGCGGATCGAGGCGCTGGCCGCGGAAACCGCGGATGGCGGCCCGGGCGTGGTGGTGGGCGGCCCCTGGCGGGATGGCGATCGCCTCCACAACGCGCTGTTCCTGCTGGAAGGCGGCCGCATCCAGGCGCGCCGCGCCAAGCATGAGCTGCCGAATTACGGCGTCTTCGACGACAAGCGCGTCTTCATGGCCGGCCCCGCGCCCGGCCCGGTGGCCTTCCGCGGCGTCCGCCTCGGCCTGATGATCTGCGAGGATTGGTGGTTCCCCTCGGTCAGCGAGACGCTGATGGAAAGTGGGGCGGAGATGCTGATCAGCATCAACGGATCGCCCTTCGAGGCCGAGAAGCAGGATACGCGCGTGCAACTCGCCGTCGCCCGCGTGGTGGAGACGGGGCTGCCCTTCGTCTTCCTGAACCAGGTCTGCGGCCAGGACGAGCTGGTGTTCGAGGGCGCGTCCTTCGTGCTGAACGCCGATCGCAGCCTGGCCGTGCAGATGCCGATGTTCGCCGAACAGGTGCTGGTCACGGAATGGAATCGCGGCCCGAAGGGCTGGGCCTGCGCGCCCCAGGCCGTGGCGCCCGCCATGCCGCGGCTGGAGCAGATCTACCGCGCCATGATGCTGGGCTTGCGCGACTACGTGGACAAGAACCGCTTCCCCGGCGTGGTGCTGGGCCTGTCGGGCGGCATCGATTCCGCGCTCTCCGCCGCCGTCGCGGCGGATGCGCTGGGGCCGGACCGGGTGCGGGCGGTGATGATGCCCTCCCCCTACACCTCCACCGAAAGCCTGGAGGATGCGGCGGATTGCGCCCGGCTGCTCGGCATCCGCTACGAAAGCGTGCCCATCGGGCCCGCCATGGAAGCCTTCACGGGCATGCTGGCGCCCGCCTTCGGCAACCGCCCGCCCGACATCACGGAAGAAAACCTGCAATCGCGCATCCGTGGCGTGACCCTGATGGCGATGTCCAACAAGTTCGGGGACATGCTGCTGACCACGGGCAACAAGAGCGAGATGAGCACGGGCTACGCCACGCTCTATGGCGACATGTGCGGCGGCTATTCCGTGCTGAAGGACGTCTGGAAGATGACGGTCTTCGCGCTCTGCCGCTGGCGGAACGAGAATTTCCCGGAGGGCGCGCAGGGCCCGAGGGGCGCCGTGATGCCGGAGCGCGTCATCACCAAGCCGCCCTCGGCGGAGCTCAAGCCCGACCAGAAGGACCAGGACACGCTGCCGCCCTATGAGATCCTGGACGCCATCCTGGAAGGGCTGGTGGAGCGGGAGCTCAGCGTGGATGCGCTGGTGGCGGCGGGGCATGACCGCGCCACGGTGCTGCGGGTGTGGCGGATGCTGGACCGCGCCGAATACAAGCGCCGCCAGGCGCCGCCGGGGGTGAAGATCACGCCCCGCGCCTTCGGCCGCGACCGCCGCTACCCCCTCACCAACGGCTTCTCGGCGCTGATCGCATGAGCGATTCCGAGCAGGACCCGATCTTCGCGGGCGGCGGCTTCGGCACCGTCCCCGGGCTCGCGGTGAAGATCATGGATCTCTCGGGGGCCAACGGGTCGGACCCCGTGGAGGTGGTGCGCGGCTTCGACACCATCGCCCACGCCAATGCCTTCGCGCGCCGCTACGTCCGGGATTCGGTCGATCGCTGCCGCACCCGCGGCATGGATGCCTCCGCCGTGCTGGAAGCCTGGTTCGCCTGGGGCGAGGATGCGGAAGTGACCGGCGCCGGCGACGATGCCTGGAAGAGCGCCACCGAGATCCATGATTTCGCCGCCCGCCGCGCGACGGATGCCGAGGAGCGCAACTGGCGCGTGCTCGACCCGCGGCGCGACGGGGATGACGAGGAGGAGGAGGAGTAGGCCGCCAGGCCTACTTCCACCCGCCCCCCTGCACGGGCACCGCATAGGGCGGCGGCGCGGGCGGCACATAGGCGACCGGCGGCGGGGCGTAATAGACCCGCGGCGGCGGCGCATAATAGACCGGCGGCGGCGCGTAGTAGACGGGCGGCGGCACATAGACCACCGGCGGCGGGGCGTAATAGACGGGCGGCGGCGCGTAGTACACGCGCGGCGGCGGCGCCAGCGCCGCGCCCACCGCGACCCCCGCGCCAAGGCCGAGCAGCGCGCCCAGCGCCACCCCGCTGCCATTGTGGCCGTGGTGGTGGCCGCGGCCGCGCCAATCCGCCTGCGCCGGGGCAGGGGCCGCCGCCAGGGCGGCCACCAGCACCGTGCCAACCAACAGCATCCGCTTGATCATCACTCTCTCCCCCATGCCAGGGCATGGCGTTTCACCTGCCGATTATCGCGCCAATTGCGCCCAAATGATGGAGAGAGGCGCTCGATGCCGCGGAGTTGCTCGGCACGCCTTGCCTTCCGCCGCGCCATGTCGTTCCTGTGCCCCCGATGAAAGTCCGTTTCGCCCCCTCTCCCACCGGCCTGCTGCATGTCGGCAATGCCCGGATCGCCATCGCCAATTGGTGCCTCGCGCGGCGCCATGGCGGCCATTTCCTGCTGCGCCTGGACGATACGGATACGGAGCGGTCCAAGCCCGAATACGCCCAGGCGATCGAGGAGGACCTGCACTGGCTTGGCCTCGACTGGGATGGGCTGGTGCGCCAGACCGACCGCCTGGCCCGCTACGCCGCGGCGGCGGAGGTGCTGAAGAAGTCCGGCCGCCTCTACCCCTGCCTGGAGACGGAGGAGGAACTCGCCTTCAAGCGGGAGCAGCGCCAGAAGCAGGGCCGCCCGCCCATCTATGACCGCGCCGCGCTCAAGATGACGAAGGAGCAGCTGGACCGCGCCATCGCCAACGGCAAGTCGCCGCATTGGCGCTTCAAGCTCTCCCACACCAGCGTCGAATGGCAGGATGGCGTGCTGGGGCGCCGTTCGGTGAAGCTGCCGAGCCTGTCGGACCCCGTGCTGATCCGCGCCGATGGCAGCTTCCTCTACACCTTCACCTCCGTGGTCGATGACCTGGAGATGGGGATCACCGACGTGATCCGGGGCGAGGACCACGTCACCAACACCGGCATCCAGCTCGACATCTTCGAGGCGCTGGGCGGCAGGCCGGGCGCCATGCGCTTCGCGCATCTGCCGCTGCTGACGGACAGCGATGGCGGGCCGCTGTCCAAGCGCACGGGCAGCGTGGGCCTGCGGCAGCTGCGGCGGGACGGGATCGAGCCCGCGGCGCTGGTCGGCTACCTGGCGGCGCTCGGCACCTCCGCCGATCCGGTGGCGGCCATGCCGGCGGAGCTCGCACCCGGCTACGACCTCGGCCGCGTGTCCCACTCCGCGGCGCGCTTCGACCTGAAGCAGATGCTGGCGCTGAACCGCAAGCACCTGCACGGCCTGCCCTTCGCCGCCGTCCAGCCGCGGCTGCCGGAAGGGGCGGGGGAGGATTTCTGGCTGGCGGTGCGCGGCAATGTCGATCTGTTCCGCGAAACACGGGACTGGTGGGATGTCGTTGCGGGGGATATCGTGCCCCTCTCCGATCCCGCCGATGCCGATCTCCTGCGCGCGGCGATCGGGACCTTGCCTGAGGAACCCTGGAATGAGGCGACCTGGCCGGCCTGGACCGGAGCATTGGCAGCCAGCACCGGCCGCAAGGGCCGCGCGCTGTACCTGCCGCTGCGCCGCGCCCTGACGGGCGAGGAACACGGCCCCGACCTCAAGGTCTTCCTTCCCTTGATCGGCCGCGAGAAGGCGCTTCGCCGCCTGACGCTGGCCATCCCAGGCTGAGTCGCATGGAAATCCAGCTGCACAACAGCGCCACCAGGCGCAAGGAGCGGTTCATCCCGCTCGATGACCAGCATGTCCGCCTCTATGTCTGCGGCCCGACGGTCTATGACCTGGCGCATCTCGGCAATGCCCGCCCCGTCGTCGTCTTCGACGTGCTGGCGCGGCTGCTGCGGCGCGTTTTCCCGAAGGTCACCTACGCCCGCAACATCACCGATGTGGACGACAAGATCATCGACCGCGCGCGCGACAGCGGGGAGCCGATCGACAGCGTCACCAGCCGCACCACCGCCGATTTCCACCGCGACATGGCCGCACTCGGCAACCTGCCGCCGGATGTGGAGCCGCGCGCGACCGGCACCATCCCGGAGATGGTGGCGCTGATCGAGCGCCTCATCGCCAATGGCCACGCCTATGCGGCGGAGGGCCATGTCCTCTTCGCCGTCGCCAGCTTCGCGCAATACGGCGCGCTGTCCGGCCGCAGCCCCGAGGAGATGCTGGCCGGCGCCCGCGTGGAGGTCGCGCCCTACAAGCGCGATCCCGGCGATTTCGTGCTGTGGAAGCCCAGCACGCCGGAGCAGCCGGGCTGGGACAGCCCCTGGGGCCGCGGCCGTCCGGGCTGGCACATCGAATGCTCCGCCATGTCCTGGAAGCATCTCGGCCCTGATTTCGACATCCATGGCGGCGGCGCCGACCTCATGTTCCCGCACCATGAGAACGAGGTCGCGCAATCCGTCTGCGCCTTCCCCGGCAGCCATTTCGCCCGGTACTGGATGCATAACGGCATGCTGCTCGTGGACGGCGAGAAGATGTCGAAGTCCCTCGGCAATTTCCGCACCGTGCAGGACATCCTGGCCCTCGGCCCCTGGGCCGGGGAGGCGTTTCGCCTGCTGCTGCTGCGGACGCATTACCGCATGGCGATCGACTACACCGTGGCGGGGCTGGAGGAGGCGCGGCGGGAGCTGGACCGCTTCTACCGGGCGCTGGCGAAGATGGAGGATGTCGAGGCGGTGGCGGACGCCGAGCCGCTGGCCTGGGAAGCGCCGAGCTTCGAGGCCGCGCTGGCCGATGACCTCAACACGCCGCTGGCGCTGGCGACGCTGCATCACCTGGTCTCGGCCGCGAATGATGCGCTGGGGCGGGATGCCACCGCCGACCTTCCGATGCTGAAGGGCCGCATCCTGGCCTGCGGGAAGCTGCTCGGCCTGCTCGGCCAGGCGCCGTCGGCCTGGTTCCGGGGCGAGGGCGGCGACGATGCGGCGATCGAGGCCGCCATCGCCGCGCGTCTCGCGGCGCGGAAGGCGAAGGATTGGGGCGAGGCCGACCGCATCCGCAAGGAGCTGGCGGCGCAGGGCATCCTGCTGGAGGACGGGCCGGCGGGCACGACCTGGCGGCGGGCGTGACGCCTCTTGCCTTCCCACGGGGGCAAGGCCCCATGTCGGCATCCGGCTTCATCACCGGAGGAACCGCCATGATCCGTCTTGCCCTCGCCGCCGCCCTGTTCGCCGCCACGCCTGCCTTCGCGCAGCAGGGGCACCAGGGCCATGGTTCGCGTCCCGCGCCTGGCGTGCAGGAGCCGGCAAGCACGCGGGAGTTCCGCGCGGCCAATGCGCGGATGCACCGGGACATGGACATCCGTTTCACCGGCAATGCCGACCGGGATTTCGCCGCCGGCATGATTCCGCACCACCAGGGCGCCATCGAGATGGCGCGCATCCAGCTGCGTCACGGCACCGACCCCGACATGCGCAAGCTGGCCGAGGAGATCATCGCCGCGCAGGAGTCCGAGATCGCCAGACTTCGGGCGTTCCTGGCGCGATGAAGGAAGTGTTTGTTCTCCCGGTCCAGGGTCCGGTTGGACCCTGGCGAGGGGGTGCAGGGGGAGCAGCGCTCCCCCTGCGCACAGCATGACCGGCGGCCGCGGCGAAGGCGGTGCGTTGCTGACGCCCGCCCCCGGCGAATCCCCCATCGTCGTCCTCGTCCGCCCCCAGATGGCCGCCAATATCGGCACTGCCGCCCGCGCCATGGCCAATGGCGGCCTTTTCCATCTGCGGATCGTCGCCCCGCGCGATGGCTGGCCGCAGCCCAACGCCTATGCCGCCGCTTCCGGCGCCGATGCCATCATCGATGCCGCGCAGGTCTTCCCCGACATCGCTTCCGCCGTCGCCGATTGCCATCGCGTCTTCGGCACCTGCCCGCGCCCGCGCCACGTCATCATCCCGATGCGCGATGCCCGCGCCGCCGCCGAGGACCTTCGCGAGATCAATGGCCGCGGCCTGCGCGTCGCCGTGCTGTTCGGGCCGGAGCGGGCGGGGCTGGAGGCCGATGACCTCGCGCATTGCGACACGCTGGTCCGCTATCCCCTGAACCCGCAGCACACCTCGCTGAACCTGGCCCAGGCCGTGATGATCCTGGCCTATGAGTGGTGGATGCAGGCGGAGACGACGTCGCCGCGCGACTTCCAGATGAACGAGACGCGCCCGGCGACGAAGGGCGAGCTCGAGAATTTCCTCACGCGGCTGGTGGATGAGCTGGATGCGTCGGGCTTCCTGCACAATGCGCCGAAGCGCCCCGGCATGGTGCGCAACCTTCGCCACTGGTTCGAACGGGGCGAGGTGACGGCGCAGGAGTTGCGGACGCTGCATGGCGTGGTGACGGAGCTGTCGCGGGGCCGCATGCGCCGCGGCCGTTTCCAGGACAATGACCCGCCGCCTTGGGCCTCATCCCTTGGGCAGGAGAAGGATCAGCCGTGACGACCCACCCCGATGGCACGCCGGTGGCGCCCCTGCCGGACCTTCGCTTCACGGAGGTCGATGGAGGGGCGCTCGGGCTGTCGGGGCGCCGGCTTTCCTACATGGAGGCGGGGGAGGGGCCGGCGACGCTGCTCTGCCTGCATGGCATCGGTGCCAATTCCATGGGCTGGCGCTTCGTGCTGGCCGGCCTGTCGGATGTGGCGCGGGTCATCGCCTGGAACGCGCCGGGCTACCTGATGTCCGACCCCTTCCTGGCGGAGCGCCCGCGGGCGGAGGACTATGTCGAGGCGGCGGTGGCGCTGCTGGGCGCGCTCGGCGTCGAGGGCCCGGTGCATGTGGCGGGGTCCTCCTTCGGCTCCATGCTCGGCGCCTGCCTGGCGGCGCGGCACCCCGCCCGGGTGGCCTCGCTGACCTTGATGGGCACGTCGCGCGGCCAGCGCTGGAAGGGCGAGGAAGGCCGCGCCGCCATGCTCGCCATGCGCAAGGCCAGCGTCGCGGAGGGCGGCGTCGCGCTGGCGCGCACGCGGTCGGACAAGCTGATCTCGCCCAGGGCCGCGCCGCTGGTGCTCGACCTCGTCCGTGGCATGGTGGCGGCGACCAACCCGGCCGGGCTGATGCAATCCGCCCAGGCGACGGACCAGGTGGATGTGGTGGCGGACTACGCGCCGCGGATCACGGCGCCGACGCTGGCCATCACCGGCCAGGACGACGTCGTGAACCCGCCCGATGTCGGCCGCATGATCGCGGAGGCCATTCCCGGCGCCCGCTTCCTCTCGCCCGAGGGCATCGGCCACCTGCCCGAGGTCGAGGCCCCCGCCTTCACGCTCGCGCTGCTGCGCGCCCAGATCCAGGGAGACCGTTGATGCGCCTTGCCCGCCGCACCCTGCTGGCCGCCCTCGCCCTGCCCGCCGTGGCCCAGGCGCAGACCGACTACCCCACCCGCCAGGTGCGCCTGGTGGTGCCCTTCCCGCCGGGTGGCGGGCTGGATGCGCTGGCGCGCGCCCTGGCGGATCGCCTGCAGGCGGCCTGGCGCCAGCCGGTGGTGGTGGACAACCGGCCGGGCGGTTCGACCGTGCCGGGCACCGACATCGTCGCCAAGGCGCCCGGCGATGGCCACACGCTGCTGATCACCGCGGACAATTCCATCACCTCCAACCCGCACCTGATCCGCGCCCTGCCGCATGACCCGATGCGGGACCTGGCGCCGATCAGCCTGCTGGTCGATGTGCACCAGATGGTGCTGGTGCATCCCTCGGTCGGCGCGCGGTCCATGGCGGAGCTGGTGGCGGCGGCCCGCGCGGCGCCGGGGCGGCTCAACTTCGGCTCCTATGGCAGCGCCAGCCAGCCGCATCTCTGCTTCGGCGCGCTGATGGCCCGCGAACGGATCGAGATGGTCCACGTCCCCTATCGCGGGCTGACACCGGCGGTGCTGGCGACCGTGGCGGGCGAAGTGCAGATGACGCTGGCCGGCATCGCCAGCGGCGCCGAACACATCCGCGCCGGCACGCTGCGGGCCCTCGCGGTCGGCAAGCCCACGCGGTTCGAGGCGCTGCCGGAGGTGCCGACCCTGGTGGAAGCGGGCTTCGGGGATATCGACCCCCGCACCTGGTTCGGCGCCTTCGCACCCGCCTCGACGCCCCCCGCGCTGGTGGCACGCCTGCACCGGGACATCGCGGCGGCCATGGCGGAGCCCGCGGTGCGGGACCGCATCCTGGCACCGGCGGGCTACACCGTGCATGCGGCGACGCCCGAGGCGACGGCGGCGTTTCTGCGGGATGATTTGGCCTACAAGGCGCGGTTGATCCAGGCTGCGGGGATACAGGCGGACTGACAAAGCGCCGGGGAAGGCGCTGCCTTCCCCGGACCCCATCCGCCAGGGGCGAGACGCCCCTGGACCGTCGTCAGAGCTGCTTCGCCAGCTTTCGGGCCAGGATGTAACCCAGCAGGCCGGAGAGCGGCGCCGCCGGCAGCAGCAGCAGCCAGCCCAGATGCTGCCCGCCGATGATCAACCCCATGCCGATGCCGAGCATCATGCCGCCTACCAGGCTGCCGACGACACCAGCCGTGAGGCCGAGGACCAGGATCTCTTCGCGCTTGACCATGAAGCGGGAGTAGGGGGCCCAACCCTGGTTTGACAAGGCGCCCCCCCGCCCCTAGAAGCCCGCCACTTCCGGGAACGTGGACAGGCCTTCGGGGCCTGCGCCCGCCTGCGGCCATCCGGGCCACGGGCCTACCGGGACAACCCGCCGCGATGCCCATAAGGGTGCCGGCACAAGAAGAACCCGCACCACGGCACAAGCCGCGGCGGGGCAGGAGCAGCGCATGACCAAGCGCGCGGAAAGCAAGTACAAGATCAACCGCCGCCTCGGCGTGAACCTCTGGGGCCGCGCCAAGTCCCCGATCGCCAAGCGCGAATACGGCCCCGGCCAGCACGGCCAGCGCCGCAAGCAGAAGCCCACCGACTTCGGCGTGCAGCTGATGGCGAAGCAGAAGCTCAAGGGCTACTACGGCAACATCGGCGAGAAGCAGTTCCGCAAGTACTACGAGGAAGCCGTGCGCCGGAAGGGCGACACCTCGGAGAACCTGATCGAGCTGCTGGAGCGCCGCCTCGACACCATCATCTACCGCATGAAGCTGGCGGTGACGCCCTTCGCCGCGCGCCAGTTCGTCAACCACGGCCATGTGCTGATCAACGGCAAGCGCCTCAACATCCCGTCCTACCTGGTCAAGGACACGGACATCATCGAGGTGAAGGAGAAGTCGAAGTCCCTGACCGCGGTGCTGGACGCCGCCCAGTCCGGCGAGCGCGACGTCCCCGAATACATCGAGATCGACCACCGCGCGATGCGCGGCCGCCTGCTGCGCGCGCCGAAGCTGTCGGACGTGCCCTACCCCGTGCAGATGGAACCGAACCTGGTGGTCGAGTTCTACTCGCGCTGATCCAGCGATCCTTCGGGGTTACACGAAGCGCCGGTCCCGCAAGGGGCCGGCGTTTTGCGTTTCGGGGCAGGGCGGCGGGAGGCTGTTGCCGGGCGGAATTCGCACGCGCGAGAACAGCGGAAAGCGGACCTTGCACGGCACGAAGCACGGCGTGCTTGCCTAAGGTTGATACGCGCGTTGGCGCCAGTTGCCCGACCGTTGGACGGCGTCTGCGCCTCGCGACCGCACAGGTACGCCCATGCGCCACGCAGGTGCCGTCGCATGCCTCAGAGCGCGTTGCCCCGTTGCAGGCGCAGGCCCTCACCAGGCAGGCTCGGCGTCCAACGCAGCGGCGCAGCAGGGTCGCTTGCAGGGCGCATGCAACGAAGCGAACCCGTCGTGGTCATGACGAACGTCCACTCGGGATAGAGTGTGCCGCGAACGGAACAGCCAGCATCGGCGGACGCTTGCTGCGGCGGCCGAGGCGGCGTGCCCCGACCCGACGGTTGGACGCAGACCATCGCCGGCTCACCAACGCCCTGTGACGTGACGCTCCATGTTGGCGTCGTTTGCGTGCCCGGCACGCAAATCATGAAGACGCCGATGATGTCGGACGCCAAGGCGATCATGCGGTTCCCCTGTCATCCAAGCCTATACAGCGCGGAAGTTGCCGGACATGGATGGGTGGCAATCTGACCAGCGCATAACCGCAACGATGCCGCGTCTGCAACGGGCCGCATAACAGCCCTCGTCACGCTATCGGCGACGGACCCCGCTGGCAGGGCTTCGTCAACGTGGCTTCCTGGGTCGCCACTGCTGGCCAGCGATTCCAGCGTCTTGACGCATCGGGGAGCAGAAGCCCGGCACGCCTCAGTCTCATGGCACAAACTCATGCCTGATCGCCCGGCGGATCATCGCCTGCGCGTTTCTCCCGCCACGCTCACCCCTCCCGCAGCGCCACCACCGCATCCCGCGCCGCCTGCGCGATCCGCGCCCGCCCCTCCGCATCCGCCGCCACATCCTCGAACACCAGCGGCGTCCCTATCCGCAGCCGCAGCTTCCCCGGCCTCGGCCAGCGGCGGGAGGGTGGCCAGCTTGCATGGGCGCCCTCGATCCAGCAGGGCACCACCGGCACGGGCGTGCCCGCCACCAGCATCGCGAGCCCCGGCTGGAAGGGGGCCATGGTCCCGTCGCGGCTCCGCGTGCCCTCGGGGAAGAGGATATAGGCCAGCCGGTCCTCCAGCAGCCGCTCCCGCAGCAGCTTCAGCTCGCTCCGCTGCGTCCGGCCGCGCCAGACGGGCAGGGCGTTGATGGCATAGGCCGCGAAGGCGGCGCCGGCGGGCTTGCCGAAGAAGACCTCGCCTGCGGCCAGCGCATGCGCGGCCCGCGCGGCCTCCCCGCGCAAGGCCGCGGCCAGGGTCAGCGCATCCAGGTGGCTGGCGTGGTTGGCGATGATGACGAAGGGCGGCGGCGGCAGGTTCTCACGCCCCTCCACCTCCAGCCGATGCGCCGCCGCCAGGTAGAGGCGGAGCGCGTGGCGCCACACCCCGTTCAGCGCCAGGCCGACCAGCCCCCGTTCCCGCGCCAGGCTGCGGAGCCGCTGGCCCAGCGGCAGGCCGAGATCCCGGGCCGGCTTGATCTCCCACGACTTCATTGCGTGAAGATCCGCGTCGGCTCATCCAGCCCGAAGCCCACGAAATAGCCGATGAAGTGGAAGACGGCCGGGGAGACCAGCAGCAGGCTGTTGAAGCGGTCCAGGATGCCGCCATGGCCGGGCAGGACCACGCCCATATCCTTGATGCCGATGTCGCGCTTGATGGAGGACAGCATCAGGTCCCCCGCCTGGCCGGCGACGCTGACCAGCACGCCCAGCAGCAGCAGCCAGAACCAGCCGCCCATCGGCGTCGCGCCGAACAGGGCCTGCGCGATCAGCGCGACGACGCTGCCCGTCACCACCACCGCGCCCAGCGCGCCGGCGATGGTCTTGTTGGGGCTGGTGGCCGGCAGCAGCTTAGGCCCGCCCAGGATCTTGCCGCAGGTGAAGGCCGCCACGTCGTTCAGCGCCACCGCCGTCAGCAGCAGCAGCACGATCGGCCGGTAGCCCGGGTCATTCGCCATGTAGCCGAGATGGGCGAGCCCCGCGCCGAACAGCATGTAGCCCAGCACCGCCAGGCCGACGCGCTGGATATAGCCCTCCGGCCGGTCCTGCGGGATGGAGGCGACGGCCAGCAGGCTGACCGTCAGCGGCCAGAGCGCGACGAAGAAGCCGTACCAATGGTCGAGCGCCGCGAAATTCACCAACAGGATGCCCAGCACCACGACGGCGGAGAGCACCCTCTCCCGGAACAGCCCCGTCGCCCGCGCATATTCGCGGTAGCAGAGCAGGCCGAGCAGCGTGACGGCCAGGATGGTCCATTCCCGCCCCGCCAGCACCGGCCCGATCATCAGCGGCAGCAGCACGCACCAGGAACCGAGCCGCAGCCACAGCTCCCGCCGGAATGCCGGCGTGCCGCGGCCGGCCAGACTCAGCCCGCCGATCACCAGCGCCGCGGTCGCGACCACCGCCAGGGTGGCGCCGACGATCCAGACGGTGACTGGATGGGCAAAAGCGCTCATTCGGGGTCATTCCGCTGGGCCAGTTGCGTCCAGGCGCCCTGCAGCCGGCGCCACCCCGTGACCAGGGAGAGCAGCAGGATGACCCAGAGCGCCATCCCCGGCAGCGCCGCCGTCCAGGCCGAAGGCAGCACGGCGCAGGCGATCGCGAGCGCCGTGACCAGCGCCATGCGGTGCTGCTTGGCCATCGGGCCGCGGAAGTCGCTCGGCGCGCCGGCCGCCTTGCCCACCGCGCGGAGATAGGCCGTCGCCATGGCCGCCAGCGCCGCGCCGAGCCCCAGCGCCAGATCCCCCGCCGCGATGCCGAGGCCCGCCAGCACGGCGGTGTCGGAGACGCGGTCCGGCACCTCGTTGAACAATTCCCCGGCCGGGGAGGCGATGCCGCGCCCGATCGCCACCATGCCGTCCAGCAGGTTCGCCAGCAGCCGGAGCTGGATGAACAGCGCGCCGAGCAGCCAGAGCGGGATCGCCGCCTGCGGCCACCAGGCTGTCCCGGCCAGGCAGAGCCCCGCCAGCAGCCCGGCCCCCATGCCGGCCAGCGAGATGCCATCGGCCGAGGCGCCGCGCCGGACCAGCGCGCCCGCCAGGCGCTGCATGATGCCGAGGTCCCGCGCCGCGATCGGCCGCCTGTCACCGCTCTCCGTCATCCGTCCTGCCTGGCGCCCCTACCGTTGCGCCGCCAGCATCGCATGGGCGCACGCCCCCGCGCAGGATGGCCTGCGAACACAGCAGCATGATTCCGCTGGCTTTCGCGTCGATGTTTTTGTTATGTTCCGGTCACCACGGGGCCGATCCATGTCCGCAGCCTGCCGCCGCGATCCGGCGTGCCCATGCGAAAACGCGACTAAAGGTGCTAAAACGGCTTAATCGGCTAAAGCCACAGTAGTCCTAAATCCGCAGTATTCTGCAGCCGGTCACGCCCCCCGCGCCTCCGGGTACCGCGCGAAGGGGCCGTGCAGGCGGGCGGGCAGGGCCGGCAGGCTGTGCGCGGCGGCCAGCAGCGCCAGGCGCTTGAGGCTCGGCGCGGCCAGGGCGGAGGCGCGGAGCACCCGCAGCCCCTCCGCCCTTGCGCCATGGCGCAGCAATTCCTTGCCGACCACCCAGTCATTCTCGGCCTGCGCCCGGCGGCGGATGCGGGCCGCGGTGGCGGGGCCCAGGCGATCCGCCAGCGCCGGATTCTCCCAGATCGCCGCCATGGCGGGGGCGAAGGCCGCGGGGTCCCGCGCCATGCGGCGATAGGCGCTGCCGCCGCGCTCCCGCACATGGAGCAGGGGCTCGCGGCCCTCGACGGTGGCGAAGGGGCCGGCCAGCGCCAGGCGGATCCAGCACTCCCAATCCTCCCCGTAGCGGAGGCTGGGGCGGAAGCCGCCGGCGGCCTCGAAGGCCGCGCGCCGGGCCAGCAGGTGCCCGCCATTCGCCAGCAGGTTCTCCACCAGCAGGCGCTTCAGGATGTCGCCGGCGGGGTAGGGGCCGGGCTTGAGGCGGAGCGGCGGGTCGCCCGGCCGGGCGCCCTCGGCGACCGCCGCCCAGGGGCCATAGGCCGCGACGGCGCCCGGCGCGCCATCCAGCGCGGCAGACAGCCGGGCCAGGGCATCCGGCGCCAGCCAGTCATCGGCATCGAGGAAGAGCAGCGCCCCGCCGGCCGCGGCCCCGATGCCCGCCATGCGGGCGGCGGAGACGCCGGCATTGGCCTGGCGGAGGATGCGGATCCGGGGATCGCCCTCGGCGGCGCGCTCGGCGGCCAGCGCCGTGCCGTCGCGCGATCCGTCATCGACGATCACCATCTCCCACCGCGTCAGCGACTGGGCCCGGGCGGAGGCGACGGCATCCCCGATGAAGGGGGCGACGTCGAAGGCGGGGGTGACGATCGATATCAGGGGCGCGGCCATCACCCCAGAGTGGGGCAGGCCGGCGGGGTGCCGAAATCAACACCCCGCAAGCAGCGCCGTGCCCTTACTGGGCGGAGGCCTTCGTCGTCACGCCCTTCTCGGCCAGCAGCGTCTCCAGCTCGCCGGCCTGGAACATCTCGGTGACGATGTCGCAGCCGCCGACGAACTCGCCCTTGACGTAGAGCTGGGGGATGGTCGGCCAGTTGGAGAAGGCCTTGATGCCCTCGCGGATCTCCATGTCCTCCAGGACATTGATGCCCTTGAAGGGCACGCCGACGTGGGAAAGGATCTGCACCACGCGGGCGGAGAAGCCGCACTGCGGGAAGACCGGCGTGCCCTTCATGTAGAGCACGACCGGATTCGCATCGATATCGGCCTGGATGCGGTCGAAGGTGGGGTTGCTCATCGGGGTCGGGTCCCTGTTGTCGCGGTTAAGCCGGGTCCGGCGCGGAGGTCTGGAGGGCGAGGGCATGCAGCGCGCCCCCCATCCGCCCCTGCAGCGCGGCATAGACGATCTGGTGCTGCCTGACGCGGGGAATGCCCTTGAAGGCCGTGGAGACGACCTTCGCGGCATAATGGTCGCCATCGCCGGCGAGATCCTCGATCGTCACCTGCGCATCGGGCAGGGCGGCCTTGATCAACGCCTCGATTTCCGCCGCATCCATCGCCATCAGGCCGCTCTCCCCTCCATCAGCGCCGGCAGGGTGGCCTCATGGGCCGCCCGCAGCGAAGCCACGGATATGGAGGAGCCGCCGGCAAGAACCAAGTCCCCGCCGCCGCTGCGCCCGATGATCGCGGCCGGCACGCCGGCGGCGGCCGCGGCCGCGGCCAGCGCGGCGCCATCGGTGACGGCCAGGACGTAGCGGGCCTGGTCCTCCCCGAACCACCAGCCATGGGGCGCGATACCCGCGGGCGGGGCGGCCAGGGTGGCGCCGGTGCCGTCCGCCATCGCCATCTCCGCCACCGCGACCAGCAGGCCGCCATCGGCCAGGTCGTGGCAGGCGCTGACGCTGCCTTCCAGGATGCGGGCGCGGACGAAGTCGCCGTTGCGGCGCTCCACCGCGAGGTCCACGGGCGGCGGTGCGCCTTCCTCCCGCCCCGCGATCTCCCGCAGCCAGAGCGACTGGCCGAGCCAGCCCTGCGTATCGCCGACCAGCACCAGGTCGAGGCCCGGCTTCAGCGCCAGCCCGATGGACTGCGCCGCATCCTCCAGCACGCCGACGCCGCCGATGGCCGGCGTGGGCAGGATCGCGCGGCCCTCGGTCTCGTTGTAGAGGGAGACATTGCCGCTCACGACCGGGAAGTCGAGCGCGGTGCAGGCCGCCGCCATGCCCCGCACGGCGGAGGCGAACTGGCCCATGATCTCCGGCTTCTCGGGGTTGCCGAAATTCATGTTGTCCGTGATGGCGAGCGGCTTGGCGCCGACCGCCGTCAGGTTGCGCCAGGCTTCCGCCACCGCCTGCGCGCCGCCCGCTTCCGGGTCCGCCTGGCAGTAGCGGGGCGTGCAGTCCGTGGTGATGGCGAGGGCGCGCTTGAGGCCTTCGAGCTTGACGACGGCGGCATCCGCGCCGCCCGGGCGCTTCACGGTCTGGCCGCCGACCGTGCTGTCATACTGGTCCCAGATCCAGCGGCGGGAGCAGAGGTCGAGGCTGCCGACCAGCGTCTCGAGTGCCGCCAGAGGGCCCACGGGATCGGCGATGGAAGCGGCATCCAGCACCGGCTGCTTCGGCGTCTCCGCCGCGGGACGGCGATAGAGCGGCGCCTCGGATTCCAGCGGCGCGAGGGGAATGTCCGCCTCCACCACGCCCTTGTGCCGGATGACGATGTGGCCGGTATCGGTCAGGTGGCCGATGACGGCGAAATCGAGTTCCCACTTATGGAAGATGGCCTGGGCCTCGGCTTCCCGGCCGGGCTTCAGGATCATCAGCATGCGCTCCTGGCTCTCGGAGAGCATCATCTCATAGGCCGTCATGCCCACTTCGCGCTGGGGGACATTGTCCATCACCAGCTCGATGCCGACGCCGCCCTTGCCCGCCATCTCGACGGAGGAACTGGTGAGCCCCGCCGCGCCCATGTCCTGGATGGCGACGATCATGTCGGTCGCCATCAGCTCCAGGCAGGCCTCGATCAGCAGCTTCTCCGTGAAGGGGTCGCCGATCTGGACGGTGGGGCGCTTCTCCTCGGAATCCGCGGAGAATTCGGCGCTGGCCATGGTGGCGCCATGGATGCCGTCGCGCCCGGTCTTGGAGCCCACATAGACCACGGGGTTGCCGATGCCGGCCGCGGCGCTGAGGAAGATGCGGTCCTTCGGCGCGATGCCGACGGTCATCGCGTTCACCAGCGGATTGCCGTTATAGGCGGGGTGGAAGTTGACCTCGCCGCCCACGGTCGGCACGCCGACGCTGTTGCCATAGCCGCCGATGCCGCGCACCACGCCATCGATCACGCGCTTCATCCGCGGCGCCTCGGGCGATCCGAAGCGCAGCGCGTTGAGGTTCGCGATCGGCCGCGCCCCCATGGTGAAGACATCCCGCAGGATGCCGCCGACGCCGGTGGCGGCGCCCTGGTAGGGCTCGATGAAGCTCGGGTGGTTGTGGCTTTCCATCTTGAAGATGGCGGCCAGCCCGTCGCCGATATCGATCACGCCCGCATTCTCGCCGGGGCCATGGATGACCCAGGGCGCCTTGGTCGGAAGCTGGCGCAGCCAGACGCGGCTCGACTTGTAGGAGCAGTGCTCCGACCACATGACGGAGAAGATGCCGAGTTCGGTCAGCGACGGCGTGCGGCCGAGGATCGACAGCACGCGGTCATACTCATCGGCCTTCAGGCCGAATTCGGCGGAAAGCTGCTTCGCCCGCGCGGCGTCGAGGGAGGTCGGGGCGTCAGTCATGCGGTGGCCAGGCTCTCGACGAGGGAGGTGAACATCGGCAGCCCATCCGTGCCGCCCATCAGCGGGTCCACGAGGTCCTCGGGATGCGGCATCAGCCCGCAGATGCGGAGATTGGGGGAGAGGATGCCCGCGATGCCGTCGCGCGCGCCGTTGCGGTTGGCGGCGGGCGTCACCTCGCCCTCCGGCGTGCTGTAGCGGAAGGCGACCAGGCCTTCGCCCTTCAGCCGGGCCAGGGTCTCGTCATCGCAGAAGTAGTTGCCGTCGCCATGCGCCATGGGCGCGCGGAACACGGCGCCCTGCTGCCAATGGGCGGTGAAGGGCGTGCCCGCGCGCTCCACCCGCATGTGGCAATCCATGGATAGGAACCGCAGCGTCGCATTGCGCAGCAGCGCGCCGGGCAGCAGCCCGGCCTCCGTCAGGATCTGGAAGCCGTTGCAGACGCCAAGCACATGGCCGCCCTTCGCCGCGAAGTCCCGCACCGCCCGCATGATCGGCGATTGCGCCGCCATGGCGCCGGAACGGAGGTAGTCGCCATGGCTGAAGCCGCCGGGCAGCACCACCAGGTCCGTGCCCGCGGGCAGCGCATCCGCGCGGTGGAACAGCAGCGTCGGCTTGCGGCCGCTGACGCGTTCCAGCGCGATGGCCATGTCCCTCTCCCGGTTCGTGCCGGGGAAGACGATGATGACGGCGTTCATGGTGCCACCCGTTCGCC
The DNA here is from genome assembly GCF_016805305.1 of Falsiroseomonas ponticola. Taxonomy (GTDB): domain Bacteria; phylum Pseudomonadota; class Alphaproteobacteria; order Acetobacterales; family Acetobacteraceae; genus Falsiroseomonas; species Falsiroseomonas ponticola. The sequence continues at coordinate 177,189 of NZ_JAERQN010000006.1, read as the reverse complement.
CGCCGGAGACGGGCCTTGACTGTACAGGGATGCCGCCGTCGTCACGGCAGCGCCCCTCAGAGACCGTTTGAGAACACCGGCGGGTCGGTTTCGCTGGGCTTTTCCGCGCTGGGTGCGTTGCCGGGCTTGCCGATGCAACCAGCATCGGCCGCACCCGGCGCCTTCCCAGCACGCAAAATCCCTCGCGAAGCCTCAGCCGCCGGCATTCTCAAACGGTCTCTCAACCCACCCAGACCCGCAGCCAGTGCAGCCCGCCCACGACGACCAGGGTCGTCAGCGCGGCCAGCGCCGCGGCGGTCACCCAGCGGTCCAGCCCCTTCTTGCCCCGCGCCACCAGGCCGAGGCGCTTCGACTGCGCCACCGCCGGCATGCGCTGCTCGCGCCAGCGGAGCCCCATGGAGATGAGGACCGTCAGCACCAGCATGACAAGGAGGGAGACCTTGACCATCGGGGGTCAGACCACCTCGACCCGGAAGGATTCGATCACGGTGTTGGCCAGCAGCTTGCGGGCCATCTCCTCCGCGGCGGCCTTGGCCTTCACCGGGTCCGTCTCCGCCAGCTCCAGCTCGATCACCTTGCCCGCGCGCACATCGGCGACGCCGGCGAAGCCGAGGGAGGAGAGGGCGTGGCCGATGGCCTTGCCCTGGGGGTCGAGGACGCCGGGCTTCGGCATCACGGTCACAAGCGCCTTCACTGGACGGTCTCCGGCCCCTTCATGTCCCTGACACCCGCTTCCGGCAGGATGCCGAGGCGGCGCGCCACTTCCTGGTAGCCTTCCTCGACCTTGCCGAGGTCCCGGCGGAAGCGGTCCTTGTCCATCTTCTCCCCGGTCTTGACGTCCCAGAGGCGGCAATTGTCCGGGCTGATCTCATCGGCCAGGACGATCCGCATCTCGTCATTCTCGTAGAGGCGGCCGAACTCCAGCTTGAAGTCCACCAGCGTGATGCCGACGCCGAGGAAGAGGCCGGTGAGGAAGTCGTTCACCCGCAGCGACAGCGCCACCATGTCGTCCAGGTCCTGGGTAGAGGCCCAGCCGAAGCAGGTGATGTGCTCCTCCGACACCATCGGATCGCCGAGCGCGTCGTTCTTGTAGTAGTATTCGAGGATGGAGCGCGGCAGCCGCGTGCCTTCCTGGATGCCGAGGCGCTTGGCCAGGCTGCCGGCGGCGACGTTGCGGATGACGATCTCGAGCGGGATGATCTCCACCTCCCGGATCAGCTGCTCGCGCATGTTCAGCCGGCGGATGAAGTGGGTCGGGATGCCGATCTCGGTCAGCTTCATCATCAGGTATTCGCTGATGCGGTTGTTGAGCACGCCCTTGCCGGTGATCGTGCCCTTCTTCGCGCCGTTGCCGGCGGTCGCGTCGTCCTTGAAATACTGCACCAGGGTGCCGGCTTCCGGGCCCTCGAACAGAATCTTGGCCTTGCCCTCGTAGAGCTGACGGCGGCGCGCCATGGTGCTGAAACTCCTCGACTGCCGCGGCCGCCAGGGAATGGGGCGCGCGGGTGCGGCCGGGCGCGGGGCCCGGTGCCGGGGTCGCTATAGCAGGGGAACAACAAGCCCGCCACGCCACCGGCGGGATGCTGCCCGGCGGCGTGTTCAGGGGGCGGCCAAGGGGGGAGACAGGGCCACCGGGGCGAAGGGCGCGGTGCCCGGCGGGGCCGGGCAGAAGCGCCAGCGCCGGCGGCCATCCGCCGCCAGGGCGACCAGGCTGGCGCAGACCGTGCCGAAGCCGCCCACCGGCGGCACCCGCAGCGCTTCCGCCCCCATGCCGGGGCGGGTGGTGTCATCCGCCAGCAGCGCGGCCCACCCCGACCAGTCATCCCGGTCCGGATCGGGCGGCGGCGCGGCCTGGAACAGCGGCAGGTGCCGGGCGGTGCGGGGACTGCCGAGGTCATTGGGGTCATGCGCCGTGACCATGGAAATCCCCGGGGCGAGCGGCATGGCCCGCGGCCGGCCCTCGCCCAGGCCCTTCACGAACCAGGCGCCGGCATGGTCGGCGATCACCATGTTGAAGGGGCGCCAGGCGCCGGCATCGAGGGCGGCCATGGCCGCGACGGCGGCCTCGGCGGAGGGGGCGGCGGCGGCGGCCAGCGGCAGGTCGCCCCGGCTGCGCTTGCCCGCGGCGGGGCCGAGGCTGCCGGGCCGGTTGAGGATGGCGGCCAGCACGCCCCCTGGGCCCAGCGCCATCCAGGTGCCGCCCGCCGTCAGGTCCCGCCCGCCGACCACGCCGGGCCGGTCCGGCCAATGCGCGGCCGGGCCCTGCCAGGCGCGGTCCAGCCTCTCATCCCGGTTGGCCGCGACCAGCACGGGCCAGGCATGGCCCGGGCGCCACAGGCAGATGACGGTGCACACGGGCGGCCACTGGTCCTTGAAGCAGGGGTCCTCAGAAGCGGAAATAGAGCCCGACGCCGGGCGGTGGCGGCGGGCGGTAGTAGCGCGGCCGGGGCGGCGGCGGCGCGTAGTAGTAGACCGGCGGCGGCGCGTAGTGGCGGGGCCGCGGCGGCGGGTAGTAGTAGTAGGCGGGCGGCGGCGGCGCGTAATAGGCCGGCGGCGGCGCGTAGTAGGGCGGTGGCGGGACGTAGGTGCCATAGGGCTTCCAGTCCACGCCGAGCGCGCCCTGCTGCGCCATCGCCGGCGCCGCCATGCCGAGCAGGGCGGCCACCACCATCCCCGGAATCCTGGACATCACACGGGCCTCCTCATGGGTGGAGGAGATAGGCACCACCCATGGCGAAACCGCGGCATCCGGGATGACGTGGGCGCGATCAGTCCCGCTTGCCGCCCATGACGCGCGCGAAACTCTGGTCCACATGGACGAAGTCCCGCGCGGGATCCATGGCGCGGTCCAGCGCCTCCGCCGTCATGCAGGCCGCGACCTCCGGGTCCGCCAGCAGGTTGCTGCGGAAATCCTTGGCACCCGGCTTGCCCAGCGCCTGCCAGGTGGCCATGGCGGAGCGCTGCACGGCGGCATAGGCGCCTTCCCGGCTCATGCCCGCCTGGGTCAGCGCCAGCAGCACCTTCTGGCTGTGCACCACGCCGCCGAGGCTTTCCAGGTTCTCCGCCATCCGCTCCGGATAGACCGTCAGCTTCTCCATCATCCCGGTCAGGCGCATCAGCGCGAAGTCGAGGGTGATGGTGGCGTCGGGCCCGATCACGCGTTCCACGCTGCTGTGGCTGATGTCGCGCTCATGCCACAGCGCGACATTCTCCAGCGCCGGCATGGCATAGCCGCGGACGATGCGGGCCAGGCCGGTCAGGTTCTCGCTCAGCACCGGGTTCCGCTTGTGCGGCATGGCGCTGCTGCCCTTCTGGCCGGCGTGGAAGAATTCCTCCGCCTCCCGCACCTCGCTGCGCTGGAGGTGGCGGACTTCCGTGGCCAGGCGCTCCACGCCGCTGGCCACCACGGCGAGCGCGCAGAAGAACGCCGCGTGGCGGTCCCGCGGGATGACCTGGGTCGAGACGGGCTCGACGGCGAGTCCCAGGTGCTTCGCCACATGCGCCTCCACGCGCGGATCGACGCTGGCGAAGGTGCCGACGGGGCCGCTGATGGCGCAGGTCGCGACCTCCGCCCGCGCGGCGACCAGGCGCGCGCGGTTGCGCTCGAACTCCGCGACGTAGCCGAGCAGCTTGAGCCCGAAGGTCGTCGGCTCCGCATGGATGCCGTGGCTGCGGCCGATGGTGGGCGTGTGGCGGTATTCCTCCGCGCGGTTGCGGAGCGCCACCAGCAGCGCATCGACATCGGCGATCAGCAGGTCGGCGGCGCGGGTCAGCTGCACGGCGAGGCAGGTGTCGAGCACGTCGCTGCTCGTCATGCCCTGGTGCACGAAGCGTGCCTCCGGCCCGATGCCCTCGCCCAGCCAGGTGAGGAAGGCGATCACGTCGTGGCGAGTCTCGCGCTCGATCGCGTCGATGCGGTCGAGGTCGGCCTGCGTGATCGCGGCCACCTTGGCGCTGCCGCCGCGGCGGATCGCGACCGCGGCCTCGGCCGGGATGGTCCCGAGTTCTGCCATCGCTTCAGCGGCCAGCGCCTCGATCTCGAACCAGATCCTGAAGCGCGACTCCGGCGACCAAATGGCGACCATGTCAGGTCGGCTGTAGCGGGGGACCATGTCGTGGATTCCATGAAAGAGACGCCATCAGCGGGTGATGACGCCGTAAAGAGGCGGTTGACAAGCCTCCCGCCGCCAATGGAATTAGCGCCGCCGAGACCGGGAATGGATGCGTCTTAACATGGATTTTTCTTCATTTGGCCCGGAGCTTGTCGCTCTCGGGCAGGTTCTCTTCATCGATATCGTCCTTGCGGGCGATAATGCGATTGTCGTTGGCATGGCGGCCGCGGGCCTGCCGGCCGACCAGCGTCGCAAGGCGATCTTCTGGGGCATCGCGGCCGCGACGCTGATGCGCATCGGCTTCGCCTCCATCACCGTGCAGCTGCTCTCGATCGTCGGCATCACGCTGGCGGGCGGCGTGCTGCTGCTGTGGGTGTGCTGGAAGATGTACCGCGAGCTGCGCAGCGGCGGGCATGGCGATGGCGAGGTGACGGATACCGGCGTCGAGCTCGACGAGAACGGCAATCCGCGCAAGACGCTGCGGCAGGCCATCACCCAGATCCTGGTGGCGGACGTGTCGATGAGCCTCGACAACGTGCTGGCGGTGGCCGGCGCGGCGAAGGACCATCCCTACATCATGATCATCGGCCTCGCCTTCTCGGTCGTGCTGATGGGCGTGGCGGCGACGCTGATCGCCAAGCTGCTGGACAAGAACCGCTGGATCGCCTGGCTCGGCCTGCTCGTCATCCTCTACGTCGCGGGGCAGATGATCTTCGAAGGCACGCACCAGGTGGCGGACAACGTGCCGGAGGCGTATGGCTATCTCTTCCTGCCGCTCGGCTGGATGGCGGTGCCGGAGGTGTTCCCCGTGGGCCTCTGGATCTTCGCGACCCTGTTCCAGGTGGCCGTGGTGGCCATGGTGGCCACCATCGTGGTGGATTTGACGCAGCAGCTGCTGCGCAGGAACCGCTGACCATGCGCCACGCCCCCTTCCCGATCCTCGTCGCGCTCTCCCTCGGCCTGGCCGGGTGTGCGCCGCAGGAAGGGGAGGAGGTGGCGACGGGGGCGTCGCCCGCCGGGGGGCGCCCCACCCTGGCGGCGGTGGCGGATCGCCTGCCCGATGCCGTCGCGGGCTTCACGCGCCGCGACACCACCTGGCACGAACAGTCCCGCGCGGGGCTCGGCGTGGCGATGGACTATGACGGCCCGGCGCGCAGCGCCGTCGCCACCGTCAGCGTCTATGACCGCGGCCTGGCGGGGGTGCCGGACAATACCGACTCGGCCGCGCTGCAGGCCGAGTTCACCGCCGCGGTGAGCGAGGCGGTGGCCATGGCGGGCACCCGCACCAGCCAGCGCATCGCGGAGCGCGACCGCACGGATGTCGAGGTGCCGGGCCAGGCGCCGATGCGCTGCGCCACGCTGCACGGCACCTATGGGCGGCAGGAGGTGCAGACGCTGGTCTGCCTCGGCCCGGCGGCGGGGCGGTTCCTCAAGATCCTCGTCACCTCCCCGGCCCGGCAGGTGCGGCCGGTGAACCCGGTGCCCTTCGTCGTCGGAGTCGCGCAGGCGGCGCGCGGATAGGCTGGCAGGCGGCGCGCGGATAGGCTGGCAGGCGGCGCGCGGATAGGCTGGCAGGCGGGGCGGACGCCGTCAGGCGTCCACCGATTCCTCGTCCACCCGGGCGGCATTGTCCTGGATGAAGCGGAAGCGCAGTTCCGGGCGGCGGCCCATCAGCGCCTCGATCAGCTCCGACGTCCGGGCGCGCTCCTCGCTCGGCAGCACAACCCGCAGCAGGGTGCGGCGCTTCGGGTCCATCGTGGTTTCCTTGAGCGACGCGGGCGGCATCTCCCCCAGGCCCTTGAAGCGGCTGACATCGACCTTCTGGTTGGCCTTGAATTCCCGCTTCAGCAGCCGCTCCCGGTCCGCATCATCCTTGGCATAGACGGTCTTGCCGGGCGCCTGCAGGCGGAAGAGGGGGGGCTGCGCCAGGAAGAGGCGGCCCTGGCGGACCAGTTCGGGCAGTTCCTTGTAGAAGAAGGTCATCAGCAGGGCCGCGATATGGGCGCCGTCCACATCGGCATCCGTCATGATGACGATGCGGCCGTAGCGCAGCCGCGCCAGGTCGAAGCGGTCCCCGGCGCCGCAGCCCAGCGCCTCGATCAGGTCGCGCAGCTCCTGGTTCTGGCGCAGCTTGTCGGCGGAGGCTGAGGCCACGTTCAGGATCTTGCCGCGCAGCGGCAGCACCGCCTGCGTCTCCCGGTCCCTTGCCTGCTTGGCGGAGCCGCCGGCGCTGTCGCCCTCCACCAGGAACAGCTCCGTGCCGTCCACGCCTTCGCGGGAGCAGTCGGCGAGCTTGCCGGGCAGGCGGAGCTTGCGGGTCGCGGATTTCCGCGGCGTCTCCTTCTGCTCCCGCCGGCGGATGCGCTCCTCCGCCCGCTCGATGGTCCAGGCCAGCAGGTTGTCCGCGTTGCCGGGGTCGCCGGCCAGCCAATGGTCGAAATGGTCGCGCAGCGCATTCTCGACCAGGCGCGCGGCCTCCGGGCTCGTCAGCTTGTCCTTGGTCTGGCCCTGGAATTGCGGGTCCCGGATGAAGACGGAGCACATGCCGGCCAGGCCGCCGAAGAGGTCCTCCGCCGTCACGGAGGCGGCGCGGCGTTCCTTCTTCAGCTCGCCATAGGCGCGCAGCCCCTTCACCAGCGCGGCGCGGAGCCCGGCCTCATGCGTGCCGCCCTGGGGGGTGGGGATGGTGTTGGCATAGGTGGAGAGGAAGCCATCGCCCTGTTCCACCCAGGTGATGGCCCATTCGGCGCGCCCTGCGCCTTCCGCGAAGCCGACCTCGCCCGCCCAGGGCTGCGGGACCACGGTGGCGCGGCCCTCGATGGAGGTGGCGAGGAAGTCGCGCAGCCCGCCCGGGAAATGCAGGGTGGCGCTGGCGGGGGTGTCGGTGCCCTCCACCAGCTTCGGGTCGCAGTTCCAGCGGATCTCCACGCCCTTGTAGAGATAGGCCTTGGACCGGCAGAGGCGGTGCAGGCGGGCGGGCTGGAAGAGCTGCTTGCCGAAGATCTCGGGGTCCGGCTTGAAGCGGACCTGCGTGCCGCGGCGGTTGTGGACGGCTCCCAGGTTCTTCAGCTTCTGGACCGGCTTGCCCTGTTCGAAGGCGTGGCCGAACAGCGTGCGGTCGCGCGCGACCTCCACCTCCATCCGCTCCGCCAGCGCATTGACGACAGAGGAGCCGACGCCGTGCAGGCCGCCCGAGGTGTCATAGGCCTTGCCGGAGAACTTGCCGCCGGAATGGAGCGTGGTGAGGATCACCTCCAGCGCGGAGAGCTTGGGGAATTTCGGGTGCGGGTCGATCGGGATGCCGCGGCCGTTGTCCCGCACGGTCAGCCAGTTGCCGGCCTCCAGCGTCACCTCGATGCGGTCGGCATGGCCGGCCACGGCCTCATCCATCGCATTGTCGATGATCTCGGCGGCCAGGTGGTGCAGCGCATTGTCGTCGGTGCCGCCGATATACATGCCCGGCCGCCGGCGCACGGGCTCCAGCCCCTCCAGGACCTCGATGTCCTTGGCGGAATAGTCGGAGCCGCCCGCGGCAGGGGCGGGCGCCTTGGCGGCAGGCTTGGCGGCCGCCTTGGAGGGGCCGCCGCGGGAGAAGAGGTCGTTCATGCTGTGTTCTCGGTCCGGGGGCCAAGATAGCGACCGGGACCGCCCGGCACAACCAACTCCCCGGAGTCGAGCGGGGCGGGCCGGTCAGTAGCCGGCCTTCTTCTCCACGTCGAAGCCGCGCTTGGCGATCAGCATCATGCGATCGAATTCGCAGACCAGCTTGCGGTCCTGGTTGTAGCCGCGGGTGCGTACCGCGACGATCCCGGCATTGGGGCGGGACTTGGACTCCCGCTTGTCGAGCACCTCGCTCTCCCCGGAGAGCGTGTCGCCGGCAAACAGCGGAAACGTCAGCTTGATCTCCTTCCAGCCGAGATTGGCGATGGCCTTCTGGCTGACGTCGCTCACGCTCATCCCCACCAGCAGCGCGACGGTGAAGGGGGAGCAGATGATGCAGCGGCCGAATTCGGAGTGCTTGGCGTATTCGGCATCGAAATGCATGGGGTGCTGGTTCATCGTCAGCAGGGTGAACCAGGTGTTCTCCGTCTCCGTGATGGTCCGGTTGGGGCGGTGTTCGTAGATGTCGCCGACCTGGAAATCCTCGAAGTAGCGGCCGAAGCTTTCGCGGAAGCGCTGGGGTGCCACTTCCGTGTGGGTCTGTACCATGCGGCGTCTCCTGATTTGTCCGGACAAATTCATAGCCGAGACGCCGCGCGCATTCAACGCCGGCGGCGGGCAATCGCGCGGTAGCTGGGCGCCACCAGGCTCGGCATGATGAAGAGGGTGAGCTGGGCGGCGGAGATGATGAGGCTGAGGTCGCCATCCCCCGGCGCGCCGATGGCGGCCAGCAGCAGCACGTTGTTGCGCGACCCCGTGACGAGGGCGGCGGAGAGCGCGGCGGCGACGGCGGCCCGCTGGAAGACCAGGTAGCCGATGACCTGCAGGACCATGTTGAGGCCGAGCGCGAAGGCCAGCATGGCCGCGAAGGTGGCGGGCCGCGCCATCAGCGCCGGGCCCACGCCATCCATGCAGGGGATGGCGGAGACGGTGATCAGCAGCACCACGGCCGAATCCAGCCCCGGCGCGGCGCGGCGGATGGCGGGGCGGCCGAAGATGCGCACGGCCAGGATCGCGCCCGCGAAGCTGCCGCCGACCAGCACCGCGAGCCGCTGCGCCATGCCCAGCGGGTCGACCTGTGCGCCCACCCCCATCAGCGATGCCACCATCGGCAGCCAGGCCGGCGCCAGCGCGTTGGAGGGGATGCCCACCACGGTCAGCAGCGCGCCATCGGCGCCGAGCAGGATGGCGAAGGCGGAGGCCGACATGACGGAGGGCGTGGCCGCGATCAGCACGGCGGCGGCCAGGAAGGGCGAATCGGCGGCCAGGAAGGGACTGAGCGCCAGCCACACCATCACGGGGACGATGACGGTGACCCAGGCGAGGATGAGGATCGCGAGCAGCGGGCGGCGGAGCACCGCGCCGAAATCCGCGGGCTCGATCCGCAGCAAGGCCACCATCATCGTGCCGATGGACAGCAGCACGAGCCAGGGGCGCATCGCACTCGCGAGGTCCGGCAGCGCGATGCCGATGAAGGCCCCCGCCGCGATCAGCGGCAGGCCATGGCGGCGGATGAGGCCGCCAAGGCGTTCCATCATCCGCGCAGCGATTTCGGCAGCGCCGTGACGATATCCGGGGCCAGGGTGATCAGGGCGGTGAAGACCATCATGATGACGCAGAAGGGCCAGGCATAGGCGGCGATCCTGAAGATGCCCTCCTTCGTCAAACCCTGGATGACGAAGAGGTTGAAGCCCACGGGCGGCGTGATCTGCGCCATCTCGATGGTGATGATCAGGAAGACGCCGAACCAGATCGGATCGAACCCCGCCGCGACGGCCAGCGGCAGCGTCACGGGCAGCGTCATGACGATGGCGGAGAGGCCATCCAGGATGCAGCCCAGCGCCAGGTAGAAGAGCAGCAGCACGAAGATCAGCATCCAGGGATGCAGGCCCCAGGCCTGGATGGCATTCGCCACATCCGCCGGCAGGCCGAGCCGCGCCATGGCCTTCGACAGGAACAGCGCGCCGACGATGATGAGCCCGATCATGGAGCAGGTGCGCACCGTGCCGAGCAGCGCGCCCCACATGCCGGCCAGCGTCAGCGTCCGCTGCGCGATGGCGACGATGAGTGAGCCGAGCACGCCGATCGCGGCCGCTTCCGTGATGCTGGCGAAGCCGAAATAGAGGCTGCCCATGACGAACAGGATGAGGAAGGCGATGGGGGCGAGCTGGCCGAGGGCGAGCAGCGCTTCCTTGCGCGGAATCGCGGGCTCCTGCGCCGGCACCAGGCTCGGGTCCTGCCACGACCGGAAACCGATCCAGCCCATGAACATCATCGCGAGCAGCAGGCCCGGCACGATGCCGGCCATGAACAGCTCCAGGATCGAGACATCGGCGACGACGCCATAGACGATCATCGGGATGGAGGGCGGGATGAGGAAGCCGAGCGTCCCCGCGCCGGCGAGCGACCCCACCGCGAGCCGCCGGTCATAGCCGCGGCCGAGCAGCTCCTGCAGCGTGATGCGCCCGACGGTCGCCGTGGTGGCGGCGCTGCTGCCGGACACCGCGGCGAAGAGGGTGCAGCCCAGCACGTTCACATGCAGCAGCCGCCCCGGCAGCCGCCGCGTCCAGGGCGAGAGGCCGGCGAAGAGGTTCTCCGACAGCCGCGTATGGAACAGGATCTCCCCCATCAGGATGAAGAGCGGCAGCGTGATGAGCTCGACGGCGGTGGAACTGGACCAGATGTCCCCGGCGAGGAAGCGGTCCACCCGCATGTCGCGGAAGACCTCCAGCGCCACGATGCCGATCGACATCAGCCCGACACCGACCCAGACGCCACCCGCCAGGGTGACGAAGAGCATGCCGAGGACGAGGGTGAGGGGGCCGGTCATTCGACGCCTCCGCCGGAAAGGGCTGCCTTGGCCTCGACATCCTGCCCCAGCAGCAGCCGCACCAGGCGCGCGACGAAGGCCAGCACCAGCAGCGTGACGCCGAGCGTGAGGAAGCCCTGCGGGATCCAGAGCGGCGTCGCCATGGGGTAGAAGGAGGTGGAGCCGAAATCGATGGTGCGCAGCCATTGCTGCCAGAGTGCCCAGCAGGCGTAGCCGAGCACGCCGATGGCGAAGGTGCAGCCGGCCATGTCCAGCAGCCGCGCCGCCGGCGCGGGCAGCGCCTGCAGCAGGATCGCCACGCGGATGTGCCCGCCCTGCCGCAGCGTCCAGCCCGCGCCGCAGAACAGCACCATGCATTGCAGGTAGATCGCGTATTCCACCGCCCAGGGCTGAGACCAGGCGAAGAAGGAGGTGGCGATGACCTCCGTGATCAGGATCAGCGCGAGCAGCGCGGCGGCGATGCCGGCGACCCAGGCGCCGATGGTGCAGGCGCCATCGACCGCGCGCAGCAGCAGGTCGAGCGGGCCACGTCCCGATGCGGGTTCAGTCATGGATCACGCGGCCTTCTCTCCTGGCTCGAATCACGGCCCAATGGGGGGGCATCGGTGCGGCGCGAGGCGTGGACATGGACGAAGCGGACAGGCATTTCGGGCAGACCATCGGCGGCGTGCCGGACAGCGTCGCGCTGCTGCAGCGGCACGCGCCGGAGGCCTTCGCCGCCTATCTGATGGCGCGGGAGGCCGCCTATCGCCTGCCGCCGGAGGGGCACCTGCCGCTCGCCAGCAAGGAACTCGTCTTCATCGTGCTCGACGTGGTGGCCGGCCATGTGGAGGGCGCGATCGCCCATGCCGAGGCGGGGCTGCGCGCCGGCCTGACGCCCGGGCAGATCATGGAGGCCTTGAGCATCGCCATCCTGATCCATGGCCATCAATGCTGGGCGCGCGCCGGTGCCGCCGTGATGCGCCATGTCGAGCGCATGACGGCAACGGGGGAGGGCTGACACGCCGGCCGTCAGGCCCGGCCGACGCGCTGGCGGAACTGCTGCAGGATCGGCGCCGCCACCGGATTGGCGCGGGCGAATTCGTCGCCCATCGTCGCCGTGGCCTGGCGCACCGCCTGCAGTAGCGCCGGCGCCGGGTCCTCCACGATCATGCCGTTCTGCTGCAATTCGCCCATGCGCAGCGTGTGCTCGCCCTTGGAGACGTTCCAGAACTCCGGCTCCAGCCGCTTTCCGAGATCGGCGATGGTGGTGCGCGTCGCGGCCGGCAGGCGGCGCCAGGCATCGTTGTTCACCACCATCAGGTTCGTCGCCCAGAGGTGGTTCGTGACGTAGGCGTGCTTCAGGAATTCCCAGTACCGCTGCGCCACGGCCGTCGTGCCGCTGGTCATCACCGCATCGACGCGGCCGGAGGCGAGCGCGGGCACGACGTCCGGGTTGGTCAGCTGCTGCGGCACCATGCCGAGCCGCGTGCACATCTCCGCCGTCACGCGGTCATAGGTCCGCATGCGGATGCCGCGCAGGTCGGCGGCGCTGGCGATGGGGCGCTTGAAATAGAAGAGCTGCGTCGGCCAGGGGCACATGTAGAGAACCGTCTGGTTGCGCCGCTCCAGCTCCCTCTCCCAGATCGGGCGGACCAGGGAGTGCATGATCTGCAGCTCGTCATAGTTGCTGATCAGGAAGGGGATGCTCTCGATGCCGAGGATCGGCAGGTCGCCCACATTCTGGAAGGCGGCGAATTCCGCCATGGGCACCACGCCGTCGCCGACGGCGCGCACCGTCTCGTTCGCGCGGACGCCGAGGGAGCCGCCGGCATGCACCGTCATCTGCACGGCGCCATTGGTGGCGTTGCGCACTTCCGTCGCGAAGCGCTGGGCGTTCACGGTGTGGAATTCGGAAGGGCCCCAGGGGATGGAGATGTCCCATCGCGTCGGCGCCTGCGCCCGCGCCACGCCCGGGGCGGCGGCCAGCGCCGCGGCGCCGGCAACCTTCATCACATCGCGTCGAAGCATCCTGATCTCCCTGCCCGTCTGTCCCTGCCACGGAAGCGAAGCATGGGATGGAGCATCGGACAAGAAATTTGTACGGACAAGTCCCGGCGGCGCGGTTATCGTCGCGCCATGCATGCCCCGATCCGGCTGGCGCGCGACGGCGCCATCGCGACCCTGCTGATCGACAACGCGGCGCGGCGCAACGCCATGTCGCGTGCCATGTGGGCCGCGGTGCCCGCGCTGGTGGCGGAGGCCGTCGCGGACCCTGCCGTCGCGGTGCTGCGCCTGACGGGCAGCGGGGGGCATTTCTGCGGCGGCGCCGACATCGCCGAGTTCGGGGAGGCCTATGCGGATGCGGCCGCCATCGCGCACAGCAACCGCCTGATCCGCGAGGCGATCGAGGCCATCGCGGCCTGCCCCAAGCCGACCCTCGCCACGATCCGCGGCGCCTGCGTGGGCGGCGGGGTCGCCATCGCCCTGGCCTGCGACCTGCGCCTGGCGGCGGATGATGCGCGCTTCGCCGTCACGCCGGTGCGGCTCGGCCTGACCTACAGCCATGCCGATACGCGCCGCCTGGTGCTGGCGGTGGGGTCCAACCGCGCGAAGGAGATGCTGTTCAGCGCGCGGATCGTGGAGGCGGCGGAGGCGGCGCGGATCGGCCTGGTGGACCGGCTGTGGGCGGCCGAGGCCTTCGAGGCGGAGGCCGCGCGCTACCTCGGCGGCATCGCCGCCACCTCCCGCCCCGCGCTGCGCGGCGTGAAGGCCATGGTGAATGCCATCGCCGGCGGCGCGGCGGCGGAAACGCCGGCGCTGGCCGCGCTGTTCGAAAGCCCCTTTGCCGGCGACGACTTCCAGGAAGGCTACCGTGCCTTCCTGGAGAAGCGCCCGCCACGCTTCACCGCGCCCTGAGCAGCCAATCCGCCAGCGCGCAGATCGCCTGCTCCCCATAAGCGGGGCCCATGAGTTGAAGCGAGCAGGGCAGGTCGCCATCCGGCGCCGGCCAGGGGAAGGCCAGCGCCGGCAGGCCCGCGACATTGGCGAGCGCGGTGAAATCGGCTTGGTCCACCGGCACCGGGGCGCCATGCGGGAAGGCGCGCTGCGGCGCCGTCGGCATCAGCAGCAGGTCGCAGCGGTCCAGCGCCCGCAGCGCGCCGGCACGCGCCTCCGCCAGGCGGAACAGGGCCTGCGCGATGCGGACGCCCTTGGCATCCCGCCCATAGGCGAGGGCGGCCCGGAAGCCTGGTGTGGCGGCTTCGGGACCATCGACCAAAGCGGGGTGCAGCGCGGCGGCCTCGGCCTCGATCAGCAGCAGCCCGGCGCGGCGCGTGGCGGTCAGCTCCCAGCCCGGCACGGACACGGGCGCCAGGATGGCGCCGGCCTCCCGCAGCCGGGCCTGCGCCTGTTCCCAGGCCGCACGGATGGCGGGCTCCATCGGGGCGGCCAGCACCGGCTCCGGCAGGCCGATGCGCAGGCCGCGGGGGTCGGCCGGCGCCGCGGGCAGGGCACGCCAGCCTGGCGGCGTGGGGCGGCTGTCGGGGTCGTCCGGATCGTCGCCGGCCATCGCCTCCAGACCCAGCGCGGCGCCTTCGATGCTGGCGGCCAGGATGCCGACATGGTCGAGGCGCGGCGAGAGGGCCACGACGCCGCTGCGCCCGACCAGGCCCGAGGTCGGCTTCAGCCCGATCACGCCGCAATAGGCGGCGGGGAGGCGGACGGAGCCCATCGTATCCGTGCCCACGGCCAGCGGGACGAAGCCCGCCGCGACGGCGGCACCGGAGCCGCCGGAGGATCCGCCCGGCGTGTAGCCCGGGCGCAGCGGGTTCATGCAGCGGCCGAAGCCCGGCGTATCCGTGGTGGCGCCGAGCGCACCCTCATGCATCGCCAACTTGCCGAGGATGACGAGCCCGGCCTCCCGCAGGCGTCGCACCACGGGCGCATCGCGGTCGGCCAAGCGGTGGCGGAAGGCGGCGATGCCGGCGGTGGTGCGCAGCCCCGCGACATCGACATTGTCCTTGATGCCGATGGCCACACCATCCAGCGGGCCGCGCCCGGCAGGCGTGGCGGCCAGCGCGCCGTCGCGATCCACCTGCCAGAAGCTGCCGATCGCGCCATCCTCCGCCGCGATGCGGGCGAGCAGCGCGGGGATGTCGCTCGGCGTCATTTGCGGTCGTCGATCAGGCGGATCGGCTTCTGCCGGCTTTCCACCTGCGTCAGCGCCGCGAGCGAACCCGGCGCGCAGAGCGCCACGCCGATCTCGACGCCGAGGCGGGTGCGCAGCGCGCCTTCCAGCCGGGACTGCAGCGCGGCATCGGCATCGCCGCGCACCTCCAGGTGCACGACCATGGCATCGCGCCCGTCGCTGCGCCCGACGCGGCAGATGAAGTCGCCCGTCGCCGTCTCGCACTGCTCCACCAGCAGCGCGCCGATGCCGGTGGGGAAGAGGTTGATGCCGCGCAGCTTCACCATGTTGTCGCTGCGGCCGAGGAATCCCTTGATGCGGCGGAAGGGGATGCCGAGCGGATTGGCCCCCAGCACTTCCTCCGTCACGTCATGGGTGTTGAAGCGGATGATCGGGAAGATGTCGTCCTTGAAGAGGCAGGTGCAGACCATGTCGCCAAGCGTGCCTTCGGGCACCGGGAGCCCCGTGTCGGGGTCCGCGATCTCCAGCGCATGCGCATCCTCCATCACATGCATGCCGGTTCGGTCGGGGCCCTCGCCGGCGATGATCCCGGTATCGCCGACGCCATACCAGTCATAGACCGCCGCACCCCCCCAGGCGGCGGAGAGGCTCGCCTGGCTTTCGCTGCCGAGATGGGCGCAGATCAGGCGGATGGGCAGGTCGCGTCCGGGTTCCAGCCCTTCCTCCCGCGCCACTTCCGCCAGGCGCTTGATGTAGTCGGCGAAGCCCACGATGGCCGTGGCGCCGAACTGCTTCATGATGAAGACCTGCTGGGCGGAGCGTGTCTCCACCCCCGTGCCGGCGCTCAGGAATCGCGCGCCGACCCAATGCGTCACCGTCTCCCGCACATAATGGCCGCCATTGATCATGCCGTGGCCATAGACGGAATGGACGACGTCGTCCCGCGTCATGCCGGCCAGCAGGTACATGCGGGCGAGCAGGCGGTTCTGCACCTCACGGCTCTTCGGGCCGAAGAGCAGGGGTTGCGGCGTGCCGGTGGTGCCGCTGGTGGTCTGCATGATGATCTGCGGGCGGCGTTCCGGCGGATGCGCGTCCTGCCCGTGGAAGTCGCCGATCGGCGGATAGGCCGCGACGGAGGCCATGAGGTCCGACTTGTCGTAGGAAGGCAGCTTCGGCAGATCGTCGAGGCCCCTGATGTCGCCGGGCTCGATCCCCTTGGCGCCCCAGAGCCGCTGGTAGAAGGGCACCTTCCAGGCGAAGGCGAGGAGCTTGCGGAAACCCGCATCCTGGCGCGCGCGCAGCGCATCCCGCGACAGGCCGCGCAGCGCGCCGGGATAGTCGGCGCCGATGGGGAAGTCCCGCAGCAGCGCCGGATGGTCCATCGCCGTCACATAGTCGAAGACGGTCATGCGGGGCGGCTCCTTCAGGGCAGGATGATGTCGAGCGAGGCGACGGGCGCGCCGCCGGGCAGGGCGAGGGTGGCGGCGATCACATGCTCGATCGCGCCATCGGCCACGCCGGCGCTGCGCATCAGGCGGCGCGCCTTGTCGAGGATCTGTCCGGCGGGCAGCGGGTTCTCCGGATCGCCCAGCGCATCGGGGATGGCGGCGCGGCGGGTCTCGCCATCCGCCAGCGTGACGGTGACGGCGCTGCCGAAGCGGGCGGGATAGGCGGCGGTGAAGGCGGGATCGCGAATCAGCGTGACGCGATCGCGCAGCGCCGCCAGGCCGGGATCCGTGAAGCAGGCGGGCTCGAAGGCATCGAGCGGCGGCGGGCCGTCGCGCAGCGTGACGGCCACGGCATGCTGCAGGGAGAATTTCGACTGGATCACGCTTTCGGGCTGCACGCGGTCGCAGAAGGCGATGGCGTCGGCGAAGGCGGCGACCTCGATGGCGGCGATGGCGCGGCCCGCGACCCAGTCGCGCAGCGCCAGCGCGGCATCGATGGTGGCGTGGCAGTGGCGGCAGGCGGGCCAGGGCTTGAAGCTGGTCTCATGCACCAGCCAGGGCGCCGCCGGATCGGCCAGCACGCGGTCCGGCTTCGCATCCGGCGCCATGCCGGCGAAGAGTCCGAGCGCGCCTTCCAGGATCGCGCGCGGCCCGGTCAGACCATCGGCGGCGAGGAGCGCGGCTTCCAGCCCCATCACCGCGGCGCGGGCGGTGTGCAACTGCTTGGTCATCACCGGTTCCGCCCGGCACTGCCAGACGCCGCCCGCCTGCGTGCCGGCATTGCCCAGCGCCCAGACCGTCCGCGCCTCATCCAGGCCCAGCAGCGACGCCGCCGCGGCGGCCGCGCCGAAGGGGCCGCAACTCGCGGTCGGGTGGAACTGGCGGTAATGCGCGTGGCCCATGGCGCGGCCGATGCGGATCTCGGCCTCATAGCCCCGGATGATCGCATCCAGCAGCGCGGGGCCATCCGCGCCGCGTTCCGCCGCCAGGGCGAGCGCGGCCGGCATGACGACGGGGCCGGGATGCAGGATCGCCTCCCGGTGCACGTCGTCCATCTCCAGCACATTGCCGAAGGCGCCGTTGGCGAAGGCGGCGTCCCGCGCGGTGTGGGCCGCGCCGAGGATCACGCGCGCACCACCCACGGGCTGGCGCGCGGCCTGGCGGCGGAAGACGGCGCCCGTCTCGCTGGCCGCGCCCGCCACCGCGCAGCCGATCCAGTCCAGCAGGTGCAGCGCGGCCCTGTCGCGATCCGCATCGCCGATGGGACGACGCAGCAGCGTGGCGATACCCTCGGTCAAGGTGCCCAAGGCGACGACCCCGTTTGCCAGCAAAGTTGTCCGGACATATCAACGGAAGCCCGCCGAGGACGCAAGCCGCCATGCCGATGATCTCGCCCGCCGCCTTCGCCGATACGCTGCGCCCGGGGATGCGCCTCTTCGTCGCGGGATGCGCGGGGGAGCCGACCGCGGTGCTGGATGCGCTGGCGGCGCGGCCCGGATCGCTGGCGGGCAGCACGCTGCTCGGCGTGCCGATCGCCAGCATCAACCGGCGCGACTGGTCGGCGCTGGCGCCGGTGGAGGCGGCCTTCATGACGCCGGAGCTGCGCGGCGGGCTGGCGGCGGGGCGCGTCAGCTTCCGGCCGCTGCACTATAGCGACGCCTTCGCCTGGCTGCGCGGGCCGGCGCGCGGCGACATGGCGATCTTCCGCTGCGCCGCGCCGCGCGGGGGCAGCGTGTCGCTGGCGCTGACGCATGACTTCGTGCCCGCGCTGGTGGAGGCCGGTGCCGCCCTCGTCGCCGTCGTGGACCCGTCCCTGCCCGACGTGCCGGATGGCGTGCGGATTCCGCTGGACCGCCTGCATGCGCTGGTCGATGGGCCATCCCCGACGCCGCTGCTGCCGGTGGATGAACCCGGCGAGGCGATGGCCGCGCTTGGCCGCCACGTCGCCGGCCTGGTGCGGGATGGCGACACGGTGCAGACGGGCATCGGCACCGCGGTGGCGGCGGTGGTGCAGGCGCTGGCAGGGCACCGGCGGCTGCGCTTCCACGGCGGGATGATCGGCGATGCGGTGCTCGGCCTGCTGGATGCGGGGGTGCTGGAGGCCGCCACCACGGGCATCGCCATCGGCAGCGCGGCGCTCTATGAGCGGATGGGCCGGGAGGGGCGGATTGCCTTCCGTTCCGTCGGCGTCACCCATGATGCCGCGCGCATCGCCGCGCTGCCGTCCCTGGTCGCGATCAATGCGGCGGTGGAGGTCGACCTGTTCGGCCAGGTGAATTCGGAGATGATCGAGGGACGGCAGGTATCGGCCCAGGGCGGCGTGGCCGATTTCGTGCGCGGCGCGCGGCGCGCGGCGGGCGGGCGTTCCGTCATCGCGCTGCTGGCCAGCGGCAAGGGCGGCAGCATCAGCCGCATCGTGCCGCATCTGGCGCCGGGCACGCCGGTTTCGATCACGCGCGGGGATGCCGACATCGTCGTGACGGAGCATGGGGTCGCCGCGTTGCGCGATGCCGATCTCGATCAGCGGGCCGAAAGGCTGATCGCCATCGCCGCGCCGCAGCATCGCGACGCGCTGGCCGATGGCTGGGCGCGGCTGCGCGCGCGGTTCTGACTCAGCGGCCGAGGCGCTGGCGCGCCTCCGCGATCACCGCTTCCGTGTGTTCGCCGAGCGCCGGCAGGGTTGGATCGAGCGTGCCGGGTTCGTCGCGGAACTTGATGGGC
The DNA here is from genome assembly GCF_016805305.1 of Falsiroseomonas ponticola. GTDB lineage: Bacteria > Pseudomonadota > Alphaproteobacteria > Acetobacterales > Acetobacteraceae > Falsiroseomonas > Falsiroseomonas ponticola. Next base: position 158,289 of record NZ_JAERQN010000006.1, on the reverse strand, counting down.
AGGCCGATATGCAGGTTGCCTTCCTCGTCGCGGACCAGCATCTGCCGCGCGGCCGCATGCGGGCGGTGGAAGGCCTCGTGCAGGTCGAGCAGGGGTGCGAAGCAGACGTCGCGGCCCTCGAACCAGGCTTCCCATTCGTCGCGCGTGCGGGTCAGGAAGGTCTCCCGCAGGAAGGCCTTGGCGGGTTCATGCGCGGGGCCGGGCGGGCCGCTGGCGCCGGCGATAAGGTCGTCGCGGCCGAGGGCGCGCAGCAAATTCTCGACGAATTTATGCTCGCTGCCGCCGAGCACGACATGCCTGCCATCCTTCGTCGCGTAGATGTTGTAGAAGGCGCCACCGCCCCATTGGCGGACCTGCTTCACATCCGGCGCGCGATCCGCGCCGAGCACGGCACCGGTGGCGTTGGGCAGCCAGGACAGCGTGGCGTCGTACATCGCCATGTCGATCACGTCGCCGCGTCCGGTCTTCTCCCGCCGCAGCAGCGCCATCAGCACGGCGGAGAGCGCGAGGAGGGAGGCGGTGGCATCGGCGACGGGCACGTTGGGATGCGTCGGCAGGCCATCCTGGCCGAGATTGGTGGAGAGGGTGCCGGCCAGCGCCTCCACCGCCAGGTCATGCGCGGGCTTGTCGCGCAGCGGGCCGTCCTGCCCGAAGGCGGAGATGGAGCAATAGACCAGGCGCGGGTTGAGCGCCGTCATCGCCGCGGGGCCGAAGCCGAGGCGATCCGCGACGCCGGGGCGGAAGGCTTCCACGAAGACATCGACGGTGCGGACGAGGTCGTACAGCGCCGCCAGCTGGTCCGGCTTCTTCAGGTCCAGCACGATGGACTTCTTGCCGCGATGCGTGTTGCGGAACCAGACGCTCTGCCCGCCCGCGCGTTCGCCGATGTTGCGCACCGGCTCGCCGGAGGGCGGTTCCAGCTTGATGACTTCCGCGCCGTGGTCCGCCATGACGGTCGTCATGTAGGGGCCGGGCAGGAACAGCGAGAGATCGAGGACGCGGATACCGTCGAGCTTCATCAGATGGCCCCAAGCGCACGCAGCTGCGCGATCTCCGCCGGCGTATAGCCGGCCTCCGTCAGCACGGCCTCGCTATCCGCGCCATAGCCGGGGCCGGCGCGGCCGGGCAGGCGCTGCCCGTCGAGGCGGATGGCGTTGGCGACGACCTTGAGGTCGGGCCGCGCCGGATGCGGCAGGTCCAGCACGCCGCCGCGGGCGCGGAAATACGGATTGTCCAGCGCCTGGCCCAGGCCGAGCACGGGCGCGACCGGGACCTGGCCGGCCAGCGCCGCGACCCATTCGGCGGAAGTCCTGGCGCGCATCACGGGATCGAGCGCGGCCATCAGCGCCTCCCGGTTCGCGAGGCGTGCGTCGAAGCCCTTGAACCGCGGATCGGCGGGCAGGTCTGGCAGGCCGGCGATGGCGCAGAACTTCCGCCAGAAGCCGGGCTTGATGCACATGACGAAGACATGGCCATCGGCGGTCGGGAACATCTCGCAGGGCACGATGAAGGGATGGCCACCGCGCGGGCGGCGCGGCACCTCGAACCCGTCATTCAGGTACCAGGTCGCGACATAGGTGAGCGTCTGCATCGCGACATCGTAGAGGGAGACATCGAGGTCGCAGCCGCGGCCCGTCGCGCGCGCGCCGTTCACGCCGGCCAGCAGAGCCATCGCGGCGGTCAGGCCCGACATGAAGTCCACCACGGAGAGGCCCGCGCGCGCCGGCAGCGCCTCGGGCTCCCCGGTCAGGGCGCAGAAGCCGGCCTCGGCTTGCGCCAGGTAGTCATAGGCGGGCCAGGCGGCGCGTTCGCCCTCCCGGCCATAGCCGGAGAGGTGGACGCAGACGATGGAGGGCTTCACGGCGGAGAGCGCGGGGTAGTCGATGCCGAGCCGCGCGGGCAGGTCGCCGCGGAGGTTGTTCAGCACCGCATCCGCATCGCGCACCAGGCGGTGCAATGCCTCCCTTGCACCGGGCTTGCGCAGATCGAGCGTCAGGCTCCGCTTGTTGCGGTTGAAGGATTGAAAATACTGGCTGTCATTCTCGCCGAGGGCGAAGCCGCCGGTGTGGCGCGCGATGTCGCCGGGCGGCTCCGCCCCGTCACCGGGCGGAGGCTCCACCTTGATGACCTCGGCGCCGAGGTCGGCCAGGTTCATGGTCGCGAAGGGGCCGGCGCCGAACTGCTCGAAGCTGATGATCCTCAGCCCCTTCAGGGGCAGCATCACGCCGGGAACCGCTCGATCAACTGCTTCGCGATGATCATGCGCTGGATCTCGTTCGTGCCTTCGCCGATGCACATCAGCGGCGCATCGCGGTAGTAGCGCTCCACATGGTATTCCTTGGAATAGCCGTAGCCGCCATGGATGCGCATGGCTTCCAGGCTGTTCTCCACCGCGGCCTCGCTGGCGTAGAACTTGGCCATGCCGGCTTCCATGTCGCAGCGCTCCCCGGCGTCATAGGCACGGGCGGCATCGTAGGTGAGGAGGCGGGCGGCCTGCACGCGCGTCGCCATCTCGCCGAGCTTGAGCTGGATCGCCTGGTGCTGGCAGATCGGCTTGCCCATGGTCTTGCGGATCTGGCTGTACTTCACGCTGTCCTTCAGCGCGGCAGACGCCAGCCCCACGCCGCGCGCCGCGACATTGATGCGGCCGAGTTCCAGCCCGCCCAGCGCCGTCTGCAACCCGCGGCCTTCCTCGCCGCCGATCAGGTGGTCGGCGGGGATGCGGTAATCGTCGAAGACCAGCTCCGCGCTGTCGATGCCCTTGTAGCCGAGCTTCTCGAGCTTCTTGGAGACGGTGAAGCCCGGGCCCTTCGGCGCGATCACCATGGACATGCCCTTGTGGCGCGGCGTCGCCTCCGGGTCCGTCTTCACGAGCAGGGCGAAGCAGCTGCCCTGGATGCCGTTGCTGATCCAGGTCTTGGTGCCGTTGATGACGTAGTGGTCGCCATCCCGCCGCGCGCGGGTGCGGATGGCCTGGAGGTCGGTGCCGCAATCCGGTTCCGTCAGCGCGAGCCCGCCCCGGATCTCGCCGGTGGCGAATTTCGGCAGCCAATGCGCCTTCTGCGCGGCCGTCCCCATGCGGCTGACGCAGGCCGCCATGATGAGGTGGGAGTTGAAGATGCCGGAAAGCGACATCCAGACTTCCGCGATACGCTCGACGATCTTCGCATAGGTGGTGGCGGAGAGACCGAGGCCGCCATATTCGGGATCGATGGTCGCGCCGAACAGGCCCAGCTCCTTCATCTGCTCGACCATCTCATGCGGGTATTCATCCGCATGTTCCAGCTTCAGCACATGCGGCCGCACGTCGCGGGCCAGCCACTTGTCGATGGCGTCGAGCAGCGCGGCCTCTTCCTCATTGGCCTGCGAGCGGGCGACATGCGTGTCCATGGCTGGTGCTCCCGTGGAATTTGTCCGGACAAATAAGGCCGGGGAGGCGCCGCGTCAATCACTTCCGCCGGTGGTGGCGGACAGGATCGCGACATCGGCCAGCGTTTCGATCCCCGTCACGAGGTCGCGGATGCGCGTCGCCCGGTCCTGCGGCACCGGAGGGACGGCGTGGCCGCAGCAGCGGAAGAATTTCTCCTCGTTCTCCTCCGCCGTCAGGGGCACGGCCGGGTGGCCATAGGTGTGGGCCAGGTGCTTCACGTGGCGCGTGCCATTGGCGAGCGTCACGATGATCTCTTGCGGGTCCAGTGCATTCTCGTTCGTGTTGCCGTCCGGTTCGATCCGGACGCGGGATGCGAAGGCATGGACGCGCGGGTCGCGCAGCGCCTCGCCCCGGAAATCCGGCACGTCGCAGCGCCCCTTGGCCAAATAGACGCCGGCGACGAAGGGCAGGCAGAGCTTCGCGTAGTTGGAGGCGGGATCGGGAATGTCCGGCCGCCCGACCAGGCGCCGCACCAGCGGCGGCACGCGGCACGTCACCTCCGCGACGTCGTCGGGCGCGAAGCCCTGTTCCCGCATTAGGTCGCGCAGCGCATGCACGACGCCATGCGTCAGGCGGCCGGAGGGGAAGGGCTTGTGCGAGAGTTTTTCGAGTTGCCACTCGCGTCCGAGCGCCTTCTCGACGCGATCGGGATGCACGTTCTCCTCGATCAGCGTGAAGTAGCCGTAGCGGCCGGTGAAGACGTCGAGCGGCCCCTGCATGCCGGCGGCGGCCAGGTCGCAGGCCTCGATCGCGCCGCGGGCATTGAAGCCGATCTGGAGGCCGAGCAGGGGCGAGCCTTCGAGATGCGGCTGCAGCGTGCCGCTGGTCTGGCCATACATGTGGCCGAAGGCGCTGCGCGTCGTGGCCTCGTCGAAGCCCGCCAGGTTGGCGATGGCGGCGACGGCGCCGAAGCCGCCGGCGGTGGCGGGGCGGAAGAAGCGCAGCGCGGAATCGGTCGCGACGCCGAGCAGGCCCGCGATATCGACGCCGACCGCCATGGCGGCGATGAAGCGGTCGCCGGACACCGGGCGGCCCTGCGCCGATTCCCGTTCGCACCACGCGAACAAGGCGGAGAGCAGCGTCGCCATGGGGTGGACCACGGCGCCTTCATGGACGCAGTCGAATTCCAGGCAGTGGATGAGGTAGGCGTTGACGATGGCGGCCGATCCCGCGGCCATGCGGCGGCCGCCGATCCAGCTTGTCGCCTCATCCCCCGCGCCCCAGCGCTCCGCCAGGTCCAGCACGGTGTGGACATTGGCGCCGCTGCTGCCGGCGATGCCGACGCCGAGCGTATCCAGCAGGAAGGTCCGGCCCGCACGGATTGCGCCCGGGGAGAGGTCGCTGTGCCGCACCCGCACCGCATGGGCGGCGAAGGCGGCGGCGATGTCGTAGGACGTGCTCATCGGGCAGCGGGCTCCGCGGGCGGGGGGGTGTTGGCGGCGAAGGCGCGGGCGATCTCGGCGCGCGTGGCCATCCAGACGCCCGGCTTGCTGCGGGCATACTGGAGAAACTTGCCGAAGGCGCCGATGCGGCCGGGGCGGCCGATGATGCGCAGATGCACGCCGAGCGACATCATCCGCGTGGCGCTGGCCCCTTCCTCGTAGAGCACGTCGAAGGTCTCCACGGCGTAGTCCAGCCAGTGCTGCGGCGTATAGCCCGGCGCCAGCCAGAACTTCATGTCGTTGCTGTCGAGGGCATAGGGCATGATGACGATGGCGCGCGGGCCGTCCTTCGTCTCCACCACGTCCCAGCGCGGCTCGTCATCGGAGAAATCGTCCATGTGGTAGAGGAAGCCCTCCTCCGCCAGCGTGGTGCGCAGCCGCGGGGAATGCAGGTAGCGGGACAGCCAGCCGATGGGGCGATGGCCGGCGGTCGCGGCGATGGAGGTCACGGCCTTGCGCACGAAGTCGCGTTCCCGCCCCTCGTCATAGGAGAATTGGTGGATCCAGCGCCAGCCATGGCTGCAGGCCTCGTGCCCGCCTTCGGCGATGGCGCGCCCGATCTCCGGCGCCCGTTCCAGGGCGACGGCGGCGGCGGTGAAGGTGGCCTTGACCTCGTGCTTCGCCAGCTGCGCCGCCACCCGCGGCCAGCCTGCCCGGATGCCGTAGAGGTAGTTGGATTCATTCGCGAAGTTGCGGATCGGCACCTTCAGGTGGACGCCCAGCTCATCGACCGGCTCCGGCCCCTTGTCGCCGTCGCGCACCGACATCTCGGCGCCTTCCTCCACATTCACGACGATGGAGAGGGCGAGGCGGGAATCCTGCGGCCATGGCGAGGTCGGCATCCGGGGCACCTGCTGTTGTCCGGACAAATCCTAGGCGCAGCTTTCCGTGTGCGGAAGCCCCTCAGCCCTCGCCGCGGCGCAGCCGCATCGCATAGGTGAAGCGTTCCGCCGGGTGCCATGAGCGGGAGAGCAGCAGCGTCGCGCCATCCGTGCCGAGGTAGCGGCGCAGGAACCGCATGCCGACGGCGCGCGGCTTGCGGCCGAGCGCGGCGGCGACGGCGGCGGACATGGGCGCGGCCGTGATCTCCTGCACCACCTCCGCCACCTCCACCCCGAAGCGGCTTTCGATCATGGCGTAGATGGCGCCCCGTTCCGGCAGCGCATTGGCGATGGCGGCGAAGCGCGGATGGATCAGGACATCGGCGGTCGCGATGGGCAGGCCATCCTGGCCGATGCGCAGGCCCTCCAGCGTCAGCCATTGCTCCCCGACCGGCGCGGGCACGGCGGCCGCATCCTCCGGCGTCAGCGGCGCCATGCGGCGGCTGCGGATGTCGAGGCGGGTATCCGCGGCGTATTGGAACAGCGCCTCGATGCTGCGCATGGACTGCACCGTGCCGCTCGGTGCCTCCCGCGCCACCACCATCGTGCCGGCGCCCTGGCGGCGCTCCACCAGGCCGGATTCGACCAGGCGGCGCAGCGCCTCGCGGATGGTGTGGCGGGAGACCCGCAGCGTCTCGCAGAGCTCGGCCTCGGTCGGCAGCAGGGTGCCGACGGCGTAGTCCCCCTGGGCGATGGCGTCGCGGAGCTGGGCCTCGATCCGGGCATAAAGCGGCAGGCCGGCGCGATCAGCGCCCTGCGACGTCCCCACGCTTGAAGGAGCGCCCCTGCCCGCCATCCACCGTGTCCTTCCCCTGTTGCGGAAGGCTAGCCGCTGATTTTTGTCCGGACAATCGCCGTGTCGTCACGATATGACGGGAAGGGCCTGGATGTCGTAGGCGTGGCGGATCCTGCGGCGGAGCACGGGATCGTTCAGTTCCATGGCGAATCGGGTGGCGGGCCGGATGCCGCCGATGGCGCCGAGCGTGCCGCAGAACATCAGGCTGCCCGGCGGAAGGGCGGGGCCGCCCGGGCGGCGCGCCAGCAGGTCCCGCGGATGGCGGAGCGCGGCGAGGCTGCCCTGCTGGTAGGGCACCTCCACGCCATCGATGGTGGCGGTGGCGCGCATCTCCAGCGCGTCCCAATGGCCTTCCACCTCCTCGAACCGCCAGAGCGTGGTGCCGACCGGCTTGCCGCAGAGCTGCTTGGACAGCGCGATGCCCGCCGCTTCGGCCTTGCGGTCCGTATGGTCCGAGCCGAGGCCCAGCCAGAGGCCATCGGCGAGCGAGAGGAGGACGGGCTCGACCTCTCCGGAACTGTCCGGGCCCAGCACCTCCAGCACCGGGGCCTGGGTCAGGTTGGCGGCGGCGGCGCGGTAATAGACGGGGACGGAGGAGGGGGGCGGCACGCCGATGGCGGCCAGTTCCTCGATATGGTGGCGCACCGCCGCCTCGTCGCGGCCGGCCCAGCCGGCGATGACCAGGGTCGAGACCTCCACCGCCACGCGGTCGGTGCCGGTGGCGGAGATGCGGTCGAAGGTCAGCATGCCATGCTCCTCAGGGGCCGACCGCGCGGGGCAGCCAGAGCGCGATGTCGGGCATGATCATCATCAGCACGATCGCCAGGATGTAGACGGCGCAGAAGGGCAGCACGCCCGCGAAGACGTCGCCGATGGCGCCACCATCCTTGCGCAAGCCCTGCAGCACATAGAGCACCGTGCCGTCCGGCGGGCTGATGAGCGCGATCTCCACCAGCATGGTGACGACGACGCCGAACCAGATCGGGTCGTAGCCCAGCGCCGTCACCACCGGGAAGATCACGGGGATGGTGGTGATGATCATGGAGAAGCCCTCCATGAACGTCCCCAGCGCCAGGTAGAAGCCGATGATGAGCGCCATGATCGCCCAGGGCGGCAGCGGCAGGTGGGAGACGAGGCCCGCCATCATCTGCGGCACGCCGAGCATGGTGATGACGTAGTTCAGCACATAGGCGCCGAGCAGGATGAGGCCGATCATCGCCGTGTTGCGCGCCGTGGCCTCCGCGCTGGCATGCAGCATGCGGAGGGAGAAGCGCCGTTCCACCACCGCGATGCCGATCGCGGCGACCACCCCGAGCGCGGCCGATTCGGTCGGCGTGGCCAGGCCCGCATAGATGGTGCCCAGCACGATCAGGATCAGCACGATGGTGGGGATCAGCCCGACCAGGCCGCGGATCTTCTCCCCCATCGGGATCACCGGGCCGGGCGGCGGCGCGGCGTTCTTCTTCAGCAGGATCACCGCGATGAACAGCGCCATGACGAGGATGGAGGGGCCGACCGCCGCGAGATAGAGCGCGCCGACGGAGGTTTCCGTGATCAGCGCATAGATGATGAAGGTGATGCCGGGCGGGATGAGGTTGCCGAGCGCGCCGCCCGCCGCGAGGCTGCCCATCACCATCTTCGGGTCGTAGCCGCGCCCCTGGAAGAAGGGCATGGCGACCGATCCCATGGTGGCCGCGGTGGCGACGGAGGAGCCGGAGATGGCGGAGAAGACGCCCGACGCCACGATGTTGGTGTGCAGCAGCCCGCCCGGCATGCGGTTCAGCCAGAGGTTCAGCGCGCGGTAGAGCCGTTCCGACAGGCCGGCGCGCAGCAGGATCTCCCCCATCAGCAGGAAGAGCGGCACGGCGACGAGCACGAAGGAGGAGGAGGGGCTCCAGGCCGTCTGGCCCAGGAAGGCCCAGAAGGGACGGTCGGAGAAGACGAAGCCCGCCAGCAGGCCGAGCACGCCGAGCGCCGCGCCGACATAGATGCCGGCCGCGAAGAAGCCGCCGAAGACGCCGAGCAGCAGCAGCACCGCGCCAATCGGCACATCAGCGCCACCACCCACCCCCATCAGCGACATGCCGAGGAAGATGACCAGCATCACCAGGATGAAGACGACGGCGATCATGGCTTCGTCTCCGTGACGCCCAGCGCTTCCAGCGCCTCCTGCGCCTCCTCGTCATAGCCGCGGGAGGAGAGGTTGCGCTCCACCTGCTTCGCATCGCCCAGGATGGCCAGCAGCAGGTTCTCCACCAGCATGCAGGCGATCAGGGCGAGGAACACGACCATGCCGGCGGCCCAGAGGCCCTGCGGGATGGCGAGCGGCGTGCGCAGCAGGCTGATGTCGGTGGCGTTGAACAGCAGGCTTTCATCCACCAGGTCCCAGGCGCCCTTGGCGATGAAGGCCATGAAGACGCCGAGCGCCAGCAGCGAGAGCAGGTGCAGCCAAATGCGGATGCGCTGCGGCAGGCGGTTCACCAGCATGTCGATCCGGACATGGGATCGCTGCGTCAGCGTATGCGCCAGCCCCCAGGAAAGCCCGAAGGCCAGCATGTAGCCGGTGATCTCCGTGGTGGATTGCGTGCTGACGCGCAGGATGGCGCGCGCCAGCACATCGAAGGTGATGAAGAAGGCACAGAGCACGAAGCCCCAGCCGGCGACGAGCCCCATGGCATGGCCGAGGAAGCCGACCGCGCGGCGCAGGCCGGTCGCGGCCCGCAGGATCAAGGGTGCGGGCCGCTCCACGCTCAGCGGGCCTCGTAGCGCGTGCCGGAGATCGGCGCGACGATGCGGTTGTAGGTCTCCCCGCAGCCGGCGCCGCAGCGGCGGACGAAGGCGGGCAGCACGTTGTTGGCCAGGATGCCGCGCAGGGTCTGCAGGTCGTCCGGCGTGGGGCGGGAGACGGTCATCGGCCGGTTCTCCACCAGGCGGCCGATGGAGCAGTTGGCGCGGTCGCCGATGTTGCAGGCGATGCCGTCCTCCGACGCCGCGTCGCCGAGCTTCCACTGCTCGTCCTGGATCTTGGCGAAGGTGCTGGTGATGAGGTCGCGCGCCGGCGCGTCCAGGCGGTTCCACCAGGCCAGGTTGATGAAGTAGCCATAGGTGGACCAGGCGACGGGCAGCGCATACATATGCGTCGTCACCTCATACCAGCGGGCGCCATTGCCCGAACCGGTGCCGGTGATGGCGCAATCCGCCACGCCGCGTTCCAGCGCCGCATAGACTTCCGGGAAGCCGATGCCGACGGCCTGGCCGCCGATGGCGGCGACGAAATCGTTGATGCTGCCGCCACCCGTGCGGATGCGGCGGCCGCGGAGATCGGCCAGCGAATTGGCGCGTTCGCGACAGAACAGCACCTGCGCGGGGTAGGGCGCCATGGCGATGATGCGCACCCCGAAGCGTTCCAGTCCGCGATTGACCTCCGGCATCAGCGCTTCCGCCACCTGCCGGGCCTGGCCGATGGTGGGGTTGAGGCCGGCGAGGTCCACCATGTCCAGCAGCGGCACATCGCCGGCGACGGTGTTGAGCGGCACGGCGCCGATCTCCACCTGGCCGGAGCGGACCAGGCGGATGATCTCCGGCCCGTTCAGGTTGCGCTCCGGCCAGGCGGCCAGGTTCACGCGGATGCGGCCATTGCTGGCGGCGGCCAGGCCATCGCGCAGCAGCGGGATGTCCACGCGCGTGTATTGCGGGATGGCCGGCGTCGGCTGCGTCACGGCCTGGATGGTGATCTGCGGCTGCGCCAGCGCGGCGCCGGCCGAAAGGCCGATGGCAAGCGCGGCGCCGAGCGCGGCGCGGCCCAGTTGGACGATGCTGGTCATGGTTCCCCTGTTCTCCCTGTCGGTGGCTGTCACTACAGCATGGCGAGGCTGCTGTTGCGGAGGTCCGTCACCAGCATGGCGCCGGGCGCATGGGTGATGGCGAAGTCGGGCTTCGCCGCGGCGATCACGGCCTGGGGCGTGACGCCGCAGGCCCAGAAGACGGGAAGCTCATCGGCGCCGACCTCGACCGCGTCGCCATAGTCGGGGCGGGACAGGTCCTCGATCCCGATGAGGTGCGGGTGGCCGATATGCACGGGCGCGCCATGCACGCCGGGGAAGCGCGTGGTGATCTGGATGGCGCGAATCGCATCCGCCGGCGGCAGGGGCCGCATGGAGACGACCATCGGCCCGCCGAAGGGCCCGGCCGGCGCGCAGGCGATGCTGGTGCGCCACATCGCGACGTTGCGGCCCTGCTCCACATGCCGGAGCCGGATGCCATGCTCCATCAGCGCGTGTTCGAAGGTGAAGGAGCAGCCGAGCACGAAGGCGACGAGGTCATCGCGCCAGAGATGGGCGATGCTGGCCGGTTCCTCCACCAGCTCGCCCTGCCGCCAGATCCGGTAGCGCGGCAGGTCCGTGCGCAGGTCGAGGTCGAGGCCGAGTTCGGGGATGCGGGGGCTGCCCGGCTCGCTGATGCCCAGCACCGGACAGGGCTTCGGGTTGCGCTGGCAGAAGCGGAGGAAATCGCCGGCCAGCGCGGCGGGCAGGATGGCCAGGTTGCCCTGCACGAAGCCGGGGGCGAGGGAGGAGGTGTGCCCGGCCAGCCTGCCCCCGCGCGCCGCCAGGCGCACGCCGCGCCCATCCAGCGGCATCGGCGGCAGGGGGTGGTCCGGCATCGGCGCTCCTGGGCAAGGTGTCCGGACAAATCATGCCGGTCCTGGCCATAGGCGCCAATCGTGTTTTCGAATGTTTTCCGATCACCGCGGCTTATCGGTGGCCGGCTTCCCCCGCCACCTCCACCGCCAGTTCCGCCAGGCGCCGCGCCAGCGCGTCATCCGGCCCGGCGGGCCAGGATGCGGTGAAGGCGATGTCAGGGGGTGTCAATGTCGTCTCCACCAGCCGCAGCGTGCCCTCCGCCAGCTCCCGCGCCACCACCGCGGGGGGGATGACGGAAAGGCCGATGCCGTCCAGCGTCATGCGCACGATGGTGGCTAGCGACGCATTGCCGAAGACGCGCGGCGCCGGGCCATCCGCGCTGCGCAGCGCGGCGGAGAGGGCGATGGTGGGCGCGGTGCTGCGGGGATAGGTGATGATCGGCAGCGCCAGCACCGCGTCGCGGTCCAGCGGCTCCGCCGGCAGCGCCAGGCGCGGGCTGGCGGCGAAGGCCAGCGGGTAGCGGCAGAGCGGCAGGTTCGCCATCTCCGCCTCCACCAGGGGCCCCATCAGGAAGGCGAGGTCGAGGCTATGGCTCGCCAGCGCGCCACGCAGCGCATGGGTCACGTCCACCTCGATGTCCAAGGTGACGGAGGGGTAGAGCGCATGCGCGCGTTCGATGAAGCGGGCGAGCCAGGTGTGGACGATGGTTTCCGCCACGCCGAGGCGCAGCACGCCGCCCACCGCGCCGGGTCCGGCCACGGCTTCCAGCATCTCGGTGCGCAGGCGCAGCATGCGCTCCGCATAGTCCAGCAGGCGGCGGCCCTGCACGGTGGGCACCACGCCGCGGCCGGCGGCGGGTGGCGCGGCCCGGCCGCGTTCCAGCAGCCGCACGCCCAGCTCCGCCTCCAGCGCCGCGATGCGCTGGGAGACGGCGGGCTGGGTCGTGTTCAGCCGCTCCGCCGCGCCGCGGAAGGAGCGGAGGCGGGCCACCCAGAAGAAGATCTCGAGGCTGCGCAGATCGGCCATGCGGGCGCAGCCTGCGGGCTTGCTCAGGCGGTGTCGAGACGCCCCATCTCCTCCACCAGCCGCGCCGCCAGCTGCCGCGCGGGGGCGGTCGGGGCCCGGCTGGCGGGGACCAGCAGGCCGATGCGCAGCGCGTTGATGGCGGGGCTGTCGAAGGGGCGCCAGGCGACCTCGCCGCGCTCGATCTCCTCCAGGAAGCCGAGGCGGGTGAAGAAGGCGATGCCCATGTTGAGGCGGATCGCGGTCTTCAGCGCCTGGATGGAGTTGGAGACGAGGCGCGGCCGCAGCCCCGAGCGGAAGCGCGCGAAGCCGGCATCGACATCGGCGGAGCGGGGCAGGGGCCCGGCCTGGGCGAGGAAGGGATAGGGCGCGACGTCGTCGAAGCTGACCTCCCGCTTCTGCCGCAGCGGGTGGTCGGCGGGCATGACGACGCCGATCGGCGCCGGCACCTCATGCTCGAAGCGTAGCGAGGGTGGAGTCGGGCCCACGAAGGTGAAGCCGAGATCGTATGTGCCGTCAGCAACCAGGCGCGGCACCTCCGCCGGGTTGGCGGCATCCAGCGCATAGGTGACCGCCGGGAAATCGGCGCGGAAACGGTCGAGGGCGCGGGGCAGGAAATCCACTAGCAGGCTGTCCACCGCCGCGATGCCGACATGGCCGGTGCGGGCGGCGCGGAGGTCATCGATGCGGGATCGCACGCGATCGAATTCCACCAGCGTGCCGACGACATGCTGCAGCAGCAGATCGCCCGCCGCCGTAAGCCGCATGCCGCCGGGCAGGCGATCGAAGAGCGCGGTGCCGAGTTCTTCCTCCAGGATCAAGATCTGGCGGTTGAGCGCGCTGGCGGAGACGTTGAGGGCGGCGGCGGCGCGGCGCACGGAACCGCGCCGCGCCGTCTCCCGGAAATAGGTCAGGGCGGCGGCGTGCACGGGGCCGTCAGGTGCCGGACCAGACGGGCTTGCGCTTTTCCACGAAGGCGCGGACGCCCTCATCCTGGTCCTTGGATTGCAGCGCCTCGATCAGCGCGGGCAGGCGCGCGGCCTGGGCTTCCTGGGCGGTGAGGTGCGCCGTGCGGCGGACGGATTGCTTGATGGCGCGGACGGAGAGCGGCGCGCAGGCCAGGATGCCGTCCAGCCACCGGTCCACGGCGGCGTCGAGACCGTCCTGCGGCACGACCTCATTCACCAGGTGGAAGGCGAGTGCTTCCTCGGCCGTGATGCGCCGGCCCGTCAGCATCATGCCCATCGCCATGCGATGGGGAATCTGCCGTTGCAGCAGCGCCATGCCGCCATCCAGCGGCAGTCGGCCGAGGCGTGGTTCCGGCAGGCCGAGGGTCGCGGTCTCCGCCATGACGATGAGGTCGCAGCCCAGCACCATCTCGAACCCGCCGCCCAACGCATGGCCGTTGACGCGGGCGATGACGGGCACGTCGAGCGTCGTGCGCAGCGCGATGCCGCCGAAGCCGCCGGGGCGGGGCGCGGCCCAATACTCCAGCCCCGTCATCCCGCCGCCATCCTTGACATCGGCGCCGGCGCAGAAGGCGCGCGTGCCGGCGCCGGTCAGCACCACGGCCCGGATGTCGCGACGTCCCTCGATCTCCGTCCAGATGCGCTGGAGCTCGGCCTCCGTCGCGCGATCGACGGCGTTCATCGCCTCGGGCCGGTTCAGCGTGACGCGGGCGACGTGGTCCGCGACCTCGAAGAGAACGGTCATTCGGCTGCGATGCCTCGCGTGAGTTCGGCCTTCACTTCCTCCGTGTGCTTGCCGAGTCTCGCGGGCGGGATGCGCAGCGTGACCTTCGCGTCGGACATGTGGATGGGGGAGCCGACCAGGCGCATGGGCTCGATCTCGCCGGGGCCTTCCAGGATCATCTCGTTGATCCGCGCCTGCTCGTCCTCCAGCGCCTCCGCCAGGCTCCGGACGGGGGCGCAGAGGAGGTCCTGCGCTTCGAGCCGGGCGAGCCAGTAGGCGGTGGTGTTGGATTTGAAGCGCTCGCGGAAGATCGCCTGCAGCGCGGGCTTGTTGGCGACCTGGTCCTCGAAGGTGGTGAAGCGCGGGTCGCGGCCGAGATGGTCGATCTCCAGCGCCGTCGAGATGTCGCCCAGCGGATCGGCCTTGAAGGCGCCGACCATGACCAGCGCGCCGTCGCTCGTCTCGAAGACGCCCGACAGCGGCATCGCGCCCCAGTTGATCTCCTTGCCGCGCATCAGATGCGCCGCGCCTTCCTGGGTCTGCGCCGCCAGCATGGAATCGAGCAGCGAGACGGCGATGCGCTGGCCGCGGCCTGTCTTCTGCCGCTGCAGGATCGCGAGCAGGATGCCCTGCACCAGATGCATGCCCGCGGAATAGTCCGCGAAGGTGGTGGCGTGGACATAGAGCGGCTGGTCGGCATTGGACCGGCGATGCATGACGCCGGACATGGCCTGCGCCAGCACGTCCTGCCCGCCCTTATGCGCATAGGGGCCTTCCAGCCCGAAGCCGGTACCGACGGCATAGATGATGCGCGGATTGACCTTCGACAGGTCTTCCCACCCGAAGCCCAGGCGTTCCATCACGCCGGCGCGGAAATTGTTGACCACCACGTCGGCGGTGCGGACCAGGTCCAGCACCACCTGCCGTTCCTCCGGCTTGCGGAGGTCCAGCACCACGCTGCGCTTGTTGCGGTTCAGCGAGCAGAAGACCGGGCCGAGCGGGCCGGCGGGATCGGGGAAGGAGGTGCGGGAGAGGTCGCCCTGCGGGCGTTCGATCTTGATGACGTCGGCGCCGAAATCGGCCAGCGTCTGCGTCGCGACCGGGCCCATCATCACCTGGGTGAAGTCGATGACTCGGATGCCGTCCAGCGGCAGGGGCGTGCTCATGCCGCCGTCTCCAGGATCTTCGCATTGGCGGAGGGGCGGTCACCCGGATCGCCACCCTGCGCGCGCACGGCCGCGCAGATGGCGGCGGGGGAGACAGCGCGCGGTGCGATGCCGCCCTGCACCGCGAGCGCGGCGGCGACGCCGGCCGACTGGCCCATCGCCATGCAGGGCGGGATCTCCCGCGACTGCTTCTGCGCGGATTCGGTGGCGGAGTAGTGCCGCCCGGCGGCGATCGCGCCATCCAGCCCCTTGGGCAGCATGGCGCGATAGGGGGTGTAGTAGTCGCGGCCGCGCGCGACGGTGTCGGGGAAGTGGACGCGGTCCTGCACATCCTCCTTCGTCACGACGTAGTCGCCCTGCAGCAGGCGCGTCTGGCGGATGCCGAGCTGCGGCGCGACATCGATGACGAAGCAGTTCTGGAAGCCCGGCATATGGGCCCGGGCATACTCCACCAGCGCGTAGATGCGCTTGCGGCCTTCGAAATCCGCCTTCGACATGTCCTCCACCGACAAGCCGTCATAGCCGATGAGGTGCGGGCAGTTGCACCAGACCACGCCGGGAAGCGGCGTCTTCAGCCACCAGTATTCCCAGGATCCGCCCATGATCTTCTTGGCCTGCTTGTCGAGGGCGGCGTGACGCTCCGGCTCCTCGAACTGCACGCGCTCAGCCTCATCGGTATCGACGCCGCCCAGGCGGAAGACGGTGGTGACCATGTAGGCGCCATGGGTGAAGGCGCCGCCCGCGGCCGCGACCACGTCGAGGTCGCCGGTCGCGTCGATGACGACATCGCCCATGATGGCCTGGCGGCCGGCCTTGGTCTCGCAGACCACGCCCTTGATGGCGCCGTCCTGCACGATGGCGGAGGAGAACCAGGAATGCATCCGCGTCTCGACGCCGGCCTCGGCCACCATCTCATTGGCGATGCGCTTCCAGCCATCGGGATCGAAGGTGGCGGCCATGACGATGGGATGGGGGCGGACATGGGAGCGGAAGTCGAAGACGCCCCAGCGCGCCCATTTCCGGTACATCGCCCAGTCGGTCAGGCGCTCGGCTTCCGGCGGATAGACGCAGGCGCCGACGCGCGCCATGCGGTCGATCATCTCCATGCAGATGCCGGTGGTGGTGACTTCATGCCCGTTATGCATGTCGTCCAGCACCAGCACCATGCCGCCCGACGCGAGGCCGCCGAGGTAGGGGTAGCGTTCCAGCAGGGTGACGGAACATCCCATCCGCCGCGCCGCGACCGCGGCCGAGAATCCGGCCGGCCCGCCGCCGACGACGACGACATCCGACCGCGCGACAATGGTCGCCTCCCGCGGCGTTTCCTGCACGCGCTGCGTGACCATGGCTGTTTCCTTCAGACGGGGTTGGCCGGCTGCCAGCGCACCACCAGGCGTTCCACGGCGATGATCGCGCCGAAGAAGGCCACGGAGAAGGCCGAGCCGACGATGACGGTGGCGTAGAGCATCGCGCTGTCGAAATTGTACATGGACTGGATGATCAGCGCGCCGATGCCGGTGGTGGAGCCGATCCATTCGCCGACGATGGCGCCGATCACGGCGGTGGAGGCCGCGATCTTCAGCGCGGAGAACAGATAGGGCAGGGAGTTGCGCAGCCGCAGCTTGAAGAAGATCTCGCGCTCACTGGCGGAGAGCACGCGCATCAATTCCATCGCCTGCGGGTTCACCGATTCCAGCCCCCGCACCATGTTCACCAGGGTCGGGAAGAAGCAGATCAGCGCGGCGATGGCGATCTTGGGCTCCATCCCGTTGCCCAGCAGCAGCACCAGGATCGGTGCCTTGGCGACGACGGGGATGGTGTTGATCAGCACGACGACGGGGAAGAAAGCTTCCTCCACCGTCTTGCGATGCACGAAGACGGTCGCGATCACGATGGCGACGATGTTGCCGAGCGTGAAGCCGGCCAGCGCCTCGATCGCCGTCGGCAACAGATTGGCCATCAGGATGGGCCATTTCGCGACCAGCGTGGTGGCGACCGCGACCGGCGAGGGCGCCACGAAGGGCGGCACTTCCAGGATATAGACCAGGCACCACCAGACCAGCAGCATGGACAGGATGCCCGCCACCGGCAGCAGGCGCCGCCGCCAGGCCAAGCGGCGGCGCGCGCGTTCATGCGCGGCCTCGGCCTCCCGCAGCCCGGGGTCGTCGATCAGGGTGTCGGCGGTGATGCTCAATGCCCCCTCCCCAAAGCGTCGCGCAGGCCGGAGACGATGCTGGTGAAGGCCGGCGTCTCGCGGATCGTGAGGTCCCGGTCGCGCGGCAGGTCGACGCTGACATGCGCGGCGTTGCGCCCGGGATTGGCGGCCAGCACCAGCACCTGCTCGCCGAGATAGACGGCCTCATAGACGGAATGGGTGACGAAGAGGATCGTCGTCCCCGTCTCCTGCCACACGCGGCGCAGCTCCTCGTTCAGCCGGTCGCGCGTGATCTCATCCAGCGCACCGAAGGGCTCATCCATCAGCAGCAGCCGCGGGCCACCCAGCAGCGCGCGCGCGATGGAGACGCGCTGGCGCATGCCGCCGGAGAGTTCGTGCGGGTAGCTGTTCTCCCACCCCTCCAGCCCGACCAGCTTCAGCAGTTCGCGCGGCGTTGGTGCCGTGGGCGGCAGGTCGCGCTTGCCGCCCACTTCCAGCGGCAGTTCCACATTCTGCAGCGCCGTCCGCCAGGGCAGCAGCGCCGCATCCTGGAAGACGAAGCCTAGTGTCCGCGCCGCCCGCGCCGCTGCCGGCGCCATGCCGAAGACGGAGACATGGCCCGTGCTCGGCGTCACGAGGTCCGCCACCACGCGCAGCAGCGTGGACTTCCCGCAGCCGGAGGGGCCGAGCAGGGAGAGGAAGCCGCCCGCCTCCACGTCCATGCTGACATCCCGCAGCGCGGTGACGGTGCGGCGATCCGTGACGAACCGCACCGTGACGCCGCGGCATTCGACGGCAGAGGTCACCGCCTCAGCCGATCAGCGGGCGGTTGCCGTTGGTCATGCGGAGGATATCGAGCGTCATCACCTCCTCCAGCCGCGGCGTGCGGCGGGAGAACTGGCCGAGCTGCGCGTAGAGGTCGATCTGCTCCCGCCACACATCCGGGTCCATGGTGCCCCAGCCCTCCGTCGCCGTCTTCGGGCCGAAGGCATAGGCCAGCATCACCTCCAGCGCCTCCAGCTCATCGGCGCGGTTGAGGTTCGGGAATTCCTTCAGCAGCAGGTCGACGGCCGCGGCGCGGTTGGCATGGGCATAGGCCCAGCCGCGGCCGGAGGCGCGCAGGAACCGCGCCAGCACATCGGCGCGGCGTTCCAGCGTTGTCGCCGTGGCGTAGTAGGGCAGGGCATAGAGCCGGACGCCCGTGTCCCACAGCCGCATGACGACGGGGTCCGTCACCACGCGCAGCGCGGTCGTGTTCGTCAGCCAGCCCGTGATGACATCGACCTGGCCCGTCATCAGCGGCGCCATGTCGGCGCCGATCGGGATGATGGTGACGTCGCGCTCCGCGATGTTGTTCTTGGCCAGCAGCGCGCGCAGCAGGATCACCGCGGTGGACTGAGTGCCGATCTTCTTGCCGATCAGGTCACGCGGCTGGCGCACCGGGTTGCGGGCGCGCGAGATGTAGCTGAAGGGATGCACCTGCGCGCCGGCCGCGAAGCAGCGCACGGGAATGTCCTGCGACGCCGCGAGCATGAGGGAGGGGGAGGAGGAGACCTGCCCCACCTCGAACCGCCCGGCGGCGACGACCGCGACGCCATCGATGTTGGGCCCGCCGGGCTGGATGCGCAGGTCCAGGCCCTCGGCCTCGTAGTAGCCGAGTTGCTTGGCGCAGACCTCGCCGATCTGGTTGCCGCCGGTAATCCAGCCGAGCTGGAGGTTGATCACGGCGCGGCCCTGCGCTTCCGCGACATCCACCATCATCCCGGTGCCCGCCACGGCAGCCGAGGCCTTGAGCAATGTCCTGCGATCCAACGCCATGCCCAATCTCCATCGCGCAGGCCGCGCTTGGCCCCCTCGGCCCCGCGGCGCGTTGGGCTGGCATGCAAGCATGGTGCCGGGTGTGCGCAAAGCCGAATTTTTCCGGCCGATGCGTGCGGAAAATTCGTACGCCAGGCCGGGCTTGACCAGGCCCGCCACGCCATGCGGGCATGCCGCATGGCCCTGATCCTGACCCATGCCGCGATCCTCACCATGGATGCCGCGCATCGCATCCTGCGTGGCCATGACATCAGGATCGAGAACGGAGTCATCGCCGCCATCGGCCCTGGCCTGGCGGTCACGCCCGCGGATGAGGTGATCGACTGCCGCCACGCGCTGGTCACGCCCGGCCTCGTGAACGTCCACACCCATGCCGCGACGGCGCTGTTCCGTGGCCTGGCCGAGGACCTGCCGCGCGACTTCTGGGCGGGCGCCTATCGCGTGCCGGGGCAGGAACGCTTCACGGAGGCTGACTACGCGCTCTCCCTCCGCGCAGCCTGTGCGGAGTTCCTGCTGAACGGCGTGACCTGCATCGCGGACCGTCTGGCCGGCATGGATCGGCTGGCGCCGGTGATCGAGGAATCGGGAATG
The DNA here is from genome assembly GCF_016805305.1 of Falsiroseomonas ponticola. Taxonomy (GTDB): domain Bacteria; phylum Pseudomonadota; class Alphaproteobacteria; order Acetobacterales; family Acetobacteraceae; genus Falsiroseomonas; species Falsiroseomonas ponticola. The sequence continues at coordinate 138,655 of NZ_JAERQN010000006.1, read as the reverse complement.
CGCGCCGTGGTCGGCAGCACATTGACCGATGCGCGGGCGGCGGAGGCCTGGGCGGAGACGGATCGGCTGCTCGCGCGCTACGGCAGCGATCCCGCACGATCCCGCATCACCACGGCCATCGCGCCACATGCGCTCGATTCCTGTTCCGACGCGCTGCTGGCGGAGGTTGCGCGGCGTGCGGAGCGGGAGGGCGCGCGCGTCGTGTTGCATGTCGCGCAATCCGCGCCGGAGGTGGCGGCGGTGCGCGCGCGGGGCCACGCCGGCGCGCTGGCCTGCCTGCGCCGCGCGGGCCTCGCCAGTCCCCGCACCGTCGCGGCGCATGCCATCTACCTCGAGGAATCGGAGATCGAGGGCTGGTGCGAGGACGGCATCGCCATCGCGCATTGCCCGGCCAGCAACCTGAAGATTGAGGCACGCACCATCCCCCTGCATCGCTATGTCGGCCGCGTGCCGGTCGGGCTCGGCACGGACTGGACGGCCAGTGACAACGCGATGGACATGATCTGGGAAGCGCGCCTGGCCGCGCTGGTCGGCAAGCAATCCGCCGGCGATCCCACCGCGCTGCCCGTGGCCACCATGCTGCGCATGATGACGGTGGATGGGGCGCGCGTGCTGGGCCTCGATCCCCACATCGGCAGCGTGGAGGTCGGCAAGCGCGCGGACCTCGTCACCTGGAGCCTGGACCGGCTGGAGATGGCGCCGGCGCATGACCTCGGCGCCAACCTGCTCTACAGCGCCTCGCCCCGCAGCGTGAGGGACGTGATGGTGGATGGCACCGTGCTGGTTCGCGACGGACGGTTGGTGCGGGAGGAGGAGGCCGCGCTGGTGGCGGCCATGCGTCGAGCCGGATGGGGCGGCCTGCCCGCCTGATGGGCGCCGCTGCCTGCGCCACGCGCAGCTTCGCGATGGCCTGGTGCCGCTGACCGCGCATCCGCACTGGCACGGGGGTTGCTGCATCCATCCGGGATGAGGATGGACCACCATGAGGGCTGATGGCGCCGCGATCACCGCCGGGCTGTTCCATGTCGCGGTGAAGACGAATGACCTGGCGCAGACCGTCGCCTTCTACACGCGCATCATCGGCCTGGCCGAAGTGAAGCGGCCGGATTTCGGCTATCCGGGCGCCTGGCTCGGCGTGCCGCTGCCCGGTGGCGCGGCCATCCTGCATGTCTATGCCGGCGGCCCCGCGCTGGGGGCGGAGGGGCGCGCGCCGACGGGCACGGGCGCCATCGACCATGTCTCGCTGGCCTGCCACGGCTATCACGCCTTCATCGCCCGCTTCCGCGCCGCGGGCCTCGACTGGCGGGAGTTCCTCGTGCCCGGCACGAGCCTCTGGCAGCTCTTCGTGTATGACCCCTCCGGCCTGCAGCTCGAACTCACCTTCGATGGCCAGGCGGAGACGGGGCCGATGCCGGACATGTCCGACCACCGCCGCTACGTCGCCGGTCACAACTTCCACGATCCCGCCACCTATCCGAAGCTCGTCTGAGGAAACCGCCATGATCAGCCGTCGCCCGTTGCTTCTTGCCGCGCTCGCAGCGCCGTCCGTGGCGCGCGCGCAGGCGTCCGAACGCGTCCGCGTCGCGGTCTTCAACGTCTCCTCCGCGCTGCCCTACTACGTGGCGGTGGAGCGCGGCTTCTTCGCGGCCCATGGCATCGAGGCCAGCGCCGTGCCGCTGCAGGCCGCGCCGCTGATCGTGCAGGCGATGGTCGCGGGCGATGTGGAGGCCGCGTCGAACCTGGTGACGCTGGAGGGCGCCAACATCAATGCGCGGCGCGCCAATACCGCCGTCTATGTCGCGCTGAACGGGCAGAACGCGCAGTACCAGATGGAACAGTTCGTCGTGCGCGCGGGCAGCACGGCGCAATCGATCCGCGACCTCAAGGGCGCGCGCATCCTCTCCGCCCCCGGGCCCGCCAATATCTCCGCCGCCCGCGCCGTGCTGGCGGCGAATGGGCTGCAGGAGGGGCGGGACTACACGATCCAGGAACAGCAGATGGGGGTGCATGTCGGCGCACTGGCCGCCGGCACCTTCGATGCCGCCTATACGCTGGAGCCCGTCGCCACCATCGCGGAGCGCGCCGGTGCCGCGCGGCGGCTGGAGACGGGCGTCATCGCGACGCATCTGCTCGGACGCCGCGATGCGCAGGCCTGGGCCGCCGGCGCGGCCCTGACGGGGAAGTTCCTGGCCGAGAAGCCCGCCGTCGCGCAGCGCTTCGCCGCCGCCTGGGCGCAGGCCTGCGCGCTGGTGGCGTCCGATCCCGCCAGTGTGCGGCCGCTGCTGGTGCAGCACATGCAGACCTCCGCCGAGCTGGCGCCGACCATCCCGCTGGTGAATTTCCGCATGGTGAAGGACATGACGCCGGCGGAGATCGCGGATTTCCAGAAATTCGTGGACCTGGCCGTGGCGCAGGGCGTGGTGCGTGACCGGATCGAGGTGCGGTCCTTCCTGCGCGCGCTGTGAGCATCCCCCCGCGGGAGGCCGCGATCTCCATCCGTGGCCTGCGCAAGGCCTTCGGCGGGCAGCCCGTCTATTCGGGCTTCGACCTGGATGTGCGCCGGGGCGACATCCTCGCCATCTTCGGGCCCAATGGCTGCGGCAAATCCACGCTGATCAACATGGCGGCGGGGCTGCTGCCGACGGATGGCGGCACGATCCTGTATGATGGGCGGGATGTCGCCGATGTGCGTGTCGGCTATGTCTTCCAGAACTATCGGGAGGCGTTGTTTCCGTGGCGCCGCGCCGCCGACAACATCCGCTATCCCCTGCGCCTGATGGGCCTGCCGAAGGCGGAGATCGAACGGCGCGTGGAACGCCTGGCCACCAGCTTCCGCGTGCGCTTCGACCTCCACCGCTACCCCTATGAATTGTCGGGCGGTCAGCAGCAGCTGGTCTCCATCATGCGGGCGCTGGCGGTGGAGCCGGAGGTGCTGTTCCTGGACGAGCCCTTCTCCGCGCTGGACTATGAGACGACGCTGTCGCTGCGCGACCTGCTGCAGGCCGTGCTGAAGGAGATCGGCGTCACGACGCTGCTTGTCTCCCACGACCTCGAGGAGTCGATCGTGCTGGCGGACCGGCTGCTCATGCTGACGCGGCGACCGACGACGGTGGCGGATGACGTGCCGGTGGCGCTGCCCTGGCCGCGCGGCACGGCGGCGCTCTCCTCGCCTGATTTCGTGGCGATCAAGGCGCGCTGCCTCGATGTCTTCCAGGCGGCGGTGGCGGCATGAGGGCGATCGCCGCGCCACTCGCCGGCGCCATCGGCTTCATCCTGCTCTGGCAGGTCGCCGTCTGGCTGCGCGTGGCCGATCCCATCCTGCTGCCGCCACCGGCCGAGGCCTTCACGGATACCTGGGCGGCGCTGACGCGCGGGACGCTGGCGCTGGACACCTGGCGTACGGTGCAGCGGACGATGCTGTCCTTCCTGATCGCCACCGCGATCGGCGTGCCGCTGGGAGTCGCGCTGGGGGCGAAGGAGCGGGTCTATCGCAGCGTCGAATTCGTGGTGGATTTCTTCCGCTCCACGCCGGCCTCCGCCATGTTTCCTCTGTTCATCGTGCTGTTCGGGCCGGGCGAGTCCACAAAGATCGCGGTGGCGGCCTTCGGCGCCGCGCTCGTCATCCTCTTCAACGCGGCCTATGGCGTCATCAATGCGCGCCGGACGCGGGTGCTGGCGGCGCGGATCATGGGCGCCTCCGGCCCGCGCATCATGGCCGATGTGCTGGTGTGGGAGGCGCTGCCCCAGATCCTGGTCGGCATGCGCGCCGGCGTCTCCCTCGCGCTGGTGATCGTGGTGGTGGCGGAGATGTTCATCGGCTCCACCGACGGGCTCGGCCATCGCGTCATCAACGCGCAGATGCTGTTCGAGAGCGGGCTGATGTACGGCACCATCTTCGTGGCCGGCGCGCTCGGCTATGCGCTCAACCTGCTCTTCCTGCTGATCGAGAAGCGCTTCGTCCACTGGGCCGGGCGGTAGCCCTTACGCCACGTCGGTGTAGAGCTGCCGCAGCTTGTCCATGAAGGGCGCCTCCATCTTGGCGCGGGTGCCGGCCACGACGTCGCAGGGCGGCACCAGCGTGTCGCTGGCTTCCCAGGAGAAGTCGCTGACGAATTTCACGCGGGGGTCGCGCAGCGCCGCGATCTCCGCCACCGTCCCGCCGCGCTTCAGCACCGTGCCGGCGACGACGCCGCATTCCACCGCCTGGGTAGCGCCCTGGCCGAGCGTCGGCACCATGGCTTGCGCCGAATCGCCGAGGAACAGCGCCCGGCCGCCTGCGGCATGGCGCTGGACGGGGGAGGTGGCGCTGCGCGCCCAATGGATGTCGGGCAGGTGTTGTTCGATTTTATCCAGCATCCAGGCGACCGCGGGGCAGGGGGTGCCGTTTGCCGGCGTGAACAGCGCGCGCTGCGCCTCCGCGGTCTTCATGCCCTCCGGGATCGTCTCGGACCCGTTCAGCGGGAAGGTGCCGGCGATATAGACGGCGCCGCCCGGCACGCGGAAGGACAGCAGCCGCGCATTGCCGTTGAACCACTGGCCGTAATCGTCATAGGGGCAATCCGCGGCCTCGGTCACCAGCAGGCGCCAGATGCAGACGCCGAGCAGCGTGCTGCCGGGCTCCCCCGCCGTCAGCGCGCGCAGCCGGCTGTAGCGGCCGTCGCCGCCGACCAGCAGGTCGAAGCCGCCGTGGCGCGCCAGGCCATCCGGCGTGCGGAACACCGGCACCAGGCGGCCCGCCGCATCCTCCTCCAGCGCCTCCAGCACATGCGCGTTGCGGGTGCAGCCTGCTGCCGGGGCGCGCAGCAGCCGGTAGAGTTCCGACCAGCGGATGCGCACGCCCGGCTCCTCCGCGACCGAGAGCATGTCGAGGTCGAAGAGCCGCGTGCCATCCGTGAGATCGACGAACCAGCGATGCCAGGGCAGCGAGGCCTCCCGCAGCGCGGCGTGGCGCTTCGGCATGTGCAGGCGCAGCGCCTTCAGCGCGTTCGGGCCGATATTGAGGCCCGTGCCGGCTTCCGCATGCTCGCCCGGCGCCACGCGTTCGAAGGCCGCGACGTCGATGCCGGGGGCATCGAGAAGCGCCTCCGCCAGCAGGCTGCCCGCGACTCCCGTGCCGATGATGCCGATGCGCATGGAAACTGTCCGTCCGTTCTGCGCGGGCCGTGCAAAGCCCGCGCCATTCGCCCTATGCTTCAGCCATGCCGAGCCTGTCCATCCATCGCCTCCCCATGGCCCATCCGGGCGACCTTTCCGCGCTGGCCGCGCTGATCGAGGCCGGCACGATCCGCGCCGGCGACGTCCGCGCCGTGATCGGCAAGACGGAGGGCAATGGCGGCCTGAACGATTTCACCCGCGGCTTTTTCACGCAGTCGCTGATGCTGCTGCTCGCGCGGCATACGGACGAGACGCCCGAAGCCCTGGCGGCCCGCATCCCTTGCGTGCTGTCGGGGGGCACGGAGGGCGCACTCTCCCCGCACTACATGGTCTTCGCCGTGGCGCGCGATGCCGGTGGTGAGGCCGGCCTCGCGCTCGGCAGCGCCTTCAGCCCACCGACGCCGGCCGCGACCATCGGCCGCGTCGCGCAGATCGAGGCGGTGACGGAAGCCGTCCGCGCCGCCATGGCCGATGCCGGGATCACGCGGGCGGAGGATGTGGCACTGGTCCAGGTGAAGGCGCCCTGTGCGCTCGCGCCCGGGCCCGATGCGCGCAGCACCGACCCGCGCGTGCTGATGGCGTTGTCCCGCGCCGCGGCGGCCTTCGGTGCGGGCATCGCCATCGGTGACATCGCGCCGGAGGCCGGCACGGAAGCGGCGCTGCTGCGCGATGTGCAGCACTACTCCAACCGCGTCAGCATCTCCTCCGGCATCGAGGTCACCTGCAACGAGGTGGTGGTGATCGGCCGCGCCGTGGGCTGGGCGCCCGGCATCACGGCGGGTGTCGCGCCGATGCGGGACCTGCTGGACCTCGATGGCGTTATCGCCGCCTGCCGTGCTGCGGGGCTGGACGCCTCGCCTGCCGTGCAGGACCGCAGCCGCGTGCTCGGCGTGATCGCGAAGGGGGAGCCCGACAAGGCCGGGCACATCCGGGGCGCGCGGCACACCATGCTGGGTGATACGGATATCGATGCGCAGCGGCACCTGCGCGGCGCGCTCGGCGCCATCGTCGCCGCCGTCACGGGCGATGGCCAGGTCTTCGTGAGTGGCGGGGCGGAACATCAGGGGCCGCCCGGCGGTGGGCTGGTCTGCGTCTTCGCCCGCGAATAGGGGGCCGCCGGTCAGCGGCCCCCGTGATGCTCAGCGGATCGCGTCCACCACCGCATGCGTCCAGGCATTGGTGGGCGCGCGGCTGATCACCGGCGAATCGCCGCCGGAGGACAGCAGCGTCTGCACCGTGCGCTCGTAATCCGCCGGCGCCAGGCGGCCGCCGCCCTCGGTATCCAGCAGGCGGCCGATCTCGCCCATCATGCGGCGCTGATGCGCGATGGTCTGCGCGCCGGAGGCATCGTTATCCAGCACGATCTGCGCCGCCGCATCCGGGTTCTGCCGCGCCCAGTCCCAACCCTGCATGGAGGCACGAACGAAGCGCGCCATGCGCGCGACGAAGGCCGCATCCGTCAGGCGGTTCTCCAGCACATAGAGCCCATCCTCCAGCGTCGCCACGCCCTGCTCCTCATACCGGAAGACCTGGAGCTGTTCCGGGCGGAAGCCGCCATCGATGACCTGCCAGTATTCGTTGTAGGTCATGGTGGAGACGCAATCGGCCTGGCGCTGCAGCAGCGGGTCCACGTTGAAGCCCTGGCGCAGCACGCGCACGCCCTGGGGCGTGCCGTTGGTGGGGTAGCCGAGGCGCGACATCCAGGCGAGGAAGGGATACTCGTTGCCGGAGAACCAGACGCCGAGCGTCTTGCCACGCAGGTCGGCGGGGGTGCGGATGCCCGTCTCCGCCCGGCAGGTCAGCATCATGCCGGAGCGCTTGAAGGGCTGCGCGATGTTCACCAGCGGCACGCCACGCTCCCGGCTGGCGAGTGCGGCGGGCATCCATTCCACGATGACATCGGCGCGGTTGCCCGCGATGACCTGCGGCGGCGCGATGTCCGGCCCGCCCGGCGCGATGCGGACGTCGAGGTTGGCGGCACGGTAGAAGCCGCGGGCCTGCGCGACATAGTAGCCCGCGAACTGCGCCTGCGTGACCCATTTGAGCTGCAGGTTCACGCGCTCCTGCGCCTGGGCGCTTGCAGCGCCTGCCAGCATCCCGAGCCCCACCAGCCCGCCGAGCACGGCGCGCCGCATCGATTCCATCACCATCCCTGTCTCTCCTTCCTTGTCAGCCGCGAACCGAAGGGTGCCAGAAGGTCACCCGCCGCTCGATCAGCGCCATGGCGCCGTAGAATGCCGAACCCACCACCGCCGCCACAACGATTTCCGCCCAGACCATGTCGAGCGCGAGCCGCGCCGCCTCCGTCGTGATGCGGAAGCCCATGCCGGTGGTGGGGGATCCGAAGAACTCCGCGACGATGGCGCCGATCAGCGCCAGCGGCGCGTTCACCTTCAGCGCCGTGAAGATGAAGGGCAGGGCGGCGGGAAGGCGCAGCCGCATCAGCGTCTGGCCGTGGCCGGCGGCGTAGCTGCGCATCAGGTCACGCTCCAGCGCGCCGGCGGCGGCCAGGCCCGCCACCGTGTTCACCAGCATGGGGAAGAAGGTCATGGCGACGACGACCGCGGCCTTGGAGGGCCAGTCGAAGCCGAACCACATGACCATGATGGGCGCGATGCCGACCACGGGCAGCGCCGCCACCAGGTTGCCGATGGGCAGCAGGCCACGGCGCAGGAAGGGCACGCGGTCCGCCACCAGCGCCATCAGGAAACCCGCGCCGCAGCCGATCGCGTAGCCCGCCAGCACGGCCTTGAGGAAGGTCTGCACGAAATCCTGCCAGAGCAGATGCGCCCCGCTGGCCATCCGCGCGGCGATGGCGGAGGGCGCGGGCATGAGGGCCATCGGCACCTCGAACCCCACCACCAGCACCTCCCACAGCGCGAGGATGGTGGCGCCGAAGGCCAGCGGCGCGGCCAGCGCCTGCCAGCCCTGCCCGGGCTGGTCGCCGAGCCGCTTCACCAGCCAGGCCGCGAGCCCCGCGGTGAGGGCGATACCGGCCCAGGCCAGGGAGCCCGGCTCGCCCGGCGCATGCACGCCCGCGATCGCCAGGACGAAGCCCAGCACGACGACGGCCGCGAGCAGCCCGGTCCTCATGCCCGCGCCCCCATGCGCCGCGCCAGCAGCCGCTCCGCCAGGCCGACCACGCCGACCAGCGTGGCGGAGACCACGGCCGCGACGGTCAGCGCCGACCAGATCTGCAGGGTCTGGCCGAAATACGACCCCGCCAGCAGCCGCGCGCCCAGCCCCGCCTGCGCGCCGGTCGGCAACTCCGCCACGATGGCGCCGACGACGGCGGCGGCGACCGCGACCTTCAGGCCGGCGAAGAGGTAGGGGAGGGAGGTCGGCACGCGCAGCGTCCAGAACACCTGCGCCGGCGTCGCCGAATAGGTGCGGAGCAGGTCGCGGGAGAGTGCGTCCGGCGCCGCCAGCCCCTTCACCATGCCGATGGCGACGGGGAAGAAGCAGAGATAGGCGCTGATGATCGCCTTCGGCATCAGCCCCGTCATGCCGAGCGCGCCCAGCGCCACGATGACGATCGGCGCCAGCGCCAGCACGGGCACGGCCTGGGAGGCGATGATCCAGGGCATCAGGCTGCGTTCCAGCGCCCGCACATGGATGATCGCGACGGCCAGCAGGATTCCCGCCAGCGAACCCAGCCCGAACCCCGCCAGCGCGGCGGAGAGCGTGACCATCGCGTGGTTCACCAGGCTGCGGGGCGAGGTGATGGGCGGCCCCGTCAGGCTGTTCCAGGTTTCCACCAGCACCTGGTGCGGCGCGGGCAGCAGCGGGCGCGCATGCGACAGCGTCAGCGACACCATGGTGGCGACGTCGGGCGCATTGCCGGCCCGCGCCTGCATGTCCCAGACCACCTGCCAGTTCAGCCAGACCGCGCCGCAATACCACAGCACCACGATGCCGGCGGAAACCGTCAGCACCGGCAGGATGCTAGCCCTCATAGGAATGGCCAGCCCGCAGCCCCTCCCGCACGCGCTGCGCGATGCGGAGGAATTCCGGCGTTTCCCGTATTTCCAGCGGGCGATCGGGGCCGAGGTCGCAATCGACGATATCCGTGATCCGCCCCGGCCTAGGCGACATCACGACGATACGGGTCGAGAGGAAGACGGCCTCCGGGATGGAATGCGTGACGAAGACCACGGTCTTCCGCGTCGCGGCCCAGAGCTTCAGCAGTTGTTCGTTGAGGTGGTCGCGCACGATCTCGTCCAGCGCGCCGAAGGGCTCGTCCATCAGCAGCAGCTTCGGCTCGAAGGCCAAAGCGCGGGCGATGGAGGCGCGCTGCTGCATGCCGCCGGAGAGCTGCCAGGGGAATTTCCGCTCGAAGCCCGCCAGGTTGACCAGCGCCAGCTGCTGGCGCGCGCGTTCCTGCCGCTCGGCTTTCGAGAGGCCCATGATCTGCAGCGGCAGCATCACATTGCCCTCGATGGTGCGCCAGGGGAACAGCGCCGGGGCCTGGAAGACGTAGCCGTAGTCACGCGCCAGCCGTGCCTGCTCCGGCGTCACGCCGTTCACGCGGATCTCGCCCCCGGTTGGCTTCTCCAGGTCGGCGATGACGCGCAGCAGCGTCGTCTTGCCGCAGCCCGAGGGGCCGATGAGGGAGATGAACTCGCCCGGCGCGATGTCGATGTTCACGTCGGACAGCGCATGGACCGGCCCGTCATTGGTGCGGAACACCAGGGACAGGTTCCGCGCGGCGATCGCCGGCTCAGCCACCGTTGCTGATCTCCCAGAGTCGCGAGGGGCTGAGCGGCATTTCGAGAATCTCGATGCCCTTCTCGGGCAGGTTCAGCGCATCCTCCAGCGCCTGTGCGAAGAGCGCGCCGACGGGGATGGCCCCGGCCTCCCCCGCGCCCTTCACGCCGAGCGGGTTGAGCGGCGAGGGCGTCACGGTGTGGTCGAGGCGCATGCGCGGCACGTCGAGCGCGGTCGGCAGCAGGTAGTCTGCCAGGCTGGCATTCATCAACTGGCCCTGTTCGTCCCAATGCAGCTGTTCGAAGAAGGCATTGCCGATGCCCTGCGCGACGCCGCCCTGGATCTGCCCCGCCAGGATCAGCGGATTGATCACCGTGCCGCAATCATGCACCACCACGTAGTCGAGGATGGTTGGCCGGAGCGTCAGCGGATCGACCTCCACGATCATCGCATGGGCGCCGCTGGCCGTGGCGCCACCCGCCGGGCCGAAATAGGAAGTCGCCTCCAGCCCCGGCTCCGTACCCGGGGTGACGGCGCCGCGCATGGGGTTCGCCAGGCCCGCCAGCGCGCCGAGCGTGATCGAATGATCCGGCACGCCGACGACATGCACCTTGCCATCGGCCAGGACCAGATCCTCCTCCGCGCATTCGAAGTGGCGCGCGGCGGTCTTCAGGATCTTCTGCCGCACCACCTTCGCGGCTTCATGCGTGGCGCTGCCGGCGACGACGGCGCCGCGGCTCGCGAAGGTGCCGACCCCCCAATAGAACTGGTCGGTGTCGCCGGTCGTGACCTCCACGTCGCGGATATCGACGCCGAGTTGTTCGGCGACCACCTGCGCGAAGGCCGTGGCGTGGCCCTGGCCCTGCGAACCGATCCCGGTGGCGAGGCTCACCTTGCCGCTGCCCTGCACCTGGATCTTCGCGCCCTCATAGGGGCCGATGCCCGTGCCCTCGACATAGCAGACGACGCCGATGCCGAGCGCCCGGCCCTCCGCGCGCGCCTTCGGCTGCGTCTCCTGCACGAAGCGGTCATAGCCGATGGCGTCCAGCGCCTTTTCCAGGATCGGCGCGTAGTTGCCGCTGTCGTAGGAGAGGCGGGAGAAATCCTGGTAGATCACGCCCTGGTCGTAGGGGAAGGCGTCGGGCGGGATGAAGTTGCGCCGCCTGATCTCGTTGCGGTCCAGCCCGAGTTCGCGCGCCGCGATATCGAGCAGCCGCTCCATGACAAACACGCCGTGCTGGCGCCCCGCGCCGCGATAGGGCGTGACCAGGGTGCGGTTGGTGAAGACGGCGGTGAAGACGCTGTCATAGGCCGGGACGACGTAGCAGCCGAGCAGCGTGCATTGGCTGTTCAGTGGCAAGGTCAGCCCATAGGGGTCATAGGCACCATTGTCGTGCAGGAAGACATCCTTCACGCCGAGGATGCGCCCTTCCGCATCCAGCGCGATCTCCGCGTCATGGATCTGGCTGCGCTCATGCGTGGTGGCGAAGAAATGCTCGAGGCGATCCTCGACCCACTTCACCGGCCGGCCGAGGCGCATGGCCGCCCAGGGCACCAGCACTTCCTCGGGGTAGAACATCATCATCTTCGGCCCGAAGCCGCCGCCGATATTCGGTGCCACCACGCGCACCTGGCGTTCGCTGAGACCCAGCATGGCAGCGAGCCCGTTCCGGATGACGACGGGTGCCTGTGTCGTGTCCCAGACCGTCAGCCGGTCCGCGCGAGGGTCCCATTGCGCGACGACGCCGCGCGTCTCCATCGGGATGGAGGCGCCGCGGTCATAGGTGAAGCGCCGTTTCACCACCAGCGCGGCCGCCTTCGCCGCCGCGGCATAGTCGCCGCGATGCTGATGCACGCGCGCCGCGACATTGACGCCGAGATGGTCATGCACCAGCGGTGAGCCCGGCTGCAGCGCGGCCTCGAGATCGCCGACCGCGTCCAGCACCTCCCACTCCACGACGATGTCGGCCAGCGCGTCCTCCGCGATGTAGCGGCTCTCGGCCACCACCATCGCGACGGGCTCCCCGACATGCCGCGCCTTGTCCTTCACCAGCGGCACCTGGCAGCACTGGTGAAAGACCATGCCGGGGACGGGCGGCGGCGGCACCAGCAGGGGTCCCGGCTTCCAGTAGTCGCCCAGATCCTCCGCCGCATAGGCCGCGATCACGCCGCGCCGCGCGCGCGCGGCGCCGAGATCGACGGAGACCAGCCGCGCATGCGCATGCGGGCTGCGCAGGAAGGCCACATGCAGCAGGCCGGGCAGCTCGACGTCATCGACGAACAGCGCCTCGCCCCGCAGCAGTCGCGGATCCTCGTTCCGCGTCAGCGGCTTGCCGAAGGCATGCGTCATGCGCCGCGCTCCGCCGACGTCACGTTTTGCCGCTCCGCAGCGAGCAGCACGGCATCGACGATGTGCTGGTACCCCGTGCAGCGGCAGAGGTTGCCGGACAGCGCGTGGCGCACCTCATCCTCGGTAGGCTTCGGGTTCTCCGCCAGGAAGGCCGTCATCGTCATCAGGATGCCGGGCGTGCAGTAGCCGCATTGCAGCGCGTGGCTGTCCTGGAAGGCCTGCTGCAGCACGTTGAGCTGGCCCGGCGCCGGCGCCAGACCTTCCACCGTGCGGATGTCATGCCCCTCCGCCTGCACGGCGAAAGCCAGGCACGCACGCGCGGGCTCGCCATCCCAGAGGATGGTGCAGGCGCCGCAGACGCCGTGCTCGCAGCCGACATGGGTGCCGGTCAGCCCGATCTCGTGGCGCAGGAAGTCGCTGAGCAGCAGGCGCGGCTCGACCTCCCGCTCATGGGCCACGCCATTCACCGTCACGCGCACCTTCATGCCGCGCGCTCCGCCGCCAGGGTCAGCGCGCGGGCGGCCAGCACGCCGGCCAGGTGGCGCTGATAGGCCGGGGAGGCCTGCACGCTGCCCATGGGCTCGATCTCCGCCTTCGCCGCTTCCGCCGCCGCCGCGATTTCGCCGACTGTCAGCGCGGTGCCGACCAGCATCGCCGCCGCGCCCGGCGCCGCCATGGGCGTCGGCCCCGCGCTGCAGAAGGCGAGCCGCGCTTCGGCGCAGCGCCCGGCGCCGTCCCGGCGCAGCACCGCCGCGACCCCCATCATCGCGTAGTCGCCCCGCCGGCGCGCCACCTCCAGGAAGGCGGTGCCGGCACCCTCGGGCAGGGGGGGCACCACAATCGCGGCCAGCATCTCATCCTCCGCCAGCGCCGTGGTCAGCGGGGCCACGAAGAATTCGGCGGCCGGTACCATCCGCGTGCCGCGCGGGCCCCGCACCTCCATCCGCCCCCCCAGCGCCAGCATCACGGCCGGCATCTCGCTGGCCGGATCGGCGTGGCAGAGATTGCCGCCGAGCGTCCCGCGGGTGCGGATCTGCGGATGCGCCACCTCGGCCAGCGCCTCCACCAGCAGGGGCAGGCGCTGCGCCACCGCCGCATCACGCTCGATGGTCCGGTAGCGGGTGGTCGCCCCGATCCGCAGCGACCCATCCGCCTGCCACTCCAGCGAATCGAGCCCGCCGACCCGGCCGAGGTCGATCAGCACGGCCGGCTGGGCGACCCGGAAATTCATGGCGGGTACCAGGGATTGCCCCCCCGCGATGAACCGCGCGCCGTCGCCATGGGTGGCCTTCAGGGCCAGGGCGGCGTCCAGGCTCTCCGGCGCCAGCCACTCGAAGGGCGCCGGCTTCAATCGATGATCCTCATGGGCGCGAAACTGCCAGAAGCCGCCCCGCCCCTGCCAGAGGCGTTTTCCGGATGGCGGCGCCCGGCGGGCCCCGGCCCTGCCACCTTCTTGCCCAGGCTGCGCGCGGCATGGTCAGGTGGGGCATGCCCATCACCGCCTACCTCGCCGGCCCCGATGTCTTCCTGCCCGATGCCCCGGCCCATGCCGCGCGCAAATCGGCCATCTGCGCCGCCCATGGCATCACCGCCCTGCCCCCGCTGAACGAGGATGTGGCGAGCCTGGCCGCGATGCCGGAGGCCGAGGCCTGGCGCGTCATCTTCGCCAAGGACATCGCGATGATGGAGCGCGCCGACATCGTCATCGCCAACCTGACGCCCTTCCGCGGCGCCTCCGCCGATGCCGGCACGCTGGTGGAGCTCGGCTGGTTCCTCGGCCGCCGCCGGCCGATCTTCGCCTATTCCAACAGCGGGACGCTGTTCGCCGCGCGCAGCCAGGCGCAGGTCGCGGCGGTGCCGGACCCCATGCCGGGGCTGACGGTCGGCGGCTTCGGCCTGCCGGACAACCTGATGATCCCCGGCGCGGTGGAGACGGGCGGCCTGCCCATCCTGCTGCCGGAGGACGGAGCCGACCTGCCCTTCGATTCGCTCGTGGTATTCAGCCGCTGCGTGGCGGCCGCGGCGCGGCGGCTCGGCGTGGGGCCTGGTTGACGGGGAGCGGTTCGAGATTGGCCTTGGCGCGCTTCAGCAGGGCGATCAGCGTGCCGACCTCCGCCTCGCTCATCCCCTCCGTCGCGACGCCGATCACCTCCCGCGCCCGGGGCAGCAATTCCTCCCGCAGCGCGCGCCCGGCATCGGTCAGGCGGATATGGACCTTGCGCCGGTCCTCGCTGCTGCGGTCCCGGGTGATCCACCCCGCCTCCTCCATCCCCCGCAGGGCGATGACGGCGGTCGGTTCCTGCATGCCGATGCGGGTCGCGAGTTCCCGCTGCGTCAGGCTGTCCTCCTCCCACAGCACGCGGAGGAAGTACCAGGCGCCGAGCGTGGCGCCGCTGGGTTGGATGCGGATCTGCAGCGCCCGCTGCATGGCGCGGTTCAGGTCCCGCACCTGGAAGCCGAGGCTGTCTTCCAGCGGCAGCGCCAAGGCGCGGTCCGATTCCTTGGCGGCGCGACGGGTCATGCTTCCTTCTACAACCGCCAGCGGCCGGCCGGAAAGCGCGCCGTCCCGGTCAGGACGGCGCCAGCGGCCAGAAGAAGGCCACCGCCGGCACCCCCACCAGGATCACCGTGGCCGATAGCGGCAGGCCGAGCCGCCAGTAATCCTGGAACCGGTACCCCCCGGGGCCCATCACCAGCGTGTTGCACTGGTGGCCGATGGGGGTCAGGAAGTCGCTCGCCGCGCCGATCGCGACCGCCATCAGGAAGGGGTCGGGGCTGAGGTTCAGCTGCGTCGCCAGGCTCGCCCCCACCGGCGCCATCACCAGCACCGTCGCCGCATTGTTCAGGAAGGGGGTCACCGCCATGGCGATGACCATCATCAGCGCCATGGCGGCGATGGGCGGCATGGCGGCGGCGGCGATGGCGAGCCATCCCGCCACCAGCTCCGTCCCCCCGGTGGTGCGGATCGCCTCGCTGACCGGGATCAGGGCGGCCAGCAGGACGATGACTGGCCATTCCACCGTCTCATAGGCCTCCCGCATCGTCATGGCCCGCAGCGCCAGCAGCACCACGGCCGCGCCGAAGAAGGCGATGGAGACCGGCACGACATGCGCCGCCACCAGCCCCATGGCGATGGCCAGCACCAGCGGCGGCACCCAGCCGCGGCGGTTGCGGCCGAGCGGGATGTTGCGTTCCGACAGCGGCAGGATGCGCAGGCTGCCCATGGCGCGGGGCACCGCCTCGGCCTCCCCCTTCAGGATCACCACGTCGCCGGGGCGGAAGCGCAGCGCGCTGAGCTTCTCGCTGATCCGCTGGCCGCGGCGGCTGACGGCGATCAGGTTGAGCCCGGTGCGGCCATGCAGGTCGAAGCCGGCGACGGTGGCCCCGACCAGCGGGCTTTCCCCGGTGACGACGCCTTCCACCACCTCCGCCTCATCCGCCGCCAGGGCCTGGCGTTCCCCGACCAGGGTCAGGCCGCTGCGGGCGATGAAGGCGTCGAGGTCATCTGCCTCCCCCTCCAGCAGCACGCGGTCGGCGGGGCGCAGGCGCTCGGCGTCCCTCGGCGTGCTGCGCAGGCCATCCCGGATCAGGGCGGTGATGCGGATCTCGCCCTCGCCCAGCGCGGCCAGCTCCGCGACCGTCCGGCCGGCGGGGTCGCCCTCGGCGGGCAGGCGCGCCTCCGTGGTGTAGTGGGGCAGGGTGAAGGCCGCCGCCTTGCCGCCGCCGCCCCGCTGCCCGCCCGGCAGAAGGCGCCAGCCCAGCGCCAGCACCACCAGCCCCGCCAGCGCGATGCAGCCGCCGACGGGCGCGAAATCCAGCAGGCCGAAGGGCTGGCCCTGCATCTCCTCCCGCAGGCGGGAGACGATGATGTTGGGGGAGGTGCCGACCAGCGTGACCAGCCCGCCGAGCAGCGCCGCGAAGGCCATGGGCATCAGCAGCGCGGAGGGGGCGGTGCCGGTCCGACGCGCCAGCTGGAAGGCGACGGGCATCAGGATCGCGAGCGCGCCGACATTCTTGGTGACGGCGGACAGCACCATGACCACCGCCGCCAGGATCGGCACCTGCACGGCCGGGCCGCGCCGCAGATGCGGCAGCAGGGGCCGCATCGCCGCCTCCACCGCGCCGGAGCGGGCGACGGCGCCGCTGACCAGCAGCGCGCCGGCCACGATGATGACGACATCGTCGCTGAAGCCGGAAAACGCCTTCTCCGCCGGGACGACGCCGCTGATGACCGCGGCGAAGAGCGACAGCAGCGCGACCAGGTCATAGGGCAGGCGGCCATGGATGAAGGCCGCGATGGTGCAGCCCAGGATGGCGAAGGCGATGGCCTGGTCGATCGTCACACGGTAATCCCCGCGCCGGAGATCGACGCGGGGATGCGAACGGCGGGCCGGCCCCGCCGGTTCCGTGGCCTATTCGGCCAGGGACATGCCGAGCGCCGGCTTGGCATCCGCCGGCAGCGGGCTCTGATAGGGCTTGCCACCCGTGCGGGCGCGGTGGTCGGCCTTGGCCTTGGCGATGATGTCGGGGTTGCGGATCGCATCCACCGCCGTGCCCGCCATCACCTTGGCCACATGGACCATGCCGGTATGCGCCGCATCCGTCTTGCCCTGCGCCACGACCTGCCAGGAATGGCCGGGGGTGCCGATAGCGTAGGTCGCGCCGCGCGCCTGAACCGTCGGCACTTTCCAGGAGACGTCGCCCACATCGGTGGAGCCGTTCATGCCCGCACCTTTCGCCCCCAGCGGGACGATGGCGTCGCACAGCGCCTTGCCCGTCTCCGGCGCCACGCCCTGGCGGCGATAGGCGGAGAGGATGTCCTCCTCCCGCAGCGTCTTCTGGATCTCGGCGGCGAAGGCCTTGTCTGCCTCGCTGAAGGGGGGCGGGCCCAGGCGTTCGAAATTGTCGTGCATGAGCTGTTCGAGCGGCGAGTTGCCGAGCAGGTTGGAGACGGCGGAGATGACCTGGGTGGAGACGGTCGTCTCCGTCATCAGCGCCGCGCCATCCGCGATCTTGCGCACGCGCTTCACCAGGCCGTTCAGTTCCTCCAGGTTCCGCGCGCGGATGAGGTAGCGGACCTTGGTGCGGCTCTGCACCACGTTGGGCGCGATGCCGCCGGCATCGAGATAGGCGTAGTGGATGCGGGCATCGGACGGCATGTGTTCCCGCATGTAGTTCACGCCGACATTCATCAGCTCGATCGCGTCCAGCGCCGACCGGCCGAGATGGGGCGAGGAGGCTGCATGGGCCGCGCGGCCGACGAAGGAGAAATCGATGCGGGTATTGGCGAGGCTGATCGGCTCGTTCACGCCGGAGAAGGCGGCGGGGTGCCAGGAGATGGCGATGTCCACATCGTCGAAGGCGCCCGCCCGCACCATGAAGCCCTTCGCGGCCCCGCCTTCCTCCGCCGGGCAGCCATAGTAGCGGACACGGCCCGGCAGGTTGTTCGCCTTCAGGTAGTCCTTCACAGCCGCGGCCGCGAGCAGGCTCGCCGAGCCCAGCAAATTGTGGCCGCAGCCATGGCCATTGCCATCGCCCGGGATGGGCCGGTGTTCCGCCACGCCTGCTTCCTGCGACAGGCCCGGCAGGGCGTCATACTCGCCGAGGATGGCGATGACGGGCCCGCCCTCGCCGGCTTCCCCCATCACGGCCGTCGGGATGCCGGCCACGTCCTTCGTGGTGGCGAAGCCCTCGGCCTCCAGCATCGCGATATGCTCGGCGACGCTGCGATGCTCGTTGTAGCAGAGCTCCGGCATGCCCCAGACGCGGTCGCTGAGCGCGGCATACTCGGCGCGGCGTTCATCGACATGGCGCCAGATCTCTTCATCGTTGCGCATCGCCATTATCCCCTAGATCCGCCCGCCATTCACCGGCAGGACATGGCCCGTGATGAGTTTCGCATGCTCCGAGGCGAAGAACAGCACGCCATCGGCGATGTCATCGGGCTCCCCCAGCCGCCCCAGCGCGATGGTGCGCAGCACGGCCTGCTTCTCGGCCTCCGGCCGCGCCTCCCAGATCTTCATCTTGTCGGGGGTGCTGTATTGCAGCCCCGGCGCCACGCTGTTGACCGTGATGCCATAGGGGCCGAATTCCACCGCCAGCTGCTTCGTCAGCCCCACCAGCGCATGCTTCGCCGCCGTATAGGCCTGGATCCCGGTGCGGGAGGCCTGGAGCCCCGCGGTGGAGGAGATGGTGACGATCCGCCCCCGCCCCGCCGCCTTCATGCCCGCCCCCGCCGCGCGCGTCAGCGCCAGCGCCGCGTTCACGTTGACGGCGAAGATCGAATCCCAATCCGCGTCCGGCGCTTCCTCCACCTTGTGAAAGGCCGCACCCAGCGTGCCGCCGGCATTGTGGACCAGCACGCGGATCGCCTCGCCGGCCGCCTCCTCCACGTCCTTGATCCAGGCGCCGGCGGCGGCGCGGTCGGAGAGGTCCACGACCGCCGTCGCGATATCCCGCCCGGCCGCACTCTCCGCCAGCCCCGCCGCATCCACGTCGCAGGTGAAGACGCGCGCGCCAAGGTCCGCGAAGCGCCGGCAGATGGCGCGGCCGAAGCCGATCGCGCCCCCGCTGACGGCCACTACCTGGCCATCGAACCGGATCTGCATCAGGAGAGCGCCGCCGCGGCGTCCGCGATGGCGGCCCGGGCTTCCCGCAATGCGAAGGCGATGCGGTTGCGGGCGCGCAGCGCATCCACCGCGGCGTATTTCTCCTCATCCGTCCCGGGCGCCGTGGCGGCCAGGTCGCGCAGCGGCTGGATGGTCGGCCAGTTCGGCATGGGCAGGGCATGCGGGTGCAGGAAACGGTCGCCCGCCGTGTAGTCCGCCGGCACCAGGGCGCGCGACGCGCGCATCAGCGCGGCATTCGCCCGCCGCGTATCGCCCTCCTGCCGCCCGGCCAGCGCGGCCGCGGCATCGCGCAGCGCCGTCGCGCTTTCCACCACCGGCTCGATCGGGAAGCGCCCGGCGAGCGTCGCGCGCAGCGGCTCCAACTCCGCCAGCAACGATGCCGCCGTCGCGGCGTGGTCCAGCGGTGCCACCGGGCTCGCCATCAGGGTCCAGACCACCTGGCCCAGCACGCGCGTATCCCGCACCAGATTCGCCTCATCCACCTTGTCGATCGTGTCGTGCGGCGTGTGCCACCACCAGCCGAGCGCGTTGCGCGCCGCGGCGTGCTTCGCCGGCTGTTCGCTCAGCGTGCCGAACATGGAGGGGATGCCGATGCCGACGAAGCTGTCGTCGCTGCTGCGGTTCTTGCGCTTGCCCTTGTAGGCCTGGTTGGTGTGGGCCTGCACGGCGGTGGCCGCCAGCTGCCACAGCTCCGCCATCGCCGCCGTATTGGCCAGCACCGTCGCGCCCGCGCCGCCCAGGCTGTCCACGTTCACATGCGCGACGCAGCGGCGATCCAGCTCATCCCAATGCGCATCGGCGTACCAGGCGCTGCTGGAATAGCGCCCATGCGAATGGCCGGACCAGAAGCAGACGCGCAAGCCACGCTGCCACTGCCCACGCCGTTCGGCGCAAAGCCGCGCCACCTCCATCATCCCCGCATTGGCGGAGCCGTTGTCCATCACGCCGTAGTACCAGGTGTCGTGGTGGCCGGAGAGCAGGACGAAAGGCTCGTCCCCGCCGCCCGCCGGCCCGTCCAGCTCCGCCACCAGGATCGGCGTCTTGCGCCAGCCCGTATCGACCTCCGCCTGCAGGGTCACGACCGGCGATTGGCCAGCGGCGAGCGCATCGCGGATGGCGCTGCCATCGGCATGGTCCACGCTGCACACCACGGTGCGCGGCATGCCGTCCTTCGTGCTGTTGCCCGGGCTGCCCCAGACCGGGGAGATGCACATCTCATGGATGTGCTCGTGGTGGCTGATGTGCAGATGCGCGATGGCGCCGGCATTCGTCGCGCGCTGCGCCGTGGCGGGCGTGGCCATGCCCTCGATCAGCAGGATCCTGCCCGCCAGGTCGCGGCCGGCGAAATCCGCCTCCGCCCCATGCCCGACATAGACCGGCACGCCGGAGACGCCCCCGGGCGGCGAGGATTGCGAGAAGCTCTGCGTGATGGCTTTCAGTGGCCTGCCATCCACCAGCACGGAGGCCTTGCCCGGCAGGCTGATGAAGGCGTCGTGCAGGATCACCTCCGTCCGGAAGCCGTAGTCGCGCATCCGCTTGTCCACGAAGGCCAGCGCCTCCCGCTCCTCCGCCGTGCCGGAGCTTTTCACCCAGCGCGCGATCTCGCGCAGATTGGCCATCATCTCCGGGCCGCTGACGGCGTCGGTGAAGCTCGTCGTGATTCCGTCGGGCATGCTTGCCTCCCCCTCACTCCATGGTCACGCCGGCGGTGCGGATCACCCGCGTCCAGCGTTCGACATCCGTGGCCAGCCGGCGCCCATAGGTCGCGCCATCGGCGCCGACCGGCGTGAAGCCGAGATATTCCAGCCGCGCGGCGATGCTGGCTTCCGTGACGCCGGTGGCGAAGGCGCGTTCCAGCACGCGCAGCACCGCATCGGGCGTGCGCGCGGGCGCCAGCACGCCCCAGTTGCTCGCGGCCTCGATCCCCGGCAGGCCCTGCTCGTCGAAGGTCGGCACATCCGGCAGCGCGGCGTTGCGCTGGCTGCCGGTGACGGCCAGCGCCACCAGCCGCCCCGCATCCACATGCGGCTTGGCGGCGCTGATGCCGTTGAACATCAGCTTCACATGCCCGGCCACCACGTCGTTCGTCGCCGGCCCCGTGCCGCGATAGGGCACATGCGTCATCTCGATCCCGGCCTGGATCTTCACCAGCTCCGCCGCCAGATGCGGGCCGGTGCCGTTGCCGCCGGAGGCGTAGCTGAGTTCCCCGGGGCGCGCCCGCGCCAGCGCGATCAGCTCCTGCACGCTGCGCACGGCCAGGGAGGGATGCACCAGCAGCACGGAGGATCCCGTGGCCAGCAGGGAGACCGGCGCGAAGTCGCGCAGCACGTCGAAGGGCAGCCGCGGATAGAGGCCGGGGATGATGCTGAAGCTCGCATCCGTCATCAGCACGGTATGGCCATCGGGCTCCGCCCGCATCACGGCCTCCGATCCGATGACGCCGCCGGCCCCCGGCCGCGTCTCGATCACCAGGTTCTGGCCGAGCGCGCGGTTGACATGCCCCTCGATCAGCCGGGCGAGGTTGTCCGTGCCGCCACCGGGGGCGAAGGGGATGATCACGCGCACGGGCCTGGCCGGAAAGCCGGGCTGCGCGCCCGCCGGCGCCGCCAGCAGCGCCAGCGCGCCGCCCAGCAATCCCCGCCGCCGCATGGTCATCGCTTCCCCGGCACGCGGCCCTCACCGATGTCCCACCAGATGCCGGCCATCAGGCCGAGCCCTTCCCGCAGCAGCGGCGCCAGCGCGTGCTCATCCGGCCCATGCTGGTTGCAGCCGGCATAGCTGTTGGGGATCCAGATCACCGGCGTGCCCAGCTCCTCCAGGAACATGTCGGAGGGGTTGGAGCCCGAGGAATTCGGCACGATGTTCGGCGCGCGGTTCGTGGTGCGCGCCATCGATCCCGCCACCATCCCCACCCAGGGATCATCCGGATCGGTGCGGGAAGCGCCGAACATGTCGCGCTCCATAACCGGGATGATCTCCACCTCCGGGAAACCCTTCGCATCCAGGTGGCGCCGCAGCGCGGGCACGATGCTGTCGCCCGGCACATCGGCGCAGTGCCGCACCTGCAGCCGCGCCCGTGCCTCGCCCTGCACGGCATTGGTCGGCGCATCGGGGTGGCCGGTGATCTGCGCCAGCACGATGACGCTGGTCCAGCCGAAGATCTTCTCGGCCTTCGTCAGCCCAGGCTCGCCCCAAGCCGGGTCGCCCTCCGGCAGGCCGGGAATATCCTCGAACACCAATTCGCCGATCGCGCGCTTCACCGAGGGTGGCATGGCGGCCGGTGTCCAGCCTTCCACCTGGATGCGCCCGTTGCGGTCCGTGATGCTGGCCAGGGCATGGGCCAGCACGAAGCCCGGGTCCGTCAGCACGCCGCCCCAATGGCCGGAATGATGCGCATGGTCACGCAGGTGCACGCGCAGGTCGAAGGCCACGCCGCCGCGCGCGCCCAGCTTCATCTCCGGCATGAAGGTGGTCTGCCGCGGCCCGTCGAGGCCGATGAACACATCCGCCGCCAGCCGGTCCTTCTCCGCCTGCAGCAGCCCGCGCAGGCCGGGCGATCCCTGTTCCTCGCCGGTCTCCACCAGCACCTTGGCGTTGAAGCCGAGCCTGCCGCCGCGCTCCGCCATCACGGCGCGCAGCGCCTCGATCGCGATCAGGTGCTGGCCCTTGTTGTCCACCGTGCCGCGGCCATACCACTTGTCGCCGCGCACGGTGACGGCCCAGGGATCCATGCCGTCCGACCACTTGCCCTTCAGCCCGCGCACCACGTCGCCATGGCCATAGACGAGCACGGTCGGCAGCGATGGATCCTCGATCCGCGTCGCGACGAAGACGGGGCCGCGGCCCTTCTTCGGGTTCTCCAGCACCACCTGGTCGAATGCCATGTCGCGCATCAGCGCGGGCAGCGTCTCCTCGCAGTAGCGGCGCAGCGCGGGTTCGCTGTCCGGCAGCTGGCTTTCCGTCGGCACGGCGACCAGGGCGCGCAGGCGCTCCAGATATGCCCCCTCGTCAAAGCAGCGTTCCGCCCGCGCGATCGCGCCCGCCCGCGTCCCTGCCATGGAGACTTTCCCTTCCTTGCCCGGAGGATGCTGGCACGCATCGCCCCGCGGCGGGAAGCCACCAGGCCCTTGCCGTCTTCGCAAAGCAGGCGCCACCCTGGCGCATCGCGGAGGCATCACCGATGGAACAGCCAGGCACCACGCAACGCATCGCCGCGTGGATCGCGACCGTCCCGCGCGACCGCATCGCCCGCGCCGCGCCGCTGGCGATCGAGGGCATGCGCGACGCCATCGGCGTGATCCTGGCCGGCGCGGCGGAGCCCGTGCCGCGCAAGGCCTTCGCCGCCGTCTCCCGCTGGGGCGCGGGGCCGTCGCGCATCATCGGCCGCGACGGCGCGCTCGCCGCCCCCTGGGCCGCGCTGGTGAATGGCGCGGCCGCGCATGTGCTGGATTACGACGACACCTTCGCGCCGCTGAGCGGCCACGCCACCGCGGTGCTGGTGCCCGCCATCCTGGCGCTGGGCGAGGAGCGCGGCGCGAGCGGTCCCGACCTGCTGGATGCGCTGGTGGTGGGGCTGGAGGTGATGGCCTGCGTGGGACGCGGCGTGAACCCGAAGCACTACGCGCTGGGCTGGCACGCGACCTCCACCATCGGCGCCATCGGTGCGGCGGCGGCCTGCGCGCGGCTCATGCGGCTCGATACGACGCAGGCGCGCGATGCGCTGAGCCTCGGCGTCAGCATGGCGGCCGGCACGCGGATGCAACTCGGCGCGGAGGCGAAGTCGATGCATGCCGGCTTCGCCGCCAAGGACGGCATCCTGGCCGCCACCCTGGCGGAGGCCGGTGCTGGCGGCGCGGCGGAGGCGCTGGAGGGGCGCTGGCGCTTCGTCGATCTCTATGCCGGGCGCCCGGCGCCGGAGGGCAGCATGCTGCCGCCCGGGGAGAACGAGGCGCTGGCCATCGAGAGCATCGGCATCAGCTACAAGGCCTATCCGACCTGCGCCGCGACGCATCTCTCGCTGGATGCGCTGCTGGCGCTGCGGGCGGGGATCGACCCCGGCGGCATCACCGCCATCGAGACCGACCTGCCGCTGGTGCTCTCCCGCAACCTCATGCATCCGCGCCCCACCACGGGGATGGAGGCGCGGTTCAGCATGGAATACTGCCTGGCCGCCGCCGCCACCCAGGGCACGCTGACGCTGGCCGACTTCGAGGGCGATGCGATCCATCGCGGCCCGATCCGCGCGCTGATGCCCCGCATCACCATGCGCGGCGTGCCGGAGCCCGAGGACGGGCCGCCCCCGCCGACGCGCGTGACGCTGCACCTGGCCGATGGCACGACGCGGACGGAGACGCGCATCGAGCGGCGCGGATCGCGCGGCAACCCGATGAGCGAGGCGGAGCACGACGCCAAGTTCCGCGACTGCGCCAGCCATGTGCTGGATGCCGCCGGCACCGCGCGGGCGCTGGCGGCCATCAGCGGCCTCGCCACGGGCGGCGATGCCGCGTCGCTGGTCGATACGCTGGTGCCGTAGCTATTCCGCCGCGATCCGCGCCGGGTCCAGCTCCACCTGCTTGACGTCATAGGCGCGGAGCGAGGCGTAGAAGGCGGGCAGGTCCGTCTCGAACAGCCCGCGCGTGACGCCCGCCGCCAGCCGCGGCACGGCCATCCCCATGGCGTTGATGGAGGCGCCGGCGGGGCCGAAGGACATGGTCGTGCCGATGCCGAAGAGGTGGATGTCCCGGATCCAGGGCGCCTCGCCCGGCACGCGCTCCATGAAGCTGTAGTCGGGCGCGAGGTAGGGGAACTCGCCCAGCCGCGCATTCGCCTCCTCCGCCGGCGGTGTGTAGCGGTCCTGCCAGCGGGCGATGGCATCGGCGAAGCCGGCGAGGGTCGGCACGCGCGCCGGGTCCATCTTCACGCCCGTGCCGCAGATCAGGAAGTCGGCTGCGACCTCGCCGCGCGCCGTCGCGACCAGCGCGCGGCCATCCGGCCCGACCCGCGCATCGGTCCAGGGCCGGCCGACATGCATCGTGAAATTCGGGAAGCGGTTGACGCGGGCATAGGTGTCGGGCGGGAAACCCTCCCGCAGCCCCAGTACGTAGCTCATGAAGCGCCAGCGCCATTCATCCGGCATCTCGTGCAGGTGCCGCATGAAGCCGGCGAAGGTCAGCCAGCGGTACGGCTGTACCACCATCGGCTCCGCGCGCCGGCAGAACAGGTGCACGTCGGAAGCGCCGGCCTCCAGCGCCATCGCCGCATTGTCGAAGGCGGAGGCGCCGGCGCCGAGCACGGCGACGGTCTTGCCGCGCAGCGCATCGAAGTAGATCGGGTCGGCTGCGTGGGCACGGAGATGTGGTGGCAGCGCAGCCACGAAGTCCGGCATCCACCAGAAGCCCGCATCCTCCTGTCCCGTCGCCAGCACCACCTTGCGCGCCAGCATGGGGCCGGCGCTGGTCTCGACGCGCAGGCAGGGCAGGCCATCATCCGTCCGCGCCGGCGTGATCCGTCCGGCCTCCACCCCGTTGCGCACCGGCACGCCGATGACCCGCCGCAGCCAGAGCAAATAATCGTTCCAGTATTCCTTGGGGATGTAGCGCAGCAAATCCCAGGAGGCGCGGCCGTAGCGCGCCTCATGCCAGGCCTGGTAGGTGAGGGAAGGAACGCCGAGATCGGGCCCGCTCTGGTCCTTCCAGGACCGCAGGTTGTGCATGCGCGCATAGGTCAGCCACGGGCCCTCCCGCCCTTCCTCCGCGCGATCGATGACCAGCAGATTGCGCACCTTGTCGCGCATCAAGGCAAAGGCCGTCACCACGCCGCACTGCCCGCCACCGACGATCAGCGCATCCAGTACCGGCGCGCCATCGCAGGTCTTCGGCTGCAGCCACGGCATGCGGGGATGCGCGATCAGGTCCAGGTCGCGCTGCACATCGGCTTCCAGTTCGGCCAGCGTGCGGGGTGCGGGCAAGGCGGTGTCTCCGTCGGAGGTAGCGATGAGGTGGGAGGATTCCACGCCGACGCCAGTCCGCGCCAGCCATCAGGTCGCGACAGGAATCGTATATGCCCGCGCCGAATCGAGAGTGCGCCGTATACGCGCAGTGGCTGCCGCACCCGCTTGCAAACCACCGGCCGAGGGGCTGCGAGACGCCCTCTTCCGCGCTTGCCAGACGCCCGGGGTTCTTGCCACGCTCGCGTCTGGAAGCATGGCGGGGAGCTGGCATATGAAGCGTCGTGATCTGATGGGGGTGGGGCTGGCGGTCGGCCTGGCGGCACCGGCAACCCTGCGGGCGCAGGCCGCGCAATTCACCTTCCGCCTGCACTCCTTCTCCTCGCCGACGGCGCTGGACCACACCATGCACCTCGACCCCTGGGCCGAGAAGGTCGCGCGGGAGTCCAACGGCCGCATCAAGATCGACGTCTTCCCCGCCATGCAGCTGGGCGGCCAGCCGCGTGACCTGGTGCAGCAGCTGGAAGACGGCGTCGTCGATATCATCTGGACCGTGCCCGGCTTCACCCCCGGCCGCTTCATGGGGACGGAGGGGCTGGAGCTTCCCTTCCTGAACACCGGCCTGAGCGCGACGGAAAGCCCGGCGGCGATGGAGTTCATCGCCAAGCACCTGGCGGATACCGAATACCGCGGCATCAAGATCATCGCCGTGCATTCCACGGATCGCGCGCTGATCCATACCTCCCGCAAGCCCATCCGCACGCTGGAGGATTTCCGCGGCCTCAAGCTGCGCGTCGCCGGCCGCTTCATCGGAGAGGCCGTGACCGCGCTCGGCGCCACGCCCGTCGGCATCCCGCTGGGTGGCGTCTACGAGGCCACGGCGCGCAACCAGGTGGATGGCTTCCTCATCAACTGGGCGATCACGCATCCCTTCCGCCTGTATGAGGTGGCGAAGTTCCACAGCGAGCCGCCCGGCGTCGGCCTGTTCCAGGGCATGATCCTGACGCTGATGAACGGCCGCAGCTACAACCGCCTGCCGCCGGACCTGAAGGCGGTGATCGACGCCAATTCCGGCCCGGCGCTGGCCGCCAATCGCGGCGCGATCTGGGACAGCCAGACCAAGCCCGCCGTCGATGCCACCATCGCCGCGGGGAACGAGATCATCGCCATCGGCCCGCAGGAAAAGGCACGCTGGCAGGCCGCCGTCGCGCCGGCCTATGACGCCTGGATCGCGGAGATGAACCGCCGCGGCCGCAACGGCCGTGCCATGTTCGACGACATCCTGGCCATCACCGCGCGGCACGGCCGCGCGTGAGCCTGGCCGCGATGCGAGGGGCGCTGACGCGCCTCTCGACCTTCTTCGCCCTCGTGGCCGGGGCGCTGCTGATGCTGGCCGTGGGTGTCACCAGCGCCTCCGTCCTGCGCAGCGCCGTGCTGGGCCGGCCCATCCTGGGCGACAGCGAGATCGTGGAGCTGGCGCTCGGCGTCGCCGTCGTCTTCTGCATGCCGGTCTGCGAGATGAAGGGCGCGCATGTCCTCGTCGATTTCTTCACGCAGAAGCTGCCGAAGCGGGGCATCGCGGGGCTTGATGCCGTGATGCGCGCCGTGGCCGCGCTCGTCGTGGCCGTCCTGGCCTGGCGGCTGGCGATCGGCGGCTACAACCAGTGGGACCGCGAACGCGAATCGATGTTCCTGCAGCTGCCCTTCTGGTGGGGCTACGCCGCGGCGGCCATCGGCATGGCGGTATGGAGCCTGTGCGCGGCCTTCGTGGCCCTCGAGAGCTTTGTCAGGATGCGCCGGCCCGCATGAGCAACGTCACCATCGGGCTGCTGATGTTCGGCGGCGCCCTCCTCCTCATCGGGCTGCGCATGCCCGTTGGCGTCGCGATGCTGCTGGTCGGCGGGCTCGGCTATGCCGAGATCTCCGGCTGGGACCGGCTCTTCGCGACGCTGAACACCATGACCTTCAGCCGCTTCTCCTCCTACACCCTCTCGGTCATTCCCCTCTTCCTGCTGATGGGCGACTTCGCGACCAAGGGCGGCATGAACCGGGCGCTGTTCCGCTGCGCGCGGGCCTGGATGGGGCATTGGCGGGGGGGACTTGCGGTGGCCAGCATCGGCGGCTGCGCGGCCTTCGGCGCCATCTGCGGATCGTCGCTGGCCACCGCCGCCACCATGTCCCAGGTCGCGCTGCCGGAGATGCGGCGCCACGGCTATTCGCCGGCGCTGGCCACCGGCACGCTGGCCGCGGGCGGCACGCTCGGCATCCTCATCCCGCCCAGCGTGATCCTCGTGATCTACGCCATCTACACGGAGATGAGCATCGGCCTGCTCTTCATCGCCGCGGTGATCCCCGGGCTGATCGCGACCGCGGGCTACATGCTGGTGGTGAACATCTACACCCGCCTGCACCCCGAAGCCGCGCCGCCGGCGGAACGCATGGCCTTCCGGGAGCGCCTGCGCGCGACCGGGGAGGTCTGGCCGGTGGTGCTCGTGTTCCTCATCGTCGTGACCGGAATCTACGATGGCTGGTTCAGCGCGACGGAGGGTGCGGCGATCGGCGCCGCCGCCACCTGCATCCTGGCCGTGGTCCTGGGCGGCATGCGCTGGCAGGGGCTGAAGGAAAGCCTGCTCTCCACCGCGGAAACCACGGGGCTGATCTTCATCGTGCTGCTGGGCGCGGAGCTGTTCAGCGCGGCGCTCGCCCTGTCGCACCTGCCGTCGGAAGTGTCCTCCTTCGTCGCCGGGCTGCCCGTTTCCCCCACGGTGATCCTCTTCGCCATCCTGATCGTCTACTTCATCCTCGGCTGCTTCATGGAAAGCATGGCCATGGTGCTGCTGACGCTGCCGATCTTCGTGCCGCTGATGCTCGGCCTGGATTTCGGCCTGGACAAGACGCAGACGCTGGTCTGGTTCGGCATCCTGGTGCTGATGAGCGTGGAGGTCGGCATGATCTCGCCACCCTTCGGCCTCAACCTCTTCGTCATCAACGCCATGGCGAAGGACGTGCCGATGGGGGAGACCTATCGCGGCGTCATGGGCTTCGTCATCTCGGACGGCATCCGCATCGCCATCCTGGCGCTATTGCCCGCCCTCTCGCTCTGGCTGCCCGGCCTCTGGTAACAACGCCTCCGCAAGAACAGGGACAAGAACCCCATGCGCCGCGCCTTCACCCGTGCCCTCCTCGCCGCCGCCCTGCTGCTGCCCATGGCGGCGATGGCGCAGCCCTACCCGAACCGCCCCGTGCGCATCGTCGTGCCCTTCCCGCCGGGCGGTGGCACGGATAGCCAGAGCCGCGCCTTCGCCGAAGCCCTGGCCACGCAGCTCGGCCAGCGCGTGATCGTGGACAACCGGCCTGGCGCGGGCGGCAACCTCGGCACCGATGTCGTCGCCAAGGCGCCGGCGGATGGCTACACGCTGCTCACCGGCGGCCCCAACATCATCAACACGCGCTACCTGATCCGCGACACGCCCTATCAGTGGGAGCGGGACCTGGAGCCGCTCGGCATGATGTTCTCCAGCGTCAACGTGCTGGTGGTCCACCCCTCGCTGCCCGTGCGCACGGTGCCGGAATTCATCGCCCATGCGCGCGCCAATCCCGGGCGGCTGAACTTCGCCTCCGCCGGCGCGGGTGGGTCGATCCATCTCTCCGGCGAGATGTTCATGAAGATGACGGGGACGGAGATGGTGCACGTCCCCTATCGCGGCGATGCGCTGGCGCGCGCGGACCTCACGAATGGCGCGGTGCAGGTGATGTTCAACACCATCGCGACCTCCATCGAGCCGATCCGCGCCGGCCATTGGCGCGGCATCGCCACCACCGGCTCCGTCCGCGCCGCGGCGCTGCCGGAACTGCCGACCATCGCGGAATCCGGCCTGCCGGACTACCTGGTGCTGAGCTGGATGGGCCTCTTCGCGCCGAAGGGCGTGCCCGATCCCGTCGTCGCCCGGCTGCGGCAGGCCTTCGACGCTGTCTTCGCGGATGCGACGAACCGGGCGGCCTTCGAACGCCTCGGCGTCGATGTCACGCCGAGTTCGGCGGCTGATCACCTGGCCTTCATGCGGGCGCAGGAAGCGACCTGGGCCCCGATCCTGCGCACCATCGAACCGCAATGACGCTGTTGCGCATCGCGGCGGAGAAGTGCCGCTTCACGCCGCCGCGCCAGGTGACGGACGACACCAGCGTCCTGACCCTGAAGAACCTGGTGCTGGAGCCGTTGATCCGCTGGGATGATGGTGTGCTGCGCCCGGCACTGTTCGGCGCCTGGTCGCATGACGGCACCGCGCGGCGCTGGCGCTTCACCATCCGCCCCGGCGCGCGCTTCCATGACGGCAAGCCCTGCGTCGCGGAGGATGTGGTCCATTTCATCGAGCAGATCTGCAACTCGCTCGACATGTTCGGCATGAAATGGGCCTATTCCCGCTACCTCGCCCATGCCCGCATCACGGCGGAGGCGAGCGACGTGGTGGCGGTGGAGAATCCCACGCCCTTCGCCGACATCCTCGACATCTTCACCGAGTTCTACATCTGCCGCCTGACGCCGGATGGCCGCCCGCTGCTCGGCACGGGGCCCTGGCGCGTGCTGGACCACACGCCGGAACGGGATGCGGTCCTGGAACGCGTCGCCGATCCGCGCGACCGCATCGCCTTCACCGCGATCGCCGATGCCGATGACCGGCTGCTTGCGCTGCGCGAGGGCCACGCTGATGCGGCGATGAACCTGGAGCGGATGCACGCCGCGCCCGATTTCGGCGCGGACCTCGCCTGGGGACGGGCGCTGAACACGCTCTCCGTCATGTACTACCTGAATTGCGCGCAGGGCTTCTTCACCAGCGAGGCCGCGCGGCGCGCGGTGAACATGGCGGTCGACTCCCAGGCCATCATCGACGGGTTGTTCCATGGCCTCGGCCAGCGCTCCGCCACCATCGTGAGCCCGCTGCATCGGGGCATGAAGGCCGCGGCGCTGTCGCCGATCCCGTTCGACCCTGACGGCGCGCGCCGCCTTCTGGACGGCGCTGCGCCCTCCGCGCCACTGGTGATCCGCACGCCGGAGCACATGCCGGAGCGCGCGCGGGAGATCAGCGAGCAGGTGGCCGCGGACCTGGCGGCCATCGGCCTGCCATCCCGCATCGAGGTGCAGAAGGACCGCCCCGAATTCGCGCGGGAGGTCGGGCGGAAGGAGATGGGCGACATGGCCATCTTCGACTCCACGCCCCACAGCACCTACCGCGTGCTGAACGACAAGGTGTCGTCAGCCGTGAAGGGCATCTGGTGGCAGGGCCATGACGACACGGCGCTGGAGGCGATGATCACCGAGGCCAACCACGCCGTCGCGGATGAGGAGCGGGAGACGGCCTATGGCCGTTGCCTCGCGCGCCTGCAGGCGAACCCGCCCTGGCTCTACCTGTTCCATCCCATCGAGGTCTTCGCCCATCGCCCCGGCCTCACCGGCATCACGCTGGATGGCAAGGGCGTGCTGGGCATCGCCTAGACTGTCAGCAGCTTCCGCACCGCGGCCTCGTCCAGCGTGCCGGCGGGGCCGGACAGCGCGACCTCGCCGCGGACCATGACGGCGATGTTGTCGGCCAGCTCGCGGGCGAAGTCGTAGTACTGCTCCACCAGGATCACAGCCATGCCGCGGTCCCGCGCCAGATGGTGGATGACGCGGGCGATGTCCTTGATGACGGAGGGCTGGATGCCCTCCGTTGGCTCATCGAGGATCAGCAGCCGCGGCCGCGCACACAGCGCGCGGCCGATCGCCAGCTGCTGCTGCTGGCCGCCCGAGAGGTCGCCGCCGCGCCGGCGCAGGAACTGCCGCAGGATGGGGAAGAGGTCGAAGATCTCGGCGCTGACGCCCGAACCGCGCGGGGCGGCGGCCAGCGCCGTCTCCAGATTCTCCTGCACCGTCAGGAAGGGAAAGATCTCGCGCCCTTGCGGGACGTAGCCGATGCCGGCGCGCGCGCGCTCCGCGGGGCCGAGGCGCGTCACGTCCCGACCCTCCCAGGTGATGGTGCCGGCGCGCACCTTCTCCAGCCCCATGATGGCGCGGAGCAGGGAGGATTTGCCGACTCCGTTGCGCCCCAGCACCGCGGTGACCTTGCCGGGTTCCGCCACCAAGGAGACGCCGCGCAGGCAGAGGCTGGCGCCGTAGGAGAGGTCGATCGAGGCGACGTTCAGCATCCCTCAGCGCCCCAGATAGACTTCGATGACGCGCTGGTCGTTCTGCACATGGTCGATGGAGCCTTCCGACAGCACGCTACCCTCATGCAGAACCGTCACGCGGCGGCCGAGCGCGCGAACGAATTCGAGGTCGTGTTCGACGACGACGACGCTGCGCTTGCCGGCGATGCGGACCAGCAGCGCGGCGGTATGTTCCGTCTCGGCATCCGTCATGCCGGCCACGGGTTCGTCCACCAGCAGCAGCTCCGGGTCCTGCATCAGCAGCATCCCGATCTCCAGCCATTGCCGCTGGCCATGGCTCAGGATGCCGGCGGCGTCGTTGCTGCGTTCCTGCAGCCCCGTCTCCTCCAGCGCCTGCTCGATCCGCGACTTCGCCTCACCCGTCAGGGCCCAGCGCAGGCAGGCCAGCGGTCCGCGCGGCGCCTTCAGCGCGAGCTCCATGTTCTCGAACACCGTCAGCGCATCGAAGACGGTGGGCTTCTGGAACTTGCGCCCGATGCCGAGATTGGCGATGGCGGCCTCGTCCAGCCTGGTCAGGTCGATGTCGCCGAAATTGACGGTGCCGGCGGTGGGCCGCGTCTTGCCGGTGATGACGTCCATCATCGTCGTCTTGCCCGCGCCGTTCGGGCCGATGACGGAGCGCAACTCCCCGGGCTCGACGATCAGGGAGAGATTGTTGAGCGCCCGGAAGCCGTCGAAGACGACCGAGACGCCGTCGAGGTAGAGCCTGCGGCCCCCCTTTACTGGACCATCGGTCATGCGCCGCGCCCCTTCAGCAGGCCGATCAGCCCCTTGGGCAGGAACAGCGTGACCAGCACGAACAGCCCGCCCAGCACGAACAGCCAGAGGTCCGGCGCCGCGCTGGTCAGCCAGGTCTTGAGGCCGTTGACCGTGAAGGCGCCGAGGATGGCGCCGACCAGCGTACCGCGCCCGCCGACCGCGACCCAGATCACCGCCTCGATCGAATTGGCCGGGCTGAACTCGCCGGGGTTGATGATGCCGACCTGCGGCACGTAGAGCGCGCCCGCCACGCCCGCCAGCATGGCCGACAGCACGAAGGCGAAGAGCTTGTGGTGCGTGGTGTTGTAGCCGAGGAAGCGCACCCGGTTCTCCCCATCCCGGATCGCCGTCAGCACGCGGCCATACTTGCTGGCGGTGATGCGGGAGCAGAGCAGGAAGGCGCCCGCGAGCGCGATGAGGGAGGCGTAGAACAGCGCTGATCGCGCCGTGCTGGTGTTCAGCGGCTGGCCCAGCAGCTCCTTGAAGTCGGTGAAGCCGTTATTGCCGCCGAAGCCCATGTCGTTGCGGAAGAAGGCCAGCATCAGCGCATAGGTCATGGCCTGGGTGATGATGGAGAGATAGACGCCGGTGATCCGGCTGCGGAAGGCGAGCCAGCCCAGCACCAGCGCCAGCACGCCCGGCACCATCACCACCATCAGCATGGCGAAGGCGAAATTGTCGAAGCCCAGCCAGTACCAGGGCAGTTCCCGGTAGCCGAGGAACACCATGAAGTCCGGCAGCACCGGGTGGCCATAGACGCCCCGCGGGCCGATCAGGCGCATCAGGTGCATGCCCATGGCATAGCCGCCCAGCGCGAAGAAGGCGCCATGGCCGAGCGAGAGGATGCCCGCATAGCCCCAGGCCAGGTCCAGCGACAGCGCCAGGATGGCGTAGCAGATCCACTTGCCCGTGACGCTGACGAGGAAGTCGGAGACATGCAGCGGGTGCGTCTCCGGCAGCTGGTTCAGCACGGGCATGGCCGCCAGCAGCAGCAGCGCCACCAGCAGGGCGGTGCGCAGGCCGAGCCGCGCCCGGCTGGCGGGCAGGGGAGAGGTCGTGGCGCTCATGCTTCCGCGGCCCGTCCCTTTTGCGCGAACAGGCCGCGCGGCCGCCGCTGGATGAAGATCATGGCGGCGATCAGCACGAAGACCTTCGCCAGCACGGCGCCGGCCCAGGGTTCCAGGATCTTGTTGACCAGGCCGAGGCCGAAGGCGCCGACCAGCGTGCCCGCCAGCGAGCCCACGCCGCCGAACACCACCACCAGAAAGCTGTCGATGATGTAGCCGGTGCCGAGGTTGGGGGAGACGTTGTCGATCTGGCTGAGCGCCACGCCCGCGATGCCGGCGATGCCGGAGCCGAAGGCGAAGGTCAGCGCATCCACGCGGCCCGTGCGGATGCCCATGGAGGAGGCGATGGCGCGCTTCTGCGTCACGGCCCGCATCTCCAGCCCGAAGCGGGTGAAGCGGATGGCGGCGACGGTCAGCGCCAGCACGATGAGGGAGAAGGCCAGGATCCAGAGGCGGTTCTGCGTGACCGGGATGTCGAAGGGCAGCAGCAGCGTGCCCTGCATCCAGGACGGGCTCAGCACTTCCCGGTTCTGCGCGCCGAAGACCAGGCGCACGGATTGCTGGATCATCATGCCGACGCCGAAGGTCATCAGCAGCGTCTCCAGCGGCCGGCCGTAGAGGTGGCGGATCAGCCCGCGCTCCATCGCGGCACCACACAGCGCCGCCACGAGGAAGGCGGCCGGGACCGAAAGCGGCAGCGACCAGGGCAGCAGCCAGGGGATGCCGCGGCAGGCTTCCTGCACGATGAAGGTCGTGTAGGCGCCGAGCATGACGAATTCCCCATGCGCCATGTTGATCACGCCCATCACGCCGAAGGTGACGGCAAGCCCCAGCGCCGCCAGCAGCAGCACGGAGCCGAGCGAGAGGCCCTGGAAGAAGGTCTCCGCCGCGCGGCGGATGGCGAGGCGCCGGTCGATCGCGGCGACCGCGGCTTCGATCTGCGGCAGGATCTCAGGGTTGTTCGCGCGGGCCTCCAGCAGGATGGCGCGCGCCTCGGGGTTGGAGGAGGCGCCGAGCGCCTCCACGCCCAGCAGCTTCGCCGCCGGATCGGCGGCGAGCAGGCGGGAGGCGGCGAGTGCCAGGCTCATGCGGTCCCGGATGCGGGGCACGGTCTCCCGCGCCAGCGCGGCATCCAGCAGGGGCACGTTGTCGGCGCTGCGGGTGCGGAACACGGCCTCGGCCGCGGCCAGCCGCTCCGCCGGATCGGGCGAGACGATCTGCAGCCGGCCGAGCGCCCCGCGCAGCGCGACGCGGACGCGGTTGTTGATGCGCAGCACCTCGGTGCCCGCGGCTTCCGCGGGGCTGCCGGTCACGGCATCCACCAGCGCGCTGCCGTCACGGATGACGAGGCTGTTGTCGGCGCGCTTCAGCAGCCGGCCATCGCCCAGCGCGCGCAGCACGGGTATGGCGCGGGGATCGGCCAGCGCACCCAGGCGTTCCACCGCCTCCGCCTGCGCGTTGAAATTGCCGGCGAGCCCTGGAAGGGCCGCCACGAAGGCATCCTGCGCCCGTGCCGGCAGCGCGGCGGCGAGCAGCAGCAGGAAGGCGAGGAGGGTCTTCTTCATGAAGGAGGTGGGGGCGGCCCGAAGGCCACCCCCTTGTTCCTGCTCAGCCGCGGCGGCGGTTCGCGTTCTCGGGGATGAAGGGGCTCCAGTTCTCGGCCACGATCGGGCCGGGCGTCTTCCAGACGATGTTGAACTGGCCGTCCGCCTGCACCTCGCCGATCATGACGGGCTTGGAGAGGTGGTGGTTGCGGTGCATCTCCAGCGTGTAGCCGCAGGGCGCGTCCACCTTCTGGCCGTACATCGCGGTGCGCACGGCATCGACATTGGTCGTGCCCGCCTGCGCCACGGCCTGCGCCCACATCTGGAAGCCGACCAGCGTCGCTTCCATCGGGTCGTTCACCACGCGGCGCGGGTTCTTGATGTAGGCCTGCCACATCGTCTTGAACGCCGTGTTGGCGGGGCTGTCCACGGACATGAAGTAGTTCCACGCGGCCAGGTGGCCGACCAGCGGGCGCGTGTCGATGCCGGCCAGCTCTTCCTCACCGACCGAGAAGGCGACCGAGGGGATGTCTTCCGCCTTGATGCCCTGGTTGCCGAGCTCGCGGTAGAAGGGGACGTTCGCGTCGCCGTTGATGGTGGAGACGATGGCGGTCTTCTTGCCCTCGCCCGCGAAGCGCTTCACGCGGCTGACGATGCCCTGCCAGTCGCTGTGCCCGAAGGGGGTGTATTCCTCCAGGATATCGGCATCGGGGATGCCCTTGGAGTTCAGGAAGGCGCGCAGGATGCGGTTGGTCGTGCGCGGATAGACGTAGTCCGTGCCCAGCAGCGCGATGCGGCGGGCGCTGCCGCCATCGGCGGACATCAGGTATTCGACGGCCGGGATCGCCTGCTGGTTTGGGGCGGCGCCGGTGTAGAAGATGTTCCGGCTCTCTTCCTCGCCCTCATACTGCACGGGGTAGAAGAGGAGGCCGTTCAGCTCCTCGAACACCGGCAGGACGGATTTGCGGGACACCGAGGTCCAGCAGCCGAAGGTGACATCGACGCGGGAGACGGCGAGCAGCTCGCGCGCCTTCTCGGCGAAGAGCGGCCAGTTGGAGGCGGGGTCCACCACCACCGGCTCCAGCCGCCGGCCGAGGATGCCGCCCTTGGCGTTCTGCGCTTCCACCATCATCAGCACGGTGTCGCGCAGCGCGGTCTCGCTGATCGCCATGGTGCCGGAGAGGGAGTGCAGCACGCCGACGCGGATCGGCGCGGCCTGGGCGAAGGACGGGCGGATGGAAGGCGCCGCGATGGCGGCGCCGAAGGTGGCAAGCGCGGCGCGCCGGGTGATCGGCATGCGATGGTTCATCTGAACGGGCCTCCTCAGGCATCGGGTCGTGGCGGATGGGGATGGACCGCTCCGGCCCCCTGATCCCGCCCGTGGATCGCAGTTGCGAGATGCGTGCCAGCCCGTCTGCATACGATCGGATGGCGGCAATCCTCGCTTTCTCGATTCCGGTACCGCTCCCGCCGCCCAAGAATCGGGCGATCATTGCCCGAAGGCCGGTTTCGGCGCTGTGCTTCTGTGCAAGCTGTCCTTCCGGTCACGTTCCGACCGCCGCGCGGCGGCAGGGCTGTTTGCAGCGCCGTCGTCGCGTGCAAGGCTGCGCGCGATGCTCACCGACGCGCCGCCGGCGCCTTCCCATCAGCGCTCCCGCGGGCGCGCCGAACTTGGCCTGGTCGCCGCGCCGGGCGGCGCGCGCATCGCGCATCTCTTCCAATCCTCGCCGCTGCGCATCCTCTTCCCGGACAGCGATCCGGCGGAGCCGAAGCAGGCGGCGCTGGTCAATGTCGCGGGCGGGCTGGCGGGCGGCGATTCGCTGGAGGTCGCGATCGATCTCGGCCCGCGCGCGCGCTTCACGGCGACCACGCCGGCGGCGGAGAAGATCTACCGGACGCTGGGGCCGGAGACGATGATCGCCTCGACCTTGCGGCTCGAGAGTGGAAGCGTCTGCGAATGGCTGCCGCAGGAGACGATCCTGTTCGACGGCGCCCGCCTGTCGCGCCGCATGGCGGTGGAGCTGGCGCCCGATGCCACGCTGCTGGCGGCCGAGATGCTGGTGCTGGGCCGCGCCGCGCGGGGCGAGCGTTTCACCCAGGGCGCGCTGCAGGATCGCTGGCGCATCCGGCGGGATGGCCGGCTGCTCTGGGCCGATGGCTTCCGCCTGGCCGATCCGGGTGCCGCCGCCGCCCGCTTCGTGCTGGATGGCGCGGGCGCCGTCGCGACGCTGCTGCTGGCCGCGCCGGAGGCCGCCGCGCATCGCGACGGGCTGCGGGACCTGGCGGAGGGCCGCGCCGGCCTGGTCGCGCCCGGGCTGCTGCTGGCCCGCTGGATGGGGGAGGCCGGGGCGGTCCGTGCCGGCGTGGCGCGGGCGCTGGTGGCGCTGCGCGCGGCCGCGCTGGGCCTGCCCCCCCGCCTGCCAAGACTCTGGCGCACATGAACCGGCTTGCGCCATGCTTGGCGCCCCCATGCTTGGGTACGATACGAGGTGACGCATGAACCTGACGCCGCGTGAGAAGGACAAGCTGCTGGTGGCCATGGCGGCCCAGGTGGCACGCCGGCGCCTGGAGCGCGGCGTGAAGCTCAATCACCCGGAGGCGGTGGCGCTGATCACCGACTATGTCGTGGAAGGCGCGCGGGACGGGCGCAGCGTGGCGGACCTCATGCGCGACGGCGCCACGGTGATCACGCGCGACCAGGTGATGGAGGGCATTGCCGAGATGATCCATGAGATCCAGGTGGAAGCGACCTTCCCGGACGGCACCAAGCTCGTCACCGTGCACGAGCCCATCCGATGATCCCCGGAGAACTCTTCCCCGCCGAGGGCGAGATCGAATTGAACGTCGGCCGTCCCACCACGGAGATCGAGGTCGCCAATACCGGCGA
The DNA here is from genome assembly GCF_016805305.1 of Falsiroseomonas ponticola. Taxonomy (GTDB): domain Bacteria; phylum Pseudomonadota; class Alphaproteobacteria; order Acetobacterales; family Acetobacteraceae; genus Falsiroseomonas; species Falsiroseomonas ponticola. The sequence goes on along the minus strand of NZ_JAERQN010000006.1, from coordinate 100,411 downwards.
CCGTCCGATCCAGGTCGGCAGCCACTATCATTTCGCGGAAACCAACCCCGCGCTGCGCTTCGACCGCGCGGCCGCGCGCGGCCAGCGGCTCGACATTCCCGCCGGCACGGCGGTGCGGTTCGAGCCGGGGCAGGCGCGCAGCGTGAAGCTGGTGCCCTACAGCGGCGCCCGCATCGTGCACGGCTTCCGCGGCGAGACGGAGGGCAAGCTCTGATGGCCGCGAGACTCTCCCGCCGCGCCTATGCCGGCATGTATGGCCCGACCACGGGCGACCGCCTGCGGCTTGCCGATACCGACCTCATCATCGAGGTGGAGCGCGACCTCACCACCTATGGCGAGGAGGTGAAGTTCGGCGGCGGCAAGGTGATCCGCGACGGCATGGGCCAGTCCCAGGTCACGCGCGCGGCCGGCGCCGTCGATACCGTCATCACCAATGCGCTGATCGTGGACCACACCGGAATCTACAAGGCCGATGTGGGGCTCAAGGACGGGCTGATCCACAGCATCGGCAAGGCGGGCAACCCGGATACGCAGCCCGGTGTCACCATCATCATCGGCCCCGGCACGGAAGTGCTGGCGGGCGAGGGGCGCATCCTGACGGCGGGCGGCATCGACCCCCACATCCACTTCATCTGCCCGCAGCAGATCGAGGAGGCGCTGACCTCCGGCGTCACCACCATGTTCGGCGGCGGCACCGGCCCCGCCCATGGCACGCTGGCCACCACCGTCACGCCCGGGCCCTGGCACATGCAGCGCATGCTGCAGGCGGCCGAGGCCTTTCCGATGAATCTCGGCTTCCTGGGCAAGGGCAACGTCTCCCTCCCCGCGGGGCTGGAGGAGCAGGCGCTGGCGGGCGCCGCCGGCTTCAAGCTGCATGAGGATTGGGGCACGACGCCGAAGGCGATCGATACCTGCCTCGCCATCGCGGACAAGTACGACATCCAGGTCGCGATCCACACGGATACGCTGAACGAGAGCGGCTTCGTGGAGGACACCATCGCCGCCATCGCGGGGCGCACCATCCAGGCCTTCCACACGGAGGGCGCGGGCGGCGGGCATGCGCCGGACATCCTCAAGGTGGTGGGGCACCCGAATTTCCTGCCCTCCTCCACCAATCCGACGATGCCCTATACGCGGAACACGGTGGACGAGCATCTCGACATGCTCATGGTCTGCCATCACCTCGACCCGCGGATCCCGGAGGACGTGGCCTTCGCGGAGTCCCGCATCCGCAAGGAGACGATCGCGGCCGAGGACATCCTGCACGACCTCGGCGCCATCTCCATGATGTCCTCCGACAGCCAGGCGATGGGGCGTGTGGGCGAGGTGATCATCCGCACCTGGCAGACCGCGCACAAGATGAAGGCGCAGCGCGGCCGCCTGGCCGGGGAGAGCGGGGACAACGACAATCTCCGCGTCCGCCGCTACATCGCGAAGTACACGATCAACCCGGCCATCGCGCAGGGCATCGCGACCCATGTCGGCAGCGTGGAGGTCGGCAAGCTCGCGGACCTCGTGCTGTGGTCGCCGGCCTTCTTCGGCGTGAAGCCCGACTATGTGCTGAAATGCGGCACCATCGCGATGGCGCCAATGGGCGATCCCAACGCCTCCATCCCGACGCCGCAGCCGATCCACTACCGGCCGATGTTCGGCGCCTATGGCCGCGCCAACACGCTGTCCTCCGTCACCTTCGTCTCCGGCGCCTCGATCGAGGCGGGGATCGCGGAGCGCTACGGCCTGTCCCGCAAGCTGCTGCCCGTCGCGAATACCCGTGGCGGCATCAGCAAGAAGGACATGGTGCTGAACGGCCACCTGCCGCGGATCGAGGTCGATGCTGAGACCTATGAGGTCCGCGCCGATGGCGAATTGCTGGTCTGCGAGCCTGCCACCGTGCTGCCCATGGCGCAGCGCTACTTCCTGTTCTGAGAGAGCTTGATGCCCAATACCACCCCGCCCCGCGCGCTGGCCGTCCATGCCGCCGGCACCTGGCCGGAAGCCGAGCAGCGCGATGCCGTGCATGTCGACTTCGATGATCGCTACCGCCGCCGCAAGATGTACCTGACGGAGGGCGGCGGCTCCTTCCTGCTCGACCTGGCCGAGGCCACCGTCATGCGCGATGGCGACGGGCTCGAGCTCGAACATGGCGGCTTCATCCGCGTGAAGGCGGCGGCGGAGGACCTGGTGGAGGTCACGGCGCCAAGTCCCGCGTTGCTGCTGCGCCTGGCGTGGCACCTCGGCAACCGGCACCTGCCGACGCAACTCGCCGGCGACACCATCCTGATCCGGCACGACCACGTCATCATCCGCATGCTGGAGGGCCTGGGCGCCACGCTGCGGAAGGTGCGCGCACCCTTCAACCCGGAAGGCGGCGCCTATGGCGAGCACAACCGCCTGCCGGCGCATCCCCATGGCCATGGCCATGGTCACGGGCATGACCACGACCATGATCATCACCACGACCATGAGCACGGGCCCGACTGCCATCACCACGGGCACTGATCCCGCCGCCCTCGCGCGGCTGCTCGCCTGGCTGTCGCCGGCCTATCCGATCGGCGCCTTCTCCTACAGCCATGGGCTGGAGATGGCGGTGGAGGATGGCGCGGTGACGAAGCGCGAGCACCTCGTCGCCTATGTCGAGGCGGCGCTCTCGCACGGCGCGGGCGCAGTGGATGGCGGGCTGCTGGCGCTGGCCTGGCGGGCCGCCGCGGCTGGCGACGACGCGATGCTCGATGAGCTCACGGACCTCGCCGCCAGCTGGCGCGGCACGGCGGAACTGGCGCTGGAGGCGATGCAGCCCGGCCAAGCCTTCGCGCTGGCGACCAATGCGGCCTGGCCGGAGCCGCGCTTCGCGGCCTATGCCGCGCGCAATCCGGGGCGCCTGACCCATGCCGTCGCCTTCGGCGCGGCGGCGGCCTTCCACGGCATTTCGCTGCGCGACGCCGTCTTCGGCTGGCTCACGGGTTTCGCCACCAACATCGTCTCCGCCGGCGTGCGCGTCGTGCCGCTCGGCCAGACGGATGGGCAGGTGGCGACCGCCGCGCTGCTGCCGATCGTGCTGCGTGCCACCGAGGCCGCGCTGGCCGTCACCGATCCCGATGACCTCGGCGCCGCGGCCATCGCCATCGATCTCTTCTCCCTGCGTCACGAGACGCAATACACGAGGCTTTTCCGCTCATGAGTAACGGACCCTTCCGTGTCGGCATCGGCGGCCCCGTCGGTTCCGGCAAGACGGCGCTGGTCGATCGCCTGTGCAAGTACATGCGCGACCACAACGACATCGCCGCCATCACCAACGACATCTACACCAAGGAGGACAGCGAGTTCCTGACGCGGAGCGGCGCGCTGGACCCCGACCGCATCATGGGCGTCGAGACCGGCGGCTGCCCGCACACCGCGATCCGGGAGGATGCCTCCATCAACCTCGCCGCCGTGGCGGAGATGTCGGCGCGGCATCCGACGCTGGAGGTGCTGTTCATCGAAAGCGGCGGCGACAACCTGGCCGCGACCTTCAGCCCGGAACTCGCGGACCTCACCATCTACGTCATCGATGTCTCCGCCGGCGACAAGATCCCCCGCAAGGGCGGGCCGGGCATCACCCGCAGCGACCTGCTGGTGATCAACAAGATCGACCTGGCGCCGCTGGTCGGCGCGGACCTCGGCGTGATGGACCGCGACGCGAAGAAGATGCGCGGCGCGCGGCCTTTCATGTTCACCAACCTCAAGGAGAACAAGGGCGTGGCAGAGATCGCAGCCTTCATCCTGGCCGCTGGCGGCCTGACCCGGCGCGGGGAGGCCGCGTGATGCGCCGCTTCCTGATGCTCGCGGCGCTGCTGGCGCCGGCCCCGGCCTTCGCGCATGGCGCGGGCGATCATGTCCATGGCGTCGTCGCGGGGCTGATGCACCCGATCGGCGGGCTGGACCATGTGCTGGCCATGGTGGCGGTCGGCCTCTGGGCCGGGCTGATGGGCGGCCGCGCACTGCTGGCGCTGCCGGCTTCCTTCCTGGGCGGCATGGCGATCGGCGGCGCGCTCGGCATGGCCGGCACGGGGCTGCCGATGGTGGAGGGCGGGATCCTCGCCTCCGTCATCATCCTCGGCGCGCTGGTCGCCGCCTCCGCCCGCCTGTCGCTCGGACTCGCGCTGCCGGTCGTCGCCGCCTTCGGGCTGCTGCATGGCAATGCGCATGGGCTGGAACTGGCCGAGGGCAGCGGCGCGCTGGGCTATGCGGCGGGCTTCCTGCTGGCCACCGCGGCGCTGCATGGCGCGGGCGCGCTGGCTGCGCTGCGGCTTGCCGCGACGCCGGTCCGCATCGCGGGTGGCGCCATGGCGGCGGCGATGGTGCTGGCCATCCTGGTGTGACCTTCGCCTACGCGAAGCTCGTCCCGGAACTGCTGGTCTCCGACCTGGAGGCCAGCCTCCGCTTCTGGGGCGGGCTTTGTGGCTTTGCCGTCGCCTATGACCGGCCGGAGGATGGCTTCGCCTACCTCCACCGGGACGGCGTGCAGGTGATGCTGGAGGAAGCCTTCCGGCCTGGCCGCCGCTGGATCACCGGCAAGCTGGAACGCCCCTTCGGCCGGGGCATCAACCTGCAGATCGAGCTGCCCGCCATCGCGCCCCTGCTGGCGGCGCTTCAGGCGGCGTCCTGGCCGCTCTACCTGGCGCCGGAGGAGAAGTGGTACCGCGCCGGGGAGCGGGAGTCCGGCGTGCGGCAGTTCATCGTGCAGGACCCTGATGGCTACCTGCTGCGCTTCCAGGAATCGCTCGGGATGCGACCCGCTTAGGTCACTACTATGACTTTAGCCGATTATGCCGATTAGGGTCGTTTAGCACCGTTTTTCGCACCTTCCTCCGTGCCGGCCCGGCGGGGCACAAGACGCAGCTCGGGCGCTTGATGGTGAGAACGTAACAGAAACGCCGGCCGGATGCCAGTGCTTCCCGCTGCCGCTCAGTAGCGGCAGACCACGTTGACCAGGGCCTGGCGCTTCTCCTGCGTCACCACCGCGATGGCACGACGCAGCGCGGCCGGCAGTTCGGCCGGGTCCGTCACCCGCTCCCCATGCCCGCCGCTGGCCTCGGCCAGCTTCTCGAAGGCGGGCGAGGGGGAGAGGTCGGCCAGCAGCTCGCCCCCCGTCTTTGCCGCGGCGCCGTCCCGGTACATGGCCAGCGTCGAATTCCGGACCGCGCCATACATCGCGTTGTTGAAGACGACGACGAGGACGGGCAGCTGATGCGCCTCCGCCACCCAGTGGCAGGCGGTGGGGTTGTTGAAGACATAGGCGCCGTCGCCGAGCGTCGCGACGATCAGCTTCTCCGGCGCCGCCAGCTTGGCGCCGAGTGCCGCGCCGAAGCCCCAGCCGAGGCCGCCCGCCGTGCTCTGGCCGTAGAAGGTGCCGTGGCGGGTGCGGGGGCAATGGGTCTGGCGCAGCGGGTATTCGTTCACCACCACGGCTTCGGCCGGCAGGGCCTCCGCCAGGCAGTGGCTGATCCATTCCGGCGTGATGGGGCCGTCGGGCGGCGCGGCCACGGCCTGCGCCCAGGCGGCGCGCTGGCGGGCGGAGCGCTCGGCCAGGGCGGCGGCGCGGCTGGCCACGGCCTCGGCCGACAGCAGCGGATCGAGGGCTGCCGACAGGCCGCGCAGCGCCGTCGCGACATCGCCGGTGATGGCGAGGTCCGTCGGGAAGCTGCGCATGGGATAGCGGGCGAAGAGCGGATCCTCGCCGAGATGGATGACGCGGCTGCCCTCCGGCGGGCCCTGGAGATGGGGGATCCAGGGCACGTCGGTGTCGATCACCAGCACGCAATCGGCGTCATCGAGCAGCGGGCTCGGCTCATAGCCCTGGTGCATCGGGTGGTCGGCGGGGAAGTTCACGAAGCGGGGCGTGAAGCTGATGACGGGCAGGGCGAAGCGCGTGGCCAGATCGACCAGCGCATCGAAGCCCGCCCGCGTGCGCCCGGCGGCGGAGGTGATGACGAGGGGGCGCTGCGCCGCCGCCAGCATCCGCGCGGCCTCCGCCAGCGCGGCGGGGTCGGGGAGGGGCGGCGCGGCCGGGGGCGGGGGTTCGGCCACGCGCGCCTTGCCGGCGGGGGCGGCCAGCGTGTCCCGCGGCAGGGTCGCGTAGACGGGGCCGCGGGGGGAGGCCATGGCGATGCCGAGCGCGCGGCGCACGAGGTCCGCCGCCTGGTCGGGCTGGCGCAGCTCGCCATCCCATTTCACGGCCTCCCGCACCATGCCGGCCTGGTCGAACATCTCCTGCGCCCAATGGATGTTGCGGGTGCGGGCGCCGTGGCGGCCATGTTCCGAATAGGGCGTGCGGCCGGCGAGCACGAAGACGGGCGTGTGGTCGCGGTTGGCGTTGAGGATGCCGTTCACGGTGTTCGCGGTGCCGACATTGACGTGCACCATCACGGCCTGCGGGCGGCCGGTCATCATGTAGGCGCCATGCGCCATGGCGACCGCGGCATTCTCATGCGGCACGGTCATCGGCCGCGGCAGGCGATGGTTGGTGCCGTCGTGACGGGCATAGGCCTCCACGATCGGCGGGAAGTCGGTACCGCCATTGGCGAAGAGGTAGTCGACGCCGGAGGCGCCGAGCTGGCGGAGGAAGATCTCGGCCGCGCTTTCCATGATTCGGTTCACCCCAATTCAGTTCACGGTAGCGCCGGAGAGGGCGATCGCCTCCCGCATGATGGGGGTGAGGCGCTGCATGGAGGCGGCCATCTCCGCCGGCGTGCTGCAGAGCGGATCGGCGCCGATGCGGAGCAGGGAACGGCGGACCCCGTCATCGGCGCAGGCCTGGCGCATGGCGCCGGCGATGCGGTCCCGGATCGCAACGGGCAGGCCGGCGGGGCCGGCCAGGCCGTTCCAGGTGGTCACCTCGAAGCCCGGCCAGCCCTGTTCGGCGACGGTCGGCACATCCGGCAGGATGGCGCTGCGGGTGGCGCCGGTGACGGCGAGGAGGCGAATCATCCCGGCATCCCGCGCCGCGGTCATGTCCAGCGCATTGCCGAGATGCACCTGGATGCGCCCGCCCATCATGTCCTGCATGGCGAGCGGCCCGCTGCGATAGGGCACGTGTTCCATCTGCAGGCCGAGGCGCTGGAGCAGCACCTCCATGCCGAGATGGCTGAGGCCGCCGGTGCCGCCGGAGGCGTATTGCAGCTGGCCCGGACGCGCCGCGACCATGTCCCGGAAGGCGGGCAGGGTCGTGGGGCCCATGCCGGTGGCGACGGCCAGGACAAGCGGATTGCCGGCGGTCATGGAGATGGGCGTGAAATCGCGCTGCGGATCGAAGGTCAGGCGCTGCATCAGCGGCAGCACCACCAGGTGGGACGCGCTGGCGCCGAGCAGCGTGTAGCCATCGGCCGGGCTGCGCAGCACCGCCTCCATCCCGATCGCGCCATTGCCGCCGGGGCGGTTATCCGCCACCACCGGCACGCCGAGCTGCTTCGACAGCCATTCCGCCCCGATCCGCCCGACGCTGTCGCTGATGCCGCCGGCGCCGAAGGGGATGATCAGGCGGATCGGCCTGTCGGGCCAGGATTGCGCCCGGGCGGCGAGGGGCAGCAGCAGCAGGGCCAGCAGAAGGAGGAGGCGGCGTGGCATGCGGGCGCGGTCTCCGGCTTGGGTGCTGGTATCCTAGGATGCCGTTTCCGCGCGGGGGAAGGGGGCTACGGCACCTTGAGGTCCCGCGCGCCGGAGGCCCGCGCATCGAAGCTTTCCGGCACCGCGCTGCCATGGTCGGTGAAGGCCTTGCGCAGCGCCTCCACATTCGGGCTGAAGATCGTCTTGCGGTTGGCGACGGCCCATTCGTAGGAGCCGCGCACCGTCTCCAGCGATTGCTGGAAGCGGGGCATGACCCAGCGCGCGAAGAGTTCGTAGCTGCGCCAGGTCTGTTCGCGGTTCGCCCAGTCATTGGCGCGGAACATGAAGCCGCCGAAGCCGCCATCGCTGGCTTCCACGAGTTTCTCGATGCCGCGCGCCACCGTCTCCGGCGATCCGACGAGGGTGGTGCCGGCCTTCACGCCATCGGTCAGCGGATCCTGGGACCGGCCGGGCGGGCGGCCCAGCGCATCCTCGAAATAGGTGGCGGTTTCCAGGCGTTCGCCGATCTTCACATCGGCCATGGCCTGCTCGTCCGTCTCCGCGACATGGACATTCATCACCAGGCGCCAGTCGCGGCGGCTGATGGTCTTGCCGGCGGCGGCGGCGGCTTCCTCCGCGATCTTCCACTGGCCGGGCAGCGCGGCGGGGCCGCCGGGCATGCCGGCGCCGAGCGAGAGGATGCCGACGCCATGCTTGCCCGCGGTGGCGGGGCCGGCGGGCGTCAGGGTGCTGGCGACCGCGATCGGGAAATGCGGGTCGGAATAGGGGCGGAGGTGGAGGCGCGCCTCCTTCATCTCGAACCAGTCGGTCTTGCGCGTCACGGGGCCGTCGCAGGCGAGCAGCGCCATGATGGCTTCCAGCGCCTCATCCATCCGGCGGCGCTGGGTCGTCGCATCGATGCCGAGCATATAGGCGTCGGAGACCAGCGCGCCCGGCCCGCAGCCCAGCATGGCGCGGCCCCTCGTCATGTGGTCCAGCTGCACGAAGCGCTGCGCGACCAGGAAGGGATGATGGTAGGGCAGGGAGGTGACGCCGGAGCCGAGCCGGATGTGCTTCGTGCGTTCGGCGGCGGCGGCGATGATGAGCTCGGGGGAGGCGATGGTCTCCCACCCCGCGGAATGATGCTCCCCGATCCAGGCCTCGTCGAAGCCGAGGCGGTCCAGCCATTCCAGCATTTCGATGTCGCGGGAGATGGCGAGGGTCGGGTTGTCGCCGAGGCGATGGAAGGGGGCCAGGAAGATCCCGAACTGCATGCCGCGCTTGGCCATGGTGCCGTTCCCCGAATGTGTTGGGGGAAGCTTCGGATGGTTTACCCGTGCTGCCAAGCAGTGTGGCGCCGACCCCCACCCCAACCCTCCCCCGCAAGCGCGGGGGAGGGAGTTAGGCGGCTTCGCCGGCGGCCCAGCCGCTCGACCAGGCCCATTGGAAATTGTAGCCGCCGAGCCAGCCGGTGACGTCCACGGCCTCGCCGATGAAGAACAGGCCGGGCACCGTCTTCGCCATCATGGTCTGGGAGGAGAGGGCTTCGGTATCGACGCCGCCGAGCGTGACCTCGGCCTTGGCGTAGCCCTCCGTCCCGCTGGGCTTGAGCACCCAGGCCTTCAACATTGCGCCCAGCTTGCGGAGGTCGCCATCGCCGATCTCGCCGATGGTGCGGGGGGGGAGGTGGAGCGCGGCGAGCGCGGCGGCGAGGCGGGCGGGGAGGAGATCGCCGAGGATCGTCTTCGCCTCCGCCTTCGGCCGCGCGCGCTTGCCGGCGAGCAGCGCGGCGGTGGCGTCGCGGTCGGGCGTGAGGTCCAGCGTGAGGGGCTGGCCTTCGCGCCAATAGGAGGAGGCCTGGAGGATCGCCGGGCCGGAGAGGCCGCGATGGGTGAAGAGCATCGCCTCCCGGAACGCCGCCTTGCCCGCCTTGGCGACGCTGTCCAGCGCCAGGCCGGAGAGCGGGCGCATGAGGTCCAGCATCGCATCGCCGAAGGTGAGCGGCACCAGGGCGGGGCGGATCTCCGTCAGCGGCAGGCCGAACTGCATCGCCAAATCATGCGCGAAGCCGGTGGCGCCCATCTTGGGGATGGAGAGGCTGCCGGTGGCGACCACCAGGCTGTCGGCGGTGAAGGGGCCGCCGCTCGTTTCGATGCGGAAGGCGGTGTCCTTCGTGATGCCGGTGATGCGGGTGTGGCAGCGGAGATCGACGCCGGCGGCCTCGCATTCCTGCACCAGCATGGCGACGATCTGCCGCGCGGAGCCGTCGCAGAAGAGTTGCCCGAGCGTCTTCTCGTGGAAGGCGATGCGGTGCTTTTGCACAAGCTGGAGAAAGTCGTGCTGGGTGTAGCGGGCGAGCGCGGAGCGCGCGAAGTGGCGGTTCTGCGAGAGGAAGCGGTCCGGCACGCAGCCGGTATTGGTGAAGTTGCAGCGCCCGCCGCCGGAGATCAGGATCTTCTTGCCCGGCTCCTCCGCATGGTCCAGCAGGACCACGCGCCGCCCGCGCTGCCCCGCGCGCATCGCGGCGAAGAGGCCCGCGGCGCCGGCGCCGAGCACGACGACATCGAAGTGGTTCACGCCGCGGCCGCCAATCCAGCCATGTCGCGGCCCACGGCCTCCGCCACGCGGATGCCGTCCACGCCGGCGGAGAAGATGCCGCCAGCATAGCCGGCGCCCTCGCCGGCCGGATAGAGGCCGAGGGTGTTGATGCTGCGCATCGTGGCGTCGCGCCGGATGCGGATGGGGGAGGAGGTGCGCGTCTCCACGCCCGTCATCACCGCATCCTCCAAATCGAAGCCCTTGATGGTGCGGCCGAAGGCGGGAAGCGCCTCCCGGATCGCGGCCACGACGAAATCGGGCAGGCAGAGGGAGAGGTCGGTCGGCGTGACGCCGGGCTTGTAGCTGGGCACCACCGCGCCGAGCGAGGTGGAGGCGCGGCCCGCCAGGAAATCGCCGACGCGCTGGCCGGGCGCGGCATAGGTGCCGCCGCCGGCGACGAAGGCGCGTTCCTCCCAGTGCCGCTGGAAGTCGATGCCGGCAAGGGGATGGCCGGGATAGTCCACCTCCGGCGTGATGCCGACGACGATGCCGGCATTGGCGTTCCGCTCGGCGCGCGAATACTGGCTCATGCCGTTGGTCACGACGCGGCCGGGTTCGCTGGTGGCGGCGACGACGGTGCCGCCGGGGCACATGCAGAAGGAATAGACGGAGCGGCCATTCCCGCAGTGGTGGACCAGCTTGTAGTCGGCCGCGCCCAGGATCGGGTTGCCCGCGAAATCACCGAAGCGCGCGCGGTCGATGATGGATTGCGGATGCTCGATCCGCACCCCGATGGAGAAGGGCTTCGGCTCCACGAACACACCCGCGGCGTGAATCCGCGAAAATGTGTCGCGGGCGGAGTGGCCGATGGCGAGGACGACGTGGTCGGTCTCGATCGTGTCGCCGGCCTCCGTCACCACGCCGCGCATGCGGCGCTGGCCGTCGCGGCCGGTCTCCACGATGAAGTCCACGACCTTGGTGCCGAAGCGGTATTCGCCGCCCAGCGCCTCGATCTTCGCGCGCAGGCTTTCGACCATCGTCACCAGGCGGAAGGTGCCGATATGCGGCTTGGCGACGAAGAGGATTTCCTCGGGCGCGCCGGCGGCGACGAATTCGGTCAGGACCTTGCGGCCGAGATGCTGGGGGTCCTTGATGCCGGACCAGAGCTTGCCGTCGGAGAAGGTGCCGGCGCCGCCCTCCCCGAACTGCACGTTGCTCTCGGGCGTCAGCACGCCGCGGCGCCACAAGGCCCAGGTATCCTTGGTGCGTTCGCGCACCACCTTGCCGCGGTCGAGGATGATCGGGCGAAAGCCCATCTCCGCCAGGATCAGCGCTGCGAACAATCCGCAGGGGCCGGTGCCGATGACGACGGGGCGCTTCGGCAGGCTGGCGGGGGCGCGGGCGACGGGACGGTAGCTGGTATCGGGCGTGGGGCCGAGGGTGCGGCCCAGCACCGGGTGGCTCGCGAAGCGGCGCAGCAGCGCGGCCTCGTCCGCCACCTCGAAGTCGATGGAATAGACAAGCTCGATCGCCGACCGCTTGCGCGCATCCCAGGCCCGGCGCGCGACGGAGAAGGCGCGCAGCGCCCCCCCCTTCAGGCCGAGCTTCTCGCGCAGGGCTGCCTCGATCGCCCCTTCCGGGTGGTTCAGCGGCAGCTTCAGTTCGGTCAGGCGGAGCATGGGTGCCTCAGTACACGACCACCGAGCGGATGGACTCGCCCTTCTCCATCAGCTCGAAGCCATGGTTGATGTCATCGAGCGGCATGACATGGGTGATCAGGCTGTCGATGTCGATCTTGCCCTGCATGTACCAGTCCACGATCTTCGGCACGTCGGTCCGGCCGCGGGCGCCGCCGAAGGCCGTGCCGCGCCAGGAACGCCCCGTCACCAGCTGGAAGGGACGGGTGCTGATCTCCTGCCCCGCGCCGGCCACGCCGATGATGATGGATTCACCCCAGCCGCGATGCGTGCATTCCAGCGCCTGGCGCATGACTTTCACATTGCCGATGCACTCGAAGCTGAAATCGGCGCCGCCGCCCGTGAGGTCCACGATCGCCTGCACGACCTTGTCGTGGCCGACCTCGTTCGGGTTGATGAAGTCGGTCATGCCGAACTTGCGGGCCATTGCCTCCCGCGCCGGGTTGAGATCGACGCCGATGATCCTGTCGGCGCCGACCATCCGCGCGCCCTGGATCACGTTGAGCCCGATGCCGCCGAGGCCGAAGACCGCGACATTGGCGCCGGCCCAGACCTTGGCGGTGTTGATGACGGCGCCGATGCCCGTCGTCACCCCGCAGCCGATGTAGCAGATTTTTTCGAAGGGCGCGTCTTCGCGGACTTTCGCCAAGGCGATCTCAGGGAGGATCGTGAAGTTGGCGAAGGTGCTGCAGCCCATGTAGTGCATGACGGGGGCGCCGTCGCAGCTGAAGCGGCTGGTTCCGTCCGGCATCACGCCCTTGCCCTGGGTGCCGCGGATGGCGGTGCAGAGGTTGCTGCGCTGGCTGAGGCAGGTTTTGCACTGCCGGCATTCCGGCGTGTAGAGCGGGATCACATGGTCGCCCGGCTTCACGCTGGTGACGCCGGCGCCGACCTCCCGCACGATGCCGGCACCCTCATGCCCCAGGATGGCGGGGAAGAGGCCCTCGGGATCGGCGCCCGAGAGGGTGTAGAGGTCGGTGTGGCAGAGGCCGGTGGCCTTCACCTCCACCAGCACCTCGCCGGCCTGGGGGCCGCCGATCTCCACATCCATCACCTGAAGGGGCTTGCCGGCCGCAAAGGCCACCGCCGCGCGCGTCTTCATGCTTCAGCCGCTCCGTCCATCCATGGGCCGGCATCCGACCCCGGCCCTGGCCTAGAGCGCGGGGCGCGCGGCGTCCAGCATCTTGGGACGCCCGGCGTGGAGTAGCGCGGGACGCGACGCCCGGGGCACCTTGCCGCGCCGGGCGCGACCACTAGGATGAGGGCGGAACGGTCTGGGGGCGGGGCCATGGGGCTCATTCGAACGGCGGTGCTGGCGCTGGGTGCCCTGCTGGCGCTGGGCGCGCCGGAGGCGCTGGCGCAGACCGGCAACCCGACCAACGACGCCCTGCTGGCCCGGAACGAGGCCGGGCGGCGGGAGGCCTTCCGCAGCCTGCTGACGCAGAACCGCTATGCCTGCGCGGAGGTGACGGTGCTGTTCCAGGCGGGGCTCGACCCGCGGCGCACCGCCTATTGGGACCTGTCCTGCCGGGATGGCGGGCCCTGGCGCATCGCCATCCCCGCGGAACGCTGGGCGACGCCCACGCTGAACGCCTGCGGCCAGGGCACGGGCCCGGCGGCGGGGCCCTGCTTCCGCGGCCTGTCCACCAGCGCGCCGGGGCTGACGGCCGCGGTGGCCGCCCCCCCGCCTTCCTGCCGCACCGCCTGCGACAGCCAGCCGCAAAGCCTGCAGAACGCCTGCCTGGCGCGCTGCGCCAGCGGCAGCACCATCCAGGCGGCGGCGCCCGCGGGGGCCACCGCGGCCGCGGTGCGGGGGCGCTTCGGCTTCATCTACACGGCGGAACCGCCCTCCACCGCCTTCGGCTTCTCCTCCGGCAAGACGGACCGGCTGGCGGCGAACATGGACGCCATCCGGGCCTGCGAGGCCGTGGCCGGCCGCAACCAGTGCCGCGTGGCGCTGGATTTCCCGAATGCCTGCGGCGCCCTGGTGCAGGCGCTGACCACGCCGCCGGTGCAGGTGCGGCGGCTGGCCAGCGGCGTCGGCCAGACGCGGGAACAGGCGGAGGCGCAGGCGCTGAACACCTGCCGCCTGGCCGAGGCCGCGAGTTCCAGCATCACCTGCCGCATCGCCATGTCGGGCTGCTGACCCATGCGCCCCGTCCCCCCTTCCCGGAGCCCCGCCATGCGCCGCGCCCTCCTCGCCTTCCTCGCCATGGCCGGCATCGCCATCGCGGCCCCCACCCAGGCCCAGAACGCCTCCCCGGTGCTGGACGGCGTGCGGGCGCGCGGCGAGGTGCGCTGCGGCGTCTTCGGCCTGCTGCCCGGCTTCTCCGCCCCCGACGCGCAGGGCGTGATGCGCGGGCTGGATGCGGATTTCTGCCGCGCCGTCGCCGCGGCGGCGCTGGGCGATGCGGCCAAGGTCCGCTTCGTGACGGCGCCGAGCCTGGCGGCCAGCCTGGAATCGGTGGAGACCGCCAGCGTCGATATCCTGTCCAGCAACCTGACCGCGACGGCGCTGCGCGATGCCGGGCGGAACCTGGTGCCCGTCGGCGTGCTGCTGCATGACGGGCAGGGGGTGATGGTGCGGACGGATGCGGATATCGCCGCCTTCCGGCAGCTGGAGGGCAAGCGCATCTGCGTCGCCGCCCCCGCCGTGGATGGCAGCCTGGCGATCCTGCACAACGCGGCCACGCGGGCCGGCATCGCCATCACCCCGGTGCCCATCGCGCAGGGCGGCCCGGCGCTGATCGCCGCCTTCCGCGCCGGCGATTGCGATGCGGTCTCCGCCGATGCGGCCGCGCTGGCCACGCTGCGCGCGACCGACCTGCCGAACCCCGCCAGCGCCGTGGTGCTGCCCGAAAGGCTGAGCCGGGAGCCGCTGACCCCCTTCGTGCCGGGCCACGACAATCGCTGGCGCCAGATCGTCACCTGGACGCTGCATGCGCTGGTGGCGGCGGAGGAGCTGGAGGTGAACAGCGGCAACCTGGAGACCGCCATCCAGTCCGACAACACGGAAACCCGCTTCCTGCTGGGACTCGACCCCGGGCTCGGCCAGGCGCTGGGACTCGCGGATACCTGGGCGCTGGAGGCGATCCGCCAGGTCGGCAACTACGGGGAGATCTTCGACCGGAACCTCGGCGAGGGCTCCGCGATCGGGCTCGACCGGGGGTTGTCGGACCTCTGGCGGCGCGGCGGGCTGCTCTACCCCTATCCCTTCCGCTGATCGCGCTGGACGCGGCCGGGCCGACCGCGCCAGAAAGCGGCATGCCCGGACGCGCCTCCCCCGAAACCCTCCAGCAGCCCCCCGAGCGGGCGGAGCCGCGCAATCCCGCGCGGGTTGAACCGCGCCAGCCCGCGCGAGCGGAGGCGCGATCCCCCGCGCACCCGGAGGCGCGATCCTCCGCGCACCCGGAGGCGCGATCCTCCGCGCACCCGGAGGCGCGATCCTCCGCGCACCCGGAGGCGCGATCCTCCGCGCGCCAGGAGGCTCGATCCCCCGCGCGCCAGGAGGCGCGATCCCCTGCGCGCCAGGAGGCGCGACGCCCCACGCGGGCGGAGGTGATCGCCGCCCAGCTGGCGGATGACATCGTCGCCGGCCGCCTGAAGCCGGGCGCGGCGCTGGACGAGGCCTCGCTGGCGGCGCAGTTCTCGGTCAGCCGCACCCCGGTGCGGGAGGCGCTGCGCCAATTGGCGCCGACGGGCCTGGTGCAGGCGGTGCCGCGCCGCGGCTGCGTCGTCGCCATCCCCGATGCCGGGCAGCTGGCCGAGATGTTCGTGGTGATGGCGGAGCTGGAGGCGATGGCCGCCGCCCGCTGCGCGGCGGGGATGACGCCGGCGGAGCGGCGGGGGCTGGAACGCCAGATCGCCACCATGGCGGGCATGGTGCGGGCGGGGGATGTGGCGGGGTACCGGGCGGCGAACGTGGCCTTCCACCACCTGCTCTATGCCGGGGCGCATAACCGCTACCTCGCGGAGATCGCCTCGGCGACGCGGCGGCGGCTGGCGCCCTTCCGGGCGGCGCAGCTGGAAGCGCCGGACCGGATGCGGAAGTCGCATGAGGAGCATGTGGCGATCGTGACGGCGATCCAGCGCGGCGATGCGGCAGGGGCGGCGGCGGCGCTGCGGGCGCATATCGGCGTGACGGAACGCACCTGGGTGGCCATGGCGGGGGCGAGGCGGCGGCCGGACGCTGCCTGACGACTGGGCAGTTCCGGGGCATTTGCATACACGGATGCGGGGCGTGGCGGCGCCCATCTGCCCTTTTTCGATGCATATCCGGCCCTGATGGCGGGCGCTGCATACACGGCGCGGCACCGTTTCGTAGCCAAGCCCTTGATATGGCGTGATCCCTCCCCGCGGCACGCGGATTGCTGATGCGGCGGCGATGACCGCGACGCCCCGATCCCCCCGATGACCGCGCTGCCCGCCAGCATCGCCGCGCTGCACGCCGCCTATGCCGGCGGCCTGGCGCCCGGCGCCGTGATCGCGGCGCTGGAGGCGCGGCACCAGGCGCTGGGCGACCCCGGCATCTACCTCCACCGGCCAACGGCGGAGGCCATGGCGGCCTCGGTGGCGGCGCTGCCGCCCTTCGACCCCGCGCGCTACCCCCTCTGGGGCGTGCCGGTCGCGGTGAAGGACAATATCGACGTCGCCGGCATGCCGACCACGGCGGCCTGCCCGGCCCATGCCTACAGCCCGGCCGAATCGGCGCCGGCGGTGGCGCGGCTGGTGGCGGCGGGGGCGATCATCACGGGCAAGACCAATCTCGACCAGTTCGCGACGGGGCTGGTGGGGGTGCGGACGCCGCATCCCGTCCCGCGCAATGCCTGCGCGCCGGATCGCGTGCCGGGCGGCTCCTCCTCCGGCTCCGCCGTCGCGGTGGCGCAGGGGCTGGCGCTGCTGTCGCTCGGCACGGATACGGCCGGGTCGGGCCGCGTGCCGGCGGCGCTGAACGGGCTGGTCGGGCTGAAGCCGAGCGTCGGCGCCATCCCCTCCCGCGGCGTGGTGCCGGCCTGCCCGAGCCTCGACTGCATTTCCGTCTTCGCGCGCAGCGTCGCGGATGCCTGGGCCTGCTACGGCGTGATGGCCGGCGCGGATGACCGCGATCCCTGGTCGCGGCCGATCGAGCTCGGCACGCCGGGCGCGGCGCTGACCCGCCTCGGCATCCCCCGCGCGCAGGAGCTGCACCTGGATGGGCCGGCGCAGCGCGCGGCGTGGGAGGCGGCGCTGGCGCGCCTGCCCGCCGGCGTGACGCTGGTGGAGCGCGACCTCTCGCCCTTCCTCGAAGTCGCGCGGCTGCTCTACGAGGGCGCCTTCGTGGCGGAGCGCGATGCCGCCTTCGGCGCGCTGGTCGCGCCCGAGGCGATGCACCCCGTCACGCGCCGGATCGTCGCCGGCGCCGCGCGCTTCAGCGCGACGGATGCCTTCCGCGGCCTGCATCGCCTGGCGGAGCTCCGCCTCGCGACCCGTCCGGCCTGGGAGGGGATCGAGGCGCTGCTGGTGCCGACCGCCCCCAACTTCCCGACGCTGGCGGAGCTGGAGGCGGACCCGATCGGGCCCAATGCCCGGCTCGGCACCTACACCAATTTCGTCAACCTGCTGGACCTGGCGGCGCTGGCCGTGCCGGCGCCGCTTCGGCCGGACGGGCTGCCCTTCGGCGTCACGCTGATCGGGCCCCGCGGCCACGACGCCGCGCTGGCCGCCACCGGCACCGCCTTGATGGAGGGCTTCGCGGCATGATCGAGATCGCCGTCGTCGGCGCGCACCTCTCCGGCATGGTGCTGAACCCGGAACTGCTGCGGGAAGGGGCGGTGCTGCGCCGCGCCGTCGCGACCAGGCCCTGCTACCGGCTCTTCGCGCTGGCGGGCGGCCCGCCGAAGCGGCCGGGCCTGCTGCGCGTGGCCGATGGCCACGCCATCGCGACGGAGGTCTGGGCGCTGCCGGAGGACGGCTTCGGCCGCTTCGTCGCCGGCGTTCCCGCGCCGCTCTGCATCGGCACGCTGCTGCTGGCCGATGGCACCACGCCCAAGGGCTTCCTGGTGGAGCCCGAGGGCCTGGCCGGCGCCACCGAGATTTCCGAGTTCGGCGGCTGGCGCGCCTTCATCGCCAGCCTCGCCACCACCTGAAACCCATGGGCTGAACAGGGAGAAAGAGAGAATGATCCGTCGCCGCCATATCCTCGCCGGGGCCAGCGCGCTGGTCGCCGCGCCGCATGTCGCGAATGCGCAGGCGCAGCGCACCGTGCGGATGGGGTCGCTTCGCCTCATCCATTCCATGACGCCGCATTTCTATGAGCGTTTCGCGCCGGCCAACCTGAAGATCGAGATCACGACCTTCGACAGCCCGACCGACGGCAAGAACGCGGTCGTCACCAACTCCGTCAATTTCGGCGGCTTCGGCATCGCCGCCGCGCTGCTGGGCGCGGCGGCCGGGGAGCCCGTGGTGGTGGTCGGCGCCTTCTGCAACCGGGGCATGGGCGTGGTCGCCAAGGCCGGTACGCCGATCCGCACCATCGCGGATCTGCGCGGCAAGCGCGTCGGCATCTGGCCGGGCTCGACGCAGGAGGTGTTCATCCTGGAGCGCCTGCGCCAGACCGGCATGACGGTGCGGGACATCACCAGCGTGCGCGTGCCCTTCGGCGAGATGCATGCCATGCTCTCCCGCGGCGACATCGACGCCTATGTGGGCGCGGAGCCGGGGCCGGGGCTGTCCATCTCCTCCGGCGTGGGCCAGCTGGTGGAATATCCCTACGGCACCGCCATGGGCGGGCTGAACATGATCTTCGCGACCAGCGAACAGCAGATCGCGCAGGACCCCGCGCTGGTGCGCACCATGCTCGGCATCCATCGCCGGGCCAGCGAGTTCATGATGGCGAATCCGCGCGAGGTCGCGGATGCGACGGTCCGCATCCTCGGCGCGCCGCGCGCAGCGGTGGAGCAGGCGCTGGGCGCCAACAACGTCGAATACATCTGGAAGCTGGACGACACGGTGCTCGGCCAGGCGCGCGCCTATGCGCAGCAGATGCTGGAGATGCGGCAGATCCGCCAGCTGCCGAACTTCAACACCTTCCTCAACCCGCGCTTCTCCAACGAAGTCGCGACCTCGTAAGGGAAGGGTGCGATGGCCGAGGCCATGATCGCGACGGCGCCCGCCGTCGCGCCCACGCGCAGCGCGGGGCAGCGCCTGGCGAAACGCCTCGGCCCCATCGCGCTGTCGCTGGTGGTGCCGCTGCTGCTGCTGCTGGGCTGGCACCTGGCGGTGAAGGCGGGGATGACGCGGCTGATCCCGTCCCCCGCCGAGGTGGCGGAGTACATGGTGGATTTCGCGGTGGGCGGCATCTGGGACGATGCCTTCTCCGCCACGCTCCACCTGCACCTGCTGGCCAGCGCGTCGCGCGTCTATGGCGGCTTTCTGCTGGCTGCCGCGGTGGCGGTGCCGCTCGGGCTGCTGATCGGGCGCATCACGCTGGTGCGGCAGCTTCTCGACCCGTTTCTGCAATTGATGCGGCCGATCCCGGTCACGGCCTGGCTGCCGCTGTCCATGATCCTCTTCGGGCTGGGGCCGAAATCCGCCTTCTTCCTGGTCTTCCTCGGCGCCTTCTACCCCATCCTGCTGAACACCATCTTCGGCGTGAAGAATGTGGAGCCGCGGCTGTTCGAGGCCGCGTCCATGCTGGGCTGCCGCGGCAATGCGCAGTTCTTCCGCGTGGTGCTGCCGGCCGCGCTGCCTTCCATCTTTACGGGGCTGCGGCTCGGCCTCGGCCTCGCCTGGTTCGTGATCGTGGTGGGGGAGATGACGGGTGTGCCGCAGGGGCTGGGCGCCGTCATCATGGATGGCCGCACGCTGAGCCGCACGGAACTCGTGATCTGCGGCATGATCGTCATCGGCATCGCCGGCTTCGTCAGCGACCGAATCGTGGTCATGCTGATGAACCGCGCCCTGCGCTGGAGCCCCATGCATCGTGGCTGAGATCCCCATCCTCGACATCAAGCATGTCGGCAAGACCTACACGCTGGGCGATACGCGGATCGAGGCGCTGCGCGACGCGAACCTGACCGTGCGGAAGGGCGAGTTCGTCTGCCTGATCGGTGCCTCCGGCTGTGGCAAATCGACGCTGCTGCGCATCGTGGCGGGGTTCGAGCAGCCGACGAATGGCGATGCGCTGATGTGGGACAAGCCCATCGCCGGGCCGGCGCCCGACCGCGGCATGGTCTTCCAGGACTATGGCCTTTTCCCGTGGCTGACAGTTCGAGAAAATATCGGCTTCGGGCCGAAGTCGCGCGGCCGGCCGAAGGGCGAGGTGGCGGAGACGGTCGAGCGCTTCGTCAACCTGATCGGCCTGACGCGCTTTGCGGATGCGCATCCCCACCAGCTCTCCGGCGGCATGAAGCAGCGGGTCGCCATCGCCCGCGTGCTGGCGAATGACGCGGAGGTGGTGCTGATGGACGAGCCCTTCGGCGCGCTGGATGCGATGACGCGGGAGCGGCTGCAGGACGAGCTTCTCGAATTGTGGCAGCGCACGGGGCTGACCGTGCTGTTCGTGACCCATTCCATCGAGGAGGCGATCTTCCTGGCCGACCGCGTCGTGGTGATGGAGCCGGGGCCTGGGCGGATCGCGAGCGAGCATCGGATCGAGCTGCCGCGGCCGCGCGACGTTTCCTCGCCGGAGTTCAACGAGGTGCGGCGCGAACTGGGTGCGCGGCTGCACAGCCACCACGCGAAGAAGGCAGCATGACTCGACTGGCATCGGTGCATCGGGTTCCGATGCGCCACCCCGCCGACATGGCGGGGATCGAGGCGCTGTTCAGCGCCGGTAGGCTGGACCCCGCCAGCATCGTCGCCATCCTCGGCAAGACCGAGGGCAATGGCTGCGTCAACGATTTTACCAGAGCCTACGCCGTGAGTGCGCTGGCCGCGATGCTCGCCGCCCATCTCGGCACGACACCCGCCGTGGTGGCGGAGCGCGTGGCGATGGTGATGTCCGGCGGCACGGAAGGCGGGCTCGCGCCCCACTTCATCCTGTTCTCGGTGACGGAGACGGATGCCGCGCCGGCCGGCGCACTCGCCATCGGCACGGCCTTCACGCCCGACTTCCGGCCGGAGGAGCTGGGCCGGATGGCGCAGGTGGAGGCGACGGCGGAAGCGGTGCGCGCCGCCATGGCCGATGCGGGCATCGCCTCGGTTGCCGATGTCCACTACGTCCAGGTGAAATGCCCGCTGCTGACCAGCGAGCGCATCGCGGACGCCGAGGCGCGCGGCGCCACCGTCGCCACGCATGACACCTACCGCTCCATGGGGCTCTCGCGCGGGGCCTCGGCGCTCGGCGTCGCGCTGGCGCTGGGGGAGGTGGCGACGGACCGGCTTTCCGATGCGGTGATCGGGGAGGATCTGTCGCTGTGGTCGGGCGTGGCGAGTGCCTCGGCGGGCGTCGAATTGACGCGGAACGAGATCGTCGTGCTGGGCAATAGCGAGGCCTGGGCGGGAAGCCTGCGCATCGCGCATGACGTGATGCAGGACGGGATTGACTTCCCGGCGATCCAGCGGGCGCTGGCGGCGGCGGGGCTGGCGGCGCCGGGGCAGCTTTCCGACGCGCAGCGCGGGCGACTGGCGGCGCTGCTGGCCAAGGCGGAGCCCTCCGCCAGCGGGCGCATCCGCGGCAACCGGCACATCATGAACGACGACAGCGACATCAACGCCACGCGCCACGCCCGCGCGCTGGTCGGCGGCGTGGCCGCGGCGGCGACGGGGCGCACCGACCTCTTCATCAGCGGCGGGGCGGAGCATCAGGGGCCGGATGGCGGCGGACCCGTGGCCGTGATCGTGGAATCCTGAGCATGCGTCCCGAACAACGCCTCCGCTACGCCGCGCCGCAGGACCGGCCGCCGGCCGCGCTGCCGGGGGGCGCGGAACTCGCCATCTGGCCGGTGGTGAATGTCGAGCATTGGCTGATCGACAACCCCATGCCGCGCCAGGTGCTGAGCCCGCCGACGGGGGCGGCGCTGCTGCCGGATGTCGCGAACTGGGCCTGGCATGAATACGGGATGCGCGTCGGCTTCTGGCGCTTCCTCGACGCCTTCGCGAAGCGGGGCATCCGGCCGACGCTGTCGATCAACGGCAATGTCTGCCACGAATATCCCCGCGTCGCGCAGGCTGCCCATGATGCCGGCTGGGAGTTCATGGGGCACGGCTTCGTGCAGGTGCCGACGCATCGCGAAGCCGACCAGCGTGCGATGATCGCGCGGACCGTCGAGGCCATCACGCGCTTCACCGGAGCGCCGCCGGTCGGCTGGCTCGGCCCGGGGCTGACCGAAACCCTGGAGACGCCGGACCTGCTGGCGGAGGCGGGCATCCGCTACATCGCCGATTTCGTGGTGGACGATTTGCCGGCGCGGCTGCGGACCTCGGCGGGGGAGGTGCTGACCATGCCCTACTCCGTCGAACTCAACGACATCCCCATCGCCATGATCCAGCACCATGACGAGCAGGAACTGCCGCGGCGCGCGCGGCTGGCGGCGGCCAGGCTGCTGGCGGAGGCGGGGCCGAAGGTGATGGGGTTCGCCATCCACCCCTACATCACCGGCGTGCCCCACCGCATCGGCGCGCTGGAGGCCATGCTGGACGACCTCATGGCCATGCCGGGCGTGTGCTTCATGCAGGGGCGGGAGATCATGGAGTGGTATCGCGCCAGCGGGGACCCGAACTAGCTTTTCGCGACGCGATGGGGGATGGAATGCCCTCATGAAGCTGCTGCTGATCAATGCCAACACGACCCAGGCCATCACGGACCGGCTGGTTGCCATCGCGCAGGGCCTGGCGCCGCCCGGCGTGACCGTCACCGGCGCCACCGGCCGCTTCGGCGCGCGCTACATCGCAAGCCGCGCCGCCGCGGCCATCGCCGAACACGCGACGATCGACGCCTTCGCGGAGCAGGGTGGCGATGCCGACGCGGTCCTGATCGCCTGCTACGGCGATCCCGCGCTGGATGCGCTGCGGGAGATCGCCGCCGTTCCCGTGCTGGGGCTGGCCGATGCCACGGCGCAGGCGGCCTGCCGGATCGCGCGGCGCTTCGGCGTGGTCAGCGGCGGCGCGGCCTGGAAGCCGATGCTGGAGGAATTCCATCGGTACCGCGGCTATGGCGATCGCCTCTCCGGCGTCCGCAGCATCCTGCCCACGGGCGGCGACATCGCGCGCGATCCGGACAGCGCGGTGGCGTCACTCGCGCAGACCTGCCGCGACTGCGTGACGCTGGATGGGGCGGAGGCGGTGGTGCTGGGGGGCGCGGGGCTCGCGGGCCTGGCCGCGAAGCTGGCGCCGCTGGTGCCCGTGCCGGTGCTGTGCTCGGTGGAGACGGGCATCCGCGCCGCCTTCGACGCCATGGGCGGCGCGCCCATCGGCGTGGGCACCGTCCATGCGCCGGTCGAGACCATCGGCCTTTCGGCGGCGCTGGCGAAGCGCCTCGGC
The DNA here is from genome assembly GCF_016805305.1 of Falsiroseomonas ponticola. GTDB lineage: Bacteria > Pseudomonadota > Alphaproteobacteria > Acetobacterales > Acetobacteraceae > Falsiroseomonas > Falsiroseomonas ponticola. The sequence goes on along the minus strand of NZ_JAERQN010000006.1, from coordinate 77,135 downwards.
TAATCCTTCGCGAAGCGGCGCTTCAGCGGTATGGCGGCCAGCGACAGCGCCGCCAGGCCGCAGAGCGCGCCGATGATCTGCGGCGTCAGGATGCTCCGGATCTCCAGCGTGCCGCCGGCATCCAGCACGGAACCGAGCCCCGCGCCGGCCAGGCTGAATACCGCCGTGGCGGGCAGGATGCCGATCAGCGTCGTCAGCACGAAGACCGGCAGCCGCACGCCCGCGAAGGCCGGCACGAGGTTGACCAGGAAGAAGGGGAACAGCGGCACGAGCCGCAGCACCAGCAGATAGGGCCCGGCATCACGCCGCAACCCTGCCGCCAGCCTCTGCGCGACGGGGCCGAGGCGGTCCAGCGCATCGGCGCCGAAGATGCGCCGCGCCAGCAGGAAGACGAGCGTCGCGCCGATGGTCGCCGCCACCACGGTCAGCGCCGTGCCGGCGACGGCGCCGAAGAGGAAGCCGCCCGACAGCGTCAGGATCACCGCGCCGGGGACGGAAAGCGCGACGGCGGCGGCATAGGCCAGCAGGAAGGCGCCGGCGGCCAGCAGCCAGTTCGCGGCCACGAAGGCGGACAAGGCGCCGCGATGCCGCGCCAGCGTGTCGAGCGACAGCAGTTCGCCAAGGCCCGTGAAGCGCAGCGCCAGCAGCGCCGCCACCAGCCCCACCCCGATCCAGAGTTTCCGCGAGCGCATCATGCCCCCTGGTATCGCGCCATGAAGCGGCGGTCGATCCGGTCCTTCAGCCACCAGGCGGCACGGCCGCTGACGACGACGCCGTTGCGCGTGCCGATGGCGCGGCGATCCCCCAGCGAGAGCAGGACCAGCCAATCGGATTGCGGGCGATAGGGGCGTGGCGCGTGCCCCTCCGCCGCCGCGCGCAGGTTGCGGGCCAGCACCGGGCCCTGCCGCACGGCGACGACGCCGGCCTTGGGCAGGGGCTGCGGGTCGAAGCCCGCGCAGTCGCCGCAGGCGAAGATGCGGTCCTGCCCGATGGCCCGCAGGCAGGCATCGACGCGGAGGAAGCCGGCGCGGTCACGTTCCAGCCCCGTCTCCGCCAGCCAGGCCGGTGCGGCGGCGCCGGTGGCCCAGAGGACGGCATCCAGCGCCAGCGGCGCGGCGCGGGGGAAGACCAGGCCCTCGGCCACCACCTCCGCCACATCCTCGCCCTGCTGGATGGCGATGCGGCGGGCGGCCAGGGCCTCGGTGGCGCGGGCGCGGGCCTTGTCGGGGAAGCCCGGCAGGACGCCGGCCACGCCAGCGACCAGGGTCACGCTCGCCGAGGGCAGGCGGGCGCGCAGCGCCAGCGCCACCTCCACCCCCGCGGCGCCGGCGCCGACCACGCCGAGGCGCGCGGGCGCAGCCTCCAGCAGGGCGCGCAGGCGCGGCAGCAGCGCGTCGATGGGCTTGAGCGGCAGCGCGTGGCGCGCGGCGCCGGGCACGCCGGCGGTATCGGGCGTCGCGCCGGTATCGATGGAGAGAAGGTCGAAGGGGCGTGCTTCCCCGCCTGCGCGATGCACGCGCCGGGCGGCGAGGTCGATGCCGGTGGCGCGGTCGATCACGGCCTCGGCACCGGCGCGGGCGGCCAGGGCCTGGATGTCGATCAGCGCCTGCTCCTCCCGGTACAGCCCGGCGATGACGCCGGGCAGCATGCCGGAATAGGGGGAATGGGCCTCCCGCGTCAGCAGCGTGAGGCGCCAGCCCGGCAGCGGCTTCGCGGCGAAGTGCCGCAGCACCTCCACATGCGCATGGCCGCCGCCGACCAGCAGCAGGTGCCGTTGCATCGCGCCCCTTTCATGGTGGGGCGCGATGATAGCGCGGCCCTATTCCGCCGGCACCAGCCCGGGCGGCACGGGCGCAGGCTTCGTGACCTTGTGTCCCCCCTGGCGGCGCCGCGGCAGGGCCAGGCCGTTCATGGCGGGCACCACCAGCAGGGTGGCGAGCGTCGCCAGGGTCAGCCCGCCGATCATCGCCACCGCCATCGGCCCCCAGAAGACGGAGAGGGTGAGGGGCACGAAGGCGAGCACGGCGGCGAGTGCCGTCAGCACCACGGGCCGGGCGCGGCGCACGCTGCTCTCGATGATGGCCTGGCGGAGATCCATCCCCGCCGCGACATCCTGCTGCACCTGGTCCACCAGGATCAGCGTGTTGCGCATCACCATCCCGGCGAGGGCGATGACGCCGAGCAGCGCCACGAAGCCGAAGGGCTGGTCCATCAGGATCAGGGCCGCGGCCGCGCCGGGGATGCCGAGCGGGGCGGTCGCCACCACCAGCGCCACGCGGCCGAAATGCCGCAGCTGCACCATCAGGATCAGCAGCATCGCGCCGACCATGAAGGGGAAAAGGGCGAAGAGGCTGGCATTGGCCTTGGAGGATTCCTCCGCGGCGCCACCGGCCTCGATCCGCATGCCGACGGGGAGCGTCGCGGACAGCGCCTGCATGGCGGGCATGGCGGCGGCCGTCACGTCCGGCGCCTGCAGGCCGGGGGCGATGTCGGCGCGGACGGTCAGGAAACCCTCCCGGTTGCGGCGCCAGAGGATCGGCTCCTCCATCACCGGCTCCAGCCGCGCCACCTGCGACAGCGGCACGGGGCCGGCCGCCGTCACCAGCGTCAGGTCGCCGAGATGGTCGAGCGAGAGCCGCTCCGCCGCCGGCGCCCGGAGCACGACATCCACGAGGCGCGCGCCTTCGCGGAGTTGTGTGGCGGTGACGCCGGAGAGCAGGGACTGCATGGATTGCGCGACGGCCTGGGGGGAGAGGCCGAGCTGCGCCACGCGATCCTCGTCCAGCACCAGGCGGAGGGAGGGCGCGCGCTCGCCCCAGGCCAGCTGCACGTCGCGCGTGCCGGGCACCTGGCGCAGCGCCTCCATCACGCGCTCCGCCTGTTCGCGCAGCTGCACGGGCGTGCCGCCCATGACGCGGAACTGCACGGGGAAGCCGACGGGCGGGCCGAAATCGAGGCGGGAGACGCGCACCCGCGCTTCCGGCACGGCGCCGCTATCGACATAGGCGATCAGCTTGTCGCGGAGCCTTTCGCGGGCCGGCACGTCGCGGGCCTGGATGACCAGCTTGCCGAAGGCCTCGTTGGGCAGATCGGGGTTCAGTGCCAGGAAGAAGCGCGGCGCGCCGGCGCCGACATATTCCGTGTGCATCACGGCATCCTGGTCATCCGCCACCTGGGCGGCGATGCGCATCACCGCCTGGCGCGTCGCCTCATACCCCGCGCCCTGGCGGAGGTTGACGTCCACCAGCAGCTCCAGCCGCGCGGAGGTCGGGAAGAACTGCTTCTTCGTCATGCCCATGGCCCCGAAGCCCGCGCCCAGCACGGCGACGGTGGCCAGCATGACGACGAAGCGATGGTCCACGCACCAGCCGACCAGGCGGCGGAGCAGCTTGTAGAAGCGGCCCTCATACTGGTGGTCGTGGGAGACATGGTGCTTCGGCGTGGGCAGCAGCTTCACGCCGAGCCAGGGGGTGAACCACACCGCGACCAGCCAGCTGGCCAGCAGCGCCGCACCCACCACCCAGAAGATGCCGCCGGCATATTCGCCGGAGGTGGAGGCGGCGAAGCCCACGGGGATGAAGCCCGCCATGGTGACGAGGGTGCCGGACAGCATCGGCCCCGCCGTGCTGCCCCAGGCGAAGGCGGCGGCCTTGGCGCGGTCCCAGCCTTCCTCCAGCTTCACCACCATCGCCTCGATCGCGATGATCGCGTCATCGACCAGCAGGCCGAGCGCCAGGATCAGCGCGCCGAGCGAGATGCGCTCCAGCTCCGTCCCCCAATACGCCATCAGGATGAAGACGGCGGCGAGGGTGAGGGGCACGGAGAGCGCCACGATGATGCCCGCGCGGAAGCCGAGGGAGAGGAAGGAGACGAGCAGCACGACGCCGAGGGCCACGACGAACTTGGTCAGGAACTCCGCCACGCTTTCCTGCACGATATGCGGCTGGTCGGAGATGAGCTGCAGGTCAAGCCCGGCGGCGAGGTCGCGGCGGATGGCGGCGAGTTCCGTGCGCAGGCTGTCGCCCAGCGCCAGCACGTTGAAGCCGCGCTGCTTGGCGACCGCGATCAGCACGGCCGGCGCGCCATCATGGAAGACGGCGGAGGAAGGCGGGTCCGCCAGGCCGCGCGTCACCGTCGCGATGTCGCCGAGGCGCAGCGTGCGGCCATCCCCGGCCGGGACGGGCACGGCGCGGATCGCCTCCAGCCCGTCCAGCCCGCCGCCGACGCGCAGATGCACGCGCAGCGCGCCGGTTTCCACCACGCCGGCCGGCGCCACGGGGTTCTGCCGCGCCAGCGCATCGATGATGGCGGAGGGCTGGATGCCGAGCGTCGCCATGCGGGCGTGGCTTGCCTCCACATGGATGCGCTGGTCGATCTCGCCCTGGATCGCCACCTTCTCGACGCCGGGGATGCGCAGCAGGCGGAGGCGGATCTGCTCGGCCTGGCGCACCATCTCCGCATTGTCGGCGCCGGTCAGGGCGAGGACGGCGGAATAGACGTCCGAGTATTCATCGTTGAAGAAGGGGCCGCGCACGCCGGCGGGCAGGCTGCCGGTGATGTCGCCGACCTTCTTGCGCACCTGGTACCAGAGGCCCGCGACTTCCCGCGGGGGCGTCGTGTCCCGCAGCAGCACGGTGGTCACGGAGGAGCCGGGCCGCGTGAAGGTCTCCACCCGGTCGAGCCAGGGCAGGTCCTGCAGCCGGCTTTCGATGCGGTCGGCGACCTGGGCCTGCATCTCCTCCGCCGTCGCGCCGGGCCAGCTGGCGCTGACGATCATGAGCTTGAGGGTGAAGGAGGGGTCCTCCGCCCGGCCGAGGCGCATGTAGGCGCCGGCGCCGGCGAGCGCGAGCAGGAGGATGGCGAAGAGGGTGAGCGCGCCGTTGCGCACGCCCCAGGCGGAGAGGTTGAAGCGGTCCATGGCGCGCTCCCTCAGCGCAGCGTGCTGGCAAGGCGGGACTGCACGATCCGCACCCGCTGGCCGGGGTCCAGCACCTGCGGGCCCATGGCGACGACCTTGTCGCCCTGCGTCAGCGGGCCGGCGACCTCCGCCGTGGTTTCCGCGATGGCGCGGACGGAGACGGGCACGGCCTCGATCCGCCCGCCATCCAGCACGCGCCAGACCATAGGGCCCTGGCCGCGGTCATGCAGCGCGGTCAGCGGCAGGGTCGCGGCGGCGTCGCGCGCCACCGCGAGGCGCACCGTGCCGGTCATGCCGAGCGCGACCCAGTCCGGCGCCTCCGGCAGCGCGAAGCGGACGGCATAGGTGCGGAGCGTGGCATCGGCCTGGGGCGCCACTTCCCGCAGCGTGGCGGGCAGCGCCGTGTCGGGGCGGGCCCAGAAGCGGGCCTCGGCCCGGGCCTGCGCCAGGCCGGGCAGGGCGGATTCGGGCACGCGGACGAGCAATTCGCGCTCCGCCGGATCGGCCAGTCGCAGCACGGCCTGGCCTTCGGGCACCACCTGGCCGGCTTCCGCCAGCAGCGAGGTCACGAAGCCCGGGCCGGGGGCGCGGAGGGTGGCGTAGGAGAGGCGGTTGCGTGCGAGGTCCAGCTGCGCGCGGGCCGAGATCACACGCTCCGCCGCCGCCCGCGCTGCCGCCTGGCGCTGGTCGTCCACGGCCTGGGAGACATGGCCGGCGGCGAGAAGCTGGCGGCCACGCGCCGCGTCATTGGCGGCCTGGCGGGACTGCGCCTCGGCCGAGGCGAGGTCGGCCTCTGCCGCGCGGAGGCTCAGCGCCAGGTCGGCAGGGTCGAGGGTGGCCAGCACCTGCCCGGCCTCGACCAGCTGGCCGACCTCCACCAGGCGGGTCGCGATCCGGCCGCCGGTGCGGAAGCCCACATCCACCTCCCGCCGCGCGCGGACGACGCCGGTATGGGCGGTGACGGCCTCCGCGCCCGAAAGCCGGACCTCCGCGACCTGGACGGCGCGGGGCTGGGGCGGGGGCGAATCGGTGGCCGAGGCCTCCCCCTTGCAGGCGGCAAGCGGCAGCAGGAGCAGCAGGGCGGCGGAGCGGCGGGGGAATGCGGGCATGGGACCTCTCCCGATCGGGATGGCCCCAGTATGGTTATGGAGTGACGAAAGTCAATAATCGTCAGTCGGTATCCATCAGGGGCGGAGGGCCCGGAGGATGAGGTCCAACATCGCCTCTAGGTCCTGGGCGAGCTCGGCGTCCGACTTGATGTTGGCCATGCATTCCGCGATCAGCCCGGGATGGGTGAAGGCGAGCGTCGCCTGCTTGATGGACTGGGCCGTGGCCTCGGCATCGATGCCACCGAACTCGCCGCTCGCCAGGCCGTCCATCAGCACGTGGCGGATGGCGGTCTGGATGCTGTGGATGAAGCGCTCCACCACGCCCCAATGCTCGTTCATCGCGGCCGTCACCATGTCATGCAGCCGCCTTTCGCTGAAGAACAGCGCCATGTGGCGCTGGTGCAGCGTGCGCAGCAGCAGGCGCAGGCGTTCGCTGGCGGCGTCGCGGCCGCGGGCGATGGTCCAGATGTCGCCCTCCACCCCCGTGAGCATGCGGGAGGCGATGGCCTCGTTGATCGCGGATTTGGAGGCGTAGAAGCGGTAGATGTTGGCGGGCGACATGCCGAGTTCGCGGGCGATGTCGGCCACCGCGGTCTTCTGGTAGCCCATGGAGCGGAACAGCGCCTCCGCCGTGTCCTCGATCCGGCGGCGCGTTTCCTCGGCGCTGGCGCCGCGGCGGAGTGGCAGGGTGCTCGTGTTCATGACGAATAACGTATATCGTCAGTCATAAAATTACCAGCCTCCCGCTGCTGTCTTTTCAGCCCGCCCTGGTCGCGCGAGACTGCCGGCATGAGCAGCCCCTACAGCTTCGACCACCTCCACCTCCGCAGCCCGGACCCGGAGGCCGCCGCCGCCTTCTATGTCTCGGCCTTCGACGCGACCATCAAGGCCCGCATGACGCCCGGCGGCAAGCTGCGCGTGGTGCTGGACCTGCACGGCGTGCCGGTCTTCATCGAGCAGGTGCCGCCGGGCACCCATGCGCCGCCGAAGCCGCCCTTCCTCGGCATCGAGCATATCGGGCTGACCGTGCAGGACATGGACGTGGCGGTCGCCGCCCTGGCCGCCAAGGGCGTGCCCCTGCTGGACGGCCCGCGGGAGGCCCGGCCCGGCGTGCGCATCGCCTTCTTCGGCGCGCCGGATGGCGTGCAGGTGGAACTGATCGAGCGGCGCGGCTGAGCCTCCCGGCCAGCGATGACCACGCGCTGGCCCCCCATCCTGGCGATCCTGGCCGGCGGCATCCTGGGCGCCGCGCAGATCGGCAAGGTGCCGGCGGCGATGACGACCATCGGCGCCGAATTCGGGCTCGGCCTGGCGGGCGCGGCGCTGCTGGTTTCGCTGTTCGCGTTGATGGCGGCGGTCGGCGGGCTCGCGATCGGGCTGGCGGCGGCGCGGATCGGGCCGAACCGGGCGCTGCTGTCGGGCCTGGCGCTGGGCGCGGTGGCCGCGGCAGGGGCCGCGCTGGCGCCGGGGCCGGCCGCGCTGCTGGCGGCGCGGGTGGCGGAGGGGGCCGGCTTCCTGCTGCTGACCGTCGCGGCGCCGGGGCTGATCGCGGGGCTGGCGACGCCGAAGGACCGGCCGACGGCCATGGCGATCTGGGGCGCCTATATGCCGCTCGGCGTCGCGATCGGGCTGGCGAGCGCGCCGGTGGTGGCGGGCTTCGGCTGGCGCGCGGCCTGGGGCGGGCTGGCGGTGCTGCTCGCGCTGGCGGGGATTGCCTGCTGGCGCATGGTGCCGCCGGCGCCCGTGGCGCCCACCGGGGCCTTCCGGCCCATGGGGCAGCAGGTGCGGGCGCTGGTCGCGGCCAGGCGGCCGCTGCAGGTCGCGGCGGCCTTCGCGACCTACAACATCATGTATCTCGGCATCGCGGCCTTCCTGCCGGCGCGGCTGGAAAGCCTCGGCGCCGGCACGGGCGTGGCGGGGGTGGCGGCGGCCATCGCGGCGCTGGCCAATGCGGGGGGCAACCTGGCCTCCGGCGCGCTGATGGCCCGCGGCGTGGCGGCGGAGCGGCTGGTGGTGGCGGGGGCGATGGCGATGTCGGTCACCGCGGCGTCCGTCTACCTGGTGCCCTCCGCCCTGGCGGCGACGGCGCTGGCGGTGCTGGCCTGCGGCGTCGGCGGGCTGGTGCCGGCTTCCTGCTTCGCCATCCTGCCGCGCGCCGTGCCGGCGCCCGCGCTGGTGGCGCCGGCGGTCGGGCTGGTGATGCAGGGGAACAACCTGGCGCAGCTGCTGGCGCCGCCGGCGATCGGCGCGCTGGCCGGCATCGCCTGGCCGCTGGCCGCGCTGCCCCTGCTGGCGGCAGGGCTGCTCGCGGCGCTGGCAGGGCGCGCGCTGGGGCGCTGAGTATACGCCGCGCGGGCCTTTTCGCCGCTGCGGGCGCGGCATAGCCTTCGTGGCCGCGCCGATCATCCGCGAAGGGATCCCAGCATGAACCGCCGCCATATCTTCGGTCTTGCCGCCGGCGCTGCCGCGCTGCCCGTGCTGGGCGCCCAGGCACGGCCGCTCGACCAGATCCTGTCCACGCGGCGGCTGCGCGCCGGCATCAACCCGACGCTGCCGCCGATGGGCCTGTTCAACGAGCGCAACCAGATCGACGGCTTCGACGCCGATATCGCGCGGGAGATCGCGCGGCGGATGAATGTGGAGCTGGAGATCGTGCAGGTCGGCAGCCCCGACCGCATCCCCTTCCTGCAGTCGGACCGCATCGACATCGTGCTGGGCTCCATCACCCGCACGGTGGAGCGCGCGCTGGTCATCGACTACACCGTGCCGCTGCACACGCAATCCATGGTGGTGCTGACCAAGCAGAGCGGCACGGCGGTGCCGATCAACACGCCGGCCGACCTCAACAACCGCGCGGTGCGGCTGGTGCAGGTGCGGGGCACGGTGGGCGTGCCCTGGATCCAGGCCAATGCGGCGCAGGCGCAGGTCACGCTGCTGGACAACTATCCCGACTGCTTCCGCGCCCTGGCGCAGGGGCGGGCGGATGCGATGGTGGATGTGGCGGAATCCATCGTCATCCCGATGCGGAACTTCCCGGTGCAGTGGAAGATCCTGGACCAGGTGCTGGCCAGCTTCTGGGTCGGCATCGGCGTGCAGAAGGGCAACACCGCGCTGAAGGACGTGCTGAACGTCATCCTGTTCGAACTGCATCGGACGGGCTTCGTGAACCAGACCTGGGAGAAGTATTTCGGCGTCCCGATGACGACGCCCATTCCGTTCAATCCCATGTTCTGATTCTCCCCACGACAACGCTGCGCGTTGCCGCGGGGGCCCCGTGATGGTTGCTTCTTCTCGACGGATGGTCTGCCCTGCCGAGGCAAAGCCTCGGCAGGCTTGCGGGGGGCGGCGAGTGGCTGAGGCACGGCGTTCCGCATGACGTTGCAATACGGCCAGATCCTCCAGTACCTGCCGGACTTCCTGCTGGGCGCGCTGACGGCGCTGTGGATCGCGGCCGTGGCCTTCGCGGGCGGGCTGCTGATCGGGCTCGTCGGTGCCGCGGTGCTGAGCTTCGGCCCGCGTGCGGCGCGCATCCCCGTCATCGCCTATGTCCGCTTCTTCACCTACACGCCGCAGCTCGTGCAGATCTTCTTCCTGTTCTTCGCGCTGCCCGAGGCTGGCATCACGCTGTCCCCCGTCGCCGCCGTGCTGATCGGCATGACGCTGAATGCCGGCGCCTATCTCACGGAAATCGAGCGTGCGGGGTTCGAAAGCGTGCCGCGCGCGGAGCTCGATGCCGCGGAGACGCTGGGCTTCACCCGCGCGCAGACGGTCTGGTACGTCATCGCGCCGCATGTCGTCCGCGCCCTCTATCCCGCGCTGTCCAGCCACTACATCATCATGACGCTCGGCACCTCCATGGCCGCGATCTTCGGGGTGGAGGAGCTGACCGGCCGCGCGCTGAACGCGAATGCGATCAGCTTCCGGTCGGTCGAGATCTTCTCCGTCGTCGCCGTGATCTATGTCGTGCTGACCATCATCGCCTCCGCCCTGCTGTGGCTGGTCGGGCGCTGGCTGTTCCGCGTGAAGGCGAAGGCCTTCTGATGTCGGCCTGGGACATCATCCTGATGGAGGCCCCCAGGTTCTTCACCTGGTGGAACCTGAGATTCCTGGCGGAGGCGCTGGGCAATACGCTGCTGGCCTCCGTCGCGGGCTGCGCGATCGGCTATGCGATCGGCTTCGTCATGGCGGTGCTGCGGCTGCCGCAGGTGGTGCCGGTGGCGCCGCTGCGCGCGCTTGCGATCCTCTGGGTGGAGCTGTTCCGCCGCATCCCCTTCCTGGTTCTGTTGCTGCTGGTCTTCTTCCTCAGCCAGTTCGCGAAGCTGGAGGCGCCGCTCTGGGTCATCGCCGTCACCGCCGTCGCGCTGCGCATGTCGGCGCTGGCCGCCGAGAACATCCGTGCGGGGTTCGAGACGGTGAAGCGCACGCAATGGGAGGCGGCGCTGACGATGAATATCGGCGCGCTGACCACGCTGTGGCGCGTGGTCCTGCCGCAGTCCTGGCGCGTGATCCTGCCGCCCTCCATCGTCCACATCCTGTCGATGGTGAAGGAGACGTCGCTGGTCAGCCAGATCGGCTTCATCGAGGTCACCTTCGCCGCGAAGATGCTGACGCAGCGCGGCTTCTCCGCGCTGCTGACCTATGGCACGGCGCTGGTGCTGTATTTCTGCGTGAGCTTCGTGCTGGCCAATCTCGGCCGCTATGCGGAGCGGCGCCTCACAGCCCGGAAGCCTTCATCGCTGCCCGCAGCATAGCGGCTTCCTCGCCCTCCACCGGCGGCTGGGGCGGGCGGATGGCGGGGCAGGGGATGATGCCCATCTCGACCAGGCAGAATTTCAGGCGGGCGGTGGCGCGGCCACCGGGCGGCGCGCCGTAGATCGCCTCCGCCAGCGGTTCAAGCTGTTCATGCAGGGCGCGGGCGCGGGGCAGGTCGTTGGCGCGGACAGCGGCGTCGAGCGCCACGATCTCATCCGGCATCAGGTCGGCCAGCGAGACGAGCGATCCGTCGGAGCCATGGACGTAGCAGGCGAAGAGGTGTTCGTCGCCGGAGGCGCAGACCGCGACATCGGGGCGCTTCGCCCGCACCTGGCGGCGCAGCGCGTCATAGCCATCGACTTCCCAGCCGCCTTCCTTGATGCCGATGACTTCGGGGATGTCGAGCAGCGCATCGAGCGTGGACGGCGTGAACCCCATGCGGCCGGCGGCGTGATGGGCCTGGAAGAGCCAGATCGGCATGCCGGGCACGGCATCGCGGATGGTCAGGTGGTGCAGGACCGACTGCGCGGTGGAATGGGCGAGCGCGAAGCTGTTGGGCAGGAAGACCATGATGGCGTCGGCGCCGGCCTCCCGGGCGTCGCGCGCCTCGGCCGCCGCTTCCAGGCTGCTCTCGGCATTCACGCCGGCGACGACGATGCGGGAGGCGCCGACGGTCGCGACCGTGACCTCCACCGCGCGCTTCTTCTCCGCGCGCGTCATCACGAAGTTCTCGCCGGCATGGCCGTTCATCAGCACGCCGGCGATGCCGTCGCGCAGCGTGCAATGCGCGGTGTGCGCGGCGTAGGCGTCCCAGTCCGGCGAAAAATCAGGCCGCATCGGCAGGACGGTGGAGGGATAGATGCCGTGAAATCGGGAAGAACCTTCGGGGATCATGCGGCCTGGTCCTTCGCCAGCAGGCGGTCGATGGGAAACAGCGGGAGTTCGGGTGCCTGCCCGCAGATGGCCTGGGCCAGGAGTTTGCCCATATAGGGGCCGCTGGTGTAGCCGGAATGGACGCTGCCGATGATCCAGGCATCCGCCACGCCGGGGATGGGGCCGATGGCGGGCAGGGCGTCCGCCGTCTCGGCCTCCAGCCCCAGCCAGGACCGCACGACGCGCGCATCGCGGAGCGCAGGGATGGTGTGGGCGGCGAGGCGGACGTTGCCGAGGAAGCTGTCCGGCTTCACGGCGAGGCCGCCGCGCTGCCGGTCCCCGATGCCCTGCCAGCCGCCGCCGATCAGCACCGTGCCGTTGGCGTATTGCTTCAGGCTCAGAAGTCCGGAGGCGACGCCGAGCACGGTGCGCATCACCGGCGGCAGGCGTTCCGTGACGACGAGCTGGTTGATCAGCACCTTGATCGGCAGGGTGATGCCGAGCCAGGCGGCCATGTCCTGCAGCCAGACGCCGCCGGCCAGCACGAGTCGCGTGGCGCGGATCTCGCCCGCTTCCGTGTCGAGGGAGAAGCCGGGCTGCACGCCGCGCACGGCGCAGCGCTCCCGCAGATCGACGCCGGCATTGCGCAGCGCGGGGCGGAAGGCGCGACCCGTGAGGTAGGCGCTGGTGAATCCGTCGATCGGGCAATGGCCGGCGAGCAGCGCCTTGTCGGAGAGGCCCGGCTCGATCTCCCGCGCACGCGCGGTGGAGACGATCTCGATCGGCGCGCCGGCCTGGCGGCGGAAATGCGCGCGCTCCTCCAGCATCGCCACCTCATGCTCCGTGAAGGCGACGGAGAGGCCGGGGCAATCCACGGCCTGCACATGGCCGCCATCGCACCACTCGCCCATGCGCATCCACATCGCATGCGCGCGCAGCGCGTAGGGGATGAGGGCGGCGCGCGTCATCTGCATGGTCAGCGTGCCGGCATTGACGCCGGAGGCTTCGCGGCAGATCTCGCCGCGGTCCAGCAGCACCACCTTCATGCCGGCGCGGGCCAGGTGCAGCGCGGTGCTGCAGCCCATCACGCCGGCGCCGATCACGGCGGCATCATAGGGCGCGGTCATATGGGCGCGGGCCTCGGCACGGGGATGTCGGCATAGTTGAAATCGCCGAGCAGCGCGTCCATCGCGACGGGGCGCAGCGGCACGCGGCCGGTGGCGAAGCCGGCCTTCTCCCGCCCGCCGACGCGGGCGGCGACGAGTTCGGCCGCGGCTTCCCCGCACATGCGCCCCTGGCAGGGGCCCATGCCGCAGCGCGTGAACTGCTTCACCTGGTTCATCGCGGTGGCGCCATCGGTGATGGCGGCCTCGATCTGCGCGCGGGTGACGCCCTCGCAACGGCAGATGATGGTGTCGGGCGGGATGGCGGCGACGAGGGCCGGGCGCAGCGCCATCATGCGCGCCATGGCGCCGCCGGCGCGCGCGGCACGGGCGAAATCGGCGGCGGGGGCGCCGCGGGCGGTGGCATGCGCGGCGGCATCGATCAGGCCGAGGTCGCGCAGCGCGGCGAGTGCGGCAAGGCGGCCGGAGGCTGGCGCGGCCGCGGCACCGCGCACCCCCGATCCATCGCCGCAGGCGTAGAGATGCGCGATGGAGGTGCGGCGATCCTCATCCAGCACCGGCACCCAGCCGCCGGCCGCGGCATCGTAGCGATGCGCGGCGCGGAAGGCGCGCGTGGCTTCCGTGGCCGGCACCAGGCCATGGCCGATGGTGAGCGCGTCGCAGTCGATGACGCGGTCCTCGCCGCCGCCGAGCGGCGCGGCGCGGACGCGGCGCAGCACGTCATCGCCCTCCGCGGCGACGATGCGATGCGCGGTCAGGATCGGCACGCCATTCAGCGTGAGGCTCGCGCGCCAGGCGGCGCCGCGCGCCAGCAGATCGGGCCGTGCCATCAGCGCGGGGAGGGCGGCCATCCATTCGCTGGTGGCGGCGAGGTCCACGACGGCGGCGACCGTCGCGCCCGCCTTCGCCACCTTGGCAGCGACGGCGTAGAGCAGCGGGCCCGCGTCGGCGACCACCACGCGTCGTCCCGGCAGCACGCCATTCGCCTTCAGCAGGATCGTCGCCGCCGCCAGGCCGAGCACGCCGGGCAGCGTCCAGCCGGGGAAGGGGATGATGCGCTCATGCGTGCCGGTGGCGAGCACCAGCGCGCGCGCCTCCGTCACGCTGTTGCTGCCATCCGGCGCCAGCGCGTCGATGCGGAAGGGCGCGGCATCCTCGCCGAGCGGCACCAGCGGCCCGCCGCCGACGCCCCAGACGCGGTGGCCCGTCTTCACGACGGCGCCGCTGGCGGCGAGGGCGGCGCGTAGCGCATCGCCTTCCTGCCTGTCGGGATCGGCGGGCATGGCATAGCCAGCGGGTGGCGCGCGATAGACCTGGCCGCCGGGGGCGGGGCTTTCGTCGAAGACGACGACGGAGGCGCCGCGCTGCGCGGCCTCCGTCGCCGCGGCCATGCCGGCGGGCCCTGCGCCAATGACAGCGACATCGATCATGCCGGCGTCACCACCATGCCCGCGCGCACCGCCACCAGGCAGGCCTGCGCGAGGCGGCCATCCACGCGCAGCAGGCATTGCTGGCACACGCCCATCATGCAGAGCGCGGCGCGCGGGCGCGCGGGATCGAGGCCCTCGCCGAGGCGCCGTATACCGCATGCGATCAAGGCGGCGGCGAGGCTTTCGCCTTCCGGTGCGCGCAGCGTCGCGCCATCGAAGGTGAAGGCGACGGGTGCGGGGCGCGTCATGCCCGCGATGCGAAGATCATCTGCCACGCTTGTGAGCATATCGCGGCGTGCGATCACGTCCATGCCCTCTATCTCGCTTGACGCCGGTGCGATCCGCCAAGGACACTCCCCCGCAACGGAACCGGGTTGGGAGTGCGGGCTTGGCCTTCCTCGCGCTTGATGGGCTGACCGCCAGCTACGGCGGCAAGACGGATGTGCTGAGCGACGTCTCGCTGCGCTTCGCGAAGGGCGAGGTGGTGGGGCTGATCGGGCCCTCGGGGTCGGGCAAATCCTCGCTGCTGCGCGCGCTGGTCGGGCTGCTGAAGCCGCGCGCGGGGAAGGTGACGATCGGGGATGAGGTGGTGGATTACGGCAGCCGCGCCAGCCTGCGCGCGGCGCGCGACCGCTTCGCCATCGTCTTCCAGCAATACAACCTGTTCCAGAACATGACCGCGCTGCGCAACGTCGCCATCGCGCCGACCCTGGTGAAGAAGCGCCCCTCCGCGCAGGTGGAGGAGGAGGCGCGCGCGCTGCTGACCAAGGTCGGGCTCGGCGCGAAGTTCAACGCCTATCCGGATGAGCTGTCGGGCGGGCAGCAGCAGCGCGTGGCGATCGCGCGCGCGCTGGCGCTGCACCCCGACATCCTGCTGCTGGACGAGGTGACCAGCGCGCTCGACCCCGAGCTGGTGAACGAGGTGCTGGACACGATCCGGGCGCTTCACGCCGATGGCATGACGATGCTGATCGTCAGCCACGAGATGGCCTTCATCCGGGAGGTCGCGACCACCGTCGTCTTCATGGACCAGGGACGCGTGGTGGAAGTCGGTCCGCCGGCGCAGATCTTCGATGCGCCCCAGAGCCCACGCCTGAAGGAGTTCACTGCCAAGATCCTGCGGCACTGACGCCGCCAACCGGGAGAGCCTGCATGACCGACCGTCGTCGCCTCTTCGTCGGGGGTGCCGCCGCGGCTGCCGCCGGCGCCGCGCTTGTCACGCCCACCGCCGCCTCGGCCAGGCCGCTCGAGGATGTGTTGCGATCCCAGGAACTGCGCGTCGGCGTGAACCCGACGCTGCCGCCGCGGGCGCTGTTCAACGAGCGCAACGTGATCGATGGGTTCGAGCCGGAGCTGGCGGCCGCCATCGCACAGAAGCTCGGCGTGCGGCTCGCGCTGCAGGCGGTGGGATCGCCGGACCGAATCCCGATGGTGGCCTCCGGCCGCATCGACTTCGTGATGGGCGCGATGTCCCGCACCAGCGAGCGCGCGAAGATCATCGACTACACCGTGCCCGTGCATTCCGAGAATTACGGCATCCTGGCCGTCGCGGGGCGCGGGCATACGAGCCTGGAGGCGATCAACAGGCCGGAGGTCACGCTGGCGCAGGTGCGCGGCACCACCGCCATTCCCTACATCGCCCGCGTCATCCCGCGCGCGCAGGTGCTGCTGCTGGACAACTACCCCGACCGCAACCGCGCCATCGCCCAGGGCCGCGCCCAGGCCAGCTTCGATGGCGTGGACAGCGTGCGCTTCTCGCTGCGGCCCTTCAGCCAGGTGCAGTGGGACGTGACGGCGGTGCCGGAATTCGGCGTGACCTATTCGGGCCTCGGCGTCGCCAAGAACAACCATTCGCTCCGCAACTGGCTGAACATCGCGCTCTACGAGTTGCATAATGACGGCACGATCGAGCGGCTGTGGGAGAAGTGGTTCGACGGGCCGATGCTGACCAAGGTGCCGCACAGCCCGTTCTTCTGAGATGAGCTATTCGCTCATCTATTCGCAGGTCACCGGCCACATCCCCTACCTGCTGGCCGGGGCCTGGTTGACGCTGCAGCTCGCGGCGATCTCCTTCGTCGTGGGCTGGGTGATCGGGTTGTTCAACGCGACCATCCTCTCCTACGGCCCGCGCGGCGCGCGGTGGTTCGTGCAGGGCTACGTCACCTTCTTCATCAACACGCCGCTGCTGGTGCAGGTCTTCTTCATCTTCTTCGTGCTGCCGGAAGCGGGCATCCTGCTCTCCCCCTACGCGGCCGTCGCCATCGGCATGTCGCTGAATGCAGGCGCCTATCTCACGGAAATCCAGCGCGCCGGCTTCGCCAGCCTGCGCCGGGCGGAGATCGATGCGGCGACGGCGATGGGATTCTCGCTGCCGCAGATGGTCTGGTACGTGATCGTGCCGCATATCGCCAAGGCGCTGTACCCGCCGCTGGCGAACCAGTTCATCATCCAGGTGATGACGACCTCCATCGCCGCCATCTTCGCGGTGGAGGAGCTGACCGGCCGGGCCTACAACGTCAACAGCCTGACCTTCCGGTCGCTCGAGGTCTTCTCCATCACCGCCGTCATCTACATCGCGCTGACGCTGGTCTGCAGCGTGGCGCTGGCGCTGATCGGCCGCTGGCTGTTCCGCGTGCAGGCGAAGGTGATCTGACGATGTGGGCGCAGATCACGGAGGAAGCCCCCCGCTTCTTCGGCTACTGGAACCTGATGTTCCTGGGCGAGGCGCTGGTCAATACGCTGCTGCTCTCCTGGCTCGGCGCCACCATCGGATTCGCCTTCGGCTTCCTCTTCGCGATCTGCCGGCATCCCCGGCTGTTCGGCGTGCTGCCGCTGCGGATCCTGGCGACCACCTATGTGGAGCTGTTCCGGCGCATCCCCTTCCTGGTGAAGCTCATGTGCGTCTTCTTCGCCTTCCAGCTCAGCGGCACGCAGGTCAGCCTCTTCACCATGGCGCTCGTCACCGTCGTGCTCTCGGCCGCGGCCTTCGCGGCGGAGATCGCGCGGGCGGGGCTGGAATCCATCCCCGCGCCGCAATGGGATGCGGCGGAGGCGATGAATTTCGGGCGCTGGCGCGTGCTCTGGACGATCGTGCTGCCGCAATCCTGGCGCGTCGTGCTGCCGCCGCTCTTCGGCTATACGGTCGGCTTCATCAAATCGACCTCCATCGCCAGCCAGATCGGCGTGATGGAGCTGACCTATGCCGCGAAGATCCTGAACACGCGGGGCTTCTCCGCGCTGCTCTGCTTCGGCACCATCCTGCTGCTGTACTTCCTGATCTGCTGGCCCACCAAGCATGTCGGCGAACGGCTTGAACGCCGCCTCGCCACCCGCCCTGTTCGACAAGGAATGCCCTGATGCCCTACGTCCCGCCCGGCTCCCACCTGCTGAAGGGCGCCATCGATTGCCATGTGCATTGCGCGCCGCACCTGAACGGCCGCAGCGTCAATGTGTTCGAGGCCGTGCGCCAGGCCGCGGCCGCGGGCATGAAGGCCATCGGCATCATGTGCAACTTCCAGAACACGTCGGGCTTCGCGGCGCTGGCGAATGATGAACTCGGCCATCTCGGCTGCCAGGCCTTCGGCGGCGTCATCATGCAGCCGACGGCGGGCGGCGTGACGCTGGAAGTGGCCAAGGCCGCGATCGGCTATGGCTATGGCCCCGGCACGGGCGCGCGCTTCGTCTCGCTGCCCACGCACCACACCCGCTACATCGCGGAGCGCGAGGGCCGCAGCCCCGCCTTCCTGGAGACCACCTTCCAGGTGCCGGAGAACAACGTCGTCCCCGATGTCGTCTGCGCCATCATGGATCTCTGCGCGGAGAAGGATGTCGTCTTCGATTGCGGCCATGTCTCCGGCCGCGAAGCCGTGGCGCTGGCGGAGGAGGCGAAGAAGCGCGGCGTCACGCGCATCCGCACCCATGGCTCGCGCTACACCACGGACCAGATCAAGGCGATCGTGGCGCTGGGCGGCTATGTGGAGCTCAGCTTCTTCATCCTGACCCATGCGACGCAGGTCGGGCTGACGCATGTGGATGAGGAGAAGCACAAGATCTCCTCCGCCAGCACCATCCAGGATTTCGCGCCGCGCATCCGCGCCGCGGGGGATCGCTGCATCCTCTCCTCCGATGCCGGCGTCTTCCTGCTGCCGCCGCCGGTCGAGGCCTTCCGCGAGTATCTGCTCCTGGTCCAGAGCGAGGGGTTCAGCGATGCCGAACTTCGCCGCATGACCTCGACCAATCCCGCGGCGCTGTTCGGGATCGATTAATGCGATAGCAGCACGGGCAGCGTCATGCGGGCCAGGATGCCGCGCGTGACGCCGCCCAGCACCATCTCCCGCAGCCGGGAATGGCCATAGGCGCCCATCACCAGCAGCCCGGCGCCGAGGTCCGCGGCGCTGTTCAGCAGCACGTCGGATTCGCGGACCTCCTTCGCGGTCGTGTGCTGCGCGGTGGCGGCGACGCCGTGGCGCGCCAGGTGCAGCGCGATATCGGCGGCGGGCACCTCCCCATGGCCGCCGATGCCCTGGCGGGGATTCACGGCCAGCACGCGCACCTGGCCGGCGGCCTGCATCAGGGGCAGCGCGTCATGCACCGCGCGCGCGGCCTCCCGGCTCGCATTCCAGCCCACCAGCACGGTCTCCGGCGCCGGGGTGAAATGCCCGGCATAGGGCAGCATCAGCACGGGGCGGCCGGCGGTGAACAGGACGGCTTCCAGGATCATCTCGTTCATCGCGGCCTGGGCGCTGCCGGGCTCCGGCTGGCCGAGCACGGCCAGGTCCGCGTAGCGGGCATGCAGTGCCACCGCTTCGGGCGGCATGCCCATGGATTCGCGCCATTCGCCCTGCAGCCCGTCGCGGCGGACCCGGTCCTCGAAGGCCAGGCGCATGCGCGCCGCATCGGCTTCCGCCGCCGCGCGCAACTCCGCCAGCAGCAGGCCGAGCGAGGCGCCGCCCATGTCGGAGGTCAGGCCCGCCGGCAGCCCGCCTTCCACCGCATGCAGGCCGATGAGATGCGCGCCGTGCCGCGCCGCCAGCCCGGCCGCGAAATCGAGGCGCGCCACGGCGTGCTCCGATCCATCGAGATGCACCAGCAGGTCCTTCAAGGCCACGTCGCGGCTCCTTCCCCATCCGGGGTGGAGGTTGCGCCGGGCCGCGTCCTGGGGCCTTGATCGGCATCAAGCGGCGCGCGATGCCCGCCGCGCCCGCACGGCACGGGGCTTGCCTGGAAGGTGACCATGACCGACGCAGAGATCGAGGCGCATGCCCGCGCCACCGCCGCCCTCATCGGCCTGCCCATCGCGCCGCACCAGATGCCGGGCGTGATCGCCGGGCTCCGCGTTGCCGCCGCCGCGGCCGCGCTGATCGACAAGGTGCCGCTGACCGAGGTGGATGAGGCCGCGCCGGTGTTCCGGCCATGAGCGCCGCGACCATCGCCGCCGCCATCCGCGCCGGCACGACCACCGCCGCCGCGGTGCTGGAGGCCACGCTGGCCGATATCGCCGCGCGGGACGGCGCGCTGAACTGCTTCACCGCCGTCACCGCCGGGCGCGCGCGGGCGGAGGCCGCGGCGGTGGATGCCGCCATCGCGGCGGGCCGCGATCCCGGGCCGCTGGCGGGCGTGCCCCTGGCCGTGAAGAACCTGTTCGACCTGGAGGGGCTGCCGACCCTGGCGGGGTCGAAGATCCGGCGCGACGCGCCGCCGGCCACGGAGGATGCCTTCGCCGTGCAGCTGCTGCGCGCCGCCGGGGCGGTGGTGGTGGGCGCCACCAACATGGATGAATTCGCCTTCGGCTTCTCCACGGAGAACAGCCATGCCGGGCCGACGCGCAACCCGCATGACCGCACGCGCATCGCGGGCGGGTCCTCGGGCGGCTCGGCGGCGGCGGTGGCGGCGGGGCTCACGCCCATCGGCATCGGCAGCGACACCAACGGGTCCATCCGCGTGCCGGCGGGGCTTTGCGGCATCTGGGGGCTGAAGCCGACCTATGGGCGGCTGTCGCGCCGTGGCGCGCATCTCTTCGCCGGCAGCTTCGACCATGTCGGCCCCTTCGCGCGCGGGCTGGATGATCTGGCGCTGGTCTATGACGCGATGCAGGGGGAGGACCCGGCCGACCCGGCGCAGACGCCGCGGGCGTTCGAGCCGGTGAGCGGCCTCCGTGGCCAGGAGGGCATCCGCATCGGCATCGCGGCCGGGTATTTCGAGCGCGGCGGGCACCCCGAGGCGCTGGCGCCCGTCGCGCTGGCGGCGGAGGCGCTGCGCGCCACCACCCGCATCGCGCCGGCGCTGGTGGCGGAAGGCCGCGCGGCGGCGCTGCTGGTCACGCTGGCGGAGGGCGCCAACCTGCATGCGCCGAGCCTGCGGATTCGCGCCGATGACTTCGATCCGCTGACCCGCGACCGCTTCCTGGCCGGCGCGCTGCTGCCGGCGCAGTGGATCACCCAGGCGCAGCGCGTGCGCGCCGCCTGGGCGCGGGCGGCCGCGCGCATCTTCGAGGATTGCGACGTGCTGGTGGCGCCCCTGCTGCCCTATGTCGCCCCGCCGATCGGCACCGCGATGATCGAGGTGGATGGCGCGACGGTGCCGGCGCGCCCGCATCTCGGCGTCTATACCCAGCCCTTCTCCGCCATCGGCCTGCCGGCCATGGCGGTGCCGCTGGCCGACCCCGCCCTGGCCGGCGCCGCGCTGCCGGTTGGCCTGCAACTGGTCGCGGCGCCGTGGCGGGAGGATCTTCTGTTCCGCGTCGCCGCTTCCCTGCTCGATGCCGGCCTGGCCGGCTGCCCCACACCGAAGGATTGCGCCTGATGGAGATCGACATTCCGGAGATCGTCGCCGAGGTGACGGCGGCCTTCCAGCGCTACGAGGTCGCGCTGGTGACGAACGACGTGGCCGTGCTGGACGAGCTGTTCTGGAACGACCCGCGCACCATCCGCTACGGCGCGACCGAGATCCTGCACGGCTATGAGGAGATCATGGCGTTTCGTGCCTCCCGGCCTTCGGTCGGGCTGGAGAGGGAACTGGTGCGCACCGTCATCACGACGCATGGGCGCGACTTCGCCACGGCGAACACGACCTTTTCACGCAATGGTCGCATCGGGCGGCAGAGCCAGACCTGGGTGCGCATGCCGGAGGGCTGGCGGGTGGTCTCCGCCCATGTGTCGCTGATGCCGGCGGGAAGCTGATCGACGGCGCCGGCGGGCATCCCGCCGGCGCCGCAATGCCGGGGCGGCGGCGCCGTTCCGTTCAATCGCGCGTGATGCTGCGCCGCAACCCGGCCTTGGCGGGGGGCGTGCCCAGCCCGGTGCTGGTATGGAAAGGGGTGGTAGGCGACCACAGCAACCCCCTCACGAGATTCCGGCCCCTTGAGCAGCTTCACGCCGAACCTCGCGCCGCCCGGCGTCTGCACGCTGACGGACCCGGACCTCGCCTGGCTGCACCTGCTGTCCGATATCGGGACGGGGCTGGCCTATTTCTCGATCCCGGCGGCGCTGGTGGTCTTCGCGATCCGCCGGCAGGACCTGGCCTATCCCTGGGTCTTCGGGCTGTTCGCGCTGTTCATCATCGCCTGCGGCGCCACGCATTTCGCCCATGCCTGGGCCATGTTCCACCCGAACCCGCTGGCGGAGGGGCTGATCAAGGCCTTCTGCGCCGCCGTCTCCATCGCCACCGCCATCACGCTGTGGCCCCTGCTGCCGCGGCTTCTGGCGCTGCCGAGCCCGGCCGCCCTGGCGCGGGAGGTGGAGGAGCGCCGCGCCGCCGAACGCCGGGCGCTGGACAGCGAGGCGCGGACCGCCGCCTTCATCGACAACCTGGCGGAGGCGCTGTTCGTGCTGCGGGTGGAAGGGCGAGGCGAGCGTTTCGTCACGGAAACCGTCAACCCGGCCTATGAGCGCCTGTTCGGCCTGCCGGCCGCGCAGGTGCTGGGGCGGGATGCGCAATCCGGCTTCCTGCCCGGCATCACGGAACGCGTGCTGCCGAACTGGCAGCGCGCCGTCGCGACCGGCACGGTGCAGCGCTACGAGGTGGAGGCGGAGACGCCGCTCGGCCATCGCGTGTGGCAGACCGTGCTGGTGCCGATGCGCAACGCGGCGGGCGAGGTGGAGCGCCTGCTCGGCAGCGCGCGGGACATCACGGAAACGCGGCGCCTGCAGGCCGGGCTGGTGGAATCGGCGCGGCTGGCCACCATCGGCACCATGTGCGCCGGGCTGGCGCATGAGACGAGCCAGCCGCTGAACGCCGCGCTGCTGTGGCTGCGCCATGCCCGCAACGCCGCGACGGGGCTGATGACGGAACAAGGCGCGCGGCTGATCGCCGCGATCGGCGTGGTGGAAGGGCAGTTGCGCCGGGCCGGTGATCTGGTGGGGCGCATCCGCGGCCTGGCCTCGGCCGAGGCCGGCGCGGCGGAAACCTTCGACGCCACCGGCGTCGTCGGCGCCGCGGTGCGCACGGCGGATGGGCAATACGCGCCGGATGGCATCGCCCTGTCCTTCACCGCCCCGGCAGGGCCCCTGGCCGTGACGGGTTCGCCCGCCCGGCTGGAACAGGCGGTGCTGCATCTGCTCTCCAACGCGCGGGACGCCGTGCTGGAAGCCCGCTCCGGCGGCGCCACCGGCCCCGCGCGCATCGCCGTCGCCCTGCGGCAGGCCGGCCGCCAGGCGGTGATCGAGGTGCGGGACAGCGGGCCGGGCGTGCCGGAGGCGCTGCGCCAATCCATTTTCGACCCGTTCTTCACGACCAAGGAGCCGGGCCATGGCAGCGGGCTCGGCCTGTCCCTGGCCGCGGCGGTGGCCCGCGCCATGGGCGGCGGCATCGCTGCATCGAACCTGCCCGAAGGGGGCGCCTGCTTCACCATGACCCTTGCGCTGTCCGAACCCACCGCCGATGGGCTGGCGCCCCTGGCGGTTGCCTGCTGATGGCCTCCATGGCGCACCGGATACTCGTGGCGGAGGATGAGGGGCTCGCGGCCATGGCGATCGAGGATGAACTCCTCGCCCAGGGCTATGAGGTGGTGCTGGCGCCGGACGGCCAGGCGGCGGTGGAACTCGCGGCCCGCCAGCCGCCGGACCTGCTGCTGACGGACCTGCGCATGCCGCGGCTGGATGGCGCCGGGCTGATCCGCGCGCTGCGGGCCGCGCGGCCCGACCTGCCCGTGGTGGTGATGACGGGCTACGCGCCATCGGGCGGGCAGGATGCCTTCCGGCGGGATGGGGAGGCGCCGGTGAGCCTCTTCTCCAAGCCGCTCGACATGGACGCGGTCCTGGCGGAGCTGCGGCGGCTGCTGCCCGGTTGACCGCGCCCGCCCGCGGGTGCGAATCCAGCGGGGGAAGCGCGGGGAGGCAGGGCATGGCGGATAGCGGGGCGGGATCGCCCTTCGCGGCATTCTCTCTGGCGGGGCGCGTCGCGCTCGTCACCGGGGCCTCCGGCGTGCTGGGCCGGCATTTCGTTCGTGTGCTGCATGGGGCGGGGGCCTGCGTCGCCATGGGGGCACGCAAGCCCGCCAGCCTGCGCGGCCTGGCGGAGGAACTGGGCGAGGGCGCGCGGGCCGTCGCGCTGGATGTGACGGAGGATGCCTCCATCGCCGACGCGCTGGCGGTGACGGAGCGCGCCTTCGGGCCCGTGGATATCCTGGTGAACAATGCCGGCATCGCGGCCACGCGGCCCTTCCTGGACCACACGGCGGAGGATTGGGACCAGGTGATGGCGGTGGACCTCCGCGGCGCCTTCGCGGTGGGGCAGGCGGTGGCGAAGCGGATGGTGGCGGCCGGCAAGGGCGGCAGCATCGTCAATATCGCCTCCATCCTGGCGGAGCGCGTGATCCCGGGTGTCGCCGGCTATTCCGCCGCCAAGGCCGCGCTGGTGCATCTGACGCGGCAGATGGCGGTGGAGCTGGCGCGCCACCGCATCCGCGTGAACGCGCTGGCGCCCGGCTACATCGCCACCGAGATCAACCGCGACTTCTTCGCGAGCGAGGCCGGCCAGGCGATGGTGAAGCGCATCCCGCAACGGCGGCTCGGCAGCGTCGATGACCTGACAGGGCCGCTGCTGCTGCTGGCCAGCGAGGCCGGCGCCCATATGACGGGCAGCGTCGTCACCATCGATGGCGGCCATTCCGTCAACAGCCTCTGACCGGAGCACCCCGCATGGATTTTCGTCTGCCGCCCGATGTCGTCGAGGTGCAGAGCCGCGTCCGCGCCTTCGTGGATGAGAGGCTGATCCCGCTTGAGGCCGACCGCGCCAATTACGACGAGCATGAGAACATCCATCCCGAGGTGCTGAAGCGCATGCGGGCGGAGGCCAAGGCGCAGGGCCTCTGGGCGCTGCAGATGCCGAAGCATCGCGGCGGCGGCGGGCTCACCAAGGTCGGCATGGCGGCGTGCTATGAGGAGATGAACCGATCCATCTTCGGCCCCGTCGTCTTCAACAGCGCGGCGCCGGATGACGGCAACATGCAGGTGCTGGAGAAGGTGGCGACGGAGGCGCAGAAGACGCGCTGGCTGCAACCCATCGTCGATGGTGCCGTGCAATCCGCCTTCGCGATGACGGAGCCCGATGGCTGCGGCAGCGATCCCGGCCTGACCTACACGAAGGCGGAGCGCGTCGGCAACGACCGCTGGCGCATCACGGGGCGCAAGCACTACATCACCGGTGCCGGCGAGGCGAAGCACTTCCTTCTGATTGCCCGCACGGCGGACGATGAGCGTCGTGGGCTGACGTGTTTCCTGTTCCACGCGGACCAGCCGGGGTGGGAGATCGTGCGCCGCATCCCGATCATGGGGCCCGAGGAACATGGCGGGCATTGCGAACTTCGCTTCGATGGCCTGGAGATTCCGGACGAGAACCTGCTGATGGGCGTGGGCGACGGGCTGAAGGTGACGCAGATCCGGTTGGGCCCGGCGCGCCTGACGCACTGCATGCGCTGGCTCGGCATGGGCCGCCGCGCGCTGGAGATCGCGATGGCGCGGATCGGCGAGCGGCAGAGTTTCGGGCAGAAGCTGATCGACCGGGAAAGCGTGCAGGGCCTGGTCGGCCAGGCGGCGATGGAGCTGGAGATCGGGCGCCTGCTGACCATGAAGGCGGCCTGGGTGCTGGACCAGGGCGGCTTCGCGCGGAAGGAGGTCTCCATGGCGAAGATCGTCGTGGCGGATGCGCTGCACAAGGCGGTGGATACGTCGCTGCAGTTGCTGGGTGCGCGCGGCTATTCGAAGGACACGGTGGTGGAGTGGATGTACCGCTACGCCCGCCAGGCGCGGCTGGTGGATGGCGCGAGCGAGGTGCACCGCATGGTGCTGGCGAATTTCCTGCGCCGCGAAGGCCGCGACTTCTTCGAGTGGGGCGCGCATGGATGAGGCGCGGCTGCGCGACTGGCTGGCGCGCGAGACGGCTGACGAGACGCTTTGCATCACCGCGCTGACGCGGCTGTCGGGCGGCGCGATCCAGCAGAACTGGGCGCTGGATGTGGAGACTCGCGAAGGCGCGAAGCGCTGGGTGCTGCGCACGGATGCGCCGGCGGTGCTGGCCGTGTCGCTGCCGCGCGCGGCGGAGTTTGCACTGCTGTGCGCGGCGCGGGATGCGGGGGTGACGGTGGCGGCGCCGATCTTCCTCTGCGAGGATACCGGCGTCATCGGCCGGCCCTTCTTCGTGATGAGGCGCGTCGAGGGCATCGCCGCGGCGCATCGCGTGGTGAGGCAGGCGGGCGCGCAGGGCGATGCGGTCGTCGCGGCGCTGGGCCGCGAATTGGCGCGCATCCATCGCATCCGGCCGCCGCGCGCGGACCTCGGTTTCCTCGGTGATCCGCCGGCGGATGCGGCGCGGGCGATGATCGCGGCGATGCGGGCGCGGCTGGATGAGGCCGGCACGCCTCGGCCGGTGCTGGAATGGGGGCTGCGCGCGCTGGAGCGGCACCTGCCGGAACCGATGCCGCCGGTGCTCTGCCATCACGATTTTCGCACGGGCAACGTGATGATCGACGGCGCGCGCGTTTCTGCCGTGCTGGACTGGGAATTCGCGGCCTGGGGCGATGGCCACGCCGATCTCGGCTGGTTCTGCGCGAAGTGCTGGCGCTTCGGCGCGCATGCCCGCGAAGCCGGCGGTATCGGGGCGCGGGAGGCCTTCTATGCGGGTTATGAGAGGGAATCCGGCACGCGCATCGACCGCGCGCGCATGCCGTGGTGGGAGTTGATGGCGACGATCCGCTGGGCCGTCATCGCGGCCGACCAGGCGGCGCGGCACCTCTCCGGCCAGGAACGCAGCCTGGAACTGGCGCTGACGGGGCATATCGTGCCTGAACTGGAACTGGACGTGCTGGCGATGACGGAGGCGCTGTGATGCTGGAGAAGCCGGACGGTGCCGACCTTCTCGCCACCGCGCGCGATGTCGTGCTGAACGAGTTGCTGTCGGCCCTGCCGCCGGAAAAGGCGATGGCGGCGCGGATGGTGGCGGCCGCGATCGGCCTGGCGCTGCGGGAGCGCGACGCGGTGGTGCCGGCGATGCCGGGGCTGGCGGCGCTGGCGGCGGAGATCCGCGCGGGCGCGCATGATCCGGGCACGCCCGGCCACGACGCCACGGCCGCGCTGCTGCGGGATTATGCGCGGGCGCGGGCGGCGGTGAGCGCGCCGAAGGCGCTGGGCGCTACGGGCTGAACCGCGCGCCCTTGTGGCCGTCGAGCCTCGGTGCGCCCGCCTTCGGCTGAGGGCGTTCGCCGTCGAAGGACACCGGCAGGGCGGTGACGGAGAAATCCTCGCCGGGTGGCGTGACCAGCATGCCGATGGCCTTGGCCTGCGGTTCCTCCAGCATCTCCGGAATGGTGTTGATCGGCGCGCAGGGCACGCCGGCGGCGACGAGCCGTTCCAGCCATTCCGCGCGCGGCCGCTGGCGCATGGCATCGCGCACCAGCGCCAGGCAGTCGGCCTTGTTCGCCAGGCGCAGGCGGTTGGTGGCGAAGCGCGGGTCCTCGGGCCATTCGGGATGGCCGAGCTCCGCGGCGAACTTGCGGAAGAGGCGGTCATTGCCGCAGCAGACCAGCAGGGGGCCATCGGCGGCGTCGAAGGATTCGTAGGGCACGAAGCCGGGATGGCCGCTGGCATGGCGTTCCGGCAGCTTGCCCTGGTTGAGATAGGCGCCGACCTTCTGCCCGGCCCAGAGGAAGGCCGTCTCGAACAGCGAGGTGTTCACCACGCAGCCGCGCCCGGTTCGCGCCCGCTGCTGCAAGGCGGAGAGCGCGCCGATCACCGTCCACATCCCCGTGCCCTGGTCCACGACGGAGGCGCCCATGCGCACGGGCGGGCCATCGGGCTCCCCGGTGATGCTGTTGAGGCCGGCGAAGGCCTGCAGCAGCGGCTCATAGCCCGGCCGGTCCTTCAGCGGTCCCTTGTGACCGAAGGCGCCCATGTTGCAGTAGATCAGCCGCGGATGCCGCGCGGTGGTGGCGTAGGGGTCGAGGCCCAGCGCCTCCGGCACTCCGGGGCGCATGTTGTGGACGAGGATGTCGGCCTCGGCGAGCAGCGCATGCAGCGCCGCCATCCCCGCTTCCGACTTCAAATCCAGCGCGATGCTCCGCTTGCCGCGGTTGAACTCATGAAAATTGAAGGCATCGCCGTGGCGGAAGGCGACGCCCATCTGCCGCGCATCATCGCCGCCCTCCGGCTTCTCCACTTTGATCACATCGGCGCCGAGATCGGCGAAGATCGCGCCGGCGAAGGGGCCGGAGAGAACCTGGCCGATCTCGATGACCTTGATGCCGTGAAGGGGCGCGCTCACTCCGGCTGGATCCCCGCCTGGCGCGCGACGCGCGTCCATTTCTCGATTTCCGCGAGGGTGAAGTCGCGGAGGTGGTCGGGGCTTCCGGTCAGCGGTTCCGTCGCATCGCCGCGCAGCCTTTCCTGCACGGGTGGCGAGGCCAGGATCTCCCGGAACTTCGCGTTCAGCTGGTCCACGATCTCCCGCGGCGTGCCGGCGGTCGCGTAAACCGCTGTCCAGGTGCCGAGTTCGTAGCCCGGCAGGTTCCCCGCCTCCGCCACCGTCGGCAGGTCCGGCATGGCGGAGATGCGGCTGCCTGCGGTGACGGCCAGCGCGCGGACGCGACCTTCCCGCACCTGCGGGATGGCGGTGGTGGTGTCGCAGAACATCAGCGGCAGGGTGCCGGAGATGACGTCGGTGATGGCCTGCGGGTTGGCGCGGTAGGAGACGTTCTCCATCTCGATCCCCGTCATCGCCTTGAACATCTCCCCCGCCATGCGGCTCGATTGGCTGCCGCTGCCGAAGCTCAGCTTGCCGGGGTTCGCGCGGCCATGGGCGATGAGGTCCGCGATGCTGCGGATGCCGAGGTTGTTATTGACCACGACGAGCATGGTGGAGACGCCGAGCAGCGCCACCGGCTCGAAATCCTTGATCGGATCATAGGGCAGGCGGCGGAACAGCGCGGGGTTGGAGCCATGCGTGGTGTTGGAGGTGAAGAGCAGCGTGTAGCCATCGCCACGCGCGCGCGCGACGGCCTCGGCGGCGATGAAGCCATTGGCGCCGCCGCGATTATCCACCACGACGGGCTGGCCCCAATCCTGCGCCATGCGCTCCGCGAAGATGCGCGCGCGCAGGTCGGTGGCGGCGCCGGCGGCGAAGGGGACGATGAAGCGGATGGGGCGCGACGGGTAGCGTTCCTGGGCGACGGCGGGCGCGGCGGCCAGCAGCGGCAGCGCCAGCAGGGAGCGGCGCGCGATCATCACGCGGCCTCCCGCTTCGGGGCGCGGTATTTCGCCAGCGACCCCGCATGCATGACGCGGCCATTCAGGCGGCGGCCGATGATGCGCTCCGCGAGCCGCGCGCATTCCACCAGCGCCTCCAGGTCGATGCCGGTCTCGATGCCGAGTTCGTGGCAGAGGAAGACCAGGTCCTCCGTGCAGACATTGCCGGCCGCACCGGCATCGCCATGCGCCGCGAAGGGGCAGCCGCCCAGCCCCGCCACGCTGCTGTCGAAGAAATCGACGCCCATGTCGAGCGCCGCCATGACGTTGGCGGTGCCGATGCCGCGCGTGTCGTGCAGATGGAGCCCGATGCGCACATCCGGCAGCGCATCCCGCACCATGCCCACCAGGCGGCGCGTCTGGTCCGGGTTGCCCCAGCCCATCGTGTCCGCCAGGAATACGGCGGGCAGCTTGTGGCCGCGCTCCGCGCAGATGGAATGCGCGAATTTCGCCATGGCGACGACGCGGTCGGGCGGGATCTCCCCTTCGTAGTTGCAGCCGAAAGCGGCCATGATGATGGCGAAGTCGGGCTTGATGCCGGCCTCGTCATACAGCTCCAGCCAGCGCCGCTGCCGCTCCGCCATCTCCTGCGCCGTGCAGCCATTGTTCCGCTGCGCGAAGGCGTTCGACGCGTAGAGCGAGATCTTGCCGGAAAGATCGACCCCAGGCGTTGCCTGGGCGCGCCGGAAACCCTGTTCGTTCAGCCAGAGGCCGGCATAGTGGACGCCTTGCTTCTTGCGGATGGCGGCGAAGAAGGCCTCGCTATCCGCCATCTGCGGCACGGCCTTGGGGCTGACGAAGCTCGCGACCTGGATGTGGTGCAGGCCGGTCTCGGCCAGCGCCTCCACCAGTTGCACGCGCTGTTCCAGGGGGAAGATCGTCTTCTCGATCTGGAAGCCCTCGCGCGGCCCTTCCTCCCGGAACTCCACGCGCTTCGGCCGGTCGCCCATGGCCATTTCCTCCGTGATACTGGCCGGTATCGTCGCGCCGTTCGGCGCGGGGTTCAAGGCGCGGGCAGGATGGTGCCGGTGCAGGGGCCGAAGCCGATGCTGGCGTATCCCGCGCGGCTGGCGCGGGCCAGCAGCGTCACGGTGTCGCCATCCTCCAGGAAGCGGCGCGTCTCGCCCGATGCCAGCGTCAGCGGCTCCCGCCCGCCCTTGGTGATCTCGAGCAGCGAGCCATAGCCCGAGACCTCCGTGGTGGAGATGGTGCCGGTGCCGCAGAGGTCGCCGGGGTTGAGGTTGCAGCCGCCGCTGGCGTGGTGCGCGACCAGCTGCGCGGGGGTCCAGTAGAGGGCGCGGGCATCGGACAGGCCGAGGCGATGCGGGGCCAGCCCCTTCGCCGCCAGGCCCGGCGTCATCAGCAGCACCTCCAGCTCCAGCGCCATGGCGCCGCCTGCCTGGTCGGCCTCGTCCCAGAGATACGGGAGCGGCGCGGGATCGCCCTCCGGCCGCTTGGCCTGCGGCACGCGGAAGGGCGCCATGGCCTCCGGCGTGATGATCCAGGGGCTGATGGTGGAGCAGAAGCTCTTGGCGAGGAACGGCCCGAGTGGCTGGTATTCCCAGCCCTGGATGTCGCGCGCCGACCAGTCGTTCAGCAGGCAGAAGCCGGCGATGTGCTCGCTGGCCTGGCCGATCGGGATCGGCTCCCCCAGCCTGTTGCCGGGGCCGATCCAGATGCCGAGTTCGAGTTCGTAGTCGAGGTTGCGGGAGGGGCCGACGCTCGGCACCGTCTCGCTCGCCGGCTTCCGCTGGCCGTTCGGCCGCCGCACCGGGTGGCCGGAGGGCACGATGGAGGAGGCGCGGCCGTGATAGCCGATGGGGACGTATTTGTAGTTCGGCAGCAGCGGATTGTCGGGCCGGAACATGGCGCCGGCATTCATGGCGTGCTGGATGCCCGCGAAGAAATCGGTGTAGTCGCCGATCCGCGCGGGCAGGTGCAGCGTGCAGTCGGCGGCGGCGTGCAGCATCGGCGTCACCTGGGCCTCGAACCGCGATCCCGCTTCCAGCAGCGTGGAGAGCTGCGCCCGCAGCGCGCGGCGTGGCGCGGTGCCGAGGGCCAGCATCGCATTCAGCGCACCGCCCGTCGCGGCGCGGGCCGCCGCGGCCGCTCCCTCGCAGAACAGCCCCGCTGCCGCCGCCGCTTCCAGGTCCAGGATCATGTCGCCGATCGCGACGCCGGCGCGCGGCGTGCCGCCGAGGGGCGAGAAGACGCCGAAGGGCAGGTTCTGGATCGGGAAATCCGCGTGGCCATTGGCGCTGTCCACGAAGGACCGCCGTGCCGGATCATGCGTGTCGTCGAGTGCCATGGTCGTTCCCCATCCAATCCCGCGAAGGGCAGCACAGCCGGACGGCGCCGTGAAGTCCGCCCGTCTTGCCCCCCGCGCCATCCCTTGCCACGGTGCGTCCCAACAGCGTCCGGATATCAGCCATGAGCCTTCGCGGCAGCGCCTGCATCGTCGGCGCCTATGAGCACCCCACCCGCAAGGCGGAGGACAAATCCGTCGCGCAGCTGCACGCCGAGGTCGCCTGGGGCGCGCTGCAGGATGCGGGGCTCTCGAAGGACGATATCGACGGCTATGTCTGCGCGGGCGATGCGCCGGGGCTCGGGCCGCTGTCGATGATCGACTATATGGGGCTCGACCGGTTGCGCTACGCCGACAGCACCGATCTCGGCGGCTGTTCCTACATCGCCCATGTCGCGCATGCCGCGGCGGCCATCAAGCTCGGCCGTGCCAATGTCGTGCTGGTGACGCTGGCCGGGCGGCCGCGCAGCGAGGGCCAGGCGGTCGGCACCGGCGCGCGGGCGCAGAACCCGAACGTGCCGGACGACCAGTTCGAGGTGCCCTTCACCAAGACCACGGGCACCAGCTACGCGCTCTGCGCCATGCGGCACATGCATGAGTACGGCACCACCAGCGAACAGCTGGCCTGGATCAAGGTCGCCGCCAGCCACCACGCCCAGCACAACCCGCACGCCATGCTGAAGAAGGTGGTGACGGTGGAGGATGTGGTGAATTCGCCGATGGTGTCGGACCCGCTGCATCGCCTCGATTGCTGCGTCATCAGCGATGGCGGCGGCGCGCTGATCGTGGCCAGGCCGGAGATCGCGCGCAGCCTGAAGCGACCAATGGTCACGGTGCGCGGCACCGGGGAGACGGCGCAGGGCGAATTCGGCGGCTACCGGGACCTGACGAGCAGCGGCGCCGCGCTGACCGGCGCGCGCGCCTTCGGGGAGGCGGGCGTGACGCCCGACGACATCCAGTACGCGTCGATCTACGACAGCTTCACCATCACCGTGCTGATGCAGCTGGAGGACCTCGGCTTCTGCGCGAAGGGTGACGGAGGAAAATTCGTCAGCGACGGCAACCTCATCAGCGGCGTCGGCAGGCTGCCCTTCAACACGGATGGCGGCGGGCTCTGCAACAACCACCCCGCCAATCGCGGCGGCATGACCAAGGTGATCGAGGCGGTGCGGCAGCTGCGCGGGGAAGCGCATCCCGCCGTGCAGGTGCCGGGCTGCACGCTGGCGCTGGCGCATGGCACGGGCGGGCTGCTCGGCCACCGCCACGGCAGCGCGACCCTCATCCTGGAACGGGAGTGACACCCATGAGCGAGAAGCTCTTCGCCGCCCCCGTCGCGGACCCCACCAGCCAGGCGGTGTGGGAGGCGGCGCGCGAGGGCCGCCTGCTGATCGGGCTCTGCAAGGACACCGGGAAGCACTTCTGGTACCCGCGCGGCGTCTCGCCCTTCACCCTCTCGCCGAATGTCGACCTGGTGGAGGCGAGCGGGGCGGGGACGATCTACAGCTACACCATCCTGCGCGCCGGCGGGCCGGTCTGCGCGGCCTATGTGGAGCTGGCGGAAGGTCCGCGGCTGTTCACCAACATCGTGGATTGCGAGCTGGAGGCGGTGCGCATCGGCGCCATGGTGCGGCTGGTGTTCAAGGCCAGCGAGAATGACGGCGCGCCCGTGCCCTGCTTCACCCTCGCCTGAGCCGCCTCAGAACAGCGAGAGATCCAGCGCCCAGGCCATGATGCCGGCGCCGGCGGCGATGCCGGCGGCGCTGGTGGCGCGGGGCCATTGCATCGGCATCGCGGCCCAGATCCAGATGCCGGCTGCCAGCATCAGCGCGGCCCAGAGCGGCGCTTCCAGCAGCAGGGCGCCGCCGGTGACGAGCGCCGCCAGGATCGTGCGGTTGCGGATGTGGTGGCCTTCATGACGGAACCAGTCGGCAAAGGTAGCCAGCCCGACCACCACCCAATACATCGCGCGATCCCTGAATCCTGGATCGCCGCGTAGCGCATCGCAGGCGCCGGCGTTGCATCACGTCATCGCGCGCCGCGGCAGGCGGCGCGTCCGCGCGAAGCAGGCTTGCGCTACAGGCCCGGTGTGCGCGTCGCTTCCGGCGCCGTGCGGTCCGTGCAGGATTGCGGGCTGGCGCGGCAGGCGGAAGCGGCGCCGCGCGCGATCTGTTCGGTCGTGCAGGCCGACAGCGCCAGCACCGCCAGCAGCAGGGCGAGCGCGCGCATCAGTTGAACAGCGTGGAGACGGAGCTTTCCTCGCTGATGCGCTTCATCGCCTCGGCCAGCAGGGGGGCGATGGTCAGTTGCTTGATGTTGCGGCTGACGCGCACGGCTTCCGTCGCGAGGATGCTGTCCGTGACGATCATGTGCTCGATCGCCGCGGCGCCGACGCGCGCCACCGCGCCGCCGGAGAAGACGCCATGGGTGACATAGACGCTGGCGGATTTCGCGCCGTTCTTCAGCAGCGCTTCCGCCGCGTTGCAGAGCGTGCCGCCGCTATCCACGATGTCGTCCACCAGGATGCAGTGCCGGCCCTCGACCTCGCCGATCACGTTCATCACCTCGGACACGCCGGCGCGGGGGCGGCGCTTGTCGATGATGGCGAGGTCGGTGTGGATGCGCGCCGCGATGGCGCGGGCCCGGACCACGCCGCCGACGTCGGGGGAGACGACCATCAGGTCGCGGCCCGCGAAACGCTCCTGGATGTCGCGCGCGAAGAGGGGGGCGGCGAAGAGGTTGTCCACCGGGATGTCGAAGAAGCCCTGGATCTGGGCGGCGTGCAGATCCATCGTCAGCACGCGGTTGGCGCCGGCGGCGGTGATCAGGTTCGCCACCAGCTTGGCGGAGATCGGCGTGCGGGGGCCCGATTTCCGGTCCTGCCGCGCATAGCCGAAATAGGGGATGACCGCCGTGATGCGCCGCGCGCTGCCGCGCTTCAGCGCGTCCAGCATGATCAGCAGCTCCATCAGGTTGTCATTGGCGGGGTAGCTCGTGGACTGCACCACGAAGACATCCTCGCCGCGGACATTCTCATGGATCTCGCAGAAGATCTCCATATCCGCGAAGCGGCGGACGGAGGCCTGGGTGAGCGGGATGCCCAGCGCCGATGCCACCGCCTCGGCAAGCGGGCGGTTGCTGTTGCAGGCGATGATCTTCATGCGACACGAACCCCGGGGGGAAGGGAGGGTGCCGCGCCGGAAACCCACCGCCGCGACGGGCGGGTTGGTAGCAACGTGACGGTTGGGTGTCCATCGCGGGCCGATGACGCCCATGCATGGCGGCCCCCTCGCCGGGTGAGGGGCCGTGCTAGCGCCGCCGGCGGGGCGGTGCCGCGGCGGGGGTGGCGGCCGCGGGGGTGGCCGTGGGCGGGGCGGCGGGCGCGGCCGGGGTCGCCGGGCGGGCGCCGATGCCGCCGGCATTGAACACCACGTCGCGCACGCCGCCGGCCGCTTCCTCCGCCACCACGAAGGCGACATCGCCCCAGAGGCCGTTCAGCGTGCCGGCCGGCACCTCGTTCAATTGCGCCACGCGGCCGAGGTCCTGGCCATCGCGGCGGGAGACGGTCCAGACGATCTCCACCCGCTGCAGGCCGCGCCCGACCGGCGTCATGGTCACCTCGCCGGAGACGGCGAAATCCGCGCCCTCCGCCTGGTCCTGCACCTGGAAGCCCAGCGCGGCCAGGCTGTCCTTCATCTTCGCCGTCAGGCTGCGGTTGCCATCCCCCGGCGCGCCGCGCACGGGCAGCAGGCGCATGACCGGCGCGCCGGACCCGGCGGCGCGCTCGTCGCCGGTGCGGGCCTGCGCCTCGATGCGGGAGAGCAGGTCGGCCAGGCGGGGCGCGGCTTCCGCGGCGACGCGGCCGAACAGCTGGGCATTGCCATCCGCCCATTCCCGCGCCGGGACCGGCCGGCCCACCAGCATGCCGAGCGCGACGCCATCCCCGTTGGTCAGGGCGAAGCGGGGCGTCACCAGCGCGCCGTCGCGTTCCACGCCGACGATCAGCTGCCAGTCCAGCGGCAGCGCATCCCCGGCCACCGCGGGCACTTCCTGCGCCACCAGCGCATCCGCCATGGCGCGGGCGAAGGCGGCGGAATCCGCATCCGTCAGCATGGTCTGGGCGGAGGGGGGGATCGCCACGCGATAGCCCGGCGGGCGGCGCAGCTGGCGCGCCACCTGGCCCGGCCGGCCCCGGAAGGGCTGCGGCAGGTCGCCGCAGGCGGCCAGCGCCAGGGGCGCCAGCGCGGCGAGAAGGGCGCGCCGGGGGCGCGCGCTAGGCGATGACACAGGAAACCAGCAGGGTCAGCATCATCAGCACCATGAACATGACGACGTAGGGCATGGGATCACCGCGGCAGGGCAATGGCGGAGAGTTGGTGGCCGATCGGCCCGCCGCCAGCCAGGGTGCGGCGCCGATGGCTGAAGAAGCGATCCTCCTCCGCCAGGGTATCGACCATCAGCGCGCCGGCCCGGCCCGCGCCCGCGGCCGCGAGGCGCGCGACGCAATAGCCCGCCAGGTCGAACTGCCAGCGATCCGCCCGCGCGCCATCGGCGAAGAAGCGGGCATCGGCGGCGTCGCGGGCCAGCACCTCCCCGCGCAGATCGGGGCCGACCTCGTAGCTCGCCTGGCCGATGCAGGGGCCGACGGTCGCGGCGATGCGGGCGCGGCGGGCGCCGAGGGCTTCCATGGCCTCGATCGTCGCCTCCAGCACCCCGGCCACGGCGCCGCGCCAGCCCGCATGGGCGGCGCCGATCACGCCGGCCTCCTCATCCGCGAAGAGGACCGGCGCGCAATCCGCGGTGACGACGGAGATGACCTGGCCCGGCCGGTCCGTGACCACGGCATCGGCGCGGGGGCGGGTGGTGTCGTCCCAGGGCGTGCGGCCATCGGCGACGGCCACGCCATGCACCTGGTAGAGGCCGAGCAGGTCGCCGGGGCCGCCCCCCAGCACCGCCGCCGCCGCGGCGCGGTTGCGGCGCACGGCCTCCGCATCATCGGGGGAGGAGAGGGAGCAGTTGAGGGAGGCGAAGGGGCCGGAGGAGACGCCGCCCTGGCGGGTGAAGAAGGCGTGCGGCAGCGGCAGGGGGCCGGTCAGGAAGCCGGGGGTCATGGCGTCTCGAATCCGGGCAGGGGGAGGAGGGCAGGGTCGCAGAGGGCGAGGGCCTTGAACAGGCGGCCCATCCCCTCCGCCGCCACCAGGCGTTCGGCGCCGCTCAGGATATCGCCGGCGAGCCGCGGGCGGGACTGCGCGAGCATGGCGGCGCGGGTCATGAGGCCGAGGCGCTGGAGGAAGAGCCCCTGCGGCAGCGGGCCCTGCGCGGCCGCGCCCGCTTCCCACGCCACGGCGGCGAGGGCGGCGAAATCGACATGGGCGGTCAGGTCCACCGTGCCGGGATCGGCGAGCGGGTCGAGGCCGCCGCGCTGGGCGGCGACGGCCTGCAGGCTCTCCCCCAGGCAGGATTCCGCCGGGCCGTAGTCGATGAACAGCGCCGCGCCGCCCTGGGTGGCGAGCCGCGCGGCGAGGGCGCGGATGATGGCCTCGGCCGCGTCGGAAACCTCCCGCACCGCGCCTTCCGGCGCCTCGGCGGGCCAGCGCGGCGGGGTGTCGGCGGGGCGTTCGACGAAGGCGCCGGCCTCGACATGGCGCTCGGCCCAGCCATCGCCGCGGCGGACGAATTGCCGGATCGGCAGGGCATCGAGGAATTCATTGGCCAGCAGCAGCATCGGGCCGGGCGGCAGGGTGGAGAGGTCGTCATGCCAGGCGGCGACGGCATCGCCCAGCGCGCGGCGCTGCGCCTGCCGCAGCGCGGGGGAGGTCTCCACCAGGTGCAGGCGCAGCGCGGCGCGGAAGGCGGGGGCGACGTCGCCGGCGGCGCGCAGCGCATCGGCCATCAGCGTGCCGCGGCCGGGGCCGCATTCCACCAGCAGCACGGAATCGGGGCTGCCCATCCTCTCCCACACCACGGCGGCCCAGGCGCCCAGCACCTCCCCGAAGGCCTGGCTGATCTCGGGCGCGGTGGTGAAGTCGCCGCCCCGGCCGAAGGGCGTCGCGGGGCGGGCGTAATAGGCCGCGACCGCGCGCGCCATGAAGCGGTCGAGGCGCTCCATCCCCTCAGCCATCAGACTGCCGCGGCGCGGCGTGACCGGGCGATGAGGAACAGCCCGGCCGCGATCATCGGCAGCGACAGCAGCTGCCCCATGGTGGCGCCGGCGAAGAGGAAGCCGAGATGGGCATCGGGCTGGCGGAAGAACTCGCCCAGGAAGCGCGCCACGCCATAGCCGGCCAGGAAGGTGCCGGTCAGGAAGCCCGGCCGGTCCCGCAGCGCGGTCTGGCGGACCAGCGCCTGCAGCAGGATGAACAGGACGATGCCCTCCATCCCCGCCTGGTAGAGCTGGCTCGGGTGACGCGGGTCCGGCCCGCCGGTCGGGAAGACCATGGCCCAGGGCACGTCGGAGACGCGGCCCCAGAGCTCGCCATTGATGAAGTTGGCCAGCCGCCCGAAGAACAGGCCGATCGGCACCACCGGCGCGATGCGGTCCCCGAAGGCCAGCGGGTTGAGGCCCTGGCGGCGGCAGAACCACAGCGCCGCGACGATGACGCCGAGCATGCCGCCATGGAAGGACATGCCGCCCTGCCAGACATACAGCGCCTCATGCGGCGCGGTCAGGTAGTAGCCGGGGCGGTAGAACAGCACGTAGCCGAGCCGCCCGCCCAGGATGACGCCGAGCGTCGCCCAGGTGACGAAATCATCCACCTGTTCCTGGCTGGCGACGCGCGGCGCCAGCGCGACCATGCGCCGCGCCAGCATCCAGCCCAGCACGATGCCGGCGATATAGGCCAGCGCGTACCAGCGCAGCGCGAAGGGCCCGATCTCGACCAGCACGGGGTCGATCATCGGGAAGGGGATCGCGAAGAACATCCGGCCTCAGCGATGCGGATCGGGTGACAGGAGGAAATCGCGGACGTAGCGGCCGACGCCGTCCTCCAGCGAGGTCGCGGGCCGGTCGAAGCCCGCCGCGCGCAGCTTCGCCATCGGCGCTTCCGTGAAATACTGGTACTTGCCGCGGAGGTCGGCGGGCATGTCGATGAACTCGATCCGCTCCTGCTCCCCCATCCCCGCGAACATGGCGCGCACCAGGTCGAGGAAGCTGCGCGCCTGGCCGGAGCCCACATTGAACAGCCCGCTGGCCTGCGGGTTGTCCAGCAGCCAGAGCATGGCGGCGACGCAGTCATCCACATGGACGAAGTCGCGCTTCTGCTCCCCATCCGCGACGCCGTCGCGGTCCGAGCGGAACAGGCGGGCGGGGGCGCCGCCGCGGGCCTCGTGGAACTTGTGGAAGACGACGCTGGCCATCCGGCCCTTGTGGTATTCGTTGGGGCCATACACGTTGAAAAAGCGCAGCCCCGCCCATTGCGGGGGCGCGGGCACGCCACGCTCCAGCATATCCGCCACGCGGCGGTCGAAGGCGAGCTTCGACCAGCCATAGAGGTTGAGCGGCCGGAGCGCGGCGAGGGCGGCCGGCGCATCGTCATCCGCGAAGCCCTGCGCGCCATCGCCATAGGTGGCGGCGGAGGAGGCGTAGATCAGCGGCACGCCACGTTCCGCGCAGACGGCCCAGAGCCAGAGCGGCAGGGTGAAGTTGGTGGCGGCCACCAGGTCGCCATCGGTGGCGGTGGTGGCGCTGATGGCGCCCATGTGGAAGACCGCTTCCACCTCCGGGTCCTCGGACCAGAAATCCTCCAGCTCCTCCGGCGGCAGGATGCCGGCGATCGGGTGCTTGGCGATGTTGCGCCACTTCTCCCGCCCCGGATCGCCCTGGCGGAGGCGATCCACCACCATGACTTCCTCCCCCCGGTCACAGAGGGCGGCGACAAGGTTGGAGCCGATGAAACCGGCGCCACCCGTGACCAGATACATCGGCGGTTGTCCTCTCGCCTCGCGGCTTGATCGATGGGCCCGGGCACGGCATGGCCCCGTGCCGGGGCGCGGTTGGGGCCGCGCACGCGGGCGGGTATAGGCCGTGGCTTCGGGGTGCGTATAGGCCGCGATGACGCGCGCGGGACAGAAGCGGTTTCACCGGTTGGGAGTGTCGTGATGAGCAGCGGAACAGGGTCGGCGGGTGGTTCGGCCGGGGGGCCTGGCGGCGGCAAGCGGGGGCTGTTCGACGACCTGGCCGGCATGGCGGGCGGCGCCTTCAGCGTGCTGGCCGGCGCCCGGCAGGAAGCCGAGGCGATGGGCCGCGCGCAGCTGGATGCCATGGTGCAGCGCCTGGACCTGGTGAAGCGGGAGGATCTGGACGCGGCGCTGGAAGTGGCGCGGCGGGCGCGGGAGCAGGCCGAGGCGCTGGAGGCCCGGGTGGTGGCGCTGGAAGCGCGGCTGGCGGAGATCGAGGCGCGGACCGCCCGCACCCACCCGCCGGAGAGCGATCCCGTCGGCACGCCGAGCGGCGACTGAGGGCGGGGTTCCCGGCCGCGGCGAAACCGCCATGGCCGGATTCGTCCACAACTCTTTGGCAGGCTTCGCGGAACCCATGCTTGCAGCCGCGTTTTGCGGTTGCGTAATCTACCCCTTGTGGCGATTCGGGGTGTCCTACCCCCTACACCTTGGGGGTCGGGTTTCCCGGTCGGGCGAAGGAGGTGCCGCGATGTCCGCCTATCTCGGTTACGAGGAACGCGACCGGTCCGCGAACCCCCTCGACGTGCTGGAGCAGATCGTCGCGGCCAATGAATGGGCCTTCGAACGCCGCTCCGACGCCGAAATGGCCGCGGAAGCGCCGGGCAAGTGGTGCGACTACGGGCTGTACTTCTCCTGGTCGCATGAGATCAGCGCCATGCATTTCTCCTGCACCTTCGACATGAAGGTGCCGGCGGGCAAGCGGGAGCGGCTGTTCGAGCTGCTGGCCCTGGCGAATGAGAAGCTGTGGATCGGCCATTTCGGCATCGACAGCGACGATGGCGTGCCGGTCTTCCGCCATTCCGTGCTGCTGCGCGGCGCGCCCGGCGCCTCCGCGGAGAGCCTGGAGGACATGGTCGATATCGCCATCACGGAATGCGAGCGCTTCTTCCCGGCCTTCCAGTTCGTCCTCTGGGGCGGCAAGGCGCCGGCGGATGCGCTGCAGGCGGCGATGCTGGACTGCGTGGGAGAGGCCTGAGCGCCGGACCCTTGCCGGCCGGGATGGGGTGGGGGAGTAATTCCCCCATGACCGATACCCTTCCCCCCCTTCTCCTCATCGGCTGCGGCAAGATGGGCGGCGCCATGCTGGCCGGCTGGCGGGAACGCGGCCTCGGGGAGACGATCATCGTCGATCCCTTCGCCACCGGCCCCTTCCCGGGCGCGACGCTGCTGCGGGACGCCGCCGAGATCCCGGCGGGCTTCGCCCCCGCCGCCGTGATCCTGGCCACCAAGCCGCAGGAGGCGCCGGCGACGCTGCCGCTGCATGCGCGCTTCGCGGGGTCGGCCGTCTTCGTCTCCATCATGGCGGGCAAGACCGTCGCCTTCATGCAGGGGCTGCTGGGCGCCGGCGCCGCGGTGGTGCGCGCCATGCCGAACACGCCGGCCGCGGTGCGGCAGGGCTTCACCGTCGCCTATGCCGCGCCCGCCGTCTCCGCCGCCCAGCGCGCGCTGGCCGACACGCTGCTGGGCGCGACCGGGGAGATCGCCTGGGTGGAGGAGGAAGGGCTGCTCGACCCCGTCACGGCGGTCTCCGGCGGCGGCCCGGCCTATGTCTTCCTGCTGGCCGAATTGCTGGAACGCGCGGCGGTGGAGCAGGGCATCCCGGCCGATCTCGCCCGGCGCATGGCCCGCAGCACCGTGGCCGGATCGGGCGCGCTGCTGGCGGCGAGCACGGAGGATGCGGCGCAGCTGCGCAAGAACGTGACCAGCCCCAAGGGCACGACGGAGCGCGCCCTGGCCGTGCTGATGGAGGAAGCGGCCTGGCCCGCCCACATCTCCCGCGCCATCGCGGCCGCCACGGCGCGGTCACGCGAACTCGCGGGCTAGATTCCCATTGGCGAGCGCGCCCGGCGCCCCCACCATCATCAGCATGGACACGCCCGGCACCCCTGACCCCCGTCTTCTCGATGGCCTCTTCGCCGTGATCGCGGATCATGGCTGGCGGGGCGTCACCCTCGGCCGGCTGGCCACCGCCTCCGGCATCCGGGCCGGGGAGCTGGCGCGGCGCTTTCCCTCCCGCCTCGACCTGCTGCGCCTGCATGCGGACCATGTCGCGGATACCGTCGCGACCGGCACGGTGCCGGGGCAGGGCGGCACGCCGCGGGACCGGGTCTTCGACGTGCTGATGCGCGGCGTGGATGCGCTGGTGCCGCACCGCGCGGGCATGCTGCGCCTGGCCAACGACATGTGGACGGACCCGGTGCTGGCCGTCGCCATGGGGCCCGTGCTGCACCGGACCATGAAGCGCTTCCTGGATGCGGCGGAACTCGATTCGACCGGGGTGCAGGGCAACCTGCGCGCTGCCGGGCTGACCGGCGTCTGGTTCGCCACCATCCGCGCCTGGTCGAAGGACGAGACGACGGACATGGCCGCCACCATGGCGGCGCTGGACAAGGCGCTGGACCGGGCGGAGCAGACGGCGCGCAGCCTGAACCTGGAAGCGGGCGACCTGGCGCCGCCGCCGCCGGGCGAAGCCTCCCCGGACGCCTTCACCTGACCTTCACCGGCTTTTTTGTGCACTGCACAAAAAACGCTGTTACACCCACGGCGTGTGGATTATAGAGCCGCCCATCGAACCAATTGTGAGGAGCGCGTCCCATGTCCGATCGCTTTGGCATGAAGCCCGACGAGATGATGAAGATGCTGGCGGAGTTCCGCCTGCCCGCGATGCCGGACCTGGAGGGCCTGGCCCAGGCCCAGCGCCGCAACCTGGAGGCGCTGTCCGCCGCCAACCGCGTGGCGCTGGAGGGTGCGCAGGCCGTCGCCCGCCGCCACATGGAGATCATGCAGGCCTCCATGGCCGAGATGACG
The DNA here is from genome assembly GCF_016805305.1 of Falsiroseomonas ponticola. GTDB lineage: Bacteria > Pseudomonadota > Alphaproteobacteria > Acetobacterales > Acetobacteraceae > Falsiroseomonas > Falsiroseomonas ponticola. Next base: position 34,909 of record NZ_JAERQN010000006.1, on the reverse strand, counting down.
GACGCGATGCGCGCCATGGCGGGCAATGAGAGCCCGCAGGCCCGCGCCGCCCGCCAGGCGGAGCTGCTGAAGGCCGCCTATGAGAAGGCGGTGGCGAACATGAAGGAGGTCGCCGACCTCATCCAGAACAGCAATGCCGAGGCGCTGGGCCTGCTGAACAAGCGCTTCGCCGAGGCGATGGACGAGGTGAAGTCCCTCGTCGCCAAGGGCGCGGGGAAGTAACCTTCGCCAAGGGCGCGGGGAAGTAACCTTCGCCAAGGGCGCGGGGAAGCAACCTTCGCCAAGGGCGCGGGGAAGCAATCCTCGCGGGCCTGTCCCCGGACAGGCCCCCGCGCGGTCAGGCCGCGACCTCGATCGTGGCGGCGATGGTCCCGGGCCGGGACAGCGCCGCCAGGTCGCCCTCGATCCGGCCGAGCCGGACCAGCCCGGCCGAATAGCCGAAGTCGCGGTGGAAGATCGCGAGGTTGCCCCAGGGGGCGTAGTAGGCGATGTCGCCGGGCCGCGGGTCATGCCCCGCCGGCGCACCGGTGAGCGTAAGGCGCCGCGGCAGGTCGCTGATCTTCTCGGTCGCCGCATGGTCGCGCAGCGTCAGCGCCAGGGGCAGCAGCGAAGCGAAGTCCCGCGCCGTCGCGTGATCGTCGAGCCGCGCCGGAAGGACCACGCGCCCCAGCCGCAGCCGGATCACCGCGCCGCCCTGTGCCCGGGCGGCGGCTGGCAGGGCCGCCAGCGCCGCCACCACCTTGGCCATGGCCCGCCGCCTCATGCCGCGCCCAGGCGAGTCCTGGCGAAGGGCAGGCTGCGCACCCGCTGGCCCGTCAGCGCCGCCACGGCATTCGCCACCGCCGGCGGCACGCCGGGCAGGCCGGGCTCCCCGATCCCACCCATCGGCGCGCCGCTTTCGATGATCCGCACATGCACCTTCGGCATCCGCCCGGGCGGCAGGATGGGGTAGCCATCGAAGTTGCGGGCCTGCGGCGCCCCGTTCTCATACACCACCTCCTCCAGCAGGGCGGAGGAGAGGCCGAGCGCCACGGCGGAGTTCACCTGCGCCTCGATGATGGCGGGGTTGACGATGCGGCCGGGGTCGATCGCCACCCAGACGTCATGCACCACCACCTCGCCGTCCCGGATCGAGGCCTCGGCGATGGTCGCGACCTCGCTGCCGAAGGGGGAGGCCATGGCGACGCCCCGGGCGCGGCGCGTGCCGTCCGCCGCGGTATAGGGCCCGCGCCGCCAGCCGCCCGACAAGGCGCCCACGGCTTCCAGCAGCGCGCGATGGCGCGGCGCATTCGCCAGCAGGCGGAGCCGCAGGGCGAAGGGGTCCTGGCCCCCGGCCTCCGCGACCTCATCGAGGAAGCTTTCGTAGAAGAAGTCGTTCATGGAATGGCCGACGGAGCGCCAGAAGCCGATCACGGCGGGGTCGGCCAGCGGCACCTGCACCACCTGGCGGTTCGGGATGGCGTAGGGCTTGCCGGCGATACCCTCCACGGCGGAGGGATCCGCGGCACCCGGCGGGGCGCCGAACCAGCGGCCGACCGGGCCTTCCCCCACCGCCTGCGCCGCCAGCGCGACGGGCAGGCCCTGCGCGTCCAGCCCCGCGCGGAAGCGCGCCAGCCCCATCGGGCGCAGCGCGTCGCGCAGGAACTCCTCCTCCCGGCTCCAGATCACCTTCACCGGGCGGCCAGTGGCCCTGGCCAGGGCGATGGCCTGCGGGAAGGGGCTGGCGCCGGTGTAGAGGAAGTGGCGGCCGAAGAAGCCGCCGAGGATCGGGGAGTGGATGCGCACCTGGTCCGGCGCGATTCCCGCCACCGCGGCGGCGGCGGCCTGAAACATCTCCGGCGCCTGGTTGGGCAGCCAGAGGTCGAGCGTGCCATCCCCGTTCACCCGCGCCAGGGCGGAAGGGGGCTCCAGCTGGCCATGGGCCAGGTAGGGGGCGTCATAGGTCGCCTCCACCAGGCGGGCGGCGCCGCGCAGCGCGGCCTCCGCATCGCCTTCGGCTTCCGCCGGCAGAAGGGGCGCGGTCGCGGCGGCCAGGGCGGCGTGGCGGCCGGCGGAGGAGAAATCGGCCGGCAGCGCATGGGCGGTGCCGGGGGCGGCGGGCGTCCAGGTGACCTCCAGCGCCTCCACCGCGCGGCGGGCGCGCCACCAGCGGTCGGCGAGGACGGCGACGGCGCCGGGCAGGCGGTGGATGGAATGCACCCCCGGCATGGCGCGGACCGCGCCCTCATTCGCGATGGCGCCGGGTTCCGCGCCCAGCCGCGGCGCGTGCTGGATGGCGGCCTGGAGCATGCCTTCCACCGCCAGGTCGATGGCGTAGCTGGCCTTGCCCGTGGACTTCTCCCGCACATCCAGCCGGGCGACGGGCTTGCCGATCCAGCGGAACGCATCGGCGGCACGCAGCGGCGCCTCCGCCGGCACGGGCAGGGCCGCGGCGGCCTCGGCCAGCGCGCCGTAATCCAGCACGCGGCCGGTGGCGGCGTGCAGCACCTGGCCCGGCCGGGTGGAGAGGCTGTCCGCCGGCACGCCGAGCCGCGCGGCGGCGGCCTGCAGCAGCATCAGCCGCGCCGCCGCGCCCAGCCGGCGCATGGCGTCGTAGCTGGACCGGACGGAGAAGCTGCCGCCGGTGAAGCGCATGCCGCCGATCAGCGCGTAGTCCGGGCCGGGCGGCGCGCATTCCACCGTGAAGCGGGCGGGGTCGATGTCCAGCTCCTCCCCCACGATCTGCGCCAGCGCGGTGGCGACGCCCTGGCCGCCCTCCACGAAGGGGCTCTTGAGCAGCACGGAGCCGTCGGCGCGGATCGCGAGGAAGGCGGGCACGCGGGTGCCGGGGGTGATGGCGGGCGCGGCCGCCTGGGCGCGGGCGGCGCCGCGCGGCAGCGCCGCCGCCAGCACCAGCGCGCCGGCGGCGCCCAGCAGGCCGCGGCGGGAAAGGTTGGCGGGGCGCCCATCGGCGGGAAGGCGGGGCAGGCGGCCCATCGGGATCATGCCGTCCATGGTCGTGCGTCCCCTCAGCCCTGGGCGGCCTGCCGCACGGCGGCGGCGATCGCGTTGTAGGTGCCGCAGCGGCAGAGATTGGTCATGGCGCCGGCGATGTCCTCCTCGCTCGGGGCTGGCGTCTGCTTCAGCAGCGCCGTCGCGGCCATCACCTGGCCGGACTGGCAGTAGCCGCATTGCGGCACCTGGATGCCGACCCAGGCCTCCACCACCTTGCGGCCGACGGGGTCGGCCTCGATCGCCTCGATGGTCGTGACGGGCAGGCCCGCGACGCTGTCCACCGGCGTCACGCAGGATCGCGTCGCCTGGCCATCCACCAGCACCGTGCAGGCCCCGCATTGCGCGGCGCCGCAGCCATACTTGGTGCCGGTCAGGCCGAGTTCGTCACGCAGGACCCAGAGCAGGGGCGTGTCGGCCTCGGCCTCCACGCGGCGGGTCGTGCCGTTGATGATCAGGTCCATGGTGCCAATCCCCGGAATGCTGCGCTGCGACATGGCGCTGGCCGCGCAACGTGATTAGGGCGTATTGTCCGCATGAACCGTGAAGCGGGGCTTCATGATCCCGGGTGCCACCCTGAACGACCTGCAGGCCTTCGCCGCCGTGGCCCAGGCGCGCAGCTTCACCCGCGCGGCGGCGCGGCTCGGCGTCTCGCCCTCCGCGCTCAGCCAGACGATCCGGGGGCTGGAGGCGCGGCTCGGGCTGCGGCTGCTGGCCCGCACCACGCGCAGCGTCGCGCCGACCGAGGCGGGGGAGCGGCTGCTGCGCACCCTCGGCCCGGCCTTCGAGGAGATCGCGGCCACGCTGGCCGCGCTCGGCGAATTGCGGGACCGGCCATCGGGCACCATCCGCATCACGACGGCGGCGCATGCGGCGGAGACCATCCTGTGGCCGGCGCTGGAGGCGCTGCTGCCCGCCCATCCCGCCGTGACGGTGGAGGTGCATGTCGATGACGCGCTGACCGACCTGGTCGCGGGGCGCTACGATGCCGGCATCCGGCTCGGGGAGCTGGTGGACCGGGACATGGTGTCGGTGCGGATCGGGCCGCCGCTGCGCCTGGCGGTGGTGGGCTCGCCCGCCTATTTCGCGGCGCATCCGCCGCCGCGGCTGCCGCAGGACCTGGCGGCGCATGCCTGCGTGAACATCCGCCTGCCGACGCTCGGCGCCCTCTATGCCTGGGAGTTCGAGAAGGATGGGCGGCCGCTGCGGGTCCAGGTCGCGGGCCCGCTGGTGGTGAACAGCGGCGCGCCGCTGCGGCGCGCGGCGCTGGCGGGCCTCGGCCTGGTCTGCACCTTCGAGGATGTGGTGGCGGCGGATGTGGCGGCGGGGCGGCTGGTGCGGGTGCTGGAGGATTGGTCCCCGCCCTTTCCGGGCTACCACCTCTACTACCCCAGCCGCCGCCAGCTGACCCCCGCCTTCAGCCTGCTGGTGGAGGCGCTGCGCTGGCGGGGGTGAGGCGCTTCAGATGTCGAGGATGTTCCAGCTGCTCCCCGGATTGCCGAGGTAGCCGCCGCCGATGACGGCGGTGCCGTTCATCAGCCAGAGCACGACGCCGCCATCGCTGCCGCGCCACATCAGGTCGTCCCGCCCATCGCCGTTGTAGTCATCGGTGTGATCGACGTTCCAGGCATTGCCGGGATTGCCGACGAGGCCGCCGCCCGCGACGCTGGTGCCGTTCATGTACCAGAGGACGACGCTGCCATCCGTGCCACGCCACAGGATGTCGTCGCGTCCATCGCCGTTGAAGTCGCCGGTCGCCTGGATCCGCCAGTCGGGGCCCGGGTTGGTGACCAGGCCGCCACCCGTGACCGCGCCGCCGTCCATCGTCCAGATCGCGACCGAGCTGTCGGTGTGGCGCCACAGGATGTCGGCGCGCCCGTCCCCGTTGAAGTCGCCGGCGCCCGCGATCTGCCAGGCGGTTCCGGGATTGCCCACGAAGCCACCGCCGACCACGCGCCCGGCCTCGATCGTCCAGACCGCCACGCCGCCATCGGTGTTGCGCCACAGGAGGTCATCCTGGCCGTTGCGGTTGAAGTCCGCGGTCAGGCTGATCGTCCAGTCCAGCGACACCGCGCCCAGCAAGCCGCCGGACCCGAAGCCGGCGAAGGCGCCGCCCAGCAAGCCCCGGATCTCGACCGACCCGTCCACCCGGCGGCCGACGATGTCGTCCTGCCCATCGCCGTTGAAGTCGCCGGTCATCAGCGGCGTGAAGAAGTTGCCGGTCTGGATCAGCCCGGTCACCGGGTTGCCGGTACCGAGCACCGACGCACCATCCATGAACCACTGGATGACGGTACCCCTGGGCCCCCACCAGACCACGTCTTCGATGACGGGAAGGCCGGTCCGGCTGGCGAGCGACATGGTCGATGAAGTCCCTGGATGATCCGGTCGTTACGATTTGGTCACCCATGGCGGCCCGATGCGCATGCGTCAACCGGCCGATGCCGTACGCCGTTCACGCTGGCGTGAGGTTCAGACCGGCAGCCGGACCCGCGCGCGCAACCCGCCGAGGGGGCTGTCCTCCAGCACGATGTCGCCGCCATGGGCGCGCGCGATGTCCCGCGCGATGGCCAGCCCAAGCCCGGTGCCACCCGCCGACAGGGTGGCAAACGGACGAAAGGCTTCCTCCCGCTGCGCCTCCGGGATGCCCGGCCCGTCGTCATCCACCGTCACCTGCGCCCAGCCGCCGGCATCGGCCCGCGGCAGCGCCGCCACCCCCACCGCGATGCGCCGCGCATGCTTGCGGGCATTGTCCAGCAGGTTGGCCAGGCAGCGCCGCAGCGCATCCGGCCGCAGCGAGACGACGAGTTCCGCCGGCGCCTCCACCGCCACCTCCGCCCCGTCCCGCCGCGCCTTCTGCGCGACGTCGCGGACGATGCCGGCAAGGTCCGTGGGCTTGGCCTGCTCCTGCCCCTCGCCGCGGGCGAAGGCGAGGTAGGAGGCGACCATGCGCTCCATCTCCTCCACGTCTTCGGTCAGCGCGGCGATGTCCTCCTCCTCCTCCTCCGTCCGCGGCAGGACGGCGAGGCCGAGGCGCATGCGGGTGAGGGGGGTGCGCAGGTCGTGGCTGATGCCGGCCAGCATGTCCGTGCGCTGGGCGACGAAGCGGCGGATGCGTTCCTGCATGCGGTTGAAGGCGGCCGCGGCTTGGCGGACCTCCGCCGCGCCTTCCGGCTTCATGGGACCGATGTCGCGGCCGAGCCCGAAGGCCTCCGCCGCGCCGGCCAGGCGGCGGATGGCGCGCACCTGGTTCTTCATGAACAGCGCGGCGACGCCGAACAGCAGGAGTGACGAGCCGACCAGCCAGATGAAGAACAGGTAGAGCGTGCCGGTGAAGAGCCGCTTGCGCGGCGCCTCCACATGCAGGACGCCATCGGGCAGCTGGATGCGGATGATCACGCTGCGGCGGTCGGACTGCCAGTCGGCGTCGAAGGGCCGGCGGACGCGCTCCGCCATCGCATGGGCCAGATCCTCCTCCAGCGGCAGCAGGGGGAGGGAGGCGCCGCGATCGGGCGTGCGGCCCAGCGTCGCCCCCGCCTCGAACGCCATGCCGAGGTCGAGCCGCCAGGCGCTTTCGCGGAACAGCCAGGCGCGCTCCTCGGCCTCCGGGTGGCGCTGCATCTGCTCGATCACCATGCCGATCTCGCCGGCCACGCCGCTGGCGAGGCGGCGGGAGATGACGTCGAGATGCCCGCCATAGAAGAGCTGCAGCGCGACGCCCTGCAGGATCAGCAGCGGCAGCAGGATGATCAGCAGCGACCGGCCCAGCAGGCCGCGCGGCACCAGGGCGCGGAAGGCGCGGCCGAGCAGCGCGCCGGGGCGGGCCATCAGGCCGCCACCCGTCAGAGCCCCGGCCGCAGCACGTAGCCGCGGTGGCGCACCGTCTGCACGAAGCGCGGCTCCCGCGGGTCGGGCTCGATCTTGCGGCGCAGCCGCGTCACCTGCACGTCGATGGCGCGTTCGCCGGCTTCCGGCGTGCCGAGCGCGGCGGCGATCTCCTCCCGGCTCAGCACCTCGTTCGGGCGCTGGGCGAGGGCCAGCAGCAGGGATTGCTCGCCCCCGGTCAGCCGCACCACGCCTTCCGGCCCGCGGAGTTCGGCGCGCTGCGGGTCGAACCAGCGGCTGCCGATCTGGATCGGCCCGGCGGTCGATTCGGGCGGCGGCGGGGGCGGGGCGGCGCGGCGCAGGATGGTGCGGATGCGCAGCGCCAGCTCCCGCGGGTCGAAGGGCTTCGCCAGATAGTCATCGACGCCGGTCTCGAACCCCGCCACGCGGTCATCCGGCGCGCCACGGGCGGTCAGCATCAGGATCGGCACTTCCGGCCCGTCCCGGCGGAGGCTTTCCGTCAATTCGAGGCCGCTCTCCCCCGGCATCATCACGTCCAGCACCATCAGGTCGAAGCTGACGGCGGCCAGCGCCCGGCGGGCGGCGGCGGCATCGGCGGCGGCGGTGACGCGGAAGCCCTGTTCCGCCAGGAAGCGCTGCAACAGGGCGCGCAGCCTGGCATCGTCATCCACGACCAGCAGATGGGGGGCGTCGGCGGTGGCGCTCATCGCGGGGGCTCGGACTCCAATCTCTCCAGGCAGGCGCGGGCATCGGGGCCCATCAATCCGCGCATGACGCGCCGGAAGCCTTCCACCGCCTGGGGCCCGGCCTCGCGATAGGCGCGCATCACCGTGTCCCGCTGCCGTTCGAAGAGCTGGCGTTCCAGCGCGGCACCCTTCTCGGTCAGCGACAGCAGGCGCTGCCGGCGGTCGCTGCGGCCGGGGCTCTGCGTGACGAATCCATCCTCCACCAGCGGCGTCAGCACGCGGCCGAGCGACTGCTTGGTGATGCCGAGGATGCCGAGCAGGTCGCCCACCGTGATGCCGGGGCGGCGGCCGACGAAATGCAGCACGCGGTGATGCGCGCGCCCCATGTCGAGCTCCGCCAGGATGGCATCCGCGCCGGCGGTGAAGTCGCGATAGCCGAAGAACAGGAGGTCCTGCGCCAGGCGCAGCTCCTCCTCCCGCAGGAAGAGCAGGTTGCGCCCGGCGGGCGGCGCGGCGCCCCCCCCGGGGTTCCCCTCCGGCGAACCGCGTGCGGCGATCTCAGGATCCAGCGGCATGGGTGTTCTGCGTCCCCCTCGGCCCCGCTATCCGGCCGGGGGCCGCCCGGCCCCCGCCGTGTGCCCCGAGTCCGTCGCGTGGTGTTCGCCGCAGGATATAGGGCATGCCCGGCGTGGGGAGTAGCGATGCAGCGCCGGGCAGGCCGCCGCGATCCTTCCCCCAATGGGAACGCGGATCGGGGTTGCAGCCCGCGCGGGGCAGCGCAAGACGTGATGCATAGGGGCCTTCACATCCGGACCAATTCCAGCGATGGTGTTAACGATTGCGTGAGGCCACACCCATGGCGGGAGCACTCATGCACCACCGGCCCATGAGCCGCCGGCAGTCGCGAGGGAAAAGGGCGGCATGGCGTTGAGACTGCGGAGCGCGCGAGGCAGCGACGCTCCCGTGATCGCGGAGTTGCATATCGCCTCCTGGCGCGATGCGTATCGGGGGATTCTATCGCAGGAATTCCTCGATACTGGGATCGAGGGAGAGTTCAACGCCCATTGGGCCACCACGCTCAGCGGCCGCCGCCGGGCCGGGGCGGTGATCGTCGCCATGGCGGGGCGCCACCTGGCGGGCTTCGTGGCCGCCTGGCGGGAAGGCGTGAACTGCCACGTGGACAATCTTCATGTCCGTCCGGGCATGCGGAATGCGGGCATCGGCCGCGCGCTGCTGGGTTTCGCGGCCCAGCGTTTGCAAGACCAGGGGGCGGTCTCCGCCGATCTCTGGGTCATCGCCGCGAACCAGGGGGCGATGCGCTTCTACCTGTCGCTGGGCGCGGAGGTGGAGGCGCCGACGACGCGGGTGACCTTCGGCCAGACGGTCACGGAACGCCGCCTCTACTGGCCGGGCATCACCAACCTCATCGCCGCCTGCGCGCGGTGAGCGGGCGCCCGGTGGTCCTGCGGCCCGCCGGGCCGGCGGATGCCGGGGCCATGGCCGGGCTGATCGCGCGGTCCTGGCAGGATGCCTATCGCGCGCTGCTGCCGGCGCCGGCCCTGGCCGGGATGCCGGCCCGGGCGCTGGCGGAATGGCAGGCGCTGCTGGCCGCGCCGCCGCCCGGCATCGTGCTGCTGGCGGAGGAGCCGCCCGCGCTGCTCGGCCTTGCCGCCATCCGGCTGCGGGGCGAGGAAGCCTATCTCGACAGCCTGCATGTGGCGCCGGAGGGGCGCGGCGCCGGGATCGGCCGCCGGCTGCTTGCCGAGGCCATGCGCCAGGCGATCGCCGCCGGGGCGCGGCGCGGCGCGCTGCGGGTGATCGAGGGCCATGAGGGCGCGATCCGCTTCTACACGCGCCTCGGCGCCCGGCGCGGCAGCCTGGAGGATGGGGAGGCCGCGGGTCATCCCGTGCGGCTCTGGCGCCTGCATTTCGACGACCTGCCGGCCCTGGTCCGCGCGGCGGGCTGACGGCGCCGCTACGCCCGCGCCGCGGGCGGGATGGCGGCGGGCCGCGCCGCCCGCGGCAGCAGCACGAGCCCGACCGCCAGCGGCAGCAGCCAGGCGATGCGCGCCTGGTAGCGGTGGTGCGGCTTGGACAGCGCGCCGGTCGCGGCCGCATTCGCGAGCAGCGCCACCAGCGCGATGGCCAGCAGGGCGCTGCCCGCCCCGCCGCGGCGCAGGCCGCGCCGCCAGGCCAGCCAGGGCGCCAGCAGGGCTGAGCCCAGCAGCACGGGCAGGTGCGGCAGCAGGAAGGGCTCAGCCAGGGCGGGCAGCGTGCCGCGCATCTGCGCGCCGGCATCGAAGGCCGCCAGCTCCTCCGGCGGGAAATAGCCGGCGATGGCGCGGCGGGCGGAGAGCACGAGGTGGTCATCCACCAGCGTGTCGCCCACCGCCGTCTTCACCAGCTGCGCCAGGGCGTTGCGCAGCGCGGCCAGCGCGACCTCCCCCGGGTGGGTGGCGAGCGTCTCCGCGATGATGGCCTGCGCCTCCGCGGCGCCGCGCATCGCGCCCATCGGGCGGGGGCTGCCATCGGGCTCGGTGTTCAGGGGGCTGGCGGGGTCCCAGAGGAATTCGTCGCTGTCGATCGGCAGCCGGTCCGCGAAGGCGCACAGGTGCCAGCCGGCGGCGGGGCAGCGGTCCCGCACCACGGCGGTGGCCGGCCCATCCGCCTGCAGCCGCGCCAGCAGGAAGGCGGCGCCGTGCGGCGATGGCGTGAAGCGGTCGAAGGCGGCCAGGTTCGCCAGGCACAGCAGAAGCACCGCCGCCAGCGCCGGCGCCGCCGCGCGCAGCACCGGCCCGGCCTTCCAGGCCAGCAGCGGGATCGTGCCCAGCACCGCCAGCACCGTCGGCAGGTGGGACAGGTGGGCGGCGATGAACAGCGTCGCCAGGGCGCCCACCCACCAGGCCTCCCCGCGCCGCAGCCCGCCGAAGGCCAGCAGGAACAGCGCCAGCGGCACCAGCGCGGTGAAGGCATCGGGCATCAGCGTCGCCAGGAACCAGGGTGCCGCGGTCAGCCCCGCCAGCCCCGCGCAGACCAGCAGGTGCCAGGCCAGCCCCGCCCGGCCCCGCACCGCCCGCTGCGCCAGCCAGACCAGGTGGGAAGCGACCAGCCCCTGCGCGACCAGCGGGCCCCAGAGCGAGCGTTCCCAGTGGAACAGGTGCAGGAAGGGGCCATAGGCCTGGGTCTTGTCCCAGGGCACCTCCGGCGCCGTGGTGTGCAGCAGGTAGGAGACGGTGTCGATGAAGACCAGCGGGTAGTGGTTCAGCCCCGCCGGCCAGACCAGCACCGCGCCGCCCAGCAGCACGGCGACCAGCGCGGTCATGCGCGCCTCGGCAGCAGCGCCAGCCCCGCGATGACCGGCATGAGCCAGAGGATCCGCGCCTCATACCGCAGATGCGGCTTGGACAGCCCGCCGGTCGCCACGGCATTGGCGGAGACGCCGACCAGCACGCCCAGCACCAGGCCGAGCCGCCGGACCTCCCCCGCCTTCGCCGCCCGCCACCAGGCCAGCAAGGCGAGCCCCGCGCCCAGCAGCAGCACCAGCGCATGCGGCCAGAGGAAGGGCGCGGCGGCGGCCGGCAGCAGGCCGCGGGATTGCAGCGCGCCGTCATAGGCCGCGAGTTCGCGGGGCGGGAATGCCTCCGCGATGCGCGGCCGGACCGCGGCGGCCAGGTGGCTGTCCACCAGCGTGTCGCCCGCCAGCGCCAGGGTGAATTGCCGGAGCGTGTTGCCGACCAGCGCGGTCGCGACCTCCAGCGGGCGCGCGCGCAGCGTCTCCCCCACGATCACCCCGGCCTCGGCGGAGAGGGCCGCGCCGCCGAGGAAGCGGGGCGTGCCGTCCGGCGCGCGGTTCACCGGGCTGTCGGCGTCCCAGAGGAAGGCGTCGCTGTCCATCGGCAGCCGGTCGGCGAAGGCGCAGAGGTACCAGCCGGCCTCCGGGCAGCGGTCCCGGATGACCGCCGCGGCCGGGCCATCGGCCTGCAGCCGCGCCAGCGCGAAGGTGGCGCCATGCGGGGAGAGCGCGGCGCGGCCATGCAGCGCCGCGTTGCTGGCCACCAGCGCCAGCACCGCCACCGCCAGTGGCGCCGCCACGCGCAGCACCGGCGCGACGCGCCGCGCCACCAGCGCCACCAGCAGGATGATCGCCGCCGCCAGCGGCAGGTGGGAGAGATGGGCGGCGATGCCGAGCGCCGCCACCAGGCCGCACCACCAGGCCTCCGCCCGCGAAAGCCGGTCCGCCGCGAAGCCCAGCAGCAGCAGCGCCAGCAGCACGGCGGGGGCGAAGACATCGGGCATCAGCAGCGCGATGGTGAAGGGCGCGGTGGTCAGCGCCGCCGCGCCCGCGCAGGCCAGCAGGTGCCAGCCCGGCCTTGCCTGGCCGAGCAGCGCGCGCTGCGCCAGCCACAGCAGGTGGGACAGCAGCAGCCCCTGCGCCAGCACCGGGCCCCAGAGGGAGAGGTGCCAGTGGAACAGGTGCAGCAGCGGCCCATAGACATGCGGCTTGTCCCAGATCACCAGCGGGCCGGAAGGCGGCGGCGCGGTCTGGTGCAGGAAGGCGCCGGTATCGCTGAAGACCAGCGGATAGCCGTTGAGGAAGGCGGGCCACACCAGCATCAGGGCGCCCGCCATCAGCCAGGCGAGGCCAGCGAGGCGGCGGGTCAAGGCCCCCTCCTTCAAGCTCCGGTCTGCCAGCGGGCGCTGGCGGCGTCGTCGCTGGCCTTGGCCTCAACCCAGCGGGATTCGCCGCCGGCGAATTCCTCCCGCTTCCAGAAGGGGGCGCCGGTCTTCAGCCAGTCGATCAGGAAGGCGCAGGATTCCAGCGCCGCCGCGCGATGGGCGGAGGCGGTCAGCACCAGCACGATCCCTTCCCCGGGCAGGATGCGGCCGACGCGATGGATCACGGTGCAGCCGGTCAGCGGCCACCGCGCGCAGGCCTCGGCGGCGATCTTCGCCAGCGCCCGCTCCGTCATGCCGGGGTAGTGTTCCAGCACCAGGGCGGAGAGCCCGTCATCGCCGCGGCAGATGCCGATGAAGCTGGCGATGCCGCCGACATCGATGCGGCCCTCCGACAGGCACGCCGTCTCCGCCGCCAGGTCGAAGCCCGCCTCCTGCACCAGGACCCGCGGCGTGATCACCGGCATGCTCAGCCGCCGGTCACGGGGGGGAAGAAGGCGACCTCGTCGCCCGGCGCCACCGGCGCGTCGGGCGGCGCGAATTCCTGGTTGACCGCGGCGCGGACCTGGCGGGGATCGGCGAAGGCCTGGGCATGGCCGGGGCCGCGCGTCGCCAGCCAGGCGACCAGCCCGGCCACGTCGCGGATCTCCGCGGGCGGGGAGACTTCCTCCTCCGCCAGCCCGATCCGCTGCCTGACCCAGGCGAAGTAGAGAAGCTTCAATCCGCCACCCTGTTGCTCAATTGGGCACGACGCGGGTGCTGGTCCGGCCATCCGGGCCGATCCAGGTCTCCACATTGCCGTCCCGCACCACGGCGCCGCCGCCCTGCGGGCCGGTATAGCCCTGCACGCGGCCCGTGCCGCCCGTGCCGGTCACGGCCTGGCCGGAGGGCGTGGTCAGCGCCCGGCCCTCGACCCGCGGCGGGGGGGGAGAGAGGGCGCCGGGCGCCGCGGCCGCCGCCGGGCTGCGGGCGAAATCGCCGGGCGCGCCGGGGCCGGCGGGCGGGGTGGAGGAGCCGCGCCGCGCCGGCCGCGCGGCCGGCTGGTCCCCCGGCGTCGGCACCGGGGAGGAGGCGGCGGGCGCGCCATCGATCAGGGAGGGGCGATAGGCCGGGATGTTGCGCATCGCCTCGTCCGGCCCGCCGAGCAGGGTCGGCCGCGGCGCCTCCTCCGCCGGCCAGACATTGCCGGCTTCCGGCACCAGCGGCTCCACCGCCGGGTTCGAGCCGCGCACCCGCTGCACCGTCAGGCTGTCGGAGGCGACCACATTGGTCGGGCCCATGAAGGGGGACCAGAGGCTGTCGAAGCCGGCCGAGATGCTGGAGCCGACCGAGGAGAGGTCGCCCGAGCAGGCCGTGGCCAGCAGGGCCAGGCCCAGCACGGGGGAGGGCAGGCGCCCGCGACGCGGGGCGGCGGGAGGAATGGTCGAAGGGGCGGCGGCCATGACGGCTCCCGTGATCGCGGTGTTCGGGGCGAAGATGCGCTGCACCATGGCTGGCCTCAAGGGGTAAGGGTCACGGGCGCAGCGGCGTCTGGGCGGGTTGCGCGGCGGGATCGCGGGGCGGCGGCGCCGCGGCGCCGGTGACGTGGCGGAGCCCGGCCTGCAGGTAGTCCCACCCCGTCAGCAAGGTCAGCACCGCGGCGGTCCAGAGCATCAGCTCCCCGATCAGGGAAACCGGCAGCCAGCCGAGCCAGACCAGCGGCGCCGCCGAATCGCCGGCCAGCAGCGTGCCGAGCGCGCCCATCTGGAAGCCGGTCTTCCACTTCGCGAGCTTCGTCACCGGCAGGCCGAGCGACAGCCCGGCCAGGTATTCGCGCAGCCCGCTGACCAGGATCTCCCGCAGCATGATGACGATGGCGGGGAACAGGCCGAAATCGGTCAGCCTTCCCATGCCCGCCAGCAGCATCAGGGCCGCGCCGACCAGCAGCTTGTCCGCGATCGGGTCCAGCATGCGGCCGAAATCGCTGATCTGCTTGCGGGACCGCGCCAGCTTGCCGTCGAAGTAATCGGTGATCGCGGCGGCCGAGAAGATCACGCAGGCCGCGAGATCGGCCCAGGGTTCGCGGATGGCGGCGAAGACCACCAGCAGCGGGATGGCGGCGATGCGCGACAGCGTCAGCAGGTTGGGCAGGTCTGTCGGCACGCGATCATCCGGCCCCGGGGGGCGCGCTGGGTGTGGGGTGGGGGCTGGCGGGGGTCATGCGTCGCCCATCCTACCCGTCCCGGCCCCCGGGTGGAAATGCCCATGGATCCGCCGCGCCACGGCGGGGCCGATTCCGGGGCAATTCTCCAGATCCTCCAGCCCCGCCATGCGCACGCCCCGGGCGGAGCCGAAATGGTTGAGCAGCCTCCGCTTGATGGCGGCGCCCACGCCCGGCACGTCATCCAGCTCCGACCGCACCATGGCCTTGGACCGCCCGGCGCGGTGGGTGGTGATGGCGAAGCGGTGGGCTTCGTCCCGCAGCCGCTGGAGGTAGTAGAGCACGGCGTCGCGCGGCGGCAGCTGGAAGGGGTCCTTCCCCGTCTGGTGGAACCATTCGCGGCCGGCGTCGCGGTCCGGTCCCTTGGCGATGCCGACCATGGGGATGTCGTGCAGCCCCATCTCGTTCAGGATCTCCCGCGCCGCGGAAAGCTGGCCGGCGCCGCCATCGATCAGCACCAGGTCGGGCCAGCCCTCGCCCTCCCGCCCCGGATCCTCCTTCAGGGCGCGGCCGAAGCGGCGCTCGAAGACCTCCCGCATCATGGCGAAGTCGTCGCCGCCGGTGGGGGCGGCGGGGGGCGTGGCGGTGGCGGGGCGGGCGCCGCCCGCGGGGCCCTTGATGGCGTATTTCCGGTAGGCGGATTTCAGGAAGCCGGAGGGCCCGGCCGCGACCATCACGCCATAGGCGTTGGTGCCCATGGTGTGGCTGTTGTCGTAGATCTCGATCCGCTCCGGCGTGTCCGGCAGGTCGAAGACCCGCGCGACGCCGGAAAGCAGGTCCGCCTGCGCGGCGCCTTCCGCCATGCGGCGCTCGATCGCCTCCCGCGCATTGGTGGCGGCGTGGTCCACGGCGGATTTCTTCTCGCCGCGCTGGGGGCGGTGGATCTCCACCTTGCGGCCGGCCTTGAGGCTCAGCGCCTCGACCAGCAGCTCCGCATCGGTGGGGTCGTGGCTGACCAGCACCAGGGGCGGGGGCGGCAGGTCGTCATAGAGCTGGCCGAGGAAGGCGCCCAGCACCTCCTCCGGCGGCTGTTCCGACTTGGCGTGGGACAGGAAGAAGGGGCGGTTGCCGTTGTTGCGGCCGCCGCGGAAGAAGAAGACCTGGACGCAGGACTGCCCCGCCATCTGGTGCAGCGCCACCACATCGGCGTCGTTCACCCCATCCAGGTTGATGCGGTCCTTGCCCTGCACATGGGTCAGGCCCCGGATGCGGTCGCGGATGCTGGCCGCGCGCTCGAACTCCATCCGCTCGGCGGCCTCCTCCATCTCCTTCGCCAGGCGCTTCTGGATGGAGGGGATGCCGCCGGAGAGGAATTCCTTCGCTTCGCGGACGAGCGCCCCGTAATCCTCCCGGCTCACCCGCTCCACGCAGGGGGCGGAGCAGCGCTTGATCTGGTGCAGCAGGCAGGGGCGGGTGCGGCTGTCGAAGACGGTGTCGCGGCAGGAGCGCAGCAGGAAGACGCGCTGCAGCGCGGTCAGCGTCTGGTTCACCGCCCAGACGCTGGCGAAGGGCCCCCAATAGCTCGCGCCCTTCCGGCGCTCCCCGCGATGCTTGGCGATCTGGGGGTAGGGGTGGTCCTCCGTCATCACCAGCCAGGGATAGGATTTGTCGTCCCGCAGCACGATGTTGAATCGCGGGCGGAGCTTCTTGATCAGGTTGGCCTCGAGCAGCAGGGCCTCGGCCTCGCTCGCGGTGGTGATGACCTCCATGCGCCGCGTCTCGAACACCATGCGGCGCAGGCGTTCGGGCAGGCGGGCCACCTGGGTATAGGCGACCACTCGCTTCTTCAGGCTGCGCGCCTTGCCGACATAGAGCGCGTCGCCCTTGGCATCGAGCATCCGGTACACGCCCGGCGCCAGCGGCAGGGTGCGCAGCGTCGCCTCGATCACCTCCACCCCCTGCATGACGGGGGCGGGCGGTGCCTCGGGCGAGGGGTCGGGGGGCGGGGTGTCGGGGTCGGTCATGGCGGGTCAGGTGGGGTCTGTCGGGCGTCGGGGCGACGGGTGAGACGTCCCTTAAGGGGGGATGACGTTGTCCACCGAAGCTGTGGAAAACTCTGTGGGTGACTGGTGCCGGGAGGGGCGGAAATGGCCGTCATCCGCCAGTCACATAGCTTTGCCCAGTTTTTGGGCGGTTTTGTTAAGCCATTGATTTACTGTATTTTAAGGACTGCACAACTCTTGTCGGCGGCGTCAAGCCCATCTTCTCCATTGACATAAAAAACGGGACTCGCGCGGTCGTGAGCGCAGTGGAAAAGTCATGCGCCAAACCCTTGCGCAGGCAGCAAAGATCGGATCAGCCCCCGCGCACACGCTCCACCACCACCCCGACCGAGGCGACATCGGGAAAGGCGTCCGGCTTCTCCACCGTGACGCGTGCCCGCTCCACCCGCGCATCGGCCAGCGCCGCCAGCGCCACGCGCTCCGCGAGCGTCTCCACCAGCAGCACATGGCCCGCGGCCACCACCTCCCGCGCCGTTTCCACCAGGCGGGCGTAGTCCACCACCCGGCGGAAATCATCGGGGCCGACCGCCGCGGGCGCGGCATCGTCCTGCACCACCAGCTCCACCCCCAGCACGATCCGCTGGGGACCCGCCTTCTCATGCGGGTGGATGCCGAGGCGTGCCATCAGCTCCAGCCCGCGCACGAAGACCACCCGGCGGCCTGTTTCCGCCTGGGGCGCATAGATCATTCGGCGATCTCCGCGGCGCCGGCTGCCGGCGCCCATTGCAAATGCTGCCCGCCATCCAGGGCGATCATCTGCCCCGTCATGGCCGGCAGGGCCAGGATGGCGAGCACCGCGCGCGCCACCTCCTCGGCACTCGTCCCGTGCTTCAGGGGCACGGAGGCGCATTGCCGGTCGAACTGTGCCTGGCTCTGGCGCGGCGACGGCATGGCCGGGCCCGGCCCCACCCCGTTCACCCGGATGCGCGGCGCCAGCGCCAGCGCCAGCGTCTGCGTCAGCGTCCAGAGCGCGGCCTTGGAGACGGTGTAGGAGACGAAATGCGGCGTCAGCGACCAGACGCGCTGGTCCAGCAGGTTCACCACAACGCCTTCCGCCCCCGCGGGAAGCCGCTTCGCCACGGCCTGGGCCAGCACGAAGGGGGCGCGGAGATTGGGCTCCAGGTGCCGGTCCCAGCTCTCCCGCGTCGCGTCGTCCCATTCGTCGCGCTCGAAGGTGGAGGCGTTGTTCACCAGCACGCCGACCGGGCCGAGCGCGGCCTGCGCCGCCGGGATCAGCCCGGTGACCTGGGCTTCCACCGCGAGATCCGCCTGCAGCGCGATGGCGCGGCGGCCCGTGGCCTGGATGCGTGCCACCGTCTCCGCCGCCTCGGCCGCGGAGGTCGCGTAGTGGATGGCGATGTCGAAGCCCGCTTCCGCCAGGGCAAGCGCCGTCGCCTGGCCCAGCCGCTTCGCCCCCCCGGTCACGAAGGCGGTGCGCGGGATGGACCGCGGGATGAAGTCGGAGAGGAGCATGGAACCTCGCTGATAGCCCGCGCCGGGGCCGATGGCCAATCTTGACCCGGCGCATCAAGGCGCCGAAGGCTGGGGCTAGCTTGGGGGGAAGGCGGGATGCGCAAGGTTCTGGTGGTGCTGGCCGGCATGGCGATGGCGGGTCCCGCCCTGGCGCAGGGGCTCAGCCTGCCGAATCTTGGTGGCAGCCAGGGGGGCAGCCAGGGGGGCGGCCTGGGGGGCGCGCTCGGCGGCGCGCTGGGCGGGGGCGGGGGTACGCAGGGCGGCAGCGCCGGCGGCCATGCGCCCGCCACCCTTTCCGCCCTGCAGGGCGTCTTCGGCCAGCAGACGCCGGAGCAGAAGCGGGCCTTCTGCACCCGCGTGGCCGGCGCCGCCCGCCAATGCGGCCTGACGCTGGACATGACGGTGCTGGGCACCTGCCTGGTGCGCAGCCTGCCCGCGGAGGATTCCGCCCGCGTCGCCCGCGTGGCCAATACCGCGCGCGGCAACCCCGCCGCGCTGCTGTCGGAATGCGGCGTGGGGCTGCGCTGACGCTCAGCCCAGCCCGCGCAGGAAGCGGTCGTTCAGCAGCGCGTCGAGGTCGATCGCCGCCCGCAGCACCCCGGCATCCCGCAGCACGGCAAGGGAGCGTTCGGCCAGCGGGCGCAGCTCCGTCGCCACGAAGGCGCGGTTGCGCGGCAGGTCCAGCCAGTCGAAGTGCCGGGCGCTGCGGGCGAATTCGGCGGCGGTCTGCCGGGTGCGCTGGCCCATGATCTCATGCGCGCGGTCGGGCTCCCGCTCCATCATGGCGATGGCGGCGAACCAGGCGCGCAGGATGCGCTGCACCGCCTCCGGGTTGCGTTCGATGAAGGCAGGGGGGAAGGCGAGGGTGTCGATGACGCAGGGATGGTCCAGCGTCGTCGCCACGATCCGCGCGCGGGCGGGCCCCAGATCCCGCAGCTGGCTGAGATAGGGCTCCGTCGAGACGGCGGCATCCACCTCCCCCTCCGCCAGCGCCTGCGCGGCCAGGCGGGGGTTGCGCGTGTCGAGCAGCAGCGAATCGAGCGGCAGCCCCTGTTCGCGCGCCATGCTGGCCAGCACGAAGAAGGAGGTGCTGCCAGGCCGGTCCACCGCCACCCGCTTGCCGCGCAGGTCGCCCCAGCCCTGGATGGCGGGCCGCGCCGCGATGCCGTCGCTGCCGCGCGACCGGTCCAGCACCAGCACCTGCTGCAGGGGCATGGTCGCCGCCCAGCCCAGCAGCGTGTCGAGCGTGGTGACCACGCCATGCAGGCTGCCCGCGGCCAGGGCGGCGGCGCGTTCGCGCTGCGGCACGAAGCGCGTCTCCACCTCCAGCCCCTGGGCCAGGAAGAGGCCGGCCTGGTCGGCCAGCGTCAGCGGCGCGAAGCCGGGCCAGCCCGACATGCCGATGGTGATGCGGGGAAAGGCCTGCGCGCGCGCCACGGCAGGCGCGCCAAGCGCCCCGGACAAGGCCGCCAGGACAAGGCGACGACGCATCGCTGTTGTTCCCCCGGGGCCTCCTGCGCCCCGAGGGTAGCCATCCCGCGGGATGGCGCAAGCCGAGGCCGCCCGCGCATCGCCGTGATGCGCGGAGCGGCAGGCTCAGCGCGTCAGCGCGCCCACGGCCGCGCCGCCGGCGCCGCCGATCAGCGCGCCGGTGATGGCGGAGCCGCCGGTCAGCGCGCCCACGGCCGCGCCGCCCGCCGCGCCGATCGCGCCGCCGGAGAGGGCCCGCTGCTGCGTGCGGTTCATGCCGGAGCAGGCGGCCATCGGCAGGATGAGCGCGAGGGCAAGCGCGAGCCGCGCGGCGCGGCGGAGCGTGGTGGACTGCATCGTCACATCTCCCATGTGGTGAGCGGGGTGACGTGCAATACAGCGCCGGGTTGCGGCGCCGGTAGGGCAGCCGCTGCCTTTTCAGCGCCATGACCCATCACGGCTTGGCGACCGGAACGGATCGCGGGGCGTGCTTCAGCGCCGCTTGCGGCCCTTGCCGCCGCGGCCCTTCTCCGGGTCGTAGCCGCCGCCGCCGGGGCCGAGCGGCTTCGGCTTCCAGTCCTGCTTCGCCCGGCCGCGTCCCTTGCCCTCCGCCGCCGCGGGCGCCGCTTCCTGCAGCGACCGTCCCGCGAGGTTCGGCTGCAGGCCGAGCTCCAGCGCCTCCAGTCGCTTGATCTCGTCGCGGATGCGGGCGGCTTCCTCGAATTCCAGGTCGGCGGCGGCGGCGCGCATGCGCTTCTCCAGCTCCTGGATCGCCGCACCCAGGTCCTTGCCGACGAATTCCGCGGTGCTGTCGCCCTCCACCGCCTCCACCGTGACGTAGTCCTGCTCGTACACGGATTGCAGCACGTCGGAGATATCGCGCCGGATGGTCTGCGGCGTGATGCCGTGCGCCTCGTTCCATTCCTGCTGCCGCGCGCGGCGCCGCGCCGTCTCGCCGAGCGCCTTCTTCAGGCTGTCGGTCATGACGTCGGCGTAGAGCACGACGCGCCCTTCCGCGTTGCGCGCGGCGCGGCCGATGGTCTGGATCAGGCTGGTGGTGGACCGCAGGAAGCCTTCCTTGTCGGCATCGAGGATCGCGACCAGCGCGCATTCCGGGATGTCGAGACCCTCCCGCAGCAGGTTGATGCCGATCAGCACGTCGAAGACGCCGCGGCGCAGGTCGCGGATGATCTCGATCCGCTCCAGCGTATCGACATCGCTGTGCAGGTAGCGGCAGCGGATGCCGGTCTCCGTCATGTAGTCGGTCAGGTCCTCCGCCATGCGCTTGGTCAGCGTGGTGACGAGGACGCGGCCGCCCTTCTTCGCCACCTCCTTGCACTCCGCCAGCAGGTCATCGACCTGGCCTTCCACGGGCCGGATCTCCGTGACGGGATCGACCAGGCCCGTGGGACGGATCACCTGCTCCGCGAAGGCGCCGCCGGTGCGCTCCATCTCCCAGGGGCCAGGTGTGGCGCTGACGAAGACGGTGTCGGGGCGATAGGTCTCCCACTCCTCGAACTTCAGCGGGCGGTTGTCCTTGCAGCTCGGCAGGCGGAAGCCGAATTCGTCGAGGATCGATTTCCGCGCGAAGTCGCCGCGATACATGCCGCCGATCTGCGGCACGGTGACGTGGCTCTCGTCCACGATCAGCAGCGCATTCTCCGGCAGGTATTCGAACAGCGTCGGCGGCGGGTCGCCCGGCGCGCGGCCCGTCAGGTAGCGGCTGTAGTTCTCGATTCCCTTGCAGCTGCCGGTCGTCTCCAGCATCTCGATATCGAAGGTGGTGCGCTGGTCCAGGCGCTGCGCCTCCAGCAGCCTTCCCTGCGCCGTCAGCTCCGCCAGCCTTTCCTTCAGCTCCGCCTTGATGCTGACGATGGCCTGCTGCATCGTCGGCCGCGGCGTGACGTAGTGGCTGTTGGCGTAGATGGAGACGCGGTCCATCTCCGCGCCGATCTCCCCGGTCAGCGGGTCGAATTCCTTCAGCCCGTCGATCTCGTCGCCGAAGAGGTTCACGCGCCAGGCGCGATCCTCGAGGTGCGAGGGCCAGATATCCACCGTCTCGCCGCGGATGCGGAAGGTGCCGCGCTGGAAGGCGCTGTCGTTGCGGCGGTACTGCTGCTCGACCAGCCCCTTGATGAGGTGGTCGCGCTCGATCCGCCCGCCGCGCTCCAGCTTCACCACCATGCGCGAATAGGTCTCGACCGACCCGATGCCGTAGATGCAGGAGACGGAGGCGACGATCACCACATCCGACCGTTCGAGCAGCGACTGCGTGGCGGAATGCCGCATGCGGTCGATCTGTTCGTTGATCTGCGCATCCTTCTCGATATAGGTGTCGGTGCGGGGCACATAGGCTTCGGGCTGGTAGTAGTCGTAGTAGCTGACGAAGTATTCCACCGCGTTGTCGGGGAAGAAGCTCTTCATCTCCCCGTAGAGCTGCGCCGCCAGCGTCTTGTTCGGCGCCAGGATCAGCGTCGGGCGCTGCACCTGCTCGATCACCTTGGCCATGGTGAAGGTCTTGCCGGAACCGGTGACGCCGAGCAGCACCTGGTCGCGTTCGCCGCGCCGGATGCCCTCCACCAGCGTCGCGATGGCGGTGGGCTGGTCGCCCGCGGGCTCATAGGGGGAGACGACCTTCAGCGGGATGCCGGATTCCGGCACCGGGCGCTTCTGGGGGATGAACTGGACGGGGGACATGACGTTCATGGCCCCCCTAATGTGGGCGCAGGCACGGGCTTCCGGTAGCCTTTTCCCCGCGCCGGGAGAGCCGATGGGCATCGAGATCGAGCGGAAGTTCCTGGTGGCGGGGGATGGATGGCGCGCGGCGGCCGAGGGCCCGGCCGTGCCGATCCGCCAGGGCTACCTCTCCGCCCCCGGCGCCGGCGGCGCCACCATCCGCATCCGCCGCGCCGGCCCGGCGGCCTTCCTGACCGTGAAGGGCCCGGGCGGGCTGGTCCGCGCCGAATTCGAATACCCGATCCCGCCGGAGGATGCGGAGGCGATGCTGGCGCTCTGCACCACGCCGCCGCTGGCCAAGGCGCGCTGGTCCGTCCCCCATGCCGGCCACCTCTGGACCGTCGATGTGTTCGAGGCGCCGGCTTCCCTGGCCGGGCTGGTGCTGGCGGAGGTGGAGATGGAATCGGCCGATGCCGACCCGCCGCTGCCCGCCTGGCTGGGGCGGGAGGTGACGCAGGATGGCCGCTACGCCAATGCCGCGCTGATCCGGGACGGCATCCCGGACTGACCGGGACTTCCTTCCGCTCGCGGCGCTGTGCGGCCTCGTGCCGCTAGCGCGACGAACATTCCCGGTGCGGCTTCGTTGTTCCCCCACAGGGCGCATTGCGCGCCGGAGGAGGAACCAGATCATGCGCAACAGGCAGACCATCATCGCGGGCGCGGTCGCGGCGTCGCTCGGCTTCGCCGCGGCCGGGGCGCTCGCCCAATCCGTCACGCCGCAGACGCCGGACACGCCGCAGCGCGGCAACCCGTCCTCCATGCCCCAGGGCAGCCGCGCGGGCGAGGCGCCGGGCATGAACCCCGGCAATCCGGGCAGCGCCGGCCAGGGCACGACCGCCCAGCAGGTGAACCCGAGCCCGATGCCCCCCGGCAGCCGCGCCAACCAGGCCCCCGGCATGGGCGCCACGAATACCGAGGTCGATCGCGCCGTGCAGTCCCAGGCGGGCGGCGCGCTGCCGGGCAGCACCTCCCCGGCCGATCCGTCCTCCCCCCGCCCGGGCGTGACGGCGCAGGGCACGGGCGTGCCGGGCGGCACCGCGCCGGGCATGACGCCGGGCGCCGCACCCGCGGTGCGGGCGCAGGCCGATCCGCCCGGCAGCACCCCGGCCCGGCCGGCGGACCCCGCCACCCCCGGCACCACCGGCACCGGCGCGACCACGCCCGGCGCGGCCACGCAGGGCGGCGGCGCCAGCACCAACCCGCCGGCCGCCACCACCCAGCACACGGAACCCCGCACCGCCGCGGCCCCCGTCGCCGGCGCCAATTCCTTCACGGAAGGCCAGGCGCGCGCCCGCATCGGCGATGCCGGCTTCACCGATGTGCAGGAGCTGCGCCTGGACGAGCAGGGCATCTGGCGCGGCCGCGCCATGCGCAACGGCCAGCAGACCGGCGTGGCGCTGGACTACCAGGGCAACGTCGTCGCCCAGTAGGCCGCGCCACTTCGACCAGCCAATTTCAAGGAGATACGACCATGGCTTCGCGTACGATCGCCCGGATGTTCGATACCTCCATGACCGCCCATGCCGCGGTGCGGGACCTGGAGGAAGCCGGCTTCGCCCATGACGACGTCACCTACATGGGCAACCAGGATGCCGATGCCGCCAATGATTCCGTGGCCGGTGGCGATTCCGTCAGGGGCTCCGAAGGCAGCGGCGCCGGCACCGGCGCCACCCTCGGCACGGTGGTCGGCGGCGGCGCCGGCCTGCTGGCCGGGCTCGGCGCCATCGCCATCCCGGGCATCGGCCCGGTGGTGGCGGCGGGCTGGCTGATCGCCGCGCTGACCGGCGCCGGCGTCGGCGCCGCCGCGGGCGGGCTGCTCGGCGCGCTCACCTCCTCCGGCCTGCCGGAAGACACGGCGGCGTCCTACAGCGAGGGCGTGCGCCGCGGCGGCCACCTGGTCGTCGTCCGCACCGACGACACCCGCGCGGCGGAGGCCGAGCGCATCCTGGAAGCGCGCAACCCCGTGGACATGCAACGGCGTGAGGCGGAGTGGCGCGACGGCGGCTGGGCCGGCGGCGTGCCGGCGGACCCGATGCTGGGCGCCGCCACCACCGGCAGCACCGCTGGCGTGGTGCATCCCAGCGGCACGCGCATGGCGGATACGCTGCCGGGCGCGAATGACCCGCTGCGTGACCGCCGCGGCGACGTCGCCTGAGGCTGTCGCGATCCTGGCTTGAAAATACAGCCAGGAGTTGAAAATCCCCCGGGCCCTTCGCGGCCCGGGGCCACGCGCTTGTGACGCAACGGCGCTGGTTCGCCATGGGAGAGTATCGCCAACGGCGCGAGCGACTCGCGCCCTGGGGAGAGCCGGCGCCGCATGCGCTTGTCGTCGCGCATCATTGCGCTCTGCGCCGCCGCCGTCCTGCCCGCTCTGGCGATCCAGGCCTGGCACGAGGTCGCGCTCCGGCAGGCCCGCATCGCGGGGGTGGAGCAGGAGGCCCGGCGCTTCGCCCTGCAATCCGCCTCCGAACTCGGCCGGCTGCTGGAAGGCGCGCGCAGCATGCTGGCCGCGGTGGGGGAGGCGCATCTGCGCAACGGCGGCTTCCCCGGCTGCTCGGAGGGGCTGGCCGCGCTGACGGGCCGGATGGAACGCTACGGCTCCATCGGCATCGCCAATGCGTCGGGCGAGATGCTGTGCAACTCCATCGGCGCCGCCGCGCCCCCCAGCATCGCGCAGCGCCCCTATTTCCGCGCCGCCATCGCCACCGGGCAGTTCCAGGTCGGCGAGCTCATCACCACGGGCGGCCGGCCACCCTTCCTGCCCGTCGCCCTGCCGATCCTGGAAGCCGGCCAGCCCGCCATCGTCGCCATCGCCAGCTTCGATGCCGCCTGGCTGTCGGCCAACCTGGTGGTGGAGGGCGCGCTGCCGCCCGATGGCTCCGTCACCGTCGCGGACCGGGACGGCGTCATCGTGGCCCGCTTCCCCCAGGCGGAGCGCTTCATCGCCACCCGCATCCCCGACGCCTTCCGGCAGCTGGTGAACGCGCCGGAGCCCGGTGTCCTCCAGGTGACGAGCCAGGACGGCACGCATCGCATCCTGGCCTACCTGCCGGCCGCGGTGCCGCCGGTGCAGGGCCTCTATGTCAGCGCCGGCTACGGCACCGCCGCCGCCTTCGCGGAGATCGACCGCGCGACGCGCCGCGCGGTGCTGATGATCCTGGCCGGCCTCGCTTCCGCCCTCGCCGCCGCCTGGGTCTTCGGGCGGCTGGCGCTGCGCGACCCGGTGGACCGGCTGCTGGACACGATGCGCCGCTGGACCGCTGGCGACCGCGGCGCGCGCAGCGAGGCGACGCAGGGGTGGGAGGTCGGGCGCCTCGCCGCCGGCTTCAACGCCATGGCGGATGCCGTCGCGCTGCGGGAGGAGCAGCTGCGGCAGGAGGAAGCACGGCTGCGCGCGGTGCTGGACCAGATGCCGGTCGCGGTGGTGCTGGCGGAGATCCCCTCCGGCCGCGAGACCTATCGCAACGCCCGCGCCCAGGCCCTGCTGCCTCTCCCGAACGAATGTCCCGATTCCGACCCGATGGCGGAGCCGCTGCGGCGCGCGGTGGCGGAGGGCGTGGCGACGGAGGGGCTGGAGCTGCCGCTGCGGCGGGCCGATGGCAGCGAGACCGCGCTCTCCGTCAGTGCCGCCGCCGTCGCCGCCGCGGGCGGGGAGAGGATGGCGGTCGCCGCCTTCCTCGATGTCGGCGCGCGGCGGCATGCCGAACGCCAGCAGGCGCTGCTGACGGCGGAGCTGCGGCACCGCGTGAAGAACGCGCTGGCGGTGGTCCAGGCGGTGGCGTCGCAGACCCTGGCGCAGAGCGAGACGCTGGAGCAGTTCAAGCAGGCTTTTTCAGGCCGGCTGAACCATCTGGCGCGCGCGCAGGACGCGCTGTTCGAATCCGCCGATGGCGCCGTGGAGCTGTCCGCCCTCATCGCCTCCACCCTCGCCCCGTTCGGGGAGATCGTGCGCTGGCAGGGCCCGTCCATCCCGCTGCCCGCCAAGCAGACCCTGGCCATGGCGCTGGTGCTGCATGAGATGGCGACTAATGCCGCCAAGCACGGCGCGCTGCGCCCGGGCGCGAGCGGCCGCGTTTCCATCCAGTGGCGCCTGGCGGAGGAAGACCTGGTGACGCTGGAATGGGAGGAGGCGGCCGCCCTGCCGGTCGCCCAGTCGGCGCGGCGCGGCTTCGGCGGCCGGCTGATCGACCGCTGCGTGGCGCATGATCTGCGCGGCCGGGCGGAGCAGGAGATGCGCGCGGACGGCCTGGTCTGGCGCCTGCGCTTCCCCCGCCCGGGCCGACCGGCCGCCATCGATGCCGCGCCGATTGAGGTGGTGGGGTAGGTGGGGGCCGGCGATCCCGGGCACCGGCCTGCTTGGCGTCTAGGCTGCTAAGAGACCGTTTGAGAACACCGGCGGGTCGGTTTCGCTGGGCTTTTCCGCGCCGGGTGCGTCGCCGGACTTGCCGATGCAACCAGCATCGGCTGCGCCCGGCT
Organism: Falsiroseomonas ponticola; assembly: GCF_016805305.1. Classification (GTDB taxonomy): domain Bacteria; phylum Pseudomonadota; class Alphaproteobacteria; order Acetobacterales; family Acetobacteraceae; genus Falsiroseomonas; species Falsiroseomonas ponticola. The sequence goes on along the minus strand of NZ_JAERQN010000006.1, from coordinate 8,354 downwards.
CCTGCCCAGCACGAAAAACCCCTCGCGGATCCTCAGCCGCCGGTGTTCTCAAACGGTCTCTAAGTCACTGGCCGGGCGGGCGCTTGGCGGCGGTCTGCGATCCGGTATATCTCCTGTCTTGCTGACGGCCACCGGCAGCGCTGGCGCGGCTCGGCGCTTGGTCGTCTTGCGACAGCTCATGCCATGCCTCAACGGAGGTCAGTGTTGTTCACATTCTTTATGCGCCCCCCCAAAAAGGGATGGCCAGCTGATCTCCGGACTATGTCGCCGGACAAACAGCCGGAATACTTCGTTACTGGCGTGACGGCGTGGGTTCTGCAGACCTACCTGAGGCTGAAGAAGGCGGGCTTCGATGTCCAGTTGTCGGTCGGCGAACCCATCCCGCCAGGGGTCGCAATCACGCATTCCGACTTCTTTGGAAGGATGTGCGCGCACCTCACGGATCGTGCGCGCACGGCGACGGTCAGCATAAGAGCCGATCGTAGCCCCTGTACCCAGGCGGACTTCGAGATCGTCCAGAATGAAACTCAAGTTCTATCGGAACGCGAGCGTTTCGTGCATCACTGGCCGCAGCCGGGCTTGAAGCTGCGGCCGGCGGATCGCGGAAGCAGGGTCGAAGTCGCTTCTGCCAAGGCCTTCGCAGTTCACCCAGCATTCACGGGACCGGCGTTCATGGAAGCGCTGCAGCAGGCCGGTATCACCTGGGATTTCAAGCCACTGTCCGCGGTTAGGGGCACGCGCCCACCTTATACGGTCGCTCGCGACGATGCTTGGGCGGATTACAGCGGCGTCGACCTCATCATCGCCCTCCGTGATGGCGAGCGGAGCTATGACCACAAGCCGCCGACGAAGCTAGTCAATGCATGGCTTGCTGGGACGCCGGCTATTCTCGGCCCTGAATCGGCCTATCAGGCCCTCCGCCAATCCGATCTCGACTATATCGAGGCGGTGACGCCCGAGGCCTGTCTTGAAGCGGCACGAGCTCTGAAGTCCGACCCTGCTCGGTACATGGCGATGATCGCAAACGGTCGCCGGCGAGCCGAGGCCTTCTCGACCGACGCCATCTGCCGAAACTGGATCGGCGTTCTCGGATCGATAGCCGGGTGGGTGTCGGCCCGGCGGTCCGATTCCGTCGGACAACCCTGAGGGCGAGGCGCTTGACAGCGTCGCAAACAGCAAACAACGGTACAGCAGTGCTGGTCAAAGGCGCGCGACAGCGCATGGATCGAAGGATGGTGCCTTGGTTGCCGAAACCGCCGCCTACGATGGTCTGCCCGAAACGCTGGAGTACAGCGGTGAATTCGGCACTGAACTGATCATCTTCCTGCCGTTTGTGACCTGGCTCTCGGAAGCTGGCCTTCTGCGGGACCGCTACGTCAAGTCTTACAAAGGAATGGGCTGTTTTTACGCGCATGTCGCATGCAAGCGTTTTATTGAGAAGGATGACACCCGGGGCTGGGTAAGGCTGGACCAGCGTCCTCGATGGCTGCCCATCAGGCACGAGGACACTTTTGACCGCACCTATGCACCCTGCGCTCATCACAGCTATCCTGATTTAAGAGCATTGTTCTCGCAGGCCGATTTGCGTTCGTCACGACTTAATGGTTGCAGGCCTATTCTTGTTGTCCACAACAAATACAATAGGGAATGGAAGTTTAGGCAGCCGATCAACTACTTGACGCTGAAGTCGCTGCGCTCGATCTTCGAAGCGTACTCTTCTGTCTACCAAATTGTGTATATTAGGCACGGGTTGAAGCCAGTTGGCGAGACATATTCGCATGACCGTAACGCATTTGTCGCGGATTTCCAAGACGCTGCCTTGTTGCTCGAATATCCCAACGTCCTGAGCTTCGACGATATTTTCGACGAGCACATTGCGAAGGGCGGTTGTCCGGACATCAACCTCGTAAAAAACGCAATCTACGCCAGGTCGTATCACTTCATCAGCGCTCAGGGCGGCGGCACCTATCAATGCGCCTACTACTCTGGCTCGCTGTTAATGATCCAGCACCGGACGGGCATTGAGCATAGCTGGCCCTATATCGGCTATTTCCGTTACCTCGCTAAGCCGCCCGTGCATTTGGCCATCGCCACGAGCGAAGCTGCCCTGATTGCCGGGCTTCCCATATTTGATTCACCGGCCGTGCGTGACGGAGCTGCCCAGATGCGAGCCGATCGCCGACAGTTGGCCCAGCATCTTGATGCCGGCCGGCCAGAACTGCTTGCGATGCCTTTGTACCGCGACCTTGGTGGCGTGCCGCCGCCCTTGTAGTCGGCTGCGAGCTACCGGCGTCGCGGATGCGGTCGGACGGCGCCGCCCGCGACCGGAAGTCCGCGGATCACAATGCCTGCTCCCAGCGACAGACACCGGCGCTCACGGCACGGCCGAGAGGATACGGCGTCGAGCCCGCATCTGGTTGCGGCGCCTGCAATCATTACGCGATGTGATAGAACCAGTTTTCGCCTCGACGATATTTATTTTGGATGCGATCCGCCATGGCCGCATCGGCGGCCGCTGTGCAACCCGGGAGGAAACGATCGTGGAACTCAGCAACGACAACGGCTGTCTTGGCAAGCCAGTCGCGATGAATGCTTTCAAACACCGATTTCTCGGCGCCTTCGATGTCGATCTTAAGGCAGTCAATCGTGTCCAGGCTGTATTTTTGCATCAATGTATCGACTGTGTACGCCAGTGTACGCATCTCGGCGACCTTACTTGTATCGGCAGGCAAGGTGCGCGTGCCCCAGGAGCCGAGCGACCCTCGTCCAGTTGCGAACTGTAGGTCCAGGCTTGTATCCTCGCCCCACAGCGCGCCCAGTAGAAGCTCGACGCCCGGAATGCCACCACAGTTACGATTAAGCTGTTCGAAGTTGGACGGATCGGGTTCGATTGCGATGATGCGGGCGTTGGGAAAGCGCGACTTAAACCACACCGTGGCGCATCCTATGTTGGCGCCAGCGTCGATGATGGTCCTGACCTCGTCACCTGCTTTCGCTGTGTACGGCTGCCGCGGCTCGTACTCGTTCTTGATAAATACTTTTTCGAAAACCTTCTGATCGGTTTCCCCAGTACGGAGCCAGAACTGCGTGTTGGTTGCCTGAATATTAACCGCGACTTCGGTGAGATGGAAATTTTCAATGATAGAGGGGTGAAGTCGTGTTTTTCCGATTGTGAGCATCGTGAAGCTACCTGCTGTGCCTGCTGAGGGATGGTAGACATGCAAGCCGTCTTTGGCAAGCTTGATGTAGAAAGCCAAATAAGTGCGTTTCGTGTGTGTCGTTATTTCGGCAGTTGTGCTGGCTAACTGCGTTTCGCAAAGTATTGAGGCGTGCAGCGACGCGGCGCCACAGTAAGCGCCGCTTAGGAGTGGCAGATCTGCTGGGTTAGCTTTCCTGACGTGGGCTAGGCACGCGAGCGCGTCCGGGTCGATGGTAGCGCGGTCGCGTGCCGATTGAAGTACGGAGGTCATTTAAGGACGATTGGACCGCGTTACGGTGCGCGAGGCGCAAGCGGGGGTGGCCGATGCGAATCGATACCGCGATCGGAGCGGTCTAGCTGCCATAGGCAGCGTGGCCCTAGCAAAGGCGGCACCGCTGCAACATGGTGCCGGGTGAGGGGATCGAACCCCCGACCTTCGGTTTACAAAACCGCTGCACTACCGCTGTGCTAACCCGGCCGCCGCCACAGCACTAGCGCGGCGCGGGGTGCTTCTCAACCGTTTCCGCGCGACCGCGCCGCCCGCGAATCGGGTGCGGGGTCACGCCATCTTGTTGCGCCCCCGGGCATCGTCCCGCCCGCCGCCGCGTCTTGCGCAACGGTATCGCGGGGATTTCGCCACATGGTTCCGGCCCTTCTGCGCCAGGGCGGCTCGCGCGCCGCCCTGGCCATCGTGCTGTTCATCGCCACGCTGGCCGTCGGCGGCGGCGCCGTGCTGCGCTCCGCCGAGTATGACGAGGGCTATACGAGCCTCGTCACCTCGCCCGTTCCACGCCCCGCCTGGCCGGAGGCGCCGTTCACGCCGAGGGACGCCGCGCCCGTGCTGGCGGCGGTGGTCCCGCCCGCGGAGGTCGCGCGCCAGCTGCGGGAGACGGATGTGCATCCGCCGCTCTATTTCTGGGCCGCCGGCCTGCTGCGGGAGGGGGGGTTCACCGGGCTCGGCGCGCTGCGCGCCTTCTCCATGCTCTGCGCCGTCGGCGCGGTCGCGGCCTTCATGGCGGCGGCGCGGGTCGTGGGGATTCCGCCCCTGGCCGCGGGGCTGCTGACGGCCCTGTCCTACGGCTTCGCCTATACCGGCGGCGTGGCGCGGGGCTTCGCGCTGGCGCATCTGCTGCTGGGGCTGGCGGCGCTGGCGGTGGTGCTGGCCTGGCGGCGCGGCCGCGCGCCGGCGGGGCTGGTCGCCGCCGGCGCGGCGGGGCTGGCGGCGGGGCTCGCCTCCTTCACCAACTACCTCGCGGCCTTTCCGGCGGCGGCGCTGCTGGGGTGGCTGCTGGTCGCCCCCGGTCTCGGCTGGGCGCGGCTGCGCCTGTTGGTGGCGGCGGCGCTGCCCTTCCTGGCGCTGCAACTCGCCAACCTGTCCTATTTCCTGCCCCAGCGCGGCAGCCGGCCGGAGCAGTTCGAGCCCTTCGCCCTGCTTCCCGCGCTCAAGCTGCTCGGCCAGTTCAATGCGGCGAACCTGTTCGGCGGCCTGCCGCTCTATGCCGAGGGCGTGGCGCGGCTCGGGCTGGGGGCCGCGCTGGCGGGGCTGCTGCTGGCGGGGGCGGTGGTCGTCGCCTGGCGCTGGCGCGGGCTGGGGCCGACGCGCTGGCTCTGGCTCGGCGGCTTCGCGGCACCCTCGGCGGGGCTGCTGCTGCTGGGCGCCATGGCGGGGAACACCCCGGTGGAGCTGCGCTACCTCGCCTTCGCCGCGCCCTTCGCGGCGCTGCTGCTGGCGGGTGCCGCCGGCGCGGTGGCGCAGCGCCATCCCCGCGCGGCGCTAACGGGGCTCGTCCTGCTGCTGGCCGTGCAGGGCGCCGGCATCGCCGGCATGGCGCTGCATCCCGCGACGCGCCAGGCCTATCGCGACGCGATCGCCGCGCTGGCGCCCGCGCTGGGGCCGGAGAGCCTGCTGCTGGTCCCGCGCGGCAATGACGGCGTCGGCATCGTCGTCGCCACGCTGCGGGAGGCACCGGCCGACCAGCCGATGCTGCTGCTGCGCCCGATGGAGCCGGCGCCGCTGCCCGTGGCGACCGGCGGCTATCGCCGGCTCGTCGTGCTCGGCATCACGGATCGCGACGGCGCGCGGCAGGTGGAGGCGGCGCTGGCCGCGCTGCGGGCCGACCCGGCCTGGCGCGAGGCGCCGGCGGCCTGGCGCGATGCCCGGCGCGGCTTCGCCGCCTGGGTGTTCCAGGCGGCGCCCCTCGCCGGGTCAGGCGTGGCCGACCTGACCGAAGGCGTCGTCGTTGGTCGCGCGCACCACGGCGGCGAAGAGCCGTAGGGCATCCGGCCCGCCGCGGTCGGACAGCGTGCCGCTCTCCATCTCCTCGGCCAGCATCTCGGCATGTTCCGCGAGCGTCTCCGCCGCGCGCCGCAGCGCCTCGCGCGACAGCACGAGCTGCAGGTCCTCGGGCAGGTTGTTCCAGTTGGCGATTCGCATGGCTTTCCCGTGAGAGGATGCCTTTCTGGCGAGTCGCCGCCCGGGTGGTCGCGGCAGGAGCAGAATGCCCGCGCCGGGTTGCGCGATGATGAACGCCGCGCCCCCCTCAGGTGAATTCGACCGAGACATCCCCCAACGTGTCGAAGGAGACCGTGACCTTCGTCGGCCCCTCGATCCAGGCCGGCGGCGTGACGGAGCCGAGGAAGACCACCTGCCCCGCCTTCAGCCCGCCGAAGACCTCCGCCGCGCCAGAGCCCGCGAGCCAGGCCAGCGCCTCCATCGGATGGCCGAGCAGGTCGGCGCCCACGCCTTCGCCATAGAGGCCGCCACCCACCGTCATCCGCCCGCGCGTGGCGCCGAGGTCGAGCTCCCGCCACCCCTCCCGCGGCGCGCCCAGCACGCCGCCGGCGTGGAAGACCTGGTCCGCGATCAGCGTCGGCGTGCCGAGCGCGGCGAGGTCGCCATAGCGCTTCTCGACGATCTCGATGGCGGCGAAGACCTCCGCCACCGCCGCCGCCGCCGCCTCCCGCGTGCAGGGGCCGAAGGGGATGTCGGCGCCGAGCCGGAGGCCGACCTCGCATTCCACGCCCGGATTGACGAAATCGGCGAAGCGCAGCCGGGCCGGGGTGGCGTGCAGGCCGGCCGCGGGCACGAAGCCGGCGGCCGGGCCCGTCAGGCCGAGATAGGCCTGCATCTGCTTCGTCGTCGCGCCGATCTTGAAGCCGGCGGGCGGCACCGCGCCCATGGCCGCCGCGACTTCCCGCTGCGCGGCATAGCCGGCCGCCGCATCGGCGGGCGCGGCATCGCCGAGCGGGGCCAGCAGCCGGCGGCCATGCCGGACGTCCAGGATGGCGGTGGCGGCTCTGCTCGTCATTCCTCGCTCTCCTCCTCGTCCCCGGCATCGGCCGGGATGGCCGCCGGTTCCGGCTGGCCGCGCGCGATCTCGTAGAGGGCCACGGCGGCGGCGGCGGCCACGTTCAGGCTTTCGACGCCGGGCGCCATCGGCAGGCGGACCAGCTCGTCGCAGGTCTCCCGCTGCAGGCGGCGCAGGCCCGCATCCTCCGCGCCCAGCACCAGCACCATGCGCCGGTCCCGCGCCACGCCCTCGGCCAGGGTGCGCTTGCCCTCGCCAGCCAGGCCCAGCACCCAGAACCCCGCCTTCTGCAGGCTGACGATGGCGCGGGAGAGGTTCACCTCCCGCGCGATGGGCACGAGTTCCAGCGCGCCGGAGGCCGCGCGCGCCAGGGCGCCCGTCTCCGGCGGCGCGTGGCGGTCCTGCATGACCACGCAGGCGGCGCCGAAGGCGGCGGCGGAGCGCAGGATGGCGCCGACATTCCGCGGATCCGTCACCTGGTCCAGCACCAGCACGGGGCCGGTGCGCGTCGCGATGCAATCCTCCAGCGGCAGGGGCGGCAGCGGTTCCGTCAGCAGGGCGGCGCCCTGGTGGACCGAATCCTCCGGCAGGAAGGTCTGGAAGCGGTTCTTCTCCACGCGCTCGGCCGGGATGCGCCAGGGCCTGGGCAGGGTTTCCGCCAGTGCGGCCTCGGCCTCCACCGTCAGCAGCAGGCGGCGCGGGCGGCGGCGGGGATTGGCCAGCGCGGCGGAGACGGCGTGCAGGCCATGCAGCCAGATGGTGCCGCCCGGCGCCGCATCCCGCGCGATGGCGGCCGGGGAGGGGCGGGGCAGCCTGGCGGGGGCGGGGGCTTCCACGGGGCGGGGCTTGGCATCGCCCATGCCGCGGCGGTCGCGGCCGCGCGGGGCGGGGGCGGCGGCTTCCGGCTCCTCCCGCGGCGGGCGGGGGGCTTCGGGACGCGGGCGGTCGAAGCGCGGCGCCTCGGCCCTGGGGCCGGGGCGGTCGGCACTGGGGCCGGGGCGGTCGGGCCTGGGGCGCGGGCGCTCGGCGGCGGCCTCCGGCCCCGCGGCGCCCTTCTGGCGATGCGGCTTGCCGACCAGCGGGCGCGGCCCGAATCGGGTGGAACGATCGCCGGCGGGCGCGGCATCGGCGCGGGGCGGGCGGCCGCCCATGCCGGGTTTTCCACCGCCGGAAGGGGCCCGCTGGGGGGATCCCGGCGGGGCCGGTCGGCGCGGCGGGCGGGGCGGGGCGGGGGGCTTGCGGGGCATGGCCCCATGTCGCGCGCCGCGGCCCCCCCTGTCCAGCATCGCGGGCGCTCATCCCTGTCGTGGCCGCGCGGCACTTCTTCGCGCTGCGCGCCGTTGACAGCGGGGCCGCGACCGGGCAAAGCCCCGCCCGCTCAAGCTGGCAGGTCCGGGACGGACTGCGGAGGGGTGCCCGAGTGGCTAAAGGGGGCGGACTGTAAATCCGCTGGCTCAGCCTACGTTGGTTCGAATCCAACCCCCTCCATATCTCCCCAGGCCCGCCGCGCATGAGGCGCAACCCGGAACCACCGGGCGGCGCAGCGCCGCATACCGGCGTCGCGGCGCGGGTGTAGCTCAATGGTAGAGCACCAGCCTTCCAAGCTGGCTACGGGGGTTCGATTCCCCTCACCCGCTCCACGCGCGCGGGCGAGCGGGCACGGTCTGCGCGCGGGACAGCAACAGATCTCCGGGGAACGCCCCGGTCGAGAGCGGGAACAGGGCAGATGGCCAAGGCGAAATTCGAGCGGACGAAGCCGCACTGCAACATCGGCACGATCGGGCACGTGGACCATGGGAAGACGTCGCTGACGGCGGCGATCACCAAGGTTCTGGCGAAGACGGGTG
>NZ_JAERQN010000005.1 GCF_016805305.1 Falsiroseomonas ponticola | reverse complement strand
CCCTCGAATACGGCCTGATCGCCGCCATCCTCGGCGCCGCCGTCATCACCGCCTTCACCACGCTGGGCACCGGCCTCGGCACCTTCTTCACCAGCGTCGTCGCCAAGCTGACGCTCTGACCGGCTGCCCCTTCCCCGCCGCGCCCGGTGGCGCGGCGGGGTAGCGTTCCCCTCGACGTCGCCGGATTCCGGAATCGCCCCCATGTCCATGATGGACGCCGTCGCAGCCCTGGCCGCCTTCGCGCTGATCGCCGCGGCCCTGCACGATGTGGTGGCGCGGACCATCCCGAATGCCATCCCCGCCTTCGTCGCCCTGCTCGGCCTGGCGCTGCGCGCCGCCGAGGGCGACCTCGCCTGGGGTCTCCTCGCCTTCGTCATCGTCTTCGCGGTCGCGGTGCTCGCCTGGCGCTACCACGTCATGGGCGGGGGCGACGTGAAGCTGCTGGCCGCCTGCGCGCTGCTGCCGCCGCCGGGTTCCGTCGCGGACATGCTGGTCGCCGTCGCGCTGGCGGGTGGCGCGCTGGCCCTGGTCTACCTGGCGTTCCGCGGCCGCCGGCCGCTTCCCATTCCCCCCCGCGCGACCTCCCTGCCCGCCCGCGCCTGGCGCGCGGAGCTGTGGCGCCTGCGCCGCGGCGGTCCCCTGCCCTACGGGGTCGCGATCTGCGGCGGCGTCCTGCTGACGCTGGCCGGCTGAGGTAGTCCCATGGTCCTCCGCTTCACCCTCTTCTCCGTCCTGATCCTGGGGCTGGTGGGCTTCCTCGGCGTCGCCTGGATCGGGCTGCGCCCCGCGCCGACGGTGGAGGAAGCGGTGGCCGCCCCGGTGCGCGGCAGCTTCCTCTCCGCCGCGCGGCCCATCCGCGCGGGGTCCCTGCTGCGGCCGGACGACATCACCTCCGTCGAGCTGGATGTCGCGACGGTGCCGCCGGAGGCGCGGCGGGACACGCCCCAGGCCCGCGCGGAGCTGGTCGGCCAGATGGCGCTGCGCCCGGTCGGCCAGGGCAGCCCCTTCCTGGCGGAGGACCTGATGCGCCCGGGCGACCGCGGCTTCCTGGCGGCCCTGCTGGCGCCCGGCATGCGCGCCGCCTCCATCGGCGTGGATGCGATCAGCGGCATCTCCGGCCTGATCTGGCCGGGGGACCGCGTGGACGTGGTGCTGACGCAGACGATCGGCGACGAGACGGTGCCGCTGGAACGCCGCATCGCCGGCCAGACCGTGCTGATCGACAGCCGCGTCATCGCCATCGACCAGGCGATCGTGCAGGGCGCCGTCGGCGACGGGCCGGAAGCCAACCGCCAGGTGCGCACCGTGACGCTGGAAGTGGCCCCGCATGCGGCGGAACGCCTGGCCGTCGCCGCGCGGCTGGGCCGGCTGAGCCTGACCGTCCGCGCCGCCGCTGCGCGGGAGGGTGAGGCGGCACAGGGGCAGGACACCGTGACCTGGGGTGGCGACGTCTCTCCGGCGTTGCGCGCGGCACCGGGAACGGTCACGAATCCGCGACCGATCCAGGTCCACCTGGGCGGGAATCGTCGTGAGGAGTTCCGGTTCTGATCCCCTCCCTCCGCCCCCGGCTTTCCGCCTTCCTGCTGCCCGCGCTGGTGGGCGCGGCGCTGGCCGTGCCGGCCTTCGCGCCGGCGCAGACCGTGGCGCCCGCCCCGGTGCAGCCGCAGCAGGTCCAGCCCCCGCAGGCCCGGCCCGGCGCGACGCCGGGCATGGCGCCCGGCGGCACCGTCGTGCAGGGGGGCGTGCCGCTCGCCCTCGGCGCCGGTTCCGGCCGCGTGGTGCAGACCTCCCGCCCCGTCGCCTCGGTCTTCGCGGCCGATCCCCGGGTGGCGGAGGTGCGGCCCGCGAGCCCGACCTCCCTCTTCGTCTTCGGCGTCGCGCCGGGGCGCACCACCGTCGCCGCGCTGGACGCGGAAGGCACGGTGGTGGCGCAGCATGAGGTGACGGTGCGGCCCACCGCCTTCACCGCGCCGGAAGCGCAGGCCGTGCTGTCCCGCGTGATGCCGAGCCGGTCGGCGCGTATCGAGACGCGCCCGGGCGGCCTGGCGCTGCTGGGGGAGGTGAACACCCCCGCCGAGGCCGAGCAGGCCGTCGCCATCGCCCGCGGCCACCTGGCGGAGGGCCAGACGCTGGACAACCGCCTCGTCGTGCTGGGCCAGGTGCAGGTGAACCTTCGTGTGCGCATCGCCGAGGTATCGCGCGAGGTGGCGCGCGCCATCGGCATCGACTGGCAGAACATCGGCAATGTCGGGCGCTTCACGCTGAACCTGACGTCGCAGAACCTGCTGACCAGCGCGATCAACTCCCCCTCGCGACTCGCCGCCGCCTACAACGGCACGCCCGACATCAACGCGCTGATCGACCTGCTGGCGCGGGACCGGCTGATCCGCCTGCTGGCGGAGCCGAACCTGACGGCGATGAGCGGCGAGACCGCGAGCTTCCTGGCCGGCGGCGAATTCCCCATCCCGGTCGGGCTGCGCGACGGCAACATCACCATCCAGTTCAAGGAATACGGTGTCGGCCTGGCCTTCGTGCCGACGGTGCTGGCGGCGAACCGCATCAGCCTGCGCGTGCGGCCGGAAGTGAGCGAGCTGACCGAGCAGGGCGCGGTGCGGCTGTCCAGCGGCAATGCCTCCATCCAGATCCCCGCGCTGACGGTGCGGCGGGCGGAGACGACGGTGGAGCTCGGCAGCGGGCAGTCCTTCGCCATCGCGGGGCTGCTGACCGATGCCTCCACCACCACCGGCCGGGCGATCCCGGGGATCGGGGAGCTGCCGATCATCGGCCAGCTCTTCCGCTCCGACAGCTTCCAGCGCAACGAGACGGAGCTGGTGATCATCATCACCCCCTACATCGTGCGCGGCACGACGGACCCGAACGCGCTGCGCGCGCCGACGGACCGGCAGCTGCAGGCGGATGACGTGGATCGCGGGCTGCTGGCGCGCCAACTCGGCTCGCCGCGCGGCGGGCCGCCCCGGCTGCCGGGCATGGCGGGGTTCATGATGCCATGAGCCGCTTCCGCACCCCGATCCTGGGCCTGGCGCTGCTGGCCGGCGCCTGCACCGGCACCCAGACCGACCCCTTCGCGCGGGAAGGCAACTGGCGCCCGAACGGCGCCAACGAGGCCAACCTGGTCCGCATGCTGGCGACGCCCACGGACTACACCCAGGGCCAGGCGGCGCCGGATGCGATGGGCGAACTCGCGACCTCCGCCGTGCAGCGGCTGCTGCAGGACCGCGTGCGCAACCTGCCGACCTCCGCCACCACCCAGGGCATGGCGGGTGCGTCGGGCATCGGGGGCGCGCAGTGAACGCCTTCGACAAGCTGGCGGCGGAGGCGGGGGAGGAGACCGCCGCTTCCTTCCGCACGGATCGCAAGCCGCTGATCTGCTTCGCGACCGATGCCGCGACGGAAGCGACGCTGCGGGAGGGATTCGCCGACCTCGCGCCGCCGGGTTCGGAATTCCGCCGCGGCGACATCAACGCCGCCATCGCCCTGCTGCGCACCACGCCCACGCCCTGGACGCTGCTGGTGGACCTGACCGGCCATCCCCAGCCCTTCGCGGCGCTGGAGGACCTGTCGGAGGTGGTGGAACCCGATGTCCGTGTCCTCGTCATCGGGGACCGCACGGATCTCGGCTTCTACCGCCACATCACGCGCAACGTCGGCGTCGCGGACTACATGTACAAGCCGCTGACGGCGGCGCTGATCGCGGAGAATTTCGGCGCCGTCGTCGCCCGCAAGCGGCAGGAACGCACGGTGCGCGGCGGCCGGCTGCTGACCATCACCGGCGCGCGGGGCGGCGTGGGCGCTTCCTCCATCGCGGCCAACCTGTCCTGGTACCTGGCCGATGTCGCCAAGCGGCACAGCCTGGCGCTGGATGCGGATACGCAGCGCGGCACGCTGGCGCTGATGCTGGCGGCGGAAGCGGGCGGCGGCCTGCGCACCGCGCTGGAACAGCCGGCCCGCGTGGACGAGCTGTTCGTGGAACGCACCGCCCATTCGGTGAATGACCGCCTGCACGTGCTGGCGGCGGAGGAGCAGCTGAGCAGCCCGGTGAACTACGCGACCGGCGCGGCGGAGCGGCTGATCAGCCTGGCGCGGCGGCGCTACAACTTCATCGTGGCCGACGTGCCCTACCAGCCCGTGGGCTTCGGGCACGAACTGCTCGACATCGCGCAGCAGCGCGTGATCGTCATGGAGCCGACGCTGGCCTGCGTGCGGGATGCGCTGCGGCTGCTGATGCTGCCGCCCGGCAGCGGCCAGGCCAGCAGGCCGCTGCTGGTGCTGAACCGCGCGGGGCGGCCCGGCGGGCTGCCTGTCGCCCGGATCACCGAGGCGATGAAGCAGGAGCCGGACGTCGTGATCCCCGACCAGGCGCGGAAGGTGGAGGAAGCGGCGACGCTCGGCCAGCCCGTGCAGGGCGCCTACCGGGACGGCATCGCGCGCGTGGCCGTGGCCTGCGGCGCGGCATCCGCCGCACCGCCCGGCATCGGCAGCCGCCTGGCCAAGCTGCGGAAGCTGCTGCGCCAATGAGCGGCTTCGCCACCCCCACCTTCGGCCGCCGGCGGAGCGACGCGACACCCGCGCCGGTGGCGACGCTGGCGCCGCCCCCGCCGCCCGCGGCCGCGCCCTCCCCTTCCGCCTTCTCGCCCCGGCCGCGCCAGGCGGCGACGGCGGGCGCCAACCCGGTGATGGCGGAGCTGCGCACGCTGTGCCTGCAGCGGGTCGATCCCGCCATGGTCGCGGACATGCCGCATGAGCGGCTGGCGGCGGAGGTGGAGCGGCTGCTGGCGGAGATCGCGACCGAGCAGCGCCGGCAGCTGAACGCCCGCGAGCAGCGCCAGCTGGCGCTGGAGCTGGTGGACGACATGCTGGGCCTCGGCCCGCTGGAGCCGCTGCTGGACGACGAGACCGTGACCGACATCATGGTCAACGGGCCGGAGAAAGTGTTCATCGAGCAGCGCGGCAAGGTCACGCTCTCCGGCGTCCGCTTCCGCGATTCGCAGCACCTGGCCAACATCGCGCAGCGAATCGCCGCCGCGGTCGGCCGGCGCGTCGACGAAAGCAGCCCGATGGTGGATGCGCGCCTGCAGGATGGCAGCCGCATCAACATCGTCTTCCCGCCGCTGGCCCTGGACGGGCCCTGCCTCTCGATCCGCAAATTCTCCCGCAAGCTGATCGACTTCGACAAGCTGGTGGAGAACCAGTCGATCCCGCGCCAGATGGCGCGGATCCTGCAGATCGCCTCCCAGTGCCGGCTGAACGTCATCATCTCCGGCGGTACGGGTTCGGGTAAGACGACGCTGCTGAACGCGATGAGCCGGCTGATCGACCCGGGCGAGCGCGTCATCACCGTGGAGGACGCGGCGGAGCTGCAACTGCAGCAGCCCCATGTGGTGCGGCTGGAGACGCGGCCGGCTTCGCTGGAAGGCCGGGGCGAGATCAACCAGCGCGACCTGGTGCGCAACGCGCTGCGCATGCGGCCCGACCGCATCATCCTCGGCGAGTGCCGCGGCGCGGAGGCCTTCGACATGCTGCAGGCCATGAACACGGGCCATGACGGCAGCATGAGCACGATCCACGCCAATACCTCCCGCGACGCGCTGATCCGCATCGAGAACATGGTGACGATGGGCAATTTCGGCCTGCCGACGCGCGCCGTGCGCACGCAGATCGCCAGCGCCGTCGATCTCATCGTGCAGGTGGAACGCCAGCGCGACGGCGTGCGCCGCGTGACGCAGGTGACGGAGCTGGTGGGCATGGAGGGCGAGGTCTTCACCCTCAATGACATCTTCCTGGCGGAGCATGAGGGCGAGGATGCGGATGGCCGGCTGAAGGTGCGCTGGCGCGTCAACCGCGCGCGTCCCGCCTTCTCCCAGCGCCTGGCCTATTTCGGGCTGGAGCGCGCCTGGATGGCCGCCTTCGACGAGCCAGAGCGATGACGCCCGGCACGCTGATCCTGGTTGGCGGGGTGCTCTTCGCCGCGCTGGCGATCGGCGTGGTGCTGGGCCTGTCCGCGCTCGGCCGCGCGGACAGGCGGCAGGCGCGGCTGGCTTCCGTGGTGGCGCCGCATCTGCAGAGCGTGACGGTGCGCGCGGCGCGGCCCAGCCTGGCCGCGACCATGGCGCGGTCGCCGCTGGCGGCCAAGGCGGCGGCGCTGTTCGGCATCGCGCCGGAACTGCGCCACCACTACCCCCTGCCCTGGTGGCTGGTGCTGGTGCTGTCGCTGGTCGTGGCGCGGCTCGGGCTCGGCATGGTGGCGGTGATCGCGGGGGAGGCGATCCTGGTGGCGACGCCGGCGGCCTGGCTGTTCGCCGCGCGGGTGATGTTCGCGCGCTTCCACGAACAGCATCGCCGGCGGCTGTTCATCCAGCTGCCGGATGCGCTGGGCCTGGTGATCCGCGCGACGCGCATCGGCATCCCCGCGACGGAGGCGATGCGCACCGTGGCGAAGGAGGCGCCGATGCCGACCTCCGAGGAGTTCCGCAAGATCGCCGACCGCCTTTCCATCGGCATGCCCTTCGACCGGGCGCTGGAGGAGACGGCGCTGAAGAACGGCGTGCCGGAATACCGCTTCTTCTCCACCGCCATGTCGCTGCAGGCGCAGACCGGCGGCGGGCTGTCGGAGACCCTGGAGAACCTGGCCGATGTGGTGCGCAAGCGCGTGGCGCTGCGCGCGCGCGGCCTGGCCCTGGCCTCCGAGGCGCGGACCTCGGCCGCCATCCTGGCCGGGCTGCCCTTCGGCGCGGGCGGGCTGATCGCGCTGCTCAATCCCTCCTACGCCGCGGTGCTGATCAACGACGAAAGCGGCCAGCGAATCCTGGCGCTGGCCATCGGCATGCTGCTGTTCGGGATCCTGAGCATGCAGGGCATCATCAAGAAGTCCCTGTCATGACGCGGGAACTCGCCATCGTCATGCTGCTGGCGGGCATGCTGGTCGCGCTGGTCGGGCTGGTGCTGGCGCGCACGCTGCGGGCGGAACAGCGTGTGGCGACGCGGCTGCTGGCGGTGCAGCGCAGCGTCGGCGTGGACCAGGTGGCGGTGCCTTGGTCCCTGAAGCGCGCGGTGCTGCAGGGCTTCGCGCGGCTCGGCTCCGCGCTGACGAAGGCGGGCATCCTCTCCCCCCGCACGGTGGCGGACCTGGAACAGACGCTGTCGGCGGCGGGCTTCCGCAGCAGCGGCGCGCTGCCGGTCTTCCTCGGCGCCAAGATCGCCATGCTGGTGGCGGTGCCGGCCTTCACCTTCGTGCTGGTGACGGTGGCGGAGGTGCAGCAGCCGCTGAAGGGCATGCTGCTGGCCATCGCCGCGGTGGCGGGCATGCTGATCCCTGACCTGGTCGCCAAGCGCCTGCGCAAGCGCTACCTGAAGGAGCTGGAGCAGGGCCTGCCGGACGCGCTGGACCTGATGGTGATCTGCACGGAGGCGGGGCTTTCGCTGGAAGGCGCGATCGACCGCGTCTCGGTGGAGATCGCGCCCGCCAACCGGTCGATCGCGGCCGAACTCTCGCTGTGCGGCAGCGAGCTGCGGATCCTGGCGGATCGCCGCGCGGCGCTGATGAACATGGCGGATCGCACGCGGCTCGACGTGATGCGCCGGGTCGCGGTGATGCTGGCGCAGTCGCTGCAGTTCGGCACGCCCATCACGGTGGCGCTGCGCACCCTGTCGCATGAAATGCGCGGCGAGCAGCTGACGCGGTTCGAGGCGCGGGCCGCGCGGCTGCCGGTGCTGCTGACCGTGCCGATGATCGTCTTCATCCTGCCGACGCTGTTCCTGGTGGTGGGCGGCCCCGCCATCCTGCAGGTGCTGCGGTCATGGTAAGGGGCCTGCGCACCCTGTTCGCGCGGCTGGGCCGCCGGGGTTCCTACACCATCGAATTCGCGCTGCTGACGCCGGTGTTCCTGACCCTGCTGACCATGACGATGGAGATCGCCTGGCAGCTCGCCATCGGGGCGGGGCTCGACCACGGCACGCGCGTCGCCGCGCGCTGGGCGGCGACGGGGCAGACCGCGCCGTCGGGGCTGACGAGTTCGCAATACGTGGCGCGCGTCATCGCGCAATCCTCCGGCATGCCGATCGTCGCCGCCAACCTGACGGTGACGACGGAATCCTTCGCCTCCATCGGGTCGATGACGGTGGCGACGCCGGGGCTCGGCACCTCCGGCCAGATCGTGCGCTACCGCATCGTGTACCAGTCGAATGCCTTGACGCCGGTGGGGCGCAGCCTGGTGCCGAACGGGCTGTTCCGGCATTCCACCACCGTCATTTCCCGCAACGAACCCTATGCGACGCGATGACGGGCGCGCCGGTTTCGCCTCCCTCGAATTCGCCCTCATGCTGCCGGCGATGCTGGTGCTGTTCGTCGCGGTGGCGGAGACGCTGCTCTACATGCGCACCTGGTACCGGCTCGATCGCACGGCGATGGAAATCGCCAACATCACGTCGCAGTACGAGACGATGACGACCGCCGTCGTCGGGCAGCTGTTCGACGCCGCGAATTCCATCGCCTCTCCCATCCCCGCCAATTCGGCGACGGGCAATGCCAGTTCGCGCGCGCGCACGCTGATCGGGGTGGTGAGCAATACCGGGTCGGGCAACACGCTGTCCTGGACCTGCAGCCGGGGCGATTCCAGCCTGCCGAACACCATCGCGGGGCAGCGGACGCTGCCGAACGGCCTGGTGGTGCCGAGCGGCCAGACGCTGGTGGTGGTGGAGGTGATCAACGGCACCCGCCCCTGGCAGACGCTGGTCCGGCTGGCGACCATCACGAAGTTCCTGCGGATCGAGGTGCCGGACCCCGGGCCGATCCGCACCTATGCGCTGGTGCGGCCGCGCATCGGCACGCTCAGCGCGCTGAGCGGGGGCTGCCCCGCGTGATCGGGCGGCTGTTCCGCGGGCTGCGCGCCGACCGGCGCGCCGGGCTGGCGCTGATGGTGGCCTGGGCGACCATCCCGCTGGTCGGCTTCACCGCCGTCGCGGTGGATGGCATGCGCGCCTGGCTGGTCTATTCGCGGCTGACCGCGGCGCTGGATGCCGCGGCGCTGGCCGGGGCGCGCAACATCGCCGTGGCCGCCGCGACGCGGGACAACGAGGTCTCCTCCCTGTTCTGGGCGAACATGACGGTGAAGCAGCCGGCGCCCGGCCAGCCCGCCTGGACGCCGGCCACCGGGCTGACGCAGCGCTGGACCAGCTTCCTCGATTCCAGCGTGCGGCTGGAGACGCTGACGGCGGTGGACCTGCTGACCTTCCAGGTCACGGCCAGCGCGCAGCTGCCGACATCCTTCGCCAAGCTGATCGGCGTGAACACCTTCACCATGCGCGCCTCCGCCCGCGCGCAGCGCGCGAATACGGGGCTGGAGCTGGCGCTGGTGCTGGACATCACCGGTTCGATGGACACGAACTGCACGCTGCCGTCCAACCGCACCTCCACCAACTGCACCATCACCAGCGTGCCGCGCGCGCCGGGGCAGGTGATCTCCGCCGTCAACAACAACGCGGACCTGATGCGGGTCGCGGCGGCGGACCTGGTGAACATCGTCTTCGGCAACAACGAGACGCAGCGCAACCTCTACGTCTCCGTCGTGCCCTTCACCACCACCGTGAACCTGGCCCCGACGCGCACCGCCTGGCTGGATGCGACGTCGCGGGCGAACCTCAACGCCAATTTCAGCCCGACCACCTGGTGGGGCTGCGTCGAGGCGCGGGTCGGCTATGCGGGCGCGCCCACCGATGGCGACCGCAACGACTACACGCCGTCCGAGGTGCCCTTCCGCCCCTTCTACTGGCCCTCCACGCTCGGCGTTTACACGCGCAACGGCAACCGCGTGCCGGGGGACAATGACTGGGCGCGGCGGCTGTGGAACGCGACGACGACGGGCACGGACGCGATCACCGAATCCTGGTTCTCCTACCGCGGCAACTACCAGGTCGGCCCCAATTCCGGCTGCCCCTCCACGCCCGTGCTGCCGCTCAGCACCAGCAAGACGGCGGTGCTGGACACGATCCAGAGCATGCGGGCCACCAACCGGGGCGGCACGATGGGCAATCTCGGCCTGCTGGCGGGGTGGTGGACGCTCAGCCCGCGCTGGCGCGGCACCTGGAACCTGGGCCCCGCGCCGGACAACCAGGCGACGTCGCTGCCGCTGGCCTACAACACGCCGAACATGCGCAAGGTCATCGTGATGATGACCGATGGCGACCAGAACTGGTTCGATTCGCCGAACGGCTTTCCCGGCGACTGCACCATCACGTCGGTGAACAGCAATTCCTTCCCCAATTCCGGCGCGGGCTTCGCCGCGCCCGGGCCGAGCATGCCGGTGCAGCCGGTGGCCTGCCCCTCCTCCTCCCAGACCAGCAGCGTGGTGGTGGCGGCGGGCGGGCCCGCCATCTCCGGCAATGCGGACTATACGGGCTATGGGCGGCTGGCGGAGCGGCGGCTGGGCAGCGGCATCGGCACCAATGCGCAGGCGACGGCGGAGCTGAACAACCGCCTTGCCGCGCTGTGCACCACCATCAAGAACAACGGGGTGATGATCTACACGATGGTGGTCAACACCTCGGGCTCCGTCAGCACGGCGACGCGCACGCTGTACCAGAACTGCGCGACGGCGCCGGCCAACTACTACCTGGTGACCACGCCGGACCAGCTGCGGCCGACCTTCCAGCTGATCGCCAACGAACTCACCAACCTGCGGATCGTGCAGTGATCGCGCCCGCCCCATCACAGGGCTTGTGATGCGCACCACCCCACGGCAAGGTCCGGCGGAGAGCGGGCCGCGCCGCGCCGCGGAACCCAGCGACGGAGCCTTTCACCCGCCCATGCGCCCCCTTTCCCCCGCATCGCCCCGCCGCCTGGGCCGCCTGGCGCGCATCCTGCTGCTGGCCCTGCCCTGCGTCGTCACGGTGGCGGGATGCGCGCGCCTGCCGAACCCGCTGGCGGCCCGCCCGCAGGCCGCCGCCGTGCCCGCGCCCCGGCCGCTGGACCAGCTGCGCGCCGCCGCGCAGGCCAGCCCGGATGACCGGATCGCCCAGGCGAGGCTGGCGGATGCGGCGGAAGCCGCGGGGCTGCATGCCGAAGCCTCCGCCGCGCTGCAGCGGGTGATCGAGCTGGATGGCACGAGCCCGGAGCGGCTGGTGCGGCTGGGCAGCATGCATCTGCGCGCGGGCAACCTGGCGGCGGCGGAAGCGGCCTTCACCAGCGCGCGGGCGCTGTCGCCGCGCCATGCCGGCGCGCATGCGGGGCTGGCGCTGACCTTCGACATGCTGGGCGACACGGCCCGCGCGCAGGAAGCCTACCGGCAGGCGCGCATCGTGGCGCCGAATGACTGGACGATCCGCAGCAACCAGGCGGTGTCCCTGCTGCTGGCCAAGCGGCTGGCGGAGGCCGAGCGCACCCTGGCGCCGGCGGAGCGGGAAGCCGATGCGCCGCAGCGCGCGCGCCACAACCTGGCGCTGATCCTGGCCGCGCGCGGGGAGCATGCCCGCGTGGTCCGCCTGCTGCGCCGCGACGCGGCCGGCACGGATGCCGAGGCGCTGGCGCTGGAGTTCCGGAGCTTCGCCGAATGGCTGGCCACGGCGCCGGAGGCCGAGGCGAGCGCGCTGCTGCTGCAGCCCGCGACCCTGCGCGCCATCCCGCGGGAGGGTGGCGCGGGCAACTGAGCCGGCGCCCGACCGTGCTGACGTGGGGTCGGCGAAGCCGGCCGAGGCCGCGACGCCCAGCGCGCGCCCGGCGCCTGGGGGCATGAGCCACCAGGCCCGGAATCAAGAAGGCCACGCGGGCTGCCCTGCGTGGCCTTCTTGATTCCTGACGGGATCAGGATGGTCGGAGCGGCGGGATTCGAACCCACGACCCCCAGTCCCCCAGACTGATGCGCTACCAGACTGCGCTACGCTCCGACTGCGGGGGCAATAGCATCGGGCATGGGGGCCGCCAACCCCCGCCGCCCCGCCCTATGCGGGAATGGCGGTGATCAACCCCTCCGCCCGCAGGTCGGACCAGAGCGCGGCGGGGGGCTCCGCGGCCAGCAGCGCCATGTTCGCCGCCAGTTCCGCCGGGGCCTGGTGGCCGACCACCACGCCCTTCACGGCGGGGCAGAGCAGCGGGAAGTGGATGGCGGCGGCGGCGATCGGCACGCCATGGCGGGTGCAAGCGGCCTCGATCGCCGCGGTGCGGGCCAGAAGGTCGGCGGGCGCGGGCTTGTAGCGGTAGCGGGCGCCGGGCCTGGCGCCGGTGGCCAGGATCCCCGTCTCGAAGGGCGCGGCGAAGAGCACGGGCGTGCCGGTCGCGACGCAATGCGGCAGCAGCGCCTCGCAGGCTTCCTGGTGCAGCAGGGTGCAGGCGCCGGCGAGCATCACCGCATCGAAGGGCGCTTCCCGCAGCAGGCGGAGGATCGGCACGGGGTCGCGCATGGCGACACCGATGGCGCCGATCACGCCCTGCGCCTTCAGGCGCTGGAGCACCGGGAAGGCGCCCTTCAGCGCCAGGGCGTGCTGCGCCTCGTAATCCGTCCCATGCAGGCTGGGCTGCACGTCATGGATGAAGACGATGTCGAGGCGCCCGGTATGCAGGCGCGCCAGCGCCGTGCGGATCGTCGCCTCCGTCCCCGCCGCGCTGTAGTCGAAGCGGTCCGTGCAATCCGGCGGCAGGTAGCGGCCGGTCTTGGTGCCGAGCACATAGGCGTCCCGCGGCCGCCCCTGCAGCGCCAGGCCGAGGCGCCGCTCGCTCTCCCCCCCGGCGTAGTAGGCGGCGGTGTCGAAGTAGCGGAGCCCGGCCTGCCAGGCCGCATCCACCACGGCCTTCACCCCACCCTCCCCGGCCGCGCTGGCGAGCGAGCCGCCCCCGATGCCGAGGCGGGACATCAACAGGCCGGTGGCGCCGAAGGGGATGCGGTCCGTGGCGTTCATGCGGGGGCGTTCCAGTGGGGGCGGCGATGGGCCGCGCGTTCCCCCGGCGCCGTGCCGGGGAAGGCGAAAAGAAGGTCATAGACGGCGCCGGACCCGCCCGCGGCGGCCAGGGCGCGCGCCGCGGCGGGGCGGTCCTGCGCTTCCAGCAGCAGCACGGCGGCGAAGGAGTCCTCGGTGGCACCGGTGCCGAGGCGATGGGCGGGTGCGCCATCCGCCTCCCGCAGGCCGAGCCGGGCGCCGACCATGCCCGGCATGGCGGCCAGCGCGGCGACATCCATGCCCCGCGCATCCGGCAGGCGCAGCACCGCCAGCGCCGCGCCGAAGCCGTGGCCGGCGCGCGCCACCTCCCGGCAGGGGGCGCGGAGGAAGGCGCGGAAATCCGGGCGCATGGAGGCCGACCAGGGCGTCGGGTTGGCCAGCAGGTCCTGGTATTCGGGGGTCGCGAAGGCGGCCAGCGACTCCACCTCATACAGCGTGAACCAGCGATGGGTGGGGTGAAGCGCATCGCGGTAGCGGCGGCCGGCGAGGAAGCCGGGGGCTGCCACGCGTTCGGGCAGGTGTTCGCGGGCGTGCCATTCCTCGTACTCGGCCTCCCGCCCCGCGGCCAGGTCGTTCCAGAGGGCCAGGAAGCCGCGCTCACTCATCGCCGGGCTCCGGCAGCAGCACCACCTTGGTGGCCTGGCGGCGGCGGGTGGCGGCGAAGCCCGCCGGCGCGTCGCGCAGCGGCAGGCGGTGCGTGACCATGGGGGCGAGCGCCTCCCCCTGCCGCAGCACGAAATCCAGCGTGCGGCGCCAATCCGCGAGCCTGCCGCGGTTGGTGCCGCGGAGTTGCAGCTGTTCCCGGACCACGGTGTTGAGGGGGATTTCCGCCGGGCGGGGGTGGATGCCGGCGATGACCAGCACGCCTTCGCGCCGCAGCAGGGGGAGTGCCTCCGCCACGAGGGTGGGCATGCCCACCGCCTCGAACACCACGTCGAAGCGGCCCTCCGCGGCCAGGTGGGCGAGGCCCTGGTCGCCCACCTCCCGCAGCCGGTCGAAGCCCAGGCGCCGCAGCACGCCGAAGCGGGGCGAATCGTCGCGGCCCGCGACCGTGATGGCGGCGGCCCCGGCTTCCCGCGCCATCAGGGCGATGGCCTGGCCGATGGCGCCGGGGCCCAGCACCAGCACCCGGTCGCCGGGGCCGACCCCGCCGACGGAGACGGCGCGCGCGCCGATCACCAGCGGTTCCGTCAGCGCGGCGATGGCGGGGTCGAAGCCCGGCGGCAGGACCAGGCAGTTGCGAGCGGGGGCCAGGAGGAAGGGCGCGAAGCCGCCATCCCGCGTCATGCCGATTCCCCGCCGGTCGATGCAGCGATCGGGATCGCCGCCCTGGCAGGCCGCGCAGATGCCGCAGGTGACGGAGGGAATGACCACCACGGGCGTGCCGGGCGGCAGCGCGGGGTCGCCCGATTCGGCGATGCGGCCCGCCAGCTCATGGCCCAGCGTCACCGGCATGGCGGGGGTGATGAACTCGTAGCCGCCCGACCAGTCCTCGATATGCAGGTCGCTGCCGCAGATGCCGGCGGCCTCCACGCGGACCAGCACCTCCCCGGGGCCGGGGGCGGGCGGGCGCGGGACGTCGCAGCACCAGAGGCCCGGTCCGGGCGCCCGCTTGCGCCATGCCTTCATGCGTTTCCCCGCCCTGCGATCACGGGGTGCAGGGTGGCGCGATCAGCCCCTCGCGGCCAGGGCCCGCAGTTCATGCGCCAGGCGTTCCAGCGCATCCAGCGCCTCCCGCACCGGCTCGGGCGCATCGGCCTCGTCGAGGTCGCCGAGCGGCAATTCGGGGGCGCCGCCGGCTTCCTCGATGCCGCCTTCCCGCAGCAGGCGCTGCACGCCCTTGATGGTGTAGCCCTGGGTGTAGAGCAGGTCGCTGATGCGCTTCAGCAGGCCGATATCCTCCGGCCGGTAGTAGCGCCGCCCGCCGCCCCGCTTCAGCGGCTTGAGCTGGGGGAACTTGGTCTCCCAGAAGCGCAGCACGTGCTGCGGGATCTGCAGGTCGTCCGCGACCTCGCTGATGGTGCGGAAGGCCGTGGGGGCCTTGCGCGGCCGGGCGCGGCCCTCGGCATCGACCTGCTCGTCGCTCATTCGTCGTCGCCGCCGGCTTCGGGCGCCTGGCCGGGGTTGAGGCGGGCCTTCAGGACGTGGGAGGGGCGGAAGGCCAGCACCTTGCGGGGCTGGATCGGCACCTCCACGCCCGTCTTGGGGTTGCGGCCGACGCGCTTGCCCTTCTGGCGCACGACGAAGGAGCCGAAGGCGGAGATCTTCACGGGCTCGCCGGCCTCCAGCGCCGCCGACATCTTCTCGAGCACCGTCTCCAGCAGCGCCGCGCTCTCGTTACGGGAGAGCCCGACCTGGGCGTAGATCGCCTCCGCCAGATGCGCGCGGGTCATCGTCGTCATGCCGCAACAGGCCCCTGCAAGCCATTCATCCCGCAAGAAAACCGGTATCCGCCGGGGGCGTCAACCATCGGGTTCGCGGGCGGCCGGGGCCGCTTCGCGCGCCATCGCAGGCGGGTGGCACAAGCCCCTGAAAGGGTTTATCAATCGCTAGAAGCGCGCCAGCGCGGCGCCCCAGGTCAGGCCGCCGCCGATGGCTTCCATCAGCACCAGGTCGCCCTGCTTGATGCGCCCGTCCCGCGTCGCCTCCGCCAGCGCCAGCGGGATGGAGGCGGCGGAGGTATTGGCGTGGCGGTCCACGGTGATGACCACGCGATCGAGCGGCAGGCCGAGCTTCTTGCCCATCGCCTCGATGATCCGGACATTGGCCTGGTGCGGCACCAGCCAGGCGACGGCGGAGTGGTCCAGCCCGTTCGCCGCCAGCGCCTCATCCACCGCGGAGGCGAGCTTGGTGACGGCGTGCTTGAAGACCTCCCGCCCCGCCATGCGGACCACGCCCGTGCCGCCGGTGGAGCCCGCGCCGCCATCGACGTGCAGGATGTCCCCGTGCCGGCCATCGGCATGCATGTGGGTGGAGAGCAGGCCATCGCCCGGCGCGGGGTCGCCGGCGCGCAGGAACAGGGCGCCGGCGCCATCGCCGAACAGCACGCAGGTGCCGCGGTCCGACCAGTCCAGGATGCGGGAATAGACTTCCGTGCCGACCACGAGCACGCCACGGGCCTGGCCGGTGCGGATCAGCGCATCGGCGATGCCGAGCGCGTAGATGAAGCCCGCGCAGGCCGCGGCGACATCGAAGGCGAGGCCGCGGGTGACGCCGAGCGCGCCCTGGATGCGCGCGGCGGTGGAGGGGAAGGCGCTGTCGGGCGTCGCGGTGGCGACGATGATGGCATCCACCTCCGCCACATCGGCGCCGCCCTGGGCGAGGGCCGCGCGGCAGGCGGCGGCGCCCATGGAGGAGGCGGTCTCCCCGGGCGCGGCGAAGTGGCGCTGGGCGATGCCGGTGCGTTCGCGGATCCAGGCGTCGGAGGTGTCGAGCCCCTTTTCCGCCGCCAGTTCCTCATTGGTCACGGCCCGTTCCGGCAGGTAGCCGCCGGTGCCGACGATCACGGCGCGCATCGCGCGTTCCCCCCCAGGGCCGGGTTTGGTTCGGGTCGCCCGCGGATCAGCGCGGGGTGGCCGCGACGCGCGGCGTGGTCTCCGAGAGGCGCGCCAGCCCCTCCTGGATCCGTTCGTTGAAGCGGTGCGTCACCATGTCCATGGCGACGTCCACGGCATGGGCGAAGCCGACGCCATCGGTGCCGCCATGGCTTTTCACCACGACGCCGTTCAGGCCGATGAGCACCGCGCCGTTGTAGCGCCGCGGGTCCATCCATTCGCGCAGCCGGTCCAGCGCCGGGCGCGCGAGCAGGTAGCCGACGCGGGCGGGGATGGAGCTGGTGAAGACCTGGCGCAGCAGGTCGCGCATCAGCTTCAGCGCGCCCTCCCCGGTCTTCAGCGCGACGTTGCCGGTGAAGCCATCGGTGACGATCACGTCCACCGTGCCGGCGGCGATGTCATGGCCTTCGACGAAGCCGCGGAAATTCGGGCCGATATGGCTGTCGCGCAGGATCTCCGCCGCCTGGCGGACCCGCTCGTCGCCCTTCAGCTCCTCCGACCCCACATTCAGCAGGCCGAGCGTCGGCTCCGTCAGACCGAGCACCGCGCGGGCGAAGGCATCGCCCATGACGGCGAACTCCACCAGGTTGCGGGCATCGCACTGCACATTGGCGCCGAGGTCGAGCATGACGACGTCGCCGCGCGCGGAGGGGCCGATGGCCGCCAGCGCCGGCCGGTCGATCTCCGGCAGCGTCTTCACCACGATCTTGGCGAGCGCCATGAGCGCGCCGGTATTGCCGGCGGAGACGACGCCCGAGGCTTCCCCATTCGCGACGGCGTCGATCGCCCCGCGCATGGAGGAGCCGCGGACGCGCAGCGCCGCGGTCGGCTTCATGTCGCCGGGAATCGATTCCGGGGCGTGGCGCAGGCTGCACGCCTTGGCGGCGCGGGGCCGGCGCGCGAGCAGCGCGCCGAGCCGGGCCTCATCGCCCACGAGCAGGAAGCGGGCCTGCGGGTGACGCTCCGCCGCCAGTTCCAGCCCGTCGAGCACGGAATCGGGCGCGTGGTCCCCGCCCATCGCATCGATGGCCAGGGCGAACTCGCCATTGCCGCGGGCCGCAACCGCCCTCGCCATCAGGATCCGACCCTTCGCCGCATCGGCATCAGCCCGGAAACGCGATCAGACGCGGATGACACCCTTGGCCTTGTCCGCCGCCATCACCTCACGGCCATCATAGTGGCCGCAATGGGAGCAGACATGGTGCGGACGCTTCAGCTCACCGCAATTGGAGCATTCCAGGCTCGCAACCGCCGTCAGCGCCTCATGGCTGCGGCGCATGCCGCGGCGGGAGGGCGAAACCTTCTTCTTCGGAACGGCCATGGTGCCGAGCCTTTCTCGTCAACAATCGGAAAGTAGGTGGGGCCGGCGGCATTACCACCGGCACCGAGAGGGCGCAAGCGCACCGGGGGCATCAATCCCGCTTCAACCTTGCCAGGGCGGCAAAGGGGTTGGGGCGGGACTCCCCCGGTGACGGCTCCGCCGCTCTTTGCGCCGCCGGCGCCTCCGCGTCCAGCCCCGAAGCGTCCAGTTCCGGCGGAAGCGCGGCATCCGGGCGCCTGGGATAGGGGTCGAGCGCCAGGGCGAGCTGTTCGGCCGCCGCCTCGCCCAGGTCGATGAAGCCGCCGGCGCTCTCGATCTCATCGGGGCTGTCGGGGTCGTCATCCGTGGGCGGGACGCCATCGGGCAGGATGCGGAGGTCGATCGCCGCATCGACCACCTGATCCACCGGATCGAGCGTGACGATGCATTCCTGCGTCACCGCGGCGTGCAGGCGGCCACGGGCGCGCACCGTGCCGCCCGTCTCCGCCTTCAGCGACAGGCTTGCCGTGAAGCCCGCGATTCCGAGGATGGAGAAGCGCCGCGCGAGCGCCGCGCATTCCGCCGGCGTCGCCGCCAGCTCCAGCGCCTTGGGCTCGTTCCCCAGGCGGTAGGGGCGGGAGAATTCGGGGGTGGCGCTCATGCCGCCACGGCTTCCGGCGGCGCGGGGGGGAAGCGGACCTCCCCCTTCCGCAGCGCGTCCAGCGGCTGGGCCGCCAGCGCCGCGCGGATGCGGCCCGCCTGGGCGGCGAGTTCGGCCGCCGCGCCCTCCGGCGCCTCCCCCCGCCAGACATTGCGGGACAGGGCCTCCGCCAGCGCCGGCCAGTCGCCCGATTCGAAGGCGGATTCGTAGGCGGCGGCGCGGCCGTGGAAGGCTTCCCACATCTTCTTCACGCGCTTGCCGACGACGAGGTCACCCACCCCCATCTCCCGCAGGTTCACGTCCATGTCGGCGAACATGGCGTCGAAGACGGCCTGGGCGAGCTTCGGCCCCTCCGCATCCCCGTCATGGCGCAGCCGGTTGATCAGCAGCGCGACGTGGAAGGAGACGAGGTCGAACCGCCCGTCCAGCGTGTCCGGCACGCCGAGGCGGGCGAAATAGACGGCCTGGCGCGCCGCGCCGACCGCCGCGCCATACAGCGCGAAGCCGGCCCGTTCGTGCGGGCGCCGGGAGAAAAGGCCGAGGAGGCCCATGGGATGCTCCGATCGCGATGCCGCCCCCATGGGCGGCGCGGCCAACCCCGCCTGGCCGCCCGGGCCCGAGGGGCCAGGGCCGTTGACCGCGCCGCGCGGGGGTGGAATACCGCCCACATGGAGCGCCACCGCCACCCGGTCAACGTTTCGCGTCGCCCCGCGCGCGGGTTCGGCGCCACCCTGGGCGTCATTGCCCTGCTGGCCACGGGCGGATGCTCCTGGCTGCCCAGCGTGCCGGGCGGTGGGCTGTTCGAAAGCCCGCGCACCATCCGCGGCCACCAGGTGGATGAGGAGACGCTGGCCCAGGTCACGGTCGGCGTGTCCTCCCGCGCCGATGTGGAGGCGCTGCTCGGCTCGCCTTCCGTCACCGGGACCTTCGACGACAGCGCCTGGTACTACATCAGCGGCGTCACCCGGCAGCGGCCGGGCCAGACCCTGTCGCTGGAGGACCAGCGCGTGATCGCGGTGCTGTTCGACGGCCGCGGCACGGTGCGGGAAGTGAAGCGCCTGGGCCAGGACGATGCGCGGGACGTGCGCGTGGTCAGCCGGGTCACGCCCTCCCCTGGCAATGACCGGACGCTGCTGCAGCAGCTCTTCGGCAATCTCGGCCGCCTCGGCCCGGGCCTGGGCGCCGGCGCCGCCAATACGGTCGGCGCGCCCTCCCCCACCTCTCGCTAGAGCATCGTCAGGCCGGGCGGAATCGCCCGGCGACCCGGCCCCTGCGTGACGACAAGGGCCTGGACCGGCTTCAGCGTCGCGGCCGGCGCTGGAACCTGTGCGGGCGCCGGCCTCAGGCCGGCTTCATCGCCCGTCGCGGCCACAGCGTGACCGCCAGCGCCACCGCCAGCGCGGGCAGCAGCAGCAGGTTCAGCACGTTCCAGCCCGCGCCGGCATGCACGGCGCCGGATCCCATCGCCGTGCAGGCGACGGTGCCGAAGACGATGAAGTCGTTGGCCGTCTGGGCGCGCACCCGCTCCGCCGGGCTGTGCGATTCGCCGAGCAGCGTGGTGGCGCCCACGAACATGAAGTTCCAGCCGATGCCGAGCAGCACCAGCGCGCCGGTGAAGTGCCAGAATTGCTGGCCGGAGAGCGCCACGGCGACGCAGAGCGCGTTCAGCACCGCCCCCACCGCCACGATCGGCCGCGCCCCCCAGCGCGCGATCAGCCGCCCCGTCACGAAGCCCGGCGCGAACATGGAGACCGCGTGCAGCTGGATGACGGTGGCGCTGGCGGTCACCGCGAAGCCGCAGGCCATCATCTCCAGCGGCGTGGAGGTCATGACCAGGTTCATGGTGCCGTAGGCGACGGCCGCGGTCAGGGCGGCGGCGATGAAGGCGGGGCGGCGGATGATCTCGCCGACCGGGGTCGGGCTGACCTGGCGGGGCTGCGCCGGCGGCAGGCGGACCAGGGAGAGCAGCACCATGCAGGCCACCGGCAGCAGCGCCAGGATCAGGTAGGTGCCGAGGAAGAGGAAGGGCGGCGCCATGTCCTTGCTGTGCTTCACCAGCTCCGGCCCGAAGATGGCGGAGAGCACGCCGCCCGCCATGACGAGGGCGATGGCGCGCGGGCGATAGGCGGGGCTCGCGACCTCGCTGGCCGCGAAGCGGTAGTGCTGGGCGATGCCGAAGCCGATGCCGGCCGGGATGCCGCCCGCGACATAGAGCCAGAAGCTGTGCTGCCAGATCCCGGCGGCGAAGGTCAGGCAGCCCGCCAGCGAGGCGACGGCGCCCAGCATGAAGCCCGCCCGCCGGCCGAGGCGGGCGAAGACGATGCCGGCCGGGATGGAGGCCGCCATGGTGGCGACCATCTGGATGCCCATGGGCAGGGTGGCCAGCGACTTGTCGGAAGCCAGGCTGAAGCCGACCAGCGCGGACATCGCCACCTGCCCCACGACCGAGGCATTCATCAGCGCCTGGCAGAAGAACAGCAGCCAGACATCGCGCTTCATCCGGGCATCCTCGCGCGGATCGCCAGGGGCCGTGGCAGCGGTCGTCATGGACATCAGAAGTGGCTCCATCCCCCCCGGGGCAGCGGCACCTCGCCGCCCCTGGCATCCGTCACGCGGACGCCTTCGCCCGCCATGAAGCACCCGATCCGCGTCACCGCCACCCCTGCCTCCATGCCGGCATCGCGGATGAGGGCGGCGTTGGCCGGGGGGGCGGCGAAGAGCAGTTCGTAGTCATCGCCGCCGGCCAGGATCCGGGGCAGCAGCGCCGGGTCGGCGGCCAGCGCCGCGGCGGCGGGGGGCGAGAGCGGGATGGCCGTGGAATCGAGCGCGGCGCCGAGCCCCGCCGCGCGGGCGAGGTGGCCGAGGTCCTGCACCAGCCCGTCCGAGACATCCATCGCCGCATGCACCAGCCCCGCCAGGCGCTGGCCGAGGGCGAGGCGGGGCCTGGGCAGCCGGTAGCGGTCCGCCAGGTGATCGTCGGCCGGCAGCCGCCCCGTCAGCGCCAGCAGGCCGAGCGCGCCATCCCCGATGGTGCCGGAGATCCAGACATCATCGCCGGCCCTCGCTCCCGCGCGCCGCAGCGCCTGGCCGGGCGCGACATGGCCGAGGATGGTGAGCGAGAAGGTCGCGGGCCCGGGCGTGGCGACGGTGTCGCCGCCCAGCACGGAAAGGCCGAATTCCGCCTGGTCCGCCGCCAGGCCGCGGGCGAAGGCGGCGATCCAATCGTCGGGCGTCCCGCGGGCGAAGCCGCAGGTCATGAGGTAGCCGAGCGGCGTGGCGCCCATGGCGGCGAGGTCGGAGAGGTTCACCCGCAGCAGCTTGCGGCCGATGGTCTCCGGCGGGTCCTCGGGCAGGAAATGCACGCCGGCGACCATGGCATCGGCGGCCAGCACCAGGGTGCGGCCGGGGGGTGGCGTCAGCAGCGCGGCGTCATCGCCAAGGTTGAGCGCGCCCTCCCCGGCCAGGGGCAGGAAGTGGCGGGCGATGAGGGAGAATTCGGGGGGGAGGGTCATCCGCGACACCGTGGGGAAGGCCCTGCCTTCCCCACACCCCATCCGCCAGGGGGCAGAGCCCCCTGGACCATCGTCAATGCAAGGGTTCCAAGGGCCTTCCGGCGCTTGGCGAGGGGGTTGCAGGGGGCGCGGCGCTTCCCCTGCGGGCCATCAAGGCCGCGCGAATTCATCGGCCCGCAGCGTGCGCGCCAGCGCGTCCAGCACGCCATTCGCGAAGCGCGGCTCATCGCCCACGAAGAAGCCATGCGCGATGTCGAGGTATTCGTTGATCACGACGCGCGCCGGCGGCTCATGCGGCGTGGAGAGTTCCGCCGCCGCCGCCCGCAGCAGCGCGCGCAGCACGGGGTCCAGCTTCTCCAGCGGCCAGTCCTTGGCCAGCGCCTTGCCGATCGTCTCGTCCAGCGATTCGATGCGGGACGCCGTGTCCCGCACGATGCGGGCGAAGAGCTTGGCATCCGCGTCGGGCACCCTGCCCTCCCCCAGCCCCTCATCGGCGTCATTGGGGCCGAGGCGGTGGCGGACGAATTGCTGGATCACCGTCTCCGGATTCTCGCCGGCCTGCTCCGACTGGAACAGCGCCTGCACGGCGGCAAGCCGCGCGCCCGTGCGGGGGCGGCCCTTCTGTAGCCGGCCGGATTCGCGCGCGCCGCTCATGCGCGCCCCCAGCGGCGCGCCAGCGCCACCTGCGTCAGCGCCGCATGCGCGGCCTCCACGCCCTTGTTCATGCCGTCGTCGCGCGACCGGGCGATGGCCTGGTCAAGGGTGGCGACCGTCAGCAGGCCGAAGCCGAGCGCGGCGCCGGTCTCGGCCGAGATCGCCATGACGCCGTGGCAGACGGCGTCGCAGATGAAGTCGTAATGATCCGTCTCGCCCTTCACCACGCAGCCCAGCAGGATGTAGCCATCCCAGCCGCGGTTGGCGGCGATCGCCATGCGGAGTGCGGCCGGCAGTTCGAAGGCGCCGGCGACGTCCACCACCTCCAGCACCCCGCCCGCCTGCTCCACGCTCCGCCGGGCGCCGGCCAGCATGCCGCCGACGACCTCCGCGTAATACGGGGCCTGGATGACCAGCAGCCGGGGCGGCTGGCCGGGGATCGTCGCGGCCGAGCGGGTCGGCGCGTCCTTCGTGCTCATCGTCAATCCTCGATGCGCCGGCCAGCGGGGCCGGCGCGTGAATCAGGTCAGTCCTTGGGGATGGGCCGGGTTTCGAGCACCGTCAGCCCGTAGCCTTCCAGCCCCACCAGGGGGCGGGGGTTGTCCGACAGGCGGATGATGTCGCGCAAGCCCAGATCGGCCAGGATCTGCGCGCCGATGCCGTAGTCCCGGATCTCCGGCGCGCTCTGCCGCCGGTCCCGCTGTGCGCGGACCTGCTGGGAAAGGCCGTCCGGCCGCCAGTCCCGCAGCAGCACGACCACGCCGCGCCCTGCCTCCGCGATCATGCGCATGGCGGCATGCAGGTCCTGCTCCACCCGCCCGCCCACCATGTCCCGCAGCAGGGAGGCCGCGTGCATGCGCACCAGCGTCGGCTGCGGGCCGGAGACATCACCCTTCACCAGGGCGACGTGCTCGCCCTCCTGCAGGGTGGAGGTATAGACGACGGCGCGCCAGGGGCCGCCCACGCCCTCCACCATCCCTTCCTCGACGCGCCGCACCAGGCGTTCCGTCCGGCGGCGATGGCCGATCAGGTCCGCGATGGTGCCGAGCTTGAGGCCGTGATGCTGGGCGAAGGAGACGAGGTCCGGCATCCGCGCCATGGTGCCGTCGTCGTTCATGATCTCGCAGATCACGCCGCTGGGGTTGAGGCCGGCGAGGCGGGCGAAATCCACCGCCGCTTCCGTATGACCCGCGCGCACCAGCGTGCCGCCATCCCGCGCCACCAGCGGGAAGACATGGCCGGGGGTCACGATATGCTCCCGCCCCAGCTCCGGGTTGATGGCGACGGCGACGGTCTTGGCGCGATCCGCCGCCGAGATGCCGGTGGTGACGCCGTCCCGCGCCTCGATGGAGACGGTGAAGGCGGTGGCGTGCCGCGTGCCGTTGGACTGCGCCATCAAGGGCAGGCCGAGCTGTTCCACGCGGTGCCGGGCCATCGCCAGGCAGATCAGCCCACGGGCGTGCTTGGCCATGAAGTTGATGGCGTCCGGCGTCGCGAATTGCGCGGGGATGACCAGGTCGCCCTCATTCTCCCGGTCCTCGTCATCCACCAGGATGAACATGCGGCCGCGGCGGGCTTCCTCGATCAGCTCCTCCGTCGGGCTCAGGAACTCCGCGAAGCTGGTGGTCCGGGGCTGCACGTTCATGCCTTGAACTCCGCGAGGCGCGCGACGTAGCGGGCCAGCATGTCGATCTCGATGTTCACGGAATCACCCGGCTTCAGCGTGCCGAAGCCCGTGACCTCCGCCGTGTGGGGGATGATGTTGACGCCGAAGTTTTCGTCCGTTGCCTCGTTGACGGTCAGCGAACAGCCATCGATGGCGATGCTGCCTTTCCGCGCGACGAAGCGGATGAAGTCGCGCGGCATGGCGAAGGTCCAGCGGGTGGAGCCATTCTCCGGCACCGCGGCCAGCACCTGGCCGACGCAGTCCACATGGCCGGAGACGATGTGCCCGCCCATCTCGTCGCCGAGCTTCAGCGAGCGTTCCAGGTTGATCCGCCGCCCCACCTGCCAGGTGCCCAGCGTGGTCTTGGACAGCGTCTCGGCCGAGGCCTCCACCACAAAGCTGTCGGCGCCGTACTCGATCGCGGTCAGGCAGCAGCCGGAGCAGCAGATGGAGGCGCCGATCGCCGCCCCCGCCAGCCAGCCCGGCGGCGTCGCGATGGCAAGCCGCATGTCCTGCCCGCCCCCGATCGGGGTGATGGCGGTGATGGTGCCCTGCGCGGTGACGATACCCGTGAACATTCAGCCGGCCTCGCATTCGTATTCGGAGAGCAGGTCAGGCCCCAGGGTCCGCACCGCCACACGGCGGAACTTGGGCGCGGCGGCGAGATCGGGCAATGGCAGGGCGTAGCTGGCGGGGATTCCATCGCCCCCGATGACCATCGGCGCGTGGAACCAGGCCAGCCGGTCCACCAGCCCCTCCCGCAGCAGGGAGGCCGCGATGCCGGACCCGCCCTCCGCCAGGACGCGGGTGATGCCCCGCGCCGCCAGGGCCGAGAGCACGCCCCGCATGGAAAGGCCGCCGGGGCCGGGCTCGACCTCGATCACCTCGACCCCGGCTTCGCGCAGCGGCGCCAGGGCGGCGGGGTCGTGGCCGGGGATGGTGCAGACCAGGGTCGGCACCTGCCGCGCCGTCCGCACCAGCCTGGACCCGGCGGGGATGCGCAGGCGCGCATCCGCCACGACGCGCGGTGCGGGCACCGGCACGCCGCCGGGCAGGCGGCAGGTGAGGTCCGGGTCGTCATCGATCACGGTGCCGGAGCCCACCAGGATGGCGTCGTGCCGCGCACGCAGGCCATGGGCGGCGCGGCGCGCCTCCGGCCCCGTGATCCAGCGGCTTTCCTTGGCGGCGGTGGCGATGCGGCCATCCAGCGTGGTCGCGAGCTTCAGCGTCACCAGGGGCAGGCCATGGCGGAGCCGCTTGATGAAGCCCCAGGTCAGGCGCGCGGCTTCCTCCCGCAGCAGCCCCTCCTCCACCGCGATGCCCGCGGCGGCAAGCTTGCGGAATCCCTCGCCATCCACGCGCGGATCAGGATCCCGCAAGGCGACGACAACTCGGGAAATGCCGGCCGCCGCCAGCGCATCCGTGCAGGGGGGTGTGCGGCCCCAATGGCAGCAGGGTTCCAGCGTGACATAGGCGGTGGCGCCGCGGGCGCGCGGCCCGGCGCGCTTCAGCGCCTCCGTCTCCGCATGCGGGCGGCCGCCGGGCTGGGTCCAGCCGCGGCCGACCACCTGGCCGTCCGCCGCCACGATCACGCAGCCGACCGAGGGGTTGGGCCAGGTATTGCCGAGGCCGCGCGCCGCCAGGGCGAGCGCGGCCCGCATGTGAGTCGCATCGTCCACGCGGATCAGGAGCCTTCGATCTTGCCCAGGAACGCCCGGAAATCCTTGGCCTCGCGGAAATTGCGATAGACGGAGGCGAAGCGGACATAGGCGACCTCGTCCACGTCGCGCAGCGTCTCCATCACCACCTCGCCAACCCGGCGGCTGGTGACCTCGCTGTCGGCCTCCACTTCGAGGCGGCGCTGGATGCCCGACACGATGCGCTCGATCCGCTCCTCGTCGAAGGGGCGCTTGCGCAGCGCGACGCGGACGGAGCGCGCGAGCTTGTCGCGGTCGAAGGGCACGCGGCGGCCATCGGTCTTGATGACCAGCAGCTCCCGCAGCTGGACCCGTTCGAAGGTGGTGAAGCGGTTCCCGCAGGCCGGGCAGGACCGCCGGCGCCGGATGGAGGCGCCATCCTCCGCCGGGCGGCTGTCCTTCACCTGCGTGTCTTCGTTCCCACAGAACGGGCAGCGCATCTCTTTATGCCCTCAAACGGCGGGCGCGCGCTCCGCGCGCTTGCCTTCGCGCCTTGCACGGGCGTGCAGGGCCATGCGGATGCGCTGGGCGCGGCGGCCATTCGGCCGCTCGGCCCGCGGAAGTGCGCGGGCCGCCTTTCGTGGGTGCGCCGGGGACCATCACGATCTCAGTAGATCGGGAAGCGCCGGCAGAGTTCGAGCACCCGGCCCTTCACTGCCGCTTCCACCGCCTCGTTCCCGTCCGGCGCATTCGCCTTCGCGAGCCCGTCCAGCACCTCGCCGATCATCTGGCCGACCTGGCGGAACTCCGCCTCCCCGAAGCCGCGCGTGGTGGCGGCCGGGCTGCCGAGGCGGACGCCGGAGGTCACCATCGGCTTCTCCGGGTCGAAGGGGATGCCGTTCTTGTTGCAGGTCAGGTGGGCGCGGTTCAGCGCACCCTCCGCCGCCTTGCCCGTCAGCTTCTTCGGCCGCAGATCCACCAGCACCAGGTGGTTGTCGGTGCCGCCCGTCACCAGGTCGAGCCCCTGGGCCTTCAGCTCCTCCGCCAGCGCCCTGGCATTCGCCACGACCTGCTTGGCATAGGCCCGGAATTCCGGCCGCAGCGCTTCCCCGAAGGCCACCGCCTTGGCGGCGATGACATGCATCAGCGGGCCGCCCTGCAGGCCGGGGAAGACGGCCGAATTGAACTTCTTCGCCAGCGCCTCGTCATTCGTCAGGATCATGCCCCCACGGGGGCCGCGCAGCGTCTTGTGCGTCGTCGTCGTCGCGACATGGGCATGGGGGAACGGGGACGGATGCGCGCCGCCGGCGACGAGGCCCGCGAAATGCGCCATGTCCACCATGAAATAGGCGCCCACCTCGTCCGCGATGGCGCGAAACTGGGGAAAGTCCCAGGTGCGGGCATAGGCGGAGCCGCCGGCGATGATCAGCTTCGGCTTGTTCTCCAGCGCGATCCGGCGGACCTCCGCCATGTCGATCCGCTGGTCCTCCCGCCGCACCGTATAGGGCACGGGCTTGAACCACTTGCCGGACATGTTGGCCGGCGCGCCATGGGTCAGGTGGCCGCCCGCCGCCAGGTCCAGGCCCATGAAGCTGTCGCCGGGCTGGAGCAGCGCCAGGAACACCGCCTGGTTGGCCTGCGCGCCGCTATGCGGCTGCACATTGGCGAAGCCGCAATCGAACAGCTTCTTCGCGCGCTCGATCGCCAGCGTCTCCGCCACATCGACGAACTCGCAGCCGCCATAGTAGCGGCGGCCGGGATAGCCCTCCGCGTACTTGTTGGTCATCACGCTGCCCTGCGCTTCCAGCACGGCGCGGGAGACGATGTTCTCGGAGGCGATCAGCTCGATCCCGTCCTGCTGCCGGATCAGCTCATCCCGGATGGAGGCGGCGAGCTCGGGATCGGTCTCCGCCAGGGGGGCGGAGAAGAAGCGGGCGGGCGTCACCGCCGGGGTGGTTTCGTTCATCAGGGCGCGCTCCAACCGGGGCTGATCTTCTGGATGCGGCGCCCGTGGCGGCCGCCCTCGAAGGGGGTGGAAAGGAAGGTCCGGACGGCGTCCAGCGCCACCTCCACGCCCGTCATGCGGGCACCGAGGGCGATGACGTTGGCGTCGTTGTGCTGGCGGGTCAGCCGCGCGCCCGTGACATCATGCACCAGGGCGCAGCGGATGGCGGGGTTGCGGTTGGCGGCGATGGAGATGCCGATGCCGGTGCCGCAGATGAGCACGCCGAAGCGGGCGCGCCCCTCCGCCACGGCGGAGGCCACGGCGGCGCCGAAATCGGGGTAGTCCACGCTTTCCGTCCCGTGGGTGCCGAGGTCCGCCACGGGGTGGCCGGCGGCCTCCAGCATCTCCCGGATCGCGGCCTTCAGGGCCACGCCGGCATGGTCCGCACCCAGGGCGATCGGGGTATTGGCAGGGGTCATGGGCGCAGGACTACCACGGCGGGTGCCCTGCCGAAACCACCGACCCCACCCCTTGGGGGCGCAACCCAGACCCGCGCGGGGCGGGAGATGAAACCTCCCTTTTCGCCCCCAGGGGCAGCACCCCCGTCCTGCCCCCCGCCAGCACCACGGCAGGTTGCATCCTGCCTTGCGCCCACCCCCGGCCCCGTGGATGGATGCGGCCATCATCGCACCGCCAGAGGCGGGCAGGAGGAGGGGCACATGGTCGATTCGACGAACCCGGAAACCATCGCATTGCATGCCGGGTGGCGGGCCGACCCCTCCACCGGTTCGGTCGCCGTGCCGATCCACCAGACCACCAGCTTCCAATTCCAGGATACCGGCCATGCCGCCCGGCTGTTCGGCCTGGCGGAGCTGGGCAACATCTACACCCGCATCATGAACCCCACCGTCGATGTGCTGGAGAAGCGCGTGACGGCGCTGGAAGGCGGCGTGGCGGGGCTGGCGCTCGGCTCCGGCCAGGCGGCCACGACCTTCGCGGTGCTGAACCTCTGCGAGGCCGGGGACAACATCGTCTCCTCCACGGACCTGTATGGCGGCACCTGGAACCTCTTCGCCAATACGCTGAAATCCTTCGGCATCGAGGTCCGCTTCGTCGATCCGGTGGATCCGCAGAACTTCGTCAACGCCACCGATGACCGCACCCGCTGCTGGTATGCGGAGACGCTGCCCAACCCGAAGCTGCGCGTCTTCCCGATCGCGGAAGTGGCCGCGCTCGGCCGCAAGATCGGCGTGCCGCTGATCATGGACAACACGGCGGCGCCGGTGCTGTGCAAGCCCCTCGCGCTGGGTGCGGCGGTGGTGATGCATTCCACGACGAAGTGGATCGGTGGCCACGGCACCAGCATCGGCGGCCTCGTCGTCGATGGCGGCAATTTCGACTGGGAAGCCAATGCCGCCCGCTTCCCGACGCTGAACAAGCCCGATCCCAGCTACCATGGCGCGGTCTGGACCCAGGCGGTGAAGCCGCTCGGCCCCATCGCCTACATCATCCGCATGCGCGTCATCCTGCTGCGCGACCTCGGCGCGCCCATGGCGCCGATGAACGCCTTCCTGACGCTGCAGGGGCTGGAGACGCTGCCGCTGCGCATCGAGCGGCACTGCGCCAATGCCATCAAGGTCGCGTCCTTCCTGGCCAGCCACCCCGCCGTCGCCTCCGTCACCCATCCCAGCCTGATGACCGGGGAAGCGAAGCGCCGGGCGGATGCGGCGCTGAAGGGCGGCTACGGGTCGCTGCTGGGCTTCGAACTCAAGGCCGGCGCCGAGGCGGGAAAGAAGTTCATCGAGGCGCTCAGGATGTTCTACCACGTCGCCAATATCGGCGACGCAAGGAGCCTGGCGATCCACCCCGCCACCACCACCCACAGCCAGCTGAACGCGGAGGAACAGGCGGCCTCCGGCGTCTCCCCGGGCTATGTGCGGCTGTCCATTGGCATCGAGCATATCGACGATATCCTGGCCGACCTCTCCCAGGCCCTGGACGCAGCCGCATGAACAAGTTTGCCCCCCTTGGCGACAAGACCAGTCCCGCGACACCGATCCTGGCGGCGGGCGGCGGCT
Source organism: Falsiroseomonas ponticola (assembly GCF_016805305.1). Taxonomy (GTDB): domain Bacteria; phylum Pseudomonadota; class Alphaproteobacteria; order Acetobacterales; family Acetobacteraceae; genus Falsiroseomonas; species Falsiroseomonas ponticola. Next base: position 407,102 of record NZ_JAERQN010000005.1, on the reverse strand, counting down.
TCCCCGCCATCCGCCCGCGCCGCAACCGCGTGGATGCCTTCACGCGGCGGCTGGTGGCGGAGAACAAGCTCTCCGTCGATGACCTGATCTGGCCGATCTTCGTCATCGAGGGGACGGGCATCGAGACGGAGGTCGCCTCCATGCCCGGCGTCAAGCGCGTGACGTTGGATCGCCTCGCGCATCACGTCGCGCCCGCCGTCGCGGCGGGCGTGCCGGCCGTGGCGCTGTTCCCGGCCACGCCATCCGAGAAGAAGGACAGCGAGGGGACTGAGGCCAAGAACCCCCAGAACCTGATGTGCAGCGCCGCGCGGCTGCTGAAGCACGAATACCCGCAGCTCGGCCTGATCGGGGATGTGGCGCTCGACCCCTATACCGACCATGGCCATGACGGCGTGCTGCGGGCGGGGCCGGGGGGCATGTATGTCGCGAATGACGAGACGGTGGACATCCTCTGCACCCAGGCGGTGATCCAGGCGGAGGCCGGGATCGACGTCATCGCGCCGTCCGACATGATGGATGGCCGCATCGGCGCCATCCGCGCCGCGCTGGATGCGCGGGGGCTGATCCACACGCGGATCATGTCCTACGCGGCGAAGTATGCCTCGGCCTTCTACGGCCCGTTCCGGGAAGCGGTGGGGTCCGGCGCATCCCTCAAGGGCGGCGACAAGAAGACCTACCAGATGGACCCCGCCAATTCGGACGAGGCGCTGCGCGAGGTGGCGCTGGACCTGGCCGAGGGTGCGGACATGGTCATGGTCAAGCCGGGCATGCCCTATCTCGACATCGTCCGCCGCGTGAAGGATGCCTTCAGCGTGCCGACCTTCGCCTACCAGGTCAGCGGCGAATACGCGATGATCATGGCGGCGGTGGAGCGTGGCTGGATGGACCGGGAACGCGCCATGATGGAAAGCCTGCTCGGCTTCAAGCGCGCCGGCGCCGATGGTGTCCTGACCTATTTCGCGGTGGAAGCCGCGCAGGCGCTGCGCCGTGCCTGAACCCATCCCCCTCCGCCGGCCGTGGCACGGGGCGTCCGACCGGCCGGAGACCCCGGCCGTGGCGGCGCTGCGGGCGCAGCGGGCGGAGGTGGATGCGCTGCTCGCCTTCCGCCACGCGCCGGAGGGGGAGGAGAAGGCCCTGGCCTGGTGGCGCCTGCACGGGCTGCGCCAGGCCCGCGCCACCCTGCTGGGGGCGGAGGAGGCGGCGCGCCTCACCCCCCTGCCCGCCCCGCCGGCCGGCGCGCTGACCGGCTTGCAGAAGCTGCGGCTCCGGCTCGGCTGGCTGGATCTCGACCGGGCCAGGCCGCCCGCGCGGCTGGCCCGCCGGATCGCGGGCTGATCAGGCCGCGCGCAGCGCCGTCAGGAAGCGCTGGACGCCGGACTGCAACTCATCGCCGCGGCTGGCCAGTTCCCCGGTCGCGCCCTGCAGCGCTTCCGCCGTCTGCCGCGTGCGCCCGGCGCCGTGGCGCACGGCATCGGCGTGATGGGCGGCGTCCTGCGCGCCGGTCGCGGCGCGGCTGATCGCCTCCGCGATGCTGCGCGTCGCCTCCGCCTGTTCGCGGGCGGTGTCGGCCACGGCGACGGTCACGCCTTCCAGCTGGCCGACCGTCTCCCCGATCGCGCGGATGGCGGAGACGGCGCCATCGGTCGCGCCCTGCATGGCGCCGATCTGGGCGGAGATCTCCTCCGTCGCCTTGGCGGTCTGGGAGGCCAGGGCCTTCACCTCCTGCGCCACCACCGCGAAGCCCTTGCCGGCCTCGCCCGCGCGCGCCGCCTCGATGGTGGCATTGAGGGCGAGGAGGTTGGTCTGGCCGGCGATGTCGCTGATCAGCTTCACCACGTCGCCGATCCGGCTGGCGCTGTCGGCGAGGCTGGTCATGGCCGTGTTGCCGTCCCGCGCCGCGCCGGCGGCGCCGGAGGCGATGCGCGCGGCATCGGCCACGCGGCGATGCACCTCCGCGATGCTCGCGGTCAGTTCCTCGATCGCGGCGGCGACGACCTGCACGTTCTCCGACGCCGTCATGGCGGCGCCGGCCACGGCATCGGCCTGCTGGTTGCCTTCCCCGGCCGCGGCGGTCAGCGTGCGCGCCTGGTCCTGCAGCTGGCCCGTGGCGCGGGTCACGGCGGCCAGCGCGCGGTCGGCCTCGGCCTCGAAGGCACGGGCGGCCTGTTCCAGGGCGGTGCCGCGCGCGGCGCGCGCCTGTTCCGCCACCAGGCTGGCGCGCGCCTCGGCTTCCGCCGCCACGGCGTCGCGGCGCATGCCGTCGATGGCCTGGGCGAGTTCGCCGAGTTCGTCGCCGCGGTCCTGCATCGGCATCGCCACCTGGCGCGCGCCCGCGGTCAGGTCCCGCACGGCGCGGGTCAGCTGGCCGGTGGGGGCGACGACGCGGCGGTTGAACCACCAGGCGCCGGCCAGGCTGGCCAGGATGGAGGTGGCGGCCAGCAGGCAGGCCAGGGTGAAGCGCAGCTCGGCGGCATCGATCGCCGCCTCCGCCCGGCGCAGCGTCTCCGCCAGCCCCGCATCGCGCAGGGGCGTGATGGTGTTCAGCACCGGGACGACATCGCGGAACAGCTCGTCCACCGTGGTGGCGGGCGGGGCGCCGCGGCCGGGCTGGACGTAGCGCGCATACATGTCGCCGCCCCGGCTCCAATAGCCGTTCTGGATGCCGGCCATGGCCTGGTTCACCGCGGGGCTGCCGACTTCCAGCGCCAGTTCGCGCAGCGACGACCAGGCGGCATCCACGCGGCCGCGCTGCAGCGCCACCTGTTCCGCCAGTTCCCCTTCCATCGGCAGGCGGAGCCCCGCGGCCCGCACCACCAGCGTCACCTGCCGCCCGGCCTGGTCCCGCATCTCCCACGCCAGCAGCGACAGGCGCGCGGCCGGGCCCATGGTGCCGCCGGCCGCCGCGATGCGCCGCTGGACGGAAGCCGCGAAGGCCGCCGCCTGTTCCTGCGCCACGAACATCTGGCCGACATAGTCGCGCATCAGGCCCGCATCGCGGGCTTCCCGCGGCAGGGCGATGGCCGCCAGCGCGGCGCCGCGCAGGCGCGCGATGCTGGCCTGCAGCCGGTCCAGCGCGGCCAGGTCCTCCGCCCCGCTGGCCAGGGTGCGGGCTTCCGCCAGCGCGGCGTCGCCGGCCGTGATCTGCTGGCGGACCGGGCCGGTCTGCTCCGCCGTGGCGGGGGGCGGGGCCACCAGCAGGGGGTTGATGAAGGCACGCTCGAAGTTCAGCGCTTCCGGCAGCCGCAGCGCCTGGACCAGCAGGCGGCTGTCCCGCAGCGCCTGCCGGTCTGACCGCAGCGCGGACCACTGCGCCATGGCGAAGAGCACCGCGGCGGCGACGCCGACGATGGAGCCGAGCAGCGTGGAGAGGAGGAAGACCTGGCGGATGCGCATGAAGATGCCTCGCCCGCGGGGATGCGGGGCGGCGGCAGAGTAGCGCAGGGCTCTTGACCGGCCCTTAAGCCGGGGGAAGCGGGGCGGAAGACGCCCCGCCGCGGTCACGCCACCGCGGCCATGGCCCCCCGCCGGGCCAGGGCGGCATTGGCCCAGGCGACGCATTCACGCAGCATGATGCGGCCATAGGCGTCGTTCAGGTGGCCATCGTCGTTCACGACCTCACCCTGCATGTTCAGGGAGTCGGGGACCGAGAAGATGTCGCGGCTAACGAAGGGGGAGACCAGGGTCTCGGCGGCCTGATCGATCAGGTCGATGCCGGGCCCCGCCAGACCGAGCACGGCGGCGCGCCAGCTCGCATGCAGCCGTTCCTCATCCCGGTTGGTGCGCAGGCGCTCCAGCATCTTCCGGCGGTCGTCGCTGCGCGCATATCCCCGCTCCACCACCTGCGGCGCGGCGATGACGGCGATGGGCGCCGTGGTCGCTTCACGGAGGTCGCTGACGAATTGCCAATTGGCCGAGGCGCGCAGCTTGGCGGCAATGGCGTCCTGGAAGCATTCGTCGGAGACGCATTGCGAGGCACCGTGCGGCGAATGGCTTTCCGCACGGCAATGGGCATAGAGACGCGTGGCTACGCCGGACCAGATGGCGCCGACCATGACGAAGGCATCGAAATCGCGGAGCACCACGCCGTCCTTCAAGCCGCGATCCTCGACATAGCGCCGCCGCCCCTTGGTGTAGGGCTTGAGATGCGCGATGCCGTCGGCGAAGGCGTAGTCGCGCACCGGCACGCCAGCCTCGTCGAGCGTCAGCGGCCGGTAGCCGGCGGGGGCGAAGGCGATCTGCGCGCCGATATCGATCCCGTCGGCCCGGAGGCTCATCCAGCCTTCCTCGAGCGCCAGGCGGTGGGAGACTCCGAAGACACAGATTCGCATGATGTCAGGATGCCTGGGCGTAAGACCGGTCGAAGGATTCCAGCAGCATCTCGTCGCAGATTACCGCCTCGGCGGCTTCATCGGCGTCGAGTTCTGGCAGCGCGGGCGCGGCCGGCAGCGCCGGCTGGGCCGCCACCTCGCCATAGCCCTCGGAGAAGTGCCGCATGACGTAGCCGACGCCGTCGCTGGTCACTTCGCGCATATTGGGCGCGTACCACCGGCCGCGGTTCGTATGCGTCGAGATCAGTTCGAAAGAGGGGAAGTAGTCGAAGGCGGGATGGTCCGCCTTCAGCTGGCCCGCCACCGCCCGCAGCACGGCCTTCGCATGCGTGGTCGCGACCAGCACATGGTCGTCCGTCGCGGTGGCGGTCAGCGGGACCGGCGAGACGGTGAGCAGGATCCGGATGTCGGGGCGGATCCGGCGCAGGATTTCATAGATCTCGAGAAGATGGCCCGTAATCTCGTTGTAGTTGAAAGACTTGAGGACGTATTCGGAGGGCACGCTGCTGTCGGCGACCACGCCGGGCGCGGTGGGGAACACCGTCCCTGACGGCGCGTGCATCCACGCCTCGACCAGGCCCATGGTGAAGACCAGCAGGTCGGTGCCTTCCAGCAGCTTGCGGTAGTTCTGCAGATGCTTCGCCCGGTGGGCCCGGACACTCTCCGCCCGCGCGAGGCCGTTCGGTTCGACCGTCGGGCGCAGAGCGTCGTAGTAGCGGCCATTGCGGGACCAGACGGCATCGCCAGGCCGGAAACTCCCCATCGCCTCCTTGATCAGCTGGAGGAGTTGCAGGGTCGTGTAGATGTTGCCGTGGCGGGCGGAGTAGAGGTCGAAGCCGTAGCGCTTGGCCGCGTCGCCGGTGAGACCCGGCGGGGCGGGCTCGACATCCAGAACGTTGTATCCCAGCGACCGCAGGTAGCGACCGATATGCTGGGCGAAGCAGCTGCCGGCTGTCGCGATATTGCTGAGTTTGGTGATGGGGAAGCGCGGGTGGAACAGGTCCGGGATCGCGCCGGCGGCGGCGCCGGCGACCGCATTGCGCCAGAAATGGCGCGCGGGGAGAGCGTCATAGGGTGATGACACTCCGGGTCCCGTTCGCTGCATTTGCCGATTATTGTCGACCCGATATCGCTCCAATGTGACAGAAGCGCAAGCGCGATCTCCCGCAGCCCGCCGCCGCGCGGCGGCGGCGACGGTCACCCATGCGCTGACGAAAGCGGAGGTCGCGAAGGGCCAGGCGGCCCGGCCGCCGCCTATTCCACCTGCATGCGCAGGTCCCGCACCAGCGGCCGCACCGCGGCCACCTGGCCATGCACCTGGGCCGTGAACTCCGCCACGCTGTTGCCGCCGGGCTCGGCGCCCAGCTCCGCGATGCGCGACGCCAGCGGCGGGTGGCGGGCGGCGGCGGCGATCTCGGCATGCAGGCGGGCCAGCACCGGCTCCGGCGTGCGGGAGGGGGCGAAGAAGCCGTTCCAGCCCAGCAGCTCCGCATTCGCGAAGCCCTGCTCGCGCACCGTCGGGATGTTGGGAAGCGCACTGGCGCGGTTCGCGGCCAGCGTCGCGATCGGCCGCAGCGCGCCGCCCCGGATGTGCTGGAGGGAGGAGGAGAGCTGGTCGCCCCCGAAGGCGATGCGGCCGGCCAGCATCTCCTGCACCAGGGGTGCCGCGCCGCGGAAGGGGACGTGTTCCATGGCGAAGCCGCCGTCGCGCTTCAGCACCTCCCCGATCAGGTTGATGGTGCTGCCGGGGCCGGTCGATCCGTAGAAGGGTGGCGAGGACTGCGCCTTCGCCCAGGCGATCAGCTCCGCCAGGTTGGTGGCGGGCACCTGGGCGTTCACCAGCAGCATCATCGGCACATTGGCGCCGAGGCTGATGGGGGCGAAGTCACGCTCGATGGAATGCGGCGCGCGGCCGACGAATTCCAGCGCGGCGGTGGTGGTGGAGAAGGTGAGGTTGTGGAAGAGCAGCGTCTGGCCATCCGGCGCCGCCTTGGCGACGACGTCGGCGCCGATGGACCCGCCCGCGCCGCCGCGGTTCTCCACCACGACGGAGACGTGCAGCGTCTCCCCCAGGCGCTGCGCGTAGAGCCGCGCGAGGATGTCCGTGGTGCCGCCCGCGGGGAAGGGCACGATGATGCGGATCGGCCCCGTGGGCTGCCAGGCGCCCTGCGCCCGCAGCGCGGGGGCGGCGAGCAGGCCGGCGGTGGAGAGCGCGAGGGCGCGGCGGGTCAGGCGCATGGGGTTTCCTCCGGTCGCGCCGTCGATTGGATTGCGGCGCTGTAAGGAAACCCTCCGCCGGGCCCGCCCCCCCGTCAAGGCGTCACTCGGCGGCCGCGACCCTCGCCTGCCTGTCGTTGGATGCGGTGGCGGGGAACATCGCGTCCTGCTCCGCGCGCAGCCGGTCGATCAGCCGGCCCGCGGGCAGGTCCACATCGGCATAGGTCAGCGCGGCATCCTTCGGCAGGTCCCGCTTCAGGCGGCAGCCCTCCGCGACACCCATCGGCAGCAGGCCCTGGGCGCGGGAGGTGGCGTAGGATTCCGCCTCCCCATAGGTCATGAAGCCGCCCAGGCCATCGATGACCTCCCCCGCGCGCAGCGCGCGCTTGGCGGTCGCCACCACATCGACCATCGGCGCGCCGAGCGGCTGGATCACCGCATCGCCGCAGAGCACGACGCGCGCGACGGAGATCGGCACCTCGAAATGGCAGAGGTGGTAGGGGGTGTAGAAGCTGTAGAGCGGCCCCTCCCCCAGCTTGTAGAGGTTGAGGTAGTGGCGCTGCTTCGGATCGTCATGCGTGGCCAGCACATAGATCCCGGGGCCGGGCTTCGATCCCACGACATAGTCCACCACGCCGCCGAGCCGCCGCAGTTCCGCGACATCGTACATCCGCGTCAGCTCATCGACATGGCCGGCATGGTCGCGCCCCAGCATGCCGCGCTTCGCGACGGTCATGCCCGTGGCATTGGCGACTATGGCCTGTTCGAAGCTGATCTTGGTGCCATCCGCGAAGCTGGTGACCATGTGCGGGTCCTGGCCCCATTTCGCGGCGAAGGCGGCCTGCGTCACCGGCGTGCGGTAGGGATCCTGCAGGCCCTTGATGTTGCCGCAGACCAGCGGCGTCAGGCCGATGGACTTCACGAAGCGGAACAGGTTCATCTGCACGCCGGGCTGGTCGCCGTCGCTGCCGGTGAAGATCACGCCCGCCTCATCCGCCATCCGCCGCAGCAGCGGGCCCACCGTGCCGTCCAGCTCCGCATTCATGGAGACGACGGGCCGCCGCGCCTTGATGGCGGCCAGCGTGACGCGCGCGCCATGCTCCACCGCGCCGGTGACATCCACCAGGCAGTCGATGCCCTCGGCCTCCACCAGCAGCATCGGGTCGTCCGTGATGGCGGGCCGGCCATCCCGGATCGCCTGTTCCAGCGCCGGGACGGAGGAGACGGCGCGCGGCGTGGTGATGCCGGCTTCCGCGTAGCAGGCGGCGGCGCGGGCCAGGGTGCGGTTGGCGATCGCCACCAGGTCCATGCCCGGCGTCGAATTGACGATCTGGTTGGCGATGCCGCGCGCCATGAAGCCCGCGCCCACCATGCCGACCCGGACAGGGCGGCCCGCGGCGGCACGTTCGGCGAGGAGCCGGTCCACGATGATCATGCGATGTCCCCGCTCACATCAGGCCGCGCAGCTGTTCGGTCCCGTGGAAGGCGGGATCGTAGGCGGGCCAGGCGGCATCCTTGGCGGACAGCTCCGCCGGCTCCTCCGGCCATTCGATGGACAGGAAGGGGTCGTCGTAGCGCAGCCCGCGTTCCTGCCGCGGCGCATATGCGGCGCTGACCAGGTAGAGCGCCTCCGTATCCGGCTGCAGCGTCAGGAAGCCATGCGCGCAGCCGCGCGGCACCAGCATCATCTGCCGGTTCTCGGCCGTCAGCGTGGCGCCGAACCACTGGCCGTGGGTCGGGCTGTCGGGGCGGAGATCCGCCACCACGTCGAACAGCGCGCCGGCCAGGCAGCGCACCAGCTTCACCTCGGCGGCGGGCGGCAGCTGGTAGTGCAGGCCGCGCAGCGTCAGCGGCTTGTGGGTCAGCGAGTTGTTGGCCTGCACGAAGCGGCTTTCGAGGCCGGCGGCGGCGAATTCGGCCTCGCAGAAGGCGCGGGCGAAGAAGCCGCGGTCATCGCCGCGGCGGATGGGGTCGATGATGAAGCAGCCCGCGACGGGGGTGGGCTGGAAGCGGATGCTGCCGGTGGCCGGCCTGGGGGGTGCCAGGCTCGTCATGGCGCGCTGCGTCCGGCGCTGGTGCTGCCCATCCCTCGATCTCCCCGAAAACGGCCGCGCGACAACCCGTCGTGACTGAAACGACAGCGGCAGGACGCGCGGCGGGGGCGGCGGTTTCGCCCCTCCGGGTTTCGTGACGAAGCGATGCCGGAACGGCTGCCCGGGGGAGCGTGTTCCCCGCGCATCGATCACCGGGGAAGGTTGTCAGTGCACCACCAGGGACGGCGGCGTGCCTTGCTGGTCTTCCAGACCCATTTCTTCGACCGCTGGTGCGAAAGGGCCTTCCGGGAGATCGCCGCGGGCTGCCCGCCGCACATCACGCCCATGGTGGTGTTCCACCAGGGGCGGGGCGTGGCCCTGCCGAAGCGCCTGGCCCGCGTGGCGCACCACGTCGTCCCCACCGGCGAATTGCGGAACCCCGCCTATCCCGGCAAGGCGGGCGGGCCGGACTGGGACCTCTGGCGCGGCGGGCATACGGACCTGATCGCGCTGCACGCCTTCAACGCCCATCCCGGCTATGACGACTACTGGGCCATCGAATACGATGTCCGCTTCAGCGGCCCCTGGTCCCGCTTCTTCGCGGCCTTCGAGGATGAGGGGGCGGACCTGCTCATCTCCTCCGTCCTGCGGCGGCGGGACGATCCCGGCTGGTTCAACTGGCCGAGCCTGGCGGCGCCGGAGCCGCTCGACGACCATCGCTCGCTCCGGGTCTTCCTGCCGATCTTCCGGGCCAGCGCGCGGATGGTGGCGGCGATTGATGCCGCCTATCGCGCCGGCTGGGCGGGGCATTGCGAGGCGACCTGGGGCACGGTGGCGCTGGCGCGGGGCCTTTCCGTAGTGGATCTGGGCGGAGAGGGCGAGTTCACGCCGGCGCGCTACCGCGGGCGCTTCTACCTGAACTGCCCGAAGCAGGTGCACCTCGCCCCCGGGACGCTGGTGTTCAAGCCGGCGCTCTACCGCATGGGCAGGCGGCCGGACATGCTCTGGCACCCCGTGAAGCCCTTCTTCTGGCGGGCGGAGGCGAAGGAGGGTCTGCGCGACATCAAGCGCCGCGCGGGCATCGTCGTGCGGGGCATCGCGGGGTGGGTGCGGCGCCGGCGCGCGCCGGCGGAGCCGCCGCCGGGCGCCGCAGCGACCTGAGCGGCCTCAGCCCTCCGCCAGGAAACCCGCCACCAGCGCCACCTGCGCGGCATCCATCAGCGCGGGGGCGTGGCCCGCGCCCGGGATCACTGCCAACCGCACGCCGTGCTTCGCCGCCATCGCCTCCGCCGTCTCCGCCAGCAGCAGGTCGCTTTCCGCGCCGCGGATGGCCAGGATGGGCAGGTCGAGGGCGTTCCAGAGGAAGTGCATGTCCAGCGCCTGCGCTTCCTGCGCCAGGATCGGCGTCGCGATGGCGGGGTCGTAGTGCAGCAGCACGCCGCCATCCTCGGCCGGGCGGGCGGAGGTCTCCGCCAAGTGCCGCCACTGCGCATCCGTCAGCGCGCCGAAGGGGGCATGGACGCGGCGCAGATGCGCCTCCAGCGCCGCCAGGTCGGGAAAACGCGGCGTCGTCGCCATGTAGTCGCGGATGCGCGCCATGGCGGCCTGCGGCACGAAGGGGCCGAGGTCATTCATCACCATGCGGCGGATCGGATGGCCCTTCGCCGCCGCGATCCTCATGCCGCAGATGGCGCCGAGCGAGGTGCCGACCCAGTCCACCGGCCCATCGAGCCGCGCCAGCAAATGCGACAGCGCGACCACATAGGAAGGCGGCTGGTACAGCATCGGATCGGGCAGCCAGTCGGAGGCGCCCCGCCCCGGCAGGTCCGGGCAGATCACCCGCCGCCCCTGCCCGGCCAGCGCCTGCGCCAGCACGTCGAAGTCCCGCCCGCTGCGCGTCAGGCCATGGACGCAAAGGACGGGCGCGCCATCGGCCGGCCCCCATTCCACGAAGGCCATCCGATGGAAGGCGCCGGCCAGGAGGTAGCTGACATGGCCTTGGCGCATGGGGTGGGGTCCTGGTGGCGGTTGCGGGTCGTGTCCAGGGAAGCCCCCCTCACCCAACCCTCTCCCCCCGTGGGGGGAGAGGGCTTCGCGGGCGAGGCGACCCCGTGCCTCAGACGACGCCCTTGTCCTTCAGCGCCTGCACCTCGGCCTCCGTCATGCCGAGCAGGCCCGTCAGCACTTCTTCGCTGTGTTCGCCGAGCAGCGGCGGCGCGATACGGTAATCGGCCGGCGTGGCGGACAGCCGCACGGGATTGGCGATGACGGTGACGTTCGCACCGTTGCTCAGCGTCAGGTCCACGGTGCAGCCGCGCGCCTTCACATGCGGGTCGGCGAAGACGTCGGAGAGCTTGTTGATCGGGCCGCAGCCGATCTTCCGCTCCTCCAGCGCCGCCACCCATTCGGCCGTCGTCTTCGACTGCATCACGGGGGTCAGCGCCGCCGTCACCGCATCCCGGTTCGCCACGCGCTCCGCATTGGTGGCGAAGCGCGGATCGGCCAGCATCGCCTCGCAGCCGAAGGATTTGCAGAAGCGCTCGAAGGTCGGGTCGTTGCCGACGGAGAGCACGATGTGCCCGTCCTTGGTCGGGAACACCTGGTAGGGCGCGATGTTGGGGTGCTGGTTGCCGAGCCGGGGCGGGTTCTCCCCGGTCGCCAGGTAGTTCATGCCCTGGTTGGCCAGCCAGGCGACGGAGGTATCGAGCATGCCGATATCGATCTGCTGCCCCTGCCCCGTGCGTTCGCGGTGGCGCAGCGCGGCCAGGATGCCGATGCAGCCATAGAGGCCGGCGAAGAGGTCCGCCACCGGCACGCCCACCTTCTGGGGCAGGCCCTCGGGCTCCCCGGTCAGGGACATGACGCCGCCCATGCCCTGGATCAGCGCATCGTAGCCCGGGCGCGGCGCATAGGGGCCGGTCTGGCCGAAGCCGGTGATGGAGCAGTAGATCAGCCCCGGATATTTCAGCTTCAGCTGGTCATAGCCCAGGCCGTACTTGGCCAGCGCGCCGACCTTGAAGTTCTCCACCAGGATGTCGCAGGTCTCGAGCAGCTGGTGGATGATCGCCTGCCCCTCCTCCTTCGCGATGTCGAGGGTCAGCGACTTCTTGTTGCGGTTGACGCCGAGGAAATAGGCGCTTTCCTCCGTGCCCGGCCAGACGGGGGGCGCGAAGCCGCGCGTGTCGTCGCCCGATTCCGGGCGCTCGATCTTGATGACCTCGGCGCCCATGTCGCCCAGCATCTGCGTGCAGGTCGGCCCGGCCAGCACCCGGGTCAGGTCAAGGACCCTGAGGCCGCGCAGCGGCCCGCTCGGTGCCTTCTCCATCAGTCAACTGCCCCTTCGATCCATCTCTCGCCGGCGCCCCCGCTGGGCGTCCCGGTCACCGCAGCATTGCCGCCGGCCGGCGGGCGACGCATGGTGCGGCCCGCGCTTATAGTGCCGTGTCCGCGGCGGAGGAAACCCATGCTCGACCTGCCCCACCCCACCCCCGATGCCCCGACGGCGGACTGCTTCGCCCTCGCGAAGGCCTTGTCCGGCGTGCATTTCATCGGCGGACGTTATGTGCCCGCCCGGTCCGGCAAGACCTTCGCCGTGGTCAACCCCGCGACAGGGGCGGAGGTTGCCCGCGCCGCGGAAGGCGATGCCGCCGATGTCGATGCCGCCGTCCAGAACGCCGCCGAGGCCCAGAAGGCCTGGGCCAAGGTCCCGGCCCGCAAGCGCGGCGCCCTGGTGCATGCCTGCGCCGCCGCCATCCGCACCCATGTCGATGAACTCGGCCGCCTGATCGCGCTGGAGACGGGCAAGGCGCTCCGCACCGAATCCCGGGTGGAGGCCAATGTCGTCGCCGATGTCTTCGAGTTCTTCGGCGGGCTGGGGTCGGAGCTGAAGGGGGAGAGCGTGCCCTTCGCCCCCAATGTGCTGAGCGTGACGGTGCGGGAGCCGCTTGGCGTCGTCGGCGCCATCATCCCCTGGAACGTGCCCATGCTGCTGATGGCGCTGAAGGTCGCGCCGGCGCTGGTGGCGGGCAATTCGGTGGTGGTGAAGAGCGCGGAGGAAGCGCCGCTCGCGGTGCTGCGGATCTGCGAGATCATGAACCGCATTCTGCCGCCCGGCGTCTTCAACATGGTCTCGGGCTTCGGCCCGGAATGCGGCGCGCCGCTCGTCGCCCACCCCAAGGTCCGCAAGGTGACCTTCACCGGCAGCGTGGAGACCGGGAAGATCGTCGCCAAGGCCGCGGCCGAGAAGCTGGTGCCGGTCACGCTGGAACTCGGCGGCAAGTCGCCGATGATCGTCTTCGCGGATTGCGATTTCGAGAAGACGGTGTCCGGCGCGCTGACCTCCATGCGCTTCACCCGCCAGGGCCAGTCCTGCACCGCGGCGTCGCGCATCTATGTGGAGCGCCCGATCTTCGACCGCTTCGTGGCCGAGATGAAGAAGGCGGTGGACGCCATGGTCATGGGCGATCCGCTGGACGAGAAGACCGACATCGGCACCATCGTCAGCGAGGGGCAGCTGGAGAAGGTGCGCGCCTACATCGCGGAGGGCACCGCGACGCCGGGCGCCACCGCGCATGTCTGCTCCGCCATGCCGACCGACCCGGCGCTGAAGAAGGGCCTCTTCATCCAGCCCGTGATCTTCACCGGCCTCGACAATTCGTCGCGCCTGGTGCGGGAGGAGATCTTCGGACCGGTCACCGTGATCCAGGCCTTCGACGATCCGGAAGCCGTGCTGGCGCAGGCGAATGACAGCGAATACGGGCTCGCGGCTTCGCTCTGGACCAACAACCTGAAGGTCGGGCTCGACCTGGCGCACCGGCTGGAGGCGGGGCTGGTGCAGATCAACCAGAACCTCGTGGTGCAGGCCAACCTCAGCTATGGCGGCGTGAAGTCCTCCGGCCTCGGCAAGGAGGCCTCGCTGGAAGCGATGCTGGAACACTTCACCCACAAGAAGACCATCATGGTGAACATGGCGTGAGCACGAACCCCGTGGACTACAGCGGCAAGGACAAGGCGGAGCTCGCCAACCTCCGCGCCAATGCCGAGCGCATCCTGGCGGACCCGAAGCGGTCCAAGCTGCACGCCCAGGCGCGCGCCATGCTGGAAGCCCTGCCGCCCCCGCCCGCGCCCACGCGCGGCGGCAGCACGGCGGCCGCCACAGCGACCACCGCGGCGGTGGAGCAGCTGGCGGCGCTGGCCGTGGAGCTGTCCGCGGTGTTCGACCTCTCGCCCCCCGAGGGCACCAGCCAGCCGCACAAATTCACCGGCGCGGATGGCAAGCCCAAGGTCGGCGGGCGGCAGCGCAGCAAGGCGGTGGCGGCGGATCGCTACCTGTCCCACCGCCGCGGCGACGCCATCGCGGCCATCGGCTGGCTCCGCACGCTGGAGGATGACGCCGAGACGGGTGGTGCCTGGTATGTGGACCAGCAGAACGCCGACGCGCTGCCGGCGAAGCTGGAGGAGAGCTTCGAGGCCGCGAAGGCGGCCTTCGTGAAGCGGCTGGAAGCCATCGGGACGCCCCGCAAGGGCTGACCGATGCCGCCCCGGCCGCCATGCCGGCCGGGGCGGTTGCAGCGAAACACCGCGACACACGCCAGGGCTGTAGGCGGACTAGGATCGTTCCCGGCGGCCAATGACCGGCCGCCCCACAACGGGGGACGAAGCCATGCCGAGCATTTCCATTGCCGGGCGCCTCATCCACGCGCCCGGACCCGGTGGTACCCAGGTGCCGGTCAGCGGCGCCGCCATCCGGATCTACGACATCGACGCGCCAGGTCGCGGCGATGACCTGATCTGGGAAGGCCGGACCGATGCGCAGGGCCGGTTCAGCGGCACCTCCGCCGACTGGCAGGACAGCATCAAGGTCATGACGCCGCTCGGCCCGAGGACGCTGGCCGATGCCTCCGACGTGTTGCTGCTGAAGATGGAGGTGCGCCAGGGCGCGCAGGCCGTCACCATTTCCCCCTTCATCGCCAATGCGCCGGTGCCCGTCGTGGTGCCCTGGCAGCAGCCGGCCGACAGCGTCCTGGTCGCCGTCGTGAACGACAAGGTCGTCACCGGCGCCAAGCCCGACATGCTGTACGAACACGTGAAGGACCTGGCGGAAAGCGGCGCGCCGCGCATCCGCATCGTCTGCTACGGCGATTGGGCACGGCCGCTGGAGCCGCTGCTCTCCGCCAACACGGCGCCCGCGGCGCGCGCGCTGGTGCTCAGCCGGCTTGGCCTGCCGGCGGATTCGCTGGTGCTCCGCCCGAATCCGGCGGATTGGGTGATCGTCGCCTGCTGCGCGATCATCTGCATGACGGTCGTGGCCACCGCCGTCGTTGCCGTGGTCGGGATCCTTGCCGTCGCCGTCGTGCTCGCCGTGCTGCTGGGCTACCGGAAGGTCAAGACCAACACCTGCAACCAGCTCGGCGTCACGCTGCCCGCGGGCTACGGGTCCCTCAGCCTCGGCGACTACTGCTTCGTCCTGGACCTGGAGAAATAGCGCGGCCGGGCCGCGCGGGGGGCGGCCGGCGGGCCCGGCCGCTTCCCTTTCCGGCCCGGGCGGTCCATCTCCCGCCCCATGCGCATCCTCCTCGGCTTCGCCGGCCGCCTCCTCGTCCTGCTGCTCATCCTCGCCGGCATCGCGGTCGCCTTCGGCTTCGGCCTCGTCTCCTCCAGCCTGCCCGATGCGCGGGAGGAGCCGGGGATACCCACCCTCTCCGCCCCCGTCGCCATCAGCCTGGACGAGCACGGCATCCCCCGCATCGAGGCCGCGACCGAACGCGATGCCGCGGTCGCGCTGGGCTGGCTGCATGCGCGCGACCGCATGTTCCAGATGGAGGCGATGCGCCGCGGCGCCGCCGGGCGCCTGGCGGAGATCGCCGGCGCCTCCGCGCTCCGGCTCGACCGCTTCTCCCGCACCCTCGGCCTCGTGCAGTCGGCGGAAGCCGACCTCGCCGCCCTGCCGGCCGAGGCGCGGGACCTGCTGGAGGCCTATGCGGAAGGGGTGAATGCCCTGATCGCCGCGCGCGGGCGCCTGGCGGCGCCGGAATTCCTCGCGATCGGGGAGCCCGAGCCCTGGCGCCCGGTGGACAGCCTGCTCTGGGGCAAGGTCATGGGCCTGTGGCTGTCCGGCAATTGGCGGCGGGAGCTGGAATATGCCCGCCAGGCCGGGGCGCTGCCGCCGGACCGGCTGGATGACCTCTGGCCCCGCGATGCCAGCGCCGGGCGGCCGGACCTTGCCGCCCTGCCCGGCGCCGTGCCGCTGGCCCGCATCCTGGCGGCCGTGCCGGTCTTCGGCGTGGATGCGCCGCTGCCGGACAGCGCCTCCAACGCCTGGACCGTGACGGGGGCGCGGAGCGTGTCGGGGGCGCCGATGCTGGCGAACGACCCGCATCTGGGCTTCCAGGCGCCCATCCTCTGGTACCTCGCGCGCATCGACTTCCCGGATGGACGCTTCCGCGCGGGCGCCACGGCGCCGGGCGTGCCGGCCATCGTCATCGGGCGCAACCAGCGCCTGGCCTGGGGCTTCACCACCACCCATTCGGACACGCAGGACGTCTTCGTCGAACGCCTGGCCGGGCCCGATGCCTACGAAACCCCGGACGGCCCCCGCCCCTTCACGGTGCGGGAGGAACGCATCGCCGTGCGCGGCCGGGCGGAGCCGGAGGTGCTGCGCGTCAGGGAGACGCGGCACGGCCCGGTCATCTCCGGCCTCGACGGGCTGGCGGCCGACCAGGGCCATGTCCTCGCCGTCTCCATGGCCAACCTGGCGCCGCGGGACACGGCGGCGGCGGCGCTGCTGGCGCTGAACCGCGCGACAACCCTCGCGGAGGCGCGCGCCGCCGCGAGCCTGTTCACCAGCCCGCCGCAGAACCTGATGGTGGCCTCGGCCGAGGGCGCGATCGCGCAATACCTGGTGGGCCGCACGCCGATCCGCCGCGCCGGCGATGGACGCCTGCCCGCCCGCGGCTGGGATGGCAGCATGGACTGGACCGGCTTCGTGCCCTTCGACGCCATGCCGCACATCGAGAACCCGGCCAGCGGGCAGATCGCCAACGCCAATTCGCGGCCGGCGCCGGCGGACCACCCGGTGTTCCTGGGCGTGGACTGGTATGGCGACTGGCGCCTGCGGCGCATCCGGGAATTGCTGGCCGAACGCCCGAAGCACGACCTGGCGCATTTCGCCGCCATGCAGAACGACATCGTCTCCCTGCTGGCGCGGGAGGTGCTGCCCGCCCTGCTGGCGGTGCCCGCGCCCCCCGGCCTGCCGGGCCGCGCCCAGGCGCTGCTGCGGGACTGGGACGGGGCCATGCGGGCGGAGGCGCCGCAGCCTTTGGTCTATCACGCCTGGCTCCGCGCCTTCCGGCGCCTGGCGCTCGCCCAGGGCGGCGCGCCGGAGGGCACCGCCGCCGGCCCCGAATTCACCCGCCTGCTGCTGACCGACCCGGCCCGCGCCGCCGCCTGGTGCGGGGCGCCGGGCTGCGGCCCCCTGCTGGCCCGCGCCCTGGCCGAGGCGACGGCGGAGATCGAGGCCGCCCAGGGCGGCGACCCCGCGAAATGGCTCTGGGGCCGCGCCCATGTCGCCACCTTCGAACACCCCATCCTGCGCTTCATCCCCGTGCTCGGCCCGATGACGCGGCTGGAGGTGCCGAGCCCGGGGGATGGGGAGACGCTGTCGCGCGGCGGCATGCGGGGCGGCGGCGACCAGCCCTATACCCATCTGCATGGCGCGGGGCTGCGCGCGGCCTTCGACCTCGGCGATCCCGACGGCGCGGTCGCCATCATCGCCACCGGCCAGTCCGGCCATCCTTTTTCACCGCATTGGGATGACCTGCTGCAACGCTGGCGGGATGGGGACGTTGTGCGCCTCGGGCGGGTGCCGGCCATGGTGACCGGCACGATCCGCCTCAAGCCCGAAGCACCGGGAGTGCCCAGTGAACCAGAACCGCGCCAGCGCCGCCGATGACCGGCCACGCCCCTATGAGGGCGTGATCGGCCGCCGCGTCGCCGCCTGGCTGATCGATGGCGCGATCCTGTTCATCCTGTCCTGGCTGGTCTGGGGCGGCACCGGGCTGCTGGCGCTGCTGACGCTGGGCCTGGCCGGCGGGCTGTTCGTGCTGCCCTGGGGGCTGGTGCTGCCGATCCTCTACGGCACGCTGTCGATCGGGTCGCCCCTTTCCGCCACGCCGGGCCAGGCGCTGATGGGGCTGGTCGTGCGGTCGGAGTCGGATACCGGCCATCCGAGCTTCGGCCAGGCCTTCACCAGCACCACCCTGCTCGCCCTGTCCTGGGCGGCGGGGGGCGTGCCGCTGCTGGCGGCCTTCTTCTCCTCCCGCTCCCGCACCCTGCACGACCTGTTTTCCGACACCATCGTGGTGCGGGCCGCGGCGCTGCAGGCCGAACGCCGCCCGGGCCGATTCATTGCCGAGGATGGTTGATTTGCCAGCGGCCAACGCGGACAGTAGAGCCTGAGAAACATGCTCCAACGCGCCACCCGCCGTCCGCAGTTCTTCTACACCACCGCGCCGCTGCCCTGCCCCTACCTGGCAGGCCGGACGGAACGGAAGATCGTGACCGAGCTGGCGGGCGGGGATGCGGAGGCGCTGCATGACCGCCTCTCCCGCGCCGGGTTCCGGCGCAGCCACAACATCGCCTATTCGCCGGTCTGCCCGGGCTGCCGCGCCTGCATCCCGATCCGCATCGTCGCCAACGCCTTCACCCCCGACCGCACCCAGCGGAAGGTGATGCGCTTCAACGCCGACCTGGTGACGGCGGAGATGCCGGCGCGGGCGAGCGCCGAGCAGTTCGCGCTGTTCCAGCGCTACCAGGGCGCCCGGCATGGCGATGGCGACATGGCGGCGATGGGCTTCTACGACTACCGCGCCATGGTGGAGGACACGCCCATCACCACGGGCGTGGTCGAGTTCCGGGATGGCGGCGGGCGGCTGCTCGGCGCCTGCCTGACGGATTGGCTGAGCGACGGGCTCTCGGCCGTCTATTCCTTCTATGCGCCGGAGGAGACGCGCCGCAGCCTCGGCACCTATGCCATCCTCTGGCTGGTGTCGCGGGCCCGCAGCCTCGGCCTTCCTTACGTCTATCTCGGCTACTGGGTGCCCCAGAGCCCGAAGATGGCCTACAAGGCCCGCTTCCGGCCGAGCGAGACGCTGTCCGGCGGCGTCTGGCGCGTGCTGCCGGAGGATGGCGCGGAAGCCGCGCCGCCCGAGGGCGTGGAGAAGGTCAGCGTCACCGGCTGACCGCGCCGCCTCCGCGCTTCAGGCGCGGGGCGAGCTGCTGGACCTTACGCCTAGTGAGGCGCCGCGCTGCATGCGCTGTTCAGCGCGGAAGGCGCGACCAGCCCCAAGCTGCGCGCCTTCCTCGACTTCCTGTCCCGAACCATGGACGTGCTGGCGCGGTAACGTTCGGGCGAGCCGGGCGCCGCGTTCGCTTGACAGGGCAGCGGCGGCGGCGGGACGATCGTTCCACCTGCGGTGCGCTGCGCGGTTGGAGAACTCCCTTGGGCGTCGTCGTCACAACGGTCAACGCCTACACCACCACGACCACGGTCACCGATGACGCGACCGGCAGGGTCGATATCGTCGTCACCCTCTACGACGACCCGGTGCTGTCGCTGCGGGTGGTCCTGGCGCTGACCGACTACGACCTCACGAACCGCGAGGCCTGGACCAGCTATTCGGAGACCCGGAGCATCCGCAACCAGACACCGGTGCTGGAGCGGGTCGAGGCGCTGATGGACGATGGCAGCCGGTATCGGCGGGACCTGTCCTATTACGGCCTGCTCGACGGCACGCCGATCCAGCATCGCGACACCGTCACGCTGACCGCGGCGAATGGCGCGGTGGACTATGTGTACGAGGCCGTCCTGAGCTTCGACTTCCGCGCGCAGCCGGTGCGCGACTACACCTCGAAGGCCTCGGACTACGATCCCGCCACCGGGCTGCTCGACTACGTCATCACCCGCTACCGCGACGGGCGGGTCGAGGCGATCGACCATGATCCGCGGACCGGCAACCGCGACTATGCCGTCACGACCAGGACCGACGGGTCGATCCTGGCGGAGGATTACGACAGCGCCGGGCGGCTGGACTACGTCATCGAATACCGCGCGGATGGCGGCCGGACCGCCACCGACTACGACCTCAACGACGACTTCGCCTGGACCACCTACACCATCACCTACGGGGCCAGCGGCGACATCATCGGCACCGGCACGACCTGATCGAACTTCAGTCGAAGCGGTTGCTGCGCGGGAAGCCGTTGGGCGGCTGCTTGCCGGCGCCGGCGCGGTTGCCGCGCCATTCGCGCAGGTCGGTTTCCGTCCGCACGCCCGACCCGTATTTCCACCGCAGCCCGGCCTTGGCGGCGAAGACCTGCACATCCGCCAGGCCGCCATCCTTGTAGCCCTGCAGCTGCACGCCGCGGCCGCGCGTCATCTCCGGCACCTGTTCCAGCGGGAAGACCAGCAGCTTCCGGTTGTCCCCGATCACCGCGACCATGTCGCCCTCCGCCACCTTGCAGCAGGCGGCTTCCTTGCCCGGGTCGAGCACCAGCACCTGCTTGCCGGTGCGCTTCTCCGCCAGCAGGTCCTCCGCCTTCACCAGGAAGCCCTTCCCGTCCTGCCCCGCGACCAGGTAGCGGATGCCGTCCTTGTGGACGAACATGGTCACCACGTCGTCCTCATTCGTCAGGTCGAGCATGAGGCGCACGGGCTGGCCATCGCCGCGGCCGCGCGGGATGGCATCGGCCTTCAGGGTGAAGGCGCGGCCATTGGTAGCGAAGACGACGATGCGGTCCGTCGTCTCCGCATGCAGGGCGTATTTCAGCGCATCGCCTTCCTTGAAGCGCAGTTCCGCATCGGCGGGCAGGTGGCCCTTCTGCGCGCGGATCCAGCCCTTCTCCGACAGGATCACGGTGATGGGCTCGCGCTCCACGAAGGCGTTCTCATCCACCACGATCTCGGAAGCCGCGCCGCCGACCTCGGTGCGCCGCTTGCCGAGCGCCGTCTCCTCGCCGAATCTGCGCCGCGTCTCCGCGATCTCCTCCGCGATCGCGGCCCAGCGCTTCGCCTCGCTGGAGAGCAGGCCCTGCAGGCGCTTCTGTTCCGTGCTGAGCTTCTTGTGCTCCTTCCGGATCTCCATCTCCTCCAGCTTGCGCAGCGCGCGCAGCCGCATGTCGAGGATGGAGGTCGCCTGCACATCGGTCAGCGAGAAGGTGCTCATCAGCACCTCCTTCGGCTTGTCCTCGTAGCGGACGATGCGGATCACCTCATCGAGGTTGAGATAGACGATGAGGTAGCCGTCCAGGATCTCCAGCCGCCGCGCGATGGCCGCCAGGCGATGCTCCGACCGCCGCACCAGCACCACATGCCGGTGGTCCAGCCAGCAGCGCAGCACCTCCTTCAGCCCCATCACGCGCGGGGTGCGGTCGGCATCCAGCACGTTCATGTTGAGCGGGAAGCGCGTCTCCAGTGCGGAATTGCGGAACAGCGTCTCCATCAGCATCTTCGGATCGACGGCGCGGCTCTTCGGCTCCAGCACCAGGCGGACGACATCGGTGCTCTCGTCACGCACATCGCCCAGCAGCGGCAGCTTCTTCTCCTCCATCAGTTGCGCGATCTGCTCGATCAGGCGCGACTTCTGGACCTGGTAGGGAATCTCCGTCACCACGATCTGCCAGGTGCCGTTCTTCAGCGGCTCCGTCTTCCACTGCGCGCGCAGCCGGAAGCCGCCGCGGCCCGTCGCATAGGCCTCGCGGATGCTCTCCGCGCCTTCCACCAGCAGGCCGCCGGTCGGGAAATCCGGGCCCTTCACATGGGCCAGCAGGTCATCGACCGTGGCGTCCGGCTTCTCGATCAGCGCGATGGCGGCGCCGCAGAGTTCGCCCGCATTGTGCGGCGGGATGGAGGTCGCCATGCCCACCGCGATGCCGGCCGCGCCATTGGCCAGCAGGTTCGGGAAGGCCGCCGGGAGCACCAGCGGCTCCTTCTCCTCCCCGTCATAGGTGGCGCGGAAATCGACGGCATTCTCCTCGATCCCGTCGAGGAGGGCCTGCGCCACCTCCGTCAGCCGCGCTTCCGTGTAGCGCATGGCCGCGGCGTTATCGCCGTCGATATTGCCGAAATTGCCCTGGCCTTCGACGAGGGGATAGCGCGCGGCGAATTCCTGCGCCTGGCGGACCAGCGCTTCGTAGATGCTGCTGTCGCCATGCGGATGGTACTTGCCCATCACGTCGCCGACGATGCGGGCGCATTTCTTGAAGCCGGCGGCCGGGTCCAGCTTCAGCTGGTGCATGGCGTAGAGCAGCCGGCGATGCACCGGCTTCAGCCCATCCCGCACATCCGGCAGCGACCGGCTGACGATGGTGGACAGCGCATAGGCCAGGTAGCGCTCCGACAGCGCATCGGCCAGGCGCGTCTCTCGCTCATTGCCCCCCGGGGGGACCGCCTTGATGTCATCCGGCATGGGTCAGATTCGTGCTTCGTTCCTGTCCCCCGGGGTCTAGCCCATCACGCGCGCGATGTCGAAGCCTGGAACGGGGCTCAGGCGGCCCGGACGGCCGCCAGGAACCGGTCCACCCGCCCGCGCAGCTCGTCGGAGGCGGCGGAGACGCCATCCCCGGTGGCCTGCACGGCCTGGGCCTGGGCCTCGGAGCTGCGGACGGCGGCCTGGACCTGCTGCATCATGCGGGTCGCCTCCTCGTTCTGCTGCGCCACCACCTGGACGCTGCCCGCGATCTCCCGCGTCGCGCTGCCCTGTTCCTCCACCGCGGCGGCGATGGCCGTGGCCACCTCGCTGACCCGCGCGATGCTGCCGCCGACCTCCTTGATGGCGGAGACGGCGAGGTCGGTGGCCGACTGGATGGCGCCGATCTGGGCGCTGATCTGTTCCGTCGCCTTGGCGGTCTGGCCGGCCAGCGTCTTCACCTCGCTCGCCACCACCGCGAAGCCCTTGCCCGCATCGCCGGCCCGCGCGGCCTCGATGGTGGCGTTGAGGGCGAGGAGGTTGGTCTGGCCCGCGATCTCCCCGATCAGGCGCACCACGTCGCCGATCTGCGCCGCCGCCTCCGCCAGGCTCAGCACCGTGGCGTTGGTGCTGCGGGCGCGCTCATCGGCCTCCCGCGCCATGCCGGCGGCGGAGGCGACCTGGCGGCTGATCTCCCCGATGCTGGCGGTCAGCTCCTCGGTCGCCGCGGCGACGGAGGCGAGGTTGGCGGCGTTGCGCTCCGCGCCCTCCGCCGTGGTGGCGGCGGCCTGGCCGGCGCTGGCCACGCCGCTCGCCATGGCATCCGCGGCCTGGCGCAGCGCGGTGGCGGAATCGCCGAGCCGCGCCATGATGCCGGCGGCGGCATCGCCGAAGCCGCCCGTCTCGCGCTCGATCGCCTGGTGGCGGGCCTCCCGCGCCGCGCGGTCGGCGGCGGCGGCGGCCTCCAGCTCCCGCGCCCGGCGGGACCCGTCCCGCAGGCTGCCGAGCGCGCGGGCCACGGCGCCGACCTCATCGCCCCGGTCCATGCCGGGGATCGGCGTCTCCAGCTCCCCGGCGCCGAGCCGTTCGGTGGCGGCGGCAAGCCCCGCCAGCGGCGCCGTCACGCGCCGCAGCACGATCCAGACGGCGCCCACCGCGACCAGCAGCACCAGCAGCGCGGCCCCGGCGGAGAAGGCGAGCGCGGCGCGCTTGGCATCGACCAGCGCCTCCATATGCGCCTCGCTGGCCGTGCCGGCGGCGTCGCG
The DNA here is from genome assembly GCF_016805305.1 of Falsiroseomonas ponticola. Classification (GTDB taxonomy): domain Bacteria; phylum Pseudomonadota; class Alphaproteobacteria; order Acetobacterales; family Acetobacteraceae; genus Falsiroseomonas; species Falsiroseomonas ponticola. The sequence goes on along the minus strand of NZ_JAERQN010000005.1, from coordinate 383,796 downwards.
CACCAGCAGCAGGGTGCCGACCATGGGGTTGGCCCCCTCGATCCATTCGCGGCCGGTCATGCCGTAGCGGCCGCCGGGCGCTTCCGCGCCGCGCCGCACCGCCTCATCCACCCGGCGGCGGAAGCCCTCGAAATACTGCTGGCGGATGGTCTCGAAGGCGGCGCGCAGGGCGGGATGGGTGGCGGGGTCGGAGGCCGGGGCCAGGTTCTCCACCTGCGACCACAGCGCATCGATGCGCGACCGCATGGCGGCGATCTGCGTCAGCTGCCCCTGCTCCAGCGGCCGTTCCCCGCTGATGGAGACGCCGACCAGGCCGAGTTCGAAGCCCGCGGCTTCGCGCATCCGCCAGCCGATCTCCTTCAGCGTGGCGAGGCGCGTCAGCACCGCATCCTCCCCGGCCGCGTCATGCGCATAGGCCGCCCAGAGCCGGGTGGAGGCTTCCAGCAGGCGGGACATGGTGGGCACGAAGGGCTGGATCGCGGCCGCCTGGCGCTGGTCCCGCGGCAGGCCGAGCGCCAGATCCGCCTGCTGGCGGACCGCATCCGCATCCCGCAGCGCCGTGCGGAAATTCTCCAGCAGCGCCGCGCCGCCCGGCAGGGACGCCGCGGCGGGCAGGCCTTCCGCCCGCAGCGCCGCGCGGTTGCCGGCCCGGTGCTGTTCCATGCGCTGGCGCGCCTCGGCCGGCATGGGGCCGGGCGCCTGCAGGGCGGTGCCGGTGAACAGCCTTTCCAGCAGCAGGTCGTGCAGCCCGGCGGCGAAGCGGTTGGCGGCGCGGTCCTCGGCCTGCGCCTCCTCCGCCTGCCGCAGCACGGACCAGGCGTTCAGGGCATGCAGCCCGGCCATGGCGGCGGCCAGCAGCGACAGCACGGCCACCACCCCCAGCAGCGCGCCGCGGATCGACAGCGCCATCGGCGCCAGCTTGCGAAGAAGGGTCATGGTCACTCCTCCGGGCCCTGGCGGGCCCGGCCTATCCAGCGGCGGAGCAGTAGCGGCGAAGGCTGAACGGGCCTCTAACGCCGCGGGGGCGCCAGGGGGCGGGGCCGCCCCCCCGGCGCCCCCACCCGGGGGTCAGAGGATGAAGTCCTGCACCTGCGCGTCGAAGCGCAGCGCGTGGGTGCCGGTCAGCACGATCTCCAGATCCGCGATGCCGTCCCCGTTGATCTCCACCTGCACCAGCGTATCGGCGCCCTGCGCCTGGTAGCGGACCTGGCCCTGGTTGCCGCCGGTCAGGAAGCGGTCGGTGCCGATGAAGAGGAAGGCATCGTCCGCGCCGCCGGGATGGGCATCGATGGCGGAGAGGTCCAGCCGGTCCCCGGCCTGGAAATCCTCCACCACGTCGCGCTCCCCGGCATATTTCACCTGGCCCGCGCTGCTCGGCCTGCCGATATCCGCCTGCGTCCAGATGAAGAGGTCGGCCTCCGCGCCGCCGAAGAGGTGATCGACCCCGGCGCCGCCCGCCAGCCGGTCCGCCCCCGTGCCGCCCATCAGGATATCGGCGCCGGAGCCGCCGCGGAGGTCATCCGCATCGGCGCCGCCCAGCAGGCTGTCATTGCCCGCGCCGCCTTCCAGCACGTCCCGGCCATTGCCGCCTTCCAGCGTGTCCAGCCCCGCATCGCCGCGCAGCGTGTCGTCATCCGCGCCGCCGAGCAGCCGGTCATTGTCGGCGCCGCCATTCAGCACGTCGTTGCCCGCGCCGCCTTCCAGCAGGTCATCCCCCGCATCGCCATCCAGCCGGTCATGGCCGCCCGCGCCCTGCAGCGTGTCCCTGCCATTGCCGCCCTGCAGGGTGTCGGCGCCGAAGCCCGCTTCCCCGACGACGTCGCCCACCAGCAGGTCGTCGTCATCGCCGCCGCGCAGCAGGTCCGCGCCCATGCCGCCCTGGAGGGTGTCGAAGCCCTGCCCGCCATCCAGCACGTCGTCGCCCTGTTCCCCCGCCAGGCTGTCATTCGCCGTGCCGCCGGAGAGGTTGTCGTTGCCCGCGGCGCCGAACATCGTATCGGCGCCGTCGCCGCCCTGCATCCAGTCGTCGCCCGTGCCGCCATCCATCCAGTCGGCATGCTCGCCGCCATCCATCTGGTCGTTGCCGGCGCCGCCCTTCAGCGTATCGGCGCCGAGGCCGCCGGTCAGGACATCGTTGCCGGCGCCGCCATCCAGGCTGTCCTCGCCCGTATCGCCCTTCAGCGTATCCGCGCCGGCGCCGCCCGAGAGCGTGTCGTTCCCGATGCCGCCATCGAGGTCGTCATTGCCGTTGCCGCCGGAGAGGCTGTCATCATCCTCGAAGCCCTTCAGCTCATCGTCGCCGTCGCCGCCATCGAGGGTGTCGTTGCCGGTATGGCCGAACAGGACGTCGTCGCCCGCATCGCCGTAGAGCTTGTCGGCGCCGCCGCCGCCATGGAGGTAGTCGTCCCCGTCATCGCCATACATCGAATCCCGGCCATCGCCGCCCAGGATCATGTCGTCGCCGCCGAAACCGCGGACGACGTTGTTGCCCTCGCCGAGGTCGATGAACTCGCCGAACATGCCGGTGGCGCGCCAGGTGGTGAAGCGGTCATCGCCGGCGCCACCCTTGGGATCGAACAGGCCCATCGTCGTCTCCATCATCCGCTGCCACGACCATCCGCGGCGTGGGGGGAGAATGGCGGGGGATGGGGCGGGGGCCGTGTTCCCGGGGGAACAGCGCGGCGATCAGGGGCGATGCGGCGGCAGGACTTCCCGCCGGAAGCCGGCGATCGCGGGCAGCAGCACCAGCAGGATGAGCGGCACGGCCAGCACCAGCCCGACGAAGAGCGGCGTGGCGAGGCAGAAGGCGGCGAAGGCCCAGGCGGTGACCCGGCGGCGGGCCTCCCCGCTACGCGGCAGGCGCATCAGCCCCCAGAGGAAGAGCGTCGGCGCCACGACGCCGCTGAGCAGCGGCAGCAGGGGATCGATGAGGGAGGGGCCGCCGGCTCCGGGCGGGGCCTTGTCGATCCGCAGCCCCGGCAGGCCCAGCAGGCCGGCGGCCTCCGGGAAGAACTCGGCCCAGAGCCCCGCCAGGAAGACGATGACGGGGATGCTGCCCAGGGCGCCGAGGACCATCGCCGCGATGGCGATGGCCCGGCGCGGGCGGGCCCGCGAAGCGGGTTGCCCCGCCGCGGCCCGCACGATCAGAACGGGATGTCGTCGTCCAGGTCGCTGCCGCCCTTGGGCGGGCCGCCGCGGCCACCGCCGGCGGGCGCGCGGCTGCCGCCGCCGCTATTGTCCCAGCCGCCGGAGGACCGGCCGCCGCCACCGGCGGAACGGCCACCGCCGCCCCCGCCATAGCCGCCGCCACCACCCCCGCCGCCGCCGGCATAGCCGCCGCCGCCCTCGCCGGGGTCGCCCATCTCACCGCCCGTGCCGCGGCCGCCCAGCAGCGCGATCTCGCCCCGGAACTGGCGCAGCACGATCTCCGTCGTGTAGCGGTCCTGGCCCGACTGGTCCTGCCACTTGCGGGTCTCGAGCTGGCCCTCGACATAGACCTCCGAGCCCTTGCGCAGGTACTTCTCCGCGATCTCGCCCAGCTTCTCGTTGAAGATGGCGACGGAGTGCCACTCCGTCCGCTCCTGCTGGTTGCCCTCGCGGTCCTTGTAGCGCTCGCTGGTGGCCAGGCGCAGGTTCACCACGCGGCCGCCATTCTGGAAGTTGCGCACTTCCGGGTCGCGGCCGAGGCGCCCCACGAGAATAACCTTGTTCACTCCAGCCATGGCGGCACCCCTCGTATCCTTGGCCGAACCCTATAGCGCAGGGCACGCCACAGGCCAGCCATGCGTGACGCGCCGCGCCCCGGCACTCTGGCAATTCTCGATGCGGGACTACCTATAGGGCTTCGCATCATCTAGAACAAGACGCGAACGCCGTCCCGACTCCGCGGGGCGGTGCCCTTCCGGCCCATCCAGACCGATCGGTGACCCCATGAGCGGATTGATCCGCGTCCGCGGCGCGCGGGAGCACAACCTCAAGAACATCGATATCGACATCCCGCGCGATACGCTGACGGTGGTGACGGGGCTGTCGGGGTCCGGCAAGTCGTCGCTGGCCTTCGACACCATCTATGCGGAGGGCCAGCGCCGCTACGTGGAAAGCCTGAGCGCCTATGCGCGGCAGTTCCTCCAGCTCATGCAGAAGCCGGATGTGGACAGCATCGAGGGCCTGTCGCCCGCGATCTCCATCGAGCAGAAGACCACCAGCCACAACCCGCGATCGACCGTCGGCACGGTGACGGAGATCCATGACTACATGCGCCTGCTCTGGGCGCGGGTCGGCGTGCCCTACTCCCCCGCGACGGGCTTGCCGATCGAGGCGCAGACGGTCAGCCAGATGGTGGACCGCATCATGGCCATGCCGGAGGGCACGCGCCTTCTACTGCTGGCCCCGGTCGCCAAGGGCAAGAAGGGCGAGTTCAAGAAGGATTTTCAGGAGTTCCAGCGGCGCGGCTTCGAACGGGTCAAGGTCAACGGCACGCTCTATGCGGTCGGCGAGGTGCCGGCGCTCAACAAGAAGCTGAAATACGACATCGAGGTCGTGGTGGACCGCATCGTGGTGCGGGAGGGGATCGAAAGCCGGCTGGCGGACAGCCTGGAGACGGCGCTCGCACTGGCGGACGGCGTCGCCTATGCCGAGGGCGCGGATGACCAGAAGCGCACCGTCTTCAGCCAGAAATTCGCCTGCCCCGTCAGCGGCTTCACGATCGAGGAGATCGAGCCTCGGCTGTTCAGCTTCAACAGCCCGCAGGGCGCCTGCCCCACCTGCGACGGGCTCGGCACGCAGTCCTTCTTCGACCCGATGCTGGTGGTGCCGGATGACAGCAAGTCGCTGAAGGATGGCGCGGTGCAGCCCTGGTCCGGCGCGTCATCGCCCTATTACGACCAGACGCTGGAAAGCCTGGCACGGCACTACAAGGTGGCGATGACGACGCCCTGGGCGGACCTGCCCAAGGCCTTCCGCTCCGTCGTGATGACCGGCACGGGCAGCGAAATCGTCACGCTGAAATACAAGGACGGGCTTCGCGCCTATGACGTGAAGAAGCCCTTCGAGGGCGTGATCCCGAACCTGGAGCGCCGCTACCGCGAGACCGACAACCCCTGGGTGCGGGAGGACCTCTCCCGCTACCAGGCCGACCGCCCCTGCCCCGCCTGCCAGGGCCATCGCCTGAAGCCGGAAAGCCTCTCGGTGAAGGTGGCGGAATGCCACATCGGGCAGGTCAACAACCTGTCGATCCGCAAGGCGCGGGACTGGTTCGCGCAGGTGATGCCGACGCTGACGCCGCAGCGGCAGGAGATCGCCCGCCGCATCCTGCGGGAGATCGAGGAGCGGCTGCAGTTCCTGGTGGATGTGGGGCTGGACTACCTCTCGCTCGGCCGCTCCTCCGCCACGCTGTCGGGCGGCGAATCGCAGCGAATCCGCCTGGCGTCCCAGATCGGCAGCGGGTTGACCGGCGTGCTCTATGTGCTGGACGAACCCAGCATCGGCCTGCACCAGCGGGACAATGAACGCCTGCTGAAGACGCTGCGGCGCCTGCGGGACATCGGCAACACGGTGCTGGTGGTGGAGCATGACGAAGATGCGATCCGCAGCGCGGACCACCTGATCGATATCGGCCCCGCCGCCGGCAAGGGCGGCGGCCGCGTGATCGCGCAGGGCACGCCGAAGGAGGTGGAGGCGCATCCCGACAGCGTCACCGGCCAATACCTCTCCGGCGCGCGCCGCATCCCGATGCCGGCCACGCGCCGGCCCATCGACCCGAAGCGCGTCATCCGCGTCGTCGGCGCGCGGGGCAACAACCTCAAGGACGTGACGGCGGAGATCCCGCTCGGCACCTTCTGCTGCGTCGCCGGCGTCTCCGGCGGCGGCAAGTCCACCCTGGTGATCGAGACGCTGTTCAAGGCCGCGTCCCGCCGCCTGATGGGCAGCGGCGAGGTGCCCGGCCCGCATGAGCGGATCGAGGGCCTCGAACACCTCGACAAGATCATCGACATCGACCAGTCGCCGATCGGCCGCACGCCGCGATCCAACCCCGCGACCTATACGGGCCTCTTCGGCCCGATCCGCGACTGGTTCGCGGAGATGCCGGAAAGCCGCGCCCGCGGCTACCAGGCCGGGCGCTTCAGCTTCAACGTCAAGGGCGGCCGCTGCGAGGCCTGCCAGGGCGATGGCGTGCTGAAGATCGAGATGCACTTCCTGCCCGACGTCTACGTCACCTGCGACACCTGCAAGGGCAAGCGCTACAACCGCGAAACCCTGGATGTGAAGTTCCGCGGCAAGTCGATCGCGGATGTGCTCGACATGACGGTGGATGAAGGCGTGGAGTTCTTCTCCGCCGTGCCCTCCATCCGCGACAAGCTGGTGGTGCTGCGCGATGTCGGCCTCGGCTACATCCATCTCGGCCAGCAGGCGACGACGCTGTCGGGCGGCGAGGCGCAGCGCATCAAGCTGTCGAAGGAATTGTCGCGCCGCGCCACCGGCCGCACGCTCTACATCCTCGACGAGCCCACGACCGGCCTGCATTTCGAGGATGTGCGCAAGCTGCTGGAAGTGCTGCACGCGCTGGTGGCGCAGGGCAACACGGTGGTGGTGATCGAGCACAATCTGGAGGTCATCAAGACCGCCGACTGGATCCTCGACCTCGGCCCCGAGGGTGGCGAGGGCGGTGGGCGCATCGTGGCGCAGGGCACGCCGGAGGAGGTGGCGGAAGCGCCGGAAAGCCATACCGGGCGCTTCCTGAAGCCGATCCTGGCGCGGGACGGCGCGGTGGCGGCGCCGGTGGTGGCAAAGCGGCGGAAGAAGGCGTGACGCCGCCGCGTCACACCGGCCGGAAGCCGATCCGCGCATAGGCCGCCCGCGCGGCCTCGCCCGACAGCAGCGCCAGCAGCGCCCGCGCCTCCGCGCCATCCTGCACGATGGCGGCGCGATAGACGGTCCAGAGGTTCAGCGCCTCCGGCAGCAGCCCCACCAGCTGCACGCCGGGGCGGTCGATGATCTCGGTGGCCTGGCTGAAGGCAAGCGAGACCTCGCCCCGGCTCGCCATCGTCACGCCCTCCACGCCGAAGGACACCAGGCGCAGCTTCGGCCGCAGCGCCTCCGTCAGGCCCAGGCGTTCGATCACCGCGGCCACGTGGCGGCCGGCCGTCGCGCCGCGGGCGGGGTCGGCATAGGCGATGCTGTCGGCGGCCAGCAGCGCGGCGCGGAAGGCCTCGGGCGTCGCGATGTCGGGCACCGGGCGCCCGGCGGGGGCGCCGAGGGCGACGCCCGTGCGCCCCACATCCAGCGCGCCATCGGCGGGGCCGATGCCGCGGGCCTGGATCGCGGCCACGGCCTCGGCGGACAGCAGCGTCACGGCGGGGCGTTCCCCGCCCAGGATGCGGTCGCGCAAGGCGCCGACGGTGTCGAAGGCGGCGCTGGGCACGGGGCGGCCGGCGGCACGCTCCAGCGCCTGCAATTCCTCCACCGCATGCTTGGTGGCGCCGGCGGCGAAGATGGCGGGGGCAGCCTGGGCGCGGGCGGCGACGGGCAGCATCAGCAGCGGCGCGGCCAGCAGGGCGCGGCGGTTCGGCATGGCGTGGCTTCTCCCGTTCGTTGCGCGCAGCATGCCACGCCACCGGATCGGCTGGGAATGGCGCTACGCCCCGCGCAGCCGCGCCGCCAGCGCGGGCAGGTCCGGCGCCTCCAGCGCCGCGAAGGCGGCCTCCAGCGTCGGCGGCGGCGCGCCGGTCAGCAGCTCATGCGCCGCCATCACCTGGGCGGCGTCCACCACGGGCGCGACCCCTGCCCGCCGCAGGCTGATCGCCACCTGCCGGGCGATGCGCAGCACGCGCTGTTCCTGCGTATGCACCTCGTTGCGCACGAACTGCTTGATGAAGCGGCTGTGCTGGTAGCCGATCAGCTGGTCGCTTTCCCGGTGGATCGTGGCGGTCAGGGCCGGGTCGGCCTGCAGCACCCGGTGCAGCAGGCGCTGGTCGTTCTCCACCTCGTCCCAGGCCGCGGCCTGGCGCAGCGCGGCATCGGGGATGGCATCGAACAGCGCGATCCAGCGCTCCGCCATCAGGCGCGCCGGCGCCTGCGCGAAGTTCCACAGCATGACGCCGCTGTTCACGTCCCAGTCGCCGCGGCCCGCCCCGGGCGGCACGACCAGCGCGCTGCCCGCCCGCGCGGCCAGGTAGGCGCCGATGTCGAAGTCCATCTCGGCCACGAAGGCGTCGGCATCCAGGTAGATCGCCCAGCCGCGGAACCCCTCCGCCAGCCGGTCCCGCAGGAAGGCCAGGCGGTTGAAGGCGGCGTGCCAGGGGTGGCAGCCGCGGCGGATGCCGATGAAGGCCTCCAGCCGGATGCCGTGGCGGCGGCAGAATTCCCGGTTGGCCGGCAGCGTCGCCGACAGCATCGGGAGGTAGGCCTCCGCATCCGCGGTCTGGTGGAGGATGGCGTCGATCATCCCCGCCAGCGTCGCATGGTCAGAGCCGCCCGCGGAAGGCGGCCCAGGTGACGGCCAGGCGGTCCCCCGCCCCGCGCGGGCGCGGCACCGGCCGCCCCGCCGCCAGCCGCGCCAGGTCCCGCCGCGCCAGCACGGCGGGCAGCGCCGCGGGCAGGGCGGCGCGCGGCAGGGGCTCCGCCATCGCCCTGGCGATCAGGCTGCCGCCTTCCTCCGCCAGGGCGCGCAGCAGCGGCGCGGCCAAGGCGGGATCGGCGATCACCGCCTCCGCCGCCAGCCCCGCTTCCGCCAGCGCGTCCCGCGGCAGCAGGCAGCGGCCCTGGGCGGCATGGGCCGGCACGCTGCGCAGCACCCCGGCCAGGCCCTGCAGGGCGCCGAGGCGTTGCAGCAGCGGCAGCGACTCCGCCGGCGCGCCCGCCAGCCGCCCGGCCACCACCGCGAAGCCGCCGGCCCCGGCGCGGAGATAGGCGCCGAAGGCCTCCCGCGTCGGGATGCCCTCCTCCTCCGTCTCCGGCTCCCGCGCATCGACCAGGCCCAGCAGGTCATCCGCCGCCAGCGCGCCGGACACGATCGCGGCATGCAGCGGCGCCGCCACCTCATGCCGCCGGGGCGGCTGGCCGGCGGCGGCTTCCGCCACGGCATCGCGCCACCATTGCAGGCGGATCAGCGCCGCGACGGGGTTGGTGGTGGCTTCGCGCGCCCGGGCGAGTTCGTGGTTGAAGGCAATCAGCGTGAAGAAGGCCTCCCGCGCCGCCTGCGGCATGAACAGCGCCGCCAGGAAGCGGTCCGGGTCATGCGCCCGGGTGAAGGCGGCGATCGGGGAAAGCGGGGCATCGGCCATGGCGGCTTGATGACCGTCCCGCGCAGCACGGGCAAGCGTGGGCAGGTGCGGTTGACGCTCCCTCCCACCACGCCTAGGTCAGACGCCGGCCTCCGGCACGACACGGGGGCAAGAACCTCCAACGGGAGAGTCCCCCATGCCCTTCAGCCTGCCGCCCCTGCCCTATTCCACCAACGCCCTCGCGGGCCAGGGCATGTGCCAGGAGACGCTCGAGCTCCATCACGGCAAGCACCACAACGCCTATGTGACGGCGCTGAACGGCCTGATCGAATCCAAGGGCCTGGCCGGCAAGACGCTGGAGCAGATCGTGGCCGAAGCCGGCAAGGCCGGCGCCGACGGCCTGCCCGTGCTGAACCAGGCCGGCCAGCACTGGAACCACATCCTGTTCTGGCAGGTGATGTCGCCCAAGGGCGGCGGCGACAAGCTGCCGGGCAAGCTGGCCGCGAAGATCGACAGCGATCTCGGCGGCCTCGCCGCGTTCAAGGAGGCCTTCAAGCAGGCCGGCGTGACGCAGTTCGGCTCCGGCTGGGCCTGGCTGATCATCGGCGCCGACGGCAAGCTGAAGGTCACCAAGACCCCGAACGGCTCCAACCCCGTCGCGACGGGCGAGGGCACGCCGATCCTCGGCGTGGATGTGTGGGAGCACGCCTACTACCTGGATTTCCGCAACGTCCGCCCGAACTACCTCGACAACTTCCTGAACAAGCTCGTGGACTGGGAAGTGGTCGAGGGGCTGATGGACAAGGGCGGCCTGAGCAGCGGCCAGGCGGCCTGAACCCTTCAAGGGTCCAAGCGATGGGGGCGCCGGAGCGATCCGGCGCCCTTTTTCGTGCCCTCAGCCGATCGACGCCGCCGGCAGCACCACGGCGAAACGGTCCGCCAATTCGGCCAAAGCGTGGCGGTGGATCGCCGCGCCGCTGATGGCGGGCCCGCCCAGCGCATCGGGCAGCGCCCGCGTCGCGCAGGCATCATGCGGCACCGTCACGCGATAGCCGAGGTCGAGCGCCGCCCGCGCCGTGGAGCTGACGCACATATGCGTCTGGTAGCCCGCCACGATCAGCTCCTTCCGGCCGATGGCGGCCAGGCGCTGCGCCAGGTCCGTGCCCGCGAAGGCGTTGGGCAGCGGCTTCTCCACCACCGCCTCGCCCTCCGCGGGCGCGACCTCGGCCAGGATGGCGCCGCCCGCGGCATCGCGGTCGAACAGCCCGCCGGCGCGGCCCTTATGCGCGACATGGATCACCACGGCGCCGCCGGCGCGGGCGCGGGCGACCAGGGCGGCCAGGACGGGCAGCGATTCCTCGATGCCCTCCAGCGGCAGGCGGCCGGTGCGGTATTCGCCCTGCGCGTCGATCACCAGCAGCACCGCCTCCGCCAGCGCGGGCGGGGCCAGGCTGGCGCCGGCCAGCTGCAGCAGGGTCTTCGGTTCGGCCATGGTCGCACTCCTCGGATGGGCGCCCCTTCTGCCACCCGGGCCGGACCCTGTCCCGCGCGCGGGGCGCATGCCTCCGAAGGGCCGCCATGCGCGCATGAAAAAGGGGGCGGACCTTGCGGCCCGCCCCCCTGGCACCAACGGGTGCCCTCAGGCCTTGGTGTCGTTCGCCGGCTCCGGCGGCTTCACCACGCTGGCGATGGTGCCGCGCACCACCGTCACGCGCACGCCGGGGGCGATCTCCACCTCGATCTCGTCGCTGTCGTCGCGGACCTTGGAGATGGTGCCGACGATGCCGCCGGCGGTGACGACCTTGTCGTTGCGCTTCAGCTGGCCGAGCAGCGCGCGGTGTTCCTTCATCTTCTTCTGCTGGGGCCGGATCAGCAGGAAGTAGAAGACCGCGAAGATCAGGATCAGCGGCAGCAGCTGCATGATGACGGCGGCCGTGCCGCCATCGGCGGTCTGGGCGTAGGCAGGCGAGATGAACATCGGTGCGTCCGGCTTTCTTGGGGGGCTTGCGCCGCGGGACGGCGCTTCGGCGCGCTAGATAGCCTGGACTTCCCGCGGCGGCCAAGCGCCCGCGCGCATCGGCGGGCAGCGGGGCGGCCAGCGGGGCGGGCAGCGGGGCGGGCAGCGGGGCGGCCGGCACCCGCCCCGGCCCGGCGCACGCCGCCCGCCGCCGGGCGCGGGCGTCCCTGGATCGCGGGCAGGAACCGGGCCCGGATGATTTCATCCCGGCGCATATTGCCCTAGGTTCCCGCGCCTTTCCCCTTCATCCGCTGACCAACCGGGGCCACCGCCTTGTCCGATCCGCATGCCCTCCTCCCCACCCTGACCCGTATCGCGGAGGCGCTGGAACGCCTGGCCCCCCCGCCCCCGCCGGCGCCGAGCCTGCAGGGGGCCGACGCCTTCGTCTGGCATCCCGGCCCGCCCGCGCGGCTGGCGCCGGTGCCGCGCGTGGCCGCGGTGGACATCGCGCTGCTGCAGGGCGTCGATCGGCAGAAGGGAATCGTGCTGGAGAACACGCTGCGCTTCGCCCGCGGCCTGCCCGCCAACAACGCCATGCTCTGGGGCGCGCGCGGCATGGGCAAGTCGTCCCTGGTCAAGGCCGCGCATGGCGCCGCGAACCGGGAGAATCCGGGCAGCCTGGCGCTGGTGGAGATCCAGCGGGAGGATGTCCGCACCCTGCCGGACCTGCTGAACGTGCTGCGCGCCCAGAAGCGCCGCTGCCTGGTCTTCTGCGACGATCTGTCCTTCGAGCGCGAGGACGCGGACTACAAGGCGCTGAAATCCGTGCTGGATGGCGGCATCGAGGGCCGGCCCGCCAATGTCCTGTTCTACGCCACCTCCAACCGCCGCCACCTCATGTCCCGCGACATGATCGAGAATGAGCGCAGCACCGCCATCAACCCCGGCGAGGCGGTGGAGGAGAAGGTGTCGCTCAGCGACCGCTTCGGCCTCTGGATCGGCTTCCACAACTGCGACCAGGACACCTTCTTCGCGATGATCGAGGGCTATGCCGCCACCTTCGGCCTGCCGCTGGGGCAGGAGGAGCTGCGCAAGGCCGCCGTCGAATGGTCCGTCACGCGCGGCGGCCGGTCCGGCCGCGTCGCCTGGCAATTCGTGCAGGAGATGGCGGGGCGCCTCGGCGTCCGGCTGGATGGCTGAGGCGGCGGCGCGGGGCGCGCTCCTCATCTTCGCCGCCGGCGGCCCGCTGGCGGTGGACATGGAGGAGACGGCGGCCAGGCTCGGCCTGCGCCTCCTGGCCTCCATCCGCAACCGGGCGGGCCCGGCCTATACGCTGGACCCCGCGCTGCTGGCCGATGCCGCGGCCCTGCCGCCCGCGCTGCGCGGCGCCGCCTTCGCCTGCCCCCTCTTCACCCCCGCCCATCGCCGGGCGGCGGTGGAGGAGGCGCTGGCGCTCGGCCTGCGCCCCGCCGCGCCGCTGCGGGACCCCTCCGGCACCCATGCGGCCTCCGCCAGCTGGGCGGAGGGGAGCTACGCCAATGCGGGCGTGCTGGTCGGCGCGCTGGCCCGGATCGGCCGCTTCGCGCTGCTCAACCGCGGCGCCGGCATCGGCCACCATGCGGCGATCGGGGATTTCGCCTCGGTGGGCCCCGGCGCGACCTTGGCCGGCCAGGTCACGCTGGGCGATGGCGCGATGATCGGCGCGGGCGCCGTCATCGCGCCGGGGGTGCGGATCGGCGCCGGGGCCATCGTCGCGCCCGGCGCGGTGGTGCGGCGGGACGTGCCGGCCGGCGCGCTCGTCGCGGGCCATCCGGCCCGGATCATGCGGGAGGCCCGGTGATGCGCGTGCACCTCTACACCCAGTCCCTCAACGAGGAAGCGCAGCTCGGCTTCTTCTTCCGCCACTACGACCCCTGGGTGGAACGCTACATCGTCTATGACGATGGCAGCACGGACGGCACGCTCGACATCCTCGCCCGGCATGGGCGGGTGGAGGTGCGGCGCTTCCGGCGGGTGGTGCCGGACAGCTTCGTGGCATCCGCCCAGCGGCTGCACGACACGGCCTGGAAGGAAAGCCGCGGCCGGGCGGATTGGGTCGTCATCACCGCCATCGACGAACACCTGCACCATCCGGACCTGCCGGGCTACCTCGCCCGCTGCCAGGCGGCCGGGGTCAGCATGGTGCCGGCGCTGGGCTACCAGATGGTGGCCACCGAATTCCCGCCCCCGGACACCACGCTCTGCCAGGCGCTGACCTGGGGCACGGCCTTCAAGGGCATGAACAAGCTCAGCCTCTTCGCCCCGGACCGGCTGCGGGAGACGCGCTTCGCCCCCGGCCGGCATGCCGCGACGCCCACCGGCGACCTGGTCTGCCCGGAGCGGGACGAGCTGCTGCTGCTGCACTACAAGTATCTCGGCCTGGACTACCTGGTGCGGCGCCAGGCGATGCTCTCCGCGGGGCTCGGCGCGCGGGACATGGAACGCGGCTGGGGCCGGCAATACACGCTGCCGGAGGCCGAGAACGCCACCCGCTTCGAACGCCTGCGCAAGCGCGCCATCGATACCGCCGCCCCCGGCCTGGACCACCATGACTGGAACCCCACCCCGCGCTGGTGGCGGGAGGAGGGAGTCTGCCGCTTCGCCCCCGTCGCCTGAGGCCGCCGGGCCGGCAGATGAGGCCAAGCCTGCCGCGAAGTTACGCAAAACTCAGCAGAAACCGCGCTTCATTGCAGATTGGCGCCCTTGGCTGACCCTTGGGTGAATTCGGCGATGGGTTTGGATAACTCCCTTGCCTCATCCTCTCGGCGGCGTGAGCGTCCGGGGCGCAGGGTCCGCGTTCCCACCAGCGGGGTGGCTGCCGGGCCTGCCGAGCTCCAAAGGACCACGGCCTTGATGGCTGCCCTCTATGCCCCCTTCGGCCTGATCTTCGGAACGATCGGCCGCTACCCCTGGCCCACGATCATCATCAGCGCGCTCCTCACGCCCGCCGGCTTCTTCACCGGCCATGACGTGGTCGGCGTCTGCGCCGCGCTGCTCTCCTCCATGGTCCTGATCTGGGTGGACGAGACGACGCATCCGCGCGCCATCGACGAAGGCGTCGCCGCGGGGGATTGACCGCGAAGGGGCGCCGGCAGGCCCGGCGCCCCGCCCTCAGCTCACCCCGCGTCCCGGGCGCCGGTCCTGCCGGCGGCTGCCATCGGGCAGGAAGAGCCAGACATTGCCCTCCCACTCCCCGAAATCGACGCCCTCATACTCGCTGTAGACGGGGATGCCGAAGATGGTCGTGGTGACGACGCCGGCATTGTAGGTCTGGATGGAATCGGAGGCGCGGACGGTGGCGTTGATCTGCCCCGCCAGCTCCCGCATCAGCAGGCGGCCATTGCCGGTGAAGCCGGTGCTGGAGCTGTCCTCCGCCGCCGCGCAGGCATAGATGTCCATCTGCCCGCCGGCCGCGAACTTGCCGGACAGCAGGTTGAAGGCGCCGACCGTGTCGAAGGTCAGGTCATCCTGGCCGAGCTGCAGCCCGAAGCCGCCGCCCATGCGCGACATCGCCATCCGGTCATCCGCCACGCCGCCTTCGTAGCCATGGCAGCAGACCGACAGGCGGGAGAGCTTGTTGCTGCCCAGCGTCGCCGTCACCCGTTCGAACAGCCGCGCCAGCGTGGTGGCCGTGCCGACGATGATGTCGCTGCCGCGCGGCCGCTTGAACCGCGCGCCGATGCGCGTGTCGAGCACCCGCAACTCCACCGATGCCATGCCGGGCCTCCTGCCGTCGGAAGCCGCAGCCTGGACCCCGCCGGCGCGGCCTGTCGATGGCGGGCGGTTTCGCCCTGTTTCGCGCGGCCGGGCCGGCACGCGCCGAATTGCCTTGTGCCCGGCGCCCCGGCGGCGGAGGGTGCGGGGCGCATCCGTCCGGCCGCCCTTCCGGTGGCGAGGGGTCCGCGAAGGATCCCCCCGACCGTGATGCGTATCCTGCTGCTGCCCTACACCCTGCTGACGGGTGTCGTGGGGCGCTACCCCTGGCCGACCATCGCCCTCTGCGCCGTCATGACGCTGGCGCTCTCGCTGCTCGGCCAGCCCTTCTATGGCGTCTGGTTCGCCATGTTCGGCGCCGTGGTGCTGATCTGGCTGGACCAGAGCCGGCGGCCCAAGCCCGCCCCGATCCCGGGCGAGTGAATCCAGGCTGCACCCCTTAGCCGGGGTGCAGCATCTCCACCCCGCCCATCCAGGGGCGCAGCACCTCCGGCACCAGCACGCTGCCATCGGCCTGCTGGAAGGTCTCCAGCACCGCGATCAGCGCACGGCCCACGGCGACGCCGCTGCCGTTCAGCGTGTGCAGGAACTCCGTGCCCTTGGCGCCGGCCGGGCGGTAGCGCGCATCCATCCGCCTTGCCTGGAAGTCCCGGCAGTTGGAGCAGGAGGAAATCTCCCGCCAGGCCTGCTGGCCGGGCAGCCAGACCTCCAGGTCATAGGTCTTGGCCGCGCCGAAGCCGGTATCGCCGGCGGAGAGCACGATGCGCCGCCAGGTCAGGCCGAGATCGGTCAGCACCCGCTCCGCGCAGGCGGTCATGCGCTCATGCTCCGCCTCGCTGTCCTGCGGCAGGCAGATGGAGACCAGCTCCACCTTCGGGAACTGGTGCTGGCGCAGCATGCCGCGCGTGTCGCGCCCGGCCGATCCCGCCTCGCTCCGGAAGCAGGGGGAGAGCGCGGTCAGGCGCATCGGCAGCGCGGATTCGGCCAGGATCTCGCCGCGCACCAGGTTGGTCAGCGGCACTTCCGCGGTCGGGATCAGCCAGCGGCCATCGGTGGTGCGGAACAGATCCTCGCTGAACTTCGGCAGCTGGCCGGTGCCGTACATGGTGGCGTCGTTGACCAGAAGCGGCACGGAGACTTCCGTGTAGCCGTGCTGTTCCACATGCAGGTTCAGCATCCACTGGCCGAGCGCGCGTTCGAGGCGCGCCAGCGGCCCGCGCAGGATGGTGAAGCGCGTGCCGGCCAGCTTGGCGGCGTTCGCGAAATCCATCCCGAAGGCTTCGCCGAGTTCGAAATGCTGCTTCGGCGCGAAGGCGTGGTTGGCCGGGGCGCCATGGGTGTGCAGGACGACATTGGCGCTCTCGTCCAGGCCCTCCGGCACCGCCTCGTCCAGCACATTGGGCAGCGCGGCCAGGATGGCGTCGCGCGCGGCCTCATGCACCTCCGGCGTCGCGGCGGCGGCGGCATCGACGGCGGCCTTCACCTCGGCCTTCAGGCGCTCGGCCTCCTGCGCGTCGCCGCGCTTCATGGCGGCGCCGATCTGGCGGGAGAGTTCGTTGCGCGTGGTCTGCGCGGCCTGGGTGATGCGGATGGCCTCGATGCGGAGGTCATCGAGGCGCAGCGCCTCCGCCGCCGCGGGCGGCGCGCCGCGGCGGGCGAGCGCGGCGTCGAAGGCGGCGGGGTTGGCGCGCACCAGCTTGATGTCATGCATGGGAAGCAGCCCCTGATGGCAGGCCCCTCGGGGCCGATCGGTCAGCGAGAGAGAGTGGAAGCAGCGCGGGGGCCGAAGCCCCCTTCAGGCCTGCGTCAACTGCTCGCCTCGTCCTTCGGCGGCTTCGGCGCCATCCAGACCGCGGCCAGGATCGAGATCTCGTAGAGCAGGATCAGCGGCACCGCGAGGCCGATCTGGCTGATGATGTCGGGCGGCGTGATGATGGCGGCCACGACGAACATGCCGACGATCGCGTAGCGCCGGCCCTTGCGCAGGCCATCCACCGTCACGATGCCCACGCGCGCCATCAGCGTCAGCAGCACGGGCAGCTGGAAGGCGATGCCGAAGGCCAGGATCATGTGCATGACCAGCGAGAGGTATTCGCTGACCTTGGCTTCCAGCTGGATGGGGATGGACCCCGCATCGGCCGGCGTCTCGAAGGAGATGAAGAATTTCCAGGCCAGCGGGAAGATGAAGTAGTAGGCCAGCGCCGCGCCCGCGATGAACAGGAAGGGGGAGGCGATGAGGAAGGGCATGATCGCCTTCTTCTCGCTCCGGTACAGGCCGGGCGCGATGAACAGCCAGAGCTGCGTGGCCCACATCGGGAAGCTGAAGAAGGTTGCGCCGAAGAAGGCGACCTTCAGGTAGGTGAAGAAGGCCTCGTACAGCGCGGTGAAGATCATGCGCCGGTCGGCGCCGCCGGATTGCGCGTGCAGGATGTCCGCCAGCGGCGCGGCCAGGAAGCCGTAGATCTGGGTGGAGAAGTAGTAGCAGACGGCGAAGGCGATGATGAAGGCGCCGATCGACCACATGAGCCGCGTGCGCAGCTCCATGAGGTGCTCGATCAACGGCATCGGCTTGTCGTCGATATGGTCGTCCGGATCGCGCGGCACGGGGGGGATCCGTTGTCTCAGGCGGTGGCGGAAGGCGGCGCGGGTGTGGTCACCGGTGCCGGGGTGGCGGTCGCCGGCGGGATGGCGGCCGGCGGCACGAAGGCGGGCGGCACCACGGCGGCGGGCGGGGGCGGCGGCTCCGGCAGGGGCGGCAGCGTGCCGGGCGGCACGAAGGCGGGCGCGACGGGCGGCGGCGGCGCGGGCGGCACGGCGGCGGGCGGCGGCGTCACGGCCGCGCCATGGCCGGCATCGGGGGCGAAGGCATCCCGCAGCGGGTTGCCGATCGGGTCCTCCGTGAAGGTCTTCCGGATCGACCCGTCCTTGTCGATCTCCTTCTCCACGATGTCGCGGACGTTGAAGTTGCGGATCTCGTTGATCGAGTTCCGCACATCCTCCAGCTTCGCCTCGCGCACCACCTCATCCACCTGGCCCTGGAACTCCCCGGCCATGCGGCGGAGCTTCTGGATGCCCTTGGCGATTCCGCGCACGGCATCGGGCAGGTCCTTGGGGCCGATGACGACCACCGCGACCACCGCGATCAGCGCGAGTTCGGACCAGTCGAGACCGAGCATTCTTCCCCATTCCCGCGCCGCGCATCGTGCCGGCCTGCGGGCCCATCCCGTTAGCAGGATCGCCGCGTCGCGCCAATCCGGCGCCGATGACGGCAGCCCTTATCTAGGGAGCCTCGGCCGGGAATACGAAGGCCCGTTGCGGATCCATCGCGACGGAGACCTTCTCCCCCCGCGCCAGCCACACCCCGGGGGGCAGCCGGGCATGCAGGTGCAGCAGCGCCCCCTGCCCGTCCGGCACCGCGAGATGCACGAGCGTGGTGGCGCCGAGCAGCCGGCAGGCCTCCACCTCCGCCACCGCGCCGCAGCCCGAGAGGTCGCCGGCCAGCGGCGCCGCGGGGCCATCGGCGGAGGGCGCGGTCATCACCCGCAGCCCTTCCGGCCGCAGCAGCACCTGCACGGGCTGGTTGCCGAGCGCGGCGGGGGCCGGGACCGTGCCGATCGGCGTCTCCGCCCGCCCGGCATGGACCCGGGCGGGAAGCACGTTCACCTCCCCCAGGAAGGTCGCGACGAAGCGGCTGGCGGGGGTCAGGTAGAGTTCCGCGGGGGTGCCGAGCTGCTCGATCTGCCCGGCATTCATCAGCGCGATGCGGTCGGCCATGAACATCGCCTCCTCCGCATCATGCGTCACGATCAGGGTGGCGATGCCGGCTTCCTGCAGGACATGCAGCGTGTCGTCCCGCACCTGTTCCCGCAGCCTGGCATCGAGGCTGGCGAAGGCCTCGTCCAGCAACAGCACGGCGGGGCGCGGCGCCAGCGCCCGGGCCAGCGCCACCCGCTGCTGCTGGCCGCCGGACAGCATGTGCGGCCAGGCGGCCGCGTAGCCTTCCAGGCCGACGCGGGCCAGCGCGTCCATGATCCGCCACTTGCGCTGGCCGCGGGGAATGAAGCGCAGCCCGAAGGCGACGTTCTCCTCCACCGTCAAATGGGGGAACAGCGCGTAGTCCTGGAAGACGAAGCCGACGCCGCGGCCTTCCGGCGGCGTCTCCCGCCCCGGCTCCGCGATCAGCTGCCCGCCCAGCGTGATCCGCCCGGCCTGGAGGGGTTCGAGGCCGGAGGCCAGGCGCAGCAGCGTGGTCTTCCCGCAGCCCGAGGGGCCGAGCAGGCAGAGGATCTCCCCCGGCCCCACATCGAGGTCGAGCCCGCGCAGCACCTGGCCGCGCTCGGGATAGGCATGGGAGACGCCCTCGAATCGGATGCTCAAGGGGTGGGGGCCTCGCCCGGCGGATCGGCCGGCTTTTCCGGTTCCTTCGGCGCCTGCATCGCGGCCAGCAGCGGCGCGGCGGCGTCGGCGCTGACCAGCTCCTCCCGCCGCGGCAGGTCGCGCAGCGACTTCAGGCCGAACTGCTCCAGGAAGCGCGTCGTGGTGCCCCACAGCGTCGGCCGCCCCGGCACCTCCCGCTGCCCGCGCGGCGCGACCAGGCCGTGTTCCAGCAGCGATTCCAGCGTGGCCTGAGAGAGACTGGCGCCACGGATCTCCTCGATCTCCGCCCGCGTCACGGGCTGGTGCCAGGCGATCACGGCCAGCGCCTCCATCGCCGCGCGGGGCAGGCGCTTCGGCACCTCCACCACCCGGGTCAGGGCCGGCGCCAGTTCCGGCGCGGTGCGCAGCGCGAAGCCGCCGGCGACCTCCACCAGCGTCACGCCGCGGCCATCCAGCAGGATCGCGAGTTCGGCCAGCACGGCATCGGCGGCCTGGCCTTCCGGCAGCACCTGTTGCAGCCGGGCGGGCGCCAGCGGGCGGTCCGTGGCGAAGAGAAGGGCCTCGGCGATGCGGATGGCCTCCGCCGTCACGGCGGGGGGCGCCTCGATCGCATCGGGAACCAGCACGGGTTCCCCCTCCCCCTCCTCCTCAGGCGGCGCGCACATCCCGCTGACCCTCCACGGCCTCCGCGCGGCGCAGCAGGATGGGGCCGAAGGCCCGGTCCTGGCGCAACTCCAGCGCGCCGCCGCGGGCCATCTCCAAGCCTGCGATGAGCGTGCTGGCAAGGGCCGCCCGCCGCTCCACCGGGTCCAGCGCCGCGTCATCCGGCATGAAGCGCTGCAGCACGGCCCAGGAGGGCAATTCCCCCAGCACCTGGCTCAGGCGCTGGATCGCCTCCTGCACCGTGAACAGCTTTCGGGGTTTCGGGCGATAGGGCCGCTGCGCGAGCGCCCGGCGGCGGGCGGCCGCATAGGCCTGGCAGAGCGATGCCAGGTCGGCGCGGATGCCGGAGCGGTCCTCCACCGTCAGGTTCTCCGGCGCGCCGCGGGCGAAGATTTCGCGCCCCAGCTGCGGGCGGGCCTGCAGCCAGGCGGCGCCGGCGCGCATCGCCTCCAGCTCCGCCAGCCGGTCGGTCAGGCGGGCGGCGATCGCCTCCGGGTCCTCCTGCTCCGCCGTCTCCTCCTTCGGCAGCAGCAGGCGGGATTTCAGCCAGGCGAGCCAGGCGGCCATGACCAGCCATTCCGCCTGCAATTCCAGCCGCATCCCGCGCGCCTGCTCGATCACCGCCAGGTACTGGTCCACCAGCGCCACGATGGAGATGCTGGCGATGTCGAGCTTCTGCGACCGCGCAAGGTCCAGCAGCAGGTCGAGCGGCCCCTCATACCCATCCAGCCGCAGGTGCAGCACCGGATCCGCCATCCTCAGCCCCCGTGTCCGGCCAGCATGAACATGAAGCGCAGCACCGGCAGCGCCACGTTGCGGATCAGCGCGCCCAGCGGATCGAAGCCCGTGATCAGGTGCGGCAGCACGAAGACCAGGCCGATGACGATCAGCAGGCCGAACCGCTCCAGCCCCGCCACCGCGCGCGCCAGCGGCGCCGGCAGGATGCCGACCAGGATGCGCCCGCCATCGAGGGGCGGCAGCGGCAGCAGGTTGAAGCAGGCGAGGATCACGTTGTAGAGCATGCTCAATGCGATGAAGCGCAGCAGCCATTCCGTGCCGTCTTCCGGCAGCGAATCGGCCAGCGCCGTCACCCCATGGGCCGCGAGGCCGAAGCCCCAGGCAAGCGCGAAGTTGATGGCGGGCCCCGCCGCCGCCACCAGCACCATGCCCCAGCGCGGGTTGCGCAGCCGCCAGATGTTCACCGGCACCGGCTTGGCCCAGCCGAACATCGCCTCCACCCGCCCGATGGTCAGCAGCTGCGACACCAGCAGGAAGGCCGGCAGCAGGATGGTGCCGACCAGGTCGATGTGGCGGATCGGGTTGAGGCTGACCCGCCCCATCTCCGCCGCCGTGCTGTCCCCCAGCGCCTTGGCCGCGAAGCCGTGCGCGGCCTCATGCAGCGTGATGGCGAGGATGGCGGCGAGCGCGATCGCCGCGATCTCGCCCACCCATTCCCCGGTCACGAGGTGACGGCCAGCAGGGCGTCCCGGGCGGCGACCAGCGCCGCGGGGTTCAGCGGCCGGGCGGCGGCGGCCGTCGCGGCCCGGGCGGCGGCCAGGCGGCGGGCGGCGTCCTCCGCCAGGGCCGGGCAGGCCGAGAGGATGGCGGCGGTCTCCGCCAGCACCCCCGTGCAATGCAGCACCAGGTCGCAGCCCGCCCGCACCGTGTCGCCCGCCAGGTCGTTGGACAGCCCGGCCATGGCGCCCATGGCCAGGTCGTCGGAGACCAGCACGCCATCGAAGCCGATCTCGCCCCGGATCACGTCCCGGATCAGCGTGGGCGACAGCGTGGCGGGCAGCCGGGCATCGAGCGCGCTGTAGAGGATATGCGCCGTCATGGCCCAGAGCCCGTCGCCACCGCCATCGGCGCAGATCTGACGAAAAGCTTCGATATCCGGCGCCAGGGTGGCGCGGTCCGCCTCCACCACCGGCAGGCTCTCATGGCTGTCCACGCGGGCGCGGCCATGGCCGGGGATGTGCTTGATGACGGGGATGCAGCCGGATTGCCGCAGCCCGCTGATCCAGGCGGCGCCGAGGCGCGCGACCTCCGCCGGATCGGCGGAGAAGGCGCGGTCCCCGATCACCTGGTGCATGCCGGGCAGGCGCAGGTCCAGCAGGGGCGCGCAGACCACGTCGAGCCCGGCCTCCGCGCAGGCCATGCCGATCAGGGCGGCATTCGCCTCCGCGGTCGTCTCCGGCCGGCCCTCGAAGGTCGCGGCGGGGGGGAATTCCGGCCAGTGGGGCGGGCGCAGCCGCGCGACACGGCCGCCTTCCTGGTCGATGAGGATCGGCGCCTCCGCCCCCAATTCGGTGCGGAGCGAATCGGCCAGGGCGCGCAGCTGCGCCGGGTTTTCGACGTTGCGGCGGAACAGGATGGCGCCGGCGGGGCGGTGGCGGCGGAACAGCGCCGCCTCCTCCGCCGAGAGCACCGGGCCGGCGATGCCGACCACGGCGGCGAGTGGGGTCATGGCGCCCTCAGCGGACCGGGATGCAGGTGGCGCCGCGGGCGCGGACCTGCTCGCAGAATTCGCGCGCCGCGTCCTGGTCCGCGAAGCCGCCGGTGCGCAGGCGGAAGAGCGGCGCCTGGCCGTCCCGGTCCAGCCGCGTCACGGCGGGGCTGCGGCCCTGGAACAGCTCCGGCGCCCGGCGGGCGACGCGGTCCCATTCGGCGCGGGCGCTCTCCTCGCTGGTCAGGGCGGCGATCTGCACCTGGACGCGGCCGGCCCCGGCGGGGCGGGCGGGCGGCGTGACGGCGGCGGCGGGCAAGGCGGCGGCCGGGGCCGGCGGGGTGGCAGCGGGCGCGGCCTGGCGCGCGGCGGCCTGGGGCGCCTGCGTCTGCGAAGCGGGGGCCTGCGAAGCGGGAGCCTGCGAAGCGGGCGGCGTGGCGGCGGCCGGCGGCGTCGCGGCGCCGGGTGCTGCGGCACCGGGGGCGTTCTGGCCGGGCACCACCTGCCCCGGGCGGGCCGGGGGCTGGGGCGGCCAGGTCGGTGCGGGGGCGACCACGGGCGGCGGCGCCACGGCGGCGCGGAGGCCGCCGATATTCGGCGCCTCGGCTTCCGGCGCCAGGCCGGGCGCGCGGGTGGTGGCGGCATTGCCCTGGGCGCGCTGGCCGGGCCGTTCGAGCACGAGTTCGGACTGGTTCGGGACGCGAAGGCCGCCGGGATCGCTGGGCCGGACCTTGAAGGGCCTCGGATCCGCCTCCACCAGCGGGACGCTGCGGGTGCTGATGCGCTGGATCGCCCACCACCCCGCCGCGCCGGCGGCGATGAAGGCCAGGACCCCCCCCGCCATGGCGATCATGCTCCATGGCACGGCGGAGGCCGGCCGGTGCAGGCGATAGGAAGGCACCATCGCGTCGCTCATCGCATCTCCTCGACGGGTTCCACCCCCATGACCGCGAGGCCGGAGCGGAGGATGGTCGCCGTGGCCGCCACCAGCGCCAACCGCGCCCGTGTCGCCTCCGGCTCCTCCGCCCGGATGAAGCGCAACGTGGAATCGTCACGCCCCCTGTTCCACAATACATGAAAATCGCTGGCCAAGTCTTGGAGAAAGAACGCGATTCGGTGAGGCTCCCGCGCCACCGCCGCGGCTTCAACGGTGCGCGGCCAGCCCGCCATGCGGCGGATCAGGGCGAGTTCGGCCGGGTCCACCAGGCTGGCCAGCGGCGCCGCCGCCAGCTCGGCCAGCGCCGGGTCCCCGGCCTGGCGCAGCACCGACCGGCAGCGGGCATGGGCGTATTGGACGTAGAAGACGGGGTTGTCCCGGCTCTGCTCCACCACCTTGTCCAGGTCGAATTCCATCTGCGCATCGGCCTTGCGCGTCAGCATGGTGAAGCGGACGGCGTCCTTCCCCACCTCGTCGATCAGGTCGCGGAGCGTGATGTAGGTGCCGGCGCGCTTCGACATGCGCACGGGCTCCCCGTTCTTCATGACGTGGACGATCTGCGTCAGCACCACGTCCAGCGAGACCTTGCGGTCCGACAGCGCCGCGACGGCGGCCTGCATGCGCTTGACGTAGCCGCCATGGTCGGCGCCCCAGACCTGGACCAGCTGCGGGAAGCCGCGATCGATCTTGGCCAGGTGGTTGGCCACGTCATTGGCGAAATAGGTGCCGGAGCCGTCGGATTTCCGCAGCGGGCGGTCCACGTCGTCGCCGAACTGGGTGGCGCGGAACAGCACCTGCGGGCGCGGCTCCCAGTCATCCGGGGTCTTGCCCTTCGGCGGCTCCAGCACGCCGGTATAGATCAGCTCCTTGGCCGTCAGCGCGGCCTCCGCCTTCTCCAGCCAGCCCTCGGCCACCACCTGCCGCTCACTGATGAAGACGTCGTGCTGCACGCCAAGCGCCGCGAGGTCGTCGCGGATGGCGGACATCATCGCCTCCACCGTGAAGTCCCGCACCGTGTCGAGCCACAGCGAGGGATCGGCCGGGGTCGCGCCAGGGCCGGAGAGCGTGTCCTTGAAGATCTGGCGCAGCGCGACGCCGACGGGGACCAGGTAGTCGCCGCGATATTGCAGGCCGGATGGCGTGGCGGCGGCGTAGTCCTCCTCCGTCATCGTCGTGCCCAGCGCCTGGAGGTATCGCCAATAGGCGGCATAGGCGAGCGCCAGCACCTGCGCGCCGGCATCGTTGACGTAGTATTCCCGCGTCACGTCGAAGCCCGCCTTGCGCAGCAGCAGCGCCAGCGCATCGCCGACGACGGCGCCGCGGCAATGGCCGACATGCATGGGCCCGGTCGGGTTGGCGGAGACGTATTCGACATTGACCGGCCCCCCGTCCCGCTTCGGGCCATCGCCATAGGCCGGCCCGGCGGCCAGCACGGCGGGCACCACGCCGCGGACGAAATCCTCGGTCAGCTTGATGTTCACGAAGCCCGGCCCGGCCGGCGTGGCGGAGACGATGACGGGCAGCGCGGCCAGCTTCTCGCACAGCGCGGCCGCCAGCTTGGGCGGCGCCATCTTCGCGGCCTTGGCGACCACCATCGCGGCATTGGTTGCCATGTCGCCATGCGCGGCGTCGCGCGGCGGCTCCACCAGCACGCGGGCGAAGCTGTCCGGCGGCAATTCCGGCAGCAGCGCCGCCAGCGCCTCCACCACATGGGCGCGCATGGTGGCGAAGAGGTCGTTAGTCGGGGTCATTGCGGATGTGAGCCTAGCGAACGGGGATGGTGGAAACAAATACGCGGCTTTCTGGCTCTGAAACCCCAGCCTCGCGCAGGAGAGTGCAGAAAGCCGTGAACATCGGGCCGGGATACGCTGTCGGCCCAATTATTACACGGTCAAGGAGCTCGTTTAGCTCGAGACCCAACAGGCCGACGCTACTGTCATTCTCTAGCCGGATTTTACACACAGGCTGCGGAATTCCGTTGACGATTTCGATCTCGATTTGAACCTTTTCGGATTTATCGAGAGTGGGATTGTGAACAACTCGCCACTCTCGCTCTTCACGAAACCCAGGATGTTTTGCGCTAAGCAGTGCAAAGCGAAAAGCGGAAAAAACTAGATGATGAAAATGACTTTCATTAAGCTTTTTAAGCTGCGAAATATTCTCTACCATCGAATTCGATAACCGCTCAATTTCTGCAGCGAATTCGTCCTTCGAAAAATACGCGACTGGCGTAGTATATGCCTTCAACGCGTCGCTATCACCGAAAAATGGCGCTGTATTCATGACTAACGCAACGCCGCCGCTACGCCCGTAAGCGCGCCACATCGATAAGCGACCAAGACGGTCCTCTGTTTCGGGTATGTGCTCGGAAAGACAAATAATATAGGTTTCATGCTTTAGCGCCCAAACCGCACCATCAAAGAAAGCATGAAACCGATCCAGGCCGCCTGGATGAAGCGCCTCCAGAACCGACTTTATACCAGCGGCGCATGGCCCGCCCCACGCGTCAACCAAACACTCCAGCCCGTGCTGAACTTCGCTAGAATCGTTCATTACCCTGACATTGCGAAGCCACACCGTTTTTGTCCGAATTATTTTAACGGCCGCTTCTGCTGAGGTATAATGAACAAAGCGCCGTTTTGATGAAAGCATCTCCGCTTGGCGCATATTTGCGTTTGGGAACATGATGGCAAAAAGTGATTGCGTGTCTAACGTGGGCTCGTCCCCGTTCAGGGATACCGGGTCTGTTGGCGCCATCGCTGTCTCGTCAGCCGGGAATGGTCGGGTCGGTCAGGCGCTTGTGCTCCTCGAGCGCATAGCGGTCCGTCATGCCCGCGAGGTAGTCGCATACCGCGCGCGCGGCGGCCTGGCTGCCCGGCTCGCCGGCTTTTTCCTGCCACCAGGGCGGCAGGAGGCGCGGTTCGCCATGCAGCAGGCTGAACAGCACCTGCAGCGCCCGCTTGCATTTCTGCGTCGTGCGGTTGACGCGCCAGTGGCGGTACATCCGCTGGAACAGGAAGGCGCGGAGGTCGTTGTTCGCCTCCATCATGGCGTCGGAGAAGGCGACCACCGGCCGGTCATGCGCGCGGATATCGGCCGCCGTCTTCGGCTGCAGCGCGGCGATGCGGCGGCGCGTTTCCGCCACCACGTCATTCACCATGGCATTGATGACGCGGCGCACCACCTCGCTGGTCGCGCGGTCCTTCGGCAGGGCCGGGTGCTGGCGCTTCGCCTCCTCAAAGGCGGTCTTCACCAGGGGCAGCGTCGCCGCTTCCTCCAGCGTGAACAGCCCGGCCTTCACGCCGTCATCCAGGTCATGGTTGTTGTAGGCGATGTCATCCGCCAGCGCGGCCACCTGCGCCTCGGCACTCGCATGGCTGGTGAGGTCGAGCGGATGCAGCCGGTCATATTCGACGATGTAGGGGGAAGGCCGCCGCAGCGGGCCATTGTGCTTGGCCAGGCCCTCCAGCGTCTCCCAGGTCAGGTTCAGCCCGTCGAATCCGGCGTAGCGGGTTTCCAGCAGCGTCACGGCCTTCAGGGACTGCGCATTGTGGTCGAAGCCGCCATAGGGCTTCATGGCCGCGTCCAGCGCATCCTCCCCCGCATGGCCGAAGGGGGGATGGCCGAGGTCATGGGCCAGCGCCAGCGCCTCCGCCAGGTCTTCCTCCAGCGCCAGTTCGCGGGCGACGGAGCGCGCGATCTGCGCCACTTCCAGGCTGTGGGTCAGGCGCGTCCGGAAATGGTCGCCCTCGTGATAGACAAAGACCTGGGTCTTGTATTGCAGGCGCCGGAAGGCGGTCGCGTGGATGATGCGGTCGCGGTCGCGCTGGAAGGGCGAACGTGCGCCGCCGGCGGGCTCGGCATGCAGCCGGCCGCGCGAATCGCTGGCCCTGACCGCCCAAGGGGCCAGGCCGTCCGGAAGCCGCGTCGGGTCCATCCGACAGGCCGTAGCACCGGGCGGCGCGCCGCGGCAACATCGCCGCGGGCGTGGAAACCCGGCGGCGACCGTCCTATCTTCGGAGGCAAGGAGTACCGGGCCCCATGGACACGAATATCAGCACCGCCTTCCGCGTGACGCCGCGCGCCGCCCAGCAGGTGGCGGAGATCGCGGCGCGCGAGGGCAAGCCCCATGCGGGGCTGCGGCTCGCCGTGGATGCCGGCGGCTGTTCCGGCTTCCAGTACAAGTTCGGGCTGGAGGATGCGCCGGCCGCCGATGACCTGGTGGTGGAACAGGGCGGCGCTCGCGTCTTCGTCGATCCCGTCAGCCTGGACCTGCTGGCGGGGGCGGAGCTGGATTGGACGGAGGCGCTGATCGGCGCCCATTTCGCCGTGAAGAACCCGCAGGCCGTCTCCGCCTGCGGCTGCGGCACCAGCTTCAGCGTCGGCTGAGCCGCCGCCCGCCCGCAAGCTTGGCGTGATCGTTCAAGATCGCGCCCCGCCCCGCCCCCACCTCCGCGCCGCAACGGCGAACGGAGGCATGGATGCGGCTGGCGGTGAATGGCGTGGCGCGGGAGGTCCCGGCCGAATGGCGCGGGGAAAGCCTGCTGGCGGTGCTGCGCTACAGGCTCGGGCTGACAGCCACGCGGCTCGGCTGCGGCGTCGGGCTCTGCGGCGCCTGCACCGTGCTGGTGGATGGCGCCGCGGCGCGCAGCTGCGGGATCACGGCCGGAGAGGCCGAGGGCCGCGCCATCACGACCTTCGAGGGGCTGGGCGGCAGCGCGGCGATGCGGGCGGTGACCGCCGCCTGGGCCGCCGCCGCGGTGCCGCAATGCGGCTATTGCCAGTCCGGCCAGGTGGTCACGGCCGCGGCGCTGCTGGCGGCGACGCCCGCGCCCGGCAGCGCGGCGATCGAGGCCGCGATGGCCGGCAACCTCTGCCGCTGCGGCACCCAGCCCCGGATTCGCGACGCCGTCGCCGATGCGGCGCGCCGCCTGGCGGAGGGCCGGTCGTGAGCGCCCTGTCCCGCCGCCTGGCGCTGCGCCACGGCCTGGCCTTCGTGGCGCTGGCGGCGCTGCCGGCCTGCGGCGCCATCCCGCCCCTGCCGCCCCGCCCCGACCCGGGGGATGAGGCCGCGGCGCGGGACTGGCTCGCGCTCGGCCGCGACGGGCGCTTCCTGCTGCACAGCCCAAGGCAGGAGATGGGGCAACGGGTGGGGGAGGCGCTGCGCCGCCTGGCCGCCGCCGAACTCGGCGTGCCGCCCGCCGCCATCGCGCTGGTGCTGCCGCGCACCGATGCCATGGCCCCGGTGCGCGCCACCGTCGGCAGCGAATCCATCCAGCTCTTCGGCCCGCCGCTGCGCAGGGCGGCGGCGCAGCTGGCCGGGGCGCTGCGCGCGGCGGCGGCGGCGCGGCTCGGCGTGGCGCCGGATGCGCTGGTGGTGGAGGCCGCGGGCTTCGCCGCCCCCGGCGGCCAGCGGATCGGCTGGGGCGCGCTGGCCGGCGCGGCGGCGGAACCCGCGCCCCCGCCGGCGGGCCCGCCGGCCGAGATCGCCGCCATCCTGGCGGGCGATCCAGTCTTCGTCGCGGACCTCGCCCCGCCCGACCGGCTGTTCGGGGCCATGCTGCGCCCGCCCCGCCCGGGCGCGCGGCTGGCGGCGCTGGATGGCGCCCTGCCGCCCGGGGTGGTGCTGGTGCGGGAAGGCGGGCAGGCCGGCCTGGTGGCGGAACGGCCGGGGCTGCTGGCCGATGCCCTGGCGGCGCTGCGCCCGGCCTGGGAAGGCGGCGAGGCCTGGGGGGAGGAAGAGCTGGCCGCGGCCATGGACATCGACCGGCGGCTCGCCGCGGGCAACCTTTCCCACCGCCTGCTCGCCGGGTCGCCGGAGGGGCCCTGGGATGTGGACCTCCGCCTCGACATCCCGCTGGCCGCGCATGCGGCGCTGGAGCCCCGCGCCGCGATCGCCCGCTGGTCGGCGGGCGGGACGCAGCTGGAGGTCCGGGCCGGGACGCAGGATGCCTTCTTCGCCCGCCGCGTGCTGGCGCGCCGCTTCGGCCTGGCGGAGGCCGCCGTCACCGTCATCTCCTGCCGCATGGGCGGCGGCTTCGGCGGCCGCGCCGTGCCGCTGGTGGAGGTGGAGGCCGCGCTGCTGGCGCGGGCCGTCGCCCCCCGGCCCGTTCTGCTGGCCTGGTCGCGGGCGGAGGAGCTGAGCGCCGCCTATCACCGCCCGCCTTCCTCCCACCGCCTGCGCGCGCGGCTTGGCGCGGATGGCATGATCGCGGCCTGGTCGCATGGCTTCGCCTCCGGCCATGTGCTGTTCACCGCCGCCGCCATGCCGCCCTGGCTGCAGCGCGTGGCGGGCGCCGTGGCGGCCGATGGCGGCGTCGCGCGCGGCGCGCTGCCGCCCTATGCCCTGCCCCCGGGCGCCGCGCGCAGCGCCTTCGACACGGTGCGCCTGCCGGTGCCGACCGGGCCCTGGCGCGGGCTCGGCGCCGCGCCCAATGCGCTGGCGATCGAGGCGGCGATGGAGGCGCTGGCCTGGCGATCCGGGCAGGACCCGCTGGCGCTGCGGCTGCGCCACCTGGCGGCGGAGCCCCGGCTTGCCGCCTGCCTGCGCCGCGCCGCCACCATGGCCGGCTGGGGCCGGGCGCTGCCGGCGGGGCATGCGCTCGGCCTGGGCTGCGCGCCCTACAAGGGCGCCTCCTGGGCGGCGGTGGTGGCGGAGGTCGCGGCCGATCCGGCGGCGCCCGGCGGCGTGCGGGTGGAGGGGCTCTGGGCCGCGCAGGATAGCGGGCGGGTGCTCGACCCCGATGCGGTGCGGGCGCAGATGGAGGGCAACATGGTCTGGGCGATCGGCATGGTGCTGACCGAGGGCCTGGCGCTGCGGGGCGGCGAGGCCGTGCCCATCGGCGGCATGCCGCTCGGCCTGCCGGCGCCGGTCGCGCTGCCGCGCCGGATGGAGCTGGCGCTGATCGAGGGCGATGCGCGGCCCGGCGGCGCCGGGGAGACGGCGCTCGGCCCCGCCGCCGCGGCGATCTTCAACGCCATCGGGCGGCTGCGCGGCGGCCACCCGGCGGCGCTGCCGGTGGCGGCATGACGGTTCGGGCCTTCGCCTCCGCGGGCCTGCTGGGCCTGGTGCTGGAGGGGCTGGCGCGGCAGGGCCTGCCGGCGCCGATGCCGAGCGGGCCGGCGCTCGCGCACCGGCTGGGCGGCGCGGCGGTGCCGCTCGATGCCAAGCGCGGGCTGCTGCAGGCGATCCTGGCCGCGCATGGGCCGGTGGCGCTGCTGCGGCTGGGGGAGGCGCTGCGCGGCACCGGCTTCCACCCCCTGCTGCACACCCTGCTGCGCGCCCGCGGCGGCGGCGACGTGCTGCGCCGCTGGCAGCGGCTGGAGCGCTACGCCCATTCCCACCACCGCACGATCCTGGAGGCCGAGGCACCGGGCGGCGAGGCGGCGCGGGCCTGGCAGGTGCGGCATGTCGCCATCGGCGCGGCGGGCGCGCCGGCGCCGGCGGAGGATCTGCTGATCCTCGGCATGCAGGCCGGGCTGCTGGCCGCCATCGGCTGCGCGGGAATCGAGGCCGCGATGGATGGCCGC
The DNA here is from genome assembly GCF_016805305.1 of Falsiroseomonas ponticola. GTDB lineage: Bacteria > Pseudomonadota > Alphaproteobacteria > Acetobacterales > Acetobacteraceae > Falsiroseomonas > Falsiroseomonas ponticola. The sequence goes on along the minus strand of NZ_JAERQN010000005.1, from coordinate 352,912 downwards.
CCCCTGCTGGCGGAGGGGCGCTGGGAGGCGGACGCCGCAAAAGCGGCGATCGATCGCCAAGCCACCGGCACCTGGCAGCTGCGCTGGGCCGCGGAGCCCGATCCGCCTGGCGCGGCACCCGCCGAGCCCCTGCCCTTCGCCACGCTGCCGCCGGCGGAGCGGCTGGCGGCGCTGCTGGCGGAGGACCCGGCGCGGGGCTGGAGCCTGGCGGCGGCGGCCAAGGCGCTCGGCTTCTCCGCGCGCAGCCTGCAGCGCCGGCTGGCGGAAGGCGGGGCCAGCTTCATCGCGGTGCAGCGGGCGGTGCAGCTGCGGGCGGCCTGCGCGGCGCTGTCCGATCCCGATCCGCCGCCCCTGCCCGCCATAGGCTTCGCCTGCGGCTTCAGCGACCAGGCGCATTTCACGCGCGAATTCGCCCGCCGCACCGGCGTGCCGCCCGGCCGCTACCGGGCCCTGCTGCGGGGCAATCCTTGGGGCGGTTGATCCGGCCGCGCCGGCGGCGCAGTGTCCGGCGCATGATCCGCCTCGCCAGCTTCAACGTGAACTCCGTCCGCAAGCGGGCGCCCCACATCCTGCGCTTCCTGGCGCGGCAGCAGCCGGACCTGCTGTTCCTGCAGGAGCTGAAGTGCAGGACCGAGGAATTTCCCGAGCTGGAACTCGCCGCCTCCGGCTACCGGATGAAGGCGGTCGGGCAGCAGGGCGGGCGGAACGGCGTGGCGGTGCTGGCGAAGCCGGGCGTGGCGTTCGAGGTGGTGGCCGAGGCCCTGCCCGGCGACGAGCAGGACAGCCAGGCCCGCTACATCGAGGTGGCGGCGCTGGGCATGCAGGTGGCGGGCATCTATTTGCCCAACGGCAATTCCGGCGGCGAGGAAGGCTACGCCTACAAGCTGCGCTGGATGGAACGCCTGCGGCTGCTGGCGCGGGAGCGACTGGACCGCTTCACGCCCTACGCCGTGCTCGGCGACTTCAATGTCTGCCCGACGGCGCTGGACCTGGCCCCGGGCGCCCTGCCGCCGACCGATGCGCTGGTGCGGCCGGAGACACGGGCCGCCTGGCGGGCGCTGGAGAATCTCGGCCTGACCGACGCGCTGCGCGCCCTGCACCCCGGGGAGCGGACCTATACCTACTGGGACTATGGCAGCGCCTTCGAGCGCAATGCGGGGCTGCGGATCGACCACGCCCTCCTCTCCGCCGAGCTGGCGGAGAGGCTTTCGGCGGCGGTGGTGGATGTCGATCCTAGGGCGGAGGAAAGCCCCTCCGACCACACGCCGCTGCTCGTCGATATCGAGGCCTGACGCCCCTACCAGCGGCGGTCCCAGCGGCGGTCCCAATGCCGCTCATGGTGCCGCGGCGGCGGGCCCCAGTGGCGGGGCGGGGGAGCGTAGTAGGGCCGGTAGACCGGCTGCGGGCGGTAGAAGACGGGCGGAGGCGGCGGCGGCGCGTAGTAGGGGCGGCCATAGCCGTAGCCGCCGCCGTAATATCCGCCCCCATGCACCGGGGTCAGGTCCCCGGCGATGACGCAGCCGGGGGCGAAGGCCAGGGGCAGGACGAGGAGCAGCGCACGAAGGCGTTGCATGACCGGTCTCCGGCGGCGGGGATGAGGGTTGGAAGGCGATTCCGCCGCGCCTGATGATGAAACGCCCGCCCCGTGCCGGGCTCGGGGCGGGATCAGGGCGATGTCACGGCGATGACGGCGCCTTCATGGCAGCACCCTCACCAGCCGCGATAGGGCCGGTAGCCATAGGCGCGGGGGCCGTAATAGGGGCGCGGCGCGTAATAGACGGGGGGCGGCGGCGGCGCGACATAGACCGGCGGTGCGGGACGATAGGCATAGGGCGGCGGGACCTCGGCGACCACGCAGCCTGGCAACCCGGCCAGCCCCGCCAGCAGCAGCAGGGGGCGAAGCATCTTCATCGCAAGGGCTCCTTCGGCACGCCCATCCCAACGCGCAGGCGCCGGAATGTTTGCAGGCCGTCCTGGCGCGCGGCCCGGATCGGCCGCACCCCCCTGCCCTACGCCGCGATGGTGGCAACCCCGCGGGCGCCACGCGGCGGCGGCATGGCGGCACCGTGGCGGGCCGCCATGCGTTCCGTCAGCGCTTCACTGGTCGGCGTAGATGTGGCTCTCCCCGGCCGCGCCGGGATGCGTCACGGCACCCTGCGAGGCGGGGCCGACGAGCTGCGCGTATTTCCACAGCGCGCCGCTGGTGTAGTCCGTCTTGCGCGGCGTCCAGGCGGCGCGGCGGGCCTGCATCTCGGCCTCATCCACCAGCACGTCGATGGTGCCCTTCTCGGCATCGATGACGATGCGGTCGCCATTCTTCAGCAGCGCGATGGGCCCGCCGACCGCCGCTTCCGGCCCGACATGGCCGATGCAGAAGCCGCGCGTGGCGCCGCTGAAGCGGCCATCGGTGATGAGGGCCACCTTGTCGCCCATGCCCTGGCCATAGATGGCGGAGGTGGTGGACAGCATCTCCCGCATCCCCGGGCCGCCCTTCGGGCCCTCGTAGCGGATGATGATGACGTCGCCCGGCTTGTAGGCGCGCATGTCCACGGCCTTGAAGGCATCCTCCTCGCAATCGAAGCAGAGCGCCGTGCCCTCGAAGCGCAGGTTCTTCATGCCGGCGATCTTCACGATGGCCCCCTCCGGCGCCAGCGTACCCTTCAGCGAGACGACGCCGCCGATGGGGGAGACGGGGTCGGAGGTCGGGCGCACCACATCCTGGTCGCGCGGGACGATCACCTCCCGGTGGTTCTCCGCCAGGGACTTGCCGGTGACGGTGATGGCATCGCCGCGGAGATAGCCGCCTTCCAGCAGCGCCTTGATGATGACGGGCACGCCGCCGACGTTGAAGACATCCAGCGCGACATACTTCCCGCCGGGCTTGAGGTCCGCGATGTGCGGCGTGGCGCGCATGATCTCGGCCACGTCGTGGATGTCGAACTTGATGCCGGCCTCATGCGCGATGGCGGGCAGGTGCAGCGCGGCGTTGGTGGACCCGCCGGTGGCGCCGACGATGGCGGCGGCGTTGAACAGCGCATCCTTGGTGACGATGTCGCGCGGGCGGAGGTTGCGGCGGATCAGCTCCACCACCGCCTTGCCGGATTCGACCGCCCAATGGTCCCGCCGCTGGTCGGGCGCGGGGGCGCCGGCGGAGCCGGGCAGCGCCAGGCCGATGACTTCGGAGATGCAGGCCATGGTGTTGGCGGTGAACTGGCCGCCGCAGGCGCCAGCACCGGGGCAGGCATGCTCCTCCAGCTCCTGCAGCTCCTCGTCGGACATGTTGCCGGCGGCGTGCTGGCCCACGGCCTCGAACACGTCGAGCACCGTGACGTCCCGCCCGCGATGCTTCCCCGGCATGATGGAGCCGCCATACATGAAGACGGAGGGCACGTTGAGGCGCACCATCGCCATCATCAGCCCCGGCAGTGTCTTGTCGCAGCCGCCGAGCCCGACCAGCGCGTCATAGCAATGGCCGCGCATCGTCAGTTCCACGCTGTCCGCGATGATGTCGCGCGAGGCCAGCGAGGACTTCATGGACTGGTGGCCCATGGCGATGCCGTCGGTGACGGTGATGGTGGTGAATTCGCGCGGCGTCGCGCCCGCTTCCTTCACGCCGACCTTCACGGATTGCGCCTGGCGGGAGAGGGCGATGTTGCAGGGCGCGGCCTCGTTCCAGCAGGTGGCGACGCCGACGAAGGGCTGGGCGATCTCCTCCTTCGTCAGGCCCATCGCGTAGTAGTAGCTGCGATGCGGCGCGCGTTCCGGCCCCACGGTGGTGTGGCGGCTGGGCAGCTTCGACTTGTCCCACTGGGTCATGCTGGCGGTCTTCCCTGTTCCCGTCGGCGCGTTCCCTGTCCCGGCCAGGGCCGCCCGATCCCTGCCCCTGCCTGCCACAAGGCGCGCTTGCGGGTAAGGGGGGATGGTGGCGTAGGGTGCGCGCGGTCCCCATATCCTGGACGCCATGTCCGAACAGACCGAACTGCCGACCGAGAGCATGACCGTCGAGGCGTTCTGCGCCTGGGTGGATGCGGCTCCGCGCCCCCGCTGCGAGCTGGAGGAAGGCCGCGTCGTCGCCATGGCGCCGGAGCGGGCGATCCATGGCGAGGCGAAGGCCGCGGCCTGGCTCGCGCTGCGGAACGCGATCCGCGCCGCCGGCGTCGATGGCCGGGCCTATCGGGACAGCCTGGCAGTCGCCGTCGGGCCGAGTACCGCCTACCAGCCGGATGTGCTGGTCAATTGCGGACCGCGGCCCGCGCCGGCCGCCCTAGTCGCCCCCAACCCCGTGATCGTGGTGGAGGTCAGTTCCCCCTCCACCAGCCGCGTCGACGCGGTGGCGAAGTTCCTCGACTACATGCGGCTCGACAGCATCCGGCACTATCTGCTGATCGACGCCGTGAAGCGGATCGTCGTCCACCACCGGAAGGAGGCGGATGGGCGGATCATGACCATGATCCTTCCCACTGGCCCCCTCACCCTCGACCCGCCCGGCATCACCGTCCAGGTCGAGAGCCTCTTCGAGGACTGACAGCTCAGCCGATCACCAGCAGGTAGCCCACGCCCAGCACCAGGCCCGCCATCGCCGTCAGCGCCTGCGCCTCAGGCTTGCTCACGACATGGCTGCCTATCCGCCTTCCCGTCAGCAGCGGCGTGCCGAGCAGCACCGGCAGGCTGAACAGGAAGATGGCGGCGAAGAGCTTCAGCGTGCCGGAATCCATCGCCTCTACCCGGCGATCCGCGCCATGGCGGCATCGAGGCGCGCCATCTCCGCCTGCGCGGCGGCCAGGCGTTCCCGGTTCTCCTCCACCACCTCCTCCGGCGCGCGGGCGACGAAATCGGCGTTGCCGAGTTTGCCGCTGATCTTCTTCGCCTCGCCCTCCGCGGCCGCGCGGGCCTTGGCGAGGCGCGTGCGCTCCGCGGCCAGGTCGATGACGTCGGCGAGCGGCAGCATCACCGTCGCCTCCCCCACCACCACCTGCGCGACACCCTTGGGCGCCGCGCCCTCCAGCGCCTTCACCTCGGTCGCGCGGGCCATGCGGCGGATCACGTCGAGCCAGGCCTCCGCCCGCGCCAGCGTGGCGCCGGAGGCACCGGAGAGCAGCAGCGGCACGGTGACGGAGGGCGGGACATTCATCTCCGCCCGCACGGCCCGGACGTCGCCCACGAAGGAGACCACCCAGTCCAGCTCCTCCCGCGCCGCCTCGGCATCCCGCACCTCGGCGGCCGCCGGCCAGCTTTCCCGGATCAGGGAGCATTCGGGGCCATAGCCGAAGAGGTGCCACAGCTCCTCCGTGACGTAGGGCATGGCGGGGTGCAGCAGCCGCAGAATGGTGCCGAAGACATGCTGCGCCGCGCCCTTCACCTCGGCCTTCGCGGCCTCGTCGCCGCCGTTCAGCACGGGCTTCGCGAATTCGAGGAACCAGTCGCAGAAGCTGCCCCAGGCGAAGCGGTAGCAGGCATTGGCGTATTCATCGAAGCGATAGGCTTCCAGCGCCGCCGTCGCCTCCGCCACCGCGCGGTTCGCGCCATCCAGGATCCAGCGGGAGAGCGGCAGCGTGGCCGAGGCGGGGTCGAAGCGCTTGTCGGCCGCGATCCCGTTCATCTCCAGGAACCGCGCCGCGTTCCACAGCTTGGTGCCGAATGAACGAAAATCCTCGACGCGCTTGCGGCCGAGCTTCACGTCGCGGCCGGGGCCCGTGAGGGAGGCGATGGTGAAGCGGAGCGCATCGGCACCGAAGGCGTCGATCAGCTCCAGCGGGTCCATGACGTTGCCCTTGGACTTGGACATCTTCTGGCCCTTCTCGTCCCGGACCAGGCCATGGATGTAGACGTGCCGGAAGGGCACCTCCCCCATGAAGTGGATGCCCATCATCATCATGCGGGCGACCCAGAAGAAGATGATGTCGAAGCCCGTCACCAGCACATCGCCGGGATAGTACTTCGCCAGTTCCGGCGTCTTCTGCGGCCAGCCCAGCGTGGAGAAGGGCCAGAGCGCGCTGCTGAACCAGGTGTCCAGCACGTCCTCGTCCCGCACCAGCGTCACGTCGCGGCCGAATTTCTCGCGGGCGAGCGCGGCCGCTTCCTCCTCGGACTTGGCGACGAAGACTTCCCCATCCGGCGCGTACCAGGCGGGGATCTGGTGGCCCCACCAGAGCTGGCGGGACACGCACCAGGGCTGGATGTCGCGCATCCAGGCGAAGAAGGTGTTCTCCCACTGCCGCGGCACGAAGACGGTCTGCCCGGTCTCCACCGCCTTGATGGCGGGCTGCGCCAGCGTCTTCGCATCCACGTACCACTGCATGGTCAGCCGCGGCTCGATCGGCACGCCGCTGCGGTCGCCATGCGGGACCTGGTGGGTGTGGGGCTCGATCTTCTCGAGCAGGCCCAGCTCCTCCAGCTTGGCCACGATCGCCTTGCGCGCGGCGAAGCGCTCCATCCCGTCCAGGCCGCGGACGAAGTCGGGATCGCCGCCATCGGCGGTCAGCGCCGCGCCGATCTCCGCCACCGTCACCTTGGCGTCGGCATCGAGCACCGAGAGCATCGCCAACCCGTGGCGCCTGCCGACCTCGAAATCGTTGAAGTCATGCGCCGGGGTGATCTTCACCGCGCCCGTGCCCTTCTCGGGGTCGGAGTATTCATCGGCCACCACCGGCACGCGGCGCCCGGTCAGCGGCAGGATGACGTTCTGCCCGACGAGGTCGGCGAAGCGCTCATCCGTCGGGTGCACGGCGATGGCGGTGTCGCCCAGCATCGTCTCCGGCCGCGTGGTCGCGACCGTCAGGAAGCGGCCGGGCTGACCCTCGACGGGGTATTTCAGGTACCAGAGGCTGCCCTTCACCTCCCGGCTCTCCACCTCGAGGTCGGAGATCGCGGTCTGGAACACCGGGTCCCAGTTCACCAGGCGGCGGTCGCGGTAGAGCAGGCCCTGGCGGTAGAGGGTCACGAAGACCTCCCGCACCGCCTCCGACAGGCCCTCATCCATGGTGAAGCGCTCCCGCGGCCAGTCGAGCGAGGCGCCGAGGCGGCGGAGCTGCCGGGTGATGGTGCCGCCGGACTGCGCCTTCCATTCCCAGACATGGGCCAGGAAGGCCTCCCGCCCCATGGTCCGGCGGTCCAGCCCCTGGCTGCCCAGCAGGCGTTCCACCACCATCTGGGTCGCGATGCCGGCATGGTCCGTGCCGGGCTGCCACAGCGCGTCCCGCCCCTGCATGCGGCGGTAGCGCGTCAGCATGTCCTGCACCGACATGGTCAGGGCATGGCCGATATGCAGGCTGCCCGTGACGTTGGGCGGCGGGATCATGATGGTGAAGGGCTTCGCGGCGGAAGCCGGGTTGGCGGCGAAGGCGCCGCTCTCCTCCCACCCCTTGTAGAGGCGGGCTTCCACGGCGGCGGGGTCAAAGGATTTGTCGAGCATGGCGGCATCCCTTCCCCGCCGGCGCGCGCGCGTCAAGGGCGCGTGGCTTGCCGCGCGCGGGGCCGCGCCGCATCCTGCCGCCAACCACACGGGGGAACGACCATGCGCGCGACACGCCGCGGAGTCTTGCTGGCAGCCCTGGCCTCACCGGCCGTGGCGCAGCCCGCCTGGCCGTCCGGCCCCATCCGCATCATCGTCCCCTTCCCGCCCGGCGGCAGCATGGACACGATCACGCGGCTGCTGCAGCCGCGCATCGCCGCCGATCTCGGCCAGTCCATCGTCATCGAGAACCGGCCCGGCGCCTCCGGCGCGCTCGGCACCGCCGTCGCCGCGCGGGCGCCGGCGGATGGGCTGACCTTCGTCATGGTGTTCGACAGCCATGCGGTGAACCCGTCCTTCATCCCGAATCTGGGCTTCGACCCGAAGCGGGACCTCCAGCCCGTCAGCCTGGTGGGCTCCGCGCCCATGATCATCACGACGCATCGCGCCCGGCCCTGGCAGACGCTCGCGGAGGTGATCGCGGCGGCGCGCGCCAGGCCGGATACCATCACCTATGGCTCCATCGGCGTCGGCAGCCTGGCGCACCTCACCATGTCCCGCCTGCAGCAGCTGGCGGGGGTGACGATGATCCATGTGCCCTATCGCGGCGGCGGCCCGATGAGCGCCGCGGCCGCGGCCGGGGAGCTGGACATGCCCGTCGCCTCCCATGCCGGGCTCGGCGGGCAGGTCGGCGTCTCGCTCCGCCCCCTCGCCCAGACCGGCGCGCGGCGGTCGAGCCTCTTCCCGGACCTGCCGACGGTGGCGGAAGCGGGCGTGCCGGGCATCGATGCCCTGGCCTGGTGGGGCATGCTGGCCCCGGCGCGGGTGCCGGCGGAGATCGTCACGCGCATGCGGGACGCCATCGTGAAGGCCCTGCAGGTGCCGGAGGTGCGGGAACGCCTGAGCGGCCCGATGGGTGTCGAGATCGTCGGCAACACGCCGGCCGAATTCGGCGCCTTCATCGACCGCCAGACGGAAACCTGGGCCGCGGTGATCCGGGAGAACAACATCCGGCCGGAGTGACCCCCGGCCGGCGGGCGCCTCAGGGCAGCGCCCGGCCCACCACGCGCTCGATCTCGGCGCGCACCAGCCGCTCCACCAGCGGCGGCAGGTGCTGGTCGAGCCACTCCTTCAGCAGCGGGCGGAGTTCCTCCCGCACCACATCCTCGATGGTCGGGCCGCTTCGATAGACCGGCGCCTGGCGTTCCGCCGCCACGCTGCGCAGCAGCTGGCCGAGCGCCGCCGTGGTGGCGGCCGCGACGGCCGGGGCGACCAGCCCTTCCATGGAAGGCGCGGCCGGCACCGGCGCGGCGGCCACCGGCAGGGGCTGCGGCGGGCCCTCCGGCTCCGGATCGGCCGGCAGGGCGACATGGGTGGGCGCGGCCTCGGGCTCCGGCGGCGGCGGGCTCGCCACCAGCATCGCCTCGGTCAGTTCCAGCGGCTCCGCCGCCGGCGGGCCGGCGGGGCTCGGGGTGGCCGGCGTCTCGTCCTCGTTCAGGATGCGGCGGATGGAGGCGAGGATGTCGTCCATCGCCGGATCCGCGCCCTGCCCGGCGCCCGGTGCCCCGCCCGGCTTGCCGCCCGCGCCGCTCATGCGCTCAGCGCCCCGTGGCCGGGTTGTAGTCGCCCCAGCCGGCCCAGCGGTTCCGGACCTCGCGGTAGTAGCCTTCCATGTCGTAGAGCTGCACGGGCAGGTTCAGGTCCCGCGCCGTCAGGCGGCCCAGCGAGGACGCCAGGCTGTGGGAGGCGGTGATGACGTTGGCCAGCGCCCGCACCAGGCTGACGCGGGCGTTCAGCAGTTCCTGCTCGGCGTTCAGCACGTCGAGCGTCGTGCGGCTGCCGACCACGGCCTCCCGCTGCACGCCATCGAGGGCGATCTCGGCCGCGCGGATCTGGGCGCGCACGCTCTCCACCTGGGCGCGGGCGGCGGTCAGCGTCTCCCACGCCTGGGTCGCCTGCTGGGTGGCGGCGCGGCGCTGGTCCTCCACCACCTGGCGGGCCTGCTGCGCGCTCTGCCGCGCCTGGCGGACGGCGGCATGCTCCGCGCCGCCCTGGTAGAGCGGCACGGTCAGGTTGGCCGTGACCTGCGTGCCGTTCTGGCGCAGGCCATCGGTGGTGGAGTTGTCGTTGCGGAAGGTGGTGCCGGTGACGCTGACCTGCGGCAGCAGGGAGGCGAAGTTCACATCCACCAGGTCCCGCGCCGCCGCTTCGTCGAACAGCGCGGCGACGACGTTCGGGTTGTTCTGGCTGGCGATGGCGCCGGCTTCCCGCGCATCGGCCACCGGCACGCGCAGCGGCTGAGGCGCCACCAGGCGCTGCGGCGGCTGGCCGACCAGGCGGGCGAAGGTGGCGCGGGACTGCTGGAGGCGCCCTTCCGAATCGGCGCGGGAGGCGCGGGACCCCGCGAGCCGGCTTTCCGCCTGCGCCACGTCCGTGCGCGTGATCTCGCCGACCCGGAAGCGTTCGTTGGTGGCCTGGAGCTGGCGGGTCAGCACCTGCTCGTTGTTGATGTTGAGGCGGACCTCCTCCTGGTCCCGGATCACGGCGACATAGGCGTTGACCGTGTCCTGCATCACCTGCTGCTCGGTCGCGATCAGGCGGGCGCGCTGCGCCAGCACCTGGTTCTCCGCCCGGCGGGTGGAGGCGGTGGTGCGGCCGCCGCGATAGATCGGCTGGGTGACGGAGGCCTGGTTGCTCACCACGTCGCGCGACCGCCAGGGGCTGACGGTGCGGGAGGTGTTGGTGGGCTCGTTGGAGCCGACGATGGAGCTGGTGGCCTGGCCCACGCTGCTGGTGATCTGCACCGTCGGCCGCCAGCCCGCCAGCGCCTGGGGCACGTTCTCATCCACCGCGCGAAGCTGGGCGCGGGCGGCCTGCAGCGTCGGGTTGTTGGCATAGGCCATCGCCAGCGCTTCCTGCAGCGTCTGCGCCTCGGCCGGGCGTGCGGTGGCGTACAGCGCGGGCGGCGACAGCATCAGGGCGGTCAGGGCAAGCGCGTGGCGGGACAGCGTCATGGTCTGGCGGCTCCTGCGGCCCGCCGAGCATAGCGGGTCCGTCCGGGGATCAAAGACAAAGCGGCGCGCGCCCGGGGGTGCCGGGGCCGCACGCCGTATATCGTTACGTCAGAACACGAAACCAGGAGCCGGCTGGAAAGCCGGCAGCGGCACGGTGGCGCAGTCGAAGGCATCGGTCACGCCGAAGCTGCCGCCGGCCTTGCGGCCGATCACGGCCCGGGGCCCGGCGGCCGGCCCGCGGGCGGCCAGGATCGCGGCCAGGCGCCCGCCTTCCGCCAGCTGGGCGCTGAGCGCGGCGGGAATGGCGGGGACCTCGCCCTCGATCAGCACGGCGTCATAGGGGGCGGCGGCTTCATGCCCCTCCGGCAGGCTGCCCGCCACCAGCGTCACCGCCCCGGCGGGGAACAGCCCGCCCAGCGCCGGCGCCGCGATGGCGCGGAGCGCCGCATCCTCCTCCAGCGCCGTCACGCGGGCGCCGCAATGGGCCGCGACGGCGGAGAGGTAGCCGGTGCCGGCGCCGACCACGAGCATCCGGTCCCCGTCCCGCAGGCCGAGCAGCTGGATGAGCCGCGCCGTCACCATCGGCGTCAGCATGGCGCGGCCGCCGGGCAGCGCGATGATCCCGTCGCCATAGGCCCGGGCGGCCAGGGCGGGGGGCAGGAAGCGTTCGCGCGGCAGGTCCAGCATGGCGGCGATGACGCGGGGGTCCGTCACCTTGTTCGGGCGAAGCTGCCCATCGACCATCCGGCGCCTTGCTTCCGTGGTGTCGAGCGCGGTTAACAATTCCATCGTCGCAGCCTCATGCATCACGCGGTTATACGGGCCGCCGCCGCGGCGGCCAAGCGGCGCCGCTGCGGCGCAACACGCCGTCACATCGCCGGCGCGCTTGACCATCGGCGCTGCCTGCCGGATATGGGGGCGCACCACCTGGGGCCGCGTGGCAGAGTGGTGATGCAGCGGACTGCAAATCCGTATATGCCGGTTCGATTCCGGCCGCGGCCTTGATTTTTTCCTGCCTTCCGGGGCGGGGGCGCGCCGACCGGGGTCGGTTTCGCTTTCTGGTCCGGAGGGTCTTTACCCGGCGTCGGGCGCTCGCTATAGCCCGCCGCCTTGGCTGATCCGGCGTGGCGCAGCGGTAGCGCAGCGGACTGTTAATCCGTTGGTCGTTGGTTCGAATCCAACCGCCGGAGCCATCTTCCCCCCCCCGCGAAACTCCCCCCACGAAACTCATCGCGCCGCGAATGGCGCGGCAGGTCCTGCCGCGCCGGCGCGCGCTATTGCGCGCTCATCCCGCGGTCGGTCACCGTCACGTCGGTGATGCGGCAGATATCCACCTGGCGCAGCTCCACGCTCTGCCCGGTGTCCAGCACCGCCTTGAAGTCGTAGAGGCCGCTATAGGCGGCGCGGAAGGCGCGGCTGCGGCCGGCGGGCAGCACATCGGCGCCGAGTTCGTCCCGCGTCCAGTTCGGGTTGCTGGAGCGGTCGAAGTAGATTTCCGTCACCGTCCGGCTGGACCGGTTGTGGAAGTTGAAGCGCGTATCGCAGCTTTGCGCCTGCGCCGGGGCAACGGCCGTGATGGCGAGCAGGGGCAGGGCGAAAAGGGCACGGCGGAGCATGGGACGTTCCTGGAGGCGCGGGATTGCGCCGCGCGCGAACGCTAGGCGCGATTTCGTGAGCGAATAACCAACCCGCCGGCACATGACGGAAATGACACGCAACGCACAGGACCGGGCCGAGGGCGGCCGCGCCCGCCTCCTGCTCCTCGATTTCGACGGCACGCTGGCCGACAGCCGCCCCTGGTTCCTGGGCGCGCTGGACGATGCCGCGCGCCGCTTCGGCTTCCGCCGCATCACGGCGGAGGAGGCGGAGGCGCTGCGCGGCCTGCCGACCGCGGCCATCCTGCGGTCGCTGCGCGTGCGGCCCTGGCAGGTGCCGATGATCGCGCTGCATCTGCGCCGCCTGGCCGCGCAGGCGCCGCCGCCGCCGCTCTTCCCCGGCATCCCTGCCCTGCTGGCGCGGCTGCAGGCGGCGGGCACGGCGCTGGCGCTCGTCACCTCGAACGCCGAGGCGAATGCCAGGCTCGCCCTCGGCCCGGCCGCCGGCGCCATCGTGCACTGGTCCTGCGACGCCTCCCTGTTCGGCAAGCCGGCGCGCATGCGCGGCGTGCTGGCGCGCGCCGGCATCCCGCCGCGCGAGGCCGCCGCCATCGGTGACGAGATCCGCGATATCGAGGCCGCGCGCCGCGCGGGCATCCGCATCGCCGCCGTGACCTGGGGCTATGCGACGCGGCCCGCCCTTGCCGCGGCGCGGCCGGATGCGCTGATCGACAGCGTGGCGGACCTCGCCACCTGGCTGGGGCTGGACCCCGCCGCACCAACCCGGGGTTGACCTGCCGCGCTATACTTACTTGTCTTCGCGCCGTCACGGAAAGGCATGGTTGTCCGACATGGTGCGCAGGGCCGGCTCGCAGGCTGATGACCGGATCAATGGCAGCACGGGGGCGGACAGCCTTCTCGGCCTGGAAGGCGCCGATACGCTGTTCGGCGGGCTGGGCGCCGATACGCTGGATGGCGGCCCGGGCCTCGACCTCGTGCTCTACGGCAATACGCCGACCGTCATCGACATCCCCGGCGGGATCCTGGGCGGGGAGGCAGAGGGCGACCTGCTGATCGACATCGAGGCCTTCCGCTTCGGCTCGGCGAATGACCGCGTGGTCCTGGCCGACGCGCTGGACGGCGTCTTCCTCCGCCTCGGCGCGGGCGACGATACCGCCCTGGGCGGCCTGGGCGGCGACCTGATCCTGGGCGATGGCGGGAATGACAGCCTGCACGGCATCGCCGGCGACGACCTGCTGCTGGGCGGCGCGGGCAACGACACCGTCTTCGCCAGCGGCGGCAGCGCGCGGGCGGAAGGCGGCAGCGGCGACGATTCGCTGATCGCGCTGAATGGCGGCGACACGCTGCTGGGCGGCAGCGGCGACGATACGCTGACCGGCTTCCTGCTGGAGATGCCGGAACTCGGCATCGGCGAACGGCGCGGCCGCGATGTCATGCGCGGGGGCGATGGGGACGACCTCATCAGCGCCAGCACGCTCGGCGTCTTCGCCAAGGGCGATGCGGGCGACGACACGCTGATCGGCCTCGGCGCCGCCGACCGGCTGGAGGGCGGGTCGGGCCACGACGTCATCGATGCGGATGGCCAGGTCATCGACCCCGCGGCCCCCGGCGGCGACGACACCATCCTGGGCGGGGATGGCGACGACATGGTCCTGGCCGGCGGCGGCGACGACCGGATCGATGCGGGCGACGGCGCCGACACCATCCTCGGCACCGGCGCCAACGGGCTCGGCACCGGCCGGGACAGGGTCCTGGGCGGCGGCGGGAATGACCTGGTCATCGAGGGCGATGGCGACGACAGCATCGATGGCGGCACGGGCGACGATACGCTGGTCGGCGATTCCGGCGCGGATACGCTGACCGGCGGCGAAGGGGCGGATTCGCTCTGGGGCGGCGGCCCCTATGCCGTCACCATCATCCTCGGCGATCCGGCGGATACGCTGTCCGGCGGCAGCCTGCAGCCCCCGCCGGGCGGCTTCACGGCCAACCGGCTGGATGGCGGCGCCGGCGACGATACGCTGCGCGGCGACTGGGCGGCGGACACGCTGCTGGGCGGCGATGGCGATGACCACCTGGTCGGCGATGCGGTGGAGTTCCTGCTGCCCGGCCAGATCCCGGCCGGCGCGACGCAGCAGGACAGCCTGGTGGGCGGCGCGGGCAATGACTGGCTCCAGGGCTACATGGGCGACGACACGCTGCTGGGCGGCGCGGGCGCCAATACGCTGGACGGCGGCCTCGGCCTGGACTGGGCGGTGTTCTCCGACGCCGCGACCCACGCCACCGCGGGCGGCGCCACCTGGGACGGCGGCTCCAGCCGCTTCGTCTCGATCGAGGCCTTCCGCTTCGGCGCCGGCCAGGATGTGTTCGAGGCCGGCGAGGAGGCCGCCCGGGCGGAACTCGGCGAAGGCGACGACCGGGCAAGCGGCGGCGGCGCCGCCGATACGCTGGCCGGCGGCGGCGGCGCCGACACCCTGCTGGGCGCCGGGGGCGATGACCGGCTGGATGGCGGCGACGGCGATGATTCCCTCATCGGCGCCGACGCCGATACCATCGATGGCGGCCGAGGCGCGGATACGATCCGGCCCGGCGAGGGCGCCGGCAGCGTCATGGGCGGCGACGGCGACGACGTGATCCTGACCGCGGAGCTGGTCGCCGTCGATCTCGGCATCCTCGCGCCGGAAGCCGGGGACGACACCATCGCCGGGGGCCGGGGGCATGATCGCATCGTCGAATCGGGCGGGGCGGACAGCCTGTCCGGCGATTCGGGCAACGACACGATCAGCGCGGGCCTCGGCGCCGATACGCTGCTCGGCGGCGCGGGCAGCGATTTCCTCTGGGGCGGGGACCTGGTCGCGATGGCGATCGGCGATGACGGCAACCTGCTGGATGGCGGCGCCGGGGCGGATACGCTGCGGGGCAGCTGGGGCGCCGATACGCTGCGCGGCGGCCACCAGGACGATGTGCTGCAGGGCGATGACTTCGACACCCTCTCCACCGATGGCCTGCTGGCCGGCGCCGCGCCGCATGACAGCCTGGATGGCGGCAGCGGGCAGGACTGGCTGCGCGGCATGGGCGGCCAGGACACGCTGGCGGGGGGAGACGGGGGCGATACGCTGCAGGGCGGCAGCGGCGATGATTCGCTCAGCGGCGGCAGGGGGAACGACCTGCTGCAGGGTGGCCCCGGCCGCGACCTGATCGAGGGCGGCAGCGGCGCCGATACGCTGCTGCTGGACCTCGCCGGCGGGCTCGACGTCCTGCTCGACATGCGGATCGGGCAGGACCGGCTGCGCTTCGCGGAGGAGCTGCCCGGCATGACGGCCGTGACGCTGACGCGCGGCGCCGTGGCGCAGGGGGATGCCGCCCAGCTGGTCTATGACCGCGCGACCGGCCTGCTGTCCTGGTGGGCGGATGGCGCGGCGGGGGGTGGGATGGAGCTGCTGCTGCTCGCCAACCGGCCCAACCTCTCGGCGGCGGATATCGACCTGTTCGGCTGACGCGGCGCGGCGCGGGTCAGCCGATCCGCGCCGCCGCCCCGGGCGCCAGCCAGGCCAGATCCCCCGCGGCGAAGGCCGCGACGGGCGCCCGGCGCTCCGCATCCACCACCACCACGTCCCCGCGCAGCCCCGGCGCGATGCGCCCCCGGTCCGCCAGGCCCGCCGCCGCCGCGGGGTTGGCGGAAACCAGTGCCCAGGCCGCCGCCAGGTCCAGCACGCCGCGGGATGCCAACACGAAGGCGGCTTCCAGCATGGCCGGCCAGTAGTAGTCGCTGGCCAGCACGGTCACGAGGCCCCGTTCCGCCAGCGGCGCGGCCGATGCCCAGCCCATGTGGCTGCCGCCGCGCACCACGTTCGGCGCGCCCATCACCACCGCCTCCCCTTCCGCGCGCGCGGCCTCGGCCACCGCCTCGCTCATCGGGAATTCGCAGACGGCGGCGCCCAGCGCGCGGAATTCGGCGCGCATCGCGGGGGTCGCGTCGTCATGGCTCAGCATGGGGATGGAAAGCGACCGCGCCGCCGCCGCCAGCCGCGCGCGGGCCGCCGGCACGTCGGGGCGCATGGCGGCGGCGCGCTGCGCCAGGGCGATGAATTCGGCGGCCGGCACCCCGGCGCGGGCGGCATAGGCGGCGGCCTTGGCGGGGTCCGCGATCCGCCGGACGATCCCGGGCGTGTGGTCGTTGAAGGCCAGCAACTGCACGCGCCCCGCCGCCATGTCGGCCAGCAGCTCCTCCAGCGCATCCAGGTTGTCGGCCTCGAACCGGCAATGGATGCGCAGGTCGCAGCCCGCCCGCGGCCGCGCCGCCTCCACCGCCGCCAGCGTGGCGCGCCAGGCCTCGATCCCCCTGAGCCCCGGCTCCCAGGACAGGGTCACGCCGAGGCAGGCGGTGGTGATGCCGGCGGCCAGCATCTGCGCCGCGCTGTCGCGCATGCCGAGCGCGGCGGGGAAGCCGATGCCCGGGCGCGGCTGCGCCTGGCGTTCATGCGCATCGCCATGGAGATCGACCAGCCCCGGCATGACCAGCAGGCCCCCGGCATCGAAGCGCCGCGCCCCCGCCCGCGGCGCGGCGGCGATGACGCCGCCGGCCAGCGCCACCTCGCCGGGCGCCAGCGCGCCATCCCTGAGGACCGTCCCCGCCGCGATCGTCCAGTCCATTCAGCTTTCCACCACCATCTGCATCCGTCCGGCGGCGTAGCGGCTGATTGTGACATCCACCACCTCGCCCGCCGGATCGACGTTGATCGCCTCGCTGACCAGTACCGGGCGGTTGCGGGATTGCTGCAGCAGGTCGGCTTCCTCCGCCGTCGGCAGCCGGGCGGTGATGCGCGTCACCTTCCGCCGGTAGTCCGGCACGCCGCAGGCGACCAGCGCCGCGGTGATGGAGGGGTCCTGCTTCAGCAGCTCCGGAATCCGGGCGAAGCGGGCGGCGGGGAAATGGTGCGTGCCGATCAGCAGCGGCCGGCCATCCACCAGCGACAGCCTCTCCACCACCACCATCGACCGCCCGCGCCGCATGCCGAGCGAATCGGCGATCGAGGCCTCCGCCGGCAGTTCCTCAACGCGCAGGATGCGCCCGCCCGGCTCCCGGTTCTGCCGGCGGATGATCTCGGAGAAGCGCGTGCGCGGGCCGAGGCGGTAATCCACCACATCCTCCGCCACGAAGCTGCCGCGGCCCTGCTCGATCCGCACCAGGCCGCGGCCTTCCAGCTCCTCCATC
Source organism: Falsiroseomonas ponticola (assembly GCF_016805305.1). Taxonomy (GTDB): domain Bacteria; phylum Pseudomonadota; class Alphaproteobacteria; order Acetobacterales; family Acetobacteraceae; genus Falsiroseomonas; species Falsiroseomonas ponticola. Next base: position 335,620 of record NZ_JAERQN010000005.1, on the reverse strand, counting down.
GCACGGCGGACGGTGTGGCGGTTCACCCCGAAGCGCTCGGCCAGTTCCGCTTCCGTGGGCAGCCGCGCGCCCGGCCCGTACCGGCCGCCGCTGATCTCCCGCTCCATCTGCTGGGTGATCTGCCGCCACAAGGCGACCCCTTCCCCCCGCGCGAGCACGGGCCCAGGCTGCACCCCCCGATCGCCACCATCTGTCATGGAACGTTCAACCTCCCGGTGCCTTTGGCGTGGCAGTTTCAGTTGACCATAAAGAGCCGGATACCTAGTTGTCTAGATGACCTTGGTGACAAAGATGACCGTATCGCCCTCCCCCGGCCCGGCCGGAACCGCTGCCCGGCAGCGCTGGATGGCCGTGCTGGCCCGTGCCAGCGCGGCGGAGATCGCCCGCCACCTGGCCGATGCCCCGCCCCTGCCCGCGCATCGCCGCCTGCGGGGGCCGGAGACGGGCCTCGTCATGGTGCGCGGCCGCGCCGGCGGCGATGGCGCGCCCTTCAACCTCGGCGAGATGACGGTCACGCGCTGCTCCGTCCGGATGGCGGATGGCGCGATCGGCCATGCCCATGCCGCCGGGCGCGACCATGCGCAGGCGGAACTCGCCGCCGTGCTGGACGCGTTGCTGCAGGACGAGGCCTGGCGGGAGAGGCTGGAGGCGCTGGTCATCGCGCCGCTCGCCGCCGCCCAGGCGGAACGCCGGGCGGAGACGGCGCGCCGCGCCGCCGCCACCAAGGTCGAGTTCTTCACCATGACCCAGATGCGATGAGCGGCGCGACGAGCCTGGCGGGCTTCGCCGACCCCGTCCTCGATTCCCAGGCCGCCTTCCGCGCGGTGCTGGAGGCGATGAGCCGCCCCGGGCGGGTGCAGCGCATGCCGGTGCCGCCGGAAGTGCCGGAGGGGATCGGCCCCGCCGCCGCCGCGGTGCTGCTGGCGCTGGCCGATGCCGATACGCCGGTGCGCCTGGCCGCCGGCCCGGCGGCGGAGGCCTGGATCCGCTTCCACACCGGCGCCCGCGCCGCGGCCGTGGCGGAAGCCGCCTTCGTGCTGGACCCCGAAGCGCGGCTGCCGGACCTCGACTGCGGGACGGAGGAGGAGCCGGAGCGCGGCGCCACCCTGGTGCTGCCGGTCGATGGCCTGGCGGAGGGATCGGGCTGGCGGCTTTCCGGCCCCGGCATCCAGGGCACGCACCGCCTGGCCGTGGCCGGCGCGCCGCCGGGCTTCCTGGCGGATTGGGCGGCCAGCCGCGGGCGCTTCCCGCGCGGCGTGGACGTCATCCTCTGCGCCGGGGACCAGGTGGCGGCGCTGCCGCGCGGCGTGACGATCGAGGGGGGCTGAGCGATGTATGTCGCGACCAAGGGTGGCGAACGCGCCATCGGCGCCGCCCATGCCTGGCTGGAGGAGATGCGCCGCGGCGACCCCGCCCAGCCGGAGATCACGACGGCGCAGGTGGAACAGCAGCTGGGCCTGGCGGTGGACCGCGTGATGGCGGAGGGGTCCTGCCACGACCGGGGGCTCGCGGCGCTGGCGGTGAAGCAGGCGCGCGGCGACCTGATCGAGGCCGCCTTCCTGCTGCGCGCCTATCGCACCACCCTGCCACGCTTCGGCGCCAGCCTGCCGCTGGACACCAACGCCATGGTCCTGCAGCGGCGCATCAGCGCCACCTACAAGGACCTGCCCGGCGGCCAGGTGCTGGGCCCGACCTTCGACTACACCCACCGCCTGCTCGATTTTCGTCTGGCTGCCGCGGGCGGGTTGCCCAGCGGGGCGCCCCAAGGCGAACCGGACCCGGCGCCGACGCCCCGCGTGACCGAGCTGCTCGCCCAGGACGGGCTGATGCAGCGGGAAGCCGTGGAGGATGCCGAGCCCGGCGACCTGACGCGCCAGCCCCTTTCCTTCCCCGCCGACCGGCCGCTGCGGCTGCAGGCGCTGGCGCGGGGCGATGAGGGCTTTCTTCTGTCGCTCGGCTACTCCACCCAGCGCGGCTATGGCGGCAACCACCCCTTCGTGGGGGAGATCCGCATGGGCGAGATCGCGGTGGAATTCGTGCCGGAGGAGCTGGGCTTCGCCGTGGACCTCGGCGACATCACCGTCACCGAATGCCAGATGGTGAACCAGTTCAAGGGCAGCCGGACGGAGCCGCCGCAATTCACCCGCGGCTACGGCCTGGTCTTCGGCCATGGCGAACGCAAGGCCATGTCCATGGCGCTCGTCGATCGCGCGCTGCGCTCCCCCGAACTGGGCGAGGGGTCGGAGGCGCCGGCGCAGCAGCAGGAATTCGTGCTGTCCCACTGCGACAATGTGGAGGCGACGGGCTTCGTGGAGCATCTGAAGCTGCCGCACTACGTCGATTTCCAGTCCGAGCTGGAGAATGTGCGAACCATGCGCGCGGCGGTGGAGCGCGGCGAATGAGCACCGATCCCGGCTACAACTTCGCCTATCTGGATGAGAGCACGAAGCGGATGATCCGCCGCGCCATCCTCAAGGCCGTCGCCATCCCCGGCCACCAGGTGCCCTTCGGGTCGCGGGAGATGCCGCTGCCCTATGGCTGGGGCACCGGCGGCATCCAGGTGACGGCTTCGGTGCTCGGCCCGCGCGACGTGCTGAAGGTGATCGACCAGGGCAGCGACGACACCACCAACGCCGTCTCCATCCGCGCCTTCTTCCGCCGCACCGCGGGCATCGCCACCACCGAACGCACCGCGGAGGCGACGATCATCCAGACCCGCCACCGCATCCCGGAACGCAAGCTGACCGAGGGCCAGATCCTGGTCTACCAGGTGCCGATCCCGGAGCCGCTGGCGCGCCTCGAGCCCCGCATCGCGGAGACGCGCCGCCTGCACGCCATGGCCGATTACGGCCTGATGCACGTCAAGCTCTACGAGGACATCGCGAAGCACGGCCATATCGCGACCAGCTACAGCTACCCCGTGATGGTGAACGAACGCTATTTGATGTCGCCCAGCCCCATCCCGGCCTTCGACAATCCGAAGATGCACATGATGCCGGCGCTGCAGCTGTTCGGCGCGGGGCGGGAGAAGCGGATCTACGCCGTGCCGCCCTATACCCCCGTCCGCAGCCTGGACTTCGAGGACCACCCCTTCCGCCCGATCCGCGCGCCGCATGCCTGCGAACTCTGCGGATCGCGCGACACCTACCTCGACGAGGTGCTGGTGGACGACAAGGGCGGGCGCATCTTCGTCTGTTCCGACACCGACCATTGCCAGGAACGCCAGGCGATGAAGGAGGCCGCGGAATGAGTGCGCCGCTCATGGAGGCGCGCGGCCTGCAACTCCGCTTCGGCCGCGTCGCCGCGCTGGATGATGTCGCGATCGACATCCACCCGGGCGAGGTCGTGGCCATCGTCGGCGAGTCTGGCAGCGGCAAGACGACGCTGCTGCGCGTGCTGTCGGGGCTGATGCGCCCCGATGCGGGCGCGGTGACCTATCGCGGCCAGGATGTGCTGGCCATGCCGGAAGCGGCGCGGCGCCGCCTGATGCGCACGGAATGGGGCTTCGTGCATCAGAACCCGCGCGACGGGCTGCGCCTTGGCGTCACGGCCGGCGGCAATATCGGCGAGAGGCTGATGGCCGTCGGCGCGCGCCACTACGGCAACATCCGCGCGGAGGCGACGGAATGGCTGAAGCGGGTCGAGATCGACCCGGCGCGGATGGACGACATCCCCGGCAAGTTCTCGGGCGGCATGCAGCAGCGCCTGCAGATCGCCCGCGTGCTGGTCACGCGCCCGAAGCTCGTCTTTATGGATGAGCCGACCGGCGGGCTCGACGTCTCCGTCCAGGCGCGGCTGCTCGACCTCATCCGCGCGCTGGTCGCGGACCTTGGCCTCGCCGTGCTGATCGTGACGCATGACATCGCCGCCGCGCGCCTGCTGGCGCATCGCATCCTGGTCATGCGCCAGGGCCAGGTGGTGGAGGAAGGGCTGACCGACCGCGTGCTGGACGATCCGCAGCACGCCTATACGCAACTCCTCGTCTCCTCGGTGCTGGCGGCATGAGCTGGGTTCTGAAAGCGGAAAACCTCTCCAAGGATTTCCGCCTGCACCTCCAGGGCGGGGTCCGTATCCCGGTACTGGCGGATGTGTCGCTGACCGTCATGCCCGGCGAATGCGTGGCGCTGGCGGGCCCCTCCGGCGCCGGCAAATCCACGCTCATGCGCTGCCTCTACGGCAATTACGGCACGGGTGCGGGGCGCATCCTGATCCGCCATGGCGGCGATGCCGTCGATCTCGCCAGCGCCGATCCGCGCCTGGTGCGCGCCATCCGGCGGGATACGCTCGGCTATGTCTCCCAGTTCCTCCGCGTCATCCCCCGCATCGGCGCGCTGGATATCGTGGCGGAGCCGCTGACGGCGCGCGGCGTCGCCCCCGATGCCGCCCGCGCCCGCGCGCGGGACCTTCTGCTCCGCCTCAACCTGCCGGAACGCCTGCACGGCCTGCCGCCCGCCACCTTCTCCGGCGGCGAACAGCAGCGCATCAACCTTGCCCGCGGCTTCGCCGCCGACTACCCCGTGCTGCTGCTGGATGAGCCGACCGCGAGCCTCGACGCCGCCAACCGCCAGGTCGTGATCGGCCTGGTGGAGGAAGCCAAGGCCCGCGGTGCCGCCCTCATCGGCATCTTCCACGATACGGAGGTCCGGGACCGGATCGCCGACCGCCTTTTCGACGTTGCCCCCATCCAGGACGCCGCATGAACCCCGAAGTCATTCTCACCAACGCCCGCCTCGTCCTGCCGACGGAGGTGCTGGAGGGAACCATCGTCATCCGCGGCGACCGGATCGCGGAGGTGCAGCCCGGCCGCAGCCACGCCGCCGGCGCGCGGGACTTGGGCGGCGACCACCTCATCCCCGGCATCGTCGATGTGCACACGGACAATCTGGAACGCCAGGTGCAGCCCCGCGCCACCGCGCGCTGGCCGTCGCGCTCCGCCATGATCGCGCATGACAGCCAGACGGCGGCGGCGGGCGTGACCACGGTACTGGACGCGCTCTGCCTCGGCGACCTCGGCTTCGATGCGGGGCGCACCCAGACCTTCCGGGAAGGGGTGCAGGACCTCGATGCGCTGTCGGGCACCGGCCTGCTGCGCAGCGACCATTTCCTGCACCTCCGCTGCGAATTGCCGGCCGCCGACATGGTGGAGCTGGTGGAGACGGTGGCCGACCATCCGCTGGTCCGCATGATCAGCCTGATGGACCACTCGCCCGGCGTCGGCCAGTACCGGGATGTGGAGCGCTACAGGAAGATGCGCGTCCGCCAGCACAGCCTGACGCCGGAAGCGGTGGACAGGCGCATCGGCGAATTGCTGGAACAGCGCGAGAGGCTGCGGGAGCCGCAGCGCCGCTGGCTGATCGACCGCGTCCGCCACCGCAACCTGCCGCTGGCGAGCCATGACGACGCGACGCCGGAGGAGATCGCGGCGAACGCCGCCGACGGCATCATGATCAGCGAATTCCCGGTCGCGATGGAGGCCGCGGAGGCCGCGAAGCGGATGGGCGTGCAGGTCATCGCGGGCGCGCCCAACATCGTCCGCGGCGGCAGCCATTCCGGCAACGTCGCCGCCGCCGACCTGGTGCGCGCCGGCGCCGTCGATGTGCTGGCCAGCGACTATGTCCCCCCCGCGATGATCGAGGCCGCCTGGCTGGCCGTGGGGCATGGCGACACGACGCTGCCCGATGCCGTCGCCATGATCACCGACCGCGCCGCCCGCATGGCCGGCTTTACCGATCGCGGCCGCATCGAGGCCGGGCTGCGCGCCGATTTGGTGCAGGTCCGCCCGCATGAGGGCCACGCCATCGTCCGCCAGGTCTGGCGCGCCGGGGAGCGCGTGGCCTGATGCGCGTCGCGCTCTACTGGGCGCCACGGCTGGAGGACCCGCTGCACCGCCTCGGCTCCGCCTGGCTGGGGCGGGATGCGGAGACGGGGGCGAAGCTCCCACAGCCCGCGCTCCCGGGCCTCGACATCGCGGAGATCACCGCCGATGCCCGCGGCTATGGCCTGCACGCCACGCTGAAGCCGCCCTTCCGCCTCCGCACCTCCTGGGCCGCGATGCGGGCGGATGCCATGGCGCTGGCCGCGCGCACGCGCCCCTTCGCCCTGCCGCCGCTCAGGCTCGCCGACCATCACGGCTTCCTCGCCCTGCTGGAATCGGAGAAGTGCCAGGCCCTGCAGGATTTCTGCGATGCCTGCGTCACCAGCCTCGACGCGCATCGCGAAGCGCCGACGGAAGCCGAGATCGCGCGCCGCAACCCCGCCCGGATGACGGAGCGGCAGCGGGAACTGCTCGGCCTCTGGGGCTACCACTATGTGCTGGACCAGTGGTGGTTCCACGTCACGCTGACGCGGCGCCTGAGCGCGGAGGAACGCGCGGTGGTCTGGCCGGCGCTGGCGGCGCATCTGGGCGAGGTGCCCGCGCAGCCGCGCCGGGTGACGGAACTCTGCCTCTTCACCCAGGCGGGGCCGGGCGCGCCCTTCCTGCTGGCCGAGCGTCTGCCGCTGCTCGGCTGAGCGCGGCCAGCACATCCTCCACCCCCGCCTGCACCGGGCCGTCATTCATCACGGTCACGACGTCGAGGCCCTCCGGCAGCTTCACCTCCCGCGCCAGGCGGGCCTCGATATCGGCGGCATTCTCGCGCCCCCGGGCCAGCAGCCGCGCCGTCAGCACGGGCAGCGGCGCGGTGATGCGCAGCACCCGCAGGCGATAGCGCCGCCCGGCCTCGGCCAGCACGCCGCGCGACAGATTGGCGATGACGACGCGGCCCGTCGCCATCTCCGCCTCGATGGCGCGGGGGATGCCGTAGGACAGGCCATGCGCCTCCCACCACAGCGCGAAGCCGCCGGCATCGCGCCGGGCGGCGAAGGCGGATTCCGCCAGCGCCTCATGATCCTCACCGCCCGCTTCCGCCGGGCGGGTGATGGCGCGGCGGGTGAAGACGAAGCGCGCATCGCCCAGCAGCCTGGCGCGCGCGCCCGCCATCAGCGTGTCCTTGCCCGCACCGGAAGGACCCACCACCGCCACCAGCATTCCGGGCAGCCCCGTGGACAGCATCATGCACCGCAATATTGACCGCGCCGCTTCTGCCTGCGCCTATCCCGCCATTCAAGACAGTTGCATGGGTCCGACACCGAATGTTCACGACGCGCCCCGAGATCGCCGGCACCTTCAGTGTCGTCGCCTCCACCCACTGGATCGCCTCGCAGGTCGGCATGTCGGTGCTGGAGCGTGGCGGCAATGCCTTCGATGCCGCCGCCGCGGCGGGCTTCACGCTGCAGGTGGTGGAGCCGCATCTGAACGGCCCGGGCGGCGACTGCCCCATCATCCTGCATGACGCCAAGGCGGGCGCGCAGCGCGTGGTCTGCGGCCAGGGCGTGGCGCCGGCGAAGCTGACGGTCGGGCACATCAAGGACGATCTCGGCCTGGACCTGGTGCCGGGCACGGGCTTCCTGCCCGCCATGGTGCCCGGCGCCTTCGATGCCTGGGCGCTGATGCTGCGGGACTGGGGCACCTGGTCGCTGCGCGACGTGCTGTCCTACGCCATCGGCTATGCCCGCCGCGGCGCCCACTACGTGCCGCGCGTCGTCGCCACGCTGAACACGGTGCGGCCGCTCTTCGAATCGGAATGGCCCACATCCGCCGAGATCTGGCTGCGCAATGGCGGTCCCGTCGCCGGCGGCCTCTACGCTAACCCGACGCTCGCCGATACCTGGGAGCGCCTGCTGCGGGAGGCCGAATCCGCCGGCCATGACCGCGTCGCGCAGATCGAGGCCGCGCGGAACGCCTGGTATGGCGGCTTCGTGGCCGAGGCCATCGGCGACTTCTTCGCGAAGCATGAGATGCTGGACACCTCCGGCCAGCGGCACCGCGGCGTGCTGACGGCGGATGACATGGCGCATTGGCGCGCGGGCATCGAGGCGCCGCTGAAGCGCGACTATCGCGGCACCACCCTGCTGAAATGCGGCGTCTGGTCCCAGGGCCCGACCATGCTGCAGACCATGGCGCTGCTCGAGGGCTTCGACATGGCGTCCATGGACCCGATGGGCGAGCGCTTCGCCCATACGGTGATCGAGGCCATGAAGCTCGCCTTTGCCGATCGGGAGGCCTTCTACGGCGACCCCAACTTCGTGGACGTGCCGATCCATCACCTGCTGTCCGATTCCTACAATGCGGAGCGCCGCAAGCTGATCGGGGAGACGGCCTCGATGGAACTCCGCCCCGGTTCGCTCCCCGGCATGGCCACCCCCTGGGTGGACCATGATGCCGCGGCGCGGGCGGAGCTGCTGACCCGCGCGCCCGGCGCCGGGGAGCCCACCGTCTCCCGCCTCGGCGCCTCCGGCGGCGATACCTGCCACATCGATGTCATCGACGCGCAGGGCAACATGGTCTCCGCCACGCCGTCCGGCGGCTGGTTCCAATCCTCCCCGGCCGTGCCGGGGTTGGGCTTCTGCCTCGGCACGCGCGGGCAGATGTTCTGGCTGGACGAGTCGCTGCCGAACGGGCTGAAGCCCGGCAAGCGCCCGCGCACCACCCTCTCCCCCGCCATGGCGCTGAAGGATGGCCGCCCCTGGCTGAGCTTCGGCACCCCGGGCGGCGAGCAGCAGGACCAGTGGCAGCCCATCATGTTCAGCCGCATGGTGGACCACGCCCTGACCATCCAGCAGGCGATCGACGCGCCCTCCTTCCACACGGAGCACTGGCCCTCCAGCTTCTGGCCGCGCGTGGCGAAGCCCGGGAAGGTCGTGGTGGAGGGCCGCTACCCCGCGGAGGTCGCGGAGGCGCTGAAGGCCCGCGGCCACCTGGTGGAGGTCGGCGGCGAATGGTCCGAAGGCCGCCTGACCGGCGCGCGGCAGGAGGCGGATGGCCAGCTCTTCGCCGGCGCCAATCCCCGGGGCATGCAGGGCTACGCCGTCGGCCGCTGACGCGGGGTTGAGCACCGGCCGAATTGACCGGGCGGCGGCGTGGTTGCAACGGTGCGGCCATGCCGGGACGACGGGACATCGCGTGGGGGTTGCTGCTGGCGGCCGCCGGTTGCGCGCCCGCCCCGCCGCCGCCCCGCCCCGCGCCCCCTGCCCCGCCGCCCGCCCCGGCCCCGCCGCCCACGCTCGCCACGCGGCTGCGCCGGGAAGCCTGGCTGACCCGCTTCTGGGAACAGCTGACCCCCGCCCAGCGCCGCCGCGTCCTGGCCCGGATGCGCCGGGGGGAGACGCCGGTGGCGACGACGGAGGCCGAGGCCGCGCCGGTCTGGGACGGGCTCGGCCTGCCGGAGCGCAACGCGCTGGTCTTCGGCCCCGGCCTGCCCCGCCCCCCTGCCACCGCTGATTGAAAGACTGGCATCCGGGCCGCCGCCCCTGCCATGGTTTCCGGGAGGGAGCCCCGCCATGCTGAGAATCCTGCTTCTTCTCCCCATGCTGCTGCTGTCGGCCCCCGCCGGCGCGCAGCGCGCCGCGCCCGACCTCTCCTGGGTGGAGCGCGACTGGTCCGCGCTGGATGCCCAGCAGCGCGGCCGCGCCGTGCGCCGCTTTGGCCGGGACCAGGAACGGGACGCCAGGCCCGACCGGCCGGAGATGCAGGCGCGCTGGGATGCCATGACGCCCGGCCAGCGCCGCGAACTCATGCTGGGCCCGGCCCGCGCGACGCGGGAGGCCGGGGGCACGCCGCCCCGCGCGGAACGCCTGCCGCGGCCGCCGCCCGCCGCCCCGCGCCCGGGCCTGGTGGCGCCGCCGCCGGCCGCGCCCGCCGCGCCGCAAGGCGCTTTGCGGCCGAACCTTTCCAGGGCTTAATCATCGGGTCCACAACGACTCCGGGAACCCCGCCGATGATCCGCCGCCGCGCCCTGCCTGCCCTGGGTGCCTCCTTTGGTGCCTCCCTGGTCGCCATGCCTGCCCTGGCCCAGGCCCCCTGGCCCGCGCGCCAGATCCGCCTGGTGGTGCCCTATCCCCCCGGCGGCGCCAGCGACATCGCCGGGCGCCTGCAGGCGCAGGTGCTGCAGGATGGGCTGGGCGTGCCGGTGGTGGTGGACAACCGCGCGGGCGCGGGCGGCACGATCGGCACGGCGCATGTCGCGCAATCCGCCCCCGATGGCTACACCATCATGATGGCGAGCCCCTCCAGCCACCTCGGCGCGCCGCTGCTGTTCAAGACCCCGGGCTATGAGGGCGTGGACGACTTCACCGCCATCGCCACCTTCGCCACCGGCACGGCCATGGTCTGCGTCACCAACAGCCTGCCGGTGCGGACCATCCCGGAGCTGGTCGCCTATGCCCGCGCCAATCCGGGCCGGCTGAACTACGGCAGCGCCGGCGCGGGCGGCGCCAACCACATGCTCGGCGTGCTGTTCATGCAGCGCACAGGCGTGGAGCTGACGCATGTGCCCTATCGCGGCGCCGCACCCGCGCTGGCGGACCTGATCTCGGGCAACATCCAGGTGGTGTTCGACAGCTTCTCCGGCGTCATCCCCGCGGTGCGCGCCAACCAGGTGCGCGCGCTGGCGGTGACGAGCCCGACGCGCTGGCCGCTGGCCCCGGAATACCCGACCGTGCAGGAACAGGGCGTGCCCGACTACGACCTGCCGAGCTTCTCCGCCGTGATGGGCCCGCGCGGCATCCCGGAGCCGATCGTGGCGCGCATGAACAGCGTGATCAACGAGGGGCTGAAGAACCCGCAGCTGGTGGAGCGCCTGGCCGCCAACGGCAATGCGCCCTTCCCCAGCACGCCGGCGGAATTCGGCGCGCTGATGCGCACGCAGCGCACGCTGTGGCAGGGCCTGGTGCGGGCGACGGGCATCCAGCCGGAGTGACGGGGTCGGGGGCGCCAGCGGGCGCCCCCGATAGCCCCTATTTCGTCGCCTCGGCGCGAAGCTACTTCGTCGCCTCGGCGCGAAGTTACTTCGTCGCCTGCGCCCGCAGCTGCGCGATGGTCGCGCGGTTCGTCACCTGCTCCGGGTTCATCCGCACCTCGATGATCGCGGGCTTGCCGCTGGCCTTCGCGCGCTGGAAGGCCGGCACCATCTCCTCCGTCGTCTCCACGATCTCGCCGTGGCCGCCGAAGCTCTCGATGAAGAGGCGGAAATCGGGATTGGTCAGCGCGGTGCCGGAAACGCGGCCGGGATAGGTCCTCTCCTGATACATGCGGATCGTGCCGTACATGCCGTTGTTGAAGACCATCACGATGGGGGCGGCGCCGTGGTGGAAGGCGGTCGCGATCTCCTGCCCCGTCATCAACGCGCCGCCATCGCCGACGAAGCACAGCACGGTGCGGTCGGGATGGGTGATGGCCGCGCCGATGGCCGCCGGGATGCCATAGCCCATGGCGCCGTTGGTCGGCCCCAGGAAATCCTGCTTCGCGCCAACATGCATGAACCGCGTCGGCCAGGTGGCGAAATTGCCGGCATCCGTGGTGAAGATGGTGTCGGCGGGCAGCACCTTCTCCAGCTCCTGCAGCGCTACCGCGAGGTTCAGCGGACCCTCATAGGACGGCGCCTTGGCCTGCGCCTCCCGCGCCGCGCGCACGCTGGCGCGCCAGCCCGCCCAGCGCGGCGCGGCTACCGGCGGCAGCGCGGCCGCGCCGGCCGCGAAGGCGTTGAGGTCGGAGACGATGCCGAGCGCCGGGCGATAGACGCGCCCGATCTCCGCCTGGTCGGGATAGACATGGATGATGGGCTTGGAACCCGCCATGTCGAACAGCGTGTAGCCCTGGCTGACGGGCTCCCCGATCCGCGTCCCGATCGCCAGGATCAGGTCCGCCTCCTTCGCCTTCGCCACCAGCCCCGCATCGGCGCCCACGCCGAGATCGCCCGCGAAATGGGCGGAGGTGCCGTCGAACAGGCCCTGCCGGCGGAAGCCGACGGCCACGGGGATGTCGTTGGCGGTCAGGAACTTCGCGATATCGGCGCGGCCCTGCTCGGTCCAGCGGCTGCCGCCCAGGATCGCCAGCGGCTTCTCCGCCTTCTCCAGCATCGCCATCAGGCGCGGCAGCGCATCCGGCGCGGGATGCGGCGGCAGCACGGGGGCCGGGCCGATATCCACGGCCTCCACCAGGTGCTTCTGCATCTCCTCGCTCAGCGCCACCACCACGGGGCCCGGCCGGCCGCTGGTGGCGACGTCGAAGGCATGCGCCATCAGCTCCGGGATGCGCGCGGCCTCGTCGATCTGCGTCACCCATTTCGCGATGGGGCCGAAGAAGCGGCGATAGTCCACTTCCTGGAAGGTCTCGCGATCCGTCTCGTTCATCGGGATCTGGCCGACCAGCAGCACCAGCGGCGTGCTGTCCTGGAAGGCCACATGCACGCCGATCGCCGCATGGCAGGCGCCCGGGCCGCGGGTGACGACGGCGACGCCAGGCCGCCCCGTCAGCTTGCCATGGGCCTCCGCCATATGGACCGCGCCCGCCTCGAACCGGCAGGTGACGAGTTCCACGCGGTTGCGCTGGGCATAGAGGCCGTCGAGCAGGTCAAGATAGCTTTCGCCGGGCACCGCGAAGACATGCGTCGCGCCATTCGCGACCAGCGCATCCGCGAGCAACTGACCCCCGGTCCGAGCCTCGATCCCTGCCACTGCTGGCCTCCCCTTCGAACTGACCGAAGGGGTTTAAAACAGAAGCGGCCGCCGGGCTATCCGGCGGCCGCCCGCTTACTCGGCCGGGGCGGGATGCGGCTTGCCCGGTGAGCGTTCCAGCTCCGCCAGCTTGGCCGCGACGGCGCCGATCGGCTTGGTGTAGGGCGCCAGCAGCAGATACAGCGCGGGCACGGCGTAGAGGGTGATGAAGGTGGAGAAGGTGACGCCACCCACGATAACCACGCCCAGCGCCTGGCGGCTTTCCGCCCCCGCCCCCGTCGCCATGGCCAGCGGCACCGCGCCGAAGACCGTCGCGATGGAGGTCATGAGGATGGGCCGCAACCGCACGACGGAGGCTTCCAGCACCGCGTCATGCACGGACAGGCCGCGGTCCCGCAGCTGGTTCGCGAATTCCACCACCAGGATGCCGTTCTTCGCCATCAGCCCGATCAGCAGGATCATGCCGATCTGGCTGAAGATGTTGAGCGTGCCGCCGGTGAAGTGCAGCGCCAGCAACCCGCCCGTCAGCGCCAGCGGCGTGGAGAGCAGGATGATCAGCGGGTGGATGAAGCTCTCGAACTGCGCGGCCAGAACCAGGAACACCACCAGCAGCGCCAGCGCGAAGGTGACGTAGAGCGCGCCGGAGCTTTCCTTGAACTCCAGGCTCTGCCCGCGATAGCTGATGCGCACTTCCGGCGGCAGCACGTCCCGCGCCGTCTGCTCCATGAAGGCCAGCGCCTCCCCCAGCGTATAGCCGGGGGCGAGGGAGGCGGTGATGGTGATGGCGCGCACCCGGTCCTCGCGCGCCAGGCTCTGCGGCCGCGCCCGCTCGCTGAGCGTCACGACGTTGGAGAGCGGCACGAGCTGCCCCTGCACGGAGCCGCTGCCGGCGATGAGGCCGAGCTGCCCGCCCGCGCTGGTGCGCACGAAGATGTTCTGCAGGTCATAGGGCGTGGCGCGGTCCTGTTCCCGCGCCTGCACCAGGATCTTGTACTCGTCGCCACCCTCGACATAGGTGCCGACCTCCCGCGATCCCAGCATCGTCTCGATCGTGCGCCCCACCGCCTGGATGGAAAGCCCCATCTCGGCGGCCTTGCGGCGGTCGATCTCGACGCGGATCTCGGGCTTGGTCTCGCGGTAGTTGCTATCCAGGTTCTGCAGCCGCGGGTTCTGCCGCGCGCGTTCCAGGAAGCGGTCGCGCCACTGCACCAGCGTGTTGTAGTCCGAACCGCCGATCACGAACTGCACCGGCGGCTGGAAGCCGCGCTGGCCGAGCGAGGGCGGGTTGAGCGCGAAGGCCCGCACGCCGGGGATGGCGAGGAGCTGGGGCATCAGCTCCGCCGCGATCTCCTGCTGCTTGCGGTCGCGCTGGTCCCACGGCGCCAGGCGCATGAAGATGTTGGCGACGTTGGACTGCGCCGGCCGCTGGAAGCCGCCGATGGTCGCGAACTGGCTGTCGATCTCGCCCCGCTCCACGAAGGGCTGCAGGATGCGCTCCACCCGCACCACCTGTTCGCGGGTATAGCCGAAGGAAGCGCCCTCCGGCCCCGTGGTCGGGATGATGATGGTGCCGCGATCCTCGACCGGGGCGAATTCCTTGGGCAGGATGTTGAACAGGATCACCGCCAGGCCGCAGAGCACGGCGGAGCCGCCGAGCGTGATCAGCGGCGCGGCCAGGGCGCGCTTCAGCGTCGTCCGCAGCACCCAGTTCATGCCGAGGAAGAAGGGCTCCGTCCACCGCACCAGACGGCTCTCGCCCTCATGCGCCTTCAGCAGCTTGGAGCACATCATCGGCGTCAGCGTCAGCGCGATGAGGCCGGAGAAGAGGACCGAGGCCGCCAGCGCGAAGCCGAATTCCGTGAACAGCCGGCCGGTATTGCCGCCCATGAAGGACAGCGGCACGAAGACCGCCACCAGCACCAGCGTCGTGGCGATGACGGCGAAGGCGATCTCCCGCGATCCGCGGATGGCCGCCAGCAGCGGCTCCTCCCCCTCCTCGATCCGGCGATGGACATTCTCCAGCACCACGATGGCGTCATCCACCACCAGGCCGATGGCCAGCACCAGGCCCAGCAGCGTCAGCACGTTCAGCGAGAAGCCGAGCGCCGCCAGCGCGGTGAAGGAGGCGATGAGCGAGACGGGGATGGCGACCGCCGGGATGATGGTGGCGCGCCAGGACCGCAGGAAGAAGAAGATGACGACGACGACGAGGACGAGCGCCGTGACCAGCGCGTGCTCCACCTCGTAGATCGAGCGCGCGATGAAGGTGCTCTCGTCATAGCCGATGACGACGGAGACGCCGTCCGGCATGGAGGCGCGGATGCGCTCCACCTCGTCCTTCACGCCCTGCGCGACGGAGAGCGTGTTGGCGGTGGATTGCCGCAGGATGCCGAGCCCGACGCCGGGCTTGCCGTTGATGCGGTATTCGCCGCGCGTATCCTCCGGCGCCACCTCCACCTGCGCCACGTCACCCAGCATCACCTGGCCGCTGGCGTTGCGCGACAGCACGAGGGAGCGGAACTGCTCCGGCCGGCTCATGCGCGTATCGGTGCGGACGGTCAGCTCCCGCGCCGTGCTCTCGATGCGCCCGCCGGGCAGCTCGACATTCTCGCGCCGGATCGCGTCCTCCACGTCCTGCACCGTCAGGCCGCGGGCGGCCAGCGCCTGGCGGTCCAGCCAGATGCGCATGGAAGGCTTGCGTTCGCCCAGCACCAGCACCTGGGCCACGCCCTCGACGATGGCGAGGCGATCGACGAAGCGGCGCCGCGCCACCTCCGTCAGCTCCATCGGCGCCAGCACCTCGGACACCAGCGCGACCCAGAGGATGGGGCGCGCATCGCCATCCACCTTCTGCACGACAGGCGTATCCGCCTGTTCCGGCAGGCGGGCGAGCGACCGCGCCACGCGGTCGCGCACGTCGTTCGACGCGGCATCCACGTTGCGGGAGAGCCGGAACTCGATGGTGATCTGGCTGCGTTCGTCGCGCGACTGGCTGGTGATGAACTTGATGCCCTCGATCCCCGCCACGGCGGCTTCGAGGATTTCCGTGATCTGCGTATCCACCACGGCGGCGGAGGCGCCGCGATAGGTGGTGGTGACGGAGACCACGGGCGGATCGATGGCGGGGTATTCGCGCACCGGCAGGCGCATCAGCGCCGCCAGGCCGAGCACCATCAGCATCAGGCTGATGACCGTCGCGAAGACGGGCCGCTTGATGGAGACGTCGGAAAGCACCATGGCCGGTTATCCCGTCTTGCAGCCGGTCAGGAGGTCGGGCGGGTCAGGGTCTCGGTCACGCGCACCGGCGCGTCGTTGCGCAGGCGCTGGATGCCCCGGACGACGACATGGTCGCCCTGCTGGACGCCCGACAGGACCTCCACCTCGCCCTGCAGGCGCTGGCCGACGCGGATCTCGACCCGGCGCGCGCGGTTGTCGCGGATGACATAGACGAAGTTGCGGTCGCCCAGCGGATCCAGCGCCTCCTCCGCCACCAGCAGCGCGTCGTCGCGGCGGCTGAGCACGACTTCCACCGTCATGAACAGGCCGGGCTTCAGCGCCTCATCCGCATTGTCGAACTCGCTGACGACGCGGACGGTGCGGGTGTTGGTGTCGATGCGCGTATCCACCACCGCGACGGTGCCGGTGAAGCGCCGGTCGCCGAAGGCGGTGCTGCGGGCGGTCACGGTGCTGCCTTCGCGCACGCGCGCCACGAAGACCTCCGGCACCGCGAATTCGACCCGGACGCGGGAGATGTCGTCGAGCGTGGTGACCAGCGTGCCCGGCTGCACCAGCGCGCCGACGCTGACCTGGCGCAGGCCGACCCGGCCGGAGAAGGGGGCGGCGACGCGCAACTCCTCCAGCCGCGCCTGCGCCTGGCGGACGCGGCCCTCGGCCTGGCGGGCCACGGCTTCCAGCGTCTCCAGCCGCTGGGCGGCGATGGACTGGCCGGGCTGCAGCTGGCGGGCGCGGATGACCTGGCTGCGGGCGTCGTCGAACAGGGCGCGGGCCTGGTCCAGCTCCGCGCGCACGGCCGCGGCATCCAGGTCCACCAGCTGATCCCCTTCCCGCACCCGCTGGCCTTCCTGGAAGCGGATGGCGGTGACGATGCCGGTGACCTTGGCGGTGATGGAGACCGAATCGCGGGCGCGGACGGTGCCTACGCTCTCCGCCCGGTCCACCACCGTGCCGACCCGGACCGGGGCGACCGCAACGCCGATCGGCCCGCCGCCGCCGCCGCGCACCGCGGGCGCCGGCGCGGCTTCAAGCCCCACCAGGGCCAGCGGTCGCGGCAGCCCGTACTGCTCGCCATACATGTGCCAAGCAGCACCCAGGCCCCCGATGAGGGCCAGAACGGCTAGCTGGGAGGTTGTTCGCATGCGACCCCAGTCCTGACAGCAATGTTCTGGCCCGCCCCGGAAGGGGACGGGCGAGAGCCACGATCCTGCTATTCGCCAGTCCGGACAAAATGTCCCACCCATTGGGCGGACACCTCATCCCAGCGCAGTTGACCCGCTTTGCGGCGGTTTGCAAGACGTAACGCTCAAATTTAGCCATGCAATGAACGTGCCGGGAACCCCGCCCTTCCCCGGCGCGCCCCGCCGCGTCAATCTGGCGCCCTCATTGGTTAATGGAGCACCCCGCGATGCGAGCCATCTTCGTCATGATCAAGTGCGAGATGGGGCAGGCCTACCGCGTGGCGCGGGAGATGGCGGACAGCATCCCCGAATTGTCGGAGATGCACTCCACCAGCGGCCAGTACGACCTGCTGGGCAAGTTCTACCTGGAGGCGGACCAGGATATCGGCCTCTTCGTGGTGGAGCGGGTGCAGAGCGTGGCCGGGGTCAAGGACACCTACACCATCCAGACCTTCAACGCCTTCTCCGGCGGAAGGGCCTGACCGCCTCCGGCGGGAGGGCCTGAGGCGCCTCCGCGCCGCCATGATCCGCGCGGCGCCGCCATGATGCGGCCCCGCGCCCGCCCTGCCCAAGGGGGAAGCTTCCTGCCCAGGAGGTTCCCCCGATGCGTATCCTGCCCGCCCTCGCCCTCTCCGCCGCCCTGATGCTCGGCGCCTGCCAGAATCCGGACGGCAGCGTGAACCTGCCGGCCAGCCTGGCGCTCGGCGCCGGCGTGGCGCTGGCGGGCATCGCCATCGCCTCGGCCAATGACCAGCCGAGGCACCGCCACTACGACCGCCGGCCGTCCTACGGCCACCGGGACTATGGCTACGAGCGCGGCTACCGCCGCTGGTAGGTCAGGCCCAGCTCTTGAAGCCCGGCATGGCCGAGATCGGCGCCGCGGCGGTGAGCCTGGCGATATCGGGCACCGGGCGGGCGAGCGACGAATCGCCCGCGACGGCTTCCTCGATCGCCGCCGCGACGGCAAGCACCAGCGCATCGCCGCCGCGCGGCCCCACGATCTGCAGGCCGAAGGGCATTCCCGCCTTGTCCAGGCCGAGCGGCAGGCTGACCGCGGGGTGGCCCACCAGCGTCACCGCATAGGCCATGGCCAGCCAGTGGAAATAGGTCCGCGTCGGCTGGCCATCGATCTCGGCGGGGTAGAGTTCCGACCAGGGGCGCGGGCTGATGGTGATGGCCGGCGTGATGATGATGTCGTGCTTCGCGAAGAAGCCCTGCCACAGCCGGTAGATCCGCGTCTGCTCCGTCGCCGCGCGGGCATAGTCGGCCAGGCTGTAGCGCAGCCCCTCCTCGACATTCGCCCGCACATTGGGGCCGACATCCTGCGGCCGGGTGCGGCACTTCTCCGCATGGCTGGCGACGAAGCTGGTCGCGCGCAGGATCTCGAAGGCTTCGTCGGTGCCGGCGCAGTCCGGCGTCGCTTCCTCGACCCGGCCGAAGAGCGGCGCCAGCGCGGCGACGCGGCTCGCGAAGACCTCGCGGACATGGCGCTCGGTCGGCGCGAAGCCGAAATCGGGCGTGGCGGCGACGCGCAGCGCGCCGAGATCGACCTGCATGGGTGGGAACAGGTTGCGGTCCCCGCCCCGCACCCGGCGATCCGGCAGCGTATAGGCCAGCGGGTCCAGCGCATCGTCATCCGCCATGGCGGAAAGCAGCAGCGCCGCATCCCGCGCATTGCGTGCCATCGGGCCCAGCACCGGCAGCGGCGACCAGCCATGCCCGCGCCGCTCCGCCGGCACCAGGCCGGGCGAGGGCCGGAAGCCCACGATGCCGTTGAAGGCCGCGGGATTGCGCAGCGAACCGCCCGTGTCGCTGCCCGACGCGATGGGCACCATCCCGCAGGCCAGCGCCACGGCCGATCCGCCGGAGGACCCGGCCGCGGAGCGCGTGGGATCGAAGGGATTGCCCGTCGCGCCATAGACCAGGTTGCGCGTGTTGGCGCCCGCGCCGAATTCCGGCGTGTTGGTCTTGCCGACGACGATCGCCCCTGCCTCGCGCAGGTTGGCGACCATCGCCTCGTCCTTGGTCGGGATGTGGTCGGCGAAGATCGGGCTGCCCCAGGTCGTGCGCAGCCCCTTCGTCTCCTCCAGGTCCTTGATGCCGATGGGCAGGCCGTGCAGCGGGCCCAGCTTCGCCCCGGCCATGACCGCGGCCTCCGCCGTCTTGGCGCCTTCCCGCGCCCGGTCCGTATCCATCGCCACCATCGCGTTCACCGCGTGGTTCACGGCGCCGATGCGGGCCAGGCAGCTGTCCAGCAGCTCCACCGGGGAGAGCTTGCGCGTGCCGATAAGGCGCCGTGCCTCGACGGCGGAGAGGTCGCAGGGTGCGGTCATGATCGGGGGAGTCCTCAGTAGCCCATCGCGCAGCCATCCTTGCGGGGGTCGGAGCCCCCGACAAGGCAGCCGCGCTCGCGGTCGATCAGGATCGCCTGGCCGCCGCCATGCGGCTTGTCGATCAGCTCGCAGTCATGGCCGAGCCGGTTCAGCCGATCCACGACCGAGGCCGGGATGCCCTTCTCCACCTGCACCTTGCCGAGGCGCGGGAAGAGGCGCGGCGCGTCCATCGCCTCCTGCACGTCGAGGCCATAGACGAAGTGGTTCACCAGGAAGTTGGTCTGGCCCATCGGCTGGTAGTGCCCGCCCATGACGCCATAGGGCATCACCGCCTGCCCGTCCTTCATCACCATGCCCGGGATGATGGTGTGCATCGGGCGCTTGTCGGGCGCGATGCAGTTCGGGTGGCCTTCCTCCAGCCGGAAGCCGTAGCCGCGGTTCTGCAGCATCACGCCGGCCTCTGGCGCGTAGATGCCGCTGCCGAAACCCTCGAAGAGCGAGTTGATGAAGGAGACGGCATTGCCGTCGCGATCGACGACGGAGAGATAGACCGTGTCCTTGTGCTTCGCGAGGTCCGACTGCCCCGCCAGCGGCATCTCCGGCATGGCGCGGTCATCCCGCACCAGCTTCGCCAGCGCATCGAGGTAGCTGTCGGAGAGCAGGTGCTCCACCGGCACCTCCACCTGGGACGGGTCGGCCAGGAAGGCGTCGCGGTCGCGATAGGCCAGGCGCGCGGCCTCGATATGGCGGTGCAGGCGCTCCGTGCTCAGGAAGCCTTCCTCGGGGAAGCCGAGCTTGTCGATCAGCGCCAGGACCATCAGCGTGATCATGCCCGATCCGTTGGGCGGGCACTGGAAGACCTCCATGTCGCGCCAGGCGCGCTTGATGGGATCGACGAAGCCGGCCACGGAGGCGCCGCGGGCGAAATCCTCCTCCGTATGCGTGCCGCCGGCCTCGCGCAGCGTCTTCACCATGTCCGCGGCGATGGCACCCTCATAGAAGGCCTTGGTGCCGTGCTTGCCGATGGCGCGCATGGTGGCGCCGAGCTTCGGGTTCACGAACTTGTCGCCCAGCGCGAAGGCCGCGCCATCCTTCAGGAAGTGCTTGGCGGCCGGGCCATGCTTGGCCAGCTTGCCGACGGAGCCTTCCCAGTCGCTGGCGACGCGGGCGGAGAGGAAGAAGCCGTTCTCGGCATAGCCGATGGCCGGCGCCAGGATTTCCTCCAGCGACTTCTTCCCATGCGCCTCGTTCAGCTTCGCCCAGGCGGAGATGGCGCCCGGCACCGTCACGGAATGGGCGGAGGTCGGCGACATGGCGGTGAGGCCCGAGGCCCGCAGCGCCTCCGGCGTCGCCCCGCGCGGCGCGCGGCCCGACCCGTTCAGCGCGATCACCTGGCTGGAACCGGCCGGGACATAGAGGCAGAAGCAGTCGCCGCCGATGCCCGTGGATTGCGGCTCCACCACGCCCAGCACCGCGCAGGCCGCGATGGCGGCGTCCATGGCATTGCCGCCGGCGCGCAGGATGTCGAGCGCGGCCAGCGTCGCCTGCGGCATGGAGGTGGCGGCCATCCCGTTCGCGGCATAGACGGCGCTGCGGCCGGGGGCATGGAAATCGCGCTTCATCGATCAGGACCCTTGGACGTCATGGAGAACACGGGCGGCGTGGCGGTTGCCACGCAGCGCCACCGGAAAGGCGGCGTGGCTGTCGCCACGCCGAGGCGCCGAACGGCGCCCGCGGCCAGTGCCGCGCACTTGAAAAAAGCAGCAATGAGCGGCGCCGCCGCTCATTGCGCGCAGAAGCCGCCATCGATCAGCAGGCAGGTGCCGGAGACCATGGCGCTGGCCGGCGAGGCCAGGAAGACGACGGCGCCCATGATGTCCTCGACCGTCATGATGCGCCCCATCGGCGTGCGGCGGATCTGCGCGCTGCGCACCTTCTCATCCGCCAGGAAGCCGGCCGTCAGCGGCGTGTCCACGAAGCCCGGCGCGATGGTGTTCACCCGGATGCCCTTGGGCCCGAGTTCCACCGCCATGGCCTTGGTCAGGCCCTCGATCCCGTGCTTGGTCGCCGTATAGACGCTGCGGTTCAGGCCCGCGACATGGCCGTTGACGGAGGAGAGGTTGATGATCGCACCCCCCTTCCCCTCCGCCGCCATCCCCTGCGCCACCGCCTGCGCCACCGTGAACATGGACCGCAGGTTGAGGTCCAGCAGCGCATCCAGCGCGCCGTCCTCCACATCGAGGAAAGGCTGGCGGATATTGGTGCCGGCATTGTTCAGCAGGATGTCGAAGGGGCCGGAGGCCTCGACCAGCGCGCGCACGGCGCCGCGATCCGTCACGTCGAGCTGCGCCGCCCGCACCGCCAGCCCGGCCTCGCCCAGTTCGGTGGTCAGCGCCTCCAGCTCATCCAGGCTGCGCGCCGCGGCCACCACCTCCGCCCCCGCGGCCGCCAGCGCCACCGCGCCGGCCCGCCCGATCCCCTTGCTCGCGCCCGTGACCAGGGCGCGCATGCCATCCAGGCGGAAGGAGGGGGTGGTCGGCAGCATGAGGGTGCGGCTCGCCTTCTGTGTCGCGGGGGCCCGGCGGGGCGTTCCGGTCAATGCGCCGGGCGGCCCCTCCGCGCAAGTGGACCCCCTTCCCCTGTTGTCCGCCCCGCGGTAGGACGCGCCATGGAACCGATCACCTTTGCCGATTTCGAGAAGGTCGAGATCCGCGCCGGCACGATCGTGGACGCGCAGCCGCACCCGACCGCCCGCAAGCCCTCGATCCAGCTCTGGATCGATTTCGGGGGGGAGATCGGCACCAGGCGCTCCTCCGCCCAGATCACCGTCCACTATTCGCCGGACCGCCTGATCGGCCGCCAGGTGGTCGCCGTGGTGAATTTCCCGCCCCGCCGCATCGGCGGCTTCGAGAGCGAGGTCCTCGTCCTCGGCGTGCCGGACGAGAACGGCGCCGTCGTGCTGCTGAAGCCCGACCTCAAGGTGCCCGATGGCGGCAAGATGTTCTGACCGTGCCTGACGCAGAGGATGAGACGATGGCGCCCCGCTACTACACCGTGACCTGGGACCAGCTGCACCGGGACGGCAAGGCGCTGGCCTGGCGGCTGGTGGAACGCGGCCCCTGGACGGGCATGGTCGCCATCACCCGCGGCGGGCTGATCCCGGCCGCCATCGTGGCGCGCGAACTCGATTGCCGCCTGATCGAGACGGTCAGCGTCGTGACCTATGACGAGGAGCAGCGCGGCCAGCCGCAGGTGGTGAAGCCGCCCCAGGCGGCGCTGGACAGCCAGGGCGAGGGCTGGCTGCTGATCGACGACCTGGTCGATACCGGCACCACCGCCAAGGTGGTGCGCGCCATGCTGCCCAAGGCGCATTTCGCGACCGTCTATGCGAAGCCCGCGGGCAAGCCGACGGTCGATACCTTCATCACGGAAGTCAGCCAGGACACCTGGATCCTGTTCCCCTGGGACACGGAGCCCCAGTTCATCGCGCCCATCGCCAAGGCGCGGGGCAATGGCGGCGGGCAGTAGGCGCCCGCCACCACCAGGGGCCCGCCAGGGCCCCTGCACCACCCCCCGGGCCCGTCAGGGCCCCTGCACCACCCCCGGGCCCGTCAGGGCCCCTGCACGACAGACGTCTCGTCCTTCACCGCCAGCACCTTGTCCACGCGGCGGCCATCCATGTCGATGATCTCGAAGCGCCAGCCGGCCCAGGCGATGCGGTCGCCCTCCTTCGGCACGCGCTGCAGCAGCGCCAGCATCAGCCCCGCCACCGTGTGGTAGGTCCCCTCCTTCGGCAGGTCCGGCAGGTCGAGCCGCGCCTTCAGCTCGTCCGACGGCATCATCCCTTCCAGCAGCAGGCTGCCGTCATGGCGCAGCACCGGCACCGACTGGTCCGACGCCACCGGCCCCAGCTCGCCGACGATCGCCTCCAGCAGGTCCGACGCCGTCACCACCCCCTCGAAGCTGCCGTATTCGTCCATCACCAGCGCCATGCCGATCGGGTCGTCCCGCAGCCGCTCCAGCGCATCCAGGGCCGAGAGCGTGTCGGGCAGCACCCGCGCCTGGCGCAGCGCGCGCGCCACCGACAGCGGCGACCCCTCCAGCAGCTGGTCCAGCAAATCCTTGGCCGCGACCACGCCCACCACATTGTCCACGCGCCGGTCGGCGACGACGAAGCGCGTCACGCCCGAAGCCCGCAGCCTTGCCGCCACATCCTCCGGCGGCGCGGTGCGGTCGATCCACTCGATCTCGGTGCGCGGCGTCATCAGCGCGCGGATCGGCTTGTCCGCCAGGCGCAGCACGCGCTCGATCATGTGCCGCTCCTCCGTCTCGATGGCGCCGGAGGTCGCGCCCTCCGCCACCACCGCCTTCACCTCCTCCTCCGTCACCGAATTGTCGGAGGGGTCGTGCCGCCCGAACAGCCGCAGCACGAGGGCGGAGGAGGTGGAGAGCAGCCAGATCACCGGCGCCGTGAAGCGCGCCAGGGTCGCGAGCGGGCGGGAGACGATGACCGCGATCGCCTCCGGGTTGCGCAGCGCCAGCTGCTTCGGCACCAGCTCGCCCATGATCAGGCTGAGATAGGTGATCAGCATGACCACCAGCGCGAAGCCGATCTCCGCGCTGAAGGCGCCGATCACCGGCAGCGGCGCCAGCAGCTCCGCGATGGTGGCGGACAGGCGCGCGCCGCCGAAGGCGCCGGCCAGGATGCCGACCAGCGTGATGCCCACCTGCACGGTGGGCAGGAAGCGCTGCGGGTCCTCCGCCAGCGCGATGGCCGCCGCCGCCCCCGCGCTGCCCTTGCGCTGCAGCGCCGCCAGGCGCGTCCGCCGGGCGGAGACGATGGCCAGCTCGCTCATCGCGAAGGCCCCGTTCAGCAGCACGAGGATGATGATCAGCAGCAATTCGAGGCCCGTGGCCATCGCGCATTCTATCCCAGGTTCCGGAGGAGCCCCCATGTAGCGGTCCCGCCCCCCCGTTGAAACGGCGTTCGGTGCACGATCGGGACAGGCGGGGGGCTTTCCGCTGCCCGGGATCGGCGCACATTGCGCGCATGGACCGTCCCCTGCC
Organism: Falsiroseomonas ponticola; assembly: GCF_016805305.1. Lineage (GTDB taxonomy): Bacteria > Pseudomonadota > Alphaproteobacteria > Acetobacterales > Acetobacteraceae > Falsiroseomonas > Falsiroseomonas ponticola. The sequence continues at coordinate 311,253 of NZ_JAERQN010000005.1, read as the reverse complement.
CCCCTCCGCCCTCGTGCTCGGCGCCGCCGGGCTGCTGCCCTTCCTCGGCCTGGCCCTGGCCAGCATCCTCGCCTTCGGCTGGGCGGCGCCGGCGCTGGCCGCCTATGGCGCGGCCATCCTCGCCTTCCTCGGCGCCGTCCATTGGGGGCTGGCGCTGCGCGCGCCGGAATCGGAATCGGGGGCCGAACTGCCGCGCCTCGCGCTCGGCGTCGTGCCCTCCCTCATCGCGTGGGTGGCGCTGCTGCTGCCGCTGCGGCCGGGCCTCGCCCTGCTCGCCGTCGCGATCCTGGCGACGGCGGCGGCGGAGGCGCGCGGCGCCGCCCGCGGCCTGGTGCCGCCCGCCTATATGCGGCTGCGCTGGGCGCTCTCCGCCGGCGCGGCGGCCAGCCTCGGCCTGGGCGCGCTGGTGGCCTGATCCCCCGCCCACCGGTGGGTAAGCGCAATCCGTGGTGGGTAAAGGGAAAAGATGAATTGTCCCTTTAAATTTGGCTTGTCTCTTTTCCAAGACGGATTAAGGTTCCGGCAACACTTCCAGCCCGGAGGCATCCCATGCGCGACGAGACGGCCAGCCAGATCCAGACCGCGGCGGCCGAGGCCACCCCGGCGCCGGACGCGCGCATCCTCGCCTTCCCCGATGCCGGCGAACGCCGCCTCCGCCTCGCGCTGCGGCGGCTGGAGGAAGCGCTGGAGGAACAGCGCGTCGCCGTCGCCGAATTCCGCACCCAGATCGCCAGCCTGAACACCGCCATGAACGGCCTCGGCGAGAGCGCGGAGACGCTGAAGGCCAACCTGGCCAGCGCCGCCGAGGACACCGCCCGCGCCCAGGCGGAGGCGCTGCGCCTGCAGGCGACGGCGGAGGCGATGGCCCGCCTGGCTTGAGCCCGGCCCCCGCCGCATTGTAGTCACCCCCCGCATGGCGGAGGGGAGCCTGGTGCGTGATCGGATTGCCCTGGTGCTCGACCGGCTGAGCCCGGCCGAGCGCAAGGTGGCCGAGCTGGTCGCCGCCGACCCCGCCGCCATCATGGCGGCCACCACGGCCAGCCTGGCCCGCGCGGCCGGCGTCTCCGAACCCACCGTCGTCCGCTTCTGCCGGTCCCTGGGCTATGAGGGCTTCGCCGATCTCCGCCTGGCGCTGAACCGGGCGGAGGCCGCGGCAGAAGCCGCGCCGCCCCCGCGCCCCCCCGCCCGCATCGATGCCGCCACACCCGTGCCGCAGGCCGCGCCCGCCGTGCTGGATGCCGCCATGGCCGCGCTGGCGCAGGCGCGCGCGGGGCTGGACGCCGCGGCGGTGGAACGCGCGGCGCTCGCTTTGCTGCGCGCCGCGCGGGTGGAGGTCTGGGCCGTCGGCGCCTCCGCCGGCGTGGCGGCGGATCTCGCCCAGCGCTTGGTGGTGACCTGCCGCGGCGTCGTCGCGCGGCACGACCCGCATGCCCAGGCCATGGCGACGGCGCTGCTGGATGGGGAATCCGTCGCGCTCTGCCTCTCCCTCGGCGGGCGGTCGCGCGCGGTGGTGGAAGCCGCGCGCCAGGCCGCCCTGGCGGGCGCCACCGTCATCGCGCTGACGCGCCCGGGCTCCCCCCTCGCCGCCGCCGCCGCCATCACCGTGCCCTGCCTGGCGGAGGAAGCGGCCGCGCCGCATGCCCCCTGGACGGGCAGGCTGGTGCAATTCGCGATCGGCGACGCAATCTGCGTCGCAACTGCGCTGCTTTCGCCACCCGCCGCCGCCGCGGCGCGGCAGGCGCGGATGACGGCGGCGCTGGAAGCGCGCAGGATCGACCCATGACCCATCCCCTGATCCCGTCCCTGCGCCAGGCCCGGGTGATCCCCGTGGTGCGCACCACCAGCGCCAGCCTGGCGGCGCGCGCCGTCGAATGGCTGCGCGGCGCCGGGCTCTCGGTGTTCGAGATCACGATGACGGTGCCCGACGCGCCGGCGCTGATCCGCGACCTCGCCAGCGACCCGGGCCTGCTGGTCGGCGCCGGCACGGTGCCGGACCGCGCGGCGGCGGAAGCCTGCCTGGCCGCCGGGGCGCGCTTCCTCGTCTGCCCCTGGGTCGATCCGGTCGTCGCGCAGGCCGCGCATGGCGCGGGCGCCATCGCCATGCTGGGCGCCATGACGCCGACGGAAGTGCGCGCCGCGCTGGCCGGGGGCGCCGATGTGGTGAAGATCTTCCCCGCCAGTTCCGCCGGCGGGCCCAGCCATGTGAAGGCGCTGCGCGCGGTCTTCCCCGACACCGTCTTCTGCCCGACCGGCGGCGTCGATTCGCGCAACGCGCCGGACTACCTGGCGGCGGGCGCCGCCTTCGTCGGCATCGGCGGCCGCCTGGTGGATGAAGGCCTGCTGGCGCGCGGCGACCGGGCGGGCATCGAAGCCGCGGCGCGCGACGTGCTCGGCCTCATGCAGGCCTGAAAACGCTCACGCCCGCTTGATCCCCCGCTTGATCCAGGCCGCGAAGTCGCCCAAGCAGGGATCGTTGAGAAGGCCTGATCGGGGAGCGAATCCGCCATGCCGGACATCCTGTGCCTGGGCGAACCCATGCTGGAATTCAACCAGCTTCCCCCGGGGACGGATGGGCGCCGCCTCTACCTGGAAGGCCATGGCGGGGATGCCGCCAATGCCGCCGTGGCCGCCGCGCGCAGCGGCGCCGATGTCGGCATGGTCACCGCCCTGGGCGACGATGCGGCCGGGGAGAGCTTCCGCGCGCTGTGGGCGATGGAAGGCGTGGATGCCAGCACGGTGCGCACCGACCCGGATGCGCCCACCGCCGTCTACTTCGTCAACCATGACGAGGCCGGCCACCACTTCACCTTCCACCGCAAGGGCAGCGCCGCCAGCCGCCTGCGGCCCGGCGACCTGCCGGAGGACGCGATCCGCCGCGCGCGGGTGCTGCACCTCTCGGGCATCAGCCTCGGCATTTCCGACAGCGCCTGCGACGCCGCCTTCCGCGCCATGGAGGTCGCGCGCAGCGCCGGCGTCACCGTCAGCTTCGACACCAATCTGCGCCTCCGCCTCTGGCCGCTGCGCCGCGCCTCCGCCTGCATCCACACGGCGCTGGGGCTGTCGGACCTCTGCTTCCCCAGCCTGGACGATGCGCGCCAGCTGACCGGGCTGCACGAACCCGAAGCCATCGCCGATTTCTACCTGGCGCTCTGCCCGCTGGTGATGCTGAAGCTCGGCCCGGATGGCGTGATGGTCGCCACGCGCGAAGCCCGCGCGACGATCGAGGGTTTCGCGGTGGAGGCGGTGGACGCCACCGGCGCGGGCGATACCTTCGCCGGCGCCTTCCTGGCCCGCGCCGTGGCGGGCGACGATGTCTGGCAGGCCGCGCGCTACGCCAATGCCGCGGCCGCCCTGTCCACCACCGGCTACGGCGCCGTCGCCCCCATCCCGACCGCGGCGGAGGTCAACGCCTTCCTCGCCACGCGCGGCGGCTGATCAGCCGCCGAGCGGCAGGATGTGGGTCGCCCCCTTCTCCCGCACCGCGCGCAGGAAGCCGCAGGCCTCGTAGAAGGCGAAGGCCGAGGCCGGCGCACGGACGCGAAGCCGGGGATAGCCGGCTTCCGTCGCCGCCGCGACGATGGCGCCGAGCAGCGCGCGCCCCGCGCCCGCCCGGCGGGCCGAACGCCGGATGTAGAAGCGGCGCACGCGGCCGACCACGTCATCCCCCGCGAAGGGGTCGCGCGTCAGCCCGCCCAGGCCGACCAGGCCATTCGGCCCCTGCAGGGCGAACAGCGCCTCCCCCCAGCCGTCGAAGCGGATGGTGCCCGCCTCCCAATCCTCCCGCAGCACCGCCAGCATCCGCTCCCCGCTGGCATGCGCATCCGCCGCCAGCTCCGCGAAGCCCTCCGGCAGCTGCACGACGCGCGCGATGCGCAGCGCCGTCCCGCCGGGGACACCGATCTCGGTAGGGGCCGGGCGGGCGGGGCGGAACACGGGCGGGGTCCTTTGCGGGCGATGCGCGGCGATCGGGATCACCGGCGCAATTGGGGGCGGGAAAGCGGCGACACCAGGGTGGGAAGCGATCATGCGGTCCGTCGGTTGTCCCCGGGGCGCAGCCTGAGCCCCGGCCGGAGGTTGGTGAAGGGCAGCGTGGCGGGGTCCGCCACCACGGGGCCGGGCGCGGCCACCACCAGCACGGCTTCGGCAATCGGCTGGAAATCCGCGCGGAAATGCACGGAGGACTTCAGCGCCAGGATGCGCTGGGCGGAGGGTTCGATGCCCACATGCCGGAACAGCGCCTGGTCATAGGCCTGCATCTTCCGGCTGGTCACGATCACGCGAATGCCGGGCGCGGGGCTGACCAGCGCGGTCGGGCCGAGATCCGCCCAGTTCCCGCCCGCCATCGGCCCCGTGCACATGAAGCCGCCATCGGTCAGCTTCAGCACCCGCGCCTGCACCGCGATCGGCGCGCCATCCGACTTGCCGCCGAGGCTGAGCGGCACCAGCGCGCCCTCCCCGGCCGCGTGGCAGGCGCTGGCGCTCTCCGCATCGTTGATCAGCGCGAGCACGGCGCCTTCCGCGCGCTGCGCGATGAGTTCGGCCAGCAGCCCGGTCGTGTCGCCATGCCCGCCGCCGCCGGGATTGTCCTGCGTATCGGCCAGCACGATGGGCTTGCGTGCCTTGTCCGCCAGCTTGATGGCCTTCGCCACGCCTTCCTTCGCCGCCAGGATATCGGGCGTGAAGGCGGCTTCCCGCGCCTTGAGGTCGGCCAGCAGCCCATCCGCCGCCGCATCCGCCCGCGCCTGGTCCACCGCGAAGGCCGCGATGCCGACGCCGCAATCCGGGAAATCCGCATAGGGGAAGCCGAAGCAGAGGCCGAGTTCGGCGACCTCCGTCCGCGAGGCCAGCGCGGCCCGCGCCGCCATGGCATCCGCCATGGGCGGCACCAGCGTGCATTGCCCGGTGATCGGGATCAGGTAGTCCAGCTGCCGAAAGGCCTTGGCGAAGGGCCGGCCGAGCCTGATGCGCTCCAGCAGCAGCTTCATCGCCCGCGCGCCGGCCTCCTTCATGTCCACATGCGGGTAGGTGCGGAAGGGCGCCAGCGCATCGGCATGCTGCACCATCGCCGCCGTCAGGTTGCAATGCGGGTCGAGGCTGGCGGTGATGGGCACGTCGGGGCCGAGGATCGCGCGGGCGCGGCGCAGCAGCTCCCCCTCCGCATCCGGGAAATGCTCCGCCACCATGGCGCCATGCAGGTCGAGGTAGAGGCCATCCAGCGGGCCCTCCTCCAGCGCGGCCTGGAGGTCATGGAAGATCAGCGCCGCCAGCCGCTCGAAGGCCTCCGCCGTCACCGGCCCGGCCGGATTGGCGAAGCCCCAGGAGAGCGGCGCGAGGGTCACGCCCGCGGCCTCCGCCGTCCTGATCGCGCCCGCCGCCGGCACGGCGGAGGGGCGGAGCGTGTCCAGCAGCGTGGCCGGCCGCTGCACCGCGGGCCAGCCGCCGGGCGCCAGGAAATCCGCCCAGGTGGTCGGGATGGGCGCGAAGGAATGGCTTTCGTGCAGGAAGCCGCCGATGGCGATGCGCGTCATGCCCTCACCCCTTCGCCACGCCGGCGGTGGCGAGCACCGCATCGGCCAGGACCAGCAACCCGGCTTCCGCCCATTCTGGGGTGATGCTCTCCGCCTCGTTGTGGCTGACGCCACCATGGCAGGGCACGAAGATCATCACACTGGGCACGCGCCGGGCGCAATAGACGGCGTCATGGCCGATCGCGGTCGGCATCTCCTGGTGCGGAATCCCGCGGGCAACCGCGGAATCCCGCAGCCTGCCCACCAGCCCGGCATCGAAGGGGGTGGCCGGCGAGATCCAGAAATCCGCGACCTCGATCGCGATCCCGGGCCGCCGCGCGCCGATGGCGGCCGCTTCCGCCCGCAACCCGGCGGCGAGTTTCGCCAGGTCATCCTCATGGTCATGGCGGGTGTCGAGGCTGAACCAGACACGGCCGGGCACCACGTTGCGGCTGTCCGGATGCACCGTGACGCGGCCCACCGTGGCGCGGGCGCCGGCTTCCAGCGCCAGGCGCTCGATCGCCGTCATCATCTCGGCCGCCGCCATCATGGCGTCGCGCCGCCCGGCCATGGCGCTGCCGCCATGCGCCTCCTCCCCCGTCACCGTCACCTCGAACCAGTGCTGCGCGAGCGCATGGGTGACGATGCCGAGGTCGAGGCCGAGCCTCTCCAGCACCGGGCCCTGCTCGATATGCAGCTCGAAATAGGCGCCGAGGCCCTGCAGCGCGGCGGGATCGGCGCTGCCGGCCCAGCCGATGCGCGCCAGCTCGCCCCCGAAGGTGGCGCCGCTGCTGTCCTGCTTGGCCAGCACCTCGGCTTCCGTGAAGATGCCCATGGCCGCGCCGCTGCCCATCATGGGCGGGGAGAAGCGGGCCCCTTCCTCATTGGTCCAGTTCACCAGCGTGACGGGCGCCTCCGTCGCCACCCCCGCCTCGTGCAGCGCGCGCAGCACCTCCAGCCCCGCCAGCACGCCGAGCACGCCGTCGAACTTTCCGCCGGTCGGCTGGGTGTCGAGGTGGCTGCCGATGGCGACCGGCTTGCGCGAGGGATCGCGACCGGGGCGCGTCAGCACCATGTTGCCGAGGCGGTCGAGCGTCAGCGTCGCGCCGGCGGCTTCCGCCTGGCGCTGCAACAGCGCGCGCGCCTGGCCATCCAGGTCCGTCAGCGTCTGCCGGTTGCAGCCGCCCTTGGCCGTGCCGCCGATGGCGGCGAATTCCATGAGGCTGTCCCAGAGCCTCGCGCCCGAAGGCCGGAAATTGCTCACAGCTTCTCCACTCCGCACCAGCCCGCCATCGTCACCGCGATGGTCCGCGTGATGTCGTGCATGCTGTCCATGCCGACGCTTTCATCGATGCCGTGGATGTCCTGCGCATCCGGCCCGAAGCACGCGACAGGCGTGCCCTGGTAGAGCTGGAAGAAGCGGCCATCCGTGAGGCCCGTGGCGGGGTAGTGCCGAAGCTCATGCCCCGTCAGATCGGCGTAACTTGTTGCAGCCATGCGAACGATCGGCGCCTGCATGTCGAAGACGCAGGGATCGGCCATGAAGCCCTGGAAGGCGAGCTTCACCTTGGCCCCCTTCATCGCCGCGTCGCCGCGCGCCTCCTCCACGATGCGCTCGATATCGGCGCGCACGTTGGTCGCGGTGTTCCCCATCATGACGCCGACCCGAAGCCCGAGCTTCGCGCGCGTCGGCACGGAGGAATTCCACTCGCCGCCCTCGAAGGTGCCGAGGTTGACGTTCACGGGGTGGTTCACGCCGCGGAAGCTCGGATGGATGCGGGCGCCGTCATTCATCTCGCGCTCATAGGCCTCGAAGCGGCGCCACACCGCCATCGCGGCCTCCACCGCGTTAACCCCTGCCTGCTTGTCGCGCACATGCGCGGGGCGGCCCGTCACCGTCACCCAGGCCCAGACCACGCCGACCTCCGCGGAATAGAGCGCGGGCAGGCCCGGCCCGGGTTCGGGGATGATGACGGCATCGGCCTTGGGCATCGCGACCATGCAGGCCAGCGCGCCATTGCCGGTGCATTCCTCCTCGATCACGGAGTGCATCTGCACCTCCGCGGCGGGCTGCAGCCCGGCCAGCTGCAGGGCGCGGAAGGCCGTGAGGTAGCTGACGATGCCGGCCTTCATGTCCCCCGCGCCGCGGCCATACATGCGGCCGCCGCGGATGGCGGGCTCATAGGGCGGCGTGGTCCATTCATCCTCCGCCCCTTCCGGCACCACATCCACATGCCCCTGCAGCACCAGGCTGCGGCCCGTGGCCTGGCGGGGGCGATGCACCGCCACGATGTTGTCGCGCCCGGCATAGGGGATCAGCGGCGGCGAGAAGCCGGGATGGCCTTCCAGCTTCGCCACATCCGTCGGCACCGCGAAGGGCTTGAGGCCCAGCGCCTCATATTGCCGCCCCATCTCCGACAAGGCCGAGTGTTCATTGCCCAGCGTCGAGGGGCAGCGCACCAGGCGCATCAGCACCTGCTCGGCCTCCGCCCGCAACTGGTCGCAGGCCTCCAGGATGGCGCGGCGGGCACCGGGGTCGAGCACTGGTTCGGTCATGGGAAGTCCCGTCAGAAGGTGGGCGGAGTCCAGCCCCGCCCGGGGATGCTGTCCAGCAGCGCGCGCGTATAGCTGTGCTGCGGATTGCCGAAGACCTCCGCCGTCGGCCCCTGCTCCACGATCGCGCCGCGCTGCATCACGGCGATGCGATCGCAGACCTGGGCGGCCACGCGAAGGTCGTGGGTGATGAACAGCATGGTCAGGCCGAGCCTGGCGCGGATTTCCGCCAGCAGCGCCAGCACCTGCGCCTGGACGGAAACATCCAGCGCCGAGACCGGTTCATCCGCGATCAGCAGTTCCGGCTCCATGGCCAGCGCGCGGGCGATGCCGATGCGCTGGCGCTGCCCGCCGCTGAATTCATGCGGGAAGCGGTCCATGGCGCCGTCATCCAGCTTCACCAGCCGCAGCAGGTCCCGCGCCCGGTCCAGCGCCTTGTCCCGCGCCTCCCCATGGGTGATGGGGCCCTCCGCGATGATCTCGCCAACGCGTCGCCTTGGATTCAGGGAGGCATAGGGGTCCTGGAACACCATCTGGATGCGCTTGCGGAAGGGCTTTCGCGCGCTGCGCGACAGCGGGCGGAGGTCCTGGCCGTGGAAGAGCATCTGCCCCGCCTCCGGCCGCACCAGATCCACCACGCAGCGCGCCAGCGTCGACTTGCCGGAGCCGGATTCACCAACGAGACCCAGCGTCTCGCCGCGCTTCAGCGTGAAGTCGGCGTCATGGACCGCCTTCACCAGGGCGCGGGCGCCGAACCAGCCGCCGCGGGTGTAGGTCTTCGCCAGGCCCTTCGCTTCCAGCACCGTCTCCGTCGTGACCGGGGCGCGGGCTTCGGCGGGAGCGCCATGGGGAACGGCGGCGATGAGGGCCTTGGTGTAGTCGTGCCGGGGGTTGTTCAGCACCTCCGCCGCGGCGCCCTGCTCCACGATGCGGCCGCGCTGCATCACCGCGACGCGGTCGGCGATCTCCGCCACCACGCCGAAATCATGGGTGATGAACATGACCCCCATGCCCTTGCGCGACTGGATCTCCCGCACCAGGCGAAGGATCTGCATCTGCGTCGTCACGTCGAGCGCCGTGGTCGGCTCATCCGCGATCAGCAGCGCCGGTTCCAGCGCCAGCGCCATGGCGATCATCACGCGCTGCCGCTGCCCGCCCGAAAGGCGGAAGGGATGCGCGCGGGCGATGGCGGCGGGGTCCGGCAGGTTCACGGCGGCCAGCAGTTCCGGCACGCGGTCGCGCGCGCGGCGCTTCTCGCCATGGACCGCCAGCGCCTCCGCGATCTGGTCGCCGACGCGCATCAGCGGGTTCAGCGCCGTCATCGGTTCCTGGAAGATCATCGCCATCCGGCTGCCGCGCAGCGCGCGGAGCTGTTCCGGCGATTGCGCCGTCAGCTCCGTGTCACCCAGCCAGATGCGCCCTGCCTTGCGCGGCAGCGTCTTCGGCAGCAGCCCCATCACGGCATTCGCCGTGATCGACTTGCCCGATCCGGACTCCCCGACGACGCAGACGATCTCGCCGGGATCGACGGTGAGGTCGATGCCCTCCACCGCATGCGGCCGGTCCCCGCCGGGCGGCAGGGCCACGGTGAGGCCCTCGACGCGAAGCAGGCTCATGTGCGCCTCCCCGCCAGGCGCGGGTTCAGCGCGTCCGACAGCCCCTCCCCCACCAAATTCAGCGCCAGCACCGTCAGGAAGATCGCCACGCCGGGAAAGACGCTCATCCACCAGGCCAGCCGGATCACGCTGCGCCCCGACCCGATCAGGAATCCCCAGGTCATGAGGTTCGGATCACCCAGGCCGAGGAAGGACAGCGCGCTTTCCAGCAGGATCGCATTCGCCACCATGAGCGACGACAGCACGATGATCGGCGACAGCGCATTGGGCAGGATGTCCCCCACCACGATGGACAGCCTCGACTTGCCCAGCACCTCCGCCGCCTGCACGAATTCCCGCGACCGCAGCGAGAGGAACTCCGCCCGCACCACGCGCGCGACGGGCGGCCAGGACACCACCGCGATGGCGAAGACGACCGAGGAAATCGTCGGCGTGAAGATTGCCACCAGCAGGATCGCCAGCACGAAGCTCGGGATGGTCTGGAAGAACTCGGTGAAGCGCATCACCAGGTCGTCCACCACGCCGCCGACATACCCCGCCAGCGCCCCCAGCGAGACCCCGAGCGCCAGCGCCACCACCGTGCTGACGGCGCCGACCAGCAGCGAAATGCGCGCCCCATGCGCGATCCCCGCCGCCACGTCCCGGCCGAGGCTGTCGGAGCCCAGCAGCATGTCCATCTCGCCCGGCGGCATGAAGGGCGCGGCCACCATGTCCCAGGGCGTGCCGGGGAAGATCACATCCGCCAGCGCCGCCACCGCGAAGACCAGCGCCAGCACGACAACCCCCACCACCGCGCCCTTGTTGCGCGCGAAGCTGCGGAAGAAGCTCATCACGCGACCTCCACGCGGGGATCGACCACGGCGTAGAGCAGGTCCGTCAGCAGGTTGAACAGCACCACCATGACGGAGGTCGCGAAGAAGACGCCCATCAGCACGGGATAGTCGCGCGCCAGCAGCGCCTCGAAGGCCAGGCGCCCGATGCCCGGCCAGGCGAAGACCGTCTCCACCAGGATCGATCCGCCGATCAGCTGCCCCGCCTGGATGCCCGCGAAGGTGATGACGGGCAGTAGCGCGTTCCGCAGCACATGCCGCCGCACCACCTGCCCCTCCGGCACGCCCTTGGCCCGCGCCGTCTTCACGAAATCCTGGTCCGCCACTTCCAGCATGGTGGCGCGGGTGAGGCGCGCATAGACCGCCATGTAGAACAGCCCGAGCGTGAGCGCCGGCAGCAGCAGGTGCTTCGCCACATCCAGCACCAGCGCGATGCCGGCCAGGTTGGCGCCCACGCTCATCATCCCGAAGCTCGGCAGCCATTCCAGCCAGACGCTGAAGAACAGCACGAGCATGAGGCCGACCCAGAAGAGCGGCGTCGCATAGAAGGCCAGCGCCAGCACGGTGATGACGCTGTCCGCCCAGCTGCCGACCCGCCGAGCCGCCAGCGTCCCGAGCGTGATGCCTGATGTGATGGCGAAGGCGAAGGCCGCCCCCGTCAGCAGCAGCGTCGCCGGCAGCCGGTCCATGATGAGCGTCGCCACCGGCATCTGCTGACGGTGGCTGAAGCCGAGGTCCAGCGTCAGCACGCCCTTCACATAGATCCAGAGTTGGACATGCAGCGGCTGGTCCAGCCCGAACTGCGTCCGAAGCTGCTGCAGGAAGCGTTCATCCGCCGCGCCGGACTGCCCGGCGATGACGGAGGCCGGGTCCCCCGGCGCCGCATGGATCAGGAAGAAGTTGCAGACGACGATCGCCAGCACGACGATCGCCGCCTTCACCAGACGTTGCGCGAGGAACCCCGGCAGCTTCGCGGGATCCATCCCTCAGGCTGTCAGGAACACGTCGTCGTAGCTGGCATGCACGCCGGTGCCGAGCCGGACCGCATTCTGCACGCGCTTGTCGTGGATGGTCGGGAAGGCCATTTCCATCAGCCAGATCTGCGGCACTTCCTCCACCAGGATCTTCTGCACCTCGCTGAAGGCCACGCGGCGCTGTTCCGCCGTCTGGCCATCCCGCGCGGCCGCGAACAACTGGTCCACCCGCGGGTTGGAATAGCCGCCCGTGTTGGTGAAGGTCACGCGCTGGATGTTGGAGGAGACATAGGTCCGCTCCACGCCCAGCGTCGGGTCGCCGAACTGGTAGACGAAGTTGATCGACGTCTCGTATTCCCAGGCCCCGATCCGCCGCGCCCAGCTGCCGGCATCGGTGCTCTCCAGCTCCAGCTGGATGCCGACCTGGCGGAGCGACTGGCGGAGATATTCCGCGAGCCGCGTCCAGACCTCGCCATAGGGCAACACCAGGTGCTTGATCGTGGCGCGCACGCCCTGGGCGTTCGGCCGCAGCCCGGCCGCATCCAGCAGTTGCATCGCCGCGCGGGGGTCGAAGCCCGCGATGCGGGCACTCGGATCGTGGAACTTCGTCGTGCTGGCCACGGGGTTCGTGGCCGGCTTGCCGATGTTGAACCACAGCCGCTGCGCGATGAAGTTGCGGTCGATGGCGCGGCTGATCGCCTGGCGCACCCGCACATCGCCGAGCGGCGCGACGCGGTGGTTCGTCTCGATCCAGGACAGGGGAGAGAAGTATTCCCACCCCGTCGTCAGGACTTCCAGGTTCGGCCGCGCGCGCAGCGCGGGGGTGTCGAAGGGCTCGATGTCGCCGGCCGCCGTCATCAGCACCTGGCCCGTCTCCAGCGCCAGGCGGCGGCTCTGGCTGTCCGGCACGATGCGGTAGATGATCGCATCCAGATAGGGCTGGCCCGGCTTCCAGTAATCCGCGAAACGCTCCAGCCGGATGAAGTTGCCGCGCTGCCATTCGGCAAAGCGGAAGGGCCCCGTGCCCACCGGGCGCTGCACCGCCGGCGCCGTGCGATAATCCTGCCCGTCGAACAGATGCTTCGGCACGATGGCGCAGGCCGTCACGTCGAACATCAGCAGGAAGGGCTCGAAGGGCGCCTTCAAGGTCAGCACGACGGTATGCGGATCCGGCGCCTCCGCCTTGTCGATGCGCTGGAAGATGGCCCGCGCGCGGGGCGCCACCTCCATGTGGAACTTCATGATGGAGAAGATGACGTCATCCGCCGTCATCGGCGTGCCGTCATGGAATTTCACGTTGTTCCGCAGCTTGAAGGTATAGGTCAGCGCGTCGGGGCTGATGGTCCAGCTTTCCGCCAGCTCCGGCAGCGGCTCCAGCGTCGGGCTGAACTTCACCAGGCCCTGGAAGATCTTGCCCGCCGCGATCAGCGTCGGCCCCTGGTTGTTCACGCCGATCTGCAGCACCGGCGGCTCCGGCTGCAGGATCGTGGTCAGCGTGCCGCCCCGGCGGGGCGCGATGCCCTGCGCCAGCGCATCCTCCACCCGCATGAGCGTCGGACCCATGCCGGCAAGGCCGGCGGAGGCAGCCATCAGGCCGCGGCGCGAGATGCTCATTCGGTGAAGTCTCCCAACCCTGCCCGCGAACGCTAGACCGCGGCGCCGCGCATGGACAAGGCCACGAAACGCCACCTACCGTCGGGGCCATGAAAACCTTCGCCCATCCTGCCCAGGAATTGCACAGCCCGCGCTTCTTCCTGATGCGCGGCCAGGTGCGCCCGAATTTCGAGGTTCCGGCCCGCGCGGCTTCCCTCCTCGAAGGCCTGCACCACCTCGGCCTGCCGCCAGAAACCCCGCCCGATGCATCGCGGGCGGCGCTGGAGGCCGTGCATCCCGCCGCCTTCCTGGATTTCCTGCGCGATGCCCCCGCGGAATGGGCCGCGCTGCCCGGCGCGGGGCCGGAGATCGTGGCGAATGTGCATCCGAGCCCGGAGATGCTGGCCCAGGGCGCGCCCTGCCCCAGCGGCCTGATCGGCCGCATCGGCTGGTACACCGCCGACACCGCCTGCCCGATCGGCCCCGGCACCTGGGCGGCGAGCCTCGGCGCCGCCGCCTGCGCCCTGGCCGCGGCGGGGGAAGCCGCCGCCGGCCGCACCGCCTATGCGCTGTGCCGCCCGCCCGGCCACCACACCTATGCGGCGCGGGCCGGCGGCCATTGCTACCTCAACAACGCCGCCATCGCGGTGGAGGCGCTGCGTCGCGCCGGCGCCGCGCGCGTCGCCGTGCTCGACATCGACAGCCACCATGGCAACGGCACCCAGGGCATCTTCTGGGAAAGGCCCGATGTCCTCACCGTCTCCGTCCATGGCGACCCCACGGGCTACTACCCCTGGTATGTCGGCTACGAGGGCGAGCGCGGCGGCGGCGCGGGCCTCGGCTGCAACCTGAACCTGCCGCTCACCCACGGCTCCGGCGACGCGCCCTGGCTGGCGGCGGTGGAGCACGGCCTGGCCGCCATCCGCCAATTCGGGGCGGAGGCGCTGGTCGTCTCGCTCGGCTTCGATGCCAGCGAGCATGAGCCGCTGAACGCGCTGTCCGTCACGGAGGACGGCTTCGCCCGCGCCGGCGCCCTGATCGCCAAGGCCGGGCTGCCGAGCGCGATCGTGCAGGAGGGCGGCTACAATGTGGACCTGCTGGGCACGCTGCTCGTCCGTTTCATCAGCGGATGGAACGGTTGATCCGGGGCTGATTTTCATCAACCCTCGGGCGAATGAGCACGATCGCCCGGATCCAGACCTTCGCCTTCAGCGGCGTCGAAGCCCTGCCTGTGGAGGTCCAGGTCCAGATCGCGCCCGGCCTCCCCGCCTTCCTGGTCGTCGGCCTGCCGGACAAGGCCGTCGGCGAATCCCGTGAACGCGTCCGCGCCGCGCTGACGGCCATCGGCCTGTCCCTGCCGCCGAAGCGGGTGCTGGTGAACATGGCGCCCGCCGACCTGGCGAAGGAGGGCAGCCATTTCGACCTGCCCATCGCGCTCGGCGTGCTGGCGGCGATGGAGATCCTGCCGCGCGACGAACTCGCCGATTTCGCGGCCCTCGGCGAATTGGCATTGGACGGCACGCTCGCCCCGGTGGCCGGCGTGCTGCCCGCGGCGATGGCGGCCAGCGCCCGCGAACTCGGCCTGGTCTGCCCGGAACGCCAGGGGCCGGAGGCCGCCTGGGCCGGGCGCATCCAGGTCCTCGCCCCGCCCGACCTGCCCGCGCTGATCAACCATTTCCGCGGCACCCAGACCCTCTCCGCCCCCTCCCCGCCCCGGCTCGATCACCGCGTCCAGGCCGCGCCCTGCCTCAGCGAGGTGCGCGGCCAGGAAAGCGCCAAGCGCGCGCTGGAGATCGCGGCCGCCGGCGGCCACAATTTGCTGATGGTCGGCCCGCCAGGCGCCGGCAAATCCATGCTCGCCGCGCGCCTGCCCGGCCTGCTGCCGGACCTCACGCCGGCGGAGGCGCTGGACGTCTCCCTCGTCCATTCCGTCGCGGGGATGCTGGAGGATGGGCTGCTGCTGCGCCGTCCCCCCTTCCGGGAGCCGCATCACAGCGCCTCCGTCGCGGCTCTTGTCGGCGGCGGCCACCGCGCGCGGCCCGGGGAGATCAGCCTGGCGCATCTCGGCGTGCTGTTCCTGGACGAGTGGCCGGAATTTCCGCGGCCGGCGCTGGAGGCGCTGCGCCAGCCCATGGAGACGGGGCGCACCACGATCAGCCGCGCCAATGCGCACGTCACCTACCCCGCGCGCTTCCAGTGCATCGCGGCGATGAACCCCTGCCGCTGCGGCCATCTCGGCGATCCCGCGCGGGAATGCGCCAAGGCGCCGGGCTGCGGCCAGGACTACCAGATGCGCCTCTCGGGGCCCCTGCTGGACCGCATGGACCTGACGATCGAGATCCAGCCCCTGCCCCCCGCCGAACTCGCCCGCGCGCCGATTGGCGAGAAGTCCGAGATTGTTGCCGCGCGCGTCGCCGCCGCGCGGGACCGCCAGCGCGTCCGCGGGGGCGCGCGCTGCAACGCGGAGGCCGAATGGGACGCGCTGCAATCGACGGCCGAGTCCGAGGCGCTGACGCTATTGGAAACCGCCAGCACCCGACTCCGCCTCTCGACGCGCGGCACCGTCCGCGCGCTGCGCGTCGCCCGCACCATCGCGGACCTCGCGGGCCTGCCGCGCACGGCGCGGGCCCATGTCGCGGAGGCGCTCGCCTTCCGGCACCGGATGCCCGGGCGGAATGGGTGATCCGCGCCCCGCACCCTTGCCGCGCCGCACCCGCCACACCCACTCTCCCGCGCAACAAGCCCGGGAGCAGCCATCACCATGCGGGTCATCCGCGACCTTGCGGCCTTGCGCGCCGCCACCGCCGCCTGCCGCATGCAGGGCCAGCGCCTCGCCCTCGTCCCCACCATGGGCGCGCTGCATGACGGCCATCTGGCCCTGGTGACGGAAGCGCGCCGCCATGCGGAGGCCGTGATCGTCTCCATCTTCGTCAACCCGCTGCAATTCCTCCCGACCGAGGACCTCGACCGCTATCCCCGCGACGAGGATGGCGACCTGCGCAAGCTGGAATCGCTCGGCACCGACCTGGTCTGGATGCCCGGCGTGCCGACCATGTACCCGCCCGGCGCCGCCACCACGATCGAGGTCACCGGCCCCGCCCAGGGCTTCGAGGGCACCGCCCGCCCCGGCCATTTCCGCGGCGTCGCCACCGTCTGCACCAAGCTCTTCAGCCAGACCGGCGCGGATGTCGCGGTGTTCGGGGAGAAGGACTGGCAGCAACTCCAGGTGGTGAAGCGCGTGGTGGCGGATCTCGACCTGCCCATCCGCATCATCCCGCATGAGACCGTCCGCGAAGCCGATGGCCTCGCCCTCTCGTCGCGCAACATCCGGCTCAGCCCATCCGAACGCGCGCTGGCGCCGCTGCTGCCGAAGCTGATGCGCGAATCGCTCGACCGCATCGCGGCCGGTGCGCCGGCCGATCCGGTGCTGAGCGACGCGCAGGACCAGCTCCGCGCCGCCGGCTTCGCGCCGGACTACCTGGCGCTGGTGGAGCCCGAGACGCTGGCCCCCTGGCAATCCGGCCCTGGCCGGCTGCTGGCCGCGGCGCGGCTCGGCGATGTGCGGCTGCTGGACAACATGCCGCTCACCACTGGCGGATGACGTCGGCGATCCGCCGCACCCGCCCCGCGCCATCCACCAGCAGCAGGTCGAAGCGCACGCCCTGCGCCCCATGGCCGGGATTGGCCGCCATCCAGGCCTCCCCGGCCGCCAGCAGCCGCGCCTGCTGGCGGGGGCCGAGCGCCACCGCGGCCTCCCCCAGCGTGGCGCGCGCCTTCACCTCGACGAAGACCAGCAGCCCGTCCCGCTCCACCACCAGGTCGATCTCCCCGACCCCGGTGCGCACGCGCCGCGCGACTTCGGAAAAACCCTCGGCCGCCAGCGCCGCGCTGGCCTGGCTTTCGGCGTGCCGGCCCCGCCCCTCGGAGGCCCGGCGCATGACGGGATCGCGCATCGTGTCCTAGGCTATCCCCGCCACACGCGGTGAACGAGATGCGATTCGTCCTGCTCTGCCTGCTCGCCCTGGCGATCCCCGCCCAGGCGCAAACCCCGGCCCGCCGCCACATGGCCGCCACCGCCAGCCCGCCCGCCACGGAAGCCGCGCTGGAGATCCTGCGCGCCGGCGGCAGCGCCACGGATGCCGCCATCGCCGCCGCGGTGATGCTAACGCTGACGGAACCCCAGGCCGCCGGCATCGGCGGCGGCGGGCTGATGCTGCACTACGACAGCGAAAGCCAGGCCGTCACCGCCTGGGATGGGCGGGAGACCGCCCCCGCCGCCGCCACGCCCACGCTGTTCCTGCGCCCCGATGGCACGCCCATGCCCTTCGCCCAGGCGATGGAGGGCGGCCGCAGCGTCGGCGTGCCCGGACTGCTCCGCATGCTGGAGGCCGCCCACCGGGAACACGGCAAGCTGCCCTGGGCGCAGCTGATCGCCCCCACCATCCGCCTTGCCGAGCAGGGTTTCCGCGTGCCCCGCCGCATGTCGGCCGCCGCCGCCGCGAATGCCGAAAGCCTGCGGCGCGACCCCGGCGCGCGGGCCTATTTCTTCGACGCGGAGGGCAACGCCCACCCGCCCGGCACCCTCCTCCGCAACCCGGCGCTGGCCGCCACGCTCCGCGCCGTGGCGGTGGAGGGCGCGGATGCCTTCCATCGCGGCCCCATCGCGCAGGACATCGCCATCGCCGTGCAGGGCCACGCCAATCCCGGCGGCATGACGGAAGCCGATATCGCCGCCTACCAGCCCCGCCGCCGCGACCCCGTCTGCGCGCCCTATCGCGTGTACCGCCTCTGCGGCATGGGCCCGCCGAGCTCCGGCGCCGTCGCGGTCGGCCAGATCCTCGGCCTGCTCGAACACTTCGACCTCCGCGCCCTCGCCCCCGGCAGCCTCGACGCCGCGCATCTGATCGGGGAGGCCTCGCGCCTCGCCTTCGCCGACCGCAACCTCTACTTGGCCGACGAGGATTTCATCCGCGTCCCCGTCCGCGGCCTGCTCGACCCCGGCTACATCACCAGCCGCGCCCAGCTGATCGACCGCGACCGCGCCATGCCCCCGCCCCGCGCCGGCAACCCGCCCTGGCGGGACGCGGCGCTGGCGCCGCAGGAGAACGACTACGAGGCCGGCACGAGCCACATCACCGTGGTCGATGGCTGGGGCGACATCGTCTCCATGACCACGACGATCGAGGCCGTGATGGGCGCCCGCATCCTCGTCCGCGGCTTCCTGCTGAACAATGAGCTGACGGATTTCAGCTTCCTCCCCGAAGCCGATGGCCGCCCCGTCGCCAACCGCGTCGAGCCCGGCAAGCGCCCCCGCTCCTCCATGTCCCCCACCATCGTGCTGGATGCCGGCGGCCGCGCCGTGCTGGCGGTGGGCTCCGCGGGCGGGGCCCGCATCATCGGCCATGTCGCCCAATCCCTCATCGCGATGCTGGATTGGAACCTTCCGCCGGCGGAGGCGCTGGCGCTTCCGCGCATCGGCGTGATCGGCACGGCGCTGACGGAGCTGGAGGCCGGCACATCAGCGGCCGCGCTGGCCCCCGCCCTGGAAGCCCGCGGCCACCGCCCCGATGTGCGCGTCATCGAATCCGGCCTTACCGCCATCCGCATCACGCCGAACGGCCTGCTCGGCGCCGCCGATCCCCGGCGCGAAGGCGTCGCGCTCGGTGACTGACCCCGGGCGATTGAAGGAGAACACGACCATGCGCGCCGCCATCCTGGCCGCCCTGCTGATGCTCCCGCTTCCCGCCCTGGCGGAGGAGACGCGGGAGGTGGGCCATGTGAACACGGCCATCACCAATCTCGGCCTGACGCGCAGCCACCGCGTGGTGGTGGAACGCTTCGACGATCCGGAGGTGCGCAACGTCTCCTGCTGGATCAGCCAGGCACGCACCGGTGGCCTGTCGGGCATGCTCGGCGTGGCGGAGGATCCCGCCCGCTTCGCCCTGAGCTGCGCCGCCACCGGCCCCGTCCAGATCCAGCCCGGCGCCCGCCGTGGCGAGCGCGGGGAGATGGTGTTCGAAAGCAACACCAGCCTGTTCTTCAAGGAGACGCGCGTGCACCGCTTCATCGATGAGGAGCGGAACTCGGTCGTCTACCTCGCCTGGAGCACCCGCCTGATCGACGGCAGCCCCTACAACGCGGTGGCAGTGGTGCCGGTGCGGTAGGGGCGCCCAAAGGCCAACGGCCCTTTCGCGTGGCCGCTCAGGGCCCCCTCAGACGCCGGGCGGAAACCTCCGGTTTCCTTGGCTTCGCGGCATAGGCCGCGGCGCCCATTCGGGCGCTCGGACCGGTCAAGAGACCGGTCCGCCGGTGCTACCCCACCGCCTCCACCAGCGGCGCGCCCATGCGGTCGCGCCCTTCCTCCACCGCGTGGCAGGCCACCAGCGTCTGCTCCGTGCCGCGCGCCGGCTTCATCGCCGGCAGCTCCGCCTTGCAGCGGTCATTCGCCAGCGGGCAGCGGGGATGGAAGGGGCAGCCGGTCGGCGGGTTGATCGGGCTCGGCACCTCGCCCCCCACCGGGATGCGCTGCCGCCCCGTCATCTCCAGGTCCGGGATCGCCTCCATCAGCGCGCGCGTATAGGGGTGGCGCGGCGTCTCGAAGAGCGTCTCCGCCGGCGCCAGCTCCACCAGCCGGCCGAGATACATCACGCCGACCCGGTCGCTGACCTGCCGCACCACCGCCAGGTTGTGGCTGATGAAGAGGTAGGTGAGCCCCAGCCGCTGCTGCAAATCCTTCATCAGGTTCAGGATCTGCGCCTGCACGGAGACGTCGAGCGCCGAGGTCGGCTCGTCGCAGACCAGGAATTCGGGGTTCGAGGACAGCGCGCGCGCGATGGAGATGCGCTGCCGCTGCCCGCCGGAGAATTCATGCGGGAACTTCGCGCCATCCAGCGGCGAAAGCCCCACCTGCGTCAGCAACTGCCCGACCCGCGCCTCGATCTCCGCCTTGTCCTTCATCAGGCCGAAGGCGCGGATCGGCTCCGCGATGATGTCCCGCACGCGCCAGCGCGGATTGAGGCTGGCATAGGGGTCCTGGAAGATCATCTGCATGCGGCGGCGCTGGGTGCTGTCCGCCCGTGCCTCCGCCAGGTCCTGCCCATCGAAGATCACGCTGCCGCGCGTCGGCTCATAGAGGCCGACGACCAGGCGCGCGACGGTGGATTTGCCGCAGCCGCTTTCGCCCACCAGCGACAGCGTCGTGCCCTTCGGGATCGCGAAGTTCACGCCATCCACGGCGCGCAGCATCCGCCTGCCCTCGCCGGCCAGCAGGCGCTGCAGCGGCGGGCGGGAGACGTCGAAGAAGCGCGCGACGTCGCGCGTCTCCAGCATCGGGGTCGCGTCAGCCACGGGCAGCACCCTCCGCCGCAGGCGCGCCATCGGCATAGAGCCAGCAGGCCGCCAGGTTGCCTTCCGCCGGCATCAGTTCAGGCCGCTCCACCCGGCAGCGGTCGAAGACGCGCGGGCAGCGCGGGTTGTAGGCGCAGCCCTTGGGGATGGCGGATAGCCGCGGCATGGCGCCATCGATCTGCTGCATCCGCTCCAGCCGCCGGCTGACCGGCGGGATCGATCCCATGAGGCCGGAGGAATAGGGATGCGCCGCGTGCTTCACCACGTTGCGCACCGCGCCGATTTCCACGATGCGGCCGGCATACATCACCGCGACGCGGTCCGCCGTCTCCGCGATCACGCCCATGTCGTGGGTGACGAGCATCATCGCCGTCCCCTTCTCCCGCGCCAGGCGCTTCAGCAGCGCGATGACCTGCGCCTGGATGGAGACGTCGAGCGCCGTCGTCGGCTCATCCGCCACGATCAGCTTCGGCTCGGCGCAGAGCGCGAGCGCGATCACCACGCGCTGGCGCATGCCGCCCGAGAATTCATGCGGGTAGCTGTCGATGCGCTGCGCGGCGGCGGGGATGCCGACCAGTTCCAGCCACTCGATCGCCTTGGCCCGCGCCTGTGCCGGGTTCAGCGGCAGATGCGTGGTCATGGTCTCGATCAGCTGCGCCCCCACGGTGTAGAGCGGGTTCAGCGTGGTCAGCGGGTCCTGGAAGATCGCGCCGATCTCCCGGCCCCGGATGCGGCGCAGTTCCTGGTAGGGCAGGTTGTCGATGCGCCGGCCCTGCAGCAGGATCTGCCCGCCGGCGATCCGGCCCGGCGGTTCCAGCAGGCCGATGATGGCGGCCCCGGTCATGGACTTGCCGGCGCCGGATTCACCGACCACGCCGAGCACCTCGCCCGGCGCGATGCTGAAGGACACGTCGTCGAGCGCGACCAGCAGGCCGCGCCGCGTCGGGAACTCGACCCGCAGGTTGCGGACCTCGAGGATGGGCTTGGTATCGGACATCAGCGGAGCTTCGGGTTCAGGGCGTCGCGCAACCAGTCGCCCAGCAGGTTGACGGACAGCACCAGCACGATCAGCGCAATGCCCGGGAAGATGGTGATCCACCACTCGCCGCTGAACAGGAAGTCGTTGCCGATCCTGATCAAGGTACCGAGGGAGGGCTGGGTCGGCGGCACGCCGACGCCGAGGAAGGAGAGCGTCGCCTCCGCCAGCACCGCGAAGCCGAGGTTGAGCGTCGCGATGACCAGCACGGGGCCGAGCACGTTCGGCAGCACATGCGTGATCATGATGCGGGACCGCGACAGGCCGATCACCCGCGCCGCCTGGACGTATTCCTTGTTGCGCTCCACCAGCGTCGATCCGCGCACGGTGCGGGCGAAGGACGGCCAGTTGGAGATGCCGATGGCGAAGATCACGACATAGAGCGCGATCTGGTCGTGCACCTCCCGCGGCAGCGCCGCGCGCACGACACCATCGATCAGCAGCGCCACCAGGATGGTCGGGAAGGTCAGCTTGATGTCGGCGATGCGCATCAGCACCGCATCCACCGTGCCGCCGATATAGCCGGCCGCAAGACCCACGGTGATGCCGACGGAGACGGAGAGCAGCACCGCGCAGAAGCCCACCAGCAGCGAGACGCGCGCGCCATACATGATGGCCGAGAGCACGTCCCGCCCCTGGTCATCGGTGCCGAGCAGGTAGACGGGGTCGCCCTCCTCCGTCCAGGCGGGCGGCTTGAAGGCGTCCATCAGCTGCAGCGACGCCAGGTCGAAGGGGTTGTGCGGCGCGATCCAGGGCGCCAGCACCGCGCCGCCGATGCAGATGAAGGCGACGATGGCGGAGGCCACCGTGATGGGCGACCGGGTGAAGGAATACCAGATGTCGCTGTCGAGGAAGCGCGCCACGGCGCCTTGCGTCTGGGCCATGGTTCAGTGTCCCCCCTTGCCGCCACCGATGCGCAGACGGGGGTCCACGGCGTAGTAGAGCAGATCGACGATCAGGTTGATGGTGACGAACATCAGCGCGATCAGCAGCAGGTAGGCGGACATCACGGGAATGTCGGCGGCGCCGACGCTCTGGATGAACAGCAGCCCCATGCCGGGCCACTGGAACACCGTCTCCGTCACGATGGCGAAGGCGATGATGGCGCCCAGCTGCAGGCCCGTGATGGTGATCACCGGCACCAGCGTGTTCTTCAGCGCATGGCCGAAATGGACGGCGCGGTTGGTCAGCCCCCGCGCGCGGGCGAACTTGATGTAGTCGGTGCGCAGCACTTCCAGCATCTCCGCCCGCACCAGGCGCATGATCAGCGTCAGCTGGAACAGGCCGAGCGTGATGGCCGGCAGGATCAGCGCCTTGAGCCCCGACCAGGTGCCGAGCCCCGTGCTCCACCAGCCCCAGCGGATCGTGTCGCCGCGCCCGAAGCTCGGCAGCCAGCCCAGCCAGACGCTGAAGGTCAGGATCAGCAGGATGCCGATCAGGAAGGTCGGCAGGGAGACGCCGATCAGGCTGAAGGTCAGGAAGAAGCGGCTGAGCCAGGAATTGCGATAGAGCCCCGTATAGACCCCCATCGGCACGCCGATGGCCAGCGCCAGCGCCGCGGCGCACAGCGCCAGCTCAAGCGTCGCCGGCGCGCGTTCCGCGATCAGATCCGCGACGGGGCGCGACAGGCGGTAGGACAGGCCGAATTCGCCCTGCGCCGCGTTCACGACGAATTTGAAGAACTGCACGAAGAAGGGCTGGTCCAGCCCCAGGTCGGCGATCAGCTGCGTGCGCTGCGCCTCCGTATAGTCCTGGCCCAGCATGATGGCGACCGGATCGCCCACATAGGCGAACATCGCGAAGGACAGCAGCGCCACCGTCAGCATGACGGGAAGCGCCTGCAGCACGCGGCTGACGATGAAGGCGAACAAGGGCGGAGGATTCCTTCAGACGGTCACGGGGCGCGCGCCGGATGGCACGCGCCCCGCGCCTTGGTCAATCGACGCGCGCGAAGCGGAAGAAGGGCTGGTTGTTCGCGGCGTGGGGGACGTGGACGTTGCTGCGCATCGCCCAGGGAATCATCTGGTGATGCAGCGGGATGTGGGGCACGTCCTCGCGGTACAGGCGCAGCGCCTCATGGATGGCGGCGGTGCGGCTTTCCCCCGTCTCGGTCTTCATGCGCTGGATCAGGGCGTCCATGCGCGGGTTGGAATAGCGGCCATAGTTCCAGATGCCGTCGCCCTGCGCGCCGTTCCGGGTGGCAACCAGCGACTGGAAGGAATAGAGCGCATCCAGCGCCGGCACGCCCCAGCCCAGCAGGTAGACGCTGACATCGTCGCGCTGGATCTGCGCGAAGAAGGGCGCCAGCGGCTGCGCGCGGACGCTGGTGCGCACGCCGATCCGCGCCCACATCGCCGCGATCGCCTGGCAGATCTGCTCGTCATTGATGTAGCGGTTGTTCGGGCAATCCAGCGTGATGCCGAAGCCCTGCGGGTAGCCGGCCTCCGCCAGCAGCGCGCGGGCGCGCGCGGGGTCGAAGGGCAGGCGCACATCCTCGGCCGCCGTGTAGCCGTTCACCTGCGGCGGGAAGAAGGTGCCCGTCGGCACGCTGAAGCCGCGCATCGTCGTGCGGTGGATCGCCTGGATGTCGATCGCGTGATACAGCGCCTGGCGCACCCGAAGGTCCTTCATCGGGTTGCGGCCGCGCACGTCGCTGTAGAGCAGCTCGTCCCGGTAGGTATCCATCGCCAGGAAGATGGTGCGGATCTCCGGCCCCTCCACCACGCGGATGTTCGGCGCGTTGCGCAGCCGGGCCAGGTCCTGCAGCGGCGGGTCGAGCACGAAGTCCACCTCGCCGGACAGCAGCCCCGCGATGCGCGTGGCGTCGGAGGCGATGGGCCGGAAGATCAGTTCCTGGATGTTGGCGTTGGTGTTGTCGGGCTCCCGCCAGCCATACCAGTCGTCGTTCCGGCGCATCACGGTGCGCACATCGCCCTCGCGCGACACCAGGCGGAAGGCGCCGGTGCCGTTGGCGTTGCGGACGGTGTGCATCTCCTCCCGCGCCCGCGTGTTCTGCGGGCGGACGGCGTTGTGCTTCTCGTGCCAGGAGCGGGAGACCATGTACACGGACGCCAGCTTGTTCGGCAGGATCGGGTCCGGGATCTTCAGCACGATATCGACGGTGAAGTCGTCCACCTTCTCCGCCCGCTCCACCGTATCGACGAAGATGCCGAAGTTGGAGGTCGGCGCCAGCGCGCGCTGGATGCTGAAGACGACATCGTCGGCGGTGAAGGCTTCGCCTTCATGGAAGCGGACGCCGGACCGCAGGTTGAAGCGCCAGCGCGTCGGCTCCACCGCCGTCCAGGCCGTGGCCAGGCCGGGGCGCAGCGAGAGGTCGGCGTTGCGCGTGATCAGCGTGTCGTACATCTGCTGCAGGATCATCGCGACCGTGCCGATGTTCTGGCTGTGCGGGTCGAGCGTGTTCGCATCCCCGCTGGCCGACCACCGCACGGTGCGGTTCTGCTGCGCCTGCGCGTCCCCGGCCCCCAGGCCGAGGCCCAGCCCGGCCCCCAGCAGGGCAGCCGCCGCCAACAACGTCCTTCGCATCACCCGGAAACTCCCCCGTTCGCATCGCGGATCACCGTCCGCGTCTGTGAAGCCCCGGTCATTATCCCGCCGCGATGGCAGGGGGAAGCCCGATGTTCAGGTCGGCCGGCCCGGAAGGCTGGCCGGCGCCCCGTCCTTTGCCCAATCCTTCAGCAGCGTATACCCGACCGCCAGCAGGACCGGCCCCAGGAACAGGCCGAGGATGCCGAAGGCGAAGACGCCCCCGATCGCCCCCAGCAGCGTCAGCAGCAGCGGCAGGTCCGCGCCGCGGCTGATCATCCAGGGCCGGATGAAGTTGTCGACGGAGGAGATGCCCCCCGCCCCATAGACCAGCATGAAGATGCCCCAGCCCGTCTGCCCCTGGGTGAACAGCCAGATGGTGGCCGGGATCCAGACCACCGGCGCCCCGATCGGCAGGATGGAGATGACCCCCGCCACCACCCCCAGCAGCACCGGCTGCGGCACCCCCGCGACCCAGAGGCCGAAGGTCGTCATCGCCCCCTGCACCACCGCGGTTCCGAGCAGCCCATAGACCACGCCCCGCGTCACATCCCCCGTCAACTGGATCAGCCGCCGCGTCCGCGGGCCCGCCAGCTTCTCCATCACCCGCTCCGCCTGCGCCGCCATGGCGGGGCCGTCCCGGTAGAAGAAGAAGGCCAGGAAGATCGCCAGCAGCAGCTCCGCCAGCCCGGACAGCACCGCCAGCAACATGGACAGCGCATTGGCGGCGATGGTGCCCGCGAAGGGCCTGACCGCGTCGAACAGCCCGCCGAAGGTGGAATCCCACCCCTCCAGGTAGCCCCGCAGCGTCTCCCCCACATAGGGCAGGGTGCCGAGCCAGGTGACCAGGTTGGGCAGCCCCTCCAGCAGCAGCCGCTCCACGCTGGCGCGCAGCGCCTCGATCTCCTCCCGGCTGGTCGGCGTGGCGAAGACGAGCGGCAGGCCGATCAGCACGAATTCCAGCAGCACCATCACCAGCGCCGCCAGGCCAGGGGACAGCCCCAGCCTTTCGCGCAGCAGCCGGAAGGCCGGCCAGGTGGTGAAGGCCAGGATCATCGCCCAGAGCAGGGCGGAGACGAAGGGCCGCAGCACCAGGAAGCAGCCCAGCCCCAGCACGCCCAGCGCCAGCAGCCCCAGCAGCCGCGCCGGTCGGATCGTTTCCTGGTCCATGGTCTCTCCGGGGTGGAAGGCCCAACCCATAGCGGAACCGCGGGCGCCGCGCAGCAACCCCGCCAGCCGCCGCCGGGCTTGCCGCGCCCCGCCCGCCGGGGCATCACGCCGCCAGGGACAGGAGACAGACCATGCCGCGCTTCGCCGCCAACCTCTCGATGATGTTCAACGAGGTTCCCTTCCTCGACCGGTTCGAGGCCGCGGCCAGGGCGGGCTTCAAGGCGGTGGAATTCCTCTTCCCCTATGAGTTCGCGGCCAGCGACATCGCCGCGCGGCTGCGCGACAACGGCCTGCAGCAGGTGCTGTTCAACGCGCCCCCCGGCGACTGGACGAAGGGGGAGCGCGGCCAGGCCGCCCTGCCCGGCCGCCAGGCCGAGTTCCGCGAGGGTTTTCGCCGCGCGCTCGACTACGCCGCGGCGCTGTCCTGCCCGCGCATCCATGTCATGTCCGGCCTGGCCCCCGCCGGCGTGGCGCATGACAGCATGACCGGCACGCTGGCCGCCAACCTGGCCTGGGCCGCCGAACAGGCGAACCCCGCCGGCGTGAAGCCGGTGATCGAGCCGATCAACCACCGCGACATCCCGGGCTTCTTCCTCAACACCCTGGCCCAGGGCGCCGCGGTGATCGAGGCCGTGGGCGCCGACAGGATCGGCCTGCAATTCGACCTCTACCATTGCCAGATCACCGAGGGCGACCTGGTCAAGCGGATCGAGAAGTACCTGCCCATCACCGCGCATATGCAGGTCGCCGACAATCCCGGCCGCAACGAGCCCGGGACCGGCGAGGTGAACTGGCCCTTCGTCTTCAGGAAGATCGACGAGCACGGCTTCCGCGGCTGGATCGGCTGCGAATACAAGCCGGCGGCGGAGACGGTGGCGGGCCTCGGCTGGTTCGCGCCGTACCGAACCTAAGCGACCAACGTGCCCAGCTGGTTTCCGCAAGTACTATTCCAGACTGTGCTGACCGTGGCAGTTGCGCTGGCAACGAGCCGCTGGTTCTGGCGCTTTCAGGCGCGTGGAAAGCGCCAGTCGGAGGTTGCCGAAGCGGCTTACGTAGCCTTTCAGGACATGCTCGACGTAGTCGAACACTGCCGCCTCGGCTCAAGTCGCTTACCGGTTCCGCACGCTGACTCACCGCCGGAGCTGATGGATGAGCCTACGGCCGGTAAAGAATTCTTCGGTGTTTACCGACGATTGCGTGCACACAGTGGGCGTTTCATTGAGATCCGGAAGCATAGGCTCTTGCTGGAGACCTATTTCGGCAGCGATGCAGCAGAGCCGTTCGCTGAGTTAGAGACGTATCTTCAGGACCTCTACGCTGCATGCAACCGAGGCATAGCGGCCTCCAAGACACTTGAAAGGCAATGGCCGGACGTCACAGACGCAATATTACACGCCAATCGGGACGCCGCATCTAAGTTGGATGAAGCATACGAATTCGTATTCGCAGACAGCAAGAGCCCCCGTGTGGTGAAGCTTCTAGAGGGCGCGAGAACGCTCGAGAAATTCGTTCGCAAAGCGACGCGATAAATTCAGTCAGCATGAGGAGAGTTATATGTCCAAGATTGGCTTCATTGGCCTCGGCATCATGGGCCGCCCCATGGCCGGCCACCTCAAGGCCGCGGGCCATGACGTCACGGTGTTGGAGCGGAAGTCGCTGACCGCCGAGGACCGCGCGAATTTCGCGGTCGCGCCGACCGCCGCCGCCGTGGCCGCGGGCGCCGAGATCGTCATCACCATGGTGCCCGACACCCCCGATGTCGAAGCCGTGCTGTTCGGCGCGGATGGCGTCGCCGCCGGCCTCAAGCCCGGCACGCTCGTCATCGACATGTCCTCGATCAGCCCGACGGCGACGAAGGTGTTCGCCGAGAAGATCAAGGCGCTGGGCGGCGAATACCTCGATGCCCCCGTCTCGGGCGGCGAGGTCGGCGCCAAGAACGCCGCGCTGACCATCATGGTCGGCGGCGCCCAGGCCAGCTTCGACCGCGCCCTGCCGGTCTTCGAGAAGATGGGCAAGAACATCACCCTGGTGGGCACGGAGAATGGCGCCGGCCAGACCTGCAAGGTCGCCAACCAAATCATCGTCGCGCTGACGATCGAGGCGGTGGGCGAGGCCCTCGTCTTCGCCTCCAAGGCCGGCGCGGACCCCGCCAAGGTGCGCCAGGCGCTGATGGGCGGCCTCGCCACCTCCCGCATCCTCGAACTGCACGGGGAGCGGATGATCAAGCGCACCTTCAACCCGGGCTTCCGGATCGAGCTGCACCAGAAGGACCTCTCGCTCGCCCTCTCCGCCGGCAAGGAACTCGGCGTCGCGCTCCCCAACACCGCCTCCACCGCCCAGCTCATGGCGGCCTGCGCGGCGATGGGGGGCGCGGCCTGGGACCATTCCGGCCTGGTGAAGGCGCTGGAGACGATGGCCGCCCACAAGGTGGCGCCGGACGCCTGAGCCCCCGGCCCGGTCTTGCATCCGGACCAATGCTGTGATTGGTCCGGATGCCTGGATCCATCGGGTGAAGCCGGCGCCAGCCCATGGGACCGCTCGATTCGTGTGATCGGGCATGCCCTCTACAACCCCAGGGGGCATTCTCCCGTATCGCGATACAATTTTTCCGCGTTTTTCACGTTGCATCCGGCGTGAACGTCCCGCAATTTAGCGCCCGGACGACGCCTGTGAGATTCTGTCTCCCCGGCGTGGTTGTGTCTTGATGGTGCGACCTACGGGGGATTGCATGCGCTTCGCGGATATCGGGCAGCAGCTCAGGGCCTATCGCCTCGAATCCGGCCTCCGCGCGGAGGAGATCGCCGCCCGCCTCGGCGTCTCCCGCGCCGCCCTCTACCGGTATGAGAAGGGCGAGGTCATCAAGCTGGACACGATCCGGCGCCTGGCGGAGCTGCTGAAGATCTCGCCGCTCTCGCTGCTCGGCATCGGCGTCGAATACTTCGCCCGCCCCCTCGCCTTCCAGGAAAGGCTGCGGCAGGTGGAGGAACAGGCGGACCAGATCCTCGTGGTCGGCGGCGCCTATTGCTACCAGGTCACCAGCGATGCCTTCGATGGCGCGGTGGGGGAAGCCTGGACGGAGGCCGCGGATGCGGCGCCGGAACGCATGCAGGCCCGCGCCAGCGCCGACCAGGCGCTCGGCCTGCTCGCCGCCCGCAAGCGGCTGCACGCCTCCCGCCGCCCCACCATCATCGCCATCCTGAGCGAGGCCGCGATCAAGCGCTTCCTGGCGGAAGGCGTCGCCGCCGGCCTCACCGTGCCGGAACGCACCCGCCAGCGCTGCCTGGCCGCGGCGCGTCAGGAAGCCGAAACCATCGCCGCCATGATGGAAAGCGTGCCCATCGGCGTGCAGCTCGGCATCGCGACGGGCGCCGAGCCCTCCGGCGGCTTCATGGTCATGCGCGGGCGTGAACGCGCGCATGTCGTCGCCTGCCCCTTCCCCGCCGACACGCCCCCCAATGGCGGGCTCGGCGTCGGCTCCATCACCGCGGCGGACGAAGCCGTGGCGGCGCATCAGCGCGTGGCGGAAGTGGCCTGGCGCGATGCGCTGAAGGGCGCCGCCGCCGCCCAGCGCGTGCGGGACCTCATCAAGGCCGCGGGCGGCTGAACACCCGCCGCTGGAAGCGGGGGCGGCCCGGCGCCGCCCCTACAGCACCAGGTCGTTCGCGCCGATCTGCGGCACGCCCTGGATCGCCACCACCAGCTCCGCCGTGCTGAAGACGGCGTCGGTATTCACCCAGAGCAGCCCCATCTTGTCCCGCAGCGAATACTCGTAGCGGACCTGCCCGGGCGCGGTGAAACCGAGATTGCCGATGAATTCCAGCTGCAGCCCGCCCGGCCCGTCCAGCAGGCCGGACAGGTCGATCCGGTCGCCCGCCACGCGGCTGAAATCCGTCACCAGGTCGGCCTCCCGCGCCACCTGCGCCAGGTTCGCCTCGAAATAGGCCACCGCCTGCGCCGCCGCGGCGGAATGCGAATCGGCGGCGGTGGCGAAGCGGAACACATCGGCGCCGCTGCCGCCCACCAGCACGTCGCGGCCCTCGCCGCCCACCAGCGTGTCGTTGCCGCTGCGCCCGTCCAGCCGGTTGGCGGCGACGCTGCCGATGATGAGGTTGCCGGCCTCGTTCCCGTTGCCCGCCACCGCCTGCGCGCCGGTCAGCGTCAGGTCCTCGACATTGGCGCCCAGGCTGAAGGACACGGTCGCCTCCACCCGGTCACGCCCGGCATCCAGGCTCTCCGTCACCTCGTCCTTGATGTTGTCCACCCGGTACACGTCATCGCCCGCGCCGCCCCGCATCACATCGGCACCGAGGCCGCCATCCAGCACATTGGCGGCGGCATTGCCGGTCAGGCGGTTGGAAGCCGCGTTGCCGGTGCCGTCGATCGCATCGCCGCCGGTCAGCACCAGCTCCTCCACATTCGCGGACAGCGTCATCGTGATGCCGGACCGCACCCCATCGACACCCTCCCCCGCCTTCTCCACCACCACGTCGTCGGCGCTGTCGACGATGTAGGTGTCGTTGCCGCCGCCGCCCCGCAGCGTGTCCGCGCCCGTCGCGCCATCCAGCCAGTTCGCGCCGGTGCTGCCGATGATCAGGTTGTCGCCCGCATTGCCGGTGCCGCGGATCGCGGTGCCGGAGGTGAGGACCAGGTTCTCCAGATGCGCCGCCAGCGTCCAGGAGACGGAGGCCCGGACCACATCCGCATCGCCCTGCGCATCGGCCTCGATGGTCAGGTCGCCCGCATCGTCCACCACATAGGTGTCGTTGCCGTCGCCGCCCGTCATCGTATCGGCGCCCGTCGCGCCATCCAGCAGGTTGGCCACGGCATTGCCGGTGATCTCGTTGGCCAGCTCGTTGCCCGTGCCCCTGGCCGCGGTGCCGAGCAGCGTGAGGTTCTCGATGTAGCGGCCCAGGATGAAATCCACCCCGGACAGCACGAGATCGACGCCCTGGCCATCCAGCTCCGTCACCCGGTCGCCGGCATTGTCCACATGGTAGGTGTCGTCGCCGAGCCCGCCGGCCATGCTGTCCGCGCCCGCGCCGCCATCCAGCTCATTCGCGGCGATGTTGCCGGTGATGCGGTTGGCCAGCGCATTGCCCGTGCCATTGGCCGCGGCGCGCCCGGTCAGCACCAGGTTCTCCACCTGCGCGGCATCGAGCAGGCTGAAGGTGACGGAGGAGAGCACGGTGTCGATGCCGCCGCCCGCCGCCTCCACCACCAGGCTGTTGAGGTCGGAGACGACGTAGATGTCGTTGCCCGCCCCGCCCACCAGCGTGTCGGCGCCCGCGCCCGCGATCAGGCTGTCATTGCCGCCCTCGCCATACAGCAGGTCGTCGCCGGTGGTGCCGACCAGCGTATCGTTGTACCGGGTCCCGTGCAGGGTCGTGCCGGTCCGCGTCACCACGCCGGCGCCTTGAACGACTGACATTGAAGCCTCTGGAAAGAATGAGGCTCCGTGGTCGGCCCGCCTTATCACCAGGAGTTGAACAGGCCCCGCCGTCGCGGTCAGACCGCGCGCCGCGCCTCCACCACATCCTCATCCTCCGCGCTGCGCCTCACCGCGAAACCCAGCGATTTCACGAAGGCCAGCATGGGCGCGTTGTCCGCCAGCACGCTGCCGACCACGCTGCGGATGCCCGCTTCCGGCGCCCAGTCGAACAGCCGCTGCATCAGCGCGCGGCCGAGTCCCTGCCCCTTCATGCTGGCATCGACGACCACGGCGAATTCCCCGCTCTCCCCATCCGCCTCCCGGATCAGGCGGGAGACGCCCAGCATCTCCTCCGTCCCATCCGCCAGGGCGCGCATGGCGACGAAGGCCATCTCCCGGTCGTAGTCGATCTGCGTCATGCGGGCGATCTGCACGCGCGGCAGCTCGCGCAGCTGGCTGAAGAAGCGGTAGCGGATATCCTCCGGCGTCAGCCGCCGGAAGAAGGCGGCATGCGCCTCGGCATCCTCCGGCCGGATCGGGCGGATCAGCAGCTCCTCCCCCGCGCGGCTGCGCCAGGGCGCCATCCATTCCTCGGGATAGGGCGGCACCGCCAGCAGCGCGGCCTCTCCCGCCGGGCGCAATTCCAGGGAGGCATCCACCGCCAGCACGCCCTCGGCATCGGCGAAGAGCGGATTGATGCCGAGCCCCGCCACCTCCGGGAAATCCACCGCGATCTGGGACAGGCGGACCAGCGCCTCCACCACCGCCTCGATATCCACGGGCTTGTGGTCCCGGTAGCCCGTCAGCAGCCGCGAAGCCCGGGTCCGGCCGATCAGGGCGCGGGCCAGGGTGTGGTTCAGCGGCGGCAGGTCGAAGCCCTCATCCTCCAGCAGGTCGGCCGCGGTGCCGCCCATGCCGAAGCCGATATAGGGGCCGAACATGCGGTCATCGCCAAGCCGCAGCCGCAGCTCCTGCGCCCGCGGCGCCTGGCGCTGCACCAGGAAGCCCGCCAGCCGCGCGGCGGGCCGTTCCGCCTTCACCCGCGCCATCATCGCCAGCGCCGCTTCCCGCACCGCGATGGTGCTGCGCAGGCCGAGCGCGACGCCGCCGATCTCCGTCTTGGCCGCCACCTCCGCGCTCCGCAGCTTCAGACCCACGGGGAAGCCGATCGCCGCCGCGGCCGCCACGGCCTGGTCCACCGTCTGCGCCACGCGCCCCTGCACCACCGGCAGGCCATAGGCCGCCAGCACGGACAGCGCCTCATCCTCCGTCAGCGAAAGCCGCCCCTCCGCCCGCACCCGCGCGAACAGCGCCGTGACGGCGGCGCGGTCCGGCCGCAGCGCCAGCACCTGGCGGCCCGGCAGCTCGGCCGCCGCGGCCCGGTTCTGCCGGTCATGCAGCAGGTGCAGCGCGCCGCGCACCGCCGCTTCCGGGGTGGGGAAGACGGCCAGCCCCGCCGCGGCCAGGCCGGCGCGCTGCGCGCCCGCCGTCTGCTGCCCCGCCCAGCACACCAGCACCGGCGCCCGGCGCGTGGCCCGCGCGGCGGCGGAGAGCGCGGCGCCCACCGTCACCGGATCCTCCCCGGGCACGGGCGCATGCATGGCGACCACCGCATCCACCTCCGGCAGCCCGGCCAGCATGGAGGCGGCCTCCCCCAGCGTGGTGCCGGCGCGGGGGCCGAGCGTGATGGGGTTCCGCCCCGTCCAGCCGCCGCCGATGCCGATCCGCAGCGCCGCCAGCGCCGCCTCCGGCAGCTCCGCCAGCCGCGCCCGCCCGGCCAGCACCGCATCCGCCGCCATCAGGCCGAGGCCCGTGGCATTCCCCACCACCGCGATCCGGTCCCCCGGCCCGCCCTGCGGGTTCAGCTTCACCCGCGCCAGCGTCTCCGCCGCCGAGAGCAGGTCATCCAGCCCCGCCACCCGCAGCACGCCGGCGCGGCGCAGCGCCGCCTCCATCACCGCATCCGTGACGCCGGAGGGATCGTCCAGCCGCCCGCCCGCGCGGATCGCCACCACCGGCCGCGTCCGCGCCGCGGCGCGGGCGGCGGAGATGAACATCCGCCGGTTCTTGATGCGCCGCAGGTCCAGCAGGATCGCCGCCGTGCCGGGGTCGCGGGACAGCCAGTCCAGCGCATGGGCGAAGCCGAGGTCGCCATTGCCCCCGATGCCGATCACATGGCTGAAGCCGACGCTCTCCGCCTCCGCCCAGTCCAGCACGGCGCGGGCAAGGGCGGAGGATTGGCAGACCAGCGCCAGCTTCCCCGGCCGGGGCGCGAGGTGGGAGAGCGAGGCATTCAGCCCCACCGCCGGCACGCAGACGCCGAAGCTGCCCTGCCCCAGCGCCCGCACCCCCGTCCGCCGCGACAGCGCCGGCAGGTCCGGCGCCTGGCCGGGCACGATGGCGGCGTGGCAGCCCCGCGCGGCCAGCGCCAGCATCGCGCCTTCCAGCGCCTCCGGCGGCAGGGACAGCACGGCCAGGTCCGGCGGCTCCGGCAGCGCGGCGATGGAGGCCGCCTCGGCCAGCCCCTCCGCCGCCATGCCGACCACGGAGAGCCGGCCCTTGAACCCGCCCCCCGCCAGGTTGGCCGCCAGCAGGGCGGAGACGGGCAGCGAGGGATCCGCCACCAGCACGACATCGCGCGGGCGGTACAGCGCCTCTTCATGGAATCGCCCGGCGGGGCGGCGGATCAGGGTGGTGGTCAGGCTCATGGTGCGGCGCAGCATGAACCCCGCCCGGGGCCCCGCACAACCAACGATGTCGGGGGCCTGACGGGGGCTTGCGGCATGGCGCGTTAACGCTTCCGATGACGGCGCAGAGGAAACCAGGACGCCATCATGCCCGCACCGGACCCGCGCTGGGACCCCGAAATGCTCGCCTTCAACCAGTTGATGGAGGCCGAGGGCGCGAAGCTGCCGCCCATCACGCTGACGCTGCCGCTGGACGAGGCGCGCGCGACGACGGAGGCGCTGAACATCCCGCTGGCCGCGGGCGGCCCCGCCATGGCGGAATCGGCCGATCGCTGGCTGCCCATCCGCGGCCGCCGCCTGCAATGCCGCCTGCACAAGCCGGTCGCCGCCGCGGGGCTACCCGTGCTGGTCTACATCCATGGCGGCGGCTTCGTCTGGAACAGCATCGACACGCATGACCGCCTGATGCGCGAATACGCCGCCGCCGGCGGCTGCGCCGTGATCGGGCCGGACTACGCCCTCTCCCCGGAGGCCGCCTTCCCCCAGGCGCTGGAGGAATGCGCGGCGGTGGTGCGCTGGGTGGTCAGGCATGGCGCCGAATGGGGCCTCGACCCCGCCCGCATCGTGGTGGGGGGCGACAGCGCCGGCGCCAACCTCGCCATGGGCGTCGCCCTGCTGCTGCGGGAGACGGATCCGGCCCTGAAGCTCCGCGGCCTGCTGCTGAACTACGGCGTCTTCGACGCCGACCTCGACACGCCGACCTACCGCGAATTCGCCGAGGGCTATTTCCTGACGCGGGAGAAGATGCGCTTCTACTTCGACTGCTACCTGCCCCGGCACGCGGACCGGCTGAACCCGCTGGCCAGCCCGCTGCGCGCCGACCTCCGCGGCCTGCCGCCCTGCCTGCTGCACATCGCGGAGCTGGATGTGCTGGCGTCGGAGAACCACGCCATGGGCGATGCGCTGCGCGCCGCCGGGGTGGCGGTGGACCAGGCGGTCTTCCCCGGCACCGCGCATGGCTTCCTGCGCTCGCTCAACCACGTGGCGGCGGCGCGCCGCGCGGCAAGCGAGGGTGGCGCCTGGCTCGCCCGGGTGCTGGCGAGCTGAGGCGCCGCCGGCCGGGCGCCCGGCGGGGGGAAGGGCCTCGCGGCCCCTCAATCCCCCGCCAGCGCCCGCTTCGCCACTTCCGCCAGGAAGCCGCTGGCCACCGGCAGGATCTCGTCGTTGAAGTCGTAGCGCGGGTTGTGCAGTTCCCGGCCATGCTCCGCCGGGCCGTTGCCGATCCAGACGAAGGCGCCCGGCACCTCCTTCAGGAACCAGCTGAAATCCTCGCCCGTCATGGCCGGCGGCACGTCGCGGCGCAGCGGCGCCACGGCGGCGGCGGCGGCGGCGGCCAGCTCGCGCTCCGCCGGGTGGTTGGCCGTCACCTCCACGCCCTGCTTCCAGTTCACGGCGGCTTCCACCCCGCAGGTGGCGGCGATGCCATGGGCCACGCGGTGCAGCCCCTCCTTGATGGTCACGCCGGCGCTGTCCGCCAGCCAGCGCGCCGTGCCCTTCAGCACGACGCGGGCCGGGATCTGGTTCTGCGCCTCGCCCCCTTCCACGATCGTCACGCTGACCACGCCGCCCGCCAGCGGATCGACGTTGCGCCCCACCACCGATTGCAGCGCGACGATGCAATGCCCCGCCGCCACCATCGGGTCCCGCGACAGATGCGGCAGGGCGGCGTGGCTGGCATGGCCGTCGAAGGTGATGTCGAAGCGCGCGCCGGCCGCCATCACCGCCTTGTCATGCACCGCGATGGTGCCGGCGGGCAGGCCCGGCCAGTTGTGCCAGCCGAAGATGCGGTCCATCGGGAAGCGCCGGAACAGCCCTTCCCGCACCATGCCGATGGCGCCGCCGCCGCCTTCCTCCGCGGGCTGGAACACCAGGTGGACGGTGCCGGACCACCCCTTATCCGCCAGCAGCAGCCGCGCCGCGCCCAGCAGCGCCGTGGTGTGCCCGTCATGCCCGCAGGCATGCATCACGCCGGGGATGGTGCTGCGGTGGGGCAGGCCCTCGTTCATCTCCTGGATCGGCAGCGCGTCCATGTCGCCCCGCAGGCCGACGCTGCGGTTGCCCCCGCCGCCCGCCCGGCCGCGCAGCGTCGCCACCACGCCATGCCCGGCGAAGCCGGCCGTGATCTCCTCCACCCCCATCTCCCGCAGCTTCGCCACGACGAAGGCGGCGGTATCGCCTTCCTGCAGCGTCAGGCCGGGATGGGCGTGGAGGTGGCGGCGCCAGGCCGTCAGCGTGTCGGCGAATGCGGTGTCCATGTCATAGTGGTACCCGCTTCGCCCCGCAGGCTCCACCCCTGATGCATCCAACTGGGGCACAGCCCCCATCCCGACCTGTCCCTGCCGGACGAAGCGCCGGCACCGAACCGGAACCCCCGAACCGCGCTGAGGCATGGTGAGAAGACCGCAACCCATTCCTGTCCTGGCGCTGGCGCTTCTCCTCGCCGTCCCGCTCCCGCGCCCCGGGGCGGCGCAGGAACAGGCGGGCATTCCCTACGCCACCACCATCGCGCCCAGCGGGGCGGAGGGGCTGGACGGCCCGCTCTCCGATGCCTCCCGCCTGCGCCGCCTGGCGGAGGAAGCGCCGGTGGACGGCTTCGGCCTGGTGGCCCGCGCGCTGGCGGAACCCCGGCTGCTGGACGATGTCTTCCGCTCCGAAGGCTACTGGGCCGCCGATGCCACGGTGCTGGTGGATGGGCAGCCCGCCACCACCCCCGGCCTGGCGGAGCGCCTGGCCGCCCGCGCCCCCGGCGATCCCGTGCCCGTGGAGGTCCGCCCCAACCCCGGCCCGCGCTACACGCTGCGCCGCATCGCGCTGCGCGCCGCCACGCCGGCGGAGGCCCCGGCCGTCGCGGCGCTCGGCACGCCCCAGGGCCTCGCCGCCGGGGACCCGGCCCGATCCGCCCCGGTGCTGGATGCGGAGGCCGACCTGATCGACCGCCTCCGCCGCGCCGGCCACCCCCTGGCCGCGGTGGTGGAGCGGGAGGTGGTGGTGGACCATGAGGCGCAGGCCATGGACGTGACCTGGCTGCTCTCCCCCGGCCCCGCCGCCCGCTTCGCGCCCCCCGTCATCGCGGGGGACAGCGCCGTCTCCCGCGCCCTGGTCGGGCGCATCGCGGGGCGGCTGGAAGGCCAGCCCTATGCCCCCGCCACGCAGGAACGCACGCGGCGGGAATTGATGGCGCTCGGCGCCTTCGACAGCGTCCGCGCCCGCGCGGCCCAGCGGCTGGACGACCAGGGCGCCCTGCCCGTGACCTTCACCCTGGCCGACCGCCCGCGCAACGCCGCCGGCTTCAACCTCAGCTACGAGACCAATTACGGCCCCTCCGGCAGCGTCTACTACGAACGCCGCAACGCCTTCGGCAATGCGGAGCGCCTGCGCCTGGAGGCGACCGTCTCCCGCCTCGGCGCCGGCGGGGGCACGGAGGATGTGAACAGCCGCATCGCCGCCAATCTCCGCCGCCCGGGCCTGATCGATGGCCGCACCACGCTGGTGGCGGAAGTGGCCGCGCTGCGCGAACGCCTCGAAGCCTATGACCGCGACGCGATCGTCGCCTCCGCCCTGCTGGAACGCCCCTTCGGCGAACGCTGGGTGCTGCAGACCGGGCCGAGCCTGGAGACGGGGCGCATCGGCCGCGACGGCAACTGGCAGGAATTCCACCTGGCCGGCTGGGTGCTGGGCGCGCGGTATGACGGCACGGACAACCTGCTCGACCCGCGTTCGGGCATCCGCGCCAGCGTGACGGCGACGCCCTATGCGGATGTGCTGGATGGCGGCGGCTTCGTCCGCGCGCTCGGCACGCTGCGCACCTATCACGACTTCACCAGCGATGGCGGCTCCGTGCTCGCGCTGCGCGGCACGCTGGGCAGCCTGGTGGGCGCCGACCGCGCCGTGCCGCTGGACAAGCGCTTCTATGCCGGCGGCGGCGGCTCCGTGCGCGGCTACAGCTACCAGTCCATCGGCCCGCGGGATGCGCGGAACCGCCCCGATGGCGGCTCCTCGCTCGTCGAGGGCTCGGTCGAGCTGCGCCAGCGCGTCAGCGGCAATTTCGGCATGGTGGCCTTCGTCGATGCCGGCAGCGTCGGGCAGCGGGAAACGCCATCCTTCAGCGATGTGCGGCTCGGCGCCGGGCTCGGCGTGCGCTACGCGACGGCGATCGGCCCCGTGCGGCTGGATGTCGCGGTGCCGCTGAACAGGCAGGAGGGGGATGCCGGCTACGGCATCTATGTCGGGCTTGGCCAGGCCTTCTGAGGCGCCCGCCACGCCGCCGCCCCGCCGCCGCCTGCGCTGGCTGCGCTGGGCGGGCGGCCTGCTGCTGGCGCTGGTGCTGCTGCCCGTGCTCGCCATCGGGGCCGCGCTGCTCTACGCCAACAGCGAGGGGGGCCGCGCCCGCATCGCCGCCCTGCTCGCCGCCCAGGTCCCGGGCCTGGCGCTGGAAGGGCTGCAAGGCCCGCTTCCCGGCCGCCTCGCGCTCGGCCGCCTCACCCTGGCGGACAGCCAGGGCGTGTGGCTGGAGGTGGAGGGCGCCCGCCTCGCCTGGGATCCCCTCGCCCTGCTGGGGCGGGAGGCGCATGTGACGCTGCTGGCCGCGGACCGCCTGGCCCTGCACCGCCTGCCGGAAGCCGGGCCCGAGCCCGCCACGCCCGAGCCCCCCGGCCCCCTGATCCCGGACCTGCCGCAACTCCCCCTCGGCATCCGGCTGGATCGGCTGGAGGTCGCGCGCATCGAGATCGGCCCCGCCCTCGCCGGCACCCCGGCCGCGCTGCGCCTCGCCGGCAATGCCCGGCTCGACCCCTGGGGCCTGACGGCGGCGCTGGACGTGAATGCGCTGGGGGCGGAGGACGCGCTCGGCCTCGAAGCCTCGCTCCGCCCCGGCAGCGGCCGGCTTTTCGCCCGCGTCACGCTGCGCGGCGCGGCGGATGGCCCGGTG
Source organism: Falsiroseomonas ponticola (assembly GCF_016805305.1). Classification (GTDB taxonomy): domain Bacteria; phylum Pseudomonadota; class Alphaproteobacteria; order Acetobacterales; family Acetobacteraceae; genus Falsiroseomonas; species Falsiroseomonas ponticola. The sequence goes on along the minus strand of NZ_JAERQN010000005.1, from coordinate 271,979 downwards.
GCGCGCATCGCCGGCCTCGCGGGCCGCGCCCCCTCGCTCGACCTGGAACTGGATGGCCCGGCGGAGGCCGCGGCGCTGCGGCTGCGCGCCGATGCCGGGCCGGGCCTGGGCGCGACGCTGGAAGGCACGATCCGCGCGCCGGATGCGACGCGCCTCGGCGCCGACCTCACCGGCCGGGTGGATGGGTCGGGCCTGCTGGAGGCACCGCTCGCCGCCCTGGCGGGGCCGCTGGAGGTCGCCCTGCGCGCCGGCCGCATGCCCGATGGCGCGGTGGACCTGGCCGCGCTGCGCCTGGCCGGCCGCGCCGGCGTGCTGGAAGCCTCCGGCCGCCTCCTGCCCGATGGCGGCACCATCAGCGCCGAAGCCCGCCTGGCCCTGCCCGCCAGCGACATCTTCGCCCCCCTGCTGGCCGGGGCGCCGCTGTCCTGGACCAGCCTGGAGGCGACGGTGAAGGCCGAGGGCCCCCTCGCCACCCCCACGCTCGACGTCACCCTGGCGCCCGAAGGCTTCGCGACCAGCATCGCCCCCGCCGCCGCGCTGCTCGGCCCCGCCCCCCGCGCCAGCCTGCGCGCCACCCTGCCGGACCGCATCGCGCTGCTGACGCTGCGCGGCGCAGCCCTGCAGGCGGAAGCCTCCGGCCTGGCCGGCGCCAGGCTCGACCTGCGCTTCGCCGCCGATGTCGCGGCGGCGGAGGGCGCGGTCCCCGGCGTCGCCGGCGCGCTCCGCCTGTCCGGCACCGCCAGGGGGGAGGCCGCCAACCCCACCCTGACCGTCACCGCCGCCGCCGAGCGGCTGGAAGCGGCCGGCCAGGTGCTGGAGGCGCTGAAGCTCGATGCCCGCATCGCCACCCCCGCCACCCTGCCGGCGGTGGAGGCGACGCTGGAAGGCCGCTACCAGGGCCTGCCCCTGGCGCTCGACCTGCAAGGCGGGCCGGAGGGCGAGGGCGCGCTGCGGCTGCGCACCGCCCGCGCCCGCCTCGGCCCCGCCACGCTGGAAGCCGCGGGGCTGCTGACCCTGGAAGGCCCGGTCTTCGAGGGCACGGCCCGGCTCGACGCCCCTGACCTCGCCCCGCTCTCCGCCCTCGCGGGCCAGCCCCTGGCGGGCGCCCTCCGGCTGGACGCCACCGGCACGCGCCGCGACGGCGCCCAGCACCTCGAAGCCCGCCTCGCCGCCCCCCGCCTGCTGGCCGGCGGGGTGGAGGCGCGGGACCTCGCCGCCAGCGTGAATGGCACCCTCGCCGACGCCGAATTCCGCGCCTCCGGCCGCGCCCTGGAGATCGAGGCCGAGACGCGCGGCCGCCTCACCACCCAGGCCGATGGCGCCCGGCGCATCGACCTCGCGGTGTTCCGGGCCACGACCGGGGGCGAGACCATCCGCCTCGCCGCCCCCGGCCGCATCACCCAGCGCCCCGATGGCGCGATCGAGATCGGTGCCCTGTCGCTGGTGGCCGCCCGCGGCGCCACGCTGCGCGCGGAAGGCGCCTGGGGCCCGGAACGCGCGGATATCCGCCTCGGCCTCGCCATCCCGGACCTGGCCACGCTGGCGCCCCTCGCCCCGGGGGTGGAGCCCGCCGGGCGCGTCACCGCGGAAGCGCGCCTCACCGGCCGCGTCACCGCGCCCGAACTCACCGCCACGCTGCGCGGCCAGGGCCTGCGCGCCGCCGCCACGCGCGGCCTGCCGGCCGGGGAGCTGACCGCCGATATCCGCCGCGACGCCGCCGGCCTTTCCACCCTGCGCGCCACCCTCGGCCTCGGCCCGCAGACACGCCTTACCGCCACGGGCCGCCTCAACGCCCAGGGGGGCATCGAGGGCGCGCTGGACGGGCCCATCGATATCGGCGGCCTGGCCGGGCCGCTGCTGGCCGCGGGCGCCGACCGCGTGGCGGGCCGGGCCACGGTGGCGCTGCGCGCCTCCGGCACCCTCGCCGCCCCGGTCCTGTCGGGGGAGGCACGCCTCTCCAACGGCTCCTGGCGCAACGCGGTGCTGGGCGTCGCCTTCACCGACCTCGGCGGCACCATCCGGGCGGAGGGCACGCGGCTGCGGCTCGACCTCTCGGGCCGCACCGCGGGCCAGGGGCGGATCGCGCTGGCGGGCAGCGTCGACCCGCTGGCGGATGGCATCCCGGTGGACCTGTCGCTGCGGGCGGATGCCGCGCAGCCCGTGGCCAGCGACCTGGTGCGCGCCACGCTGGATGCCGCCATCACCGTCACCGGCGCGGTCGGCACGGGGCTCACCATCGCGGGCCCGATCCGCGTGGCGCGGATGGATATCCGCATCCCGGACCAGCTGCCGGGCTCCGTCCGCAGCCTGGGCCCGGTGACGGAGGTGGGCCGCGTGCCCGGCCGCCCCGCCCCGCCGCCCCGCCGCACGCGGCAGTCGGCGGAGGAGCCCTCCGCCCCCATCACGCTCGCGCTCAGGATCGAGGCGCCGCGCAACATCTTCGTCCGCGGCCGCGGCGTGGATGCGGAATTCGGCGGCAGCCTGCAGATCGGCGGCCGCGCCGATGCGCCCGATATCGGCGGCGACATCACGCTGCGCCGGGGCGAGATCAGCGTGCTGGCGCGGCGCCTGACGCTGAGCCGCGGGCGGCTCGACTTCCAGGGCGGCGTGATCCCGGAACTGGACCTGGAGGCGAGCAGCCAGGCCGGCAGCACCACGGTGCGCGCCACCGTCACCGGGCCCGCGAATGCGCCGCAGATCGGCTTCAACTCCTCCCCCGAATTGCCGCAGGACGAGATCCTGGCCCGGCTGCTCTTCGACCGCCCGGTCAGCGACCTCAGCCCCTTCGAGGGCGCGCAGCTCGCCCAGGCCATCCTCGGCGCCACGGGCGCCGCGGGCGGCGGGGCGACGGGCGTGCTGGACCGGCTGCGCCGCACCTTCGCGCTGGACCGGCTGGCGGTGGGCGGCGGCGGGGAGAATGCGTCGCGCACCACCAGCGCCGATGACCGCAACGGGCCGACGCTGGAAGCCGGCCGCTACATCGCCGATGGCGTCTATGTCGGCGTGCGGCAGGGCACGGATAGCGGATCGTCGCGCGTCGGCGTCCGCGTGGACCTCACGCCCCGCATCCGCGTGGAGGCCGAGACCGGCGACCGCGAGGCGGGGGAGCGCGTCGGCGTCTCCATGGAATGGCAATGGGGGCGGTAGGGCGCTACCCCACCGCCGGCACCCTCTCCAGCAGCGCCGCGTCAAGTTCGGCGCGCCGCTCCCACAGCCCGCGATACCAGGCGATGCGCGCCGCCACCTGGTGCGCGTGCAGCCGCTCCCGCTTCACCCAGCCATGCGCGGCATCCGCCATGGCCCGCGCCCGCGCGGGGTCCGCGACCAGGTCGCGCAGCGCCGCCACCACCTCCTCCGGCGACCGGACGATCAAGCCCGTCTCCCCGTGCCGGATGCTGCCCTCATAGACCGTGGGACTCGCCAGGCAGCAGAGGCGATGGCCCCCCGCCTCCACCGCCTTCAGGTCCGACTTCATGCGGTTGAAGCGCGTATCCGCCAGCGGCAGGAAGGCCAGCTCGCAGCGCCCCATGGCGGCGCGATAGGTGGCGTAGTCCGCCAGAGGCGCGAAGGATTTGTGCGGCGTGTCCAGCGCCTCGAAGGTCCGGCGGTCATGCATCACGGCGATGGAAAGCCGCGGACCGGCCTCCGCCAGCGCCCGGTTCAGCGCGGGGATGAAGGGCGCGACATCGGCTTCCCGGTTGATGGCGCCGAAGAACAGCGTCAGGCGGGCGGGATCCGTGAAGTTGCGCGGCTCCGGCAGGGCGGAGAGCGCATTGGGGAAGATCGCGACCTCCGGGTTCAGCTCCCGCAGCAGCGCGGCCAGCGGCGCGGTCGAGGTCTGCACGGCATGCACGCCCCGGAAGGCCAGGCTGCCGCTGGCGGCGATGGAGGGCCAATGCGCGGGATCGTCATCGAATTCCTGCACCAGCACGGCGCCGGTGGCGCGCAGCGCACGCAGGTAGCCGGGCGCCTCCGGATGATCCAGCAGCCGGCGCTGCAGCACCATCACGCGCGGGATCTCGGCATCGAGCTTCGGCAGCGCCGCCTCCATGCCCGCCCGCGTCACGATCCCCGGGCGCGTCGCCATGGCGGCGAAGGGTTCCAGCACGCGCACGTCGTTGACGCCGCCAACCGGCTTCAGCGTGCGCGCCACCACCACCATCGGCTTCGGCGCCGCCCTGGTGGCGCGCCAGACATATTGCAGCGGCGCGCTGCGGCGCAGCCAGTCGGCGGGATCGACGCCCATCGCCCGCAGCGTCGGCTCCACCTGGCGGGCGAAGGTCTCCACCTTCTCCCGCCCCACGATGCGCGGCGCCGCTTCCAGCGGCACCAGCCCCGCCTGTTCCAGCGCCTCCTTCATCCCGTCCCGCGTGAACCAGCGGAGATGGGATCGGTCGAACAGCCCCATGGCATCGTAGCGCCACCGCCCCGCCAGCAGCCGCGCGGCGAAGGACCAGTGCTCGATATTCGGCACGCAGGCCAGCAGCACGCCATCGGGGGCCAGCAGCGCGGCATCGCGCTTCAGCACCGCCCAGGGGTCGCGCAGATGCTCCAGCACGTCGCCCAGCACCCACGCATCCAGCGTGCCCGGCGCGATGGGCGGGGCCGTGGCCTCGATGTCGAGGCGATGGACCTCGTCGTAATGCCGCGCCGCTTCGGCGGCGAGCGCCTCGTCCGCCTCGATCGCGACGAGCCGCGCGGCCGGGTTGCGGCGGCGATAGGCGGCGCCGAGTCCCCCCGCCCCAGCGCCGACATCCAGCACCAGCGCCGCATCCAGGGGAATGCGGGACAGCAGGTCCGGGTTGGCGTGGCTGCCATAGGCCTCCGTCACGGGATGGCGTCCGCGGCCGCCTCCACCGCGGCCAGCACGTGGTTGAGCCCGCGCCTGAGACTGGTGGTGGCGAAGCCCAGCGCCGCCGGCGGGTAGCGATCCAGTTCCGCCGCCACGGCCAGATGCGTCAGCGGCGGCGCCGGCAGGCCGATGTCGCGCCGGTATCGCGTGCCGCGTGTGTAGTCGAGCGGCACGAGCTGGCGCAGCACCGCAAGCCGCGTGCGCGTCGCCACCGCCGGATCGCTGTTCGCGGCCTCGAAGTCCCGCAGGCGCCGCGCGAGATCGTCAAAGGCCCGCGCCGCCGGGGAGAGATCGAAGCGATCCCCCGCCGCCTTGGCGTAGCGTTGCAGATGCCCCTGCAGATCGGCCACCAGCGCGCCGGGGTCGAGCGGAATGGCCGGCAGCGTCGCCAGCCGGAACAGCGCCAGCGCATAGAGGCGGATATCCGTCAGCAGCACGCCGGGATCGGCGACCTCCATCTGGTCGCGATCCGTGTGCCAGGCGGTGTTGCCGCCATTGCCCATGACGAAATACCAGCCGCGCCGCTCCACCTCCGCCTTCGGGATGCGCGAGGAGGCGGAGAAGCAGCCGGAAATGCCGAGGTTGTTGAAGGAGAAGTCGCTGGACTGCGTCGGCCGCTTGCCGCCCGCCACCTTCCCCGTCGCATCCCGCACGGCATCGGTGACGAAGGCGCGGTTCTCCGCCATCCAGGGGATGGTCGGGTAGTCGGTGGCATCGCGGCAGCCGGGGCTGTCGCAGTTCATATGGGCCACGCAATGCCGCGCCAGGTCGCGCGCGTATTCATCCGCATACCAGGTGGAGCCCGCGAACTTCCCCGTGGAATGCCCCGGCCACCAGCAGATGCGCACGCCGCGACGGAGGTGCTGGCGGTTGGCGTGGATCACGCGCGCCACTTCCAGCATGCAGGCATCGCCCGTGGCATTGTCGCCGACGCCGACATCCCAGCTGTCGTAATGCCCGTGCAGCAGGGCGAAGTCGGGCTCCGTGCCCGGGATGCGCACTTCCGGCAGCACCTGGTCGAACCAGCCTTCCTCCACGATGGTGGTCAGCGTCGCGGCTTCCCCCCGCTTCGCCGCCGCGATCAGGACGTCGCCATCGGGTTTGCTGACGGCGCAGCCCGGGATCGGCGTGCGCGCGGGCAGGTCATCCAGGTCCGGCGTGCCCCAGATGGCGCTGCCGCTGCCCCAATGCATGTCGGGCCCGGGATTCACCGCGATGACGCCGGCGGCGCCCAGCGCCGCGAAATGCAGGATCCTCTCCGCCAGGATCATGCCCCGGAACAGCACCAGCTTGCCCCGCACATCCGGCACCCCCGGCGCCGGGTCGTAGCCCTCGCCGAACTGCGCCGCCGTGCCCGGTGTCCAGCCCGCCGGCGGGCCGACCGGGTTCTCCACGAAGACGAGCGGCGCCGTCAGCCCCCCCGGCGCCGTCTGCGCCAGCTGCGCCGGCCGCGCGCGGAAGCGCTGCCCGCCCAGCGTCACATGCGCGTCCCTCGGCACCGCCAGGTACAGCCGCGGCCGGTGCACCGTGACCGGCAGGCCGAGCGCCGCGAGGCGGCGCGCGATCTCCTCCCCCGCCGCCGCGGCCTCCTGCGGGTCCTGCCGCCGCATGCGGCCGAAGGCCTCGACCAGCGACCAGGCGTGGTCGATCACGGCGGTGTTCATCACCGCCTGTTCCTCGGACGTCGTCATGGCCGTGTTCAATCCATCGTCACGCCGGTGCGGCGAACCACCTCACCCCATCGGTCGATCTCACCATGGATGTAGCGCTGGGTCACGTCCGGGGGGTCGCCGCGGGGATCGACGCCGATGCTCGCCAGGCGCTCCCGCACCGCGCCGCTCTCCAGCGCCCGCTTGAGCTGCGCGTACATCGCCTGGATGATCTCCTCCGGCACCCGCGCCGGGCCCGCGATGCTGAACCAGTTCGTCGTCACCACGCCCGGGTAGCCGCTCTCGGCAAAGGTCGGGATCTCCGGGAAGGCGCTGCTCCTGCCCGCGGAGGAGACGGCCAGCGCGCGCACATTCCCGCTGCGGATATGCACGGCCGCCGAGGGCAGGCTGTCGATCATCCCCTCGATCCGCCCGCCCAGCACATCGGCCGTGGCCGCCTGCGCGCCGCGATAGGGCACATGGGTGATGTCGATGCCGGCCGCGGCCTTCAGCAGCTCCGCCGTCAGGTGATGCAGCGTGCCGTTGCCGCCCGATCCGAAGTTGATCGCCCCCGGCCGTGCCTTCGCCGCCGCGACGTACTCGGCCAGCGTGCGGAAGGGCAGGTCCTTGTTGACGATCAGCACCACGGGCAGCGTGCCGATGATGGTGACGTGGCGGAAATCGTTGCGCGTGTCGTAGGGCATGTTGCGCACGAGTTCGCGGAAGATGGCCTGCGGGCCGACATTCGTCGTCAGCCAGGTGTAGCCATCCGGCGCCGATTTCGCGACGAAGTCGGACCCCACCACGCCGCCCGCCCCCGCGCGGTTCTCCACCAGGAAGGACTGCCCCGTCTGTTCCTGCAACGCCGCCGCCACGGTGCGGGAGAGGATGTCGGACGCCCCGGCCGGCGGCGAGGAGGAGATGATGCGCACGGGCCGGCTGGGCCAGGCACCCTGCGCGAGGGCGGGCGCCGCAATCGGCAGCGCAAGGGCGGTCAGCAGGCTGCGGCGGCGCATGGGGAGTCCTCCGGGAGGGGCGCGTGATCCGACACGCATCGCGCCGGCCGATCAAGCTTAAGCAACTTCCGCACCACCGCGATGCCGCCCGCGCAAGCCCCCACGCTTGACGGCGCCTCCCGCCGCCCCCATCCCACCCGTCATGGCCCTGCCCCCGCTGCTGCACCTCCGCGACATCAAGCTCCGCCTCGGTTCCACCCAGCTGCTGGATGGCGCGGAGATCGCCGTGGCGCCCGGGGACCGCGTGGCCCTCGTCGGGCGCAACGGCTCCGGCAAATCGACGCTGCTCAAGATCGCGGCGGGGATCATCGATTCCGATGCCGGCACGCGCTTCATCCAGCCCGGCGCCACCATCCGCTACCTGCCGCAGGAACCGGACCTCACCGGCCACGCCACCACCGGCGCCTATGTCCTATCCGGCCTCGGCCCCGGCGATGACCCGCACCGCGCGCGCATGCTGCTCGAAGGCCTCGGCCTGACGGGTGAGGAGGAGCCGGGCCGCCTTTCCGGCGGCGAGGCGCGCCGCGCCGCGCTGGCCCGGGCGCTGGCGCCGGAGCCCGACATCCTGCTGCTCGACGAGCCCACCAACCACCTCGACCTGCCCGCCATCGAATGGCTGGAAGGCGAACTCGGCCAGCTCCGCAGCGCCCTCGTCCTCATCAGCCACGACCGGCGATTCCTGGAACGCCTCTCCCGCGCCATGGTCTGGCTCGACCGCGGCACCACCCGCCGCCTCGAACAGGGTTTCTCGAGTTTCGAATCCTGGCGGGACCAGGTGCTGGAGGATGAGGAGCAGCAGGCGCACAAGCTCTCGCGCAAGATCGTGCGGGAGGAACACTGGCTGCGCTACGGCGTCACCGCGCGGCGCAAGCGCAACGTCAAGCGCCTGGCCGGCCTGCACGAACTCCGCAAGCGCCGCAAGGAACGTGTCACCGCGCCCGGCCAGGTGAAGATGGCCGCCGCCGAGGGCGATGGGTCCGGCACCCTCGTCGCCGCCGCCGAAGGCGTGAACAAGCGCTTCGGCGACCAGCCGCCCGTCGTCGTCGATTTCTCGACGCGCATCCTGCGCGGCGACCGCGTCGGCATCGTCGGCCCCAACGGCGCGGGCAAGACCACGCTGCTCAACATGCTGACTGGCGTCTTGCAGCCCGACAGCGGCACCATCCGCCTCGGCACCGCGCTGCAGATGGTCACGATGGACCAGAAGCGCGAAAGCCTGGACCCCACCAGCACCCTGCAATCCGCGCTGACCGGCGGATCGGGCGACGTGGTGCGCATCGGCGGCGAGGCCAAGCACGTCATCGGCTACATGAAGGATTTCCTCTTCCTCCCCGAACAGGCGCGCACGCCCGTCGGCGCGCTCTCGGGCGGCGAACGCGGGCGGCTGCTGCTGGCGCGCGCGCTGGCCACGCCCTCCAACCTCCTCGTCCTCGACGAGCCCACCAACGACCTCGACCTCGAAACCCTCGACCTGCTGCAGGAACTGCTGGCGGATTACGGGGGCACCGTGATCGTCGTCAGCCACGACCGAGACTTCCTCGACCGCGTCGCCACCAACGTCATCGCCTATGAAGGCGATGGCCGCTGGCAGGACTATGCCGGCGGCTATTCCGACATGGTCGCGCAGCGCGGCCGCGGCGTGCAGGCCCGCGCCATCGCCGCCGCCGCCACGGCCCCGCGCGACACCACCACCCCCGAAGCCCCGCGCGCCGTCGCCCGCGCGAAAATGTCCTTCAAGGACAAGCACGCGCTCGAAACCCTGCCCGACCGCATCGCCCAGCTGGAACGGGAAATGGCGGCGCTGCAGAAAGCCCTGGCGGATCCCAACCTCTACACGAAGGACCCCGCCGGCTTCGCCGCCCGCACCAGCCTGCTCGCCAAGAAGCAGGCGGAACGCGACGCGGCGGAGGAGGAATGGCTGCGGCTCGAAATGCTGCGCGAGGAACTGGAGAAAGAAGCATGACAACCGGCGTCGGCGGATCGGACTTCGCCACCGAACTGGCTGCGATCAAAAACGAACGGGACGCCGTCCCGCCCATCACCGCGGAAGACCACGCGAAGCGCGTCGCCCTCGCCCAATCCCGGATGGCCGAACTCGGCATCTCCGCACTCTGGCTCGACGGCACCACCAACCTCACCTGGCTCACCGGCCTCAAGCACGGCCAGTCCGAACGCCCCGTCGGCGCCGTCCTCCCCGTCCGCGGCCCCCTCACCTATCTCTGCCCGGAATTCGAGGTCGAGCGCCTCAAGACCATGCTCGCCCTGCCCGGCGAGGTCCGCGGCTGGGAGGAAGACCAGGACCCCTACGCCCTCTTCAGCGACATCCTTCGCGCATCCGACATCAGCGGCGGCACCATCGCGATCGACGACATGGCCCGCGTCTTCGTCGCCGAAGGCCTGCGCGCCGCCCTCCCCAACCACCACTTCATCGCCAGCAAACCCGTCACCTCCCATCTCCGCGAACAGAAGTCGGACCACGAGATCGCCCTGCTCCGCCAGGCCATGGGCATGACACTCCGCATCCAGGCCGCCGCCGCCCGCGCCCTCAAGCCCGGCGTCACCACCACCGAGGTGCAGGCCTTCCTCGCCGCCGCCCACGCCAAGGCCGGCTTCGACGCCGGGCCCGCCTTCTCCATCGTCCTCTTCGGCGAACCCTCCGCCTACCCGCACGGCGTGCCCTACCCGCAGACGCTGAAGGAGGGCGACGTTGTCCTCGTGGACGTCGGCGCGCCACTCCACGGCTACGTCTCCGACATCACCCGCAGCTACGTCTTCGGCACCCCCACCGCCCGCCAGCGCGAGATCTGGGACCTCACCAAGCGCGCCCAGGCCGCCGGCTTCGCCGCCGCGAAACCCGGCGCCCCCTGCAGCGCCATCGACGACGCCTGCCGCGGCGTGATCACCGCCGCCGGCTTCGGCCCCGGCTACAAGGTCCCCGGCCTGCCCCACCGCACCGGCCACGGCATCGGCATGGACGTCCACGAAGCCCCCTACTTCGTCGGCGGCAACACCCAACCCCTCGCCCCCGGCAACACCGGCTCCATCGAACCCACCATGGCCATCTACGGCGAATTCGGCATCCGCCTGGAAGACCACATCGCCATCACCGCCACCGGCGCCTCCTGGCTGACGGAACCCGCGCGGAGCGTGGACGAGCCCTTCGCGGGGGTGTGACGGGGGCGCGCGGCGGTGGCCCCTGGGGAAAGGGCTCCGCCCCTTCCCCAGACCCCTTCCCCGCAAAGGGGCAGCGGCCCCTTTGAACCCATGAGATCGGGGGATGGAGGGAGGGGCACGGAGCGACCGCCTGGCCGGAACGCGCGCGGCGCCCCTCCCTCCATCCCCCGATAACCTCGCGGTCCAGGGGGCCGTTGCCCCCTGGCGCGGGAGAGGTCCGGAGAGGGGCGCGCAGCCCCTCTCCGGGGCTTCCAACCCGCGCCCCCCGTCACGCCGCCGCGGGGCGCGCCCTCGGTCCGCGCGGGATCGACGCCAGGATTTGCAGGGTGCCGGCGGTGAGGCCCATGGCGACGCCGGCTTGCCAGGCGAGGGTGTAGGATCCCATGGCGTCGAAGATCAGGCCGCCGCCCAGTGCCCCGGTGAAGCTGCCGAGTTGGTGGCTGGCGAAGGCGAAGCCCTGGATCATGGCTTGCCATTGCAGGCCGAACATCTCGACGACGGCGCCGGAGATGAGCGGTGCGACGCCGAGCCAGAGGAACCCCATGATGGCGGCGAAGACGAGGGTGGAGGTGGGGGAAGGCGGGATCGCGAAGTACCAGGCCAGCACGAGGGACCGCGTGACGTAGATCAGGCCGAGGAGCAGGGTCTTGGACCATCGTCCGCCCGCCCAGCCGAAGAACAGGCTGCCGACCACGTTGAAGGCGGCGATGACGCCGAGGGCGGTGGCGCCCAGCATCGGGTCGAGCCCGCAGATGGTGAGGTAGGAGGGCAGGTGCGTGGTCAGGAAGACGAGTTGGAGGCCGCAGACGAAGTAGGCCCCGGCCATGATCAGGAAGGGTCCGTTTCGGAAGGCGGCGCGCGCAGCCACGGCGGCGGAGGTATCGCCGCCCCGGCTGGGCGGCACGGGGGTGGCGTCCACGCGCCCCGCGATCCAGGCGGCGGGCAGCAGGCAGAGCGAGAGCAGCGCCAGGCCGATGGCGCCGGCGCGCCAGTCGAAGGCGTCCATCAGCCCCTGGGCGATGGGGGCGGCCATCAGCGGCCCGGTGGAGCCGAGGGCGGAGACCAGGCCGAGCACGGTGCTGCGCGCGGCGTTGGGCACGGGGCGGGAGGCCACGGCCATCGCCATGCCGGAGGCGGTGGCGGCGAGTGCGATGCCGATCAGCAGGCCGGCGCCCATCATGATGGCGAAGGTGCCCTGGGCCTGCGCGAAGAGGGCCAGCCCCGCGGCGTAGGTCAGGCCGCCCGCCAGCATGGTGGGCCGGAAGCCGAAGCGGCTGGCGACGGCGCCGGCGAAGGGCTGGGCGATGCCCCAGGCCAGGTTCTGGATGGCGATGGCGATCGTGAAGTCCGCGACCGCGATGCCGAGGTCCCTGGTCACGGGTTGCAGGAACAGCCCCAGGCTCTGGCGCATGCCGTTCGCCAGCGCCAGGGCGAGTGCCGCCGCGATCAGGATGGGGATGGCCGCGCGGGGGATGTTTCGCATCGCGGAAGCGTCGCCCGCGGAAGGATGTTCCACAAGGCGGGGGGCCTTGCGCCGGGGGCTTCCCCGGGCAGCCCGCCACGCATGGGTCAGGTGGCGGCGGCGACGCGGTCCAGCAGCATCTCCCGCGCTGCGGGCAGCCCCTTGTGCTGCACGCCGAAGACGTCGCGCGCCAGGAAGTGGCCGGTAAGCTTCAGCCCCGCCGCCCAGTCGGCGGCGGTTGATGGGCCCTGGCCGAGCAGGAAGCGCGGCAGCGGCAGCAGCCGGTCCCGCCATTCCCCGGCCGCGGGCTCGGAAACGGCGCGGCCGCTGCGGGGCGAGACGAAGGCGAGATCCTCCGTCCCGCCGGTGACGGCGCAGCGCGCCAGGTCCAGCCCGTAGCCGAGTTCCGCCAGCAGATCGGCCTCCCACCGCACCAGGTCGGGCAGGGCGAGGGCGGTGTCGCGCGCCAGGGTCGCCACGAAGGCGACCAGGCCGTGGAAGATGCGGGGATGGGCCTCCCGTTCCGGCAGCGCGCCTTCAGCGACCGCGCAGGCGGCGCGCAGCGCGGCGAGCGCGAGCGGGTCCTCCATGGCCAGCGCCGCGGCGGGGTGGACCATCTCCGCGCTCATGGCGCCGAGCTGGTCGGCCAGCCTGCCCACCCAGCGCGCCTCCACCAGGTTGCCCGCCTGCCACAGCGCGGCCTGGCCGCGGGAGGTGCCGCCCTTGGCCAGGCCGGCGTGGCGGCCATGGGCCTCGGTCATGACGGAGACGATGGCGCCGCCCTCCCCATGCGGGCGGACATCGAGCACCACGGCGGGGGCATCCCATTCCATGCCGGATGGGGTTCCACATCGCGGGCCCCGGGGCAAGCGCGCCGCGCATCGTGAGGGCCTGGCCGGTGCCGAGGGCGTGAGCGCCGGGCTCATTCGCGCGTGCCGGCGCTTATCCCGGGCATGAAGCGACGCCTGATCCTCCTCGGCGCCGGGGTCCTGACCCTGGCCGCGCCCTCCCTCCATGCCGCCACGCCCCGCCGATTGTCGCTCCGCCACGCCCATACGGGCGCGCGGTTCGATGGCCCCTGGCATGACGGCACCGCCCCCGACCCCGGCGCCATGGCGGAGCTGTCCGCCGTGCTGGCCGACAGCGCCGCGATCCGCCCGCGCGCCTTCGATGCCGAGGCGCTGGCCATCCTCTGCGACCTGGCGGAGGCCGCGCGCCTGCCTGGCCCGCTGGTGGTGCGGTCGGGCTACCGCACGCCGGCGATCAACGCCGCGGTGCATGGGGCGGGGGACAGCCAGCACCTCCGCGCCGGCGCGATCGATCTGGAAGTCGCGCCCGCCCGGGTGCAGCAGGTGGCCGGGCTTGCGCGGGGGCTGGCCCGTGGTGGCGTCGGCGTCTATCCGCGGCGCGGCTTCGTGCACCTGGACAGTGGCCCGGTGCGGCACTGGAACGGGGATGTGCCGGGCGGCGCCGTGGCGGCGCCGGTGGAGGACCGCATCGGCCGCATCGCGGCGGCCTGGCGGGCCCAGGGCGGGGGGCGGTGACAAAACCATGGACGGCGCGCCGGTGTTCCGGCTATGTTCCAGTCATCAAGCGCCCGATCCGCGCCTTCAGCCCGCCCTGCGGCGCGGGGGACGTGAATTTGTCCCAAATCCGGATCGCGTGAATCGGTGCTAAAAGCGCTTAATCGGCTAAATCGGCTTAAGTCACAGTACCGGTTTAGTGGCTCAAAGGTCACAGTCGCGGGGCGTCATCCCGGATCGTCCAGCCCCAGCGCCCGGATGCGCCCGCCTTCCTCGTCCCAGCCCGCGCGCTCCTTGACGTTGACGAACAGGTGGATGCGCCGCTCCAGCAGCGCCTCCAGCTCCTTCCGCGCGGCCTGGCCGATCGACTTCACCTTGGCCCCGCCATCGCCGATCAGGATGCCCTTCTGGGTCGCGCGGGTGACGTAGATGGTCACCTCGATCCGCGCGCTGCCATCCTTGCGTTCCTGCCAGGTCTCGGTCTCGACGGTCGCGTGGTGCGGCACTTCCTCATGCGTCTGGCGCAGCACCTGCTCCCGCACGATCTCCGCGGCCAGCATGCGCTGCGGCAGGTCGGAGAGGTCGTCCTCCGGGAACAGGTAGGGGCCCTCGGGCAGGTTCACCGCCAGCACGGCCTTCACGCGGTCGAGCCCCCTGCCCTTCAGCGCGCTGACCATGAAGGTCTCCGCGAAGGGGACGATGTCGTTGAGGTCCTTGGCCAGCGGCAGCAGCCGCGGCGGCTCCACCAGGTCCGCCTTGTTCAGCAGCAGCATCAGCTTCCGCCCGCTGCCCTTCAGCTTCTCCGCGATGGCGCGGACCTCGTCCGTCAGCCCCGCGCGGGCATCGACGATGAGGACGGACAGGTCCGCATCCTGCGCGCCGCCCCAGGCCGCCGCGACCATGGCGCGGTCCAGCCGCCGGCGGGGCGCGAAGATGCCGGGGGTATCGACCAGGATGATCTGGCTGCGCCCCTCCATCACCACGGCGCGGATGCGGAAGCGCGTGGTCTGCGGCTTGGGGGAGACGATGGTGACCTTGGTGCCCGCCAGCGCATTCACCAGCGTGGACTTGCCCGCATTGGGCGCGCCGACGATGGCGACCAGGCCGCAGCGCGTGGGTTCGACTGTCTCGTTCATTTGGCCCCCAGAAGTGCCAGAAGCCGTTCGGCCGCGGCCTGTTCGGCCGCGCGCTTGTTCTCGCCCTGCCCCTCGGCCTCGCGCCCCGCCGCGATCGCGCGCACGGTGAAGACCGGGTGGTGGGAAGGTCCGGCCGCGGAGACCGCCAGGTATTCCGGCAGGCCGAGCCCGCGCCCCAGCGTCCATTCCTGCAGCCGGGACTTGGGGGATGATGGCGGCTTCACCGGGGCTTCCAGCGCCGAATCCCATTCGCGCCGGATCAGCGCCCGGGCCGGTTCCAGCCCGCCATCCAGGTAGATCGCGCCCAGCACCGCCTCCAGCGCGTCGGACAGGACGGAGGCGCGGTGGCGGACGCCGGACTTCTCCTCGTTCGGCGTCACCCGCAGCGCCGCCGCCACGCCCAGCGTCGCCGCCACGCGCGCCAGCGCATCCTGGGAGACGAGGGCCGCGAGCCGCTTGCCGAGGTCGCCCTCCCGCTCCTTCGGGAAGCGCTCCGCCAGCCATTCGGCCATGACCAGCGCCAGCACGCGGTCGCCCACGAACTCCAGCCGTTCGTTCGAATCGAGCATGGAGCGCTTCGGATCGGCGGCGGAGCGGTGCGTCAGGGCGTGGAGCAGAAGCTCGGGCTTGTGGAAGCGGTGCGGCAGCCGCGCCGCCAGCGCCTCCACGGGGTCGTCACCGGGCAGGGTCACCGGACGGCGCTGAACAGGCGGCTCCAGCGGATGGCGGTCGGCCAGGCCCAGAACTCCCAGATTCGGGCGGAGCCATCGACGGAGAAGAAGATGAACTCGGCCCGGCCCACCAGGTTCTCGACCGGCACGAAGCCCACGCCGTTGCGCTGTTCACGGGAGTCGAGGCTGTTGTCCCGGTTGTCGCCCATGGCGAAGACATGGCCCTCGGGCACCCGGAACTCGATGGTGTTGTCGTAGATCTGGTCGTCCGACATCTCGAGGATGTTGTGGACATGGGGCTCGACGCCGGGCTGCGGCGGCAGGAACTCCCGGTATTCGCGCACCACGATGCGCGGGCCGTCGCCCTCCACCGTATAGGGGCCGATCAGCTCGCGCCGCACGGGCTGGCCGTTCAGGTGCAGCACGCCGTTGCGCACCTGCACGCGGTCGCCCGGCAGGCCGACGATGCGCTTGATGTAGTCGGTCGAATTGTCGCGCGGCAGCTTGAACACGGCGACGTCGCCGCGCGCCGGCAGGCTGCCGAAGATGCGGCCCTGGAACAGGTTCGGGCTGAAGGGCATGGAATGCCGCGAATAGCCGTAGCTGTACTTGGACACGAAGAGGTAGTCGCCCACCAGCAGCGTCGGGATCATGCTGCCGGAGGGGATGTTGAAGGGTTCGAACGCCACGGTGCGGATGCCGATGGCGATCAGCCCAGCATAGACCACGGTCTTGGTGGATTCGAGCCAGCCGCCCGTCTGCTTCTTGACCATGGAGGGAGTTTTCGCGGGCATCCTATGGACCAACCCCCGTGCCGGGGGTGTCGCTGCGGCTCCGGATAGAGCCTGCCCACCCCTGCCCTGTCAAGGAACCGCGATCCCCGGCGCGCCCGTTGGCATCGCCATGCGGGGCAGCGGCACCGCCGTGATGATGACCATCGCCTGCGCATAGGGGAACTCATCCGTCATGGTCAGCGCCACATGGCTGACCAGGCCCGGCGGCGTGATCTGCGCCAGGCGTGCCGCCGCGCCGCCCGTCATCCGCAGGGTCGGCTGGCCAGAGGACAGGTTCACCACGCCGAGGTCGCGCCAGAACACGCCCTGCCGGAACCCGGTGCCGAGCGCCTTGGACGCCGCCTCCTTCGCCGCGTAGCGCTTGGCGTAGGTGGCGGCGCGGATCTTTTCCGTCCGCCGCTCCGCCTTCGCGCGCTCCGCCGGCGTGAAGATGCGGTTCAGGAAGCGGTCGCCGAAGCGCTCGATCGTCTTCTCGATCCGCCTGATGTCCAGGATGTCGCTGCCGAGGCCGATGATCATGTCCTAGCCCTTCGCGCGCTCGGCCTGCGCCACCGCCGTCAGGCCCCGGAGCGCGGCGATGATGTTGCCGAGGTGGCGGAGGTCCTTCACCTCCACGTCGATCGCGATCTCCTGGAAATCCTGGCCGCGATGGACGATGCGCATGTTCTCGATCGCGCCGTCCTGGCGCGCGATGGCATCCGTCACGGCGGAAAGCGCGCCGCGGTCATTGGCGGTGATGACGTCGATCCGCCCGACATGCCCGCTGCCCGCGCCGCCCGCATAGTCCCAGTCGATGTCGAGGAACCGCTCCGGGCTGTCCGCGAAGCCGGAGAGGTTGGGGCAATCCGTCTTGTGGACGGTGACGCCCTTGCCGGTGGTGACGATGCCGAGGATGCGGTCCCCCGGCAGCGGGTGGCAGCAGCCCGCGAAATTCACCTGCATGCCCGCGACCAGGCCGGTGACGCCCATCGCCACGTCGCGCCGGTTGCCCTTGCCCGGCGGCGGCAGCGGCACGGCGCGGGGGCGGGACCGCGCGATGGGCAGCACGTCCTGCGGCCGCGGCGGGCCGCGCAGCTCCGGATAGACGGCGTGCACCACATCCTTCGGGCTGACGGCGCCGGAGGCGACGACGATGCACAGCTCCTCGAAGCTCGCCTGCTTCAGCGCCTTCAGCGCGGGGTCCAGGTGCTTCTCGCTGAACTCCACGCCTTCCTGGCGGAAGGCCTTGGCGATGGCCGCGCGGCCTTCCTGCTGCTGCGCCTGGCGCTGTTCGGCGTGCATGAAGCGGCGGATGCGCGCCCGCGCCTTGCCGGTGACGACGAAGCGTTCCCATTGCGGGTTCGGCGTGCCGCCGCGCGCCGTGATGATCTCGACCTGGTCGCCATTCTCCAGCGGCGTGCGCAGCGGCTTGATCTGGCCGTTGATCTTGGCGCCCACGCATTGGTCGCCCACCTGGCTGTGCACCTGGTAGGCGAAATCGACGCAGGTGGAACCGCGCGGCAGCGCGATCAGGTCGCCCTTCGGCGTGAAGCAGAAGACCTGGTCGCGATGCAGCTCGAGCCGCGTGGCATCGAGGAATTCCTGCGGCTCGGCGGCCTGTTCCAGGATGTCCAGCAGCGCCTTCACCCAGGGGAACTTGCCGCTGTCCCGCGCCGCCTGGCCGCCCTGCTTGTAGATCCAATGCGCGGCCACGCCGTATTCCGCGACCTCATGCATCTCCCGCGTCCGGATCTGCACCTCGATCTTGGCGTTGCGCTTGTCCGGCACCGTCACGCCGGTGTGGATGGACTGGTAGCCGTTGGGCTTGGGGGTGGAGATGTAGTCCTTGAACCGCCCGGGCACGACGCGATAGGCGGAATGCACGGCCCCCAGCGCCGCGTAGCAGGCCGCCTTGTCCGCGACGATGACGCGGAAGGCCATGATGTCCGAAAGCTGCTCGAACTCCACCTTCTTGCCGTGCATCTTCAGCCAGATGGAGTAGGGCGACTTCTCCCGCCCCGTCAGCTCCTCCACCGCCACGCCCGCCTCGCGGAACACATGGGTCAGGTCGTCGCGGATCTCGTCGATCAGGTCGGCGCCCTGGCCGTAGAGGAAGGCGCGGCGCGCGGCGATGGTCTGGAAGGCGTCGGGATCCAGCTCCCGGAAGGACAGCGTCTCCAGCTCCGTCTTCAGCGCATCCATGCCGATGCGCTCCGCGAGCGGCGCGAAGATGTCCATCGTCTCCCGCGCCGTCTTGCGGCGGCGGTGCTCCTGCGGGACGAAGTGGAGCGTCCGCATGTTGTGCAGCCGGTCCGCGAGCTTCACCAGCAGCACGCGGATATCCTCGCTCATGGCAAGGACGAGCTTGCGGAAATTCTCGGCCTGCTTGGTGCGCTCGGACTGCAGCTCCAGCCGCGTCAGCTTGGTGACGCCATCCACCAGGCGCGCGACTTCCTTGCCGAAGCGGCGCTCGAGGTCCGCGAGGCCGACCTTCGTGTCCTCCGCCACGTCATGCAGCAGGGCCGTGACGATGGAGGCGCTGTCGAGCCGGTATTGCGCCAGGATGCGCGCGACGGCGACGGGATGGGTGATGTAGGGGTCGCCGTTGTCCCGCTTCTGGCCTTCATGCGCGGCGCGGGCGGTGGCGTAGGCGGCCTCGATCGTGGCCGCGTCGGCGCGGGGGTCGTAGCCCACCACCTCCCGCGCCAGATCCGCGCCGGTGGCGTCGGAGATGCCGGAGGCCAGGCCTTCCGGCGCGAAGTTGGGGTGGTGGCCGGGCGCGTTCATGCCCGGCCTCCCGGGGCCGTTGCAGGGGTCGCGGGGGCGGGGCCCCCGCGGCAGGCTGTCGCGGTCAGCGCTTCCCGCCGAGCTCGGCGGCGATCGCCGCCTCGATGTCGTCGGCCGAGAGGTCCTCGAGGCCGGCGCCGTCGGTCACCTGCTCCTCGTTCACGTCCATCACGCCGAAGATGTTCTCGTCGGTGGCGATGAGGTCGAGGACCTCCTCCTCCGCCGGCTCCGGCTCCGGCGCGCGCTGCAGGGACTTGACCAGGTCGGCCTGCAGCAGATCCAGGTCCACGGTCGCGTCCGCGATCTCGCGCAGCGCGACGACCGGGTTCTTGTCGTTGTCCCGCTCGACCGTCAGCTCCTCGCCCCGGCTGATGTTGCGGGCGCGCTGGGCTGCGTGCAGCACCAGTTCGAAGCGGTTGGGCACCCGAAGGATGCAATCCTCGACCGTGACGCGTGCCATGGCGGCTCCAGTTCCGTAACGCGCGGGGTGTGCGGGGCCTTGCCGGGCGCGGATGCGCGCGGACGGACCCCTCCCCGCCTCTGGTGAACCTCCGATCTAGCCATCCCGGCCGCCGGATGCAAGCGCGGTTCCATGCAAGGGCCGGGCCGTCAGCCGATGGGCCGCGTCCCCGCCTCCCCCACCCGCGCCAGCAGCGCCGCGGCATCCAGGCCAAGCCGGGGATGCACCCAGCCCGGCGCCACGTCGCACAAGGGCGCCAGCACGAAGGCGCGTTCATGCGCGCGCGGATGCGGCAGGATGGGGTCCGGCGCATCCCGCACCGTCGCGCCCACGCCGATGATGTCGAGGTCTAGGGTCCGCGGCGCATTGGGATAGGGCCGGACGCGGCCGAAGGCGTCCTCGATCCCCTGCAGCGCCCGCAGCAGCCGCGCCGGGTCCCCTGCCACATCCCGGTCGCCTTCGGGCCGCAGCAGCGCCACGCCGTTCACGTAGTCCGGGGATGATGGCGAAGGCGGCACGGGGGCCGTCGCGAACCATCGGGAAAGGGCAGCCAGGCGATACCCCGGCAGGCGATCCAGCGCGGCGGCGGCGCGGCGGCAGGTCTCGATCGCCGGCGCGCCATCGGGCCCCGGCAGGTTCGCGCCGATGGCGACGATGATCAACTTCATGGGTTTTCCGAACCGCAACGGTGGCGCTGCCGGCGTCTTCCGCTATTTTCCACCCTCTTTGAGCGAAAGATCACGCGGTGCAATTCGATTCTCAGGAGAGGCTGGGCGTGTTCATCGATGGGGCGCATCTCTACGCTGCCTCCCGGAACCTCGGCTTCGACGTTGACTACAAGAACCTCCTCGGTTTCTTCCGGCGGCACGGGCGGCTGGTGCGGGCGTCCTACTACACGGCGCTGCTGGAGAACGACGAATACTCGCCGCTCCGGCCGCTCGTCGACTGGCTCGGCTACAACGGCTACAGCGTCGTCACCAAGCCCGCGCGCGAATTCACCGATGCCGCCGGCCGCCGCCGCGTGAAGGGCAACATCGAGGTCGAGATCGTCGTCGATGTCATGATGCTGGCGCCGCGGCTCGACCATGTGGTGATCGTGGCGGGGGATGGCGACCTGCGGCGGATGGTGGAGGCGGTGCAGCAGCAGGGGCTGCGCGTCTCCGTCCTCTCCACCATCCGCACCCAGCCCGGCATGGTGGCGGATGAGCTGCGCCGCCAGGCGGACCAGTTCATCGACCTTGCCGACCTGGCGCCCGACATCACCCGCCGCCAGCTGGACCCCCGCCCCCGCATGGTGCCCGCCCCCCGCGCGCCCGAACGCCCCCGCGCGACCCCGGCCGAGCCCTTCCGCGACCCGGTGGCGGACCTGCCGGAGTGAGCGTGGCGGCCGACCCGGCGGCGCCATCCCGGGACGCGGCGGAGCCGCCGCGGGACTGCCCGCTCTGCCCCAGGCTCGTCGCCTATCGCCTGGAGAACCGGGCGAAGGAGCCCGCCTGGCACAACGCGCCCGTGCCCAGCTGGGGCGGGCGGGATGCCAGGCTGCTGGTGCTGGGCCTCGCCCCCGGGGTGCGCGGCGCCAACCGCACGGGCCGGCCCTTCACGGGCGACCATGCCGGCAAGCTGCTCTACGCCACGCTGCTGAAATTCGGCCTGGCGGAGGGCGAGTACCGGGAGGATCCGCGGGACGGCATGGTGCTGAAGGGCGTGCGCATCGTGAATGGCGTGCGCTGCGTGCCGCCGCAGAACCTGCCCACGCCTACCGAGATCACCACCTGCAACCGCTTCCTGAAGGCCGAGCTGGCGGCGCTGACGCGGCTGCGCGCCGTGATCGCGCTGGGGCTGGTCGCGCATAACGCGCTGCTGAAGGCCTATGGCCTGCCCATGTCGCGGCTGAAATTCGCCCATGGCGCGGTGCACACCCTGCCGGATGGCCGCCTGCTGGCCGACAGCTACCATGTCAGCCGCTACAACACGAATACCGGCCGCCTGACGACGGAGATGTTCGAGGCGGTCACCGCCGACGTGCTGGCGCGCATCGCGTAGCGGCCCTCGACGTGCCCGGCAGCGACATCCTGGAGGCGATACGGCGGGGCGAGGCCCGGCTCGGCCAGGGGCTCGACGCGCTGGTGCGGCAGGTGGATGAACAGCTGATGGCGGCGGAGCGCCAGGGCCTCGCCCAGATGCTGCGGGCCTGGCCCGGCGCCGCGGAGGGCCGGCCGGAGAAGCCGGAGGCGCTGGCGGAAGGCCTGGCCGCGCTGCTGGAACAGGCCGGGGCCGCACGCCGGGCGGACATGTTCGATTCGCTGAAGCCGGCGGCCAAGGCCGGCGCCTTCGGCCTGGCCTGCGGCATCGTCGCCGCCTTCGTGCTGGATATCGTGGTGTATGGCACCGCCTGGGCCGGCCCGGAGGCGCTGCACTGGATCCTGGCGGGCACGCCGGCCCTCCTCCTCGCCGGCTTCGGCTACCGGCAGGCCCGGCGGCCGACCCGGCGGTCACGTGCCCTGTTCAAGGGCCTGATCGCCCTGCCGGTCGGCGGCCTCGGCAGCGTCATCCTGCTGCTGGCCGCGGCGGTCGCGGTGGATGATGCAAAGGGCGGGTCGGCGCTCGACCGTGTCGATCCCGCCTGGCTCGTCCTGGCCCTGGTGGTCACCGCGATGCTCGGCGGCGCCATCGCCGCCGCCTGGGCGATGCGCCGGGCCTGGCGGCGCTGGGACGAGGCGCCCTGACGCTCAGCGCAGGCCGAGGAAGCTCAGGATCGCCAGGACGATGACGACGGCGCCGACGATATAGACGATGCTGTTCATGGGGCTTGCTCCGCTGCTGATGCCGCAACAACGGAGGTGACGGCGCAGAGTTGCGCCCGCCCGCTACACCAGCGGCCGCCCCTCCAGCGCCGCCTCCACCGCCCGCGTCAGCACGGGGCTGTCCGGTTCGGTCGAGGTCGGGAAGGCGCGCACCGAACGCCCGTCCCGCCCCACCAGGTACTTGTGGAAATTCCAGCGCGGCGGGCCGCCGGCGCGGGCGGCGAGCCAGGCGAAGAGGGGATGCGCCGCCGGCCCGCGCACGCTGGTCAGCGTCGCCATCGGGAAGGTGATGCCGTAGGTGGTCTCGCAGAATTCCCTGATGCGCGCGGCGTCCCGGCTTTCCTGGTTGAAGTCGTTGGACGGCACGCCGAGCACCAGGAAGCCCCGCGCCTGGTAGCGGTCATGCAGCCGCTGGAGCCCCGTGTATTGCGGCGTGAAGCCGCAGAAGCTGGCGGTGTTCACCACCAGCATCGCCTTGCCGCGGAACTCCGCCATCGGCAGCGGGCCGCCATCCAGGCTGTCCAGCGCGAAGTCGAAGGCGGTCTGCGCCGGCTGGGCGCTGGCCCCGGCCGCCATCAGCAGCGGCACCGCGAGCAGCACACGCCGGCCGATGGCCGGCGCCGCGGGTCCCGCATCCCGGGGCATGACGTCACGCATAGCGCTCCTCCGTCCAGGGGTCGCCCCGGTTGCTGTAGCCGCGCACTTCCCAGAAGCCGGGCCGGTCCTCCCGCAGCAATTCCACCCGGGTGATCCATTTCGGGCTCTTCCAGAAATAGAGATGGGGCACCACCAGCCGCACCGGGCCGCCATGCCGGCGCTCCAGCGGCGAACCCTCCCAGGAATGGGCGAAGAGGTTCTCGGGCCTGGCGAAATCCTCCATCGCCAGGTTGGTGGTGTAGCCGTCATAGCTGGTGAAGGCGACGAAGCGCGCCTCCGCCTTCGGCCGCGCCATGGCGAGCAGGTCCAGCACCGGCACGCCCTGCCAGGCATTGTCGTAGCGGGACCACTGCGTCACGCAGTGGATGTCGTTCACCCGTTCCTGCTGCGGCAGGGCCATGAACTCGTCGAGCGTCAGGCGCAGCGGCGCGGCGCAGAGCCCCTCCACCCGCAGGCGGAAATTGCTGCGGGTCACGTTGGGCTGGACGCCGAGGTCGAGCACCGGGAAATCCGTCACCAGCCGCTGGCCGGGGGGCAGGCGGTCGCGATCGGGCGAGCTGGTCGTGCCGGTCAGCAGCCGGCCGTCCCGCGCCCAGCCCTGCTTCGTCTCCACCAGCTTGTCCCGGACCCTGCCCGTCAGCGGGACCTCGTCACCCTCATCCATCGCGTTGCTCCTCGGCGGCCTTACGTGTCACGGCCGCCGCCGGATGCAAGGCCGGTGCCATCACCGTGTCGCAGAACGCGGCGCATAGCCGTTCGCGGTCAGGAAGGCCTCCACCACCGGGCCCCAGACGGCGCTGCCGCCCGGGCCGAAGAACAGGGAATGGCCGTCCCGGCCGAAGGGGCCCAGCATCTCCAGCTCCGCCGCCCCGCCCGCCGCCGTGAAGGCCTGGTGCATCGCCAGCGCCAGGTCCGGATCGAAGAAGCTGTCATTGGCCGTATAGACCCACAGCATCGGCAGCCGGGCCGTCCGCCCATACTCCCCGGCGGCGGAGACCAGGCGTTCCGGCCGGCAATTGGTGTTGGCCCGCCCCTGCGCCCAGCCGCCGCGGCCACCCGCCAGGCTGACCAGGGCGCCGACCATGGGCGGATCCTCCGCCGCCAGCGCCAGCGCGCCCCAGCCGCCCGCGGACTGGCCCACCACCAGCACCCCCTCCGGCCGGATGTCCGGCAGGCCGATGGCGAAGTCGATCGCGGCGCGGATGTCCCGCGCCGTCTCCCGCCCCGCCGGGGCGAAGAAGGGGTCGGCGCAGCGGCCGAAGCCCTCCGCCCAGTCGCCCCCCGATTCGCCATAGCCGCGGCGCAGCGGCAGCGCCACGGCGAAGCCGCGCCGGGTGAACCAGGTCACCGCCTCCGCCCCGCAATCCGCAAGCCGCGCCGTCGCCCGGTCCGCCGCCTGGGCGGGCGAGCCATGGTTGATGACGGCCAGCGGCACCACCCCCGGCACGCCCGGCCGGCACAGCTTCACCACGATGGCCTGGAAGGCGCCGGGGATGGGCACGCTGTGCACCTCCTCCCGCCCCGCCGGCGCCGCGGCGCAACCGGCGAGGATCAGCGCGAGAAACAGAGCAGCCAGCCGCATGCACGCCCCCGATCAGCAGGCGGAGCGTGGCGCGGCTGGGGCGGGGATGTCGAGGGGTTGGCGCTGGTGGCCCGGGGAAGAGGGCGGAGCCCTGTTCCCCGGCGCTACCCCCGGTTCCGCATCAGCCGCGCCTTGTCCCGCTGCCAGTCGCGGTCCGCGATGGCGGCGCGCTTGTCGTGCTTCTTCTTGCCTTCGCCGACGCCCAGCAGGACCTTGGCCATGCCGCGTTCGTTGAAGTGGATCTGCAGCGGCACCAGCGTGATGCCGTCCCGCGCGATCGCGCTCGAGAGGTCCCGCACCTGCTTGCGGTGCAGCAGCAGCTTGCGGTGGCGGCGGGGTTCGAAGTTGGCGACGTAGCTGCCCGCCTGCCATTCAGGGATATAGGCGTTGAACAGGAACATCTCCCCGTCCCGCTCCCCCGCCCAGGCTTCGGTCAGCGTGGCGCGGCCGGCGCGCAGGCTCTTCACCTCCGGCCCCACCAGGATGATGCCGGCCTCGATCGTGTCGCCGATCTTGTAGTCGTAGCGCGCCTTGCGGTTCTGCGAGGCGATGCCGTGGCTGATCAGGCCTTTCTTGCGGGGTTCCGCCATGCTGTCCGGGCGACTGGGCGCGGGGCGCTCAGTTCAGCAGCCCTGCTCCCGTCATCGCGGCGCGCACGCGCGCCTTGGTGGAATCGGAGGTCGGCGCGAGGGGCAGGCGGCAATGGTCGGTCCCGCGCCCCAGCAGGCTGGCGGCGTACTTCACCGGGCCCGGGGAGGTTTCGCAGAACATCGCGTCATGCACCGGCACCAGCCGGTCCTGGATGGCGATGGCGTCGGCGATGCGCCCTGCCGCCCAGGCGTCATGCATCTCCCGGCACAGGCGGGGGGCGATGTTGGCGGTGACGCTGATGCAGCCATGCCCGCCGGCGGCGAGGTAGGAGAGCGCCGTGTGGTCCTCCCCGCTCAGCTGGCAGAAATCCGGGCCGCAGGCGGCGCGGGTGTGCAGCGGGCGCGTCAGGTTCGCGGTCGCGTCCTTCACGCCGATGATGTTCGGGTGCTTCGCCAGCCGCGCCATCGTCTCGACCGTCATGTCGATCACGCTGCGGGGCGGGATGTTGTAGATGATGATGGGCAGGTCCACCGCATCCGCGATGGCCATGAAGTGCAGGTAGAGCCCTTCCTGCGTCGGCTTGTTGTAGTAGGGCGTCACCACCAGCGCGGCGTCCGCGCCCGCTTCCTTGGCGTGGCGCGTCAGGTCCACCGCCTCCGCCGTGCTGTTGCTGCCCGTGCCGGCGATGACGGGCACGCGCCCGTTCGAGGCCTTGATGGCGAGGTCCACGACCTGGTGATGCTCGGCATGGGACAGCGTCGGGCTCTCGCCCGTAGTGCCGCAGGGGATGATGCCCTGGGTGCCCTCGGCGATCTGCCATTCGACGAAGTCGGAGAAGGCTTTCGCGTCCAGGGACCCGTCGGCCTGCATGGGCGTGATCAGCGCGACCAGCGAACCCCTGAACATCTTGCTTCTATCCATGCCTCGTGTGGGGCGTGGAACCTAGTGGCGCGGCCGCGCCGGGGCAAGGTGGAGCGCGGTGGCGCGGGTGGGGATGGGGAATCCGCGCCGGATCGGGTTATGGTCCCGGCCCATGCGCCGCATCCTGCTGCTCCTGCCCCTCCTCCTTCCCCTGCCTGCCGCCGCCCAGCCCTGGGCGAGCGAGGGCGCGCGCCTCGCCGGCCGCCAGGCGCTGGCCGCGGCCCAGCAGAACCGCTTCCTGGAAGCCGAGAGCGTGGCGCTGGCCGCCGATCCGCTGGCCCGCAAGATCGTCGCCTGGTGGCGCATCCAGGCGCGCGGGTCCGGCGCCAGCGCGCGGGAGACGCTGGCCTGGCTGGAGGAGAACCCCGCCTGGCCCTTCCCCGAGACCATCGCCCGCCGCGCGGAGGAACTGCTGGTGGCGGAGGCCGATGACGCGCTCGTGCTCCGCCACTTCACGCGCAGCCCGCCCCGCACGCTGGATGGCGCGCAGCGCTTCGCGGATGCGCTGGGCCGCGCCGGCCAGGCGGCGCAGGCCGCGCCCATGCTGCGCGCCGCCTGGCGGGACGGCCCCGCCGATGCGGCGACGGAAGCCGCCTTCCTGGAACGCAACGGCGCCATCCTGACCGCGGATGACCATTGGCGCCGCGTGGACCGGCTGATCTGGGAGAACCAGGCCAGCGCCGCCGGCCGCACCATGCCCCGGCTGGACCCCGCCCGCCGCGCCATCGCGGAGGCGCGCCTCGCCTTCCGCGCGGACCGGGAGGGGGATGCGCGCGGCCGCGACATCGGCCTGGCCCATGACCGCGCCCGGATGCTGCGCCGGAAGGACCGGGATGCGGAGGCCGCCGCCATCTGGATCGCGGCCGAGCCCCTGCAGCGCGACCTGGCGCCGGAGGCCGCGCGCTGGATCTGGCAGGAACGCCAGATCCTGGCGCGCAAGCTGCTCCGCCTCGGCGATGCGACCAATGCGTATCGGGTCGCCGCCGGGCATGGCCAGGCGGAGCCCGGGGAGCCGCGGCAGGAGGGCGAGTTCCTGGCCGGCTTCATCGCGCTGCGGCGCCTGGGTGACGCCGCGGGCGCGCAGCGCCATTTCGCCCGGGTGGCGGAGGGTAGCGTCTCCGTCATCACCCGCGCCCGCGCGGCCTATTGGCAGGGCCTGGCGCTGGCGGCGCAGAACCGCACCGCGGAGGCGCGCGTGCAATGGGCTGAAGCGGCGGCGCTGCCGACGGCCTATTACGGCCAGCTCGCCAGCCTGGCGCTGGGCGAGGCGCCGGCGCAGATGAGCGCGCGGATCACGCGCCACCCCTCCCCCGCGCCCTCCGCCCAGGTCGCGACGGATTTCATCGGGCGGGAGATGGCGCGGGCGGTCATCACGCTCGCCGATCTCGGCCAGTCCGACCGCGCGCGGGTCTTCCTGCTGCGGATGGAGGACCTCTCCCCGGATGCCGGCGACCGCTGGCTGATCGCGCGCCTCGCCGTCGCGATCCGGCGGCCCGATCACGCCGTCTGGGTGGCGCGCCGCGCCGGCGCCGATGGCGTGATCCTGCTGGAGGATGGCTGGCCCACCCCCTACCCCGCACCGCCCGATGGGGCGGAGGCCGCGCTGGTCAACGCCATCACGCGGCAGGAGAGCAATTTCGACCTGACGGCGGTGTCCTCCGCCAATGCGCGGGGGCTGATGCAGCTGCTGCCCTCCACGGCGGCGCAAGTTGCGCGCAGGCTCGGCATCCCGCACCAGCTCGGCATGCTGACGACGGATGGTGCGCACAACATGCGGCTCGGCAGCGCCTATATCAGCGACATGCTGGGCCGCTATGGCGGCGCCATGCCGCTGGCGGCCGGCGCCTACAATGCCGGGCCCGGGCGCGTCGATGAATGGCTCGGCACCTATGGCGATCCGCGCGTGGCGTCGGGGCCGGATGTGCGGGACTGGATCGAGCAGATCCCCTTCGCGGAGACGCGCAACTACGTCCAGCGCGTGATCGAGAACGTCGTGGTGTACCGCGCGAGGAACCCGGAGACGGCATCCCTGCCCCATCCCCTGGCCGCGCTGCTGGAGGGCCGGCCGTGAGGATCTTCTTCAGCGCGCGGGACGGGCTGCGGCTTTCCGCCCAGGATTTCGCAGGCGACCCGGCGCGCACGCCGATCCTCTGCCTGTCCGGCATCACGCGGAACAGCGACGATTTCGCCGCGCTGGCGGACCGGCACGGCGGCAAGCGCCGCGTGCTGTGCCTGGACCATGCCGGGCATGGCGACAGCGCGCGGCCCGACCGCCTGTCCCGCTACGCCATCGAGGAAAGCCTGCGCGACGTGCTGGACGCCATGGCGGCGCTGCATTGCCACCGCGCCGTCTTCGTCGGCACCAGCTTCGGCGGCATCCTGACCATGATCACGGCGGTGGTCCGCCCCGGCGCCATCGCGGGTGCCGTGCTCAACGATGTGGGGCCGGTGCTGGAACCCGTGGGGCTCGACCACGTCCAGAACTTCGTCGCGCGCGATCCCGCGCTGCCGACGCTGGATCGCTGCGTGGAACACCTGAAGGCGACGCTGCCGCCGCTGACCATCGACGAGGAGGGCTGGCGGCGCTTCGCGGCGAGCACCTATGCGAAGGGCGATGACGGGCGCTGGCACCCGCGCTGGGACACCCGCATCGCCCAGGCCATGCAGGGCGGTCGCGCTCTGCCCAGCCTCTGGGGCCCCTTCGGCGCGCTGGCCCATGCGCCGACGCTGCTGCTGCGGGGCGAGCTGTCCGAGCTGCTATCCGCCGAGACCGCCCGGCGCATGCGCGAGGAGCGCCCCGGCCTGGAGTTCGTGAACATCCCCGGCACCGGCCACTGCCCGACGCTGGAGGAACCGCTCGCCATCGCCGCGCTGGACCGTTTCCTGGATTCCATCCCGTGACGCCGGCGATGCTGGTGGCGACGCTGGGTGGCGCGGGCCGGCTGCGCCCCGGCCCCGGCACCTGGGGCAGCCTGGTGGTGCTGCCGATGGCGCTGGCCGGGCCGGCCTGGTGCCTGGGCCTGGCGATCGTCATCGCCATCGCGGGCTACTGGGCCGCGACGCAGGTGCTGGACGAGCGGACGGAAGACCCCGGCTGGTTCGTGGCGGATGAGGGCGCGGGCATGCTGCTGGTGCTGGCCGCCCTGCCCGCCGCCACGCTGCCCGGCATCTTCCTGGCCTTCGCGCTGTTCCGGGCGCTGGATATCGTGAAGCCCTGGCCCATCTCCTGGGCGGATGCCCAGCCCGGCGCCTTCGGCGTCATGCTGGATGACATCCTGGCCGGGCTGATCGGCGCCGCGGGGCTGCTGGCCTTCACCCGCCTCTATCCGGGGATCCTCGATTGATGCTGCCCGAGACGACGCTGCAGGACGCCGCCACGCTGCTGGCGGAGCTGCAATCCGCCGGAGAGACGCTGGCGACCGCGGAAAGCTGCACCGGCGGGCTGATCGCCGCCGCGCTGACCGCCGTGCCAGGCTCCTCCGCCACCGTGCTCGCGGGCTTCGTGACCTATTCGGACGAGGCCAAGGCAGCCATGCTCGGCGTGCCGCCCGCGACCATCGCGGCCGTGGGCGCCGTCAGCGAAGCGGTGGCGCATGCCATGGCGGAGGGCGCGCGGGCGCGCTCCGGCGCCGCCATCGCCGTCTCCTGCACCGGCATCGCCGGGCCGGGCGGCGGATCGGCCGAGAAGCCCGTGGGCCTCGTCTATATCGGCGCCGCCAGCGCGTCGCTGACGCTGGTGGAACGCCATGTGTTTCCCGGTGACCGCGCCGCGGTTCGCGCCGCGACGGTCGCCGCCGCCTTCCAACTGATCCGACGACTGAAGACCGGAGTGTGAGTATGGACCTGACCGACAAGCTGCTCGCCGCCATCGACAAGGACCACGACGCCGCCGTCGGACGCCTGGTGGAGTGGCTGCGCATCCCCTCCATCAGCGCGCAGCCGGACCACGCCGCGGATTGCGTGCGCGCCGCCGAATGGGTGCGGGACCAGCTGGTGGCGATCGGCTTCACCGCCTCGCTCCGCCAGACGCCGAAGCACCCCGTCGTCGTCGCGCATCACCCCGGGCCCAAGGACGCCAAGGCGCCTCACCTGCTCTACTACGGGCACTACGACGTGCAGCCGCCCGATCCGCTGGAGCTCTGGACCAGCCCGCCCTTCGAGCCCGTGGTGGTGGATGGCCCGCATGGCAAGCGCGTGGTCGCGCGCGGCGCGGTGGACGACAAGGGCCAGACGCTGATGTGGATCGAGGCGATGCGCGCCTGGCACGGCATCGCCGGCGGCCCGCCCTGCGCCATCACCGCGGTGATCGAGGGCGAGGAGGAGATCGGCTCCCCCAACCTCGCCCCCTTCATGGCCGCGAACGCCGCGGAGCTGAAGGCCGATGTCGCCATTATCAGCGACACGGGCATGTGGGACATCGACACGCCCGCGCTCTCCACCCGCCTGCGCGGCATGGTCTTCGTGCAGCTCGACATCAAGGCGGCGAACCGGGACCTGCATTCCGGCATGTATGGCGGCAGCGCGCTGAACCCGAACAACCTCATCACGAAGATCCTGGGCGACCTGCACGATGCCGAAGGCCGCGTGCAGCTGCCGGGCTTCTATGACGGCATCCCGGAAGTCTCCCCGGAACTGCGCGCGCAATGGCAGTCGCTGGGCTTCTCGGAGCACGATTTCCTCGGCGCCATCGGGCTTTCCGTCCCGGTCGGGGAGAAGGGGCGCGGCGCGCTGGAACGGCTCTGGGCGCGGCCGACCGCCGATATCAACGGCATCTGGGGCGGCTATACCGGCCCCGGCAGCAAGACGGTCATCCCGAGCGAGGCGCACGCCAAGATCACCTTCCGCCTGGTGCCCGGCCAGCACCACGACAAGGTCTTCGACGCCTTCAAGCAGTTCGTGAACGCGCGCCTGCCCGCCGACGCCACCGCCACCTTCCAGGGCGGCAGCGCCAGCCCCGGGATCGAGGTGCCGGCCGACAGCGCCTTCATCCGCGCGGCCCAATCCGCGCTGGCCGATGAATACGGCAAGCCCGCCGCCATGATCGGCTGCGGCGGTTCGATCCCCGTGGTGTCCTCGATGAAGGACGTGCTCGGCCTGGATACCGTGCTGATGGGCTTCGGGCTGGAGGACGACCAGGTGCACAGCCCGAACGAGAAGTTCGACATGCGCTGCTTCCACCAGGGCACGCGCAGCCATGCGCGGCTGCTGGCACGGCTGGCGGGCTGACCGCGATTCGGGCCCGGCGCGCGTCGCCGGGCCCGCACGCCGCGACACGCGGCAGCCCCGCACGCATCGTTGCGGGAAACACCAACGTCATCACAACCATTCCGTGTCCATCGACACTATTCATGCCTGCTGTCCATCCGGTTTGTTGCGAATACTATTAATTACACATTGTTGCTATTTCGGTTCGCCAGTAGACTTTCCGTGAACTTGGCCACTGATCAATCCCGCCGATCTGGCGCGGGCCGTGGCAGGAGGGTTGGTTGGTGACACCACCATGGTCCGCCGCATCGCGTCGCCCGGCGACGCCGGCCAGGCCGATGCATTCCCCGGCGCCGGGCCGGTGGCCATGGGCGCTGCGGCGCCTGCCCGCCCCCCCTTCATTCCGCCGCGCCTGAAGGCGCCCCTTCCCAACGCTTGACCGCGCCGACGGGTGGCCGCCGGCCTGCTCCAGGAACCACGCCATGGCGACCATCAGCGGCTCCTCCGGTGCCGACATCATCACGCCCACCGTCGCGGAGACCGCAGGCGGCGTGGCGCTTCCGGGCGGTCCCGCGACCGCGAATGCCGACAGCATCAGCGGCCTCGGCGGCGACGACACCATCGATGGCGGCGATGGCAACGACACGATCATCGGCGGCGCGGGCGCCGACAGCCTGGTCGGTGGCACCGGAACCAACACGCTGTCCTATGCCGGGTCCACGGTGGGCGTCGCCATCAACCTGCTGGCCGGCACCGCGAGCGGCGGGGATGCGGAGGGTGACGTCTACAGCGGGTTCATCAGGGTGATGGGCGGCAGCGGTGCCGACACGCTGACGGGCGACGCGGGCGCCAACACCCTCGAAGGCGCCGATGGCAACGACGTGCTGGTCGGCGGCGATGGCAACGACGTGCTCCTCGGTGGAAACGGCGACGATACCTTCATCGGTGGCGCCGGCTCTGATCTCATGAATGGCGGGGCTGGCTTCGACGTCATCGACTACAGTGCCTCCGCCGCCGCGGTCTCGGTGAACATAAACGGCACCGCGATCTGGTCGGGCGGCGATGCTGCCGGTGACAGGACGAATGTTACGATTATACCCGGGATGGAGGGGGTGATCGGTAGCGCCTTCGGCGACAGCATCATTGGCAATGCGTTTACCGCGAGCCTGCTTGTCGGCGGCGAGGGGAACGACAGCCTTCGTGGGTCCAACAACGCCGATACACTCAACGGCGGCGCCGGGGATGACTATCTGCTCGGCGGCAATGGCAACGACATCTACATTGGCGGCGCCGGCAACGACACCTTCCAGGAAGACTCGGCCGGCGGCTTCGACATCGTCAGCTACGCCGGTAGCACCGCGGGGATGCTCGCACTCCGCGACAACTACTACACCCCCGTCACCAACACCTTCGGCGATGGGGTTGGAGACAGTTGGGGCGCCATCGAAGGCGTCCAGGGCAGTGCGGGCGACGATACCTTCGTCGGCAACGCATCGGCGAACTACTTCGATGGCGCCGAGGGGGCGGATTCGCTCGTGGGGGGCGCCGGCGCCGATACGCTGATCGGCGGCGCGGGCTTCGATGTCATCGGCTACGGCGGCACCACCGGCATCCTCGCGAACCTGGCCACCAATACCTTCTCCTCCGGCGAAGCCGAGGGCGACAGCGTCGTCGGCGTGGAGGGGATCAGGGCCGGATCGGGCGCGGATACGCTGGTCGGGAACGGCAGCGACAACCGGCTGGAGGGTGGCGAGGGCAATGACTACCTGACCGGCGGCGCCGGCGCCGATACGCTGGTCGGCGGCGCGGGCTTCGATGTCATCACCTATGCCGGCAGCGCCGCCGTCTCGGTCGATCTCTCCACCGGCACCTTCTCCCTCGGCCATGCGGCCGGCGACCAGGTGCAGGAGGTGGAGGGCGTGCAGGGCGGTTCGGGCAACGACACGCTGACCGGCAGCAATGGCGGCAATCTGCTGGATGGCAGCACCGGCGCGGACCTGCTCATCGGCCTCGGCAACAACGACATCTATGTCGTGGACAACATCGATGACGTGGTGGTGGAAGCCGCCGGCGGCGGCCTCGACGAAGTGCGCTCCTCCATCACCTGGACGCTGGGATCGAACCTCGAATACCTGACGCTGCTGGGCAGCGCGGACGTGAACGGCAAGGGCAACGAGCTCGACAACACGATCCGGGGCAACAGCGGCGCCAACATCCTGAAGGGCATGGACGGCAAGGACCGCCTCTACGGCATGGGCGGCGCCGATACCATGGAAGGCGGCGCGGGCAACGACAGCTACTACGTCAGCAGCAGCGACACCAAGCTGCTGGAGGATGCCGGCGGCGGCACCGACACCGCCTACACCACCGTCACCTTCACCCTGGGGGCGGAGGTGGAAGTGCTGGTGCTGCAGGACAGCGGCGATATCGGCGGCACCGGCAATGCCGGCGCCAACCGCATCACCGGCAATGCGGGCCACAACCTGATCGATGGCGCGGGCGGCGACGACGTGCTGGATGGCGGCGCGGGGAATGACAGCCTGGCCGGCGGCCTGGGCAATGACAACCTGACCGGCGGGACCGGCGCGGACAGCATGAATGGCGGCGCCGGCAATGACCGCTACGAGGTCGACAACACGGAAGACACCGTCACCGAGGCACCGGCCGAGGGCATCGACCTGGTGCGCGCGAGCGTGAGCTTCACGCTCTCCGCCGCGGTGGAGAACCTGACCCTGCTGGGCACCGGGCACCTCTCCGGCACCGGGAACGAGGACGCCAACGCCATCACCGGCAATGCGGGCAACAACCTGCTGGTCGGGCTCGGCGGCGATGACCGCCTGACCGGCGGCGACGGCGCGGATACGCTGGTGGGCGGCAGCGGCGCCGATGTGCTGACCACCGGCGACGGCGCCGACATCCTGCGCTTCCTGCGCGCCGGCGACGGCATCGACTTCGTCGCGGACTACGTGGCCGCCTCGGACGGGATCGAGGTCTCGGCCGCCGGCTTCGGCGGCGGGCTGACGGAGGGGCTCGACCTCTCCACCGGCAACCGCTTCATCGTCAACACGACGGGGAAGTCCGATGCCGTGGGCCACGGCCAGTTCATCTTCGAAAGCGACCGTGGCCTGCTGTGGTGGGATGCCGATGGCGCGGGCGGTGCCGCCGCCGTCAGCGTCGCGCGCTTCGGCGGCCTGGGCTCGCTCTCCGCCTCCGAGTTCACCGTCATCGCGTGACGGCGAAGGGGCGGCCCGTCCCGGGGAGGGACGGGCCTACCCCCGCGCCACCACCGCCCGCAGCACCTGCAGCGCTTCCTCCACCATGGGCGCCGTCACGTCGAGGTGCAGGCACGCCCGGATGCGGCCGCCGAGGAAGCTGACCTGCACGCCTTCCATGCGCAGCGCCCGCACCACGTCGAGGGAGGCGACGCCCGTGCCGGCCGTGTCGAAATAGACCAGGTTGGTGTCGGGCTCCGTCACCGCGATGCCGGGGATCTGCGACAGGCCGCGATACAGCGCCTTGGCATTGGCATGGTCATCCGCCAGGCGATCGATGTTGTGGTCCAGCGCATAGAGGCAGCCGGCCGCGCAGACGCCGGCCTGCCGCATCGCGCCGCCCAGCCGCTGCTTCCAGCGCCAGGCCTCGTCGATGAAGTCCCGCGTGCCGCAGAGCACGGCGCCGAGCGGCGCGCCGAGGCCCTTGGTGAAGTCGAGCCAGACGCTGTCATAGCCCGCCGTCATCTCCGCGGCCGGAATGCCGGCGGCGACGCAGGCATTCATCAGCCGCGCGCCGTCCATATGCGTGGAAAGCCCGGCGCCATGCGCGATCTCCGCGATCTCCGCCAGCACGGCACGGTCCCAGACGGCGCCGCCGCCGGTATTCGCGGTCTGCTCCACCTCCACCAGCCGCTGCGTCGGCGTGTGGCGGGACTTGCCGCGCAGCGCCCCGCGCAGCGCATCCGCCGAATACATGCCGCGATCGCCCTTCAGCGGCAGGATCTGCACGCTGCCGAGCGCGGCGTGCGCGCCGCCCTCGCTGGTCAGGATATGCGCCGTCTCATGCGCGATGATCTCCTCCCCGGGCCGGCAATGCACCAGCGTGGCGGCGACGTTGCACATGGTGCCGGACGGCATGAAGACCGCGGCTTCCTTGCCCATCAGCGCCGCCATGCGGTCGCAGAGCGCATGCACGGTCGGGTCGTCCCCATGCTGCTCGTCGCCGACCTCGGCGCGCATCATCGCCTCCAGCATCGCGGGCGTCGGCTTGGTCTGCGTATCGGAATAGAGGTTGATGCGGATGGGCGGCGCGCCGGCGGGCGGGCGTTCGGGGGCGTGGACCATGGGTGTTCCGTGCGTGGCCTGGGGTGGCGCGCAAGGTGGCAGGGAATGGGGGGCGGGTGAAGCCACCGCCCCCCGCGCGCGCCTCAGGAGACGATGGTCTCCAGCCCCGGGTTCCGGATGACATAGCCATAGGCGAGGTTGCTGCGCTCCCCGCCCCTCGCCGCGTATTCCGCCCTCGCCTTGGCGACGTTGTCGTGCCGGAGGTCGGCGCGGCGCTGGTAGTTGTACATGCGCGCGCTGGTCTCGCCGAAGATCATCCGCTTCACCGGGCCATCCGCATCGCCGAGCGGCGCGAAGCCGTGCTGGCGCTGCATCGCCTCCGGAATCTCGAGCCGCCGCAGCGCCTCGATCTGCCATTGCGGCGAACCCGTCCAGACGGCGTCCGTGCCCCAGACGACGTGGTCGGCGCCGAGGCCCCGGATCAGCGTGCCCATCAGCGCGGCGCAGAGCCCGGGCTCAATCACCGTCGTCTGGGCGAAGATCTGGCCGAGGTCGCCATAGACATTCGTCACGCCATACTTCGAGGGGATCTCCGCCAAATCCGTCGTCCAGTCCACGCGGCCGGTGCGCGCGAACTGCTCCACCCCCGTGCCCGCGCCGCCGCCGCCGGTCCAGCGATAGGCGGAGTGGTAGATGACGAACTTGATCTGCGGCCAGTCCTTCGCCGCCTTGCCCACATCGTCGACGCCGGCGAAGGGCAGCAGATGCGGGAAGCGGTCCGTGACCTGCTGCGGATAGAGCCCCTTGTGAACGCAGACGATCCCCTTCCCCGCGCGCAGGATGCGCTCATAGAAGGGGTACATCAGGCGTTCGTCATCCATCCGCCAGGGATGCTGCGCCAGGTGCTTGTTGGTGTTGTCGCCGACCGTGTAGCCCTTGAAGCTGTCCACGTTCAGCTCCGTGATGCAGCGCTCCACCTCCTCCATCCAGCCGGGCTGGCCGGGGGTGAAGATGCCATGGCTCAGCACGCGCCGCGTGCCGCCGGCCGCATCGTTCACGCGCTTGCGGGCATCGAACTTCATGTCGTTGGTCAGGAACCAGTCGCGCGGGTCCTCGCTGGGCGCGCCGCTGATGAGGGCGACCTTGGTGTCGCTGTCGAGGAACATCTCCTTGAACCAGTTCGCCTCCATGAGGCTCTCGATGGTCTGCTCCTCGACCCTGATCTGCGGGTTCCACCCCGCCCGCCCCACATTCCGCCGCGCCTCCACGAAGGTCATCAGCCTGGTGTCGGGGCGCAGGAAATGCGTGTGCACATCCATGATGAACTGGTCGGCCAGCGTCGCCGCGCGCGCCTCCGCCGCGCCCGGCGTCTGCGCCTCCGCGCGGGAGACACCGTAGAGCGGGCCGTATTCCTCGTTCATCGCCAGGAAGGCCGCGGCCATGCCGGCGGCGGTCTGCAGGTAGCGCCGGCGCGTCATGCCCTGCTTCGGCGCGATCTCATCCGCCATGGCCTTGATCCGCGCCTCGACGCGCTTCTGCCGCTCATTCTGCGGCATGGGCCAGAACTCGTCGGAGGCAATGACCTGCGTCGGGATCGGCGACGGGAACATCGCCTCATCCGCCGGTTGCAGCGCCGCGAGGTCATCCTCGGTGAGAAATCCCGTCATCACCCGTCCTTCCCTGTCGCTTCCCCGGGGGGAGCGTGACGCGGAAGGGAGGGGCGATTCAAGAAAATCCCGCCATCCGATGCTTGCTCCACACCGCCGCCACGGCCGGCCGCGCCGCCACCGCCTCCGCCAGGCGCTGGATGCGCGGCAGCGTCGCCGGCACCCATTCCCGCC
The DNA here is from genome assembly GCF_016805305.1 of Falsiroseomonas ponticola. GTDB lineage: Bacteria > Pseudomonadota > Alphaproteobacteria > Acetobacterales > Acetobacteraceae > Falsiroseomonas > Falsiroseomonas ponticola. The sequence continues at coordinate 234,598 of NZ_JAERQN010000005.1, read as the reverse complement.
CGCCCATCCAGCGCGACAGCACCGCGAGGTAGAGGTCCGCCACGGAGAAGCGGGCGCCGAGCACGAAGGGGTCGAGGCCCGCATGCTCCTCGATGATGCGCAGCACGTCGCGGCCCATCGCCAGCGCATTGTCGCGCGCGGCCTCCACCTGGCCCGGCGCGTAGCCGAAGCGGGCGGGATAGTCCCAGCGCGTGACCTGCGGGTAGAACTCCCCCGCCAGCAGCGCCATCCAGCGCAGCGCCGTGGCGCGGCCGGGATCGCCGGGGGGCGGCAGCAGCGCGGCCCCGGGATGCCGATCCGCCAGCGTCACCAGGATGGCCAGGCTTTCCGTCATCACCGTGCCGTCCGGCAGCACCAGCGTCGGCAACCGGCCCATCGGGTTGATGGCGCGGTACTCCGCACGCAGCTGGTGGTCACCCTCCAGCGGCACGGCGCGGAGTTCGACCGGCGCGCCGATCTCCGCCAGCGCCATTTCGACGGGCGCGGAGCCGGAGCCGAGGTCGCCATAGAGGATGTAGGTCATGCGGAGGAGCCTCGCGCGCGGCCGCGCGGGGATGCCAGCGCATTTCGTTGATGGGCGCCAGAAGCGGGATTGATGGCGCGCACGAACGCGTCAGGATCGGGACCGGAACCGACGGAGGACCCGATGCCCCCCATCCGCAAACTCGCGACCTGGCGGGAGACCGTCTTCGGGGAATTGGGCCACCAGGCGCCTCGCCCCATCATCCGCGCCGTGGCCATGGCCGTGATCGTGAACCCCTTCGCCGGCCAGCCGGGGGTGGAGGACCTGACCACGCTCTGGGAAGCCGGCGCCGCGCTGGGGGATCGGCTGATGCCGGAACTCGCGGCGATGCTGGGCGGCCCGGCCGTCAGCTACGGCAAGGCCGCGATCGTCGGCGTGATGGGGGAGGTCGAGCATGGCGGCGCCCTGGTCCACCCCCGCCTCGGCAAGCCCATGCGCGCCGCGATCGGCGGCGGCGCGGCGCCCGTGCCCTCCGCCGTGAAGGTCGCGCCGCCCGGCACCGCCATCGACATCCCGCTCGGCCACAAGGACGATGCCTGGAGCTTCGCGCATTTCGACACCATCACGGTGACGATGGCCGATGGCCCGCGGCCGAACGAGATCCTGGTGGCGATGGCGCTGGCCGATGGCGGCCGGGTCTGGAACCGCTGCGGGGCCGCGCCGGCCCGCTGAAACGGGACGAAACCAAGCATCCCTGGCCTGCCGCGCCGCCGCGTGGAATTTTCCGCGCCCTGAGGGAGGCACGGCATGAGCGGGCTGACGGCCAGTATCGGCGACCACCTGTCCTTCCAGCGCGAACAGGCGGCCGCGCGCTCCGGCGCGACGGCGGAGGATATCCGCATCAGCCGCCTGACGGGCTTCGACCCGCAGGATGTGATGACCATCCGCAGCCTCTGCGCCGCCCGCGCGGTGCTGCTGGTCTTCCGCTGCCCCAACCTGGCGGCCCGGTCCCTGCACGGGCTGCTGCCCGCCAAGACGGCGGTGACCAGCGCAAAATCCGGCTCCTCCGGCGCGGTCATGGGCGCGAACGGGCTGCTGATGGTCTCCGACTACGACATCATGGGCTGCTGGCGGCAGGAGGGTTCGGGCTTTCGACGGATCCCCATCACCGCCGTGGCGCCGGGCGCGAAATACGGCGCCTGGTCGGCGGAGGCGCGGGAGATCGTGCAGGCGCTGAACCGCAACCTGGTCACCCGCATCCAGCACGGCGCGCAGGATGACTGGCTGGATGCGGAGAGGAACCGCGGCGTGAAGCCCGATGACGGCTTCCTGGCCTTCCGCCTCGGCGTGGCGGAGCCGGTCGCCGGCGCCGCGGGGCTGGAAGGCTTCTACCGCCTCAACGGCCTGGACTGGCCCTACCTGCCCAATGGCAGGCATCGCGGGCGGTAGTCAGGCGGTGGGGGCGGGCGTGGCCGGCGCGGCGGCGGGCGGCGCGCGGCGATACAGCGCGGCCGCGCGGCGTTCGAAGGCGCGCACCATCAGGCGCACCGCCTCGTTGAACACGGTGCCGATCACGGCCTGCAGCAGGCGCGACTTGAACTCGAAATCGACGAAGAAATCGACCTCCGTCCCCCCCGCCACGGGCCGGAAGCGCCAGTGGTTGTTGAGGTAGCGGAAGGGGCCCGTGAGGTAGCGGACATGCACGTGGTGCGGCCGTTCCAGCAGCACCTGGCTGCGGAAGGTCTCCCGGAACATCTTGAAGCCGATGGTGAGGTCCGCGATCAGCTCCTTGTCGGTGCGGGAGATGACGCGCGCCCCCACGCACCAGGGCAGGAACTCCGGGTAGCGGCGCACATCCGCCACCATGTCGAAGAGCTGTTCTTCCGAGTAGGGAAGGACGCGCTTTTCCGCATGCGTCGGCATGGCGCGCTCAGCCCGCCCGCAGCTTCGCCGCGCGGGCGTCGCGCAGCGCCGCGAAGTCACGGTCCGCGTGGTAGCTGGACCGCGTGAGCGGCGTGGAAGAAACGAGGAGGAAACCCTTGCCCCGCGCGGCCTTGGCGTAGTCCTCGAACTCCTCCGGCGTCACGAAGCGGTCCACCGCGGCGTGCTTCACCGTGGGCTGCAGGTACTGGCCGATGGTGAGGAAATCGACCTCCGCGCTGCGCAAATCGTCCATCACCTGCAGCACCTCGATCCGCTTCTCGCCCAGGCCCACCATGATCCCGGATTTGGTGAAGATGGAGGGATCGAGCTGCTTCACCCGGTCCAGCAGCCGGAGCGAGTGGTAGTAGCGCGCACCGGGGCGGATGGTCGGGTAGAGCGCCGGCACGGTTTCCAGGTTGTGGTTGAAGACGTCGGGCCGCGCTTCCACCACCACCTCCAGCGCCCCGTCCTTGCGCAGGAAGTCGGGGGTCAGGATCTCCACCGTGGTGTCGGGCGCCGCCAGGCGCAGCGCGCGGATGGTCCGGGCGAAGTGTTCCGCGCCGCCATCCGGCAGGTCGTCCCGGTCCACGGAGGTGATGACGACGTGGCGCAGGCCGAGCTTGGCGACGGCGTCGGCCACCCGGTTCGGCTCATCGCCATCCAGCGGCTTCGGCATCCCCGTCGCGACGTTGCAGAAGGAACAGGCGCGCGTGCAGGTATCGCCCATGATCATCATGGTCGCGTGGCGCTGGGACCAGCATTCGCCGATATTCGGGCAGGCCGCTTCCTCGCAGACCGTGACCAGCTTGTTGTCCCGCATCAGCGCCTGGGTTTCCCGGTAGATCGGGCTGGTCGGCGCCTTCACCCGGATCCAGGCGGGTTTCCGCTGGATGGGGTTGTCCGGACGGTGCGCCTTCTCCGGATGCCGGTCGGCACCGATGCGGGCGGCGGTCTGGCGATGATCGATTTCGACGCGCGTGGTCATGGCACCGATATAGCGATGGTGCGGCGCGGCGACGAGGGCTTCATGGCTTCACCGCGCGCAGGCTGAGGGAGAGGGGCAGCCAAGGCCTGTCGGGCCAGGTCCACATGCCATCCGCATCCCGCACACTGCCCTCGAACGGTTTCCAGACGAGGCGCGCATGTTCATGCAGCCAGTCCAGCTGCAGGCCCGCGCGGCGCAGCGCGCCGAGGATCTCGGCAAGGCTGTGCGGAAACTCGATGGTCTGCCGATTCGCGAGTCGGGCCGATGTGTCCATGTAGTCGGTCGGGTTGTCGATGGGGACAGGCCCGGGCTCGAAATAGGGGTAGCGCCAGCCGGGGAAGCCGGGGGCCGCGATGCCGCCATCATCGAAGACCCAGGCCACGGGATGCATGTCCGCGAAGTAGAAGGCACCACCCGGCCGCAGGGCGAAGGCGATGGAGGCGGCCCAGGCATCGAGGTCCGGCAGCCAGGTGATGGTGCCCCATGCCGTGAAGACGAGGTCGAAGGTGCCGGCAGCCTCCGGTATCGCGGAAGGCGTCTCCAGCACGTCCGACAGCACGAAGCGCGTGTTGGTCACGCCGCATTCCGCGGCCAGGCGCCGCGCGGCCTCCAGCGCCGGTGGGCTGAAATCCACCCCCACGACCTGCGCGGCGCCGCGCTGTGCCAGCGCGATGCTGTCATCGCCGAGATGGCATTGCAGGTGCAGGATACTGAGGCCGGCGACGTCGCCGATTTCCGACGCCACGATCGGGTCGAGCCGCCCCATGCCGGCGCGCACCGCCGACAGGTCATAGCCCCTCGGCCCGAGATGAACGCCGGTGCGTTCATCCCAATTGGCCTGGTTCAGGCGCCGCCAGTCAGATGTGGATGACCCTGCCATAAGCGTCCAGCACCGCTTCATGCATGGTTTCGGAGACGGTCGGATGCGGGAAGACGGTGTGCATCAGCTCGGCCTCGGTGGATTCCAGGGTGCGGGCGATGCCATAGCCCTGGATCATCTCCGTCACCTCCGGCCCCACCATATGCGCGCCGAGCAGCTCCCCGGTCTTGGCATCGAACACCGTCTTCACCAGCCCCTCGGGCTCGCCCATGGCGATGGCCTTGCCGTTGCCGATGAAGGGGAAGCGGCCGACCTTCACGCTGTGGCCGAGTTCCTTCGCGCGGGCTTCCGTCAGGCCGACGGAGGCGACCTGCGGGCGGCAATAGGTGCAGCCCGGGATGTTCAGCACATCCATGGCGTGGGGGTGCTTCCCCGCGATCGCCTCGATGCAGATGATCGCCTCGTGGCTCGCCTTATGCGCCAGCCAGGGCGGGCCGGTCAGGTCGCCGATGGCATAGACGCCCGGTTCGCCCGTATTGCCGAAGGCGTCGGTGACGATGTGGGTCTTCTCGACCTTGATCTTCGTGCCCTCGAGGCCGAGGTCCTCGACATTGCCGACGATGCCGACGGCGGAGATCAGGCGGTCCGCCACGATGTCCTGCACCTTGCCGCCGGCCTCCACCACCGCCGTGACGCTGTCCGCGCCCTTGCGGATGCCCTGCACCCGCGCGCCCGTCAGGATCTTCATGCCCTGCTTGGTGAAGGCCTTGTGCACGAAGGCGCTGATCTCCGAATCCTCGACGGGCAGGATGCGGTCCATCACCTCGATGAGCGTCACTTCCGCGCCCATGTTGAGGTAGAAGCTCGCGAATTCGGACCCGATGGCGCCGGAGCCCATGACGATGAGCTTCTTCGGCAGCGCCGCCGGCGTCATCGCCTCCCGGTAGGACCAGATCAGCTTGCCGTCCGGCTCCATCCCCGGCAGCACGCGGGCGCGGGCGCCGGTGGCCAGCACAATATGCTTCGCCGCGATCTCCGCCACCGGCTTGCCGTCCTTGGTGACGGAGAGCTTGCCCGGCCCGGCCAGCTTCCCGTGCCCGTCATAGACGGTGACCTTGTTCTTCTTCATCAGGTGCTTCACGCCAGCGGAGAGCTGCCCCGCCACGCCGCGCGAGCGCTTGATGACCTTGGCGAAATCGAAGCGGATATTGTCGGCCGCGAAGCCATAGGCATCGAGCGAGTGCAGCAGGTGGTTGATCTCGCTCGCGCGCAGCAGCGCCTTGGTCGGGATGCAGCCCCAGTTCAGGCAGATGCCGCCCAGGTTCTCGCGCTCCACCAGCGCCGTCTTCATGCCGAGCTGGCTGGCACGGATGGCGGCGACGTAGCCGCCGGGGCCACCGCCCACCACCACGATGTCGAAGCTGTCGGCCATGCCCGTCACCCCTTTGTTGCGGCAAGCGCGGCCAGCGCCTCGCCGGTCACGCGTTGCACGCGCCATTCATCCATGCCGCGCGCGCCGATCTTCCGGTAGAAGCGGATCGCGGGCTCGTTCCAGTCCAGCACCTGCCATTCCATCCGCTTCCAGCCGCGGGCGATGCAGATGCCCGCGCAGTGGCGGAAGAAGGCCTCCCCGATGCCGAGGCCGCGGTGCGCCGGCTCCACGAAGACATCCTCCACATAGAGGCCGTGCCGGCCCGTGAAGGTGCTGAAGATCGGGAACCAGATGCATTGCCCGACCGCCCTGCCCTCGATCTCCGCGAGGACGCAGAACACGGTCGGGTTCGGGCCGAACAGGGCCTGGCGGAAATCCTCCTCCGTCCCCACGGCCTCATGCAGCAGTTTCTCATACTCCGCCAGCGCCCGGACCAGCCGGTTGATCTCCGGTAGGTCCGCCTCGGTCGCGTCGCGGAGCGAGAAGGCCCTGCTCACAGCATCAGGCTCAGCGGCTCCTCGACGATCCGCTTGAAGGCCTGGATCCACTCGGCGGCCAGCGCGCCATCGACGACGCGGTGATCGACGGAGAGCGTGCAGGTCATCACCGTGGCGATGGCCAGCGCGCCATTCTTCACCACCGGCCGCTGCTCACCGGCCGAGACCGCGAGGATGCCGGCCTGCGGCGGGTTGATGATGGCGGCGAAGTCGCGGACCCCATACATGCCCATGTTGGAGATCGAGAAGCCGCCGCCCTGGAACTCCTCGGGCTTCAGCTTGCCGGCCTTGGCGCGCGCGGCCAGGTCCTTCATCTCGTTGCTGATCGCGGCCAGGCCCTTCTGGTCCGCCTTGCGCACGATCGGCGTGATCAGCCCGTCCGGGATGCTGACGGCGACCGAGATATCGACGTCGTGGTACTGGATGATCGCGTCGTCGGTCCAGGTGGCGTTGACGTTGGGGAAGCGCCGCAGCGTCACCGCCGCCGCCTTGATCACCAGGTCATTGACCGAGAGCTTGAAGGCGCCCGGCCCATCCTTGGGCGAGGTCGCGTTCAGCTGCGACCGCAGCTTCAGCAACGCATCGATCTCGATATCCATCGAGACGTAGAAATGCGGCACCGTCTGCTTGGATTCAGACAGCCGCCGCGCGATGACCTTGCGCATGGTGCTGTTCGGCACGGCGGTGTGCGGCGCCGTGATGACGGGCGCGGCCGGCTTCGGCGCCGGAGCGGGTGCAGCGGCCGGCGCGGGCGCGGCAGCCGGCGCGGGCGCCGCCGCGGCGGGCGCGGGCTTCGCCGCCGGGCCCTTGGCCAGCGCGGCGTCCACATCCGCCTTCACGATGCGGCCATTCGGGCCGCTGCCCGCGATGGCCGAGAGGTCCAGCCCCGCCTGCTCCGCCATGCGGCGCGCGAGCGGGGAGGCGATGACGCGGCTGCCGGAAGCGGCCGGGGCCGCCGCCGGGGCAGGCGCTGCCGCCGGGGTGGCCGGCGCGGGCTCCGTCTTCGGCGCCACCGCGGCCGGGGCGGGCTTGGCGGCGGGCGCGGCATCCGCGCTCTCCCCCGCCTCCACCAGCACCGCGATCACGTCGTTCACCTTCACGCCCGCCGTGCCGCCGGCGACGACGATCTTGCCGAGGATGCCCTCATCCACGGCTTCCACTTCCATCGTCGCCTTGTCGGTCTCGATCTCGGCGATGATGTCGCCGGCCTTGACCTGGTCGCCTTCCTTCTTCAGCCAGCGCGCGAGCGTCCCCTCCGTCATGGTCGGGGACAGCGCCGGCATCAGGATGTTCGTCGCCATCGTCCTGCTCCCTCCCCTTACTTGTAGGTCACGCGCTTGACGGCATCGACCACCTGCTCGAGCCGCGGCAGCGCCAGCTTCTCGAGGTTGGCGGCGTAGGGCATGGGAATGTCGAGGCCCGCGACGCGCACCGGCGGCGCATCGAGGTCGTCGAAGCAGTTCTCCATGATCTGCATCGCGACCTCGCTGCCGATGCCGGCATAGGGCCAGCCCTCTTCCAGCGTCACGATGCGGTTGGTCTTCTTCACGGACCGCACGATGGTCTCGGTATCCAGCGGCCGCAGGCTGCGGAGGTTGATGACCTCCGCGCTGATGCCCTGCGCGGCCAGCGCCTCGGCCGCCTGCATGGCGAGCCCCACCATGATGGAGAACGCCACGATCGTGACGTCGGTCCCTTCCCGCTCCACCTTCGCCTTGCCGATCGGCAGGATGAAGTCATCCGCCGTCGGCATCTCGAAGGTCTGGCCGTAGAGGATCTCGTTCTCCAGCACGATCACCGGGTTCGGGTCCCGGATCGCGGCGCGCAGCAGGCCCTTGGCATCGGCCGCCGACCAGGGCGCCACCACCTTCAGGCCCGGGCAATGCGCGTACCAGCTGGCGTAGCACTGGCTGTGCTGCGCGGCGACGCGGCTGGCGGCGCCGTTCGGCCCGCGGAAGACGATCGGGCAGCCGAGCTGGCCGCCCGACATGTAGAGCGTCTTCGCCGCCGAGTTGATGATCTGGTCGATCGCCTGCATGGAGAAGTTGAAGGTCATGAACTCGACGATCGGGCGCAGCCCCGTCATCGCCGCGCCCACCGCCATGCCGGTGAAGCCGTGCTCCGTGATCGGCATGTCGATCACGCGCTTCGGGCCGAACTCGTCCAGCAGCCCCTGGCTGATCTTGTAGGCGCCCTGGTACTGGCCGACTTCCTCGCCGATCAGGAACACGTCCTTGCTGGCGCGCATCTCCACCGCCATGGCGTCGCGCAGCGCTTCCCGCACCGTGATGGCCTTGGTCGGGCCCCAATCCTTCTCCGCCGCCGGGGCCTTGGCCTGGGCGGGGACGGTGATGGGGCTCGCGGCCGTCGCCTTGGCGGCGACCTCCGCGTGATCCTCGGCCTTCGGCGCCGGGGCCGCGACCTCGCGCTGCGGCGCGGCCTTGGCGGCGCCGGCGCCGCCATTCAGCTCCGCGATCGGCGTATTGACCGCGACGCCTTCCGTGCCTTCCGGCACCAGGATGGCGGTCAGCGTGCCCTCATCCACCGCTTCCACTTCCATCGTGGCCTTGTCGGTCTCGATCTCGGCGATCACGTCGCCGGCCTTGATCGTCTCGCCTTCCTTCTTCAGCCAGCGGGCGAGCTTGCCCTCCGTCATGGTGGGGGAAAGCGCGGGCATCAGGATCTGGGTCATCTCAGCGGCCCCCAGCCACCACGGAGGAATCATCGATCAGCACGTCGGTCCAGAGCTCGCTCTCATCGGGCTCCGGGCTGGTCTGGGCGAAATCGGCGCTGTCCTGCACGATCGCCTTCACCTCGTCGTCGATCACCTTCAGCTCGGCCTCCGCCACGCCGTACTGGTCCAGCAGCAGGCGGCGCGCCGTCTCGATGCAGTCATTCTGCTCCCGCATCTTCTGCACCTCCTCCCGCGTCCGGTACTTGGCCGGGTCGGACATGGAGTGGCCGCGGTAGCGGTAGGTCTTCATCTCCAGCAGGTAGGGGCCGTTGCCGGCGCGGCAGTGGGCGACGGCGCGCTCCCCGGCCTCCCGCACCGCGATCACGTCCATGCCGTTCACCTGCTCGCCCGGGATGCCCCAGGGGCTGCCGTTCTTCGACAGGTCCTTGGACGCGCTGGCGCGGTCCACGCTGGTGCCCATGCCGTACTTGTTGTTCTCGATCACGAAGATGCAGGGCAGCTTGAACAGCGCGGCCAGGTTCAGGCTCTCATAGACCTGGCCCTGGTTGGACGCGCCCTCGCCGAAATAGGTCACGGCGACGGCGCCGTCCTCCCGGTACCAGTTCGCGAAGGCGAGCCCGGCGCCGAGCGAGACCTGCGCGCCCACGATGCCGTGGCCGCCATAGAAGCCCTTCTCGCGGGAGAACATGTGCATGCTCCCGCCCTTGCCCTTGGAATAGCCGCCGATGCGGCCCGTGAGCTCCGCCATCACGCCGCGCGCTTCCATGCCAGTGGCCAGCATGTGCCCGTGGTCGCGGTAGGAGGTGATGACCTGGTCGCCCGGCTTCAGGCAGAGCTGCATGCCGACCACGACCGCTTCCTGGCCGATATAGAGGTGGCAGAACCCGCCGATGAGGCCCATGCCATAGAGCTGCCCGGCCTTCTCCTCGAACCGGCGGATCAGCAGCATGTCGCGATAGGCGCGCGTCAGCTCCGCCTTGCTGATGGCGGGCTCATTGCCCTTGGGTGCCCCCTTGCCCCGCGGTTTGCGGGCGGCGGTCTCGGCCATGCGGTATCCTCCTCAGGGCTTGCCTTCTTTTTCGCATCTACGCGGCCCCGATGGCCTGCGCAAGGCGGCATGCGGCGCGAAAAGCGTTGATGCTGCAACGCAATACCACAATTAACCGAGTTGCGGTTAATCGTCATTCCGGTCGTGATGACGCCGTCCTGCAACGCCCGGAAGCGGCTTGGGATGCGAGCCGAAAGGCATGGACCGCCGATCCTGAAGGATGATGCGCGGCAGGCCGCGCGGCTGCCACTTTGTTGCCGGAACGGCCCGTGCGGCGCCGCTCAGCGGTGCCAGCCATGCCCCGGGGGCTGCGTCAGCGGCAGCGCTGCCTGGTCCATCAGCCCCCGCACCCGCTCGATCCGGGCGGAGAGGCCCTGGCTCAGCGGCACCGCGAAGCCGATGCCGAGCGTGGTGCCGATAGCCAGCACCGCCAGCAGGGTGACAGCGTGAAGGACAAGGCCGCTGCGGCTCGCGATCATCGGGGGCTCCCTCGGAAGCGTGACGATGACCGCAGGATGCGAAGGAATCCTTGCCTGCCCCTGTTCCCGCCGGAACAGGGCGGCCAGGCTCAATCCGCCGTGCCTTCCAGCCCCCAGGCGGGCGCCGCCCGGCCGGCGCGCGGCAGGGCCCAGGCGATGATGGCATCCACCCAGGCCACCGGGTCGCGGCGCGGGTCATAGGTGTGGCGATGGGCGTGCAGCAGCAGCAGCGCGGCCTCCGCGGCGGGTTCGGGGGCGCGTCCCTCGGCCGTGGCCGCCGCCGCGGCCCGCGCCGCCACGAAGGCCAGCGCCTCGCGATACGGCACCTCCGCCCCCGCCTGGGCGGCGCGCAGCTGGTCGCGCAGCGCACCGGCGGCGGCCGGACTGACCGGTTCCCGAATCATCACCGCTGGCTCCCCAACCTCACGGCGACGAGCATGGCGGAGGCGGCGCGCCCCGTTCTTGCACGGCGATGCCGAAGCCTTGTGCCGCCTTGCCGCGGAACCTGATTGACGGGCGTCACGGCGCCTCGTCATGCTGCAGCGCGAAAGGCACTGCCCGGCGGGGGCGGCGCGGCGGGAGGCCATCGGTGCAGCCAGGCGAAGCGGGGCTCCAGAGCCTCGCCCAGTTCTACAGCCATGGCGGCTACGCGCCCTTCCTGCGCGCGATGCATGTCGCGGGCTCCGCCGGCGTGCCGCTGGTGCGCTTCGCCCAGCCGGGCGGCGAATTCCCGGACCCGCCGACCCCCGACTACACCCTTGCGATCAACGAGACGGGGCGCGGCCGGCTGCGCTTCGACATCGGCCTCGGCCGGCGCGAACAGCCCTTCCGGCGCGGCGACCTGGTGCTGAAGCCGCCTGGCGTCCCGACCTTCTTCGCCAATCACCAGCCGCATGCGAAAAGCTTCATCAGCCTGCAGCCCGCCCTGGTCGCAACCCTGGCGCGGGAAGCGACGGGGCGGGATGCGCCGGATTTCGGCCGGCTGCATGAAGCCGCCTTCCCCTCCGCCGTCATTGCCGGGCTGCTCGACATGATGTGGGCGGAAGCCGCCCATCAGGGACCGGCGGCGCGGCTGTTCAGCGATGGCGCGGTCATCGCGCTGGTGGCCACGCTGCTGCGCCTGGCCCGGCCGGAGTCACCGCCCGCCCCCCTGCCCCAGGGCCTGGCGCCGGCCCGCCTGGCGCGGGTGCGGGACTGGGTGCAGGCCAACCTCGCGGAGCCCTTCGGCCTGGCGGAGATGGCGGCCAGCGCGGGTCTGTCCGCCTTCCATTTCAGCCGCGCCTTCAAGCTCGCCACCGGGCAGACGCCGCGCGCCTATGTGCTGGCGCGGCGGCTGGACCATGCGCGGGAATTGCTGGCGGACCCGTCGCTGCCGCTGGCGGAGGTCGCGCAGCGCTGCGGCTTCGCCGACCAGGCGCATTTCACCACGCAGTTCCGCCGCGCGCTCGGCGTCACCCCCGGCGTGTGGCGGCGCGGCCGGCGCTAGCCGCTATTCCATGCACCAGCCATGGGAGACGATGAGGGACTGGCCCGTCATCGCATTGCTGCCGGCGGCGGCGAAGAACAGCACGGCCTCCGCCACGTCCTCCACCGTCGTGAACTCGCCATCCACCGTCTCCTTCAGCATCACGTCGCGGATGACCGCTTCCTCGCTGATGCCGAGCGCCTTCGCCTGCTCGGGAATCTGCTTTTCCACCAGCGGCGTGCGGACGAAGCCGGGGCAGACGGTATTGGCGCGCACGCCATGCGCCGCCCCTTCCTTCGCCACCACCTTGGCCAGCCCGATCAGCCCGTGCTTGGCGGTGACATAGGGCGCCTTCAGCTTCGACGCCTCCTTCGAATGGACGGAGCCGATATAGACGATGCTGCCCCGCCCGGCGGCGTACATGGGCCTGAGGCAGGCGCGCGTGGTCAGGAAGGCGCCGTCCAGGTGGATGGCCAGCATCCGCCGCCAGTCGGCCAGCGGGAAATCCTCCAGCGGATGCACGATCTGGATGCCGGCATTGCTGACCAGCACGTCGATGCGGCCCAGCTTCGCCAGCACGGCCGCGATGCCGGCCTCCACCTGCGCCTCGTCGCTGACATCCATGGCGATGGCCGTGGCCGCCAGGCCGTCGGCGGCGAATTCCGCCACCGTCTTCTCGGCGGCCGGCAAGGCGAGGTCGGCGATGACGACATGCGCGCCCTCCCGCGCCAGGCGATGGGCGATGGCGCGACCGATGCCGCTGGCGGCGCCCGTCACGATGGCGACCTGGTCCTGCATCCTCATGGCATGTCCCTCGCGGCGATGTAGTCATGCACGACCTCGCCCAGATCGAGCGTGAGGTCGGCGATGAGATGGGTGGCGGCGACGACCTCCCGCACCGGCAGGTCCGCCACCGGCGCCAGCGCATGCGGCGCCAGCTCCAGCGCCGCGGGGCCCGTCCAGCCGCCCTTCAGCTGGATGTCGGAGAGGCGGTAGCGCACCAACTCGCAGATGCGCGGCGTGCCATCGACATGCGGGATGATCTTCAGCAGGAAGCCCGGCTCCGCCAGCGCGGCGCGCAGCGTGGCCTCGGGCAGCGCGCGGTGCTTGTAGCCCATGCTGCCGGTCGCGACGCGCACCGGCCCGTAGTCCAGCGTGCCGAGCAGCGTGTCGCGCTCCACCCGCAGCGAGGGCTGCGCCAGCTTCTTCGGGAAGCCCCACAACTCACGCCCGCCCGCGATGGGCGGGTCGTCGTCCAGGAACATGGCGTGCACGTAGCCGCCATGCTGGTCGCCGAGCCGCACGGGGATAACCTGGCCGCTTTCGGTGTAGTCGCCGAAGCCGGTGCTGTCCGGCATGCGGATGAACTCGTACTTCACCAGCGGCTCATCGAATTGGAGCGGCTTCGGCACCACACGCCGCAGCGCGTCGGGGTCCGTGCGGTAGGTGATGATGAGGTATTCGCGGTTCACGAAGCGATACGGCCCCATCGGATACGACGGGCTGGTCAGCGGCATCGCGAAGGCGCGGGCGCGAATCTCGTCCCGTGTCATGCCGCCTCTCCTTCCGCGAGGTAGTCGTGCAGCACGCTGCCGGGCTCCAGCGTCGCATCCACCACCACATGCGTGCCGCGCAGCACCTCCCGCACCGGCAGCTCCGCCAGTGGCGCCAGCGCGTGGGAGGCGAGCGTCAGCGCGGCCGGCCCGGTCCAGGCGCCGCGCAGCACGACATCGCCGAGCTGCCAGCGCACGAGTTCGCAGATGCGCGGCCGCCCATCGACATGCGGGATGATCTTGAGCGTGACGCCAGGCCCCGCGACCTCCGCCAGCGCCTCCGCCGCGTCCAGCGTGCGATGCTTGAAGCCCATGCTGCCGCGCGCCACTGCGACAGGGCCGATATCCAGCGCGCCCAGCAGCGTGTCCCGCTGTACCGTCAGCGACGGCTTCGCCAGCTTCTGCGGAAAGCCCCACAGCTCCCGCCCGCCGGAATTGGCGGTGTGGCTGTCCACCAGCATGGCGTGGACATAGCCCGCCTGCGTGCCATCCGGCAGCCGCACCTGGATGATCTGCGCCGCGAGCGCGTAGTCGCCGAGGCCCGTGCTGTCCGGCATGCGGATGAACTGGAAGCGCGCCTCCTCCCCCGCCGGCACCAGCGGTTCCGGCACCAGGCGACGCAGCGCGGCTGGGTCGGTTCGATAGGCGATCACCAGATACTCCCGCCCGACGAAGCGATACGGGCCGCGGGGGTAGGAGGGGCTGGTGCGCGGCATGGCGAAGGCGCCGGCCAGGACGTCCTCCGCCTCCATCACGCCGCACCCTTGCGGCGCGGCGCCTCGGTGGCCGGTTGGGTCCGGCGGGGCCGCAGCACGTCGAAGGTGCGCGCGCCGACCTCCTTCGGCATCGGCTCCAGCCAGGGCGATGCCATCAGCGTCGCCGTCGCGTCCGACAGCCCCTGCGCCCAGCGTTCGCGCATGGTGCCGCGGCTGAACTCGTAGTCCTTGCTCTGCCCCTGCGGCTCCGCGGGGCGATAGATGATCTGCGCGATATCCATCGTCGTCACGCAGCCGAAATTGTAGAGGAAGCGCCCCTCCGGCGTGTCGCGCAGCTCCGGCGGCAGCTTCTCCCACAGCGTGTTAATGTTGTGCCGCACGTCATGCATGGCGCGGACGGTGTCGGACGCCGCGCGGGTGCGGCTGCTGTAGCGGATGTCCTTCTCCCGCTCCGCCACTTCCTCGAGTGTCGTCGGCAGCTTGCCTCGGGCATGGAAGACGTCGACCTGGAAGGTCAGGCGCGATCGCCGGGGGATCCTCTCCAGCACGTATTGCAGCGGGGTGTTGGAAACGAGGCCGCCATCCCAGTAATGCTCGCCATCGATCTCGACCGCGCCGAAGCCCGGCGGCAGCGCGCCGCTGGCCATGATGTGCTCCGCGCGGATCGGCGTCGTCGCGCTGTCGAAATAGGCGAAGTTGCCGGTGCGCACATTCACCGCGCCAACGGATAGCCGCATGGGCCCGTGGTTGATCCGGTCAAAATCGACCAGCGATTCCAGCGTGCCCTTCAGCGCGGCGGTGTCGTAGTAGCTGACGGGCGGCGTGGCGCCGAACCAGGCCATGGCGGGCTGGGGCGCGAAGAAGCCGGGCTGGCCGAGCAGCAGCGCCTGCGCCGCCGCCACGCTGCGCCGCTGGCCGGGCGGCGGCACCAGCCCCTCCAGCCAGCCGGCCCAGAAGCCGCGGGGCTCCGTCACCGTCTCCCAGAACAGCCGCAGCCGTTCCACGCGGTGTTCGGGCGCATTGCCCGCGATGATCGCGGCGTTGATGGCGCCGATGGAAATGCCCGCGACCCAGTCCGGCTCGTAGTCCGATTGCGCCAGCGCCTCATAGACTCCGGCCTGGTAGCTGCCGAGCGCCCCGCCCCCCTGCAGCACCAGCGCGACCTTCTTGTCGTAGCCCGGCGGGCGGGGCGGAAAGGCGGCCATGCGGGGATCTCCTTCGCGATCGGCGGCGATGCGGGTTTTTCGCGGCGCCGGCGGCCCCGGTTACGCGCTGTTTCGCCCGGCTGGAACGCCATGCCGCAACGCGCTAGGTAGCAGGTCATGTCCGGCCCCCTCGCGCTGTTCCGCTGGCTGCTCCTGCCGTGGCACGCCCTGCGCGTGGCCAGCAGCGACAAGGCGTTCCGCGACAATCCCGTCATCGGCAGCCCGCGCCTCAACCGGCTCGGCCTGCACATCGCCCGCAAGCGGCTTGCGCATCGCATGGCCGCACGCCGCCGCGCCGCCATGGCGGCCCTGCTGCCGGAGGAGCAGCGCGCCGCCTTCCTGCGCGACGGCTACCTGGTGATCCCGGACTTCCTGCCGCCCGCGACCTTCGAGGCGATGCGCGCCGAGGTGATGGCGCGCGAGGCCCGCGCGCGCGAATCGCTCGACGGCTACACCATGACGCGGCTGATCCCGCTGGATGCCGTGGCGCTGCGGGAGATGCCCGCGACGCGCGGCGCGCTGCTGACGCCGCGCTACCTCGGCCTGCACCACTACATCGGCAGCTTCCGCCGCCTGCCCTGGCTTTATGTGCAGACCATCTTCTCCGGCGTGCGGGAAGGCCCGCCGGATGTGCAGAGCTTCTACCACACCGACACCTTCTTCCCGACGGTGAAGTCCTGGCTGCTGCTGACGCCGGTGAACCAGGCGGAGGCCGGCTTCACCTACATCCCCGGCAGCCACCTGCCGAACCGCCGGCACCTGGCCTGGGAACGCCGCGTTTCCTACACCGCTCATGAGGCGCGGGACCGGCTGACCGGGGAGGGTTCACTCCGCATCTCGGAGGGGGAACTGGCGCGGCTTCGCTACGCGCCCCCGCGCAAGCTGGAAGCGCAGCCCAACACGCTCATCATCGCCGATACCAGCGGCTTCCACCGCCGCGGCCTCAGCGAGGGTTTCGCCTGCCGCATCTCCATCTGGGCCCGCAGCCGCGGCACGCCCTTCATCCCCTGGGCGGGCGGGGATCTGGCCATCGCGCCGCTGCGCGGCGTGGGCACGCGCGCGCTGGGCTGGCTGGACCATGCGGTGAAGCGGCTGCGCGGGCGCGACAATGGCTGGCGCTTCGCCGGCACGCGCCGGCCGGCGGACCCGCCCGCCGCCTGACCGCGCGCGGGCCCGGCCGGAGCCCGCCGGGCGGGTTCAGAACAGGCGGCGTTCCGGCCCGTAGGGCACCACCAGCTCATCCTTGCCGACGAAGTTCAGCAGCTGGCGCGCCCGCTCATCCAGCTGGTCCCGGTCCAGCCGGTCGCCGCGCATCCCCTGCACCCGGCGTTCCCAGCTTTCCAGCTCCGCGCGGCTGCGTTCCAGCTCCTGCCGCGCATCGGCCAGCAATTGCAGGCGCTGCTCGCTGGCGATCAGCCCGCGTTCGCCATGCACCGCATGCCAGATGAAGTAGCCGCAGGCCGCCAGGAACAGCACCGGCAGCACCGCGCTCCGCAACCCTCGCCCGATCGCCGCGAGGATCCCCTCGCGCCGTTCCGGCACCCCGTAATCGTCATTCACGTCCTCGAGCCCCCCCGCCCGTCTCCGCGACGCCAAGAAAACAGGAGATTGTATCCCTGTCCAGCGAAAGAGAGTTAACCGGCGCCGCCTGGAGCCTGCCAGGCGCGGATAGAAGCGCCTGCCGGACTCCAGCGTTCTGTTCTCTCGTGCGATTCACGCCTTTCGGCGATTCCGCCTCAGCCGATCGCACTCTGAAGCACCATCCGATCAAGCTGAATCAGCCTGATCGGATTTCGTGCTTTAGAAACAATAGCTTCTAGAGCACGAGAGCCGTCCGACTGGACGGATCGTGCTTCGGCGCCGGTTCGCCCTCAGCGGCGGAGGACGGAACGCCCGGCGTAGCGCGCGGCGCTGCCCAGTTCCTGCTCGATGCGGATCAGCTGGTTGTACTTCGCCATGCGGTCGGACCGGCTGAGCGAGCCCGTCTTGATCTGCC
Organism: Falsiroseomonas ponticola; assembly: GCF_016805305.1. Taxonomy (GTDB): domain Bacteria; phylum Pseudomonadota; class Alphaproteobacteria; order Acetobacterales; family Acetobacteraceae; genus Falsiroseomonas; species Falsiroseomonas ponticola. The sequence continues at coordinate 217,321 of NZ_JAERQN010000005.1, read as the reverse complement.
CGCAATTGGTGGCGACGGCCAGGTCCGCGATGGTGCTGTCCTCGGTCTCGCCCGACCGGTGGCTCATCACCGCCTTGTAGGCGGCGCGATGCGCCGTCTCCACCGCCTCCAGCGTCTCCGTCAGGCTGCCGATCTGGTTGACCTTCACCAGGATGGCGTTGCCCGTCGCGCTCTCGATGCCCCGGCGCAGCCGCTCCGTGTTGGTCACGAACAGGTCGTCGCCCACCAGGTTCACGGTCTTGCCGAGCTTGTCCGTCAGCAGCTTCCAGCCCGCCCAGTCATCCTCGGACATGCCGTCCTCGATGGAGACGATCGGGAACTTGGCGCAGAGGCCGGCGAGGTAGTCGACCATGCCGGCGCTGTCGAGCTTCTTGCCCTCGCCTTCCATGTCGTAGATGCCGTCCTTGTAGAACTCGGTCGCCGCGCAATCGAGGGCGAGCATGATGTCCTCGCCCAGGCGATGCCCCGCCTTCTCGCAGGCCTTGGCAATGAAGCCGAGGGCCTCCTCCGCGCTGCCGATATTGGGGGCGAAGCCGCCCTCGTCGCCGACATTGGTGGAGAGGCCCGCATCATGCAGCGCCTTCTTCAGCTGCATGAAGACCTCGGAGCCGATGCGCACCGCATCGGCCACCGTGCCGGCGGCCACCGGCATGATCATGAATTCCTGGATGTCGATCGGGTTGTCCGCGTGCTGGCCGCCATTGATGATGTTCATCATCGGCACCGGGAGCGTGCGGGCGAAGACGCCGCCGACATGGCGATAGAGCGGGATGTCGAGATCGACCGCCGCCGCCTTCGCCACCGCCAGCGACACCGCCAGGATGGCATTGGCGCCGAGGCGGGACTTGTTGGGCGTCCCGTCCAGCTCGATCATCGTCTCGTCGATCTTGACCTGGTCATAGGCGTCCATGCCGCCGATGGCGTCGAAGATCTCGCCCTCGACATTGCCGCAGGCCTTGCGGACGCCCTTGCCGCCGAAGCGGGCCTTGTCGCCGTCGCGCAGCTCCACCGCCTCATGCGCGCCGGTCGAGGCGCCGGAGGGGACGATGGCGCGGCCCCGCGCCCCGCTGTCCAGCACCACCTCCGCCTCCACCGTCGGGTTGCCGCGGCTGTCGAGGACCTCGCGGGCGATGATGTCGGCGATGGCGGCCATGATGCACTCCGGGGTGGGGTGGGATGGCGCGCGATTAACCTTGTGCGGCCCCCGCGGCAAGCCTGCGCGCGGCCACGGCCCCGCTATTCGCCGCCGCCATCGCCCCCGCCGCCATCGGAGCCGCCATCGGAATCCCCGCCTTCATCCCCGCCATCGCCGGCGCCCGATTCCTCGCCAGCCATGCCGCCCTGCGTCGCGGCGACCAGCGCGAACAGCGCCCCGGCCCAGCCCAGCCCGACGGCACCCAGCAGAAGGCCTGGCAGGTCGTTCACCACGGCGGCGATCATGGCGGCGGTCGCGGCGCCGAACAGCAGCACCCGCGGGAAGACCGCGCGCCTGCCAGCCCCCCTGGATTGAACCGCCATCCCGCCGCCCCGGCCCGTTGCCGCGCGCCAGCATGCCGGCAATCCGCGACCGGCGGCAGCCCCGCGTCAGGCGGGACGCCCGGCCGGGTCCTGGATGATGACGCCCGACCAGCCGAGCCCGCGATAGGTCTCGTAGCCCGGGGTGCGGTGGAAGGCGGTGGTGCGGCCGCCGGGATCGACCACGAAGCCGTGGTCCCGCTTGCCGCCGGGCAGGCGCACCCGGTCCTCCAGCACCCCACGGGCGTCGGAGGCCGCGAGCACGCGCCCCGTCGCATCCACCAGCAGCGCGCGGGTCCGCCCCTGTTCCGCCGGCGTCAGCCGCACGCCGCGCAGCACCGCATCCGCCTGCGGGCCCCAGTCGAAATGGATGCCGAGCACCCCGATCGGGCGGCCATGGGCATCGCCACCCTCCCGGATCGCGGCGGCATAGGTCGCCACGGGCACGCCGCCCAGCGCGGCGCAGGGCGCCACATCCGCCACCGCGAAATCGTCGCCGGAGCCGGTGGCCAGCGCATCGCGGAACCAGCCCTCCCCCGCCACGGAAAGCCCGGCCACGCCGGGGTAGCGGTCCGGCCTGCCATTCGCGATGACGCGCCCATCCCGGTCGCACAACCAGAGGTCGAGATACACCGTATAGGCGGCGAGGATGACGCCGAGCCGCCGGGAGGCATGCGCGCAGCGCGCCGGATCTGGCGCGGCCGCCGCCTCCACCACCGCGGCATCCGTGGCCCACCAGCGCACGTCGCAGGTCCGTTCGTAGAGGTTGCGGTCGATGATCTCGATCGCGTTCAGCGCCAGGTCCACCAGGCGCTGGCCCGACATCTCCGCCGACATGCGTTCGCCGACCGTCTTCAGCGCGCGGAAGGCGTCGCGCAGCTCGCCATTCATCTCGGAGGAGAGGCGCGCCACCTCCGCCGCCACGGCCCCCACCTCCCCGGCCACCACGGTGAAGCCCTGGCCGGCCTCGCCGGCGCGCGCGGCCTCGATCCGGGCGTTCAGGGCCAGGATGCGGGTCTGGTGCGTGATGGCCTGGATGGCCTCCACCTTGGTGGCCGCGATGCCCGCGGCCTGGTCCACCAGGGCCAGCACGCGCTCCGGCGTCGCCTCGCCCGCCTCGGCGCCGCCCAGCCCATCGGGGCGGGGGGCCGATGCCGCTCCGGGCGGGGTGGCGTCGCGGCGTCGGGTGGCGAAGCCGTATCCGTCCATCGGCAAGCTCCTGCTGCGCGCGCGCTTCATGACAGTAGCGTCACTAAGAAAGGCTTGAGCGCGCGCGGATCACACCGCCGGGTTGCGGCCGCCGGGTGTCACTCCGGCGCGCCGGTCCCCCAGACGCGCCGGCGCGGCTGGACGGGCGGCGGGCGGCCGAAGGCGTCGCAGCGTTCGACGATGCTGAGCGGGATGGAGGTGGCGCGCGGCTGCGGCGTGGTGCGTGGCCGGCAATAGCCGGCCAGCATCAGGTCCACCGTGCCGTTGCGGTACACCCGGGACACCTGGCCCCAATCCCCGGCGCGGGCGGTGACGAATTCCCCGGGTTCGTCGCGCCGCAGGCGCACGAAGTCGCCGATGGCGAGGGGACGGGCAGGCGCGGCGTCATGGGTCTGCATGGGGCAAGCAGGCCCGACAACTTTTGACGCGATGTTACCGGGGGCCGGGAAGGCCCCGCCCCGGCGTCAGCGCCCCGGCCGCGTGTCCCACACGGCGGAGAAGCCGCGGCGCAGCGGCAGGCCCTGCCGGTCGCAGGGTTCGACATGGCCGCGGGGAATCGCCATGGCGCGGGCCATGGAGGCGTCCTTCGGCCGCGAATAGCCGGCCAGCTTCAGGTCGAGCGACCCGCAGGGATGCACGCGCATCACGACGCCCCAATCCCCCGGCCGCGCGCTGGCGATGGGCCCGGTCTCGGCCCTCAGCAGCCGGACGAGGTCGCCAGGCTCGAACAGATAGGTCTCGATGCCGCCGGTGCCGGGGATGGTCCTCATGCCCCCATTAAGTCATCGAAAGGATTGTCATTTCATTGATGTGGCGGCTGGCGATGCTGACTATCATTCGCAATGTCCGCCCAGGCGGCATGGCTGCCCCTACTTCACCCCTCGCCGCCGCCAGACCCCCATGACAGAACCTGCCCTCCACCAGGGCCGCGCCGCGGCCTATCCGCTGCTGCACCGCGGCGGCCCGGGCGCGCCCCTGCTGCTCTGCACACCGAAATTCGCCAGCAAATCCGCCATGGCCTTCGAGAATCCGGTGCTGGCCGAACGCCCGCTCGCCGTGCTCGGCGCCTATGACATGCTGGGCTTCGACAGCCCGGCGGAGGCCGTGGTGGACGACGTGGTCCGCACCATGGGCTGGCAGGAAGCGCCGGCGATCCAGGTCGCGGGCTACAGCCTCGGCGGCTTCGCGGCGCTGCTCTACGGCGCGCAGCTGGCCATCGCCCTGCCCCGCACCCGCGTCTCCATCTTCGCCTTCAGCCCGATGGTGGCGGTATGGCCCCCGGTCGCCGGGGCGCGCGGGCCGGACCATTCGGCCATGATCCTCAAGGCGCGCCGCACGGGCCGCGTCTCCGACACCATGCTGCGCTACGGCGATGCGCGGCCCTGGCTGAAGGCCGCCTGGGGCGCCAGCCGCCGCACGCTGCGCGTCACCGTCGCCTTCGCCGCCAACAACCTGCGCGACAGCGCCCATGCCAGGCTGCTGGAGGGCCGGAAGGGCATCACGCTGCTGCCCATGCCGACCGCCGCGCATGATTTCTACTCGCTCGTCCGCGGCGGCGACGACCGGGACGCGATCATCGAGCGCATCCGTCAGCGCCTGGAGGGCGAGGAACGCCGGCGCGCCGGCGCGCCCGACCCGCTGGCGGAGGCGACGCGCCTGACGGAGGCCTTCCAGGCCGCCACCAAGGCCTCCGGCGGCCTGCTGTCGCTCTATGAGCGTCCGAAACCCGCGACCGCCGAACCAGCGGCGGCGGAAGCCAAGGCGGCCTGAGGCAGGCCGGGCGCGGCTACTTCCTGCCGAGCCCGCCGCCCAGCAGCAGCGTGGCACCGAGCCCGACGGCCAGGGCAAGCGGCACGGCGATGGAGCCGAAGACCGCGGCCGCCACGATGGTCAGCACCAGGGTCACCCCGGCGCCGATACCCAGCCGCTTGAGCCTCGTCTTCTCATCCATCGCGGAACCTCCCCGTCAGACCAGCCGCGCCTGCTTCACCGCCGCGCCGATGAAGCCGCGGAACAGCGGGTGCGGCGCGAAGGGCTTGGACTTCAGCTCCGGGTGGAACTGGACGCCGATGAACCAGGGATGGTCCGGCACCTCGACGATCTCCGGCAGGCTGCCATCGGGCGACATGCCGCAGAACTTCAGGCCGACGCCTTCCAGCTTCTCCCGGTAGGCCACGTTCACCTCGAAGCGGTGGCGGTGGCGTTCCTGGATCTCGGCCGCGCCGTCATAGACCTCCCGCACCAGGGAGCCTTCCTGCAGCCGCGCCACATAGGCGCCGAGCCGCATGGTGCCGCCGAGGTCGCCACCGGCGCTGCGCGTCTCCACCTGGTTGCCGCGCGTCCATTCCGTCAGCAGGCCCACCACCGGCTCCGGGCAGGGCCCGAATTCGGTGGAGGAGGCGCCCTTCAGGCCGACCAGGTTCCGCGCGGCCTCGATCACCGCCATCTGCATGCCGAAGCAGATGCCGAAGAAGGGCACCTTGCGCTCGCGGGCGAAGCGCACCGCCTCGATCTTGCCGCCGGTGCCGCGTTCGCCGAAGCCGCCGGGCACCAGGATGCCGTGCACGCCTTCCAGGCGCTTCAGCGTCTCCTCGTCCCCTTCCTCGAAGACCTGGCTGTCCACCCAGTCCAGCTTGACCTTCACGTTGTGGGCGATGCCGCCATGCGTCAGCGCCTCGGCCAGCGATTTGTAGCTGTCGAGCAGGTTCGTGTACTTGCCGACGACCGCGATCGTGACCTCGCCCTCCGGCGCGCGGATGGACTGCACGATCCGCTCCCAGCGGCGCATGTCGGGCTCGCCGTAGAAGGAGAGGTTGAAGTGCCGCAGCACTTCGCGGTCCAGCCCCTCCGCATGGTAGCTGATCGGCACGGAATAGATGCTGTCGGCGTCATAGGCCGGGATGACCGATTCCGGCCGTACGTTGCAGAACAGCGCGATCTTGCGGCGCTCATTCTCCGGGATCGGGCGGTCGCAGCGGCAGAGCAGGATCTGCGGCTGGATGCCGACGGAGAGCAGTTCCTTGACGCTGTGCTGCGTCGGCTTGGTCTTCAACTCGCCGGCCGAGGGGATGTAGGGCACCAGCGTCAGGTGGATGAACAGGCTGCGCGTCGGGCCGAGTTCGTTGGCCAGCTGCCGGATCGCTTCCAGGAAAGGTAGCGACTCGATGTCGCCCACCGTGCCGCCGACCTCGACCAGGACGAAGTCGTAGCCATCCGTCTCCGCCTGGATCACGTCCTTGATCTTGTCCGTGATGTGCGGAATGACCTGCACGGTCCCGCCGAGGTAGTCGCCGCGGCGCTCCTTCGCGATCACGTCGGAATAGATCCGGCCGGTGGTCCAGTTGTCCGCCTTGGAGGCATGGACACCGGTGAATCGCTCGTAGTGGCCGAGGTCGAGGTCGGTTTCCGCCCCGTCATCGGTCACGAAGACCTCGCCATGCTGATACGGGGACATCGTCCCCGGATCGACGTTGAGGTAGGGGTCGAGCTTGCGAAGGCGCACCTTGTAGCCGCGCGCCTGCAACAGGGCACCGAGCGACGCCGCAGCGATGCCCTTGCCGAGGGAGGAGACCACGCCGCCGGTGACGAATACGAACCGCGTCATGGACGCCCCTCATAGCGAAGCCGCGCGGGCAAGCAAAGCCACCCGCGCCTTGTGGAACCGGGAGACAGCCATGAACCCCGCGCGGGGCGCGGGGCTGGCGGACTCAGTTGTTGGGAACGGACGGCGCGGCCGGGGCCGCGGGAACGGCCGGCACGGTGGCCGCGGGCGGCGCCGCGTCCAGGATGGACCCGCGCGGCGCCTGGCCCTTGCCGAGCATCGCCAGCACCAGCGCCAGCGCCATGAAGATGGTGCCGAGGATGGCGGTGGTGCGCGTCAGCAGGTTGGCGGTGCCCCGCCCCGTCATGAAGCTGCCCATGCCCTGGGAGGACCCGATGCCGAGCCCACCCCCCTCGCTCCGCTGAACGAGGATGACCCCGATCAGCGCCAGGGTGACGAGCAGGAAGAGGACGAGGAGGACAGTGGTCATGGCGGCCCGCTTCTAGCGTGGCGCGCGCGGGAAGGCCAGCGGTGGGTCACGGAAGACGGCGCTGGAAGCGGCGCCGATCTTTGTGTACACATCCTGTGGCAACAGGAGGTCGCCCATGCCCGGTCTGGACCTGCCCCGGCGCGTCGGCGTCCGGGAACTGCGCGACAACCTGACAGGCTTCCTGCGCGAGGCTCGGGAGGGAAAGGCGATCCTGGTCACCTCGCATGACCAGGTGGTGGCCGAACTCCGTCCGCCGCCGCCGGACAGCGCCCCGCGCCGGCAACCCGGAACGCTCGCCGGCCGCATCCGCATCGCGTCCGATTTCGACGAGACGCCGCCGGAACTCCTCGACGCCATGGAGGCCCCGCTGGGGTGAGGATCCTCCTCGACACCCATGCGCTGCTCTGGTGGCTGTCCGGCGACCCGCGGCTCGGCCCCGCCGCCACGGCGCTGGTGGCGGACCCGTTGAACGAGGTGCTGGCCAGCGCCGCCTCGCTGTGGGAGATCGCGGTCAAGACGCGGATCGGCAAGCTGGAAGCCGATGTGGCGGAGATCGCCGCGGCAATGCGCGACCAGGGCTTCCGCCTGCTCGACATCGCGATCCCGCATCTGGCGGCGCTGCAGACCCTGCCCGCCCACCACCGGGACCCCTTCGACCACCTGCTGATCGCAACGGCGCTGGTCGAAGGCGCCACCTTCCTGACGGCGGATCGCCATGCCGCCGCCTACCCCGTGCGGATTCTCAGCGCCTCGAGCTGAGCGTCACGCGGCCGCGCGCGCGATCGCCAGGAAATCCGCCGCCACCAGGCTCGCGCCGCCGACCAGCCCGCCATCGACATTCGGCAGCGCCAGGATGCCCTTGGCGTTCCCCGGCTTCATCGACCCGCCATAAAGGATGCGCGTCCTGGCCCCCGCCTCCCCGAACCGCGCCGCCAGCGCCGCGCGGATGGTGCCGTGGATCGCCGCGATATCGGCTTCCGTGGGCGTGCGGCCGGTGCCGATGGCCCAGACGGGCTCATAGGCCACCACGCCCGCGAAGCCGTCCGGCAGGCTGTCGGCCAATTGGCGGGAGACGACGGCCTCCGCCTGCCCCGCCAGGCGCTCCGCCTCCGTCTCGCCCACGCAGACCACGGGCACCAGCCCGGCGGCCAGGGCGGCCACCGTCTTGGCGCGCACCACGGCATCGGTCTCCCCATGGTCCGCGCGGCGCTCGCTATGGCCCAGGATGACATAGGTGGCGCCGACGTCGCGCAGCATGGGCGCGGCGATGTCGCCGGTATGGGCGCCCTTGGCGGCGGCGTGGCAATCCTGCGCGCCGACAGCCACGGGCTGGCCCAGCATGGCGGCCGCGAGGACCTGGACATGCAGGAAGGGCGGGCAGACCAGCAGCTCCGCCGGCAGGGCTTCCGCCACCGCACCGGCGCGCACCGCCTCCGCCAGCGCCGCGGCCTCGCGCAGCGTGCCATGCATCTTCCAGTTGCCCGCGATCAGCGGCCGGACGCCCGGGGTCATGCCCATCTCCCTTTCCCAACTGCCGCCGGCCCTACAGGCACCGGGCCGGGCTGGCAACGTGCGGATTTCTCGGCTACCCCGGCGGCCATGATCACCTGGTTCCGCAAGCTCACCCAGACCTGGGTCGCCAAGGTCCTGTTCCTCCTCCTGGTGCTGTCCTTCGGCATCTGGGGGATCGAGGACACGGTCCGCAACCTGTGGCGGGAATCCGCCGTGGTGCGCATGGAAGGCGCCAGCATCGAGGTGCCGGAGGCGCAGAACGCCGCCCGCCGCGAATTGCAGCGGGTGACGCGCCAGCTCGGCCCGAGTTTCGAGCCGGAGGAGCCGCTGCGCCGCGCCGTCGCCATGCAGGCGGTGGAGAACCTGATCAGCGAACGCGCCCAGCGGCTGGAGGCCGGCCGCCTCGGCATCTCCACCCCCGATGCGGCGGTGCAGGAATACGTCTTCTCCATCCCCAGCTTCCAGTCCGGCGGCCGCTTCAACCGGCTGATCCTCGACCAGTGGCTGCGCCAGAACGACATGAACGAGGCGATGTTCCTGCAGCTGGTGCGGGACGACCTGCAGCGCATCCAGCTGATCGGCGCCGTGCGCACCGGCGCCATGGCCCCCACCCTGCTCGCCAACGCCATGGTGCGGTTCGAGCGCGAGCAGCGCGTCGCCCAGGTCGCTGAATTCCCGCTGCTGGAGGCGCCGGAGCCGGAGCCGCCGACGGAAGCCGCCCTCGCCCGCTTCCACGCCAACAACCCCGACCGCTTCTCCACCCCTGCGCTGCGAGAGGCCACCGTCGCGGTGCTGACGGCGGAGACGCTGGCCGACCAGGTCGAGGTTTCCGACGCCGACCTGACCGCCGCCTATGAGGCGCGCCATTCCCAGTTCGAGACGCCGGAGCGCCGCGACCTGCAGCAGGCGCTGGTGCCGACCGAGGAAGCCGCCCGCGCCATCGCCACAACCTGGGCCGCCAACCCCGATTTCGCCGCCATCGAGCAGGCGGCGACGGCGGCCGGCGGCGGCGCGCTGGCGCTGGGCGACCTGACCCGCGCGGACCTGCCGATCGAGGCGCTGGCCAATGCGGTCTTCGCCGCCCCCGCCGGCGGCATCACCCAGCCCATCCAGTCCCCCTTCGGCTGGCACGTCATGCGCGTGGCCCGCATCACCCCCGGCGTGACCACCCCGCTGGCGGAGGTCGCGGACCGGCTGCGGCGGGAAGTCGCGCTGGAACGCGCCGGCGACCTGGCCTTCGAGCGTGCGAACCGGGTGGAGGACGCCATCGCCGGCGGCGCGACGCTGGAGGAAGCGGCCCGCCGCTACGCCATGACCGTCACGACGGTGAAGCTGGATGCCGAGGGCCGGGACGCCGAGGGCCTGCCCGTGGTCCTGCCCGTGCCCGCCGCGGCGCGGCAGGAAGCGCTGCGCGCGATCTTCACGGCGGAGATGGGCCGCGCCCCGCGCCTGGCCGAGCTTCGCCAGGCCGAGGGCTTCATGGCCGTCGAACTCCGCGCCATCACGCCGCCCGCGCTGAAGCCGCTGGAGAGCATCGCGGAGGAGGTGCGCCTCGCCTTCCTCGTCGATGCCCGCCGCCGCTTCCAGGAGGAGAAGGCCGCCGCCCTGCTCGGCGCCAGCCGCAACGGCGCCAGCCTGGCGGAAGCCGCCACCGCCCAGGGCGCGCAGAGCGACCGGATGGGCCCCTTCGGCCGCCAGCCCGTGGCCGGCACGCCCGGCCTGACCGTGCCGCCGGAACTGCTGCCCGCCATCTTCAACCTGCGTGTGGGCGAGGCGACGATGGTGCCGACCCGCAACGGCTTCGCGGTGGCGCAGCTGCTGGAGGTGATCGCCGCCGACCCCGCCGCCGATCCCGCCGCGCTGGCCAATGCGCGCAGCACGCTGATGAACCAGTCGGCCGATGAGCTGGAGGCCGCCTACCTCGCCGCGCTGCGCAGCCGCGCCGCGCCGCGCATCAACCAGACGCTGATGCAGCAGGTGGTGCCGTGAGCGCCGCCCCCTCCTTCGCCGCCTTCCGGGAGGCGGTGGCCGCCGGGCGCGGCCAGGTGCTGTTCCGGGAGCGGGTCGCGGATCTCGACACGCCGGTCGGCGCCTTCCTGCGCCTGGTGCAGGGCCGGCCCAATGCCTTCCTGCTGGAATCGGTAGAAGGCGGCGCGGCGCGCGGCCGCTTCTCCGCCCTCGGCATGGAGCCGGACCTGGTCTGGCGCTGCCGGGGCGGCCAGGCGGAGATCAATCGCCACGCCCTCTCCGCCCCCCATGCCTTCGTGCCGGACCCGGCCCCGCCGCTCGACAGCCTGCGCGCTCTGGTGCAGGCGACGCGCATGCCCATGCCGGCCGGGCTGCCCAGCATCGCCGCCGGCCTCTTCGGCTATCTCGGCTACGACATGGTGCGCCAGATGGAGCGCCTGCCGGCCAAGAACCCGGATGTGCTGGGCGTGCCGGAAGCGGTAATGATCCGCCCGACCCTGGTCGCCGTCTTCGACCATGTGCGGGACACGCTGACGCTGGTGACGCCCGTCTGGCCGGAACCTGGGACAGACCCGCAGGCCGCCTGGGACCTGGCGAATGCCAGGCTGGACGAGGCCGAGGCGGCGCTCGACCGCCCCCTGCCCCGCCCGGCGCCGCCCGCCGCCCTGCCGCCGCCGCCCGCCCCCACCTCCAACTTCACGAAGGAGGATTTCAAGGCCGCGGTGCTGAAGGCCAAGGACTACATCAATGCCGGCGACGCCTTCCAGGTCGTGCCCTCCCAGCGCTTCTCCGCGCCCTTCGGCCTGCCGCCCTTCGCGCTCTACCGCGCGCTGCGCCGCCTGAACCCGGCCCCCTACCTCTTCTACTGCGATTTTTCCGGTTTTTCCCTGGTCGGGGCATCGCCGGAAATCCTCGTCAGCGTGAAGCATGGGGAAGTGAAGCTGCGGCCGCTCGCCGGCACCCGCCCCCGCGGCGCGACGCCGGAGGAGGACAAGCGGCTCGAACTCGAACTCCTCGCCGATCCGAAGGAGCTGGCGGAGCACCTGATGCTGATCGACCTCGGCCGCAACGATGTCGGCCGGGTGGCGGAGATCGGCAGCGTGCGCGTGACGCAGAAATTCCAGGTCGAGCGCTACAGCCAGGTCATGCACATCATGTCGGAGGTGGTGGGCCGGCTGCGCCCCGGCCTCGATGCGCTGGATGCGCTGGCGGCGGGCTTCCCGGCCGGCACGCTCTCCGGCGCGCCCAAGGTGCGCGCCATGCAGATCATCGAGGCGCTGGAGCCCTCCCGCCGTGGCATCTATGCCGGCGGCGTCGGCTATTTCGGCGCGGATGGGGACATGGACACCTGCATCGCGCTGCGCACCGCGCTGGTGAAGGACGGCGTCATGCATGTGCAGGCCGGCGCCGGCGTGGTGGCGGACAGCGACCCGGAAGCCGAGTACCAGGAGACGCACCAGAAGGCCCGCGCCCTGTTCCGCGCCGCCGAGGAAGCCGTCCGCTTCGCGGCGCAACGGCGGTAGCCAGCGTTCAGACGATCCCGTCCAGCGCCGCCACCAGGCCGGCGCGGAAGGCATCGGTGATGGCGGCGATCCGGGCCTGGATCGGCGCCGGGTCGAAATCCGCCAGCAGGCGCAGGATCGTCTCCCGGCTCAGATCCTCCCGCCGCGGGTCCAGCAGCAGGTGCTCGATGCCGAGCTGCCGGTAGAGGCCGACGATCTTCGTCTCCTCCTCCTCCGGCTTGAACAGGCCGAGGCAGGGCACGCCGAGCTTCAGCGCCAGGATGCAGCCGTGGTAGCGCTCGCTCACCACGAAGCCCGCGCCGGCCAGCGTGTCCACCATCGTCGCCATGTCCTGCGCCAGCACCTGGCGATGCGGCTCGAAGGTCCGCAGCGCGCCGGTGTGGCCATCCATGATCGGGAACATGCTCAGCACCAGGTCGTCGGCCGTCATCAGCGCCGCCAGCCTCTCGTAATCCGCCCGGTTGTACGCCCCCATCTTGCGCGGAATGACGCAGAGCCCCCGGCCCCGCGGGCCCCGCCAGGGCCCGATCGACAGGTCGGCCAGGATCGGGTCGTTCAGCAGCGACACCTCCTGCCGGAAATGCCGCAGCGCCCGCACCGAATACTCGTCCCGGCCGGAGACATGGCGCGCCTGCCGGATCAGCGCGGCGGAGGGCTTCGCCACCGCCGCCGTCGCGCCATTGGCCAGGATCAGCACCGGCAGCGTCAGCCGCGCCGCCCAGGCGGGATTGTCGAGCGGCGCATGCGTCGCCGCCAGCAGCCCGCCGCCGCCGATCACCAGCGCGTCGAAGGCGTTCATGCCCTCCGGATTCGTCGCGTGCAGCCCGCCCTCGAACAGCCGGTCGGCCGGGAAGTCATAGGGTTTCGGCTTGCGGGAGAGCGAGGTCGCGAACAGGTCGAGGTCCGGCCGGCAGGCCTCGGCATGCCGCATCAGCGCCAGCGCCTGGTAGGTGTCCCCGATATTGCCGTTGGCATAGGCGCCCAGCAGCAGCACCCGCCCGCGCCTCCGCGCCGCGATGGCGGGGGCCGCCAGGGCCGGCGCCTCCTCCGTCAGCCGGAACCAGGCGAACTTGGCGGAGAGCTTCCGCGTCCCGTGCTTCGGGCCCCAGACCCTGTCGGCCTGGAACAGGCTGTCCGCGCGGATCGAGAGGCGCAGCGTGCCGCCCGCCGGCCCCGCCGGCACCGGCAGCTGGACGGTGCCGGCCTTCTCCGTGACGGATGCGGAGGCGACCTCCTGCCCATCGATCGCGAAGCGCAGGCCGATCCGTGCCCCGCCCGGCACCGGCGGCGCCCAGCCCTGCAGCTCGATCCCCCGCGGCCGGGTGCCCCGCGCCAGCGGGATCTCGATCTCCGCATCCCGCGCCCGCATCGCCGCCCCGGTGGAGGAGACGGGCTGGAAGCCCCGCCGCAGGTAGCGCGCGGCGTTGGACTGGCGCGCCAGGTTCACGCTGCGCCCCGGCGGCAGGTCGCCCCGCATCCGGCGCCAGATCGCCTCCCCGAAGGCGGCCCAGGTGAAGCCCGCGGCCTGCGCCGCCAGGTCGCTGGTGGTATCGGCCAGCGCCGCCCGCAGCAGGGGCACGATGGCCTCCGCCGGCGCGGCGGGGTCGAAGATCGCGCCGCCCGCGCCGGGCTTCAGGATGTCCCGCGCGAAGCCCGTGTCGCTCAGCACGGGGACGAGGTTGCTCATCATCGCCTCGATCGCCGGGATCGGCCCGCCCTCCAGGCCGGAGACCGAGCAGAAGACGTCCATCTCCCGGTACCAGGCGGGATAGTCGGCATAGTCGGCGGCGACGTAGCGGACATTCGGCAGGGCGAGGAATTCAGGCAGCCCCGGCCAGGCTTCCCAGGCCATCGCCTCATCCGCCAGGCCCCCGGCGGCGGGGCCCAGCAGGATGACCGGCACCTCCGGCATCAGCCGCGCGATCGCCAGCATCCGGTCGGGCTGCTTGCGCGGGTAGTAGGCGCCGACGAAGCCGATGGCGCCCGTGCCGGTGCGGCGCTTCGGCCGGAACAGCGCGGGGTCGGCGCCGCCGATCGGCACGCTGATCGCTTTCCGGTCCACCCCCCAGGCGGCCAGCTCCTCCCGGTTGCGGGTGTTGGGGGTGAAGAGATGCGTGCTCCGCCGGCCGATCGCCACCAGGTCGTCCCGCGTCAGGCGGGTGCCGAGGAAGAGGTGCGTGACCCAGACGAAGACATTGCCCGCCCGCACCACCGGGTACCGGGCCAGGAAATGATGGGCGAGCGCGAAATGCGCGAAGAAGTAGCTGCGCGCGGCCGGCGGGTCGAAATCCGCCCGCTCGTTCCGCTCCACGAAGAGGAAGTGGCACAGCGCGCCGGAGGCCTCCGCCACCACGCGGCAGATCTTCTCCAGGATCCAGCCGCGGGCGGAGGCATGCAGCACGAAGACGATGTCGAAGACCACCGCCTCGTCCCGGAAGGGCGGCGGCGGCGGATCGGCGGGCGGTTCCACGGGCGGGGTCACGCCACGAGCCGTTCGAAGACCACGCGCTGCCGCGCCTGCCAGCCGAGCCGCTCCGCCTCCGCCCGGTTGGCGGCCACGCCCCCGGCCTGCCAGGGATGCGCCGCGACCAGCGCTTCCAGCGCGCCGGCCAGCGTCTCCGGCCGCCCGGGATCATGGAAGCGGATCGCCAGGCCGCGATCCCCCCACCCCTCCAGCGCCGGGATCGCGGCCGCCGCGATGGGCGCGCCGGCGGCCAGCGCCTCCGGGAAGCGCAGCGGCGCGGCCAGGCGGCCCGGGGCGCAGGCGACGATCACCGCATCCGCCGCCTGCTGGAAGGCCCGCGCCTCCCGCTGCGGCAGGGCGCCGGCCACGATCACATTGGGCAGGCCGCGCTCCACCACCCGGTCGCGCAGCGCGGCCTGGGCGGGCGCCTCCCCGCCCAGCTGCACGAAGACCGCGTCGCGCAGCGTCGCCGCCGCTTCCAGCACCGCCTCGATGCCCCCCTCCTCCGCCATCCCGCCCGCCTGCACGAAAAGGTGCCGCGCCATGCCGTGCAGCAGGCTGCGCCGGATGGAAGCCGCCGCCGCCTGCTGCCGTGCCAGCGCCGCCGGGTGGATGGCGGGCCCCAGCACGATGATCCGCTCCGCCGGCACGCCGGCCGCCGCCAGCCGGTCCCGCAGCGCGGCGGATGCCGCGACCGCCAGCCGGGGCGGGGATGCCGGGGCCAGCAGGCGCGCCACCGCCTCCCCGTCCTTCTCCTGCGGCTCGCCGTGATCCTCGTAGATCGCGGGCAGGCCGCGTTCCAGCGCGGCGGCCAGCACGCCGGCGTGGCGGGTGTGGATGATGCCGCAATAGGGCAGGATGGCGCGCGGCAGCTCGTAGTCCAGCACCCATCTGCCGGGCGGCAAGGCGCCGAAGCGCGCGGGCAGGTCATGCGTGGCGCGCAGATCGTAGCCGCCGGGCAGGTCGTGCAGCCCCGCCACCAGGCGCCGCAGGGATGCCAGGCCTTCCCGGTTGTCGAAGGGAATGGGCAGGCCCGCCACGCCGCCCGCCAGCAGCGCGTCGCAGCCCAGATCCTGCACCGCCTGGGCGGTGTTGTGCGCCCATGCCAGCCGCGACCGGGCGGGCTGCGCCAGCGGGTCCCCCGGCGCGCCGAGGATGCCGTACCGCTTGCCGCGCAGCATCCGCCGCACCGCCGCCGCCGCCTCACCCCTCATCGATCAGGACCCAGCGGCATGCTCCTCGCCCGCCGGCCCCGGCGCCGGCCGCGCGACATTATCGCCCCGTTCTTCCCCGTCAACGAATCCGCCCCCGCCGCGTTGTGGCCCGCGCGCCAGGGAAGGAACCGCAGCGGTGGCAGGACAGCGGCACATGACGGCGGATCGCCGCCACGGCATCATGCGCCACCCCCGGCTGGCAGGAGTGATCGTGGCGACAAGGCGCCTTGCCCTTCTGGCGATGCCCGCCCTCGCCTCCTGCGCCGCCTCCCCGCGCCCGGGCGTGACGGGCGGCATCCCGGCCGGGGAGATGGCGGTGCCGCGCCTGGCGGCGCTCGCTTCCCATGGCAGCCTGGCCGGGGAGCCCGATGCGGCGCTGCGCTGGACCGCGATCCCCGCCGGCGCCACGCAGCTTCGCATCATCGTCCACCTGCACGGCTTCAGCGCGCCCGGGGAGCCGCTGCGCCTGGTGCAGGGGCGCCTGCCCGGCAGCGGCCTGGTGCTGCCGCCCACGCCGCCCAGCATCGCCATCCTGCCGCGCGGCCGCCCCGTGCCGGGCCGGCCGGGTGCCTTCGACTGGCCGGCGATGGGCGTGCCGGGCGGGTTGCAGGCGGTGGTGGAGGAAGCGCTGGCCCCCTTCGGCCCGCGCCTGCCGGCGCCGACGCACCTCGTCCTCACCGCCCATTCCGGCGGCGGGTCGGGCCTGGCCCGCATCCTGGAGACCAGCCTGCGCGGCGCGCTTCGGGTGGATGAGGCGCATCTCTTCGACGCGCTCTATGGCGACCACGGCCCGGTGCTGCGCTGGGCCCGCGCGCGGGCGGCGGACCAGCGGCCGGGCGTGCCCGTGCCCGCGCTGGCCGCGATCGCACGGCCCGGCACGGCGACGGAGGCTCCCTCCCGCCGCCTGGCCGCCGGGCTGGCCCAGGCGGGGCTTGGCGCGCCGCGCTTCCGGGTGCTGCTGACCAGCGCGCCCCACAACGACATCCCGCGCCTGTTCGGGCCCTCGCTGCTGGCCGATGCGGCGGCGGCGCTGCCGGCCACCTCCCTGGCCTAGACGGTTGTCTTCACGCATTTTCCGGGTCGTCGGGCGGTTCCGCCCGGCTTGAAGATGCTTCAGTCGAGCAGGCGGCGGTCGATCGCCGATAGCCGCTCCACGCCGAGCAGCCGCATCGCCGTCGAAAGCTCCGCCGCCAGGCGGGCCAGCAGGTCCCGCACGCCCTCGGCGCCGCCGCTGGCCAGCGCCCAGGCGGCCGGCCGGCCGACCAGCACGGCGTCCGCGCCGGCGGCCAGCGCCTTCACCACATCCTCCCCCCGCCGGATGCCGCCATCCATCAGCAGGGGCACGCGGCCCCGCACCGCCGCCGCCACGCGCGGCAGGGCGGCGAAGCTGGCCGGGTTGCTCTCCATCTGCCGCCCGCCATGGTTGGAGACGATGACGCCGCAGCCCATCCCCGCCGCCCGCGCCGCGTCATCCGGATGCAGGATGCCCTTCAGCATGATCGGCATTCCTTCCCGCTGCAGCGCCTCGATATCCCGCCAGGTCGGCGCGGGATCGGTGCCGCCCTGCAGAGGCCGGGCATAGGCCGGACGGTCATTGCCGTTGCCGCGCGCGGGGTCCGGCGCGAAGCGGTTGGCGATGTCCCTCTCCCGCCAGGCGGCGACGGGGGCGGAGAGCGTGACCACCAGCGCGCCATGGCCCGCCGCCTTCGCCCGCGCCGCCAGGTCCCGCGTCGCGCCGCGATCGGCCTGCAGGTAGATCTGCATCCAGCGCGGCGCGCCGGGTGCCGCGGCGGCGACCGCTTCCAGCGGCAGCGTGGCCACCATGGGCACGATGAACAGCGCACTCCCCGCGCCCCGCGCTGTCGCGGCCTCGGCGTCGGGATGCATCAGCCCGTGCAGGCCGAAGGGCGCGATGCCGATGGGATGCGGCAGATCGATCCCCCCGATCCGCCGCCGGAGGTCGGCCGGCCCGGCGCCGGTCAGCACGCGGGGCGTGAGCGTCGCGGCCTCCAGCGCCGCGCGGTTGCGGGCAAGCGCCGCCTCTCCCCCCGCCCCGCCCGCGATCCAGTCCGCCACGCCGCGCGGCAGCACCCGCGCCGCCTCCGCCTCCAGCCGCTCCGTCGCCAGCAGCGGGGTCGAGGCCAGCAGGCCGCGGCGCGGCACCAGCATCAATCCGCCTCCGGCCAGCAGCGGGCCACCGTCTCCGGGTCCACCCGGCGCTCGGCGGGCTCCGACAGGAGGCGGGAGAGCGTCGCATCCGGCCAGGGGACGACGTAGTGGGACCAGTCCGTGTCGGTGAAGACGGATTGCGCGGCCGCTTCTGGCAGGGTGCAGCCACGGCTCGCCTCCCAGGGCTCGTTGAACAGGATGGAGGCCTCCATCGCCTGCCCCGCCGCGCCGGCCGCGAGCAGCCCGGCCAGCACCAGGCGGCGCCATCCCGGCCCGGCCTGCGCCAGCGCCAGCGCCGCCGCCACGGCCAGGAAGGACAGCGCCGCGATGCCGCCGCGCATCGTCATCTCGTTGCCCGGCCCGAAGACGTAGAGCGGCAGGATCGCCAGCAGGGCGACCGCCGCGGCCAGCAGGCGGGACCGCGCCAGCAGCCGCACCGCCAGCGCCACAGCGCCGACCTCCACCAGCAGGAACAGCAGCAGCCGCGGCAGGCTGTCCCAGCCATGGATCGCGAAGAGGAAGCCATGCGGGATGGAGGAGGAGCCCGCCATCAGGAAGACGCCCGCCGGGATGACGATGGCGACCGACAGCCAATTGGGCGGCCCCGCCAGCGCCGCCCGCAGCAGCTTCCAGCCCGCCAGCAGGAAGGCCGCCGCCGTCAGCACCCCCGCCCCCAGGGCGGAAAGCGGCGCCCAGACGGCGGCCGCCGCCAGCGGCAGCCCCGCCGCCGCCGCGAAGCGCGGCTGGCGCGCATGGCGCAGCAGCAGCAGCGCCGGCAGCCAGGCCGGCAGCGCGTGGTTCGGCACCCAGAGCAGCAGCGTCACATGGCCGGAGAACTGGAATTCCCGCGCCCACCATTCGCCGCCGCGGCCCCAATAGGCCGCGATGCCATCCCCCTGCGTCCCGTCCAGCCAGAGGTTGGGCAGCAGGTCGAGCCCGCCGAAGCTGACGAAGACCAGGGCGAGGACCAGCGCCGCATGGCGCCGCCCGGGCAGCGCTTCCCGCCCCAGCGCCGCCAGCTGCGCGAGCAGGAGGAAAAGGCCGAGCGCCGTCCAGAGGAAGAGGGCGAGCTGCGCGGCCTCCACGCCGCCCAGCCGGCCGATCGCCGCCGCCGGCATGTAGTAGCCGAGCGGCGCGCGCAGCAGCCAGGCAAGGTCCCCGATGGCGTAGAGCACCGGCCAGGGTCCCGTCGCCAGGTCATGCAGCACCGCGTCCCGGATCTGCCAATCCACCGCGGCGTAGAGGAGGTGATGCGTGCCGCTGGACCCGAAGCCCCAGGCCAGCGCGCCAAGCCCGCAGGCCAGCGTCGCGGGGCGCGACAGCGGCCAGGCCTGCCGCCAGCCCGGCGCCAGGGCGAAGGCGCACCCGCCCGCCGCGAGACTCAACGCCGCCCAGGGCCATTCGAGAAAACCGCCGGCGAAGATCAGCGCCGGCAGCAGCAGATAGGCGGTGGTGGCGAGGAAAAGGCGATCCGGCGCCGCGCCCCCGAGCGCGGCGTCGAGGTCGAGCCTTCCGTCGGCTAGGCCCGGCTTTCCCGCACGCTCGCCCGCCTGCGCGTATCCGCCTGCAGCGCCGTCCCCAGCCCCGGCCCCTGCATGGGCAGGCAGTAGCCCCGCTCCACCCGCGGCAGCACCGTCACCAGGTCCCGGTACCAGGTGGCCAGCGTCGCGCGCACCACCTCCTGGAAGATCGCCGTCGCGGCGTGCAGCGCGAAGTGAAGCGACGCCACCAGCGTCACCGGCCCCGTGCAATCGTGCGGCGCCACCGGCCGCGCCCAGGCTTCCGCCATGGCCGCGATCTTCCGCGCCTCCGTCAGCCCTCCGCACCAGGTCAGGTCCACCATGACGATGTCGGTGGCGCCAGCCACCAGGAGGTCCCGGAACGCCACCTTGCCGCCCAGGGTTTCACTGGCGCAGATCGGCACGCCGGGTGCCATGCGCCGCAATTCCGCCAGCGCCGCCGTGTCGTCCATCTTGAGGATCGGGTCCTCCACCCAGAAGGGGCGGATCGGGGCGAGCGCGTTGCAGATGCGCGACGCCGCCGGCAGCGACCACATCGAATGGAGTTCCGCCATCACCTCCATCCGGTCGCCAACGGCGGCCCTGATCTTCTCGAAGGGCTCGATGCCCTTGTTGAGATCCGCGAGGTTGATGAGCTGCCCGCCGGATTCCGCCGCATGGATGTCGAAGGGCCAGATCTTCATCGCCGTGAAGCCCTCCTCCAGCAGCGAATGCGCCAGCTCATCCGGGGCGTTCATGAAGGCGACCTGGTCGTCATAGGGCCCGGCGCGATCCTCCGCGCCCTGCACTTCCCGCCGGTTCGGGCGGGAATTGTAGTCGTAGCCCGCGCAGGTGTTGTAGGCGCGGATGCGGTCGCGGGAGAGGCCGCCCAGCGCCTCATGCACCGGCACGCCGAGCCGCTGCCCCGCCAGGTCCCACAGCGCGATGTCGATGGCGGAGGCCGCGCGCATCTCCGCGCTCGATGCGCCGAAGCCGACATAGGGCGTCATCAGGAAGCGGTGGTGCCGCTCGATGTCGCGGGCATCCTTGCCGAGGAGATAGGGCGCCACGAGGTCGTGGATCTGGCCCTCGACGGCCGCGGCGCCCCGGAATGCCTCGCCGAGGCCGGTGAGCCCTTCCGCCGTCTCGATCTCCACCCAGCAGAGATTGGCGCGTTCCGGTACGCGCAGCGTGCGGACGCAGGTGATCTTCGACGAGGCGCTCATTCCGCGCGAATCCCCTGCTTGGCGACCACCTCGGCCCAACGCGCGACCTCGGCCCGCATGTAGGTATCCATCTGCGCCGGCGTGCCGCCGAGCACCACCACGCCGAGATCGGCCATGCGACGCCGCACCGCCTCATTCTCCAGCGCGCGGCCGAAGGCCGTGTTGAGCGCGGCGATGGCGGGCTGGGGCGTGCGCATGGGCGCGAGGAAGCCGAACCAGCTGTCGATCGCCATGCCCTCCACGCCCTGTTCCGCAAAGGTCGGCAGGTCCGGCAGTTCCGGCAGCCGCGCCGCGCTGACCGCCGCCATGGGCCGCACCGCGCCGGCACGGATATGCGGCAGGATGGAGGGCAGGTTGTCGAAGAAGACGTCGATGCGCCCCGCGATCAGGTCGGTCGTCGCCGGCCCCGATCCGCGATAGGGCACGTGCTGCATCTCGATCCCCGTCAGGGACCGCAGCAGTTCCGGCCCGATATGGTTGGAGGCACCCACACCGGAGGAGCCGTAGGTCAGCGCCCCCGGCCGCGCGCGCGCCAGCGCCAGCAATTCCTGCACGTTCTGCGCCGGCAGGTCGCGCCGCACGCTCATCACGTTGCGCACCGCGCCGGTCAGGATGACGGGCGCCAGGTCGCGCAGCAGGTCGTAGCCGGGATTGGCGTAGAGGGAGGGATTCGCGCCGCAGGGCCCGAAGCTGCATTGCAGGATGGTCGTGCCATCCGCGAGGGCGCGCGCCACCTCGGCCGCCGCGATGTTGCCGCCGGCGCCGCCCCGGTTCTCCACCACCGCGCCGCGCGGCAGGAAGGGACCCGCGGCTTCCGCCAGCACGCGGGCCATGATGTCGCTGGTCCCGCCCGGCGGCGCGGGCACGATGATGCGGATCGGGCGCTCCGGCAGATCCGCCGCCGCCGCCGGCAGGCAGAACAGCAGCGCGGAGAGCGCGCCCAGCAGGCGTCGCTTCATGACACGTTTCCTTCCCCAACCGGCTACTTCAGCCGGCGTTCTTGACCCAACTCGCGAGCACGCCCTGCAGCGCCTCGGTCGCCGCCGGCGCCAGCGGCCAGGCGGCGGGCGGTCGTGCCGCACCGACATCCTCGCCCTTGAGCGCCAGCGCCGCCTTCACGACGGAGACGTTGGCGCCATTGCCTTCCTGTGCGCGCAACTTCTCGAAGTTCTCGATGGCGACCACGGCCTGGTCCGCCGCCTCGAAGTCGCCGGCCTCCAGCGCGCGCAGCACCGCCATCGACAGATGCGGCGCCACGTTGATGACGCCGGAGGTGAAGCCCCGCGCCCCCATCGCCGTCATCGGCGGCGCCCAGGGCTCCGCCAGGCCGCAGATCCAGGCGAGGTGCGGCGCCGCCCGCCGTGCCGCCGCCAGGTTCAGCAGGTTGGGCGTGGCCCATTTCACCCCCGCCACCCCCGGCACGGCGCAGAGCCGCGCGATGGCATCCAGCCCGCCGCTGTCATCCCGCAGATAGAGCAGCACCGGCAGCCCATCCGCCGCCTCCGCCACGCGCTCCACATAGGCGCTCACGCCCCGCGGCGCGCGGAAGGGGTCGGGCGGCTGGTGGATCATGATGGCGTCGCAGCCATCCGCCTTCGCCGCCTTCGCGAGCGACGCCGCCTCCTTCACGCTGCGCCCGACGCCCGCCACCACGATGGCGCGCCCGGCCACCAGCCCCGGCACCGCCGCCTGCATCCGCCGCGCTTCCTCGAGAGTCAGGCCGTAGAACTCGGAGGTATTGCCATTGACCGTCAGCGCCCCGATGCCGGCGCCGACCGCGCGATCGATGATGGGCGAAAGCCGCGCCGGCACCGGCTGGTCATCCCCATCGAAGGGCGTGACCAGGATGCCGGAGACGCCGCGCAGCGCCGCCGCCACGCGTGCCGATACTGCCATCCGTCCCTCACTCCACCCGGAGATTGGCGCGCCGCGCCACATCGCCCCAGCGCCGCGTCTCCGCCGCGATGAAGGCCCTGAACTCATCCGGGCTGCTGCCCACCAGCGTGAAGCCCAGCTCCGTCAGCCGCGCCGCCAGCGCCGGCTCCCGCAGCGCCGCCACCGCTTCCGCATGCAGCCGCGCGACGATGGCGGGCGGCGTATTGGCCGGCGCGAAGAGCCCGTGCCAGGACAGGCTCTCGAAGCCCGGCAGCGCCTCCGCGATCGCGGGCACATCGGGCGCCGCCGCGATCCGTTCCTTGGCTCCGACGCCAATCAGCCGGATGCGCCCTTCCCGGGCCAGCTGCAGAACCGAGGAAAGATTGTCGAAGGACATCGGCGTCTCGCCGGACATGACAGAGGTCATGACGCCGCCGCTGCCGCGATAGGGCACATGCACCACCTCCGCGCCCACCAGCTGCGCGAAGGATTCGCCCGCGAGATGCGTGGAGGTGCCGACGCCCGAGGTCGCGTAGCTGTAGAAGCCCGGCCGCGCCTTCACCAGCGCGATGAACTCGGCCAGATTCCGCGCCGGCACGTCGTTGTTGATGACCAGCGCATTGGGCTGGTGCGACAGCTGCGTGATGGGCGCGAAGTCGCGCAGGTTGTCATAGGGCATCCGCGCCATGATGGCGGGGTTGATCGCGTGGCTGCTGATCGTGCCCATGCAGATGGTGTTGCCATCCGGCGCCGCCCGCGCGCAGGCCTCGGCCCCGATGTTCCCGCCCGCCCCCGGCCGGTTCTCCGCCACGAAGCTCTGGCCGAGACGGCGGCCCATCTCGATGGTGACGAGGCGCCCGAGCGTATCCGTCACGCCGGCGGCGAAGGGGATGATCACGCGGATGGGCTGGGACGGCCAGGGCCGCGGCTGCGCCAGGGCCGGCAGCGGCAGGGCGACGGCAAGCGCCCCCAGCAGGTGGCGACGGTTCATTGGTTCCTTCCTCCCTCGGTGCATGGGCGCCGCCCCGTCAGGGCAGCGCGACGGATAGTGATCTCAGCGCATGGGCCTTCATGGCGGCCTCCGCCGCCTGGGGCTCGCCCGCGATGATCGCCTCGACGATGGCCTGGTGTTCGGCCAGCGCGGTGGCGCGTTCCTCCGCGGTGGAGAGGATGCGCTCCCGCGTCAGGTGGTCATAGGCGCGCAGCCCCTCCAGCAACCGCGTCACGTCGCGGCTGGCGGCGGCGGCGTGGATCGCATCGTGCAGTGCCTCATTCGCCAGCGTCACCGCGGCCGCATCCTCGCTCCGCATCGCGCCGGCGATCGCCTCCAGCCTGGCCCGCATCGCGGCATGGTCAGCCGCCGTCGCGCGTTCCGCGGCCAGCCGCGCGGAGACCGCTTCCAGCGTCGCGCGGATCAGCCCGATCTCGAACAGCCGGTCCCGGCCGAGATCCGCCACATAGGTCCCGCTGCGGGGCCGCGTCTCCACCATCCCCTCCACCTCGAGCCGCCGCAGCGCCTCCCGCACCGGCTGGGCGGAGATGTCGAGCGCCGCGGCCAGGCCGCGTTCGGAGATGCGCTGGCCGGGCGCCAGGCTGCCGGCCACGATCGCCTCCCGGATCCGCGCATAGGCGCGCGCGGCCAGCGACTGCAGGTCGGTCTCGGTGAAGGGGCGAAGGACAGACAGGGCGGACGTTTCCCGTGTGAATGCATCTACCATGGCAGATGGCAGCGGGGCGTCAATCCATGCGGTTGGAACCACGCGATACCCGATCGTGTTGATCGCGCATGACCCTCCCCAACCTGCTTCCCTCCGCGCTGATCGGTGCCGTTGCGAGTGCGCGCTCCATGACCCCCATGGCCACCATCGCCACCGCTCGGTTGGCGGGCAGCCGGATGCCGGGGCGGCTCTTCCTGCTGGACCATACGCTGTTCAAGGTCGGCGCGCTGGTCATGGCGGTGGGCGAATTCCTGGGCGACAAGCTGAAATCTGCCCCCGACCGCACCGTCGCCCCCGGACTGGTGGCGCGCGTGGCGAGTGCCGGCATCGCCGGTGCGGCGCTTGCGCCCAGGGGGCGGGAGCGTGACGGCGCCGCCATCGCCGTCGCCGCCGCCATCCCGCTGGCCTATCTGACGCTCGATGGCCGCAAGCGCGCCATGGCCCGCATCGGCCAGACCCGCAGCGGGGTGATCGAGGATGCGCTGGTCATCGCCGCGGGGGCGCTGACCGTGGCGCTGGCCATCCGGCAGCGGCGCTGACGGGAAGGCGGCGCCCCGGCTGCGCCGCCGGCCTGCCACGACTCGGCCACGATGCGATATCGCAATGGCGCCGTCATCGGAGACGCCGCCATGCCACCTCGCCTCCCCCGCCTTGCTGCTGCGCTGCTGCTGCTGGTCGCAACGGCCTGCTCCTATTCGCCCATGCCGGCCGGCACGCCGCTGGCGCCGGTGGCCGCCGCTCCGGCTGTCGGCGCCGCACCCCCCGCCCCCGCCGCACCGCCGGATGCTCACCGCTTCGCCAACCTCCCCGACCAACCCTGGCAGAGCGCGGCGGAAGCGCCGGTCTCCACCTTCTCGGTCGGTGGCGACACCGCCTCCTACACCCTCGCGCGGCGGCTGATCGAAGCGGGCTCCA
Source organism: Falsiroseomonas ponticola (assembly GCF_016805305.1). Lineage (GTDB taxonomy): Bacteria > Pseudomonadota > Alphaproteobacteria > Acetobacterales > Acetobacteraceae > Falsiroseomonas > Falsiroseomonas ponticola. The sequence continues at coordinate 192,483 of NZ_JAERQN010000005.1, read as the reverse complement.
TGCCCCAGCCCGCCATGGTCCGGCCCGAGGAATTCCTGAACGCCTTCACCTACGCCTATCCCCGCCCCGCCTCCGCGGCCGAGCCGATCGCCACCTTCGTCTCCGTCCACCCCTCCCCCTGGAATGCCGATCGCCGCCTGGTCCATATCGGGCTGCGCGCCTGGCAGCCGCCGGCCGCCCAGGCCCGCCCCCGGCTGAACCTGGTGGTGCTGGTCGATGTCTCGGGCTCCATGGCGCCGGAGGACCGCCTGCCGCTGCTGCAACGCGGCTTCGCGATGCTGCTGCCGGAATTGCGGGCGGAGGACCGCATCTCCCTCGTCACCTATGCGACCGGCGTGCAGGTGGTGCTCGACAATGTCCGGGGCGATGACCGCGCGGCGCTGGAGGCCGCCATCAACGGGCTGCGCGCCGCCGGCGGCACGGCGGGCGGCGCGGCGCTCGCCACCGCCTACAGCCTGGCCGCCAAGAACCTCGATCGCGGTGCCATCAACCGCGTGGTGCTGGCCACCGATGGCGACTTCAACATCGGCATCCGCACGCCCGCGGAGATGAAGGACTTCATCACCCGCGAACGCGAACGGGGCATCTACCTCACGACCATCGGCGTCGGGCTCGACAACTACAATGACCGCACGCTGCAGGCGCTGGCCCGCGCCGGCAACGGCACCGCCATCTATGCCGGCAACCTGCAGGACCTCCGCCGCGGCCTGGTGGAAGATTTCGCCGCCAACATTGTCCCCGCCGCCGATGACGTGAAGGCGCAGGTGGAATTCAACCCCGCCGTGGTCAGCCATTACCGCCTGATCGGCTACGAGACCCGGCAACTGCGCCAGCAGGATTTCCGCGACGACCAGGTGGATGCCGGGGAGCTCGGCTCCGGCCGCAGCGTGACCGCGATCTATGAGATCGTGCCCGTCGGCGCCGCCCGCGCGCCGGTGGAACCGCTGCGCTACGCCGCCCCCGCGCGCCGCCCGGCCGCGAATGCGGAGATCGCCTTCCTCCGCATCGCCTATAAGCGCCCCGGGGGGCGCGCCAGCCAGGAACTGGCCCGCGCCATCACGCCCCGCGATGCGCATGGAACGCTGGAGGCCGCGCCGGAGGATGCCCGCTTCGCCGCCGCCGTCGCCGGCTTCGCCCAGTTGCTCCGGCGGTCCCCCCATACCGGCGACTGGGGCTTCGCCCAGGCCGCCGCCCTGGCCAATGCGGCGCGCGGCGTGGACGAGGACGGCCGCCGCGCGGAATTCGTGGCGCTGGTCCGCCTGGCCGCCGCCCGCTACCCGATGGGGCCACGCTGACGCAGCCCCGCCCCGCTTCCGCCACACTTGATTAACCGCGGGCGCGGGGCGACCATCGCACCGCATGATCCTGCTGATCGACAATTACGACAGCTTTACGTGGAATCTCTACCACTTCCTGGGCGACCTTGGAGCGGTGGTGGAGGTTCGGCGCAATGATTCCCTGTCGGCCGACGAAGCCCTGGCCCTGAAGCCGGACGCCATCGTCCTCTCCCCCGGCCCCTGCACGCCGAATGAGGCGGGCATCTGCCTCGATGTCATCGCCGCCGCGGCGGAGGAACGCCTGCCCTTGCTCGGCGTCTGCCTCGGCCACCAGGCCATCGGCCAGGCCTTCGGCGGCAAGGTCGTGCGGGCGCCCGCGCCCGTGCATGGCAAGGTCTGGGACGTGAACCACGGCGGCACGGACATCTTCGCCGGCCTTCCCTCCCCCTTCCGCGCCACCCGCTACCATTCCCTGGTGGTGGAGGACCTGCCGGAGACGCTGATCCCCACGGCCCGGACCGCGGACGGCCTGGTCATGGGCCTGGCGCACCGCGACCTGCCGATCTGGGGCGTCCAGTTCCACCCCGAGAGCATCGCCTCCGAGCACGGCCACGACATGCTGCGCAACTTCCTGGCGCTGGCTGCGCAACGCAACGCCTTCGTCCCCGCATGAAGAAAATCCTGGCGCGCCTCGCGCAGGGCGAGCGGCTCGCGGAAAGCGAGGCCGAGGCCGCCTTCGGCATGATCATGGCCGGCGAAGCGACCCCCGCCCAGATCGCCGGCCTGCTCATGGCCATGCGCGTGCGGGGCGAGACGGTGGCGGAGATGACCGGCGCCGTGCGGGCCATGCGCGCCCGCATGATCGCGGTTGAAGCGCCGCCGGATGCCATCGACATCGTCGGCACGGGTGGCGACGCCGCCGGCACGCTGAACATCTCCACCGCCGCCGCCCTGGTCGTGGCCGGCGCGGGGGTGAAGGTGGCCAAGCACGGCAACCGCGCGCTCTCCTCCCGCTCCGGCGCGGCGGATGCGCTCTCGGCGCTTGGCATCCCCGTGATGGAAACGCCGCTGGATCGCCTGCCGGCCGTGCTGGCGGAAGCCGGCATGGTCTTCCTGATGGCGCCCCGCCACCACTCGGCACTGCGCCACGCCGCCGGCCCGCGCGTGGAACTCGGCACCCGCACCATCTTCAACCTGCTGGGCCCGCTCGCGAATCCCGCCCGGGTGAAGCGGCAGATGACCGGCGCCTTCGCCCCCGAATGGCTGCGCCCGATGGCGGAGACGCTGGCCCGCCTCGGCACCGAACGCGCCTGGCTGGTGCATGGCATGGGCCTCGATGAACTGACGCTCGCCGGCCCCTCCCAGGTGGTGGAGCTGAAGGACGGGCTGATCCGGGAATTCGAGGTTTCGCCCGAGGATGCCGGCCTGCCCCGCGCCCCGGCGGAATCGCTCCGCGGCGGCGACCCGGCGGAGAACGCGGCCGCCCTGCTGGCGTTGCTGGAAGGCGCCCCCGGCCCCTACCGCGACGTCGTGCTGCTGAACGCGGCCGCCGGCCTGGTCGTGGCGGGGGTCGCGCCCACGCTGCGCGATGCCGTGCCCCTCGCGGCCCGTTCCATCGATGGCGGCGCGGCGCTTGGTGTGCTCAACCGCCTCCGCGCCGCCGCGGCGCCGCCTGCCCCCCCTGAACCGACCGCCTGAGTCCCCCCATGAACGCGACTACCCCCGCCATGTCCGACACCCTGGCCCGCATCCTCGCCGACAAATACGAGGAGGTGCGGGAGCGTTCGGCCGCCGTCAGCCTGCATGAGATGGAGAAGCGCGCCGCGAGCGCCGATGCGCCGCGGGACTTCACCCGCGCGCTCTGCGACGCGGTCGGCGAAGGCCGCGTCGGCCTGATCGCGGAGATCAAGCGCGCCTCCCCCTCCGGCGGCCTGATCCGCGACCCCTTCGAGCCCGCGACCATCGCCCAGGCCTATGAACGGGCGGGCGCCGCCTGCCTCTCCGTCCTGACGGACGGCCCCTGGTTCCAGGGCGACCTCGGCCACATGGTCCAGGCCCGCGCCGCCTGCTCCCTGCCCGTGCTGCGCAAGGACTTCATGGTGCATCCCTGGCAGGTCTTCGAGGCCCGGGCGATGGGCGCCGATGCCATCCTGCTGATCCTGGCCGCGCTCTCCGACGACCAGGCGCAGGAGCTGGAGGATGTCGCCCGCTCCCTCGACATGGCCGTGCTGGCGGAGGTGCATGACCGCCGGGAACTGGACCGGGCGCTGGGGCTGGAGACGCGGCTGATCGGCGTGAACAACCGCGATCTCAAGACCTTGGTGACCGATCTTGGGACGTCGGATGAGTTGATCCCGCTGATCCCCGCGGATCGCATCCCGGTCGGCGAAAGCGGCATCCGCACCCCCGACGATGTCCGCCGCCTGTGCCGCGCCGGCGCCCGCTGCCTGCTGGTCGGCGAGCACCTGCTGCGCCAGCCGGATGTGGAGGCGGCGGCCCGGGAACTGATCACCGCCCTCGACTGAGATGACCAAGCTCACCCATTTCGACGAGGCCGGCCGCGCCGCCATGGTGGACGTCTCCGCCAAGGCGGAAACGAGCCGCACCGCCACCGCCCGCGGCCGCGTGGTCATGCAGCCGGCAACGCTGGCCCTGATCCAGGCCGGCCAGGTCGGCAAGGGCGATGTGCTGGGCGTGGCCCGCATCGCCGGCATCATGGCCGCGAAGAAGACGAGCGACCTGATCCCCCTCTGCCACCCCCTGCTGATCTCCAAGGTCACGGTGGACCTGGTGCCGGTGGCCCCCGATGCGGTGGAGATCGAGGCGACGGTGAAGCTCACCGGCCAGACCGGGGTGGAGATGGAGGCGCTGACCGCCGTCACCGTCGCCGCGCTCACGGTCTATGACATGGTCAAGGCCGCCGACCGCGCGATGCGGATCGAGGATGTGCGCCTGGTCCACAAGTCAGGCGGCAAGTCCGGCACCTACGAGGCCCCCTGATGCTCTCGGTCGAGGAAGCGCGGGCCCGCATCCTGGCCGGCCTGGCCCCGACCCCGGCGGAGGCCATGGCCCTGCCGGAGGGCTGGTCCCGCATCCTCGCCCGCCCCGTCATCGCGCGCCTGACGCAGCCGCCCGCCGATGTCTCCGCCATGGATGGCTATGCCGTGCGCGCCGCCGATGCGGTGCTGGGCGCGAAGTTGGCCGTGGTGGGGTCGGCCCCCGCCGGCCACCCCTATGCCGGCCGCGTCGGCCCCGGCCAGGCCGTCCGCATCTTCACCGGTGCCTTCATCCCGGAAGGCGCGGATGGGATCCTGCTGCAGGAGGACGCCGTCGCGGCGGATGGCGTGGTGGAGGTGCGGGAGGCCGTGCGCGCCGGCCGCTGGGTGCGCCGCCGCGGCCTCGACTTCACGGAGGGCGAGGCGCTGCTCGCCCCCGGCCGGCGCCTCACCGCCCGCGATGTCGGCCTGGCCGCCGCCGCCAACCACCCCTGGCTGATGGTCCATCGGCGTCCCCGCATCGGCATCCTGGCGACAGGCGACGAGATCGCGCTCCCCGGCGACCCCATCCCCCCCGGCGGCATCGTCAGCAGCAACGCCCACGCCATCGCTGCCATGGTCCGCGCCGGCGGCGGCGATCCCCTCGTGCTGCCCATCGCCCCCGATGACCGGGAAGCCATCGCCGCCACCGCGGCCGCGGCCCGGGCCTGCGACCTGCTGGTGACGACCGGCGGCGCCAGCGTCGGCGACCATGACCTGATCCAGACCGCGCTGGGGCAGGACGGCTTCGCGCTGGATTTCTGGAAGATCGCCATGCGGCCGGGCAAGCCGCTGATCTGGGGGCGGCTCGGCACCACCCCCGTGCTGGGCCTGCCGGGCAACCCGGTCTCCGCCATGGTCTGTGCCGTGCAGTTCCTGATGCCGGCGCTTTCCGTGCTGTCCGGCGAACCGGCGGCACCCCCGCCCACCATCCAGGTCCATGCCGGGGCGCCGCTGCCGGAGAACGACAGGCGCTTCGACCACCTCCGCGCCACCCTGTCCCGGGACCGGGATGGCCGCGTCGTGGCCACCCCCTTCCCGCAGCAGGACAGCTCCATGCTGAAGACCCTGGCGCGGGCGGAAGCGCTGATCCTGCGCGCCCCCCACGCCCCCGCCCTGCCCGAGGGCGCGGCGGTGGAGGCGATTCCGCTGGACCGCCTCGGCCTCTGATTCGCCCGATTCCTGGGCAGATGCGCGCTCAAGAATCTCGATTCAGCCCAGGTTTTTCCTGGGTCTGTGGAAAACATTTGACGGCATCGCAGGAACCTACATAGAACATCCACGTCGGTTGCTTGTTTGTTCGGGGCGAAGGCGCCCCCACCCCGCGGACCGCACCGCGGGGAACCGGCAGTGGAGAAACCCATGCTCACGCGCAAGCAGCACGAATTGCTGATGTTCATCGACCGGCACCTGCGCGCCACCGGCTTCTCCCCGTCCTTCGAGGAGATGAAGGAGGCGCTGCGCCTCAAGTCGAAATCGGGGATCCACCGCCTGATCACGGCGCTGGAGGAACGGGGCTTCCTGAAGCGCCGCGCGCATCGCGCCCGCGCGCTGGAAGTGCTGCGGCTGCCGGAGAATGTCTCCCCCCGCAGGGCCGATCCCGCGCCCGTCGCCACGCCGGCGGCGGCGCCCGCCGCGCCCGCCTTCACGCCCAATGTCATCCGCGGCAATTTCGCCCCCGGCCTGGCCGGCGTGCAGAAGACGGCGAATGACAGCGCCGCGGTGCAGCTTCCCCTCTATGGCCGCATCGCCGCCGGCATGCCGATCGAGGCGCTGCGCGACACCACCGCGATGGTGGAGGTCCCGGCCGCCCTGCTGGCGGGCGGCGAGCACTATGCGCTGGAAGTCGCCGGTGATTCGATGATGGAGGCCGGCATCCTGGACGGCGACACCGTCATCATCCGCCGCGGCGACACGGCGGAGAACGGGTCCATCGTGGTGGCCCTGGTGGATGAGGCGGAGGTGACGCTGAAGCGCCTGCGCCGCCGGGGCAATTCCGTCGCCCTGGAACCGGCCAACCGCGCCTATGAGACGCGGATCTTCGGACCCGACCGGGTCCGGGTTCAGGGCCGCCTGATCGGCCTGCTGCGGAAGTACTGAACAGCGAAGGCCCGGCCGCCTGGCCGGGCCCTTCAGCCCCTCAATACGGGTCCCATTCGGACAGGCGCTGCTCGCGCCACGCATGCAGCCGCTGCCACGCCGTCAGCGCGCCGGCACCCAGCAGCAGCCCCATGGCGACAAGGCCGATATCCATCAAGGCCGGATGGGCGGTGATCGTCGCGATCATGTCCTGCATTCCCTCGTTTCCGTCCCCGTATCCTGCGCGTCGGGGTGATAAGAAACGGTAACCAGCGCCGTTCCGGCCGGTCCCGGCCAGTTGATCAGCCGCCGGGGTCCAGCGGCGCCAGGGGCAGCGCCTCCGCCCGCCCCGGCAGCGGCACCGGCGGCACCCAGGGGCGGTCCCCCCGCCAGGCGCGGTCCGACACCACCCGCGCCCCCGCCGTGCCCAGCCAGGCCGCCTGCGCGCCATCCCGCCACATCGCGAAGCGGTCGATCGTCACCCCCTGGCCGCAGCGCGGGCGCACCGGCTCCAGCGCCAGGATCAGCGCCGCCCGCCCGCAGGCCGCCGCCAGCGCCGCCGCATCCGGCGGATCGGCCCGGCGGCCCCTCGCCGGAGGCGAACTGCCGCGCGCCGGAGGCGGGCTGCGCAGCAGCACGGCCTCCCCGGCATCCGCGCGCGGCCGGAACCGGCAGGCGGAGGGCGTGCAGGCGATGGCGCCGCCCGCCGCCTCCCCGCTCTCCGGCAGGGGCCGCGCCTCCGTCACGCCGAAGGCCCGCAGCATGGCGTCGCGGGTGAAATTGGTGGCGCCCGGCACCCGGTGCAGGAACACCCCCTCCGCCGTCCGCAGCGCCACGATCCGCGCATCCGGGGAGACGAGCACGTCCGGCGCCGGCGTCACCTGCCCCGCCGCCAGCCCCGCCGCCACCACCGGCACGCCCAGCAGCCGCGCCCCGCCCCGCCAGAGGCAGAGCCAGCAGAAGCCGAAGGCGGCGAGGCCCAGCCCCCAGCCCGGCAGCGGCACCATCACCGGCGCCGCCTCCGGCCAGGCGGCCACCTGCCGCGCCACCCACAGCACCCCCTCCGTCCCCCAGCCCATCACCGCCAGCGGCCAGGCCTCCAGCCCCAGCGGCAAGGCGAGCATGGCCACCAGCCCCGCCGGCATGATGAGGAAGGAGGTCAGCGGCACCGCCAGCGCATTGGCCGCGATGCCATAGACCTGCAGCCGCCCGAAATGATGCAGCCCGAAGGGCGCCGTCGCCGCGCCGGCCAGGGCGGAGGTCGCGACCAGCCCCAGCCCCACCAGCGCCACCCGCCGCCAGGCCCGCGGCCCCGCCACGCCCCCGGCCCGGAAGCGCGCGATGGGCTGCCGCAGCGCCTCATGCCCCGCCACCAGCGCCAGCACCGCGGCGAAGGACATCTGGAAGGACGGCCCCGCCACCTCCGCCGGTGCCACCAGCAGCACCGCCGCGGCCGCCACCGCCAGCACCCGGAGCGACAGCACCCGCCGTCCGGCCAGCATCGCCACCGTCATCAGCGCCGCCATACCGAGGCATCGCTGCATCGGCACCTGCGACCCCGTCAGCACCATGTAGAAGGCCCCCGCCGCCAGCGCGGCCAGCGCCGCCACCGGCTTGGCCGGCACCCGCAGCGCCAGCCAGGGCACCAGCGCGATCGCGCCCCGCAGCAGCCCGAAGACCAGCCCGATGACGATCGCCATGTGCAGGCCGGAGACGGACAGCAGATGCGCCAGGCCGGAATCCCGCATGGCCTGCATGGCGGGCTCCGGGATCGCGCTCTGCGTCCCCGTCAGCAGCGCCGCCGCCACCGGCCCCGCGGCGCCCGGGATGGCCTCCGCCACCCGCCGGTCCAGCCAGGCGCGCAGCCCGGCCAGCAGCGGCGCCGCCTCGCCCGGCTCCACCGCCACCGGCCCCAGCGCGAAGCCGGACCCGCCGAGCCCGCTGAAGAAGGCCGCGCGCTGGAAATCCCACCCGCCCGGCACCGCCGGCATGCCCGGCTGCCGGACCAGCGCCCGCAGGGTGACGACGTCACCCGGCTGCGGCCGCGCCGGATCCTCCGCCCGCATGCGCACGCGGATGCTGCGCGGCAGCGCCTCCCCCTCCCCGATCCGGGCCTGTTCCAGCACCAGGCGCCGCCCCTCCGGCAGGGGCTGCACCTCCGCCACCACGCCCGTCACCACCACCGCGCCGAAGGGCAGCACCAGCGGCGGCGGCTGGCGCGCGGCATGCCAGCCCGCCACGCCGAGCCCCAGCAGGAAGGCCGCCGCCAGGCCGGTCGCCCAGCCCAGCAGCAGCCAGCGCCGCGCCAGCCAGAAGCCCAGCCCCGCCAGGGGCGGCACCAGCCAGAGCGGCTGCCACGCCGGCTCCCGCTCCAGCGCCAGGTAGTGCAACACCCCCGCCCCCAGCGCCACCGCCAGCCAGGGCGCGAAGCGTCCCTGCTGCCGCGCGAGCAGCTCCAGCGCCCCCACCCGCAGGCGGGCGAGGACGCCGGGCCGTTCGGCGAAGGGCAGGGCCAGGGACATGTCGCCGGATCGTCGTCATTTCCGGCGCAACATACAACCTGGTGTTGAGACTACTCGTCCCGTCCGGCATCGGCCTGGCGGCCGATCGGGCGCACCTCCACCGGCGCCGTCCCGCTCTCCCGCATGCCCAGCTCATCCGCCGTGCGCGGGGAGACATCGATGATCCGGCCCCGGACATAGGGGCCGCGATCCTCGATCACGACCGTCCGGCTCTCCCCGTTCCGCAGGTTCGTTACCTCCGCCACCGTGCCGAGCGGCAGGGTGCGGTGCGCGGCGGAATTGGAGCCGGGGTCGAAAGGCTCGCCATTCGCCATCGGCCGGCCCGTGAAGCGCTCCGGATGGTAGAAGGAGGCCTGGCCCCGCTGGGCCTGGCCCGGCGATTCGGTCGCCACCGCCTCGCCCGGCGCCACCGGGCCCAGGGCCGGTGCCGCGCAGGCCGCCAGCGCCAGGGCCGCCACCATCGCCATTCGTGTCTTCCGCATCCCGCTTTCCTCCTGCTGCCCGTGCCCCCGCCACGGCGTTCCGCCTGATTGGCGGGCAGGCGACGTGGCGGGACGCTCAGGGTTGCGGGACGCTCACGGCATGGTGGGCCAGCAAGGGGGCGGAGGGCGCGATCCGCTCGGATTCCCGCATCGCGGCCTCGATGGATAGGAAGAAAACCTCCCTGCCCGCCGGCCCGCGCGCGATTCCATCCAGGTCCATGCCGGTCAGCGCCGCCAGCACCGTGGCGCCGCCCGCCCCCGGCAGCGCCGTGACCAGGCCGTGCAGCCGCCCCGCCTGGTCCAGCGCCGGACCGCCCGAATAGCCCATCAGCGCGCCGATCCGGGCGGTGAAGCCCTCGCCCCGCCCCGGCATCACCGCGGCCGGCCGCGTCACCACCCCGACAGCCATGGCCGGCCCGGCGGAGGGCGCGCCCAGCGCCCATAGCCGATCCCCCGCCTCGGGGCCCCGCGGCGCCACCGGCACCGGCTCGAACACCCCCACCGGCACCGCCAGCACCGCCAGGTCCATCGCCACGCTGCGCGCCAGCACCCGCGCCTCCGCCCGCCCCACCCCATCGCCACGGCGGGCCTCCACCACCGTCACGCCCGCGGGCAGCAGATGCGCGCTCGTCAGCAGCCGCCCCGGGGCCACGGCCACGGCCGATCCCAGCGGGGCCCCATGGCTGGACAGCGCCGCGAAGCCCCAGGCGGCCACCGCCGCGGCCGGCGTGGCCCGCGCCTCCTCCGCCGGCAGGCGGGCACAGCCGGCCAGGGACAGCAGCAGCCCCAGCGCAAGCCAGGGGGCGAGGCGCGGCGCCAGCCAGGCCATGCGCAAAAGCGGGGCGACTCGCATCCTCGGGGTCCCGACAAGAAGCCCCCGGGTTGTGCGGCAACAAGGTTAACCCGCCGTATGGTTGGAAACGGCCCGCCCGCCCCCGCTCACGCCATCTGTCGGAACGATCATCCATCTCCTTGTTCGTGAAGGATCAAGGGCGATCATATCGCTTCCATCTTCCCAAATGGCTTGACCGCGACCACCTCGGGGTCGGAACATAGCAAGAACAGCCATGGCCCCCGATATCCCCTCCCCCCTCGCCGCGACGCCCCCGCCGGATGGTCCCCCCATGGACTCCCTCCCCATGGACCGGCCCGCCCTCATGGCCGCGCTCCGCGCCCGCATCGGCCGCCTGGAACGAGGCGGCGCCGCCTCCGCCCTCGCCCGGGCCGAAGCCGGCGCCGTGCCGCTGGCCGATTCCATCGACGCCACCCTGCCCGATGGCGGCCTGGCCCGCGCCGGGCTGCACGAGATCCTGGCCGCCGAAACCGGCGCCGCCACCGGCTTCGCCAGCCTCATCCTCGGCCGCGCCAGCGCCGGCCCCCAGGGCCACAGCAAGCCCATCCTCTGGATCGGGCCGGACCCGGATGCCTGGCCCTCCGGCCTCTCCCGCTACGGCCTCTCCCCCGCCGCCCTCGTCATGGTCCGCGCCCCCCGCCCCGCCGACGCCCTCTGGGCCATGGAGGAGGCGCTGCGCTGCCCCGCCGTCGCCGGCGCCCTGCTGACCCTGTCGGACATCGACCTCACCGCCGCCCGCCGCCTCCAGCTCGCCGCCGAAGCCGGCGGCGCCCTCGGCCTGCTGCTCCGCCCCGATACCGAGGAACCCGGCCCCTCCGCCGCCCTCACCCGCTGGCGCGTCAACGCCCTGCCCAGCCTCGGCGGCAACCAGCACACCCTCGGCGACCCCCGCTGGTCCCTCGACCTGCTCCGCTGCCGCAGCGGCCAACCCCGCAGCTGGACCGCCACCTGGCGCACCACCCTCGACCGACTGGACACCGAAGCGGACACAACCCCGATGCCGGCGACAAGGCGACGGCGGGCGTAGCGGGGGGGCTGGTGTCGCGCCGGTTGATTCCAGGAGGGGCGTTGCCCCTCCCGGACCCTCCCCACCAGGGTCCAACGGGACCCTGGACCGCGAGCAATGGGGTGGGGAAAGAGGGGGCCGGAGCGACCGTGGCACGGGTGCGCCGGCCCCCTCTTTCCCCACCCCATCCCATGGTTTCCAAAGGCCCGCTGGCCTTTGGTGGGGGAGCGCGAGGGGGCAAAGCCCCCTCGTGAATCACCAGCGCGACAGCCGCCCCCCGCTACTCCACCGTCACGCTTTTCGCCAGGTTCCGGGGCTGGTCCACGTCGGTCCCTTTCAGGGCGGCGACGTGGTAGGCCAGGAGTTGCACGGGGATGCTGTGCAGGATCGGTGCCGCGAAGGGGTCGATGCCCGGCAGGGTGATGACCTGTTCGGCGAAGCGGCCGAGGGCCTGGGCGCCGGCGTCGTCGGTGAAGGCCATGATGCGTCCGCCGCGGGCCGCGGCTTCCTGCAGGTTGGAGGCGGTCTTCTCGAAGAGGGGTCCGCTCGGGCAGAGGGCGATCACGGGCACGGCCGGGTCGATCAGGGCGATGGGCCCGTGCTTCATCTCGCCTGCCGCATAACCTTCGGCGTGGATATAGCTGATTTCCTTGAGTTTCAGCGCCCCTTCCATGGCGATGGGGAACATGGATCCGCGGCCCAGGAACAGCACGTCCCGCGCGGCCATGATTTCCCCGGCCAGGGCCTTGATGCGGTCGTCCTGTTCCAGCACGGCGGCGGCGTGGCCGGGGATGGAGAGCAGGGCCTGGGTCAGCCGTTCCTCCTCCGCCGCGTCGATCGTGCCGCGGGCGCGGGCGAAGCCGAGCGCCAGGCAGGCGAGGACGGAGAGCTGGGCGGTGAAGGCCTTGGTGGAGGCGACGCCGATCTCGGGCCCCGCGACCGTCAGCAGCGCGGCGTCGGACAGGCGCGCCATGGTGCTTTCGGGCACGTTGACGATTGAGAGCACGCGCTGCCCGCCTTCCTTCAGCAGGCGGAGCGCGGCCATGGTGTCCGCCGTCTCCCCGGATTGGGAGACGAGGATGGCGGCCCCGCCTGGCGCCAGCGGCGGGTCGCGGTAGCGGAGTTCGCTGGCGACATCGGCGTCGCAGGGGATGCGGGCGAGCTGTTCGATCCAGTAGCGCCCCACATGGGCGGCCAGGAAGGCGCTGCCGCAGGCGGAGAGCGTCAGGCGCGGCACCACCGCCGGGTCGAAGGGCAGGCGCGGCAGGCGCACGGCGTGGGTGCCGGGGTCGAGGTACTGGCGCAGCGTATCGCCGATGACGGCGGGGTGCTCGTGCAGTTCCTTTTCCATGAAGTGGCGGTAGTTGCCCTTGCCGACCGCGGCGCCGGAGACGGCGGTGACGACGATGGCGCGCTCCACCGGCCGGTCGGCGGCATCGTGGAAGCGGGCGCCGGCTTCCGTCACCTCCACCCAGTCGCCTTCCTCGAGATAGGCGATGCGGCGGGTGAGCGGCGCCAGGGCCAGGGCGTCGGAGCCGAGGAACATCTCCCCCTCCCCGAAGCCCACGGCCAGCGGCGCGCCCTGCCGGGCGCCCAGCAGCAGTTTCGGGTGGCCGGCGAAGATGGCGGCCAGCGCGAAGGCGCCGTGCACGCGCTTGAGTGCCGCGGCGAAGGCGGCGGTGGGGGCCAGGCCCTGGGCCAGCAGGTGGTCCAGCAGGCGGACGAAGGTCTCGGTATCCGTCTCCGTCTCGAATACCGCGCCTTCGGCTTCCAGTTCGGCGCGCAGTTCGGCGTGGTTCTCGATGATGCCGTTATGGACCACGGCGACGCGGCTGGTGGCGTGGGGGTGGGCGTTGCGTTCGGTCGGCGCGCCATGCGTCGCCCAGCGCGTGTGGCCGATGCCGGTGGTGCCCGGCAGCGGGTCCTGCCCCAGCACGGCGGCCAGGTTGCCGAGCTTGCCTTCCGCCCGGCGGCGATCGATGCGGCCCTCCACCAGGGTGGCGATGCCGGCGCTGTCGTAGCCCCGGTATTCCAGGCGCCGCAGCGCTTCCAGCAGCAGCGGGCCCGCCTCGGCCCGGCCGATCACCCCCACGATCCCGCACATGAAGCCGGCCGTCCCCCTGTAGGCTATCCGGCGCGGAGATTAGGCGATGCCCCCGCCCCGGCGGAATGCTGCGCCGCCGCAAACCGTGGCGGGGCCGATCATAAGATGCTTCGCCAGGTTGCGCGGCGGGGCTATCCGCCCGCCAGCCAGTCCAGCACCGGCGCCGCCATCACCCCGGCGTTGAAGCGCGCGGCCTGGGGCATGGCCTGGGCCGCCAGTTCCGCCTGGCAGGCGGGGTTGGCCATCTCCTCCAGCGCCGCCAGGAAGCCATCCACGCTGAAGGGGTCGAAGAACAGCCCCGCCGGCCCGATCACCTCCGGGAAGCTGGAACTCAGGGAGGCCAGCACCGGCTTGCCGAGGCTCATCGCCTCCACCGCCGGGATCCCGAAGCCCTCATAGACCGAGGGATAGACCAGGAATTCCGCGTGCCGCAGCAGCCGGTACTTCGCGAATTCGGAGATGAAGCCGGTGAAGCGGATGCGCGCCTGGGCTTCCGGCGACAGCTGCGCCAGCGCCTGGTCCGCCATCCAGCCCCGCGCGCCGATGACGATGAAGGTCAGCTCCGCCGCGGCGGCGGAGGGCAGTTCCAGCGCCCGCAGCAGCAGCTTCAGGTTCTTGCGCGGCTCCACCGTGCCGATCACCACGGCGTAGCGGCCCAGCCGGATGGGCGGCTGGTTCCGGTCCATGGCCTCGAACCCCTCGGGCCAGTCCACATACTGGTACATCACCCGCGCCTTGGGCCGCACCCAGGGGACATAGGCGCACAGCGCCTCCCGCGTCGCCTCCGAACAGCAGAACACCGCCTCGTCGGAGGCCAGCTGGTCCCGCAGCGGGTCCAGGTGGAAGGCCACGTTCTCCGGCATGTGGGTGTCCGGCATGACCAGGGTGCTGATGTCGTGGATGGTGCTGGCCTCCCGCGCCGCCGCGCCGGGGCTCGGCTTGACGGAGGGGTAGAGCAGCGGGATGGCGGGGTCGATCACCGGCCGCGCCGCCTCCTTCCCCACCGTCTCCACCTCGGCATGCACCACGTCGCGCAGGTAGGTGCCGGTGCCGATGCGGATGGCCTGGCGCACCGCATCCCCGGGCACGCCGTTCGGCCCCATGCAGAAGGACAGGCGCAGATGCGGGTCCAGCGCCTGCACCAGGCGGCGCGTGAAGACCGGGATGCCGGTCCACTGGCTTTCCAGCAGCGGCGTGATGTCGAGCGTCAGCGCGGGCTTCATGGCACCTGCCCCGTCGTGACCGGCATCAGCCCCTGCTGCGGGCGGAGGCGCCGCACCGTGACCGGCCGCCCGAGCCAGGTGGAGAAGAGGGAGGCCGGGCCGGAGAGCGACCCGCAGCCCGTGACCGCCAGCTCCGACACCGCATCCAGCACGTCCCGCCCGAAATGCCAGAAGGGCACGTTGGCATGCAGCGTCAGCCGCGCGCCCGCCAGCGCCGCGGGGTCCGGCATGCCGGCCACGAAGCGGACGGACCAGGAAGACCGGCGCGGCAGCGCGACACCGGTGCGGCTGAAGGCTTCCAGCACCGCCTCCACCTGGTCCTTGGTGGCGGCGTCGTCGCGGTCCAGCGCCGGCAGGCCGATCAGCAGCGGCCCCCTGGCGGGGTCCAGCAGCGTCTCCCGCACCTGCTTCGCCAGCTCCACCACGAAGGCGTGGTCGGCCAGCGCCGCCAGGGTCAGCGGCACGAAATGCGGGGGCTGCGGCAGGGGCACGCCCTCCATCGCCTCCTTCGCGCTCAGCACGCCGGCATAGCCATGGTTGCCGGGCAGCCAGACGAAGGGGGTGTATTGCGCGGGCTCCCCCACCGGCGTCACGGCGAAGCCCAGCGGCAGCAGCGGCGGCCGCACCCAGCGCGCGCCGAGCCGGAAGGACAGCGTGCCATTGACCTGGGAGGCGAGGCCCGCGAAGGCCTCCGGCACCAGCCGCACCAGGCGCTGCAGCGCCGCTTCCCGGGAAGGCAGGCCGCGGGGGAAGAAGAACAGGTGGTTGCGCAGCCCGGGGATCAGCCGCAGCGTGTTGCCATCGGTCAGCGCCAGGTGGTCCTCCGCCCCCCCGGCCTGCGCGTCCAGCCATTCCCGCGCGGCGCCATGGGTGAAGATCTCCGGCCGCGCGACGAAACGGATCTCGGTCCGCTGCGCTTCCGCCGCCTGCATCACCAGCAGCAGCGCCAGCCGCAGGTCGGGCGGCAGCACCGCGTCCCGCAGGCAGCGCCAGGGATAGAGGGAGCCCGGCAGGTCGAGGCCCGCCAGGTGGACCGCCGGCACGGAGACCAGCAGCACGGGGCCGCCGCTCATGCGGCCTCTGCCGGCCCGGCCCCCGCCGGCGCATCCAGCGTGGTGGCGAAGACGAAGGCGGGCTGGACCGGGGATGGCAGCAGCCGCGGCCGCGACCGGAACTCCCCGCTATCCGCCAGGATGGCCAGCAGGCCGAAGGGCGTCAGCGCGCCGCGGCGCATCAGCTTCTCGTAGCTGGCGAAGCCCACCGGGTCCGCCGGCCGGCCCAGCACATAGCCATAGGCCGCCCGGATGAAGGCCGAGAGGCCCTGCCGCGCGATGAAGGCCGCGAGGAGGTCCCCGCACCCCGCCAGCTGGTCGATGGAGTGCAGCATGGTCGGGTCTTCCGCCACCACCGCCGCCACCGTCTCGCAATCCCCGTCATCCGCGCGGCGGAAGGGCAGGCTCGGCTGCACATGCAGCACGGCGCCGGTCGCGGCCTCCACCAGCCGCAGCGTCTGCGCCATCAGCGCCTCGGGCTCCAGCGATGCCCGCAGGCGGAAGGCGCACCAGCCGTAGCGGAGCTGCGCCTCCATCAGGTCCTCGCGGAACAGCTCCGCCCGCCCGGCGGCCACCTCCGTCCCGTCCTCCGCCAGCACGGCCACCGCCAGCGTGGCGGCGGGCCGGTCCGGGTCGCAGGCCCACCCTTCGATGACGCCGTGCTGCGTGACGGCATCCAGGTGCGCCAGCGTCATGCGGCCGCGTCAGTCAAGGCGGACGCGCCGCGCGATGAACTGGGTGGAGATGCGGTCGAAGCCCGGCAGGCTGTGGTCGCGCGCGACATGCAGCGGCTGGAAGCCCAGCTCCTTCAGGATGCCGAAGACGATGTCCTGCCGCAGCACATGCACCTCCGGCTCCTCCGCCGGCTTGGCGGCCAGCCAGGCCGCGGTGTCGTAGGTATAGCCTTCCAGATGCGTCAGCAGCTGGAACACCGCGATCCCGCCCACCCGCATGCGGCCCAGGCAGCGGCGCAGGATCTGCGCCTGCAGCGGCGGCGGGTTACGGTGCAGCACCATGCGCGTGTAGAAGAAGTCGTGCTGCGGCACGTCCAGCGCGCGGATGTCCTTCACCACGGACAGCGACACGCCCTTCCGCCCCGCGCCCCGCACCGCCTGCTGCGCCAGGTCGATATGCGGCTGGGAGATGTCGAACCCCGTCACCTTGCGGAACAGCACGGAAAGCGGCACGGTCACGCGCCCCACGCCGCAGCCGTATTCCACCGCCTCCGGGTGGTCCGCCGGGTCGATCTCCAGCGCCGTCAGGCGGCGCTTCAGCACCTCGATCTCGTCGCGCCCGGTCTTCTGGAAGGCTTCCGCGTTCCTGGCGGCGAAGTCGGGGCTGAACCGCCGCTCCGGCAGGATGGAGAAGAAGGGCCGTTCCTGCCCCAGCCGGGTCCAGATGCGGCGGGCCTGTGCCTGCATCTTCTCGGTATCCTTGGCGGAGACCTCGATCTCCATCGGCACCGGGTCGTAGCCGGCGGCGCGGCGGATGGTCGGCGTCGCGACGGCGCCATAGGCCACGCGCTGGAACTCCGCCGATCCCATGATCCGGTCGCGCAGCGCGCCGATCTCCGGCGCCGCGGCCAGGTGCGCGGCCACCACCGCCTCCGATTCGGGTTCGCGGCCCAGCAGCAGGCGATAGGCGGCCACGACATCCGCGGCGGTGGCGGTGCGGTCGATCGGCTTCGGCGCGGGCTTGCGGGCAGGCGCGGGCTTCGCGGCCGGCGGCTTGGCGGGGCCGGGCGGGGCGGCGGCCGGCGGCGGGGCCTCGGATGGACTCGTCTGTGTTGCGCTCACGACCGATCTGTTCCCCGTCTCCAGCGTATCCGTTTGGCCCTTGGCCTCGGGATCCTCGCCGCTGCCGGCCTGCCGCCCCCCGGCGCGACGCCGGGCGCCGGTCTCCGGACGCCGAACCCCCTCAGCCACCAGACACACCATGGGTCATGCCGCGCCGCGGCCCGGTCCGATCCGGCCGCGACGGCGTTCCACCACGATATGGCTGTTTTTCAACTCCCCCGGCGCAAGGCATGGGTAGCCGTGCGACCTTTGGCGGTGTGTTTGCCACCAATGCGCGAATGGTACAGCTATCGTGGCGGCCTGCCAGCACGGCAAGATTAAATATAATAGTTCAGTCCTCCTCAGTTCACGTCGAACAGATGGCCGAGCAGCCCGGCCAGCATCCGTTCCGGGGAGACACGCTGGCGCGGAGTCATCACGCACAGGGTGCCCGCCTGCTCCTCCAGGTGGAAGTAGTCGAAGACGCGCCGGTAGCCCTGCCGGCGGTCGCTCACGTCATGGATCATCACCAGCGGCGCCGGCCCCTGCCCCGCCCGCGCCGCCGCCATCAGCGCGGCGGAGATGCAGCAGGCCACGCGGAACCGGCCATCGACCAGCACCAGGTCGGGGAAGCTGCCGCGCCGGTCCCAGGCTTCCCACATCGCGGCGATGTAGCGCGGCCAGGGCTTCACCTGCTGCCGGTCCACCGGCGATCCCCAATTGCCCACCTTGCCGATGTCGCCATGCACCAGGCTGCACCGCCCGGCGGCGACTTCCGCCGCCACTTCCGCGTCCTGCAGCACGCTGGTCAGCCAGGCCGGGTCGGATTCGACGCCGACCACCGCCTCGAACCCCTGCCGCACCGCCAGCAGCGTGGACCCGCCCGTGCCGAATTCCGCGTAGCGCCGCCGCCCGCTGCCGAGCACCTGGCGGAACAGCGCCAGCTCCTCCGCCGTCATGCGCGGCAGGCCGAGCTTCAGCGCCGGCTTCGCCCCCGCCTCCTCCGCGCCCGGATCCTCCGCCGCCGAGTCGCCCGCCGCCGCCACGGCCGGGGCGGGCACCGGCACCGGCGCGGGCGCGGCCGGCACCGGCGCGGGACTCGCGGCCGGCGCGGGGCTCGCCGGCGCCACGGCACTCGCCGCCGGCGCGGCACTCGCCGCCGGCGCGGCACTCGCCACCGGCGCGGCGCCCGGCTTCGCCTGGCGGGCCGCCAGCGCCGCCTCCCGCGCCGCCGCCTTGGCCGCCGCCGCCTCCGCCTTCGCCCGGGCCGTCTCCTGCTCCCGCACCAGCGCCTTGGCCCGCGCCGTCGCCTCCTCCTGCCGCAGCGCCTCGATCCGCGCGGGGCTCGGGAAGTCGAATTCGTTGTCCGTCAGGCCGAGCGTCACGGTGCGGGTGAAGCCCGCCGCCTCGAACTTCGCCTGGTTCATGTGCAGGCCGACGGCGCCGATGTAGCGCGCATGCACCAGGTTGGTGTTCAGCGCCACGCGCCCCAGGAAGTAGGTCACCGCCTTCTTCACGTCGTCCTGGGAGGAGACGCCCACCTCGATCCCCCGCGCGCGGTAGTGGCGCAGGATCTCCGGCGTCGGCCGCAGCCGGTAGTCCCGCCCCAGCACCATGGCGTAGTAGTCCGCCATCACCGGCTGCATCTCCTCCCAGTGCTGCCGGAACAGCCCGAAGCCCCAGAGATGGCCCAGCCGCCGCAGCGTGCGGGCATGCTTGCGCTGGTCGGCCTCGCTGGCCTGGAGGTTGCCGTAGCACGCGAAGTAGCCGACCTTGCCGCCGCCCGGCCCGGATGGCGCGCAGGCATCGCGCAGCCGGTCCAGCGTGGCCAGGTAGTTCGGCTCCAGCACCAGGTCGTCCTCGAAGAAATAGGCGCAGTCGGCGCCGATCTCCCGGAACATGTGCGTCTCGGCCCGGAAGAAGTTCTCCGCCACGCCGACATTGAAGGGGGACGCCATCACCCGCCCCTCCGGGAAGATCTCCCGGAACACGGCGATGCAGGCGTCGATGTCGTCGGCCTCGGCGCAGATGCGCCCGCTCTGCGCGTTGCGCCAATTGTCCTGGAACAGGAAGACCTCCCGCTCCTCGATCGCCGCCCCTTCCTGTGCCGCCAGGCTGGCCAGCACCTGCCGGAGGTAGTCCGGCCGGTTGAACGACATCACGGCGATGGGCGGGTGGCGCATCGATCCTGTCTTCCCCTCCTGCATGGCACCGGCCATGCCTTGGCCTCAACCGAGGTAGAAACCCTTGCCCTGCGCCTCCCGGCTGCGGAGCAGGGAGCGGCGCACCTGGCGCAGCGTGCGCACGCCCACATTCTTCGCATAGTATTCGTCATCGGTCGGCAGCCGGTCCATCAGCAGCCGCCACAGCGCCTCCAGCTCCTCCCGTGTCACCGGCCGGTCGGGGTTGAAGAAGGTGCGGCGCATGACGGCCAGCTCGCGCTCATAGGCATCGCGCCGGTGGGCGCTGCAGGCCTCGAACTTCTCGGCCGCGATCCGGTCCAGCACCTCGGCGGACCCCTCCGGCAGCTGCTCCGGCAGCGCCTCCACCACCGGCGCCTCGGCGAAGCCGTGGCTCACGAAGCGGTCCTCCCGGAAGCTCTCCCCCACCGCGCCGATGTAGCGGGCGAAGCCCACATCGGTGTTGATGCGCGCGAAGCCCAGATCCGCGCAGGCCATCGTCTTCGCCACGTCCTGCGACGACGCCATGGAGGAGACGCGGCACTGCGCGAACAGCTCCACGATCCGCAGATGCGGCCGGGCCTGGTAGTCCACCTGCTGGTACACCTGGTGGAAGGGCTTCAGCCAGGGCTGCATCGCCTGCCAGCAGCGCCGCGTCAGCCCGAACCCCCAATGGTGTTCCAGCGGCACGATCTGCGGCGCCGCCGGGTTGCCCTGCCGCCGGTGGTCGCCATAGGCCGCGAAATAGCCGAGGTTGGGGTGCCGCCCGAAGCGCGCCGCCAGCACCTCCATCATCGCGAGGTAGGCGGGACCCAGCTCCAGGTCCTCCTCGAAGAAATAGGCGAAGTCGGCGCGCAGCGCCTGGAAGGCGTGGCGTTCGCCGCGCAGGATGTTCATCGCGACGCCCAGGTTCTCCGGCGCCGCATGCACCTGGCCGCGCGGGAACACCTCCCGGAACGCCGCGATGCTGGCCTCGATCATCGCCGGCTCGGCGTAGGAGATGGCGGAGCGCCGGGACTTCGCCCCATCCTGCATCAGGTGGATGGAGGCCTCGTCCAGCGTCACGCCCTGCTGCGCCTTCAGCGACCGGCACAGCCGGCGCAGGTATTCAGGCCGCGCGAAGGCGAAGATGATGATGGGGGCCTGTACCACGGGGCTGGCGCCGGACATGCTTCGGGCCGCGCCCGCTCAGCCGAAATGCCCGCGCCACCAGCCGACGAAGCGCGTCAGCCCGGTGCGGAGGTCCGTCGTCGGCTGCCAGCCGAAATCGCGCTTCATGGCGGAGACGTCGGCGAAGGTGGCGGGCACGTCGCCGGGCTGCATCGGCAGCAGCTCCGTCACCGCCTTCACGCCCAGCAGCTCCTCGAGCATGGCGACCATGTCGAGCAGCTCCTCCGGGTTGCTGTTGCCGATGTTGTAGAGGCGGTGCGCCGGCGCCGCCGGCGCATGGTCCAGCGCCGCGATGATGCCGGCCACGATGTCGTCCACGAAGGTGAAGTCGCGGCGCATCTTCCCCTCGTTGAACAGCCGGATCGGGCGGCCCTTCAGCATGGCGTCGGTGAACAGCCAGTAGGCCATGTCCGGCCGGCCCCAGGGGCCATAGACGGTGAAGAAGCGCAGCCCCGTCAGCTTCAGCTTGTAGAGGTCCACATAGACCTTCGACATCAGCTCCCCCGCCGCCTTGGTGGCGGCATAGAGGCTGGCCGGCGTGTCCACCCGGTCCCCCTCCCGGAAGGCGCCATCGGTGCGGGACCCGTAGACGGAGCTGGTGGAGGCATAGACGGTGTGGCCGATCCGCCCCTCGCTCCGCCGCACCGCCTCCAGGATCGCGAGGTGGCCGGTGACATTGGCCGCCGTATAGGCGAAGGGCGCCTCCAGCGACCAGCGCACCCCGGCCTGCGCGCCCAGATGCACCACGCGGTCGATCGCGGGGTCCGCCTTGAACAGGCCCAGCACCGCCTCCTGGTCCGACAGGTCAAGCTGGTGGAAGGCGAAGGCGCCGGGCGCGGCATCGCCGGTCAGCGCCGCCAGCCGCGCCCGCTTCAGGCCCGGGTCGTAATAGGGGTTGAGGTTGTCGAGCCCGACCACCTGCTCCCCCCGCGCCAGCAGGGACTGGCAGACATGCGCGCCGATGAAGCCGGCGGCGCCGGTGACGACGACCTTGCCCATGGCCTCAGCCCACCGCGACGGCGACGCTGGCGTGCGGCATCGGTCGCGAGATGGATCGGGGCGAGAGGCGCATGGGGCGGCTTCCTTGAACGCCGCAACGGACCGGGGGCGGGCGGCACTGGGCGCGCGCCCCTGCCGGATGCGGGGATGTGCGCCCGACCTATACCGGCCGGGGCGCCGGGCCGCCAGATGCGCCCGCATTCCCCCCGCCCCCGGCCGGGCCGCGCGGCCCGCCGGCGCGTGCACTGCAAAAAAGCAAGGCAAGGTTGCACCAGAATCAACCAACCACCGACGGTAGTGGCGGTTGCATTAAGAAGTGCCTCCGGGGCTGGAAGGGCGCCGCCTGTCCGGGCTACACACTCGCGCGCATTGAGGGTATCCGTGTTTCCGACATGTAGATCAGGCGGTTCCAGGACGGCATCGCCGCAGGGCAACCCGATGGCCGTCCGGTTCACGGGCGCGCCGATCCGGCGGCCGCCACAACCGCGCTTCGCCGCCACCGGGCCCGACCTGTCCCCGAAGATGGGGCATCGGCATCAGCACACCTTGGGACGAACCGACGCATGACAACGGTCAACATCGTCACGTCTGATCGCGGCTGGATCCTGGAGAAGCTGGCCTCGGAAGTGGCCGACCGCCTGCCCTACGTCACCTTCGGCGATGGCCGCGATCCCAAGGCAGCCATCCAGTACTACGTCACCTATTCCTGCCGCGGTCAGCGCCTCTCCCCGATCGAGGTCGCCTATTTCGCGCATCTGGAGCCGGAAGGCCCGGCCTATGAGCAGTTCTTCACCACGGCGAGGGAGGTGGAGCACTGCGTCTGCCACGCGCGCCTGTATGAAGGCGTGCTGCGCGAGGCGGGGATCGAGAACGTCACCACCATCTCCCCCGGCGTGGATACGGAGACCTTCAAGCCGAAGCTGCGCATCGGCGTCGTCGGCCGCACCTACCACACCGGCCGCAAGGGCGAACACCTGGTCGCCGCGCTGCAGGACATCCCGGAGATCGAGTGGTCCTTCACCGGCACCGGCTGGCCCGGCCCCGCGCTGGAACTGCCGGGCGACCAGTTGCCGGACTACTACCGCAGCCTCGACTACGTGCTGGTGCCCGCCCTCTACGAAGGCGGCCCGATGTGCGTGGTGGAGGCCCTGGCCTCCGGCACGGAGGTGATCGCCCCGGCCATCGGCTGGGTGCCCGAATTCCCGCATGTGGAATACCAGGTGGGCGACATCGCCGACCTGCGCCGCGTGCTGCTGGAACTGGTGGAGAAGAAGCGGGCGCTCCGCGCCTCCGTCATGGACCGCACCTGGGATGCCTGGGCGGAAGGGCATGACCGCGTCTTCCAGGGGCTGGCGAAGAAGCACGGCCTGACGCTGCGCGCGCCGGAAACCAAGGTCCGCCGCGCAGACCGCCCGCGCAAGGTCGGCCTCTTCCTGCATGGGAACGAGAACAAGTCGCAGGGCGGCCCCACCGTCCGCGTGCCGCGCCTGGCGCGGGAGATGACGCTGGCGGGCATCGAGACGGAGCTGCGCGTCCACCCCGCCGCCAAGGGCTTCGGCGACCTCGACTTGGTGCATGCCTTCAACACCTGGTCGCCCTGGTCGGCGCTGGACCTGCTGCGCCGCGGCCGCCAGGCCGGCCGCCCGCTGGTCTTCTCCCCCATCTTCCTCGACCTGACGCGCCGCGACCTATGGCAGGAGAAGCTGCCGAAGCTGCTGGCGGAAGCCGAGCCCGGCGCCGCCACCGACGCCGCCCTCGCCCCCTTCATGGCGGAACTCCGCGCCCGCCGCGCCAGCGACGAGCCGGGCGCCGAGGCCGTGCCCGGCTTCCACGCCGCGGTGCGGGAAATGGCGACGCTCTCCGACCACATGGTGTTCCTGAGCGAGCGGGAACGCTCCCGCCTCGCCCGCATCGGCGCGCCGGTGGAGCACGGGACGGTGGTGCACAACCCCGTCGATGCCAAGCTGTTCGCCGATGCCGATCCCGCCCTGTTCGAACAGGAATACGGCCTGAAGGACTTCGTCCTCTGCGTCGCGCGGATCGAGGCGCGGAAGAACCAGGTCATGCTGGTCCATGCGCTGCGGGACACGGACCTGCCGATCGTGCTGATCGGCCACACCGCCAACCAGCCCTATCGCGACATCCTGGAGAAGCACCGCACGCCGAACGTGACGGTGATCGACCGGCTGCCGCCCAACTCCCCCCTCCTCGCCTCCGCCTTCGCCGCGGCGCGCGTGGCCGTGCTGGCCAGCTGGGCGGAAGGCGCGCCGCTCGCCGCGCTGGAAGCCGCGGCCTCCGGCGCCAACCTGGTGCTGAGCGACGAGAGCGGGGAGAGCGAGTATTTCGGCGACCGCGCCCGCTACTGCGACCCGGGCGACCCGGCCTCCATCCGCCGCGCCATCCTGGAAGCCTATGAGACCCCGCGCGACGCGGAGGCGATCCAGGCGCAGAAGGACTTCATCGCCACCACCTACAGCTGGGACCGCCACCGGGACGGCACGGAAGCCGTCTACACCAAGGCGATCGAGGCCGCGAAGGCCCGCGCCCCCGCCACGCCGGACCGCGCCCCCATCCTGCCCCGCGCGCTCGCCGCCTCCGGCAGCCAGGACGTCGCCTCGGCCGGCGACTACAAGCCCGTCACCATCGTCTATGACGTGACGACCAGCGCCAACCACAGCGGCCGCTGGACCGGCATCGCGCGCGTCGAAGCGGCGCTGGCGCTGGCGCTGCGCGCCGATGCGCGCGCCGACATCCGCTTCATCGCCTGGAACAACAAGGCCCGCCAGTTCGTGGAGATGCCGTTCGAGGGCATCCGCGCCGGCAAGCTCTCCCGCCTGCTGGCGCATTACGACGACAACCCGCCGCCGCTGCTCTCCCTGCCCGCCGGCGCGCACTACATCGTCCCCGGCAGCGGCTGGATGCAGAACGCGCTCTATGCCGAGAACGTCGTGGCGCTGGCGCGGCTGCACAAGCTGCGCCTCACGCCCATCATCCACGACATCATCCCGACCAAGTTCCCCTTCTGGTTCAACGAAGGCTACGCCCCCGTCTTCGAACAGAACCTGACCATGCTGCTGGACGGCGCGGACCAGATCGTCGCCATCTCCCAGGCCACGCGCCGGGACGTGGAGGAGTACGGCGCGCGCGTCCAGGGCCTGTTCATCCCGGAAGTCGTCGTGCTGCGCGAGGGCGACGAGATCCAGCAGATCCTGCACGCGGAGGACCCGAAGGCCACCGCGGCGATGGAGAAGCAGTTCGGCAGGAAGCCCTTCGTGCTGACCGTCGGCGCCATCCACCAGCGCAAGAACCACAAGCTGCTCTACGACGTCTGGCTGAAGCTGGCGGAGCGCATGGGATCGCGCTGCCCGCACCTCGTCATCGTCGGCGGCGTCGCCTGGAACGGCCATGACGTGGCGCGCGCGCTGCGCGGCGATGCGCGGCTCAAGGACCACGTCACCATCCTCGACGGCGTCGATGACCTGGTGCTGGACTGGCTCTACGAGAACTGCCTGATGACGGTCTATCCCTCGCTCTACGAGGGATGGGGCCTGCCGGTGGGGGAGAGCCTGCGCCACGGCAAGCTCTGCATCGCCTCCGACACCTCCTCGGTGCCGGAAATCGCGCCGGGGCTGGTGGAGCTGCTCGATCCGCTGGATGTCGCGGCCTGGGCCACCAAGGTGCAGTTCTACGCCGGCAGCCGCACCGCCCGCGCGGCGGCGGAGGCGAAGATCCGCGACGGCTACCGCCCCTTCGGCTGGAACGAATCCGCCGAACACCTGCTGGACCTGCTGGCCGCCAGCCAGGACCGCGCGCGCCCGCCGCGGCCCTACACGCTCGGCGCCATCGTCAACTTCGCGGACCGCGTGGCGGCGTCGCGCTTCCGCGGCGGCGGCTGGCATCCGCTGGAACGCTGGGGCTGCTGGGCCAACCATGTGCGCAGCGAACTGGTCTTCGAACCCGGCGTCGCCCCCAGCGAACCGCTGGTGCTGATGGCCGAAGCCCGCGCCCTGTCCTTCCCCAACACGCCGTTCGAGGTGCGGGTGCTGGCGAATGGCGCGCCGGTGGCGCGCTGGAAGCTGCGCGGCGGCGACCTCCAGGCGCTCTACGCCGTGGTGCCCGCGGCGCTGGCCGCCCGCGGCCGCCAGGTGCGCATCGAATTCGAGAGCAGCAGCCTGACGCCCGTGCGCCAGGTCAGCAAGACCGATGACAGCCGCCTGGTCGGCCTCGGCATCGCCAAGGTGGCGCTGGCGCAGCTCTCCGGCGTGAAGGATGCCGGCATCTATTTCGGCACCGCCAACCGCCCGGCCTACCGCGCCAGCCTCGGCCAGACCTATGGCGTGGGGGGGGAGGCGCCGATCCAGCCCTTCCTGGCCGGCGCCTGGGGCACGCGCTCGGGCTGGGGCATGGTCAGCACGGACCTCCGCCCGCGGCTCGAACTCTCCATCACGGAAATGCCGGGCCGCGACCTCGACATCGACCTGCGGCTGCGCCCGGTGGCCACCGCCGCGGCGCCGCTGCTGATGCTGGCGCTCGCGAATGGGGAGGAGGTGGGCGCCTGGACCTTCACCAGCGACACCCCCGTCACCGTCACGCTCCGCCTGCCCGCCACGCTGCGCGCGCGGTCGGAACCCATCACCATCGACCTGGTGGCGGCCGATGCCCGCGCGCCCAAGGCGCTCGAACTCGGCGCGGCGGAGGAAGCCTACGGCTTCGGCGTGATCGGCTTCGAGGCGCGCCTGGCCGGCACCGCTCCGCGGCGTGGCCGCCTGGCGCTGGCGCCGGGCGGCACCCTCGCCATCACCTCCAGCCAGCAGGCGACGGAGCTGTCGGCGCTGCGGGCCGCGCTCGGCCTCGACTGGCACGCGCCCGAACGCGTCGCGACCTGGAGCTTCGGCCCCACCGCCACCCTGCCCCTTCTGATGGGGGAGGAAGCGGCCGGCGACGGCGCGCTGCTGACGCTGGAGGTGGAGGGCTTCCGCCCCGCCCCGGGCGCCAAGGCGGTGAACGTCGTCGCCACCGCCGCCGGCCGCACCCTCGGCCGCTACACCATGGATGCCGGCCGCATGGGCACCATCGACGTGCCGGTGCCGCCGCATGTCCTCGATGCCGGGGGCGCGGTGGACCTGGTGCTGTCGGTCGATGCCGCGCTGTCGCCCTTCGTCGCCAAGGGCTCCACGGATGAACGGCCGCTCGGCCTGCGCCTGGCCCGAATCACCCGCCGCGCCCTGCCCATCCTGCGCAGCAACCGCATCCTGAAGTTCGGCATCGACCCCGAATCCAAGACGCAGGAGGAGGACGCCGCCGTCACCATGCGCGGCGACTGGTACCCGGCGGAGCTGTCCGGCTGCTGGAGCCGCGGCGATGGCGGCGGCCTCGCCATCGCCCCGGTGGTGGGGGACGACCAGGCCTGGCGCCTCTTCGTGCTCTGCCGCACCATCGCCGGCACCCCCGCCGCCCCCGCGGTGGTGGAGGTGGAGCTGAACGGCACGCTGCTGGACCGCTGGGAATTCACCGGCGACCGCACCGTGCTGGCGGAGGTGCGCGGCCTGGCCGAAAGGCTGGGGGATACCCCGGTGGCCACGCTGTTCTTCCGCCGCCTCGGCGCCATCTCGCCCAAGGATGCCGGCATCAACAACGATGGCCGCCTGCTCGGCATGCAGCTGACGGCGGCGCTGCTGGTCGGCCCCGGCACCAATGAGCGGAAGGTGCGGGACCGCCTGGCCTCCGCCGGCCTCGGCCGCCACCGCCTGCTACAGGAAGTGGAACGCCCGCCGGAGCCCGAGCCCCCGCCGCCGCCCCCGCCGCCGCCGGAGCCCGAGCCCGCGCCCGAGCCGGTGCCGGAGGCCACCCCCTCGGTCGCCGAGCAGGCGGCCGCGGAAGCCGGGGAGGCCCCGCCCCCGCCGGCGGTGCCGAAGCTCAGCAGCATGCTGGACTTCTCGGTCGATGGCCGGATGGAGGGCGTCGCCCTCAGCGGCTGGTTCGATGCCGAGCCCGATGGCCGCTGGTCCCATGCCGAAAGCGCGGAAATCCGCCTGCCCCGCCCGCCGGAAGCCGGCCAGTCGCTCAGCCTGGAGCTGTTCGGCCGCGTCTTCGGCACGCAGGTCAGCGGCCCCGCCATGGTGGAGGTCCGCGTCGACGGCGTGATCGCCACCAGCCTGCGCTTCGAAAGCGACGACTTCACCCAGCAGAAGGTGGAGATCGACTGCAGCCGGCTCAGCCGCGGCGGGACGGAAGTGCCCGTCAGCCTGCGCCGCGCCGGCGCCGTCTCCCCGGCCGAGGCCGGGGAAGGCAATGACGAACGCAAGCTGGGCGTCCTGGTGCACACCCTCGGCGTGGTGTGGCAATAGGCGCCGGGCGGGGCGTTAACCCCGCCCCGTTATGATCCCGGGGGGCACCGGCCCGGTGCTCCCCCCTTACCCCGCTGGCCCGGGGCCCCGCCTGCCCAGAGAGATGGAGTAGTCCGATGCGCGTGACGATGATTGGTTCCGGCTATGTCGGCCTGGTCTCCGGGGCCTGCTTCGCGGATTTCGGGCATGAGGTGATCTGCGTGGACGTGAACCAGCAGAAGGTCGATGACCTGAAGCAGGGCCGCATCCCCATCTACGAACCGGGCCTGGATGCGCTGGTCGCCAGCAACGCCGCCGCCGGCCGCATCTCCTTCACCACCGACCTCGCCAGCGCGGTCGCCGATGCGGATGCCGTCTTCATCGCGGTCGGCACCCCGTCCCGCCGCGGCGACGGCCATGCGGATCTCAGCTACGTCCGCGCCGCGGCGAAGGAGATCGCGCAGGCGATCACGCGCTACACCGTCGTCGTCACCAAATCGACCGTCCCGGTCGGCACCGGCGACGTGGTGGAGCGCATCATCCGGGAAACCCGCCCGGACGCCGAATTCGCCGTCGTCTCCAACCCCGAATTCCTGCGCGAGGGCGCGGCGATCGAGGATTTCAAGCGCCCCGACCGCGTGGTGATCGGCGCGAATGAGGAACGCGCCAAGGCGGTGATGGCCGAGCTCTACCGCCCCCTCTCGCTCAACGCGGCACCGATCCTGTTCACGGACCGCCGCACGGCGGAACTGACGAAATACGCCGCCAACGCCTTCCTCGCCACCAAGATCACCTTCATCAACGAGATCGCGGACCTCTGCGAGGAAGTCGGCGCCGACGTGCAGCTGGTGGCGCGCGGCATCGGCATGGACAAGCGCATCGGCTCCAAGTTCCTGAATGCCGGGCCGGGCTATGGCGGGTCCTGCTTCCCGAAGGACACGCTGGCGCTGATCCGCAGCGCGCAGGATTACGGCGTCTCGCTCCGCGTCGTCGAAAGCGTCGTGGCGGTGAACGACGCGCGCAAGACGGCGATGGCGCGCAAGGTGGTGCGGGCCTGCGGCGGGTCCGTCCAGGGCCGGACGGTCGCGGTGCTCGGCCTGACCTTCAAGCCCAACACCGACGACATGCGCGACGCGCCCGCCATCAACATCATCGATGCGCTGCAGCGCGCGGGGGCGAAGATCCGCGCGCATGACCCGGTCGGGATCGAGCAGGCCAAGGCCGTGCTGCACAACGTCACCTACACCGACAGCGCCTATGACTGCGCCACGGGCGCCGATGTGCTGGTGCTGGTCACGGAATGGGACGCCTATCGCGCGCTCGACCTCAAGCGCCTGCGCCAGGTGATGAAGGGCGCCGTGATCGTGGACCTCCGCAACGTGTACCGGGAGGAGGAGGTGGCCCGCGCGGGCTTCGAATACATCCGCGTCGGCGCCATGCCGAAGCTCGGCCGGGCCGCCGCGCCGGCGGCCTGACGCTCAGCGCCCCGCCACCTCCTCGATGCGGGCGGCGATCCGCGCCGCATCGGGCTGGGCCGGGCGGCTCCAGGTCACGCCCTGCCGCAGCAGGCGCGCCGGCACGCCGGCGGCCAGCGCATAGGCCGGCACATCCGCCGTCACCACGCTGCGCGCGCCGATCACCGATCCGCGCCCGATGGTGACGCCCTTCATCACGATCACCTCCCGCCCCAGCCAGACATGCGGGCCCACCGCCACATCCGCCGGCGGGTTCACCTGGCACCGGCCCGCGATGTCGAGGATGGCGTGGCTGTCGGAGGTGCGCAGCTCCACCCCGGTGGAGATCATGCAGCCCGCGCCGATGGTCAGGCGGCGCCCCTGCCCTTCCAGCTTGCAGCTCAGCGCATTGGCGGAGCCCTCCGCCCCCTGGAGGAACAGCGTCCCCTCCCCGCCCATGGACAGCGTCAGGGTCACGGTGCCCGCCGTGCCCCCCAGCACCGCGATGCCCTGCCGCGCGCCGAGCGCGATGCGGGCGCGGCTGCGCGGATCGCGCGGGCCGAGCAGGATGGTGTTGTGGCGCGCGCCCGGCGTGACGGAGAGCGCGAGCGTGCCGATGCTCCCCTCCCGCGGCAGCCAGAGGCGATTGCCCGCCCCGGGCGTCCCCGCCACCGTCACGCCGCGCCGGCCGAGCGCCGCGATGCCGGCGGGCGAGAGGTCGAACACCTCCATCCCCGCGGTGGATGGCAGCCCGGCGCGATCCGCCCCGATCACGCCCTCCGCCTGCAGCGTGTCCGGGTCCCGCGCCAGTTCCTGCATGGCGGGACCGTAGCAGGCCGGGCGCGGGGTGCCGCCCGGGTGGGGCGCGCACGTTTTGGTGGGTGGGCTCCCCCCTCACCCCCCGCCCAGCAGCTCCCCCAGATGCGCCCTGATCCGCCCCCCCACCTCCCGGTCCCATAGCGGCACCGGCAGCGCGCGCGGCCAGGCGCCGGCCAGCACCTCCGCCACCGAAGGCACCAGCGTGCCGGGGCAGACCAGCCGGCCGCTCGACAGCGTCATCGGCCGTTCCGTGCTGTCGCGCAGCGTCAGGCAGGGGGTGTCCAGCAGCATCGCCTCCTCCTGCACGCCGCCGCTGTCGCTGGCCGCGAAGGCGGCGCCGTCCAGCAGCGCCAGGAAGTCCAGGTAGCCGAGTGGCGGCAGCACCCGCACCCCGGGCGGCGTCTTCAGGCCGAAGGACTGCATCCGCAGCCGCGCGCGGGGGTGCATCGGCCAGGCCAGCGGCAGGTGGCGCGCCACCTCCCCGATCGCGTCCAGCCAGTCGCCGAAGCGCGGCGCGTGGTCCACATTCTCCGCCCGGTGCAGCGTCACCACGCCATAGCCCCCGCGCAGCAGCCCGGCCGGCAAGGCGCGGGCGCGGGCGCGGTCCAGGCTGTGCAGAAGCGTGTCCGCCATGGTGTTGCCCACGGCGCGCACGCGCACCGGGTCATGCCCCGTCGCCACCAGCATCGCCGCATCGGCCTCGTTCGTGGCCCAGAGGATGTCGCTGATGGCATCCACGGCGCGGCGGTTGATCTCCTCCGCCATGTTCCAGCCGCCGCCGCGCAGCCCGGCTTCCAGATGCGCCACGGGGATGCCCATCTTCCGCGCCGCGATCGCGGCCGCCAGCGTGCCGTCCACGTCGCCCACGACGATGACGAGGTGCGGCCGCTCCACCCGCCAGGCGGCCTCGCAGGCCATCATGGTGCGGCCCGTCAGCTCCGCATGGCTGCCGCCCGCGACGCCGAGCGCGATATGCGGCGGCGGCAGGCCGAGGTCATCCAGGTGCTGGCCGAACAGCGCATCGTCATGGTGCTGGCCGGTATGCAGGATGCGCGGCGTGCAGAAGCCGTCGTCGCGGGCCAGGGCGCGCCACAGCGCCGCGATCTTCGGCAGGTTCGGCCGCGCGGCCGCGACCAGGTGGAGGAGGGTCACGCCTTCACGATGTGCGGGCCGTGCACGCCGGCCCGCGCGCAGGCGTTGCGCGTATCCACCACCAGCCGCGCGGCGCGGGCGATGGCGGCGTGGTCCACCGCGTCATGGTCCGTCGCCACCAGCACCGCGTCGTAGCGCGCGACGCTTTCCGCATCCGCCGGCACGGAACGCCGGCCCGCCAGCTCGGGATGCTCCCGCGTGCGCGGCACCTCCGGCACATGCGGGTCGTGGTAGTCCACGCGGGCGCCGCGCGCCTCCAGCAGCCGCGTCAGCACCAGGGACGGGCTTTCGCGCAGATCGTCCACGTTGCGCTTGTAGGCCATGCCCAGCAGCAGGATGCGCGCCCTGTTCAGCCCCCGCCCCGCCTGGTGGTCCAGCGCCTGGGCCAGCTTGTCCACCACCAGGCGCGGCATCAGCGTGTTGACCTCCCCGGCCAGCTCGATGAAGCGCGTGTTGATGCCGTATTCCCGCGCCTTCCAGGTCAGGTAGAAGGGATCGATCGGGATGCAGTGGCCGCCCAGCCCGGGGCCGGGCTGGAAGGGCATGAAGCCGAAGGGCTTGGTGGAGGCCGCCTCGATCACCTCCCACACATCGATCCCCATCGCGTCGTAGATGGTCTTGAGCTCGTTCACGAGGGCGATGTTGACGGCGCGGAAGACGTTCTCCGTCAGCTTCACCGCCTCCGCCGTCGCGGCGGAGGAGACGGGCACGACGCGGGAGACGATGCCGGCATAGAAGGCGCAGGCGAGGTCGAGCGCCGCCCGCCCGTCGCCCCCCACCACCTTCGGGATGGCGGCGGTGGTGAAGACCGGGTTGCCCGGGTCCTCCCGCTCCGGCGAATAGGCCAGGAAGAAGTCGAGGCCGCTGGCAAGCCCCGTCGCCTCCAGGATCGGCTTCACCAGCTCCAGCGTGGTGCCTGGCCAGGTGGTGGATTCCAGCACCACCATCTGCCCGCGCCGCAGCCGGCGCGCGATCGCCCGCGCCGTGCCCTCGACGAAGGAGAGGTCGGGCTCCCGGTGCCGGCTGAGCGGCGTCGGCACGCAGATGAGGAGGAGGTCCACCTCCTCCAGCCGGTCGAAATCCGCCGTCGCCTCGAAGGCATTGGTCGCCAGGGCGGCGGCGACCGCGGCATCGCCGATGTGGCGAAGCGGCGACCGTCCCTGGTTCAGGGCCTCCACCTTGGGGGCGTCGATGTCGAAGCCCAGCACGGGATGGCCGGCCCCCGCCACCGCCAGCGCCAGCGGCAGCCCCACATAGCCGAGGCCGATGATCCCCGCGATGGCGTCCCGCGTCTCGATCCGCTGCATCAGTTCGGCGGCGGCCAGTGGGATCGATCCGGGCGCCGCGTTGGTGTCAGGCATCCTGCCTCTGCTTCGCCGGGGTGGTAGCAGCCCGGCCTCATCACGCTTCCGTGATTGAACCGCGCGCCGGGCCGTTAATCAACCCTGGGGTGATTATCTCCTTTCGAATCCGCCCTGGGGAGGATGCTTCCGCACTTGATCCGCGGCGCCAACATAGGTACAAACCATGAACTTCGGCATGAATCCGCGGGTTTGCGCCTCTTCCTGACGACGCTTCCGGGCGCCGCATGCCAGCCGGGATGACAGGGACCATGACCGCCGGAAGCACCGCCGCAGCGCCCGACTCGCCCCAGCGCCGCCATCTGGCGCTGCTGCTGCCCGCCCTGCCGGTGGACCGGCTGCGGCGCCTCGGGCTCGAAGGCCCGGTGCTGCTCTGGCAGGGAATCGGCCCCCGCCGCGCGGTGCTGGCCTGCGATGGCGTGGCCGGCATCGCCCCCGGCCAGGCGCTGGGCGATGCCCGGGCCGTGGCGCCGGAGGCCGCGGCGCTGGAGGCCGATCCCGCCGCCGATGCCCTCTTCCTGCGCGACCTCGGCCTCTGGTGCCTGCGCTTCACGCCGCTGGTGGCGGTGCGGGGCGCCGATGCCCTGCTGCTGGACATCGCCGGCGCCGCCCATCTGGCCGGGGGAGAGGCCGCGCTGATGGCCCGCGCCACGGCCGGCCTGGCGCGGCTCGGCGTCCAGGCCCGCGGCGTGGTGGCCGATGGCGCCGCCGCCGCCCTGGCGCTTGCGCGGGGCGGGCGGGACGGGCTGGTGGTGCCGCCGGGCGGGGACCGCGCCGCCATCGCCCCCCTTCCCCTCACGGCCCTGCCGATCGATCCCGATACCGTCGCCGCCCTCTCCCGCCTCGGCCTGCGCCAGGTGGCGGACCTGCACCGCCAGCCCCGCGGCCCGCTCTCCCGCCGCTTCGGCGCGGCGCTGCTGCGCGCGCTGGACGAGGCTTCCGGCCTGCTCGACACCCCCATCACGCCGCTGCGCCCGCCCCCGGTCTTCGAGGTGGCGCGCGAATGCCTGGAACCCATCGCGACGCGCGCCGGCATCGATGCGGTGATGCCGATCCTGCTCGATGCCCTCTGCGCCCGGCTGACGGCCCAGTCCCAGGGCGCGCGCCGCCTGGTGCTGCGGGCGCATCGCGTCGATGGCGGGGTGCAGGAGATCGCGATCGGCACCAGCCTGGCCAGCCGGGATCCCGCGCATTTCGCCCGCCTGTTCCGCGACCGGCTGGATGCGCTGGAACCCGGCCATGGCTTCGAACGCATGGCCCTGGCCGCCGCCGTCACGGAACCGCTGACCGGCCTGCAATCCGGCTTCGCCGGCGCTGGTGAGGCCGCGCGGCGTGAGGAGCTGGCCCGCCTCTTCGACCGGCTCGCGCAGCGCACCCAGCTCTGGCGCCTCGCCCCCCGCCCGACGCATTGGCCGGAACGGGAGGTGATGCGCGTCGCCGCCACCACGGAGGTCGCCGTCCCGCCGGGCTGGCCCCGCGCCATGCGCCCCGTCCGCCTGCTGCGCCGCCCGCGGGAGGTCTCGGCCATGGCCCTGCTGCCCGATGCACCACCCCAGCTGCTGCGGATCGGGCAGCAGGCGCTGCGGGTGCGCGCGGCGGAGGGGCCGGAACGGCTGGAGCCCGAATGGTGGCGCGACCCGCCCGGCCGCCAGGCGCGGGACTATTACCGCCTGGAACTCGCCACCGGCGCCCGCCTCTGGGTCTGCCGCCTCGGCTTCGGGGCGGAGGCGCGGTGGTTCATCCACGGGCATCTCTAGGCGTGTTCGCCGAACTCGCCGCGCTGTCGAACTTCACCTTCCTCGAAGGCGCCTCCCACCCCCGCGAACTCGTCGCCGCCGCCAAGCTGCTCGGCATGCCCGCCATCGGCATCGCGGACCGCAACTCGGTGGCCGGCCTGGTGCGCGGCATGGTGGCGGCGGAGCAGGTGGGCATCCGCTACGTCCCGGGCATCCGCCTGGTGCTCGACGACGCCACCGAATACCTCGCCTGGCCGTCGGACCGTCCCGCCTGGGGCCGCCTCTGCCGCATGCTCTCGGAGGCCCGGATGGAGGGCGAGAAGGGCGAAACGCGCCTGACCCGCGATGCCCTGGTCGCCGCCGCCGAAGGCCAGGTCCTCGCCCGCATCCCCAACACGGCCCCTGGCGCCGATCCCGCCCTGGCGCAGCGCCTCCGCGCCGATGCCAACGCCTTCGGCAGGCGCTTGGCGCTCCCCCTCATGCTCGCGGTGGACCACCGCTGCCGCGGCGACGACCAGGCGCGGCTCGATCGCCTGGCGGAGGCCGCGGGCAGCGCGGGCCTCGGCCTCATCGCCGCCGGCGGCGTCCGCTACCACGCGCCCGAACGCCGCCGCGTCGCCGATGTGCTGGCCGCCATCCGCCTCGGCACCACGGTGGAGGAACTCGGCTTCGCCGCCGAACCCAATGCCGAGGCCCATCTGCTGCCGCCCGAGGAAGTCGCCCGCCGCCTGCCCCGCCATCCGGAGGCGCTGGACGCCACGCTCCGCGTCACCCGCGCCTGCGGCTTCTCGCTCCGCGACCTCTCCTACGAATATCCGGAGGAGATCCTGGACCCCGGCCTGACCGCCCAGCAGACGCTGGCGCTGCGCGTGGAGGCCGCCTGCCTGGAACGCTACCCCCTCGGCACGCCGCCCAAGGTGGCGCGGCAGATCGCGCATGAACTCGCCCTCATCGCGCAGCTCGACTACGCCGCCTATTTCCTGACGGTGCATGAGATCGTGCGCTTCGCGCGGTCGAAGGGAATCCTCTGCCAGGGGCGCGGATCGGCGGCCAATTCCGCCATCTGCTACGTGCTCGGCATCACCGCCGTGCCGCCCGACAAGCACGACATGCTGTTCGAGCGCTTCATCAGCGCCGCCCGCGACGAGCCGCCCGACATCGACGTCGATTTCGAGCATGAGCGCCGCGAGGAAGTCATCCAGCACATCTTCGCCCGCTACGGCCGCGACCGCGCCGCCCTGACCGCGACCCTGATCCGCTACCGCGAGCGCAGCGCGATCCGCGAAGTCGGCAAGGCGATGGGGCTGACGGAGGACGTCACCGCGCGCCTCGCGAAATCCGTCTGGGGCGCCGGCGACAAGTCGCTTAACGACCTCGCCGCCGACAATGGCTATGCGCCGGAGGGCGATGCGAAGCTCCGCATGGCCATGGAGATCGCGGAGGAGGTGCAGGACTTCCCCCGCCACCTCGCGACGCATGTCGGCGGCTTCGTCATCACCAAGGGCCCGCTGATCGAGCACACCGTCGTCGTCAAGGCCGCGATGGAAGGCCGCACCACCATCGAATGGGACAAGGACGACATCGAGGCCTTGCGCATCCTCAAGGTCGATGTGCTCGGCCTCGGCATGCTCACCTGCATCCGCCGCGCCTTCGACCTGATCGAGGGTGCGACGGGCGAAAAATGGACCTTGGCCTCCGTCCCGCAGGACGATCCCGCCACCTACGCCATGCTGCAGCGCGCGGATTCCGTCGGCGTCTTCCAGGTGGAAAGCCGCGCGCAGATGAACATGCTGCCGCGGCTGCGCCCCGCGAAGTTCTACGATCTGGTCGTGCAGGTCGCGATCGTGCGCCCCGGCCCGATCCAGGGCGACATGGTGCACCCCTATCTCCGCCGCCGGAACGGGGAGGAGGAGCCCACCTATCCCTCCAAGGAACTCGAAGGCGTGCTGTCGAAGACGCTCGGCGTGCCGCTGTTCCAGGAACAGGCGATGCAGATCGCCATCGTCGGCGCCGGCTTCTCCCCCTCCCGCGCCGACCAGCTCCGCCGCGCCATGGCGACCTTCCGCAACACCGGCGAGATCTGGAAATTCCGCCAGGACTTTTGCGGCGGCATGGTGGCCCGGGGCTATGAAGAGGAATTCGCCGAACGCTGCTTCAAGCAGATCGAAGGCTTCGGCACCTATGGCTTTCCCGAAAGCCACGCGGCCAGCTTCGCGCAGCTCGTCTACATCTCCGCCTGGATCAAGCGCCACCACCCCGCCGCCTTCGCCGCCGCGCTGCTGAACAGCCAACCCATGGGCTTCTACGCGCCCGCGCAGATCGTGCGCGATGCGCGGGAGCATGGCGTGGCAGTGCTGCCCGCCGACGTCACGCGCTCCGACTGGGACTGCATGCTGGAGATGCCCTCGGCCTCCCTCCGCCTCGGCCTCCGCCTCATCGCCGGCCTGCACCAGCACCATGCGGAGGCGCTGACCGCCGCCCGCAACCAGGCCCCCTTCGCCGACATCCCCGACCTCGCCCGCCGCGCGCGGCTCGATCGCGGCGCCATGCAGGCCCTCGCCCGCGCCGATGCCTTCGGCCCCCTCGCGCAGGGCCGCCGCGGTGCCCTCTGGGAAGCCGCCGGCATCGAGGCCCCCCTCCCCCTCTCCGAGGCCCGCGACGCGCAACTCCCCTTGCTGCCGCCCGAGACGGCCGGCGAGGAGACGGTGCTGGACTATGCCGCGACCGGCCTCTCGCTCCGCCGCCATCCCATGGCGCTGCTCCGCGCCGCCATCCGCGACCGCGGCGCCGCCGACACGCGCGCCCTCACCGCCGCGCGGCAGTCACGCTGGCTGAAGCTCGCCGGCCTGGTGCTGGTGCGGCAGCGCCCGGGCAGCGCCAAGGGCGTCGTGTTCTTCACGGTGGAGGATGAGTTCGGCACCGCCAACCTCGTCCTCTACCCCGATGTCGTCACCCGCGACCGCGCCGCCGTGGTCGGCGCGCGCCTGGTCATGGCGGAAGGCCGCGTCGAACGGCACGAGCAATCCGCCGTGCCCATCATCCACCTGCTGGTGAAGCGGCTGCATGACTGGTCGGCGATGCTGGACGGCCTGCACCGCCTCGACGATGACGATCCCGCCTGGAAGCGCACCCTCGCCCGCGCGGATGAGGTGGAGCGCCCCAACCTGCACGACCCCCGCGACCCCGCGATCCGCGACGCGAAACGGAACGCCGCCGCCCTGCCACCCTCCCGCGATTTCCGTTAGCGCAACAAGCAGTCCGTCGGCGGGACTGCCATCTGCACATCCCACGCGGAACATCCATGGGCGATCCCGCACCGCTCGCGTTGCCCCTCCGAACCACCAACGGAGACGCCCCGATGTTCATGCGCATGGACAAGCTGCTGATCGACCTGCCGGAGCCGAAGCGCGCCGACCCCAATGCCGCCTCCGCCCTGCAGGAACTGCTCGGCGGCAAGTTCGGGGAGATGTCGACCCTCAACAACTACATGTTCCAGTCCTTCAACTTCCGCTCCAAGTCGAAGCTGCGGCCCTTCTACGACCTGGTCGCCTCCATCACGGCGGAGGAGCTGGGCCATGTCGAACTCGTCACCAATGGCTGCGCGCTGCTCGCCAATGGCCCGCCCGGCGCGGCGCCCAAGGGCGAGCCCGGCGACACGCCCTTCGACATGATGAAGGATGTACGCGACCCCGGCGGCTTCTTCACCGGCGGCGGCGCCGGCCTGCCCTTCGACAGCAGCGGCCGCCCCTGGAACGGCACCTTCGTCTTCCACACCGGCAATTTGGTGCTGGACCTGCTGCACAATTTCTTCCTGGAATGCGGCGCGCGCATGCACAAGCTGCGCGTCTATGAGACCGTCTCGGACGAGACCGCACGGGAAGTCTGCGGCTACCTGCTGGTGCGCGGCAGCGTGCACGCCCAGGCCTATGCGCTGGCGCTGAAGAAGATCACGGGCGTGTCGATCGAGAAGATGCTGCCCGTGCCCAACATCCCGCTGGCCAACATCAAGGAATCCGCCAAATACGAGGCGGAGGGCATCCATCGCCGCCTCTATACGAACAGCCCGGAGGACTACAAGGCGATCGCCGGCATCTGGTCGGAGGACGAGACCACCTATGACGGCACCGGCCCGCTGGTCGTGATGAACGGCCCCCCGGAGTCCGGCAAGATCCCCGACCTCGCCGGCGCCTCCTCCGCCTTCACGCCGGACTACGCGCCGGAGGAGATCTTCGAGATCGCCCAGAAGCTCTGGAAGGCCTCGTAACCAGCTACGCCTTGCCTCTCCCTCCCCCGCGCTTGCGGGAGAGGGCTGGGGTGGGGGTAACGTGCACCCGATGCCCTCCTCATCTCCACCTTGGGACCCCACCCGCTTCCTCGCTGCCCAGGACCCGGTCATCGACCAGGTCCGCGCCGAACTCGCCGCCGGCCGCAAGCGCAGCCACTGGATGTGGTTCATCTTCCCCCAGCTCGATGGCCTGGCCCGCAGCGACACCGCCCGCTTCTACGCGCTGCATTCCCTGCGGGACGCGCGCGACTGGCTCGCCCACCCCATCCTCGGCCCCCGCCTGCGGGACTGCACCGCCCTGGTCAACGCCGCCGCGCCGAAGCCCCTCCCGGACATCCTCGGCGCCATCGATGCGCTGAAGTTCCGCTCCTGCATGACCCTCTTCGCCGCCGCCGCGCCGGACGATCCCCTCTTCGCCCAGGCCCTGGCGCTGCATGCCGATGGCCAGCCCGACCCCCGCACCCTCGCCCTGCTGTGACCCGGCGCGGCCAGGCTCTAATTGCGAACGCTTCTCAATTGCGATAAGCCTGGGTCCCGACAGGCAGAGGAGCGATTCCCCATGGCGACAACCGGCCTTCCCCGCTGGCCCTGGACCAATGCCGAGGCCGAGGCCCTGCCGCCCGCGGAGCGCCTGGCCATCGATGCCGCCCGCGCCTGGGCCCGCGCCGCCCGCATCGGCGAACCGGCCCTGCCCGCGCTCCGCCGCCTCCTCGCCACCGAGGATGCGGGAGAGGCCGCGGAGCCGCTGGACCGGCTTCTCCGCGCCCTCGCCCAATCCCCGCTCACCGTCGGCTGCCCCCTCTGCCCCCGCCTGGTGGGGGAGGAACCGGCCCTCCTGCTCGCGCTCGCCTGCGCCCAGCGCGGCCCACGCCGGGAAGCCCTGGCCTGCCTGCTCCGCCGCCTGCCGCCCTGGGACGCCTATGCCGCGACGGCCGCCGCCATCGAGATGGGCTGCGCCTTCCGCCGCGCCGGGCTGCGCTTCGCCGATCCCTGGGGCGAGACACCGTGACCAAACCCTAACATGACGGGACCCCACCCCTGGTGCATATGCACCATGTGACGCCCGAGCCCGACCTCCGCGCCTGCTTCGGCTTCCGCACCCGCCGCGCCATGCGGGCGCTGACGCGGCACTACGAACGGCACCTGGCCCCCGCCGGCCTCAAGCCCACCCAGTTCAGCGTGCTCGCCGCGCTGCGGATGGGCCGGCACCGGGACCTGACCCATCTGGCGGCGCTGCTGGGGCTGGAACGCACCAGCCTGCTCCGCGCGCTGGCCACCCTCGCCGCCGCCGGCCTCCTCGCCCCGGACCACGCCCTCACCCCCCAGGGCGAGGCCCGCTTCGCCGCCGCCCTGCCGCTGTGGCAGGCGGCGCAGGATGCCGTCGCGGCCGAACTCGGCGACCAGGCCCAGGCCATCACCATCCTCGAACAACTGGGCGATCGGCTCGGCCGCCCCGCCCGCGCATAAGGCTCCCCATGGATCGCCGCATCTGGCTGCTCACCGCGGCGCAATTCGCCTCCGCCACCGGCGCCTATGCCTTCACCGGGCTGCTCGCCAACCTGGCGGCCGATCTCGGCGTGTCGCTCGCCACCGCCGGGCAGTTGGCGGCGGCCTATGCGCTGACCTACGCCATCACCGGCGCGCCGGTCGCCGCGCTGACGGCCCGGCTCGATCGCCGAGCCATGCTGGTCTGGGGCCTCGGCCTGGTCGCGGTGCTGAACATCGCGACAGCCTTCGCCACGGACTTCACCCTGGCGCTGGCGCTGCGCGTCGCCGCCGGCCTCGCGGTCACGCTGGTCATGCCGGGGGTCGCGGCGTCGATGCTCGTGCCGCCGGAACAGCGTGGCCGCGCCATCGCCATCGTGCTGTCGGGCCTCACCCTCGCCTTCTCGCTGGGCATTCCGCTCGGCACAGCCATCGGCGGCGTGGTGGGGTGGCGGGGCTGCTTCATCTTCTCGGGCGCGCTCTCCGCCATCGCCGCCATCGGCGTGCGCTTCGGCCTGCCGCGCCTGCCCAGCACGGATCGCGGCGGCGCCGCCTCGCTCGGCATCATCCTCCGGCCCGCCATCGCCGGCGTGCTCGGCACCACGCTGCTGGCCTTCGCGGGGCTGTTCTGCATCGCCGCCTATCTCGGCCCCATCGTCACGGCGGCGACCGGGATCGAGGGCAGCGGCATCGGCGCCATCCAGGTCTTCATCGGCATCGGCAGCCTGGCCGGCATCGCACTCGGCAGCCGCGTCGCGGGCATGCCGGGGGCGCGGGTGCCGGTGCTGCTCTTCCTGCTGCTGGCCCTGGCGCTCGCGGGCTATACGCTGCTGCTGCTGACGCCGCAGGCCTTCTGGCACGCGGCCCCGCTGGCGCTCTGCGTCTTCGCGGGGTCCATGGCGCTCTTCGCCCTCGCCCCCCTGGTGCAGACCAAGCTGATGCACCTGGCGCCGCAGGACCGCGCCGTCGCCATCGCGCTGAACGGCGCCACCACCTTCGCGGGCCAGGGCGCGGGCGCGGCCTATGGCGGCATCGTCATCGGCGCCGCGGGCCTGCCCTGGACGGGCGCGGCCGGCGCCATGCTGGCCCTGGCCGGTGCGCTGCTCGGCCTGCGCGCCTTCAGGAAGTAGCCGCTACCAGCGCCGGACCGGCCCGCAATCCAGGTGCACGAAGCCGTCCCGGGTATAGAGCCCGACGCCGCCGAGTTGCAGTTCGGAAGCCACCCGCGCCAGCCCCAGCCCCTGCCGCCCCGGCAGCCGGCAATCCGCCGCCATGCCGGACATGTGCAGGGACACGGTGGAGACGCGGCGGCTGCGCCCGGCATTGCGCGCATTCGTCTCCGGCGTGCGGTAGCCGCTGACGACCTCATAGGTCTCGTCGCTGTCCAGCGTCCGCGCCACGGTGGACATCACGTCGAACAGCCGCGGGTCCATCGGCGTCAGCTCGGCGGCGGAGAGGTCGCGGAACACCATGTCCAGCTGCCGCAGCGCGTCCCGGTCATACCGCCCGTCCCGCCAATAGACGCCGGAGAAGCTGTCCCCCACCACCTGGCGCCGCACGCGCAGCACCCGCGGCGCGCCCCCCGCCTGGATCGCGCCCTGGGCCAGGGCCGGGGGCGCCACCACCGCCGCCGCCACGCCCACCGCGGCGGCGAAGAAGCCGCGCCGCGAACCTACACTCTCGCCGCTCCGCGGCAGGCCCCGCTGCTCGCAGCAGGGGCAGCCGCCACCGAACAGGCGGGTCACCGCGCCGCGACCTGCAGGGGCCGCGCGGCCGCCATGGCGCGGGCATAGGCCGCGTCCAGCTCATAGATGTCCGGCCTGATCCGCACGCGCCCCCCCGCCTCCACCGTCACGGTCTCATAGCGCAGCAGCACGGGAAGTTGCCGGCGCAGCTGCACGCCGCTGGTGGTCCGCGCCTCGATCGCCCGCAGGGCGCGCGCCAGGTCCCAGCCCGGCATGCCGTCCAGCAGCAGCGCCATCAGGTCGTTCGGCCGTTCCAGCCGGATGCAGCCGGAGGAGAAGGCGCGGTCCGGCCGCCGGAACAGGTGCCGGTCCGGCGTGTCGTGCAGGTAGATGTCGTCGTTGTTCGGCATGATGAACTTGATGCGGCCCAGCGCCGAGAAATCCCCCGCATCCTGCCGGATGAAGAAGGGGATGCGCTGCGGGTTGATGCTGGCCCAGTCGATGGTGCGCGGGTCGATCTCCTGCCGCGTGCCATCCACCATGCCGAACACGCGAAAACCCTTGTCGATCATGGCCTGCGGGTCGCGGCGGAAGCGCGGCAGCAGGTCCTCCCGCGCATTGCGTTCCGGCACGCCCCAGGGCGGGTTGAACTGCAGCGACGTCATGCGCACGCGCAGCATCGGCGTGGCGCGGTCCCGCCGCCCGACGATGACGGCCATCGCCAGCAGCTCCCGCCCCTCCTCCAGCACACGGAGGGTATAGTCCGGCACGTTCACGTCGATCCGGCGCTCCGCCGGCTCCGCCATCCGCGCGCGGGCCACGTCCATCGCCACGCGCACCTGGTCCACCCGCTGGGCCAGCGGCCGGTTCAGCAGCCCGATGGAGATGCGCCCCACCCGGCCATCCACCTCCAGGCCCTGAAGCGCCTGCCAGCGCCGCACCGCGGCTTCCAGCACGCTGTCGTAGCGCGCCCCGGCATCCGGCGCGGCCGCCAGCACCGGGTCCTCCACGGACAGGCGCGCGCGCAGCGCGGGGATGCGCACCGCATCCACGCTGCCGGGCTCGATCGTGCCCTCCCCGGGGATGGTGGCGCCCTGGCCGCGCCGCGCGATCTGCTTCTGCGCCAGCAATTCCGCCTTCAGCGCCGCCGCGCCCGGCGGCAGCAGCGCCGCGCGGTCGATCACCGCCGCCGGGTCCGGCGTGGCAGCCAGCTCCGCCAGCCACCGCTCCATCCCCACCGCCGCCACGTCCCGCCGCAAATCCGGCCGGCCCGGCATCTCCCGCACCCGCCCGCCCAGCAGGTCCATCAGCGCCAGCGACGCCGCGCGATGCAGCGCCAGCCGGTAGGCAGCGGCGTCCGAGGCCGCGAGCGCCGTGTCGGGGATGGCGTAGTGCCGCGGGTCGAGCCCGTCCTCCTCCAGCCGCAGCAGCCGCTCCACCAGGCGGAGCGTCGCGCCGGTACTGTCCGGGGAAAGGCCGTGGGGCAACCCCTGGGCCTGGGCACCGCGCAACGCCAGCCCAGGCGGCGCCCCGGCCAGGGTCAGGGCGGCGGCAAGCAGGGAACGACGGGCCGTGTTCATGCGGGAGAAATACCGAAGCGCCGAAGCCGTTGCAAACCTTACGATTGGTTAGCGACCGCCACCCACCGGCACCACCGCCCCCGTGATGTAGCCCGCGGCCGGGGAGAGCAGGAACAGCACCGCCTCCGCCACCTCCGCCGCCGTGCCCATGCGCCGCATCGGCACCCCCGGCAGGATGCGCTCCACCCGCCCCGGGATTTCCGCATGGATGTCGGTATCGATCATCCCGGGCGCCACCGCGTTCACCCGCACCCCCTCCCCGGCCATCTCCCGCGCCAGGCCCAGCACCATCGTATCCACCGCCCCCTTGCTGGCGGCGTAGTGCACCCATTCGAAGGCGGAGCCGATCCGCGCGGCGCGGGAGGACACCATCACGATCCCCCCGCCCCGCCCGCCGCGGGACGTCGCCATGCGGCGCGCCGCCTCCCGGCACCCGCTCGCCAGGCCCAGCACATTGACGCGGAACACCGCCTCCCAGGTCTCGTCGGAGGAGGAGAGGAAGTCGGAGGCCGGCCCGGTGATGCCCGCATTGGCCACGAAGGCGTCGATCCGCCCGAAGCGCGCATCGCAGGCCGCGAAGACGCGGGCGGTATCGGCCCCGCTGCCCGCCTCCGCGGCGACCGCCAGCACCGCCGCGCCCGCGGCCTCGCAGGCCGCGACGGTCTCGGCCATGGCGCTGCCGCCGCCGCGCCAGGTCAGCACCAGGTCATGCCCCCGCGCCGCCGCCAGCCGAGCCACGGCCGCGCCGATCCCCCGGCTCGCGCCCGTCACCAGCATCACCGGGCGTCCCCCTGGCCGCGTCATGCTCAGGCCAGCAGGCTGAAGAGCAGCCAGGCCACCACCGCGGCCCCCAGGATGAACAGCACCGCGCCCTTGGCCGCGGTCCAGCCATCGCCGCCCGTGCCGCTTTCCTCCGGGTGGGAATTGGGCCGCATGGTCTTGTGGTCCCCCTCCACCGCGAAGGGGTCGGGCCGCGCTTCGACCGGACGGGGCACCACACGATGCGCCGGCCCGTGTTCCGGCCGTGGCGCGTGCACCGGTGGGTCATTCGGCATGGGTCGGAATCCCCGGCTATCCGGGGAAGGATGACGCGGTCAGGCGGATCGCGCCAGCAGCCATCCCATCACGAGGATCACGCCCGCGGCGATCAGCAGCGCCTTGGCCACGCTCCACAATTCGGACCGGTTGCCCCCGCCCTCCTCCTCCTCCGGCAGGTAGTTCGGCCGCATGGGAAGGTTGCCATGCGCGAAGGGATCCGCACGCCCGCGCCGCTGCGTGGCGAGGGATGCCGGGGCTTCCGCGCCGGGCGCGGCTTCGATGCGCTGGTCTGC
Source organism: Falsiroseomonas ponticola (assembly GCF_016805305.1). Taxonomy (GTDB): domain Bacteria; phylum Pseudomonadota; class Alphaproteobacteria; order Acetobacterales; family Acetobacteraceae; genus Falsiroseomonas; species Falsiroseomonas ponticola. Next base: position 147,512 of record NZ_JAERQN010000005.1, on the reverse strand, counting down.
CATGGGGGGACATGTCCCGATCAACACCCAATACTTATCCCCCGCCTCACCGCGATGCAATCGTATCGATTTGGAGATAACGGCACCGCACCCGCCCCCGTTGACGCATCGCCCGGGCGGGTCCACCCCTTTCGCCCTCTCGGGGGAGACACGCGGCCATGCGCGCAACGGCAGACAGCGTGAGGATGCAGATCCTCGCCATCCTCGGCGCCTGGGGCATGCCCCGGGACCTGGCCGAGGAAACCGCCACCGTCATGCTGGACACGGACCTGATGGGCGTGGACAGCCACGGCATCGGCATGCTGGCGAGCTATGAGCGCATGCGCCATGCCGGCCAGGTGAAGCTCGATGCCCGGCCCGTCGTGATGCGGGACAATGGCCCGACCGCGCTGGTCGATGGCGGCGCCGGCCTCGGCCATCCCGTCGCCGCCTTCGCCATGCGCCTCGCCGTGCGGAAGGCGAAGGAGGCCGGCATCGGCGCCGTCGCCGTCGTCAACTCCCACCATTTCGGCGCCGCCGGCTGGTATGTCCGCCAGGCCGCGGCGGAAGGCTGCGTCGCCCTCGTCACCAGCGGCACCAAGACGCTGGCCATGGTGCCGACGCGCGGCGCGGTGCCCGTGCTCGGCACCAACCCCATCGCCTTCGCCGCCCCCGGGCGGCGCCAACCGCCGGTGGTGCTCGACATGGCGACCACCACCGCCGCCGCCAACAAGGTCCGCGCCCGGGCGCTGCGCGGCAAGCCGATCCCGCCGGGCTGGGTGGTGGACGGGTCCGGCGCGGCGGTGACGGACAGCGACGCCGCCGTGGCGCAGGTCTTCAACAAGCCGGAAGGCGGCCTCTCCCCCATCGGCGGCACGCCGGAGATGGCGAGCCACAAGGGCTACGGCCTCGGCATGATGGCCCATATCCTGGGCGCGACGCTGGCCGGCGCCTCCTTCTCCCCCATCCGCAACCGCACCCAGCGGCCGGAGGATCCGGACAATATCGGCCACTTCATGCTGGCCATCGACCCCACCGCCTTCCGCGCCCCCGGCGCCTTCGAACACGACCTGGACGAGATGGTGGAGGTGCTGCGCGCCACGCCGCCCGCCGACCCGGCGCTGCCCGTCCTCATCCCCGGCGACCCCGAGGCGGCGGAGCGGGAGGCGCGCCTCGCCGATGGCATCCCCATCCCGCCCGCGCTCGACCGCCAGATCCGCGACATCGCGCTGCGCGCCAATGTCGGCTACCTGCTCGAACAAGCCTGAAGGAGAGAGACCATGGCCCATCCCAGCCTGCGCCAGGCGCTGAAGAACGACGAATTCATCCTCGCCCCCGGCGTCTTCGACATGATCTCCGCCAAGGTCGCCGACGGCATGGGCTTCCGGGCGCTCTACGCCACCGGCTTCGGCGTGACGGCGTCGCATCTCGGCCTGGCCGATGCCGGCATCGCCACCTACACCGACATGGTCAGCCGCATGGGCACCATCGCCAAGGGCTGCAAGACCCCCGTCATCTCCGACGCCGATACCGGCTATGGCGGCCTGCTGAATGTCCGCCACACCGTCCGCGGCTATGAGGATGCGGGCGTCACCGCCATCCAGCTGGAGGACCAGGAAGTCCCGAAGAAGTGCGGCCACACGCCCGGCCGCAAGGTGATCCCCGCCGAGGAGATGGCGCTGAAGATCCGCGTCGCCGCCGAGGCCCGCCAGAGCGAGGATTTCCTCATCATCGCCCGCACCGATGCCCGCACCGCGCACGGCCTGGATGAGGCGATCCGCCGCGGGAAGATGTATGCGGAAGCCGGCGCTGACGTGATCTTCATCGAGAGCCCGGAGAGCGAGGCCGAGATGGCCGAGGTCGGCCGCCACATCAAGAAGCCCCTCTTCGCCAACATGGTGGAGGGCGGCCGCACGCCGATCCTCCCGGCCGAGAAGCTGCACGCCATGGGCTACCGCATCGCCATCTACCCCGCGGTCGGCTTCCTGACCGTCGCCGGCGCCCTCGAACGCGCCTATGGCAAGCTCAAGGCCGATGGCCACTCCAACAACATGACCGTCAACGCCGACTACAGTTTTTCCCGCATGTGCGAGCTGATGGGCTTCCCCGATGTGTGGGAGTTCGACCGGAAATGGGCCGAGGCCGCCGGCAACCTGCCGCCCGCCAAGGCCGCGGAATGAGCAATCCGCACGGCGTGAAGGCGCTGGTCTTCGACGTCTTCGGCACCGTCGTGGACTGGCGCAGCGGGGTGGCGCGGGAAGCCGCGCCCTTCCTCGCGAAGCACGGCATCGCGGCGGACCCCGCCGCCTTCGCCGATGCTTGGCGGCGCCGCTACCAGCCGGCGATGGAGGCGGTGCGCAGCGGCGCCCGCCCCTTCACGCGCCTCGATGTCCTGCACCGCGAAAATCTGGAAATCGTGCTGCGCGACCACGGCCTCGACCCCGCCACGGTCCCCGAGGCCGAACTGGACCACCTGAATCGCGCCTGGCACCGCCTGGACGCTTGGCCAGATAGCGTCGCGGGCCTGACGCGCCTCAAGACGCGCTACATCATCGCGCCGCTCTCCAACGGCAACGTCGCGCTGCTGCTGAACATGGCCAAGCGCGCCGGCCTGCCCTGGGACGCGATCCTGGGGGCGGAAGTCGCCCAGGCCTACAAGCCGAGCCCGGCGGCCTACCTCAACACCGCCGCCGTGCTGGGGCTACGGCCGGAGGAGGTGATGCTCTGCGCCGCCCATAACGGGGACCTCGCCGCGGCGCGCAGCACCGGCTTCCGCACGGGGTTCATCCCCCGGCCGATGGAGCATGGGCCGGGGCAGACGAAGGATCTGGCGCCGGCGCAGGAATGGGATGTGATGGCGCCGGATTTCGGGGTGCTGGCGGATGCGATGGGGTGTGGAGGGTGAGCGGACGGCGCTGAACCGTGGCGGAGCGTCTGCTTCCGACCCAACAACGACGCTCGGGCCCGCGGCCGGTATGTCCGGTGTTGATGGCCGAGCACATCTTAAGCGCCGTCGGTCATGACCGGCGACTTCGCGCTTAAGGTTACCGTTTGAGCGAACTGCTCTTGTTCCCGGACGCAGCCGTTCATCTATCACCGCGCAAAGCACGGAAACGTGCTTGATCATCGATTAGGTTGCATAACCACCGATCGTCGTACACACTTTTTGAGATCTGCCGAGTGGTGATTGAGGAGGGTGGCGTGCAGATTGTCAGCAGTCAGCCGATGTGTGACGACGCTTTTCGACTGTGGGCTGACACCCTGATAGCGAACACCAGACATACTGAATTCGGTTGGTTGATCGACGGGAAGGGTGTGCTGTTCACAAATTACGGTCATGGAAGTCGCGGCGAAATTACGCGGGAGGTGATGCTCGGTTTTGATCCGGACACTGGCTCTTCAACTGTCAAGATCGTTCGGCCTAACGCGGCAAAGCGCGACAAAGGGCCGGTCACGGTTCTTGCAGTTGATGATGCCGGGCGGAGATATCTGCTCCGAGAAGGGCGCCTAGTAGCAAATCGAATTTCGGGTTTCATCAAGGATCAATTTGCCGAACTGAGCGGGTTGACTGAGGTACCCTTGACAGTTTCGGGGAAACGATCAACGCGCCACTGGTATGTTGTCGCAGACCTGAGTGCCAAGCCTGACGAGATCGTGGCGCAGGCCGCTGACTTTGCTCACGCCTGCGCTCGAGCCCGCACCCTTGCCGGCGGGGGAAAGCCCGCAGGCAACGCGGAGGAAGAAGACCAGAAAAGACCAACTTACGGCATGGATGAGAAAGGACAGATAACAATACGGACGCGACCGGGCGGTTCGGTCGAGGTTCTGGCATTGCAAGGCTATGTGTTTGAAGAACTTAAAAAAATCGTTGGCGATGATCTGAAAAAACCAACAGGGAACGGGTATTGTGTCGATGGGCTAATTGAGTCGGCAAGATTACTTATTGAGATCAAAACCGGTAGTTCCGCCCATTGCATTTATGAGGCTGTTGGGCAGCTGCAGTTGTATCCCCACCTTATTGGAATTCGCGGCCAGCCAGAGCCGGCGCTTCTCATTCCTAACCCGCGACCTCCTAAACAGCGACCATTGACGCCGGCGATGGCATCTGCCCTGACTGCAGCTAAGATTTCTATCTTCACCTATGATATAGGAGTTGAGGCTGGGAAGCCGCGCATTACGTTCCCGGCCGCCTTTATCAAGCGGTGTCGACGCCGCGTCCTATAACCGCGAACGGCTAAAGCGACCAAGCTCCCCTCTCGCTTCGACGGAAGACATCTACGGACCATCCCGGTCAGCGATTGCAGTCCTTTTGAGGGCTACCCGTCGGGACAGCGGTTAGTGACAGGACAATCATTAGCAACAGCTAAACTGCCGCTTTCGATAGTGAACCAACGCCCGGATGCTGGGACCTGCGCTGAAAAGCGGACGGGCTGCTTCCGGCCACACTAGGCCATAGCGGGCGAACTCCCGCCGGGTGCGCCCATGTCCGCTCACGAGGGTGAGGCAGACATCTGTGCGGCGGCCACCTACAGCCGCTTCCCGCCCACCACGGCCGCATCACACCCCTCGCTTGCCCCCACCCCCCACCTTCGCGACACTGCCCCCCACACGCCGTCCCACTGGATCCCCATGTCCTTCCCCCACGACGACAAGCCCTGGGCTGCCACCGCCGAGTTCCTCCGCTCCCGCCTCGCGCCGCCCGACCGGGTCCTGGCGCCGGAGCCCTTCCGCTTCGTCATCCCCCGCGCCGAACGCTATGCCGCGGCCGAAACCGCGGAGCCCCGCGCCTTCGCCTGGATCGTCGTCCACAAGGGCATGCTCGCGGACATCCCGCGCCCCTTCCTGATGGCGCTCGGCGCCGCCGCGCGCCCGATCTTCGCCAATGAGGTCTTCGTCGTCTTCGCGACCAGCCCCCGCCCCGGCGACCAGGATCTGGACGAGACGCCCCATGTTCGCGCCTTCCACGTCTATCGGGATGCGCTGCCGCCGGAGGAACCGAAGCCCGCGCCCCCCGTCGCGGCGCCCCCGGTCGCGGAGGCCCCGGTCGCCCCCGCCATCCGCCAGCCCGCCGCCCTCCCGGCGCTCCGCCCCGCCCGCGGCTTCACCCGCGCGCCGGAGCAGCGGGACGCGCCCCCCCGCCCCTGGCTCGCCCCCGGCGGCGTGCCCGGCGTGGCGCGGGAACGCGCCTTCCAGGATGAGACGGACCGCCTGATCGCGGACTACCTGGCGCCGGGCGCCAACCTGGCCGTGCTCGATATCGGCTGCGGCGCCGGCCGCCTCGGCGCCCTGCTGCCCGATGCCGCGCTGGTCGCGGGGATCGACATCGCGGAGGGGGCGCTCGCCCGCGCCCTGCCGCGGCACCCCATCCCCTCCCGCTTCGCCTTCGCGCGCATGGATGCCGCCCGCCTCGGCTTCGCGGAGGCCAGCTTCGACGCCGCGCTGATGATCGACACGCTCGATGCCCTGGCCGACCCCGCCGCCGCGCTGGCGGAGGCCGCGCGCGTGCTGGCCCGCGGCGGCCGCCTGATGGTGACGGCGCACAACAAGGAAAGCCTGCCGCTCCGCGCGCTGCGGCGGCTCGACCTGCCGGTGCCGGGCGGCGGCTTCTCGGTCCAGGAACTCACGGGCATGCTGCGCGCCGTGGGGCTGACGGTGATCCGCAGCGACGGGCTCTTCCTCTCCCCGGGCTGGGCGCTGCCCGGCGCCTCCGCTTCCCTGGCGCCGCTGGAGGAAGACCCCGAATTCGTGGAGGCCGCCCGCATCCTCGGCCGCCGCGCCGGCCCGGACTACGCCCTGGCCTTCGCCCTGCTGGCGCGGAAGGCCTGACGAATCCGCTGGCCCGCCGCATCAGTTCGCTCTATGTTCGCGCTCATCACCGCCCGAACCACGCCCTGCCGCCCCCAAGCATCCCCGAAAACCCGCAAGCACCCCCGAAAAACGGTGCTAAACGCACCTAATCGGCATAATCGGCTTAAATCCCTTAGCGACTAAAAAGTCACAGCACCTGCCCGAAGGTAATGCGGTTGCCATCGGGATCGCGGAGCGAGAACTCCCGCAGCCCGTAGTCGAAATCCGTCGGCGGCACCTCGATCGCCACCCCCCGCCCGGCGATCTCCGCGTGAAGGTCATCGAGCCCCGTGACCAGCACGTGCAGATGCGCCTGGCCGAGCGACGCCGGCGCGCGCGACGCCGGCATCAGGTTCAGCACCAGCGCGCCGCGCTCCACCGCCGCGTAGGATGGCGGGTCGCCGACGCGGAAACACTCGATGCAGCCGATCCGGTCCACGTAGAAGCCGATCGCCCGCGCCACGTCGCGCACCACCAGCACGGCGGTCAGGCGGCGCAGCGCGGGCGTCCCGCTCATTCCACGCGGATCCCGCCCTCGCGGATCACCGGCGTCCAGCGCGCGACCTCGCGCCGGATGTGGTTGGCGAAATCCTCCGGCGTGCCGCCGACGACGCTGCCCGCCTGGCCGTCGAAGATGCGCTGCTTCACGTCCTCCATGGCGGCGATGCGGCCGAACACCTCGTTGATGCGCTGCGCCAGGCCCGGATCCATGCCGGGCGGCGCCACGATGCCGTGCCAGACCGCGACCTCGAAGCCCGGCAGCACGGTGGAGACGGCGGGAATGCCCGGCAGCAGCGGGGTGCCGGAGGCATTGCCCACCGCGATCGCCTTCGCATTGCCCTGCCGGATCTGCCCGATGCCGGAGGAGACGGTCGGGAAGCCGAACTGCGCGTCGCCGCGGATCAGCGCCGTCACCATCTCGGCGCCGGACCGGTAGGGGACATGCACCATCTTGATGCCGGCCTCCTTCAGGAACAGCGCCATGAACAGGTGGCTGCCATTGCCGTTGCCGGCGGAGGAATAGGTGAAGCCATCCGGCCGCGCCCGCGCCTGGTCGATCACCTGCTGCACCGTGGTGGCGGTGACGGAGGTATGCGCCATCAGCACCGCGGGCAGGTTCACCAGGTGGATGATGGGGGTGAAGGCGGTGGGCGGGTCGTAGCTCAGCGTCGGGATCAGTTCCTTGCCGATGGCATTGGCGCCGATATCCGCCATCATCAGCGTCAGCCCATCCGGGCGTTCACGCGTGACGGCGGCGCCCGCGATGGTGCCGCCCGCGCCCGGCCGGTTCTCCACCACCAGCGTCTGGCCGCCCGTCACCTCCGGGAACTTGGCGGCGACGGTGCGGGACAGCGTGTCGATCGCGCCGCCGGCGCCGAAGGGAACGATCAGCCGGATCGGCCGGTCCGGCCAGCCGCCCTGGCCGAAGGCCATGCGGGGCATCAGCGCCGGCGCGGCAAGAAGGGGCAGGCCCGCAAGAATGCTGCGGCGCGATAGCGGCTGGCGCATGGACGATATCCTCCCAACGGTGATCTTCGCCGCAAAATGGCCGCAGACCCCCTGGCGCGCAACGGCACTTCAGCCTGTAGTCTCCGCCATCTTCTAGAGTCGGAACCTCGCCATGACCTGGTCGGTCGTCGCCCATGATCCGGAGACGGGCGCCTTCGCCGTCGCCGTCACCACCTGCGCCTTCGCGGTCGGTGCCTCCTGCCCCTTCGTCCGGTCGGGCGTGGGCGCCGTCTCCACCCAGTCCATGACCAATCGCTACCTCGGCCCCGCGGTGCTGGACGGCATGGCGCGCGGCCTGTCGCCGGCGGCCGCCATCGAAAGCGCGCTGGCGGCGGATGAGGGAAGGGGCCTGCGGCAGATCCACGCCGTGGACCGGCACGGCCGCAGCGCCGCCTATACGGGCAGGAACTGCGTGGAGTGGTGCGGGGACGTGACCTCCGCCCATGTCTCCTTCGCCGGCAACATGCTGGCCGGCCCCGCCGTGCTGGCCGATACCTACGCCGCCTTCGCCGCCAACCACGACCTCAAGCTGGCGGAGCGGCTGCTGGCGGCGCTGGATGCCGGGGAAGCCGCGGGCGGCGACCGCCGCGGCCGGCAATCCGCCGCCTTGGTGCTGACGACGACGGAGGATTTCCCGGACCTCAACCTCCGCGTCGATGACCACCCGCTGCCGCTGGTGGAGCTGCGCCGCCTCTATGACATCTGGAAGCGCGACCGCGCGCCCTACCTGCGCGAACAGCCCTCCAAGGCGCGGCCCTCCGGCATCACCGACCTCGACATGATCGAGGGGCGCTGGATCCGCCAGGGACTGGACATCCGGCTCCGCCGTTGATGAAGACCTGGGTCGCGGCGCTGTCGGCCACGCTGCTGATGCAGACGGTCGGCAGCTTCCTGAACCAGGTCATCCCCGTGGTCGCGCCGCTGATGATGAGCGACCTCGGCCTGCCGCCGCAGACCGTGGGCAACTTCTCCTCGCTCAACACGCTGGGCGCGATCGCCTTCCTGCTCTTCGGCACGCCGCTGGTGGCGCGGCACGGGCCGCTGCGCATGATCCAGGCCGGGGCCACCATCGGCAGCCTGGCGCTGCTGCTGGCCTTCCTCGGCCAGGCCTGGCTGATGCCGGTGGCGGCGCTGCTGCTGGGCTTCGGCTATGGCCCGACCGGCCCGGCCGGCAGCCGCATCCTGCAGCAGCACGCGCCGAAGCGGCACCGCGTGCTGATCTTCTCCGTCAAGCAGGCGGGCGCCCCGGCCGGCGGCGCGCTGGCGGGCTTCCTCGCCGCGCCCATCGCCGCCGCCTTCGGCTGGCAGGACGCCATGCTGGTCGCGATCGTCATCGCGCTCGCCTGCGCCTGCCTGATCCAGCCCCTGCGCCCGGCGCTGGACGCGGAGCGGGACGGAACGCGGAGCTGGCGGGAAAGCCTGACCTTCCGCCGCCTGCTGGTGCCGGTGGTGGCGCTGCGGATGCACCCGGTGCTGCCGCCCCTCACGCTGCAGGCCTTCGCCTTCGCGGGGCTGCAGGGCAGCCTGTTCAGCTTCACCGTCACCTGGCTGGTGGAGGAGCACGGCATGGGCCTGCCCGCCGCCGGCAGCATCTTCGCCGCCATGCAGCTGGCGGGCGTCACGGGGCGGCTGGTGCTGGGCTGGGCGGCGGACCGGCTCGGCGATGCCACGCGCAGCCTGGCGCTGCACGGGCTGCTGGCGGCGGGGCTCTCGGCGCTCTGGATCACGCTTGGCGCCGGCAGCCATTGGCTGCTGGCCTTCCCGCTCGCGATCCTCTCGGGCTTCACCGCGGCCAGCTGGAACGGGATCTTCCTGGCGGAGGTCGCCCGCGTCTCCCCGCCCGACCGGGTGGCGGAGGCGTCGTCAGGCGCCATCCTGCTGTGCTTCCTGGGCTACCTGACGGCGCCCAGCGCCTTCGCCTGGGCGGTCGGCGCCACGGGCAGCTGGCGCCTGCCCTTCCTGACCGCCTGCGGGGTGCTGGCGGTGGTCTCCTGCATCGTCTTCGCGCTGCGGGCTGGACGGAACGCGGGCGCGCGTTAAGTCACGCCCGGTATTCGGGGGATCGGCTGCATGGTCAGGCTCGGCATCGTCGGCTTCGGCATCATGGGGGAGCGCTTGCTGCGCGCGGCGCTCACGCATGCGGAGGTGCGGCCCGTGGCGGCCTGGGATCCCTCCCCGGCCGCCGCCGCCCGGCTGGCGGAGGTGGCGCCCGGCCTGCCCATGCTGGCCAGCGCCCAGGCGGTGATCGAGGCCTGCGACGCGCTCTACATCGCCTCCCCCCCTTCCTCCCACATCCCGCATGCGAAGGCCGCCTTCGCCGCCGGCCGCGCGGTGTTCCTGGAGAAGCCGCTGGCGAGCGACCTGGCCGATGCAAGCCGCTTCGTGGCGGCGGCCGAGGCCTCCGGCGCCCGCGCCGCGGTCAACTTCCCCATGGCCTCCTCCCCGGCCGTGGCGCAGCTTTCGGCCTGGCGGGGCGGGATCGGCGCGCCGCGCACCCTTTCCATCAGCGCGGACTTCGCCGCCTGGCCCCGCGCCTGGCAGCAGGGCGCGGCGTCCTGGCTCTCGAAGCGCGCCGATGGCGGCTTCACGCGGGAAGTGCTGTCCCACTTCCTGTTCCTCACGCGCCGGCAGCTCGGCCCGCTCACCCTGCTCGACCGCGACGCCACCTTCCCGGATGGTGACGGCGCGGAGACGGCGGTGCGCGCGACGCTGACGGCGGGCGGCACGCCGGTGGCGCTGCGGGGCGGCGTCGGCACCACCGGGGTGGAGGAGGCGAATGAATGGCGCCTGGCCTGCGAGGGCGGCAGCATCCGCCTGCGCGACTGGTCCTTCGCCGAGAAGCGTGACGGGGACGGCGAATTCCGCCCCGCGCCGGATGCGCTGCCCAATGCCGAGATGCGCCCCCTGGTGCTGCGCGGCCAGCTTTCCAAGCTGGCGCGCCTGACGCGCGGCGAGGCGGTGGACCTGGCGACGCTGCGCGAGGCGCTGGAGGTGCAGGAGGTGGTGGAGGCGATCCTTGGCGGTTGAGCGTCGCGCCTTCCTGCTGCTGCTGGCGGCATCCCCCGCCGCCGCGCAGCCCCGCCTGGTGCCGACCACGGCCGAGACGCCGGAGGGCGCGGCGCTGCTCGCGCGGCTGCGCGCCGGCGGCCTGGTGCTGTTCTTCCGCCACGCCGATACGCGCGGCGAGAATTGCGACCGCAGCTACCGGATCGGCGACCGCCCCGGCCAGCGCAACATCTCCCCGAGCGGCCGCGCGCAATCCGCGCGGATCGGGGAGCGGCTGCGGGAGTTCGGCATCCCCCTCGCGCAGCCCATCCTGGCCGGCCCCGTCTATCGCGCGCGGGACACGGCGGAGCATGCCTTCGGCGCCGTGGAGGTCACGGACAGCCTGCTGGCGGATGACTACGCGGGCGACCGCCTGGCCTGGGTGGTGGCGGAGCATCGGCGCCTCTATGGCGAGAACCCGCCCCCCGGCACCAACCGCGTGCTGGTCGGCCATCGCACGCCCGCCATCATGGTCTTCGGCGATCCCGTCGCCGGCCGCGCCTTCCCGGAAGGCGGCGCGCTGGTCATCGAGCCCCGCGGCGGCAACCCGCGCGTGCTCGGCATCCTGGAACTCGCCCCCCTGCCCGGCGGCGGCTTCCATGCGTGCAGCGGCGGCTGACATCGGCGTGAACGAAACAGCGAAACACGCGGCGACATCAGGGAAGTCGCGAAGGGTTCTATAGCGCCGGCCGTCCAGAACAACGGAACGCCGCATGCGCCCGACCCTGATCGCCCTCCTCGCCCTCACCCTCGCCCCGGCCGCGCAGGCGCAGCAATACTGGCTGCCCAACGGCCCGGGCGGCACGACGTACAACAACCCGCAGGGTTCGCTGACAGGCACCATCAACGAACACCTGCTGCAACGCCACATGCAGCAGCGGCAATGGGAACGCCAGCGCGCTTCCGGCGGCAGCTACGTGCCGCCGGTCTCCGCCATGGCCGATCCCAGCTTCCGCCTCGGCAATGCCGCGGGCATCACGATGCGGGAAGTCTATGTCTCCGCCGCGAACGACCAGGGCTGGGGCCCGGACCGGCTCGGCAGCCAGGTGCTGCAGCCCGGGCAGCGCCTGGTGGTCAGGCTGCCCGCCGGCCAATGCGTGAACGATGTGCGCGTGGTCTTCGCCAATGGCCAGGCGATGGAGCGCCGGCGCGTGGACACCTGCTCCATCACCGATCTCACGCTGCCCTGATCAGACCTCGTAGGGCAGGCCCACATAGTTCTCCGCCAGCGTGGTCATGCCGGCCTTGCTGGTGGAGACGTATTCCAGCTCCGCCACCTGCACGCGATGCTCGAAGGGATCGTCGGCGCCGAAGCGGTGCAGCATCGACGTCATCCACCAGGAGAAGCGCTGCCCCTTCCATATCCGGCGCAGGCAGATCTCGGAGTAGCGGTCGAGCAGATCGGTGTCGCCCTTGGCGAAGAAGCGTTCCAGCCCGCGCGCCAGCACGCGGATATCGGCGATCGCCAGGTTCATGCCCTTGGCGCCGGTCGGCGGCACGATGTGGGCGCTGTCGCCGGCCAGGAACAGGCGGCCATGGCGCATCGTCTCGCAGACGAAGCTGCGCATGGGCGTCACGCCCTTCTGGAAGATCTCACCCTCCTCCAGCTCGCTCCCCACGCCCAGCCGCCGGTGCAGCTCCTCCCAGATCCGCGCATCCGGCCACTCCTTGATGTCCTCCTCCGGCGTGCATTGGAGATACAGGCGGGAGATGCTGTTGGACCGCATGGTGGCCAGCGCGAAGCCATCCTGGTGGCGGGCGTAGATCAGCTCCTCCGAGACGGGGCGGGAGCGCGACAGGATGCCGAGCCAGGCGAAGGGATAGACACGCTCGAAGATCTTCAGGTCAGGAATCGCCGGGCGGCAGATGCCGTGGAAGCCATCGCAGCCGCCGATGAAGGCGCAATCCAGCACATGGTCCTGCCCGCCATGGCGGAAGGTGATGCGGGGGGTGTCGGAGGTGACGTCATGCACCGCCGCGTCCTCCACCTCGAACAGGATGGGCGGGTTGCCGGAATGGGTGCCGGCGGCCAGGCGCGCGGCGATGAGGTCCTTCACCACCTCCTGCTGCCCATAGATCGTCACCACGCGGCCGGTGAGGTCCGTCACCGGGATGCGGTGGCCGACGCCGTCGTAGCGCAGCTCGATCCCATGATGGACCAGGCCTTCGCGGTGCAGCCGGTCCGCGACGCCGGCTTCCGTCAGCGTATCGACGCTGCCCTGTTCCAGCAGCCCCGCGCGCACCCGCTCCTCCACGTAGGAACGGCTCCGCGCCTCCAGCACCACGCTGTCGATGCCCTGGAGGTGCAGCAGGTGCGAGAGCAGCAGCCCCGCCGGACCTGCGCCGATGATGCCCACCTGGGTACGCATGGGAGTCTCCCGATTGTTATGATGAATAACTATTCGGCGCATCATGCCCCATTCCGCGCGCCGCGTCATGCCCCCTTCCGCGCCCGGCCGTTACGGCGGAAGCTGCATCCGGGAAGCGGCTGCGCAGGGGGAAACGGGCATGGCGGATCGGAAGGTGGCGGTGGTGACGGGCGGCGCGCGGGGGATCGGCCGCGGCTGCGCCCATGCGCTGGCGGAGCGGGGCTTCGACCTGGTGCTGGTGGATTTGCTGGCGCCCGAGATGGCGCGCACCAAGGGCGAGCTGGAAGCCATGGGCCGCCAGGCGCTGACCTTCGAGGCCGATGTCGCCGACCACGCCCGCGCGAAGGAAATCGCGGCGGCGGTGGAGGCCGAATGGGGCCATTGCGACGTGCTGGTGAACAATGCCGGCAAGTCCAACCCCCGCACCATCATGGAATGCCCGGAGGAGGAGTTCGACCGCACCATCGCGATCAACCTGAAATCCTGCTTCAACTACATCCAGGCCTTCGTGCCGCTGATGCGCAAGGCCGGCGGCGGGCGCATCGTCTCCATGTCCAGCCTCAACGCCCATACCGGCGGCGTCACCAGCGCCGTCAGCAAATTCGCCTATGCCAGCGCCAAGGCCGGCATCCTCGGCATGACGCGGGCGCTGGCCAAGGAACTCGGGCCCGAGATCGCGGTGAACGCCGTCTGCCCCGGCGTGATCGAGACGGAGATCGGCAATACCCTCACGCGGTCCCGCGGCGCGGAGCTGGCGAAGAAGATCGCGCTGGGCCGCGTGGGCAAGCCGCAGGACGTGGCGCGCGTGGTCGCCTTCCTGGCGGCGGAGCAGCCGAACTTCATCACCGGCCAGCACATCGTCATCGATGGGTTCCAGTGGGAGATCTGAGCCGTGCGTCGTGCCTTCCTGCTGCTGGCGCTGGCCGTCACGGCCTGTGCCGGGACGCCACCGCCCCTGCCGCCCGGCGCGCGCCCGGACCTGGCGCGCGAATGGGTGACGCCCCAGGGCTATCGCTGGCCGCCTGACAACGGCTTCGGGGAACGCGCCACCTACCTGGTGCTGCCGCCCGGGATGCTGCTGGACCGCTTCGGGGCGGAGAATGGCCGCTTCTTCAGCCCCCGCGGCGCGGCCTTCGGCGCCCGCGCCCTGCCGAGCGACTGCCGCAGCCTGCCCTACCACGCCTATCGCGTGCAGGCGCCGCTGCTGGCGCGGGTGGGCTACGCCCTGCCCTGGTTCGGGGAGCCGGGCGGCGCGACGCAGCTGCTGACCGATGCCTCCGCCGCGCAGCTGGTGGCGGATGGCACGCTGGTCCCGGTGCCGGCGGGGGAGGCGCCGTGTCCGCGCTGACCGTGCCCCTCCTCTGGCGCCAGCCCGCGCGGCGCAACGTCGCGCTCTTCCTGCTGGGGCTGTTCCTGCTGCCGCAGCTGTCGCTATGGGCCACGGGCATCGTGATGGTGGCCGCATCCGCCGTGATGGCGGGCTGCGCCGCCGCGGCGCTTTGGCATGCGGAACGCGGCGGCATGGTGACGCGGCTCGGCCTGCTGAAGCGCTTCGTCCTGGCCGGGCTGATCCCGGGCGTCATCGGCGTCACCTTCGCCCTGGCCGCCGGCGCCTGGGCGGAGGCGGGGCCGGGCGGCGCGGCGCTGATGCTCTACTACGCCCCCTTCATCATCCCCTATGTCGCGCTCTACGCCGTGGCGGCCGCCGCCCTGGCCGGGCTGGCGGCCGGCTTCCTGCTGTTCCGTCCTGCGGCCTAGCGGGCGGGAAGGCGCGCCGCGCCGATCACGGCTTCGTCACCGCCCGGCGGGGGGCGATGGCGGGGCCAAGCGAACGTCGATACTCTTCGTTAACGTCTTTGGGGATCGACCATCATGGCCACGCTGATCGGCGGCGACCCCGCGGAGACGCTTGCCGGCAGCGGTGCCGCGCATGACGTGCTGTTCGGCCAGGGCGGCGCCGATACGCTGATCGGCGGCCTGGGGCGCGATACGCTGGCCGGCGGCGACGGGAACGACCTGATCCTGGGTGGGCTGGATGCGGACCGGCTGAGCGGCGGCGCCGGCAACGACACCTTCCGCTTCGCCACCGCCGCGGAGATGGCGGGCGACATCATCGGCGATGCCCGGCCGGGGGACCGGCTCGATCTCTCCTTCGCCGCGGGCTTCACCTTCATCGGCTCGGGCGCCTTCTCCGCCGCCGGGAACGAGATCAGGGCGGAGCGCGTCACGCTGGAGGACGGCTCCTTCGCGCTGCGCCTCGAGACCGCGGATGCGACGCTGACCCTGGCGGGCGGCGTCTATGTCGTGCCGGCCGGCGGCGGGCTGTTCGACATCGTCGCCAACCGGCTGATCGGCGGGACGAATGGCGCGGATACGCTGGATTCCGCCGGCGGCGCGGATACGGTGCGGGCGCAGGGCGGGGACGATCTGGTGCGGCTGGGCGCGGCCGGTGGCGCCGCCTATGGCCAGGACGGGGCGGATACGCTGCTCGGCGGCATCGGCGCGGACCTGCTGAATGGCGGCAATGGCGACGATGTCCTGGCCGGCGGCGACGGCGCGGATACGCTGCTGGGCTCCATCGGCGCCGACAGCCTTTCGGGCGGCGCGGGCGCCGACAGCCTGAACGGCAATGCGGATGCCGACACGCTGCTGGGCGGCGATGGCGATGACCGCCTGTCCGGCGGCAGCGAGAACGACCTGCTGATGGGCGATGCCGGCGCGGACACGCTGCTGGGCGATGCGGGGGACGACACGCTGGTCGCCGGGACGGAAGGCAGCGTGCTGAGCGGCGGCCGGGGCTTCGACCGGCTGGAAAGCGGCGAGGGCGCCGATACCCTGACCGGCGGCGTGAGCGACGACCGCTTCGTCTTCGGCAGCCTGGCGTCCTTCGGCGGCGACGTGATCACGGATGCCGAGGGCGGCGACATCATCGACCTGTCCGCCATGGCCGGCTTCCTGCGCCTGGTCCGCGGCGGCTTCACCGGCCAGGCCGGGGAGGTGATGGTGACCGCCAGCGGCATCGCCATCGACATGGATGGCGACGCCATCGCCGACCGGAGCATCACCATCGCCATCGCGCGCGGCGAGCTGGCGCTGGATGAGGTCACGCCGGGCAGCCTGGTCTTCGGCTACAGCCTGCCCGTCACGCTGCCCGGATCGGCGGCGGATGATCGCCTGTCCGGCGGCAATGGCGCCGACCAGATCAGCGGCCAGGCGGGGCATGACACGCTGCTGGGCGGGCTCGGCGCGGATACGCTTTCCGGCGATGCGGGGTCCGACTGGCTGGCCGGCGGCGGCGGCGCGGACCTGGTGCGGGGTGGCGAGGGCCGGGACCTGATCACGCTCGGCGCCGACGATACCGTCAGCGGCGGGTCGGGCGCCGACCGCTTCGTGCTCGCCGAGGTCGCCAGCGCCACCATCACGGATCTCGCGCCGGGCGACGTGCTGGACCTCTCCGCCCTGCCGGGCCTGTCCTTCATCGGCAACGCGGCCTTCTCCGGCATGGCGGGGGAGGTCCGGCTCCAGCGCTTCGGGCTGGAGATCGACCGGGACGGCAACGGGGTCGGCGAGACCTTCATCGATGTGGGCAATGGCGACTTCGCCCTGGCGGAGACGGGAACCGGCAGCCTGGTGTTCCAGGTCGCGCGCGCGCTGCGCAACGGGACGGGCGGCGCGGACCGGCTGGCGGGCACGAACGGCTACGACCATCTGCGCGGTCTCGGCGGCAACGACACGCTGACCGCCGGGGATGGCGACCTGCTGGAAGGTGGCGCCGGCACCGATCGCTTCGCCATGGCGATCAGGCCCATCTTCGCTTCCTTCCCCACCGTCACCGCCACGATCCTGGACCTGGCGGTGGGGGAGACGGTGGCGCTGGACTTCACGCGCCAGGACGGGCTGACGGGGAGCGTCGTGCCGGCCTATCGCGGGCTGGATGGCTTCACGGGCAATGCGGGCTGGCAGGTGGTGCTGCTGGACCATGTCTGGGTCAACGGCACCTACATCCTGAAGGGCCTGGGGGTGGACAGCACCGCGGACCTCGTGGCGGACCACCTCATCGACCTCTCCGGCTTCAACGGGGCCTTCACCGCGACGGTGGTGCAGACCGGCGCCGCCACCTTCCAGCTGTAGCTGGTCGCGACAGGGGCGGAGCACCGGCTGGCCGATGGCGACGGGGGGGCCAATACGCTCTCCGCCGGCACGGCCGGCGATACGCTGCGCGGCCTTGGCGGCGCGGACACGCTGCTGGGGGCGGACGGCGCCGATGCGCTGGATGGCGGCGCGGGGAATGATTCCCTGCTGGGCGGCGCCGGCAACGACGTGCTGTATGGCGGCACGGGGACGGACCGGATGACCGGCGGCGCGGGGCCCGACACCTTCGTCTTCAACGCCACCCATTCCCGCGCCGGCGCGCTGCGCGACGTGATCACCGACTTCAGCGCCGCCGATGGGGACCTGATCGACCTGCGCCGGATCGACGCCAATGCCGATATCGATGGGCGCCAGCCCTTCGAGTTCATCGCCGATGCGGCGTTCACCGCCGCGGGCCAGGCCCGTTATGCCGGCGGGATCCTGCAGCTGGACTGGACCGGCGACGGGATCGCGGATTTCGAGGTCCAGCTGCTCGGCGCGCCCGCCCTGCCGCCGGCGCATCTGCTGGCGTGATGGACAACCGGCCCCTGCTCCAGGGGCCGGGCCCCGGCCTCAGGCGCTGGCGCGCCGGCCGCCCTGGGCGCCCGGCCCGGGCAGGTCGATCTCGATCGCGAGCGTGGACATGTCGCCGCCGCGATCGAGCGAGACGTTCACCCGCCCCGGGTCGATCGAGACGTAGCGCGCCACCACCGCCACGATCTCCTGCTGCAGCTTCGGCAGGAAGTCCTCGCGCGTCCGGCCGATGCGCTCATGCGCCAGCACGATCTGCAGCCGCTCCTTCGCCTGGGATGCCGTTGCCGGCTCCGGCTTGCGGCTGCGGAAGATGTCCGCGAGCCAGCTCATGCCGCCCTCCCCCCGAACAGGCGCGAGAAGATGCCCTTCTTCGCGGGTTCCAGGAACCGGTGCTCGACCTTCTCGCCGAGGAAGCGGCTGACCGCGTCCTTGTAGGCCTGGCCGGCCACGCTGTCCTGGTCCATGATCACGGGGTTGCCCGTGTTGGACGCCTTCAGCACGCTCTCGCTTTCCGGGATCACGCCCAGCAGCGGGATCGCCAGGATCTCCCGGATGTCGTCGAGCTTCAGCATCTCCCCCTTCTCGACGCGGGCGGGGTCGTAGCGCGTGACGAGCAGGTGTTCCTTCACCGGGTCGCGCTTCTCCTCCGCCCGGCGGGACTTGGATTGCAGCACGCCGAGGATGCGGTCGCTGTCGCGGACGGAGGAAACCTCCGGGTTCGTCACCACGATCGCCTGGTCCGCGAAGTAGAGCGCCATGAGCGCGCCCTTCTCGATGCCCGCGGGGCTGTCGCAGAGGATGTAGTCGTTGTCCTTCGACAGTTCCTCGATGATCTTGCCGACGCCTTCCTTGGTCAGCGCATCCTTGTCCCGGGTCTGGGAGGCCGGGAGGATCTGCAGGCAATCGACGCGCTTGTCGCGGATCAGCGCCTGGTTCAGCCGCGCCTCCCCGCTGATGACATTGACGATGTCGAACACCACGCGGCGCTCGACCCCCATGATGAGGTCGAGGTTGCGCAGGCCCACGTCGAAGTCGATGACCACCGTCCGCTTGCCCCGCTGCGCGAGGCCCGTGGCGAAGGCGGCGGATGACGTGGTCTTGCCCACCCCCCCCTTGCCCGACGTGACGACGATGACTTCCGCCATGCTGACCCCCTGCCCTTCTTCTCTGCCCGGCGCGCCCGCGGGCGCTGCCACGATTGACGAAAACCCGCTCAGCCGAGCGGGTCGAACCGCATATGCTCGCCGACCAGCCTGGCCATGACGGCCTTGCCGATCGGTGCCTCCCCGAGCCCTTCCCGCACCGCGTAGTAGCCGGCGATGGAGACGAGTTCGGGGTCGAAATGCTGCGCGAAGACCCGCGCCTCCGCATTGTCCTGCCCGCCGGCGATGGCGCGGCCCAGCAGGCGGCCATAGACGTGGATGTTGCCATCCGCGATCACTTCCGCGCCGCGGTTCACCGTGCCGACGATGATGAGGTCCGAGCCCTGCGCCCAGATCCGCTGGCCGGCACGCACGGGCTGGTCGATGACCATGGCGGCCTGGGCGATGCCCTGGGGCTGCGGTTCCGGCGGGGGTGCGGGCGGGGGCGCCTGGTAGGCGGGCGGCGGCGCGGCGGAGGGGGGCGGAAGGGGCACCTCCTCCTCCCGCCCGCCGGCCATGCGCAGCGGCGGCAGGCCGGCGCCCTGGGCGGCGACGCGCATCTCCGGCGTGCCGCCGACGGTGCCGATGGGCACGATCTCGATGGCGCGGAGCTGCTGGACGAGGCCGGCGAAATCCACCTCATGCGGCCGGGCCTGGATGTCGTCCAGCCCGACCACGATGGGGGCGAAGCGCAGGAAGCCGGGGGCGCGGCGGAACTGGTCGCCGAGTGCCGGGACCACCGCCTCCACGCGATGGTCCAGCAGCCGCATCACCAGCAGGTTGAAGTTGGCCCCGCGCAGCCGGAAGGGCTCGAGGCGCGGTGCGGAAGGGCTGGGCGCGAAGGACATCGCGGCGGGGGGTTCCTCGGGTGATCCGTCAGCATCGGGAACCACGCGGAGGGGGCGCCGCGCGGCCATCCCCACCCTATAGCCGTGCCGCCCTGCGGAGCGAAGCCTTGTCGCGAAGCCATGACGGAATAGAGACGGCTGGCGCGTGACCTTCACACGCGCCCTCAGCGGCGAATCGGGCGTTCAGCCGCCGCGGATGCCCAGTTCCCGCACCAGGCCGCCCCATTTCGCGACCTCCACCGCCAGATGGGCGCGGGCGGCTTCCGGCGAGGGGTCGGCATAGGCATCGACGCCGGCCGCCGCCAGCTTCGCCAGCACGCCGGGGTCCCGCAGCGCCCGCGCCGCGGCATCGGCGATGGGGCGCAGCACCGCGTCCGGCGTCTGGGCCGGCGCGTAGATCGCCTGCCAGGCGGAGGCGTCGTAGCCCGCGACCCCGGCTTCCGCCAGCGTCGGCAGCTGGGGCAGCAGGGTCGATCGCTGCGCGCTGGTCACCGCGAGCCCCCGCACGCGGTTGTCCGCCATCAGCGGGCCGAGCAGCGTCTGGCTGTCGATCATGAAGTCCACGCGCCCGGCGGTGAGGTCCGCCACCGCCTGCGGCGTGCCGCGATAGGGCACCACGGTGAAGTTCGCCCCCGTCAGCTTGCGCAGCAGCTCCGCGGCGAGGTGGGAGGAGGCGCCGATGCCCGCCGTCCCGAAATTCGCCTCCCCGTTGCGGGACCGCAGCCAGGCGAGGAAGCCCGGCACATCCATCGCCGGCACGCCGGGATGGACGGCCACGACGAAGGGCTGGCGCGTGACCAGCGCCACGGGGGCGAAGCTCGTGATCGGGTCGAAGGGGAAGCTGGCGTAGAGCGCGGACATGGCCGCATGGCCGACGCTGCCGACCAGGATCGTGTTCCCGTCCGGCGCGGCGCGCGCCACGGTGCTGGCGCCGATGGTGCTGCCCGCGCCGCCCTGGTTGTCGATCACCAGCGGCCGGCCGAGCGTGACCGTCATGTGCTCCGCCAGGATGCGCGCGACGACATCGGTCAGCCCGCCGACCGCGAAGGCCACCACCACGCGCAGCGGCCTGGGCGCCTGCGCCGCGGCACCGCGCGCCACCAGCGGCCCGGCCAATGATCCCAGCAGCAGTCGGCGCGACAACGTCATCAGGGGGGCCCTCTTCTCCGGCATGGTGCAATCATGTCACATCGCGCGACACCTTACAGCCGGAGCCGGGCCCATGAACGCCATCACGCTGCAGGAGCCCTTCCGCGCCCTGTTCTACACGCCCTTCTACGCGGCCATCGCACGGGGCGATTTCGCGGCCGCCGGCGTCGATGTCACGCTCATCACGGTGGGGGAGCCCGATCGCGCGGTGGCGAACCTGCTGTCGGGCGCCGCGCACATGGCCTGGTCCGGACCGATGCGCGTGATCCGCGACCATGCGGCCAACCCGGACAGCCCGCTGGTCAGCTTCGGCGCGGTGGTGATGAAGGACCCCTTCCTGCTGGTCGGCCGCGGGCCCAGGCCCGGCTTCACGCTGCGCGACCTGCGCAGCCAGTCGCTCGGCGTGGTGAGCGAGGTGCCCACCCCCTGGTGGTGCCTGCAGCGGGACCTGCTGGAGGCCGGGATCGACCCCGCCGGGCTGGAGACCGTGCAGGGCCGGACCATGGCGGAGAATGCCGGGGCGGTGGCCGCCGGCACGCTCGGCGTCGCGCAGGTCTTCGAACCCTTCGCGACCCAGGCGGAGGCGAAGGGCTGCGCGGTGTGGCATGCCCAGGCGGACCGGGGCCCCACCTCCTACACCGCCTTCTACGCGACGCGCGCCATCCTGGCGGAACGCCGCCCGGCGATCCTCGGCATGATTCGGGGCCTCGCGTCCATGCAGCGCTGGCTGCAGGGCACGGACCCCGGCATCGTCGCCGCGACCGTCGCGCCCTTCTTCCCGGACCTCGACCGCGCGACGCTGACGGGCGGCATCGCGCGCTACCGGAAGCTCGGCCTCTGGGCGCCCACGCCCTTCTTCCCGCGCGAGGCCTATGAATCACTCGAGGCCTCCATGCTGCGGGCCGGCGCCATCGCCACGGCGCCGGGCTACGATGCCTGCATCGACAACGCCGTCGTGCAGGATGCGTTGGGATGAGCAAGGCGCTGCCGACGCGCGCGGATTACCGCTTCTTCCTGGCGATCCCGACGCGCTGGATGGACAACGACATCTACGGCCACGTCAACAACGTGACCTACTACAGCTACTTCGACACGGTGGTCGCGCGCTTCCTGCTGGGGGAAGGCGCGATCAACCTGGTGGACAGCCCCGTCATCGGCGTGGTCGTGGAGACCCAGTGCCGCTTCCACGCCCCCATCGCCTTCCCCGAGGCGGTGACGGCGGGGCTGCGCGTGGAACGCCTGGGCAATACCTCCATCCGCTACGGCATCGGCATCTTCAGGGCCGAGGAGGAGACGGTGAGCGCGGAGGGCCATTTCGTGCACGTCTATGTGGACCGCGCCACGCAGCGCCGGCCGACGCCCCTGCCCGACCGGCTGCGTCAGGCTGCGTCGGGAATTCTCGTTCCTGGGACAGTTGATACCAACCGATAGTTGCAGCCCCCCGGTCATATCGCCTAGGGTTCGACCGGGTCGGGAAGACCCGGATCGGAGGGAATGCGCCGTGGCACGTGCGTCGGCATGAGCATCATCGGCACGCAGTCGCCCTGGCGCCTGGGCGTTCGCACCGCCACGCCGCCGGGGGAGGCCATCCTCGGCATCCGCGCGCTGGCCTACCGCGCGGAAGGCCAGCCCGGCGCGCTGCCGCCGGTGGCGGGGCTGGCGATGAAGGCGGCCGGCATCATCGGCGCCCGCCCGGCCTGGGATGCGGCTTCCGGCCAGATGCGCTTCCATGACCTGCCGCCCGGCCCGCGCCGCATCCTGGTGACGGATCCGGAGCGCCGCTTCCTGCCCGCCGCGGTGATGGTGGAGGTGCCGGACCGCTACCCGCCGCGCCCGACCGCCGGCGGCCCGCCCGTGCCCGTGCCGTCCCACCCTGTCCGCCGCACCGTCCTGCTGCGTCCGGCGCCGGGCCGCGCCATCCCGACGGGGATGACGGCCGTGATCGGCACGCTGCGCGACGCCACCGGGCGCGGCATCGCGCTCGCCCGGCTGGCCGCCAGCACCGATGCCGGGCTGATGCGCGTCGTCACCTGGACGGATGAGGCGGGGGGATTCGCGCTGCTGCTGCCGGACAGCGAGGCCGGCATCCCGCCCGCCACCTGCGCCCTGGCCGTGCATGCCCCGGCCGCCAGCCTGGCCGCGGCGCTGGCGGTGGATCCGCTCGGCGCCCTGCCCGCCGACCTGGACCAGCTGGACCCGGACGGGCCGCACAGCCCCTTCGAGCCGCGCCCGGTCGCGATCCTCGCCCCGGATGGCACGGTGGCCGCCGGCCCGGCCGGCGCGCTGCCGCTGCGGCCCGGGCGCACCGTGCGCTGGGATCTCCTCGCCCGCTGAGGGCTGGACAGGAACGCCGCCCCGCGCGAAGCCTGCGCGATGGATGAGACGGCGAAACGGCACCTGCTGATCGCCGCCGGCTGCGGGCTGGCACTGGGCCTGCTGCTGCGGCTCGCCGCCCTTCCCACCCTGTCAGCCCTGGCGCTCGCGCTCGGCACCGCCATCGTGCTCGGCGCGCTGGTCGTGGAGATCGCGCGCAGCATCGCGCGGCGGGACTTCGCGCTGGACGTGGTGGCGGCACTCGCCATGGCCGGCGCGCTGGCACTGGGGGAATGGCTGGCCGGCGCGGTGGTGGCGCTGATGTTCGCCGGCGGCCAGGTGCTGGAGGCGCGCGCGAGTGCCCGGGCGCGGCGGGAGATGACGGCCCTGTTGGCCCGGCAGCCGCGCACCGCCATGCGGCAGCGCGAGGGCGGGCTGGAGGAGGTGCCGATCGCCGCGATCCGCCCCGGCGACCGCCTGCTGATCCGCAAGGGGGAGGTGCTGCCGGTGGATGGCGCGCTGGAAGGCCCCGCCCTGCTGGACGAGGCCGCGCTGACCGGCGAGCCCCTGCCCATCGCCCGCCAGGCGGGCGATCCCGCCCGCAGCGGCGCCACCAATGCCGGGGAAAGCCTGGTGCTGCTGGCGACGCGCCCGGCGGCGGAGAGCACCTATGCCGCCATCCTGCGGCTGGTGGAGGGCGCGGCGGCCGCCAAGCCGCCCCTGGCGCGGCTGGCCGAGCGCTGGTCCGTGGCCTTCCTGGCCGCGACCCTGGCGCTGGCGGGCGCGGCCTGGCTGCTGACGGGCGATCCCGCGCGGGCGCTGGCGGTGCTGGTGGTGGCCACCCCCTGCCCGCTGCTGCTGGCCGTGCCCGTCGCGCTGGTGGCCGGCATGAACCGCGCGGCGCGGGCGGGCGTGCTGGTGAAGTCCGGCGCGGCGCTGGAACGCCTGGCCGGCGTTTCCGTCCTGGTGCTGGACAAGACGGGCACGCTGACCGAGGGGCGGCCGCGCCTCGTCGCCATCCAGCCCGCGCCCGGGATCACGGAGGACGAGTTGCTGCGCCTGGCCGCCGCGCTGGACCAGGCCAGCGGCCATGTGCTGGCGGAAGCGCTGGTGGCCGCGGCCCGGGCAGCCGGCCATGCCCTGCCGATGCCGGAAGCGGTGCGGGAAGCCGCCGGGGCCGGGCTTTCCGGCGTGGTGGCGGGGCAGGCCATCGCGATCGGCACCCGCGGCTTCGTCGCCACCCATGCGTCCCTGCCGGAGGCGCCCGCGCATGAACCCGGCACCGCCGCCGTCACCGTCGCCATCGCGGGGCGGCATGCGGGCACGCTGCTGTTCCGCGATTCGCTCCGCCCCGACGCGCCGGCGATGATCGCCGCGGCGCGCCGCGCCGGGATCGGCCGCGTGGTGCTGCTGTCCGGCGATGCGGAGGCGCCGGCCCGGGCCGTGGGCCGGCAGGTCGGCGCCGATGCGGTCTTCGCGGACCATGACCCCGCGCGGAAGCTGGCCGTCATCGAATCGGAACGCCGGTCCGGCCGCGTGCTGATGGTGGGGGATGGGGTGAATGACGCGCCGGCCCTGGCCATGGCGGATGTCGGCATCGCCATGGCGGCACGCGGCCAGGCCGCGTCCGGCGAGGCCGCGGATGCGGTGGTGCTGGTGGATCGCCTGGACCGCGTCGCCACCGCGCTGTTCGCCGCGCGCCGCGCCCAGGCGATCGCGAAGCAGTCCGTCGCCGCCGGGATCACGCTCTCGATCCTCGGCATGATCGCCGCCGCGCTGGGGTATCTCACGCCTGTGCAGGGTGCTTTGATCCAGGAGGGCATTGACGTCGCCGTCGTGCTCAACGCATTGCGGGCACTCGGTCCGGGCAGGGATGAAACGGCATGACGGCTGTGACGAAGATCGCGATCCTCGATGACTACCAGGGCGTCGCCCTGTCCATGGGGCCATGGGACCGGCTGCCGGCGGGGGTCGAGGTGACCGTCTTCCGCGACACCATCAAGGACCAGGATGCGCTGGTGGCGCGGCTGCTGCCCTTCGACGCCATCCTGGCGATGCGCGAGCGCACCCCCTTCCCCGGCGCGCTGATCAGGCGGCTGCCGAACCTCAAGCTGCTGATGACGACGGGGGAGCGGAACCGCTCGCTCGACATCGCCGCGGCGCAGGCGCAGGGCGTGACGGTGTGCGGCACGTCATCGAGCGGCGCGCCGACGGTCGATATCACCTGGGGCCTGATCCTGAACCTGATGCGCGACCTGCCCGCCCAGGCCGCGAGCCTGCGTGCCGGCAGCTGGCAGACCAGCGTCGGCACGGCGGTGGGCGGGCAGACGCTCGGCATCCTCGGCCTCGGCAAGCTCGGCAGCGCGGTGGCGAAGGTCGGCCTGGCCTTCGGCATGAAGGTCATCGCCTGGTCCACCAACCTGACCAGCGAGGCCGCGGCCGCCGTCGGCGTGACGCGCGTGGAGAAGCAGGAGCTTTTCGCGCAGTCCGACGTGGTGTCGCTGCACATGATCCTGTCGGATCGCAGCCGCGGCATCGTGGGTGCGGCGGAGCTTGCCGCCATGAAGCCCAGCGCCTTCATCGTGAACACCAGCCGCGGCCCTCTGATCGACCAGGACGCGCTGATCGCGGCGCTGAAGGAAGGCCGCATCGCGGGCGCGGGCCTCGATGTCTATGACCAGGAACCGATCCCGCCGGCCCATCCGCTGCTGTCGGCGCCGAATGCGCTGCTGCTGCCGCATCTCGGCTATGTCTCGAAGCAGAACTACGGCGCCTATTTCAAGGGCGCGGTGGAGGTGATCGAGGCCTTCATCGCCGGCAATCCCATCCGGGTGCTGGCGCCGTGAAGGCGCTGCCGGATTTCTGGGCCGCCGCCAGCCAGGCGGAGCGTGACCGCGCCTACAACAACGCGGAAGCCGTGGCTGACAGCCCGGCCCTGATCGCCGAACGCGACGCCGCCGCGGCGGCCTTCCGCGCCGCGCATCCCGGCCATCTGGACCTGGCCTTCGGCACGCATGAGCGGGAGGCCTGGGACCTGTTCCCGGGCCGCGACGCGCATGCGCCCTGCCTGGTCTTCATCCATGGCGGCTACTGGCAGCGCAACCGGCGGCAGGATTTCTGCCACCTGGCGGAAGGCGTGCTGGCCATGGGCTGGTCCGCCGCCTTCTGCGGCTACACCCTGGCGCCGGAAGCCAGCCTGACCACCATCTGCTGGCAGGTGAACGCGGCGCTGGACTGGCTCTCCGCCCATGGCGCGGCGCATGGCATCGCCGGGCCGATCATCGCTTCCGGCTGGTCCGCCGGCGGGCATCTGACGGCGATGGCGCTGGAACACCCGGCGGTGACGGCGGGGCTCGCCATCTCCGGCGTCTTCGACCTGGAGGCGATCCGGCAGACCTACCTGGATGCCGCGCTGAAGCTGACGGAGGACGAGGTGCAGAACCTGTCGCCCGCGCGGCGGCCGGTGGTGATGAAGCCGCTGGCCATCGCCTATGGCGCGAAGGAACTGCCGGAACTGGTCCGCCACAGCCGCGACTTTCACCAGTTGCGCAGCGAGGCGCAGGCACCCGGGGCGCTCGTGCCGATTCCGGGCGCCGACCATTTCCGGGTGCTGGAGGCGCTGCGCGTGCCGGGCGGCAGCCTGGTCAGGATCGCCGCCGCCCTGCTGGACTGATCGTCAGGGCAGCGTCGCCATGAAGCGGCGGAGATCCTCCGCCCAGAAGCGCGCATTGCCGGTGGTGCCGTGGCCGAGCGTCTCGGCACTGGCCGGGATCAGCAGCAGCTGGCCGTTCGCCACGCGGCGCATCGCCGCCTGCATCAGCCCCGTCTCCGGCGGGTTGCGTTCGTCATCCGCCGCGTTGATGGCGAGTACCCGCGCCTTGATGCGGTCGAGCCTCGGCGCCGGGTTGTAGTCCCGCGACGAATCCCACTGCCAGATGAAGTCATTGGCATCGGCCGGCGGCGGCGCGGCCAGGCGCTGGTCGATGATGCGGTCCGCCGCTTCCCGCGTCGGCGCGATGGCAGCGAGGTTCAGCGTGCCGCCATTGGTGCCGGTGGCGTAGACGACATTGGCAAGGCCGAGGCTGGCGGGCTGCTGCGTGTAGAAGCCGTTGTTGTAGGCGGGGTCGCGCCGCACCGTCTCGATCAGCAGGCGGCGCATCATCCAGTTGCGGGCCGACATCTCCGTGGGCTGCGCCGCCATGGGGACGATGGCATCCATCGAGTCAGGGAAATTCGTGCCCCAGAGCCAGGCATGCATGCCGCCCATGGAGTTGCCGATCACCAGGCGAAGGCGGCGGATGCCGAGGCCCTCCGTCACCAGCCGGTGCTGCGCCAGCACCATGTCGTCGTAGTTGTAGCGCGGGAAATTGCCGCGCAGCCCGTCGCTGGGCTTGGCGGTGCGGCCGGTGCCGATGGCGTCGGGGATGATGATGAAGTGGCGCCGGGCATCGAGCGGCTGGCCCTCGCCGAAGAGCTGCCCGGCGAAGGCCGGCGTCAGCATGCTGCGGGCGGACCCCGCGGTGCCGTGCAGGACGAGGACGGGGATGCCGCCGGGATCGCCGACCGTGGTGTAGCCGATGCGCAGTTCGGGCATCACCTCCCCGGTGTGGAAGCGGAAGTCGCGCGCGACCCAGCTGGCATCGCGGGGCGCCGGGTAGTCGGCCGCCAGGGCCGGGGTCGCGGCCATCGCCAATCCGATCATGAATGCGGCGCGCCGCGTGAGGCGCATGGCGGCAGGCCGCGCAGGGCTCGGGGTTTCCACGGGTCGTTCCTCCGCAAGGCTTCTTGTGCGCGAAGCCTACCGGAACTTTACGGCGTGCGGATATAGGCCAGGAAGACGAGGAAGCTGGCCGCCCCGAGGGCGACATGCAGGCCGAGCACGGCGCCGCCCCCGCGCCGCAGCCAGCGGAAGGCGCCATAGCCGCCCGCCAGGGCGAGCGCGACGAGCAGCGGCGGGATGATGGCCGGCATCGGCCCGGGCGGGCCCGCCACGACGCGCGCCGCCACCACCGCCAGGGCCGCGATGGCGGCGACCAGATGCGCCGTCACCACCCAGCGCCTGCGCGTCCGCGTGAGGTAGTGGAAGCCGGCCAGGGCACCCAAGGCCAGCGTCGCCAGCAGCACCACGATCCCGAGCGTGTTCATCGGCCCATCCCCTCCGTTCCGGATGCAGATAGGCTGCCGCGCTCAGCCTGCCAGGTAGCGCGCCGCGCCTTCGGCCAGGACCCCGACGCAGAGCGCCAGATCCTCCTCCTTCGTATCCTCGCTCCAATGATGGCTGATGCCGCCGATGGAGGGGGTGAAGAGCATGGCGGCCGGCATGCGCTTGGCCAGGTACTGCGCATCATGCCCGGCGCCGGAGGGCATGTGCCGCCAGGCGCCCGGCGCCAGCGCCTCCGCCGCCCCGGCCAGCGCGGCCTGCATGGCGGGGTCGCAGAGGGCGGGCTTGGAGAGGCTCATGGGTTCCAGCACCGCATGGCAGCGTTCGCGGCGGTTGCTTTCCTGCACGCAGGATTCGAGCACCTGCGCCATCCGGGCCAGCACCGTCTCCTCCACGTCGCGGAACTGGAACAGCACCTCCGCCTTGCCCGGGATGATGGAGGCCGCGCCGGGGTCCAGCGCGATGCGGCCGCAGGTCCAGGTGCTGCGCGGGCCGCAGGCCATGGGCATGCGCTCATCCAGCATGGCCAGCAGGCGCACCGCGGTCAGGCCGGCGTCCTTCCGTTCCGCCATGGTGGTGCCGCCGGCATGGTCCTGCATGCCGGTGATGGTGATGCGGTACTGCCAGATGGCGACGATGCCGGTGACGACGCCGACGCGCTGGCCAGCGCCCTCCAGCTGCGTCCCCTGCTCGATATGCATCTCGAGAAAGCCCTTGTGGCGGCCGGGCTCCATGGCGATGCGCGGCAGGCCGGCCAGGCCCGCTTCCTGCAGCGCCTGGCGCAAGGGCTTGCCGTGGTAGCGGTTGGCGAGGCGGTCGATCTCCTCCTCCGGCAATTCGCCAATGAAGGACCGGCTGCCGATGAAGCCGCCATAATGGCCTTCCTCATCCGCCCAGGCCGCGACGTCCACGGGCAGGCCCGCGCGCGCCAGCGCCACGCCGGCCATGACGCCCAGCGCGCCATCCAGCCAGCCCGCGTAGTTCTGGCTTTCGATGTGGCTGCCGACCAGCAGATGCGGCCCCGGGCCCTGGTGGCGGCCGATGACGTTGCCGATGCCGTCCATGGTGGGTTCCAGCCCGCATTCGCGCATCCGGTCCATGAGCCAGCGGCGGCTTTCCATATCCTCCGGCGAATAGGTCGGGCGGTGCACGCCGGTCTTGTAGGCGCCGATCTTCCGCAGCTCGTTCAGATCCGCGAGGAAGCGGGCGGTATCGACCTTCGGCATGGGGAACGGAAACCCGTGGCTGTTGCGCGCGCATGGTGGAACCGGCATCCAGGCGCCTGCAAGACCAGGGGGAACATCCGATGCCGGAAATCACGCGCTTCATGCCGCCGCAGGGCGGCCGGCAATACCCGCCCTTCGCCCAGTCGGTCCGCCACGGGCCGACGCTCTACGTCTCCGGCATCGGTCCCATGGGGCCGGACGGCGTGCCGGAGGGGTTCGAGGCGCAATTCGCCCTGGTCATCCAGCACCTGAAGCGCGCGCTGGCGGAAGGCGGCAGCAGCATGCAGGGAATCCTCAAGGCGACCGTGCTGCTGACGCGGGCGGAGGATGTGGGGCTGATGAACCGCCTCTATGCGGAGGCCTTCCCGGCGGAGCACCTGCCCGCGCGCACCACCTGCGTGGTGGCGGCGCTGCCGGTGCCGGAATTCCTGCTGGAGATCGAGTGCATCGCGGCGGTCTACTGAACCTGGCGCCGCAGCAGGCGCCCGGCCGGCGTGTCGCTGGCGCCGGCGGCGTGGGTATAGACGGATTGGCCGTTCACCCAGGTCTCGATGATGCCGTCGGCGACCTGGCGTGGCTCCACGAAGGTCGCGCGATCCAGCACCGTATCGGCATCGAACAGCACCAGGTCGGCGAAGGCGCCTTCCCGCAGCGTGCCGCGATCGGCGATGCCGAAGATCGCGGCGGTGCGGCCTGTCATCTTGTGGACGGCCGTTTCCAGGTCGAAGAGGCCGAGTTCGCGGCAGTAGCGGCCCAGAACGCGCGGGAAGGTGCCCCAGAGGCGCGGATGCGGATGCTTGGCCAGCGGCCCGCCATCGCTGCCGATCATGGAGAGGCGATGCGCCATGATCCGGCGCACATCCTCCTCCGCCATGTTGTGGAAGACGCCGCCGCCGGGCGTCAGGCGCTTCGCCGCTTCCTCCAGCGACACGCCCCATTCCTCCGCGATGTCGGACAGCGCGCGGCCCGCCATCGCGGGATGCGGCAGTGACGTCGTGACCTGCACGGGCACGTCGGGCCGCGGCTTGCGTGCGCTGAGGGAGGTGGAGGAGGCGGTATAGGGATAGACGTCGAAGGCCACGGGGTAGTCGGCGGCGTGGCGCTCGATCAGCGGCAGGGTTTGGACGGAGCGGCCGTGATTCTCGGGCTGCGCGCATTTGTGGTGGCTGATGATGATAGGGGCGCCCACCGCCTTGCCGATGCGCAGCGTCTCCTCGATGCTGTCCAGCACGCCATCGGCCTCGTCGCGCATGTGGGTGACATAGAGGCCGCGATGCTCCCGCAGCGCCTCCGCCACCGCGATCACCTCCTCGGTCGGGGCGTGCTTGCTGGGCGGGTAGAAGAGCCCCGTCGAGAAACCGGCCGCGCCTTCAGCGAGGGACTGCGCCAGCTTGCGGCGCATCCGCTCCGCTTCCCTGTCCGTCGCGGCGCGGGTGGTGTCGCCGCCCATGGCGGCCACGCGCAGCGACATGTGGCCGACCAGCGCCAGCGTGTTCACCGACGATGGCTTCTTCTCCAGATGCTCCGCATAGGCGCCGAAGCTGTCGAAGATCCACCATTCCGGCGCGCAGACGCCGTCCAGCGGCGCGGGCGGGCGTTCCTTCATCGGCTCCGGCGCCAGGCTGATGCCGCAATTGCCGACAACGACGGTGGTGACGCCCTGCGACACGCGGCAGAGCATGCAGGCGGGGCCGCAGAGCACCGCCTGGTCATCATGCGTATGCGCATCGATGAAGCCGGGGGAGAGGATGCGGCCCTGCGCCATCACCTCCCGATCCGCGGCCATGCCAGACAGGTCGCCGACGCCCACGATCCGGTCGCCCTTCACGCCGACATCGCCGCGACGGCGCGGGCCGCCCGTGCCATCGACCAGCGTGGCATCGCGGATGATCAGGTCGCAGCGCAGCGTCATGGCTTGGCCCTCCGTCGCGGCAGCATGGAACGCGCGGCCTTGCGCGCCAAGACGTGCAGAAACACCGTTTCCCGCCTGCATCGCCTGGTGCATCGTGGCCACGCCGTATCCGGAGGAGGCCCGCCCATGCCCACCCGCCGCCAGATCCTTGGCACCGCCGGCGCCATGGTCGCTGCCCCCCGCGTGGTCGGCGCGCAGGGCGCGGCATCCCGCACGCTTCGCTTCGTGCCGCAGGCGGACCTCGCGGTGGTGGACCCCGTGTTCAATACCGCGACGGTGACGCTGACCCATGGCTTCATGGTCTTCGACACGCTCTACGGGCTCGACGCCGACTACAACCTGCATCCGCAGATGGTGGAAGGGCATGTGGTCGAGGATGAGGGCCGGATCTGGACGCTGACGCTGCGCGAGGGGCTCCGCTTCCATGATGGCGAACCCGTGCGCGGCCGCGACGCCGTCGCCAGCATCCGCCGCTGGGCGGCACGCGACATGTTCGGTGCGGAGCTGATCGCGGCGACGGACGAGCTGACGGCACCGACCGACCGCACCATCCGCTTCCGCCTGAAGCGCCCCTTCCCGCTTCTGCCGCGCGCGCTCGGCAAGGTGACGGCCGCGATGCCGGCCATCATGCCGGAACGCCTGGCCAGCACCGATCCTTCGCGCCCCGTCGCCGAGATGATCGGCAGCGGACCCTTCCGGTTCGAGGCGCGGGAGCGCGTCTCCGGCGCGCGCGTCGTCTATTCGAAGTTCGACGGCTATGTGCCTCGCGCCACAGGCACCGCCAGCCGCTCCGCCGGGCCCAAGATCGCGCATATGGACCGGATCGAGTGGCACATCCTGCCGGACCCCGCGACGGCCGCGGCCGCGCTGCAGCAGGGGGAGGTCGATTGGCTCGAATACGCGCCGAACGATCTGCTGCCGGTGCTGCGCCGCAGCCGCAACGCGACGGTGAAGATCACGGAGGACAGCAGCATCAGCGTGCTGCGCTTCAACCACCTTCATCCGCCCTTCAACAACCCCGCCATCCGCCGCGCCATGCTCGGCGCGCTCGACCAATCCGCCTACATGACCGCCGCCTTCAGCGATGACCGAAGCCTGTGGCGCACCGATGTCGGCGTCTTCCTGCCGAATACGCCGATGGCGAATGAGGAGGGCATCGGCGTGCTGCGCGGCCCGCGTGACATGGAGAAGGTGAAGCGCGACCTGGCCGCCGCGGGTTATCGCGGGGAGAAGGTGGTGGTGCTGCAGCCCATGGACTTCGCCTTCCTCAAGGCGATGGGCGAAGTGGCCGTCGACATGTTCCGTCGCGCCGGCATGAATGCCGAAGCCTATGCCGCGGACTGGGGCACCATCGTGCAGCGGCGCGGGTCCCGCAATCCGCCGGAAAGCGGCGGCTGGAACGTCTTCATCTCCGGCTTCAGCGCGGCCGGCCTGCTCGACCCCGTTGCTAATCTCGGCCTTCGTGCCAATGGCTCGGGCGCCTGGTTCGGCTGGCCTGACAGCCCCGCGCTGGAACGGCTGCGGCAGGAATGGATGGCGGCGCCCGATACCGCTGCGCAGCAGGCCAAGGCGCGGGAGATTCAGGCACAGTTCTGGCAGGACGTGCCCTATCTCCCGCTCGGCGAGTATTTCCGGGTGATCGCGCATCAGCGCAACCTGGTCGATATTCCGGTCGGGCTCTCGACCTTCACGGGCGTCAGGCGCGTTTGACGCGTCGTCGCGGCGGTGCCTAGCATCAAGCGTGAAAACGCACGCGATGCTGTGCTGGCATGGATGGAATGCGGATGAGTGATGGCATGGACGGCCGCGGCAGCCTCTCGGTCGCGGTCGATGCGGGCGGCACCTTCACCGACATCGTGCTGGTCGATCGCGCGAGTGGCCAGCGCTGGCAGGCCAAGGTTTCCTCCACGCCCGATGACCGCTCCCGCGCCTTCGCGGAGGGCATCGCGCAGGTCCTGTCCATCGCCGGGCGCTCGCCCGCCGAGGTCACGCATGTGCTGCACGGGACGACCGTCGCGACGAATGCGATCCTGGAACAGAAGGGCGCCAAGGCGGGCCTGCTGACGACGGCCGGGCTTCGCCATGTGCTGGAGATCGGCCGCCACGACATCCCGCGCCACGCGAACCTCTATGCCTGGCAGAAGCCCCGCCGCCCCATCCCGCCGGAACATGTGCGCGAGGCTCGTGAAAGGCTCGCCGCCGGCGGCGCCGTGGTGGAGGCGCTGGTCGAGCAGGACGTGCGCGACGCCGCGGCGGAGTTCCGGCGCCTCGGCGTGGAGGTCGTGGCCGTCTGCTTCCTGCACGCCTATGCCGACCCCACGCATGAACGCCGCGCCGGCGCGATCCTGGCGGAGGAGCTGCCGGGCATTCCCATCACGCTCTCCAGCGAGGTGCTGCCCGTCTTCCGCGAATACGAGCGCAGCATGGCCACCGCCCTCAACGCCTATGTCATGCCCGCCGTGGCCACCTATGTCCGCCGGATCGAGGATCGGCTGAAACAGGGCGGCATCGCCGCGCCGCTGCTGCTGATGAAATCCTCGGGCGGCGTGATCCGCGGCGAGGGCGCGGCGAAGCAGCCCGTGCAGACCGCGCTCTCCGGCCCCGCGGCCGGTGTCGTCGGCGCGCGCGCGCTGGGGCTCCGCGCGGGGCATCCGAAGCTCATCACCCTCGATGTCGGCGGCACCTCCGCCGATATCAGCCTGATCGATGGCGATCCGCGCCTGACCAGCGAGGGCAAGGTCGGCGACTGGCCGCTCAGCCTGCCGATGATCGACATCCACACCATCGGCGCGGGCGGAGGATCGATCGCCCGCGTCTCGCCGGAAGGCGCGCTGCTCGTCGGCCCCGCGAGTGCCGGCGCCATGCCTGGCCCCGTCGCCTATGGCCGCGGCGGCGTGGAGCCGACGCTGACGGATGCGAACCTGGTGCTGGGCCGCCTGCCGCCCTCGCTGCTGGATGGCGCCATCACGCTGGATGTGGACGCCGCCGCGCGTGCGATCGAGGCACGGATCGCGAAGCCGCTCGGCATGGACCTGCACGCCGCCGCGCGCGGCATCATCGCAGTGGCGGACAATGCCATGGCCGGCGCGATCCGCGTGGTCTCGGTGCAGCGCGGGCATGACCCCGTCGATTTCGCGCTGCTGCCCTTCGGCGGCGCGGGACCGCTGCAGGCCGGCGCCATCGCGCGGCTGCTCGGCATGCGGCGCATCCTGGTGCCGTCCAGCCCCGGCGTGCTCTCCGCCGAGGGGCTGCTCGCCGCGCCGCTGCGCAACGAGTTCTCCCGCACCGTGATGATGCGCGCGCCCATCGCGGACCCCGCGCCGCTCGCCGCCGCCTTCGGCGCGCTGGATGCGGAAGCGGCCGCCTGGCTGGAATCGGAATCCGTACCCGCTTCCGCGCGGGAAATCCGGTGGCGGGCGGGGATGCGGTACATGCACCAGGGCTTCGAGCTCTACGTGGATTGGCCCGGCCGCGCCGCGGACCATACCGGGCTGGAAGAAGCCATCGCGCGCTTCCACGCGGAGCATGAGCGCCTCTACACCTTCGCGCAGCCCGATACGCCGGTGGAGATCGTGACGCTGGAGGTGGCAGCGCTCGGCACGCTGCCCGGCCCGGCGCCGGAAGCGGCACCCGTGGCGGGGCCTGGCGCGCCCTACACCCATCTGCCGGTGCATCTGGAGACGGGGCTCGCCCGCGTGCCGGTCTGGCGGCGCGATGCGCTGGGCGCCGGTGCCACGGTGCTCGGCCCGGCGATCATCGTGCAGATGGATGCGACGACCTATCTGCACCCCGGCGACAGCGCGGTGATGGATGCGTTCGGGAATCTCGTCGTCGAGGTTCCCGCCGGGTAGTCTCAGCTCGCCATCGCGTCCCACCACGCCGCGGCGTCGCGGTATTCGCCGTGGCGGTGGAACATCCCCTCCGCCGCCGGGCGGTCGGCGCGCAGCGCGGCGGTCGCTTCCTCATCCACCTCGCGATCGGGCGTCGCGGCCAGCACCACGCCGTAATCGGCGCGCGCGGCCTCCGCCGTCACGAAGCCGCCCAGCACATCCTGCCGCACGCGCCAGGCCTCGCGGTCGAAGGGATGGCCCCAGCCGCCGCCGCCCGTGCTCTCCATGCGCACGACATCGCCGCGCTTCACGGGAATCCCCTGTGCCAGCCTGGCGACTTCGCGTTCATCGGCGCGGCCGGGATTGATGATGAAGCGGCCGGGCCGCCCGCTCTGCCCGCCCTTCACGCCCCAGGGCGGATTCTCGACATTGTCCATGCGCGTGTTGAGCGTCGCGCCATCGACCAGGATCTCCATCTCCCGGATCATGCCGCAGCCGCCGCGCCAGCGCCCAGGCCCGCCGCTGTCCGGCCGGATGGCGTAGGTGCGGATTCTCACCGGCATGTCGGTCTCGAGGAACTCGATCGGGTAGTTCTGCTGCGCGACGTAGTAGATGACGTCGAGCCCATCGGCGAAGGGCCTGGCCCCCTGCCCCGTGCCGTGGCCGCCCGATTTGTAGAACAGGGACCCGTCGGAGGGCTGGCGCCCCGTCAGCGTGTAGATGGTGTAGATCGAGCTCGCCGCGGGGCTGTTGCCCTCCGTCGCCTGCGCCAGCAGCCCCAGGCAGCCGGAGATGACGCGCGCCAGCGTGTTGGACCGCTGGCCGAGCGGCGCGGGAAAGGCGGGCTGGATGATGGTGCCGGACTTCACCAGCACCTCATCGATCGTGCGCAGCAGCCCGTCATTCATCATCACGTCGGGCTCGTTGGCCAGCAGGTACAGCCCGAAGACCGTGTTCGGCACGGTCGGGTTCATGAGGAAGTTGATCGGGCCCTTCGCCTGGCCGTCCGACTCGCGCGTGTCCAGCGTGAAGCCATCCTCCCGCGCCGTCAGTTCGAAGCGCACGGTGAAGGGGCCGCCGCCCTTGCCGTCCCCATCCACGCGATCGGCGAATTTCCAGCTGCCGCCGGCGGGGAAGACCTCCGCGAGGCGACGGCGGAACAGCCGCGCCGACTGCTCCCGCATCGCCGCGATGGCGCCCAGCAGCACCTTGGTGCCGAAGCGGTTGAACAGCTCCGCCAGCCGCTTCTCGCCGAGCCTGACCGCCGCCGTCAGCGCCCGCGTGTCGCCGCGGGCATGCTGGGGGAAGCGGGAATTACGGACGAAGACCTCGAACAGGTCCGTGTTCAGCACGCCCTCACGGTACAGGCGCACCGGCGGCACCATGATGCCTTCCTGGAAGACGCTCTCCGTGCCCGGCGTGTTCGATCCCGGCCAGGCGCCGCCGATATCGCGGAAATGCGCCCAGCTCTGCGCGAAGGCCACCAGCTCACCGCCCACGAAGACCGGCGTGGCGAAGACCTGGTCCGAGGTGTGGGAGACGCCACCCTTCGAGATGTAGCAGTCATTGTACCAGAAGATGTCGCCGGGCCTGATATCCTCGGCCGGGAAGCGGTCGAGGATCGGGCGCATCACGTCGCCGAACAGCGGCAACTTCGTGCCGGTCACCAGGCTGCCATCGGCGGCATAGAAGCCGATGAAGTAGTCCTGCTTCTCCCGGATCACCGGTGACATGGCAGTGCGTTCGAGCAGCGCCTCGCATTCCGCCTGGGCGGAGCGCAGCGCGCCCTTGATGATCTCCACCGTGACCGCATCCGGTGCCGTCAGCCCGACCGACCCGTCCATCACCGTCTCCGCCTGCGTGGCGAAGACGCTAGCGGTGGCCTAGGGGGAGCGCAACGCGAGCCTCGGCATCAGAGTGATCCGCTGCGTCGCGCGCTAGTCGCGTCGTGCGTAGCCGCGCGGCGGCGGCGGGCGCTTCGGGCCCATCACCGCGTCGATCTCCGCCTTGGCGCGGTTCAGCATCTCGCCCAGCGTCTCGCCCGGATGCTCGCGCACCATCTCCCGCGTCTGTCCGCGATTGGCGGGCGGGTGGATCAGCACGGTGAAGCCGGCCTTGCCGCGGTCGAACACCTCCATCCGGTGCAGGCGGTATTCACGGGTCTGGACGACGAGGAGTTCGGGCATCAGGCCTTCCTACAACTTGGGACAGAGGTATGACCCAAAGCTGCTGCACTGCAACACCCGAAATGCAACGCGCTTGACCGGCGCGCCCCGCCACAACCATCCGCTGTGCCCCCACAACCCCCGGGTGCCTGCCGCGCCGCGCGTTTTGCTGTAGCTTCCGGGCAGAGCGAGGAACGCCCGCATGATCCCTGCCCCCCTGAACCGCACGGCCCGGCCGTGAGCCTAGACCCCCGCGCCCAGCTGCCCGCCGGCCCCCGCCATGCCGGCATCGGCGCCGGCTTCGTCCGCGACTGCGCCCTCGCGGGTGGGGCGGAGGAACGGCTGGCCAACCGCCTCGCCCTGATCGCGGAGGAGGTGCTGGGCGCCGCCCCCGGCAATGCGGGACTCGTCGGCCTCACGCTCTCCGACCGCCGGCACGCGATGCGGCTTTCCGTCGATTTCACCGCCGCCGACCTGGATTTGGCGGGGCTCGATCAGTCCCGCCGGGGCGCGGCGGAGGATGCGGAGGAGATCGGCCTCTACCTCGCGGCGCGACTCGCGGACCGGCTGACGACGGAGCCGCTGGACCGCGGCGGGCTGCGCCTGTCCTTCGATGTCGGCCGCGCCTATCCGGCCCAGGCGCCGGCCGCGGCGCCGGAGGGGCTCGGCCCCCTCAGCGGCGCGGCGGCGGACCCGGATGACGCGACGCTGGCGCTGCTGGTGCAATGGGCGGAAGCGGCGGGCCTCGGCGGGCCGGCCTTCCGCCTGGCGCCGCGGGTGCTGGACCAGCGGGCGCAGGGGGATCTCTTCGCCCGCGTGGCGCTGGATGCGCGCCGGCGGCCGGTGGGCGGGCTGTTCTGGCAGCCCTTCGGCCGGCGCCTGATGGAACTCTCCGGCCCCGCGCTGCTGCTGCCGGAAGGGCCCGGCCGCGCGGCGGTGGCGGAAGCGCTGCTGGAAGCGGCGTTGGCCGGCCTGGTGCGGAAGAAGATCCAGGGCCTGGTCGTGCTGGAACCCTCACCCGACATGCCGCGGACGGGGTTCGAGACGGTGGGCCAGCTGCCCGGCGCCGATGGCACCACCTGGCCCGTGCTGTTCCGCGCGCTGGAGGAGGACCCGGGCGGCATCAGCTGGGCGCCGCGCGTGCTGGCGGAGTGGATCACGGGCGCGACGCGCCGCCTGGCACTCGGCCGGGATATCGAGGAGCCGGCCCGCCCAAAGCGCGCCACCGGCGCCGCCATGGCCGCCGAGACCGACCGCGCCCGCGGCCGCGTCACGCTGCGCAGCCTGATCGCGGCCGGGGATGCCGCCGCCGTCGCCGCCGGCAATGTCGCGCTGTTCCGCGACCAGGGTTTTTCCGAGATCCGCGCGATCATCGACCTCGGCAAGCCGGACCAGGCGGCCTTCGCGGAGGGGCTGGTCCAGGCGGGGCTGGCGCCGGCCGCGCTGATCCCCGACGCGGCGGGCGACCTGCTGCTGCTGGCTGCCGCGGAATGAGGCCGCATCGCAGGCCGCCCGCGCCGCGGCCCCAGGCGCCGGAGGGGCGCGAGGGCGAAGCCTTCGCGCACGGGCCATGAAGGACTTCGCGCTGGATCGGCTGGTCCCGGCGCATGTCCGGGCCTTCGAGGCCTATGTGCCGAGCCCGCCGGATGACGTGCTGTGCCGCCGCTTCGGCGTGCCCTTCCTGCATCGGCTGAACAACAACGAGAATCCGCTCGGCCCGCCCGGCGCGGCGCAGGCGATGATGGCGGCCTGGAAGCCGGAACAGGCCGCGCTCTATCCCCAGGGGGATGGCTGGCACCTGCGCCGCGCGCTCGGCCGGCAGTTCGACATCGACCCGGAGCAGGTGATCCTCGGCAATGGCGCGAACGAGGTCATCGCCTTCGTCATCAAGGCCTTCTGCGAGCCGGGGGACAACATCGTCACCGCCGACCGCACCTTCGCCGTCTATGAATGGCTGGCCAGCTTCTCCGGCGTGGAGCCGCGGCTGATCCCGCTGCGGGACTACGCCTTCGACGCGGAGGCGATGCTGGACGCGATCGATGACCGCACCCGCGTCATCTTCGTCTGCAACCCCAACAACCCCACCGGCACCTGGTGGACGCATGAGGAGCTGGACCGCTTCATGCAGGCGGTGGATGGCCGCGCCATCGTGGTGGCGGACGAGGCCTATGCCGAATTCGCGGAAGACCCCGCCTTCCCCGACAGCTTCGCGCTGATGCAGCGCCACCCCAACCTCATCGTCTTCCGCACCTTCTCCAAGATGTGGGGCCTGGCGGGGCTGCGCATCGGCTGGATGGCGGCGAGCCCCGACGTGGCGGCGACGGTGAAGAAGACCTCCATCAGCTACAGCGTGAACATCCTGGCGATGGAGGCCGCGCGGCTGACGGTGTGGGACGATGCGCATGTGGAAGCCACGCGCGCCCATATGCGCGAGGCCCGGGCCGGCGTCGCGGCGCTGGCGCGGCGGCTCGGCCTGACGATGATCGGCGATGTCGGCAACTTCGTCATGCTCAGGCTGCCGATGAGCGACACGGTCGCGCATCGGCGCCTGATGGGGCGCGGCGTCATGGCGCGGGCCATGACCAGCTTCCGCTACCCCGGCTGGCTGCGCGTCAGCCTCGGCCCCGCCCCCGCCATGGCCGCCTTCGCGACGGCGCTGGAGGCGGTGCTGGCCGAGGGCTGAGCGGTCAGCGCCCCCGCTGGAACAGCGCGGAGGCGGCGATCACCAGGGCGACCTTCGTCGCCTCGCCCAGCAGGAAGGGCAGCACGCCGATGGCCAGCAGCCGGTCCGCCGGCACGAAGCCCGCCAGCCAGGCGATGCCGCAGCCATAGATGGCGACGACGCCCGCCAGCAGCGCCAGGCTGCGGCCCAGCAGGCCGCGGCCCTCCGCCAGCGTGCCCGTCAGCCAGGAGGCGACCAGGAAGCCCGCCAGGTAGCCGCCCGTCGGCCCGGCCATGTAGGCGATGCCGAAGCCGCGTTCCGGCGAACCGGCGAAGACCGGCAGCCCGGTGGCCCCGGCCAGCAGGTAGGCGGCCATGATGGCGGTCGCCAGGCGCGGCCCGGCCAGCACGGCGAAGCCCAGCACCGCCATGGTCTGCAAGGTCATCGGCACGGGCCAGAAGGGGATCTGCGTCTTGGCCGAAAGCGTCATCAGCGCGACGCCGAGCAGCACGACGACGCCCTGGTGCAGCAGTCGCTGCGCCGCCGGCGCGGTCTGGGCGGGATGGAGGATGGACATGGCGATTCCCTGTTGAGGCTTGGTCAGGCACGTCGCCCCTGATTGGCCGATCCGCCCCGCCCCGCGCAAGCGGCAGGGTCAGCGCGGCAGGCGCAGCAGCATCGGCGCGGCGGGGGCCAGCAGCACCGCGGCCAGCACGAAGGCCGCCGGATAGCCGGCCCAGTTCACCACCAGCCCGCCCAGCAGCGGCCCGAACAGGTAGCCCACCTGCAGGGTCAGCATCATGAGGTTGATGTTGGCTCCCCGCTGCGCCGGCGGCGAATGGCGGTGCATCAGGGCGTTCAGCAGCGGCAGCGCCGCGCCGAAGCCGATGCCCAGCAGCAGCGCCACGGGCACCAGCACCCAGGCGCCCAGCGGCGTGCCGCCGATGGGCAGCGCCAGCAGCACCAGCGCCACCGTCACCACCGCGACGCCGAAGGCCGAGACGCGCCGCTGGTCCAGCCGGTCGAACAGCTTCCCGGCCGACAGGCGCAGCACCATGATCGTGCCGGTCTGCAGCGCGAAGAACAGGCCGACCACCGCTTCCCCCTGCAATTCCGTCGCGCGGCCCTTCGCCATGCTGAACAGCACCGCATGCGCCACGAAGGCGGCGGTGTTGATGGCGAGCAGCGCCAGCACCGGGCCGCTGCGCGGCCCCGCCCGCCCGCCCGGCCCGCCCGCCACATCGGAGGGGGCCGGCACGCTGGCGCGGGCCAGCAGCACGGCCAGCAGCAGCGCCGGGGCCTGCAGCAGCGCCATGGCGGCGTACTGGTTGGCCGGGTCGCCGCCGAAGCGCGGCAGGGTCAGTTCCATCAGCGGCGGCAGCAGGGCGAAGGGCAGCAGATCCGCCACGGAGAAGAGGCTGTAGGCCTCCCCGGCCCGCTGCGGCGGCACCAGCGCCACGAAGCGCGTGGTGATGCCGACCAGCGTCAGGACGAAGCCGAAGCCGTGCAGCAGGCGCAGCCCCACGAAGGCGAAGAAGCCATCGGCGATGAGGTAGAGCGGCAGCACCACCAGCGTGACGCCGAAGCCCGCGACGGTGCACCACCCCGCGCTGGCCACGGAAACCCGCGCCGCCACGGAAGGCATCAGCACCAGCGCCACCAGGGTGAAGGCCGCGATGGTGCCGCCGGCCTGCGCGGCATCCAGCCCCTTGCCCCTCAGCCAGGGTTCCAGCCCGTAGAAGGCCGCCAGGTTGGCGAAGCCCAGCAGCGCCAGCGCCAGGACGCCCGCGAAATCTCCCCGCCAGAGCCGCGGCGGCCCATCGGGCGCGGGTCTCGTCGCACCCGCCGCGGGGCCGGTCGTGGTCGAGCCTTCCATGCCAGCGGCGCCTCCCCTGCGCGTGAAGGAGGCTACCAGCAACAACCGGGACGCGACAGCCGGTCAGCCCCGCACCAGGACCGAACCCTCGAACAGGCGGCGCTGGGTGCGGAACAGGGTCGCGTGTTCGCAATGGAAGCCGCCCTTCGCCCCGGCATCCGGCTGCACGGCAGCATCCACCACCGCGATGCCGGAGGCATGGCCGAGCCGGATCGGCGCGGCCGGGTCCGCCGCGCCCAGCAGCCGCGCCGGCAGGCTGCCCGGGATGCGGCCGGCCACCGCCAGGCAAAGGGCGCCCGTCGCCGTCACGGCGCGATGCGGCTGGCCCATGGAGATGATGCGGATATGGAGATCGACCTCCGCCGCCTGGAGCACGCGCCCATTGGCGAGCCGCGCCTCGCAGGGCGCCCAGAGCATCGCGATCCGCGGCAGGCTCGGCCGGGCGCGGGCGGCTTCGGCATCGCGCGCGACGCCCATGGCGACGGCCGCCTGGCGGCGGATGGCGTCCAGGCGTTCCAGCAGCGCGCCCTCGCCATCCAGCGCCTGGGCCGTGTCCACGGCCTGCCGGCCCATCGCCCCGGCGGCCACGAAGACGCAGGGGCTGGCGGCATCGACCAGCGTCGCCTCCACCGTGCCCACCCCCGGCACTTCCAGCCTGTCCAGCACGCGGCCGGTCGGCAGCAGCGCGCCGGTGCGGGCGCCGCCGGGGTCGAGGAAATCCAGCCGCACGGGCGCGCCGCTGCCGGCGACGCCGTCCAGCACGAAGTCGCCATCCACCATCGCCTCCCCGCCGCGCGCCTCGAACCGCGCGCGGATGATGCGGCCGGCATTGGTGTCGTGGATGCGGACCTCGACGGGGCCGTCCTGGGGCGCGTGGGGCAGCATGCCCTCATCCAGCGCGAAGGGGCCGATGGCGGAGGACATGTTGCCGCAGCTGCCGCCGTAATCGACCAGCGCTTCCTTCACCGCGACCTGGCCGAAGGTGTAGTCGATATCGGCATCGGGGCGCGTCGGCGGGCCGACGATGCAGACCTTGCTGAGCGAGGAGACGCCGCCGCCCATGCCATCGAGCTGCCGGGCCTCCGGGTCCGGGGACCCGATGGCGGCGAGGAAGATCGGGTCCCATGCCGCGCGATCCGCCGGCAGGTCCTGCCGCCGGAACAGGAGGGCGCGGGAGGTGCCGCCGCGCATGAACACCGCCCTGAAGCGCCGCTGTGGCATCACCGTCCCTCCCCGACCGAGGGGCGGTTCTACGGCGCCGGGGCGGTGCCCGTCACGCCTCCCCCGCCCGCATCCCGACGGCGCCCGCCACGGCGGCGAAGCGCGCGGCGGTGTCGCGCAGCAGGGGGCCGAAGCGGTCGGGCCCATGGCCTGGTGTGTCGAAGCCGAGCCCCGCCAGGCGCTGGGTGACGCCGGGGTCGCGGAGCGCGGCCAGGCTGGCCGCATGCAGCGCGGCCAGCACCGGCGCCGGCGTGGCCTGGGGCGCAAGGACGCCGATCCAGGTCTCGGCCTCGAAGCCCGGGGCCACGCTTTCCGCGAAGCTCGGCACCTGCGGCAGCGCCGGGCTGCGCTGCAGGCCGCTGACGCCCAGCGCCACCAGGCGCCCGTCCCGGATCTGGTCGATGGCCGCGCCCAGCGTCACCACGCCGCCATCGATGGTGCCGGCCAGCAGGTCGATCAGCAGCGGCCCGCCGCCGCGGTAGGAGATGTGTTCCGGCCGCCCGCCCAGCGCCTGGGCCAGCAATTCGCTGGCGAAATGCTGGGAGGAGCCCAGCCCCGGCACGCCGATATTGGTCGGCCGACCGGCCCGCAGCCGCGCCTGGTAGGCCGCCGCATCGGGGATGCCGGAGCGGGGATGCGTCACCAGCGCCTGCGGCGCGGAGGCGCCGAGCAGCACCGGCGCCAGGCCGCCGATGAAGGGCCCGCTGCCCGGCACGGGCAGCGCCTCGATCGCCGCCAGCGTGTCGTTGGTGATGAGCAGAGTCTGCCCATCCGGCGCCGCCCGCAGCACCGCCTGGGTGCCGAGGCGGGAGGAGGCGCCGCCGATATTCTCGATGACGACATTCTGCCCGCTGGCGGCGGCGAAGGCGGGGACGAAGATGCGCGCGAAGGCATCGACGCCGCCGCCCGGCGGGAAGGGCACGATGGCGCGGATGGCGCGGGTGGCGGGCTGGGCCAGCGCCGGCAGCGGAAGGATGGCAGCCGCGGCGGCCAGCAGGGTGCGACGGTTCAGCATGGCGATGATCTCCTGCGTCAGACGGTTTCGGCGCGGATGCCGGCGGCCTCGATCGCCGCGGCGAAGCGGCGTTCGCTGTCGGTGATGGAGGCAAGGAATTCGGCGGGGGTGGAGCCGGTGACGATGAAGCCGAGCTCGCTGAGCCGCCGGTGCACCGCGGGTTCGAACAGCGCGGTGCGCCAGGCCTGGTGCCAGGCCTCGATGATCGGCTGGGGCGTGCCGGCGGGCAGCAGGATGCCCTGTGTGCTCGGCACGTCGAAGCCGGGCGCCACCGTCTCCGCCAGGGTCGGCACCTCCGGCAGGGCGGGGTCCCGCGCGGCGGTGGAGACGGCGAGCGGCACCAGCCGCCCCGCCCGCACATGCGCGGTGACCGCCGGGAGGGTGATGATCATGGCATCGAGCTGCCCCGCCATCAGGTCCAGCGTCGCCGGCCCGCCGCCGCGATAGGGGACGTGCACGACCTCCACGCCGCCGAGCTGGCGGTTCAGCATCTCGCTGATCACATGGGCGATGCCGCCATGGCCGGGCACGCCGAGCGTCAGCGCGCCGCGCCGGCGCCGGGCCTCCGCCACGTAGTCCTGCACGCTGCGGATGCCGCTGCCGGGATGCGTCACCAGCAGCTGGGACGCGCCGATGGTGAGCGTGACGGGGGCGAGGCGCGGCCGGAGCAGCCCCTGCTGGCGCCCGAAGAGGATGTCGCTGAGCACCAGGCCATCGCCGGAGGCGACGAGCAGTGTGTGGCCATCCGGCGCCGCCCGCGCGACGATGGCGCCGGCGCCGCGGCCACTGGCCGTGCCGTTGTTCTCCACCACCACCGTCTGGCCGATCCGGTCCGACAGCACCGGCGCGGCGGCGCGGGCGTGGATGTCCTGCGTGCCGCCCGGGGCGGCGGAGACGATGAGCTTCACCGCCTGGGT
The DNA here is from genome assembly GCF_016805305.1 of Falsiroseomonas ponticola. GTDB lineage: Bacteria > Pseudomonadota > Alphaproteobacteria > Acetobacterales > Acetobacteraceae > Falsiroseomonas > Falsiroseomonas ponticola. The sequence goes on along the minus strand of NZ_JAERQN010000005.1, from coordinate 102,661 downwards.
CGGCCGCCAGGCGGGGCTGGCCAGGGCGGGCCGCGCCAGCAGCGGCGCGCAGCAGGCGAGCATCGCGGCGCGTCGGGTCAGGGCCAGTCGATGCATCGGAGAACTCCCTCGTGAACCACGCGGCTGCGCCGCTGGACCGAGGAATTCACGATCGATGCGGACGAATCAATACCATTCCCGTAGGAAAAAAGGACATTCCCTGGCGGCCCCTGGCGGCGATACATCGATGCTCGGCCAGGGCTTTCCCGCGCATTCGGCTTTCCCCGCTTGCGGCCGGGGCGGCGACGCGCAAGATGCCCGGTACTTTCTTCGCACGGAGAACCTGATGGACGCGGCCGCCCCCTTCCCCCTCTACGAGCTGTCGGGTGCGCCGGAGGCCAGGGGCGAATCCTATGGCCGCCAGGCGGCCCTCCGTGTCCGACGCAGCATCGGCCACTACCACGCGCAGCTCACGGGCGGCGGGCTGGATGCCGCGCGCATCCATCGCCTGGCCAGGGCCTTCGCCGGCCGGGTCGAGGCCTTCGATCCGGCTTACGTCGCGGAGATGCGCGGCATCGCCCGCGGCGCCGACGTGGCCTTCGAGGATGTGATGCTGCTGAACTGCCGGACGGAGATCCTGCAGCTGGCGAAGCGCGGCCTGCCCGAGGCGGATCCCGACGGCTGCACCGGCGCCATCGTCACGCCCGCGGCCAGCGCGGATGGCACGCTGCTGCACGGCCAGAACTGGGACTGGAAGAGCGAATGTGCGGAGACCGGCGTGGTGCTGCGCATCCGCCGGGACGATGGCCCGGACATCCTGACCTTCGTCGAGGCCGGCGGCCTGGCCCGCGCGGGGCTCAACGCCGCGGGCATCGCCATCACCGCCAACTACCTGGAATCCGATCGCGACTACCGGCAGGAGGGCGTGCCCCTGTCCCTGCTGCGGCGGAAGGTGCTGGAGCAGGAGCAGGTGGCGCTGGCCGTGCGCGCCATCTACGCCACGCCGAAATCGGCCTCGAACAACGTCATGCTCAGCCATGCGTCGGGCTGGGCGATGGATATCGAATGCGCGCCGGATGAGAGCTTCCTGCTGCATCCCACGGATGGGCTGCTGGTGCATGCCAATCACTGGCAGTCGCCGGTGGCGCTTTCCAAGCTGAAGGACACCGGCATCCAGACCACGCCGGACAGCACCTATCGCGACCAGCGCGTGCTGGCGGCGCTGCGCGCCAAGGCCGGCGCGATCACGCTGGATGACCTGCGCACCGCCTTCTTCGACGATTGGCAATCGCCCTGGGCCGTCTGCCGCCCGCCGCGGATGAGCCTCGGCGGCAACCTCTCCGCCACCGTGGCCATGATCCTGATGAAGCCGGCGGAGGGGCACATGGAGATCGCGCCCCTGCCCGCGCTGAACCGCGTCTTCACGACCTACAGCCTGAAGCCGCAGGGGCTGGCGAAGGCGGCGGAGTAGTCCGCGCTACGCGATGGCGCGCAGCGCCCGCGCCATCGCCTCCACCGTCTGCGCCACCTGCGCCTCCGTCACCACCAGCGGCGGGGACAGGACCATGGTGTCGCCGGCCGCGCGGACCAGCACGCCATCGGCGAAGCAGGCATCCGCCACCGCCGCGCCCCGCGCACCGGGCGCGCCCGCGCGGGGCTCCAGCTCCACCGCCGCCAGCAGCCCGCAATGGCGCACATCGATGACATGCGGCGCGCCCTGCAACCCCAGCAGCGCCTGCGCGAAGGGCTGCGCGATCGCGGCGGAGGCCTCGAACATCCCCTCCTGCTGATAGGCATCCAGCGCCGCCATCCCCGCCGCGCAGGCGAGCGGATGGGCGGAGTAGGTGTAGCCATGCATGAGTTCGGGCGCGCCGGCGGGCCCCTGCATGTAGGCGTCGAAGACACGGCTGTTCACCAGCGTGGCGCCCATCGGCACCGCGCCATTGGTCAGGCCCTTCGCCATCGTCATGATGTCCGGCCAGACGCCCAGCGCCTCCGCCGCCGTGCAGGCGCCGAGGCGGCCGAAGCCGGTGATGACCTCGTCGAAGATCAGCAGGATGCCGTGCCTGTCGCAGCGCGCGCGCAGCGCCTCCAGATAGCCGATCGGCGGCGGATAGACGCCGCCCGACCCCGTCACGGGCTCCACGATGATGGCCGCGACGGTGGAGGGATCCTGCACCGCCAGGATGTCGTCCAGCCCCGCCAGCCAGTGGTCGCCGGCGGCGGGGCGGTCCCGCAGGAAGCGCTGCGCGGGGTCATGCGGCAGGGGCATGTGGAAGACATCGGCCAGCAGCGGCCCGAAATCGCGCTTGTGCCGCGCGATGCCGCCGACGCTGAGGCCGCCGAAGCCGACGCCGTGATAGGACTTCGCCCGCCCGATGAACTTCGTCCGCGCCGCATCGCCGCGGGCGCGGTGATAGCCGCGCGCGATCTTCAGCGCGGTGTCCACCGCCTCCGACCCCGAATTGCTGAAGAAGGCGCGCGCCATGCCCGGCACCGCGTCCAGCAGGCGGCGGGCGAAGGCGAAGGCGCCGGGATGCGACATGCGGAAGGAGGAGACGAAGTCGAGCCTGCCCGCGGCCTCCCGGATCGCCGCCGTGATGCGCGGATGGGCGTGCCCCGCATTCACGCACCAGAGGCCCGCCATCATGTCCAGCACATGATGACCCTCGGGCGTGATGTAGTGCATGCCCTCCGCCCGATCGAAGATCATCGGCGCGTCGAGGAAACCGCGCATGGCGGTGAAGGGCAGCCAGACGCCGTCTTCCAGCAGGGGCGTGTTCGGCAGGTGGTTCATGCGGTCCTCGCGCGATCCAGCGCATCCCGCGCCCGGAAGTAGAGCGATCCGGCGGCGGCATAGACGCTGCGGAAGGGGTGCAGCGGAATGGGGCGAAGGGGCGTGACGGGCGGCAGCGCGAGGTCCTCGGGCGCCGCGCCCGCCAGCAGGTCCGCCAAGGCGGGCCCGCTGGCGGTGCACCAGGCGACTCCCTTGCCGTTGTCCTGCATCACGGCGAATACGCCCTCCGCCAGGCGGAACAGCCGCGGCAGTCGGTCCGGCGTGATGCCGACGCGCCCGCCCCAGTAGAATTCCGGCGTCGTCCCCGGCAGCGCGGGATAGAGCCTGGCCCGCATGCGCTCCGGCACGGTGAAGGAACGCGGGCCGCGCGGCGCGCGCAGCGTGCCCTTGCCCCCCACCACCAGCCGCCCCGCCGCATCCCGCCGCCAGTAGCGCAGCACGCGCCTTGTATCCGAGACCACCTGCCCGCCCGGCAGCACGCCCGCCCCGGCCTTCGTCGCCGTCTGGAAGGACCATACCGCCATGATGGTGTGGGACAGGCCGGGCCAGAGCCGCCCGGGCGCCGCATTCGTCGCCAGCAGCACGCGCCGCGCCCGCAGCGAACCCGCCGCCGTCTCCAGCCGCCAGCCCGCGCCATCGGGACGGATCGACGTGACGCGCGACGGCGCATGCACCCGCGCGCCCGCCGCCATCGCCGCCCGCGCCAGCCCGCGCGCCAGCGACAGCGGCTGCACGCTGCCGCCCCGCTCATCGATCCAGCCGCCGAGGTAGCCGGCGGCGCCGGTCATGGCGCGCACCTCCTCCGCCCCCAGCATCCGGACCGGCGCGCCCCATGCCGCCCAGGCGCGGCAGCGCTGGCGGCATTCCTCCAGCGCCACGGGGTTGTCAGCCACCTGCAGCCAGCCCGCGCGCGTCGCCTCGCAATCGATGGCGAGCCGCGCGATCAGGGTGAAGAGCGCATCCGTATCCACGGCGCCCGCCTGATGCAGCCGCCGGCCGAGCGCGTCGCCGTAGTCCTTCACCAGATCCGGCACGAAATGCTTGAGGCCCGGGATCACCTGCCCGCCATTGGCGCCGGACGCGCCGGCCCCCGGCGCCTCCGCCTCCAGCACCGTCACCGCCACGCCGCGCTCCGCCAGCGCCAGCGCGGTGGACAGGCCGGTATAGCCGGCGCCGATGATCGCGACCTCGGTCTCCGCCACGCCCTCCAGCGGCAGCAGGGGCACGGGGGGCGTCGCGGTTTCCTGCCAGAGGGAACGCTGCCTCATGGGCCCGCGCAGCGCAGATGGTCTTCCAGCAGCGTCGCGGCCCGGCCGTTGTCGCCGGCTTCCAGCGCATCCAGCACCGCCAGGTGTTCGCGGCAGCTGTCATGCGCGCGTTTGTCGCCGAAGCGCCAATCGGCATTCACCAGCGCGCGCAGGCGGTTCTGCGCCTCCACCGCATCGGCAAAGAAGCGGTTGCCGCTGCCCTGCGCCAGGCCGAGGTGGAAGGCCGCATTCATCTCGAACAGCCGCACCGCCTCCACATCCCGCCAGGGGCGCGCCAGCACCGCCTGATGCGCTTCCCGCATCGTCCGGGCGAAATTCGGGTCCAGCGCATAGCCGGGCTGGCGCAGCGCCGCGGGTTCCACCACCAGGCGGAAGCGCATGGCCTGCATCCGCTCCTCCTCCCCCGCCAGGGTAGCCGCGAAATGCCAGCCCTGGGCCGGGTTGCGCGCCACCACGCCAAGCGCCGAGAGCTTCATCAGGGCGCGGGAGACCAGGCCACGCGGCTGGCCGAATTCCCGCATCAGATCGGCTTCCCGGACGATGTCGGCCAGGCGCCGCTCCTCCCGCGCCCGGGCGATGGCGCCGACCAGCGCATCGACGGGATCGCGCGCCTCCACCGGCGGCAGGTCGCGCGACGGATCGGCCAGCACCATCAGGCGGCCGCGCCGCTGCGTGATGCCCGCAGCCTCCAGCAGCCGCAGCGCCGCCCGCACCGGGGTGCGGGAGACGGCCAGCCGCCCGGCCAGCACCGCTTCCACCACGGGGCTGCCCGGGGGCGTTCCCTCGGCCAGCCAGAGCTGCCGCGCCGCGCGGGCCAGGTCGTGATGGAGCGGTGAGAAGGTCGTTGTCATCGTCACGCTTGAACCTACCGCCATTTTGGTATTTCGTGCAAATGAAGAACCGAAACCGGCTGGGAGAGGGTACATCCATGACGTTCCGCACCGCCCTGGCGGCGCTGGCCACCGCCTGCGCGCTGGCAGCCCCCGCCCCCGTGCTGGCGCAGGCGCCGGACCTGCTGCGCATTCGCCTGAACGCCGATATCCGCTCCACCGACCCCGGCGTGAACCGGGACGCCAACACGGATGGCATTGCCTGGCACGTCGTGGAAGGCCTGGTCGCGCTGCGGGACGACGCCACGGTGGCGCCGATGCTGGCGGAGCGTGTCGAGGTCTCGCCGGATGGCCTGACCTATACCTTCCCGCTGCGCGCCGGCGTGCGCTTCCACAACGGCCAGCCACTGACCTCGGCCGACGTCGCCTTCGCCATGCAGCGCTACATGCGGCGGGAGACGAACTGGCGCTGCCGGCCGGACCTCGATTCCGCCGCCACGCGCCTGGCGGCGGTGGAAACGCCGGATGAGCGCACGGTGGTCATGCGCCTCGAGAAACCCTCCGCGCTGTTCCTGACCATCCTGGCGCGGCCGGATTGCGGCCAGGCCGGCATCTGGCACCGGGACAGCCTGAATGCCGATGGCAGCTGGCGCGCACCGGTCGGCACCGGCCCCTTCCGCCTCGGCGAATGGCGGCGCGGGCAATTCGTGGAGCTGACGCGCTTCGCCGACTACGCGGCCCTGCCGGGGGAGCCCACGGGCCTGGCCGGCAACAAGACCCCGATGGTGGAGCGCGTGCGCTTCACCATCATCCCCGACGAAGCCGCGGCGCGCGCCGCGCTGATCGCGGGCAACATCGACATCCTGCCCGATGCGCGGTCGCGGGACCTGGCGGAGCTGCGCGCCCGCCCCGGCTTCAGCGTGCATTCCGCCCCGTCCATGGACCTGCAGGCCGTGCTGATGCAGACGCGCGATCCGCTGCTGCAGGATGTGCGCATGCGCCGCGCCATCGCGCTGGCGATCGACGTGCCGGAACTGGTCCGCGCGGTCAGCGAGGGTGCGTCGCGCCCCAACCGGTCCCCCATCCCGCCGGCCTCCGCCTTCAACACGCCCGCCATGCTGGAGGTGCCGGCGCGTGACCTGGCGCATTCGCGACGCCTGGCGCAGGAAGCGGGCTATCGCGGCCAGAAGCTCCGCATCATCACCACGCGGCGGTGGGAAGCCTTCTACGAGATCGCGGTCGTCGTCCAGGACATGCTGAAGGAAGCCGGGATCGAGAGCGAGCTGGAGGTGCTGGAATGGGCGACCCAGCTGGATCGCTACAACCGCGGCGACTACCAGATGATGGCCTTCGGCTTCTCCGCCCGCCTCGACCCGTCGCTCTCCTTCGAGATGTTCACCGGCCCCAAGGCCACGCAGCCCCGCAAGGCCTGGGACAACCCGGCGGTGCAGGCGATGCTGGAACAGAGCATGGCGGAAGGCGATCCCGCCCGCCGGCGCGCGCTGTTCGAGGCGATGCAGGCGCGGCTGATGGAGGAGGTGCCGATCGTCGCGCTCTATTCCTCCACCACCAACGGCGTCACGCCGCGCCATGTGCAGGGCTATCGCTCCTGGGCCGTGGATTCGCCCCGCGCCTGGGGCGTGCGGATCGTTCGCTGAGGTGGCGCTCTATGTCCTGAAGCGCCTGCTGGCGGCGCTGCCGACCCTGCTGCTGGTCGCCGCCAGCGTCTTCTTCCTGATGCGCCTCATCCCCGGCGATCCCGCGCTGCTCATCCTGGGCGATGCGGCGACGCCGGAGGCCGTCGCGGACCTTCGCGCCAGCATGGGCCTGGACCGCACGCTGCCAGTGCAGTTCGGCCTCTGGCTGTCGCAGCTGCTGGCCGGCGACCTCGGCCTGTCGATCACCTCCGGGGAGGCCGTGGGCCCGCTGATCCTGGACCGCTTCGGCGTCACCGCCGCCATCGTGCTGGCCGCCGTCGCCATCGCGGTGCTGGTGGCCGTGCCGGCAGGCATGCTGGCGGCCTGGAAGCAGGGCAGCTGGGGCGACATCGCGGCGGTGTCGCTGGCGACGCTGCTGCTCTCCATCCCCTCCTTCTGGCTCGGCCTCATCATGCTGCTGGTCTTCGGGCTCAAGCTCGGCTGGGTGCCCGTCGTCGGCTACGTCACCTTCGCGGAAGACCCTGTCGCCGCGCTGCACTACATCATCCTGCCCATCGCAACGCTGGCGCTGATCGAGACCGGGGTGCTGATCCGCATGGCCCGCGCCTCCACCATCGAGGTGCTGCGCCTCGACTACATCGCCCATGCCCGCGCCAAGGGCGTGCCCGAACACCGCGTGCTGCTGCGCCACGCCTTCCCCAACGCCTTCGCACCGACGCTGACGCTGGTGGGGCTGGTGCTCGGCAACCTGCTCGGCGGCATCGCCGTCATCGAGACGGTCTTCACCCTGCCCGGCCTCGGCCGGCTGCTGGTGGAGGCGATCTTCGCCCGCGACTATCCCGTCATCCAGGGCGTCATGCTGTTCATCGCGCTGGTCTATGTCAGCGTGAACCTGGTGGTGGACCTGCTCTACCCCGTCTTCGATCCGCGCGTGGCGGCCGAGTGATGCGGCTGCGCCTGAACCTGGTGATCGGCGGCACGCTGATGGGCGCGGTGGTCGCGCTGGGCGCGGTGGCGCTGGCCTGGACGCCGCATGACCCCGTGCGCACGAACCTCCGCCGCCGCCTGCGGCCACCCTCGCCGGACTATTGGCTGGGCACGGATGAATTCGGGCGCGACGTGGCGTCGCGGCTGATGGCGGGGGCCGTCACCAGCCTTGGCGTCGCGGCGGCGACGGTGCTGGTGGCGCTGGCGCTGGGCCTGGCCATCGGCCTTGCCAGCGGTTTCCTGCGCGGCTGGGTGGACCGCGTGCTGGGCGCCGTCAACGACACGCTGCTGGCCTTCCCGGGCATCCTGCTGGCGCTCGGGCTGCTGGCCGTCATCGGGCCATCCCGCAGCGGCATCGTGCTGGCGCTCGGCCTCGCCTATGCGCCGACCGTCGCGCGCGTGGTGCGCGGCAGCGTGCTCTCGATCCGGGAGCGGGAATTCGTCGAGGCCTCCCGCGCGCTGGGCAATTCGGAGACCTACACGCTGCTGCGCCATGTGCTGCCGCATACCGCGGCGCCGGTCACGGTGCTGGCCACCTCGCTCTTCGGCTGGGTGATCCTGTCGGAAAGCGCGCTGTCCTTCCTCGGGCTCGGCGTGCCGCCACCCGCCGCCACCTGGGGCAACATGCTGGCCGCCGCCCGCCCCTTCATGCAGGAGGCACCGCTGCTTTCCATCGCCCCCGGCGCGCTGATCGCCACCTGCCTGCTGGGCGCCAACCAGCTGGGCGACGCGCTGCGCGACCTGCTGGACCCGAGGGACGGCGCATGAGCGTGCTGGAGGTCGCGGGCCTTCGCATCGCCGCCAGCGCGCGGGAGGTCGTGCGCGATCTCTCCTTCACCGTCGCGGAGGGCGAGACACTCGCGCTGGTCGGCGAAAGCGGATCGGGCAAGAGCGCCACGGCGCGCGCCGTGATCGGCCTGCTGCCGCCGGGGCTGCGCCAATCCGGCGGCCGCATCGCCTTTACCGGCCAGGACCTCTCCGCGCTGTCACCGGCAAAGCTGCGCGCGCTGCGCGGCCCCGGCATGGGCATGGTGTTCCAGGAACCCATGACCTCGCTGAACCCCGCCCAGCGCATCGGCGCGCAGATGGCGGAGGGGCTGGCGCTGCACACGGGATTGTCCGCGCCCGAGCGACGCCGGGCCTGCATCGCGATGCTGGAGCGTGTGGGCATCAGCGATCCCGAGCGCCGGCTGCAGGCCTTCCCGCATGAATTCTCGGGCGGCATGCGCCAGCGAATCATGCTGGCTTCCGTCATGCTGCTGCGGCCGCGGCTGCTGATCGCGGATGAACCGACGACGGCGCTGGATACGCTGACCCAGGCGGAGGTGCTTTCGCTGATGAAGGAGCTGGCGCGGGAACAGGGCAGCGCCGTGCTTCTCATCACCCATGACCTCGGCCTCGTCTCCCGCCATGCCGACCGCGCGCTGGTCATGCAGGCTGGCCAGGCGGTGGAGGAAGGCCCCGCCGCGCCGCTGCTGGCCGCGCCGCGCCAGCCCTATACCCAGGCGCTGGTCGCCGCCCTGCCCCGCCGCGGCCCGTCGCGCGCCCTGCCGCCGGCCGCGCCGCTGATCGAGGCGCGGGAGCTGTCGGTGGCCTATCCCGGCCGCGGCGGATGGTTCACGCGCGCGGCGCCGATGCAGGCGGTGCGAGGGGTTTCGCTGAGCATCCATCCCGGGGAGGTGGTGGCGCTGGTCGGCGGCTCAGGCTCCGGCAAGACGACGCTCGGCCGCGCCATGCTGCGCCTGCTGCCCGTGAGCGGCGGCGCGTTGCTGTTCCGGGGGGAGGAGGTGACGGCACGGACGGGGGCCGGGTTGCTCGACTTCCGCCTCGCCTGCCAGATCGTCTTCCAGGACCCCTATTCGTCGCTCGACCCGCGCATGCGCGTGCGCGACATCGTGGCGGAACCGCTGCGCCTGCCCGCGGGCATGCCCGTGCCGGAGCGTCATCGCCGCGCGGAGGCGATGCTGGCGGAAGTCGGGCTCGGCGGCCTTGGCGACCGCTACCCGCATGCGCTCTCCGGCGGCCAGCGACAGCGCGTCGCCATCGCGCGCGCGCTGGTCCGCAACCCCGCCTTCGTCGTGGCGGATGAGGCCGTGAGCGCGCTGGATGCGACGGTGCGCAAGCAGGTGATCGCGCTGCTGCGCGACCAGCAGCGCAAGCGCGGCTTCGCCTGCCTCTTCGTGACCCATGACCTCGGCGTGGTGGAGGAGATCGCGGACCGGATCGTCGTCATGCAGTCCGGCCGCATCGTGGAGGAAGGCGCGCGCGACCAGGTGCTGGACGCGCCCGCCCATGCCTATACGCGGGCGCTGCTGGAGGCGTCGCTGCGCCTGCCCGCTACGGCTTGACGAGGACGACCCCCTCGGGGTCCAGCGCCAGCATGACGTTCTCGCCCGGCGCGCGGCGCTTCAGCCGGTCCGCGCCCACGGCGAACAGTTCGCCCGCCGCGGTCGCGAAGTGATATTCGGTGTGCGATCCCATATAGGTCGCACGCGCCACCTTGGCCGGCAGGCCCACGGGCGAATTGCTGATGCGGATCGCCTCCGGCCGGATGACGATATCGACCGGCCCGGGGGTGGTGCCGCGATGCGGCAGGGTCAGCACCGCCTCGTCCAGCTTCACGGTCGCCATGGCGCCGTCGATGCTCTCCACCACGCCGCGCACATGGTTCGCCTCCCCCATGAAGGTGGCGACGAAGACATTGCCGGGCTGGGTGTAGAGTTCCTCCGGCGTGCCGGCCTGCGCGATCTCCGCATTGCGCATCACGACGATCTTGTCGGAGACGGCCAGCGCCTCCGCCTGGTCATGCGTCACATAGACCACGGTCAGGCCGAGCCGCTGCTGCAGCGCGCGGATCTCCTCCCGCATGCTCCGCCGCAGCCGCGCATCGAGGTTCGACAGCGGCTCGTCGAACAGCAGCACCTCCGGCTCCAGCACCAGCGCCCGCGCCACCGCCACGCGCTGCTGCTGCCCGCCCGACATCTCGCTGGGCAGGCGCCCGCCGAAGCCCTTGAGGCCCACCGTCTCCAGCGCCGCTTCCGCCTTCGCATGCGCGTCGCGCTTGCGTATGCCGGAGGAGACGAGGCCATAGGCGACGTTGTCCAGCACGCTCATATGCGGGAAGAGCGCGTAGGACTGGAAGACCATGGAGACGTTGCGCTCGCCCGCCGGCAGCAGCGTCACGTCCTTGCCGCCGATGAACAGGCGCCCATCCGTCGCCTGTTCCAGCCCCGCGATCATGCGCAGCAGCGTCGTCTTCCCGCAGCCCGAGGGGCCGAGCAGCGTGACCAGCGTGCCGCCCTCGATCACCAGGTCCAGCGGCTTCACCGCCGTCACCTGCCCGTAGCGCTTGCCGATGCCGGCCAGGCGCACCTCCGCGCCGCTGAGCTTCAGGGGCAGGGTCATGCGGCGGCTCCGGCAGGCTGGGCGCTTCGGCGGCCGAGGCGGCGGCGGCCGACGACGAGGTTGATCAGGCCGATCGCCGTCATCATCAGCACGATCAGCACGGCGCAATAGGCGATGGCGAGGCCGTAATCGCCGTTGATGACGCGGTTGATGATGAAGACCGTCGCCATCTCGTATTCCGCGGAGACGAGGAAGATGACGGCGGAGACGGTCGTCATGGCGCGGACGAAGGAATAGACCAGCGCCGTGACGATGGCGGGCTTCAGCAGCGGCAGCACCACCGTCGTCAGCGCCCGGAAGGTGGAGGCGCGCAGCGTGATCGCGGCCTCATCCAGCGACTTGTCGAGCTGGCTCATCGCCGCGACGCCGGACCGCACGCCGACCGGCAGGTTGCGGAAGACGAAGCAGGCGACGAGGATGAAGGCCGTGCCGGTGATCTCCAGCGGCGGGATGTTGTAGGTCAGGATATAGGCGACGCCGATGACGGTGCCGGGCACCGCGAAGGTCAGCATCAGCGCGAATTCCAGCGCCGTGCGGCCCGCGAAGCGCTGGCGCGTCAGCACCCAGGCCGCCAGCAGCCCGATGCCCGCCGTGATGGGCGCCGCGACGGCGGCCAGCTGGATCGTCGTCGCCAGCGAATGCCAGGCGCCGCCGCTGAACAGCATCCGCCCATCCGCCGCCCATTCGATGGCGAAGGCGCGCTGGAAATGGCTGAGCGTGAAGGTCCAGTCCCGCCCCCAGACGCGCACGAAGGCGCCGGCCATCGCCATGGTGTAGACGGTGATGGTCAGGATGGCCCAGGGGATGGCGATGGCGAAGGCCACGATCTTCACGGGCCGCGGCAGCACCTGCTGCAAGCCGCCATCGCCCTTGCCGGTGACGGAGACATAGGACCGCCGCCCGACCACCGCCCGCTGCAGCATGAAGGCCAGCAGCCCCACCACCAGCATGATGGCCGCCAGCACCGCCGCGCGGCCGAAATCCTGCTGCGCGCCGACCACGGCGAAGAAGATTTCCGTGGACAGCACGCCGAAGGAGCCGCCGAGCACGATCGGATTGCCGAAATCGGCCAGGCTCTCGACGAAGACGACCAGCCAGGCATTGGCGAGGCCCGGCACCATCAGCGGCAGCGTCACCGCCCGGAAGGTCCGCATCTTCGATGCCCGCAGGGTCTGCGACGCTTCCTCCATGGTGGGGGAGATGCCCTCCACCACCCCGATCAGCACCAGGAAGGCGGTGGGGGTGAAGGAGAAGACCTGGGCGAGGAAGACGCCGTCGAAGCCATAGATCCAGCGGCCAAGCTCGACGCCGAAGACCGCCTGCACGATCTGGTTCACCACGCCCGAGCGCCCGAAGATCAGGATCAGGCCGAGGCCGATGACGAAGGGCGGCGTGATGATGGGCAGCACCGTCAGCAGCCGCATCGCCCGCTTGGCCGGGAAGGCCGTGCGCGTGACGATGAGGGCGAAGCACAGGCCGAGGATCGTCGCCGCCGTCGCGGTGCTGGTCGCCAGCACCAGCGTGTTCCAGAAGACGCCGCAATTGACGCGGCCGCCGACGCAGCCCAGGCCCCAGATCTTGTTGTCGAACAACCGGTCGGCCATGGAGGCCGCGACCGACATGTCGCCGCGCGGCGCGAACATCTGGCTCATCATCGTCAGCACCGGCCAGGCGGTGAAGATGATGATGGAGGCGACGAGAAGCCCGACCGCGCCGGAGACGAAGCGATCCCCCTTGAACAGCCCGCGCAGCGCGAGCCCATCCGTCAGCATCACCAGGCAGCCGATGAAGGCCATGCAGGCGCCGAGGCCAAAGCCGAATTGCCGGTCGCCCAGCTCCCCGAAACTCGCTTCCAGCCAGGGGAAGGACCAGCCCTGCACGCCGATGGCGAGCCCCTGCGCCACGATGGCCGCGAGCCCGAGCCCGCCGCCCCAGAGCAGGAAGGTGGAGCGCGCCCGCGCGCTGCCCGCGGGCAGCGCCCCCGGCAGCGCGACCGCCAGCAGCACCACCACGGGCCAGAACCACCAGCGGCCATGCGCCAGGGCCTGCCACAGCGCGGAAGACGCCTCCGCATCCTCCTGCCCCAGCGCCATCAGCCCCGGGATCGTCAGGCCATCCTGCTGCATGTGCCAGGGCACCAGCGCGGTGCCGATGGCGGCGATCAGCCAGAAGAACAGGGAGGAGCCGGTGAACCTCATCGCGGCAGCGCGCCGACTTCGCGGTCCCAGCGCGCCAGCAGGCGGCGGCGCTCGGCACTCGCGCCGAAGCGGGCATTGTCGTAGTCGATGATCCGGGCCGTCGCCATGTTCGGCGCGCCATCGGTCAGCGGCACGTTGCGGTTCGCCATGGTCTGCAGCTTCCGCGCCTCGCCGCTCGCCGCGATCTGCGCCTCCGCGCTCAATGCCCAATGGTAGAAGCGCTGGGCATTCGCCAGGTTGCGGGCGCCGCGGATGATGGACATGGAGCCGATCTCATAGCCCGTGCCCTCGCAGGGCACGGCATGGCCGACGGGGAAGCCCGCCGCCGCTTCCTCCGCCGCGTTGTGGACGAAGGAGATGGAAAGCGCCGTCTCGCCGCGCGCCACCGCCGTGATGGGCGCGGTGCCGCTGCGGGGATAGGCGTTGATGCTGCCGTGCAGCCGCTTCAGGTAGTCGAAGGCCGGCTCCTCCCCCATCATCTGCACCAGCGTCGCGATGACGATGTAGGCGGTGCCGGAGGAGTTGGGATTGGCCATCTGGATCTCCCCGCGATAGGCGGGATTCAGCAGATCGGCCCAGCAGCGCGGCGCGGGCAGGTTGCGACGCGCCACCAGTTCCGTGTTGAAGCCGAAGCCGAGCACGCTGGCATAGACGCCGACGGTGCGGCCCTCGGTCTGGCGCCACTGCGCCTGCGCCCAGTCATGCAGCTCCGCGATGCGCGGGCTCTCATGGGCGACGGTGAGGCCTTCCTCCCCGGCCGCGACATGCGGGTCGCCGGTGCCGCCCCACCAGACGTCGCCGCGCGGGTTGCGCGCTTCCGCGCGCAGCTGCGCCAGCATCTCGCCGGTCGATTTCTGGTTCAGCACCACGCGCACGCCCGTCTCGCGCTCGAACCCGCGCGCGATCGGCGTGCACCATTCGATGGTGGCGGAGCAATAGAGGTTCAGCGAGCCCTGCGCCGCCGCCGGCAGCGCGGGCAGCAGGAGGATCGCGGTGCAGCCGAGCGCGGCCCTCATCGCGGCAGGGACCCGATCTCGCGGTCCCAACGCGCCAGGATGCGGCGGCGCACCTCCCCCTGGCCATAGGCGGCGAAATCGTAGTTGATCAGGTTGACGCGCGAGAGGTCGGCGATCCGGGAATCCGGCGCGGCATCGCGATGCGCGGGGGTGTGGAACTGGTTCACCGTCGTCGCGATGTTCTGCGCCGCGGGGGTCAGGTACCAGTCATAGAAGCGCCGCGCCTGCGCCAGGTTGCGCGCGCCGCGGATGATGGACATGCAGGCCACCTCGTAGCTCGTGCCCTCCGTCGGGAAGACCAGCTCGATCGGGAAGCCCGCCTGCTGCATGGAGGTGACTTCCATGTTGAAGCTCACCGCCAGCGCCGTCTCCCCGCGCGACACGGCCTGCATCGGCGCCGCACCGGAACGGGTATAGGCGTTCACATTCGCATGCAGGCGCCTCAGGTAGTCGAAGGCGCGATCCTCGTCCCACAGCTGCACCAGCCCTGCGATGATGGTGTAGGCGGTGCCGGAGGAGTTGGGGTTGGGCAGCTGGATCTCGCCGCGATAAGCGGGGTTCAGCAGGTCCGCCCAGCTGGAGGGCAGCGGCAGGTTCTTCCGCGCCATCAGCTCCCGGTTCCATGCAAGACCAATCGCCCCGGAAGAAACGCCGACGCAGCGTTCGCCCGACATCGCATGCACGCGCTGCGCCCAGGGGTGCAGCCCCGCCATGTTGGGGGAGGTGTAGGGCTGCAGCAAATTGGCCTCGGCCGCCGAGATATGCGTCTCCGCCGAGGCGCCGAACCAGATGTCGGTGCGCGGGTTCTGCGCCTCCGCCCGGATCTGCGCCAGGATCTCGCCGGCCGATTTCCGCGCCATGGCGACGCGGATGCCCGTGTCCCGCTGGAAGCGCGCCGCGATCGCCTCGCACCAATCCGCGGCCGGCGCGCAGAGCATGTTGAGGCTGCCCTGCGCCATGGCGGGCGTGGACAGCGCAAGCACGGCGCCGGTGGCGGCGATCAGGCGAAGGGACATGGGCAGGGTTCCGTCGGGCTCGGGGGATGCGGTGGGATCAGCGCGGCAGGGAGCCGACCTCGCGGTCCCAGCGCTCGATCAGGCGCCGGCGCTCCGCGGCGCGGCCATACTTCGCGAAATCGTATTCGATCAGCCGGATCTGCCCGAGGTCCGGCGCATTGGGCGGCAGCGGCGCGCTGCGGTTGGAGGGCTGCTGCAGCTGGCCGCCGGCCTCGAATCCCAGCCGCTGCGCGGGCTCCGTCAGTGCCCAGTCATAGAAGCGCCGCGCCTGCGCCAGGTTGCGGGCGCCACGGATAATGGACATGGAGCCGATCTCGTAGCCCGTGCCCTCGCAGGGGGTGTTGTAGGCCACGGGGAAGCCGGCGTTCCGCTCCGTCACCGCGTCATGCACGAAGCTGAGCGAGACGCCCGTCTCCCCCCGCGCCACGGCCTTGATCGGGCCGGTGCCGCTGCGGGCGTAGCTGTTCACGTTGGGATGCAGGCGGCGCATGTAGTCGAAGGCCTGGTCCTCACCCATCAGCTGCACCAGCGTCGCGATGATGACATAGGCGGTGCCGGAGGAGTTGGGGTTCGCCACCTGGATCTCGCCGCGGAAGCGCGGGTCCACCAGGTCCGCCCAGCAGGTCGGCGGCGCGATGTTCTTCCGTGCCAGCAGCTCGCTGTTGAAGCCGAAGCCCACCGCGCCGGCATAAACGCCGATGGCGCGGCGGCCGGACTGGTTCCACTGAGTCAGCGCCCAGGGATGGAGCGCGGCGTTGTTCGGGCTTTCATAGGCCTGGCTGAGATTCTCCTCCGCCGCGGCCAGATGCGGGTCGCCCGTGCCGCCGAACCACACGTCGCCACGAGGATTCTGCGCTTCCGCGCGGATGGCGGCGAGGCTCTCGCCCGATCCGCGCTGCGTCATGTTCACGCGGATGCCGGTGTCGCGGGTGAAGTTCGTCGCGATGGCCTGGCACCACTCGATCTGGACGGAGCAGTAGAGGTTCAGCGATCCCTGCGCCGAGGCAGGGGCGGCGAAGCCCAGCGGCGCGGCAAGCGCGATGGCCGGGATCAGCAGGCGGCGTTGCATGGTTCTTGTTCCTTGTCCCCGTGTGATGCCGCGGGCGTAGCAGAACAGCCCCCGTCGCCCCGCGCTCCTGCCATCCCATTGCAACAAAACTGTCATACGCGCAAGTTTGCTGCGCGCAGGGAAAACCCGCCGCCCCTCCCGGGACGGCGGGTTGTGGATCCTGTCATGTCCTCAATCGCCGGGCGGTGGCTGCCCGTCAGATATCGTTCAGTCCGCCTGGATGTTGTTCCGGCGGATCACCTCGCCCCACTTCTCGTTCTCGCGCCGGATGAAGGCGCCGAACTCCTCCGGGCTGTTGCCGCCCGGGATGGCGCCCTGCGCGTCCAGCAGGCGGATCACCTCCGGGTCCTGCAGCGCCCCGATCGCCGCCCGGCGCAGCGCGGCCAGCGGCCCGGCCGGCGTGCGGGCGGAGGCGACGAGCCCGTGCCAGTTGCTGGCATCCACCGACGGCAGCCCGACCTCCGTCATGGTCGGCACATCCGGCAGCCAGGACAGGCGCCGGGGAGTGCCGACGGCCAGCGCGCGGAGCGACCCCGCCTGGATCTGCGGCAGCAGGACCGGCAGGTCCGCGAAGCCGAGCTGCACCTCATTCCGCAGGATCGCCGTCGCCAGCTGGCCGCCGCTGTTGTAGCTGATGTGGACGATGTCGATGCCCGCCGCGGCGCGCAGCTGTTCCGCCGCCAGGTGCGGCATGCTGCCATTGCCGGTGGAGCCGAAATTCAGCGACCCCGGCCGCGCCTTCGCCCCGGCCACCAGTTCCTGCAGGGTCCGGAAGGGCGAGACCGCCGGCACCACCACCGGTTCCGGCACCAGCACGCCGAGCGTGATCGGCACCAGATCCCGCAGCGGGTCATAGGGCGTGCCCCGGCCGAGATTGGGGGAGATGGCGAGCGCGCCGGCGCTGCCGATGGCGAAGGTGTAGCCATCCGGCGCCGCCTTGGCGGCCACATCCACGCCGGTGACGCCGCCCGCCCCCACCCGGTTCTCCACCACCACGGGCTGGCCGAGCGTCGCCGCCATGCGCGGCGCCATGATGCGGGCCACGATGTCGGAAGGGCCGCCGGCCGCGAAGGGCACGATGTAGCGGATGGCGCGGTTCGGGTAGGCTTCCTGCGCCGTGGCGGGCAGGGCCAGCGCGGCGCCCAGCAGGGCGGCCAGCAGCATGCGCTTCTTCATCGACGTCCTCCTTGGTGTTGCGCCGCTTGTCGCGCCGGGGCGCCCCCCTGTCCAGGCCGCCGCTATTCCGGCCGGATTCCCGCCTTTTCCGCCGCCGCCCGGGACCGTTGCAGATCCTCCGCGATCAGCGCGGCGAAGCCCGCCGGCGTCGCCAGCGTGGCGGAGGCCACCTCACCCCCCATCGCCACCATGCGGGCCCGGAAATCCTCCTCCCCCACGATGGCGGCCATGGCGGCGGAGAGCGCCTGCATGGCCTCCGCCGGAATGCCGGCGGGGGCGAGAAGCCCGACATAGGAGGCCGCGAGGAAGCCCGGCACGCCTTCCTCGATCATCGTCGGCACCTCCGGCAGCGCCGAGAGCCGGGTGGCGGCGGCGATGGCCAGGATGCGTCCCTGTCCCGCGCGGTGCAGCGGCAGAGCCGTCGAGAATTCCGTGAACAGCAGGGGAATGTTGCCCGCGATGAAGTCCGGCACCGCCGCGCCGCCGCCGCGATAGGGCACGTGCAGCAGCCGCGCGCCACTGGCCGTGGCGAAGGCTTCCATGGAGAGATGCGTGGCGCTGGCCACGCCCGCCGTGCCGATGCCGAGGCCATCCGCCCGCGCGCGGGATGCCGCCACCAGCTCCGCCAGCCGCCGCTGCGGCGCGGCCGCCTGCACCACCAGGCAATGCGGCACCTGCATCGCCATGCCGATCGGCGCGAAGTCCCGCGCCACGTCATAGGGCAGCCGCGCCTGCACCACCGGGTTCACGCTGAGCGGCCCGTTGGAGCCGATCAGCAGCGTGTAGCCATCGGGCGTCGATCGCGCGACGGTCTGCGCGCCCAGGCTGCCGCCGGCGCCCGCGCGGTTCTCCACCACCACGGGCTGGCCCAGCCGGTCCTGCAACCTGGGTTGCAGCAGCCGCGCGACCACATCGGCATTGCCGCCCGGCGCGAAGGGCACCACCACGCGGATGGGCCGGTCCGGGAAGGCGGCGAAGGCGGGCTTCGCGGCCAGCAGCGCGGCGGCGGCCAGCAGGGTGCGGCGGCTCGTCATGGGGTTTCCTCCAGTTCGTTGCGCCCAGAATGGCAGCGGGGTTCACGCCTGCAAAGGCGGCGGTTACGCTCGGGGCCGGGCAGGGCCAAGGACTCCTCATGCGCATCGCGGTGATCGGCAACGGCATCGTCGGCAGTTGCTGCGCCGCCTGGCTGCAGCGCGATGGGCACCAGGTCACCTTCATCGATCCGCTCGGCCCCGCGGAGGCGACGAGCTTCGGCAATGCGGGCTCCCTCTCCCCTTCCGCCTGCCTGCCGGTCGGCATGCCGGGGATGTGGAAGAAGGTGCCGCGCTGGCTGCTGGATCCGCTCGGCCCGCTGACGGTGCGCTGCTGGTACGCGCCCATCGTGGCGCCCTGGATCGCGCGTTTCCTCCAGGCTTCCACGCCGGCGGAGGTGACGCGGATCGCCACCGCGATGCGCGGCCTGCTGGCGCCGATCTTCGAGTGCTACGAGCCGATCCTGCAACGCGCCAACGCCACCGGGCTGATGCGCCGCAGCGGCTGCCTCTACGTCTATTCCGGGGAGACCGCCGCGCGGCAATGGGCCTGGGGCATGAAGCTCCGCCGCAGCCTGGGCGTCGAGATGCGCGACGTGGGGGAGGATGAACTCGTCGCGCTGGAGCCCGACCTGAAGGGCCGCTTCCGCTTCGGCATCCTGGCGCCGGAGAATGGATCGACCCTCGACCCCGCCGCGATGACGCGCGCGATCTTCGACCAATGCGTGGCGGATGGCGCGCAGGTGGTGCGCGCGCGCGTCACGGGGCTGACGGTGAAGGGCGGCTCCGTCACCGCCCTCACGCTCGACAGCGGCGAGAGCCTGGAGACCGAGGGCGTGGTGCTGGCCGGTGGCGCCTGGTCCGCGAAGCTCGCCGCGCAGCTCGGCCCCGCCATCCCGCTGGAGACGCAGCGCGGCTACCATGTGACGGTGGAGAGCAACAACCTGGCGCTGCGCCACACCGTCATGGCCGTCGAGCACAACATGATGGTGAACCCGATGCGCATGGGGCTGCGGCTCGCGGGTTCCGTCGAATTCGCGGGGCTGACGGCGCCGCCCGACATGCGCCGCGCGGCTGCGCTGCTGGAAAGGGGGCGGGAGATGTTCCCGCATCTCGACACCTCGCGCACCAGCGAATGGATGGGCCACCGCCCCTGCCTGCCGGATTCCATGCCGGTGATCGGCCAGGCGCCACGCGTGGACAATGCCTGGTTCGCCTTCGGCCATGGCCATGTCGGCATGTGCGGCGCGGCGACGACGGGGCGGGAGGTCGCGCACCTCGTCGCCGGGCGCGATCCGGAGGTGGACCTGGCGCCCTTCTCCCCCACCCGCTTCCGGCGCGCGGCGTGAGGCCGCGCCACGCCCTGGCGCTGGACCAGGGCGGCAGTTTTCTCGATATCATCGCCGCGCCGGAAGGCGGCGGCGCTGCCCGCATCGCCAAGCGGCCGCGCGCGGAGGCCGCCAACCTTGCCGCCGCCATCATTGGTTTCTGCGAGGCGGAGGGCATCGCGCCCGCCAGCATCACCATCGCCACGACGCTGCCGGCGAACGCGATCCTGACCGGCACGGCATCACCCGTCGTGCTGGTCACCACGCAGGGCTTCGAGGACCTGCCCGATCTCGGCCGCCAGTCCCGCCGCGACCCCGATGCGCTGGACCCGCCGCCGCCGACGCCGGCCTGGCTGTCCCCGCCCGCGCTCCGCTTAGGCATCCCCGGGCGCATCGATGCGAGGGGCGTTGAGGTCGCGCCGCTCGACCTGACGGCCCTGCCCGCGCTGCCCGGCCTGCCCGTCGCCGCCTGCCTGCTCTTCGCGCATCGCAACCCGGTGCATGAACAGGCGATCGCGGCCGCCCTGCCGCCGGGCACGGCGCTGTCGCTCTCCCACCGCGTCGATCCCGAGACGCGGGAGTTCGAGCGCATGCTGGCGACGATGCTCGATGCGAGCCTGAAGCCGCTGGTGGCGACGACGCTGGCGCCGGTGGCCCGCGCGCTGGTCGCGGCCGGCCTGCCCAGCTCGCGCTTCGCCCTTGCCGATGGTAGCGCCGTGGCGCCCGACGTCGCGCTGGCCGCGCCGCTGCCCCTCCTGCTCTCCGGCCCCGCCGCCGGCGCCCGCGCCGTCGCGCGCTGGGCCGCGGGCGTGCCCTGCGCCATCGGGCTCGACATGGGCGGCACCACGGCGGAGGTCAGCCTGGTGCGGGATGGCGTGGCGCTGGAAACGGGCAGCGTCACGCTTGGCCCCCTCGCCTTCCGGCTGAAGGCGCTGGATGTCGAAAGCCTGGCCATCGGCGGCGATGCGCTGACGGAAGCCGCCCGCGCCGTGGGCTGGCTGCCGGGCGAAGCCGATGCCGGCACGGACAGCCTGGCCATCGCGGAGGCCCGGCTGGCGGAGGCCACGCGCCGCATCGCGCTCCGCCGGAACATCCATCCGGACCTGTCGCTGCTGGTGGCCGGCGGCGGCTTCGGCCCGCTGCTGGGCGCGGCCATCGCCGGCATCATCGGCTGCCCCCGCGTGCTGGTCCCGCCCTGCCCCGGCGTCATGGCGGCCAGCGGGTTGCTGGACAGCGCCCCCGCCCTGCGCGCCACCTGGCGGCATCGCGACGGCACGCCCTTCGCGGGTAGCGCCCTTGGCCCGCTGCTGCTGGATGACGGCACCGCCACCGCCCGCATCCCCGCGGGCTGGCGCGCTTCCCTGCGAAGCGACGGCGCCCTGCTGCTGGACCGAGCGGCATGAGCGACACGGCCATCCTCCGCATCGCCCTCGAAGGCCTGGCCGACCGCATGCAGGACATGCTGCTGGCGGAGGCGAAGTCGCCCGTGGCGCGGGAGGGCATGGATTGCGCCGCCGCGCTCTTCCTGCCCGATGGGCGCGTGCTCGCGCAGGCACGCTCCCTGCCCCTGCTGCTCGGCGGCATGATACCCGCCATCGCCGGCATGCTGCGCGCCTTCCCGGCCGGGTCCATGGCGGAGGGCGATGGCTTCCTGACCAATGATCCCTGGTCCGGCGGCACGCATCTGCCGGATTTGATCGTGCTGCGCCCGATCCTGGCTGAGGGCGTGGTCGTGGCCCTGGCCGCCACCATCCTGCACCACCAGGATGTCGGCGGCATCGCCCCCGGCTCCATCCCGCCCGATGCCCGCGACATCTTCCAGGAGGGGCTGCGCCTGCCGCCGCTGCGCTGGCGCCGCGCCGGGCTGGAGGATGTGGGCATCGCCACCATCCTGCTCGCGAACACGCGCACCCCCGCCATGCTGCGCGCCGACCTCGACGCGCAATGGGCGGCGGTCACGCAGGCCGCGACGGAAGTCTCCGCGCTCGCCACCCGCCTCGGCGCCCGCGTCTTCGCCAGCCTGGCGGCATCGCTGCTGGAGGAGGCACGGGAGGCGCTGGCGACGGCGCTGGACGCCATCCCCGAAGCCGAGGCGAGCGCCGAGGTCGCGCTGGAAGGCGATGGGATCACGCCCGACCCCGTGCCGATCCGCGCCACGCTGAAGCGCCTGCCGGGCCCGCGCCTCGCGGTGGATTTCGCGGGATCGGCGCCGCAGACGGCGGGGCCGGTGAATGCCGCGCCTTCCGGCCTGCTCGCCGCCTGCTTCGCGCTGCTGCGGCGCATCGCGCCGGGGGCCGCGGCCAATCACGGGCTGCTGGAGCTGCTCGACCTGGCGCTGCCCGAGGGCAGCGTCGTCAATCCGCGCTTCCCGGCCGCGGTGAATGCCCGCACCGCGACGGTGAAGCTCGCCACCAACGCCCTCTTCGCCGCCCATGCCCGGCTGGCGCCGCGCCGCGCCCGCGCCTCCAATGCCGGCGTCGCCGTCGTGCTCTCCGCCGCCGGCACCGATAACGAGGGCAGACGCTGGATGTTCACCGAGATCCTGGCCGGCGGCGAGGGCGGCGGGCCCGACCGCCCCGGCCTCCACGCCCTCTCCGCCGATGTCTCCAACGCCCGCAACCTGCCGGCCGAGGTGCTGGAGGAGATCGCGCCGATCCTGGTCGAGGCCTTCGCCCGCCACCGCGGCTCCGGCGGCGCCGGCGCGATGCCGGGTGGCGATGGCGTGCGGCGCGCCTACCGCCTGCTGTCGGGCAGCGCGGAGGTGTCCTATCGCGGCGAACGGCACCTCGCCGGCGCGCCGGGCGCGCTGGGGGGCGGCGCGGGCGGCGTGGCGCGGCTCACGCTTGCCGGCGCGGATGGCACCGAACGACACTTCCCCTCCAAGGCCCGCTTCGCCTGGCGGGCCGGGGAACTGCTCATCATCGAGACGGCCGGCGGCGGGGGCTGGGGCCCGCCCTCCAACAAGGAGATCGACGCATGACGAGACTGACGCGCCGCACGCTCGGCGGCATCGCGCTGGCTGCGCTGGCCGTGCCCGCGCTGGCACAGGCCTGGCCGACGCGCCCCATCCGAATCGTCGTCCCCTTCCCGCCCGGCGGCAGCACGGATCTGCTGGCGCGGCGCCTGGCGGAGCGCATGACGGCGAGCCTCGGCCAGACCGTGCTGGTGGAGAACCGCCCTGGCGCGGGCGGTACGACGGGCGCCGACATGGTCGCGAAATCGGCGCCGGACGGCCACACGCTGCTGATGGGCGTCACCGGCAGCAACGCCATCGCGGCCAGCCTCTTCCCCAACCTGCCCTATGACCCCGTGCGCGACTTCGCGCCGGTCTCGCGCCTGGTCTCGGCACCGCTGGTGCTGGTCGTGAACCCCGCGAGCCCGGCGCGCGATGTGGCGGGCTACATCGCCGCCGCCCGCGCCGCGGGCAACGCGCCGCTGACCTATGCGACGCCGGGCAACGGGACCTCCATGCACCTGACCGGGGAGATGTTCTCCCAGGCCGCGCGGGTGCCGCTGACGCATGTCCCCTATCGCGGCTCCGCCCAGGCGACGACGGACCTCATCGCCGGCCTCGTCTATTCCTCCTTCGCCGATGTGCTGGTCACGCTGCCGCATATCCAGTCCGGCGCCGTCCGCGCCCTGGCCGTGACGTCGCGGGAGCGTCACCCGCTGCTGCCCAACGTCCCCACCATGGCGGAGGCCGGGCTGCCGGGCTTCGAGGCGACCTCCTGGCAGGGCCTCTTCGCCCCCGCCAATACGCCTGCCCCCGTGCTGGCCCGCCTGCACGCGGAAGTCGCCGCCGCCCTCGCCCAGCCCGAGATCCGCGACCCCTTCGCCGCCCAGGGCTTCATCGTCGCCGCCTCCACCCCTGCCGAGTTCGCGACGCTGGTGCGGGAGGAGGTCGCGAAGTGGCGTGAGGTGGTGCGGGCGGGGAACGTGACCCTCAACTGAGGGTCAGTCCGTCACGGTCAGCCCGAGCCGCGTGATGACGGCGCCCCAGCGCGTCGTCTCCCGCTGCTGCAGCGCCGCCAGCTCCGCGGGCGTGGAGCCGACGATCTCCGCGCCCGTCTCCTCCATGCCGCCCCGCGCCGCGGGGTCCTTCGCCATCGCCTCGCGCGTCAGCGTCGCCAGGCGTTCGGCGATGGCGGGCGGGAAGCTGGCGGGCGCGATGATGCCGGTCCAGCCGAAGAAGGCGCTGTCCGGCAGCCCGGCCTCGGCCAGCGTCGGCACATCCGGCATCTGGGCCACGCGGCGGTCGCCGGTCTGCACCAGCGCCGTCAGCGCGCCGGCGCGGATGTGCTGCAGCGCGCTGAAGGGGGAGTGGAACATCACCTCCACCCGTCCCGCCAGCAGGTCGAGCGTCGCGGGGGCGAAGCCGCGATAGGGCACGTGCTCGATATCGAGGCCGAGGCGCTGCTTCGTCTCCTCCATCGCCAGGTGCGTCGTCGTGCCCGGCCCGATCGAGGCGTAGCGGTACCTGCCGGGATTGGCGCGCAGCACGGCGACGAACTCCGCCCATGTCTTCGCCGGAAAGGACGGGTGCACCGTCAGCACGAAGGGGGAGCGCGTCAGCAGAGTCACGGCGGAGAAGGCCGTGGCGGGATCATAGGGCAGGCCCGGGTTCAGCAGCCGCGCCGTCGTCGTCGGCCCGCCGAAGACCAGGCCGATGGTATGCCCATCGGTGGCGGTCGCGACCGCCTGCGCCGTGATGGCGCCGCCCGCGCCGGGCCGGTTCTCCACCACCACCGGCTGGCCGAGGGTCGTCTGGTAGTGGCCGGCCAGCGCGCGGGCCATCTGGTCGCTGCCCGGCCCCGGCGGCGTCATGACGATGAAGCGGATCGGGCGGCTGGGCCAGGCGCGCTGCGCGGTGGCGCCGCGCGCCGCCAGAAGGCCGGCGCCGGCGCCGATCAGCGCACGGCGGGTGACGGGGGCGGGCATTGTCGGCATGAGGCATCCTGGGAAGCGGCGGTCGCGCAGAGTTTCACGGCCGGCCGGTGCCTGTCCAACGGCGCATCGCGGTGCCGCTTGCGGACCGCGACGCCACGGCCGAGCATCAGCCCGCCGCAGCACCAGGAGCCGAGAGCGCCATGGCCGACCAACCCCTCAAGGGCCCGGCGTCCTACTTCCCCTCCATCGAGAAGAAGTACGGCAAGCCCATCGCCGAATGGCAGGCGCTGGTGCGCCGGCATTTGCCGGCACGGCATATGGAACTGGTCGCGATGCTGAAGGCCGAGCACGGGATGGGGCATGGGCACGCCAATGCGCTGGTCGCGCATGTGCTCGCCACGCCCGAGGGCTGACCTGCCCGCTTGCGCGCCCTGCCCCGCTTCGATAACCCCGGGCGCATGAGCGCCACGCCCCGGCCGGCATGACCGTCACGCGCCTCTGGCAGGACCTTCCCTGGCCGGCCTTCCGCGAGTTGCCGCGCCACACCATCGCGCTGCTGCCGGTCGCCAGCACCGAACAGCACGGGCCGCATCTGCCGCTGTCGGTGGACACCGTGATCGGCGAGGGCGTCGTGGACGCGACACTCGCGCGCCTGCCCGACAGCGTCCCGCTGCTGGTCCTGCCGACCGTCAAGGTCGCGCTGGCCGCCGAGCATCTGCGCTATCCCGGATCGCTGACCCTCTCGGCCGAGACGCTGCTGGCGCTGGTCGCCGATATCGGCGCGAGCGTGGCGCGGGCCGGGATGGATCGCCTGGTCATCATCAACAGCCATGGCGGCAACATCCCGGTGCTGGAAACGGCGGCCTTCCGCATCCGCCTCGCGCACCGCATCCTGGTCCTCAACACCGCCTGGCCGCGCCATGGCCGCCCGGCCGCGCTGCACGACCCCATCGAGGCCGCCTTCGGCATCCATGCCGGGCGGGACGAGACGGCGCTGATGCTCGCCCTCGCCCCCGCCTCCGTCCGGATGGAATCGGCGCGCGACTTCACCAGCCGCCTCATGGCGCTGCCGCCCGGGCTGCGCGCCATGCCGCCGGCGTGGCAGGCGCAGGACCTCCATCCCGTCGGCGCCGTCGGCAACGCCGCCGCGGCGACGCCCGCGATGGGCCAGGCGCTGCTGGACCACGCGGCGGAACGGCTCGCTCAACTGTTCACGCAACTCGCCGCCTTCGATGTCGCGGCCTGGCTCAGGGAAGACGAGGCATGACCGGCACTGTGACGGCGGTGATGAACGCCCTGCCCGGGCTCGACTGGACCACGGATCCGGCGCTGGTCCGCCAGAAGTCGCGTGACTTCTTCTGGTACTCCCCCGTGCTGAAGCGCCAGCTGAACCGCGTCACCGGGGAGGCCGTGGTCGCGCCGCGGGACGAGGCGGAGCTGCGCGCGATCCTCGCCGCGGCCTATGCGCATGACGTGCCCGTGACGCCGCGCGGCGGCGGCACCGGCAATTACGGCCAGGCCATGCCGCTGCGCGGCGGCATCGTGCTCGACCTGCTCGGCCTCAACCGCGTGCTGCATGCCGAGCCCGGGATGGTGCGCGCCGAGGCCGGCATCCGCCTCATCGACCTCGATGCGCAGACCCGGCGCGCGGTGGGTGGTGAGTTGCGCATCCATCCCTCCACGCTGCGCACCGCGACGCTGGGCGGCTTCATCGCGGGGGGCTCCGGCGGCGTCGGCAGCATCACCTGGGGCGGGCTGCGCGCGCCGGGCAACATCCTCGGCCTTCGCGTCATGACGATGGAGGCCGAGCCGCGCGTGCTGGAACTCCGCGGGCCAGAGATCCAGCAGGCCAACCACGCCTATGGCACCAACGGCATCATCACGGCGCTGGAGATGCCCCTCGCCCCCGCGCATGAATGGATCGATGTCGTCGTCGCCTTTCCGACCCTGTCGGCCGCCTGCCGCTTCGGCGATGCGCTGGCGCGGCGCGACGACATCACGAAGAAGCTCGCCTGCATCGTCCCCGCGCCGCTGCCGCAGGACAGGTTCCGCTACTGGGGCGCGAAGGTGCCGGCCGGCATGGCCGTCGCCTGCCTCATGGTCGCCGCGCCCGATCTAGCGCGGCTCGATGCATTAGTGGCTGATCACGCCGGGCAGGAGATCCACCGGGAGCGCACGGAAGACGCCGCCGTGCCCTGCTACGAGCATTCCTGGAACCACACCACGCTGCAGGTGCTGAAGACCGACAAATCCATCACCTACCTGCAATCCCTCTTCCCCGCGCCCGATCACCTGTCCCTGATCGAGCAGCTGGAGAAGCGCTTCGGCGACGAAGTCCTTTTCCATGTCGAGCTCGTCCGCTTCGCCGGCCAGGTCTGCGCCATCGGCCTGCAGATCGTCCGCTTCACGACGGAGGAGCGCCTCGACGAGATCATGCGGATGCACGAGGAAGCCGGCAGCCCCATCTTCAACCCGCACACCTTCCTGCTGGAGGAAGGCGGCATGAAGCTGGTGGACCAGGCGCAGCTCGACTTCAAGCGCCAGGCGGACCCGAAGGGGCTGCTCAACCCCGGCAAGATGGCCGCCTGGGATGACCCGGAGTGGAAGCCCGGCGCCGTGCCGCCCCTCGAACTCTACGAGACCGACCGCGAGGCGCCGCCCGAACTGCTCGACTGATCCGCATCACGAAATCCCGCGATCCGGAACATATGGACTACCGCCCGCCCGCCGCTTCCTGTTGAATACCCGGAAGCCGAGGCCGCCTGAGCCCCGGCAGGGGAAGGAAGCGGCCGGATGGGCCAGGTCACGCGCGGGGCTTCGCGCCGATGAAGCTCTGGTACCAATCCATGTCGCGCAGCGCGGCCTGGGGGCACTACCACCCCGTGCTCCGCCGCATCATCGACGGCGTGAAGGACCCCGGGACCGAGGTCACGGTCCACGGCATCACCCAGGTCGGCGGCGTCGCCGACCAGTACCGCTACCTCGAATACCTGGAGAGCGGGGAGGTGATGCGGAACGTCGTCACGGCGATGGAGCAGGGCTACGACGCCTTCCTGATCGGCAACATCGCCGATCCGGGGCTCCGCGAATGCCGGGAGATCGCTGATATCCCGGTGCTCGGCCTCTGCGAGACGGCGCTGCACCTCGCCAGCATCATGGGCGCCAGCTTCTCCCTCGTCACGCTCAACGAGAAGTTCACCGCGCGCATCCTGGAGAATGTGGACCGCGCCGGCCTGCGCGGGCGGCTTGCCGGCACGGCGCGCATGCAGATGGACCGCATCCTGGACCTGAAGGAAGGGTTCACGGATCCCGAAGCCCGCGCGCGCATCCTGGCGCAATTCCAGCAGGCGGCGGCGGAGACGGTGGAGCGGGGCGCGGAGGTCGTCATCCCCGCCGGCGGCGTCGCCATGGCGCTGCTGGCCGATGCCGGTATCCATGACGCAGGGCGCGGCGCGCCGATCCTCAACGGCATCACCAGCCTCATCAAGATGGGGGAGATGGCGGTGCGCATGAACCGCCTGATGGGCGGCCGCTTCACCTCCAAGCGCCTGGCCTATGCGCCACCGGGCGAGGACCAGATCGCGGAAATCCGGAAGCACTATGGCGCGGTCTATCCGACCGTGCCCGGCCTGACAGGAGGAAGCACCCCATGATGCTGACGCGCCGCGCCGGCCTTGCCGCGCTGCTCGCCACCCCTGCCCTGGCGCAGGAAAGCTGGCCGAGCCGCCCCATCCGCGTCATCGTCCCCTTCACGCCGGGCGGCGGCACGGATGTGATGATGCGCCTGGTGGCGCAGGGGCTTTCCAACCGCTTCGGGCAGCAGGTGGTGGTGGACAATGTCGCCGGCGCCGGCGGCACCATCGGCGCCATGCAGGTGGTGAACGCGCCGCCCGATGGCCACACGCTGCTCTGCGGCACGCCGGGCTCCATCGCGGTGAATCCCGTCATGCAGGCGGGCATCCGCTACCACCCGCTGCGCGACCTGGCGGCGGTGGCGCAGCTGACGGACAGCCCCATCGTCCTCGTCGCCAACAAGGATCTTCCCGTGAATTCCGTGGCGGAGCTGCTGGCCGCGGCGCGCGCCGCGCCCGGCGACCTGAATTTCGGCTCCGCCGGGCCGGGCTCCGTGGCCCATCTCTCGGGCGAGATGTTCTGCGCCCTGGCTGGCGTCCGCATCACCCATGTCCCCTATCGCGGCACCGCGCAATCGCTGCTCGACCTCCGCGCCGGCCGCATCCAGCTGCTGTTCGAGAACCTGCCCCCGGTGATGGAGGCGATCGGGCTCGGCCACATCAAGGCACTCGCCGTCGGCACGCCGCAGCGATCCGACCTGCTGCCGCAGCTGCCGACCATCGCGGAGGCCGGCGTGCCCGGCTACGTCTCCTCCAGCTACATGGGCCTTCTCGCCCCCGCGCGCACGCCGCCGGAGATCGTGCGACGCCTGGCGGAGGCCTGCGCGGCGGTGGTGCAGGATGCGGACCTGGCCGCGCGGCTGCGCGGGCTCGGCGCCACCCCCACCCCCACCACGCCGGACGCCTTCCGCAGCTTCATCGGGGCGCGGATCGCCGATGTGACGAAGCTCGTCGAGGCCACCGGCCTTTCCTTCAACTGAGGCACTGCGCGCATGAAGATCTGGTACCAGCTGATCTCCTCGGAGACGGCGATGTCGAACTTCCTCTCCACGACGAAGACGCTCTGCGATGCCGTGGCCGCGCCCGGCACGACGGTGGAGGTGCATGGCACGCCGCATGGCGCGCTCGGCGACCAGTACCGCTCCATCTGGCACTACGATGTGCGGGAATTCGTGGAGACGGCGCTCAAGCTCCGCCGCGATGGCGGCTACGACGCCTTCGTCATCGCCAATTCGCTCGACACCGGCCTGGTGGAACTCCGCGAACTGCTCGACATCCCCGTCATCTCCTTCATGGAGGTGCTGTGCTTCACCGCCTGCACCATGGGGGAGCGCTTCGGCATGCTGGTGCAGCACCCGAAGATGGTGTCGCGGTACCGGGAGATCGTGACGGGATACGGCCTGGCCAGCCGCCTCGCCTCCATCGAGAACACGGGCCATTCCCCCGGCAACAACGCGATGTTCACGCGGGAGGATGAGGCGCTGGCCTATGTCGCGGCGGTGGAGGCCGCCGGGCAGCGCGCGGTCGATGCGGGGGCGGAGGTGCTGTTCCTGACGGGCTCCACCGCCGCGCTGCTGGCCGCGCGCGGCGTCTTCACCATCGCGGGCGTGCCGCTGCTGCACAGCTACGGGCTGCTGGTGAAGGCCGCGGAATCCGCCATCGCCATGCACCGCATCACCGGCCACGCCGTCAGCCGCCGCAACTACTACCAGGGCCCGCCAACCGCCATGATGAACCGCGTGGCGGATGTCCGCGGGCTGCCGATGTTCCGCACGCCCACCGGCTGATTATTATGCAACATAACGTTGACGGGTAGCCCCGCCCCGGGCCACGCTGCCCCCGCGCCCGCTGACCCGGGCGCGGGAGGCAAGAGCATGAACCACGAGACCGTGCCGGATCGCTTCGATCCCTGGCCGCCGGGCATCCAGCCGGACGTCCCCATCGCGGGCTATCCCAATACCTGGACGCACACCCCCTCCCAGCCCCTGATCCGCCGCCCCGCCACGCGCACGGAAGCGACGGGCCCGCTGCGGCTGCACCGCAAGCTGCCGTGCGGGGAGGCGAATCTGGCCGAGCCCATCCCCGGGCGCCCCGCCATCGGCCAGCTCATGCACCTTGCCGGCCAGGTGCTGGACGAGGATGGGCGCCCGGTCCGCGGCGCCGTCGTCGAACTCTGGCAGGCCAATGCCTCCGGCCGCTACTTCAACCCGATCGACCAGCGCGCCGCGCCGCTCGACCCCAACTTCGTCGGCAATGGCCGCGTCCGCACGGATGACGAAGGCCGCTACGCCTTCTTCACCATCAAGCCCGGCGCCTATCCCGTCCCGGTGAAGGAAACCTGGTGGCGCCCGCCGCATGTGCACTTCTCCGTGCTCGGCCCCTCCTCCCTCTCCCGCCTCGTCACGCAGATGTATTTCGCCGGGGACCCGCTGAACGCGATCGACCGCATCCTGCAATCCGTGCCGGACGAGGCCGCGCGCCAGCGCCTGATCGCGAAGGACCGGCCACCGGCGGAGGTCGGGGACCTCTATCTCGGCTTCACCTTCGACATCGTGCTGCGCGGCCGCCACGCCACGCCGGAGGCGCCGTGATGGCCGCGCCCAGTTCCGAACACACCATCGGCCCCTTCTTCCCCCGCACCTTCTTCCGCGCCCAGGACAACGACCTGACGGTGACGGAGGAAGGCGCGGCCGGCGCCGCGAAGGGGGAGGTCATCATCCTCCGCGGCCAGGTGCGGCGGGAGGATGCGGTCCCCTGCCTCAACATGATCCTGGAGGCCTGGCAGGCCGATGCCGGCGGGCATTTCGACCATCCGCTCGACCCGGGTCGGGACCAGGCGGATCCGCATTTCCTGGGCTGGGGCCGCGCCTGGACGGATGCCGAGGGGCGCTACGAATTCCGCACCGTCATGCCGGGCGGCTATGCCGACCCCGCCGGCCCCCGCGCGCCCCACATCAACCTGGCCGTCATGGGCGCCGGGCTGATGCGCCGCGCCCAGACCACGGTCTTCTTCCCGGATCACGAAGCCGCGCATGACGCCGACCCCGTGATGGCGCTGGTGCCGCCGCCGCTCCGCCCCCGCCTGGTGGCGGTGCCGGAGGGGATGGAGGGCAGCAGCCGCGTCTTCCGCTTCGACATCCGCCTGCGCGGCGGGCCGGCGGAGGAAACCCCCTTCTTCGAGGATTGACGCCGCCGCGCCCCCGCATGCGACACTCCCCCCGCAGAGGGCCGCCTCACGGCCCCACTCAGGGAGGAAGCCTTGCGGATCAACCGTCGCACGCTGCTGATCGGCGCGCTTGCCGTGCCTTTCATCGGCAGCCAGGCCTTCGGGCAGGCCTTCCCCAACCGCCCGCTGACCATTGCCATTCCCTTCGCGGCGGGCGGGCCGACCGACATGATCGCCCGCCTGCTGGCGGACGGCATGTCGCGGGAACTCGGCCAGCCCGTGGCGGCGGAGAACGTCACCGGCGCGGGCGGCACCATCGCCGCGGCGCGCGTGGCGCAGTCCCGCCCCGATGGCCATACGCTGATGATCCACCATATCGGCCTGGCCGCCGCCGCGACGCTCTACCGGCAATTGCCCTTCAGCATCGAGCGTGGCTTCGCGCCGCTCGGCGTGGTGTCCCACACCGGCATGGCCATCGTCTCCCGCCCCGATTTCCCGGCGCGGGACCTGGCCAGCTACCTCGCCGTGCTGCGGGAGCAGGGGGACCGGCTGAACCTCGGCCATTCCGGCCTGGGCGGGTCGAACCAGCTCTGCGGCATGCTGATGCAGCACGCCGCCGGCCGCAGCGCCACCACCATAGTCTTCCGCGGCAGCGCCCCGGCGATGACGGAGATGATGGCCGGCCGCCTCGACATCTCCTGCGAGCAGGCGACCGTCGCCGCGCCCTTCGCCCGCGATGGGCGCATCAAGGCCTATGCCGTCACGCTGCCGGAGCGCATCCCGGGCTTCGATGTGCCGACCGCGCGGGAACAGGGCGTCGATCTCATCATGTCCGCCTGGCACGGCCTCTATGCCGCGGCCGGCACGCCGCCGGAGATCCAGAACCGCCTGGCCCAGGCCATCCGCGTGGCGCTTCGCGACGAACGCCTGAAGCAGCGCTTCGCGGAGACGCTGACCACCGTGGCCTCGGACGCGGAGGCGACGCCGGCGCACCACGCGGCCTTCCTGGCGAGCGAGATCGCCCGCCTGCGCCCGCTGATCGTGGAAGCGGGGCAGTTCGCGGATTGACGCCGGCGGCCGCCTTCAGGCGGCCCTGGCCCGGATCATGGGTGCGACGGCGGTGCCCAGCAGCTCGATCGAACGCTGCATCGCCGCCGTCTCCAGCATCGCGGAGCTCATCTGGAAGGTGACGCGCGCGATGCCGCCCAGTGCCTCATCCGCCGCGCGGAGCTTGCGGGCGACGGTGTGCGGATCGCCGATCAGGAAGGCGCCGCCCGGGCCGCACATGGCATCGAATTGCGCGCGCGTCGGCGGCGGCCAGCCGCGTTCCCGGCCGATCTCGGTGAACATATGGGCCCAGCCCGGGAAGAAGGCGTCGCGCGCCGCGGCATCGCTATCCCCCACGAAGCCCATGGCGTGGACGCCGACGCGCAGCGCCGATGGCGCATGCCCGGCCCGTCGCCCGGCTTCCCGGTAGAGATCCACCAGCGGCCGGAACCGGTCGAAGCTGCCACCGATGATCGCGACCATCAGCGGCAGGCCCATGACCCCGGCGCGGGCGAAGGATTGCGGCGTGCCGCCGACGCCGACCCAGATCGGGAGCCGCGCCTGGTGCGGCCGGGGGAAGACGCGCTGGTCCTGCAGCGGCGGGCGGAACCGGCCCTGCCAGGTCACGCTCTCCTCGTCCCGCAGCTTCAGCAGAAGGTCGAGCTTCTCGACGAACAGCGCGTCGTAATCGGCCATGGAGAAGCCGAACAGCGGATAGGCCTCGCCGAAGGAACCGCGGCCGACCACGATCTCGGCCCGCCCGCGGGCGATCAGGTCGAGCGTCGCGAATTCCTGCAGCACGCGCACCGGGTCCGCGGCGCTCAGCACCGTCACGGCGCTGGTCAGGCGGATGCGCCGGGTGCGGGCGGCGGCTGCGGCCAGGATGATGGCGGGGGCGGAGTCCAGGAATTCCGGCCGGTGATGCTCCCCGATCCCGAAGACGTCGAGGCCGACGCGATCCGCCGTCTCCACCTCCGCCAGCAGCGCCGCCATGCGATCGGTCGGCGAGACGCGGTGCCCGGTCCGGGGATCGGGGATGGTCGCCACGAAGCTGTCGATGCCGATATCCATGCCCATTCCCGCCACGGCCCGCCCCCTTCTGCCCCCGCGCCTCCGGAGGCGACAAGCCCCGGGTCAGCCGCGGGGGCGGCGTCGCGGCCGGAGAGGCGATCCAGCCTATCCCCGCCGGGAAGGCGGGGCGGAGGTGACCGGCTCCGCCGGCCTGGCGTGCCCTGCCGGCATGAAGGACGATCCGGGCGCGAACCCCGGCGCCGAGACCGCGGCGGGTGCGACCGGCGGTGCCAGGCGGACCACTTCCCCGATGATGATCAACGCCGGTTGCCCGGCCCTCACCGCAGGCGCCATGCCGGGCAGCGAACCCAGCGTGCCGTCCAGCCGCCGCGCCGCGCCGGTGCCGCCGCCCTCCACGATCGCCGCGGGATGGGAGGCGTCGAGCCCCGCCGCCATCAGCTGCCGCACCAGGTCCGGCAGGTTCGCCAGCCCCATATAGATCGCCAGGGTCTGGTTCGGCCGCGCCAGGGCCGCGGCATCAATGTCGAGGCGCCCGTCCCGCGGGTGGCCGGTGACCAGCGTCAGCATCTGCGCGGCATCGCGATGCGTCAGCGGGATGCCCGCATCGGCCCCGCAGGCGAGTGCCGCGGTGACGCCCGGGATGACCTGGCAGGGGATGCCGGCCTCGGCCAGCGCGGCCGCCTCCTCCCCGCCCCGGCCGAAGACGAAGGGATCCCCACCCTTGAGGCGCACCACCCGCCGCCCCTGCCGGGCCAGGCGCACCAGCAGCGCGTTGATCTCCGCCTGCGGCAGGCAGTGGTTGGCGCGCGACTTGCCGACGAAGATCCGCTCGGCGCCGGGCCGCGCCAGGTCGAGCACCTCATCCGAGACCAGCCGGTCATGCACGATGACATCGGCCTCCCCCAGCAGCCGCAGCGCGCGCAGCGTCAGCAGCTCCGCCGATCCCGGCCCGGCGCCGACCAGGCAGACCGTGCCCGGCGGCATCGGCGCCTTGCCCCTGATGGCCCGGGCGAAGGCGGCTTCGGCCCCTGGCCCGCGCCGCCGGGCGGGCCCCAGCAGCGCCCGCAGGCGCCCGGCCAGCACGCCGAGCCGCGGGGACCGATCGAGGAAGGCCGCGACGGGGCCCATCAGGCGGGCGCCAGCCGGGCAAGCAGCGCCGCGATCTCCGGCTTGCAGGACCCGCAGCCGGTGCCCGCCCGCGTCTCGGCCCCGACCCGGGCCCCATCGCCGCCGCAGGCCTGGATCGCCGCCGCCGTCACGCCATGGCAGGCGCAGACCAGGGGCGAGGGCGGCGGGCCTCCCGGCCGCGCCCCCGCCAGCAGCGCCGCGCGATCGGCGGGCTCCAGCGGGCCCTCGCTGGCCAGCAGCGCGGCCAGCCAGGCGCGGGGCGGCAGCGCCGCGTCGGGGCCCAGCAGCACGGCGCCGGCCAGCCGGCCGCAACGGATCGCCGCGGCGCGGAACAGGCCGGCCGCCGGGTCCTCCATCCGCTGCCATGCCATGCCCGGCGCATCGATCAGGCGGAGAAGGCGCGCGAAGGCCTCCGCCGGCGCCCCCTGCCCCGCCAGTTCATGCCGCCAGCCGCCCTCGACCGCGATCGCGGCCTCATAGGGCGCGAGGTCGCGCGGCAGGCGCGTGGCGGAGAGCACCGCGGCATGCCAGGCGGCACCATAGGCGGAGACGCGGATGGCCGCGTTCTTGAGTTCCGGCTGGAAGCTCACGGGGTCCCCATGCGGCGCCACCAGCGCGTTCACCCGGCCGCTCGGCGCGAGTTCCGCCGCCCAATGCATCGGCGCGAAGGCGGTGCCGCGCGCCTGGCCCTCATCCAGCGCCAGGCGGAAGATGGCGCGGCCACGGACCGACTCCGCCGCCACCAGCGCGCCGGGCGCCAGACCCTGCGCATCGGCGGGATGGAGCGTCAGCGTGGGCTCCGGGCTGTGCGCCATCAGCCGGGGCACGGCACCGGTGCGGGTCATGGTGTGCCACTGGTCCCGCAGCCGCCCGGTCAGCAGGCGCAGCGGGAAGGCCGCGGAGACATCCTCCACCGGCGCGCGGAAGGGCGTGGGCACCAGCCGCGCGCGCCCGGCCAGGACGCCCCCATGGGCGAAGAAGCGCGCCGCCACGGGCCCGTCGGCCGGCACCGGCCAGCGCGTCGGCGCGAGCGCCGCATAGGCATCGTCCGCCAGCCCGGCGAGGCCCGAAATGTCGAAGGCCCGGGCGGAGGGCCGCGCCAGGCCCGTCACCGCCGCATGCTCCCGGAAGATCGCCGCTGGCCCAGCCCAGCCGAAACCCTCATGGCCGAGGCGGCGCGCCACCTCCGCCACCATCCACCAATCCGGCCGCGCCTCCCCGGGTGCGGGCAGGAAGCCGCGCTGGCGGCTGATGACGCGCTCGCTGTTCGTCACCGTGCCGGTCTTCTCGGCCCAGGCAAGGGCCGGCAGGCGCACATGGGCATAGGCGGCGGTGTCGGAGCGGCGCGTCACCTCCGACACCACCAGGAAGGGCGCGCGGGCCAGCGCGCCCCGCACCGCATCGCCATCCGGCAGGGATACCGCCGGGTTGGTCGCCATCACCCAGAGCGCGCCGATCCTCTGCGCTTCCAGCGCGGCGAAAAGCTGCGTCGCCTTCAAACCCGGCGCGCGCGGCAGCCCCGGTGCGTTCCAGAACGCCGCCAGCGCCGCATGCTCCGCCGGCACATCAAAGCGCAGATGCCCGGCCAGCATGGTGGCCAGCGCGCCCGTCTCACGCCCCCCCATCGCATTGGGCTGGCCGGTGACGCTGAAGGGCCCCGCGCCGGGCCGGCCGATGCGGCCGGTCAGCAAATGGCAGTTGATGATGGCGTTCGCCTTGTCCGTGCCGGCGCTCGACTGGTTCACGCCCATGCTCCAGAGCGTGACGGTGCGCGGGCTGGCGGCCCAGGCGGCGCAGAAGCGCGCGATCAGCGCGGGGTCGAGGCCGGTGAGCGCCGCGGCCTGTGGCGCGATGGCGCGCGCCGCTTCCAGCGCCGCCTCCGCGCCTTCCGCATGGGCCGCGAGCCAGGCGCGATCCGCCAGGCCCCGGTCCTGCAGATGCGTGAGCAGCGCGGCGAACAGCGCGACATCGCTGCCGGGACGGAGCGGCAGATGCAGCTCCGCCCCTTCGCATGTCGCGGTGCGCCGCGGATCGACGACGATCAGCGTCATGGAAGGCCGCGCCGCCTTCGCCGCCATCACGCGCTGGAACAGCACCGGATGGCACCAGGCAAGGTTACTGCCGACCAGCACCACCGTGTCCGCCAGCTCCAGATCCTCATAGGTGCCGGGCACCACATCCTCGCCGAAGGCGCGGGTATGGGCGGCGACCGCGCTGGCCATGCAGAGGCGGGAGTTGCTGTCGATATTGGCGGTGCCGAGCACGCCCTTCGCGAATTTGTTGGTGGCGTAGTAGTCCTCGGTCAGCAGTTGCCCGGAGACGTAGAGGGCGACACCCTCCGGCCCGTGCTGCGCCAGGCCACGCCGGAAGCCCTCCGCCACCGCGTCCAGCGCGGCGTCCCAGCTGGCGCGCTTGCCGCCGATCTCGGGGTGCAGCAGGCGATCTTCCAGCGACAGCGTCTCGCCCAGCGCGCTGCCCTTGCTGCAGAGCCGCCCCTGGTTGGCGGGATGGTCTGGATCGCCGGCGATGGTGGCGCCGCCGCGCCCATCCGGCGTGGCCAGCACGCCGCAGCCGACGCCGCAATAGGGGCAGGTGGTGCGGGCGGGCCGGGCGACGAAGCTTCCGTCCATCTCAGTACACGTCCCGCTGGTAGCGGCCCTGGCGGGCCAGGGCGACAATCCAGTCCCGCGCCTGGTCCGCGCTCATGCCCCCCTCGCCCATCGCCACCTGGCGCAGCGCGGCATCCACATCCTTCGCCATGCGGCTGGCATCGCCGCAGACATAGAGATGCGCGCCATCCTGCAGCCAGCGCCAGAGATCGGGCGCTTCCTCCGCCATGCGATGCTGGACATAGACCTTGCGGTCACCATCGCGGCTCCAGGCCAGCGACAGGCGCGAGAGCGTGCCCTTCGCGCGCCAGGCCTCGATCTCTTCCCGGAACAGGAAGTCCGTCGCGCCGCGCTGGTCGCCGAAGAACAGCCAGGCGCGGTTGCGCGCGCCCGTCGCCGCGAGGTGTTGCAGGAAGGCGCGGAAGGGCGCGATGCCGGTGCCGGGGCCGATCATGATGACGGGCTTCGCGGGATCGGCGGGCAGGCGGAAATGGCTGACCTGCACCTGCGCTAGCAGCGGCAAATCCGGTGTCGCCCGGAAGGCGAGGTGGCAGGACGCCACGCCATCCCTGACCCTCTCGCGGCGCGTCGCCCGCACCACGCCGACGCAGAGTTCCACCCGGCCTGGGCAGGCAAGCGGCGAGGAGGCGATGGAATAGAGCCGCGGCTTCAGCAGCGGCAGGGAGGCGACGAGGTCCGCCACCGGCGGGCGTGCGGAGGGAAAGGCCTGCAGCAGGTCCAGCAGATCCGCCTCCGCCGGCTCCACGCCATCCTCGCCATCCGCGAGCGCGCGCAGCGCCGTGGCATGTGGCGCGTGCCGCGCGGCACCGGCCAAAAGGTCCAGCGTGCGGTCGAGCGGCCGCGCGATGTCCCGCCGGCAGCGCAATTCCTCCCGCAGCGCCCCGTCCCCTTCGGCGCCGAGCGCGGGAAGCACCGCCTCCACCAGCGCGGGGTCGTTCTCGACGGTCAGCGACAGGCTGTCCCCCGGCTCATAGGCAAGGCCGCTCTCCGCCAGGTCCAGCACGACGTGCCGCACATCCTTGGCGGAACCAGGCCCGGTGAGCCGCGCGGCGGAGACGAAGCGGATGGGCCGACCCGCCGGCGCGGCCGCGACCGCGGGCCTGGGCGCCGCCGTCGCGGGCTTCTCCGCCAGCAGCGCCTTCAGCGCCTTCTGCGTCGCCTTGGCGCCCGGCACGCAGAGCGCGGCGGAGCTTTCGGCGCCGCTCGCCAGCGCCTCCGCATAGCTCTGGCAGACATAGCCGCATTGCCCGCAATCCAGCTGCGCCATCGCCGCCATCAGGCGCCGCGACAGCGGCTTGCCTTCGGCGAGTTGCAGCCGTTCCTCCAGCTCGATCGCCGGGTCGTGCCAGGGGAAGTCCTCCGCCGCCGCGGCGGGCGGCGGCGGGCCGGCGGAGGCATTGGCGGAGGCAGCGGCGGCACCGCCATAGAGCCCGGCGAGGAAGCCGTTCAGCCAGGCGCGCTGCGCCGCGGTGAAGGGCGCGTTCTCCGGGATGACGGGAACCGGCGCTGGCCCGAGTGCCTGCGGGATGATGGCGTTCATGCCGCGTCCTCCGTCACGCGCGCCATGGCCGCGATGGCGGCGTCCCCGTGGCGGGCGGTGAAGTGCTGGAAGCTTTCGCCCGGCGTGCGGCCCTGCATCCAGGCGCGCAGCAGCGCCAGCACCGTCTCGTTCAACGCATCGGCCGCGACCTTGGGCAGCACCAGGCGGCCGATCTTCTGCTCCGGCCCCGCGCCGCCGCCGACATGCAGGTCATAGCCCTCCACCAGCTCCTCGCCGCGCTCCACCTTGGCGCCGAGCAGGCCGATATCGGCGATGTAGTGCTGCGCGCAGGAATGGTGGCAGCCGGTCAGGTGGATGTTGACCGGCGCATCCACCGCGATCCGCACATCCAGGAAATCCGCCAGCGCCGCCGCGTGCTGCTTGGTGTGGCTGGCGGCGAATTTGCAGCCCGCCGCCCCGGTGCAGGCAACGAGCCCACCGCGGATGTTGCTGGCCTGCCAGCCAAGGCCGAGGGCCTCGATCGCCGCGCAGGCGGCCCCGATCGCCGCATCGGGAATGTCGCTGACCAGCAGGTTCTGCCAGACCGTCAGCCGGATGGTGCCGCTGCCGAAGCGCCGCGCGAGATCGGCGATGCCGCGCAACTGCGCCGCCGTCAGCCGCCCGACCGGCGTCACCAGGCCGATGTAGCGCAGCCCGGGCTGCTTCTGCGCATGGATGCCCAGATGGCCGTGCTTGGCGGGCGGCGGCGCGGGGCGCAGCGCCGCCTCCTCCACCCGTTCCAGCGCGAAGCCCAGGCGCTGCTCGACCAGGCCGAGGAAGGCCTCGATCCCCATCCGGTCCAGCACGTATTTCAGCCGCGCCTTCTTGCGGTCCGTGCGGTCGCCCTCCGCGATGAAGACGCGCAGGATGGCGTCGCAGACGCGCACCGCCTCCTCCGGCCGGACCACCACGCCCGTCGGCCGCGCGAAGTCGCGATGCCCGGTGATGCCGCCGAGCGTCAGGCGATAGCGCAGCCCCGCCGGCGTCTCCACCGCGCGCAGGCTGATGTCATTCGTCTCCCCCAGCACCTCCACCGCGCCGCCGCCGGAGACGGCGATGTTGAACTTGCGCGGCAGGGCGAAAAGGTCTCGGGTGTTGAGGATGTGGTGGTGCAGCGCGCGCACCAGCGGGCGCGTATCAACCAGTTCCCGCGCATCGATGCCGGCCGTCGGGCTCGCGGTGATGTTGCGGATGTTGTCGGCGCCGGTGCCCCTGGGCACGATGCCGAGGTCGGCCAGGCGCTCCACCACCTCCACGCCCTTGTCGGCGGGAATCTCGCGCAGCTGCAGGTTGGCGCGCGTGGTCACATCGGCATAGCCGCCGGCGCAATCCTCCGCGATGCCGGCGATGCCGTCCAGCTGCGCGGCGGAGAGGATGCCGCCGGGGATGCGCAGGCGGCACATGAAGGCATTCTGCGCGGGGCCCACGAAGAACAGGCCGTGGTAGCGGCCGATGAAATCCTCCATCGGCTTCGGGAAGCGGCCCGCAGCGGCACGGCCCGTCATCTCATCCCAGCGGTCCAGCGGATGACGTTCGCGCTTCGCCTCCTCCTGCGGGACCAGCTTGCCGCCGCGTGCCAGCGTCGCGTCCTGCGCGGCGCGCAGCGCATCGGGCGGGGCGCCGGGATCGGTCGCGGGCAGCAGCGATCCGCGCCGCGCCTCCACGCCCGCCATGAAGCCTTTGAGGTATTCCTGCTGCTCGGCGCTGAAGGGGGCATCGGTCATCACGCGGCGTCCCGATAGGCGGCCCCGAAGGGAAGCCGCGCGCGGAAGGGCGACACCTCTCGTCCGCTGGCGATGAGGTCCAGGTAGAAGGGCGCGTCCGCGGTGTCGCCGTAGAGCAGCGCCCCCACCAGCCGCCCCTGCCGCAGCCAGAGCCGGCGGTAGAGCCCGGCCTCCTCGTCGGAAAGCAGCACGGCCTCCGCATCCGGCGGCGCCACCTCCCCCGCCGACCAGACGGCGATGCCGGAGACCTTCAGCGCGGCGGGATCGGGGCGTGGCGCGTAGCGCGCCCCCTCCCCCGCCAGCGTCGCCGCCGCGACCTCCGCCATGGCGAGTGCCGGCGCCACCAGGCCGCAGACCTGGCCGCGATGCTCCGCACACTCGCCGATCGCGAGGATCTGCGGATCGCTGCTGCGCATCGCGTCATCCACGACGATGCCGCGCGCCACAGCGAGCCCCGCTTCCCGCGCCAGCGCGACGGAAGGGCGCACGCCCACCGCCATCACCACGAGGTCACACGCGATGCGCCCGCCATCCGCCAGCCGCAAGCCGGTGACATGCGCCTCGCCCTCGATCGCCTCCGTCACAGCGGGCATGGCGAAGCGGAGGCTGCGCGTGGCGCCGAACTGGCGGGCCAGCAGCGCGCCCGCGGCAGGGTCGAGCTGGCGCTCCATCGGCCAGCCCAGCGCATGCACCACCGTCACCCGCATCCCTGTGGCGGCGAGTGCCGCCGCGGCTTCCAGGCCGAGCAGCCCGCCCCCGATCACCGCCGCGCGCCCGCCATGGACGGCATGGCGGCGGATCGCCTGCACATCGGCCATGCTGCGATAGACGAAGATTCCGGGCAGATCCGCGCCAGGCAGCTTGAGGCGCACGGCCTCCGACCCCGTCGCGATCACCGCGCGGTCGAAGCCGATCGCCTCGCCCTTCGCCGTGCGGGCCAGCCCCGCGTCACGGTCCAGCGCGACGATGCGCGTGGCGGCGCGGTAGCGGATGCCGAGGTCCCGCAGCCGCCTTGCGTCATGGGTGATCAGGGCGCCCGCCCCAGCCTCCCCAGCCAGCACGCGGCCAAGCGCCACGCGGTCATAGGGCAGCGCCGCCTCGGCACCCACCAGCGTCACCTCGGCGCGGCCGGCCAGCCGCTCCGCGCAGCGCATGCCCGCGGGGCCGGCGCCGATCACCAGCACGCGCATGGTCAGGCCGCGGCCGGCAGGGCGTGGCGTTCATGCAGGAAGCGCAGCACCGCTTCCCGCGCCGCCAGGAACCGCGCGTCGGAGGCGAGGGCGAGGCGATCGCGCGGACGCGGCAGGTCCACATCCAGCACTTCCCCGATCGTTGCATTCGGCCCGTTCGTCATCATCACGATGCGGTCGGACAGCAACACCGCCTCGTCCACGTCATGCGTGATCATCATCACGGTGGTGCCGAGCCGTGCATGGATCGCCATCACCTGGTCCTGCAGATGCGCGCGCGTCAGCGCATCCAGTGCACCGAAGGGCTCGTCCAGCAGCAGCACCTTGGGCCGCATCGCCAGCGCTCGGGCGATGCCGATGCGCTGCTTCATGCCGCCGCTTATCTCATGCGGCCGCTTCTGCGCATGCGCCTCCATCCGCACCAGCGCCAGATTCTCCATCGTCCAGTCGCGGCGCTGCGCGCGCGTCATGCCGCGCCCGACCGTGCGATCCACGGCCAGCGCAACATTCTCCGCGCAGGTCAGCCAGGGCAGCAGGCTGTGGTTCTGGAACACCACCGCGCGGTCGGGGCCGGGCTCATTCACCTCCCGCCCCTCCAGCACCACGCCACCCAGCGTCGCCGGCAGCAGGCCGGCCACCACGTTCAGCAGCGTGGACTTGCCGCAGCCGGAATGGCCGATCACGGCGATGTACTCGCCCTGCGCGACCTTCAGGTCTATTCCGTTCAGCACCGGCGGCGCCTTGGCGCCGAAGCGCACCGAGAGGCGCGAGATCTCGAGGAAGCTGCGTTCCATGATCCTGTCCCCCCTCACTGCGCCGCTGTACCGCGCGTCACGGCGCGGCCGGCCAAGGCCATGATGCGATCCAGCGCGAAGCCGACCAGGCCGACATAGGCCAGCGCCACGACGATGTCGGAGAGGTTGGAGCTGTTCCAGGCATCCCAGATGAAGAAGCCGATGCCCACGCCGCCGATCAGCATCTCCGCCGCGATGATCGCGAGCCAGGATAGGCCGACGCCGATGCGCAGTCCCGTGAAGATGTAAGGCGCCGCCGCCGGCACCACGATGCGCAGGAACCATTCATGCGGGCGCAGGCGGATGACGCGCGCGACATTGCGGTAATCCGCCGGCACGTTCCGCACGCCGACCGCGGTGTTGATGATGATGGGCCAGACCGCGGTGATGAAGATGACGAAGATCGCGCTGGGCTGCGCTTCCCGGAAGGCGGCGAGCGACAGCGGCAGCCAGGCCAGCGGCGGCACCGTGCGCAGCACCTGGAAGATCGGATCCAGCCCCCGCATGGCCAGTCTCGAACTGCCGACCAGCATGCCGAGCGCCACGCCGATGACCGCCGACAAGGCGAAGCCCACGCCCACGCGCTGCAGGCTGGCCGCCAGGTGCAGGCCGAGCCCCTTGTCCAGCCCGCCCCGGTCATAGAAGGGGTTGACGATCAGCTCCGCGCTATCCGCCCAGACCTTGGAGGGTGGCGGCAGCGTGGCGCCCGGGCCGGACGCCGCCCATTCCCACAGCCCGAACAGCGCGGCCACGACGACCAGCGGCGGCAGCACCGTGGCGGCGACGCTTGCCAGGCGCGGCAGCATGCGCGCCGCCAGCGATGGCATGGCGGGCGCCGGCGCGGCGACGGAGACGGCAAGCCCCTCCGTCGCGGGCTTGGCGGGGGTGACGGCGTTCATGCGATCAGGCCCCCGTCATCTTCTTGATGGCGAGCGAATTGAGGTAGGCGGCGGGGTTCTCGGGATCGAAGACCTTGCCGTCGAAGAAGGTCTCCCGCCCGCGGGAGGTACCGCGCGGCGTCTCCGCGGCGCGCACGCCGGCGCGCTCCGCCGCCGCGCGCCAGATGTCCTCCCGGTTCACCTGCGCCACCAGCGCATTGGTGTCCGTGCCCTCCGGGAAGACGCCCCAGCGGATATCCTCCGTCAGGAACCACAGGTCATGGCTGCGGAAGGGATAGCTGGCGTGGTCGCGCCAGAACTTCATGGCGATGTCGGGGTTGGTCACGCGGCGCCCGTCGCCGTAATCGACCTCGCCGCGCACCCGCGGCAGGATGTCCGGCACCGGCACGTTCAGCCAGGCGCGCCGGCCGAGGATGGTGCACATCTCCTCCTTGTTCGCGGCCTCGTCGCACCAGCGCGCGGCCTCGATCACCGCGGCCGTCAGCGCCTCCGTCGCGCGCGGGTTCTGCTGGACGAAGGAGGCCCGCAGCGCGAGGCACTTCTCCGGATGGTCCTTCCAGAACTCGCCCGTGGTCAGCGCCGTGTAGCCCAGGCGCTGGTTCACCAGCTGGCCGTTCCAGGGCTCCCCCACGCAGAAGGCGTCCATGGTGCCGACGCGCATATTCGCCACCATCTGCGGCGGCGGCACGACGATGGTCTGCACGTCGCGCTCCGGATCGATCCCCGCCGCCGCCAGCCAGTAGCGGATCCAGAGGTCATGCGTGCCGCCGCGGAAGGTCATGGCGACCTTGCTGTCGCTGTTCAGCGCGCGGCGCAGCGGGCCCGCATCCAGCCGCGCGCCCAGCGCCTTGTGCTTCTCCGCGACCGAGATCGCCTGGCCATTGGTGTTCAGCCGCGCCAGCAGCGCCATCGGCACGGGCTGGTTGTTCTGCACGATGCGCCCGGTGTGGATCAGGTAGGCCATCGGCGTCAGCAGATGCGCGCCATCGATGCCGCCCGATGCGCCGCCCAGCACCAGGTTGTCGCGCGTCGCGCCCCAGCTCGCCTGCTTCGCCAC
Source organism: Falsiroseomonas ponticola (assembly GCF_016805305.1). Taxonomy (GTDB): domain Bacteria; phylum Pseudomonadota; class Alphaproteobacteria; order Acetobacterales; family Acetobacteraceae; genus Falsiroseomonas; species Falsiroseomonas ponticola. The sequence goes on along the minus strand of NZ_JAERQN010000005.1, from coordinate 58,177 downwards.
ATCGACATCCGGCATGCCGTGCTTGGTGAAGAAGCCCTTCTCCTTCGCGATGATCAGCGGCGCCGCATCGGTCAGCGCGATGTAGCCGAGCGTCGCCTTGCGCACCTCCGGCGCGGAGGCGCCCTGCGCGAAGACGCCGCGCGGTGCCGCGGCCAGCAGGGCGGTGGTGGCGCCGATCGCGGCGCGGCGGGTCAGCATCGTCATGCGTTCCTCTCCTCGGTGATGGGTTGGGCGGGCGGCGCGCTGGCGCGACCCTCGGCATAGGGGGGCGAGAGGCGGGCCGTGGCCTGCCGCCAGAGGTCCGGGCGCCAGGGCGCGATGCCCTCCGCCCGCGTCGCCGCGGCGGGCAGGTGCCCCCAGCGGCGCATGGCGTCGAACCACCAGCCGGCCTCGTCGACCTGCGGGCAGGAGGCGCTTTCGAACCGCATCGGCGCGGCGAGCACAGTGGCGCTGCCACCGGGCGGTGCGGCGACCTTGCCTTCCAGCGCCAGCGCCAGCGTCGCCGGCGGCACGCTCGGGAAGCCGCGTTCATGCAGCAGCGCCGCGGCGGCGCAGCGATTGGCGGGGTCCTCCAGCCAGCGCGCGGCTTCGGCCACCGCCGCGGTCGCGGCCAGCACGGCCTCCGGCTCCCGCTCCGCCACGCCTTCCGCGAAGGACAGCACCTTCTCCGGATGGTCGCGCCAGATGTCGCCCGTCATCAGCGCGAGCCGCCCGACGCCGATGGCCACCGCGTGGCTCCCCCAGGGCTCGCCGGCGCAGAAGCCCTCGATCGCGCCATCGGCCAGCGCGCGCGCCATCTGCGGCGGCGGCACCGCCACCAGGCGGATGTCGTGGTCGGGATCGAGCCCGCCCTGCGCCAGCCAGTGCCGCAGCAGGTAGTTGTGGGAGGAGAAAGGATAGACGACGGCGAGCGTCGGCGGCGGCAGCCCTTCCTCCGCCCGCGCATGCACGGCGGCGGCGAAGGCGCTGGCGCCGAGCGGCGCCTCGAAGGCCCCGATCCGCGCCGCCAGGCCGTGGGAGAGGGTGATGGTATTGCCGTTCCGCGCCAGCCCCGCGGTCACGGTCACGCGGCGCCGGATGCCCGCCGCCCCCGTCGCCAGCGCGATGGCGAGCGGCCCGAGCAGATGCGCGCCATCCAGCGCGCCGAAGGCCAGCTTGTCCCGCAGCGCCGCCCAGGACGCCTCGCGGGAGATGGTGACGCGCACGCCATGCTGGGCAAACAGGCCGAGCGCATCGGCCATCAGCACCGGCGCCACGTCGGTCAGCGGCACGAAGCCGATGCGGAGGGAGGGTGCGGCCACGCGGTCATGCTCCGGCGGGGCGCGTCAGGGCCCCGGAGAGCGGACCGTCACTGGGCCGCCAGGTGGATCACCCGGGGGTCACGCCTGGGGCACGCCATTGCGCCCCGACCCCCGCCGCATTGCTGCGACGCGGGAAGAAAGCCCGGGAGGGCCGGGCTTGTGAAGCGGAAAATCGCCGCGCGAATGGGCGATTTTGGGATCGCAGACGAAATTCGGCGGCGATTCAGGCAATTCGCCTAGATTTCGTGCAGGAAATCATGCGCGACATCCACCAGCCGCCGGCTGCGATCCATCGCCCAGCGCCGCAGCAGGCGATAGGCCTCCTCCTCCGACAGCCGCCGCCGCTGCATCAGCATGCCCTTGGCGCGCTCGATGATGGTGCGCTCCGCCAGCGTCGCCTGGGCCTGTTCCAGCTGCGCCCGCAGCGCCTGGTGGGCCCGGAAGCGGCGGATCGCGACCTCCAGCACCGGCCGCACGCGGGCGGGCGCCAGGCCTTCCACGACATAGGCGGCGACGCCGGCCTCGATCGCGGCCTCAATCTGCGCGGGATCGCCACGCTCCGCGAAGACGACGACGGGGCGCGGCTCGTCGCGGTTCAGCGCGCGCATGCTCTCCAGCGCGTCGCGGCCGGGGTCATCGAGGTCGCAGACGATGATGTCGGCGGCCGAATCGCGCACGAGGCGGGTCAGGTCCACCGCCTCCGGCGCCGTCGCCACCACCGTGAAGCCCGCGGCCTCCAGCCCCGCCTTCACAGCCGCGGCGCGGTCCGGTTCGCCGTCGATCAGCAATACGCGCAAGCAGCCCCCCACACTCCAGCAGGTGGCCGCGCGATGGTGTCGCCTCCGTCATCCACAGTGAAGCAATCGCCCGGCTGCGGAAAGGGCCCCGTGCCGGGCCGCCGCGGCCTAGCCCGGCGAGGCGTCCCGGCAGGCGCCCGGCAGCCTGAGGCCGGCCAGGAAGCGGTTGACCGAGTCATCGATCACCGGCCCCACATCCTCCGGCGTCGGCAGCTGGTAGATAAAGCGGCGGATGCCGAGATAGACGACGCTGCCGTGCAGCGCCCACATCGCCTCCATATCCGGCGCGCGATAGGGGCCCTCCGCCGCGATCTCCTCCCGCAGCTGCGCCAGCAGGCTGTCGCCGACGCGGGACAGGTAGCGCAGGTTCAGCGCCTCCCCCGCCAGGCCGGCCCACATGAAGATGCGCATCCATTCATAGGTGAAGATCGCGGCCGCATACTGGCGGTAGAAGTGGCGCAGCCGCTCCTCCAGCGGCCTCGAGCGGTCGGCGATCTCCGCGTTCCAGTGCGGCGACAGGCGGTCGAGGAAGACGCGTTCGAACACCGCCTCCACCAGCTCCGCCTTGCTGGCGAAGTAGCGGTAGAGCAGCGCCTGGGTGATGCCGATGCGCTGCGCCAGGTCGCGCGTCGTCCCGCCGAAGCCGACCTCGGCGAAATAGGCGACGGCGCCGGCCACGATCTGGTCGCGCCGCGCCTGCGGTTCCAGGCGACGCCCGGGTCGCGCCACGCCGTCCACGGCTTTTCTCCCTTCCCCGCAGCGGTTGAAGCCGCTGCTTGACAATGATCCTAGTTTCTGGTGATCAGTTGATCAACAAGCGATCCGCCATGCGGCCAACGCAGGCATACGGAGGGACGAACGTCATGAAATGGCCGGCCTTCGGCTATGCACGGGCATCGACTCTGGAGGAGGTGTTCCGCCTCCAGGCGGAGCATGGCGAGGAGGCGCGGCTGCTGGCCGGCGGCCAGACGCTGCTTGCCACCCTCGCCTTCCGCCTGTCCGAACCGAAGCTGCTGGTGGACATCACGCGCGTGGCAGCGCTGCGCGGCATCGCGCTGCAGGGTGGCGCGCTGCGGATCGGCGCGCTGACGCGCCATGCGGAGCTGGGGCGGGACCCGCTGGTCGCCCGGCACGCGCCGCTGCTGGCCGAAGCGGTGCCCTTCATCGCCCATCCCGCCATCCGCAACCGCGGCACCATCGGCGGCAGCCTGGCCTATGCCGACCCCGCCGCCGAACTGCCCGCCTGCATCGTGGCGCTGGATGCGACGGTGGTGCTGGTCTCCGCGGCCGGCGAACGCCGCGTGGCGGCCGGCGCCTTCTTCACCGGCCTGCTGGAGACGGCGCTGCGGCCGGGCGAACTGATCGCGGCGGTCGAGGTGCCGGTCGCGACCGCCGCGTCGCGCAGCGCGATCGTGGAGGTTGCCCGCCGCTCCGGCGACTACGCCATGGCCGGTCTTGCCGTGAGCCTGCGGCTGGAGGGGGGCGTCATCCGCGCGCCGCGGCTCGTCTATTTCGGCGTCGGCAACGGCCCGGTCCTCGCGGCCGGCGCGAATGCGGCGCTGGAGGGCCGGAGCCTGGACGCCGCTTCCATCGCCGCCGCCCGCGCCGCCCTGGCCCGGGACCTCGACCCGCCGGCCGATCTGCATGGGCCGCCCGAGATGAAGCGCCATTTGGCCGGCGTGCTGACGCAGCGCGCCCTCACCCGTTTCCTGCCCGCCGCGGAGGCCGCCGCATGACCAGCCGCGTGGACATCACCCTGACCGTGAATGGCGAACGCGTGACCCGCAGCGTGGAAGCACGCCGTCACCTCATCGACTTCCTCCGCCTCGACCTGGGCCTGACCGGGTCCCATGCGGGCTGCGAACACGGCGTCTGCGGCGCCTGCACGCTGCGCGTGGATGGCGAGATCGTCCGCGGCTGCCTGGTGCTGGCAGCGAGCCTGGATGGCGCGGAGGTCACGACGATCGAGGGCCTGTCCGACAGCGGGGAGATGGCGGACCTGCAGGACGCCTTCATCGCCCGCAACGCCGCGCAATGCGGCTTCTGCACGCCAGGCATGGTGATGGCCGCGGCCGACATCGTGCAGCACCATCCGAACGCGACGCGCGCCGAGATCCGGGAACACCTGTCCGGCAATTACTGCCGCTGCACCGGCTACCAGGCGATCGTGGACGCGGTCGAGGCGACGCTGGAGGCCCGAGGGGGAGCCGCGCGATGAACGACATGCCGACCCCCGCCTCCATCGGGCTGTCGCGGGAGGATCTGCCGAACTCCTATATCGGCCGCTCCGTCCCCCGCCCCAATTTGCCGAAGCTGGTGCAGGGCCGCGCCACCTACACGGACGACGTCCAGCCGCCACGCCTGGTGCATGCGGCGTTCCTGCGCAGCCCCTACGCGCATGCCCGCATCCTGTCGGTGGACAGCGCCGCGGCGATGCAGGTGCCGGGCGTGGTGCGCGTCTTCACCGGCGCGGACCTCGCCAAGGTCTGCGACCCCTGGGTCGCGACGCTCGATCACCTTAAGGGCATGAAGTCCGCGCAGCAGCACCCGCTGCCGCTGGACCGCGCGACCTGGCAGGGGGAGCCGGTGGTCGCCGTGGTCGCCGACAGCCGCGCGGCCGCCGAGGATGGCGTCGCGGCGCTGGCCGTGGAGTGGGAGCCCCTGCCCGCGCAGCTCGACATCGAGACGGCGCTCGACCCCGATGCGGTGGTGATCCATCCCTCGCTGGGGGACAATCTCTGCTTCACCCGCACCGCGGAGAAGGGCGACGTGGCTGCCGCCTTCGCCGCCGCGCATCGCGTGGTGGAGGCGACCTTCCTGACGGGCCGCCACACCGGCGTGACGCTGGAAGGGCGCAGCATCCTGGCCGACTACAACAGGGCCGAGGGCACGCTCACCGTCCACCACTCCACCCAGGCCCCGCACATGATGCAGGGCGTCTTCGCCAAGCAGTTGCGGATGGAGGAAGGGGCCGTCCGCGTCATCTGCCGCGATGTCGGCGGCAGTTTCGGCATCAAGGTGCATGTCTATCCGGATGAAGTCGCGGTCGCCGCCATGGCCAAGGCGATGGGCCGTCCGGTGAAATTCGTGGCCGACCGGTTCGAGAGCTTCGTCTCCGACATCCATGCCCGCGACCACCGCATCAAGGGCCGCATCGCGGTGGACGCCGAGGGAAAGATCCTCGCCTTCGACATCGATGACCGCACCGGCATCGGCCCCTATTCCGTCTATCCCCGCACCAGCGCGATCGAGGGCAACCAGGTCGTCAACCTCTGCGGCGGGCCCTACGATTTCGCGAACTACCGCTGTACGACCACGGTCGTCTTCCAGAACAAGACGCCGACCTGCCAGTACCGCGCCGTGGGCCATCCCATCGCCACGACGGTCACGGAGGGGCTGGTGGACCTGGCGGCGGAGGCGCTGGGCATCGACCCGATCGAGATCCGCCGGCGCAACCTGATCCGCGACGACGCCTATCCCTACACCTCCCCGCCCGGCATGCGGTTTGAGGGGCTGTCGCACCACGCGGCACTCGCGAAGCTGCTGGAGATGGTGCCGGTCGAGAAGATCCGCGCCGACCAGGCGGAACAGCGCAGGAAGGGGGTCCATCGCGGCCTCGGCTTCGCCAGCTTCATCGAGCTGACGAACCCCTCCCCCTTCATGTACGGCATCGGCGGCGCGCGCATTTCCGCGCAGGATGGCGCGACGGTGCGCATGGACCCCGATGGCTCCATCGTCGCGCTGTCCGGCGTCACGGAACAGGGCCAGGGGACGGAGGGCATCCTGCGCCAGATCGTGGCGCATGGCGTGGGCGTCCCGCTGGAACGCGTGAAGGTCATCACCGGCGACACCCAGACCACGCCCTATGGCGGCGGCACCTGGGCCTGCCGCGGCGCGGGCATCGGCGGCGAGGCCGCGCTGCAATCCGCCATCGCGCTGAAGCAGCAGATCCTGGTGGTCGCCGGCGCCATGCTGCAGGCGGTGCCGGAGAGCCTCGACATCGTGCTCGGCCAGGTCGTGGACAGGGAGACGGGCCGCGAACGCATGCCGCTCTCCGAGCTCGGCCGCATCGTCTACTACCGCGGCGACACGCTGCCCAAGGACCTGCCGCGGGAACTGGTGCAGACGCGCCACTTCATCACCAAGGACTACCCCTTCGCCTTCACCAACGGCATCCAGGCCAGCTGGGTGGAGGTGGATGCCGAGACCGGGATGGTGAAGCTGCTGGAGCATTGGTGCGTGGAGGATTGCGGCCGGGTGATCAACCCGCTGCTGGTGGACGAACAGGTGCGCGGCGGCATCGTGCAAGGGCTCGGCGGCGCGCTCTATGAGCACTGCGTCTATGACGAGCAGGGCAACCTGCTGACGACCACGATGGCCGACTACCTGGTGCCGATGTCGGCCGAGATGCCGGAGATGCATATCGGCCACGTCGAGACACCGACCGGCGAAAGCCTCCTCGGCGCCAAGGGTGCCGGGGAGGCCGGGACCGCGGGCGCGCCGGCCGCGCTGATGAACGCGATCAACGACGCATTGCGGCCGCTATCGGCGCGCGTCACCGAACAGCCCTTCACGCCGGCGCGCATCCTGCGCGCGCTCGGCACCGTCTGAACAAGCAGGGAGGAGAGAAAGACATGACGACCATCCGTCGCCGCAGCCTGCTCGCCGGCAGCGCCGCGCTGCCGATCTTCGCCGCGCATACCGCGCAGGCGCAGACGGCGCTGAACATCCAGATCGCCGCCAGCCACCCGGTCCAGAACTTCTGGATCCACATCATGAAGAACGTGTTCCAACCGGAGGTGGACAAGTTCCTCCGCGACAACGGCAACACCCACCGCATCAACTGGCGCGAGGCCTATGGCGGCACGCTGTACCGCTTCCAGGACACGATGGAGGCGGTGCGCGACAACATCACCGACATCGGCTATGTCGGCACCCTCTGGGAAGGCAGCACCATGCCGCTCCAGAACGTCACCTACTTCACGCCCTTCGCCACCGGCGACCACGGCCTGATCGCCAATGCCTTCGAGCGGATGAACGAGACGGTTCCGGCGATCCGCCAGAACTGGAACGGGCTCAACATGATCCCGCTCAGCTCCTACATCACCGATACCTACCACATCTGGTCGAACTTCCCGATCCGCAGCCTGGACGACCTGCGCAACCGCAAGCTGGCCGCGCCCGGCACCAGCGCGGGCTGGCTGTCCGGCACGGGGGCGACGCCGGTGGATGGCGCGCTGACCACCTACTACACGGATATCCAGACCGGCGTGATCGAGGGCGCGCTCTCCTTCTATGTCGGCATCCTGCCGACGCGGGTCTATGAGGTCGCGAAGTACATCACGGAATGCGACATCGGCGCGATGTATGTCGGCGGCATCGCCGTCAACCGCCAGCGCTACGACCGCTACCCGGAAATCGTCCGCCGCGCGCTGGTCGCGGCCGGCAAGGCCTCCACGGTCGCGCATATCCGCGACGTCTCCGACCGCGTCGCCACGGCGAAGTCGGAGATGGTGCAGAAGGGCGCCATCGTCTCCACCCTGCCGGCGGCGGAGCGCGATCGCTGGATCCGCGGCCTGCCCAACCTGGCGAAGACCTGGGCCGACAGCTCCGGCGCTGCCTCCCGCGACGTGCTGAACGCCTACTTCGCCGCGATCCGGGAGGCCGGCCAGACCCCCGGCCGCAACTGGGACCGCGAACTGACCGCCTGAACGGGCTGACGGAGCGCCGCCATGGCTGACGATATCGACATGGCGGCGCTGGATGCCGCCGCCGCACCGAAGGCCTTCGACCCGGTGCGGCTGCTGCTGGATGCGCTGGCGGCGATCGGCACGATCTGGACCTTCGGCCTGATGTGCCTGATCTGCGCCGATGTCGTCGGGCGCTCCTTCCTCAACGCGCCGATCACCGGCGTCGCGGAGATCGCGGCGCATTCGGTGGTGGGCATCGTGTTCCTGCAGATCGGCGCCACCGTCTACAACCGGCGCATGACGCGGGCGGACTTCCTGATCGACCGCCTGCATCGCAGCGTGCCTGGCCTGGCGCGGATCATCGAGATCCTGTTCATGCTGCTGGGCGCCGCCATCATGGGCTTCATCGCGCAATCCGCCTGGCCCGGCGTGTGGAATTCACTGGCGGCGCGGGAATTCTTCGGCGTGCAGGGCATCTTCACCGTGCCGACCTGGCCCTTCCGCGCGCTGATCATGCTGGGCGGCACGGCCGGCGCCCTCGCTTATCTCGTCCTCGTGCTGCATGACATCCGGGCCTCGCTTCGCCCGGCGCGGAGCTGACGCCATGGAAGACGTGACCATCGGCTTCGCGCTGATCGGCATGATGGTCGGGCTGATCGTCTTCGGCCTGCCCATCGGCCTGTCGCTGATCTCCACCGGCGCCATCGGCGTCTGGCTGATCCGGGAGAACCCGGACCTCGCCTTCCGCTTCACCGCCCTCGCGACCTATTCCGGCATCCAGGACTATGTCTTCGCGACCATCCCGCTCTTCGTCCTGATGGGGCTGCTGGTCAGCATCTCCGACATCGGCAAGGACACCTTCGAGGTCGGGCAGGCGCTGCTGCGGCGCGTGCGCGGCGGGCTCGGCATGGCGACGGTGGGCGCCAATGCGGTCTTCGCCGCCGTCACCGGCGTCTCCATCGCCTCCGCCGCCGTCTTCACCAAGGTGGCGGTGCCGGAAATGGTGCGCCACGGCTACACCATGCGCTTCGCCGCCGGCACCGTGGCGGGGTCCTCCATCCTCGGCATGCTGATCCCGCCATCCCTGCTGATGATCGTCTATGGCGTGCTGGCCGAGGTCTCCATCGGCAACATGTTCATCGCCGGCGTCATCCCGGGTGTCATCATCGCCCTCGGCTTCGCCGTCATGATCTGGGTCTATGCCACCTTCTTCCCCACGCGGATCATGACGCGGCAGACGCAGCCGGAACTCACCCAGCGCGCCATGCCCGCGGGCGAGATGGTGGTGAAGTCCGTGCCCATCATGGCGCTGGTCGTGCTGATCCTCGGCGGGCTCTACAGCGGCTTCTTCACGCCGACCGAAGCCGGCGCCGTGGGCGCCGCGGGCGCGCTGATCCTGGCGCTGCTGCGCGGCCGGCTGGACCTGCCGAAATTCTGGCGCGTGCTGCGGGAGACGGGGCTGGTCTCGGCCGCCATCCTGTTCCTGCTGATCGCGGCCGGCCTATATTCCCGCATGCTGTCGCTGGCCGGCGTGCCGCAGGCGATCGGTGAGATGGTGGAGCATCTGGGCCTCGGCCCCTACGGCTTCCTCGCCGTCTTCGTCGTCATCATCCTGCTGATGGGCATGATCCTCGACAGCACGTCGATCCTGCTGATCATGGTGCCGATCGGCGCGCCCATCGCCTCCGCCATGGGGTTCGACCTCATCCACTTCGGGATCGTCACCATCATCGCGGTGGAGATGGGGCTGCTGACGCCGCCCTTCGGCATCTCCGTCTTCACGGTGAAGGCGACATTGAACGACCCGCGCGTCAGCATCGAGACGATCTTCGCAGGCTCCATGCCCTTCGTCGTCGTGATGGGCCTCGCGCTGCTGGTGATCGCGCTCGTCCCCTGGCTCGCGACCGCCCTGGTCAACTGAGGCGCGCGCTCGAGGCGTCCCGCCATGGCCGCCGAGACGGCGGGGTGGAGATGCAGCGGGGTCGCGACGGCGCGCGGCTCCCACAAGGCGGTGATCCCGGAGAACCACGGCTTCCTGCGCCGATGCGGACGCTCTCCTCCCCGGTCATGATGAGGCGGAGGGCGGCCGGCAAGGCGCGGCGCGGGTGCGGGCGGTTTCGCGGCGGGTCGGGCCTTCAGCGGGCCTGGCGAAACTCGCTTCCACAGCCGTTCATCCCGCAAAGGGCGCCGGTCATCAGCATTAGGCACCCTCTGCCGGCACGGCTCGGGCGCCCGGAAGGGCTGTGGGCACGGGACGTTCGCGGGGATGCATGCCGCATTCCACCTTCCCCGTGCCGCGCCAGCGCCCGGCGCGCGGATCCTCCCCCGGCGCCACGCGATCCGTGCAGTGGCGGCAACCGATGGAGGGATAGCCCTGCTCCGCCAGCGGATGCGGCGGCAGGCCATGGGCCAGGCGATAGGCCTCGATCGCCGCGGCATCCCAGCCGGCCAGCGGGTTCAGCCGCACCCGTCCATCGGCGGTCTCCTCCACCACGGGAAGCCTCGCGCGCTGCGTCGTCTGGTAGCGCTTGCGGCCGGTGACCACGATGTCGAAGCCCTCCAGCGCGCGCGCCTGGGGACGGGCCTTGCGCAGCGCGCAGCAGGCATCGGGCGCGGACAGCCAGAGCCCGCCGAGCGGATCCTGCCGCGCCACCTCCGCCGCATCCGGCGGCACGCTCCGCACATCCCGCAGGCCGAGCCGTTGCACGAGCAGGTCGCGGTAGCGCAGCGTCTCCGCGAAGAGCTTGCCGGTATCGAGGAAGATCACCGGCAGCGCCGCATCGATGCGCGAGGCCAGGTGCAGCAGCACCGCCGATTGCGTGCCGAAGGAGGAGACGATGGCGAGGCGGCCGGGGAAGGCCCCGGCGGCGGCGGCGAGGATCCGGTCGGCCGGCGCATCGCCGAGCCCCGCCTGGAGGCATCGCAGCTGGTCCGCGATGCTGGCCGGGGCGGGCATGGGGATCGTCTGGGCCATGATGGCGCGTCCTGACGGGGCCGTTTCCGGCCGCCTTGGCCGGGCGACGCTTGTGAACGTCAGACGATCGTTTTACAACCGATCGACGATCATAAATCGTATTAAACGTTGCGGCCCGATCACGCCGGGGCCGGGATGGCCACCGGCAGCGCGCCGATCAGCCCGGCCAGGTGCTCGGCCAGCGTCTCGCATTGCCGGCGGATATCGGGCACCGCCGTCATCTCCCAGAAGGCGCCCTTGGTGACGGGGCCCACCGCGAAGACCTGGCGGGACATCGCACCATCCCGCCCGCGCAGCGCATTGGCCGGCGTGACGTCGAGGCCAAGGCGGAAGGGATCGGGCCGCCCCAGGCCCGTGGCCAGCAGGTGCCGCACCAGCGGATCGCTGATGCGGTCGTAGTCGCAGCCGGGGCCCGCGCAGTTGATGACGCGCGCCGCGGCCAGCGCCTGCGTCGCGCCGTCGCTGCGACGGCGGAAGGCCAGCGTCACGCTGCCATCGGCGGCCTCCTCCGTCGCCCGGATGCGGCCGGCATGGATGGAAAGCTGGCCGCTGGCCCGCGCGGCCGCGATGCGCGCGGCCACGGGCCCCGCCATGCGGTGGCGATGCACGTCCCACCAGGGGCGCAAATGCCGCAGGAAGCGCGCCTTCTCGGCCGCCGGCAGCGTCTGCCAGAGGTCCTGCGTGAAGGGCCGCAGCGAATCCACCAGCGGCTGCCAGGGCAGCCCCTCCTGCGCGCGGCGCGCCGCTTCCCGCCGCACCAGGCGCAGCAGCGCCAGCAGGTCGGTGGGCAGCGAGGTCGAGGGCGGGGAGGCCGGGGCGCCGGGCACATGGATGCGCGGCAGCAGCCCCCGGCGGGACAGCGCGTGGATCGGCCCGCGATGCCCGGCATCGAGCAGCGACACCACGAGATCCACGGTGGTGAGCCCCGTGCCCACCAGCAGCACCGGCGCATCCGGGTCCAGCCCCGCCAGCGCATCCGCCGCCCAGGGATCGGCGCGGTACCACGGCGCGGCGCGCGATGCCGCATCCAGCCCGGGCGGCGGTTCCGGCGGGAAATTGCCGACCGCCAGGATGGCCATGCTCGCCCGCAGGCAGCGCCCGCGGTCCAGCGTCAGGCGCAGCTCCCCGTCCTGTGGGTCCAGTGCCAGCACATCGGCGCGTTCCAGCGCCAGCGCGCCGCCGCCCCGCCCCAGCTCCGCATTGAGGAGATGGCGGATGTAGTCGCCATAGAGCCCGCGGGAGACGAAGGATTGCGGGCCGGGCGCGTCTTCCCCCTCGCGCCCCCGCAGCCATTGCAGGAAGTCGTCCGGCCGGTCGCGGAAGGCGCTCATCCGCGCCGCCGGCACGTTCAGCAGGTGGTTCGCATTGTCCGTCGCATAGGCCTGGCCGCAGGCGAAGCGCCGGTTCCGTTCCAGCAGCACCACCCGCGTGCCGGGCGGACATCGCCGCAGCAGGTGCAGCGTGACCAGCGTGCCGCTGAAGCCGGCGCCGATGACGGCGATGACGGGGCCGGCCATTCAGGCGGGGCCCGGGAAGGGCTTGGCGGCGACCAGCGCCGGGGCCTGCGGCGTGGCGATGCAACGCATGGCGGTCTCCTCGACGGATGGACGCGCCAACGGACCACCACAGCCAGCCAGGGGTCAACTGAAAACACGATCCTGGATGGTGTCGGGCAAGGAAGTGCCGGCGAATCCCCTTGGGGCGCCAATTCCATCCCGGATTCCATCGCCGCCGGCGATGGTCCTGCCACGCATTCGGGCGCCGCTGCCTGCCGGCGCGGCGATCTTATTGCCGCTATCTCGTGGTGTTTTACTTATTGACAGTTTCTACGTCGTGAAACTACGCTACGTCTCCCACGCAACCTCGGACCAGGGACGAGCAGCATGCTTTCGCGTCTTTTCCCGGCCGTCGCCGAGGGTCGCACCCCACGCAGCGCCCCCGGCATCCTGGGCCGGGAAGGCCTCGGCCTGGTCCTGCGCGCTGGCGCCGTGGCCGTCGCCACGCTGCTCGTGCTCACCGCCCTGGGCCTCGGCCGGGTGGTGGGGCCGTGACGCCGCCCCGCACACCCTGCCGCCGGCGCTGTCCGGGTTCCGCCCAAGGCTGAACCCGCCGGGGCGAGGGCCGCGCTGGCCCCTGCCCCGACCCACCCGATACCCTGTTCGTGAGGGCGCCATCGCCGTGGCCCTGCCGCAGACCGTACCCCTGCCATCGACCGCATCGCGGCACTCGAAACCTCCCGTCCCGTCGTTATCGATGGCCGCTTCATCGGCGTCGCCCTCGGCCATGCCGGCGGCTGGACCTTCCGCGCCATCGATCCGGCCTTCGCCGCCCTGCACGGGCGCCGCTTCCCGGGCCCGGCCGCGATGGCCGCCGCGGCGCACCGCCTGCGCGGCCGGGCGTCGCCCTCCCCCACCCCCGTCATGCCGGAGTCCGCCCATGCGCGATGACCAGATCCTCGACCGTCCGCTGGCACTGGGGGACCTGGCCCTCCGCGGCCGCCTCGTGCAGGCCGGGCTCCGCCGGGGCCAGCCCGTGCAGCCGGGGGTCGCGCTGGCCTTGGCGCCGCCGGCCTGGATCGTCCCGGAAGGCGCCGGGCCGGATGAGGCCGCCGGCATCTGGCGGGACGCCGATACCACCGCCTGGCGCCACTTCACCGATGCCTGCGCGACGGATGGCGTGCCGGCCGCGCTGCCGCTGTGGCATGCGGGCCGCCTGTCCCATCCCCTGGCCCAGCCCGGCGGCGGCACGCCCGTCGCGCCCCCCGCCATCGCCGCGGAAGGCGGGCTGGAAACCTGGGCCGGCTGGCGCCCCTTCGCCCACCCCCGCGCGCTGCGCGAGGACGAATTGCCCGGCCTGGCCCGGCACTTCGCCGAAGCCGCGCGCCGCGCCCGCCAGGCGGGCTTCGACGCGGTGGAGGTGCATGCCGGCGGCGGCGGCCTGCTGCACCAGTTCCTGGACCCCGAGGCCAATCACCGCCCCGCCCCCCATGGCGGCACGGCGGAGGACCGGGCCCGCCTGCCGATCGAGGTCGCGCTGGCCGTCGCCCGCGTGGCCGGGCCGGGCCGTACGGGGCTGGTGCTGCCCTGGCCGGATGGCCTGGCCTCCCTGCCCGCCCTGCCCGCCGCCCTGGCGCTGCTGCGCGGCCTGCGGCCGGCGGGGCTGGCGTGGCTGCGCCTGGAAGCCCTGGGCCGGGCGGGGGCGGAAGCGCCCATCGCCGCACTGCGCGATGCCTTTGGCGGCCCCGTCATCCTGGGTGCCGCCGGCCAGGTACCCGATGCCGCAAGCTGGCTGCGCGATGGCCTGGCCGACGCCGTCGCCCTCCATCACCCCCCCGCCACCACCCTCGTGCCGGAGGCGGCGCACGACGCGCCGCTGCTGTCCTGATGCCGGAGGCACCGCTCATGTCCCCCGCCCTCGCGCTCGCCACGGGCGACCCGCCACCCTCCCTCCTCACGCGCCGCGCGGCCGCCATCGCCGCGCTGGTGGAGCGCGCGCGCGGGATCGAGCGTGCGCATGGCGTCACCCGCGCCGGCCTCGGCCGCATCGCCGACCTTCTGATCGCGCTCGCGCAGCAGGAGGATCTGTTCCCGGCGGACCACTTCCCGCCCGGCCCGAAGGGCGGCGCGATCTACCGCCTGGCGAAGGATGCGGATGGCCGCTTCGCCCTCTACGCCTCCGTCCATGTGGCCGGGCCGGTGGTGCCGCCGCATGACCATGGCGCCTGGGCGATCATCGCCGGTGTCCGCGGCGTGGAACGCAACACGGTCTTCCACCGCCGCCCCGGCGCCACCCCGGGCACCGAGGCGCTGGAGGTCGTCCGCCAGGTGGAGGTCGGCCCCGGCGGCGTGCTGACCCTGCTGCCGGAGGAGGTGCACAGCCTGGCCTCCGCCAGCCGCACCCCCGCGCTGCACCTGCATTTCTACGGCCTCGCCCTCGACCGGCAGCATGACCGCGTGCGCTTCCCGGGGCCGGAGGGCGGCAGGCCGGAACGCTTCGGCCCGCCCGCGCCGATCCGCGCCCCGCTGCTGCCCCCCCAGGCGGTGAAGGCCGCCATCACGGATGGGGAGGAGATCGCGCTGCTCGACCTGCGGGAGGAAGGCGCCTTCGCGCAGGAAGGCCATCCCCTCTTCGCCGTGCCCGCGCCGCTCTCGCGCCTCGAGGGCATCATCGCCGCGCTGGTGCCGCGGCGATCCACGCGCATCGTGCTGACGGATGGCGATGGCACGCTGCTGCACCCCGGCGCCACGCGCCTGGCACGGCTCGGCTACTGGAACGTCGCCGCGCTGGCCGGCGGCCTGCGCGGCTGGGCGGAGGCGGGATACGAGGTCTTCACGGGCACCAACGTGCCCAGCAAGGCCTTCGGCGAGGTGGTGGAACAGCAGGCCGGCACGCCGCATCTGGGCGCGGAGGCCGTGCATCGGCTGCGCCAGGAAGGGCGGGACCTGGTGGTGCTGGACAGCCGCCCCTTGCCCGAATTCCGCGTCATGAGCATCCCCGGCGCGCTGGATTGCCCGGGCGCGGAGCTGGTGCTGCGCGCGCGCGAAGCCGCGCCGGATCCCGCCACGCTGGTGGTGGTGAACTGCGCCGGGCGCACGCGCAGCATCATCGGCGCGCAGGCGCTGATCAATGCCGGCCTGCCCAACCCCGTCGCGGCGCTGGAGAACGGCACCATGGGCTGGGAATTCGCCGGCCTGTCGCTGGCCCACGGCGAGACCGCCAGCGTGCCGCCCCCCGGCGCCGAGACCCTGGCCTGGGCGCGCGACGCCGCCGCCACGCTGGCGCGCCGCCTGGGGCTGCGGCGCGTGGATGCCGCCACCATCGCGCGCTGGCAGGCGGAGGATGGCGACCGCACCACCTACTTCCTCGATGTCCGCAGCCCGGAGGAATACCGCGCCGGCCACCTGCCCGGCTTCCGGTCCGCGCCCGGCGGGCAACTGGTGCAGGCGACGGATGCCTATGTCGGCACGCTGCGGTCCCGCATCGTGCTGGCGGATGGCGAAGGCGTGCGCGCCCCCGTCACCGCCGCCTGGCTGATCCAGATGGGCTGGACCGATGTGGTCGTGCTGGAAGGCGGGCTCGCCGCCGCCGGCGCGCTCGGCGGGCTGGAGGTGGGGCCGGAGCGACGCCAGGTGTTGCTTCCCGCACCACTCGCCACGGACTGGATCGATGCGCCGCGGCTGCGCGACGAACTCGCCCGCGGCGCCACGGTCTTCGACATCGGCTCCAGCCGCGCCTTCCGCGCCGGCCATATCCCCGGCGCCTGGTTCACCACCCGCACGCGGCTGATCCCTGTTGTCGCGACCCACGCGCCTTCCGCCACCCTCGTCGTCATCACCGCGACCGAGGCATGGCAGGCCGCGCTGGCCGCGCAGGAGCTTGCCGCCACGGGACGGCAGGTGCGCGTGCTGCTGGGCGGCCTGGATGCCTGGCGCGATGCGGGCTTCGTCGTGGAGACCGGCGGCGCCAGGCTGCTGGCGGATGACGATGTCTGGCTGGCCCCCGCGCAGCATCCGCCGGAACGCCAGGCGGCGGAGAAGCGCCGCTACCTCGACTGGGAATTCGGCCTGCCCGCGCAGATCGAACGCGATGGCGATGCGCGCTTCCGCGTATTGCGGCCATCCCCCGCCGCGCGGCAGGGCGTGGCGGCATGAGGGAGGGTTCCACCACACGCCGGTCGCTGCTGGCCCTGGGCGGCGCGCTGGCCCTTGCCGCGCCGGCGGCGGCGAACCCGGCCTGGCCCACCCGCCCCGTGCGCATCATCGTGCCCGTCGCCCCGGGCGGCAGCCTGGACACGCTGGCGCGGATCGTGGCGGAACGGCTGCGGGACGGGCTCGGCCAGCCCGTGCTGGTGGAGAACCGCCCGGGTGCGGCGAGCAACCTCGGCTTCGAACTCGTCGCGGGGTCGCCGCCGGATGGCCACACCCTGCTGCTGGCGCCCGACAGCCTGACCGTGAACCCCGCGCTGTTCGAGGGGCTGCGCTACCATGCCGAGACCTCCTTCGCGCCCGTGATGCTGCTGACGCGGGCGGCGCAGGTGCTGGCCCTGCGGCGGGACCTGCCGCCCGCGACGCTGCAGGATTTCATCGCCCTGGCGCGGGCGCGGGACGGCCGCCTGAACATCGCCTCCCCCGGCAATGCCAGCAGCGGCCACCTGGCCGGCGCGCTGCTGCAACTCCGCACGGGCGCGAACTGGGCGCATGTGCCCTATCGCGGCGGCGGCCCGGCGGTGGCGGATGTGCTGGCGGGGCATGTCGATGGCGTCTGGGTCACGCTGGCCCCCGCGGTGCCGCATATCCGCGCCGGCGCGCTGCGCGCCGTGGCCGTCAGCACGCCGGGCCGTGCCGCCGCGCTGCCCGATGTGCCGACGGTGGCGGAACAGGGCGTGCCGGGCTTCGACGTCACCAACTGGCAGGGCCTCTTCGCCCCCGCCGGCACGCCGCCCGCCATCATCCGCCGCCTGCATGACGCGGTCCTGCGGGTGCTGGAGGAACCGGCCGTGCGCGCCAGGCTGGAAGACCAGGGCTTCGAGGTCGTGGCCGGCCCGCCGGAGGCGCTGGCCGCGACGGTGGCGGAGAACCTGCCGCGGTGGCGGGAGGTGGTGCGCGCGGCCGGAATCCGCGCGGACTGACGGTATCGGCCATCCGGGCGGTGGCTGGTCCTTCGCCCGATGGCCTCGCCGGGAGCATGTTGCACGTTTGGTTGTCGCGTTTTTTGCTAAGCACGTCTTGTTGTCGCTTTTTAATCCCGCTTCCCGCCGTCTTCGTGCTGACTCGAACCCGCCATCCAGGAGACGCAGATCCATGAGCCTCGAATTCATCGGCTATGTCGGCCATCACAATTCGTCGGAAACCATACGGCGCAGCGGCCCTGCGCTGGACCCCGACTTCATCCGCGCCAGCGCCACGGCGCAGGAAGCCGTGGGCTTCGACCGCGTGCTGGTCGCTTTCCACTCCAACTCCGCGGAGAGCATCCTCATCGCGCAGGATGTGCTGCACGCGACGCAGCGGCTCGGCGTGCTGGTGGCGCATCGCCCGGGCTTCACCGCGCCGACGCTGGCCGCGCGGCAATTCGCGACGCTGGACCAGTTCAGCCGCGGCCGCGTCGCCGTCCACATCATCACCGGCGGCAACGACACCGAACTCGCGCAGGATGGCGACCACCTGACGAAGGATGAGCGCTACGCCCGCACCAGCGAATACCTGGACGTGGTGCGCCAGCAATGGACCGCGACGACGCCCTTCGACCATGCGGGCCGCTACTACACCGTCAAGCGCGGCTATTCGGACGTGAAGCCCTTCAACGCCGCCGGCATCCCCGTCTATTTCGGCGGCGCTTCCGATGCCGCGCTGCCGGTGGCGGGCAAGCATGCCGATGCCTATGCGCTCTGGGGCGAGACGCTCGACCAGGTGCGCGAACTCGTCGCCCGCGTCCGCGCCGCCGCCGCACTCCATGGCCGCACGCCGCGCTTCAGCCTCTCGCTCCGCCCCGTGCTGGCGGAGACCGAGGAGAAGGCCTGGGCCAAGGCGGATGCGATCCTGGCGCGCGCCAAGTCGCTGCGGGAGGCCGGTGGCAGCGCCCGCGCGCCCCACAATGCGCGCCAGGGCGTCGTCGGCGCGCCCGCGAATGAAGGCTCGCGCCGCCTCCTCGCCGCCGCGGCGCAGGGCAAGCGGCTCGACAAGCGCCTCTGGACGGAGATCGCGGCCCTGACCGGCGCTTCCGGCAATTCCACCGGCCTGGTCGGCACGCCGGACCAGGTGGCGGAAGCGCTGCTGGACTACTGGGACCTCGGCATCTCCACCTTCCTGATCCGCGGCTTCGATCCGCTGGTGGACGCCATCCAGTACGGCCGCGAATTGCTGCCGCGGGTGCGGGAACTGGTCGCTGCCCGCCAGAAGACGGCGCCGCTGGCCGCGGCCGAATAGGACGCGCCGGCGCGGGCGGCGACGCGCGCGCCTGTTCAACGCCCGGCCGCCGTGCTGGCCTATTTCCCACTATTTCTATCGATATTTATCCACCCCCCCCCCCAACCAACCGAGGAACACCGCCATGAGCACCACCCAATCACTCGCCGCCCGGCTCGGCCGCGCCGCCTTCACGGTCCGTCCCCTCCAGCCCACGATCGGCGCGGAGATCAGCGACATCGACCTGAAGCGTCCGCTGGACAGCGACGCGGTGGCGGCGCTGCGCGCAGCCGTGCTGCGCTACAAGGTCGTCTTCTTCCGCGACCAGCACCTGGACCGCGCGCAGCAGGAAGCCTTCGCCCGGCAGTTCGGCCCGCTCTACACCCACCCCAGTACCAAGCGCCCGGAAGCCGACAAGCCAGCCATCCACGCGATCACGCCGGAAGCCTCCCGCTCCATCGAGCAGACGCGCATCCGCGTCGAGGATGATGTGCGCGACGGCTACCACACGGATACGAGCTGGCGCCTGGTGCCCGCCTGGGGCGCGATCCTGCGCGCCGTCACCATCCCGGAGACCGGCGGCGACACCGTCTGGGTCGATGCGCACCTCGCCTGGCAGGGGCTGCCGGACGATGTGAAGCAGCGGCTGGAGGGGCTGCACGTCACGCATGATTATCGCAGCGCCCTGCTGAAGGGCGGGCATGACTATCCCATCGTCGCCCATCCCGTGGTGCGCACCCACCGGGAGACCGGGCAGAAGATCCTCTGGGTCAACTACACGCAGAAGCCGCACCTCATCGGCCTCGACCGCGCCGAGAATGCGGAGCTGCTGACCATCATCCTCGACCAGTACCGCCGCCTCGAATACCAGGTCCGCTTCTCCTGGACGCCGGGCGCGCTGGCCTTCTGGGACAACCGCGCGGCGGTCCACTACGCCGTGCGCAACTACGGCGATTTCCCGCGCGTGATGGAACGCGTCCTGATCGCCGATGAGCGGCTCTACGCCGACCTCTGAGCCGCCCCGCGCCCCGCCGTGCGGCGGGGCACCTCCCTTTCTCCCCTGCCGGGATCACGAACCATGACGATCACCCGCCGCCAGGCCGCCGCCTTGCTCGGCGCGCCGCTGCTCCTGCCCCGCCATGCCGGTGCCCAGCCGGCGCCGCGCCGGGGCGGTGAACTCGCCTTCGGGCTGGATGGCGCCGCCGTCGCCAGCTTCGTGCTCGATCCGCACAATTCCAGCTTCGCGCCGCATGCGCGCGTGATCCGCTCCCTCTTCGACAGCCTGGTCGTGCTGAAGCCGGATGGCGATGTCGCGCCCTGGCTCGCCGCGTCCTGGACGGTTTCCCCGGACGGCACCGCCTATACCTTCCGCCTGCGCCCCGGCGTGCGCTTCCATGACGGCACGCCCTTCGATGCCGCTGCGGTGAAGGTCAACCTGGATCGCGTGGCCGATCCACGCAATGCGCTCGCGGCGCTGATCGACCTCGGCCCCTATCTCGGCACCGATGTGCTGGCGGAGGATACGCTCCGCATCCGCCTGTCGGAGCCCTACGCGCCGCTGCTGCGCAACCTCTCCAAGACCACGCTCGCCATCATCTCCCCCACCGCGCTGCAACGCCACGGCGATGCCATCGCGCAGAATCCCGTGGGCACCGGCCCCTTCCGCTTCGTCTCCCTGAACCAGGGCGTGGACATCACCATCGCGCGCAACGCGGACTATGCCTGGGCGCCGCCGACCGCGACGCATGAGGGCGCGCCCTTCCTGGACCGCATCGTCTTCCGCAACGTGCCGGAGGAATCAACCCGCGTCGCCGCGCTGCAGAGCCGCCAGGTGCAGGCGGTGGATGCGCTGCCGCCGCAGCACATCCTGGGCTTCCGCGCCAACCCCGCCTTCCGGCTGATCGAGAAGGAGCTGCTGAACAACAACTACACGCTCTACCCGAATGTCGCGAAGGCGCCCTGGAACGACGACGATGTCCGCCGCGCCTTCCAGCTTTCGATCGATGTCGATGCCATCACGCGCGTCATCTACCTCGGCACCCAGCCCCGCGCCTGGGCGCCGCTCTCCCCTGGCCTCTTCGCCTCCGCGGACCGGGAACTGGCAGGGTCCTGGAAGCACGATCCTGCCCTGGCCGCGCAGCTGCTGGACCGCGCGGGCTGGCGCCCCGGCGCGCGCGGCATCCGCGAGAAGGATGGCAGGCGCCTGACCATCAGCTTCGCCGACACGCAGGGCAACCGGGAGAAGCGGCTGGACGTCATCCAGCTTGTCCGCCGCCAGGTGCAGCGCACGGGCTTCGACCTCTCCATCGACAGCCAGCCCAACAGCACCTACCGGGAGAAGCTGTCGAACAACGACTACGACCTCGGCGGTGCCAGCCAGTTCGCGCCGGACCCCGACGTGCTCCGCCGCCTGCACCACCCCGCCGGCCGCGCCCGCGCCTCCATCTCCAAGGTCAATGATGCGGAGATCAGCGAATGGCTGGTCGCCGGGACGCGGGAGGCCGATCCGGCACGGCGCATCGCCCTCTACCACCGCGTCCAGCGCAAGCTGGTGGAGCGGGCCTATGCCATCCCGATCTACGTGCTGCTCTACAACATCGCATCGCTGCGGGAGGTTCAGGGCATCACCATCGATGCGCATGGCTTCCCGGAATTCCACGGTGCCTGGATCGCCGGCTGATGGCCTTCCTCCTCCGTCGCCTCGGCGGTGCCGCCCTCGTCGTCTTCGGCACCATCACCCTGGTGTTCCTGATCCTCTACTGGCTGCCTGGCGATCCCGCCGTGCTGATCGCCGGTGACGATGCGACGGAGGAAACCATCGCGCGCATCCGCGCCCATCTCGGCACGGATCGCCCGATCTGGGACCAGTACCTCTCCTACCTCGCCGGCCTGCCGCGGGGCGAACTCGGCACCTCCTTCACAACGCGGGAGCCGGTGTTCAATCGGCTCTGGGCGCAATTCCCAGCGACGCTCTCGCTGACCATTGGCGCCGTCGCCATCGCCGTGGTCAGCGGCGTCGGCCTCGGCATCCTCGCCGCCGTGAACCGTGGCCGCGTGATCGACCAAACGATCCAGTCCGTCATGCTGTTCCTGACATCCATGCCGTCCTTCTGGCGCGGCATCCTGCTGATCCTGATTTTCTCGGTCACGCTGCAATGGCTGCCTGCCATCGGCAATGGCAGCTTCGCGCAGCTCATCCTGCCCATGTCCTGCCTCGGCCTCATCGCCGGCGGGCGGCTGATGCGCATGGTCCGCGACAGCGTGCTGGATGTGCTGGACGAGCCCTTCGTCACCACCTTGCGCGGCAAGGGGCTGCTGGAACGCCAGGTGCTGTACCGCCACGTGCTGCGCAACGCGCTGATCCCCGTGGTCACGCTGCTCGGCATCCTTGTCGGCGAATTGCTGTCGGGCGCCGTCGTGGTGGAAACGCTCTTCGCCCGCCAGGGCATCGGGCGGCTGCTGGTGGAAGCGATCGGCGTGAAGGACATCCCCGTCGTGCAGGGCGCCGTCCTCTTCGCCTCCGTCTTCTTCGTGCTGATCAACCTGGTGGTAGACCTCTCCTACACCATGATCGACCGCCGCGTGCGGCCGGGGGCCTGACCGATGCTGGAGCGTGTCGCCATCGCGGAAGTCGAGCTGCCGCTGCCGGAGGCGAAGCGCGCCTCGCGCCCACGCCGCCCGCTGCCGGCGCTGCTGCGGCCGCGCATCCTGCTGCCGCTGCTGGTGGTCGCCGCCATCCTGGCCTGCGGGATCGCGCCCGAATGGATCGCGCCCTACGCGCCGACGGACATGGACAGCTATGCCATCCTCCAGCCACCCGGCGCCGAACACTGGCTCGGCACCGACCATTTCGGGCGGGACGTGCTGAGCCTGGTGATCCATGGTGCGCGGCAATCCCTGCTGATGGGCGCTTGCGCCGTGCTGGTCGGTGGGTTGCTCGGCGGGCTGCTCGGCCTCGTCTCCGGCTATGCCGGCGGGGTGGTGGATGGCGTGCTGATGCGGCTGCTCGATGTCTGGATGTCGGTGCCGGACATCCTGCTGGCCATCATCCTGGCCGCGGCGCTCGGCCCCAGCCTGACCAACACCATCATCGCCGTCGGCCTGGTCACCCTGCCGCGCTACGCCCGCGTCATGCGCGCCCAGGTACTGGCGGTGAAGGCGCGGCCCTTCATCGAGGCCTCGCGCGCCATCGGCAGCCCGCATCGCCTCATCCTGCTCGGCCATGTCCTGCCGCACACGCTGTCGCAGATGCTGGTGGTGGGGACGCTCGGCATCGGCTTCTCCATCCTGCTGGGCTCCGGCCTCAGCTTCATCGGCCTCGGCGTCATCGATGACGAACCGGATTGGGGTTTCCTGCTGAGCCAGGGCCGCAACTACCTGACCGTCGCCTGGTGGTTCGCCACCTTCCCGGGCCTCGCCATCACGGCGCTGGTCGTCTCCGTCAACCTGCTGGGCGATGCGCTGCGCAACCGGCTCGACCCGCGGATGGGGCGCTTCTGACCATGGCCGAGCTGCTCGACATCACTGGCCTCGCCGTCGATGTCTCGACGCCCACCGGCCCGCTCACTGTCATGGCGGGCGTCGATCTCGCCATCGCGGAGCGGGAGACGGTCTGCCTCGTCGGTGAATCCGGCAGCGGCAAGACGGTGACGGCCATGGCGGTGACGCGCCTCATCGACCATCGCGGCGGCACCATCACCGCGGGCAGCCTGCGCTTCGAGGGCCAGGACCTGGCGCGGCTGACGCAGCGGCAGATGGCGGATCTCCGCGGCCGGCGTATCGGCATGGTCTTCCAGGAACCGATGACGGCCTTCGACCCCGTCTTCAGCATCGGCGCGCAGATCGCGGAGGTACTGCGCCGCCATCGTGGCCTGCGCCAGGATGCGGCGCGGCGGGAAGCGGTGGCGCTGCTGAAGCGCGTCCACATCCCCGATCCCGACCAGCGCTTCGACCAGTTCCCGCACCAACTCAGCGGCGGCATGCGCCAGCGCGCGATGATCGCCATGGCCCTGGCCTGCAACCCGCGCCTGCTGATCGCGGATGAACCGACCACCGCGCTCGACGTCACCATCCAGGCGCAGATCCTGGCGCTGCTGAAGGACCTCCAGGCCGAGACCGGCATGGCGATCCTGCTCATCACCCATGACCTCGGCATCGCGGCGGAGATCGCGGACCGCGTCGTCGTCATGTATGCGGGCCGCGTGGTGGAGGATGCGCCGGTCCAGCGCCTCTTCGCTGCCCCCGCCCATCCCTATACGCGCGGCCTGCTGCGTTCCGTCGTCGGCACCGCCACGCGGCGCGGCAGCCGCCTGCCGGCGATCGAGGGCAGCATCCCGAGCCTGGCGGACCCGCCCGGCGGCTGCCGCTTCCACCCCCGCTGCCCCGTCGCGAGTGCCATCTGCGCCAGCCACGCGCCGCCGCTTGAGACGCGTAACGGCGCGCGCCTGGCCTGCTGGCACCCCGATGAGCCGGAGCCCGCGCCCAAGCTCGTCACGCAGGCGGACATCGCCGCGCCAGCCTCGGACGAACCCATCGTCACCCTCGCCGGCGTATCCCGCCACTATCCGCTGACCGCCGCCTGGCCCTGGGCTCGCGGGCGCGTGGTGCGCGCCGTGGATGGCGTGGACCTGACGATCCATCGCGGCGAGACCTTCGGCCTGGTCGGTGAATCCGGCTGCGGCAAATCGACCCTCGCGCGCCTCGTCCTCGGCCTCGAACGGCCGACACAGGGGGAAGTGCGCGTCGCGGGGCAGGACCTCGGCGCGCTGCGTGGCCCGGCGCTGCGCGCGGCACGACGGCACATGCAGATGGTCTTCCAGGACCCCTTCGGCTCCATCGACCCGCGCTGGACCGTGGGCGAGATCATCGCGGAACCGCTGGCCGTCCACGCCAGCCAGCCGCGCGTGGAACGCCTGCGCGAAGCGGCCGCGCTGCTGGAACAGGTGGGCCTCGATCCCGCCTGGACCGCGCGCTATCCGCACCAGCTCTCCGGCGGCCAGCGACAGCGCGTGGCCATCGCGCGCGCGCTGGCGGTCAACCCGGACCTGGTGCTGCTGGACGAAGCGGTCGCGGCGCTCGATGTCTCCGTGCAGGCGCAGGTGGTGAACCTGCTGCAGGACCTGAAGGCGAAGCGCGGCCTCACCTACCTCTTCATCAGCCACGGGCTGAACATCGTCCGCCACATCTCGGACCGCATCGGCGTGATGTATCTCGGACGGCTGGTGGAAGCCGGTCCGGCGGAGGCGATCTTCGCGCGGCCGGCGCACCACTACACCCGCGCCCTGATCGCCGCGATCCCGGAACCCGATCCCGCGCTGCGCCGCGGCTTCGTGCCGATCGCGGGCGAGATCCCCTCCCCCAGCCGCCCGCCGCCGGGCTGCCGCTTCCACACGCGCTGCGCCGCCGCCACCGCGCTCTGCAGGGCGGAGGCCCCGGCCCTGGTCCCGGTCGGCGAGGGCCGCGTCCTCGCCTGCCACCACCCTGCCTAGGAGGACCCCGATGCGATCGCTTCGCCCCGCCTTGCTCGCACTCGCGTGCCTCGCGCCGCTCGCCGCGCCGGCGCAGCAGCCGCGCATCCAGAACCCCGCCCCCACCGCGGCGGATTGGGCCGCGATCGGCCGGCTGCCGGATTGGAGCGGCATCTGGCTGCTGGACACGCGCCATCGCCACTTCGCCTTCAACAGCTGGCAGCCGCCCTTCACGCCAGAAGCCGCCGCCTACATCGAGGAACAGCGCGCGCTGGAACGCGCCGGCAGGCCGAACCAGCTCTACACCAACTGCCTGCCGGAAGGCATGCCGAACCACATCGTCATGACGCGCAACCCGCTGGAGATCCTCTTCACGCCGGGCCGCGTGACGATCCTCGGCGAATTCGACGGCAACCGCCTGCGCCGCATCTGGACCGATGGCCGCGGCCATCCGGAGGATGGCGACGCCACCTTCAACGGCCATTCCATCGGCCGGTGGGACGGCGACGCGCTGGTGGTGGAGACGGTGAACATCCTGCCGCAGGTCTTCATCCCGCTCGGCCAGGCCGTCGGCATCCCCAACAACGGCGACATGCGGATCATCGAGCGTATCGGCCTGGCCGAGCCCAACCGCCTGGAGTTCGACCTCGAAGTGCACGCGCCGAGGGTGCTGACGGAGCCCTGGCGCATCACCAAGAGCTTCGTGCGGTCCCGCAACCGGTCGGACGACTTCATCGAATCCTCCTGCCGCCAGGGCGAGTTCCGCGCGGAGGTCGATGCACGCGGCAACCACGTCTTCGTCCCCATCGCGCAGGACCCGGGCGGCGCGCCGCTGCCCACGCAACGCCGCTGACAGGAATGCCCGCCATGCACCGCCAGACCCGCCGCGCCCTGCTGCTGGCCGCCGCCGCCGCGCCCTTCGCCACGCCCGCCGGCGCGCACCATTCCTTCGCCATGTACGATCCGTCCCAGCCCCGCACGCTGAACGGCACGGTGCGCGAATTCCAGTGGACCGCGCCGCATGTGATGATCTGGTTCTTCAACGACCGCCCGGACGGCACGCCCGGCAGCGCGGAGGAGGATCTCTGGACGGTCGAGCTCTCCACCAGCCCCGGCCCGCTCAGCCGCCTGGGATGGAGCCGCCGGTCGCTGTCCCCCGGCGACCGGATCGAGATCAGCATCAACCCGCTGCGCAGCGGCGAACAGGGCGGCCAGTTCCGGCAGCTCCGCAAGGTCGCGACCGGGGAGGTGCTGACCACCGCCGCGCCGCAGGCGGAGCCCTCCACCGTGCAGCCCGCGCGGCCCTGATCGATGCAGGAGGCTCGCTCCCTCGGCCTGCTGGCGGCCGGTGCGCTGGCCGGGCTGGGCCTGGCCGCCATCGGCCTGTTCGACGCGACCGCGGCGCCCGCGGAAGCGGTCGCCGTGCCGCCGGGCGCGCTGGCGCGGGTGAATGACGGCCTGATCCTCCGCAGCGATTTCGCGGCGCAGCTGGAAGCCGAGCACGGCGTCACGCCCGATGCCGCGACACCAGCCCAGCGCCAGGCGGTGCTGGAGGCGATGCTGGCGGAGGAATTGCTGGTGCAGCGCGGGCTGGAGGTCGGCCTCCCCGCTTCCCACCCCGCGGTGCGCGAAGCGCTGGTCGCCGCGGTGCAGGAGCAGATCGCCGCCGACGCCCAGGCCCGTACCATCGAGGAAGCGGCGCTGCGCGAACGCTGGCAGCGCGACGCATCCCGCTACGCCAGCGAACCGCGCCTCGGCCTGCATCTCCTCAGCGCCACGCCGACGCCGGAGGAACCCCTGGCGGCACTGGCATCGCGCGTGGAGGCCGCGGCGGCGGCGCTGCGCGCCGGGGAGCCGGCCGGCGAGGTCGCCGCCCGCTTCGGCCTGCAGGCCGACCCACGCCTGGACGGGACGCCACAGCCGGAAGCGGCGATCCTGCGCCTGCTCGCCCCTTCCCTGCACGCGGCCGCGCGGGCGATCGCGCCCGGCGAGGTCCCCGCCCCCATCGCCGCCAACGGCGCGCTGCACCTGCTGCGGGGCGGCGCGCGGGAACCCGCGCGGCTGCTGCCCTTCGAGACGGTCCGCACCCGCGTCCTGGCCGATGCGCGGCGGGAGGCGCGGGAGGCGCTCTACGCCGAATACCTCCGCTTCCTGCGCGCCCGCGCGACCATCCTGCTGGCGGAGGGCGCGGCACCATGAGGCGCCTGCTGCTGGCCGCGCTGCTGCTGGCCGCACCCGGTCTGGCCCAGGCGCATAGCCGCAGCGAAAGCCACATGGCGTGGGAGATCGCGGACCGCCTGGTGCGCGTGACCGTGACGCTGCCGGAGCAGGAGGCGCGGCGCATCGACCCCGCCGCGCGCGACGCTTCCATCGCCACCTACCTTCTGCCCCGCCTGGGCGCGACGGCGGAAGGCACAACCTGCACCCCGCAGGCGCCGCCCACCGCGATCCCGGCCTCGCCCGGCTTCCGCCGCTTCGAAATGGCCTTCGCCTGCCCCGTGCCCCGCGGCATCGCGCTGCGTTCCGACGCCTTTTTCGACCTGGTGCCGACGCATGTCAGCCTGGCCCGCATCCGCACCACCGAGGCGGGCGGAGAAGCGCGCTTCGCCGAACAGCTCTTCACCACCGACCAGCGCCTGCTGCTGGCGACGCCGGCCGAGGGCACGCTGGCGAGCGCGCCCTTCCACGCCTTCCTGCTGCTGGGCGTGGAACACATCCTGACCGGGCCTGACCACATCGCCTTCCTGCTCGGCCTGCTGCTGCTCTCCCGCGGGCTGCGGGACCTGGCCTGGGTGATCACGGGCTTCACGCTCGGCCACAGCATCACGCTCGGCCTCGCGGTCACGGGCCTGGTGAGGCCCGATACCGGGCCCATCGATGCGCTGATCGCGCTCTCCATCGCGGTCATCGGGGCGGAGAACGTGGTCCAGGCCACACGGCGCAGCCGCCCGGTCGCACTGGCCGCGGGCGCGCTGCTGCTGGGCATGGCGGCGCTGCGGCTGCTGGGCCTGGGCGGGCTGCCGCTGTCCCTGCTGCTGGGCGCCGCGCTGTTCACCGCCTGCTACCTGCTGCTGGTCCAGGCCGCGCCGGCGCGGGCGCCGCTGCGCGCCGGCATCGCCGCCTGCTTCGGCCTGGTGCATGGCTTCGCCTTCGCGCGGGACCTGGTGGAGATGGGCCTGCCGCCCGCGCGCCTGGCGGAGCTGCTCCTCGGCTTCAACCTCGGCGTGGAGATCGGCCAGCTCCTCCTCGTCGGCCTGGTCTGGATGGCGGTGCGCGGCCTGTCGCGGCTCGGCCTGGCGCCGTCGCGGCGCCTGGTCGTGGATTGGGTGGCGCCGGCGCTCACAGGGCTCGGCGTGTTCTGGCTGGTGTCGCGCAGCTACGGCGCGGGAGGGTGAGCGATGATCGAGGACCTCATCGCCGGCATCGCCTCGACCGGCGCCAGCGCCGCGCTGCGCGGCCAGGCCTGGATCATCCCGGCCCTGCAATCCCTGCACATCCTGCTGGTCGCGGCGCTGGCCGGCGCCGCCGTGCTGCTGGCGCTGCGCGTGCTGCGGGACGACGCCGACCAGGCGCCGCTGCGCCGCGTGATCTGGCTGGCCCTGCCTGGGCTTCTGGCCAGCGGGTTGCTGCTGATCCTGGCCGAGCCCGAACGGCAGATCGGCAACCCCGCCTTCACGCTGAAGCTCGCGCTGCTGGCCGTGGCGCTGGTGCTGCTGGCGCGGCCGGGCCGGTCCCGCCCGGCGCGGCGCGTGACGGCGACGCTCAGCCTGGCCGTCTGGGCCGGCATCGCGGTGGCGGGCCGCTGGATCGCCTATCTGGGGGAAGGCTGAGATGGCCACGCTGCACGACGCCCTGGCCTGGCTGCAGGAAACGCCGCTGGCCCATGCGATCCAGGATTCGGAGGTGCTGTTCCCCGCCCTGGAATCCATCCATGTCCTCGCCCTGGCCGTGCTGGCCGGCACCATCGCGCATGTCGATCTGCGGCTACTGGGCCTGGCCTGGCGCGGCCGTGCCCTGGCGGCGGTGACGCGCGAAGCCCTGCCCTGGAGCTGGGCCGGCTTCGCCGTCGCGCTGGCCAGCGGCGCGCTGCTCTTCGTCTCCGCCGCCACCCGCTACGGCGACAACATCGCCTTCCGCATCAAGCTGGCGCTGCTGCTGCTGGCGGGGCTTAACGCGCTGGTCTTCCACGCGCTGGCGCAGCCCCGCCATCCGGAACAGGGCGCCAGGCAGCCGCCGCCCGCCAGCTTCCGCGTGATCGGCGGGGCATCGCTGCTGCTCTGGGCCGGCGTCATCGTCGCGGGGCGCTGGATCGGCTTCACCGTGCGCTGAACACCAGGCCCTTAGCCGCCAGCGGCGTGGCCGGACGGGCTATCAGGCCGCGATCCTGCCGCCCTTCACCGTCACGCGGGAGCCGCTGCGCACCTGCGGGTAGTAGTCCCAGATGGCAAGGTGCAGGACGGCCCGGTTGTCCCAGAACGCGACCGAATCCGGCTGCCACTGGAAGCGGATCTGGAAGTCCGGCCGCTCGCAATGCTCGAACAGGAAGCGCAGCAGCGCCTCCCCCTCCTCCTCCGGCAGTTCGTTGATGCGCGTGGTGAAGAGGCGATTGACGTAGAGGCCGCGGCGGCCGGAGATCGGGTGGCGGATCACCACGGGATGGTCGGCTTCCGGGAAGACCCGGCCACGATCATCGACGCCGTTCAGCCGGTTGCGCTTGCGGTAGTTCCTCTCCCCGGAGTGATGCGCCGTCAGACCCTCCAGATAGGTCTTCATGCGCGGCGACAGCGCATCATAAGCCGCGCCGAGGCTGGCGAAGAGCGTGTCGCCCCCGCTCGGCGGCACGGTGTGCAGGTGCAGGATCGAACCCAGCGGCGGTTCCTGGAAGCAGGAGACGTCGCTGTGCCACTTCTCCCCCGCGATCATCTTCGTCGTGGCATCGGCATGGATGGGCAGGATCTCCGGATGCCCTGCCGGGCCCGGCGTGTTCGGGTGGATGTCGAGGTCACCGAAATAGCGGCCGAAGCGCTTCTGGCTGTCGAAGTCGAAGCGCTGGTCGCGGAAGAACAGCACGCCGAAATGGCCCAGCGCATGGTGCAGCCCCTCGACCTGGCGATTGCTCAGCGGCCGGGTGATGTCGATGTCCCTGACCTCGGCGCCCAGATGCGGGGAGATGGGGCGCAGCGTCAGCGTGTCATAGTCCATGGCATTCTCCTGCGGCCGGCGAAGGGCTTCGGGCGCGACCCCGAATAACAGCCGAATCCCGTTGTTCGTCAAACACCACCTTGCCCGGAGGTTTTTCTGCTTCCAGGCCCATCGGGTGCGGCAGATCCACCTTCACGACCCCGGTGCGCGGAGAAACCGCCGGGCAGCGCACGGGGCAGGCGATCGGCCGCCGCCGGCCCCGCCTCCGCATCGCGCCACGGCATCCGGGCACCGCCGACTTCCCAGCAAAGACGGGCCACGATCCTGATCCACCACCCCGGCGCCAGCGCATCCTTGCTGCGGAACGGGCATGCCCCGGCAGCTTCCTGCTCCGACCGGAAGCGCCCGGCGAATCTTAGACTTTTTTAGATCGTGTTATTTGACAAACCACGCGATCAGGATGCTTCTTCCATCCAAGCCGGCGGGGTCCGCATGACCCGCCGCGCAGCGCAGGAGATGACCGTGAGCAGGAACAGGGGGTGCGTGGCTGCCGCTTCGAACAGCCGATGTCGCCCGCGGACGGCCCTTCCGCCCTTCCCGCACCACGCCGAGTGACGAGACATCCCATGCCGATCCAACGCCGCGTCCTGCTGCCCGCCGCCCTCGCCCTGCTGTCAGCGCCCGCCTTCGCGCAATCCTGGCCGGACCGCGCCATCCGCCTCATCGTGCCTGTCGCGCCGGGCGGCAGCCTCGATCCGCTCGCGCGCCTCATCGCCCGCCACCTCTCCGACACGCTCGGCCAGCCCGTGGTGGTGGAGAACATCGCCGGCGCCGGCGGCAACATCGCCTTCGAGCAGGTGGCGCGCGCCCGGCCGGATGGCCACACGCTGCTGGTGGGCTGGGACAGCCTGGCGATCAACCCGGCCATCTTCCCCCGCGTCTCCTACGATCCGCTGCGCGACTACGCGCCCATAATCCAGACCGTGCGCACGGCGCAGATCCTGGTGGTGCGCAACGCCCTGCCCGCGGCGACGCTCGCCGACTTCGTCGCGCTGACGCGGCAGAGCGCCATCACCCTCGGCTCCCCCGGCAATGGCAGCATCGGCCACCTCGCGGCGGAAATGCTGAAGAAGCGCGCGGGCGCCGAATGGACGCATGTGCCCTATCGCGGCGGCGGCCCGGCGCTGCAGGACCTGATCGCCGGCCATATCGACGCCGTCTTCCTGACCCTGCCCGCCGCGACGGAACATCTGCGCGGCGGCCGCATCCGCGCGCTCGGCGTCACCACCGCCACGCGATCGCCCGCGCTGCCGGATGTGCCGACCTTCATCGAAAGCGGGCTCACGGGGTTCGAGGTCGTGTCCTGGCAGGGCATCCTCGCGCCCGCCGGCACGGACGCTACGATCATCGGCCGGCTGAACGCGGAAATCCGCCGCATCCTGGCGGAGCCCGCCGTGGCCGCGCAGCTCGCCGCGCAGGGTTTCGAGCCCATCGGCGGCACCCCCGCGGCACTGGCCGATCGCCTGGCGCAGGACGTGCCGCGCTGGCCCGCCATCGTGCGCGAAGCCGGCGCGCAGCTCGACTGAAACCACCCTTCACAGCCTGAGAGTCCACGCCATGCGGCTCCCCCGCCTCCTCCTTCTTCTCCTCGCCGCCGCGCCGCTGCTGACGCGGGAGGCCCGCGCACAGGAGATCACCTTCGGCACCGCCGGCTCTCTCGGCGATGCCTCCGCCGCCGTAGCGCTCGGCATCGAGCGCGGCTGGTTCGCCGACGCCGGCATCCAGGCGCGCATCGTCGACTTCCGCGGCGGCGCGCCAGCGGTGCAGGCGCTGGTCGGCAACGGGATCACCTACTGCATCTGCGCGCCGGAACATGCGGTGCGGCTGCGCAACCGCAACGTCGATGGCGCCATCGCCTTCGCGCTGGATCGCCGCCACACCTATTCGCTCCTCGTCCGCGCCAATTCGCCCGCGCGCAGCCTGGCTGATCTGCGCGGCCAGCGCGTCGGCATCACCTCCGCCGGCAGCCTGACGGAGAATCTGGCGCGCCTCGCCTTCGCCCGCGATGGCGGCCTGCAGGTCGGGCGCGACGTGGAACTGCTGGGCGCCGGCGTCGGCGCCGCGCAGAAGGCGGCGCTCGACACCAACCGCATCGCCGCCGGCATGTTCGGCAATCTCGACAGCCTGCGGCTGGAAGGCCAGGGCTACCGCATCCTCTATGACTGGCGCACGCAGAACGTCCCCTCCCTCGCCCTCATCGCCCGCCAGCGATGGCTGGAGGAGAATGAGGGCCTGGCCCGCCGCGCCACGCGGGTGATCCTGCGCGCCCAGGCGCTGCTGCTGGATGACCGGGAGGTCGCGACCGCGACGCTCCGCCGCCTCTATCCCGAATTGCCGGCGGAGGTGACGGCCCAGGTCGCCGCCGGGCTGCCGGACCGGCTGAGCCGGGATGGCATCTACACGCGCGACGAGATCACCCGCCTGCAGGATGACCTGATCGCCACCGACCCCAGCATCCGCCCCCAGCCCTATGAGGTCGTGATGCCGACGCGCCTGTTGCAGGCCGCCCGCTGAACGCGCCCGGAGAGATCGCCATGCCCCGCCAGCACATCCGCCTCGGCTTCTCCATCTGGGCCACCGGCTTCCACCCCGCGGGGTGGCGCCTGCCGGAAGCCCGCGCCGACGGCACCTTCGACCCCGCCTTCCTGAAGCGCACCGCGCTGCTGAGCGAGGCCGCGAAGCTCGATTTCTACTTCATCGGGGACCGCGTCGTCGGGCTGCCCGAACAGCAGACCGAGCACCCGAATTTGGTGCTGCGGCCGGAGGCGCTGACCTTGGCCGGCTACGTCGCCGCGATCACGGAGCGGATCGGCGTGGTCGCGACGGTGAACACCACCTACGCCCATCCCTTCAACGTCGCCCGTGCCACCGCGACGCTCGACCACCTCTCCGGCGGCCGCATCGCGCTGAACGTGGTGACGGGGCGGGACCCGGAGGCCGCGGCGAATTTCGGCCGCGACGCCCATTGGGGCACCGACCAGCGCTTCGACAGCGCGACCGAATTCACCGAGATCATCCACCAGCTCTGGGACAGCTGGGAGGATGGCGCCCTGGTGGCGGAGAAGGATCGCGGCCGCTTCCTGGACCAGGACCGCGTCCACCGCATCGATTTCCGCGGCGAGCAGTTCCAGGTCGCCGGCCCCCTCAACATCACGCGCCCGCCGCAGGGCCAGGTGCCGATCCTGACGGCAGGGGAGAGCGAGCGGTCGAAGGAATACGGCGCGCGCTACGCCGATATCCGCTTCGGCCATGCGCTGCAGCTCGGCAAGGCCAAGGCCTATTACGCCGACATCAAGGGCCGCCTAGCCAAGCATGGCCGCGCGCCGGACAGCCAGTCGCTGGTCTGCGGCATCGCCTACTACGTCGGCGGGACCAAGGCGGAGGGCCACGCGCTGTATCGCCGCGTGCAGGAACTGACCGTGGCGCCGCCCAACCTCTCGCCCCTCGCCGCCGCGCTGGGCGTGGACCTCTCCGCCGAACGGCCCGATGCCTGGATAGCCGAGGTTCCGGCGCTGGCCGCGCTGCCGCCCGATGCCGCCGCCATCATCGAACAGGCGAAGCTCTCCTACGGCGATGACCGCATCACACTGCTCGACGTCTTCCGCACCTGGCGCCGCAGCCGCGGCGGCGCGGAGGTCGTGGGCGGGCCGAAGGAGGTCGCGGATTATTTCGAGACCTGGTTCCACGAACGCGCCGCCGACGGCTTCATCCTGTTCCCGCCGACCATGCCCGGCGCGCTGGAGGCCTTCACGACGCATGTGGTGCCGGAGCTTCAGCGCCGCGGCCTGTTCCGGCTTGAGTATGAGGGCGCGACCTTCCGGTCCCACTTCAACCTGGCCTGGCCGGAGAACCGCCACGCCGCCGCGCGCCGCCTGCGGCAGGAGGTCGCCTGATGGCGCGAGACCAGGTCTTCGTCAGCGCGGCAGACCTTGCGGCGCTGCTCCAGGCGCAGCTCGCGCCCGTGCTGCTGGATGTGCGCGTGCCCGGGGAGGATGGCGATGGCCGCGCGGATTACCGCGCGGGGCACATCCCCGGCGCGGTCTTCGTGGACCTCGCCACCGAACTCGCGGATGAGCCCGCCGGGCCGGCCGGCCGGCGGCCGCTGCCGCGCGTCGAGGTCCTGCAACGCGATGCCCGGCGCTGGGGCATCCGCCAGGGCGGCAGCGTGGTCGTCTATGACGACAGCAAGGGCCAGCGGGCCGGCCGCGCCTGGTGGGTGCTGCGCTGGGCGGGCATCGCCGATGTCCGCATCCTGGATGGCGGCCTCGCCGCCTGGATCGCCGCCGGCGGTGCCGTGACGCGCGACATCCCGCTGCCCGATCCCGGCGACGTCACGCTCTCCGCCGGCCATCTGCCGACCGTCTCGGCCGATGAAGCCGCGGCGCTGGCGCGGGAGGGTGCGCTGCTGGATGCGCGCGGCGCCGCGCATTACGCCGCGGGCCATATCCCGGGCGCGCTGAGCGTGCCGACCAGCGGCAACCTCGGCCCGGATGGCCATTTCCTGTCCGCGGCGGCGCTGCGCCAACGCTTCGCGGGGCTCGGCATCGATGGCGGCCAGCGCCTCGCCGTCTCCTGCGGCGGCGGCGTCTCCGCCGCGCACCAGATCGCGGCCCTCGCCAGTATCGGGATCGAGGCCGCTCTCTTCCCCGCCTCCTTGTCCGGCTGGTCCGCCAATCCGTCGCGCCCCATCGCCACCGGGGAGGCGCGGGGATGAGCGCCTCCACCCTGCCCCTCACCCTTGCGGCCAGCCCCGGCGCCCGGCTGCTGCGGGACCGGCTGATCCTCTTCGCGATCGTCATCGGTGCATGGGAATCGCTCGGCCTGCTCGGCGTGGATCCCATCTGGGTCAGCGCGCCGAGCCTGATCGCCGAACGCCTCTGGTCGCTGGCGCTGGCAGGTGATCTCTGGCGCCATGCCTCCCGCACCATCACGGAGGCCGGGCTCGGCCTGACGCTCGCCTTCGCGGTAGGCGTGCCCATCGGCATCGCCATGGCGACCCACAAATACGCGAACAGCGTGGCGGAGCCGCTGGTCCTCGGCCTCTACAGCCTGCCGCGCGTGGCGCTGGCGCCGCTCTTCATCATCTGGTTCGGCATCGACCTCTTCTCCAAGGTCATGATGGCGTTCTCGACCGTGCTCTTCGTCTTCATGCTGAACGTGCATGAGGGTCTGAAGACCGTGGACCGGGACCTGGTGGATTTGTTCCGCACCATGCGCGCGCGGCGCGGCTTCATCACGCGGCGCGTGCTCCTGCCCTGGATCGTGCCCTGGATGATCGCGGGGCTCAGGCTTGGCGTTGGCCTCTCCCTCATCGGCGCGGTGGTCGGCGAGCTCATCGGCGCCAGCGCGGGGCTCGGCTGGTACATCGAGCGGTCCGCCGGGCACCTCGACACCACCGGCGTCTTCACCGGCCTCGTCACCCTCATGGCCATCGCCATGGTCGGCAATGCCGCGGTCGCCGCGCTCGATCGCCGCTTCTCCGGCTGGAGGACCCCCTGATGGATGGCTTCGAACGCGCAACGCCAGGCGTGACGCTGGCGCCGCCCAAGGTGGCCGTCCGCGGCCTCGACATCACCTTCCCGGGCCAGGCGGGGCCGCCCGTGACGGTGCTGGAGGGTCTCGACCTCGAACTCGCGGCCGGCGAGTTCCTGGCCATCGTGGGGCCCTCCGGCTGCGGGAAATCGACGCTGCTGCGCGTCGTCTCCGGCCTGCTGCCACCCTCCGGCGGGCAGGTGCTGGTGGATGGCGTGGCGGTCACCGCGCCGCCGCCACAGGTGGGCTTCATGTTCCAGCGGGACACGCTGCTGCCCTGGACCAGCGTCTTCGACAACATCGCGGTCGGCGCCGAGCTGGCCGGGCGGTCGAAGGCCGAGATCGCTCGGCGCGTCCCGGAACTCATCGCCTTCCTGCGCCTCACGGGCTTCGAGCGGAATCTGCCGCACCAGCTCTCCGGCGGCATGCGCCAGCGCGTCGCTCTCGGCCGCCTGCTGGCCTATGAGCCTGAGCTGTACCTGATGGACGAACCCTTCGGCGCGCTCGACAGCCAGACCAAGACGGTGATGGGGCGGGAGTTGCTGCGCGTCTGGGCCACGCATCGCCGCTCCGTCATCTTCGTCACGCATGACATCGAGGAGGCGGTGACGCTGGCCGACCGCGTCGTCGTCCTGTCGCAGCGCCCGGGCCGCATCCGGCTCGACCTGCCCATCACCCTGCCACGGCCGAGGGATGGGCGGGCGCTGCGCGGCACGCCGGAATTCGGCGCGCTGGTCAGCGAGGTTTGGGCGGCGCTGGATCTGGGGCCGGGCTGATGGAGCGGGATGCCCGGGGTTGCTGATGACCGGCATGATGTCGGGCTCAAGTTCCCCGGGCCGCGCGACGGCATGGCAGGCCTTCAGGACCATGAGCACGAGCCGCATCGCGACGATGGGCGAGGCCAGACGCCGCCTTCTCCCCGTTGCCCGCCCGCGTCTGGCGGTCCCCCGCCGCGTGCTGGGCCCCACAACCGGCGCGATAGCGGTCGGCTGCACCCGCGACACCCGCCTTCAGCGGTGTCGCGGACCGACACGTCCATCGCGGCTGGGATGTGGTGGCGCTTCCTTGTTGCCCGGCGCATCGCGCACAGGTAGAATTTCCCGGTATGTCATCGCCATCGGCGCCCTTGATTCGACCGGCCAGTGACGAGCGCCGATCGGGCGACGTGTCACTGCCGGCCAGGGCTGCGGGCGGGCTGGCGCTGCGCGACGATGGCGCCCCCCTTCGCACCGCCTGGGCGCCGCGGCACCGGTCCCGCAAGGGTCTCCTCCTCGGCCTGCTGCTCTTCGTGCTGCTGCCGCTCGGCGTGACGGCGGGGTACCTGCATGTCCTGGCGGCCGACCAGTATGTCTCCGAATTCCGCTTCACCGTCCGCCGCCAGGCGGTGACGCGCGCCGACCAGCCCTCCGTCATGGGCGCGCTGTCCGGCGTCAACCCGCTCGCCGCCCTGCTGCAGGACAGCGAGATCATCAACCAGTACCTGCGCAGCCGCCAGGCGCTGGACGACCTGCGCGGCGAGGTGGATGTCGTCGCGATGTGGAGCCGGCCGGAGCAGGACTGGCTGTTCCGGCTCGATCCCTCGATGCCGATCGAGCAGCGGCTGCGCTACTGGCGCGGCATGGTGCAGGCCTATCTCGACAACACCACGGGCGTCACCACCGTCCGCGTCTGGGCCTTCACGCCGGAGGATGCGGCACGCCTGGCCGCCGCGCTGCGCGACCAGGCGGAGGCGCTGGTCAACAGCCTCGGCCGGCGATCGCAGGAGGATTGGCTGCGCCAGGCCCAGCGCGACGTGGCGGAAGCCGAGGCCGACCTGCAGCGCGTGCAGCTGCAGATGGCGGAGTTCCGCAACGCGAACGAGATGCTGTTCCCCAGCCTGAACGCCCAGATGGTCAGCCAGGTGGAGACGCGGCTGCGCGAATCGCTGGCGGACCTGCGCAGCCAGCTGGCGGTGCAGATCGCCAGCGGCGGCAACCCGAACGCCGTGCATGTGGACAATCTGCGCCGCCGCGTCGCGAGCCTGGAGCAGGAGGTGCGCCGCGTGCGCGGGGAGCTGACGGGGCCCGCGCAGGAGGGCGAGGCGCAGGACCGTTCCATCGCCACGCGGCTGAGCGGCTATACGGCGCTGGAGGTCGAGGAACGCCTGGCCATCCAGCGCGTGGAACGCGCGCAGACCCAGCTTTCCGTCACCCAGGCGGAAGCGGCCCGGCAGCTCGTCTACCTCACCACCTTCGTGGCCCCCGCCCTGGCGGAGACGTCGGAATGGCCGCGCCGCTGGCTGATCCTGCTGCAGGTGGCGGCGGGCGGCGTGGTGCTGTGGCTGCTGGTGGGCTTCGCGCTGCGCTCCATCCGCGAGCATGCCGCCTAGCCCGCCCCCGCCGGCGGCGCCCGAATGGCCGCCGACGCTCGATACCCCGCTCGACGCCATCGCCCGGCGCTGGCTGGCCAATCCCTTCGAATTCGACGCCCGCGCGCTGGACGTCGCGATCGAGGTCGCCTACCGGGCCGCGTCCTATTCCCTGGCGGCCATCTGGCTGCGCGCCCTGATCGCCGGCTTCCCCGATCGCGACACGCCGGCGCAGCGCTGGCGGCTGGTCGGCGTGCTGCTGCGCGCCGGCGACGAGGCGGCGGCGACGGAGGCGCTGCGCAGCCACCTGCTGCGCATGCCGGAGGACCTGGAGGGCTGGACGCGCCTGGCGGACATGCTGATCCGCCGCGGCGATCCCGATGGCGCGTTGGCGGCGCTGGCGCAGCTGCCGGCCGCGGGGGACCGGGCCGGCGCCCTTTCCATCATCCGCGCCCGCATCCTGCTGCACCTTCGCAAGCCGCTCGAGGCGCGGGCGGTGCTGGAGGCCGTGACGCGGGACGACCCCGCCGCGCATGCGGAGGCCTGCCGGCTGCGCGCCCACATCGCCTCCTCCCTCGGCCAGGCGCGGGAGATGGCGGAAGCCGCGCTGGAAGGGCTGGGCCATGCGCCGGATGACAGCACCCTGCTGATGATCCTGGCCCGGGGCCTGGCCGCGGAACAGGATTGGGACGCTGCGCTGCCGGTCCTGGACCGTGCCGCGGCGGCGGGCGTGGATGATGCGGATTTCCACCATCTGCGCAGCGCCGTGCTGCTGCATCTCGGCCGGCTGCGCGACGCACTGGCCAGCGCGCTGAAGGCCGTCGGCATCAGCGGGGGCGATCCCGCGCATCTCTACCACGCCGCCGCCATCGCGATGCGGCTGCATGACCTGGCGGAGGCGCGCAGCCTGCTGGACCGGCTGCTGGAGGTCGCGCCCACCCATGCCGAGGCCTGGCTGCTGCGGGTGGAGCTGGAAGCCGCGGCCGGGCAGCGGCAGCGGGCGATCGACCTGGCGGAGCAGGCGCGCGCGATCCTGCCCGCGGATGAAAGGCTGCGCCAGCACCGGGCTACGCTGCTGCTGCAGGCGGAGCCGGAGGTCGCCACCCGCCACGCCGCGCTGCCGGACCGCCCGCTGCCCCGCCGCCCCGGCCGGGCGGGCCCGCCGCGGTCGGAGGCCGAGATGCTTCGCCGCGGCCTGACGGGCCAGTTCCGCGCGCTGGAAGCGCTGGTGGGCTACCGCATCCACCACATGACGCAGTTCTCCCGCTTCGGCCTGCTATCCGCCGTGCTGGAGCCGATGCTGCACATGGCCGTGCTGGCGGCGGGCATGTACTACTTCAACCACGGGCGGCCGCCGCTCGGGAAGGACCTGTTCTTCTTCTACGCCACCGGCGTGCTGGTCTTCCTTGCCTTCGCGCATGTCACGCAGCACGCCTTCACCGCCTACCGGGAGGAGGCGAGCCTTCTCCAGGTGCCGCAGCTGCGGCGCGTGGACCTGGTGCTCAGCGTGGCGGTGGCGCATCTCGTGGTGGATGGCATCGCCTGCTTCGTGGTGCTGGGCGGCATGGTGCTGCTGCGCGACCACGCCATGGTGGATGACTGGTGGACGGTGGCGGGCGCCTTCCTGGGCGGCATCGCGCTGGGCACGGGGCTGGCGCTGCTCGGCGCCGCGCTGAACAGCATCAATCGCGGCGTGCAGAAATTCTGGGTCAGCGCGCAGCGCCTGCTCTACATGATCTCCGGCGTCTTCTACCTGCCGATGCACATGCCGGAGGGCGTGCGGGACTGGATGACGCTGAACCCCGTGCTGCACCTGATCGAATGGTTCCGCCACGGCGTCTTCCCGCAATACGAGCCGCCCTGGCTCTCACCGCTCTATGTCCTGCAATGGGCGGCCTGCCTGGCCGTGCTGGGCCTGGCGCTGGAGGTGGCGCTGCGGCGCCATGTGCGGCCATGATGCGCTTCGAGCGCGTGACCAAATCCTATCGCCGCCGCGGCGGCCACCAGGTGATCCTGGATGACGTCTCGCTCGACCTGCCCGGCCGCATGCGCCTCGGCATCCTCGGCCGCAACGGCGCCGGCAAGAGCACCATGCTGAAGCTGCTGGCGGGCAGCGAGCCGGTGGATTCGGGGCGCATCGTGATGGAGGGCGCCGTCTCCTTCCCCATCGGCTTCACCGGCACCTTCCAGCCCATGCTCTCCGCGCGGCAGAACCTGCATTTCCTCTGCACCGTCTATGGCATGGACCATGCCGAGACCGCGGGCTGGGTGGAGGAGTTCACCGAGCTCGGCCCCTATTTCGACATGCCGGTCGCGACCTATTCCTCCGGCATGTTCGCGCGCATGGCGATGGCGGCCAGCTTCGCCTTCGAATTCGACATCTACCTGGTGGACGAGGCCTTCGAGGTCGGCGACGCCGCCTTCCGCGCCAAATGCGCCGCCGCCTTCGATGCGCGGCTGCACGACGCCTCGCTCATCCTGGTGTCGCAGAACATGGACACCATCCGCCGGCATTGCGACTGCGCGGCGGTGATGCATGGCGGCCGCCTCGATGTCTTCGAGCGGCTGGACGATGCCTTCGACCACTACGAGGCGACGCTGCGGCAGGAGGCGGATCCGCGCCCCCGGCCGTAGGGCGCGCCGCTATCCCTTGTTGACGCGGAAGAAGCGGATGAAGGCGTCGCGGTCTTCCGCCAGCTGGACCAGCAGGCCCTGCTCGACCAGCG
Organism: Falsiroseomonas ponticola; assembly: GCF_016805305.1. Lineage (GTDB taxonomy): Bacteria > Pseudomonadota > Alphaproteobacteria > Acetobacterales > Acetobacteraceae > Falsiroseomonas > Falsiroseomonas ponticola. The sequence continues at coordinate 17,240 of NZ_JAERQN010000005.1, read as the reverse complement.
GCTCCACCCAGGGCTTCACCGTCGGCGTCTCCGGCCGGCCGACATCGTCGATGCCGAGGATGGTGCCGGGGTGGATCAGCGGCATGATGCCTTCCAGCACCGGCGCCATCAGCACATCCATGTCGAGGTCGAGCCAGACGAAGGAGAGCGGCCTGGTGAGCTGCCGCCAGGTCTGCGTGGCATCGCCCTTGACGGGGCGGATGGGCAGCACGTGCGACCAGGCGGTCAGGTGTTCGAAGGCGTTGTCATTGTCCGAATAGGCGCCGACATGCAGCGCCCCGCCGCCGGGATCGTCGATCTGGAAGCCTTCGAAGGTATCGAAGGCATGGATCATCTTGCTGTCCGCCAGGCCGAGTTCGCGCAGCGCCCAGGCGAATTTCAGCGACATGGTGCCGCGGAAGCAGCCGAATTCGACGATGTCGCCGGGGATGGGAAGCGACCGGAAGAACCAGGGCTCGATCACGCCGAGATTCGCTTCCGTGCGGAGATTGTAGATGCTGGCCGGGAGGAGGCCCTTCAGCGTGGGCGGCGGGCCTGCGGTGACGCTAGCTGGCGGCGGGCCTGTCAGCGTGCTGGCCGGCGAGGGAGCGGAGAGCGAGTCCAAGGCGGGGATCTCCCAGGATGGCCGCGCGACGGATGGCGGGCGGCAGGGGTGTGGCGGCGGCGGCGGAGGCGACGCGCCAGGCGGCATCGGCATAGACATCGTCCACGATGTCCCGCACGCGCCGCAGCGGCATCCAGCCGGTACGGCGGCGCAGCCGCGTATTGTCGCCGGCGATCACCGGCTCATCCGTCGGGCGCAGCAGGCTGGTATCCACGTCGGGCAGGGCGCGCTTGCCGGAAATGGCCTCGAACATCGGCAGCAGCGCGCCGACCTCGACCACCTCCTCGCCGCTGATGTTGTAGGCTTCGCCCGGCGCGCCCTTCTGGGCGAGGCCGATCAGCGCCTCGATCAGGTCCGCCACATGCAGGAAGGCGCGGCGGGTGCGGAGGTTGCCGACGCGCAGCGTGCCCCCTTCCGGCGGCAGCGCCGCGATGCGGCGCGCGAAGTCGGACACGACATCGCCCTTCTTGCGCGGGCCGCTGCAGTTGAAGATGCGCGCGCGGATGCTGCGGATGCCGTCCGATTTCCAGTACTGGAAGGCCAGCAGGTCCGTCGCCGCCTTGCTGACGCCGTAGGGATGCAGCGGCAGCAGGGCCGCATCCTCCGTGATCGGCCCGTCGGAGTTGAGCAGGCTGGCGCCGTAGGAGGCGGAGGAGGAGGCCACCACCACGACGGGATCATAGGCCGGGCTGCGGCGGCGCAGCGCGCGCACGGCTTCGAACACGTTGGCGGTGCCGACGACGTTCGTCTCCAGCGTCTCCTGCGGCCGTTCCCAGGAGACGGTGGGGTAGCTCTGCGCCGCCAGGTGGAAGATGACGGTCGGGCGAAGCCGCTCGATCACCTCCATCACATGCTGGCCGTAGCGGACATCCATCTCCACCAGCCGGTCCGCGCAGGGCAGTTCGCGCAGATCCGTGGTGGGCTTGGTGTAGGTGCCCGTCACCGAGGCGCATTCCGCCTGCAGCCTTTCGTACATGTGCGAGCCCACCATGCCGCAGGCACCGGTGATCAGCACGTTCCACTGCGCGCGGTCAGGCATCGATCAGATCCATGTAGGTTTGAACCATGCCGCGGGGATTGTAGGTCTGGAGGGCCTTCTCCCGGTTCCCGGCCAGTTCGTCGCGGAAGTTGGGGAAGCGCTGCAGCGCTTCCGCCAGCTCGACGAAATTGCCGATGTTGAAGAAATTCATCGCGCCCGCGAAGTACTGGCCCATCTCCCGGAACACGGGCGCGTTGCTGAACAGCGCGTCCGATCCGAATTCCACCGCCATGGTCGCAGGGCCGGATCCGGATTGCCCCGACATCGTCTTGATGTAGGGGTGAACGGCGTAGTCCATGGCGTGGTAGAAGCGGGGCATCTCCTCGTCGCTCACCTGGCCGAGGAAGTGGATGCGGTCGCGCAGGTCGCGGCTGGGCAGGAAGTTGCGGAATTCGGAGTAGCGGAACAGCTCCGTTCGGATCTGCTGCTTCTCATAGGATACCGGCTTCATGGCCTGCCCCTCCCCCGGCATCGCCACCACCGCCTGGTCGGCCGCGCCCGGTCCGTTCTGCGTCAGGCCGAAGGCCAGGAGCTGGCGCACATAGGGGCCGATGTCGCGATCCGGCGACAGGCCCTGCGGGTGTTCCCCGCCGATGATGGACAGGTGCCAGTCATCCGGCAGGTATTCCAGCGCCTTCATCGCCGTCATGTGGCCCTTGTAGGCATTCAGGAAGCCATAGACGGCGAAGTGCTTGTGCCGGGGGTCGAGCCCCACCTTGGTCAGGAAGGCGTCGCGGTCCACGGAGGCGCGGACGGCATCCGCCTGTTCGCGGGTGAAGTAGGTGATGGGGTAGTTGGTGATGCGGTCCAGCCCGTAGAAGCGCTTCAGCAGCGTCTCGTCGCTGCGGCAGAAGGTCATCACCTTCACATGCCGCGCCTTGCCGACCAGCTTCCAGAAGCGCCCGATCTCATCCACCAGGCCGCCGACGGTCAGGTGCGCATAGGCACGCCGCAGGTCGCGGTCGATCAGCGCATCCAGCGCGGAGATCACGCCGGCACCGGCGGAGGCGCGATCGAAGCCGTGCACGGTCATGACGACGTTGCGGGATGCGTTCAGCAGCTGCGCCACGCGGCGGTAGGAGGTGCGGCGATTGCTGCCATAGAGCCCGGGTTCGAACTGCAGCAGCACGGCATCGTAGTCACGCAATTCGCTGGCGATCTGCGCCACCGCCTGGTCGCCCTTGTTGCGGATGACGCGCGGCGTCTGCACGCGGAGCAGGGAGACCGGAAGCCGCTTCACCTCCACCCGGTGGCCCGCGGCTTCGAGATGGACCTTGAGGCGGGAGCTGTAGAAGGCCGCGCCGCATTCCTCGTTATAGCTTGAAACGATCGCCAGTCTCTTGCCCATCAGGATCAGTCCCCCGTCTCGGGCCAATCGCGGCCCCGGGCCGGTGTACCGCCAGCCGGATCGAGCCGATGCGGCACCCGGCGCCCGCACTGGTCTTCAACCCACGCTAACAGAAGCCCGCGACTTCGCACCAGGGGTAGAACAACTCACTGTGAAACTATCGCCACGCGATCCTCGGGCGCCCGTTGCGCGCCGCCCGGCCCGCATGGCCGGCCGGCGGGGGCGCCGGGCCGCGCGCCACCGCCCTGCCCCGGCGCCCCGCCGATCCGGCGGCTCGGCCCGGCTTCTACTGTCGCGGGCGGGCTGTCCTACTCAACCACGCAAGTATCGCGCCGATCGTTAATGGCGCGATCGTCGTCACGGCTGCCGCGTCGCCTCATCGGCCAGCCAGTCGAGCAGGGTGGCGAAGTTCATCACCGCCTCCCCCATCATCCGGACCGCGCGGGGATCCCCGCGGCCCGGCGCATCGGGCACAAGCTCCACCGGCCCGAAGCCGGGCGGCGGCGGGACATCCGCGAGGCGCGCCAGCGCATAGGCGGCATGGCCGCGCACCTCCTCCGCCAGCCGGGCGCGGCTTTCCACGGGCAGCCCCGCCGCCTCGGCGCCGGCGCCGGCCAGGTCGATCACCGCGGCGAAGACATCGGCCGGGGAGAGGCAGCCGCCGGCCCGTTCCCAGCCTTGCGGGAAGGCCAGGTCGAAGCGGCGGCAGAAGGCTTCCGCGACGCGGCCGAAGCCCAGCACGGCCTCCATCTCCGTGGCCGGCGCGGGCTGCGCGCGCAGCGCGGCGATGGCCTGCTTGACCGCGACATGGCCGCGGACGCGGTCCTCCCCATGGCGGCGCAGCGCCGCCCGGGTCGCCTGGCAGCCGGCGCCATGCCCGCAGACCGGCAGGGGCGCGACCCAGTCATCCGCCGTGATGGTGAAGCCGGCAACCTCCAGCCCGAGGTCGCCTTCCGCCGGCAGCAGGATGGCCAGGTCGCACAGCCCGTCCCGCACCAGCGCGAAGGGCGCGCGCAGCCGCCAGACGCCGTCCGGCATCACGCCGGCCTCGAAATCCGTCACGCGGTCGCCGCAGCGCAGCCGCGCGCCGAGCAGGGCGCTTTCCTCCACCGCGCCGAAGACGTCGAGGGCGAGCACATAGCCCCCCATCTCGCCACGGAAGGACAGGCAGGGCTGGTCGCGCGACCAGCGGCTGAAGCGGCCATCCTCCCGCACATGATGCGGGTGCCAGCCCGGCCCGCCCGGCGCGGCCGCCGCATCCACCTCCACGCGGCCGCCACGCCCCACGCGGCGGCCGAGATAGTCGGCGCGCGCGGAGGGCCGGAGCGCCGGCCGCGCCGCCGCGATGCGCCGGGCTTCGCGCAGCAGGATCTCATCCAGCCGGATGAAGGGGGCGATGGCCTCCGCGACGCCTGGCAGGCTCTCATCCCCGATGGCGCTGCGGGCATTCAGCACCGGCACCCGGGGCGCCGGGGGCAGGCCGAGATGGCGGCAGAGGAGGGGCACATCCTCCTCGATCCGGTCCGCGAGCCCGATGAAGGAAAGGCGGTGCAGCTTGGCCAGGGCGACATCGAGGATCGCCTCCGCCTCGCTCTCCAGGAAGGCCAGGAATTCCCGCCCCGATCCGAACAGCGTGCAGGGTTCGCCGAAGGCCAGTTCCTCGCAGCGCTCGCGGCCGAGCCTGGCGGCCAGCACCGGCCACAGCCCCATCGACAGCGTCTGGTGGTTCCACACCGACGTCATGGCGATCGGGTGGTCGGTGATGGCGTCGATGAAGCCCCAGATGTCGAGGGTCCTGAACAGCGCCATGGCCCGCGACGGGGCCTCCGGCGCCGCGGCCAGGTCCTCGTCGCTGGCCTGCGACCATTGCCGCCGCTCGGACAGGAAGCGCGCCAGCGGATCGCGGAAGAAGGCGAAGAGGAAGGCGCCCGGCTCCTCGAACCAGTCGATGGCGCCGTGGCCGTGGATGTAGAGGTAGCGGGCGCGGTCGTTGGGCGTGATGCGGCTGGTGATCGCGGCATGCCGCAAATCGCTGGCGCGGGCCGACCGCTCCGTCGCGACCAGGTCGCCCAGCAGCGAATGCATCGTCGTGCCGCCCGTCTTGCGGATGTGCAGGAACCGGATCGGCCGGGCCGGCGCCTCGGCGGCACGGCTGCCGGCCAGGGGCGCGACGGGGTCATCCACGCAGAACTCGGTGCTCATCCGGCATCATCCAGTCCGGGCCCGCATCTGGCGTGCGGCCGATCAGCCGCGGTTGGAAAGCCAGGCCGCGCCAGACGCCGCCACCGCAATGATCGGCATCATTCGCCCCTGGGTCAATTATCCATGACACTCATGCAACACGGGGTTGTGCCGACGCCCCGGCGGCCAGGCGCCGGTGCAGCGTGCAATAGAGCGCGGTGTTGCTCGCGGTGCCGAAGGGAAGCGCGGCGCCATCCGCCGGCCGCGGCCCCGGCGCCAGGATGCGCTGCGCCAGTTCCACGGGGTTGCCGACATCGAACAGCGCCATCCGCCCCGGCATGGCGCGATCCAGCTGCAGGAAGTTGCGGGTGCGGGATGCGACGACCCGGCAGCCCAGTTCCAGCGCGATGGCGATGGCGCCGCTGCTGGTCTGCCCGACCTCGAGGTAGGGCAGCGCCACCACGTCGCACACCGCCATCGCCCGCGCGAATGCCGCATCGGGCGGGCTGCCCATGAAGTGCACGCGGTGGAACAGGCCGCCGCCGCAGGCCTCCACCAGCCGCTTGAGGTAGGGGTCGATCGGCTGGTGCGGCCGGTAGCGCTGGCTGTGCACATTGCCGAAGAGGAGGAGGTGATGCGTCGGCGGCAGCAGCCGCAGCGCCTCGATCGCCGTCTCGATTCCCTTGTAGGGGGACAGGAAGCCGAAGATGCCGACCAGCACGGCATCGGGCGGCAGGGCAGCGAGCTGGGGGAAATCGGCGCGGCTCGCGGATTGGCGCAGCGCGCGGGCGGCGTCCTGCGGCAGGAAGGCCAGCGGATGATGCTCGACCGTCCGGTAGCCATGCAGGTCCCGCAGCAGCCGCGCTTCCCGCGCGCCATGCACGATGAGGCCGAAGGGGCGCCTGCGTTCCGCCTGCCGCATCAGCCGGTGCAGGCCGCGCGCCAGCCGCGCCTCATGCACCGCGGCGACGAAGCGGCCGAAGGCGCCCGGCGCGCCGCCGGCCAGGATGGCGCCCCAGGGCGTGCCCTCCGGCTCCGGCACCCGGTGCAGCGTCAGGGTGAGCGCCCGCGCGGCCTCCATCATCCAGCCCAGCCGGCGCAGGATCTGCGGCGGCGTGAGGCCGAGCGTGCCGAATTCGAGCTGGATGTTCACCGCATCGGCCTCGCGGAGCCGGGCGGCGATATCCCGGATGTGGCGGTCGCCCAGCGCGCTGATGCGCGGATGCGTGTTCAGCAGCAGCCCCTGGTCGAGGTCGAGGACCTCCACCTCCATCGAGGCCTGGAGCAACGGCACCAGCGCGCGCGTGTAGCTGGCGATGCCGCAGAGCTCGTCGAAGGTGCTGACCATGGCGAGGCGAAGCCGCGGCGCCTCCTCGCCCCTCATCGCCGCATGCCGGCATCGCGGGCGGCGGCGTCGCGCAGATCCGCCACCAGGGCGCTGGCATAGCCCCAGGCCATGGCCGCGACCCAGGCCCAGCAGCCGAGGTCCAGCACCGTCCAGCCCATCAGCACGGGCGAAGCGGGCGGCGCCAGCGCCAGCATCGCGGCGCAGGCCGCGAAGACCACCCGCAATTCCGTGGTGCCGACCGGCCCGGCCGAGAGGTCCAGCACATTCGTCACCACCAGCCGCGCCGCCGCCAGGTTCACCAGCATGAAATGCAGCGCGACCGCGATGAAGGGCAGCGCCGGCCACAGCAGCCCCGATGCGGCGAAGCCGATCGCCAGCGCCAGGTAGCCCAGCATGTCGAGCCCGTTGTCGAGGATGTAGCCGCGCCGCGGCCGCGCTTCGCCCCGGTGCCGCGCCAGCCTTCCATCCAGTGAATCGCCGAACCAGTTCGCCCCGATCCCGGCCATCGCCAGCAGGCACCATCCCGGCCCCGAGGCCGCCAGCGCGAAGCCCAGCGCCGCGGCCAGCGCGCCCGCGAGCCCGAGCGCCGAGAGCATGTCGGGCGTCACCCATCCCGGCAGGCGCGGCAGCAGCGCATCCAGCGCGCGCGCCTCCGGCGCCGCCAGCAGCCCGCCATTGCGCCGCAGCGGCGTCACGCCGCCGCCAGCCCGGCCAGCGCCGCCAGCGCGGCCTCGATATCCGGGGCGGCATGGGCGGCGGAGGCGAAGAAGCGCAGCCGCGCCGTGCCCTCCGGCACGCCGGGCGGCAGCACGGGGAAGGTGCAGATGCCCGCCTCCTCCAGCGCCTGCGCGGCATGCAGCGTGGCCGGCACCTCGCCGAGGATCACCGGCACGATCCCCTCCCCCCAGGCGGTGCCGGCATCGAGGCCGAGGTTGCGCACGCCATCCACCAGCGCCCGGCTGTTGGCGCGCAGCCGCGCCACGCGATCCGGCTCCTGCCGCAGCAGGCGCAGCGCGGCCAGCGATGCGGCGGCGACGGGCGGCGGCATGCCGACGCTGAACACCAGCCCCGGCGCCCGCGCCCGCATGATGTCCACCAGCGCGCGCGACCCGCAGACATAGCCGCCGCAGCCGACGAGGGATTTCGACAGCGTGCCGAACCAGACCTCCACATCCCGCGGGTCCACCCCGGCATGTTCCGCGATGCCCCGGCCGGTCGCGCCCAGCACGCCCAGCGCATGGGCCTCATCCATCATCAGCCAGCAATCGTGGCGCTGCTTGATGCGCAGCAGCGCCCGCAGGTCCGGCCCATCGCCGGACATGGAGAACAGCCCCTCCGACACGATCAGCACCTTGTCGTGCAGGTGGCGGGACCGCCGCAGCACCTCCTCCAGGTGGTCGAGGTCGTTGTGCCGGAAGGCGAGCCGCGCGGCGCGGCAGGATTCCGCGCCCAGCACCAGGCAGTTATGGGCCAGCGCGTCATGCACCACGAGGTCGCGCGGCCCCATCAGCGTCAGGATGACGGAGATCGCGGTGGCATGGCCGCTGACGAAGACCGCGGCGGCCTCGGTCCCGGTGAAATCCGCCAGCTCCCGCTCCAGTTCGCCATGCACCGCGCGCTCGCCGGAGGTCATGCGGCTGCCGCCGGCGGAGATGCCCCACCGCGCCGCGGCGTCCCGCGCCGCTTCCAGCACCGCCGGATGCCGGTTCAGGCCGAGGTAGTCGTAGCTGGCGAAGTTCCGCATCGCCCGGCCGTCGAGCTGAGCCTGCCCGCCGGGCAGCGCGTCGCGTTCGCGGTAATAGGGGTCCCGCACGCCGAGCACGCCGCCCCAGTAGCGTTCCTGCTCGATCTCGGCATGGAGGGGGTGTTGCAGGAAGGGGTCCTGCCGCGCCGGCGCCGCCGCCGGCAGGGCGCGCTGCCGCACCGGGCGGTTCATGCGCGCAGCGCCCCCGCCCCCGCCCCCGCCCCCGCCCCCGCCACGGCATCGGCATCGGCATCGGCATCGGCCGGGCCGCCCGCCGCCGGGCGGGCCGGCGGCCCGGCATCGCCCTCGGCCTCCGCCCCCAGCAGGGAGGGCAGCAGGCGGTGCACCAACTGGCGGGCGGATTGCCCGCCGCCCAGCGCCGCGAGGCCCGTCATCGCCGCGCCGGTCCGCTTCTCCAGCGCCATGCGCAGCTCCAGCGCCATCAGCGAATCGAGCCCGAGGTCGATGAGGTTGCGGTCCACATCCACCTCCTCCACCGGCAGGCGCAGGATGCGCCCGACCTCCTCCCGCACCGCGTCCAGCAGCCTGCCCGCCGCTTCCTCCCGCGGCAGGCGCGCCAGGTCCAGCAGCGCGCCGCCGGCCGCTTCCTCCTGCGCCCCCGCGGCGAAGAGTTCGGCGAAGAGGGGCGAGCGGAGCGTGGCAAGCCCGCGCGCCCCCGGCGCCCAATGCGCCACCGTGTAGGCGCTGACGGCGGGCGCGGCGGCGGGGTCGCCGAGCAGACGGCCGAGATGGTCCAGCGCCTCCGCCGTCGTGATGCCCGCGACACCCGTCGTGGCGCGCAGCCGTTCCGCCAGGCCGCGCGTGCGCGCGATGACGCCGCTATCCGCGATGGCGCCCCAGCAGACCGCGATCGCGGGCAGGCCGCGGCCGCGCATCTCCCGCACCGCGCCCTCCAGGAAGCCGTTGGCGGCGACATAGGCGCCCTGCCCGGGGCTGCCGACCATGGTCGTCACCGAGGAACAGGCCACCAGGTATTGCAGCGCATCCCCCGCCAGCGCGGCGCCGACCGCGCGGATGCCATCGACCTTCGGCGCCAGCACGCGGTCCAGCGTCTCCGCCGCCACGCCGGACAGCAGCCCGTCCTCCAGCACCATGGCGGTGTGGACGATGCCGGCGATGCGCCCATGCGCGGCGCGCCAGCCGGCCAGCGCCTCCGCCACCGCGGCGGCATCGGTGACATCCAGCGCCGCCACCTCGAACCGCAGCCCCGCCGCGCGCAGCGCCTCGATCCGCGGCAGCGCCGCCGCTTCCACCACGCCGCGGCGCGATGCGACGAGGATCGCCTTCGCGCCGCGATCCGCGAGCCATAGGGCGATGGCGAGGCCGAAGCCGCCCGTGCCGCCCAGCACCACATGCAGGCCGGGCGCGGGCGCGAAGGCCGGGGGCGGGGGCGCCACGCCCCGGGGGGCGGGCCGGACGACGATCTTGCCGACATGGCCGGAGGCCTGCATCAGCCGGAAGCCGTCCGCGACCGCCGCGCCATCCAGCACCAGCGCCGGCAGGGGCGGATGGGTGCCGGCCTGCACCGCGCCCAGCGCGGCGGCGGCGGCTTCCAGCGCCGCGGCCGGCGCATGCGCCAGCAACTGATCCAGATCGACGCCGATGAAGGCGATGTTGCGCGCGAAGGGCCGGAGGCCGATCCGCGTATTCTCCAGGAAATCCCGCTTGCCGAGTTCGACGAAGCGGCCGAAGGGGCGCACCAGGCGCAGCGTCGCGCGCATCGCCTCCCCGGCCACGGAGTTCAGCACCACATCGACGCCATCCACCACGGCGCGGACCCGGTCCTCGAAATCCGCGGCGCGGGAATCGACGACGGCATCGGCGCCGAGCCGCCGCAGCAGGGCGCGCTTTTCCGGCGTGCCGGCGGCGGCGATCACCCGCGCGCCGCGCGCCCGCGCGATGCCGAGTGCCGCCAGCCCCACCGCGCCGGCGGCGCCATGGACCAGCAGCGTCTCCCCGGCCCGCAGCGCGGCGCGGTCCACCAGCGCGTGCCAGGCCGTGGTCGCCGCCACCGGCAGGGCCGCGGCGGCTTCGATGGAAAGCCCCGTTGGCGCGGGCAGGAGTTGCGCCGCCCGCACCAGCAGGTGCGAGGCGAAGGCATTCTCCGCGAAGCCGACCACCGCCGCGCCGGGCCGCAGGTGGTCCGGCACGCCGGGGCCGGCGCGCAGCACATGGCCGGCAAATTCGAAGCCGAGGCTGCCGCCCGTCAGCCCCTCTCCCAGGATCTCCTCGTCCAGCAGCCCGATCGCCAGCATCACGTCGCGGAAGTTCAGCCCGGTGGCGGCGACCGCGACCTCGACCTCCCCGGGCCCGGGTGCCGCGCGCGGGGCGATGGTCCAGCCGAGGCCGTCGATCCCGGCTCCCGCCTGCGCCAGCACCGTCCTCTCCCCGGGGCCGGGCGGGCGGGTGGCGGGCCGCGCCCGGCGCAGACGCGCGACGGTGGCACCGCCCGCGCCGAGCCGGATGTCCCGCTCCGGCGATGCCAGGTGGTCCCGCAGCGCCGCCGCCAGGCCACCCGGCGCCGCGCCCGGCGCCAGCCGGAGCACGCCGATATCGACGTCCTGGCATTCATTGGCGAGGCTGCGCGCCACCGCCGCGGTCGCCTCCGGCAGCGCACCATCGCCCTCGCACAGCACCAGCAGGCGGTGGCCGGCAAGGCCCTGGGCCAGGTCGCGCAGGCGCAGGATGCGGTCGCGCAGCGCCGCCCTTTCCCCGCCCGCGGGCCCGGCTTCCAGGTCCAGCACCAGGGCGCCGGGGGCCGCGCCGGGCAGGGTGCCGGCGAAGGGCAGCAGGTCGAAGCCCGGGAAGAGGTCGCGCGCGCGCGCCATCGCGGCGGGGCGCACATGCAGCGCCGGCAGCGGCGCCGCCTGGCCGGCGGGCGGGGCGGCATTCGCGGCGAAGAGCAGCAGCCCCGCGCCGCTGTCATCCAGCCTTTCGCCCAGCGCCGGGCCGAGGCCGGCGGCCAGCGCCGCCTCCCGCGTCTCGGCCGGCAGGGGCCATTGGCCGACGGGGGCGCGGGGATCGGCGGTCAGCGCCCACCACCCCTCCTCCGCCCCATGCAGCAGGTCGATCACCGGGTCATGCGGCGGCACGCCGAGGATGACGGGCACCGCGCCGCGCAGCGCCTCCAGCTGCCGCAGCGGCAGGGATGGCGTCGCATCCAGCGGCAGCACGACGACGCAGGCCGCGAGGTCCGGCGGCGGGGCGGGCGTCTCCGCCGCGTTGCGCACGCCGACCAGGCCGCGCGCGCCCAGGCGCGCCAGCACCGCTTCCGCCCGGCGCGGGGTCGCGGTCAGCACCTCCAGCGCCAGCCTCCCCTCCCGCAGCGCGGGCAGCAGGCGGGGCAGCAGCCCTTCCAGCCCCGGCTCCAGCAGCGCGACCCGCAGCGGCGCGCCCGGCGCCGCGCGGCCCAGGATCGCCGCCGCCACCGCCTCCATCGTCGGCGCCACCAGCAGGGACCGGGCCAGCCAGCCATCCCGCGGCTCCGCCGCCGCCGCCACGCCGCCCTGCAGGAAGGCGCCGAGCCGGTCCATGGCGCCGGACGCGGCGCGGAGATCGGCCACCGCCTCCGGGCTTTGCCGCAGCAGGTCACGCAGCGCCGCCTCCGGCGACGGGGCCTCCCGCAGCTGGCCATCGGCGGCCAGCGCGCCCCTCTCCCGCAGCAGGTCCAGCAGCGCGTGCCACAGGGGGCGCGAAGCCTCGGGCAGCGGCGGTTCCTCCGCCGGGACGGGGCCGGGGCCCGTGACGGCGCGCACCAGCGCGGTGGCGGTCGCCACGGCCCAGCTGGCCAGCGCCGGCACCGGCCCCGCGACCACTGCCGGCAGCGCCGCCTGGTGCCGCAGCGCGGCCTGGCGGGCGGCCTCGTCATGGTCGAAGGGCAGGATGATGCGGTCCTCGTCCCGCCAGGCGGCGAAGACGACGCGGCGCATGACGCCGCCTTCCACCCGCGCCACCAGCGCGCCATCGGCGGACAGGAAATCCACATCCACCACCCGCGTGCCGCGGGTGCGGCGGACCACGCGCAGGACCGAGCGCGCGATCCTGGTCCGCGGCGCGAAGAGCGAGAGCCGCCCGACCCGGACCGGCAATTCGCCCGCCGCCACCTGCGGCGAAGGCAACAGGTCGAGGAACAGGCCATGCAGGGCCGCGTCGAAGGCGGCGGGGTCCGTCACCATCACCGGGGGAAAGGCGCCGAGGTCGGGCGCCGGCCCATCGAGCGCCGTGACGAAGCCGCCGGGGACGCGGTGCAGCGCGGTGACCGCCCTGAACGCCCCGCTGTAGTCCAGCCGGGCGCGCGCCGCCGCGGCATAGACCGCCTCCGCCCCCACGGCCTCACCCTCCGCCGCCGGGACCGCCACCGCGGGAGCCTCCCCGGCCAGGACCTGCACGGCGGCGCGGGCGTGCAGGACGAAGGGCTCCCCATGGTCCGATCGCGGGCGGGAGCGCACGGCGATGGTCTGCTCCGCCGCCTCCACGGTCACGCTGACCTCCCGCGTCACCCCCGGCTCCAGCACCAGGGCGCGGAGGATGTCGAGGTCCGTGAGCCGCAGCCGCGCCGTGCCGAGCAGCTGTTCGGCCACGGCGGCCATCATCTCGATGAAGCCGGTCGCGGGCAGCACGACCTGGCCATCCACCCGGTGGCCGGCCAGGAAGGGCACGGTTTCCAGGCTCAGCGCATGCCGCCATTCCGGTCCGCCGGGTGCCAGCCGCGTGCCGGCCAGGGGATGGCAGCCCGCGGTGCCGGCTTCGCCCTCATACAGGCTGTAGGCTTCGGGCGTCCGGTCGATGACGAAATGGCCTCGGTTCCAGGCCATGGGGGGCAGGATGCGGCGGCCGCGGCCGCTGCCCCAGAAGCGCGGGGTGGCGCCCCGGGCCACGGCTTCCGCCACGATGGCGCGCACCGGATCGGCCTTCACCGGCGGGGAGATGGCGAGGCTGCCCATGACACCCACCGCCCGGCCGGCGCGGCGCGCGACGTCGGCGATGGCGCTGCCGAGCAGGGGGCGGGGGCCGATCTCGATGAAGAGGTCGGCATGGTCCAGCGCCACGGCCATGGCGGGGGCGAAGAGCACCGGGGAGCGGATATTGTCCCACCAGTAGCGCGCATCGAAGGCGGTGCCCGCGGCGAGCTGGCCCGTGACGGCGGAGATGACCGGCACGCGCGCCGGCCCGGGCGCCAGCCGCGCCAGGGCCTGCAGGATGGTCTCCCGCTCCGGCTCCAGCAGCGCGTGGTGGAAGGGGTAGTCGATGTCGAGCAGGACGGAGGGGATGGCATCCCGCCGCGCCGCGGCCATGACGGCGCGGATCGCCGCGGCGGGGCCGGAGACGGTGGTGGAGGCCGGGCCGTTCTCCGCCGCGACCTCGACCCGCGCGGCGGGGGATGCGCCATCCTCCCGCGCCAATGCCTCCGCCAGGGCGCGCGCGCGGGCGGCGTCGCAGCCCAGCACGGCCATGCGGCCCAGGCCGCGGATCGCTTCCTGGCAGGCGCTGCGCGCGACGATGAGCTGCGCCGCCTGGGCGCGGCCGAGGATGCCGGCGGAGGCCGCTGCCGCGACCTCCCCCACCGAATGGCCGAGCACCAGCGCCGGCCGCAGGCCCTGCGCCGCCAGCGCATCCACCAGCCCGAGCTGGATGGCGTAGAGCGCCGTCTGCGCCGCGGTGGTGGCGGCCAGCCGTTCCTCCGCATCCGGGGCATGGAGGGTTTCGAGCGGACAGGCGCCGCCGGCTTCCCGGATCAGCGCGGCCGTTGCCTCGACGCTCGCGCGGAAGGCGGCGGAGCGTTCCAGCGCCTCCAGCGCCATGCCGGCGTATTGGCAGCCATTGCCGGTGAAGACGAAGGCGATGCGCGCGCGGGGGACCAGCGCCTCCGCCATCCGCGCGCCGGGCGCCGTGCCGCGCAGCGCCGAAGCGGGGTCCGGGTCCTCCGCCAGGTCGATCACCAGGCGATGGCGCAGCAGGTCCCGGCTGGCGGCGGCCGCGCCGGCCACCGCCGCGCTGCCATGGCCATCCACTGCCGCCGCGTAACCCGCCGCGAGGCGCGACAGCCCTTCCCGCGTCGGCGCGGAGACGACGAGGAGGTCCGGCGCCTCCCCGGGTGGCGGTTCCGCATCGGCGGCGCCAGGCCCTTCCAGGATCGCATGCGCGTTGGTGCCGCCGAAGCCGTAGTTGCACAGGCCGGCCAACAGGGGTTCGCCCGCCGGCAGGTCGATCGGCCGGCTGGCGGGGGCCAGGTTCAGCGCCGCCACGTCGATGGCCGGGTTGGTGGCGTCCAGGTGCAGCGTCGCGGGCAGGTGGCGGTGCCGCAGCGCCAGCATGGCCTTGGCGAGGCCCGCCAGGCCCGAGACCGCTTCCAGATGCCCGATATTCGACTTCACGGAACCGACCGGCAGGCGATGCTCCCGGCACTGGCCCAGCGCCTCCCCGATCGCCCGCGCCTCCACCGGGTCCCCGACCGCGGTGCCGGTGCCATGCGCCTCGACGAAGGCGAGGGCGCGCGGGCTGATCGAAGCCTGGGCGTAGGTGGCGGCCAGCAGCGCCCGCTGCCCCTCCGCCGAGGGGAAGGCGATGCCGTTCTTCCGCCCGTCCGAATTCACGCCGACCGCGCGCAGCCGGCCGCGCGCGGGCAGCGCGCCGCCGGCCCCGCCCCGCCCCAGCACCAGGGCGACGGCGCCTTCCGCCCGCACATAGCCATCGGCCGCCGCGGCGAAGGGGCGGCACCGCCCCGTCGGCGACAGCATGCCGGCGCGGGAGAAGCCGACGAAGGGCGCGGGCGAGGAGAGGATGTTCACCCCCGCCACGATGGCCAGCTCCACCTCCCCCCGGTCCAGCGCCACCGCCGCCTGGTGCAGCGCGACGAGGGAGGAGGAGCAGGCGGTATCCACCGTCATGCTCGGCCCGCGCAGGTCGAAGACGTAGGAGACGCGGTTGGCCAGGATGGAGAGGCTGTTGCCCACCATGAAATGCGCGCCGATCGCGCCG
The DNA here is from genome assembly GCF_016805305.1 of Falsiroseomonas ponticola. Lineage (GTDB taxonomy): Bacteria > Pseudomonadota > Alphaproteobacteria > Acetobacterales > Acetobacteraceae > Falsiroseomonas > Falsiroseomonas ponticola. Next base: position 1,977 of record NZ_JAERQN010000005.1, on the reverse strand, counting down.
AGGTCGAGCAGCGGCACATTCGCGTAGTCCGTGGCGGAGGCGCCGACGAAGACGCCGACCTGCCGCCGCGCCAGGCTGGAGGGCGCGATGCCGGCATCCTCCAGCGCCTCCCACACCACTTCCAGCAGCACGCGCTGCTGCGGGTCCGTCTGCGCGGCCTCTCGCGGGGAGAAGCCGAAGGCGGCGGCGTCGAAGGCGAAGATGTCGTCGAGGTAGCCGCCGGCGAAGGTGTAGGCGGTGCCGCGCGCCGTGCGGTCGGGGCTCAGGAAGCGTTCAGGCCGCCATCGCCCGGCCGGCACCGAATCGGAGACGCTGCAACGCCCCTCGCGCAGCAGCGACCAGAAGGCGTCCAGGTTCGGCGCGCCAGGCAGGCGGACGGCGAGACCCCGCACATCGAGCCCGTTCCCGGGCGAGCAGATCACCCGCCCATCCCAGGCGAGGCGCCGCCGCGACCTTCACGCGACAAGGGGCGACAACCCCTGGCGCTGGTCGGGGCGTCCCGTGGCGCAGCCCCCGGCCGCCCGCTGGTTACCCCCTTGGGCGCGCGCCGGCGCCGCGGCAAACCCGATGCAGTGGCGAAGCGCCGGACCGGGCCGGATGGTCGTTGGCATGCCGCATTCATATCCCCAGGCCATCCCGCGCCGGAAGAGGAAAGAACGCATGACGCGATTTCGGACGCCCGCAAAGAACCAGGGGGTGTTTACCCCGGGGGTCCGGTGGCGGATGATCCGGCGATGGGGCTTGCGATCATCACGGGGGGCTCCAGCGGCATCGGCCTGGCGATGGCCCGCCTGCTGCTGGAGCGCGGCATGCATGTGCTGGCCATCGCGCGCGACGCGGCGGCGCTGGGCGCGGCGCGGGAGAGCCTCGGCCCGCTGGGCCGGCGCTACCAGGCCTGTGCCTGCGACGTCAGGGCCGCGGCCGCGCTGGACGCCGCCTGTGCCGGGGCGATCGGGCGATACGGACCTCCGGCCCTTGCCATCGCCTGCGCCGGCATCGCGAGGCCCGGCCGGTTCCTCGACCTGCCGGCGGCCGATCACGCGGAGGCGATGGCGACCAACTACCTCGGCAGCCTGCACCTGGCCCGCGCCTGCCTGCCCGCCATGGCGGCGGCCGGCAGCGGGCGGCTGCTGCTGGTGTCATCGGCCGCGGCGCTCGGCACCTTCCATGGCTTCTCCGCCTATACCCCCTCCAAGGCGGCGGTGCGGGCGCTGGGCGAGGCGCTGGCGCTGGAGATGGCGCCGCATGGCGTCAGCGTGACCATCGCCTTCCCGCCGGATACGGACACGCCGCAGCTGCACGCGGAACTCGGCCAGCGCACGGCGGTGGCGCGCGCCTATCTGGCGGGTGCGCCGGTCCTGCCGGCGGAGGCGGTGGCGAAGGCGCTGCTGGCCGCGACGGAGGCGGGGCGGCGGCAGGTCGCGCCCGGGATGGGCCCGCGCGCGATGCTGGCGTTGCCGGTGCTGACGGGCTGGATCGGGCGCTGGCGCCAGTCGCGCTTGGCGCGGCGGCTGGACCGTGGTCCCTGGCATGGTGGTGGAGCGCGTTGATCCGCCCCGCGCTCAGCCATCCAGCACACGCGCCGACCGGGCTTCCGCACTGAGCTGGTCGAGAGCGGGGTCGCGCAAGGGGTGGCTGTGACCAGGCCGTCGTGACGCCAAACAGGTAAGCGCCGACGGCAAAGGACGCGGGTTGGCGCTTTGGCGTTGTTGATTGTGTTGTTGGGTTGTGGACGCGAAACAGCCCTTAGATCGGTGATCTAAGGGCTTGGTTCGTTGGATGCGGGGACAGGATTTGAACCTGTGACCTTCAGGTTATGAGCCTGACGAGCTACCGGGCTGCTCCACCCCGCGGTGGTGTGTGTGTTCAAACGGTGAGGAGTACGATCCGGCGTGGTGGCCCGGCGGCGACCGACTCTCCCGCATCTTGAGATGCAGTACCATGGGCGCTGGAGTGTTTCACGGCCGAGTTCGGGAT
>NZ_JAERQN010000004.1 GCF_016805305.1 Falsiroseomonas ponticola | reverse complement strand
CAGATCAGTCGACAACGCTCTCGTCATGGGCTGCTGGCCTCCGCCCAGCCAGCAGCTTGAATCAGAAATCAGCCCAAGCCGGAATCCCCAATCCGATTCCGTCTATGACGATCACGCTCTAGTGACCTCAAGGCCACACCCGCTCACTCCAGCCCCGGCGCGCCCCGCCGCATCAGCGCCCGCATCCGCTCCACCTGCGCCGCCGGCAGCCCGAGATGCGCGGGGCTGAAGAAGCGCGGATCCGGGGTGTGCAGCAGATAGGCCTGCGCCTCGTCCAGCATCACCTCCTCATTGCCCCGGTCGTAATGCTCGCGGGCCAGGAACTGGCGGAAGGCCTCGCGCTCCGCCTCGGTGAAGCCCTCCCGCCACACGCGGCGGATATGCTCCGCATAGGCCGGGCGGGTGGCGAAGAAGCCGTGGCTCAGCTCATGCCGCAGCACGCTGGCGCGCGCGGCCTCGTCCATCAGCGGCCCGGGCGCGGCCATGGAGATCACGGCGATCTCGCGGTCCTGCGGCAGCAGGCCGCGCGCCAGGCGGAACTGGGCTTCCACCCAGGCCTCGTCGGGCGACAGCGCCAGCCCGTCCCGCGCGGCCAGGGCGAAGAAGCGCTCCAGCTCCGCCCCCCGGTAGTTGTGGCCGTAGTAGTAGGTGGCGGGCGTGTCGCCCGCCCGCGCGATCGCGGCCGCCATCTCCGCCGGCGTCAGCACCCGGTCCCGCGGCAGGCCCGCCTTCTCCACCAGCGCCGCCACGCGGTTCAGCGCGGCGCCCTGCTCCTCGAGGCTCGGGAAGTCGAGGACGAAGATCGCCGTCTCCTCCGCCAGCCGCATCATGGTCGGCACCGCGGCGCGGTGGGCGAGCATGCCGGACATGTCCATCAGCACCGGCATGCGCGCCAGCCGCGACGGCACCGCGGCCGGGGCCGGCGCCTGTGGGACGGGCGCCTGCAGCGCCGGGGCCTGAGGGACCGGTGCCTGTGCGGCGGGCGGCTGCGGGACCGGTGCCTGCACGGCGGGCGCCTGCACGGCCGGCGCCTCCACCACCGGCGCCAGCCAGGCCCACCACAGCGCCCCCGCCACGCCACCGGAGAGCAGGATGCCCGCCAGCAGCGCCACCGGCGCGCGCCGCCGCGCCCGGGCCGGGGCGGGCGGCGCCGGCCTGCCCCAGGTCACGGTAGGCGGGGCAGGGGGCGCGACGCGCCCCGGGGTTGCGCCGCCCGGCGGCACGCGGATGGTGTCGTCGTCCCCGGTCATCGCACCCTCCGCCGCCCCCGGGTTCAGTCGTCGAGGTTGATGACCTGCACCCGGCGGTTCCGCGCCTCGTCCCAGCCATCCGGCGTCGGCACCAGCAGCCGCGTCTCGCCGAGGCCCACCGCCTCCAGCCGCCCCGGCGCCACGCCGTGCCGGGCGACGAGGTAGCCGCGCACCGCCTCCGCCCGCCGTTCGGACAGGCGCTGGTTGCTGGCCGCATCGCCGACCGTGTCGGTATGGCCCTCGATCCGGAAGCGGAAGGGCGCCAGGTCCGGCGAGGACAGGGCCCGGCCGAGCGGCGCCAGCGTCGCCTCGGCCTGGGGCGTCAGCGTGGCGGAGCCGCTCGGGAAGGTCACGGTGATCGACACCGCCGCGACGCCGGCCGGCGCGGTGGTGCCGGGCGCGACGGTCGGGGGCGGGACGCTGGCCAGGGGCGGGGCCGAGGCCTCCGGCTTCGCCGCCTCGGGCGCCGCCACGGCGGGGCCGCCGGGCGCCACCGCCGCCGGCGCCACCGGGCTGGCGGGCGGCGTGGCATCGGCCGGCGCCGGCAGCCGGATGCCGCGGGTGCGGGGCCGCAGCTGCTCGATCAGCTGCAGGGCGGCGGGGTCGTTCTGCGCCCGCGCCGGCGCCGGAAGGCCGATCCCGAGCCCGGTGGCCATCAGGATCCCGGCCAGGGGAAGGGCAGCGTATCGCATGGATCGTCTCCTCGCAGAGGGGGGCGCGGTGGGGCCGCGAAATCTGGGGGCCGCGGCATGGCGGCCCGATGGCGGAACGGCGGTCATGCGATGCCCAGCGCCCGCCAGACCGGCCAGCGTTCCCGCAGCAGCGTCACGATGGTCTCCTGCAGCCCCGCCACCACCTCCGCGGGGGGCGGCGGGCCGGGCGGGACCAGGCGGCGGATCAGGGCGGCCAGGTCGATCCCGCCATCCGGCCCCGGCGGGTCCTGCGCCATCAGGCAGGCCACCGCGACCTCCAGCGGGTCCGCGAAGAGGCCGCCGCCCAGCACGGGCGTCGCCAGCGCCAGCCGAGAGCCATCGCCCGCCAGCGGGCTCACGCCATGCGGCGCCAGCCGGCGCATGGAAGCCGCGTTCAGCCGCCGGGCGGCCGCCAGGCCAGCCGCCGGCACCGCGCCGGGATGCTGCCAGACCGGCATGGCCACATGGCTGCCGACCAGCATGGCGAGGGTTTCCTGCGGCGTGGCGCCGCCGCAGCCCGGCAGGGCGCGGAGCGCGCCGATGGTCTGCGGGCCCTGCGCCAGCGCGTCCCGCATCGGGCCGATGATGGCGGGCGGCAGCACGGCCTCCCCCGCCTGGGCCACCAGCTTCACCTCCTGCCGCGACAGGCTGGCCGGCACCAGCTCGATCGCGTCCGTCGCGGCCTCCGCCCCCACGCGCCGGATGCCGCGGACATAGACATCCCGCCGGAAGGCGCGCGGCACGCAGAGATCGACGACCAGCTCCCGCGCCGCCTGGTCCGGCGCCTCACGCCACAGCGCCTGCTGCGCCTCGGACAGCGTCATGGAGGGGAAGTTCTCGGACAGCGTGGCGCTGCCCGCATACTCGCAGCGCGCGCTGCCCATCGCGGCCGCGACATCGGCGAAGAAGGCGGGGCGCCAATGCTCCGTGGCGAATTCGTGCAGCATGTAGCCGGGGCGGGCATGGCCCATCTCCCCCAGCAGCAGGCTCCGCCAGACGGAGGGCAGCAGGTGCCGCGCCTCCGCCGCCACCAGCCGCTCCACCTGCGCGCGCGCCGCGGCGAAGGCATCGCTGCCCGGCGCGGCGCCGGCCAGCATGCCGCGCACCAGCCGCCACAGCGCCAGCCCCGTCGCGGCGCCGGGCATGGCGTTGTAGGTCAGCAGCACCACGCCGCCCGGCTGCAGCCGCCGCCGCAGCAGCCGCAGCACCCCCTCCCGCACCCGGTCATCGACCCAGGACCACAGGCCGTGGATCAGCACCAGGTCGAAGGCCGGCAGCGCCTCCAGCGCCGCGCCGTCCAGCTCCGCCAGGTCCGTCTCCTCGAAGCGGACATTCGCCAGCCCCGCCTCCGCCGCGAAGGACCGGCCCTCCGAGATATGGGCGGGGTTGTAGTCGAGGCCGACGACCTCCGCCGCCGGGCACCCGGCCGCCAGCACATTGGCGCTGTAGCCGCTGCCGCAGCCGATCTCCGCGATGCGCAGCGGGGTCTCCGGCCCCACCTCCCACGCCACGCCCATCATCGCGAGCGTCGCGCGCAGATGCGCCGGGGATTGGAAGCCGTGCCAGGCCGGCGGATAGGGCTCCGCCACCGGATAGCCGCGGGACCAGGCGGCCGGGTTGTTCATGCGGTGACACTCTCCGTCCTGGCGGCGGGGGCGGCCGGGCTCAGCATCGCCTCCGCCGCGTCGCGCCCGCGCGGATGCGGGCTGGTCATCCAGCTGGTCCAGCCCAGCCGCGCCCCCCCCGCCCCGCCCAGGGCCAGCGGCGGCACCGCCTTCGCGGCCAGGATCGGGTTGAAGGCGAAGTCCTGCTCCAGCCCGAGCTGGAGGCGCACCAGCTCCACCAGCCGGGCATGCAGGGGCGAGCCGGGCAGCAGGGCCTGGAATTGCGGCAGGCTCAGCGGCCCGATCTCGATCAGGAACCGCGCGCTGGGGTCCCAGATCTGCGCCCCCGCCACGACATCGATCCCGAGCTGCCCGCCCCCGGCCTTCCGCCCGCCCCGCGGCAGGCGCGACTGTTCGGAGGCCGGCAGCCGCACCCAGCCGCCCGCGAACTCCACGATCCGCACGGGCATGCCGGCTTCCTCCGCCAGCAGGCCCCGCAGCCGTTCCGCGCTGCGGCTGCGGGAAGCCAGCGCCCCGGCGTGGTAGAGCAGCGCCGGCAGCGGCGTCGCCAGCCGCTGGACGAGATGCGGCGTGCCGAGCCCCGCCGCCGCCGCCAGCACCCGCTCCGCCGGCGCCGGGTCGCGGGCCGGCCGGTACTTCGCCCTCGCCTTGACGAACAGCCCCGTGAAGCGCCGCGCCAGCAGGTCCAGGAACCGGTGCAGCGCGGTCGAACGCCGCCGGGCCTCCGCCCCCACCATCGCCGTGTAGTGCCGCGGCAGCACGCCGCCGGGCCCGATCAGGCCGAAGGTCGGCGTGGTGATCTGCCGCTCCTCCGGCACCGCGGCCGAAACCTCCCCGCCGGGGGCGCCCAGCCGCGCGCTGGTGCGGAAGTCGATCTCCGTCGGGTCCCGCCCCGGCGCGACGATGGCCGCCGCCTGGTCCAGGCTGAACCGCGCGGGCTCCCGCGCCAGGCGTTCGCGCGGCGAGGGTTCGGTCACAGCAGCACCCGCGTGCCGCTGCGCGCCGGCCAGGCGGCGACGCCACCGCCCCGGCCCCGCAGGCTGACGCCCGTGCGGACGAAGGCATTGACGGAGACCTGCAGCGCCAGGAACCGCTCCAGCACCCCCGCCAGCAGGAACAGCCCGCCCGCGGTCCAGGCCTGCGGCTCGAAGGTCAGCGTGATGTCGAGCCCGCGCGCGAAGCTGCCCGGCCGCACGCCCGGCAGGCGGGCGACGCCGGGCCGGGCATTGACGGAAACCAGCCCCTCCAGCGCCAGCCGCGTCTCCGCCGTGTCCCGCAGGTCGTGCAGCCGCATCATCTCCCGCAGCGCCATCGCCGCCTCCGCCCCCCCCGTGACGCCGAGGTGGTTGAGCGCGAGGTGGGAGACGAGCCGCCAGCCGCTGCGTTCCCGCAGCTGCGGCCGCAGCGTCGGCGTGGGTGGGGACAGGCATTCGGCGCCGGAGGCCGGTGCCGTCGGGTCCGTGATGCGCAGCCTCGGCTGCCCGCCGCCGAAGGGCAGCAGGGATGGCAGGTCCCGGTTGCAGCACAGCGCATCCACGCTCAGCACGCCATCGGCCGGCAGGCTGGGGTCGAAATGCGGGTCGCGCAGCATCAGCCGCGTCTCGCTGCCGCCCAGCACGCCGGGGGCGGGCCGCCGCGCCGCGATCCAGTGGATGCCGGGCGCCACCTCATCCGCCCCTTCCTCATGCCGCAGGCGATGGAAGGCCGGCACGCGCTTCGGGCGGGGATCCTCCGGCCGGCTCTGCCGGACCGTCTCCACCGCATAGACCTCCAGCGCCGCCGGGCGCCGGGCATCGGGCACCACCAGCCAGTCGCTCTCCGTCCCATCCAGCGCGATCGGCTCGCAGGGCTGGCGGAACAGGTTCACCGCCGGCGTGCAGCCCAGCGCGACATGCTCGGCGGAGACGCTGCGCTCCAGCTCCGGCACCGCGCGGGAGAGGTAGATGAAGACCTCCATGCGCCCGCCGCGCTGCACCAGGCTGCGCGCCTCCAGCCCCTCCAGGTCCAGGTAGAGGAACTTCTCCGCGAAGGCGAAATACTCGGTCAGCAGCCGGTGCCCGGTGAAGGCGCGGGGCGGCCAGGGCAGGGCGGCCTCCTCCGGCTCGAACCCCGCATGGCGCAGGCATTCCGGCGGCAGCAGCGTCGGCCGCGGATCGCCCGGCCCATCCGCCAGCGCGATCCCGATGGTCGCGGTGCAGAGCAGCTCCAGCAGCTGCGTCGGCAGGGGCGCCGGGCCGCGCAGGTGCAGCCGCAGCCGGTCGAGCCCCGTGGCCGCGAAGGGCAGGTCCGGGATGGTGGTGGCCAGCGTCAGCCGCAGCACCGCTACCGCGCCGGCCGCCTGCGGGTTGGCGGGCGCGGGCAGCGGCAGGCCGGACAGGCGCGCCGCCTCCACCGCCACGGGCCACAGCACCACCTCCTGGCAGGTGCGGTAGGTCAGGCGCTCCCCGCGCACCGGCTCCGTCTCCACCGGCGTGCCGCGCGGCACGCGCGATGCCCCGGTGGCCGCGGGCTTCGGCAGCAGGCGCAGCGTGGTCAGCGACGGCACCGGCGCCAGCAGATGCGGGCAGAGCAGCTCCAGCAGCGCATCCGTCAGTTCCGGCAATTCGTCGTCCAGCCGGTGCTGCACCCGCGCGGCCAGGAAGGCGACGCCTTCCAGCAGCCGCTCCACATGCGGGTCGTCCACCGTATCCGGCGTCATGCGCAGCCGGCCGGCGACCTTCGGGTTCGCTTCCGCGAATTCGCCCGCGAGCCGCCGGATCGCGGCAAGCTCCCTGTTGTAGAAGGGGAGAAGGTCGTCCGACACCGCCTATCCCTCCCGCACCGTCACGTCGCGGGACACGGGTTCCAGCAGCGTCTCGAAGCTCACGGGCTCCGGCACCGGGTCGGCGCGCAGCACGGCGTCCACCTTCAGCCGCAACGCGCGGCCGAGGTTCTCCTCATCCTCGATCAGCGTCACATGCACCGTCATCAGCCGCGGCTCGAAGCGCCGGATCGTCGCCTCCACCTCCATCGCCAGCGCATGCCGCCGTTCCGGCACGGCATAGGCGCCGGAGGTCGCATCCGGGATCCCGTAGCCGAGCGGCGAGGCCGGCAACTCCCCGAGATGCGGGGGCAGCGGCCGGCGGCGGCGGCGCGCGTTCAGCACCGCCTCCAGGTCCCGCCGCACCGCGGCGCGCAGGATGTCGAGCGCCACGGCGGCGCTGGGCGGCGGCGGCTCCGGCGTCGCGGGGTCCGCATCCAGCAGCCGGTCGAGCAGCGGCAGCCGCGCCCGTTGCACCGGGCCGCGCGGGGCACCGCCGGGGCGGAAGCCGCTCAATCGAACACCAGGCTGGTGGCGGCGGCGATCGGCAGCGCCTCCTCCCCCGCCAGCAGCACGCGCTGCCCCCGGCCGCGCACCGGGCCCGCATCCTCCGTCCAATCCGTGGCGCGGCCCAGCTTCAGGCCGGTGTCGCTCTCCGGCCCCGGATAGAGGGCGGGCATGAAGACCACGCCCTCCGTGCCGTCCTTCAGCTCGATCATGGTGCGCCGCCAGTAGAGGTCGCGCGGCCGGCGCGGCGGGTCGAAGCTCAGCGACCGCACGCGTTCCACCGGCACCAGCATGTGCTCGCCGGCCGTGGTCAGCACCTCGAACTCCGCCGCCATCAGGTCATCCGCGTCGCGCAGATCGTCGAAGGGCGTGTCGCCCGCCTTGCCGGGCACGCGCGGGCGCAGCGCCTCGGCCTCCGCCGACGCATCGGCCGCCGCCGCCAGGTCGCCCGCGCGCAGGGCGATGCGGGCGCGCAGCGCCGCCTGCTGCGCCGGCGTCGCATCATCCCCCTGGTATTTCGGCGCGCGCCCTTCCCGCAGCACCTGGCCGCGCACGACCTCCGCCCGCAGCAGGCGGCGGAACTCCAGCACCGCGGGGTTCGGCTCATGCAGCGCGGCGGCGTCCAGCATGCGGTCGGCGCGCTCCGCCTCGCCGCTGAACAGCAGCAGCTCGGCCAGCAGCCAGCGGGCATCGGCATCGGCCGGCGCCGCCTTCACCGCGGCGGTGGCGGCGGCCAGCGCGCCGGCCAGGTCCCCGGCGCGGAAGGCATCCCCTGCGGTCGTCATCGTCCTGTCTTCCCTGCGGCTGTCATCGGTTACGCCGCCACGCGGCGGGGCGCGAATTCGGTGACGAGCCGGAAGGCCGCGCCGACCTCATCCAGCTGGTGGTGGGGCTGCAGATGCACGGTGCAGCCATAGACGCCGGGCTTGCCGCGGCGCTCCCGCACCTCGACCTTCGCATCCAGCAGCGGGTACTTCGCCGTCACCTCGGCGCCCCCGGTGCCGAGGCCGCTGACGAAGCGGCTCAGCCAGTTCTGCAGCACCAGCTGCACCTCCTCCGCCTCCCGCCCCGAACCCACCATGTCCCGCCCCATCAGCTTGATGCAGTGGGCGAAGCGGCTGACGCAGAGCAGCGTGTTCACCTGCGTGGACAGGCGCTGGTTGGCATCGGCGATGGCCGTGTTCATGCGCGGCGGGCGGTGCAGGGACGGCAGCGCGCCGAAGCTGGCCTCGGCCTGCGCCTCCAGCGCGGAGAGCGGCACCAGGCGCCCATCGCTGATCTGGCGCTCCTGCTCATCCGTGAGCGCGAGGTCGAGCGGCGGGCGGGGCGGCGGCCCGCGCGGCGGATCGGAGGCGAAGGCCTCCCACGCCAGGCCATCCACCACGCCGCCCACGGGGTCCTCCTGCGGCTCGGCGCCGCGCACCTCCCCGGGCCAGCCGAAGCGCTCGAAGGCGCGGATGGCGACGGCGGCCAGCGCATAGACCGGCGTGGTCCAGACCCGCTGCGCCGCCCCCGCGGCATGGCCGCGGTAGCGGAAGCGATCGGCCCGCGCGCCATCATCCGCCCAGGGCGCGCGCGCCAGCACGCGCGGCAGCGCGACGCAGAGGAAGCGCATGTCCTCCTGCGTCGCCGCGTTGCGCCAGCGCGCATGCTCCGGCCCCTGCAGCACGCTTGCGATGTCGAAGGCGGGCTGCGCATCGGCGAAGCTGTCGAGGCCCACGAGTTCCGGCGAGGCCGCGAAGACGATGGGCGTGAAGGCCGCCGCCGCGACGCCCGCCAGCGCCGTCAGCGCGCCGACATCGTCGGTGGGATGGGTGGGGGAGGGCAGGTGCCGGATCTCGTAATCCGCCGCGATCAGGCCGAAGGGCTCGCCGCCGGCGGTGCCGAACTCCTCCTCATAGACCTTGCGGAACATCTGGCTCTGGTCGAATTCGACCGCGCGTTCCAGGTCGCGGCAGATCTCCGTCCAGCGCGCGGTCAGCAGCTTCACGCGGATGCGCCCGCCGCCAGGCGGCAGCCGGTCCACCAGCCAGGCCAGGCCGCGCCAGGACCCTTCCAGCCGCCGCAGCCGCGCGGCATGCAGCACGGCATCGAGCTGCGCGGAGACGAGCTGGTCGATCCGCGCGATGTCGCGGTCGATCGCGCCGCGCAGCGCCTCGCCCGGCTGTTCGTCCCGCGCGAGGATCGCGAGCCGCGCCTGCCCGAACCAGTCGCGCAGCACCGCGGCCGCATCCGTCGCCGCGACCAGCGCGGCGAGGCCGGCCGCCGCGGCGGCATCGGTGCGGCCGAAATACCGGCCGGTGAGGACCGCCTCTCGCAGCGGCGGCGGCGCGGCCTCCGCGGGCATGATCGGCGGTCCTGTCCGGGGTCAGGACTTCTGCGGAATCCGCGCGACCATGCGCATGGAGGTCGTGAGTTCCTCCATCTGCAGCCAGGGTCGCAGATGCGCGACGGCGTTGTACACGCCGGGCTTGCCTGGCACTTCCTTCACCTCGATCATCGCTTCCCGCAGCGGATACTTGGCGCGCGATTCCTGGCCCGCCCCTTCCATCGGGTTGACGTAGTTCTGGATCCAGCGGTTCAGCCAGGTCTCGCAATCCGACGCTTCCATGAAGGACCCGATCTTGTCCCGCGCCATCACCTTCAGGTAGTGCGCGAAGCGGCTCGTCGCCATCATGTAGGGAAGGCGGGCGGAGATGGCGGCATTCGCCGTCGCCTCCGGCCGGTCGTACTTCTTCGGCTTCTGCACGGATTGCGAGCCGAAGAACACCGCGTAATCCGTGTTCTTGTAGTGGCAGAGCGGCAGGAAGCCGAGTGCGCTCAGCTCCGCCTCCCGCCGGTCGGTGATGCCGATCTCGGTCGGGCACTTGGCGTCGCTGTCGCCGTCGTCGGAGGTGAAGACGTGGTTCGGCAGGTTCGCCACCTTGCCGCCGCCCTCCGCGCCGCGGATCGCGGTGCAGAAGCCGTACTGGGCGAAGGCGTCGGTGAGGCGCGCGGCCTTCACATAGGCCGCGTTCATCCAGCAATACTCGTTGTGGTCCATCGCCCGCGCGGTGCCGTCCGCGTTGCGCGGCGCCTCCTCATAGGCGAATTCCTCCACCGCCTTGGTGGCGGCGCCATAGGGCAGGCGGGCGATGACGCGCGGCATGACGAGGGCGACGAAGCGCGCATCCTCCGTCTCGCGGAAGGAGCGCCACTTCGCGTATTCCTGCGTCTCGAAGATCTTCGCCAGATCGCGCGGCTTGGACAGCTCCCGCCAATCCTGCATGCCGAACATGCCCGCGCCGACGCCGGAGATGAAGGGCGCGAAGGCGCCGGCCGCGACGTTGGAGATCAGCCGCAGCGTCTCCACGTCATCCGGATGGGCGGTCCATTCGTAGTCGCCGACAATGGCGCCATAGGGCTCGCCGCCCGGCGTGCCGAACTCGTTCTCGTAGAGCTTCTTGAAGAGCTGGCTCTGGTCGAACTCCACCGCGCGCTGCAGGTCGCGGCTGATGTCGCGCTTGCTGGCCTGCAGCATGCGGATCTTGAGGCTCGTCCCCGTCTCGCTGTTGGAGACGAGGTAGTGCAGCCCGCGCCAGCTGCCTTCCAGCTGCGTGAAGCGGGGATGGTGCATCACCGCGTTCAGCTGTTCGCTGACCTTGGCGTCGATCGCGGCGATGGCGCGGTCGAAGGTCTGGCTGAGGTTGCGGCTGAAGGTGACGGTGCCCTTCAGCGCCTCCTCGGTCAGCGCCTTGATCAGTTCCTGCGCGCGGTCGCGCTCCGTCTGCTTGGTCGCGCCGATGACCTGGTCGAGCAGGCCGAGTCCCGTCTCCTCCGTCGTCGTGGCGCCGCCCGAGGGCTGTGACTGCGTCGAGCTCATGGCTCAGCCCTCCTTCTTGTCGAGGCCGAGTTCGGCCGACAGCGCATCCAGCTTCGACTTGTCGTTCAGCACCTGCTCCAGCAGGCTCTCCAGCTCGTCGGACCGGTCCACCTTGCTCATCAGGTCGCGCAGCTTGGCGCGCGTCTCCAGCAGCGCCTTCAGCGCCGGCACCTGTTCCGCGACCTTGGCCGGGTCGAAATCATCCATCGACTTGAACTTCAGGTTCACCGCCATCTGGCTGCCATCGCCGGCCAGGGTGTTGTCCACCTTCAGGTTTAGGCCGGGCGCGATGCGGGCCATCACGTCGTTGAAGTTGTCGCGGTCGATCTGGACGAACTTCCGCTCCGCCAGCGGCTTCAGCGGCTCCGCCGGGTCGCCGGCATAGTCTCCCATCACGCCGACGACGAAGGGCAGCTCCCGCACGATGGCGGCGCCTTCCGTCTCGACCTCGTAGGTGATGTGGACGCGCGGCTTGCGCACCCGCGCCAGCTTGTCATGAACGCTCGTCATGGCCTCTCGCCGCCCCTTGTCCGTTCCTGCCCTTGTCCACGCCACGCCGCGCAGGATGCGCAGGCGCTGTCGCGGTTGGGCGCATTCTGCACAACCAGCTTAGCCCAGCGGCTGACGGGGGCGTCAACCATGCCGGGCACCCGGATGGCCCCGTTCGCGTGATACACGTTTCGCGTGTTTCACGGCGGGGCCCGCCGGATCGTCATTGCGCCGCTTCCGGCCGGATGCCGAGGCGGGAGAGCATGCCGTGGCGCGCCTCCTCATCCGGCATGATCTCGGCCAGCAGCTCCGGCAGCGTCATCCGCCCGCGGCGCACCGCTTCCTCCAGCGTGTACGCGAGCGGCGAATGCGGCTCCGTCGCGCGGAAGAAATCGGCGATGCGGCCGAGTTCGCGCAGCGCATCCTCCCGCGTGCGGATCGCCCCGCCGCCGCCGCCGCCCGAGGCGGCCATCGCGGGCGCCGCGCCGCCGGTCGAAGCGGCGGGGCCCGCCTCCTCCGCCTCCGCGGCGCCTTCCTCCGCCGGCCCCAGCAGCCGGCGCGTCACCTCGATGATGCGCTCGACGACCGCGGCCACGTTGCGGGTGGAGGGAGACTCGCTGCCGAAGCGGCTTTCCGTCACCGCCTCCATCGCGCGCCAGGCCTCCAGCGCCGCCACGGCGGATTCCGCGACGCCGGCGAGGAAGCCGCGATCGTACCGCGCCTCCGCCTCCAGCGTCGCGAGTTCCGGCACGCCGGCATCGCGCCGCGCCTGGCGGCGCTCCTCGTTGATGATGCCGTCCGTCTCCTCCGCCTGGTCCCACTGGTAGAGGCCGAGCGGCGATCCATCGGCGCGCCGGAACAGCGGCAGGCGGCGCAGCGGCTGCATGACGGTGCCGTCCACCCCCGCGCCCGCCAGGCCGCCGATCGGCGCGGAGCGGCCATCGAGCCCCTCATCGTCCGGCAGGGGGAAGGCATGGTCCCAGAAGCCCTCGCACAGCCCCTGGATCAGCGCCGCGCCGGCCGCGAGCCCATCGAGCCCGTGGTGGCGCACCAGCGCTTCCGTCAGCCAGGATGCGATCTCCAGGTCCTTGCTGCGCGAGGACAGCGCCTCCACGCCGATCCGCGTGACGTCGCGCCACGCCTCGGCCACCGGCGCATCGACCTCGCCATCCGCGTCGCGGGCACGCTCCTCCGCGCGCGCCGCCGCGCGGGCATCGCGAAGGCGCTGATAGGGGGAGGTCGGCGAGTAGTCCGACCGCAGATCCTCGCCCGCGCCGCCATCGCCGTGATCCAGCGGTGCAAGCAATGCATCGATGTCGATGGGATGACCGCTCATGTCGTCCTTATAGCCTCGCCCCGGCGTGACTTTTGTGTTGCGCTGTTTCGCGCGCCTTGTTTCGCTCTGGACCCGCAACCGCGCGTTGTGGATGCTGTCGATGGTCAGCCTGCCATCGGCCGGCGACGCGGACCAGCGGCTTTTTCGCCGGCACGGCTGAGGATGATAATCGAATGGTCGCAGTCGATCTCAAATCCGTCGTCGGCCGGCTGAGCGAGGTTGGCCGGAGGCAGCTGGAAGCCGCGGCGGGGCTGACGCTGTCGCGCAGCCACTACAATGTCGAGATCGAGCACGTCCTGCTGAAGCTGGTCGAAGCCGCGGGCAGCGACATCACCGCCATCCTGCGGAAGCGGGAAGTCGATGCCGGCCGCGTGGGGGCGGAGCTGACGCGCGCGCTGGACCGGCTGCGCACCGGCAATGCGCGCGCGCCTGCCCTCTCGCCCGACATCGTCACCTGGCTTCGCGAGGCCTGGCTCATCGCCTCGCTCGAAGCCAATGCCACGCGGATCCGCAGCGGCCACCTGCTGGCCGCGCTGCTGTCGGATGATGCGCTGGCGCGCGCGCTGAAGGACAGCAGCCCGACCCTCTCCGCCCTGCCCGCGGATGCCATCCGCCGCAACCTGGCCGAGCTTTCCGCGGGCAGCGAGGAAGGCGCGCAGGCCGAAGCCGTGGCCGCCGCCGCGCCCGGCACCGCCGCGCCGGCCAGTGAGGCGCCGCGCGGCGGCGGGCCGCTGGAACAATTCTGCACGGACCTGACGGCGCAGGCCAAGGCCGGCAGGATCGATCCCATCCTCGGCCGCGATGCCGAGATCCGGCAGATGGTCGATATCCTCACGCGCCGCCGCCAGAACAACCCGATCCTCACCGGCGAACCCGGCGTCGGCAAGACGGCGGTGGTGGAGGGGCTCGCGCTGCGCATCGCCGCCGGCGACGTGCCCGCCGCGCTGAAGAACGTGAAGCTGATGTCGCTCGACCTCGGCCTGCTGCAGGCCGGCGCGGGCGTGAAGGGGGAGTTCGAGAACCGCCTGAAGGGCGTAATCGACACGGTGAAGGCATCGCCCACGCCCATCGTCATGTTCATCGACGAAGCCCATACGCTGATCGGCGCCGGCGGCCAGGCCGGGCAGAACGATGCCGCCAACCTGCTGAAGCCCGCGCTCGCCCGCGGCGAGCTGCGCTGCGTCGCCGCCACCACCTGGGCCGAGTACAAGAAGTACTTCGAGAAGGACGCCGCGCTGACCCGCCGCTTCCAGGTAGTGAAGGTGGAGGAGCCGTCGGAGCCGCTGGCCATGGCCATGCTGCGCGGCCTGGTGAAGACGCTGGAGAAGCACCACGGCGTGCGCATCCTGGACGAGGCGATCGAGGATGCGGTGAAGCTCTCCGCGCGCTTCATCCCCTCCCGCCAATTGCCGGACAAGGGCGTCTCGCTGCTCGACACCGCCTGTGCCCGCGTGGCGATGAGCCAGGCTTCCGTCCCCGCGCCGGTCGAGGACCGCATCCGGCGGATCGAGCTGGTGGCGACGGAGCTCGGCGCCATCGGCCGCGAACTCGCCACCGGCGCCGACCATGCGGCCCGCATCGCGGCGCTGGAGGCGGATCGCGACAAGGCGCAGGCGGAACTCGATGCGCTGAATACGCGGTGGGAGCAGGAGAAGGCGCTGGTCGCCCGCATGCGGGACCTGCGCGCCCGCGCCGAAAGCGCGGCGCTCGACCTCACGCCCGGCGCGCCGGCCGAGGACCAGGCCGCGATCCGCGCCGAACTCGCGGAAGCCGCCGCATCGCTGAAGGCGCTGCAGGGGGAGGAGCCGCTGGTGCATCCGGTGGTGGATGGCCAGGCCGTCGCGGAAGTGGTCGCGACCTGGACCGGCATCCCCGTCGGCCGCATGGTCTCCGACGAGATCAAGACCGTGCTGAACCTGAAGCAGAAGCTGATGGAGCGCGTCGTCGGCCAGGACCATGCGCTGGACGCCATCGCGCAGGCCATCCGCACCAGCCGCGCCGGGCTGACCGACCCGCGCAAGCCGATCGGCGTCTTCCTGATGGCGGGCACCTCCGGCGTCGGCAAGACGGAAACGGCGCTCGCCGTCGCGGACCTGCTCTACGGTGGCGAACAAAATCTTACAGTCATCAACATGAGCGAGTTCAAGGAGGAGCATAAGGTATCGCTCCTCATGGGCTCGCCGCCCGGCTATGTCGGCTATGGCGAAGGCGGCGTGCTGACCGAAGCCGTGCGCCGCCGCCCCTATTCGGTGGTGCTGCTCGATGAGATGGAGAAGGCCCATCCCGGCGTGCAGGACGTGTTCTACCAGGTCTTCGACAAGGGCCAGATGAAGGATGGGGAAGGGCGGGACATCGACTTCCGCAACACCGTCGTCATCATGACCTCCAACGCCGGCACCGACACCATCGCCAAGCTCTGCGCCGATCCCGACACGGCGCCGGACCCGGAGCCGCTGCGCGACGCGCTGCAGCCCGACCTGCTGAAGGTCTTCAAGCCCGCCTTCCTCGGCCGCTGCAACGTCGTCATCTACTACCCGCTGGCGGATGAGATCCTGAAGCGGATCTGCGTCCTCAAGCTGCGCAGCATCGGCAAGCGGGTGATGGAGAATTACGGCGTGCCTCTGCACTTCGACGACAGCGTGCCGGAGACCATCGTCTCCCGCTGCAAGGAAGTGGAGAGCGGCGCGCGCAACATCGACAACATCCTCAGCCGGACCCTGCTGCCCGAGCTTTCCGCGGGCATCCTGGCGCGCCTGGCGGAGGGGCTGGAGATCACCCGGGTGCAGGTCGGCGTCGATGATGCCGGCGGCTTCCGGTACGACCTCGGTTAGGGGCCCCGCGGCCGAGGCAGACCGAGGCGGGGACGGCGAACACCGCAGCAGCGAAGGAACGGACCATGGCGGTTTTTCTGAAGTACGGCGCCCTGAAGGGCGAGACGACGGCGGAAGGCTACAAGGACTGGGTGCAGGTCCACAGCTTCCAGTGGGGCGTGGGCCGCGGCATCTCCGCCGGCGTCGGCGGCGGGTCGAAGCGTGAGGCGACGGCGCCGAGCGTCAGCGAGATCGTCGTCACCAAGACCATGGACGCCTTCTCGCCCCTCGTCCTCAAGGAAGCGATCGGCGGCAAGGCGACGAAGGTGGAGATCCACCTGACGCAGACCGACAATGGCGGCAAGCACATGCCCTACCAGAAGTACATCCTGGAGAACTCGCTGGTCAGCGGCTACAGCCTGAGCGCCGGCGATGACCGCCCGAACGAGTCGATCTCGATCAACTTCACGAAGTTCGACAGCGAGTACATCAAGATCGACGACAAGTTCGGCACCGCCACGACCGGCCATGTGATCTACGACCTGTCGGCGGCCAAGTCCGGCTGAGCATCGCCCGCCGCGCCGGCCCGCCCGGCGCGGCAACCGCCCCTGCCGCAGCGCCGCATCCCCCCGGGGGTGCGGCGTTGTCGTTTCCGGGCCCGCCTGCGCCGGCTCAGCGCGGCACGATGGCGATGGGGAAGCTGCGCAGCTCGCGGCTCGCGGTGCGGAAGACGGCGTCCTGGCTGTGCTGCTTCTCCCGCGCCAGCTGCGGCACGCGGCGCATCACCCATTCGCCCAGCGCCAGGGCGCTGACGCGGCCTTCGCCATCCGTCGCCGCGCGTCCCTGCAGCGCTTCCCGTACCGCATAGGCGAAGACGCCGTTGCGGTCGTCGTAGCTGTCCAGCGCCTCCTGCACGCTGGTGGAGGCCGCGAGCAGGAAGCGCCCCGTCTCGTTGCCGAGGGCGGAGAGCTGGTCCATCGTCAGCTGGCCGGCATGGCAGGTGTCCAGCAGCAGCAGCCCGTCCCGCGCGCGGATGCGGGCGATGGCCGCCACCAGCTGCGAATCCTCGATCCCCTGGCGCCGCAGCGTGGTCCAGTTGCTGGTGTCGGTGACGTCATGCGGCAGGAACAGGAAGCGCTGGTCGGGTTCCGTCCGCACGCCATGGCCGGCGATGTAGAGGACGAAGGTGTCGGTCGGCAGCGTCGTGCGCGCCACCTCCTCCAGCGCCTCCATGACGCCGCGGCGCGTCGCCTGGCGGTCCCGCAGCACGGTGACGCGCACCTCCCGGAACAGCGTGCCGGCGCGGGCGCGCAGCGTATCCGCCACCACCTGCGCATCCGGCACGGCGTAGTTCAGGTTCAGCGCGGCATTGGCGTAGTCGTTCACGCCGATGGCGAGCACGATGAGGCGCCCGGCATCGGCGGCGGGCTCCGCTTCGCCGGCGCGGCGCATCTCGAGCGCCGGGCCCTCCGCGAACAGCGCGCGATCCTCGGCATAAAGCCGCGTCGTCACGCGATTCGGCCCGGCATCCAGCGGCACTTCCGCCAGCACCTCGCCCGCCGTCGCCTCCGCCCGCACCGCGATGCGGTCATTCACCAGCACGTCGAGCGGGCCAAGGCCGAGGCCCCGATCGGTGACGGTGAAGCCGAGCCGCAGCGCGGTGGCCTCCGCCGGCAGGCTGCGCGCATCCCAGGCAACGGGCGCGCAGCCCGCGGGCGTCACGGCGCAGGCGCTGCGCGGCGCCAGCACCGGCAGGCGGCCGACGCGGGCGCGCAACTCGCCGAGCTGCGCCAGCCTCTCGCGCGCCGGCGCGCCATCGCCCGCGATGCGCGCCCGCACGGCGGCGGGGGCGAAGAGCGCGCGATAGGCCTGCTGGAAGCTGGCCCATTCCGGCGTCTGCGCGCGGCCGCCATTCAGGTGCAGCCCGACCAGTTCCTGCCCGCCATTGGGCGCGTGGTCGAACAGGCCCTCCGGCGTCCACAGCACCCAGCGCAGGGACTGCGCGTGGATGAACAGCGCCGCCTGTTCCACGATGCGCCCCGCGCCGATCCGCCACCAGCGCAGCGTGCCGTCGCCCAGCGCGCCGACGGCGACATCCCCGGCGATGGTCAGCCCCCACACCGCGCCAGGCACGGGCAGGGCGGCGATGGGGCGCCCGCCCGCATCGAACAGGCGCAGGCTGTTGTCGGTGCCGATCAGCACGCCCGCATCATCGGCCAGCAGCGCCGCGCTGCGGGAGAATTCGCCATCGCCCAGCCGCAGCGGCACCTGCCCGATCCGCGGCCGGTTGGAGTTGCGCCAATCCGCCAGCGGCAGGCGCGGGCTGGCGGTGCGGGCGGGCGCGAAGCCGGTGCCATCGCCCGCGTCGCGCGTCAGCGTGCCCGCCAGCGAATCGAAGGCGAGGGCGGGATCGCCCGGGCGCAGGGCGATGCGCAGCCGCGTGCCGTCGGCGGAGGTCGCGAGCGCCGCGCCGGTGTTGCGGAAATCGGCGCCTGGCGGACGCGGCGCGATGGCCAGCATGCCATCCGGCGCGACGCGCCCCCAGCCCGGATCCGCCGCGGCATAGGCGACGCCGCCGGTCGGCAGCGGGACCAGCTGCGCGATGGCATCGCGCGCCGCGGCGATGTCACCGGGCGGGCCGAGGCCGAAATCGGTCCAGCGACGGATGACGAAATCCCGCCGCGCCTCCGCCGCGCCTGCGGCGGAACCGGGCGCCGCGATGCCGCGCGCGCCGGCAGCGGGCGCGGCGCGTCGCGCATAGCCGGCGGCATGAAGCTGCACGCCGCCGCGGCCATCATGCGCCCAGGTCACGGCGGGCAGGCCCTCTCCGGCCAGGCCGGCGACATCGGGCAGGAACAGCGTGCGCAGGTCGCTCGCCGCCATCACCTCCACGCGCAGCCGGTCCTCGAACCCCAGCGCGATCAGCGCGCCATCCGGCGACCAGGCGAGGCCGAAGGGGCGCGCGCCCTGCACCGGCGCGCGATCCGCGATGCGGCGGCCGGCGCGGTCATAGACGCGCAGCCGCCCATCCGCGCCGCTCGCCGCCAGGCGTTCGCCGGCCGGATCGAAGGCCACCATGCGCGCGGGGCCGGTGTAGGCCGCATCCTCCCACAGCGGCGTGCCGTTGCGCGCATCCCAGACGCGGATGCCCGCCCTTCCGCCCAGCGCCGCCGCCAGGCGCGTGCCATCGGCCGAGATGGCGAGGTGCTGCACCGGCGCCGGCAGGCCCGGCAGCCGCGCGAGGAGACGTCCATTGCCGGTGTCGAACAGGTAGATGGCGAAGCTGCGGTCCCAGGCGGCGCCCGTCCAGCCCGCGACGAAGGCCCTGCGCCCATCGGGGGAAAGGGCGACGGCGTAGAGCTCGCCCTCCGCCTCCGTCCCGATCGGCGGCCGCAGCACGGCGCGCAGCGTGCCATCCGGCAGGTCCCACAGCCGCAGCGTCTTGTCGTCCGACACGCTGGCCAGGATGC
Source organism: Falsiroseomonas ponticola (assembly GCF_016805305.1). Classification (GTDB taxonomy): domain Bacteria; phylum Pseudomonadota; class Alphaproteobacteria; order Acetobacterales; family Acetobacteraceae; genus Falsiroseomonas; species Falsiroseomonas ponticola. Next base: position 542,309 of record NZ_JAERQN010000004.1, on the reverse strand, counting down.
GGCCTTCCGCATCGGTCGCGAGCCGCGCGACGGGCGCGGTATGGGCCGCGGCCTCGACGCGCAGGAAGGGCTGCTGGGGCGGCTCCGGCGGCGCCTGCGCGAAGGCGCCGCCCGTGCCGAGCAGGAGGAGGAGGAAGGCGGCCGCCAGACCGCGCATCGTCAGCTCGCCAGTTCGAAGCCCGCGCCCTGGGCGAGGCGCTCGGTATTCTCCAGGCTCTGCGAGAAATTGTCGCGGCGCGCGATGTTGCTGGCGGCGAGGGAGCGGAAATCGCCACCCGTGCTGGCCGTGGGCTGGGGCGGCGCGACGCCGAGGTTGCGGGCCTCCGGGAAGGCGCTGGCCGGCGCGTAGCCGCGCACGCCGGACGCGGTCTCCACCAGCGCGAAGCCGTTGTAGGAGGGACGCAGCGTCACCGCTTCCCGCGCCGAGATCTGCGTCACCTCCGGCGCGTTGGGGTCCGGGCGCAGCTTCAGCGCGACGGGCGCGCGGGCCTGCACCGGCACGGCGCGGGAGACGCGGGCGCCGGAGAGCACCTGGTCCTTGGTGCCGGGGGCGATGTTCTCGATCGCCACGTCGAATTGCTGGCCGCGCTCGCCGATCTTGTCGTTGATGCTGCGGGCCAGCGCCAAATCCCGCTGCGTGCGGGCGCGGACATCGGCCAGCTGCGCTTCCGCCTGCGGGCGCGTCACCTGCCCGGCGCGGAAGGCCTGGCGGATGCGCTGCGCGGTGCCGAAGCGGCAATCCATCAGCTGGGTATAGGCCACCCAGGTACGGTCCAGCTGCGCATTCTCCGCCGCCAGGTCGTTGGCGACGGCCATGCTGAGCGAGGCCTGGTCCTGCGCCTGCTGCTGGCGGGCGGAGAAGTAGCCGGCGGTGCCGCCCACCACCGCGCCGCCGACGGCGCCGATCGCCGCGCCCGCCGCGATGTTGCGCCCGCGCCCGCCGGAGGCCGCGGCCAGCAGCGCGCCCAGCGCGGCGCCGCCCACCGCGCCGATCGCGGCGCCGCGGATGATGTCCTCCGCGAAGAAATTGCCGGTGCTGTCGAGGGCGACGACCTGCGCGCGGCAGGCATCCGTGCCGTCATCCGCGCCGATCCGGCCTTCGCGCGTGCTGACGCAGGCGGTCAGCATCGCCGCCGCCGTCAGCACGGCGATGCTTCGCTGCACCCGGCCCCGCGGCCGGGGCTGCGCCGCGGGCACCAGCGGAGGGGAAAGCGGAGCGGACGTGGTGGACATGGCGCTGCCTTCGTTGGCCGAGTGTTGCGCGAAGGCTATCAGCCCTTTCGGCCCCGGGCCATCCCGGAATGCGGCCGGTGCAGCATGGCGCAACACGCGACACGAAGCAGGCCTTGCTTTCGCTGCGGCGGCGGCGTGTCTATCCTGGTTCGCGACGCGAACCGGTCCTCGGCGCCATGGGGGACTGCAACGGAGGGCCCGCCCGGCATGCAGCCTCCACGGCTACTGACCATCAAGTCACCCCTCGGGGACGGCGCGCTGACCGTGACGAAGCTCAGCGTGACCGAGGAGCTGGGCCTGACCTACGCGATCGAGGCCGAGGTGCTGGGCAAGGATCCCGCCCTGCTGCCCGAGAAGATGCTGAACGTCGATGTCACCATCACTGTCACGCAGAAGGGGCCGAGCCCGGTCGAGCGGCACTTCCATGGCACCGTGGCGGAGTTCCGCAAGCTGGCGCCGGGCGCCGCCGGGCGGATGACCTACCGGCTCGTCGCCGTGCCGTATCTCTGGCGCCTCGGCCTGCGGCGCAACTGCCGCATCTGGCAGGACCAGTCGGTGAAGGACATCGTGACGGCGGTGCTGAAGGACCACGGCCAGTCGCCGCCGACCTGGCATATGGTGGATGCCAGCCCGATTCCCTACTGCACCCAGTTCAACGAGACCGACCTCGCTTTCCTCTCCCGCCTGCTGGAGGAGCATGGCCTGACCTACTTCTTCAAGCACAGCGCCGGCGGCCACGAACTCTGCGTCGCCGGGGCCGCGGCGTCCTTCCCGCAGGATGAACGCGCCGACCAGACCGCCCATCACGGCGATGCGGACCTGGACACCTATGGCGGCTGGCGCCGGATGAACCGGACGCGGAGCTTCATCACGCGGCTCGAGGACATGGACGACGAGCGCAGCAAGCCGTCCGAGGTGCTGAGCTCCTCCCGCCCCACCCGCACCTATTTCGAGGAGCCCAACATGCCGGGCGCGGGGGAGAACTACTTCTGGCCCGGCGGCATGAGCACGCGGCCCGGCCTCGATCCGGCCGAGGTGTCGATGAGCGACCAGGAGGCGCGCAGCGAGGAATATGCCGCGACCGCCATCGATCCGCGCAATTCCACCGGCAGCCGCGTGGTCATCAAGGTGAACCTGGAGGACGGCACCAACCGCTCGCGCCAGTTCATCATCACCAGCGCGCGGCATGAGGCGGTGGACACCTCGGGCCTCATCGCCGGGGCGGGCGGGGTGGAGAGCTATCGCGCCGCGCTCACCTTCGCCTTCGCGGGCCGGCGCTGGGTGCCGCAGCCGCGCTATCCGCGCCCCGCCATGCCGGGCATGCATTCGGCCAAGGTGACAGGCCCGCCGGGCGAGAAGATCCATGTGGACGAATTCGGCCGCATCAAGGTGAAGTTCCGCTGGGACCGCTGGGGGAAGGATGACGACACCTCCTCCTGCTGGGTGCGCGTCATGCAATCCGTGGCGGGCGGCTGGGGCGGCGCCTGGTACCTGCCGCGCGTGGGGGACGAGGTGCTGGTCGCCTTCCTCGACGGCGATCCGGACCGGCCGGTCGTCGTCGGTTCCGTCTACGGCAAGGATTCGAAGCCGCCCTTCACGCTGCCCGCGAACAAGACGCAGACGGGCTACGTCACGCGCAGCTACAAGTCGGACAGCGCGGCCGATGCCAATGTGCTGCGCTTCGAGGACAAGAAGGGGCAGGAGGAGGTCCTCCTCCATGCCCAGAAGGACCTGAAGGTCGAGGTCGAGAACAACGAGGACCGCACCATCGGCCATGACCAGACGGAGGTGGTGCAGAACGCCCGCACCGTCACCATCAAGGACAGCGACGACAAGCTGACGCTGGAGAAGGGCAACCGCGAGGACACGATCAAGCTGGGCAACGACACCCTCTCGATCGATACCGGCAACCGCTCCACGACGCTGAAGATGGGCAATGATTCGACGCAGCTGAAGATGGGCAACCTGTCCATCAAATGCGACCTCGGCGCCGTGACGATCGAGGCGATGCAGAGCATCACGCTGAAGGTCGGGCAATCCACCATCGTGGTGGACCAGACCGGCGTCACCATCAAGGGGATGATCATCCAGACGGAGGCGCAACTCCTCCACACGCTCAAGACCCTCATGCTGCAGGAGAAGGCCGATGCCATGATGCAGCTCGAGGGTGGCATCGTGATGATCAACTGACCATGGCCGAGACCCTTCCCAAGCTGGCCACGCCGCTTCCTCCGCTGCTGCCGCGGCTGGAGCTCGAACCGCCGGCGCTCGCGCTGCTGGACGGGCTGCCGACGGCGGCCGACGGCATGCTGAAGCTGGAAGCCGCGGGGCTGCGGAACGAGGCCGCGCGCCTGGCCGCGCATGCGCTGCCGAAGCGGGAGGCCGTGTGGTGGGGCTGCATGTGCGCCCGCGCCGTGCCCGACCCCGCGCTGCTGCCCGTGGATGCCGATGCGCTGCTGGCCGCGGAGGCCTGGGTGCGCAAGCCGAACGAGGAGACGCTGCGCCGCGCCGCGATGGAGGCCGCGCAGCGCACGGCCTTCCGCTCGCCGGAGGCCTGGGCGGCGGTCGGCGCCTTCTGGTCCGGCGGCAGCATGGCGCCGGCCGGCCAGCCCGTGGTGCCGCCGCCCGATCACCTGACCGGCGTCGCCGTCAGCGGCGGCGTCGTCCTCGCTGCCGTGCGGCTGCGCCCCGACCGGGCGCAGGACCGCCTGGCGCGCTTCCTCGCCGCGGCGCGGGACATCGCCGCCGGCGGCGCGGGGCGCATCGCGCCGGAGGAGAATTGAGATGCCCGGACCGCCCGCCGCCCGCATCACCGACATGCATGTCTGCCCGATGGTGACGCCGGGCCTGCCGCCCATCCCGCATATCGGCGGGCCCATCTTGACCGGCGCGCCCACCGTCATCGTCGGCAAGATGCCGCAGGCGCGCATCAGCGACATGTGCATGTGCGTCGGCCCGCCCGATGTCATCGTGAAGGGCAGCGCCACCGTGCTGGTGTGCAAGATGCCGGCGGCGCGCATCGGCGACAATTGCGCGCATGGCGGCGTCATCGTCATGGGCTTTCCCACCGTGATGATCGGGGGCTGAGGCGGCCATGGCGGAGATCACGCTATCCGTCCTGCGCTGCCCCGATGCGGTGGTGCCCGAACAGCGCCGCGCGAGCGGGGGGGAGATCAGCCTCGGCCGCGGCGCGGAGTGCGACTGGGTGCTGCAGGACCCGGACCGCGTGCTGTCGAAGAAGCATTGCGTGCTGGAGTTCTTCGGCGGCGGCTGGCAGCTGCGCGACACTTCCACCAACGGCACCTTCGTGAACCACGCTTCCGCGCCGGTGGGGCGGGACCAGGTGAAGCCGCTGATGGATGGCGACCGCCTGCGCCTCGGCAGCTACGAGATCGAGGTACGCATCGCGGAGGCGCCGGCGGCCACCGGCGGCTGGGGCGGCGCGGCCGATCCTTTCGCGCCGCAGGCGCGGGATCCGCATGCGCCGCAGGCGCGGGACCCTTACGCGCCGCAGGCGCGCGATCCTTACGCCGCGGCGCCGCGCGATCCCTTCGCGGCGGAATCGCCCAACCCCTTCGCGCCGCCGCCGCCGCCGCCGCGCTTCGATGCGACGCCGCTGCCCGGCATGGCACCGCCCGCGCGGGGCGGGCTGCTGCCGGATGATTTCGACCCCTTCGCCGACAGCGCCGCGCCGATGCCGGACCACGCGCCATCCACGGCGGAGGCCTTCATGGTCCCGCCCACGCGGCCCGTGGGCAAGGCGCTGATCCCGGATGACTGGGACCTGGGCCTGACGCCGGCCCCGGCGCCCGCGCCGAAGCCCGCGCCGCCGGCGGCGAACCCCTTCGCGGAAGCGCCGATGCCGCCGCCACCGCCGCCGGCCGCGCCACCGCCGCCGCCCGTCGCGCCGCCGCCGGTCGCGCCGATGGCCGGCGATGCGGCCGCCGCGCTGGCCGCGCTGTTCGATGGCGCGGGCCTGCCGCCCGCCATGGCCGCGCGCGCGCAGCAGGACCCCGATGCCGCGTTGCGCGCCGCCGGCGCCATGCTGCGCGCCGCCGTCGCGGGGCTGCGCGCGCTGCTGATCGCGCGGGCCGATGTGAAGCGCGAATTCCGCATCGAGCAGACGATGCTGCGCGCCACCGACAACAACCCGCTGAAATTCGCGGCCACCGAGGAACAGGCCCTCGCCGCGCTGCTCGATCCCCGATCGCCGGCGCTGCGCGCGGTGCAGGAGACGGTGGACGATTTGACGGCGCACCAGGTGGCGGGGCTCGCCGCGACGCAGGCCGCGGCGCGCGCGCTGCTGGAACGCCTGGCGCCGGCTTCGCTGGAAGCGGAAGACCCCGGCGGCGGGCTGCTGCCGGGGGCGAAGGAGAAGCGGCTGTGGGAGGCCTACAGGCGCCGCCACGCGCAGCTTGTGGACCAGTTCGAGGATGATTTCGACAGCGCCTTCGGCAAGGCTTTCGCCCGCGCCTACGAACAGGCGACGGGCAAGCGCGACCGGTGATGCGAATGCCGTGCCACGGCACGGCCGATAGAGGGTGACGGAAGCGGATGGTCTGGCACGACAAGGTGGTCTGGCAGGAGGGCATGTTCCTCCGCGCGCAGCACTTCCAGCAGCAGGACCGGCACATGGAGCATCTGCTCCAGGCCCGCGCCGCGCCGCTGCGCCCGCATCCCTGGGGCGTCACGGATGTCGCGCTGGACCGGGACCTGCTGGCCGCGGGGCGCTTCGCGCTCTCCGGCGCCGCGGGGGTGATGGAGGATGGCACGCCCTTCGCCATCCCCGGCACCGCCGACCCGCCCGTGCCGCTCGACCTGCCGGAGGGCACGCGCAACTGCGTCATCTACCTGGCGCTGCCGCTGCGCCAGGCCGGCAGCCCGGAGGTCGCGGCCCCGGATGCGGGGCCGGAGGCGATGCGCGCGCGCCACACGCTGCGCAGCTTCGAAGCCTTCGACACGCATTCCGACAGCACCATGCCGGCGGAGCTGTCCATCGGTAAGCTCCGCCTGCGCTACATGCTGGAGACGGAGGAACGCGCGGGCTATGCGTGCCTCGGCCTGGCGCGCGTGGTGGAGGTGCAGGCGGATCGCCGCGTCGTGCTGGATGAGCGTTTCATCCCGCCCTGCCTCCGCATCTCCGCCGCCTTCGTGCTGAACAACCTGGTCGCCGAACTCGTCGGCATGCTGGGGCAGCGCGGGGAAGCGCTGGCCGCGCGGCTTGGCCAGCCCGGCGCGCAGGGCGTCGCGCAGGTGGCCGATTTTCTTCTGTTGCAGACGGTGAACCGCTGGCAGCCGTTGATCGCGCATTGGGCGGATGCGGGGAACGTGCATCCCGAAAGCCTCTTCGCCGCGCTGGTGCAGCTGGCGGGCGAACTCGCGACCTTCACCGCGCCGGACAAGCGCGCCACCGCCTATCCGGCGTACCGGCATGACGATCTCCAGCGCAGCTTCGCGCCCGTCGTCGCGGATCTCCGCCGTTCGCTGTCGCAGGTGCTGGAGACCAACGCCGTCGCGATCCCGCTGCAGGACAGGAACTTCGGCGTCCGCGTCGGCGCCATCACGGACCGCAACCTGCTGCGCGCGTCGCAATTCGTGCTGACGGTCGCGGCCGATGTGCCTGGCGAGCAGATCCGCCGGATCTTCCCCAACCAGGTGAAGATCGGCGCGGTCGAGCATATCCGCGAACTCGTCAACGTGGCGCTGCCCGGCATAGCGGTGCGGCCGCTGCCCGTGGCGCCGCGGCAGATCCCCTTCAATGCCGGCGCGGTCTATTTCGAGCTCGACCGGGGCTCCCCGCATTGGCAGCAGATGCAGTCCTCGGGCGGCTTCGCCGTGCATGTCTCCGGCGAGTTCCCGAATCTGCGCATGGAGCTCTGGGCGATACGGGCATGAGCGACAACCCCTTCTCCGAGCCTGACGACAGCGACCGCACGGTGGTGCGCGGCCCCGGCGGCGCGCCGCCCCCGCCACCGCCACGCGCCGGTGCCGCGCCCGCCGCGCCGCAACCCGTGGCGCCGCGCCTGGCGGGAGAGGCCGAGGCGCTGCCGAAGGTCGGCCTCTCCCCCATGGCCGCCGCCGCCGCGCCGCTGCTCGACCTGCTCGCGCGCATCGGCGCGGGGCCGCAGGCGGCGCAGGTGCAGAACCCGGAGGAGCTGCGCGAACGCGCCATGCGCGCGCTCAAGGCCTTCGAGGGCGAGTGCCGCGCGATGGAGGTCTCCCCCGACCAGCTGCGCGCCGCGCATTACGCGCTCTGCGCCGCGCTGGACGATGTCGCGCTGGCCACGCCCTGGGGGCAGGCCAGCAGCTGGTCCACCCGCTCCCTCGTCTCCTCCTTCCACCAGGAAGTGCGCAGCGGGGAGCGCTTCTTCGACCTGCTGTCCGGCATGCAGAAGGATCCCGGGCGGTACCTGAACGCGCTGGAGATCTGCTACCTCTGCCTCGCCCTCGGCTTCCAGGGCCGCTACCGCCTGGCGCCGCGCGGCCATGCGGAGCTGGACCGGATCCGGGAGGGTCTCTACCAGCTGCTGGTGCAGCTGCGCGGCAATTGGGAGCGGGAGCTGTCGCCGCGCTGGCGCGGCGTGGATGCGCCCCATCGCGGCCCCGGCAGGCGCGTGCCCGCCTGGGTGGCTGGCGCGGTCGCGGTCGCGCTGCTCGCCTTCGGCTACATCTTCGTCAGCGACAGCGTCAATGCGAAGGGCGATGACCTGCAATCGCGCCTGGCGCAGCTGCCGCCGGGCGCGCCGCCCGCCATCGACCGCACCGCGCCGCCGGTGCCGCCCGCGCCGCCGCCACCCCCGCCGCCGACGGCGGAGCCCGACCTGATCCAGAAGGTCCGCACCTTCCTGGCGCCGGAGATCCAGCAGGGGCTGGTGACGGTGGAAGGCGATGCGGGGCGGCTGCTGGTGCGCATCGCGGGGCGGGGCATGTTCCCGTCGGGCAGCGCGACAGTGGAGGCGAACTTCGTCCCGCTGCTCAACCGCATCGGCCAGGCGCTGAGGACGGAACCCGGGCGCGTGACGGTGCTCGGCCATTCCGACAACCAGCCCATCCGCACCGTGCGCTTCCCCTCCAACTTCGCGCTCTCCGCCGCGCGGGCCGAAGCCGCCAAGGACATCATCGCCGGCGCCACCGGCGCGCCCGCGCGCTTCACCGCGGTGGGGCGCGCGGATACCGAGCCGCTCACCACCAACGCGACGCCGGAGGGGCGGGAGACCAACCGCCGCATCGAAGTGGTCCTGATGCGGGAGGGGCGCTGACATGAAGGCCTTCCTCACCATTCCCGCCATCGGCGGGCTCGTCGGCGCGCTTCTGCTCGTGCCGGTCATCTGGCTCTTCGCGCCGGTCTTGCTGGGCATCGAGGCGCTGTGGCTGCTGGCGCTGCTCGCGGCGCTGCCGGTGCTCATCTGGCTGGTCGTGATGATCATCGTGGTGCGCCGCCGGCAGGGGCGCGATGCCGCGCTCGTCGCCGGCGCCACCGAATCCCGCGCGGCGGAGAACAAGGCGGCGGCCGACGCCTCCGCCGAGGAAAGCGCCGTCGCGGCGCGGCTGGCGGAGGCGCTGGGCGCGCTGAAGCAGGCCGGCGGCGGGAAGGGCGGCTACCTCTATGAGCGGCCCTGGTACGTCATCATCGGCCCGCCCGGCAGCGGCAAGACGACGGCGATCCAGAACAGCGGGCTCGATTTCCCGCTGGCGGCCGGGCGCGTCGCCGGCGTCGGCGGCACGCGCAACTGCGACTGGTGGATCGCCGAGCAGGCGGTGCTGATCGACACCGCCGGCCGCTACACCACGCAGGACAGCGACGCGAATGCCGACAGGGCGGGCTGGGAGCGGTTCCTCGACCTGCTGCGGAAGCAGCGGCCGAAGCAGCCGCTGAACGGCGTGGTGGTGGCCTTCGGCGCGGACATGATCAGCCGGCTGGATGCCGCGCAGCGGGACCAGCATGCGCAGGCCGTGCGGCGCCGGATCCGGGAGCTGGAGCAGAAGCTCGGCCAGCGCCTGCCGGTCTACCTGCTGGTCAGCAAGGCGGACCTCATCGTCGGCTTCTCCGAATTCTTCGACGACCTGGACAAGGAAACGCGCGCCCAGGTCTGGGGAGTCACCTTCCCGCCCCAGGCCGGGCCGGAGGGGCACTCAGGAAAATTCGGCGAGGAGTTCGCGGCCCTGGTGAAGCGCCTGCAGGACCGGCTGCTGGAGCGGTTGCAGGCGGAACGCGGGCCGGAGCAGCGCGCGCGCATCGGCGGCTTCCCGGCGCAATTCGCCTCGCTGGAAGCGCCGCTCGGCGCCTTCGTCAACGCGGCCTTCGGCGGATCGAAGCTCGACCCCGCGCCCTTCCTGCGCGGCATCTACTTCACGTCAGGCACGCAGGAAGGCACGCCGATCGACCGGCTGACGGGGGCGCTGTCCCGCACCTTCGGGCTCGATCCGCGCCGCCCGGCCGCCATCATGGGGCAGAAGGGGCGGAGCTACTTCCTCGGCCGCCTGCTGCGCGACGTCGTGTTCAACGAGGCGCGGCTGGCGGCCCTCGATGGCGGCCAGGCGAAGCGTGGCCGCCTGGTGCAGATGGGCGCCTGGGCCGCGGCGCTTTTGCTGGTGCTGGGCGGCGGCGCCTGGGGCTTCATGGCGATGAATGCGGAGAGCGCCCGCGCCGCCCGCCTGGCCGAGGCGCTGGCCAAGGCGGAGCAGGCCGCGCAGGGCCTGCCGCTCGATCGCGTCATGGCGGCGGATGAGTTGCCGCGCGTGGTCCCCTACCTCGACGCCGTGCGCGCCCTGCCGCCCTCCGCGCGGGCGGATGGCGCGCTGCCGGGCCTCAGCCAGGAAGCCAAGCTGATCGAGGGTGGCGAACTCGCCTACAAGCGCGCGCTGGACCGCGTGCTGCTGCCCCGCTTGCTGGCGCGGCTGGAGGCGCAGATCCGCGCCGGCATGCAGCGGCCGGACTTCCTCTACGAGGCGACGCGCATCTACCTGATGCTCGGCCGCCAGGGCCCGCTGGACCGGGCGCTGGTGAAGGAATGGATGGCGATCGACTGGCAGCAGAGCTTCCCGGGCGCGGTCGCCGCGCCGGTGCGGGATGCGCTGGCGCTGCACCTCGATGCCATGCTCGCCGGGGACTTCATCGCCTATCCGCTGGATGGCGCGCTGGTGGACCAGGCGCGGCGCATCTTCTCCCGCCTGCCGATGGCGGAGCGGCTGTATTCGCGGCTGCGGACCAGCGCGGCCAATGCGGCGCCCTGGAAGCCCGCGGACAGCCTCGGCCCCGCCGGGCAGCGCTGGTTCGCGCTGGCCTCCAACCGCCCGCTGGCGGAGGCGCAGGTGCCGGGCCTCTTCACCGTGGAGGGGCTGCATCGCGGCCTGCTGCCGCGCCTGCCCGCCGCGATCGTGGAGGCCGCCAGCGAAAGCTGGGTGCTCGGCCCCGAAGCGGCGGCCGGCCTCGCGGGCGATCCACGGCAGCTGGAGCAGGCGGTGCTGCGCCTCTATGCGGAGGATTACGCCCGCGCCTGGCAGGCCGTGCTGGCGGACCTCGTGCTGCCGCCCTTCCGCAACCTGAACCAGGCGTCGGAGGCGCTGAACCTTCTCGGCGCGCCCAACTCCCCGATCCGCGATGTGCTGCGCAGCGCGGCGCGGCAGCTCTCCCCGGGCACGCCGCCCGACCCGCCCGGTGGCGCGGCGGGCGCCGCGGCGGCGGGGGCGGCCCAGGCGGCCGCGCAGGCCGCCGCCGGGGGCGGGCGCATCGCGGCGGCGCTGGGGGCGGCGGCGCAGCCTTCCTCCGCCGCGCCGGTCGCGACGGTGGTGGAGGAGCGGTTCCGGCCGCTGCGGGAAGCAGCGGGCCAGCCGCTGGATGCCACGCTGCAGATCGTCAACGACCTCTTCGTGCAGGTGCAGCGCCTGGCCAGCGCGCCGCCGGGCACGGTGCTGCCGCCGGCCACGGGGCTCGACCCCGGCCAGCGCCTGGCCGCGGAGGCCGCAAGGGCGCCGGAGCCGCTGGGGCGCTGGCTGCAGGCCATGTCGGCCTCCACCGCCAATGCGCGGTCGGGCGGCGCAAGGGCGGCCATCGCGGCGGCGGGCGGCCAGGCGCTCGGCCCCTTCTGCCGGGGGCTGGAGACGCGATTCCCCTTCCGCCGCACCGTGGATGCGCCGGAGATGCCGCTCGATGACTTCGTCCGCCTCTTCGGCCCGGGCGGCGTCTTCGACCAGTTCTTCGCCCAGCACCTGCGAAACTTCGTGGACACGACGCAGCGGCCCTGGCGGCTGGTGGCGGCGGATGGGCTGGCACCGCCGATCTCGCCCGCGGACCTCATGCAGTTCCAGCGCGCCGCCGCCATCCGGGACGGGTTCTTCCCCTCCGGCCTGGTGGGCGCCGCCATGGGCCTGCGGTTCGAGCTGCTGCCCCAGGGGCTGGACCCCGGCGCCAATGCCGCGACGCTGGAGGTGGAGGGCCAGCGGATCGCCATCGCCCGCGGCGCCGCCGGCGCCCGGCCGGTCCCGATGATCTGGCCGAGCCGCGGCGGCGTGGCGCTGACCTTCGACCCCGCGCCCGCCAGCGGCGCGCCGGTGACGACGGATGGCGCCTGGGCGGCGATGCGCTTCGTCTCCCGCGGGCAGCTGACGCAGATCGGCGCGGCGGGCGACCGCTTCCGGCTGCGCATGGTGCAGGGGGAGCGCAGCGCGGAGTTCGAGCTGCGCGCCTCCTCCGTCATCAACCCCTTCGCGCTGCGGGAGCTGTCGGAGTTCCGCTGCCCCGCCCTGCCGGCGCAATAGCCATGGCCGCGGGCCTTTTCGGCAAGCTGCCGGCGCATGGGGACTTCGTGCGCCGGGGGCTGCCCGACAGCTTCGTCGGCCCCTGGGACGAATGGCTCCAGGCCGGCATCGCGGAGGCGCGGGACGCGCTGGGCGAGGGTTTCGCCGGGGCCTGGACCGCCGCCCCCGCCTGGTGCTTCCGCCTGCCCGCCGGCGCCTGCGGGCCGGATGCCGTGGCCGGCGTGCTGGTGCCGAGCGAGGACCTGGTCGGGCGACTCTTCCCCGTGACGCTGGCCTGCCTGCTGGCGGGCGGGCAGGCGCCGGGCGCGGCCTGGTACCAGGCGGTGGAGGCCGCCGCGCGGCTGCCGGGCCAGGATGCCGATGCCCTGCTGGCCGCCATCGCCGCCATCCCGCCCGGCGGGGAGGAGCCGCCGGAGGAGGGCTGGTGGCGCCTGGACGGCGCGCGCTGGGACTGGCCCGCCCTGCCGCCGCCCGCGCTGTTCCGCGTGCTGGCGGAGGGCGGCGGATGAGCCTGACCCTGGCCGGAGAGGCCGTGACCCATCCCGGCACCGTCAGGCCCCGCAACGAGGATGCCTTCGTCGATCGCGGCGATATCGGCCTCTGGGCCGTGGCGGATGGCGCGGGCGGGCATGGGGCGGGCGATGTCGCCTCCGCCGCGGTGGCGGAGGCGCTGCGGGACCTGCCGCCGGGGCTTTCGGCGGCGGAGCTGCTGGCGCAGGTGCGGCTGCGCGTGGGCGCGGTGCATGCGGACCTCCAGGCCCGGGCCGCGGCGGCGGGGCCGGGGCGCGTGATCGCGACGACCCTGGTGCTGCTGCTGGCGCGCGGCGGGCATTTCGCCTGCCTCTGGGCCGGGGACAGCCGGGCCTATCTGCTGCGGGACGGCGCGCTGCAGCGGCTGACCCGCGACCATTCCCTGGTGCAGGACCTGGTCGATGGCGGCGTGATCGACGAGGCGGAGGCCGAGGGCCACCCCCAGGCCAATGTCATCACCCGCGCGGTGGGCGGGCATGGGACGCTGGAGCTCGACAAGGTCAGCGCCCGCTTCGCGGCGGGCGACCTGTTCCTGCTGTGCAGCGACGGCGTCTTCAAGGCGGTGCCGGAAGCCGAGATCGGCACGATGCTGGCGGCCGGGCAGGGGGCTGGGGCGGTGATCGAGGCCGCGCTGGCGCGCGGTGCCCGGGACAATGTCACGGCGGTGGTGGTGCGGGCCGGCGTGGCCTTTTAGCCACTAACCCCTTTTAGCCGATTATGCCGATTAGGGGTGTTTAGCACCGATTCCGCGATTCCGGGGCGCCGCCGGCGCGACTTCCAGACGGGCGCCGGAGCCTGGACGCGGATCGGCCCGTGGTGCCCGGAACATAGCCCGAACACCCCGGCCGATGCCATGAAAATCGGCCGCGTCAGGCCGGCGGCAGCCGCAGCGCGCCGTCCAGGCGAATCGTCTCCCCGTTCAGCAGCGGGTTGGCGGCGATGGCCAGGACCATGTCGGCATATTCGGCGGGCCGGCCGAGCCGGGCGGGGAAGAGGGGCATCCGGCCCAGGCTCTCCCGCGCCTCCTCCGTCAGCGTGTCCATCAGCGGCGTGTGGAACAGGCCCGGCGCGATGGTGACGACGCGGACGCCGAACTTCGCGAGTTCCCGCGCCGCCGGCAGCGTCAGCCCGACGATGCCGCCCTTGGAGGCGCTGTAGGCGCATTGCCCGATCTGGCCCTCATAGGCGGCGATGGAGGCGGTCGCGACGACCAGGCCGCGCTCGCCATTCGGCAGCGGCGCGTTGGACGTCATCCGCGCGGCGGCCAGGCGCAGCAGGTTGAAGGTGCCGATCAGGTTCACCCGCACCACGCGTTCGAACAGCGCCAAATCATGCGGGCCGTTGCGGCCGGCGACGCGCGCGGCGGGGGCGATGCCGGCGCAGGCGACGGCGAGGCGGAGCGGGGCCAGCGCCGCCGCTTCCTCCACCGCCTTGGCGACCGGCGCTTCCTCCGCCACGTCGCCCGCGACGGCGACGCCGCCTATGCGCGCGGCCACGGCCTCCGCGGCGGCCTGGTTGATGTCCATCACCACGACCCTGGCGCCGGCGGCGGCCAGCGCCTCCGCCGTCGCGGCGCCGAGGCCCGATGCGCCGCCGGTGACGACGGCCGATGCGCCCTGCATGTCCATCCCTAGGCCTCCCCCGCCTTGGCCGCCCGCTTCTCCAGGAAGGCGGCGAGGCCAGCCTGCGCCTCCGGCCCCGTCTGCGCCATGGCGGCCATCATGCTCTCGACGAAGAGGCCGTCCTCCTCGCTCATGTCCTGGATGCGCGGCAGGGCCTGCAGCACGCCCATCACGGTCAGCGGCGCCATCTTCGCGACCTTCTCGGCCAGCTCACCCGCCTTGGCGGGGGCGGCGCCGGCCTCGGTGACATAGGTGACGAGGCCCGCGCGTTCCGCCGCCGCGGCATCCAGCGCGCGGCCGGTCAGCATCATGTCCGCCATCCGGCCGGCGCCGATCAGCCGCGCCACATGCACGCTGGCGCCGCCGCCCACGAAGATGCCGCGCGTGCCTTCCGGCAGGGCGAAGAAGGCGGTGCTGTCGGCGACGCGGATGTGGCAGGCAGCGGCCAGTTCCAGCCCGCCGCCGACGCAGGCGCCATGGATGGCGGCGATGGCCGGGATGCGCCCGGTGCGGATGCGCCGGAACACGGCGTGCCAGCCGCGCGAATGATGGAATACCTCCTCCGCCGTGCGGGCCTTGTGCTCGCCGAGGTCGAGGCCCGCCGAGAAGCAGGGGCCGTTGCCCTGGATGATGATGGCGCGGGCGGATCGCTGCGCCTGCACCACGGCGGCGTCCAGCGCCTCCAGCAGCGCATCGCTGATGGCGTTGCGCTTGGTGGGGCGGTCGAGGGCGATGCGGGCGATGGTGCCGCTGATGACGAGGCTGACGAGGTCCCCGGCCATGGGCGTTTCCCCTTAGTTATGTCACATAACAATAGGCGCGGGGCGCGGCCGGGGCAAGGGCGGGGTGCGATCCCGCGGGGCGGGCTGGGGGGCGTTTCAGCCGCGGGCCAGCAGCCGCAGCGCGTTGATCAGGGTGGCGTGTTCCTCGGGCGTCATGCCCTCCGCCAGCTGGCGTTCCACCTCGGCCTCCCCCACCTTGCCGCGCTTCAGCAGCGCCCGGCCGGCGGGGGTGATCTGGAGGAGGTTGGCGCGGCGGTTGCCTTCCTCCTCCGCCCGCTTCAGCAGCCCCTCCTCCTCCAGCGACGCCAGCAGCACCGTCAGGTTGGAGGGCTTGATGCGCAGCGCCTCCGCCAGCACGCCCTGGCGGATGGCGGGGTTCGCCTCCAGCATCAGCAGCACGGCCAGCCGCCCGGGCGTCAGGCCGAGCGGCGACATGGTGCGGTGGAAGGTCTCGAAGGCAGTCTGCTGGGCGAGCCGCAGCCGGAAGCCGAGCTTGGTGTCGAGGGGCGAGAGGTCGGGCGCCTCGGCGGGCGCGGCTGTGCTTCCCTGGCGGCGGGGCTTGGGCATGGGCTTCGCTTATAAGGCCTGGACCGGATCGCGGAAGGGGGCCTTGGAAGCGAAGCCGGACCATACTATTATGGTACATAACAATTCATGACGCCGCGATCGGCGCCGGAGGAGAGGATGTCCACCCACCATGCCCCGCCGCAGCTTCCGCCGCGCCGCCGCCTGGGCGCCGCGCCGGTACGGTTCGAGGCGCGGGCCGATGGCGCGCTGCTGGTCACGCCCGTCCCGCAACTCGGCCCCTATCCGCGGCGGCTGACGGAACGGCTGGAGCATCACGCGGCGCTGGCGCCCGACCGCACGCTGATCGCGCAGCGGGAACGCGCGCCCAAGGGCCAGCCGGCCGGCGAATGGCGGCGCATCACCTATGGCGCGATGCTGGCCAAGGTGCGGGCGGTGGGCCAGGCGCTGCTGGACCGGGGGCTGTCGGCGGAACGGCCGCTGGTCTTCCTGTCCGGCAATTGCCTGGACCAGGCGGTCCTGACGCTGGCGGCGCTGCATGTCGGCGTGCCGGTGGCGCCCGTCTCGCCCTCCTACGCCCTGCTGGCCAAGGATTTCCAGAAATTGCGGCACTGCCTGGCGCTGCTGACGCCGGGCATGGTTTTCGTCAGCGACGGCGCGCGCTTCGCGGATGCGGTGGCGGCCGTCGTGCCGGAGGATGTGGAGCTGCTGGTCGGCAGCAACCCGCCCGCCGGCCGCGCGGTGACGACGATGGAGCAGCTGCTCTCCACCACGCCGGGCCGCGCGGTGGACGAAGCGGCGGCCGCCGTCGATCCGGATGCACCAGCAAAAATCCTGTTCACCTCGGGCTCCACGGGGCTGCCCAAGGGCGTGGTGAACACGCAGCGCATGATCTGTTCCAACCAGCAGATGCTGCTGGAAGCCTTCCCCTTCATGGGGGAGGACCCGCCCGTGCTGCTGGACTGGCTGCCTTGGCACCACACCTTCGGCGGCAACCACAACATCGGCATCTGCCTCTACAATGGCGGCACGATGTACATGGATGATGGCCGCCCGGTGCCCGGCGGCTATGGCGAATCGCTGCGCAACCTGCGGGAGATCGCGACCAGCATCCACTTCAACGTGCCCCGCGGCTTCGAGGAGCTGGTGCACCATCTGCGGGAGGATGCGGGCCTGCGCCGCATCTTCTTCAGCCGCCTGCACATGATGTTCTACTCGGCGGCCGGCCTGCCGCAGCACATCTGGAACGAGCTGGACCGGATGGCGCTGGCGGAACGCGGCCACACCATCCCGATGATCACCGGCCTCGGGGCCACGGAAACCGCGCCCTTCGCCGTCTGCGTGCGGGAGGAGTTTTCCGAATCCGGCGCGGTCGGGCTGCCGGTGCCGGGACTCACCATGAAACTCGCGCCCGTGGCGGGGAAGATGGAGGCGCGGGTGAAGGGCCCCTCCATCACGCCGGGCTATTGGCGCAACCCGGAAGCCACGGCCAAGGCCTTCGACGAGGAAGGCTTCTACTGCTTCGGCGATGCGCTGGTGCCGATCGACCGCGACGACCTGCACAAGGGCTTCCGCTTCGACGGCCGCATCACCGAGGATTTCAAGATGGCGACCGGCACCTGGGTCAGCGTCGGCCCGCTGCGGGCGAAGCTGGTGGCGGCGCTGGCGCCCTATGTGAAGGACGCCGTGATCGCCGGCGTCGATCGCGATTTCCTGGCCGCCATCCTGCTGCCGGAACCGGAAGCGGTCGCGACGCTGGTGCCGAAGGGGGAGGACCCCGCCACCCATCCCGCGCTGCGCGCCGCGCTCACGGACAAGCTTGCGGCACTCGGCGCCACGGCCAGCGGCAGTTCCCAGCGCATCGCCCGCGCCGTGCTGCTGACGGCGCCGCTCTCCCTCGATGCCGGGGAGATCACGGACAAGGGCTCCATCAACCAGCGCGCCGTGCTGTCGGCACGGGCCGCGCTGGTGGAGGACCTCTATGCCGACCAACCGTCATCCCTCGTCATCGTAACCCCGGAGCTGTCATGACCGCGCTGATCAATGAATGGCGGGACGCCTGGCTGCTGGCCGGCGCCCGCACGCCCTTCGCGGATCTGGGCGGGCCCCTCGGCCTCGTCTCCCCCATCGACCTCGGCATCAAGGCGGCGCGCGCCGCCATCGGCAAGGCGGGGATCGACGCGGCGGAGATCGGGCATGTGGTGGCCGGATCGGTCGCGCAGGCGAGCTTCGACGCCTACATGCTGCCGCGCCATGTCGGCCTCTATGCGGGGGTGCGGGAGGAAGTGCCGGCGCTGCTGGTGCAGCGCGTCTGCGGCACGGGGATCGAGGCGCTGGCCCAGGGCGCCAATGCCGTGGAGCGGCAGGGGGCGGGGGTTTCGCTCTGCGTCGGCGCGGAGAGCATGAGCCGCAACCCCATCGCCTCCTACACCCATCGCAACGGCTTTACGCTGGGCGCGCCCGTCGAGTTCAAGGATTTCCTGTGGGAGGCGCTGCTCGACCCCGCCTGCGGGCTGAGCATGGGCGGCACGGCGGAGGAGCTGGCCAAGCGGCATGGGATCTCCCGCGCGGAAGTGGACGCCTTCGCGGCGCGGAGCTTCGACCGGGCGCTGGCGGCGCGCGAGGCGGGCTTCTTCGACGACGAGGTGGTGCCGGTGACGAGCGAGACCTTCTCCCGCGAGGGGCTCGCGGATCGCGGCATCGCGCTGTCCCGCCGCACGCCCTCGGTGGAGGCGGACACGCATCCGCGGCCGTCGCCGGTGGAGACACTGGCGAAGATCAGGCCGGCCTTCGGGGGCGTGCAGACCGGGGGCAATTCCTCGGCCGTGGTGGATGGCGCGGCGGCGGCGCTGGTGTGCAGCGGCGCCTTCGCGAAGGGCAGGGCGCCGCTGGCGCGGCTGGTGGCCTCGGCGGCGGTGGGCTGCCCGCCGGCCATCATGGGCATCGGGCCGGTGCCGGCCATCCAGGCGCTGCTGGCGCGCACGGGCCTCACGCTCGACCAGATCGACCTGATCGAGATCAACGAGGCCTTCGGCGCGCAGGTGATGGCGTGCTCGCGCGCGCTCGGCCTGGATGAGGCGAAGCTGAACGCGCATGGCGGCGCCATCGCCATCGGCCATCCGCTGGCGGCCACCGGCATCCGCCTGGCCGTGACCTGCGCGCGGGGGCTGAAGCGGCGCGGCGGGCGCTACGGCATCGCCTCCGCCTGCATCGGCGGCGGGCAGGGGATCGCGCTGCTGATCGAGGTGGCGTCGTGACGTCGCTCGTGAATCGCCGCCCCGTCACCATCGAGTGGGGGGATTGCGACCCCGCCGGGATCGTCTTCTACCCCCGCTACTTCGCGATCTTCGATGCCTGCACGGCGGCGCTGTTCCAGGCGGCGCTGGGGATGCCGAAGATCCAGTGGACGGAGAAGTTCGGGATCGTCGGCATCCCGATGGTGGATACGCGGGGAAAGTTCTCCGTGCCTTCCGCCTATGGCGATGAGGTGGTGGTGGAAAGCCGCATCACGGCCTTCCGCCGCTCCTCCTTCGATGTGGAGCACCGGCTGCTGAAGGCGGATGGCGCGCTGGGGGTGGAGGGGTTCGAGACCCGCGTCTGGGTGGCGCGGGACCCGAACAATCCGAAGGGCATCAAGGCGGCGCCGATCCCGGCGGAGGTCGTGGCGGCCTTCGGGGCCTGACACGCCGCACCTGCGGGGAACAGGTGCGGTATGCGGCCCGACGGGCCGAGCGGCCGACCGGCCGCCGCCGCCAATGCGGCGAAGCCAAGCCGCGCGGATGCGCGGCGACCGGCGTCTGAGGGGCACGAAGGCGTAGCCTTCGTGCCATGGATCACGTCTCCGGCTGGAAGCCGCTCGCCCGCACCACGGGGCCCCAGAGGTCGCGGTCGTGGCGGATGCGGGCGGCGAATTCCTCCGGCCCCTGGACGGTCGGCTGGAATTCCAGCCGGTCCAGCACCTGGCGCACCTCCTCCGTCCGCACGGCGGCCGCCACCGCCTGGTGCAGCGCGGCGACGATGGGCGCCGGCGTGCGGGCGGGGGCGAAAAGGCCCATCCATTCGCTGATGGTCAGCGCGGGGTAGCCGGCCTCCGCCAGCGTCGGCACATCCGGCAGGCGGGGCAGGCGCGACTGGGAGGAGATGGCCAGGATGCGCACGCCCTGGCCGTGATGCGGCAGCAGGTCGGACACCACCGCCACCACCAGCGGGATGCGCGCGGCCAGCGCATCCTGCACCGCGGGCGCCGCGCCGCGATAGGGCACGTGGTTGAGCCGCGCGCCGACCGCGCGGCCGATCATGTCGCCGACGAAATGCGGGCCGGAGCCGGCGCCGGGGGAGCCATAGGGCACCTCCGCCGGCTGGGCGCGGAGCCAGGTGGTGAGGTCCGCCAGCGTCCGCGCCGGGTGGCTGGCCGGCACGGCGACCGCGAAGGCGAAGTCGCACAGCGTGCAGACCGGCACGAAATCCGTCAGCGCGTCGTAGCGCACCTCCCGCGGGAAGATGTGGGGCTGCAGCGTCATGACGCTGGCGGGGGTGACGAGCAGCGTCGTACCATCCGGGTCCGCGGCCCTGGTGGCATCGACGGCCAGGCGGCCGGAGGCGCCGGGGCGGTTGTCCACCAGGGCGGAGGGGGCATAGGCGCCGCGCAGGCGCTCCGCATAGATGCGGGCGACCAGGTCCGTGGGCCCGCCGGCGGCGAAGCCCACCAGGACGCGGGCGGGGCGGGACACCGCCTGCGCCCGGGCCGCGGGGGCGGCGCCCGCGGCAACGGCGGTGGCGAGGGTGGCGAGGGCCGCACGGCGGCCGAACTGGATGGTCATGGTCCCTGATCCTCCCCTGGCGGTGACGATGCACCTTGCCTTGCGGTTAAACTTATGGCGCATAATGGTTGCATTCAAGCGGGACGCTCGCGGTGCGGCGGCATCCCCGCGCAAGGACAGGGAAGGAACCTCCATGACCCTCATGCTGAAGCGGCGTGCCGCCCTCGGCGCGCTCGCGCTGCCGGCCTTCATCGGGTCGGCCTTCACCGGCCAGGCGCGGGCCGAGGCCATCAACCGGCCGGCGCGGCTGATCCTGGGGTTCCCGCCGGGCGGGTCCTCCGACATCGTGGCCCGGCTGTATGCGGAGAAGCTGCGCGGCGTCTATGCCCCGAGCGTCATCGTCGACGGGCGGGTCGGCGCGGCGGGGCGCATCGCGGTGGAGGCGGTGAAGGCCGCCGAGCCCGACGGCACCGTCTTCCTCCAGACGCCGGCCTCCATGCTGACCCTTCAGCCGCACGTCTTCCCGCGGGAGGTGCGGTATGACGCGCTGACGGACCTGATCCCGGTCTCCACCGTCTGCTCCTTCCCCTTCGCCCTGGCGGTGCCGGCCAACCACCCCGCGAAGACCCTGGCGGAGCTGGTGACCTGGATGAAGGCGCAGCGGGGGGAGGTGCCCTTCGCCTCCCCGGCCGCGGGGTCGGCGCCGCATTTCCTGGGCGTGTCCTTCGGCAAGGCCATCGGCGTGCCGGTGACCCATGTGCCCTATCGCGGCGCGGTGCCGGCCGTGCAGGACCTGATCGGCGGGCGGCTGCCGATCTTCGTGGGCGTGCTGGGCGACGTCTCGCCCCAGCACGGGACGGGGGCGCGGATGCTGGCCGTGTCCTCGCCGCAGCGGAACCCGCGCTACCCGGATGTGCCGACCTTCCTGGAGCTCGGCTACCGCGACCTGTCCAAGGATGAGTGGTTCGGCGTGCTGCTGCCCGCCAATACCCCGGCGCCGATCGTCAACGGGCTGCATGCCGCGATCGTGCAGGCGTCCCGGATGCCGGACCTGGTGGCGGCGCTGGACCGGCTGGACTTCCTGCCGACCGTCTCCGCCAGCCCGGCGGCGTTCCGCGACCTGATCGCGCGGGAACGCGCGGAATACGGCCCGATCGTGCGCGACAGCGGCTTCACGCCGGAGAATTGAGGGCGGCTGCCTTCCCCCCGCCGCAGTCGCGCCCGCCCGGCGCCATGCGGCGGGACCAAGGTTGAACGGAAGCGGGGTTGCATCCGCCCGCGCGCTCTGGGAAGGGTGGGTGGGCGGAGAATTCACGCCCGCGTGAGGCCCCATGCCCGACGGCCAGAGTTTCTACGCGCCCACCCGCACCCGCTCGCCCCTGATCGGCGATGCGGGCGCGATCCTGCTCATCCTGGTGGCGACGGCGGCGCTGCGGATGACGAGCTTTGTCCCCGCCGTGGTCGATACGGATGAGGGGCTCTACCTCGTCCAGGCCCGGGAATGGCTGAATGGCGGCTGGCCGCTGGTGGCGGCCTGGGACATGCACCCGATCGGCGCGCCGGCGATGTTCGCCCTGGCCTTCCTGGCCTTCGGCGTCTCGGTGGAGGCGGTGCGGCTGCTCGGCATGATCTGCGTCGCCGCGACCGCCTGCGCGCTGTATGGCGCGGCGCGGGCGGCGGGGGCGCCGCGGCGGATCGGGATGGGGGCGGGTGTCGTCTATGCCGCGCTGTCCGTGCTGCTGGGCGGGCTCTGCACCAATACGGAGATCCTGATCGCCCCCTTCGTCGCGGGCAGCATGGCGCTGGCCATCAGGGGGGCGGCGCAGGCCGTGGGCCCCGCGCCGCGCGCGCCGGGCTGGGCGCCGCTGGTCGCCATGGGGCTGCTGATCGGCACGGCGCTGGTGGTGAAGCAGGTGGTGGTGCCGGAAGGCTCGCTCGCCTTCCTCATCCTGGTGCTGCCGGCGCTGCTGCGGGGCGTGCTGCCCTGGCGGCGGGCGGCGCTGATGGCGCTGGCCTATGCGGGGCTCTGCGCCTTCCCGTTCGTCCTGGCGGGCTTCGTCTATTGGACGCAGGGCTGGCTCGACCAGTACCTGGACGGGTCGCTCATGGCGCCCTTCCGCTATTCGCTGGAACGGATC
The DNA here is from genome assembly GCF_016805305.1 of Falsiroseomonas ponticola. Classification (GTDB taxonomy): domain Bacteria; phylum Pseudomonadota; class Alphaproteobacteria; order Acetobacterales; family Acetobacteraceae; genus Falsiroseomonas; species Falsiroseomonas ponticola. The sequence continues at coordinate 519,960 of NZ_JAERQN010000004.1, read as the reverse complement.
GAGGGGGCGGAGGCCGCGCGGCGGATCGGCGCGGCGGCGCTGCAGCTCGGGCTCGCCTTCGGCGCGGCGCTGGTGGCGGTCGTGGCCTGGCGGCCGCGCTGGGCGCCGGGGCCGGTGGTGCTGCTGACCGGCGCGGGGGTGGTGTGGTTCGCCGTGACCTCCGCCGCCATCGCGGGGCCGGGCTTCTTCTTCGCCCATTACTTCCTGCTCTGGCTGCCGCCGCTGGCGCTGCTGGCCTCGATCGGCGCCTGGTGGATCGCGCAGGCGCTGGCGCGGCCTGACCGCGCGCGCATCGCCTTCATCGCCGTGGTCGGCGCCATCGCCGCCCAGGCCTGGCTGATGGAGGCGACGGGCCGGCTGGAACGCGGCCCGGGGCTGATGCACCCCGATCCCGTCCGCCTGGTCTCGGCCAAGGTGGCGGAGGCCGCGGGGCCGGGCGGCGACGCCTTCATCGCGAACTACCACCCGAGCGTCTATGTCATCTCCGGCGCCCGGCTCTCCACCCGCTTTCCCTTCCCCGCGCACCTGACCGGCGTGTTCGAGGATCTGTCGGACACGAACACGGAGGCCGAGCTGGTGCGCGTCCTCGCCTCCCGCCCCCGCGTCATCGTGGTGGATCGCGGCTGGATGCACACCATGCGCCCCGCCGCCGCCGCGCAGGTGATGGCGGCGGTGGAGCAGGGCTACGAGCTGTTCGCGACGGTCGCGGAGTATCGCGGGCCGGTGGAGATCTACCGGGCGCGGTAGCGCCTGGGCGCGCGGTCAGTCCGGCGTGATGCCGCCGGCCCGCACGATCGCCTCCCAGCGCGGGATCTCGGCCGCCAGGCTGGCGCGCAGCTCCGCCGGGGTGCCGCCCACGGGATCGAAGCCCAGTTCGGCGAGGCGCGAGCGGATGGCCGCACCCGCGATGACGCCGCGCGCGGCCTCCGCCAGCCGGTCCACCACCGGGGCGGGCAGGCCGGCGGGGCCGACCAGGGCGTTGATCAGCGCCGCATCCACCGCGGGCAGCCCGGCCTCCGCCATGGCGGGCACCGCTGGCAGCAGGGCGGATCGCGCGGCGCCGGTGATGGCCAGCGCCCGCAGCCGCCCGGCGCGCACATGCTCCGCGATGGCGGGCACGGTGCCGAAGGCCATCTGCACGCGGCCGGCCAGCAGGTCCGTGATCATCGGCCCGCCGCCGCGATAGGGCACATGGAGGTAGGTGAAGCCCGCGGCCTGGCGGAACTGCTCGCCCGCCATGTGCACGGCGGTGCCGTTGCCGGCGGAGCCGAAGGAGAGCTGTTCCGGCCTGGCGCGCGCCTCCGCCACCAGCGCCGCCACATCGGCCCAGGGCGCGGCGGCGGGCACCACCAGCGCGAGGGGCGCGCGCACCAGCAGCGACACCGGCGTGAAGTCGCGCAGCGTGTCATAGGGCAGGCGGGCGCCGAACAGGGCGGGGTTCACCACGAAGGCGGTATCCACCACGCCGAGCGTGTGCCCATCCGCCGCCGCGGTCGCGACGGCCTGGGTGCCGGTGATGCTGGCCGCGCCGCCGCGGTTCTCCACCGCCACGGGCTGGCCCAGCACGCCCGACAGGTCCTGTGCCAGCAGCCGCGCCGTGATGTCGCTGGCGCCGCCGGGCGGGTAGGGGACCACGAGGCGGATCGGCCGCGTCGGCCAGGCCTGGGCGAGCGCGAGGGACGGCACGGAAGCCGCGGCGGCGGCCAGCAGGGCGCGGCGCTTCATGGCGTGATCTCCCAATGGTCGGTGACGAAGGGCGCGAGCCGTTCCGGCGCGAGGTCGAAGCCGAGGCCGGGCGCATCCGGCACGGCGATGCAGCCATCGGCGCCGGGCTCGACCGGGCCCAGCAGCGTCAGCAGCGGGTTCGGCGTGACATCGACCTCGATGAAGGGATAGGGCGCGGGCCCGCCGCCGCGCCGCGCACCGATCAGCGCGCCCATCTGCAGCGCGGCATGGGCATTCACCAGGCTGCCGAAGACATGCGGCATGGCCGGCACGTCGAAGGCATCGGCCAGCGCCAGGATGCGCCGGAAGCCGGTGAAGCCGCCGCAGACCGCCATGTCCGGCTGCAGGACGGAGAAGGTCCGCGCCACCAGGAAGTCCCGGAACCCGGCCAGGCTGGCCAGCGCCTCCCCGCCCGCGATGGCGCAGCGCGCGGCGGCGGCGACCGCCTGGTAGCCGCCGATATCCTCGGGCTGGAGGGGCTCCTCCACCCAGAGCAGGTCCGCTTCCTCCATGTGGCGGAGGCTGTCGAGCGCGGCGCCGACCGTGTAGCCCTGGTTGATATCGACCATCAGCGCCGTGTCGGGCCCGGCCTGCCGGCGCATGGCGCGCATCACGGCGCCATCGGCGCGGGGGGCCACGCCGACGCGGGGCTTGATGGCGCGGAAGCCGCGCGCCAGCAGCGCATCCAGCTGGGCGGGATAGGCGCCATAGGGGTCCGGGCCCTCCGCGATGAAGGGGCCGCTGGCATAGGCCAGCATGCGGTCGCGCAGCGCGCCGCCCAGCATCCGCGCCACGCTGATGCCCCGCGCGCGGGCGGCCAGGTCATGCAGCGCCATGTCGATGGCGGAGATCGCCATCATGCCCGCGCCGCGCCGGTCATATCCCAGCGTGCCGAGCATGGCGTTGTAGATCCGGCCCATCGCCTCCGCCGGCTGGCCCAGCACCAAGGGGGCCATGCGCGTGCGGATCAGCGCGGCGGCGGCGGCGGGGGCGTTGAAGGCCTCCCCCCATCCCGTCGTGCCGTCCTCCCCGGTCAGCTGCACCAGCAGCACCTCCCGCCGCCGGATGAAGGTGGCGGCGTTGCCGAGGGCGGGGCGGGGCGCGAAGCCCACGAGGAATCCCCTGATGCCGATGACCTTCACGCTTCCTCCGTCCGTCGTTGCGGCGGACGGTGCGAAGCGGCGGCCATTCTGTCAAATAGCCGGGATGGCCGGGATCATAGACGGATGGTTATGGGGCTGAATTTGCGGGAGCTGGAGGTCTTCCGCGCGGTGATGGAGGCGGGGGGCGTGACGGGCGCGGCGCTTCAGCTCGGCATGTCCCAGCCCGCGGCCAGCAAGATGCTGCGCCAGGCGGAGGCGCGGCTCGGCTTCGCCCTCTTCGCGCGGGACCGCAACCGGCTGGTGCCGACGGCGGAGGCGCATGCGCTGCTGCCCGAATTGATGGGCGCCTTCGCCGCGATCGGCGGCGTGGAGAGGCTGGCGGCGGCGCTGCGGGCGGGGCGCAGCGGGCGCTTCACCGTGGCCGCCGTGCCGGTGCTGGCCACCGCCCTGCTGCCGCGCGCCATCCAGGCCTTCCGCGCCGGGCGGCCGGGCGTGATGCTGCGGCTGCGCGCGACGACGGCGCTGGAGGCGGTGAACCAGGTGGCGGACCACCGCGCGGACCTGGCCGTCATCCTCGGCGGTACCGGCGATGCGCGGGTGGAGGCGACGCTGCTCTGCACCTCCGAGATCGGCTGCGCCCTGCCGCCGGGGCACCGCCTGGCCGCGAAGCGCAGCCTGGCGCTGGCGGAGCTGGAGGGGGAGGCGGTGATCTCCTTGAGCCCGCAGCAGCCCGTGGGCGCGGCGCTGGGCGAGGCGCGCATCGCGATCGAGGTCTCCCAATCCAGCATCGCCTGCGCGCTGGTGCGCGCGGGGGCGGGGATCGCGCTGCTGGATGGCTATGGGCTGGCGGAGGCGCGGGCGCAGGGGCTGGCGACAAGGCCGATCCGGCCGCGCATGCCGCTCGCGGTCACCATGGTCGTCTCCCGCAGCCGGGCGCCGTCGCGGATGGTGGAAGCGTTTCGCGAGTGCCTGGTGGCGGCGGCGTGAGGCGTCAGGGCGCTGGGAACAGCGCGTTCGTCCGGCCCATGAGCCGGTAGGCGACGAGGCCCACATACTCCCGCAGCGCCCATTCCGCCTGGTTCAGCCGCGTCGGGAAGGGGCCGAAATAGTCGAGCCCATAGCCCCCCATGGTCGTGTAGTTCACGGGCCAGGGCGTGATGGTCCAGCCGGCCTGGCGGAAGACGCCCATGGATCGCGGCATGTGGCTGGCGGAGGTCACCAGCAGCCAGGTCTCGCCGGGCTTCGGCTGCGCGACGCGGAAGGACAGCACCGCATTCTCATGCGTGTTGCGGCTTTCGCTCTCGAAGACCAGGCGATCCGCGGGCACGCCGAGATCGGTGAAGAGCATCCGCGCGGTATCGGCCTCGGTCGGGCCGCCGGCGATGATGGCGGCCGATCCGCCGGTGAAGAGCAGGCGGGCGCCGGGGTGGCGGCGGGCCAGGGCCACGGCCTCCGTCATCCGCTCCGCCGCGCCGTTGAGCGCCGGGATGCCGTGGTGCTGCGTCATCTCCTGGTCCACGGCGCCGCCCAGCACGACGATGCCGGTGACGGGGCCAGGGAGGGTGGCGGGGCGGCTGAAGCGGGTCTCCAGCGGCACGGTCAGCCAGGCGGCGATCGGGGTGGCGAAGACCAGCGCATACCAGCCGAGGCCGAGCAGAAGCGGCCAGCGCCCGAAGCGACGGCCGCGCCACACCAGCGCCAGGCCCAGCAGCGCCAGCAGCAGCGCCGCCGTGTTCGGCGCCAGCACCATCCACAGCGCCTTGGAGGCGATGAAGGTGACGCTCTCCACTAGAGATCCATGATCCGCATGGGATGCGCCCGCCCGCGCAGCAGATCCCACAGCGCGAGGAGGTTGCCCTTCAGCCGCCCGAAGCGGTCCACATGCGGCTCCGGCGCCAGGGACCGCAGCGCGTTCATGGCGATGTGCCGCCCGGCGGAGGGCAGGGCGTGGCTCCAGGGAAAGGTGCCCTTGCGGGCGAGGTAGATGGGGTTCGCGATCTGGCTGTAGCCGAGGCGATTGCCCGCCACGCGCCCCGACTTGGTGCCGAGGTGGACGCCCCGCGCCCCCGCCAGCCGCAGGATGGAGCCGTGGCGGCCGAGCGCGCGCGTCACGTCGATATCCTCGTACCAGGCATAGAGCGGCAGCTGCTCATCGACGCGGATGCCGTGGGCGCGCAGCGGCGCCATCCGGAAGGCCATGTTGCAGCCATAGCCGTTGAAATGCGCCTGGACCGCCAGCGCATCGCCCTCATACCGGTCATCGGCCAGGATGGCGCGGCCTTCCGGCACCTCGATCCCCGGGCCCTTGGCGCCATCGGCGATGACGGTGCCGGTGGTGACCACGCAATCCGGATGCAGGTCCAGCACGCGCTCCGTCACCGCGAGGTAGTCGGGGGCGGGCAGGAAATCATCGTCGAGGAACAGCACCGCGTCGCAATCGGCGGCGGCGTCCAGGATGGCGTTGCGCTGGCGGGGCAGGCCGGCGGGGGAGGGCAGGAACTCGACGGCGGGGAAGCGCTCCGCCAGGCCCGTCACGTCATCCGGCGTGACGTGGCAGATGATGATGCGGTCGGGCGCGCGGGATTGCAGGCGGAGTTCCGCCAGCACCTCGCCCAGGATGGCGGCGCGGCCGCGCGTCGCGATGCCGATGGCGATTTTCATCAGCGCTGCCCCTCGATGGGGGCGCGGACCAGGCCATCCTTCGCGTCACCGCGCAGGAACCCGGCGGCGCGGCCGGCGAAGGTCATGGCGTAGTAGGCGGCATCGCGCGGCCGCCCCTTGAGCAGGGAGAGGACGACGCCGCCGATCGGCCGGATGGCGAAGGGCAGCCAGACGCCGGGCGCCACGCCATGCCGCCGCAGCGCGAAGCCGAGGCCGCGGCCATAGAGCAGCGCGCGCGCCGTCGCGACATCGGAGAGGCGCTTGTCCGGATGCACCACGCGCAGCGCTGGTTCGTAGCGGGCTTCGTGCCCGGCCTCGACCGCGCGCAGCACGAGGTCATTGCCCTCCGCCGATCCGATGGGCGTGCCGGGGCCCATGCCCTCATCGAAGCCGCCCAGCGCCAGGGCGACGGGGCGGCGGAGCCAGAGGTTGAACTCGATCACGCTGGTCCAGACATTTTCGGCGGTGATCGCCCCGCCGGCTTGGCGCCAGCGGCCACTGCCGAGGCCGCCTTCGGGGCTGGCGGCGGGGCCGGTGAGGACCATCAGGCGCGGGTCGCCGGCGAAGGCCTGGTCCACCATGGCCAGCGTGCCCGGCGGGAAGAGGCAGTCATCATCGGGAAAGGCGACGATCTCCCCCACCGCGTCGCGCAGGCCGAGGTTGCGGGCGTGGTTGGCATTGGCGATGGCGGAGCGGCGATGCGTCAGCCGCACGCGCCCCGCATAGGGCGCCAGCACCGCCGCCAGCCGGTCGTCGCCATTCTGGTCCACGATGATGCATTCGGCATCCTCGCGGCCCTGCGCGATCAGGCTGTCGAGGAACTCGGCGATCTCGGTCGTGCGGCCGCGGGTCGCCATGACCAGGCTGAAGCGGATCATCGGACGGCGAGCCCCTGCGCGACCAGCGCCTGGATGCGGTCGCGGAAGACGGCGCGGCTGAAGCGTTCCGCATTGGCGCGGCAGGCATCGGGGGCGATGGCGAGGGTTTCGAAGCGCGCGACGGCGTCGCGGATGCTCTGCGCGGTCTGCTCGGGGAAGAGCACGCCGGTGGTGTCGGGCACGACGATGTCGGAAGCGCCGCCGCGGCCATAGACGATGAGGGGCGTGCCGCAGGCCTGCGCCTCCACCATCGCGATGCCGAAATCCTCCTCCGCCGCGAAGACGAAGGCGCGCGCGCCCTGCAGCAGGCGGATGAGGTCGGGCTGCGGCACGCGGCCCAGGATCTCGATGTTCTGCGAGTCACCCGCGGCTTCGCGGACGCGCGCCATCTCCGGCCCGTCGCCGGCGATGATCAGCCGCTTGTCGGGCAACTGACGAAAAGCCTCGGCGACCAGGTCGATGCGCTTGTAGGGCACCATGCGGGAGGCGACGAAATAGTAGTCCTGCTTGGCGGGCTCGAAGGGGAAGCCATCGATGTCCACGGGCGGGTGGATCACCGTGCTCTCCCGCCGCCAGGTCTTGCGGATGCGCGCGGCGATCCAGGCGCTGTTGGCGGTGATCAAATCGGGCCGCGCGGCGGAGGCATGGTCCCAGCCGCGCATCCGCGCCAGCAGCCAGCGCGTCAGCAGGCCCTTCAGCCCCGTCTCCATCCGCGCCTGACGCAGATACTGGTGCTGGAGGTCCCAGGCGTATCGCATGGGGCTGTGGACGTAGGAGACATGCAAGGTCGCCGGCCCCGTCAGCACGCCCTTGGCGACGGCGTGCGAGGACGACAGCACCAGGTCATAGGCCGAGAGGTCGAACTGCTCCACCGCGATCGGCATCAGGCCGAGATAGTAGCGGAACCACTGGCGGGCGCGCGGCAGGCGCTGGATGAAGCTGGTCGTCGGCACCTTGCCCCGCAGGAAGTGCCGGTCCTTATCGGCCAGGAAGTCGCAGACGACGAAGAGGTCGGCGTCCGGCCAGACCTCCAGCAATTGCTCCAGCACGCGCTCGGACCCGGCATAGGTCTCGAGCCATTCATGGACGATCGCGACCCTCATCGGGGCTCCACCAGGTCAAGCAGGCGCCGCGCGGCGGCGGGCCAGGAGAAGGTTTCGGCCCGCGCCCGGCCGGCGGCGCGGAGATGGTCCGAAAGGCCCGGCTCGTCCAGCAGGCGGGCCAGCGCCGCGGCGGGGGTGCGGGGGCCTTCCGCGTCGAACCAGAGGGCGGCATCGCCGCAGACCTCCGGCACCGCGCCGGCGGAGGCGGCGAGGACCGGGCAGTGGCACCACATCGCCTCCAGCGGCGGCAGGCCGAAGCCTTCGTAGCGGGAGGGGAAGACGAGGCAGAGCGCGTTCTCGTACAGCGCGCGCAGCTCCGCATCCGTCACGCGGCCGAGGGCCCTGGCGGCGTCCACGTCGCCGGCATTGCGGAAGACGCTGGCATCGGCGGCGCCGGCCACCGCCAGCACCAGCCCGCGTTGCGCCAGCAGCGCCACGGCATCCCGCAGCGCATCCAGGTTCTTGTGCGCGGCGCGGGTGCCGACGGCCAGCGCGTAGCCGCGGGGCGCGAGGCCGTGCTTCGCCAGCACGGCGTCGTCGGCGGGGTCGCGCAGCGCATGCTCGCCGCCTTCCGCCACCACGCCGATCCGCTCCGCATCGATGCCGAGGCGGCGGGAGAGGCGGGTGCGGGAGAAGTCGGAGACGGTGATGAGCTGCGCGCCCAGGCGCGGCAGCGCCAGGTGCAGCGTGCGGTACCAGCTGCGGAAGGCGAGGGAGTAGGATTCCGGCGTGTCGAAGGCGCCGGCATCGTGGATCACCACGGCCTGGCCGCCGCCCCGCAGCAGCGGCGCCGTGTTGCCGAGGTTGAGCAGCACGTCCCGCCCCGCGGCGCCGGGCAGTTCCAGCTGTTCCCAGGCCTGGCCGGACAGGCGGCCCACCACCTCCACCGGCAGGCCGGCGAAGGTCTGGGGCGCGCCCCTCGGCGCCAGCAGGCGCAGCCGCGGCGCCTGGCCGGCTTCCGACAGCGCGGCCATGGCGGTGGTCACCTCGCGCGCGAAGCGCTGCACGCCCGACATGTTCTGCGTCAGGAAGCGGACATTGATGGCGATGGTCATGCGGGTTCCCCGCGCAGCACGGCGCGGATCCGCCAGGGGCGGCGCAGCAGGCCGCGCGCATCCTGGCGCTCGTTGGGGGTGAGGGCGGGCAGGCCCGCGGCGGTGAAGGCGATGATCGCCAGCAGGCCGAGCGCGGCCAGCGCCCAGGGGCCGGCCGGCAGCAGCAGCAGCGACAGGCCCGCGCCGCCGGCCAGAAGCGGCGCGGCCAGGCGCCGCGCGGCATCGGCCGCGGCGGGGTAGAAGCGCGCGACCAGCGCCAGGCGGCCGAGGCAATCCGCCGCGCAGCGCAGCGCCCAGGCGCAGGCCGCGCCCTCGATCCCCAGCCACAGCAGCAGGCCAGCCGAGAGCGGCAGGAAGACCAGCGCCTGCGCCAGCTGCCACTTGGCGTTCAGGTCCGGCCGGCCGATCGCATCCAGCAGCGCGCCGGGCGCGAAGGCGGCGCAGGAGAAGAAGATGCCGACGGCGAGGATCTGCAGCACGCGCCCGCCGCCGGCCGCGAATTCGGCGCCGAGCCAGAGCTGCAGCACCAGCGGCCCGGCGGCCACCAGCACCAGGCAGGCGGGCAGGACCATGGCCATCACCATCAGCGCGCCGCGCCGCAGCAGCCCGGCGGTGGCTTCCGCATGGGTGGCGAAGACGCTGGCCATGGCCGGCAGCAGCGCCTGCGCCACCGCGACGGGCAGGATCCACATCCGCATCACGAGGTCGAGCGGCGTGGCGTAGAAGGCGACCGCCGTCAGCGTCAGCACCGCGCCCACCAGGAAGCGGTCGGCATAGAGCAGCGCCTGGGTCAGGATGCCGGATGCGCTCATCCAGCCGCCCATGCGCACCAGGGGCCCGACCAGCGACCAGCGCGGCCAGCCGGGCCTGAGGCCCGGCAGGTCCCGCCGCGCCAGCCAGAGGTAGCAGACCGTATTGGCCAGGCGGCACAGCACCAGCGCCAGGATCACGCCGACCAGGCTCTGCCAGACCAGCAGCACCAGCACGGGGCCGAGGTAGTAGAAGATCGCGACGGGGATGGTGACGAGGTTGGCTTCCCGGAAGCGCTGATGCGCCGCCAGCGTCCCCCACAGCGCGGCATTCACCACCACCAGCGGCGCGGCGGCGCAGAGCACGCGGAAGGCTGTGGTCGCTTCCGCCTGCAGGGCCGGCGGGGTGTTCAGCAGGCTGCCCACCAGCCAGGGGATGAAGGCGAAGGCGGCCGCCGCGACGGCGGCGCTCAGCAGGAACAGCGCGCTGATCGCCGCCCCCGCGAGGTCCGCCGCGCCGTCCGTCTCGCCCGCGCCGATGCGGGCCGACAGCGCGCGGGTCAGCGCCGCGCCGACGCCGAGGTCGAAGACCCCGAAGACGCCGACCAAAGCGAGGGCGAGGGTGAAGAGGCCCCAGCGGTCCAGCCCCATCTGGTGGACCAGCACGGGCGTGAGGGCGAGGGCGAGGAGAAGGGGCAGGCCCCGCCCCGCTGCGTTCCAGAGCGTGCCGGACAGGAGCCGGCCGCCGGAGGCGCGCTGTTCGGCAACGCCGGAGGCGCCCTTGTCGGCCAGTTCGGCCATGGCGTGCGCCATCCCTGTGAAGGGACCCGCGGCGCGTGCCGCGGGCCCGAATGGTCGTGGTTCGGTGAAGCTCTAGTAGGCGCCGCGGCGGGCCAGGACGGCGGCCGGGGTGCGGAGCAGGATGCGGATGTCGTTCAGCAGCGACGGGTGCATCACATAGGCGACATCGAGCGCCACGCGCTGGGCGTAGGAGGTGTCGCTGCGGCCGCTCACCTGCCAGGGGCCGGTGATGCCCGGGCGAACCGCCAGGTAGTGCTGCGCGGCCTGGCCGTAATAGGCCGCGAGTTCCGCCGCCTGCACCGGCCGGGGGCCGACCAGGCTCATGTCGCCCTTCAGCACGTTGATGATCTGCGGCAGCTCATCCAGCGAGGAGGCGCGGAGGAAGCGGCCCACCCAGGTGACGCGCGGGTCGTTCTTCAGCTTGCGGGTCGATTCCCATTCCGCCCGGGCGATCGGGTCGCGCTCGATCAGCGCCGCCAGGCGGCGATCGGCATCCGCCACCATGGAGCGGAACTTGAGGCAGCCGAAGAGGCGCCCGCCCCGGCCCACCCGCTCATGCGCATAGAACACCTTGCCGCCATCCATCTTCACCAGGATGGCGAGGATGATGAAGACCGGCAGCGTGGCCAGCAGCAGGGCGCCGGCGCCCAGGATGTCGAGCGTCCGCTTGGCGGCGAGTCGCGCCTTCTCCCCGGGCGCGGAGGCATCGGCGCCGATGCGGGCCTGTCCGGGCATGCCGCCCGCGAACACCGGATGCGGGATCGCCGATCGCTTCGTCTCATGCTCGGGGGCGAGCGTCTGGACGGCTTCCAGGCCAGGCATGGAGGTCCTCGTGATGCGGCGGGGGCCGCGGCTTGCGTTGACTTGGGTCCGATCCGGAACTGTTCCGGCCACTCACCAGGGCGAAGTGGCCTTGGTGCGCGGGCGGTTCAATCCTCGGGACCTTTCCCTCGACGATAAGGGTTAGCCCTACTGACCGGCGGGTTTGCGACGGGGTTGCGGCGGGATTGTGGCGGTGCGGCAATCTGCCGGGGAGTCATTGAAAATTCGCTCGTCGCGCGCTTTTCGCGGGCGCTTCGTGGCGGGTCGTGCCACAATTTCGCCATGCGCCAGCATCGCCAGACCATGGGGGCCCGGAGAGGCCCGGTACCCAACAAGCCCGCACCCGCCTGGGACGCCCCGCGGCCGGACCAGCCCGTGCGGTACGAGCCCTGGCGGCCCCTGCCACGGCCCGAACAGGGCGCGCCGGCACGCGGCATCGCGCTGGCGGTGCTGATCTCCGTCCTGTTCTGGGCGGGACTCGCCGCCCTTCTGTAGCCGCCTTGCCGGGCGCGGCGCCGGCGGCGTAAGGCGCAGGGCGATCCGCGCGCCGAGGAACCGCCGCCCTGAAGCACTCATTCCCCGATGCGGGCCCCGATGCGGGCCGTGACGCGGCGGCATCCTACCTGGCGGCGCTGGCCATCGGCCTGGCCCTGGCGCTGCATCTCTTCCCGCTGGATTTCCTGTTCCCCGCGGCGGGCCAGGCCTGGCGCCCGGCGGGGGATGCGGCGCAGCACATGGTGGCGCAGCGCTACCTCATCACGGATGCCTGGCGCTGGCCGCCCACCTTCGCCGCCACGCTGAACACCCAGGAAGGCGGGCTGAACACCGTCTTCGCCGATTCGATCCCGCTGCTGGCGCTGCTGCTGAAGCTGCTGCGCGGGCTGCTGCCTGAAGGGTTCCACGGTGTCGGCCTGTTCTACGGCCTGGCCTGGGTGGCGCAGCCCCTGGCCGCCGTCTGGGCGCTGCGCGGGGCGGGGGAGACGCGGATCCTGCCCGCGATCGGCGTCGCCCTGGCCGCGGCTTCCATGCCCGCCTTCATCGGGCGCTTCGGCCATGCCGCGCTCTGCGGCCACTTTCTTCTGTTGCTCGGCCTGGGGGTGTATCTGCGCCTGGTCCGGCGACCGACCGTGGGGCGGTGGATCGGTGCCGGCGCCTTGCAGGTCGCGGCGCTGCTGGTGCACCCCTACCTCGCCGCCATGACGCTGGCGCTGCTGGGCGCCGTGCCGGCCACGCGGCTGCTGCGGGGGGAGGCCTTCATCGGCCCCGCCCTGGCGGTGGCGGTGGCGCTGGCGGCGGTGGCCGCTGTCATGGCGGGGTTCGGCTACCTCGGCGCGCAGGGGGATGGCGGCTACGGGATGTTCGCCATGAACCTGCTCTCGCCCGTCTGGCCGGCGGGGTCCTGGTTTGCCGGCTGGCCCTGGGCGCCGCAGCTGGACGCGACCGGCCATGGCGGGTGGGAAGGCTACAACTGGCTGGGCTTCGGGCTGCTGGGCGCCTTCGTGCTGGGCGTGCTGGCGCGGCCGCGCGCCGCCTGGAAGCTCGCCTGCAAGCATGCCGGCCTGGCCGTGGTGCTGGCGGCGCTGACGGCCCTGGCGGTGACGCATCGCGTGGGCTTCGGGGCGGAGATCGTGCTGGACCTCGGCCCCGCGCCGGGGCCGCTGGAGCAGTTCAGGGCCTCCGGCCGCTTCTTCTGGCCGGTGGGCTATGCGCTGCTGGTGGGCGCCATGGTGCTGCTGGCCAGGGCGGGGCGGGCGGGGCCGGTGCTGTGCCTGCTGGCGGGGCTGGCGCAGCTGGCCGATGCCGCGCCGCTGCGCCGCGCCATCGCGGATTGGGCGGGGGCGAGGCCGGCCTGGGACATCGATGCGCCCGCGCTGCGGGAGGCCTTCGCGGAGGCCCGGTCGCTGACCCTGCTGCCCTCCTGGCCCTGCGTGGACCACGCCACGGGCGGGGAGACCTACGCCCTGCTGCTGGAGACGCTGGCCCTCGCCTCCGAACGCGCGGTGCCGGCCAGCACCATGTATGTGGCGCGCTGGCGGACGCCGCCGGCCTGCCGGGACCGGGCGCTGGCCGCCGCGCCGCTGGCCGAGGGCGAGGTCCGCGTCATCCTGCCCGCCGCGCTGCCCGCCCTGGCGCCCCTGGTGCCGGATGGCGCGGCGCGGTGCGGGCCGGCCGGCCCGCTCATTCTCTGCCGCTGAGGGCGGGCGGGCCGCTCGGCAGGTGCCGCTCCACCAAATAGAGGGGGCGGCCCTTGGTCTCGTTGAAGATGCGGCCGAGATATTCGCCGATGATGCCGAGCGTCATCAGCTGCACGCCGCCGAGGAAGAGCACCACCGCCATCAGGCTGGGATAGCCCGCGACCGGGTTCCCCCAGATCATGGTGCGCAGGATGATGAGGACGCCGTAGCCCGCGGCGAAGACCGCGGTGGCCAGGCCGAGATAGGTCGCCACCTTCAGCGGCGCCACGGTGAAGGAGGTGATGCCCTCCAGCGACAGGTTCCAGAGCTTCCAGTAGTTCCACTTGGTCTCGCCCGCCGCCCGCGGCGCGCGGTCATACAGCACGGCGACGGAGGGGAAGCCGACCCAGGCGAAGAGCCCCTTCATGAAGCGGTGCTGTTCGCGCAGGCTCAGCAGCGCATCCAGCGCGCGGCGGGACATCAGGCGGAAATCGCCGGTATTGGGCGGCAGCTTCACCTTGCCGCCGATCCGCTGCATCACGCGGTAGAAGGCGCTGGCCGTCGCCTTCTTGGCCCAGGTCTCGCCTTCCCGCACCCGGCGCTGGGCATAGGCGATGTCCACCCCCTGGCCGCGCCAGGCCGCCACCAGGTCCGGGATCACCTCCGGCGGGTCCTGCAAATCGGCATCGATGACGATCACGGCATCCGTCGCCGCGGCGTGGTCCAGCCCCGCGGTCAGCGCGATCTCCTTGCCGAAATTGCGGCTGAGGTTGAGCACGGCGACGCGGGGATCCTCGGCCTTCAGCGCCTCCATCAGCGCCAGCGTGCCGTCCCGGCTGCCGTCATTCACATAGACGACCTCCCAGGGCAGGCCGATCGCCTCCATCACCGGCGCCAGGCGGGCATGGAAGGCGGGCAGGACCTCCTGCTCGTTATAGGCGGGCACGACGACGGACAGCGCCGGGCGGGCCTCCGCCGGGCGGGTGGTGGCGGCGGTCAGGCCGGGGGCGGCGGCGAGCGGCGGGCGGGCGGCGAGTTGCGTGGACATGCGCAATGAATCCTTCCGCCATGCGGCGGTTCCACGGCGATCTGCGGGCAGGGTGGCGGCAGGTCAACCGCTTTGCGGGCCCGGCGGGCGCGGGCGTTGACGCCGGGCGGCGCTGCCGCGACGATTCCGGCCGATGTCCAGCCCCGACCCGGCCGCCGCCGCAACCATTCGTGACCTGCTGTCCTACCGCATCCACCGCCTGGCGAATGCGCTCAGCCGGGGCGCGGCGCTGCGCTACCGGCAGGAATTCGGCGTCAGCCTGATGGAATGGCGCATCCTGGCGCTGCTCGGCGGCTTCGCGCCGCTGACGCTCCGCGACCTGGCGCGGGAAAGCGGGCTGGACAAGGCGCAGGCCAGCCGGGCGGTGAAGGCGCTGGTGGCGCGCGGGCTGGTGGAGCGCGAATCGGGGCCGAGCGACGGGCGGGAGGTGGCGCTGCGCCTTTCCGCCGAGGGGCAGCGGGTGCAGGACGGGCTGATGCGCGCGGCGCGGGAGCGGGAGGCGGCCTTCCGCGCCGCGCTGCCCCCCGGCAGCCTGGCGATGCTGGAGGAGGCGATCCGCCTGCTGACGGCGGAGGCCCGCCGCCAGGCGGCGCTCGCCGCTCAGGGGCCGCGGGAGCCCGGCTGATCCAGGTCGAGAAGGGGCCCGGCCGGCACGATGCCGCTCGGGTTCAGGTGGCGGTGGCTGCCATAGTAGTGGTGGCGGATGTGATGGAGATCGACCGTCTCCGCCACGCCGGGCCAGGCGAGCAGGGACCGGGTGTGGTCCATCAGCGCGGGGTAGTCCGCGATCCGGCGCAGGTTGCACTTGAAGTGGCCGTGATAGACGGCGTCGAAGCGGATGAGGGTGGTGAAGAGCCGCCAATCGGCTTCCGTGATCCGGTCTCCGCAGAGGAAGCGCTGGCGCGCCAGGCGGTCCTCCAGCCAGTCCAGCGTCTCGAACAGCGGCGTGATGGCGGCGTCATAGGCGGCCTGGCTGCGGGCGAAGCCGCAGCGATAGACGCCGTTGTTCAGCGTCTCATAGACCCGGGCGTTCACCGCCTCGATCTCCGGCAGCAGGTCTGCCGGGGCGTAGTCGCCTTGCAGGGCGCCGATGCCGTCGAAGGCCGAGTTCAGGATGCGGATGATCTCCGCGGATTCATTGTTCACGATGCGGCGGCTCTGGGTGTCCAGCAGCACGGGGACGGTGACGCGGCCGGTGAAGCCGGGGCTGGCGGCCGCATAGAGCTGGTGCAGGTGGCGGGCGCCGAAGACGGGGTCGGGCACCACGCCGGGCGCTGGCTCGAACCCCCAGCCATTCTCGCCCATGTGCCAATGGGTGACGGAGACGGGGATGATGTCCGCGAGGCCCTTGAGCGCGCGGAAGATCAGCGTGCGGTGCGCCCAGGGGCAGGCGAGGGAGACATAGAGGCGGTAGCGCCCGGGCTCCGGCGGGAAGGGGCCGCTTGGCGCGATGCGGTCCCGGAAGCTGGTCGCGGCGCGCTGGAAGGCGCCATCGCTGCCGGTCTTGCGGTCCTCCGTGGTCCAGACGCCGTCCACCAATTGTCCCAAGATGCCTGCTCCCGCGATCCAGGCGGGATGTGGGGCTGGACGGGGCGCGCGTCAGCGCCCCTGATGGCGGGTGTGATGCCAGGGGGAGGGGTTGCCATGGAATTCGTCGATCTGAGCCGGGAGATCTTCCACCGGACGCAGACCCACCCTTCCCACCCGCCGGTGGTGATGACGGTGTGGAACGACCACGGCGAGAAGAAGGTGGCGGGCAAGACCACCTTCAGCAGCAAGGCGATGTCGCTGGCGATGAGCGACCATGCGGGGACGCATGTGGACGCGCCGGTGCATTTCGACCCGCGCCCGGGCGCGGCCTCCATCGACCAGGTGCCGCTGGAGAAATTCTACACGCAGGGCATCTGCCTGGACCTGTCCCATGTGCCGCTCAAGCACGCCATCACCGTGGCGGAGATGGAGGCGGCGCTGGCAGCGAGCGGGCAGGAGATCCGGCCGGGCGACACGGTGCTGATCCATATGGGGGTCAACGCCAGGCTGCTCGGCAAGCCGGGCTACCTGCATGATTTCCCGGGCCTGGCGCTGGACAGCGTGCATTGGCTGGCGGATCGCGGCATCGGCATGTTCGGGGTGGAGGCGATCAGCCCCGCGCCGGAGGGGGAGCCCAATTTCCTGGCGCATATGGCCTGCGCGGAGCGGGGCATCACGCATATCGAGTGCCTGTATAACCTGGAGGCGCTGGTCGGCCGCGGGCGGTTCCGCTTCGTCGCCTTCCCGCTGAAGATCCGGGGCGGCACGGCGAGCCCGATCCGGGCGGTGGCCATCTTCGAATAGGGGCGGCGGCCCGGTTTCGCTGGCCCCGGCGCGATGTTCCTGCTATGTTCGGGACATCAACGCCACCCCTGCGCCCGGCGGGGGCCCTCGGAATCGGTGCTAAAGGCACTAAAAGGGCTAAATCCGCTGTACCGAGCGCCGACTTCCAGATGGGCGCTCAGCGGCTGCAGGCGGCCCCGCCGAGCACGCAGAACTTGGCGCAATGGGGGTGGTTGAGCGCGACCGGGCGCGCGGCCTCCGCCAGGGTGGCGCCCAGCTCGAACTGGCTGTCATAGGGCAGCAGGGTGCAGGCGATGACGGCGGGGGCGGCGGCGCCGCGGCGCTTCACCACCATGCGCGATGACGCGCACATCAGGCTGTCCGGGGATTTGTTGAGGATGCCCCAGCAGGCTTCCGTGATCTCCGGCACATCCACCCGGGCATCCATCTCCGGGAAGAGCATCAGCGCCACCGGGTCGCTGGCCTCGACCGGGATGGCGTGGGCGGCGAAGAGTTGCGCGAAGCCGGCGCGCATCGCGGCCTCGTCCTGGCCGCCGAAGCTGGCGCGGCCGGCGACGTTCAGGCGAAAACCCTCGCGGGCGAGCCATCTCAGGCCTTCCATGGTCCTGGCAAAGCTGCCCTCGCCGCGTTCGGCGTCATGGTGGGTGGCCTCGAAATGGTCGAGGCTGACGCGGAGCGTCAGGCGGTCCGTGCCGAAGCGGTCGCGGAGATCCAGCAGCGGCTGCGCGTAGCGTCGCATCGGCTGCATCGCGTTGGTCAGCACCAGCGCGCGCAGGCCCGGGCGGGACAGGACATCGGCCAGCATCGGGACCAGGCCTGGGTTCATGAAGGGCTCGCCGCCGGTGAAGCCGACTTCCTCCAGTGGCAATCCGTCCGCCTCCGCCTCGTCCAGGAAGGTCGTGACATCGGCGGCGGAGAGGTAGGAAAGCGCGTCGTTGCGCGGGCTGCTTTCGATGTAGCAGCCTTGGCAGGTGATGTTGCAGAGCGTGCCGGTGTTGAACCAGAGGGTGCGCAGCCCCGTCAGCGCCACGGTCGCGCGGCGCTCCCCCTTCAGCGTCGTGACGGGGTCCTGGAACTTGCCGGGGAGGAGCGGCTTCGGCAGGGCGATGGACAAGGGCGATGCTTTCGACGCGATGGCCTGAAGATAGGGCTTCGCGCGGAATAGGGGAGGGGTTACGCGACCTCCCGCCCCGCGGCGTACCACCAGGCGATGAGGCGGCGTTCAAGGGCGACGAAGCCTCGGTTGAGGGCGTAACCGAGCGCGGCGAGCAGCACGATCACGCCATACATCTCCGGCGCCCGGCCCGCGAACTGCATCAGGACCAGGTAGCTGCCGATGCCCTGCTCGCCGGCGATCATCTCCGCCACCACGGTCACGACCAGCGCGAGCGCCAGGGCCACGCGGAAGCCGGCGAGGATGGCGGGAAGCGCGGCGGGCAGGATGATGAAGCCAGCGCGGCGGAGCGGGCCGATGCCGAAGGTGCGGCCCATGGCGATGGAATCGGGCTCCACCGCCTGCACGCCCTGCAGCGTGTTGGTCAGGACGGGGAAGAAGACCGTCAGCGCGACCACGGTGATCTTCATGGGATCATCGAGGCCGAGGAAGAGCACCAGCGGCGGGATCACGGCCGGCACCGGGATGGGGCGCAGCAGCTCCACCAGCATGCCGAAGAGCCTGGCCGTCAGCGGCACCAGCGCGAAGGCGAGGCCGACCAGCACCCCCGCTAGGCCACCCGCCACCAGCCCGGCGGCCATGCGCCAGAGCGATCCGCCGATGCGCGCGGGGAGTTCGCCCGTCGCCATGTCCCGCGCCAGCGCCGCCAGTACCTGGCTCAGCGCCGGCCAATTGGGGGAATCCACCCAGCCGAGCCGGGCGGAGGCCTCCCACAGCGCCAGCAGGCCGAGGATGAGCCAGGTGCCGGAGGTGACCTTCATCAGCCGCGGGCGGTGCGGAAGATGAGGGAGGCGCTGGCGGGGTAGCGGCCGCCGAGGCCGTAGCGCGTCATGGTCGCGACGACCTCGTCCAGCTCCGCTGATGTGACCGCCTTGGGATAGGCGGGCAGCGCGGTGTTCTGCAGCCGCGCGAGGGGGACGCGGGAGAAGGCCGAGATCAGCTCCAGCAGGGCGGGCTGGCCCTGGCGCTCGTTCACCCAGTCCACGCCCTTGTGCAGCGCGCGGCCGAAACGGTCGAAGAGATCGCCATTGCGGGACAAATCATCGGCCATGGCGACGTATTGCGCGTTGGTGCCGCCGGGCGCGGTTTCGCTCATCGGCCAGCCGATGCGCTCCAGCCGGTCGCCATGGGTTTCGAGGGCGGCGGCGACGAAGGGTTCGGAGAAGATGGCGGCATCCACCTGGCCGCCGGCCAGCGCATCCGCCATCTGCGGGAAGGGGACCTCCACGGTGTTGACGCGGCGCCAGTCGCCGCCGGTCTTCTCCACCCAGGCCATGCCGCGCAGCCAGACGATGTTGTTGCGGGTGTTGGAGGCCAGGCGCTTGCCTTCGAGGTCGCGGCCCGTCCGGATGCCGCTGCCCTTGCGCACCAGCAGCGCCAGGATGTCCGGCGGGCTGTCCTTGGCGCGGGAGGCACCGGAGACGAAGCGGAAATCCAGCCCCTCCCGCACGCCGAGCATGATGGAGACGACGTTGGAGAAGACGACGCGGAACTGCCCGGCGACGAGCCCCGGCAGGCCGGTGGCGCCGCCTGCGGTGGTGGAGGTGTCGATCTCGATCCCCTCCGCGGCGAAATAGCCTTCACGGATGGCGGCGTGCAGCGGAGCCACGTCCAGCACGGGGATGACGGAGACGCGCATGCGCGTCAGCGCGCCCTGCGCGAAGGCGGGGGCGGCGAGCGGCGTGGCGAGCGCGGCAGCGAGGGCGGTGCGGCGGGTGAGGCTCATGCGATGTCTCCTGTTCAGCGCCGCTGCCAGTGCAGCGCGCGACGTTCGGCGAGGACGAAAAGCCAGTTCAGCGCGAGGCCCAGCACGGCGAGGATGACGAGCCAGGCATACATGTCGCGCACGCGGAAACTCCGCTGCATGTCGAGGATGAGGAAGCCGAGGCCGCCCTCCCCGGCCAGCATCTCCGACAGCAAGGCCAGCACCATGGCGAGGCCGAGGCTGATGCGCATGCCCGCCAGCACCAGCGGCAGCGCGGCGGGCAGGACCAGGTGCAGCAGCGTGTGGCGCGCGGGCCAGCCATGGGTGCGCGCGGCATCCAGCATCACGCGGTCCACGCCGCGCACGCCCTGCAGCGTGTTCACCAGCACGGGGAAGGTGACGACCAGCGCGACGGAGGTGACCTTCATGGCGAAGCCGATGCCGAGGAAGAGCATCAGCGGCGGCACCAGCGCGGATTTCGGAATCGGGCGCACCAGCTCCACCAGCGGCTCCAGCAGCCGGAAGACGGATGGCCACCAGCCCATGGCGAGGCCCGCCGCGATGCCGATGGCGCTGCCGATGGCGAAGCCGGTGAAGACCAGGCGCAGCGTCTGCAGCAGCGGCGCCAGCGCGTCGCCGCTGGCCAGCAGGTCCCAGAGCCGCAGCGCGATGGTGCTGGGTGCCGGCATCAGGGCGCGGCGGATGAGGCCGGCCTCGACGGCCCATTCCAGGCCCAGCAGCAGCGCGGCCAGCACCAGCAGGCCGGGGAGCGGCGCCAGCAGGCGGTCAACCCGCATGACGCGCCAGCAGCCTTTCCAGCAGATGGTGCCGGAGTTCGAGGAAGCGTGGGTGTTCGCGGGTGGCGATGGGGTCGCGCGGGCGGGGCAGGGCGACCTCGATCTCCTCCGCCACCGTGGTCGGGCGGTTGGTGAGGACGATGATGCGGTCGGCGAGCTGGATCGCCTCCTCCACGTCATGCGTCACCAGCATCACGGTCAGGCGGCGGCGGGACCAGATGTCGAGCACGAGGGATTGCAGGTCGAGCCGCGTCAGCGCGTCCACCGCGCTGAAGGGTTCGTCCATCAGCAGCATGGCGGGCTCGGCGGCCAAAGCGCGGGCGATGGCCACGCGCTGCTGCATGCCGCCCGACAACTGCCAGGGGAAGTGGTCGCCGAAACCGTCGAGGCCGACGAGCTTCAGCGGTTCGTCCGCGGCCTCACGCGCTCGGCGGCGGCCGAGGCGGTGTTCGGTGGCGAAGGCGACATTGTCCCGCACGCTGCGCCAGGGCAGCAGGGACCGGCTGTATTGCTGGAAGACATAGACCGCTTCGGGCGGCGGCGCCGTGACGGCGCGGCCGGCGAGGCGCACGCGGCCGCTGGTGGGCGGCAGCAGGCCTGCCGCCATCTGCAACAGCGTCGATTTGCCACAGCCCGAGGGGCCCAGCACCGCGAGGAACTCGCCCTCCCGCACCGCGAGCGAGACGCGATCCATCACGCGCGCCGGCTTGCCGCCGCGCGTCGGGTATTCCTTCGTGACCTCATCCAGTTCCAGGAACCGCATCGTGTCTTCCAACCAGAGGAATCCGTGCGGCGTTTTCCGCCCTCAGAATAGTTCGAAGTATTCCCGCTGTTCCCACTCCGAGACCTCGGCCTCGAACCGGGCGATCTCCGCGCGCTTGAGGCGGAGGTAGTAGTCGATGAAGGCGCTGCCGAAGGCCTCGCGCGCGACGGTGCTGGCTTCCAGCGCCGACAGCGCCTCGCCCAGGTTGCGCGGCAGGGGCGCGGCCTTGGTCTCATAGGGCGTGTCGGCGGGCGGGCCGGGGTCGGCCTCTGTCGCGATGCCGTGCAGGCCGAAGGCGAGCTGCGACGCCATGTAGAGATAGGGGTTGGCGGCGGGCTCGCCGACGCGGTTCTCGATCCGCGTCGCGCTGTCGCCGGGGGTGCCGAGGGCGCGGAGCATGACGCCGCGATTGTCGATGCCCCAGATCGCGCGATCCGGCGCCAGGCTGTTCGGGCGGTAGCGGCGATAGCCGTTCAGCGTCGGCGTCGCGAAGGCCGCCGCGGCACGCGCTTCCGCCAGCAGCCCGCCGAGGAAGTGCTTCGCTGTCGGCGACAGCAACTCATCGCCCTCCGTCGCGAAAGCGTTGCGGCCGGTGGCGCGGGATTTCAGCGACTGGTGCAGGTGCCAGCCGCTGCTCATCACGTTGGGGATGCGCGGGCGGCACATGAAGGTCGCGTGGTAGCCATGCCGCCGCGCCACCTGCTTCACCGCGGAGCGGAACAGGATCATCAGGTCCGCGCTGGCCAGCGCATCCTGCGCGGCGAAGGTGAACTCCACCTGGCTCGGCCCGAACTCCACTTCCATGGAGCGCAGCGGCAGGCCGAGGGCCTGGATCTCGCGCCGCAGGATCTCGAGCGCCGGGTCGAGCTGGTCGTAGCGAAGCTCGGTCAGGTAGTTGTAGCCCTGCGTCAGCAGGGAGACGTCGGGCGGCATGCCGGGCTGGCCGGAATCCTCCGGTGCCATGCGCGGGTTGGTCACGCGGAACAGGTGGAACTCGACCTCGAGGCCCGTGACGTAGTCGAAGCCCAGCGCCTCCGCCTTCGCGATCTGCTGCTGCAGCAGGTGGCGGGTGGAGAAGGGGACGATTCGGCCATCCTGGTAGTAGGCCTCGCATTGCATCCAGCCGGTGTGGGGCGCCCAGGGCAGGCGGCGGAAGCTGGCGGGATCCGGCACCAGCAGCGCATCCGCGGCGCCTTCCAGCGCGCGTTCGCCGAGGCCCCCGCCCGCGCTCCACACCGGGAAGACGGTGCGGTGCGAGGTGTCCTTCAGCAGCAGCGTCGTCGTCATCGCGACGCCGGATTCGAGGGCGCGCGCGACCTCGCTGGCGACGATCGTCTTGCCGCGCAGGATGCCGTGCTGGTCGGGCCAGGCGAGGCGCACGACCTCGATGCCCTCTTCCGCGATGCGGTCGAGGACGTCCGCCCGCGCCTCGGCCGTGGTCAGGCCGTATCGGTCAGCGAAGTTCATTCGGCGGCGAGGGCCGGGGGCGCCCAGGGCGCGGCGCCGCGGCGGCGTTCCACCGCCTGGCGCCAATGGCTCTCCCACGTCGTGGCGGGGGCCATGGTGTCGATGGTGCCGGGGCCGGTGAGGTCCGCCGTTGTCTCTTCCTGCAGCAGTGCGGGGCGCTTGCCCTCCTCGACGGCCGCCATGGCGCGCATCAGCAGGCGGCGATTGGCGGCGATGGCCTTGTCGCTGCTGGCGAGGGTTTCGCGGGTGCGGTCCTGGATGGCGCCTTGCGACTCCACGGCCCATTGGTCATGGACGTTGATGTCCTCGCCCATGCCCGTATAGGTCTTGCTGGCCTGCTCATCGGGGTCGAAGCCGTAGTCGTTCTGCCGGCCCTTCTTCGGGAGGTAGTCGGGCAGGGAATAGTTCTCCAGCCGCTGCGCGCGCATGCGGGCGCGGTCCACCGGGCCGGCGAAGCTGGTGAAGATCGCGATCCAGTAGCAGCGCGTGTCATCGACCGGCATGTGCCACTGGGTGATGGTCATCTCCGCGCTCATCGGGATGACGAAGGCCTGGGGGAAGAACAGGTTCGTGACGCGCACATGCGTCGTCGCGTCGTTGATGCTGCGCAGCGCGGTGACGCGCAGGCCGTAGGGCGTGTTGTCCACCTCGATCCGCGGGCGCGGGAATTCGCGCAGGACGTAAGTCATCGGCAAATCGGAGCCGTCGCTGGTGGCGCGGAACTGCTTGCCGTACGCCTCCTTCTCGTCGCCATCGTCGAAGAAGCGATGCAGGAAGCTGGCATGGGCGGGGTCGATGCCGACCTCCAGCGCCTGCAGCCAGTTGCACTCGATCAGGCCCTTGAAGGCGAAGGTGTGGGTATCGGGCGCGGCGAAGCAGTCGAAGGCGGGGAAGGGGGGCGCCGCACCCTCACCGAGATAGGCGAAGACGATGCCGCTGCGGATTTCCACGGGGTAGCTGCGCTGCTTGATGCGGGTGCAGAGCGTGCTGCCTTCGGGCTCCGCCGGCGTCTCCAGGCACTTCCCCGTCACGTCGAAGAGCCAGCCATGGAAGGGGCAGCGCAGGCCGCCATCCTCCAGCCGCCCGAAGGCCAGGTCGGCATTGCGGTGCGGGCAGTCCCGGTCCAGCAGGCCGATGCGACCCTGTTCGTCGCGGAACAGCACGAAATCCTGGCCCAGCGCGCGGACGGGGCGGACGGGGCGCTTGCCGTCCAGCTCATCGACCAGGGCGATGGGCTGCCAGTAGTGGCGCAGCACGCGGCCGCCCGGCGTGCCGGGGCCGACGCGGGTCAGCCGTTCATTCTGTTCCGCACTGATCACAGGCTTTGCTCCTGGACAGGTGTTCACTGACCGAACGTCTGTGCGATGATAGGGGCAAGCCGGAAGCGGCGGCAAGACAGTGTTGGAGGGTCCATGCCCCGGATCGGGGATGAGCATGCGGCGCGGCGTCGCGAGGCCGGCCATGGTGCCGACTTCCTGGAGGCGCTGGCGCGGGGCCTGGCGGTGCTGCAGGCCTTCGGGCCGGAGCGCCGGCAGATGACGCTGGCGGAGGCCGCGCGGGCGGTGGAGTTGCCGCGCGCCACGGTGCGCCGCGCGCTGCACACGCTGGTGGTGCTGGGGCATGTGGAGACGGATGGGCGGCTGTTCCGGCTGACGCCGCAGGTGCTGCGGCTGGCGGCGGGCTACCTCGGCGCCAGCGGCGTCGCGACCGTGCTGCAGCCGCTGTGCGAGCGCCTGGCGGCGGAGGCGGGCGGGCCGTGCTCGGCCGCGGTGCTGGATGGGGCGGAGATCGTCTTCGTGGCCTATGGCCGGCCCCGGCTGATGCTGAATGTCTCCACCATGGTCGGCAGCCGCCTGCCCGCCTTCTGCACGGCGCTGGGGCGCGTGCTGCTGGCGGGGCTGCCGGCGGCGGCGCGCGAGGCGGCGCTGGCTACGCCCTTCGCCGTGACGCCGCGGACGGAGACGGACCCCACGCGGCTCAAGGCGCTGGTCGCGGCGGCGGCGGCGGAGGGCCATGCGCTGGTGGAGCAGGAGGCGGAGTGGGGCTTCCGGTCCCTCGCCGTGCCGCTGCCGCGGCAGGATGGGCGCGTGGTTGCCGCGCTCAACATCGGCATGCACACGGAAGGCGGCAGCGCGGAGGCATTCCGCGCGCGATGGCTGCCGCGGCTGCGGGAGGAGGCGGCGGCGGCATCGCCCCTGCTGCTGTAGGGCGCGCTAGCCGCAATCGATGATGAGGCGCGTCAGGCCGCGCACCAGGATGCTTTCCTGCCGCTGCGCCGCGATGATCTCGATGCGGGGGAAGCGCTTCGCGATGGTGGCGAAGACCATCTCGGCCTCGATGTTGGCCAGGCTCGATCCCGCGCAGGTGTGGATGCCGGCGCCGAAGGCGAGGTGCCGCGTTTCCTGCCGCCCGAGGT
Organism: Falsiroseomonas ponticola; assembly: GCF_016805305.1. Taxonomy (GTDB): domain Bacteria; phylum Pseudomonadota; class Alphaproteobacteria; order Acetobacterales; family Acetobacteraceae; genus Falsiroseomonas; species Falsiroseomonas ponticola. The sequence continues at coordinate 495,185 of NZ_JAERQN010000004.1, read as the reverse complement.
CGAGGCGATCGGGATCGGCGAAGACATCCGGGTCGCGATTGGCGGAGCCGAGGCCGAAGCCGACGGTCTGGCCCTTGCGGATCGACACGCCGAGGAAATCGACATCCTCCAGCGCATGCCGGAAGGCGATCTGCTGCGGGCTGTCGTAGCGCAGCAATTCGCTGACCACGAGGCGGCCCTGGGTCTCGCCGGCGCGGAGCCGGGCGTATTCGGCGGGGTTCTGGGCGAGGGCGAAGAGCCCGTTGCCGATCAGCAGCGACGACGCCTCATGCCCCGCGAAGAGGAACAGGACGCAGGAGGCGAGCAGCTCCTCCTCCGTCAGGAAGCTGCCCGCATCATGGGCTGCGATGAGCAGGCCGAGGAAATCATCCTTCGGCCGGGTGCGCCTTTCGCGCACCAGCGCGCCGAAATAGGCGACGAGCTCGGCGGCGCGCCGGCTGCCGGCGGCGATGCGTTCCGGCGTGCGCACCAGGTCGAGGGAGAGCGTGATCTCCCTGACCCAGCCGCGCACCAGCGGATGGTCGGCCTCCGGCACGCCCATGAGGTCGGAGACGATGTCGATGGACAGCGGCGAGGAGAAGTCGGAGATGATGTCGAAGGGGCCGTAGTCCGGCACCTGCGCGAAGGCGTTCTCGATCAGCGCCTCGATCCGCGGCCGCATGGCATTGACCTGGCGCAGCGCGAAGACGGGGGCTGCGATGCGGCGGAGCCTGGCGTGGTCGGGCGGGTCCTTGAACAGCATCCATTGCGCGATCATGCCGTAGAGCGGGCGATGCGCTTCCGGGATCGGCACGAAGGCCTCCGGCGGCAGGACCTTCGCGACCTCCCGCCCGAAGCGGTCATCCTTCAGCCCGGCATTGACGTCGGCATAGCGGCTGACGAACCAGAAGCCCGCATAGCCCTGCGCCGGCGTCGTCGCCCAGCCGATCGGGTGCTCCCGCCGCAGCCGGTCATAGGTGGGGTAGGGGTCTTCGAGGAAATCGGGGTCGAGCGGGCGGAAGACCGTCCGCCGCAGGCCGGACATCAGGCGCCCGCCTGCGACTGCGTCGTCTCGATCAGCGCGGCCAGTTCACCCACATCCTTGACGCGATAGGCGGCGAGGCGCGGGAGCTTCACGCCGAAGCGCTTCTCCACCGCCGCCAGGATGCGCATATGGCCGAGCGAATCCCATTCCGGTGTGGTCCTGGCATTGGTGCCGGCAGTGATGTCCTCGGCGTCGATCTCCAGCGTCTCCGCCACCAGCGCGCACAGCGCACCGAAGACATCCTCCACCATGACGGGCCTCATGCGTTTCCTGAGCAGCAGCGGGAGCGTGTTCCAGCCGAGATTGCCCGCGGCGTAGCCGACGATCGGCTGCGGCTTGCGCGCGGGGTCTAGCGTGATGCCGTCGAGGCGCGCGAGAAGCGCCTCGAAGGCGATGCGGGCCTCGAGCCGCGCGAGCGGGCCGCCGGGGCAGGTATGGATGCCGGTGCCGAAGCCGAGGTGGCCGCGATTGTCGCGCGCCAGGTCGAGCTTATCGGCATCGGGCCAGCGCGCCTCGTCGCGATTGGCGGCGCCGGGGAAGAGCATGAGCATCGCGCCTTCCGGCAGCGCGGTGCCACCCAGCGTCACGGGGCGTGTGGTGCGGCGGGCAATGCGTTGCAGCGGCGGCAGGAGGCGCGCCAGCTCCTCGACGAAGCGGGGGATGAGGTCGGGCTCGGCGCGCAGCCGGGCGAAGAGCGCGGCGTCCCGCGCCAGCCAGTTGAGGCCGCTCGCGATCAGGTTCGCCGTCGTCTCATGCCCACCGATCAGCAGCAGGGCGCAGAGGTTGCGCAGTTCCACGCGCGTCAGCGTGCCGCGCGCTTCCTCCTGCACCAGCGTGCCCAGGATGTCGTCGCGGGGATGGGCCAGGTGATCCTCGATGGCGGCATCCAGGATGCGCATCAGCGCGTCGAGGCCGATGCGCGCTTCCGCCAGCAATTCGGGCGGACCCATGCCGGTGGCGGCGAAGCCGGCCAGCAGCGCGTCGCGCGCGTAGCGGTTCATCGCATCCCTTTGGGCATCCCGCTGGTCGAGCGGCACGCCCAGCATCTCGCAGATGACGGTGACGGAGAGCGGGTTGGCGAAGCCCTCCACCATCTCCGCGCGCTCCGGCAGCGCATCCGCCAGCTGTTCCGCGATGGCGGTGATGCGGGGCGCCAGATGCTGGATGGCGCGCGGCGTGAAGGCCTTGTTGACCGTGCCGCGCAGCCTGGTGTGGTCCGGCGCGTCCTTCATCACCATGGACATGATCGGCACGTCCATGCCGAGGTCGGAGGCGAAGGTCGCGGCATCGCGCAGCACCGCCTCCACCTCCGCATGCCGCGTCACCAGCCACATCGGCGGGCGATCCAGGCGGTGCACGGGCGCATGCTGGCGGAGCGCCGCATAGGCGGCGTGCGGATCGGCCTGGATGGCGGGATCCAGCAGGTCGAAATGCACGGGGCAGCCGGTCATGGCGCGGCCAGGATCACGTCGAAGCCGAGCCGCGCGGCGACCGTGCCATCCCCGGCCACGAAGGCGCTGGCGCGGAAGCCGGCCTCCGCCAGCGCGTCCTGCCATTGCTCGCGCGACAGCAGCGGATGCAGCGGGCGCAGCGCCAGGTCCGTGCGGTCGTCGAAGCCGGCCTGGAGGCCCATGCCGAGGTCGAACCAGGGGAAGAAGCGCGTCTCCTCCAGCGCCAGCAACAGGCCATCGGGCTTCAGCCAGGCGCGGGCGTGGCGCAGCGCGCGGGCGATGTCGGGGGCGGCATGCAGGGCGGAGGAGGCCAGCACCACGTCGAAGCGCCGCGCCTCCGCGGGCGGCTGGTCCATGTCCAGCGTGCCGAATTCCAGCCAGTCCCGCCCCGCGAAGCGGCGCTCCGCCCGGCGCAGCAGATGGGCGTTGAGGTCGGTGAAGCGGTAGCGCAGGCGCCCGGGCGGGAGGCTGCCCTCGATGGCGGCGAGCGTGGTGCCGAGGCCGCCGCCGAGTTCCAGCACCTCGATCGGCCGCTGCGCGGCCAGCCGCGCCAGGATGGCGGCCAGCGCGGCATTGGGCTCGGCGAAGAGCTTGCCGTACACATCGGGCGTTTCGTCCGCCAGGTAGATCGCGGCCGCGTGCTCCTGCCCCGTCAGCAGGCCCGGCAGGCCGGCGATGACGCGGTCCAGGAAGTCCCGCGCCGCCGGGCCGAAGCCCAGGCGATCCACGCCCAGGATCGCATGGGTGGAAGGCGGCACGGCATCGGCGCCGATGCGCGCCGCCTCCGGCAGCATGCGGTCCAGCCAGAAGCGGTAGCGCGGGATGACGCCGTGCTGCGCCACCAGCGCAGCGGCATCCGGGGGCGTGGCGCCGTCGGCGATGGCGCGGATCGCGGCGGCGGCGGCGGCGGCGGCCTGGTCGCGGAAGGTCTCCGCCGTCACGGCGAAATCGGCTTCCGCCACGGGCTGGCCGGCGCGCGTCGCGGCGTCCCGCGCCGCCTGCACCAGCGCGGGGTCGATGGCGGTGGCGGCTTCCGCCAGTTCCGTCATCAGCGCCGCCATGCGCGGCAGGTTCGCGGCGGACAGCATGGCCAGATGGTCGCCGGGCAGGCGCCGCAGCGTGATCCGCCCGCGCACGACATCGCCCCAGCCGAGATGGGGGTCCTCCGCCGCCGCCGCGCTGTCCAGGCCGCGGAGTTCCGCGGGGAAGCCCTCGTCGCTCCGGATCAGCGCGACGTCGCCTTCGATCGGCTCCGGCCGGTAGGCGCCAAGCGCCCGGAAATTCGCCTTGAACATCGCGACCATGCGGTCGAGCGGCAGGGTCAGCGGGCCGAAGCGCCCGGCTTCCTGCATGGCCGCGGCGGTGCGGCGGAAGCGGGTTTCCGCATCCGCGCCATCCATCGGCAGGCTGGCACCGTACAGCGCCTCCAGCCCCCGCGTCATGGCGGTGTAGGCGATCTCGTCGGACTGCACCTCATCGAAGCGGGCGGTGGTGCGCAGCGTGTCGCCGAGCAGCAGCAGCGGCACGGCTTCCCCCATCGCGCGCAGGCGGCGCGCGACCTCGATGGCGATGAGGCCGCCGAAGGAATGCCCGGCCAGCAGATAGGGGCCATGGCGCTGGTCCTGCCGCAGCTTCGCCACGACGTAGTCCGCCTGCGCCTCGATGCTGTCGAGCGGCGTCTCCCCTTCCGCCATGCCGGGCAGCTGGACGGAGATGATGGCGAAGCGGCTGACGGCGGCGGCGAGGTCGCGCAGGTAGAAGGGCAGGGAGAGGATGCCCGGCATCAGCACCAGGCGCGGGCGCCGGTCATCGGCCGCCTGGCCGAAGGTGACGACGGCGTTGGTGGCGGCGCGGCCGGATTGCAGCTCCTCCACCAGCGCCGTGACGGTGGGGCGGGCGAAGATGGCCTGCAGCGGGATGGCGCGGCCGTAGTGTTCCGCCAGCCGCCGCTGGATCGAGACGAGGGAGAGCGAGGTCGCGCCGAGTTCGAAGAGGGAGCGATCGGCCTCCGGCACCGGCACGCCGAGCACGGCGGCGACATCCGCGGCGACGTCCCGCGCCAGGCCCTGGCGCTGGCCGTCCTCGCCCGCCAGCAGCTTCGGCACCAGCGCCTTGCGGTCCACCTTGCCGTTGGAGGAGAGGGGCACGCGGTCGATCGGCGTCAGGCTGGCCGGGACCATGTAGGCGGGCAGGCGCTGGCGGAGATGGGCGCGCAGCGCGGCGCCGAGATCCGCCGCCCCCTGCCCCGGCGCGGGGATGCCGCCCGCCAGGGCGTGGATGGCGAGCGTGCCGTCGCACAGCACGCGCCCGATGGGGCAGAGGCCGAGGCCGAGAGAGGGCGCGGCTTCCATCATCCGCTGCGCGGCGCGGCCGGCCGCGATACGCGCCTCCCGCCCATCGCCGGGCGGCTCCAGCAGCAGCAGGAAGGCGCTGCGCTCGACGATCGCGGCATTGGCGGCATCGGGGATGATGATGGCGGGCCGTTCCGCATCCCGCAGGCCATCGCCATCCCAGCGCAGGCAGGCGGCATCCAGCAGGACGCGGAGGGCCAGGTCGCCGGCGCGCAGCAAGGCCTGCAGCGCGGGCATCGGCGGGGCTTCGCCGGTGAAATACCGGTGGCTGCGGCGCGTGTCGTAGGCGGCCTCGGCGGGGCGGTGCGGCAGGGGCAGCAGGCGCGCGGGCGGGTGGCGCAGGCCGCGGCGTTCCAGCAGATGGGCGGTGCGCTGCTGGAATTCCGCCTTCGGCACATAGAAGCCGTGCAGCACCCGGTCCCGCCCGGCGCCGGCGGCATGGGCGGTGACCACGGCCTGCGCCACGGCGGGGTGGCTGGCCAGCGCGGCCTCGATCTCCCCCAGTTCGATCCGGTAGCCCTGGACCTTCACCTGGAAATCCTCGCGGCCGAGGAATTCGATGGGGGTGGGGCCGGTGGCCTCGCCATGCGGGCGGAAGCGGCCGAGGTCGCCGGTGCGGTAGCGGCGTTCGCCGGTCAGCGGGTTGCGGATGAAGCGCTCCGCCGTCAGCACGGGGTCGCGCCAGTAGCCGCGCGCCAGGCCGGCGCCGGAGATCTCGATCTCGCCGATGGTCCAGTCCGGGCAGGGCTCGCCCCGGCGGTTCACGACATGCAGCATCTGGCCGGCCAGCGGCAGGCCGTAGGGGATGCTGGGCCAGGCGGGATCGAGCGCCTCGATCTCATGCGCGTTGGACCAGATGGCGGCTTCCGTCGCGCCGCCCAGCGCCACCAGCCGCGCGGCGGGGGCCTGGGCGCGCAGGCGCGGGATCAGGTCGAGCGGCACCCAGTCGCCGGACATCATCACCAGGCGCAGGCGGTGGTCCGGCGGCAGGCCGTATTCCAGCTGCATCGCGACCAGCGCGGGCACGCTGTTCCACACCGTCACCGCGTGGCGCGCGCAGAGTTCGCCCCAGTGGGAGGGGTCGCGGCTGGCTTCCGGCGCGGGCAGCACCAGCGCGCCGCCGGCGGCGAAGATGCCGAAGATGTCCCAGACCGAGAGGTCGAAGCCGAGCTGCGACAGGCCGAGGGCGCGGTCCCCCGTCCCGATGGCCCAGCGGCGATTGACCTCCGCCACCGTCGCGATGGCGGCGGCGTGCTCGATCATCACGCCCTTCGGCTCCCCGGTGGAGCCGGAGGTGTAGATGACATAGGCGAGGCGCGCCGGGTCCTCGACCGGGGGCAGGGCGGGCAGCGGCGCGCCAGCGCGGGCGGCGGCGAGGGCGGCGTCGGCGGGCGCCGCCTCCTCCAGCAGCAGCGCCTCCCCGCGTTCCACCAGCAGGGCGCGGCGGTCGGCGGGCAGCGCCGGATCGACGGGCAGGTAGGCGGCGCCGGCCTTCAGCGTGGCCAGCACCGCCACGATCTGGCGCCAGCCCTTGGGGTAGCCGATGGCGACCAGGCGGTCGCGCGCATCGCCGCCCAGCCGTTCCCGCAGCACCGCGGCGAGATGCGTCGCGGCGGCGTCGAGCGTGCCGTAGTCGAGCGCGATCTCCGGCGTGACCAGCGCGGTGGCGGCGGGGTTGGCGCGGGCCTGGCGTTCGAAGCCGGCCTGGAGGAGTTCGGGGGCGGCGGCGGGCAGCAGGGCCGCGCGGGAGAGGGCGGGCAGCATCGCCGCCACGCTGCGGTTCCAGCCACGCCCGGCGGCGAGGTCATCCAGCAAGCCGCGCCAGGCGGCGACCATGGCGGGCACGGTGCCGGGGGCGAAGAGGCTTTCGACCACGTCCCAGGAACAGAGAAGCTGGCCATCCTCCTCCGACACCTGGTGGTCGATGATGACCTGGGGGGTGGAGGAGACGTTGAAGACGGTGCGGCCGAGGCGGTCGAAGCCCGTCGCATCCGTCTCCGGCGCATCGCCGGCGCGGCGGAAGCCGAGCGCGCTGGTGAAGACATAGGGGCTGTAGGCGGCGGCCTCCCCCGATTGGCGCGCGGCCTGGCGCAGCACCTCGATCCCGCTGACCGTCGCGTGGTCCATGTCCTCCGCCAGGCGGCGCGCGAGGGTCTGGGCGCGGGCGGCGAAGCCGGCGGGGCGGGCATCGACCTCCAGCAGGATGGTGGAGGTGAAGTCGCCCAGCACGCGGGGCATGTCGGGGTGCCGCGGCGGGCGGTTGAAGGCGGTGACGGTGAGGCAGAAGCGGTCCTGCCGCGCCCAGGCGGCGAGCGTCTCCGCATAGGCGGCGGCAAGCAGCGTCGGCAGAGTCAGCCCCTGGGCGCGGGCTTCGCGCTTCAGCGCCTCCGCCTGGGTGGCGGGCAGGATGGCGCGGTGGCGGCGGAAGGGGCGGCGCGTGCCGTCCGCCAGATCGCCCAGCAGCGGCAGGTCCGGCCCCGGCGGCAGGCTGCGCGCGGCCCAATAGGCGAGGTCGCGCTGGTAGGCGGCGGTCTCCCGGAAGGCGATCTCGGCCAGGACATGGTCGCGGAAGCTGATGCCGATGGGTGGCAGCGCGGCATCCGGCTGTTCGTAGAGCAGCCCCCATTCCTGGCGCAGCGCATGGATCGAGGCCGCGTCGAGCGCGATGAGGTCGAAGGAGAGATGGAGGCGCGTCGTGCCCCCGAAGCGCGTCGCGCGGATGTCGAAAAGCGGCCAGTGGTCCGGTTCCGCCACGCGGGCGGCGAGGCTTTCGCGCAGCGCCGCGAGCCGCGCGGTGGGATCGCCGTCGAGGTCGAGGATCTCGATGGCGTAGTGGGGCACGTCGGCCAGGATGCGCTGCGTGCCGTCCGGCAGGATGATGGCGCGCAGCATGTCGTGGCGGCGGATCAGGACGTTCAGCGCGGCCTCGGCGCGGGCCAGGTCGATCACCGTGCTGTCGAATTCGGTGTAGAGCGTGCAGGCGGTGGCGCCGAGCGCCAGGTCTCCGCGGCGGCCGAGCCAATAGGCCTGCTGCATGTCCGTCAGCGGGAAGGGCGCGTGGCGGCTGGCGAGGTCCGGCACCAGGGCGCGCGGCGCGGCCTGGGTCGGCACGGGCGTGGCCGGCGCGGGGGCGGCGCCGAGCAGGCTGGCGATGGTGGCGCCTTCGATCAGCGTGCGCACGGGCACGTCGATGCCGGCCTCCGCGGCGAGGCGGTTGCGGATTTCCACGGCCATGAGGCTGTCGAGGCCGAGGTCATGCAGCGGCGTCGCGGGATCGGGGGTGGTGGCGAGGCCCAGCACCTCCGCGACGATGCGCGCCACATCGCCGCGCGCGGGGGCAGGCGTTGGCTCGCTGACGGCGGGTGTCAGCGACGCGATGGTCGCACCCTCGATCAGCGCGCGGACGGAGACGTCGATGCCGGCCTCCGCGGCCAAGCGGTTGCGGATTTCCACGGCCATGAGGCTGTCGAGGCCGAGATCGTGCAGCGGCGTCGCGGCATCCGGCGTGGTGGCGAGGCCCAGCACCTCCGCCACGATCCGCGCGACATCGCCACGCGCCAGGGCCGACGGGGGCGCGGCGCCGGCGGGAGTGAGGGAGGCGACCGTCGCGCCCTCGATCAGCGCGCGGACGGAGACATCGAGGCCGGCCTCGGCGGCGAGGCGGTTCCTGATCTCGACGGCCATGAGGCTGTCGAGGCCGAGGTCGTGCAGCGGCACATCGGTGGCGACGGCGCCCTGCAGGCCGAGCACCTCCGCCACGATGCGCGCGACATCGGGGCGCGGGGCGGCGGGGGCGGCGGTGGGCTGCGGCGCGGCCTGCGCGGGCGCGGGGGCACGCGGCGCGGGGGCGGCGGCGACGTCCCGGAACAGGCCGGGGGGTGTGGCGCCGAACAGCCCGGCGAAGCGGCGCCAATCGACGGAGGGCAGCAGGATCAGCCGCGCGGCATCGGCGCCGAGCGCCGCGCCGAAGAGGCGCTGGCCTTCCTCCGGCGCGATGGAGCCGAGGCCCAGCCCCTCCGCCTGGCGGTCGAAGCCGAGCGCGGCGGCGGAACCTGTGCCGCGCCAGACGCCCCAATCCAGGCTGATCGCGGGCATCCCCTCTGCCCGCCGCAGGCTGGCGAGCCCGTCGAGGAAGGCGCTGGCGAAGGCGTGGTTGGCCTGGCGGGCGGAGCCGATGACGCCGGCGGCGGAGGCGCAGAAGACCAGGTGGCGCGGCCGCGCCGCTGCCGGCAGGGCGCGGATGGCGGCATCCAGCGCCAGCGCGCCGGCGATCTTGGCGCGCAGCACGGGGGCGATGGTGGCTTCGTCCTGCGCCGCGATCGGCGCATCCGCCAGCAGGCCGGCGGCGTGGACGATGCCCTGCAGGTCGGGCGTGGCCGTGAGCAGCCGCGCGATCGCGGCCGTGTCGGCGGCATCGGCGGCGATGTGCTGCGCCGGGATGGGCAGGGCCGGCGGCGTGGCGGCGCGGCGGCTCAGCAGCAGGATGCGCGCGGCGCCATGGGCGGCAAGCCAGGTCGCGATCTCCCGCGCCAGGCCGCCGCTGCCGCCGGTGATGAGCCAGGTGCCGCCGACGCGATCCGGCGCGCGGGGCGCGGGGGTGGCGCGCAGGCGCGGCACGGTGCGGCGTCCCTCCGCATCCCAGCCGACCTCCGCTTCCCCGTCGCCGGCCAGCACCTCATCCACCAGCGCCTCCGCGCTCGGCGGTGCGACCAGCAGGCGGGGGGCGAGGGCAGGGACTTCCAGCGCGAGGGAGCGGACGAAGCCGGGCAGGCCGGCATGGCCGAGCGTGCCGTCGGCGACGATGACGAGGCGCGGTGGCACCGGGCGGGCCATCGCTTCGCGGGCGAGCGAGACGAGGTCGGCCAGCAGCGCTTCCTGCGCCGGCGCGGTGGCGGCGACGGGCGGCAGGATGTGCAGCAGGGCCTCGGCCTGGGAGGCACCGGCGAGGCGCGCGCCCGCGCCGGCCAGCAGGGCGGCGGCGCGCCCGGCTTCCCCGGAGATATGCCAGGCAGGCCCGGCGGCCGGGCGTTCGGGCAGGCGGCGGGCGAGGATGACTTCCCCGGTCGCATCGCCCGGCACCTCGAAGCCCGATTCCGCCAGCAGGGCGCGCCAGGCGTCCAGCGTGAGGAGGGGATGGTCGGGGCGGCGCGTCGTGTCGGTGAAGCGCCACCAGCCCTCGGTCAGGCCGAAGACGATGTCGATCCAGCGGCGGCGCGCCGTGCTCTCCACCAGCAGCAGCACGCCGCCCGGGGCGAGCAGCCCGCGGATATGCGCGAGCGTGGCGCCGAGATCGGCGGTGGCGTGCAGGACATTGGCGGCAAGGACCACATCGGCGCAGCCCGGCGCGAAGCCCTGCGCGGCGGGATCGCGTTCGATGTCGAGCAGCGCGGTGGAGAGGTCCGCGCCCGCGAATTTCCGCGTGGCCGCCGTCAGGAAGGCCTGGGAGACATCGGTGAAGCGGTAGTGGCGCGCGGCTTCCGGCAGGGCTTCCAGCAGCGCGCCGGTGGCGCCGCCCGTGCCGGCGCCGACCTCCACCACGCGCAGCCGGCGGCCCTTCGGCGTCGCGGCGGCCAGGCGCGTGGCGGCGGCGCGCAGCAGGCCGTTGACGGTATGGGCATAGGCGGAGGTTTCGTAGAAGGCGCCCGCGCCGGCCTCATTGGCCGGGAAGAGCAGCGCGAGGGGTTCGGTGCGCCCCGTGAGGACATCGGCCAGGGCCTCGCCGCAGCGGCGCAACACCGCGACCTCCCCCTGCATGGCGGGGGCGGCGGCGAGGACGGCGTCGATGGCGGGCGGCGCCTCCGGCGGTGCGCGCAGCACGGTCCAGCGGCGGCCATCGCGCTTCAGGATGCCGTCCTCCGCCAGCATGGAGAGCAGGCGGCGGAAGAGGCGGTGATGACGCTCCGCGATGCCGAGCGCTTCCGACAGCGCGCCGAAGGTCAGCTGCGCGCCGGGCTTGAAGGGCAGGCCGAGCCGGCGGAGCGCCTGCACGACATAGGCGGTGGCCACGGATTCCAGCGCCTCGCCCTGGCGGGCATAGGCATCCATGTCGTGCAGCGCGGCCAGGCGCGCGGCTTCGGGCGCCAGGGCGGCGCCGAGGCGAGCGGCGCTGGGCAGGAAGGCGGGGGGTGCCAGGCCCTCCAGCAGTGGCGCGGGGTGGCGGGCTTCCTGCCAGAAGGCCTGGCTGCCGGGGCGGGGCAGGAAGCGGAGGCCGCGGACCTCCAGCGCCACGCCCTCATCATCGATCAGCGCGAGGTCGGCGGTGATGCCATCACCCTCCGGCCGGGCGGTGACGGTGACGCGGGGCGCGGGGCCGGGGCGGCGATGCAGGGCGATGTGGCCGATGCCGCCGGGGACGAGCGTGGCCCCGGCCTCCGCCGCCACGGCCGCGGCAACGAGCTGGAAGGCGGCGTCGAGCGTCGCGGGATGCAGGGCGAAGCGCGGCTCCGGCGCAGGGGGCGCGAGGGTGGCGCTGGCGGTGCCGGGGCCGCGGCGGATGGCGCCGAGCAGGCGGAAGGCGGGGCCGTGCTGGATGCCGCGCTGGTTCAGCGCGTCATAAAGCGCGGCGGGATCGAGGGGCGTGTCGCCGGAAGCCGCGGGCGGCGCGGAAGGCGCGGCGCGGGGGGCGAGGCGGCCGGTGGCGTGGATGACAGGCGCGGAAGCGGGATCCTCCGGCCGGTGGCTCAGGATGCGGAAGGCGCCGTCCGCGGCGATGGTGTGGAGATGCGCGGGCGCGGCATCGGCAAGGCGGAGCGGCGCGGTGATCTCCAGCGCCTCGATCGCCTGGCCGGGGAAGGCGGCGAGCGCCATCTCCACATAGGCGCTGGCGGGCAGGATCGCCTGGCCCTCGATGCGGTGTTGTGCGAGGAAGGCGGTGGCGGGGCGGGCCAGGTCGATGACGCAGGACCAGCGCCGTTCGCTGGACAGCGGCAGCGGGATGGGGCGGCCGAGCAGCGGATGGGCGCCGTCATCATCCGGCGCCGCGGCGGGCGCGGCTTCGGCGGGGGCATCGATCCAGAAGCGTTCGCGCTGGAAGGGCGTGGTCGGCAGCGCGACGCGGCGGCCCTGCGTCGCGGGCAGGCTGGGCGGCGGGGCGTTGGAGGGGATGGCGCTGGCGAGTTCGCCCGGCGCCCGCACCGCGACCCACCAGGGCAGCTTCGCGCGGCCGACGCGCGCGGTGTGGCAGATATCGGCGAAGCCATCCGTCGTCGTCGCCAGGTGGTCGCGGTAGCGGGCGATGAGGGCGCGGAGCGCCGGTTCCGTCCGCGCGGAGAGGAAGAGTACCGGCGCGTCGCCGGGCTCCGCCTCGATGACCGGCGGCGCCGGCGGGGCTTCCAGCACGATGTGCACGTTGGTGCCGGAGAAGCCGAAGCTGCTGACGCCGACGCGCCGGACGCCGCCATGGACGGGTTCGGTGGGCACGCGGATATCGGCGCCGGCCAGGTCGATATGCGGGTTGAGGCGCGTGAAATGCAGGCTGGCCGGGATGGCCTGGTGGCGCAGCATCAGCGCCGCCTTGATCAGCCCCGCCGTGCCGGCCGCGGCCTCGCAATGGCCGATATTGGTCTTGACCGAGGCGACATGCAGCGGGCGTTCCGCGCGGCTTCCGAAGACGGCGCGGAGCGCATGCATCTCGATGGGATCACCGAGCGCGGTGCCGGTGCCATGCGCCTCGATCGCATCGATATCGTCGGGCGTCAGGCCGGCATTCGCGAGTGCGGCGCGGATGACGGCTTCCTGCGCGGGGCCGTTGGGGGCGGTGAGGCCGGCGCTGCGGCCATCCTGGTTCACGGCGCTGCCGCGGATGACGGCGAGCACGCGGTCCCCATCCGCCACGGCATCCGACAGCCGCTTCAGCACCAGCGCGCCGCAGCCCTCGCCGCGCACATAGCCATCCGCGCCGGCGTCGAAGGTCTTGCAGGCGCCGTCGGGGGAGAGCATGCGGCCGAGGCAGAAATTGATCGTGATGTCCGGCGTCAGCATGAGGTTCACGCCGGCCACGATGGCGAGCCCGCATTCCCGCGCCCGCAGCGCCTGCACGGCGAGATGCGTGGCGACGAGGGAGGAGGAGCAGGCGGTGTCCACCGCCATGCAGGGGCCCTGGAAGCCGAAGCTGTAGCTGATGCGGCCCGAGGCGACGGAGGCCGCATTGCCCGCGCCCGCCGCGGCATTGCTGCCCGACCCATGCGCGGTGCGCGACAGCAGCGCCGAATAGTCGTTGGTGCTGATGCCGACATAGACGCCGGTGCGGCTGCCGACGAGGGAGGGCGGGGCTATACCCGCATCCTCCAGCGCTTCCCAGGTGACTTCCAGCAGCAGGCGCTGCTGCGGGTCGATGCCGATCGCCTCCCGCGGCGAGATGCGGAAGAAGAGCGGCTCGAACCCATCGACGCGGTCGAGGAAGCAGCTTTTCCGCACATACATGCGCCCGGCGCGGCCGGGCTCGGGATCATACAGCGCGTCGATGTCCCAGCGGTCCCGCGGCACTTCGCGGCTGCCGTCGCGGCCTTCCAGCAGCGCCTGCCACATCGCGTCCGGGCTGTCCGATCCCGCGGGGTAGCGGCAGCCCATGCCGATGATGGCGATGGGCGCGCTGCTGGCGCGTTCCAGCTCCGCATTGCGGGCGCGGAGCCGCTGCAGGGCGACGACGGCCTGCTGCATCGGCGTCATGGCGGGGCGGTCGAGCATCAGGCGCGATCCCTTGCCATCAGTCGCAGGCCCGCAGCAGCGCGGCGGCGAGGGATGCGAGCGGCATGGCGACATCGTCCTCCGGCGAGCAGCCGAGCAGCTGCAACTGCCCGCGCCACAGCGTCGGGATCACCACGCCGCCGCCGGCGCGCGCGGCGCTGAGCACCAGCTGCAGCTCGTAGCCATCCTCCCCGGCCGCGCGCCAGGTCGGGGCGCCGGTGATGGTGAGGCCGCTGCGCCGCCATGCCGGCGGCGTGCCTGGGCGTTGCAGCAGGCGCGGCAGGATCAGCAGGCTGTCTCCGGCCTCGCCACCCTCGATCCAGTCGAAGACGATGGCACGGTTGTCCCGCGCGGATTCCCAGAACTCGCCGGGGGCGAGGTCGGCATAGACATGGCTGATCGCCATGCCGGGGCCGGGCGGCAGGGCCGGGCGGATGAAGCGGCTGAGATCGACGGAGAAGGCGCAGGCATCCGTGCCCGAGGCATCGCGCAGCGCGATGGCCAGCGCGCTGTTGAGGCTGGCACCTTCCGCCTCGCAGCGCTCCAGGATGCGCGCCGTCTCGGCCTCGTCGTAGCGGTGCAGCGTGAGCCGCGTGCGCGACGCTGGCGGCAGGATGGCGGTGAGGCGTTGCAGGCCGAGCGCTTCCCACCGTGCGCCGGCGCGATCCGACCACCAGCCCTCGATCAGGTCACCCGCTTCGGCATCGGCGAAGACGCGGTCGGGCAGCAATTCCTCGCAGGCGGGGGCGAGGTCACCGACCGGCGTGCCCTCCGCGAAGGCGCGGCCGATGGCGAGGGCGGTGCGGTAATCCGTCAGCGCATGGCTGACGGCCAGCAGCAGCGTCTGCCCGCCCGGATGGTCCGCGACCACTGCCTGCCAGGGCGGGTTGTCATCGGTGCCGATGCGGGCATCGAGCAGGTCTTCCGCCACGCCGACCCAGTCGGCCTCGGCGGCGAGCGTGATGCGGGCCATGACGCCGGGCCGCGTCGCGGCCGTCCAGCGCGGCCGGGCGCGGCGGCCGAGGCGTGCCACGGGCAGGTCGAAGCCCGGCGGCGCCTGCAGCGGGAAGCCGCCTTCGGCGCGCTGCAGCACGACGACGCTGTTGGTCGGCGCCACCTGGTCCAGCAGCCAGAACTTCGCCTCGTTCGGGCTGAGCAGGCGCATCATGCGGCGCGGGCGGCCAGCAGGTCGGCCATGGCGCCGACATTCTCGAGCTTGCCGACCTCCGCCGGGTTCAGCCGCACCTTGAACTCCCGCTCCACGGCCAGCACCAGGACGATGTGCTGAAGGCTGTCCCATTCATCGATGTCGTCGGCGGTCGTGGCGTCCTGGATCACCAGGGCATCATCCTCGAACACCTCGCGGAACACGGTGGTGAGGCGATCGAGGATCGCGGTGCGGTCAGGCATCGTGCTGCACCATGCTGGGCCAGGGATCGCGATCCGCTGGTGTGGAGAAGAGAAGGGTGCCGGCATCCTCGCCGGCCGGCGCGAAGCCGAGCCGCGCATAGAGCCCGGCGACGAGCTGGTTGCGGCCGGAGGGACGGTAGCGGCCGAGCAGGCGCGTGCAGCCGCGGCGCCGCGCCTCCGCCAGCATGAGGCTCGCGGTGAATTCCTCCACGCCGCGGGCCAGGACGCGGCAGCTCATCACCCAGGTGTCGATGACGAGGTCCTGGCCATCCTGCCGCAGCAGCAGCGCCGCGATCAGGCCGTTGTCGCCGAAGCGGTCGCGCAGCCGGATGTGCAGCACCGTCCAGGCGGGATCGCGCGCCAGGGCGGCGATCTCGGCCTCCGTCGGCCGCGTGCCGGTCAGGTGGAACTGGTTGCTCTTGCCGATGAGCTGCGCGATGCGCGGCAGGTGGAAGGGATCGGCGCTGCCGGTCGTCGCCATCATGCCGAGGCTGGCGAGATAGGCCTGCATGTCCACGAAGGCGGCGCGGTGCTCGTCGCGTTGCGCATTCTCCGCATAGAGCCGCGTGCGGGCCGCGTCCTCCGCCGCGAAGGTGGCGGCTTCGAACCAGGCGCCGGCTTCCAGCGCCGCGATGAAGTGCGCCGGATCCTCCGGCATCTCCACCACCGCGACATCCGGCAGGTGGCGGCGGACGATGTCGCGCTCCATCGGGTTGTCGTCCACGAAGACCAGCGCATCGAGCCCGATATTGAGCGTGGCGGCGATGTCGCGCAGCGCATCCGCCTTATTGCCCCAGCCCGCGCGGAAGACGGCGAAATCCTCCAGGCGCAGCACCGTGTCCGGATGCTCGCGGAAGGGGAGGGAGGCGGTCTCGGCCTCGTTCTTCGAGCAGGCGGCGAGGATGATGCCGCGGTCCTTCAGCGCCTTCGCATGCGCCTGGAAGGCCACGAAGGCCTCCCCCGCCGCCCCGTTGCCGAGCGCGATGCCCGCCAGCCCGTCATCGCCGATGACGCCGCCCCAGAGCGTGTTGTCGAGGTCGAGCACCAGGCATTTGCGGGCGAGCCCCCGCGCGCCGGCGATGAGCCTGGCCGCGGCATGGGCCAGCATGCCGGAGGCATCGGGCGCCACCGCGTGCTTCGAGTGGTGCCAGTAGCGCGGATCATGCCAGCGATGCCGGCCGTGCCGCGCGGCGAGATGGTCGAGATCGAGCAGCACGACGCCGGCGGGCGCGGCCAGCGCCAGTTCCGCGTTCAGCAGGCGGAGCGCGGTGCGGTGGCCCCAGGCGGCGGCGCCGGCCAGGTTGCCCGCGGCATCTTCCGCCGGCAGGTCCGCATTGTTCTCCAGCACCAGGCAGCCGCGACCGCGCAGCGCATCCCACAGCGCGGCGCGCGCGGCGACGGCGCGGCCGACGGCGCCGCGCAGCGCCGCCCCATCCGCGCCGGGCGGCAGGCGCAGGTCATGGTCCCGGTGCGTGGTGAAGAGCCAGACGAGGTCCGGCCCGAAGCAATGCAGCGTGCTGGCGGGGTCGAGCACGGAGGCCCGCGCCGTGTCGAAGGGGGCGAGGTGGATGGCGGGCGCGAAGCCCGCCAGCGTCAGCCAGAAGCGCAGCAGCGGCACCAGATGGTCGAGCGTGCTGGCGCCCGCGATGGCCAGGCGCAGCGGCCGCAGGCCGAGCGCGGCGGCATCCATGCCATCCAGCAGCCGGGCCGCGCGAAGCTGGTCGAGGAAATCGGTCTCCGGCCCGATGGCTTCCCGCAGCAGCGCCAGGGCGCCGCGGGAATCGCCGGATGCGAGGGCCGCGCGGGCACGGGCGATGCCGTCCTTCACCCGGGTGCGGTCCGTCGTATCGAGCGGCATCCTGGCGTGCCCATCCCCCTGCCTGGCACCGGCTGCCCGGCCTGCACAGGATATCCACGCCGCAACCGCTTGCAAAGCGTTCCGCTTGATTGGCGCAAGGCCATCGTGGCAGAAGGAATTGAAGCTGGGGACTGGCATCGCGTGGCAGGGGAAGCGTCGAGACTGGAGTTCCAGGACCTGGCGCCCGGCCACCGGGCGGAGATCACCTGTCTCATGGATTTGGACGCCATCGATCGCTTCGCGGCGGTCACCGGCGACCGCAGCCCCTTGCATATCGATGCCGCCTTCGCAACATCCCGCGGGTTCGCCGGCCGTGTCGCGCATGGGGCGCTGCTGGTGGGCTATGTCTCGCAGCTGGTGGGCATGGTCCTGCCGGGGCGGAACGCTCTGCTGCTGGGGGTGAACATGGCCTTCGTCGCGCCGGTCATCGCCGGCACCAGGGTGACCATCGCGGGCGTCGTGGACCAGGTGTCCGATGCCGTGCGGTCCGCCGTGCTGAAGATCGAGGCGCGGGACGAGGCAGGCGCGGTGGTGGCGCGCGGCAAGGCGACAATCGGCTTCACCCAGGAGGTCGCGGCCCATGGATGACCAGCTGGACCTCATCCTCGTCACGCAGTCCAACGTCGTGGACTATGAGGGCTTCGGCAATCTGCCGCTGGACCGAAGCGACCTGTACAAGCACCTGGTCTATCCGCGGATGGTGCTGCATGAGGGGCGGTTCCGCTCGCACCTCGACTACATCAACCGGCGTGTGCATGGGCGCTACTTCGACCAGGGGAGCATGGCGCAGCGGCGGGAGATGCTGAACATCTGGAACCTGCCCTCCATGGCCGGTGTCCACCTGATCAACTACCTCGCCCAGTTCGGCTACCGCGTCCGCGTCATCAACAACCTCGACAGCGAATGGGACTGGTTCGAGGAGGCGTACCGCAACTGCCGGCGGCCGCCGCTGGTCGGCATCTCCTCCACCTTCTACCTCTCCTGGAAGGAGGTCGGCGGTGTGGCCAAGCGGCTGCGCGCGCTGGACCCGGAGATGGACATCGTGCTGGGCGGCGCCTTCGCGAATGCGGAGACGATCAACGGCGATCCCGCCGCCTTCGCGCAGCGGATGCGGCGCTACGGCATCCGCTACGTGCTGCATGCCTTCAATTCGGAGACGGACCTGCGGGACCTGCTGGCGGCGCGCCGCGGCAACGCCGCCATCGATGCGGTGCGCAACCTGGCGCGCATCGACGGCAAGCTGGCGGGCGGGAGCTTCGAGCTGGGCCCGAAGGTGTGGAACGAGCCGCTGCTGTCGCTGAAGGATTGCCCGCCGACCTGGGACCAGCACCACCTGCCCTTCCTGAACCGGACGATCCAGATCCGCACGGCCTCCGGCTGCCCCTTCGCCTGCGCCTTCTGTTCCTACCCGACCACGGCCGGGCCCTGGCAGACGGTGGAGGCCGACCATGTGCGCGCCCACCTCGACAGCCTGATGCGCATCGGCAGCATCGACCGCATCATCTTCATCGACGATACCTTCAACGTGCCGCCGCACCGCTTCCGCGAGCTGATCAAGATCTTCGCGGAATACCGCTTCGAATGGTTCTCCTTCCTGCGGGTGCAGTATGTGGATGACGAGGTCGTCCGCATGATGAAGGACAGCGGCTGCAAGGGCGTCTACCTCGGCATCGAATCCGCCAGCGACAAGGTGCTGCGGAACATGAACAAGCGCGCGACGTCGCGGCAATTCGCCGAGGGCGTGCAGCTGCTGAACAAGCACGACATCGACTACCTCGCGGCCTTCGTCCTTGGCTTCCCGGGCGAGGATGACGGGACTATCCAGGAGAATATCGACTTCATCCGCGACAACGGCGTGCGGTTCTACTCGCTGAAGGAATTCTACTACATGCCCCACACGCTGGTGCATGAGAAGCGGGCGGAATACGGCCTGACCGGCATGGGCAACAAATGGTCGCATGCGACGATGAGCCATGAGCAGGCGTCGCGCATCAAGCTGGAGATGTTCCAGGCGATCGAGAGCACGCATATCGATCCCGATACCTCGCTCTGGTACATGGCGTACCTCTATGACCAGGGCTACGATTTCGCGCAGATCCGCCAGTGGCAGGCGGAGATCAACGCGCTGATGAAGCGCCAGCTGGCCGCGGGCAACCTGGCGGCGCTGCCCGAGGCCGCGGAGTTCACCCAAGCTGCCGAGTGACCTGCCGCCGGCCTGGGACCTCGTCTCGCCGGTATTCCTGCTGATCGCGGCGGCGCTGGTGCTGGCACGCCGCGCGCGGGCCGGCGCCTTCGTCGCGGGCGGGCTGGCGCTGGTGGCCTGGCTGGCGCCGACGCCGGCGGCGATGCTGCCCGTGCCGGCCATGGCGCTGGCGGGATGCGCGATGCTGCGGCCCGTGGCGGCACGGCCCCGGCTGCTGCCGGCGGCGATCGCGGCGCTGGTCGGGCTGTTCCTGCTGGTGCGGGAGGGGTTGCCCGCGCTGGGGCTGCTGCCGCCGATCGGGCTCGGCGGCAGTATCGGGCTGTCCTACGTCATGTTCCGGCTGATCCAGCTGCTGGTCGATGCGGCGGAGGGCGAGGCGCCGGCCGATGCGCCGCCGCTGCCGCTGCTCGCCTGGCTGCTGTTCCCGCCGAGCCTGCTGGCCGGGCCGATCGGACGCGCGCAGGATTTCCTCGAGGATCTGGCGGCGCCGGCGGCATGGCCTTCGCGGGAGGACTGGCGGCGGCACGGGGCGGGCGTGGTCGGCGGGTTGTTCGGGGTGGTGGTGCTGGCGGCGGGGCCGTGGTGGGTGTTCCGGCAAGGGCTGGCCGCGCCCGGCGCATTCGGGCTGGCGGTGGCGGCGCTGGCTTTCGCGACGTGGCTCTGGATCAGCTTCGCGGGCTATTCGCGCCTCGCCGTCTCGCTCGCCGCGCTGATGGGCGTGCGGCTGCCGGAGAATTTCGACCGGCCCTGGGCGGCGGAGAACATGCTGGCGGTGTGGTCGCGCTGGCATATCAGCCTCTCCGACTGGTTCCGGCTGTATGTCTTCAACCCGCTGCTGAAGGGATTGCTGGCGACGACGGGCGCGACGAAGCAGGCGCATTGGCTGGGCGCCGTCGCCTATGCCGGCACCTTCCTGCTGATGGGGCTGTGGCACGGCATCGGGTGGCGCTTCGCGCTCTACGGCCTGCTGCTCGGCGTCGCGGCGGGGGTGAACAAGGTGGCGCAGACGCTGCTCGCGCGGCGGCTGGGCAAGGCGGGCTATGCGAGCCTGAAGCGGCGGCGGGACTATGCGCTGGCCTCGGCGGTCGGCGGGGTGGGCACCTTCGTGATGGCGCTGATGGTTCTCTGGCTGCCAGTCGCGGCGGTGTCGGTCGCGATCCTGCCCGCGGGGCTGATCGTGGCGGCGGTGCTGGCGGTGGCGCTGCCGGCGGGGCGCCTGGCCGCCGATCCGGCCACGAACTGGATGGAGGCGCATCGCGGCGGTGTCGCGATCGCGCAGCTGGTGCTGCTCGCGGCGGCGCTGGCCCTCGGCCTCGCGCCGCCGCCGCTGCTCTACCAGTTCTTCTGACGCTCAGCCCGGCTTGCGCGCCGTGGCCAGCACATAATCGTAGGCGTTGTAGACCTTCTCATGGCTGAAGCGCAGCGAGAGCTTGTAGGGCATGCGCGCGATGGGGTGGAAGCGCTGCAGCATCTCGGGGTCCGTCGCCATGAAGCGGTGCAGGCCGGGATAGACCTCATGCCGGATGGAGCGGACCTCGACATCCACGAAGCCGGCCTGCCGCAGCTTGGCGGCGTAGCTGGCGCGGTCATCGGCATTGGCTTGCGGCACCGCGTATTTCTGCATGAAGAAGTTCCAGTTGAAGTCCTGCACGCGGCGGCCGAAGGCGCCGGGCTCCGGGTCGTTGCGGATGACATCGGCCAGCGAGAGCCGCCCGCCCGGGCGCAGCACGCGCATCGCCTCCCCGAAGAACTGCTCCCGCGTGTCGAAGTGGAAGGCGCATTCGACGCCGAGCACCGCATCCGCGCTGGCATCGGGCAGCGGCATGGCGGTGGCGGAGGCTTCCAGCAGCGTGATGCGGTCCGCCATGCCGGCTTCCGCCACGCGCTTCTGCCCCGTGAGCACCTGCGATGTCGTGACGTTGAGGCCGGTGATGGAGCGCGGCGCCAGGCGCTGCATCCAGAGCATGTCCTGGTCGGCGAAGCCGAAGCCGACATCGACCACATCCATCCCCGGCCCGACGCCGGCGCTTTCCGCCACCAGCATCGCCATGGCCTCGCAGGCCTCGTCGATCGTGGTCGCGTCGCGCCAGTAGCCGAGGTTGAGGTAGAGGCCGCGCTTGCTGAAGGAATGGGTGGAGACGAGTTCGTAGATGTCCCGCGCGCTCATGCGCTTGAAGGGCGTGTAGAACCAGAGGAGGTAGTCGAGCGCCTCCCGCAGCTTGCCGCGGGCCGGGATGCTGGTGCTCATGCCGCGGCGACCCGCAGCGCGAGCAGCGGCTTGTGCGTCGGCTCCAGCGCCAGCGCGGCATCGAGCAGGGCGCGGTCCCATCCGGCGGGGTCGCCGGCATCGACGAGGGCCAGGCCCGCCTCGGCGGCGGCATCCTCCAGCGCGGCGCTCATGTATCCCGCTTCCAGCATGCAGAAATCCTCCGACAGGGCGCCATAGACGGGTTCGATCGCGGCCATCTGCGCGACCAGCAACAGGAGCGGCACCGCATCCGCCGGCCGGCCGGAGACGGGGGCCAGCGCATGGGCTTCCGGGTCATGGTAGTGGCAGCCGGGGGCCAGGCCAGGCAGGCCGGGCGCGGGCAGGGACAGGTAGGCCTGCACGGGGTAGAGCGTGCCGGCGGAGGCGTAGCGGTACTTCGGCAGCGGCCCCGGCCGGCTGGCCAGCATGCCGAGCAGGCGGCCGAGGCTGTCCAGGGAAAGCTCAGCCACGGCCATCCTCCGTCGCCAGGGCGAATTCCTGCGCGATGAGCGCCATCATCTCATCCTCCGACATGCGCATGACACTGGCCTCGATCTCATCATCCGGGGGTGGCGGGGCGGCGCGGGGCGGGGGCGCGGCGGCGGGCGCATCCAGGCCGAGCACGCCGGCCAGATGGGCTTCCAGCGCCTGCACCGTCGGGTAGCTGAACAGCAGCGTCGCGGGCAGCGTCAGGCCAAGCCCGTCGCCAAGGGCCTTCCGCAATTCCAGCGCCATGAGGCTGTCGAGCCCGGCATCGCTGAGCGGCTGGTCGGGGGCCAGCGCCTCTCCGGCGCCGACGCGGAGCACGCGCGCGGCCTCTCCGGCGATGAAGGCGGCGAGCGCTTCCCGGCTGCCGCGGGGATCGGCGCCTTGGGTGGCGGCGCGGGCGCGGGGCGCGGCGGCGCGGGGCGGCGCGACGGCCGTGAAGAAGCCCGGCACGGCGGCGCCATAGCCCGCGAGGAAGCGCGGCCAGTCGATCGCCGCGACCAGCAGGCGCGGCTTGCCGGACGCGATGGCCCGGCCGAGGGCGCCCAGCGCATCCTTCGGCGCCATCAGCGCGGCGCCGGCCGCCGTCAGGCGCGCACCGGCGGGCGTGGCGGCGACGGCCCCGGCCTCTCCCCAGGCGCCCCAGTCGATGCAGAGGCCGGGCAGGCCGCGCGCCTGGCGGGCATGGGCCAGCGCGCCCAGCACCGCATTGGCCGCGGCATGCGCGCCCTGGCCGGCATTGCCGATGAGGCCGGCGGAGGAGCCGAAGAGGACGAAGGCGTCGAGCACCCGGCCCGCCGTGGCGGCTTCCAGGTTCAGCGCGCCATCCACCTTGGCGGCGGCGACCCTGGCCAGGTCCTCCGGCCCGAGGCGGAGGATGGCGCCGTCGCTGAGGCTGCCGGCAAGGTGGAAGACACCCCGCAGGGGCGGGCCCTCCGCCTCGATGGCCGCGACGATGCGCCGCACCGCATCGGCATCGGCCACGTCCCCGATCATGACGTCGCAGCGCGCCGGCAGGGGCGTGCCGGCCGCGGGACGGCGCGCCATCAGCACGACACGCTCCGCCCCCCGCGCCAGCAGCCATTCGGCCAGCAGCGGGCCGAGGCCGCCGAGGCCGCCGGTGACGAGGTGGGTGCCGCTGGTCGCGAAGCCCGGGCCGGGCGGCAGCGCCACGCGCTTGAGGCGCGGCACGTGCCAGGCGCCGTCACGCCAGGCGGCCTCGCGTTCGCCCTCGGGCGGCGGGGGCGGCTCCTCGCCGGGCGGCAGGTCCAGGAGGCGGAGGTCGAGTTCCGGGTGTTCCAGCGCGACGACGCGGCCGAGGCCGATGAGGGCGGCGAGGTCCGGCCGGGTGACGGGGCCCACGGGCTGGGCGCCGCGGGTCAGCAACTGCAGCGCCATGGGTTCGGCGGCCGATGCGGCCTGCTGCGCGGCGGCCAGGGCTTCGGCGGCGCTGGCGGGTTCCGCCACGCGACAGGCACGGGCGGGGCGGGGGGCGCGGGCGATGGCGATGGCCTGGGCGCCGCCGGGGGCGGGCACGATCTCCACCGCGCCGAAGCGCTCCGCCAGCACGGCCTGCCAGGCCGCCGGCGCCAGCAGCGGGTGGTCCGGGCGGAGCGTGGTGTCGGCAAAGCGCCACCAGCCCGGGGTGGAGCCGAAGACGAGGTCCGCCCAGCTGCTGCGGCGGCAGGCCTCCAGCAGCAGCAGCGCGCCGCCGGGGGCGAGCAGGCTGGCGGCGTGGCGCAGGCTGTCCCGGATGTCGCGCGTGGCGTGCAGGACGTTGCTGGCGACGACCAGGTCGTAGCTGGCGGGCGCGAAGCCCTGGGATTCGGGCGCGCGTTCGATGTCGAGCGGCTGGGCGGCGGCGATCGCCGTGCCGAAGCGCGCGGTCGCGGCATCGAGGAAGCCGGCGGAGATGTCGGTGAAGGTGATGGCCAGGCGGTCCGTCAGGCCGGCCTCCGCCAGCGCCGCAACCAGCGCGCCGGTGCCGGCGCCGATCTCCAGCAGACGCAGCTTGCGGCCTTCGGGCAGCGCCGCGACCGCTTCGGCGATGGCGGCGACCAGCATGGCGTTGAGCATGCGGGCGAAGGGCGGGTCGGCGTAGATGGAGCCGCCATCGCCGAAGATCGCGGCCAGGGCATCGGCCTCGCCGCGCAGCACGGCGGGGAGCGCGGCGCCGGCGCGGCGGGCGAGGGCGATTTCCATGCGGTCGCCGTGGCGGGCGGCGAGGTCGGCGGCCAGCGCATCGGGGTCGGCGGCGCCGCCTTGCGCCATGGCGGGGAGATGGCGGTGCAGGCGCGCGAGCGCGGGAGTCACGGCGGCTTCCGGCACCGCGGCGCGGGCGCGGGCGGCGTAGCCGCCGGCGAGCGATTCCAGCGCCTCGGCGAAGCCCGGCTCCTCCCGCGGCGCGGTGGCGGCGCCGGCGCGGGCGGCGGCCTCGCCGAGGGGCGGGATGCGGCTTTCCGGCGGCAGGGCGACCCACTCGACCTCGTAGGTCCAGCGGTCGGCGGGATCGGCGCCGCCGGCCTCGATCCGGCGGATGGTGAGGCCGGTGACGGTCATGACGGGGGCGCCGTCCGTGTCGATGATCTCGACATCGCCGGTGGCGACGCCGCCGCCGCTGGTCGGGCGCGCGCGGACCCAGGCGCGGACGGGGCCGGCATGGGGCTTGTGCAGCGCGACCGCATCGATGGCGAGGGGCAGGAAGGCGCCGGATTCGCCCTGGCCGCTGAAGGTGGCGCCGAGCGCCTGGAAGCAGGCATCGAGCAGCGCGGGGTGGAGCGGCGCGATGGCCGGCGTGCCTTCGGGCAGCTCGACATCGACGATGGCTTCGGCGGCGCCGCGGAAGACGCGGCGGATGCCGCGGAAGGTCGGGCCGAGGGTGATGCCGCGTTCCGCCAGCATGGCGTGCAGCGCGGCGGCGCCGCCTTCCTCCTCGACACCGCGGGCGGCGAGGGCTTGCGGGTCCTGAAGCGCGGGGGCCGTGGGGGCGGGCGCGAGGGTGGCGGCGGCGTGGCGCGTCCAGGCGCCGCCGGCATCGGCATGCAGGGAGACCTGGTCGCCCTCCACCAGCACCTGCACGGCGCAGCCGGTGGCGGGCAGCTTGAAGGGCGCGGCGAAGACGATGTCGCGAAGCGCCGTGCCGCCGCTGGCGGCGAGCATGGCGACGACATGGCTGGCGCCGGGGACGATGAGGTCGCCCATCACGACGTGGTCGGCCAGGAAGGGCAGGCGCTGCGTGTCGAAGCGGGCCTGGGCTAGGCGCGCGCCGGTGGCCAGCGCGATGGGCGCATCGAGCAGCGCGGCGGCTTCCTGCGCGAACCAGTAGCGCTGGCGCTGGAACGGGTAGGTGGGCGCTGATGTGGTGCGGGTCGGGTAGGGCTGGTGGAAGGCGGGCCAATCGATCTCCGCGCCGTCCTGCCAGAGGCGGGCCACGCTTTGCATCGCGGTGGTCCAGCCGAGCGTCGCACCATCCTGCCCCGGCCTGGCGCGGGCGAGGGTCGGCAGCGTGACCAGCGCGGGCATGGCGGCGCGCGCGAAGCCGGACAGCACCGGCATGGCGCCGAGTTCGACGGCATGCGTCACGCCCATCGCGGCGAGGCTCGCGAGCCCCTGCGCGAAGCGGACGGGCTGCCTGGCATGGGCGCGCCAATAGGTGGCGTCGTGCCGTGCCACCACCGTGCCCGCGAGGTTGCCGATGACGGGGATGGCGGGCGGGTTGTGCGGGATGGCGCGCGCCTCCGCTTCCAGCGCGTCCAGCATCGGGTCGAGCAGGCGCGAGTGGAAGGCATGGGAGACGGCGAGCGGCCGCGCCTCCAGCCCCTGCCGCGCCAGCGCGGGATCATCGAGCAGCGCGGCGATGGCGGATTGCGGGCCGGCGACGGTGATGGCCTCCGCGCCGTTCTCGCCGGAGAGTTCCAGCGCGGGGTGACGCGCCAGCACGGCCTGGCCGTTGGGGCCGAGCACCGCGGCCATGGCGCCGCCCGCGGGCAGGGCCTGCGTCAGGCGCCCGCGTGCGGCGACGAGGCGCGCGGCATCCTCCAGCGCCAGCACGCCGGCGAGGTGCGCGGCGGCGTATTCGCCGAGGCTGTGGCCGAGCAGCGCCACGGGCTCCACGCCCCAACTGCGCCAGAGCGCGCCGAGGCCGGCGGAGAGGGCGAAGAGGGCGGGCTGGGCGATATCGGCGCGGGCGAGGGCGGCGCCATCCTCGAAGAGGCGGGACAGCGGCGCGGGGAGGCCCATGACGGCGTCGCAGCGGTCGAGGACGCGGCGGAAGACGGAGGCGGTCTCGGCGAGGCCGCGGGCCATGCCGGGGAAGGCGCTGCCCTGGCCGGTGACGAGGAAGGCGAGGCGGGGGCGGGTGGCGGTGGTGGCCTGCGCGGCGGCCAGCGCCTCGGCGGCGGAGGCGGCATCGCGGGCGACGATGGCGATGCGGCGGGGGAGGCTCGCACGGCCGGTGGCGGCGGTGCGGGCGAGGGCGGGGAGGTCGGCGCCCGGCGTTGCCAGCGTGGCCTGCCAGCGCGCCACCAGCGCCGTCAGCGCGGCGGGATCGCGGGCGCTGATCGGCAGGATGTGCGCAGGGCGGGAATCGGCCGCGTGTTCTACCGTCGATGCGGCGCCTAGGACGATGTGCGCATTGGTGCCGGACAAGCCGAAGGAGCTGACGCCGATGTGGCGGAGCGGCGTGGCTTCGAGGCGCGTCGGCACGGCGATGGCCGCACCGATCAGGTCGATATGCGGGTTGAGCCGCGTGAAGTGGAGGCTCGGGGCCACCTGCTGATGGCGGAGCATGAGCACGGCCTTGATGAGGCCGGCGATGCCGGCGGCGGCCTCGGTATGGCCGATGTTCGTCTTGGCGGAGCCGACGGCGAGCGGGCGCGCGCGATCGCCGGCGAAGACGCTGCGGAGCGCATGCATCTCGATGGGATCGCCAAGCGCGGTGCCGGTGCCATGGGCCTCGATGGCGTCGATCTCGGCGGGCGACAGCGATGCGTCGGACAGCGCGGCGCGCAGCACGGCTTCCTGGGCGGGGCCGGAGGGGGCGGTGAGGCCGGCGCTGCGGCCATCCTGGTTGACGGCGCTGCCATGGATGACGGCGAGGATGCGATCACCCGCCGCGACCGCATCCGACAGGCGCTTGAGGACGACCACGCCGCAGCCCTCGCCGCGGACATAGCCATCGGCCGCCGCGTCGAAGGTCTTGCAGCGGCCATCGCCTGCCAGCATGTGCGCCTTGGAGAAGCCGATGGTGAGCTCCGGCGACAGCGTCGCATTCACCCCGGCCGCCAGCGCCACCTTGCATTCCCCGCTGCGCAGCGCGCGCACCGCGAGATGCGTGGCGACCAGCGAGGACGAACAGGCGGTGTCCACCACCATGGTCGGCCCCTGCGTGCCGAGCGCATAGGCGATGCGGCCCGCGGCGATGGAAGGCGCATTGCCGAGGCTGGCATAGGCATCGATCCAGCCGAGGTCCCGCTGCCGCCCGAGCAGCGTGCCGTAATCCGCCGTGCTCAGCCCGACGAAGACGCCCATCGGCTGCCCGGCCAGGCGATCCGGCGCGATGCCCGCATCCTCCAGCGCCGCCCAGGCATTCTCCAGCAGCAGGCGGTGCTGCGGGTCCATCGCCTCCGCTTCCCGGCGGGAGATGCCGAAGAGCGCGGCGTCGAAACGGTCGATGGCATCGAGGAAGGCGCCCCAGCGGCTGCTGGCGCGGCCGGGGGCGTCGGGATCGGCATCGAACAGGGCGGTGGCGTCCCAGCGCTCCGGCGGCACCTCCGTCACGGCGTCGCGGCCTTCCGAGAGCAACTGCCAATAGGCGTCCGGGCCTTCCGCGCCGCCGGGGAAGCGGCATCCGATGCCGATCACGGCGATGGGCTCCCGCGCCGCGCGGCCGGCGGCTTCCAGCTTCCCTTCCAGGTCCTGGATCATGGCCAGGGCGCGGCGGACCGCGCTGGCTTCGCGGGCGGCGGTGTCAGTACCCGGCATGGGCCAGCTTCCGTTCGAGCAGCAGGAGCATCGCGTCGTCGTCGTCGGTCGGGGCTTCGGTCGGCAGGGCGGGTGGCGGCGGTGGCGTCTCGGCCCGCGGCGTGGCGCCGAGGCCGAGTTCGGCGGCGAGATGCGCGGTGAGCGCCTCGGCACTCGGATGGTCGAAGACGAGCGAGGCGCGGAGCGGCTTGCCGATGGCGGCGGAGAGCGTGTTGCGGAGTTCAACCGCCATCAGGCTGTCGAGCCCGAGTTCCGCCAGCGGCCGCGCGCGGTCGAGCGGCATGTCGCCGAGGCCGAGGATGCGCCCGATCGCCTCCGCCACCGCATCGGCCAGCGCGTCCCGCTTCGCGCTGCCGATGGCGGCGGCAAGCCGTTCCTGCAGCGCGAGGCGCGGCGGCGGGGCGGCACTGCTGGCGGCGGAGACCGCGGCCTCCGCCAGCCCGGCGGAGAGCGCGGAATCGAGCGCGGCCAGCGCGGCCTCCGGCGACAGGCCGGCGCGGCCCCCCGCCATGCCGGCACCCTGCCAGGCGCCCCAATGCACCAGCGTCGCGGGCTCGCCCCGGGCGCGGCGGCGCGCCGCCACGGCCGAGAGCGCGGCATTGGCCGCGGCATAGTTCGCCTGGCCCGGGGAGCCGTGCAGCGCGGCCAGCGAGCCGAAGAGGACGAAATGCTCGATGGGATGGGCGGCCGCGATGCGGTCCAGCGCCTCCGCCCCCGCGAGCTTGGCGGGGAAGGCGGCGGCGAGCCTTTCCCGGTCCATTAGCGCCGCCGTTCCGTCGTGCAGCGCGCCGGCCAGGTGGAAGATGCCGCGCAGCGGGTGTCGCAGGCCAGACAGCGCGCGGCGCAGCGCGGCGGGATCGGCGATGTCGGCGGCGACGACGCGGATCTCGGCGCCCTCGATCGCGACCTCGCCAGGGTTGCGGGCCAGCAGCACCAGATGCCGCGCGCCGCGTGCCACGAGCCAGCGCGCGAGATGCTGGCCGAGCGCGCCGGTGCCGCCGGTGAGGAGGTAGGTTGCATCCCCGCGGAACAGGCTGCGCGCCAGCGCCAGCTTGCCGATGTGGCGCGCGGCCTGGATGCGCCGCAGCGCGGGCGTGACCTCCGCGAAGGGCCAGCGCTCCACGGGCAGCGGCGCCAGGCCCTGCGAGAGGTCGTCGCAGAGCGTGCCCAGCATCTCCCCCACCCGGGCGGGGTTGGAGAGGATGAGGCCGTCCAGCGCCACGGGGCGGTAGCGGATATCGGCGCGGATCGCCTCCACCCGGGCGGTGTCCCAGATCTCCGCCTTGCCGATCTCGAGGAAGACGCCGCCGGGCTTCAGCAGGCCGAGCCCGGCCGGGATGGCGGGGCCGGTCAGGCTGTTCAGCACGACATCGACGGGCGCGGCGGCGGCGAAATCCGTGCCGCGGCTGTCATGGATTTCCGTGATGCCGAGGGCGGCGAGATGCGCGCGCTTGGCAGGGCTGCCGGCGGTGGCGACCACGGTCGCGCCGGCGGCGCGCGCCACTGCCACGGCGGCGAGGCCGACGCCGCCGGTCGCGGCATGGATCAGCACGCGCTGGCCGCGCTGCAGCCGCGCCACTTCCAGCAGCGCGAGGCGCGCGGTCAGCCAGGCGACGGGCTGCGCCGCGGCCTCCGCGAAGCCGAGGCCTTCCGGCAGCGGGCGCACCAGCCGGGCATCGGCGACCACATGGCTGGCGAAGCAGCCGGGCGCGATGGCCAGCACGGCATCGCCGGGGGCCAGGCCCGAGACGCCCGGGCCGATGGCGGCGACCAGGCCCGCGCATTCGACGCCAGGCGCCCCGCCATCGCCGGGATAGACGCCGAGCAGGTTCATCACGTCGCGGAAATTGATGCCGGTGGCGGCGATCTCGATCGCGACCTCGCCAGGCCCGGGCGCGGCGGCGGCGGCGCGATCCCAGCGCAGGGCCTCCAGCGAGGCATCGGCGCCGCGGGCCAGGACGAAGGGCGCGGGGCTGGGCGGCGGCGTCGGCCGGATGGCGAGGCTGCGGGCCGTCAGCGTGCCGTCGCGGAACGCCAGCACCGGCGGGGATTCGGCCGGGATGGCGGGCGGCATGGCGCCGGCGGGCAGGTCGAGCAGCACCGGGCGCAGCTCGGGGTGTTCCAGCGCGAGTGTCGGGACCAGCCCGGCGAGTGCGGCCTGGGCGGGGCCGGCCTCCAGCGTCGCCAGCACGGCGAGGCGGGCGGGGGCGGCGCGGGCGGCTTCCAGCACGCGCCAGGCGGCGGCGACGGCATCCGCCTCCGCCCGCAGGTCGATCCAGGGCGGTGTCTCGGTGCCGGGGGCGATCGTGTCCCAGGCGGGTTCCTGCACCACCACGCCGGGCCGCGCGATGGCGAGCGCCAGGCCCTCGCACAGGGCGACCGGGGCGCCATCCGCGCCCAGCAGCGCGATCTCCGCCCGGTCGGGCGCGGAGAGCCGCAGCACGGCATGGCGCGGCGTGCCGCCCAGCAGCGTGAAGCGCGCCAGCCCCTTCGGCACCAGCGCGCCCTGGCTGTCCGGCGGCAGGGCGGCGGCCAGCGCCTGCCAGGCGGCATCCAGCACGCAGGGGTCGATGCGGAAGCCCGGCCGGCTGTCCGGCAGCTCCGCGACGGCCTCCCCATCCCCGGCCCAGAGGGCGCGCAGCCCCCGGAAGGCGGGGCCATAGGCGAGGCCCGCCTCGGCGAAGCGATCGTAGAGGCCGGCGATGTCGATGGCGCGGGGGCAGCGGGCACGGGTTTCCGCCAGAGAGGGCGCCGGCGGGGTGGCGGCCGTGCCGGCGCGAGCGGTCGCGATGGTGGCGAAGGGGGCTTCGGGATCCTCGGCGGCGGCGGCGAGGGTGAGGGCGCTGTCCGCGAGGCTGGTCTGCACCACCGGCGTCTCCGCGGGGGCGAGCAGGCGGTCGAAGGTGATGTCCTCCAGGACGTGGGGCGCCTCCGGCGGCAGGGCGGCCAGCAGCATCTCCACCATGGCGGCGGCAGGCAGCACGACGCGGCTGGCCAGCGCATGGTCGGCGAGCCAGGCGGGGCGGTCGGGGGCGAGATCGGCCTCGAAGAGGCGTTCGCCGCGACGGCTGCGCAGGCGCCGGCCGAGCAGCGGATGGGCGCTGGGCGGCAGCGCGGCACGGGGTGGCTTCGCCCAATGGCGCTGGCGGTCCCAGGGCGTCAGCGGCAGCGCGACGCGGGCGCCGGCTTGCGGCGGGAGGTCGGGATGCGGGGCGTTGCTGGGCACGGCCGTTGCCAGGGCTTCCGCCGTCTCCGCCAGCACCCACCAGGGATGGCGCGCGCGGCCCGTGGCGGCGCTGGCGGCGAGCGCGGCGAAATCGGCGCCCGCCGCCAGCCGCGCCTGGTAGGCGGCGATGAGGCGCTTGAGCCCGGCCTCGCTGCGGGCCGTGACCAGCAGGCGCGGCGATGCGGGCGGCGGCGGCGCGGGTGGCGGCGCGGGCGGCGCTTCCAGCACGGCATGGGCGTTGGTCCCGGAGAAGCCGAAGGAACTGACGCCGATGTGGCGGAAGGCGACCGGGGCGCGCGCCACCGGCACGCGCAGATCGACGCCGCCGAGGTCGATATGCGGGTTGAGCGTGCCGAAATGCAGGCTCGGCGCGACCTCCCCATGCCGCAGCATCTGCACCGCCTTGATGAGGCCCGCGATGCCGGCCGCGGCCTCCGCATGGCCGATATTGGTCTTGACCGAGCCGACGAGCAGCGGGCGGTCGCGCCCCGGGCCGAAGACGTTGCGCAGCGCATGCATCTCGATCGGGTCGCCGAGCGCGGTGCCGGTGCCATGCGCCTCGATCGCGTCGATGTCGCCGGGCGCGAGTCCGGCATCGGCCAGCGCGGCGCGGATCACCGCTTCCTGCGCGGCGCCGGAGGGGGCGGTCAGGCCGCTGCTGCGGCCATCCTGGTTGACGGCGGTGCCGCGGATGACGGCGAGGATGCGGTCACCCGCCGCCTGCGCGTCGCCGAGCCGCTTCAGCACCACGACGCCGCAGCCATCGGCGCGGACGAAGCCATCCGCGCGGGCATCGAAGGCCTTGCAGCGTGCATCGGGCGCCAGCATGGAGAGCCCCTGCAGCGCACTCGTCGTGCCGCCGCCGAGTGCGAGGTTCGTGCCGCCCGCCAGCGCCATGGCGCATTCGCCGCGGCGTATCGCCTGCACCGCCAGGTGCAGCGCGACGAGGGAGGAGGAGCAGGCGGTGTCCAGCACCAGGGCGGGGCCGTTCAGGCCGAGGAGGTAGGCGATGCGCCCCGCCGCGATGCTGGGCGCGCCGCCGGTGCCGGCGAAGGCCTCGGCACCCTCGGCGCTCGCGGCCAGCTGGGCGTAGTCGTAGTTGCAGAGGCCCATGAAGACGCCGGTGCTGCTGCCCGCCAGGCTGTCGGCCGGGATCAGCGCATCCTCCAGCGCTTCCCACGCCACTTCCAGCAGCAGGCGGTGCTGCGGGTCCATGAAGGGGGCCTCGCGCGGGGCGATGCCGAAGGCGAGGGGGTCGAAGCCCGCGACATCGGGCAGGTAGCCGGCTGGCGGGCCGGCCAGGTCCAGCGGGCCGAGGCTGCGGCCCTCCGGCCGGTCCATGATGCCGTCGCGGCCCTCCGCCAGCGCCTGCCAGAAGGCGTCGGGGTCCTCGCCGCCCGCGGGGAAGCGGCAGCCCATGCCGATGATGGCGATCGGCTCCTCGCTGGCGGTGGCGCGCGCGGGCGTGGCGACCGGGGCGGGGGCGTCGCCGAGATGCGCGGCCAGGGCCGAGACGCTGCTGTGGTCGAAGAGCAGCGTGGCGCTCAGGGCACCGCGGCCGAGGCGCGCCTGCAGGCGATTGCGGAGTTCCACCGCCATCAGGCTGTCGAGGCCGAGTTCGAAGAGATTCGCGCGGCGGTCCAGCACCTGGCCGGGCGGCACGCCGAGCACGGTGGCGGCCTCCGCCGCGATGAGGTCGGCCAGCGCGGCGGCGGGGGCGGCCTGTTGCGTTGAAGACGTGACGGCGGCGACGGGCTTGGCCACCGCCCAGCCGCGCAGCGATGCCGGTGGGCGCGTGGCCGCAAAACTCGCGAGGAAGCGCGGGCGGTCGATGGGCAGGATGGCACTCGCGGCCTGCGGCGTGGCGAGCGCCCAGTCCAGCAGGGCCTCCCCGGCCTCGGACGGGATGGTGCCGAGGCCCTGGGCGGCGAGGCGGTTGATCAGCGCCGCATTGCCGGATTGCGATCCGATGTCGCGCCACAGGCCGAAGCCGAGGCTGGTGGCGCGGCCGCCGCGGGCGCGGCGCGCGGCGGCCAGCGCATCCAGCGCGGCACTCGCCGCGACATGCGCCGCCTGGCCCGCCTGGCCGAAGAGCGCGACGGCGGAGGAGAAGCAGAGGAAGAAATCCAGGCCGGGGAAGGCGGCGTCGAGGTCCCGCGCGGCTTCGAATTTCGGCGCCAGCGTCGTGGCGAAATCGGCCGGCGTGGCCTGGGCGAGCGTGGCATCCGCCAGCGTGCCGGCGGCGTGGACGATGCCGCGGAGCCGCGGCAGGCGCGCTATCAGCGCGGCGCGGGCGGGGCCGTCCGCAAGGTCGCAGGCCTCCAGCGTGACGGTGGCGCCGGCATCCCGCAGCGCCTCCACCCAGCCGATCTCGTCGGGGATGCGTCGGCCCGCCAGGATGAGGTGGCGCGCGCCGCGCCGCGCCAGCCATTGCGCGGCGAAGCGGCCGAGGCCGCCGAAGGCGCCGGTGACGAGGATGGGACCATCGGAATCGACCGCGGCGGCGGGGCCCTCGGCGGCAGGGCCGAGGCGCGGCACCAGCAGCGCGCCGTCCTGCACGACCAGTTCGGGTTCCGCGAGCAGCAGGGCGGGCGGCGCCTCCCCGTCCACCAGGCGGATGTCGAGTTCCGGCCGTTCCTGCCGCAGCGTGCGCGCCATGCCCCAGAGCGCGGCGCCGGCGGGGTCGGTCGGCGACGGACCCTCTGCGCCCTGCGTGACCAGCGTGATCCGGCGCTGGCTGGGCTGCAGCGCCTGGATCGTGGCGAGGAAGGCGGCGCAGCGGTCGGGCGCGGGGCCGCCGGGATCGGTGAAGGTCACCGCCTCCGCCGCCGGGCGCGCCACCAGCAGCGTGTTGCCGGGCAGGCCGGGGATGGCGGTCGCCTCGAAGCCGAGGCGCTGCAGCAGCGCCAGCCAGGCGGCGCGCGTCAGCAGCGGGTGGTCGGGGCGGAGCGCGGGGTCGGCAAAGCGCCACCAGCCCTCCGTCAGGCCGAAGACGAGGTCCACCCAGCCGCCGGGCGTGGGATCGCCGGGCAATCCCTCGGGATCGGTTTCCAGCAGCAGCAGGCGGCCATCGGGGGCCAGCAGGCGGGAGGCATGCCGCAGCGCCGCTTCCAGGTCCCGCGTGGCATGCAGGACATTGGCGGCGATGACGAGGTCGAAGCCGGCCTCCGGCATGCCCTGCGCGACGGGATCGGCCTCGATGTCCAGCACGGCGAAGCGCTGGGCGGGAATGCGGCCGCGGGCGCGTTCCACCAGCGACCGGCCGATATCGGTGAAGCAGTAGTCGATGCGCGCGGGATCGAGCCGCGCCAGCACGGCGGCCGCGGTGGCGCCGGTGCCGGCGCCGATCTCCAGCACGCGGAGCGGGCCGGTGGGGGGCAGCACGGCATCGGCCAGCGCGGCCATCACCTGGTTGGCGGCGGCATAGGCGGGGCTGTCGCGATAGACCTGCTCCGCGCCATCGCCTTCGAAGAGCAGCTTCAGCGGATCGGCCTCACCGCGCAGCACGGCGGGCAGCGCGGCGCCGCAGCGATCGAGCAGCGCGGCCTCCGGCGTGCCCAGGCTTGGCGCCGCTTCCGGCAGCGGCCGGGCGGCAAGGCGCGCGAGATGCGTGAAGAGCCGCCGGTGGCGGGGTGCGACCTCCTCCGCCGCGACGGCGGCAAGGGCGGCGCGGGCGTGGCGCGTGGCGGCGGCTTCCAGCGCCAGGCGGCGCGCGGGGTCGTCCAGGCCCTCGGTCAGCGCGGCGATCTCGGCGCGGGGATCGGGGCGCGGGGTCCAGGCGATGGCGTGGCACCAGCCGCGCCAGGCTTCCGGCGCGGCGGCGAGGCGAAGGCCCTCTACCGCGGCAAGCACGGTGCCGTCCTCATCCAGCAGCCGGATATCGGCGGTGGTGACGCCGCCGGCATCGCCGGTGATGGCGGCATGCGCCCAGCAGGTGGCGCCGGGCGCGCGCGGGGCACGGGCGTAGCGGGCTGCGCCGGCGGGCAGGCGGGCCGCGCCGCCGCTGCCCAGCGCGATGGCGCCGGCCGTGCGCAGCGCCGCGTCCAGCAGCACGGGGAAGGGGGCCGGGCCAAGCTTCGCCAGCGCCTGGCCGCGGCCGCGCCACAGCTCCTCGATGCAGCGGTAATGCGGGCCGAACTCGATGCCGGCCTCGGCGAGCCAGGCGTGGAAGGCCCCGGTGTCCAGTGGCTCCGCGCAGGCGGCGCGGAGCGGGGCGAGGGCCCGGTCCGGCAGCGCGGCGGCGGCGGCGGCGCGGGCGGTGGCGTGGCGATCCCAGCCCGAATCCTGTTCGGCGAAAAGCGCGAGTTCATCCCCGGCCACGACCTGCACGCGGCGCGGCACGGTGACGGGCAGCGGGCGGTCCAGCGTGATGTCGGTGAGGGCACTGCCCTGGCCGGAAGCCTCGGCCGAAGCCCGTAGCCGTTCCAGCATGTCGGCCGCCGGCAGCAGGGCGGTGCCGCGCACGCGATGGTCCGCCAGCAGCCGGGCGCCGGGCGCCAGCAGCGCCTCGAACACCGGGGCCGGGCCGGCCTGGGGCAGGCGGCGGCCGGGCAGCAGCTCGGCCTCGTCGAGCCAGAAGCGCTGGCGGTCGAAGGGATGGCCCGGCAGGTCCACGCGGCGGCCGGGCGGCGCGGGCAGGTCGGGCATCGGCGCGTCGGAGGGCTCGGCCGTGGCCAGCGCCTCCACGCTGTCGGCCGCGATCCACCAGGGCAGGCGCGGGCGGGCGACGGCGGCGGTGTGGCAGGCATCGGCGAAGCTGAAGGCGCCTTCCCGCAGTTTCGTCAGTGTCGCCGCCGCCATCGCGCGCAACGCCGCCGGGGTGCGGGCGCTGAGCAGCAGGTGGGGTGACTCGGCAGTTTCGATGTCGCGCGCCTGGATCGCCGGCGGCGCTTCCAGGATCAGATGGGCATTGGTGCCGGAGAAGCCGAAGCTGCTGACGCCGACGCGGCGGAGCGTGGCGGGCGCGGTCGCGACCGGCACCTCGATCGCGGCCCCGCCAAGATCGATATGCGGGTTGAGGCGGGTGAAGTGCAGGCTCGGCACCACCGCCTGGTGGCGCAGCATCAGCGCGGCCTTCACCAGCCCGGCGACGCCGGCCGCGCCCTCCGCATGGCCGATATTCGTCTTCACCGACCCGACGCGGAGCGGTGTGTCGCGCCCGGCGCCGAAGACATCGCGCAGCGCCTGCATCTCGATCGGATCGCCGAGCGTGGTGCCGGTGCCATGCGCCTCGATCGCGTCGATATCGCCGGGCGTCAGCCCCGCATTGGCCAGCGCCGCGCGGATCACCGCTTCCTGCGCCAGGCCGTTCGGTGCCGTCAGCCCGCTGCTGCGGCCATCCTGGTTGACCGCGCTGCCGCGGATGACGGCGAGCACGCGGTCGCCATCGGCCTGCGCATCCGCCAGGCGCTTCAGCACCAGCACACCGCAGCCCTCCGCCCTGACGAAGCCGTTGGCGCCGGCATCGAAGGCGCGGCAGCGGCCATCGGGGGAGAGCATGTGCAGCCGGTCGAGCGTCGCCGCGCCCCAGGGCAGCAGCGTCAAATTCACGCCGCCCGCCAGCGCCAGCGAGCATTCGCCCGCGCGCAGCGCCTGCACGGCGAGATGCGTCGCGACGAGGGAGGAGGAGCAGGCGGTATCCACCACCAGCGCCGGGCCCTGGAGCCCCAGCAGGTAGGCAAGCCGCCCCGCCGCGACGCCGGGCGCGCCACCGGTCGCGGCGTAGCCTTCCTCCGACATCGCGGCCGGGTCGCCGATGCGGGCGTAATCGGCGGTGCAGCAGCCGAGATAGATGCCGGTCTGCGTGCCTTCCAGCCCGTCGGGCGAGACGCCCGCATGTTCCAGCGCGCGCCAGGCGGCTTCCAGCACCAGGCGCTGCTGCGGGTCCATCGCCGCGGCTTCGCGGGGCGCGATGCCGAAGAAGCCGGCGTCGAAGAGGTCGATGCCGTCGAGGAAGCCGCCCTGCGCGGTACCGCCCTCCGCCGGCGCGGCCCAGCGATCCGGCGGCACGGGGCGCACGGCGTCACGGCCTTCCGCGAGCATGGTCCAGAAGGCGTCAGGATCCTCGGCTCCGGGGAAGCGGCAGCCCATGCCGATGATGGCGATGGGCGCGCGGAAGCGGGCCTCGGAGGCGTCCAGCCTCTCCTGCATCCGTTGCAGCAGGCGGACGGCCTGTTCCTTCACCTGCCGGTCGGTGCTCATCGCGCCTCCTCCCCCAGCAGGGCGGCGAAGCCGGCCAGCGCGGCGTCGAGTTCCTCGTCGGAGGCTTGCGTCAGGTCATCCGGCGTCTCGACCGCGTCGGGCTTCGCGGGCGCGGCTTCCGCGGCCATGCCGAAATGCGTGACGGCGAGATGCTCGGCGATGGCGGCGATGCTCGGGTGGTTGAAGAGCAGCGTGGCGGGCAGGGCGGCGCCGGCCAGGCGGGACAGGCGGTTGCGGAGTTCGAGCGAGCCGAGGCTGTCGAGGCCGTATTCCTGCAGGGGCCGCCTGGGATCGATCGGGCCGGGGAGGGAGAGGAGCCCGGCGCATTCGGCGGCGATGCGGTCCCGCAGCCAGGCGCGGCGATCCTCCGGCGGCATGTCCGGGCAAGAGGGTTCGGGCGCAGGCGGCGGCGGCGCCACGGGCGTGTCGAGCAGGTCCCGCAGCAGGGGCGGCGCGCCGGCCTCCCGCAGCGCATCCTCCCGCAGCGGCAGCACGGCGGCCTGGGGGAGCGACAGCGCCAGGATCTGGTCGAGGGAGTCGAAGGCTTCGGCCGCGCTGAAATCGCCCATGCCGGCGGCGGTGACGTCCACGCCGCGCTCCGCCGCCGCGCCGATGCCGCGCCAGGCGCCCCAATCCACGGCGACCGCATTGATGCCGTCCGCCGCCGCTTCGCGCAGCGCGGCATCGAGCCCGGCGCTGGCGGCGGTATGCGCGGCCTGGCCGGCGGAGCCGAACAGCGCGCCGGCGGAGGAGAAGCCGATGAGCAGGTCGAGATGCGGCCATTCCGCGAGGATGGCGGTGAGCCCGCCGCGCTTCGGCGCCGCGACGCGATCGAAGGCGCCGGGGGGGAGGCGCGCGGCCAGCCCATCCTCCAGCAGCCCCGCCGCATGGATCACGCCGCCGATGGGCGGCAGGCCGAGGCTGGCGGCCCGCGCCGTGACGGCGGCCAGCGCCGCGGCATCGGTCACGTCGCCCGGCACGAGGTCGGGCGCGGGATCACCCCGCCGCGCCACGCGCAGCACGCCGCCGGCCCCGCGGGCGCGGAGCCAGGCGACGATGGCCAGGCCGAGACCGCCGCCCGCGCCGGTGACGAGGTAGCTGCGATCCCCGCGGATGGCGCGCGGCAGGTCCGGGATGGCGACGAGCTTGCCGCGATGCTCCGCCCGCAGCATGGATTGCAGCGCGGCCGGCGCGGCGGAGAGCGGCAGGGCCGTGACCGGTGGCAGCAGCGACGGATCGGCCGCGACGGCGGCCAGCAATTCGCGCAGCAGGGCGGCGAAGACCGGTGCCTCCACCTGGTCCAGCGCCACGACGTGACAGGCGATGTCGGGGCGGCGTGCGGCGATCTCGGCGGGGCTCGCGATGCCGAGGCGACCGATCTCGATATAGGTCCCGCCGGGGCGCAGCCGGTCCAGCGCGGCGTCGCGAAGGGCCGCGGGCAGGGCGCCGAGCACGACGTCGAGCGGCGCGGTGGTGGCAAGGCCGGCGCCGCGGGAATCCAGCACCTCCGCGATGCCCTCGGCGCGCAGGGCGGCGCGACGCGCCTCGCTGCCGGCGGTGGCGATGATGGTGGCGCCGGCGGCGCGGGCGAGGCGGAGCGCGATGCTGCCGACGCCACCCGTCGCGGCATGGACCAGCACGCGCATGCCCGGGCGGAGCGGCGCCAGGTGGCGCAGCGCATGCCAGGCGGTGACGCCGGCGATGGGCAGGGCTGCGGCGGCGGTGAAGGACAGTGCGCGCGGGAGGGGCAGCACCAGCCGCGCATCGGCGACGAGATGCGTGGCCAGCGCGCCGGGCGCGACGGCGAGGACCGCATCGCCCTCGCGCAGGCCGGTGACGCCCTCGCCGAGCGCCATGACCTCACCCGATGCCTCGCCGCCGAGGCCGGGGCCGATTGCCGGGACATGGCCGGCGGCGGTCAGCGCATCCTTGAAGTTGAGCCCGGCGGCGCGGACGCGGACGAGCACCTCACCCGGGCCGGGGCGGGGCGGGTCGCGCGGCGCGAGGTGGAGCGCGGGCGTGAGGATTGCCGGGCCCGGCAGCGCGGCGGGATATGCGCGCGAGAGACGCGCAAGATGGCGCTGGCCCTGGCGCCAGGCGACGCGGTCCTCGCCGTCCCGGAGCGCGGCCTCGATGGCCAGCGCGGCTGCGTCGCCGGTGCCGTCCAGATCGACGGCGCGGGCGGCGAGGCCCGGATATTCGCGGGCCAGCGTGCGCAACAGGCCGCCAAGGGCGGCGGCATCGGGATCGGGGATTTCGCCGGGCGCCACGGCCTCGGCCCCGCGCGTCGCCAGAAGCAGGCGCGGCGACTTCGACCTTGCTGCCAGGGCATCGGCGAGGGCGACCAGGGCTTCGGGCGCCACGGGCGCCTCGACGATGGCGCCGGCGATGGGTGTGGCGGGCAGCGCGGCGCCGGGCGCCAGGGTAACCCAGGGCAGGGCGGCGCGCGTCGCGGTGATGACGACCTGGCCGCCGGCCTCGGCCACCACGGTCGGGCTGTCGAGGCCGGCTTCCCGCAGCAGGTCGCACCAGCGATCGGCGGGGATCAGCGGATGGTCGGGGCGCAGCTCGTGGTCGCTCCGCGTCGTCCAGCCCTCCGTCAGCCCGAAGGTAATGTCGAGCCGCGCGAGCGGGCCCGTGCCCTCCACCAGCAGCAGCCTTCCGCCAGGCGCCAGCAGCGCCACGGCGTGGCGGATGGCGGCGCGCAGATCGGGCGTGGCGTGCAGGACATTGGCGGCGACGACGAGGTCATGCGCGCCGGTCTCGATCCCCTGCGCCGCGGGATCGGCGGCGATATCGAGCCGCGCGGTCTCGACGCCGAGGCGGCGGGCAGCGGCATCGAGGAAGCCGGTGCCGATATCGGTGAAGAGGTAGCGCGCGCCGGGCAGGGCGGCGCGCAGCGCGGCGGTGGTGGCGCCGGTGCCGCCGCCGATCTCGATCACGCGGCGCGCGCCCTTGGCGATGGCGGCGGCCACGCCGTTCAGGTGGCGGGCGAGGGGGCTGCCGCGATAGGCGCCATCGGGCCTGCCATCGCCGAAGAGCAGGTCCAGCGGATCGCGCTGGCCAGCTAGCACCGCCGGCAGCGCCGCGCCGCAGCGGGCGACGAGCTCGATCTCCGCCGCCTGCGCCGGGAATTGCCGGGCGAGGGCGGCGCAGCCGGCTGCCGCGTCCCCGGCATCGGCCGCGGCGGCATGCGGCGCCAGCAGGGCGCGCAGCGCGGGGCGCGCGGGGTTCGGGACGGCGGCCAGCGCATCCCGGGCGAAGATCTGGGCGAAGCGCTCCAGCGCCTCATGCGGCGCGGTGAGCGCCGGATCCGTGGCGGGGCGCCAGCCCAGCGTGAAGAGAAGGTTCGAGGTGGCGCCGCGCGCCCGCCGGCAGGCGACGCCGCGTGCTTCCGCCAGCACGGCGCCGGCGGTGTCGAGCCAGAGGATGTCGCCGGTCTTCGTCTCCGCGCCATCCTCGGTCAGCCGCGCGACGATGCGGCGGCAGGCGGCGACGGGCGCATGGAGGGCGAAGCGCGCGATGGCGGCGGGGCGGAAGCCGAGGCTGGCGTCGCGCACCGCGGCCCCCAGCGCCTGCAGGCCGGCATCGAGGATCGCGACCTCCTCGCTGTCCTCGGCGATCTCCGCGACGACGCCATCGGCACTGCGGCCGAGGTGGGTGATGCGGCGGAAGGTGGGGCCGAAGGCGAGGCCGGCCTCGGCCAGGGTCTCGGCCCAGGCCTCGCCCTCGATCATGTCGGCGGGCGTGATGTCGAAGGCCGTGGCGGGATGGGCCGGCGCGCCGGCATGCGCCTCCGCGATCTGGCGCCAGCCGCCCTCGGCCTCCGCCATCACGCGGAAGCGCCCGGCCTGGTCCTGCCAGAGCTGGATCGCGCCGGCGGCGTCGAGCGGCAGGGGCGCGGTGAAGGCGAGGTCGGCGAGGGTGGCGGCGCCGGCTTCCGCCAGCAAGGCGAGGTGCCAGGCGCCGGGCAGCAGGGCGACGCCGTCCACGACATGGTCGCGCAGCCAGGGCTCCGGCGTGGCGAGGCGCAGCGTCTCCCCGGAAGGCAGGGCGATGGGATTGCCGAGGCGCGGCGTCGCGGCCCAGTGACGGCGGCGCTGGAAGGGATAGGCGGGCAGGTCCGCCGGCAGGCCCGGCTCCGGCGGGGCTTCCGGCGGCAGGTCGCTGGTGGGGGTTGCGGTCGCCAGCGCCGCCGCGCTGTCGGCGACCAGCGCGAGTGGCAGGCGTGGGCGGCGGCTGGCGGCGGCGGCGATGGCGGCGAAATCGGCGCCCGGTTCCGCGAGGCGCGTGGCATAGGCGGCGCGCAGTGCCGCCAGCGCTGCCGGGTCCTTCGCGGTGATCACCAGGCGCGGCCGGGCCTGGCGCGCGATGGCGCCACGAGCCGGTGCCGCGGCGACCACCGCATGGGCATTGGTGCCGCCGATGCCGAAGGAGCTGACACCGCCGATGCGGCGCTCCGTCCAGGGCCGCGCCTCGGTCGCCAGGCGGAAGGGCGTCTGCGACCAGTCGATGCGGCGGGAGGGTTCGGCCGCGTGCAGCGTCGGCGCGATGACGCCCTGTTCCAGCATCAGCACGGTCTTGATCAGCCCCGCGACGCCGGCCGCCGTCTCCGTGTGCCCGATCGCGCTCTTCAGGCTGCCGAGCGCGACGCTGCCCGGCGCCGTACCGCGGAAGGCGGCGGCGAGCGCCGCGACCTCGATCGGGTCGCCGAGCGGCGTGCCGGTGCCATGGCCCTCCACATGCCCGATCTCGGCGGGCGTGATGCCGGCGACGCCCATCGCCTCCGCGATCACGGCGGCCTGGCGGTCCTGGCTCGGCGCGGCGAAGCCGACCTTCTGGCTGCCATCGTTGTTGACGGCGGTGCCGAGGATGATCGCGCGCACGCGGTCGCGCCCCGCATCCTCCGCGCGCTTGAGGACCACCAGGCCGCAGCCGCTGCCGAAGACGGTGCCGGCCGCGCCTTCCGCGAAGCTCCGGCAATGCCCGTCCGGCGAGAGCATGCCGCCTTCCTCATGCCGGTAGCCGACGCGATGCGGCACGCGGATGCTGACGCCGCCCGCGATGGCGACGTCGCATTCGCCGGACAGCAGGCTCTGGCAGGCCAGGTGCACGGCGACGAGGGAGGAGGAGCAGGCGGTCTGCACCGCGATGGCCGGGCCCTTGAGATCGAGCCGGTAGGCGAGCTGCGTCGCCGCGTAATCCTTGTCGTTCCCCGCCATGGCGAGGAGCTGGCCCGCGCGGCTCGGGCCCTCGATCTGGCCGCGCAGGCGGAACAGCAGGTAGGTGCTGATGGCACTGCCGACGAAGACGCCGACCTGGCCCTCGGTGCGGCGGGGATCGCAATGCGCATCCTCCAGCGCATGCCAGGCGGTCTCCAGCAGCACGCGCTGCTGCGGGTCCATCAGCGCGGCCTCATGCGGGGCCATGCCCCAGAAGCCGGCGTCGAAGCGGTCGATGCCGTTCAGCACCGCGGCGGCGGGGACGTAGCGGGGATCGTCGATCGCGGCCGCGGGCACGCCCTCGCCCAGTAGCGTCGCGCGGTCGAGGCGCGTGATGCCTTCGCGCCCGTTCGCGAGCAGCGACCAGAGGGCGTGCAGGTCCGGCGCGCCGGGGAAGCGGCCGGCCATGCCGATGATGGCGATGCCGCTCATCGGCGCTGGGCCGCGCGGCGGCGCGCGGCGCGGTCGAGCCCGCCCTGCACCGCGCCCTCCGCTGCCTCCCCGGCCAGGGCACCGGCGATGGCGGCGATGCTGGGCAGGCGGAAGAGGTCCACGACGGAGAGGCGGCTGCCCATGCGCTCCGCCAGCAGGCGCTGGAGGCGCACCATGTGCAGCGAGGTGGCGCCGGCATCGAAGAGGTTGCGCTGCGAGGCGACGGCCTGGCCGAGCGCTTCCGCCACCAGTGCGGCCACGCCGGATTCCGTTGCGCCGGCGGGGGCGGCCGTCTCCACGCTCGGCGGCTTCAGCGCGGCGCGGTCCACCTTGCCGTTGGCGCTGAGCGGCAGCGATTCCAACAGATGCAGGTGACGCGGCACCATGTAGGCGGGCAGCAGCGCGGCGCAGTGTTCCCGCAGCGCGCCGGCCAGGTCGATGCCCGCGACCTCGGTGGCGGGCACGCCGCAGGCGAAGGCGTGCAGCACCGGCGCGCCATCCTTCAGCAGCAGGCCGATGGCGCAAAGGCCTAGGCCCTGCG
Source organism: Falsiroseomonas ponticola (assembly GCF_016805305.1). GTDB lineage: Bacteria > Pseudomonadota > Alphaproteobacteria > Acetobacterales > Acetobacteraceae > Falsiroseomonas > Falsiroseomonas ponticola. The sequence goes on along the minus strand of NZ_JAERQN010000004.1, from coordinate 451,865 downwards.
CCTCCGCCGCCTGCATCATCCGCTGCCCGGCGCGCCCGGCGGCGAGCAGCGCGGTGCGGCTGCGCGGCGCTTCCAGCAGCAGCAGCGCGCCGGCGGCCGAAGCGACGCGGGCGGTGGCGGGATCGGGGATGGCGATGCCGGGCCCGCCGGCCTCCGCCCGGTTCAGCACGGTCACGGGCATGCCGGCGGCCGCGACCACCGCTTCCAGCGCGGCCGGCGGCGGCACGGCCTCCGTGAAGCGGCGGATGGTGCGGCGGGTGTCGTAGCTCTCCTCGCTCGCGCGATGCGGCAGGGGCAGGCGCGCGGCACCGTCCCGTCGCAGGCCGGGGCGGGAGAGGACGCGGCGCGCGCGGTCCCAGGAGTCACGACGCGGTGCGACGAAGGCATGCAGCGCCTTGCCGCCGGGACCCTCCACCACCGTCGCGCAGGCGCTAGCGACCTCGGGGTGCGATTCCAGCGCGGCCTCGATCTCCCCCAATTCGATCCGGTAGCCCTGGATCTTCACCTGGAAATCCTCGCGGCCGAGGAACTCGATCGGCGTCGGGCCGGTGCCATCCCCATGCGGGCGGAAGCGGCCGAGATCGCCGGTGCGGTAGCGGCGTTCGCCGGTGAAGGGGTTGGTGACGAAGCGCTCCGCCGTGCGGACAGGGTCGCGCCAATAGCCGCGGGCCAGGCCCGCGCCCGCAATCTCGATCTCGCCCGTCACCCAATCGGGACAGGGCGCGCCGCGCGCATCGACGACATGCAGCATCTGGCCCGCCAGCGGCAGGCCGTAGGGGATGCTGGGCCAGGCGGGGTCGAGGGCGCCGATCTCATGCGCGTTGGACCAGATCGCCGCCTCCGTGGCGCCGCCCAGCGCGACCAGCGCGGCCTGCGGCAGCGCGGCCTGGAGGCGCCGGACGAGTTCCACCGGCACCCAGTCGCCCGACATCATCACGAGGCGCAGCGCATGGCCCACGGGCAGCCCGTGTTCCATCTGCATCGCCATCAGCGCCGGCACGCTGTTCCAGACCGTGACGCGATGGCGCACCAGCAGCGCGGCCCAGGCGCCGGGATCGCGCGCGGCCTCCGGCGGCGGCAGCACCACCGCGCCGCCCTTGGCCAGCGGGCCGAAGATGTCCCAGACCGAGAGGTCGAAGCCGAGCGCGGAAAGGCCGAAGGCGCGATCCTCCGCGCCGATGGCCCAGCGGCGGTTGATCTCATCCACGGTGGCCACCGCCGCCTGGTGTTCGATCATCACGCCCTTGGGCTGGCCGGTGGAGCCGGAGGTGTAGATGACATAGGCGAGGCGCGAGGGATCCTCGACCGGCGGCAGCGCGGGCGGTTGGCCGGAGAGGGCGGCGGCGAGGGCTGCATCGACCTCGGCGGGATCCTCGAGGGGCAGCGCCTCGCCCTGCGCGATCAGGTAGCGGCGGCGTTCGGCGGGCAGCGCGGGATCGACGGGCAGGTAAGCGGCGCCGGCCTTCAGCACGGCGAGCACGGCCACGACCTGCCGCCAGCCCTTGGGCAGCACGATGGCGACCAGGCGGTCCCGCGCCTCGCCGCCGAGCCGGTCGCGCAGCGTCGCGGCCAGGTGGCCGGCGGCGGCGTGCAGGGTCGCGTGGTCCAGCACGCGCTCCGCATCGATCACCGCCGGGCGGTCGGGCGTGGCGCGGGCCGCTTCCTCCAGCGCCGCGTGCAGCAGGCGTGGCGGGGCGGCTTCGGTCAGGCTCGCGCGGGGCTGGGACGGGCGGCAGGCGCTGGCGTCGCGCGTCCAGCCTTCCCCGCTCAGCAGCGCGGCGAGCAGCGACGCCTGCGCGGCCACCAGCGCGTCCAGCACACCGGGCGGGAAGGCGGCCTCCACCGCATCCCAGCCCAGCACCAGCGCGCCGGCTTCCTCGAACACATGGTGGTCCAGCACCACCTGCGGCGTCTGCGTCACCGCGAAGACCGTCTCGCCCAGCCAGGCGAGCGGCGATGTCACGCCGCCCAGCGAGGGATGCCCGATGGTGGAGGTGAAGACGACGGGCACGGCGGCCGCTTCGGGCCGCAGGCGCCGGATCTCCCGCAGCACCGCGACGCCGCTCATGGAGGCATGGTCGAGATCGGCGGCGAGGCGCGCCTGCAGCGCGCGGGCGCGATCCTCGAAGCGCGGCGGCGTGACATCGGCTTCCAGCGGGATGGTGGAGGTGAAGTCGCCGACCACGCCCTCCATGCCCGGCGGTGCGGCGAATTGCGTGAGGGTGATGGCGAAGCGCGACCGGCGGCTCCACCCCGCCAGCGCATCGGCCAGCGCGGTGGCGAGCAGGACGGAGGCGGTGATGCCGCGCGCGGCGGCGGCGGCACGCAGCGCCTGCCACGCGGGGGCCGGGATGCGATGCGTGCGGCGGGTGAAGCGTGGCGGGCCGGCGACCGGCAGCAGCGGCAGATCGGGCCCGGGCGGGAAATCGGCCAGCCGCGCCTGCCAATAGGCGCGGTCTCGATCGCTCGGCTGCGGCAGGCGCCGCGCATGGTCTGCGAAGCGCGCGGCAGGCGGCGGCGGCACCGCATCCGGCGCGGCGTAAAGCGCGCCCCAGTCGCGGAACAGCGTGACCAGCGCGGCCGCATCCGCCAGCAGCAGGTCGATGCCGACGCCAAGCCGCACCCGCCCGCCCGGCAGCAGCGCGGCCTTCAGCGAGAAGAGCGGCCAGGCATGCGGGTCGAAGACGTGGTGCGACCGCGCCTCCCGCTCCGCCGCCAGCAGGGCTCCGGCATCGGCGGCCTCGCGCAGGTCGATGCGCTCGATCGTCACGCGCGGGACCTCGGGCAGCACGCGCTGGCGGCCATCGGGCGTGACGACGGCGCGCAGCATCGGGTGGCGCGCGACCAGGCGGTTCCAGGCTTCCTCCAGCCGGTCGAGGTCGATGCTGTCGGATTCGAATTCGCGGTAGGCGTGGCAGCCGACGCGGCCGAGTTCGAGTTCCGCCGAGCGGCCGACCAGATAGGCCTGCTGGATTTCCGTCAGCGGGAAGGGCTCATCGGTGGGCGTTTCGTCGCCGCGCAGCAGGGCGAGGATCGCGGCCTTCTCCGCCCGCAGCCGGTCGCGATCGGCTTCCGTCAGCACGCCGCGCGGCGCGCGCAGCGAGAGTTCGTCGCCGCTGACGGAGAGCGTGACGCCGCGGCGTTCCAGGTCCTGCAGGAAGGCGGCGGTGGTCACAGCGTCAGCACCTCCGTCTCCTCCGCCTCGGACTCGATCCGCGCGGCCAGCGTTTCGGCATCGGCGCCGCCGAGCAGGTCCGCCAAGCCGAGCGCCGTGCCGAAGCGACGGTTGATGCGGTTGCGCAGGTCCATGGCCATGAGGCTGTCGAGCCCGCAGGCGACGAGGGCGCGGCCGGGGGGCGGCACCTCCCCCAGGATCTGGCGGATGATGTCCGCGACCTGGTCGCGCACCGGGCCGTCGCTCATCGTGGTGGCGGGCAGCAGGGGGGCGAAGGCGGGCAGGGCGGTTTCGGCGAAGCGCGCCCAGTCGAAGGCGGCGATCATCACCGCGGGCTCCTGCGACAGGATGGCGGCGTCGAGCGCGGCCATGGCGCGATCCGGCGCCATGGGCAGCAGGCCGCGGGCGGAGACGCGCGTCGCGCGGGCGGCGTCGAGCGCCGCGGCCATGCCGATGTCAGCCCAGCGGCCCCAGAGGATGGATTGCGCGGGCAGGCCCTGCGCGCGCCGCTGCAGCGCGACGGCATCGAGCGCCGCATTGGCCGCCGCATAGCCCGCCTGGCCCGCGGCGCCGATCACGCTGGCGACGGAGCCGAAGAGGAGGAAGTGCTCCGGCCGCTGCGGCAGGGCGTGCAGCGCCTCGGCACCGCGGAGCTTCGGCGCGATGACGCGCTGCATCCGGGCCTCGGTCTGGTCCTCGATCATCGCATCGTCGAGCACGCCGGCGGCATGGATGACCGTGTGCAGCGGCGGCATGCCGGCCAGCGCCGCGGCGATGCGCGCCGTGGCGTCGGGCGCGGCGATGTCGCAGGCCAGCACGCGTGCCTGCGGGAAGGGCGCCTCGGCCGCGGTGCGGCCGATAAGCAGCAGCGCCTGCGCCCCCCGGTCCAGCGCCCAGCGCGCCGCCTGCCGCCCGATGCCGCCGAGGCCACCGGTGATGAGCACGGTGCCGGAGAGCGCGACCTGGCCGCCGGGGGGATCGATCCGCGCGAGGCGCGGCACGAAGCGGCCCTCGGCGTGCAGCATCACGGAGGGCTCCGCGCCGTCGCCGTCGAGTTCCGCGCGCAGCAGCGCCGGCGGCGCATCGGGCGCGACGGTGATGGCGCGGGCGCGCAGTTCCGGGCGTTCCGCCGCCAGCGCGGTGGCGAGGCCATGCAGCAGCGCCTGGAATCCGGTGCCGCGCGTGACGAAGGCCAGCGGCGCGGGGGTGCTCAGCGACCGGTGCACCAGCGCCAGCGCCTGGCCGAGGCTGGGATCCTCGATCGCCGTGGCGGGCGGCCCCGGTGCGGGCGGGGGCGCGGGTACCCAGGACAGGGCGGCCAGCACCGGCACGGCCTGCGCCTCCGCCAGGCGCCGGATCGCGAGGCCGCGGATGGAGGCGATGGGGGCATCGCCGGTTGCCAGCAGGTCGATGACCTCGCCCTGCCGCCGCGCGGTGACGGTGAGCGGGCCGGCCAGCGGCGCATGCAGGTCGAGCCGCGCGATGCCGATGGGCAGCACCGGTTCCGCCGGCAGCGTGCCGCCCGCGGCCTGCAGGACGGCATCCAGCAGCGCGGGGTGGAAGGGCGCGCCGGGAACGCCGGGCAGCGCGTCGATCGCGGCCTGCGTCGTCTCGCCACGGGCGATGCGGGCAATGCCCTGGAAGGCGGGGCCGATCCCGATGCCGAGCGCGGCCAGATGCGCGATCCAGGCGGCGCGCGGTTCCCATGCCGTGGTGGCGGCAGCGGGCAGTTCGAGCGGCGAGGACAGTGCCGCCACGCGCGCCGTCGCATGGGTCAGCCAGCCCGTGCCGGCGCGGGAGGCGACGCGCAGCGTGCCATCGGGCTGGCCGAGCGCCACCAGGCGCACGGACGCCGCTTCCAGCACCACGGGCTCCGCGAAGGCGATGTCGGCCAGCGCCGTGGTGCCGGGGGGCGCGGCGGCCAGCAGCAGCGCGATCATGACCGCGCCGGGCACGACGACGCGGCCCTGCACGCGGTGGTCCGCGAGCCAGGGCAGCAGCGCCAGGTCCAGCACGGCCTCCACCTGCCGCGCCGCCGCGGGGCTGTCGATGACGCGGCCGGGGAACAGCGCGGTCTCCGGCGGTGCGGCGCGGAGGCGCGGGAAGACCTGGCGGTTCAGCGGCGCTGGCGGCAGGGGCGCGCGGCGGGCGGGCAGCGCAGGCGGCGCTTCCAGCACGAGATGCGCATTGGTGCCGGAGAAGCCGAAGCCGCTGACGCCGACGCGCTTCGGGGCCTCCGCCACCAGCGCCGTCGGGATCTCGATCGGCGCGGCGCCGAGATCGACATGCGGGTTGAGCTGCCGGAAATGCAGGCTGGGCGGCACCGCGCCGCGATCCAGCATCAGCACCGCCTTGATGAGGCCGGCGACACCCGCCGCCGCCGCCGTATGCCCGATATTGGTCTTGAGCGAACCGACGCGCAGCGGCCTTGCGCGGCCCTGGCCGAAGACGGCGGCGAGCGCGTGCAACTCCACCGGATCGCCCAGCGCCGTGCCGGTGCCATGGGCCTCGATCGCGTCGATATCGGCGGGCGCCAGGCCGGCATCGGCCAGCGCCGCGCGGATCACCGCCTGCTGCGCGCCGAGGCTCGGCGCGGTGATGCCGGCGCTGCGGCCATCCTGGTTCAGCGCGGCGCCGCGGATGACGGCCAGCACGGGATCGCCCGCGGCTTCCGCATCGGCCAGGCGCTTCAGCACCACCATGCCGCCGCCCTCGCCCTGGCCGAAGCCATCGGCGCTGGCATCGAAGGCCTTGCAGCGCCCGTCGCGCGCCATCATGCGCGCGCGGCTGAGCGCGACGGAGACCTGCGGCGCCAGCATCAGATGCGCGCCGCCGGCCAGCGCCATGTCGCATTCCCGCGCCCGCAGCGCCTGAACGGCGAGATGCGTGGCGACGAGGGAGGAGGAGCAGGCGGTATCCACCACCAGGGCGGGGCCGTTCAGCCCCAGCGCATAGGCGATGCGCCCCGCGGCGAGCGACGCGACCGCGCCGGCCAGCGCATGGGTGCCGAGCCGCGCCGGGTCCGTCATCACGGCCTGGAGGTGATCGCCCGCATTGAGGCCGAGGAAGACGCCCGTGGCACTGCCGCCGAGTGCATCCGGCTTCATCGCCGCCGCTTCCAGCGCCTGCCAGGCGAGTTCCATCAGCAGCCGGTGCTGCGGGTCCATCCCCGCGGCTTCCTTCGCCGCGATGCCGAAGCGGGCGGCATCGAAGGCATCGACATCGCGGATGAAGCCGCCCTCCCGGAAGGCGATGCGGCCGGGCGCGTCGGGATCGGGCGAATACCAGGCCTCGGCATCCCAGCGATCGGTAGGGATCGGGCCCACCGCGTCGCGGCCGGCGGCCAGCAGGTCCCACAGCGCGGCGGGGGTCTCGGCGCCCGGGAAGCGGCAGGCGAGCCCGATGACGGCGATCGGCGCGTTGCGCGCGGCGGAGAGCTCGTCCACGCGCTTGCGCAGCGCCTGGATGGTGCGCACCGCCTCCCTCATCCGGTCCTCGGGCGAGAGGCTCATGCGCGCGCCCCCAGGGCCGCGCCGGCCGCGCCGAGTTCGGCTTCCAGCAGCGCCGCCAGCTCATCCTCCTCCATCGCATCCAGCGCGTCGGCCGGCGTAGCGGCGGGCAGGAGGTCGGCGAAGACGGTGGCGCCGAGATGCCACGCCAACGCGTCGCAGCTCGGATGCTCGAAGACGAGGGTGGCGGGCAGCTTCGTCTCGCAGGCCGCGGCGAGGGCATTGCGGAGTTCCACCGTCATCAGCGAATCGAGGCCGAGTTCGCGCAGCGGCGCCTCCGCCGGCGGCAGCGCGCCGTCGGCCAGGCCGAGGATGCGCGCGACGGTCTCGCGCACCGCGGCCAGCAGCAGCGCGGCGCGTTCGGCCTGCGGCGCGGCCTCGATCCGGTCGCGCAGCGTGGCGCTGGCGGGCTGGCCTGGCGCGGCATCGATCGCGCTCGTCGTGGTGGTGGTGGCGCGGAAGCCGGCGAAGACGGGCGGCACCGGGTGCGGCGCGAAGCGGGCGAGGAAGCGGCCCCAATCGACGTCGAGGATGCCGAGCGTCGCCTGCTCCGCCGAGAGCGCCAGGCCGAGCGCGGCCAGCGCCTGGTCGGGGGCCATGGGCAGAAGACCGCGCCGGGCCACGCCGGCGCCGGCGCGCGCGGCCGCGCCGACCTCGTCCCAGGCGCCCCAGGCGATGCTGAGCGCGGGCAGGCCTTCCGCGCGCCGTGCCTCCGCGATCGCGTCCATCGCCGCATTGGCCGCGGCGTGGTTGGCCTGGGCGGCGGAGCCGAGCAGCGCGGCGGAGGAAGAGAAGAGGACGAAGTGGCGCGGTGCGAGGCGACGCGTCAGCCGGTCCAGCAGCCGCGCGCCTTCCAGCTTCGGGCGCAGCACGGCCGCCATCTTCGCTGGTGTCTGCTGCGCCAGCAGCCCGTCATCCAGCACGCCGGCGGCGTGCATGACGCCGATGAGCGGCGGGCCGTCACGCTCGATGGCGGAGAGAAGCGCCGTGAGCGTCGCTTCATCCGCGACGTCGCCGGTCACTGTCGTGACGCGCACGCCAGGCGGGAAGGCGCCGATGGCATGCGCCGTGCGGCCGAGCAGCACGAGATGCGAGGCGCCCTGATCCGCCAGCCAGCGCGCGACGGCGAGGCCGACGCCCGCCAGGCCGCCGGTGACGAGCCAGGTGCCCTCCGCCCGCAGGCTGGGCGCGGCTTCGGGGGCATGCAGGCGATCGACGCGCGCCAGGTGGCGGTGGCCCTGCCGCCAGGCGATCCGCGTCTCCGCCGTGCCGGCGGCGACTTCACGGTCGAGCGTTGCGGGATCGTCGGAATCGACGAGCGTGACGCGAAGCTCCGGGGCCTCGATGGCCAGGGCGTTGGCGAAGCCCCAGAGCGCGGCCTGGGCGGGATCGGGGGCGTCGCCGGCGTTGATGGCGCGCGCGCGGTCCGTGCCGATCCAGATGCGCGGCGGGCTGGGGAGCGATGCGGCCTGTTGCAGGATGGGCAGCGCCTCGGCCAGAACGGCTTCGGCATTGGCGCCGCGGGGGGCGCGCCAGACGATGTCGGTGGTGGCGCGGGTGCGGCGCGCGACCAGCACGAACTGGCCGCTGAGGGCGGCGGTGCGGGCATCGCCGGGCTGATGGGCCTGCGCGACGAAGCCCAGCTCCGCCAGCAGCGCGACCCAGGCCGGGGGCGGCAGCAGCGCATGGCCGGGGCGCAGATCGGTGTCGGCGAAGGCCCACATGCCGTCGGTCAGGCCGAAGGTCAGGTCTCCCCAGGCGAGTTCGCCGGCATTCTCCACCAGCAGCAGCGCGCCATCCTCCGCCAGCAGCGAGGCCGCGTGGCGCAGCGTGCGCCGCAGGTCGGGCGTGGCGTGCAGGACATTGGCGGCGACGACGATGTCGGCGGTGCCGGTCGCGGCGGGCGGCGCGCTGATGTCCAGCACCTCCCCCTCCAGCCCGAAGCGGCGGCGCGCGGCCTGCACGAAGGCGGGGGAGACATCGGTGACGCGGTAGCTGTCCCCCGCGCGCAGCCGCGGCAGCAGCGCCTGCGTCGTGCCGCCGGTGCCGCAGCCGATCTCCAGCACCCGCGCGGCGCCACGGCCTTCGAGCAGCTGGGCGAAGGCGGCGGCGGCGATGCCGTTGACGGCGCGCGCGGCCGGGGAGGCGGCATAGAGCGCTTCCGCCACCGCACCGCCATCGCCGAAAAGCAGATCGAGCGGATCGGCGCGGCCTTCCAGCACGGCGCGGAGATGCGGGCCGCTGCGGGCGAGCAGCCGCGCCTCCGGCAGATCCGGCACCGACAGCGTCGCGGGGTCTTCCGTGTTGGCGGCGAGGCGCGAGAGATACGCGTGCAGGCGTGCGAAACGCGGCGCGGGCGTGCAATCCGCGAGGCGCGCGGCGCCGATCCAGGCGCGGGCCAGGCGGTCCGTGGCGGCCGCGGCGCCGGCGGCTTCCGCCAGCAGGGCGGACCCTTGTGCCACCGCCTGCGCGACGGGGTCGGGCTGCCAGGTCAGGTGGTGGAACCAGCCGCGCCAGGGCTCCGCCTGTTCCCAGCGATCGGGTGCGGCCAGGCGCGCGCGGTTGGCGGCCAGCAGGCGGGTGACCGGCGCCGTCGCATCCTGCCGCGCGACCAGCAGCACATAGCGCATCACGCCACGGCGCAGCGCGCGGCCGATATTGTCGTTGGACAGCAGATGGCGGCGGGTGAGGTCCGACAGGCCATGCTGCGCCACCAGGCGATCGACCTCGGCCTCGAAGCCCGGATCGTCGAGGAAGTGCGCGACCTCGGCGCTGGTATCCACGCAATCCGTCAGCCGCAGGCCGCGTTCGGCGAGCAGGCGCGCCCATTCCTCCGCGGTTGAGGTGAAGGAGGCCGTGTCGGGCGCGGCGATGCCATCGCCGGCGGCGACGAAATCGGCGATGACCAGCGCGCCGCCGGGCTCCAGGTGGTCCCGGATATTGTCGAAGAGGCCGGCCTTGTCCTCGATGAGGCCGGAGACCTCGACGCCGAAGATGACGTCGTAGCGGCCGGGGAAGGGGTCGCGCGCGCTGTCGCGGTGATGGATCCGGAGACGATCCGCGAGGCCGGCGCGGGCGGCGCGGGCGCGGCCGACCTGCACCTGTTCGGCAGAGATGGTACAGCCATCGAGGCGCAGATGCGGGTGGCGCAGCGCGATGTCGCAGAGATCGGCGGCGTGGCCGCAGCCGAAATCCAGCACGCGCTGTGCCCGGTTGAAGTCCACCGGCGCGAAGATGGCCTGCTTCAGCGCGTGCTGCGCGCGGCGGAGCAGCGCGTAGGAGTCGGGCTCGGACGGCCCGGCGAAGAGTGCGCGGAGCCAGGAGAAGCCGGCGCGCGGAGCGGGCATGAGACCGAAGGTGAGGTGGCCCTCGCTGCCATCGCCGGGATCGGCGTAGTGGCTCGCGATGGTGGTGAGCTCGTCATAGAAGCCGGTGACGCGGGCATCGCCGACCTCGGGCGCCGCGCGGTCGGCGGTGGTGGATGGCGCGGCGCGGTCGAGCGTGGGGTCGGCCAGCCAGAATCGTTCGCGCTGGAACGGGTAGGTCGGCGCTGATGTGGTGCGTGTCGGGTAGGGCTGGTGGAAGGCGGGCCAGTCGATCTCCACGCCGTCCTGCCAGAGGCGGGCCACGCTTTGCATCGCGGTGGTCCAGCCGAGCGTCGCACCATCCTGCCCCGGCCTGGCGCGGGCGAGCGTTGGCAGCGTGACCAGGGCGGGCAGGGCGGCGCGCGCGAAGCCGGACAGCATCGGCATGGCGCCGAGTTCGACGGCATGCGTCACGCCCATCGCGGCGAGGCTCGCGAGGCCCTGCGCGAAGCGCACGGGCTGCCTGGCATGGGCGCGCCAATAGGCGGCGTCGTGCCGCGCGACGACGGCGCCTGCGAGGTTGCCGATGACGGGGATGGCCGGCGGGTTGTGCGGGATGGCGCGTGCCTCCGCTTCCAGCGCGTCGAGCATCGGGTCGAGCAGGCGGGAGTGGAAGGCGTGGGAGACGGCGAGCGGCCGGGCCTCCAGCCCCTGCCGCGCCAGCGCGGGATCATCGAGCAGCGCGGCGATGGCGGATTGCGGGCCGGCGACGGTGATAGCCTCGGCGCCGTTCTCGCCGGAGAGTTCCAGCGCGGGGTGACGCGCCAGCACGGCCTGGCCGTTGGGGCCGAGCACCGCGGCCATGGCGCCGCCCGCGGGCAGGGCCTGCGTCAGGCGGCCGCGTGCGGCGACGAGGCGCGCGGCATCCTCCAGCGGCAGCACGCCGGCGAGGTGCGCGGCGGCATATTCGCCGAGGCTGTGGCCGAGGAGTGCCACGGGCTCCACGCCCCAGCTGCGCCAGAGCGCGCCGAGGCCGGCGGAGAGGGCGAAGAGGGCGGGCTGGGCGATATCGGCGCGGGCGAGGGCGGCGCCATCCTCGAAGAGGCGGGACAGCGGCGCGGGGAGGCCCATGACGGCGTCGCAGCGGTCGAGGACGCGGCGGAAGACGGGGGCGGTCTCGGCCAGGCCGCGGGCCATGCCGGGGAAGGCGCTGCCCTGGCCGGTGACGAGGAAGGCGATACGGGGGCGGGTGGCGGTCGTCGCTTCGGCCTTTGAGAGCGCCTCGGCGGCGGAGGCGGCATCGCGGGCGACGATGGCGATGCGGCGGGGGAGGCTCGCGCGGCCGGTGGCGGCGGTGCGGGCGAGGGCGGGGAGGTCGGCGCCGGGTTCGGACAGCGCCTGCTGCCAGCGGGCGGTGAGCGCCGTCAGCGCGGCGGGATCGCGGGCGCTGAGGGGCAGGACATGGGCGGGGCGGGGATCGGCGGCGGGCTCGGCGGCTGGCGCGGCGCCGAGGATGATGTGGGCGTTGGTGCCGGAGAAGCCGAAGGAGCTGACGCCGATATGGCGGAGCGGCGTCGCCTCCAGCCGCGTCGGGACTTCGATCCGCGCGCCGGTCAGGTCGATATGCGGGTTGAGCCGCGTGAAGTGGAGGCTCGGGGCCACCTGCTGGTGGCGAAGCATCAGCACGGCCTTGATGAGGCCCGCGATGCCGGCGGCGGCCTCGGTATGGCCGATATTGGTCTTGGCGGAGCCGACGGCGAGCGGGCGCGCGCGATCACCGGCGAAGACGCTGCGGAGCGCATGCATCTCGATGGGATCGCCAAGCGCCGTGCCGGTGCCATGGGCCTCGATGGCGTCGATCTCGGCGGGCGGCAGCGACGCGTCGGCGAGCGCGGCGCGGAGCACGGCTTCCTGGGCGGGGCCGGAGGGCGCGGTGAGGCCGGCGCTGCGGCCATCCTGGTTGACCGCGCTGCCATGGATGACGGCGAGGACGCGATCACCCGACGCGACCGCATCCGACAGGCGCTTGAGGACGACCACGCCGCAGCCCTCGCCATGGGCGAAGCCATCGGCGGCGGCGTCGAAGGCGCGGCAGCGGCTGGTCGGCGATGCAGCGCCGAGCTTCGCACTCGCCACCAGCGGCAGCGGCGACAGGATCAGGTGCACGCCACCCGCCAGCGCCACCGCGCATTCGCCCGCCCGCAGCGACTGCACCGCGAGATGCACGGCGACGAGCGAGGAGGAACACGCGGTATCGAGCGCCACCGCCGGCCCCGTGAGGCCCAGCCGGAAGGCGATGCGCCCCGGCGCGATGGAGGTATGGGTGCCGGAGGCCGACCAGGCGCCGATGCGTGATGCATCGGGCGATCCACGCCCGATCAGCCCGTAATTGCTGTTGTAGAGGCCGAGATAGACGCCGCCCGCGATGCCCTCCAGCCGGTCAGGCGGGATGGCCGCATCCTCCAGCGCTTCCCAGGCCACTTCCATGACCAGGCGCTGCTGCGGGTCCATCGCCTCCGCCTCGCGCGGCGCGATGCCGAAGAAGGCGGCGTCGAATTCCTCGATGCCGTCCAGCAGCGCGGCTTCCGCCTGGGTGGTGCGGCCAGGCTGCTCCGGATCGGCGGATTGCCAGGCGGCGTGGTCCCAGCGACGGATCGGACGCACCGCGTCACCGCCCTGGGATACCAGTGACCACAGGGAGGCGGGATCGACCGCTTGGCCGGCGAAGCGGCATCCCATGCCGATGATGGCGATCGGCTCACGCCCAGCGGTCACGATCCCTGTCCCCCCCACCCCGTCATCATGCGCGACGCGCGTGGCGGCTGCCAACCGGAACCCACCACGACGAGGTCATGCGCATCGCTTGCCATGGCCGCATCGAAGGCGCGGAGCGCGAGGGATGCCGGCAGCGATGGCGCGCGGCCGTCGTTCCACAGGGCTTCATCCGCGGCCATCCCGATTCCCTGCCAGGCGCACCAGGCGATGCAGCGCGCGCGCAACCCCGCCTGCCGGCGCGCGGCGGCCACGGCGAAGAGTGCGCCATTCGCCGCGGCATAGCCGGCGGTCCCGGCCAGGCCGAAAAAGGCGGCGGTGGAGGAGAAGAGCACCAGCTCCACATCGCGCATCCCCCGCGTCGCGAGGTCGAGCGCCTGCGCCGCATCGGCCTTGGCCGGGAAGGCTGGCGCGAATCCGGACCAGGGCGTCGTCGCGATGCGCCCATCGGCGGTGACGCCGGCGGCGTGGATGATGCCGCGCAGCGGCGGCGCGGACTGGCCGAGATCGGCCACCATCGCCTCGATCGCGCCGCGATCCGTCAGGTCGATCGCGCGTGTCTCCACTGCCGTCCCGGGCAGGTCGCGCATCACCGGGCGACGGCTGGCCAGGATGATGCGCCTCATGCCGCGGCGGGCGAGGTCCGCGGCGATCAGCGTGCCGATGCCGCCGCTGGCCCCGGTGATGAGCCAGGTGGAGTCGGGATCGGGCTGCCAGGGCTCCGCCGAAGCCACGGCACGAAGGCGCAGCGCCGTGCGCTGGCGCGGAAGAAGCCGCAGCCGCGTCTCGCCATCCGTCGCGGCCAGTTCGCGACGAAGCGCCTCCGCCGGGTCCGGCAGCGCGGCGTCGAGGCGGATGGTGCGGAGCGACCAGGCGGGTTCGTCGGCGGCGGCGGCGGTCGCGAAGGCTTCGACCAGCGGGGCGATGGGCGAGGCAGCCGGCACGGCGATGGCGATCCGGGCGGCCTGGCCGCTGAGGCCGCGGAGCCGCGCCAGCAGCGATGGCATGACGGCGTCGCGCAGCGCGGCGGGATCCGCGGGCAGGGCTGCAAGCGCCGTGAGGTCGAGGAGCGCGGCCGGGTCGGCGGTGCCCATGGCCTCCCGCAGCGTGGCGGCGACCGGACCCTCGCCGGCGACCGTCCAGCCACGCGCCGTCCCCTGCACCGGTGGGATGCTGTCCCAGGCCGGGGCGAGCAGGGCGAAGCCGCCGGATGCGCGGGGCTCCGCGGCGCGGGGGGCGGCGAGCGCGGCCGCGGCCTGCGCCAGGTTGGCGTGGCCATAGGCGAAGTCCGGCCGGATGGCGCGGCCCAGGCGCCGCGACAGGGCGCGGGCGAATTCCACCGCGGCCAGCGAATCCATGCCGAGGGCGGTCATCGGGGCCTGCGGGTCCAGCATGGCGGGATCGGGCGTGCCGAGCAGGGGCGCCAGGATCGCCTGCAGCAGCGCGACATCGATCGTGGCGGGGGGCGGCGATGCGGCCTCCGGCGCGGCCGGCGCCGGGGCTTCTGCCCGGTCGGCGACCAGGCATCGGGCCTCCGGCATGGCGAGCAGGCCAGGAAGGGCGCGCAGGCCGAGGGCCGGCGGGATGGGCGTGACGCCGAAGGCCTTCCAGGTGGCTGCGGCGCGCGCACCCATCCGCGCGCCGATCCCTGCCGCCCAGGGGCCCCAGGCGATGGCGAGCCCTGGCAGCCCGTCCCGCCGCCGCGCTTCCGCCAGCTGGTCGATCGCGGCATTGGCGGCCGCATAGGCGCCCTGGCGGGCAGAGGGCAGCACGCCGACGACGGAGGAGAACAGCACGAAGGCGGAGAGCGTCACGCCGTGGCGCCGCGTCGCCGTGTCCAGCGCCTGGGCGCCGCCCAGCTTGGCGCGCAGCACGGCGGCGATCCGCGCTTCCGTCAGCGCCTCCAGCGCATCGTCATCGGTGATGGCGGCAGCGTGGATGATGCCGCGCAGCGGCGCGTCGCCGGCAGCCAGGCGCGGCACCAGCGCATCGACGAAGGCCGCACCGGCGATATCGCCCTGCGCGGTGCAGGCGCCCTCGCATGGCGACAGGTCCACGCGGCAGGCCACGGCGCCCTGCGCCTCCAGCCAATCCGCCAGCAGCCGGCCAAGCCCGCCGGCCGCGCCGGTGACGATCCAGGTCGTGGCGCGCTGGACCAGGAAGGGCGGCGGGGGGGCGAGGGTGACGATGGCGCGGCCGGGTGGGCTGGCGGTGGAGAGCGCTTCCTCCACCGCGTCGCGCGCCACGGGATGCCGGGGCAGGGGCGGAAGATCCTGGAGCTGGGCGAAGAGCGCGGGCAGGCGGTCATCGGGCAGCGCATCAAGGTCGAAGTGACCCGCCACGCGCTTGTCCAGGTTCACCAGGGGCAGCGGCGCCAGGCGGGCGGCGAGGTCGGGTGGGAAGGCACCGAAGCCGAGGGTCACGCCGCTGAGGTCCCAACCCTCCGGCGCGCGGCTGTCCAGCACCGTCGCGATGCCGTGCCGGGCAAGCCAGGCATGGCGCGGGCGGCTGGCGGTGGCGACGATGGTGGCGCCGGCGCGGCGCAGGATTTCCAGGGCGGCGAGGCCGGTGGCGCTGGTGGCCTGGTGCACCAGGACGCGGTCGCCGGGCCCGATAGCAGGCAGGGCCGCCAGCGCCGTCAGATAGGGCACCGGCATGGTCGCCGCGTCGATCAGGTCGGCCACGGGCGCGGGTGCGACGCGCAGCGCCGGCACCGTCAGGCGGTCCGCGATGGCGCCGGGCGCCAGGAGGATGACGGCATCGCCGGGCACGACGCCGCCGACACCCGCGCCGACATCCTCGACGATGCCGGCGCCATCGGCGCCGAGCGGACTGCCCGCGGGGGCGAGGCCGCTGGCCAGCAGCCGGTCGCGAAAGGTGAGGCCCGCGGCCACCATCGCGATGCGGACCTCGCCGGGCCCGGGCGGCGGCGCCGGGGCGGGGTCCCAGGCGAGGCGGCCATCCCGCAGGCGGGCGGCGAGCGCCGTGGCGGCCGGCCGCGGCAGCGCCTCCAGCCGCCGGGCCAGGCGCTGGCTGCCGCGCAGCGCGACCGCGGCCTCATCCTCCCGCGCCAGCTCCTCGGCCAGGGCGGCTTGTTGCGCGGCGGCGGGCGCATCCGGGTCGAGGTCGATCAGGCGGCAGCGGCGGCCCGGCCGCTCGGCCATGACGGCCATGGCGAGGCCCCAGAGGGCCGCCTGCTCCGGGTCCGGCGCCGTCATCTCCCGCCCCGTCGCCTGGGCGCCGCGGGTGACGATACGCAGCGGCCGGTCATCGGCCCGGCGGAGGTGGTCGAGCAGCGCGGCGCAGAGCGTGGCGGCGGGACCGGGCGGGGCGATCCAGGCATCGGTCTGGTGGATGGCGCCGGCCATGGCCTCGACGGGCCGCCAGGCGATGCGGCGGGTCCAGGCCGCGCCGCGGTCGGGCAGCGGCGCGAAGCGGGCGCCTTCCGCGACCAGGACCGGGGTGCCGGCCGCATCGAGCAGGCCGAAATCGGCGGTGAAGCCGCCATCCCCCTGCTCCGCCGTCCGCCGCAGCCAGGCATCGGTGGCTGTCCCGCCACGGCCCGGAAGCAGCCGCGCGATGGAGGAGAGCATCACCGGCGCCGCGCCTGGCGGCAGCAGCGCGTAGGAAAGCTGCGCGGCGGCCTCGGCCAGCCCCGGGCCGGCGCCGGCCAGCGTGCCGCGGACCATGTCCCCTGCCTGGCCAAGCCGACGCAGGCATCGGGCCGCCTCGCCATAGTCGAAGCCCGCCGCGGCGATGCGGCCATAGAGGGCGGCGGCATCGGTCCCGGCCGGCGGCAGCGCGGGGGGCGCGCCTGGCGCTGCGGCGCCGGCGAGGTCCCGCGCCGCGAGGTGGGTGGTCCAGGCCTCCTCCGCCTCGTCGCGGCTTTCCAGCGCCAGCCCGCCCGCCTCGCGCCTCACGCGGATGCGCCGGGGCGCGGCCACGGCGAGGCCCGCGGGGAAGGCGACATCCGCGAGCGCGCCAACCGGCCCCAACAGGGCCAGCAGCACGCCGAGATGGGCGAAGCCGCCGGTGCCGGCCAGCAGCGGATCCTCGGGTGTCAGCTGCCGGTCCGCGGCCGGCGTCCCGCCGATTGGCGGCAGGGGCAGGCGTTCCCGCTGGAAGGCGGGTGCGGGCAGCGCCGCGCGGGCGGCGGGGGCGCGCGGCGGCGGCGCTTCCAGCACGACATGCGCATTGGTGCCGGAGAAGCCGAAGGCGCTGACACCAGCGCGGCGGATGCCGGGCCATGGCGCCGTCGCCACCGCGATCGGTGTCGCGCCCTCCGCGATGGCAGGGTTGCGGCGGGCATGGTGCAGGCTGGGGGCGGCGACGCCATCGCGCACCGCCAGCGCGGCCTTGATGAGCCCGGCGATGCCGGCCGCGGCTTCCGTATGCCCGATGTTCGACTTGACGGAGCCGAGCGCCAGCGGCCGCGCGCGCCCGGCGAAGGCCGCGGCCAGCGCATGCCATTCGATGGGGTCGCCCAGCGGCGTGCCGGTGCCATGCGCCTCCACATAGTCGATGTCGTCGGGCACCAGCCCGGCATCGCGCAGCGCGTCGCGGATCAGCGCGGTCTGCGCCGGGCCGTTCGGCGCCGTCAGGCCGGCGCTGCGGCCATCCTGGTTCACCGCCGATCCGCGCAGCACGGCCACCACCGGGTCCGCCGCGCGCAGCGCATCCTCCAGCCGCTTCAGCACGACGACGCCGCAACCCTCGCCCCGCCCATAGCCATCGGCGCCGGCGGCGAAGGATTTGCAGCGGCCATCGGCGGAGAGCATGCCGGCTTCCTGGAAGCTGCGCGTCAGCGAGGGCATCAGCATGAGGGAGGTGCCGCCGACGATCGCGGCATCGCAATCGCCGCCCCGCAGCGCGCGCATGGCCTGGTGGATGGCGACGAGGGAGGAGGAGCAGGCGGTGTCGATCGTCATCGCCGGGCCGTGCAGGTCCAGCAGGTAGGCGATGCGCCCGGCCGCCACCGCGGGGCTGCTGCCGCTGCCGAAGAAGCGATCCAGGCCGGCTTCGGGCATGCGCCGCAGCCAGTCATGCGTCGCCAGGCCGATGAAGACGCCGGTGCGGCTGCCCGCGAGGGCCTCCGGCGCCAGCGCGGCCTCCGCCAGCGCTTCCCAGGCCACTTCCAGCAGCAGGCGCTGCTGCGGGTCCATGGCCGACGCCTCGCGGTGGGACAGGCCGAAGAAGCGCGGGTCGAAGCCCTCGACATCCGGCAGGTAGCCGCCGGGCGGCCCGGCCTCGCCCTCCCACCGCCCGGCGGGGCGCGGGCCGATGGCATCGCGCCCCTCGGCCAGCAGGCGGGCGAAGGCGGCCAGGTCCGGCGCGCCGGGGAAGCGGCAGGCCATGCCGGTGATGGCGATGGGCGGGCGGCGATCCTCCCCGCCGCGTTCCGCTGCAGCGAGGCGCTCCTTCAGCGCACGGATTTCCAGCAGCGCGCGGCGCAGGACTTCCTTCGGATCGGTCCCGCTCATGCCGGCGCCGCCAGTTCCTGCGCGAGCAGCGCGGCGAGCTCCGCCTCATCCATCGCTTCCAGGTCATGGAAGCCGAGGGCGCCCAGCAAATGGTCCGCCAACGCCGCCAGCGTGGGGTGGTCGAACAGCAGGGTGGAGGGCAGGTCGAGCGACAACGCGGCAGCCAACTCGTTCCTGAGGCTGACGGAGAGCAGCGAATCGAGGCCGAGGTCGCGCAGCGCCCGGCCGGGTTCCAGCGCGGTGTCCGGCGGCAGGCCGAGCGTCGCCAGGATGCGGCCGGCGAGCGCGGCCTGCAGGAGGGCGGCGCGCTGATCCGGCGCGGCGGCCCGCACCGCGTCGAGCAGGTTGGTCGCCGCCGCCACGGGCCGCGGCGCCACCCGGTCCATCACCAGGCGATGGGTGGCGCCGGAGCCGATGGCATGGGCCAGCGCGGCCGCTGCCCGGCGCGGTGCCATTGGGCGGAAGCCCTGGCCTTCGAGTCGGGCGCGCTGCGCCGGGGGCAGCGCCGCGAACATGCCGGCCGCCCAGGGGCCGAAGGCCACGGACACAGCCGGCAGGCCCTCGGCCCGCCGCGCCGCCGCCAGGCGGTCCAGCCAGGCATTGGCGGCCGCATAGGCGGCCTGGCCGGGGGCCTCCAGGCTGGCGGCGGTGGAGGAGACGAGGATGAAGTGGTCCAGCGCCCGGTCGCGCGTCAGCGCATCCAGGTGCCGGGCGCCATCGACCTTGGCGGCCAGGGTGGCGTCGATATCGGCGGGCGACAGCGTGGCAAGCAGGCCATCCCGCACCACGCCCGCGGCATGGACGATCCCGCGCAGATCAGGGAGGCCGGCAAGCAGCGATGCCAGGGCGGCGCGGTCCGAGACATCGATCGCCACGGCCTCATGCCGCGCGGCCACGGCGGTGCGGGAGGCGAGGATGATTCGCGTCGCCCCCTGTGCCGCCAGCCAATCCGCGATGGCGGTGCCGACGGCGCCCGCACCGGTGACGAGCCAGGTGCCGGTGATGCGTGGCGGCTGTGGTGGCCGCAGCACGAACTTGCCGATGGCGCGCCCCTGGGCGAGGGACTGGAAGGCTTCCTCCGCCAGCGCCATCGGCAGCACGCTGCGCCGCGGCAGGGGGATGGCGCCGTCGCGCAGCAGCGCCAGGATCCGGCCCGTGCGGTCCGCGAACCAGCCCGGATCGGCGGCGATCGGGGCTTCCAACTCATAGGCGAGATGCCGGATCGGGTGCGGCGAGGGGGGCGGCGCGGCGCTGCCGATCTCCAGGAACACGCCGCCCGGGCGCAGCAGCGCGGCGGAGGCCGCGGCCATGGCGGGCGATAGGGCGTGGAGCACGATGTCGAAGCCCTGCTCCCCCGCCCATGCCCGCGCGGCGGCGGCGAAGGCGGTGGATCGGCTGTCCGCGACGGCCTCCGCCCCCGCCGCGAGCGCCGCGGCGTGCTTGCCGGCGCTGGCCGTGGCGAAGACCCGCGCGCCGGCCTGGCGGGCCAGCGCGATGGCCGCGGCGCCCACGCCGCCGGCGCCGGCATGGACCAGCACCCGCATGCCGGGCGCGATGCCCGCCAGGTCATGCAGCCCGCGCCATGCCGTCAGGGTCGCGACGGGCAGGCTGGCGGCGGCTTCGGCACCGAGCCAGGCCGGGCGGGCGACGAGGCGATGGGCGGGCACTACCGCTTCCCCGGCCAGCAGGCCCGGCGCGAAGGCGATCACCGCATCGCCCGGTGCGAAGCCCTGCATGCCGGGGCCTGCCGCCAGCACGCGGCCCGCGGCTTCCAGGCCCAGCGCCTCGCCCTCCACCTGGCCCAGCGCGACCAGCGTGTCCTTGAAGTTCAGCCCCGCGGCCTCGATCGCGATGGCGACCTCGCCGGGGCCGGGCGCGCGGGGCGTGATTGGCAGGCGGCGCAGCGCCGTCAGCGCGTGGTCCGCGGCCGGGGCGATCCGCTCCGCGACGCCGGATGGCGGGGCGGTGCGCAGGATCTCCGGCGTCAGCAGCGCCCCGTGGCGCCGCGCGAAGCGGCCGGGCGCGCCCGCCAGCGCGGCAGGGATGCCCGGCTCATCCGGGTCGAGGTCGATCCAGCGGCAGCGAAGCGCGGGATGCTCGGCCGCGATGGTGCCGAGCAGCCCGCCCAGCACGGCCGCCGCCGGCACGGCGCCGGGGGCGACCGGGGGTGCGGTGGCGGCGCCGCGGCTGACCAGGATCAGTTGCGGCGGTGGGGACAGCGCGGCGGCGTCGGGCACCAGCGCCGCGACGCTGGCGATGCAGGCGGCGGGATCCGCGGCAGCCAGCGGGCGCAGGTCGATGATGCCGTCGCAGGGCGGCAGGGGCGCGCCGCCCACGGGATCGGCGCTGGCGGTGCCGAGCGAGGCCGCCTGCGGCCCGATGGCGTGCCAGCGCCCCGCCAGCGGCAGGGCGGGTTCGGCGGCGGGGCGCCAGGCGATGTCATGCTGCCAGGCGCCCGGCGCGGCGGCGGGGCGGCGGAGCGTGATGCCCCGCAGCAGCGCCACCACCGCCTTGTCTTCCCGCAGCAGCGCGGCATCGCCGGTGGCGGCGCCATCCTCCAGCGCCGTCAGCCGGGCCCGGGCGAGGAGCGGTCCCTCCGGCACCGCGCCCCGCCAGGCAGCGGCGATGCGCTGCGGCAGCCAGGGCTGGTCATCGGCGGGCAGCAGCGCCGTCAGCGTCTGGATCGCCGAATCCAGCAGCATGGGGTCCAGCGCCTCGGACGGCGCCAGCCTGGCCTCCGCCACGTCGCCGGCGCGGCGAAGCGCGGTGATGCGACGGTAGAGCGGGCCGAAGGCGAAGCCGCGCGCGGCCAGCCCGGCCGCGATGGCGCCGCCATCCTCCCAGGCGGCCGAAGCGGCCGGGGGCGGGGGCGCATCGCCGCCCGGCGTGCCGGGGCGGGCGCTGGCCGTCATGGCCCAGCCCTCGGCCAGTTCCGCATGCAGCGACCAGGCGCCATCGCGGTCCTGCACCAGCTGCGCCTCGATCGCGCCCGGCGGCAGGGCCAGCGGGCGCAGCAGGGCGACATCCTCCAGCGCCTCGGCGCCGGCGGCGAAGGCGAAAGCGAGGAAACCGGTGGCCGGCAGCAGGACGGTACCCTCCACCGCATGGTCCGCGAGCCAGGGCGCGGCGGCATCCAGGCGGAAGGCGGAGACGGCCTCTCCGCTGCGGGCCGAACGGCGCGGCGGCGGCGGCTGCCAGGGCGCGGCGGCGGGCGTGCCCTCCAGCCAATGCCGGCGCGGCGTGAAGGGCGTGGGCGGCAGGGCGACGCGGCGGCCGCGCGGCGTGGCGAGGTCCGGGGGCGTGCCCTGCCGGGCGGGCGCCAGGCGCAGCGCCTCCGCGCTGTCCGCCAGCAGCCAGTGCCGCAGCCGCGCCCGGCCGACCCAGGCGGTGTGGCAGGCATCCTCGAAGCGCAGCGAGCCGTCCTGCAGGCGCGCGAGAATCTGGTGGCGCAGGACCTCCAGCGCCTCCGGCGTGGCGGCGGACAGCAGAAGGTGCGGCGGGCCATCGCCCCGGGGCGGCGGTGGGGGGGGCGGCGCTTCCAGCACCAGATGCGCGTTGGTGCCGCTGGCGCCGAAGGCGCTGAGGCCGGCGCGGGGCCGCGGCGCTGCAAACCGCTCCGCCGCCAGCGGGACATGCAGGCGATCCATGGCGGAGGCATGCGGGTTGGCCTGGCGGAAATGCGGCTGCGGCGGGATGGTGGCGCTGCCGAGCATGGCCGTGACCTTGGCAAGGCCGGCGATCCCGGCGGCGGCTTCCGCATGGCCGATGCCGGCCTTCAACGCGCCGATGGTCAGGGCCGCGTCCCGGCCGCCGAAGACCTCCGCCAGCGCATCCATCTCGACCGGATCGCCGAGCGCCGTGCCGGTGCCATGCGCCTCGACATAGTCGATCGCGGCGGCATCGAGGCCGGCATCGGCGAGCGCGGCACGGATGACGGCGACCTGCGCGGCGCCATTGGGCGCGGTGAAGCTGGAGGACCGGCCATCATGGTTCACGGCGCTGCCGCGGATGATGGCGAGCACGCGGTCGCCATCGGCTTCCGCCTGCGCCAGCGGCTTGAGGACGGCGATGCCCACGCCCTCTGCCCGCACATAGCCGTCGGCGGTGGCATCGAAGGTGGCGCAGCGGCCGCCTGGCGAGAGCAGGCCGGCCCGCGCCAGCATGGCGGAGCCTTCCGGCGCGAGGATGAGGTTGACGCCGCCGGCCAGCGCCATCGCCGCCTCTCCCCGCCGCAGCGACTGCACGGCAAGGTGGATCGCGACGAGGGAGGAGGAGCAGGCGGTGTCCACCACCAGCGCCGGGCCATGCAGGCCGAGCTGGTAGGCGATGCGCCCGGCCAGCGTGTTGCTCGGCTGGCCCGTGAGGCTGAGCGCATCCAGCCTGTCCGCCTGCTGCCGCGCGAGGGCCGCGTAGTCGCTGCCCGTGGCACCGAGGAAGACGCCGACGCGCGTCCCTGCGACGCGATCCGGCGCGATGCCGGCGGCTTCCAGCGCGCGCCAGGCGGCTTCCAGCAGCAGGCGCTGCTGCGGGTCCATCGCCGCGGCGTCACGCGGCGCGATGCCGAAGAAGGCGGCGTCGAACAGGTCGATCCCATCCAGCCATCCGGCCTTGTGGGGCGCGCCGGGGCGGCCTGGGGGCAGGGGGCGCACCGCATCCTGGCCCGCCAGCAACTGGGCGAGCAGCGAATCCGGATCCTCCGCGCCACCGGGGAAGCGGCCGGCTAGGCCGATGACGGCAATGGGCTCGCTGCCCGCGGCGATGGCGGCCGGCGCGCTGGGCACGGCGCGCGCCTGGCCCGCCAGCCAATCGGCCAGCCTGGCGATGGAGGGCTGGGCGAAGAGCAGGGCGGCCGGGATCGGGATGCCGGCCGCTTCCTCCAGCCGCCGCCGCAACGCGACGGCGAGAAGGCTGTCGAGCCCCTGTTCGAAGAGCCCCGCCTCCGGGTCGATGCGCGCAGCATCGGCGTGGCCGAGCAGCTCCGCCACCAGCGCCGCCAGGCCCGCACGGTCGAGCCGCGTCGCAGGCCGCGTCGCCTCGGGCTGGCGCGGCACGGGCGGCGCGGGCCGGGGCAGCAGCCTCTCGAACAGCGCGGTGTCGCGGCGCGCGGCATAGGCGGCGGCGAAGCGGGGCCAGTCGATCCGGGCGACGATGCGCAGCGCCTCCCCCGCGCCCAGCGCATCGAGCGCCGCGGCGAAGCCATCCGCGGGCGCCATGGCCAGCATCCCCGCGGCATCCAGCGCCGCATCCTCCGCGCCCGAGAGCAGGCCTTTTTCCGTGAAGCGGCCGAAGGCGATGCTGGTTGCGGGCAGGCCGCGCCCGCGCGCGTCGCGCGCCCATTCATCCAGCGCGGCATTCGCCGCGGCATAGGCCACGCGATCCCGGACGCCCCAGATGCCGGCGGCGGAGGAGAAGAGCAGCAGCCCGGCGGCATCCGGGATGGCGGCGGCGAGCCCCTGCGCGATGCCGGTCTTCGCCGCCATCACCTGCGCCGCCGGGCCATCGGCCAGGCCCGCGGCATGGACGACGAGGCCGGGGCGGCGATCCACCGCGGCCGCGAGGCGCGCTGGCGCATCGGGTGCGGTGAGGTCGAGCGCGAGGTGCCGCGCGCCGGCCGGTAGCGCCGCCGGATCGGGGCTGCGGCGGCCGACCAGCAGCAGGTGCCGCGCGCCGAGGCGCGACAGGTGATGGGCGAAGGCGAGGCCGAGCTTGCCGGTGCCGCCGGCGATGACGTGCAGCGCTTCCGGATCCGGCCGGACGGTGCTGCCACCATCGGCCCGCGCCAGCCGCGCCGCTTCCAGCCGGCCGGCACGGGCGCGGAGATCGCCGCGGGCGTCGCCGATCGAGGCGGCCAGCGCGGCCAGGGTGTCCGTCTCCGCATCATCCAGGTGGATGATCGCGGCGATGGCGCCGGGGCGGTCGAGCGCGATGGCGCGCGCCGCGCCGATCGCCGCGGCGCCGGCGAGGCCGGGACGGGCGAGGAGCGTGATGGGCAGGTCATCCGCGGCCAGAGCCTCGGCCTCCGCCACGATGCGCGGCGGCGGCGCATCCTCGGCCGGGCACCAGAGGCAGGCGGTTGCATCCGGGGCGTCATGCAGGCCGAGCGATGCGGGAAGAACGAGGTCGCCCCGCAGCCGGAAGCGGGGCGCGACGCGCGGTGCCCGGGCCAGGACCAGCAGATGCGCATCGCCGTCCGGCAACGTGGCGACGGGGCCGAAACCTGCCTCGGCCAGCGCGGCCTGCCAGGCTTCCGCGCCCAGCAGGGCGTGGCCGGGGCGCAGCGGATCGCCGCGGAAGTTCCACCAGCCCTCCGTGATGCCGAAGACGAGGTCCACCCAGCGCGGCGCCCGCGCCAGCTCCGCCAGGGCCAGCAACCCGCCCGGCGCCAGCCTGGCCCGCAGCGCGGCCAGTGCCGGCCCCAGCCGCGCCGCCGCATGCACCGCATTGGCGGCAACGATGACGTCGAAGGGGCCTTCGGCACCGTGCGGATCATCGAGGTCGAACACCGCCGTCGCCAGGCCGTCGCCGTGCCGGCGGCGCAGCGCGGAGAGGAAGGCGGGCGTCACGTCGGTGGCCGTCACCTGGCTGCCGGCGGGCAGGCGCGGCAGCAGCAGCGCCGTCAGCGCGCCCGTGCCGGCGCCAACCTCCAGCAGCCGGATAGGGCGGCCGGCCGCCTGCGCCACCACCGCATCCACCACCGCCTGCTGCGCGGCGGCGAAGGGGGGCGCGGCATAGACGGCACGGGCGGCCTCCAGGTCCCCTTCCGCGAAGAGGGCCTCCACCGCGCCGGTCCGGCCGGCCAAGATGCCGGGCAGCGCCGCGCCGACGCGGCGCAGCAGGCGGGCAGCGGGCGTGTCCGCCGCGTGCCGCACCGGCATGGACGACCAGGCGGCGAGCCGCGCGGCGAAGGCGCGATGCGGCGGCGCGACCTGCGGGGTGGCGCGCAGCGCGGCCTCGGCGAAGGCCGTGGCCTCCGCCTCCAGCCCCTCATCCGGTGGTGGTGCCTGCAGGGCGGGCGAGGGCAGCGTGGCAGTCGCCGCCGGCAGCGCCTCCCAGGCCAGGGCGTAGGAGAGCCCCGCGGCGGTGCGCGGCAGCCAATGGGGCTCACGCTCGAAGGGATAGGTGGGCGCGTCCGTGAGGCGCCAGGGCTCGCCGGCCTCGAAGAGGTCGGCATCGATCTCGGCGCCGTCGACGAAGGCTTCCGCGCAGCGGTCGAGGAAGGCGCCCCACGGCTCCGCGGGGGCGCGCCTTGCCTCGAAGGCCGGCGCGGCGCCGCCCTGCACGACGCCGCGGCGGCAGGTGCCGGCGAGCAGCATCGCGCGGGCCTCCGCCGCGCTGGCGGCATGCAGGGCGAGGCGATGGGCGAAGCGGTCCCGGCCCGCGAGGGCGGTGTGGCAGAGATCGGGAAAGTCGGTGGCGGTCGAGAGATGGTCGGCCCAGCGCCGTGCCAGCGCATCCAGCGCGGCGGCGCTGCGGGCGGAGAGCAGCAGCAGGTGGCGCGGGCGCTGCCCCTGCCGCGCCGGCGCCACCGCGCCGCGCAGCGTGGCTTCGTCCGCGGCGCCGCGGCGGAGCGGCGCGGTGACGATGGCATCCGGCACCGCCTGGCGGATGGGCAGCGCCAGCAGGGGATGCGGGCCGAGTTCCAGGAAGTGGCGATGACCGCTGGCGGCGAGGGTGGCGATGCCCTGCCGCAGCAGCACGGGCTGGCGCAGGTTGCGGCCCCAGTAGCCGGCATCGAGCGCCTCGCCCGGCAGCGCCGTGCCCGTCACGGTGGAGACGAAGGGGATGTCGCCGGCGCGCGGCGCCAGGCCTTGCAGCGCGGCCACCAGCCGCGGCACCAGCGGGTCCATCTGGGCGCTGTGGTAGGCGACGGGCACGCGGACCGGCAGGGTGGTGATGCCCCTTGCATCCAGCGCCGTCATCGCGGCCTCGATCGCTGCCGGCGGACCCGAGAGAACGGTCGTGGTGGGGCCGTTCTCGCCCGCGATCTCCACACCCGCGGGAAGCAGGCCGTGCAGCGCCGTGGCCGGGGCGGCGGCGACGGCCATCGCGCCGTGGCGGGCGCAGCCGGCCTGGAGCGCGCTGCGCGTCATCGCGAGGTGCAGCGCGCCCTCCCGCGTCAGCACGCCGGCGACGCAGGCGGCGGCGACCTCGCCGAGGCTGTGGCCGATGACCGCCGCGGGACGGATGCCGAAGCTGGCGAGGAGGTCCGCGAGCGCGATCTGGTAGGCCGTATGGGCAGGCTGGCCGAGCGCCACTTCCTCCACCCGGCCATCGCGCAGCACGTCGATGACGGAGGCTGGGAAGCCGAGGCCGGCGAGCACGGCATCGGAGGCGCGGAGCGAGTCCGCGAAGGCGGGGGAGGCCATCAGGCCGTCCGCCATGCCGGGCCAGGCGGCGCCGTTGCCGGCGAAGACGAAGACCGGCGGCGCGGTGGCGGCGGCTTCCGGCGGCGGGGCTTCCAGCAGCAGGTGGCAGTTCGTGCCGCCGAAGCCGAAGGAACTGACGCCGCCGATGGCGCGCCCATCGGCGCGGGCGGGCCAGGGGGTCGCTTCCGCCTGGATGGCGAGGCCGGTCATGTCGATGGCCGGGTTCGCGCGATGGAAATGCAGGCTGCGCGGGATGTGCCGGTGGCGAAGCGCAAGCGCCATCTTCGCCAGGCCCGCGGCGCCCGCCGCGGCCTCCAGATGGCCGATATTCGTCTTCACCGACCCGATGCGCAGCGGCCGCTGCGCCGCGCGGCCCTGGCCGAGCACGGCGCCGAGCGCATTGGCCTCGATCGGGTCGCCGAGCGCGGTGCCGGTGCCATGCGCCTCGACGTAGTCGACATCCTGCGGCGCCAGCCCTGCATCGGCCAGGGCATCGCGAAGCATGGCGCGCTGCGCCGCGGGGTTCGGCGCGGTGAGGCCGTTGCTCGGCCCGTCATTGTTGATGGCGCCGCCGCGGATGATGGCGAAGACGCGCCGGCCGGCGGCGCGGGCGGCGGAGAGCGGTTCCAGCACCAGGATCGCGCCGCCCTCGCCGCGGACATAGCCATCGGCCGCGGCATCGAAGGCCTTGCAGCGCCCATCCGGCGCCATCGCGCCGAACTTGGTCATGGCGATGGAGCTTTCGGGCGACAGCACCAGGTGGACGCCGCCGGCCAGCGCCATGGCGGATTCGCCGGCGCGCAGGCTGCGGCAGGCCTGGTGGACGGCGACGAGGGCGGAGGAGCAGGCCGTGTTCACCGTGATGGCCGGGCCCATCAGCCCCAGCGCATGGGCGATGCGGGCGCTGATGATGCTGGTGTCCTGCCCCGTCGCGGTATGCGCGGCGATGCCGGCGGGATCGCCGAGCAGCCGCGCATAGTCGCTCCACATCGCGCCCATGAAGATGCCGGCGCGGGTGCCGGAAAGGCGGGAGGGGCGGATGCCCGCATCCTCCAGCGCTTCCCAGGCGAGTTCGAGGGCGAGACGCTGCTGCGGGTCCGCCTGCGCGGCTTCGCGCGGCGACATCCCGAAGAAGGCGGCATCGAAGCCCGCGACGTCAGGCAGGAAGCCGCCGCGGCCGGTGCGCATGCGGCCCGGGGCATCCGGATCCGGATCGGTCAGCAGCGCCGCATCCCACCGATCCGCGGGCACGTCGCCGACCGCATCCGTGCCGGCCAGGAGCATCGACCAGAAGGCGGCCGGCGAGGCCGCGCCCGGCAGGCGGCAGGCAAGGCCGGTGATGGCGATCGGCTCCCCCGCCGGCAGGGGGCGGGCCGGGGGCGGGCCTTCCTCCCGCGCCTCACCGGCCAGCCAGGCGGCCAGGCGGTTCAGCGTCGGGTGGTCCCAGACCAGCGTCGGCGGCAACGCGCGGCCGGTCATCGCCGCGATATCCGCGACGAGGCCGGCGGCGAGGAGGGAGGTGAGGCCGTAGCGATGCAGCCGCTCGCCGGGATCGATCGCGGTTGCGTCGATGCCGAGCCGTGCCGCGGCAAGCTGGCGAAGCCGCGCGGCCAGATCCCCGGTGCCGTGCTCGCCCGGGCCCCCTGGTTCAGCCCGTGCCAACCAGCACCCCGAGATCGTCGGCCAGCGCGGCGGCCAGGGCCTGGCGCTGCGGCACGAGGTAGAAGTGGCCACCGGGGAAGACGCGGCGGGTGGCGGGGCCGGCGCAGAGCGCGGCCCAGCCCTCCATCTCCGCGGTCTGCGGATCGGCATCGCCGCCATAGATGGCGATCGGGCAGGGCAGGGGGGCGCCCGGCAGGTGGCGATGCGTCTCGAACACCGCGAAATCGGCCTTGAGGACGGGCAGGAAGAGCGCCATCAGCTCGCGCTCCGCCAGGATCGCCTGGGGGATGGCATCGTAGCGCCGGACGAGCTCGGCCACGAAGGCATCGTCCGGCAGCGGATGCAGCGGCGCTTCCTTGCCCTCGAAGGTCGGCGCGCGGCGGCCGGAGACGACGAGCGAGACGGGCGGCGCCAGGCCTCGGCGCACGAGTTCGCGGGCGAGTTCATAGGCCAGCAGCGCGCCCATGGAATGGCCGAAGAAGGCGGTGGGCTGCTGCATCGCCGGGGCGATCGCATCCGCCATCGCGGCGATGAGCGGACCCATGCTGGTGAAGGGCGCTTCGCCGAGCCGCGCTTCGCGCCCTGGCAGCTGGACCGCGCCCATGGAGATCGATGACGGCAGGAGGGTGGCGAGGGGGTGGAACATGGATGCGCCCCCGCCGGCATGCGGAAAGCAGAGCAGTTGCAACGCCGCGTGCGGACGCGGCTGTGGAAACGTTAACCAGACCGGACGCACCGCCCCACCCCATTGCGACGCCACCAATGGCGCAAGAATGTCCGCGTCCTGTCAACCCGAGAGCTGTTCCGCCCGCCGAGACTGACGAGACAAGTGGCGGCGCTTGTTCGATCGCGAGCGATACGATGAACGAAGACGGCTCTTCCCTCCGTCCTGGATTTCTCGGTATAGGTTTGCGTATCGCCGGCCCGGGGCGGCCTCGATACGGAAGCGTCGCAGGCTGCGAGAAGGTTCCGGTGCCCGGCAAAGGGAGCACGTCGGCATGCGCGTTCGGATGATTTCAGGCGTGAAGCGGATCACGGTGCTGAAGCCCGGCCAGCCGGCGACGATCCGGCGGACTAAGCCTTCCCTGGACGATGAGACGGGCAGCGCGGAGCGGGTGAAAGTCTGGACCGTGGCGGGTAGCCGCGTGACGCGGGACGACATCCACCTCGACCTCGGCGAGCGCAAGAAGCAGACCGGCATCCTGAAGGTGGTCGAGAAGAAGATCCGCAAGCTGGCGCGGCGCGAACAGAAGGCGCTGGGCCATTACCTGGCACTGCACGAGCAGTCCAACCGCAAGCGCCGCAATGGCTGGGCCCGCGATATCGGGCGCAACCTGGTGCGCGTGATCCGGCGCGGTTGACCAAGCCTTCCCGGATCGCGCCCGCGCGGTCCGGCTTTCGCATCCATCCGGCAATCGCGAGGGACGAGCATGAGTGAGGCCAGTGCGGACGTGAAGGACGCGAAAGGCGTTGTCTGCGTCCTCGATCTCGGGGAGCATTCCCGCAAACGCGTCCGGCGGCTTCGTCGCGGCGAGGGGAAGCTGATGGACAAGGTGGAGGATGCGATCGCCGCCCTCCATGACGAAGGCGTCCTCGACGGCGCGGCGCAGACCGTGGTCGTGGTGGTGCGGCAGGAACAGCGCCTGGGCGACATGTTCCGCGACGATGACGACGACGACGACGATTGATCGTCGGCCAGGTCTGATCCGATACGCCGGGCACGGTTGATCCGGGCCCGGCCAAGCCGGCTGCCATCCGACCGATAGGCTGCCCTCGTCTGGGAGAGCGTCTCCATTCTGGTCAAGCGGATCGCTGGGTTCCGGTTGGATGTCATCCGGCGCCGCCGCAACGCTGCCACCACGCTCGTGGCGCTGGAGCCGCGGAACCCCGAGCGCGAGTTTCCCCCCGACCTCGACTCGATCGTGCCGACGCCCCTTTCCACGGGCGGTGCCTCCCGGCCGATCACCATCGAGCCCCTGCCGCCGGCCTCCCGCTTCCGCGGCCTGGCGGTGTTCACGGCGCTGATCCGCTTCGTGGGCATGCGGCTCTGGCTGCGGGCGACCGGGCAGATGACGCCGGCCCGCGATGCCGCCCTGGCCCGCGCCCTGTTCGAGGGGCTGAGCGGCATGTGGATCAAGGCCGGGCAGCTCCTGTCCCTGCGCACCGACTTGCTGACCGACGAGATGTGCGAGGCGCTGTCCAGCCTGCAGCACCGCGTCGCGGGCTTCCCGCCGGAGGTCGCGCTGCGGGTCGTGGAGGAGGATCTGGGCACCCCGATCTCCCGCGTCTTCTCCTGGTTCGACCCCATGCCCTTCGCGGCCGCGTCGATCTGCCAGGCGCATCGCGCGACCCTGCTGGAGAACAATCGCGCCGTCGTCGTGAAGATCATGCGGCCCGACGTGGCGCGCAGCTTCGCGCGCGACCTGGGCCTGCTGCGCGGCCTGGTGGCCGTGTTCAGCGTCCTCGGCATCGGCAGCCGCTTCCACCTGGTCGATGGGCTGCGCGAGCTGCGCGCGGTGCTGAGCGAGGAGACGGACTACCGGTTCGAGGCCGTGAACCTCAAGCGCATGCGGCGCAACCTGCGGCGGCACAAGGTCTCCGTTCCCCGGGTACTGTCCCGCTATTGCGGGCCGCGCATCCTGGTGATGGACGAGATCCCGGGCGTGCTGATGACGCACTACATCCAGATGCGCACGGAGAACCTGCCCGCGGTGCGGCGCTGGGAGCATGAGAACAACGTCGATCCCCTGAAGCTCGGCAAGGGGCTGATGGTGACGGTGCTGCGCCAGATCCTGGAGGACAACGAGTTCCACGCCGACCTGCACCCCGGCAACATCATGATCATGGCCAACAACCGCATCGCGCTGCTGGACCTTGGCAGCGTCGGGCGGCTGGACCGGCGGACATGGCAGCTCTACCGCTACACCATGGTGGCGCTGGCGACGCGGGATTTCGAGCGTGCGGCCGACTACACCCTGCTGCAGCAGCCGGGCCTCGGCGTCGTCGATCACGCGCGGCTGCGGAGCGACCTGGCGGATGCGCTGCGCAAATGGGAACTGCGCAGCGAGTTCCCGAACACCTCCTACGCCGACAAATCCGTGGCCTCCATGGGGGATGAGATCACCCGCGTGATGGCGCGCCACAACGTGCCGGTCGGCTGGGGCCTGATGCGCGTCGGCCGGGCCCTGTCCACGCTGGATGCATCGCTGCAGGTCTTGGTGCCGGACGGCAACTTCATGGACTTCACCCGGGCCTACTTCAAGGACCGGCAGCGGCGGCAGCGGACGCTGAAGGGGGCGATGCGGCCGCTGCAATCCGCGCTGCAGGATGTCATGGGCCTCGCTTCCGATGCCAACGTGGTGCTGGGCTCCGCCGTCCGCTTCCAGGGGCTTCGCCTCCAGGGCATGGCGGACCGCGTGCAGCAGTTCCGCCTGGCGGTGCTGAAGGTATTCAACCGCGGGATCTGGACGCTCATCCTCGTCACGCTCGGCATGATGCTGCTGAACCGCTTCATCGACTATCTGCCGCTGACCTGGCAGCCGCCGGCGCAGCGCCTGCTGACATTCGTGCTGGAACCGCTGCCGGACCTCGACGGCATCTACTGGCTGCTGTTCCTGGCGGTCGCGCTGTTCATTTCCAACGTGTTGCGAACGGCCCGGAAATCCCTTTCGGCAACCCAATGAGGGCGGCGTTGCCGCTGCCGTCGGGGCTGCAAGACTCGTCACTCCTCTGTTATCAGTGAGGCTGCAGCGCGGGCGTGGCAACCGCGCAGGGGGTTGGTCGGCATGCCGTCGCGATGGGTTATCGCAAGCGTTTCCGCCCTGGCCGGGCTCGTGGGCGGCGCCGTCCTCACGCGCTATGCCCTGCCCGCCGTCGGCGCCGCGCCGGAAGCGCGCGCGCCCGTCGTGGCCGCCGAACCCGCGCCTGCCTCGGTCGAGGTCGCGCGCGCCACGCGGGGGCGCGTGGACCAGGCGCTGAACTCGCTCGGCACGTTGCAGGCGCGGGAAAGCGTGCCGGTCGCATCGCTCAATCCCGGCGTCGTCACCGCCATCCACTTCCAGGAAGGCAGCCGGGTCGAGGCGAATGCGCCGCTGCTCGACCTCGACCAGCGCATCGCGCGGGCCAACCTTGCATCCGCCGAGACGGAGTTGCGCGCGGCCCAGCTTCGCTTCGAGCGGAGCCAGCAGCTGTCGGGCTCCGGCTTCCGGTCCCGCCAGCAGCTGGACGATGACCGGGCGGCGATCGACCGCGCGGCGGCGGAGGTGGCGATCCGGCAGACTCAGCTGGCACAGCTGACGGTCCGCGCGCCCTTCACCGGCATCCTGGGCCAGCGCGAATTCGGTGTCGGCGAGTATATCGAGGCGGGCAAGCGCCTCGTGGTGCTGGAGGACCGGTCGGTCCTGCGCGTCAGCTTCCGCGTGCCGGAGCGCTTCCTGCCGCGGCTGGCCATCGGCCAGGCGGTGGAGCTGACGCTGGACGCCGTGCCGGGCCGCCGCTTCACGGGGCGCGTCACCCTGCTCGATGCGCGGCCCGGCACCAATGACCGCGACATCCAGGTGCGGGCCGAGATCCCCAACGACCCGCCGGTGCTGCCATCCGGCCTTTTCGCGCGCGTGCGCCTGGTGATCGAGAGCCGGCCGGACGCGATCGTCGTCCCGCCCTCCGCCATGCTCTACACGCTGACGGGGGCCTATGTGTTCAAGGTCGAGGATGGCCGCGCCAGGCGCACGCCGGTCCGCGTCGGTCTTCAGCTTCCCGATCGGGTCGAGATCGTGGAGGGGCTGGAGGCCGGCGACCAGGTGGTGACGGCCGGCCAGTTCAACCTGGATGACGGAAGGCGCGTGAACGCGGTGTCGCGGACGCCAGGCCAGCGCTGATGTCAGTTTCTGACCTTTTCATCCGGCGGCCGGTCTTCGCGATCGTCATCAACCTGATCGTCGCGCTGGTCGGGCTGCTCGGCCTGTCGCGCCTCGCGATCCGGGAATTGCCGCAATTCGACCTGCCCTTCGTGTCCGTCACCACGATCTACAGCGGCGCGGCGCCGGACCTGGTGGAGCGGACGGTGACGGCGCCGATCGAGCAGGCGATCTCCGCCGTCGGTGGCATCGATACCATCGTCTCCACCAGCAGCGAGGGCAGCAGCCAGATCCAGATCGCCTTCCGCGCCGGGACGAACCCGCTGAACGCGGTGACGCAGGTTCGCGACAAGGTCGGCCAGCTGGCCAATGTGCTGCCGACCGATGCGCTGGCGCCCACGGTGGCGCAGCTGAGCCTGGACGCGGTGCCGGTGATCTACCTGTCGCTGACGGATTCGGCCCGCAGCGCCATGGAGGTGACGGAGATCGTCGCGCGCGTGGTCAGGCCCGCCCTGGCCGCCGTCGATGGCGTCGCCGCGTCGCAGACGCTGGGCGAGCGCCGCTACGCGATCCGCGTCTGGCTCGATCCCTGGGCGCTCGCGGCGCACAACGTGACGGCGCCGGAGGTGAACGACGCCATCATCTCCCAGAACATCTCCGTGCCATCGGGGACGCTGGAGCGCGATGGGCGGAAGGCCCTGGTCTATACCGACACGGCGCTGCTGCGGCCGGAGCAGTTCTCCGAGGTCGTGGTGCGGCGCGGCCTCGGCGATGACGGGCTGGTGAAGCTCGGCGACGTGGCGCGGGTGGAGGTGGGGCCGGAGAGCATCACCAACGCGATCCGCATCGATGGCCGGAGCGGCGTGGCGGTCGGCGTGCTGGCGCAGTCCTCCGCCAATCCGCTGGAGGTGGCGCGCGCCGTGCGGGCCCTGGTGCCGGGGCTGCGCGGGTTGCTGCCGGCCGGCATGACGCTGGACGTGGTGTTCGACCGGTCCGAGGCGATCGAGATCGCGGTGAAGGAGGTGGCGGAGACGATCATCGTGGCGGTCGCCCTGGTGACGGTCGTGATCCTGCTGTTCCTCGGCTCCTTCCGCTCCTCCATCATCACGCTCGTCACCATCCCGCTGTCGCTGTTGGGCATGCTCGGCTTCATGTATGCCGTGGGCTACAGCATCAACACCTTCACGCTGCTGGCGATGGTGCTGGCCATCGGCCTGGTGGTGGACGACGCGATCGTCGATGTGGAAAACGTGCAGCGGCACATCGACATGGGCAGCGATCCCGTCACCGCGGCCTTCATCGGCAGCCGGGAGATCGGCTTCGCCATCGTCGCGACGACGCTGACGCTCGCCGCCGTCTACCTGCCGATCGGACTGATGCCGGGGCTGCTCGGCAGCCTCTTCGCGGAATTCGCCTTCACGCTCGCGGCCGGTGTCGTGATTTCCGGCTTCGTGTCCCGCACCCTGTCGCCGGCCATGTGTTCGCGGATGCTGCGGGCGAAGCGGCTGGGCGGGGTGGCGATCCGGATCGACCATGCCTTCGCGCGGCTGGCCACGCTCTACGCCCGGCTGCTGCGGGCCACGCTGCGCTTCCGCTGGTTCGTGCTGATCGGCAGCGCGGGCGTCTTCGCGGGCGGCATCCTGCTGATGATGCGCCTGCCGGGGGAATTCGCGCCGGCGGATGACCCGGGCTACGTGATCGTCGAATTCACCGCGCCCTCCGACGCCACGACCTACTACATGGATGAGCTGGCGGCCCGGGTGGATTCGGTCTTCGCGACGGTGCCGGAGCGCCGCGGGACGATGATCATGAACGGCATGTCGTCGCCGACCTCCGGCATCGGCCTGCTGCTGCTGAAGCCCTGGGCGGAACGGCAGGCGACCTCCGTCGAGATCGGTGCCCGCATCATGCCCGCCCTGAACCGGATCGCGGGGGCGCGCTTCACCCTGCTCGATCCCAATCCGCTCGCGGGCGGCAACGTGGCGCCGGTGCAGTTCGTGGTCCGCACCACCGGCAATTACGAGGATCTGTCCCAGGTGATGACGCGGCTGCGCGACTTCGCGCGGCGCCATCCCGCCTTCACCTCGCCCGCCGTGGACCTGGACCTGAACACGCGGCGCATCGATGTGGTCATCGACCGGCCGCTCGCCGCCGTCGTCGGCATCGACATCATGCGCATCGGCCAGACGATCAACACCTTCCTCGGCGGCCAGCAGGCCGGCAATTTCGGCTGGGAGGGCCAGCAGTACAAGGTGCTGCTGCAGATCGAGGAGCAGGACCGCCGGGATTCCGACATCGTCAACAACATCTACCTGCGCAGCGCCGCGGGGGATGTGGTGCCGCTGTCCTACGTCGTGTCGCAGCGTGAGACGGTGGGCGCCTCCTCCCTCCCGCGCTTCCAGCAGCTGCGATCCGCGCGCATCACCTCCACGCTGGCGCCCGGCTGGTCGCTGTCGGAGGCGCTGGCGGCGCTGGAGGAGGAGGCGGCCCGCATCCTGCCGCCGGGCTACCAGGTGGATTACGACGGACCCTCCCGCGCGCTGAAGCAGGCGGATGCCAGCGTGGGCATCGTCTTCCTGCTGGCGCTGGCCTTCATCTACCTGACGCTCGCGGCGCAGTTCGAGAGCTTCCGCGACCCCTTCATCGTGCTGTCGGTGGTGCCGCTCGCGATGGTCGGCGCGGCGCTCGGCCTGCTGGCTGTCAACGGCTCGCTCAACGCCTACAGCTTCATCGGGCTGGTGACGCTGATCGGCCTTGTCGCCAAGGGCGGCATCCTGATCACCGAATTCGCAAACCAGCTGCGCGACGAGGGGCGTGAATTGCGGGAGGCGGTGGTGGAGGCGGCGGCGACGCGGTTGCGCCCCATCCTGATGACGACGGTGGCGACCATCCTGGGCGCGGTGCCGCTGCTGCTGACCGTCGGGCCCGGTGCGCGGTCGCGCGAGGATCTTGGCGCCGTCGTCGTCGGCGGCATGCTCTTCGGCACGCTGGTTTCGCTGTTCATCGTACCGGCCTGCTACGTCGTGATGTCCCGCAAGGTGCGCAAGCCGCTGGTTTCTCCGCCACCGGCCGGGGAGGGGGCGTCGCACTGACCGGGCGCGGGGTGTCCACTCCGCTCTTCCATCCCGTGCGGGCCTTCGCCTAATCTTTCCGCGCGCGGAAGCGCGGTGTCGCGGCAGGCTCGTCTTCGGCAGGGTGACGCATGAAGCTCCTTCATCCGACTGCGGCTCAGCTTCACACGATGGTCCAGGCGATGTCGGCCGTGGTGTCGGCGGGTGGGCGCGTGGCGCCGCTGCCGGTGGAGCGCGACAGCATCCAGGCCATCCAGCATCACCTGCTGGGCCAGGCGGAGCCGATCCGCGCCAGGATGGCCGGCCTTCCGGATGACCTGGCCACCGTCATCACCGATCCCGAGCTGCGGCGCCTGACGGTCCAGCTGCTCGTCATCCTCGCTGTGGTGGGGCGCCGGGTCCGGGGCGACAAGGTCGCGGTCGTGGTGGAGGCCGCGCAGCGGCTTGGCGTGGAGGAGCGGGGCGTCCTGCTGCTGCAGCGCGCGGCGCAGGGGCAGTTCAAGCGCATCGCGATGTCGCTCATGAAGGGCTTCGTCGATTGGTGGTCCCCCTCCGGCAAGGCGGGCCTGCGGGACTGGATGCGCTTCGTCTGGTGGATGCTGCCGCAGCTGCATGGCGCCGGCACGGCGCGGCGGAATGCCGAACTCGCCGCGCGCTACGCCGCCCTCGCGACCCTGCCGGAGGGCACCTTCGGGCGCGCCCTGCATGCCTTCTACGCCGACAACAGCATCAGCCTGCCGGGCCAGCCGAAGAGCGTCCCCTGGGTGATGCACGAGGTCTATCACGTCCTCAGCGAGTACGGCGTGAAGCTGGAGGCCGAGTTGCTGCTGACGGCCTTCGTCGGCGGTTCCCTCGGCGAGAACTGCATGGACCAGATCATGTTCGGCCTGCTGTCCTACCAGACCGGCAGCCCGTTGATCGGGGGCGTGGTGGCGGAGGGGCTGCTCGACCCCGACAGCTACTTCGCCGCCATGGCGCGCGGCGCGGCGATGACGGCGAATGTGGTGCAGGGCTGGGATCTCTGGGCCGTGGCCGGCGCGGATCTGCAGGAGCTTCGCGCGCGATACGGCATTCCGCCGATCTCCGAGCATGAGCGCGCGGTGGTGGGCGGCTACAACGGCCTTCTGCTCGGCCCCGGCCATTCGACCCCCGCCGACTGGCCCGGCATCGACCAGGGCCTGGCCGCGCCCGTCGCCGCCTGACATCGACGATGCGTGCGTGGCGTCACCACAATCGGGATGGGTGGTTCGCGGATGGTGGATGAAGCGCAGGCCTTGGCCATATCGCGGGTCTGGACCGATGCGGCCTTCCGCAAGCGGGTGGTCGAGGCGCCCCGGCCGGCACTCGCGGAGCTCGGCATCGCGATCGGCGCGGATGCCGCCGTGCGCGTCGTCGGCAGCAAGGGCGCGCCGGGTGACGTGGATGATCCCTCGCTGATCCAGGTGGTGGTCGAGCAGGGTGGCGGCTACGCCTATTTCTTCATCCCCTCGCCGCGGTCGCCCTGCGCGCAGCAGGCGGCCTATGGCATCATCGTCGCCCGCGACACTGATGATCCGGCCCTCGGGCGCCGCGTGCTGCGGGATGCCGAGCGCGCGCTGGCGGGGCTGGCCGCCCAATGCGAGGTGCTTGCCGCCGAAGCGGAAGCCGTGGCGTGAAGCTATTCGAGCCAAGCCCCGAGGTGCTGTCCTGCATCGTGGCGGCCGCCAGCGCGGTGGCATCCGCCGGCGGCACCCTGCAGCCCGAGCCGATCGAGATCGAGGCCCTCGATGCCTATCAGCGGCACATGCTGGGCCAGGCGAACCCGATGCCCTGCGTGCCCGGCCCGCTGCCGGCGGGGCTGGAGAGCGTGATCGCCGATGCCGCCTTGCGCCGGCAGACGGTGCGGCAGCTGGCGATCCTCTCGATCGTCGATGGCGCGCTGCGGCGGGAGAAGGTGGCGGTGGTGGAGGAGGCGGCGCGCCGTCTCGGTGTCTCGGAATTCGGCCTGACGGTGCTGTCGCGCCTGGCGAGGCGGGAGGGGCGGGGCCATGCCTTCGGCTTCATGCGCCGGATCGTCGCCCATTACTGGTCCTTCGACGGCCAGGCGACGCTGCGCGACTGGCTCGGCATGGTGTGGACCGCGGCGCCCTGGCTGCCCGGCCTTGGCCGGTATCTCGGACGCGATGCGCTGCTCCTGCGC
Organism: Falsiroseomonas ponticola; assembly: GCF_016805305.1. Taxonomy (GTDB): domain Bacteria; phylum Pseudomonadota; class Alphaproteobacteria; order Acetobacterales; family Acetobacteraceae; genus Falsiroseomonas; species Falsiroseomonas ponticola. The sequence continues at coordinate 413,490 of NZ_JAERQN010000004.1, read as the reverse complement.
TACCGCGCGCTCGGCGAGTTGCCGGCCGGCAGCTTCGGCCGGGCCGTCCATGGCTACTACGCGACCCATGGCTTTCCGATGCCGGGCGAGCCGAAGAGCCTGCCCGAGGGGTGGGCCCGGCACGAGATCTACCACGTGCTCAGCGGCTACGCGACGAACCTGCAGGGTGAGTTGCTGCTGGCGGGCTTCATTGCCGGCAATACGGACGAACTCTGCCTCGACATCGTCCTGCCGGCCCTGATCCAGCTTCATGCCGGGGTGAAGTTCGTGCCGGGACCGGTTTCCAAGGACAAGCTGCGGCCCGACGCCTTCTTCCGTGCCATGGCCCGCGGCGCCGCGATGCAGGTGGACCTGCTCGATGGCTGGCGGATCTGGGACGTGGCCGACATGCCGCTGGACGATGTGCGCCATCGCTACGGCATCCCCGCCCTGACGGCGGCGGAGCGCGAGGAGCTGGCGCCCCACAAGGCGCTGCTGCCGGCCTGAGCATGTGTACGGCGGGAGGGGCACCAGGCCCCGGTGATGGGGGAGGTCGATCGTGCAGGTGATTGTGCCAACGATGCCGCAGGCACGCTTGATCGTGCAGGCGATGCACGCCGTCGCGACGGCGGAGGGCACGCTGCCGCTGCTGCCTGTCGAGGCCGACAGCATCCTCGCGATCCAGCGCCACCTGCTGCATCTCGATGAACCGATCGACCCACCGGCGCTGTCCCTGCCGGCGGATCTGGCACAGGCCATCGACACGCCAACGATGCGGCGCGAGGTGGTGCGCATCCTCGCCATGCTGCCGGTGATCGACAAGAAGGTGCTGGACGCCAAGGTGCGCCTGGTGGAGGCGGTGGCCGAGCAGCTTGGCGTGGATGAATATGGCGTCGGCCTGCTCCGGCTGGCCGAGCAGCGCAAGTTCCGGAAGCTGGCGCTCCGGCTGATGATGCGCTCCGTCGCGCATTACTGGTCGCCGACAGGCCGGGCGCGGCTGCGGGACTGGCTCGACATGATCCGCATCGCCATGCCTGCGATCCCGGGCGTCTATGCCATGCTCGTGGACCGGACCCTGCTGGCGCGGTACCGCGGCCTGGAAGCCCGGCCGGAGGGGACGCTCGGCCACAGCCTGTTCCGTTTCTACCGCGATCGCGGCTTCCCGATGCCGGGGGAGCCGAAGAGCTTTCCGGAAGGCTGGTCGAAGCACGAGGTCTACCACATCATCAGTGAATACGAGACGTCACTGCAGGGGGAGATGCTCAACGCCGCCTTCAGCGGCGGCAATACGGAGGTCCTGTGCATGGACCTGCTCCTGCTGACGCTGTTGCAGTTCCAGGCCGGCTTCCAGGTGATGCCGGGGCCGGTGCTGGCCGATGAGCTGAAGCCGGACGCCTTCTTCCGTGCCGTCGCGCGCGGCGCGGCGACGGAGGTGGACCTGCTGGCGGAATGGGATCTCTGGTCCGCGGTGGAGCAGCCCGTGGCCGAATTGCGCCGCCGCTACAAGGTGCCCGCGCTGCGGCCGGAGGAACGGGACTGGCTGGCGGCGAACGGCTCGCTCCTCGCCTGACGGGGGAGCGGGGGCGCCCGCCCGCCGGCCGGGTGGCGGGGGTTGCGCGCCCCCCCCTGAACCGCTAGGAAGCCGACCACTTCGCCGGCGGCACGCTGCTGTAGCTCAGTGGTAGAGCACTCCCTTGGTAAGGGAGAGGTCGAGAGTTCAATCCTCTCCAGCAGCACCATCCCGCGCCGCGCCGCGCCGGCTCAGCCCGGCTCCCCGTCCGTCAGCTCCGTCAGTTCGTCCCGCCGCAGGATCTCCACGCGGCCATGCGACGGTTCGCGGATCCAGCCCCGGCGGCGGAAGGCCGTGAAGCCGCGGCTCACGGTCTCCAGCGTCAGGCCCAGGAAGTCGGCGATATCCGCGCGGGTCATCGGCATGTCGAGCACCGGCCCGTCGATGTGCCGCCGGTGCCCGCTCTCCGCCAGGGAGAGCAGGAAGGCGGCGAGCCGGGCTTCCGCGGTGCGGCGGCCGACAGTCACCAGCTGGTCCTGCGTCGCTGCCAGTTCCTGGATGCAGAGGTCGAGGAACCGCCGCTCCAGCGAGGGATAGCGGCGCATCAGCGCGTCCAGCCGGTGGCGGTCCAGCCGGCAAACGGTCGCGCCGGTCAGCAGTTGGGCGGCGAAGGGGTAGGTGCCGCCCGTCGTGTAGCCGAGCACATCCCCCGTGAAGCGGAAGCCCAGCACCTGCTCCCGGCCATCGGGCAGCAGCCGGACCAGCTTGGCCGTGCCGTGCACCAGCGTGAAGACGTGGCCCGCCCGGTCACCCTCCTGGAAGAGGTAGTCACGGGCGCCGAAGACGACGTGCTCGGCTTCCGCCAGCACGTCGTCCAGGGTCGCGGCGTCCAGCGGCCTGCAAAGCCCGGCGACGCGGGATCCGCAGGTGCCGCAGATCTCGCCCTCGCCCAAGGCGTCACGCACCATTCGCCTGGCCGCATCGAGCGGATTCACGCCTTGCCTCCCCCGTTCTCTCCGGGGGTGAGGTTATCCGAGCGTTTCGCTCGGCTTCAAGGGGGCTGGACAACCCTTCCTGTCAAGCGGGGCTTACTCGGGCGTCACGGTCAGGGCGTCCACCGCGATCGTCACCGTGCCGGGGCCGGCCACGGTCACGGGGGATGCCAGGGCGGACCAGGTCAGCGGGTTGCCGCCGGTGGCGGCATCGAACAGGCCGACATGGCTCACGGTCCCGGCCGCGGCGGTGAAGGTGAAGCGGATCGCCTCGACATTCCGCTGCTGGCCGGTGCCGGTGAAGGTCACGCGCTGGCGGGCATAGCCGGTGCCGGCCGGCTCGCCGGTGATGCCGGCGGCGTCGGACCCGCCGGTGCCCACCGCGGCCCAGGCGGCGGTGGGCAGGGTGGGCAGGCGGCCGCACAGGCTGCGGGCCAGCAGGTTCTTTGCGTAGTCGGTGAGGTCGGACATGCTGCGGGTCTCCTCGGTATGGGATGCGGCGTCAGAAGCTGCCGATGATGCTGCGGGACAGGTCGGGGTCGGTGGGTGCCAGGCCGCTCGGCGGCTCGATCGGCCCGGTGGCCACCAGCGCCACGAAGGCGGTCCCCTCGATGGTGACGATGGGCTGGCCGATCGGCGGGATGAACCCGCCGATGCGGGCGTCGATCGCGTCGCTCGGGCCTTCGCCGGGTCCCGACCATCCGAACTGGCGCAGGCCGTCGGCGGCGGCGGCCGGCGGCCCCTGCCAGCACATCATGGTCCAGTCGGTCATCGGAGGCTCCTCGGGGCGTGGGTGGAGCGGTGCGGCCTCATGGCGCGGCCGCGCCGGAGAGCATGAGCAGCCTGGTCGTGCCGCCATCCGGGCTGAAGGCCAGCAGCGTCGCCAGCCCGTCCGGCCGTATCTTCGTCAGGCCGTCGGGGTTGGTGGGCGTGCTGCCGGTGAAGCCCGTCATCGTCACCGCGAGGTCCGCGCCCGTGCGATTGACGACCAGGCAGGTGAAGCCATCGCCGGTCGCCGCCCAGTCGATGGACAGCGTCGTGCCCGCATTGGCGGAGACGATCCGCGCGTGATGCGCGGCCAGCGTCAGCGCCGTGGCGGCGGAGGTTCCCACGACCGGCAGGCGGCGCGAGGTGAACTGGGCGTCCACATAGCCCTTGTTGGCCGCCTGGTTCGTGGTGGTGGGATCGCCCGGCAGCACCAGCGGGCCCGTCAGCGTCACGGTGCCGGTCGATGCGACGCGCAGCCGCTCCGTCACGCTGCCGCCGCTGCGGGTCTCGACGATGAAGGCACCGGCCTCCGATCCCGTGCCCACGGCCTCCGCGATGCCGCCGGCACGGGCGAAGACCGTTTCCGTCCCCGCCGCGTTGTTGCCGCTGAAGGCGACGCGGGCGAGCGGGTCGTTGGCCGCCGGCGCGGTGGAACGCCGGCGGAGCGTCACGACCATCGGCGCGGTCATGCCGCTCGGCGCCCCGAAGACCACGCCGCCATTCGGGTTGTTCGTCGCGTCGCCGGCGATCTCCAGCGGCGCCGTCGCCCCCGAGCCGACGCTCACCGAATAGGTGACGGTGCCGTCCTGGTTCTCGACGTCGAGGTCGCCACCCTGGGTGGCGGAGCGGCGGCGGAGAATGGCGCGTTCCTGGTCCGGGGACGATCCCAGCGCCTGGAGGCGGTTGCCGACCAGGACGATGCGCGCCAGGTCCGCCGCCGTCTGCCCCTGGAAGGTGGCGGAACGGGTGTCGGAGGCCACGACCGAGAGGCTGTCGCCGGCCGTCGCCATGTAGACCCGCGCCGCCGGAAGGTCGCAGGCCACCAGCGTGAGGCCGCCGTCGAAGACCTCGACCGCCCGCCCCGCGCCGTCGCCGCCGACCATGACGCCGACGAACTGGTTGTCCCCCTGGTTGGGCGAGGAGGAATTGACGCGGATGGCCGTGGACATGCTGCTGATGAAGCCGCCGACCCATTTGGTGCGGAAGGCGGTGCCCTGGATCAGGGCGCCCACCGTCGTCGGGTCCTTCAGCGACAGCAGGTCGTCGACGCTGCAGTTGCTGAGCTGGATCGACTGCGCGCCGTTGCCGAGGTCGAAGCCGGTCCGGTAGCCATAGGCGAAGCAGCTGACGAATTCCGCGACGTCGCTGTCCTCCACCCGGAAGGCGGTGCCCGTGCGGCGGTTGTTCCAGACGGCGATGTTGCCGCCGCCCGTCCAGGTGCCGGAGAAGGTGCTGCCCTGCAGGTCCACCCGCGTGGCGTCGACCACCGTCACGACGTAGAGCCCGTTGGCCGGCACGCCACCGATGCCATAGGTGTTGACGAGGTCGCCCGTCACCAGCCCATGCGCGGCGGTGGCCGTCAGCCGCACCAGGCCGGACCCGTTATTCGCCACCCCCGCCACGCCCACCTGCGCGAGCGAGACGTTGGAGATGTTCCCCGTCAGGAACGGCCAGAAATGCACCTCGTGGATGCGGGTGACGTCGTAGGTGCGCGTCAGGTAGATGCCGTTCTGGTTGTCGCCCCGCACGCGGCGGACACTGAGGCGCTGGCTGTTGTCCGACCGGATCGCCAGGTTGAAGCCCAGGATCAGCAGGTCCTCGACCAGCACGTCGTGCTGGCTGCCGGAACCATCGCCGATCGTGATCGCCGTGCCGGCCATGGCGGCGCGCAGTGTGACGCCCGCGCGCAGGTTGGTGGGCGGCGCCCCCAGCCCATCGCGCGACAGCGTCATCGCCCGCAGCGTCGCCGCCCGCATCACGCGCACGGTGCGGGCGGGATCGATGATCAGCGTGCCCGGGATGCCGCGATAGTCGGCGGAAGCGCGCTGCCCGCCCGGGAAGGTCGTGGGACCCTCCAGGCAGACATTCTCCAGCACCGTGATGTCGGACGCGACGACGCGGTAGCGCCGCGGTCCGAGGCGGACGGTCCCGCCGCCCGCCGCCGATGCGGCATTGATGGCGGCCTGGATGGCCGCGGCATCGTCGGTGGTACCGTTGCCGACCGCGCCGTAGTCCCGCACATGGAACATGCGTTCGGCATGCACGCCGGCCGTGATCTGGGCGAAGGTCGCGCGCCGCGTCTGCGCCGCGGTGCCGCTGCCCTGCACGAAGGGCGCGATATCCGCGGCGGTCAGCGCCGCGGCGACCGGCAGTTCTGAAATCCTGGCGTCAGGCATCGGGGGGTCCTGTCCTGGTCTGGGGCGGGGGAGGGGGTCGTGCGGTCAGATCAGGACCCGCCCGCCATCCTCCAGCAGCAGCGACATGCCGGTCTGCAGCAGCAGGCCGTAGGGCGCCGTGACGGCGAAGGGGGCGGAGCTGTCGGCGACGGCGGGGTCGATCGTCGCCTGCACGCGCATCCGGTAGCCGGTGCCGGCCGGCGGCGCGGGCAGGCTGACGGTGGCGGTGCCGGCGGAAACCGCCGCGGTCTGCGGCCCGCGCACCGTGGCGCCGTTGGCATCGCTGATGCTGAAGGCGACCTCGGGCACCGGCCCCACGATGGTGGCCTGCGCATCGACCGTGCCGTTGGCGACGATGCCGGCGGCGAGCGGCGCGAGGACGGCGGTCATGGCCACCGCCGTCGCCGCCTGGCGAACGGTGAAGCGCTGCGCCGCGGTGCGGTTCACCCGGAACGGCGCCGCCGCCGTGTCCAGCACCACGCCGGAGGCGACGACATCGCCCGTCCGCACCGGCAGCAGCGCGACCGCATCCGAGGCCTGGAGGAGGATGATGTCGCCGGTATCGATGCGGGCGGCCGCCGGCGCGAAGTAGGTGGCGCCGAGCGCCGTCGCCCGCGTATCGGTGGTCCGATACAGCCAGAGGGTGAACCCGCTGCCGGTGAGCAGGGGGATCAGCGAGGCGTTGTCGAAGGCCATCAGTGTCTCCGTTTGGACAGGCGGCCGCAGGGACGCGCGGAGGCGCGCCCGCGGTCATGCGGGGTTGAGGGGACAATTGTCCTGTCGTCGGGCACGGCCCGGCGCCATCAGGATCGGCTGCGAGGATACGGGGAGAACCGGGATGCGGCCGGAAAGCCGCCGCGGAGCCATCCAGGGGCAGGATGCCGCGCCGGTATCCGGACGCAGATCACCCCGTGGTGCCGCATGACTACAATCGGGCGGCGCAAAGGTCAAGGAAAAAAGACCTAGTGTGGACCGGCCTCGTCACCCCCGTGCAGCCATCAGCCTTCGTGGTAGGGTTCCCCCCGCCAACCAATCGCGGGAGTGCCTCGGATGATGCGTCGAGTGGCGGTAATGGCGGCCTTGCTGGTGTCGATCTGCGGCGCGCCCCCTGCGCAGGCGCAGCAGGCCCCGCAGCAGGTCGTGAACGTCTTCAACTGGAACGACTATATCGACCCCTACATGGTCCAGCGCTTCGTGCGGGAGACGGGCATCCGCGTCCGCTACGACATCTATGACAGCCTGGAGACCCTGGAAGGCCGGATGTCCGCGGGCCGCACCGGCTACGACATCGTGGTCCCGACCAGCGAGCCGACCTTCTCCCGCCTGGCCCGCGCCGGCGCCTTCCGCCCGCTCGACCGCAGCCTGATCCCCAACCTGGCCAATATCGACCCCGCCCTGCAGCAGCAGGTGGCCAGCGCGGATCCCGAGAACCGGTTCGGCGCGCTCTACCTCTACGGGACGATCGGACTCGGCATCAACGTGGACCGCGTCCGCGCCCTGGCGCCCGATGCGCCGATGGACAGCCTTCGCCTGCTGCTGGACCCCGCCCATGCGCGGCGACTCCAGCGCTGCGGCATCGTCATGATGGACAGCGCCTCCGACGTCATCCCGATGGTGCTGCGCTACCTCGGCAAGGATCCGAACAGCACGAGTCCCGAGGATCTGCGCGACGTGGAGCGGACGCTGATGACGATCCGCCCCTTCATCCGCGCCTTCTCCTCCGGCGGCGTGATCGAGGCGCTGGCCGGCGGGCAGTTCTGCATGGCCTTCGCCTATTCCGGTGACGTCATCCAGGCCGCCGCCCGCGCCGAGGAAGCGAATCGGGGCGTGAACATCCAGTACGTGGCGCCGAAGGAAGGTGCCCAGCTCTGGTTCGACCTGCTGGCCATCCCGGCCGATGCGCCGAATCCGGCCGCGGCGCATGCCTTCATCAACTTCCTGCTGCAGCCCGACGTGATGGCCAACATCACCAACCACGTCCGCTACCCCAACGGCGTGCCGGCCAGCCGCCCGCTGGTGGCGGCGGAGGTGGCGAATGATCCGTCCGTCTTCCCGACGGAGGAGATGCGCGCCCGCTTCTTCACCATCGGCGCCGTGCCGCAGGCCGCGGAACGCGCCCGCAACCGCGTCTGGGCGAGGTTCAAGGCGGGCCGGTGAGCGGCCCCGCTGCGGAGCGGCCCGAGGGCAAGGTCGCGGCGAGGCCCGGCGCGGCCGAGCCCTGGCGCGATCCTGCCGCGGACCCGTTCCTGAGGATCGAGGGGGTGACGAAGCGCTTCGACGGCTTCGTCGCCCTGGATGCGGTCACGCTTCCCATCTACCGCGGCGAGCTTTTCGCCCTGCTCGGCGCGTCCGGGTCGGGCAAATCCACGCTGCTGCGCTGCCTGGCGGGCTTCATCGAGCCCGATGCGGGCCGCATCGTGCTGGATGGCCAGGACCTGTCGGGCGTGCCGCCCTATGAGCGGCCCATCAACATGATGTTCCAGTCCTATGCGCTGTTCCCGCACATGACGGTGGCGCAGAACATCGGCTTCGGCCTGCGGCAGGAAGGCGCGCCCAAGGCGGTGATCGCCGACCGGGTCGCGGAGATGCTGGCGCTGGTCCAGATGGAAGGCTTCGGTGGCCGCAAGCCTTCCGCGCTGTCCGGCGGGCAGAAGGCCCGCGTGGCGCTGGCCCGTGCGCTGGCCAAGCGCCCCAAGCTGCTGCTTCTCGACGAACCGCTCTCCGCCCTCGACAAGAATTTGCGGGAGGCGACGCAGTTCGAACTGGTGAACATCCAGGAACGCACCGGCACCACCTTCGTCATCGTCACCCATGACCAGGAGGAGGCGATGACCATGGCGACCCGCCTGGCCGTCATGGACCGCGGCACGCTGGCGCAGGTGGGCACGCCCGGGGAGGTCTATGAATTCCCGAACAGCCGCTTCACCGCCGAATTCCTAGGCACCGCCAACATCCTGGAAGGCGTGGTCGAAGCCGCGGATGACCAGGTGACGCGCATCGGCAGCTCGGAATTGGATTTCGACATCCTGGCGGAGGCCGGGGCCCTCAAGCCCGTCGGCAGCCGCGCCTATGTCGCCATCCGGCCGGAGCGGATGCGGATCGAACGCACCGACCCGGCGACGCCGCTCGGCGACAACAGGCTGGTCGGGCGGGTGAGGGACATCGCCTATTTCGGCGATTTCTTCATGTATTACGTGGTGCTCGACACGGGGAAGGAGATCCGGGTCAGCCAGCCGAACCTGCGCCGGATGACGGCGCGGCCGGTGGATTGGGAGGACCGCGTCGCCGTCACCTGGGACCCCGAAGCGAGCATGGTGCTGCCGGAATGACCGGGCGGCTCGGCCGCGCCCTGGTGCTGGCCCTACCCTGGACCTGGATGGCGCTGTTCTTCGTGGTGCCATTCCTCATCGTGCTGACCATCGCCTTCGCCGAACCCAGCGAGGGCCTGCCCCCCTACACGCCCCTGCTGCGCTGGACGGAGGAAGGGGGGCCGGTCATCCAGATCAACCTGGCGAATTTCCGGCTGTTCCTGGAGGATCCCTTCTACGTGGAGGCCGGGCTGCGCAGCCTTCGCGTCGCCGCCATTTCCGCCACGCTCTGCCTGCTGGTGGGCTACCCCATGGCGCTGGCCATCGCCCGCGCGCCGGAACGCTGGCGCGCGACGCTGCTGATGCTCGTCATCCTGCCCTTCTGGACGTCGTTCCTGCTCCGCATCACCGCCTGGATCGGCATCCTGCAGGACCAGGGATGGCTGAACGGGGCGCTGATGGCGCTGGGCCTGATCCAGGAGCCGCTGCACCTGCTCTACACCGACTTCGCGCTCTATGTCGGCATCACCTACTGCTACCTGCCCTTCATGGTCCTGCCGCTCTATGCCACCCTGTCCAGGCTGGACCCGGCGCTGCTGGAGGCCGCGGAGGACCTGGGCGCGACCCCGTTCCGGGCCTTCCTGCGGGTGACCCTGCCGCTGTCCATGCCCGGGGTGGTGGCGGGCTTCCTCCTCGTCTTCATCCCCGCGGTCGGGGAGTTCGTGATCCCGGAACTGCTCGGCGGGCCGGATGCCCAGCTGATCGGCCGCGTGCTGTGGACGGAGTTCTTCCAGAACCGGGACTGGCCGCTCGCCTCCGCCCTGGCGCTGGTGCTGCTGCTGCTGCTGGTCGCGCCGATCGCCCTGTTCCAGGCGCGCGCGGCGCGGGAGGGGCGGTAGCCATGCGCCGGGCCTCCAGGCTGGCCGTGCCGCTCGGCCTCGGCTTCGCCTTCCTCTACCTGCCCATCCTGCTGATGGTGCTGTTCTCCTTCAACGACAGCCGCCTGGTCACGACCTTCACGGGGTTCTCCGGCCGCTGGTACCTGGCGTTGTGGGAGAATGAGGCGCTGATGGATGCGGCGGGGCTGTCGCTGCGCATCGCGGCGGTATCCGCCACCATGGCGACCGTGCTGGGCGTGGTGGCGGGCTTCGCCCTGGCGCGGATGGGGCGCTTCCGCGGCCGCACCGCCTTCGCCGGCGCCATGGCCGCGCCCCTGGTGATGCCGGAGGTGATCACCGGCCTGTCCCTGCTGCTGCTGTTCGTCGCCCTGGAACAGGCCTTCGGCTTCCCGGCCGGGCGCGGGGCGGACACGGTGGCGATCGCCCATGCCACCTTCGGCGCGGCCTATGTCGCGGTGGTGGTGCAGGCGCGACTCGCGGATTTCGACACGAGCCTGGAGGAAGCGGCGATGGACCTCGGGGCCAGGCCCTGGAAGGTCTTCTTCCTCATCACCCTGCCGCTGATCGCGCCGGCCATCGCGGCGGGCTGGCTGCTGGCCTTCACCCTCTCGCTCGATGACCTGGTGATTGCCAGCTTCGTCTCCGGCCCCGGCGCCTCCACCCTGCCGATGGTGATCTTCTCCGCCGTCCGGCTCGGCCTGGCGCCGGACCTCTATGCGCTGGCGACGCTGCTGGTGGCGGCCGTCGCGCTGGGCCTCGGGGTGGCGACCTGGGTGGTGGCTAGGGGCCGACGGGGCTGACGGCCTGCCATGCTTTATCCACAAGGCTCGCCTAAGCTCCGCGCATGCGTATCGCCGGACCCGCCCTTCTCGCCTGCCTGCTGCTGACCGCCTGCGCCGAACGCTGGACGCGGCCCGGGACCAGCGAGGCGGAGGCCGATGCGATGGTGGAGGCCTGCCGGAACGAGGCCGCCTTGGCCGTCCCGCCCCAGCTTGTCTGGCAGATGAGCGTGCCCGCCCGCATCGAACGGGACCGTGATTGCTGGCGGGACCGGGGGCAGGAACGCTGCCGCGTGACCGAACGCTACCGCCCGGCCCAGTATTCCCAGGTGGATATCAACAACGGCCCGCGGGAGGGCTGGCGCCGCAACTGCATGGCGGAGCGCGGCTTCACCTTCCAGGGCTACCGTCCGCTCCGCCTGGAATAGAGGCAGGACGGTGGACGATCCGTGCCGCCGGGTCTAGGAAACGACCCGCCGCCCGGCATGGGCTGGGCAGGGACGCCGGACAAGCCATGAACCTCATCGCCGATCGCCTCGACCGCATTTCGCCCTCGCTGACCATCGCCATGACGGCGAAGGCGCGCGCGCTGAAGGCCGCGGGGAAGGATGTGATCTCCCTCGCCGCCGGGGAGCCCGACTTCGACACGCCCCGCAACGTGAAGGACGCGGCGATCGCGGCCATCGAGCGCGGCGAGACGAAGTATACGGACGTCGCCGGCACCATGGCACTGCGCAAGGCGGTCTGCGAGAAATTCAAGCGCGACAACAACATCGACTACAAGCCGGAGGAGATCCTGGTCGCCACCGGCGGCAAGCAGGTTATCTTCGATGCGCTGGTCGCCACCATCAACCCGGGCGACGAGGCCATCATCCCGGCGCCGTGCTGGGTGAGCTACCCGGACATCGTGGCGCTGGCCGAAGGCAAGCCCGTGATCGTCGCCTGCGGCCCGAACCAGGGCTTCAAGATGACGCCGGAGCAGCTGGAAGCGGCGATCACGCCCAAGACCAAGTGGCTGATCCTCAACAACCCGTCCAACCCGACCGGCGCCGGCTACACGGCGGAGGAGCTGAAGGGCCTGGCGGAGGTGCTGCTGCGCCACCCGAATGTCTGGATCTTCTCCGACGACATCTATGAGAAGCTGACCTACGGCATCAAGTTCGCGACGCTGGTCGAGGTGGAGCCGCGCCTCAAGGACCGCACGGTCACCATGAATGGCTGCTCCAAGGCCTATGCCATGACCGGCTGGCGCATCGGCTTCGCCGGCGCGCCCGTGCAGCTCATCAAGGCGATGGACAAGCTGCAGAGCCAGTCCACCTCCAACACCTCCTCCATCAGCCAGGCGGCGGCGATCGAGGCCCTGACCGGCCAGCAGGACAGCGTGGAGGCGATGCGCGTCGTCTATCAGCGCCGCCGCGACCTGGTCGTCGGCATGCTGAACAAGGCACAGGGCGTGCGCTGCCCGACGCCGGAAGGCGCCTTCTACGTCTTCCCGGACATCCGCGGCTGCCTCGGCAAGACCAGCGCGTCCGGCAAGAAGATCGAGACCTGCGAGGATTTCTGCCTCGGCCTGCTGGAGGAACAGGGTGTGGCGACCGTGCACGGCGCCGCCTTCATGTTCCCCGGGCATTTCCGCATCAGCTACGCGACCGACGATGCGTCGCTGACGGATGCCTGCACCCGCATCCAGGCCTTCTGTGCCGGTCTGAAGTGACGCCGTGCGATGACCGGAAGGCCGCAGGCCTGAAGGTCTGAATCGCATGGCCAGCCACATCTTCCGCCTCCGCCGCGCGGCGGAGGCGGATTTCGAGCCGATGCTGGCGCTGTCCATCCGGGTGATGCGGGAGCATCTGGAGCGGGTGGGCCGCTTCGACCCGGATCGCCGCCGGTCGCGCATGCGCAAGCAGTTCGACGCGGGCATCCTGCGGGTGATCGAGGCGGGCGGGGATACGCTGGGCTGCGTCGGCATCGAGCCCGATGGCCCGGATGTGGAGATCCACAGCCTCTTCCTCGACAGCGCCCATCAAGGGCAGGGGCTGGGCGAGGCCGTCTTCCGCGCCATCCAGGCCGCCCATCCCGGCCGGTCCTTCTGGATCGAAGTGCTGAAGGAAAGCCCCGCGCGGCGCTTCTGGGAACGGCTCGGCTTCGCCGTCATCGACGAGAAGCCCTTCGACTGGGTCATGCGCCGCCCGGCGGATTGAGCCGCCCGGCTGGCTTGGCTACACCACCGGCCTTCGCACGGGAAAGCACTCACCATGCCCGCTCTCGCCACACGGTTGAACGACATCAAGCTGGCCGCCACGGCGGTCATGACCAACCGCGCGCGAGAGATCGCGGCCTCCGGCCAGAAGGTCATCAGCCTGGCGATCGGGGAGCCCAATTTCGACAGCCCCCGCCACGCCATCGAGGCCGGCTACCAGGCCGCGCTGCGGGGCGAGACGAAGTATCCGCCGCAGGACGGCACGCGTGCGCTGAAGGAAGCCGTGCAGCGCAAGTTCAAGCGCGACAACAACCTCGACTACGCGCTGAACGAGATCATGATCTCCAATGGCGGCAAGCAGGTGATCATGAACGCGCTGTTCGGCACCTGCGACCCGGGTGACGAGGTGCTGATCCCGGCCCCCTACTGGACCAGCTACGCGGAGATGGCGAAGCTTGCCACCGCGACGCCGGTGACCATCCCCTGCCCGCAGAACAACGGCTTCAAGCTGCGCCCGGAGGACCTCGACGCCGCCATCACGCCAAAGACGAAGTGGCTGTTCCTCAACTTCCCGAACAACCCGACGGGCGCCGCCTGTTCGCGGGCGGAGATGAAGGCGCTGGCGGAGGTGCTGCTGAAGCACCCGCATGTCTGGGTGCTGACCGACGACATGTATGAACACCTCGTCTATGACGGGTTCGAGTTCTGCACCATCGCGGATGTGGAGCCGCGGCTGAAGGACCGGGTGCTGACGGTCAACGGCGTGTCCAAGACCTATGCGATGACGGGCTGGCGCATCGGCTTCTGCGGCGGCCCGAAGAACCTGATCGCCGCCATGGTGAACATGCAGAGCCAGATCAGCGCCGGCACCAGCAGCGTCGGCCAGGCCGCCGCCATCGCCGCGCTGGACGGGCCGCAGGATGGCGTGAAGGAGCGCGCCGCGATCTACCGCGACCGCCGCAACATGGTGGTGGACATGCTGAACCAGGCGCCGGGCATCCAGTGCCACAAGCCCGAAGGCGCCTTCTACGTCTTCCCGAACGTCGCGGGCTGCCTGGGCAAGACCAGCAAGGGCGGCCGCAGGATCGAGACGGACCTCGACTTCGCTCTGGCGGTGCTCGAGGAGGCCTATGTCGCGACGGTGCATGGCAGCGCCTACGGCATGAGCCCCTATGTCCGCATCTCCTACGCCACGGACACGGAAAGCCTGCGGGAGGCCTGCACCCGCATCCAGGAGTTCTGCAAAGGCCTGTCGTGACCGCGACGCTTCGCCCCGGGCGGGATGAGGACGAAGCGGGCTTCATCGCGCTGATCGATGCCTGCTGGTCGGAATACCCGAACTGCATCCTGGACGTGGATGCGGAGGTGCCGGAGCTTCGGGCGCTGGCCACCTATTTCGGGGAGGCCGGCGGGGCGCTCTGGGTCGCGGAGCAGGAAGGGCGCCTGATCGGCATGGCGGCGACACGGCCGCTGAACCAGGATCAGGCCTGGGAGATCTGCAAGGTCTATGTGGCGGCGGAGGCACGCGGCACCGGCCTGGCGCACCGCCTTCTGGAAGCGGCGGAGCAGCATGCGCGGGACGCCGGCGCGCATCGCCTGGTGCTCTGGACCGATACGCGGTTCGAGGCGGCGCACCGCTTCTATGAGAAGCGCGGCTTCGTGCGGCAGGGCTCCATCCGCATCCTCGACGACATCTCCAACAGCCTGGAATTCCGCTACACCAAGCCCATCCGCGGCCTGGTCGTGGAAGCGCTGGACGCCGCCGCGGCCGCGAGCGCGGAGCGGCGCCTGGCGCAGTTGCTGGTGGATTGCGTGGCGGAGGGCGCGAGCCTGTCCTACCTCCGCCCGCTCTCGCCCGCCGTGGCGCGGGATGCGTGGAAGCGCGTCTCCTCGGATATCGCGCTCGGGCGGCGGATCCTGCTGGTGGCCTGGCTGGATGGCGAACTGGTCGGCACCGTGCAGCTCGGCCTGGCGACGGAGCCGAACCAGCCGCATCGCGTGGATGTCGAGAAGCTGATGGTCGATCCCGCCCATCGCCGCCAGGGTGTGGGCCGGGCGCTGATGCGGCGCGTGGACCAGACGGCGCGCGGGGTCGCGCGGCGCCTGATGGTGCTGGATACGCGCCGTGGCACGGCGGCGGAGGCGCTGTATCGTGCCACTGGCTGGGCGGAGGGCGGCTGCATCCCCGGCGGCGAGCTGGACGAGGCGATGCAGCCCCGGGACATCCTGTATTTCTGGAAGGCCGTGCCGTGATCTCCCCCGACCATGTCCGCCTGATGGCCGCCTACAATGCCGAGATGAACCGGCGCCTCTATGCCGCCGCGGACCGGCTGACGGAGCCGCAGCGGCGGGAGGATCGCGGCGCCTTCTTCGGCTCCCTCCACGCCACGCTCAACCACCTCGTCTGGGGCGACACCACCTGGATGTCTCGCTTCGCGGGGTGGGAGGCCCCGAAGGGCGGCATCCCCGCCAGCGTGGCGCTGCATGACGATTGGGCCGTGCTGAAGACCATCCGCGCCGAGACGGACAGCCGGATCGAGGCCTGGGCCGCCACGGTCGATCCCGCCTGGCTCGCCGGCACCCTCTCCTGGTTCAGCGGCGCCCTGCAGCGGGACGTGACGCGCCCGACCTGGGTGCTGGTGACGCATTTCTTCAACCACCAGACCCATCACCGCGGCCAGGCCCACGCCCTCATCACCGGCTTCGGCGAGAAGACGGGGGACACGGATATCCCCTTCATCCTGCCCTTCGATTGAGGAAGCCCTCCAGCGCCGCCAGCACCTCCTCCGGCGCTTCCTCCGCGAGGTAGTGGCCTGAATTGACGGGGCCGCCGCTGACCGGCCCGCTGGCGTAGCGCCCCCAGACCTCGAGTGGCTGGTACCAGACGCCGACCTTGCCCTTGGCGCCCCAGAGCGCGAGCAGCGGGCATTGGACCTTCTGGCCGGCCTCCCGGCTGGCGCGGTCATGCTCCAGGTCGATCGTGGTGGCGGCGCGATACTCCTCGCAGATCGCCTCGACGGTGCCGGGCGTGCGTAGCGCGGCCAGGTAGTCCGCGCGCGCCTCCGGATGGAAGAAGCCTTTGTCCTTCGGCTCGCGGGAGGTGTGCATGTCGAACCAGTCCTCGACATCCCGCAGGATCAGGCGTTCCGGCTTCGGATGCGGCTGGGCCAGCCAGAACCAGTGATAATAGCCCATGGCGAAGGCCATGTCGGTCGTCTCGAAGTGATGCAGCGTCGGCACGATATCCATGGTGCAGAGCCGCTCCACCGCCGGCGGCCAGTCCAGCGCCATCCGATGCGCGACCCGCGCGCCCCGGTCATGCGCCACCACCTGGAAGCGGTCGAAGCCCAGGCCGCGCATCAGCGACACCATGTCCGCCGCCATCGCCCGCTTCGCATAGGCCGCATGATCCGCGGAGACGGGATGCTTGCCGGAAAGCCCGTAGCCCCGCAGGTCCGGGCAGACCACGGTGAAGTCCCGCGCCAGAACCGGCGCCACCTTGTGCCACATGGCATGGGTCTGCGGGTTGCCGTGCAGCAGCAGCAGGGGAGGGCCCTCGCCGCCCCGCCGCAGGCGCAGCGCCTGGCCATCCGCGTCGCGCGTCTCCTCGATGAAGCCCTCGAACATGGTGGCCGCTCCTGCTGAATGGCGCAGCCTAGTCCGTCGCCGCGGGCCGTTGACCCCCGCCGCGGCTACGGCCAGCCTTGCGGGCGAAACGGGGGAGAGACGGCATGGAAAGCGGGATCAGCCGCGTGGCCTTCATCGGCATCGGGCGGATGGGCTGGCCCATGGCCATCAGGCTGCGGGAGGCCGGCTTCACGGTCGCGGTGCATGATGCCGTGCCCGGCCGCGCCACGGATTTCGCCGCGAAGCATGGCGGCATCGCCGCCGCCAGCGCCGCCGCGGCGGCCCAGGGCGCCGGCGCCGTCATCACCATGCTGCCGACAAGCCGGGAGGTGGCGGAGGTCATCGCCGCCATGCGGCCGAACCTCGCCCCCGGTGCCGTCGTGATCGAGATGTCGTCCGGCGAACCCTCCGCCACCCGCGCCATGGCGCAGGATCTGGCGGCGCATGGGATCGCCATGGTCGATGCGCCGGTCTCCGGCGGCGTGGCGCGGGCGGAGACGGGGACGCTCGCCATCATGACGGGCGGTGATGCGGTGCCGCTGGACCGCGTGGACCCGCTGCTGCGCGCCATGGGCGGCAGCATCACGCGCTGCGGCGATGTCGGCGCCGGCCAGGCGATGAAGGCGCTCAACAACCTCGTCAGCGCCGCGGGCTTCCTGATCAGCGTGGAGGCGCTGCTGATCGGCAGCCGCTTCGGGCTCGACCCCGCCGTGATGGTGGAGGTACTGAACAACTCCACCGGCATGAACAACAGCACCCAGCGGAAGCTGAACCAGTTCGTGCTCTCGCGGAAATTCAACTCCGGCTTCGGGCTGGACCTGATGGTGAAGGACCTGTCCATCGCCCTGCAGGTGGGGCGGGAGACAGGCACGCCCGCGCCGCTCGCCGCGCAGACGCGGGAATTGTGGGCGGCGGCGGCGTCGCTGCTCGGCCCGGGGCAGGACCATACGGCGGCGGCACGGTTCAGCGAGGCGCTGGCCGCATCCGCGCTCGAATCGCCCCAGATCCCGAAGAAGGCGTAGCGCCATGTGGGAAGTCCTGGCGCTGCGCTACGCGCGGCATGAGCGCACCGCGCAGTCCAACTTCATGATGCCGGTGGCGGATGCGCATGACGCCATGCCGATGGACTACTTCGTCTGGCTGCTGCGCGGGCCGGAAGGGCGCCTGGTGCTGGTCGATACCGGCTTCAGCGAGGAGACGGCGGCGAAGCGCGGCCGCACCATCCTGCGCCCGGTGGGCGATTGCCTGCGCGCTATCGGCGTCGATCCCGCCGCGATCCAGGACGTGATCGTCACGCATCTGCACTACGACCACGCCGGCAACCTCGACCTGTTCCCGAAGGCGCGCCTGCACATCCAGGACAATGAGGTCTCCTTCGCCACCGGCCGCCACATGTGCAGCCACTGCCTGCGCCATCCCTTCGAGGTCGAGGACGTGGTCCGCCTGGTGCGCGCCGTCTATGCGGATCGCGTGGTCTTCCATGACGGGGAAGGGGAGGTCGCGCCGGGCGTGACGCTGCACGGCGTCGGTGGCCATTCCGGCGGGCTGCAGATGGTGCGCATCGCAACGGCGCGCGGCCCCCTCGTCATCGCCGGCGACGCCAGCCACTACTACGCCAACATGGCGCGGGAGAACCCGTTCCCCATCGTCTTCGACCTGGGCGCCATGGTGCAGGGCTGGCGTCGGGCGCGGGCGCTTGCGGGTGGCGACGAAAGCCTGGTGATCCCGGGGCATGACCCGCTGGTGCGCAGCCGCTTCCCGGCGGAGCCGGGAAACCCGGAGGCAACGCGCCTCGACCTGCCGCCCTACTCGTAGAGGTAGGAATAGACGGCCAGGCCGAGCCCCACCACGCCGAACAGCATGGAGACTCCCGGCCAGGCGGGCTTCGGCCCGCGATAGCCGAACCACCAGTTGACGGCGAAGGAACCGAGCAGCGCCGCCAGCCCATCGGCCCAGTGGCGGGTGTAGAAGCCGCGCAGGATCATCAGCGCCCACACCGCCAGACACAGATAGGACAGCCCGCGCCAGAACAGGTCCGCGATCGGGTTGGCCGGCCGCATGGCCGGGTCCTCCGACCGCGTATGGATATAGGCGGCCACCGAGAGCAGCAGCGCCGAAAGGAAGAAGGCGGACATGGCGCGCAGATAGGGCTGCAACGCCCGCCGGCGCAAGCGTCAGCCGAGGCCCGCCATCCCGCGCCACTCGGCCTCGGTCAGCACCCGCAGGCCGAGCTCCGCCGCCTTGGTGGCCTTGCTGCCGGCATCGGTGCCGACGATGACGAAATCGGTCTTCTTCGACACGCTCTTCGTCACCTTGGCGCCCAGCCGTTCCGCCTGCGCCTCCGCCTCGTCCCGCGACATGGTCTCCAGTGACCCGGTGAAGACCACGGTCTTGCCGGCAAAGGGATTGCCCTCCGCCGCCACCACCACCGTCTCCTGCGGCGTCACCTCCCGCGCCAGGTCGTCCAGCGCGGCCAGGTTGCGGGGCTCGATGAAGAACTCGGCCAGTTCGGTTGCGATGGCGGGGCCGATGCCCTGGATGGAGCCGAGCTCCTCCCGCGCCTCGGACCCGATGGTGGTGGCGGCCAGCATCTTCGCGCGCCACTCCGGGAAGCTGTGGTAGTGGCGGGCCAGGAGCTTGGCATTGGCCTCCCCGATCCGGCGGATGCCGAGGGCGAAGATGAAGCGCTCGAACGGCACGCTGCGCCGCGCCTCGATGGCGGCGAGCAGGTTGGCGACCTTCTTCGCATCCTTCTTGGATCGCGCGCCCCAGCCCTCCCAGCCGCGCATCGTGTCGGCATGCTGTGCGAGGCGGAAGATGTCGGCGGGGCTCTTCACCAGGCCCTCGTCGAACAGCTTCTGCACGTTCTCCGCGCCCAGCCCTTCGATATCCATGGCGTTGCGGCGGGCGAAGTGGATCAGGCGCTCCACCGTCTGGGCAGGACAGATCAGGCCGCCGGTGCAGCGCTTCACCACCTCGCCCGGCGGGCGCACGGCATGGCTGCCGCAGGCGGGGCAGCGATCCGGGAAGGCGAAGGGCTCGGCGCCTTCCGGCCGCCTCTCCGCCACCACGCCCAGGATCTGCGGGATGACGTCGCCAGCGCGCTGCAGGATGACGGTGTCGCCGATCCGCACATCCTTGCGGGCGATCTCATCCTCATTGTGCAGGCTGGCATGGCTGACCATGACGCCGCCGACGCTGACGGGCTGCATCACCGCCCGCGGCGTCAGCGCGCCGGTGCGGCCGACCTGGATCTCGATATCCAGCAGCACGGTCGTCGCCTGTTCCGCCGGGAACTTCCAGGCGATCGCCCAGCGCGGGGCGCGGCCGACGAAGCCGAGGCGGCGCTGCCAGTCCAGCCGGTTGAGCTTGTAGACGACACCATCGATGTCATAGGCAAGCCCCGCGCGCTGCTCCGCCATCCGCTTCTGGAAGCCGAGCGCCACCTGTTCGTCGGCCAGCAGTTCGGAGACGGGGTTCACGCTGAACCCCCAGTCGCGCAGCCGCTGCAGCCAGCCCTCATGCGTCTCCGCTGGCTGTTCGCTGGCCTCCCCCATCGCATAGGCGAAGAGCTTCAGCGGCCGCTGCGCCGTGATGGAGGGATCGAGCTGCCGCAACGACCCCGCCGCCGCATTCCGGGGATTGGCCGGAATGGTGACCGCCGCGCCGACCTTTTCCCCCCTGGCGCGCCGTTCGTCCCGCTCCGCCGCCGCCTGTTCCTGCTGGGCGCGAAACCGAAGAAAGTCGGCCTTGTCCATGAAGACCTCGCCACGGATCTCGATCCGGGCGGGGAAGGGGGCGATGAGCTGCTTCGGCAGGCTGCGGAGCGTCAGCAGGTTGCGGGTGACGTCCTCGCCCTCCGTCCCGTCGCCGCGCGTGGCGCCGCGGACGAAGACGCCATCCTCATAGGTCAGGTTGATCGACAGGCCGTCGATCTTCGGCTCCCCCACGAAGGCCAGCGTCTCGGCCGGGTCGAGCCGCAGGAAGCGCCGGATGGAGGCACAGAATTCGAGAAAATCCGCATCGGCGAAGGCGTTGTCGAGCGAGAGCATCGGCACGCCATGGCGCAGCTTGGCGAAGCCCTCCGCCGTCTCGGCGCCGACGCGCCGGCTCGGGCTGTCATCCCGCACCAGCTCGGGGAAGCGCGCCTCGATGGCGCGGTTGCGGCGCACCAGCGAGTCGTAGTCGGCGTCGCTGATCTCCGGCGCGTCCAGCTTGTGGTAGCGCTCATCGTGATGCGCGATCTCGGCGGCCAGCGCGGCCAGCTCCGCCTGCGCCTCCTCATCCGTCAGCGCGTCCACCGCCCGCGCGCGAAGCGCGGGATCGCCTGCCTGGTCACTCATGCTCCGCCGCCAGGCGCCGCAGCGCCTGCCCTTCCAGGATCTCGCCGCTGAAGCGGCCTTCGCTCACCGCGCCGATGGCGCGGTAGAAGGCGGTCGCCTCGTCATCGCCCTCATCGACGCCCCACCAGAGGCAGCCCGCGCCGCGCTGCGTGGCCTCCGCCGCCAGCCGCGCCATCAGGGCGCGCGCCAGGCCGCGGCGGCGCGCCTCGGGCAGCACATAGAGGTCGAGCAGCATCACCGCATCCGCCTGGCGTTCGGCATCGTAGATCGTGCCGGCGGTGGCGAAGCCAACCACCCGTCCTGCCTGCTCCGCCACCAGCAGCCATGCCCGGGCCCCCGGGCCGATGAGGTCGCGCAGCACCACGGCCGCGGTCATTGGCTTCGCCGGCGGCGTCCCGTCCAGGCTGTTGATGGCATTGATCAGGGTGGCGACGGCCTCGGCATCGCCGGGCAGGCCGGCGCGGATCACAAGAGGCTGCCCGCCAGCAGGCTGTCCGCCGCCATCCGCGCGGCCTCCGTCACCTTCTCCCCCGCCAGCATGCGGGCGATCTCCTCCCGCCGCGCCGGCACGTCCAGCGGCACCACGCGCGTCTCCGCCCGCCCCGCCTTCACCTGCTTGGCCACGGAGAAGTGGCGCCCGCCGCGCGCGGCGACCTGCGGCGAATGCGTCACCACCAGCACCTGCAGCCGTTCCGCCACCCGGGCCAGGCGTTCGCCCACGGCCGCCGCGGTGGCGCCGCCGACGCCGCTATCCACCTCGTCGAAGACCAGCGTCGGCACGGGCGACCCCCGCGCCAGCACGACCTTGAAGGCCAGCATCAGGCGCGACAGCTCACCGCCCGAGGCGACCTTGTCCAGCGCGCCCGGCGCCTGCCCGGGATTGGTGGAGACCAGGAAGGTCACGCGGTCCACGCCATCCGGGCCCCAGGCGGGCTCCGGCTTCTCCGCCACCTCCACCACCAGCCGGGCGCGATCCAGCTTGAGGGGCGGCAATTCCCGCGCGATCGCCTTCTCCAGCTTCTGCGCCGCGTCCCGCCGCGCTGCCGTCAGCCGCCCGGCCGCGGCGACATAGGCCCCGCGCGTCTCCCGCGCCCGCTGCTCGGCCGCCGCCACCTGGCCCGTGCCGGCATCCAGCGCGGCGAGGCGTGCCTTCAGCGACGCCAGCAGCCCCGGCAGCTCCACCACCGGCACCAGGTGCTTCCGGGCCGCGGCGCGCAGCGCGAAGAGCCGCTCCTCGACATGCTCCAGGCGCCGCGGATCGGCGGAGGCCTCATGCGCCAGGCGTTCCAGCGCCGTCTCCGCATCCGAGAGCGCATCCAGCGCGCGGCCCAGCGCCTCCAGCGCCGGCTCGGCATCGGTGTTGGGGGCGGGCAGGCGCTCCAGGGCGCGGGATGCGCTGCGCAGCGCCGCGCCGGGATTGGCGCTGCGCCGGTCCCGCGGCTGCAGCGCGGCGAGCGCTTCCGCGATCGCCTCTCCCCGGCGTTCACCCTGCTGGAGGTGCTGGCGCTCCGCCGCCAACTGGTCCTCCTCGCCCTCCACGGGCGCCAAATCCTCCAGCTCGCTCACGGCGTGGCGGAGGAATTCCTCGTCGCGCTGGGCGGCCGCGATCTCTTCCCGCGCGGTGGCGAGGGCGCGTTCCGCCTCCCGCCAGGCGCGATGGGCCTCCGCCACGCTGCCGCGCAGACCGTCCAGCGCACCGGAGGCATCCAGCAGCCCCGCATGATGCGCCGGATCAGCGAGGCCCACCTGGTCATGCTGGCCCTGCACCTCGACCAGCAGCGACCCCAGCCGCCGCAGCATGGCGAGGCCCACGGGCTGGTCGTTCACGAAGGCGCGGCTGCGGCCATCCGCGGTGACGATGCGGCGGAGGACGATCTCCTCCTCCGACTCGATTCCCTGTTCGGCCAGCACCGCGCGGGCAGGGTGCTGGTCGCCGGGTGCGAAGGCGGCGGCCACGCTGGCCTGGGCCTGGCCCGCACGGACCAGGCCGCCACCCGTGGACCGCGCGCCGAGCGCGAGCCCCAGGCTGTCCAGCAGGATGGACTTGCCCGCGCCGGTCTCGCCGGTCAGCACCGTCAGCCCCGGCCCGAAGACGAGGTCGAGCCGCTCGATCAGCACCACGTCGCGGATGGCGAGGGCGGTCAGCACGACGGGCGCTGCGCCCCGCGGCTCAGAAGATCCAGCCTACGGCGCGGCGCAGGAAGCCGGGCCGATCCTGTTCCGCCGGCGATGCTCCCTCCACCAGCAGCGCGTAGCTGTCCTGGTACCAGGGGCTGCCGGGGTAGTTGTGGCCGAGCACGGAGGCCGTGCGCCGCGCCTCATCCGTCAGGCCGAGCGCGAGGTAGATTTCGGTCAGCCGGTGCAGCGCTTCCGGCACGTGATTCGTCGTCTGGTATTCATCGATCACGCGGCGGAAGCGGCCGATCGCGGCCGTGTAGAGGCGCCGGTTCTGGTAGAACCTGCCCACCACCATCTCCCGCCCCGCCAGGTGGTCGCGCGCCAGGTCCATCTTCAGGCGCGCGTCGCGGGCGTAGGGCGTGTTGGGGAAGCGGTTGGCCACGTCCTGCAGCGCCGCCATGGCCTGCTCGGTCGTGCGCTGGTCACGCTCCGTGTCGTTGATCTGCTCGTAGTAGCAGAGCGCGCGGAGGTAGTAGGCATAGGCGATGTCGCGATGCGCCGGGTGCAACTGGATGAAGCGGTCGAGCGCGCCCAGGGCTTCCGTGTAGCGGTTGCGCATGTACTCGCCATAGGCGGACATGAGCTTCGCGTTGGTCGCGAAGGCGGAATACGGGTGTTCCCGCTCCACCGTGTCGAACAGCTGGACCGCGCGCTGGAACCGCTCGGCGTTCAGCTCCTCCATCCCCGCGGCATAGAGCGCTTCGGGCGAGGTATCCTGGCCGGTCGCGCCGGGCCGGGCGGCACCGAGCGAGTTCTGCCGGCCGTCCCAGGCGGAGGGCCCGGAACACGCCGCGATAGGCAGGATGAGGACGAGGGGCAGCAGGCGTCGGAGCATCGTTGACCGGTCACGCATGAGAACCCCCCTATACCACGTCGCGGCCCACCAGGGGCAAGGCGGGGGTCGCGCTTCGTGAGAAGCCTTCGCTCACCCCGTCACGGCAGGGTGATGCGGCAGGCGCGGCCGGCTGGCAACCGCGAACGGGTGGATCAGGCCATCGCCGGCGCCGCGGCGGCCGGCATCCGGATGGTGGCGCCATCGGCCGGCACCTCGCCTTCCACCAGGCGCCAGGCGCTGCGATCCGCGAACATCGCCCGCAGCAGCTTGTTGTTCAGCGCATGGCCGGAGCGATGACCGACGAAGCGGCCGGACAGCTGCGCCCCGGCCAGCGCCAGGTCGCCCACCACATCCAGCAGCTTGTGGCGCACGAATTCATCCGGCCGCCGCAGGCCACCGGGGTTCAGCACCAGCGGGCCATCCACCACGATCGCATTCGCCAGGCTGCCGCCCTGCGCCAAGCCGGCGGCGCGCAGGCGCGCGATCTCCTCGGCCAGGGTGAAGGTCCGGGCATCCGCCAGGCCGGCGCGGAAGGCGGCCGGGGTGACGCGCATGCCGACGCTCTGGCTGCCGATGGCGGTGGAGGGGAAGTCGATCGAGAGTTCCGCCTCGAAGCCCGCCGTGGCGGCCGGCAGAAGCTCGACGAAGGCGCCCTTCTCCTCCACCCGCACGCGGCGCAGGACCTCGATCACCGGTGCCGGCAGGTTCAGGCTGGTGGTGCCCGCGCAGTCGATCAGGAACACGAAGGGGGCCGCGGAACCGTCCAGGATGGGCACTTCGGCCCCGTCGATCTCCAGGATCGCGTCCGTCACTCCGGTGCCGGCCAGCGCGGCCATCACATGCTCCACCGTCCCGACCCGCGCCTGCGGCGCGTCGGCAGCCACGAGGGCCGTGCAGAGGCGGGTATCGGCCACGCGGTCGAAGCGGGCGGGGATGTCGATGCCGAGGTCGGTGCGGCGGAAGACGATGCCGGTGCCGGCCGGGGCCGGGCAGAGGGTCAGCGAAACCCGGCGACCGCTGTGCAGACCGACGCCCACGCAGCCGATCGCGGTCTTCAGCGTCTTGCGCCGGGCCCTGTCGATCGGAAGGAAACCGTCCATCTGCTTGCGCCTCTGTCTGCGTCGCGTGACGGAATCCGCGGCTTGCGGACCCCTTCAGCAGCGCATCCCCCGTTCCGACAACGCCGGTCCGCGTTCTGCGGTTGTACCGGCGCGGGTGTCCCGACGGGATCACCCAGGTCAAGATGGCACTCGCCACCTGCGAATGCCATTCAAGCCTTGTTTCGCGGTATTACGTCGCGAGTCATTGAAATTAGGGCATTGCTGTGACGCAGCAATGCCCTATTTGGGCCTTAATTGCTCTGGCGGCGCAAGAATGTGGGGATGTCGAGCCCCATCTCGTCCTGCTGCGGTGCACGCGCCACCGGCCGCGGCGCCGCGGGCGGTTCGACGCGCGCCACCGGCGCGACCGGGGCCTGCGCTTCCGGCACGTCGCGCCGCATCAGGCCCGTCGCGCGGCGGAACAGGTTGTTCAGGCCGCCCGCCTGAGCCGGCGCGGGGGCCGCAGGCGCCCGGGTGGTCGCCGGCGCGCGCAGCCCGACCTCGGCCTGCTGCGCCATCACCACGGGGCCTTCCACCACCGGCGGAGGCTCGGCCGCCACGGGCGCCGGGGCAGGGGCCGGGGCGACCGGCTGCGGCACGGCCGGCGCCACGTAGGACTGCGCGGGCCGCATCGCGGCCGGGGCCGGCGCGGCGGCAACCCGCGGCGTGAAGCCGCCCGGGGAGCGCACGGCCGGGGCGGGGGCGACGCTGGCCGTGGCCACGGCCTGCACCGGCGCCCCGCCGCCCATCGCCACCAGCTTCGGCCGCTCGGCCTCCCGGTTCTCCCGCGCATCGATGCCGGTCGCGACGACGGAGACGCGGAGGCGGCCGTTCATCGTCTCATCGACCGAGGAGCCGAAGATGATGTTCGCGTCCTCGTCCACTTCCTTGCGGATGCGGTTCGCGGCCTCATCGACCTCGAACAGCGTCATGTCGTAGCCGCCGGTGATGTTGATCAGCACGCCGCGCGCGCCGCGCATGGAGGTGTCCTCCAGCAGCGGGTTGCTGATCGCGGCCTCACTGGCCTTGATGGCGCGATCCTCGCCCTCGGCCTCGCCCGTGCCCATCATCGCCTTGCCCATCTCCGCCATCACGGTGCGGATATCGGCGAAGTCGAGGTTCACGAGGCCCGGATTGACCATCAGGTCCGTCACGCCGCGCACGCCCATGTAGAGGACGTTGTCGGCCATCTTGAACGCCTCGGCGAAGGTCGTGCGCTCATTCGCCAGGCGGAAGAGGTTCTGGTTCGGGATGACGATCAGCGTATCGACGAACTGCTGCAGCTCCTCGATGCCCGCATCGGCGGACTTCTTGCGCTTCGGGCCTTCGAAGTCGAAGGGCTTCGTCACCACGCCGACGGTCAGGATCCCCCGCTCCCGCGCCATGCGGGCGATCACCGGCGCCGCGCCCGTGCCCGTGCCGCCGCCCATCCCCGCCGTGACGAACACCATGTGGCTGCCATCGAGGTGCCGCGCCAGCTCCTCGGTCGCTTCCTCCGCCGCCGCACGGCCGATCTCCGGCTTCGCGCCGGCGCCGAGTCCCTGCGTCAGATGCGGTCCGAGCTGCACGCGCCGGTCCGCCTTGCTGTGGACCAGCGACTGCGCATCGGTATTGGCGACGAGGAACTCCACGCCGTCCAGGCCCATGGCCACCATGTTGTTCACGGCATTCGTGCCGCCACCGCCCACGCCGACGACGGTGATCCGCGGGCTGAAGTCGGTGTGCTGGTGGATCGGAATGGTCAGGTTCAGGGTCATGTGTCGGGGCCTCTCCTGGAACTCAGCCTAGCGCACCGGCCGGGGGATTGGGATGGGGGGAATGCGGCGCGGGCGCATCACAAGCGGTCCCGCAGCCACGCATAGAGGCGGCGAATCGAGCCCTGCGGCCGATCGATGCCGGGGGCGATGTCAACCACGGGGCGGCCTTCGCCGGCACCCCAGGCGAGGAGCCCGATCGCGGCCGCGAAGGGCGGGCCACCAGCGGTATCCGGCAGGCCGCGCACGCTGCGCGGCCGGCCGATTCGCACCTGCCGGTCCAGCACCCGCGCCGCCAGTTCCCGCGCGCCGATCATCTGGCTGGCGCCGCCCGTCAGCACCACGCGCGTGCCGGCTTCCTTGGCGACTCCGGCCTGCTCCAGCCGCTCCCGCACGAATTCGAAGGTTTCCTCGAGCCGCGGGCGGATGATGTTCACGATCATCGTGCGCGGCACGCGCGCGATGTGATCCTCATCCTCGCCGACCAGCGGCACCGGCAGCATCTCGCGCTCGTCATCCGCGGCGGCCAGCGCGCCGCCATGCAGCGTCTTCAGGCGTTCGGCATGGCTGATCGGCGTGGAGAGCACACGCGCCAGATCATTCGTCACCTGCCAGCCGCCAACCGGGATCTGCGCCGTGTGGATCAGCTGCCCCTCGCTGAACACGGCGATGGAGGTCGTGCCGCCGCCCATGTCGATGACGGTGGCGCCGATTCGCTTCTCATCCTCGACCAGCGTCGCGAGCCCGGCGGCGAGCGGCGCGGAAACCAGCTCCTCCACCTCCAGGTCGCAGCGCGCGAGGCAGGCGCCGAGGTTGCGCAGCGCCGCCTGCGACGCATCCACCAGGTGCACGCGCGCGCCGAGCGTGTCGCACACCATGCCGCGCGGATCCTCGACACCCGGCGTGGCATCGACGGTGAAGGAGACGGGGGAGCCATGCACCGTCTCCCGCCCATCCTCCGTGCCGCGGCGCCGGCCTTCATGCAGGATCGCGCGCAGATCGGCATCGGTCACCGCGCGCCCGCCGATCGGCCACTGCACATGCAGCAGGCGCGAATCGGGCTGGCCGCAGGACAGGTTCACGATGGCGCCGGACAGCTGCGTGTCCGACATCTCCTCCGCCTGCCCCACCGCGGCGCGGATCGCGCGCTCGGCTTCCTCGAGGTCGATGATGGAGCCGCCCTTCACGCCGCGCCCGCGCTGCCAGCCGAAGCCGAGCACGCGCGGCTCCCCGTCTCCCTCGATGCGCGCGATCAGGCAGACCACCTTCGTGGTGCCGATGTCGAGCACGCCGAAGGGCCCGCTGCGCGCGCCGCGGCGGCGCTTCTCGGGCGGCGGATCGATGCCGGCGGGAAGGCGGGACAGCGCGTTCATCCGCGCGTGCTCGCGGTGGTGCGGCGCTGCGGCTGCGCGGGTTGTTCGGGCGCGGGCTGCTGGCGCAGCACCAGGCGATCCGGCAGCCGCATATCGACGGCGGCGAGCGGACGATCCAGCAGCGCATTGCGCGTCTGCAGCTCCGCCAGCCGGTTCAGCGCCGGCGCTTCCTGCCCTTCCGGCAGCAGCACGTCCGTGCCGTTGTGCAGGCGCAGGTTCCAGCGCCGTTCGCCAACGCGCACCAGCGCCTGCGTGCGTTCCAGGATGTTCCGGTGCGCCAGCAGCAGGTCATAGAGCGCCGCCGCATGCTTGTCGGCGCCCGCCCCCACCACCAGTGGCAGCGGGCCGAAGGCGTCCAGCGTTTCCGTCGCCACCACGCGGCCTTCGCGGTCGATCACCGCGAAGCGGCTATTGTGCTGCCAGATCGCGAAGGGCGTGCGCTCCGTCAGCCGCACCAGGATGGTGCCGGGCAGGCGCCGTTCCACATGCGCGGCCTCCACCCAGGCAATCGTCTCCAGCCGCGTCTTCGCCTCCTCCGGGGAGAAGGCGAGCATGGGATCGCCGCGCTGCGCACCGATGGCGGCGCTGATCAGGTCGGACGGCGTATTGCGGCGGCCCTGCACCACCACTTCCGTCACCTCGAGCCCCGCGGAAAGGCCGATATCGCCGACATTCTCCACGATGGCGCGCATGCGCCCGGCCGGGTCGCTGGCATAGACGGCGTAGCCGACGCCGATCACCAGCGCCGCGGCCATCACGCCGAGTGCCGCCGGCCGCATCAGCCCGCGCCGGCGCTTCAGCCACAGGCGCAGCTTGCTGGGGCGATCGGGATCGCGCCGCGCCGCGCGGGCGCGGGAGGAAACCGGGGCGTTACGGGCCATGGCGCGCCTCCCTCACCATCCAGGCACAAAGGTCGGGGAAGGGGATGCCGACATGCGCGGCCTGCTCCGGCACCAGGCTGGTGCGCGTCATGCCTGGCTGGGTGTTCACTTCCAGCAGGTAGAGCTGGCCCGGCTCGCCCGCCGTGTCGTCGTAGCGCAGGTCGGCGCGGGACACGCCCCGGCAGCCCAGCACCTGGTGCGCGCGCAGCGCGATCTCCATCGCCTTGGCGCGTGTCGCCGGATGCACCGGTGCCGGCAGCGTGTGCTGGCTGCCGCCATCGGCATATTTCGCGTCGTAGTCGTAGAAGACGTGGCCCGTGTCGATCTCCGTCACCTCCAGCGTCCGGTCGCCCATCACGGCGACGGTCAGCTCGCGGCCGGGGATGAAGGCCTCCACCATGATGCGGCGGTCGAACTTCCAGCGCTGCGCGATCTCCGCGCGGCGATTGTCACCCTCCCGCAGGATCTCGACGCCGACGGAGGAGCCCTCGTTGATCGGCTTCACGACATAGGGGCGGGGCAGGGGGTCCTCCGCCTCCAGCTCCTCCGGCGTGACGATCCGGCCGGGCGGCACGGGGATGCCCGCCGCGGCGAAGGCGGCCTTGGACGCCGCCTTGTCCATGGCAAGGGCGGAGGCACGGACGCCGGAATGCGTATAGGGCAGGCCCATCCAGTCCAGCACGCCCTGGATGCAGCCATCCTCCCCGAAGCGGCCATGCAGGGCGTTGAAGACCACGTCGGGCTTCGCCGCCTGCAGCGCGGCGATCACGGCGCCCAGATCGGCACCCACCTCGATCGGCGTAACCTCGAAGCCCGCCGCCCGCAGCGCGCCGACCACCTGCCCGCCGGTCGCCAGGCTCACCTCCCGCTCGGCCGAGAAGCCGCCATGCAGCACCGCGACATGCTTCGTCATGGCGCGACCTCGCCGATCCGCTTGATTTCCCATTCCAGCGCAACGCCGCTGGTGGCGAGGACGCGCGCGCGCACCTCCTCGCCCAGCCCCTCGATGTCGGCGGCCGTGGCGCCGCCGAGGTTGAGGAGGAAGTTCGTGTGCTTCTCGCTGACCTGCGCGCCGCCGCGCATCAGCCCGCGGCAGCCCGCGGCATCGACCAGCGCCCAGGCCTTGGCGCCCGGCGGGTTCTTGAAGGTGGAGCCGCCCGTGCGGGCGCGGACGGGCTGCGTCGCCTCTCGCGCCGTGCGGATTTCCGCCATCCGCGCCGCGATGGCACCCGCATCGTCGGGCCGCGCGTGGAAGCGCGCGCGCACCACGACGCCGCGCGCCGGCAGCGCCGCCATGCGATAGGCGAAGGCGAACTCCGCCGCCGCCATGCGGACCAGGCCAGCCGGCGTCGCCACCTCCGCCCAGTCCAGCACATCCTTCACTTCCGCGCCGTAGGCGCCGGCATTCATGGCGACCGCGCCGCCGATGGCGCCCGGGATGCCGCTCAGGAACTCGAGGCCCGCCAGCCCGCCGGCCGCCGCATGCTCCGCCACCACGGCGTCCAGCGCTGCCGCGCCCGCGACGATGCCATCGCCGTCGATGGCGATCCCACCGAAGGCCTTGCCGCCCAGCCGGACCACCACGCCCCGCACGCCGCCATCGCGGATGATGAGGTTGGAGGCCGCGCCGATGATGGTCAGCGGCACGCTCTCCGGCAGGTCGCGCAGCAGCAGCAGCAGGTCGTCCACATCCGCGGGCCGCACCAGCCATTCCGCCGGCCCGCCCACGCGGAACCAGGTGGAGGGCGCCAGCGCCGCATCGCGCTGCACGCGGCCGCGGATCGGCGGCAGCGTGGCCAGGCCGCGCATATCCGCCATGACAATCACTTGCTGCCACCCACCAGGCGCGGCCTGGTGCGGGACTGAAGCGCCGTCAGCTGGTCCGGCAGCGCATGCGCCCAGGTCGTGATGTTCCCCGCGCCGAGGCACACCACGTAGTCGCCCGGCCGCGCGATGGCGTTCACCATCTCCGCCAGGCTGTCCGGCCCCGGCAGCGGCACGACGGAACGGTGCCCGCGCGCGCGCAGCCCCTCGACCAGCGCATCGCGATCGACGCCCGGGATCGGCTGTTCGCCCGCGGCATAGACATCGGCCACGATCACCGTGCCCGCATCGTTCATGCAGGCGCAGAATTCCTCGAACAGCGAGGCCAGGCGCGAATAGCGGTGCGGCTGCACGATGGCGACGACATCCCGCGCGCCGGCCTGCCGCGCGGCCTTCAGCACCGCCGCGATCTCCACGGGGTGGTGGCCGTAATCGTCGATCACCGTGATGCCGCCGGCCTCGCCCGTGCGGGTGAAGCGGCGCTTCACGCCCTTGAAGCCCATCAGCGCGGTGCGGATCGTGCCCTCGTCGATATCCATCTCGACGCCGATGGCGACCGCGGCCAGCGCGTTCTGGACGTTGTGGCTGCCCAGCATCGGCAGGCGCATCGGCTTCAGCGTGCGGCTGCGGCCCGTGGCGCGGTCCCGCACGGCGACCTCGAAGGTGGCACCCATCCGGTCCGTGATCAGCTTCTCCGCGCGGACATCCGCCTGGGGCGAGAAGCCGTAGGTGATGATGCGGCGATCCGACAGGCGCGGGATCATGGCCTGCACCTCCGGATGATCAGCGCAGAGCACGGCGAAGCCGTAGAAGGGGATGTTGCCGACGAACTGGGCGTAGCCCTCCTTCATCGCCTCCTCGGTCCCCCAATGGTCCAGGTGCTCGGGGTCCATGTTGGTGACCACGGCGCAGACGGCGGGCAGCTTCAGGAAGGACCCGTCGCTCTCATCCGCCTCCACCACCATCCAGTCGCCGGAGCCGAGGCGCGTGTTGGTGCCATAGGCGTTGATGATGCCGCCATTGATGACGGTGGGATCGAGCTTGGCAGCCTCCAGCACCGCGGCGACAAGGCTGGTCGTCGTCGTCTTGCCATGGGTGCCGCCGATCGCGACTGCCCATTTCAGCCGCATCAGCTCGGCCAGCATCTCCGCCCGCCGCACCACCGGGATCAGCCGCGCGCGGGCCGCCTGCACCTCCGGATTGTCCCGCTTCACCGCGGTGGAGACGACGACGACCTGCGCACCACCCAGATTGGCCGCGTCATGCCCCACCATCACGGGAATCCCGGCATCGCGGAGGCGCGTGACGTTGTAGCCCTCCGCGATGTCGCTGCCCTGCACCGTGTAGCCGAGGTTGTGCAGCACCTCCGCGATGCCGGACATGCCGATGCCGCCGATGCCGACGAAGTGGATGGGGCCGATCGAGAGGGGAAGGGCGCGCATCTAGCGGGACTCCGGCCGCGCATCGATGCGCGTCAATTCGCGCGGCTCGGCGCGGGTGGTCAGGTTCAGCACAAGGTCGGCCAGCCGCCGCGCCGCGTCGGGCCGCGCGAGGCGAGAGGCCGCCGCCGCCGCGCGCGCGAGCACGGGCGGGTTGGAGAACATCGCCGTCAGCTGCCTGGCCAGCGCATCCGGCGTGAAGTCCGGCTGGCGCATGAGCCACGCCGCGCCCGCGCTGTCCAGCGACCTTCCGTTGGCGGTCTGATGGTCGTCGATCGCATGCGGCAGCGGCACCAGCACGGAGGGCCGCCCTGCGCAGGCGAGTTCCGCGACAGTGGAGGCACCGGCCCGCGCCACGACCAGATGCGCCATCGCCAGCCGCGTCGCGATATTGCCGAAGAAGGGGGAAAGGTCCGCCGGCACGCCGGCCTCCCGATACGCGGTCTCGACGCGCGGCAGGTCCTCGGCGCGCGTCTGCTGCGTCACCACCAGGCGCTGGCGCAGCGCCTCCGGCAGCAGCGCCACGGCGGCGGGTACGACATCGGCGAAGATTCGCGCACCCAGGCTGCCGCCCAGCACGAGCAGGCGGATCACACCCTCCTCCGCCGGCGCCGTGTAGACCTCTCCCGCCAGGGCGGCCAGCGCCGGGCGCACCGGGTTGCCGACCACCTCGGCATGGGCGGAGGACGGCACCTTCGCCGTATCCGGCACCGACAGCGCCAGCAGGTCGGCCCCCGGTGCCAGCAGCCGGTTCGCGCGGCCGAGCACCGCGTTCTGCTCATGCAGCGCCGTCGCCGGGCGCGTCGCCCGCGGCAGGGTGCGTGCCGCGATCAGGGGCGGGACGGAGGGATAGCCGCCGAAGCCGACGACCGCGGAGGCATCGATGCGCGTCAGGATGCGCCGCGCCTCCAGCGTGCCGGCCGCCAGCGCCAGCGCGCCCTTGGCCGCGCCCTTCACGCCGCGCCCCGCGATGCCGGATCCGCGCAGCACGAAGCGCTCCGCATTGCTGAAGGCCGGGCTTTCGAAGGCCGCGCTGCGCGCATCCGTCATCAGCGCGATCCGCTCCCCGCGCGCCAGCAGCTCCGCCGCCAGGGCCTCGGCCGGGAAGAGATGCCCGCCGGTGCCGCCGGCGGCGATGACGATGGGGCGCACCGCGGGGCCTCTCATCGATCTTCCTCGGCGCGGGACAGGCGCTTGCGCGTCAGCGCCAGCAGCATGCCCATGCCGAGCGCGATGGCGAGCACGGAGGACCCGCCATAGCTGACGAAGGGCAGCGTCATCCCCTTGGTCGGGATCAGGTGCAGCGACGACGCCATGTTGACGAAGGCCTGCAGCCCGAACTGCGTCAGCAGCCCCGCGGAGGCGAGCACGACGAAAAGGTCCATCTCCCCCAGCAGCCGGATCAGCCCGCGCACGACCACGAAGGCGAACAGGCCGAGGATCAGCAGGCAGACCACCAGGCCGAATTCCTCCCCGGCCACGGCGAAGACGAAGTCCGCATGCGCGTCCGGCAGCACGTTCTTCACGCGCCCCTCGCCGGGGCCGCGGCCCAGCAGCCCGCCATGCCCGAAGGCCTCCAGCGCGACCGTCACCTGGTAGTTGTCGCCCGCGGCGGGGTCGAGGAAGCGGTGCACGCGCGACTGGACGTGCGGGAAGATCATGTAGGCGAGCCCCGCCAGCGCCACGCCGGCCGCGCCGAAGAAGCCCACGATGAACAGGTTCAGCCCCGCCACGAAGAACTGCGCGAAGAAGACGGCCGTCACCACCAGCAGCATGCCGATATCGGGCTGCCCCTTCAGCAGCCCCGCGATGACGACGAAGATGCCGAGCACGAGCAGCGTCGCGCCCCAGCGCCCGTTCAGCTTGCCTTCCGCGATCAGCCAGGCCGCCACCACGGCGAAGCAGGGCTTGAGGAACTCCGACGGCTGCAGCGAACCCAGCCCCGGCAGCGCGATCCAGCGCCGCGCGCCCTTGATCTCGACGCCGATCAGCAGCGTCGCCGCCACCATCCCGATGGCGCCGATCAGCCCGACCCAGGCGAGCAGGCGCACCTGCTTCACCGAAAGCATGGACACCGCGATCAGCACGGCCGCCGCCATGGCCAGGTAGAAGATCTGGCGCAGGAAGAACATGTTGCGCGACGATGCGCCGATGCGCTCCGCCACCGCCGGGCTCGCGGCCAGCATCATCACGTAGCCGAAGCCGATCAGCGCCAGCAGCGCCGCCAGCGTCCAGCGATCGACCGTCCACCACCAGCGGCCGAGGGTCGAGGTATCGGCGCGTGAAACCTGGATCATGCCGCCCTCCCGATATCGGTGGCGCCCATGGCCTGCACCAGGGCGCGGAAGCGGTCGCCGCGCGCGTCGAAGCCGCTGAACTGGTCGAAGGAAGCGCAGGCCGGGGACAGCAGCACCACCGGTGCTGCGCCCGCGAAGGCCGCCGCCGCCGCCGCCGGCAAGGCCGCATCCAGCGTGCCCGCCACCTCATGCGCCACGCCATGCGCCGCCAGCGTGGCGGCGAAGGCCGGCGCATCGCGCCCGATCAGGATGGCCCGCGCGATGCGTGGGAAGAAGGGCGCCAGGCTTTCGATGCCCCCCTCCTTCGCGATGCCGCCCGCGATCCAGACGACGCGGCCATAGGACGCCAGCGCCCGCGCCGCGCTGTCCGCATTGGTCGCCTTGCTGTCGTTCACGAAGACCACGCCGCGCAGGCCGCCCACCCGCTCCTGCCGGTGCGGCAGGCCCGGAAAGCTGGCGAGGCCCGCGGCGATCCCGCCCCGGTCCAGCCCCAGCGCCAGCGCCGCCGCGGTGGCGGCGGCCGCGTTCTGGGCGTTGTGCGTGCCCGGCAGGGCGGGCGCGTCCCGCAGATCCGCGATCGTCCCCGCCTCGTCCCGCAGCAGGGGCCCGGCCGCCCAGACCCCGCCCGGCACGGCCCGCAGGCCCGAAACCGGCACCAGCCGCGCCGTCACCGCGCGCGCCATGCCCCTGGACCAGTCATCATCCTGCCCCAGCACCGCGACGTCGTCCCGGCCCTGGCGCGCGAAGACATTCGCCTTCGCAGCGGCATAGCCGGCCATGCTGCCATGGCGGTCGAGATGATCGGGGCTGAGGTTCAGCATAACCCCCACGTTGAACCCGACGGTCGCGATTCGCTCCAAGCTGTACGACGACATTTCGAGGGTGTAGGTCCCCTCCGACCCCAACATGTTGAGGCCGAGTGCCGCCGGGCCGAGATTGCCCCCCACCTCGGACACCCGCCCCGCGCCCACCAGCAGGTGGTGCAGCAGAGCCGTCGTGGTGGACTTGCCGTTGGTGCCCGTGATGCCCACGAAGCGCGCCGCGCTGCCCGCCGCGCGCACCGCCCGGAACAGGTATTCCACGTCACACAGGATCGGCCGCCCCGCCGCCCGCGCGTGCTCCGCGGCCGGGTGCGGCTTCGGCAGCGTATGCGGGATGCCGGGCGACAGCAGCAGCGCATCCTGGGTGAAGGGCCCGGCCGAGGGGTCGCGCAGCGTGAAACCCGCCGCCTCCGCCGCCTGGCGTCCCTCCGCCCGGTCATCCCAGCACGTCACCTCCGCCCCCCAGGCCGCCAGGCGCGCGGCCGCCGGCAGCCCGGCCTTGCCCAGGCCGACCACGGCGATGCGCTCTCCGGCGAAGGGGCGGAAATCGCTCATCGGATCTTCAGCGTGCTCAGGCCGATCAGCGCCAGCACCATGGCGATGATCCAGAAGCGGATCACGATGGTCGGCTCCGCCCAGCCCTTCTTCTCGAAATGGTGGTGCAGCGGCGCCATCAGGAAGACGCGCTTGCCCGTCCGCTTGTACCAGAAGACCTGGATGATGACGGACACCGTCTCCACCACGAACAGCCCGCCGACGATCGCCAGCACCACCTCATGCTTGGTCGCGACGGCCACGGCGCCCAGCGCGCCGCCGAGCGCGAGGGACCCCGTATCGCCCATGAAGACCGCGGCCGGCGGCGCGTTGAACCACAGGAAGCCGAGGCTCGCGCCGATCAGCGCGGAGCAGAACACCGCCAGCTCGCCGG
This sequence comes from Falsiroseomonas ponticola, assembly GCF_016805305.1. GTDB lineage: Bacteria > Pseudomonadota > Alphaproteobacteria > Acetobacterales > Acetobacteraceae > Falsiroseomonas > Falsiroseomonas ponticola. Next base: position 377,259 of record NZ_JAERQN010000004.1, on the reverse strand, counting down.
ACCCCGGCACCGCATGCAGCTGCAGGTAGTCCGCGAAGATGCGGTTGCCGACGAGGTAGGCGATCAGCGCGAAGACGCCGGCCGCGATCATCACCGGCACGATCGCCAGGCCATCCAGCCCGTCGGTCAGGTTCACGGCGTTGGAGGCGCCCATCATCACCAGCATGGCCAGGGCCGGGAAGACGATGCTGAAGGGGATCAGTACTTCCTTGAAGAACGGCACGGCCAGCTTGTCCGCCAGGTGCGGCGGCATCAGCCAGGCCATCCACAGCGCCGCCGCCAGCCCGATCAGCGCCTGCACGATCAGCTTCTGGCGGCCGGACACGCCCTTGGTGTTGCGCTTCGTGACCTTCAGCCAGTCATCCGCGAAGCCCAGCGCGCCATAGCCCAGCGTCACCATCAGCACGGCCCAGACATAGCCGTTGCGCAGATCCGCCCACAGCAGGGTGGAGACGGAGAGCGACAGCAGGATCAGCACGCCGCCCATGGTCGGCGTGCCCTTCTTCGTCAGCAGGTGGCTCTGGGGCCCGTCCTCCCGGATCGGCTGGCCGCCATTCTGCCGCGCGCGCAGGAAGCGGATCAGCCACGGGCCGAAGGCGAGTGCCACGAACAGCGCCGTCATGCACGCCGCGCCGGCGCGGAAGGTCGTGTAGCGGATCAGGTTGAACAGGATGAACTCGTCGGCCAGCGGCGAGAGCAGGTTGAAGATCATCGGGAAGCACTTTCGGTCAGCGCCTGCACCACGGTCTTCATGCCCGTGGCCAGGCTGCCCTTGACGAGGATCGCATCGCCGTCGCGCAGCGCGTCGAGGACGAGGGGGACGAGGTCCCGTGACGTGGGGGCCCAGCCCCCTTGCAGGGCGGCGGGAATGGCAGCCAGGGCGTGCTGCATCAATGGGCCGCAGGCGAAGACCAGATCCGCGGATTCCGCGATATGCGGCCCGAGCGCGGCATGCTCGGCCACCGCGAAGTCGCCGAGCTCCCCCATCTGGCCCAGCACCGCGACCCGCCGCCGCGCCGGCAGCAGCTTCAGCAGGGCGAGCGCGGCGCGCATGGAGGGGGGCTGGCCGTTATAGGCCTCGTCCAGCAGGGTGGCGCTGCCGCCATCGGGGGTGCGGATCCGCTGCCGGTCGCCCCGCCCGGCCAGGGCCCGGAAATCGGCCAGCGCGGCCGCCGCGGCCGCCACATCCGCGCCCAGCGCCTGCACCACCGCCAGCGCGGCGATGGCGTTGCGCGCCATGTGCAGCCCGGGGGTGCCGAGCCGGAAGCGCAGCACGCGGCCCGCGATGTCGGCGGTGATGGTGGTGCCCTCGGCATCGGGCTCCATCCCCGTGGCGCGGGCATCGCCCCCGGCGCCGAAGGTCATCACGGCCGCCCCCTGGGCCAGGTCGCGCAGCAGGGGCAGGAAGGGGCTCTCGGCCGGCAGCACGGCGATGCCGCCGGGCAGCAGGCCCTCCATGATGGAGCCCTTCTCCCGCGCGATCGCCTCCAGGCTGCCCATATGGCCGATATGCGCGGCCTCGATCGCCGTGATGGCCGTGACATGCGGCCGGGCGAGCCGCGCCAGCGGCGCGATCTCCCCGGGATGGTTCATGCCGATCTCGATGATGCCGAAGGCGCTGCCGGCGGGCATGCGCGCCAGCGTCAGCGGCACGCCCCAATGGTTGTTGTAGCTCGCGACCGCCGCATGGGTCGGCCCCTGCACCGACAGGGCAGCCCGCAGCATCTCCTTCGTCGTCGTCTTGCCGACGCTGCCGGTCACCCCGGCGAAGCGCCCGGTGGCGCGCCGGCGCCCGGCATCGCCCAGCGCCGTCAGCCCCGCCAGCGTGTCGCCCACCCGCAGCAGGGCCGCCCCGGGCGGTACACCCGCGGGGTCCCGGTCCACCATGGCGGCGGCCGCCCCGCGGCCCAGCGCATCCGCCACGAAATCATGCCCGTCCCGCGCGTCGCGCAGCGCGATGAACAGGTCCCCCGGCCCGGCGGAGCGGCTGTCGATCGACACGCCGGTGATCGCGACATCGGCGCCGATCGTGCCACCCGTGGCGTCCCGCAGCCCGGCGCTGTCCCACAGCATGCTCATGCCGCCACATCCCCGGCCAGGCCGCGCACGACCTCGGCGTCGTCGAAGGGCAGCGTCACGCCGCCGATGGTCTGCCCGCTTTCATGCCCCTTGCCTGCCACGGCCAGCACATCGCCGGGGCCGAGGTCGGACAGCGCCAGCGCGATGGCGGCGTGCCGGTCCCCGGCATCGATCCCGCCCGGGCAGCCGGCCAGCACCGCGGCGCGGATGGCGGCCGGATCCTCGCTGCGCGGGTTGTCATCCGTCACCCAGCAGCGATCGGCGAAGCGGGCGCAGGCCGCGCCCATCAGCGGCCGCTTGCCCGGGTCCCGGTCACCGCCGGCGCCGAACAGCACATGCAGCCGCGCGCCCGGCGCCACATGGGGCCGAAGCGCCACCAGCAGCCGTTCCAGCGCATCCGGCGTATGGGCGTAGTCCACATAGACGGCGGCGCCATTCGGCAGCCGGGCCGCCAGTTCCATCCGGCCCCGCACGCCACGCAGGCCCGAAAGCAGGTCCAGCGCCTGGCCCGCCGGCATGCCCGTGGCGATCGCCAGCGCCGCGGCCATCAGCGCGTTGTCGGCCTGGAAGCGGCCCGGGACGGGCAGCGTGACCTCCCGATCCTCGCCCATCCCCGCCACCCGGATCCGCTGCCCGGCGGGCAGGGGGGCGTGGTCGGCCAGGCGCAGCGCCTCCCCGGCTTCGCCCACCGTCAGCAGGCGCAGGTGCCGGCGCGCCGCGATGGCGCGCAGCGCGCCCAGCGTCTCCGGCTCCATATCCGCATTCGCCACCGCCGCGGCGCCTTCCGGCAGCAGCGTGTCGAACAGCCGCAGCTTGGCGGCGCGATAGGCCGCCATGCTGCCGTGGTAGTCGAGGTGGTCGCGCGTCAGGTTGCTGAAGCCGGCAGCCGCCAGCACCACGCCATCCAGCCGGCGCTGCTCGATCCCGTGGGAGGATGCCTCCATCGCCACGGCTTCGACGCCGCCCCGGGCGAGCGCCGCGAGCGTGCCATGCAGCGCCACCGGGTCCGGCGTCGTCAGGGAAGGCCCGGGCGGGAAGCCGGGCGCCACCAGGCCGAGCGTGCCCATCGACCCCGCGCGGCCCCCGGCCAGCGTCCAGAGCTGGCGGAGGAAATCGACCGTGCTGGTCTTGCCGTTGGTGCCGGTCACCGCGACCAGCGTCGCGGGCTGCGGCCCATGGAAGCCCGCCGCCAGCTGCGCCAGGGCGCGGCGGGGGTCGGCCGCCCGGATCATCGGCCGGGCAGGGATGCCGTCCGGCCAGCCGGTCCCGGCGGGCGCCAGCACCGCCACCGCGCCGGCGGCGACCGCGGCGCCGATGAAGCGCCGGCCATCGGCCTGGCTGCCGGGCAGGGCGGCGAAGAGGAAGCCGGGCCTGACCTGGCGGCTGTCGGCCGTCAGCCCCGCGATCGCGGGCAGCGGGCCCGCTGGCAGGTCAAGGCCCGGCACGCCGCGCAGGAGATCGGGAAGCGGGCGCATGGTCGGGCCGTCATCGGGGCGCAAGGCTCGCCTCCCGCTGCGCGGCGGGGGGCGCGGCGGCGGGCCTGGGGGCCTCCGCGGCGCGGGCGGGGGCGGCGGCGGTCGGCGCGGTGGGCGCCACGCGCGGCGCGGGTTGCGGGGCGGGGGGCGCCGCCGGCTGCACGGCGGGCGTCGGGCGGGCGGGCGGGGCCGCCGCGGGGGCAGGGGCGCCGGCCGGCCGCGCCGCCGGTGGCCGCCCGGGCTGCAGCGGCATGGCGATGGAGGCCTGGATCTCCGCCATCCGCTCCGTCTCCGGCGCCATGCCGAGGATGGGCGCGACCTGGCGGACGACCATGCCCGCCGCCGGCGCCGCCACCCAGCCGGCGGTGGCATAGCCCTGGCTGCGCGCGTTGGGCTTCGGCTCGTCCACCATGACGTAAAGCGCGTAGCGCGGCGCGTTCATCGGGAAGGCGCCGACGAAGGCCGCGATGCGCTTGTTCTCCAGGTAGCCGCCGCGCGGGCCGGTCTTCTGCGCCGTGCCGGTCTTGCCGCCGACGAAGTAGCCCGGGACATCCGCGCTCTTGCCCGACCCTTCCGTGACCACCAGGCGCATCAGCCGGCGCATGGTGTCGGAGGTCCGCTCGCTCAGCACCCGCGTGCCCTCCACCGCCACGCCGGGCTCCCGCGCCATCAGGGTCGGCGGGCGCAGGATGCCGCCATTGGCGACGGCGGCGATGCCGGTCACGACATGCAGCGGCGTCACGGAGATGCCGTGGCCGAAGCCGATCGTCATGGTGTTGATCTCGCGCCAGTTGTTCGGGCTCGGGATCAGGGGCACCGCCGTCTCCGGCAGCTCCACGGGCAGGCGGCTGCCCATGCCCATGCGGACCATGAAGTCGCGGTGCCGCTGCGGCCCCACGGCCGCGGCCATGTGGGCGGAGGCGAGGTTGGAGGAGTAGGCCAGGATCTCCGGCACCGCCAGCCAGCGGTTCTTGCCGCGGAAGTCATTGATGGTGAAGCGGCCGTAGCGGATGGGGCGGGACGCATCGTAGCCGCCCCACACATTCACCGTGCCGAGTTCCAGCGCCATCGCGGTGGTCAGCAGCTTGAAGGTGGAGCCGGGCTCATAGACGCCCACGGTCGCGCGGTTGAAGCGCGGGTTCTGCGCCTGCTCCTCCCGCGATTGCGGCGTGTTGTCGATGCGCGCGGGCTCGGCCAGGTCGAAATCCGGCAGCGACACCATGCCCAGCACCTCGCCGGTCTGGACATCCATCAGGATGCCGGCGCCGCCGATGCCGTTGAACTCCGTGATCGCGCGCTGCACGGAATCGCGCAGCGCCAGCTGCACGCGCACATCGATGGCAAGCCGCAGCTGGTCGCCCCGCCGCAGGCGCAGCCGCTCGTCGAAATACTTCTCGACGCCCGCCGTGCCGTTGCCGTCCACATCGACGCCGCCCAGGATATGGGCGGCCGAACGCCCCTGCGGATAGACCCGCCGCTCCGCCTGCTGGAAGTAGAGCCCGGGGATGCCGAGCGAGTTCACCGCCTGCTGTTCGCGCGGCGTCAGCGCCCGGGCGACATAGGCGAATTGCCGTTCGCCGGACAGCCGCGCGGTCAGCCGTTCCACATCCAGCTGCGGCAGCACGCGCACCAGGCGCCGCGCCGCCTCGGCCGGGTTCTCGATCTCCTGCGGATTGGCGTAGAGCGCGGTGACGGGGAGCGAGACGGCCAGGATCTCGCCATTGCGGTCGGCGATGGTGCCGCGCCCGGGCAGGTGTTCCTGCGGCGCGACGTCGAGGCGCGACATGGCCGCGAGACGGCGCGGCTCCGCGGGCGAGATCAGCGTGGCATCGGCCAGCCGGAAGCCGACCACGGCGAAGAGCAGGCCGAACCCCCCGGCCGCGACCACCAGCCGCCGGCGGCTGCGCTCCAGCACCGCCCGCCGCGCGAGTTCCGGGCGCGGCACGCGGACCAGCGCCGTGCGCGGCGCCGCATCACGGCCGATGGTGCGGCCGATGGGGGCGGCGTCCGGGGCGGGGGGAAGGGGGTTCATCAGCGGGTCAGCGCGGCTGCGGGGGCGCGAGGCCACCCAGCGTGGCGGCGGAAGCCGCGCCGAACGGCACGGGCGGGGCCAGCGCCGGCCGGCCGAGGCTGGAGCCCCCGCCAAGCGCCGAGACGAAGGTGGGCGGCGCGGGCGCAGGCGCCGGGGCCGGCGGCGGCGCGGCGCGGGCGACGCGCACCGGCTCGGCCTGCACCGGGGCGGGCGCGGGGGCGGGGCGCGGCGCGGCGGCGGGCGTCGCGGCCGGGATGGCCGGGGCGACGGGCGCCGCCGAGGCCTGGCGGATCACGCCCGGCGTCAGCTGCGCCAGGGTGGGGGAGGGCGCGCGCGGCGCCACGTCCCGCAGCGGCGCCGGGCGCGGCGGCACGGGCGGCGGCACCGTGGTCTGCGTGGCGCGCTGCGCCGCCACGGTCGCGGCCAGTGCCTGCAGCGCCGGCGCTTCCGGCGCGCGCGGGTCCGGGGCGTTGCGCGCCGGGGCCTGCGCGGCGGCCGGGGCGGGCGCCGGGGTCGCGGCGGCCGGCCGGGCGGGGGCGGGCGCCTGGGCGGCCGCCATCATCACCGTCCCCGCATGGCGCGGCGGCTCCGGCGGCGCGAAGAGGTTCGGCGGGCCGGCGAAGGCCACGGCCTGCGGCAGGCGTCGCTCCATCTCCGCCAGCCGGGCGAACTGGGTCGGCTGCATCGGCTCCAGCGGCAGGTGCCGCGTGGCGACCTGGCGCAGCCGGTCGGGTTCGTTCAGCAGGGCCCATTCCGCGCGCAGGATGGAGATGCGGTCGCGCGTCTGCTCCGTCTGCCGGCGGATCTCGCGCAGCTCCCGGTCATAGGTCGCGACATGGTGCTTCACCTGGTAGAGCCAGGCGCCGGCACCCGCGAAGGCCGCGAAGCAGACAAAGGTGAAGGGCCGGATCATGACGGCATTCCCTGGGACGCGGCGCGACGTTCGATGGCCCGCAGGCGCGCGGAACGCGCCCGGCTGTTGCTGGCGGTCTCGGCCTCGCCCGGCCGCAGCGCACGCTGCGTCAGCAGGGCGAAGTCCGCTTCCCCGCGCGGCAGGAGCGAGGCGGGATCGTGGCGGGAGGCATGGCCGCCGCGGCCGGCGGCCGCCACCATGGCGCGCTTCACCAGCCGGTCCTCCAGCGAATGGAAGGCGACGACGACCAGCCGCCCGCCCGGCGCCAGCAGCCCCATCGCCTGTTCCAGCCCGCGCTCGATCTCACCGAGCTCGTCGTTCACCGCGATGCGCAGCGCCTGGAAGGACCGCGTCGCGCCATCGATGCCGGAGGGGTCGCGCGGCACGGCGGCGCGCACGATGCCCGCCAGCCGCGCGGTGGTGGTGATGGCCTCCACCGCCCTTTCGCGCAGGATCGCGCGGGCGACGCGGCGCGCATGCCGCTCCTCGCCGAATTCCTTGATGATGGTGGCCAGCGCGCCCTCATCCAGCGTGTTGACGAGGTCCGCCGCCGACGGCCCGCTGCGCCCCATCCGCATGTCGAGCGGCCCGTCCGCCCGGAAGGAGAAGCCGCGCTCCGCCTCGTCGAGCTGGAAGGAGGAGACGCCGAGATCCATCACGACGCCATCGAGGTTCTCGACGCCGCGCCCCGCCAGCGCATCCAGCATGTCGCCGAAGCGCGCTTCCACCAGATGCAACCGGCCAGGATACGACGAGGCCAGCGCCGCGCCGCGCGCGATGGCATCGGGATCGCGGTCCAGCGCCCACAAGGTGCAGTCGGCAGCATCGAGGATCGCGCGCGCATAACCGCCGCCGCCGAAGGTGGCGTCGAGATAGGTTGCACCAGCGCGGGGCTGCAATGTCGCCAGCACTTCCTCCAGCATGACGGGAACGTGGCCCGTCATGGCACGCTCTTCGGATTCGTGTTGAGAGGCGTCGCTGCAATCGTGAGGCGACGTTCGCGCACCAGCGCCTTCGCCGCGGCGACATGCGCCCGCGCCGCCGCCGCATCCCAGATCTCGAAACGATCGCCCTTGCCGAGGAAGGCGAGGTCGCCCTTCAGCCCGACCTCGTCCGCCATGTCCTCCGGCAGCACCAGGCGGCCTTCGCCATCGATGCGCAGCATCATGCTGTCCGCGACGATGCCGGCTTCGAGCGCCTCGCGCTCCTCGGAGAAGTGGTCGAGGCGCAGGATGCTGTCGAGCATTTGCTGGAACACGGCGCGGCTGCGGGCCTCGATGCAGGGATGTTGATGGGAGACGCGGAAGACGAGTTGGTTCGTGGCGGCAGCCTCAAGCTCGGCGCGGAAGGGCGCGGGCACGGAAATGCGGCCCTTGGCGTCCCGCTTTCCGAAATGCGTGCCCACGAACTGGGTCATCGCGCTATGCTGCTGCCCCCATCGACAGCCTTTCGGCTATCGTCCCCCGCTCAGCGGCCGGCGAGGCCCCCCGACCCCGCCGGCTCACCCGACCATCCCCCTTGAGACCCATAATGCCCCCCCGAGCCGGGTCCCTCACGGGATGGCTTGGGATAGCATGGGTTTCGGCGGGACGACAAGGGGAAATACCGTTAACGGAACCTAAACGGCAGAGTGAAAAGTAAGCATTTCCAGCACTGTAGACCCTGGTTCTGGGACCGCGCGAGAGAAGAAAAATACAATACAGTATACGTTATGTTCCTTCCGCATTTGTTCCTTGGGCGACGCCCCACAGCCTGTGAATAACGGGGAAAACTGGTGCCGGGTGGCCTGTAAGCCGGGTTCTGTCCCCGCCCGAAGGCAGTGGACGACCATTCCTCTGGAGCCTGCGTCGCCGCAGGCTTCTCGCGGCCAACCCGGGCGGCGGGGCGGGAACGCCCCTGCATCCGCGACGGGGGCGAACCCCGCGCCGCACTGCCGGCCACCCCTATTCGGCCTTGCTCCCGGTGGGGTTTACCATGCCATCCACGTTGCCGTGGATGCGGTGGGCTCTTACCCCACCCTTTCACCCTTGCCGCGGGGTGTCGCCACGCCGCGGCGGTTTGCTTTCTGTGGCACTTTCCCTGGGGTTTGACCCCCGCCGGTCGTTGACCGGCACCGTATTCCCGTGGAGCCCGGACTTTCCTCCAGCACCGGATCTCTCCGGCGCCAGCGGTCGCCCAGCCACCCGGCACCGCGCTCCCTCTCGCGCTTCCGGCGCCCGCGGTCAATCGTGCGCCAGGCCGATAATGCGCAAGCCGGGCCAGCGTGCCGTCCAATCCTTCGCCCGCAGCCTGGCCCGCACCACCGCCGGGCACGCCGCATGGGCCGGCCCGGGCCGCACCACCAGCGCCATGAGGTCATCGAGCCCGAGCGGCGCCAGCACCTCCACACGGCCGGCCACCAGCCGCGCGGCGACCGCCGTGGCCGTCTCCGGCCAATGCGCCAGCGCCTCGGCGACGTCGCGATACGCCGCATGGCCGTTCGCCGCCGCCATGCCGCGCTGATGCGTGACCGACCAGGGCAGCGCTGGCCGCGCCGCGCGCAACGCGCCCTCGAACGCCGCATCGGGGGCGGCATCGTCCCAATGCACCACGTCGATGTCGGAAAGCGTCGCGACCTCCGGCCGCCGCCCCGCCAGCGCATCCCACACCGCGTTGCGCACGAAGCCGGCGCCGATCCAGGCGCCGCGCGGGCCCGCCAGCGCCAGGGCCTGCAAGGCATCCCGGTGCGCCGCGCTGCCGGCCAGGATGGCGGCGACGCGCGCCGCGCTCATCCCGCCGCCGCGGCGACCGTGCGCAGCCGCCTCAGCGTCGCGCCATCCAGCTGCCCATCGACGCGGGAGGGTCGCCAATGCCGCTGGAAGGCGCGCAGCAGCACGGGCAAAGGCAGGTCCGTCCGGTATCCGATCGCGCCCAGCAGCTCGATCGCATCGCCCTTGGCCTGCGGCGCCGCGTTGCCCGGCCACAGCCCGACGCCATTCGCCGCCAGGCCCTGCCAGTCGAACAGCTCCCCCGGATCCTCCTTCCGGTCCGGCGCCACGTCCGAATGCGCCACCACGTCCCGCGCCGCGATCGGATGCCGCGCCAGGATATCGAGGCAGAGGTCGCAGACCGCCGCCATCTGCAGGGCGGGGAAGGGGCGGTAGCCGAATTCATGGCCGGGATTGACGATCTCGATCCCGATGCTGCGGCCGTTCAGCCCGCTGGCGCCCCGCCAGTGGGAGATGCCGGCATGCCAGGCCCGCCGCTCCTCCTCCACCAGGCGGAAGACGGTGCCATCCTCCTCCACCACATAATGGGAGGAGACGGCGGCGAGGGGATCGCGCAGCCGGTCGATCGCGGCCTGGCCGCTTTCCATCCCGGTGTAGTGCAGCACCAGCATGTCGATCGCCTGGCCCGCCGGGCGGTCATCCTGGTTCGGGCTTGGCAGGTCGCGGATGCGCATGGTCCGAAGCCGCTTCCTACAGGCCGCGCTGCCGCTTGATCTTGTCCCAGGCGGCGTTGATCTCCGCCACCTTGCGCGTCGCGCGGTCCACGAATTCGGGCGGCACGCCGCGGGCGGCCAGGCCGTCCGGATGGTTCTCCCGCATCAGCTTGCGCCAGGCCTGGCGGACTTCCTCATCCGTCGCGGCGGGCGTCAGGCCGAGCACGGCGAAGGCGTCCCGGTCCTCGGTGGCGCGCTGCGCCGCGCCGCCGGGCTGGCCGCCCCCCTTGGCGCGTTCCCACGCCCCGTGGTCCAGCCCGAAGCGCAGATGCACGCCCTGCAGCACCGGCAGCTCGCCCTTGGTCACGGGGCCATCGGCGCGGGCGATGTGGAACAGCGCCGTCAGCACATCCTCCAGCAGCGCGCGGTTGTCGGCGAAGGCCTCGCCCATGCGCTCCGCGAAGGGCTCCCAGCCCTCGGCATCCTTGCGCGCCTCGTCGAACATCTGCGCGACCTCGCGCAGGTTCTCGGGCGGGATGCGGAACATCGCCTTGAAGGCGTCGATCTCCTCCCGCTTCACCGGCCCATCCGCCTTGGCGAGCTTGGCCGAGAGCACGATCACGGAGATGGCGAACAGCGTTTCCCGGTTGCCGAGGAAGGCGGCCAGGTCCGCCGCCCCCGGCCCGATCTGCCGCCCCGGCATCACGCCGTTGTCGGCCGCGTGGCCCAGCGCCGCGCCGACCACGGCGCCAAGCGGCCCGCCGGTGACGAAGCCGGCCACGCCGCCGATGAGTTTGCCCCAGATGCTCAAGCCGGCCTCGATGAACTCTGCGACGGTCCTAGCACGGCTGCCCGGCGCGCCACAGGCCCCGTCAGAGCGTCGCGGCCGCCCGCGCCGCCTGGTCGTAGTAGCCGGACAGGGCGCGCAGCAGCTGCGCCACGCTCGACAGCTGCTCCTCGGAGGGGCCGGAACCCCGCAGCGGTTCCGCCAGCAGCCGTTCCCGCACCCCGGCATAGGCGGCGCAGAGCGCGCTGCCGGCCTCCGTCGCGCTCACCACCTTCTCCTTCCCCGCGCGGCCCGTCGTCACCAGCCCGGCTTCCTCCAGCTTGCGGATGGCGTAGGTCGCGACATGCGTATCCTCGATGTCCAGCACCAGCAGGATGTCGGCCAGGCGCTTCGGCCGGTCGCGGTGCCGGACCGTGTGCAGCACCAGAATTTCCGTGGGGGAGAGGCCCGGCCGCCCCGCCGCCGCCATGCAGCGGACCATCCAGCGGGCGAAGCCATGCCCGGCCAGGATCAGGCCGAACTCCACCTCCGACAAGGCGGGGGAGGCCCCGGCCGCGAGATGGGCGGAAGAGACCACCGGGATCTGCTCCCCGCGTCGTGAACTCGGCATGGGCGGTCCTCCTGCTCTTCGGAAAAACGTTGACGATTTATCGACGAATTGTCAATGAAGCCCGCATCGCCCGGCCGGCCTTGCGCGGCCGCTGCCGGGGTGTGATCAACGGCCAAAGGGGATGCGCGATGGGTGGCTGGCAGTTCTGGATCGATCGCGGCGGCACCTTCACGGATATCGTGGCGCGTGATCCCGCCGGCACCCTGACAACCCGCAAGCTGCTGTCGGAGAATCCCGGCCGGTATCGGGATGCCGCGGTGGCCGGCATCCGCGCCTGCCTCGGCCTGCCCGATGGCGCCGCCATCCCGCCCGGGCTGGTCGATGCGGTGAAGATGGGCACCACCGTCGCCACCAACGCGCTGCTGGAACGCAAGGGCGAACGCGTGCTGCTGCTGGTCAATCGCGGCTTCGCGGACATGACGCGCATCGGCAACCAGGCCCGCCCCCGGCTGTTCGACCTGCAGGTGCGGCTGCCGGACCTGCTGCAGGAACGCGTGGCGGAAGTGGGCGGGCGCATCGCCGTGGATGGCACGGAGATCGAGCCCCTGGACGAAGCCGCCGCCCGTGCCGCGCTCTCCGCCGCCCATGAAGATGGCATCCGCGCCGTCGCCATCGCCTTCATGCATGCCTGGGCGCATCCCGCGCATGAGAAGCGCGTCGGCGAGCTGGCGCGGGAGGCCGGCTTCACCCAGGTGAGCCTCTCCCACGAGGCCTCTCCCCTGCCGCGCATCGTGCCCCGCGCGGATACGACGGTGGTGGATGCCTACCTCTCCCCGATCCTCCGCCGCTACGTGGACCAGGTGGCCGGGGAGCTGCCGGGCGTCAGGCTCTACTTCATGCAATCCTCCGGCGGGCTGGCGGAGGCGCGGTCCTTCCAGGGCAAGGACGCCATCCTCTCCGGCCCCGCCGGCGGCATCGTCGGCGCCGCGCGCACCGCGGCGATGGCGGGGCTGGAGAAGATCATCGGCTTCGACATGGGCGGCACCAGCACGGATGTCGCGCTCTATGCCGGGGAGTTCGAGCGCGCCTTCGAGACGCAGGTGGCCGGCGTGCGCATGCGCGCGCCGATGATGGCGATCAACACGGTGGCCGCCGGCGGCGGCTCGATCCTCAAATTCGATGGCGCCCGCTTCCGCGTCGGCCCGGAGAGCGCCGGCGCCGTGCCGGGCCCCGCCTGCTACCGCCGCGGCGGCCCGCTGACGGTGACGGACGCCAACGTCATGGTCGGCAAGATCCAGCCCGCCCAGTTCCCCGCCATCTTCGGCCCCGATGGCAACCAGCCGCTGGACGCCGGGGTGGTGCGCGAGAAATTCGAGGCGCTCGCGGCGGAGATCGAGGCCGCGACCGGCCAGCCCCAGGACCCGCATGCGGTGGCGGAAGGCTTCCTGCGCGTCGCCGTCGCCAACATGGCCAACGCCATCAAGCAGGTCTCCATCCAGAAGGGCCACGACGTCACCCGCTACGCCCTGCAATGCTTCGGTGGCGCCGGCGGCCAGCATGCCTGCCTGGTGGCCGACGAACTCGGCATGGAGACGGTGTTCATCCACCCCTTCGCCGGCGTCCTCTCGGCCTATGGCATGGGCCTCGCGGACCAGAGCGCGATCCGGGAAGCGGCCGTCGAGGCCCCGCTGGCGCCCGATGCCATGGCCGAGCTCGCCGCGCGGCTCGATGCGCTGGAGGAAGCGGGCCGCGCGGAGCTGGTGCGCCAGGGGGCCGCGGCCGGCGCGCTGCGCGCCGCGCATCGCCTGCACCTGCGCTACGCCGGCACCGACAGCTTCCTGCCCGTGCCCTTCGGCGACCACGCGACGGTGCTGGCTGCCTTCACGGAAGCGCATCGCCGCCGCTTCGGCTTCGCCACGCCGGAACGCCCGGTGGTGGTGGAAGCCTGCGTCGTCGAAGTGACCGCGCCCGGGGAAGCGGTGGAGGAGGCGCCCCTGCCGCCGCGGGACGCCGGGCAGGACCTGCCGCGCCTCGCCACCGCCCAGGTCTTCACCGCGGGCGCCCTGCGGCAGGCGCCGGTGCTGGACCGCGACGCGCTGCGCGCCGGCGACCGCATCGCCGGCCCCGCCCTGATCCGGGAAGCCATCGCGACCACGGTGGTCGAGCCCGGCTGGACCGCGGAGGTCACGCCCCGGAACCACCTGGTGCTGCGCCGGACGGAGCAGCGGGAGGCCGCGCGCGTGGCGGATGCCACGCGCGTCGATCCCGTGATGCTGGAGCTGTTCAACAACCTCTTCATGTCGATCGCCGAGCAGACCGGCGCCGTCCTCCAGAACACCTCCCTCAGCGTCAACATCAAGGAACGGCTCGACTTCTCCTGCGCCATCTTCGATGAGGCCGGGCGCCTGGTGGCCAATGCGCCGCATGTCCCGGTGCATCTCGGCGCGATGGGGGAAAGCGTGCGCACCGTCATCCGCTCCCGCGGCGCCACGCTGCGGCCGGGCGACGTGATCGCGCTGAACAACCCCTACAATGGCGGCACGCACCTGCCGGATGTGACCGTCATCACCCCCGTCTTCGATGAGGCCGGCACGAAGATCCTCTTCTTCGTGGGCTCGCGCGGCCACCACGCCGATATCGGCGGCCTGACGCCCGGCTCCACGCCCCCCGGCTCCGCGACGCTGGAGGAGGAGGGCGTCGTCATCGACGACTTCCTGCTGGTCTCGCAGGGCCGCTTCCGGGAAGCCGAGTTCCGCGGACTGCTGGCCGCCGCCCGCTACCCCGCCCGCAGCCCCGACGTGAACGTGGCCGACATCACCGCTCAGGTCGCGGCGAATGAGAAGGGCGTGCAGGAGTTGCAGCGCGCGGTGCGGGACTACGGGCTCGATACCGTCCGCGCCTACATGAAGCATGTGATGGACAATGCGGAGGCCGCCGTGCGTGGCGTGCTGGACCGCCTGCAGGACGGCGCCTTCGAGACGACGATCGACGACGGCACGCCGCTCAAGGTCTCGGTGCGGGTGGATCGCGCGAACCGCCGCGCCACCATCGACTTCACCGGCACAGGCCCGCAGCGTCCCGACAATTTCAACGCCCCCGCCGCGGTCTGCCGCGCCGTCGTCCTCTACTGCTTCCGCTGCCTGGTGGGGGACGAGATTCCCCTCAACGATGGCTGCCTGGTGCCGCTCGACATCGTGGTGCCGGAAGGGACGTTCCTCTCGCCCCGCCCCGGTGCCGCGGTCGTCGCCGGCAATACGGAGGTCAGCCAGATGACCTGCAACGCGCTGCTGGCGGCGCTCGGCGCCTGCGCCTCCGCCCAGGCGACGATGAACAACCTGCTGTTCGGGGACGCGGTTTACCAATATTACGAAACGGTCTGCGGCGGCACCGGTGCCGGCCCCGGCTTCCCGGGCACCGCCGCGGTGCAGACGCACATGACCAACACGCGCATGACGGACCCCGAGGTGCTGGAACTCCGCTATCCCGTGCGGCTCGAGGAATTCTCCATCCGCCGCGGCTCCGGCGGCGCCGGTGCCTTCCCGGGCGGGGATGGCAGCCGCCGTCGCATCCGCTTCCTGCGCCCGATGGAGGCGGTGATCGTCGCCTCCCGCCGCCGCGTCGCGCCGCATGGCCTGCGGGGCGGGCAGCCCGGCGCGCCCGGGCGGCAATGGGTGGAACGCGTGGATGGCAGCATCCACGCCATGCAGGGCTGCGACCGCGCCGCGCTGCAGCCCGGTGACGTGCTGGCGCTGGAGACGCCGGGCGGCGGCGGCTGGGGCGCGCCGGCCGCCGGATGAAGCGCCTTGCCGCCGCGCTGACCTCCCTTCTGCTGCTGGCCGGGCTGGGCCTCTGGCTCGGCCCGCGCCTGGTGGATTGGGAGCCGTGGCGCGGCCGGCTGGCGGAACTGGCGAGTGACCGCCTGGGCCGCGCCGTCACGCTCAACGGGCCGGTCGAGCTGCTGCTGCTGCCCCAGCCCATGGTGCGCGCCGGCGGCGTCGCCATCGGCGATCCCGGGGAGGAATTCAGCGTCACCGCGCAGCTGCTGCGCGTGCGGCTCGACCTCGCGGCGCTGCTCGCCGGGCGCCTCGCCCCGCGGGAGATCGCGCTGGTCGGCGCGGAGCTGACGCTGCCCTGGCCGCCCGGCGCGCTGCTGGCGCTGCGGCCCCCCGCCTGGATCACGGAGTTGGATGCGCGGGTGGAGAACAGCCGGGTGCGCATCGGCGACGCGGTGCTGGAGGGGCTGACGGCCCGCCTGACCTCCGCCGGCCTGGCGCAGGCGATCGAATCATCGGGTACCTTCACCTGGGCGGGCCGCGCCGCGCGCTTCGCCGGCACGCTGGGACGGCCGGGCTGGGACGGGGTCGCGACCCTCGAACTCTCCCTGACCCTGCCGGAAGCCAGCGGCACGGCGCGCGGCGTGCTGGTGCCCGGCGCGGGGTTCGAGGGCAGCGTGGAGGCGCGCGGGCCGGACCTCTCCGCCCTGCTGGCCGGGCCCGCCCTGCCGTTCCGCCTCGCGGGGCGGCTCAATGCCTCGGCCGAGCTGATCGCGGCCGACCAGCTGGTGCTGGATGTCGGCGGCGTTCCGGCGCGCGGATCCGTGGCGCTGCGCCTGCTGCCCGCGCCGCGGCTCGATGTGGCGCTGGTGGCCAGCCGGCTGGACCTGGATGGCTGGGTGGCGGCGCTGCGGCAGGGCGCGGCGCGGCCGGTACCCATGGCGCTCGACCTCTCGGCGGAGGCCGGCAGCTTCCAGGGTGTCGCGCTGCGGCGCATCCGCGGCGCCGCCTTCCTGGAGGATGGGCGCCTGACGCTGACCGACGTCTCCGTCCTGCTGCCCGGGGAGGCGGAGCTGGAGTTCGCCGGCGCCACGGCGGGCGGGCGGCTCGAGATCCGCGCCCGCTTCGCCGGGCCCGACATGCGCACCAGCCTCGGCGCCATCGGCCTGCCGGTGGAGGAGCTGGACCCGTCCCTGCTGCGGCGGGGGGAGGGGCGCTTCCGCCTGGTGCTGGAGGATGCGCAGGCCGCCATCCCCGAACTGGCGGCGACGATCGGCGACCTGCGCCTCTCCGGCGCCGGCGTGCTGCGGCATGGCGCGCGGCCGGCGCTGGGCATCGGGCTGACGCTGGATCGCCTCGACCTCGCGCGCTGGCTGCCGCAGGGCTTCGATCCGGTGCAGGCGGGCCGCGCGCTCGGCCCCGTCGATCTCAACCTGCGCCTGGCGGCGGACCGCGTCACGCTGGGCGGCGCGGTGATGGAGCGGGCCTCCCTGGACGGCGCGCTGGAGAATGGCCGGATGACGCTGCGGCGCCTGTCCGGCCGGCTGGCGGAAACCGATGTCACCGCCTCCGGCGTCCTCACCCTGGCCCCCCAGCTGCGACTCCAGGACCTGACGGTGGAGGCGAGCGGCTCCTCCGGCCGCGGCCTGCTGGCGCTGGTGCCGGGGGAATGGCCGGACCGCACCGCGATCGCGGGCATGCCGCTGGCGCTGCGCCTGACCGGCGGCGGCACGCTGGATGCGCTGGCGCTGCGCGGCGGGGCGGAGATGGGGGAGCTTCGGCTCGAAGCCTCCGGCACGCTGGACCTGCCGCAGCGCCGGGGCAGCGCCAGCGTCACGCTGCGCCACCCCGGCGCGCCGCGGCTGCTGGCGGAGGCCTTCCGCAGCGATGCCGGGGCCTGGCTGGGGGAGGGGTCCTTCTCCCTCATCGCCGCGCTGGCCGGCGGGCCGCAGGGGATCGCGGCGGAGAGCTTCGAGCTTGTGGCGGGCGGGCTGCGCGCCCGGGGCGGCCTGGCCCTGGCGCTGGGCGGCCGGCCGCGCCTGACCGGGCGCTTGGCCGCTGAACGCCTGCCGCTGCCCTTCGCGGGCTGGCGCAGCGCAGACCCGCTGGGGCTGGAGGCGCTGGCCGGGATCGATGCCGAGCTGGCGCTGGAGGCTGCGCGGCTCGAGGTCGCGGGCGTCGTCGCCGAACAGGCGGCCGCGACGCTGAAGCTGGCCGAGGGAAGGCTGCGGCTGGAGGGCGCGCGGGCCCGCCTGGCGGGCGGGGAGCTGGAGGCGCTGGCGACGCTCGACCTGGATCGCCAGGCCCCGCCGCGCCTGGCGGTGGAGGGGCGGCTGACGGGCGCCAGCATCGCGGCACCCCTCTTCGCCGTGCCCATCGACCTGACTGCCGGTCGCGGCGACACGGTCTTCGCCGTCTCCGCCAGCGGCCATTCGCCCTCGGCCCTGCTCGGCACGCTGGCCGGGCGGGTCGGGGTCGGGCTGCGGGACGGGGTGGTGGCGGGGTTCGACCTGGCGGCGGCGGCGCAGGCGACGGCGCTGCCCGATGCGGTCGCGGCGGAACGCGGCACGCGGCGCGCCCTGCTGGATGGCGCGACCGCCTTCGACCGGCTGGATGCGACGGGCCGGCTGCTGGCCGGGCGGCTGCGGCTGGAGGAGGCGCGGCTGGCCGCGGAAGGCGGGGCCACCGCGACCATCGGGGGCGAGATCGACCTGGCGCGCGGGGCGCTCGACCTGCAGATCCTGTCCCGGCCCGCGGCGCCGGAGGCGCCGGACCTCGGCCTGCGCCTGACCGGCCCGGCCGATGGCCCGCGCGCCCTGCCGGAGACGGCGGCCTGGGCCCGCTGGCGGGCGGAGCGGGGGTAGGCCTCAGGCCATCCCGATCAGGTCCTCGATCCGGCTGCGGGTGTCGGAGACGAGGGCGGAGATCTCCCCCGTCGCGGTGGCGGATCGCGCCGCCAGCGTCTTCACCTCCGCCGCCACCACGGCGAAGCCCTTGCCCGCTTCCCCGGCACGCGCGGCCTCGATCGTGGCGTTGAGGGCGAGGAGGTTGGTCTGGGCGGAGAGGCCGCCGATCTCCGTCGCGACGCGATTGATGCGGTCCAGCACCTCCGTCATCACGCGCTCCGTCTCCCGCACCGCCTTGCGGCGGGCGGAGACGTCGGCGGCGTAGAGCACGGTGCGCACCTGCCGTCCCTCCACACCCAGCAGCGGCTGGACCGTGGCGGAGAGGTGGATCGCGGCGCCCTCGGCATGGCGCAGCTGCACGGCCAGGGCCAGCGCCTCCCCCTTCGCCAGGCGGGCGCGCTGCGCTTCGTCGAAGACCCGGTCATGGGCCAGGTCGGGCGCGCGCAGCGCCTCCTGCTCCGTCGCATGGCCGAGGGCGGCGAGGGCGGCGTCGTTCACCCGCACCAGGCGGCGATCGCCATCCCATTCCATGACGATGTTGGACCGGTCGATCGCGTCCAGCTTGGCGGCGGCTTCCAGGCCGCGCTGCTTCGTCGCGGTGATGTTGGCCTGGACGGAGACGTAGCGCTGCAGCCGGCCCGCCGTGTCGCGGATCGGGTTGATGGCCAGCGAGATCCAGTAGGGTTCCTTCGCGCGGCTGTAGTTCAGGATCTCCTCGTAGATCGGCACGCCTTCCCGCAGCCGGTCGCGGATGCGCGCCACCGTCGCCTTGTCCGTCTGCGGGCCCTGGAGGAAGTCGCCGGGCTTGCGGCCCAGCGCATCCGCCGGCGCGTAGCCCGTCATCCGGCTGAAGCCGCGGTTGACGTATTCGATGCGCCCGGCGGCATCGCAGATGATGACGCTGTTGTCGGTTTCGTCCGTCACCAGCGAAAGCAGCGCGAAGAGGCGCCGGCGCTGCATCTCCTCCGTGATGTCGGTGGCGAACTTCACGACCTTGGTCACGCGCCCGGCGGGGTCGAAGACCGGGTTGTAGGTGGCGTGCAGCCAGATCTCCCGCCCGCCCTTGCCGTGGCGGCGGAACTCGCCCGCGCGCACCTCGCCCCGGGCGAGTGCCTGCCACAGCGCGCGATAGGCCTCTGTCCCGGCTTCTCCGGGCGGCATCAGCAGGCTGTGGTGGCGGCCCACGATCTCCTCCGCCTCATAGCCGGTGGCGGAGAGGAAGTTGGCGTTGGCGGCGAGGATGGTGCCATCCAGCGCGAACTGGATGACGCCCTGGGCGCGGTTGATGGCGGCGATCTGGGCCGCGTCATCCGCCGCCTGGCGCTTCGCGGCGGTGATGTCGGTGGCGAACTTCACGACCTTCACGGGCCGGCCGGCCGGGTCCAGTACCGGGTTGTAGCTGGCCTGGATCCAGACCTCCCGCCCGCCCTTGGCCAGTCGCATGAACTCCCCGGCCCGGACCTCCCCCTGGCGCAGCGCGGCCCAGAAGGCAGCGTAGTCCGGCGCCTGGTGTTCGCCATCCCGCATGAAGAGGCGGTGGTGGCGGCCGCGCACCTCCTCGATCCCGTAGCCCATCGCCGCGAGGAAATTGGCGTTGGCATCGAGGATCGTGCCATCCAGCGCGAATTCGACCACGCCCTGGACTCGGTGGATGGCGGCGATGTGGCCGGCATCGCTGGCCGCCTTGCGCTTGGCTTCCGTCACGTCGGTGGCGAACTTCACCACGCGGGTGACGCGCCGGCCGAGGCCGAGGATCGGCGTGTAGGTGGCCTGCAGCCAGACCTCGCGGCCGCCCTTGGCGATGCGGCGGAACTCCCCGCCCTGGTGTTCGCCGCGGCGCAGCGCCGCCCAGAAGGCGCGATAGGCGGCGCCGTCGCGGTCCTCCGGCGGCATGAACATCGCGTGCGGCTGGCCCACCACCTCCTTCGCCTCATACCCCATGGCGCGGAGGAACAGGGCGTTGCCGCGAAGCACGCGGCCGGCGGGCGAGAATTCAACGACGGCCTGCGACCGTTCGATCGCCGATACCAGCGCGGCATCCGCGCTGCCTCCGAAGAATCCCATCAGCCCAGCCGATCATCCAATGCGTGGGCGATAGTCTCAGCCGGCGGGATTAAGCGGACCTTAACGGGGCCGGATCGCTGTCAACCATCGCTGTCATGCCCCCCTGACAGGCGGCGCGCAGCGCTTCCACCCGCAGCGCGCTGGAGAGCGGGATGGCGAGGTCGGTGCGCCCGGCATCGATGGCGGCGACCAGCCCCGCGAGGCTGGTGCCGCGCCCGGCCGCCATCGCTTCCAGCGCCGACCAGAAGGCGGGTTCCAGCGCGACGGAGGTGCGGTGGCCGGCCAGGCGGAAGGACCGCTTGCGCAGATGGCCCTCGCCCCCGCTCATCCACCGCCATCCAGCGTGGTGCCGGGATGCACCATCTCCGCCGGCACCACCCAGCGGTCGAAATCGGCCTCGCTCACATGGCCGAGCCGCGCGGCGGCGGTCTTCAGGGTGATGTCCTCCGCCAGCGCCAGCTTCGCGATGGCGACGGCCTTGTCGTAGCCGATGCGCGGGTTGAGCGCCGTCACCAGCATGAGCGACTTCGCCAGGTTGTCGGCGATGCGGGCGTGGTTGGGCGCCAGCTTGTCGATCATGTTGGCCGCGAAGCTTTCCGCCGCATCCGCCAGCAGCCCCGCGGATTGCAGGACGTTGTGGATGATGAGGGGCTTGAAGACGTTCAGCTCCAGGTGCCCCTGCGCCGCGCCGATGGTGATGGCGACGTGGTTGCCCATGACCTGGGCGGCGACCATGGTCAGCGCCTCCGACTGCGTCGGGTTGGTCTTGCCGGGCATGATGCTGCTGGACAGGCCATCGGCGGGGATGACGAGTTCCGCGAAGCCGGCGCGGGGACCGCTGCCGAGCAGGCGGACATCGTTGCCGATCTTGTTGAGCGAGACGGCGATGGTGTTCATCGCGCCCGACAGCTCCACCAGCGCGTCATGCGCGCCCATGCCCTCGAAGGGGTTGGGGTTGGGGCGGAAGGGCAGGCCGGTGCGCTCCGCCAGGATCGCGGCGAAGACCCGCGGGAAATCCTTGTGGCGGTTGAGGCCGGTGCCGGCGGCGGTGCCGCCCTGGGCGAGTTCCAGCACGCGCGGCAGCGCATCCTGCAGCCGCGCGATGCCGTGTTCCACCTGCCGCGCCCAGGCGGCCGCTTCCTGGCCGAGGGTGACGGGCACCGCATCCATCATGTGGGTGCGGCCGATCTTCACGATGGCGTCCCATTCGCGCGCGCGGCGCGACAGGCTGGCCAGCAGCACGCCGAGCGCCGGGATGAGGCGGCGGGAGACCGCTTCCGCCGCCGCCACATGCATGACGGTCGGGAAGCTGTCGTTGGAGGACTGGCCGCGATTCACATGGTCATTCGGATGCACCGGCCTGCGGCTGCCGAGGGGCTGGCCGAGGGCGCGGTTGGCGAGGTTCGAGATGACCTCGTTGGCGTTCATGTTGGTCTGGGTGCCGGAGCCCGTCTGCCAGACCGGCAGCGGGAATTCGGCATCGTGGCGGCCTTCCGCCACTTCCGCCGCCGCGGCGGCGATGGCGGCGGCGATGTCGGCGGGCAGCTCGCCGAGCCTGGCATTGGCTTCCGCCGCCGCCTGCTTCTGCAGCCCGACGGCGCGGATCAGCCCCGGCGGGAAGCGTTCCGTCCCGATGCGGAACAGGCGCCGCGCGCGTTCCGTCTGCGGGCCCCAGAGGCGGTCGGCCGGGATGTCGATGGTGCCGAGGCTGTCCGTCTCGGTGCGCGTGGTCTCGGTGCGGGTAGCGTCGGTCATGGTTGGGACCCTCCGTCCCGCCAGATAGGCAGCCGCCGGGGCGGCCGCCCATCACGCTTGCCGATGGTCGCTATTCCGGGAAGCGGTCGCCATAGGTCGCCACCTCGATCAGGTTGCCATCGGGGTCGCGGCAATAGACGGAGGTCATGGGGCCGAGCGCGCCCTGCTTCGGCACCGGGCCCAGTTCCACCTGCACGCCGCAGCCGCGCAGGTGGCTGACGATGTCGTCGGCATCCACGGTGACGACGAAGCAGAGGTCCTGCGTGCCGGGTTCCGCGACGACGGAGGAGAACCAGGCCTGCTGCGTCGCCTCCTTCGGGCGGAGGTTCAGCTTCTGGCCGCCGAAGCGCAGCGCGGTGCGGCGCTGTTCGCCGAATTCCTCCCGCTCCATGCCCAGCACGCGCTGGTACCAGCCGGCGCTGGTTTCCACGTCGCGGCAGGTGATGACCAGGTGGTCCAGGCGGTCCACGGCGAAGCGCATGCTACTTGTCCCCTTCGCGGCGCCGCAGCCGGGCCGTCACTTCGATCTCGATCCGCATCTCCGGCGCCTGCAGCCCGGCGACGATCATGGTGGAGGCCGGGCGCACCCGGCCGAGCCACTTCTTCACCACGGGCCAGCAGGGCGGCCAATCCGCGCGGTCCGGCAGGATGAAGTTGGCGCGCACGATATCGTCCATCCGGCCATTCGCCTGGCGCAGCGCCGCTTCGATGTTGCGGAAGGCCTGGTCGCATTGCTCGATCACGCCGGGTTCGATCGTCATCGTCGCGTAGTCGAAGCCGGTGGTGCCGGAGACGAAGATCCAGTCGCCGTCGATGACGGCACGGGAATAGCCGATCTCTTCCTCGAATCGGCTCCCGGAGGAGAAGCGGAGGCGGGCCATGGGCTGACGGGTTCCCGGGGGAGGTGCTGGTGGCGGAAGCCATATCGCAGGGACGGGCCGGCCGGAAGGGCCGGCGCCGCCGCCACCCACCAACTTGCAGCCACCGGTTGTGCCAGGGTGTTGCGCGGGCGCCACTAAAGGCATTTAGGGGATTTAGCCGATTATGCCGTTTATGCCTCTTTAGTCACGATTCACGGGGGTGCCGCCGGGGTGCCTGGGGCATGGCTGGGCCAGTGGCGAACAGAACATAGCAGCAACACGGCGCCCGGCGCCACCGTTTTCGCGGGCCTTGCCCCTGGCCCCGGCGCCGCCGCGGGTGGCACTCTGACGCCCCGGACGGGACAAGAGGGGATCGGGCTGCATGGGGTTCGTCACAAGGCTGGCCTTCGGGCTGTCACTCGCGCTTGCCGTCCCGCTGGCCCCGCCGGCCGCGGCGCAGACGCTGCGGATCGGCATGCAGGCGCCGCCGAGCACGCTGGATCCCCATTGGCTGCTCAACCTGGCCAATACCGGGGCGCTGCGGAACATCTACGAGACGCTGGTCATGCGCGACGACCAGATGGCGCTGCGCCCGGGCCTGGCGGAATCCTGGCGGGTGGTGGACGACACCACCTGGGAGTTCAGGCTGCGCCCCGGCGTGCGCTTCCATGACGGCAGCCCGCTGACCTCCGCCGATATCGCGGCCAGCTTCCAGCGGGTGCCGAATGTGCCGGGCAACCCGAACCCCTATTCCATCTACCTGTCCGGGGTGACGGGGGTGGAGGTGGTGGACGACCTGGTCTTCCGCATCCGCACCTCCGGCCCGCTGCCGATCCTGCCCACCAATTTGACGCAGATCTTCATCGTGCCGCGCGCCGTGGCGGGGCTCGGCAATCCGGAATTCAACAGCGGCCAGGCGGCGATCGGGACGGGGCCGTTCAAGCTGGGGTCGTGGTCCACCAACGCGCCGCTGGTGCTGCGGCGGAACGAGGAATGGTGGGGCGGGCGCGTGCCGTGGGAGACGGCGGTGCTGACGCCGATCCCGAACGACCCGGCGCGCGTCGCGGCCCTGCTGGCGGGCGACGTGGACTTCATCAACAACGTGCCGCTGCAGGATGCGGGGCGGCTCGCGGCCGATCGCCGCGTGGCGCTGTTCACCAGCCCGTCCATCTACGCCGTGAACATCTACCCGGATGTGGAGCGGGCCAGCCCGCCCGGCGTGGAGGCCGGCGGCCAGAACCCGATGCGGGACGTGCGCGTCCGCCGCGCCATGTCGCTGGCGCTGAACCGGGACGGCATCGCGCGCCAGATCATGGAAGGCTATGCGGAGCCGACCGACCAGCCCGTGCCGCCCTTCGTCTTCGGCGCCATCCCGGACCGCGCCCTGCCGGCGGCCGACCTCAACGCCGCCCGCGCCCTGCTGGCGGAGGCGGGCTGGGGGCAGGGCTTCGGGCTGAACCTGTTCTGCTCCCCGGCGCGCGTGCCGCGCATCTGCCAGGCGATCGCGGCCGCCTGGACCCGCATCGGCATCCGCACGACGGTGGAGGTGGTGCCGCAGGCGACCTTCCTGACCCGGCGCAACCGGCGGGAATACGGGGTCTTCGTGACCGTCTTCGGGTCCCTGACCGGGGAGACGTCCTACCTGCTGAGTTCCCAGATCCACACCAACGGGACGGTGCCGGGGTTGGGCACGCTGAACTTCACGGGCTACGGCGTGCCGGCGGTGGATGCCGAGATCGCGCGGGCGCGGGCCACGCTGGACGATGCGGAGCGCAACCGGCTGCTGCGGGCGCTGGTGCAGCGGACGGTGGATGAGGCGCTGATCATCGGCGTCGGACTGGTGCACTCCGCCCATGCGGGCAGCGCGAACCTGGTGACGAAGGCGCGGGCGGATGAGGAGGTGCTGGCGGTGGAGATCAGGCCAAGGTGAGGGGGTTGATGGATGGCCTCATTGTAACTACATTTTCGTAGGTGAGCAATCCATGCGTTTCTCCTGGGATGAATGGAAAGCCGCCGACAACCTGCGCAAGCATGGTGTCAGGTTCGAGGCAGCAATCCGGGTCTTCGACGACCCATCGCACAGGACGCGCCTGGACGACACACGCCATGAGCAGCGGTGGCAGACGATCGGCATGCCGAGCAGTGCAAATCCGCTGGTTCTCCTGGTCGTACACGCGCAATGGGTGAGCGGCGATGACGAAGAAGTCCGGATCATATCAGCCAGACGAGCGACACCCCGAGAGCGACGTGCGTATCACGCTGGGAAGTTCAGCGCCGATGACGCCTGAGATGGAGGCTCATCTGCGCGAACTGGCGGCCATGCCGGACGAGACGATCGACACCTCCGACATCCCGGAAGTGCTGGACTGGAGCGATGCGGTGCGGGGCGGGATGTACCGGCCGGTGAAGCGCCAGATCACGCTGCGGCTGGATGCTGACCTCATCGACTTCTTCGAGGCCGGTGGGAAGGGCTACCAGACCCGCATCAATGCCGCGCTGCGTGAATGGGTCGGCACGCAGCGGGAGCGCAAGGCGGGCTGATCAGCCCCCCGTGCAGGCCGGCAGCGTGCTCCGCTTCCGCACCGTGCTGGCGGGGAAACGCTCCAGCTTGCCCGCCGGGCGGATCGGGCGGGGGACGAGGTTCCCCCCGCAATTCGGGCACAAACCGCCGGGCAGGCGCGTGGCCGCGCAGTCCCGGCACCAGGTGCATTCGAAGGAGCAGATCAGCGCCCGGTCGGAATCCGGCGGCAGGTCGGCGCCGCAGCATTCGCAGTTCGGGCGCAGTTCCAGCATGGCGCTATTCCAGCCCCTCGTAGAAGTCGTTGCCCTTGTCATCGACGACGATGAAGGCCGGGAAGTCCTCGACCTCGATCTTCCAGACGGCTTCCATGCCGAGCTCCGGGTATTCCAGAACCTCGACCTTGCGGATGCAGTCCTGCGCCAGCCGCGCCGCGGGCCCGCCAACGGAGCCCAGGTAGAAGCCGCCATAGCTCTTGCAGGCGTTGAGCACGGCCTTGGACCGGTTGCCCTTGGCCAGCATCACCAGCGAACCACCGGCCTTCTGGAAGGCCTCGACATAGCTGTCCATGCGCCCGGCCGTGGTGGGGCCGAAGCTGCCGGTGGCGTAGCCCGTCGGCGTCTTGGCGGGGCCGGCGTAATAGACCGGGTGGTTCTTCAGGTAGTCGGGCAGGCCCTCGCCGCGGTCCAGCCGCTCCTGCAGCTTCGCATGCGCGATGTCGCGGGCGACCACCACGGTGCCGGTGAGCGACACGCGGGTCTTCACCGGGTGCTTCGACAGTTCGGCGCGGATCGCGCTCATCGGCTGGTTCAGGTCGATGCGGACCACATCGCCGCCGAGGATACTGTCCGTCGCCTCCGGCAGGTACCTGGCGGGGTCATGCTCGAGCTGCTCCAGGAACACGCCCTCCGGCGTGATCTTCGCCTTGATCTGGCGGTCGGCGGAGCAGGAGACGCCGATGCCGATGGGCAGCGACGCGCCGTGCCGCGGCAGGCGCACCACGCGGACGTCGTGGCAGAAATACTTGCCGCCGAACTGCGCGCCGATGCCGAGGTTCTGGGTCAGCTTGTGGACCTCGGCCTCGAAGGCCGTGTCGCGGAAGGCGTGGCCGGCCTTGGAACCCTCGGTCGGCAGCGCGTCCAGCCACTTGGTGGAGGCGAGCTTCACGGTCTTCAGGTTCATCTCGGCGCTGGTGCCGCCGATGACGATGGAGAGGTGATAGGGCGGGCAGGCGCTGGTGCCGAGCGTCTTGATCTTGTCTTCCAGGAACTTCAGCAGCTTGTCGCGCGACAGCACGGCGCGGGTCTGCTGGAACAGGAAGGTCTTGTTGGCCGATCCGCCGCCCTTGAGGATGAACATCAGGTGCATCTCATCGGCGTGGTGGTCGCCGGGCTGCGCCATGATGGAGAACTCGACCGGCAGGTTGTTGCCGGTGTTCACCTCCTCCCACATGGTCAGGGGGGCCATCTGGGAATAGCGGAGGTTGGTCTCGGTATAGGTGCGGTGGACGCCGTAGCTCAGCGCCTCCTCCTCATCGCCCTCGACCCAGACGCGCTGGCCCTTCTTGCCGAAGACGATGGCGGTGCCGGTGTCCTGGCACATGGGCAGCACGCCGCCGGCGGCGATGTTGGCGTTCTTCAGCAGGTCCAGCGCCACGAAGCGGTCATTCGGGCTCGCCTCCGGGTCCTTCAGGATATTGGCGAGCTGCTGGAGATGCGCCGGGCGCAGCAGGTGGGAGACGTCCTTGCACGCCTGGAAGGCCAGCTGTTCCAGCGCCTCCGGCTTCACCTTCAGCACCGTCCTGCCATCGCAGGTGGCGGTGGAGACGCCGGCGATGTCGAGCTTGCGGTAGGGCGTCGCATCCTCGCCCAGCGGCAGCATGGGGCTGTAGCGGAAGCCTTCCGGGCGGGTCGGCGCGATGACGGGGCTGTCGAGGTCGAGCGGTGCGGTCACGGGCGGTCTCCGTGGGCGGCGCCCGGGGCTTGGGCGCGCGACGTGATCCGCGGGTGGTAGCGCAGCGGGGCCGGGCCGCCAACGGGGCGGCCTGGCCGTGCCCTCAATCCCGCGCCGGGCGGCGGCGGAAGGCGTCGAGGCTGACGACCTGCGCGGGGGCTTCCACCGCGGCCGGGGCGGCGGCGGGGGCCGGCGCGGGGGCGGCCACGGGTTCCGGCGCGGGGGCGGGGATGGCATCCATCTGCGGCTGGAAGCGCAGCCCGTAGCGGACGGAGGGATCGGCGAAGCCGGTCAGCGCCGCGAAGGGCACCACCAGCGTGGAGGGCACGCCGCCGAAATAGAGGCGGACGGAGAAGAAGCCCCCGGCGCGGTCCACCACCAGCGCCTCGAACTGGTGCTGCAGCACCACCGTCATTTCCTGCGGGTACTTGGCCTTGAGGTGGCCAGGCACGCGGGTGCCGGGATGGTCCGTGCGGAAGGTCAGGTAGAAATGATGGTCGCCGGGCAGGCCCTTGGAGCCCGCCAGGTCGAGCGACCTTGCCACCACTTCGCGCAGCGCATCATCGGTCCAACGTTCGTACGGAATCTGCCCCTGCGCCGGGCGGGCCTCGTCGCTCATGGATGCACCCCTTCGCATACAACCATAAGATGACGCCGCTGTTGGGGAAAGAGGCGCCGCCGAGGATAAAGGAAGTGGGGGGCTTCTGTTGCCCGGTGCCCCCCGAACCGCGCTTACCTGTTAGGCAGCGAGTGCGACAGCCTCGCGGCTGTTATCGTTCGCACTTGTAGGGTTAGCCCGATAACGGCGGTACAATGCCGGGCAAAAGCGATCCCTTTACTACGCGCGTCGAAGCTGTTTCGCCCCCGGACTTTCCGCCCCTGCGCGAGGCAGAGGAGGAATGGTGGAGGCGCCGGGCACTGCCCCCGGGTCCGCAACGCTTATTCCGAACCGTGTTTATCGCCATAGTCGGCAAGCCGACGCCGGTCATATAGGCGATGGGCGCCCATAGTTCCAGCCATGCTTGACCCGCGCCGCCCCCGGTGATGCGCTTTCCCCGGGGGAAGACACCCCGAGGGGAAGGAAGCGTGCCATGAACCGTCGTGCCGTCGTCTCGGCCGCGCTCGCCATGCCGTTCGCCGCCAGCATCGCCCGCGCGGCGGAGGAGCGGCGCTTCGACAGCGCCGGCGTGCCGATCCGCTTCATCGAGGAAGGGCAGGGGGAGCCCGTCATCCTCCTGCATGGCTACACCACCAACCTGGAAGGGCAGTGGGTCAGGCCCGGCGTCTTCGGCGCGCTGGCGCCGCATTTCCGCACCATCGCCCTCGATGCCCGCGGCCATGGGCAGAGCGGCAAGCCGCATGAGCGCAGCGCCTATGGGCCGGAGATGGGGCGGGACGTGACGCGGCTGATGGACCATCTCGGCCTGCGGCGGGCGCATATCGTGGGCTATTCGATGGGCGCGCATATCGTGGCGCAGCTGGCCGTGCTGGACCCCGGGCGCTTCGCGACGCTGACGCTGGGCGGCGCCGCCGGGCGGCTGGGCTGGACGGCCGATGACCAGAAGCGCGTCGATGAGGAAAGCGCCGAGATGGACCAGGGGCTGCTGCGGTCGCAGTTCCTCCGCCTCTGGCCGCGGGACCGGCCGCCGCCGGGCGAGGCCGAGATCCGCGCCGATTCGGAGCGGCGCCTGGCCGGGCAGGATGCGCGGGCGCTGGCGGCGGTGCGGCGGTCCAACCCCGACCAGGTGGTGCCGGTGGAGACGCTGGCGCGGGTGCCGATGCCGACGCTCGGCATCGTTGGCATGGCCGACCCCTATCTGCGGGATTTCGAGCGGCTGAAGGCCGCCATGCCGCGGCTGGAGCTGGTGACGATTCCCGGCGCGAGCCATGGCAGCGCCCCGGGGACGCCGGAATTCCGGGCGGGGCTGCTTCGCTTCCTGCAGGCGCATCCGGGCCTAGTCGGTTAGCGGCTGGACGCCGGAGGGCCGGGACGGTAGTGCCCCACCGGGTCGCGCGCGCGACCCGGTGCAGGGGGATTGGCATGGCTCTGACCAGCGAGCAGCAGCAGGAGATCGAGGCCGCGCGCGCCGCCGAGGCGCGGACGCTGCGCCCCACCGTGCCCGCGCTGGAAGCCATGCTGTTCCAGGCCGTGCCGGTGCTGGACCACGGCTTCGTCCGCGTCATCGACTACATGGGCGACGATGCCGCCATCGTGCAGGCGGCCCGCGTCTCCTACGGCCGCGGCACGCGGGCGGCGAATGAGGACCGGGGCCTGATCCGCTACCTCATGCGCCACCGCCACTCGACCCCCTTCGAGATGTGCGAGATCAAGTTCCATGTGAAGCTGCCGATCTTCGTGGCGCGGCAATGGATCCGGCACCGCACGGCGAATGTGAACGAATACAGCGCGCGCTACTCGATCCTGGACCGCGAATTCTACATCCCGGCGCCGGCGCAGCTCGCGGCCCAGTCCGCGATGAACCGTCAGGGGCGCGGCACCGTGCTGGAAGGGGCGGAGGCCGCCCGCGTGCTGGACCTGCTGCGGGAGGATGCGACCCGCAACTACGACCATTACGTCGAGATGCTGAACGAGGATGAGGGGGGGCAGCCGCTCGATCCCTCCCGCCAGGGGCTGGCGCGGGAGCTGGCGCGCATGAACCTGACGCTGAACGCCTATACGCAGTGGTACTGGAAGACGGACCTCCACAACCTCTTCCACTTCCTGTCGCTGCGCGCCGATGCGCATGCGCAGTACGAGATCCGCGTCTATGCCGAGGCGATGATGACGATGGCGGAGGCCTGGGTGCCGATGGCGGCCGGGGCCTTCAAGGATTACCGGCTGGGCGCCGTCACGCTGTCCGCCCAGATGCTCGCGATCCTGCGCCGGATGCTGGCGGGGGAGGCGGTGGAGCAGGCGGGGTCCGGCCTGTCCAAGCGCGAATGGCGCGAGCTGATGGAGACGCTGGGGCGTGGCGAGTAGCGCTGCCTCCCGCCGCGGCGCGAAGCCGCGGGGCAAGGCGGGCGGGCGCGGGGCGCGGCTCGCCTGGCTGCAGCGCTGGTGGAAGGTGGCGCTGCTGGTCGCGCTGGTGACGATCGGCCTGCCGGTGGCGCATGCGCTGTTCGGGGAGGTCGCGGCCCTGCTGGGCGGCGCGGCGCTGTTCGGCTTCCTGCTGGGCCGCTGGACCGCGCCGCGATGAGGAGGGATGGATGACCCCGGACCGTACCGCGGCGCTGCTGGACTTCATGGCGCTGGCCGATCGCCTGAAGCATGTGGAGCGGCGGGGCCGCACGCGGGGCCCGGACGGTACCGACCGGGCGGAGAACAGCGCGGAGCATTGCTGGAACGTCGCCCTGGTCGCCGTGCTGCTGCATGCGGAGGTGGAGGACCCGCCCGACCTCGGCCATGTGCTGGCGATGATCGCCGCGCATGACCTGGTGGAGATCGAGGCCGGCGACACCTTCGCCTATGACGAGGCGCATCTGCTGACCCAGGCGGCGCGGGAGCGTGCGGCGGCGGATGTGGTGTTCGGCCTGCTGCCGCCCGACCTCGGCCAGCGCCTGCGCGCGCTGTGGGAGGAATTCGAGGAGGGGGAGAGCAAGGCCGCCCGCTTCGCCATGGCCTGCGACCGCGCCCAGGGCATGATGCAGGGCGTGATCGGCACCGGGCATTGGCGCCATGCCGGAATCCGGGAGGCGCAGACGCATGGCCGGATGAACCCGGCGCGCGCCGTGGCCCCCGCCTTCGATGCGCTGATCGGCATGCTCTATGACCGGGCGCGATCGGCGGGCATGTTCGCGGCATGACCGTCATCGTCTTCGGATCCGTCGTCGCCGACCTCGTCTTCTCCCTGCCCGAACTGCCGCGGCCGGGCGTGACCGTGCTGGGCCCGGGGTACCGGGCGCTGCCGGGGGGCAAGGGCGCGAACCAGGCGGTGGCGGCGGCGCGGGACGGGGCGCGGACGGTCTTCGTCGGCGCCGTCGGCGCGGATGCCATGGCCGATGTGGCGCTGGCGGGGCTGCGGGGCGCGGGGGTGGACCTCTCCCGCCTCGCCACCGTGAAGGCGCCGACGGCCTGCGCGGCGGTCTGCGTCGGGCCGGACGGGTCCAACCAGATCGCGGTCGGCAGCGGGGCCAACCTGCTGGCCAGCGCGCAGCAGATCGAGGACACGATGCTGCGCCCCGGCACCTGGCTGGTGCTGCAGATGGAGGTGCCGCCGGCGGAGGTGGCCGTGGCCGTCGCCCGCGGGCGGGCGCGGGGGGCGCGCGTCATCCTCAACTTGGCGCCGGCGGGCGACCTGCCGCGGGACATCCTGGCCGCGCTCGACCTGCTGGTGGTGAACGAGCATGAGGCGATGGCCGTCGCGCGGCGCCTCGGCACCGCGCCGGATGCGGCGGCGATCCGCGCCGCGCTCGGCACCGATGTGGCGCTGACCATGGGGGGGTCGGGCGTCACCGCCGCGACCTCCGCCGGGCTGTTCCGCTACCCCGCCTTCCCGGTGAAGCCGGTGGATACGACGGGGGCGGGGGATTGCTGGTGCGGCGTGCTGGCCTCGGCCCTCGACCGCGGGCTGCCGCTGGATGCGGCGATGCGCCGGGCCTCCGCCGCGGCCGCCATCGCCTGCACCCGCCCCGGCGCGGCGAGTTCGATGCCGACCGGGGCGGAGACGGACGCGCTGCTCGCCAGTCGATGAAGATCAGTCGATGACGATCTTGGGGCCGGCGCCGGCGCGTTCCGCCAGCTTGGCCCGCAGCCGCGTCGCGATGCGCTGGTAGGCGGCCGCTTCCTCCGAGTCGGGCCTGGCGGCCACGATCGGCGTGCCGGCATCGGCCAGTTCGCGGATCGCGAGCTTCAGCGGCAGGTCGCCCAGGAATTCCACGCCGAGTCGCGCGGCCTCGGCCTGCGCGCCGCCATGGCCGAAGATGTCGGTGCGGTGGCCGCAATTCGGGCAGCAGAAGAAGCTCATGTTCTCGATCAGGCCGAGGACGGGGACGTTCACCTTCTCGAACATCCGGACGCCGCGGCGGGCATCGATCAGCGCCACGTCCTGCGGCGTGGAGACGATGACGGCGCCGGCGAGGGGCACGCGCTGGCTCATGGTGAGCTGCGCGTCGCCGGTGCCGGGCGGCATGTCCACCACCATGATGTCGAGCGGCCCCCAGGCCACCTGGCCCATCAGCTGTTCCAGCGCGCCCATCACCATCGGGCCGCGCCAGATCATCGGCGTCTCCTGCTCCACCAGGAAGCCGATGGACATGGCCTTCAGCCCCCAGCGGCTGAGCGGGATGATGCGGCTGCCCTCCGCCCGCGGGCGTTCATGGGTGCCGAGCATCTGCGGGAGCGACGGGCCGTAGATGTCGGCGTCCAGCAGCCCGACGCGCTGGCCCTGCATGGCCAGCGCCACGGCCAGGTTGACCGCGGTGGTGGACTTGCCGACGCCGCCCTTGCCGGAGGCGACGGCGATGATGGCGCCGACCTCGGGCAGCAGCATCGGGCCCTGGCCGGGGGGGGGCTTCGCCCCGGGGGCGGGGCCATGGGCGTGGGGTGCCGCCTCGCCGCCCGATCCGCCCGCGGGCGGCGCCCGATGCGCCGTCAACACCACGGTGGCGGAGAGCACGCCGGGCACGGCGGCGGCGGCGCGTTCGGCGGCGGCGCGCAGCGGCTCGCTCTCCCGCGCCCGCTCCCGCGGCACCTGGATCGCGAACTGCACCATGCCGGCCTTGACCGCGAGGCCATCCACCATGCCGGCGCTGACCACGTCCTGGCCGGTGACGGGGTCGCGCACCGACCGCAGCGCGGTGCGCACCGCCTGTTCCAGCATCTCGCCCATCGCTTGAAAAACCCCCTGTTCCATCCGATATCGCGCCGGCCAAGTCGGCCCCGTCGCGCGGTTCACCGCGGGGCGGATGCCCGTGCGGATTGGCCCGGCACCGAGAAGGCCGGGCTCGCCCGACCCGGCGCGGCCCCCATATGGCCCCCATATGGACCGACGACGCGACCGCTGCACCCCTCCCTTGCCGGGAAGGGACGTGGCACATGTCTTGCCCGTACTGAAGGAGGCCTACAGCCCGATGGCGTGGAACAGCAGCGGCGGACCCAGCCCCTGGGGGAATCCCAGGCCCGGCGGGCCGTGGGGGGCGCCGCAGCCGCCTTCCGGCGGGGGCCAGGGCGGTGGTGGCGGCGGTGGCCGCGGCGGTGGCGGGCCCGACCTTGATGACGTGATCCGCCAGGCGCAGGACACGGTGCGCCGCTACCTGCCGCGCGGCGGCGGGGGCATGGGGCTCGCGCTGATCGGCGTGGTGCTGGTGGGCATCTGGGGGGCTTCCGGCTTCTACCGGGTGCAGCCGGACGAGCAGGGCGTGGTGATGCGCTTCGGCGCCTTCAACCGCACCACGCCGCCGGGCTGGGGCTACGCCATCCCCTGGCCGGTGGAGGCGGTGTCCAAGCCGCGCGTCACGCGCATCAACCGCGTCGATGTCGGCTTCCGCGCGCCGGCCGATAGCGGCCAGGCCGTGCGGCCCATCCCGTCCCGCGACGTGCTCGAGGAGAGCATGATGCTGACGGGCGACGAGAACATCATCGACATCGATTTCGCGGTCTTCTGGCAGATCCGCGACGTCGCCGACTTCCTGTTCAACACCCGCAACACCGAGGCCACCGTGAAGTCCGCGGCCGAGAGCGTGATGCGGGAGGTGATCGGCCGCACGCCGATCCAGCCCGCGCTGACGGAGGCGCGCGCGCAGATCGAGCAGGATGTGCGCCGCGGGACGCAGGCGATCCTCGACCAGTACCGCGCGGGCATCGAGGTGACGCAGGTGCAGCTGCAGAAGGTGGACCCGCCGGCCACGGTGGTGGACGCCTTCCGCGACGTGCAGCGCGCCAATGCGGACCGCGAACGCGCCCGCAACGAGGCCGAGAGCTATCGCAACGACATCATCCCCCGCGCGCGCGGCGAGGCCGAGCGCCTGGTGCAGGAGGCCGAGGGCTTCCGCGAAAGCCAGATCGCCCGCGCCCGAGGCGAGGCGGCGCGCTTCGTGTCCGTGCTTTCGGCCTACCAGGTCGCGCAGGACGTGACGGTGCGCCGGATGTACCTGGAGACGATGGAGGAGATCCTCCGCCGCAATCCGAAGGTGCTGGTGGATGACCGGCTGCAGGGCGTGGTGCCGCTGCTGAACCTGGGCGACCAGGGCCGCGGCGTGGCGGGCGCCGTGCCGCAGGTGATGCGCCAGCCGCCCGCGCCGCCGCCGGCCCAGCCCGCCCAGGGCCAGGGCTTCGGCAACAACCGTCCGGCCGGAGTGCCCCGATGAACCGCGCCCTCATCCTGGCGGTCGTCGCCGCCATCGGCCTCGTCGTGGCCTCCTCCACCCTGTTCACGGTGCACCAGACGCAGCAGGTGCTGATCACCCGGCTGGGCGAGCCGGTGCGGGTGATCCGCGAGCCCGGCCTGCATGCCAAGGTGCCGATCCTGGACGCCGTCATCACCTTCGACCGCCGGCTGCTGGACTACGACGCGCCGGGCGAGGAGCTGATCCTGGGCGACCAGCGCCGCCTGATCGTGGACAGCTTCACGCGCTACCGCGTGGTCGATCCGCTGCTGTTCTTCCAGACCGCGGGCGCGGCGGAAGCCGGCATCCGGGCGCGGCTGAACTCCATCGTCACCTCCGCGCTGCGCCGCGTGCTGGGCAACGAACCGCTGCTCAGCGTGCTGTCCACGGACCGCACCCGGATCATGGGTGAGATCCGCCGCCAGGTGAATGACGAGGCGCGGCGCTTCGGCATCGAGGTGACGGATGTGCGCATCCGCCGCGCCGACCTGCCGGAGGAGAACACGCAGGCCATCCTCAACCGGATGCAGTCCGAGCGCGAGCGCGTGGCCCGGGAGGCGCGCGCCGAGGGTGCCGAGGTGGCGGTGCGCGTGCGCGCCGGCGCCGACCGCGAACGCACGGTGCTGCTGGCGGAAGGGCAGGCGCAGGCCGACATCCTGCGCGGCCAGGGCGAGCAGGAGGCGATCCGCATCTTCGCGGAGGCCTTCCAGCGCGACCCGCAGTTCTTCCAGTTCTACCGGACGATGCAGGCCTATCGCGAGGCCTTCAGCGAGGGCGAGACGCGGCTGCTGCTGTCCCCGGACAGCGAGTTCTTCCGCTTCTTCCGGGAGAGCATGCCGGCGGTCGGCGCGCCGCTGACCCCGACCACGCCGCGGTAGCGGGCCGCGGCGAGCCCGCCCCGACCCTCCCCCGCCAGGCGCGGGGGAGGGAGCGGGCAGGGCGCCGCGCCATCCCGCGGCCACACTTCGTGTTGAGGGCCGGTCTTACGATCTTCGCCCGGCATGCCAATGTTGCCGTCTCGGGCGTCCGCGCCCACCCTGTCGGTCCGAGCTGAGAAAAGGTGCCGCCCGTGCGCTTTGCCCCCCTTCTGATGGCCGCGGCCATCGCCGCGCCCTTCGCGGCGCTGTCGCCCGCGCCGGCCGCCGCGCAGATCCCGCCGCCGGGGGCCCCGTCCTCCTTCGCGCCGCTGGCGCAGCGCCTGCTGCCGGCCGTCGTCAACATCCAGACCACCCAGGCCGCGGGGTCCCCCGGCCGGGCGCAGCGCCCCGATGCGCCGGATACCCCCCAGGCGCCGCCCGGCAGCCCCTTCGAGGAATTCTTCCGGGACTTCCTGGAACGCAACCGCCCGCCCGGCCAGCAGGGCCGGCCGAACCAGCCGCCGCAGCAGCAGCCGCAGCGCCGCGCGCAGTCGCTCGGTTCGGGCTTCATCATCGACCCGTCGGGCATCGTGGTGACGAACAACCACGTCATCGACGGCGCGGATGAGATCAACGTGGTGCTGCAGGACAACACGACGCTGCGGGCGGAGCTGGTGGGCACCGACCCGCGCACGGACATCGCCGTGCTGCGCGTGCGGCCGGAGCGGCCCTTGCCTTCCGTCGCCTTCGGGGACAGCGACACGGCGCTGGTGGGCGACTGGGTGCTGGCGATCGGCAATCCCTTCGGGCTCGGCGGATCGGTCACGGCGGGCATCGTCTCGGCCCGCGGGCGCGACATCCGGCAGGGCCTGTATGATGACTTCATCCAGACGGATGCGGCCATCAACCGCGGCAATTCCGGCGGCCCGCTGTTCAACCTGGCGGGCGAGGTGATCGGCATCAACACGGCGATTTACTCGCCCTCCGGCGGGTCGATCGGCATCGGCTTCTCCATCCCCTCCAACCTGGCGCGCAACATCGCGAACCAGCTGCGGGACCAGGGGCGGGTGCGGCGCGGCTGGCTCGGCGTGAACATCCAGCAGGTGACGGATGAGATCGCGGAGAGCCTCGGCATCCGCGGCGGCGCGCGGGGCGCGCTGGTGGCGCGGGCGCAGGAAGGCGGGCCGGCGGCGGCTGGCGGCATCCAGGCCGGCGACGTGATCCTGCGCTTCAACGGGCAGGAGGTGCGGGAGATGCGCAACCTGCCGCGCATCGTGGCCGACACCAATGTGGGCAACAGCGTGCCGGTGGTGGTGTGGCGCGACGGGGCCGAGCGGACCGTGACCATCACGGTGGCGGAGCTGCCGTCCGAGACGCAGCAGGCCGCGGCGACGCCGGCGCCGGCCGCCCGGCCGCAGACGCTGGAGCTTTCGGGCCTCGGCCTGCGGGTCGGCCCGATCACGCCCGAGGCGCGGGAGCGTTTCAGCCTGCGGGCGGAGAGCCGGGGCGTGGTGATCACGGAAGTGGCGCCGGGCAGCACGGCGGCGGAGCGTGAGCTGCGCCCGGGCGACGTGATCGTCGAGGTGCAGCAGGAGCGGGTGAACACGCCGCAGGAGGTGCAGGAGCGGCTGGAGCGCCTGCGCCGCCAGAACCGCGCGACCGCGCTGCTGCTGATCGAGGGCCCCCAGGGCCAGCGCTGGGTCCCCCTGCGCCTGACGCCCGCCCGCCCGCCCGGCGCGCCGGGCTGATCTTCCACTGACGACGGTCCAGGGGCGGTTCGCCCCTGGCGGGTGGGGTCGGGGGAGGGCAGAGCCCTCCCCTTTTTCTTTTCAGGCCTTCGCGACGAACTCCGCCCGCCGATACCCCTGCATGTAGAGCAGCGCGAGCAGGTCCGTGTGATCGACCCGCGCCCGCGCCGCCGCCGCCACCACCGGCTTGGCGCGATAGGCGACACCCAGCCCCGCCGCCTGGATCATGTCGAGGTCATTGGCGCCGTCGCCGACCGCGAGCGTCGCCGCCATGGGCAGGCTGTTTTCCGCCGCGAGGCGCGTGAGGGTGGCGAGCTTGGCGTTGCGGTCGAAGACGGGCTCCGCGACCTGGCCGGTCAGCTTCCCGTCCTCGATCAGCAGCACGTTGGAGACGTGGTGGTGGAAGCCCAGCTTCTCCGCCACGCGGCCGGTGAAGAAGGTGAAGCCGCCGGAGGCCAGGCAGCAGGTGGCGCCGTTGGCGCGCATGGTGGCGACCAGCTCCGCCGCGCCGGGCATCATGGCGGTCTGCGCCCAGGTGGCTTCCAGCGCCGAGACCTCGAGGCCCTTCAGCATGCCGACGCGCTCCACCAGCGCCTGGCGGAAATCGAGTTCGCCGTTCATGGAGCGGCGGGTGATCTCCGCGATCTTCTCCTTGAGCCCGGCATAGGCGGCGATCTCGTCCAGCGTCTCGCTGGTGACGATGGTGCTGTCCATGTCGGCGACGAGGAGGCGCTTGCGGCGGCCCTCGGCGGGCATGGCGATGGCGTCCACCGGCGCATCGGCCAGCGCGGCGCGGGCGGCGGCGGCGGCCTGTTCGGCGGCGGCCTCGGCGAAGGGGATGTCCACGGCCTCGCGCTCCGCCAGCCAGTCCGGCGTGCCGGGGGCGGCGCCGAGGGCTTCCAGCGCGCCGCGGACGCGGGAGACGAGGGCGGGGTCGAGCGCGCCGGGGGCGGCGACCAGGGTGAGGATGTGGGGCATGCGGGGCGCCCCATGCCATTGGCGTCCGGGCTGTGCAACATCAGGGGCATGACAACGCATGCGCTGCCCCCCGCCCTGATCGTCGCCGGCCCGACCGCAAGCGGGAAGAGCGCGCTGGCGCTGGCGCTGGCGCGGCGGATCGGCGGCACCGTCATCAACGCCGATTCGATGCAGGTGTACCGGGAGCTGCGCGTGCTGACGGCGCGGCCGACGCCGGCGGAGGAGGCGATGGTGCCGCATGCGCTGTATGGCGTGCGGCCGGCGGCGGAGGCGGGCACCGTCGCCTGGTGGCGGGGCGAGGCGCTGGCGGCGATGGCGCAGGCGCGGGCGGCGGGGCGCGTGCCGATCCTCTGCGGGGGGACGGGCCTCTATTTCCTGTCGCTGACGGAGGGGCTGGCGGAGGTGCCGCCGGTGGCCCCGGAGGCGCGGGCGGAGGCGCGGCGGCTGCTGGAGGCCGAGGGCGCCCCCGCGCTGCATGCCCGGCTGGCGGCGCTGGACCCGGAGACGGCGGCGGCGCTCCGGCCTTCCGACAGCCAGCGCCTGGCGCGGGCCTATGAGGTGGTGACGGGAACGGGCAGGGGGCTCCGGGCCTGGCAGCGGGCGGGGGGCGCGACGCCGGCGCCCTGGCGCTTCGCCGCCGTGGTGCTGGACCCGCCGCGGCCGGCCTTGCGGG
Source organism: Falsiroseomonas ponticola (assembly GCF_016805305.1). Classification (GTDB taxonomy): domain Bacteria; phylum Pseudomonadota; class Alphaproteobacteria; order Acetobacterales; family Acetobacteraceae; genus Falsiroseomonas; species Falsiroseomonas ponticola. The sequence goes on along the minus strand of NZ_JAERQN010000004.1, from coordinate 338,594 downwards.
AGGCCATCCGCCGGCGCTGGCAGGCCATGCTGGCGGGCGGGGCGCAGGCGGAAGTGGCGGCGCTGGGGGCGCAGGGGCTGGACCCCGCGCTGCCGGCGATGCGCGCGCATGGGGTGCCGGAGCTGCTGGCGCACCAGGCGGGGCGGATGACGCTGGAGGCGGCCTCCACCCGCGCGATCCTGAACACGGGCCAGTACACCAAGCGGCAGGCGACCTGGTTCCGGCATCACGCCCTGGCGCCCCCGGCGCTCATGCATAGCATCCATGCGCGATGTGAGGGTCTGGAGCAATTTTCGGAATGCGAACTGGCAAAAATCATCGCTTTTGTTGATCGGCGCGTTGACGGGGGTGAATCGCGGGCGTAGAGGGACGCGGGCCGGCAGGGCGCAGCCATGCCGGTTCACGCCAGACACAGGAAAGCCGAGCACCCCATGTCCGCCACCACCCAGCACGCCGACGCAACGCCCCTGACGATGTCGGGCGCGGAGGTCGTCCTCCGCGCGCTGAAGGACCAGGGCGTCGAGGTCATCTTCGGCTATCCCGGCGGCGCGGTGCTGCCGATCTACGACGCGATCTTCCAGCAGAACGCCATCCGCCACATCCTGGTGCGGCATGAGCAGGCCGCGGTGCATGCGGCGGAAGGCTATGCGCGGTCCACGGGGAAGGTGGGCTGCGTGCTGGTGACCTCCGGCCCCGGCGCGACCAATGCGGTGACGGGCCTGCTGGACGCGCTGATGGACAGCGTGCCGCTGGTCTGCCTGACGGGCCAGGTGCCGACGCACCTGATCGGCAACGATGCCTTCCAGGAAGCCGACACCACCGGCATCACGCGCCCCGCCACCAAGCACAATTACTTGGTGAAGCGGTCGGACGACCTGGCGCGGGTGGTGCATGAGGCCTTCCATGTGGCGCGCAGCGGCCGCCCGGGCCCGGTGGTGATCGACCTGCCGAAGGACATCCTGATCAACAAGGCGCCCTATGTGGAGGCGCCGCCGGCCACCCAGCCGCACCGGTCCTACCGCCCGCAGGCGGAGCCCGACATGGGCCAGGTGCGCAAGGCGATCGCGCTGCTGAAGGCGTCCAAGAAGCCAGTGGTCTATGCCGGCGGCGGCGTCATCAATGCGGGACCGGAGGCGTCGCGCCTGCTGACGGAATTCGTGCACCTGACGGGCTTCCCCTGCACGAACACGCTGATGGGCCTGGGCGCCTTCCCGTCCCAGGACAAGCAGTTCATCGGCATGCTGGGCATGCACGGCACCTACGAGGCGAACCTCGTGATGCATGGCTGCGACGTCATGCTGAACATGGGCGCGCGCTTCGATGACCGGGTGACGGGCAAGCTCAGCCACTTCTCCCCGGGCTCCAAGAAGATCCACGCGGATATCGACCCCTCCTCCATCAACAAGAACGTCAAGGTGGACGTGCCGATCGTCGGCGACGCGGGGCGCATCCTGGCGGCGATGATCCAGGCCTGGAAGGAAGACACCACCACGCAGGACCGGGAGGCGCTGGCCGCCTGGTGGAAGCAGATCGACGCCTGGCGCGCGAAGGACTGCCTGCGCTACGTGCAGCAGGGCAAGATCATCAAGCCGCAGCATGCGGTGAAGCGGCTGTACGAGATCACGCGCGAGAGCGGGCGCGACACCTTCATCACCACCGAGGTCGGCCAGCACCAGATGTGGGCCGCGCAGTATTTCGGCTTCGAGAAGCCGAACCGCTGGATGACCTCGGGCGGGCTCGGCACCATGGGCTACGGCCTGCCGGCGGCGATGGGCGTGCAGATCGCGCATCCCGATGCGCTGGTGATCGACATCGCCGGCGAGGCGTCGATCCTGATGAACATCCAGGAGATGGCGACGCTGGCGCAGTACCGCCTGCCGGTGAAGGTGTTCATCCTCAACAACGAATACATGGGGATGGTGCGGCAGTGGCAGGAGCTGCTGCATGGCGGCCGGTATTCGGAGAGCTACTCCGCCGCGCTGCCGGACTTCGTGAAGCTGGCGGAGAGCTTCCACGGTGTTGGCCTGCGCGCGACGAACGCGGACCAGCTGGATGACGTGATCCGGGAGATGCTGGCGACGGATCGCCCGGTGATCGCCGACATCGCCGTGGCGAAGGACGAGAATTGCTTCCCGATGATCCCCTCGGGCGCCGCGCATAACGAGATGATCCTCGGCCCGGGGCAGGAAGGTGGCGTCGCCGGCGTAACGGATGAGGGCAAGGTCCTCGTCTGATCCCTCACGCCGCGTGACCATTGCGGGGCGCCTCGGGCGTCCCGCCCTCCTGACCTTCTGACCAAGATCGAATCCCATGTCCGACAAGACCGGAACTGCCCTGCGCGCCGCGACCATCGCGGTGCTGGTCGAGAACGAGGCCGGCGTGCTGGCGCGCGTCATCGGCCTCTTCTCCGGCCGCGGCTACAACATCGACAGCCTGACGGTCGCGCCCGTGGATGCGGAAGGGCGCCTGTCCCGCATCACCATCGTCACCTCCGGCACGGAGATGGTGATCGAGCAGATCAAGGCGCAGCTCGACCGCCTGGTGCCCGTCCACAAGGTGAGCGACCTGACGCTGGAGGGGCCGCACCTGGTCCGCGAGCTGGCGCTGATCAAGGTGGTCGGCACCGGGGACCATCGGGTGGAGGCGCTGCGCCTGGCCGATGCCTTCCGCGCCCGCGTCGTGGACGCGACGACGGAGAGCTTCGTCTTCGAGATGACCGGCAATGCCGACAAGATCGACGCCTTCTGCGCGTTGATGCGGCCGATCGGGCTGACCGAGATCTCCCGCACCGGCGCCGTCGCGATCGCGCGCGGCACCAAAGCGCTGATGGGCTGAAACCTTGCCGGGCCTCACGCCGTTCGCTGCGCGAACCGACCGCGGAGCCCGAGCCATGCGCCTTTTCGCCTGCCAGAAGTGCGGCAACCTGCTGCACTTCGAGAATACCTCCTGCGAGAAGTGCGGATCCGGGTTGGGGTTCCTTCCCCGGCATGGCCGCCTCTCCGCCTTCGAGGCCGATGGCCTGACCGCCATGCTGGACCACCAGCCCTGGAAGCCCTGCGCCAATGCCGCGGAGGATGCCTGCAACTGGCGACTGCCGGCGGATGACGCGGAGAGCTACTGCCCCTCCTGCCGCCACAACGAGGTGGTGCCGGACCTGACGGTGGCGGAGAACCTGCCGCTGTGGCGCAAGCTGGAAGGGGCGAAGCGGCGGCTGCTCTACACGCTGCAGCGCCTCGGCCTGCCGCATGAGACGGCGGAGTTGCGCTTCAGCTTCCTGGCCGATGTGGACGGCCAGCCCGCCATGACGGGGCATGACAAGGGCCACATCACCATCGCGCTGCGGGAGGCCGATGACGCGGAGCGGGAGAAGCGCCGCGGGCTGATGAACGAGCCCTACCGCACGCTGCTCGGCCATATGCGGCATGAGGTGGGGCACTGGTACTTCATCGTGCTGGTGGAGCGCGCCGGCCGCACGGCCGATTTCCGCCAGCTGTTCGGCGACGAGAGCGCGGATTACGCGGCGGCGCTGCAGGCGCATTACGCGCGCGGCGCCAATGACGAATGGCGGGGGGAATACATCTCCGCCTACGCGGCCGCGCATCCGCATGAGGATTGGGCGGAGTGCTTCGCCCATTACCTGCACATGGTCGATAGCCTGGAGACGGCGGGCAGCGTCGGCCTGCGCATCCGGCCGCGGCTGGACCGGGAGGGCGTGCTGGAGGCGGAGGTGGATTTCGACCCCTACCGTGCCGGCATGGACGACATCCTCGCGGCCTGGACGCCGCTGACGGTGGCGATGAACGAGATCAACCGCAGCATGGGGACACCGGACCTATACCCGTTTGTCCTGTCTGCCCCCGTGGCGCGGAAGCTTGGGTTCATCCATGAATTGGTGCATCACAGACCCGAGACCCATCAAGGACCCGGGATCGGGGTCAGCTAGAAGGAAAGCCTGAGAATGCGCGTGTACTATGACCGCGATGCGGACGTGAACCTGATCAAGGCCAAGAAGGTCGCGGTCATCGGCTTCGGCAGCCAGGGCCATGCCCATGCGCAGAACATGCGCGACAGCGGCGTGACCGAGGTCGTCATCGGGCTGCGGCCGGGCGGGTCCTGGGCCAAGGCGGAAGCCGCCGGCTTCAAGGTGATGACGCCCGCCGACGCGGCCAAGTGGGCCGACGTGGTCATGGTGCTGACGCCGGACGAGCTGCAGGGCGACCTGTACCGCGAACACCTGCACGCCAACCTGAAGCCCGGCGCCGCGCTGGCCTTCGCGCATGGCCTGAACGTGCATTTCAACCTGCTCGACCCCCGCGCCGACATCGACGTGTTCATGATCGCGCCGAAGGGCCCCGGCCACACGGTGCGCGGCGAATACCAGAAGGGCGGCGGCGTGCCCTGCCTGGTGGCGGTGCACCAGAACCCGTCGGGCAACGCGCTGGAAATCGCGCTCTCCTACGCCTCCGCCATCGGCGGCGGTCGTTCGGGCGTGATCGAGACGACCTTCAAGGAGGAATGCGAGACCGACCTGTTCGGCGAGCAGGTCGTGCTCTGCGGTGGCCTGGTCGAGCTCATCAAGGCGGGCTTCGAGACGCTGGTGGAAGCCGGCTACGCGCCCGAGATGGCCTATTTCGAGTGCCTGCACGAGGTGAAGCTGATCGTCGACCTCATCTATGAGGGCGGCATCGCCAACATGAACTACTCCATCTCCAACACCGCGGAGTATGGCGAGTACGTGACGGGCCCGCGCATCATCACGGCGGAGACGAAGGCCGAGATGAAGCGCGTGCTGGCCGACATCCAGACCGGCAAGTTCGCCCGCGACTGGATGCTGGAGAACAAGGTGAACCAGGCCTCCTTCAAGGCGACGCGCCGCCGCCTGGCCGAGCACCCGATCGAGGAAGTGGGCGAGAAGCTCCGCGGCATGATGCCCTGGATCAAGAAGAACCAGCTGGTGGACAAGGCGCGGAACTGAGATCGGCGGAGACGCCGTCTCGGGGGGCGGCGGGGCAACCCGCCGCCCTTCGTCGTTTCAGGGGGGAAGAACCATGAAGACCATCGCCTGCCTGCACACGGCCGGGAGCAATGTCGCGGTGTTCGACGCGGCCTGCCCGCCCGGTGTGACGCTGCGCCACACGGTGAACGAGGCGCTGCTGAAGGATGCCGAGGCCGCGGGCGGGCTGACGGAGGCCATCGCAGCGCGGACAGCCCGCGCGCTGGAGGCGCTGGCCGGGCCCGGCGTGGATGCGGTGCTGCTGACCTGCTCCACGGTCGGGCCTGGCGTCGCGCTGGCGCGGGCCCCGGTGCCGGTGCTGCGGGTGGATGCCGCGCTGGCGGAGGCCGCGACCAAGGGCGGCGGGCGCGTGATGGTGCTCTGTGCGGTCGAGACGACGATGGAGCCGAGCCGCAAGGTGTTCGAGGGGCCGGCGGCGCGGCATGGCGCGACGCTCGATGTGCGGCTGGTGCCGGGCGCCTGGGCGGCGTTCCGCGGCGGGGACGTGGCGGGGTATCACCGGCTGGTCGCGGAAGCCGCCGAAGCCGCTTTCGCGGAAGGGGCGGCGGAGGTCGCGCTGGCGCAGGCCAGCATGGCCGGCGCGGTCGGGATGGCGCGGGGCCGCAAGCCGCTGGCGAGCCCGCCCGCCGGGCTGGCCGCGGCCCTCGCAAGCGCGTGAGTCCGGCCGGATTGGCGTGCGGCGCCAGGCGCGGGGTGGTAGCGGTGCCGCCATGCTCAAGCGCCTTGCGACCCTCGCCTCCACCGTCCTCCTCTCCGCCTGCTCGGTCGTCGGCGTGAGGTCGGGGACGGAGGAGCCGCGCTACGAGGCGCTGGGCACGGAGGGCGGGATCGAATTCCGCCGCTACGCGCCGCGCCTGGCCGCGGAGACGGTGGTGGAGGGCAGCGAGGAGGCGGCGCGGAGCGAGGGGTTCTCCCGCCTGGCGCGCTACATCTTCGGGGGCAACCAGGGATCGGCGCGGATCGCGATGACGGCGCCGGTCGCGCAGGATCCGATGCGCATCGCCATGACCGCGCCGGTGGCGCAGGCGGCGGCGCCGGGCGGCTACCGCATCCGCTTCTTCCTGCCCGCCGCGCTGCGCGATCCGCCGGCGCCGAACGATGCGCGCGTGAAGGTCGTGGAAGTGCCGGGGGAGACGGTGGCGGTGCTGCGCTTCACGGGCGTGCCGAGCCCGGCGGCGGTGGCGGCGGCGCGGGCGCGGCTGGAAGCGGCGCTGCCCGCCACGCGCTGGGCGGCGGCGGGTGAGGTGGTGGGCTGGTTCTACGATCCGCCCTGGACCATCCCCGCGCTGCGGCGGAACGAGGTGGCGGTGCCGGTGGTGCCGCGATGATCCGGCTGGCGATCCTGCTGGTGCTGCTGGCCTCGCCGGCTGTGGCGCAGTCCCGCGACTGGACCGCGGAGAAATGCGGCCGCTACAGCGAGATGTGGCCGCAGGCGCTGGCGCGCTTCGGGCGCGTGGGGCTGTCGGAGGAATTCCTCGCGCGGCACGAGGCCTTCATCGCCTCGGGCTGCCGCACGCGGGATGTCTGCCCGCGATCGCCGCAGGAGATCGCCATGGCCGACGTCATGACCATCGCGGCGATGAATGCGGGCGCGGCGAGCAGCTTCGTGCCGTTCATCTGCCGCGATTGACCGGAAGGGGCGGCGCTTGTCACTCTTCCGGCATGACAGACGCCCGCTTCCCCGATGACGGCTCCGGCTATCCCCGCGACCTCCGCGGCTATGGCGCCAACCCGCCCGACCCGAAATGGCCGGGCGGCGCAAAGCTCGCACTCTCCTTCGTGCTCAACTACGAGGAGGGTGGCGAGAACACCGTCCTGAACGGCGACCGGGGCAGCGAGCTCTACCTCCATGAGGTGCCGGGCGGGTCGCCCACGGTCGGCGAGCGCAACCGCAGCACGGAGACGCAGTTCGACTATGGCGCGCGGGCCGGCGTGTGGCGCGTCATGCGGCTCTTCGCGCAGCAGGGGCTGAACTTCACCGTCTATGGCGTGGGTCGCGCGCTGGAACTGAACCCGGATGTCGCCCGCGCCTTCGCGGAGGCGGGGCATGAGGTGGCCTCCCACGCCTGGCGCTGGTTCGACTATCATTCGATGAGCGAGGCGGAGGAGGTCGAGCACATCAATCGCTGCGTCGAGACCATCGCGCGGCTGACGGGCACGCCGCCGGTCGGCTGGTACACGGGGCGGTTCAGCCCGATGACGCGCCGGCTCGTCGCGCGGCATGGCGGGTTCCTCTATGACAGCGACAGCTATGACGACGACCTGCCGCATTACGTGAAGGTCGAGGGGAAGGACGTGCTCGTCATCCCCTACACGCTCGACAACAACGACATGAAGTTCGCTGTGCCGCCGGGCTTCGGCGATCCCGATGGGTTCGAGCGGCACCTCCGCGATGCCTTCGATCTGCTGCTGGAGGAAGGGCGCGCGGGAAGCCCCAAGATGATGTCGGTCGGGCTGCATTGCCGGCTGGTCGGGCGGCCCGGGCGCGCGCGGGCCTTGCAGCGCTTCCTCGCGCATGTCGCGAAGCACCGGGACGAGGTCTGGGTGGCACGGCGGGCGGATATCGCGCGGCATTGGTGGGCGGTGCATCCGCCTGGTGCCACCCCGTGACATGGGGGTGATCGCGACCCGGGTCTATGAGGTGGATGGCCGGCCCGAACTCCGCGTGGCGATCGAACAGCCCATCATGGAGGCGGACGGCAACTGGTTCTGCGGCTACGAGATCCAGGGGCCGAAGACCAGCATCAAGGGGTCGTTCGGCGGCGCCGATGCCATGCAGGCCTTGGTGCACGCCATCTACATGGTGCGGCTCAAGCTGGAGACGTGCGAAGAATATCTTGAGGGCCGGCTGAGCTACGACGGGGCGACGGGCTATTTCGACCTGCCGGACCCTGGGCTGCATCAACACCACCCCGTCAATGTCGAGCATTTCCACCGGCATGCGCCGGAGGCGTGATGGAGGTGATCGCTGAGCGGCGCTACCAGCTGCGCGGCATGGCCGATCTGGTGCTTTGCATCGGCAAGCCGGAGCCCTTCCCGGACGGCCGGGATTTTCTCCGCCCCTATGAGATTGACGGCCCGCTGACACAACGCCGTTTCCGCCTCGGCGGCGCCGATGCGGTGCAGGCGCTGCTTCTGGCCATTGCCGGGGCGAGCCTGGACCTGGGACTCTGCGAGGAGGCCGTGCGGGGATTGCTGTCTCTCGATGGCGTCATTGGTGACCTTGGCCTCCCCGATCCGCAGGCACTGCACGGGACCAGGAAGGGCGCCGGCTGAGAGCGCGGAAGGCTCGTTACGTCTTCTGCAAGATCCAGGGATTCACCATCATCGCCGGGTCCGGCTTGCCGTCCAGCGCGTCCAGCATGTTCTGCGCGGCGAAGGCCGCCATGCGGTCCAGGCCCTCCTTCGTGCTCGCGGCGGAATGGGGGCTGATGACGACGTTGGGCAGGGTGAGGAGGGGGTTGCCGGGCAGGGCGGGCTCCACTTCCAGAACGTCGAGGCCAGCGCCCATCAGGTGGCCGGATCGTAGCGCCGCCACCAGCGCATCCTGCTTCACCACGGGGCCGCGGGCGGTGTTCACGAGGATGGCGCCGGGCTTCATCGCCGCGAAGGCGGACTCGTTCATCAGGTGATGGGTCGCGGGCATCAGGGGGCAGTGGAGCGTCACGACATCGGCCTCGGCCAGGCCGGCATGCAGGTCGCGGACGCAGCGGAAGCCGTCGGCGGCGATGCGGTGGGGGGCGAAGTTGGGGTCCAGCACCGCGACGTCCAGCCTGAACGCCTTCAGGTACTGCGCCACGCGCGTGCCGATGCGGCCATAGCCGACGACCAGCGCCTTGCGGCCCGCCAGATCCACCATCCGCAGGCCGTCCTGCGGCCACCAGCCGCCATCTCGCGCGACGTGGTTGTGGATATCGACCGCCCGGCGCGCCACGGCCAGCAGCAGCATCATGGCGTGTTCCGCGACCGAGAGGTCGTTGGAGCCATTGGCGACCATCACGGCGACGCCACGCTCCGAACAGGCGGGGATGTCCACCGTGTCGTAGCCGACGCCGATGCGGGAGACGGCGCGGAGCCGGGGCGCCACGGCCAGGGCGGCGCGGTCCACGCGGTTGGTCCAGGCGATGCAGGCCTCCGCCTCGGCCAGGGCGGCGTGCCATTCGGCCTCGGTCGGGTCGTGCAGGATCGTCATGTCGAGGTCGCGCCGCGCCTCCAGCACCGCCATCCCTGCCGCCGCCAGCCTGCGGCCGACCACCACCTTGAACCCCATGGCTTTCGTTTCCCCGCCCTTAACGGCGGTATCGTGACCCCGCCGCGGCTTGCGCGCCAGTGCTTGCAGGGCCGCGCGGTCGCGGTTAGGGTGCGGGCAGCCATGACGCCCCGCGCGCGCCTTTTCGAGCCGACCGACGCCCCCCGGGCGGGTCTGTGCCTGCGCGCGCTCCTTCTTCTTCGACTTAGCCACCCCTGGGCGTAACGCCCGGCTGACCACGGCCGGCATCGCTCAGGGGACCCTGAGGGCCGTTATGCCCTCGCGCATGGCTCAACGACGAATCGAAGGAACGCCTCCCATGGCCATCAATCATCCGTCCTTCGGGGCGATGGACCCCGACCGCATCATCGTGTTCGACACCACGCTGCGCGATGGCGAACAGTCCCCCGGCTTCTCCATGAACCTGGAGGAGAAGATCCGCATGGCGGAGGCGCTGCACGAGCTGGGCGCCGATGTGCTGGAAGCCGGCTTCCCCATCGCCAGCATCGGCGACTTCGAAAGCGTGCACGCCATCGCCCAGAAGTTCAGCAAGGACGGGCCGGTCGTCTGCGGCCTGGCGCGGACGGCGCCGGGCGACATCGCGCGGGCGGCGGAAGCCATCAAGCCCGCGGCGCGCAGCCGCATCCACACCTTCGTCTCCACCAGCCCGCTGCATATGCGCGTGAAGCTGCGGATGGAGCCGGAGGATGTGCTGGCGCTGGTCACCTCCTCCGTCACCGCCGCGCGCAACGCGACGGCGGATGTCGAGTGGAGCGCGGAGGACGGCACGCGGACCGAGATCGACTTCCTCTGCCGCTGCGTGGAGGCCGCGATCAAGGCCGGCGCCACCACCATCAACATCCCCGACACCGTCGGCTATGCGGTGCCGGAGGACATGGCGAACATCTTCTCCACCGTGCGCAACCGCGTGCCGGGGGCGGAGCGCGTCATCTTCTCCACGCACAACCACAATGACCTCGGCCTGGCGGTGGCGAACACCATCGCGGCGATCCGCGCCGGCGCGCGGCAGGTGGAATGCACCATCAACGGGATCGGGGAGCGCGCGGGCAATGCCTCGCTCGAGGAGATCGCGATGGTGCTGCGCACGCGGCATGATGCGCTGCCCTTCGCGAATGGCGTCGCCACGCCGAACATCCTGCGCACCTCCCGCCTGCTGGCGACGATCACGGGCTTCGACGTGCAGCCGAACAAGGCGATCGTCGGCCGCAACGCCTTCGCGCATGAGAGCGGCATCCACCAGGACGGCATGCTGAAGGACAGCTCCACCTACGAGATCATGACGCCGGAGAGCGTCGGCTGGACGAAGTCGTCGCTGGTGCTGGGCAAGCATTCGGGCCGCGCCGCCTTCAAGGACAAGCTGAAGGCGCTGGGCTACGATGTCGGCGACAACGCCATGAACGACGCCTTCAAGCGGTTCAAGGACCTCGCCGACCGCAAGAAGGTCGTCTACGACGAGGACATCGTGGCGCTGGTGGATGACGAGGTCGTCCGCGCCAATGACCGCATCAAGCTGGTCGGGCTCAGTGTTTCCACCGGCATGCACACGCGGCCCATCGCCTCCATCGCGCTGGAAGTGGATGGCGAGGCGCGCGAGGGCGTGGCCGGCGGCGATGGCGGCGTGGACGCCACCTTCGCGGCGCTGCGCCAGGCCTTCCCGCATGAGGTGAACCTGAAGCTCTACGCGGTGCAGTCCGTCACCGGCGGCACGGATGCGCAGGCGCGCGTCACGGTGCGGCTGGAGGAGGAAGGCAAGCATGTGGACGGGCAGGGCGCGGATACCGACACCATCGTCGCTTCCGCCCGCGCCTATGTGCACGCGCTGAACAAGCTGCTGGTGAAGCGGCAGCGCACGGCGCCGGCGGCGATCAGCCCGGTCGCGACGCCGGTGCAGGGGGCGGCCTGACCGAAGGCGGCGGGCGTGGCAGGGGCGAGCGCAGGGGAAAATCCAGCGTCAGCCCCGCATCCTGCCGCTTCAACTCTCCGCCGAGCTGCCGGGCCAGGCCGCGCAGCAGCATGGCGCGCAGCTGGTCGTCGCTGCGCGGCGTCACGCCATCGTCGGCGATGGCGAGGTTGGCGCGCCGCGCATCGGCTTCCACCCGGATGGTGATGCGCCCGCCCTGGCCGGGCGGGAAGCCCTGCTTCAGCGCCGCGGAGACGGCTTCCGTGATGATCAGGGCCAGCGGCACCGCCTGGTCCGAGGAGATGCGCAGCGCGGGCGCGGAGACATCGAGGATGATGCGCCGGCCAGGCCGGTCGCCCACCGCGGCGAAGAGCTGGACGCCGAGTTCCTCGATGAAGGCGCCAAGGTCGATCGCCTCCGGGTCGTGATGCGCGTACATGTGGCGGTGCAGCGTGGCGATCGCGCCGATGCGGTCGCGCGCGGCCTCGAACTCCGCCCGCGCCGCGGGATCCGTCACGCGCTGGGCCTGCAGTGCCAGCAGGCTGCTGACGATCTGGAGGTTGTTCTTCACGCGGTGATGGACCTCGGAGGCCAGGATCTCCGCCCTTTCCCGCGCGCCCCGCAGATCCGCCTCGCGCGCCGCCAGCGCCTCCGCCCCCGCGACGAAGCTCTCGGCGAGGTCGCGGATCTCATCGGGCATGCCGGCGCGGTCCGGCGGCGCGACGCTGGCGCCATCCTGCCGCCATTGCGTGACGATGCGGCGCAGCTGCGTCAGGGGGCGCGTGACGGCGTAACCGGAGCCGAGCATGACCGCGCCGATGCTGAGGGCGAGCAGGCCGAGGATCTCCCCCACCCGTTGCAGCGCCGCCAGGATCGCCTCGTCCCGCGCCGCGCCGGCGGGTTGCGACACCACCAGCACCAGGTCTTCCGCGATCGGCGCCTGGGCCAGCACCAGCGGCCGGCCATTGGCGTCGGTCGCGGTGGTGGCGTCCACCCGCCAGCCTGCGGGGGCCTGCGGGCCATCGGCGGTGATGGGCCAGGGCTGGCCCTCCGCATCCACGATCCAGGCGGAGAGGCCGGGCGGCGGCGGGGGCAGGGTGACATGGGCGGAGAGGCGCCGGCCTTCCACCTCTCGCGCCAGGGTCGCGACGCCGTTGCGGATGAGGAGGGCCTGCTGCCCCGTGGCCTGCGGCGCGTCCAGCAGCACCTCCCCGGCCGCGCATGCGCCGGGCGCGGCGCCCTGCACCACGCGCAGCGTCAGCCCGGCCGGCAGCGCGGTGGCGGCCAGGCTCTGGCAGGCGGTGTCGATATCGGGCATCGCGCCCAGCAGGTGCAGCGCCGTATCCGCGACATCGAGCCGCGCTACGACGCGACGCAGCAGGAGATCCCGCTGCACCGTAAGGGCATCCTGCACCGCGCGCTGGGCGGCGCCGAAATCGCTGGCGGTGCCGGCCAGCGCGATCACCACCACGGGCGTCGCGGCCAGCAGCAGCAGGCCGATCAGGCGCCCACGGATGGTGGAATGCGGGCGCAGGAACGGCCAGCGCCGGCGCCCGATGGCGGCGGCATCCGCCGGCATGTGGTCGGGGCCGGGCATCTTCATCCCGTGCCCCGCCCGCTCAGCCGCGGTCCTTGGACTTGTCGTCCTCGATCAACCGCAGCAGCTCCGCCGGAATGGGCTCGTTCGCGACGCTGTCGTAGAGTTGATGAAGCCCGCGCTGGAGCCACAGCCCGAAGGGATCCTCCGCAGCCCCGGGCTTGCCCGGGGCCGGCTGGCCCGGGGCGGCTGGTGGCTTCGGGGGAGGGGTCCTGCTGTCGCTTCTGTCCATGTCCATCGCCGCCACCGACGCCGCACGAGAGACTGAGCCGTTGCGGCGCCGTGTCAGCGGGACTTAGGCGAACAACTGCTGATCGCCAACCCCTGCGCGACGATCCTTCCCACCGCGCGCGTCCTGCGCACGATCCTCGGCCTGCGTCGCTTCGTTGCGCGTGGCGCTCTCCTCGCCCATCAGCCAGGTCTGCAGCTGGCGGCGTGCGCGGAAGACGCGGGACTTGGCCGTGCCGACGGCGCAGCCCGTGGCTTCCGCCACATCCTCGTAGGACATGCCCTGCAGCACCACCATGAACAGCGCCTCGCGCTGGTCGGCGGGCAGCCGGTTCACGGCATGGCCGAGTTCCTTGAGCACCAGACGGTCCTCGTGCGTCGCGCTGACGGCGAAGGCGCCCGCGGGCAGGTCCTCGATATCCGTGGTCTCGCGCTGCTTGCGCAGCGTGCTGATGAAGCGGTTGCGGAGGATGCGGTGCATCCAGGCGGCGAAGTTCGTTCCCGGCGTGAAGCTGTTCTGGGCAGCCAGCGCATTGGCCACCGCGTCCTGCACCAGGTCCTCCGCCGCGGCCCGGTTGCGGGTCAGGGCAAGCGCCTGAACGCGAAGGCGGGGCAGCAGCGTGATCAACTGGCTGTGGAACTCGTTCGGCATGGTCAACTCCATCCTGGATACGGGATGAATGACCGGGCCGGGGATCGGGTTGCATCGCGGTTCCGTTACCCCATCACGGGAGCGAGATCATCGGCCAGCGCCTTCCGCGCGCGCGACACGCGCGCCTTCATGGTGCCGACAGGCACGTTGCAGATGGCGGCGGCTTCCTCATGGCTCAGGCCGCGCGCCGCCACCAGCACCAGCGCCTCCCGCAGCGTGGGCGTGAGGCGCGCGAGCGAACGGGCGAGGTCGCGCAGCTCATGCGCCGTCTCCTGCTCCGCCGGCGGTGGCGGGATGTCGGGGCCGCGCGTGTCGCGGTGATCCTGTTCGCGCTTGGCGCGGCGCCATCCTTCGCGGAAGGCGTTGCGCAGCACGGTCAGCGCCCAGGGGCGCAGCGCCGCGTGCATGTCATGCGCCAGCTCCGGCGGCGGCTCGAAGGAATCGAGGTTGCGCAGCATGCGCAGCACGGCGTCCTGCACGAGGTCGTCGGCCTCGGCTCTCGAACGCGTGAGCATCCGCGCGCTGGCGCGGAGTTCCGGCAACAACTGCGCGATTGCGGCGCGCATCGCCGTGTCTTTGGCTTGTTCAATCACGGCGCGATGCATATCAACGACGCGACGGGCGCGGCACCGCACTCTGCCGGATCGGAGATGACAAGGTGATGAGCGAGATCGGTCGGACAGCCTTGATCGGCGCGCTTCCCTATGCGCGGCGCTATGCCCGCGCGCTGACGGGTTCGCAGGCCCGCGGCGATGCGATGGTGGCGGATGCGCTGCGCGCCGGCCTGGCGCCCCCGGCCGCCGTGCAGGAACCGGTGCTGGCGGCGCGCGTCGCCTTCTATGGCGCCATCGGCCGCAAGGCCGCGGACCTGTCGCTGCATGACGCGGATGACGGTGCGCTGACCACCACGCAGCGCATGCTGCTGCTGCTCACCTCGCTCGAGGAGCTGGACACGCCGCACGCGGCGATCGCGGTCGGGCTGCCGGCGGCGGCGGCGGCGGCGGAGGTGGAGGCGGCGCGCGCGCATCTGCGCGCGGGCGCGGTGGCGCGCGTGCTGATCATCGAGGATGAGCCGATCATCGCGATGGACCTGCAGCAACTCGTCGAGAATGCGGGCCATGAGGTCGTGGGCATCGCCGCCAGCGAGGACGAGGCCGTGGCGATCGCGGAGGCGGAGTTGCCGACGCTGGTGCTGGCGGACGTGAACCTCGGCGCCGGCGGCGATGGCGCCACGGCCGTGGCGCGCATCCTGGCCACGCACCGCGCGCCGGTGATCTTCGTCACCGCCTATCCGGAGCGGCTGCTGACGGGTCAGGACCTGGAGCCCGCCTTCATCATCACCAAGCCGTTCGAGCCGACGACGCTGGCCGTCGCCACCTACCAGGCGGTGACGCGCGGCGTGCACCTGGACCCGGTCTGACCGGCCAGATTCCCGTTCCGGTGGGGAAACCGGTCACGGCTTCTCGCGTTCGTGGGGCGGTTCCCACAAGCGGGAGGCGATCATGCTCTACTGGACCCTCATCTTCCTCGTCGTCGCGCTGATCGCCGGGCTGTTCGGCTTCGGCGGCATTGCCTCGGCCTCCGCCGGCATCGCGAAGATCCTGTTCGGCATCTTCATCGTGCTGTTCCTGGTCAGCCTGGTCTTCGGCGCCATCCGCGGCGCCTGACGGGGATGCATCCGCGGGGGAAGGGCGCGACGCGCCGCATCGTGCTGGGCCTGGCCGCGTGCCTTTCCCTTGCAGCGCCTGCCATCGCGCAGGACAGGCCGCCGCCCCGGCCGCAATCGGACCTCTGGTTCGATCCGACGCAGCTGCCTTCCTTCACCGGGACGGTGGAGCGCTACCTCATCAATCCGCGCGGCGAGACGGATGCGCTGCTGTTCCGGGAGGGACCGCAGATCGTCTTTCCGCCGGATGTCGCGCAGGCCGTGCGCGATGCGGCGCCCGCCGGGCGGCCGATCATCGTCTGGGGCATCCGCGCGCGGCATGCGCCGGTGATCACCATGCTGGCCTTCGCGCCGAATGCGGAAAGCGTGCCCGGCGTGGTCGATCGCTTCTACTGGCGGCTCGGCGGGCGCAGCGCGGCGGAGCGGGCGGAGCGCGTCAGCGTGGCCGGCACGGTGAAGGCGCCCTACTTCGCCCCGCAGGGCGAGGTCGCGGGCGCGATCCTTGACGACGGCACGGTGATCACGCTGCCGCCCGGTGCCTCAGACGGCCTGCGCGACCTGCTGCGGCCGGGCGCCCGGCTGGCGGCGGAAGGGCCTGGCGTGGCGGGCGACCATGGCCGCGCGCTGGCCGCCGACCGCATCGGCGACACGGTGGAAAACCTGAAGCCCGTCACGGTTCCCGAACCCCAACGCAGGCGCTGACCCATGCCGGACACGACCGAGGCGCAACCCGAGTCCGCGCCGCGGCAGGGCTTCCTCCGGCGCTTCTGGCGCCTGGCGCGCGGCTACTATGCCTCCCCGCAGGACCGCAAGCGCGCCTGGCTGCTGACCATCGGCGTCATCGTGCTGACGCTGGCGCAGATCATGGTGCAGCTTCGCTTCAACATCTGGAACCGCGACTTCTTCAACGCGCTGGAGAACCGCGACCGCGCTGCCTTCTTCGGCCAGATGTGGATGTTCGGCGCGCTGATCATCGCGGCCATGGTGACGGCCGTCGCGCAGCTCTGGGCGCGGCAGGCGCTGATGCTGGATTGGCGTCGCTGGCTGGTGCACCGGCTGCAGGGGCGCTGGCTGGAAGGCGGGCGGCACTACCAGCTGAACTTCATGCCCGACGCCGCCGACAATCCCGACCAGCGCATCAGCGAGAATACGCGCTGGGCGACGGCGATGGCGGTGGACCTGCTGGTCGGGCTGCTGGGGTCGATCCTGACGCTGGCCTCCTTCCTCGGCATCCTCTGGACGCTGTCGGGGCCGCTGCATGTCGCCTTCGGCGCCAATGAGTTCGAGATCCCGGGCTACATGGTCTGGGCCGCGCTGATCTACGCCGTGGTGGGGTCCGTGCTGACCTGGTTCATCGGCGGGCCGATGGTCGACATCAACATCCGGCGCAACGAGGCGGAGAGCAACCACCGCTTCGCGCTGATCCGCATGCGGGAGAGCAGCGAGGGCATCGCGCTGATCCGCGGCGAGGCGGATGAGGAACGCGGGCTGAAGCGGGCCTTCGGCCAGGTGGTCGGCGTGATGAAGGACCTCTATGGCAGCGAGCGGCGGCTGATGTGGCTGACCTCCGCCTATGGCATGGCCGCCGGCGTGGTGCCGATCCTGGTGGCATCCCCGCGCTACTTCGCGGGCGCCATCACGCTGGGCGTGCTGATGCAGATCACCCAGGCCTTCCTGGAGGTGACGCGCAGCCTGAACTGGTTCGTGGACAAGTTCCCGATCCTGGCGGATTGGCGGAGCCATGTGGAGCGCGTGGCGGCGCTGGAGGACACCTTCGACGAGGCGGAGGCGATGGAATCCGAGCAGCGCATCACGGTGAAGGAAGGCCCGGACGAGCAGGGGCGGGAGGTGCTGGCCTTCCGCGACCTGCAGATCGGCCATGCCGACGGCAATGTCGTGATCCAGGAGGCGAATGCGGAGATCAAGGCGGGGGAGAAGGTGCTGATCGTGGGGGAGAGCGGCACGGGCAAGTCCACGCTGTTCCGCGCCATCGCGGGGCTCTGGCCCTGGGGCGCCGGGGAGATCCGCATCCCGCCGCGCGACCGCATGATGTTCATGCCGCAGCGGCCCTACATCCCGCTCGGGCCGCTGCGCGCGGCGCTGGCCTATCCCGCCGCGCCGAAGAAGTTCCCGGATGCGGCCATGGCGGCGGCGCTGGAACGCTGCGGCCTGCCGCACCTGGTGCCGCGGCTGGAGGAGGAGGATCGGTGGGACCGCGTGCTGTCGCTCGGCGAACAGCAGCGGCTCGCCTTCGCGCGGCTGCTGCTGCACCGGCCGCGCTGGGTGTTCCTGGACGAGGCGACCGCCGCGCTCGACGAGGAGAACCAGGACGTGATGATGAACCTGTTCCGGGAGGAGCTGGCGGAAAGCGCGCTGGTCTCGATCGGGCATCGCCCGGGACTCGATGCCTATCACGACCGGACGCTCCACCTCTCCCGCGCCCCGGATGGGGCGAGGCTGGAGGTGCGGCGGCGGGTCGGGCCGCCGCGGCCGAAGGGCAAGGCGGGGCCGCTGGTGGCGGCCGGGCGCGGGGCGCTGCGGCGGATGCTGCGGCGGGGCTGAACGGTCAGGCGCGGTGGAGGCGCCCGGCCTCCCGCAGCGCGGCGCGGGCCGCGGCGGCGAAGCGGCAGGCCAGGCGGATCGCCTCCTGCTGCCCGTCCCGGGGGTGCCGCAGGGTGAGGCCCACCGTCATCATCCGCCCGGCCACGCCGGTCACGCAGACGATTTCCGTCACTTGGCCGCGCGCGGCGGGCAGGGTGGCGCGGTTGCAGAGCAGGTCGGTGGCGCTGCCGTCATGGATGACGAAGCTGCGCCAGCGCAGCTCCGTGGGGCGCCTGCCATGGCCGGCGCGTGCCTGGCGGCTGGCTTCCTCCAGCATGCGGAGCGAGGCGTCGCTCGTCGCCTCCGCCAGGGCGCCGCGGGCGGCGGTGGAGGTGGGGCCGTCCGGCACCGGCAGCGTGCCCTGGCCGGACAGCATGATGGCGGCCAGGACGCCGGGCTTCGCGAAGGCCAGCAGGGGGGCGGCGCGCGGAAGCGCGCCCTCCCTGACCGGGCCCTGCCGCCGGAGGCTCGCCAGGCGGTCGGGCAGGGTGGAGAGGAGGGCGGCGTCCTCCGTCGCCGGGAAGGCGGAGGCCCGTGCCGGGGCACAGGCCAGGGCGAGCGACAGGGCGGCGGCGACCAGCGCGCCGCGCCCCCATCCGATCCGGTCCCGATGCCCCATGGCGGCAGGATAGGGGTGCCGCCCGGCATCGCGCCATGGGCAAGGCCGCCCCTTCAGCGCCAGGCGGGGCGGCCGAGATTGACGGTGCCCGGGCTGGTCAGCGCGCCGCCGGCCGCGCCGGCCGCGCCGCCGATCAGCGCCCCGGTGCCGACCCCGCCGCCGGAGACCGCGCCGATGGCGGCACCGGCGCCGGCGCCGAGCAGGCCGCCGGAGACGGCGCGGTCGCCGGTGGTCTGGCCACAGGCGGCCATGGAGCCGGCGACGAGGAGAAGCAGGGGAAGACGACGCATCGTGACCTCCTTCGGGGTTCGTATGCCCGCCGTAACGCTGCGGAACCCGTGGGGTTCGCCGCCGGTGGGGCGCCGCTGCTCATCAGGGCTTGAGCCAGGGGCGGGGGAGGGCTATCGGAAGCGCCTCTCGCCACCCCGCGGCGCCGTGAGGACCGGGCGGCGCCATGACCCAGCGGGCCTGGGCAGGCGTGCCGGGCCGATGGCGGGCGGGCTTGCTGGCATCGACGCCTGGAAGGTTCCCGCCGCATGTTTTCCCGCCTGTTCGGCTTCCTGTCGGCCGACATGGCCATCGACCTCGGCACCGCGAATACGCTGGTCTATGTGAAGGGCCGCGGCATCGTGCTGAATGAGCCCTCGGTCGTCGCCATTTCCGACCATCGCGGCAAGAAGCAGGTGCTGGCGGTGGGGGAGGAGGCCAAGCAGATGCTGGGCCGCACCCCCGGCAACATCGCCGCCATCCGCCCGCTGCGGGACGGGGTGATCGCCGACTTCGAGGTGGCGGAGGAGATGATCAAGCACTTCATCCGCAAGGTGCATAACCGGCGGTCCTTCGCCTCTCCCATGATCATCGTCTGCGTGCCCTCGGGCTCCACCGCCGTGGAACGCCGGGCGATCCAGGAATCGGCCGAATCCGCGGGGGCGCGGAAGGTGCTGCTGATCGAGGAGCCGATGGCGGCCGCGATCGGCGCGGGGCTGCCGGTGACGGAGCCTTCGGGGTCCATGGTGGTGGATATCGGCGGCGGGACGACGGAAGTGGCCGTCATCTCGCTGGGCGGCATCGTCTATGCCCGGTCCGTCCGCGTGGGCGGGGACAAGATGGACGAGGCCATCATCAGCTACATCCGCCGCCAGCATAACCTGCTGATCGGCGAGAGCACGGCCGAGCGCATCAAGATGGAGATCGGCGCCGCCGCCCCGCCCCCGGATGGGGAGGAAGGGCCGATGACCGAGGTCAAGGGCCGGGACCTGATGAACGGCGTGCCGCGGGAGGTGATCGTCAGCCAGCGGCAGATCGCGGAAAGCCTCTATGAGCCCGTGATCGCGATCGTCGAGGCGGTGCGGGTGGCGCTGGAGAACACGCCGCCGGAGCTGGCGGCCGATATCGTGGACAAGGGCATCGTCCTGACCGGCGGCGGCGCGCTGCTGCACCGGCTGGACGGCGTGCTGCGGGATGCCACCGGCCTGCCCGTTGTGGTGGCGGAGGATGCCCTTTCCTGCGTCGCTCTCGGCACGGGGCGGGCCCTTGAGGAGATGAAGCGGCTTCGCCACGTGCTGACCTCCATGTATTGATGGGGGGTTAGGTTCTTGCGGGGGGGCGTCGGTTGATCCGTCTCAGCATTCCGCTCCGGCAGGCATTGTCGCGCCTGTCGCTGCCCGTCCTGATCGCGGTCGCCTTCGGCACCATGCTGCTCGGCAAGGCCGATGCGCTGCTGGCGGAGCGTGCGCGGACGGCGCTGGCGGATGCGCTGATGCCCTTCTACGCTGCCTTCGCGGAGCCCGCCCATGCGGTGCGGGACGCGGTGGAGGAGCTGGAGCAGCTCTTCGTCATGCGGGAGGAGAATGCCCGCCTGCGCGAGGAGAATGAGCGGCTGCGCCGCTGGCAGGCCGCGGCCCTGTCGCTGGAGGCGGAGAACGCCATGCTGCGGCGCCAGCTGGCCTTCGTGCCGGAACGGGCGCCGGCCTACCAGACGGCGCGGGTCGTGGCGGATGGCGGGGGCGTCTATGCAAGGGCGGTGCTGCTGTCCGTGCCGCCGGAGATGCAGGTGCGGCGCGGGCAGATCGCGCTGGATGAGCGGGGCTTCGTCGGGCGGGTGACGGAGGTGGGCAACCGCTCCGCCCGCGTGCTGCTGGCGACCGACATGAACAGCCGCATCCCCGTGACGCTGGAAGGCAGCCGGGCGCGGGCGATGATGGTCGGCACCAATGGTGCCCGGCCGCGGCTGCAGCATTGGGCGGAAGGCAGCCGCCCGGCCGAGGGCGAGCGGATCGTCACCAGCGCGGAGGGCGTGGCCTTCCCGGCGGGGCTGCCGATCGGCGTGGTGCGCTGGACGGAATCGGGGACGGCGGAGGTGGAGCTGTTCGCGCGGCTCGACCGGCTGGACGTGGTGCGGCTGTTCGATTTCGGGCTGGGCGGCATCCTGCCGCCGGAAGCCGTGGCGCGGCCCGAACCGCGTGGCCGGCGGTAGAGGCAGGCCCCATGGTCGGGCGGAAGGAACCGTCGCCCGGTCTGCTGCGGCGGCTGGACGACCTGGCGCGGGCGGCCTTCCCGGCCACCTGCACGGCCGTGCTGATGATCATGGCCTCCGGCCCCACGGGGCTGCCGACGCTGGTGCCGGGGGTGGCGCTGCCCTGCATCATCTTCTGGTCCATCTTCCGGCCGGGCGCGATGCCGCCGCCGGCGGTGTTCCTGCTGGCGCTGCTGCAGGACCTGCTGACGCTGGCGCCCTTCGGGACGGGGGTGGTGACGCTGCTGGTGGCGCATGGGCTGGCGGTGGCCTGGCGGCGCTTCCTGGTGCGGCAGAGCTTCCTGTTCGTCTGGCTGTGCTTCTGTGGCTTCGCGGCGGGGTCGGCCGGGCTGGGCTGGGTGCTGACGGCGCTGCTGGCCTGGGACCTGCCGGCGCCGGCGCCTTCCCTGCACCTGGCGGCGCTCTCCGCCGGGCTCTACCCGGCCTTCGCCTTCGTCCTGGGCCGCATCCACACGGCGATGCGGCAGGCGGAGGAGACGGTGTGACCAGGCTCACGGCCCCGCCCATACCCACCAGCGCCACCGTACCTCTGTCGGCCCGGCTGTTCCGCCGGGCCGCGGCCGCGATAGCGGCCCCGCGCACAGACCGCCCGCATGGCCCCGCACGGCAGTGCGTTGGCGCGCAGGCAAGCGCGCGAAGCGCGCGCCGTGCGCCCGCGCCTCTTTCGGCCCGGCTGTTCCGCCGGGCCGCGGCCGCGATAGCGGCCCCGCGCACAGACCGCCCGCATGGCCCCACGCGACAGTGCGTCGGCGCGCAGGCAAGCGCGCGGAGCGCGCGCCCGCCGCTTGAGGGCAAAAATTCATGAGCCGCAAGCAGCGGGAGGAGGAGCGGGTCCGCGGCATCTTCGGCCGGCGGGCGCTGCTGCTCGGCGCTGGGCAGATGGGGCTGCTGGGGTTCCTCGCGCATCGGCTGCACACGCTGCAGGTGGATGAGGGGGAGCGCTACGCGACGCTGGCAGAGGAGAACCGCCTCTCCGCCCGGCTGCTGGCGCCGCCGCGCGGGCGGGTGCTGGACCGGGAAGGGCGCGTGGTCGCGGGCAACCAGCTGAACTGGCGCGCCCTGCTGGTGGCGGAGCAGACCTCCGACGTCAGCGCCACGCTGGAGACGCTGACGAAGATCATCCCGCTGACGGATGCCGAGCGCGCGCGGATCGAGCGCGAGGTCCGCCGCCGCCGCCGCTTCGTGCCCGTGGTGGTGCGCGAATTCCTGAGCTGGGAGGAGATGGCTCGGATCGAGCTGAACGCGCCGGACCTGCCGGGCATCAGCGTCGATGTCGGCACCACGCGCATCTATGCGGAGGGCGAGCACCTCGCCCATATCGTCGGCTATGTCGCGCCGCCCGCCGAGCGCGACATGGATGGCGACCCGCTGCTGGAACTGCCCGGCATCCGCGTCGGCCGGGCGGGGATCGAGCGGCACCACGACCTGGCGCTGCGCGGCCGCGCCGGCGCGGTGCAGCTGGAGGTCAATGCCGTCGGCCGCGTGATCCGGGAGCTGGACCGGCGGGAGGGCGTGCAGGGCCAGGACGTGCAGCTTTCGGTCGATGCGGAGCTGCAGAAATCGATCCGCGGCAAGATCGAGGAAGGCACCTCCGTGGTGCTGATGGATGCGCGGAACGGCGAGCTGCTGGCGATGGCGACGCAGCCGAGCTTCGACCCCAACGTGTTCAATTCCGGCGTCTCCGCCGCCCAGTGGCGGGAATGGACGGCCAACCGCGCGACGCCGCTGATCAACAAGGCGACCAACGGGCTCTACGCGCCGGGTTCCACCTTCAAGATGGTGGTGGCGCTGGCGGGGCTGGAGGCGCGGGTGGTGACGCCCGGGGAGCGCATCAACTGCCCAGGCTACATGGACCTGGGCGACACGCGCTTCCATTGCTGGCACCGGCCGGGCCATGGCGGCGTGGACATGCGGACGGCCATCAAGCTGTCCTGCGACGTCTATTTCTATGAGGTCGCGAAGCGCGTCGGCATGGACCGCATCGCCGCCATGGCGCGGCGCTTCGGGCTCGGCGTGCCGCTGGAGATCGAGCTGCCCGGCACGCGGCCGGGCCTGGTGCCGACGCGGGAATGGCGCCAGGCGCAGGGCAAGCCCTGGGCCCTGGGCGACACGGTGGTGCACGGCATCGGGCAGGGCTTCTACCAGCTGACGCCGCTGTCTCTGGCGACCATGACGGCGCGGCTGGCGACCGGGCGCGCGGTGCAGCCGCACCTGACGCGATCGATCGGCGGGCGGCCGGTGCGGGGGACGCGGGCGGAGGATTGGCCGAGCCTCGGCATTCCCGAGCGCGACCTGCGCCTGGTGCGGGAAGCGATGTGGGCGGTGGTGAACGAGCAGGGCGGCACGGCCCGCGCCGCCCGCCTGCCCACCGAGATCGGCACCATGGCGGGCAAGACCGGCACCACGCAGGTGCGGCGCGTCAGCCGCGAACAGCGGGAGCGGGGCTTCCGGGTGGACCAGCTGCCGCGGGAATGGCGGCCGCATGCGCTGTTCGTCGCCTTCGCGCCGGTCGAGAACCCGGTCTTCGCCGTGGCGGTGGTGGTGGAGCATGGCACCAGCGGTTCGGGCGCCGCGGCGCCGCTGGCGCGGGACGTGCTGGTGGAGGCCTTCCAGCGCCTGCGGCCGGGGCAGGGCGGGCCGGCGGCGCGCGTCGCCGAGGCGCCGCGTTCGCCCATCCCCCCGGTGCGGCCATGAAGTTCGAACGGCGCCTGCTGCTGCGGGAACGCGGCACCGGGGTGTTCGAGAAGCTGTGGCAGATCCCCTGGGTCTTCGTCCTGCTGCTCTGCGCCGTGGCGGGCGTGGGCTATGTGGCGCTGTATTCGGCCGGCGGCGGGTCGCCGGACCCCTATGCGGGGCGGCACGCCATCCGCTTCGGCTTCGGCCTGGTGGTGATGCTGTCCATCGCGCTGGTGGATATCCGGCTGATCGCCCGCTTCGCCTGGGTGGGCTACGCGATGGGCGTCGGGCTGCTGGTGCTGGTCGCCCTGCATGGGCAGGTGGGGAAGGGGGCGCAGCGCTGGATCGATATCGGCCCGGTGCAGCTTCAGCCTTCCGAGCTGATGAAGATCATGCTGGTGGTCGCGCTGGCATCCTGGTTCCACAAGGCGTCCTGGGAAAGGATCGGCAATCCGCTGTTCCTGATTCCGCCGATCATCGCGGTGCTGATCCCGGCGGCGCTGATCTTCA
Source organism: Falsiroseomonas ponticola (assembly GCF_016805305.1). Lineage (GTDB taxonomy): Bacteria > Pseudomonadota > Alphaproteobacteria > Acetobacterales > Acetobacteraceae > Falsiroseomonas > Falsiroseomonas ponticola. The sequence continues at coordinate 314,325 of NZ_JAERQN010000004.1, read as the reverse complement.
AGCAGCCTAATCTCGGCACGTCGCTGATCACGCTGATGATCGGCGGCGCGGTATTCTTCGCGGCCGGGGTGCGGCTTTGGAAATTCGCGCTGGTGGTCGGCGCGGTCGCGATCGCGGCGCCGATCGTGTACGAAAACCTGCACGACTATCAGCGCGCGCGGATCACCACCTTCCTGGATCCGGAAAGCGATCCGCTGGGGGCGGGCTATAATATCATCCAGTCCAAGATCGCGCTGGGGTCCGGCGGATTCTGGGGCAAGGGATTCCTGCAGGGCACGCAGGGGCACCTGAACTTCCTGCCGGAAAAGCAGACCGACTTCATCTTCACCATGCTGGCGGAGGAATTCGGCCTGGTGGGCGGGCTGTCCGTGCTGGGGCTGCTGGCCTGCGTGATCGCCTTCGGCTTCCTGGTGGCGCTGCGCAGCCGGCACCAGTTCGGGCGGCTGCTGGCGGTGGGGCTGGCGACGAACTACTTCCTCTATGTCTTCGTCAACATCGCCATGGTGACGGGATCCATCCCCGTCGGCGGCGTGCCGCTGCCGCTGATCAGCCATGGCGGGTCCGCCATGATCACCGTCATGATCGGCTTCGGGCTGCTGATGTCGGCGCATGTGCACCGCGATGCGGAGATGGGGACCGAACGCGGCGAGACCTGACGAGGATGCAGGTCTCCCATGACCGCATGGGCTTGCCAAACCCCGTCCCAGCCCTTAAACGGCCCCTCACCGGCGGTCACCGCCCGGGCGCTTAGCTCAGTTGGTAGAGCAGCTGACTCTTAATCAGCGGGTCGTAGGTTCGAGCCCTACAGCGCCCACCAAATCCCCCTCCTGTTACCAGATCCGGTTGCCGGCATTCGCGGGCGCGTTGCGTCCGCGCGGCGCCGATTCGCGCGGCGCGCGATGCGATGCGGGCGATTCCCGCTGCGCGGGGCGCGATAGCACGGGGCGGCTTATTCCCGGATGACCTTGCGCGGCTGTCGGGCGAAGGGTCGCGGGTGGGCCGGCGGAAAAGATGAATAAATCGATGATGCGGTCATCGGGAAATGAAGGCGCGCCGCGCATTCGATGCATTTCCGGTATGGTAAAAATACGTTCCGGCCACGATGGTTAATTGCCGCGGAACGGCATCGCGAAGGCCGCTCGCGATTAATTCGTTTCCCCCGATGGTTTTAGGGGCTATGCCGTCGCCATCCGCTGGCATAACCGCGCGGCGGACCGGATAGAGGCAAACACCATGACGGCATCGGAAAAAACCCCGCTGGCCACGGCGCTGGGCGCTCTCGAAGCGCTCGATGTCGCGGAATTGCGGGAAGTCGCCGCGGCGGCGGAACGGCTGGCGCAGGAGCGCGGTGAAAGCGAACGCCGCAGCTTCATCGAGGAAACCCGCAAGAAGGCCGCGGCGCTCGGCCTCAGCATCAGCGATGTGCTGGGCGAGATCGCGCCCGCTTCCTCCGGCCGCCGCCGCGCCGCGAAGCCGGAGAAGAAGACGCGCGCGAGCGCGGCGGTGAAGTATCGCGGGCCGAATGGGGAGCCCTGGTCGGGCCGTGGGCGCCCGCCGCGCTGGGTGCAGGCGGTGGAGGCCGAAGGGCGCAGCCGGAACGACTACGCCGTCTGAATCGACAAGCGCCGGCGGGGTCTCCCCCGCCGGCGCCTGTCATTCCTGGCGTGCCGGAGGCCTTACGCCTCCAGGAAGCTCCGCAGCGCCCGGCCCTGGCCGGAGGAGCGCAGCTTGCCGAGCGCCTTCGCCTCGATCTGGCGGATGCGTTCGCGCGTCACGCCGAAGGTCTTGCCGACCTCCTCCAGCGTGTGCTCGCCATTGGTGCCGATGCCGAAGCGCATGCGCAGGATGCGCTCCTCGCGCGGCGTCAGGTCGGCCAGCACGCGGCCGGCGGCCTCGCGCATGCCGGCCTGGGCGGCGCTGTCGAAGGGCAGCACGGCGTTGCGGTCCTCGATCAGGTCGCCGAGGCTGGCGTCGCCATCCTCGCCGATCGGGGATTCCAGGCTCACCGGCTCCTTCGCCAGGCCCTGCACGGCGCGCACCTTGTCGAGCGGCATGCCGAGGCGATCCGCCAGCTCTTCCGGCGTCGGCTCCCGGCCGGTCTGCTGGGCGAGGCGACGGCCGACGCGCACCACCTTGCCGACCGTCTCCGTCATGTGGACGGGCACGCGGATGGTGCGGGCCTGGTCGGCGATGGCGCGGGTGAAGGACTGGCGGATCCACCAGGTCGCGTAGGTCGCGAACTTGAAGCCGCGGCGCCAGTCGAACTTCTCGACCGCGCGCATCAGGCCGATGTTCCCCTCCTGGATCAGGTCGCCCAGCATCAGGCCGCGGTTGCGGTACTTGCGGGCCAGGTGGACCACCAGGCGGAGATTGGCGCGGATCAGCTCATCCTTCGCCTGGCGCAGGTCGCGCTCCGCCCGGGCGGCCTCGGCATAGAGGCGGCGGAGCGTGGCGGCGGGAACGCCGGAATCCTGCTCGATCCGCGCCAGCTCGGCCTTGATCTCGGCCAGGTCGCCCTTGAGGGTGGTCGCCGCCTTGGTGGCGCCGATCGCCTTTTCGAGCCGCGCGCCGCAGCCGGCCTCGCCGCCCTTCCAGAGCTTCAGGAAATCGTCGCGGCTGATGCGGGCGCTGGCGGCCAGGCGCAGGGCCCGGCCTTCCAGCGCGACCAGCTGGCGGTGGATGTCGCGCAGCTTGCCCAGCAGCTCCTCGGTCCGCGCGGGGCGGAGGCGAAGCGCCGTCACCTGCGCGACGGCCTCCTGGCGCAGCGCCTGCAGCTCGGCCGCCTTGATGCCGGGGGCCCGCAGCGCGGCCAGCGCGGCGAGGGCGGTGGCGAAGGATTCCATCACCTCCGGCCGCATCCGCGCCTCGACGGAGATGACGGGCAGGTCGGCGGCGGCTTCCTCCACGCCCTCGACGATCGGTTCCTCCGCGCCATGGGCGGCGGCGGCGGCTTCCAGCTCGATCAGGTCGCGCAGCGGCAGGCGGCCGGCCTCGGCCGCGTCCCGCCAGGCGGTCAGCGTGGCGATGGTCGTCGGGCTCTCGCACAGGGCGGAGAGCATGGCTTCGCGCCCGGCCTCGATCCGCTGCGCGATCGCGATCTCATCCTCGCGCGACAGCAGCTCCGCCTGGCCCATCTCCCGCAGGAACATGGTGACGCTGTCGTCGTTGCGGCCGCCGGAGGCAGGATTGATGTTGCCCGCGGCCGGGGCGGACTCGTCGTCCCCGGCGCCGGCGGTGAAGCCGAGGGGGGCCATGCCCTCCTGCTCCTCGGCCTCTTCCTCCGGCAGCACGTCGAGGCCGGCGTCATCCACCAGGCCGACGACCGCATCCTCGTCATCCTCGGGGATCAGGGCCTCGGCCGAGACACCCGGGCGCATCTCGTCATGGCCCGCATCGTCGGAGCCATCGCGGCGCATCAGGGCCGCGAAGCTGGGGGCCTCAGCCTCCAGCCCGTCCCGGTCGGTCGCCTTCTGTCCGAACATCCCGTCCATCTGTCAGCCCGTGTCCCTGCCGCCATCACGTCGGTGCCCGAAGCCAGGACCCCCGCCCGGCGCCGGCACGAGCGATGGCCCGCGCGGGTTCACCGGCGGGTCAGCGATCTTGCGGTTGGGAAGGGGCCGGTTTCGGCCGCCGGCACCATATGGGCCAGTCAAGGCGCCAAGACACCCCCAAATCGCCAGAAACCTGTCATGTGCAGAACGCCGGGCAGGCGGCGGAAAATGCAGGGAAAAGCGGGGTTTGGGGGTAGACCTGCGCCAAGGGCTGCCCAGGATTGACTTTGCTGCATGGCGGAGTCGCGGCTGCTCACCGCCTGTTTCGTGAACGGGGCCTTACCGCCGGGCCGCGCCGCCCAACCTTGATGGGATGACACAGGTCTTCCTGAACCGCATCGCCACGGCAACGCCCGCCCACCAGGTGCATGGCGCCTTCTCTGCCTTCGCCATGGCCCAGGCGCTGGGGCGGGACCGCGCCGCCTTCGCCAAGATGGCGGCGCGGTCCGGCATCGCAAGCCGGCACTCCGTGCTCCACCCCGCCGAGCCGGAGGGTTCGGGCACCAGCTGCGGCTTCTACCGCCAGGGCGGCGCCTTCCCGACCACCCAGGCCCGGATGCGGCGGTGGGAGGAGGAGGCGCCGGCGCTGGCGGATGCGGCGCTGGAACGGCTGGACCTGGCCTCGGCGGCGCCGGGGATCACCCATGTCATCGTCGCCACCTGCACCGGCTTCGTGGCCCCGGGGCTCGACCGCCACATCATCACCCGCTTCGGGCTGCCGCTGTCGGTGGAACGCACCACCGTGGGCTTCATGGGCTGCCAGGCCGCGATCAACGCGCTGAAGCTGGCCTGGCATGTGGTGCGGAGCGAGCCGCGGGCCCGCGTGCTGGTGGTGTGCCTCGAACTCTGCACCTTGCACCTGCAGGACACGACGGCGCTGGAACAGCTGCTGTGCTTTCTTCTGTTCGCCGATGGCTGCGCCGCCGCCATCGTGTCCGCGGAGGAGACGGGGCTGCGGCTGGACGGGTTCAGCAGCGTGGTGATCCCGGAGGCGCATGAGCAGATCACCTGGCGCATCGGCGATGCGGGCTTCGACATGACCCTGTCCGGCATGGTGCCCTTCACCCTGGCCCATGCGCTGCCGGCGCTGGCGCCGCGGATGCTGGCGGGGAGGGAGGTGGCGGCGGTGGACCTCTGGGCCGTGCATCCCGGCGGGCGCAGCATCCTCGATGCCGTGGCGCATGGGCTGGACCTGCCGCAGGATGCGCTGGCGGAGAGCCGGGGCGTGCTGGCGGAGCATGGCAACATGTCCTCCGCCACCGTGCTTTTCGTGCTGGCGCGGATGATGCGGGAGGGGCGGCGGGGCCTGGGCTGCGCGCTGGCCTTCGGGCCGGGCCTCTCGGCCGAGGCCATGCGCTTCGAGGCCGCCTGACATGCCGCGCAGCCAGGCCGGGGAGATCATGGACGATCCCGGCCAGTCCGAGGCCGATTTCGCCGCCGCGCTGCGGGACCTGGAGACGCTGAACCGCCTGACCTTCGCCTATACGCCGCTGCTGCGCTTCCTGGACCGGGTGGTGGCGGCGCGTCCGCGGGATTCGATCTCCGTGCTGGATGTCGGCGCGGGCGGCGGGGATGCGCTGCGGGCGGTGGCGCGGTGGGGGGCGAAGCGGGGCATCGCGACGGATCTCTGGGGGCTGGACCGCAGCCCCTGGGCGGAGCGGCACGCCCTGGCGCGGGGCACGCCGGCGCGCTGGATCACGGCGGATCTGTTCGAGCTGGAGCCGGGGCGGCGCTTCGATGTCGTGATCTGCGGGCTGTTCGCGCATCACCTGGATGACGCGACGCTGGTGCGCTTCCTGCGCTGGCTGCCTGGGCATGCGCGGGATCGCTGGCTGATCCTGGACCTGCATCGCCACTGGATTCCCTGGGCGGCGGTCTGGGCCGGGACGCGGGTGATGCGCATGCACCCCATGGTGAGCCATGACGGCCCGATCTCCATCGCGCGCGGCTTCAAGCGGAATGACTGGACGCGGCTGGTGGCGGAAGCGGGGGTGGAGGCGCGCGCCCGCTGGGTGCTGCCCTTCCGCTGGGCGGTGGAAGGGCCGGGCGGCGGGTGACGGGGGTGGTGATCGTGGGCGGCGGCCCCGCGGGCAGCGCCGCCGCCATCACCCTGGCCCGCGGCGGCGCCAGGCCGCTGCTGCTGGAACGCGATCCGGCGACGCGGGAGAAGGTCTGCGGCGAATTCCTGGGCGCCGATGCCGCGGCCGCGCTGGCGGGCCTCGGCATCGACCTGGCCGCGCTGGGCGCGGTTCCGGTCCGGCGCGCGATCTTCGCCGCCGGGCGGCGGGAGGGCCGGTTCGGCCTGCCCTTCGCGGCCTGGAGCCTGCCGCGCCTGGTGCTCGACGAGGCCCTGCTGGCGGCGGCGGAAGCGTCGGGGGCCAGGGTGGAGCGCGGGGTGGCGGTGACGGCGGCGACGGGGCGGGAGGGCGACTGGTCGCTCCGCCTGGCCGATGGCCGGGTGCTGGGCGCGCGGGACCTGGTGCTGGCGACGGGCAAGCATGAGCTGCGCGGCTGGGGGCGGGGCGCGGCGGCGGGGGCGGTCGGGCTGAAGCTGCCGCTGGCGGCGGTGCCGATCGGGGATGCGATCGCCGTGCTGGCCTGCGGCGGCGGCTATGCCGGGTTGCAGCCCCGGGCGGGGGGCGGGGCGAATCTCTGCCTGGCGCTGCCGGCGGGCACCCCCGGCTTGGCCGCCGCGGCGCGGGAGCCCGCCGCGCTGCTCGACCTGGTGGCGGGCGGCAGCCTGCTGGCGCGGGCGCTTCTGCGGGGGGCGGTGCCGCTGTGGGACCGGCCGCTGGCGGTGGCGGCGGTGCCCTATGGCTATGTGGCGCCGGAGGCCTCGTCCCTGTTCCGAATCGGCGACCAGGCGGCGGTCATCCCCTCCCTCTGCGGGGATGGAATCGCGATGGCGCTGGGATCGGGCGGCCATGCGGCGCGGATGATCCTGGCGGGGCAGGGCGCGGCGCGGCACCAGGCGGCCTGGGGGCGGCATGTGCGGCCGGGGATGCGGGTGGCGGGCCTGGTGGACTGGGCGCTGGCCCGCGGGCCGGGGGCGGTGGCGCTGCTGGCAGGCTGGGCGCCGGGGCTGGCGCGCTGGGCGGCGCTTCGCACCCGATTGGGCGTGCCTGGGACTTGACCGGTCGCCCGGGCGCGGCCATACGCCCACCACCTCCGGCTGTCCCGTTCGTCTAGAGGCCTAGGACACGGCCCTTTCAAGGCTGTAACACGGGTTCGAATCCCGTACGGGGCATACCCCTTTCGCAGGGGCGCCAACGCCTTCCCCACCCCACTTCCAGTGCGTTCCGCCGCGAGGCGGCGCGGGAGGAAGCCATGAGCCGGCGTCGCCAGAAGCCCCCGATCCGCAGCCCGAAACCCGCCGCCACGGCCGATGTCGATGCCCTGTGCCAGGCGATCGAGTCCCTGGAGGCGAAGCTCCGGCGGATCGAGGCCGAGGGCGCGGATGCCTATATGAAGCGCCGCATGGCCGAGATGGATGAGGCGCGGCTGGTGGCGCGCGGCCAGGCGCTGGAAGCTGCCGCGGCGCGGGCCAAGGCGGAGGCCGAGCGGAAGGCGCTCAGCGACCTCATCGACAAGGCGCCTGGTGTCGCGGGCTGGCTGATGCGGCGCGCCCGGCGGCGCGCCGGGATCTAGCCCCGCCGCGCGGCGGTGTAGCGGTTCTCCGGCACGCGCAGGCCGAGATTCTCCCGCAGCGTGCTGCCCTCATAGGCCGTGCGGAAGATGCCGCGCCGCTGCAGTTCCGGGATCACCTGGTTGGCGAAATCGTCGAAGGGCCCGGGGTAGTAGTTGCAGATCACGTTGAAGCCGTCGCAGGCATCGGCTTCCAGCCATTCCTGCATCTGGTCGGCGATGTAGCCCACGGTGCCGACCAGCACGCGATGCCCCTGCGCGGCGGAGACGGAGCGCGCGACCTGGCGCAGCGTCATGTTGTGCTTCTTCGCCATGTCCATGATCAGCTTCTGGCGCGACTTGGCGGAATTGGCCTCCGGCAGGTCCGGCATCGGGCCGTTCAGATCATAGCTGAAGATGTCGATGCCGCGGGTGAAGCGGGCCAGCGCGGCCAGCGCCACATCGTCCGGCAGCAGCGCCTGCAGGGCGTCGTACTTCTCCTGCGCCTCCTCCATCGTGCGGCCGATGACGGGGGTGATGCCGGGCATGATCTTGATGTCGTCCGGCGTGCGGCCGTAGCGGGCGGTGCGGCCCTTCACATCGGCGAAGAACTCGCGCGCGGCCTCCAGCTCCGTCTGCGCGGTGAAGACGATGTCGGCGGTGCGGGCGGCGAGTTCGCGGCCCGGTTCGGAGGAGCCGGCCTGCGCCACCACGGGCCTTCCCTGCGGCGTGCGCGGCGAGTTCAGCGGGCCGCGCACGTTGAAGTACTTCCCGTGGTGGTCGAGGAAATGCATCTTCTCCCGGTCGAACCAGACGCCGCTTTCCTTGTCCCGCAGGAAGGCGTCGTGTTCCCAGGAATCCCAGAGCCCGGCGACGACCTCATAGAACTCGATCGCGCGTTCGTAGCGCAGCGCGTGGTCCACATGGGTGTCGAGGTTGAAGTTGCCGGCCTCGTCCTCGATCTGGGAGGTCACCAGGTTCCAGCCGCAGCGGCCGCCGCTGATGTGGTCGATGGTCGAGAAGCGGCGGGCGATGTTGTAGGGCTCGTTGAAGGTCGTCGTCGCCGTGGCGATCAGGCCGATGTTCTTCGTGCCGACGGCCAGCGCCGCGAGCGTGGCGGTGGGTTCCAGCTTGACGATGCGCGACAGCCGCGTGCGCGTCAGGTCGCCGGCCTTCAGCGCATCACTGCCGCCGACCGCGACCGTGTCCTGGAAGAAGATGGTGTCGTAGAGCGCGCGCTCCGCCGTCTGGGCCAGGCGCATGTAGAGCGCGAAATCCATGTCGTATTCGGGCACGGCATCGGGGTGGCGCCAGCCCGCCAGGTGGTTGCCCGGCACGCTGAGGAAGGCGCCGAGCTTCAGCTGTTTCTTCTTGGTGGTCATGATGCGGATGGTCCGTTCAGCGGGCGATGCGGATGCCGGTCGCCATGGTGTACTGGTCCCCGCGCGGGGTCAGGGTGATGTTGCGCGCCGTGCCCCAGGCGGAGCGGACGAAGAAGACCGGCACGATGGCCGCCTCCTGCATGGCGTAGCGCACGGCTTCCTGCGTCAGCGCCTCGCGCCGCGTATCGTCGAGCGTGGTCTCGATGGCGGCGAGCAGGCGGTCGAGATTCGCATCCGAATAGCGGCCGCGGTTGGAGGCGCCGTGGCTGAGCTGCGCGTTGTAGGTGCGGAGGATCGTGCTCATCCCTTCCGGCGCCGCGCCCGTCGTGGTGAAGAACATGGAGAGCGAGACGGAGAATTCCGGGCCGCCATTGGCGGGGTTGCGATTGGCGCGGCGGAAGAAGATGGCCGAGGGCAGGGCCTCCACCTCCGTCCTGATGCCGATCGCGGTCAGCATCTGGCCGATCGCCTGGCAGCTGCGCGCATCGCCGGCGAAGCGGTCCCCGGTGCAGTGGATGGTCAGGCCGAAGCCGTTGGGGTAGCCGGCCTCCGCCAGCAGGGCGCGGGCGCGGGCGGGGTCGAAGGCGGGGATCGGCAGGTCCGGCACATGGCCGATGAAGCCCGCCGGCGCGATCTGGCCCGCGGGCTCCGCGCCGCCTTCCATCGCGCGCTCCGCCAGCGCCGTTCGGTTCAGCGCGTGGGAGAGGGCAAGGCGCACGCGGCGGTCCTGCAGCGGGTTGCGGTCCAGCGGCTGGCCTTCCGTCGTGGTGACGAAGGGCGAGCGTTCGCGTCCGCTGTCGATGTACATGTAGAAGTTGAAGCCGGAGGTGGAGGTGACGAGGCGCGAGCGCGCATCGGTCCGCACGCGGCCATAGAGCGCCGGCGGCACCGCATCCACCACATCGACATCATTGGCGAGGAGTGCGGAGACGCGCGCGCTGTCATTCGGGATGAAGCGGAAGACCACCCGCTCCCAGGGCTCGGCTGGGCGGCCGGAGGGGCGCTGCACGCGTTCGATCGTGACGTCGGCGCCGCGGTTGAAGCGCACCCAGCGATAGGGGCCGGTGCCGATGGCGGCGCGGCCGCCGTTGAAGTCATCCTCCGTCGCATTCTCCCCCACCGCGGCGGCGGAGACGATCATGATGGAGGCGAGGTTGTAGGGCAGCAGCGGCGAGGGGCCGTTGGTGCGGATGCGGATGGTGCGCGCATCCACCTCCTCCACCCCCGTCACCGCGCGCATCTGCGCGCTGTAGGTGCGAAGGCCCCGCGCATCGCCGGCGCGCGCGAAGGAGAAGGCGATGTCGGCGGCGCGGAGCGGCGTCCCGTCATGGAAGGTGGCACCAGGCCGCAGCTTGAATTCCCAGGTGCTGTCGTCCACCACGCGCCAGGATTCCGCGAGCCCCGGCAGGGCCTGCATGTTGGGATCCTGCTCCACCAGCGATTCATAGACGTGCATCTGCACGTTGCGGTTGGGGCTGTAGGATTGGTGCGGGTCCGATCCGTCGATCGCGGCCTTCATGCCGATGCGCAGCGTCTGGGCGCCTGCGGGCAGCGCGGTGCCAAGGGCCAGGAGCAGGGCGAGCGTCGGACGGATCATTCAGCGGCACTCCCGAGGGCTTGTGACAGGGCGGCACGGCGGGCGGCGGCGGCGGGGTGTTCGGGATAGGCGAGGCCGAGATTCTCCCGCAGGGTGCGGCCTTCATAGGCGGTGCGGTAGAGGCCGCGCCGCTGCATCTCCGGCACCACCATCTCCACGACTTCCTCGAGCCCGCCTGGCAGCCAGGTCGGCAGGATGTTGAAGCCATCGGCGGCCTCGCCGTGGAACCACTCCTCCATGGCGTCGACGATATCGGCGGGCGTGCCGATGACGGTGCGGTGGCCGTTGCCGCCGGCGATGGAGAGGTAGAGCTGGCGGATCGTCAGGTTGTTGCGCCGCGCCATGTCGATGAAGATCTGGCCGCGGCTGTGGTCGCGCCGGTCCTTCGGCTCCGGCAGCGGGCCGTCGAGGTCATGGTCGGAGAGATCACCGAGGTAGTTGGCGAGAGCGCCGAGCCCGACCACGGGCTGCACCAGTTCCTGCAGCACCTGGTAGCGATCCTGCGCCTCCTGCCGCGTGCGGCCGGGCACGGCCATCAGGCCCGGCATGATCTTCAACTGGTCGGGATGGCGCCCGTAGCGGGGCATGCGGCGCTTCACATCCTGGTAGTAGGCGCGCGCATCCTCCAGCGTCTGCGCCGCGGCGTAGACGACATCGGCGGTGGCGGCGGCCAACTCGCGTCCCTGGTCGCTGGCACCGGCCTGCACGATGATCGGGCGGCCCTGCGGCGTGCGCTGCACATTGAGCGGCCCGCGGACGCGGAAATGCTCGCCCTGGTGGTTCAGGATGTGCAGCTTGGCGGGGTCGTAGTTGACGCCGCTCGCCTTGTCCCGGACGAAGGCATCATCCTCCCAGGACTCCCACAAGCCGCGCACGACGTCGACGAATTCGATGGCGCGGTCGTAGCGTCCGCCCTTGGCCGGCGCGCCATCCAGCCCGAAATTCTGCGCCTCCATGTCGGTCGCGCTGGTCACCACGTTCCAGCCCGCGCGCCCGCCGCTGATATGGTCGAGCGAGGCGAATTTCCGCGCGACGTGATAGGGCTCGTTGTAGGTGGTGGAGGCGGTGGCGACGAGGCCCACGCGCTCCGTCACCATGGCCAGCGCGGAAAGCAGCGTCAGCGGCTCGAACTGCACGTTCTTGCAGGTGTGGCTGAGCGCGCCGGGCGGACGGTCGTTGAAACGGATGCCGACGCCATCGGCGAGGAAGGCCATGTCGAGCAGCCCGCGCTCCGCCACCTGCGTCGTCTTCACGAAGTGCTGCAATTCCATGTTGCCGCCAGCGGAGGCGTCGGGATGGCGCCAGGCGGCGAGGTGATACCCCATGCCGACCATGGAGACGCCGAGCCTGATCTTTCGCGTCGCAGGCATCGTGCAAAGCCCTCCAGCCCCTTCGGCACCGCGCGAGGGTGATGCCGGGAATGCGACGGGTTGGTGGGAGCCGTCGCGACAGGCGAAAGCATGTCACGCGGTGGGACTATTGCAACGTGCTTTTCGCTGTTCCTGACGACGGCATCGCGGGCTTGCCGGTTGCGGATCGCCGGCGCGCGGTCTCGCTGTCCGGCGTGATGTCCTCCAGCCGGTCGATGTCCCTCAGCGCGGGAAAGATCCGCATCCAGAGCAGCGCGACCGCGACGGTGCCGATGCCGCCCAGCACCACGGCGGCGACGGGGCCGATCAGCGCGGCGGCGACGCCGGATTCGAATTCGCCGAGCTGGTTGGAGGCGCCGATGAACAGCGAATTCACCGCGGCGACGCGGCCGCGCATCTCATCGGGCGTTGCCAACTGCACGAGCGTCTGCCGCACCACGACGCTGACGACATCCCCCATGCCGATCAGCGCCAGCGCGCTAGCGGAGAGCCAGAGGTTGGTGGAGAAGCCGAAGACCACCGTCGCGACGCCGAACAGTATGACGCCCGCGAACATCTTCCGCCCCGCGTTGCGGCCGAGCGGCACCCAGGCCAGCACCAGCGACATGCCGAGCGCGCCCACGGCCGGGGCTGCACGCAGGATGCCGAGGCCCCAGGGCCCGGTCTGCAATATGTCCCGCGCATAGATCGGCAGCAGCGCCGCCGCACCGCCCAGCAGCACCGCCACCATGTCGAGCGAGACGGCGCCGAGCAGAACGGGGCGGGTGCGGACGAAGACGAGGCCGGAGAGCAGGTTCTCCATCGTCACGCGGCCGCGGATGCCCTGGCGGGGCGCGGTGCGGATGGCGAAGGCCATGAGGGCGGCGAGCAGGAAGCCGCCCGCCGCCGTGCCATAGGCGATCTCCGGCCCGCCCAGCGCGTAGAGGAAGCCGCCCGCCGCCGGCCCCGCGATGGTGGCCGCCTGGCTGGCGGAGGAGGAGAGGGCGGTGGCGCGCGCCATGTCGGGCGCCCGCACCACGCCGGCCAGCAGCGCCTGCTGGGCCGGCATCTCGAAGCCCCGCGTCGCGCCGATGACGGCCACGAAGGCGAAGATGGTGGAGCTGGTCACCCAGCCGCCATGGCTGGCCAGCGTCAACGCCAGCGCGGCCAGGCCGGTGAGCGCCCGGCAGATGCCGACGACCAGGCGGCGATCGAAGCGGTCCGCGACCTCCCCGGTCAGGGGCGTCAGCAGCAGCACGGGCAGGAACTGCACCAGCCCGACCAGGCCGAGGGCGAAGGCGCTGTCCGTCAGGTCATAGACCTGCCAGCCCACGGCCACGACCTGCACCTGCACGGCCATGGCCGAGATGATCCGGGAGCCGAGGAAGAGCGCGAAGGGCGTCTGGCGCAGCAGCGACAGCGCGCCAGGGGAGGGATCAGGCATGGCCCAGGGGAGCATTGCCGCCCCCCGCTTCGCAACCACGGCCTGCGCGGGGCAGGATGCGCGGCGCCGCAATGCTCCGGAGACTCCATGGCCACCGACCCCCGCGACCAGGTTTTCATCACCGCGACTGCGCTGGCGGCGGCCCTGCAGGGGGCGCGGCCGCCGGTGGTGCTGTGCGTCCGCAATCCCAGGACGGCGGAGATGGAAGCGGCGCCGCGGATACCGGGCGCCATCGATGTGGATCTGCCGACCGAACTGGCCTCCCCCGGCGGCGGCACCAAGGGAAGCCGGCCGCTGCCGGAGATCGGGGCGCTGCAGCAAGCCGCGCGGCGCTGGGGCATCCGCCAGGGGGATGCCGTGGTGGTCTATGACCATGACCGCTGCCTGGTGGCTGGGCGGGGCTGGTGGGTGCTGCGCTGGGCGGGGATTGCGGATGTGCGGCTGCTGGATGGCGGCTTCGCTTCCTGGCAGGGGGCGGGGCTTTCCACCGTGACCTCGCCCGGTGATCCGGCGCCCGGGGATGTGGTGCTGTCGCCAGGCCATCTCGGCGTGCTGGACGCTGATGGTGCGGCGCGGCTGGCGCGGGAGGGGGTGCTGCTCGATTCGCGCGTGCGGCCCAACTACATCGGCGCCACGGTCGCGCCGGGGCAGCCGCGGCGCGGGCATATCCCGGGATCGGTCAGCGCGCCCGCCATCGACAACCTGACCGAGGCCGGCACCTTCGCGGAGGCGGAGACGCTGCGGCACCTCTATGCCGCGCTGGGGGCGGATGGCAGCCGGCCGGTGGGGGTTTCCTGCGGCGCGGGCATCTCGGCCGCGCATGCGGTGGCGGTGCTGGCCTCCATCGGGGTGGAGGCCGCGATGTATCCGGGATCCTGGTCCGCCTGGATCGCCGATCCCGACCGGCCGGTGGTGGTGGGCGGCCGCCCGGAATGAGCGGCTTCGACTTCGACACGCCGATCGACCGCCGCGGCACCGGCTGTTCGAAATGGAGCCGCTACGGCGACGACGTGCTGCCGATGTGGGTGGCGGACATGGATTTCGCGGTGGCGCCGCCGATCCTGGACGCCATCCGCGCACGGCTGGAGCATCCCGTGCTGGGCTATGGCGTGGCGCGGGATGCGCTGCGGGATGCCGTGGTGGCGATGCTGGCGCGGGAGTATGGCTGGGCGGTGGCGCCGGAGGCGGTGTGCTTCCTGCCCGGCGTGGAGCCCGGCTTCAACATGGCGCTGCGTGCCTTCCTGACGCCCGGAGAGGGCGTGGTGGTGCAGACGCCGGCGTACAAGCCGATGCTGGCCGCGCCCGGCCATTGGGGCCTGCGGCGGGTGGATGCGCCGCTCGCGGTGCGGGGCGATGACGTCATCTGCGACATGGATGCGCTGCGCGCGGCACTGGCGAAATCCCGCGCGCTGCTGTTCTGCAACCCGCACAACCCGTTGGGGAAGGTTTTTTCGAGAACCGAGCTGGAGGCGATCGCGGCCGCGGCGCTGGAGGCGGGCGCGGTGATCATCTCCGACGAGATCCATTGCGAACTGCTCTTCGACGGGCGGCGGCACATCCCGATCGCGTCCCTCTCGCCGCCGGTCGCGGCGCGGACCATCACGCTGATGTCGGCGAGCAAGAGCTACAACATCGCCGGCCTGAAGACCGCCTTCGCCATCATCCCGGACGAGGCCATGCGGGAGCGGTTCCTGGCCAGCAAGGCGGGGATGGTGGACAGCGTGAACGTGCTGGGGCTGGAGGCGACGCTGGCGGCGCTGGAACACGGCGCGGCGTGGAAGGCGGCGGTGCTCGCATACCTCCAGGCCAACCGCGACTGGCTGGTGGAGACGGTGCGCGCGCGCCTTCCGGGTCTCTCGATCCACAGGCCGGAGGGGACGTTCCTGGCCTGGCTGGACGGCAGCGCCCTCGGCATCGGGGAGCCGCAGCCCTGGTTCCTGGAGCGTGCGAAGGTCGCGCTCAGCCCGGGCGCCGAATTCGGCGTGCCTCTCGGCGCCCGGCTCAATTTCGGTTGCCCGCGCGCGACGCTGGAAGCGGGGGTCGCCCGCCTTCAGGCCGCGCTGGCGGCGCGCTGACTACGACCCGATCTCGCCGCCATCCTTCCTGACGATGGCGATGACGGCGGGACGGGGCGGCATGCCCTCCGCGAAGTCCGGCCAGCGGGTGGAGGGGCGTTCGAAGGTGCTGCCCGCATCATCGCCGGGGTGCTGGATGGCGAGGAAGAGGGTGCGGTCATCCGGCGTGAAGCAGGGGCCGCAGACCTCCGCACCGGTCGGCGCGCGGTAGAACTGCTTCGTCAGCGCGCGGCCGGCGCCCATGGTATCCGCGGCCCAGATGCCGTCCGCGACGCCGGCGGCGGAAGGCGCGCCATCGGTCGCGATCCAGATGCGGCCCTTGCTGTCGAAGGCGCAATTGTCGGGGCAGGAGAGCCAGCCCGCATCGCTGGTGGCGCGGTGGTAGCGCGCGCCCGCATCGGTGCCGGGCTTGCCGGCCATCAGGAAGATGGCCCAGCGGGCCTCGGTCGCGGCATGGTCCACGGCGTTGGTGCCCGCGCCGGGCGGGATGATCTCCACCACATGGCCATGGGTGTTGGCGGCGCGCGGGTTCACGCGGTTCACCTGCTGCGCGGTGCGGTTGCCGTTGTTGGTCAGCATGACATAGACGCGGCCCGTGGCGGGGTTCGCCTCCACATCCTCCGGCCGGTCCATCGGCGTGGCCTGCAGCAGGTCGGCCGCGCGGCGGGTGTTGATCAGCACCTCCGCCTGGTTCGCGAAGCCGTTGGCCGCGGTCAGCGGGCCCTGGCCATGCACCAGCGGCAACCATTCGACGCGGCCATCATCGTGGAAGCGCGCGACGTGGAGCGTGCCCTCATCCAGCAGGTCGCGATTGGCAGCGCGGTCATTCGGGTTCCAGGGGCGGGCGGTGACGAATTTGTAGACGTAGTCGAAGCGTTCGTCGTCGCCCTGGTAGAAGACCACGCGGCCATCGGCGCTGATGGCGTGCGTCGCGCCTTCATGCTTGAAGCGGCCCATGGCGGTGCGCTTCACCGGCACGCTGGCGGGGTCGTAGGGGTCGAATTCGACGTTCCAGCCGAAGCGGTTCGGCTCGTTCGGTTCCTTGTCCAGGTCGAAGCGGTCCACGAAGCGGGACCAGCCATAGGTGCCCTCCGCCGCGATGCCGTAGCGGCGATAGGCTTCCGCCTGCGCGCCGGTGGTGGCCGCGCGGCCCGAGAAGTACTGGTTGAAGTTCTCCTCGGAGGTGATGACGGTGCCCCAGGGCGTATTGCCGCCGGCGCAGTTGTTGAGCGTGCCGAGGACCTGGGTGCCGGTCGGGTCGGCGGCGGTCTTCAGCAGGTCATGCCCCGCGGCCGGGCCGCTGATGCGCATCGGCGTCTCGCCGGTGATGCGGCGGTTGTAGCGGCTGTTGGGCACGACGGCCCAGCGGCCATCGGTCTTGCGAATCTCCACCACGCTGAGGCCATGGGCGAGGAGTTCGATGCGGGACTGCTCGGCGGTGGCGCGCAGGCGGCCGGCGCGGCCGGCGCCGATGCCGGCGAACATCAGCTGGGTGTCGGTGTATTCGTGGTTCACCACCAGCAGGCCGCTGTCGCTGTTGCGGCTGCCCTGGGGCAGCGGGCGGAAATCGATGAAGTCGTTATTGTAGCCGAACTGCACTTCCTGCGCGGCGGGGGTCTGCGCCATCGGGTTGAAGGCCGGCGCCTCCCCCACCACCGCATCGCCCCAGCGGATCACGGTCTGGATCTCATAGCCCTCGGCCACCGCGTCACGCTGCGCCATGCCGTGGCGGATCTCGGTGAAGCCGAGGGTGGAGGGGCCATCCGTCATCGGCACCACGCCCTGCGCCAGCGCGCCATCGGCGGCGGCGACCATCTGGTCCACCAGCGTCGCCGCGGCGGCCGCGCCACCCAGTCCGAGCATCGCGGCGCGGCGGGACAGGCGGCGCTTCATCACATCCCCGATCGTCTCCCGGGGGTTCGGGTTGCTGCCGATATCCTCGATCTCGATCGGCTTGCCGTGGCCGGCTGGCTCCATCGTCTCGGGCATGGTCACTCGTCTCTCCGGCGCCGCGCGGGATGGCGCGGCGGTCGGGCGGGTGATTAGACAGGCTCCGCGAAAGGCCGATGACGGATGGATGAAGCATCCGTGGCGGTTGCATGGCTGCCTTGACCCCGCCACGCCCCGGCAGGCTGGCGCCGGGGCGGCGGGCCGCCCATGATCCGCCCATGGGGATGGGGAACGATCAGGACGATGGCGGTGGTGCGGGCTGACGGCTTGCGTGACTTCGTGGCGGCGCTGTACCGCGCGGCCGGGCTGCCGGGGGATGATGCGGCCCTGGTGGCGGACAGCCTGGTGAAGGCGGATCTCTGGGGCCATTCCTCCCACGGCGTGATGCGCGCGCCCTGGTACCTGGACCGCATCCGTACCGGCGTGATGAAGGCGCGGACGCAGGCCGAATACCTGGTGGATGGCGGCGCCATCGCCGTGCTGCACGGGCATGACGGCGTCGGCCAGGTGATCGCGAAGCAGGCGATGGACAGCGCCATCGACCGGGCGCGGAAGCATGGCGTGGGCATCGTCTCCGTGCGGGAGAGCAACCACCACGGGGCGCTCGGCTACTTCACGCGCATGGCGGCGGCGCAGGGCTGCATCGGCATGCTGGTCGCCAATGGCAGCCCGGCCATGGCGCCCTGGGGCGGGCGGAAGAAGGTGGTGGGGAACAACCCCTGGTCCATCGCGGCGCCGGCGGGGCGGCATGCGCCGATGATGCTGGACATCGCCAATACCAGCGTGGCGCGCGGCAAGATCTTCCTGGCGCGGCAGAAGGGCCAGCCGATTCCCGATTCATGGGCGCTGGACAAGGAAGGCCGCCGCACGACGGACCCGGTGGCGGCGCTGGAAGGCGTGATCCAGCCGATGGCGGAGCACAAGGGCTACGCCATCTCCGCCATGATGGATGTGCTGGCGGGCGCGCTGTCCGGCAGCGGGATGCTGACGGAGGTGGCCGGCCCCTACCAGGCGGAGAAGCGCAGCCGCAGCGGCCATTTCGTGATGGCGCTGAACATCGCCGCCTTCGGCCTGCTGCCGGTCTTCGAGGACCGGATCGAGCGCATGATCGCGGAGATGAAGGCCGCGCCGCGCGCGGATGGGGTGGAGGAGATCTTCTACCCCGGCGAGATCGAGGCACGGAACGAGGCGAAGCATCTGGCGCAGGGCATCGACCTGCCGGAGAACACGGTGCTGGATCTGCGCCAGGCCGCGACGCATTGGGGCGTCGCCGCCCCGGAGGAGCTGATGGCATGAGCTGGACCGTCGAGACGCTGATCCAGGGCTATCCCGGCAAATCCAAGCAGCAGGGCGGGCTTGGCTTCAGCACCGTGGCGCTGGCGCGCGGACCCGGTGGCCGCATCGCCGTGCTGGATACCGGGCGCAGCGGCGCGCGCCGCCTGATCCTCGACCGGCTGAAGGCGGTGGGCGTGGCGGCGGAGGCGGTGACCGACGTGCTGGTCACGCATCTGCACTACGACCATGTCGAGAACTGGCCGATGTTCCGCAACGCGCTGATCCATGTGCCAGGCGCGGAACTGGACTACGCGCTGCGCCAGCCCGAAGGCGCGCCGCTCTGGCCGGAATTCTGCCTCCGCGCGCTGGCGGAGAACCCGCGCATGCGGCGGCTGGCGGAAGGGGAGACGGGCGTGCCCGGCATCACCTGCTTCGAGGCGCCTGGCCATTCGCCGTACCACCTGGTCTTCGTGCTGGAGGGTGCGGCGCGCACCATCTTCTCCGCCGACGTCGCCAAGAACCGCGCGGAGCTGGCGACCGGGGTGGCGGACATGACGATGGATGCCGGGGTCCACCGCGCCTCCATCGCGCGGCTGAACGCGGTGTGGCGGGAGAAGCCGGGCACGGTGCTGCTGCCCGGCCATGACGTCGCGCTGCGCATCGGCGCCGATGGGCAGCCCGAGGCGATGGAGGCCCGGGTGCTGGAGATCCAGGCCTGGTTCGGCGCCTCGCTCGATGACGTGACGAGGTTCGACGTGACGGAGCGCGGCGCTAGCTGATCCGGTCGGCGTCGCCCGTGAAGCCGTATTCGCAGACGACGCCGCCATGGAAGCGCGCGGCGACGCTGCCGGCGGGCGGGCGCTTGTCCGCGAGTTCCGCGGCATAGGGTTCAGCATCGTCCTTCGGCCACCAGCCCAGCGCGGCGCGCGCGGCCTCGTCCTTGCCCCATAGCGCGCGGCGATTGGCGGAGACGCCATAGACGACGAGGAAGTGGAAGGGCGCGGCATCGACCGCGGCGCGGGCCAGGCCCGCCATGTCACCATGGCTGATCCAGCCGCCGAGTTCGCGCGCATTGCCGGGCCGCGCGCGGAAGGCGCCGATGCGGAGGCAGGCGACCTCGATCCCATGCTTGTCGGCGTAGAGACGGCCGAGCGTCTCCCCCCACACCTTGCTGGCGCCGTACTGGCCGGAGGGGCGGGGCCGTTCCTCCGTACCGACCAGCGCATCGGCGGGGTGGAAGCCGATGGTGTGGTTGGAACTGGCGAAGATGAAGCGCTTCACGCCGTTCTCCCGCGCGGCCTCGAAGACCGCGTGGCAGGCGATGACGTTGGCGCGCAGGATGTCAGCGGCTGTGCCGCCGGTCTCGCGCGGGATGCCGGCGAGGTGGATGAGGCAATCGACGTCACGCGTCGCGTCCAGCGCGACGCCGGGCTCCGCCAGGTCACCCCGCATCACCTCCTCACCGGGCGCGGCATCGGCGATGGGGCGGATGTCGTGCCAGCGGAGGTTGGAGGCGGCGCCGCGGAGCGCGGGGCGGATGACGCTGCCGATCTCCCCGGCCGCGCCGGTGACGAGAAGGCGGTTCCAGCGCGGCATCTCAGCTTTCCACCGTGATCTTCGCCTCATCCACGATGCGGCCGAACTTCGTGGCCTCATTCGTCACGAAGGCCTGCGATTCTGCGAGGTTCATGGACTGCACCAGCAGGCCCTGGCCCTCGAACCGGCCGCGCAGCTCCGGGTCGCGCACCGCGGCCGCGACCACCTCGTGCAGCCGCTGCATGATGGGGTCCGGCACCCCGGCGGGGGCGAAGACGCCGAAGAAGTTCACGAGTTCATAGGCCGCGAGCGGCGCGTATTCGGAGACGGAGGGGCTGTCCGGCAGCTGCGGCATCCGTTCCTTGCTGGTGACCGCCATGGCCCTGATGCGGCCTTCCCGGATCAGCGGCAGGCCGGAGGCGAGGCTGTTGTAGCCGAACTGCACCTGGCCGCCGGCGATATCGATCACCGCCTGGCCCGATCCGCGATAGGGCACGTGCACGGTCTGGATGCCCGCCATGTAGTCGAACAGCGCACCCGCCAGGTGCTGCGGATTGCCGATGCCGGAGGAGGAGTAGGAGAGCCGCCCGGGATTCGCCTTGGCGTAGGTGACCAGCTGCTCCACCGTGCCGAAGGGCGCCTGCGGGTTCACCATCAGCACGTTCGGCACCTTCACCACGACCATCACCGCGCGGATGTCGCGCATCGGGTCGTAGGTCATGCGGCCGCGGAACAGGTGCTGGTTGATCGCCGTCTCCCCGGCGCCGCCGAGCATCAGCGTGTAGCCATCCGGCGCGGCGGTCGCGAGCGCCTGGGCGGCGATCATGCCGCTGGCGCCGGTGCGGTTCTCCACCACCACGGGCTGGCCGAGCGCGTTGCGGAGCGGGTCCGCCAGCAGGCGGGCCGAGATGTCCTGCCCGCCGCCGGCGGCATAGGGCACCAGCAGGCGGATCGGGCGGTTGGGGTAGCCGCCCTGGCCGAGGGCAGGCGCCGCCAGCGCCGTCGTGGCGCTGGCCAGCAGGATGCGGCGCGTCAGCATGGTTCGTTTCCTCCCTTTGGTGGCGGGCGTCGCGCCGTTCAGGCTTCGCTCGCCAGTTCCCGCAGCTTCACCAGGTCGGCGCTCGCCACCCGCACGCCCTGCGCGCGGCTTCGGTGCAGCAGCTGCATCTCCCGCTCCCCCGGCAGCAGCACGGGGCGGGTGGCGTCGGCGGGCGGCGTGGTGTGGATGATGTCGATGAAGTCGGCCATGCGGGCCTTCAGCACCTCCACCGGCGCCAGCCTGGTGGCATCGATGGCGATGAAGACGTGGCCCAGGTCCTGCGCCACCTCCGGCGTCTTGTCCCAGGCCCGCACGCGGGTGAGGTAGGAGGCGCCGGAGAGCAGGCCGGCCAGCAGATCGACCATCACCGCCAGGCCATAGCCCTTGTGCCCGCCGACCGGCAGCAGGAAGCCGGCCAGCGCCGCCTTCGGATCGGTGGTGGGCCTGCCATCGGCATCCGTGGCCCAGCCTTCCGGCATGGGCTGGCCGGAGGCGGCGAGGCTGCGGATCTTGGCGCGCGCGGCGACGGACAGCGCCATGTCCAGCAGCACGGGATCGCCGCCGGGATTGGGGATGCCGATGCCGATCGGGTTGTTGCCGAGCCGCGTATCCTTGCCACCCCAGGGCGCGATGGTGGTGGTGGCGTTGCTGGCGATCAGCGTTGCGAAGCCCTGTTCCGCGGCCATCATGGCGTAGGGGGCGATGGGGCCGAAATGGTTGCTGGCGCGGGCGAAGGCGGCGCCGATGCCGCAGGCGCGCGCACCCTCCAGCGCCGCCTCCAGCGCCTTCATGCCGACCAGCGGGCCGATGCCGTTGCGGCCATCCACCATGGCCAGGGCGGGCATTACGCGTTCCACCTGCACCCCGGCCGCCGCATCGATGCCGCCGACCTTCACGCGGCCGAGATACTGCGGCACGCGGCTGATGCCATGCGTGGACAGGCCGAAGAGATCCGCCAGCACCAGCACGCGCGCGGCCAGCGCCGCTTCCTCCTCCCGCATCCCGCCCGCGGCGAGCGCGCGGGTGGCGAGCGAACGCAGCGCGTCTTCCGTGATGGTGGCGTCCGTCACGCGCCGTGTCCCGCCCAGACCCGCGCGGGGATATAGACCTCCCCCTTCATGATGCGGCGCGCGGTGCGCAGCGTGCCGCCGCCGAGGATGGTGGCGCTGCCATCCGCCGCGGTGCCGGTGGTGATGACGGCATCCATGACGCCGGAGGGATGTTCGATGGTGACGTTCTCCCGCGCCTCGCTGTTCACCACGGCGATGCCTTCCGCCACCGTGCCCGGCAGCTTGCAGGCGCTGGCGATGCAGATGCCGCCGGTGACGGCCATGGCTTCATGCAGCGCGAGCGGCGTGAAGTAGCGCGCGGCGACGCCGGTGCCGCCCTTGGGTTCGCCGACGATCGCGAATTTCGGGATCACGCGCCCTTCCGCATCGCCCATGCCCATGGCGAGGCTGGCGGCACGGCGGATGCGCTCGATCCGCGCCATGAAATCCTTGTCGCCATCGAGGTCCGCGCTGCTTTCATGCCCCGTCTTGCCGAGGTCCCGCGCGCGGGCGATGACGACGGGCATGGCGACGTCGAGGCAGGTGACTTCCACGCCCTCGATCACATCCTTCGGGTTGCCGGTGGGCATCAGCTTGCCGGTGGAGCCGCCGACGGCATCCGCGAAGTTCAGCACGATGGGCGCGGCGGTGCCGGGGACGCCGGCGATGGCGGTATCCCCATCATAGGTCACGCGGCCGCCGGGGGTCTGGACCACGGCCTCGATCAGCGCGCCGGTGTTGACGGCTCGGATCAGCACCTTCGTCTCCCCGTCCTCGGCCGGGACCAGGCCATTCTCGATCGCGAAGGGGCCGATGCCGGCGAGCATGTTGCCGCAGGTGGGGCCCCAATCCACGAAATCCTTGTCCACATTCACCTGGGCGAAGAGGTAGTCCACCTGCTGGGGCTGGCCGGGCTCCGCCTTGCTCACCATCACCGTCTTGCTGGTGAGGGTGGTCGCGCCGCCGAGGCCGTTGATCTGCCGCGCATCGGGGGAGCCCATCACGGCCTGCAGCACGCGGCCCGCCGTCTCCCGGTCCGCGGGCAGGTCGCTGCGCAGGAAATAGGGGCCGCGGCTGGTGCCGCCGCGCATGAAGGTGCAGGGGATCGCAGTCTGGAGAACGGGTTTCGTCATCGGAGCCTTCATCGGAGCGGCCAGGGCAGGTCGATCATGGATTGCAGCAGGCCATTGGGGAAGTCGAGCACGAGGATATCCGCCACCGCCACAAGGCCGCCATTGGCGATGGCGGTCAGCACCAGCGTCTTGGTCCAGCTGCATTTCGCGGCGTGGCGCAGGAAGGCCAGGAAGAAGACGATGCTGGCGATCAGGAAGCCGACCAGGGCGGAGCCCAGGATCAGGCCCGCGAACCAGAAGAGGTAGGTCCAGAAGCCGCCCTGGCTTTCATCCGAACCTTCCTCCCCGTCATGCAGCAGGGACCCCGGATCCTTCGCGAAGGCGAGCTTGAGCGCGATAGGGATGCTGATGACCAGCATCGCCGCCGCGACCATGCCGGGGAAGACGGCGCCGAGGAAGCTGTGCTTCGTGGCGTCCAGCAGCACGGCCGCGAAGATGGCAACGGGGACGAGGGCGAAGATCGCCTGCGGCCGCGCCTGGCCGCGCTTGTCGCTCTCGTCATCCGTATCGGCCAGGCGCCGCTGGCGGGCGCCGATGAAGACGAACAACGCGATCATGGCGGCGATGATCAGCACGCCAGGCCGTTCCACGAAGCTCCAGCCATAGAACTGCACGGCCTGGTAGAGGTAGGTCTCCATCGGCTGGGCGAGGACGAAGCCCACCACGAAGGGCGGCCGCGGCCAGCCGAAGCGGCGCATGAACAGGCCGAGCACGCCGACCGCCAGCAGCAGGTAGAGATCCGCCGCGTCCCGGCTGGTGTTGAAGGCGCCGAAGCAGACGATCATCACCATGAAGGGCGCGATCAGCCCGAAGCGGATCGTCGTCAGCTTCGCGATCAGCGGCGAGGTGACGAAGCAGAGCCCCGTGCCCATGACGTTGGCGATCGCCAGCGACCAGATGATGGCGTAGGTCAGGTCGAGCCGCTCGCCGACGAGTTGCGGCCCGGCCTCGATCCCGATCAGCGTCATGCCGCCGAGGAAGACGGCCATGGAGCCGGAGGAGGGGATGCCGAAGAACAGCGTCGGCACCAGCGCGCCGCCCTCCCGCGCGTTGTTGGAGGCTTCGACGGCGATGACGCCGCGGACATCGCCCTTGCCGAACTGGCCGTTCTTCTCCGTCTGCACGGCATGGCCATAGACGATCCAGTCCGTCACGCTGCCGCCAAGCCCCGGGATGGCGCCGAGCAGGCTGCCGATGGTGGAGGTGCGCAGCAGCAGCCACCAATGCGTCGCGATGTCGCGCAGCCCCGCCATCCAGCCTTTCCCCAACTCCGCCGTCTTGGAGATGGTGCCGCCGCCGCGGGCAAGGTCCACGATCTCCGGCAGCGCGAAGATGGCCAGCACGAGGACGGGCAGGGGTAGGCCGTCACTCAGGTAGAGCGTGCCGAAATCGAGGCGATATTCCGCGGTGGCGGGCGCCGATCCGATGGTGCCGAGCGCGAGGCCGAGGCCGCAGGCCACCAACCCCTTGCCGAAGCTGCGCCCCGCCAGCACGCCCACCATGGACAGGCCGAGCACGGCCAGCATGAACAGCTCCGCCGTGCCCAGCGCCAGGATCAGCGGGCGCGCGACCAGCACCGCGCAGCTCAGGATCACCGCGCCGACCAGGCCGCCGATCATGGAAGCGATGAAGCTGGCGGACAAAGCGCGCGCGGCTTCCCCCCGCCTGGCCATCGGGAAGCCGTCCAGGATGGTTGCCTGGCTGGCGGAGGAGCCGGGGATGCCCATCAGGATGGAACTATAGGTATCCGCCGTCGCCGCCACGGCGACGAGCCCCGTCAGCATCGCCAGCGCGGAGACCTGGTCCAGCCCGTAGATGAAGGGCAGCACGAGGGAGAGGCCCGCCAGGCCGCCGAGGGCCGGCAGCACGCCGATCGCGTAGCCGATGGCGACGCCGAGCGCCATGTAGGCCAGCCGGTCGGGACTCGACAGCTGCACGAGGGCGGAGAGCAGGGCTTCGATCATCGCGCGTCATCCATCCAGGCAAGGCGATCGGGCCCGCACCGGCGATGCGGGCCCCGTTGCGCGCTATTCGCGACCGAGCGTGTGGTTGAAGCGGCGCTGCAGCCAGTCCCGCGTCCATTGCCGGACCTCCGGCGCCATGGTGGTGGCGGCGGCATAGGCGCGGTCGGCGGGCTCGCCGACCGTCTCGTTGTACTCGCCGATCACGGGGCCGCGCTTCTCCCGGTATTCGGCATCGGCGATCGTCTTGCGGAAGGCCTCCTTGTAGGCGTTCACCAGGTTGGCCGGCGTGGATTTCGGCAGCACGACGAATTTCTGCGCGCCGAAGCCGGCGACGAAGAGCGCCTTCCAGGCTTCCCAGGCGGGGCCGGAGGGGGCGCGGCCCGTCGCGGCCTGCAGGAATTCCGCGAAGTGCGGAAGGTCCGGGAAATTGCTGTCGCGAACGAGTTCGCCGGCATCGTTCAGGCTGCCCCAGCTGCATAGCGGCACGGCCTTGCCCTCCCGCACCAGGGGCATGACCTGGGAGATGTAGGCGGAGCTGGTCTGGTAATCGATCGGCGTCTCGCCGCGTTCGAAGGCCAGCCGCCCCTGGCCGCGGCCCTGCATGCCCATCACCACCTGCACGTCGATGCCCAGCAGCTCGAAGGCCAGCGCCGGCACCATGTCGAGCGAGGTCGGCCCCTGGCTGCCGAATTTCAGGCCCGTCGTCGCGCGCAGCTTCGCGATGTCGCCAGGCCCGCGCACGCCGACCTCCGGCCGGATGTAGAGGACGCCGCCGGTGGGGGAGGCCAGGACCGGCACCCAGTTCGCGTAGTCGTAGCGCACGCGCGGATCGCCGAGCAGGAAGGGGAACTGGATGGAGGCGGTGGTGCCGAGGATGGTGAGCCCATCCGGCCGCGCCCTTGCGGCGAACTGGTTGGTGCCGTTGATGCCGCCGCCGCCGGTGATGTTGCGGACGACGATGGTGGGGTTGCCCGCCATGTGGCGGTTGAGGAAGGGCAGGTGGAAGCGCGCCCAGGTATCGGACCCGCCGCCCACCGACATGGGGATGATCCATTCGATGGTGCGGCCGGCGAAATCCTGGGCCCGCGCCGCGCCCGGCAGCGCCGCCGCCACCCCAAGCCCGGCGCCGAGGCGGATGAGGTCGCGGCGTCCGGCGTTCATCACGCCCTCGCGGTCAGCCATGGTCGCTTTCTCCCCAGATATGGCGAGTTTGTCCCGCCTGATGGGAAAGATAGAACCCTTTTGGCGACGGACGCAAAACCCCCCGCCGTCACGCCTGCATTAGCGGGCGGGGTGACGGGGTTGCCGCCGCCATGCAACATGCGCCGCAAGAGGCGCGGTCCACCGCGCCCGCCAAGGAGGAAACACCATGCAACGCAGGCAGGTCCTGCTCTACGCCGGGGGCGCGCTGCTGGCGCCCTCCGTCCTGCGCGCCCAGGAAGCCTGGCCGGTGCGCCAGGTCCGCATCATCATCCCCTTCGCCGCCGGCGGCCCGCAGGACGTGCCGGCGCGCATCATCGCGGACCGTCTGAGCCGGCGGATGGGCGCCACCTTCATCGTGGAGAACCGGCCCGGCGTCGGCGGCGGGCTCGGCGCGCAGGCGGTGGCGCGGAGCGAGCCGGATGGCGCGACGCTGCTCTTCATCTCCTCCTCCATCGCCATCCTGCCGACCTTGCAGGCGCAGTTGAACTTCGACCCGCTGCGGGACCTGGCGCCGCTGACGGTGGTGTGCGACGTGCCGGCCGGGCTGATGGTGCGCGCCGACAGCCGCTTCGCCGACCTGCCCGCGCTGATCGCGGCGGCACGCGCGGCGCCGGGGCGGCTGACCTATGGCTCGGGCGGCGTCGGTTCGGCCAACCACCTGGCGGCGGCGCAGTTCGGGGCGCTCGCGAATATCGACATCACCCATGTGCCCTATCGCGGCGTTAGCCAGGCGGTGAATGCGATCTATACGGGGGAGATCGACTTCGTCTTCGGCAGCACGGTGGAGGTGCTGGCGCATTACCGCCAGGGCCGCGCGCGGCTGCTGGGCATGACGATGCCGGCGCGCGTTCCGGCCGTGCCGGAGATCCCGGCCATCGCGGAATTCGTGCCCGGCTATGCCGCGCCCAACTGGTTCGCGATGTTCGCGCCGAAGGGGATGCCCGATGCCTTGATGGGCCGGCTGGTGGCGGAGCTGACGGCGATGCGAAGTGACGAGGACCTGCTGAACCGCCTCAACACCGCCGCCGCCATCGTGCGCATGGATGGCCCGGCCGCGCTGACCGCGCAGCTGACCGCCGAGATCCCCCGCTGGCGCGACGTGATCCAGCGTGCCGGCATCCGCGGCGATTCCTGAAGGACAGACGAGAATGACCCAGTTCGGACCGCTCGAGATCGCGCCCATCCAGGCTTCCGTCAGCGACGCGGAATGGAAGGCGCGGCTCGACCTCGCCGCGGCCTACCGGCTCTGCGACGGCTACGGCATGTCGGACATGATCTACACCCACATCTCCGCCCGCGTGCCCGATGCGCCGGACCAGTTCCTGATCAACCCGAACGGCATGCTGTTCGGGGAGATCACGGCATCCTCACTGCTGAAGGTCACGATCGAGGGCGAGGTCCTCTACAAGCCGGAACTGCCCTATGGGCTGCACAAGGCCGGCTTCACCATCCACAGCGCGCTGTACCGCGCGCGGCCGGATGCGATGGCGGCGATGCACACGCACACCATCGCGGGCATGGCGGTCTCCGCGCTGAAATGCGGGCTGCTGCCGCTGACGCAGACGGCGACGCGCTTCTATGGCCGGGTCGCCTACCACGATTTCCGGGGGCCGGAGCGCGATCCCTCCGAGCGCGACCTGCTGGCGAAGAGCATCGGCGAGAAGAACTACTGCATCCTCAAGAACCACGGCCTGCTGACGCTGGGGGAGAGCGTGCCGGAGGCCTTCATCGCGATGTGGGGCATGGAGCGTGCCTGCCAGGCACAGCTCGCCGCCATGGCCTGCAACACGGAACTCGAGATGCCATCCCCGGAGGTCGTGGCGAAATCCTGCGCGGCCTATGACCTCTCGGCGTCCCGCCGCTACGGGCTGCTGGAATGGCCGGGGCTGCTGCGGAAGCTGGACCAGGCCGACAGCAGCTGGCGGCAGTAGCGGTCAGGCCAGCGTCGCCGCCACCTTCACCGCGCTCTGCTCCGCCAGGATCTGCTGCACGGCCTGGCGGAGCAGCCGCACGTCGCGGATGCGGCTGAAGCCCGGGCGGTGGAACAGCGCCACGTCGCGGGAGATGCTGCCATCGCCGATGCGGCGATAGGCGACCATGTCATCCAGCAGCGCGCCGACCTGCACGGCGAGCTGCGGCAGCAGCGAAACGCCGACGCCGGCGGCGATCATCTGGCGAAGCGTCTCCAGGCTCGCGGCCTGCAATTCGGGACGGTCCACGGACAGGCGCTCGGCGTAGAAGGCCAGGGCGTGTTCGCGCAGGCAATGGCCCTCGCTCATCAGGATCAGGTCCTGCACGGGCACATCCTCCCGCCGCACCGCCTCCACGCGGGCGAGCGCATGGTCGCGCGGGACGGCCAGGACGAATTCCTCCCGGAACAGCTTGAGTTCCGTCAGCTCGGGGCCGGGGAGGGGGGAGGCGGCGAGGATGGCGTCGAGTTCGCCTTCCTCCACCTGGCGGGCAAGCTGCCGGGTATAGCCCTCCGACAGCAGCAGCCGCAGATGCGGGAAGCGGGCGCGCAGCGGCTTCAACAGGAAGGGGACGAGGTAGGGGCCGAGGGTGGCGATGACGCCGAGGCGGAAAGTGCCCTCCAGCGGCGCATTGCCGGCGGCCGCGACCTCGAACAGCCTTCGCGCTTCCGCCACCACCAGGCGGGCCTGGGCCACCACCTCCGCGCCGCGGGATGTCACCAGCACGCCACGCGGCGCGCGTTCGAAGACCTCGATCTTCAGCAGCTCCTCCACCTTGCGGATCTGGGCGGAGAGGGTGGGCTGGCTGACGGCGCAGGCCTGGGCGGCGCGGCCGAAGCTCAGATGCTCCGCCACGGCCAGCAGGTATTCCAGGTCACGCAGCGACAGGCCGGCGAGGGTCATGGCGGGTCCCGGATGAATCGGGGCGCAGTATCGCCCTGTCAGCGCGAAGGTCCAGGCCCGTTGTCACTCCGGCGATGACAGGCGGATGGCGTAGGCGAAGCGGGGCGAGGCCGCGTGCAGGTTCACCGTGGCTTCCAGCAGCAGCGCCTTCGGCCCGTAGAAGCGGCGCACGATGCGGAGCCCCGGCGTGCCGGCGCGCACGCCCAGCGCATGGGCGGCGGCGCGGGGCAGGGACAGGGCCGCGATCTCCTGCCGCATGTCCACCACGGGGATCTTCCACTGCCGTTCGATCAGGCGGTAGATCGGCGTGCGGCCGACCTCCGGCCGTTCGGCGGCGGCGGCGAAGGGGGCGGGGACGAACATCTCCACCGCCGCCAGCGGCGTCGGGTCCGTGCCGGCGGCGGTGCGGATGCCGGTGATGCGCGCCATCTCCACCCCCGCGCCATCACCGAGCAGCGCGCCGAGCGCGGGGTCCACCACCAGGCGGTCGCGCTTCGTCACCGTCAGCTGCGTCGGGCCGCCATAGCCCATGAGGTCGGCGAGGGACCGCACCGCCATCTCATAGGTCGGGCGCGGGCGGCGGGCGGTGACGCGGGTGCCCACGCCATGCACGGGCTCCACCAAGCCCTGGTCGCGCAGGCGCCGCAGCGCTTCCCGCACCGTGGCGCGGCTGACGCCATGCGTCTCCGCCAGCTTCGCCTCGGTGGGCAGGTTCTCCCCGATCGCGGGCTGGCCGGCGGCGATGCCGGCGGCAAGCGTCTCCGCCAGCGCGGCGTAGCGCGGGCCGAGGCGGGGCGGTGCGCGGCGGCTCATGCGGGGGCCGTCCCGTCCCGCAGCGTGCCGAGCCAGGCCAGCACCTCCTCCATCGGCAGGACATCGGCGAATTGCCGGTCCATGTCGAACAGCGCGATGGCGTGGGAGATGGGGATGCGGTCGAAGACGGCTTCCTGCGGCACGATGGCGCGCAGGTTGTAGGAGGCGGCGTCGAAGACCGTCGCCTGCACGCAGTTGCTGGTGGCGCCACCGGTGACGATGACGGTGTCGATGCCGCGATCGATCAGGTAGCCCAGCAATGGCGTGCCGTGGAAAGCGGAGGGCTTCTTCTTCACGAAGACCAGGTCGCGGGCGTGGGGCTCCATCCCCTCCGCCAGTTCGGCGCCGCGCGTGCCGGCCAGGCACCAATGCGGGCTCTGGAGCAGGTCGCGCTTCCGGCCATAGACGCCGATGTCGCGTCCTTCGGGATCGAGTTCGAAGCGCGTGAAGATGCAGGGCGCGCCGGCCTGCTGCGCGGCGCGGACCACCTGCGCGGCGGCGGCCAGCGATGCGCGGCCGATGGCGCCGCAGGAGGAGGGCCAGGCGGCGTCATCACCCTCCGCCCCCACCATGTAGCGCTGCGCATCGATGACGAGGACCGCCGCGCGACGCCCGAAGCCCATGCGACGGCCGAAGCGCCCCTTGGACAGGACGGCGCGATCGGCGTCCGTGAGGAAAACGTCCCAGGGGCGTGCGGTGTCACTCGGCATGCGGGTCCTCCTGCCTGCGGCGTTGACCCCGGGGGGCGGTGCCGCATAGCCTTGTCCGGACAACATGATAACCGAGGGCGCCGCGCATCGCGAGCGGCGCATCCGGACATCAGCCGAGGGAAACGGACCGATGATGCGACGCAGGACGGTGCTGGCCGGCGGCATGGCGGGGCTTTCCCTGCCGGCGCTGGCACAGGGCAGCGATTGGCCCAACCGCCAGGTGCGGATCGTCTCCCCCTTTCCGCCCGGCGGCGCCGCGGACCTGACGGCGCGGATGGTGGCGGAGGAATTGTCCGGCGCCCTGCGCCAGACCGTCTTCGTCGAGAATCGCGTGGGCGCCGGCGGCGCCATCGGCACGGAGCATGCGGCGCGCAGCACGCCGGATGGCTATACCTTCCTGCTGGCCAGCACGGGTCCCTTCGCGATCAATCCCGGCCTGTTCAGGCTGAACATCGACCCGTCGCGGGACCTGACACCTGTTGCGATGGTGGCGATCGTGCCCTCCATCTTCATCGTGAACGCCGCGGTGCCGGCACGGACGATGACGGAGCTGCTGGCGCTGGCCAAGGCGCAGCCCGGCGCGCTGTCCTACGCCAGCGGTGGCAACGGCACGGCGCAGCACCTGTTCGGCGAATTGCTGAAGCAGATGGCGGGCGTGGATATCCAGCACATCCCCTATCGCGGCGGCGGGCCGGCCATGACGGACACCATCGCGGGGCGCGTGCAGATCCTGTGCGACACCTTGCCGCTGGCGCTGCCGCATGTGCGGGAAGGCCGCGTGCGGGCGCTGGCGGTGACGACGGCCACGCGCAACCAGGCGCTGCCGGAGATCCCGACCGTCGCGGAATCGGGCGTGCCGGGCTACGAGGCCACGGGCTGGTACGGCATCGCGGCGCCGACCGGCACGCCGGCCGCGATGATCGAGCGCGTGAACAGCGAGATCAACGCGCTGCTGGCCCGCCCTGCCTTCCGCGAGAAGCTGCTGGCGCAGGGTTCCGATCCCGCGCCGATGACGCCGGCGGCCTTCGGCGCGCTGATCGAGCGTGACCGCGCGCGCTGGACCCGGGTGATCCGGGAAGCGAACATCCGGCCGGATTGAGAAAGGCGGTCGCCCCCGGCGACCGAGGCCGCGAACGCGGCCCGCCGCTTATGCGGCGAGCCAAGCGCGCGGAGCGCGCGCCCGGCGCTTGAGGGCGGGCAAAGCCCTTACTCGTTCAGGCCGCGGCCGGGATAGGGATGCGTCTGGACCCAGTGGCGGGCGATGTCGATCCGCCGCGTGATCCAGACGCCCGGCTTCGCTGCCATGTGGTCCAGCAGGCGATGCAGGCCGGCGGCGCGGGCGGGCTGGCCGGTGATGCGGGAATGCAGGCCGACCGACATCATCACCGGCCGCC
The DNA here is from genome assembly GCF_016805305.1 of Falsiroseomonas ponticola. Lineage (GTDB taxonomy): Bacteria > Pseudomonadota > Alphaproteobacteria > Acetobacterales > Acetobacteraceae > Falsiroseomonas > Falsiroseomonas ponticola. The sequence goes on along the minus strand of NZ_JAERQN010000004.1, from coordinate 282,364 downwards.
CCACCGCGCCTTCGGCGTAGAGCACGTCGAAATGGTCGCGGCAGAAATGGAACCAGTCGTCGGAGGTGGTCGCCGCGCCGAAGTGGCGCGCGTCATTCGTCGTCATGGTGTAGGGCACGACGAGATGCGGGTTGCCTTGCACTGTCACCCAATGCGGCAATTCGTCGCCGTAATAGTCGCTGTCGTAGAGGAAGCCGCCATGCTCCGCCACCAGGCGGCGCGTGTTCACGCTGGGTCCGTAGCGGCAATACCAGCCTTCCGGCGTCATGCCCGTGGTGGCCTTGAAGCTCGCGACGGCGCGGGCGATCTGCGACCGTTCCTCCGCTTCGTCCATCTCGTAATGCTTCACCCAGCGCCAGCCATGGCTGCAGATGTCCATGCCGCTGTCGCGGATCGCCTCCGCGATCGGCCGGTTGCGTTCCAGCGCCAGGGCGCAGGCGAAGAAGGTGAGGGGGAGCTTCCGTTCCTCGAAGGCGCGGAGGATGCGCCAGAAGCCGGCGCGGCTGCCGTATTCGAACATGCCCTCCGCCGCCAGGTCGCGGCCGCGGGGAATCTGCGCGCGGGCGGCGGCTTCGGTCAGGTTGTTCTCGGTGAAGCCCTCGCCATCCTGCACGGAGGGTTCGGAGCCTTCCTCGACATTCAGGACGAAGTTCACGGCGATGCGCGCGCCATCCGGCCAGCGCGGATCGGGCGTGTGGCGGCCATAGCCGACGAAGTCGCGCTTCACCTCGTAGTGCATCCTGCCCTCGCATTGACCCCGTGAGGGGCCGCGCCTACCGTTGTACGGACAACCACCCTATCCGAAGGCCTGTCAGTGGGCGATACCCCTTCGAAGCCGCGATCCAGCAAGCGGCGGCGTGACTTCGACCCGGCGGCGAAGGGCGCGCTGGATGGGCTGCGCGTGGTGGACCTGGCGCGGCTCGTCGCCGGCAACATGCTGACCAAGGTGCTGGCCGATCACGGGGCGGAGGTGGTGAAGGTGGAGCCGCCGGCGGGCGACAGCCTGCGGGCCTGGAAGGTCGACGGCGTGGAGACGGCGTGGAAGACCTGGTGCCGCAACAAGCGCAGCACCTGCATGGACCTGCGCAACCCCGACGCGATCGAGGTGGTGAAGCGCCTGGCCGCCACCGCCTCCATCTTCGTCGAGAGCTTCAAACCCGGCACGCTGGAGGCGATGGGCCTGGCGCCGGAGACGCTGCTGGCCATTAACCCGAAGCTCGTCATCGTCCGCGTCTCCGGCTGGGGGCAGACGGGGCCGTACCGCCACAAGGGCGGTTTCGGCACGCTGGTGGAGGGCTATTCCGGCTTCGCCGCCATCAACGGCTTCGAGGATCGGGAGCCGGTGCTGCCGCCGATGTTCATGGCGGATGCCTATGCGGGCCTCTACGGCGCCTCCGCCGCCATGATCGCGCTGCATCACGCGGAGAGGACGGGGCAGGGGCAGGTCATCGACCTCTCGCTGTTCGAGCCGATCTTCGCGGTGCTGGAACCGCAGATGGCCAACTGGCGGATCATGGGCCGCAAGAAGCCACGCACGGGCAGCCGCAGCACCAACACCGCGCCGCGCAACGCCTATCGCACGAAGGATGGCGGCTGGCTCAGCCTGTCCACCTCCACCCAGGCGGTCTTCGTGCGCCTGATGCAGAGCATCGGGCGGCCCGAGCTGGTTGACGACCCGCGCTTCCGCACCAACCCCGATCGCCTCAGGCACATCGAGGCCATCGACGGCGTGATCCGCGACGCTATCGCGCTGATGACGCGGGAGGAGGCTCTGCAGAAATTCGACCGCGACGGCGTCACCATCGGCCCCATCATGGATGTCGAGGATATCGATGCCGACGACTACGCCGCGCAGCGGGAGGCGCTGATCGAGGTGCCGGACGCCGAGATGCCGGATGGCTGGCTGCCCATGCATGGGGAGGTGCCGCGCCTGTCGGCCACGCCGGGCATCCTGCGCAATCCGGCGCCGCGGCTGGGCCAGGACAATGATGCGCTGCTGGTGCCCCTGCTGGGCGAGGCCGAAGTCGCGCGGCTGCGTGCCGCCGGCGTGATCCTGCACGGAGAGATTGTCTGATGACCCGCGTCTGGCGTTCCATGCTGTATGTCCCCGCCAATGTGCCGCGCTTCGTCGCCAAGGCGCCGGGTGCCGGCGCCGATGCGGTGGTGCTGGATGTCGAGGACAGCGTGCCGCATGACCGCAAGCTGGAAGCCCGCGCCGCGCTGAAGGATGCGGTGCCGATGGCGGCCTCCGGCGGCGCCGATGTGCTGGTGCGCATCAACCGCCCGCTGAAGCTCGCCGTGCCGGACATGGAAGCGGCGGCGGAAGCGGGCGCGCATGGAATCCTGCTGACCAAGTGCCTGGGACCCGACCATGTGCGCCTGGCGGCGGAGGTGCTGGCCGAGGCGCGGCAGAAGATGGTGATCGTGCCGATGATCGAGACCGCGGCCGCGTTGCCGCAGATGGAAGCGATCGCGCGCGCGTCGTCCATGGTGGCGGGGCTGCTGGTGGGGGCGGAGGACCTGGCGCTGGAATGCAACGCTGCCTCCGACGACGACCTCATCGTGCTGGCCAAGCGGCAGATGGTGCTGGCCGCGGTGGCGGCGGGGGTGGCGCCGCTCGGCACGCTCGGCACCGTCGCGGATTACCGGGATGCGGATCGCATCCGCGACCTGGTCGCGCGCTCCAAGCGTTCCGGCTTCGTGGGCGCCACCTGCATCCATCCGGCGCTGGTGCCGGTGCTGAATGCGGGCTTCTCGCCCTCCGAGAAGGAGGTGGACCTGGCGCGGCGGCAGCTGGCGGCGGCGGAGGAGGCGGCGCGGGACGGGCGCGGGTCCTTCACCGTGGATGGCATGATGGTGGATGAGCCCATCCTGATCCGCGCGCGCCGCATCCTCGCGCTGGCATCATGAGCGAGGAGATCGCGCGGCTGGTCGGGATTTCCGTGCGCGAGTTGCACGGGATCGAAAGCCGCGCCGGCGCGGAGGCCGTGGCGCGGGAGGTGGTGCGGCTGAACAAGGCGGTGCGGGACCTCGCCCGCCCGGCGCTGCATTTCAGCGACCAGCCTGCGGATTTCCCGGCGGCGCTGCTGCGCAACGCCGATCCCGCCAATGCTTGAGCTGACGCTGGCGCAGATTGCCGCCGCCATTCGCGCGCGGCAGGTGAGCTGCCTGGAAGTGACGCTTGCCGCCATCGAGCAGGCGGAGACGGTGCAGCCCGTCACCAACGCCTTCGTCGAGATTCTCGCGGATCGCGCGCTGGACCAGGCGCGGGCGCTGGATGCGGAACTGCGCGCGGGGCGCCTCCGCGGCCCGCTGCATGGCGTGCCGCTTGCGCATAAGGATTGCTTCGAGCGTGCGGGCGCCGCCATGGGCGTGGGGTCGAAGCTGCTGGCGGACAGCGCGCCGGGTGCGCGGGATGCGACGGCGCTGTCGCGGCTGGAAGCAGCGGGCGCGGTCGATCTCGGGCGGCTGAACCTGAACGAGTTCGTGGCGGGGCCGACGGGGCAGAACCCGCATCTCGGGGATTGCACGAATGCCTGGGACGCGGATCGCATCTCCGGCGGGTCGTCCTCCGGCTCCGGCTCCGCGGTGGCGTCCGGCGCGGTCTATGGGGCGCTGGGGTCGGATACCGGGGGGTCCATCCGCCTGCCCGCGGCCATGCAGGGGCTGTTCGGGCTGAAGCCGACCTATGGCCGCGTCAGCCGCGCCGGCTGCTTCCCGCGGGCGCACAGCCTCGACTGCGTCGGGCCGATGACGCGGACGGCGGAGGATGCGGCACTGATGCTCGGCGCGCTGGCCGGGCCGGACCCGCGGGACCCGACCGCGCTCGATGCGCCGGTGCCCGATTATGCCGCGCGGATCGCGACCGCGGCGGCGGGCTCGCGCCTCGTCACGCTCGCCGATCCCGGGCCGATGGATGCCGACATCGCCGCGCGTATCGAGGACCTGCTGCGCGTCGCGGCCGAGCTCCACGGCCCCGTCGCGCGCCGTCCCTTCCCGCAATTCGCGGCCTGCGATGCGCTGGGCGACGTGCTCTCCAAGGTCGAGGCCTCCACGCTGCACGGCCACTGGATGGCGACGCAGGGCGGCGACTATTCCACCGCCGTGCATTCACGGACGGAACCCGGCCTGCACATCCCGGCCCAGCGCTACCTGGAATCGCTCGCGCTCCGCGCCCGGATGCTGGAGGATTTTCTCCAGACCGTCATGGCCGATGCCGATGCGCTGATCTGCCCCGCCATCCCGATCCCCGTGCCGACGCGGATCGAGGCCGATATGGAAGGCGCGGGCCGCGTCTTCCCCGTGGTGGCGGCGCTGACCAGCTGGACGCGCCCCTTCTCCTATCTCGGCCTGCCCGTGCTCACGGTGCCGATCGGGCTCGACCGCAACGGCATGCCCGTCGCGGCGCAGCTGGTCGGGCGGCCCTTCGGGGAGGCACGGCTGCTCTCGCTCGGCGCCGGGCTCTCGGCCGCGCTGGGCTGGTCCTTCACGCCGGGGCTGCCGGCACGCATCGACGGAGACGCCGCATGATGGATCGCAGGACGTTGCTGACCGCCGCCGCGCTGGGCGCGCTGCCGGGGATCGCGGCAGCGCAGCCGGCCTGGCCCACCCGCGCCGTGCGCATGGTGGTGCCCTTCCCGCCGGGCGGGAGCAATGACGTGCTGGGCCGCGCGCTGTGCGAACGGCTGGGCGCGCAACTCGGGCAACCCTTCGTGGTCGAGAACCGGGGCGGGGCAGGGGGCGCGATCGGCGCGGACCAGGTCGCGAAATCGGCGCCGGATGGCTACACGCTGCTCTTCATGTCGTCGTCGCTCACGACGAACGCCGCCGTGCAGCGCCTGCCCTATGACCCCGTGGCGGACTTCACCCCCATCGCCCAGGCCGCCGTGGCGCCGATGATCGTGACCGTCGGCAAGGACAGCCCGGCCCGCACCATGGCGGATCTGGTGCGGATCGCGCGCGAACGGCCCGGGATGCTGCGCTTCGGCGGCGCCGGCCCCGGCGATACCTCCTTTTTCGCGACCGAACTGCTCAAAATGGCGGCCAATCTGGACATGGAGGCCGTGGCCTATCGCGGCATCACGGAGGCGCAGACCGATGCCGCCGCCGGGCGCATCGACCTGGTGGTGACGACCCTCGCCTCCGCCCGCGGGCTGATCGAGGCCGGGCAGCTTCGCCTCCTCGCCACCGCCTCCGCCGAGCGTGACGCCCGCATGCCGGATGTGCCGACGGTGCGGGAGGCGACGGGGATCGACTACGTCACCGGCGTCTGGTGGGGGGTCTTCGCGCCCGCCCGCCTGCCCCCGGCGCTGACCGCCACCATCAACGCCGCCGTCAACCGGGCGATGGCGGAGCCGCAATACCAGCGCGTGCTGGAAGCCGGCGGTGCCTCCATGGCCGCCCTGGCGCCGGAGGCCTTCGCCGCGCATGTGCGGTCGGAGGTCGCGCGCTGGACGGATGTGGCGAAGCGGGCGGGCGTCGCCCTCAACTGACAAGCGTGTGGCGCGGTGCAGCCATGCGCGGCCTTCCGGTAATGCGTGCGGTGCGCCCCTTTCTGCGCTAGGGGGGGCGCACAATGCCATTTCCCGAACTGCCCCAGCCGATCGCCCAGGCCCTGGCCGAGCGCGGCTACGCCGAACCCACCCCCGTCCAGGCCGCTGTCCTCGACCCCGCAACCCAGGGGCGGGACCTGCTCGTCTCCGCCCAGACCGGCTCCGGCAAGACCGTGGCCTTCGGCCTGGCCATGGCCGCCGATGTGCTGGAAGGCCGCCGCACCGGCGCGCCGCTCGCCCTCATCATCGCGCCGACCCGCGAACTCGCCCAGCAGGTGCGGGATGAGCTGACCTGGCTCTATGGCGGCACCGGCGCCCGCGTCATCGCCTGCGTCGGCGGGACGGAAGTGCGCGGCGACCGGCGCATGCTCTCCATCGGCGCCGAGATCGTCGTCGGCACGCCGGGGCGGCTGCGGGACCATGTGGAGCGCAACGTGCTCGACATGTCCCAGCTCCGCGCCGCCGTGCTCGATGAGGCGGATGAGATGCTGGACATGGGCTTCCGGGACGATCTGGAAGCCATCCTGGAAGCGGCGCCGGAATCCCGCCGCACGCTGATGTTCTCCGCCACCGTGCCGCGGGAGATCGCGGCGCTGGCCGCCTCCTACCAGCGGGACGCCATGCGCATCGCCGCGACGGCGGAGGGCGAGCGCCATGGCGACATCGCCTATCGCGCCATGATGGTGGGACCGCGGGAGGTGGAGGCGGCCGTCGTCAACGCGCTCCGCTGGTTCGAGGCCTCCGGCGCGCTGGTCTTCTGCAACACGCGGGAACAGGTGGCGCGGCTGCATGGCAGCCTCTCGGAACGCGGCTTCTCGGCCGTCGCACTCTCTGGCGAATTGACCCAGGCGGAGCGAAACCGCGCGCTGCAGGCGCTGCGGGACCGGCGCGCGCGGGTCTGCGTCGCGACCGATGTGGCGGCGCGGGGGATCGACCTGCCGGACCTCGGCCTGGTGATCCATGCCGAGCTGCCGCGGGACAAGGAGACGCTGCTGCACCGCTCCGGCCGCACGGGCCGCGCGGGGCGCAAGGGCACGGCGGTGATGCTGGTGCCGCATTCGCGGCGCCGCATCGCGGAGCGGCTGCTGGCCATGGCGCGGCTCCAGGCCGAATGGTCAGGCCCGCCGAGTGCCGATGACGTCCATGCCAAGGACCGGGAACGCCTGGCCGCGCAGGCGCGGGACGCGGCCGATGCGGCGGCGGATGAGGATGATGTGGCGCTGGGCCAGGCGCTGCTGGCGGAACGCAGCCCGGAACAGGTGGCGGCCGCGCTGTTCCGCGCGCTGCGCTCCACCCTGCCGGCGCCCGAGGAGATCACCGCCCTGCCGCCGCCCGCGCCCCGCGCGCCGCGCGACACGGGCGGCGGTGAGGGTGTGTGGTTCCGCCTGTCCATCGGCCGGCATTCCCAGGCGGATCCGCGCTGGGTGCTGCCCTTCCTCTGCCGCCGCGGCGACCTGACGCGGCGGGAGGTCGGGCGCATCGATGTGCTGGACCGGGAGACGCGGGTCGAGATCGCCCCCTGGGCCGCGGAGCGCTTCCTGGCCGCCGTCGCCCGCCCGACGGGGGACGAGGACGACCGAATCAAGGTGGAGCCGCTCGGCCGCCCCGCGCCGCACCGGGCGCCGCCCCGGCCTTCCGGGCCGCCGCGGCATGACGATCGCGGGCCGCCGCGGGGGCCGAAGCGCCCCTACGTGCCGAAGAACCGGGCGCCGCGGTAGCGCCTCAGATCAGGTCGATCCGGGCGTCGCGCACCACGCGGCGCCAGCGCGCCAGGTCGGCGGCGATCAGCCGCGCCAGGGTCGGCCGGTCCGTCGCATCCACGGCGAAGCCGACGCGGGCCAGGCGCTCCGTCACCTCCGGCGTCTTCAGCGCCGCCACGATCACCTCGTTCAGCCGGTCCAGGATGGGCGCGGGGGTCGCGGCCGGGGCGACGATGGCGGTCCAGGAGCCGGAGACATGGTCCGGCAGCCCCTGCTCCGCCATGGTCGGCACGTCGGGCAGCTGGCCGAAGCGCGTCGGGCCGCAGATGGCGATGCCGCGCAGCGCGCCGGAGGCCACATGCACGCCGACCGTCGCCGCGTTCAGCACCGCGATCGGCGCCTGGTTCTGGATCACGGCGGTGGCCGCCGCCGGCCCGCCGGTGAAGGGCACGGCCACGGCCTCCGTCCCCGTCAGCAGCTTGAACAGCTCCATCCCCAGCTGTTCGGAGGATCCGACGCCGGAGGAGGCATAGGCCGGGCCGCCCGGGATGGTCTTCATCCAGGCCACGACCTCCTGCACCGCCCGCGCGGGGATGGAGGGGTGGATGACGAGCATGTTCGGCGCCGTCATCACCAGCGTCACCGGGGCGAAGTCACGCTCCACGTCATAGCCGGGGTTGCGCATGATGACGGGGTTGATGGTCAGCGTGCCGCTGGCCGCGACCAGCAGCGTGTGCCCATCCCCCGGCTGGCCGGCGACGAAGCGGGACCCGATGGCGCCCGTCGCGCCCGGCCGGTTGTCGATCACCACGGGCTGGCCGAGCGCCGCCTGCATGCCGTTCTGCACCACCCGGCCGGCCAGGTCCGTCGGCCCGCCGGGCGGGAAGGGGACCACCATGCTGATCGGCCGGGTCGGCGCCCAGGGCGCCTGCGCGCCGGCGAGGCGCGGCAGCAGCAGGGGGGCGGCGAGAAGGCTCAGGGCGGCGCGACGACGCATGGTGTGAAATCTCCCGTTGTTGGATCGCAGTGAAGCACGGGTCGGTCAGCCCGCGAACATGGGTTCCGGCAGGCCCTTCACGCCGAGGCCCGTGACCTCCAGCAGCGCGCCTTCCCAGCGCTGCACGCCGCGCTGCCAGCCATTCAGGAATTTCCGCGCGGTGGTCACGAACATCACGTCATGCGCCGCGCCGCCGAAGCTCGGCATGGTGGGGCAGGAGGAGGGCATGCGGTAGCAGCGGTCGATCCGCCCATCCGGCGCGTAGCGCATCAGCAGCCCGTCATAGGGCAGCGCCGCCCAGTAGAAGCCATCGGTATCCACCGCCGCGCCATCGACCTTGCCGTTGTGGCCGGGGAAGTTGGTGGCGGAGAGGAAGATCCGGCGGTTGCCGATGGTGCCGGCGTCGAGGTCGAAGTCGTAGGCCCAGACGGTCTTGGCGCTGCTGTCGGAGAGGTACATCGTCCGGTCGTCGGGGCTGAAGGCGATGCCGTTGCCGACGATGATGCCGGTTTCCATCCGGTGCACGCTGCCATCGGGGTCGAGCCGCCAGAGGGAGGCCGAGGGCTCATAGGTCTCGACGAAGCGGGCATTCATGCCGCCGCACCAGAAGCGACCGCGGCGATCCACCTTGCCGTCATTCATGCGATTGCCGGGGCGGTCGGGCTCCGGCCGGGCGATGGTCTCGAAGATACCCTTCTCCGGCTCGATCACCGCGAAGCCCTGCAGCGTGCCGGCGATGAAGCCGCCCTTGGCGCGCAACCCGATGGAGCCCACGAATTCCGGCAGCTTCCATTCGGCATGCGCGCCCGTGGCGGGGTCGCAGCGATGGATCGCGGGCTTGAGGTTGTCGAGCCACCAGACGCAATGGTCGCGCGGGTCCCAGACCGGGCTCTCGCCGAGCTCGTCGGCCGTGTCGGCCAGGCAGCGGATGGCTTCCATCTCAGCTCTCCCGCGCGCCGGCGGTCTCGACGATGCCGCGCCACTTCTCCATCTCCGCCGTCACCAGCGCGCGCAGCGCCTCGGGCGTGGAGGTCGCGGCATCGGCGCCGAGCGCGGTGGCGCGGGCGCGGAATTCGGTGCGGGCGGTGATGGCGCCGATGGCGGCGTTGAGGCGCGCGACGAGGGGCTCCGGCGTGCGCGGCGGCGCGAAGATGGCGTTCCAGGTATAGGCGTCATAGGGTCTGATGCCGGCTTCCTGCATGGTCGGCAGGTCCGGCAGCGCGGCGATGCGGTTGGGGGTGGTGACGGCCAGCGCCCGCACGGCATTGCCCTGGATGGCGCCCATGGCACTCGGCACCGCGTCGAACATGAAGGTGAGCCGCCCGCCCTGGAGGTCCTGGATGGCCGGGGCGGAGCCGCGATAGGGGATATGCTGCGCCTGCACGCCGGCGACCGCTTCCAGCAGCACGGCGGAGAGGTGGATGGGCGACCCGATGCCGGCGGAGCCGTAATTGTGCCGGCCGGGTTCCGCCTTCAGCAGCGCCACCAGCTCCCCGGCGCTGCGGACATTCACGCCGGGATGCACCATCAGGACGTTGGCGATGGTGGCGAAGAGGGCCACGGGCGCGAAATCCCGCCGCGGGTCATAGGCCGGCGTCTTCGCGATCAGCGGCTGCAGCGCATGGCTGCCGAGCGTGCCGACCACCAGCGTGTAGCCATCCGGCGGCGATTGCATCACGGCGGCGCTGCCGATGGCGCCCGTGGCGCCGGCGCGGTTCTCCACCACGACCGGCACGCGGAGATCGACCTCCAGCGCCTGCGCCAGCAGCCGGCCCATGATGTCCGTGGGCCCGCCGGGCGGGAAGGGCACGACGAGGCGGATGGGGCGGTTGGGCCAGCCATCCTGCGCCAGGGCTGGCGTCGCCAGCAGCGTGCCGAGCAGGGTGCGTCGGGTGAGGGTCATGGCGTTTCTCCCAAAGGCGGCCGCGCCTTGTGCCAGGCGGTGCGCTGTTGAAAGGCCTCGGCCAGGGCCAGCACGCGCGCATCCTGCCCGTACCGGCCGATGAGGTGCAGGCCGATGGGCAGGCCATCGGGCGACAGGCCGCAGGGGATGGAGATGGCCGGCCAGCCCATGGCATTGGCGAAGGCGGTGAAGGCGACCGGCATGCGCGGCCCGGCGGGCATGCCGCCCACGGTGGCGGGCGGGCCGGACTCGATCGGCCAGGGCGGGGCCGGGCAGGTGGGCGTCACGATCAGGTCGTCATCGCCCATCGCGGCGCCGACGCTGGCGCGCCAGGCGGCCAGGCCGTCCTGGGCGCGGGCGTGGTCGATGCCCGACAGCGCCATGCCGCGTTCGGCCACCGCGCGGATGGCGGGGGTCACGGCGTCCTGCCACCCCTCATGCCCCTGCACGACGCGCGCGACGCCGACGGCGGACAGCACGGCGGAAAAGTCGCGCAGCGCGGTGGCATCGCCCGGCATGGCGCCCTCGGTGACGGTGCATCCCGCTTCCGCCAGCACGGCGGCCGCATCGCGCAGCAGCGCCGCCACGGCGGGGTCCGTCCCCTCGCCGGGCGCCTGCATGACCAGGCGGATGCGCGTGCCGCCGGCAGGGAGTGACGCATCGAGCGGCCCGAAGGCGAGGGAGGCGCGGTCCCGCGCATCGGGCCCCGCCAGCACCGCCATCGCCAGCCGCAGCCCCGCGACATCCCGCGCCATGACGCCGATCGCCTGGTAGTCCAGCGACAGCGGCGGGAAACCGTGCAGCCGGGGGATTCGCCCCGTGCTCGGCTTGAAGCCGCTGAGGCCCGTGAAGGCCGCGGGCAGCCGGATGGAGCCGCCGGCATCCGTGCCGATGGCGAGCGGCGCCATGCCCGCCGCCACCGCCGCGGCCGCGCCGCCCGATGACCCGGCCGGCACCATCGCCGGGTTCCATGGGTTGCGCGTGGTGCCGAAGACCGGGTTGCTGGTGTGCACGGCCAGCGCGAATTCCGGCGTGTTCGTCTTGCCGACCAGTACCGCCCCCGCCGCGCGCAGGCGCGCGACGCAAAGGTCGTCCACCCCCGGCGCGAAATCCCGGAACAGCCGCGATCCCCAGGTCGCGCCGAAGCCCGTGGCGTAGAGGTTGTCCTTCACGGTGAACGGCACGCCATCCAGCGGGCCGATCGCCTTTCCCGCGCGGCGCCGCGCGCCGCTTTCCGCCGCCGCCGCGCGGGCGGCCGGCAGGTCTGTGGCGATGATGGCATTGAGCGACGGGTTGTGCGCCGAAAGCCGCGCCAGGCAGGCTTCCAGCAGGCCCTCCGACGTGGCGGTCCCCGTCCCGAGGGCGGTGGCTGCCGCGGCCAGGTCATCGACAGGCGGGGCGGGGTGGGGTTCCATACAAGCAGCATGCGACGCCGTTGCGGGGCTGCAAAGCCGGGGGGCGGCGGTTTGACGCGGCGCGCCGGCGATCCCTATCCTGAGTCGACACGAGGATGATTGATGACCGAGGCGTTGCAGGTTCCCACGCACCTGACCGTGGAGAACGCCGATTTCAGCAAGGCGCTCGGCTTCATCGATGGCGCGGTGGTGCCGCTGGCGGAGGCAAAGATCCCGGTCCGCGACCTCGGCCTGATGTATGCCGACATGACCTATGACGTGGTGCATACCTGGAAGGGCGGCTTCTTCCGGCTGGAGGATCACCTCGACCGCTTCTTCGCCTCCATGGCGGGGCTCCGGCTGGATGCGGGCATGGACCGCGCAGGGATGCGGGCGGTGCTGATGGACCTGGTGCGGCAGAGCGGGCTTCAGGACACGCTGGTCTATTTCGCCTGCACGCGGGGGATGGCGGTGCCGGGGTCGCGCGACCCGACGCTGTCCCGCAACACCTTCTTCGCCACCGTCACGCCGCTGATCCTGCGCGGGCAGCCGGAGGAGATGGCACGCGGCAAGGATGCGATGCTGGTTCGCGATATCCACCGCATCCCGTCCTCCGCCGTGAATCCGGTCTGGAAGAACAGCCATTGGGGCGATTTCATCCGCGCCACCTTCGCCGCCAAGGATGCGGGCTTCGACACGCCGATCCTGCTGGCGACCGACGGGCTGGTGGCGGAAGCGCCGGGCTTCAACATCGTGGCCGTCATCGATGGCGCGCTGCTCAGCCCGGAATCGGGGGTGCTGGAGGGCATTTCCTGCCGCACCATGTTCGAGATCGCGGCGGAGCTCGGCATCCCCGCCCGCTACGGCGCGCTGACGCCGGAGGCGCTGCTGGGGGCGGAGGAGGCCTTCCTGACCGCCACCTCCTGCGGGTTGTTCCCGGTGACCCGGATCGACGGGCGGGCCATCGGCGCCGGCGTGCCCGGGCCGATCACGACGCGCTTGCTCAATACCTATTACCGCAAGAAGAATGAGGGCTGGCACATCACACCGGTGACGGCCAGGGATGAGGGATAGGGCGGGATGAAGCGTTTGCTGGGAAAGCTGGCGGGGCTGGCGATCGGATTGGCCGCCGCGGCGTCGCCCGCCATGGCGCGGGACCTGACCGTGGTGGCCGGCGGCGGCGCGCTGCAGGACCACATGCGGCGGACGCTCTTCTCCACCTTTGCCGGCGGCCCGGTGGTGGACACGGCCTATGACTACAATGTCGGCCCCATCCGCGCGATGGTGCAGGCCCGCAACGTGACCTGGGACGTGGTGCTGGTGGAAGCGCCGGACCTGATCCGCGGCTGCGAGGACGGCATCTTCGAACGCATCGACTACAGCGTGGTGGACCGCGCCAAGTTCATGCCGGGCGGCGCCACCACCTGCGGCGCGGGCGCCATCGGCTGGGGCGTCGCGGTCTTCTACGATGAGGGCCGGAACCCCAACGGCCCCTCGACCTTCCAGGAATTCTGGGACACGCAGCGCTTCCCCGGCCGCCGGACGCTGCGCCGTGGCGCGCGCATCACGCTGGAAGCGGCGCTGATGGGCGATGGCGTGGCGCCCGCCGATGTCTATCGCGTGCTGGCGACGCCGGCCGGCCAGGCGCGCGCCTTCGCGGCGCTGGACCGGCTGCGCCCCAACCTCGTGTTCTGGACCGGCGGGCAGCAGCCGATCGAGCTGGTGAATTCCGGAGAGGTCGCCTACGCGCTGGGCTTCGTCGGCCGCACCGCCAACGGCATCCGCGCCGGCGCGCGCTACGCGCTGCGCTGGTCCACGCTGCTCTACGCCTATGACAGCTGGGCGGTGGTGCGGGGTTCGTCGAACACGGCGGCGGCGATGCGGCTGATCCAGCACATCACGGAGCCGGGGCCGGTGATGGAGCTGACGAAGCTCTGGCCGATCAACCCGGCGACGGCGGCGGTGGCGAACGACCCCGATGTGCGCGCGCGCAACCCGCTGATGATGACGAACCACCAGGCCGGCGGGCTCGAGATCAATACCGAATTCTGGCTGGAATACGGGCCGGACCTGGAACAGCGCTTCGCCGCCTGGGTGAATCGCTGACCTGACCTGATCGGCGCGCGGCGATGCGACGTACCAACTGGCTCGCCGCGCTTCTCATCGCGCCGCTGATGCTGCTGATGCTGGGCAGCTTCCTGCTGCCCGTGGGCTTCGCGCTGTTCACCGCGGTGGCGGACCGGGAAGTGGCGGCGACGCTGCCGCGCACCCGGGCGGCGCTCTCCGCCTGGGATGGCAAGGGCCTGCCGCCGGAGGCCGCCTTCGCCGCCATGGCGCAGGAGCTTGGCCAGGCGCTGGAGGAACGGCGCATCGGCGACATGGCGCAGCGCCTGAACTTCGAACGCACGGGCATGCGCGGCCTGCTGCTGCGCACCGCGCGGGCCTCCGGCCGCCTGGCCGCGCCCTATGCGGCATCGATGGTGGCGCTCGATCCCCGCTGGGGGGAGAGCGAGACTTGGTTGCTGGTCGCCCGCGCGGGCGGGCCGGTGACGCCGCTCTACCTGCTGCGCGCCATGGATCTGCAGCGCGCACCGGATGGCGGCGTGCAGGCGGTGGCGGCGGATGAGGCGCTGTACCGCCAGCTCTTCTGGCGGACCTTCGGCATCAGCCTGCTGGTGACGGCGCTTTGCGTGCTGCTGGCCTATCCCGTCGCCTACACCATCGCGAAGCTGCGCGCGCCCTGGTCGTCCATCGCGCTGACGCTCGTGCTGATTCCCTTCTGGTCCAGCGTGCTGGTGCGCAGCACCGCCTGGTTCGTGCTGCTGCAACGCGAAGGCCCGGTGAACCAGGCGATGATGGCGCTGGGGCTGACGGAGGCGCCGGTGCAGATCGTCGGCACGCGCATCGCGGTGGTGGTGGCGCTGGTGCATGTGCTGCTGCCCTTCGCGGTGCTGCCGATGCACAGCGTGATGAAGCGGCTGGATGGCAGCTACCTCCGCGCCGCAGCCTCCCTCGGCGCCAACGGCTTCCAGCGCTTCCTGCGCGTCTATCTGCCGATGAGCCTGCCGGGCGTGCTGGCCGGGGCGGCGATGGTCTTCCTCCTCGCGGTCGGCATGTACACGGCGCCCGCGCTGGTGGGCGGGGACCGCGACCAGATGGTCGCCTGGTTCATCGCCTACTTCATGAACCGGGAGGTGAACTGGGGCATGGCCGCGGCCCTGTCGGCCTATCTGCTGGCGCTGACGGGGGCCGCGATCGGCCTGGCGCGCGTGCTGACGGGCGGCGTGGCGACGATCGGCGGGCGTGCCTGATGCGGGAATCGCCGCTGGCCCGCCTGCTGCTGCGCCTGGTCACGGGGCTGGTGCTGGCCTTCCTGCTGGCGCCCATGGTAGCGGTGATCCTGCTGTCCTTCTCCCCCACCGAATTGCTGGCGCTGCCGCCGCGGGGCTTCTCCCTGCGCTGGTACGGGGAGTTCCTGGACAGCGCGCGCTGGCTGCTGGCGATGAAGAACAGCTTTATCGTCGCGGGCGCCACGACGCTGGTCGCGACGGTGCTGGGGACGATGGCGGCGCTCGGCCTGCAACTCGGCCGGTTCCGCGGCAAGGCGGTGCTGGTCACGATCCTGACCCTGCCGATGGTGACGCCCTACATCGTCACCGCGGCCGCGATGTTCTTCGCCTATTCGCTGGTGGGGCTGACGGGATCGCTGCCGGGGCTGGTGCTGGCGCATACGGTGGTGGCCGTTCCCTTCGTCGTGGTGAGCGTGCTGGCCACCCTGCAGACCTTCGATGCGACGCTGCTGCGCGCGGCGGCCTCGCTCGGCGCTTCGCCGGCCACGGCCTTCCTGCGCATCGTCGTGCCGAACATCTGGCCCGGCATCGCGGCCGGCGCCATCTTCGCCTTCGCCACCTCGCTCGACGAATTCGTCATCACGCTGTTCATGGCGGGGCCCGGCCAGTTCACCCTGCCGCGGCAGATGTATGCCAGCGTGCGGGAATTCCTCAGCCCCACCATCCTGGCCGCGGCCACGCTGCTGTTCCTCTGCTCCCTGGTCTTCCTGCTGGTCAGCGAGGCGCTGCGCCTGCGTGCCGAACGAAGGGGCCGTGCATGAGCGAGCCGATCGTCCGCTTCCGGGGCGTGAGCAAATCCTATGACGGCCGCACGCAAGTGGCGGCGGCGCTCGACCTCGACATCGCGCGCGGCGAGTTCCTGACGCTGCTCGGCCCTTCCGGCTCTGGCAAGACGACGACCTTGATGATGCTGGCGGGGTTCGAGGATCCCTCCGCCGGCGTGATCGAGCTGGAGGGCAGGCGCATCGACACCGTGCCGCCCCACAAGCGCGGCATCGGCGTGGTGTTCCAGAACTACGCGCTGTTCCCGCACATGACGGTGGCGCAGAACCTGGCTTTTCCCCTGTCCGTCCGCGGCACCTCGCGCACGGAGATCGCCAGCCGTACCGCGAAGGCGCTGGAGATGGTGCGGCTGTCGGGCTTCGGGGATCGCCGCCCGCAGCAGCTTTCGGGCGGGCAGCAGCAGCGCGTGGCGCTGGCCCGCGCGCTGATCTTCTCGCCGAGCCTGGTGCTGATGGATGAGCCGCTCGGCGCGCTCGACAAGCAGCTGCGGGAGGAGTTGCAGCTGGAGATCCGGCGCATCCACGCGACGCTCGGCGTGACCATCGTCTATGTCACGCATGACCAGTCGGAAGCGCTGACCATGTCCGACCGCATCGCGGTGTTCGAAGGCGGGCGCATCCAGCAGCTCGGCACCGCGGATGCGGTCTATGAACACCCCGCCAACGCCTTCGTCGCGGGCTTCATCGGGGAGAACAACCGGATGGAGGCGGTGGTCGCCGACTCCGCCACGCTGCGCCTTGCCGATGGCACGATGCTGGCCACGGCGCCGCACGGCTTTTCCGCCGGCGAGCGTGTTCTTGCCTGTATCCGGCCCGAGAAAGTCCAGCTGGCGGAAGCCGGGCATCGGGCCGTGGTGACGGAGGTCGTCTATCTCGGCGACCATTGCCGCCTTCGCCTGTCCTATGCGGGCCTGCCGGATTTCTTCGCCAAGCGGCCGAGCCAGGAGGGATCGCCCGTGCCGCGGCCGGGGGAGGCTGTTTTCCTCACCATCCCGCCATCGTCGGTGATGTTGTTTCGCGCATCCGGCGATTGAGAGGGAATTTTTGCGGCCGCATTCCGCTTGACAGGGACGGCCCCGTCCCGTGGCATCGCAGGGACCGGAGCCGCAGGATGTCCCCATGCCGACGCTGAACCGACGCACCCTTCTCGGCGCCGCCGCAGGCGGGGCCATGCTGCCCGTGCTGGTCAACCCGGCGCGCGCGCAGCAGCGGCCGGCGACGATCCGCTACGGCCTTTCGGCCTGGCCGCCCAACCTGCAGCCGTGGGTTTCCACCGGCGCTTCCGCCGGCACGGTGAAGCTGCTGATCCATCGCCGCCTGGTCGGCTTCGACGAGAAGGGGGAGATGCGCGGTGAGCTGGCGCGCGAATGGTCGCTGGATGCGCAGGGCGCCTGGGTCTTCAAGCTGCGTCCCGAAGCCGTCTTCCACAATGGGGAGAAGGTGACGGCCGAGGATGTGAAGTGGACCATCGAGCAGATGGCCGCCGAACGCTCCACCGCCTATTACCGCCAGCAGATGCAGCAGGTGGAGCGCGTCGAGACGCCGGATGCGCATACCGTGCGCCTGGTGATGAAGGAACCCTCCGCCACCGTCCCGCTGTGGTTCACCAACTACAACATGGCCATCGTCTGGCGCGGGTCGCGCGACATGAACGCGCCGGTCGGCTGCGGGCCCTACCGCGTGACGTCGCAGGAACGCGGCACCTGGATCGAGGTGCAGGCCGTGCCGAACTACTGGGTGCCCGGCCTGCCGCGCACGCGCACCATCCGCTTCACCGTCTATGCGGATGAGAACCTTCGCCTCGCCGCGCTGCAATCCGGCGACATGGACATGATCGAATACGTGCCCTGGTCCGGCATGGCGGCGGTGGAGGCCGATCCGCGCCTCACGCTGGCGACCCAGATGGGCCCCTTCATGGACATCCTGTTCAACGGCACGCGCCCGCCCTTCGACAACCCGCTGGTGCGCCGCGCCGTGGCGCATGCGGTGAAGCGGGACGACATCGTGCGCGTCGCCTTCTCCGGCCGCGGCAAGGTGCTGGAGGGCATGCCGATCTCCGAGGGCACGCCCTGGTTCGATGCGGAACTCTCCCGCGGCCACGCCTATGATCCCGAGCGGTCGAAGGCGCTGCTGGCGCAGGCGGGCCACCCGAACGGCTTCAACACCACCCTGCTCGCCGCCTCGCAATTCGCCATGCACAAGGACAGCGCGGAGATCAGCCAGCAATACCTGGCGGCCATCGGCATCCGCGCGGAGCTTCAGCTGGTGGACTGGTCCACGCGCGTCAGCCGCGGCATCCGCGGGCAGTATGACCTGGCGGTACATGGTGTCTCCTCCGAATTCAACGATCCGGATGGGCTGAGCGTGGTGATGGATACGTCCCTGTCGCCCGCGCATGGCCGTTCCTTCGGCGTCCGCGCGCCGCGCACGACGGAGTTGCTGGCGAAGGGCCGGCAGGAATTCGACCAGGCGAAGCGCATCGAGATCTATCGCGACATGCAGCGCGCGGCGCTGGAGGAAGTACCGCTGGTCGGCCTCGCCTGGCGCGAGCAGGGCTACGGCTTCGACCGCCGCATCACGGGTTTCGCCAACCTGCCCGCCGCGCTGTCCACCGCATCCGGCGCCCTGCTGGAATTCGCGGCCTTCGGTTGATGCTCTGGATCGCCAAGCGCATCGGCGTGTCGCTGCTGCTCATGTGGGTGGTGGCGACGGTCGTCTTCATGGCGCTGCACATGGTCCCCGGCGATCCGGCGGAACTGCTGCTTTCCACCGGTGGCGCCATGCCGGATGCCTATGCCATCGCCGAACTGCGGGAGAAGCTCGGCCTCAACCGGCCGATCTGGGAGCAATACCTGGCCTTCCTGGAGGGGCTGTCGCGCGGCGACCTCGGCAATTCGCTGGTGGATGACTATCCGGTGGCGGAGGAGATCCTGTTGCGCCTGCCGCGCACCCTCGAACTCATCCTGGCCGGCACGCTGCTTTCCATCCTCATCGCATTGCCGGCCGGCACCTATGCCGCGGTGCGCGCTGGCGGGGCCTTCGACCGTGCCGCATCCTGGGTGGCGGCGCTGCTGCAGGCGGTGCCGGTCTTCGTGCTGGGCACGCTGCTGATCCTGCTGCTGGCGCAGACACTGCGCTGGATGCCGGCGGGGGGCTACGTGCCGCTGGCACAGGACCCCGCGCGCCACCTGCTGCTGCTGTCGCTGCCCGCGATCGCCATCGCCAAGGGGCTGACGGCGACGGTCTTCCGCATGACGCGCGCTTCCGTGCTGGATGCGCTGTCCCGCGACCATGTCCGCACCGCGCGGGCGAAGGGGCTGACGCCGCGGCGCGTTCTGACGCGCCATGTCGTGCGCAACGCGCTGATCCCCGTCACCACCGTGCTCGGCCTGCAGATGGGCACGCTGCTTGGCGGTACGGTGCTGGTGGAATACGTCTTCAACTGGCCGGGCCTCTCCACGCCGCTGCTGCGCGCGGTGGAGGGGCGGGACTACCCGATGGTGGTCGGCATCGTGCTGACGGTCTCCGCGCTGTTCCTGCTCATCAACCTGGCGATGGACCTGCTCTACGCCGCCCTCGATCCGCGGATCAGCCGGTCATGAGACGCCTCTATCTCCCGGGCCTCGCGGTCCTGTTCATCTGCCTGGTCGCGGCCGCGGCGCCGTTGCTGCCCATGCCGGACCCGATCCGGCAGGATGTCGCGAACCGGCTCGCGGCCTGGCTGCCGGGCAGCCCGCTCGGGCGCGACGAATTCGGGCGGGACGTGCTGTCGCGCCTGATCTGGGGCGCGCGGTCGTCGCTGATGGTGGCCTTCATCTCCTCCGCCATCGCGGCCGTGGTCGGCACGGCACTCGGGCTGCTCGGCGGCTGGTTCCGCGGGGTGGCGGAGTTCCTGGCGATCCGCGGCGCGGATGTCGTGCTGTGCTTCCCGCCGGTGCTGCTGGCACTGCTGGTCGTCACGCTGCTCGGCCCGGGCACGGCGACGCTGATCCTGGTGCTGTCGGTCCTCTACCTCCCCGGCTTCATCCGCGTGAGCTTCGCGGAGGTGCTGTCGGCGCGGAACCAGGATTATGTGGAGGCCGTGCGCGCGCTCGGCGCGCCGACCACGCGCATCCTGCTGCGCACGGTGCTGCCGAACATCGCGGGACCGGTGCTGGTGCAATTCTCCCTCGCCGTCGCGGCGGCGGTGGTGCTGGAATCGGGGCTCTCCTTCCTCGGCCTCGGCGTGGTGCCGCCGACGCCGTCCTGGGGCCTGATGATCCGTGGTGCGCGATCCACCATGGAACAGGCGCCGATGCTGCTGGTCTGGCCCTGCGTGGCGCTGACCTTCACCATCCTCGCGATGAACATCCTCTGCGACGCCGTGCGCGACATCGCGGACAAGCGCGGTGGCGGTGGTGCCAAGCGGCTGCGGCTGGTGGACCGGCTGCTGCCGGGGCTGTTCCCCCCGCCGGCCTCGCCCGCGCCGCTGCTGGAGGTGCAGGGGCTGACGGTGGAGATCGCGGTGCCGGGCGGCGTCATCAAGCCGGTGGAGGATGTCTCCTTCAGCCTCTCCGCCGGCCGCACGCTGGCCATTGTGGGGGAGAGCGGCTCCGGCAAATCCATGGCGGCCACGGCCATCATGGGCCTGCTGCCGCCCGCGGCGCGCGCCGCCGATGGTGTCGCGCGGTTCGAGGGCGAGGACCTGCTGCGGATGCCGGAGGCGCAGCGCCGCAAGCTGCGCGGCGGCGCCATGGCGATGGTCTTCCAGGACCCGATGAGCAGCCTGAACCCCGTGCACCGCATCGGCGACCAGGTGGCGGAAGCCATCCGCGCCCATCGCGACGTGACGGCGGAGGCCGCGCGACGGGAAGCAGTGGACCTGCTGAAGCGCGTCGGCATCGCCGATCCTGAACGCCGCGCCCGCGCCTATCCGCATGAACTCTCCGGTGGCATGCGCCAGCGCGTGATGATCGCGATGGCCATCGCCAACAAGCCGCGGCTGCTGATCGCGGATGAACCGACGACGGCGCTCGACGTCACGGTGCAGGCGGCGATCCTGGAACTGCTCGCGGTGCTGCGGCGGGAGGAGGGGATGGGCGTCGTGCTCATCACCCATTCGCTCGGCGTCGTGGCCGAAGTGGCCGAGGACGTCGTCGTCATGTACGCCGCGCAGGTGGTGGAGCGCGGCCCGGTGGCGGAGGTCTTCGCCCACCCGCTGCATCCCTACACCCGCGCGCTGCTCGCCGCCGTGCCGGATGGCGATGTGGAGCCCGAGGGGATCCCCGGCGTCGTGCCGCGGCCCGACCAGTGGCCGCCGGGCTGCCGCTTCGCGCCGCGCTGCGCCCATGCGACGGAGGCCTGCAACGCCGCGCCGCCCGCGCTGGAAGGGCAGGGGGACCGTGCCGTGCGCTGCATCCGCTGGCGGGAGATCGCGCCATGACCGCGCCGCTGGTAGTGGCGGAGGCGGTGGAGATGAGCTTCGCCCCGCGCGGCATCCTGGCCGGCGGGCGGCCCGTGCGCGCCGTCGCCGGCGTGGATGCGACCGTCGCGAAGGGTGAGGCGCTGGGCGTCGTCGGCGAAAGCGGCAGCGGCAAGTCCACGCTGGGACGCCTGCTGCTGGGCCTGCTGGCGGCCACGGGCGGCAGCGTGCGCTTCGATGGCGAACCCCTGCCCAAGCCCGGCAGCAGCGCATGGCGGAAGCTGCGGGCCCGCATGGGTATCGTCTTCCAGGACCCCTTCGGCAGCCTCGATGCGCGGCGCAGCATCGGCGCGCAGGTGATGGATGGGCTGACCATCCACACCACGCTGAACGCCGCCGAGCGCGAGGAGCGCACCGCGGCGCTGTTCCGGCGCGTGGGCCTCGACCCGCAGCGCATGGGCGCCTATCCGCATGAGTTCAGCGGCGGGCAGCGGCAGCGCCTCGGCATCGCGCGCGCGCTGGCGACCTCGCCCGATTTCCTGGTGGCGGATGAACCGGTCTCGGCGCTCGATGTCTCCATCCAGGCGCAGGTGGTGAAGCTGCTGGCGGAGCTGCGCGGCGATCTCGGCCTGGCCATGCTGTTCATCAGCCATGATCTGCCGGTGGTGCGGCATCTCTGTGACCGCGTCATCGTCATGTATCTGGGCCGCGTCATGGAGGAAGGGCCCGTCGCCCAGGTCTTCGCGCGGCCGCTGCATCCCTACACCGTGGCGCTGCTGTCGGCGACGCCGATGCTCGATCCCGCGAAGCGCGCGAAGCGCGTGATCCTGCCGGGGGAGCCGCCGAGCCCCACCAACCCGCCATCCGGCTGCGTGTTCCGCACGCGCTGCCTGCATGCCCGCCCCGCCTGCGCGGAGGCGGTGCCCCCGCTTCGCAGCCTCGACCAAAGCGGGCACCGTGTGGCCTGCATCCGGGCCGAAGAGATCGGCTGAACAAGAGGAAGAGCCAGATGACGACGCTGTCCCCGACCAAGGTGCGTATGGGGGAGATCACGGGCGGCGAGGCCCGCGCGCTCTACGCCACCAACCCCGTGATCCTGCTGCCCATGGGCAGTCATGAGGACCAGGGCCCGCACGCGCCGATGGGCGACTATTTCTTGGCCGAGAAGATGGCGGAGCTGATCGCGCTGCGCGCGACGGCGGAGGGCACGCGCACCGTCGTGGCGCCCGTGCTGCCCTTCGGCAAGGGCGATTTCTTCGGCCCCATGCCGGGCGGCATCGCACTCTCCGCCGCCACCTTCCGCGCCGTGCTGGATGAGCTGTTCGGGGAGCTGCTGCGCCACAAGCTGACGAAGCTCATCGTCATCAACGGCCATGGCGGCAACGTCACCGTCATCAACGAAGCCACGCGCGCGGTGATGCACAAGACGGGGCTCGTCATCCCGGCACTGTATCTCTGGCGCATCGCCTATGCGGAGATGCCGAAGCTGCTGGGCGCGGAGAAGGCGAAGGCGGTGTCGAGCCACGGCGCCGATCCGCTGACCAGCCTCTGCATGCACCTGTTCCCGGAACGCATCCGCGGGGACCTGGTGCCGGAGCCCCGCAGCGGCAAGCCGGAAGCGTTGGGCCTGCCCTTCAGCGGCTGGGGTGCGCTCGATTTCCAGGGCGCGGAAGTCACCGTCCCCATCGAGTATGATGCGGTCAGCCCCAACGGCCTCGGCACCGGCGATCCGCGGCTGTGCAGCGCGGAATCCGGTAAGCTGATCGCCGACCGCCTGACGGAGATCGGCGCCGGCTTCTGCCACCACTACGCCAAGCAGTAACGTGAAAAGCCCTCTCCCCCGGACGGGGGAGAGGGTTGGGTGAGGGGTCGATCCTTCAGTCCACCACGCGATCCTGCTCCGGGATCGCTTCGCCCTTCTCCACCCGCATCATGTTGCCCAGCCAGTGCTGGATGCTCCGCCGGCTGTTCTCATAGGCCGTGGAGGCGCAGTGCGGCGTGACGATCACGTTGTCCATGTGCAGCAGCGGGTGGTCGGCGGGCGGCGGCTCCTGGTCGAAGACATCGACGGCGGCGCCGCGCAGCGTGCCGTCCTTCAGCGCCGCCACCAGGTCGGCCTCCACCACCACGCCGCCGCGCGCGACGTTGATCAGCAGCGCGCCGCGCTTCATCTTCGCGAAGGCCTTGGCGTCGATCATCTTCGCCGTCTCCGGCGTCAGCGGGCAGTTCAGCGAGAGGATGTCCACCTCCGGCAGCAGCGCGTCGAGCGTGCGGTATTCGACGCCGAGCGCCTTCTCCTGCTCCGGCGGCAGCTGCGTGCGGCTGTAGTAGAGCACGCGGCAATCGAAGCCCTGCAGGCGCTTCGCCACGCCCTTGCCGATGGCACCGAGCCCGATGATGCCGACGGTCTTGCCGGACACCATGATGGACTGCTTCCACACCTCGTTCTTGGCCCAGCCGCCAGCGGCCGTGCTGTTATGCGCGGGCACGATGCGCCGCGCCAACGCCAGCATGAGGCCAATAGTGAAGTCGGCCACGGGCGCGGCATTGCTGCCCGTGGTGCGCGCCACCTTGATGCCGTGGGCGCGGCAATAGTCGAGGTCGATGTTGTCGATGCCGACACCCCATTTGTGGACCAGCTTCAGCTTCGGCCCCGCGGCCAGCACCTCCGCCGGCACCGGCACGTCCCACCACAGCGCATAGGTCGCATCCGCCACCTCGGCCTTCAGGTCCTCCACGCTCCGGCCCTTCACGGCCGTGGCGGTGAAGCCCTCGGGCAGCAGGGACTGGATGATGTCGGCCATCTCGCCGGCGATGGGCTGCAGCAGGGCAATCTTCGTCGTCATCGTGTCTTTCCTCAGAGAACAGGGGCGTCGGCGGAGAAGCGGATGCCCGCGCGCGCGAGCCCCCCGCCGAGTGCCACCACCGAACCATCCGCGCGCCAGCAGGCGGCGCCGGTCATCGATCCATCGGCCTCGAAGGCGATGGCGTTCATGCCGCCGCCGATGGTGCGCACGCGCTGCACCTTGTGGCCGCGCGCGGCCAGGCCTTCCGCGACCTCGGCCGGCACGGCGGGCTCCAGTTCCAGCGCCTGGCCCTGCGTCCAGATGCGCGGCGCCTCCACCGCCTGCTGCAGCGTCATGCCGTGGTCGATCAGGTTCAGCACGGCCTGGAAGGCAGAGGTGAAGATGCGCAAGCCCCCCGGCAGGCCGAGCGCGAAGGCGGGCTTGCCGTCCCTCAGCGCGATGGTCGGCGCCATGGAGGTATAGACGCGCTTGCCCGCCTCGACGGACAGCGCGAGCCCCGGCCGCGGGTCGAAGTTATGCATGTAGTTGTTGCAGATGAGGCCCGTGCCGGGGATGGCCATGCGGGCGCCGAACAGCGCGTTGATGGTCTGGGTCGTGGCGACGATGTTGCCGTGGGCATCAGCGACGGTGACATGGGTGGTGCAGTTGGATTCCATCAGCGAGGGATGCGAGGCCCAGGCCTTCGCCGCCGCCAGGTCGATCTCGCCGCGACGCAGCGCCGCGTAGTCCTTCGAGGTCAGGTGCGCGACCGGGACCTTGACGAAGTCGGGGTCGGCCGTCGCTGCGCTACGGTCGGCGAAGGCCATCTTCAGCGCCTCCGCGACCAGATGGAAGCCGTCCACGGTGCCGAAGCCCATGCCCGCGACGTCGAAGCCCTCCAGCACGTTCAGCATCTGCGCGACATGCACGCCGGCCGAGGCCGGCGGCGGGGGCGCGAAGACCTCGTAGCCGCGATAGGTGCCGCCGATCGGGTCGCGCTGGATCGGGCGGCTGGCGCGGAGGTCGTCGCGCGTGATGATGCCGCCCATCTTCGCGATGGCATCGGCGACGACGCCGCCGAGCGACCCATCGCCATGCAGCGCTGCCTCTCCCTCGCGGGCCACGCAGCGCAGCGTCTCCGCATAGGCGCCCTGCACCAGCTTCAACCCCACGGCGGGCTTGGCCCCGCCCGCCAGGAAGCGCGCGGCGAGGTCCGGGTCGCGCGCCAGGTCGGCGCCGGCATCGCCGATGGAGTCGGAGAGGTAGGGCGTGACGCGAAAGCCCTCGCTCGCCAGGCGGATGGCCGGCGCCATGACATCGGCCAGTGGCCAGGTCCCGTATTCCGCCAAGGTGACGCACCAGGCCCGCAGCGCCGCCGGCACGGCGACGGAGAGCGCGCCGATGGCATTCGCGCGGCCCACCGTCTCCCGCTCCTCCGGCGCCGAACCCGGCGCGGGCGTGTACATGGTGGGGCTCGCCGCGGCGGGCGCGGTGCTGAGGCCGTCCACGACCTTGTGCCGCCCATCGGCCATGCGGAGGTGGCAGACGCCGCCGCCGGTCAGCCCGACCATCATCGGCTCCACCACCGTCAGCGCAAACAGCGCCGCGATGGCGGCATCCACCGCATTGCCGCCGGCCAGCAGCACTTCCGCGCCGGCGGCGGAGGCCATGGGATGGTTGGTCGCCACCACGCCGCGCGTCCCGCGCGCGGGCGATTTCTCCAGCGTGAGGGCGAAGCCGTTGCGGCCCACCGATTGCGCCATCGCCGGCGCCTCCTTCCTCGTCATGGCGCGCAGTCTGGGCCGCGATGGCGAGGTGAGAAAGGGGGCCTCACGCCGCGGCCGCATCCTCCGCGGGTCCGTCGGGATCGCCCGGCGCCGTCTCCCAGCCCAGGCCCACCATCGCCACCACGCGCCGCCCGCCACGCTCCGCGCGCAGCACGATGGCCTTGCGCTCCTCCATCCAGGCCAGCAGGCGCCGCGCGCGGCCGAGGGAGTGGCTGCCATAGGCCCTCGCGATGGTGGCGTCGGAGGGGCAGGGGAGGCCGTCCAGCGCGGCGCGGGCCAGCAGCAGGTAGACGCCCTGCGAATCCTCGGGCAGCGCTTCCGCCCGCGCCACCGCGCCCTGCCAGGCCTCGCCCTCCGCCACATCGGGGTCGATGCCGGCCCGCGCCGTGGAGAGCATGCGGCGGAAGGCGGGCAGGTCCGGCGGGCCCTCCACCTCATGGATGCGGAGCCGGACCAGGAAATCCTGGTAGAGCACGCTGGCCGGGCGGAAGGCGGCCTCCGGGTCCGCCAGCACCTGGCGGAGGATGGCGTCCATGCGGCGGCGCCTGTCCTCCTGCTGCTCCGGCGTCGGGGGCGGCGGGGGTTCCGCCGGCTCGGCGGCGGCGGGCGGGCGGTACTGGGAGAGCTGGACCAGGATGTCCGGCATGGGCGGCTTGGGCGCGCGGCGCACGGGGGCGGGGCGGGGCGCCTCGTCCTGCGGCGCCTTCAGGATCAGGTCCCGCGCCTCCTCCGCGCTCGCCACCGGCGGCGGCACCAGGGCCGGGCCGGCGGAGCGCGACGCCGTCTCCACCCCGCCGATGCGGATCGGCAGCGGGCGGCGGGAGACGGCGGGGCCGAGCGCCACGAAATGCCCGCGCTGGAGGTCCCGGAACATCTCCGCCTGCCGCCGCTCCATGCCCAGCAGGTCGGCCGCGCGGGCCATGTCGATGTCGAGGAAGGTGCGCCCCATCATGAAGTTGGACGCCTCCGCCGCCACGTTCTTGGCGAGCTTGGCGAGGCGCTGCGTCGCGATCACGCCGGCCAGGCCGCGCTTGCGGCCGCGGCACATCAGGTTGGTCATGGCGCCGAGCGCGGCGCGGCGGGCCTCGTCCGAGACCTCCCCGGCCATGGCGGGGGCGAAGAGCTGCGCCTCATCCACCACCACCATCAGCGGGGTCCAGGCGTCGCGATCGGCCTCGAACAGCCCGTTGAGGAAGGCGGCGGCGCAGCGCAGCTGGGCCTCGACCTCCACCCCCTCCAGGTTCAGCACGACGGAGACGCGGTGGCGGCGCACCCGCTCCGCCACCCGGGCCAGGGCGGCTTCCGTATGGTCCTCGGCCTCGATCACCAGGTGGCCGTGCTTGTCGGCGAGCGTCACGAAGTCGCCCTCCGGGTCCACCACCACCTGCTGCACCCAGGGGGCGGATTGTTCCAGCAGGCGGCGCAGCAGGTGGGACTTGCCGGACCCCGAATTGCCCTGGACCAGCAGGCGGGTGGAGAGCAGTTCCTCGAGGTCGAAGGTCGCGGCTTCCCCGTTCGGCGCGCGTCCCATCTCGATCCCGATCGTCATGCACCCATCCCGGCCGGTGTTGCGGACTCGCCGCCCGGGGGCCGGGCGGGGGGCGGAGGACTAACGCGGCAGGGCAGGGGGTGGAAGACAGGATTTCGGCACCGCAGCATGGTGCCCATTCCGGCGGCGGTTCATCCGCGGTTAAGTGCGGGGGCGCATGATGGGACAGGTCCGCATCGAAGCCCGTCGCCCCCGGTCATGACGTCTCCTCCCCCTTCCGCCCCTGCCGGCCGCACGGCGTGACCATGCCCGGGGCAAGCTCCTTTCAATTCAGAACCTGTCGCCCCCCGGCCGCGCGTGGCATCCTCCATGCATGATCACGCCACCGGGCCCGTCGTCGCTGCGGATATGCCGGCCCGTAGCCTCCTGCCCGGGCCGCCGGCCGTGATGGCCGCCGGCGCCCCGCCGCCCGAGGCCCCGCTCTGCGTCCTGGTGGTGGATGACGACGAGGATATCGTCCTGAACCTGGCCGAGGGCCTGGAGATGTGCGGCCATGTGGTGCTGACCGCCCATTCGGCCGCACAGGCCCGCGCGGTGATGGCGGGGCGGGAGGATATCGGCGTGGTCATCACGGATATCCGCATGCCGGGCGAGGATGGCCTGAAGCTGGCGCAGCAGATCATGACCGGCCGGCCGGATGAGGCGGCGATCGAGGTCGTCGTCATCACCGGCCACGCCACGGTGCAGGACGCCGCGGCCGCCATCCGGCTGCATGTCTTCGATTTCCTGCCGAAGCCCTTCACCGTGGATGCGGCGGCGGAGGCGGTGGAACGCGGCCTGGCCCGCGCCCGGTCGCGCCGCGCGGATGGCGCCCATCGCCGCGACCTGCTGCGCCGGACGGAGGAGGCGGAACGCGCCCGCGCCGAGATGGAACGCCTGGTCGGCGGCGCCGAGGGGCGGCTTTCGGCCATGCCGAGCGGCTTCGCCCCGGCCGAGGCGCTGCGGCGGGAGCTGCACGCCATCTCCCACGCGCTGCGCACGCCGCTGCACGCCATCGCCGGCGGGGCGGACCTGCTGAAGCTGCGCGGCGGCACGCTGGATGACGCCGCGGCGCGGGACGACATGGCGATGCTGCAGGACGGCGTGCAGCGCGCGGTGGAGGCCGTGGCGCTGGTGGAGGAGCTGCACCGCACCGATGCCACCCCGCCGGGGGAGGAGCCGGCGCCGCTCGACCTCTCCCTCGCCATCACGCGGCTCGCCCAGCGGCTGCAGCGCCGGGACCCGCCGCCGGAAGCGGCGCTGGTGGTGGAAGGGGGCGCGGGCGTGCTGGTGCGCTGCCTGCCGAACGACCTGCGGCGGGTCATCGACCTCTGCGCCGACAGCGCGCTGGCCTGGGCCTCGCCCGGCGCATCCGTCGTGCTGGCGGCGCAGCCCGCCGCGAACGGCATGGCGGAGGCCCGCTTCGCCGTCCGGGCCAGCGAGTCGGGGCCGGATCAGCCGGCGCCCGTGCTGTCCGATTTCGCCCGCACGCAGGAGGATCTGCGCTTCGCCATCGCCCGGCGCCTGGCGGAGCGGCATGGCGGCAGCCTGACCAGCACCGGCGGCGCCGACGGCGCCATGACGATGCGGCTGCTGCTGCCGGCGGCGTGACGGGGCGGCAGGCGCCGCCCCGCGCCTGCCTCAGACTGCCGGCACCACGCTGGTCCAGCCATGCGCATCATTGGTCCGGCCATACTGGATGCCGACGATGCTGTCGTAGAGCTTCTGCGTCAGCTCCCCGGTCACGCCGCCATTGATCAGCACGTCCTCCCCCTTGTAGCCCAGCGTGCCCACCGGGGAGACGACGGCCGCGGTGCCCGTGCCCCACATCTCCTTCAGCGTGCCGTCGCGGCCCGCTGCCATGACCTCGTCGATGGTGATGGGACGCTCGGAGACCTTGAGGCCCCAGTCGCGCATGAGCTGCAGGGTGGAGGCGCGGGTTACGCCATCCAGGATGGTACCGGCGAGCGGGGGCGTGATCACCTCATCCCCGATGCGGACCATGATGTTCATGGTGCCGACCTCATCCAGGTACTTGCGGTGCACGCCATCGAGGTAGAGGACCTGCGTGTAGCCCGCCGCCGCGGCGTCCTGCTGGCCGGAGAGCGACTGCGCGTAGTTCGCCGCCGTCTTCGCCTCCCCCGTGCCGCCGCGCACCGCGCGCACATGGGTGTCGGAGGCCAGGATGCGCACCGGCTTCACCCCTTCCTTGTAGTAGCTTCCGACGGGGGAGAGGATCAGGAAATAGAGGTAGCTGTGGGCGGGATGCACGCCCAGCATCACGTCGGTCGCGATGATCGTGGGCCGCAGGTAGAGCGAGGTGCCCGCCTTGCGCGGCACCCAATCCGCTTCCAGCCCCACCAGCGCGTCGAAGCTCTGCCGCACCAACTCCACCGGCACTTCCGGCATGCACATGATGCGGGCGGAGCGGTTGAAACGCTCCGCATGGCGATCGGCGCGGAACAGGCGGATCTGGCCGTCATCGCCGCGGAAGGCCTTGAGCCCGTCGAAGATCGCCTGGCCGTAGTGCAGCACGCTGGTCGCGGGGTCGAGGGAGAGCGGGCCATAGGGCTCGATGCGCGGGGAATGCCAGCCACGGCCCTCGTCGTAATTCATGAGGAACATGTGGTCGGTCAGGACCTTGCCGAAGGCGAGCGTCTCGTCGGCGGGCTTCGCCTTGGGCGAGCTTGTGCGGGTGATCGGGAAGTTGCTCATCAGGCGGGTCCTCCAGCGTTTCCTTGCGCGTTCCCTACCATGCCGCGTTCTTTTAGGAACGGTAAGAGGGGCTGACATAATTTCCGCGCATGGCAGCCCTGCGGTCAGACGCAGCAGCTCTTCGCGCTGCGGCTGGGGGGCACGTCCAGCGCCGGATTCTCGTCGAAGAAGCCCTCGGGGTGCAGGGCGAAGCCGGCGGTGATGACGGGCTGCACCGGGAAATCCTCGGGCCGCGGGATGTGGTGCAGGCCGAAGCAGTGCCAGAGGACGAGGTCGGCATCGACCAGCGGCCGATCCGCCGCCGTCCAGGCCGGCAACCCATCCCCGCCCGCGGATTGGTTGGGGTAGCGGCCGGCGGCGAACATCTCCTCGGGCTCGAAGGCGGTGACCCAGAGCTGTTTCGTCATGAAGGCGGCGCGGCGGGTGACGCTGGCCTCGGGGGCGGAGAAGGTGGGCAGGGGATTCTGCGCCACCAGGCGATAGGCGGTCGGGCGGCCCATGGCGTTGCGCGCCGTGGCGCTTTCCACCCGCCAGCCGCGCATGGCGTGGAAATCGACGTTGCGCTGCGCGCGCAACTCGCTCTCCAGCACCGTCTCCCGCAGCACGAAGGCGTTGCCATGCGGGTTCTCCGGCCCCATCGGCAGCGCGACGGTGTCCACCTCCACGACGCGGTTCGCTTCCCCATCGACATCCATGTCGAGGCGCATGGCGAAGACGTGCTGGTGCAGATGCGCATAGACGCCAGGTGCCACCATGGTGCCGAAGCGCGGCTCCTCCCCGGGCTTGAGGCCGGCGGTGTTCATGATGCCGGTGGCCTTGATCTCGAAGTGGATGGAGCCGTCCTGGTGCAGGTACCAGAAGGACCCGTATTCGTAGTTGCCGATGGTGGAGATGGAGGACAGCACCAGCCGCCGCGCGCGCCGTACCTCCACCTTGCCGGTGTGGAGATCCGTGTGCTTCCAGAGGATGCCGTGATCCTCCTCATGCAGGCAGATGGCGTTGCGGATGCAGTAGGGATCGCCCTTGCTGTCGGCCAGCCAGCCATCGAAGTAGTGGATGGCGCCCAGGCAATCGCAGCCCAGCGTCAGTGAATTGGCCAGCACGCCGATGCCGTATTCGCCGACATCGAAGGCGTTCTTGCGATAATGCCCGCCGCCGGGATGGGCGTAGGGCACCACCATCTCCGACAGCGCGCCGCGATGCATCACCGGGCGCAGCCGCCCCTGGTCCTCATAGGCCAGGGCATGCAGCACCAGGCCTTCCCGCGCGTTGAAGCCGACCCGGAAGCGCCATTTCTGCCAGCGAACCTCCTGGCCCTCGACGGTGAAGGAGGCGCCCTCCGGCTGGATGATCTCCAGCGGCTTGATGTCGTCGCGGAAGGTCTGCCGGAACTTCGCGGCGTAGTTCACGTCGCGCATCGGGATCGGCGCCTCGCCATGGTCATCGATCCGCAGCACCGAGGCGCGGTCGAGGTCGATGACGGCGCAGAGACCCTCGATGGGGTGCGCATAGGCATTGTCGTCGGGAGAGGTGCGGAGCCAGCAGAAGGTGTGTGACAGGCGCCGCCCTTCCTCATCCGGCAGGCCGTAATTGCCGGCGGACCAGGGATCGACCTGGACCAGGCCGATATCGGTGATGCCGCGCCGCGCCAGCGCCGCCTGGAAACCGGGATCGGCGCGGGCGACGCGGCCCACCAGCTCGATATCGTCGAACAGGATGCGCGGCCGCACCCCCGGCATCGGCGTCCAGGACAGGATGGCGCCGGCGGTCAGGTCCGCCACCGCCTCGAACACCCGGCCATCGGTGCGGTCGAAGGCGCAGACGAAGGCGCGGCGGGGCGGCGGGGCATCGCCGCGCAGTTCGGCCTTGGCGGGTTCGTGCAGGCTGATCGTCTCGAACATCATGCCCGCGCCCAGATCATGCGCGGCGCGGACCAGCGCGGCGGCCTGGCGGATTTCCGCGGGGGTCAGCGGGTCGAGCGGATGGGCGGGCATGGCGTCGTCCTTCGGGCGTCCCGCGACGGTACCGGGGGCGGAAGGGGGACGGAAGCGCGGGCCGGTTCAACGGCCGGACGCGCAGGCATCGCCTATTCACCATGTTTGAATCGGGCTTATTGACTCTGCGCGACCGCTGATCGCACGATCCGCCCGCCGCAGAGGAGCGCCCCATGCCGCCCATCCTGCCCTGCTGTCGGGGCTGATCCGCCGCCTCCTTCCGCCCGGCCCGCCGGGCCGCGCCGTCCCTCCGCGCAAGGACCCATCCTTCATGCCTCTCGTGCCATCCCGGCGCGCCGTGCTCGGCCGCCGTGCGACCTTCCTGCTGCCCGCGCTGCTGGCGTCTCCGGCCCTGGCGAGCGAGCTGCCGCGCCGGGTGCCGCCCGGCACGCGGCTGGTCGCGGCCGACCAGAACCAGGCGCTGCAGACCATGATGCAGGCCTCCGGCGAGCATGGCCGCCTGGCCGCCCAGGTGAGCTACGCCAATTTCCTCGGCGGCCCCGCCATCCTGGAGGCGTTCCGCGCCGGTGCGCTCGACCTCGGCATCGTCGGCAACACGCCGCCGATCCAGGCCCATGCGGCCGGGGAGCGCATTCCCGTCATCGCGGCCCGCGCCTCCACCGAGCCCGACTACAAATTCGCGGTGCGCCCGGGGCTGTCGGTGACGACGCTCAAGGATTTCGCGGGCAGGCGCATCGCCTATGCCGAGGGTACGGGCCGCCAGCCCTTCGTGCTGCGGGCTCTGCAACTGGCGGGGCTGACGCGGCGCGACGTTCGCCTCGTGCCGCTCCGCGTCTCGGACTTCCCCGATGCGGTGCGCGGCGGGCAGGTGGATATCGCGCCGCTGAACGAGCCGCATTTCTCCCGCTACCTCGCGCAATGGGCGGATCGCGGCGCCTCCGCCCTGCCGGCGGACCAGTATGCCGATCTGCCGAAGCGGCTCAGCTACCTCTATGCCAGCGGCCGCGCGCTGGATGACCCGGCCAAGGCCGCGGCGCTGCGGGACTTCGTCATCCGCTGGATCGCCGCCAGCCGCTGGTCCAAGGCGCGGCCGGAGGAATGGGTGCAGGCCTATTACGTGCGCCTGCAGAATCTGCGGCCGGAGGATGGCCGCGCCATCGAGGCATCGGAGGGCGAGTACCGCTTTCCCGCGCTCTCCACGCTCATCGCCCCGCACCAGGCGACGATCGACCTGATCCACGCCGCCGGCGACATCCCCCGCCGCCTGGATGCGCGGGAGGAGTTCGACCTGCGCTTCGACGCCGTGATCGCCGAGTACGCGGCATGAGCGGCCATTCCACCAGCGACCGGGCGACCTATGAACTGATCTCGGTCGCGGATGTGATGCTGCCGATCGATCCGCCCCGGCCGCGATCCGCGCGCCCCGCCGCGCCGGTGCTGGCGCCGCGGCGCCTGCCCGCCTGGGGCATCCTGTTCGGCCCGCTGGTGCTGGTGCTGGTGTGGGAAGCGGCCTCGCAGACGGGCCTGCTCTCGCCCCGCCTGCTGGCCGCGCCCTCCACCGCCGTCACCACCGGCTTCGCCATGCTCCAGGCCGGCACCCTGCAGGAGCATTTCCTCGCCTCCGCCCAGCGCGCCTGGCTCGGGCTCGGCATCGGCGTCGTGGCGGGGCTGGTGCTGGCGCTGGCCTCGGGCCTGACGCGCCTCGGCGAGGCCTCGATCGACGGCGTCGTGCAGGTGAAGCGCGCCATCCCGACGCTCGCGCTGATCCCGCTGGCGATCCTCTGGCTCGGGATCGGGGAGGCGATGAAGATCGCCCTGATCGCGACCTCCGTCCTCGTCCCCGTCTACATCAACACCCATGCGGCGCTGCGGGGCATCGATTTGCGCTTCGTGGAACTGGCGCGCTCCGTGGGGCTCGGCCGGGCGGAATTCCTGCGGCGCGTGGCGCTGCCAGGCGCGCTGCCGGGCTTCTTCACGGGGCTGCGCCTGGCGGTCACGGCCTGCTGGACCGCGCTGGTGGTGCTGGAACAGATCAACACGACGGAGGGCATCGGCTACCTGATGAACCGCGCCCGGGACTACGGGCAGACGGATGTCATCGTCGTCGGCCTCGCGGTCTATGCCGTGCTGGGCCTGGCGTCGGACATGGCGGTGCGGGCGGTGGAACGCCGCGCGCTGTCCTGGCGCAAGGCGCTCGGCACATGACGCAGGCCATGAGGATCGAGGCGCTGACCCGCGCCTTCGCCGGCCGCGTGGTGCTGGAGGAGATCGACCTCGACCTCCAGCCCGGGGAGTTCGTGGCGCTGATCGGCCGCAGCGGCTGCGGCAAATCCACGCTGCTGCGGGCCATCGCGGGCCTCGATGAGGGCGTGGCCGGTGGCGGCACGGTGGAGGCGCCGCGCAACAAGGCCATCCTGTTCCAGGACAGCCGCCTGCTGCCCTGGGAACGCGTGCTCGCCAACGTCACCCTCGGCCTCGCGGTGCCGGATGCCGATTCCCGCGCCCGCCGCGTGCTGGAAGCGGTGGGGCTGGAGGGGCGGGAGGATGCCTGGCCCGGCACGCTGTCCGGCGGCGAGCAGCAGCGCGTGGCGCTGGCCCGCGCCCTGGTGCGCGAACCCGCGCTGCTGCTGGCGGACGAGCCCTTCGGCGCGCTGGACGCCCTGACCCGGCTGCGCATGCACGCGCTGCTGGCCGCGCTGGTGGCGCGACACCGCCCCACCGTCCTGCTGGTGACGCATGACGTGGATGAGGCGCTGACGCTGGCCGACCGCATCCTGGTGATGGACCAGGGCCGCATCACGCGGGACCTGCCCATCGCCCTGCCTGCCCCCCGCCGCCGCAGCGATGCCGGCTTCGATGCGCTGCGCACCACCCTTCTCAACGCCCTCGGCGTTCCCGAACACGCCTGACCGGAGGAGCATGACCATGCCCCGCGAGCTGCACCTCAACCTCTTCATCAACAGCCGCGGCCATCACGAAGCCGCCTGGCGCCACCCCGGTGCCACGCCGCGCGCGCTGACCGATATCCGCTACTACCAGGACCTGGCCCGCGCCGCCGAAGCCGCGGCCTTCGACAGCATCTTCTTCGCCGACCACCTGGCCCTGGGCGGAGAGGTCGAGCATGTCGCGAAGGGGCAGCTGGAGCCGATCACGACGCTCGCCGCCGTGGCCGGCGCCACGACCCATATCGGGCTGATCGCGACGGCCTCCACCAGCTACACGGAGCCCTTCAACCTGGCGCGGCAATTCGCCAGCGTGGACCACATCAGCGGCGGCCGCGCCGGCTGGAACATCGTCACCACCTGGCTGCCGGAAGCCGGGCGCAATTTCGGGGAGGCGACGCAGACGCCGCATGCCGAACGCTACGCCCAGGCCGATGATTTCCTCGACGTGGTCAAGAAGCTCTGGGACAGCTGGGCGGATGGTGCGGTGCTGGACGACCGCGATGGCGGCCGCTTCGCCGACCCCGCCCGCATCCGCCGCTTCGACCACCAGGGCCCGCACTACCAGGTTGCCGGCCCGCTGAACCTGCCGCGCGGCCCGCAGGGCAGGCCCGTGCTGGTGCAGGCCGGATCCTCCGACACCGGGCGCGGCTTCGCGGCGCGGCATGCGGAGGCCGTCTTCACTGCGCATCTCGAGAAGCAGGCCGCCCAGGGCTTCTACGCGGACCTGAAGGCCCGCGCCCGCGCCGTGGGCCGCGATCCCTCCCAGATCCTGGTGCTGCCGGGCATCAGCCCGGTCATCGCGGGGACGGAGGCCGAGGCCCGGCGCCTGCAGCGCGAGCTGAACGAGCTGACCGACCCCGCCGTCGGCCTGGCACGGCTCTCCGCCCGCTTCGGCGGGCATGACTTCTCGCACCTGTCGCTCGACCAGGTGCTGAGCGTCGATGACTTCCCCGATCCCGCCACGGTGCAGGCCGCGCAGAGCCGCGCCGCCGTCATCACCGCGCTGGTGGCGCGCGAACGCCCGACGCTGCGCGCCCTGCTGCACAGCCTGTCCGGCGCCCGTGGCCATTTCAGCCTGGCCGGCACGCCGGAACAGGTGGCGGCGGTGATCGAGGACTGGTTCACCACCGGCGCCGCGGATGGCTTCAACCTCATGCCCCCCGTGCTGCCCGCGCTGTTCGACGCCTTCGTGGCGGAGGTCGTGCCCCTCCTGCGGGCCCGCGGCCTGTTCCGGCACGGCTACAGCGGCACGACGCTGCGCGACCACCTGGGCCTCGACCGGCCGGACAGCCAGTTCTTCCCGTCGTCGCGGCGCATCCCCGCCGCGGCGTGAGGCTACCCGCCCTCGATCGGCCGCCAGCCATGCCGCAGCGCCCGGCTGGCGCGGTCGAAGGTGAAGAGGTTGCCGCCGCCACGGCCGGGCTGGTCCTCCGCCCGGCTGATCGGCACGCCCTTCAGCCGGCACAGCAGCAGCGCGCCGACGGCGCCATGGGCGATGATGGCGATATCGCCGGGCGGCGCCATCGCCAGCACCCGCTCCACCGCCGCCACGATCCGCGCCTGCGCATCCACCGCGCGTTCCCAGCCGCGCACGCTCTCCTCCGGCCGCGCGAAGAAGGCATCGGCCATCGCCTCGAAGACCGGGCCGGGCAGGTAGCCGGTGGCGCTGCGGTCATTTTCATGCAGCGCTTCCAGCACGGTCACATCCAGGCTCGTGCCCGCCGCCAGGATCGCCGCCGTGTCCACCGCCTTGCGTTCCGCGCTGCTGAACAGGCTGCGCAACCGCGCGACCCAGGGGCGGCCCAGCATCAGCCGCGCGCGATGGATGCCGCGCGGCGAGAGGTGCCATTCCGGCACGGGCCGGGCCGGATCGACCATGACATCGGGATGGGTAATGAATCGGACGACCGGCATGGCGCCCCCGCACGCTATGCGCGGACTCCCCAGGGGCGCAACCCGCCCCTAGGGTAGGGGTCCTGAGGAGAATCGCCGATGCTCCGTCGCCTCGTCGCGCTCGCGCTGTTCACCGCGCTCAGCCTCCCTGCCATGGCGCAGTCGCCGCCACGGCTGGTGAACGGCTTCGCGCCGGGCGGCACCGCCGACATCGTCGCCCGGCTGCTGGCGGACCTGGCCGGCCCGGCGCTGGGGGCGCGCCCGGTCGTGGAGACGCGCACCGGCGCCACGGGTTTCATCGCCGCCGAACAGGTCGCGCGCGGCCCGGCCGATGGCTCCGCCGTGGTGCTCTGCGTCATGTCCATGCTGGCCATCGCGCCCGAGCTGCCGGGCGCGCGGCTGCCGATCGACCCGCGCACGGATCTCTCGGGCGTCGCGCTCTTCGCCCTGTCGCCCTATGGCCTGGTGGTCGGCGCGCAATCGCCCTACCGGTCGCTGGCCCAGCTGGTGGAGGCCGCGAAGGCGCGGCCCGCAGCCGTGTCCTATGCCAGCGTCGGCGTGGGGTCGGCGCCGCATCTCGGCGGCGTGCTGATCGGGCTCCGCGCGCCGGCGGAGATGGTGCATGTGCCCTATCGCGGCGCGGCGCCCGCGCTGCTCGACATCATCGCCGGTCGCGCCGATTTCATGATGGTGAGCCTCGGCGACGTGACGAAGCAGATCCAGGATGGCGACCTGCGGCTGCTGGCGCTGGGCGACAGCCGCCCGGTGCCGCTCTTCCCCAACGTGCCGCCGATCAGCGCCACGCTGCCGGGGGTGGAGAGCTACACCTGGTTCGGCCTCTGTGGCCCGAGGGGCATGAGCGCGGAGGGGCGCGCGCGGTGGGAACGCGGCACCGCCGCCGCCGTCGCCGATCCCGGCTTCCGGTCGCGGCTGGAAGGCATGGGCCTGGTGCCGCTGTTCGAGGATGGGGCGGCGATGGACCGCCGCATCGCCGCTGATCGTGAGCTGTGGGGAGGCGTGGTGCGTGCCGCTAACATCCGGGCCGAATAGGGTGCCGCCATCGCCGGCGGAGCTGAAGCTGCGCACCACCGCCATGCCGGCGGATGCGAACCCGTCCGGGGACATCTTCGGCGGCTGGCTGATGGGGCTGATGGACCTGGCGGCGGGCAATGCCGCGGGGCGCCGGGCGCGCGGCCGCGTCGCCACCATTGCCGTGGACGGCATGAAGTTCCACCGCCCGGTGCTGGTGGGCGACGAGGTCAGCATCTATGCCTGCATCGTCTCGGTCGGCCGCACCTCCATGCGCATCGAGGTCGAGGCCTGGCGGCGCGAACGGTCGGAGGATGAGATGTTCCTGGTGACGGAAGCGGTCTTCACCTTCGTCGCGATCGACGAGGCGCGGAAGCCGAGGCCCGTGCCGGCGGAGCCGGCGACTGGAACGCTTCCGGCGGAGGCGGCGTGATGGACGGCACCACCTGGCCCCTGCTGCGCGACCATGTGATCCGCTGGTCCGAATGCGACCTCTACGGCCACGTCAACCACGCGGCCTACCTGACCATCTTCGAGGATATGCGCATCGCGCATTGGGAGGCGCTGACGGGCCTGCCCATCTCCCCCACCAGGCCCGGCCCGGTGGTGGCGCAGATCGAGGCCAGGTACCACCGCGCCGCGGGCTTCGCGGAGAAGGTGGTGCTCGGCAGCCGCGTCGTCTCCTTCCGCCGCACCTCCTTCATCCATGACTACGCCATGTGGCGCGACGGCGTCGCCTGCTGCACGGGCCGCGCGGTCTGCGTGGTGACGCGCAACGACACCGGGGAGAAGGTGCCGCTCTGGCCCGAGCTGCGGGAGCGGATGCTGGCGGAAGGCGCGGTGGCGGAAGGCTAGAGCCCCGCCAGGTAGCGCCCCGCCAGCCCGCCGGCATGCCGGCGGTCATGCTCCATCAGCAGGCGCAGCGCCGCATCCGCCGATCCGTAGCAATCGTGCAGGATCGTCGCCATGGCCAGCAGCGCGCGGTCGTCCAGCGCCTCCGGCCTCGTCAGGTCCCGGATGAAGATGGCGTCCGCCCAGACCATCTGGCTGAGCCCCGCATAGGGGCTGCCGCCCACCACCATCGGCGCCATCACCCGGCTGTTCAGCGGAAAGAAGCGGTGGAAGGCGAAGCCCTGGCCGCGCAGGAAGGCATCGACGTCGGCGAAGAGCGGCTGGTCCCGGTACAGCGGCAGGAACTCCACCTCCGCCTGCACCACCAGCGCATCGCGCAGCCGCGCTTGCGCGTGGCGCAGCACCATCAGCTCCGCCCCCTGGATATCGAGCTTCAGGAGATCCGCGCCCGCGGTTTCCGGCACATCGTCCAGCCGCACCGTGTCGAGCTCCACGCGGTCCAGCACGCGGCCCCATTCGGGGAAGCCGTGGAACAGGGCGAGCGTCGCGGGGTCGGGCTCCAGCAGGGATGTCATGCCCGGCGCCTGGCAGACCCGCAGCGTGTGGCGGCCGCCATCGCCGACGGCGTGCGGGAAGTAGCGTTCATCGGGGCCCTTGCGGGTGTTCAGCGTGGCGAGTGCGGCGGCATCGGGCTCGAACCCCACCACCTCCGCCTGGCCGGCGCGGAGCAGCGTCGCATAGGGCGGGTCGCCATCGATCGGGTTGGCGCCGATATCGACGGCCTTGATGCGGATGGCCTGGCCCGTGAGGTCCCGGAAGGACCGGCCTTCTGCCGCCATGGATGCGCTGCCTTCTGCTGTCGCAGGGCCAATTTGGCGCGCCGGCGGTTAATGAAGCGGCAAACTTGAAAAGCCCTCTCCCCCGGCCCCTGGAGAGAGGGGGGGAGAGGGTTGGGTGAGGGGGACGATCCTTCCCCCCCTCAGACGACCGTCAGGCTCTCCCGCCGCAGCTGCACCGCGAGTGCGTCCAGCGCCCGGCCGGTGCGCTCCACCATCTCATCCACCTCATCCGCCTTCATGATGAGGGGGGGCGAGAAGGCGATGGTGTCGTTGGCCAGGCCGCGCAGGATCACGCCTTCGTTCTCGCCGAGCTTGGCGAGGCGCGGGCCGACCTTGGCGGAGGGCTCGAAGTTCTTCTTCGCGGCCTTGTCGGCGACGAGCTCGATCGCCGCTACCATGCCGATGCCGCGCACCTCGCCGACCAGCGGGTGGTCCAGGAAGCGCTGGCGCAGCTTCGCCTGCATATGGGCGCCGACCGTGTTGACGTGCTCGACGATGTTCAGCTCGTCGTAGATCTTCAGCGTCTCCAGCGCGACCGCGGCGGCAACGGGGTGGCCGGAGTAGGTGAAGCCGTGGCCCCAGGTGCCGATGGTGGCGGAGCCATCCGCCAGGCCCTGGAAGATTCGGTCATTGATGATGATGGCGGAGATCGGCAGGAAGCTGGCCGACAGCGCCTTGGCGCAGGTGATGATGTCCGGCGTGATGGCGTAGGTCTGGCAGCCCCAGTAGTTGCCGGTGCGGCCGAAGCCGCAGATCACCTCGTCCGCCACGAACAGCACGTCGTACTTCCGCAGCACGGCCTGGATCTTGTCGAAATAGGTGGCGGGCGGGACCATCACGCCGCCGGCGCCCATCACGGGTTCCGCGAAGAAGGCGGCGACCGTCTCCGGCCCCTCCCGCAGGATCGTCTCCTCCAGCTCGGTCGCCAGGCGGGTGGCGAAATCCTCCTCGGACTCGCCGGGCTTGGCGCCGTGGTAGTGGTGCGGCGTGGAGACGTGGATGAAGCGGTCGGAGACCGGCAGGTCGAACATCTTGTGGTTCGCCGGCAGGCCGGTGAGGGACCCGCTGGCGATGGTGATGCCGTGATAGGCCTTGAGGCGCGAGATGATCTTCTTCTTCTCGGGCTTGCCGATGGCGTTGTTGTAGTACCAGACCATCTTGATGGCGGTGTCGTTCGCCTCCGACCCGCTGTTGGCGTAGAAGACCTTGGACATCGGGCAGGGCGCGCGCTCGATCAGCATCTCGCTGAGGTCGATCAGCGGCTCATGCGACTTCGCCGTGAAGGCGTGGTAGAAGGGCAGCTTCTTCATCTGCTCATAGGCAACCTCGGCAAGCCGATGGTTGGAGAAGCCGAGGGAGGCGCACCAGAGGCCGGCCACGGCCTCGATGTATTCCTTGCCCTGGTCGTCCCAAACCTTCACGCCTTCGCCGCGCGCGATCACCAGCGGGCCGTTCTTGGCATGGGCACGGTGGTCGGTATACGGATGCAGCACGTTCGCGATGTCGCGTTCCGCGTTGGAATTCCGGACCGGCGTGGCGGGCGGGGTCATGGGAGTGGTTCTTCCTCAAGAGGCGTTCGCGGGATGCTAGAACGGCATTCGCGCCGCGTCATCTGCCCTGACGCCCGTCCTGGTTGCGGCGTGCCGGTGTTCGTCGCATTTTGCCCCGCACTCACCCGCCGCGGGGCCGGAGACTTCACATGACCGAGATCAAGCCGCATGGCTCCCATTGGGGCTCCTTCGAGGCGGTGGTGGACCAGGGCCGCCTGGTGGAGGCGCGCCCCTTCGCGCGCGATCCCTTCCCGGGCACGCTGCTCGCCTCGATGCCGGAGGCCGTGCACGGCAAGGCGCGCATCGACCAGCCCTATGTCCGCGCCGGCTGGCTGAAGGGGGAACGGCGCGGGTCGTCCCGCGGCGGCGATGACTTCGTGCCGATGGGCTGGGACCAGGTGATCCGGCTGGTGGCGGAGGAATCCGCCCGGGTGCGGACCGAACACGGCCATGCCTCGATCCTCGGCGGGTCCTATGGCTGGTCCTCGGCCGGGCGCTACCACCATGCGCGGACCCAGCTGCACCGCTTCCTCGGCATGGGCGGCGGCTTCACGGCGCAGGTGACGAACTATTCCTACGGCGCCGGCATGACGCTGATGCCCCATATCCTGGGCACCAACGAGGTCATCCAGGGCCCGGTGACGGACTGGGCCAGCATCAGGAAGCACGCGAAGCTCATGCTCTGCTTCGGCGGGCTGCCGCTGAAGAACGGGCTCGTCACCTCGGGCGGCGCGGGCGGGCATGAATACGTGCCGCTGATGAAGGCCGCCGCCGCGGCGGGCGTGCGCTTCGTCAACATCTCCCCCTTCAAGGGCGATGTGGGCGATTTCCTGGGTGCGGAATGGGTGCCGATCCGGCCCAACACCGATGCGGCGATGATGTTCGCCATGGCCCATGTGCTGATCGAGGCGGGGCGGGAGGATGCGGATTTCCTCGCGCGCTGCACGGTCGGCTACGACCGCTTCCGCGACTATGTGCTGGGCCTGGCCGATGGCGTGGCGAAGACGCCGGCCTGGGCGGAAGCCATCACGGAAGTGCCCGCCGCCACCGTCCGCCGCCTGGCGCTGGAAGCCGCGGGCAGCCCCACCATGTGCACCGCCACCTGGTCCATCCAGCGCGCGGAGCATGGGGAGCAGCCCTGGTGGGCGCTGGTCGCGCTTGCCGCCATGCTGGGCGGCATCGGCAAGCCGGGGCAGGGGATCGCCTTCGGCTATGGCTCCATGAACGGGATGGGGACGCCGCGGCAGGAAGTGCCCTCCGTCGCCGGCCCCGCCGTGCGCAACCCCTGCGGCGCCTATATCCCCGTCGCCCGCGTCACGGAGCTGCTGGAGCGGCCGGGCGAGATCCTGCAGTACAATGGCCGCGACCTGCTGCTGCCCGATATCCGGCTGATCTGGTGGGCCGGCGGCAATCCCTTCCACCACCACCAGGACCTGGGGCGCCTGCTGCGCGCCTGGAACCGGGCGGATACGGTGGTGGTGCAGGAACCCTGGTGGACCGCCGTCGCGCGGCATGCCGACATCGTGCTGCCGGCGACGACGACGCTGGAGCGCAACGACATCGGCAGCGCGTCCCGCGACCGCTGGGTGCGCGCCATGCACCAGGCGATCCCGCCCCAGGGCCTGGCGCGGAACGACGTCGATATCCTGGCGGACCTGGCCGATGCCGCGGGCTTCCGCGCCCAGTTCACGGAACAGCGGGATGAGGGCGCGTGGCTCCGCCACCTCTATGGCCGCTGGCGCCAGGCCTGCGCGGCGCAGGGCGTCGAGGTGCCGGATTTCGAGCGCTTCTGGGCCGAGGGCTTCGTCGAGGTTCCCGCGCCGGAACAGGACTACGTCCAGTTCGCGGAGTTCGCGGCGGACCCGGCGGCCAACCCGCTGAACACGCCCTCCGGCAAGGTCGAGATCTTCTCCGAGACCATTTCCTCCTTCGGCTATGCCGAGACTCCCGGCCATCCCGTGTGGAGGGAGCCGACGGAGTATCTGGGCTCCGCGCTGGCCGCGCAGTTCCCGCTGCACATGCTGTCCTTCCAGCCCTCCACCCGGCTGCATGGGCAGCTGGATAGCGGGCCGGTGGCGGCGGCGGACAAGATCCAGGGGCGGGAGCCGATCCGCATGAACCCGGCCGATGCCGCGGCGCGCGGGCTGGTGGATGGGCAGGTCGTCCGCGTCTTCAACGCCCGCGGCGCGGTCGCGGCGGGGCTGCGCGTGACGGCCGATATCCGCCCCGGCGTGGTGGCGATGGCGACGGGCGCCTGGTGGAACCCGGCGAGGCCCGGCGCCACCGATGCCGCCTGCATCCACGGCAACGCCAATGTGCTGACCTCCGATGTCGGGACGTCCCGCCTCGGACAGGGTTCCGCCGCGCAATCCTGCCTGGTGGAGATCGAGGCCTGGCCGGGCGAGCCGCCGCCCGTGACGGTGCATGCGCCGCCGGCGGGCGCGACCGCCTTCGCATGATCGGCCGCCGCCTGCTGCTGGCGGCGCCCGCGCTGCTGGCCCTGCCGGCCCGGGCGCAGGTGACGACGCTCGACCTGCCGCCCGCGATGCCGGCGGTGCGGCCGGATGACTGGGTGGCGCCGGGGCACCGGCGGGACGTGCTGGTGCGCTGGGGCGACCGCGTGACCTTCGACGCCGCGCCCTGGGACCCGCGCAACCCGACCGCCGATGGCGTCTCCGGCCAGTTCGGCTGGGATGCGCGGCTCGCGGGGCTGGTGGCGCCGCCGATGGGCGCCGATGGCGTGGCGCGGCTGGTGGTGGCGGTGGTGCACCCGGAGGTCGATCCCGCCATGGCCTTCCCCGGCGGGCGGGACCGGCCGGCGGTGGCCGCCGCCATGTCCGGCGCCTCGCTGCTCA
The DNA here is from genome assembly GCF_016805305.1 of Falsiroseomonas ponticola. GTDB lineage: Bacteria > Pseudomonadota > Alphaproteobacteria > Acetobacterales > Acetobacteraceae > Falsiroseomonas > Falsiroseomonas ponticola. The sequence continues at coordinate 238,551 of NZ_JAERQN010000004.1, read as the reverse complement.
ACCTGGAACGCCAAGGCGGGCGCTGGGTGCTGGTGGATGGCGGGTTCCAGAGCCGCCGTCTCGGCACCGCGACGCTCTGCCGCATGGGCGGGCCGGTGGGCCTGGGTGGCGGCGTGGTGGGGCTGCTCGGCCCCGTGGCGGGCACGGCGACGCCCTGGGGCACGCTGCTGCTGGCGGAACAGGACCCCGCCGGCTGGCTGGCGCGGCTGCAGGACCTCGACCCCCGCTTCCGGGATGGGCGGCATTTCGGCTGGGTGGCGGAGGTCGATCCGCTGGACCCGCAGAGCGTGCCGGTGAAGCGCGGCGCGCTGGGGCGGATCGGCGCGCAGGCGGTGGCGGCGACCGTCACCGATGATGGCCGCGCCGTCGTCTTCCTGGCCGATGGACGGCCGATGGGCTTCCTCTACCGCTTTGTCTCCGCTGGGAAGGCGATGGAGGGCGAGGCGCTGGAGGCCGGGCAACTGGCCGTGGCGCGGGTGGAGGGGGACGCCATCACCTGGCGCCTGCTGGGCGAGGGGTCGCTGCTGAACCCGGCCGGGGCCGCGGAGGCCGCGGGCGCCACGCCCTTCGACACGCCCGCCGCGCTGGCCATGGACCCGCGGCGGCAGCGCCTGCTGCTGGCCTGCCGCGCCGGCACGACGCGGGGCGAGGCGCGGGTGGATGCGCTGAACCCCCGGCCCGGCGCGCATCCCGGCCATGTCATCGAGATCACCGGCGATCCCGCCGGCGCGCGCCTGGCCGCGCGGGTGCTGTTCCTGGCCGGCGATGGCGCGGAGGGCGGGCGCTACGGCCGCGACATGCCGGCGAACACGGCGGTGCCGCGCTACCCCGCGACGCTGGCGGTGGACCCGCGCGGGCGGCTCTGGCTGGGCACGGACCGTGCCGGCCGGCCCGGGGCGGCGCCCGACATGGCCTTCGCCTGCGACCTCGATGGCCCGGGGCGGGCGGTACCGCTGCCGGTCCATGCGGCGCCGCGCGGTGGCGCGATCGGCGGCGCGGCACCGACGCCGGAGGGCGATTCGCTGCTGCTGGTGGTGCGCACGCCGGGCGCGGAGCCGGGCGCGAGCTTCGACCGGCCGGCCACGCGCTGGCCCGCCTTCGACAACCGCCTGCCGCCGCGCAGCGCGCTGCTGACGATCACGCGGAACGCCGGCGGTGCCATCGGCGGTTGACGCTTGACGGCGCCGTGAGCCGGGAGCCCCATTGTGACACTTCGATGACACGATGGGGGGAACAGCCATGGATGACGAGATCGAGCTGGAGGATATCGGCAGCAATCCCGCGCCCGGCCGCGCGATGGGGGAGATCATCGCGGCCAGGCTGACGCGGCGCGGGGTGCTGGGCGCGGCCGCGGCGGTGGCGGCCGCCCCGGCGGTGGCGCAGCCCTTGCCCGTGCCGGTGCGCGGCGGGCCCTCCACCCTGACCTTCCCGGAGCTTCGCCACCAGCTCAGCCAGAACCAGGCGGTGGCGGAGGGGTATGAGGCGCAGACGGTGATCCGCTGGGGCGACCCGGTGCTGGACGGCGCGCCCCCCTACGACCCCATGGCGCAGACGGCGGCCGCGCAGGCGCGGCAGTTCGGCTACAATTGCGACTACCTCGACTACTGGCCGCTGCCGGCGGGCAGCCGCAACAGCGAGCATGGCCTGCTCTGCGTGAACCACGAATACACCAACACCAACCTGATGTTCGCCGGCATCGGCGAAGGCCGCGCCGCGCGCGGGCGCACCACCGCGGCGCAGGCGGCGGTCGAGATCGAGGCGCATGGCATGAGCGTCGTCGAGGTGCGGAAGGAAGGCGGCACCTGGAAGGCGGTGCCGGGCGGCGCGATGAACCGGCGCATCACCATGAACACGCCGATGCGCATCAGCGGCCCGGCGGCGGGGCATGCGCGGCTGCGCACCAATGCGGATGCGACCGGCACGCGCGTGCTGGGCACGCTGAACAATTGCGCCGGCGGCAACACGCCCTGGGGCACCGTCATCACGGCGGAGGAGAACTTCAACAACTACTTCGGCGGCGCCGCCGCGACGACGGGCGCGGAGGCCGCGACCTATCGCCGCTACGGCATCATCGCGGAGCCGAGCTACGCCTGGTTCCGCCATTTCGAGCGCTTCAACCTGGACCGCGAACCGAACGAGCCGAACCGCTTCGGCTGGGTGGTCGAATACGATCCCTATGATCCCACCAGCGTTCCCGTGAAGCGCACCGCGCTCGGCCGCTTCAAGCATGAGGGGGCGACGCATGCGATCGGCAGCGACGGGCGCGTGGCCTTCTACATGGGCGACGATGAGCGCTTCGAGTACCTCTACAAATTCGTCACCGCGCGCCCTTTCAACCCCAACGACCGCGCCGCCAACCGCGACCTGATGGATGACGGCACGCTGTATGTGGCGAGGTTCGAGGAGCAGGGCCGCCTGCGCTGGCTGGCCCTGACGCATGGCGAGGGCCCGCTGACGCCGGCCAACGGCTTCCACAGCCAGGCCGATGTGGTGATCGAGGCGCGGCGCGCCGCCGACCTGCTGGGCGCCACGCCGATGGACCGGCCGGAGGATGTGGAGACCAACAGGGTCAATGGCCGCGTCTATGTCATGCTGACCAACAACAGCCGCCGCACCGCGCAGCAGGCGGGGCCGGGCAACCCCCGCGCCAACAACATCCATGGCCATGTGCTGGAGGTGATCCACCCCGGCGCCGGCACGGGCCGTGTCGATCACTCCGCCACGGAGGCGCGGTGGGAGGTGTTCATCGCCGCGGGCAAGCCCGGCGTCGATCCCGGCACGCAGTATCATCGCGCCACCAGCGACAGCGGCTGGCTGTCCTGCCCCGACAACATCGCCTTCGACAGCAAGGGCCGCGCCTGGATCGCCACCGATGGCGGGCCGGAATTCGCGGGCATCGCGGATGGCATCTGGGCCGCGGATACCAGCGGGCATGGCCGTGCGCTGACCCGCTGCTTCTACCAGGCGCCGACCGGCGCGGAGGTCTGCGGCCCCTGCTTCACGCCGGATGACAGGACCTTGTTCCTGGCGATCCAGCATCCCGGGGAGGATACCGGCAGCACCTACGAGAACCCCTCCACCCGCTGGCCCGATTTCGAGCCGGGGCGGCCGCCGCGGCCTTCGGTGATCGCCATCGTGAAGCGGGATGGGGGCGAGATCGGAAGCTGAACGCGCGGTCAGGGAATGTTTTAGAAAATACAGCGCATTTAGCCGTTTATGCCGATTTAGTGCTTTTAGCACCGTTTTCGCGGTGCCCCTGGCGCGGGTCCAGGCCCGCATCGGCCCCGGGGGTCCCCGGGGCGCGGGGAAGGCAGCGCCTTCCCCGCGGGACGGCCGATGATTGCAGGAATATAGTCCTTCGCCCTTCCCCCGTGCAAGCTATTCCAGCTTGATCCCCTTCTCCCGCACCACCGCGCTCCAGCGTTCCAGGTCGCTGTCCATCACGGCGCGCAAGGCCGCGCCGTCCCCGGCCACGGGGGTGGCGCCCTGCTGGAGGAAGCGGGCGCGGTTCTCGGGATTGGCGAGCACCTTGTCGCATTCCGCCTTGATGGCGCCGACCTGCGAGGGATCCATGCCGCGCGGCCCGAGCAGGCCGTACCAGAAGGAATAGGTGAAGTCGAAGCCCTGTTCCTTCGCGGTCGCGACATCGGGCAGGCCGGGGATGCGGCCGCCGGTGGTGCCGATGGCGATGGCCCGCGCCCTGCCATCGGCGATGGCGCCCATCACCGTGGCGGGGGCCGCGATCAGCAGGCCGATGCGCCCGGCCAGCAGATCCGCGAAGGCCGGGCCCATGCCGCGATAGGGCACATGCGTCATGCGGATGGCCGCGATGTCCTGCAGGTATTCGGTGTAGAGATGCGGCGAGGATCCCGCGCCCATGGAGCCGTAGAAATTGGCGTCGGCCGGCTTGCCGCGCACGCTCTCCACGTATTCGCGCAGCGTGCGCACGGGTGAACTGCCGGGCACCACGAAGACGGTCGGGTAGTCCACCAGCAGCGAGATCGGCGTGAAGTCCTGCCGGATGTCGAAGCCGAGATTGGGGTAGAGGGGCGGGGCGGTGGCCAGCGAATTGTCGGTCAGCAGCAGGGTCGTGCCGTCATTCGCGCTGCGCACCACGTTGGTCCAGCCGACGACGCCGCCGCCGCCGCTGCGGTTGTCCACCACCACGCTGGCGCCGGTCTGCGCCGCCAGCGACTGGGCGTAGAGGCGCGCTACGAAATCCGTGGTGCCGCCGGGCGGATAGGTGATGACGATGCGCACCTGGCGGTTGCCGGGCCAGGTGGCGCCTTGGGCGGCGCCCTGGCGGGCGAGGACAGGCGTGGCCAGCAGGGCCGCGCCCAGCAGCATGCGTCGATTCATGGGTTTCCTCCTGGGGCCGGGTCGTCCCGGTCTCGCCAGGGAACAATCTATCCCAGGCTTAACCCATGCGTCATCCATCGCGCGGAACGCGACGGGCTGGCGCGCTTTCACCGCCCCGCGGGGTGCGATAGGCATGGCGCGCCGGGCACAGCGTTGCCGAAGGAATCGTGGTGAACGAAGCGAGCAGGCCCAGGGCGGCGACGCCTGTCGAGACGTCCGGGGCTGGGCCCGATGTGACGCCGACGCAGTTGCGGATCGTGCTGGCGGGCGCGCTGCTGGCCATGCTGCTGGCGGCGCTGGACCAGAACATCGTCAATACCGCGCTGCCGCGCATGGCGGCGGACCTCGGCGGCATGGCGCATCTGTCCTGGGTGGTCACGGCCTTCATGCTGACCTCCACCACGACGACGCCGCTCTACGGCAAGATGTCGGACCTCTATGGCAGGCGGGCGCTGTTCTTCATCGCCATCGCGCTGTTCCTGGGCGGATCGGTCATGTCCGGCGCGGCGCAATCCATGGGCCAGCTGATCGGCTTCCGTGCGCTGCAGGGGCTGGGTGCCGGCGGGCTGATGGTGCTGGCGCAGGCGATGGTGGCGGATGTGGTGCCGCCCCGGCAGCGGCCGCGCTACCAGGGGCTGTTCAGCGGCACCTTCGGGCTCGCCAGCGTCGCGGGGCCGCTGGTCGGCGGCTTCATCACCCAGACGCTGTCCTGGCGCTGGGTCTTCTACGTGAATGTGCCGATCGGCGTGCTGGCGCTGGTGATGCTGGCGATCGGGCTGCGCCGCCGCGCGCCGGGCGTGGCGCGGCCGGTGGACCATCTGGGCGCGCTGCTGCTGGCGGCCGCGACCGCCATGCTGCTGCTGCTGCTGGCCTGGGGCGGCACGGAATTCCCCTGGGCGTCCTGGCAGACCGCGGCCATGGCGGGCGGCACGGCGGGCCTGGCGGCGCTGTTCCTGTGGCGGGAAGCGGTGGCGCCGGAGCCGCTGATCCGCCTGCGCCTGTTCCGCAACCCCGTCTTCGCCCGGGGCGTCGCGGTGGGGGGCATGATGGTCTTCGCCATGATGGGATCGACGGTGTTCCTGCCGCTCTATTTCCAGCTGGTGCTCGGCATGGCGCCGGCGGAGGCGGGGGCGATGCTGGTGCCGCAGGTCGGCGGCATGCTGCTGACCTCGATCCTGGGCGGGCGGATCGTGTCCCGCGTCGGGCGGACCAAGCCCTTCCTGCTGCTGGCGCTGGGGCTGGAGGCGGCGGCGCTGGCCTCGCTGGGGTTGTTCGCCTGGCTGGCGGCGCCGGCCTGGGTCTTTCTTCTGTCCCTGCTGACCCTGGGCCTTGGGATGGGGATGGGGATGCCGAACCTGACGACCGCGGTGCAGAACGCGGTGGACCACCGGGAGGTGGGGGCGGCGACGGGGACCATGGCCTTCCTGCGGTCGCTGGGTGGCGCGCTCGGCGTCGCGACATCCGGCACCATCATGGCGCATAGCCTGGCGATCACGGCGGGGGCGCAGGGGAAGAGCCTGGCGCAGCTGACGCAGCAGGCGGCGCAGGCCGTGACGGCGGCGGAGGCGGGGGCGGTGGCGCTGGCCTATCGCGCGGCGCTGACGGGCTGCTTCGCGCTGAGCGGGGTTGTGATGACGGCGGCCTTCCTGGTGACGCTGGGGCTGCCGGAGCGGACGCTGCGCAGCCGGGTGGAGGAGGAGGTGAAGGGGTAGGGCGGCGGAACGCCGGGCGGTGGGCGCCGTTGGGGCTGCTTCAACGGGGCAGGGCCAGCGGCCATGAGCATCTTCGGCGACATCGTCTCCCGCGTCTTCCGCGGCAGCACCCTCGGCCCGAAGCCGGCGGAGGCGCGGCCGGCCAGCGAGCAGGCAAGCATGCCGGCGGCGGAACCGGCGCATGAGGCACGCGCCGCGCCACCGCCCGCCGCGATGCCGGCGACGGCGGCGCCCGCCCAGCCCGTGGATGTCGAGGCGGTGCTGACGGGGCTGGAGGCGCGGGCCGGGCAGAGGCTGGACTGGCGCAGCTCCATCGTGGACCTGATGAAGCTGCTGGACCTCGACAGCAGCCTGGCGGCGCGGTCGGCGCTGGCGCGGGAGCTGGGCTATGGCGGCGCGCTGGATGGCAGCGCGGCGATGAACACCTGGCTGCACCGCGCGGTGATGCGGAAGCTCGCGGAGAATGGCGGGCGGGTGCCGGACAGCCTGCGGGATTGAGGCGCCTCAGCGCTGGCGCAGCCCGTCCGCGACCAGGGTGCAGCCGGCCACCGCCAGCAGGATGGCGAGGCCGGGCCAGAGCGCGGCCATGGGCGCGCTGAAGACCAGGTCCTGCGCATTGGCCAGCATGTTGCCCCAGCTGGCGGCGGGCGGCGCGATGCCGAGGCCGAGGAAGGAGAGCGTGCTCTCCGCCAGGATGGCGCCGGCGACGGACAGCGCGGTGGCGACGGCGACGGGGCCCGCGATGTTGGGCGCGACATGGCGCAGCAGGACGCGGGCCTCGCTGGCGCCGAGCGCGCGGGCGGCGCGGACATAGTCCCGCGCCAGCACCGACAGCGCCGCGGCGCGCGCCAGGCGGGCGACGCCGACCCAGCCGAAGAGGCTGAGGATGATGGTGATGCGGAGGATGTCGGAAGCGGCCTCGCCCCGGGGCAGGCCGATCCTGCCGGTGTCCACCGCGGCGAGGACGACGAGGACGGGTAGCGCGGGCAGGGCGAGCAGCCCATCGGCCAGGCGCATCAGCACGGCGTCCAGCGCCCCGCCGCGCCAGGCCGCGAGCAGGCCGATGGCGGTGCCGATCAGCGTCGCGGCCAGCGCGGTGGCGAGGCCGACGGCCAGCGAGACCCGCGCGCCATGCAGCAGGCGCAGCAGCAGGTCCCGGCCGAGGTCGTCGGTGCCCAGCGGGTTGCTGGCGCTGGGCGGGCCGAGGCGGTTGAAGAGGTCGGGCGCGAAGGGATCATGCCCCAGCCAGCCCTGCGCCAGCGGCGCGAGCGCGGCGCCGAGGGCGAGCGTGCCGAGCAGCAGCAGGCCGAGCCAGAGCCTCATGAATCGCGCAGCCGGGGGTCGAGGGCGCGCTGGGCGAGGTCGGCCGCCAGCGTCGCCAGCATGGTCACCAGCGCCACCAGCAGCAGGGCGATGAGGGCCAGGTTGGTGTCGTTGCCCATCACCGCGTCATAGATCAGCTTGCCCATGCCGGGGCGGGCGAAGAGGGTTTCGGTGATCAGCGCGCCGCCGACCAGCGCCCCCGCATCCAGCGCCGCGACCTGCAGGATGGGCACGGCGGCGTTGGGGAAGGCGTGGCGCAGCATCAGCCGGGCCTCCCCATTGCCGCGGGCGCGGGCGGCGGTGACCCAGGGTTCCCGCAGCGTGTGGGACAGCGCGGCGGCGCTGTGGCGGGCATAGGCGGCGAGGTTGGCGATGGCGAGCGTGGCCACGGGCAGCGGCAGGAAGCGGAGCGCGTCGAGGCCGCCCGCTTCGCTGGTGCCGCCGGCGGGCAGCCAGCCCAGCGTGACGGCGAAGAGGATGATGAGGAGGATGCCGAGCCAGAAGGTGGGCGCGGATTGCCCGAGGATGGCGATGGCATCGACCAGCGGCGCGGCGCGGGGCCTGGCCGCCGCCAGCATGCCGAGCGCGAGGCCGATGGCCGCCGCGACCAGCAGCGCGGCACCGAGCAGGGCGAGCGTCGAGAGCAGGGCGGGGCCGATGATGGCGGCGACGGGCTGGGCGAAGAGGCGGGAGAAGCCGAATTCGCCCCGCAGCAGCGCGGCGGCCCAGGCGAGGTAGCGGGCGAGCAGGGGCTGGTCGAGGCCGTGGAGGGCGCGGAGCCGCGCCGCATCCTCCGCCGTCAGGCGCGGGTCGCCGGCGATGGCGAGGTCGATGGGATCGCCCGGCATCAGGCCGATGAGCAGGAACATGGCGAAGGAGAGGATCGCCAGCGTGATCGCGACCTGGACGAGGCGGGCGGCGATGAGGCGCGTCACCGGTGCACCGCCTCGATCCGGTTGCCGTCGGGGTCGAGCAGGAAGGCGGCGTAGTAGCCGGGGCCGTAGTGCGGGCGGGGGCCGGGCGGGCCATCACAGGTGCCGCCCTGCGCGAGGCCGGCCTGGTGGAAGGCATGGACGGCCTGGCGCGAGGGGGCGCGGAAGGCGGTGTGGGCGGCGGGGGGAGAGGCGGCCGGGGAGAGGCGGAGCGTGAGGTAGGCGGCGCCCGTGTCGCGCGGGCCGTAGCCGAGGGCGCGATCCTCCGCCCAGACGCGCGGGATGCCGAGGGGGGCGAGCACGGCGTCGTAGAAGCGGCGCGCGCGGGGGATGTCGGTGACGGGGAGGGAGAGGTGGTCGAACATCAGGGGTGGGGGCGTGGATTTGCTGGTGCAGCCATCACCGGATCCGCCATTCCTCGACCCAGTTCGAGGAGGCGTTCAGGTGGCCGGTGGGGCGGATTCCGTCGAGCCAGAGGGGCCAGACATGCGCGTCGGACCGGAACCAGAGGGGGATGGCGGGCAGCTGCTCGGCATAGATCGCCTGGAGGCGGTGCCAGAGGGCGCGGCGGCGGTCGCGGTCCAGCTCGACGGGGATCGCCTCCAGCAGCGCGTCCATCTCCGCGTTGCGGAAGCCCGTCGTGTTCTGGCCGGACCAGTTGCGCTCCGCGGTCGGGATCTCCTCCGAATGCAGGCTGGTGCGGGGGACGTTCTCCGGGCTGCTGATCCAGGCGAACATGGCGGCGCCGCCATAGCGGCGGCGGGGCAGGGTCTCGCTGAAGAAGACGCGCGGCGGCTCGTTGCGGATGCGCGCCTCGATGCCGGCCTGGCGCCACATGCCCTGCAGCACCTGCTGCACCTGTTCGCGGGACCGGTTGCCGGCGGTGGTCATCAGGTCGAAGGAGAGGCGTTCGCCGGCGGCGTTCCGGCGGATGCCGTCGCCGGGGGGCGAGGGGAGGCGCCAGCCGGCCTCGTCCAGCAGGGCGCGGGCGCGGGCCAGGTCGAAGGGCCATTGCCGGACATTGTCGTCATGCATGCCGTCCAGCGGGTTGACGCTGGTGTGGGCGACGGATTGCCGGCCCTCGAACAGCCGGGCCGTGATCTGCGCGCGGTCGGTCGCCATGATGAGGGCCTGGCGCACGCGCACGTCGCTGAGCTGCGGCAGGTCCAGCAGCAGGTCGAGATGCTCGTAGATCAGGCCGGGCTTGTAGGCGTAGCGGAAGCGTGTCGGCATCCGGCGTTCGAGGGCGGAAACCTGGTCGAGCGGCAGGCCGAGTTCGCCGGCCACCATGTCGATCTGGCCGGCCAGCAGCTGGGCTTCCAGCGCCGCGGTGTTCTCCACCGTGCGGATGGCGATGCGGCGGAAGGCGGGGGCCTGGCCGGCCCAGTGCGGGTTGCGTTCCAGCGTCACGCCGCTGCCGGGGGTGACGGCGGTGACGCGGTAGGGGCCGTTCCAGAGGCCGGGGTTCGTCGTCTGCGTCTCGTAGAGCGTGCGGGTGCGGTAGGCGCGCGGGTCGGCCTGCCAGATGGGGCGCTCGAGATGCGCGGGCAGCGGCACGAAATCGCCGGCGCTGGCGAAGTCGAAGGTCACGCGGTCGAAGCGGAGCGTGATGCTGCGCGGGTCGGTGACGATCGCCTCATAGGCCTGGCGGTAGAATTCGGCGCCGCCGAAGCCCGTGGAGAAGTCGCGCCCGGCCTGCCAGGCGAAGAGCAGGTCCTCCGCCGTGACGGGCTGGCCATCGGCCCAGCGCCAGCCCTCCCGCAGCCGCCAGGTGACGCGGATGCCGGGGCGGCCATCGGGCGTCTGTTCGCGGATGGCGAGGCCGTTCTCCAGCGTGGGCACCGTCTCGCAGCCGAGGCAGGCGAGCGCCCAGTCGGGGTCGCGCGCCGTGAGCGGCCGGCGGGTGAAGCCGCCGATATAGGATTTGGCCGCCATCGCCTCGATGTTCGGGTGGAAGGTGGCGGGGTATTGCGTGATGCCGATGGTGAGGCTGTCCCGCGCGGGTTGCGCGAGGACGGGCGCGGCGGCGAGCGCGGCGAGGAGGGTCAGCGCGGGTCGAAGGGCCATGCACGGGCTCCATGCCAGACGGCGACGATGAGGATGAGGTCGGCCTCGATGCGGTAGACGATGCGGTATGCGGTGCCGGGCACGCCCGTGGCGCGCAGGCCCGACGTCGTGATGAGCGGGCCGGACTCCGGGAATTCCTCGAACCGCGCGGCGCTGCGACGGATGCGCGCCACCTGCGCCGACGCGGCTTGCGGGTTGTCGTCCTCGATGAAGCGCTTGATGTCGGCAAGGTCGCGCCGGGCGAGGCGGGACCAGCGCAGCCTCACCGTGTACGCCGGTGCCGGGCTTCGAGGTCTTCCGCCCAGCTCTCGAGGTCAGCCATCACCTCCTCATGCGACGCGGTGCGGCCGGCGGCGAGGTCGGCAAGACCCTCCTCGAGGCGGCTGTCGAGTTCTGCCTGGAACGCGGTGGCCTCCTCCGCCCATCGGGACAGCAGGGCCGCGGGGGTCGATTGCCGCCCATGCGCCAGGCGCGACAGCGCCTCCGCCACCTCATCCGGCAATTCGACGCTGATGCGGACCATCCGACCCCCTGTGCGCGAACTCACTCCTTCGGCTTGGCCTCCGCCAGGCTGCCGATGCCGCCATGGGCCCTGGACCAGCCCACGGGGTCCTCCAGGAACTTGCGCACTTCCTTCAGCGCGCCTTCGCTGAAATAGGGGCGTTCCCGGCATACTTCCAGCACGTCCCACCAGGTGCAGAGGTGGTGCAGGTTGAGGCCCATGGACTTCATCTGCTCGAAGCTGCCGGGGAAGACGCCGTAGTAGAAGACGACGAAGGTGTGGTCGCAGATGGCGCCCGCGTCGCGCAGCGCCTGGGCGAACTTGATCTTGCTGGCGCCGTCGGTGGTCAGATCCTCGACCAGCAGGGTCTTCTGGCCGACGGGGACCTCGCCCTCGATCTGGGCGTTGCGGCCGAAGCCCTTGGGCTTCTTCCGGACATAGGCCATGGGCGCCATCATCCGGTCGGCGATCCAGGCGCCGAAGGGGATGCCGGCGGTCTCTCCGCCCACCACCGATTCGATGGTCTCGTAGCCGATGTGGCGGCCGATCTTCTCCACCGCCAGGTCGCAGATGCGGTTGCGGGCGCGGGGGAAGGAGATGATCTTGCGGCAATCGATGTAGACGGGGCTCTTCCAGCCGCTGGTGAAGGTGTAGGGCTCCTCCGGCCGGAAGTTCACCGCCTTGATTTCCAGCAGGATGCGCGCGGTGGTCAGCGCGGCGTCGCGGTCCCAGTCGGAGGCGTGGGGGATGGCCATCGTGACGAAATCCTCGGGTGTCGGGCGGGCGGTGTGAGGCCTGTTCGTAACCCTGCCCGTGCATCGCGTCCATGAGGGCGTCCATGAGGGCGTCCATGAGCGAGGCGGCGGAACCCGTCTGGGTGCTGGCCGATCCGCGCGCGGGGACGGCGGCGCAGGCGATCGGCATCGCGGAGCGGCTGGGCCTGCCCTTCCGGGCGGTGCCGCTGGAATGGGGTCCGCTCGCGCGGCTGCCGCTGGGCTGGGGGACGCTGCTGGGCCTGGCGCCGGCCAGCCGCGGCGCGTTCCGCCCGCCCTGGCCGCGGCTGGTGGTCTCCGCCGGGCGGCGATCCGCGCCGGTGGCGCTGTGGCTCCGGCGGCGCGGCGCGCGGGTGGTGCATTGCATGCGGGCGCCGGGCAGCGCGGGCTTCGACCTGCAGGTGGTGGGGGCGCATGACGGGATGGGCCCGGCGCCGAACCGGATCGAGATCCTGGGCGCCGCGCATCGGGTGACGCCGGCGGCGCTGGCGGCGGGGCGCACCCGCTTCGCGGCGCTGGGGGGGCTGCCATCGCCCCGGGTCGGCCTGCTGCTGGGCGGGCCGGTGCGGGGGGAGGGGCTGGATCCCGCCATCGCCGCCGCGCTCGGCCGGCGGGTGGCGGGCTTCGCGGGCAGCGTGATGGCGACGGCCAGCCGGCGGACCGGGGCTGCCGCGACCGCGGCGCTGGCGGAAGCCCTCGCCCCCGTGCCGCATCGGCTCCACGGCTGGGGGAGTGCCGGGGAAAATCCCTATCTCGGCATCCTGGCCTGGGCGGATGTGATGGTGGTGTCGGGCGACAGCGTCTCCATGTTGTCGGAGGCGCTGGTGACCGCCGCGCCGATCTTCATCGCGCCCCTTGGTGACGAGGGGCCGCGCCACAGGGCCCTGCATGCCAGCCTCCAAGCCGCCGGGCAGGCCCGGCCGATCGACGATGCGCCCGCCCCCTTCGCCCGGCAGCCCCGGGACGAGGTGGCGCGCATCGTGGCGGCCATCCGCGAACGGGGCCTGCTGACGCATGAGTGAGGCTGCCCCGCGTAACGCCCGGGCCGCGCGGCGCGAAGGGGCGGGCATGAGCGCCACGACCCTCGCCCCTGATCGCCCGTCCATCCCCTGGCCCTGGCTGACACGGGGCGGGCGCTTTTCCTGGACCCGGATGCTGGTGCTGGTTTCCGCCATCGCGCCGGGGCTGGTGCTGCTCTGGCTGCTCGGCAGCGGGCAGATGGGGGCGGAGCCCTGGAAGGCGGCGGCGAAGGAATCGGGCACCTGGGCGATCCGCTTCCTGCTGATCAGCCTGGCGGTCACGCCGTTGCGCCATGTCGCCAACTGGCCGCAGGCGCTGACCTTCCGGCGCATGCTGGGGCTGGTGGCGCTGGGCTACGCGGTGCTGCACCTGCTGATGTATGCCGGCCACATGGCCTGGGACCTGCCGGAGATCGCCAGCGAGATCCTGCTGCGCTTCTACCTGACCCTCGGCTTCCTGGTGCTGCTGGGCCTCGTGGTGCTGGGCGTGACCTCCACCGATGGCTGGCAGGCGCGGCTCGGCCGGCGGTGGAAGGCGCTGCACCGCGCCGTCTATGCGCTGGCGGCGGCGGGCATTTTCCATCAGTTCCTGCAGGCCAAGTCCCGTGCGGATGGCGCGGTGCTGATGGCTGGCGTCTTCCTGTTCCTGATGGCCTGGCGGGCGCTGCCGGGGCGGTGGCGGGCCTCCCCCTTGGCGCTGGCGGGGCTGGCGGTGCTGGCGGCGGCGGGCGCGGCGGGGGTGGAATTCGCCTGGTACGCCCTGTCCAGCAACCTGCCGGCTGCGCGCATCCTGGCCGCCAACCTGGACCCCGGCGCCGGGTTGCGCCCGGCGCAGCTGACCCTGGTGCTCGGGCTGGCGGTGGCGGTGCTGCCCTGGCTGGCGCGGCTGCGCTGGCCCGGCCGCGCGGCAAGGGCGCGTTAACCGTCTTAGCCGAATCTTAACGAATCCTGCCGCAGAACGACCGCGTTCGGGGCTTTCGTTGACGCAATCGCAATGAACGGGACCGGCGGCGCTAGGAAGCTGCCCTTCTGCAATGCGACCGTTACGACATCCGAGTCGACGGCCAGAAGGGGCGGGGCATGGCGATCATCGCGGAGATCGAGAACGGGCTGACGGGCGTGGCGGGGGTGATGGGGGCGCAGACCATCCCCGGCGCCGCCTTCACCGCCCGTGCCGCGGATGGCGCCGGCAGCCTGCACCCCGCGCTGATGACGGCGACGATCCAGGCCAGCATCGGCACCACGACCGACCAGGACTACTACGCCGTCTATCTCTCGGCCGGGGATGCGGTGGTGCTGGATGTGGATGGCGTCGCCGCGCCGCTCGACCTGACGCTCACCCTCTTCAACCCCAATGGCACGCTGGTGGCGACGGCGGCGGATGCCGCGGTGGTGGATGCGGGCTCGGCCTCCCTCGCCGATCCCTTCCTGTCCTTCACGGCCACGGCCACGGGCTACTGGGTCTTCGGCCTGCGCGCGCCGGCGGGGACGGCGGTCGGGGCCTATACGCTCAACATCACCCGCCCCGGCCTGCCGGTGCTGTTCGTCGGCGGCGCGGGGGACGAGACCTCCCCGGGCTCGCCCTGGTCCGATTCGCTGGGCGGGGGAGAGGGGGCGGACAGCCTGGCCGGCCAGGCGGGGGCGGACAGCCTGGATGGCGGCGGCGGGGACGACACGCTGCTGGGCGGGCCCGGCGCCGATACGCTGCGGGGCGGCGCGGGGCATGACCGGATCGAGCTGGGCGAGGCGGGGGAGAGCGACCTCGACATCGCCTTCGGCGGGGAGGGCAACGACACCATCCAGGCGCTGGGCGCCAATAACCGCCTGCTGGGGGAGGCCGGGGACGACCGGCTGCTGGGCGGTACCGCCGGCGACACGCTGGATGGCGGGGATGGCGCGGACACGCTGATCGGCGATGCGGAGGCCACGGCCACGACGCTGGGCTTCAACGACCTGCTGCTGGGCGGCGCGGGGCATGACAGCCTGGCGGGGATGCTCGGCGCGGACCGGCTGGATGGCGGCGCGGGCAACGACACGCTGGTCGGCGACCTGGGCGATGCGCAGGATGAGGGGAATGGCGGCCGCGACACGCTGCTGGGGGCTGCGGGCAATGACCGGCTGGAGGGGAATGGCGGCGCCGACCTGCTGAATGGCGGGGCGGGCGCCGATACGCTGGTGGGCGGCACCGGCATGGACCGACTGCTGGGCGCCGGGGGGAATGACCTGCTGGTGGCGGGCCGCCTGGCGCCGGGCGCCGCGGAGACGGAGCCCGATACGCTGGAAGGCGGGGCCGGGGCCGATACGCTGCTGGGCGCGCCCATGGACCGGCTGCTGGGGGGCGAGGGCGACGACCTGGTGGTGGTGGCCTGGACCGGCGCCTTCGCCGCCTTCGGCCTGGCGACCCAGCGCGGGCTGGCGGATGGCGGAGAGGGCAACGACGTGCTGCGCCTGGCGCCGGGGGAGGCGATTGCCGCCATCACCGTGCTGCCCGATGCGGGCGCGGGGGGCAGCATCACCGTGGTGCTGGACGACACCGCGGTGGGCGACCCCGTCACCATCCGCTTCACGGGATTCGAGCGCTTCGACCTGGTAGGCAGCGAGGGGACGGACCTGCTGCGCGGCGGCGCGGGGGCGGACACGCTGCGCGGCGTGGCCGGCGCGGAGGACGAATTGTCCGGCGGCGAGGGTGACGACGTGCTGCTGGCCGTGGCGGAGGGGCTGGTGGCGACGGATGCGCTGCTGCGCGGCGAGGGCGGCGCGGACCGGCTGGTGCTGGGCGGCGCGGGCAGCAGCGGGGCGCTGGATGGCGGCGCCGGCGCGGATACGCTGGTGGCGGCCACGGGGACGGAGGCGCTGCTGCAGGGCGGTTCGGGGGATGACGTGCTGGTCATCGGCCTGGGCAGCCATGTGGTGGATGGCGGGACGGGGATCGACCTGCTGGTGGCGGACTGGTCGGGGCAGGATGACGCGGTCTTCCTGATGGCCTTCGGGGATGGCGACGGGGTGCTGGGCACCGGCGCCTATTTCGCGGATTTCGGCGGCATCGAGCGCTTCGCCCTGACCGGCGGCGCGGGGGATGACGACCTGGCGGGCGGCGACCTGGGCGATACGCTGGATGGCGGCGCGGGGGCGGATACGCTGGCGGGCGGGGCGGGCAACGATTTCTACGGCGTGGACAGCCTGGCCGACCTGCTGCTGGACACCGGCGGGCAGGACACGATCCGCAGCAGCGTCAGCTGGACCATGGCCGGGTGGCAGGAGGGGCTGGAACTGCTCTCCCCCGGCACCAGCGGCACCGGCAATGGCGCCGCCAACCGCATGACGGGCGCCGCCGGCGCGCAGACCCTGCATGGCAGCGGCGGCGACGACACGCTGGATGGCGGGGCGGGGGCGGACAGCCTGAATGGCGGCCCGGGCAACGACCTGTACTGGGTGGACGATGCCGGCGACCGGCTGACCGATGCCTCCGGCAACGACACCGTCATGGCGGGCGTGACCTGGACGCTCGGCACGGCCTTCGAGGTGCTGCGCCTGACCGGTGCCGATTCGATCAACGGCACGGGGCATGCGGGCAACAACCTCATCATCGGCAATGGCGCGACCAATGTGCTGACCGGCGCCGCCGGGGCCGATACGCTGGAGGGCGGGGGCGGGCTGGACCGGCTGTTCGGCGGCACGGGGGATGACCTGTTCATCCTGCGCCGCGGCGATGCGCAGAGCGACCGCATCATGGACTTCACCGGCAATGGCGCGGCGGCGGGGGACGAGATCGTCTTCGTGGGCTATGGCCCCGGCGCCAGCGTGGTGCGGACCACGGGCGACATCTGGCGGGTGCAGGGGGCGGCGGGGTCCGATACCTTCATCCTGCTGGGCGATTTCGACCCGCTGCTCGATGTGCGCTTCGTGGACACGCTGCTGCTGTAGGGGCGGGCTTGCCGGATCGGGCGGGGGGCGGCAGGGTCCGCGCCCTGACCGGAGCGAGCCCGCATGAGCACCACGAGAAAGCACCGCATCGCCGTCATCCCCGGCGACGGCATCGGCAAGGAGACGACGCCCGAGGGGCTGCGCGTGCTGGACGCCGCGGCGCGGCGCTTCGGCTTCGAGCTGGAGCTGAAGCATTACGACTGGTCCTGCGAGACCTATGCCGCCACCGGCAAGATGATGCCGGATGATGGCCTCGACCAGCTGCGGGACAGCGACAGCGTGTTCCTGGGCGCCGTCGGCTGGCCGGGGGTGCCGGACCATGTCTCGCTCTGGGGCCTGCTGATCCCGATCCGCCGCGGCTTCGACCAGTATGTGAACCTGCGCCCCTGCAAGCTGCTGCCGGGGTCGAAGAGCCCGCTCGCGAACCGCGGGCCGGAGGATATCGATTTCTACGTGGTGCGGGAGAATACGGAGGGCGAGTACAGCAGCGTCGGCGGGCGGATGTTCCCGGGCACCGATCGCGAATTCGTTTCCCAGCAATCGATCATGACGCGGATCGGCTGCGACCGGATCATGAAATACGCCTTCGAGCTGGCGATGACGCGCAAGCGGAAGAAGGTGACGAGCGCGACGAAGTCCAACGGCATCACCTTCACCATGCCCTACTGGGATGAGCGCTTCGCGCTCATGGCGAAGAACTATCCCGAGGTGACGGCGAACGAATACCACATCGACATCCTCTGCGCGCATTTCGTCCAGCATCCCGACTGGTTCGACGTGGTGGTGGGATCGAACCTGTTCGGGGACATCCTGAGCGATCTGGGCCCGGCGGTGGCGGGCTCCATCGGCATCGCGGCCAGCGCCAACATCAACCCGGAGAAGACGGCGCCCTCCATGTTCGAGCCCGTGCATGGCAGCGCGCCGGACATCGCGGGCAAGTGGATCGCGAACCCGATCGGGCAGATCTGGTCGGGGGCGATGATGCTGGAGCACCTGGGGGAGAAGGCGGCGGCGGACTGCATCACGCAGACCATCGAGAAGCTGCTGGCCGAGGGCGGGCCGCGCACGCGCGACATGGGCGGGCAGGCCGGCACCATCGATGTGGGCAAGGCGATCGCGGAGGCGGTGGCGCGGGGCTAGGTTCCGCGCCGGGGCTGCCCGCGCGCGAGGCAGCCCCCGCCGGGCGGGCGCGATTTGCGCCATGAACAGACTTGCGTGTTTGTTTGTGGGCTGTCTCAATCCCGTGATGATCGATGCGCCGCGCCGCCGAACGCAGGAGGAGCGCCGGGAGGAAACCCGGGCCCGGCTGCTGCGCGCCACGGTGGAGGCGCTGCGCGACCAGGGGCTGACCCGGCTGACCACGCCCGATATCGCGCGCCGCGCCGGCGTTTCCCGCGGCGCGCTGACCTACCATTTCGCGAGCCGGGAGGACCTGCTGGTCTGCTCCATCGCCTGGCTGCTGGACCAGGCGACGGGCGGCCTGCGCAAGCTCTGCGATGCCTATCCCGCGCCGACCATGCCGATCGAGGCGCTGGTCGACTACCTCTGGGACATGATGGCGAGCGGGCTGTTCCAGGTGACGATGGAATTCCTGCCGGAGGCCCGCCACAACGCGCCCTTCCGGGAGCGGCTGCTGCCGGTGGTGCGGGAATTCCACGCGGCGCTGGATGCGTCCTGGACCCGGCTTTCGGCGGTGGCGGGCATTCCGGCGGAGGAGGCGCAGGTGTCGCTGAACGCGACCATGTGCCTGATCCGCGGCATGATCGCGCAGAACGTGCTGCGCAATGACCCTGCCTACTACGCCGCGATGCTGGGCTGGTGGAAGCGGCAGCTGCGCGGCTGGCTGGGGCAGGATGCGGGCGCCGCGGCGCCGCTTCCGCCGCCCATGCTGCCGGCCTTCGGGCATGCAGAGGCCCCGCGCAAGCGCCTGGTGCGGGACCGCGCGCGCGGCGCGGCGCGGGGGGGCGGCTGATGGGATCGCGCGGCCTGCGGCGCCTGGCGCTGCGCGGCAGCGCCGGCTTCGCGCTGGCGATCATCGTCACGCCGCTGCTGCTGGTGGCGTGGCTCGCCTTCTTCCGGCAGGAGATCCCGTCCTTCCCGCCCACGGGCTATACGCTGCGCTGGTTCGCCGCCATCCCGGACAACCGCGCCTTCGCCAGCGGCTTCATGGTCAGCCTGCAGGTCAGCGTGATGGCGACGGCGATCGGGCTTGCGCTGGCGGTGCCGGCGAGCCTGGCGCTGGTGCGCAGCGGGCTGCCGCTGAAGCCCATCCTCAACACGCTGCTGATGCTGCCGCTGGTGGTGCCGGGCGTGGTGCTCGGCGCGGCCTTCTATGTCGGCGAGATGGAGGTGGAGATCGCCACCGAATGGCCGCTGCTGGGCTCCAAGGCCGGGCTGGTCGCGGCGCATGCGCTGATCGTCATCCCCTGGGCGGTCAGGCTGGTGACGGCGAGCCTCTCCACGCTCAACCCCTCCATCGGGGAAGCGGCGCTGAGCCTCGGCGCGACGCCCTGGGTGGCCTTCCGGCGCGTGACCCTGCCGGCGATCCGGCCGGGCGTGGTGGCCGGCGCGCTGTTCGGCTTCGTCACCTCCTTCGGCAATCTGGAGGCCTCGATGTTCCTGGTGGCGCCGGGGCAGACCACCTTGCCGATCGCGATCCTCCAGTACCTCGCCTGGAAGATCGACCCCGTGGTGGCGGCGGTGTCGCTGGTGCAGATCGTGGTCATTGGCGTCGCGATGCTGGTCACCGACCGCTTCGTCAAACTCTCCCAGGTGGTGTGACGCGATGGCGAGGCTGGAGATCGCGGGGCTGACCAAGCGCTACGGCGCGGTGACGACGGTGCGGGACGTGACGCTGGACGTCGCGGATGGGGAGTTCCTGGTGCTGCTGGGGCCGTCCGGCTGCGGCAAGACGACGACGTTGCGCATGGTGGCGGGCTTCGTGGAGCCGAGCGCGGGGGTGATCCGCCTCGGCGGGCGGGACATCACGGCGAGCCCGCCCTGGCTGCGCAACACCGGCATGGTGTTCCAGAACTACGCGCTGTTCCCGCACATGACGGTGGCGGAGAACGTGGCCTTCGGGCTGGAGATGCGGAAGGTGCCGAAGGCCGAGCGCGAGGCGCGGGCGATCGAGGCGCTGCGCATGGTGCGGATGGAGCCCTACGCGGCGCGCCTGCCGCGGCAGATGTCGGGCGGGCAGCAGCAGCGCGCGGCACTCGCCCGGGCCCTGGCCATCCATCCCGACGTGCTGCTGCTGGATGAGCCGCTGTCGAACCTCGACGCCAAGCTGCGGGAGGAGGTGCGCGTCGAGATCCGGCAGCTGCAGCGGCAACTGGGCCTGACCACGATCATGGTGACGCATGACCAGGAGGAGGCGCTGACGGTGGCCGACCGGCTGGTGGTGATGGCGGAGGGCGCGATCCGGCAGGTGGGCAGCCAGCAGGACCTGTATGAGCGGCCGGCGGATCGCTTCGTGGCGGGCTTCGTCGGGCGCAGCACCTTCCTGGCCGGGCGCGTGGCGGCGGGCGGGCGCTTCGTGACGGCGGGCGGCGTGGATGTGGTGGTGCCGGATGCGGCGCCGGGGCCCGCGGTGCTCGCGATCCGGCCGGAGGCGGTGCACCTGGCGCCGCCGGAGGGCGAGGAGAACCGGCTGGCGGGGGTGGTGGAGTTCGTCTCCTATCTCGGCCCGCTGATCGAGCTGCATGTGCGCATCGCCGAGCGCGAGAAGCTGGTGGTGCATGTGCCCAACCGCGCGGGGATCAGGCCGCCGGCGCTGGGCGAGACGGTTCCCATCGGCTGGCCGCGCGCGGCCGGCATGGTGTTTCCCGATGCGGCGTGAAGACCCGTGAGAACAGGACAAGGAGAGGCGAGCATGAGCAGGTTTTCGGTGACGCGGCGCCAGGCGCTGCTGGGGGCGGGCGCGGTGGCGCTGGGCGCGGGAAGCGCGCGGGCGCAGGGGCGCGGGCGCGTCGTGGTCGGCACCTGGGGCGGCGACTATGCGCGGCTGCTGACCAAGAACATCGAGGACCCGATCCTGAAGCCGCAGGGCTGGGAGGTGGTGCAGGACCAGGCCAGCGATGCGCCGCGGCGCGCCAAGATGGTGGCCGAACGCCGCCTGCCGCGCGGGACCGTGGACATCCAGGGCTTCTCCGCCGCCAACATGCATGAGATGGGCGAGGCCGGCGTCGCGGAGGAGATCGACTATTCGCGGCTGCGCAACGCGGCCAGCATCATCCCCGCGATGCGCTACAAGTTCGGCGTGGGGCACATCTATTCGGGCAAGGTCGTGCTCTACAACCCGAAGCTGGTCGCCGCGCCGGCGGGCTTCCGGGAAGCGATCGATCCGCGCCACGGCAACAGGATCGGCTTCATCGACATCCAGTACCAGTTCGTGATGGTGGCGGCCGCGCTGGCCGCCGGCGGCAGCGTCTCCAACATCGAGCCGGGCAAGGAATTGCTGCTGGCGGCGAAGCGCGCGGGGGCGCGGCTCTATCCGACGAATGAGGCCTTCGCGGCGGCGATGCAGTCGGAGGAGATCGCGCTCGGCATGATGTGGAAGGCGCGTGGCGTGCAGTGGCAGAATGCCGGCATCCCCGTGCAGACGGTGGCGCCGGTGGAAGGCGTGCCGATGTATGTCTCCGGCTTCTCCATCGCGAAGAACGCGCCGAACAAGGCCGGGGCCTATGCCTATATGGACGCGATGCTGGAGAAGTCCGCGCAGGAGGCCTTCGCCATCGACATGGGCTTCAACCCGACGGTCACGAATGCCGTGGTGGAGCCGGAGCTTTCGGCCCGCATCGGCTTCACGCCGGAGGAGCAGCGGCGGCTGGTGGATCTGGACTACGCCTATCTCGCGCGGGAGAACAACGCGATGAAGGATTGGTGGGACCGGGTGTTCAAGGCTTGAGCCTGGCGGCTTCCGATACCCGCCGCGTCCCATGGGGCGCGGCGGGGCTGGTGGCGCCGGCCACGATCTTCGTCGTGGTGGCGCTGCTGGTGCCGCTTTGCCTGCTGTTCCGCTACAGCCTGAATGCCTTCGTCCCCGGGCAGTTCATGGTCGATGCGCTGACCATCGACAACTATGTCCGCTTCTTCACCGACGCCTACTACCTGAACATCCTGTGGCGGACGGTGCGCATCGCCTTCGTGGTGATGCTGATCTGCCTCGTGCTCGGCTTCCCGCTGGCCTATGTGCTGGCGCGGACGCAGAGCCGCTACAAGAACCTGCTGCTGATCGCCGTCGTGCTGCCGCTCTTCGTCGGCAATGCCGTGCGCGCGGCCGGCTGGATGGTGGCCTTCGGTGCCAAGGGCGTGGTGAATGCGTCGCTGATGGGCCTCGGCCTCACCAGCGGGCCGATCGACATCATGTACACCGAGCCCGCCGTCATCATCGGCATCACCGCGGTGAACCTGCCCTTCATGGTGCTGAGCCTGCAGAGCGTGATCGAGGGCATCGACCGGTCGGTGGAGGAGGCGGCCTTCAACCTCGGCGCCCCGCCAGCGCGCATGTTCTGGCGCGTGCTGCTGCCGCTCGCCATGCCGGGCGTGCTGGCCGGCGGCGTGCTGACCTTCATCCTCGGCATGAACGCCTATGCGACGCCGGTGCTGATCGGCGGGCCGCGATTCCAGATGATGGGGCCGCTGGTCTATGGGCAGTTCATCGAGCAGAACAACTGGCCCTTCGGCGGCGCCATCGCCTTCGTGCTGATGGCCTCCACGCTGGTGCTGACGGCGGTGGCGCATGTGCTGGCGCACCGGCGGATGGCCGGCCGGTAGGCTTCCAGCGAGGGTCCAGGGCAGGTTCGCCCGTTGGCGCCGCAGGCACGGGAAGGCCGCGGGGCGGGACCTCGCGCGCGGCATTCCTGCCTTGCCATCCCGCCGCGCCTCCCCCAGCCTGGGGGCATAATCGGGGGAACGGATCGATGAACCAGGGCATGGGCCGCCGTGGCGCTGTGAAACTCGCACTCGGCGCCGCGCTGGCGATGCCCGCGCTGGGGGCCGTGGGGCAGACCCTGCGGCCGATCGAGCTGATCACCTTCCCCGGCGGCTTCAACTGGCCGATCTGGGTCGCGATGGAGAAGGGCTTCTTCGCCCGCCACGGCGTCCGCGTGACGCTGACGCCCACGCCCAATTCCACCTTCCAGCTCACCAACCTCATCAGCGGCCGCTTCGACATGGCGGTGACGGCGATCGACAACGTCATCGCCTATATGGAAGGCCAGGGGGAGGCGAGCGTGCAGGGCACGCCTGACCTGGCTGTCGTGATGGGCGGCGACAACGGCTTCCTGCGCCTGGTCACCGTGCCGGAGATCACGAGCTTCGCCGAACTGCGCGGCAAGGAATTGTCGGTGGACGCCCTGACCACCGGCTATGCCTTCGTGCTGCGCAAGCTGGTGGAGCTCGGCGGCCTGCGGCAGGAGGAGGTGAGCTATGTGCGTGCCGGGGGCGTGCTGCAGCGCTACCAGGCGCTGCTGGAGAAGCGGCATGCCGGCACGCTGCTGATCTCCCCCTTCGAGGTGCAGGCCGAGGCCCAGGGCTTCCGCGTGCTGGCGGATGCGGCGCGGATGCTGGGCGCCTATCAGGGGCTGGTCTCCGCCACGCGCCGCGGCTGGGCGGAAGGCCACCGCGCCGAGGTCGTGGGCTATATCCGCGGCACGGTCGATGCGCTGTCCTGGCTCTACGATCCGGCCAACCGCGAGGAGGCCATCGCGCTGCTTCGCCGCAACGTGCCGACGATGAGCGAGCAGGTCGCGGCCAATTCCTATCGCGTGCTGCTCGACCCCTCCGGCGGCTTCGCGCCGCGCGCGGCCATCGACATTCCGGGCATCAGCACCGTGCTGGGGCTGCGAAGCCAGTTCGGACCGGCCGGGACCACCCTCACCGACCCGATGAAGTACCTCGACCTGCGCTACTACCGGGAAGCATTGCCGGGCTGATGCCGGGCGGGCGCGCGCCGCCACCGCGCCACCGCCATCACCACGCCCCCCGCGACCAGCCCCCAGAAGGCGCCGCCGATGCCCAGCACCGTGAGGCCGGAGGCGGTGACGAGGAAGGTGACGACCGCGGCTTCCCGGTCTGCCGCCTCCGACAGGCCTGCGACGATGGCGCTGCCGAAGCTGCCCAGCAGCGCCAGGCCGGCGACGGCCTGGATCAGGATCGGCGGCGCGGCGGCGATGAAGGCGGCGGCGGCGGCGGAGACGATGCCGAAGGCGCAGTAGCCGAGCCCCGCCACCACCGCGGCCCACCAGCGCCGCGCGGGGTCGGGATGCGCCGTCTCCCCGGCGCACAAGGCGGCGGTGATGGCGGCCAGGTTCACGCCATGCCCGCCGAGCGGCGCGGCGGCCAGGCTGAACAGGCCGGTCGTGGTGAACAGCGGGCCGGGATGCGGGCGGTAGCCATTGACGTTCAGCACCGCCATGCCCGGGATGTTCTGCGACGCCATCGCCACCAGGAACAGCGGCAGCGCGATGCCCACCATGGCCGTCGCGTCGAAGGCCGGCATGACGAGGATGGCGACGGGGCTGAGCGACAGGTCGCCCATGGGCGGCGCCTGCCACCAGAGCAGCCCGACCGTGACAAGCACGGCCGCCGGCACGGCCAGCAGGCGGTTGAGGCGGCCGACCACCAGCCAGGTGAGGATGACGGGAAGGGCCAGCGCCGGCATCTGCTCCACCGCGCGGACGGGGGCCAGGCAGAGGCCGAAGAGCACGCCCGCCAGCATGGCGTTGGCGATGGGCGCGGGGATGCGCGCCACGGCGCGGCCAAGCGGCTTCCAGAGCCCCGCGACCAGCACCAGCAGCGCCGCCGCGATGAAGGCGCCGACGGCGGCGGGGAAGCCGCCCTCCGGCACCGCGGAGCCCGCCAGCAGCGCGGCGCCGGGCGTGGACCAGGCGACGGTGATGGGCAGGCGGCGCCAGAGGCTCAGCACCACGCCGCAGAGCCCCATGGCGATGGCGAGCGCGGTGAGGCCCGAGGCCGCCTGGGCCGGGCTGGCGCCGACCGCGCTCAGCCCCTGCAGCACCACGGCGAAGGAGGAGGCGAAGCCCACGAAGGCGGCGAGGAGCCCGGCGAAGAGGGCCTGGGCGGAGAAGGAGGCGCGCATGGGGGCGGGTTGAAGCACCCGCCAGCCTGTGTGGCTATGGGGCGGTGGCTACCGCCCGTGGCTCATCCCGCCTCGGGGTCGAAGAGGTAGCCGACGCCGCGCACGGTGCGGATCGCCATCGGGCGGGCCGGGTTGCGTTCCACCTTGCGGCGCAGCCGCATGATGCGGAGGTCGATGGCGCGGTCGAAGGCCTCCGGCTCCTCATCCCCGCTCGTCCGCTCCAGCAGCCAGTCGCGGTGCAGCGCGCGGTTGGGGTTGTCCACGAAAAGCTTGAGCAGGGTGAACTCGCCCTCGGTCAGCGTGTCCTCGCGGCCGTCGGCGGTGAGGAGGAGCCCGCGCTTCAGGTCCAGCACGGCGCCGCCCATGCGGACCCGGCCGGGGGCCAAATTCTCGGGCTTCTGGGGGGTGGCCGCGGCCTCGGCATGGGCGCGGCGCATCAAGGCGCGGATGCGGGCCAGCAGCTCGCGCGGCTCGAAGGGCTTGGTGATGTAGTCGTCGGCGCCGGATTCCAGGCCGACGACGCGATCCACCAGGTCCCCGGCCGCGGTCAGCATGATGATGCCGACGGCCGGGGAGAGCGCGCGCAGCCAGCGGGCGAGCGCGAAGCCATCCTCGCCCCCGGGCAGGCCGACATCCAGCAGCACGGCATCCGGCATGGCGGCGGCGATGGCGGCGCGGAAGGCCGGGCCATCGGCCACGCCATCCACCGCGAAGCCCTGGTTCGACAGGTAGGCGCAGACCGTCTCCCGCTGGAACGGATCGTCTTCCACCACCAGCAGGTTGGTCGTGCCTCCGGCCATGCCTGGCTCTCCTGTCACTGTGATGCGGCCCGGTCGACTCGGGCGGGGGCGTGGCGAAACAGGTGAAACAAACCGTTGCACGGCGCGAAACACAAGAAGCGGCGCGGTTGCGGCATAATGCGGGCATGCCCGATAACGACTGGCCCGCCGGCGCCCTGCCGCCGGACGAGGTCGTCAGCCTCCAGGCGGAAGCGCTGGCCCATCTTGCCGGCCCCTTTGCGCTGTTCGCCGCGGATGGGCGGCTGGTGTCCTGCAACCCGGATTTCGCGCGGCTGCTGCCGCCCGGCGCGGCGCCGGCGGCGGGCGACCGGCTGCGGGACCTGCTGGCGGCGACCGGCCAGGGGGGCGCGGCCGCCAATCCCGGCTTCGACCGGCCCGGGGATCCCGCAAGCTGGCTGCCGCCGCCGGGCGAGGCGGAGCGCGCCACGGTGTGGCGCACGGCCTGCGGCGCCTGGTTCCAGGTGCATCTGCGCGCCATGTCGCGCGGCCTGGTGCTGACGGCGGCCGACATCACCGACCTGAAGCGGCAGGAGGAGGAGCTTTCCGCCGCGCGGGCCACGCTGGAGACGGTGTTCGACCACATGACCGACGGCGTCGTCATGTGGGATGCCGAGATGAAGCTGCAGTTCTTCAACCGGGAGACCATCCGCGTCGGCGAGTTCCCGCTGCACATGGCCTACAAGGGCGTCAGCGTGCTGGACGTGATGCGCTACCAGGATGAGCGCGGCGAGTTCGGCCCGCCGCCGCGCGACAAGGCGGAGCTGGAGGCGCGGGTGACGCAGCGCGCCGCGCTGCTGAACCGGCCGGGCGGCGTTTCCTACATCCGGCGCACGCCCTCCGGCCTGTGGCTGGAGGTGAAGACCATTCCGGTGAAGGGCGGCGGCGCGGTGCTGATGTATCGCGACGTCACCGCGCTGAAGCAGCGGGAGGAGGAGCTGGCCGGCGCGCGGGCCATGCACCGGCTGATCCTGGACAGCATGACCGATGGCGTCGTGCTGATGGACCAGGAGCTGAACTTCCTGCTGGGCAACCGGGCGGCGGTGGAATTCTTCGCGCTGCCGGAGGGGATCGGCGCGCCCGGCGCTTCCGCCGTGGAGGCGATGCGCTACCGCATGCGGCGGGGCGATTTCGGCCCGGTGCCGGAGGAGGCGGGCTTCGAGGCGGCGGTGGAGGCGCGGCTCGCCATCGCCCGGCACCCCGGCAGCGCGCCGGTGCAGGTGCGGGGCCGCAACGGGGAGTGGATCGAGGCCTCCTCCGTCGCCACGCCGGATGGCGGCGTGCTGGTGATCTATCGCGACATCTCCGCGCTCAAGGCGCGGGAGGAGGAGCTGCAGGCGGCGCGCGCGACGCATGAGCTGGTGCTCGACAGCATGCAGGACGGGCTGGTGCTGTGGTCGCCGGATTTCCGCGTGCGGCTGATGAACCGGCAGCTGGCGCATTACTACGGCATCCCCGCCGCGCTGGCCCGGCCGGGCGCCGATGGGCGGGACATCCTGCGCCTGATGCTGCGCCGGGGCGACTACGGCACGCCGCCGGCGGAGGGCGCCGCGATGGAGGCGGCGGTGGCGGCGCGCGCCGCGGCCATCCTGGGCGCCGGGGCGGAGCCGGATGTCAGGCTCTCCCCGGCCGGGTACTGGATGGAGATCACGCGCCAGCGGCTGGCGGATGGCAGCGTGCTGTCCACCTACCGCAACATCACCCGGCTGCGCGCGCGGGAGGATGAGCTGCGCCAGGCGCGGGACGTGGCCCAGGCGGCGGAAAGCAGCCTGGCGGTCACCATCCAGCACATGAGCCAGGGCCTGCTGATGTTCTCTCCGGATCGGCGGGTGCAGGTCATCAACGGCCGGGCGATCGAATTGCTGCGCCTGCCGCCGGAGCTCGCGCGGGAAGGGACGCGGCTGGAGGAGATCGCGGCCTGGCAGCTGGAGACCGGGGAATACGACCGCGACCCGCCGGCGGCGGAGCGGGCGCGGGAAGTGCTGGCGGGTGCCGCGGTGCATGAGGGGCACTACGAACGGCGCATGGCCGATGGGTCGGCGCTGGAGGTGCATTCGGTGACGCTGCCGGATGGCCGCACGGTGCGGACCTTCACCGACATCACCGAGCGCAAGCGGCAGGAGGCCGCGCTGGCGGAGGCGCGGGACGCGGCGCGCGGCACCTATGCCGCGCTGACCGCGACGATCGAGGCGATGGGCCAGGGGCTGCTGCTGGTGGGGCCCGACGGGCATGTCAGCGTCATCAACCGCCGCGCGGCCGAATTGCTGGCGCTGCCGGATGCCCTGGCGCGGCCCGGCGTGCGCTTCGCGGAGATGGTGGCCTACCAGCGCGCCCGCGGCGACTACGACAGCAGCGCGGAAGGGGCGGAGCAGGCGCGGCGCGCGCTGGCCGACGAGCCCATGGAGGAGAAGCGCTACGAGCGCGCGCGCCATGACGGCACGGTGCTGGAGGTGCATGCGCGGCGGATGGAGGACGGATCCATGGTCCGCACCTACACCGACATCACCGACCGCAAGCGGCAGGAAGGCGCGCTGGCCGCGGCGC
Source organism: Falsiroseomonas ponticola (assembly GCF_016805305.1). GTDB lineage: Bacteria > Pseudomonadota > Alphaproteobacteria > Acetobacterales > Acetobacteraceae > Falsiroseomonas > Falsiroseomonas ponticola. The sequence continues at coordinate 210,498 of NZ_JAERQN010000004.1, read as the reverse complement.
GCGATGCGGCGGAGGCGGCGAACCGCGCGAAATCCGCCTTCCTGGCCGCCATGAGCCACGAGATCCGCACGCCGATGAACGGCGTGCTCGGCATGATCGAGGTGATGGAGCGCACGCCGCCCGGCCCCGCGCTGACGCGCTGCGTGACGGTGATGCGGGAAAGCGCGGGATCGCTGCTGCGGATCATCGACGACCTGCTCGACTTCTCGAAGATCGAGGCGGGGCGGATGGAGCTGGAGCAGCTTCCCTTCTCGCTGCGCGGCCTGGTGGAAGGGGCGGTGGAGACGCTGGCGGTGGAGGCGAAGCGGAAGGGCCTGCTGCTCTTCGCCGATCCGCTGGGCCCGGTCACGCCGCATGCGCCGGACATGGTGGCGGCGGATCCGGTGCGGGTGCGGCAGATCCTGTTCAACCTGGTCGGCAACGCCATCAAGTTCACCGATGTGGGCTTCGTGCGCCTGCGCTGCTCGGCGCGGCCGGAGATGATGGGGGAGGGGGTGGCGATCGTCGTCACCCTGATGGTGGAGGATAGCGGCGTCGGCATGACGCCGGAGCAGGTGGGGCGGCTGTTCCAGCCCTTCGCGCAGGCCGATTCCTCCACCACGCGGCGCTTCGGGGGCACGGGGCTCGGCCTTTCCATCGTGCGGCGGCTGGCGCAGCTGATGGGCGGCGACGTGGCGGTGGAGAGCACGGCGGGGCGGGGCAGCCGCTTCACCGTGACGCTGCGGCTGCTGCCGGCGGAGCCGATCGAGGCGCCGCCGGTCCTGGCATCCCCGGTCCTGCCGCCGCTGGATGGGGAGGCGGCGCCGCGGTTGCTGGTGGTGGACGACCACCCGGTGAACCGGGAGGTGCTGGCCCGGCAGCTGGAGCTGCTGGGCTGCCAGGCGGACATGGCGGAGGACGGGGCGCAGGCGCTGGCGCTGTGGCGCCAGGCGCGGCACCGCGTGGCGCTGGTGGACCTGCACATGCCGGTGATGGACGGGCTGGACCTGGCCCGCGCCATCCGGCGGGAGGAGCAGCTGGCGCCGGGGGGGGCGCGGACCGCGCTGGTGGCGGTGACGGCCAATGCGATGCGCGGCGAGGATGAGCGCTGCTACGCCGCGGGGATGGATGCCTTCCTGCCGAAGCCGCTGGCGCTGGATGCGCTGGCCCGCGTGCTCGGGCGGTTCATGCCGCAGACGCCGGGGCGGGTGGAGACGGCGGTGGCCGAGCCCGGGCCGCAGCTGTTCGACCCGGAGGCGCTGCGCGGCCTGTTCGGCAGCGACCCCGCGCGGCTGGCCGGGCTGCTCAACACCTTCCGGGAAGGCGTGAAGCGGGATGGGGAGGCGGTGGCGGTGGCGCTGGCGGCCGGGGATCTGGCCGGCGCGGCGGCGGCGGCGCACCGGCTGAAGGGGGCGGCGCGCATGGCGGGCGCGCGGCCGCTGGCGGACCTGCTGGCGGCGGTGGAGCAGGCATCGCGGGATGGGCGGCCGGTGGAGGCGGGGGCGGCGGCCTCGGGCCTCGCCTCACTGGCCGAGCGGACGGTGGCGGCGACGCTGGCCGGCGAATAGGGGCGGGCGGCACGGCGCCGCCCGCGTGGCCTTCGGGATCAGTCGCAGGCGCAGCCGTCGGTCGGCGTTTCCGCCGCGCGGATGATGTGGTGGTCGATCCATTCGGAGACGAGTCGCCGCGCTTCCTGCATCGAGGCCTCCGGATGGTGGATCCGGTAGAGCGTGGTGCAGGCGGTGAAGGCCTGGATATCGGCCTCGCCGCCATCGCGCAGTTCGCGGTAGGCGGTCACGACGGCGCGTTCGCAGCGGCGGGCGATGTGACTGAATTCGCGGCCCATGGAAGCTCCCGTCGGTCGTGTCAGGTCGTGCAGGCTAGGCGGTGGAGGCACGGCGTTAGGCGTCGGCAGGTCGGTCTTGCGACTCAGTTGAGAATAATTCTCATCTGCACGGGCGTTTATACGACGAGGGCACTCGTCGGTTCAAGTGACGCCGTCGCAATCCCGGCGGGGTCAGTCCGGGGTGAAGTCCATGGCCCTGGTATAGCCGTCGAGCCGCGGCGCATGGCGGCGGCCGGCGCGGTGGGCCCAGAGGTGCATCTGGTGGTGCAGCGGGGTGAGGGCGACGTCGCGGAAGGCGATTTCCGTCGCCTGGATCAGCAGCCGCTCCCGCGCCCCGTCATCGAGTTCGGCCAGCGCCTGGTCGAGCAGCGAATCGAAGGCGGGGTTGGCGTAGCGGCCGCGGTTGAACTGGCCGCGGCCGCGCGCCTCGTCCACCGTGCCGAGCAGGGTGACGAGGGGGGAGGTGGGCTCCCCGGTCTCGACGTTCCAGAGGCCGGTCCAGAGGCTGAATTCCCGGTTGCGGCTGCGGGCGACGTGCATGACGTGGGGCATCGCCTCCACCGTGGTGCGGATGCCGGCGCGGGTCAGCATCTGGGCGACGGCCTGGCAGATCTGTTCGTCATTCACGAAGCGGTTGTTCTGGCAGTGGATGGTCAGGCGGAAGCCCTGGGGGTAGCCGGCATCCGCCAGCAGGGTGCGGGCGCGGGCGGGGTCGTAGGGCGCGGGGGCCAGGCCCGGGGCGTGGCCATAGGCGCCGGGCGGCATGAACTGGCCGGCGATCCGCGCCTGGCCGCCCATGACGCGGTCCACGATGGCGTCCCGCTGGATGGCGAGGGAGAGCGCCTCCCTCACCCGGTGGTCCAGCAGGGGGTTGCGGGGCAGGGGCGTGCCATCGGCGGCGGTGATGCCGGGGGGCGTGCGATCCGTCACATCCAGGTGGAAGCCGGCGACGGCGGGGGCGACCAGGGTGGAGACGCGCAGCCGCGGATCGGCGGCAAGCCGGGGCAGGTCCTGCGGCGGCGCGGCATCGATGGCATCGAGGTCACCCGCCAGCAGCGCCGCGACGCGCGTGGCGGGCTGGGGCATGTTGCGCAGCGTGGCGCGGGCCCAGGGCGAGGCAGGGCCCCAATAGGCGTCGTGGCGCGCCATCGTCACCTGGTCGCCGCGCGCGAAGGCCGTGAGGCGGTAGGGGCCGGTGCCGATGGCGGCGCGGCCGGAATCGAAATCCGCCGTGGTGGCGCCGCTGGCGCGGATGATGGGCACCTGGCTGAGATAGACCGGCATCAGCGGGAAGGGTGCCGCGGTGCGGAGGATGACGGTCGCGGCATCCGGCGTCTCCACCGCCGTGATCTGGCGGAGATAGACGGCGAAGGAGGAGGGGCTGCCGGGCACGTTCGCCGCGCGCGCGATGGTGTAGGCGACATCGGCGGCGGTGAGGGGCGCGCCGTCATGGAACGTCACGCCCGGGCGGAGCGTGAGGCGCCAGGTGGTGGCATCGGTCGCGACCCACGCCGTGGCCAGCGCGGCCGCCGGGCGCTGCTGGGCATCGAGGGCCACCAGCGGTTCATAGAGATGCGCGGCGAAGCCCTTGTTGCCGCCGAAATTGTGCCAGTGCGGGTCGAGGCTGTTGGGGAAGAGCTCGATGCCGAGGCGGATGTCCTGCGCCGCGGCGGGGGCCGCGAGGAAGGCCAGGCAGGCGAGGAGGCGGGCGGCGCGGGGCATGGGCGTGGTCTCCGCCGCGTCGATCCGGGCCGCGCGGCGGCCACGACGATGCGGGCCGGGCCGCGCCGGCGGCAATCCGGATAATGCAGCGCGGCGTGATGCCGGGACGGGATCAGCCGGGCCGGTGGCACCGCGCGATGGCGGCGCGGGCCAGGCCATCGATGGTGTCGCAGACCGGGAAGGGCAGCGCCGGGCCGGCGGCGATGCCGAGGGGGATTTCCGTGCAGCCCAGCACCACGGCGCGGGCGCCGCGGGCGGCCAGCAGGCGCGCGGCCTCCGCCAGGGGCGCGTAGGCGGCGGCCACGTCATTCGCCTTCACCAGCGCGATGCCGGGGGTGACGAGGCGGTCCATCTCCTCGGCCGTGGGGGTCAGGCAGGTCCAGCCACGGGCATCGAGCCGGCCCTGGTAGAGCCGCATGGCCAGGGTGCCGGCGGTGCCCATCAGCCCGATCGGGCCGGGGGCGACGCCCTGGCGGCGCAGCTCCTCCTCCGCCGCATCGACGATGTGGAGGATGGGGAGGCGGGTCGCCGCCTGCATGCCCTCGAACCACCCATGGGCGGTGTTGCAGGGGATGGCGATGGCGGTGGCGCCGGCGGCTTCCAGACCCCGGATGCCGCGCAGCAAAGCGGGCAGCGGATCCTCCCCGCCCGCGATCCGCGCCGCCGTGCGGTCCGGCACGCGGGGGTCGGACCAGAGCAGGGCGGGGATGTGGTCCTGGTCCCGCGCCGCTGGTGTCAGCAGGGTGAGGCGCAGCATGAACTGCGCGGAAGCCAGCGGCCCCATGCCGCCGAGGACGCCGAGCATCAGATCAGTCCCTTCATGCCGTCGTACACGAGCTTGGTGCCGCTGACGGCCAGCATGACATAGACGATGCGGTAGAAGACCTTGTCGCTCATCCTTCCCTGCAGCCAGATGCCCATGCGCACGCCGATGGGCACCAGCGGCAGCAGCACCAGGCTGGTGAGGACATTGGTGAGGGAGAGCTGGCCGAGCAGGAAATAGGGCACCAGCTTCACGTAGTTCACCACGCCGAAGAAGACGACGGTGGTGGCGGCCAGCGCCGCGCGTTCCAGCCGGAGCGGGTAGAGATAGACGGCGAGCGGCGGGCCGCCGGCATGGGCGATGGTGCTGGTGAGCCCCGACATCATGCCCCAGAAGGCGCCCTTGCCCCGGTGGCTGGTGGCTGGCGGGGGCGGCACGCGGCCGGGGCGGCCCTGCCACAGGCTGCGGGCGAGGAAGATCAGCGCGATGGCCCCCACCATCAGCTTCACCGCCGCATCCGGCAGGAAGCCGAAGATGGCGGCGCCGATCAGCACGCCGAGCAGGCCGCCCGGCATGATGATCCAGAGCTGTTCCTTAGACCATTTGCCCCACCAGGCCTTCAGCGAGGCGATGTCCATGGCGCAGAGCAGCGGCAGGGCGATGCCGGCGGCCTGCGGCGCGGGAATGACCAGCGACATCAGCGGCACCATGGAATTGCCCGCGCCGGAGGCAAAGCCCGCCTTGGTGATGCCGGTCAGCAGCACGGCGGGGATGGCAAGCACCCAGAACCAGGGGTCGGCGATGATCGGCACGGGGAGGGTCCTGGGGAGGCGGGGGTGACGCGGCGGGATGCGGGCGGTATGGCACGGCCATTGCTGCACCGCCGCGCGCGGTGCGCAAGGGGATCTCCCGCGCGCACGGCGCAAGAGCGCCTTCACCATCGACCCTCAGAGAGTGACTTCCTTGGAACATATGTACGATCCGCTGTGGCTGGCCGGGCTGGCCGCGGCGATGGCGGCGACCGGGCTTTTCTCCGGCCTGCTCGCGGGGCTGCTCGGCGTGGGGGGCGGCATCGTCATCGTGCCCGTGCTGTTCAGCATCTTTCCCTTCTTCGGCATTCCGGAAGCCGTGCAGATGAAGCTGGCGGTGGGCACCTCGCTCGCCACCATCATCCCGACCTCCATCCAGTCCGCGCGCAAGCACTTCGCGAAGGGGACGATGGATGTGGTGCTGCTGCGCTCGCTGGTGCCCTCCATCGCGGCCGGCGTGCTGATCGGCACGCTGCTCGGCATCGTGGTGAAGGGCGGCGCGCATACCGCGGTCTTCGCGGTGATCGCGGCGCTGGTGGCGGTGAACATGGGCTTCACCGGCGTGGACTGGAAGCTGCGGGAGAGCTTCCCGACGGGCAAGCGGCGGCATGCGCTCGGCACCTTCATCGGCGGCATCAGCGCGATGATGGGGATCGGCGGCGGCACGGTGGGGGTGCCGATCCTGTCCATGTTCGGCGCGCCGATCCGCAGCGCGGTGGCCACCGCGAGTGCGTTTGGCGTCATCATCTCCATCCCCGCCACGATCGGCTTCATCTATGGCGGCTGGGGGAACACGCTGCTGCCGCCGCTGAGCCTGGGCTACGTCAACCTGATCGGCTTCGCGCTGATCGTGCCGACGAGCCTGATCGCGGCGCCCTGGGGCGTGCACCTGGCGCATTCCATCCCGCCGCTGCTGCTGAAGCGCTGCTTCGCGGTGTTCCTGGGGCTGACGGTGCTCAGGATGTTCTGGAGTCTGGCGACCTAGGGCCGCCAGGGCAGCGTCCCCGCCGGCAGGCGACGGGCGGCCAGCGTCGCCAGCGCCATCAGCGCCGCGCTCAGCAGCAGGGCGAGGCAGGAGACGGCGGCGGCCAGCGGGGACTGGCCGCTTTCCTGCAGGTTGAAGACCAGCACGCCCAGCGTCTGCGTCCCCGGCCCGTAGAGCAGGGAGGAGACCGTCACCTCGTTCACCGCGGTCAGGGAGACGAGGATGGCGCCGGCCGCTAGCGCCGGGGCCAGCGGCGGCAGGTGGACGCTGAACAGGCGGCGCAGCGCGCCCGCGCCCATGCCGCGCGCGGCCTCGTCCAGCGTGGGGTCGAGCCGCGCGGCGGCGGCGGCGACGGGGCGCAGCGCCAGGGCCTGGAAGCGGGTGAGGTAGGCGAGGCCGATGAGGCCCAGCGTGCCGTAGAGCGCTCCGCCGCCCGGCAGCGACAGCACCACCAGGATGGCGGCGACGCTGGTGCAGGCGCCGGGCAGCGCATAGGGCAGGTCCGTCGCGGTGGTGGCGATGCGCACCGCCCGCGCCCGCATCGCCATGGCGATGGGCAGCGCGGCCAGCGCCAGGACCAGCGCCGCGCCGGTGGACAGCAGCAGCGAATTGCCGAAGGAGCGCGCCGTCTGCGCGCCGGGGGCCAGGGCGGCCAGGAAATGCCGCAGCGTCGCGGTGGAGGCCGACAGCTCCATCCCGATGGCGGGGACGAGCGCGGCCGCGACCAGCGACAGCATCGGCACCAGCAGCACGATGGCGAGGTAGAGCAGCACCAGCGCCAGCGCCGCCGCCTGGCCGGCGCGGGGCAGGGGCAGGGCCTCGAAGGCCAGGCGCCCGGCGGCGGGGGCGCGCCGGGCGGCGAGGGATTGCAGCACCAGGGCGGGCGCGGCCATGGCGGCCAGGATCAGCGCGAGCGCGGCGGCCTGGGCCAGGCTGGCGGTGCCGCCGGCGGAAAGCCGCTGCCAGATCAGCACCGGCAGCACCGGCACGCGGGCGGGGATGCCGATCAGCGCGCCGACGCCGAAATTGCCGAGCGCGGCGACATAGGCGAGGCCGGCGCCGGCCAGCAGGCCGGGCAGCAGCAGCGGCCAGACGGCGCGGCGCAGCGCCTGGCCGGGGGTGGCGCCCAGCCCGCGCGCGGCCAGCACCACCTCCCCGGGCACGCGGCGCAGCAGGGCGGCGATGGCCAGCAGGACGAGGGGCGTCGCCTGCACCGCCAGCAGCGCCACCATCCCGGCGGCGGAGTAGATGGGGTTCGGCGTGCCGATGGGCGGCGCGAGGTCGAGCGCCAGCAGCAGGGGGGAGGCCGGGCCGCCGGCCTGGATCCAGCCCAGCGCCATGACCTGCGCCGGCACCAGCGCCGGCAGCACGGCGCAGAAGACGAGCGGGCCGCGGGCGGGCAGGCCGCGCAGCAGCAGCGCCCAGCCCAGCGCGGCGCCGAAGGCGGTGGCCAGCGCCGCGGCGCCGAGCGCCAGCAGCAGGGACCAGAGGGCAGCGCGCCAGGTGGCGGGGTCCGACAGGGCCGTGGGAAGCGCGGTGCCGGCCAGGCTTTCGGCCAGCAGCCGCGCCAGCGGCAGGGCGCCGACCAGCGTGAGCCAGCCGACCGCCAGCGCCACCGTGGCGCGGCCCGGGCCCTCGGTCCTGGTCAAGGGGGGTGGCTCAGCCGCCGATGAGCTGGGCGAAGCGGCGCAGGATCTCCTCCTGCTCCCGCGCCGCGCGGGCGGCGTCGAAGGGCATGATGCGGATCGACCTGGGGTCGGGGAAGCCGGGCGGGGGCGCGACCTCCGGGTCGATCGGCAGGAAGCCCTGGCGGGAGGCGAGTTCCTGCCCCTCACGCCCCAGCAGGAAGTCGATGAAGGCGATGGCGGCGGGCGCGTTGCGGGTGGTGGAGAGGATGGCGGCCGGTTCCGTGATGGCGGAGACGCCATCCTCCGGGAAGACGAAGCGGACGGGGGCGCCGTTGCGCTGTTCGCGGATGGGCAGGTAGTCGATGGCGATGCCGAAGGCGCGCTCCGCCCCCGCGACGGCCTGCATGACGGGGCCGTTGCCGCCCCGGGCCTGGACGCCGTTGCGGACCAGCTTCTCCACATAGTCCCAGCCCAGCGCCGGGTTCTGCACCAGGGCCGTGACATGGATGGCGGCGGCGCCGGAGACGGCGGGGGAGGGCATGGCGACCTGGTTGCGCGCGCGGGGCTGGAGCAGGTCCTCCCACCGCCGGGGCGCGAAGGGGGCGCGGGCGTGGTGCATGATGCCGGTGGTGATGAGCTTGGTGCCGAAATAGGCGCGGCCGGCATCGACCTGGTCCGCCGGCGTGCCGGCGGTGGCGACCTCCGGGCTCGCGCGCAGGCGGCCTTCGGCGCGCAGGCTTTCGAAGGTCAGCCCATCGGCGAGGAGCAGGACATCCGGGCGGGGCTGGCCGGCGGCGATCTCGGCGCGCAGCCGGGTCATGATCTGGCCGGTGCCGGCGCGGATCCATTCCACCGTGACGCCGGGATGGCGGCGGCGGAAGGCTTCCACCGTCTGCGCGGCATCCGGTTCGAGCTGTGAGGTGTAGAGGATGAGCGGGCCGCCGATGCCCTGGGCCAGGGATGGCGCCGCGAGCGTGCCGGCGATGGCCGCGAGACCGAGTGAACGCCTGCCGATGGCCATGCCGTGTCTTCCCCCTTCGTCCTGCCGCGGCGCCGATCCGGCGGCCTTCCGCCGCGGTATCGATCCGGTGGCGTCCCGCCGCGTACCGATCTGGCGGCGTTCCGCCGCGAGGTCTACCGGCGTCCTGGCCATCCGGGCAGGGGGGGTATGTGAAGTTCCTGTGTCGCCGTGCCGCGCGGCCACCACGCCGGGGGTCCCCTGCCCCCCGGCGTGGTGGCCAAGGCGTCAGGGCGGCGTCATGAAGTTGGCGGTGGCGCTGGCGCGGCCGATGAGGGAGCGCATCTCCGGCGCCGTGTGCCCATCCTCCGCCGTCAGCGCATCCATCGGGCAGAAATACTCATGCGGCTGGGGCATCTGCGACCGCGCGAAGCCCAGGTAGTGGCGGGACTTCAGGCCGTAGAGCACCCTCAGGTCCCGCACCGGCAGCACCAGCGGCTCGGTCGGCACCTCCCGCAGCAGGCGGATCAGCCGCCAGCGCGGGGTGCGGTCCTCCGGCCCCACCGGGTCCAGCAGCCAGCGCAGCGGACAGACGACCAGGAGCGAGGTGGTGGAGGGCGCGAAGCGGGCGCGCTTGTCCTGGAGGTTGGCGATGGAGCCGCAGGCCTCGATGCAGAGGATGTCGGCGTAGCGGTCCGCCGGGTCCGGGCTGAAATGCAGCCAGAGCCCGTCCGGGATGGTCCGGTAGGTGTTGGTGCCCGGCAGCTTGAGGAAGGGCTGGGCGACCAGCGTCGGCTCCCCGGGCCGGCCGCGGAGCCAGGTGCCGGGCTGCTTCGGCGTGACGGTCACGCCGGGTGGCTGCTGGGGCCAGAGCCGGAGCCTGGCCCGCACCAGTTCGTCCAGCACCTTGCCGGAGCCGATCCTGAGCATCTCACGCATTTGGTTAAATTCCCCCTGTGGATATCAACCCTGCATAGATAGATTCCCGGAACCCGTTGGCGTTTCAAGGCGTTTTTTCCGAATCCCTTAAGAAACTGCATGTCTGGGTTGTAGAAGCGGGCCAGATGCGGCCCGGTGGTGTGCCTGTGGAGGCCAGTTCACGGCCTGCGCGCAGGAGCCTCGCAATTGCAGGCGGCGGGTTTTCCACAGGGATTCAATTGCTTGGCGGTTCGCCGCAATTGCCGGAGAGGTGCTTCGCAATTGCAGTTCGGTGGATGGATGGCCCGGCGACGCTTGCCGGCCGCCGGGCGCCCCATCCGGGCTTCCGCCCGGGATGCGGGCAGCGAAAAGCCCCGCCGGCGGGGCCGGCGGGGCTGGGGCAGGCTTGGCGTGGCGGCCGCCGGGCGGGTGCCCGGCGGGGCTTCAGCGGCTGGCGACCGGGACGTAGTCCCGCTTCGTCGGGCCGGTGTAGATCTGGCGCGGGCGGCCGATGCGCTGCGCGGGGTCTTCCACCATCTCCTTCCACTGGGACACCCAGCCGACGGTGCGCGCCACGGCGAAGATCACCGTGAACATGCTGGTCGGGATGCCCATCGCCTTCAGGATGATGCCCGAATAGAAGTCCACGTTCGGGTAGAGCTTGCGGCTGACGAAGTACTCGTCCTCCAGCGCCACCTTCTCCAGCGCCATCGCCATGTCGAGCAGCGGTTCGTCCTTGATGCCGAGCTCGGCCAGCACCTCGTGGCAGGACTGCTGCATGATCTTCGCGCGCGGGTCGAAGTTCTTGTAGACGCGGTGGCCGAAGCCCATGAGCTTCACGCCGGAGTTCTTGTCCTTCACCTTCTCGATGAAGGCAGGGATGTTCTCCACGCTGCCGATCTCGGCCAGCATCTTCAGCACCGCCTCGTTCGCGCCGCCATGGGCGGGGCCCCAGAGCGCGGCGATGCCGGCGGCGATGCAGGCGAAGGGGTTGGCGCCGGTGGAGCCGGCGAGGCGGACGGTGGAGGTGGAGGCGTTCTGCTCATGGTCCGCATGCAGGACCAGGATGCGGTCCATCGCCTTCGCGAGGATCGGGGAGACGGTGTAGGGCTCCGCCGGGACCGAGTTCAGCATGTGCAGGAAGTTGGCGGCGTAGCTGAGGTCGTTGCGCGGATACACGAAGGGCTGGCCGAGCGCGTATTTGTAGGCCATGGCGGCGATGGTCGGCACCTTCGCGATCAGGCGGAAGGCCGCGATCTCCCGCTGCCGCGGGTCGTTGATGTCGAGGTTGTCGTGGTAGAAGGCGGCCAGCGCGCCGACCACGCCGCACATCACGGCCATCGGGTGCGCGTCGCGGCGGAAGCCGTCGAAGAAGCGGCGGATCTGCTCATGCACCATGGTGTGGTAGGTGACGCCCTTGCGGAATTCCGCGAGCTGGGCGGCATTCGGCAGGTCGCCGTTCATCAGCAGGTAGCAGACCTCGATGAAGTCGGAGCTCTCGGCCAGCTGCTCGATCGGGTAGCCGCGGTAGAGCAGCACGCCCTCGTCGCCGTCGATGTAGGTGATCTTGCTCTCGCAGCTCGCCGTCTCGCCATAGCCGGGGTCGAAGGTGAAGACGCCGAGATCGGCGTAGAGCTTGCGGATATCGACCACGTCGGGGCCGATGGAGCCCGACAGGACCGGCAGCCTGGTGCTGCGGTTCGAGCCCTCGAGCGTGAAGGTGACGGACCCGTTGGGCGTTGTGGTCATATGATGCTTCCTCGCACTCGGGGGTGGGTGCCGGGCCGCTTGCTCTCGGCACCGTTATGGTGCGGCGCAAGATAAGAGCCTGCCGCGGCGCTTGGCAACGTGGGGGAATGTTCAAGCTTGCGGGGTCGATCGTGCCACCGGGCGTGTTACCCCGCTGTTGCCGGCTTCGACGCGACAGGCTCGGCCGTTACGCCCGCGCCCCCGCCTGGCGCGCGGCCGGCCCTGCTTCCGTGCCTGGCCGTGGCGGCTCAGTTGCGGCGGCGCCATTCCTCGGGGCGGGTGAAGCTGCCGGCCCAGAGGCCGCGGCCGGCGGCGCGGGCCGAGGCCTCCAGCGCCATCATCCGGGCATCCTCGCCATAGGCCAGCGCCCAGCCGGCGGTGACGAGGCCGGCATTGAGATCGACCCCCCCGGCGGTGCAGGTGCCGAGGCCGCGGCCGAAGCGGTCCCGCCCCCGGACGGTGCAGAGGACGGAGCGGCCATTCACCAGGCGGGACAGCGCCTCCGCCGCCGCGGCGCCGCAATCGAAGCCCTGGCCGGCGCCATCGGCGCAGGACTGGCCGCGTTCCGGCGCATCGATGGCAGCGAGTCGCAGCATGCGGTCGCCGAGGCGCAGCGTGTCGCCATCCACCACCCGGACCTCGGCGGCGAGCGCCGACCAGTCCTGTTCGCGGGGGGCGGAGCCCATAAGGTCCGGCGGCAGGCCGACGCCGGACAGGGCGCCGACGATCAGGGCACCGGTGATGGCCATGACCGGGGTGCGCCAGCGGCGGGGGGAGGGGGCGGGACGGAACAGGCGGCGATGTCGGGTCACGGGGCCGTGAGAGAAGGGTGATGGGCCCCACGCGTAACCCAAGCGACAAGCCGCGCGCAACCCATTCATTTATCTTCAATAATTGTACAAGGAATCGAGCCTTCAGCCTTGATTCCAGAAGGGATCGGCCTTCAGCAGCTCCTCCCACGCCTTGGCGGCGCGGCTGCGCGCCCGGCGCGACCGGGCCAGGACCCAGCCTTCCGCCAGGCCGGTCGCCCAGCTTCCGCCCTCCGTCCCCAGGGGCGCGACCAGGGCGCGGGCCACGGCGGCGTCATTGGCCAGGCCCATCTGTTCCTGTACGGCGGCCAGCCGTTCCAGGAAGCGCCGGCCGCGCTTGCGCCCCCAGAGCGGGGCGAAGAGTTCCGCCAGGTAGCGCATCCGCTTGGCTTCCAGCCGCAGGGCGTGGAAATCGGCGTCCGGCAGCGCGGCGATATCCTCCCCGGCCGCCGTGATCTTGCGCCAGCGGCGGGCCAGCAGCCCGGCGGCGACCTCCTCCACCGGGTCATCGCGCTCCAGCTGCCAGGGGCGGCAGGCCACCAGGGCGCAGAGGTCCCAGAGCAGCAGGCGGAAGGCGGGGCCGCGGAGATGGTCGGCGAGGTTCGCATAGGCCTGGTCCCGCCGGGCCCGCGCGGCTTCCAGCAGGGCGGTGACGCGGGCTTCCCCGGGCAGGGCGCCGGCCAGCTCCGCACCGAGGCCGCCCAGGAACACATCCCAGTCCCGCGCCGGGCCGAGCAGGGCCGCGAGCGCCTTGAGCCGGCGGTCGGCCTCCCGCAGCGCCGGGCCATCCACCGCCGGGCGGAAGGCGCGGAGCGCGGAGCGCAGCCGCCGCAGCGCCACGCGCATCTGGTGCACGCCGGCGGGGTGCCGGCCGGCCTGCGCCACGGGGGCGTGCCAGGCCAGCACGCAGGCGAGGTGGCCGATGACGTGGCGGAGCGCATCCTCCACCCCCATGCCGGGATCGAGCAGCGGCGCGCCGAGGCGGGGGGCCCGCACGCCGGTGCCGGCGCCGAGCGCGCGGGCTTCCTCCGCCAGGCTGGCCAGCGGGGGCAGCAGGGGAAGGGTTCCGGCGAGGTCCCGCATCGTGGCCGCCACCGCTTCCGCCGGGCCGGTCAGGGCCAGGCGGGCGACCGGCCTTTCGTCATCGCCCCGGCGCAGCGCGCCGCGCAGCAGGCGGGCTTCCACCCCCTCCGCCAGGGCCAGGGTGGCGCGGCGGCCGAGGAAGGTGGCCAGCACCGCGGTGGCGCCCGTGGGGGGATCGCCCTCCGCCGGCCAGGCGGGGGTGGCGGGGCAGGCGATGGCGGCGGCGGGCGGGATGGCGTGCAGCAGCAGGGGCGGGCCGCCGCGCGGTTCCTCCACCGCCAGCCCGGCTTCCGCCAGCGCGCCATCCGGCGTGTTGCGCCATTCCAGCACCAGGGGGGCGGAGCGCGTGGGGCCGGCGCGGCGCGCGGCGATGGCGGGGTGGCGGAGGAGGCGGGGCGCGACGGCGGGGTCCAGCGCCGCCTCCCAGGTGATCGGCGGCGCGGGGGGCATGGCGGTCAGGCCGTCGCTTCCGAGGCATCGCCGGGTTCCGCGCCCGGCAGGTCCGCGGGCGAGAGCACGCGGAGCAGGCGGCCACCCCCGGCTTCGAGCTGCCGCCAGGGCAGGGCGACGGCGAATTCGGTGAGCGTGCCGGTGGGGTAGGCGGCGGCCAGGCGGCGGACCAGCGGGCCATCGCCGGCCATGGCGGCGGCGCCGGCCAGCGCCATGGCCAGGTCATGCAGGCCGGGATTGTGGCCGATGAGGAGGACGCTGCGCGCCGTCTCCCGCACGCCCCGCAGCACGTCCAGCAGCGAGGTCCAGGTGGTGAGGTAGAGGTCGTCCATCGGCTCGATCAGGGGCGTGCCCTCGATCGGGGAGATCGCTTCCAGCGTCTGCAGCGTGCGGCGGGCGGAGGAGACGAGGACGATGTCGGGCGAGAGGCCGAGGTCGCGCATCGCATTGCCCATGCCCATCGCCGCCCGCCGGCCGCGCGCATTCAGCGGGCGCGCGTGGTCGGACAGCCGCGGATCGTCCCAGGAGGATTTGGCGTGGCGCAGCAGCAGCAATTGGCGCATCGCCGCATCCTGCCATGGCGGGGCGATCCTGTCTCCCGTCCCGGGGGCGACCCTTCCCCCCGCGGGGGCGCGGCCCATCTGGGGGCGGATAGCGACGGATGATGGGTTCATGACGGGTCAGGTTCTGGTCTTCGGGGCGACGGGCGGGATCGGGGAGGCGCTGGCGCGGCGGCTTGCGGCGCGGGGCGCGCGGCCCTTCCTGGTGGCGCGGGGGGCGGCGCGGCTGGCGGCGCTGGCGGCGGAACTCGGCGCCGGCCATGCGGTGGCGGATGTGACGGACCGCGCGCAGGTGGCGGCGGCGGTGGCCGCGGCGGGCACGCCGCTGGCGGGGCTTGCCTTCTGCGTCGGCTCCATCGTGCTGAAGCCGCTGTCGCGCATCACGGAGGCCGACCTGCTGGAGGCCTTCCGGCTGAACGCGGCCGCGCCGGCGCTGGCGGTGCAGGCGGCGGCGCCGGCGCTGGCGGCGGGCCAGGGTTCGGTGGTGCTGTTCTCCTCCGTCGCGGCGCGGAAGGGATTCGCCAATCACGTCGCGATCGGCGCGGCGAAGGCGGCGGTGGAGGGGCTGGCGGTCTCCCTGGCCGCGGAACTCGCGCCCAAGGTGCGGGTGAACTGCATCGCGCCGAGCCTGACCCGGACCGCGCTGGCGGAGCCGCTGACGAAGAGCCCGCAGATGGCGGAGGCGATCGCGAAGCAGCACCCGATCCCGCGCCTGGGCGAGGGGGATGACAGCGCGGCGCTGGCCGATTTCCTGCTCTCCGACGCCGCGGGGTGGATGACGGGGCAGGTGATCGGCGTGGATGGCGGCCGCGCGGCGCTGGCGGGGCGCGGGTGATGACGCGCCGGGGCGCGCTGCTGCTGCCGGCGATGGTCCTGGCCGCGGCGCCGGCGGGCGCGGCGCGGCCGCCCCTTTCCTTCCGGCTGATCCGCAACGGCAGCGCCATCGGCACGCACCAGGTGACGTTCCGGGAGCCGGAGGGCGGGGTGCTGGAGGCGCGGAGCCTGGTGCAGGTGGCGGTGACGCTGGTCGGCATCACCGTCTATCGCTACCGGCACGAGACGGTGGAGAGCTGGCGGGGGGAGCGCCTGGTGGCGCTGACCTCCCGCATGGACCGCAACGGCACGGCGGGGTTCTGCGAGGCGCGGGCGGAGGGCGGGCAGCTGCTGCTGCGCGGCACGGCGGGGGAGGCCAGGCTGCCGGCGCAGGCGGCGCCGCTGACCTGGTGGCGACAGGCCACGCTGACCACGGAGGTGCCGCTGTTCGATCCGCGCCAGGGGATGGTGGTGGCGCCGCAGGTGACGCGGAGCGCCTTGCCGGGCGGCGGCACCCGCGTGGTGCTAGTGGGGGGCGAGGGCGCCGACATCACCTATGACGCCGCCGGCACCTGGGTGGGCTTCGCCACCACGGGCGAGGATGGCAGCGCCGTGCGGTACGAGCGCGCGTGACGATCCTCCGGGTGGTCCTGGGCGACCAGTGCTCGCGCGGCCTGTCGGCGCTGGAGGGGTTGGACCCCGCGCGCGACGTTGTGCTGATGGCGGAGGTGCGATCCGAATGCACCTATGTGAAGCACCACAAGCAGAAGATCGCGCTGGTGCTCTCGGCCATGCGGCACTTCGCGGCGGCGCTGCGGGGGGAGGGCATCACGGTCGCCTATTCGGCGCTGGATGACGCGGCGAATACGCAGACTCTGGCCGGCGAGGTGGCGCGCATCGCCAAGCAGGTCCGCGCGACGCGGATCGTGGTGACGCAGCCCGGCGAGTGGCGGGTGCTGGAGGACATGCGGGGCTGGGAGCGCGCCACGGGGCTGCCGGTGGAAATCCGGGAGGATCGGCGCTTCCTCTGCTCCATCGACCGCTTCCGCGCCTGGGCGGGGGACCGCAAGCAGCTGCGCATGGAGTTCTTCTACCGCGAGATGCGGCGCGCCACGGGGCTGCTGATGGAAGGGCCCGACGAGCCGACGGGCGGGGCCTGGAACTTCGATGCGGAGAACCGCAAGCCGCTCGACCCCGGCGTGACGCCGCCGCGGCCGCGCCGCTTCGCGCCGGATGACGTGACGAAGCAGGTGATGGCGCTGGTGGAGCGGGAATTCCCCGGCCATTTCGGCACGCTCGATGCCTTCGCCTGGCCGGTCACGCCCGGCCAGGCAAGGCAGGCGCTGGACGATTTCATCGCGCATCGCCTGGCGCGCTTCGGCGATTTCCAGGATGCGATGGCGGAGGGCGAGCCGACGCTGTTCCACGCGCTGGTGGCCTCCTCCCTCAATTGCGGGCTGCTGGATCCGATGGAGGCCTGCCGGGCGGCGGAGGCGGCGTACCGCCAGGGGCGCGCGCCGCTGAATGCGGTGGAGGGCTTTATCCGGCAGATCCTGGGCTGGCGGGAATATGTCCGCGGCATCTATTGGCTGCGCATGCCGGCCTACCGCGACACCAATGCGCTGGGCGCGACGCGCAAGCTGCCCTGGTTCTATTGGTCCGGCGAGACGCGGATGGCGTGCCTGCGCGCCGCCATCACCCAGACAAGGGACCTGGCCTATGCCCACCACATCCAGCGGCTGATGGTGACGGGCAATTTCGCGCTGCTGGCGGGCATCGACCCGGCCGAGGTGAATGACTGGTACATGGTGGTCTATGCCGATGCCTATGAATGGGTGGAGCTGCCGAATACCCATGGCATGGCGCTGCATGCGGATGGCGGTGTCATGGCCTCCAAGCCCTATGCGGCCAGCGGGGCCTACATCAACCGCATGTCGGACCATTGCCGCGGCTGCGCCTTTGACGTGAAGAAGGCGACGGGGAAGGGCGCGTGTCCCTTCAACTACCTCTACTGGGATTTCGTCGGCCGGCACGTGGAGCGCTTCAGCCGCAACCCGAGGATGGCGATGCCGATCCGGACACTGATGAAAATGGCGCCGGAGAAGGTGGCGGCGATGAAGCAGGAAGCGGCGGTCTTCCTGGCGGGGCTGGAGGCGGGGGCGGCTACCCCAGATCCCGCTGCATCAGCACGACAGGGGAGCCTCGATATTCCTCCACCCCCGCCCGCACCCAGCCGCGCGCCGCGTAGAAGGGCGCCTGGTCGGGGGTGAAGAGCCAGAGGCGGCGGACGCCCTGCGCGATGGCCAGCCGCTCCACCGCCGCCACCAGCGCCGTCGCGATGCCCTGGCGGCGCGCGGCGGGGGTGACGAGGACGGAGGCGAGCCAGGGTGTCAGGTCCGGGCGGCTCGGCAGGTCATCCGTGTCGAAGGTCGCGGTGCCGAGCGGTTCGCCATCGCGCTCCGCCACCAGGGCGCAGGGGGCGGCGGGGCCGGTGGCCTGGCGGAGGAAGGCCTCCGTCGCCGCCAAGCTGTAGCCGCCGGCCTGCCACCACTGCGCGTGCAGCCAGGCGGCGACCAGCGGGACATGGGGCGTCTCGGCGACGGGGCGGATCAGCAGGGGCATGGCGGGGCGCTGTAGCACGGCCCGCCGCCGTCGCGCGCGGCGGTCAGGCGACCTTGCGCGGCGCCGCTTCCGCCTGCGCGGCCATCAGGGCGCGGGCGTCTTCCGCCGGCATGGCGCGGCCATAGAGCCAGCCCTGCACCTGGTCGCACCCCTCATGCGCCAGCAGCCGCGCCTGTTCCTCCGTCTCGACCCCTTCGGCCACCACGGTCATGCCGAGGATGCGGCCGAGGGCGACGATGGTGGCGACGATGGCGGAGAGGCGCGGATCGTGGCCGAGGTCGCGGATGAAGGCGCGGTCGATCTTCAGCTTGCCGAAGGGGAAGCGCCAGAGATGCGCCAGGCTGGACCAGCCCGTGCCGAAATCATCCATGGCGATGGAGACGCCGAGCGCGCGGATGGCGCGGAGCAGGCGCTCCGTCTCCTCCGCATCGTGCTGCAGCAGGCTTTCCGTCACCTCCAGCTCCAGCAGGTGGCCGGGCAGGCCGGTGGTGGCGAGGGCGTCGGCGATGGTGCCGACCAGCCCGCCCTGGCGGAACTGGGTGGGGGAGAGGTTGACGGCCACGCGCACCGGCACCGGCCAGCGCGCGGCTTCCGCGCAGGCGGCGCGCAGCACCCAGGCGCCGAGCGGGATGATCAGGCCGCTGCGCTCCGCCAGCGGGATGAAGTCGCCGGGCGGGATCATGCCGCGTTCGGGGTGGTGCCAGCGCAGCAGCGCCTCGAACCCCACCAGCGCGTGGTCGCGCAGGCGGAATTGCGGCTGGTAGTGCAGCGTCAGCGCGCCATCGGCGATGGCGGCGCGCAGGTCACGCTCGATCTCCCGCTGGCGGCGCGCCTCGGCATCCAGGGCCGGTTCGAAGCTGCGGATGGCGGCATCCGGTTCCGCCCGGGCGATGGCGAGGGCCTTTTCGGCGCGGTCGAGCAGGGTTTCGGCATCCGCTCCGTCATGCGGCGCGATGGCCAGGCCGATATCGGCGGCGACGGTGATGGAGAGATTGCCGGGCAGGGCGAAGGGGGCGGCGACGGCGGCGGCCAGCCTTTCCGCCAGGCGCGCGGCGGCGCCGGCTTCGTGCAGCACGGATTGCACGATGGCGAAGCGGTCGCCCGCCAGGCGCGCCACCGTGTCGCCCCGCCGCATCACGCCGCGCAGCCGGCTGGCGATGAGGGAGAGGACGAGGTCGCCGGTGGCGTGGCCATGCGTCTCGTTCACCTCGCGGAAGCGGCGGAGGTCGATGACCTGGACGCCGACCTGCCATTCCTGCTCCCGCGCCATGGCCAGGGCGGCGTCGAGCCTTTCCCGGAACTCGGCATGGGTGGCGAGGCCGGTGGTGGCGTCATGCCGGCGGAGGAAGCTGGCCTGCGCTTCCGCCGTGCTTTCGCGCTGGCGGCGGAGCGCGAGCCAGACGAGGAGCGCGAAGGCGGCGCCGCCGAACATGGCGATGGAGCCTTCCGCCAGGCGCACCGCATCGCGGAACAGGGCGCGGCGCGGTGCCTGGTCCAGCACCGCTTCCAGCGTGCCGGCCGGGCCCTCCGCATCCCGCAGCGCGACGCGCGTGGCGATGGTGGCGGCGGCAAGGTCGGGCGCGCCATCGCTGACCAGGACCCGGCCATCGGTGCCCAGCAGGCGAAGCTGCAGCACATCCCCGCCGGCGCGGATGCCCTCCAGCGTGGCGAGACCGGCATCGGAGACGCCGCCGCCGCGCAGCATGGGGCCAAGCTCTGGGCTGCGGCGCAGCAGGTCCGTGCCCAGGCTTTCGATGCGCGCGCGGGCATCGGCGCGCAGCAGCCGTTCCGTCATCGCGTTGCTGGCCAGCAGCGCCAGCGCGGCGACCAGCAGCGCGAGCAGGGCCAGCAGGGCCGCGACGGGCGGGGTCGGGGAAGGCGCGATCGAAGCCGGACGGGCAGGGCGGGCCATGGCACCATGATGCGCCGCATTGATGAACCAGGGGTTGAGTAGGGGTGGGATGCTCAACCCCGGGTCCTGCCCGCATTTGCCGCGGGCGGGGGCGGGCCGGTATAGGGGCGCCGCAGCGGGGGATCCGACCCCCGCCCGGTTCAATCGGGCAAGACAGGGAATACGGGGCGATGGCCGGCCATTCGCACGCGAAGAACATCATGCACCGCAAGGCGGCGCAGGGCGCGAAGAAGGCGCGGGCCTTCGGCAAGCTGATCCGCGAAATCACCGTCTCCGCCAAGGCGGGCCTGCCCGACCCGGCCATGAACCCCCGGCTGCGCGCCGCGGTGAAGGCGGCGCTGACCGCCAACATGACGCGGGACACGATCGACCGCGCCATCAAGCGCGCCGCGGTGGGCGGGCCCGGGGAGGACTACCAGGAGGTCCGCTACGAGGGCTACGGCCCCTACGGCATCGCCGTGATCGTGGAGGCCCTGACCGACAACCGGAACCGCACCGGCGGCGATCTGCGCTCCATCTTCGCCAAGAATGGCGGGGCGCTGGGGGAGAGCAATTCGGTGGCCTTCCAGTTCGAGCGGAAGGGCGTGCTGCGCTACCCCGCCGCCGCCGGCAGCGCCGACACCATGCTGGAAGCGGCGATCGAGGCCGGGGCCGAGGATGTCGAGAGCGGCGAGGAGGGGCACGAGGTGTCCTGCGCCGTCGAGGATTTCGCCGCGGTGCGGGACGCGCTGGAAGCCCGGTTCGGGACGGCGGAGGCGGCGAAGCTGGAATGGTGGCCCTCCACCACCATCGACCTGGACGAGGAGCGGGCGCGGGAGGTGCTGAAGCTGCTCGACATCCTGGATGACCACGACGACGTGCAGAACGTCTATGCGAACTTCGAGGTCGATGCGGCGGCGATGGAACGCCTCAGCGCCTGAAACGGGCTAAAGGGGGTCATGGCCAACGCCCCGATTCGCATCCTCGGCCTTGACCCCGGCCTCCAGCACACCGGCTGGGGGCTGGTGGAGCATGACGGCTTCCGGCTGCGCTTCTGCGCGGAGGGGGTGGTGAGCACCAGCGCCGGGGAGGACCTGCCGGACCGGCTGCTGGCGCTGCACCGGGGCCTGGCCGCGGTGATCGCGGAGATGCAGCCGGATGAGGCGGCGGTGGAGCACACCTATGTCGCCCGCAACCCGGAAAGCGCGCTGAAGCTGGGCCAGGCGCGGGGCGTGGTGCTGCTGGCGCCGGCGCTGGCGGGGCTGCCGACGCGCGAATACGGCGCGATGGAGGTGAAGCGCGCCGTGGTCGGCAACGGGCATGCGGAGAAGGGGCAGGTGCAGGCGATGGTGCGGCAGCTGCTGCCGGGGGTGACCTTCAAGCGGGCGGATGCGGCGGATGCGCTGGCCATCGCCATCTGCCACGCGCATCACCGCAGCACGCGGAACGCCTTCGCGCGCGCCGTGGCGAAGGCGGGGCGATGATCGGCTCGCTCAAGGGCTTCGTGGAGACCGTCCACGAAGGCGGCTGCGTGCTGGACGTGAACGGCGTCGGCTACCTCGTGCATTGCTCGCGCAAGACGCTGGACCGGCTGACGGCGCGCGACGGCGTGCAGAAGCTGCTGGTGGAGACGCGGGTCAGCCAGGACGCCATCACGCTCTACGGCTTCCTGGATGCGCAGGAACGCGAGGCCTTCCTCGCCCTGATCGAGGTGAAGACGGTCGGGCCGCAGAAGGCGCTGGTGGTGCTCTCGGGCCTCACGCCGAGCCAGCTCGCCCAGGCCATCGCGGGCAAGGAACGCAAGCGGCTGTCCGATGTGAAGGGCCTCGGCGCCGCCACGGCCACGCGGATCGTGGACGAACCCGCGATGCAGAAATGGGCGATCGGCCGCGCCATGCCGGATGAGGATGGCGTCGGTGCCGTCGCCATCGCCGTGCCCGTCGTGGCGGGGGTGGAGGCGGATGCGGCCTCGGCGCTGACCAATCTCGGCTGGAA
This sequence comes from Falsiroseomonas ponticola, assembly GCF_016805305.1. Classification (GTDB taxonomy): domain Bacteria; phylum Pseudomonadota; class Alphaproteobacteria; order Acetobacterales; family Acetobacteraceae; genus Falsiroseomonas; species Falsiroseomonas ponticola. The sequence continues at coordinate 188,918 of NZ_JAERQN010000004.1, read as the reverse complement.
GCGGCCAGAGGCGGCGGCGGCCGTCGCCCGGGCGGCGAAGCGGCTGGGCGAGGGGGCCACGCTCAACACCCTGATCACCGAGGCCCTGAAGGACATGGCGCCGCGATGAGTGATGAGAGGCTGACCGGCGGCGCGCGGCAGGAGGAGGACGGGGCGGAAGGCTCGCTCCGCCCGCAGAACCTGCGGGAGTTCATCGGCCAGAAGACGCTGCGGGAGAACCTCGAGGTCTTCATCGGCGCCGCGCGGCAGCGGGCGGAGGCGATGGACCATGTGCTGCTCTTCGGGCCGCCCGGCCTCGGCAAGACCACGCTGGCGCAGATCGTCTCCCGCGAATTGGGCGTGGGGTTCCGGGCGACCTCCGGCCCGATCCTGCAGAAATCGGGCGACCTGGCGGCGATCCTGACCAACCTCCAGCCGCGGGACGTGCTCTTCGTCGATGAGATCCACCGGCTCCAGCCGGCGATCGAGGAGACGCTCTATCCCGCGATGGAGGATTTCTGCCTCGACCTGATCATCGGGGAGGGGCCGGCGGCGCGCACCGTGAGGATCGACCTGCCGCCCTTCACGCTGGTCGGGGCCACGACGCGGGCGGGGCTGCTGACCCAGCCGCTGCGGGACCGCTTCGGCATCCCGCTGCGGCTGCAATTCTACACGGTGGATGAATTGCTGCTGATCGTGCGGCGGGGGGCGGAGAAGCTCGCTTTCGCCCTGGCCGAGGATGGCGCGCTGGAGATCGCCAGGCGGTCCCGCGGCACGCCGCGCGTGGCGGGGCGGCTGCTGCGGCGCATCCGGGACTTCGCGCTGGTGACGGGCAAGGTGGCGGACTGCGTGATGGTGGATGCGGCGCTGGCCAGGCTGGAGGTCGATCACCTCGGCCTCGACGCGCAGGATCGCCGCTACCTCCGCCGCATCGCGGAGCACCACAATGGCGGGCCGGTCGGGGTGGAGACGCTGGCGGCGGCGCTGGCGGAAAGCCGGGACACGCTGGAGGAGGTGATCGAGCCCTTCCTGATCCAGGAGGGCCTGGTGCTGCGCACCCCGCGCGGGCGGATGCTGGGGGAGCCGGGGTGGCGGCACCTCGGCCTCGCGCCCCCTGCCTCGGTTTCGGCACAGCTCGACCTTCTGCGGGACATGACCCCGCCGGACCCTGACGCCTGATGGCAGCGCATCGTTACCCCCTTCGCGTCTATTTCGAGGATACGGATGCGGGCGGCGTGGCCTATCACGCCAACTACCTGAAATGGGCGGAGCGGGCGCGGACCGAATCCTTGCGCGCCATGCACTTGCCCCATGCGCTTATGATGGAGCGTTACGATGCGATGCTTGTGGTGCGGCGCATCGAAGTGGAGTATTCGGCCCCCGCCCGGCTCGATGACGCCCTGATCGTCGAGACCCGCCTGCGTGCCATGGGCGCCGCCACCCTCGACCTGACGCAGACTGTCTTGCGGGAGGAGGAGGGGAGGACGGTGCTGCTGGCGACGCTGGTGGTCGGGCTGGTGTGCGTGCGCCCGGACGGCCTGCGGCCGGTGCGCATCCCGGCACCCTGGCGTGATGCGCTGGGCGGGACGAGCACGCCGGCATAGGGGCGGTTAGCGGTTCCGGGCCTGGCCCGGATGGGATCTGGTGAAGGAGTTACGGCTTTGGGCAACGTCACCGCGCAGGCCCTGGCCCCCGTGGCGCACGACCTGTCGCTCTGGGCGCTGTTCCTGCAGGCGGACTGGGTGGTGAAGGGGGTGATGATCTCGCTCCTGCTCGCCTCCGTCTGGGTCTGGGCCATCGTGTTCGAGAAGATGACGGCGCTGCGACGCGTGAACCGCGCGGCCGATGGCTTCGAGGACCGCTTCTGGTCGGGCGGCAGCCTGGAGGATCTGTTCGCGAAGGAAGGCGAGGAACCCGCCCATCCCATCGCCGCCGTCTTCGGCGCGGCGATGCGGGAATGGAAGCGCTCCGCCGCGCGCAACCTCTCCTCCGAACTCGCCGTGACGGGGCTGAAGGAACGGGTGGAGCGCGCCATGGTGGTGGCGATCCAGCGGGAGATGGACCGGCTGGAGCGCTGGATGGTGTTCCTGGCGACGGTCGGCTCCGCCGCGCCCTTCATCGGCCTGTTCGGCACGGTCTGGGGCATCATGAACAGCTTCTCCGCCATCGCGGGGATGCAGAACACCAGCCTGTCCGTCGTGGCGCCCGGCATCGCGGAGGCGCTGTTCGCCACCGCCATCGGCCTGATCGCCGCCATCCCGGCCACCATCGCCTACAACAAGCTGGCGACCGACCTGGCGCGCTTCGCCGGGCGGCTGGAAGCCTTCTCCGCCGAATTCGCCGCCATCCTGTCGCGCCAGTCCGAAGCGGCGGCGGAGCCGGCGCGGGCCGGGCGGCAGACCCAGGCGGCGGGGGACTGAGCCATGGCCGGCGGGTTGATGGGCGGGCGCACGGGCGGCGGGCGGGGACGCCGCGGCGCCTACCGCCCGATGAGCGAGATCAACGTGACGCCCTTCGTGGACGTCATGCTCGTGCTGCTGATCATCTTCATGGTGGCGGCGCCGATGATGACGGTCGGCGTGCCCGTGGACCTGCCGCGCACCAACGCGACGCCGCTGAACCAGGAACAGGAACCGCTGACCATCTCCGTCAATGCGGAGGGCCGGATCTTCCTGCAGGAGACGGAGGTGCAGATGGAGGCGCTGGTGGCGCAGCTGCGCGCCATCCTCGCTTCCCAGCCCACGCAGCCGGGGCAGCCGGAGCGGCGCATCTTCGTCCGCGGCGACCGCGCCATCAGCTATGGCCGGGTGATGGAGGTGATGGGCACGGTGAACGCGGCCGGCTTCAGCCGGGTGGCGCTGCTGGCCGAACAGCCGGCGGGGCGCCCCGCCGCCGCCCCGGCGGCGCGCGCCCCCGCGCCCGCCCAGAACCGCCCGGCGACGCGCTGAAGGGGGAAGGGCGCCTTTGTCCGGCCTGCTGCTGAATCCGGAGCCTGAGGACCGCGCGCTGCGGCGCTGGATCGCGGTGTCCTTCGGCCTGCACGCGATGCTGGCCCTGGCCGGGTTCATCTACGGCTTCGTCAAGCCGCTGCCCCCGCCGATCGAGACGGCGGTGGTGGTGGAATTCACCTCCCCCGTGCCGCCAACCCAGGCGCAGGGCGACCGGCCGGCGCCGACCTCCACCCCCGATCCCGTGCCGGCGCCGCCCGATGTCTCCCCCGTGCCGCCGGCGCCGACGCCGCCGCGGCCGGAGCCGGTGCAGCCCGCGCCGCCGCCGCCCCCGCCGCCACCCGCACCGCCCGCGCCCGCCACGCCGACGCCGCCCGTGCCGGCGACGCCGCCGGTGCCCGTGCCGCCGCGGCCCGTGACACCCCCGCCGCCGACGCCGCCCGCGCCGCAGCCGCCGGAAGCGCGCCCGCCCGAGCCGCGCCCCGTGACGCCGCCGCCGCCCCCGGCGCCGAGCGCGGTGACGCCGACGCCACCGCCGCCGCCCCCGCCGACGCCGCGCCCGCCGCAGCCGGCACCGGCGCAGCCCGCGCCGCCGACGCCGCCCGCGCCGGCGCGCCCGGCCGAACAGGCCGTGCCGCTGCCCCCGCCGCCCCCGCCGCCGGCGCCGCCCCAGCCGCAATCCACCCCGGCGGGCACGGGGCAGACGCCGCCCGTGGCGCGGCCGGAGGAGCGTTCGAACAGCGTGCTCAACACGCTGGAGCGGCTGCGCCAGCAGCAGGCGCAGCAGCAGCCGCCGACCGCGCGCCCGAACCCGGCCGCGGGGCGGCCCGCGCCATCCGGCGGCGCGCCGCAGGGGCAGGACCCGCTTTCCGCCGGCGATCGCCGCGCGGTCGGGGACCGCGTGGCCGAATGCTGGCGGGTGGACCAGGGGATGCTCGGTCTCAGTGACTTGACCGTGAGCCTGCGCGCCATCGTGGACCAGGGCGGCGTTATCCGGGAAGTGAGGCCGGGGCCGGAGGGCGTGCCCCGTGATCCCCGCGCCAGGACGTTGTATGAGCAGGCCCGCCGGGCGCTGCTGGACCCGGCCTGCAGCCCGCTGCCGGTGCCGCGCGCGCGGCTCCAGGCGGTGAATGAGTTCCAGTTCAACTTCTCGCCGAGGGGTTTCATCCGATGACGTTGCCGGGCTTCGGTCTCTCGCGCCGCCAGGTCTTCGCCGGCGCCGGCGGCTCGATCGTGGCAAGCCTGCTGCCGGAGGCAGTGCTGGCCCAGCCGACCACGGTCATCGACGTGACGCGCGCGCGGACGGACCCGGTGCCGATCGCGGTGCCGGACATGGCGGGGGTGGGGCCGGATGCGCAGCGCATGGGCCGGCAGATCGCGCAGGTCATCCAGGCCAATCTGCGCAATTCCGGCCTGTTCCGCCCGGTGGAGCGCCAGGCCTTCATCCAGACCCCCGAAGCGGCGGCGGACCGGCCGCGCTTCCAGGACTGGCGCGTGATCGGCGCGCAGGCGCTGACCACGGGGCGCGTGGAAGCCAGCGGCGACCGGCTGCGGGTGGAATTCCGCCTGTGGGACGTGCTGCCCGAACAGCAGCTGCAGGGCACCGCCTTCACCGCCCCGGCCGCGCAGTGGCGGCGCATCGCGCATCTGATCAGCGACGTGATCTATGAGCGGCTGCTGGGCGAGAAGGGCTATTTCGACACGCAGATCGTCTACATCGCCGAATCCGGGCCGCGCGACCGGCGCACGCGCCGCATGGCGATGATGGACCAGGACGGGGAGAACCATCGCTTCCTGACCGATGGCAGCTTCCAGGCGCTGACGCCGCGCTTCCACCCGACCGCGCGGCAGGTCGCCTTCATGTCCTATTTCCGCAACGAGCCGCGCGTCTACCTGTTCAACCTGGACAGCGGGCAGCAGCAGGTGCTGGGCAGCTTCGGCGGCATGACCTTCAGCCCGCGCTTCCATCCGGATGGGCGGAGCGTCGTGCTCTCCGCCAGCCGCGGCGGGGATGCCAACATCTACAGCGTCGACATCGCGTCGCGGCGGGAGCGGCAGCTCACCAGCGGCGGGTCGCTCGACGTCTCGCCCTGCTATTCGCCGGACGGGACGCAGATCGTCTTCAACTCCGACCGGGGCGGCGACCAGCAGCTCTATGTCATGTCGGCGGATGGCGGGGGCGCGCGGCGCATCTCCTTCGGCAATGGGCGCTACGCGACGCCGGTCTGGTCCCCGCGCGGGGACCTGATCGCCTTCACGCGCATCTCCGGCGGGCAGTTCGGCATCGGCGTGATGCGGCCGGACGGGTCGGGGGAGCGCATCCTCAGCGAGGGCTGGGCGATGGAGGGGCCGACCTTCGCGCCGAACGGGCGCGTGCTGGCCTTCTACCGGGAGACGCCGGCGCGGGATGCGCGGGGCGGCGGCTATTCCTCCACCCTGTCGCAGATCGACATCGCGGGGTTCAACGAACGGCGGATGGTGACGCCGACCGATGCCTCCGACCCCGCCTGGAGCCCGCTGCTGAGCTGAGGGGCCGGCGGCCTTCGCGGGCGCGCCGGATGCAATTCGATACCGGGGAAAGGCTGTTCCTGCTGTTGCGGTGTTAACTTGGTTCCGCGCAAAAGGCGTTGCGCACGTTGCCATGATGCCGCCGCACGGATTCTTGACCTTGCGGGCGCGTGCCGTTAACGCCCGCGGCACAAGACAAGCCCAACCCTGAAAGGATTTTCAGAGCCATGAACATCAAGGTCCTCGGCGCGCTTGCCGCGCTCACCCTGCTCGGCGCCTGCGGCTCCGGCTCCGACACGGCCGGTGCGGCCGGCGGTGGCGCGGCGACGACGGCGAGCGGCCCGCGCCCCGGCAGCCAGGAAGACCTGGTCGCGAATGTCGGCGACCGCGTCTTCTTCGACACCGACCGCAGCAGCGTCCGCGCCGACCAGCGCGCGGTGCTGGAGCGCCAGGCGGCGTGGCTCGGCCGTTACCCGCAGGTGCAGGTTGCGGTGGAAGGCCATGCCGACGAGCGCGGCACGCGCGAATACAACCTGGCGCTCGGCCAGCGCCGCGCCAATGCGGCGCGCGACGTGCTGGTGGCCGGCGGCGTCGCCTCCGCCCGCATCTCCACGATAAGCTACGGCAAGGACCGCCCGGCGGCGCTCGGCTCCGACGAGACCGCCTGGTCGCAGAACCGCCGCGCGGTCACGGTCGTTCGCTGACCGGGACGCGGCGGGGATGGGGGCGGATGGTCCGCCCCCATCCCCGCTTCCCCGGACAGTGACAAAGGAAAGCGCCATGCGCCTCGTTCGCCCCCTCCTCATCGCCGCGCTGCTTGCCGCGCCGATGGTCCTGGCCCCGCCCGCCGCGGCCCAGGTCGAGACGCGGGAGGGGATCGCCCTGCAGAACCAGATTCTCCAGCTGCGGCAGGAGATGGAGGCCTTGCGGCGCGGGGGCATGGCGGGCCAGCCGGCGCCGTCCGCCGGCAGTTCCGTGCTCGGCTTCGGTGGCGGCGCGACGCGCCCCGCGCAGCCGCAGCAGGCACCGCAGGGTGAGCTGGTGGGCCAGCTGCTCGATCGCGTCTCCCGCCTGGAGGAGGAGCTGCGCAGCGTGCGCGGCCGCGCGGAGCAGGCCGAGTTCCGGGAGCGCGAGCTGCGCGAACGGGTGGAGAAGCTGACCGGCGACGTCGATTTCCGTTTCCAGCAGATGGAAGGCCAGCGGTCCGGCGCGGCGCCCGCGGCGGCGCCCGCGCGCCCGGCCGCGGCGGCGCCCGCCCCCGCCGCGCCGGCCCAGGCCGGCACCGCGCCCCAGGCCCAGCCCGCCGCGCTGGCCCGGCCGCCGCAGCGCGCGCTGCAGGAAGGCCAGGCGGCGCTGGCGCGGCGGGACTTCGCCGGCGCCGAGGCCGCGGCGCGGGAAGTGATCGCGGCGCGCGACTCGGCGCGGGCGGTGGATGCGCAGATCCTGCTGGGCGATGCGCTGGCGGGTAAGCGGGACTTCGCCGCGGCCGCCATCGCCTATGATGACGGCTTCCGCCGGAACCAGCAGGGATCCCGCGCGCCGGAAGCCATGCTCGGCGTGGCGAATGCGCTGATCGGCCTGAACAACAACCGCGATGCCTGCAGCCAGCTGGGCGATCTGCGCAGCCGCTACCCGAACCTGTCGGGCCCGCTGGCGGAGCGCGTGGCGGATGCGCGGCGCCGGGCGCAGTGCCGCTGAGCGCGGCGCCTTAACGAAGCTCTCGCAAACGTGATGGATGGCCCGGGGGCCATCGGGGCGTCGGAATTCGACGCGCTGATGGCGCCGCTCGGGCCGTTCGGCGTTGCGCCGGTGCTGGTGGCGGGCGTCTCCGGCGGGCCGCATAGCCTGGCGCTGGCGCTGCTGCTGGCGCGCTGGGCGGCAGCGCGGGGTGGGCGGGTGGTGGCCGGGGTGGTGGATCACGGCCTGCGGGCCGACAGCGCGGCGGAGGCCGCGACCGTCCGGCGCTGGATGGCGGCGCGGGGGATCGAGGCGCGGGTGGCGGCGCTGGGGCTGGACCCCGGGCCGGGCGCGCAGGCGCGGGCGCGGGAGGGGCGACTGCGCGCGCTGCTGGCGATCTGCGACGCGGTGGGGGCGCCCTGGCTGGCGCTCGGCCAGCATCGGGCCGACCAGGCGGAGACGCTGCTGCTGCGGGGCCTGGCGGGCAGCGGGCCGGCGGGGATGGCGGGCATGGCGGCGGCCAGGCCGGCCGGCGGGGCGCTGGTGATCCGCCCGCTACTGGGCGTGGCGCCGGCGCGGCTGGAGGCGGTGGTGGCGGCGGCGGGGCTTGCGGCGCTGCGCGATCCCTCCAACGGAAACAAGGCCTTTGCGCGGGTCCGGCTGCGCGCTGCGCTGGATGATGCGGCGGGCGATGGGCCGGCCGTGGCCGCGCTGGCGGCGGCGGCGGCGGCCTTCGGGCGGCGGCGGGAACGGGCGGAGGCGGCGGTGGCGGCGCGGATCGCCGCCGCGGCCGAACTGCATCCCGAGGGTTTCGCGCGGGTGGATGCCGGGGCGCTGGGGCGGGACGGGGTGGCCGCGGCGGCCTTCGCGGCGCTGATCCGGGTGGTGTCCGGCGCCGCCTATGCGCCGCCCGCCGGGGCCGCGGCGGGGCTGCTGGCGCGCGGCGCGGGCACGCTGGGCGGCGCGCGGCTGATGCGGGGCGGGCTGCTGCTGCGGGAGGCGGCGGCGATGGCGCCGCCGGTGCCGGCCGCGCCGGGCGCCTGCTGGGACGGGCGCTTCGTGCTGGAGGGGACGCCGCCGCCGGGCTGCGTCATCGGGCCGCTCGGGGCGGATCGGGTGCCGCGGCCGGGCTGGCTGCCGGCCTGCGTGGCGGCGACGATGCCGGCGATCCGTCGCGACACTGTGCTGGTCGCGGCGCCCGGCCTGTCCTATCCTTCATCCGGGGCCGGTCCCGGCTTCCGCCTGCGCTTCGCGCCGGCGGGCGGGGCCTGTGCCTGAGCATTGCGGTCCTGGGATGGAAGAGGGCGGCAGCGTTCCTATCTGTGCAGTGGAGCGGCCCGCCCCTCGCGTCGTTGCGAAAGGGCCAGCCTGGGAAGCCCCAAAGGGATGCCAACGTGAACAATTTCGGCCGGAACCTGGCGCTGTGGGTGATCGTGGCGCTGCTGCTGGTGGCGCTGTTCAACCTGTTCCAGCCCTCGGGCGGGAGCAGCCGCGCGGCGCAGCAGGTGGCCTATTCCGACTTCCTGAACGAGGTCAGCGCCGGCCATGTCCGGGACGTGACCATCACGGGCCGGACCGTCACCGGCCAGCTGAATGACGGGCGCGGCTTCCAGACCTACACGCCGGAAGACCCCAACCTGGTGACGCGCCTGACCGAGAAGGGCGTGCGGGTGGTGGCGCGGCCGGAGGAAAGCGACGTCAACCCGCTGTTCCACTATCTGCTCAGCTGGTTCCCGATGCTGCTGCTGATCGGCGTCTGGGTGTTCTTCATGCGCCAGATGCAGGGCGGCGGCGGCCGCGCCATGGGCTTCGGCAAGTCCAAGGCCAAGCTGCTGACCGAGAAGCAGGGCCGCGTCACCTTCGACGACGTGGCGGGCATCGAGGAAGCGAAGTCCGAGCTGGAGGAGATCGTGGAATTCCTGCGCGACCCGCAGAAGTTCCAGCGCCTGGGCGGCAAGATCCCGAAGGGCGTGCTGCTGGTGGGCCCGCCCGGCACGGGCAAGACGCTGCTGGCGCGGTCCATCGCCGGCGAGGCCAACGTGCCCTTCTTCACCATCTCCGGCTCCGACTTCGTCGAGATGTTCGTGGGCGTGGGCGCCAGCCGCGTGCGCGACATGTTCGAGCAGGGCAAGAAGAACGCGCCCTGCATCATCTTCATCGACGAGATCGACGCGGTGGGCCGCCACCGCGGCGCGGGCCTCGGCGGTGGCAATGACGAGCGCGAGCAGACGCTGAACCAGATGCTCGTGGAGATGGACGGCTTCGAGTCGAACGAGGGCGTCATCATCATCGCCGCCACCAACCGGCCGGACGTGCTGGACCCCGCGCTGCTGCGCCCGGGCCGCTTCGACCGCCAGGTCGTGGTGCCGAACCCCGATGTGAACGGGCGGGAGAAGATCCTCCGCGTCCATATGCGGAAGGTGCCGCTGGCCTCCGACGTCGATCCGAAGACCATCGCGCGCGGCACCCCGGGCTTCTCCGGTGCCGACCTCGCCAACCTGGTGAACGAGGCGGCGCTGCTCGCGGCCCGCACCGGCCGCCGCACGGTCGGCATGGCGGAGTTCGAGGCTGCCAAGGACAAGGTGATGATGGGCGCGGAGCGCCGCAGCCTCGTCATGTCCGAGGATGAGAAGCGCATGACGGCCTATCACGAGGCCGGCCACGCGCTGGTCGCGATGCATGAGCCGGAATGCGACCCCGTCCACAAGGCGACCATCATCCCGCGCGGCCGGGCGCTGGGCCTGGTGATGTCGCTGCCGGCCGGCGACCGCTACTCCAAGCACAAGTCCAAGCTGAAGGCGGAACTCGCCATGGCGATGGGCGGGCGCGTGGCGGAGGAACTGATCTTCGGCGCCGACAAGGTCTCCAACGGCGCCTCCGGCGACATCAAGATGGCGACCGACCAGGCGCGCCGGATGGTCACGGAATGGGGCATGTCCGACAACCTCGGCATGATCGCCTATGGCTCCAACGACCAGGAGGTCTTCCTGGGCCATAGCGTGACCCAGTCCAAGAACCTGTCGGAGGAGACGGCGCGGAAGATCGATGCCGAGATCCGCTCCATCATCGATGCGGCCTATGCCCGCGCGACGAAGGTGCTGAGCGAGAACATCGACGAGCTGCACCTGCTGGCCAAGGGCCTGCTGGAGCACGAGACGATCAGCGGCGACGAGATCAAGCAGATCATCAAGGGCGAACCCATCGTGCGGGTCCGGCCGGATGAGCCGGTGAACCAGGGCCGCGGCAGCGTGCCGACCAGCGGGCGGCCGAACCCGCGCCCGAGCACGGGCGGCGGCTTCGCCCCCGCGCCCGGGACCTGACGCGCCCGGAACCTGAGGCGGCGGGGGCCCGGCCCCCGCCCGCATCGCCTGACGCGAAACGGCCCGCACCGCCTGGTGCGGGCCGTTTCCGATTCCGGGTTCCCGATTCCCGGGACGCGCGGCATCGTCGGACACAGGGTGGATACCGGGGCGGCGAGTCGTGACAGAAAGCTGGGTGGAGCCACTGGGCCTGCTGCAGGGCCGCGCCGCCGCGACGGCCGTCGCCGCCGACCTCGCCCTGCCGCTGGCCGGCGGGCCGGGCGCCTTCACCATGGTGCGGCTGATGGGCCCGGGGGCGCCGGAGGGCGCGCTGGCGCTGGCCGATGTGCCGGATGGGTGGCAGGAGCGGGTGCTGGCGCTGACGCGCCCGCCCGCCGGCTTCGCGGGCCTCGCCCTGCCGCATGAGGGCGGGCGCCCGCTGGTGATGGGCATCCTGAACGTCACGCCGGACAGCTTCAGCGATGGCGGGCATTTCGCGGACCATGCGAACGCCATCGATGCCGGGCACATGCTGCTGGAGGCGGGGGCCGATCTCCTCGACATCGGGGGGGAGAGCACGCGCCCCGGCGCGCAGCCCGTGGCGCCGGAGGAGGAGTGCCGGCGCATCCTGCCGGTCATCCGGGAACTCGCGAAGGCCGCCACCATCAGCGTCGATACCCGCAACGCGGCCACCATGCTGGCGGCGCTGGAGGCCGGGGCGGAGATCGTCAACGACGTGACGGCGCTGCGCCACGATCCCGCCGCCGCGCGGGTGCTGGCGCGCAGCGAGGCCAGCGTGATCCTGATGCACATGCTGGGCGACGATCCGCGCACCATGCAACAGGATCCGCGCTACGGCGACGTGGCGCTGGAGGTGGCGCAGTTCCTGGCCGACCGCGTGGCGGCGGTGGAGCGGATGGGCATCCCCCGCGGGCGGCTGGCGATCGACCCCGGCATCGGCTTCGGCAAGCGCCTGCCGCACAACCTGGCGCTGATGGAGCGCCTGCCGCTGCTGGCGGGACTCGGCCTGCCCATCGTCTTCGGCGCCAGCCGCAAGCGCTTCATCGGGGAGCTGTCCGGGGTGGAGACGCCGGTGGACCGCGTGGCGGGGTCGGTCGCGGCGGCGCTGCATGCCGCGGCGCATGGGGCGGCGATCATCCGGGTGCATGATGTCGCGGAAACCGTCCAGGCGCTCGCGGTCTGGAACGCGGTATCGGCGGGCGGCGTGGAGGATGACGATGGCTGATGCCGGAAACGCACGCCGCGCTTGACGCGGGGCGGCAGGTCGCGGGAGCCTCCCTTTCAGCAAGGTCGTGCATACGACCGGTGGAATGGGGAGGCGAGAATGATCCATCGATTCACGCGGCGCGGGCTGCTGGGCACCGCGCTGGCGGTGCCGGCGCTGGGCGCGGTGGCCCGGGGGGCCCAAGCCCAAGGCAGGGGGCCGGTCATCGGCGTTTCCTGGTCCAACTTCCAGGAGGAACGCTGGAAGACGGATGAGGCCGCGATCCAGGCGGCGATCCGCGCGGCGGGCGGCAGCTACCTCTCGGCCGATGCGCAGTCCAATCCGGGCAAGCAGCTGACGGATATCGAGAGCCTGCTGGCGCGTGGCGCCAAGGCGCTGATCGTGCTGGCGCAGGATGCGGCCGCGGTGCGGCCCGGCGTGCAGAAGGCGATCAATGAGGGCGTGGCCGTGGTCGGCTATGACCGCCTGATCGAGATGCCGGAGGTCTTCTACCTGACCTTCGACAACGTCGAGGTCGGCCGCATGATGGCGCGCAGCGTCCTGGCCCAGAAGGCGGAGGGCAACTACGCCTTCATCAAGGGCAGCTCGTCGGACCCCAACGCCGATTTCCTGTTCCGCGGATCGATGGAGATCCTGAAGCCGCACATCGATGCCGGCCGCATCCGCAATGTGGGCGAGGCCTATACGGATGGCTGGCTGCCCGCCAATGCGCAGCGGAACATGGAGCAGATGCTGACCCGCAACAACAACCGCATCGATGCGGTGGTGGCGGCGAATGACGGCACGGCGGGCGGCGCCATCGCGGCGCTGGCGGCGCAGGGCCTGGCGGGCAGCGTGCCGGTTTCCGGCCAGGATGCGGATCGCGCGGCGCTGAACCGCATCGCGGCGGGCACGCAGACCGTGACGATCTGGAAGGATGCGCGGGAACTCGGCAAGAACGCCGCCGAGATCGCGATCCGCCTGGCCGGCGGGGCGCGGCTGGCGGAGGTGCCGGGCGCGGTCCAGTGGAACGAGGGCCCGCAGCGCGCGCGGATGACGGCGCGCTTCCTGGCGCCGGTGCCGGTGACGCGGGAGAATCTGGGCGTGGTGATCGAGGCCGGCTGGGCGCCGCGGGCCGCGGTGTGCCAGGGGATTCCGGCCGGGCGCGTGCAGGCGTGCAATTGAGGGTGGGACGCCACCCTCTTCCAGCCCTCTCCCCATCCTCCTTCCCTTTGAGGGGGGAGAGGGCCATCCGCGCGATGCGGGGCAGCGCCTGAATGCGGCATCTCGAGGTTGATCCGCGGCTCGTCGGGATGCTCGGCGCGCTGGCGGTGATCTGGGTGGGGTTCGACCTGCTGTCGGGCGGCGCCTTCCTGACGCCGCGGAACCTCTGGAACCTGTCGGTGCAGACCGCCTCCGTCGCCGTCATGGCCTGCGGGATGGTGCTGGTCATCGTCACGCGGAACATCGACCTCAGCGTCGGCGCGGTGCTGGGCTTCGTCGGCATGGTGGTGGGCGTGGTGCAGGCGCGCTGGCTGCCGGAGATGCTGGGGCTGGAGCATCCCGCGACGGCCTTCATCGCGGTCGCGGTCGGCATTGCGCTGGGCGGGGCCATCGGGCTGATGCAGGGCAGCCTCATTGCCTATCTCGGCATTCCCTCCTTCATCGTGACGCTGGGGGGGCTGCTGGTCTGGCGCGGGGCGGCCTGGTGGGTGACGCAGGGGCAGACGGTGGCGCCGATGGATGGGCGCTTCCGCATGCTGGGCGGCGGGATCGAGGGCGCGATCGGCGCCACGGCGTCCTGGGTGCTGGCCGGCATCGCCTGCGCCGCCATCGTGGCTGGCATGGTGATGCTGCGGCGCCGGCGGCTGGCCTTCGGCTTCCCGGTGCGGCCGGGCTGGGCGGAGGGGGTGCTGATGGGCCTCGCCTGCCTGGTGGTGATCGGCGCCGTCGCGGTGGCGAACAGCTACCCGATCCCGGTCGGCGTCGCGCGGCGGATGGCGGAGGCGCAGGGCATCGCCTGGCCGCCGGGCGGGCTGTTCATCCCGCATGGGCTGGCGATCCCGGTGATCGTCGCGCTGCTGGTCGGCGTGGCGATGACGGTGCTGGCCACGCGCACGCGCTTCGGCCGCTATGTCTTCGCCATCGGCGGCAATCCGGAGGCGGCGGAACTGTCAGGCGTGAACACCCGGCGCAGCCTGATGATGGTCTTCGGGCTGATGGGCGCGCTGGCGGGGCTTTCGGCCTGCATCGCGACGGCGCGGCTGAACGCGGCGACGAATGCGGCGGGGACGCTGGACGAGCTGTATGTCATCGCTGCGGCGGTGATCGGCGGCACCTCCCTGGCCGGTGGCATGGGCACCGTGGCGGGGGCGATGCTGGGGGCGCTGGTGATGCAGTCCCTGCAATCCGGCATGGTGCTGCTGGGCGTCGATACGCCGCTGCAGAACATCGTGGTGGGGCTGGTGCTGGTCTTCGCGGTCTGGCTGGACGGGGCGTGGAGGAAGCGCATCCGATGACGACACCCCTCGTGGAGATGCGCGGCGTCTCCATCGCCTTCGGCGGCATCAAGGCCGTTGATGACGTGTCGGTGGACCTGATGCCGGGGGAGGTCGTGGCCCTGCTCGGCCATAACGGCGCGGGCAAGTCCACGCTGATCAAGATCCTGTCCGGGGCCTATCGCGCCGATGCCGGGGAGATCCTGGTGGAGGGCGAGCCGGCCGATATCGCGACGCCGCGCGATGCCAAGCGCTACGGGATCGAGACGATCTACCAGACGCTGGCGCTGGCCGACAATGTCGATGCGGCGGCCAACATCTTCCTCGGGCGCGAATTGGTGACGCGCTGGGGGATGCTTGACGATGCGGCGATGGAATCGGCGACGCGCCAGGTGATGGCGCGGCTGAACCCGCATTTCCGGCGCTTCAAGGAACCGGTGCGGGCGCTGTCGGGCGGGCAGCGGCAATCCGTCGCCATCGCGCGGGCCATCCACTTCAACGCCCGCATCCTGATCATGGACGAACCCACCGCGGCGCTGGGGCCCGCGGAGACGGCGCAGGTGGGGGAGCTGGTGAAGCAGCTGAAGGCGCAGGGGATCGGCATCTTCCTGATCAGCCACGACATCCATGACGTCTTCGACCTGGCGGACCGCGTCAGCGTCATGAAGAACGGGCGGCTGGTCGGCACGGCGCGGACCAGCGACGTGACGAAGGATGAGGTGCTGGGGATGATCATCCTCGGCAAATGCCCGGCGGCGGCGGTGCGGGGGCCGGGGGCCATGGCGGAGTAGCGCCGCATTTCAAAGCGCCGGGCGGGGCGCTAGAAGGCCCGGCATGAGCACGCCCCCTCGCAAGCTTTTCGGCACCGATGGCATCCGCGGCAAGGCCAACCAGCCGCCGATGGATGCGGGCACCGCGCTGCGGCTCGGCCAGGCGACGGGGCGCTTCTTCAACCGGGGCAGCCACCGGCACCGCGTCGTCATCGGCAAGGATACCAGGCTGTCCGGCTACATGCTGGAACCGGCGCTGACGGCGGGCTTCGTCGGCGCGGGGATGGATGTGATGCTGGTGGGGCCGATCCCGACGCCGGCCATCGCCATGCTGACGCGGAGCCTCCGTTGCGACCTCGGCGTCATGATCTCGGCCAGCCACAACCTCTTCGAGGATAACGGCATCAAGCTGTTCGGGCCGGACGGGCTGAAGCTGTCCGACGCGCAGGAGGCGGAGATCGAGGCGCTGATGGACGCGCCCAATTTCCTCGAAAGCCTGGCGGCGCCGACGAAGCTGGGGCGGGCGAACCGGCTGGAGGACGCGCCGGGGCGCTACATCGAGAGCGCCAAGGCGAGCTTCCCGAAGGGGCGGAGCCTGGACGGGCTGCGCATCGCGATCGATTGCGCGCATGGCGCGGCCTACAAGGTGGCGCCGACGGTGCTGTGGGAGCTGGGGGCGGAGGTGGTCTCCACCGGCGTCACGCCCGATGGCTTCAACATCAACCGGGATTGCGGGGCGACGGCGCCGGCCAAGCTGGCGGAGCTGGTGCGGGAACGGCGCGCGGATCTCGGCATCGCGCTGGATGGGGATGCCGACCGGCTGGTGCTGGTGGATGAGCAGGGGCGCGTGATCGATGGCGACCAGATCCTGGCGGCCATCGCGGGATCGTGGCACCGGCAGGGAAGGCTGGTGGGCGGCGGGGTGGTGGCGACCGTCATGTCCAACCTCGGGCTGGAGCGGCACCTGGAGGGGCTGGGCCTGGCGCTGCACCGCACCCAGGTGGGCGACCGCTATGTGGGGGAGCGGATGCGCGAGGCCGGCTGCAACCTGGGGGGCGAGCAGTCCGGGCATGTGATCCTGTCCGACTTCGGCACCACGGGGGACGGGCTGGTGGCGGCGCTGCAGGTGCTGGCGATGCTGGTGGAGGAGCGGCGCCCCGCCAGCGAGGTCTGCCGGCGGTTCGAGCCGCTGCCCCAGCGCCTGGTGAACATCCGCTACACCGGCGCCTCCCCCCTGCGGGATGCGGAGGTGACGGAGGGCATCGCGGCGGCCGGCGCCAGGCTCGGCAAGCGGGGGCGCGTGCTGGTGCGGGCGAGCGGGACGGAACCGCTGATCCGGGTGATGGCGGAAGCGGAGGATGAGGGGGAGATGCGCGCCACGGTGGATGAGCTGGCGGCGCTGATCCGTGCCCGGGCGGCGGCGGGGGCGATCCGCAAGGCGGGCGCCGCGGAATGAGCGCGATGCAGGGACGGGTGCTGGTCTGCGCGGGGTCGGATAGCGGCGGCGGCGCGGGGATCCAGGCGGATATCAAGGCGATCTCGGCGCTGGGCGGCTATGCCGCGACGGCGGTGACGGCGCTGACGGCGCAGAACACGCTGGGGGTGCAGGGGGTGCTCGGCGTGGCGCCCGAGTTCATCCGCCTCCAGATCCGCATGGTGCTGGAGGATATCGGGGCCGATTCCTTCAAGACCGGCATGCTGGCGGATTCTACGACCATCGAGGCGGTGTGCGGCGCGCTGGAGGAATTCGGCCCCGGCATCCCGCTGGTCGCGGACCCCGTGATGGTGGCCAAGGGCGGGCATCCGCTGCTGGCGGCGGAGGCCGTGGCCACGCTGACCGCGCGGCTGCTGCCCATGGCGGCCGTCATCACCCCCAACCTGCCGGAGGCCGAGGCGCTGACAGGGCTTTCGATCACCGCCGTGGATGACATGCGGCGCGCGGCGGATGCGCTGCTGGGCCGCGGCGTGCGGGCCGTTCTGCTGAAGGGTGGACACCTGGAAGGCCCGGTGCTGACGGACCTGCTGGCGACGCCGGAGGGTACCGAGAGTTTCGAGAGCGCGCGGATCGAGAGCCGCCACACCCATGGCACGGGCTGCACCCTCGCCTCCGCGCTGGCCTGCGGGCTGGCGCAGGGGATGGCGCTGCGGGACGCCGTGGTGCGGGCGCGGGCCTATGTGCGGGCGGCGATGCTGGCGGCGCCGGGGCTCGGCCAGGGGCATGGGCCGCTCGGCCATGGAGTGACGATGGACCCGGCGAGAGTGGGGCAGCTTTCTTGAGAAGATTCGAGTTCGTGACGGTCGATGTCTTCACCGACCGTCGCTTCGGCGGCAACCAGCTGGCCGTCTTCCCCGATGCGCGGGGCATGACGGATGCCGAGTTGCAGGCGCTGGCGGCGGAGATGAATCTCTCCGAGACCACCTTCGTGCTGCCGGCGGCGGATGCGGCGAACACCGCGCGCGTGCGCATCTTCCACCGCACGGCGGAGATGCCCTTCGCGGGCCATCCCAATGTCGGCACGGGCTATGTGCTGGCCGACCGCGCGGTGGATGGCGTGCTGCGCTTCGAGGAGATCGCCGGGCTGGTCGAGGTGCGGATCGAGCGGGATGGCGCGGGGGCCGTGACGGGCGCCACCATCGCGGCGCCGCAGGCGCTCAAGGTCGGGCCGACGATGAGCGTGGAGATCGCGGCCGCCTGCGCGGGGATCGACCCGGCCGGTGTCGTCACCGCGCATCACCCGCCTACCATCGCCAGCGATGGCGGCAATCCGCGGCTGCTGGTGGAGGTGACGGAGGCGGCGATGACGGCCGCATCGCCGGACATCGGCGCCTTCCGCCGCGCGGTGGCCTCCGAGCCGGCGCTGGGCGGCAAGCTCGCGCTGTATCTGTACCGCCAGGCGGGGGAGGGGCTGCGGACGCGCATGTTCTCCCCGCTGGTCGGCACCTGGGAGGATGCGGCGACGGGCAGCGCGGCCACGCCGCTCGCCGGCTTCCTGCTGCACCTGTCGGGGGCCGAGGAGGGAGCCTGGGTGATGACCCAGGGTGTCGAGATGGGGCGGCCGAGCGTGCTGCGCACCACCGCGCGGCGGACCGCGGATGGGATCCGGGCGACGGTCGGTGGCGGCTGCGTGCCGATGTTCAGGGGCAGCGTGACGCTGTGAAGATCGACCGGGTGATGCGCACGGCGCCGACGCTGGCCTTCCTGCCGCTGCCGCTGCTTGCCATGCCGATGGGGCTGGGCGGCGCCGGCCTGGCCTGGCGGCAGGCGGCGCAGACGCTGGGGGTGCCGGGGCTGGTGGGGGAAGCGCTGCTGGCGCTGACCTTCGTGGTGTGGCTTGGCATCGTCGCCGCGCAGGCGGCGCGATGGTGGCGGCACCCGGATGCCTTCGCGCAGGAAGCGGCGAATCCCGTGCGGCTGGCCTTCCTGGCGGCGCCGACCATCGGCTTCATGATCGTCTCCGCCGCCGCCTGGCCCTATGCGCCGCGCCTCGGCGCCGCGCTCTGGGCGATGGCGGTGCCGCTGCACCTGCTGGTGGCGATGCTGCTGCTGCGCCGCGTGCTGCTGGGGCGCGCCGATGCGGCGATGCTGGCGCCGCCGCTGCTGATCCCCTTCGTCGGCAACATCCTGGCGCCGGCGCTGGGGGCGCGGATGGGCTTCCTCGACGCGTCCTGGATGATGTTCGGCGTGGGCCTGCTGCTCTGGCTGATCATGATGCCGCTGCTGCTGCACCGCTTCTTCGCGGGGCCGAAGCTGCCGGCGCCCTTGCTGCCCTCGGTCGCCATCTTCCTGGCGCCGCCGGCCGTCGGCGCGCTGGCGCTGGTGGCGCTGACGGGGCAGGCGGGCGGGGCGAGCCTGTCGCTGACGGGCCTCGCCGTGCTGATCGCCGCCGTGCTGCTCTCCATGGCGCGGCACTTCGCGGCGCTGCCCTTCAGCATCGTCTGGTGGAGCTTCACCTTCCCCGCGGCCGCCTTCGCCATCCTGCTGATGGTGGAGGATTTCCATCCCGCCCTGTGCTGGGCGGCGCTGGCGATCGCCACGGGGATCACCGGCTATGTCGCCTGGCGCACGGCGATGGCGGCGGCGGTGGGCACCTTCTTCCAGCCCGAGGGGCATTGACGCCTATCCGCCGCTGATCGCGGTCATCACCAGCACCTCGCTGCCCGGGGGCAGGGGGGTCGCGAGCGTCGCCTTCTCGCCGCCGACGAAGACGTTGAGGTGCCGGCGGATGGCGGGGGTGGTGTCGCGGATGCGGTCCGCCATGCCGGGGTGCAGGGCATTGAGCGCGGCGATCGCCTCCGCCACCGTGCCCGCCTCCAGCTCGAAATGCCGCGGCGCGCCGGGGAACAGCCGCGCCAGCGCCGCGGGGATGGTGACGGCGACCGTCACGGCAGCACCATCGTCTCCACCGAGGTGATGGTGGGCAGGTGGCGGGCGATGCAGCGCCAGGTCTCGCCCTCATCCGCACTGGCATAGACCTCTCCGCTGCCGGTGCCGAAATAGACGCCGGCGGGGTCGAGCCGATCCACCGCCATGGCCTGGCGGAGCACGCCGAAGAAGGCATTGCCCTGGGGCAGGCCGTTGCGCAGCGCCTGCCAAGTCTCTCCCCGGTCGCGGGATCGCCAGACGGCGGCGGAGGCATCGGGCATGTAGCGGCCGGCGGTGTCGCCGTTCAGCGGCAGCAGGAAGACCGTATCCGGGTCGCGCGGATGGGCGGCGGCGGGGAAGCCGAAGCTGGAGGGCAGCCCGGCCTCGATGCTGGTCCAGCTGCGCCCCGCATCCGTGCTGCGGTACATGCCGCAATGGTTCTGCTGGTAGAGCAGGTCGGGGTTGCCGGCGGCCATGGCGATGCTGTGCACGCATTGCCCGACCTCGGGGTAGCGCTGGTCTTCCGGCGCGTAGTCCTGGCGGGTGCCGCGGTTGCGGGGTTCCCAGCTCTGCCCGCCATCCGCGGTGTGGAAGACGCCGGCGGCGGAGATCGCCACATGGAGGCTGGCGGGGTCCTGCGGGTGCGGGACGATGTGGTGCAGGATCAGCCCGCCGCCGCCGGGCTGCCAGTGCGGGCGGGACGGATGGGCCTGCAGCGCCGGCAGGGGCGTGAAGCTGCGGCCGCCATCGGTGCTGCGGAACAGGCCGGCGGGCTCCACCCCCGCATGCAGCACGCCATGCGCCAGCGCCAGGCTCCACACCGCCTTCACCGGCGGCTCGCCCTCGGGGTTGGCGAGGCCCTGGCTGGAATGGGTCCAGGTGGCGCCGGCATCGTCGGATTGCCAGACGGCGGGGCCGAACCATTCATTGCCGCCGCCGGCCAGGATGCGGCCCGTGGCGGCATCGCCGATCACGTGGTTGATCGGCCAGGCGTCGCAGAAGGGGCCGCGCAGCGACCAGCCCTGCCGCCCCGCGCTCCCCTCCAGGATGAAGGCGCCCTTGCGCGTGCCGAGGAGCAGGAAGAGGCGTGCAGCCATGGCGGTGCCCTCACGATTAACCTTATGGTTAAGCGTATGGCGCCAGGCGCGGCCGGGTCAAGCCCGGCCGGGCCGCATCACAGGGTCGTGGCGCGGGGTTCGCTGGCCGTGAAACCCGTGCCGGTCGGTGTCGGCGTGAAGGTGAGGATGATGTCCCGTCGCTGGCCGCAGCCCGACAGGGTCCATGCCTCCGCCCATCCCGCCGCGCGGTTGGCGGTGAGCGGGCGGGTCACCCGCGTGCCGGCGACGGCGACGCTGTCGCATCCGGGAAAGCGCATGCGGCCCAGGGGCCTGACGGCCTGGTTGAGCACATCCCGCGCCAGCCACGGATCCACCTGGCTGCCGCCGATGATGTAGGTGTTCGTCGCCGCGCTGCCATTATCGGCGACCGAGGTGACGGTCACGACGCGGTCGAAGGCGGGGCAGCCCTGCACCGCGATGGCCTGGATCCAGGAATGCCGCACCGGGCGGTCGTTCAGCATGAAGGGCGCGACGGGGGGGCGCCACGGCAGGGGGGCTTCGGCCTGGCCCGGCTGCGCATGGGCGCATCCATACTCGACGGCACTGCGCCGCGCCGCCGCCTCCAGGCGGCTGCGATGCGCCGCGGAGGCCGCGAGGCTTTCGACCGTGTCGCCGGCATTCGCGGGCGCCGCCGGCGGGGCTTCCGCGCCCGTCACGGGCTGGGACGGGCCCTGCGGCGTGCAGGCCGCGAGCAGCAGAAGGCAGGCAAGAAGGGGGCGGCGCGGCATTGGTGACGGTCCCGGCATGATCGGGGCGGGAGTATCACGGCGGCCGGCACGGGGCGAAGCGATTCCGCCCCCCGCCCGCGGCGCGGCGCCTATCCTTCCCGCCAGGGGCGCCGCTGCCAGAGGCCGCGGATCGCCGCGAAATCCTCCGCCATCATGCGCTTGTAGTCGTCGCCGATGAGGGGGCGGAGCGGCATGCCCGTGCGCTCGGCATCCGCGATCATGGCGGGGTCGGACAGCGCCTCCCGGAACGCCTGGCGCAGGCGCTCCACGATCTCCGCCGGCATGCCGGGCGGGCCGGCGATGCCGCGGGCGGAGCCGCCCAGCACGTCGAAGCCCTGTTCGCGGAAGGTCGGCACCTCCCCGGTCGGGGCCCAGCGCTGCGGGCCGCCCTGGCCGAGGCAGCGCATCCGCCCCTCCCGCAGCATCTGCAGCCCCTCGCTCATGTTCAGGCTGCCGATGGGCAGCGATCCGCCGAGCACGTCCCGCATGACGGGGGCGGTGCCGTTGTAGGGGACGTGCAGCAGGCGGCAGCCCGCCGCTTCCTCGAAGCCCAGCTGCAGCAGGTGGTCGTCGCTGCCGATGCCGGCGGTGCCGACGCCGATGCTCTCCGGGTTGCGGCGCGCGGCGTCCCGCACATCGGCGAGCGTGCGCCAGGGACTGTCGGCGCGGACCCAGAAGCCGCCGGGGTCATCGACGACATTGGCGATGTAGGTGAAGTCCTCCGGCCGGTAGCGCGGGCGGCGTTCGACGGCGATGGCGTGCATGGCGGTGTTGGTGACGGCGCCGAGGGTGTAGCCATCGGGGGCGGCGTTGAAATTGGCCTCGAAGCCCAGCTGCCCGGCGGCGCCGGCGCGGTTCACCACGGCGAAGCGCGCGCCCGGCAGGCGCGGCTGCACGAAGTGGATGATGGGGCGCACCATGTTGTCCACGCCGCCGCCGGGCGGGAAGGGGACGATGACCTCGATGGCGCGGTCGGCGGGCCAGGCGGCCAGGGCGATGCGGGGCGCGGCGAGCAGCGTCGCGCCGGCGGCGGCGCCCAGCAGGGCGCGGCGGGTGGTCATGGTGGTTCCTCCCTGGGTCTTGGCGGGGAGGATGGAGGGCGCCGCAGGAGGCGGCAAGGGCGATGGTCAGCGCGCCTTCGGGCCGGCCTCCGCCGGCGCGGTCAGCGGCTTGTCGGTCAGCGCCTCCACGCAGCGCAGGAAGGCTTCCCCCACCTCACCGGCCGGGGGGATGGGGATGGCCAGGTCCAGTTCGGGCGCGCGGAAGGTGCCGCCGGGCAGGGTGGCGCGCAGGATCTCCAGCCCGCCTTCCGGGCGGGGGCGGGAGAAGCCGAAGGAGCGCGGCGCGACGGGAAGCCCGGTGATGGACCAGCCTGCCCCGGGCCCTTCGAAGATCATCGTCGCGGTCCTGGCGGGATCGAGCCGCGGCCCGGCGCCGTCCATGCGGCCCATGGCGAAGGCGACCGTGGCCGGCCGCGCGACCATCTGGACCTTGCCCGCCGCGGTCGCGGCTTCCAGCAGGCAGGTGCCGGCGCCGATGCGGGCGGCCCAGCCGCCGGTGCCCGGCGCGGCCGGGGCCGCGGGGCTTTCGGGGGCGGCGCAGGCCGCGAGGATCACGGCGGGCAGCAGGCGGAGGGAGGCACGCATGGCGCGAAAGGGTCAGGCCATGCCCCGGTCGCGCCGCGTGGCGTCGAGGTCATCCGCGATGAAGGCGCGGACCAGCTCCTCCAGCGTCTCCGAGACGACGAAGCCGAGGCCGGGGGCGCGGGTTGCGGCGAAGGCGGCGGGCCAGCCGGCGACGATCGCCTCCACCTCCGCATCCGGCACGCGCTTCGCCAGGGCCCGGGCCTCCGGCCCCGCGACGGCGGCGAGGGCATCCAGCATCTCCGCGATGCTGGCGGAGATGCCGGGCGGGTTGATGCCGCGGTCGCGGCCGAGCGGCGCCGTGTCCATCGCCGCGGCATGGGCCAGCCAGTCCACCGCGCGGCGGGGGGAGCAGACCCAGACCTTGAAGTCGTCCGGCACCGGGTACTGCGCGGGCAGGCCGAGCAGGGGTTCGCGCAGCACGGCGGAGACGAAGGAGCTGGCGGCGCGGTTGGGGCGGCCGGGGCGGACCATGACGGTCGGCAGGCGGATGGAGACGACGTCGAGGAAGCCGCGGCGGGTGGCATCGGCCAGCAGCAGCTCCCCGATCGCCTTCTGCGCGCCGTAGCTGTTGGTGGGAAGCTGGCGCCCCTCATCCGGCACCATCGCATCCTGCCCGCCATCGAAGGAGGCGACGGAGGAGGTGAAGACGATTCGCGGGGGCGCGGGCAGGGCGCGGCAGGCCTCGATCAGCGCCTGGGTGCCGGTGATGTTGACCCGGATGCCGAGGTCGTAATCGGCCTCCGCCGCCGCGCTGACCACGGCGGCCAGGTGGATGATGGTGGTGGTGCCGGGGGGGATCGCGGCCTTCAGCGTCGCCACATCGGCGACGTCACCGGCCAGGCAGCGCACGGGGAAGGGGGCATCCAGCGGCGCGGGCTGGTTCAGGTCGAACAGCGTGAGGCCGGTGATGGGCTTGCCCCCGATGGCGCCATCGGCGGCGAAGCGGGCCGCCAGCTTGCGCCCGAGGAACCCCCCGCCACCCAGGATCGTGACCTGCATCGTCGCCCCCGCATCGAATCCGGGCGCCACGTTGCCGCCCCGGCGCCGCCGCGCCAAGGTGGGGGCATGATCCCCGACCGCCCCTACCGCCTGCTTCTCAACCGCCGGCACGGCACGCCGGGCGTCGTCGTGCTGCCGGATGGCGGCTTCCGCCGCGCGAAGGCGGAGATCACCGCCTGGGACGGCTATGCGGTGACGCCGCTGCTGGCGCTGGAGGATGTGGCGAAGGCGGCGCGGGTCGCGGCCGTGCACTGGAAGGATGAGGGGCCGCGCTTCGGGCTCGGCAGCTTCAAGGCGCTGGGGGGCGCCTATGCGGTGCTGCGGCTGCTGGTGACGGAGCTGGCGCGCCGGGGCGTCGCGAATGCGGCCAGCTCCGCCGATCTGGCGGCGGGGACTCACCGGGAGGCCACGCACGCCATCACGGTGACCTGCGCGACCGATGGCAACCACGGCCGGTCCGTCGCCTGGGGTGCGCAGCGCTTCGGCTGCCGCTGCGTGATCTTCGTGCACGAAACCGTCAGCCAGGGCCGCCGCGACGCCATCGCGAAATACGGCGCGGAGATCCGGGTGGTGCCGGGGACCTATGACGATGCCGTGCGCGCCGCCGCCCATACGGCGGAGCGGGAGAACTGGTTCGTCGTCTCCGACACCTCCTACGAAGGCTATACGGAGGTGCCGCGCGACGTGATGCAGGGCTACCGCGTCATGGCCGATGAGGCGGCGGAGCAGCTGGAGGGGAAGGCGCCGACGCATGTCTTCATCCAGGGCGGCGTCGGCGGCGTGGCGGCGGCGGTCGCGATCCAGATGCGGGCGCGCTTCGGCGCCGGCCCCCGGGTGATCGTGGCGGAGCCCGAGAAGGCCGCCTGCCTGCTGGCGAGCGCCGAGGCGGGGGAGGCGGTTTCCGTCCCCGGGGAGCTCGACACGCTGATGGCGGGGCTGGCCTGCGGGGAGCCGAGCCTGCTGGCCTGGCAGGAGCTGGAGCGCGGGACCTACGCCTTCACGGCGGTGCCGGATGCCAGCGCGGTGGATTGCATGCGGCTGCTGGCCCGCCGCAAGCCGCCGGTGGTGGCCGGGGAGAGCGCGGTGGCGGGCCTCGCGGCGCTGCTGCTGGCGGCGGCCGATCCGATGTCCCGCGGGCTGCTGGGCCTGGACGGCCAGAGCCGGGTGCTGCTGTTCGGGACGGAGGGGGCGACGGACCCGGACCTCTACGAGAGCTTGACCAAGCCGGACGATTGACCGGGAAGGTCCGGGACGGCAGAGGCACGGAACCCCCGCGGTGCTGACGCGCTGGCGGGTCCTGTCCTGGAGAACCGTCCCATGCTTCGACGCCACCTTCTGGGCGCCGGCGCGGTCGCGCTCGCTGCCCCCCTCGCTGCCCCCGCCTTCGCCCAGGGTGCCTGGCCGAACCAGCCCATCCGCCTGGTGGTGCCCTTCGCCGCCGGCGGGCCGACCGACATTCCCGCCCGGCTGTTCGCGGAGGAGATCGGCAAGGCGCTGCCGCAGCGCGTGATCGTGGAGAACCGGACGGGCGCCGGGGTCGTCGTCGGCACCGACATGGCCGCGAAGGCGCCGAAGGACGGGCATACGCTGCTCTACACGACGGTCGCCCATGCCTCGCTGCGGCCGTTGTTCCCGCGCCTGCCCTTCGACCCGCAGGCGGACCTCGTGCCAGTGGCGCTGGTCGGCGTGATTCCGATGGTGATCACCGTCGGCAAGGACTTCCCGGCGCGGACCCTGCAGGAACTGCAGGCGCGGCTGCGGGCGGAGCGCAACGGGCTGGACTACGCCTCCTCCGGCAATGGCGGCGCGCTGCACCTGGCGACGGAGCTGATGCTGCGCCAGATGGGCGTGCGCGGGAACCACATCCCCTATCGCGGCACGGCGGCCGCCATGCCGGACGTACTGAACGGCACCATCCCCATCATCGTCGATGTCGCGACCTCCGCCGTGCCCTATGTGCAGCGGGGCGAGACGCGGGGCCTGGCGGTGATGGACAGCCGCCGCCTGCCGCAGCTGCCGGACGTGCCGACGACGGCCGAGGCCGGGTTCCCGGGTCTCGAGGCCTATACCTGGCACATGGTCATGGCGCCGTCCGGCACGCCGGAGCCGGTCATCACGGCGGTGAACCAGGCCTTCAACCGCGTGGCGGCCGATGCCTCCGTCCAGCGGCGCCTGTCGGACCTGGCGATGCGCCTGGTCAGCGACAGCACCCCGGCCAGCGCCGCGGACTGGCTGCGGCGGGAGACGGTGAAGTGGGAAGGCCTGATCCGGGAGGCCAATGTCCGCGTGGATTGACCCGGCGCGGCCCTGCCGGTGTCCCGGATGGCGGGACATCGGCGGTTGCCGCGGGCGAGGAGTCTCCCCATCATCAGTCCGTCCAGGACTGAAACGGCCGCCACAAGGCCAAGGGAGACTTCGTCGATGACGCATCCGACCATTCGCCGCCGCAGCGTGCTCGCCCTCGGGGCCGGCGCGCTGGCAGCGCCCATGCTCGGCTCCGCCGCCCATGCGCAGGGCAGCGCCGCGGGGGCCTGGCCGACCCAGCCCATCCGCATGATCGTGCCCTTCGCCGCCGGTGGCCCCACCGACGTGCCGGCGCGCCTGCTGGCGGAGGAGATGTCGAAGCTGCTGCCGCAGCGCGTGGTGGTGGAGAACCGCACGGGATCAGGCGTCGTCGTCGGGACCGACGCGGTCGCGAAGGGGCCGCAGGACGGGCACACCGTCCTCTACACCACCGTCGCCCATGCGGTGACGCGGGCGATGTTCCCGCGCCTGCCCTTCGACCCGATCGCCGATTTCACGCCGGTGTCGCTGGTGGGGCAGGTGCCGGTGATCCTGCTGGTGCACAACAGCTTCCCCGCCACCAACCTGCGCGAGTTCATCGAGGTGATCCGCGCCAATCCGGGGCGCTACGACTACGCCTCCTCCGGCAATGGCGGCGCGGTGCACCTGGCGACGGAGCTGTTCATGCATGCGGCCGGCGGGCTGCGCGTGAACCATGTGCCCTTCCGCGGATCCTCCGCCGCCATGCCGGACGTGCTGTCGGGCCGCATCCCGATGATCTTCGACATCGCGGCCTCCGCGCTGCCCTATGCGCGGTCGGGGGAGCTGCGGGCGCTCGGCATCAGCACCCGCCAGCGCTCGCCGCTCGCGCCCAATATCCCGACCATGATCGAGCAGGGGGTGGCGGGCTACGAGGCCTATACCTGGCACATGGTGATGGTGCGCAGCGGCACGCCGCAGCCGGTGGTGGATGCGCTGGCGCGCGCGGTGGCGCAGGCGGTGGCGCTGCCGGCGGTGCAGGCGAAGCTGACGGAGCTGGCGATGCAGCTGGTGCCGGAAAGCACGCCCGCTTCGGCCGCCGCCTATCTGCGGAGCGAGATGGCGGTGTGGGAGCCGCTGGTGCGGGCGGCGAACATCACCGCGAACTGAGGGCGCTACCCCCCGAGCCGCGGCAGGGCATCCGCCACCGCCGCGGCTGCGGGGCCGATGGCGACCTGGCGCAGGCCGCCGGCGGGTGCCGCCTGCCACTGGCACAGCACGGGGGCGGCGCGCAGGTTCTGGCCGCGATCGTCGAAGCGCACGCCCCAGCCGGCGGGCGTCGTGCCCTCCGCCAGGTCGGTCGCCTGCACGGCGGCGCGGATGCGGTCGCGCTCCGTCGATCCGGCGCGGTGCAGCGCATCGAGCACGACGCGCGCCCCGGCAAAGGCGGCCAGGCCGTGGCCGGAGCGCGGTTCCGCGCCGTAGCGGCGCAGGTAGAGGTCGGGGAAGGCGCGGGCGCCGGGGGCGATCCGCTCATTCACCTCGAAGGGCGTCCAGTCCGCGCTCATCGTGCCCAGCATGTCGTCGCCGATGCTGCGCGCGCTTTCCGTCAGTCCGTAGCCGCCGGCGGCGCCGATCACCATTCGGGGGCGCCAGCCGGCATCACGGAGCGCACGGAACAGGGAGACCTCGTCCCCCGGCGCGCCGCAATGCAGGACCACCTGCGCCTCCTGCCCCCGCAGGCGGGCCACCACGGCCGTCAGGTCCGCGGGGCGGGGGGCATAGGCGATGCGTTCCACCAGCGTCAGCGACCGCACGCGGATCAGCGCTTCCTGCGCCGCGCCGACGCTCTGCCCGCCGGCCGCTTCCTCATGCAGGATCGCGATCCGGAGCGCATCGGGCGCGACGCCGAGCGAGGGCGCGACGATGCCGCTGACGGCATCGATCGCGGTCGCGGCGAAATCGGCGGCGCGGGGAGAGAGGCGGAAGGTCCAGCGAAAGCCGCGCTCCATCACCGCATCGGCCAGGGCACCGAGCTCGAAATACGGAATGCCGGCGAGTTCGGCGACCTGGCTGGCCGGCAACGCGATGGGGGTGGCGAAGCTGCCGAGGAAGGCGGCCACGCGCTCATTCCCCTGGGCCAGGCGGCGTGCCTCGGCGGCGGCGGCGGCATCGTCCGGTGCATCGGCGCGCACCAGCCGCACCGGACGGCCGAACACGCCGCCGGCGGCGTTGCGCTCCTCCACCGCGAGTTCGACGCCGCGGAAGCACTCGTCGCCGAGCAGGCCGGAGGGCCCGGAGAGCGGGAAGATGGCGCCGAGGCGGAGGTCCTGCGCCGGCGCCTGGGCGTGGCCGGTTCGGGCCACCCATGCCGCACCGGCCAGCCCGACGAAGGCCCGGCGGCCGATACGCTGCATGCTGTTCACGCCCCCGAGGCCACGACCCGCAGGTTCCCATGGGCCGCCGCGGGCGCGCAAGCCCGGGCCTGCGCCAGGATCGTTCTTTCGTCCCAATTCACGGGACGATGCGCGGCCGGGTGTGATGGAGCCGGGCCTTGACGCTGCGCCTCGCCGCATGGTCCCTCCTGCTGCCCAAGACGGGGGCATGATGCCCTGCGATGACGAAGGAGCCGTGCATGCCGGAGCTGCCCGCGGAGATGCTGCTGATCGACCATGGGGCAGGCGGCGGGCCGGAGGTTCTGGTGCCCGCGCGCGGGCCCGTGCCGGCACCGCGGGCGGATGAGGTGCTGATCCGCACCATGGCCATCGGCGTGAACCGGCCGGACGTCGCGCAGCGCAGCGGCAGCTATCCGCCGCCGCCGGGCGCGAGCCCGGTGATCGGCCTGGAATGCGCGGGAGAGGTGGTGGCCGTGGGCGCCGCCGTCACGCGCTGGAAGGCGGGCGACCGGGTCTGCGCGCTGACCAATGGCGGCGCCTATGCCGAATACGCGGCGGCGCCGGAAGCGCAGACCCTGCCCTGGCCGGCGGGCTATGACGCGCTGCGCGCGGCGGCGCTGCCGGAGACCTACTTCACCGTCTGGGCCAACCTGTTCGGCCATGGGCGGCTGCAGGCGGGGGAGAGCGTGCTGGTCCATGGCGGCACCAGCGGTATCGGCGTCACCGCGATCCAGCTGGCCAAGGCCTTCGGCGCGACGGTCTTCGCCACGGCGGGCAGCCCGGCGAAGGTGGCGGCGTGCCGGGAGATCGGCGCCGACCACGCCATCGACTACCGCAGCGAGGATTTCTTCGAGGCGGTGAAGGCGCAGACCGGCGGCAAGGGCGTGGATGTCGTGCTGGATATGGTCGGCGCGCCCTATTTCGCGAAGAACATCCGCTGCCTGAAGCTGGATGGGCGGCTGGTGATGATCGCCTTCCTCAACGGGCATGTCGCGGACAGCGTCGATCTGCGCCCCATCATGGTGAAGCGCCTGACCGTGACGGGCAGCACGATGCGGCCGCGCACGACGGCGGAGAAGGGCCGGATCGCGCAGGCGCTGGAGGCGAAGGTCTGGCCGCTGCTGGAAGCCGGCAAGGCCGGCCCGCGCATCCACGCGACCTTCCCGCTGGAGCGTGCGGCGGAAGCGCATGCGCTGATGGAAAGCAGCGCGCATGTCGGCAAGATCATGCTGACGGTCGGCTGAATGCACTGGGTGCCGATGGTGCTGGGCGTGGCGATCCTGGCGCTGAGTGCCGCGCTGCGCGGGCGGACGGCGCGCGGCGCGGCGCAGGGGCTGGCGGTGCTGCTGGTGGCGACGGGCGTCATCATGGCCTTCCGCCGCCCGGGCAGCCCCATCCACCTGCCGGGATGGGGGCCGCGGCAATGGACCCAGCCGTGACGACGAAGGGCCGGAGCGCGCCATGAACCTGCATCGCCTGCTGCTGAAGCGCGCGGCCGAAGGGCGGCCCGTGCGGGTCGCCGTGATCGGCGCCGGCAAGTTCGGATCGATGTTCCTGCACCAGGCGCCGCGCACGCCGGGGCTGCATGTGCTGGGCATCGCCGACCTGTCGGTCCCCCGCGCGCGGGCCGCGCTGGCGCGCATCGGCTGGGGCGCGGAGGCTTCCGCCGCGCCGGATGCCGCGACCGCGGCGCGCACGGGCGCCACCTGGCTGACCGAGGACAGCCTGGCGCTGATCGCCGCGCCCGAGGTCGAGGTGGTGGTGGAGGCCACGGGCGACCCCGCCGCCGGGCTGCGCCACGCCCGGCACGCCATCCGCCACGGCAAGCATGTGGTGATGGTGAACGTCGAGGCCGATGTGCTGGCCGGGCCGGTGCTGGCGCGGGAAGCGGCGGCGGCGGGCGTGGTCTATTCCATGGCCTATGGCGACCAGCCCGCGCTGGTGGCGGAGATGGTGGATACGATCCGCGCCGGCGGCTTTTCCATCGTCGCGGCGGGCAAGGGCACGAAGTACCTGCCGCACTACCATGCCTCCACGCCGGAGACGGTGTGGGACTTCTACGGGCTGAGCGCGGAGCAGGCCGAGGCGGGGGGCATGAACCCGCGCATGTTCAACAGCTTCCTCGATGGCACCAAGTCGGGGATCGAGATGGCGGCCATCGCCAATGCCACGGGGCTGGCGCCGCCGGAGGATGGCCTCGCCTTCCCGCCCTGCGGCACTGGCGAATTGCCGTCGCTGCTGCGGCCGCACAATGAGGGGGGCATCCTGCCGCGCAAGGGCATGGTGGAGGTCATCTCCTCCCTGACCCGCGAGGGGCAGGAGATTCCCGACAACCTCCGCTGGGGCGTCTATGTGGTGTTCGAGGGGGAGACGGAGTACGCGCGGCGCTGCTTCGCGGAATACGGCGTCGCGACCGATCCCTCCGGCCGCTATGCGGCGCTGTGGCGGCCCTATCACTTCATCGGGCTCGAACTCGGCGTCTCCGTCGCCTCCGCCGCGCTGCGCCGCGAACCGACGGGCTGTTCGGAGACCTGGTCGGCGGATTGCGTCGCGGTGGCGAAGCGCGCGCTGAAGCGGGGCGAGGTGCTGGACGGGGAAGGGGGCGCGACCGTCTGGGGCAAGTGCATCCCGGCCGCGCGGTCCCAGGCGCTGGGCGCCGTGCCGATCGGGCTGGCGCATGGCGTCGCGCTGGCGCGCGACGTGGCGGCGGGTGCGCTGGTGACGGAAGCCGACCTGATGCCGCGCGCGGCGGGCGGGCCGGCGGCGGAAGCGCTGGCGATGCGCGCCGCCCTGGCATCCGGTTGAGCCCGCCGGCCATGGGTGCGGCGCTTCCGCGCGCGGCGGGCTATCCGCAACGCGCGTCGCACGTCTAGGCTGCCGCCCCAATGCCCATGGCCTCCGCCTTCCGGCTGCTCTTCGCGGCCGTCATCCTGTTCGGTGGCGCCTGGCCGATCACCAAGGCCGCGCTGGCGGACGCGTCGCCGCTGTGGTTCGGCACCGGGCGCTCGGCGCTCGCGGCGCTGGGGGCCGCGATCCTGCTGGCCTGCCTCGGGCGGCTGCGCCTGCCGCGGGCGGAGGACCGGCTGACGGTCGCCTTCCTCGGCATCTTCCAGCTCGGTGCCTTCTTCGCGCTGACGCATCTGGCGGTGGCGCTGGTGCCGGCGGGGCGGACCGCGGTGCTGTCCAATGTCGTGACCTACTGGCTCATCCCGCTCTCCGTGCTGGTGCTGGGGGAGAAGGTGTCCGCGCAGCGCTGGGCGGCGGCGGGGCTCGGCCTGGCGGGGGCGGGGGTGCTGATCGGGCCCTGGGCGGTGGACTGGTCGTCGCATGACGCGCTGGTCGGCCACCTGATGCTGGTGCTGGCCGGGCTGCTCTGGACCATCGCCATCATCGCCAGCCGGAAATGGCCGCCGAAGACCCCGATGTTCGAATTGCTGCCCTGGTGCTTCGGCATCGGCGCGCTGCTGCTGGCGCCGCTGGCGCAGATCATGGAACCCGATGGCGGCGTCGGCCTCTCCTCCTGGCCCTACCTGCTCTACATCGGCTTCTTCGCCGCGCCGATCGGCACCTGGTGCGTGATCGAGGCCGGGCGGAAGCTGCCGGGCGCGGTCGCCTCCGTCGGCTTCCTGATGGTGCCGGCCTTCGGCGTCACCATCTCCGCGCTCTGGCTCGGGGAGCCGATCGGCTGGGACGTGATCCTGGGCGGCATCCTGATCGTCGCCTCCGTCGTGCTGGCGGCACTGGGTTGAGGGAGGTGCCGCGATGCGGCTGAACGTCATCGCGGCGGGGGAGGGCCCGCCGGTGGTGCTGCTGCACGGGCTGCTGGGCGCGGCGCAGAATTTCGGCGCGATCCAGAAGGCGATCGCGGCCCGGGGGCACCGGGTGCTGGCGCTGGACCTGCGCAACCACGGGCAATCCCCGCATGCCGCGGGCATGGGCTACGCCGCCATGGCCGCCGATGTGGCGGAGACGCTGGAGGCCGAGGGCGCCTGGCCCGCTGCCGTGATCGGCCATTCCATGGGCGGCAAGGTGGCGATGGCGCTGGCGCTGGCGCGGCCGGAGGGGGTGGCGCGGCTGCTGGTGGCGGATATCGCGCCGGTCACCTACCCCACGCCCGTCTTCACCCGCTACATCGCCGCCATGCGGGCGATCCCGCTGCGCGATGGCCTGGCGCGGCGCGATGCCGATGCCGCGCTGCTGGAGGCGGTGCCGGAAGCGCCGCTGCGCGCCTTCCTGCTGCAGAACCTGGTCTTCGCCGAATCCCCGCCGCGCTGGCGGATCGGGCTGGAGGAGATCGCGGCGGGGATGGGGGAGATTGGCGGCTGGCCCGACCTGGCCGGGCGCTATGCGGGGCCGGTGCTGGTGCTGTCCGGCGATGCCTCCGCCTATGTGAAGCCGGCGCATCACCCGGCGATCCTGGCGCTGTTCCCGGCGGCGCGCTTCGCGACCATCGCGGCCGGGCACTGGCTGCATGCGGAGAATCCGCGCGCCTTCCTGGCGGCGGTGGAGGGGTTCCTGGCCCCCGCCTGACCCCCGGCGCCGACAGTTCGTGACAAACCCCGACTCGCTTCCCCGGGCCCTTCCGTCCATGCCGCGGTAACGGCCAGGAAGGCTGCGGCTGCGTAATGTGCCGGTCTTGGCATGGCGGACCGGGGACATGCCCCGGGGGACGTGCCGGAAGGGGTCGATGGAATGCGTGCGCTCACCCTGCGATGGTCGCCGACGGAGGGATGGCGCGGGCTGGTCCCGGCACCGGCGGGGCGCGCCTGCCTCGTCCTCTACGTCGCGTGGCGGGAGGCGCTGGAGAGCGGGGCGCGGCACCGCGAATTGCAGGCCGCCTTCCCCGGCGCGATCGTCGCGGGGTGCAGCACCGGCGGGCAGATCGACGATGCCGATGTGGTGGATGCGGGCGTCCAGGCGCTGAAGCTGGAATTCGACACGACGCGGCTGCGCCTGGCGACGGAGCGCGTGGCCGGCGAGGGCGCATCCCGCGCCTGCGGCCGGCGCCTGGGCGCGGCGCTGGCGGCGCCGGACCTGGCGGGCGTGCTGCTGATCGCGGAGGGGCTGGCGGTGAATGCCGGCGACCTGGTCGCGGGGCTTCAGGAGGCGGTGGGCGCCGCCGTGCCCATCGTGGGCGGGCTGGCCGGGGATGGCCCGCATTTCCGCCGCACGCTGGTGGGGGCGGGGGCGGAGATGCCGATGCCCGGCCTGGTCGCCGCGATCGGCTTCGCGGGGCCCGATATCCGCTTCGGGCATGGCTGCGCCTCCGGCTGGGACGCCTTCGGGCCGCTGCGGTCCATCACCGCCTCCGAGGGGCGGGTGCTGCGGGAGCTGGATGGGGAACCGGCGCTCGACCTCTATGAACGCTACCTGGGGCCGGAAGCGGCCGGCCTGCCGGGGACGGGGCTGCTCTACCCGCTGCGGATCTGGGATGCGGAGGAGCCGCGGCACGACGTGCTGCGCACCCTGCTGGCGGTGGACCGGGAGTCGCGGAGCCTGATCTTCGCCGCCGACCTGCCGGTCGGATGGCGGGCGCAGCTCATGCGGGGGCGGTTCGGCGGCCTGGCCGATGGCGCCGCGGCGGCGGCGGGCCGCGCGAAGGGCGGGCAGGGCCTGGCCGGCGACGGCGCGGCCTTCATCGTCAGCTGCGTCGGCCGCCGGCTGATGATGGGCCAGCGGGTGGAGGAGGAGGTGCTGGCCGCGCGGGAATGCCTGCCGCCCGCCATGCGGGTGCTCGGCTTCTACTCCTACGGGGAGATCGCGCCGCACCCCGTCAGCGGCCGCAGCGAATTGCACAACCAGACCATGACGGTGCTGACCCTGGCGGAGGCGACGCCATGAGGGATTCGACCATGGCCGCCGAACGGCTGTTCCGCCGGCAGCTGGCGCGCGCCACCCGTGGCGATGGCAGCATCGACCTCGACCAGCTGCAGCAGCTGGTGGTGGCCTGGTACGAGGATTCGGCCCGGGACCGGGAGCGGACGGACCGCGCGATCTCGCTGATGGCGGAGGAGCTGGAGGGCGCGAACCGGCGGCTGGAGGGGCTCGTGGAGAATTTGCGGGTGCAGAACCTGCGGTTCGAGGCCGCGCTCGACAACATGCTGCAGGGCCTCTGCCTCTATGACCGGCAGGACCGGCTGGTGGTGGTGAACCGTCGCTACCACGACATCCTGGGCCTGCCGCCCGGCACGCTGGTGCCCGGCATCTCCCACGCCGAACAGCTGGCGACCGAACAGGCGGCCGGGCTGCACCCGGGCGCGGACCTGCAGAAGCTGCTGGCGGCGCGGATCGCGCGGGTGGATGGCCAGGCCGGGCCGGCGCGGGAGGAGATCTTCACCGAGGACCGGCGGCGCCTGGACGTGGCGGCGCAGCGCCTGCCGAGCGGGGGCTGCGTGGTCACCGTGATGGACGTGACGGCGGAGCGGGCGGCCGAGGCGCGCGCCGCGGCGGCGGGGCGGCTGACCTCGCTCGGCGAGATGGCGGCGGGGCTGGCGCATGAGCTGAAGCAGCCCCTGACCGCCATCGCGCTGGCGGCGGCCAATGCGCGGCGCGCGGCGGAGCGGGGCGACACCGCGGCCGCGCTGGTGCGGCTGGGCCGCATCGCGGACCAGGCGGCGCGGGGTGGCGTGCTGATCGACCATCTGCGCCGCTTCGCGCGCGGTGGCGAAAGCGCGGATGCGGATGCCACGGCCGATGTGCCGGCCGCGGTGGAGGGCGCGCTGACGCTGATGGGCGGCGCGCTGCGGGAGGCGAGCATCGAGCTGGCCCTGCACCTGGCGCCCGGCCTGCCGCCGGTGCGGGGCGACGGCATGGCGCTGGAACAGGTGCTGCTGAACCTGCTGGCCAATGCGCGCGACGCGCTGGCCAGCAGCCGGGGAGGGCCCGGCGGCCGCATCGGCATCACCGCCTGCCAGGCCGTGGAAGGCCAGGTGGTGATGGAGGTGACGGATGATGCGGGCGGCATCCCGTCCTCCGTCATGGCGCGGCTGTTCCAGCCCTTCGTCACCACCAAGGGGCCGGATCGCGGCACGGGTCTCGGCCTGTCCATCTGCCACGGGCTCGTCACCTCCATGGGCGGGACGATCGAGGCGGAGAACGGCGCGGCGGGGGCGATCTTCCGCATCACGCTGGAACCGGCGCCGGGCTGACGGGTGGCGGCTTGCCGCGCGGGGCTTCGGCCCAAGATGGCGCGGCATGACTGAACCCTTCCCGGCCGACCGCGCGGCGGCCCTGCAGCGCCTGCGCGATTTCACCCCCCGCATGGGGCGCCACTACGCGGAGGGCCGCAACACCGACCCCGGGCCCGGGCAGCGGCGCGATGTCTCCTGGCTTTCCCCCGCCATCCGCCACCGCCTGGTGACGGAGGCGGAGGTGGCGGGCGCGGCGGTGGCCGCCCATGGTCCGCGGGGTGCGGAGAAATTCATCCAGGAGGTGTTCTGGCGCAGCTACTGGAAGGGTTTTCTCGAGCTGCGGCCGGGGATGTGGAGGGCCTACCAGGCGGCGCGCGACGCGGATCGCGCGGCGATCCGGGGCAACGCGCTGGCGCGGGCGGAAGGCGGCGCGACGGGCATCGCGTGCTTCGATGCCTGGGTGGCGGAGCTGCGGGAGGCGGGGTGGCTGCACAACCACGCCCGCATGTGGTTCGCCAGCATCTGGATCTTCACGCTGAGGCTGCCCTGGACGCTGGGCGCCGACTTCATGCTGCGGCACCTGCGGGACGGGGACGCGGCTTCCAACACGCTGTCCTGGCGCTGGGTGGCGGGCATCCAGACGCCGGGCAAGCACTATGTGGCGCGGGCCTCGAACATCGCCCGCTACACGGAGGGGCGCTTCGACCCGGCGGGGGAGCTGGAGGAGGATCCGGCCCCGGTCGAGGCCCCGCCGCCGCCGCGCCCGGGCGCGCTGCCCGGCGCGGACCGGCTGCCGGAGGGCCCCTTCGCGCTGCTGCTGCATGAGGACGACCTGCACCCCGAAAGCCTGCTGCCGGCGGGCGCGCGCGTCGCCGCCATCGCGGGCGTCGCGGTGCCGGAGGCGCGGTCGCCGCTCGGATGCTCTTCGCTGGTGGCGCAGGGCGTGGAGGCTGCGCTGGCGGATGGGCTGGCCCGCGCCGCCGCCCGCTGGGGGATGCCGGCGGCGCGCATCGCGGTCACGGACCTGCCGGCCTGGGCGGCCGGCCATGGGCTGCCGGTGGTCACGCCCTGGGCCCCGGTCGGCTGGACGGCGGACAGGCTGGCCGGCAGTGGCGTGGCGATGCGCCGCCTGCGGCGGGACTGGGACGAGGCCTGCTGGCCGCGCGCGACCAAGGGCTTCTTCCCGTTCCGCGAAAGCATCCCGACGCTGCTGGGCCGACTGCTGCCCGATCAGCCCAGCGCCTCGGCCAGGTAGCGGCGATCCACGTAGCGTTCGGGGTCCGACAGCGGCCGGCCCTGCGGGCCATAGGCGGCGCGAAGCGACAGCGCGGTGGCGATGCCCGGCATGTCCAGCGCCGCGCGGCGGGGGAAGCCCGTCACGGGGTGCAGCATGGCGTCGTAGGAGGCCTCCGCCAGGGCGGGCGTCACCTCCGGCAGGTTGCGGCCCATGATCGCCACGGCCTCCGCCCGGTTCGGGGCCGCGTAGAGCCAGCCGAGGGCGTCGAGATAGGCGCGGAGGAAGGCGACGAGGCGGGGGCGCTCCGCGGCCGCGCGGTCGCGCTTCAGCGCGAAGGTCAGGCCCTGGTAGGCGCCCAGCGCCTCGCTGGGGTCGGCCAGGATGGTGAAGCCGCGTTGCGCCGCGACCGCATCCAGCGGCACGGTCAGCAGCGTGCCCGCCTGGCGGCCGGCGAAGAGGGCTTCCAGGCGCTGCGTCGTGCCGCCGACGCGCACCAGGCGGGCCTCGCCCTCCGCCAGGCCGCCGCGTTCCAGCAGGCGGCGCAGCACGAAGGCGAAGCCGGTGGTCAGCGCATCGACGGAAAGGTCCCGGCCGCGCAGGTCGGCGAAGCTGCGCACATCGGGCGCGGTGACCAGGCGCAGGAAGCCGTTGTTGATGCCGGCCACGGCGACGATGTCCGGCGGGTTGGCCGCGGCGCCGGGGGCCTCTCCCTGGCCCTCGACATAGGCGATGACGTTGTCGATCGCGGTGCTGGCGATGTCCGCCGTGCCGTTCATCAGCGCGGTGAACTGGGCGCTTGAACTCGGCGTCGGCGTCACGGCCAGTGCCACGCCGTGGTGCTGGAAGAAGCCCTTCTCCTGCGCCACCCAGATCGGCCAGTTGCTGCCGGAGGGGAAGACGCTGAGGCGGAGCGGCGCCTGGGCGCGGGCGATGGCGGGCGAGAGGAGCGGCAGGATCAGCGCCGCGCGGCGCCGGAGCGTGATGGCCATGGATGCGTTCCCCCTTGTTGCCCGCCATCTCGCGATGGCGGCTTCGGGGTGTCAACGCCGATATTCGAAGAAGGGCGGGGTTTCGAAGAAGGGCGCTATTGCGGCTTGAAGGTGCTGGCCTTGGCGGCATCCGCGGCGCGCCACAAATACCAGGCGGCGATGCTGCGGAAGGGCGACCAGGCTTCGCCGATGGCGGCGAGTTCCTTGGGCTTCGGCTGCGCGTCGAGGCGGGCGGCGACCTTCCAGCCCTCCCGCACGCCGAAATCGTCGATCGGCAGGATGTCGCGCCGGCCGAGGGTGAAGATCAGCAGCATCTCCACCGTCCAGCGGCCCACCCCCCTGATCTGCACCAGGCGCTCGATCAGCCTGTCGTCCGGCAGGCGCGCGGCGGCGGCGCGGGTGGGGACCAGGCCGGCGACCGATTTCTCCGCGATGTCGCGGATGGCGGCGACCTTGGCGCCGGAGAAGCCGCAGCCGCGCAGCGCCTCCACCGGCGCTTCCAGCACCTGCGTCGCGGGCGGGAAATCCTGGCCGGGGAAGAGGGC
The DNA here is from genome assembly GCF_016805305.1 of Falsiroseomonas ponticola. Classification (GTDB taxonomy): domain Bacteria; phylum Pseudomonadota; class Alphaproteobacteria; order Acetobacterales; family Acetobacteraceae; genus Falsiroseomonas; species Falsiroseomonas ponticola. The sequence continues at coordinate 150,601 of NZ_JAERQN010000004.1, read as the reverse complement.
GACGAAGCGGCCGAGGATCGCCTCCGCCGCCTTCCCATGCACCTGCTGGTGGGCGATGGCGCGGACCAGCGCCTCATAGGGTTCGCGGCTCACGGGCCGCAGCGTGCAGGGGCCGATCTGGCGGATCACGCGCTTCAGCACGGGATCGCGGCGCAGATGCGCCAGCGCGGCGGGCCCCGCCATCAGCCGCGCGGGCCGGTCCGCCCCGCGCTTCGGCGCCAGGGACGGCAGGTCCCCGGCGCCGCCCGCGGTGGCGGGATCCTCCGTCACCGGAACACCAAATGCGGCAGGGACAGCGTGATCCAGGGCACGTAGGTGATGACCATCAGGCAGGCGAAGATGACGCCGATGAAGATGGGCAGATAGCGCATCATCTGGTCGACGCTGGTGTTCGCCACCTGTGCCGCGGCGAAGAGGTTCACGCCGAAGGGCGGCGTGATCATGCCCATGGCCAGGTTCACCACCATGATCGTGCCGAAATGCACGCCATCGATGCCGAAGCGCTCCGCCGCTTCCTGCAGGATGGGCGCGAGGACGATGATGGAGGCCGAGGTCTCCACGAACATGCCGACGATGAAGAGGAAGATGTTGACGCCGAGCAGGTAGAGGCCCGGGCCGTTGAAGGTCTCCACCAGCCAGGCCGCGGCCAGGTCCGGCACGCCCTGGCGGTTCAGCAGCCAGGAGAAGAGCGCGGCGCAGGCGATGATGAACATGATCACCGCGCTGCTGATCACCGACTTGCGGAAGATGGGATAGAGGTCCCGCCAGCCGAGTTCGCGGTGCAGGAACATGCCGACGATGATGGCATAGACGACGGCGATGACGGAGGCCTCGGTCGGCGTGGTGATGCCGCCATAGATGCCGCCCAGGATGACCACGGGCATCAGGAGCGCGAAGCCGGCCTGGCGCGTGGCGGTGAGGAAGGGGAGGCGGCCATCGCCATCGTTCTTCCCCCAGCCCTTGATGCGGCACCACACCAGCACGGTGGCGATCAGCGCGGCCCCGATCAGGAAGCCCGGACCGAAGCCCGCGATGAACAGCTCCGGGATGCTGGTCTGCGTCGTGACGCCGTAGAGGATCATCGGGATGGAGGGCGGGATGATGACGCCGAGCTCCGCCGCCGTCGCCTGCAGCGCGGCCGCGAAGGCCACGGGGTAGCCCGCGCGGACCAGCGCCGGGATCATGATGGCGCCGATGGCGAAGGTGGTGGCGACCGAGGAACCGCTGATGGCGGCGAAGATCATGCAGGTGACGACGCAGGTGGCCGGCAGGCCGCCCTGGATGCCGCCCACGATCGACTTCGCGAAATCCACCAGCCGCCGGCTGATGCCGCCGACATCCATGAGGTTGCCGGCCAGGATGAAGAAGGGGATGGCGGCCAGCGGGAACTTGTCCAGCGCCACGAAGAGCTGCTGCGCGGCGACGATCAGCGGGAAGCTGGTATAGCCCTGGATGCCGACGATGGCGGCAAGGCCGATCGCGATGGCGACGGGGATGCTGGCGGCGAAGAGCACCAGCATCACGGTGAGCATCATGCCACTCATACCGCGCTCTCCAGTTCCTCGCTGCGGCGATCCAGGAAATGCGCCAGCGCGCCGACCGTGGCGAAGACCGCGCCCAGCGGGATGGCGGCGTAGCCCCAGGACATCGAGACCTCGAGCCCCGCCATTTCCTGGAACTGCACGCGCTGCGCCATGGTCCAGCCGAACCAGAACATCACCCCCATGAAGGAGAGCGAGCAGGCCAGCGAGGCCGCTTCGATCGAGCGCCGCAGCGCGCCGCGGGAATAGCGGTGCGCGACATCGATGGAGACGAGGGCACCGGCGCGCAGCGCGACGGCCAGGCCGAGATAGGCCATCCAGATCAGCGCGGTGCGGACCAGCGCTTCGGACCAGACGGCCGGGGTTTCGGTCGCGAAGCGGGCGACCACCTGCCAGAGCCCCGCCGCGACCGCGATGGTGAGGGCGAGGCAGGCGATGATGGAGGCAAGGCCGGTGCTCAGGCGGTCGAGGCGGAGGATGGCCCCGCGCATGGCGGCGCGGGGGCCGTCACCCTCCCGCACCCAGATCGCCAGCGCCACGGCGAGGAGGGTGAGCACCCCCGTCACCTGCAGCGGCAGCGTGTTCATCGCATTCATGCCTGCCTACCCCCTCAAGCAGCAGGGGCGCGGGGTGGTCCCCGCGCCCCCTCAGTCCATCCGGCCTTTGCCGGTCAGTTCGCGCGCCATTCGCGGATGCGGCGCAGCAGCGCGCTGTCCAGCTGCTGCTCGATCTGCGAGGCACCGGGCGCCAGCGCCTGCTGGAAGGCGGCGCTGTCCACCTGCGTCACGACGGTCATGCCGCGGCGGCGCAGCTCCTCCACGCCCGCGGCCTCATCGGCCGAGTTCTTGGCGCGGTTGGCGGCGGCGCCGGCGCGGGCGGCCTCGTTGAAGGCCGCGCGGTCGGCGGCGTTCATGCGGTTCACCAGGCCCGGATTGCAGATCAGGACGGCCGGGGAATAGACGTGGCCGGTCAGCGTCAGGAAGCGCTGCACCTGGTTCAGGTTGTTGGCCAGGATCACCGCGATCGGGTTCTCCTGCCCATCGACCGTGCCCTGCTGCAGGGCGGGGACGAGTTCGGAGAAGGCCATCGGCGTCGGCAGCGCGCCCAGCTGCGTGAAGGCGCGCATATGCACCTGGTTCTCCATCGTGCGGACCTTGAGGCCGCGGATGTCGGCCGGGGCATTCACCTCCCGCCGCGAATTCGTCAGGTGGCGGAAGCCGTTCTCCATCCAGACGACGCCGACCAGGCCGCGCGCGGTGAAGCGCGCCAGCATCTGCTGGCCGATCTCCCCATCCAGCACGCCGCGGGCATGGGCGTAGTCGCGGAACAGGAAGGGCACGTCGAAGTTGCGGACTTCAGGCACGAAGTTGCCGACCGGGCCGGTGGAGGTGAGGGAGCATTCGATCGTGCCGATCTGCACGCTCTCGATCGCCTCGCGCTCATTGTCGTTGCGCTGGATGTTGACGCGGTAGCGCCCGCCCGTGGCGCGTTCCAGCGCTTCCTTGAAGGCGGTGGCGCCGGCGCCGTAGTGGCTGGCCAGCGGCAGCGGGTGCTGGACGGTGATGGTGGTCTGGGCCTGGGCCTGTCCGGCCGCGAAGGGGGCGAAGGACAGGGGGGCGGCGAGCGCGGCGGCGAACGCCACGCGGCGGGTCAGGTTCATGCAGGCGTCTCCCCAAGGGCGGGGCGGCCTTCGCGGCAGCCCCATGCGGCCCCCGTATAGGAGAGGTGCCGCCGGCGCATCAATCCCGCGCCGCGGCGCGGGACGAGGCTACCGGCGGGTTGGTTTCAGTGCGGATGCGGAGCCGGGATGGGCAGGCCGAGGGACAGCGCCACATTGGCGGCCTGCAGCCCCTCCCACAGCAGTTCCACGCCGATATAGGCGATCAGCGCCAGGCCGATATAGGCGATGATCTTGTAGCGATCGAGCAGCTTGGCCAGCGCGCCGCCGAGCACGCCCATCAGCACGATGGAGATCAGCAGGCCGATCACCAGCATGGGCAGGTTGTTGCGGGCGATGGCGGCGACGGCGAGGACGTTGTCGAGGCTCATCGACACGTCGGCGACGATGATCTGCCACAGGGCCTGGCCGAGGGTCTTCTCCTTGACCTCGTGGCCTTCCTCGCCCTCGCCTTCCTCCTTGCCGCGCAGCTCCTTCCAGAAGCCCCAGGCGATGTAGAGCAGCGCGAGGCCGCCCACGATCTCGATCCACCAGAGGCCGAGGAGGTAGGTGGCGAAGACCGAGAAGACGATGCGCAGCACGGCGGCGGCGACGATGCCGAACAGCACCGCCTTGTTGCGCAAGGCCGGCGGCAGGCCCGCGGCGGCCAGGCCGATGACCACGGCATTGTCGCCGGAGAGGATGATGTTGAGCCACAGGATCTGCAGGAACTGCGCGCCCTGCCCGAGCAGATAGTCCATTCCGAATCTCCAGGGGCGGCGCAACAGGCGGCCGCTTCCCCCCTGTGGCAAGGCTACAAGCTGAGGCTGGGAAGCCGAAGTTTCCGTGTCATGTCATCGGCGACAGATGAAACATGGCATCTTGTTCAGCCCGCGCCGGGCCATGCCGCATCGCGGCGCCCGGTGGGCACCGGCGCGGCTTGCAGTTCAGGCGGATCACGCTGGCCCTGGCTGACCTTCGTGTAATCCCCTGCATTGCCGGCGGCCCATGCGCCGGCAAGGCGGGTTCATGCGGCGCCGTTCAGCCGCCGCGCAGCAGCGCATCCAGCGCCGTGGAAAGGCCCGTGCTGGCGCGGCCCACCGGTGGGGCATAGCTGCCGCCAAGGGGCTTCGGCAGGCCGAGTCCGACCAGGCCCTCCAGCAGCTTCACGGCGCAGGCGATGCCGTCCAGCAGGGGCACGGGGCAGTCTTCCTGGAGCTTCCGGTCCATGCCGGCCAGCGCGGCGCCGGCCAGCACGATGGCGTCGCAGCGTTCCGCCATGGCGCGCGCCTCCGCCAGCACCAGCGCGGCCACGCCATCGGGATCCCGCAGCGCATCGAGCGGCGTGGCGGCCACGCCGCGCACCAGGGCGCAGCGGGCGGCCAGGCCGTGGCGCGCCACCAGATCCTCATAGGCCGCGACCTGGCCGAGGGTCAGGATGCCGAAGCGCCCGCCGACCATGCAGGCCGTCAGGCAGCCCGCCTCCGTCATGCCCATCACCGGGCAGGGCATGAGCTGGCGCGCGGCCTCCAGCGCCGTGTCGTGGCTGACGGCGAGCACCACGGCCTCCACCCGCCCCGCATGCTCCGCCAGCATGGAGAGCAGGGCGTGGGAGGCGATGGCGTTCTCCACCCGCGTCGAGATCACGGCGGGGCCGAAGGTCGGCGTGCCCGCGATGATCACGGTGGTGGGCGCGGCGGCCTGGCGCGCGACGGCGGCGCAGGCATCCGTGATGGCGGCGGTGGTGTTGGCGTTGGCAATCAGGATGCGCATCGGCCCTATCCCCCGACCATGCCGGTATCGCCCGCGGGCGGCGCGCTGCCCAGCGCGACCAGCCCCTCCGGCAGCGCGCGGGACGTCTCGCTCAGCAGCAGCAGGCGGAGCGCGAGCCGCGTGACGCCGGGCGGCGCATCGGGCTCCGCCGGTGCCAGGGCCTCCGCATTGCGCTTCCAGACCTGGAGGGGGTTGAACAGCAGCACGTCCCCCGGCCGGACATCGAGGCGGAGCGCCAGGCCGGGTTCCGCGCAGAGCGTGTCGAGGAGGTCCAGCGCCTCCATCTGCGCGGCGGTCAGGCGCGGGGTTTCCGGGATGGCCTGCGCGGCTTCGATCGCATCCCGGGCGTAGCGGCCGACGAAGGCGCCGGAGGCGGTGCTGAAGACCGGCAGGTCCACCACGCCGCCGGCCGGGGCGGCATGGGGCAGCGGGCGGTAGAGCGCCTCCAGCGCCGGGCGCGCGCGCTTCATCATCTCGTTGTGCACGGTGGCCGCGGCGACGAGCATGACGGGATCGACCTCCGGCGGCTGGCGCAGGATGAGCATCGCGACGATGTCCGCCGCATCGGCGTGGAAGCGCCAGCGCAGCGCGCCGCCGGAGGGGCTGGAGACGCGCTGCACCGCGGCGGCCTGCCCACCCGCGCCGACGGGACGGCCGAGATGGGCGCCGAGCGCCAGCAGCAGGGGCTCCGCCATCGCCTCCCCCAGCCGGTCGAGCGGCAGGCCGCGCAGCAGGGCGAGGCCCCGGCCGGTATCGAGCCGGGCGGCCGCGTTGCGCAGCACCGCGCCGAATTTCGGCAGCGGCGCCTCCGCGGCCACTTGCGGGGCGCGGCCGCCGAGCGCCGTCAGCGCGGCCTCCAGCTCCGCCGCATCCTCCGCGCCGACCGGGATCATCCAGTCGGAGGCGCGGAGATCGGCGGCGCGCCAGGCGGCGGGGCCGGCCTGGGGGATCAGCCTCGGGCGGCCAGGGGTGGGGGGGGTGGTGGCGGGGGATGTCGCACTCATCGGGCGCAGCCTACAGCATGCCGCGTCCGCCGCCACATGAGCCCTGCGTCAGGCGGCTTGCCCGCATCGTTCCGAGGCAGCAGGCTGGCGCCGGGACACGGAGACGAACCAGCATGGACGCGCCTGCCAGCAGCCTCGATGCCAGCCAGCCCTGGCTCGGCCTTCCCTTCGATGCGGAGGAGATCCTGGGGGGGCTGCGCGGCTGGGTGGAATGCGAGAGCCCGACCTTCGACGCCGCGGCGGTGGAGCGGATGCTGGCGCTGGCCGCGCGGGACCTGGCGCTGCTCGGCGCGCGGATCGAGCATATCGCGGGGCGGATGGGCTATGCCGGCTGCATCCGCGCCCGCTTCCCGCACCCGGCCGGGGATGCGGTGCCGGGCATCCTGGTGCTGGCGCATCTCGACACCGTGCATCCCGTGGGGACGCTGTCGAAGCTGCCCTTTGAGCGGCGGGGCGCGCTCTGCCGAGGCCCGGGCATCTTCGACATGAAGGGCGGCACCTACCTGGCGGTGGAGGCGATGCGCCAGCTGGTGAGCGCCGGCATCACGACGCCGCTGCCCGTGACCTTCCTGCTGACGCCGGACGAGGAGGTGGGCAGCCCCTCCACGCGGGATCTGATCGAGGCCGAGGCCCGGCGCGCGCGCTTCGTGCTGGTGCCGGAACCCGCGCGGCCCGATGGCGGGGTGGTGACGGGGCGCTACGCCATCGCGCGCTTCAACCTGCGCACCACGGGCCGGCCTTCCCATGCCGGCGCCACGCTGGGGGAGGGGCGCAGCGCGATCCGGGAGATGTGCCGGCAGATCCTGGCGATCGAGGCGATGACGACGGAAAGCTGCACCTTCTCCGCCGGCGTCATCCATGCAGGGCAATGGGTGAACTGCGTGGCGACGCATTGCGACGCGGAAGTGCTGAGCATGGCGAAGCGGCAGGAGGACCTGGATGCGGGCGTGGCGCGCATGCTGGCGCTGCAATCCTCCAACCCCGACGTGGTGCTGGAAGTGAGGCGCGGCGTGACGCGGCCGGTATGGGAACCCGATGCGGGCGTGCGCGCGCTGCATGCGGAAGCGCGGGCGATCGCGATGGGGATGGGCTTCGACATCCCGCCGCAATCCTCCGGCGGCGGGTCGGATGGCAATTTCACCGGGGCCATGGGCATCCCGACGCTGGATGGGCTCGGCGTCGCGGGGGCTGGGGCGCATACGCTCGATGAGCATATCGTCGTCTCCTCGCTGGTGCCGCGGGCGCGGCTGCTGGCGGGGCTGTTCACCAGGCTGGGGGCGTGACCATGCGGGTTCTGCTGCTGGCGGCGCTGCTGGCGCCGGGGCTGGCCATGGCGCAGAGCGCGCCGCTGACGGGGCCGAACGCGGCCGCGGTGCATGGGCAGGCGCCGACGCCGCGGCAGAACCTGACCGCACCCGCCACGGGCCAGGCGGCACCGGCGGCGCGGCCGCAGCGCCAGGCGGCGACGACGCAGCCGCGGACGCGCAACACATCGCCGCTCGGCACCGTCAATCCGCGCACGGCGACGGGGCCGCAGGGTGGGCGCACCTCGTCGAGCGAGATGCGGCATGAGGCGCAGGTGAACGAGGCGATGCGCCGGCAGCGGGAGGCGCAGCGCCGCGCGGTGGAAGCGCAGGACGGGGTGCGGCTGGGGCGATAGGCCGGCGGCTCAGTCTTCCGCGATTTGCAGCAGGACCCAGCCCTCCGGGTTCGCCAAGGGGGCGAGTTGCGGCCAGGCGCGGGCGGAGAGGGAGAGGTGGTTGCGCCGGCGGCCCAGCGTGCCGGGCGCGTTCTCCTGCATCGCGCGGCCTGGGCTGGCGGGCGGGTAGAGGTCGCAATCCTCCCACACCCGCTCGGCGAAGGCGGCGAAGGCGACGGCGCCGTCGATCGTGACCGTGACGCGTACCCAGCCGGCGGCGCCGGCGGACAGGGTGACGGTGCCCTGCACGCCAAGGCTTTCGAAGGCGATGGCGCCCTCGCGCGCCGGGGAAAGGCGCACGGGCCTGCAACCGGCCGTGTCGATCACCCAGGCGGGGTTCTCGCGGGCCGTAGCCTCGAGGTCGGTCGCGAAGCGACGCAGCGCCAGATCGGGCGGCTCCTGGCCGCCCGAGGCGCTGTCGAAGAAGTCCGGCGCGAAGCCGGGCGGCGTGTCCTCAGCTGCCGCCATCGACCGACAGGATCTGCCCCGTCACCCAGCCCGCATAGGCGGAGGCGAAGAAGAGCACGCCATTGGCGATGTCCTGCGGATCGCCCAGGCGGCGCATGGCGATGCTTTCCACCAGCGCCTTCTGCCCTTCCGGCCCGTAGCTCTCGAACTGCTTGATGGTGGCGGGGTTGGAAAGGGCGAAGCCGGGTGCGACGGAATTGACGGTGATGCCGAAGGGGCCGAGCTCCCGCGCCAGCTGCTTCGTCAGCCCGACCAGCGCGTGCTTGGCGGAGCAATAGGCCTGGATGCCGGTCTTGCTGGGCTTGAGGCCGGCGCCGCTGCTGATCGTGACGATGCGCCCGGCGCCGGCCTTCTTCATCCCCGGCGTGACGGCGCGGGCCATGTTGAAGGTGGCGTGGGTGTTGATGTCGAAGATGGCGTGCCAGTCCTCCTCCGGCACATCCTCCACCGGGCGGTTCACCTGGCCGCGCACGCCGCCGGCATTGCAGACCAGCACGGCAAGCGGGCCGCCGGTCGTGGCCTCGATGGACTTGATCCAGTCGAAGGCGGCGCCCCTGGCGGTCAGGTCGAAGGCGGCGGTGGTGATGCTGCCCTCGCAGCGCGCGGTCTCCGCCAGCTCCTCCGCCGAGAGGTCGCAGGCGAAGACGCGGCCGCCCAGCGCGGCGAAGCTGCGGGCGATGGCGCGGCCATAGCCGTGGCCGGCGCCGGTGACGGCGATGGTCTGGCCGTCGAAACGGATGTTCATGGCAGCAGCTCCAGCAGGTTGTCGTCGGACATGGGGCGTTCGCCACGCTCGCATTCATGGATCATGGCGATCAGCTTCTCGAGCGTGGGGCAGGGGATGCCGTGGTTGCGGCCGATGGGCGGCACGGCGCCGATCTGCGCATCCGCGGGCGTGGCGCGGTGGCGCACCCAGAGGTCGCGCCAGATGCCGGAATGGGTCTTGCCGTTCGGGCGGTTGAAGGCCTCCATCGCCGCCATGGAGGCGCGGGCCTTCTCCTCCGTGCCGCCGGGCCCGAAGGCGGTGGCGTCGAAGCCGTTGAAGGAGAGGGGCCGAACACCCTCCGCCCGCGCGACCGTGATGACCTCCCCGCACAGCGCGCGGACCATGGGCAGCAATTCGGTGCGCGCCATCATGTCCGCGATGCCATGCGCGGCGAGGCCCTGGGCGTAGAGCAGGGAGGAATAGGCGAGCTTGCCCCAGAGATAGCCCCAGATGTTGTCGGTCAGCACCGCATCGGGTTCGAAGACCTGTTGCAGCAGCGCGTGCAGCGCGGCGGCGCGGGGCGTCTTCGTGCCATCGAGTTCGCCGACGACGACGGCGCCGCGGTTGCCATAGGTGATGCGGCCGGGTTCCAGCCAATCCGCGCCGAAATTGACGAAGGCGCCCATCGTGCGATGCGCGCCGCAGACCTCCGCGATCACGCGCTCGCAGAGACCGTTCTGGGCGGAGAGGACGTAGCCATCGGGCGCCAGATGCGGCAGCAGGGCGCGGCAGGCGGCTTCCGTGTCATGCGTCTTCACCGCCAGGATGATGCGACGGAAGACGCCCTTCACCTGGTCCGGCGTCGCGGCGGGGGCGACGACCTTGAATTGCGTGACCGGGCCTTCGATGACCAGGCCGCGGGCGGGGTCCGCGATGGCGGCGACGTGATCCGCCACCACGTCGCAGAAGACGACGGCATGGCGCGCGCGCACGAGATGGGCGCCGATGGTGCCGCCGATGGCCCCCGCGCCCCAGACCAGGATGGGGCCGTGATCCACCGCATCCCGCGCCGCGGCCTGTTCGGCTTCCTTCGCCACGTGGCAATTCCCTTCCATCCAGCGGGGGGCCGCCATGCAGGCACCGCGCTTGCGCGACGCGGGCGGGGCGGCCCACCCTGGGGGCCACGCTAGCTGGGATACAACAGAGGTCAATGCATCGGCGTCACGCGTCGTGAGCGCGACCACCAATAATCTCAAGGGCGCCGCGCTGATGGCGGCGGCGGCCGTCTTCTTCGCGACGGAGGTGCTGTTCATCCGCTGGATGACGCTGCGCGGAATCCCGACCGAGGTGCAGCTGGCGTCCCGCGCCTTCGGGCAGCTGCTCTGGGTGATGCCGACCATGCTCGCCACCGGCATCGGCGTGTTCCGCACGAAGCGGGCGCCGATGCATGTGTTCCGCGGCCTGTCCTCGCTGATCTGCTGGGGGCTCTACTACTACTCCTTCACGCGGCTCGACATGGCGACGGGCACGGTCCTGTCCTTCACCAACGTGATGTTCACGACGATGCTGGCCGGCGTGCTGCTGGGCGAACGTGTGGATCGCTGGCGCTGGACCGGCACCATCGTGGGGCTGATCGGCGTGGCGGTGATGCTGCGGCCGGGCGCGCAGGTGGATTGGATCGGCGCCGCCGCGGCGATCGGCGCCGCCATTGCCTGGTGCGGCATCACCGTGACCAGCCGGATGCTGACGACCACGGAGACGACGAAGACGGTGCTGGCCTGGGTCGGGCTGGTGACCTTCAGCGGCGTGCTGCCCTTCGCGATCCATGCCTGGGTGCCGCTCGACTGGGGCGACATGGCGCTGATGCTGCTGGTGGCGACGGTCTGCCCCGGCATCATCTTCCTGGTGACGGAGGCGCTGCGCGCGGGCGAGGCTTCCGCCATCGCGCCCTTCCAGTACCTCCGCATCGTCGTCGTCGCGGTGGCGGGGTGGATCCTGTACGGGGAGGTCCCGGACCTCTTCGGCTGGATCGGCGCCGCGATCATCCTGGGCGGGGCGATGGTGGTGACCATCGCGGAAGCGCGGCGACGGTGATCACCCCCACGACGAAGGCCGCGCTGCTGGCGCTGGCCGCGTCGCTTCTCTTCACGCTGGAGACGCTGGCCGTGAAGGCGCTGGTCGGCGTGCCGATCGCGACGCTGGTGCTGGCGCGGGCCATCGGGCAGCTCGCCTGGACGGTGCCGGACCTCATTCGCAGTCCCGCCCGCCTGGTCCACACCAACGAATTGCCGATGCAGGTGTTCCGCGGGCTGCTCTCCGCCGTGGCGTGGTATCTCTACTACGTCTCCTTCTCCGGCATGCCGCTGGCCACCGCGACGGTGCTGTCCTTCACGACGGTGCTGTTCGTGACCGCCATGGCGGCGCCGCTGCTGGGAGAGAAGGTGGGCTGGCGGCGCTGGACGGCGACGCTGGCGGGATTCGCGGGCGTGCTGATCATCATGCGGCCCGGCATGGTGCCGGTGGGCATCCCCGTGCTGGCGGCGATCGCCGCTTCCGTCTTCGGCGCGGGCATCCTGATCACGACGAAGCGCCTGGCGCGGACGGAGCGGACCGTCACGATCATGTTCTATGTCGGCGTCGTCGCGCTGGCCGTGAGCCTGCCGGTGGCGCTGCCGGGCCTGGCCTGGCCGGGCTGGTGGAACATGGGGCTGCTGGTGGCGGCCGGGTTCCTCGGGCCATCGGCCATGTGGGTCTGGATTTCGGCACTCCGCATGGCCGATGCCAGCTTCATCGCGCCGCTGTCCTATGTGCGGCTGCTCTTCGCCGCGGGCTTCGGCGTGGCGCTGTTCGGGGAGGTGCCGGAATGGTGGCTGCTGCCGGGCGGCGCGCTGATCATCGGATCGACGCTCTACATCACGCGGCGGGAAGCGATGCTCCAGCGCACCAGGGCGGCCTCCAGCGCCGCCGGGTCCAGCGCGAAATCGGCGTAGCCCTGGCGGAGATGCGCGACATAGCCAGCAGAGGGCGGACCGGGGCGGAGCCGCTGCTCGACATAGGTCAAGGCGGGGCCGTGGCCTTCGATGTCCAGCACGACCCGGCGATAGGCGCCGAGCGCCACACCCTCCGCGATGTCCAGCGCGCGGCCGTGCTGCGCGGTGATGCGCCAGAGGCCGATTGGCACGCTCGCGGCGGCATCCCGCTCGATGGTCGCGAAGCGGTTCACCGCGAGCCGCCAGCCCGGCAGCAGCGCGGCGCCGATGACGGCGGCGCCGGGGCAGCGGCCGAGCATGCGGGCGTGGTCGAGGTTGCTGCCATAGGCGGCGTAGAGCATGGGGCGGCAGGCTGGCGCCACCGCTGCGATGTGGCAAGGATGCCCGCATGATGCTGTTCCTCCAGGCCGCGCCGCTGCTGCTGCTGCTGGGCCTTCTCGTCTCTGGCCGCGCGGGGCCTGTGCCGGCGGTGCTGGCGGCGCTGGCGGTGGCGCTGCCGGCGGTGCTGTTTTCCCTGCCACAGGGCGTGGCGGCGCTGCCCTTCCTGGGGGAGGAGACGCTGCGCGGCGCCTTCCTCGCTTCCAAGCCCATCGCGGTGGTGGTGGGCGGGTTGCTGTTCCATGCGGCGCTGGCCAGGCCGGAAGCGGGGCAGGGCGCGCCCGATGCGCGGCGCATCTTCGTGGCGACGCTGCTGATGGGCGTCTTCATGGAAAGCGTGACGGGCTTCGCGGTCGGCGCGGTCTTCGCGCTGTCCGCGTTGCGCGGCATGGGGATCGGCGGCGCGCCGGCCGCCGCCATGGCGCTGCTGTCGCTGACGCTGGTGCCCTGGGGCGGGCTCGGCCCCGGCACGGCGCTGGGCGCGGCGCTGGTCGGCATCCCGGCGCAGCAGATCGCCACCATGGCGTCCTGGCCCAACGCGGCCTGGCTGCTGCTGATGGGGCCGGTGCTGTGGCGGCTTTGCGCCGCCGCGGGGATCGTCGTCCCGCCGGCGGAGAAGCTGGCGCAGATGGGCTTCCTCGGCGCCATGGCGGCCATGCTGGTGCTGCTGCACCCCGTCCTGCCCTTCGAGGTGATCGGCGTCCTCGCCTCCGGCCTGCCGCTGCTGCTGGCGCTGTGGCGGCTCGACCCGCCCTCGGGCGCGGCGGGATGGCGGCGAGCGGGGCGGGCGATGGCGCCCTATCTCGGCCTGACGGCGGCGCTGCTGCTGGCGCGAAGCTGGGCGGCGGCGCCGGCCTGGACGCCGTTTCCCGAATTGCCGGGCTTCCCGCTGACGCATGTGGCGGTGGTGCTGTGGCTGGCGGCGGGCGTGCTGCTGGCGATGCGCGCGGATGCGCCCGCCGTCGCCGCCGGGGCGTTCCGGCGCGCCCTGAAGCCCGCGACCGCGATGCTGCTCTACGTCGTGCTGGCGCGGTGGATGGCGGGGTCCGGCATCGCCGCCAGCCTGGCGACCGCGACGGCGGAGGCGCTGGGCCCCGCCGCGCCCTATGCGGTGCCGGTGATGGGCCTCGTCTCCGGCATGGTGACGGGCAGCAATGTGGGGTCCAACGCCGCGCTGATGCCGGTGCAGTTCGCGCTCGGCCGCGCGGCGGGTATGCCGGAGGGGCTGGCGCCGGCGCTGCACAACTTCGCGGGTTCCGCCGGCGCGGGCATGTCCTTCGCCGTCACGGCCATGGTCTGCGGGCTGCTGGCGGATGGGGCGCGGCCGGGCCAGGTTTGGCGGCTGCTGCTGCCATCCCTGCTGGGCGTCGTCGTCGTGGGCTGGGTCATGGTGGCGCTGCTGGGCTGAGGCGCGCGGCCAGCGCCTGGCGCCCGGCCTCGGTCGCGGAGACCATCAGGGTGCCGGCGGGGCCGGTGACGCAGGCCACAAGGCCGCGTTCCGACGCATCCTCCCACACCGTCAGGCGCGGGCAACTGGTGCGCCAGGCGTCGATCACCTCCGCATAGGGGCGGGGCCGCGCGGCGACCCAGGCGACCAGGTCGAGGATCAGCGGTTCGGTGGTGGCGGACATCGGCAGGCTCCTCCTCTCACGTCATCACCAGCAGCCAACTGCCGTGCGCGATGTAGGTCACGGCGATGGCGGTCACGATGCGCCCGGCCCAGCGGCGGAACTGCGCTTCCGTCAGCGCATCCAGGATCTTCCGCGCCAGCACGGTGCCGAGCATGGAGGCCAGCACGGCGCCGCCGGCCAGCAGCGGATCGAGCTGCCCGGGATCGGCGACCATCGCGCCGAAATAGAGCAGCTTCAGCAGATGCGCCTGCATCTGGCACACCGCCTTGGTCGCGACGATGGCATGGCGTTCCATCCGCCCGCCCAGGAAGAAGGCGTCGGTCAGCGGGCCGGAAACGCCGGTCAGCAGCATCAGGGACATGCTGGCGATGCCGCAGGCGGTGCCATGGCTCGGCCTCGCGGCATCCGGCTTCGCCGCCGCCGGCAGCAGCTTCAGCAGGAAGGGGCTGATGCCGAGCGCGATCAGCGCCAGCGGCTTGTCCGGCACCCAGAGGAACAGGGACCAGCCTGCCGTGGCCAGGATGCAGCCCAGCGCATAGGCGCCGGCGATCCGCCAGCGGACATGGCGCAGCAGGAACGCCGCGCGCCAGGCATTCGATGCCACCTGCGTCACGGCGTGCAGCGCCATCGCATCGGGCAGCGGCATCAGCACCAGCAGCACGCCCACCAGCACCAGGCCGCCCGCCATGCCGAAGATGCCCGACAGCAGCGAGGTGCCGACCATCACCGCCAGCAGCAGCGCCATCATCCCGAGGCCCATGCAACGGCTCCTCCCGAGCCTGCTGATTGCGCCGGTCCGGGCCCCGGCACAAACTGGGAAAACTCATCCTGAGCCACAGCTTTCCTGATGGTCCATGTCCCCTTCCTGAACGGCATCCGGGCCTTCGATGCCGCGGCGCGCGCCGGCAGCTTCACCGCCGCCGCGGCGGCGCTGCATGTCTCGCCAGCCGCCGTCAGCCGCCTGGTGAAGCTGCTGGAAGCGCGCATGGGCGTGGCGCTGTTCATCCGCCACGCCAACCGCCTGGCGCTGACGGAGGCGGGGCGGCAGTACCGCGACGGGCTGGCGCCACTGCTGGAGGCGATCGCGCGGCTGACCGAGCAGGTGGCGGAACGCGGCGGGCGCGGCGTGCTGACGGTGGGCGTGGGCCCCACCTTCGCCATCCGCTGGCTGATCCCCCGTCTGGCGG
Organism: Falsiroseomonas ponticola; assembly: GCF_016805305.1. GTDB lineage: Bacteria > Pseudomonadota > Alphaproteobacteria > Acetobacterales > Acetobacteraceae > Falsiroseomonas > Falsiroseomonas ponticola. The sequence goes on along the minus strand of NZ_JAERQN010000004.1, from coordinate 135,567 downwards.
ATTGGCAGCGCCGCCACCCCGGGATCGAGGTCCGCATCACGACCGGCGGCGCGGCGGCCCCCTTCGCGGAGGGCTGGACCTGCGGCATCCGCCTGGGCGAGGGCAATTGGCCAGGGCTGGAGGCGATGCCCCTCTTCACGGCCGACCTGCAGCCGGTCTGCCGGCCGGACCTGGCCGCTTCGCTGGCACGGCCCGCGGATCTGGCCGGGCAATGCCTGCTCCGCGTCTCACACGCGCCGGAGGATTGGGGGCGATGGCTGGCGGCGGCCGGGGAGGGACGGGTGGCGGCCACGGGGCCGGTCTTCGACTTCTACGGCCAGGCCCAGCAGGCGGCGGCGGACGGGCTCGGCATCGCGATGGGCATCCGGCCCTATGTGGATGATGACCTGGCGGCGGGGCGGCTGGTGGCGCCCTTCGCGCTGAAGGTGCCGAAGCGCGGCCGCTGGTGGCTGGTGCACCGCCCGGCGCGGGCGGAGGAGGCGGGCTTCCAGGCCTTCCGCGCCTGGATGCGCGAACAGGCGGGCGCCGAAACCGCCTAGGCCGATGGACGTTGCCAGCCCGCCACGGAGGACGGGACGCGATGCAACTCGGCGATGGACGCGAAAGCAGCAATGTCGAGGACCGGCGCGGCGGCGGCGGCTTCGGGGGGCGGGGCATCGCCGTGGGCGGCGGGCTCGGCAGCGTGGTGCTGGTGGTGCTGGCGCTGCTGTTCGGCGTCGATCCCGGCGTGATCCTCTCGGGCGGCGATCCGGCACCCGCCCGGACGGAGACGCAGGGCGGCGGCGCGCCGCCGGCCGATGATGCCGGCAGCCGCTTCGTCCGCCGCGTGCTGGCGGAGACGGAGGATGTGTGGAACCCCGTCTTCCAGCAGATGAACCGCCGCTACCAGGAACCGCGCCTGGTGCTGTTCTCCGGCGCGGTGCAGAGCGCCTGCGGCATGGCGCAGGCGGCGGTCGGCCCCTTCTACTGCCCGGGCGACCAGCGCGTGTACATCGACCTCGACTTCCTCGCGCAGATGCAGCGGCAGCTGGGGGCGCCCGGGGATTTCGCCGCGGCCTATGTGATCGCGCATGAGGTCGGGCACCACGTGCAGAACCAGCTTGGCGTTCTGGGGCGCGTGCAGGAACTGCGCGGCCGGGCGTCGGAGGCGGAGGGCAATGCCCTGCAGGTGCGCGTCGAACTCCAGGCGGATTGCCTGGCGGGGATGTGGGCGCGGCGGGCACAGGATGCGCGGCAGATCCTGGAGGATGGCGATATCGAGGAAGGGCTGAACGCCGCCGCGGCGGTGGGGGATGACCGGTTGCAGCGCCGCGCCCGCGGCCAGGTGCAGCCGGACAGCTTCACCCATGGCAGTTCCGAACAGCGGGTGCGGTGGTTCCGCACCGGTCTGCAATCCGGCCAGCTGGAGGCCTGCGACACCTTCCGCCCGGCGCGTCCCTAACCCGCGCGGACGGTGATGCCGCGCTCCGCGTAGAAGCGCGCGGCGCCGGGGTGGAAGGGGACGACGCTGTTGGCGGGCGCATTCGCCGCCCGCGTGCCCGCCGCGCTGGGATGGATCTCCGCGACAGGGTCGGTGGCGGAGAGCGTGGCGCGGGTGAAGGCGTAGGCCACGGCATCGGGCAGCGCGGCATTGCCGACGATGAAGTTCCAGGCGGCGAAGGACAGGATCGGCGCGTCCTGCCCGCGATAGGTGCCGGGCGCGATGGTGGTGGGCGCCAGGTAGGGCAGCCGCGCCACCACGGCCGCGACCAGCGGCGCATCCAGCCCGAAGACGATGGCATCCGCCTGCGCCTGCGCGGCCAGCAGGGACGGGATGGGGACGATGGCGCCCTGCCACAGCGCGTCGATCCGGCCCTGGGCCAGCGCCGTGGCCAGCGCCGCCGGGTCGCCCGGCACGATCTCCGCCGTGATGCCCGCCGCTGCCATGGCGGCCTGGAAGAAGACCTCCGCCGGGCCGCGCGCCGGGCCGGCGCCGACGCGCCTGCCCGCGAGATCGCCGAGCTTCGTGATGCCGGAGGCGCGCAGCGCCGCGACCTGGAAGCTGGTCTCGTACATCGGGGTCAGGGCGCGGACCCTGTCATGCACGCGGCCGCCGGCGGCGGGCGTTCCGGCCAGGGCATCGGCGGCGGAGCCGAGGAAGGCGGTGCCGATGGCGGCGGCGTCATCCTGTGCCTTGGCCAGATTCTCCAGCGACCCGGCGCTGCACTCCACCACCACCGGCAGGCCCTGGCGCGCCAGGAAGGCGGCCAGCCCCTCCCCATAGGGCAGGAAGGCGCTGACAGCGCCGGCGGTGTAGAGGCGGAGCGGCGCGCCGCCCTGGGCCATGGCGGCGGCGCCGGTCAGCAGGACGGGCGCGGCGAGCAGGCTGCGACGGTGCATGGCGGGTGCCTCCGGGTGGGTGGGCAGGGCGTCCTGCCCGCCGCTAGGATGCGACCATGCCACGCATCGCCGTCGCCCGCCTCTGGTTCGAGGGCAATTCCTTCACCCCGGTCCCGACCGGGCTGCCCGAACTCATGTCCCGCGAATGGGTGGCGGGGGAGGCGGCGCTGGCGCGCTATGCCGGCACGGCGACGGAGCTTGGCGGCCTCGGGGCCTTCCTCGCGACGCGGCCCGACTGGCAGGCGGTGGTGCTGCGCTGCACCTCCGCCCAACCGGGTGGGCCGCTGACGCGCGACGCCCATGAGGGCTGGCTCGGCGAGGTGCTGGAGGGCCTCGCGGCGGGCGGGCCCTGGGATGGCGTCTATCTCTCGCTCCATGGTGCCTGCGTGGCGGAGCATGAGCCGGCGGCGGACCTGGCCACGGTGCGGCGGGTGCGGGCGGCGGTGGGCGCGACGCCGCTGGTGGCGAGCTTCGACTTCCACGGCAACATGGCGCCGGAACTGGCCACGCTGCTGGATGGGGCGAGCGTCTATCGCACCTACCCGCATCTCGACATGGATGCGGTGGCGCGGCGGGCGCTGGCGATGCTGGAACGGCGGATGGCCGGGCAGCGCCTGTTCGGCGCCATCGCGAAGCATCCCGTGGTGCTGCACAGCTTCCACATGCGCAGCGAGGCGGGCCCCATGGCGGAAGTCTGGGCGGAGGCCGCGGCGCTGGAGCATGGGGAGGTGCTGGAGGCCGCGCCCTTCGGCGGCTTCTCCTGGGGCGACACGCCCCATGCGGGGCCGAGCGGTATGGCCTGGGCGACCACGCCGGAAGCGGCGAGGCGGGCCGCGGAAGCGGTGCGGGACGCCATCGTCGCCCGGCTGCCGCGCTTCGCGGTGACGCTGCCCTCGCCGCGGGAGGCGCTGGCCACGGCGCTCGCGGCGCCGCCGGGGCTGGTGGCGCTGCTCGACCCCGCGGACAATCCGCTTTCCGGCGGCGTCGCGGATACGCCCGGCCTGCTGCGCGTGCTGGTGGAGGCCGGGCCGCCGGTGCCGACCGTCTTCGCCTTCCTGCATGATCCCGGCGGGGTGGCGCGGGCGATGGCGCTGGGGACCGGTGCGCAAGGGCGTTTCGCGCTGGGTGGGCAAAGCACGGACACCTTCGGCCCGCCGGTGGCGCTGGAGGCGGTAGTGGAGCGGCTGACCGAGGGGCGCTTCGTCAATGAGGGACCGATGGAGCGCGGCGCGCCGGTCGATCTCGGCCCGACCGTGGTGCTGCGGGCGGGGCTGCTGCGCGTGATCCTGACCAGCCGGAAGGAGGCGGCGGTGGACCCGGCCTTCTTCGCGCTGCACGGCATCGACCTGGCCGCAACGCGGCTGCTGGCCAACAAGGCGAAGAACCATTTCCGCGCCGCCTTCGCCGGGCGGTGCAGCGCCATCGTGGAATGCGACTGCCCGGGCCCCGCCGCGCTCGGCCTGGCGGCGCTGCCCTTCCGCCACGTGCCCGCATCCTGGCGTTGAGCGGCGCGCCCGCATTGTCGCCGCGGCGGCGACACAAGACGACACAACGGTACCCTGCCTGACGACAGGCCCCGCTAGGAAGATGGGGCCGGCTGCCCGGGGGGGAGGGCCGGCGCCATGCCAGGGGGATCGCCGCCACCATGCCCACGACCTTCACCGTGACACGGTCCAGCGACTGGGGCTCGGGCTTCGTCGCGCAGGTGGCGATGCGGCCGGACATGCTGCTGAACGGCTGGACGCTGCGCTTCGAGGCGGCCTTCAGCATCGTCAATATCTGGGGGGCGGAGATCGTCTCCTTCCTCGATGGCGTCTACACCATCCGCAACGCCAGCTGGAACGCCACGGGCTGGGACGGGGAGATCGGCTTCGGCTTCCAGGCGGCGACGACGGGGCCCGCGGCCGATCCCGGCCGCTTCGTGCTGGCGGCGCCCGGCGTGGTGCCGCCGCCGGTGGTCGTGGCGCCCACGGTTTCGGTCGGCGACGTGCTGGCCTGGGAGAATGACGGCGCGGCGCGCTTCGTCGTGACCGTGTCCAAGGCGAGTGCGACGCCCGTCACCGTCAGCTTCGCGACGGCGAACGACACGGCGCTGGCGCGCAGCGACTATCGCGCGGCGACCGGCAGCATCACCTTCGCGGCGGGGGAGACGAGCAAGGTCGTCTCCATCGCGCTGGTGGACAATGCGACGCGCGAACAGGCGGAGCGCTTCCTGCTGAACCTCACCGGGGCGACGGGGGCCACCATCGCGGATGGGCAGGGCATCGCGACCATCGAGGATGACGACATCGCGCGCCTCAGCGTGGCCGATGCGCGCGTGACGGAGGGCAATGCCGGCACCAAGGCGATGACCTTCACCGTGACGCTGTCCAAGGCGCAGGATGTCGTCGTCTCCACCCGCTACCAGACAGTGGACGGCACGGCGGTGGCGGGCAGCGACTATGCGGCGCGCAGCGGCACCGTCTCCTTCCAGCCGGGCGAGACCAGCAAGACCATCCGCATCGCCATCACCGGCGACACAGTGGTGGAGGCTGACGAGAGCTTCCTGCTGCGCCTGACCAACCCCGTCCGCGCCGCCTACACGGACGCCGAGGCGACAGGCACCATCGTCAACAACGACCTGCCGCGCATCACCGTGGCGGATGCGGTGGCGGTGACGGAGGGCGACCCCTTCGCGGGCGTCGCGCCGCCGAGGGGCGTGCTCTCCACCCGCGGCGGCAGCATCGTCGATGCGCAGGGGAATGCCGTGCAGCTGGTGGCGGTGAACTGGTTCGGGCTGGAGACCAGCACCTTCGCCCCGCACGGCCTCGGCACCCGGAACTGGCGGGACATGATGGACCAGATCCTGGAGACGGGGTTCAACGCCATCCGGCTGCCCTTCTCCGCCCAGGCGGTGCAGGAAGGCGGCACGCCGAACGCGATCAACTGGACCCTGAACCCCGACCTTGTCGGGCTGACGCCCTTGCAGATCATGGACAGGATCGTGGACTACGCGGGGGAGATCGGGCTCCGAATCATCCTCGACCACCACCGAAGTGCCGCGGGCAACGGCGCGAACGGCAACGGCCTGTGGCATGAGGGGCGGTTCACCGAGGCGCGGTGGATCGACATGTGGGAGGATCTGGCGGTGCGCTACCGCGGCACCGCGGTGGTGGGCGCCGACCTGCACAACGAACCGCACAACGTGGCCTGGGATGCCTGGGCGGGCGCGGCGGAACGCGCCGGCAATGCGGTGCTGGCCGCCAATCCGGACTGGCTGGTGCTGGTGGAGGGCGTGGGCGACCACCAGGGCAGCTACTACTGGTGGGGCGGCAACCTGATGGGCGCGGCGGAGCGTCCGGTGCAGCTGAACGTGCCGAACAAGCTGGTCTATTCGCCGCATGACTACCCCAATTCCGTCTATGCGCAGCCCTTCTTCCAGGGGCCGGACTTCCCGGCCAACCTGCCGGGGCTCTTCGACAAAATGTGGGGCTATCTGTGGCGGGAGGGCACGGCGCCGGTGCTGGTCGGCGAATTCGGCTCGCGGCTGGTGGACCCGAAGGACCAGGCCTGGGCGGAGAAGCTGATCGCCTACCTGTCCGGCGACATCGATGCCGATGGGGACAAGGACATCGGCGGCCCGGCGGCGTCCTTCGCCTGGTGGTCCTGGAACCCCAATTCCGGCGATACGGGCGGCATCCTGGCGGATGACTGGCAGACGGTGCTGACCACCAAGACCGACCGGCTGGCGCCCATCATGCCCGGGACGGCATCGGCGCCGGCCGAGGCGGTCTTCGTCGTCAGCCTCAGCCAGGCCGCCATCGCGCCGGTCACGGTCAACTGGCGGACGCGCGCCGGCACGGCCAGCGAGGAGGATTTCGTGGCGGCCAGCGGCGTGCTGACCTTCGCGCCGGGGGAGAGCACGAAGCGCATCGCGGTGGCGCTGCGGCCCGATGAGCAGGGGGAAAGGACGGAGACGTTCCGGCTGGAGCTGACGCAGCCGCAGGGGGCGGCGATCGGGGACGGGGTCGGCGTGGCGACGATCCTGGATGATGATGGCGGCCTTGCCGCGGCGCGGGCGGCGGCCTCGGACTGGCTGCTGGCGGCGTGAGGGACGCAAAAAGACAAATAGATCCCAATAGCCGGTTAATGAGACAATTCGCGTAAATTGAAACTTTACGATCCCGGCCCAGCATGGGATCAAGCGGCAGGATAGCCTCCTGGACCGCCTGCCCATGCCTGCCCAGATCCTCTTCCAGCGCACCGCGAGCTGGACCACCGGCTTCGTCGGCCAGGTGACGATGACGCCCGATGCGGCGCTGAATGGCTGGACCCTGGCCTTCGACGCCGCCTTCACCATCGACAGCATCTGGGGGGCGGAGATCGTCTCCTTCTCCGCCGGGCGGTACCTGGTGCGCGGGCAGTCCTGGAACAGCACGGCGCCGGCGGGCGGCACGCTGGGCTTCGGCTTCTCCGCCTCCGGCCCCGGGGCGGTCCCGGACCCCACCGGCTTCACGCTCGGCGGGGCCGGCGGGGTGCCGCTGGTGCCGCCGGGGCCGCCCAGCCTCAGCGTCGGCGATGTGGAGGTGCTGGAAGGCGCGGGCTTCGCCACCTTCGAGGTGAAGCTCTCCGCCGCCGCGGCCGGGCCCGTCACGGTGAAGTTCGCGACGGCCAACGGCACGGCGCGGGCGGGCAGCGACTACGCCGCGCTCAGCGGCACCCTGACCTTCGCGGCCGGGGAGACGGTGAAGCGCGTTTCCGTGGCGCTGGCCAATGACCGGATCTTCGAGGCCACGGAGAATTTCAGCCTGAAGCTGAGCGGCGCGACGGGCGCGACCATCGCGGACAACACCGCCATCGCCACCATCCGCGACGACGACGCGGCGCGCATCTCGATCAGCGATGCCTCGGTGGTGGAGGGCGATGGCGGCAACCGGGTGCTGTCCTTCAAGGTGACGCTGGCGGAGGCCTCCGGCAGCTCCGTCTTCGTGAACTACGCGACCGCCGGCGGCACCGCCGAATCAGGCGTCGATTTCGTCGCGCGCAGCGGGATGGTCAGCTTCTCCCCTGGCCAGACCGAGAAGATCGTCACCGTCACCGTCATCGGCGACCGCCTGGTGGAGCGGGACGAGACGATGGTGGTGACGCTGTCCGCCCCGCAGCGCGGCGTGATCGTCGATGGCACGGGCGTCGGCACCATCGTCAACAACGACCTGCCGCGCATCGCCATCGCCGATGCGACGGCGACCGAGGGCGATCCGGGCGCGCAGGGCATGGTGGGCGTGCTGTCCACGAGCGGGCGCGACATCGTCGATGCCACCGGCCAGGCCGTGAAGATCGCGGCCGTGAACTGGTTCGGGATGGAAGGCACGACCTTCGCGCCGCATGGCCTCGATGTCCGCAACTGGCGGGACATGATGGACCAGATGGCGGAGACCGGCTTCAACGCCATCCGCCTGCCCTTCAGCGCGGAGGCCGTGCTGCGCGGCGGCACGCCGAACGGCATCAACTTCGCGCTCAACCCGGATCTGGCGGGCCTGACGCCGCTGCAGATCATGGACCGGATCGTCGATTTCGCCGGCGATATCGGGCTGCGCATCATCCTGGACCACCACCGCAGCGCGGCGGGCGCGGGACCGAACGGCAACGGGCTGTGGTTCGATGGCGGCTTCACCCAGGCCGATTGGGTGGGGATGTGGGAGAAGCTGGCCGCCCGCTACGCCGGCGACCCTACCGTGATCGGCGCCGACCTGAGCAACGAGCCGCATGGCGCGAGCTGGAATGCCTGGGCGAGCGCCGCGGAACTGGCGGGCAATGCCGCGCTGGCGAAGAACCCGGACTGGCTGATCTTCGTGGAGGGCGTCGCCGAGCACCAGAACAACTACTACTGGTGGGGCGGCAACCTGATGGGCGCGGCGGAGCGGCCGGTGCAGCTGAACGTCGCCAACAAGCTGGTCTATTCGCCGCACGACTATCCGAACTCCATCTACCCGCAGAGCTTCTTCCAGGGCGCGGATTTCGCGGCGAAGCTGCCCGACCTGTTCGAGAAGATGTGGGGCTATCTGTGGGAAAGCGGGACGGCCCCGGTCTTCGTCGGTGAGTTCGGCACGCGGCTGGTCGATCCGAAGGATCGCGCCTGGCTCGACAAGATCGTGGACTATATGGGCGGCGACGTGGATGCCGATGGCGACAAGGACATCGCCGGCCCCGGCGTCTCCTACGCCTGGTGGTCCTGGAACCCGAATTCCGGCGATACCGGCGGCATCCTGGCGGATGACTGGAAGACCGTGCTGACGGAGAAGGTGGCGGCGATCCAGGAGATCCTGCCGGAGCAGGCGGAGGCCGTGCGCAAGGCAAGCTTCACGGTGACGCTGAGCGACCCCGTGAGCAATCCCGTGACGGTGGGCTGGCGCACGGCGCCGGGCACGGCGGATGCGACCGACTATGTCCATGCCTCCGGCGTGCTGACCTTCCAGCCCGGCCAGACGCGGCAGGTGATCGAGGTGGCGCTGCGCGCCGATGAGGTGGCGGAGCGCGCGGAGGAGTTCCGCCTGGAACTCTTCTCCGCCGATGGCGCCACCATCGCCGATGCGCTCGGCATCGGGCGCATCGCGGATGATGACTGGGTGCTGTGAGGGCCGGCGCCCTCAGTCCAGCTTCGCGCCGGACAGGCGCACCACCTCGCGCCACTTCTCGTTCTCGGCGCGGATGAAGGCCTCGAACTCCGCGGGGCCGAGGTAGTTGGGCTCCGCGCCGAATTCGCGCTGGCGGGCGATGATGGCGGGGTCGCGGGAGATCTCGGCGATCGCCGTGGCGTAGCGCGCCAGGATGGGGGCCGGCATGCGGGCGGGGGCCTGCACGCCGAACCAGGCCACGGCTTCGAAGCCCGGCACGCCGCTTTCGCCGACGGTCGGAACCTCCGGCGCCGCGAAGTAGCGGTCCTTCGTCGTCACGGCCAGCAGTCGCAGCGTGCCGGCGCGGACATGCGGCAGGTAGGCCGGCATGTTGTCGATCGCGACCTGGATGTTGCCGCCGATCAGGTCCGGCACCACGCCGCCCGTGCCGCGGTAGGGGACATGGGTGATGTCGATGCCGGCGCGCGCCTTCAGGTATTCGCCGCAGAGATGGCCGGAGGTGCCGTTGCCGGGCGTGCCGTAGTTCAGCCGGCCGGGATTGGCCTTCGCATAGGCCAGGAACTCCGCGAAGGTGCGCGCGGGGACGTTGGGGTTCACCACCACGCCATTCGCCACCAGGTTCACCAGCGCGACGGCCGACAGATCCTCCGGCCGGTAGGGCATGCGGCTGTAGAGGAACTGGTTGATGCTGGCGGTGCCGATCGTGCACATCAGCAGCGTGTGGCCATCCGGGTCCGACTTCGCGACCATGTCGGCGCCGAGGTTGCCGCCGGCGCCCGGGCGGTTGTCTACCACCACGGGCTGGCCGAGCATCGGGCCCAGGCGCTCCGCCAGCAGCCGGGCGGTCAGGTCCGTGGCGCCGCCGCCCTGGAAGGGAACGATGATCCGCACGGGGCGGGACGGCGCCCAGGGGGCCTGCGCCTGGGCGGACAGCGCGGGCAGGGCGAGGCTCGCGGCCAGCGCGGCGCGGCGGGTCAGGATCGTCATGGTCGTCTCCCTGTCGGTTGGCGGCCACTAACGACAGCCGCGCCCGGCGCGCAAGGTCAGGCGGAGGGCAGGAGGCGGCTACGCCGCGAGGGCGCTCCGCCCCGGCATGGCGCCGCCGCGCAGCGCGCCGGCCGCCGTGCTGCCCCATTGCCCCGCATGGCCCGCGGGCAGGGCGCGGGAGAGGGGGCTGGAAAGCCAGATGCGCAGCAGGTTGCGCCGCGCCCCCGCGGCGGCGTCATCCGCATAGGCGGTGCGGCCATGCAGCGTGACGTGCTGGTTCATGATCTGGATCTGCCCGGCCTCGAACGGCGCTTCGACGCAGAGTTCGTCGGCCAGCGCTGCCAGCATGTCCATCGCCGCCACCTGCGCGGGCGTCACGGGCGGCACGCCGGGCTGGCCCTGCGCCATCTCCACATAGGTGCGGCTGTACTGGCAGGTGAAGGCGCCATCCGGCCCCCGCGCGAAGACGGGCATGGGGAAGGGGCGGGATGCCATGCCTTCCCCTTCCTCATCCGCCGGGCGGGCGCGCCAGAAATCCTGGTAGAGCACGGCCAGAAGGTCCGGCCGCCGTTCCGCCATCGCGTCATGGATCGCGATGGTGGAGACGATGCGCGACACGCCGCCCGCGATGCCGTTGCTGGCGCAGAGCAGCGCCAGCAGGTCGCACTTGTCCGTGTGGAAGCGGAGCGGGCCGGTGGAGCGGCTGCGGTTGCGGGCGGAGCCATCGGCCCGCGCCTCGCCCGTGCCGGTCTCGTCCTTCACCTCGCCCAGCACCTCGCCCGTGGTGTTCTGCGGCAGCGGCGTGCCGATGTGGCACATCAGGCCCCAGAAAAGGCGCTTCAGGTCTCGCGCGGCGTAGCGCGCGGGGTCGAGGCCCGTGAGCCGCACCAGCCCCGCGCCGCCTTCCACCTCCTCCGCCAGGGCGCGCAGCCGGGGCGCGGTGCGGGGCAGGGGGAAATGGGCGGCGGTGATGCGGGGGATGTCGCGATCGCCGAGGCCGGCGAGCGCGGCCTCGATCTCCGCGATCTCGGCCGGGGTCAGCGCCACGGCCCAGTCGCCAAGCGTCTTGCCCGTCCAGGCGACGCGGCCGCCGATCGGTGACAGGTGCTGCACGTCGTCGCTCTCCCGCTTGTCAGCGAGGCAGGGCCGGTGGACGCTGGCGGCATGATCCGCCGCCGTGCCCTTGCCCTCGCCGCTCCCTTCCTCGTCCTGCCGGGCCTGGCCCGGGCCCAGGCGCCCTGGCCGGCCCGGCCGGTGCGCTTCATCGTGCCATGGCCGCCCGGGGGGCTCAACGACCTGGTCGCCAGGGCCTTCAACGATCCCGTGTCGCGCGCCTTGGGCCAGCCCATCGTGAACGACTTCCGCGCGGGGGCGGGCGGGCGGATCGGGGTGGCGGAGGTCGCGCGCGCGGCGCCGGATGGCTATACGATCGGCATGGGCAATCTCGGCCCGCTGACGATCTTCCCGCATTTGTTCCGGGACATTCCCTACGAGTCCGGCCGCGACCTGGCCTCCATCGTCATGTTCGCCGCAGCGCCGTTGGTGCTGGTCGTCTCCAACGACGTGCCGGCGACGAATGTCGCGGAGTTCATCGCCTGGGTCCGGTCGCGGCCGGGGCGGGGCAACTATGCCAGCGTGGGCATCGGCACCGCCCAGCACCTGATCTTCGAGATGTTCCGCGGCCGCGACGGCATCGCGATGGAGCATGTCCCCTTCCGCGGCACCAATGAGAGCCTGCCCGCCATGCTGCGCGGCGACGTCCAGGCCATGTTCGACACGCTGCCGCTGATGCGGGCGCCGGTGGAGCAGGGGCAGGTGCGGGCGCTGGCGGTGACGACGCCGGCCCGCGTGCCGCAGCTGCCCAACGTGCCGACGCTGATGGAGCAGGGCTACGACATCGATGTCGCCACCTGGTATGGCGTGATCGCGCCCGCCGCCGTGCCGGCGCCGATCCTGGCCCGGCTGCACGCCGAATACGTGAAGGTCGCTGAAAGCGCGGAAGGGCAGCGCTTCCTGGCGGAGCAGGGGCTGATCTACCTGCCGAACGCCCCCGGTGCCTTCGCCGCGCGCGTGGCGGCGGAACGCGCGCGCTGGGGGCAGATCATCGCGGCGCAGGGCATCAAGGTGGAGTGAGGGGGCGCGCCGCGCCCCCCGCCCCCCTTACTGGTCGGCCGTGGCGCCGGAGCGGCGCACGACCTCGCCCCATTTCGCGATCTCGGCCTTGATGAAGGCGTCGAAGGTCTCGGGGCTGGTGCCGCCATCGGGTGTCAGCGCGGGCGCCATGCCACCGAGATCCGCCAGGCGGCGCGCCATGTCGGGGTCCCGGATGATGGCGTTCATGGCATCGGACAGGGACTGGATGATCGGCGCGGGCGTGCGGGCGGGGGCCTGCAGGCCGAACCAGGCTGTCGCCTCCACGCCCGGCAGGCCGGCCTCGGCGGTGGTCGGCACCTCCGGCATCGCCGGGCTGCGTTCCTTCGTGGTGACGGCCAGCGGGCGGAGGCGGCCTTCGCGGAGGTGCCCGATGACGGAGGGCAGGTTGTCCACGCCGACCTCGACGCGCCCGGCGATGATCTCCTGCATCATCGGGCCGGCGCCGCGGAAGGGGACATGCGTCATGTCGATCCCGGCCTCCAGCTTCAGCAGCTCCCCGGTCATGTGCAGAGAGGTGCCGGCGCCGGAGGAGCCGATGTTCAGCCGCCCGGGGCGGGCCTTGGCCAGGTCCACCAGTTCCCGCAGCGTCCGCGCCGGCAGGGCCGGGTTGACGAAGATGGCGTTCGGCACGCGCAGCATCAGCGCGACGGCGGCCAGTTCCTCCGGCTTGATGGGCATGCGGGCGCCGTAGAGGGAGTAGTTGATGGCGCCGCCGCTGATGGTCTGCATCAGCAGCGTGTGGCCATCGGGTTCGGATTGCGCGACCACCTGGTTGCCGATGTTGCCGCCCGCGCCCGGGCGGTTTTCCACCACCACCTGGGTGCCGAGCCGCCGGCCGAGCGGTTCCGCCAGCAGGCGGGCGGCGATGTCCGTGGTGCCGGCGGGCGTGAAGCCGACGATCAGGCGGATGGGCCGGCCCGCGGCCCAGGAGGTGCCCTGGGCCAGCGCCGGCGTGGCGAAGGGCAGGGCGAGGGCGCTGGCCAGGGTGGCGCGGCGGGTGATGCGCAAGACGATGTCCTCCTCGATGACGCGGGGCGCCTTGCCCCGCGCAGCGGGCGCGGGAACTTCCGTCCCGCTCCACCGCTTCCACGCCGTTCCTGCCGCAAGAAGGCCCCCGCTTGCAAGCGACGGGGGCTTGCAAGCGGCCGGGGGGGCACGACACTGCTACACTGGATCTGCCACCCGGCCGGGACTCGGGATACGCGCGGGGCGGGATGGAGGGGCGCTGCGCATGCGTTTCATGAGGCTCTACCTGCGGGTGCTGCGGCTGTTGGGCCCGGACCGCTGGGTTGCCTATGGCCTGACCTTCGCTGCCCTGGCCCTGGCCGGCCTGTCCTTCCTGGAGCCGGTGCTGTTCGGCCGGGTGATCGACCTTCTGTCCCGTTCCGACCGGATGGCGGAGGCGGCGCTATGGGCGGAAGCCTTCGCGCTGCTCGGCCTCTGGGCCGCGGTCGGGCTTTCGGCCATCGGGGCCAATGTGGCGGTGGCGCTGCTGTCGGACCGCATGGCGCACCGCAACCGCCTGGCCGTCATGGCGCGCTATTTCGAGCATGTGCTGTCCCTGCCGCTGTCGTTCCACGGTGACACGCAATCCGGCCGGCTGATGAAGGTGATGCTGGTGGGGTCGGACAACCTGTTCGGCCTGTGGCTGTCCTTCTTCCGCGAACACCTGACGACCTTCATCGCCTGCCTCGTGCTGCTGCCGCTGACGCTGGCGATGAACTGGCGGCTCGGCCTGCTGCTGATCGTGCTGGTGATTCTCTTCGCCATCGTCTCCGCCTGGGTGATCCGCAAGACGGAGGCCGCGCAGGGCAAGGTGGAGACGCTGCACACGCGGTTGGCCGGCAATGCGCAGGACGCGCTGTCCAACGTCGTCGTCGTGCAGTCCTTCTCCCGCCTGGCGAGCGAGGCGCGGCTGTTCGGCGACATCGTGCGCCAGGTGCTGGACCACCAGTTCCCCGTGCTGAACTGGTGGGCCGTGGTCGCGGTGCTGACGCGCGGCGCCTCCACCATCACCGTCATCGCCGTCTTCGTGCTGGGCACCGTGCTGCATGTGCGCGGCCAGGCGACGGTGGGGGAGATCGTCTCCTTCATGGGGTTCGCCACCCTGCTGATCGGGCGGCTCGAGGGTGCGGTCGGCTTCGTCTCCCGCCTCGTGTTCCAGATGCCCTCGCTGGAGGAGTTCTTCACTGTCCTCGACGCCCGGTCCTCGGTGGCGGAGAAGCCGGATGCGAAGGATCTGCCGCGGGTCGAGGGTGCGGTGCGGTTCGAGAACGTGGCCTTCGCCTATCCCGGCGGGCCGCGCATCCTGGCCGATGTGTCGATGGATGCGCCGCCCGGCCGCACCATCGCGCTGGTCGGGCAGACCGGCGCGGGCAAGTCCACCGCCATGGCGCTGCTGCAGCGGCTGTGGGACCCGGTGGAGGGCCGCGTGACGCTGGACGGCCATGATCTGCGGGACCTGACGCTGGACAGCCTGCGCCGCAATGTCGGCGTGGTGTTCCAGGAAAGCCTGCTGTTCAACCGGTCCATCCGCGACAACCTGCTGATCGGCCGGCCGGATGCGACGCAGGAGGAGCTGGAGCGCGCCTGCCGGATGGCGGAGGCGCATGACTTCATCAGCGCCAAGCCGCAGGGCTACGACACGATGGTGGGCGAACGCGGCGCGGCGCTGTCCGGCGGCCAGCGCCAGCGCCTGGCCATCGCGCGCGCCCTGCTGAAGGACCCGCCCGTGCTGATCCTGGACGAGGCGACCAGCGCGCTGGATGCGGCGACGGAGGCGCGGGTGCAGCGCGCCCTGAAGGCGCTGATGGCCGGCCGCACCACCTTCGTCATCGCCCACCGGTTGTCCACCGTGCGCGACGCGGATGAGATCCTGGTCTTCGAGCATGGGAAGGTTGCGGAGCGCGGCAGCTTCGATGCACTGGTGGCGCAGGGCGGGCGCTTCGCCGATCTCGTGCGGACCCAGCTGACGGGGCCGGAGCCCGTTCCCGCCGCCTGAGGTTCAACCGTTGCGCGCAATCGTCCGTGAAGCGCACGCAATCCTTGAACCGCGGCGCCCGGCGGTGCCACCATCCCCCGCATGGTGGAGGCGGCGCCGGCTGATCCCCGCGCGCCCCCTCCCGCAACGGGAGGAACAACGACCATGACGATTGCCATCATCCTGCAGCGCAAGGGCCACGACGTGGTGGCCATCCAGGCGCATGACAGCGTGGCGGAGGTGGCGAAGACGCTGGCGCGGCACCGCATCGGCGCGGCGCTGGTGCGCGACGGCGCGGGCGACGTGCTCGGCATCGTCAGCGAACGCGACATCGTCCGCGCCATGGCGCTGCATGGGGCGGATGCCGTGGCCATGCCCGCCGCGCAGCTGATGACGCGCGCGCTGCACACCGTGACGCCGCGGACACGGATCGGTGAGGCGCTGACGCTGATGACCGACCGCCGCTGCCGGCATTTGCCCGTGATGGAGGACGATGGCAGCCTCGCCGGGCTGGTCTCGATCGGGGACCTGGTGAAGGCGCGGATCGAGGAAGCGGTGCATGAAGCCGAGGAACTCCGCCACTACGTGGAAAGCGCGGGCTAGCGGCCTTCTCCTCGCGCTGCTGGCCGCCCCGGCGGGCGCGCAGAACCTGCTGACGGTGGCGACGGGTGCGCCACCGACCTCGGTCGATCCGCATTTCTACAATGCGGCGCCCAACTTCGCCCTCTCCATGCACATCTTCGACCGGCTGGTGGAGCGCGATGCGGAGGTGCGCGCCTATCCGGGCCTCGCCGCGTCCTGGGAAGCCATCGCGCCGACGGTGTGGGAATTCCGGCTGCGGCCGGGCGTGACCTGGCATGACGGAAGGCCCTTCACCAGCGAGGACGTGGCCTTCAGCGTGGCTCGGCCACCGCTGGTGCCGAATTCGCCCGCCAGCTTCAGCCCCTTCGTGCGCGCCATCCAGCGGACGGAGGTGATCGACAGCCACACGGTGCGCTTCCACACCGCGCTGCCGCATCCGCTGCTGCCCATCGAACTCGGCTCCATCGCCATCGTCGCGAAGCATGCGGCGGAGGGGCGGACGACGGAGGATTTCAACAGCGGCCGCGCGGCGGTGGGGACGGGGCCGTATCGCCTGGCCTCCTCCATCCCCGGCGACCGCTTCGAGCTGGTGCGCAACGACAACTGGTTCGGCGCGCGGGAGCCCTGGGCGCGCGTGACCTACCGCGTCATCGCCAATGACACGGCGCGGACGGCGGCGCTGCTTTCCGGCGATGCCGATCTGATCGACCAGGTGCCATCGACGGACCTGGCACGGCTGAAGCGCGACCCCCGCGTGACGGTCGCGGAGATCCAAGGCCTGCGGCTGATCTTCATCGCCTTCGACCATTCGCGCAGCGGCAACCTGCCGCAGGTGAGCGACCATGAAGGCCGGCCGCTGGCGGCGAACCCCTTCATGGATGTGCGGGTGCGCCGCGCCCTGAACATCGCGGTGAACCGCGATGCGCTGGTGGAGCGGGTGATGGAGGGCGCGGCGGCGCCGGCCGGCCAGTGGATGCCGCCCGGCACGACGACCCATGCGCCGGACGTGCCCGTGCCGCCCTTCGATCCCGATGCGGCGCGGCGCCTGCTGGCGGAAGCCGGCTACCCCCAGGGCTTCCGCATGACGCTGTTCACGCCGAATGACCGCTATCCCAACGATGCCCGCACCGCCCAGGCGGTTGCGCAGATGTGGACGCGGATCGGCGTGCGCACCCAGGTGGAGGCGTTGCCCTGGACCAGCTACTCCGCGCGTTCCGCCCGGCAGGAATTCCCGGCGCGCCTCGCGGGCTGGGGCAGCAGCACGGGAGAGGCGGGCAGCTTCCTGATCTCCGTCATCGGCACCTTCGACCGCGCGGCGCAGCGCGGCGCGGCCAATGCCGCGCGCTATTCCAATCCGGCGCTGGATGCGCTGACCGACCGCGCGGCGACGCTGCTGCCGCTGGAGGAACGGGCCGCGGTGCTGCGCCAGGCCATCCGGCTCGCCACCGACGACGTCGCGATGGTCCCGCTGTTCAACATCACCAATTCCTGGGCCACGCGGCGCGGCCTGGTGCATCAGCCGCGGATGGATGAGCGGACCGTCGCGATGGGGACGCGGCCGGCGCCCTGATCGCCTTGATCCGCATCAAGGACGCCGCCGGCGCGGCGTCCCACCATGGCATCCAACCACGGCAGAGGAATGGATTCCATGAACCACCACCACCGCAAGACCCTGCACGCCCTGTTCTCCCACCCCGTCAGCAGCAACATCGATCCGAAGCACGTCGCCTCCGTCTTCGAGGCGCTGGGCGCGGAGGTCAGCCATGGCGGGCATGGCCAGGTGAAGGTGACGCTGAACGGCCACGCCCAGGCCTTCCATGACAGCCACCACAGCCTGTCGAAGGAGGAGGTGGGCGCGATGCGGAAGTTCCTGGAGGGGGCGGGCATCGACCCGGCCCGGGACTACCCGCTGTAGCCGCGCGGATTCCCGGGGGCTTGCTTCGCCAAGGGGTTGGGGGCGATGCTTCCGCCCCGGAGACGACACCCCCGGGAGACCCCTACATGCTCAGCCGCCGTACCCTTCTTGCCGCCTCCGGCGCGGCGCTCGCCGCCCCCGCCCTGACCGGCCCCGCCAGCGCGCAGACGCGCTGGCAGATGGCGACGCCCTATCCCGACGGCAACTTCCACACCCGGAACATCCGCAGCTTCATCGAGGAGATCCAGGCCGGCACCGGCGGGCGCGTGCAGGTGCAGCTGCATTCCAACGCCAGCCTGCTGCCCATGCCGCAGATCAAGCGCGGCGTGCAGCAGGGCCAGGTGCAGCTGGGCGAGATCCTGCTGACCGCCTATTCGAACGAGGACGTCTTCTTCGACGCCGACGCCATCCCGCAGCTCGTCACCAACTTCGCCGAGGCGAAGAAGCTGGCCGACCTGCAGAAGCCCTATATCGAGACGCGCCTGTCGCGGCAGGGCCTCAGCCTGCTCTACACCGTGCCCTGGCCGCCGGCGGGGCTCTATGCCCAGGCGCCGATCCCGACGATCGAGGGGCTGCGCGGGCTGCGCTTCCGCACCTTCAGCCCGGCCACCAACCGCTTCGCGGCGCTGGTCGGCGCGCAGCCCACGCTGGTGCAGGCGGCGGAACTGGCGCAGGCCTTCGCCACCGGCGTGGTGCAGGCGCAGATCACCTCCGCCCAGACCGGCGTCGATACCTCCGCCTGGGACTATGCGCGGGTCTTCACGCCGCTCGGCTTCTCCATGACCAAGAACGCCGTGATGGTGTCCCGCCGCGCGATGGAATCGCTTTCCGCGGCGGACCAGCAGGTGATCCGCGCCGCGGCGGCGGCGGCGGAGCGCCGGGGCTATGAGCTGAGCAGCGAGGCGCAGCGCACCACCGAGGCCACGCTGGGCGCCCGCGGCATGCAGATCGTGCCGCCGACCGAGGAATTCCTCGCCGGCCTGCGCCGCGTCAGCGCGACGATGACGGAGGAATGGATCGGCCGCGCGGGCGAGGACGGCAAGAAGCTGATCGACGCCTACCGCGCCTGATCGCGACGTGACTGCGACCCCGGCGCCACGGGCGCCGGGGATTCCAACGGGGGAAACGGGACAATGGTGTTGGGACGTCGCGCGGCACTGGGTGCCGCCGCCGCCGCCGTGCTGGCGCGCGGTGCTTCCGCGCAATCCACGCGCTGGCAGGCCGCGACCGGCTTCGCGGATGGCAACTACCACACGCGCAACCTGCGCGCCTTCATCGCCGATGTCGCGCAGGCCAGTGGCGAGGCCCTGCAGATCCAGCTGCACAGCAACGGCAGCCTGGTGCCGCAGCCGCAGATCAAGCGCAGCGTCCAGTCCGGGCAGATCCAGCTCGGCGAGATCCTGCTGACGGCCTATGGCAACGAGGATCCCTTCTTCGATGCGGACGCCGTGCCGGGCTTGGTGCAGAACCTGGACGATGCCCGCCGCCTGGCCGCCGTGCAGGCCCCCTTCATCGAGGCGCGGCTGGCGCGGCAGGGCCTCGCCCTGCTCTACATGGCGCCCTGGCCGCAGGTGGCGATCACCGCCAACCAGCCCATCACCGATGCGGCGCAGTTCCGCGGCCTGCGGCTGCGCAGCTACAGCCCGATCTCCACGCGGCTCGCCGCGCTGCTCGGCGCGCAGGGCGTGCTGGTGACGGCGCCGGAAGTGCCGCAGGCCTTCGCCAGCGGCATCATCCAGGCGCAGCTCACCACCGCGCCGGTCGCGGCCGATACCGCCGTGTGGGACTATTCGCGCGTCTTCATCCGCGCCTCCATCGCCACCAGCAAGAATGCGGTCTTCGTCAGCCGCCGGTCGCTGGAAGCGCTGACGGAGCCGCAGCGCAACGCCGTGCTGGCCGCGGCCCGCCAGGCGGAAGCGCGGGGCTGGCGCATGGCGGAAGAGGCGCAGGCCGAAGCCGAGGCGCGGATGGTGGCCCGCGGCGTGCAGGTGGTGGATGCCTCTCCCGCGCTGCTGGCCGCGATCCGCCAGGCCGGGGCGACCATGATCGACGAATGGGCGACCCGCGCCGGCGATGATGGTCGCCGGATGCTGGAGGCCTATCGCGCCTCACGCTGAGGCAGCCGCCGCCGCGAAGCTGGGCAGGGCGCGGCGCGGGGCGCCGGCGGGTGCCGCCGCGGGTCTTGCGCCCCTGGCAGGGGCCTCCGATGATCCCTGCCCAAGGTTGCAACGCGGGGGCTTCACGACAATGACCATCGACCGCCACGCGGTGGCGGCCCGGCCTGCTGGCCGGCGCTTCCCCGCATGAACCCGCCGGGCCTGGTGCGTCGCGCGCTCGACGCAGTCTATGCGGCGGCGGCCTATGTGGCGGCGCTGTCGCTGCTTGGCATTTTCTGCGTGATGATCGCGCAGATGGGGCTGCGGGAGGTCGGCCTGCAGGTGCCGGGCTCCGACGACCTCAGCGCCTATCTCTGCGTCGCCACCACCTTCTTCGCGCTGGCTGCCACCTTCAAGCGGGGGGAGCTGATCCGCGTCGGCATGGGGATCGACAAGCTGTCCCCGCCCGCGCGGCGGGGGGCGGAGATCCTGGCGCTGCTGATCGCGGGCGCGGTCGTCGCCTACATCACCTGGTGGACCGCGCAGGACGTGATGTTCAGCTGGGAGATCGAGGAGGTGGCGCAGGGCACGGTGCCCTTCCTGATCTGGATCCCGAAGCTCGCCATGCCGCTCGGCGCGGGGCTGCTGCTGGTGGCCATCCTCGACGAGCTCGTCATCGTGCTGCGCGGAGCCAAGCCGACCTACGTCGTGGCCGCGGAAGACCGCGCGGCGCGCGGCGACTTCTCGGCGGAGGTGTAGCGCCATGGACCTGATCACGCTGTCGCTCCTCCTCCTCGTCGTGCTGTGCATGCTGCTCGGCGCGGGGGTGTGGATCTCCATGAGCCTGGCCGCGGTCGGCTACCTCGCGATGATCACCGCATCGCCGACGCCGGGGTTGTTCCTGGCCGGTGCGATGTGGGAATCGACGGGGTCCTGGACGCTGGCCGCGCTGCCGATGTTCGTGTGGATGGGGGAGATCCTGTTCCGTACGAAGCTGTCGGAGGAATT
Source organism: Falsiroseomonas ponticola (assembly GCF_016805305.1). Taxonomy (GTDB): domain Bacteria; phylum Pseudomonadota; class Alphaproteobacteria; order Acetobacterales; family Acetobacteraceae; genus Falsiroseomonas; species Falsiroseomonas ponticola. The sequence continues at coordinate 114,852 of NZ_JAERQN010000004.1, read as the reverse complement.
GTTCAACGGCCTCGCCCCCTGGGTGCGGCGCATCCCCGGCCGGCTGCTGCATGTGAACATCCTGGCCTGCGGCATCTTCGGCTCCGTCTCCGGCTCCTCCGCCGCCACCTGCGCCACCGTCTCCAAGATCGCGCTGCCGGAATTGCAGCGGCGCGGCTATGACGAACGGGTCGCGATCGGCAGCCTGGCCACGGCCGGCACGCTCGGCATCATGATCCCGCCCTCCATCATCATGGTGGTCTATGCCGTGGCGGCGGAGGTCTCGATCGTCCGCGTCTTCATCGCGGGGTGCCTGCCCGGGCTGCTCGTGATGCTGCTGTTCAGCGCCTACATCATCGTCTGGGCCATGCTGAACCCGGACAAGCAGCCGGCGATGGAGCCGCGCATGTCGATGCGGGAGAAGCTGCGCGCCTCCGCCCAGCTGATCCCCTGCGCGATCCTCATCATCGTCGTCATCGGCAGCATGTTCGTGGGCTGGGCGACGGCGACGGAGGCCGCGGCCTTCGGCGTGCTGGGCAGCCTGGTGCTGGCGGCGGTGACGCGGACGCTGAGCTGGGAGAGCTTCCGCGACAGCCTGCTGGGCGCGACGCGGCTGTCCTGCATGATCATGTTCATCCTGGCCGGCGCCGCCTTCCTGACCAAGGCGATGGCGCTGACCGGCATCCCGGCCGCGCTGGCGGAAGGCGTCGCCGCGCTGAACCTCGGCCCCTACGGCATCATCGCGGTGCTGGTCGTGGTCTATATCGTGCTCGGCACCGCGCTGGATGGCGTGTCGATGATCGTGCTGACCACGTCGATCGTCGTGCCGATGATCCAGCAGGCGGGGTTCGACCTGGTGTGGTTCGGCATCTTCATCGTGCTGCTGGTGGAGATCGCGGAGATCACGCCGCCGGTCGGCTTCAACCTCTTCGTCATGCAGACGATGACGGGGAAGGAACAGGGGGAGGTGGCGCTGGCCTCGCTGCCCTTCTTCCTGATGCTGGTGGTGACGCTGGTGCTGATCACGCTGTTCCCTGTGACGCTCGTCACGGGCCTGCCGGAGTGGCTGCTGGCGCGCTGAACGGCGAAAGGCGCGGGCAGGATTTCCCCCGCCCGCGCCCGTTCAGCCCTGGCGCTGCGCTTACCGGCCCGCGCCGCCGCCGCTGCCGGAGGCACCCGCGCCGCTGCCGCCGCCCGTGTTCACGTCGCCCGGCGTCGAGCCGCGCGAGGCGCCTGGCACCTGCTGCCCGGCCGCCACGTTCGGCGGGTTGGAGGGGCTGGTCGCGACGCCCGGGGAAGCCGGCGTCGTCATCGGGCCCGTGCCGGTCATCGGCGGGTTGCTGGCGGAGCCCATCGGCGCGGCGTTCGGCGTGCCCATGCCGCGCTGGTCGGACATGCCCGGGGACGGCGCCTGGCTCTGGCTGACCTGGCCGCCGCCCATATAGGCGCGGTCACGCTCCGCCACGTTGCCGCGCGCGGCACCCGTGGTCGTCGCGCTGACATTGAGCGCCGCCATGGTCTGGCGGTCCAGGCGGCCGCTCGGCTCGATGTTGTTGGCGCGCTGGAAGTCCATCGTCGCCTGGCGCGACCGCTCGCCCCAGACGCCATCGGCGGGGCCGGGGTTGTAGCCGCGCGCGGCCAGCGCCTGCTGCGCCTGGCGCGCCGGGCCGCTGGCGGCGCGGCCGCCGGTGTTGGTGACGCCCGGGACGCGGGTTTCCGGATTCTCCCAGACCGGGCGGCCGAGATTCACGTCGCGCGCATCCGTCGTGGCGCCGGTGATGGCGCCCGCGCCTCCGCCGATGGCCGCGCCGGCCAGCGCGCCGACCGGCCCGCCCAGCGCGCCGATGCCGGCACCGGTCGCCGCACCGGCGGCGGCGCCGCCCTGGACGCGCTCCTGCGGGTCCGTGCCGCAGGCCGCCACCAGCAGCCCGAGGGCCGCCGCACTCATGATCTTCGCGTACATCGCTTCGCTCCTCGTTCTTCCGGTGCGGTCCCCGTGAAGGCCGGGGCAGCGTTCCGGATCATCCGACGCGCGAAGAACGCGAAGGGGATGGCGATGGTTGCGTGGCCGGGTTCGTCGAGCGTGAGCGGAAGCGGCTTCAACCCGCGGTCGTGATCGTGCCCGCGCCGACCAGGGCGGCGACGCGCGCGGCGATGGCGGGCGTCGCCGCGGCATCGAGGCCGAGCAGCCGGACGATCCCTGGCGCGAGTTCCGCTTCCGTCGTCTGCGGCATGGCGGCCAGCAGGGTCCGGGCCGCGGCCTCGATCTCGGCCGGCGCGACCATGGCGGGGCGGCGGAGGTGCGGCGCCGCGGCGCGCCGGTCCCGCGGCTGCACGGGCGGCGCGTCCTCGGCGGTCCAGAAGCCGTTGGCTTCCGACACGCCCTGCAACTGTCCGGCCAGGCGCAGCGCCTGCTGCAGCGCGGCGCGGTCCGCGGCTTCCAGCCTTTCCCTGCCCCAGAGCAGGCGGATGCGTTCCAGCACGGCGTCGGCGTGGACCGGCTGTTCGGTGCGGATGATGGCGGCCAGCACCTCCGACAGCGCGGCGAAGGGCATGGCGGGGATGGCGATGCTGGTGTCGGCCTCCGTCGTCGCCTCCGCATAGGGAATGGCCAGGCCCGGGTCGGGTCCGCCAACCGGCGCGGCCTCCGCCGCTTCCTGCCGGGCGCCGAGGGCGGCGCGCAGCCTTGCGCGTTCGGCTTCCGGGCGTTGCAGCCAGGCCAGCGACCAGGCGCGGTGCAGGCGCCAGCCCATCTGGCCCAGCGCCGCCGCGCGCCCGCGTTCCCGGTCCCGCGCCGCGCGGATGCTGGTCCAGTCGCCGGCATCGGCTTCCACGCCCAGGATGAAGTCGTCGCCCTCCCGCGCCGCCACATCGAGGAACAGCCCCGCCGTCCCCACGCGCCCCACCGCTTCCTTCCCCGCCGCCTGGATCTCCGCCCCGATCACCGTCCCCAGCCCCGCCCGCACCATGCCCGAAGCCGGCGCCCCGCTTCCCAGCCCGCTTGCGGCCGCCTGGAGAAAGGTCTTGAGGGCGGCGACGCCGCGGCCGGCGGCGCGGGCGAGGTCGATATCCTCCGCGCCGATGCCGCTGAAGACGATGCAGCGCTTCTTGGCGCGGGTGATGAGGACGTTGAGCCGCCGTTCGCCGCCATCGGCGGAAAGCGGGCCGAAGCGCATGGCGAGCTTGCCGTCCGACCCGCGCGCATAGCCGACGCTGATCATGATGGCGTCGCGTTCGTCGCCCTGCACGTTCTCCAGGTTCTTCACGAAGAACGGTTCGTGCTCATGCGCCGTGAAGAACGCCTCGGTCTCCGGGCTTTCGCGCCGCAGCGCTTCCACCGCGTCCAGGATCGCGTCCCGCTGCTTGAGGGAGAAGGCGGCGACGCCGAGCGTCTCGCCCGGCGTTTCCTTCGCATGGCGCAGCACGGCTTCCGCCACGGCGCGGGCTTCCGTGCGGTTCACGCCGGCGCCGGCTTCCCAGGTGCCATCGACGCGGATCAGCGAGAGGCCGAGTGCCGCCGAGCGCGCGCGGGGGGAGGGCAGGACGAAGAGGCGGTTGCCGTAGAATTCCGCATTGCTGGTCGCGATCAGGCTTTCGTGCCGGCTGCGGTAGTGCCAGCGCAGCATGACGTTGGGCACGCCGCGCGCATTGGCGAGGCCGAGGATGCTCTCCATCTCCCGCGCCGCCACCGCTTCGCCGGTCTCCTCCATGTCGGCGCCCTCGTCATCCTCGGACGTCATGCGCTGGAAGAAGCGGGTCGGCGGCATCTGCTTGTCGTCGCCCACGACGACGACCTGGCCGCAGCGCGCGATGGCGCCCAGCGCATCGACGGGTTCCACCTGCGAGGCCTCGTCGATCACCAGCAGGTCGAAGGAGAGGCCGGGGCGGAGGCCATGCGGCGGCGCCAGGAACTGCGCGACGGAGAGCGGCGACATCATCAGCACCGGCTTGGCGGCCTGCACCACCTGCCCCGCGCGCAGCAGCAATTCGCGCACGGGCAGGTGGCCGCGCTTCTTCTCGAATTCCCCCATCAGCAGGGTGAAGCCGGGCAGGTCACGCAACCCCGTGATGCGGGCGGCATGGGCGGCGCCGCATTCGCGCCGCGCCAGGTCGATGCGCGCGCGATCGGCCTCGGCGAATTCCTCCGCCAGGCGGTCGAAGCCGGCGCCGTCGAAGGCGGCGAGTTCCGGGCGCGCGCGCATGGCGGCCTTCAGCAGCGCTTCCTCCAGCGCGTAGTCGAAGGCGGGGCGGGCGGCTTCCGGCGCCAGGCGGCCATCGGCCAGGCGCTCCACCAGGGGCTTGAGGTCATCCCCGGCCGCGGCGACGGCGCGGCGCCAGCCGAGCCAGAGGGGCAGCGTCTCCGGCTGCCCGGCCCAGTCGCCGAGGCGCGCGGCGATGTCGGCCAGGGGTGGGTCGGCCTGTCCGAAGGCCGCGATCGGGTCGAGCGCGGTCTCGGCGACCAGGTCGGCATGGGCGGCGAGGGCGGCCTCCACGGGCGCCGGGTCAAGCACCGGCATACCGGCGGCCAGGGCCGCCGCCGCCTCCGCGCCATGGGTGTCGCGCCAGGCCAGCAGGGCCTGCATGGCGGGGGCATCGCCCCAGAGGGTGCCGAAGGCGGCGCGGCCCAGCGCCTCCCCGCCCGCGACCGTCCGGGCGGCCTCCTGCCCCGCCAGGGCGGCGTCGAGGGCGGGGAGGGGGTCCGCCGCATCGGCGGCGATGCGGGCGGCCAGGGCCTTGGCGTTGCGCTGAGTGGCGGAGAGGAAGCCGAACAACCCGCCTCCCGCGGCCAGCGCCTGGCGGGCCTCGGCGATGCCGGCCTCGGCCAGGGCGCCCGGCTTCAGGCGGCGGTCGGATTGCGCGGCGGCCAGCGCGGCCTGCGCCTCCGCCAGGGCGCGCAGCGGGGCGGGGTCCGCGGCCCAGGCGGCATGGGCCAGGGCGGCGCGGTCATGCGCCGGGGCGGCGGCCACGGCCCGGGACAGGGCGAGGAGCGCGGCGGCGGCCTCCGCGCCCGGGGCGGGGCGCCCCAGCGCCCGCGCGGCGGGCGCCAGCGCGGCGGCGCCGGCGGACAGGGTGCGGATCAGCGCCGGCAGCCGCGCCAGCAGGCGTTCCTGGTCGATGGGGGCGAGGTCGGCGCCGATGCCGCGCCAGGCGCTGGCCGGACCGCCTTCCGCGGCCCGGGCGGCGAGTTCCTCGACCGCCGCCTCGGCGGCCGCGATGCGGTCCGCGCTCCAGTCGCCGGCGGGCAGGAGGAAATCGGGCGCGGCCTGGCCGCTGGCGCGCAGCCCGACCAGCCGGCCGACCACGGCATGCAGCGGCCGGCCGCTCTCGCCGACCGGCGCCGCCATGGCGCGGGCATGGCCGTTCAGCCGGCCGCGCAGCGAACCGAGGCGCCGGATCAGCGCATCGCGATCCGGCCGCCGCGGCGGCGGCAGGGCGAGGGTGGCGCGCAGCTCATCCAGCACCGCGCGCTTCGACTGCTTCTCGCTGTGCAACTCCAGGCAGGCGGCGCCGAGGCCGATGGAGCCGAGGCGGCGCTGCACCACCTCCAGCGCCGCCAGCTTCTCCGCCACGAACAGCACGCGCCGGCCATCCAGCACGGCCTGGGCGATGATGTTGGCGATGGTCTGGGACTTGCCGGTGCCGGGCGGGCCCTGGATGACGGTGTGGCCGCCGCGGCGTACCGCTTCCGCCGCCAGGGCCTGGCTGCCATCCACATCCATGACGTGGTCCAGCCGCTCCACCGGGATCTCGGCATCCACGTCGGTATCGTCGGGGAAGGGGGGCGGGCTGGCGAGCGGTTCGCCGCCGACCAGCGCGCGGACCATGGGGTGGGACAGCAGCCCGGGATTGGCGACGGGGTCGAGGTCCCGCCACATCAGGAACTTCTGGAAGCTGAACAGGCCGACCGCCAGGCCATCCGGGTCCACGCCCCAGCCTTCCCGCCCGCCCAGCGCGGCGCGCACGGCATCGGCCCAGGCGGTGGGGTCATAGGCCTCGGCATCGAAGGGGGGCAGTTCCAGGCGGAACTCGGTGGCGAGCTTCTCCCGCAGGCTCAGATTCTCCTGCACCTCCAGCCCCGCGGCGCGCAGGCGGTAGGTCTGGCCGACGCCCTCGCGCTCCAGCGTCACGGGCAGCAGGGCGAGGGGCGCCAGGCGCTCCGTCTCCGGCGTCGCGGGGTCCCGCCAGGTCAGCGTGCCGAGGGCGAGGGAGAGGGTCGCGACGCCCGTCTCCTCCCGCGCCGTGCGGGCATCCTGCATCAGGTCGCGCAGGCGCCGGGACAGCTCCTCGGGCGAGAGGCGGACGCGGAGCTTGGTGTCGCGCCGCGCATCCTCCGCGCTCTGCGCGGCATCGGCGGTGGCGATGCCCTCCGCCCGGCGGGGGCGGGCGGCGCGGCGGCGGCGGGGCGCGGGGGCCTCGCCCTCCGGCGCCGGGGGAGGGGCGGCGGCCTCGGCGGGCGCGGCCTCGAAGCCGAAGGCGCGGCCGGCGCCCAGCGCCTCCAGCACGAAATCGGCATCCTCGTCATCCAGGATGACGACGCCGCGGGACCGGCCCGGCTTCGGCAGGGCCAGCAGGCGGTTGCGGGTGGAGAGGTCGAGCAGGCCGCGGCGGGCTTCCTGCAGGCGGTCGGCGAGGGCGGCGTCATCCATGGCGCGCAGTTAATGCGCCGGTGCGGCGCCGAGAAGGCGGAGGATGCGGATCTCCTCCAGGTCGTGCTCCAGTTCCAGCGCGGTCAGCAATTCATCATCCAGCTTGCCGTCGCGGTGGTGGTCGAGCAGGGCGCGCCGGCCCTCCCGCAGCGCCGCCAGGCGGATGCGCATCCGGGCCTCCAGCACCGCCTGGCCGCTGCCCTTGGCGATGCCGTGGAAGACGCGCGCCTTGTCCGTGTACTCGGCCAGCAGGTCCTGCGCGACGGGGCCTTCCAGGATGTCCTCCGCCCGGCGCTGGATCTCAGCCAGCGTCGCGCCGGCGACGTGGCGGCGGACGGCCGCTTCCTCCGGCGCCATGCCGTTGACCGCCGGTTCCTCCACCTTCCAGCGGCGGATCACCCATTCCAGCGTCGTGCCCTGCACCACCAGCGTGGCCAGGATGGCGCAGAAGGCCAGGAAGACCAGCAGGTCCCGTTCCGGGAAATCCAGCGGCAGGGCCAGCGCGGCGGCCAGCGAGACCACGCCCCGCATGCCGGCCCAGGAGATGACGACGGCATGGCCAACGGGCGGCGGCGGCTGGTGGCGCCGCACCGTGGGGATGAGGCGGGAGGCGTAGAGCGCCGGGAATACCCAGAGGAACCGCGCGACGATCAGCGCGGCGGAGAGCGCCACGGCCAGCACCACCATCTCTCCCACGCTGTGGGTGGTGATGCGGTCGAGGATGGCGCGCAGTTGCAGGCCGGTGAGGATGAAGACGAGGCTGGTCAGCACGAATTCGACGAACTGCCAGACGGTGACGGCGGCGATGCGGCTTTGCGGGGAGAGCGTGCCATGCTGCTTCTGCCCCAGCACCAGCCCCGTGGTGACCACCGCCATCACGCCGGACAGGTGCAGCGCCTCCGCCGCCATGAAGCTCGCGAAGCAGGCGATGAAGCTGGCGGCCACGACCAGCAGCGTGTCCTGCAGCCGCGGGAAGACCCAGGCCCCGGCCAGCGCCACGCCATAGCCGATGGCGATCCCCCCCGCCGCGACCAGGACGAAGGAGGCCGCCGCCTGCTCGATCGCGACCCCGCCCGCCGCGACGGCCGCGATGGCGAAGCGGTAGAGCACGAGCGCGGTCGCGTCGTTCACCAGGCTCTCGCCCTCCAGCACCGTCACGATGCGGCGCGGGATGCGCAGCCGTTGCAGCACGGCCGCCGCGGCCACGGCATCCGGCGGCGCGACGATGGCGCCGAGTGCCACGGCCGCCGCCCAGGGCAGGCCCGGGATCAGCAGCTTGGCGACGATGGCGATGACCACGGCGGTGAACAGCACCGCGCCCACGGCCAGCAGCAGGATGGGCCGGATATTCGCGCGGAAGGCCCGCCAATCCGTCCGCCAGGCGCTGGCCTGCAGCAGCGGCGGCAGGAAGAAGGCCAGCGCGATCTGCGGATCGAGCGTGACGGAGGGCAGCCCCGGCACGAAGGCCAAGGCCATGCCGCCCAGCACGAGGATCACCGCATAGGGCATGTTCAGGCGGCGGGCGACCAGCGCGAAGCCGATGCAGACCGCGATCAGGGCCAGCACGGCCTCGACGATTTCCATGCCTCGACCATAGCGGAAGCGGGGGGGTGCCCGGCAACCGCCGGGGCTTGGGGTCGCGATCGCGGCTTCCCATTTTGGGCGGTAAAAGGACCACCCTCCCCATGCTCGATGCGCCTATCCCGCCTGATGCGGGGCTGCTGGACGCCTATTCCGCCGCCGTCACCGCCGCCGTGGGCCGTGCCGGCCCCTCCGTCGTCAATGTTGCCGTCTCCGGGCCGCGTGGGCGCGGCGGCGGATCGGGGGTCATCGTCTCCCCGGACGGATTCGTGCTGACCAACAGCCATGTGGTCGCCGGCGCGTCGCGGATCGAGGTCGCGACCGCGGAAGGGGCGCGCTTCGCCGCGCGGCTGCTCGGCGACGACGCGGATACCGACCTGGCGCTGCTGCGGGCGGAGACGGCGGTCGCGCTGCCGGCCGCGACGCTGGGCGAGAGTGCGGCGCTGCGCGTCGGCCAGGTGGCGATCGCCATCGGCAATCCGCTCGGCTTTTCCAACACCGTCACGGCCGGCGTGGTGAGCGCGCTGGGACGGACGCTGGCGGGGCCCGGCGGGCGGCCGATCGAGGACCTGATCCAGACCGATGCGGCGCTGAACCCCGGCAATTCCGGCGGCGCGCTGGTGGATGCGCGGGGCGCCGTGATCGGCGTGAACACGGCGATGATCGGCGGCGCGCAGGGCCTGTGCTTCGCGGTGGCCGCCGATACGGCGCGGCTGGTGCTGGGCCACCTGGTCCGCTTCGGCCGCGTGCGGCGCGCCTTCCTCGGCCTGTCCGGGCAGCAGGAAGCGGTGCCGCGGCGCTTCGCCCGCGCCCATGGCATCGCGCAGCCGACCGGGCTGCTGGTGGCCAGCGTCGCGAAGGAGGGCCCGGCGGACCGCGCGGGCATCGAGGCCGGCGACCTGCTGCTGTCGATCGGCGGCGATCCCATCGCCCATGTCGCCGACCTGCTGCGCTGGCTGACGGGGGAACGGGTGGGGCAGGCGGCGGAGGCGGTGCTGCTGCGGCGCGGCGACCTGCGGCGGCGGATGGTGGTGCCGGCGGAGCGGGGCTGAACGCCCCTCCTATCTCGCTGCCCTGGCGGGGCGGCAGGCAGATGAGGGTGAAATACAACCTAGAGTATAGGGGGATTGGTGGCCCCCCTCAACCTTCGTTAATCATTCGTGGCATCCCGAACGTCCCGAGGCCACGCCATGCCCGATATCGACCTGAACACCATGTCCGCGGCGCAGGGCACGCGCATCGCCATGCAGGACTTCCTCAGGTTCGGGCAGGGAATTTCCGCCGCAGGCGACATCAACAATGACGGCATCGCCGACCTGATTCTGCTAGGGTATGACGCCATTCGGATCCTGTATGGCCAGGCCGGCGGCTTCGGGGCGACGCTCGACCTCGCGACGCTTGGCCCCACGCAGCAGACCTTCGTCCTCCCCTATGCGCTCGACGGTGCGCGCTTCGGGTTCTCCGTGGATGCCGGAGGCGACGTGAACGGGGACGGCATCGACGACATCGTCATCGGCGTTCCCAGCGAAATCACGACCTTCGGTGCCGATCCTGGTCGCGTGCTGGTGATCTATGGCAGGGATGGCGGCCTTGGCGCGACCCTGGACACGAATGCCCTGACCGCCGAGCAGGGCTTCGTGGTCGAGGGCCTGTCAACGGCCAGGGAAGCGCCGTTCGGTTCGCGGCGCTTCGGCTTCGACGTCGCCATGCTGGGCGACGTGGATGGCGACGGGTTGGGCGACATCGCGGCGTTGACGCAACGTGGGGGCGCCCCTCGGCCCCTCTACGCGGCCGTGGTCTATGGTGACGCCGATCGTGATGACGGTACCGTGCGGCTCGATGGCGTTCCGGCCGACCAGGGACTGACCTGGACCAACAACGGGAACAGCCTGGCGGGTGTCGGCGACGTCAACGGCGATGGTCGCGATGACGTCCTGCTGGCGACGGATGGCGTCGCCGTGCTTCTCTTCGGCCAGGATGGCGCATGGGGCCCCGTGGATTACGGGACGCTGACGCCCGACCGCGGCATCCGCATCCTGACCAGCAATCCGGGGGTGACGGGCAGCATCGGGCATGTGGCGCGGGCCGGGGACCTGAACGGCGACGGCATCGCCGACATGCTGATCACGCAGACCCCGCCGCTCAGTGGCACCGGCTTCTGGGTCGGTCATGGCGAGACCCCGGTCCATATCGTCTATGGCCGCGCCGAAGGCTTCAGCGCCGATATCGATCTCGCGACACTGTCCGCGGGCCAGGCCACCCGGATCATCCATAGTGGCGCGGCCGAATTGACGGGTGCCAGCATGGCGTCGGCTGGTGACATGAACGGCGACGGCATCGACGACATCGTCGTCATTACGGACAGCGGCTTCACAGCCAACGGCATGGCCGCCTATGTCGTCTATGGGCAGCTCGGCGGGCTGCCCGCCCTGATCGACCTGGCGAACCTGGATGAGGAGCAGGGCTTCCGGATCAGCCACAGCCTGCTCGATCTCGAGCGCGGTACCTACGTGATCCAGCCGTTCCCGGCCGGCGTCGGCGACGTGAATGGGGACGGCGCGGACGACCTGCTCCTCGACATATTCGAGACCTGGTCGGCGCCGTTTCTCGTCTATGGCCAGGTCGAGGCCCTGGACTGGGCGGGCACGAATGGCGCCGACAGGAAGTCCGGCACCAACCTCGATGACGTCGTGTCCGGCCGCGGCGGGAATGACTGGATGCGCGGCCGGGGCGGCGAGGACACGCTCCTCGGCGGCGCGGGTGGCGACACGCTGGAAGGCGGCGATCACGACGACCTGGTCGATGGCGGCCGGGACGGGGACCTGCTGAAGGGCGGTGCGGGGCAGGATATGCTGGTCGGCGGCGATGGCGCCGATACGCTGGATGGCGGCACCGGCGCCGACGTGCTGATCGGTGGCGCGGGCTTCGACGTCTTCATCATCGATGATGCGGGCGACGTCATCATCGATGATCCCTCCTCCTCCGGCCTGGTCGAATCGGCGGTGACCTGGCGGCTGACGGGAAGCCATGTGTTCCTGAACCTGACTGGCACGGCGGCCATCAACGGCTTCGGCAGCGCCGCGGGCGATGCGATGACGGGCAATGATGCCGCGAACCGCCTGGCCGGCCGCGATGGGCGGGATAGCCTGACCGGCGGGGGCGGCAATGACCGCCTGCTGGGCGAGAGGGGCGACGACACCCTGGCGGGGCAGGCGGGGAGCGACGCGCTGCTGGGCGGAGACGGCGCTGATTCGCTGGATGGCGGCGCGGGATTCGACTGGATGACCGGCGGGCTCGGCGCCGACAGCTTCCGCTTCAGCGCGGCGCCGATCTCGGCGGCGGCCGATCGCATCTACGATTTCTCGGCTGCCGAGGGTGACCGCATCGTCATCAGCCTGGCCGCCTTCGATCCGGCCGGCGCGACGGGCCTCGTCGCAGGGTCGCTCTCGGGCCAGGCGGGCCGCTTCCAGGCCAGCCTGACGGGCACCGCCGCGACGGCGGAGGCCCGCTTGATCTATGAGAGCGATGCGGGCCGGCTCTACTTCGATGCCGATGGCCGCGGCGGGGAGGCGAGCGTGCTGGTGGCGCGGCTCAGCGGTGCGCCGACCGTGCTGGCGGGCGACATCTGGCTGGAATGACGCCGCCGCTTCACTTCTTCCGCGTCAGCGCCAGCACCAGCACGATGGCGGCAATCAGGGCGACGGCCACCATCCCTTCCACCACCGGGAAGTTCGGCGCATCGCGCGCGACGAAGATGGCGGCGATGGCGCCGGCGGCGACCAGCAGGATGCGGAGCAGCCAGGCCATGCCTCAAGCCTCCTTCGGCGGGCGCTGTTCCAGCGCCTCGATCCGGTCGAGCGCGCGGCGGAGCAGTTGCATCATCTCCAGCAATTCGCGTTCGCGCAGCAGGTCGATCTTCTCATGCAGCAGCGTGATGTCGGCTTCCGCGCGCAGGTTGACCTGATAGTCCGCCAGGGCGCGGTCCCGGTCCACGTCGGATTGCCGGTTCTGGCTCATCATGATGATGGGCGCGGTGTAGGCGGCCTGGAAGGACAGCATCAGGTTCAGCAGGATGAAGGGGTAGGGGTCCCAGGCCCGGGCGCCCGCCAGCGCGTTGCCGATGATCCAGGCGATCAGCAGGGCCGACTGGACCAGGATGAAGCGCCAGGACCCGACCGTGGCGGCCACGCTGTCCGCCAGGCGCGCGCCGAAGGAGGGTGGCAGCGGCGCGCCGCCCCGCCGCTGCTTGGCGCGGGCGATGGTGCGGCGCAGATGGGTGGCTGTATGCGGCTGGGTCATGCGGGGTGGTCCATCCCGTTTCGATCCCAGCCTATACCCATGGCGCGGCCGCAGCCTTGCGCCCTGCCGATGGCTGCGCTGCCTCAGTGGCTGTGGCGCAGCGTGCCGCCATCCACATGGATCACCTGGCCGGTGATGTAGCGGGCGCGCGGCGAACAGAGGAAGGTCACCAGCACGCCGAGATCCTCGGGCTCCCCGATGAAGCCCACGGGCACCTCGGCCGCCGCCCAGGCCTGGCGGGCTTCCTCGGTCGGCAGGATGCGGGCGTCGATCTGCTCCGACCGGATGCGGCCGGGTGGCACCGAATTCACCGTGATGCCATCCCGCCCCAACTGCCGCGACAGCGCCTTGGCCCAGATATGGACCGCGCCGTTGGGGGCATTGGCGGCGTTGATGATATGCGGCTCGTCCGACCCCGTCAGGTTGACGATTCGTCCGTATTTCTGCGCGCGCATGGCGGGCACGAAGGCGTGCGTCATGCGCCGGCCGGCGTGGAAGTTGATCTCCATCGCCTCCATCCAGACCTCATCCGCGCCGAGGTCGGTCTGCGGGCGGCTGCCGCCGGCGTTGTTCACAAGGATGTCGCAGCGGCCGAATCGGCCGAGCACCGCATCGCGCGTCCGCTCCGCCGCGCCCTTGTCGGTGAAGTCGTCCACGATCACCAGCGGCTCCGCACTGGCGGGCAGGCTGGCGGCCAGCTCCTCCAGCAGGTGGCGGCGGCGGGCGAGGATGGCGAGCTTGCAGCCCTCCTCCGCCAGCAGGCGGGCGATGGTGCGGCCGAGCCCGGCGGAAGCGCCGGTGACGAGGGCGACCTTGCCCGTGAGTTGCAGGTCCATGCGGCTTGATCCTCCGTGATGCGGTTGAGGGTGCGACGGGTGGCGCGCAAGCGAAAGGGGCCGCCCCTTGCGGAGCGGCCCCTTCCTGGCGGGTGCGGTGGAGGAGGGCGGTTCAGCCCTCGGCCAGCGCGGCTTCCTTCTTCTTGCGCAGCGCGGGCAGCAGCATGGTGATCAGCGCGATCGCACCGATGGCCAGCAGCGTGGCCGAGATCGGGCGCTGGATGAACACCATGGGATCGCCACGGCTCAGCAGCATGGCGCGGCGGAGGTGTTCCTCCATCATCGGGCCGAGCACGAAGCCGATCAGCAGCGGCGCGCCTTCCAGCTTCAGCTTGGAGCAGAGGTAGCCGAAGAGGCCGAAGGCCACGGTCAGGTACACGTCGAACACGTTGTTGTTCAGCGAGTACACGCCGATGGCGCAGAAGATCAGGATCGCCGGGTAGAGGTGGCGGTAGGGAACCTCCAGCAGCTTCACCCACATGCCGATCAGCGGCAGGTTGATGACCAGCAGCATCAGGTTGCCGATCCACATGGAGGCGATGAGGCCCCAGAACAGGTCCGGCTGGGCTTCCACCATGCGGGGCCCCGGCTGGATGCCCTGGATGATCAGCGCGCCGACCATCAGCGCCATCACGGCGTTGGCCGGGATACCGAGCGTCAGCAGCGGGATGAAGCTGGTCTGGGCCGCGGCGTTGTTGGCGGATTCCGGACCGGCCACACCCTCGATCGCGCCGGTGCCGAATTCATGCCGGTACTTCGAGACCTTGCTCTCCAGCATGTAGGAGCCGAAGGCCGCGAGGGAGGCGCCGCCACCCGGCAGGATGCCGAGGACCGAGCCGATGGCCGTGCCGCGCAGCACCGGGGCGACGGAGCGCTGGAATTCCGCGCGCGTCAGCCACAGGCTGTCCACCTTGTTGGTGAGGACCGAGCGGCTTTCCGGGCGTTCGAGGTTCAGGATGATTTCCGCGATGCCGAACATGCCCATGGCGACGGCCACGAAGCCGATGCCGTCCGACAGTTCGGGCACGCCGAAGGTGAAGCGCTGCTGGCCGGTCTGCACGTCCGTGCCCACCAGGCCGAGCGCCACGCCGAGCACCACCATGCCGATGGCCTTGACGATGGAGCCCTGCGCCAGAACGGCGGAGATGATGAGGCCGAGGAGCATCAGGGAGAAGTAGTCGGCGGGACCGAAGGAGAGGGCGACCGAGGTCAGCATCGGCCCCGACGCGGCCACCAGCAGGGTGGACATGGTGCCCGCGAAGAAGGAGCCGACGGCGGCGATGGTGAGCGCCGCGCCCGCGCGGCCCTTGCGGGCCATCTTGTAGCCTTCGAGCGTGGTGACGACCGACGACACCTCGCCCGGCAGGTTGAGCAGGATCGAGGTGGTGGAGCCGCCATACTGCGCGCCGTAGTAGATGCCGGCGAGCATGATGATGGCGGTCGTCGCCGACATGCCGAAGGTGATCGGCAGCAGCAGCGAGATGGTGGCGACCGGGCCGATGCCCGGCAGCACGCCGATCGCCGTGCCGATGAAGGCACCCAGCAGCGCGAAGGTGATGTTGTCTAGGCTGAGCGCGACGCTCATGCCCAGGTAGAGATTGGCGAAGAGATCCATGGTCCCCTTTTCCCCGCGCTCAGAAGAAGGACGGCCAGAGATTCACCCGGATGTCCAATTCCCGGATGAACACGAACCAGCAGAGCGCCATGAGGAAGACGATCAGGCCGAGCACGCCGAGCGGCCGGTGCGTCCGGTCCCCCAGCGCGGCGACCGCGACCGTCGCGGCGATGGCCAGGAACAGCCCGCCCTGTTCCAGCAGCAGCGCGAAGACGCAGAGCGAGGCCAGGATGAGCGTCAGCTCGCGCCAGGCCCAGCGGTCCAGCTTGTCCGGGCCGTTGAACAGACCCATGACCAGCACGATGGCGCCGAGGCCCATCTGCAGCCAGAAGGTCATCATCGGCATGTAGCCAGGGCCCATGCGCCGGGCGGTGCCCAGCGTGTGGTCCTGGTTCAGCCAAAGCCCGGCGACCGCGATCGCGATCAGCAAGGCCCCGGACGCTACGTCCTTCGCATTGATTTTCATCAGCACCTCGTTCCTGCCCGGCTTGCGCCGGTGCCTAGTCCGTTCCCGTCAACCCTTGCAGGGCGGCGACACTGCCGGTCCTGCAACTCCCCAACAAGGCGGACAGACGGCCGGGACCGCTTCCTGCACCCTGTTCTCACCCTATGCCGGGCTCCTCGGATCACGCAATCGCGAGCGTCGGGGAGCCTGCACCGTTCCGATGACTTGTCTAGTCTGCCGTCGCCCCCGAGCTCCGCACAACGGGGGCCCAGGATGCGACCTCGGACGCAACGAACGCCGCGAATTGCGCCGTCGTCATGTCCCCGGCCGTGCCGCCCAGCTCGGCGAAGCGCTGCCGCGATTCGGGCGTCGCGATCAGGGCCATGGTCTCCCGGTGCAGGCGCTCCACGATCGGCGCCGGCATCCCCGCCGGGCCGGACAGCGCGAACCAGGAGGTGCTGACCAGGTCGAAGCCCTGTTCGCGGAAGGTCGGCACGTCCGGGAAGGCCGGGTGCCGCTCCGCGCTGCTCATCGCGATCGCCCGCACGCTGCCCTGCCGCACATGGCCGGCGGCGGAGGGCAGGCTGTCCGACATCATCGGCACCTGGCCCGCGATCACCGCCGTCATCGCCGGGCCGGCGCCGCGGAAGGGAACATGGGTGTGCTCGATCCCCGCCAGCTCGCTGAAGCGGACCAGCAGCAGGTGGTTCGAGGAACCGGCACCGGAGGATGCCATGTCGAGCCCGCCGCGCCGCGTCTTCGCGATGCGCACCAGGTCGGCCAGGTTGCCGATCTCGCTGCGCGGATTGACCACCCAGACGGAGGGATTGGTGATCACCATCGCGATATGCGTGAAGGACCGCACCGGATCATAGCGAACGCGGTTGCCGTAGAGGGCGGGGCTGATCGCGTGGCTCGCGATGTTGCTCATCACCAGGGTCTGGCCATCCGGCGCCGCATCCGCGACCACCTGGCTGCCCGTGGTGGCGCCGGCGCCGGGCCGGTTCTCCACCACCACCGGCACGCCGAGGCGCTGCGCCAGCCCATCGGCGACGAGGCGCGCCGTCAGGTCCGTGCTGCCGCCGGGGGCGAAGGGCACGACCAGGCGGATGGAGCCGGAGGGCCAGCCCTGCGCGCGCAGGACGGACGGCATGGCCACCGCCACGGCGGCACCCGCGATCAAGCCACGACGATGGAAAAGCCCCGGCATTCGGCCTCCTTGGACGTTGGCAGGCGTATGGCACGCAGTTTCCAGCAATCGCAAGCCGCTGCTTCTTGCCATGACCACTTCTTCACCTACCATGGCGCCAGGAAGTTGCGCGGAGTCAACGCTGATGCTCATCAACGATCCCGGGCGTCGCATCCGGGACGCCGTTTCGGCCATGGAGCCCGCGCTGGTCGCCATCCGCCGGGACCTGCACGCGCACCCCGAACTGGCCTTCGAGGAGACACGCACCGCGGGTATCGTTGCCGCCGAGCTCGCGCGTCTGGCGATCCCGCACCGCACGGGGCTTGGCCGCACCGGCGTTCTCGGCGTCATCGAAGGTGGGCGCCCGGGACCCACGCTCGCGATCCGCGCGGACATGGATGCGCTGCCCATCCACGAGGATACCGGCCTTCCCTATGCCAGCACCGTCGCGGGGAAGATGCATGCCTGCGGCCACGACATCCACACCACCACGCTGCTCGGCGTCGCGGCCGTGCTGCGCGACCTGGCGCCGCAGCTCGCGGGCCGCGTGATGCTGGTGTTCCAGCCGGCCGAGGAGATTCTTGAAGGCGCTAGCGCGATGATCGCGGACGGGGCGGCGGAGGGCATCGACCTCGCGCTCGGCTTCCACAACCATCCCGACATGAAGGTCGGCACCTTCGGCTTCGCGCGCGGCGCCTGCCTCGCGGCCTCCGACCGCTTCGACCTCATCGTGCGCGGCAAGTCGGGCCACGCGGCGCATCCCTACGCCGCCATCGATCCCATCGTCGCCGCCGCGAGCTTCGTCGCGCAGGCGCAGACGGTGGTGAGCCGGGAGATCAAGCCGCTGCATCCCGCCGTGGTGACGATCGCGCAGTTCACCGGTGGCACCACCTACAACATCATCCCCGAGCGCGTGCATCTGCGCGGCACGGTGCGCACGCTGCACGCTGCGGCGCGCGACACGGCGGAGGACGCGATCCGCCGCCTGGTCGCGGGGCTGGAGACGACGATGCGCGTGGCCTGCACGCTGGACTACCAGCGCAAGGTGCCGCCGCTGGTGAATGACGATCGCGTGCTGGAGCCGACGATGGCCGCGGTGCGCGCGCAGTTCGGCGAGGTGGTGGAGGAGGGCGAAGCCTCCATGGGCAGCGAGGATTTCGCCGAATTCGCCGCCCGCGCGCCTTCCTTCCAGCTGCGCATCGGCAGCGGCGCGGAAGGGCGCGACGACCGGCTGCACAACGACAAGTACCAGCCCGACGAACGCTGCATCGGCCTCGGCGTGCAGGCCTTGAGCCGCGCGGCGCTGGAACTGCTGTCTTGAGGATCTGCGTCTTCGGCGCGGGCGCCATCGGCGGGCATCTGGCGGCGCGCCTCGCACGCGGGGGCGCGGAGGTTTCGGTGGTGGCGCGCGGCGCGCACCTGGCCGCCATGCAGGCCAATGGCCTGACCGTGCACGCGCATGACGGCACGCATGTCGTGCCCGTGCGGGCCAGCGCTGATCCCGCGGAACTCGGCCCGCAGGATGCCGTGATCGTGACGGTGAAGGCGCCGGCGCTGCCCGCCGTGGCCGCCGGCATCGGCCCGCTGCTGGGGCCCGCGACGCCCGTCGCCTTCGTCATGAACGGCATACCCTGGTGGTATTTCCTGGCGGGCGACGTGCCCATGCCCGGGTTGCGGCTGCCGGAGATCGATCCCGAGGGTGTGCTGGAGCGTGCGGTCGGCATCGACCGCACCATCGGCGGCGTCGTCTATTCCGCGACGGAGGTGATCGCGCCCGGCGTGGTGAAGTCCGAACACGGCAACATCCGCGTCATCCTGGGCGAGCCGGATGGCAGGCTCAGCGACCGGGCGAAGGCGCTGTCGGCGGTGCTGGAAGCCGGCGGCATGCCGAGCCCGGTCACGCCCACGATCCGCGCGGCGGTCTGGTCCAAGCTGCTCGGCAACCTCTCCTCCGGCCCGATCTGCACGCTGACGCGGCGCGGGGTGCGGGACAGCCTCTCCGATCCCGCGCTGCGCGCCATGGCGCGTACCATCGCGGAGGAAGGGCGCGGCATCGCCGCCTCGCTCGGCATCACCATCCCCGACGACGTCATCGATCGCGTCGCCGCCAGCAACATGCAGCACAAGCCATCCATCCTGCAGGACCTGGAACTCGGCCGGCCGATGGAGATCGACGCGTTGTTCGGCGTGCCGCTGAAACTGGCGGCACTGACCGGCGCGAGCGCGCCCAACCTGTCGCTGCTGGTGGCGCTGGTGAAGCAGGCCGCGCGGGGCGCGGGCCTCTACCCGCCGATCGGGTAGGGGATCGGCGCCAGGTCCGGCGCCACCCAGCCGCGCCGCGCGGCGACGGAGAACAGCACCGCTTCCGACCAGTAGGAGGCCATGATGCGCTTGCCGGCGCCGAGCGGCCCGGCGAGCACGGCGTTGACCCGTGCATGCGGCGGCAGGCTGGCGTCATCCGCCGCCAGCGCGGCGCGCAGCGCGGCCACGAAGAACAGCGTGATGGTGTGGTGGTAGCCGCGCATGTCGTTGTTGGGCACGCCGTGGCTGTCGTTCAGCCTGCGGATCAGGCCGGGCAGCGCATCCTCCGGCGGCAGTCCGGGGTGCAGCAGCATCAGCCCGGCCGTCGCGGCGACATGGCCCTTGTGGGTCCATCGCGCCTTGGGAAGGGTGGCGTCCCGCAGCGCCTGCACATGGGCGGCGAGCGCCGCATCATCCTCGAAGGTTATCGCGGCATCTCCACCTGCCCCAGCACCCAGCCTTCCCAGCGGCGGATCCAGGGATCCTCCGGCACATGGTCGGGCTGCCGCCCATCCAGCACCGCGATCAGCGCGAGCAGGCCGAGCACGCAATCCATCCGGTCCTCACCCGCCGCATCGGCGCCGAAGCCATCGCGCATCATGGCCGAAAGCGCCGGGGAGGGCATGACGCCGAGCCGCGCCATGGCGGCCGCCAGGGGCTCGGCCATCGCCCGGCGCGGTGCCTCCGCCCGCTTGCTGCCGGGCATGACGAGGCCGAGCTGGCGCAGCGCCTCCGCCGGATAGACCTCCGCCAGCACGGCCCGGCCGGGGGCGAGCAGGGCGTGCAGCGGGCCATCGAAGGGCCAGAGCGAGACCGGCGCGCCGGCCGCCAGGGCGGGCACCAGCCAGTCCCGCCAGGCGGCGATGGCCGCCTTGCCGGATTGGTTGGCGCCCAACGTCCAGAACACCGGCGCGCCGGCCGGGCGCAGCGCGGTGGCGCGGTCGCACCAGCGGGACAGGCCCTGGGCCGATGCCAGGCCCAGCGCCGCCGCATGCGCCGCGCGCGTCATGCCCTTCACGCCGCGGGCGGGGTAGAAGGGGCGCGCGGGGCAGACCGTCTCCAGCGTCGCGCTGACGGCGAAGAACTCCGGCGTCGCGCCGAGGCCGGACAGGAATTGGCGAAACCCCGATTCGGGCCGCGCCGCCGCCCATTCCCGCGGCACGCCAAGCGGCAGGTCGAGGCCGAGCGCGACGGGATCGCCATGCGCGAGCAGCCCCGGCAGCAGCGCGGCGGTATCGCCCACCGGGCGCGGCGCCTCCGCCCGCCAGGCATCGCCCTGCCGGCGCGCCACGGCGATCCAGCGCTTGCCGGGGCTGATGCTCCAATCCGCATGGGCGGCGATCACGGCTTTCGCTTCCTCTGGCCGGGGCCGGTCATGCCATAGTGGCATCGAGGCCGGGAGAGGATGTCCGATGTCGAGCACCAGCGCGGTTCAGCCCCTTCGCGGCCAGGACGCCATGCACCCCGATGGCCAGTATTCGGCACTCGCGAAGCTGTTCCACTGGGTCACGGTGCCGCTGATGGGGCTGGCGCTGGCCTCCGGCCTGGTCATCCGCTTCATCAAGGATGACCCGAAGATGCCTTTCTACGCGCTGCATGAGAGCATCGGGCTGCTGATCCTGGCCCTGGCCGTGATGCGCCTGGCCTGGCGCGGCATCAGCCGGCCGCCCGCGCTGCCGGACCACCTGCCGGCTTCCATGCGCGCCGCGGCCGCGGGGGTGCACCATGCGCTCTACGCCGCGCTGATCCTGCAGCCGCTGCTCGGCTTCTTCACCACCAATGCCTATGGCTTCCCGCTCCAGGGGGCGACCGCCTTCCTCGGCTTCATCGACCTGCCGAAATTCATGGAGCCGTGGGAGGGACTGGCCGTGGCGCTGCACTGGGCGCACAGCATCATCGGCTGGCTGTTCCTGCCGCTGCTGGCGGCGCATATCGGCGGCGCCATCTTCCACCACGCCATCCGCAAGGACGGCACGCTGATGCGGATGCTGTGACCGGCCGCTACTTCTTCAGGGGCTGGTGCGCCTTGTCGAGCAGCCGGCCGAACCAGCCCTTGGGCGCGGGCGGCTTCTCGGCCTCCGCGGCCTTGGCGGCCTCGGCCGCTTCCTGCTTCGCCCGGCGTTCCTTCTCCGCCAGCCACTTCTCCAGCGTCATGCCGGCCTTGGCGGCGCGCTTCGCCTCATAGGCGCGCTGACCCTCGGTGAGTTCCTGCGGCTTGGCCATGGGCGGAAGCACTCCCTCTCGCGCCAGTGAATGGCGCGGCGCGGCCCGCTTCGCAAGGGTAGTGCCGGCGGCGACAGGTGCCGCTTGCCACCGGGCCCGGCTGGGCCGAGGGTGCGGCCCCATGGATCCACGCGTGAAGGCCGGCATCTGGGTTTCGATGGCATTGCGCCTGTCCGACATCGCCGGGCGGTCGGGCGCGGTGCTGCGCAAGGGGGACCCGGATTCGGGCGGCATCCTCTGTGTGCTGCGGGGCAGGGAGGGGATCGTGGTCCTGTCCCAGGTGCGGGACGCCGAAGGCCGCCCCGCCTGGCTGCGCGGCACGGGCCCCGCGCCGGTCGATGACGAGGCGGCGGACGCCTATGTCGCCCGCCAGGTGAAGCGGGACCCCGATCTCTGGGTGGTGGAGTTCGACGCGCCCGACCTGAAGACACCCTTCGAGGCGACGATCCTGTAGGCGAAGCCCCCGCCGGTGGGCGGGGGCGCCGGCCTCAGGCCGCGGCCTGGCGGCGAAGCTGGCTCGCCAGGTCGCCGATCGCGCCCTTCAGCGCCTCGCCCTGGCGGGCGACCTCGCCGCTGGCGCGCTTCACTTCCTGCAGCGCCATCACCGCTTCCCGCGCCGCTTCCCCCACGCCGGCGATGCCGCCGGAGACGGTGCGCGTGCCGATGGCCGCGTCATTCGCCGCCCGCGCGATCTCCCGCGTCGCGGCGCCCTGCTCCTCGACGGCGGAGGCGATGGCGGTGGCCGTGGTGCTGGCCTTGTCCACCGCCTCCCCGATGCCGCGGATGGCCTCCACGGCGGCGCGGGTCGTGGCCTGGATCTCGGCGATCTGGCGGTTCACCTCTTCCGTCGCCTTGGCGGTCTGGGCGGCCAGCGTCTTCACCTCGCCGGCCACCACGGCGAAGCCCTTGCCGGCCTCCCCCGCGCGGGCCGCCTCGATGGTGGCATTCAGGGCGAGGAGGTTGGTCTGCCCGGCGATGTCGCCGATCAGGCGCGTCACCTCCCCGATCTTGCGCGCGCCATCGGCCAGGGCCGCCACCGTGCTGTCCGTCGCACGGGCACGGTCCGCGGCCTCCCCGGTCGCGGTGGCGGAGGAGGCGACCTGGCGGGCGATCTCGGAGACGGTGGCGGAAAGCTCCTCCGCCGCCGCGGCGACGGTCTGCACCGAATTGCTGGCCTGCTGCGCGCCCGTGGCGGCGCCGGCGGTCTGTTCCTGGGTATGGATCGCGGTCTGCCCGACCGTGGTGGCGGAGGCATCGAGCTGCGTCGCCGCCGCACCCAGCGTGGCGGCCACGGCGCCGAGCGAGGTCTCGATCTGCTCGGCCAGCTTCAGGGAGGTGGCGCGGCGCTCGCGGTCGGCGGTCTCGCGCGCCTCCGCGGCTTCCGCTTCCAGGTGGCGGGCGCGGATGGAGTTCTGCTTCAGCGTCTCCACCGCGATCGCCATGGCGCCGAGTTCGTCGCCGCGATCCGTGCCGGGCACCGCCTGGTCCAGCTTGCCATCGGCGATGGAGGAGAGCGTGGCCGTCAGCATCCGCAGCGGCCGGATGACGGCGAAGAGCACGATCAGCCCGGCCAGCAGCAGCGTCGCCGGCACGCCGAGGCCGACGGAGAGGATGGTGGTGCGCTGGATGCTGGCCAGCGCGAGATCCGTCTCCTCATGCTGGGCGGCGGAGAGCCTGGCCGCGCGCTCCTCGACCTGGCGCAGCAGGTTGCGGGCCTCCGCGACCTGGCGCGCCGCCTCCAGCGCCAGCGTCCCGGCTTCCTCGAAGCGGCGTTCGCGGGACATGTCGCGGATGCGCAGCGCGACGGGGTCATAGGCGGCCAGCGTCTCCCGCACCTTGGCCAGGTCCCGCTGCCCGTCGGGGGAGGCGGTTCGCGCGACCTCCTCCATCCGCTCGTTCAGCAGCGCGCGCTCGCGCTCCATCGTCCGCTCGAAGGTCTGGCGGCGTTCCGCGGGCAGGTCGATCGGCAGGAACTCCACCGCCCGGGCGTAGGAGAGGAGGTTGCTGGTCGCCCGTCCCGCGGCGAAGACGCGGTCGCTGGCGATGCGGTTGAGGTCCGACCGCTCCTCGATATCCCTCGACACGCTGTAGGCGTTGTAGCCCAGCATCGCGGCCACGCCGCCGACCAGCGCGATGGCGGCCAGCAGTTTCGGCAGCAGGCGAAGGCGGTTCAGCGCGGTCAGCATGGCGTATGGCCTCGGATGCAGTTGTTGCCGGGGCTTCGCGCCCCGGGCCTCCGCCTCAATTGCCAATCCGGCTGTTGACGCTGTCTTACTGCGCGGGATTCATGGAGATATCTCCACGCCAAGCAAAATATTCATCCAGATGAGAGCCCGGCATCCGCGCGCCGAGCGCTTCGAGGTCGCCTGATTTCAGGCGGGAGACCGCTTCCGTCACGGCCCGCCAGGCGATGGCGGCCAGCGCGCCGCCGATGCTGACGCGGCGCACGCCGAGTGCGGCAAGATCGGCCAGCGACAGGCCGATGGGGCGATGCACGAGGACGTTGACGGGGCAGTCCCCGGCGGCGCGGACCACGGCCTCGATCGCCGCCGGCGTGGCGAGGCCCGGCACGTAGATCACAGCGGCGCCGGCATCGCGATAGGCGGCGACGCGGCGCAGCGATTCGGCAAGCGGGTCCGGATGCCCGGTCAGGAAACACTCGGCGCGGCCCACCAGCATGACATCGGCGCCGCTGGCATCGATGGCATCGCGCGCGGCCCGCAGGCGGGCGACCGATTCGGCCAGCGGGAAGAGCGGGCGGGCCGGATCGCCCGTCGCATCCTCCACCGACAGGCCGGCCACGCCGGTGGCGACGCAGCGCGTCACGGCTTCCGCCACCTCGGCCGCGTCGCGGCCGAAGCCATGGCCGAAATCGGCGTTCACCGGCAACTCCGTCGCCTGGACGATGGTGGCGATGGACTCCAGCGTCGCCTCCAGCGCCATCGCCCCGTCGGCCAGGCCGCGGGACCAGGCGGCGCCGCTGCTGGTGGTGGCCAGCGCCTTGAAGCCCTCTCGCGCCAGGTAGCGGGCGCTGCCGGCATCCCAGGGATTGGGCAGCAGGAAGCAGCCTTCCCGGTGCAGCGCGCGGAAGGCGCTGCGGCGCGCGGCGAAGGGGTCGCTCATTCGGTGCCGAAGCAGCGGTCGCCCGCATCGCCGAGGCCGGGCACGATGAAGCCGCGATGGTCCAGCTTCTCATCCAGCGCGGCGGTGAAGATCGGCACGTCCGGATGCGCGGCGGCCAGCTTCGCGACCCCTTCCGGCGCGGCAACGACGCAGACGAAGCGCAGCTGCGGCGCGCCCGCTTCCTTCACGCGCTGCACGGCGGCGATGGCGCTGCCGCCGGTGGCGAGCATGGGGTCGAACAGGATGGCGCCGCGCGTCTTCACCTCCGGCGGCATGCGCAGCATGTACTGGCTGGGCTTCAGCGTGTGTTCGTCCCGCACCAGGCCGACATGGCCGACCGGCGCTTCCGGCAGCACCTGCATGCCGCCTTCCATCAGGCCGAGCCCGGCGCGCAGCACCGCGACCAGCACGGGCTCCGGCGCCGCCAGCATGCGGTGGTCCATCTCCGTCAGCGGCGTCGTCACCTTGGCCGTCACCGTCGGCAGGCCGCGCGTGGCCTCCATGGTCAGCAGCGCGCCGATTTCCGCCAGCAGCCGCCGGAAGCGGGCGGACGGCGTGGCGGCATCGCGCAGCGCGGCCAGGCGATGGGCGAGCAGCGCGTGATCGACGATGTGGAGTTGCGGGACCATCATGGGCTTCCAGGCAGGGGTTGGCGTGTTGCGGGGGACGCGGTCAGCGGGCCGTGACCTCGACCACCGTCAGGTCGGCGGAGATGCGCTGGCCGGCGGCGCGGGATGCGGCGATGGCGCCGCGCAGCGCGGCGGCGAGATCCGCCACCGGTTCGATCAGGGGACGCGGCGTGGCGAAGAGCGGCGCTTCCGACGCCACGGCCAGGACGAGGTCCGTGCCGAAGGGCGGCTCCGCCAGCCAGCCCGGGAAATTGGCGCGCGGCGTGCCGAGCCGCAGCCGCTGCCCCGCCTGCTGCCGGCCCAGCGTCTCCAGCGTCACGGCCTTGTTGTCGCCGGAGAGGTAGATCAGCGTCACATGCGCCGCCCAGTCCGGCAGCGCGAGGTCGAAGAGCAGCGGATCGCCTTCCCGCACCGGATTGCCGTTGCCGAGGCCGATGCGCAGCGCGGCCGGGCTGGCGGAGGGCTCCACCGGCCGCAGCGCTTCGAGCACCGGGCAGTAGGGGCCATCGAATTCGACGATGGCGAGGCGCGGCGTGGCGCCCGGCAGGGCGGCGCGCAGCCGCGCCTGGCTGCCGCGCGGCCCGATGCCGGCGACCAGGCTGCCGCCCTGCAACTCCGCCACCCGCCCGCAGGCCAGGCCGCGGATGGCTTCCTGCGTGTTGCGCGCGGGCGTCGGGGCCGCGGCGCGGGTGCCGGCGGGGCCGGCTTCCAGCCGCAGCTCGATCCGCCGGTTGCGGGCGAAGGCATCGGGCGTGTCGCGGTCATCCAGCGGCTGGGTATCGCCGAAGGCGGCGGCGGCCAGGCGGTTGGAGGGCAGGCCTTCCTGCATCAGCAGCTGCGCCACGGCGATGGAGCGCGCGGCCGACAATTCCCAGTTGCTGGCGAAGCGCCCGCCGCCGCGGATGGGGCTGCGATCCGCATGGCCATCCACGCGCAGCACCCAGGCGAGGTCCGGCGGGAACTGCGCGGCCAGGTCGATCAGCACGCGCGCGAGGTCACGGATCTGCTGCTGCCCGCCGGCGGAAAGCTCCGCCCCGCCCACGGGGAAGAGCACTTCCGACTGGAAGACGAAGCGGTCACCGACGATCCGCACCTCCGGCCGGTCGCCCAGCACGCGGCGCAGCCGGCCGAAGAAGTCGGAGCGGTATTGCTGCAACTCCTCCACCCGCGCGGCCAGCGCCGCGTTCAGCCGCTGGCCGAGATTGACGATCTGCGCGTCCTTGTCCCGGCCCGCATTCTCCTCCGCCTCCAGCGTCGCGGCGACGCGGGCGAGTTCGGCGCGCAGCGCTTCCAGCTGGCGCGTCAGCAGCGCGACCTGGGCGCGGGCGCTTTCGGACAGGCGGGCATATTCGGCCGCCTGGCCATCGGCCGTGCCGCGCGCGCGCTCGGCCTCCTGCGCGCGGCGGCTCGCCTCCGTGGCCAGCAGCGTGGCGGCGGCGCGGGCGCGGTCGGCGTCCTGGGCGGCGCGCTGCGATTCCTGCGCCACCCGCTCGGCCGCCGCGGCGCGCGCATCCGCGACCCCGGCCGCCTGCCGCGCCTCACCGGCCGCACGCTCGGCATTGGTCGCGCGGGCGTTGGCTTCCGCGGTGGCGCGTTCCGCGGCGGCGGTTGCCTGCCGGGATTCCGCGGCGGCGCGATCGGCGGCGGCGGCGCGGGTGGCTGCCTCGGCGGCATCCCGTTCGGCGGTGGTGGCGCGGCCGGTAACGTTGGCCAGCAGGCGCTGCGCCTCGCCCAGCGCGGCTTCCGCGGTGCCGCGCAGCCGCTCCTCGTCATTCGCGCGCGCCAGCGCGGCAGCGGCCTGGCGTTCCAGCTGGTCCCGCAGCGCTTCCAGGCCGCGGATCTGGTCCGTCAGCCGCGCGATGTCGGACAGCCGCGCCTCGATCGTCGCGCGATCGGCGCGCACGGTGCGGTCCAGCGCGGCCGCCTCCTCCCGCAGCGTCGCGATGTCGCGCTGCGCGGCGGCCAGCGAGGCACGGGCGGCGGCGAGGTCGCGGGCCAGCGCCTCCGCCTCCCGCTGCCGGGCTTCCAGGCTTTCAGTCGCCGTGTCGCGCGCCTGGCGCGTGGCGGCGAGGTCCCGCGCCAGCGCCTGGCCCTGGGCGCGCGCCTCCGCCAGCTCGCGCTCGCGCTGCGCGCGCTGGTCGCGCTCGGCGCCGAGGTTGCCGCTGAGAGCGGTGATCTCGTTGCGCGCCACGGCGAGGTCGCGCTGCGTGGCCTCCCGCGTCGCGCGTTCCTGGGCCAGGTCGCGCTGCGTCGCCTCCCGCGTCCCGCGTTCCTGCGCGAGGTCGCGCGTCAGCGCCGCGGACTGGTCGCGCGCCGCCGCGAGGTCCCGCCGCACGGCTTCCAGCGCCGCGCGTTCCGCGGCCAGCAGGCGCTGCGCATCCGTCAGCGTGCGGACCGTCGCGGCCGCGTCGCCGCCCGCCGCCTCGGCGCGCGCCAGCGCTTCCGCCAGCCGTCCCTCCAGTTCCGCGATCCGCGCGGCGCCGCCGCCGGCCGCGAGGTCGAGGTCGGCGATGCGCGCGGCCAGGCGATCGCGCTCCGCCCGCGTCGCCTCCCGCTCCTGCGCCAGCCGGTCCCGTTCCTCCCGCAGGATGGAGAAGTTGCGGGCCAGCGCCTCCCGCGCCGCGCTGCTCGCGCGCAGTTCCTCCGCGGTGCGGGAGAGGGAGGTGCGCAGCTCCTCCGCCTGGCCGCGTTCCAGCGCCAGCAATTCGGAGAGTTCGCTGACCTGCCGGTTCAGCCGTTCCAGCGCGCGGTCGCGCGAGGACAGCGCGACGGAGAGGAAGCCCTGCGCCAGCACGAAGACGAGCAGGACGAAGATGATGACCATGAGCAGCGTGGACAGCGCGTCCACATAGCCCGGCCAGGCCTCCAGGCCCCCCCCGCCATTGCGCCTGCCGCGGCGTGCCATCAGCGCGGGGGTTCCTCGGCCAGCGCCGCGATGGTGCGGGCCAGCACCTTGATCTCGCTCCGGATCTCGCTGGTCGCCTGCATGCGGCCCTGGGTCATCTCCTCCAGGATCCGCGCCAGGTAGAGTTCCTGGTTGCGGATATGGCCGCGGCTCGCCTCATCCAGCGCGCCCTGGGCCGAGGCTTCCGCCATGCGCGCCAGGGTGGGCGCCAGCGTCGCCTGGCTTTCCGCCATGCGGGACATCAGCACCTGCGCCGCGCGCATCTGGTCCGCCAGGATCGAAAGCCGCTCCGTCAGCGTCATCAGCGCCTGGTTCGACTGCATGCGCCCTTCCTCGCCGCGGGCGATGGCGCGGTGCAGCTCCTCCATGTTCTCGGCCGACTGCTCCAGCAGCGCCTGGACATAGGCGGGCATGGAGCCTTCCCCATCCGCGCCGAGGGCGCCGGAGGAAAGCCGCGTGGCGGAAGCGAGCCAATCCTCCAGCTCCACGTAGAAGCGGCTCTGCGCCTGGCCGGCCTGGAGGTCGAGGAAGCCCAGCACCAGCGCGCCGGCGAGGCCGAGCATGGAGGAGGAGAAGGCGATGGACATGCCGCGCAGCGGCTCCGCCAGCCCCTGCTTCAGCTGGTTGAAAAGCTGGTTGATGTCGCCGCTGCCGACCGACATGTTGGTGATGACGTCGGAGACGGACCCGATGGTCAGCAGCAGGCCCCAGAAGGTGCCGAGCAAGCCGAGGAAGATCAGCAGCCCCGTCGCGTAGCGCGACAGCTCCCGGCTCTCATCGAGGCGCGACTCGATGCCATCCAGCACGCTGCGCATGGCCTGGGCGGAAAGCGTCAGGCGTTCCGACCGGCGCTGCGCGAACATGCTGGCCATGGGCGCCAGCAGCCGCGGCGCACGCTCCGCCGTGCCGGCCATGGCGGGGTTGCGGAAGGAATCCAGCCACTCGACCTCCCGCGTCAGGGCCAGCACCTGGCGGATGTTCCAGCCGATGCCGAGCAGCAGCACCGCGGCGATGACGCTGTTCAGCAGGATGTTGGCGCCGAAGGCATGGGCGAGTTCGCCCGAGAGCAGCGCGACCAGCACGGCGACGGCGCCGAGGAAGGCCAGCATGCGCCAGAGGAAGGTGGTCGGGCTGGTCATGCGGATCAGCTTCTCCCGGGGCGGCGTTCGCCGGCGCGGAGTGCGCCGGGGGGCAGGATATCGGCGGCGTCGAGCGCTTCGCTGGTGCGGCCGAGGGCGCGGACATCGACGCGAGTCTCGTCGAGCCCGCCCGCCACCAGCGCATCCCGCACCGCATTGGCGCGGGCGAGGCTGATGCGCCGCGCGGTGGAGGCATCCGCCGCGGGGCCGCTGGCATGGCCTTCGATGGTGATCCGGCCGGTGCCCTGCGCATGGGCGGCGGCCAGGCGGCGGCCGATCTCGGCCAAGGTCGGCGCCATGCCGGGCTGCAGCGTGGATTGCCCGGTGAGGAAGGCGACCCGGTAGGCGCCATCGCGCAGCGGCGACATGCCGGCGGGCAGGGCGAGGGGCGGCGGCGGGGCCGCGCGATGCTGCGCATGCGCCGGCAGGGCGGGCAGCAGCGGGGCCGGCAGGGCGGCCAGGAGGGCGCGGCGCGTGAGCATCGCGCCACCCTAGAGGAACTTCCGGCCCGGCGGAATCACCAGACCGGAATTGACGGGCCTGTCAGCGTGAGGCGCCCCGGGCCTACCGCTCCGCGATGGTGGCGCGGGCGGCCTGGGCGGCGGCGATGCCTTCCGCCACCACTTCCCGGAGCTTCGGGTGCAGCGCCTGGTTGCCGACGACGAGGTCGCCCGTTTCGTAATGCGTGTCGCCGCCGGCGGGGTCGGTGACGAAGCCGCCGGCCTCCTTCACGATGACCAGGCCCGCGGCGATGTCCCACTTGTTGAGGCCGAGTTCCCAGAACCCCTCGTAGCGGCCGGCCGCGACCCAGGCGAGGTCGAGCGCCGCGGAGCCGAAGCGCCGCACGCCCGCGACCTGCGGCATCAGCCGCGCCAGCGTCGCGGTGAATTCGGCCTTGCGCTGCACCTTGGCGAAGGGGATGCCCGTGGCGAAGACGGCCGAGACCATGTCCCGCCGCGCGGAGACGCGCAGCCGCTTGTCATTCAGGTAGGCGCCCATGCCCTTCTCCGCCCAGAAGAGCTCGTTCCCCGCGGGGTTGTAGATGCAGCCGCCGACGAGTTCGGTGGTGTCGCCGACCCGCTTCTCGATGCCCACGGAGATCGCCCAGTGCGGGATGCCGTGCAGGAAGTTGGTGGTGCCGTCCAGCGGATCGACCACCCAGCGCCATTCCCAGTCACCCTCCGCCTGGCCGCCTTCCTCGCCGAGGAAGGCCCAGCCCGGGCGGGCGCGGGACAGTTCCTCCCGCAGCGTCTGCTCGGCGCGGAAATCGGCCTGGCTGACGAAATCGCCCGGGCCCTTCGACGTCACCTGGAGGTTCTCGACCTCCCCGAAGTCGCGCAGCAGGCGGCGCGCGGCCTTCTGCACGGCGCTGACGACGACGGACATGGCGGGGGAGAGGCGAGGGGAGACGGCCATGGTGCGGGCGGGGTCCGGATGCGGGGGTGGAAAGAGCGGAACGGCCCGCCCCCTTGCGGGGTGCGGGCCGGGAAGGCGGTGTCTTGGCCCTGGCCTGGTGCCAGGGCGGGGCGTCAGCCCTTGGCGCGCTCGTAGTAGGAGCCGTCCTCGGTCTTCACCACGATCTTCTCGCCGACCGTGATGAAGGGCGGCACCATGGTCTTCACGCCGTTGGAGAGCACGGCGGGCTTGTAGGAGGAGGCGGCGGTCTGGCCCTTCACGACGGGATCGGCCTCCACAACCTCGAGCACCACCTGTTCCGGCAGGTCCATGGAGACGGGCTCTCCTTCGATCAGGCGGACGTTCACCGTCATGTTCTCGACCAGGAAGGGCAGGCGATCGCCGAGGATTTCCTTCGGCACCTGGGTCTGTTCGTAGGATTCGGGGTCCATCAGGACCAGCATGTCGCCTTCAGTGTAGGAGAAGGTGAATTCCTTGTCCTCGGTCGTCAGGCGTTCGACAGTATCGGCCGTGCGCCAGCGCTGGTCCTTCTTGGCGCCGGAGCGGACGTTGCGCATCTCCACCTGGATGACGGCGGCGCCCTTCCCGGGGATCATGATGTTCTGCTTGAGGATGGTGTAGCGCTGGCCT
This sequence comes from Falsiroseomonas ponticola, assembly GCF_016805305.1. GTDB lineage: Bacteria > Pseudomonadota > Alphaproteobacteria > Acetobacterales > Acetobacteraceae > Falsiroseomonas > Falsiroseomonas ponticola. The sequence goes on along the minus strand of NZ_JAERQN010000004.1, from coordinate 83,895 downwards.
TCGAATTCGATGACCATGCCGGCACGCATCTGGTTGGCCTGCATCTTCGCCATGGCGGGTGGGCGTCCTGGATCAGCGGGGTGTGGAGTGTGCGGGGGCGCTTACAACGTGGGGGAGGGGAGGGCAAGCGGCGGCGACAGTTCCGCGTCTTGCGCACCAAGAATGATACTATATCGTACCTTTGACTTCGGTCAGTGCGTGCGGTTCGAGGGGAGCCGAATGATCAGGCGGCCAACCGTTTTCGTTGTCGGGGCGGGCGCGAGTAGCGAGTTTGGGTTGCCTGTTGGCTTCGAACTTAAGCAGCGCATCACTAGAGCACTCGCAATTCGAACCGATGCAGGTCGGGTTCAGTCCGGATCAGAGCCTATATTGGCCGCCTTTCGGCGAGCCGTCCGGCTTAAAGATGGTCGACTTGGCGATCTGAACCCACTCGTAGCCGCTGCTAAGAAAATCGTCGCAGGTATGCCGCAGGCAATTTCTATCGACAACTATATAGACGCGCACGGTGGGGATGTGGACATTGAGTTGGCTGGAAAAATCGCCATAGCTGTGGAGTTGCTCGGCGCGGAGGCGAGTTCTAAGCTGACCGCTACAGAGGTCGAGAAAGATTCTTGGGGAGATCCTATACGGAAGCACATAAATTTTTCGAATGTTGAGCACACGTGGCTAGGCGTTCTGCAAAAGATTTTATTTGAGAACGCGAAGAAATCGGATATTTCGCGCATCTTTGAGAATGTTTCATTCATTGTATTTAATTATGACAGATGTATTGAGCATTTCCTTCATCAGGCCGTTACTAATTATTTCTGGATCCCTTCAAAAGATGCTGCCCAGGTTGTAGCACGAATTCCTATTTATCACGTGTATGGAGCCATCGGTCGGCTCGCATGGCAGAGCGGTGAATTGCCCGAAATAGGATACGGCGCTTCCGCTGACGAAAGCAAAATTCTTGCTGCAGCAAGAAAGATAAAAACCTTCACCGAGGGATTGGCTGATCAAGCCTTAAGTGAAGGCATAAAGATGGCGGTTCGCCGAGCGGAGAATTTGCTGTTTCTGGGCTGTGCGTTTCATCCGAAGAATATTGAATTTCTTCGCGATTCAGGTAATGCGCGCGGCGTTGACGTGATGGGCACAGCCGTCGGTCTGTCTGCGCCTAACATTGAGATGATATCGGATATGCTGTATGATATCCTTGAAGGAAACAGCGGGCGCTCGCCAATTTTGAGGCCGGATTTGAAATGTGCGGGCCTTTTGTCAGAATACTCGCGACGCCTGTCGTGAGCGTTGAGAACAAATTGCGGTCTCGGCGCACGTTATGGGTGTTTATTGGAAAATTCTGACGAAAACATCCACGAATGCGACGGCCTAAATTTATGCGGAGGCGAAGGGGGCAATAAATACCCCTACTGCGAGGGTCTAGCGTAAGTGCAATGGTACGCCGGTTCGGTGGGGTCGATATCCGCTGTTCCACTAACAGTTCCGCGCATGAAGCCGTGCAGCCCAGCCGCGGCATCGGTCGTTGGCGCCGGCGCCGTCACCACCGCCACGACCCTGCCGCGCTTGGTTACCTCAACTCGCTCCCACTCTCGGGCATGTAGCCGGTCTAGCAGTTCGAGGCATCGGACCTTGAACTCAGTAGCGCTGATTCGCTTGGCTTCAGACATTGGAGCGCTCAGATCGTCATCGCGCCTGATTCTATCGACCCGCGCGCAACACGCGCAACACATTCCCCCGCCGCCCCCGCGCTAGCCTCCCGGCCCACCGGCGCCCCGCCCGGCCGCAGCCAGGAAGCCCGCCCGCATGACCTACTATTCCCCCGCCGCCTATGCCGGCCTCTACCACGCCATCCCCATCGCCGATCCGCGCCTCGGCATCTCCGTCACGCTCGACATCCAGCGCTACGTCAATGGATGGACGCCGGAGAACCAGGCCGAATACTACGTCCTGCTCTCCAAGCTCGCCGCCAAGCTCAAGCTGAAATCCCCCGCCGCCGTCCGCGCCCAGTCGCAGCCCTTCTTCATCAAGGGGCATGATTCGCTGATCAACCCGGCGGAGGAGTGGTACGACCCCTCCCTCTCCCGCGCCTATGCCTGCCGCGCCTCCCCGGACGAGATCGCGGATGCCGTGCGGCTCGCGCATTTCTGCGGCATGACCAACGGCAACCCGAAGGCCTATGGGGAGAAGTGGTTCGGGCTGGACTGCAACACCTTCGTCGGCAACTGGCTCGGCATCTCGCCCTCCTCAGCCATCTTCGCCTACGCCACCGGCTACGGGAAAAGCGAGAAGCTGCTGGGCGCCACGCCCGACGTCTATGCCACGCGCAACCGCCTGCCGCTCGACCTGGTCACGGACGCGGCCGCGATCACCGAGGGCACGGTCGCCTGCACCTTCGGGGAGAAGGATTCCCGGGGTTTCCGCTGGCGGCACATCGCCCTGGTGGAGAAGTGCGAGCTCGTGCAGGGCTCCACCTACAACCTCTGGCTCGCGGAATGGGGAACCAAGGGCAACATCGAGAAGCACCGCACGCCGCCCGGCAAGCCGAAGCAGGTGCAGATCACGTCCGGCAAATTCTGTGCGGAAATGCCGACCAAGGAGGTCCTGGCCTTCGATGGCACGGACCCCGGCGGCAAGCCCGCCAAGCGCATCTTCTTCGATGGCAGCAGCCTGGATGACCTGCCGCATCGCGGCTGGCATGTCGGCGGGGTGTACGGCGTGTAGCTAGCCGACGTCCCACACCGGCCCCAGCGGCACCTTCCCCGCGCCGCCCGGCCGTTCCTGGACATAGGTCGGCCAGGCCAGGCCCGTGACGCGGTGGCGGAGCTGGCGGAGCAGGGCGCGGCCTTCCTCCGGCGGAACCTCGAACCGCGCCGTCCCGGGGGCGTGGTCCAGCTGGTGCAGGTAGTAGGGCTTCACGCGGTGGCGCAGCATGGCGCGGAACAAATCCTCCAGCGCCTCCGCGCTGTCATTCACGCCGCGCAGCAGCACGGATTGGCCGAGCAGTACCACGCCCGCCTGCGTCAGCCGGCGTAGCGCGGTGGCGGCATCCGCGGAAAACTCCCGCGCATGGTTGGCATGGACGCAGAGGTAGAGCGGCTTCTCCGTGGCCAGCGCCTCGGCCAGCGCCGCCGTCACGCGGGCGGGGTCGGCGACGGGCACGCGGCTGTGGATGCGCAGGATCTCGACATGCGGGATGGCGGCCAGCCGCGCCAGGATGGCGCCCAGGCGCCGAGGCGACAGGATCAGCGGATCGCCCCCGGTCAGGATCACCTCCCGCACATCAGGTGTGCGCTCGAACCAGGCGAGCGCCGCCTCCAGCGCCGCCTCCGTCAGCAGCCCGCCATCGGGGCCCACCACCTCCCGCCGGAAGCAGAAGCGGCAATAGACGGGGCAGGCGAGGAGCGGCTTCAGCAGCGCCCGGTCGGGGTAGCGATGCACCACGCCGGGAAGCGGCGTGAAGGGTTCGTCGGCGGTCGGGTCCAGCACCTCATGCGGGGCCGTGACCAGTTCCTCGGCGCGCGGGATGTATTGCGCGGCGATGGGGTCGGCGGGGTCGGCGGCATCGATCAGCGCCGCCATGGCGGGCGTCACCGCGATGGAATAGCGCGCCTGCACCGCCTCCAGCCCCGGCACGGCGGCGGCCGGCACCAGGCCGGCGGCGGCCAGGCCGGCGGCATCGCGGATGGTGCGGGTGTGGTGGGGGGCGGGCGCTTCGGGCATGATCGCGCCCCCTAAACCGCAATGCGGGGCGCGCGTCCATGGCCGAGGCCGCTAATCATCCCTGGGCCAGGCTCCAGGCCCGGCTGCCCTTCCTCCGGCGCCGCGCGCGCCTCACCGCCGATGTGCGCGCCTTCTTCGCCGGCCGCGGCTATGCGGAGGCCGAGACGCCCTGCCTGGTGCCGGTGCCGGGGATGGAGGTGCATCTGCGCGCCTTCGCCAGCGCCTATGAACCGCATCTCGGCGTCGGGGCCCGCCTGCCGCTCTGGCTCCGCACCTCGCCCGAACTCGCGCTGAAGCGGCTGCTGGTCGGCGGATCGGGGAAGGTCTTCGAACTGGCGCGGGTGTGGCGGAACGGGGAGGCGAGCCCGCGCCACGCGCCGGAATTCACCATGCTCGAATGGTATGCGCCGGGGCAGGGGATGGCCGCGCTGATGGAGGAGACGGAGCTGCTGCTGCGCTCCGTGGCACCCCGCCATGTCGCGCATGGCGATGCCGCCTGCGACCTCTCGCTGCCCTTCGAGCGTCTGACCATGGCGGAGGCCTTCAGCCGCCATTGCCGGGGCATGGACATCCTCGGCACCGTCGATCCCGCGACCGGGGAGGGCGATGCCGCGACGCTGCGCGCCAATGCCGCCCGCGTCGGCCTGCATGTGCCGGAGACGGATGGGTGGGAGGACGGGTTCTTCCGCCTGATGCTGGAGCGGGTGGAACCGCATCTCGGCCGCGGGCGCGCGACCTTCCTGACGCATTGGCCGGCGCCCCAGGCCGCGCTGGCGCGGCGCGACCCGCGCGATGGCCGCGTGGCGCTGCGGTTCGAGCTCTTCGTGGCAGGGCTCGAACTCGCCAATGCCTTCGATGAGCTGACGGACCCGGTGGAGCAGCGCGCGCGCTTCGAACGCGACGTGGCGGCGCGGCGCGCGGAAAGCGGGGAGGAAGGCTGGGGCGTCGATGAGGAATTCCTCGCGGCGCTGGAGGCGGGGATGCCGGAGGGCGCGGGCATCGCGCTCGGCTTCGATCGCCTGGCGATGCTGGTGGCCGGCGCGCGGGATATCGAGGATGTGCTGTGGCTGCCCGCGGTGGCCCGCGACGCGCCGCTCGCGCTGCCGCCGCCGGTCAGGCTGCTGGCCGCGCCGGAACGCTGAATCCCGTTACGCCAACAGCGGTTTCCGCAACCGATCCCGCCGGCCGGCGTTGCCCGCGCCAATGGGGGATGAAGCCATGGGCCTGCATTGGGCGCGCCTTGTCGTGGTGGGGTTGCTGGTGCTGGCGCTGGCGGGGCCGATCGGCCATGTGCTGGAAGCGCCGGGCAAGTGGAACCTGCCGCCGGATGTGTGGCTGACGGTGCAGCAGCGCATGTATGCGGGCTACGCCATCATCGGCGCCGTCGGCTATGTCGGCGCGCCGATCGCCTGCCTGGCGCTAGCCTGGTGGCGGCGGGGGACGGAGGAAGGGCACGTCGCCTTGCTCGCCACGCTGCTGATCGTCGCGGCCTTCATGACCTGGTGGGTGGTGGTCGCACCGGTCAATACGCTCATCGCCGGGGCGCGCCTCGGCGCCATCCCGCCGGACTGGGTGAATTGGCGCCGGCAATGGCAGGCGGGGCACGCCGCCTGCGCCCTGCTGGTGGCAACCGCGCTGGCGTTGCAGGTGAACGCCCTGATCAGCCCGCCAGCCCGTCCCACAGCAGCTTGAGCCCCGTCGCCACCAGCAGCAGGTGGCACCACCAGTATAGCCGCTTCTGGTCCAGCCGCTGGTGCAGCGTCCAGCCGCCCCAGACGCCGAGCCACACGAAGGGCAGGCAGGCCGCCATCAGCAGCCAGGTCCCGGGCGTCGGCGGTGCCGCCATCAGCCAGGGGCCGACCTTCAGCAGGTTGGCGATGGTGAAGTAGATGCTGGTGGTGCCGGCATAGACGGCCTTGGGCAGTTGCAGCGGCAGCAGGTACATCGCCAGCGGCGGCCCGCCGGAATGGGCCAGCATGGTGGTGATGCCGGATGCCGTGCCCGCCGCCACCCCGCGCAGCGCGCTGCGGGGCCGCGGCGCGACCTCCCCCTGGCCGAGGAAATACTTCGCCGCGAAGCCCAGCGTGACCACGGCCATCGCCAGCGCCACGCCATCGCGCGGCAGCAGCGCCACGATGGCGGTGCCGATGACGACGCCCATGGCCAGCCCCGGCAGCAGCACCTTGAGGTCGGGCTTCGACCAGGTGCCGGGCTTCCAGTAGCGGAAGGCCGCCACATCCATCGCCAGGAACAGCGGGGCCAGCATGGCGCCGGCCTCCACCGGGTCCATCGCCAGCGCCAGCAGCGGGATGCCGAGCAGCGCGAAGCCGCCGCCGAAGGCGCCCTTCAGCCCCGCGATCAGGGTGGTGGCGACGGGCGCGAGCAGCCAGGCGAGCCAGGAATGATCCATGCCGCGCCAGCGTCCCGCGCCGTCGCCGGTCACGCAAGCCGGTCACGCAAGCCGGGCGATGACCTCCGCCTGCCGTTCCACCGGCCAGGCATAGAAGGTGAAGATGTAGGGGTCGGAGGCCGCGAACACCGCGGGATCCGGCGACGCCACCTGCATCGTCGCGGCATCGAAGGTGGCGAGGGGTTGGAAGGCGGCGGCGTGGTGGTAGTGGACGGCGTAGCCCAGGCCCTCCAGCAGCGCCGGTACGTCCCGCGTGCTGCCCGCGCGGTGGCGTTCCTCCACCTCCAGGCTCAGCACGGGGCGGCAGCGGCGCAGCGTCTCCGCGGCTCCGCGCAGCACCTCCTCCTCGAACCCCTCGGCATCCACCTTCACATGCGCCAGGTCATGCAGGCCGAGGCTGTCGATGGTCACGACCTCCACCGCATGCCGTTCGACGGTGACGGAGCCGAAGCCGGCATAGTCCTTGGCCGCGCTCGCCCATTGCTCCTGCACCACGCCATCGAGCACCGGGACCGAGAGCGTGAGCCGCCCCGGCGCCGCGCCGAGGGCTTCGCGGCGCAGCGCGACATGCGCGGGCACGGCGCCGCCATGCGCGGCGCGGATCGCGGCATCGAGCCGCGCGAAGGCGCTGGGCAGCGGCTCGAAGGCCAGCACCTGGCTGCGCGGCAGGGCCGCGAAGGGCAGGGTGAGCAGCCCGTCATGCGCGCCGACATCCAGGATGGTGCCGCCCTGGTGCAGGCGCGTGTGGAAGGTCAGCTCATCCATGGTCTCGCCCGCGCCGTGATGCCCGCCCGCATGTGGGGCGGGCACCGCGCCGCGTCAGGTCAGCGGGCCGGTGGAATCTCGCTGATCCGCAGCTGTGCCGGCACGCGGCTGCCGCGGTCGTAATGGCCGATCCAGATGTCGTACTGGCCGGATTGCGGGTTGCGGAACACCAGGCCCGCATTGGTGCTGCCGGCATGGTCGTCGTTGCAGGCCCATTGCCCGTTCGGCAGGTTCACCACCAGCGTGACATCGGCGCGCGAGACGGCGGAGATGTAGAGCGGCAGCCCCTGCCCGGCGCGGTAGTTCAGCCGCACATCCGGCGCATCCGCGATGGAGCCCACGCATTGCGATCCGCCCAGCCGTTCGGCGGGCAGGTTGCCGCCCGCCGTCACCGCCACCACCGTCGGGTCCGGCGCGAAATTGGCGCTGAGGTTGAGCGTTCCGAAGGAAGGGGGCCGGTTGAAGTTCTGCGCCAGCACCGGTGCGGCGAGGAGAAGGGCGGCCGCGGCGGCGGCGGCCAGGGTGTGACGGGGCATGGTCTTCCTCCTGGGGCGCCGGGACGGCGCACGGTTGGCCGCCCGTTTCGCGTCGAGGGCGGGCCATCCGGGCGCCGTCCGCCCTAGGCGCCGTGAGGCGACGGCGAAGCCTAGAACGATCCGGCTTCGTTGCGGAAGCGACCGGTGCCGGTTTCGTGGCGCGCGCCCGGCGCGGGGATTCCGCCGCGCGTTGCATCCAGGGCGCCTGCCGGCCCGTAGCTTGGGGGCAGGGTGCAGGACCCTGCCGCAACGGGGACCACGCCATGCAGCACCGATCCATCCTCTCCGCCCTGCTGGTCGCGCTGGCCGCGGCCGCGCCGGCACGGGCCCAATCCCCCGCCGACTTCGCCGCCTGGCCGCCGCTGGAACGGCGGTTCGAGAGCACGGGCGGCGGCGGCTGGATGATCGACGACTACGACCCCGTCCGCGTCGGTGGGGAATGCCGCACGGATTTCACCGCCGTCTCCCCGGCCGGGGAGCGCATCCTGAACACCGTCGTCTTCGATGCCGTGCCGGTCGCGGGCGGCGGCGTGCTCTGCACCAATGGCCGCTGGCGCGGGCTGGATGGCAGCGGCGCCGGCACCACGCCGCTGCGCGTCTTCATCCGCGCGGATGGGGCCCGCTTCCGGTCGCCCTGATGGCGGGGCGCTACAGGTACAGCCAGCCCCGGCTGACGGCGACGACGCCGCCGCCGACCGAGACGCGGATCGCGCCGGCCTCCCGCCACGCCGTCACGTCCAGCTGGCTGGGCCGGCCCATCTCCATGCCCTGCTCGATCGAGAGGACCAGGCGATCGCCGCCGCCGCGGTGCAGCAGCAGGCCGCCCAGCGCGACATTGGCGGAGCCCGTCGCCGGGTCCTCCGCCATGCCGCCCAGCGGGGCGAACATGCGGCTGCGCAGCCGCACCACCCCCTCCGCCTCCCCCTGGCGGCAGAAGAGGTGCAGCCCGATGGCGAGGCCGGGCGGCAGGTGCCGCCGGAAGGCGGCCACATCGGGCTCCGCGGCGGCGAGCGTCGCCTCATCCGCCACCTCCGCCACCGCGAAGGGCGTGCCGCAGGATGCGATGACGGGATCCCCCACGCCGCCCGGCAGCCCGGCGCAGGCGGCCATGGCGGCGGGATCCAGCGCCTGGCCGAGCGTGAAGGGCTTCGGCGCGGTGATGGTGGCGGCCACCACATGCCCGGTCTCGTCCCGCCCCAGCGTCGCCTCCACGCGCCCCGCCGCCTGGTCCAGCCGCAGCCGGTCCCCCTGGATGCCGAGGTAGCGCGCCACCAGCACGGCGGCGCCGACATTGGGATGGCCCGCGAAGGGCAGTTCCATCGCGGTGGTGAAGATGCGGATCCGCGCGGTGGCGGTGGGTTCGTCCGCCGCCTCCACGAAGACCGTCTCGCTGAGGTTGAACTCCCGCGCCACCGCCTGCATGACCGCGGTGTCCAGCCCGGCGGCATCGCGCACGACGGCCAGCGGGTTGCCGCCGAAGCGGCGGTCGGTGAAGACGTCGCAGGTCTCATAGGCCAGGCGCATCGCGGGATCCTCCAGGTCGGGCGGCATGCGCCGGCCCGGCACCGTGGGTCAAGGCACCGGGGGTCAAGGGAGGCAGCGTGACCCGGATGGCGGCCCGTGGCAGGGTCGGCGCATGGGTTCCCAATTCCTCGCACGCGTCACCGGCAGCGGCCTGCGGCGGCTGGCGGCCGGCATCCTGCTAGCCTCCCTTGCCGCCATGGCGGTCGGCGTGCCGGCCATCGCGCTGCTGGCCATGCTGCGCGGGGAGGCCGCGATGCCCGAGGACGCCGCGGCGTGGCGGGCGGCGCTGGACCTCTGGCTCGATTCGCTGCCGCTGCTGCCCTTCGCCATGCTCTTCACCCTGCTGGGCGGGCTGCCGATGCATCTGGGCCTGGCCGCGATCCGCCGCCAGGGCCTGCTGGCCTGTGCGCTGGCGGGGGCGCTGGGCGGTGGCCTGCTGCTGGGCGGGCTGATCGGCGGCGCCGGCGCCGGGCTGGGCTGGCGGCCCTTCCTGCAGGGGGCGGCGATCGGCGCGGTGGCGGGGCTCGTCTTCCGCGCGGTCTGGCGGCCCTCCCGCTCAGGCTGAGGCGATCGCCGCGTTCATCGCGCGCACGCCGGCGGCGGGGCCCTCCGGATGGCTCCACACCGCGCCGACCACGGCCAGGAAATTGGCCCCCGCGCGGACCAGCGGCGCGCAATTCGCCGCGGAAATCCCGCCGATGGCGACTGAGGGGAGCTCGAACATCTCGCTCCACCATTCCAGGATCTCGGGGTCGGCGTGGTGCTTCGCGTCCTTGGTGGTGGTCGGGAAGAAGGCCCCGAAGGCGACGTAGTCCGCGCCCGCCTCCCCGGCCTCCATCGCCAGGTGGCGGGAAGCATGGCAGGTCACGCCGATCGTCGCCTCCGCCCCCAGCAGCTTGCGCGCCGCGGCCGGGTCGCCATCCCCCTGGCCGAGATGCACGCCGTCGCAGCCCGCGCGCTTCGCCAGGTCCATCCGGTCATTCATCAGCACGGCGACGCCGGCGGCCTGGCCGATGGGCAGGATCACCTCTGTCGCGCGCAGGATGGCCTCGTCCGGCACGTCCTTCAGGCGGATCTGCAGCGCGGCGACATCCCCGGCATCCAGGGCGCGGCGCAGGCTCTCCGCGAAGCCCGGCAGGTCCGGCAGCGCGGGCGGGGTGATGAGGTAGAGGCGGCAGTCTCGTTCGGGCGCGGGCATGGGCGGGATGTCGCGCGCCGGCGGCGGCTTGGGAAGGGGGCGTCGCGCCTCAGGCGCCACCCAGCCAGCGATAGAGGTCCGCCGGGCGCGGATCGGCCTCCGCCTCCACCCTCGATGCGCGCCACCACAGCCACAGCCCGGGCGTGACCACCAATTCCATGCCCAGCGCCAGCAGATGCGGCATCGGCGGCCGCCCATGGCCGAGCACGCCCATGAGCCGCGCCAGCCCCCCCAGCGCCACGATCAGCACCAGGATGGTGAAGACCCCGCCGCGCCGCTTCATGTCCGCCGCGCACCACCAGGCGAGGATGCCAAGGCCGAGCAGCAGGCCCGAGAGGTAGCGCAAATGGCTGTCCGTCGCCGGGCCGGCCGGCTCACCCAGGAACCCCGCGCCGCTCACCACCCCGGCGGCGCCGGCGATCAGGGGAACCAGGGCGGCAATACGGATCGCGAGGATGAGCATGCCCGCGATACGCGCGATGACGGCGATTGGATGCAACGCACAATCACGATACTGCGCGCCAGGCAAGCTGCGCGCCGATGCCGAGCAGCGCCAGGAAGAACAGCCGCCGGAACAGCGCCGCCGCGATGCGCCCGCGCAGCCGCGTGCCGATCGCCATGCCGAGCAGCGCCGGCGGCAGGGCGAGCAGCGAGCCGAGCGAGGTCGCGGGCGTCACCGCGCCCGCCCAGGCCAGCGCCAGGCCGAGCGCGACGGTCGCCGCCAGGAAGGCGAGCCCCAGCGCCTGCACCAGCGCATCCCGCGCCAGGCCGAGCGCGCCCAGCCAGGGCACCACCGGCATGACGAAGACGCCGGTGGCGCCGGTGATGACGCCGCCCAGCAGGCCGACCGGCAGGGCGGAAAGCCGCTCCGCCCGCTTCGGCAGAAGCAGCGGGGGCGAGACGAGGCCCCAGGCGGCATAGGCCACCAGCGCGGCCCCGAGCAGGCCGAGCGCCGCCGGGCCGCCCGCCGTCAGCAGGCCTATGCCCGCGAAGCAGCCGGGCACCAGCGCCGCCAGCATGGGCCAGAGCCGGAGCAGCAGCGGCCGCAGCGCCGGCCCCGCGCATTGCATGACGTTGGTGGCGAGGGAGGGCAGCAGCAGCAGGGAGGCCGCCTCCGCCGGCGGCATCACCAGCGCCAGCAGGCCGATGGAGATGGTCGGCAGGCCAAGCCCGATGATGCCCTTGGCGAGCCCGGCCAGGAGGAAGACGAGGAGGATGAGGGGAAGGTTGTCCATGGCTCATCCTGGCCCGCGCCGCGCCGGCCATGCTTCGGCCCGGCCCGAAACGGCCCCTCCCTGGACGACAAAGGCGGCGGGGTTCCCCCCGCCGCCCTCGCGACCGCCTGCCAGGGGCAGGGCGATCAGTTCTTGTAGACGTCGATGATCGCGTTCAGCAGCGCCACCGCTTCCGCCTTCGGGCGCTGGAAGGCGTTGCGGCCCATGATGGAGCCGTTGCCGCCGCCGGCATGGATGGCGCGGACCTCCTTCAGGATGTCCTCCTGCCCCTTCGCCTCGCCGCCGGAGAACACCACCAGGCGACGGCCGCCGAAGCAGGCCTGCACGATATGCGCGAAGCGCTTCGCGGCATCGTCCTCGACCGGGTTCTTCGTGTAGGTGGCCTTGGCGGCATCCAGGCTGATCGCCGCGGTCGGCGGCTTCACCTTGATGATGTGCGCGCCGGCCAGCGCGGCCATGTGCGCGGCATAGGCGCAGATGTCGAGCGCGGTCTCGCCGACCTTGTCCAGCATCGGGCCGCGCGGATAGGACCACACGACGACGGCGAGGCCGACGGACTTCGCCTCCTCCGCCAGCTCCCGCAGCTCCTCCATCATCTCGAACTGGTATTCGGAGCCCGGATAGATGGTGAAGCCGATGGCGGAGCAGCCGAGGCGCAGCGCATCGCCGATCGTCGCCGTCACGGCCTGGTCCTTGGTGGTGGACAGGCTGTTGCTGCTGTTCATCTTGAGGATGGTCGGGATGCAGCCGGCATAGGTGGCGGCGCCGGCCTCGATCATGCCGAGCGGCGCGGCATAGGCGTTGAGGTCGGCTTCCAGCGCCAGCTCGAACAGGTAGCGCGGGTCATAGGCCGCGGGGTTCGGCGCGAAGCTGCGGGCGGGGCCATGCTCGAAGCCCTGGTCCACCGGCAGGATCACCATGCGGCCGGTGCCGCCGAGCTTCCCCTGCATCAGGATGCGGGCGAGGTTGGCCTTCACCCCGGGGTTGTCGCTCTCGTACCAGGACAGGATTTCCTGGACCTTCGGCGTCAGGCGCATCGTGGAATTTTCCTCGGTCTACGGCGGTTGCGGGCTTGGCCGGGGGTCTAGCGCAGGTGTCCGCGCGTGTCATCCGGCGGAACGGCCAGCCAGGCGGCGAGCCGTGCCTTTCCGGCGGCGCGGCGGAGGTCGAGCGACCGGGCCTCGAGCGCCGGGGGGCGGCCGGGAAGCAGGGCTGCGCCGCCTTCCGCGCAGGCCGCGGCGATGGCCGCGAAGGCGGGCGAGGACCCATCAAGCACGATGCCGCGACAACCCGCGCGCAACGCCGCCAGCGCATCGCCGGGCGCCCGGCCGCAGCACAGCAGATCCGCCGCCGCCACGCCGGGATGCGCCGCGCGCGCGGAATCGACCAGGACGCGCCAGGCGCGGGGGCCGAGGAAGCCGGCGGCGCCCTCGGCCGAGAGCAGCGTCACGCCGCGCGGGCCCGCCAGCGACAGCGCGGCCATCGCCTCCGCTGGCGACACCACCGTGACGGCGGGGGGAAAGGGGGCGGCGAAGGGCAGGGGACTCGCGCTCACCGTTGACCCGCAGGGCCTTGCATGCAAAGCGTTGCAGCATGCCGGCAACGTCTGCGGCAAGCGCCCTTGGCGCCGCGCGGGCACCGGCATCGGATCAGGCTTGGGGGCTTCGGAACAACCGTGTCAGGGGCACGCGCGGCAGGTGCGGGGATCGATGCCGGGGGCGATCCGACGGGTCGCGCCCTGGCGCGGCTTGAAGCGGCGGTGGAGCGCCTGGCGGATGCCGCGGCCCGGCCGAGGCCGGAGGCGGTCGCTGGCGAAGGCGTGTCCCGCGCCGCGGTTGCGGCCATCGCCGACAGGCTGGACGAGACGATTGCGCGGCTTCGCGCGGCGCTCGGAGAGGATCAGTAGGCATGGGTCAGGTCACCGTCCGCGTTGGCGGCTACAGCCACCCCGTTTCGTGCGAGGACGGGCAGGAGGCGCATCTCGTCTCCCTGGCGGCCGAGGTGGACAAGCGCGTCAATTCCATCAAGGCGATGGGCGGGCAGTTCGGCGAAAGCCGGCTGATCCTGCTGGGCGCGCTGCTGCTGGCGGATGAGGTGCATGACCTGAAGGTGGCGCTCGCCCAGGCCCGCGCCGGCCAGGTGGCGGCGGCGCCGCAGCCCGATCCGCGGCTGGCGGAGCGCCTGGCCCGCATCGCCGACCGCATCGAGGGCATTGCCCAGACCCTCGACCGCCCCTAACTAGGATCGGCGGGGCTGCCCGGTTGGTGAGGCACTTTAACCCCCGGGGCCAATGAGCATCCTCCGGGGACTGGCGCTGTCCGGACCGTGGTCCGGGTATCTGGTTCCCACCTGCAACAGCAGGTCTCAGGAGGGTTATCACGCCCACGGCCATGGTGGCTCCGCGCTTGTTCCTGCCTCAATCGCCGGCGCCCGCTCCGCGGGCTTGGCTTTCGCGCCGACGCACTGTCGCGCAGGTGGCGTTGTTGCGCTGCGCGCGGGCCCGCTGTCGCGGGCCGAAAGAACTCGATGCTCTGTCCCGTCCTGCTCGCTGAACTGAAGGCCGAGGCGCGGAAGGCCGCGCTGGCGCGGCGGCTGGGGCAGGACGCCCTGGCCTGCGGCGCGGCGCTGGCGGACCACCTGCTGCGGGACCTGCCGCCGCCCCCCGGCGCCACCGTGGCCGGCTTCTGGCCCATGGGGCCGGAGATCGATATCCGCCCGCTGCTGCAGGCCCTGCACGAACGCGGCCACCCCATCGCGCTGCCGGTCACGCCGAAGCGCGGCCAGCCCCTCCATTTCCGCCGCTGGCGGCCCGGCGACGCGCTGGCGCGCGGGCCGATGGGCACGTCGCAGCCGGGGGCGGAGGCCGAGGCGCTGGTCCCGGACTGGCTGCTGGTGCCGCTTCTGGCCTTCGACCGCGCCGGCCGGCGCCTCGGCTATGGCGGCGGCTATTACGACCGGACGCTCGCCACGCTGCCCGCCGCGGTGGCCATCGGTACCGCCTTCGCGTGCCAGGAGGTTGACGAAGTGCCCGCGGGGCCCGAGGACGCGCTCCTCGCCGCGATCGTTACCGAGCGTGGTGTCATCCGCGCCGGAGTGCCTGGCTGATGCGTATCCTCTTCCTGGGCGACCTGGTCGGCCGTTCCGGCCGCGATGCCGCCGGCGTGGCCATCCCCCTGCTGCGCGAAAGGCTGGCCTTGGACCTTGTCGTGGTGAATGGGGAGAATGCCAGCCACGGCTTCGGCCTGGCGCCCGACATGGCGCGGGCGCTTTTCACGGCGGGCGCCGATGTCATCACCCTCGGCAACCATGCCTGGGACCGGAAGGAGATCATCCCCTATATCGAGGGGGAGCCCCGCCTGATCCGCCCGATGAACTACCCGCCCGGCACGCCGGGGAAGGGCGGCTTCGTGGCCGTTCTGCCGGATGGCCGGAAGGCTCTCGTGATGCAGGCCATGGGCCGGCTCTTCATGGACGCGCTGGACGACCCCTTCCGCGGCGTGCAGGCGATGATCGCGCCGCACCGCATGGGCGCGGGCGGCACGGTGCAGGCCATCATCCTCGATTTCCATGCGGAGGCGTCGTCCGAGAAGCTGGCCATGGGGCACAGCTTCGACGGCAAGCTCTCCCTCGTGGTAGGCACCCACACGCATACGCCGAGCGCCGACCACCAGGTGCTGCCGGGCGGCACCGCCTACCAGACCGATGCCGGCATGTGCGGCGACTATGACAGCGTGATCGGCATGCAGAAGGGCGCCGCCGCGCTGCGGTTCTGGAAGAAGGTGCCGGGCGAAAAGCTGGCCCCGGCGGAGGGCGAGGCGACGGTCTGCGGGCTGTTCGTCGAGACCGATGACGCGACGGGCCTCGCGCTGCGGGCGGAGCCGGTGCGCATGGGCGGGCGGCTGAGCCAGGCGATGCCGGTGGCCTGACCGCCTTTGATCGCTTTTTCGTGATCAGGGAACCGTATCGTTCCCGAACCATTGCGTTGGAAGTGATGCGCGGCCAGCATCGCCTTGATGCATCTCGCATCGATGGAATACCATGAAGCGACTATTGTCCCTGCTCATGCTGGCCACGCTGCTGCCGGCTTGCGCAACCATCACCACCGGAACGTCGCAGAACGTCTCCATCATCACCGAACCGCCGGGAGCCACGTGCCAGCTGGTCCGCTCCGGCAATGTGGTCGCGGTCGTCAATCCGACGCCGGGCACGGCGAATGTCAGCAAGTCCGGGCAGGACCTTGCGGTGAACTGCACGCGGTCTGGCTCGATGCCGGCGGTCCAGACCGTGTCGTCGCAGTTCCAGGGCATGACGGCCGGGAACATCCTGCTGGGCGGGTTCATAGGCCTCGCGGTGGACGCGGCCTCCGGCGCGATGGCGCAGTATCCCGCGACTGTCACCGTCATCCTGCCACCGCAGCAATTCGCCTCCCTGGCTGAACGCGACAGCTTCTTCGATGCGCGGGTCGCGGCGGTCCAGCGGGATTTCGCGGAACGCATCACGCAGGCCCGCAGCAGTTGCAACTCGAGCGATCCCGGCTGTGGGCCCCGCATTGCCGCGATCGAGGCGGAGCGGGACGCGGTGCTCGCCCAGCTCGCGACCCAGCGATCCACCGCGCGCGTGACATGACTATCCGGAAGCGCCGGGCGGGAACGCCCGGCGCTTCAAGCCCTGCCGCCTAGGCCGCGCGCCGGAACCTGGCCAGCGTCCCGCTGCGCAGCAGAGTGCTCGGCAGGCGGTGGCCGACCACATCCTCCGCCAGGCGCCCGGCCTCCACCAACGCGTCAAGATCGACGCCGGTCTCGATCCCCATCTCCTGGCACAGCAGCACCAGCTCCTCGCTGGCGATGTTGCCCGGCGCGCCGGGCTGGCCGGCGAAGGGGCAGCCGCCCAGCCCGCCCACCGTCGTGTCGAAGCGGTGGATGCCCATGCGTAGCCCCGCATGGGCATTGGCGATGCCGAGGCCGCGGGTGTCGTGCAGGTGCAGGATGATCGACAGGTCCGGCCAGCGGCTCCGAACCTCCGCAACCACGCGCTCGATCCGCGCGGGCGTCGCCCAGCCCATGGTGTCGGCCAGCGTCGCTTCGGGCAGCGACAGGCCATGCGCCGCCCCGATGGCGAAGGCATCGTCCAGCGCCTGGATCACGGCCCCCACCGGCACGTCGCCCGCATAGTTGCAGCCGAAGGCGGCCTGCACGCTGATGCGCGTCACCGGCACGCCCGCTTCCTGGTGGGCGCGGACATTGACGTGCTGCGCCTCGATGTTCTTCGCGCGGTCGCGGTTGAGGTTCTTCAGCGAGAAGGCCTCGCTGGCCACCACCGTCACCGCCGTCTCCACCTTCATCCGGTCGCGGAAACTGAGCGCGCGGTTCATGCCGGCGGCGTTGAACCACAGCGCGGTGTAGGTCACGCCCGGCCTGGGGTCGAACCCCGCCGCCACCTGCTCCGCATCCGCCCAGCCCGGCACGATCTTCGGGCTGACGAAGGAACAGACCTGGATGTGGTGGAGCCCGGTCGCCGACAGCGCATCCACCAGCGCGATCTTGCGCGCGGTCGGGATCGGGCCGGGCTCGATCTGGAAGCCCTCCCGCGGGCCTTCCTCCCGGATCTCCACGCGCGTCGGCAGGTCGGTCATGGCGGGTCCTCCGGCGGTCTCTCTACCCCGCCGGCGGCCTGGCCGCTACTTCGCCGCGCGGCGCTGGTCCGGATGCAGCGCGGTGCCGAGGATGTGGGCCGACCGGCCGATCACATGCCCCGCGCCGCCAACGATCAGCGGATCCGGCGCGTGCACCACCGCCTCATCCTTGCCGGCATAGGGCAGGGCGTGCAGGAAGAAGCGCATCGCTTCCAGCCGCGCGCGGCGCTTGTCGTTCGACTTCACGATGGTCCAGGGCGCGTCGGCGGTGTCGGTGTAGAAGAACATCGCCTCCTTCGCCTCGGTGTAGTCGTCCCATTTGTCGAGGCTCGCCTTGTCGATCGGCGAGAGCTTCCACTGCTTCAGCGGATCGGTCTCCCGCGCCTCGAACCGCTTGAGCTGTTCGTCCCGCGTGACGCTGAACCAGAACTTGAAGAGGCGGATGCCCGAGCGTGTCAGCATCCGTTCCAGCTCCGGCGCCTGGCGCATGAACTCCAGGTACTCGGAGGGGGAGCAGAAGCCCATCACCCGCTCCACACCCGCGCGGTTGTACCAGGAGCGGTCGAAGAAGACCATGTCGCCGCCGGCCGGCAGGTGCTGGACGTAGCGCTGGAAGTACCATTGCGTGCGCTCGCGCTCGTTCGGCTTCTCCAGCGCCACGACGCGCGCGGCGCGCGGGTTCAGGTGTTCCATGAAGCGCTTGATGGTGCCGCCCTTGCCGGCGGCGTCGCGGCCCTCGAACAGGATGACGATGCGTTCGTTGGCGTCCTTCACCCAGGCCTGCGCCTTGAGCAGCTCCACCTGCAGCGGCTTCACCCGCGCCAGGTATTCCTTCTCGGTCAGGCGGGTGGCGTAGGGGTATTCGCCGGTCTCGAAGGCGCGGCGCACCGCCTCGGGGTCATGCCGCGGCGGAGAGCGGCGATGCGGGCGCACCAGGTCGGCCGCCGCATGCGCGATGCTGGCCGCGCCTTCCGGCGCCGGTTCGGGAAGCAGCGGTGCGGCCGCGGGAAGGGGCGGGGTGGGGCCGTCTTCGGTCATGGCGGGCGTCTCCATCACGGGCGCAGGCTGCGCCGGGCCGGGCGAGGCCACGATGATCTGCATCAAGCGGGCGGCGTCACGCCCAGGCGGGCATGTCGATCCAGGCGAGGTGCCCGCCCTTGCCCGCGCCGCAATCCACGAAGATGGCGCGGCCGCCCTGCGCGCCCTCCGCGACATAGGGCCGGCCATCCGTGCTGCGCCGGTCATGGCCGCAGACCACGACCATGTCCGCCGGGATGCGGTCCACCCAGTCATGCACCCGGTCGGGGAAGCCATCGGGGCGCATGCGGCCCGTGACCTGGCCATAGAGGGCGCGGGTCATCAGCCCCTGCGCCTTGCGTTCGCCGGCATCGGGCGGCGGCGCGCTGTGCAGCATGCCGGGGTGGAAGCCTCCATGCACGAAAAGCCGCCCGCCATCATGGATCCAGGCCGGCGCGCGGGCGATCTCCTCCACCGCCCGGGCCTTCAGCGCCGCCCCGTCCGGGGCCGCGTCCAGCTGCGCGAGCGTCCGGTGCAGCCCCTCCGGCTGGCCGCGCACCGGCGCGCCCGTCAGCGCCCGGCGCAGCTTGTGGTCATGGTTGCCCAGGATGAAGAGGCCGCGGCCCTCGTCGATCAGCGCGAACATCCGGCGCAGCACCTCCGGGCTGTCGGGCCCGTGGTCGGTCAGGTCGCCGAGCTGGATGATGAACATGTCCTCGGCCAGCGCGCCCTCGATCGCGTGGATGAAGGCCTCCGCATCGCCATGCACATCCGCGACCACGCGCAGCCCCGCGAAGCCGCGCCAGAGATGGCCGACCGGGGTCGGCAGGGGGTGCGTCACCGGTCCGCTCCGGCCGGCAGCGCCTCGGGCTTCCGCAGCGCCGCGAAGGCCGCCAGGGCGCGGGCGCGGCCCTCCGCATGGTCCACCACCGGGCGCGGATAGCTGGCGCCGAGCCGGATGCCGCAGGCCGAGAGGATGCCCGCCGGCGCCTCCCACGGCTTGTGGATGAAGGCCGCCGGCAGCTTCGCCAGTTCGGGCACCCAGCGGCGGACATAGGCGCCCTCCGGGTCGAACTTCTCGCCCTGCAGCACCGGGTTGAAGACGCGGAAATAGGGCGCCGCATCCGTCCCGCAGCCCGCCACCCACTGCCAGGACGCGCTGTTGGAAGCGAGGTCGGCATCCACCAGCGTGTCGTGGAACCAGGCCTCGCCGGCCTGCCAGGGCTGCATCAGGTGCTTCACCAGCAGGCTCGCCGCGATCATGCGCACGCGGTTGTGCATCCAGCCCACCTGCCAGAGCTGCCGCATGCCGGCATCGACGATGGGGTAGCCGGTGCGGCCCTGCTGCCAGGCTTCCAGCAGGGCCTGGTCGGGCGCCCAGGGGAAGGCGTCGAACTCCCCTCGCAGGGCGCGCGCCGGCATCTCCGGCCGGTGCCACAGCAGGTGATAGGCGAATTCCCGCCAGAGGATCTCCTTCAGGAAGGTCTCCGTCGCCCCCGCCGCCGCGCCCGCCGCCCGCGCCGCGTGCCAGACCTGGACGGGCGAGACCTCGCCCCAGCGGAGATGGGGCGAGAGGCCCGAGGACCCCTCGATGCCCGGCAGGTTGCGGTCGCTGTCGTAGCGGCCGAGCGCCTTCGCGGTGAATCGCGCGATCCGCGCGGCGGCCCCTTCCTCCCCGGGCTGCCACGGCGCGCCGAAGCCCTTCGCCCAGTCGGGCTCCCCCTTCACGGGATAGAGGGCGAGGCTTTCCAGCGTCTCGCCCCCCGCGGGCGGCTCCACCCCCGGAATGCGGTCCGGCGCGGGCAGGGGGGGCGGCGGGTCGCCGGCGGCCAGCAGGGTCTTCGCGAAGGGCGAATAGACGGCATAGGGCTTGCCGCTGCCCGATCCGAAGCCGTGCGGCTCCCGCAGGATTGCCGTGGTGTGAAGGTGCAGCGCCCGCCCCGCGCCCTGCAGCGCCTCATGCACCCGGCGGGATTGCTCCCGCGCCCAGGGTTCGTAGCCGCGGCCGGCATGCACCTCCGCGGCGCCGGTCGCGGCGGCCAGCGCCGGGATCACCGTCTCCGCCCGTCCCTTCGCCAGCAGCAGGGGCGCGCCCCGCGCGGCCAGGGCACGCCCCAGCGAATCGAGGCTGCCCTTCAGCCACCACCGCGCGGCCCCGCCATGCGCCCAATCCCCGGCCGCCGTGTCATCCAGCACGAAGACCGGCAGCACGCGGCGGCCGCCGGCCATCGCGGCCTGCAGGGCCCGGTGGTCGGAAAGGCGGAGGTCGTGGCGGAACCACAGCAGGGCGGGGGGAGGGGAGGCGGCGTTCGCAGTCATCCCCCTCATGTAGGACGAAACGCGCGCGGCGCGAGCATGCCGAGAGAACCATCGCGGGTTCGCCGCGTTGGATGGCCGACCGCGAGAGACCGGAACGACCACCCCCGGTGGATGCCTGGCCTTGCGGGAAACGGAACAAGGATGAGACGCATGATCCCGATGCAGAGGCGCGGGCTGTTCACGCTCGCCGCGGCGGGCGCCGCGATGGGGGCCGGCCTGGCCGCGCCGACGGTGCTGCGCGCCCAGACGCAGCTTCGCACGCTGGCCGATACGCTGGCGGGCGACAACCGCTTCACCGAATTCCTCAACCTGATCACCCGCGGCTCCATGGTGGAGAAGTTCCGCCAGGCGGCGCCGATGACGGTCTTCGCGCCGATCGACGCGGCCTTCGCGGGCGCGCCTTCCGGCCTGATCGACCAGCTGCTCGGCGGGTCCCAGTCCAATGAGAACCGCAACGAGGTGGATCGCCTGCGCCTCGGCGCGCTGATCGACTACCACACCGTCCCGGGCGCGATCCGCGCGGCGGAGCTGACCGGCGACCGGCGCCTGCGCACGGTGAACGGCGCCGATATCGCGCTGTCCTCCGCCAATGGCCGCGTGTCGGTGCAGAACCCGGCGCCGGCGCAGCAGATCGCGGGCTTCGGCGCGGCGGGTGCCAATGTCTCCGCCCGTCCGGCGCAGGTGGTGCAGGCCGATATCCTGGCCAGCAACGGCATCATCCATGCCATCGACCAGGTGATCTGGCCGTAAGGGGCGCCTGACCCCATCCAACCCTCCCCCGCCAGCGCGGGGGAGGGCTTTTCGCGTTCAGGGCGTGGTGCTGGCGGCCTCGGCCTCCATGGCGCGCATCGCGCCGCGCAGCGGGCCGGTGGCGAAGCTGTAGAGGCGTTCCTGGCCGATCAGGAAGGCGCGGCCGCCGCGGTGGAACAGCCGCGCGATGGCGGGATCCCGGATATCGAGCCCGCCGGTGAAGGCGCCGAAGGCCGGCAGCATCAGCCGCCGCCCATCGGTGAGGAAACAGGGACGCGTCACCCCACCGCCACGGACCGGCATGGTCGTCTTGGGGTGGAAATGGCCGGAGACCTCCACGACGCCGAGCGGCAGCCGCGCCGGATCGGCCTCATGCCGGAAGACGATGGCGCCGATGCGCAGTTCCGTGACGGCGGTGCCGGGCAGGCCCTCCGGCGGTTCCGGGTCATGGTTGCCGAGCAGCCAGGTGACCTCCCGCCCCTCCAGCAGCCGCTTCAAGGTGGCGCAATCGGCGGCGGGCAGGCGGGCGCAGCCATGCCGGTCATGGAAGCTGTCGCCCATCAGGACCAGCCGCGAGGGGTTCCACTTGCGGATCACCGCCCCCAGCCTCTCCAGCGTCTCCCGCGTGTCATAGGGCGGCACGAACTGGCCGCGGGCGGCGAAGTGGCTGCCCTTCTCCAGGTGCAGGTCGGTCACGGCCAGCAGCTTCTGGGCGGGCCAGGTGCAGACACCGGCGGGGTCCAGCATCAGGCGCTGGCCGGCCATGTGGAGGGGGGCGGCAGTCATCGTTCCGGGGTTCCGAGATGCTTCGGGGCGCTGCGGATGAATCGGTTGTAGCGGGCCTTCTTGTCGCGGGGGCGGCGGGCCCTGTCACGATCCCCGCGGGGGGGAATCGCCTCCGTCACCTGGGCCAGGACCTCGTTGAAGGCATCGGTGCCGAGCGTGGCATCCGCGACCAGCGCCTCGGCCTCCGCCAGCAGCGCATCCTCTGCCCCGCCGGCGACCCATTCGCGCCCTTCCTCGATCAGGGCGGGCACGGCGAGCGGCGAGACGCGGTCCAACGCCCGGTGACGGATGCCGCCCGCCCGCGCGCGGGCCAGGATCAGGCCGATCCGCGCCACGTCGGTCAGGCCCGCGGCGGCCTCCTGCCGCGTCGCGCGCAGCAGGATGTGGTCGGGCTCATGCTTGCGCAGCACGTCGTAGATCAAATCGGCATTCATGGTCATCTGCCGGCCCGACTTCTCCTGCCCCGGATGGTTCTTCTCGATCAGCCCGGCGATGGTGGCGATGTTGCGGAAGGTGCGGCGGAGCATGGAGCTTTCCGCCATCCACTCCTCCAGCTCCTCCCCCAATATGTCCTCCTCGAACAGCCGCTCCACGCCCATGGGTTCGAAGGCGCACCAGGCGGCGAGGACATAATCGGTGGCGAGGTAGCCGAGCGGCGCCATGCCGAGCTTTTCCATCCGCTTCGTGACCAGCATGCCGAGCGACTGGTGCGCGAGGCGCCCCTCGAAGCAATAGGCGACGAGGAACCACTTCTCGCCCCGCGGGAAGGTCTCCACCAGCAGCCCGTCGCGGGGCGGCAGTTCCGACTGCTTCTGCTGCAGGCGCAGCCATTCCTGCACGGGGGCGGGCAGCGCCTTCCAGGCCTTGGGATCGGCCAGGATCGCGCGGACGCGGGCGGCGAGGTAGGTCGTCAGCGGCATGCGGCTGCCGGCATAGGCGGGCACGCGCGGCTCGCCCTCGCCGCCCCGCGTCACCAGGCAGGCGGTGGTGTCCAGGCCCTCGAAGCGCAGCAGCTGGCCGGCGAAGATGAAGCAGTCCCCCTGGGTGAGGGTGGAGACGAACCATTCCTCCACCTCCCCCAGCACGCCGCCGCCGCGCAGCCTGACCTTCATCAGCGGCGTCTCGACGATGGTGCCGAGATTCATCCGCAGCTGCCGCGCCACGGCGGTGGTCTTCACATGGACGTAGCCCTGCGCGTCCCGGAAGAGCTTGCGGAAGCGGTCATAGGATTGGAGCGCGTAGCCGCCATCCTCGACGAAGCGCAGCGCATCGTCGAAATCGCGCCGGGCCAGCCGGGCATAGGGCGCGGCGCGCGTCACCTCCGCATAGAGATCATCCGGCAGGAAGGGGCCAGCCACCGCGCAGGCCAGGATGTGCTGGGCCAGCACGTCGAGCCCGCCCGGGCGGGGCGGGTCGCCATCCAGCTCATGCGCCGCGATGGCCTGGCGGGCGGCGGTGCATTCGATGACCTCGAAGCGGTTGGCGGGCACCAGCACGGCCTCGCTCGCCTCATCCATCCGGTGGTTGGCGCGGCCGATGCGCTGCAGCAGCCGCGCGACGCCCTTGGGCGCCCCCACCTGCACCACCTGGTCCACCGCCCCCCAGTCGATGCCGAGGTCGAGCGAGGCCGTCGCCACCACCGCCCGCAGCCGGCCCGCCGCCATCGCGGCTTCCACCTTCCGGCGCTGCTCCACGGTCAGGGACCCGTGGTGCAGGCCGATCGGCAGATTGTCGTCATTCATCTTCCACAGCGCCTGGAAGCACAGCTCCGCCTGGGCGCGGGTATTGACGAAGACGATGGTGACGCCGGCCTCCCGGATCCGCCGATAGACCTCCGGCATCGAGGCCAGGCCCATATGCCCGCCCCAGGGCAGGCGGCCATCGGGCAGCAGGATGTCGAGCCGGGGTTCCGCGCCGCCTTCGCCCACCACCAGCGCCACGTCCCGCACGCCCCCGGTGGGCGAGAGATAGCGGCGCAGCGGGTCCGGGTGGGCAACGGTGGCGGAGAGGCCGACGCGCCGCGCCCCCGGCGCCAGCGTGCCGAGCCGCGCCAGGCCGAGCGCCAGCTGGTCGCCCCGCTTGGTGCCGGCGATGGCATGGATCTCATCCACCACCACGGCCTGAAGCCCGCCGAAGAAGCTGCCGGCATCCGGCAGCGTCAGCAGCAGCGCGAGGCTTTCCGGCGTGGTCAGCAGGAAGTTCGGCGGATTCTCCCGCTGCCGGGCGCGGCGGTTCTGCGGCGTGTCGCCGGTGCGGGTCTCGATGCGGATGGGCAGGCCCATCTCTTCCACCGGCGCGGTCAGGTTCCGCGCGATATCGACGGCCAGCGCCTTGAGGGGCGAGATGTAGAGGGTGTGCAGCCCCTCCCGGGGTGCCTCATGCAGGTCGATGAGGCTCGGCAGGAAGCCCGCCAGCGTCTTGCCGCCACCGGTCGGCGCCACCAGCAGCGCGCTCTCCGCCCGCCGCGCCGCCGCCAGCAGCGCCAGCTGGTGCGCGCGCGGCGCCCAGCCGCGGCTGGCGAACCAGGCGGCAAATGGTTCCGGTAATGTTCGCATCCCTCCCCATTATGGCGCCGCTTCGGGATTGGGGAAGGGGTGGTCCGCCCCGGCATCGGGCGGGGCCGCCCTGGCGCGCGGCCGGGCGGGGAACAGGGTCGCGCGGGGCACCATGAAGGGGCCGCTGGTGGCGCCCGCCGGGGCTTCCGCCGGCAGCGGCAGCGCATCCAGCTCACCCCAGCCGGCCTCGCGCTCCGCGGCGGAAAGGAAGCCCTTGGCCACCAGCCAGTCGCCCAGCCGGCGGTAATCCAGCACCGTCGCCCCCTTGGCCGCGGCGGCGGAGCGGCCCTTCAGCTCGGCCGCGCCTTCCGGCAGGGCGATGCCGGCGACGGCGTCGGCGACATGCACCTCCTCCACCCCGAAGCCCAGTAATTGCTGGGCGAACTTCGCCTTGGCGGGCAGCCGGCGGAGGATGATGCCGACGCGCTGGTCCGGCCGGGCGACATAGGCGTAGAGGTGGAGGGCGGAGCCCTCGGCGAAGACCAGGCGCCGGGCCGCGCGGTAGAGCGCGATCTGCTCCGGCACGGAGCGTTCCTCCGGCCGCAGCACCTGCCAGCCCGCGCGGGCGAAGGCATCCTCCAGCGCATCCTCCGCCGCGAAGCGCGCCGGCGCGACCAGCCCGGCGCGGGAGACGTAGAGGCCTGGCAGCGGGGCGGCCTCCGCGCCCGCCGCCATGCGGCGGACGAAGTCGCGGAAGGCGGCGTGGCCCGCCGCGACATTGGGGGATGCGTTGAACATCAGGTTGGAGGGCACCGCGAGCTGTTCGAAGACGGTCGGGCGGGTGACGACGTGCAGCGTCTTCTCCCCCAGGCCGAGCAGCCGGAGCGTGTCGCGGATGTAGGATCGCTGCAGCGTGACGCTGGCGAAGCGGGCGCCGTTGTGCGGGCGGGGGGAGGCGAGGGTCCAGACGATGCCGTCCGCCCAGTCCCGCAGCGTCTCCATGGCCCAGAGCCGGCTCAGGCTCTCCATCATGAAGTGGCCGAAATGGTGGTGCAGCCCGCCGGCATAGACCCACCGGCCGCGCTGCGTGACCGGCGTGCGGAAGCCGGCGGCGCAGGCTTCCATGGCCAGGGCGGGGTCGGGCCGCGGCATGTGGATGCGCCCGCCGGCACGGTAGAGGGCGCGGCGGATGATGGCGCCCGCGGCGGTGTAGGGCCCGCCATCCACCGCGGTGCCGCCATAGCGGGGGCCGCCATGCTCCGCCTGGATGGCCGGGTCGCTCATCGACGCCAGGCGCAGGGAGGGCAGGAGGAGCGCGTTCTCGTGGTGCTCGATCGCGGGCTCGGCGTCATAGGCCACGGGCTCGGCCAGGAAGGCGCGCAGCAGGGCGCGGTTCCGCTCGGCCTCCGGGTGCCGGTCCGGCGGCGTGGCCGCGATGGCAGGTGCCTCGGGGGGTGTTGTCTCGGGGGGTGGTGCCTCGGGGGCCGCCGCGGTTGGGTCCTCGGGGGGGTCCTCGGGTGGGGGCTCGGGCGGGGGCGCGGCGCCGGGCAGGGCGGGGATGGAGAGGTGGAAGCGGGCCGGGATGCGGAAGGCCGCGCGCAGCCGGGCCTGGTCGCGCGCCGCCGCCGGTTCCGCCAGCAGGGCGCGGAAGGCGGCCTCCCCCAGCTCCGGCGCATCGGCGGGGGCGCCGCGCGGGAAGGCGCGGGCGGCGAGGCTCTCGGCCTCCACCCGCCAATGGCCGCCATGGTGGCTGGCGATCGCCTCCTCGGACCAGACCACGGCCCGGCGCTTGGCCTGCGCGGCCTGGAACAGCGCGGCATCGGCGAATTTCAGGTGGAACAGGTAGAGGTCCGGATCCACCGGCGCGGGCTGCGCGCAATTGTGGAAGCCGGGCCGCCAGGTCACCGGGACGCGGGAGATGAGCGGCTTGCAGTAGCGCGGGCTGAACCGCGCGAAGCCGCGCTGGGCGAGGATGGGGCGCGTGGGATCGAGCGGCGCTTCCTGCGGCGCCACCTGCACCACGTCGCAGCCGATGCCGCGCACCGTGGCATGCGGCGACCGCGCGATGAAATCCGCGAGGCCCGCATAGCGAGCGGGATCCGCGACCAGGAATTCATCGGCGTCGGAGAAGATGACGGCGTCGTAGTAGGACAGCAGCGCGGCCTGGTAGTGGCTGACGCAATTCGCCCGCGGCACCTCCGCGAATTCGCCGCGCGGCAGGCGGATGGTGTTGGCGACCACGCCCGCGACGCTGCCATCGGTCGATCCATGGTCGAGGCAGAAGAGGTTCCCGGCGCCCAGTTCCCGGCCGTAATGCGCGGCCCAGAGCCGCAGGAACAGCGGCTCGTTGAACACCATGGTGAAGGCGGCGATCCTCATCGCGGCGTGCTGCTCCCCCTGCCCGGCGCGCATCCAGGCGCATCCGGGCCGGGGCGGTGAGGCGGGCCGCGCGCGGCGGCCGCGCCGGCAGCCTGGCCGCGCACCATGGCCGATCGGCCGGCGGCTGGCCAGACCGGCAGGGGCCGGGCCGGCCGGGCGCGCTCAGCGCCGGCGGCGGCGCCTTGCCTGCTTGCCGGCGGGCTTGGCGGGCGGCTTGCGGGCGGCGGGGGCGGGCGGCGGCGCGGGGGCCGGGGCGGGCGGCGCGGCCACGGGTTCAGCCGGGGCGGGGGCCGCTTCCGCCGCTTCCTGCATCGGCTTGGCCAGCCAGGTGATGGACGCCGCTTCCTGCCGCGCGGGCAGCACGCCCTGTTCGCGGTAGCCGTGGCGGCGGAAGAAGCCGGGGTTCTGGTAGCCATAGGTGCGGACCAGCACGTGGTCGAGGCCGGCGGCGCGGGCCCCATCCTCCGCGGCTTCCAGCAGGCGGCGGCCGATGCCCGCCTTACGCGCCGTCTCCGCCACCCAGAGGTACTCGATCTCCGCCACGCCCAGCGCGCCGCGCAGCTGGATCGCGCCCACGCTCTCCCCGGCCGCGTTCCTGGCGACGAAGCAGCCGGTCATCCGCTTCAGGCCCCGCTCCACCGCCTCCCCCCGCTGCTTCTTCAGGGCGCTGCGGATGGTGCGGCTCAGCTCCTCCGACAGGGCGTCGGTCGCGGCGATGTCGATCTCGGTCATGGCGTCTTCCGTAGGGGTGGCCGGCGCCCGGCCCGGTCCCGCGGCCCAGGCGCCGGGTACATCTTACTGGCGAGGGATTGGGCGCGTCCTAACGCCCCGCGTGTAATCAAGCGACCGTGATCGTCCGCCGCGCCGCGCGGCCGGCGGGGGCTTGACCCGGCGGGCGGGCGCCCGATCTCCCGCCCATGCCGCACCCCGCGACCTGGATGCGCGTCACGCCCCAGGGGCTGTGGTGCGAACCCGGCGACTTCTTCATCGATCCCGTCCGGGCCGTGCCGCACGCGGTCATCACCCATGGCCATTCCGACCATGCCCGGCCGGACCACGGCGCCGTGCTCGGCACGCCGGAGACGCTGGCGATCATGACCCAGCGGATGGGGGAGGGCCGGGCCGGCCATGTCCAGCAGGCGCTGCGCTACGGGGAGGGGGTGGTGCGCAACGGCGTCTCCATCCGCCTGGTGCCGGCCGGGCATGTGCTGGGATCGGCGCAGGTGGTGCTGGACTGGCAGGGCAGCCGGATCGTGATCTCCGGCGACTACAAGCGGCGGCTGGACCCCACCTGCACGCTGTTCGAGCCGGTGGAATGCGACGTCTTCGTCACCGAGGCCACCTTCGCCCTGCCGGTCTTCCGCCACCCGCCGGCGGAGGCGGAGGTGGCGCGGCTGCTGGACAGCGTGCGGCTTTTCCCGGACCGCGCGCACCTCATCGGCGTCTATGCGCTGGGCAAGTGCCAGCGCCTGATCGCGCTGCTGCGCCGGGCGGGGTGGGACCGGCCGATCTGGCTGCATGGCGGGCTGCTTGCGATGTGCGAGCTGTATGGCCGGCACGGCATCGACCTTGGCGACCTGCAACCCGTGCCGATGCCGGCCAGGCGCGGCGGCGGCGGGCTGCTGGCGGGCGAGATCGTGCTGGCGCCGACGGGCGCGGAGGCGACGCCCTGGGTGCGGCGCCTGGCGGAGCCCGTGATCTGCGCGGCCAGCGGCTGGATGCGCGTGCGCCAGCGGGCCAAGGCGAAGGGCGTCGAATTGCCGCTGATCGTCTCCGACCACGCCGACTGGGAGGAGTTGCTACAGACGGTGGAGGAGGTGCGGGCGCCGGAGGTCTGGGTGACGCATGGGCGGGACGACGCGCTGGTGCATGCCATGGGTCTGCGCGGCGTGAAGGGCCGCGCGCTGCACCTGCTCGGCCGGGGGGAGGAGGATGAGGCGCTAGAGGCGCCAGCGCCGGCGGGCGAGGCGCCAGGCGCCGAGGAGATGCCCGCGCAGCCCGGCGCGCAGCGTGAGGGTGGTGCAGGTGGTGCGGATGCGTGACGCCTGGCCGATCCGCCGCCCCCAGGCCTTCTCGAAGGCTGCCTGGCACCGGAGAAAGCCGGCATCGACGCGGCCGGGGCTGAGGTGATGCAGGTGGAAATCGATCACCCAGGCGCTGCGCCCGGCCTGCCGCGCGGCAAGACACAGATCGGTGCCGTAGAGGTGGAAGCCCGCGAGGTCCGGAGACGGCACGATCCCTGTGCCGCCCTTCAACAGAAGAAAGTTCTCGTCGAGGCTGTGGACCAGGCCGGGGAAGGGCCCGCGCTTCTGGTCCGCGCCATGCGGGTCCGTGATGCGGATGAGGAGGTCCCCTTCGGGCGAGGCGCCCGCATTGCCGGCGATGGCCCAGGAGGGGTCATGCGCCTCCAGCGCCGCCAGCCTCTCCCGCAGCACCGCGGCGCCGTCGCCGATCAGGCGCACATCCTGGTGGCAGCAGATGACATAGCGGCCGCGGGCGCGGCGGATCATCTCCGTCAGGCCGGCATAGCCGCATCAGCGGTTCGACTGGCTGTTGTCGAGCTGGAGAAACTCCGCATCCCCGAAGCCATGCGCCACGAAGCTGGCCTGCATGGCGCGCCACTGGGCGTGGTCCGTCACCAAGGTACAGATGGAGAATTCGGGCGCCGACGCCTCCGCCACCGCCGGGTCGGCGGGGGAAAGGGGCAGGGGCGTCAGGCTGTTCACGGCGCCGTGTGGATAAGCCAGCCTCGGCGGGGCGACAAGCGATGAGCCTGCCGGCCTTCGCGGCGCTGCTGGAGCGCCTGGCCTTCACCCCCGGGCGCAACGCCAAGCTGGCGCTGCTGCGGCACTGGTTCGCGACGCAGCCGGACCCGGATCGCGGCGTCGGCCTGGCGGCGCTGACCGGGGAGCTGACGCTGAGCGCCGCCAAGCCGGCGCTGGTGCGGGAACTGGCGGCATCGCGCAGCGACCCGGTGCTGTTCGACCTCTCCTACGATTATGTGGGCGACCTGGCGGAGACGGTGGCGCTGATCTGGGTGCCGCGCGCCGGCGTCAACGCGCCGCCGCCCTCATTGGCCGAGGTGGTGGAGGCGCTGGAGACGACGGCGAAGGCGGAGCTGCCGAGCCTCATCGCCGGGTGGCTCGACACGCTCGACGCCAATGGGCGGCTGGCGCTGATCAAGCTGGTGACGGGGGGGCTGCGCGTCGGCATCTCCGCGCGCCTGGCCAAGACCGCGCTGGCGGAATGGGCGGGCGAGGATGTCGGCGCGGTGGAGGAGGTGTGGCACGGGCTGACCGTCCCCTACCTCGACCTCTTCGCCTGGCTGGAGAAGCGCGGGCCGCAGCCCGATGCGCGGGACCTGCCGGTGTTCCGGCCGCTGATGCTGGCGCATCCGCTGGAGGAGCCGGACCTGGCGGCGCTGGACCCCGCGCAGCACCGGGCGGAGTGGAAGTGGGACGGCATCCGCGTGCAGCTTTCCGCCACCGGCGGCGGGCGGCGGCTGTGGTCCCGGGGCGCGGAGGACATCTCTTCCGGTTTCCCCGAGATCATCGGCGCCATGGATTTCCGGGCCGTGCTGGATGGCGAGTTGCTGGTGATCCGGGATGGGGAGGTCGCGCCCTTCGCGGACCTCCAGCAGCGGCTGAACCGCAAGATCGTCAGCGCGAAGATGCAGGCGGCGCATCCCGTGGGCGTCCGGCTCTACGACATCCTCTTCGAGGGCGAGGAGGACCTCCGCGCGCTGCCCTTCGACGAACGCCGCGCGCGGCTGGAGGCCTGGCTCGCGCGGGTGAGGCCGGCGCGGATGGACCTTTCCGCGCAGATCGCCTTCGCCTCCGTCGAGCAGCTCTCGGCCATCCGCGACGGGGCGCGGGCGGCGGCGATCGAGGGGCTGATGATCAAGCGGGCCGACAGCCCCTATGTCGCCGGACGGACCAAGGGGCTGTGGTGGAAGTGGAAGCGGGCGCCGCTCGGCGTGGATGCGGTGCTGATGTATGCGCAGCGCGGGCACGGCAAGCGCAGCAGCTATTATTCCGACTACACCTTCGGCCTCTGGCGGCCCGATGGCGCGGGCGGGCGGGAGCTGGTGCCGATCGGCAAGGCCTATTCCGGCTATACCGACCAGGAACTGCTGTGGCTGGACCGCTGGATCCGCAACCACACCACCGCCCGCTTCGGCCCGGTGCGGGAGGTGGAGAAGGGCCTGGTGCTGGAGGTGATCTTCGACGCCGCCCAGCGCAGCGGCAGGCACAAATCGGGCGTCGCGCTGCGCTTCCCCCGCATCGCCCGCATCCGCGCCGACAAGCCGGCGGAGGAGGCCGACGAGCTGCCGACGCTGGAGGCGATGATCGCCGGCGAGGAAGCCTGAACGCGCGGTCAGTGTGGCATTTTAGTCGCTAACCCGATTTAGCCGATTATGCCGTTTATGCACCTTTAGTCGCGATTCAGCGGGGGTGCGGGCGCGATTCCGGGGGTGATATGACGAACATAGAGGGAACGCAGCGCGGCGGCCAGGAAAATCCGGCGCCGGCTCACTCCATCCGTGCCAGCATCTCCTGCGCCGCGCGGGCCCAGCCATCCCAGGCCGAATCGGCGGCCGCGCCGGCGCG
Organism: Falsiroseomonas ponticola; assembly: GCF_016805305.1. Classification (GTDB taxonomy): domain Bacteria; phylum Pseudomonadota; class Alphaproteobacteria; order Acetobacterales; family Acetobacteraceae; genus Falsiroseomonas; species Falsiroseomonas ponticola. Next base: position 52,522 of record NZ_JAERQN010000004.1, on the reverse strand, counting down.
TTCGGCGGCGACGCTCGCGGCGTTCAGGCGGCGGCGCGCCTCCTCCCGCTCCGCGCCCGTGCGGTCCTCCGCCGCGCTGCGGGCGCGGGCCAGGGCGGCTTCCGCGCTGCGGTAGCCGCGGATGGCGGTGCGGGCGGCATCCAGCAGGCCGCGCAACTCCGCCAGGCGATCGGCCAGCGCGGCCAGGCGGTCCCGGCCCGGGGCCTCGGCCGGCAGGCGTTCCAGCGTGGCGCGCAGGTTCTCCAGCGTCGCGGGCCCGCCGGGCAGGCGGCGCAGGCTCTGCTCCACATCGATGTCGCGCCAGCGCAGCAGCAGGGGATCGCCGAGCCCGGCATCCCAGACCGGCAGCTCCCGGCGGTTCTCCTGTTCCCAGGCGAAGCGGAGCGTCTGCGGGCCGCCATCCAGCACCACCTCATGCCGCAGGCCGAAATCGCCTTCCGCCGCGACGGGGAAGCGGGGCCAGAAGCCGGGGCGGCGGGGCAGGTCCACGATCATGCGCGCGCCGCGGCCGGCCTCGGCGCCGCCGGGGTCCAGCGCCAGGGCGGATTCCTGGCGCAGCACCACGCGCAGCACCACGACGCCGCGGCGGAATTCCGCGCCGACCGGCCGTTCCCCGCTGGCGCTGGCGGCGGAGAGGCGGAGGTCGCGGTCCCGCGCGAAGCCGATCAGCCGCGTCTCCCCGGGCGCCACGGCGCGGATCTCGGCATCGCCCAGGAAGGCGCCGGCCTCCGGCCCCTCCGCGCCATAGAGCGTGGCGAGGCCATCGGGGAGCGTGTGGCCGGAGGTGTTGCGCAGCCGCAGCGCGGAGAGCGGGTTGCGGGCCGAGAGGTCCTGCACCCACCAGACCCGCTCCGCCGGCAGCGCGGCATCGAGGAAGGGGAGGTTCGCCGTCTCTCCGCTGCGGACCGTGACGGGGTTGGGCAGCGCGAAGGCGACGCGGCCGGCGGCGGAGGCGGGGAGCGCGGCGGGGACGGCGGCGATGCTGTCGGCGAAGCGCACCGCCTGTTCCGGCGCCGCGCCACCCAGCGCGCGGGCGGCGGGCGCCGGGGCGGGCATGGGCATGGCGGCCATGGCGGGGGCGGGCATGGGCGGGGGCGGCGGCGTGGCGCCGGTATCGGCGCGGACGGAGACGCCTTCCGCCACCCGCACCGGCAATTCCGGCCGCGCGACGCGGATGGGCGCGTAGAGCGCCTGGTGGAAGGCGGCGGGATTGCCGGAGACGAGCGCCAGCCGGACCTGGTCCCAATCCGCGCCGGAGCGGTTTTCCACCACCGCCCAGCCCTGCAGCCGCGCCTCCCCGGTCGAGGCCGGGACGACCAGGCGCCAGGAGGGTTTCCAGAGGGGGGCCGCGGCGACGTAGCCGAGCGAGACCTCCCGCGGCGCGGTGGCGCCGGCCAGGCGGATCTCCACCACGCGGCTGTCGGCGGTGCTGGCGGCGGCCAGCGCCTCCGCCGCGCGGCGGAGGCGGGCGGCGAGGGCGGGATCGGCGAAGCGGATGCCATCGCCATCCGGCAGGGCCAGGCTGCGCAGGCCCTGCTCCGTGACCAGCGTCAGGCGGAGCGCGGGGGCGGCGTTCGGGGCCTGCACCTCCTCCGCATCCACCAGGCGGCCGCTGGCCCCCGCCGCTTCGACGGCCTGGCCGCGGAGCGCGCGGAGCAGGGTGGCGCGGTTGGCGAAATCCTCGGGCTTGAGGGGCAGGCCGCGAAAGGCCTCCGCCACCAGGTCCTGGGCGGGCAGGCGCACGCCTTCCACCCGCCCGGCGGGGTCGCGGACCAGGAGGGATTTCAGGACATCGTCCACATCCTCGACCGGCACGCGGAAGGAGAGGGCGGCACCGGGGGCGAGGCGGCCGGCGCGCTCGATCTGCGCGAGGCCGGCATTGGAGAGGGTGACGGCGGTGACGGGGAGGTCCTGCCCCCAGGCCGGCGCCATGGCGGGGAGGGCCAGCAGCAGGGGGGCGAGCAGCAGGCGCTTGCGCATGGCGGTGTCCTCCGGCGCGCATGGTGGGGCGGGGCGGGGCGGAGGGGAAGGGTGTCGGGGAGCGCCGGCTGGCGGTGGCCCGGAACCGGCCATCGCCGTTTGACCATCGCGGGCGCGGCGATGATAGACGCGCCATGCCAAGCGACCTGATCTCCCTCGCCCCGGCCGATCCTGCCGATATCCCCGCCTTCAAGAAGGAATTGCAGGACGCCTTCGCCGTCTCCGTCATCCGTGAGTTCGGCGCGCTGCCGGATGGGCCGATCCCGTCCGACGAGGTACTCGACAGTGCGATCGCCGCCCCGAAGGCGGTGGTGCTGCGAATCCTCCGCGATGGCCGGAAGGTCGGTGGCGCCGTCCTCACCATCGACCGGGAAACCCACCACAACGAGCTCGATCTCTTCTTCGTCAAGCTGGGCGAGGAAGGGCGGGGGATCGGCCTGCGGGCCTGGCTTGCCATCGAGCGGATGTTTCCCGAGACCATCACATGGCAGACGCACACGCCATACTTCGAGAAACGCAACATCCATTTCTACGTGAACAAGTGCGGCTTCAGGATCATCGAGTTCTTCAACGCGCACCATCGCCATCCGAACGAGCCCCTCCAGGACGATCTGCCCGGCGGTGATGGCGAGGCCTTCCAGTTCGAGAAGGTGATGACGGGCGCGAGGGACCTTTCCAGTTCCAGGTCCCGCTGACGGCATCCGCCCCATCGCGCTGCCGGGACGGTGGCGCGCAGAGGCACCCGATTGATGACCCGGCCGGTGCAGGCATCGTCTCCGCTGGCTGGCGCGAGGACCGTCGTCGTCGTTCCCGGCAGCCTGAGCGCCGCGCCTTCCCGTGGCGGCGCATGCGCTTGGCGAAAGCGCGGACGAGGCCGGCCGCCACGGGATAGGCGGCCCTGCGTGGGAGATGCGGGAAGGAGGGCCGGACATTGCGGAGAAGTCCGCGATACCCCGCGCGTGAGCGAACCGGGCTTCGTGCGGAACCAGGCATTGGCGGCGGCACCGCGAGGATGCCGCCGCCGGTCGCCGTCAGACGAACCAGCTGCCGGTGGCCTCGTAATTCGCCATCACCTTCGCGGCGAGGGCATCCCAGTCGATGACGCCGTCCGGGCCGGGCTGGAAGCGCGGGTCGCCCTCGGGCTCCGCAGCCCAGGCCGCCTGCTGCTCGGGCACCTCGTAGGCATAGTCATCCCAGGACTGCTCCTCGCCCGTCACCACCTCGGCGATGGCCGGAGGCGTTTCCACGGCGGGCGCGGCCGGTTGTGCCGGCGCCGCGCCGCCGAGCGGCGTGTAGGTCACGTCGCGGACGGTGATGGAGGTGTCCGGGTTGTTGTTCAGGAAGCCGATGGTGTTTTTCATGCCGCCATGCGCGAAATCGGCCGGCACGTTGTCGGTGAAGACGGCCTTCTCCACGCCATCGACCTTGAAGGTGATGCGGCCCGCTTCCCAGACCATGGTGTAGTCGTGGAAGACGCCGCCCTGGACGCCGTCATAGACCACGGCCTCATAGGCATCGTGGCCGCCCTCGTTCCAGTGCAGCGTGCCGTACTGGCGGCCGGAGCCGTCCGGCGTGATCTCGAGCAGGTCGATTTCCTGGCCCGGCCACTGGTTGTCGCCCGGCCAGAAGATGATGGCGGGGCCGGGCTCATTGCCCTCGGCCTTCGCATTGATGGTGTAGGTGCCGTAGCCGTGGCCGGCATCCCGCCCCACGGCCCATTCCATCATCGCCGAATAGCCGGAGAGCGTCACCTCGCCACTGACCGAGGCGTCCACGTTCCACAGATTGCCGATCGAGCCGAAGCCATCGTCGAAGGAGATGTGAAGAGCGTCCGTTGCAGCCATGGTTCGCAAGTCCCTTGCTTGAAATCGTCGGAGCGTCGCGGCGTAGCCGCGCCAGCCATGGGCGGCGTAGCCGCGCCAGCCATGGGCGGATTGGCCGCGCCAGCCATGGGCCGGGCGCGCCGCCTTCGTCCCGGATCCGGGTGTCCGGAACCGGGTCGTGCCGGGATGCGGCACTGGTCGGTGGTGGGTGCTCCGCGGGCGGTGCCGTGCACGGCGCGTCCGCGGATGCGGTGCCCGGCGCGACCGGCGCGCCAGGCAGGGTCGTCACGCCTTCCGTGCGGACAGGCGCGTGGTTCTGTTGTCAGCCGCCCATGGGCGCGGCGCGGCTGCGCGGCCGGGTTGCTGGCGCCCGTCGGCCGCTCCCGTTCTCGTTCAGGACGTGTACACGGTTTCCTGGCGGCTGGCCGGGCCAAAGACACGGAGCGTTGATCAACCTGGGCGCGCGGGTTCGGGGCTTGGCTGGCGTGAAGGGGCGCGGGAGGAGGCGCCGGTCACGCCGCCCGATTGCGGCGGACGCACCGTGCAAGCGTCAGGGCCGGCGTGCCGGGCGGCGGCGTCGCCACCAGCCGCCAACCTTGCGGGTCAGTCCGCGGGCCTGGCCCGTCACCCCGCCTCCACCCGCGTATCCGCGCCCACCGCTTCCCACGCCGCCATCTCCGCCAGCAGCGCCTGCGCATGGCCGCGCACCGCGTCGATGGCGTCCTGGCCGAGGGCGAGGCGGAGCGGCGTGACCGGTGCCGCCAGCGCGGCATGCACCGCGCGCGCGGCCTTGGCGGGGTCGCCGGCCTGGGTGCCGTGCATGCCCTCGGCGAAGGCGCGGATGGGGCCGACGCTGGCGGCATAGGCCTCCATCCCCGGCATGCGGCGCAGCGCGGCGCCGGCGAAATCGGTGCGGAAGGCGCCGGGCTCCACGATCAGCACCTTGATGCCGAGCGGCGCGACCTCCTGCGCCAGGGCCTCGGACAGCCCCTCCAGCGCGAATTTCGCGGCGGAATAGGCGCCGAAGCCGGCGAAGCTGAGCTGGCCGCCCATGCTGGAGATGTTGACCACCGCGCCGCTGCCCTGCGCGCGCAGCACCGGCAGCGCCGCCTGCGTCACGGCGACGGCGCCGATCACCATCGTCTCCAGCGCCGCGCGGAATTCGTCGAGCGGCGTCTCCTCCACCGCGCCGACCAGGCCGAAGCCGGCATTGTTCACGACGGTGTCGATGCGCCCGAAGCGCGCCATGGCGGCCTCCACCGCGCGTGCCGCGTCGCCGGGGCGCGTGACGTCGAGCGCCACGGCCAGCACGCGGGCGGGATCGGCGGCGGCGAGGTCCGCCAGGCGGGCGGGGTCGCGCGCCGTCGCCACCACCCGGCCGCCGCGGGCCAGGGTTTCGAGGGCGAAGGCGCGGCCGAAGCCGGTGGCGGCGCCGGTGATGAACCAGACGGGGGCGGTCATGGAGGCAGATCCTTCGCGGGGTTCCGGTTGGGCGAAGGATGGGGCGCGGGGCGTCCTGCGATAACACCGTGCATTCGGCAGGGGTCATGCGATATGGCTCATGAATGGACCGGACCCTGCTGCCGCATCTCCCCGCCATCGTCGCCGTGGCGCGGCATCGCAGCTTCGCGGCCGCGGCGGCAGAGCTCGGCATGGGGGCCTCCGCCGTCAGCCACGCCGTGCGGCTGGTGGAGGAGCGGCTGGGCACGCCGCTGTTCCGCCGCACCACCCGCAGCGTCGCGCTGACCGAGGCGGGCGAGCGCTTCGCGGCGGTCGCCGGCCGCGCACTGGACGAGATCGGCGGGCTGGCGGCCACCTTGCGGGCGGGGCAGGGGGAGGTGGCCGGGCTGCTCCGCATCAACGCGCCGCGCATCGCGGTGGAGATGGTGATGGCGCCGATCCTGGCCCGGCTGGCGCGGGCGCATCCCGCGCTCACGGTGGAGGTGGCGAGCGACGATGCGCTGACGGACATCGTCGCCGGCGGATTCGATGCCGGGATCAGGCTGGGGGAGATGATCGCGGCCGACATGGTGGCGATGCGCCTCACGCCGCCCTTCCAGGCCATCCTGGTGGCCTCGCCGGGGTACCTGGCGGCGCATGGGGAGCCCGCGGCGATCGCGGAGCTTGCGCGGCACAATTGCATCGGCTTCCGGCTGCTGGCCTCCGGCCGCGTCTATGCCTGGGAGCTGCGGGAGGGTGGGCGGGACGTGGCGGTGGCGGTGGCGGGGACCGTGCGCGTCAGCGACCCCGGCTTCGCGCGGGACCTGGCGCTGGCGGGACTCGGCATCGCCTATGTCTTCGAACCGGCGGTGCGGGGGGCGATCCGGGAGGGCAGGCTGCGGCAGCTGCTGCCGGACAGCGCGATCACGGAGCCGGGGCTGTTCCTCTACTACCCGCGGCGCCTGGCGGGCACGCCGGCCATCCGCGCCTTCCTGGCGGCGGCGCGGGCGGGTGGGTAGCGGTGGGCGGTGCCGGTTGTTCTTGCGAACGCTTCTCAATTGCGATATTCCCGGGCCACGCCACACGGAAAGGCCCCCAATGAACGCGACTGCCCCCCGCCGCCTCATGCTCGCCGCGCTGCTGATGGCCGCGCCCGCCCTGGCGCCGCAGGCCCAGGCCCAGAACCGCGGCGAGGTCGCGGTCTATTCCGCCCGGCACTACGACACCGACCGCCGGCTCTATGACGCCTTCACGCGGGAGACGGGGATCCGCGTCCGCCTGATCGAGGGCGATGCCGACCAGCTGGTGGAGCGCATCCGGACGGAGGGGGCGAACAGCCCGGCCGATGTGCTGATCACGGTGGATGCGGCGCGGCTGGCGCGCGCCAAGGATGCCGGCGTGACGCAGGGCGTGCGCTCCGCGGTGCTGGAGCAGCGGGTGCCGGCCGGGCTGCGCGATGCGGAGGGGCATTGGTTCGCCGTCTCCCAGCGCGCGCGCGTCATCATGTACGACAAGACGCGCGGCGTGCCGCAGGGCCTGACGCGGTACGAGGACCTGGCCAGCGAGCGCTTCCGCGGCCAGATCTGCGTCCGCGCCGCCAACCACCCCTACAATGTCAGCCTGGCCGCCAGCATCCTGGCCGCCGACGGGCAGGAGGCGACGGAGGCCTGGGCGCGCGGCGTGGCCGCCAACCTGGCCCGCCCGCCGCAGGGCGGCGACCGCGACCAGTTCCGCGCCATCCCGCCGGGGCAGTGCACGCTTGCGATCAGCAACACCTACTACCTCGGCCATTTCGGCGCGTCGCAGAACCCGGCGGACCAGGCGCTGTTCCAGCGCATCGGCGTGATCTTCCCGAACCAGGGCGCGGGGGATCGCGGCACGCATGTGAACATCTCCGGCGTCGCGCTGGTGCGGACCTCCCCCAACCGGGACAACGCCGTGCGCTTCATGGAATTCATGACGACGCCGGAGGCGCAGCAGATCTTCGCGCTGGGCAACATGGAATACCCGGTGGTGGCGGGCGTGCCGCTGCACCCCGCGCTGGTGGCGATGGGCGAATTCCGGGCGGAGCCGGTGCATGCGACGCAGTCGGCCGAGAACGCGGCCGAGGCGCTGCGGATCATGCAGCGCGCCGGCTGGCGCTGAAGGCCGCGAGTCGAGCGTTAACGGAGGGCTGGCGCCATGGTGATCTGCCTCTGCAACGTGCTGACCCACCAGCAGATTGCCGCCGCGGTGGCGGCGGGTGCCGACAGGCCGCATGATGTCTACGCGGCCTGCGGGTGCCAGGCGCAATGCGGGTGCTGCACCCGCACCATCCTCGAGATGGTGCGGGCCGGCGCCGGCGCTGCGACCCGGTGACGATCCGGTCGCTGCCACCATAAGCCGGAGATGCCACCGATGCCGCGTGACCAGAAGGTGATCGAGTACCTGAACGCCCAGCTGACCAACGAGCTGACCGCGATCAACCAGTACTTCCTGCACAGCCGGACGCTGCGCCACTGGGGCGTGACCAAGCTGGCGCGCAAGGAATACGAGGAATCGATCGAGGAGATGAAGCACGCGGACTGGCTGATCGAGCGCATCCTCTTCCTCGGCGGCTTGCCGAACGTGCAGCGGCTGAACCAGGTGCTCGTCGGGCAGAGCGTGCAGGAGATCCTGGAGGCCGACCAGAAGCTGGAGGAGAAGGCGCTGGTCGATCTGCGCGACGGCATCGCGCATGCGGAAAGCGTGCGCGACTATGTCAGCCGCGACCTGATGCTGAAGATCCTGGCGAATGAGGAGGAGCACGAGGACTTCCTCGACCGCCAGTTCGACCTGATCCGCCAGATCGGGATCGAGCGCTACATCCTGCTGAACAGCGACGCGGCGCCCGACCAGGAATAGGCGCGGCTACCCCCACTGCCAGGGCGTGGGGACGACGGCGAAGCCCTGGCCCGAGGCCTCCACATGGCCGAGGCCCGGCCAGGGGAAATGGTAGCCCAGCACCTGCAGCCGCTCCGTCGCCGCCATGTCCAGCGTGCGGCGGCGCGTGGTGCTGGCCTGAGCGGGGTCGCTGTCGAAGACGAAGGGCCAGTCGGGGCGCGACAGCGCCAGCACATGGTGGTTGGCGATGTCGCCCAGCACCAGCAGGCGCGCGCCCTCGCTTTCCAGGTGGAAGGCGACATGGCCGGGGGTGTGGCCCGGCGTCGGCACGGCGCGGATGCCGGGCGCCACCTCCGCATTCACCCCCAGCATCGCGAAGCGGTCCCGCCGCGGCAGCAGCACGGCGCGGGTGCCCTGGACGAAGCCGCGGATGGGATCGGGCTGGGCCAGCAGCGCCTCATTCGTCCAGGTGTCGAAATCGGTGGAGGACATGGCGTAGCGGGCGTTCGGGAAGACGCTGTTGCCCGCCGCATCCGCGATGCCCCAGGCATGGTCGGGATGGGCATGGGTGAAGGCGACCAGGTCGACCTCCCCGGGCTGGATGCCGGCCGCCAGCAGCAACTCCACGAGCCGCCCGGTGCCGGGGCCGAAGACGGGCTGCGCGCCGACGCCGGCATCCAGCAGGATCAGCTGGCTGCCGGTATTGACGACCAGGCAGTTGATCGCGGTGGGCAGCCGGTCCTCCGCCAGGAAGGCGCGGCGGAGCGCGGCGCGCACCTCCGCTTCCGTCGCCACGCTGCCGCCGAAGGTGGGGAAGGGCGGCGCCAGGGCGATGGCGCCGTCGGAGACCACGGTGCATTCGAAGGCGCCGAGGCGGAAGCGGTACCAGCCCGCCACCTGCCCGCCGCGGGGCGGCGCGGCGGCGGTGGCGGCGGGCGGGGACAGCAGGGCGGCGCCGAAGCCGGCGGCGCCGAGGCAGGCGGGGAGGAGGGCACGGCGCGTCGGGATCATGGCGGGGACCTTCTCCGCGGGGGATGGTCGGCACGGCACGCCCTATCTGGGGCGCCCGGGCCGGGGCGCCAGGGCGCAGCCTCAGCCCTTCCGCATGCCGCGCACCAGGGCGATGACGGGCAGCAGCCCGACCACGACGATCAGCAGCGCGCTGGTCGAGGCCTCCGCCAGGCGTTCGTCGGAGGCCAGGGAATGGACGCGCACCGCCAGCGTGTCGAAGTCGAAGGGCCGGACGATCAGGGTGGCGGGCAGCTCCTTCATCGTATCGACGAAGACGAGGATGGCGGCGGTGAGGAGGGCGCCGCGCGCCAGGGGTAGCTCCACCTCCCGCACCGCCTGGCCGGGCGTGCTGCCGAGGACGCGGGCGGCGGCGAAGAGGCTGGGCTTCACGCGCGTCAGCCCGGATTCGACGGCGGACAGCGCCACGCCGAGGAAGCGGACCAGGTAGGCGAAGACCAGCGCCGCCATGGTGCCGGAGAGCAGGAGGCCGGTGGAGATGCCGAAGCGCGCGCGCATCCAGGCATCCACCGCATTGTCGAACAGCGCGAAGGGCACCAGCGTGCCCACCGCGATGACGGAGCCCGGCAGCGCATAGCCGAGCGAGGCGAGGCGGTTGGCGGCGGCGCGGAGGCGGGAGGGATGCAGCCGGTGGCCCCAGGCCAGCAGCGCCGCGAGCGTGACCGCGATGCCGGCCGTGACCGTGGCGAGCGTGAGGCTGTTGAGCGCGAAGGGCAGGGTGCGGCGGGCATCCAGCGGATCGCCGGATTGCAGCATCAGCGCCAGCAGCGTGGCGCCGGGGATGACGAAGCCCAGCATCACCGGCGCGGCGCAGGCCAGGATGGCGGCCGCCTGCTTCCAGCCGCGCAGCACCACCGGGCGTAGCGGCGGGTGGCGGGTGGTGGTGGGGTGGTAGCGCCGCCCGCCGCGGGACAGGCGTTCCAGCAGCAGCAGCAGCGCCACCACGCCCATCAGGCAGGCCGCCAGCTGCGCGGCCGCGGGGCGATCCCCCTGGCCGAACCAGGCATCGTAGATGCCGGTGGTGAAGGTGCGGACGGCGAAGTGCTGCACCGTGCCGAAATCGGCCAGGACCTCCATCGTCACCAGCGCGATGCCGGCGGCCAGCGCCGGGCGCGCCATGGGCAGCGCCACATGCAGGAAGGTGCGGGGCAGCCCGTGGCCCAGCGTGCGGCTGGCTTCCAGCAGGCAGACGCTCTGCTGCAGGAAGGCGTTGCGGCAGAGCAGGTAGACATAGGGGTAGAGCACGGCGGCGAGCATGAGCGCCGCGCCCGGCAGGCTGCGGATTTCCGGGAACCAGTACTGGCCGTAGCGCAGCCCGGTGGCGGCGCGGATCGCTTCCTGCACCGGGCCCGCCACGTCCAGCAGCCAGACATAGGCATAGCCGCAGACATAGGCCGGCATGGCCATGGGCAGCAGCAGCGCGACTTCCAGCACCGTCCGGCCGCGGAAGGCGCAGGTGGAGACCAGCCAGGCCGCGACCGCGCCCATGCTGGCCGCCATCAGCCCGACCAGGACGGAAAGCAGGACGGAATTGACCAGCAACTCCGCCAGCATGGTCCGCAGGATATGCGCCCAGGCCTGCCCGCCGGCCGGGGAGAGCAGCGGCGTCGCGGCGGTGAGGAGGACGGAGGCGAGCGGCGCGGTGATCAGCAGCGCGACCAGCACCGCCGCCCAGGCCCAGGCGGGCGCCGCCCGGCGGCGGCGCGGCGCCGCGGGCTGGCGGGGGGGCAGGGCGGCCCCCGTGCTGGCCAGGCCGCCGGACATGCCTGCGGACATGGGCGGCTGGCTACCCGGCCGGCTTCTTGCGGGCGGCCCATTCCTCCGGCGTCACGCGCGGGAATTCGATCCGGTCGCGGGTGGTGGAATACCAGCCGCGGCCATGCATGCGGCCGACCAGGTCGAGCTTCGGCGTGTCGATATAGGCGCGCTCGGCGTTCATCACCGCCTCATCCGCCACATGCATCGCCTTCACCTCCCCCATCACCATGGTGTGGACGCCGATGGGGATGGTCTTCCACAGCGTGCATTCCATGGCGACCGGGCTGCCGGCGATGCGCGGCGTGCCGATCTTCGTGGAGGGGAGGGTGGCGAGGCCGGCTTCCGCCAGCTCATCGACCTCCGGCGGGAAATCGGCGGCGGTGGCGACCATCTGTTCGGTCAGCGCATGCGGCACCAGGCAGAGGGTGAATTCGCCCGTGGCCTCGATGTTCGCCAGCGTGTCCTTGGCCGAGCCCTGCGGCCGCGGGCCGCAGGAGATGGCGACGACGGCCGGATCCTCCCCGAACACGTTGAAGAAGGAATAGGGCGCGGCGTTCAGCACGCCGGCGGCATCCCGCGACACCACCCAGGCGATGGGCCGGGGCACGACGCAGGAGACGAGCAGCTTGTAGCGGTTGCCATGGGGCATCGCGTCGAAGTCGAAGAGCATGGGCCTGTCCCGGTTGCGGCGTGCCACGATGGGCGCGCGGGAAACTGACGCCGGGCGCGGTGGCTGTCGAGGGGCTGTGGAGCGGCGGTGGCGGCGCGGCGCAGGGCATGGCCCTGTCGCACATGTCCCGTCCGGTGAGACCGGCTGGGCGTGGCTAAGCCTGCATGCGCTGGCGCGATGCCGGCAATTGGGAGCGGATCTCGGCCTCGGCCACCACCTCCGCAGAATCGGCGAGGGCGGCGGTGAGGGGAAGGCCCATGGCGCGGGCCGTGCGGCTGAGCGCCGTGCTGCAGGCCTTCAGCGATTCGAGCGAGAGCATGCGGTTGGCGATGCCGAGGTCCCGCGCGGCGCTGGCGGGATCGACCAGGTCGAAGACATAGGTCCGGCTGCCGTCATCGTTGCGGGTCACCAGGGGGGTCTGCTGGAGCAGGGCGTGCAGGAGTTCGAGGTCCGGCGTGGTGTCCAGGCCGCCATCGCGTTCCTGGACGAACAGGGTGATCCTTGCCGCCTTTCTCATCCCATCACGACCCGCCTTGGGGGGCGGGTCCCCCTGGTTCGAATGATCCACGTTCCACCGGCGCGCCGGCAACGTGGAAGTTGAAAAGTTTATTGATTTTCTGCAACCATAAATAGTTGGGCGCTACCACCCCCCGAATGTCAATCATTCAGTGCTGCCAAAAATTCGATCACTTCAGCGCATCGCGTGCGATCGTCCCACGCAGCAGGACGGCATCGAGATTATCCAATGCGCGATGCCCCATGGCGTTTCTCGTTTCCTCCGTCGCGCTGCCGAGATGTGGGAGCAGCGCAACATTTTCGAGTCCGAAATATCCTTCGTGGACGGCGGGCTCGCCGTCATAGACGTCGAGTCCGGCCGCCCGGATATGGCCAGATGACAGCGCCGTAACAAGGGCGACATCATCGACCGTGCCGCCGCGGCCCGTATTGACGATGATTGCTCCCGGTTTCAGCCAGGAGAGGCGCTCCGCGTTCAGCCATTTCCGGGTCGCTTCGCCGCCCGGAATGTGCATGGACAACACATCGATGGCGCCGAGGAAGGATTTGGCGTCGGCGTGGAAGATGGCGCCCTTTTCCACCTCCGGCGGCACGCGGTTGCGGTTGTGGTAGTGGATCTCCATCCGCAGCCCGCGCGCCATGGCGGCGAGTTCCTGGCCGATGCGGCCATAGCCCGCGATGCCGAGCTTCTTGCCCTCCAGCGTCACGCCCATCAGCTGGGTCGGCGCCCAGCCGGTCCAGGCGCGGGCGCGCACCAGGCGTTCGCCTTCCCCGGCGCGGCGGGCGGCCATCAGCATCAGGGTGAAGGCGCATTCGGCGGTGGCGAAGGACAGCACGCCGGGGGTGTTGGCGACGGTGATGCCCCGCGCCGTGGCGGCCGGGATCGCCAGGTGGTCGGTGCCGACGGAGAAGGTGGCGATGATCTTCACGGAGGGGGGCAGCGCCTCGATCGTCGCGCTGCCCATCGGGTCCCCGGCCGCGCAGAGGATGCCCGCGGCGCCGCAGGCGGCCGCGCGGCGCGCGATCTCCGCGCCATCCTTGTACCAGGGGTCGTCGGTGCTGTTCAGCCGCGCGTCGAAGTCCCGCGCGGCGCGGGCCTCGATGGCCTCGGGCAGCTTGCGGGTCAGCAGCAGGACAGGCTTCGGCATGGCGCGTTCTTCCCTCGACGGCAGGGGCCCAGGGTTAGCAGACCGTGCCCGGCTTGCCAGCGCCGCGCGGCGGCGTCAGGGTCCGCCGCATCCGGCCGGAGAGGGAATCATGCCATGGACCTGGGTTTGAAGGGCAAGCGCGCCCTGGTGATGGGGGCCTCCAAGGGGCTCGGCCGCTCGATCGCGGACAGCCTGGCGGCGGAGGGCGCGCATCTCGTCATTTCCGGCCGGACGCAGGCCAGCCTGGATGCCGTGGCGGCGGAGCTGGTGGCGGCGGGGGCGGCTTCCGCCCATGGCGTGCCGGCGGATGTCGCCAGCGCGGCGGACATGGACCGGCTGGGGGATGAGGCGGTGCGCCTGATGGGCGGCGTCGACATCCTCGTGCTGAACCATGGCGGCCCGCCGCCCGGCACGGCGCTGGAGATCACGGAGGCGCAGATCGCCGAGTGGTTCCCGAAGATCGTGCTGCACCCCATCCGCTTGGCGATGAAGCTGCTGCCGGCGATGCGGGCGCAGAAATGGGGGCGCATCATCACCGTGGGCTCCACCGGCATGGTGCAGCCCATCCCGAACCTCGCGCTGTCCAACATCCTGCGCGCCAGCATCGTCGGCTGGAACAAGTCGCTGTCGAGCGAGGTGGCGGGCGACAACGTCACCTGCAACATCCTCGCCCCCGGCGCCATCCTGACGGACCGGCAGCGGGAGACGCAGGGCAACATCGCATCCAAGCGCGGCGTGCCGGTGGAGCAGGTGATGAAGGAGCGCGCCGCGACCATCCCGGCCGGGCGCATCGGGGAGGCGAAGGAATTCGGCCCGATGGGGGCTTTCCTGGCCTCCGAGCTCGGCTCCTACATGACGGGCAACATCATCCGCGTGGATGGTGGCATCGTCAAAGCCTTCTGAGGGAAACCTGCCGATGCTGCCGAACCTGACGCCCGACGTGGCGCTGGCCGAACGCCTGTTCGATGAACTGCGGGAGGCGACCTTCGACGGCATCGGCATCACCCGCGACGCCTATGGGGAGGGCGAGCGCAAGGCCCACGCCATCGCCCGGGCGGCGGCGGAGGCGATCGGGCTGGAATGCCGGGCCGATCCCGTCGGCAACCTGCTGATGACGCTGCCGGGCAGCGATCGCGCGGCCAAGCGGATCGTGCTGGGCAGTCACCTCGACAGCGTGGCGAATGGCGGGAATTTCGATGGCGCGGCGGGCGTGCTGACGGGGCTCGCGGCCGTCGCCGGCATGAAGCGCGCGGGCTTCGTGCCCGCGCGTGACGTCACGGTGCTGGCGATCCGCGCGGAGGAGGCGGGGAGCTGGTTCCCCATCTCCTACCCCGGCTCGCGCGGGGCGCTCGGCCTGCTGAAGGCCGAGGAGCTGCAGGTGAAGCGGCAGGATAATGGCCGCACGCTCGCCGACCATATGCGGGCGGAGGGGTTCGATCCCGGCTTCGTCGAGGCGGGCGGCAAGACCTTCTCCGCCGCCGACACCGCCGCGTTCCTGGAGCTGCATATCGAGCAGGGGCCGGTGCTGGAGGGCGAGGGCGTGCCGATCGGCATCGTCACCGGCATCCCCGGATCGCGGCGCCTGCGCGCCGCCCGCGTGCTGGGCGAATACAACCACTCCGGCGCGACGCCCCGGAAGTACCGGCGGGATGCGGCGATCGCGCTGGCGGAACTCGCCTTCCGCTGCGACGAACGCTGGGTGCAACTGGAGGCGCAGGGGCACCGGCTGGTGGTAACCTTCTGCGTGATGGGCACGACGGCGGAGGCCGGCTTCACCAAGATCGCGGGCGAGGCCCAGTTCCAGCTGGATGTGCGCAGCGTCAATCCGCACAGCGTCGATGCGCTGATGGAGACGCTCTACGAGGCGGTGCCGGAGATCGAGGCGCGGCGCGGCGTGACCTTCGAGCTGGGGCGGGAGACGACGAGCCGCGCGGCGCCGATGGATGCGGCGATCCAGGCGGGGCTGGCCAAGGCGGCGGATGAGCTGGGGGTGAAGCACCTCAGCATGGCGAGCGGCGCAGGGCATGACGCGGCCGCCTTCAACCTGGCGGGCATCCCCGCCGCGATGATCTTCGTGCGCAACCAGCACGGCAGCCACAATCCGAAGGAAGCGATGCGGATGGACGATTTTGCGCAGGCTTGCGCGGTGGTGCAGCGCTGGGTGGCGGGGGCGGCGCAGTGACGGCTCGGCTGGCGGTCGATATCGGCGGCACCTTC
This sequence comes from Falsiroseomonas ponticola, assembly GCF_016805305.1. Taxonomy (GTDB): domain Bacteria; phylum Pseudomonadota; class Alphaproteobacteria; order Acetobacterales; family Acetobacteraceae; genus Falsiroseomonas; species Falsiroseomonas ponticola. Next base: position 37,079 of record NZ_JAERQN010000004.1, on the reverse strand, counting down.
ACCGACGTCGCCATCGAACGCGAGGGCGAACGCTGGACGGGCAAGGTGCTGACGACGCCGCATGCGCCGGAACTCGGCGTGCTGGAAGGCGTGCGCGTGGTGATGGAACGCGCGGCGATGACGCCGGCCGACATCACGCTGCTGATCCACGGCACGACCCTGGCGACGAATGCGATCATCGAGCGCAAGGGTGCGAAGACGGCGCTGCTGACGACCGAGGGGTTTCGCGACGTCCTCGCGCTGGGGAATGAGAGCCGCTACGACCAGTACGATTTGAACATCGACCTGCCGCAGCCGCTGGTGCCGCGGCGCTGGCGCCTGACGGTGCCGGAGCGGCTGGACAACGAAGGCAAGGTGCTGCTGCCGCTGGATGAGAAGGCGGTGGCCGACGAGGTCGCCTTCATGAAGGCGGAGGGCATCGAGAGCCTGGCGATCGGCTTCCTGCATGCCTTCGTGAACCCCGCGCATGAACAGCGCGCGGCGGCGATCGTGCACGCGCTGTGGCCGGAGCTGAACGTCTCGCTCTCCTCCGAAGTCTCGCCGGAGATGCGGGAGTGGGAGCGCTTCTCCACGACGGCGGCCAACGCCTATGTGCAGCCGCTGATGGCGAGCTACCTGAAGCGGCTGGAGGCGGGGCTGCGGGAGGGCGGCTTCACCTGCCCGCTCTTCCTCATGCTGTCGGGCGGCGGGCTGACGACGCTGGATACGGCGGCGCGCTTCCCGATCCGGCTGGTGGAAAGCGGGCCGGCGGGCGGCGCCATCTTCTCCGCCCATGTGGCGAAGCAGCGCGGCTGGCAGAAGGTGCTGTCCTTCGACATGGGCGGCACCACGGCGAAGGTCTGCCTGATCGACGACTATGCGCCGCAGGCATCCCGCAGCTTCGAGGTCGCGCGCGTCGGGCGCTTCAAGAAGGGATCGGGCCTGCCGCTGCGCATTCCCGTGATCGAGATGGTGGAGATCGGCGCGGGCGGCGGCTCCATCGCGCATTGCGACGCGATGGGGCGCATCCAGGTGGGGCCGGAAAGCGCCGGCGCCGATCCGGGGCCGGCCTGCTATGGCCGCGGCGGCGAGCATCCGGCGGTGACGGATGCGAACCTCTCGCTCGGGCGCTACGAGCCTGACCTGTTTGCGGGCGGCGCGCTGAAGCTTGACAAGCCCGCCGCGCTCACCGCGCTGTTTCGCGATGTGGGCGAGAGGCTGGGGCTGACGCCGGAGATGGCGGGGCTCGGCGTGGTGGAGATGGTGGACGAGAACATGGCCAATGCGGCCCGCGTCCATGCCATCGAAAGCGGGAAATCCTATGCGGGACGCGCGATCATCGCCTTCGGCGGCGGCGGGCCCGTGCATGGCTACCGCGTGGCGGAGAAGATCGGCGTGACGAGGATGCTGGTGCCGAGTGGCGCGGGCGTGGGCTCCGCCATCGGCTTCCTGCGCGCGCCAGTGGGGTATGAGGTGGTGAAGTCCCTCTACCAGCGCTTTCGGTCGTTCGACGTGGCCGCCGTCAACGCGCTGCTCGGCGCGATGTCGGAGGAGGCGCGGCGCGTGGTGGCGGAGGGCGCCTTCGGGGCGGAGCTGGCCGAGCATCGGCTCGCCTTCATGCGCTATGTCGGACAGGGGCATGAGATCAGCGTCGTGCTGCCGGCGCGCCCGCTGACGGCCGACGACATCCCCGCGATCCGCGCGGCGTATGACGCCGAATACACGCGCTTCTACGACCGGCCGGTGCCGGGCAGCGACGTGGAGATCCTGGCCTTCGCCGTGACCGTCGCGACGGTGTCGGAGGAGGTGCTGCCGGTGGCGGAGGTCGCGGATGCGCCGGCGCCCGCGCCCATCCGCGTGCAGCAGGTGCGCGACACCGCGACGGGGAAGGTCGCGGAGTGGAAGGTCTATGACCGGCCGGCGATGCCGCCGGGCTGCACCGTGCCTGGCCCCTGCATCGTGGCGGAGGCGGAGACGAGCACGCTGGTGGGGCCGGGCTGGCGCTGCCGGGTGGATGGGCTGGGCTATCTGGAACTCACCCGCGGGGAGGCTGCGTGATGGCGATGAACGCTCTCGAGAAGATCCAGCGCCAGATCCAGTGGAACCGCCTGGTCGCGGTGGTGGAGGAGCAGGCGCAGATCATGATCCGCACCGCCTTCTCCACCACGGTGCGGGAGGCGGGCGATCTCTCCGCCGGCATCTTCGATCTGCAGGGCCGGATGCTGGCGCAGGCCGTGACGGGCACGCCGGGGCATGTGAATTCGATGATGGAATCCGTGGGCCACTTCCTCGCGAAGTTCCCGGCGGCGTCCATGAAGCCGGGCGACCACTACATCACCAACGACCCCTGGCTCGGCACCGGGCATCTGCATGACCTGACCGTCGTGACGCCCGCCTTCCGCAACGGCAGGATCGTCGGCCTCTTCGCCAACACCGCGCATGTCATCGATGTCGGCGGCCTCGGCATGGGGCCGGAGGGGCGGAGCGTCTTCGAGGAAGGGCTCTACATCCCGATCGTGAAGTGCTTCGACCAGGGCAAGCCCAACGAGACCTTCTTCGATTTTCTCCGGATGGGCAGCCGGACTCCCGTGGAGCTCGAGGGGGATGTCTATTCCCTCTGCGCCTGCAACGACGCTGGCGCCAAGCGGCTGGTCGAGATGATGGACGAGTACGGGATGGAGAGCATCGACCCGCTCGCGGACTACATCTTCGTCGCCTCGCTGACCGCGACGCTGGAGGAGATCGCGAAGCTGCCGCCGGGCGACTACGTCGCGCAGATCACCTCCGATGGCTATGAGGCGCCGGTCACGCTGAAGGCGACGATGACCATCGAGGACCATTGCATCGAGGTCGATTTCGCCGGGACCTCCGGCCTCTCCGGCCGCGGCATCAACGTGCCGGCCGCCTATTGCCGTGCCTATGCCTGCTTCGGGATCAAATGCGTCGTGGCGCCGGATGTGCCCAACAACTGGGGCAGCCTGGCGCCCTTCCGCATGATCATCCCGAAGGGCTGCATCCTCAATGCGCCGCGGCCCTATCCCGTCAGCGTGCGCCATGTGGTGGGGCAGCTGCTGCCGGACCTCATGATGGGCTGCCTGCACCAGGCGGTGCCGGACCGCGTGAATGCGGAAGGGTCCTCCGCGCTGTGGAACCCGCCGCTGCGGGGGGGCTCGCAGGTCAGCGGTGCCGTGGCGGAGCTGCCGGATTTCGAGATCATCACCTTCAACTCCGGCGGCACCGGCGCGCGGCCGACGAAGGACGGGCTGGATGGCACGGCCTTTCCCTCCGGCGTGCGGACCATGCCGGTGGAGGCGACGGAGAACGTCGCGCCCGTGATCTTCTGGCAGAACCAGATCCGGCCGGATTCCGCCGGCGCCGGGCGCACGCGGGGCGGCTTCGGCAAGGTGATGGAGATCGGTGCGAAGGGGGAGGCGGAGTTCGCCGTCAACGCCATCTTCGACCGCGTCGCCAATGCGCCGAAGGGGCGGGATGGCGGCGGCGACGGGGCGGCGGGCTGGGTCGGGCTGAATGACGGCTCCACCATCCGCACCAAGGGCTACCAGGTGATCCCCAAGGGCAAGCGGCTGCTGCTGAAGCTGCCGGGCGGCGGGGGCATGGGCGATGCGAAGCTGCGCGACCGCGCGCTGGTGGCGCGCGACGTGGCGGATGGGCTGGTGAGCCCGGAGCAGGCGAAGTCGCTCTACGGGGCGTGATCGGCGGCGGGCTTGGCCCGGCCCGGCGCCGGGCCATCTGCCGCGCATGACCCTTCCCCGTCGCGCGGCGCTGTCGGCCGCGCTGCTGCTGGCGGCCCGGCCCCTGGCCCATGCCGACCCGCCCGATGCCACGCTTCTGGAGGGCGCCCGGGCCCGCGCCGCGGCCACGCCGGACCTGCGCACGCTGATCGTGGCCCAGGGCGGCCAGGCGGTGCTGGAGGGCGCCTGGCGCGGCGCCAGGCTGGACCGGCCGGCCAACATCAAATCGGCTTCCAAGACCGTGCTGGCGATGCTGGCGCTGGTCGCGATCTCCCGCGGCGTGGTGGGGCTGGAGGATCGGGTGGCGCCGCTGCTCGGCCCGCGCCTGCCGCGGGAGGCCGATCCGGCGGTGCAGCGGATCACCATCCGCCATCTGCTGGCGATGCAGGCGGGGCTGGAGAGCACCTCCGGCCGCAACTATGGCCGCTGGGTCAGCAGCCCGGACTGGCTGCGCTTCGCGCTGACGCGGCCGATGGTGGCGGAGCCGGGCGGCGCGATGGTCTATTCGACCGGCACGTCGCACATCCTGGGCGCCGCGCTGGCGCGGGCCACGGGGCGGGATCTCCGCAGCCTGGCGCAGGAATGGATCGGCACGCCGCTCGGCTTCGCCGTGCCGGAATGGCGGCGGGATCCGCAGGGGCTGCATGTCGGCGGCAACGACATGGCGCTGACGCCGCGGGCCATGCTGGCCTTCGGGGAATGCTGCCGGCTGGGGGGCGGGCGCGTGATCCCGGGCCGGCTGCTGGCGGAGGCCTGGCGGCCGCTCGGCCAATCCGCCTTCAGCGGGCAGGCCTATGGCATGGGGTGGTGGATCGGGCAGGCGCAGGGCCAGCAGGTGATCTTCGCCTGGGGCTATGGCGGGCAGATGATCTACCTGGTGCCGGGGCTGGAGTTGACGGTGGTGATGACGTCCGACCCCGATGTGCCGCGCGTGCCGGGGCAGGTCTTCACGCGCCACGCGCTGCTGGCGGAGGCGATCCTGCCGGCCTTCGGGGCGGCGGCCTAATCGTCCGGCCCGCCCTTGGTGTCGTCCGTCACGCCGGGCGGGTCCGGGTAGAGGTCGGAGGGAACCTTGGCGTCCGGGTTCCGGGTGACTCCGGCCTTCTGGACCTTGGCCGCCGTGTTGGGCGTTGTCGGGTCCGCGCTGTTCATGCGCTCGGCAGCGCCGGTGGGCTTGGGTGTGTCGGTCATGCCCACCGGAACGCGCGAAAGCCGCCCGGGATCAGATGGGGTAGGCGAGAAGGGTCTGGACGCGGGATGTGTCGTAGATCACGCGCTTCGACCGGAACCGCCAGCCATCCGCCGTGCGCACCGCCGTGCTGGCGTAGCTGCCGGCCTGGTAGATGGCGGAGCTGCCTTCCTGGCTGGTGTTCACCACCACATAGTTGGCGCGGAAGCTCGCCTCCGTCTCCGTCGATCCCGTCACCACCAGGCCGGAGACCATGTGGCGATAGGCCGGCTTCTCATAGATGTTGGCGTGGCGCAGGCTGGCGACGCGGTCGCGCAGCATGGCGGCGTTGTCGCAGCGGATCAGCGGCGCGGGCAGGCCGAGCTCCTCATTCTCCCGCGGGATGATCTCGTAGAGGCAGTCCTCCGTGAAGAACCTGCTCCATTCCTCCAGCCGGTCGTCATCGATGGCGGCGATGTAGCGGTCCAGCAGGTCCTGCATCTCGATCCGCAGCAGCAAAGCGGGGCTCATGCGATGCCTCGTTCCGGGATGGTCTCGTAGCCCATGAGGTCGCGGTAGCCGCGCCAGAAGCGGCGGACCAGGCCCTCGCTCACCATGCTGTCGAGGTCATTCGCCGCGCCGCGCGCCATCTCCAGCACCGAGTGGGATTCGCCGCCGCCGGTCACGGCGCGCTGCACCAGCTCCGTCGCCTCCGTGTCCTCCATGGAGATGTAGCCGGCGGGGCCGACCAGGTTGGCCTGCTTGATGCGCAGCGCGCGGAGTTCGGGTGTGTCGTCCTCATAGCCGAAGAAGTGAAAGACGAGTTCGAAGCGGTCATGCGCCTTGGCGATGACCTGGCGCGCGACGAGGGTGTTGTGGATCTGCTGGATCACCAGCTGCGGGAAGATCGGCTGGATGTGGTTGGTGCTCAGCTCGTCATACTCCTTGATCATGCCGAGCACGCTGTCGTCTTCCAGCCGGAAGCCCTCGTCATAGGAACGGATCGCCTGCTGCTTGTAGGCGCCGGCATTCTCCTCCTCGTTCTTCACCACCAGCAGCGCGCTGTGCAGGCCGGTGCTGTCCGTCACCGTGCTGACCTTCATGCCGACGCGGAGGATGTTGAAGGTGGTGTGGAACAGATGCAGCAGGGAGGCGTGGTAGGGGTCCTTCACATTCTCCAGGTAGAGCTTCCAGTTGCTGTTCGAATACTGCCGCGTGCAGCCGAGATAGACGATCGGCTTGGCGAAGATGCGGTCCACGTAGCGCCGCATTTCCGGGCCGAGATAGCTGGCGACGTCGCCGAGGCTGTCATCGAAGGTGGCGAAGACCAGGCCGCGATAGCTTTCGACGCGCAGCTGCCGCAGGCTGTGGTTCTTCGGGTCGAAATCGGCGGGCATGCCCGCCATTTCCTTCATGCCGCGGCGGAAGGGCACGCCCTGCAAATCGCCCTTCGCCGTGTAGTTCCACTGGTGATAGACGCAGGTGTGGTTCAGCGCATTGCCGCGCCGCAGCCGGCAGACGGCGGCGCCGCGATGGGCGCAGCGATTCACCCAGGCGGCCAGCGTGCCGTCCTCCGCCCGCGTCATCACCACGGGCGTGTCGCCGATATAGGTGCTCTTGAAGTCGCCGGGCTTCGGGATTTCGGCTTCCAATCCCAGGAAATTCCAGGTGGGGCCGCGGAAGATGCGTTCCTGTTCCCGTGCATAGACCTCCGGCGAGGTGAAGACGGAATAGGGCACGCGGGAGGCGTCGGCGCGGGGGAAGACGGGGACCTGGTCCATGATGGTCAGCCCGCCGGCATGCGGCATTCCGCCGCGAAGGGATCGACCGCATTCTCGAACACCTTGCGGACGTGCTCCGTCTGCAGCCGGCCATCCGGGCGGCGGCCGACCTGGGCGAGCCAGAAATCCTGCACGGGGAAGTTGTTCGTGCCGAAGCGGAAGGGGCCGCGGACGCTGCGGAAATCGGCGGCCCGGATGGCGGCGCGCAGCGCGCCCTTGTCGGCCAGGTTGCCGCTGGTGCGCTTCACGGCGCTGTCCAGCAGCATCGCCGTGTCATAGGCGTGGGCCGCGTAGCTGGCGGGGACGTAGTTGAACTGCGTCAGGAAGTCCGCGACGAAGCGCGTGTTCTGTTCGTTCGGCAGCGTCGGCGTCCAGGTCGTGCCGGTGTAGAGGCCGAGCGCCGCATCGCCCTGCGCGGGCAGCACCGCCTCGTCCACCGTGAAGGCGGACAGCACGGGGATGGCGATGCCGGCCTGGCGATACTGCCGGACGAATTGCACGCCGAGGCCGCCCGGCATGAAGGTGTAGATGGCATCCGGCCGCCTGGCCGCGATCTGCGCCAGCTCCGCCGAGAAATCGGTGGTGGTGAGGGCGACATAGGTCTCGTCCATCACCTCCCCCCGGAAGGTGGATTTGAAGCCGGCGGCGGCGTCGCGGCCGGCCTGGTAGTTGGGGGTGATGATCATGACGCGGCGGATCGGGCGCCGGGTGCCACCGACCTCGATCCCGTCATTCGCCGCGGCGCCGAGGACCGCGTGGTTCTGGTCGTTCACGTAGGAGGTCGCGAAGAAGAAGGGGCTGCAGCCGCGGCCGGCGATGGGGGAGGGCCCGGCATTCGGGCTGATCAGGAAGGTCTGGCTTTCCGTCACCGGCCGGATGATGGCGGCGAGGATGTTGGAGAAGAGGGTGCCGACGATGAAGTCGCAGCGGTCCCGCTCCAGCGCCGCGCGGACCTTGGTGACGGCGGCATCGGGGCGGAGTTCGTCATCGATGACCAGCACCTCGGCGGGCCGGCCGCCGATGCGGTTTTCCAGGTGCCGCATGCCGAGCAGGAAGCCGTCCCGCAGATGGGTGCCGGGCGCGGCCTGGGGGCCCGTCAGCACCGTGACGAGGCCGATCTTCACCGGCGCCGCTTGGGCGCGGGCCAGGCCCGGCAAGGCCAGGGTGCCGGCGGTGGCGGCAAGCCAGGCGCGGCGGGTGACGGGCGGGAAGACGGAACGCTGCATCGGTCGTAGCCCCCTGTTGCTTTCCCGCAACTAGAGAACAACCGGCGGCCCGACGCAACCGGGTGGCGAGCGGGGATCGCTCAGGTGGTGAGCGTGATGGGGGCGTAGTGGCGCAGCATATCGGTGTTGTGGCTGTGGCCGTTGATGTGGTCCATCTCCGCGGCGTGGGCGGTGATGTCGCGGTGCATGGCGGTGGGGTCGGGCACCGCGGCGCGGAGGAAATCGGGCGGGCCGGCGAGGATGACGAGTTGCTCGCCATCGCCGAAGAGGGCGAAGCCGCGATCCGGGGGCAGCATCAGGGTCTCCATGCCCTTGTGGCACATCCAGAGGCTTCGTACGCCGATGATGCTGGGCGGGACGTGCCAGACGATGCTGGGGGCGGGCGTGGGACCGGTGACGATGATGCCGGCCACGCCATCCTTCGCCCAAGCGCGGACGGCGTCGGCCAGGCGCCTGTCGTCATCGTCGCCGCTGGCCCGGAAGCCGGATTCCATGAAGCAGGGGATGACGGACCAGAAGCGGGCACGGATCGCCGGCAGGGACAGGCGCGTGGCGGGGGCGCCCCAGGCGGCGGGGTGGATCTCGATGAAGGCCATGGCCTCGGCGAAGGCGGCGCGCATCGCGGCCTCCTCGCCCAGCGGCTGGATGCCGCGCCGGGCGAGGTCCTCGGCGGGCCAGAAATCGGGGAGGGCCGAGGCGCTGCCGCGGGGGGTCATGGCGCGGGATCGAACACCAGGCCGGTGTAGTGGTCGAGCATCTCCGCGATGGACGCCGCAGCGCCGGGGCCGATCTCCCTTGCCAGCGCTTCCCGCAGCATCCTCGCGCGGCCGTTCAGCGCCGCGGTCAGCAGGGCGGGCGGTGCGGCGATGGTCCTGATGTCCTCGCCATCCGTCAGCATCGCGACGGCCAGGTCGGGCGACCAGGCGAGGGCCGGTTCGCGATGATCGGCCGTGAAGGCATCGTAGAGCGGGGCGTCGGCCGGGAAGTGCCACACCGCTGTCGGCGCCGCCCCCGGCGCGACTGCGGTGCCGTGCAGCACCGTCACCCCGGCCGCGCGCAACGCCGCGCAGAGGCGGTCGAGATCGGCCGGGTCGGCGAAGTCGCAGGGCAGGAAGGCGACCTGCATGCCGCCATGGCGCAGTACGTCACGGCTGAAGACCGGCTGGCCGGAGGAGGGGAGGGGCACGAGAAGGCCGCGCGCGGCCACCGCCTGGTCGCGTTCGGCGGCGGGCGGAAGGCGCTCGAAGCCCGGGCGGGCCATCGAGAGGCCGAGGCCGCTGGCTGGTGGATCGCTGGCGGGGGTCACGGCAGGCGCATGCGGACGATCACCTCGGCGTGTGCGACGACATCGAAGCGACGCCAGGTTGGTCCTTGCGAAGACCTCAGCGCGCCAGCGTCACGGGCGCATAGTAGCGCAGCAGGTCGGTGGCGTCCGTATGGCCGTTGATGCGGTCCATCCCGGCGGCATGTGCCGTGATGTCGCGGTGCATCCGCGCGGGGTCGGGCACGGCGGCGCGGAGGAAATCGGACGGGCCGGCGAGGATGCGCAACTGCTCGCCTTCCCCGAACAGGGCGAAGCCGAGGTCGGGAGGGAGGAGGAGGGTTTCCATGCCTTTGTGGGACTGCCAGAACTTTCGCATTCCCTCGACCGTCGCCGGCACCTGCCAGACGATACTCTGGCGCGGGGCGGGGCCGGCCATGACGCCGCCGGCGAGACCCTGTGCGGCCCGGGCCTGCACCGCGGCCACCAGCGCTTCCTCCCCATCCTCGGGCGCTTCGAGGAAGCCGGGGATGACCGACCAGCCACGCCGCCTGACGGCATGCAGGGAGAGGCGCGTGGCCGGCCGGCCCCAGGGGGCGTCGTAGACCTCGATCAGCGGAAGTGCCTCCGCGAACAGGGCGCGCATCATGGCTTCGTCGCCGACTGGCAGGATGCCATGGGCGGCCAAATCCTCGGCGGGCCAGAAATCGGGAAGGGGCTGGGGGCTGGTCGTCACGCGGGCGCGCTCAATGGTCGATCGTCACGGGCGCGTAGTGGCGCAGCATATCGGTGTTGTGGCTGTGGCCGTTGATGCGGTCCATCGTGGCGGCATGGTCGGCGATCTCGCGATGCATGGCGGCGGGATCAGCGACGGCGGCGCGGAGAAAATCGCGTGGGCCGGCGAGGATGCAGAGTTCCTCGCCATCGCCGAAGATGGCGAAGCCGCGATCGGGGGGCAGCATAAGGGTCTGCTTGCCGCCGTGGCAGGCCCAGAAATGGCGAAGGCCGTGCGTGGTCGATGGCACGCGCCAGACGATGCTCGGCACCGGCGGGTTGCCGGCGACGATGCTGGCGGCGAGGTCGTGGGGCGCGCGATGGCGGGCGGCCGTGGCGAGGGCTTCGTCCTGCTCGTCCGTGGCGTCGAGCATGGTGGCGATGATGGACCAGCCGCGACGTGTCACAGCCGGCAGGGAAAGCCGCGTGGCGGGCCTGCCCCAGGCGGCGGGATAGATCTCGATGAAGGTCATGGCCTCGGCGAATTCGCGGCGCATGGCGTCGTCATCGCCATGCGGCAGGATGCCCCTCCGGGCCAGATCATCGATGGGCCAATAGTCGGGGAGGGGCTGGCGGCTGGTCGTCATGCGGGCGCGCTCAATGGTCGATCGTCACGGGCGCATAGTGGCGCAGCATATCGGTGTTGTGGCTGTGGCCGTTGATGCGGTCCATGTCGGCGGCATGCGCCGTGATTTCGCGATGCATGGCGGCGGGGTGGGGCACGGCGGCGCGGAGGAAATCGGGCGGGCCGGCGAGGATCACGAGTTGCTCGCCATCGCCGAAGATGGCGAAGCCGCGATCGGGGGGCAGCATCAGGGTCTGCAGGCCCTTGTGGCAGGCCCAGAAATGGCGGACGCCGTCCGTGGTCGATGGCACGCGCCAGACGACGCTCGGCACCGGCGGGTCGCCGGCGACGATGCTGCCGGCGAGGTCATGAGGCGCGCGATGGCGGGCGGCCCGGGCGAGGGCTTCGTCCTCCTCCTCGCTGGCGTTGAGGAAGGTGGCGATGACCGACCAGCCGCGACGGGTCACGGCCGGCAGGGAAAGCCGCGTGGCGGGCCTGCCCCAGGCGGCGGGATAGATATCGATGAAGGCCATGGCCTCGGCGAATTCGCGGCGCATGGCGTCGTCATCGCCATGCGGCAGGATGCCCTTCAGGGCCAGATCGTCGATCGGCCAATAGTCGGGGAGGCTCGAGGTCTGGTGCGATTCGGTCATCTCACTTCTCTCCGTAGCGGAATTCGTGTGTGGTTCGCCCGCCACCGGCGCGCTGAATCTCGATCGTTGGTCGGCCATCGGCGCTTCCGCGCGCGATGACGCTCCTCCCATCGGCTGTCGTTCCCACGTCAACAGGACCGCGGTTCCCCGCCTTCCTGATCACCGGCCGGCCGGCCGTCATGGCTCCGAAATCCGGCATCATCTGCTCTGGCCCCTCCGGTACGCGCATGACGTAGGTTCGCCTGGATGTGCGGTTCTCCGGGATCGACCGGCTGGCCAGTTCCTCCGGCGTCTGGGCGCCGGGGCGCGGCGGGGCGGGGGTGGCCGGTGTGGGTTGGGTGGGCCGGCCGGGCTGGGGGCGGGTGCCGCCGCCGCCGCCGCCGGGTCCCATCGGGCCGCCGCCCTCCGAATGTTTGGGAAACATGTCGTCGCGCGGGCGGCGTGCGATGGGCGTCGCGTCGTCCACCCCGCCCGCGCCGGGCTTGTGGGATCGCCAATGGCCGGAGACGTCCTCCTTCCGGCCGTCGCGCATGCGCGAATAGGGCTCGACCCATACCGAGCCCGCCTTGCTCGCGTTACCCTCGCCATACAGGGCCTGGAAGCCCCTGGTGACCCAGTCGACATAGGCCTTCCTCTCCGGGTTGCCACTCTGCCAGTAGCGGGGGTTGCGCATGAAGAACGCAGAAGGAACAGAATTCAGCGCGTGGCGGTTTGGCGGCGGGCGAAGGGCGCTCCGCGTCCGCCCCGCTTCCTGCGATGCCCCCCGCGCGTGCTAGTATCCCGCCGCGCAGGCCGAGGAGGGCGCCGGGGTGAAGATCGAGATCGGTGATCGCTTCAAGGGCGTGATCGCGGATGCGGTGGAATCCGGGCTCTATACCTCGGCCGAGGATGTGGTGACGGAGGCGCTGCGGCTGTTCGCGGCCGACCAGGCGCGGCACCAGGCGCTGCGGGAGTCCATCGCGGAGGCGCTGGCCGATCCGCGGGAAGTCGGCGAGGCAGAGATCGAGGCAGCACTGGCCGAGACGATGCACGGCCTGGCGGCACGCGGCATTCCGGAGTGAGGCCGCGCGTCCGCCTTCTGCCGGGGGCGCTGGCCGATCTGACGGACATCGCCGCCTGGATCGCGACCGAGGCGCAAAGCCAGCGTGTGGCCTTGGCCTTCATCGCCCGGCTTCGGCAGCGCTGTGACGAGATTGCGGGCCTGCCGGGTACGCTCGGCCGGCCGCGCGACGATTTGGGCCGCGATATCCGGCCCCTGGCTTGGCGGGACTACGTGATTCTGTTTCGCTACACCGGGGAGCGCGTCCAGAACATCCACGGCCAGCGCGACCTGCCCCGCATCGTGTCACCGATCCCTGACGCCTAGGAACATCCCATGGCCCTCCGCTGCGACCTCATCATCCGTGACGCGACGCTGTTCGACGGCACGGGCGCGCCGCGCCGGGTGGGCGATATCGGGGTGAAGGGGGACCGGATCGCGGCCCTCGGCGACCTCGGGGGCGCGTCCGCGGACCGGGAGATCATCGCGACGGGCAAGGCGGTGGCGCCGGGCTTCATCGATGCGCACACCCATGACGACCGCGCCGTGCTGATGGGCCAACAGGCCACCACCTGCAAGACCAGCCAGGGCGTCACCACGGTGGTCTGCGGCTGCTGCGGTGTTTCCCTGGCGCCGGCGCGGTTCAAGACGGCGCCGCCGCCGCCGCTCGACCTGATCGGGGCGGAGGGCTGGTGGCGCTTCGGCGATTTCGGGGACTACGCCCACGCCATCAACTCCAAGGGGTCGGAGGTGAATGTCTACGCGCTGGTCGGCAACCAGACGCTCCGCGTGGAGGCGATGGAGGGCGATGTGATGCGCCCGGCCAATGAGCGGGAGATCAACCACATGCATGCCCGCGTGAAGCAGGCCATGCAGGAAGGCGCCTCCGGCTTCTCGACCGGCCTCTACTACGACCCCAACAAGCATGCGACGACCGACGAGGTCATCGCCATCACCGAGGCGCTGAAGCCCTATGACGGGCTCTATTCCACGCATATGCGCGATGAGGCCGATCGCGTGCTGGCCTCGATCGAGGAGACGATGCGCATCGGCAAGAAGGCCGGCGTCGCGGTGCAGATCAGCCACCACAAATGCTCGCTGCCGGAGAATTACGGGCGCTCCGTGCAGACGCTGCCGCTGATCGAGGCCTATTCGCGCAGCCAGGAAGTGGCCTACGACGTCTATCCCTATCCCGCGGGTTCGACGGTGCTGATGCCGGATCGCCTCAGGGACGACGTGCCGGTGATGATCACCTGGTCGGTGCCGCATCCCGAGATGGCGGGGAAGTACCTCTCCGACATCGCCCGCGGCTGGAACACGGATATCCGCGCGGCCGCGCAGAAGCTGACGCCGGCGGGGCAGATCAGCTTCCAGATGGATGAGGATGACGTGCAGCGCATCATGGCGCATCCGCTGTCCATGATCGGCAGCGACGGCATCCCGCATGACGCGCATCCGCATCCCCGGCTCTGGGGCACCTTCCCGCGCGTGCTCGGCCACTACAGCCGGGGCATGAACCTGTTCAGCATGGAGGTCGCGATCCACAAGATGACCGGCCGCTGCGCGGAGGCCTATGGCATCGTCGATCGCGGCGTGCTGCGGGAAGGCGCCTATGCCGACCTGGTGCTGTTCGACCCCGCGACGGTGATCGATGCCGCGACCTTCGAGACGCCGACGCTGCCCTCGATCGGGATCGAGGAGGTCTGGGCCAATGGCGTGCCCACCTTCCGCCACGGCTTCGGCGACAAGGGCGGCGCGACGGGCGAGCGGCCCGGGCGGCTCGTCACCCGGCACAGGGCCTGAACCCTGTCCCGCCTGGTCCCGCCATCCCTGCCCTGGAAGCGGCGCGTCGCCAATGACGATGCGCCGCTGGGCAAGACGCATACCGCGCGCAACGCCCTGATCATGGTGGCGCTGATGCTCGGCGCGCTGCTGGTGGCGTCGCAGGTGTTCCGCGGCGGCTGGACGGCGGGGCCGACGGAGATGGAGCGCTACGTCCGGTCCGGCCCGCGCATCGGCGCGCAGGAGCTGGAGCGGGACCTGCGCGCGGCGCACCCCGCCGGCAGCGAGATCGGGCCGCTCTTCGCCCGGCTGTCCCGCTTCGGCTTCACCTGCGGCGCGCCGGCCGCGCCGGGGGCGCCGGTGGAATGCCGGTACCGGGCGCGGCGGGATGACAACCGCCTGGTCTCCGTCATGCTGGATGTCGCGCATGACGGGGTGCGGGTGCAGTCGATCGGGGCGCGCATGGCGCTGACCAACCCGTGACGCATGGCTGCCATATGGGTCAGTATTATTGACCCGATCCGCCTGTCTGGCAGGCTGGGCGCATGATGGATTGGCTTCCCCTGCTGGGCTTCGCGATCGCCACCTCCGTGACGCCGGGGCCGAATGTGCTGATGGTCGCGGCGGGCGCGGCGGGGCATGGGGTGCGCGGCGTGCTGCCGCACATGCTGGGCATCACCGTCGGCTTCGGGGCCATGCTGCTGCTGGTGGGACTTGGCCTGGCCGGACCGCTGGCGGCCAGCGCCTGGCTGCATGAGGGCATGCGCTGGGCGGGCGCCGCCTGGCTGCTGTGGCTGGCCTGGAAGATCGCGAGTGCCCCGCCGCCTGGCGAGGGCCCGCGCCGCCCGCCCATGGGCTTCCGGGGCGCGGCGCTGTTCCAATGGGTGAACCCCAAGGCCTGGATGATCGCCGCCGCGGTGATGCCGGCCTTCACCCGCCCGGGGGAGCCGCTGCTGCCGCAGGTCGTCGCCATCGCGCTGGTCTTCGTCGCGGTCTCCATGCCCTGCCTGCTGGTCTGGGCGGGGATCGGCGCGGGGGCGGGGCGGCTGCTGGGCAGCCCGGGCCGGCTGCGCGCCTTCAACATCCTGATGGCGCTGCTGCTGGTGGCGAGCCTGGTGCCGATGCTGCGGTAGCGGGCGCAACCGTTCCCCATCGGCGGCGTTCCTTGCGCGGCCGGACGCTTCGGCCGAAGGGGAGCACGCCATGCGGCAATCGACGATACCGGCAGCACTCGCGCTATGCCTGGCGGCGGGGGCGGCCTTCGCGCAGCCCGCGGCCACGCGGCAGCAGGAAGACCTGATCGACAACGTCCAGACGGTGGCGGACCTCGCCGCGGTCTGCCAGCCGAGCTGGGGCGGCGTGCCGCGGCTGGAGGCGATCGCCTATTGCCAGGGCTTCCTGACGGCGGCGGGGCAGTACCACACGCTGCTGCATCCCTCGGGCGGCCCGATGCGGCCGCTGTTCTGCACGCCGAACCCGGCGCCGAGCATCGCGGAATCCGGCATCGCCTTCAGCAACTGGGCGCGGGCCAACCCGCAATATGCCCGGGAGCCGGCGCTGGACGGGATGCTGCGCTGGGCACAGGCGACCTACCCCTGCCCGCAACCGACTACGCCGCCGGCCCGCGCGCCGCGCGCTGCGCGCTGAGGAGGACGCCACCATGCGCATGATGAAATTCGGCATCCTGCTCGCGGCCGGGCTCGGCCTTTCCGCCTGCGGGGACCTCAACCCGACGCAGCAGCGCACCGCCACGGGCGCGCTGGGCGGTGGCGCCATCGGCGGCATCCTCGGCAGCTTCAGCGGCAATGCGGGGCTGGGCGCGCTGCTCGGCGCCGGTGTCGGCGGCGCGGGCGGCTACCTCTATGACCAGTCGCAGCAGTCGCAGCGGCAATACTACCAGCAGCAATACCGCCAGCCGCGCGGCCGCGGGCCCTACCGCGACCGGGGCTGGTGAGGTGACGTGGCCCGTCAGGCGTGGGGGAAGCCCAGCGCCTGGCGGAAGCGGTTCTTGACCTGCACGCCATCGCGCGGCGGCAGGGCGCGGGGCAGGTTTTCCGCGGTGATGCCGACCACGGCGAGGTTGAGCCCGGCCTTGGCGTGGATGCGGCGGCGGAGCGGCTCCATGCCCTGCCGTTCCGTGACGCGATCCGCCACGGGGAAGCCGCAGGCTGCCGCCACGCGGGCGAGGTCGATGCCCTGGCCCGTATGGCTGGCCTGCATCCCCGTCTCCCCGAAATGGCCGTTGTCCAGCACGATGATGGAGAGGTTGGGCGGGCGCCGCAGCGCGATGGTGGCCAGCGCGCCGAAGCCCATCAGCGCCTCCCCATCCCCGGTGATGACGGCGACGGGGCGCGAGGGCTGCGCGGTGGCGAGACCGAGGCCCACCGTCATCGCGCTGCCCATGGCGGCCCAGAGGTAGTAGTTGAGCGGGTGGTCGCCGGCCGCCATGACGTCATAGCTCGGCGAGCCCAGGCCGCTGACGACCAGCAGGTCGCCGCGGTCCCGCAGCAGGTCGGCGACCACCGCGCGGCGGTCGAGGGTTCCGGCGCTCACTGGACCCAGGCCTTCTCGCCGATCAGGCGCTGGCCGAGCAGGACGGCGCAGGCGCCATCGCCCTCGAAGGCCATGGTGGCGGCGCCCTTCAGCAGGGGCGCGACGTCGGCCGCGTGGTCGGCGCGCCAGGTCATGACGCCCATGAGCTTCAGTGCCGCTTCCGTCGCCTGGCCCATCGGGTTCTGGTGCTGGTTGAACTCCGCCCAGTCGCCCCGCATCGTCACCACCGTGAGGAAGGGGAAGCGCGCCATCGCGACCAGCCCCAGCGTGTTGATGCAGTTGCCGACGCCGGAGGATTGCATCAGCAGCGCGCCACGCTCGCCGCCGAGCCAGGCGCCGGCGAGGTAGCCGATGCCCTCCTCCTCCGTCGTCAGCACCACGGCGTTGATGGCGGGGTCGGCCTCGGCGAGGCGGATGGCCGTGGCGTGGCCGGCATCCGGCACATAGGCGATGTGCTTCACCCCGGCGGCCTTCAGCACATCGAAGACCTGGCGCCGCCAATCGGGGGTTTCGGGTGGGGTCATGGGTTCCTCCTGCTTCCGGGAGGGATGATGGCGCGGCGGCTGGCATAGCGGGACTATAAGGTTGTGCATTGAGCTATGCCGTGATGGGATGGGTCATGGACCTCCGGCAGCTCAATACCTTCGTGCAGGTGGCGGAACTCAGCAGCCTGAGCCGGGCGGCCGACCGGCTGCGCATCGCCCAGCCCGCGCTCAGCCGGCAGATCCGGCTGCTGGAGGAGGAGCTGCGCGTGGCGCTCTTCACCCGGCACGGCCGCGGGATGGTGCTGACCCCGGCCGGGGAGCGGCTGCGCGCGCGGGCGGCGGGCATCCTGCGCGACGTGGAGGAGACGCGGGCGGGGCTGATGGAGGAGGCGGGGGCGGTGCGCGGCCGCGTCATCTTCGGCATGCCGCCGACGGTCGGCGCGGTGGTGGCCAACCGCCTGGTGGAGCGGTTCCTGACCGCGCATCCCGAGGTGAAGCTGCGCGTCGTGCAGGCCTTCAGCGGCTACCTGCTGGAATGGCTGCAGGGGGGCGAGGTGGATATCGCCGTGGTCTATGCCGGGGCGCGGGCGGCGGGGGTCCGCGCCTCGCCGCTGCTGGTGGAGACGCTGTGCTTCGTCACGGCCTCCGGCCAGGTGCCATCCCCGCACCACGCCATCGGCTTCGCCGCCGTGGCTGCGCATCGCCTGATCCTGCCCGGGCCGCAGCACGGGCTGCGGCTGCTGGTGGAGGCGGAGGCGGAGCGGCGGGGCCTGGCGCTGGAGGTGGCGGTGGAGGCGGATGAGCTGACCATGCTGAAGGGGCTGGTGCTGCGGGGCCTCGGCGCCACCATCCTGCCGCGGGCCGCGGTGCATGAGGAGGTGGAGGCCGGGCGGCTGCACGCCGCGCCAATCATCGACCCGCATCTCTCCCGCAAGCTGGTGGTGGCGGAACCGCTCGGCCGGCAGCCCAGCAATGCCGTGCGCCGCTTCGCGGAGATGCTGCGGGAGGAGGTGCGGGCGATGGTGGAGGCCGGCGTCTGGGACGGGCAGCTGCTGGGCGGCGATACCCTACGGGCATAGGTGATCGGCCGCGATTGTAGTATCCGCGCGGTCCCCGCCGCGCCAGATTGCGCCGGAATCGCCGGAGGACGCCGCCATGGACATGCAACACCCCGCCACCGACCCGCATGCCGAGATCCGGGCCGAGGTCCGCAAGCTCTGCGCGCGATTCCCCGGCGAATACTGGCGGGAGCTGGATGCGCGGCGCGGCTATCCGACGGAGTTCGTGACGGCGCTGACCGAGAGCGGCTACCTGGCGGCGCTGATCCCCGAGGAATATGGCGGCGCGGGCCTCAAGCTGTCGGGCGCCGCGGCGATCCTCGAGGAAATCCACGCGAGCGGCAGCAACGGCGCGGCCTGCCATGCGCAGATGTACATCATGGGCACCATCCTGAAGCATGGCAGCCCGGCCCAGAAGGCGCAGTACCTGCCTGGCATCGCGGATGGGTCGCTGCGGCTGCAGGCCTTCGGGGTGACGGAGCCGACGAGCGGCACGGACACCACGGCGCTGCGCACCACGGCGCGGCGCGAGGGCGACAAGTGGATCGTCAACGGCCAGAAGATCTGGACCAGCCGGGCGGAGCATTCCGACCTGATGCTGCTGCTGGCCCGCACCACGCCGAAGGACCAGGTGGCGAAGAAGACGGACGGGCTTTCCACCTTCATCGTGGACATGCGCAAGGCGCTGGGCAACGGCCTCACCATCCGCCCCATCCGCACCATGATGAACCACAATTCCTGCGAGGTCTTCTTCGACAACATGGAAGTCCCCGCCGAGAACCTGGTCGGCGTGGAGGGGAAAGGCTTCCGGCAGATCCTGGACGGCATGAATGCGGAGCGGCTGCTCATCGCGTCCGAGTGCATCGGCGATGCGCGCTGGTTCACGCAGCGCAGCGTGGCCTATGCGAAGGAGCGCGTGCTGTTCGGCCGGCCGATCGGCCAGAACCAGGGCGTGCAGTTCCCGATCGCCAAGGCCTATGCGCAGATGCGCGCGGCGGAGGCCATCGTGAAGCAGGGCCTGGAGAAGTTCGAGAACGGCCTGAACTGCGGGGAGGAGGCGAATATGGGCAAGATGCTCGCCGCCGATGCCGCCTGGGCCGCGGCCGAGGCCTGCGTGCAGACGCATGGCGGCTTCGGCTTCGCCGAGGAATACGACATCGAGCGCAAGTTCCGCGAGACGCGGCTGTACCAGGTGGCGCCGATCAGCACGAACCTGGTGCTGAGCTACATCGGCGAGCATGTGCTGGGGATGCCGCGGAGCTATTGAGCCTCCATCGCGCGCTGGTGGCGGATGAGGTCGGGGCCGCAGGAGAGCTTGCGGGCCAGCGGCGTCTCCGGCGCGATCAGGCGCCAGAAGGGGGCCGGGTCCTCCGCCATGCGCTCCAGCGCGCGCTCCGCGACGATGCGGAGGAAGATGGCGGTGGAGGTGGGGCAGGTGGCGTCGGCGCCATGCTCCCGCGCCAGGTCGCCGCGCAGCGCGGCGATATCCTGCGTCTGCCCGGGGGGGATGGCGCGGATGCGCGCCTCCAGCAGGGCGGGGGTGGCGATGAACAGGCGCTGGCCGGCGCGGAGGCCGGCGAAGGGCTTGTCCAGCACCGCCACATGGGCGGGCCTGGCGCCCTGATACTTCTGATCCCAGCTTTTCGGCATGCGGCGGTCCCGGCGTGGTGTCCGGCCGCGGAGATGGGGAGCGCGGGGCGCGCCGGGCAAGGCGGGCGGGCTTGATCGATCCTGCTGAGTCGCGTGCCGGCGCCATCGCCGGAAGGGCGCCTGCGGGGCGATTCGGCGGGGGCAAGGCGGCGGGCGGCGGCCGGGGCGGCGGGAGGGCGTCTTGGGCGCTGCACCGCTGGTGGGCAAAGCTTGCTACCGATGCCAGCTTTCGGATGATTGCTTGAGCGTTCGTTAAGCGTTGGGCGCAGATCATTAACGTTTTCATGCAGCCAACGCATATCAGTCCTGCGGGCCCAAAAAGACCTTGCGGGAAGGGGAGGCGGTCCCTATTTTGTGCATCGCAGCAACACGGCACCGCCGGGTTGTCTGTCTTTCTTGGACGTTTCCTCCCTAAACTCGGCGGTCCCTCACGGGACCGCCTTTTTTTTGCCCTCATCCCCGGCGGCGCGGATCAAGGGCTTAGGGAGTTACACTGAGAAACTGGTGGCGCCCCGGCCGATGGCCGGGACCGGACCTCAGCGCAGAAAGGTCCAGTCGGTCTGCGCCAGGATGCCGATCAGCCGCTTCAGGTCCCGCGTCAGCGGGCCCATGCCGGGCGCCCGCTCCACCCGGACCTCGTCCATGTAGAGGCGGCGCGCGATCTCGATCTGCAGGGCATGCACGGCTTCCCGCGGACGGCCGTAGTGGCGGGTGACGTAGCCGCCCGCATAGGGGTCGTTCCGGCGCACCCGGTAGCCCATGCCCGCCAGCGTCTCCTCCACCAGGCGGGTCGCGCGCGGGGCGCAGGCGGTGCCATGCGCGTCGCCCAGCACGAAATCAGCGGGGTTGCCGCCATGGGCGGGGTGAGCGGGCATGGAATGGCAGTCGATCAGCAGGCAGACGCCGAACGCCGCGCGCGTGTCGGCGATCAGCTCGCCGAGCGCCGCGTGGTAGGGCTGCCAGCAGCGGCGGACGCGGTCCTCGGCCTCCGCGAAGGGCAGCTTGTGGCGATAGACGGGCTCGCCGCTCGCCACCACCCGGGCGATGGTGCCGAGCCCGGCGCCGACGCGGGGGCTGGCGCTGTTCACCCAGGCGGGCAGGGGCCCGTCGAACATGCTGGGGTCCAGTTCCCAGGGCTCCCGGTTCGCATCGCAATAGACGCGCGGGAAGGTGGCGGTGAGCAGGGGGGCGCCGAAGCCGGGGGCGGCGGCGAACAGCTCATCGACGAAGCTGTCCTCGCTCCGCCGCAGGGCCGTCGCGTCCAGCCGCGCGCCGGCCAGGAAGGCCGCGCTGTAGTTGGTGCCGCTATGCGGGGAGGCGAAGACGAGCGGCACGGTCTGGCGGTCCGGCCGCGCCACCCGGAAGGGCGGCGTGTCCGCGGCGGGCGCCTCGGTGTTCAGGGGGAGGTCCATGGAGGGGCCGATCAAGCCACAGCGCGGGCGGTGCTGTCACCCCGCTTGCTGCGTCGGGGCGGGGAGGGGGGATCGTTCATGGCAGGGCGGCGAGCTTCGCGCGCTTGTCGGCGATGCCCTGGATGAGGTTCGGGAAGGCTTCCCGCAGATTGCCGATGCGCAGCCCGTGGGAGAGCGCGTCGAGGTAGTTGGCGGCGACGAACAGCGCGTTCTGGTCGATGCCCCAGAGGCCGGTGGCCTGGCGGTCGAACTCCCGCTCGATGGTCCGGCAGAGAAGCTGGAGGAAGGTGCCCGCCCCTGGCGCGGGGCCGGCCAGCAGGGCGCCGGCGCGCACCCCGGCCCAGGGGAAGCGGAACAGCGGCAGCCGGCCGCGCAGCAGCGCCAGGTCCTGCCCCGCCGTGGCGTGGTCCAGCTTCCGCAGATCGTCGCAGGGGACCATGTCGATATCGGCCAGCAGCACGCGGCCCAGGCCTTCCGCCTGCAGCCAGCGCTGCGCGAAGAAGCGGGAGACGCTGTAGTAGGCGCGCAGGTCGGCCACCGCCGGCCGGTATTCCGCGGTGGCGGAGAGGGCGACGCCGCCGGCCTCGCCTTCCCGCGCCAGGAGGTCCAGCAATTCGAGGCAGCCGGGCGTGGGGTCCACCAGGTGCAGGTGCAGCCGCCTGCCGCCATGCCGGGCCAGCGCGGCCAGGACCTCCGGCGCGAAGGCGGTGGCGTAGCGGCTGTCGGCGCCGCAGAGGTAGAGCAGCCCCTCGCCCGGCCGCGGCGGGCGGAGGATCGCCGCATCCGCCGCCATGGGGAACCAGTCGCGGAAGGCCGCCGGGCGCCGCCAGGCCAGCTCCTCCTCCGCCGCCAGGATGGGCGCGCAGAGGCTGCGCAGCGCGGCGTAGTAGGAGGGCAGCAGGTCGTCCGGCGGCCGGGCCTGGCGGGCGGCGAGGAAATGCCGGTAGGCCGCTTCCTCGTTCCGCAGCAGCGTGTGCCGGACGCCGAGATGGACATGCCGGAAGAAGGAGGCGGGGGAGAGCGCCCGCGCCCGGGCCGACCAGGCCGCGCCGAAATCGAGCAGCCGGCGGCTGGGCACCAGCCGCCCGGTGACGACGTGCCAGGCGGTGGGGTCGGTGTGGCCGAGGTTGAGGGCGAGGTCCATCAGCCGCTCCGCGAGGAAGGGGCAGCGGGTCGCCATTTCCTCGAAGGCCGCGTCGGCGGCGGCGATGACGGTGGCGGGGGCGGGCAGGCCGGGTTCGTCCTGCTGGTAGCGCAGCTGCAGCCGGGTGAAGGCGCGGTGCAGGATGACGCGGCAGGCATGGCCCGGCGGGCCCGGCTGTTCCAGCGCCGGGATGCAGCCGGCCAGGTGCCGGCGATGGATGGTGCCATGCACCACCAGCGAGCCCACCTTGCGGACATGCCGTTCGGTCGCGGCCGCATCGGCCGGGGCGGCGGGCGGTGGCGCGGCGGTCATGGCGCCGCCAGGCGCGGGGGCGCCATCTCCACCCGGTCCCGACCCTTCTCCTTCGCCGCGTAGAGGGCGGCGTCGGAGGCGGCCAGCGCCGCGGCGAGGCTTTCGGCGGCCTCCCCGGGGCCGAGGGCGGCGACGCCGATGGAGACCGTCGTCAGCGCCCTGCCGCCCTCGGGATGGGGCACTTCCGCGCGGACCGCGAGGCGCAGGCGCTCCGCCAGCCCCGCGGCTTCCTCGGGCGTGGTGGCGGGCAGCAGCGCGGCGAATTCCTCCCCCCCCAGGCGGCCCAGCACGTCGCCGGCGCGAAGCTGGCCGGCCATGGCGCGGGCGGCGCCGGCCAGCACCACGTCGCCGGCGGCATGGCCCCAGCCATCATTGATGCGCTTGAAGCGGTCGAGGTCGAAGGCCAGCAGCGCGACGGGCTGGCCCTGCCGGCGGCAGGTGGCGATGGCGGCATGGGCCTTGGCCTCGAACCCACGGCGATTGGCCAGGCCCGTCAGCGGGTCCGTCACGGACAGCGCGGCGAGCCGCGCGAGCGCCGCATCGCGTTCCGCCATCACCTGCATGACGCGCAGCGCCAGCAGCGGCACGGCCAGGTCGAAGCCGATCCAGAGCCAGGCGTTGAAGCCGATGGGATCGGTCGGCGCCTGCGCCACGTTCCACCAGGCGTCCTGCACCGCCTCCGCCACGCCCACGCCGAGCACCAGCGCCATGAGGCCCAGCACCGGCTCCCGCCGCCCGGCGCGCGACGCGGCGGCGAGGCGCCAGAGCGCCAGCACCGCGGCCAGGGCGCAGAGCCCGCCCATCAGCAGCCGCGCCAGGAGGAACAGGAGATTGTCGGTGGTCATGCAGTCCGGGCGCCTGAGGAGTGCCGTCTTGGGGGGCTTGTCTCCCCCCGGGATGGGCGCTAATCAGCGGGCCTTCCCGGCGGTGGGGCGCTTAGCTCAGCGGGAGAGCACTACCTTGACACGGTAGGGGTCACAGGTTCAATCCCTGTAGCGCCCACCACCCACCCCTCTCCCCCCTTCGCATGACGTTGACCGGCGGCGATTGCTGCCGCAAACCTCGCCCGCCAGATCGGGGAGAGAACAACGCCATGCGCCGCCGCCATTTGCTCGCCGCCTCCGCCGCCGTCCTTGCCACGCCGGGCCTGGCCCGCGCGCAGGCCGCGGTGACGATGCGCCTGTCCCACCAGTTCCCGCCCGCGCACCACAATGCGCGCGTCATCGCCTCCTTCGCCGAGGATGTGGCCGCGCGGTCCAACGGCCAGGTGCAGGTGCAGGTCTTCCCGGCGGAGCAGCTGGCCCGCGCGGGGGAGAACTTCCCGGGTGTCGCGCGCGGGTCCTTCGAGGCCGCGGCCGCGGTGAATTTTCAGTGGGGCACGACCCTGCCGGAGATGAACGCGATGACCGTGCCCTACTTCTTCACGGATTTCCCGCGCATCCAGCGCTTCATCGGCAGCGACGCGGCCCGGTTCCTGGAAGCGGCGCTGGAGCGCCGCGCGGTGAAGAACCTCATGTGGCTCTACACCACGCGCCAGAGCATCTTCACCAGCGGCCGGCGGCCGATCGTCAACCTCGAGGATTTCCGGGGCCTCAAGATCCGCGGGCTGAACGCGCTGACGGACCATGCGCTGACGGCCGTCGGCGCGGCGCCGTCCTCCATGCCCGGGCCGGAGGTGCCGCAGGCGCTGCAATCCGGCGTGCTGGATGCGGGGCTGACGGACCTGTCCGCCGCCGTGTCGCGCCGCTTCTACGAGATCCAGCGCTTCGGCACCGTCACGCCGTACTTCGCCGTCATCAGCCATGTCTATGTGAACCCGCGCTGGTACAACGGGCTGCGCGCGGAGCATCGCGCGGCGATCGATGCCGCGGCGCGCAAGGCGGAGCAGGACCAGCTGCGCGTGACGGAGGAGACGGCGGCCGCGGCCGTGACGGAACTCCGCGCCAAGGGCATGACCATCCATGAGCAGACGCCGCAGGAGCTGGCGACCTGGCGGGCGGCGATGCAGCAGCCCGTGATCGATGCCTTCCTGCGCATCGCGCCGGAAGGCGGCGCGCGCATCCTGGAACTCCTGCGCGGCATTCCCGCGGCGTGAGGATGGTGCAGCGCCTGGCGGCGGGGCTCAGCCGGATCGCGGTGGCCATCGGGTCCCTGGCCACCGTGACCTGCCTGTTCCTGGTCGGCTACTCCGTCGTCATGCGCTACGCCTTCAACGCGCCGCAGCCCTGGGTGGACAAGGTGGCGGGCTGGCTGGTGCTCAGCCTGGTCATGCTGGCGGCGCCGGAAGCGCAGCGGAAGTTCGAGCATATCGGCGTCGATGTCGCGGTCTCGAAGCTCGGCCCCGGGCTGGCGCGGGCGGCGCAGCTGACCGGCACGCTGAGCGTCGCGATCGTGGCCGCCGTGCTGGTCTATGCGGGCTGGGAAGCCATCGAGTTCAGCCTGATGGTCGGCATGATGACGGATATCGAGGGCGTGCCGGAATGGTGGATCCAGCTGCTGCTGCCGATCGGCGCGGGGCTGCTGCTGCTGGTGGCGCTGGTGCAGACGCTGGTGCTGGCACTCGGCGGCCGGCCGGAGCACCTGCCCACGGGCGACGAGGAATTGCCGCGCGACACGCTGGCGCGCGGGGAGTGACGGCGTGACCTTCCTGATCCTGCTGGCCGCGCTGATCGGCCTTCTCTACCTCGGCATGCCGATGTTCGCGGCGCTGTTCCTGCTGCCGCTGTCGGTGCTGCTGTGGCTGGAAGGCGGCGTGCCGGCGCTGGGGGAGATGGTCATCGGCAAGCTCGATGGCTACCTGCTGGTGGCCATCCCGCTCTTCATGCTGATGGCGCACATCATGGTGCGCGGGCGGGTGGTGGATGACCTCTATAACGCCGCCTTCGCCCTGCTGCGCAAGGTGCGCGGCGGCGTCGGCATCGCGACCGTCGCGGCCTGCACGATCTTCGCCGCCATCAGCGGTTCCTCGGTGGCCACCGCGCTGACCATCGGCAAGATCGCCATCCCGCAGATGCTGAAATACGGCATATCCCGCCAGGGTGCCTTCGGCGTGGTGGCGGGCGGCGGGACGCTCGGCATCCTCATCCCGCCCTCGGCGCCGATGGTGCTCTACGCCTATGTCACGGAAACCTCGGTCGCGGCGCTGTTCCTGGCGGGCGTGGTGCCGGGGCTGATGATGGCGGCGATGTTCGCGGCCTATTGCTTCATCACCGAGGGCAAGGCCGTGGTGCCGGCGGAGGAGCCGGTGCCGGAGGCCGCGCATCACGCGCTGGCGCGCGCGGGATGGTCGCTGAGCCTGCCGGTCTTCGTGCTCGGCGGCATCTACATGGGCGTCTTCACCGCGACGGAGGCGGCGGGGACGGGCACGATCTACGCGCTGGTCATCGCGGGGCTGATCTACCGGACGCTGACCTGGCGCGACGTGGTGCAGGGGGTGGAGGAGGCGACGCGCACCTCCGCCATGCTGCTGATGATCATCGCGGGCGCCGCCATCTACGGCTTCATGCTGACCAAGCTGCAGGTGCCGCAGGAGCTGACGAAGCTGGTCGCCGATCTCGGCCTGGGGCGCACGGGCTTCCTGGTGGCCATGATGGTGCTGCTGTTCGTCCTGGGGCTGGTGCTGGAGAGCTTCTCCATCATCCTGCTGACCATGCCGGCGATCCTGCCGCTGCTGGGCGCGCTCGACATCGACAAGGTCTGGTACGGCATCCTGCTGACGCTGAGCCTGGAGATGGCGCTGATCTCTCCCCCCGTGGCGCTAAACCTGGTGGTGATCAAGGCCATCACCGGCGCGCCGCTGTCGGAGGTGAACCGCAGCATCTACCCCTACATGCTGATGCTGGCCTTCGGCACCGCGCTGCTGATCGCCTTCCCGGAGATCGCGCTGTGGCTGCCGCGGCAGGCGGGCTACGGCAGCTGAGCGCTACCGCAGCTCGATATTGTCCGCGTCCAGCAGGTCCAGCGTGATGCCGCGCAGGATGACGCTGTCCGTGCCGAGGGTCAGCACGACATCCGCGCCGGACTGCGCCATGGCGGCCTTGGCCGCGGCGATGTCCGCGAAGCCGTAGCCGGCCAGCACCAGGCGATCCTCCCCGGCATCGAAATCGGTGATGATGTCGGGATCCTCGCTGCGGAAGCGGTCGAATCCGGCGCCGGGCTCGTCCTCCAGCACGAAGTGGTCGGCGCCCGAACCGCCCGCCAGCGTATCCGCGCCCAGCCCGCCTTCCAGCGTATCCGCCGCATCGCCGCCGGAGAGGCTGTCCGCGCCGATGCCGCCCCGCAGCAGGTCGCGCCCGCCGCCGCCGAGCAGCGTATCGTCCCCCTTGCCGGCATCGATCGAATCATCGCCGCCGAGGCCCGACAGGATATTCGCGCGGGCATTGCCGAGGATGAGGTTCGACAGGTCGTTGCCCGTGCCGGCGCGGGCGGTGCCGGGCAGCAGGCTGAGGTTCTCGACCTCCGCCGCCAGGGCGTGGTCCAGATAGGCGATCACCCAATCCGCGCTGCCGCCGCCCGCGGCTTCGATCACGCGGTCGCCGGCATCGGTGACTTCGTAGCGGTCATCGCCCGCGCCGCCCGCCATGGTATCGGCGCCGGCCTGGCCCAGCAGCGTGTCCGCGCCGATGCCGCCGGTCAGCTGGTCGTCGCCCGCGCCGCCGAACAGCCGGGCGGCGCTGTCGCCGGCCTGGATCGTGTCGTTGCCGGTGCCGCCATCGACATGGGCGGCGCTGCCGGTCAGGCGGATGGCGTCGTCGCCCGCGCCGCCCTGCACCACGGCGACGGTGCCGCCGGCGACGATGCTGTCATTGCCCTCGCCCCCGTCCAGCACGGCGGCGCCGGCTTCGGTGGTGAGGGTGTCGTTGCCCGCGCCGCCGAAGAGCCGGTCGCCCGCATCGCCGCCGACCAGGCTGTCATCGCCATTGCCGCCGAACAGGGTGGCGGCGCCGTCGCCGAGGTTGCGCAGCAGGTCCCGGCCACCCTGGCCGCTGAGGTACTGCGCGCCCATCGCGGTCAGCGTGTCGTCGCCCGCGCCGCCCAGCAGCGTATCGGCGCCGAGGCCGCCGGTGATGACGTCATTCCCGCCTTCGCCCATGAGCAGGGAGGCGCCGGTGCCGCCGGTGATGGCATCCGCGCCGAGCCCGCCGGAGAGGGTGGCGCCGCCGGCGCCGAGGTCCCGCAGCGAATCGCGGCCGGATTCGCCCAGCAGGAGGTTGGCGCCGCCGGCGGAAAGCGTGTCGTGCCCCGTGCCGCCGGCCAGGCGCGAGGCGCCGCTGCCGCCGATGAGGCTGTCGTCGCCGGCATCGCCGGAGAGGCGGGAGGAGCCGGTGCCGCCCGTCAGGGTGTCCGCCCCCTCGCCGCCGGACAGGGTGGCGCCGGTCGTGCCGGCGTCCCGCAGCGAATCCCGGCCGGCGTCGCCATGGGCGAGGTTGGGGCCAGGGGCGACCAGCGTGTCGTTGCCCTCGCCACCCTCGAGCGTGCTGGCGCCCGGCGTGCCCAGGATGCTGTCGTTGCCGGCGCCGCCGGAGAGCAGGGAGGTCGCGTCCACCAGCACCGCGACCGCGACGGGCGACGATCCCGGGGGCATGGTGACGTTCCAGATGAACAGGCCGTCGGCGCCGCTGGGCAGCGTGACGTTGGAGTAGGCGGCGTAGCCCAGCAGCGTGTCGTCGCCATCCCCGCCCAGCAGAGTCGCGCCGCCTTCCAGGCTGTCATTGCCCGTGCCGCCATCCAGGATGGAGGCGAGGCCCGCCGTCAGCGTGTCATGCCCCGCGCCGCCTTCCAGGCTGGCGGCGCCCGCGATGCTGGTGGCGAGCTGGTCGTCGCCATCCCCGCCCGACAGCGTCGCGCCGCCCGTCAGGATATCGTTGCCGCCGCCGCCATCGAGGCGCGAGCCGTCCAGGCCGAGCAGCGTGTCGTTGCCCTCGTCGCCATCCAGCAGCAGGCCGCCCGAGAGGTAGTCGTTGCCGGTGCCGCCATCGAGGCTGCCATCGGCGCCGCCGAGCAGCGTGTCGTCATCGGCACCGCCGGAAAGGCTGACGGCGCCGGGCAGGGTGGCGGCCAGCACGTCATTGCCCGCGCCTCCCTCCAGCAGGTCCCCGGCCGCGCCGAGCAGCGTGTCGTGGCCGCCCTCGCCCTGCAGGGTATCGGCCTCCGCGCCGCCTTCCAGCAGGTCACGGCCCTCGCCGCCGCGCAGGCTGTCCGCGCCATCGCCGCCGAAGACGCTGTCCTCCCCACCACCGGCCGCGATGCGGTCCGCGCCGCCGAAGCCCCAGATGCTGTCCGCGGCTTCGCTGCCGGTGACGGTATCGGCGGAATCGCCGGCGTAGAGGCCCTCGAACCCGCCGGCCAGGCTGTCCGTGCCGCCGAAGCCGTCCGCCGCGGTGCCGGTCGCGAGGTTGATGGACGTGCCGGCGGTGGCATCGCGGTAGGAGAGGATGTCGGCGCTGCCGTCGCCGCCGCCGAGCGTATCGTTGCCCGCGCCGCCCGCGACGGTATCGTTGCCCCTGCCGCCATCCAGCAGGTCATGCCCGGTGCCGCCCTGCAGCACATCCTGCCCCGCATCGCCGCGGAGCGTGGAGGCGCCGGTGCCGCCATCGATGTAGTCGTCACCCTCGCCGCCGGAGAGGGAGGCGCCATCGGCGCCGGCGAACAGGCTGTCCTGGCCGCCCGCGCCGAACAGCGTGTCGATGCCCGCGCCGCCCTGGAATTCATTGTCCGCCCCGTCGCCGAGCAGGCGGTCGGCATAGGCGGTGCCCGTCACCTTCTCGATATTCGCGAGGCCGCCGGTGGCGAAGGCGCCTTCCCCGAAGGTGAAGCCGGCCAGGTTGACGGTGAAGACGCTGCCGGCGGGGGCGCCCGCGACGGCGGAGAAATCGATGCGGTCGATGCCGGCGCCGCCATCGATCTGGTCCTCGCCGGCACCATTGGCGATGTAGTCGTCGCCCGCGCCGCCATCGATCAGCTCATAGCCCGTGCCGCCGAGGAGGGTGTCGTTGCCCTCCGCCCCGCGCAGCGTATCGGCATCGACGCCGCCGAGCAGGACGTCGTCGCCCTCTCCGCCCCAGAGGCTGTCGGCGCTTTCGCCGCCATCGAGGTTGTCGTTGCCCGCGCCGCCATCGAGGGTATCGACGTCGAGCCCGCCGCGCAGCGTGTCCCGCCCCGCGCCGCCATCCAGGCTGTCGGCGCTGGCGCCGCCCGAGAGCATGTCCTGGTCTTCGCCGCCGAGCAGCGTATCGGGCGCGTCGCCACCGGAGAGCGTGTCATCCCCGCCATCGCCGCGGAGCACGTCCTGGCTTTCGCCGCCATCGAGCAGGTCGGCCCCGGCGCCGCCTTCCAGCGTATCGCCATCCAGCCCGCCGATCAGGGTATCCGCACCCTCTCCGCCCGAGAGGCTGTCCGTGCCCTGTTCGCCCTGCAGGCGGTCCTCGCCCTCTCCGCCATCCAGCGCATCGGCGTCGTCGCCGCCATTCAGCGTGTCGGCGCCCGCGCCGCCGAGCAGGCTGTCGGTGCCGGCCTCGCCATTCAGCTCATCGGCATCGGCCTGGCCTTCCAGCGTATCGGCATCCGATCCGCCATTCAGCGTGTCCGTGCCCGCGCCGCCGAACAGGCGGTCCGTGCCGTCATCGCCATTGACCTGGTCGTTGCCGGCGCCGCCATCCAGCGAATCGGCGGCGATGCCGCCCGAGAGCGTGTCCTGCCCATCGGCGCCGTTCAGGCTGTCCGCGCCCGCTTCGCCGAACAGGCGGTCATCGCCGGTGCTGCCATCCAGCGTATCGTCGGATTCCCCGCCGAAGAGGGTGTCCGCCTCCTCGCCCCCGATGATCGAATCGGCGCCCTCGCCGCCGAAGAGGCTGTCGGCGCCCGGGCCGCCATAGACGGCATCGTTGTCGGCGAGGGCGAAGATGGTGTCCGCACCCTCGCCGCCGACCAGGACGTCGTTGCCCTCGTCGCCATGCAGGCGGTCGTCGCCGGCGCCGCCATCCAGCGTATCGTGGCCGCGCAGGCCGAAGAGGGTATCGGCCCCGCCGCCCGGCGCGCCGCCGGTGACATCGATGGACTGGAAGCTGGGGGTGGCGACGTCGTCGCCGTCACCGCCGACGATCACGGGCATGCGGGCATCCTGGCCGCGGCGCGGCGGGTTGGCGGCCCATTATCGGGCGTATCGGCCCGGCTGCGCAACGCTGGCCGTGCCGGTCAGGCGGTGCGGGGCTGCGCGCCCTGCGGCGCGGCCCAGGCAGGGGCGGGCAGGGTGGGCAGGGCGGCCGGCGGGATGGGGGTGGGGGCTTCGCCCGTGGCCGCCAGGATATGGGCATCGAGCGCGGCGCGCAGATCCTCGCCCGGCCAGCTGCCCTGGCCGACGCGGTTGGCGATCGGCGCGCTGCCGGGGGCGAGCCCGTCGGGCTGGGTGGCGAGCATGGCGAAGCGCAGCAGGGTCAGGGCCGGGACGCGCACCCCGCGCTCCGCCTGGACCGGGGCGACGATGGCGTTGCCGTCCGGCTCCAGCGTCACGGTGACGGGGCCGAAGATGCCGGTGGCGGTCACGGCTTCCGCCAAGCGGCGGGCTTCCATGCGGGCCGCTTCCTCGAAGGGGGAGCGCAGCAGGGGGGGCAGGTCGCCCGGGGGCATGTCGTTATCCGCCACGGGGCGGCCGAGCAGCGCGGGGTCCCGCGGCCGGCGGGTGGCGAGGGTGCGGGCGGCGCCGACCGGCAGGGGGCGGGAGGCGACGGATTGGAGCATGTCCTCCCGCGCCATGCGGCCGGGGGCGGCGGCGGCGATGGTGGCGCGTTCGGTGGGGAAGAGGACGGCGTGGCCCCAGAAGCAGGTCACGAGCCCCATGCCGCCGAGGGCGAGCTCCACCGGGAGGGGGAGGTGGGCGAGGGCCATGATGAGCGCCGTCCAGAGGGCGACGCCGGTGAGGCCGAGGATCCAGAAAGCCAGCTTGGGCAGACCACGCATGACATCCTCCTGACCGGAAGCGACCCAAATCGCCTTCCTTAAGTTATTTTTTAGATGTGCCAGGGGCGCGCGGTCAAGCACAAACGCCAGATTATGCCTAATCTGGCGGATATTCTTATTATTTAGATAATTTCAGGGGGTGAGGCAATCCGGGACGCCGCCGCCCCTGCCTCAACGGCAGGGGCGCGGGGCGGGGGCGGCGCGGCGGTCAGCCGTTCGCGGCGGCCGCGATGCGGGTGAGGGATTCGGTGCGGCCGAGCGCCACCAGCACGGAATCGATTGGCGGCGACTGGGTGCTGCCGGTCAGCGCCACGCGGAGCGGCTGGGCCACCTGGCCGAGCTTCACCTGCTTCACCTCCGCATAGTCCCGCAGCCAGCGCTCCAGGTCCTGCTTCTCCCACGGCGCGTCGGCGAGGAAGGCGGCGAGGTCCGCGAGGCGGGCGCGGGCTTCCGGCGTCAGCAGGGCGGCGGCCTTGGCATCGGGCTCCGGCGCGCCGTTGCCGACCGCGAAGATCGTGGCATTGGCCAGGTCCTCGATGGTGCGGGCGCGTTCCTTCAGGTCCGGCATCAGGGCGCGGATCCGGGCGGCGGCGGTGGTGCCGAAATCGATGCCGCGGCGGGTCAGCCGCGCCGTGACCTCCGCCAGCAGCCGGTCGTCATCCGCGGCGCGGAGATAGACGGCGTTGACGTGGGAGAGCTTGGCATAGTCCATCCGCGAGGCCGCGCGGCCGACATCCTTGAGGTCGAAGAGCTGGATGGCGCGGTCGCGGGGGACGATCTCCTCATCCCCATGGCCCCAGCCGAGGCGGAGCAGGTAGTTGCAGACGGCTTCCGGCAGCAGCCCCTGCTCCCGGAACTCCAGCGCGCCGACGGCGCCGTGGCGCTTGGACAGCTTGGCGCCATCCGCCCCGTGGATGAGGGGGATGTGGGCGAAGGCGGGCCGGCGCCAGCCCATGGCGTCATAGACCATGCACTGGCGGAAGGTGTTGGTCAGGTGGTCGTCGCCGCGGATGACATGGGTGATGCCCATGTCGTGGTCATCCACCACCACGGCGTGCAGGTAGGTGGGCGTGCCGTCGGATCGCAGGATGATCATGTCATCCAGCTCCGCATGGTTCACCCGGACATCGCCCTGCACCAGGTCCGGCACCAGCGTCTCGCCCCCCTTGGGCGCCTTGATGCGGATGGCGGGGGCGATGGAGGGGGCCTTGGAGGGGGCGAGGCCGATCCAGCGGCCGCCATCATATTTGAAGGGGCGCTTCTGGGCCTCGGCCTCCGCGCGCGCGGCGGCGAGTTCCTCCGGCGTGTCGTAGGCGAGGTAGGCCTGGCCCTTGGCGAGCAGCTCGCGCGCGACCTCCGCGTGGCGGGCTTCCCGGGCGGATTGCATCACCGGCGGCTCATCCGGGGAGAGGCCGAGCCAGGCGAGGCTTTCCAGGATCTGGTCCACCGCTTCCTTCGTGCTGCGCTGCTTGTCGGTATCCTCGATGCGCAGCAGGTACTGGCCGCCGTGGCGCCGCGCGAAGAGGAAGTTGAACAGCGCCGTGCGGGCACCGCCGATATGGAGGTAGCCGGTGGGGGAGGGGGCGAAGCGGGTGCGGACCGACATGGGTTCCAGTTCCGGAGACGGCAGTGAAGGCCGCTCCGGTAGCGCAGAACCGCGCCCGCCGGAACTGCCGGCGGGCGCGGGGCTGGCCGCTACATGGGGCGCGGGCCGAAATCCCAGGGGGCGCGGTTCGCTTCCTGGCTGGCCTCCATCCGCGTGATGCCGATGTCTCGCAGCATGCGGTCATCCATCTCCGCCAGGTAGCGGCGCGTGGTGATGGCGCGGAGGGCCTGGCTGAGCCAATCCAGCCAGGTGTGCGCCCCGGCGACCTTGCGGGAGGCGGCGCGGCCGGCCTGCCGCAGGGCGCCTGGAGAGATCACGAAGCCGGACATGGTCTGCATTCCTTCTGCTGCCGCCCCGCCCCGGCAGGGCGGAGGCTGGCGTGTCTGGTGACACCGGAAGGATCGGATGGCGGGAAGGATCAGTAAAACGAGTTCTGTTGACGTTGCGCATCAGAGTTGTTGATGATGGGCCCATGGCAGCCCCACCCCCCGGCCTCGACCCCGATCTGCTCCGCAGCTTCGTCTTCATCGCGGAGGGCGGATCCTTCACCCGCGCGGCGGAGCGGGTGGGACGGACGCAGAGCGCGATCTCAATGCAGATCCGGCGGCTGGAGGAGATGCTCGGCCACCCGCTGCTGATGCGCACGCCGAAGGGGGTGCAGCCGACGCCGCAGGGCGCCTGGCTGCTGGACCGGGCGCGGGAGATGCTGGCGCTGAACGACGAGATCATCGGCAATTTCCGCGCGCCGCCGATGGTGGGGACGGTCCGGCTCGGCACGCCGGACGATTATGCGCTGAACTGGCTGCCCCAGATCCTGGCCCGCTTCGCGGAGGCGCATCCGGCCGTCGAACTCGACGTCACCTGCCTGAATTCGGACGTGCTGGCCGAGCGGTTCCGGGAGGGGCGGCTCGACATGACGCTGCTGACGGAGGGGCATGAGGCGCCGGGCAGCGCGGCGCAGCGCATCTGGCGGGGGCCGCTGCGCTGGGTCGGCAGCCCGCGTCACGCGCTGCACCGGCGCGATCCGCTG
The DNA here is from genome assembly GCF_016805305.1 of Falsiroseomonas ponticola. GTDB lineage: Bacteria > Pseudomonadota > Alphaproteobacteria > Acetobacterales > Acetobacteraceae > Falsiroseomonas > Falsiroseomonas ponticola. The sequence continues at coordinate 2,894 of NZ_JAERQN010000004.1, read as the reverse complement.
CCGCTGGCCATGGCGCTGCCGGCCTCCGGCTGCCCCTGGCGGAACGCGGCGCTGGGGGCGCTGCGCAAGGCGGGGCGGGCGGCGCGCGTCACCTACAACTCCGCCACCCAGACGGGGTGCTTCACCGTGGCGCTGGCGGGGCTCGCCCTGACCGTCAGCACGCCGACGACGCTGCCCGAGGGGCTTTCCTGGATGGGGGAGGCGGAGGGGCTGCCGGTACTGCCGGAGATGGGCATCCTGCTGCTGCGTCACGAAGCCGCGATCGGCGTGCCGGCGGCGGACGCCCTGGCGCGGCACATCGCGGAGGGCTTCGGCCGGGCGGCGGGGGGCGGCGTTCCCATCGCGGCGTGAAGGATCGGTTCGGAGCTTGATCGACCGCCCGCGCCGTGCGGCAATGCGGGGAAGGGATCAGGGAGAGCCACCAAGATGATGAATCGCCGCCACCTGCTGGCCGCCGCGTCGATCGGCGCCGGGCTGGCCGCGCCGCGGATCGCGGGCGCGCAGGGTGCATGGCCGGAGCGGCCGATCCGGATCATCATCCCCTTCCCGCCAGGCGGGTCCAACGACACGGTGGCGCGGATCCTGCAGCCGAAGATGCAGGAGATCCTGGGCAGGCCGATCGTGGTGGAGAACCGGGCCGGGGCCTCGGGTTCGGTCGGGAACGGGGAGGCGTCGCGCGCGGCGCCGGATGGCTACACCTGGTGCCTGGCCAACGACACGCTGGCCACCAACGACACGCTGATGTCGCTGCCCTACCGGGCGGGGGAGAGCTTCACCTATTGCACCGTGGTCGGCACCTGCCCCTACGCGCTGGTGACGCATCCGCAGCAGCCTTTCCAGAACTTCGCCCAGATGACGGCCGCGGCGAAGCGGGCGCCGAAATCGCTGAACTACGCCACCACGGGGGTGGGCAGCGGCGCGCATATCGCGACCGTGCTGCTGCAGCAGCGCGGCGGGTTCGAGCTGGAGCATGTGCCCTACCGCGGCGGCGGGCCGGCGCTGCAGGACAGCCTGGCCGGGCATGTGCCGCTGTTCATGTCCAACATCGTCATCATCCTGCCGCATATCCGGCAGGGGGCGCTGCGGCCGCTCGGCATCACGCAGAAGACGCGCAGCCGCTTCCTGCCCGATGTCGTGCCCTTCGCCGACCAGGGTTTTCCCGACTTCGAGGCGCTAACCTACTGGGTGCTGGTGGGGCCGGCGAGGATTCCGGCGCCGATCACGCTGCGCATGCAGCAGGCGGTGGCGCAGGCGCTGCAGGATACGACGGTGCAGGCCCGCATGGCGGACCAGGGGGCCGAGATCGTCGCCAGCACGCCGCAGCAGACGGAGGCCTTCGTCCGGTCCGAGATCGAGAAATGGGGCAAGGTCATCCGCGACAACGACATCCGCGCGGATAGCTGAAGGGGCCTTCAGGGCCGCGTCGCTTGTGCGGCGGCGCGGCGGATGGCATGGGACCGCAAAGGGCAGTAGCCCGCCATTGCCGGGAGGAGTCGAGCGCATGTTCCAGCGCCGCAGTCTGATCGCCTTGTCCGCCGCGGGCATCGCCGCGCCCGCCACCCTGCGTGCCCAGGGCACCTGGCCCGACCGGCCGATCCGCCTGATCGTCCCCTGGGCGCCGGGCGGTTCCACCGACACGATCGCGCGCCTGTTCCAGCCGCGGCTGGCGGCGGTGCTGGGCCAGCCCGTGGTGATCGAGAACCGGGGAGGGGCCTCCGGCGCCATCGGTGCCGCGGAAGCGGCGCGGGCGCCGGCGGATGGGTCCACCTGGATGTTCCAGTACGACAATGAGGGGCCGAACCAGACCCTCATGCGGCTGACCTACCGGACGCTGGAGGCCTTCGCGCCGGTGAGCCTGGTGGCGACGGGGCCGCTGGCGATGGTGTGCCATGCCTCCACGCCCTTCCGGAACTTCCGGGACGTGGTGGAGGCGGCGAAGCGGGAGCCGGACCGGTACAATTACGCGACCTCCGGCGCCGGCGGCCTGGCGCATATCGCGACCACGCTGCTGCAGCAGCAGAACGGCTTCAAGCTGACCCATGTGCCCTATCGCGGCGGCGGGCCGGCCGTGACGGCGGCGGTGGCGAACGAGGTGCCGCTGTTCATGACCAATGTGGTCATCGTGTCCCAGCACATCCGGGCGGGGACGCTGCGGCCGCTCGGCGTCACGACGCGGACCGAGAGCCGGCACGTGCCGGGCGCGCCGAGCTTCGCGCAGCAGGGCTTCGGCGATTTCGAGGCGCCGACCTGGTGGGCCATGTTCGGGCGGGCGGGCACGCCGCAGCCGATCCTGGAGCGGATGCATGCCGCGCTGACGCAGGTGCTGCGGGAGCCGGAGGTGAAGGCGCGGATCGAGGAGCAGGGCTGCGACATCCAGGCGAGCGACCCCGAGACCTGCCGGCGCTTCGTGGCCAACGAGATCGAGCGCTGGGGCCAGGTGATCCGCGACAACAACATCCGCGCGGATAGCTGAGCGGGCGGGTCACCGCGCGATTTCTGTGGATAAGTTGAGACGATGTGCAGGGGCGGTCCTTCCGGGGCCGCCCCTTCTGCATGGCGGGGCCAGGAGTTCCCTAGGTTTTGCGGGTCTTTGGCGGCGCTGGCGGTGGTGTTTGACAGTTGTGGGTGGCGGACTTAGAAAGCGCTCACCGACGACGAGGTGGTCTTGAAGGTGAGCGGGAGATCCGCTAGCTTCTCTGGCCCGCCCTGGAGGCGGTGATCGAGACAGCCGAGGCCGGTTGCCCTGAGAGGGGGGCGGTTGGTGGTTGCCTCACTTGTTCATTCAAGCTGTGCATCTGTTGAGGGAAGAGAAGTTAGGTTGCCTTTTGGCTTCCTGCTGCTTTTGCTGTGTGGCTTTTGGGTCATGTGGCGGGGGTGGACACGGGGGGAAGGGT
>NZ_JAERQN010000003.1 GCF_016805305.1 Falsiroseomonas ponticola | reverse complement strand
CTCCGCAAGGCTGACGAGCGCTCCATCGCTGCCGTCTGGCATCGCATTGGCTCGTTGCTTGGCGAGTTCTCACCAACCGAGTGCGCCAATTACTTCGCCCATGCCGGATACGCTTCAGTGTAAGCCGATCACGCTCTAGCAGGGACGCAAAATCCCCTGCGGACCCTCAACCGCCGGCATTCTCAAACGGTCTCTGACGGCGGAAGCTGCCGCGCCGCGCCCCGCATCCCGCACGAAACGCTGCCAGGGCATCGCTTTCCGCCACGCCCGCGCGGCCGGTCGCGGCAGGATCGGCGGCGGGCAGCGACAGGGGAAGCAGCATGGCAGCGCGGGAGCCGAAGGCACTGACCTTCGACGTGGTCGGCACCATCATCGACTTCGAGACCGGGCTGCTCCGCTACCTCCGCGATTCCTGCGGCCCCGCCGCCGCGGCGCTGGCGGATGGTGTCATCCTGGATGCCTATCGCGCCGCCCGCGGCGCGCCGGATGTCTGGCGCTTCCCGGACGACCTGGAACGCGTCTACCACCAGATCGCGTCCGCGCTCGGCCTGCCCGAGGATCCCGCCATCGCCGAGGGCTTCGCCCAATCGGTGAAGGACTGGCCGCCCTTCCCGGACAGCGTGGCGGCGCTGCAGCGCCTCGGCCGCCGCTACCGCCTGGTGGCGATGACGAATGCCGCGCGCTGGGCGCTGGACCTGATGGCGGCCCGGCTCGGCAACCCATTCCATGACACGGTCTCCTGCGACGACGCGCTGTGCGAGAAGCCGGACCCGCACTACTTCACCTTCGCCCGCGGCCGCATCAGCCGCGACGGCATCACGAAGGACCGAATCCTGCATGTGGCGCAGAGCCAGTACCACGACATCGGCGTGGCCAAGGCGATGGGCTACACCGTCTGCTGGGTGGAACGGCGCAAGGGCATGAAGGGATCGGGCGGCACCATCACCGCCGCGCAGCAGACCGTGCCGCATTACCACGTCGCGACGCTGGCCGAACTGGCCGACATCGCGGAGGCCGGCGCGCTGCTGATGCAGGACTGAACGGCCACGCTTCGCCGCCGGCGGCCTCAATCCCCCGGCAGCGAGGATACCGCGGCCGCGACGGCCGCGACGAAGCGCGCCATCCAATCCTCCTGGTCGCCCGGCCGCCAGGCATAGGCGCCGAAGGAGAAGTCGATCGCCGGCTCGAAGGGCCGGCTGACGCCGCCCGCCGCCTCATGCGCGCGCGCCGTCATTGGATCGACCACCGCGCAGCCGAAGCCCTCCTGCACCAGCTGCGCGGCGGAGAAGGCCTGCATCGTCTCGATCGCCACGCGGAAGGCGGCGCCGCGCTGCGCGAAGGCGCGCTCCGTCTCCACCCGCACCAGGGAATTCGCGGCCAGCGCCACCATCGGCACGCTGTCCAGCGCCTCCGGCGTCAGCGGCCCGGTCGCCGTGGCCAGGGGATGGCCTGCCGGCAGGATCCCCCTCCCGCGCATCGGGAAGGCCGCCACCTGCCGCCCGATCTCGGCCGCGGGCGCGATGGAGCTGAAGACGACGTCGCAGCGCCGCTGCGCCAGCATGCCCAGCGCCTGCTGCGACGGCACGATGTGCAGGCGCACCACCGGCGCCCCCCGCAGCGCCCGGAAGTCCCGCAACACCGCCGGCAGCAGCGTGTTGCCCAGTGCCGGCATCGTCGCGACGGACAGCACGCCGGCATGGCGCGTGCGGATCTGCGCCGCCGCGTCCACGACGCGCGCCAGCCCGATGAAGGACCGCTCCACCTCCGCATAGAGCTCGATCCCATCCGTCGTCGCCGTCAGCCGCGTGCCGCGCCGGTCGAACAGCCGCAGGCCGAGCCCGGCCTCCAGATCCGCCAGCAGGCGGCTCACCGAGGGCTGGGAGATGTTCAGCATGCCCGCCGCCCGCGTGACGCTGCCGGCCTGCATCACGGCGCGGAACGCCTCCATCATGCGATGGGTCACCATGCCCGGCATCGCCCTTCATCGTATACGCGCATGGATACCCCAAGAAATACGATTGGACACTATGAGAGACCGCCGCCGATGATCGCCCCACGGCAGGACCCGCCGCCGCTGGAGGGAGATCGATTCCATGCGCATCTCGAGGAGAGGCCTGCTGGCCGCGGCCGGCGCCGCCCTGCCCGTCGCGGCGCTCGCCCAGGGCGCCGGCCCGGTCCGCCTCGTGGTGCCCTTCGCGCCGGGCGGTTCCGTCGATGTGCTGGCCCGCCTCATGGCGCAGCCGCTCGGTGAACGCCTGCGCCAGGACGTCGTGGTGGAGAACCGCACCGGCGCCGCCGGCCTCATCGCGGTCGAGAACATCCTGCAATCCCCGGCGAACGGCACCAGCCTGCTGGTCGCCTCCGGCGGGCAGGTGACCATCGCCGCGGCGCTGCCCCAGCCCCTCAGCTTCGACCCGATGCGGGACCTGGTGCCGGTCACGCATCTCGTCGATACGCCCTACATCTTCACCGCCGGCCCCTCGCTCCGCCAGCCCGGCCTGGCGGCGATGATCGCGGATGCGAAGGCGCGGCCCGGCAGCATCACCTATGCCTCGCCAGGCACGGGCTCCGTCACGCATCTGATGATGGAGATCCTGAACCAGGAGACGGGCGCCGGCTTCCTGCACGTGCCCTATCGCGGCACCGGCCAGGCGATGGCCGACCTCATGGCCGGGCGCGTGGACATGACGCTCGGCTCCGTCGCCTCCGTGAAGCCGGCGCTGGACCGCGGTGAGTTGCGCGCGGTCGCCACGGCGGGCCATGCGCGGCTCGACCAGTATCCCGCCGTGCCGACCACGACGGAGCTCGGCATCCCGGGCATGGATGTGCGCGTCTGGATCGGCCTCGTCACCCGCCTCGGCACGCCATCCGCGACGATCACGCGCATCGATGAGGCCGTGCGCGCCACCCTCGCCCTGCCGGAGCTGCGCACGCGGCTGGAGCCCCTGATCCTGGTCCCGGTCGCCGATGGCCCGACGGCCTTCGGCGCGACGCTGGCGGAGGACGCCGCGCGGTGGAAGCGCGTCGTCACGCGCGGCAACATCACCCTGAACTGAGGCGCCGCGCGGGGCGATGGTCCCGCCGCCGCCAGGGAAGCCCTGCATGGACACGGATGCGATCATCGCCACGCTGCGGCGGCATGACACGCCCACGGTCTGGAACGCGCTGACGAAGCTGCGCGGCAACAGCGTGGAGGGGCTGACGCTCGGCGCCCCCATCGCCAGCGATCCTGCCCTGCGCATGGTCGGCTACGCCGTCACGGCGCGGATGACATCCGACCATCCCGCGCCGCTCAGCCAGGCGGAGAAGGACGAGATCCGCTTCGCCTATTACCGCATGGTCGGCAGCGGCCCCGGCCCCCGCATCGTCGTCATGGAGGACGCAGGCACGCGTCCCGGCCTCGGCTCCATCTGGGGCGAGGTGCATGCCGCGATCCATCGCGCGCTGGGCTGCGACGGCGTGATCACCAATGGCGCGATGCGCGACCTCGATGCCCTCGATGGCTTCCCGATCCTCGCGGGTAGCATCTGCCTCGGCAACGGCTTCACCCAGATCCGGGAGATCGGCCAGCCCGTGACGGTCTTCGGCCTCACGGTCCGTCCCGGCGACCTGATCCATGCGGACCGCCACGGCGCCATGGTGGTGCCGCCCGACCACCTCCCTGCCCTTCCCGCCGCGATCGAGGCGCTGCTGGCCGGGGAGCAGGCCCTGATCCGCGCCGCCCGCGCGCCGGGCTTCGATGCCGAAGCCCTCATCTCCCTCTGGCAGAAGACGCACTGATGAAGATCCTGGTCATCGATCCGCTCTACGACACCGCGCCGGATGTGGAGGAAGAAGCCGCCGGTCCGGGCATGGAGCTGATCTACCGTCGCTCCGTGCAGGGCACGCTGCCGGACCCAAGCGACTATGAGGGGGTGGATGCGGTGCTGAACTGCCGCAGCGCGCATCGCATGACGGCGGAGACCATCGCCAGGCTCGACCGCTGCCGCTGCATCGCGCAAGGCGGCGTCGGCTACGGCCATGTGGACCTCAAGGCCGCCGGCGAGGCCGGCATCCCCGTCATCAACACGCCGGACTACGGCACGACGGAAGTGGCGGACCATGCCGTCGCTCTGGCGCTGACGCTGCTGCGCGGCGTCCAGGCCTATGACCGCCGGCTGCGCCGGTCCAATGCCAGCTGGGATGCGCGGCTGCTGAAGACGGTGAAGCGGCTCGGCGGGCTGCGCGTCGGCATCCTGGGTCTCGGCCGCATCGGCACCGCCGCCGCGCGGCGGTTCGAGGCCTTCGGCATGAAGGTCGGCTACTACGACCCGCATCTGCCTGTCGGCCACCAGCTCTCCTTCGGCTGGGAACGCTTCGATTCCCTCGACGCGCTGCTGGCGCGCAGCGACCTGCTGAGCATCCACTGCCTGCTGAACGAGGAGACGCGCGGCATGATCGATGCGCGCGCGCTGTCCCTGCTGCCGCCAGGCGCGGTTCTGGTGAACACCGCCCGCGGCGGCATCGTGGACTTCACCGCCATCGGCGACGCCCTGCGCAGCGCCCATCTCGGCGCCGCCGGCATCGATGTCTTCGAGCCGGAGCCGCTGGACCGCGCGGACCCGCTGATCCAGGCCTGGGCGGCCGGCGAGGAATGGCTGGATGAGCGGCTGGTCCTGACGCCGCACTCGGCCTTCTACAGCACGGCCAGCATCATCGACATCCGGCGCCTGTCCATGACCTACCTGGTGGACTACCTCCGCACCGGGCGGCTCCGCACCTGCGTGAACGCGCAATACCTGCGCGAGCCCCGGTAGCGGAGCGATCCCGGGCGCGCAGGCCCCGGCGCGCCCGACGCTCAGACGCCGAAGGCGATGCCTTCCTTCCGGTACATCTCCTTCACCAGCCGCAGGATCAGGCCGATCTCGGGCGAGCGATCGCCCTTGCGCGCGCTCATGATGATGGGGGAGACGGCACCCGGCTCGTCGAGCCGCCGATACACCACATTGTCCCGCCGCAGGCGTTCGACGGAAGCGGGCACGATGCAGATGCCGCTCTCCGCGGCCACCAGGCCGAGCGCGGTCTGCAGCTCCCGCACCTCCAGCACGGCCTGCGGCTTCACCTCCCGCTCCCGCACCAGCGCCAGCACCTGGTCCGCGAAGCTCGGCCGCGGCGATCGCGGATAGACGACAAGCGCATCGCCCGACAGCTCCGCCAGCTTCAGCAGGCCCGTGCGTGACGCCAGGCGGTGCGTCAGCGGCAGCGCCACGCAGAGCACCTCGTTCCGCAGCAGCGTCCGCTCGATCTGCGGATCGTTGAAGGGGATGCGCCCGAAGCCGACATCGATGCGCCCTTCCTTCAGCGCCGCGATCTGCTCGATCGTCGTCATCTCCAGCAGCGAAAGCTCCACCTGCGGCCGCGCCGCGCGGTAGCGGCGGATCACCTCCGGCAGGTAGCCGTAGAGGGTGGAGGCGACGAAGCCGATGCCCAGCAGCTTGCGGTCCGCCTGCCGCAGCCGCGCCGCCATCGCCTGCATCTCCTCCATGCGGTCCAGCACCTGCACCGCCTGCTCGAACAGCAGCCGCCCGGCATCGGTCAGCGACAGCGGCCGGCTGGCGCGATCGATCAGCGCGACACCGACCTCATCCTCCAGCTGCTGGATCGCGCGGCTCAGCGGCGGCTGGGCGATGTGCAGCTTCTCCGCCGCGCGGGTGAAGTTCCGCTCGCGCGCCACGGCCACGAAATAGCGGAGCTGGCGCGAGTCCACCCGATACCTCCCAGGTATTGTTGCGACCTTTTTAGTCTTGGAAAAGCGTTACGAAAAGGCGGCATCTGGCCGGGACGGAGGAAACACAATGTCCCAGACATCGCGCCAGGACCCGATCCCGACCCTGCCCGCGCCCGCATCCTTCGCGCCGGCCGCACCCCGCGCCCCGGCCTTCCCCCCTGGCGGGATCGAGAGGAGAAGCTTCGTGCTCGACAGCGTGCAGGCCACCATCGACACCGCGCTCGAGGACGATGCCGACCGAGGCGTCTTCCGCGTCGCCCGCGACATCTTCACCGATCCCGGCATCTTCGAGCTGGAGATGCGCCACATCTTCGAAGGCAACTGGATCTACCTGGCGCATGAAAGCCAGATCCCCGCCAACAACGACTACTTCACCACCTGGATTGGCCGCCAGCCCATCTTCATCGCGCGGAACCGGCAGGGGGAGCTGAACGCCTTCATCAACGCCTGCAGCCACCGCGGCGCGATGCTGTGCCGCCACAAGCGCGGCAACAAATCCACCTACACCTGCCCCTTCCATGGCTGGACCTTCAACAACAGCGGCAAGCTGCTGAAGGTGAAGGACCCCAACGATGCCGGCTATCCCGAGAGCTTCAACCGGGATGGCAGCCACGACCTGACGAAGGTCGCGCGTTTCGAAAGCTATCGCGGCTTCCTCTTCGGCAGCCTGAACCCGGATGTGAAGCCGCTGGCGGAACACCTCGGCGAGGCGAGGACGATCATCGACCTGATCGTGGACCAGTCGCCGGAGGGGCTCGAGGTCCTGCGCGGCGCCTCCACCTACGTCTATGACGGCAACTGGAAACTCCAGACCGAGAACGGCGCGGATGGCTACCATGTCAGCGCCGTGCACTGGAACTACGCGGCGACGACCAGCCGACGCAAGGAAGCCGCGCAGGCCGACACCACGCGGGCGATGAGCGCGGGCGGATGGGCCAAGGGCGGCGGCGGCTTCTACTCCTTCGAACACGGCCACCTGCTGCTCTGGACCAATTGGGCGAACCCCGAGGATCGCCCGAACTGGGAACGGCGTGAGGAACTGGCCGCGCAATTCGGCCAGGCCCGCGCGGACTGGATGGTCGGGCGCAGCCGCAACCTCTGCCTCTACCCCAATGTCTACCTGATGGATCAGTTCAGCTCGCAGATCCGCACCTATCGCCCGATCTCGGTCGATAAGACGGAGGTGACGATCTACTGCATCGCACCGAAGGGGGAAGCGCCGGAAGCCCGCGCGCACCGCATCCGCCAGTACGAGGATTTCTTCAACGCCTCCGGCATGGCGACGCCGGATGACCTGGAGGAGTTCCGCGCCTGCCAGATGTCGATGGGCGCGCGCGCCGCGCGCTGGAACGACATGACGCGGGGCGCCAGGCACTGGATTCCCGGCCCCGACGCCGCGGCGGAAGCCATCGGCCTGAAGCCGCTGCTGAGCGGCGCCAAGACCGAGGATGAGGGCCTTTTCGTCGTGCAGCACAAATACTGGCAGGAAGCGATGCAGCGCGCGCTCTCCGCCGATGCCGGCACGACCCGGGGCTGAGGAGCATCGCCATGTCCATCACCATCGAAGCCCCCGCCCGCCACGCCTTCACCCTGCAGGACGCGACACAGTTTCTGTATCGCGAAGCCCGCGCGCTGGACGACAAGGACTGGGACGCCTGGCTGGCCCACTACGCGCCGGATGCCGAATTCTGGATGCCCGCCTGGGACGATGACGACCGGCTGACGGCGGACCCGCAGACCGAGATCTCCCTGATCTGGTACGGCCACAAGGGCGGGCTGGAGGATCGCGTCTTCCGCATCCGGACGGAGCGCAGCAGCGCGACCAGCCTGCCGGAGCCCCGCACCTCCCACAACATCAGCAATGTCGAGATCCTGGAACAGGCGGGCGGCCTCACGAAGCTCCGCTTCAACTGGGTGACCTACAGCTTCCGCTACAAGACGACGGACACCTATTTCGGCACCTCCTTCTACACCGTGGACAGCACGGGCGAAGGGCCGCTGATCCGCGCCAAGAAGGTGGTGCTGAAGAACGACTACATCCACCACGTCGTCGACATCTACCACATCTGAGCGGAGCGCATGGTCATGGCCCACAGCATCGCGCTCAACTTCGAAGACGGCGTCACGCGCTTCGTCGAGGCCCGCGCCGGGGAGACGGTGGCCGACGCGTCCTATCGCCTCGGCATCAACATCCCGCTGGATTGCCGCGACGGCGCCTGCGGCACCTGCAAGTGCCGCGTCGAATCCGGCCGCTACGATGGCGGCAGCTACATCGAGGACGCGCTGACGGCGGATGAAGCCGCCTCCGGCCTGGCACTCGCCTGCCAGATGCGGCCCGAAAGCGACCTGGTCATCGCGATCCCCGCCTCCTCCGCCAGCTGCAAGACGGCGGGCCAGGGTTTCGCGACGGCGCTGCGCGGCGTGGAACGGCTCTCGCCGACGACCATCGCCTTCACGCTCGACGCGCCCGCGGGCCTGTCCTTCCTGCCCGGGCAATATGTGAACCTTCGCGTGCCGGGCACGCAGGAACGGCGCTCCTACTCCTTCAGCTCGGCGCCCGGCGAGGCAAGCCTGTCCTTCCTCGTGCGCGACATCCCGCGCGGGCTGATGAGCAGCTGGCTGCGCGACACCGCCGCCCCCGGCGCGCCGATGGACTTCACCGGCCCCGCCGGCAGCTTCTACCTGCGGGATGTCCGGCGGCCCCTGCTGTTCCTGGCCGGCGGCACCGGGCTTGCGCCGTTCCTGTCCATGCTCGGCAGGCTGGCCATGGCCGGCACGCCGCACCCCGTGCACCTGGTCTATGGCGTGACGAATGACGCGGACCTGGTCGGCGTCACGGCGCTGGAGGACTCCGCCGCCCGCATCCCCGGCTTCACCTTCGCGACGGTCGTCGCGGCGGAAGCCAGCACGCATCCCCGCAAGGGCTACGTCACGTCCCATATCGCGCCTGCGCAGCTCCATGGCGGCGATGTCGATGTCTATCTCTGCGGCCCGCCCCCCATGGTGGATGCGGTCCGCGCCTGGCTCGCGACGGAACGCGTGACGCCCGCCAATTTCTACTACGAGAAGTTCTCGCCGAGCGGCCCGGCGGACGCGACGAGGCTCGCGGCATGATGACCTTCGCAGGCCGCTTCGCCGGCAGGACCGCGGTCGTCACCGGCGCCGCCCAGGGCATCGGCCGCGCGGTCGCGCTGCGCCTGGCGCGGGAAGGCGCGCGGGTCGCGCTGGTGGACCGGTCGCCGCTGGTGGAGGAAGCGCGGCAGGAAGCCGGGGATGGCGCCATCGCCATCACCGCCGACCTCGAAGGCTTCGCCGGCGCGACCGATGCCATGGCGCGGGCACAGGCCGCCTTCGGGCGCATCGACATCCTGGTCAACAACGTCGGCGGCACGATCTGGGCAAAGCCCTATGCCGAGTATGAGGAAGCGCAGATCGAAGCGGAGATCCGCCGCTCCCTCTTCCCCACGCTCTGGTGCTGCCGCGCCGTGCTGCCCGCGATGCTGGGCGCCGGCGGCGGCGTGATCGTCAACGTCTCCTCCGTCGCCACGCGCGGCGTGAACCGCGTGCCCTATGCCGCGGCCAAGGGCGGCGTGAACGCGATCACCGCCTGCCTTGCGATGGAGTATGCCGGGCACGGCATCCGCGTCTGCGCCACCGCCCCCGGCGGCACCGAGGCCCCGCCGCGCCGCATCCCCCGTGGCACCACGCCGGATGAACGCGGCATGCAGCAGGTGGTGGAGCAGACCAAGGCATCCAGCCTGATGCACCGCTACGGCACCATCGATGAACAGGCCGCCGCCATCCTGTTCCTGGCCTCGCACGAGGCCTCCTACATCACCGGGACCACCCTGCCCGTCGCGGGCGGGGATCTCGGCTGACCGACTGACCGCAAACCCCAACGGAGGACGCTGAGATGACCGACAGCCTGATGGAAACGAAGGACGTCAAGGACCTGCTGATGAAGGTCAGCAACCTGGGCGATGGCACCGGCGACCTGCGCCTGAAGCGCATCGTCCACCGCCTCGTCTCCGACCTGTTCCGCACGATCGAGGATTTCGACGTGCAGCCCGACGAGTTCTGGTCCGCCATGGCCTATCTCACGCGCCTCGGCCAGGCGAATGAGACCGGGCTGCTGGTGCCCGGCCTCGGGCTCGAGACCTTCCTCGACCTCCGCCTCGACCAGGCGGAGCGCAAGGCGGGGCTCGAGGGCGGCACGCCGCGCACCATCGAAGGCCCGCTCTGGATCGCCGGCGCGCCGCTGTCCAAGGGCGAGGCGCGGCTGGATGACGGCACCGAACAGGGCGAGGTGCTGTTCATGGATGGCCAGGTGCGCGACATGGATGGCAGGCCCGTGGCCGGCGCCATCATCGATGTCTGGCACGCCAACACGCGGGGCGGCTATTCCTTCTTCGATCCCAGCCAGGCGAAGTACAACCTGCGCCGCCGGATCGAGACGGATGCCGAGGGCCGCTACCGCTTCCGCTCCATCCTGCCCGCCGGCTATGCCTGCCCGCCGGATGGCGTGACGCAGGAACTGCTCAACCATCTCGGCCGCCACGGGCACCGCCCCGCGCATATCCACTTCTTCGTCGTCGCCGACGGCTACCGCAAGCTGACGACGCAGATCAACATCGATGGCGACGAATACCTGCATGACGACTTCGCCTTCGCCACGCGCGACGGCCTGATCCCGGAAGTCCGCCGCGTGGATGATGCGGAGAAGGTGCGCGCCCGCGGCCTGAACGCGCCCTATGCCGAGATCACCTTCGACTTCGTGCTGCACGCCGAAAGCGATGCGGCGCCCGCCACCATCGTGAACCGCGCCCACGCCCCGGCGGGCTGACCACCCCCCATCACCGCGAAGAGACTGGCGGCGCGCGACCCCGCGCGCCGTCTTCCCCGACTGCGTCCTTGCGAGGAGCCCCGCATGCCCGACAGCCCCGTCACCATCCCGTCCGATCTGCGGCGCGACCTCGCCATCCATGCCATCCGCAGCACCATCGTCGATGTGCCGACGGTGCGCCGCCACAAGCTCTCCTCCCTCTCCGTCACCGCGCAGAGCTACGTCATCGTCGAGCTGCGCCTGGCGAATGGCGTGGAAGGCATCGGCGAAGCCGCGACGCTCGGCGGCCCGCGCTGGAGCGAGGAGAGCGTCGAGGCCATCAAGGCCAATATCGATGCCCACCTGGCCCCCGCGCTGATCGGCCATCCCGCGGACCGCTTCGCCGCGGCCGGCACGGCGCTGGACGCCGCCGCCAGGCGCAACAACGCCGCGAAGGCGGCGATCGAGACGGCGCTGTTCGACGCCGTCGGCCACACGCTCGGCCTGCCCGCCTACCAGCTGCTCGGTGGCCTGGTGCGGGACAGCGTGCCCGTGCTCTGGACCCTCGCCTCCGGCGATCCAGGGCAGGAGATCGAGGAAGCCGAGGCGAAGCTCGCCGCCCGGCTGCACGAGACCTTCAAGGTGAAGATCGGCGCGCTGTCGCCGGAGGCGGACCTCGCCCGCCTGCGCCGCCTGACCACGGCGCTGGCCGGCCGCGCGCACTTCATCGTCGATGCCAACCAGGCCTGGGACGAGACGACGGCCAATCGCTGCCTGCCCGTCCTCGCCGATCTCGGCGTCACGCTGGTGGAACAGCCCCTGCCGGCCTGGAACGTCGCCGGCATGGCGCGGGTGCGCGCACGCTCCGCCGTGCCGCTCATGGCCGATGAATGCGTCTTCTCCGCGCATGACATGCTGGGCGTGGCGCAGGCCGCGGCGGCCGACGTCGTCTCCCTCAAGCTCGTGAAGCACGCCGGCCTGCTGAACCTGCACAAGGTCGCGGCGGTGGCGGAAGCCGCGGGCATCGGCCTCTATGGCGGCTGCCTGCTGGAAAGCTCCATCGGCGCGGTCGCGCATCTGCACGCCTTCGCGGGGCTGCGGGATCTCGCCTGGGGCTGCGAGCATTTCGGCCCGCGCATCCTGGTCGATGACCTCGTCGAGGAACCGCTGCGCTTCGAGGATTGCCGCGTGCACCTGCCGGCCGGCCCCGGCCTCGGCGTCACGCTCGACCACGACAAGCTCCGCCACTACGCGCGCGGCTGAGGGAGACACGCCGATGCTCTACCACGTCCGCATGGACGTCCACGTCCCCCGCGACATGGGCGCCGCCGAGTTCGATGCGCTGAAGGCCGCGGAGAAGACGCGGGCGGAGGCGCTGCAGCGCGAGGGCAAGTGGCGCCACCTGTGGCGCATCGCCGGCGCCTACGCGAACTACAGCGTCTTCGACGTGACCGGCCATGACGAGCTGCACGCGATCCTGTCCTCGCTGCCGCTCTTCCCCTTCATGGACATCAGCGTGACGCCGCTCGCCCGCCACCCCTCGGCGATCGACTGACCCCCGCCGCCTTCACCGACAACGACAACAGGAGAGGAACTTCAGGATGACAGCCACCCGCATGACGGACGTCCAGGACGTCATCGACGCCAATCCCCTATCGGCCTTCCAGAAGCGCGTCATCGCGCTGTGCTTCCTGGTGGTCGCGATCGATGGCTTCGACACCGCCGCCATCGGCTTCATCGCCCCCGCGCTGCGCGCGCAATGGGGCGTGACGCCGGCGCAGCTCGCGCCGCTCTTCGGCGCCGGGCTCTTCGGGCTGATGGTCGGCGCCTTCGTCTTCGGCCCGCTGGCGGACCGATGGGGCCGCAAGCCCGTCCTCGTCGCCACCACGGTCTTCTTCGGCCTGGCCACCCTCGCCTCCGCCTTCGCCACCTCGGTCGAGATGCTGACGGTGCTGCGCTTCGTGACGGGCATCGGGCTTGGCGGCGCCATGCCGGCGGCCATCACCCTCACCTCCGAATTCTGCCCGGCGCGGAAGCGGTCCTCGCTCGTCACGCTGATGTTCTGCGGCTTCACCATCGGCTCCGCCGCCGCGGGGCTCGCGGCGTCCCACATCGTGGGCGCCTTCGGCTGGCAGGGGCTGCTGGTGCTGGGCGGCGTGCTGCCGCTGGTGCTGGTGCCCGTGCTGGCGGCGGTGCTGCCGGAATCCCCGCGCTACCTGGCGCTGCGCCAGGCCCCGGCCGCGCGCATCGCGGCCATCATGCAGCCCATCGCGCCGGCCACCGACCTGTCGGGCCTGCGCTTCAGCAGCGCCGTCCGTCCCCGCGGCCTGCCCATCGCGCAGTTCTTCCGCGGCGGGCTCGCCACCGGCACGCTGCTGATCTGGACGACCTTCTTCATGAGCCTGCTGGTCTTCTACCTGCTGTCCAGCTGGCTGCCGCTGCTGATCACCACGGCGGGCTTCTCCCTGGCCAATGCCTCGCTCATGGCGGCCACGCTCGCCACGGGCGGCACCATCGGCGCGGTGCTGATCGGGCGGCTGATGGACCGCTTCAACCCGCACCGCGTCCTGGGCTTCGCCTACCTGCTCGCCGGGGCCTTCGTGATGCTGCTGGGCAGCGCGACCGCCCTGCCCTGGCTGCTGGTCTTCGCCATCTTCGGCGCGGGCTTCGGCGTCGCCGGCGCGCAGGTCGGGGTGAATGCGCTGGCCGCCGCCTACTACCCGACCGCGGCGCGGGCCACGGGCGTCAGCTGGGCCAATGCGGTGGGCCGCATCGGCTCCGTGCTCGGCTCCATGGTCGGCGGCTTCCTGCTTTCGCTGGGCTGGGACCTCGCCACGGTCTTCACCGTCGCCGCGCTGCCGGCCTTCCTCGCGGCGCTCGCCATGTTCGCAAAGGGCGTGACGCGCCAGCCGATGCCGGCCATCGTGCCGGTCGCGGCGGAATAGAACAGCCACGGGGCGCGCGGGCTGGTCCCGCGCCCCCGGCACACAGGGAGGATACCATGGCGGACCCCGTCATCATCGCCGTCGCCATCACCGGATCCGTGCCCCGCAGGAAGGACAACCCGGCCCTGCCGGTGACCGTCGCGGAGCAGATCGAAAGCACCCACGCCGCCTATGAGGCCGGCGCCACCCTGGTGCATGTCCATGTCCGCAACGAGGACGAGACGCCCAGCAGCGATCCCGCGAAATTCGCCGCCTTCCAGGACGGCATCAGGCGGCACTGCCCCGACATCATCATCCAGTTCTCGACCGGCGGCCGCGGCCGGGCGCTGGAAGCCCGCGGCGCGATGCTGCATCTGCGGCCGGACATGGCGAGCCTCGCCACCGGCAGCGTCAACTTCCCCACCATCGTCTACGAGAATCCGCCGGACTTCGTCCGCACGCTGGCCACCACCATGCGCGACCTGCGGATCAAGCCGGAGATCGAGGTCTTCGACCTGGCCATGCTGACCAATACCGCCGACCTGGTCAGGGAGGGCCTGATCCTGGCGCCGCCGCATGTGCAGTTCGTCTTCGGCGTGAAGCACGCGCTGCCGCCGCGGGAGGATATCCTGGATTTCGAACTCTCCCTGCTGCGCACGCTGATCCCGGGCGCGACCTGGACCGCGGCCGGCATCGGGCGGGACCAGTTCACGGTCGCACGCTGGGCCCTGGCGCGCGGCGGCCATGTGCGCACGGGGCTCGAGGACAATATCCGGCTGGACCGGCACACCCTCGCCCCCTCCAACGCCGCGCTGGTGCGCCGCACGGCGGAGCTGGCGGCGGAGGCCGGGCGCCCCGTGGCGGATGCCGCCACCGCGCGCCGCATCCTGGGCCTGCCCTCGGTCGCGCTGCGGAGCGCCGCGTGATGCGCCGCCGTTCCCTGCTGGCGCTGGCCGGCGCGCTGCCGCTGCCGGCCCTCGCGCAGCCCCGCCCCTGGCCGGACCGGCCGCTCCGCCTCATCGTGCCCTTCCCGCCGGGGGGCGCGATCGATGCCATGGCGCGCATCCTCGCGGGCCCGATGGCGGAAGCGCTGGGCCAGCCCGTGGTGGTGGAGAACCGCCCCGGCGCGGGCGGCACCACCGGCACCGGCACGGCCGCGCAGGTGACGGACGGGCATGCGCTGCTCATGGTCTCCCTCGCCCATGCGGTGAACCCCGCGCTCTATCCCCGCCTGCCCTATGCGGAGGCCGATCTGGTGCCGGTCGGCCCCGTCGCGGTGGTGCCGAACATCCTGGTCGTGCAGGCCTCACGCCCCTGGCGCAGCGTGGCGGATCTGGTGGCGGAAGCGCGGCGCCGGCCCGGCGCGCTGACCTACGCCTCCGCCGGCAGCGGCACCTCCATCCATCTGGCGGGCGCGCTGTTCGCGGATCTCGCGGGGCTGGCGCTGGACCATGTGCCCTATCGCGGCTCCGCCCCCGCGGTGACGGACCTGGTGGCCGGGCGCGTCGATGCGATGTTCGACAGCATCACCTCCGCCGCGCCGCACATCGCCTCCGGCCGCCTGGTGGCGCTGGCGGTCACGACATCGCGGCGCATCACCGCCTTTCCCGATCTGCCGACGATGGCGGAAGCCGGCGTGCCCGGCTTCGCGGTGGATCCCTGGTTCGCCATGCTGGCGCCGCGCGCCCTGCCCCCGCCGGCGCGTGCGCCCCTCTCGGCGCTGCTGGCACGCCTCCTGGCCGAACCCGCCATCGCGGATCGCCTGGCCCGCATCGGCGCGGAGCCGATGGCAGGCGATGCCGGCACGCTGGCGGGCCTGCTGGCGGAGGAGACGGCGCGCTGGGCGGTCTTCATCCGCCGCGCCGGCATCCAGCCGGAATGACGGGCCTGCCGGCGTGATCCCCCGCGCCGGCGGCCCCGCCCCTGCTCAGCCGCCCGGCACGGTCCCCGCCGCCAGCGCATGCTCGACGCCGCCCAGGATGTGCACCTCCAGCACCGATCGCGCCGCCGCGGCGTCACGCTCCAGCGCGGCGTTGCGCAGCGCCGCGTGCTCGGCGGAGGCGACGGCCCCGCGGAACCCCAGCGCCACGTTCTGGTATCGCTGGTAGCGGTCGAAGGTGGCGGCATGGGTCGCCATCAGCGCCCGCGACCCGCAGGCGGAGATCAGCGTCTGGTGGAACCGCGCATCGGCGTGGCGCCAGGTCTCCAGCGCCCCCGCATCGCCGGCGCGCAGCTTCTCCTCCATCAGCGCCAGCTTGTGATAGGCGGCCACCACGCGCGCTTCCCAATCCAGGTCGCCGGCGCGGAAGGACTGCTCCAGCGCATGCCCCTCCAGCAGCAGGCGCAGCGCCGCCAGCTCCCGCAGCTCCTTCGTCGAGAAGGGGGCCACTTCGAAGCCGCGCTGCCCTTCGGCGACGACGATGCGCTCCGCGACCAGGCGGCTCAGCGTCTCGCGCAGCGTGCCGATGCCGGTGTCATAGGCATCGCGCAGCGCATCCAGCTTCAGCTTCTGGCCCGGCGCCAGCACGCCGCGCAGGATATCGGCGCGGATCGCGCGATAGGCGCGCTCCCCGGCGGTTTCCGCGCTGTCGGAAGGCCCGGGCATCACGCGCCTCCCGCCGCCGGCACGCGCCTCGGCGCGGTCGCGAAGGGCGCCAGGGCGCGGCTCTGCGCCACATGCTCCACGCAGCCGGCGATATGCGCCTCCAGCACGCGGCAGGCGCCGGCGGCGTCCCGCGCCAGCGCGCAGTGCAGCAGCGCCGCATGCTGGTCCGCCGCCACCGCGCCGCGGAACACCACGGCCACCATCTGGTAGCGCAGGTAGCGGTCATAGGCCGCGGCATAGGCCTCCAGCAGCACGGCGGAGCCGCAGGCATCGATCAGCGCCTGGTGGAATTCCCGGTCGTAGCGCTTCCACAGCGCCGCATCCGCGGGATCCCCCGCCAGCAGGCGCCGCTCCAGCACCTGCAGCCGGTGATGCGCGCCGACGACGGCGCCTTCCCAATCGAGGTCGCCCGCGGCGAAGGACAGGCCGATGGCGTGCTTCTCCAGCAGCAGGCGCAGATCGGCGATCTCGGCGAAATCCGCCGGCGAGACGGGCGCCACGGTGAAGCCGCGCTGCCCTTCCGCCACCACCAGCCCCTCGCTCGCCAGGCGGTTCAGCGCCTCCCGCAGCGTGCCGACGCCGACGCGGTAGATCGCCCGCAGGCTGTCCAGGCCGAGCTTGCGGCCGGGCGCCAGGCGTCCGAGCACGATGTCGCCGCGCAGCTGCTGGTAAGCCGCCTCGCCGCCCTGCTCCAGCCCGGGTGCTGCCCCGCTGCCCAACCCATCCTCCCTGCCGGCAGCCCCACTATCGGCCAGCGCCGCGCCCGCCGCAATATCGGGTATTTCCTCGAATCTCCGATGAAATGACGAATATGCCTTGATCGGCCCATTCGCCGCCATTAGCGTCGTGCCGTGAAAGCCGCCCAACGGCTCGTCGTCCAGGGAAGGAAAACGACCATGACCTCGTTCATCGGGCGCCGCTCGCTGCTCGCCGCCTCCGCCGCGCTCGCGACGGCGCCGATCCTCGGGGCCCAGGCGCAGCAGCGGCGGCGCATCCGCTTCACCGCCGTCTTCTCCGACCAGGACATCCGCGCCGATGCCATGAAGGGCTTCCAGCGCGACCTCGCCTCCGATTTCGACGTCGAGCTGCACCTGAACGCGACGCTGTTCCGCCAGGGGACGGAGCTGGTCGCGATCCAGCGCGGCAATGTGGAGATGGCGAACCTGGCGCCGCAGGATTTCTCCCGCCAGATCCCCACCTGGTCCGTCATGGCCTCCGCCTACCTGTTCCGCGACGCCGACCACATGACCAAGGTCTTCGCCGGCCCGATCGGCGAGGAGTTCAAGCGCATGGCGCGGGAACAGCTGAACGTCCATGTGCTGGGCCCGCTCTATTTCGGCACGCGCCACGTCAACCTGAAGCCGCGCACCCGCATCGCGACCCCGGCCGACATGCGCGGCATCAAGCTGCGCATGCCGCCCGGCGAGACCTGGCAGTTCCTGGGGGAGGCGCTGGGCGCCAACCCGACGCCGGTCGCCTTCGCGGAGCTCTACACGGCGCTGCAATCCGGCACCGTCGATGGCCAGGACAACCCACTGCCGACCAGCCGCACCATGCGCTTCCATGAGGTGACGACGCAGTTCGTGCTGACCAGCCACCTGGTCGCCTATGACCTGCTCTCGGTCTCGTCCCGGGTGTGGGATGGCATGACGGCGGCGCAGCGCACGGCCATGCAGGCCGCCGCCGACAAGGCCATCGCGGAAAGCACCAGCCGCCACCTGGCGCAGGAGCGGGAGATGCTGGACTTCTTCCGCGCCCAGGGGCTGGAAGTCTATGCGCCCAACGTCGATGCCTTCCGGGCGGAGGCGCAGCGCCGCTACCTCGCCTCCACCCAGTCGCAGGGCTGGCCCGCGGGAATCCTCGACCGCATCAACGCCGTCCGCTGAGGCGGCGATGATCGGCTGGCTCGGCCGCCGCGCGGAGGATGTGCTCTCCGCGCTGCTGGCGGCGATGTTCGTCGCCTTCATCCTCCAGATCGTGACGCGCTACGTCTTCAACGCGCCGCTGAGCTGGACGGCCGAGTTCTCCACCCTCTGCTGGGTCTGGGGCATCCTCTGGGGCGCCGGCCTGGTGCTGCGGGATGAGGAGGAGATCCGCTTCGACGTCCTCTACGGCGCCATGTCGCCCGGCGTGAAGCGCGTGGCGGATGCCATCACCGGCAGCGCCGTCGTCGCCATCTTCACCTGGTCGCTGCCCGCGATGGCGGACTACGTCGCCTTCATGAAGGTGGAGAAGACCGCCTATCTGGGGCTGCGCTTCGACTACGTCTATTCGGTCTACCTGGTCTTCGCCGTGGCGCAGATCGTGCGCCACGCGCTGATCGTCTGGCGGTCCGTCACCGGCCGCGGCCTGGCGCGGGGGGCGTGACGATGCTCTCCCCCCTCATGCTCATGCTGGTCACGCTGCTCGGCCTCTCCTGCCTCGGCCTGCCGATCGGGGTCGCGATGATCTCCGCCGCCATCGTCTATCTCGGTGCCTCCGGGCAGGACATGTCGATCGCGGCGGAGCAGGTGCTGAACGGGCTGAACGGCAGCTACGTGCTGCTGGCCGTGCCGCTCTTCATCTTCTCGGCCGGGCTGATGAATGCCGGCAGCCTGACGGACCGGCTGCTGCGCTTCTGCGACCTGCTGGTGGGCCGCTTCCGCGGCGGGCTTGGCCACGTCAACATCGTGCAGAGCGTGATCTTCGCCGGCATGTCGGGCTCCGCCGTCGCCGATGCCGCGGGCAGCGGCAAGGTGCAGATCGACATGATGACGAAGGGCGGCGTCTATCCGCCCAGCTACGCCGCCGCCATCACCGCCGTCACCGCCGTGATCGGGCCGATCATCCCGCCCTCCATCCCGATGGTGCTCTATGCGCTCGTGGCCGATGCCTCCATCGGCTACCTGTTCCTGGGCGGCGTGATCCCGGGCCTTCTGATGGCGCTCGCGCAGATGGGCATCAACAGCTGGATGGCGCATCGCAACAACTGGCCGATCGCGGAGAAGGTGCCCCTGCGCGAAGTGCCGCGCCTGACGGTGGAAGCGCTGCCCGCGCTGCTGATGCCCGTCATCCTGCTGGGCGGCATCTATGGCGGCGTGATGACGCCGACCGAGGCCGCGGCCGTCGCCGCCGCCTATGCCTGGCTGATCGCCGCCGTCTTCTACCGCAGCCTGACGCTCCGCCAGACCTGGTCCGCCGTGGTGGACAGCGCGCGGTCCACCGCCGCGATCGGCATGCTGATCGCCGGCGCGCTGGCGCTGAACTTCGTCATCACCAGCGAGAACGTGCCCAACACCGTGCGCGCCATCCTGGCCGGCTGGGACCTCTCCCAATGGCAGTTCCTGCTGCTGGTGAACATCATCCTGCTGGTGCTGGGCTGCCTGATGGAAGGCAGCACCATCCTGCTGATCGTCGTGCCCGTGCTGGTGCCGGCGGCCAAGGCGCTGGGCGTGGACATGGTGCATTTCGGCGTCATGGTCGTCGTCAACATCATGATCGGCCTGGTGACGCCGCCCTACGGCCTGCTGCTGTTCATCGTGGCCAAGCTGTCCAACCAGCCGCTGATGGCGGTGGTGCGCGATACGCTGCCCTTCCTGCTGGCGATGATCGCCGCCCTGCTGGCCATCACCTATTTCCCCGAACTCGTGCTCTGGCTGCCACGGCAGCTCGGCTACCAAGGCTGAAGGCGATGACACGAACCCTGCATGTGCTGAACGGTCCCAACCTGGACCGGCTGGGGAAGCGCGAACCGGAGATCTACGGCCGCACGACGCTGGCGGAGGTCGAGGCGATGTGCCGCGCGGCCGCCGGCGCGGATGCGGTGGTGTTCCGCCAGACCAACTGGGAAGGACAGATGGTGGAGTGGATCCACGACGCCATTGACAGCGACGCGGCGGGCCTCGTCATCAACCCCGCCGGGCTCAGCTTCCGCTCCATCCCGCTGGTCGATGCGCTGCGGATGTTCCCGCGCCCGATCCTGGAGCTGCACATCTCCAACATCCATCGCCGCGACGCGCTGCACCAGCATTCGCTGGTCTCCGGCGTCGCCACCGCGGTGATCGCGGGCCTCGGCGCGCGCGGCTACGCCACCGCGATCCGCGCCTTGCAGGACTTGCTGGACGACGTCGCCAGCTGAGGGGGAGGAAGGGTCCATGAGGTTCGGGAAGGCATTGGCGGGCCTGGCGCTCGGCCTGCTGCTGTCGGGCGGTGCGCGGGCGGAGACGCCCGGCGAACGCGTGGCCGGCCAGGCGGTGGTGAACTACCGCATCTTCGGGGACGTGCACGAACCCTGGCCGGAACGGCGCCACACCTTCACGGGCGGCGTCACGGGGCTGGCCGACATCACCTATTCGACCATCGCGGGCTACCGCCCGATGAAGCTCGACCTCTATCTGCCGCCGCCGGGCGGCGCGCCGCGGCCGCTCATCATCTACATCCATGGCGGCGGCTGGATGGGCGGCGGCCCGCGCCTCTCCGCCGCCTTCGCCAATTGGCCGGAAGTCCTGGCCTCCATCGCGGCGGAGGGCTTCGTCGTCGCCTCCGTCGCCTATCGCTTCGCGGGGGAGGAACCCTTCCCCGCCGCGATCCATGACGTGAAGACCGCGATCCGCTTCCTGCGCGCCCATGCGCATCGCTGGGGGATCGACCGGGAGAGGGTCGGCCTCTGGGGCGCCTCCTCCGGCGGGCAGCTCGCCGCGCTGGCGGGCACGAGCTGCGGCGTGGAGGCCCTGGCACCGCCCGTGGTGGCGCCGCGGATGAACGCCAATGTCGAACAGCCGATCAGCCCGCCCGCCGGCCTGCTGCAGCAATCCGACTGCGCGCAGGCCGTCGCCGCCTGGTACGGCATCTTCGACTTCGCGACGCTGCGCCGCCCACCCGCCGGCACCGCGAACCACCGGGAGCATCCCTACCTCAACTGCGGCACCGCCACCTGCACGGAGGATCGCCTGAACGCGCCGAGCCCCGCGCATTACGCGGATCGCGCCGACCCGCCCTTCCTGCTGATCCATGGCGATGCGGACCGCACGGTGCCGGTGGCGCAGTCGCAGGAATTCCACCAGCGCCTGCGCGCGGCCGGCGTGCCGGTGGAACTCGTGATCCTGCCGGGCATCGACCACAGTTTCATCGGCGCCAGCCATGACGCGACGCGCGACACCAGCCGCGCGATGCTGGCGCGCACCCTCGACTTCTTCGCCACCACCATCGGCGCCGGGCGGGCCGCCCGATGATCCGCGCGCTGCTCGCCGCCGCCATCGCCCTCGGCATCGCGGCGCCGCCGGCCGAGGCGATCGAGAACCCGACGGTCACCGGGCCCATCCCCGCCAGCGTCGCGCCGGGTGACGCCGCCCGCGACTATCCCTTCCTCGCCACCATCCTCTTCCCGCCAGGGTCCGGCTATGTGGAGGAGGAGTTCTTCGTGGACGGCCGCGCCAGCCGCTACAGCACGGCCTGCCCCGCCACGCTCTGCGCCGCCTCGGCCTCCGACACGCCGGCGGAGGTGGTGAGCCGCGACCATCCCTACCGCATCCGCCTGGTCGTGCGCCGGCCTGCCGACCCGGCGCGGTTCAATGGCCGCGTCATCGTCGAATGGCAGAACGTCACCAACAACTGGGAACTCGACGTGCAGTGGTACCGCGCGTCGGAGTACTTCATCCGCGAAGGCTATGCCTGGGTCGGCGTCGGGCCGCAGCGCGCCGGCGTGCATGGCACGCCCAACGGCCTGCGCGCCTGGAGCCCCCGCCGCTACGGCACGCTCGACGTCACGGCGGGCGGCACCATCACCGATGACAGCCTGAAATGGGACATCTTCAGCCAGGCCGGGCAGGCCATCGCGCAGCCGCGCGGCGTGGATCCGCTGGGCGGGCTGCCGGGGGCGCGCACGCTGATCGCCACGGGGGATTCGCAATCCTCCGTCAACCTCGCCACCTACGCCAACGCCGTGCACCCGCGCGACCCGATCTACGCCGCCTTCGTCCTCGGCGGCCCGATCGACATCCCGATCCGCGACGATGTGCGCCAGCCCGTCCTCAAGATCATCAGCGAATGGGACCTGCTGCGCTCGGAAGCACGGCTGCGGCGGCCCGACACGGATCGCTACGTGGCGTGGGAGATCGCCGGTTCGTCCCACAGCGACTACCACAACTTCGTCGTCAACAGCCCCGTCCGCCTGCGCGATGTCGGCGTGCGCGGCATCACGCCCGATACGGCCAATTGCATCGACCCCGCGCGCAGCCGCGTGCGGCTGCACCTCGTCACCCATGCGGCCTATCACTGGACGGCGCGCTGGCTGCAGGGCGAACGCCCGCCCGCCATGCCCGCGCCGATGGCGGTCGATCTCTCCCGCGATCCGCCCGTGGCGCTGCGTGACGAGCATGGCATCGCGCGTGGCGGCATCCGCCTGGCCGATGCGGAAGTGCCGGTCGCGCTCAACACCGGCTGGAATGCCGGCGGCGTTGCCCCGGTGCCGGACGGCGCCTGCCGCCAGGCCGGCACGCATGTGCCGTTCGACCTCGTGACGCTGCGCCGCCTCTACCCCTCGCGCGACGCCTATCTGCAGCGGGTGCGGGAGGTGACGGAGCAGAACCGCCGCGGCGGCTTCCTGCTGCCCGCCGATGCCGAAAGGCTCATCGCCACCGCCGCGGAGGGCCTGCCGGATTGGTGAGGACAAGGCAGGCCCCCGCCCGGGCGGCCTGCCCCTTTCCTCGCCGCGGCTCCTACCCGCGCAGTACCGTCTCCACGATCATGCCGCGCAGCCACGCCAGCCCCTGGTCGCCATCCCCCGCATTGAGCCACGCCATGTCGAGGTGATGAAGCCGCTCCGGCAGGGGCGAGGGCAGGACATGCAGGCCGAGCGCCTCCGCGAAGGGCGCCACGGCGCCCAGCGGCAGCGTGGTCACTAGGTCCGTCCGCGCCACCAGATGCAGCGCGGCCATGAAATGCGGCACCGTCACCGCGATCCGCCGCGTCAGCCCCTGCGCCTCCAGCACCTTCTCGACCCAGCTCCGGCGCTCGGGGAAGGAGGAGACGCGGACATGTCGGAGCCCGGTATAGGCGCCGATGTCGAAGGGCCGCGCCGCCGGCCACGCCGCCCGCGCCAGGGCACAGACATGGGGATCCTCGCGCAGCTTCTGCCGGCGGCAGCGCGGCGGCAGGTCGTCGATCTGGCCGAGCGCCAGCTCGATCCGCCCCTCATCCAGCAGCCGCGGCAGCAGCGGGCCATCCTGGTTCTGGCCGCGCGGCAGGTGGATCACCTCCAGCGCGGCCTGCGGCGCCTGGCCGGCAAGCGCCTGCACCATGCGCGGCAGCAGCGTCGCCGACACATAGTCGTTCATGCCGATCCGGAAGCGCCGGGTGCTCGAGCCCGGCTGGAAGGGCTCCGCGGGCACCGCCACCCGCTCCAGCGCCGACAGGGCCGCGGAAGCGGCCAGGCACAGCTCGGTGCCGCGCGGCGTCGGCACCAGCACGCCGGGCCCGCGCACGAACAGCTCATCCGCGAAGGCCAGGCGCAGGCGCTGCAGGGCATGGCTCATCGCGGGCTGGGACAGGCCGATCATGCGGCCCGCCGCGGTGATGCCGCGGCACTGCCACAGCGCGTGCAGCGCCTTCAGCAGATTGAGGTCGAGCGACAGCAGCGACCGGATGGGCGCGGGGGCATTCGTCTGGTGCATGTCGAGGATGAGTACCATCGATTTGACGGATTACCGACCGCCGGAAACAGTCACCCCACCGCTGACGACCGCAGGAGGGCCGCGCCATGGGAGTTGCTGGAAGACGGGCCCTGCGCCTGGCCGGGTTCATGGCGCTCGCCGCCGCGCCGCTGCAGGCGCAGACGCTGACCATCGGCATGGCCGGCGCCATCACCTCGGCCGACCCGCATTTCCACAACGCCTCCCCCAACAACAGCATCGCCATGCAGGTCTTCGACCGGCTGGTGGAACGCGCGGCGGGCGGCGCGCTAGCGCCGGGCCTCGCCGAATCCTGGCGGCCGGTCTCCGACACCGCATGGGAATTCCGCCTGCGCCCGGGCGTGACCTGGCATGACGGCACGCCGCTGACGGCGGACGACATCGCCTTCAGCGTCACGCGCGCGCGCAACGTGCCGAACAGCCCCAGCGGCTTCGGCGGCTTCCTCCGCGCCATCGCCAGCGTCTCCGGCGTGGATGCCACGACGCTGCGGATCGAGACGCGCGGCCCCGCCCCCGGCCTGCCGGGAGACCTGGTGAATGTCGCCATCATCTCCCGCCATGCCGGGGAAGGGGCATCGACGGCGGACTACAATGCCGGCCGCGCCGCCATCGGCACGGGCGCCTTCCGCCTGCGCGCCTTCCGCGCCGGCGACCGGGTGGAGCTGGAGCGCAACCCCGCCTGGTGGGGCGCCGCCATGCCCTGGGAAGCCGCGAGCTACCGCATGATGCCGAACCCCGCGGGCCGCACCGCGGCGCTGCTCTCCGGCGACGTGGACATGATCGAGATGCCGGCGGCGTCCGACCTGCCGCGCCTGCGGGGCACGGCCGGCATCACCGTCGTCAGCGCGCCCGGGCTGCGCGTCATCTACCTGGCGCCGGAACATGGCACGGCCACGCCGGCGCCCTTCGTCACCGCGGCGGATGGCGGCGCGCTGCCCGCCAACCCGCTGGCGCGGCGGGAGGTGCGGCAGGCGCTGTCCCTCGCCATCAACCGCGCCGGCCTGGCGCAGCGCGTGCTGGAAGGCACCGCGGTCGCCACCACGCAGATCCTGCCGCCCGGCACCTTCTCCGCCCTGCCGTCGATAGTGGCCGGGGATGCCGAACCGGACCGCGCCCGCGCCCTGCTGGCCTCGGCCGGCTATCCCAGCGGCTTCCGCCTGACGCTGCATGTGCCGACGGATCGCTACCCCGGCGCCCCCGCCGTCGCGCAGGCGGTCGCGCAGATGTGGACGCGCATCGGCGTGCGCACCAGCGTCGTCTCCATGCCCTGGACCGCCTATGCCGCGCAGCGCGGGAATTTCGCGATGCATGTGGTCGGGCTGGGCAACGCCACCTTCGATGCGACCTCGATGCTCGTGAACGTGCTCGGCACGCCCGACCCGGCGCGCAACATCGGCGGCGGCAACACCTCCTCCTACACCAACCCCGCCATGGATGCGCTGGTGGAGCGCGCGGCCGGCACCTTCGACGATGCGGCGCGGGAGGCGATGCTGCGGGAGGCCACGCGCCTCGCGATGGAGGATGGCGCGATCATCCCCCTCTACCACCAGACCAACAGCTGGGCGCTGCGCCGCGGCCTGGCCTATGAGCCGCGGCTCGATGAACGGACGCTGGCCAAGGATGTCGGGCGGACCGCGCCATGACGCCGCTGCGGCAGGACGACAGCGCCACGACCGAGCCATCGGGCGCGTGGGAGGATGGCGATGCGCGGGCCGCGGGCTTCGACCCCGGCGCGCTCGACCGTTTCACCGGCCGGCTGCGCCTGCTCACCACGACCTCCTTCATGGTCGTCTCGCAGGGCCGGGTGATCCACCGCTACGGCGAAGTGTCGGAAGCCAGCTACCTCGCCTCCACGCGCAAGAGCATCCTGTCCCTGCTCTACGGCCCGCATGTCGCCGCTGGCCGCATCGACCTGGACATGACGCTGGACCAGCTCGGCATCGATGACGTGCAGGGCCTGTGGCCGGCGGAGAAGCGGGCGAGGATCCGCGACATCCTGACCAGCCGGTCGGGCGTCTACTACCCCGCCGGCAGCCCGGGCGGCGACGATGCCGGCACGCCGCCGCGCGGTTCGCAGGCGCCCGGCACGCGCTTCCACTACAACAACTGGGACTTCAACGTCGCCGGCGCCATCTTCGAACAGCTGACCGGCATCACGGTGCATGACGCGCTGCGCGACCAGCTGGCCGTGCCGCTGGGCTTCGAGGATTTCGACCGCGGCCGCCAGCGCATGCTGGGCTATCCCGACCGCTCCCGCTTCCTCGCCTACCACATGTTCCTCTCGGGGCGGGACATGGCGCGCGTCGGGCTGCTGGTGATGCGCGGCGGGCGCTGGAACGGGCGGCAGCTCGTGCCCGAATCCTGGGTGCGGGAAAGCCTCGCGCCGCATGTCCCGCCGGCGGCGATGCAGGGCCAGTTCGCGGGCCGCGGCCTCGGCTACGGCTACTACTGGTGGCTGCCGATGCACAGCGGCGCACCGGAATGGGAAGGCGCCTTCCTCGCTTCCGGCCACTACGGGCAGTTCATCCTGGGCCTGCCGAAGCTCGACCTGCTGATGGTGCATCGCCGCGCCATCACCGACGACCGCGCCATGCGCCGCAATGCCGGCGTCGACCTCGGCGACCTGCCCTCCGTCTCCAGCACCCAGATGGTGGCGCTGGGTCAGGCGGTCCTCGACTGCCGCCGCTGAGGGGCGGCGCGTTCCCGCGCCGCGACGGCTGACCGATTCCAGGGGCGCCGGCCCTATCCGCGCCGCACGGCGCCCGCGCCCCATCGACACGGGAACCCCGACCCATCCAGGCGCATGATCATGAAAACCCACGCCGTGGCGGGCCAGGAACCTGTGGTAGCGGCGAGCGGACTTGAACCGCTGACCCCGGCATTATGAGTGCCGTGCTCTAACCAGCTGAGCTACGCCGCCCCAGGCGTCGCGGGCACCCGGAGGGCGCCGCCGATGGCGCGCGAGTTACGCCGCCGCCCCTTCGCTGTCAATCGCGCCCGTGGTCGTGGCGGTGGCGCGCAGGAACCCGCCGCCCAGGACGCGGTCGCCGTCATAGACCACGCAGGCCTGGCCGGGGGCGGCGATGTTGGGCTCCTCCAGCGTCACGCGCAGCAGCCCTTCCGCGGCGTTCCAGCGCATCACGCCGGGCCGCGGCGCCTCCCGCCCGCGCAGCTTCACCTGGACCGCCACGGGGCCCTCCGGCGGCGTGCTGAGCCAGTTCACCTCGCCCGCCACCACCTCCGCCTGCGGCAGCGCCGCGCGGGGGCCGACGACGACGCGGCGGCGCGGTGCATCGATGGCGGCGACGTAGAGCCGCTCCGCCGTGCCGCCCACGCCGATGCCGCGCCCCTGCCCCACCGTGAAGCGCCCGATGCCGTCATGCCGCCCCAGCACGCGGCCGGAGAGATCGACGATCTCCCCCGCCTCCGCCGTCTCCGGCCGCAGC
Organism: Falsiroseomonas ponticola; assembly: GCF_016805305.1. GTDB lineage: Bacteria > Pseudomonadota > Alphaproteobacteria > Acetobacterales > Acetobacteraceae > Falsiroseomonas > Falsiroseomonas ponticola. The sequence continues at coordinate 543,889 of NZ_JAERQN010000003.1, read as the reverse complement.
TTCGCCACCAGGCGGTCGTAGCGGCCTTCCGGCACGAAGCAGATGTCCTGGCTGTCCGGCTTCTGCGCCACCGCCAGGCCCAGCCGCTCCGCCACCGCGCGCACCGCCGCCTTGTCCGGCATGTCGCCCAGCGGGAAGCGCGCGAAATCCAGCTGGTCCCGCGTCGTGGCGAACAGGAAGTAGGACTGGTCCCGCGCGGGATCGACGGCGCGGTGCAGTTCCGCCCCATCGGGGCCTTCCACGCGGCGGGCGTAGTGGCCGGTGGCCATCGCCTCGCAGCCCAGGTCCCGGGCCATCTCGACCAGGTCCTGGAACTTCACGGTCTGGTTGCAGCGCACGCAGGGGATCGGCGTCTCGCCGCGGGCATAGGTGGCGGCGAAATCGGCGATGACGGCGGCGCGGAACCGCGCCTCCCGGTCCAGCACATAATGCGGGATATCGAGCGCATCGGCCACGCGCCGCGCGTCATGGATATCCTGCCCCGCGCAGCAGGCGCCCTTCTTCTGCACGGCGGCGCCGTGGTCATAGAGCTGGAGCGTGGCGCCGATGACCTCGTGCCCGGCTTCCTTCATCAGCGCGGCGACCACGCTGCTGTCCACGCCCCCGGACATGGCGACCAGGATGCGCATCAGGCCGCGTCCAGCCCCTGCTGCCAGAAGCGCGCTTCCAGCCGCGCCGCTTCGGCGAAGGTGGCGGAGAGCGTCCGGAAGCGCGCCGCGCCGCCATGGCTTTCGCCCAGCGCATCGATCCGCGCCGCCGCCGCCCGCGCCATCGCCTGGTAGGCAGGCGATCCATAGCTGTCGATCCAGGACTGGTAGGGATTTCCGTCAGTCCGCCGGTTCGGGTCGGCCAGGATGCGGAGTGCGACCTCGGCATAGCCGACGGTGCAGGGGGCCAGCGCCACTTCCAGGTCCAGGATGTCGCCCGCCAGGCCGCGATCGATCACGTAGCGGGTGTAGCTGACCGTCTCGGCGCTTTCGGGCGTCGCCCGCACCACCGCCTCCGGGATGCCCCACTCCGCGCAATAGGCCAGGTGCAGCGAGGTCTCGGCCAGGATGGCGCTGATGGAGGCGGTCTTCTCCCGCATCGCCTCGATGCTCTCCGCCTTGAAGACGGCCAGCGCCTTGGCGCGCGCGAAATGGATCAGGAACAGGTAGTCCTGGATCAGGTAGGTGCGGAAGGCCGCCAGCGGCAGCGTGCCGTCCGACAGGCCCCGCACGAAGGGGTGCCAGGTATAGGCCACCCATTCCTGCGCGCAGCCGTCGCGAAGGCGGCGGTACAGCCCGCCCTCCGCGCCGAAGTCGCTCTCCCCAGCGGGGATCCACGCCGGGGTTGCCATGGGATGCCCCCGCCCTCAGCCGCCGGCGTTGCGCGTGCCGGCGGGCAGCTTCACCACCAGCCCGTCCAGCGCATCGGTCATGATGATCTGGCAGCCGAGCCGGCTCGTCTCCTGCAGGTCGAAGGCGAGGTCGAGCATATCCTCCTCATCCTCCGTCGCCTCGGTCAGCTTGCCGTACCAGGACCCGTCCACGATGACGTGGCAGGTGGAGCAGGCGAGGCTGCCCTCGCAGGCGCCCTCGATGTCCACGCCGTGCTTGTGCGCGATCTCCAGCACCGACAGGCCGAGGGGGGCGTCCACCTCCTTCCTGTTCCCGTCGCGCTCGATGAAGGTCATCTTCGGCATGTCAGGCCCTTATTCCGCCGCGCTCGCCGGGCGGGATGTCCGCCCGGCCGCCAGCTTGTCCGGTGATTCGGTTGCTTCGATCGATTGCATGGCCCGTTGCCAGGCGCCGGCCAGCGCCCTTGCCGCAAGGTCCACATCCGCGGGCGACGTAAAGCGACCGATGCCGATGCGCAAGGTGGAACGCGCCCGCGCCTCCCCGAGCCCCAGCGCTTTCAGCACGTAGGAGGGCTCGACCTCCGCCGAGGAACAGGCGGAGCCGGTGGAGACGCAGACCTCCGGCGCCGCCGCCATGATCGCCTGGGCGGTGACGCCGCCGGGAAAGCTGAGGGAGAGGTTGCCCGCCACCCGGCGCTCCATCGTCCCGTTCACCGCCACCCCCGGCACCGCGGCGGAAAGCGCGGCCAGGAAACGGTCCCGCTGCCCCGCGATCCGCCCGGAATCCAGCGCGCCTTCCAGCGTCGCGATCCGGCAGGCCTCGCCCAGCCCCACGATCAGCGGCGCCGGCAGGGTGCCGGACCGCAGCCCCCTCTCCTGCCCGCCGCCGGAGAACAGCGGCGCGAGCCGCACCCGCGGCCGCCGCCGGACATAGAGCGCCCCGATCCCCTTGGGCCCATAGACCTTGTGGCCGGACAGGCTGACCAGGTCGGCGCGGATCGCCTGCACATCGATCGGCACGCGCCCCGCCGCCTGCGCCGCATCGGTGTGGAACAGCGCGCCGTGGCGCTTCACGACCTCCCCGATCGCGGCCAGGTCCTGCGCCACGCCGATCTCGTTGTTCACCGCCATGACGGAGACGAGCAGCGTCGGCGCCCCCGCCAGCGCGCGGTCCAGCAGGGCCGGGTCCAGCAGCCCGTCCGGCCCGACCGGCAGCAGCACCGGCTCGAACCCCTCCGCCGCCAGGTCCTTCACGCTCTCCAGGACGCATTTGTGTTCGGTGGCCACGGTGACGATGCGCAGCCGCTCCGTCCCCTGCCCCTTCGCGAAGCGCGCCGCCCCCTTGATGGCCAGGTTGTTCGCCTCCGTCGCGCCGGAGGTGAACAGGATTTCGGATGGTTCCGCCCCGATCAGCGCCGCGACATGGCCGCGCGCTTCCTCCACCGCCGCTTCCGCCGCCAGCCCCATCGCATGCTCGACGGAGCCCGGATTGGCGAAATTCTCCTCCCACCACGGCCGCATCGCCGCCAGCACGCGCGGATCGACCGGCGTGGTGGCGTGGTTGTCGAGGTAGATGGGACGGTTGGGGCGGGTCATGGCGCCCCCTATGTGGCGCCTGCCATCGCCTTGCGCGAGAGCCTGTCACGCATGGCCGCCCACGCCGCCAGGAAACGCTCCGCCGTGTCCGCCGCCGCATCCCAGGGCAGGGAGACGCGGATCGCCGAGCCCGCCGCCTCCCCCAGCCCCATCGCCGCCAGCACATGGCTGGCGCGCACCTTGCCGGAGGAACAGGCGGACCCGGCCGAGACCTGCACCCCGGCCAGGTCCAGCGCGATCACCTGCGTCTCCGCCGGGATGCCCGGCAGCACCAGGCTGGTGGTATTGGGCAGCCGGGGCGCGCCGGCGCCCGCCACCATGGCGCCCGCCCCCGCCTCGATCGCGTCCCGCAGCGCCGCCAGCCGCGCGGCCGCGGCGGGGTCCGCGGCCGCCGCCGCCGCGCCCAGGCCGGCGATGGCGGGCAGCGCCTCCGTCCCCCCGCGCCGGCCGCGTTCCTGCCCGCCGCCCGCGATCAGCGCCGGCAGGTCGATCCCCGGGCGCAGCAGCAGCGCCCCCGCCCCCTTGGGCCCGCCCAGCTTGTGGCCGGAGATGGCGAGGCTGTCGGCCTCCCCGATCGCCAGCGCCACGCGCCCGGCCGCCTGCACGCCATCCACATGCAGCATGGCCCCATGCGCCCTGCACAGCGCCGCGGCCTGGCCCAGCGGGTGCAGCACCCCCGTCTCGTTGTTCGCGGCCATCAGGCAGACCAGCGCGGGCGGCCCGCCGGCCAGGGCGGCCCCCAGCGCCGCCAGGTCCAGCGTCCCGTCCGCCAGCACCGGCAGGGCCGTGGCCCCCGGCGCCGCGGCCAGCACGGCCGGGTGTTCCGTGGCGCCCGCCAGCACGCGCCGCCCGCGTCCCAGCGCCGCGATGGCCAGCGCATTGGCCTCCGTCCCCCCGCTGGTGAAGACGACCTCCGCCGGGCTGCCGCCGAAGCGCGCCGCCACCTGCTCCCGAGCCGTCTCCAGCACCCGCCGCGCCGCCCGCCCCGCGCCATGGACCGAGGACGGGTTGCCCACCAGGTCCAGCGCGCGGATCACCGCCGCCCGGGCCTCGGGCCGCAGCGGCTCCGTCGCATTGGCATCAAGATAGAGGGCCATGCTCGCCCAGGGACGCGTCCAGGGCCACCGGGCCGGCCGGGGGCGGCGCGATGGCCCGGCCCAGCACCTTGCCGCCGATCACATCCGCCAGCGTCACCGCTTCCAGGAACAGCCGGATCTGGTCGCCCAGCTCCGCCCACAGATCATGCGTCAGGCAGCGCTGGCCCGCGAGGCAGCCCGGCCCCCCATCGTCGCAGCGCGTCGCATGGATCGGCTCGTCCACCGCCTCCACGATATCGGCGATGGAGATCGCGCCGGCGCCCCGCGCCAGCCGGTAGCCGCCGCCCGGCCCGCGGGTGGAGACGACGAGCCCCGCGCGCCGCAGCGGCCCGAAGAGCTGCTCGAGATAGGCGAGCGAGAGGTGCTGGGCATTGGCGATCTCCGCCAGGCTCACCTGGCCGCGCGGCGCCTTGCCCTCCGCCCCCTTCGGCTCGGGCGCCTTGCCCTCCGCCCCCTTGGGCTCGGGCGCCTTGGGCTCGACCCCCTTGGGCTCGGCCGGGGCCGAGTCGTCGCGCGCCGCCAGTTCGACCATGGCCATGACGGCGTAGCGGCCCCGGGTGGAGAGTCTCATCGGGCGCTCCCGCCCGGCGTGTGCCCTTGCGTCACAAATCCCCCACGGGGCGAGTGATGGTATCCACTGTCCGTAACGTGAGCCTGATTGGGCCGCCCCAGCGGCAGGAACATGCGGGCCATGCCATGAATCCGATATGAAACCTGCCCGCGCCTCACCTATATTGCGGTCACCCTGGGGCTCGGGAGCCCGCCCTGGGGTGCCCTCGGGCGCGGGCCTGCCGCGTCCACCAGAGCCAAGACCGGAGCCGGATGACCGCGACGACCCGTCGCCATCACGAGGCTATTGTTCCCGACCAGCGCCGTCAACAAACGGGGTTGGGGCCCAGAAGGGGCGGGAATGCCGAACGATCAGGTCTGGCCCTGGATCGTGTCCGAGGCGCGTCGCGGCGGCGGCGCGGGTGGTTCCCCAAACGGCCAGGTGGCGGGCGCGGAGCGCAGCCCCGCCCCCGGTCATGGTGCGCGAAGGCCGGGTTGGGCTGAGGCCCGGCCATTCGTGGACCCAACACGGACTGGATCGAAGGAACGATGCCCGAAGTCATGTTCGCCGGCCCCGACGGCCGGCTTGAGGGTCGTTATCACCATGCGAAGCAGGCCCATGCGCCGGTCGCGCTGATCCTGCACCCGCATCCGCTCCATGGCGGGACCATGAACAACCGGATCGTTCATGCCCTGTACCAGCGCTTCCAGGCGATGGGGTTCTCCACCCTTCGCTTCAACTTCCGCGGCGTCGGCCGCAGCCAGGGCCGCTACGATGGCGGGATCGGGGAGATCTCGGACGCCGCGGCGGCGCTCGACTTCCTCCAGGCCGTCAACCCGAACGCCTCCTCCCTCTGGGTCGCGGGCTATTCCTTCGGCTCCTATGTCGGCATGCAGCTGCTGATGCGCCGGCCGGAAATGGGCGGCTTCGTCAGCGTCTCCGCCCCCGCCAGCCACTACGATTTCGGCTTCCTCGCCCCCTGTCCCTGCAACGGCCTGATGCTGCACGGGGCGGATGACGAGCTCGTGCCCGAAAGCTCCGTGCGCAAGCTTGTGGACAAGCTGAATACCCAGAAGGGCATCCGCATCGACTACCGCGTGATGCCGGGCGCCGGCCACATCTTCACCCCGCCCCAGGCCGAACAGGTGGCCGATGCGGCGGAAGACCATGTGATGGGCGTGCTGAACCGCGGCCGCATGGCGCTCGCGGCCGACTGACCGCCCCGCCCCTCCACGGCGTCCCGAACGGCGCGCGGCACCCCCGCGCGCCGTTTCGCGGGGGGGCCTAGTCAAGCCGCACCCCCGCATCCCGGATCACCCCGCCCCAGCGCGCATCCTCCGCCGCGATGACGGCGGCCAGCGCCGCGCCCGCCTCGCCCGGGATCTCGGCGCCCAGCGCCGCGAAGCGCGCCACCAGGGCGGGATCGGCCAGCGCGGCCCGCGCCAGCGCCACCAGCCGCTCCGCCTGCGGCGCCGGCAGCCCGGCCGGCGCCCCCAGCGCCAGCCAGGATTCGGCCACGAAGCCCGGAACGGTCTCGGCCACCGCGGGCAGCCCGGGCGCGAGCGGCGTGCGCGCGGCGGCCGTCACCGCCAGGGCGCGGGCGCGCCCGGCCTCCACCTGCGGCAGCGCCGCCGGCAGGGGCGCCACCATCAGCTGCACGCGCCCCGCCGCCAGGTCCCGCAGCGCATCGGGGTCGCCGCGGTAATGCACCATCTCGCCAGGCACCCCGATGGCCCGCAGCAGCATCTCCGCCGCCAGGTGCGGGATGGTGCCCGCCCCAGGCGTCGCCACCAGCGCCGGGCGGCCCAGCCCGCGCAGCCAGGGGCCGAGTTCCGCCAGCCCCGCCACCGGCGCCTCCCGCGGCACCAGCACCACGCCGGGGAAGCGGGCGAAGCGCAGCAGTGGCGCGAAATCCCGCGCGGGGTCGAAGGGCAGTTCCGGGTAGAGGTGCCGGTTGATGGCGAGCGTCGCGCCCAGCAGCGTGCCGATGGTGCCGCCATCCGGCGCGGCGCGGGCCAGCGCGGCGGCGGCCAGGTTGCCGGTGGCGCCGGGCCGGTTCTCCACGATCACGGCCTGGCCGAGCCCCGCCGCCAGCCGTTCCGCCAGCAGCCGCGTCAGCAGGTCCGGCGCCGCGCCGGCGGGCATGCCGATCAGCAGCCGCACGGGCCGGTCCTGCGCCAGGGCGGGGATGGGCAGGAAGGGCGCCAGCAGCAGCGCGCGGCGGGGGATCGGGCAGGTCATGGCATGGATTTCTCCACGACCCGGCCCTCAGCGCAAATGAGAGACGATCCTCCCCCGGACTCCGCGCATCGAACGGAAATCTTGCCCCGGGCGGCGCCGCCTACAGCAGCGAACCCACCAGCCGCCCGCCGGGCAGCGGCTGCGGCGCGCCGGTGGTGCCCGGGAAGGTCAGCGGCAGCCCGCGCCAGACCCGCGCCGCCAGCACGCCGAAGGCCTGCGCCTCCAGCGCATCGCCATTCCAGCCCGCCACCTCCACCGCCCGCACCGGCTCCGCCAGCGCGGCGTTGAGGGCACGCATCATCGCCGGGTTGCGCCGGCCGCCGCCGGCCACCAGCCATTGCACCGGCGGCTCCGGGAAGTGCCTCGCCGCGGCCGCCACGCAGACCGCGGCGAAGGCCACCAGCGTCGCCGCCCCGTCGGAGGGCGAGAGCGCGCCCGCCCCGGCCTCCCGCAGCGCGCGGTCGAAATCGAGCCGGTCCAGCGATTTCGGCGGCGGAGCCAGCAGCCAGGGATGGTCCAGCATATGGGCCATGACGCCGCCATCCACCTGCCCGGCCAGCGCCAGCTTGCCGTCGCGGTCGAAGGCCTCCCCGGTATGCAGCCGCAGCCAGTCGTCCAGCGGGCCATTGGCGGGGCCGGTGTCGAAGGCCACCAGCGTGCCATCCGCGCCGATCCAGGTGACGTTCGCGACCCCGCCCAGGTTCAGCACCGCCAGCGGCTTCGGCAGGTCCCGCGCCATGGCGGCATGCACCACCGGCACCAGCGGCGCCCCCTGCCCGCCCGCCGCCACATCGGCGCTGCGGAAATCATGGGCGACGGTCATCCCCGTCTCCCGCGCCAGGCGCTGGGCATCGCCCACCTGCCAGGTGAAGCCGGCGGCATTGCTGCCGGGGCGGGCGGGGCGGTGCAGGATGGTCTGGCCATGGAAGCCGATCACATCCGCGGGCCAGCCGATGGCGCGCACCGCCTCCACATGCCGGTCCGTCAGCCGGGCCACGCAATCCAGCAGGAAGGGATCCTCGGGCGACATCGCGGGCGCCCGGTCCAGCAGCTGGCGCAGGTCGCGGCGCAGCGCGGGGTCATAGGGCAGCGTCAGCACCGGGCCCAGCCGCCCGATCGCCTCCCCATCCGTTTCCACCCAGGCGGCATCCACCCCGTCGAGGGACGTCCCGCTCATCAGCCCTATGGTTCGCAGCATCCCCCCAACGTGCTACGCCGCGCGCCGCCGGGAAAGACCCGGGCAGCCGATGACGGACCCCCATGAGCACCACCAGCGACTTCCTGCGGATCGCCAAGGAACGCGGCTACATCCACCAGACCTCGGACGAGGCGGAGCTGGATGCCGCGCTGAACAAGGGGGGGCTGACGGCCTATATCGGCTATGACTGCACGGCGGACAGCCTGCATGTCGGGCACCTGATGCCGACCATGCTGCTGCGCCTGCTGCAGAAGACCGGCGGCAGGCCCATCGCGCTGATCGGCGGCGGCACCACCAAGGTGGGCGACCCCTCCGGCAAGGACGATGCCCGGCAGCTGCTGACGGACGAGGTGATCGAGGCCAACAAGACCGGCATCCGCCGGACCTTCGAGGCGCTGCTCGATTTCAACGCCGGCGCGCTGATGCTCGACAATGCCGAATGGCTGGACGGGCTGCGCTACATCCCCTTCCTGCGCGACATCGGCCGCCACTTCAGCGTGAACCGCATGCTGACCATGGACAGCGTGCGGCTGCGCCTCGAACGCGAGCAGCCGTTGAGCTTCCTCGAATTCAACTACATGCTCCTCCAGTCCTACGATTTTCTCGAATTGCACCGCCGTCATGGGGCCGTCCTGCAGATGGGCGGGTCGGACCAGTGGGGCAACATCATCATGGGGGCGGAGCTGATCCGCCGCGTGGCCGGCGGCCACGCCCATGTGCTGACCACGCCGCTGCTGACCACGGCGTCGGGCGCCAAGATGGGCAAGACGGCCTCCGGCGCCGTCTGGCTGAACCCCGACCGCCTCTCCCCCTACGATTACTGGCAGTACTGGCGGAACACGGAGGATGCGGATGTCGGCCGCTTCCTCGCCCTCTTCACCGAACTCCCGATGGAGGAGGTCCGGCGCCTCGGCGCGCTGGCCGGCGCCGAGATCAACGAGGCGAAGAAGATCCTGGCGACGGAGGCCACCGCCATCCTGCATGGCCGCGCCGCCGCCGAGGCGGCCGCCGAGACCGCCCGCCGCGCCTTCGAACAGGGCGAGGCGGCGGAGACGCTGCCGAGCCTGGCCGCCACCCTGCCCGCCGGCATCATCGACCTGCTGGCGGAGGCGAAGCTCGTCGCCAGCAAGGGCGAGGCGCGGCGGCTGATGGCGCAGGGCGGCGTGCGGCTGAACGACGCGCCGGTCAGCGACGTGGCCGCGGTGGTGACGGAAGCGGATCTGCGGGACGGCGCGGCGAAGCTCTCGCTCGGCCGCAAGAAGCACCTGCTGGTGCGGCCGGCGGGGGGCGCCCAGCGGTCCTGAGCCTGTTCAGGTCGGGCGGGATCGCCCGACGACCCGGACCATGCGTGAAAACAAAGGCCTGGACCGGTTTCAGTGTCGCGGCCGCGGCTGAAACCGGTCCGGCGGCCCCGGCCGGTCTCCCGCGCTTTCCACGGCCTGGTGACGATCCAAGGCGTCTTTAGCCGATTTAGCCGATTATGCCGTTTTAGCGCTTTTAGTGACGATTCCGGGCCCTTCCCGCGGGGTCCGTGGCGCGCCGGGGAAGCCCCCTGCCTCCCCCGGGCCGCCAGGCGAGGCCTGCTTGGCGCGGCGATATAGGATCATAGACCTATTTCGCGCCGCAAAGCCAGCGCGATCCTGCCGCCTTGCCGCCTCAACTGCGCGTCATGCTGCGTTGCAGCGTCGATCCTGTTGAAACCCGACCCCCGCCTCCCGTTCTTCAACCGGGCCGCGCATCCCGCCGGCCGCCCGAAGGATGCAAGCCGCATGTCCCGCGCCGCGCTGCCCGCGCTGCCCCTGTCCAGCGCGACCGGCCTCGCCCTGCCGCGCTGGTGGGGTGGCGTCGCGGCGCTGGGCATCGGCCTGGTCGTCATCGCCGCGCTCTACGGCCCCGGCATCCTGGCGCCCTGGCGCACGGGGTGGATGCTGGAAGGCCGCATCGGCCCCGACCCCGTGCAGTACTGGCTGGGCTGGACCTATTTCAGCCGCGCCCCCTGGTCCTGGCCCCCCGGGCTCAACCCGGATTGGGGAATGGAGATCGGCTCCTCCATCTTCTACGCGGATTCGATCCCGCTGCTGGCCTTCGCCTTCAAGGCGCTGCGGCCGCTGGTGGAGGTGCCGCAATACTGGGGCCTGTGGATCTACGCCTGCGGCGCGCTCCAGGCCTTCATGGCCTGGCGGATCATCGGCCTCTTCACCACGGACCCGCTGGCCCGGCTGGCCGGCGCCGCGCTCTTCGTCGTGCAGCCGCTGCTGCTGAACCGGCTGGGCGGGCATTTCGCGCTTGGCGGCCAGTTCCTGCTGCTGATGGCGCTGGCCCTCTGCCTGACGCAGGGCAGCGCCGCCCGGCGCCTGGCCGGCTGGGGCGCGCTGGTCGGCGCGGCATCGCTCATCCACGCCTATCTGCTGCCGATGGTGGCCGGGCTCTGGGCCACCGACGCGCTGGCCCGCGCGCTGCGGGCGGATCGCCGCCCGGCCTGGCTGGCGGCGGAGGTCGCGCTGGTGCCCGCCCTCGGCCTGGCGGGGCTGTGGCTGGCCGGCTTCTTCCTGCTGGAGGACGGGCTCGGCGGCACCTGGGGCGGCTTCGGCCAGATGCAGCTCGACCTGCTGGCCCCCTTCGACCCCTCGGCCTGGGGCCGCTTCCTGCCGGAACTGCCGCGGGCGGACCATCTGGAGGCGCAGGATTCCTACCTCGGCCTCGGCGTGCTGCTGCTGCTGGCGGCGGGGCTGGTCGCCTTCCTGGCGCGGCCGGGGCTCCGGCCGGGCTTGCCGATGCTGGCGGGACTCGGCGTCTTCATGGCCCTCGCCATCACCCACCGCGTCTCGATCGGCGGGTGGGTGACGGAGGTGCTGGCCCTGCCCGAGGACGCGGTCAGCCTTGCCGATGCGCTGCGCGCTTCCGTCCGCTTCTTCTGGCCGGTCGCCTATGCCGCCATGGCGGGGGCCATCGCGGCGCTGGTGCATGCGCTGGGCGGGCGCCGCGCGGGGCTGGTGCTGGCGGCGCTGGTGGCGGTGCAGCTGGCGGATCTCGGCCCGGGCTTCGCGCGGCTGCAGGGCTTCTTCCGCCCCACGGCCGCGACCGTGCCGCTGCGGCTCGCCGACCCCTTCTGGATGCAGGCGACCGCGCGGTATGAGCGCATCCGCCTGGCACCCACCGGCATGCAGGCCCGGCATTGGGAGGAGGTGGCCGTGCTGGCCGCCACGCGCGGCCTGCCCACCGATGCCGTCTATCTCGCGCGGCTCGACCCCGCGCGGGTGGCGGCGCTGAATGCCGAGACCCTGGCCCGCCTGGCGACCGGGCGGCATGAGCCCGGCAGCCTCTATGTGCTGGGGGACGAGGCCGCGCTGGCCGCGGCGCGGGCGGGGCTGGACCCGGCGCGGGACCTGCTGCGCCAGGCCGATGGCGCCTGGGTGCTGGCCCCGGGCTGGCACCAGCCCCTGATCGCGGGCCAGCCCGGCACGCCCCTGATGCCCTGACGCCCGGAGGCGAGATGCCCGAGCCGCCGCCGCCCGCCCGCTTCGCCACAGCCCGTTTCACCGCTGGCGGCGTGGCGCGCGGCGCGGTGCTCGCCTGGCCGCTGCTGCTCAGCACGGGGGCGGGCGGGCTCGCCATGGGCGCGGCCTGCCGCCAGGCCGGCATGTCCCTGCCGCTGGCCACGCTGTTCAGTGCCGGCGTCTATTCCGGCACGGCGCAGGCGCTGGCGCTGCAGCTCTGGTCCGCCGTGCCGCCGTTGCTGGCCATCCTGCTGGCGGCGGGGGCGGTGAACCTCCGCTACCTCGTCATGGGGGCGCGGCTCGCCACGCTCTATCCGGGCCTGCCCTGGCGCAGGATGCTGCCGGGGCTTGCGATCTATGGCGACGCCACCTGGCTGATCGCGGCCGGGGAGGCCGAGCGCGGCCGGCCCGACGCCGGCATCCTGTTCGGCGCCAGCGCGGTGACGGTGGTGGGCTGGGTGGGCGGCACCATCATCGGCTTCGGCGCCGCCTTCTCATTGGCCGGTGCCTGGGCGGCGGCGGCGGCCTTCATCCCGCTGGGCTTCATCGTCGCCTATATCCCGGACCAGTGGCGCGGCCGGGGGACGGCGCTGCCCTGGGCGGCCTCCGCCGCCGTGGCGCTGCTGGCCCTGCCCTTCCTGGCGGCGCATTGGGCGATGCTGGCCGGCGGCGCGGCGGGCACGGCGGTGGCGGTGCTGCGCGATGACGGGTGATGCCTGGCCCTGGATCGTGGTGCTGGCGCTGGCGGCGCTGACCTTTTCCATGCGGGTCGGCGGCTGGCTGGCGGCGCGGGCGCTGGGGGTTTCGCCGCTGATGGACCGGGTGCTGCGGGCGGCGCCGGGGAACCTCTTCATCGCGGTGGCGGCGGTGGCGGTGGCGAAGGGCGGCGCGCCGATCGCCGCGGGCAGTATCGCGACGGTGCTGGCCATGCAGCTGACCGCCCGGGAATGGATCGCGCTGCCGGTCGGTGCCGCCGTGGCGGCCGCCGTCGCCGCCTTCGCCTGATCCCCCCTGGCGACGGTCCAGGCCGGTTCGGCCCTGGCCGGGGGGTGCGGGGGGACGGAGTTCCCCCGCGAGTCCCTGATGGGCATGGGGCAACAGCGTTCCCCCACGTCCTGCCCTACGGCGGCGCCTGCCCGATCCCGAACAGCCCCCGCAGGAATCCCGGCGTCAGCGCCGCCAGCGGGTTCACGCTCACCTGCGGGTCATCCACCGGCCCCGAGACCCGGAAGGTCGCCGCGAACAGCCCGCCCCCCGTTTCCGGGGAGAAGAGGCGCCCCAGGATCGGGATGTTCCCGAGCAGCGAGTTGAAGATGTAGGCCGGCACGATCGTGCCCTCCATCGCCAGGCGCTGCTGCCGGCGGTACAGCGTGCCCTTGGCCGTCAGGCCGAGCGAGGCGGAGAAGGCCCGCGCTTCCGCCAGCGTCAGTTCCTCCGGCGTCAGGGTGAAGGGCGCGACGAGGCGGGAGAAGCCGAGCCCCGGCCCCGACAGCGCCTCCACCAGCCCATAGAAGGTCAGGGCCTGCAGCAGCTTGGCGAAGCCCGGCGCGTTGCGCACCGCGAAGTCGCTCATCTCCGCGGTGCCGGACATCGGCGCGCCGGGGCGGTTATGGGCGTAGGTGGCGTTCACCGTCAGCCGCCCGCCCTCGAGGTGCCGCAGCACGTCGAAGCTGCCGAGCAGCGCGCCCGCATCCTCCGCCGTCACCCGCACGGCGCGGCCGGCGCCGGCGGCGGCGATCGTCACCTCGAAGGGCCCGCGCGGCCCGGCGCGGCCGGCGACGCGGCCTTCCCGCACCACGCCGAGCCCATCGACCAGCACCCGCGCCTCCATGGCGCCGAGTTCGCGCCCCGGGCCGAGCAGCGTGCGGTCGAAGCGCGCATCGACCGCCCAGGTGGTGCCGGGCGGCGCCGGGGGGGCGGCCTGGGGCGCGGCGGCGGGCGTGTCCTCCGCCATGGTGCGCCGCAGGTCCAGCACCGGGCCGCGCAGCAGCAGGGACCAGGGGCCGCCGTCCCGCGCGGGCGGCCTCGCCTCCCCCGCGAAGCGGCTCTGCTCCACCGCGGCCTCGTTGATCGTCACGCGTTCCAGCCGGGCGCCGCGGGCGAAGGCGGCGTTGCCGCGCATCAGCAGGGCCGGGGCTTCCAGCCGGAAGGTCTCCACCGCCTCCAGGTTCTCCCCGTTGAGCCGCAGCACACCCTCCGCCGCGCTGGGCTGGCCGGGCGCCTTGGTCCAGGAAAGCGGCGCGACCTCCATCCGCGCCTCGCGCAGGTCGGCGCGGATGGTGGCGCGGCCCTGGCCGCTGCGGCGGCGCTCCGTCCGCACCTCCAGCCCCACCGGGCCGGTCGCCAGTTCATCGAGCGGCAGGCCCAGCGCGGCGATGGTGGCGGCATCCGTGCGGGCGGAGACGCTTTCGCGCATCACCACCTGGGTGGCCGGGCCGGCGCGGAAATCCATCTCCACGCCGAGGCGGGCATTGATGCCGCCCAGCGTGCCGGTGCCGGTGACGCGCAGCCCCTCCGTATCCACGGTCAGCTCCGCCTGGCCGCGTTCCAGCGGGCGGCCGAACAGCACGTCGCTGATCCGCACGTCCCGCAGCCGGGTGCGCGCGCCGATGCGCAGCGCCTCCACCGGCAGGTCGGCCAGCAGGGGGAAGGCCACGGTCAGGCGGCCATCGAAGCTGCCGGTCGGGTCCTTCACCGGGAAGGGGCGGCGGTCGAACAGCTTCAGCCGCGGATGCTGGATGACGGCGACCGCCTGCGGGATGGGGCCGGCCAGGTCGAAGCTCATCTCCGCGCGGTCCTGGCCCTCTGGCGGGAAGATGAAGCGCACCAGCCCCTCCCGCACCGTCACCGCGGCCTGGCCGGCGGCGGGCGGGGTCTGCCGGCCGCCGCCGACCTTCAGCGCGATCTCGTCGAGCCCGAAGGTCACGGTGCCGCTGGCGCCGGTCGCGGGCGGGATGGGGCGCAGCCAGTGGACGGTGGCGTCCACGACATCCAGCGTGCCGGACAGGGCGGTGACGCGCAGCCGGGCGAGGTCCGCGCTGGCCTCCACCTCCGCCCGCCACTGGCCATTGCGCGCGGTGCCGGCGGTGACGTTCTCCAGGATCCAGTCCCGTTCATGGCCGACGCCGAGGCCGCGCGGCCAGTAGCGCGGCAGGTCGGCCACCGCGACCTGGTCCAGCGCCAGGCTGGCGGCGCCGCGCCAGCCCTCGCCGCTGCGCGCCGCCTCCGCGCTGGCGGTCAGCGTCGGCGCGCCGGGGCCGCCGGCCAGGCGCAGGGTCGCGCGGGGGATCGACAGCGCGGCGGGCGAACCCTCCAGCGCCAGGTCGAGCCCGGCCAGCGGCAGCACCCGGCCCCCGCCGAGGTCGAGCCGCCCGGTCCCGGCGCCGAGCGTCGCCTGCATGTGGCGGATCCCGCCCTGGGCATCGAGCCGCCCCGCCACCTCGATCCGCGTCGCGGCATCGAGCTGCGCCAGCGGCGCCAGCGGCCGCGCCGCGGCGGCGAGGAGCGCTGGCTGCACCTCCGGGATCGCGAGCCGGAAGCTCAGCTCGGCCGGGCTGCCGGCGGCCTCCGCGGTGATAGTCAGCGGCACCCGCGCCTGGCCGAGCAGCAGCGTCGCGGCGCCATGGCCGGCGACGCCGCCGGCGGAAAGGCGCCGGATCTCCAGCGTCGCGTGGTCCAGCACCCAGGTCGCGCCGAGTGCCTCGTCCTCCACCACGATGCGGCCATCGGCGATGCGAAGGCGGGACAGGGCGCCCATCGGCGTCGCCTCCGACGGCGCGCCCATCATCTCCGCCACCAGCGCATCGAGGCGGGAGGCCGCGCCACTGGCGCCTCCCGCGGCGGCATCGGCGGCGGGCGGGGCCTCCGCCGCCTGGGTGCCGAGCAGGACCGCGACCTCCCCCGAGGCACCGCGGCGCAGGCGGAGCGCGGGGCGCTGCAGTTCCAGCGTATGCGGCGCCAATTCGCCCCGCAGCAGCCAGGCGGCCGAGAGCGTCATGGCGGCATCGGGCAGTTCCGCCCGCAGGCTGCCATCCGCGGCCCGCAGCCGGACGCCCGCCAGGCGCAGCCGCACCGGCATCAGGTCGCCGTCGCGCCAGCCCTCCCACCCGATCTCGACGCGCCCGACCTCCAGCCGCGCCTCCGCATGGCCCTCATTGGCGCGGTCCTCGATCAGGCTGGCCAGGAAGGGCAGCGCGATCGGCCCGGCGGAAAGCCGCCAGGCGGCCAGGCCCGCCAGCACCAGCAGCAGCACGGCCACGCCGCAGAGGCGGTGCAGCCACCAATGCGCCTCCCGCGCCACTTGACCCGCGGCCGCCCTCATCGCTTCCTTCCCCGGGCATGCCGAAATCCCGGATACCGGCGAGCCCCCTCGCCGCCGAAGCCGCCGCCTGGTCGCCCCCCGCCACGCCGCTGGCGCTGCGGCCGCATGATGGGGAGGGCGCGGCCATGCTGGCCGGGCGCTTCGCGGAAAAGGGGGCGGCGGAGCGTGCCTTTGGCGCCACCGCGCAGGGGGCGGCGCTGCTGGCGGCGCTGGGCGGGCACAGCCCCTACCTGGCCGACCTGGCGCTGCGGGAATCGGCCACGCTGCTGCGCCTGATGGAACGCGGGCCGGACGCCACCTTCGCGCTCGCCCTGGATCCGCTCAGCCGGGCGGACCCGGCGGCGACGCGCCCGGGCGTCGCCTCCCTGCTCCGGCAGGCCAAGCGGCAGGCGGCGCTGATCGCGGCGGTGGCGGACCTGCTCGGCCTCTGGCCGCTCGACCGCGTCACCGGCGCGCTGTCCGACCTCGCGGATGCCTGCACCGACTATGCCTGCGCGCATCTGCTGCGGGAGGCGCAGGCGCGGGGCGACCTGAAGCTGGCGGGCGGCGCGGCACGGCATGACCCGCGCGCGACAGGCAAGGGGTCCGGCCTGGTCGTGCTGGGCATGGGCAAGCTCGGTGGGCGCGAGCTGAACTACTCCTCGGATATCGACCTCATGGTGCTCTACGACCCGGAGGCCGCAGCCTACGATGCCGACCGGGCCGGCGCCATCTATGTGCGCCTGGCGCGGGACCTGGTCCGGCTGCTGGAGGAGCGGACGGAGCATGGCTACGTCTTCCGCACCGACCTCCGCCTGCGCCCCGACCCGGCGGCGACGCCGCTGGCCGTCAGCCTGCCGGCCGCCATCGTCTATTACGAGAGCATGGGCCAGAACTGGGAACGCGCCGCCATGATCAAGGCGCGCCCGGTCGCGGGTGACCGCGCACTCGGCGAGCATTTCCTGCGGGAGATCCGTCCCTTCGTCTGGCGCCGGCACCTGGATTTCGCGGCGGTCGCGGACATCCATTCCATCAAGCGCCAGATCCACGCCCATAAGGGCCACAAGGGCGCGCATGCCAGCGTGCAGGTGGCGGGGCATGACGTGAAGCTCGGCCGCGGCGGCATAAGGGAGATCGAGTTCACCACCCAGGTGCTGCAGCTGATCTGGGGCGGGCGGGACCCCGGGCTGCGGGACCCCACCACGCTCGGCGCGCTTGCCGCCCTGGCCGCGGCCGGCAAGATCGACCGCCGCGCGGCCGCGGACCTCGCCGATGCCTACGGATTCCTGCGCACGGTGGAGCACCGGCTGCAGATGGTGGCGGACCGCCAGACGCACAGGCTGCCGGAGGATGAGGCCGGGCTCGCCCTCATCGCCTCCTTCATGGGCTTCGACGGCGCGGCCAGCTTCGCCGCCGCCCTGGTCGGCCACCTGACGAAGGTCGAGCGCCGCTATGCCGGGCTGTTCGAGGAAGCGCCCGACCTCTCGGCCGGGGAAGGGGCGGGGGGCGACCTGGTCTTCACCGGGGTGGAGGATGATCCGGGCACGCTGGAGACGCTGCGCGGCCTCGGCTTCCAGAATCCCTCCGCCATCGCGGGCGTGGTGCGGGGCTGGCACCATGGCCGCACGCGGGCCACGCGCAGCGAAAGGGCGCGGGAATTGCTGACCGCGCTGATGCCCGCGCTGCTGACCGCCTTCGGCCGCCAGCCGCAGCCGGACGCGGCGCTGCTGCGGCTGGATGCCGCGCTGGGGCGGCTGCCCGCCGGCGTGCAGGTGCTGAGCCTGCTGGCGCGCAACCCGGCATTGCTGGACCGGCTCGCCTTCGTGCTGGGGGCGGCGCCGCAACTGGCGGATCATTTCAGTCGCAACGCGGCCGCGCTGGACGGGTTGCTGGCCGGCGTGGGCGGCGTGTTCAGCCCCTCGGGCAACACCGCCGGCGCGGACCCCACCGCCACCCTGCCCGCCCTGGTGAAGGATGCCCGCTTCCTGGAGGAAGCGCTGGAAGCCGCCCGCCGCCTGGTGACGGAACGGAAGTTCGAGATCGATGCGGCGGCGCTGGAAGGCCGGATCGACGTGGATGAGGCCGGCACGGCGCGCAGCGCGCTGGCGGATGCCGCCATCGGCGGGCTGCTGCCCCGCATCGCGCAGGATTTCGCCAGGCGCCACGGCAAGGTGGCGGGCGGCAACCTCGGCGTCGTGGCGCTCGGCAAGCTCGGCGGGCGGGACATGCTGCCGGGATCGGACCTCGACCTCATCCTGGTCTATGACCATGCGGAGGAGGCGACGGAGAGCACCGGCGGGCAGAAGACGCTGGCCGCCAGCCAGTATTTCGGGCGGCTCGCCAACCAGGTCGTCGGCGCGCTGACGGCGCCGGGGGCGGAAGGGCGGCTCTACGAGGTCGATATGCGGCTCCGCCCCTCCGGCTCGAAGGGCCCGGTCGCCGTCTCGCTGCCCGCCTTCGAACGCTACCACGCCGAAAGCGCCTGGACCTGGGAACGCATGGCGCTGACGCGGGCGCGCTTCGTGGCCGGCGCGCCGGGGCTGAAGCGGCGGGTGGAAGCCGCGATCCGCCAGGCGCAGATCCGCCCCGCCGATGCACGCCAGGTGCTGGCGGATGCGACCGCCATGCGCGCCCGCCTGCTGCGGGACCTGCCGGGCGAGGGGCCGTGGGACGTGAAGCACCGCGCCGGCGGGCTGATCGAGGTGGAGTTCATCGCCCAGGCCCTGCAGGTGGCCCATGCCGCGCGGCTGCCGGCCATCCTCTCCCCCACCACCCGCCTGGCGCTGGCCGCCCTGGCCCGCGCGAAGGTCCTGCCGGCGGCGGAGGCCGAGGCGCTGGTCGCGGCGGAACGGCTGTGGCGTGCCATCACCGCCCATCTCCGCCTGACCGTCGGCCAGTGGCGGGAGGAAGCGCTGCCCGAACCCGTGGCCGCCGCGCTGCTGCGGGCGCTGGCCACCCACCTGCCACAGCCGCCGGTTGACCAGCCGGCGCTTCGCGCACAGATGCGGGACGCCGCGGCGCGGGTGAGGGAGAGCTTCATCCGCCATGTCGGCGACCCGACCATCCCCCCCGCCTGAGAGAGAGCCGCCATGCCCGAGACGACCGGTCCCGCCGAGGGTGCCCCCGCCCCCGCCTTCACCCTGCCGGCCTCCGGCGGCCGCACCGTCAGCAGCCAGGACCTCTCGGGCAAGCCCTACCTGCTGTATTTCTACCCGAAGGCGGATACGCCCGGCTGCACCAAGCAGGCCTGCGGCATCCAGGAAGCGCTGCCGGCGCTGGGCAAGACCGGGCTGACGGTCATCGGCGTCTCGCCCGACCCGATGAAGCCGATCGAGAAGTTCGCCGCCAAGTACAACCTCACCTTCCCCCTCGCCTCCGACGAGGACCACAAGGTCGCGGAAGCCTTCGGGGTCTGGGTGGAGAAGTCGATGTATGGCAAGACCTACATGGGCATGGAGCGGTCGAGCTTCCTGGTCGGCGCGGATGGCAAGGTCGTCCGCGTCTGGCGCAAGGTGAAGCCGGAAGCGCATGCCGCGCAGGTCGTGGAAGCCGCGAAGGGATTGTGATGGCAGCGTCGGATCGGGAAGAAGGCGGGGCACGCGCGGCGAGGGAGGAGTTCCGCGCGGGGAACGACACCGCGCGCGAGGCCGCCGCCTGGGCGATCCGCCTGTTCTGCGGCCGGGAGCCGGCGGATGAGGAGGAGATCAGCCTCCATAGCGGGCACCACACCATCGATGGCCTGCGCCGCGCCTTCGCGGAAACCTGGGAATTCCGCCAGTTCCTGGACAGCTTCGATGGCAGCCGCCGCCGCTTCGGCATGCCGGGCTTCCTGCTGCGCCCGCCCCGCGCCGACATCGCCTGGAAGTTCGAACAGCCGACGCTGGATGAGCCGGTGAGCCAGTTCTGCACCGGCAGCCAGTTCAAGGAACCCGTCTTCGCCGAGATCGCGGAGGCGCTGTCCGTCCACGCCCATCCGCACCGGCGGACCTGGGAGATGGCCTACATCACCTCCGTCCTCGCCTCCCACGGCATGATCGGGCTCGGCCGGCGGGCGATCGGCTTCGGCTGCGGGCGCGAACGCATCCCCTCCCTCCTCGCCTCCCGCGGGGTGGAGGTGCTGGCGACGGACGAGCCGCCGGGCGATTCCGCCAGCCAGGCGCGGTGGCGCGCCGCGAACCAGCATGCCAGCGGGCTCGGCGACCTGTTCCACAACCAGATCGTCCACCTCGATGATTTCGAGCGCCTGGTGGAATTCGGCGCGGTGGACATGAACGACATCCCGGCCAGCCTGGACGGGCAGTTCGACTGCTGCTGGTCGATGGCGGCCATCCCGCATCTCGGCTCCATCGACCGCGGCATGGCCTTCGTGGAGGCCAGCCTGCGCAGCGTGAAGCCCGGCGGCTTCGCCGTGCACACGCTGGACGTGAACCTGAGCTCCAACGGCGACACGCTGGAGAACGGCCCCCATACGCTGGCGCGGCGGCGGGACCTGGAGGCGCTCTGCGCCCACCTGGCCGCGCAGGGCCACCAGGTGCTGCCGCTGAACCTGCACACTGGCTACGACGCGATGGATGAGGTGGTGGACCTGCCCCCGCACGGCCTGCCGCACATCAAGCTCTACGTCGATCGCTTCATCGCCACCTCCTTCGGCATCGCCATCCGCAAGGGCGGCTGAACGCCGCGCGCCCTGCGTGGGGCGCATGCCGCAATGCGGCAGGCTGGGGCCTGGCGCGGGCTTCCATGATTGAGAAGCCCCGCCCGGGGTGTGACACTCGGCGCGCATTGTCAGGACACCCCGACCCATGACCACGCGGCCCGCCATCTCCGCCGGCCTGCTGATGACCTGTGCCGTGCTCTGCGCGGCCCTCGCGATGGGGCTGCGCAACTCCTTCGGCCTCTTCCTGGCGCCGATGACGGAACAGAACCTCTGGACCGCCTCCGGCTTCTCCTTCGCCATCGCGCTGCAGGTGCTGATGAACGGCATCAGCCAGCCCATCTGCGGCCAGCTCGCGGACCGCTTCGGCGGCCGCGCGGTGGTGATCGGGGGGTCGCTGCTCTATGCCGGCGGCATCCTCGGCATGGCGCTCGCCACCCATCTCGGCGTCTTCACGGTCTTCGCCGGCGTCATCATGGGCGTCGCCGTCTCCGCCGCCGGGATGCCGGTGGTGATCTCCACCCTCACGCGCCTGCTGCCAGAAAGCCAGCGAGGCCGCGCCGCAGGCCTCGGCACCGCCGGCTCCTCCTTCGGCCAGTTCCTCGTCGTGCCCATGGCGGGGCTCGGCATCGCCACGCTCGGCTGGCAGGCGACGATGATCGGCATGGCCGCGGTGGCGCTGCTGATGATCCCGCTCTCCCTCGTCCTGGCGGAGCCGCCGCGCACCAAGGTCGTCACCGCCAGCGAGGAAAGCGCCACCGATGCGCTGAAGCGCGCCTTCCGCACGCCGAGCTTCTGGTTCCTCTTCTTCGGCTTCTTCGTCTGCGGGCTGCACATCTCCTTCCTCACCACCCACCTGCCCGGCTTCGTGCATACCTGCGGCCTGCCCGTCGCGGTCGGCGCCGGGGCGATCAGCCTGATCGGGCTGTTCAACATCGTGGGCTCGCTCGGCGCCGGCGAACTCACGCAGCGCTGGAAGCGGCGGGAGCTGCTGGTGCTGATCTACGCGTCCCGCGGCGTGCTGATGGCGGCCTTCATGATGGTGGAGAAGACGACGACCACGGTGCTGATCTTCTCCGCCTTCATGGGCGTGCTCTACCTCTCCACCGTGCCGCCCACCATCGCGCTGGTGGCGCGCAACTTCGGCACGCGCTGGCTGGCCACCATCTTCGGCCTGGTCTTCCTCGGCCACCAGATCGGCGGCTTCACCGGCGCCTGGCTCGGCGGCGTGGTGCTGGACCGCACCGGCAACTACGACGCCATGTGGTGGGCCGGGGTCGCGGCCTCCGCCTTCGCGGCCCTGATCCACCTGCCGGTGAAGGACCCGCCGCCGCAGGCGGTCGCCAAGCCCGCCGCCGCGTGACGCCGGGCGCCGCCTGAAGAAAGGGGGGCCGCCCCGCGCCGGGGCGCGCCCCGGAATGATTCGGCGCGACTCGCACGGATGGGTGAGGATGCGGCGCCACGGCGCGGCCGGTTCGGCCGCGCAGGGACCCGTGCCGGGCCTGGGTGCGTTGGAGAACAGAACCTCAACATCAGGCTTGCGGTCATGTTCCCTTTATGTTCACATCACCCCATGAGCACCATCGCCCTCGACCCCCGCCTCCCGGCCGGCGCCGTCCCGGCCGATCTCCGCATCCCCCTGCCGCCCCGCGGCCGGCGCCTCGCGCGCCCCGCGGTGCGGGAGCCCGCCTGGCGGGAGGCGATGCGCTGGTCGCTGATCGGCCTGACCGCCAGCATGGCGGCGGGCGAGATCGCCCTGATGCTCTTCGGGCCCTGAGCGGCCTTACACCGGCAGGGTCGCCAGCGCCTGCAGCCCGCCCGCGGGGCGGTTCCTGAGCACCACATCCCCGCCATGCGCCCGCAGGATGTTGCGCGCGATGGGCAGGCCGAGCCCGGTGCCGCCGGTCTCCCGGTTCCGGCTCGTCTCCAGGCGCCGGAAGGGCTGGAAGACGTTCTCCAGCTCCGATTCCGGCACGCCCGGCCCCTCATCCTCCACCGTGATGCGCACCAGCCCGGTCGCGGGCGGCACCAGCGTCAGCCGCGCGGCGCCGCCATAGGCGACGGCATTGCCCACCAGGTTCGCCAGCGCCCGCTTCAGCGCCCCCGGACGGGCCATGACGGTCAGGTGTTCCGGGCCCTCATAGGTGATGGAGTCCGCGAAATCCGGCCGCGCATCCGCCGTCTCGTCCAGCACGGTGCGGCAGAGCGAGGCCAGGTCCACGGGGACGGAGGGCTCGCCCGTCGATTCGTCCCGCGCGAAGGCGAGGGTGGCGGCGATCATCGCCTCCATCTCATCGAGGTCCGCCAGCATCTTCCGCCGCTGCTCGTCATCGTCCAGGAACTCGGCCCGCAGCTTCAGGCGCGTGATCGGCGTCTTCAGGTCATGCCCGATGGCGGCCAGCATCTGGGTGCGGTCGCCGACATAGCGGCGGATGCGCTCCGCCATGGTGTTGAAGGCCTTGGCCGCGGTCGCGACCTCCGATGGCCCGTCCTCCGGCAGCGGCGGGGCGTTCACGTCCCGGCCCAGGCGGTTCGCGGCCTCCGCCAGGGACCGCACCGGCCGCGTCAGGCGGCGCACGGCCCAGATGGTCAGCAGCGCCGCCGTCAGCGTCATCAGAACGAAGGCGAAGAGGAAATGCTCGGAATGCCAGGGCCGCGGCGGCGGGAATTCCAGCCGCAGGTTCAGCCAGCCCTGGTCGGGGAAGCGGAAGCTCACCGTCAGCAGGTCCGGCCGCGGGTCGAAGGAGACCAGCACATCCCGCGGGCGGAGCCGCGGCGGCGCGCCCATCAGCGCCTCGATCCGGAACATGCGGATCAGCGGCGGCGGCGGCGGCGGGAAGCCGGGGCGGGCCAGCGCCTCGGCGTCATAGGTGGCGCGCAGCCCGGGCGGCATCTCCAGATC
This sequence comes from Falsiroseomonas ponticola, assembly GCF_016805305.1. Lineage (GTDB taxonomy): Bacteria > Pseudomonadota > Alphaproteobacteria > Acetobacterales > Acetobacteraceae > Falsiroseomonas > Falsiroseomonas ponticola. Next base: position 520,515 of record NZ_JAERQN010000003.1, on the reverse strand, counting down.
CGCCAGCATGCCGGCGCGGCGGTCGGGCTGCAGCTGCAGCAGGCTGCGCCAGACGCTGAAGACGCGCTGGGAGATCTCCCTGCCCTGCTGCAGGCGCTGCAGGTCCACGCGGTCCAGCGCATGGATGGTGAGCCCCGCCACCTGCACCACCACCAGGCCGAATATCAGCACCACGGCGGTGCGCCCGGCCAGGCTGCGCGGCCAGACCCAGCGGAGCCAGCGGAACACGCTCAGCCACGCTCCACGGTCGAGGCCAGCACATAGCCGCCGCCGCGCACGGTCTTGATGACCTGCGGGTTGCGCCCGTCATCCTCCAGCTTGCGGCGGAGGCGGGAGACCGCGACATCGATCGCGCGGTCGAAGGGCCCGGCCTGGCGGCCGCGCAGCAGGTCCATCAGCATGTCGCGCGTCAGCACGCGGTTCGGGCGCTCCACCAGCACCATCAGCAATTCGTATTCGCCGCCGGTCAGCGGCACCTCCACCCCCTGCGGGTTCAGCAGGCGGCGCCGCGCGGGCTCCAGCACCCAGCCGGAGAAGCGGATCACCTTGGCCGGCGGCTCCTGCGAGGGCCCCGTGCTGCTATCCGCCGTCGCGCGGCGCAGCACGGCGCGGATGCGGGCCAGCAATTCGCGCGGGTTGAAGGGCTTGGCCACATAGTCGTCGGCGCCGAGTTCCAGGCCGACGATGCGGTCCGTCTCCTCCCCCATCGCCGTCAGCATCACGATCGGCACCTCCGACTGCGTGCGCAGCCAGCGTGCCAGGTCCAGGCCCGATTCGCCCGGCATCATCAGGTCAAGCACCACCAGGTGGTAGCGGCCGAGCGGCCAGAGCTTCCGCGCCTCCCGCGCATCGCGCGCGGCGGTGACGCGAAGCGACTGCTTCTCCAGGAACTTGGTCAGAAGCTCGCGGATCTCGCGGTCGTCATCGACGACCAGGATGTGCGGGGCGGTGGCGTCCATGCCGTGTAACATAGCGCAGCCCGCCGCCGGCCGAAGGGCGATCCGCGCGCGGATGTTGCGGCATGTGACAGGCGCGGCGGGCGCAACGAAGCGTTGCACTTCATGACCTTCCGGCCCCTCCGCCGGTAACCTGCGCATGGTCATATGCGAAGCACGGGGCGCCACCCCCTTCGCCGCGGCTTTCCCCCATCATCCCGCCGCGGCGGCGATCCCCCTCGCCCCCAGGGGTGGCGTCGTGTAGTGGCGGCGGGGATGGTCTCCTCCCTCCCATCCCCGCCGCCCTTCTTCCCCCATCCGCCGGACTGGGCGCGGGAAGGGCTTGCCGCCCTCGCGGTGATCGACCCCGACATGGGCCGCATCGAGCGGACGGCCGGCCCCCTGCCCTGGCGGTCCCGCCCCGCCGGTTTCGCCGGATTGCTGCGCACCATCTGCGGGCAGCAGATCTCCAACCAGGCGGCCGGCGCCATCTGGGGGCGGCTTTCCGCCATCCCCGGCGCGCTGGACCCCGCCGGGCTGCTGGCGCTGGACGATGCGACGCTCTGCGGCGTGGCCGGCCTGTCCCGCCCCAAGGCCGCGCATGCGCGTTCGCTGGCCACCGCCATTCGGGACGGCACGCTGCGGATCGATGCGCTCGGCACGATGGGGGATGAGGAGGCGGTGGCCCATCTCTCGGCCGTGCGCGGCCTCGGCCGCTGGACGGCGGAGGTGCATCTGCTCTTCGCCCATGACCGGCGCGACATCTTCCCGAGTGGCGACATCGCGCTGGCCGCCAGCGTGGTGCATCTGAAGGGGCTGGATGAACGCCCGAAGCCCAGGGCGCTGGCCGAATACGCCCGGCGCTGGCAGCCCTGGCGGGGGCTGGCCGCGCGGCTGCTCTGGCACCATTGGCGCCAGGTCACGGGAAGGCCGCTGATCGAGGACGGCTTGCCGCTCGCCCCGCCCGGCGTCACCGTCCCCCCATGAGCCTCTCCGCCCGCATCCGCGCCGTTTCCGCCCCGCCCATCCCCGCCGCCCGCGCCTGGGCCGCCCGCTATGCCGGCCAGGCGGGCCCGGCGCTCGACCTGACCCAGGCCGTGCCGGGCTACCCGCCGCCGCCCGAATTGCTGGCGAAGCTGGGCGAGGCCGCCGCCAGCCCGGCCTGCGCGGGCTACGGCCCCATCGCCGGCGACGGGGCGCTGCGCGACGCGCTGGCGGACGACATGGCCCGCTTCTACGGCGCGCCCATCCAGGGCCGCGACGTCGCCATCACCGCCGGCTGCAACCTGGCCTTCGCCATGACCATGGCCGTGCTGGCGGCGGAGGGCGAGGGCGTGCTGCTGCCCACCCCCTGGTATTTCAACCACGAGATGGCGCTGACCATGCAGGGCGTGCGCGCCGTGCCCCTGCCGACGCGGGCGGAGGACGGCTTCGTGCCGAACCCCGCCATGGCGGAACTCATCATGCAGGCCGCGACCATCAAGGCCGTGGTGCTCGTCAGCCCCAACAACCCGACCGGCGCCGTCTATCCGCCGGAGGTCATCCAGGCCTTCGCCGATCTCTGCCGCCGCCGCGGCGCCATGCTGGTGCTGGACGAGACCTACCGGGACTTCCTCCGCCCCGACCAGTCGCCGCCCCATTCCCTGTTCCAGGACCCGGGCTGGGGCGACGTGCTGGTGCATCTCTACAGCTTCTCGAAATCCTACTGCATCCCGGGCCACCGCCTGGGCGCCATCGCCAGCGGCCCGGCCTTCCGGGCGGAGCTCGACAAGGCGCTCGACACCTTCCAGATCTGCCCGCCCCGGCCGGCACAGACGGCGCTCACCTGGGCCATCCCCGCGCTGCGGGACTGGCGGGATGGCAACCGCGCGCTGATGGCGGACCGCGCGCGGGCCTTCCGCGATGGCGTGTCGCAACTGCCGGGCTGGCGGCTCGATGCCATCGGCACCTATTTCGCCTATCTCCGCCTGCCGGAAGGCGCGCCGGATGCCCTGGCCTCCGCGGAAAAGCTGGCGGCGGAACAGGGGCTGATGGGCCTGCCCGGCCCCTTCTTCGGACCGGGGCAGGATCGCCATATCCGCCTGGCCTTCGCCAATGCGGGGCTGGAGGTGCTGGCCCAGGTGCCAGGCCGCCTCGCCAACCTCTAGGAGCCACCGCCATGGATGACAGCAACGCCGAGTTCTGCACCGCCGATGGCTGCGGCCCCGCCGCCGCCGCGCCCCAGCCGGTCGCGCCCGTCGCCGCGCCGTCCGGCACCATCGACGTCATCTCCGACGCCATCTGCCCCTGGTGCTGGATCGGCAAGCGCAACCTGGAAGCCGCGCTGGCGGAGCTGCGCGACCAGGGCCTGCACTTCGTCGTCCGCTGGCGGCCCTACCAGCTCAACCCCGACATGCCGGCGGAGGGCGTGGACCGCGCCGCCTATCGCGAACGCAAGTTCGGTTCGCTGGAGCGCAGCCGCCAGATGGATGCCCGCCTGGTGGAAGCGGGGAAGGCCGTGGGCCTCGATTTCCGCTTCGACCGCATGATCCGCACCCCCAACACCGTCGCCGCCCATCGCGTGATCCGCGCCGCGGAAGCCGCCGGCCGCCAGGACGCGGTGGTGGAGGCGCTGTTCCGCGCCTATTTCCACGAGGGCCGGGACATCGGCGACCATGCCGTGCTGGCCGCGGTCGCGGCGGAAGCCGGCCTCGATGGCGCCGCCGCCATGCTGGCGACCGATGAGGGCGTGCAGGAGGTGCTGGCCGAGGACATGGCCGCCCGGCGCGCGGGCCTGGATGGCGTGCCGAGCTTCCTCATGGACCGGCACCTGCTGTTCAGCGGCGCCATGCCCGGCCCCAGCATGGCCGATGCCTTCCGCCGGGCCCATGCCATCCTGTCAGCCCGCGCCGCGTGAAACGCGGCGACACGGACCCAAGGGCCGCGTGAATTCCTTGGCAAACCATCGCGCGCTAGGCTCCCGCCGCATTGGGGAGCCGCGCGATGGAATGGGTCATTCTCGGGATCGTCGTCCTGCTGCTGCTGTGGCTGGTGATGGTCTACAACCGCCTGGTGGCGCTGCGTCAGTCGACCGGCCAGGCCTGGGCGGATATCGAGGTCCAGCTCAAGCAGCGCCATGACCTGATCCCCAATCTGGTGGAGACGGTGAAGGGCTATGCCGCGCATGAACGCGGCACGCTGGATGCCGTGGTGCAGGCGCGCAACGCCGCCGTCACCGCCCAGGGGCCGGAAGCGGCCTCCGCCGCGGAGGGCCAGCTCTCCGGCGCGCTCGGCCGGCTCTTCGCCCTGTCGGAAGCCTATCCCGACCTCAAGGCCAACCAGAACTTCCTGTCCCTGCAGGGGGAGCTGTCGGCGGTGGAGGGCAAGATCGCCGCCGCGCGGCGCTTCTTCAACAGCGCGGTGGCGGAGTTCAACAGCGCCATCCAGTCCATCCCCGCCGTCTTCTTCGCGGGCAGCCTGGGCTTCACCCCGCGCGGCTTCTTCGAGCTGGCGGAGAATGAGCGCGCGGCCGTCAACACGGCGCCGCAGGTGAAGTTCTAGCCCCGTGCAGGCAACCGGCCTTCGCACCCATGGATGGAACACCGCGCTGCGGTCCATCCTGCTGCTGGCCGGCTTCCCCTTCCTGCTGGTCGCGATGGGCTATGCCATCGCGCTGTTCCTGGTGGCCTGGGACGCCCCCTCCATCGCCAAGGGCCTGGCGCAGGCCTGGCGGCTGCTGCCCGTCATCATCCCGCTGGCCCTCGTGGTGGCCGCGCTCTGGTTCCTCATCGCCTGGCGCGCCAATCTCCGCATCCTGGAGATCGCGTCCGGCGCGAAGCGCGTCGCCGACCCGCGCGACGAGCCCCGCCTCTGGCGCCTGGCGGAGGAACTCTGCATCGCCCGCGGCATGACGCTGCCGCGGCTGTCCGTCATCGAAAGCCCCGCCCGCAACGCCTTCGCCGCGGGGCTGACGCCCGACCGCTCCATGGTCGCGGTCACGCGCGGGCTGATGGATTCGCTGGATGACCGGGAATTGTCGGCCGTGCTGGCGCATGAACTCGCGCATATCCGCAACGGCGATGCCAGGCTCGGCGTCATCGCCACAGTCTTCTGCGGCGTCATCACCCTCGTCACCGATGGCGTCTGGAACATCCTGAAGGCGATGCGCCATGTCCGGCTCGGCAGCGGCCGGTCTTCCTCCTCCTCGTCCTCGTCCTCGTCCTCCTCCTCCAGCCGCGGCAACAGCGGCGGCGCCGGCGTCGTCGTGGTGCTCATCCTCATCGCCATCGTCATCGCGGTGATGGCGCATGTGCTGGCCATCGTGCTGCGCATGGCGCTGTCGCGGAACCGCGAATACCTGGCCGATGCCGGCGCGGTGGAGATGACGCAGGACGCCGATGCCATGATCAGCGCGCTCCGCAAGGTCGCGCAGCGCCCGCAACTCCCCGACGTCGCCGAACAGGTCCGCGCCCTGTTCCTGCATGACCGGGCGCTCAGCCGCAATGTCGGCTGGTTCGCCACCCATCCGCCGATCGAACGGCGGATCGAGGCGCTGGTCCGCTACGCCGGCGGCCATGACCCGGGGCCGCTGCCGGAGATCGCGGAAGATCCCCCGCCGGCGGAGGACAGCCCGGACCCCGACGCCACCCTCGCCCCCTGGAAGCCGGAACACGCCCCCGCCTTCGCCGGCGATGCCTCCCCCTGGACGGCGCCGGCGGAAGCCGCGCTGCCGCCGCGCTCCGGCCAGCAGGAAAGGCTGGACGCCATGGCCGCCTTCGCCCGCACGCTCGACCCCGAGGTCATGAAGAACCAGACGAAGCGGGAGGAAGCGCGGCGCGAGGGCCGCAACCCGGACGAGGCCGCGCCGCCGCCGCCCCGCCGCCCCTGAACCCGGTCAGGCCGTCGCCAGCATCGCCTGCTTCAGCTTGCGCACCGCGCTCCCGGGCGTCGTCACCACCGGCCGCCCCGTGGCCTGCGCCACCAGCCCCGCCGCGCGGGCCAGGCTGAACTGCCCCAGCAGCACCACGTCGCAACCGGCCAGCGCGCGGGACGCCTCCGCCGCCAGGCGGTCATGCGTCGCCAGGTCCCCGGCATCCAGCGCCGCCAGCGCGCCCGGCGCGAGGCATGTCACCAGCTCCACCCCCGGCGGGAATTCCGGCGGCATGGAAGCGAGCGTGCCCGCGAAGGTCGCCAGCAGCCCGATCCGGCGGCCATGCCCGACCGCCTCCTCGATCGCCGCCTCGTTCGGCTTCAGCACCGGCAGGGCCGGATGCGCCGCGGCCACCGCATCGATGCAGGGCCCGAAGGCGGAACAGGAGAACAGGATGCCCTGCGCCCCCGTCCCCACGGCATAGCGGCCGAGCGTCAGGAAGCGCTCCGTCATCGCCGGCGTCAGCGCCCCATCCCGCGCCAGGTCGGCCGAGAGGCTGTCATCCAGCAGGTTCATCAGCGTCGCCTCGGGCCAGAATTCCCGGAAGGCGGCCTCGATCGGCGGCGGCGAATGCCGCAGCGCATGGATCAGCGCGATGCGCATGCGCCTCAATTCCCCACGCAGCGCAGCAGGGGAGAGGGGAATTCCGCGCAATTCGGGAAGACGATCTCGTTCGGCCCGCGCCGTTCCACCCGCAGCGTGTTCGGCCCGCCGGGGCAGCCGAAGCCGATATCCGGCGGCAGCCGCGCGCCGAGTGGCCCGGATTGCGGCGCCACCGGCACCAGCCGGAATTCGAGGACATCCGGCGCCGTCGCCACCGTCTCGATCAGCCGCTGGCGGTAGGGCACCTCGAACACCGAGGCGCGCATGACCACGTCGCGCGTGAAGATGACGCTGGGCTGGCCGGTGCAGCGCGGGCCGCTCGTCTCCCCGGGCGGGAAGACGCCGCCGGTCCAGGACCCGAAGACCCAGGCATGCGGCGGATCGCCCTGCTGCGCATCGGCGCTGGTCCCCAGCGCCAAGGCCATCCCCACCACCAGCATCCAGCGTCGCATGCCCCGCCCCCCGCTTGTCCCGCCCATGATAACGCGCGCGGCCGGCAGGGCACACCCCCGGGGACAAGCCCGGGCGGGCGCGCCGGGAACCGGGCCCGGGCGGCGGCGATGAAGGCGCGGCCGCCACGGTGCCGCCGCAGCCCCGCCACCCTGGAAAGGTCTTGTCGCAAGCCCGCCGGCACCGGAACATGGGGGCAGGAAGGAGCGCCGAATGTCCGTATCCGATGGGTCCCCCCTGTTTCGCCGCCTGCTGGTCCTGCGACTGGCGAGCCTGGGCGGTGCCGCGGCGCTGCCGGGGGCGGCGGCCGCGCAGGGCGCCAAATCCGGCGGCGGCGGCAGCCCCGGCTCCGGCAAGGGCGGCGGCGCCAGCCCCCCGCCCGCCCGCTCCGGCCTGACCGACAGCGACCCGAGCGACGAACCCGGCAATGGCCGCGGCGGCAGCCGCCCCCAGGCCGGCCCCTCCGACAGCGACCCGAGCGACCCGCCCGGCCAGGGCCGCGGCGGCAACCGGCCCCAGGCCGGCCCCTCCGACAGCGATCCGAGCGACCCGCCGGGCCGCGGCCGCGGCGGCAACCGGCCGAATACCGGCACCTCCGACAGCGACCCCAGCGACCCGCCCGGCCAGGGCCGCGGCGGCAGCCGCCAGGGCACCACGGGCGTGACGGATAGCGACCCGAACGACCCGCCCAATGGCGGCCGCCAGCCGCGCACGGGGGTGACGGACAGCGACCCCTCCGACGCCGTCAATGGCGGCCGCGGCGGCAGCCGCCCCGGCACCAAGGGCGCCACCGGCCCGACCGACACGGACCCGAACGACCCGCCGGGACGCGGGCGGGGCGGCAGCCGGCCGCCGGCCAGCGGCGTGTCGGACAGCGATCCCTCGGACCCGCCGGGGCGCGGGCGCGGCACGGCGCGGGAGCCGGCGCAGAAGCGGACCTGAGGGGCAGTCGGGGAAGGCGCTGGCCTTCCCCGGGCGCCATCCGCCGGGGGAAAGGCCCCGGTCGGCTATACCCAGATGCGGGCGAGGCGGCGCGCTTCCTCCAGCGCGGCCTCCGGTCCCTCCTGCGCCAGTTCCGACAGGCCCGTCGCCATCCGCTCCCGGAACTCCGCCGGCCAGTTGCAGTCGGGGATGTCACCCTCGAAGCCGCGCCGCGCATCCAGCTTGAAGGGCCAGAGCGAGGGGTCGGCGAAGGCATCCGCCGGGCGTTCCAGCACGCGCGCCGCCTTCGGCACGAAGGCCACCACGTTGAAGCCATGCGTCACGAAATGGCCGCGCGTCAGGTCGAAGCCCGCGGCCAGCAGCGCATACATCAGCGCGCCCAGGTTCCAGCCCGGATTGACCTTCCCCGCCGTGATGCGGGACCGCGGCGGCGGCGCCACCACCGCCAGCCATCCGTCATCCGCCAGGTGCCGCCGGCAGCGGTCCAGGAACAGGCCGGGATTGCGCTCGTTCTGCAGCACATGGGACGCCCAGATGCCATCGAAGGGCGCCTCCGGCTCATACTGCGCGTAGGGCAGGTTCAGCGCCCGCATGCCGCGCGGCTCCAGGATCGGCGCCAGGCGCTCGGGCCAGAAGCGGCCCTCGACCAGCGCCTCCACCTGCTTGCCGAGCAGCGCCATCGCCAGCGTCGATCCGCCGCGATAGCCGCCGAGGTCGAGCACCCGCGGCCCCGACAGCGCGGCGAAGACCTTGAGGATGTCGAGCGTCTCCCGCCCCGTGCGGAAGCCCGGGATCAGCACGGCATCGACGGGATCGACCGCCGCCACGGCCGGGGCGGCGGGCGGCCTCGCGGCTTCCGGCGCCTCCTCGGCCTCGGCCGACTCCTCCGGCTCCGCCCCCTCCGGCGCCCCATGCGTGGCGGTGCCGGCGGACAGGATGGCGGCGCCCTCGGCGGTCGTCTCGGTCAGGCCGAGTTCCTGCCACAGCCCGGTGACGACGTATTTGACCGAGGGCGGCACCTCCCTCACCTTCCGGTCGATCCCCAGCCAATGGACATGCGGCAGGTCCATCTGCGCCATCACGCGGCGCAGCAGGCGATCGGCATTGTCCGACCGGCGCGGGGCGAGTTCGGTGGCGATCACCGGGGCATAGAGGTCGTAGAGGCTGCCGAGCCCCTGCGCCACCAGCCAGGCATGGTAGAGCGCGAAGTCGCTGAACTCGGTCCGCGTCTCGAACAGCGTGGCCAGGTCCTCGCCCCGCCGCTCCAGCTCCTCCAGCAAGGACAGGACCTGCGCCGTCAGCAGCGGATAGGGGGACAGCACATTGGCCACATGGTCCGGCCAGGCCTCCTCCGCCACGCCGAAATAGGCGAGGGCAGCCTCCGACGCCGCCCAGCGCGGCCGCGCCGGCACGATCAGCCGGCCCTCCGCCGTGCGGTAGATCGCCTTGCCGGCGGGCCGCACCAGGTGGTTCTTGCTCTCGATGGCGATGGTCACCGGCGCTTCCGCCAGGCGGCACGCCGCCAGCTTCAGCGCCTGCTGGCGGCGCCAGCCGCGGCGCGCCCCGGCCATGGCGGGCAGCAGCGCATCCGCCCGGACCAGCTGCACCTTCTCCGCCAGCGCGCCGTAGAGCGGCCTGATCTCCGCCTCGAAGCGCTGGCCGAAGGTGGCCGGGTCATTGTCGTAGTTGACGACGATGATGCGGCCGATGTCGTCCGGCTCATGGAAGCGGGCGAAGCCGCGGGCCTGGACGCGCAGCATCGGCAGGTCGGCGATGAAGCTGACCACGACATAGTCGATCGGGCCCGCCGCCTCGCCGCCCTCGTCCGGCGGCGCCTCCTCCAGCGGGGCGCCATCCAGCGGGATCTCGTCCGGAAGGTTCTCTTCCGGCAGGGGGGCGTCGCCGCCGGGGGGGAGGATATCGGCAGGGGTGCTCATGCACCCTTGATCCCCCAACCGCCCCCCCTCGCGCAAGCGCCCCGGCGCGGGGCGCCGCCGTCAGGCCGCGTCGTTCAGGTGGCAGGCGCTGCGGTGCAGGGCATCCACCGTCTTCAGCTTCGGCACCTCCACCTTGCAGCGGTCGAAGGCGAGCGGGCAGCGCGGGTGGAAGTGGCAGCCGGAGGGCGGGTTGAGCGGGGACGGAATCTCCCCCTTCACCGTCGCGAAGGCGCGCTTGCGGTTGCCGATGCGCGGCACGCTGTCCAGCAGGCTGCGGGTATAGGGGTGGTTGGCCGCGGTGAAGACGCGCTCGGTCGGCGCCTCCTCCACGACCCGGCCGAGATACATGATCACGACGCGGTCGCTGAGATGCTCCACCACGCCGAGGTCGTGCGAGATGAAGAGGTAGGTGAGGTCGAGCTCCCGCCGCAGCCGCATGAACAGGTTCAGGATCTGCGCCTGGATGGAGACGTCGAGCGCCGCCACCGCCTCGTCGCAGACGATGAATTCCGGCTGCACGGCGAGCGCGCGGGCGATGCCGATGCGCTGCCGCTGGCCGCCCGAGAACTGGTGCGGGTAGCGGCGCTTGAAGGCGGGGTCGAGCCCGGCGCGGCGCATCTGTTCATCGACATACTCGTCGAAGCCGCCGCGCTTGATCAGGCCATGGACCTGCGGCGCCTCCCCCACGATGTCCGCCACCTTCATGCGCGGATTGAGGCTGGCATAGGGGTCCTGGAAGATCATCTGCCGGCGCAGCTTCGCCGTGCGTTCGGCATCGCCATGCAGGCCGGCGACATCCTGGCCCTTCCAGAGGACCTGGCCATCGGATTGCGGCAGGATGCCCGCCACGATGCGCCCCAGCGTCGATTTGCCGCAGCCGGATTCGCCGACCAGGCCCACCACCTCGCCCTTGCGGACGCGGAGGTCCACCTGGTCCACCGCATGCACCACCTCCTCCCGCACATCGGCGCCGAGCCGGCGGGCGAGCTTGGCCGCGATGTCGAGCTTCTTGGCGAAGCGGCGGGAGACGCCCTTCAGCTCGATCATCGGCACTTCGGTGTCGGTGAAGGTCCGGGTGGCGTAGATCTGCTCGTCGGTCGCGCTCATGCCGCGGCGGCCTCCTCGCGATGCGGGTGGTGGCAGCGGGCGAAGCGGGCGGGCAGCCACTCCGTCAGCTCGGGCCGCTGCGCGCAATCCGCCTGGGCGCGCGGGCAGCGGGCGCGGAAGGCGCAGCCTTCGGGCAGGTTGAGGAGCGAGGGCGTCATGCCCGGAATCTGGCGCAGCGGCTCGCCCCGCTTGTTGCGCGACGGCACGCTGCCGATCAGCCCATGGGTGTAGGGATGCAGCGGCTTGTCCAGCACCTCCCCCACATCGCCGTATTCGACGACCTTGCCCGCGTACATCACCGCGATGTCGTCGGCCAGGCCCGCGACCACGGAGAGGTCATGCGTGATCCAGATCATCGCCGTGCCGGTGGTGGCGCAGAGCTTCTGCACCTCCGCCAGGATCTGCCCCTGGATGGTGACGTCGAGCGCGGTGGTCGGCTCATCCGCCACGATCAGGTCGGGCCGGTGCAGCAGCGCGATGGCGATGGCCACGCGCTGGCGCATGCCGCCGGAGAACTGGTGCGGGTAGGATTTCAGCCGCTCCTCCGGGGAGGGGATGCCGACCATGCCGAGCGCGTCGCGCGCGCGGCGCCGCGCCTCCTCCTCCGGCACCTTCTCATGCGCCAGCACCGTCTCGATCATCTGCGTGTCGATGCGCAGGACCGGGTTCAGCGTCATCATCGGGTCCTGGAAGATCATGGCGATGCGGTTGCCGCGGAGGTGCCGCATCTCCTCCTCCGACACCGTCGCCAGGTCCTTCCCCTGGAACAGGATGCTGCCGGAGACGATGCGCCCCGGCGCATCCACCAGCCCCATGATGGAGAAGCCCGTCACGGTCTTCCCCGATCCCGATTCGCCGACCAGCCCCAGCACCTGCCCGCGCCGGACGGTGAAGGAGACGTCGTCCACCGCCTTCACCACGCCCGCGCGGGTGAAGAAATGCGTGCAGAGGTTCCGGACCTCGAGGGTAGCCGCGCTCACTTCTTCAGCCTCGGGTTCAGCACGTCGCGCAACTGGTCGCCGACCAGGTTGATGGAGACGATGGTGATCAGCAGCGCGATGCCCGGATAGAAGCTGATCCAGTACTTGCCGCTGAGCATGTATTCGTAGCCATTCGCGATCAGCAGGCCGAGCGAGGGCTCCGTGATGGGCACGCCGAGGCCGAGGAAGGAAAGCGTGGCTTCGAGCGCGATGGCGCGCGCGACCTGCATGGTGCCGATGACGATCAGCGGCGGCAGGCAGTTCGGCAGCAGGTGGCCGAACAGGATGCGGCGCTTGGGCAGCGCCAGGCATTCCGCGGCCTCGATGTATTCGCGCCGGCGCTCCACCAGCGCCGTGCCGCGCACCGTGCGGGCGTAATAGGCCCATTCGACGACGACGATCGCGATGACGACGTTGGTGATCGACTTGCCGAGGAAGGCCAGGATCATCAGCGCGACGAGGATGGAGGGGAAGGAGAGCTGGAGATCGACGATGCGCATGATGGCGCTGTCGGTCTTGCCGCCGGCATAGGCCGCGAGCAGGCCGAGCGAGGCGCCGACCATGCAGGCGATGAAGGCGGAGCCGGCGCCGACGGTGAGGGAGATGCGCAGCCCGTACATGATGCCGGACAGCATGTCCCGCCCCTGGTCGTCCGTGCCGAGCCAGAAGGTCAGGTCGCCATCGCCGGATTTGGACCCGGGCTCCAGCCGCCCATCCATGATGTCCAGCACCGCCAGGTCATAGGGGTTCTGGGGCGAGATCCAGGGCGCCAGGATCGCGACCAGCGCGATGATGGTGAAGACCACCAGCCCCAGCATCGCCAGCTTCGATTCCGCGAATTCGGAGACGAAGCGCTGGAAGGGGGTCTCGACCTTGTCCTTCGCCGGGACGACCGGCGGTGTTCCGACAACGGCACTCATGTCACTTGCCCTCCAGCCGGACGCGCGGATCGAGCACCGAATAGGTGAGGTCCACGATCAGGTTGATGGTGATGAACATCAGCACGATGATCATGAGGTAGGCGACGATCACCGGCCGGTCGAGCACGTTGATGCTGTCGATGATCAGCTTGCCCATGCCGGGCCAGGCGAAGATCGATTCCGTCACGACGGAGAAGGCGATGGTGCTGCCGAATTCCAGCCCCGTGACGGTGACGACGGGGATCAGGATGTTCTTGAAGACGTGCACGAAGGTGACGCGGAAGGGGGAAAGCCCCTTGGCGCGCGCGAACTTCACGTAGTCCATCAGCATCGTCTCCCGCACGCCGGCGCGCGTCAGGCGGATGACGAGGCTGATCTTGAACAGCGCCAGGTTCAGCGCCGGCATCACCATGTGCGCCAGCCCGTCCAGCGTGAAGAAGGACCAGCGGGTGCCGAGGATGGTCACCGTCTCGCCCCGCCCGGTGGAGGGCAGCCAGCCCAGCTGCACGGCGAAGACCATGATGAGCATCAGCCCCACCCAGAAGGTGGGCAGGGAGAAGCCGAGGATCGAGCCCGCCATGATGGCCTTCGACCCCACGCTGTTCGGCCGCAGCCCGGCATAGAGGCCGAGCGGCAGGCCGATCAGGATGGCGCCGATGGTGGCGGCCAAGGCGAGCTCCAGCGTCGCCGGCATGCGCTGCATGATCAGCGTCAGCGCCGGTTCGTTGAACACGAAGCTGCGGCCGAGGTCCCCCTGCAGCGCCTTGCCCAGGAAGATCGCGTATTGCTGCCACAGCGGCAGGTCGAGGCCGAGCGCCTTGATGGCGCGCTCGCGCTCCATCTGGTCGGCATCCGGGCTGATCAGGATCTCGACCGGATCGCCGATGGCGAAGACGCCGATGAAGACGATCAGCGACATCGCGAGCACGACGCCGACGGCCTGGATCAGCCGGCGGAGGAGATAGACGCTCATGCCCCGCCCGCCCTAGCGGGCCGCGGCCGGGCGCACATCCTGCGCCCGGGTCAGCTCATCGACGCGCGCGGTATGCGTCAGCCCGCGGCGCATCGCCCAGATGTTGGTCTGGATGTGCAGCGGGATCACGGCCACATCCTCATGCGCCAGGCGCTGGGCGCGGATCAGCAGCTGCTCCCGCTTCGGCTCGTCCAGCTCGACCAGGGCCTGGCTCAGCAGGTCGTCCACCTCCGCGTTGGAATAGCGGCCGCGGTTGGAAGCGCCCCAGCCGCGCTCGCTGCTCACCGTCGCCATGATGTTGCGCAGCGGATGGCTGCCATCGGGGTTGGAGCCCCAGCCGATGAGGTGCGCGGAGTATTCGGCCCGCGCGGCGCGGTTGACGAAGATGGACCAGGTCTGCGCCTCCACCGTCGTGCGCACGCCGATGCGCGTCCACATCGCGCCGATCGCCTGGGCGATGCGGGCATCGTTGATGTAGCGGTCGTTCGGGCTGTTCAGCTGGATGCGGAAGCCGTTGGGGTAGCCCGCTTCCGCCAGCAGGCGGCGCGCGCCATCGGGGTCGAATGCGGGGGGCGGCACTTCCTGCACATAGCTGAAGGTGCCGGGCGGCAGGAACTGGCCGGACGGCGTCGCCGCCCCTTCCATGATGCGGCTCGTGATCGCGCCGCGGTCGATCGCCATGGACAGCGCGCGCCGCACCCGCACGTCCTTCAGCGGATTGCGGCCGAGCGGCCTGCCGTCATTGTCCGTGATGTAGGGCGAATTCTCGCCCGCCGCGCGCAGGTGATCCAGGCCGAGGAAGATCAGCCGCAGGCCCACCGTCTCCGACAGCGCCAGCCGCTGGTCGGCGCGCAGCCGCGCCAGGTCCGTCGTCGGCACCTGGTCGATGAAGTCGAGATCGCCCGAGAGCAGGGAGGCGGTGCGCGACGCGTCATTCGTGATCATGCGGTAGGAGACGCGCTGGAAGGCCGGCGCGGTGCCCCAGTAGGTCGCGTTGCGCTCGAACTCGATGCGGTCGCCGCTGCGGTGGGACTGCACGCGGAAGGGGCCGGTGCCGATCGCCATGGTGCCGGCGTTGAACTGCTCCGTCGTCGCATTCGCATGCGTCTCCGCATCCAGGATGCGGACATTCGTCATGTCGAGCGGCAGCAGCGGATAGGGCTGCGCGGTGTGGAAGCGGATCGTCAGCGGATCGACGATCTCCATCCTGACGATCGGCCTTGCATAGGCGGCATAGGAGGAGGGGCTGTTCGGCACGTTCGGCAGGCGCTGGATCGTGAAGACCACGTCCTCCGCCGTGAAGGGGTTGCCGTTGTGGAAGCGGACATTCGGCCGCAGCTTGAATTCCCAGGTCGTGGGCCCGACCGCCCGCCATTCGGTGGCCAGCGAGGGGATGTTGCGCGCCGCCGCGTCGGTCTCGATCAGCTTGTCGAAGATCATGTCGCTGACGGCATTGTTGGGCGACAGCTGGTGGTAATGCGGGTCGAGCGAGGTGACCGGCGAGCCGACGCCCATGGTCAGCGTCTGTGCCGCCGCGCCCCCGGATGCCGCCACCGCCAAGGCCAATGCCGAAACGCCCGCCATAGCGGCGGTCCGGATGCTGTCCCGCATCATCGTTCTCCCCGGTCCCAGACTGTCCGACTTCTGTAGCAGCGTGCCACAGGTGCGGCTAGGTTGAAGCCCTGTCACGTCAACCGGGAGAAAAATCAGCCCATGACGACCCTTCTGCCACGCCCGGCCGGGCTGGCGGCTGCCCTGCTGCTGCTGGGCTCCCTGCCCGCCGGCGCCCAGAACCTCACCATCGGGATCGGCGGGTCGCCGACCTCGCTCGACCCGCATTTCTACAACGCCTCCCCCAATATCAGCCTGACCATGCATCTGTTCGACCGGCTGGTGGAGCAGGATGCGCAGGCCCGCATCCAGCCCGCGCTGGCGGAAAGCTGGCGCGCGATTTCCGACACGACCTGGGAGTTCAAGCTGCGCCCCGGCGTGAAGTGGCATGACGGCCGCGCCTTCACCGCGGATGACGTGGTGTTCACCATCTCCCGCGCGCCCAACGTGCCGAACAGCCCGGGCGGCTTCGGCGGCTTCGTCCGCGCCATCACGCGGACCGAGGTGGTGGACCCCCTCACCATCCGCTTCCACACCGCGGCACCCCATCCGCTGCTGCCGACGGAACTCGCCTCCATCCAGATCATCTCCCGCCATGTCGGCGAAGGCGCCGCGACGGAGGACTACAACAGCGGCCGCGCCGCCATCGGCACCGGCCCCTACCGCATCGTCAGCTACCGCCCGGGCGACCGCACGGAATTCACCCGCAACCCCGACTACTGGCGCGGGCAGGAACCCTGGGCGCGCGTCTCCTACCGCTTCATCGCCAATGACGCGGCGCGCACCGCCGGCATCCTCGCCGGCGACCTCGACGTGATCGACCAGGTGCCGAGCTCCGACATCGCCCGGCTGCGGCAGAACCAGCGGGTCACGATCTCGGAGATCCAGGGCCTGCGCCTGATCTACCTGATGACCGACTTCTCCCGCACCGATGGCCCGCCGGTGCATGTCTCGGACAATGAAGGCCGGCCCCTGCCCCGCAACCCGATGCTGGACAGCCGCGTCCGCCGCGCGCTCTCGATCGCCATCGACCGGGAAGCGCTGTCGGAGCGCGTGATGGAAGGCACGGCGCGCCCCACCGGCCAGTGGCTGCCGCCCGGCTCCTACTCCTACAACCCCGCCGTGGTGGCGCCGCGGCCGGACCCCGACGGCGCCCGCCGCATGCTGGCGGAGGCCGGCTTCCCGCAGGGCTTCCGCCTGACGCTGCACACGCCGAACGACCGCTACCCCAATGATGCCCGCACCGCCCAGGCGGTGGCGCAGATGTGGACGCGGGTCGGGGTGCGCACCCAGGTCGAATCGCTGCCCTGGGCCGCCTATGCCGCCCGCACCGCGCGGCAGGAACACAATGCCCGCCTGGCCGGCTGGGGCAGCGTGACCGGGGAGGCCAGCTACATGCTGGTCAACATCTTCGGCACCTTCGACCGGGAGAAGCGGACCGGCGCCTCCAACAACTCCCGCTACTCCAACCCGGAGCTGGATGCGCTGACGGCCCGCGCCACCGCGACGCTGGATGACGCGGCGCGGGAGCGGCTGCTGCAGGAGGCGGTGGCGATGGTGGACCGGGAGACGGCGATGATCCCGCTGTTCCAGCTCGTCAATTTCTGGGCGACGCGCCGCGGCATCACCTATGAGCCGCGGATGGATGAGCGGACGGTGGCAATGGGCGCGCGTCCGGCGAATTGAGGCCGCACCATTGTCATTGCCTTTTGTCCTATAGAGGAATATATTCCTTCATCAGGAGGTGTCCTGATGACGCGATCAGTCCCGGTGACCGAAGCCAGCCTGCGCCGCGCCATGCGGGACGCACGGTATTGGAACAACGCCAGCCTTGAACGGCCCGGCTATGTCCGGTGGGTCACCGAGGGCTATCGCGCCCTCGCGGGGCCGACCATTCGGCTGCCGGATGGCGGCGGCATGGTGTTCGTGCGCGCCTACACCCGCAGCCGCGATGGGAAGACGGAGCAGGTGCGCGCCCACTACAGGGCGGACCCTCCCGGCGGCAAGGATCGCGGCGGGGAGGGCGGCACGGGTACAGGGAAACGCGCCGGGAGCCCACCGGCAGGGAAGGCATCGTCGCCCGAGGATGACGGAACCACGCTGCCGGCCTCCTGGTGGCTACTGCCGCGCGGGCCGATCATCGGGGCGCGCCCGCCGGTCATCCCGCGCCTCCCCGGCCAGCGGCTGCCCGAGGGCATGCGTGATCCCGGTGGTGTGCCCCTGCCAAGGGCCGCCGGGCGCAGCGGAAAGGAAGCGGCGACGGACACCCCGGGCTGGGCCAGGGAGTTCCGCGACATTCGACAGAAACCCCCAGGCAGTACGCCGAACGCCTTCTGGATTGGAGATATGGCGGACGGCGGAACTGGGATAGCCGCGAAAACCGTGGGCCGACCTCCGAATTCAGCAGGATCCAAAAGAACGGTGGACGCGGATTCGACACACGCTCAATGCCGGGATCGCCGACGGAGGAGATCTACTGATGACGCCGCAACCTGTCTGGATACTTCTGCACTATGAAATCGCCGCCGATGTTGATGAGGCGGAGGAGGATGAGACGATCCTTAGCGAACGGGTCGTAGGTTATTACAGTTCGCAAGAACGGGGCGAAGCAGCCATCCAACGAATGCGGTCCAAGCCAGGCTTCCGGGACTGGCCTGACGGATTTCGCCTATACCCCACGGCGCCGAACCGGGAAGTTTGGAGCGATGGCTTCGTCAACATGGATGAGGAGGCGTGACATGATGGAAAACATCGGACCAGGCGGCCCGCGGCGGGTCTGGCGCCTCGAACATTACAAGGTAGCGGAGGATGCGGACGAACGGGCGGACCCCCGATCTGTGATGGAAAGCTTCGAATTGGGCACCTTCACCAGCCGAGACCTGGCTGAGGCCAGGGTGCAACGACTGGTGCTCCAGCCCGGTTTCCGCGACTATCCCGGCGGCTTCCGCATCTTCGAATACGTCGTGGACCAGGACGTGTATCCGGAGGGCTACGACGCCGACACGCCCCATCGCTGAACGGCGCGGGCCTATTCCTCCTGCGCCGCGGCCACGGGCAGGATCGCCGTCTCCTTCGGGCTGGCCAGGGCCAGGATCGTCTCCGTCCGCTCCACCCCCGGCTGGCCGCGCACCTCCTCGGAGACGAAGGTCTCCAGCGCCGCGATGTCGGCCAGGCGCAGCTTCACCAGGTAGCACCAGGCGCCGGTGACGGTATGGCATTCCAGCACCGCCTCATGCCGCTTCATGGCGCGCAGGAAGGTGGCGTCATCCTTGCCCGGCCGCATGGCGACGAAGACGAAGGCCAGCAGGGGGCAGCCGGCGGCGACGGGGTCGAGGTCGATCCGCCAGCCGCGGATCACGCCCCTTTCCTCCAGCCGCTTCACCCGCTCCGCGGTGGCGGAGACGGACAGGCCCGCGGCCTTCGACAGTTCAGCCAGCCCCGCCGCGCCGTTCTCCTGCAGCGCGACGACCAGGTTGCGATCGATCTCATCCATGGCGACAGGTTAGACCGGCTCATCCGAAAAAAGAAACGGCGGCCTTTCGGCCGCCGTTCCGTTCCGAGGCAGGGGGTCGCCGGCGGCGGCCGGGGGTCAGATGTAATGCTCGCGCAGCGGCTTGAAGCCGTTGAAGGCCTGGCTGGCATAGGTGGTGACATAGGCGCCGGTGGAGAGCAGCTCCACGCGGTCGCCATCCTCCAGCGCCAGCGGCAGGCGGTAGTTGGACTTCTCGTAGAGCGTGTCCGTGCTGTCGCAGGTCGGCCCCGCGATGGTCACGGGCCCTTCCGCGCCGCCGTCATGCGGCGTGCGGAATTCGTAGCGGATGGCCTCGCCCTCCGTCTCCGCCAGCCCGCCGAAGCGCCCGATGTCGAGATAGACCCAGCGCACCGGATCATCCGCCCCCTTGCGGGAGACGAGGACGACCTCGCTGCTGACCACGCCGGCATCGCCCACCATGAAGCGGCCGGGCTCGATCACCATCTCCGGCAGCGCATTGCCGAAATGCTCCGCCATGGCGCCCATGATGGCGTCGCCGAAGGCGTCGATCTCCGGCACCTCCGCGCGGTAGCGCACGGGATAGCCGCCGCCGAGGTTGACCATGCGCAGGTTCACCCCGGCCTCGCGCAGGTCGGTGAACAGCATGGCCACGCGGGCGATCGCCGCCTGGTAGGCGCCGGTCTGCGTCTGCTGGGAGCCGACATGGAAGGAGATGCCATAGGGGTCCATGCCCCATTCGGCCGCCTTCACCATCAGCTCCTTCGCCATCCCCATCTCGCAGCCGAATTTTCTCGAAAGCGGCCACTCGGCCCCTTTGTTCTCGACGAGAATCCGGCAGTACACACGCGCACCCGGGGCATGCTGGGCGAGCTTCTTCAGCTCCGGCTCGCTGTCGAAGGCGAACATGGTCACGCCGGCCGCATGCGCGGCCTTGATGGCGGAGACCTTCTTGACGGTATTGCCGAAGGAGATGTCGGCCGGGCGCGCGCCGGCGGCCAGGCAGGCCTCGATCTCTTCCCAGGACGCCGCGTCGAAGGAGGAGCCGAGCGCGGTCAGCCGGTCGAGGATCGGGGCGGCCGGGTTGGCCTTCACGGCGTAGTAGACGCGCGCCAGCGGCATCGCGGCCATCAGGCGGCGATAATTCTGCTCCACCCGGTCCACGTCCAGGACGAGGCAAGGCGTGGCCGGCGCGTGGTCGCGCAGATAGGCGGCGATCTTCGGGTTCATCGCGCCCCAACTCCCCAAACGGCGGGGGCGGCCCTGCGGGGCGGCCCCAGATTGACGAAACGGTCGAACGAACCAGCGACCAAGTGAAACCGGCGGGGTGAGCCACCGGGGTTGCCAGAACGCTTGACGTCGTTGCGTTAACCTTGCGCCGCGGTGACCCCGGATGTGCGAAAGCGCCCGTCACCCGCCAGGGGCTTCGGCCGTATCGCTGTCCGGTGGTTCCGTGGGCCTGGGGCCTTCGGCACGTGCGTACTGCGTCTGGGCGGGCATATAGGCCCCCCCTCCCCCGCTGGAAAGCGGTTTTTCCGCCCGGGCCGTTTTTTTTCCGCGGCGCCCCTTAAGAAGCCGGAAACACCGCCTGTCCGCCCCCCGGGGGCGCCGGGATGGCTCCTGGGAAGACAGCGCTTTCCACGCGATTCAGCCGGAACGACGAGTCGCACCCCAGGAAGCCCCTGGGTTTGCCGCGCAAGGCCGCGCCGAAAGGACTCGCGGCCGCCGCCATGTTTCTGCTATGTTCCCGGAGCCACCGGGCGATCCGCGCCCGGGCCCGCCCCCCCGGAACGGCAAGGCGGGGCCCGAAGGCGGGACCGGAACCCGGAAGGGCACGCGGAATCGGTGCTAAAGGCACTAAACCGGCATTAACGGCTAAAGGGGGTTAGTGGCTCAAAGGCCACACCCCCGGGTCAACTCGCCAGCAGGCCGCCATTCGTCACGGTGATGCGGCTGGCGCGGCAGACATTCACGCCGCGGATCTCGGCGGCGCGGCCATTGGCCCAGACCACGCGGAAATCGTAGTTGCCGGTATTGGCCGCGCGGTAGGACACCTGCCGGCCCGGCGGCAGCACGCTCTGCCCCAGCTGGTCGGCACCCCAGGCGCCCAGGCTGGAATGGCTGAAATACAGCCGCTCCACCGTCGCGCCGGAATTGTTCACCACCACGAAGCTGGTGTCGCAGGCCTGCGCCACGGGCTGCTGCACCACGACCACCTGCTGCGGCTGCTGGGGGGTGCAGGCCCCGAGAGCCAGGGCCGCGACCACCAGCGAACCCATTGCGCCACGACGAAGCATGCGATGTCCCCCCTGGGGTTTTCCCATCCCCTGGGACAGAATCTACATCGTGGCGAAACCGTCACACAAGCCGGGGGCGCATCGACCTCAGGCGATCAGGCCGGTGGTGGGAGAGGACGGATCGGCCGCCGGGGAGCGCGGCATGCGCCCGGCCAGGAAGGCATCCCGCCCCGCCTCCACCGCCGCCTTCATGGCGCGCGCCATGCGGACGGGGTCGCGGGCATGGGCGATGGCGCTGTTCAGCAGCACCGCGTCGCAGCCCAGCTCCATGGCCAGCGCCGCGTCGGACGCCGTGCCGATGCCGGCATCCACCAGCACGGGCACCTTCGACTGCGCGATGATCGCCTTGATCATGAAGGGGTTCGCGACGCCGAGGCCCGAGCCGATCGGCGCGCCGAGCGGCATGATGGCGGCCGCCCCCATCTCCTCCAGCCGCTTCGCCGCCACCGGGTCGTCGGCGCAATAGACCATCACCTCGAACCCGTCGCGCACCAGGGCTTCCATCGCCTCGAAGGTCGCGCGCATGTCGGGGTAGAGGAAGGGCGGCGGGCCCAGCACCTCCAGCTTCACCAGGTTCCAGCCGCCCGCTTCCCGCGCCAGGCGCAGCGTGCGCACCGCATCCTGCGCGGTGAAGCAGCCCGCCGTGTTGGGCAGGTAGGTGTAGCGGTCCGGCGGCACGAAATCCTGCAGCATGGGCTGCGAGGCGTCGGAAAGGTTCACCCGCCGCACCGCGACCGTCACCATCTCGGCGCCCGATGCCTCGATGGAGGCCGCGGTCTCCTCCAGGCTCTTGTAGCGCCCGGTACCGACGACGAGGCGCGATCGGAAGCGGCGGCCGGCGACGGTCCAGCCCTCGTCGGTGTCAGCCAGCGGCGTGATCCCGTCCATCTCAGCCACCTCCGATGAAGTGCACGATCTCCAGCCGGTCCCCGGCGCCGAGCCGCGTGCTGGCCCAGGCGGAACGCGGCACGATCTCCAGGTTCCGCTCCACCGCCACCTTGGGCGCGGCCAGGCCGATCAGGTGCAGCAGGTCATGCACCGAGGCGCCTTCCGGCACCTGCCGCGCCTCGCCATTGACCTCGATGGATATGGTCCCCGTCATGGGGCGAAGATGGCGGGCGGCGGCGGCCGGGACAAGACGCCGCGGCGCGCGGCAGGCGCGGCGGGAACGCGGGGCAGCCCCGCAACCCGGAGGCGTGCTTGCCCGGCGCGGAGACACCGTGCTAGGCGCACCTCTCCCTGCGAGCCAATCGCGAGAACCGGGACATTCCTTCCTTGACCCCGCCGATGATCGCCGTGCTGAACGGTCCGAACCTGAACCTGCTCGGCACCCGCCAGCCCGAGATCTATGGCGCCGAGACGCTGGACGACGTGGAGGCGCTCTGCGCCGAAACCGCCGAGCAGCTCGGCCTCGCGATCGATTTCCGCCAGACCAACGGGGAAGGCGAGCTGGTGACCTGGGTGCAGGAATGCCGCGGCCGCGCCGCCGGCATCGTCATCAACCCCGCCGCCTACAGCCACACCTCCATCGCCCTGATGGATGCGCTGAAGGCCGTGGACCTGCCGATCGTGGAGGTCCACATCTCCAACATCCACCGCCGGGAGGAATTCCGGCACCTGAGCTACGTGTCCAAGGTGGCCACGGGCGTCATCGCGGGCCTCGGCATCCGGGGCTATGCGCTGGCGCTGCGCGCCATGGCGGACATCGTCGCCGCAGAAGGAGAGCCCTGAATGTCGGGCGTCCAATTCGACCCCGCGGCGATCCGCGAACTCGCGAAGATCCTGCGCGAGACCGACCTGACCGAGATCGAGCTGGTCGAGAAGGACAGCCGCATCCGCGTGGCGCGGCAGATCACGGTGCAGCAGGTGGCGACCGTCGCCGCCGGCCCGGCCCCGGCCCCCGCCGCCGCGGCGGCGCCCGCCCCGGCCGCCGCGCCCGCCCCGGTCAGCGATGCCGCGCATCCCGGCGCCGTCACCTCCCCCATGGTCGGCGTCGCCTACCTGGCGCCGGAGCCCGGGGCCGCCCCCTTCATCACCGTCGGCGGGCGCGTGGCGCAGGGCCAGACCGTGCTGCTGATCGAGGCGATGAAGACCTTCAACCAGATCCGCGCGCCGCGCGCCGGCGTGGTCTCACGGATCCTGATCGAGAGCGGATCGCCGGTCGAATACGGCGAACCCCTTCTCATCATCGAATGAGCCGTCCGATGACTGGAAGGCCACAGGCCTGGAGGTCTGAATCGGCCGGCCATGCGCCGCGCAGCGGCGAGGAGTAGGCGCTATGTTCGGCAAGGTCCTGATCGCGAACCGGGGCGAGATCGCGCTCCGCGTCCATCGCGCCTGCCAGGAAATGGGCATCCGCACCGTCGCCGTGCATTCCACGGCGGACAGCACCGCCATGCATGTGCGGCTGGCGGATGAAAGCGTCTGCATTGGCCCGCCCTCCGCGCGGGACAGCTACCTGAACATGGCGGCGATCCTCTCGGCCGCCGCCATCACCGGCGCGGACGCCATCCACCCGGGCTACGGCTTCCTGTCGGAGAACGCCAATTTCGCCGAGATGGTGGAGGCCCATGGCCTGGCCTTCATCGGCCCGACGGCGGCGCATATCCGCATGATGGGCGACAAGATCGCCGCCAAGGACGCCATGCGCTCCCTCGGCGTGCCCCTCGTGCCCGGCAGCCTCGGCGCGCTGGAAAGCTTCGAGGAAGCGCGCGCCGTGGCGGAGGAGATCAAGTACCCCGTCCTCATCAAGGCCGCCGCCGGCGGCGGCGGGCGCGGCATGAAGGTGGCCCGCAGCGCGGAGGAGCTGGAGGAAGCCTGGCGCGTCGCGCGCACGGAATCCAAGGCCGCCTTCGGCGACGATGCCGTCTACATGGAGAAGTACCTGGACCGCCCGCGGCATATCGAGCTGCAGGTCCTGGCCGACATGCACGGCAACGTCGTGCATTTCGGCGAACGCGACTGCTCCCTCCAGCGCCGCCACCAGAAGCTGGTCGAGGAAGCCGGCAGCCCCGTGCTGACGGCGGCGGAGCGCGATGCGCTCGGCGCGCAGGTCACGAAGGGCCTCCGGCAGCTCGGCTACCGCAATGCCGGCACGCTGGAATTCCTGTGGCAGGACGGCCAGTTCGCCTTCATCGAGATGAATACCCGCCTGCAGGTGGAGCATCCCGTGACGGAGATGGTCTGCGGCGTGGACCTGGTGAAGGAACAGCTCCGCGTCGCGGCCGGGGAGCCGCTGGGCTACAGCCAGGCCGATATCCGCTTCTCCGGCCACGCCATCGAATGCCGCATCACGGCGGAGGATCCCGAGACCTTCGCCCCCAACCCCGGCCGGGTGGACATGTACCACGCGCCGGGCGGGCTCGGCGTGCGCGTCGATAGCGCGCTCTATTCCGGCTACACCGTGCCGCCGCACTACGACAGCCTGGTGGCCAAGCTGGTCGTGCATGGCCAGACACGGTCGGAGGCGATCGCCCGCCTCAAGCGATCGCTGGACGAGATGGTGGTGAGCGGCATCAAGACCACGCTGCCGCTCCACCAGCGCATCGTGGCCGATCCCGAGTTCCAGGCCGGCGACTACACCATCCACTGGCTGGAGAAGTTCGTCAGCCGGGGCCACTGAGACGACGGGGCCGATTCATTCGCTCGCCCCGGAGGCCCGGGGCGGGTAGGATGGCGCCGTGAGCCGAAGACAGTTCGAGATCACCCCCGAACTCATGCTCCGCGCCTATCGCGCGGGCCTCTTCCCCATGGCCGAGACGCGGCGGGGCGACCGGCTCTACTGGCTGGACCCGGAGCTGCGCGGCGTGCTGCCGCTGGATGGCTTCCACCTGTCCCGCCGCCTGGCGCGCACCGTGCTGGCGGGGGAGTACCTGATCACCACCAACCGCGATTTCGCCGGCGTCATCGCCGGCTGCGCCGCGCCGGCCGCGGGGCGGGAGGATACCTGGATCAACCCGGAGATCGAGCGCCTGTTCAGCGCGCTGCACCGCATGGGCCATGCCCATTCGGTGGAGGCCTGGGCGCCGGCGGAAGGCGGGCCGAAGCTGGTCGGCGGCCTCTACGGCGTGGCGCTGGGCGGCGCCTTCTTCGGGGAGAGCATGTTCAGCCGCGCGCGCGATGCCTCCAAGGTCGCGCTGGTGCACCTGGTGGCGCGGCTGCGCCTCTTCGGCTTCACGCTGCTGGACAGCCAGTTCATGACCACCCACCTGGCCCAGTTCGGCTGCACGGAGATTCCCCGCCAGGCCTATAAGCGCCTGCTGTCGGAGGCGGTGGAGGAACAGGCGCGCTGGGATGACGAACCCGCCCCCGCCGCCATCGAGGCCGAGGTCCGCCGCCTGCGCGACGCCTCCCGCGGCGAATAGCGGCCGCCGGCGGGGCCGCGGCCCCGCGCCCGGTCAGCTCGCCCGGCACTCCATGATGCGGATGTCGTAGACGGGGTGTTCCAGCATGTTCACGCCCGGCGCTTCCGCGAACATCCAGCCGCGGAAGACCGCCGCGCCATTGGCCGGGGCGCGGCTGTCCGTGATCTCCAGCCAGGCGGCGGCGTCCGGCACCTCGTCCGGCGGGCGGGCGTTGCAGGACCGCACGGTGATGGTGAGGCTGCCGAAGCGCTCGGGCTGGTTCAGCGTCGCGCGCAGCGTGATGACGCGCGCCGTCACCTTGTCCAGCGCCTGCAGCACCGCGACGCGCTGCGGGCGCCATTCCTGCGCCGCGGCCGGGGCGGCGATCGCGCAGGCCAGCAGCGCCGCGGCGGCGAGGGTGCGGATCATGCCGCGCGCTTCGGGCTCGGCAGCGCGGCCACCATCTCGGCCAGGATGCGGCGCATCGCAGCCTCGTCCACCCCCATCAGCACGGCATCCTCGAAGGCGTCGCGCAGCACCTGCGCGGCTTCCCGGTGGTTCTCCGCCAGCACCTTCAGCTTTTCCCGGCACGACAGCGGCGTGCCATCGGCGCCCGGCCAGGCGGCGGGCGGGTCGAGCGGCGTGGTCATGGCCGGGGGGTGGCGGTTCCCGTGGCGGCGCCTTCCGGGGCCTGCCCGCCGGGGGAGGAGGAGGAGCCCTGGGTCATGGAGAAGATGAACCGGCCCAGCAGGCTCTCCAGGCTGATCGCGGATTGCGTGATCGTGATCTCCCCGCCGTCGCGCAGCATGCGGTCGGACCCGCCCGGCACCAGGGAGACGAAGCGGCCGCCCAGCAGCCCCTCGCTCGCGATCTCGGCGGAGCTGTCGGAGGGGATGCGCAGGCTGCCATCGATGCGCATGGTCAGCACCGCGAGGAAGCTCTGCGGGTCGATCCGCTGCCCGGTGATGGAGCCCACCTTCACGCCCGCGATGCGCACATCGGCGCCGGGCGCCAGGCCATCGATCCGGTCGAACTTGGCGGTCAGCGTCAGCGCCGGGCCGGCCATGGTGGACCGCCCGCTATTGGTGACGGCGAAGAGCAGGAAGCCGGCGGCGACCAGCAGCACCACGGCGCCGGCCAGCACTTCCGCGATCGAACGGCCCTTCATGCGCGCGGTCCCGGCATCAGGTCCCGGGCGTCCAGGCCTCGTAGTCCCCGGCCGTCACGGCGCGGCGGCCGCCGGCATAGTCGTGGCCCGCGGGGCGGTAGGCATTGGCCGTGCCCGTCTGGTTCGGCTGGTGGTCCAGCATCCAGAGGTGGCGCTTCTGCTCCGGCATGGGCTGGGGCGCGGTGTGGTGCAGCCAGCCATGCCATTCCGGCGGCACCTTCGTGGCCTCCGCCGCGCCGTTGAACAGCACCCAGCGGCGCTTGCGGCCATAGCCGCGGAAATCGGCCTTGGACTCGTAGTAGGCATTGCCGAAGCGGTCCGTGCCGATCTTGCGGCCGGACAGGGAGGAGGTGAGGCGCAGCAGCACCGACATCGGGAATCCTCGCAGCGGCCCGGGGCAGGCCGGCCCGCCAGGTGCGGGCCCATGACCGGGCGGCGCCAGTTTCGCACATCGGCTGCCGCAGCGCAAAATCCCCGAGGGGGTCCCGGCGGGGCATCCGCGCCGGCGGCGCGCATCCGCGATTCTGTCCACAGGATGTTGCGGTTGCGGCCCCGTAACACCACCACATACGGCTTCCACCGGGCGCCCCGCCCCCCTAGAGTAACCCCATGACAAGCATGGCCGGGACGATCTGGGACGGAATGGCTCTGTGGCGCCTGCGCGCCGCGCCGGACCCGGATTCGAAGCCCCGCGCCGTCGCCCTGCCCGTCGCCTGGGATGAGGAGGCGGCGGAGGCCGTCGCCGCCATCGCCCCGGGCCAGGCCCCCGTCGCCCTGCCCCGCCTGGCGGAGGGCTGGATCGCCCCCCTCCTCGCCCGCGGCCGGCAGCTCGGCATCCTGGCCGATGCGGCGGAACAGGACCGGCTGGGCCATGCGCTGCGCGGCCTGCTGCTGTCCCGCGCCGCGGCGCCGGGGCTTGGCATCTGGCGCGGCGATGCGCGCTCCGCCAGCCGCTTCGTGCTGAACCTGCCGGCCTTCCTGGATGCCGAGGGCGGCTTCGATGCCACGGCCTATGCGGCCGCCGTCGCCGTCGGCGTGCAGGTGCTGGATATCTGGACCGGCGCCCGGTCCCCCCGCCTGTCGATCGGCTTCGCCGACCTGGCCGGGCTGCTGGCCGGGCTCGGCCTGGCCTATGAGTCGGCGGAGGCCCGCGCCGTCGGCGCCGCCATCGCCGCCCTCACCCGCGGCGCGGCGGAGGCCGAGTCGGGCCGGATCGCGGAGCGGCTGGGCGCGCGGGAACCGGTGGCCCTCATCGCCCCCTCCCCGCCCGAGGCGACGGTGGTGCCGGGCCTGGCCGCCGCGGCGCGCGCCGCGCTGGATGAGGCCGCGGGCAGCCTCGGCCTGCGCCACCAGGCGCTGGTCGCCCTGGCGCCCCCCGATGCGGTGGAACGGCTGCTGGGCGCGGAGGTCGGCGGCCTGGCCCCGGCCAGCGGGCCCACGCGCCTGACGCTGGACCGCGAGGGCTGGGTGGCGGAGGTGCCGACCCGCGCCGCGCTGCGACTCGGCCGGGCAGAGGCCGAGCGGCTGCTCGCCCCGGCCCCGGATTCCGCCTGGATCGCCATGGCGCAGGGCATCGCCCCCTTCCTGCATGCGGCCCCGCCCATGCCGGTGGCGGCCGCGGCGCCCGCCAGCGCGCCCGCCCCCCTGCCCGCCCGCGCCACGGCGCTGCCGACGCGGCCGGGCGGATCGGTCTGGCGCGTCTCGGTCGGCGGCCACAAGGTCGTGCTCCGCACCACGGAGGATGGCGCCGGCAAGCTGTCCGAGGTCTCCATCGCCCTGACGAAGGAAGGCGCGGCCTATCGCAGCCTGATGGATGCGATGCTGCACTCCGTCTCCATCGGCCTGCAGCACGGCGTGGCGCTGGACCATTACGTGGAGGCCCACGCCTATACCCGCTTCGGCCCCGCTGGCGCCGTGGAGGGCGACCCCGCCATCCGCCGCGCGACCAGCGTGCTGGACTGGGCCTTCCGGCGCCTGGCGCTGGAATATCTCGGCCGCCGCGACCTGGCCGATCCGTCGGAGGCCGATTGCGCGCCGGATGCCACCGGGCATGCCGCGGAACAGGCGCCGCTGCTGCCGATGGACCTGCCCTCCTCCCCCGCGCCGCGGGCCAGGCGGCGGCAGTTCAAGCTGGTCGGGTAGCGTTTTCCGCGCGCCCGACGCAGTCTCCCGCCCGGCAAGAACGGAGACCGCGCCATGGCTGGCACCATCGAAGGCAACCTCGCGACGCTCGGCATCACGCTGCCGGTGCCGGCCGCGCCGGTGGCGAACTACATCCCCTACAACATCGTGGGGAACCTGCTGGTCGTCTCCGGCCAGATCCCCTTCGTGGACGGCAAGGTGGCCGTGACCGGCAAGGTCGGCGCGGGCGTCAGCATCGAACAGGGGCAGGAAGCGGCGCGGATCTGCTTCATCAACCTGGTGGCGCAGGTGAAGGCCGCCTGCGGGGGCGACCTCGATCGCGTGAAGCGCGTGGTGCGCCTCGGCGGCTTCATCGCGGCGGGGCCGGACTTCACGCAGCATGCGGTGGTGATGAACGGCGCCTCCGACCTCGCCGTCGCCGTCTTCGGGGAAGCCGGGCGGCATGCGCGCACCACCATCGGCGTGCCCTCCCTGCCCGCCGATGCGGCCGTCGAGGTGGAAGGGATGTTCGAGATCGCCTGAGGCGGGCTTGAGCATCCGCCCGCCGACCCAAGCTGGACCTGCATGCCCGATACGGCGCCCGCGCTGAGCCTCTCGCTCCATCCCTCCATCGCGGCGATCCCCGCGATGGAGTGGGATGCCTGCGCGGGATCCGCGAATCCCTTCGTCAGCCATGCCTTCCTCCTCGCGCTGGAGGAATCGGGCAGCGTCGGCGGGCGCACGGGCTGGCTGCCGCAGCACGCGGCGCTGCGGGAGGAAGGCGGCAGGCTGGTCGCCTGCGCGCCGATGTATGCGAAGATGCACAGCCAGGGCGAATACGTCTTCGACCATGGCTGGGCGGATGCCTTCGAACGCGCGGGCGGCCGCTACTACCCGAAGCTGCAGGTCGCCGCCCCCTTCAGCCCCGTACCCGGGCCGCGGCTGCTGGTGCGGCCGGGCTGCGAGGCCGGCATCGCCGCGCTGGCGCAGGGGCTGGTGCAGGCCTGCGGGCAGCTCGACCTCTCCTCTATCCATGTCACCTTCTGCCAGGCCGCGGAGTGGGAGGCGCTGGGCCAGGCGGGATGGCTGCAGCGCATCGGCACGCAGTTCCACTGGACCAATGCGGGCTACACCAGCTTCGACGACTTCCTGGCCGCGTTGTCATCGCGCAAGCGCAAGCAGATCAGGCGCGAGCGCCGCGATGCCGAGGCCTCCGGCTTCGTCCTCAAGACGCTGCGGGGCCATGAGATCACGCCGCGCCACTGGGACGCCTTCCACCGCTTCTACCTCTCCACCTCCGACAAGAAATGGGGCCGCAGCGCCTACCTGAAGAA
Organism: Falsiroseomonas ponticola; assembly: GCF_016805305.1. Classification (GTDB taxonomy): domain Bacteria; phylum Pseudomonadota; class Alphaproteobacteria; order Acetobacterales; family Acetobacteraceae; genus Falsiroseomonas; species Falsiroseomonas ponticola. The sequence continues at coordinate 490,395 of NZ_JAERQN010000003.1, read as the reverse complement.
GGCCTTCTGGCCGATGCTGGGCGAAAGGCTCGGCGACCGCGTCGTGCTGATGGTGGCGGAGCAGGAGGGGGAGCCCGTCGCCGGCGCGCTGAACCTGCTGGGGGAGGAGGCGCTGTTCGGCCGCAACTGGGGCTGCCTGGTCGATGCGCCCTTCCTGCATTTCGAGCTCTGCTACTACCGCGCCATCGACTTCGCCATCGAGCACAAGCTGCCACGGGTCGAGGCCGGCGCGCAGGGCGAGCACAAGATCCAGCGCGGCTACCTGCCGGTGCCGACCTACTCCGCCCATTGGATCGAACACCGCGGGTTGCGTCGCGCGGTCGGCGATTTCCTCGACCAGGAACGCCCGGCGATGATGCGGGAGATCGAGGCGCTGGCGGACATGTCGCCCTTCAAGAGGGATGGCGAGGCGGGCTGATGGGCTCGCCCTTCTACGCCCGGATCAAGGGTGACGTGCTGGCGATCGTGGCCAGCATCCCGCCCGGCCGCATCGCCACCTTCGCCGATATCGGCGCGCATCTCGACGTCATGCCCCGCCATGTCGCCTACATCCTGGCGACGCTGTCGGAGATCGAGAAGGCGACGCTGCCCTGGCACCGCGTGGTGGCGGCGGATGGCCGGCTCGGCGTGCCCAAGGCGGGCGCGGATGGCACGCCGCAGCGGGCGGCTTTGGAAGCGGAGGGCGCGGCCTTCGATACCGACGGGCGCATCACCGATGCGGTGACGCGGGCGGCCGCGGTGGACAGCCTGCCGCATCGCGTGCCACGCCAGACGCGCCCCGCCACCGCCCCGAAAGCCCCGCGCCGCCGATGATCGCCATCGAGGATCCCGCCCAGCCCGAGATCATCGCCATGCTGGAGGAAGGGGAGGCGCATAGCGCCAGCCTCTACCCCGCGGAGAGCAACCATCACCTGCCGCTCGACGCGCTGCGCGCGCCTGGCGTGCTCTTCCACGTCGCCCGGGACGCAGCCGGCCGCGCCATCGGCACCGGCGCCATCGTGGTGAAGGGCGACTGGGCGGAGGTGAAGCGCATGTGGACGGCGCCGGCGTCGCGCGGCCAGGGCGTGGCGGCCGCCATGCTCGCGGCGCTGCTGGATGCCGCCCGCAGCCGCGGCATCGGCCTGCTGCGGCTGGAAACCGGCATCCACAGCCATGCCGCGATCGCGCTCTATCGCCGGCACGGCTTCGTCGAGATCCCGGCCTTCGAGGGCTATGCGCCCGATCCGCTCAGCGTCTTCATGGAACGCCGCGAACCGGTGTAGACCCCTTCGCGTGATCCTCGCCTACTTCCAGCTCGCCCTCTCCATGGCGTTGGTCGGCGCCAATGTGGGCGTCGCCAAGCTCCTGGCGCAGGACCTGCCCATCCCCATGATCGCGGGCCTGCGCTGCGCGCTGGCCGTGCTGGTGCTGTGGCCGCTGGCGAAAGCCATGGAGGGGCTGCCCTCGATCGAACGCCGGGGCTTGTGGAACCTGGCGCTGCAGGCCTTCTTCGGCACGGTGATCTACAATGCCGGGCTGCTCGCCGGGCTGCGCCTGACCACGGCGCTGGAAGCCGGGCTGGTGCTGGCCACGCTGCCGGCCGTGGTCGCCATCGGCAGCGCGCTCTGGCTGCGGGAGAGGCTGCCGCCGCGGCAATGGGCGGCGGTGGCGCTGGCCGCCTTCGGCATGGCGGCGATCACGCTGGCGCGCCTCGGCGGCGATGGCGCGCATGGCAGCCTGCTCGGCAACCTGCTGGTCTTCGGCGGCGTCTGCGGGGAGGCGATGTATGTCCTGCTCGCCAAGCGCCTGGCGGGGCACGCGCCGGTCGTCACCTCGACGCTCTGGATGCAGGTCTTCTCCGCGCTGATGCTGCTGCCCTTCTGCATCCCCGTGGCCGGCGCGGTGGTGGCGCTGGCGCAGCCCGCGACGGCGGGGCTGCTGGTCTTCCATTCGCTGACGGCCTCGGTCCTCTGCCTGCTGCTCTGGTACCAGGGGCTGAAGCGCGCGCCGGCGGGCATCGCGGGCGTCTTCACCGCCTTCCTGCCCGCGACCTCCGCGCTGGTGGCGATCGGCTTCCTGGGGGAGGTCTTCACCGCCACCCATGCGGCGGGCTTCGTGCTGCTGACGGCCAGCATGCTGCTGGCGACCTGGCCTTCACGCCCCCGCGCGGGGTGACGCGAAAGCCTTCGCAAGCCGCGCCGGCAGCGGGTACGCTCGGTGCGTGAGACGAACCAAAGCCCTTCGCCTGGTGCTGCTGGGAGGCGGCGTGACCTCCCTCCTCGCGGCCTGCGGCGATGATGATGCCCGCGCCGCGGAATGCGCGCGGGCGCGGGCGGAGATGCGCCCGAATGCGGAGCAGATCTGCCAGCAGAGCGGGTCGCGCGGCGGCTCCTCCTCCTCCTGGACCAAGGGCCGGACCGCGACGGATACCGCCAGCAGCGCCGGCTCCTCCGCCCGCGGCGGATTCGGCGATTCCTCCGCCTCGAGCAGCGGATGAGCATGCGGCGCGTCCCGACGGCCCCGCGGCCGGACCTGCGGGCGCGCGCGGCGCGGCTGGGCTTCGCCTTCGCCGAGATCGCCGGCGAACCCTATTGGGACGAGACCGCCTTCTACCGCTTCGATGCCGCCGGGATCGACGTGCTGGACGACGCGACGGCGGAGATCGAGGCGCGGAGCCGGGAGGCGGTGGACTACGCCGTGCGGCACGACATGCACGGGCCGCTCGGCATCCCCGCCGGGGCCTGGCCGCTGGTGACGCGAAGCTGGGAGAGGCAGGAACCCAGCCTCTATGGCCGGCTCGACCTGCGCTGGGACGGCAGCGGGCCGCCCAAGCTGCTGGAATACAACGCCGACACCCCCACCGCGCTGTTCGAGGCCAGCGTGGTCCAGTGGGAATGGCTGCAATGCCGGAGCGAGGGCGAGGCCCGGCCCGCCGACCAGTTCAATTCCATCCATGAGGCGCTGATCGCCGCCTGGCCGGCGATGGCGCTGCCGCCGCGCGTGCACTTCGCCTGCGTGCGGGACCATGCGGAGGATCGCGGCACCGTCGATTACCTGCGCGACACCGCCATCCAGGCGGGGATCGAGGCGCCCTTCCTCTTCATGGACGAGATCGGCTGGGGCCGCGGCCGCTTCCGGGACATGGAGGAGCGGGAGATCGCCGCGATCTTCAAGCTCTACCCCTGGGACTGGCTGCTGGCGGAACGCTTCGCCGCCAGCATCGCCACGGCGCCGACGCGCTGGATCGAGCCGTGCTGGCGCCTGATCCCGGCCTCCAAGGCCTTTCTCTCGCTGCTCTGGTACCTGTTCCCGGACCACCCGAACCTGCTGCCCGCCTTTCTCGAATCCGGGAAGACGGGCGGGCCGGAGATCTCGAAGCCTTTCTGGGGGCGGGAGGGTGCCAACATCGTCGCCCCGGGGATCGAGACCCCAGGCCCCTATGCCGCGCAGCCGCGCCTCTGGCAGGAATATGCGGAGCTGCCCTGCTTCGACGGCCGCTATCCCGTGATCGGGTCCTGGATCATCGCCGGGCGCGCCTGCGGGATCGGCATCCGGGAGGATGCGACGCCGGTGACGCGCGACACCAGCCGCTTCGTGCCGCACCTCTTCGAGGGGGAGAACCCACCGTGACGAGCCTCGCCAACCTGCCCGGCTTCCTGGTCTATTTCGTCGTCGCCATCGCGCTGCTGGCCTTCGCCATGGCGACCTATCTGCGCGTGACGCCGCATGACGAGATGGCGCTGATCCGCGCGGGCAATGCCGGCGCCGCCATCGGCTTCAGCGGCGCCATCATCGGCTTCGCCCTGCCCATCGCCAGCGCCTTCGCCCACAGCGTGAACATCCTGGATGCCGCGGTCTGGGCGGTGGTGGCGCTGATGGTGCAGCTGCTGGCCTTCTTCGTGGTGGCGAAGCTGCTGGGCAGCGGCTGGCGCGCAGCGATGGAGAAGGGGGACAGCGCCGGGTCCATCCTGAAGGCGGCGGTGGCGATCGCGGTGGGGATGCTGAACGCGGCGTGTTTGAGCACCTGAGTTGAGGGCCTGGTTCGCCTGCACGGGGGCGGAGCTGCTGGCGCGCGACCCGCGCGACACGATCGGGCGCCTGGCGGCCGCGCAGCAATCCCGTGGCTATGCCGGCAGCATCGACCAGGATTTCGCCTGGCAGGGACAGCTCCGCGCCCTGGCCGCGGCGATCGCGGAGGCCGGCGGCCAGGCCTGGACCATCGCGCTGGAATACGACCTGCTGCGGCTGGAAAAGCGCATCGACGCCGTGGTGCTGACGGACCGCGCCATCATCGCAATGGAGTTCAAGACCGCAGCGGCGACCAACGCCACGCTGGCGGAGGCCGAGGATTACGCGCTGGATCTGCGCGACTTCCACGCCGGCAGCCGTGCCCATCCCATCGTGCCGGTGCTGGTCGCGGGCGGCGGCGGCTTCGCACCGCCGGTGCAGCCGCCCCTGATCTGGCATGGCGTGACGCAGCCCATCGCCTGCGGCAGCGCCGGGCTCGGCGCGCTTCTGCGCTGGGTGCAGTCCACTGCACCGGAACCGGCCCGGCCCCTGGATGGCCCGGCCTGGCTCGAGGCGCCCTACCGCCCGGTGCCGACCATCGTGGAGGCGGCGACGCTGCTCTACGCGCGCAACGGGGTGCGGGAGATCGCGACGGCGCGGGCGGACGCCGCCAACCTCACGCGAACCGCGCAGGCGATCCGCGACGCGGTGGCGGAAGCGCGGCGGGATGGCGCCAAGCTCGTCGTCTTCGTCACGGGCATCCCCGGCGCGGGCAAGACGCTTTGCGGTCTCAACGCCATCTTCGGCGAGGCGCGGATGGACGGCGCCGCCTTCCTCACCGGCAATGCGCCCCTCGTCACGGTACTGCGCGCAGCCTTGGCGCGGGATGCGGTGACACGCGGCGCGTGCAAGCGGCCAGAAGCTGAGCGCCGGGTGAAGGCCGCCCTGCAGAACGTGCACCGCTTCCTCGAAGACAATGCGCGCCCGGGCCTCGCGGCGCCGCCGCCCGAACGCCTGATCGTCTTCGACGAGGCGCAGCGCGCCTGGAACGAGGCGAAGGCCGTGCTCGGCACGCGCAACAAGCCCTCCACGCTCACCATGAGCGAGCCCGCCCATACGCTCGATATCATGGGCCGCCATGATGGCTGGGCGGTGGTGGTCGCCCTCATCGGCAACGGGCAGGAGATCAACACCGGGGAGGCCGGGCTGGCCGAATGGGGCCGCGTCATCGCCGCCGATCCGCGCTGGCGGGCGATCGCCGCGCCACGCGCCGTGCAGGCCACCGAGCCCGCGCAGCGCCTGGCCGGGATGGGCGCCCCTTGGCTGCGGATCGACGCCGCGCTCGACCTCGCCACCCCCATCCGCAGCGTGCGGGAAAGCGCGGGCGCCGCCTGGGTGGATGCGGTGCTGCGTGGCGCGGTCGTGGAGGCACGCGACATCGCGGCGGGCTGCGAGGTGCTGCCCTTCCTGCTGACCCGCGACCTTGACGCCATGCGCGCCGCCCTGCGCGAGCGGGCGCGCGGCCAGCGCCGGGCCGGGCTGCTCGCCGCCGCCGGCGCGAAGCGGCTGCGCGCGGATGGGCTTGGCGTGCAGGTGGAGGATGTGGCGGACTGGTTCCTGCGCCGCTGGCCGGACATCCGCGCCTCCGACGCCCTGGAGACCATCGCGACGGAGTATGATTGCCAGGGGCTGGAACTGGATGTGGCAGGGCTCGCCTGGGGTGGCGATTTCATCCGGATCGCCGGCGAATGGCAGGCGAGGCGCTTCGTGGGCGCGGCGTGGCAGCGCGATCTCAAGGAATTCACCTTCGTCCGCAACACCTACCGCGTGCTGCTGACCCGCGCCCGCTATGAGACGGTGATCTGGGTCCCCCGCGGCAGCATGGCGGGCGCGCCCTTCCATGACCCGACCCGCGACGCCGCGACCTATGACGCCATCGCGGATTTCCTCGAGGCCTGCGGCGCCCGTCCCCTGCCCGCCGCAACCGCCCCGCAGGACGAAGCCCCCGCGCTGCTGCTATAGCCGCCCCCATGCGCATCCTGCTGATCCTGCTCCTCCTCCTCGCGCCCCCCGCCGCGGCGCAGACGGAGATCAAGCTCGCCACCTGGAACATCGCCTGGCTGACGCTGAAGCCCGCCGGCCACCCCGACCTGCCGCGCGACATGCGCGTCCGCGAACCCGGCGACTTCGCGCTGCTGCGCGGCTATGCCCAGCGGCTCGCCGCCGATGTCGTCGCGATCCAGGAGATCGATGGCGAACAGGCCGCCGCGCGCGTCTTCGACCCCGCCACCTACGCCATCCACCTGACCGACGAGGACGACGTCCAGCGCCCCGGCTTCGCGGTGCGGCGTTCGCTGCGGATGATCCCGCAGCGGGACCTTGCGGCGCTCGACCTCCGCGCCGGGGCGCGGCGCAGCCTGCGGCGGGGCGCCGACATCATCGTGGAGGCGCCGAACGGCACGCGCCTCCGGCTCCTCTCCGTCCATCTCGATGCCGGGTGCCGGGAGGATGCCTTCGGCGCCAACGCCTCCCGCGATTGCCAGGGCCTGCAGCGCCAGGCGGAGATCATCGCCCAATGGGCGGAGGCGCGGCGGCGGGAGGGCATGGCCTTCGCCATCCTCGGCGACTTCAACCGCCGCATGGGCGGCAATGACGACTTCCTGCGTATCGTGGAGGAGGCGGCGCCGGTGGCACGGCCGACCGAGGGCCTCTCCTCCCCCTGCTGGGCGGATTCCCGGGGCGGGCGGCCCTTCATCGACCATCTGCTGATCGGCGGCCCGGCGCGGGAATGGCTGGTGCCGCGCAGCCTGGCCGTGCTCGCCTATGGGGAGCGTGACAGGAGCTATCGCGACCGCCTGTCGGACCATTGCCCCGTTTCGGTCCGGATGCGGCTGCCGTAGCGGCGCAAGCCGTGCCACCATCGCGCCATGCGCATGTTCGCCCGGCTCACCCTCCCGCTCGCCGGGCTGAATTTCGTCAACCAGGCCTCGCGGACCATGATCGCGACGGTGGGGCCGCTGCTGGCGCTGGAATTCGGCCTCAGCGCCAGTGAACTCGGCCTGCTGGCCGCGGTGTTCTTCGCGGGCTACGGCCTGGCGCAGCTGCCGATCGGGCTGGCCATCGATCTCTGGGGCTCGCGCCGCGTGCAGACGGTGCTGGGCTGCGTCGCGGCCTGCGGCTTCGTGATCTGCGCCGTGGCGCCGGGGCCGGCCTGGCTCGCGGTCGGGCGGGCGGTGACGGGGCTCGGCGTTTCCGCCGGGCTGATCGCCATGCTCAAGGTCAACACCCAGTGGTACCCGAAGGACCGCGTGGCGGGGATGACGGGGCTCGGCATCTTCGTGGGCTCCTGCGGCAGCGTCGCGGCCACCGTGCCCGTGGCGCTGCTGGTGCCGGAGATCGGCTGGCGCGGCGTCTTCGTCGTGCTGTCGCTGCTGACGCTCGGCGTCGCGGGCTGGATCTGGACCAGCGTGCCCGATCGCGGCCCGGGCGCCGCGCCGCCGCCCCGCCGGTCCTTCGGGCGGGAGATCGCGGAATTCGGGAAGATCTTCGCCCATCCCGCCTTCCTGCGCTTCGCGCCCGCCGTGGCGCTGCTCTCCTCCCTCAACTTCACCTACCAGGGCCTCTGGGCCGGGCCCTGGCTGCGGGACGTGGCGCTGCTGGATGACGGTGTCCGGGCGGTGCTGCTGATGGCCTATTCGGCGGGGCTGATGGTGGGCAGCGCCGCCACCGGCCAGGCGGCCTCCTTCCTCCAGCGCCGCGGCGCGGGGCCGATGCTGGTGCCGCTGGTGGCCATGGGCGTCATTGCCGTGGTGCAGCTGCTGCTGATCCTCCTGCCCTGGCGCGATCCGGTGACGCTGGGGGTGCTGTGGTTCACCTTCGCGCTCTCGGCCTCCGCCGGGCCTTCCGGCTATGCCGCCATCGGGCAGCGCTTCGGGCCGGAACTGGCGGGGCGGGTCGCGACGGCCATCAACGCCTCCATGCTCGGCCTGGTCTTCCTGCTGCAGAATGCCATCGGCTGGATCCTGGACCTCTGGCCGCGCGTTGCGACGGGCGGCTGGGACCCCGCCGGTTACGGCTGGGCGCTGGGCATGACGGTCGCGTTGCAGGCGCTGACGCTCGGCTGGATGCTGCTGCCCGGCCGCCGCGGATGACGGGAGGGATCGGTTGGAAAAGCGGATCGAGAAGCTGCTGTCCCGCTACCGGGTCGAGGGCGGCAAGTTCCGGCTGAAGGATTTCGACCCCGCCGATACTGGCGGGCTCGACCTGAAGAAGGAGGAAGCGGCCGCGCTGCTGAAGCAGGGCGTCGATGCGCTGTCGGCGCACCAGGACATGCTCTACGCGCAGGATCGCTGGTCGGTGCTCTGCATCTTCCAGGCGATGGACGCGGCGGGGAAGGATGGCGCCATCAAGCACGTCTTCTCCGGCGTGAACCCGCAGGGCTGCCATGTCGTGTCCTTCAAGGCGCCGACCTCGACGGAGCTGGACCACGACTTCCTCTGGCGCCACGTCATCGCCCTGCCGTCGCGCGGCCAGATCGGCATCCACAATCGCAGCTGGTACGAGGAAGTGCTGGTGGCGCGCGTCCACCCCACCATCCTGGAACACCAGAAGCTGCCGCCGCGCCTGGTGGGCAAGAAGATCTGGGAGGAGCGGCTGGAGGATATCGCGGCCTTCGAGCGGTATCTCGGCCGGCAGGGCACGGTGGTGCTGAAGTTCTTCCTGCATGTGAGCCCGGAGGAGCAGAAGCGCCGCTTCCTGTCCCGCATCGAGGAGCCGGAGAAGAACTGGAAGTTCAGCGCGGCGGATGTGCAGGAGCGCCGGCACTGGGACGCCTACCAGGACGCCTATGAGCGCGCGATCCGCGCCACCGCGACGAAGGAGGCGCCGTGGTACGTGGTGCCGGCCGACCGGAAGTGGTTCACCCGCCTGGTGGTCGCCGCCGCCATCGGCCGCGCGATGGAGGGCCTCGGCCTGCACTACCCGCAGGTGACGGAGGCGCAGCGCGCGGCGCTGGCCCAGGCGCGGGAGGATCTCGGCCCCTGATGGTGCGGCGCTTCCTGCTGGGGCTGCCGCTTCTGGCGGCCGCCTGTTCGCCGGCGCGGATCGCGGGGGTGCTCACGCCACGCGGTGGCAGCGTGATGCGGGAGGGCCTGGCCTATGGCCCCCTGCCCCGCCACCGGCTGGATCTGGTGCTGCCGGAAACGGTGACGGATCGCACGCCGCTGGTGGTCTTCTTCCATGGCGGCGGCTGGACCAGCGGCGGGCGCGGCGACTACGCCTTCCTCGCCCGGACGCTGGCCGCAGCGGGCATCGCCGTGGCGGTGCCAGATTACCGGCTGTTCCCCGAGGGGCGCTGGCCCGATTTCGTGGAGGATGGCGCGCGCGCCGTCGCCTGGCTGCGGGCGGAGATGCCGGCGCAGCCGCTGTTCGTCATGGGCCACTCCGCCGGCGGCTTCATCGCGGCCGCGCTCGCGCTCGATCCGCGCTGGCTTTCGGCGGCGGGATCATCGCGCGCCGCGCTGGCCGGCGGCGTGCTGCTGGCCGCCCCCATCGCCTGGCAGCCGGATGAGGAGCCGACCATCAGCATCTTCGCCAATGCCCCCGGCGGAAGGATCGCGGCGGTGGCGCGGGCGGAGGATCTGGCAGGCGCGCCGCCGATGCTGCTGCTGCACGGGGCGGATGACCGGGTGGTGGGGCCCTTCCACGCGCTGGACCTGGCGCGGGACCTGCGCGCGGCGGGGCGGCCGGTGACGCTGCAGGTCTATCCCGGTGTGGAGCATGTCGGCGTGCTCTCCGCCATGGCGGCGCCGGTGCGCGCGCTGGGGCTGGCGAAGGCGCCGGTGTTCGAGGCGGTGGTGGGGTTTCTGCAGCCCTCAGGCTGAGGGCGGCAGCAGGCCGAAATCGCGGCCGAAGGCATCGAAGGCCGCGGGGAGCCCGGCCAGCAGGCGGCGCCCCGCATGCACGGCGGGGGCGGCGCGCATCAGCTTGAAGCCGATATAGCCATGCACCGCCACATGCCTGAAGCGCCGGAGCTCATCCAGCTCCGCATGCAGGTGGCGCGCGAAGGCCGGGCGGCCGCGCGACGCGTTTGTCGCCATGACCAGCAGGTCCTCGTGCCAGTTGCCGCCGACAGGCTTCGGGTCGCCGGCATAGGCCAGCATCCGCAGCATCGCCTGCTCGATGCTGGCATAGGCATCCTGGAGACATTTCTGGATGGCCTTTTCCTCGATCCGCCGCCCGCGAACCGGCCCCTCCGCCGAGTGGCCATCCCAGAGCGAGATGGCGAGTCCGAGATCATCGAGCGCGGCATCGCGGAGGCGCTGGATCGGTGTCCAACGCGGGTCAGGCGCCGCAGGGAATTCCGTCACGCTGCGCCTCCTCCTGGATGAACTCTGCCAGATCCTCCCACAGCATCACATCGCCCCTGAGCCGCAGCGCCCGGCAGGCGTCGTAGGCCGCGCTTTCCGCCGCCGCCCAATCGCGCCCCGCACCCACGATGGCAATATCCGCGTCACTCCCCCGCCGCGCGGTGCCGCGGGCGAGCGAGCCAAACAGGATGTAGTGCCAGGGCCTGCCCTGCGCGGCCGCCGTCAGCGCCGCGATCAGCGGCGCCCGGGCGGCGGCGAGGTGGGCGGCCTCCGCCCGGTCGATGTCCTGGATGGTCGGCATGGCACGCTCATCCTAGCACAGGCAGGGTCAGCCCTGCCCCGCCCCGTCCATCGCATCCAGCACATGCATCGAATAGGTCAGCGCCGCGCCGGCGTTCAGCGCCACGGCGACGCCCAGCGCCTCCGCGATCTCCTCCTTCGTCGCGCCGGCGGCCTTGGCCTTGCGGACATGGGCGTCGATGCAGCCCTGGCAGCGGGTGGTGACGGCGACGGCCAGCGCGATGAATTCCCGGGTCTTGGCGTCGATGTGCTTCGTCGTGGAGGCACCACGGCTCAGCGCGCCGAAGCCCTTCATCAGTTCCGGATGCAGCTGCCCCAGTTCCTTGCCGCGCTCGCGCAGCGCCCCGCTGTACTCGTCCCAGTCCGTGATCCGGGTATCCGTGGTCATCGCTCTCTCCCACACACGCAAAAGGCGCCTCCCGGCCACCCGGGAGACGCCTTCGCAACTATGACCGCGGCAGCCCGGAGAATCTATTCGGCCGTCTCGGGCTCCTTCTCCGCCTCGCCGTCGCCGCTGTCCTCGGGCTTGGGCAGGGCGGGGGGCGCGGCCTCGACATAGTCGAAGACCAGCGCGCCGTCCTTCAGGCCGACCTTCACGGAACCGCCCTTCACCAGCCGGCCGAAGAGCAGCTCCTCGGCCAGCGGCTTCTTCACCACTTCCTGGATCACGCGGGCCAGCGGCCGCGCGCCATAGAGCGGCTCGTAGCCGCGCTCCGCCAGCCATTCGCGGGCGGCGCTGGACAGCTCGATCGTCACGTTGCGGTCGGCGAGCTGCGCCTCCAGCTGCATGACGAACTTGTCCACGACCCGGGCCACGATCTCCGGCGTCAGGCCCGAGAAGGGGATGACGGCGTCGAGGCGGTTGCGGAATTCCGGCGTGAACATCCGCTTGATCGCTTCCTCATCCTCGCCGAGCCGCTGCGTGCGCTCGAAGCCGATGGTCGGCTTCGCCATGTCGGCGGCGCCGGCATTGGTGGTCATGATGAGGATGACGTTGCGGAAATCGACGGTCTTGCCGTTGTGGTCCGTCAGCTTCCCGTGGTCCATCACCTGCAGCAGGATGTTGTAGAGGTCCTGGTGCGCCTTCTCGATCTCATCGAGCAGGAGCACGCAATGCGGGTGCTGGTCCACGCTGTCCGTCAGCAGGCCGCCCTGGTCGAAGCCGACATAGCCGGGCGGCGCGCCGATGAGGCGGGAGACGCTGTGGCGCTCCATGTATTCGGACATGTCGAAGCGGATCAGCTCGATGCCCAAGGTCTTGGACAGCTGCTTCGCCACTTCCGTCTTGCCGACGCCGGTCGGGCCGCTGAACAGGTAGTTGCCGATCGGCTTCTCCGCATCCCGCAGCCCCGCGCGGGACAGCTTGATGGCGGCGGAGAGCGCATCGATCGCCTTGTCCTGGCCGAAGACCATCGACTTCAGGTCCCGCTCCAGCGTGCGCAGCGTCTCCTTGTCGTCGTTGGAGACGGTCTTGGGCGGGATGCGGGCGATCTTGGCGACGATCTCCTCCACATCCTTCAGCGTCACCGTCTTCCGGCGCTTGTTCTCCGGCAGCAGCATGCGGGAGGCGCCGACCTCGTCGATCACGTCGATCGCCTTGTCCGGCAGCTTCCGGTCATGGATGTACTTGGCGGAGAGTTCCACGGCGGCGCGGATGGCTTCCGGCGTGTAGCGGACCTTGTGGTGCTTCTCGTAGTTCGTCTTGAGGCCCTGGAGGATCTTGACCGCATCCTCCAGCGTCGGCTCGTTCACGTCGATCTTCTGGAAGCGCCGCACCAAGGCGCGGTCCTTCTCGAAGTGCTGGCGGTATTCCTTGTAGGTGGTGCTGCCGATGCAGCGCAGCGTGCCCTGGGCCAGCGCCGGCTTCAGCAAGTTCGACGCATCCATCGCCCCGCCGCTGGTCGCGCCGGCGCCGATCACGGTGTGGATCTCGTCGATGAAGAGGATGCTGCCGGGCTGCTGCTCCAGCTCCGACACCACGGCCTTCAGCCGCTCCTCGAAATCGCCGCGGTAGCGGGTGCCGGCGAGCAGGCTGCCCATGTCCAGCGCGAAGATGGTGGACTTCGCCAGCACCTCCGGCACGTCGCCCTCGATGATCCGCTTGGCCAGGCCCTCGGCGATCGCGGTCTTGCCCACCCCCGGGTCGCCCACATACAGCGGGTTGTTCTTGGTGCGGCGGCAGAGGATCTGGATCGTGCGCTCGATCTCGGAGTCGCGGCCGATCAGCGGGTCGATCTTGCCCGCCTGCGCCTTCTTGTTCAGGTTCACGCAGTAGTTGGTCAGCGCGTCCTGGCCGCGCGGCGCATTGCCGCGCTGGGGCTTCTCCTCCTTCTCCGGGGTCTCCTCCGGCGTCTGGGGGGTGCCCTGCACGGGGCGGCTGGTGCTGCGGCCGGGGGCCTTGGCGATGCCGTGGCTGATGAAGTTCACCGCATCCAGCCGCGTCATGTCCTGCAGCTGCAGGAAGTAGACCGCGTGGCTCTCGCGCTCGGAGAACAGGGCGACGAGGACGTTGGCCCCCGTCACCTCGTCCCGGCCGGAGGACTGCACATGGATGGCGGCGCGCTGCACGACGCGCTGGAAGCCGGCGGTCGGCTTGGCATCGCCGGCGCGGTCGGACACCAGCCCGGCCAGGTCCTTGTCCAGGAACTCGGCCAGGTCGCGCTTCAGCTTGTCGTTGTCCACCCCGCAGGCGCGCAGCACGGTGGCCGCATCGGTATCGTCGGCGAGGGCGAGGAGGAGGTGTTCGAGAGTCGCGTATTCGTGCCGGCGGTCATTGGCGAGGCCGAGGGCGCGGTGGAGCGTCTGCTCGAGGTTGCGGGACAGCATGGTCTGACGCTCCCTATCGGGTGGCCTGGGCGTTCAACGGAACGCCGCGGCGCGGGTTGCCCTCAATGTGGTCGCTCCCTCTTGCTTGCGACAGTCCCCCGCAGGCCGTTTTGCCCGGCCTTCCTTCCATCCGCCGCCCGAGCGAAGGCGGCGTCCCGATCATTCTTTTTCGATCGTGCACTGGAGCGGGTGCTGGTTCTGCCTTGCCAGGTCCATCACCTGGGTGACCTTGGTCTCGGCGACTTCATAGGTATAGACGCCGCAGACGCCGACGCCGCGGCGGTGGACGTGCAGCATGATGCGCGTCGCCTCCTCCCGGCTCTTCTGGAAGAAGCGTTCGAGGACATGCACGACGAATTCCATCGGCGTGTAGTCGTCGTTCAGCATCAGCACCTTGTACATGGAGGGCTTGCGGGTGCGTGGCCGCGCCTTGACCACCACGCCGGTGGTCGGCCCCTCCGCCCCATTGCCCTGTCCTGGGCGCTTGTCGCTGTCGCTCATGCCTGCCTTGGTTGCCTGCCGGGGATGTGAACGCCCCCCGTCGTCGTCCTGTCGTCGTCCTGCCTAGGATATCGGAGCGAGGGGCCGGGAGTGAAGGGCTTGACGAAATTCTCCCGCAGAAGACCCCCGCCAGGGTTTCCCGGGCGTTAGCCTAGCCCGTAATCGGCGGTCCGGAAACGCAAAAGGCCCGCCGCGATGCCCGCCCTGGCCCCCGGGGGGACAGGTTGCGGGCACCGGGCGGGCCATTCGGGGCGAAGGAGGGGGGCGTGTCCACCCCCCGCCATCCCGGCGTCAGGCCGCGAGGGGCTTGCCCATCTTCTCGACCGCCAGCGTCACGCGGGCGGCGAGCGGGGCGGAGGCCTGCTCGGCCAGGCGGTAGGCGGCCTCCTGCAGCTTCGTCGCCTCGCTCATCGTGCGCTCCAGGGAGGCCTTGGCGAAGGCGGCCTGGATGTCAGCGGCTTCCTTCAGGGACTTCACGGCGGCCAGGGCCTTCGCGCTTTCCAGCGCATGGTCCGTCAGGGCCTGGGACACGGCGAAGTACTGCTTGCCGAGGTCCTGGAAGCCGACCGTCAGGGTCTGCGTCGCCTTGGTGAAGGCCTCGATGTTGCCGCGGCCGAACTCAGCGGCCTCCTCGGCGGCCTTGAAGAAACCCTCGGCCGTCTTCGTCGCCTGTTCCATGCCCTTCTCCATTGCGGCACGCGCCGTCGTGGCGCCATTGTCGATGATCTTCTTGGTCTGCGCGGCGCCCTGCGTCGCGGCATTCTCGACCAGCGCGATGTTGCGCTTGGATTCGGTCTTCGGCTCGGTGGCCATGGGGGTCTTCCTCAAGCTGGTTCGCCGGCACCCGGCGCGGCGGGAGCCTGGAACCCGGCCCCGGGGGATTTGCTGCGATGCAGCACGACGCCTATGTGCCAACGCTCGCATTCCGATGCAAGCACTATTTTGCAGTGCAGCAATTTCATTGACCGAAAAAATGCGGAACCCTCCCCGGGCCGGGCCGCACAACCGCGCGACGGCATGCGAAGCCGCTACAAAACAAGCCGTTAAGTCCTTGCGGTTACACCATGTTCCACAAACACCCCCGTGGACAGGCGCGCCAATTCTTCCCTAGGTTGTTGCGGGTGGCGGTGCACGGGGGGTGTGCCGCCGGGGGGACTATCCATGCGTTTCAGGCTCGGGACCTGTGCGGGACTCGTCGGCCTTGCCCTGTCCATGCTGGGCGCTGCCCCGGCGGCGCAGGCGCAGATCGGCAGCGACCGCTACTCCGCCATCGTGCTCGACAACCGCACCGGCAACGTGCTGGTCGCCGCCAGCCCGGACGAGACGCGGCACCCCGCCTCCCTCACCAAGATGATGACCCTCTACATGGTGTTCGAGGCGCTGCGCGAAGGCCGGCTCTCCCTCACCTCCGCCGTCCCGATCTCGGAGGAAGCGGCCTCCCGCCCCCCCTCCAAGCTCGGCTTCCCGCCGGGGCAGAGCCTGACGGTGGAGCAGGCCATCATGGCGCTGGTCACCAAATCGGCGAATGACGTGGCCGCCGCGGTCGGCGAACGGCTCGGCGGCTCCGAGGAACGCTTCGCCCAGATGATGACGCTGCGCGCCCGCTCGCTCGGCATGACGCGCACCACCTTCCGCAACGCCTCCGGCCTGCCGGACCCGGACCAGGTGACCACGGCGCGGGACATGGCGACGCTCGGCCGCCGCCTGATCCAGGACTTCCCGGAGCGCTACCACTATTTCGGCATGCAGCACGCGGCCTTCCGCGGGCTCCGGCTGCGCAACCACAACCGCATGCTCGGCGAGTATGAGGGCGTGGACGGCATCAAGACCGGCTATATCCGCGACAGCGGCTTCAACATCGTCACCAGCGCCAGCCGCGGCGGGCAGCGGGTGGTGGGCGCCGTCTTCGGCGGCAATTCCTGGGTGGAGCGGGACCAGCACATGGCCGCCCTGCTCGACCAGTCCTTCACCAGCATGGGGATCGCGCCGCGGCCCGTGATGGCCCGCGCCACCACCGGCGTGGTGCGCAGCGCCGATGCCGCACCCGCCCCGCGCCCCCGCCCCGCCACGGCGCAGGCCCCGGCGCGCCAGCAGCCCGTGGCGCGCACCACGGCCACCGCCCAGGCCGCGCCCCGCCCCCGCCAGGCCACCACCGCCCGCGCCACCACCCCCGCGCGCCCCACGCCGGCCGCCGCCACCCGCCAGGCCCCGCGCCCCGCGGCCGCGCCGCCCACGCGCACGACGACGAACCGCGCCGTGCCCATCCCGACCGCCCCCACCACCCCGGCCCCGCGCATCCGCACGGCCGAGGCGCGCTGAACGCCCCTCACGCTTTGCGGCGCGCGCCCGCCTGGCGCCGCCCGGCCCCGCAACGGGCTGGCGGCGCGGGCGCCATCGGTTAACACTTGGTGACGGCCAGGTTGCGGCGGGGCGCCCCCGCCGCCCCGGGCCGCACCACGACCGAGGCGAGCGGAACCGGCAGACGACGCGATGAGCGAGACCCTGGATGGCGGCGCGACCGCGCCCGAGCCCACCCACCGCCTCGGCCTTCGCGGCGCCCTGCTCCGCCGCATCGCCGCCCGGCTCAGCCATGGCAGCCTGACCATCGTGACGCCGGCCGGCGCCACCTGGCGGCACCGCGCCCCCCATCCGGGGCCGGAGGCGACGCTGGTGCTGCATCGCTGGCGCGCCGTGCGCCGCCTGGCGCTGGGCGGGGACGTCGCCTTCGCGGAAGCCTATGGCGATGGCGACTGGTCCAGCCCCGACCCCGCCACGGTGGTGGCGCTGGCCTGCGTGAACGGCGCCACCATCGACCCGCTGGTGGTCGGCTCCCCCCTCGCCCGGCTGTGGAACCGGCTTCGCCACCGGCTGCGCGCCAATACGCGCGCCGGCAGCCGCCGCAACATCATCGCCCATTACGACCTGGGGAACGAGTTCTTCGCCGCCTGGCTCGACCCCGGCATGACCTATTCCTCCGCCCTGTATCGCCGCCCCGGCGCGACGCTGGAGGAAGCGCAGACCGCCAAGCAGGACCGCGCGATCGCGCTGCTCGGCCTCGGCGGCGGGGAACGCGTGCTGGAGATCGGCATCGGCTGGGGCGGGCTGGCGGAGCGGCTGCTGACCACCAGCGATGCGCGCCTCACCGGCATCACCCTGTCCCCGCGCCAGCTCGCCCACGCCACGGCGCGCCTGGCCGCCGCCGGCCTCGCGCCCCGCGCCGAGCTCATGCTGCGGGACTACCGCGACGTCACCGGCACCTTCGACCGCATCATCTCCATCGAGATGTTCGAGGCGGTGGGCGAAGCCTATTGGCCCGCCTTCTTCCAGGCGGTGCGGGACCGCCTGGCCCCCGGCGGCATCGCGGTGCTGCAGGTCATCACCATCGCGGAGGATCGCTTCGAGGCCTATCGCCGCGGCGCGGACTTCATCCAGACCCACATCTTCCCGGGCGGCATGCTGCCCTCCCCCTCCGTGCTCCGCGCCCATGTCGCGGCGGCCGGGCTGGCGATGGAGCAGGAGGAATGCTTCGGGGAGAGCTATGCCCGCACGCTCGGCGAATGGCATGCGCGCTTCCAGGCGGCGCAGCCGCAGATCGGCGCCATGGGGCTGGATGAGCGCTTCCAGCGGCTCTGGCGCTACTACCTCGCCTATTGCGAGGGCGGCTTCCGCACGGGCGCCATCGATGTCGGGCTCTACCGCATCCGCAAGCCCGGCTGAGCCTCAATCCGCCCCCGCTTCCTCCGGCCGCCGGAAGCGCGCCAGGAACCAGGCGAAGCGGTGGTGCCAGGACAGGTCCGGCCGGTCCACGATCCGCGCCAGCGGCACCGCGTAGTCCAGCAGGAAGCCCGGGGTCCAGGTGGCGCTGTCGGCACGCAGCCGCATGAGGCCGGCCAGCCACATGTCGGGGTTCAGCATCAGCGCCAGCAGCCGCCGCCAGGGCCGGTCCGTCGCCAGCACGCCTTCCAGCGCCGCATCCAGCGCGCCGGCGATGACGGTGGAGCAGTTGCGGTTCACGACGTTGTAGGTGCTGTCCTGCCGGTAGCCGATCCAGAAGGCGCGCAGCCGGCGGGGATTGTAGGTGTGGAACCGCACCTCCCGGTCCGCCTCCACCCATTGCGCGACCTCCGTCGCGTAGTCCGGCTGGAACAGGCCCGGCGCGTCATTCTCCTTGGCTCCGCGCAGCGCGTGCAGGAAGTGGTCGCTCGACCGCGTCATCTCCTGCTTCGGGTAGTGGCTGATATAGACATCCGGCGCGACCTCCAGCGAGGAATGGCCGGTGGAGATGCTGCCATCCCGGTCCACCGCGCCGATGTAGCGGTCCAGGATGGGCATGCGGTCGGTGATGTTGGCGGCGCCGCGCGGCGTCCAGACGCGGATCAGGATCGGCCTGTCCTGCCGGCGCGCGCCGGCATCGTCCTCCACCAGGATCGGCGCATGCTCGTACCAGCCGCGCCCGGCGAAGAGCGGCAGCATGAGGATCGCGACCTCCTCCTCCAGCGTCCGCAGCATCAGGCCGAGGCGGAGCAGCAGCCACCCCGCGCCGCCGATGAAGACGCCGACGCAGAAATGCACGGCATGGCTGCGCGGGATCGGCCAGCCGGCGATGAGCAGCAGGGCGAGCAGGAATTCCCCCACCGCCAGCGCCACATGCAGCCGCCAGCCGACGAAGCGGCCGACCATGGCGGGCACGATCCGCCCGATGCCATCGACCACGAAGAGGAAGGCGTAGAACAGCGCCAGCGCCAGGTCGCTTTCGATCGGCGCCAGCAGGATGGCCAGCCCCGCCAGCATGGAGAGGGCTGGCGCCAGGCAAGCCGCGGCGCCGCGCCGCGCCACCACCGCCGCGGCCAGCGCCAGCGCGCCATAGGCGGCGAAGGCGAGCCCGAGCGCGTGGTAGGTGATGGCGGAGATGGCCGGCACGACATCCGTCACCACCAGCGCCGCCAGGCCCATCAAGCCGGCGCCGAGCGCCGCGATACCATGCCAATGTCCCCGGAAGGAGGCCGGGCCAATCAGAAGAAACGCCAGCTTCAGCATGCACACGCCTGGATTGAACGCCCCCAGGCATAGTGCCTCGCCGCGGGCTAGGCCATTCCCCCCCGCGCCGCGATCGGCCAGAGGCATTCGACGCGCCCGCGGCGCACGCCGACATACCAGTCGTAGCGATCGACCGTCGGGTCGCAATGGCCGGGGACCAGGCGCAGCTTCTCCCCCAGCTTCGGCGCCAGCGACGGATCCTCCGCCCTGATGTTCCCGTGCTCATCGGAAGCGCCGGTATAGGCAAGCCCCGGCCGGCCATGGACCAGCGGCAGGCCGCTATCCACGGCCACCGCCTTGTGCCCGGCATCCAGCACCGCGAAGCCGTCCCGCGGCGCGCTCATCACCTGCGACAGCACGAAAAGGCTGTGGCGGAAGGGCGGCGGGTCCTCGTTCCGCCCGTAATCCGCATCCATGAAGGCGTAGGAGCCCGCCTGGATCTCGTTCCAGATGCCGGACGCCGCTTCGTGCTGGAAGGTGCCGGTGCCGGCACCGCCCACGATGGCGCAGGCCAGGCCACGCTGGCGCAGTTGTTCCACGGTGCGGCGCGTGCCTTCCGCCGCATGGGCGATGGCATCGCGGCGCTGTTCCGGCGTGCGGCGGTGCTGGGCATTGCCGTGGTAGGATTGCAGCCCGCCGAAGATGAGGTGCGGGCTCGCCGCGATCCGCTCCGCCAGCGCCACCGCCTGCGGCCCCGGCTCCACCCCGCAGCGCCCGGCGCCGCAATCGATCTCCACCAGCACGGTCATGCGGATGCCGGCGTGTTCCGCCGCGGCTTCGATGGCGGCGATGCCGGCCACGTCATCGGCGCAGACGGCGACCTTGGCGATGCCGGACAGCGCCGCCAGGCGCGCCAGCTTGCGGGGCGCGATCACCTCGTTGCTGACCAGGATGTCCGGCACGCCGCCCCAGGCCAGCGCCTCGGCCTCCGCCACCTTCTGCACGCATTGCCCGACGGCGCCGCGCTTCATCTGGGCAAGCGCGACGACCGGCGATTTATGCGTCTTGGCGTGCGCCCGCAGCTTCGTGCCCGTCGGCGCCAGCAGCGCCGCCATGGTGTCGAGGTTGTGTTCGAAGGCGTCGAGGTCGAGCACCAGCGCGGGGGTGTCGATATCCTCCTCGCGCATGCCGGGCTCGGCGGGGGGGTGCTGGAGCATGCTCTGTCCTATTCCTCAGGAAGCCATGGCGGCGGTCAGCGCGGCCATGATCGGGTCGAGTTCGCGTTCGTCGTTGTAGCCGTGGAAGCTGATGCGGATGCGCCCGCGCCCGTTCCAGGCCAGCACGCCGCGCGCGGCCATGCCCTCCACGACAGCGGAAGCCCGTTCATGCGCGATGCAGACGCTGGCGCCGTGATGCGCGGGATCGGGCGGGGTGATGGAGGCGATGCCGGCGGCATCGAGGCGCTTCAGAAGGCCCACGGTCAGCCGCTGCACATGCCGCTGCACCACGCCCTGCGGGATGGCCTCGAGGAAATCGAGCGCGCCATGCAGCGCATAGGTGGCCGCATGGGCGGGATTGCCGCGGGTGAAGCGCCCGCCATCCGGCCGCAGCGCGATGGGCGCGCCGTAATCGGGCCGCGGCCCCGTGACGATGGAATACCAACCCGCCGTCGCCGGCGCCCAGCCCGGCTGCCGCGCGCGGTTCCAATACGCCACCGCCAGCCCCGTCAGCCCCAGCATCCATTTGTAGCAGGCGGAGAAGGCGAAGTCCGCGACCTCGGCCTCGATCGGCATCCAGCCATTGGCCTGGGTGTAGTCCACCACCAGCATCGCCCCCGCGCGGTCCGCCACCGCGCGCAGCGCCACCAGGTCATGCCGCGCGGCATCGAGGTAGGAGACGGCGGAGACCGCGATCATCCGCACCCGCCCCGTCGCGGCCGCCGCCACCGCCGCCGGATCGTTCATCGGCACGAAGCGCAGCTCGACGCCCGGGCGCATCGCCAGCGGCACGACGACGCTCGCATATTCCTTCGCATCCACCAGCACCACGTCGCCCGGCTGCCAGTCCAGGCTCTCCACCAGCATGGACATGCCCTCGGCGACCGAGGAGACGAGGCCGATGCCCGCCGTCTCCACCTTCCACCAGGCGCCGAGCCGCGCGCGCAGCCGCTCCACCTCCGCATCCAGCCGCGCACGGCCGGCCGGGCCCTCGGACTTGTCCACGGCATGGCGGTCCAGCGCGGCGCCCTGGGCGTGCAGCACCGGCGTCTCCCCGGCCGCGCAGACATGGATCGCGCCGGCGGGCAGGCGGAAGGCGGCGGGGTCGAACAGCGGCACGGGCGGGCCCTCGGGGTTGCGCTTGGCGGCCATGCTGGCACGCTCCGCACGGAGGAGACAGACGGGCATGGATTTTCAGCTCTCGGCCGAGCAGGAGGCGCTGCGGGAGGCGATCGGCCGCATCTGCGGCCGCTTCGGCGACGACTACTGGCTGGCCAAGGACCGCGCGCATGCCTTCCCGCATGAATTCCACCAGGCGCTGGCGGCCGATGGCTGGCTCGGCATCTGCATGCCGGAGGGAGTGGGCGGCGCGGGCCTCGGCGTGACCGAGGCCGCTGTCATGATGCAGGAGATCGCGCAGAGCGGCGCCGCCATGTCCGGCGCCTCGGCTGTTCATATGAACATCTTCGGCCCCATGCCGGTGGTGGTGCATGGCACGGCCGAGCAGAAGGCGCGCATGCTGCCGCCGCTGATCGAAGGCCGGGAACGCGCCTGCTTCGCGGTGACGGAACCCAATACGGGCCTCGACACCACGCAGCTCAGGACCTTCGCGGAGAAGCGCAACGACCGCTACGTCATCACCGGCCAGAAGGTCTGGATCAGCACCGCGCAGGTCGCGGACCGCATGCTCATCCTGGCCCGCACCACGCCGCTGGAGCAGGTGAGGAAGCGCAGCGAGGGCCTGTCGCTGTTCTACACCAGGCTCGATCGCAGCCGCGTGGAGGTGCGCGAGATCCCGAAGATGGGCCGCCACGCCGTCGATTCGAACCAGCTCTTCATCGACGGGCTGGAGGTGCCGATGGAGGACCGCATCGGGGAGGAAGGCAAGGGCTTCGACTACATCCTGCATGGCCTCAATCCCGAACGCATCCTGGTGGCGGCGGAGGCGGTCGGCATCGGCTTCGCCGCCATCGCGCGCGCCAGCCAGTATGCGAAGGAACGCGTGGTGTTCGGCCGCCCCATCGGCCAGAACCAGGCCATCCAGCATCCCCTCGCCGCCTGCTGGATGCAGCTGGAAGCGGCGCGGCTGATGGTGATGCAGGCCGCCTGGCGCTACGACCAGGGAATGCCCTGCGGGGCGGAGGCCAATGCCGCGAAATACCTGGCGGGCGAGGCCGGCTTCAACGCCTGCCAGCAGGCGGTGATGACGCTCGGCGGCTATGGCTACGCCCAGGAATACCATCTGGAACGCCTGCTGCGCGAAAGCTTCATTCCCCGCATCGCGCCGGTCAGCCCGCAACTCGTTCTCTGCTACATCGCCGAGCGCGTGCTCGGACTGCCGAGGAGTTACTGATGGAGTTCCTGGATCGCCTCGATGCCAGCGCCACAAGGCGAGAGACGCCATGCGGCGATGGCACGATGGTCTGGCGCTGCTGGAACGAGGGGGCGGGCCGGCCGCTGGTGCTGCTGCATGGCGGCAGCGGGTCCTGGCTGCACTGGACGCGGCAGATCGAGCCCTTCGCCGCGACCCGCGCCGTGCTGGCGCCGGACCTGCCGGGCCTCGGCGACAGCGCCAACCCGCCCGGGGAGCATTCGCCTGCCAATGTCGCCGCCGTGGTCGCGGCGGGGCTGCGCGAGTTGGTGCCGGCGACGGAAACCGTGGACCTCGCCGGCTTCTCCTTCGGCGCCAACATCGCGGGCCATGTCGCGGCGCTGCTGGCGCCCCGGCTGCGCAGCGTGACGATCCTCGGCGCCGGCTCCATGGGCACGCCCCGGCATCCCGTGCCACTGATGAAAGTCCGGGACAAGGAAGGCGCCGACCGCGTCGCGGCGCATCGCCACAACCTCGGCTCCATGATGATCGCGGATGCCGCGAAGATCGACGAATTGGCGCTGGCCATCCAGGAACGCGCCTTCATCAATTCCCGCCTGCGCAGCCGCCCCTTCGCCACCGCGACGATGCTGGCGGATGCGCTGGTGCGCGCGCAGGGCGTGCCGGTGAACGCCATCTGGGGCGATCGCGACCAGGTGGCGATGCCCGACATCTCGCTGCGGACGGATGCGCTGAAGCGCGCGCGCCCCGATGCGCGCATCGCGCTGGTGCCCGGCGCCGGCCATTGGGTGGCCTATGAGGCCGCGGGGCAGGTCAATGCGCTGCTGCGGGAGTGGCTGGCATGATCGCCTCCCTCCCGGGCGTCGATCTTTTCTACACCGACAGCGGCGGCGATGGCGCGCCGCTGGTGCTGCTGCACGCCAATACCGGCAATGCCGATAGCTGGGCCCATCAGTTCGGCCCCTTCGCCGAGGCCGGCTACCGCGTCATCGCCTTCGACCGCCGCGGCTGGGCGCGCAGCGTGCCGCGCCCCGATACCGGCCCGCAGCCCGGCTGCATCGCGGAGGATCTGGACGCGCTGGCCACGCACCTCGCCCTGCCGCGCTTCCACCTCCTCGGCGTGGCCGGCGGCGGCTTCGCGGCGCTGGACTATGCGGCCTGGCGCGGCGACCGGCTGCGCTCCCTCATCGTCGGGGCCAGCTACGGCCAGTTCATCGACCCCGCCATCACGGAACCCTACAGCCGCATCGCGACGCCTGCCTTCAAGGCGCTGCCGAGCGAGATGCGCGAACTCGGCCCCAGCTATCGCGGCTTCGAACCCGCGGGCCTGGCGCGCTGGATCGAGATCGACCGCCATGCCATGCGCGCCGATGGCGTGGCGCAGCCGCTCCGCACGCCGAACAGCTTCGCCAAGGTCGCGGCCATCGGCGTGCCCGCGCTGGTGATCGCCGGTGGCGCGGATCTCTACGCGCCGCCGCGGCTGATGCAGCTCTGGGCCTCCAACCTGCGGCGCCACGAATTCCAGGTGATCGCGGAGGCCGGGCACGCCATCAACTGGGAAGCGCCGGCGGCCTTCAACGCGATGGTGCTGGATTTCCTCGCGCGCGCTACAGCGACTTCTCCAGCAGGTACATGATCAGCACGGCGACGATCGCGCTGCCGGCGACGAGCGGGAAGGTGAAGGGCATGGCCGGCCCCTGGGGATGACGGTCGCTCATGGCGTGGTTTCCTCCGGTTGCAGGTCCCGCGGGAACGCAGGCCGCGACGCGGAAGTTCGGAAGCGTTACGCGAGGAGCGGCCGCAGGCGGAAGGCCAGCCGCTCCGCCGTCTCCGCGGCGGTGCGCGGCCGCACCAGCATCGCCTCCACCTCCGCGCGGATGATCGCCTCCGCCCGCGCGGCCTGGGCGAAGGGCGGCAGGGCCGGGCGGGCGACGCGCACCGCCGCTTCCTCCGCCGCCGCCCAGGGCACCGCGGCGCGGTAGCGCGGGTCCGCCAGCGCCGCCAGCCGCGTGGGGCCATTGCCGTTCAGCCCCGCGCGCACCGCCGCCTCCACCCCGCCCAGCCGGCCCAGGGCGCGCCGCGCGCCATCCGGGTTCGCCGCGTTGCGCGGGATGACCAGCGCGCGCAGCGCCACCGTCACCGGCGCCGCCTGGCCCTCCACCCCCGGCACGGCGGAAACCTCGATCCGCCCGGCATCGCGGCTGGCGCCGGGGCGGTTCAGCAGCCCGTGGCGCAGGAAGGGCGCCAGCGCGAAGGCGCCGCGCCCCGCCTGCATGTCCCGCAGCGCATCGGCGGGCGTGAAGCGCGGCAGGGTGCGGGGCAGCGCGCCCTCCGCGAACAGGGCCGACAGCGCCTCCAGCCCCCGCAGCATGGCGGGCTCCGTCACCCGCAGCGCCAGCGCCGCATCCAGCACATCCCCATCCCAGAGCCGCGCGAGGTCGATGGCGAGTCCCGGCCCATCCGCCACCAGCCCCGCCACGGCCGATCCATCCGGCCGCCGCCCGGCGGCCGCGCGGCAGGCCGCCAGCATGGCAGCGGCCGTGCCGGGCGCCGGCGCGTCCCGCGCGATGGCGGTGTTGCGGAACAGCGCCTGCGTCACCTGCGCGAAGGGCAGGCCGTAGAGCCGCCCATCCAGCGTGAAGGCGCGGCGGAAGGCGGGCGGGATGTCCTCCACCGCTTCCTCCAGCGGCAGGAACAGCGTCGCGACGCGGGGCGTCACCAGGTGATGCGGCAGCAGCGCCAGGTCGTAGCTGCCCTGCGCCAGCCCGGCATCGCGCAGCGCGCGCTCATGCGGCGTGTCGGAGATCGTCCAGACGATGCCATCGCCCGCCACCATGCCGCCCGGCCCCCCGGACAGCATGGCCTGCGTCGCCGCATCGCCCAGCATCACCACCCGATCCGCCTGCGCCCGCAGCGGCCGCGCCAGCAGCGCGGGAAGCGCGGGCAGCGCGGGCAGGAAGGCGCGGCGCCTCACGCGCCCATGCGCTCCCGGTACCGCGCGCCCCAATCCGCGCCGCGCACCCAGGCCAGCAGGCTTTCCGCATCCGGCGCCTGCTTCGTCACCGCCCGCACGCAGCGCCAGGCCAGCGCATGCATGCAGGAGGTCACCGGCGCCTCCCCCACAAAGGGTTTCTCCAATATGGCGCCCAGCGTCGGCATCCCGGTGCCCAGCATCGCCACCGCCTGCGCACGCCCCGCCGGAAGTGCTGCCAACGCCGCCGCGGCGCCGGCGGCGTTCATGGCGTAGATCGGGTGGAAGGCGCCATCCTGCATCGCACCGCGGGAGACATCGACCACATCGAAGCCCCGCGCGCGCCAGTATCCCGTCGCGGCATCCGTCAGGTCATCAGGATAGGGCGAGACGAGGCCGATCCGCTCCGCCCCCACCGCAAGGAAGGCGTCGCGCACCGCGGTCGCGGCGGTGATGACGGGAATGCCGAGCCGATCCTCCATCCGCGCCACCAGCGCATCCTCCTCCTCCACGCCGGCGTAGTAGCTGGCGCCGGTGCAGGCGAAGGCGATGGCGTCGATCGGCGCATTGGCGAATTGCGCGGCCGAGCCCGGCAGGTCCCGCAGATAGTCCAGCAGGCGCGCCACGATGGTGTCCTTGGGGCTGGTCAGGCGCGCATTCAGCATGGCGATGCCGGCCGGCCAGAGCATGGCGAATTCCGGCTCCACCGTGGTGTTCGCCTGCGGCGTCAGCACACCGATCAGCCCCTTCGGCGCATATTCCACCGTCATGCCGCTACCCCTCCACGAATGCGTGCGGCGATCGCCGCGGCCCCCTCCGGGTCCGCCTCGCCGCGCCAGGCGACATGCCCGTCCGGGCGCAGCAGCACCAGGGGGCGCTGCATCAGGTCCACCGCGACGGGATCGGCCACCGCACGCTCCGTCAGCGGAATTCCCGCCGCGCGGATCGCCGCCGCCAGCCCGGGCGCGGCGGCCCCCGGCGCCGCCAGCAGCGTGAAGCCGCCGCGATCCGCCAGGTCCAGCGTGCTCGTCCCATCCGCCAGCCAGCCATGCGGGAAGCGGCTGCCCGGCCAGGTGCCGGGCACCACCTGCCCCGGATCATCCGGCGGCTCCGGCGTGCCATCCGGCACCACGATGGGGCTGTCGGCATAGCGATACCCCAGATGCGTGCCCGCGCTGTTGAACTGCTTCGCCATCCAGAGGATGCGCTGCCGCAGCGCCTCCCGCGCCGCCTCCGACGTCGCGATATCCGGCGCCACCTCCCCCATCACCATGTCGATGCGGTCGGAGTTGTTGGCGCTGATGACGCTGTTGCGCCAGGCCACGGGCTTGCGCTCGGCCTCATAGCTGTCGACCAAGCCCTCCCCGCCCCAGCCCTGCTCCACCGCCGCGATCTTCCAGGCCAGGTCCACCGCATCGCCAATGCCCGTGTTCATGCCGACGCCGCCGGTCGGGACGAAGAGGTGCGCGGCATCGCCCGCCAGGAAGACGCGCCCATCCCGCCAGCGATGCGCGACCGATTGGTGGTGGTGCCAATGGGTCGTCGCCAGCAGCTCGAAGGCGAAGGGCTTGCCCATCGCGCGATGCAGCACCGCCGCCGGATCATCCTGGCCCGCATCCCGCGTCGGGTCCGCCCAGTAATGCTGGTAGTTCCAGGTGCTGTGCCCGTCGATGGCGGTAAAGACGCCGAAGGCATCCGGCGCCAGGCAGAAATAGAGGTTCGCCAGCCCCTTCCCATGCGCGGCCAGGAAATCCGGCGAGCGGAAGAGGTAGCTGACATTGCTGCGCATCCGCCCGCGCCCGCCCATGCGGATGCCGAGCCTGCGCCGCACCGCGCTGCCCCCGCCATCGCAGGCGACCATCCAGCGCGCCGCCAAGCTCTCCCGCCGCCCGGTCGCCACCTGCTCCACCTGTGCAGTGACGCCGTCCCCGTCCTGCGCGAAATCCACCTGCCGCCAGCCATGGCGCAGTTCCAGCAGCGGCTGCCGCCGCGCCTCCGCCAGCAGCACCGGCTCCAGCGCCTGCTGGCCGATCTGCGTCTTGCCCCAGGGGGACCAGGCCAGCTCCCGGAACCGCGCCACCGCCTCCGGCGCCCGCCGCCGCACCGCCTCCAGCCCCGGGGATCGGAACCGGTGCAGCTCATGCCCCGCCAGCCGGTCGCAGAAGAGGATGAAATAGTCCTCCTCCTGCCGCATCGCGGCCTCCGCCACCTTCAGGTCCAGCCGGTCCCAGGCGCGGAAATGCTCCATGGACCGCGCGCCGAGCAGCGTCGCCTTGGGGTGCGGCGTCGGACCCTCCCGCTCCTCCACCAGCACCGCGGCGATACCGGCCCGCGCCAGGGCGATGCCGAGGCAGAGCCCCACCGGCCCACCCCCCACGATCAAGACCGGCGCCATCCCGCCCCTCCGCGCTGCGGCCGCCATGCTATAGGCTCCGCGCCGGAATCGGGAACGGGACCCCCCTCATGCGCCGTCGCGACCTGCTCGCCCTGCTGCCGCTGGCCCCGCTGGCCCTGCCGGGCCTGGCCCATGCGCAGGCAGGCTACCCCAGCCGGCCGGTGCGCGTCGTCGTCCCCTTCCCGCCCGGCGGCACCACGGATTTCATCGCCCGCCTGGTCAGCCAGCGCCTGGCTTCCGTGCTCGGCCAGCCCTTCGTGATCGAGAACCGCGCCGGCGCCGGCGGCACCGTAGGCTCCGACTTCGTCGCGAAAAGCGCGCCGGACGGCCACACCCTCGTCGTCTCCAACATCGCGAGCTTCGGAGTCGGGCCCAGCGTCTATCGCTCCATGCCCTACGATTCCGTCCGGGACTTCGCCCATATCGCCGTGATGGCGGAAATCCCCTCGGTGCTCGCCGTCAGCGCCTCCTCCCCCATCCGGACCTTCGAGCAGTTCGTGGCGGCGGCGAAGGCGCGGCCCGGCATGACCATCGGATCGCCGGGCAACGGCACCTCCTCCCACGCCAAGCAGGCCATCCTGCAGCGCTCCGCGGGGATCGAGACCACCCACGTCCCCTATCGCGGCAGCGGGCCCATGATGAACGACCTGATGGCCAACGCGGTGGACGCCATGATCACCACCCTGGTGGAGGCCGGGCGCAATGACCGCTTCCGCCTGCTGGCCGTCACCGCGGACAGCCGCGTGGAAGGCTGGCCGGACCTGCCGACCTTCAAGGAACTCGGCCACCCCGACCTGGTCGCCTCCACCTGGTTCGGCCTCTCCGCCCCCGCCGGCACGCCGGAGGCGATCGTGACCCGCCTCAATGCCGAGGTGCTGACCGGCCTCGCGACCCCCGAGATCGCGCCCCGCCTGGTCGAGACCGGCGCCACCCCCCGCCGCCTCTCCGCCCCCGAATACACGGCCTTCATCGCCGCCGAGGTCGCGCGCTGGGCCGCCGTGGTCCGGGCCGCCAATATCCGCGCGGATTGATGGCCGCGAAGCCCCCACCCCCCGCCCCCGGCAGCAAGGCCGAGCGCGAAGCCCGCCTGGCCGCCGCCCTGCGGGAGAATCTCCGCAAGCGGAAAGCCCAGGCCCGCGCCCGGGCGGAGGACCCGCCACCCCCCGCCGCAGCCCCGCCACCCCCGGGGGACGACGCAAAGGGCTAGCCCCCCCGGCCCGGCTGGGGTAACCCCTCCGCCCCGACGCGCTGGAGCCCGCCCCACCCCATGCCCATCATGCCCGACACCTGGATCCGCCAGATGGCCCAGGACAAGGCCATGATCGAACCCTTCGTCGAAAGCCAGCGACGGGAGGGCGTGATCAGCTACGGCCTCTCCTCCTACGGCTACGACGCGCGGCTGGCCGATGAATTCAAGATCTTCACCAATGTGGACAACGCGATCGTCGATCCCAAGGTCTTCTCGGACCAGGGGTTCGTGACCCGGCGCGGGGAGACCTGCATCATCCCGCCCAACAGCTTCGTCCTGTGCCACACCATCGAATACTTCCGCATCCCGCGCGACGTGCTGGTCATCTGCCTCGGCAAATCCACCTATGCGCGCTGCGGCCTCATCGTGAACGTCACCCCGCTCGAACCCGAATGGGAAGGCCAGGTCACGATCGAGATCAGCAACACCACCCCCCTGCCCGCCCGCATCTACGCGAATGAAGGCATCTGCCAGTTCCTGTTCCTGCAAGGCGCCGGCGCCCCCGAAACCAGCTACGCCGACCGCCAAGGCAAATACATGCGCCAACGCGGCGTGTCGCTGCCACGGCTCTGAGGCGTGGCGCGGGGGGCCTTGCCAGGGGGCTTTGCCCCCCGGCACCCCCCACCAGGGTCCAGCGGGACCCTGGACCGCGAGGTTATCGGTGGATGAAGGGAGGGGCACGGAGCGCGCTTCGAACAAGCGGTCGCTCCAGGCCCCTCCCTTCATCCACCGATCTCATGGGTTCCGAGGGGCCGCTGCCCCTCGGCGGGGAGCGCGAGGGGCAGCGCCCCTCGCAACTCACCCGAGCCACACTCTAGAGTCGGAGGCCACGCGCCATGGACCGTATTCGCATTCGCGGGGGCAGGCCGCTCAAGGGGTCCATTCCGATCGGGGGGGCCAAGAACGCTACGCTGCCCCTGATGGCGGCGGGGTTGCTGAGTGACGGGCCGCTGGTGCTGGAGAATGCGCCGGATCTCGCGGACATCGCGACCATGCGGCATCTGCTGGTGCAGCATGGGCTGACGGTGGTGCATGACCGGGCGGCGCGGACGCTGACCATGTCGGGTGCCGCCAGCAACCTGGAGGCGCCCTATGACCTCGTGCGCAAGATGCGCGCGAGCGTGCTGGTGATGGGCCCGCTGGTGGCGCGGTTCGGGGAGGCGCGGGTGAGCCTGCCGGGCGGCTGTGCCATCGGCACGCGGCCGGTCGATCTGCACATCAAGGGGCTGGAGCAGATGGGCGCCGTCTTCGACCTCGAAGGCGGGTACATGCATGCCAAGGCGCCGCAGGGGCTGAAGGGGGCGCGCATCATCTTCCCCCAGGTCAGCGTGGGCGCGACCGAGAACCTGCTGATGGCCGCCTGCCTGGCCGATGGCGTGACGGAGCTGGTGAATGCGGCGCGGGAGCCGGAGATCGGCGACCTGGCCATGTGCCTGATGCGCATGGGCGCGCGGATCGAGGGCATCGGCACCGATCGCCTGGTGATCGAGGGCGTGAAGAGCCTGGGTGCCGCGACCCATCCCATCATCCCGGACCGGATCGAGGCCGGCACCTATGCCTGCGCCGCCGCCATCACGGGCGGTTCCGTGTTCCTGGAGGGCGCGCGGATGGTCGATCTCGGCGCCGTGGTCCGCGTGATGCGGGAGGCCGGCGTCGATGTTGCGGAGGAGCATGGCGGGCTCCGCGTCACGCGCCTCAACGGGCTGCGCGGCGCGGATGTGATGACGGAGCCCTTCCCCGGCTTCGCCACCGACATGCAGGCGCAGTTCATGGCGCTGATGTGCGTGGCGGAGGGTGCCTCGATGATCACGGAGACGATCTTCGAGAACCGCTTCATGCATGTGCCGGAGCTCATGCGCATGGGTGCCCGCATCAAGTATCACGGCCAGAGCGCGATCGTGCGCGGCGTGCCGAAGCTGAGCGGCGCGCCGGTGATGGCCACGGATCTCCGCGCCAGCGTCAGCCTGGTGCTGGCCGGCCTGGCGGCGCAGGGGGAGACGATCGTCAACCGCGTCTATCACCTCGACCGCGGCTATGAATCGATCGAGCGGAAGCTGGGCGCGGTGGGGGCCGAGATCGAGCGCGTCTGAGGGCGCGCCTTCCGGGACGGCGTGGCGGGGAGCGTGGTTGGCATGGCGCTGGATGGCGCTGGGGTGGCGGTCGTGGCGGGGCAGCGCCATGCCGGGTTGAACGGGCTGCGCGGCATCCTCTGCGTGCAGATCATGATCGTGCATTTCATCATGGCGTATCTGCCGGATGCGCTGACGCCCTATAACCCGGCCCTCTTTCCGCCCACCGCGAACCCGCACTGGCTGACGCCGTGGCTGCAGCTGCCGGGCGTGACGCTGCTGACCGGCGGCAATTTCGCGGTCATGACCTTCCTGGCGCTGTCGGGCTATGTCGTCACGATGCCCTATTTCGAGGGCCGGGCGGATCGGCTGCGCGTCACGCTCTGGGGTCGCTACATCCGCCTGACGGTCGCCATGGCGCCGGTGATCCTGCTGTCCTGGCTGCTGTCGCAGGCCGGCCTCTATGCCGTGGGCGCCGTGGCGGCGGAGACGGGGTCCGTGATCATCGGCACGCAGATGCCGCCGGCGGAGCTGACGCTTCCGGCCGCGCTGCGGGACATGGCCTGGCACGTGCTGGTGACCGGGGAGACGCATTTCAACAGCGCGCTCTGGACGCTGCGCTACGAATTCCTCGGCGCGCTCATGATCCTGGCGCTGTTCCTCGTGATGCCGCATCGCCTGCGCGCGGTGCCGGTGCTGGCCTTCATCGTCCTCGTCGCGCTGCTCTTCGGCCCCTTCGCGATCTTCGTGATGGTGATGCTGGGCGGTGCGCTGGTGCATGCGGTGCGGGTGCCGGCGCGGGCGGTGCCGTTCCTGGCCGTCTTCGGGCTGTTCGTCGGGTCCTACCTGCCGGGCCACGCGCCCTATTCCTGGCTGCCGGCGCCCTTCACCGCGCCGGAGCAGGTCTTCTTCAACGTGCCGCTCTACAACATGCTGGGGGCGGTCTGCCTGGTGGCGGCGGTGTCGCGGGGCTTCGCCGGGCGCTGGCTGTCATCCCGGCCGCTGCAATGGCTGGGGGACCTGTCCTATGCCGGCTACCTGCTGCACCTGCCGCTGCTGTGCTCGCTCTCCGCGGGCCTCTATCTGGCGCTGCCGCGGGGCGATGTCGCGCTGCTGGTCAACCTGCTGGTCTATGTCGCCGTCGTGCTGGCGCTCGCCGCGCCCTATGCGGCCATCGTCGATGCGGCGGGCATTCGCTGGGCGCGGCGCTTCGGCGAATGGGTGGCGCGCCCGCCAGGCGCGCCGCGCGCAGCCGGGTAGCGCCTCCTACCCCCGGAACATACCCCCGCCATCCACATCCACCACGGTGCCGTTCACATAGGCGCCGCGCGGGCCGCTCAGGAACACGGTCAGGTCCGCGATCTCCGCCGCCTCGATCGGGCGGCCGAAGGGCAGGCCCGTCAGCGTCTCCGCCCAGCGTTCCTCGTCGCCGAACTTGAGCTTCGCGTTGACGCGCGCCTGCGTCTCCATCCGGTCCGTCCGCGTGGCGGCCGGGTTGATGCCGAAGACGCGCACGCCCATGGCCTGGGTGGCGCCGCCGAGCGCCGAGGTGAAGGCGATCAGCGCCGCATTGCCCGCGCCGCCGCAGATATAGCCCATGCGCGGCGCGCGCCCGGCCATGCCGATGATGTTGCAGATCACGCCCGCGCGCCGCTCCTCCATCCCCGGCAGGTAGAGCTGGCACAGGTGGATGTAGCCCATGACCTTCAGGTCCCAGGCCTGCTGCCACCGCGCGATGGGGATGTCCTGCAGGCGGCCCGACGGGATGGCGCCCGCATTGTTCACCAGGATGTCGATGCCGGGATGGGCGGCATGCACCCGCTCCCGCTCCTCGGCCCTGGAGAGGTCGGCCGCCAGCGTCTCCACCCGCACCTGCGCGCTGCCCCGCACCTTGTCGGCGGCGGCGGCCAGCGCGGCGGGATCGCGCCCCACCAGCACCACATCCGCGCCTTCGCGGGCAAAACCCTCCGCGCAGGCCAGCCCGATCCCCTTCGACCCGCCGGTGACCAGCACCCGCTTGCCGGCAACGCCCATCTCCATCGCCATGCTCAGACTTCCATCTCGATCAGGAACGGCGTCTCGGAGGCGAAGCTCTGCTGCATGAGGTCCGCGACCCCCTCCAGCGTGCCCGTCCGCGCCGCCTCCACGCCCATGCCGTTCGCCAGCTTCACCCAGTCCAGGTCCGGATTGCCGAGGTCCATCATGTCCAGCGCCGTGCGGCCGGGATTGGCGCCCACACCCTGATATTCGCCGAGCAGGATCTGGTACTTGCGGTTGGAGATGACGATCGTCGTGATCGCCAGCCTCTCCCGCGCCTGGGTCCACAGCGCCTGCAGCGTGTACATGCCCGACCCGTCGGCCTGCAGGTTGATCACGCGCCGGCCCGGCGCGCCGATGGAGGCGCCGGTCGCGAGCGGGATGCCGCAGCCGATGGCGCCGCCGGTGATGTGCACCCAGTCATGCGCCGGCGCATTGTGGGTGAATTTGTAGAAGCCGCGGCCGAAGGAGACGCTTTCATCCGCGATGACCGCGTTCTCCGGCATCAGCGCCGCCAGCGTCTGCGCCAGGCCCTCCGGCGTCGGCTTGCCGCGCACGGGATCGGGGCGCGGGCCGGCATCGGGGATCGCCGCAGCGCCGGCGCCAAGCTCCTCCGCCAGCGCGGTCAGCGCCTGGATCGGGTCGGCCTCGTAGCGCGTCAGCAGGACGATGTCCGCATCCTCCCGGTGGTGGCGGGACGGCTTGCCGGGATAGGCGAAGAAGCCGACCGGCGCCTTGCTGTTCACCAGGATGATGGTGGTGAAGGGCTTCAGCGCCTCGATCGCCAGGTCCGCCGGATAGGGCACGCGTTCCAGCTGCATGCGCCCGCGGCCGCGCGCCACCTTGGCGTTGGACATCTCGGCCAGGATGCTGGCCCCCGTCGCCTGGCCAATGCGCCAGGCCAGCGCCTGCGCCTCCTCGGTCAGGGCAAGGCCGCCCAGCAGGATCAGCACGTTGGACCGCTCCCGCAGCACCTTCGCCGCGTTGCGCACGGCATGCGGGTCCGCCTGCGGCCGCGCCGGCACGGGCAGCGCCGCGGCCGGGCCGCCCGGCGCCTCGTCCCAGCAGGTGTCGGAGGGCAGGATCAGCGTCGCGATCTGGCCGGGGCTGGTCATCGCCGCCTGCACGGCGGTCGCGGCATCCCGCCCCACCTCGTCCGCCCGCGCCACGGTGCGCGTCCAGCCGGAGACGGCGCGCGCGAATCCTTCCGTATCCGCGGTCAGCTGGGCATCGAGGGGCCGGTGGTAGGTGGCCTGGTCGCCGACGCAATTGACGATGGCCGACCGCGCCCGGCGGGCATTGTGCAGGTTGGCGAGCCCGTTCGCGAGGCCCGGGCCGCAATGCAGCAGCGTGGCCGCCGGCTTGCCCGCCATGCGGAAATAGCCATCCGCCATGCCGGTGACGACATTCTCCTGAAGCCCCAGCACGCAGCGCATTCCGGGGATGCGGTCCAGCGCCGCGACAAAATGCATCTCGCTGGTGCCGGGGTTGGCGAAACAGGTATCCACCCCCGCCCCCAGCAGTGTGTGCACCAGGCTTTCCGCTCCGTTCACCCTTGGGCTCCCCCATTCCATGGCCCGGGAGGGTGCGCGGGCGCGGCGAAGGCCGCAAGGGGACCGGCCGCGAAGGGCGAAGGCGCACCCCCCCAGCCATGCGCCTGCCGCCACCCAGGGGTGACAGCGCCGTAATACTGACGCAGTTTCCGTCAATTGATCCCGGACCCGCACCAGGGGGGCTGGCGGGCTGGATCACGGATAAGGGGCGGCCGATGCCACGCTTGGCCATCGCATTCTTCTGCTCGGGCTTCGGCGCGCTGCTCTGCCAGATCGTCTGGCAGCGCATGCTCGGCATCTTCGCGGGGTCGGACACCATCTCCGCGGCGCTGGTCGTGGGTGCCTTCCTGGCCGGGCTCGGCCTCGGCTCCATCATCGGCGCCAAGCTGGCGGACCGCCTCTCCCCGCGCCAGGCGATGATCGGCTTCGCCCTGGCGGAGGGTGGCGTCGCCCTCTTCGCCCTGCTCTCCAAGTTCTTCCTCTATGACTTCCTCGCGCTGCAGCTGGCCGGCGTGGTGGATGCCCCCATCGCCATCTTCGCGCTGTGCTTCGCGGGCCTGGTGCTGCCGACCACGCTCATGGGTGCCTCCCTGCCCCTGCTGGCCCGCGCCATCGCCACCAGCCTCGACACGGTGGCGGAGCGGATCAGCAGCCTCTACGGCCTGAACACGCTGGGCGCCGGCCTCGGCGCGCTGCTCGGCGGCTGGTTCATCGTCGGCAATCTCGGCTTCGTCGGCGCGCTGGTGCTGGCGGCGGGGCTCGATGTGCTGGCGGCGGTGCTGGCGCTGACGCTGCTGCCGACGCTGGGGCGGGACGTGCCGAAGCCCGCCCCCCGCGCCGCGGCGGCGGCCGGCGCGGCGGAGCCCTTCGGCAGCCTGAAGCTCTGGTGCCTGCTGGTCTTCCTGTCGGGCTACGTGATCGTGGCGCTGGAGATCGTCTGGGTGCGGCTGCTGGGCCAGGTCGGCCAGTACCACGCCTACCTCTTCCCGACCGTGCTCGGCATCTTCCTGCTGGCGGACGGGCTCGGCATGGCGGTCGCGGCGCGGATGGTGCGCAGGCTGAAGGACCCCCGCCCGGCCTTCTTCATCACCCAGGCCGGCGGCTTCGCCCTGGCTGCCGTGCTCATCCTGGCGCTGTTCATCGCCCTGCCCTACTGGCCGATCAACCAGTTCCTCTCGGCCGATGTGCAGCGGCTGCGCGGCGGCGGCCTGGCCACCACCGTCATCCTGACGCTGATCGTGGTGGGCCCGCCCTCCTTCCTCATCGGCATGACCTTCCCCTTCGTGCAGCGCGCGGTGCAGCAGGACCTGGCCTCGGTCGGCGCGCGGGTCGGCTGGGTGCAGCTGGCCAACATCCTGGGCAATGCGGCGGGGTCCATCGGCACGGGCATCGTCACCTTCCACCTGCTCGGCACCGCCGGCACGCTGAAGCTGCTGGCCGCGCTGTCGGTGCTGCTGATGCTGGGCTGGCTGTGGAAGGAAGGCCGCGGCCGCAGGCCCGAAATGGCGCTGGCCGCCGCCTGCGCCCTGGCCGTGGTGGCGCTGCCGGGCAATGCCGCGCTCTGGTCCCGCCTGCATGCGGAACAGCCCCGCCACCAGGTCGCCTGGGCGGAGGACCGCTCCGGCGTCGCCTTCTTCCGGGACGACAACCTGCCCGGCCAGGATGGCCCGCACGGCCCCTTCTTCATCCAGGGCTTCTCCCAGGGCCGGATCCCCTTCCTGCCGATCCACCAGTTCCTCGGCGCGGTCGGCCCGCTGATCCATCCGGACCCGAAGTTGGTGCTCTGCATCGGCATCGGGTCGGGCGGCACGCCCTGGGCGGCCGGCGTCTCCGCCGCCACGCACCAGGTCCGCGCGATCGAGCTGGTGGGCCCGGTGCTGACGGCGCTGGAGCAGATCGGGGAGCGTTATCCCCGCGGCCCGATCGCCGAGATGTTCCGCAACCCCCGCTGGCAGCTGGAATACGGCGATGGCCGCCGCGCGCTGTCGAAGGGCGACCAGCTCTATGACGTGATCCAGGCGGACGCGATCCTGCCGGAGGGATCGCATTCCGGCCTCCTCTATTCCGAGGAATTCCTCCAGCAGGTGCGCCGCCGCCTGGCCCCGGGCGGGATCTATGTGCAATGGGCGCCGACCCAGCGCGTGGTGGAGACCTTCAGCACCGTCTTCCCCCACACGCTGCTGCTGATGCCGTCCTCCGTCATCATCGGCTCCGACCGGCCCATCCCCTATGACGCGGAAGCCCTGGCGCGGCGCTTCGCGGAGCCCGCGGTCCAGGCCCATCTCGGCCGGGGCAATACCGGCTTCAGCGACTATGCGGGGCTGTTCAGCCGCCCGGCGCTGAGCTGGGCGCCCGGCACGCCGCGCGTGGGCGCGACGCTGACGGATGTCTTCCCGCGGGACGAGTTCTACCTGAACAACACCGTCACCGGGACGCAGGCGCTGGCGCGGCCGCAGGACCTGATGCTGCGCGCGGCGCATCGGTAGGGGCCTGCATCGGTTGGCGGGACAGGGCCGCACGTTCTAGATTCGCCCTGTCCCCAAGACGGAGTCGCTGCGTGAAGAAGGTCCTGCTCTTCGGGTTCATCTGCGGGGCGCTCGCGGTGATCGTCTTCCACCAGGGGACGGTCTGGGTGCTGTACCACCAGTTCCCGCTGATCAAGGCGGTGACGGGCGCGGCCGATGCCTTCCGGCCGGCGGCGCAGGGCTTCAACCTGCGCGGCGTGCCGCCCTTCGGCGTGCCGCAGGTCGTCTCCCTCGCCTTCTGGGGCGGCCTCTGGGGCATCCTGCTGGCCGGGCTGATCCGCTGGGTCCGCATCCCGGACCTGATGGGCGGCTTCGTCATCGGCATGGCGGCGACCGTGGTCGGCATGACCATCGTGGCGCAGCTGAAGGGCCTGCCGATGTGGGCGGGCGGCAATTCCATCGCCATCTGGCGGGCGGTGCTGCTGAACGGCGCCTGGGGCTGGGGCACCGCCATGCTGCTGCGCCCCTTCGTGCTGCGGGGGGACTGACCCTCAGCCCGTCAGCCGCGCCAGCAGCGCCGTCAGCTCCGCCTGGTGGCGGCAGCCGGTCTTGCGGCGGATGGCGGTCAGCTGGCTGCGCGCCGTGGTCACGGCGATGCGCCGTGCCTGCGCATGCTCCGCCACCGTCTTGCCCGCCGCCAGCGCGGCCGCCAGCGCGCCTTCCGCCGCCGTCAGGCCGAAGGCCTGGCGCAGCAGCGGCGCGCGCGGCCGCGGGCGCTGTTCGTCATCCGTCACCAGCAGCATCACGCCGGTGAAGCCTTCCGGCATGCCGATGGCTTCCAGCCCCCGCAGCGGCAGCACCTGCACCAGCCAGGGCGCCGCGCCGGACCGCCGCGGCAGGGTCAGGCCGGCGGCGTCCGGCATCATCTTCACCTTGCCGTCCAGCGCCAGGATCGCCGCGCCGACGCCCCGCGCCAGCGATTGCCGCGCCTGCGGGTCGAAGGAACTCAGCCCGCCATCCGGCACGAAGGACAGGCCGTCATCCTCCGCCACCATCATCTCCAGCGCCGGGTTGGTGACGATGATGCGGCGGTGCCGGTCCAGCAGCATCACGCCCTGGCGCAGCGCCGCGAAGCCGGCCCGCAGCGCCCGCACCTGTTCCCACCCCGCCGCCGCCAGCCGCGCTTCCGCCACCAGGGCGCGGCGGATGGCGGGGTAGTAGGGGCGCAGCATCTCCTCCTCGGTGCGGGAGAAGGCGTCCGCGCGCACCGAGCGGTGGAAGGCGACGCCGCCCACGATTCCCCCCGGCGCATGCACCAGCGCCGCCATGCAGTTGAAGGCGCCGTCCCGCGGCGCCGCCCATTCGTTCCAGATCGGGGTCCGGCGGAACAGGTCCGGCGCCACCACGCGGGCCATGTTCAGCACGCCGTCCGGCGCCTGCGCCGCGGCCTGCGCCCAGGGGTCGTGGCGGATCCAGAACCGGCCGTATTCGGCCATCACCTCCGGCGCGGTGTTGGGGCTGCCCTCGGACCGGCTGTCCCGCGGCGCGCCATGCGCGAAGCGCATCAGATGGACCGCATGGGTGCTGGTGCCCAGGCGCCGCGACAGGCCGAGGAGGGCGCTGGCAATGCTGCGGCCGTCCAGGACGGCGGCATACAGGCCCAGCGCAAAGGCATCCGGATCAGGCAACTCGGGTCGGATGATCACGAATACAGAATAGCACTATGCGCGTCGCCTGTTACAGTCCCAAAAGCGCGTCATGGTGGAACAGATGTTCCGCTCTGCGCGCGGGAAGTGCCGCCCCCGCCAGGCCGACCGCCCCGCTTGCAGCCCGGCCGCCCCCACCCCACCCTGCACGGCATGACCGATACCCCGCTTCGCGTGCAGCCCGACCCCGCCGATCCGCGCCTGACACGCCGTGTCACCGGCATCGATCACCTCGGCCAGCCCATCGAGACCAGCGTCACCGTCGAACGCCCCCTGACCCTCTACCTCAACGGGCAGGAGATCGTGACGATGATGACCATCCTCGACCGGCCGGAGGACCTCGCCATCGGCTACCTCCTCAACCAGGGTATGCTGAAACGGCAAGACCGGATTGCCGCGATCGACTATGACGAGGATCTCCAGGTCGTCGTCGTCCGCACCGATGCCAGGACGAACTTCGAGGAGAAGCTGAAGAAGAAGACCCTCACCTCCGGCTGCGCCCAGGGCACCGCCTTCGGCGACCTCATGGAGGATTTTTCTCAGGCTCGGCTTCCGATGTCAGCCGAGATCAGGACATCCTGGCTCTACCGCCTGCTGCACCGGATCAACACGCTGCCGAGCCTCTACCTCGAGGCCGGCGCCATCCATGGCTGCGCCCTCGCCCGGCAGGACCAGCCCATCGTCTACATGGAGGATGTCGGCCGCCACAACGCGGTGGACAAGATCGCGGGCTGGATGTTCCGCAACGGCGAAGGGCCGGAGGACAAGATCTTCTACACCACCGGCCGCCTGACCTCGGAGATGGTCATCAAGACCGTCCGCATGGGCATCCCCATCCTGGTGTCGCGCTCCGGCTTCACCGCCTGGGGGGTGGAGCTGGCGCGGGAGGCCAACCTGACGCTGATCGGCCGCTGCAAGGGCAAGCGCTTCGTGGCACTCGCCGGCGAAAGCCGCATCGTCTTCGACGCCGACCCCGCCTATGTGCCGGAGGAAAGCGCCAAGCACTGGCGCAAGAACAGCCTGGAAGCCCAAGCGGAGGCGACGGCGCGCGATGCGGAGTGACACGCTGGCCGTCATCCTGGCCGGCGGCCTGGCGCGGCGCATGGGGGGCGGGGACAAGCCGCTGCGCCTGGTCGCCGGCCGCCCGCTGCTGGACCACCTGCTGGACCGGCTGCGCCCGCAGGTGCCGGCCCTCATCCTGAACGCCAATGGCGATCCCGCCCGCTTCGCCAGCTATGGCCTGCCGGTGGTGGCGGATACGCTGCCGGACCATCCCGGCCCGCTGGCCGGCATCCTCGCCGCGCTCGATCACGCGGCGGCGGCGCATCCGGGCCTGCCCTGGGTGGTGTCGCTGACCGGCGACGCGCCCTTCATCCCCGCCGACCTGGTGGCGCGCCTGCACGCCGCCCGGGAAGCCGCCGGCGTGACGCTGTCCTGCGCCCGCTCCGCCGGCCAGGCGCATCCGCCCATCGGCCTCTGGCCCGTCGCGCTGCGGCATGACCTCCGCGCCGCGCTGCTGGCCGGCGAGCGCAAGATCGACCGCTGGACCGCCCGCCATGGCTGCGCCCATGCCGATTGGCCGGCCGATCCCTTCGACCCCTTCTTCAACGCCAATGCCCCGGAAGACCTGGCGGAGGCCGAGCGCATCGCCGCCCAGGCGGCCAGCCACTTGCAAGCCGGCAATGTTGCACCGATAGAGTAGGCGTCTCGCGTATCTGGGGAGAACGCCCGCATGAAATCCGTCCTGACCGGCGCCCTCGCGGCCGTCGTCATCGCCATCGGCGCCTATGTCGTGCTGGACCAGAACTTCCAGCGCACCGCCGACCAGCGCTTCACGACCGAGGGCGTGCGCCTCTGAGCTGAGGGCGGGGGCCATGGCGTCGCGCCGCATCCCGCTGCTGGATGCGCGCGGGGCCGCCCACCCCGCCGCCGCGACGGCGGCCGCGCAGGCCGCCGATGTCGCCGCCATCCTCGCCATCGCGCGCCGCCGCCACACCGCGGCCGGGCTGCGCCTCGGCGATGCGCTGTCGCGCCGCTGGCTGGCGCGCAACGCCTCGCCCCTCGGGCCGGAGATCGCGGCCGTCGCCCGGCAGATCGGCAGCCCCGGCGCCTGGCTGCTCAACCTCTCCTACGAATGGGCCTGCACCTGCGGCATCGAGGCGACCGGGGAGCCGGTGATGCTGCGCGTGCTGGACTGGCCGATGGAGGGGCTGGGGGAGGCGCTGTGCGTCATCCGCCAGGCGGGCCCCGCCGGCGAATGGTGGCATGTCGGCTGGCCGGGCCTGGCCGGCACCATCACGGCCCTGGCGCCGGGCCGCTTCGCCGCCGCCATCAACCAGCCGCCCCTGCCGCTGACGCGCCTCGGCGCCGCGGCGCGCGCGCGGGGCCTGGGGCTGGCAGGCATCGCGGCGGATTGGCTGGCCTCCCGCCCCGCCCTCTGGCGCAGCCGCGCCCTGCCCCCCGCCCATCTGCTGAGGGTGGTCTGCGACACCGCGCCGGATTTCGGCACGGCGCTCGCCATGCTGCGGGACACGCCGCTCGCCGCCCCCGTCGCCTTCACCCTGGCCGGCACCAGGCCGGGCGAGGCCGTCTGCATCGAACGCACCCCGGATGGCCAGGCGCAGCGCCGGGGCCCCCGGGTGGCGATGGCCAACCACTGGGACGGGCTCGGCCTGCCCGGCGCGGCGCGCTGGATGGAAAGCGGCACGCGCCAGGCGATGATGGCCGGATTGCTGGAGGCTGGCCCGCCGGAGGGCCTGGCCTGGCTCCGCCCGCCCCTGGTCAATCGCGGCACGCGGCTCGCCGCCGTGATGCGCCCGGCCGCCGGCCGCCTCTCCGTCGCCGGCTTCGCGGGTGAGCGGCAGGTGACCGCCCTGCTGCACCTGGCCGCCGGCGGCGCCGACCCGGCGCGGCGGGACGAGGCCGCCTGAGGGCGCTCAGAACACCGCGCGGAAGGGCAGGATGCGCAGCTCGTCGCCCGGCGCGACCGCCGTCACATCCTCCGGCAGTTCCGCGAAGGCGTCGGATTCGGTCAGGGAGGTCAGCAGCCCCGCCCCCTCCCGCGCATATTTCCGCGCCACCGGCAGCCCCGCCCCGAAGGCCAGGCGGACGCGGACATATTCGCGCCGCCCCGCCTTCTTGCGATAGGCGAAGTCGGCCCGCGCGGTGAAGCGCGGCAGGCTGTCCGGCGCCGCGCCCGCCAGGCGCAGCACCAGCGGCCGCGCCAGGTGCAGGAAGGTGACGACGGCCGCCACCGGGTTGCCCGGCAGCCCCACCACGGGAACGCCTTCGACGACCCCCATCGCCGCCGGCCGCCCCGGCTTGATGGCCAGCCGCCAGAACACCAGCCGCCCGCCCTGCCCGATCGCCGCCTTCACATGGTCGGCCTCCCCGGTCGAGACGCCGCCCGAGGTCAGCAGCAGGTCATGCCCCGCCGCCGCCCGCGCCAGCGCCGCCGCCGTCGCCGCCGGCTCATCCGGCAGGATGCCGAGGTCATGCGCCTCCACCGGCAGCCCGGCCAGCAGCGCCAGCAGGGTGAA
Source organism: Falsiroseomonas ponticola (assembly GCF_016805305.1). Taxonomy (GTDB): domain Bacteria; phylum Pseudomonadota; class Alphaproteobacteria; order Acetobacterales; family Acetobacteraceae; genus Falsiroseomonas; species Falsiroseomonas ponticola. The sequence goes on along the minus strand of NZ_JAERQN010000003.1, from coordinate 447,903 downwards.
GCGGTTGCTGTCATAGGTCTGCGCCGGGCCGAGCGGCATGCCGGGATCCGCCAGCTCATCCCCCGTGGAGAAGACGCCGACGCGCACCAGGGGCCTGACCGGCACGTCCCGGAAACCCAGCGCCGCGGCCAGCCCGATCGCCGCCGGGCCGAGCCGCGTGCCCGCCGGCAGCGCGACCTGGCCCGCGGCCACATCCTCCCCGGCCGGGCGGCAATTGGCACCGCGCTTGAGGCCGGGCACCAGCAGCACCGCGCCATCCTCCTCCCGCGCATCCTCCTGCATCATCACCGTATCCGCGCCATCGGGCATGGGCGCGCCGGTGAAGATGCGGATGGCGGTGCCGGGCGAAAGGCCCGCCGCCGCCTGCCCGGCCTGCAGCCGCGCGGCGATGGGCAGGCGCGTCGGCCCCTCCGCCGCCAGGTCGGCATGGCGGAAGGCATAGCCATCGACGGCCGAGTTGAAGAAGGGCGGCAGCGGCGTGCGCGCGCGCAGATCCTCCGCCAGCACGCGACCGGTGGCCTGGCGCAGCGCCACGCTTTCCCGTCCCCCGGCCGGCGGGATCCGCGCCTCGATCAGCGCCTGCGCCTCCTCCACGGACATCAGCTTCCCGCCGAAGGCGAAGCAGTCATCGCTGAGTTGCGCCATGGCTCCCTTCCCCTACCGCCGGAGAAACGCCTCCAGCGTAATCGCGTGGCCCAGCACCAGATCGGCGATCCCCTCGATCTCGTCCAGATGCGCGACCGGCAGCCGCGCCTCCGGCGGGGCGACGTCGCTGGCGATGGCGACGATATGGGGGTCCTCCGGGTGCAGCCAGGGCTTGCCGTTGGCGCCGCGATGCACCTCGATCTTCGGGTGGTGGTCGCGCTTGAAGCCCTCCACGATCACCAGGTCCACCGGCGCCAGCTGCGCCAGCAACGCCTTCAGCGGCGGCTCCGGCTGGCCCCGATGCTCCGTCATCAGCGCCCAGCGATGGGCGGAAGCCACCAGCACCTGCCGCGCCCCCGCCGCGCGATGCTCGTAGCTGTCCTTGCCCGGCCGATCGATGTCGAAGGCGTGGTGCGCGTGCTTCAGGGTGGAGACGCCGATGCCGCGCGCCGCCATGGCGGGGATCAGGCGCGTCATCAGCGTCGTCTTGCCGGCGCCGCTCCAGCCGGCCAGTCCGATCAACCGCGTCATGGGCATGTTCCAGACATGAAAAAGGCCGGCGCGGGGGAAACCCGGCCGGCCTGGTTGGCAGGGCGCGGGGTCAGTCCGCGCCAGCGGCCTTGGCGCCGGCGGGGCCGCCGATGGTCTCCCGCGCCTTCGCCATCTCCTCCTCCACCCAGAGGGAGTGGTGTTCCTTGGCCCAGTTCAGGTCCACCTCGCCCGACCCCATGGCATCGAAGGCGCCTTCCATGCCGACGGAGCCGATGTAGATGTGGGCGATCATCGCGGCCACCATCAGCACGGACAGCACGCCGTGCACGATGTGCGCCAGCTGCATCCCCGCGATGTCCGTGACCGTGAAGGGGAAGATCAGGATGTAGCCGGAAGCCGCGACCAGCGCGCCGCCCAGCACCGTGATCCAGAACACCATCTTCTGCCCGCCGTTGAAGCGGCCGGCTTCCGGGTGGTTGTGCCCGCGGCCCAGCAGCCCGCCACCCGCCTTGAACCAGGCGATGTCGCGCGCATTCGGGATGTTGTCCTTCACCCAGACCAGGAACAGCAGGACGATGCCGAGCGTGAAGGGGAAGGCCAGGTAGTTGTGGGCGATCTTGCCCCAGAGGCTGACGGCGGTGAACGCCTCCGGCCCGATCACCGGCAGCAGCAGGAAGCGGCCGAAGGTCAGGTTGAGGCCGGAGAGCCCCAGCACCACGAAGGACGTCGCCGTCATCCAATGCGCCGCGCGCTCGAACCCGTTGAAGCGCTTGATGGTGCGCCCCGCCGGCCCGGCATCGATGCGGATGCGGCCCTTGGTCATGTAGAAGACGACCAGGATGCCGAGCATGCCGAGCACGGCGATGCCACCCACCCAGGTCAGCGTCCTGTTGTGGAAGTCGCGCCATTCCCGGCCTTCCGGCTGGATCAGGCTGGCGGATTGCGCATCGGGGATGGAGACGCGCCCGGCGATGCGGCCGCCGTTCAGCGCCTTCATCAGCTCCAGCTCATCGGCCGTGCCGGGGCTGGTGATCGGGTTGCTCGGCGTGCCCGTCACGGGCCCGCCGATCTGGGCCAGCGCCGGGCCGCCCAGGCCGAAGGCCAGGACGGCGGCGGCAAGCGCCCGGGTGATGCAGTTCATCGCCATTCCCCCGGGATCAGACCGCGACATTCTCGCGATACGCCGTGCGCCAGCCCCAGGCGCCCGCGCCATAGCCGCGCTTCTGCACGCGCTCCCGGTAGATGGTGGCGATCATCTCGCCATCGCCGGCCAGCAGCGCCTTGGTGGAGCACATCTCCGCGCAGAGCGGCAGCTTGCCTTCCGCGATGCGGTTGGAGCCGTACTGCGTGTATTCCACCAGCGTGCCGTCCTGCTGCGGCCCGCCGGCGCAGTAGGTGCACTTGTCCATCTTGCCGCGGCCGCCGAAGTTGCCGACGCGCGGATACTGCGGCGCGCCGAAGGGGCAGGCGTAGAAGCAGTAGCCGCAGCCGATGCACAGATCCTTGTCATGCAGCACGATGGCATCCGCCGTCGTGTAGAAGCAGGACACCGGGCACACGGCGGCGCAGGGCGCGTCCGTGCAGTGCATGCAGGCCATGGAGATCGAGCGTTCGCCCGGCCGGCCGTCATTGATGGTGACGACGCGGCGCCGGTTGATGCCCCAGGGCACCTCGTGCTCGTTCTTGCAGGCGGTGACGCAGGCGTTGCACTCGATGCAACGGTCGCTGTCGCAGAGGAACTTCATCCGAGCCATTGGTTCTGTCCCCCCTGATCAGGCCGCGCGGATTTGGCAAAGAGTGACCTTGGTTTCCTGCATGAAGGTCACCGGGTCGTAGCCGTAGGTCGTGACGGCATTCACGCTTTCGCCGAGCACGATCGGGTCCGTGCCCTGCGGGTAGCGGCGCCGCTGGTCCTCGCCCATGAAGTGGCCGGCGAAGTGGAAGGGCATCCAGGCCACGCCCCGGCCCACGCGCTCCGTCACCAGCGCCTTCATGCGGGCGCGGGCCTGGTTCTCCGGCCCCGTCACCCAGACCCAGCCGCCGTCGCGGATGTTCCGCGCCGCGGCATCGGCCGGGTTGATCTCGACGAACATGTCCTGCTGCAGCTCGGCCAGCCACTTGTTGGACCGCGTCTCCTCGCCGCCACCCTCGTATTCGACCAGGCGGCCGGAGGAGAGGATGATCGGGAAGTCGCGCGCCACCTGGTGGCTGCGGTTCTGCACCGTCACGCCGAGATGCGGCATGCGGAAGCCGCGGCGGTCCGGCAGCGTCGGGTACTGCGCGATCAGGTCGGTGCGCGGCGTGTAGATCGGCTCGCGGTGCACCGGCACGGGGTCGGGCAGGTTCCACGCGACCGCACGGGCCTTGCCGTTGCCGTAGGGCACGCAGCCATGTTCCATGGCCACGCGGATGATGCCCATGGACAGGTCGGTGGCCCAGGAGAAGTTGCCGCCGTTGCTCTCGATCCAGTTCTTCTCCTCGGCGGTCAGGTCGTCATACCAGCCGAGGCGCCGCAGCACGGCGGTGGTGAATTCGGGGTAGCCGTCCTGGATCTCGGAGCCCTTGGACCAGCTGCCTTCCGCCAGCAGCGTCACGCCGTTGCGCTCCACGCCGAAGCGCGGGCGGAAGGTGCCGCCGCCATCCTTCACATGCAGGTTGGTGTTGTAGAGGATGTGGCTGCCCGGGTGCTTCCACTCCGCCTTGCCCCAGCACGGCCAGGGCATGCCGTAGAACTCGTTCTCCACCGGCGTGCCGGCGCGGCCGCGCAGCGTCACCAGGTCGAACTTGTCCTGGTGCTCCATGTGCAGCTTCAGGCGTTCCGGGGACTGGCCGGTATAGCCGGTGGACAGCGCGCCGCGGTTGATCTCCCGCAGGATGCTCTCGGCCGTCGGCGCGTTGTCCCGCACCTCGAAGGTCTTGAAGATCTCCTGCTGGAAGCGGATCGCCTGGTTGCTGCGCTGCGCCGCGCCGTCCAGCGCGCCGCAGAGCCGGTACATCATCTCGTAGTCGTTCTTGGATTCGAAGATCGGGTTGACGACCTTCGCGCCCCACTGGACGGAGCGGTTGGAGGCGGTGCGGCTGCCGTCGCATTCGAACTGCGTCGAGATCGGCAGCAGGTAGGTGTTCTCCCGCCGGTTGCCGAGCACCGCGAAGGTGGTGGGGTGCGGGTCGGCCACGACCAGCAGGTCCAGCGCCTCCAGCCCCTTCACCGCTTCCGGCATGCGGGTGACGGTGTTGCCGCCATGGCCCACCACCAGCATGCCCTTCACCCGGTCACGCTGCTGGATCTGGTCCTTGGGCAGGGTGATGGCGTCGAAGTAGCGCGTGGTCGGGATGCCCGGCGTGGTCATCATGGCGGGGCTGTCGAAGCGCGCCACCATGTCCTCGTAGCGCACGTTCCAGACGCGGCTCCAGTGACGCCAGGCGCCCTCGTCCAGCCCGTAATAGGCCGGCAGCGTCCCGACATCGAGGCCGAAGTCCGTCGCGCCCTGCACGTTGCAGTGGCCGCGGAAGATGTTGGCGCCGGTGCCTTCCAGGCCGACATTGCCCGTGGCCAGCAGCAGGATGGAGAAGGCGCGGACATTGGCCGTGCCGACCGTCTTCTGCGTGGCGCCCATGCACCAGATCAGCGTCGCGGGCTTCTCGGTCGCGAAGGTCTGCGCCACCTTCTTCAGCTGCTCGCCCGGCACGCCCGTGACGCGCTCGACCTCGGCCGGCGTCCACTTCGCCACCTCGGCGCGGATCTCATCCATGCCGAAGACGCGCTGCGCGATGAACTGCTTGTCTTCCCAGCCATTGGCGAAGATGTGGTGCAGCATGCCCCAGATGATGGGGATGTCCGTGCCCGGGCGGATGCGGACATAGTCCGTCGCATGCGCCGCCGTGCGGGTGAAGCGCGGGTCGATGACGATCAGCTTCGCGCGGTTCCGCTCCTTGCCGCTCAGCACATGCTGCAGCGAGACGGGATGCGCCTCCGCGGGATTCCCGCCCATGATGATCATGGTCTTGGAATTGCGGATGTCGTTGTAGCTGTTCGTCTGGGCGCCATAGCCCCAGGTGTTCGCGACACCCGCCACCGTCGTGGAGTGGCAGATGCGCGCCTGGTGATCGACGGAGTTGGTGCCCCAGAAGGCCGCGAACTTGCGGAACAGGTAGGCGCCCTCGTTGGAGAACTTGGCGCTGCCCAGCAGGAACATGCTGTCCGGCCCGCTCTCCGCCCGGATCTTCATCATCCGGTCGGCGATCTCGTTCAGCGCGACATCCCAGCTGATGCGCTGCCACTGCCCGCCGACGAGCTTCATCGGGTACTTCAGGCGGCGGTCGCCATGCACCAGCTCACGCACGCTGGCGCCCTTGGCGCAATGCGTGCCGCGGTTGATCGGGCTTTCCCAGGCCGGCTCCTGCCCCACCCACACGCCGTTCTGCACCTCGGCCACCACCGTGCAGCCGACGGAGCAATGGGTGCAGATGTTGCGGATGCGCTGGATGGGCTTGGACAGGTCGGCGACGCCGGTCGCCGCGCCACTCGCCTGCGCGCGGCCCGGCCCCATGGCGCCCAGCGCCGCGAGACCCGCGGCGCCGAAGCCCGCCTGGCGGAGGAAGCTGCGACGGTCGAGCCCGCCGGAGGAGAGACCCTGGTAGGCGGCGGCCAGGCGCTGGCGCGCGGCCTTGCCTTCGGAGCGCTTGATCAGCATGCGTGCGTCCCCCGTTTCCTATTCGTAGCCATTGGTGCGGTAGAAGGCCCGCACATGCGCCGAATCCGCCTTGTAGCGGGCGGCCAGGCGCTGCTGCTCATTCTCCTTCCGCGCATCGCGCGAGGGCACGCTATCCGCGCGCTGCGCCAGCGCGGGCGCCGCGGCGGCGGCTGCCGCCGTGCCCAGGCCCAGCGCCTTCAGGAAGCCCCGGCGGATGGACTTTTCCGTCCCTTGTTCGCTCATGGTACCCAACTCCCCTTGGAAACCCATCAGGCCGGCAGGTCGGCTGCCGCGGCCTCGATCTCGATCACGGTGCGGCCCAGCCGGCCCACCGCCTTGTAGAACCCCGCCATCTCCGCGCGTTCGAGGTCGGCGAAGAAGCGCCCGGCCCAGGGGCGCATGTGGCGGGTAAAGAATTCGTTCGCCTGCTCCGGCTCCGCCCCGAAGGCGCCCGCGATCAGCCCGGCCAGCACCTCGCAGACGAAGGCGATGTGGTCCTCGGGCTCCGCGATCCCCTCGGCCTTCTCCACGCCGAGCCGCCCGAGGTCGCCGCGCAGATCGGCCAGCGGCCGTTCATGCAGGAAGCCGGTCAGGTAGTAGGAGGCATAGGGCAGCAGCTCCCCGCGCCCGACGCCGATGAACAGGTCGAAGAATTCGCGCTCCGCGGCCTCGGCGGTGGTGGCGGCGGCGGCGGCGGAGAGCGCCGCATAGGCCTCCCCCAGTTCACCGGGCCCGGGCGGCAGCAGCTTGAGGCGCGCCAGCAGGGCCGCGTCCGGCGCATGCCCGAGGAGACGCCCGAGAAGCGCGAACAGGCGAGCCCGTTCCGCATCCACGGCATCGACCCTGGCCCTGCTTTCCTCGTTTGTCATCCCGCCGTCACGCTTCCCCAGCGGCGGTCCCCTATCGGATTCCGCCAGCGCACGCCAGAGCGTACCAAGTTTTTCGACATTATCCAACCGGGCTGATCGGAATGCAGGCCGGCCATGCCCCGAAAAACAGCACGGCCCCGGCGCCGGCCCCGCGCCAAGTCAGGCCGGCAGGGCCCCGCCATGCCGGCGGCGCAGGGCTGGCGGCGGTGCCCCCTCCTCCGGCGGCAGCGCGGCCAGCGTGGCGGAAGGCAGGGCGGTGGGCGCGGGCGCCGCCAGGGTCGCGTCCGGCGGCAGCATGGCCGGGGCCTGCGCGGGTGGCGCGGCCGCCGGCGCGGGCCCAGGCGCCTCCTCCGCGGGGGCGGCTTCCGGGGCGGTTTCCTGGGCGGTTTCCTCGGCGGTTTCCTGGGCCGGCGGCTTCTCCTCCACCTCCCCGATCGCCTGGGCCAGCAGCTTGCGCACATCGCCCACCAGCTCCGACGCGAAGCCATTGGGCAGCCCGCCGGGGGTGTTGAAGTCCCATTGGTATTCGACCGGGCCGATATAGTCCCGGATCGCCGGGTCCAGGCTCCACATCCGCCGCAGCGCAGCGGACCGCAGCGCCGCCGGGATGCCGGGCCGCAGGAAGGGCGCCAGGTCGCTGGTGACGGAGAGTTCCTCGATCGGCGGCAGGGTCGAAAGGTCGATCGGCTCCATCCCCGGGATGGGGCAGGTGCCGGACTTCGCGACCGGCGCGGGTTCGGGGGCGGCTTCGGGCGCCGCGGCGGCCTCGGCCGGCGGCGGCGCCTCGGCCTCGATCCCCCGCTTGCGGCGGGACCAGCGGCCGAGGAAGCCGGGCTCCTCCGTGCCGCTCACGCCTCATCCTCCGGCATCCGCCGCGCCTGCTCCGGTTTCGCGCTCCGCGGGAGGGCCTCCGGATTCGCGCTCCGCGCGAAGGCCTCCGGATCCGCGCTGCGCGCGAGGGCCTCCGGATTCGCGCTCCGCGCGAGGGCCTCCGGGTTCGCCTGGTCGCGCTTGCGCTTGTAGAAGCCGCGTTCCTTGTGGTGGCGGGCGACGAAGTCGGTCGCCAGGGCGCGCAGCCCCGGCGGCATGGGCAGCGCCTCCAGCAGGTCCTGCCCGACATCGGCGTGCAGATGCGCCTCCCCGGGATCGACCAGCACCGATTGCAGCGCCATGCCCGGCTCGGCCTCCGTCGGTCGCAGCAGCACCCAGACCAGGGGCTGCGCGGATTCCAGGTTGTGCTTGTAGTTGTCCGTGTCGGTGGGGTGCATCACCACCTCCGCGACGCCGGCGAAGAACAGCGCGCGGCCGCCCTCCTCCCGCAGCTTCGTCCAGGCGGGCACGGGGGGCGCATCCTCCAGCACCTCCACCGCCTGCCAGACATGCTCCACCCATTTCGTCACGCCCGGCCGGCGTTCGGCGATGACGGCGACCGGCACCGCGATGGAATCGGGGTGGCGCGGCACGCTCACGCCGCATCCTCCCTTGCCCGCAGCGGCAGCCCGGCCACCAGGTTCTGCGGCTTCATCCGCAGCTTCTGCGCCGCATCCATCGCCACCGCCAGGTACACCGGCTTGCCCGCGACGCGCGGCAGCACGCGCGACGCCTCCGCGAAGTCGAGCACGCCGAGCCAGATGATCCGCGCCAGCCTGGCCTGCTTCACCTTCTTGCCCTGCCAGAGGTCGTTGGCGATCGCCGTCGCCTCCGCATCCAGCCCGACATGCCAGGTCCAGTTGCGGTCCTCGATGACGGGCACGGGGCGGATCGTCACCTGTTCGCCGATGACATGGCCGATGAAGCGTTCCAGCGCGCGGGCCAGCCCGTGCTGCCCCGGCCGCCCCTCCGCGATGTCCAGCGCGAAGTCATGCGCATCCGACCGGCCGGGATAGAGATGGCCATTATCCTCGGAGAGGACATCGACCTCGACCTCCCGCGGCTGGGCGCCGGCCTCCACCAGCAGCTGTCCCAGCGCGCCATAGCCGCCATCGCCGCCCTTGTGGTCCAGGATCTCCTCATCCGCCACCAGCAGCGCGCCCTGGTGGATCGCGACGCGCTGGGTGCGGAACAGCAGTTCCGCGGCGCGCAGCGTGAAGGGATCGCCCACGCCTTCCAGCGCGGACCGCGTCACGAGATGCGTCAGCATCTGCAGGAAGATCGGCGGGATTCCCGCCACGCCCTGCCGGTACAGCGCCAGCCAGGCGGCTTCGAGGCAGGGCTCCGCCACCACGCGATCCCGGAAGCCGAGGAAGACGCGAAAATTCTCCTGCGCGTCGGGGTCGGCCAGCGCCGCGATCTCCGCCTCGCTGACCGCCCGCATCGGCTCCGCCATCAGCGAGGCATGCAGCGCCCGCTCCGCGTCGCAGGCTTCCTCCGGCGGCACCAGCTCCGGCCGGGCGCAGAAGGCGCGCCAGAGGTCCGGCGTGCCATGGATGCGCCCCTCCTCGTCCCGGTCGCAGAGGTGGTGGCCGGAGGCGACCCAGAAATCGCCCGGCAGAAGACCAGGGGGCATCAGCCCGGGCGGCGTGTTGCCGCTCATGCGCGGTCACCCCCGCGGGTACCGAGGTTCATCAGGTCAGGCCGCTCCACCGGGTCATCCTCGCCCTCCACCGTCACCATCCCGAAGACCGGAAGGGCGTTGAAGCTGACATGGGGCGTGTCGCGGAGGTGGAGCGTGCGGAACCGCTCCCGCACCTCCCCCTCCTCCAGGCTGCGGGACAGCGCCAGCACGGTGCCGACCTCATGCCCCTCGCAGAGGCTTTCCGCGAAGCCGATCTCCTCCAGCGCCGCCGCGCGGGCGGCGCCGTCGTCCGGGGCGCCATGCTGCGCGCGGATATGCCGCGCCAGCGCGCCGATGGCCGCCTCCCGCTGCGTGGCGGTCGCCGGCGCCACCTCCACCAGCGTGGACCAGCCGAAGCTCGCAAGCCCGAGGAAGCCCCCCCGGAAGGCCTGCCGCCGCTTGCCCGCCATCCCGGCGGGATCCTCGTCCCAGAATTCGAAGGCGCCGGGCACGGCCCATTCGCCCGGCTCCGCCGCCTGTTCGAAGATCACGGTGTCGGAGGGGTCGAGCCGCAGGGTGCGCGGCAGGCGGCCGCTCATGCCGTCACCGCCAGCGCATCGGCCAGCGGGTAGCGGCTCCGCGTCCCCTCATCCTCGAGCACCAGGTCGCCCGTCGCCGGGTCGATCCCCCGCCGCGCCTCCCCCATCCAGGCCTGGCGCGCCAGCCGGGCCAGGTAGCGCTCCGCCATGCGGGAGAAGCCGGAACCCGGCCCCGTGCGCTGCCATTCCGCGAGGTTCGCCATCAGGTGCCGCGCCCAGGCGGCGGTCAGCTGCGCGGCGGAGACCTCCTCCTCCGACCAGCCTTCCTCGAACACCGCGGTCTGCTGCAACCCGTGGCCGGGCTCCCAGCCCCGCGGGAAGGACAGCCGCGCCTCCATGCCCAGCACCAGCCAGGCGGGCTCCCGCGCCTCGGCCGCGCCCTCCGGCCAGGCCAGGCGGATGCGCCCCACCTGGCCCTCATTCACCAGCACGATCCCCGGCCAGTGGAAGGTCAGCGGCACTTCCGGCGGGCCATAGGCCGCCAGCGCATCGCCCAGCGCGCTGGCGCCGGCGAAGATCGCGCCCCGCGCCGCGGCCAGCGGCATTTCGGGCTCCAGCACCACCGCGGCCTCGATGCGGGACGCGGATCGCACCCAGGCCAGCGTCCCCGCCCCATGCCGGGGCGCCAGCGCGACCGCGCGCGCCATGGCGTCGCCCCCCTCGCGCAGCGCGACCACGGGATCGAAGACGGACGGCAATTCGGGCAGTTCTGACGCCACGGCGGGCTCGCTTCCTCCGGCATCCCTCGCATCGGCGAGAGGACGCGCATATATGCGCGCCCTGTGCCTGGGCCTAGACCCGGCACCTGCCGAGGACGCCCGGGATCCCAATGACCAGCACCGCCGCCAGCAACGGGCGCACGACCTTCGTCTGCTCCTGCGAGGATACGATGCCGCTCGATGGCCGCGCCATCGCCCGCGGCTGCGCCACCCAGCCCCGCCTGGCGGAGCAGCTCTGCCAGGCGCAGCTCGACCGCTTCCTGGCCGCGCTGGCGGAGGACCGCCCCGTCACCGTCGCCTGCACCGCCCAGGCGCCGCTGTTCCAGCAGGAAGCCGAGGCCGCCGGCTTCACCCGCGACCTGTCCTTCGTGAACATCCGGGAGACGGCCGGCTGGTCCGATGACGCCAGGGCGGCCGGCCCCAAGATGGCCGCGCTGCTGGCCGCCGCCGCCGTCCCCATGCCCGCCACGGCCCTGGTCCCCCTGCGGAGCGAGGGCGTGACCCTGGTGCTCGGCCGGGACGAGACGGCGCTGACGGTCGCCGCCCGGCTGGCGGAGACGCTGGACGTGACGGTGCTGCTGGCCGGCGGCGCCAAGGTCGCGCCGCTGCGCAGCGCCGATTTCCCCGTCGCCCGCGGCCGCGCCCGCGCCGCGACCGGCTGGCTCGGCGCCTTCGAGGTCACGGTGGATGGCTACGCGATGCCCCGCCCCTCCTCCCGCGCCTCCTATGACTGGGGCCCGGCGCGGGATGGCGCGACCAGCCGCTGCGACGTGCTGGTGGACCTCACGGGCGGCACGCCCCTGTTCCCGACGCATGAGGTCCGGCAGGGCTACCTCCGCGCCGATCCCGCCGATGCCGCCGCGGTGGAACGCCTGGTGGCCCGCGCCCGCGACCTGGTGGGGGAATTCGACAAGCCCCGCTTCGTCAGCTTCGAGGCCTCGCTCTGCGCCCATTCCCGCAACCGCCGCACCGCCTGCACCCGCTGCCTCGACCTCTGCCCGACCGGCGCCATCACGCCGGGCAAGGACAGCGTGCAGATCAGCGCGGAGATCTGCGCGGGCTGCGGCGCCTGCGCCGCCGTCTGCCCGACCGGCGCCGCGCAATACGCGCTCCCCTCCTCCGAAGCGCTGCTGCGGCGCGTCCGCACCCTGCTGCTGACCTACCGGGAAGCGGGCGGGGAGGCGCCCGCCCTGCTGGTGCATGACGCCGAGCATGGCGAGCCGCTGATCGACGCCCTGGCCCGCCACGGCGATGGCCTGCCCGCCCGCGTGCTGCCGCTGCGGGTCAACGAGGTCTCGCAGCTCGACCTCGCCTTCTTCCTCTCGGCCTTTGCCTGGGGCGCGGCGCAGATCCGCGTGCTGATGAAGGGCCGGCGCGCCCATGGGGCGGAGGGTGTCTTCCGCAACATCGACTACGCCACCACGGTGCTGGCCGGCCTCGGCGTGCAGGACCACGGCGCCCCCCGCGCCGCGGCGATCGAGACCGACGACCCCTTCACGATGGGGGAGGCGCTGCGCGCCCTGCCCCGCCGCGGCCTGCCCTTCCCCCCCGCCACCTTCGCCGCCATCGGCCAGCCGCGGGAGATCCTGCGCCAGGCCGGCCGCGCGCTGGCCGAGGGCGCGGAGAAGCGCGAGGCCGTCATCCCCATGCCGGCGCTCGCCCCCTTCGGCATTGCCAGGGTCGAGACGTCCGGCTGCACCCTCTGCGTCGCCTGCACCACCGTCTGCCCGACCGGCGCGCTCTCGGCCAATCCCGAGAAGCCGCAGCTCCGCTTCCTGGAAGACGCCTGCGTCCAATGCGGCCTCTGCGCCACCACCTGCCCGGAGAAGGTCATCACGCTGGAGCCGCGCCTCAACCTCTCCCCCGCCAGCGCGCAGGTCGCGGTGGTGAAGGAGGAGGAGCCCTTCTGCTGCGAACGCTGCGCCAAGCCCTTTGGCGTGCGGAGCCAGATCGAGCGCGTCTCCGCCAAGCTGACCGCCAGCGGCCACTGGATGTTCAGGGACGGCAAGCAGCTCGCGCTGCTCCGCCTCTGCGAGGATTGCCGCGCCTTCGCCGCGACCGACGGCAAGATGGACCCCTATGCGGGGCCGGAGCGGCCCACCACCAAGACCACCGAGGATTGGCTGCGGGAGGCCGAGCGCGCGAAGCGGCAGTAGCGACGGCGCGTTGTCCCGGGGAAGGCGCCGCCTTCCCCGGACCCCATCCGCCAGGGGCGAGACGCCCCTGGACCGTCTCCAGTGAAAGAGATCGCTCGATGACCAGCAACCACCAGATCCTCCTCGCCCGCCGCCCGAAGGGCGCCCCGGTGCCGGAGGACTTCAAGCTGGTCGAATCCGCCATCCCCGAACCGGCGGAGGGCGAGGTGCTGGTCCGCCACCGCTTCATCTCGCTCGACCCCTACCAGCGCGGGCGGATGGATGACGCGAAATCCTACTCCAAGCCCGTCGAGCTCGGCGCCGTGATGGAATGCAGCGCCGTCGGCCAGGTCGCCGCCAGCCGCGACGCGCGCTTCAAGGAAGGCGACTGGGTCATGGGCGGCTATGGCTGGCAGGCCTTCTCCGCCCGCCCCGCCAGGGCGCTGATCGCCATCGACCCGAAGGAAGCGCCGCCCTCCACCGCCCTCGGCGTGCTCGGCATGCCGGGCCTCACCGCCTGGGTCGGCCTGGAAGACATCGGGGAGCCGAAGGACGGCGAGACGGTCGTCGTCTCCGCGGCCTCCGGTGCCGTCGGCCAGGTGGTCGGGCAGCTCGCGAAGATCCGGGGTGCCCGCGTCATCGGCATCGCCGGCGGCCAGGCCAAATGCGCCTTCGTGAAGGACACGCTGGGCTTCGATGCCGCCATCGACCACCGCGCGGCGCTCGACCCCGCGCTCGATGCCGCCTGCCCCGATGGCATCGACGTCTATTGGGAGAATGTCGGCGGCGCGGTGCAGGCGGCCGTCTTCCCGCGCCTCAATGATTTCGGCCGAATGGTCATGTGCGGCATGATCGCGCAGTACAACACCGCCAGCGGCGCCGCGGCCGCCGGCGCGCCGCCCGGCCCCAATCTCGGCCCCGTGGTGCGCAAGCGGCTCCGCATCCAGGGCTTCATCGTCAGCGACAAGGGCTGGCAGCGCTACGCCCGCTTCCGGGCGGAGATGCTGGGCCACATGGCCGCCGGCCGGATGCAGTGGCGGGAGGATGTGGCCCAGGGCCTGGCCAATGCCCCCGCCGCCTTCATCGGCATGCTGGAGGGGCGGAACTTCGGCAAGCAGGTCGTCGCCCTCGATTGATGGACGACCAGGCCCTCGCCAGCCACCTCGCCGGCACGCGAATCCTGCTCTGCTACGGCCTGCTGGGGGAGGTGATGGCCGGGCTGCGGCCGGTCGGCCTCGACTACATGGCGGGGCAGATCGACTGGCTGCGGCGCATCGGCGTCGCCGCGCAGGTCATCCGCCTGCCGACGGTCGCGCCCATCGGCGTCAATGCCGGGCGGATCGCGGAAGCCGCGCTGGACGGCGACGGCCCCTTCATCCTGGTCGGCCATTCCAAGGGGGGCGTGGAGGCGCTGGCCGCGCTGCTCCGCCCCGGCATGGCTTCGCGGGCGCGGGGCTTCATCGCGCTGCAGGCGCCCTTCCGCGGATCACCCGTGGCGGACCGCATCCTCCGCCTCGGCGCCATCCATGTCGCGGTGCATCACGCCGCGCGCCTGCTCGGCCTCGGCAGCCGCCGCGGCGCCAAGGACCTGACGACCCCGGTGCGGGAAGCCTGGATGCGCGACCATGAGGCCGCGATCGCCGCCCTGGTGCAGGCCGTGCCGGTCGCGACACTCGCCACCGCCATCGGCCCGAACCCAGCGCCGCAGGACCGCGCCCATGCCCCCGTCGCCCGCTGGATGGAGGCATCGGGCGCCGGGCCGAGCGACGGGCTGGTCCCCGTCGCCTCCGCCCTGCTGCCCGGGGCGCGCCAGCTTGTGCTGAAAGGCGGCCACCGGGCGCTGGTCGCCGCGGGCCCCGGGCGGGACCCGATCGGCGTGCTGCGGGGGGAACTGGCCCGCCTGCCGCCGATCAGGTGACGGCGCGGCGGGCCATGCCGGTCATTCCTCCGCGACCTCGACCATGACGATCTCGGCATCCTCGGTCGCGGTGATGGTCACCGCCTCCTCCCGCGCGATGCCCACGCCGTCACGCTCGCCCAGTGCCGCACCGTTCACCGTGGCGGCGCCGCGGGCCAGCACCAGGTAGGCGGCGCGCCCGGCGGCCAGGGGCTGCGTCAGCGTCTGGCCGCGGGCGATGGTGGCCGCCATCACCGCGCCATTCACGTTGATGGGCAGCGCCCCCGTCCCCGCATCGCCGGGACGGCCGGAGGCCAGGACCTCGAAGGCCGCCTCGCGGTTGGCCTTGGGGAAGGTCTTGGCGCCCCAGTTCGGCTTGGCGCCGCGCTGGTCCGGCATGATCCAGATCTGGAAGATCTTCGTCGTCTCCGGCTCCAGATTGTATTCGGCATGCACCACGCCCGTGCCGGCGGACATGATCTGCACGTCGCCCGCGGCGGTCCGGCCCTCATTGCCCAGGTTGTCGCGATGCGTGATCGCGCCTTCGCGGACATAGGTGATGATTTCCATGTCGCGGTGGGGATGCGCGTCGAAGCCCGTGCCGGCCGCGATCTCGTCATCGTTCCACACGCGCAGCCGGCCCCAGTTCATGCGCTTGGGGTCGTGGTAGTTGGCGAAGGAGAAGTGGTGCTTCGCCTTGAGCCAGCCATGGTTCGCACCGCCGAGGCTGGCGAAGGGTCGGACGTCGATCATGGGATATCTCCCGTTCCTGTGGCCTGGGAATGTCCCTTGGCCGTCTTGTCGGGCGGAGAGATAGGACGGTCCTGCGCCTTTCCACAGCCGGCATGTCCGGATCACCCCCATTCAGGCCGTGAATGAAAGGCGTCGGCCCGGTTGAGGGCGACTCAGGCGAAGATGAAGTCGGCCCCGCCCAGGCTGGCGACATTGGCGACATGCCCCACCAGCTCATCCGCCGCATCGTAGCGCCCGTTGCGGTTGAGGTCCGCCAGGATGCCGAGGCCCGCCACGCCGCCCAGCGTCATCGACGCCAGGAAATAGGTCGCCACGTCGTCGGAGAGCTGGATGCGGTCGCCGCGCGTGAAATCCATGATCTGTGCGTAGTCGCCCCGGCCCGCATTGGCGGCGGCGCCATCGTCGTAGAAGACGCCGCGCGCATCGCCGAGGATGAAGGTGTCGTTGCCCGCGCCGCCCGTCAGCCGGTCGATGCTGCCGCGGCCCAGCGTGCCGGCGCCGGCCGGGATGCCGCAGATCACCTCCGCCGCCGCGGTGCCGGCCAGCACGTCGTTCCCGCTGGTGCCGATGATGGCGGCGGGCGTCGCGGGCGGCGTCGGGGTCGTGCCGGGGACGGTCGCCATCAGCGCCCCGATGTCGAGCCGCCCGCCCGTGGCATCCGCCCCCTGCATGGAGGGGGTGGCGGCCGTGCTGCCCAGCAGCGCCGCCTTGATCTGCGCCGCGCTCGCATTGGGGTTGGCCGCGGCATAGAGCACCGCCGCCCCCGTCACATGCGGCGCGGCCATGGAGGTGCCGCTGTAGCTGCCATAGGAATCGCCCGGCAGGGTGGAGAGGATGCCCTGCCCGGGCGCCGCGATATCGACCGTGCTGGCGCCGTAGTTGGAGAAGCCGGCCCGCGCGCCCGTGCTGGTCAGCGCCGCGACCGAGATCACGGCATCATACCCCGCCGCCGCCGAGGTGTTGTGGTTGGACGGCCAGTTGGCGAGGACATCGTTGTTGTCCCCCACGCCATCCGCGCCGCCATTGCCGGCGGCGGCGATGAACAGGATGTCCTGCCTCGCCCCCCGCGCCACCGCATCCGCCACCGCCTGGGAATAGGCGCCGCCGCCCCAGGAATTGTTCGTCGCGACGAAGTTCTCGCCCTTCGTCGCCGCCGCCGCGGCACTGGTGAAATAGTCCAGCGCGCGCACGGCGGCGGAGGTGCTGCCCGACCCGTTCGCGGCCATGAACTTCAGCGCCACCATCTGCACGTTCCACGCGACACCCGCGACGCCCACGGCATTGCCGCCACTCGCGCCGATGGTGCCGGCGACATGCGTGCCATGGCCGTTGTCATCGAAGGGGTCGTTGTCGTTGTTGGCGAAGTCCCAGCCGACCAGGTCGTCGCGCAGGCCGTTGCGATCCTCGTCGATCCCGTTCTCCCAGCGCGAATCGTTCAGCAGGTCACCCGCATCGATGCGGCCGTTGCGGTTGATGTCGCTGACCAGCTTCGCATTGGCGCTGGCGTTCAGGTCGCGGAAGGTGATCAACCCGTCGCGGTCGGTGTCGCTCAGCTGCGACCGCAGCAGCGCCGGGATCTCGTTCTGGTTCAGCCAGACATTCAGGTAGAGGTCCTGGTGGCGGTAGTCGATGCCGGTATCGACCACGCCGACCACCGTCTTCATCGACCCCAGCTGCCCTGCCGCCCAGGCCTCGTTCGCCTGGCTGCCGAAGGCATTCTTCAGCGTGCCGGTATCGCCCAGCATCCCCCACATCCCGCCATTGGCGTAGCGCGGGTCGTTGCTGACGGCGGCGATGGAAAGCTCGGCATCGGCCTCCGCGAAGCTGATGCCGGCGATCGGCGCCAGAAGCTCGATCGCCGCCTCCGCCGTCATGCCCGGCCCGGCCGAGACCGCCGCCAGCGGCCCGGCGCCAGGCTCCGCCGCGCGCAGCCACTGCGTCACCTCCCCGCCCAGCGCCTCCAGCGCCGCCCGGACCGTGGCGGGCGTCGCCTCCGGCGCGAATTGCACGATCAGCCCGGCGGGCTCCGCCAGCGTCGCCATGGCCGCCACCCCGGGCTCCGCCGGCGCCGGGGGCGGCGCCACGGACCAGAGGCGGGGCGCCGTCTCCTCCACGGTCTCGGACAGGGGCGGCAGGGGGGCGATGGGAAGCACGCGGCAGACCTCGGCAAGGAATGCCTCAAAATTTAGACCGCTCGCCTGAACGGATCACTAAAGCGTGATCCGCCAGCGCAGCGCCGCCCCCCCGCCATGTGAGGCCGTCTTGGTGAAGCGCTCCACCAGCACGCCGCCCTGCGCCCGGATCACCGCGATGGAGGCCTCATTGGCGGGATCGGTGGTCAGCTCCACGAAGGGCAAGCCGAGCGGCGCGATTTCCGCCAGCAGCAGGCCGAGCGCCCGGGTCGCATGCCCCTCCCGCCGCCGCCAGGGCACCACGCCGTAGCCGACATGGCCCAGCACATGGGCGGGAAGCTCCGCGGTGCCGGGCTGCCAGCGCATGTTCACGACGCCGCAGAACCCATCCGCCACGATCCAGCGGGAGAAGCCGGGCAGCCGCTTCACCGCGCTGCCATCGGGCAGGATGACCGGCGCGCCCTTCGCCGCCCGGTCATCGAGCGAGGCGAGGAAGGCCGCGCGGTCCGCCGCGATGGCCGCCAGGTGCCGCTGGCGCAGCGCCTCCGGCGCCACCGTCGTCGGCGACCAGAAGCGGGCGAGCGCGGCCTCGTATTCCGGCAGCAGCGCGGCATCGGGGATGCGGAGTTCGGTCATGCCGCCAAGGCTGCCCGGCGAGCATGCCGCCGCAACGCGCGGATGGCGAAGCGCGGCCCCGCGCCGCCAGCATGGCGCCATCGCAGGAGCCCCCGCATGACCGCCTTCCGCTGCATCCCCATCCCCGCCGAAACCGCCGCGCGCTGGCGCGCCACGGGCCGCGACGATCGCGGCAATGCGCTGATCCGGCGCACCGTCGATGGCCCCGGCTTCCCCTGCCGCCACTGCCTGCGGCTGGGCCAGCCCGGCCAGGTCATGCTGCTCGGCAGCTACGACCTGCCGCGCCCGCTTGGCGTCTATTGGACGCCGAGCCCGATCTTCCTCCACGCCGAGGAGGCCGACTGCCCGCGCTTCGAGGAGGCGGACCGCATCGCGCCGACGGTGCTGGCCAACGGCCTCGTCTCCGTCCGCGCCTATGACGGCGACGACCTCTGCCTCTACGATCTGGGCCAGGTGACGGAGGGGGCCGATGTGGCGGCGCCGCTGGCCCGGGCGCTCGCGGACCCGCGCACCGCGCATGTGAACATCCACACCGCACGACCGGGCTGCCTGCTGGTGGCGGTCGCGCGCCTCAGCGATCCAGCATGAAGGGCGCGTAGTGCGCGAGGATGCCGTCGATGGCGCCCTCCCCGTGCTCCTCCTCGATCCCCTCCACCACATCGGCCGTCGCCGCCGCGCCGATCGCCTCGGGAGGCAGCGCTGCGCGGATGAAGTCTTCGGGCCCTGCATAGACGGCGTAGTCGCCCTCATTCGCATGGATGGCGAAGGAAAGGTCTTCCGGGAACAACATGTGGAAGCCCGCGTAGTGCGCCTCGAAGAAGCGCGATGTGGGGTCAGGATCGGCGGACACCCTCCAGACCGCGGACACGCGCAGGAAACCAGGCTGAACCGTGGTGCCCAACAGGAAGTCGTGGCCACGCCGGCGAGTCGCCGCGACAAGGGGAGCGACCCATTTTTCCTCCCACATGTGGTAGTGACCCACGATCTGTACGCGCCACGCCTTCTGCCCGAGCCAAGCATTGGACAGGCGCGTTCCCTGTCGCCCGGCAGGCGTCTCGTAGAGTTCGAGCATTGTCCAGGCGCCATTCTGTAAAGCGATCTGCTGCTCGGGCGTGCCGGCGCGCGGCATCGGACCAAGCGGTTCCATGAAGCATCCCGGACGCGGTTCGGCAGATGGATCATTGGTCATGGAAATGTTCACCTTGCTCACGGATAACGAAACTTGTCGGTCGCGATGAACCGGCCGTTGGCTGCTGGCTGGCCTATTTCGATCGTTGCAACGCCGTTGCTGCCCGGCGATGTGCTTGGCCTCACCATGGCGATCCGGCCATCTTCAAGGGAATAACGAAATACGCCAGGCTCGACCTCCTCCGGGCCGCCTCGCGGCCGCAGGCGCTCCATATCCCGCGCACGACCTGCCTCGCCGCCCGGGCGGTACCAATGATCTATATCCTTCCTGAGGATCCGATCGAACCGCGTCTCCGGATCCGCCCGCAACTCCTGCACCCTGTCGCGCCCATCCGGGCCATAGGTTCGCTGGCCCCGGTCGCGGATCGGCTGCCGCCCACCCGTCCTGGGCCCACCGCCGCCGCGCCCATCCGCCGGGGCGCGGCGCAGCCGGTTGCGCAGGATCGCAGAAAGCCAGCCGACCTGGCGCACCGGCCCGTCATCGGCACCGCGCCCGCCGTCGCGCATCGGCGCGGCACGCCAATGGCCCTCCACGGGATGCCCATCCCGGCGATAGGGCCGCACCCAGACCATCGGGCGCGCTGCGCCGTCGGCGGGATAGAGGCCCTGCCACCCCGTCGTCACCCAATCCGACCAGGCCTGCCGCTCCGGATGGCCGGGCTGCCAATAGCAGCGATCCCGCATCGCCTCCCGCAAATCCTGCTCCGTCACCGGAACCGTCATGCCGTGCCATCCTCCACGACACCGGAGGATTTTCTGAGAACAAATCAAGAACTATCGCAACGAAAAAATGCCCGGCGCCAGCCCCCGAAGGGCCAGCGCCGGGCGTGCCGCCTCAGCCGCTCAGCGGCACATCAGGATCGGGATCTCGCTGTTCTCCAGCACATGCCGCGTCACGCCGCCCAGGATCAGCTGGCGCAGGCGGGAATGGCTGTAGGCGCCCTGGCACATCAAATCGGCGCCGAAATCCCGGGCGGCGCCGAGCAGTCCCGCGCCCACTTCCCGCGTCGCCGGCTTGAAGGGCACCACCTCCGCCTCGATCTCGTGCCAGCGCAGATAGGCGCGGATGCCCTCCGCCAGCGGCCCGCGGCGCTGGTAGTCGTCGGAGCAGAGGATGCGCACCGCCTGCGCCCGGTGCAGCCAGGGCAGCGCCGCGGCGACCGCCGCCGCGCTCTCCGCGCTGCCGTTCCAGGCGATGCAGACGCGGGACCCGATGACGGCGGGCGCCTGGCGCGGCGCGATCAGCACGGGCCGCCCGCTGTCGAACAGCACGGCATGCAGCGCATCGCTGCTGCTGACATCCTCATCGGCCTCGGGATGCGGCACCACCGCCATGTCGTAGAGGCGCGATTGCTGCGCCACCACATCCTCCTCCCGCCCCGCGATGGCTTCGAAGGAGATGGTGACACCCGGCACCTTCAGCGCGGTGTTGGGGTCGGAGGCCAGCGTCAGGTCGCCATGGACGGAGGCGAATTTCTCGAACAGGGACCGCACGCGGCCGGCCCGCTCCCCGCTCTCGCGCTCGGTCGCGGCCATCATCTCCTCGATCATCGCGCCGGACAGGCCCTCGCCCGCCAGGGGCGCGACATCGCGCGCATCCACGCGCACATGCAGGCAGTGCAGATGCGCGTTCCAGATCCGCGCGATCATCAGCGCGGTCGTCATCGCGGCCTCCCCGGTCGCGGTCCCGGTCAATGGCAGCAGCAGGCGGCGATAGGCCATCGCGCCCTCCTCTCTTTGCAAAGCCTTCCCGGTTAACTGTATGCGCCGATTCCGCCAGACAAGGCCAGGGCCGCCCGCGCGGGGTCCAGCGGCGCGGTCGCGTCCAGGCGTTGCCAGGTGATCACGCCGGGGTCGGCGGTGGCCGCGCTTTCCAGCACCGCGACGGTGGCGTCCGAGGCATCGCCCACCCGATTCCCGACACGCTCCCGCAGCAGCGCCATCGGCGCTTCCAGCCAGAAGCCGGTGAAGGGGTGGGGCGCCGCCACCGCCTCGGCCTCCGCCCGCCGGGCCGGGTTCAGGAACACCGCGTCCAGCACCACCGAATGCCCCGCCGCCAACGCCTGCCGGGCCGCGTCGAACATCGCCGCATGCACCGCCTGGCTGACCGATGCGCCATAGGCGGAGGCTGGCAGCCTCTCCTCCGGCGCGACGCCCGCCTGGCGCTTCCTGATCTCGTCGCTGCGCAGGTGCAGCGCGCCGGGCGCCACGCCGATGGCCGGCGCCAGCGCGCGGGCCAGCCAGGTCTTGCCCGTGCCCTGCAGCCCCCCCACCGCGACCAGGCGCGGCGCGACCGGCGCCAGATGCGCCTCCGCCGCCGCCAGGTAGGCCAGGCCATCGCCGCCCCGCCGCGCCTCCACATGCGCCCGCACCATGGCCCGCAGCGCCATCCAGAAGGGCAGCGCCGCCAGCATGCCGATATCGGCATCGCGGGCCAGGTAGCGGTTCATCACCCGGTTCGCCGCGCCCCGCTGGCCGCGCCGCAGCAGGTCCATCAGCAGGAAGGCCAGGTCGTAGCCGGTATCGGTGGTGGCCAGCGCCTCGTCGAATTCCAGCGCGTCGAAGGGCGTCGGCCGCCCCGCCAGCAGCACCAGGTTGCCGAGGTGCAGGTCCCCATGGCAGCGCCGCACCCGCCCGGCCGCCGCCCGCGCCCGCAGCAGCGGCGCCAGCGCCTCCAGCCGCGCGCGCATGGCGGCGCCCAGCGCCTGCACCCGCGCCTCCGGCAGCCCCGTCGCCAGGCAGTCCCGCACATTGCCGGCCAGCACCAGCCCCGCGCGCCCCGGCGCATCGAAGCCCGGCGCCACCGGCACCGCCGCCGCGTGGCTGGCCAGCACCGCATCCGCCGTGGCGTCCAGCAACGGCCCATCCAGCCCGCCCCGATCCGCCACGGCATCCAGGAAATCGGCGGCGGGCACCGGCGCCATGCGCAGCACCCAGTCCACCACCGGGCCCTCGCCGCCCAGCGCCAGCGCGCCATCGGCGCCCCGCGTCACCGGCACCACATCCCGGTAGAGCCCGGGCGCCAGCGGCTGGTTCAGCGCCAGCTCCCGCCGCGCGAATCCCTCCCGCGCCTCCAGGGGCGCGAAGTCCAGGAAACCGAGCGTCACCGCCTTCTTCAGTTTCCAGGCCGTGTCGGCGCCCACGAAGACGGCGGAGATATGCGTCTCGATCGGCTCGGCGCCGGACAGGCGGCGGAGCAGCGCGGCGACCTCGGCCTGCCCCGCCGGGATGCTCACGGGTACAGCATCTCCATCTCCCAGCCCTCGCCGACGCGGTGGAAGACGCGGCGCTCATGCAGCCGGAAGGGCATGTCCCGCCACAGCTCCATCCGGTCCGGCACCAGGCGGAAGCCGGACCAGAAGGCCGGGCGGGGAATCTCGCCGAGGCCGAATTTCAGCGTGTATTCCGCCACCGCCTTCTCCAGCGCGAAGCGGCCCTCCAGCGGGCGGGACTGCCGGCTGGCCCAGGCGCCGATGCGCGACCCCCGGGCGCGGGAGGCATAATAGGCATCCGCCTCCTCCGCGCTCACCGCCTCCACCCGGCCCTCGACCCGGACCGATCGCTGCAGCGTCTTCCAGTGGAAGCACAGCGCCGCGAAGGGGTTGGCCGCCAGCTCCCCCCCCTTCCGGCTCTCGAGGTTGGTGTAGAACACGAAGCCGCGCGCATCGACGCCCTTCAGCAGCACCATCCGGGCACTCGGCCGCCCCTCCGGCGTGGCGGTCGCGAGGCAGACGGCGTTGGGGTCGTTCGGCTCCGTCTTCGCCGCCTCCGCCATCCAGGCCTCGAAGCCTGCGATGGGGTCGTCGGTGGCGGGGATGCGGGTTGCGGGCGTGTCCACGGGTATTCTCCTGGTGCGGCAGGTCGAGGTGGCGGCGCCCCCCGCTTTGGGAAGGGGCCCCCGGCCCGGGTTCGGCACGGCCCCCTTGCCGGGGGCAGGGCCATGTGCCACCACCCCCGGGCCTCCGCAACCACTGCCGGTCCCATTCCCATGCCCGATGCCGAGACGCCCGATACCGCCGCGACTGGCGTGCCCCGCGGCACGCTGATGGCCGGCAAGCGCGGCGTCGTCATGGGCGTCGCGAATGACCGCTCCATCGCCTGGGGCATCGCCCAGGCCGTCGCCGCCCAGGGGGGCGAGATCGCCTTCACCTACCAGGGGGAGGCGCTGGAGAAGCGCGTCCGCCCGCTGGCGGAGGGCATCGGCAGCAGGCTCGTCCTGCCCTGCGACGTCTCCGACGATGCCAGCATCGACGCCGCCTTCGACGCCATCAAGGCGGAATGGGGCGGCATCGATTTCGTCGTCCACGCCATCGGCTTCGCGGACAAGCAGTTCCTGCGCGGCCGCTACATGGACACGCCGAAGGGTGCCTTCCTGCAGGCCATGGACATCTCCGTCTATTCCTTCGTGGCCGTCGCCCAGCGCGCCGTGCCGCTGATGAAGCCGGGCGGCAGCCTGCTGACCATGTCCTACCTCGGCGCGGAGCGTGTGACGCCGCACTACAACGTCATGGGCGTGGCCAAGGCGGCGCTGGAGGCCAGCGTGCGCTACATGGCCGCCGACCTCGGCAAGGCCGGCATCCGCGTGAACGGGATCAGCGCCGGCCCGATCAAGACGCTGGCCGCCAGCGGCATCGGGGACTTCCGCTACATCCTGAAGTGGAACCAGTACAACGCGCCGCTCGAGCGCAACGTCACCATCGAGGATGTGGGCGGCTCGGGCCTCTACCTGCTGTCGGACCTCTCCTCCGGCGTGACGGGCGAGGTCCATCACGTCGATTGCGGCTACCACATCGTCGGCATGAAGAACCCGGACGCGCCGGATATCGCGACGGTGTGAGACAAGGGGGAGCGCCGCTCCCCCTGAAACCCCCTCGCCAGGGGGGGGCTAGCCGCGCAGCAGGCCCAGCAGCGAACCCAGCGTCAGCCCGGCCAGCAGCAGCCCGACCACCGCCGCGGTGATGGTGCGGTTCCACAGCGTCGATAGCGCCAGGTCCGTCGTCAGCAGTTCCGGCCGCGCCGGATCGGCCATCACCGCGACCGTATAAGCGCCGGTATGGAAATCGGCGAAGACGTAGTTCACCGCCCGCGTGTAGCGCCCGGATTTGGACTGCACCGACAGCGTCGCGTTGCAGACATGGATGAAGACCTTGCTGCTGCAGGATCCCTGCGTCACCCGCGCATCGGCATAGGGCATGGCACTGCCCCGCACCTGCCAGTCGGACACCAGGTTCGGCAGCGTGTAGACCGCCAGCGCGATGGTCATGCCGCCGAAAAGCAGCAGGCCCAGCAGGCTCTTCAGCACATCCCCCCATCGGCGGCGCAGCGGGGCGACAGGTTCCGGATTCATCTGCATGCCGCAGCGTTACCGAACCCGGTCCATCCCCCAAGCTGCGGTTTGGTTAAATCCCCGCGATCCGGCCCCCTCGCCCGTCGCCGGTGCTTGCTGTAATCCCGCCGGCACCATGAGCCACAACACCTTCGGCAGCCTGTTCCGCTTCACCACCTGGGGCGAGTCCCACGGCCTCGCCATCGGCTGCGTCGTCGATGGCTGCCCGCCGCGCATCGGCCTGACCGAGGCCGATATCCAGCCCTATCTGGACCGCCGCCGCCCCGGCCAATCCAAGTTCGTGACCCAGCGGCAGGAGCCCGACCAGGTGAAGATCCTGTCCGGCACCTTCGAGGGTGCGACCACCGGCACCCCCATCGCGCTGCACATCGAGAACACCGACCAGCGCAGCAAGGACTATGGCGAGATCAAGGACCGCTTCCGCCCCGGCCATGCGGACCTGACCTATGAACTGAAATACGGCATCCGCGACTATCGCGGCGGCGGCCGGTCCAGCGCCCGCGAAACGGCCATGCGCGTCGCCGCCGGCGCCATCGCCCGCAAGGTGCTGGAAGGCGTGACTATCCGCGGCGCCCTGGTCTGCATGGGCGGGGACTGGATCGACCGGTCCCGCTTCGACTGGGCGGAAGTGGACAACAACCCCTTCTTCTGCCCCGACCCCATCGCCGCCGCGCGGTGGGAGGAGAAGCTGACCGCCATCCGCAAGGCCGGCTCCTCGGTCGGCGCGATCGTGGAGGTGGTGGCGGAGGGCGTGCCCCCCGGCCTCGGCGCGCCGATCTACGGCAAGCTCGATGCCGATATCGCGGCCGGCCTGATGTCCATCAACGCCGTGAAGGCGGTCGAGATCGGGGATGGCTTCTCCGCCGCCTCCCTCTCCGGGGAGGGCAATGCGGATGAGATGCGCATGGGCCCGGATGGAGAGGTCGCGTTCAGCTCCAACCACGCCGGCGGCATCCTGGGCGGCATCTCCACCGGCCAGCCCGTGGTCGCCCGCTTCGCCGTGAAGCCGACCAGCTCGATCCTCACGCCCCGCGCCTCCGTGGACCGCTTCGGCCAGGAGGTCGAGGTGCTGACGAAAGGCCGCCACGACCCCTGCGTCGGCATCCGCGCGGTGCCGGTGGGGGAGGCGATGCTGGCCCTGGTGCTGGCCGACCACCTTCTGCGCCACCGCGCCCAGAACCCGGACGCGCCGCTGCGGGCCAGGCTGCCGCGGAACTGAGGGCGGCCAGACGGCCAGCACCCTTCCCGCCCCGTTCCCCCGCGCGATAGCCTTCCCCCTCAGCGCCCGAACGGCGCGAGGGGAGATGTTCCATGAGCCATCCGCGCATCCTCGGCCGCCGCGCCATCATCGCCGCCGGCACGGGGCTCGCCTGCACCGCCATCGCCGCCGCCACCCCCACCCGCGCCGCCACCACGACGCCGCTGCGCGATCTCTACGACGAGGCCGGCTCCGCCCCCTCCCCGCTCGCGAAGCGGCTGGCGGGCAGCCGCGTCACCCTCACCGGCCTCGTCGCCCCCGTCCCCACCGCCGCCCCCGGCTGGCTCGCGCTGGGGGAGGCCGCCCTCGTCCCCTGCCAGCTCTGCGGCGGCGCGCATGACTGGCCGGTTGGTGTCGTCGCCGTCCACGCCCCGGGCCTGCCCCACATCGCGGACCCCTACACGCGCGTGACGCTCACCGGCGTGCTGGACCTCGGCGACGCCGCCCGCGCCCCCACCGGCCTGCCGGACCGCCTGGTGCTGCGCGACGCCGGCCTGGCCAGCGCCTGACCATGCGGAGCCTCCTCCTCGCGCTGCTGGCGCTCGCCCCGCCAGCCCTGGCGCAGCCGGCGGAGACCCTCCTCCGCAACGGCCGCATCCACACCCAGGATTCCAGCGAAAGCACCACCACCGCCGTCGCCATCCGGGACGGCCGCTTCGTCGCCACCGGCGCCGCCGCCGAAGCCCTGGCCGGCCCGGCGACGACGGTCATCGACCTCGCCGGCCGCACCGCCATCCCCGGGCTGATCGACAGCCATGTCCACCAGCACCAATGGGGCATGAACCTGCCCGCGGTGCAGCTGCTGGACACGCGCTCCATCGCCGATGTCCTCGCCCGCATCGGCGAACGCGCCCGCGCCACGCCGCCGGGCGAATGGGTCATCGCCTCCTCCCTCTGGCATGAGAGCATCCTGGCCGAGGGCCGCCTGCCGACGCGCTGGGAACTCGACAGCGTCGCGCCGGACAACCCGGTCTTCATCCCCCGCGGCGGCCATGTGGTCGCCGTCAACAGCCAGGCCCTGGCCCGCGCCGGCGTGACGCGGGACACGCCCCAGCCCATGGGCGGCGTGATCGTGAAGCGGGAGGATGGGGAGCCCACGGGCGTCCTCCTCATCGCCGGCGCCACCGCCCTGGTCCGCCGCGTCCTGCCGCCCCCGCCCCCGATCCCGGAGCAGACGCGCCTGGTGACGGAGGCGATGAGGGAGCTGAACGCGCTGGGCGTCACCACCGTCGTCGAGCCCGGCATCACGGACGAGATCGCCGGCATCTACCGCGAACTCCGCGATGCCGGGCAGATGACGGTCCGCACCTGGCTGCTCTGGCGCGCCGCGACGGGGGAGCAGATCCGCCGCGGCATCGCCGCCCAATCCGGCTGGCCGCAGCACCCCATGCTCCGCACCGGCGGCATCAAGTGGCTGCTGGATGGCGGGGTGGAGGGCGGCCGCATGAACGACCCCTACCGCATCGTGCCGGGCGAGCAGACCAACCCGGACTACCGCGGCATCCTGCTGCTGCCCGCGGGCGGCGAGCCCGAATTGCTGGAGGGGCTGCGCGCCATCCACCGTGCCGGGCTGCAGATCCAGACCCATGCGGTGGGCGACTACACCATCGACCTCATCACCCGCCTCTACGGCCAGGTGGACCGGGAACTCGGCGCGATCCGCCCGCTGCGCTGGACGGTGATGCACATCTTCCTGCCGACACCCGCCGCGCTGTCGGACATGGCGCGGCTCGGCATCATGGCCACCGCGCAGAACCACCCCGTGCTGCTCGGCCACAACCAGCGCCGCTGGTGGGGCGATGAACGCGCGGCCTATTCCATCCCGATCCGCCGCATCCTCGATGCCGGGGTGCATGTCGGCGGCGGCACGGATGCCCCGGTGGTGCCGGGCGATCCCTTCCAGTCCATGTGGTGGATGACCACGCGCGGGACGCTGGCGGGCTATCGCCTCGGCCCCGAGCACGCGATCACGCCGCGGGAGGCGCTGCGCCTCTACACCATCAACAACGCGGTGCTGCTGGGGGCGGAGGCCGAGCTCGGCTCCATCGAGCCCGGCAAGCGCGCCGACCTGGTCGTGCTGTCCCAGGACATCCTGGCCGTGGAACCGGAGCGGATCCGCGAAACCCGCGCCCTGCTCACCCTGGTCGGCGGCCAGGTGGTGCACCGCCAGGGAATGTGAACGCCGGCACGGGGCGGGAAGGAGGGAAAATCTTCTCCCGCCCCAGGGCTTTGCGACAAGCCGCCCCCATGCGCTAATCGGGCCAGCAAAGAATCAGGCAAGGCCCGTCATGCCGGATACCAACCTGCCCAGCCGGATGACCGGCCATGGCGAGGTGATCGACACCCAGGCGCCGATCGGCGACGAGGTGAAGACCACCACCTGCTACATGTGCGCCTGCCGCTGCGGCATCAAAGTCCATCTGAAGGACGGCCGCGTCCGCTACATCGAGGGCAATCCCGACCACCCCGTGAATCGCGGCGTGCTCTGCGGCAAGGGCAGTGCCGGGATCATGACGCAGTATGCGCCGGCCCGGCTGCGCGCGCCGCTGAAGCGCGTCGGCCCGCGCGGCTCCGGCGAATTCGCGGAGATCAGCTGGGCGGAGGCGATGGAGATCGCGACGGGCTGGCTCGGCCATGTCCGCCGCACGGATCCGAAGCGCCTCGCCTTCTTCACCGGCCGCGACCAGTCGCAGTCGCTGACCGGCTTCTGGGCCGCGCAGTTCGGCACGCCCAATTTCGCGGCCCATGGCGGCTTCTGCTCCGTCAACATGGCGGCCGGCGGCCTCTACACCATCGGCGGCAGCTTCTGGGAATTCGGCGAGCCGGACTGGGATCTCGCAAAATACTTCGTCATGTTCGGCGTGGCGGAGGACCATGACAGCAACCCGATCAAGATCGGCCTCGGCAAGCTGAAGGCGCGCGGCGCGAAGTTCGTCAGCGTCAACCCGGTCCGCACCGGCTATTCCGCCATCGCCGATGAATGGGTCGGCATCCGCCCCGGCACCGACGGCCTGTTCATCATGGCCCTGATGCATGAGCTGCTGCGGACGGATCGCGTCGATCTGCCCTTCCTCGTCCGCTACACCAACGCGACGTGGCTGGTGGTGCGCAACCCCGGCGGCGCGGATGACGGCCTTTTCGCCCGCGACGCCGATGGCAAGCCGCTGGCCTGGGACCGCGTGGCGGGCGCGCCGCGCGATGCCGCGACCGCGGAGATGCAGCCCGCCATCGTCGGCGACTACACGCTGCCCGATGGCCGCAAGGCGGTTCCCGTCTTCCAGCTGATGGCGGAACGCTACCTCGGCGCGGAGTATGCGCCGGAGGCGGTGGCGGAGCGCTGCGGCATCGATGCCGCCCGCATCCGGCGCATCGCGAACGAGATCGCGGACATCGCCTTCAAGCAGACCATCACCCTCGACGTGGCCTGGACCGATGCACTCGGCCGGCGGCATGACAAGATGGTCGGCCGCCCCATCGCCTTCCATGCGATGCGCGGCATCTCCGCGCACAGCAACGGTTTTCATACGTGCCGCGCGCTGCACCTGCTGCAGATGCTGCTCGGCGCCGTCGATACCCCCGGCTCCTGGCGCTACAAATCGCCCTTCCCGCGGCCCATCCCGCCGGGCCCCGGGCCTGCCGGCAAGACCACCGCGCCCAACACCCCGATCGCGGGCAACCTCCTCGCCTTCCCGCATGGGCCGGACGACCTGCTGGTGGATGACGCCGGCACGCCGCTCCGCATCGACAAGGCCTTCTCCTGGGAAGCGCCGCTCGGCCTGCACGGGATGATGCACACCGTCATCGGCAATGCCGGTGCCGAGGATCCCTACTCCATCGACACGCTGTTCATGTTCATGGCGAACATGGCCTGGAACAGCGCGATGAACCCGCTCGAGATCATCCGCATCCTGACGGAGCAGAAGGCGGATGGCGAATACCGCATCCCGCACGTCATCTATGCCGATGCCTATTTCAGCGAGACGGTCCCCTACGCCGACCTGATCCTGCCGGACACCACCTACCTGGAGCGTTGGGACGCGATCAGCCTGCTCGACCGCCCCATCGGCAATGCCCACGGCCCCGGCGATTCCATCCGCCAGCCCGTCATCAAGCCCGATCGCGACGTGCGCCCCTTCCAGGACGTGCTGATCGAGCTCGGCGCGCGCCTCGGCCTGCCCGCCTTCACCAAGGAGGACGGGACCCCGAAGTTCAAGGACTACCCGGACTACATCGTGAACCACCAGCGCATGCCCGGCATCGGCCCGCTGGCGGGATGGCGGGGCGAGGACGGCACCAAGAAGGGCGTCGGCGAGCCGAACAAGGACCAGCTTCAGCGCTACATCGAGAATGGCTGCTTCTGGAAGCACCACCTCACGCCCGAACAGAGCTACTTCAAGCACGCCAACCGCGCCTACCTGGACGAGGCCAAGGCCATGGGCCTGATGGGCGCGGCCAACCAGATCGTCATGCAGATCTGGTCAGAGCCCTTGCAGAAGTTCCGCCTGGCCGCGCAGGGCCATGGCGCGAAGCAGCCGCCCGCGCATCTGCGGAAGCGGGTCGAGACCTATTGCGACCCGCTGCCCATCTGGTACGCGCCGCTGGAACAGGCGGGGCATGACACCACGCCCTACCCCCTCTCCGCCGTCACGCAGCGGCCCATGGCGATGTACCATTCCTGGGGCTCGATGAACGCCTGGCTCCGCCAGATCCATGGCGCCAACCGCCTCTACATGGCGCGCTCCACCGCGACGGCCCAGGGCATCGCGCAGGATGACTGGGTCTGGGTCGAAAGCCGCAACGGCCGCGTGAAGGGCCAGGTGACGCTGATGGAGGGCGTGAACCCCGACACCGTCTGGACCTGGAACGCCATCGGCAAGCGCAGCGGCGCCTGGCAACTCTCGGAAGACAGCCCGGAATCCGCCAAAGGCTTCCTGCTCAACCACGTCATCAGCGAATGGCTGCCGGCGCAGGAGGGATTCCGCGGTGCCAACGCCGACCCGGTCACGGGCCAGGCCGCCTGGTACGACCTCCGCGTCTCCGTCACCAAATGCGCGCCGGAGGAAGCGGCCATCACCGCGCCCCACCCCGCCACGCTGAAGGCCCCGCCCAACATGCCCGCGGTGCCCCTCATCATCCGGGAGCCCGGCAGGTGACCGAACTTCCGCCCGCCAGCGCGAAGAAGCTGGGCCTGGTCATCGACCTCGACACCTGCGTCGGCTGCCAGGCCTGCGCCACCAACTGCAAGCAGTGGAACGCCGGCGGCCACCTGGCGCCCCTGCCCGACATGAAGCCCTACTCCGCGGGCGCGGAGGGCGTCTGGTTCAACCGCGTCCATTCCTACGAGGCCGGCGAGGGCGCGGAAGGCCGCACCGTCCACTTCCCCCGCTCCTGCCTCCACTGCGAGACGCCTGCCTGCGTCACCGTCTGCCCCACCGGCGCGTCCTACAAGCGCGCCGAGGACGGCATCGTGCTGGTGAACACCGATACCTGCATCGGCTGCGGCCTCTGCGCCTGGGCCTGCCCCTATGGCGCGCGCGAACTCGACGAGGATGAGGGGGTCATGAAGAAATGCACCCTCTGCGTCGACCGCATCTACAACGAGACGATCCCGGAGCCCCAGCGCCAGCCCGCCTGCGTCATCACCTGCCCCGTCGGCGCCCGCCATTTCGGCGACCTCGGCGACCCCGGCAGCGATGTCAGCCAGCTCGTCGCCGCGCGCGGCGGCTTCGACCTGATGCCGGAGATGGGCTACGCGCCCACCAACAAGTACCTGCCGCCCCGCCGCCCCATGGCCCCCAACCCCAACCCGCCCGCGGAAGCCGAGCCCACCACGCTTGACATCAAGCACCCGCTGATGCGCTGGCTGGACCGGGCGCTGAGCCGGTGAGGACAGCGATCACCCCCACCCAACCAGCCTTCGGCGCTGCGGCCGTGCCGCAACCCCCCGCAACCGCGGGCGAAGGCTCAACATCGACGCCTCCCTGCCTCCCCCTTCCCCGCCATTGCGGGGAAGGGTCGGGGTGGGGGTCACGAACCGGCTGAGCCCATGAACCCCGCCCCCTCCATCGTCTTCTTCACCACCGCCTCCGGCGCCGGCTACGGGCTGCTCTTCTGGCTCGGCGTGCTCCGCCCGCTGCGCCTCCTGCCCTCCAGCCCCTCCTTCGCCCTCATCGCGCTCGTCCTGGCCCTGCTGCTCATCAGCGCCGGCCTCGCCTCCTCCCTCCTCCATCTCGGCCGGCCGGAACGCGCCTGGCGGGCGCTGTCGCAGTGGCGCTCCTCCTGGCTCTCGCGCGAGGGTGTCGCCGCCATCGCCACCTACATCCCGGCCGGCATCATGGGCATCGCCCTGCTGGCGGACCGCCCGGGCCTCGCCACCGTCGCCGGCATGGCGGCCGCCCTCGGCGCCGCCATGACGGTCTGGTGCACGGGCATGATCTACGCCTCCCTCAAGACCGTGCGGCAATGGCACCACCCCTCCGTCGCGCCGGGCTACCTGCTCTTCGCCGGCTTCACCGGCGCCGCGCTGCTCGCCGTGCTGGGCGCGCTGGCGGGCCGGCCCGTGGTGCCGGCCATGCTCGCCATCCTGCTCGCGCTCTTCGCCCTCTCCGCCAAGCGGTCCTACTGGAAGGCGATGGACGCGCCGAAACCCGCCACGGCGCCCACCATCGAATCCGCCACCGGCCTCGGCTTCATCGGCCGCACCCGGCCGCTCGACCCGCCGCACACCGAACAGAACTGGCTGCTGCGGGAAATGGGCTTCCGCATCGCCCGCAAGCACCGCCTCAAGCTGCGGAACCTGGTCCAGTTCGGCTTCCTCGCCCTCATCCCGCTGGCGCTGCTCGGCATGCTCGCCGGCGGGCCGATCGGCGCGGCGCTGATGATCCTGGCCGCCCTCGCCGCCCTCGCCGCCATGCTGGTGGAGCGCTGGCTGATGTTCGCGGAGGCCACCCACACCGTCACGCTGTATTACAACGGGGAAAGCTGAGCGCCCGCCCCGCGCCACCGCCCCGGAATCCCTCGGAAAAGTGCCAATTCCGATAAACGTGCTATGAATTGTAAGCTTGACGGTCCCCCCCTCGAAAGGGTTAGGGATGGAAGCATTCATTCACGGGGCGCGACATGCCATTCGCCGATCAGCGGCCC
The DNA here is from genome assembly GCF_016805305.1 of Falsiroseomonas ponticola. Classification (GTDB taxonomy): domain Bacteria; phylum Pseudomonadota; class Alphaproteobacteria; order Acetobacterales; family Acetobacteraceae; genus Falsiroseomonas; species Falsiroseomonas ponticola. The sequence continues at coordinate 414,902 of NZ_JAERQN010000003.1, read as the reverse complement.
TCCCCGGCCGTCCTGGATCGCTTTCGCTCGCTCTGCGGTGCACGCCTCTGGGCCAAACGCCTGGATGAGATCACGCAACGCGCCCGGCAATCCAGCCAGACCGGCCGCGCCGCCCAGCAGCGCCACGCCCTGGAACTCGCCCTTGCCCGCCTGGCCGATCCCAAGGCCATGGCCCGCGCCAACCAGGCCGAACGCCGCGTCATCGGCTTCGCCCGCGAAGCCGTCGCCCTGGCCGAGACCCTGCCCGCCCCCCGCCGCAACCGCCTGCGCGAACAGCTGGAAGCCGGCCTGACCGGGGAAGCCACCCTCGTCCCGCTCTTCCACCTGCTGCACACCGCCGCCCTGGCGCGCTCCCGCGGCTTCGCCGTCGAATACACCGGCCTGGCCGGCGAAACCCCGCATGACCTGGTCATCACCCGCCAGGGCGTCAGCGCGGAAGTGGTCTGCGAAAGCGTCTCCGCCGAGGAAGGCCGCCCCGTGCACCGCGGCGAATGGTGCCAGCTGGTGGACCGGGTGAACCCGGACCTGCAGACCTGGCTCGCCGCCCATCCCGGCCGCTACCTCCTCAAGATGACGCTGCCCGGCGGCATGGCGACGGATGAACAGGTCTCCGAACTCCACCGCAAGATCGCCGGCCTGCTCCAGGCCGAACGCCGCCAGGATGCCAGCGCCGACGCCATCCTAAAGCTCGACCCGCTGGTCCTCGCCGGCGCCCAGGCCGCCGGCCAGGGCCTGCCCGCCCAGCTCCGCGCCCAGTTCGGGGAGGAAGCGCACCTCGCCGTCACCGCCATGCCCGGCGGCGGCTCTGTCTTCGTCATGGCCGCCCGCGCGGGGCAGGAGAACAGCATCGCCGCCGCCGTCGCCCGCCGCTGCGGCCTGGTGGCGCAAAGCCGCCTGAGCGGCACCCAGCCCGGCATCCTCGCCATGCTGGTGGAGGATGTGGAACGCGCCGAATGGCGCGGGCTGCGGGAGCGACTCGAACTGGAAGGCGCCGCCCGCCGCTGGATGACGGACCCCGCCGCCCGCCACGTCGTGGCCGTGACCTGCGCCAGCCGGATGGAGCTGTTCGGCGTGGCACCACCCGATGGCGCGCCGGATGGCGAACTCCGCTTCCGCAACCCCGGCCACCCCGCGGGCAAGCACCCCGCCCTGGCCCCCGCGGTCGTCTCCTCGCCCTGACCACCCCTGGGGTCGCGACATCGTGAGCAACGCGACTCAACGCAACCGCCACCGCGAAGCCACGTTCGTGCTGTGATGTCGTGGTGCAGCATCCCGCCGGGAAGATCCTGGCGACGCTGCGCCGGGGACTCCCACAGCAGGAACGCCCGATGACCGAGCGAGAGTTCGAGACCAAGCTGGCGGAACTCGACCGCCTGCTGAACGACCCCGAAATCCGCATGGACGCGCACCGCGTCTGGGCGCTGCTGGCCGAACTCAGCGCCAAGGCACGCCCCGGCCCCGGCAGCTTCGGCACCGCCGCGGCCTGACCCTCAGCCCTTCCGGGCGGCGATCAGGAACTCCCGGTTCCCCTCGGGGCCGAGCAGCGGGCTCGGCTCCACCCCCAGCACCGTCCAGCCCGGCAAGCCCGCCCACCAGTTGCGGATGGTGCCGCAGACATTGGCGTGCACCTGCGCATCCCGCACCACGCCACCCTTGGCGACATTCGGCCCCACCTCGAATTGCGGCTTGATCAGCGCCACCGCCCAGGCACCCCTCGCCGCCAGTTCCAGCGCCGCCGGCAACACCGTCCGCAACCCGATGAAGCTGGCATCGCAGACCACGGCACCCGGCGCCTCCGGGATCACGCTGGCATCCAGGTAGCGGGCATTCACCCGCTCCATCACCACCACCCGCGCATCATTCCGCAGCTTCCACGCCAGCTGCCCATGCCCCACATCCACGGCGAACACCTTCGCCGCCCCATGGTGCAGCAACACATCCGTGAAGCCGCCGGTGGAAGACCCCACATCCACCGCCACGACCCCCTTCGCCACCAGGCCGAAATGGTCGATCGCATGCGCCAGCTTCACGCCGCCCCGCGACACCCAGGGATGATCCTGCCCCCGGACCTCGAGCGCCTGGCCCTCCTTGATCTGATCCCCCGCCTTGGTGACCCGGGCCTCCCCCGAGAACACCTTCCCCGCCAGGATCAACGCCTGCGCCCGCGTCCGCGTCTCCGCGAGGCCACGGTCAACCAGGGCCTGGTCGGCGCGCTGCTTGGCGGTCAGGGCGTTGATCGCAGGGGGCTTTGCCCCCCGCACCCCCCACCAGGGTCCAGCGGGACCCTGGACCGCGTCGTGATGGGATCGGGGATGAGGGGCCGGAACGCGCCCCGGACATGCGCTACCACCGGCCCCTCATCCCCGATCCCATGAAGGGGGTTCAAAGGGGCCGCTGCCCCTTTGCGGGGAGCGCGAGGGGCAGAGCCCCTCGCGGACAGAGCCCCGACCATCAGGCGCGCGCCGGCTGGGCCTTGGCTTCCGCGACGCCGAGGGCGGAGAGCGCGGTGGCCACGATGTGGCGGGCGTTCAGGCCGGCCTGGTCGTATTGCACCTTGGGCGCCGCGTGGTCGATGAAGCTGTCCGGCAGCACCATGGGGCGGAAGCGCGTCTGCCCGTCCAGCAGGCCCTGGCTGAGCAGGTGGTGTGCCACCTGGGTGCCGAAGCCGCCGATGGAGCCTTCCTCGATGGTGACCAGCACCGGGTGTTCCCGCGCCAGGCGTTCGATGAGCTGGGTGTCGAGCGGCTTGGCGAAGCGGGCATCCGCGACGGTGCAGGACAGGCCCTGTGCCGCCAGGTCGTCCGCCGCCTTCAGGCATTCGGCGAGCCGCGTGCCGTAGGACAGCAGCGCCACCGCATTGCCTTCCCGCAGGATGCGCCCCCGCCCGATCTCGAGCGGCGTGCCCCGCGCCGGAACGGCGACGCCGGTGCCCTCGCCGCGGGGGTAGCGGAAGCCGCAGGGCCGGTCGTCGATGACGGCGGCGGTGGCGACCATATGGGCGAGTTCCGCTTCGTCCGCGGCCGCCATCAGCACCATGTTCGGCAGGCAGCCGAGATAGGCGACGTCAAAGCTGCCGGCATGGGTGGCGCCATCGGCGCCGACCAGGCCCGCGCGGTCCATGGCGAAGCGCACGGGCAGCGATTGCAGCGCCACGTCATGCACCACCTGGTCATAGGCGCGCTGGAGGAAGGTGGAATAGATCGCGACGAAGGGCTTGAGGCCTTCCGTCGCCATGCCCGCCGCGAAGGTCACGGCGTGCTGTTCGGCGATGCCGACATCGAAGCAGCGCTTCGGGAAGCGCTTGGCGAAGAGGTCGAGCCCCGTGCCCGCCGGCATGGCCGCGTTGACGGAGACGATGCGCTCATCGGCCTCCGCTTCCGCGATCAGGGCATTGGCGAAGACCTTGGTGTAGCTCGGCGGGCCGGGCGGCGCCTTGGCCTGTTCGCCGGTGATGACGTTGAACTTGGCGACGCCGTGGTACTTGTCGGCGCTGGCCTCGGCGGGCGCGTAGCCCTTGCCCTTCTGCGTGACCACATGCAGCAGGATGGGCTGGTCTTCCTCCGCGTCGCGCAGGTTGCGCAGCACGGGCAGCAGGTGGTCCAGGTCATGCCCGTCGATCGGGCCGACGTAGTAGAAGCCCAGCTCCTCGAACAGCGTGCCGCCGGTCAGCAGCCCGCGCGCGAATTCCTCGGCGCGGCGCGCCGTGCGCTCGATCGGGCGCGGGAAGCGCTTGGCCAGCCGCCCCATCACGTCCCGCAGCGACAGGAAGGGGCGGGAGGAGATGAGGCGCGAGAGGTAGGCCGACATGGCGCCGACGGGCGGCGCGATCGACATGTCGTTGTCGTTCAGGATGACGATGAGCCGCGCCTTGGCGGCGCCGGCGTTGTTCATCGCCTCATAGGCCATGCCCGCGGACATGGACCCGTCGCCGATGACCGCGATCACCTGCCGGTCGTCGCCCTTCAGGTCGCGGGCCATCGCCATGCCGAGCCCGGCGGAGATGGAGGTGGAGGAATGCGCCGCGCCGAAGGGGTCGTATTCGCTCTCGGACCTGCGGGTGAAGCCGGAAAGCCCGCCTTCGGTGCGCAGCGTGCGGATGCGGTCGCGCCGCCCGGTCAGGATCTTGTGGGGGTAGGCCTGGTGGCCCACGTCCCAGATCAGCCGGTCGCGCGGCGTCTCGAAGATCGCGTGGATCGCGACCGTCAGTTCCACCACGCCGAGGGAGGCGCCGAGATGCCCGCCGGTCTGGGACACGGCGTGGATCGTCTCCGCCCGCAATTCCTCGGCCAGCTGCTTCAGCTGCTCCCCCGACAGGTTCTTCATGTCCGAGGGGTATCGGACCCGGTCCAGCAGGGGGGTGGCGGGTGGCGCCATGGTTTTCAGCTCTTCCTCTCGATGGTGTAGGCGGCAAGGTCCCGCAGCAGATCGGCACGCTCCCCGAAACTGTCGAGATGCTCCCTCGCCTGCGCGACCAATCGTTCCGCCTGCAACCGGGCACGCTCGATGCCGAGCAGGCCGACCAGCGTGGCCTTTCCGGCCTCCGCATCCTTGCCGGTCCGCTTGCCGGTTTCCTCGGCCGAGGCCGTGGCGTCCAGCAAATCGTCCGCGATCTGGAACGCCGCCCCGACATCCCGCCCATAGGCCGCCAGCGCCAGGCGCTGGGGCATGGGGGCCTTGCCGAGGATCGCCCCCGCTTCCGCCGAGAATTCGATCAGCCGTCCGGTCTTCAGCAGTTGCAGCCGACCAACGGCGGCCTCGTCCAGCGGTTCCGCGGCGGCTTCCGCCAGCATGTCCAGCATCTGCCCGCCGCACATGCCCCGCGCGCCGGCCGCCCGCGCCAGGCAGCGCACCAGCTCCACCCGCACCGCCGGGTCGGCATGCGTGTCCTCATCCGCCAGCGTGCCGAAGGCCAGCGTCTGCAGCGCGTCCCCGGCGATGATGGCGGTCGCCTCGTCGAAGGCCTTGTGGACGGTTGGCTTGCCGCGGCGAAGGTCGTCATCGTCCATCGCGGGCAGGTCGTCATGCACCAGCGAATAGGCGTGCAGCATCTCGATCGCCGCCGCGACGCGCAGCGCCGCCTGGCGGGAGACGTTGAACTGCCGCGCCCCTTCCAGCACCAGGAAGCCCCGCATCCGCTTGCCGCCGCCGATCACGGCGTAGCGCATGGCGGCCAGCAGCGGCGCTTCCGGCCCTTCCGCCGGCGGCAGGATGGCGTCCAGCGCCTGGTCGATCTCCGCCGCCGCCTGGGCCAGGGCGTCCTTCAGCGCGGGGCCCTGCATGGTGTCGCCCATCAGCTCATGTCACGCAGGCCGGCGGCCTCGCCGCTGCCCGCTTCCACAATCTTCTGCACCTTGGCCTCGGCGTCGGACAGCTTGGCCTCGCAATGCCGGCGCAGCTCCGCTCCCCGCTGATACGCCGCCACCGCTTCCTCCAGCTTCCCCTTGCCGCCTTCGAGGTCCTTCACGATCCCCTCCAGCTCGGTGAGCGCCTCCTCGAAGGAGAGGGAGGCGACCGGCTTTGCCGTGTCAGGTTTAGTTGACGTCATATCGGGCATCCTGGGAAGAAAAAACGTAATGCCCCGTGCCGGCCGGACGGGGCAAGGGCCGGAAATCAGCGGATTGCCGGGATTCCTGCCACGCTACCCTCCCGCGATGGGAAGGAAGTCGCAGGTGTCAATCCAGCCTGTCACTCCTGCGGAATCGGTCCTCACGCATGCATCAGGGCGCGCACATGGGCGGCGGTGGAGGCCGCCAGCGCCTCCAGGTCGTAGCCGCCTTCCAGCAGGCTGACCACCTTGCCCCCGAAGGCCCGGTCCGCCAGCCGGCAGAGTTCCGTCGTCAGCCAGCCGAAATCGGCCTCCCGCACCCGGAGCTGCGCCAGCGGGTCCCGCGCATGGGCGTCGAAGCCGGCGGAGATGATGACGAGGCCCGGCCGGAAGGCCTCCAGCGCCGGCAGCAGCGTGTCCGCCCAGGCCTGGCGGAAGGCGGCGCCATCGGCGCCCGGCGGCAGGGGCGCGTTGACGATGTTGCCGACCCCCGTCTCATGCGCCTCCCCGGTGCCGGGATAGCAGGGCGACTGGTGGCTGCTGGCGTAGAACAGGGTGGCGTCGGTCTCGAAGCAGGCCTGGGTGCCGTTGCCGTGGTGGACGTCGAAATCGACGACGCCGACGCGTTCGACGCCATGCACCGCCTGCGCATGGCGGGCCGCCACCGCGGCGTTGGCGAACAGGCAGAACCCCATCGGCCGGTTGGGCTCCGCATGGTGGCCGGGCGGCCGCACCGCGCAGAAGGCGCGCCGCACCTCCCCCCGGCAGACCGCATCCACGCCGGCGATCCCGGCGCCCGCCGCCCGCAGCGCGGCTTCCGCGCTGCCCCAGCTCATCACCGTGTCGCCATCCAGCGCCACGCTGTCATCCGGCTCCGGCCGGATGCCGAGGATGGCCTCCACATAGCGTTCGGGATGCACGCGGGAGAGCTGCTCCACCGTCGCCTGCGGCGCCTCGTCCCGGATCAGGTCGGAGAATTCCTCCGTATCCAGCGCCTTCAGCACGGCGCGCAGCCGGTCCGGGCATTCGGGATGGTGCGGCCCGGGGTCGTGGTGCAGGCAGGCCCGATGGCTGAACAGCAGGACGCTCATTCCTTGATCCTCCCCGCCGCGGAGCGGCGAAACGTCATCCCGCGTCGGGGGTCAGCCGTCCTCGCGCTTGCGCAGCGTGAAGCGATAGACGCCCTTCTCCTCCGAGAACCCCACCAGCGCATGCCCCGTCTCCGCGGCATAGGCCCGGAAATCCTTCACGCTGGCCGGGTCGGTCGCCAGCACGGTCAGCCGCGCCCCCGCGGCCAGGGATCGCAGGGCCTTGTTGGCCTTCAGCACGGGCAGCGGGCAGGTCAGCCCCTGCACATCCAGCAATGTCTCGCTCATCCGCTGATTCCACCACCGCCGACCGCCCAGGGCAAGCGACCCGTTCTTGATTCGTCGCCCCCGCCCCGCCACCCTGCGTTGCATGACCTGGCGCATCGGCATCGACCTCGGCGGCACCAAGACGGAGATCGCGGCCCTCGACCCCGGCGGCACGATCCGCCTCCGCCGCCGCGCCCCCACGCCAGCGGGCTACGCGGCGACCGTCGCCCAGATCGCCGCCATGGTCGCCGCGGCGGAGGCCGAGATCGCCAGCACCGCCACCATCGGCATCGGCATCCCGGGCAGCGAGAACCCGGTCACGGGCCTGATCCGCGGCGCCAACTCCACCTGCCTGAACGGCCAGCCCCTGGCCCGCGACCTCGCCGCCGCCATCGGCCGCCCGGTCCGCCTGGCGAATGACGCCAATTGCCTGGCGATGAGCGAATTCCATGACCGCCCCGGATCGGGCTTCGCCGTCATCCTCGGCACCGGCGTCGGCGGCGGGCTGGTGGTGGAAGGCCGCCTGGTGCAGGGCCGCAACCGGGTCGCCGGCGAATGGGGCCACAACCCGCTGCCCTGGATGACGCCGGCCGAACACCCCGGCCCCGCCTGCTGGTGCGGCCAGCGCGGCTGCATCGAAAGCTTCCTCTGCGGCCCCGCGCTCGCCGCCGATGCCGATGGCCCCGGCGCGCGCGACGCATCCCAACTCCCCGCCCGCGCCGCCGCCGGCGATGCCCGCGCCCGCGCCGCGCTGGACCGCCATGCGGACCGCCTGGCCCGCGCGCTCGCCGCCGTCATCAACCTGCTGGACCCGGAGGTCATCGTGCTGGGCGGCGGGCTGTCCAACATGGCGCATCTCTACGAGGCCCTGCCCCGCCTCATCCCGCGCCACGTCTTCTCCGATGTCTGCACCACGGCGATCGAGCCCGCGCGCCATGGCGACAGTTCCGGCGTGCTCGGCGCCGCGCGCCTCTGGCCCTGAGATGACGGTCGCCGCCGGCTGCTTCTGGTTCGCGGCGGTCTTCGCGCTGGGCTTCCTGCTCGGCCCCATCCGCATGCTGGTCCTGGAACCCGTCCTCGGCCCCGCCGGCGCCGTGGCGGTGGAGGCCGTGCCCATGCTGGCCGCCATGGTCGTGCTCGCCCCCCGCATCGCCCGGCTGTTCGAGGTTCCGGCCGAACCGCGCCCGCGGCTGCTGATGGGCCTGACCGGCCTGGCCCTGACCGTCGCCGCCGAGACCGCGCTGGTGGCGCTGCTGCGCGGCCGCGGCCTCGGCTTCTGGGCGGAACGGGTGGAGACGCCGGAGGGCTGGATCTATCTCGGCCTGCTCGCCGCCTTCGCCCTCATGCCCCTGCTCCGGCGCTGAGATGCCCACGCTCTGCCGCGACTGCCTCTGGATGGCGGAGGCCGAACGCCCGCCGCCCTGCCCCGCCTGCGGGTCGCGCCGCCTCGTCGCGCATCCCGCGCTCTTCAGCCTCTCGGTCGCGCATGTCGATTGCGACGCCTTCTACGCCAGCGTGGAGAAGCGGGACCGCCCCGAACTCGCCACCCGCCCCGTCATCATCGGCGGCGGGCGCCGCGGCGTGGTCTCCGCCGCCTGCTACGTCGCCCGCACCAGCGGCGTGCGCAGCGCCATGCCGATGTTCAAGGCGCTGGCCGCCTGCCCGGACGCCGTCGTCATCAAGCCCGACATGGCGAAATACGTCGCCGCCGCCCGCCAGGTGCGCGAACTCATGGAAAGCCTCACCCCCCTGGTCCAGCCGCTCTCGATCGATGAGGCGGTGCTGGACCTCTCGGGCACCGCGGCGCTGCACCGCGCGCCCCCCGCCGCCACCCTCGCCCGCTTCGCCCGGGACGTGGAGCGCCAGGTCGGCATCACCGTCTCCATCGGCCTCGCCCCCAACCGCCTGCTGGCCAAGCTGGCCGCGGAGCGTGACAAGCCCCGCGGCTTCGCCGTGCTGGCGCAGGAGGAAGCGCGCGCCTGGCTGGCCGGCCAGCCCGTGACCCTGCTGCCCGGAATCGGCCCCGCACTGGCCCGGCGATTGGAGGCTTCCGGCTTCACCCGGCTGGGCCAGTTGGCGCTGCTCGACCCCCGCGACGCCGCGAAGCGCTTCGGGGAGGATGGCCCGGCCCTCGCCGCCCGCGCGCGCGGCGAGGACAATCGCCGCATCGACCCGGCGCGGGAGGCCAAGAGCATCTCCGCCGAGACGACCTTCGACACCGACCTCCGCGACCTCGCCGCGCTGGAGGCGCCGCTCTGGCGGCTCTGCGAGAAGCTCGGCCGCCGCCTGGCGGAAAAAGGGCTCGCGGCCTCCGGCGTCGTCCTCAAGCTCAAGACCGCCCAGTTCCAGACCCGCACCCGCAATGTCCGCCTGCCGCGCCCGACGAAGCTGCCCGAGACGCTCTTCGCCGCCGCGAAACCCCTGCTGGCGAAGGAGGCGACGGGCCCGGCCTTCCGCCTGATCGGCATCGGCGCCCAGCCGCTGGCGCCCGCGGACCAGGCGGACCTGCCGGACCTGGCGGACCCCGATGCCGGCCGCCGCGCGGCCCGCTGGGCGGCGGTGGAGAAGCTGCGCGCCCGCTTCGGGGCGGATGCCATCGGCAGCGGGCGCGGCCTGCTGCCCGGCGGCCGGCCGCCCAAGGGGTGATGCCCGCGCCCCGCCGCCGGCGGGCCGGGCGCGACGCCGCTGTTGCGGCGACAGCCCGCGATGCGGGAGGATGGCCGCCGGACCACAACCGAAACTCCCCGCCCGCAGGCCTGTTCCGGATGCCGTGACCATCGCCGCCCCACCCCGCCCCGCCCGCCCCGCCGCCCCTTCCGGGACGCTCCGCGCCACCACCGTGGCGCCGGGGAACCGCTTCGGCCGCCTGGTGGTGACGGCGGAGGAGGAGCCCTATCTCTGGCGGGGCCGCTTCTCCCGCCGCCGCTGGGCCTGCGACTGTGCCTGCGGCGGCAGCGCGGTGGTGCGGGAGGACAGCCTGCTGTCCGGCCACACCACCAGCTGCGGCTGCCGGCGGGATGACGTGGTGCGGGACCGCGCGACGCGGCACGGCGCCCGCAGCGGGGACCGGCGGCGCCCGGAATACCAGGCCTGGCAGACCATGCGCCTGCGCGGCGCCGCCCCGGTCTGCGCCCGCTGGCAGGCGCCGGCGGGGCGGGGATTCCAGAATTTCCTGGCCGATCTCGGCCGCCGGCCCAGCCCCGCCCACCGCCTGGTGCGGCTGGACCCGTCCCGCCCCTTCGCGCCCTCCAATTGCCGCTGGGCGAAGAACCCGCCCCGCGCCGGCGTGCCCCGCCGCCTGATCACCGTGCGCGGCCGGCGGATGACGCTGCGGGAAGCCGCGGCCGAGGCCGGGATCGCCTATGCCACGCTGTGCAAGCGGCTGGAGCGCGGCTGGAGCACGAGGGCCGCCCTCACCCCCTGATCTGGCCCCCCTTGGCCTGCCTCAGATGGTCGATGATGCCGGAGAAGTCGCGCCCCCCGCCGCCCTGTTCCACGAAGGCCTGGTAGAGCTCGAGCGCCCGCGCGCCGACCGGCGTCGCCACGCCCCCCGCCTCCGCCGCGCCCACCGCCAGGCCGAGGTCCTTCAGCATGAGCGCGGCCGAGAAGCCCGGCTGGTAGCCGCGATTGGCCGGGCTGCCCGGCACCGGGCCGGGGACGGGGCAATAGGTCGTCAGGCTCCAGGACTGGCCGGAGGATTTGGAGGCCACGTCGAACAGCGCCTGGTGGGACAGGCCGAGGCTTTCGGCCAGCACGAAGGCCTCCGCCGTCACGATCATGGTGGCCGCCAGCATCATGTTGTTGCAGGCCTTGGCCGCCTGGCCGGCGCCGGCGCCCCCGCAATGGATCACGGCGCGGCCCATCTGCTGCAGGATCGGCGCCGCCTTGGCGAAGGCGCTGTCCTCGCCGCCCACCATGAAGGTGAGCGTCGCCCCCTCCGCCCCCATCACGCCGCCGGAGACCGGTGCATCGAGGAAGGCGCGCCCGCACCGCTGCGCCACCGCGCGCGCGGTCGCGACATCGATGGTGGAGCAGTCGATCAGCAAGGCTTCGGGAGGGGAGGAAGCGGCGATGCCCCCCGCGCCGAGCACGGCATCCCGCACATGCTGGCCGGCGGGGAGCATGGTAATGACGAAGTCGGCGCCGGCCACGGCCTCCGCCGCGCTGCCCACCGCCCGCGCGCCGGTGACGGCCGCCATGGCGGCGGCGGAGAGGTCGAAGCACGCGACCTCATGCCCCGCCTTCACCAGGTTGCGCGCCATCGGCCCGCCCATGTTGCCGAGGCCGATGAATCCGATCCGGGCCATGCGCGGCTCCCTCCCGATGCGTTGGTGGGGTGACTGTCCCACAGGGCGCGGCGGGGGGCTATCGGAGGGGATGGGGTGATGGTCGCGGGGAAACGTAGTTAGGAATATTTGCTTGAAATCCGCACCGTTTCGTGCGCTGAATAGCCCGCCCAGCATCGGCTTGCGTCCAGGCCATCGCGGAGGAGTCGAGGTCCAGAACCCGGCGGCGGGGCGCCTGCGTCGCCATGACCTGATGAGTCCCGACCGCTTGTCCCGTTGCCACCAGGAACACCGAAGTGCCGCCCCGGATCGGGCCGAGGGATAAATGCCGTCCTGAAGGCGCCCTTGGTTGCGCACCCGTCCAGGTGATGAGCAACTGAACGACACAGCGCTTGACCGCTATGGGGACTCCGAGAAGGGCGGGGAGCGGATGTAAGTGCTGCAGCCTCGAGTTGCGCAGCCATTGATTAACCAGACACGGCGTGTCGCGGTGCCTTAACAAGACTAGCTAGAACGTCGTGATTGTTCACAGAGATCGCGCTCAGATGTCGGCGCGGTTCTTTCCTCTCGGGTACGACTTGGTGGGCCGCCCTCTCCTTTTTCGACTGCTGCCCCGGCTATCGATACAATGACGGCGCTGACCTGTTCGAGTGAAAACATCAACCCATCGCTAGACGCGCGAACTCGCGTCGTGATGTAATCCTGGGCAGTGCGTAACCGGGGGGGGGACTGAATGGTAGAGCGTACGGATGACGATCCGCTGTCAAGGCTTATAGGCCGCTGGGGCGTCTCGTATGAAATCTTTGAAAATACAGACGGTCAACTTCTGGTTGTCAAATCGAACGATGTTTCTCGGGTTATAGCAGGATCCAAGCAGAGGCTGCTTGCAGCAAATTTAGACCACGAAAGACTACAGCCAATCACGCGATCTGAAATCGAGCAACTCAGGCCCATCCAAACACATGACTATAACGGTGACATTTCTGTGGTGATTAATAGAGTGAACGAACTAATCATGAAGAGGAATTATTCAGAGGCGCCATATTATGCTGTATTTTCGGGTTCAAGAAGGGCTCATTTCAACGTTCACTCCTTACCCCGTCAACGCATTGCGAATTGCTCGGAGCAGCGGCATCTAGTCTCAGTAAGCTGCGACGGGCATTCAACGAACATTTTCTCTCCGAACTTGGACTCGGAAGACAAAAGACTGATTGAAATCTGGGCGGCGGGGCGCGAAGAACGACGAAATGCTCAGGGAGGCGCCCGCTTAAGGAGCGAATTCGAAATTCGCTCGCTTGCCTATGCCCGGCTAGCAGAAAAATTAGTGCTTTCATTTTACAGAAATGCGCTCGGACTTGAGGCAAAAGACATTTCAATCACGCAAATAAATGGGCGCGGAGATCTATGGCGGTCGTGCGACATCGAAACGGATGTGCTGATCGATGTCAAGAACGCGACGAACTCGGGATCGCGCACGCGGCATATTTTCGTCGACAAGTTTAAGATGGTAAGCGGGGAGAGTGTAGAAATTGCCGGCGTTATTTCTGCGACCCATCTTGAAGCAATAATGCGCGGCAGGGGCAAGAAGGCTCGGCAGACCGGAGAATTTCGAAAATATGCAAATCAAACCTTCCTTGGTGTCACACGGAATACTTCTCTCGAGAGCGTACAAAATGCCGTAAATTTACTGCCAGGTCGCCCACAAGAAATTCGACTTTCTTTCTATGAAAACAATCTGCCGCCCTGGGCGTTCGAATTACCTGGCGCCGGAGTGAACTACGAGCTCTTATTCTCGCTCTCAGAGCTCTTCGCACAAAAACCCGAAACCATTTTAAGTACCTCCATCGCCTGTGGTCGCCATGCGAGGACTGGAACCTACTCGCGCCTAAGCGATACTCAGAAAGATATCGTTCATAATTTTTCGACTGTAATCGTGACTTGTGGAGTTAGTAAGGCGTCAATTGCCCTGTTTACAATATCAGAATTTATTAATCGTTTATTGCTCGGACAAAACCCGACTCATTTTATTAAATTTATGCGAAAAATTGTTTATATAGAGGGCTTTAGTGACTTGGCCCAGGAAAATGATTACGATGCTTTTATTGACATTGAAGAAAGTCACTGTTTGGGGCTTTACGATCCAACGAATTCTATTCTGGATCTTTTCAACCTGCTGAGCGACTGTGCTGACTCCATTCTCGGCCAAGATATAACCTTTGTGCATTTCAATGTTCCTCATCCGCATCTGATGATCGGTCGAACGGAGCAGGGAAGATATCTGACAGTATACGCTTATTGTGGCGGCAAACTTCCCTCTGGATCGTGGTGCAGTCGCTTCCCGCTAATAATCGGCGAGCACAAGAACTGTGGCGAATGTGGCAAACTGATTTGCGACCAGTGCGATTTTTGTACCGAGGGATGCGCTCGGCCGCGGCAGCGACGAGTTGCCAAAAAATTTGCTTGCGACTGACCTTGGCTCCGGCAGTCCAGCGTTGGGTCCTTACCCGTAGGTCCGCTTCGGGTCGCAAGCAGACCCATAGTGCCTATGCCCAGTAGGCGCCCGACTCGCGTTTCTACCCGGCCACGCCGTGCGCCGGTCGTCGCCCGGGGACGCGACCGCGACGACACGCGTCGCCGCCTCAGCCAGGACCGGGACGCCCCCTACAGCGCCCCCACCTTCCTCGGCCTCTGCTGGTTCCACCGCCCCCGCGAAAACGGTGCTAAACCCGCATAATCGGCATAATCGGCTAAAGTCATAGTACTGACCCAAGCCCCGCCTTGGCGCCCGCCCCCGATCCGGGGGAGACTGCCCCATGCGCCGCCGCAGCCTCCTCCTCGCCGCCCCCGCCCTGGCCCTCTCCCTGCCGGCCCGCGCCGCGGCCGCCACGCCCTTCGCCCTCGGCGTCGCCTCCGGCGATCCCGGCCACGCCGGCTTCGTGCTCTGGACGCGGCTGATGCCCGCCCCCGGCGCCGCCCTGCCCGACCAGCCCGTGCCGGTCGAGTGGATGGTGGCGGAGGATGAGGCCTTCCGCCGCCCCGTCGCCCGCGGCCAGGCCATGGCGCTGCCGGCCGAGGCGCATTCGCTGCATGTCGAGGTCCAGGGCCTCCGCCCCGGCGCCTGGTACCACTACCGCTTCACCGCGATGGGAGAGGCCAGCCCCGCCGGCCGCGCCCGCACCGCCCCCGCGCCGGGTGCGACGGACCCGCTGACCATCGCCGTCGCCAATTGCCAGCAATACGAACACGGCTTCTACGCCGCCCACCGCCACATCGCGGCCAGCAACCCGGACCTCGTCGCCTTCCTCGGCGACTACATCTATGAGGCCAGCTGGGGCCGGAACCTGGTCCGCAGCCATGCCAGCCCCACGGCCCGGACGCTGGAGGATTACCGCGCCCGCTACGCGCTCTATCGCAGCGACCCCGACCTCCAGGCCGCCCACGCCGCCTGCCCCTGGGTCGTCACCTGGGACGACCATGAGGTCTCCAACGACTATGGGGGCGAGATCGGGGAGCGGGAGCGCGGCGCCCCCTTCCTGGCGAGGCGCGCCGCCGCCTACCAGGCCTTCTGGGAACACATGCCGCTGCCGCGATCGGCGAAACCCAACGGCGCCAGCGCCCGCATCCATCGCCGCATCGGCCTCGGCGGGCTGGCGCAGATGCATGTGCTGGATGACCGGCAATACCGCCATCCCCAGGCCTGCCAGCCCCCCGACCGCGGCGGCGCCACCCGCGTCACCTTCGACCAATGCGCCGAACTGGCGGACCCCGCCCGCAGCCTGCTGGGCGCGGAGCAGGAGGCCTGGCTCAGCGAGGGCCTGGCCCGCGAATCCGTGCGCTGGACCATCATCGCCCAGCAGACCCGCATGGCCCGCCTCGGCAGCCGTCAGACGCCCCCGGTCTATTGGACCGATGGCTGGGACGGCTACCAGCCCGCCCGCGCCCGCCTGCTCTCCCAGCTTGCGACGCGCCGGCGGGACCAGGGCACGCCGCTCGTGCTCGGCGGCGACATCCACGCCTTCCTGGCCGCCGAGCTGCGCCCGGATTTCGACCGGCCGGAGACACCCGCCTGCGCCGTCGAATTCGTCGCCACCTCCATCACCAGCCAGAACAACGCCCGCTACGCCCTGCCCTTCCCCAACGATCCGCATGTGACTTACGCCGATGCCTCCCGCCGCGGCTGGCTCTCGCTCCGCCTCACGGCGCGGGACGCGGTGGCCACGATGATGGCGCTGGACAACCCGCTCGATGCCGCCAGCGGCGCCTCGGCGCTCCAGCGCTTCGCGGTGGCGCAGGGCATGCCGCGCCTGGAGGCCGCATGATCTTCTCCCGCTCCCGCCGCTTCGTCTTCATCCACCTGCACAAGACCGGCGGCACCAGCTTCGAACAGGGCTACGAGCCCTTCGCCCGCTGGGACGACCTCATCCTCGGCTCCACGCCCCATGGCGAACAGGCGAGCACCTACTTCCAGCGCCGCTTCGGCCTCTACAAGCATTCCGGCCTGGACGAGATCGAGGCCGCGATCGGCCCGGAAACCCTCGCGGGCTTCCGCATCCTGGCCTTCGTCCGGCATCCGAAGGCGCGCATCGCCAGCCTCTACAACTTCGTGGGCGGCATCGTGCTGGGCTGGGCGGAGAAGCACGGCACCACGCTCGCCGCCATCCGGGCGGACTGGGCCACCCTCTCCGCCCAGCACGCGCAGCTCCGCTGGCCGGCCTCGCGCGCCTTCATCGAAAGCGACGATTTCAGCGGCTTCATCCGCAACCGCCACCTGCACTACGACGCCGCCTTCCGCCCCCAGGCCGCCAAGACCCGCACCGCGACCCACGTCGCGGAGGCGCTGCGGATCGAGGACATGGCCGGCAGCACCCTCCTCCAGGAGCTGGTGGACCCCGCCTTCGTCCTGCCCCACGCCAACCGCAGCGCCCGCATCCTGATCCGCTCGGCCGAGGTCACCCCGGCGGACGCCGCCTTCCTGGCCGATCACTTCCGCGAGGACATGACGGCCTTCGGCTACGACTGAGGCCCCGCGTCACAGGCGGACACGCGGGCGACACAATCGCGCCACGCGCGGGCGGCAAAGGGCGTATGGGCGCCCCGCGCAGGTTGCGTGGTGACAGGGCGGCCCGCCCTCGCCTACAGGAACACCGCCATGCCGGGACCCCGAAACCTCCTCCCCCTCGCCCTGCTCGCCCCGCTCGCGCTCGCCGCCTGCCGGCCGAGCTACTCGGCGGATGACTACGCCACCCGCGCCGTGCAGCAGATGAACCGCGTCGAACAGGCCGTCATCATCGGCGTCCGCCGCGTGACCGTGACGGCGGATGGCAATACGGGTGCCGCCACCGGCGGCGCGGCCGGCGGCATCGTCGGCGCGCAGACGCCAGGCGGGAACATGGCCAGCGCCATCGGCGCCGTCGGCGGCGCGCTGGTCGGCGGGCTGCTCGGCGCCGCCACCGAACGCGTGGCCGGCGACACCACCGCCTATGAATACATCGCGCGGAAGGAGAACGGGGAGCTCTTCACCGTCACGCAGCGGGACACCACGCCACTCGCCATCGGCCAGCGCGTGCTGATGATCGGCGGCACCCAGGCCCGCATCGTGCCGGACTACACCGCCGCCCCCGCAACCCCCCCGGCCACCACGCCCGCCCAGGCGGAAGCGCCCCCCGCCGCCACGCCGCCGGCCGAGCCCCCCGCCGCCGAAGCCCCGCGCCCGCCGGCCGAACCCATCCTGTAGCGCCCCCCTGGCACGGGGCTTGCCCCCGGCCAGGCATGAAGCGCCTCCTCCTCCTCGCCCTGCTCCTGCCCCTGCCGGCCGCGGCCGAACCCGGGCGCCTCTGCCGCGGCGCCATCCAGGCCGCGGAACGCGCCGCGGGCATCCCGGCCCACCTGCTCAGCGCCATCGGCCGCGTTGAATCCGGCCGGCGAGACCCCGAGACCGGCGCCTTCCACCCCTGGCCCTGGACCATCAACGCCGAAGGCCGCGGGCAATTCTTCACCACCAAGGCGGCAGCGATTGCCGAGGTGCAGGCACTCCAGGCCCGAGGCGTCCGCTCCATCGACGTGGGCTGCATGCAGATCAACCTGCGCCACCACCCCAACGCCTTCGCCAATCTGGACGAAGCCTTCGACCCCACCGCCAACGCCACCTACGCCGCCCGCTTCCTGACGGAACTGCAGGCCGCCCGCGGCGGAGACTGGCAACGCGCCGCCGCCGCCTACCACAGCCAGACCCCGGAATTCGCCGAACCCTACCGCGCCCGGGTCCTCGCCGCCTGGGCGACCGAACAAGGCAACCCCCACCCGCCCGTCCCCGCCCCGACCGTGACCGCCGCCACCATCGCCCAACCCGGCGGCGGCGGCGCCTTCCTCTCCAACAACGCCGACCGCGCCACCACCCTGACCAACACCAACACCCCCGGCCGCGGCCTCGACGCCTACCGCGGCATGCCGGTCCCCATCGCGAGCCGCACCCCACCCCGGCTGGCGCTCATCGGACGGTAGCAGGCAGCGCCCGTGGCCGCGGAGAGGGGCTGCGCGCCCCTCTCCGCACCTCTCCCGCGCCAGGAGGCAGCGGCCTCCTGGACCGCGAGATTATCGGTGGATGGAGGGAGGGGCATGGGACGCGCGTCGGACATGCGGTCGCGCGGTGCCCCTCCCTCCATCCACCGATCTCATGGGTTCCCAAGGGCCGCCGGGCCCTTGGCGGGGAAGGGGTTACGGGGAAGGGGCGGAGCCCTTTCCCCGGGCCACCAGCGCCACCCGCTACCCGTCGATGTTCGTCGCCGATCGCGGGCGGGCCGATTGGTTCCAGGCCTGGCGGATGGCTTCGGAGACGGCGATGGGGTCGGGCACGCCGCGGAGCGTGTGGCGTTCCTCGGTGCGGCCTTCGGTGGCCTTGATGACGACGTCGCCGATGCCGAGCAGGCGGTGCCAGAGGGGTTGGGTCGTGACCACGTCGCGGATGCGGAAGACTTCGACGTCGTCGCGCACCTTGGTCAGGAAGCCGCTTTCGATGATGACGCGTTCGGTCGTCACCTGGATGCGTTGCCGGCCCAGGAAGGGCAGGCCGAGGCAGAGGATGGCGATGGTCCCGCGGACCAGGCCGTAGGACCGCTTGGTTTCGCGGGTGACGAGGATGTCGGTCTCGGCCATGGGGATCTCCGTTGTGGCCGCGAATCTAGGGGCCCTTCAGGCCCGCAGCCAGTCCCGCATCGCGGCGGTGACGGCGGCGGGTTCTTCCATCGTCGGCAGGTGTCCGGCGCCGGCGATGCGGGCCAGGGTGGCGCCCGGGATGCCGGCGGCGATCTCCTCCGCCAGGTGGGGTGGTGTCAGCGCGTCATGTTCGCCCACCACGACCAGGGTGGGCACGGCGATGCGGGGCAGGTCGGGGCGGCTGTCGGGGCGCTTGAGGATGGCGCGCTGCTGCCGGTGGAAGGCGGCGCGGCCGACGCGTTCCGCCATGGCCGTGACCTCGGCGCCGAGGGGGGTCGAGAGGTTGTGGGGGGCGAGCAGGGTCGGCAGCAGCCGGGGCGTCACGCCGCGGAACATGCCGGATTCGGACAGCGCCAGCAGGGCGCGGCGGCGGCGGGATTGTTCCTCCGTGTCGGGCCGGGCGGAGGTGTCCATCAGCGCCAGGCGGGCGATGCGCCCGGGGGCCTGGCGCATGATCTCCAGCGCCACGTAGCCGCCCATGGAAAGGCCCGCGATGGCCAGGTCCTGCGCCTCGCCCACCGCGGCCAGGGCGCGCCGTGCCATGGCGGGCAGGTTGTCGTCATGCGTCAGGTCGGCGACCACGCAGCGCCATCCGGCGCCGAGCGCGGCGGCCTGGTCGCGCCACAGCCGGGCATCGCAGAGCAGGCCGGGCAGCAGCAGGAGCGTGGGCTGGTCGGTCATGCCGGGGCTGCTAGGCGCTGCGTGCTGGGCTCGCAAGCCGTCCCGCCTTGATTTCCGCGCGTTTCCGGCGCATATGGCCGTCGTCCCGCCCGGCCCCGCCGTTTGCGCCCCTTGCGCCAGCGGGGCATCCCCACCCGAAGACGGGCCTCGGCTTGAAGCCGGGGCACGCCAAGGTGTCGGGCTGGTCCGAGGCAGACAGAGAACCAATCACGTTGAGCGATCACAGCGACGCGACCGTAACGGGCGCGGCCGATCCCGGACACAAGGACACCGCCACGGCTGCGCCGGAGGCGGTTGTCGCGGTTGAGGCAGCGGCCGCCGCGCCGACCGAGCCCGAGCCCGCCCCCATCCTGGCCGAAGCCCCGGCGGCGGAGCCCTCCGCGCCGGTCGAGGCCACCGCCGGCGACGATGCCGCGGCCCGGGAGGATGACCGGGACGATGATGGTCGCGAGGAGGATGATCGCGACGACGACGACCGGGAGGATGACGACCGGGACGACGACGAGGACGAGGACGATCCCCGCAGCGAGGCCGAGCGCGCCTATGACGAGCAGGATCCCGAGGAGCCGGCCCGCACCACCTTCGCCGATCTCGGCCTGTCGGAGCCCATCCTCCGCGCGGTGACCGAATCCGGCTACCTGCACCCGACGCCGATCCAGGAAGCCGCGATCCCGATCGTGCTGATGGGGCGGGACGTGCTGGGCTGCGCGCAGACCGGCACGGGCAAGACCGCCAGCTTCACGCTGCCGATGCTCGACATCCTGGCGGGGTCGCGCGCCAAGGCGCGCATGCCGCGCAGCCTGATCCTGGAGCCGACGCGCGAGCTGGCGCTGCAGGTGGCCGAGAACTTCGTGAAGTACGGCAAGCACCTGAACCTCACGCACGCCCTGCTGATCGGCGGCGAGAGCATGAACGAGCAGCGCGACGTGCTCGACAAGGGCGTCGATGTGCTGATCGCGACGCCGGGGCGGCTGCTCGACCTGTTCGATCGCGGCCGCATCCTGCTGGCGGATTGCAAGGTCCTCGTGATCGACGAGGCCGACCGCATGCTGGACATGGGCTTCATCCCGGATGTGGAGCGCATCGTCTCCCTCCTGCCCCGGATGCGGCAGACGCTGTTCTTCAGCGCCACCATGGCGCCGGAGATCCGCCGCCTGGCCGATGCCTTCCTGCAGAACCCGAAGGAGATCACCGTCAGCGCCCCCGCGACGGTGGCCACCACCATCACGACCGGCCTGGTCTGGGTGCGGGACATGGACAAGCGGGAGGCGCTGCGCCGCCTCCTGCGGCGGGAGGCGGTGCAGAACGCGCTGATCTTCTGCAACCGCAAGATCGACGTGGACATCCTCTACAAGTCGCTGAAGCGCCACGGCTTCTCGGTCGGCGCCCTGCACGGGGACCTCGACCAGTCCACCCGCTTCGCGACGCTCAACAAGTTCAAGGCGAATGAGCTGCAGCTGCTGGTGTGCAGCGATGTCGCGGCGCGTGGCCTCGACATCGGCGGGCTCAGCCACGTCTTCAACTTCGACGTGCCCTTCCATGCGGAGGATTATGTCCACCGCATCGGCCGCACCGGCCGCGCCGGGCGGGAAGGCCATGCCTATTCGCTGGCGGCGCCGGAGGATGCGCGCTCCGTCGCGGCGATCGAGAAGCTGACGGGCAAGCCGATCCCGCGCATGGAGATCGACGGGCTCGACCCCGTCTCCGCCGAGGAGATCGCCGAGGGCGCCAAGGCCAAGCGTGGCCGCGGCGGCCGGCCGGCACCCGGTGGCCGCGATGGCGGCCGGGGCGGGCGCGATGGGGGCCGGGACCGCGGGCGCGACCGTGGCGGCCGCGAGGGCGGCCGTGACCGGGGCGGGCGCGATCACGATCGCGGGCGCCGCCCGCCGGTCGAGACCATCGAGACGGCGGCGGATGACGTGCCGCTGCGCGAGGCCCGCCCGCCGCGCGGCCCCCGCCGGGATGAGGCCCACCGTGACGAGGCGCCCCGCGACCGCGCCCCGCGCGAGGGCCGGCGTGACGATCGCGGCCCGCGCCGCGATGGCCGCCCGGGCCGCGACCTGCCGCCGCGCGAGGAGATGCAGAGCTACGCCGCGCGGCGCGAGGAATTCCGCCGCGAGCGGCGCGAGGACCGGGAGGCCGGCCCCTCGCCGCGCGGCTTCGGCGATGCCGTGCCCGCCTTCATGCTGCTGCCCCTGCCCCGCCCGAAGCGGGACAGCGCACCGGAAACCGATCCGGGTCCGGACGCGGAAGCGGCCTGATCCCGCGAAGGGGGCGCCTCGGCGCCCCTTTTTGCTTCCACGCGCCGGTTGCCGGATGCCGGCACCCGCGCCAGATTGCAGCCGATACCAGCCGAGGCCCGCCCACCCGCCGGAGCCAGGAGAAAGCCATGAACGTCGTCACTCCCGTCACCACCCCGAAGAAGTCCAGCACCGCCCCCTTCACCTGGGACGATCCGCTGCTGCTGGATGAGGTGCTGACCGAGGATGAGCGGATGATCCGCGACGCGGCCCGCCAGTTCTGCCAGGAGAAGCTGCAGCCCCGCGTCCTGATGGCCTTCCGGAACGAGAGCTTCGACCGGGAGATCATGAACGAGTTCGGCGAGATGGGCTTCCTGGGCGCGACGCTCGATGGCTATGGCTGCGCCGGCGTCTCCTACGTCGCCTATGGGCTGATGGCCCGCGAAGTCGAGCGCGTGGACAGCGGCTACCGCTCCGCCTTCTCCGTGCAGTCCTCGCTCGTGATGTTCCCGATCCATGCCTATGGGTCGGAGGCGCAGAAGCAGAAGTTCCTGCCGAAGCTGCGCACCGGCGAATGGGTCGGCTGCTTCGGCCTGACGGAGCCCGATGCGGGGTCCGACCCCTCCTCCATGCGCACCCGCGCGAAGAAGGTGGATGGCGGCTACCTCGTCAGCGGTTCCAAGACCTGGATCACCAACTCCCCCATCGCCGATGTCGCCGTGGTCTGGGCGAAGGATGACGAGGGCGTGCTGCGCGGCTTCCTGCTGGAGCGCGGCATGAAGGGCCTGACCTTCCCGAAGATCGAGGGCAAGTTCTCGCTCCGCGCCTCCGTCACCGGCATGATCATGATGGATGAGGTCTTCGTCCCGGAGGAGAACCGCCTGCCGGGCGTGAAGTCCCTGGCAGGCCCCTTCTCCTGCCTCAACCGCGCGCGCTACGGCATCGCCTGGGGCGCCATGGGCGCCGCCGAGTTCTGCTGGCACGCCGCGCGCGACTACACGATGGGCCGCAAGATGTTCGGCCGCCCACTGGCCCAGACGCAGCTGGTGCAGAAGAAGCTGGCCGACATGCAGACGGAGATCACGCTCGGCCTGCACGCCGTGCTGCGCGTCGGCCGGCTGTTCGACGAGCACAAGGCGGCGCCGGAGATGATCAGCCTGGTGAAGCGCAACAATTGCGGCAAGGCGCTGGATATCGCCCGCGTCGCGCGCGACATGCATGGCGGCAACGGGATCGTCGACGAGTATCACGTCATCCGCCACATGGTGAACCTGGAGACGGTGAACACCTATGAGGGCACGCATGACGTCCATGCGCTGATCCTCGGCCGCGCCCAGACCGGGCTGAACGCCTTCGGCGGCTGAACGAGAGCCCCGGCGTCGGGGCCAGGATGACCCCGTGCCCGACGCCACCTCGATCACCCAGCGCCTGACCGTCACGCGCCTCGGCTCCGCCGGGGATGGCGTGGCGGAAACGCCGCAGGGCCCCGTCTTCATCGCCGGCACCCTGCCTGGGGAGGCGGTGCTGGCCGATCTCGGCCCGCGGCGCGGGGATGGCATCGCGGCCACGCTGGCCGCGGTGGAGACACCGAGCCCCGACCGCGTCCCACCCCCCTGCCCCCATTTCCTGGTGGAATGCGGCGCCTGCGCGCTGCAGCACATGGCGCTGCCCGCCTACCACGCCTGGAAGCGCGACCGCCTGGTGGAGGCGATGGCGCGGGCGGGCATGGCGGTGGAGGTCGCGCCCCTGGTCGCGGCACCGCCCGGCACGCGGCGGCGGGCGGACCTCGCGCTGCGGCGCGTGCCGCATGGGGTGGCGCTCGGCTTCCACCAGCGCGGCGCCAGCGCCATCGCGGACCTCTCCACCTGCCATGTGCTGGACCCGCGCCTGGTGGCGCTGTTCCGGCCGCTGCGGGAAGTGCTGAAGCGGCTCGGCGCGCTGAAGCGGGAAGGCTCGGCGGTGCTGAACCTGCTCGACAGCGGGCCCGACCTGCTGCTGCGCACCGATGGGCCGCTGGACGCGGCGCAGCGCGCCATCCTGGCCGCCTTCGGCATCGCGCATGGCATCCCCCGCATTGCCTGGGCGCGGGGCGACGGCGTGATGGAGACGGCGGCGCAGGCCGGCCCCGTGCACCTGATGCTGGGCGGCGTGAAGGTGGCGCCGCCGCCCGGCGCCTTCCTGCAGGCGGCGCCGGAGGGCGAGGCCGGCATCGTCGCCGCGGTGTGCGCCGCGCTGCCGCGCAAGCTCTCCCCCAAGGCGCGGATCGCGGACCTCTATGCGGGGATCGGCACGCTCTCCTTCCCGCTGGCCGCCACCCATCGCGTCGCGGCCTATGAGGGGGAGGCGGGCGCCGTGGCGGCGCTGGATGCCGCCGCGCGCAAGGCGGGCGGGCGGGTGGAGGCGGTGAAGCGGGACCTGGCCTATCGCCCGCTGCTGCCGGCGGAACTCGATGCCTTCGGGGTGGTGGTCCTGGACCCCCCCTACAATGGCGCGGTGGAACAGGTGGCGCAGATCGCGCGCAGCAAGGTCCGGCACGCCATCTACGTCTCCTGCAACCCGGTCGCGCTGGCGCGCGATGCGGCGGTGCTGGGCCGCGCGGGGTTCACGGCGGTCTCCGCCGTGCCGGTGGACCAGTTCCCCTGGTCGCCGCACCTGGAATCGGTCGTCGCCTTCGCGCGCTGAGCGCGCCCCCCGCGAAAGATGCTTGCGCCAGGGGCGCGCTTGGGGGTTGCATCCCGCGCCCGCCGCCCAACGTCGCGGCGAGCCAACCGTCCCGGAGGGAAGAAGCATGATCCGCAGGTCCATTGTCATGGGGGCGGCCGCCGCCCTGGCCGCGCCGGCGCTGCTGCGCGCGACGCCCGCCCTGGCCCAGGCCCCGGCGGCGCCGGCACCGCTGGCCCAGGCGCCCGGCTTCTTCCGCTTCCGGCTGGGGTCGCGGACCGTGACCATGCTGCATGACGGCAGCCGCGCCATCCCGCTGAATGCGGGCTTCGTGCGCAACGCGTCCCTGGAAGACGTGCAGCGCGTGCTGGCGGAGAGCTTCCTGCCCACCGACACCTTCCGCATCCCCTTCACCCTGACCTGCGTGGAGACGCCGAACGGCCTGGTGCTGTTCGACACCGGCAACGGCCCCTCCGGCCCCAATGCCCCGGTCGGGCTGCTGACGGCGAACATGCGCGCGGCGGGGCTGGACCCGGCCCGCGTGACCACGGTGGTGTTCAGCCATTTCCACGGCGACCACGTGAACGGCCTGCTCAACGCCGATGGCACCCCCGCCTTCCCGAATGCGGAGCTGGTGGTGCCGGCGCCGGAATGGGCCTGGTGGATGGATGGCGGGAACGAGACGCGCAGCCCCGAATTCCAGCGCGCCAACTTCGCCAACAGCCAGCGCCGCTTCGGCCCCTACGAGGGCAAGGTGCGGCAGATCGCCCCGGGGGCGGAGGTGCTGCCAGGCATCACCAGCATCGCCGCGCATGGCCACACGCCGGGCCACACCATCTACCGGATCTCGGACGGCAACGAGCAGCTGGTCTTCCTGGCCGACATCACCAACCGGCCGGAAGTCTTTGCCCGCCGCCCCGATTTCCACCTGGTCTTCGACTTCGACGCGCAGATGGCGGAAGCCACGCGCCGCCGCGTCTTCGACATGGTCTCCACGGACCGCATCCGCGTCACCGGCTACCACTTCCCCTTCCCCTCCACCGGCTTCATGGCGAAGGAGGGCAATGGCTATCGCTTCGTGCCGGCCGACTGGGCGGCGGCGGGCTGAGGGAGACGCGACCATGATGATCGATCGTCGCGGCCTGCTGGCCGCCGGTGCCGGCCTCGCGCTTGCCCCCACCCTCGCCCCGTCTGCCGCCCAGGCGCAGGCGCCGACCTTCCACCGCGTGGCGGTGGGGGGGCTGGAGGCCTTCATCGTCACGGATGGCTCCGTGGTGCGCGCCGATGCCACCCAGGGCTTCGTGCTGAACGCCACCCCCGCCCAGGTGGCCGCCACCATGCAGGCCGCCGGCATGCAGGGCACGGCGCTGGACAATCCCTTCAACGTCACGGTGGTGCGGACGCCGCGCGGCCTCATCATGCTGGATGTCGGGCGCGGCGCGCCGGGCAGCACCATGCTGGCCAATATGCGCGCGGCGGGGCTCGACCCCGCGCAGGTCATCCTGGTGGTGCACACGCATTTCCATGGCGACCATATCGGCGGGCTCACGGATGCGCAGGGCCAGGCGCTGTTCCCCAATGCGCCGGTGCTGGTGCCGGCGCGGGAATGGGCCTTCTGGACCGATGCGGGGGAGGAATCCCGCGCCTCCGAAGCGCGGCGCCCCGGCTTCGCCAATGTGCGGCAGAAATTCGCCCCCTATCGCGACCGCGTGCAGACCTTCGAGCCGGGTGCCCAGGTGGCGCCGGGCATCACCGCCATCGCGACCAACGGGCATTCGCCCGGCCATGCCTCCTTCCTGATCGCGGATGGGCGGGACCAGCTGCTGGTGATCGGCGACGCGGTCAACGCGCCCGCCTTCTTCATGACCAACCCGGAATGGCATCCCGTCTTCGACATGGACGCCACCCAGGCCGTGGAGACGCGCCGGCGCCTGCTGGACCAGGCGGCGACGGACCGGGTGCCGGTGGTGGGCTACCACTTCCCCATGCCCGCCACGGGCCGGGTGGAGCGCGCGGGCACGGGCTATCGCCTGGTGCCGTCCAACGCGTGACGTGATGGCGGCGGTCCGGTAAGGCCGCCGCCATGTCCCGCAGCGCCCGGCTCCTCGACCTGCTGCAGGCGCTGCGGCGCCGGCGCCACCCCGTGCGCGGGCAGGCGCTGGCGGAGGAGCTGGCCGTCTCGCTGCGCACCCTCTACCGCGACATCGCCACGCTCCAGGCGCAGGGCGCGGCGATCGAGGGCGAGGCCGGCATCGGCTACGTCCTCCGCCCCGGCTTCACCCTGCCGCCGCTGATGTTCGGGGAGGAGGAGGTGGAGGCGCTGGTGCTCGGCGCGCGCTGGGTGATGGAACAGGGCGACCCGGCGCTGCGGCGCGGGGCGGAGGATTCCCTCGCCAAGATCGGCGCCGTGCTGCCCCCCGCGATGCGCGACAGGCTGGAGCAGAACGGCCTGCTGATCGGCCCCACCCTGGCCGCCCCCGCCAGCCCCGGCCTGCCGCTGATCCGCCAGGCGATCCGGGAGGAGACGATCCTCGCCATCGCCTATCGCGACGGGGCGGGTCAGGAGACGCGGCGGCGCCTCTGGCCCTTCGCGCTCGGCTTCTTCGAGAGGGTCCGCGTGCTGCTGGCGTGGTGCGAGCTGCGCCAGGACCTGCGTAGCTTCCGCATCGACCGCATCGCGAGCCTGGAGGCGACCGGCCAGCGCTACCCCCGCCGCCGCGCCGCCCTGCTGCGGGAGTGGAAGGCGCGGGAGGGGATCGCTGCTGACAGGAACTGACAGCGCGGGCGCGTAGCAAGGGGTCATCGCCAACCAGGGACGGACCCCATGCCCGAGATCAGCTTCAGCATCCTCTATGTCGAGGACACCGCCCGCAGCGCCGCCTTCTACGCGGCCGCGCTGGGCCGCCCGCCGGTCGAGGCCTCCCCGGGCTTCGCCATGATCCCGGCCGGGCCCGGCCATATGCTCGGCCTCTGGCGCCGCGCCGGCGTGGTGCCGGCGGCGGAGGGCACCGGCGGCGGGGAGCTTTGCGTGACGCTGCCCGACGCCGCCGCCGTCACCGCCTGCCACGCCGAGTGGGCGGCGCGGGGGGTTCCGATGGCGCTGCCGCCCAGCACGCTCGATTTCGGCTTCGGCTTCGTGGCGCTGGACCCGGATGGGCACCGGCTGCGGGTCTTCACGCCGGGGGGTGCCGCCTGATGGCCGCCTGGATCGGGGTCTCCAGCGCCAACCATGTCGCGCGCGGGGTCGCGGGCGGTTTTCTCCAGCTCTGCCACGGGAAGGCGGGCCCCGTGCGGCGGCTGCGGCCGGGCGACCGCATCGCCTACTACGCGCCCACCGCCACCTTCGGGCTCAAGGACACGCTGCGCGCCTTCGTCGCCATGGGCACCGTCGCGCCAGGCGATCCCTGGCAGGCGGAGATGGCGCCGGGCTTCCTGCCCTGGCGCCGTGCCGTGGCCTGGGCGCCGTCGCGGCAGGCGCCGGCCGCGCCGCTGTTGCCGCATCTCAGCGTGGCGCGGGATGGCGGCTGGGGCGCGCGGCTGCGCTTCGGCCTGGTGCCGATCACCGACGCGGACTGGGACGTGATCGCGGCCGCCATGGCGCCGGCGTGATGGGAGGGGCGTTCCAACGGGCGGCAGGCTTCGCTACCCTTCCGCCCAATGGAAACGTCCCGACGCACCCTTCTTCTCGCCGCCGGCGCGCTGCCGCTGGCCGCGCCTCGCCTGGCCCGCGCGCAGGCCCTGCCCCCGCCGATCCTCTTCGTGCATGGCAATGGCGACCATGCGGCGCTGTGGCTCACCACGCTCTGGCGCTTCGAATCCAACGGCTATCCGCAGGACCGCCTGCTGGCCGTGGACATGCCGGACCCGCTGGCGCGGGACGATGACGCAGTGCCCCAGGCGGGCCGCAGCGGCAGCGCGGAGCAGACGGCGC
This sequence comes from Falsiroseomonas ponticola, assembly GCF_016805305.1. Lineage (GTDB taxonomy): Bacteria > Pseudomonadota > Alphaproteobacteria > Acetobacterales > Acetobacteraceae > Falsiroseomonas > Falsiroseomonas ponticola. Next base: position 386,991 of record NZ_JAERQN010000003.1, on the reverse strand, counting down.
GCCTGGCCGCCTTTGTCGCCGAGTTCCGCGCGCGGCATGGCGGCGCGCGGATCGCCCTCGTCGGCAATTCCCGCGGCGGCTACCCGATCCGCGACTTCGTCGTGCACCAGGGCGGCAGCGACGCCGTCTCCCACGCCGTGCTCTGCGGCACGCCGAATCGCGGCGTCTATGACTGGCCGGAGATCCGGAACCGCGAGTTCAACAGCCAGTCCGACTTCCTGCGCCGCTTGAACGGCGGCACCACCGACGTCGTCCCCGGCACCGCCTTCCTGACCATCCGCAGCGCCTGGAACGACGTCTTCGCCCAGCCCCGCGCCATCTGGTCCACGACGCCCGACCGGCCGACCGGCACCGATGTGGACGGGCCGGAGCTGCGCGGCGCCACCAACCTGGTGCTGGGCGCGCTGGACCACCGGGAGGTCGCCTACCACGCCCGCGCCTTCGCCAAGATTTTTTCCTGGATCACCGGCCGCGCCCCCATGCGGCTGTCCGTCGAACCCGAGGCGCGGCCGGTGTTGGACGGGCGCGTCACCAACACCGCGGGCGGCGTCACCAACCGCCCCGTCGCGGGCGCCACCGTCGAAGTCTTCCGGGTCTCGCCGGAGACGGGCGAGCGCATGGGCGAGGCCCTCCATCGCCGCGTGACGGAGGAGGATGGGAAGTGGGGCGGCGTGCCGGTCGGGCCGGACTGGACGCTGGAGTTCGTCGTCGCCGCGCCGCGCCACCCCATCACCCACATCTATCGCGGCCCCTTCCCGCGCGGCTCCACCGTGGTGAACCTGCGCCCCGCCCGCGCGCCGACCCAGGCGGAGCGCGATGGCGGCGGTGGCGTGGTGCTGTTCCAGCGCACCCGCGGCTATTTCGGCATCCCGCGCGACGCCATCCTGCTGGATGGCCGCGTGCCGCCGGAACTGCGCCCCGGCGTCGCCATCTCGGCGCTGGCCACGCGGCAGATCCCCGGCGCCGAACTCGGCAGGCCCGTGGTCGGGATCTTCAACGAGGAACGAATCGTCTCCCGCGCCTGGCCGGCGGCGGAGAACCGGATCACGCTGGCGGAGCTGACCTGGTAAGGACCTGGGGGTTCACCACCGCATCGGCCGGCGGCGTGCGGCCGAGCAGGATGTCGAGCAGGTGGCGCGCCGCCGTCTCCGCAGTCGCGGCGCGGGCAACCGTGGTGGCGGCGCCGACATGCGGGCTCAGGATGGCGTTGGGCAGGCCGAGCAGCGGGTTGTCCCGCGGCGGGGGCTCCTGCGTCAGCACATCGATGCCCGCCCCCCAGATGCGGCCTTCCCGCAGCACCTCGGCCAGCGCGGCTTCGTCCACCAGGCCGCCACGGCCGGTATTCACCAGGATCGCCTCCTTCCCCATCAGCGCGAGTTCCCCGGCGCCGATCAGGTTGCGGGAGGTCTCGGTCAGCGGGATGTGCAGCGACAGCACGTCGCAGCCGCGGATCAGCTCGTGCAGCGTCGCGGCGCGCGTCACCGGCGCGATGTCGCCGGCCTTGTGGAGGTTGGGGCTCCAGGCGGAGACCCGCATGCCGAAGGCCTGGGCCAGCGCCGCGACCTTCTGCGCGATGCGCCCATAGCCGACCAGGCCGAGCCGCCGCCCGCGCAGTTCAAGGCCGAGCCGCGCCCGGTCCCACCCGCCGGCCTGGATGGCCGTGTTGTGGCGCGCGATGTTGCGCGCCACCACCAGCATCAGCCCCATCGCGTATTCCGCGACGGATTGCGAATTGGCGCCGACCGCCGTCAGCACCGGGATGCCCTGCGCCGTGGCCGCCGCCATGTCGATGTTGTCGTAGCCTACCGCCGCGCGGCTGATGACGCGCAGCGTCGGGCAGCTGCGCATCGCCGCGCCGCCGATCGGGATGATGCGGGAGATCACGCCATCGAAGGGGATGGTCGCCAGCAGGCGCTCCACCTCCGCCCGGCCATTCGCCGCGGTGACGACGCCGCTGCCATCCGGCGTCAGCACATGCACCTGGCAACCCGCTTCCTCCAGCAGGCCGAGGCCGGGCTGGTCGAGATGGGTGTGGGTGACGAGAACCTGGAAGCGGGCCATGTCCCCTCCTCGCGCTTCGGCCCGTCGCGGTCAATACGCGCCCGGCGTTCCGCCTGTGACGCCGAACCCGCCATCGGCGCAAGGCGTTTCCCCCGCGCGGCGCAAGCGTGGTGCGCCGCCCAAGGAGGATGCAGCGATGGCAGGCCAGGACATGAACAAGGGCAAGGATGGCGCCGGCGACAAGGCCGGCGGGCACGGCGCGGAAGGCCAGAAGGGCGTGTCGCAGGACACGGTCGGCGCGGGCAAGCGGAAGGATCCGAACAACTTCGCCAATGACCCGCAGCGCGCGGCGGAGGCCGGGCGCAAGGGCGGGCAGGCGCGCGGGACGAAAGACTGACGCCGGCACGGTCGCGCAACATCCGGTTAAGGAGGCTCGTCAAGGCTGCCGGGGCGCGGGGCGACCGGCTTCGCGCCCTTGGGTAAGGGGCCGGCAGCCATGGCGACGACACGGGCGGTTGCCGCGACCGGCAACAAGTATATCGACGGGGTGCTGTCCGGCACCGCCTGGCAGGGGCCGCTGACCTTCAGCTTCCCCGATGCGGTGGGCGATTTCGAATCGCCCTATGGCAACAACGAACCGGGCAGCGGCTTCGCGCAGGTGTCGCTGGCCACGATGCAGGCGGCGCGCCATGCGCTGGCCGGCACCAGCGGCGTGGCGGGCGGCAATGCGGTGCTGCGCGGCGCGGGGGTGGCGGATTTCACGCAGCTCGCGATCACCGATGCGGGCTTCGATTCCGCCGATCTGCGCCTGGCCCAGTCCAGCCTGCCCGGCACCGCCTATGCGCGCTATCCCGGCGGCGGGTCGGGCGGCGATGTCTGGTTCGGCACCGCCTACAACTACCGCAACCCCACGCTCGGCAACTACGCCTACCACACCACGCTGCACGAGATCGGCCATGCGCTGGGGCTGAAGCATTCGCAGGAAACGGGCGGGCCCGGCGCCACCGCCGTGCCGGCGGATCGCGACAGCATCGAGTTCTCGGTGATGAGCTACCGCAGCTACACCGGCGGCCCGGCCGGTGGCTACACCTACGAACAATGGTCCGCGCCGCAATCCTACATGATGCTGGACATCGCGGCGCTGCAGGTGATGTACGGCGCCGACTTCACCATGCAGGCGGGCGACACGACCTACAGCTGGAACCCCGCCACCGGGCAGATGTCCATCAACGGCGTCGGCCAGGGAACGCCGGGCGGCAACCGCATCTTCCTGACGATCTGGGATGGCGGTGGGCGCGATACCTATGACCTCTCGGCCTATGCCGGTGGCGTCAGCATCGATCTCTCGCCCGGCGGATGGTCCGTCGCCAGCACGGCGCAGCTCGCGATGCTCGGCACGGGCAGGATGGCGCGCGGCAACGTCTTCAACGCGATGCAGTACCAGGGCGATGCGCGATCGCTGATCGAGGATGCGATCGGCGGCGCGGGGCATGACCGCATAACGGGGAACGAGGCCGCGAACTGGCTGCGCGGCAACGCGGGCAACGACACGCTGCTGGGCGCGGGCGGCGCCGATACGCTGGAAGGCGGCACGGGCGCGGACAGCCTGGCGGGCGGCCTCGGCGATGATTGCTACGTCGTGGCCGATGGCGCCTGCGTGGTGGTGGAAGCCACGGGCCAGGGCACGGACCTGGTGCGCGCCGCCGTCAGCTGGACGCTGGGCGCGAATCTGGAAGCGCTGACGCTGACCGGCACGGCCGATATCGACGGCACGGGCAACACGCTGGCGAACGTCCTGGTCGGCAATGCCGGCGCGAACCGGCTGATGGGCGGCGCGGGCAACGACCTGATCCAGGGCATGGGCGGCGCGGATGTGCTGGATGCCGGGCTCGGCGCCGATACGCTGGCGGGCGGTGCGGGCGACGACCTGTACTACGTCCAGGCGATCACCCAGCGCGTCATCGAGCAGGCGGCCGAGGGCGCGGACACCATCGTCTCCACCGTCGCCTGGACGCTGGGCGATGCGGTGGAGGACCTGGTCCTGTCCGGCACGGCGGGCAATGCCGGGACCGGCAATGCGGCCGCCAATGTCATCACCGGCAATGGCGGGGCGAACCGCCTCTCGGGGCTGGGCGGCGCGGATACGCTGCTGGGCGGCGCCGGGGCCGATACGCTGGATGGCGGGACGGGGGCGGATCGCCTGGCCGGGGGCCTCGGCAATGATGTGCATGTCGTGGACGATGCCGGCGACGTGGTGGTGGAGGAGGCGCTGGGCGGCACCGACCTGGTGCTCGCCAGCGTGGACTGGACGCTGGGCAGCGAGGTGGAGCGGCTGACGCTGACCGGCAGCGCCGGCCTGGCCGGCACGGGCAATGCGCAGGCCAACCTCATCGCCGGCAATGCGGGTGACAACCGCCTCAGCGGGCTGGAGGGCGCCGATACGCTGACGGGGGGCCTTGGCAACGACACGCTGGATGGCGGCGCGGGAAATGATTCGCTGGCCGGCGGCGCGGGCGATGACCGCTACGTGGTGGACAGCCTGGGCGACAAGATCACGGAAGCGGCGGGCGGCGGCAACGACACCATCTGCGCCAGCTTCTCCTTCGTGCTGGGCACGAACCAGGAGGCGCTGGAACTGGCGGGCAGCGCCGCCATCAACGGCACCGGCAATGCGGTCGCGAACACCATCACCGGGAATGCGGGCGCCAACATCCTGCTGGGCCTGGCGGGCAACGACACGCTGCTCGGGCTCGCGGGCACGGATACGCTGCGCGGCGGCCTCGGCGCCGATGTGCTGGCCGGCGGCGATGGCGCCGATGCCTTCCGCTTCGCCGCCACCACGGAGGGCGGCGACCGCATCCTGGACTTCATCACGGGCGAGGATGTGATCGAGATCTCCGCCGCGGGCTTCGGCGGCGGGCTCGTGGCCGGCATGAACCTGGCGGCGTCGGGCCGGCTGCAGATCAGCAGCGCGGGCACGCCGCTGCGCACGCCGGCGCAGCTGCTGTTCGACACCGACACGCATCTGCTGAGCTGGGACAGCAATGGCAGCGCCGCCGGCGGCGTCATCCTGCTGGCGGAGCTGGTGGATGCGACGCCGGCCGCGGCTTCCTTCGTGGTGATCGCCTGAGGATCAGGCGGCCGCGTTGGTCCAGACGAGGCCCGGCCGCGCGGCGATGAAGCGGGCGGGATCGACGCCCTTGGCCGCCAGCGCCGTGGCGAGGTCCGCCGGGGGAGCGTCCACGCCCTCATTCGTCAGGTTGAAGGTGCCCCAGTGGTAGCCGAGCGCCTGGCGGGCGCCGAGCAGTTCGAAGCCCTGCACGGCATCATCCGGGTTCATGTGCTGCGCCACCATGAACCAGCGGGGCTCATAGGCGCCGATCGGCAGCAGGGCGAGGCCGAGGCCGGGATGGCGCTGCGCGACGCGGCGAAAGGGGCGGCCCTGGTCGAAACCCGTGTCGCCGGCGAAGAAGATGCCATCGCCGATGCCCTTCAGCACGAAGCCGCCCCACAGCGCGTGGTTGCGGTCGAACAGCCCGCGGGCGGACCAGTGATGCACCGCTTCCAGCGTCGCCGTGACCCCGCCGCCTAGGTCCCGCTGCTCATGCCAGTCCATCGTCTCCACCACCATGGCGGGGTGGTGGCCGCGCAGGATCACGTCATTGCCGAGCGGCGCGAGGATGCGGGGCCGGTCGCGTTCCCACAGCCGTCGCAGGCTCTCCACATCCATGTGGTCGTAGTGGGCGTGGGAGAGCAGGACGACGTCGATCCTCGGCAGCTTCGCGAAGTCGATGCCGGGCGCGTTCACGCGCTTGGGGCCGTAGAAGCTGAAGGGGCTCGCACGGTCGGAGAAGACCGGATCGGTGATGATGTTGAGGCCCGCGCCCTGGATCAGGAAGGTGGCGTGGCCGACGAAGCTGACGCGCAGCGCCTGGCCCGCCACGCGGTCGGGCGGCGTGTCCTGCGGGAAGGGGCTCGGGAAGGCATCCGGCCAGGCGGTGCGGGTTTCCGTCAGCTGCCAGCGCAGCAGTTGCGTGAAGCCGCGCGGCGCCTCGCCATCCGGGTTGAAGAAGCGGCTGCCGTCGAAATGGTCCGAGATCGGGCCCGCGTAGTAGTCGCTGCCGCCGCGCATGCTCACGCAGGCGCCGAGAAGGGGGATCGCGGCCAGCAGCGTGGCCAGCTTGCGGCGGGTGATGGCGTGGGGAGGCAAGGGCAGGCTTCCAAGGTGGGAAGCCCGGATGTGGCGCGGCGCCCAGGCCGCGCCAAGGTGGCGTAACAATCCGTCAGACGTGGAAGCTTTCCCCGCAGCCGCAGCGGCCCTTCTCGTTCGGATTGGTGAAGGTGAAGCCCGCGGACATGGCCTTCACCTCGTAATCCATCACCGTGCCGATCAGGAACAGCGTCGCCTTGCGATCCACCAGGATGGTCAGGCCCTTGTCGGTCACGACCTCATCCCCCGGCCCCGCGCCATCGACCCAGGACAGGTCGTAGGACATGCCGGAGCAGCCCTTGGTCTTGACCGCGATGCGGAGCAGCTTGCCCGCCTCGCCCTTCTCGTAGAGGCCGCGCAGCCGCTCCGCCGCCGCATCGGACAGCGTCATCAGCGGCGGCAGGGCCCGCCTGGGGCGGACGGGCGCGTCGGTGGCGATGGTCATGGTTTCACCCTCACGCTGGCGTCAGTACATGTTGAGGGCGAGGCGCGCATCCTCGCTCATCCGGCTCTGGTCCCAGGGCGGATCCCAGACGACCTCGACCGTCACATCGGTCACGCCGGGGACGGCGCGCACCGCTTCCTCCGCCTGGCTCGGCAGTTCCTGCGCCGAGGGGCAGGAGGGGGTGGTCAGCGTCATCTCGACCTTGACGTGCCCGTCATCGCCGATCTCGATCGCGTAGATCAGGCCGAGTTCGTAGATATCGACGGGGATTTCCGGGTCGAAGACCGTCTTGAGGACGGCGATGACCGCATCCTCATGCACCTTCACCGGCGGCTCGGTGGAGCCTTCCGGCGTCCAGGCGCCGTGGTTAGGCAGGGTCGGCGTTTCACTCACTGCTCGCCTCCTTCGCCTCGCCGTCGAGGGCGGCGTTCAAGGTGTGCCAGGCCAGCGTGGCGCACTTCACGCGGCTCGGGAAGTCATGCACGCCGGAGAGCGGCGCGAGGCGTTCCATCTCCTCCGCGATGTCGCCGCCGCATGCCGGGCAGGTGCCGGTCATGGCCAGCGTGCGGAAACCGTCGCTCATCGCATGGGCCTGCGCGGGCGTCTTGCCCTTGACCGTGTCGGTCATGAGCGAGGCCGAAGCCATGGAGATGGCGCAGCCGCGGCCCTGGAAGGCGGCATCCGCGATGGTGCCATCCGGCGCCATCTTGAGGAACAGTTCCATCCGGTCGCCGCACATCGGGTTGTCGCCGCGCGCGGTGCGGTCGGCATCGTCCAGCCGGCGGAAGTTCCGCGGCTTGCGGCCATGGTCCAGGATGACTTCCTGGTAGAGGTCGCGAAGGTCGTCGAACAATCCGCCGCTCATCGGAAGAACTCCCTCGCCTGCCCCAACGCATCGGCGAGGAGATCGACTTCCTCCGGCGTGGTGTAGAGGCCGAAGGAGGCGCGGCAGGTGCTCTCGACGTTGAAGCGGGCGTGCAGCGGTTCCGCGCAATGGCGGCCGGACCGCACGGCGATGCCGGCGCGGTCCAGCAGCGTGGCCACGTCATGCGCATGGGCGGTATCGAGCGCGAAGGCGAAGACGCCGCCGCGATCCTGCGCGCGGCCGAGCAGCGTGACACCCTCGATATGCGGCAGGCGGGCCATGGCGCGATCGACCAGGGCGCGCTCATGCGCCTCGATCGCCGGCATGCCGATCGCCTCGACATAGTCGATGGCGGCGTGCAGGCCGATGGCCTCGATGATCGGCGGGGTACCCGCTTCGAACTTGGCCGGGATGGGCGCCCAGATGCTGCGTTCGAAGCTGACTTCGGCGATCATGTCGCCACCGCCGAGGAAGGGCGGCATGGCTTCCAGCAGCGCGGCCTTGGCGTAGAGCACGCCGATGCCGGTCGGGCCGTAGAGCTTGTGGCCGGTGAAGACGTAGAAATCGGCGTCCAGCGCCCGCACATCCACGCGGCGATGCACGGCGGCCTGGCTGCCATCGAACAGCACCTTCGCACCGGCCTCATGCGCCATGCGCGCGATGCGCTCCGCCGGCGTCACGGTGCCGAGCACGTTGGACATATGCGTGACGGCGACGAGGCCGACCTTGCCATCCGCGAGCTTGGCGGCCAGGTCGTCCATGTCCAGCTCACCGGCATCGGTGATGCGGCAGACCCGCAGTTCGATGCCATGCGCGTCGCGCAGCATCTGCCAGGGCACCAGGTTGGCGTGATGCTCCATCTCGGAGATCACGACCGCCTGGCCCGGCTTCATCACGCCGCGGCCATAGCTGTGGGCCACCAGGTTGATGGCGTTGGTGCTGCTGCCGGTGAAGACGATCTCGCGTTCGTCGCCCGCATTCAGGAAGCGCTGCACGGCGCGGCGCGCGGCCTCATAGGCCTCGGTCGCCTGCTCGCTCATGTGGTAGGCGCCGCGATGGACGTTGGCGTAGGCCTTCTCCATCATCCGCACCATGGCGCCGATCACCTGCCGCGGCTTCTGGGCGGAGGCGCCGCTGTCGAGGAAGGTGAAGCGCTTGCCGCGCACCGTCTCCGACAGGATCGGGAAATCGGCGCGGATCGCGGCGAGGTCCAGCACCGGCGCCATGGACCCGTCCATCACGCGACCTCGATCCCGCCCGCCACGCCCTGGCGCTGCCACCAGCCGGCAACGGCGCCGGACAGCGCCTCTCGGATGGCCTCGTCGGCCACGGCTTCCACCGCCTCCGTCAGGAAGGCCTCGACCAGGATGGCCTTGGCCTGGTCCAGCGGGATGCCGCGGGCGCGCAGGAAGAACAGGTTGTCGGCATCCAGCTCTCCGACGGTGGCGCCGTGGCTGCACTTCACGTCGTCGGCGTAGATCTCCAGCTGCGGCTTGCTGTCGATCTCGGCCTCCGGGCTCAGCAGCAGGGCCTGGTTCATCTGGTAGCCATCGGTCTTCTGCGCGATCTTGCGCACCAGGATCTTGCCCTGGAAGACGCCGCGCGACCGGCCGGCCAGCACGGTCTTGTAGGTCTGGCGGGAGGCGCAATCGGGCGCCGCGTGGTCCAGCGCCGTCGTCGTATCCGCATGCTGGCCATCGGCCACCAGCTGCACGCCGTTCATGTGACATTCGGCCTTGGGGCCGGCCAGCGCGACATGGATCTCGTTCCGCGCCAGGCGGGCGCCGGCATTCAGCGTGAAATTGTCATAGGCACCGCCCTCCGCCACGCGGGCATAGACGGTGGAGAGGAAGAAGGCGTCGTGGCCTTCCTGCTGCAGCCGCCCGTGGTTCAGGCGCGCGCCGGCGGCGACCTCGATCTCGAAGACCGGGTTGTGCAGGTAGCGCGCGGCGGCGGGGCCGGAGGCCGTCTCGATCAGCGTGAGCGAGGCGCCTTCCTCCAGCCGCACCAGGTGGCGCGGGTGGTAGGCGGGGGCGCGGTCCGACAGCGCCGCGAAGGACAGCAGTTCCAGCACGCCGCCGTCGACGCCGGCGGGCACGGTCACCACCAGCCCGTCCTCGAACAGCATGCCGTTCAGCGCGGCCAGCGCCTGTTCCGCCGGGCGCGCGACGGCGCCGAGGCGCCCTTCCAGCGCCGGCAGCGCGGCCGCCAGGCTTTCCGCCGCATAGGCCAGCCCGTCCAGCGTCGAGAGATCGGCGCGGAAGCGGCCATCGACGAAGACGGCGCGGGGGTTGGTGGTGGCGGGCAGCGCCAGCGCATCATCCACGCCGGTCAAGGGCTCGCCGAACACCGTTGCGGTCAGCGCGGCGAGATCCGTGTAGCGCCAGGCCTCGATGCGGCGGGTCGGGAAGCCCTGCGCGCGGAAGGCCTCCGCCGCGGCTTCGCGCTGCGCCGCGACCCAGGCCAGGTCAGCGCCCGGCAGGCGGGCGCGCAGCCCCTCATGCCGCGCCAGGAAGGCGGCGGCGCCGGTGGTGCCGAGCGCCGTCATGCCGCGGCCACCGAGGCGGCGTAGCCCGTCGCCTCGAGCTCCTGCGCCAGTTCCGGCCCGCCGCTGCGGATGATGCGGCCGGCGGACAGCACATGCACATGGTCCGGCACGATGTGGTTCAGCAGGCGCTGGTAATGCGTGATGACCAGCGCCGAGAAATCCGGCCCGCGCAGGCTGTTCACGGTATCCGCCACCATCTTCAGCGCATCGATGTCGAGCCCGCTATCGGTCTCGTCCAGCAGCGCCAGCTTGGGCGAGAGCATCGCCATCTGCAGCATCTCGTTCCGCTTCTTCTCGCCGCCGGAGAAGCCGACATTGACCGGGCGCTTCAGCATGTCGTCCGGCATGTTCAGCACCTTCATCCGCGCGCGGGCGAGCTTGAGGAACTGGATCGCGTCCACCTCGCTCTCCCCCTTCGCGCGGCGCACCGCGTTCAGCGCCGTGCGCAGGAAGTTGGCGTTGCCGACGCCGGGGAGTTCGACGGGCGCCTGGAAGGCCAGGAACACACCGGCCACGGCACGTTCCTCCGGCTCCATCGCCAGCAGGTCCTGGCCCATGAAGGTGACGGAGCCTTCCGTGACCTCATAGCCCTCCCGCCCCGCCAGCACGTAGCTCAGCGTGGACTTGCCGGAGCCGTTCGGGCCCATGATGGCGTGCACCTCGCCCGGCGCGATCGACAGCGACAACCCCTTCAGGATCGGCTTGCCCTCGACGGTGGCGTGCAGGTTCTCGATCTTCAGCATGATATCAGGCGATCCCTTAACCGACCGAGCCTTCGAGGCTGATCTGCAGCAGCTTCTGCGCTTCCACGGCGAATTCCATCGGCAGCTCCTTCAGGACCTCCCGGCAGAAGCCGTTGACGATGAGGCCCACGGCATCTTCCTCGCTCAAGCCACGCTGGCGGCAGTAGAAGAGCTGGTCCTCGGCGATGCGCGATGTCGTCGCCTCATGCTCCACCTTGGCGGACATGCAGCGATTCTCGATGTAGGGCACGGTATGCGCGCCGCATTCGTCGCCGATCAGCAGGCTGTCGCACTGCGTGAAGTTGCGCGCGCCGGCGGCCTTGGGGCTGATCTTCACCAGGCCGCGATAGGTGTTCTGCCCGCGGCCGGCGCTGATGCCCTTGCTGACGATGGTGCTGCGCGTGTTGCGGCCGATATGGAACATTTTCGTCCCGGTATCGGCCTGCTGGCGGTTGTTGGTGATGGCGACGGAATAGAACTCGCCCACGCTGTCATCGCCGCGCAGGATGCAGGAGGGGTACTTCCAGGTGATGGCGGAGCCCGTCTCCACCTGCGTCCAGCTCACCTTGCTCCGCGCGCCGCGGCAATCCGCCCGCTTGGTGACGAAGTTGTAGATGCCGCCACGGCCCTCGGCATCGCCGGGGTACCAGTTCTGCACCGTGCTGTACTTGATGGTCGCATCGTCCAGCGCGACGAGTTCCACCACCGCGGCATGCAGCTGGTTCTCGTCCCGCTGCGGCGCCGTGCAGCCCTCGAGGTAGCTGACCGTGCTGCCCTCATCGGCGATGATCAGCGTGCGCTCGAACTGCCCCGTGCTCTTGGCATTGATGCGGAAATAGGTGGACAGCTCCATCGGGCAGCGGACGCCCTTCGGGATGTAGACGAAGCTGCCATCGGTGAAGACGGCGCTGTTCAGCGCGGCGAAGTAGTTGTCGCCCTGCGGCACCACGGTGCCGAGGTACTGGCGCACCAGCTCCGGATGCTCCTGCACCGCTTCGCTGATCGCGCAGAAGATGATGCCGTCCTTCGCCAGGCGCTCCTTGTAGGAGGTGGCGACGGAGACGCTGTCGAACACCGCATCGACGGCGATCGGCATGCGGCCGCCATCGGCGGGCGTATCGCCCGCGCCCTCCACGCCCGCCAGGATGGCCTGCTCCTTCAGCGGGATGCCGAGCTTGGCGTAGGTCTTCAGCAGTTCCGGATCGACCTCGTCCAGCGACTTCGGCTTCGTCTTCTGCGTCGGCGCCGCGTAGTAATAGGCGTCCTGGTAGTCGATCTTCGGGTAGGAGACGGCGGCCCATGCGGGCTCCTCCATCTTCTTCCACATCGCGAAGGCCTTCAGCCGCCATTCCAGCAGCCAGGCGGGCTCATTCTTCTTCGCGGAGATGAAGCGGACGATGTCCTCGTTCAGGCCCTTGGGCGCGAACTCCATCTCGATGTCGGTCTCGAAACCCCATTTGTAGCCGCCCTCGGTGACGGACTGGACGGTTTCGAGCGTCTCGGTGACGGCGGGCATGGAACTTGTCCTACTCGGCCAGAAGGGCAGGCACGGGGGTGGCGGTCAGGTGCGCGGGCAGCGCGGCGCGGCCGGGCGGCGTCGCGATCTCGCTCACCATGATGGCGGAGAGCGCGCCGCGGATGGCGGCATTCACGGGGTCCCAACGGCCGCGGACGGGGCAGGTATTCTCGGCCTCGCAAAGACCGAATCCGCCATCGACACAGGCGGTCAGCGCGATCGGGCCATCCACGGCCACGATCACGTCCGACAGCGGCAGGGATGACAGCGGGCGCAGCAGGCGGTATCCCCCGCGGGCACCGCGCAGCCCCTCCACCAGGCCCGCCTGGGCCAGCATCTTCAGCACCTTGGCCACCGTGGGCTCGGCGATGCCCGTGCCGCCAGCCAGGCCGGGCGCGGTCTGCACGCCCCCCTCGGCTTCCAGCCGGCTCAACACCACCACGGCGTAATCGGTGAATTTCGAGACCCGCAGCACGCGGCGTCGCTCCCGCTCCTGAAAGGGGACCCATCGGGTCCGGATTGGCAGATGCGCTCGCCCCCCTCCGGAGTCAAGGTGCCGTCCCAGGGTTGCCGACTCGATGCCCCGGCGCCACGATCCGGCGCCTTCCCGGGACCAGATTGGAGAGACGATGCCGACGATCCGCACCGATGACGGGGTGAGCCTCTATTACGAGGAAGCGGGCTCCGGCACCCCCATGGTCTTCGTCCATGAATATGCCGGCGACCATCGGAGCTGGGAGGCGCAGATGCGCTTCTTCTCCCGCCGCTACCGCTGCGTGACCTATGCCGCCCGGGGCTATACCCCCTCCGAGGTGCCGTCCGACCCCGAGAAGTACAGCCAGGACCGCGCGACGGACGACATCGCCGCCGTCATCAAGGGGCTCGGCCTCGGCAAGACCCATGTGGTGGGCCTGTCCATGGGCGGCTTCGCGACGCTGCATATGGGCCTGCGCCATGCGGATCTCTGCCGCAGCCTGGTGGCCGCGGGCGTCGGCTACGGCGCGTCGCCGGACAAGATGCCGCAATTCCACAAGGAGACGGACGCCGCCATCGCCCGCATCCGGTCGGAGACGATGGCGAAGTTCGGCATGACCTACAGCCGCGGCCCGACGCGCCTGGTCTTCGAGGAGAAGGACCCCCGCGGCTACAAGGAATTCCAGGACCAGCTCTGCGAGCACAGCACGGAGGGATCGGCCCTGACCATGAACGGCGTGCAGCGCCGCCGCCCTTCGCTGTTCGACCTGAAGGACGGCTTCAGCCGGATGGAGGTGCCGACCCTGGTCATCGCGGGCGACGAGGATGACCCGACGCTGGAGGCCAGCATCTACCTGAAGCGCACCATCAAGAGCAGCGCGCTGCTGGTCATGCCGAAATGCGGGCACACCATGAACCTGGAGGATCCGGACGCCTTCAACCGCGCGGTGCTGGACTTCGTCACGCAGGTGGATGGCGGCCGCTGGACCAACCGCATCCCGGCCAGCCTGTCCGGCGGCATCATCGCGGCTTCCGAGAAGTAGCGGGACCAGGCGCGGCGATGTCGATCGAGGCCCGCCGCGCCATCGACCGCCTGCCGCTGTTCTCCGGCGTGCCGGAGGCCGCGCGCGCCCGCCTGGCCGCGGCTGCCCGGCCCGTGCGGTACCGGGAGGGCGAGGTGGTCTTCCGCCGGGGCGATTCCGGCGCGGATGGCATGCTGTTGGTGCTGGACGGGCTGGTGCGGCTTCACCTGGCGACCGGCGCCGGGCGGGAACTCACGCTCGGCCTGGCCGGGGCCGGGGAGCCGGTGGGCGAGGTCGCGCTGGTGGATGGCGGGCCGCGCAGCGCGGATTGCACGGCGCTGACGCCGGTCTCCGCCCTGCTGGTCCGGCATGCCGATGCGGCCGCGGTGCTGGCGGAGGATCACGCCACGGCGCTGGCGCTGCTGCGCACCCTGGCGGCACGGCTGCGGCGCACCACGGAGCAGGTGGAGGCGGTGGGGCTGCGGCCGCTGCCACAGCGCCTGGCGGCGGCGCTGCTGAAGCTGGCGGCAGCGGACCCGGCGGGGCTGGTGCGGCTGCCGCAGGGCCAGCTGGCGGCGCTGGTGGCGGCGACCAGGCCCAAGGTGAACCTGGCGCTGGTGGAGTTCCGCGCGGCGAGGCTGGTGGAGCCCTCGCGCGCGGGCCTCCGGATCAGCGACCCGCCAGGGCTGCGCGCCCTGGCGGAGACGGATTAGCGGCTGAGGCGGATATCGATCTCCGCCTCGACATGGCACCACTCCTCGCTGGCGCGGAGGCGGGCGAGCAGCGCCTCGAAGGCCGGTTCATCCCCCGGCGCGTATTCGAACCAGGTCAGGAAGTCGAAGGGCTCGCCCAGGTCACGGCTGTGGTGGAGCCGGCGCGCGATGGCCGGCAGGTATTCCATGCCGATGGCGTTGTGGCGCGACCGCGTCTCCATGATGGCGCGCCGCTCATCCTGCGCCATCGCCCACCAGGCGGCGGTCTTGCGGATGGGGATGAGGGCGGCGCGGGTGGCTTCGGGCCGGCCGAGCCCCTGCTGCCGCGCGGCGAGGGCGGCCAGTTCCTCGGCGGTGGTATATCGGATGTTGCTGACCACGCCGCGCAGCGTCCAGGCGCCGCGCGGCTGGGGATCCGTCCCGGTCGTGACGGCAAGGCGGGGTGCGGCTTCCAGGCCCGCACCCCGGATCGGCGTGATGGCGCTGATCCTCCAGGCTCCCTGCTCGCCGGCCGTGAAGGCGACGGGCAGCGGCGCCATGGTCAGATCGTCACGCGGCCGGCGGCGGCGGCGGCGAGTGGCGCCTTCCAGATCACCTGGTCCGGCGTCACTTCCCGGGACAGGCGGTTCATGCCGCGCAGCTGGTCGATGGCCAGCTGGATGTTGCCGACGCTGTCGGGCGTCAGGTTCATCTTGTACTCGACCTTGGTCATCAGCTCCGCGATGAAGGCGCGGTCCTGGCGCAGGAAGCGCGCGGCCTGGGCGGCGGCCTCCGCCGGGTTGCTGGCGATGAATTCCTGCGCCTGGATCAGGGCGCGCATGAAGCGCTGCGTCGCATCCTGGTTCGCCTCCGCCCAGCCCTTGTTCATGTAGACGAAGTTGCGGACGATCTGGATCTGGTCGTTGGAGAGCAGGATCTTCGTGTTGGGGATGGCGCGCATGGCGCGGGTCGGCCAGGGTTCCCACACCGCGAAGGCATCGATGTTGCCGCGCTCCAGCGCCGCCACCATCTCCGGCGCCTCGACATTCACGATAGTGTAGTCGGCCGGGTTCAGGTTGAGCTTGGAGACGACGGAGAGCCAGAAGGTCTCGCTGCCCGTGCCGCGGGCGACGCCGACACGCTTGCCCTTCAGCGCCTCCATGTTCTCCACATTGCGGCCGAGCACGCTGATCCAGCGCAGCAGCGCCGTGCCTTCCGCCACCGCGACGACGTTGGGATCGACCAGGTGGGCGGAAACGCCGGCCTGTTCCGCGCCATAGGCGGAGTTGATCTGGTTGCCGACGAGGAAGGCGATCATGGCGGAGCCGGAGGGGCCGGTATTCACCGTCACCTCCAGCCCGTTGCGCTGGAAGAAGCCGCCTTCGCGGGCGACGTAGTAGGGCGCGAAGGACGGATCGACGCCCGTCGCGATGGTCATGCGGATGGGCGCGCCCTGCGCGAAGGCGGGCATGGGCAGCGCGGCGGCGGCGCCCGCGGCGATCAGGCTGCGACGGTTCAGCATGGTTTCTCTCTCCCTGTTCGTGGTCACATGGTCGGGTTGAAGCGGCCCGCGAAGGCGCGGATCAGCAGGCGGAAGCTGCGGTCGGTGGCGAAGCCCAGCAGGCCGAGCGAGATGAGGGCGACGAAGATGTCCTCCACCTGCATGAACAGGCGGGCATCCCACAGCATCTTGCCGAGCCCGTCATTGGAGGCGACGAGTTCCGCCGCGACGATGGTGACGAAGGCATTGGCCATCGCGAGCCGCATGCCCGTCAGGATGTAGGGCACGGTGGCCGGCAGGGCGACGAGGGCGAAGACCTGGAAGCGGTTCGCGCCCAGGCATTGCGCCGCGCGGATCTTGTCCTTCCCCACGGCGCCGACGCCGGCCGCGGTCGCGATGATGACGACGAAGACCGTCGTATACGCAATCAGGAAGATCTTGCTCTCCTCCCCGATGCCGAACCAGATCACGGCGACGGTGATCATCGCGACGGCGGGGATGAAGCGGAAGAATTCCGTCCAGGGTTCCAGCAGCAGCCGCACCGGCTTGAAGCTGCCCAGCGCCAGGCCGATCGGGATTCCCAATGCGCTGCCGAGGAGAAACCCCTGCAGGATGCGGCGCATGGAGGCGATGACCGCTTCCTGCAGCAGCCCATCCTCGATCAGCACCACGGCGCGTTCGAAGACCGGGAAGGGCGAGGGGAAGAGGACGGAGCGCACCAGGAACTGGCTCGCCAGGTGCCAGATGGCGAAGAGCAGGACGAAGCCGGCGACATAGCCGCCGATGGTCGCGGCGCGGTTATTCATGAGGGTGGATCTCCTCATGGATCAGCGCATGGACCTGGCGGAATGTCTGCATGAAGCCGTCCGAGGTGCGTTCGCGGGGAAAGGGAAGATCGACCGGCACCACGGCCTTCAGCGTGCCGCCCGGCCCGCGCTTCATGACGCCGACGCGGGTGGAGAGCGCGACCGCTTCCTCGATGTCATGGGTGATGAAGAGCACGGTCTTCCGCGTCTCCGCCCAGATGCGGGAGAGTTCGTTCTGCAGCACGGCGCGCGTCATCGCATCCAGCGCGCCGAAGGGTTCGTCCATCAGGAGGATGCGCGGATCATTCGCCAGCGCGCGGGCGATCTGGATGCGCTGCTTCATGCCGCCGGAGAGTTCGGAGGGGTGCTTGGCCCCCTGCCCCGTCAGCCCGACCATCGTCAGGAAGCGGTTCGCGACCGCGCGGCGCTCCGCCTTCGCCATGCCGCGCAGGCGCAACCCGAAGGCGATGTTGTCCAGCGCGGTCAGCCAGTCATAGAGGCTGTCATGCCCCTGGAAGACCACGCCGCGATCGGCGCCGGGGCCGCGCACGGGCTTGCCATCCAGCAGGATGCGGCCGGCTGTCGGCGCCTCGAACCCCGCCAGCATGTTGAGGACCGTGGTCTTCCCGCAGCCGGAGGTGCCGAGCAGGCAGAAGAACTCGCCCTCCGCCAGTTCCAGGGAGAAGTCGCGCACCGCCTCCCACGCGCCCGTGCGGCCGCGGAAGGTCTTTCCGACCCCTTCAAGGGCAACCAACGCCATGCTGTTTCCCTGACCCGGCTACGCGAGAACAGAATAGTGCGCGCCGCGATCCGGGCAACCCGGCTTCACGACCCGATCGCAGCGGCCTAGAACGCCTCTGCGCAAGAGGGAGGCAGCCGGCATGATGCTCGAAGGCAAGGTCGCGGTGGTGACCGGGGCGGGCGGCGGGATCGGGCGGGAAATCGCCCTCGCCATGGCGCTGGCGGGGGCCGCGGTCGTGGTCAACGACATCGGCGCCAGCCTGACGGGCGAGGGCCCGACCAGCACGACGCCGGGCGAGCAGACCGTCGCCATCATCCAGCAGCGCGGCGGGCGCGCGGTGGTGAATACGGACAGCGTGGCGGAATGGGCGAATGCCCAGCGCATCGTACAGACAGCGCTGGATTCCTTCGGCCGCATCGACATCGTCGTGAACAATGCCGGCATCCTGCGGGACCAGATCTTCCACAAGATGTCGCCGGAGGAATGGCTGGCCGTCATCAACGTCCACCTGAACGGCAGCTTCTTCGTCAGCCGCGCCGCCGCCGAGCATTTTCGCAAGCAGGGCAGCGGCGCCTATGTGCACATGACCTCGACCTCGGGCCTCATCGGCAATTTCGGACAGGCCAACTACTCGGCTGCGAAACTCGGCATCGCAGCGATGTCCAAATCGATCGCGCTCGACATGCAGCGCTTCGGCGTGCGGTCCAACTGCATCGCGCCCTTCGCCTGGTCGCGCATGACCAGCTCCATCCCCGCCAGCACGGAGGCCGAGCGCGCGCGCGTCGCACGGCTGCAGCAGATGACGCCGGACAAGAACGCGCCGCTCGCGGTGTTCCTGGCCTCCGATGCGGCGAAGGACGTCACCGGCCAGATCTTCGCCGCCCGGCACAATGAGCTGTTCCTGTTCAGCCAGCCGCGCCCGATCCGCAGCACGCATCGCGGCGAGGGCTGGACGCCGGAAGCCATCGCGGAGACCGCGCTGCCGGCGCTGAAGTCGCATTTCCTGCCGCTCGACCGCAGCGGCGACGTGTTTTCGTGGGATCCCGTCTGATGCATTTCGGCCTGACCGAGGAACAGATCGCCTTCCAGGACAGCGTGCGCCGCTTCGCGGAGACGCATCTGGCGAAGGACGCCGTGGCGCGGGCGCATGACGAGCGCTTCCCCTGGGACGTCGCCAAGCTGATGGCGGAGAACGGCCTCTTCGGCATCATGCTGCCGGAGGAGGATGGCGGCCAGGGCGGCACGCTGTTCGATGCCGTGCTCGCGATGGAGCAGATCGCCTATGTCTGCCCGCGCAGCGCGGATGTGCTGCAGGCCGGCAATTTCGGCGCCTTCCGGACCTTCGCGGAATACGCGACGCCCGGGCAGAAGGAGAGGTACTTCACGCCGCTGCTGAAGGGCGAGACGATCGCCGCCGTCGGCATGACGGAACCCGATGCGGGGTCGGCGCTGACGGACCTCAAGACCACCTGCACGAAGGATGGCAACGGATACCGGCTGAACGGCGGCAAGGTGTTCACGAGCAACACCGAGGATGCCGGTGTCTTCGTCATCTATTGCCGCTTCGGACCCGGCGTGAACGGCATCGGCTCCGTCATCGTGGAACGCGGGATGGAGGGTTTCCGCCTCGGCCAGCCCAGCCGCTACATGAATGGCGAGACCTGGTGTGCGCTCTACTTCGACAATGTCTTCATCCCCGCCGAGAACGTGCTGCTGGGCGAGGGCGGGTTCCGCAAGCAGATCGCGGGCTTCAATGTCGAGCGCTGCGGCAACACGACGCGCGCGCTGGCGCTCGGCGAATACTGCTTCCGCCAGGCCAAGGCGCATGCCGAACAGCGCAAGCAGTTCGGCCGCGCCCTGATGGAATTCCAGGGCCTGCAATGGAAGTTTTCCGAAATGCGGGTGGCGCTCGATGCCGCGCAGTTGCTGCTGTATCGTGCCGCGGTCGGCGCCGGCGATGGCCTGCCTGACGCCCAGCAGATCGCGATCGCGAAATACGCGTGCAACCAGGCTGGCTGGATGGCGTCCAACGAATCCATGCAGATCATGGGCGGCACGGGCTACAGCCAGGACCTGCTGATCGAATACTGCGTGCGCAAGACGCGGGGCTGGATGATCGCGGGCGGCAGCCTGGAGATGATGAAGAACCGCATCGCGGAAGGCATCTTCGGCCGCAGCTTCTCCCAGAGGCCGTCCAAGTGACCTCGCTGGCGCAGGCGCTGCTGAACCCACGCCGCATCGCGCTCATCGGCGCCTCCGCCGATGAGGGGAGGCTGACGGCGCGGCCGCAGCGCTACCTGCGCCGGCATGGCTATACCGGCGAACTCTTCCCGGTGAATCCCCGTGCCGCGGAGGTGCTGGGCGAGCGCGCCTATGCCTCGATCGAGGACATCCCCGGCGCGATCGACTTCGCCTACATCCTGCTCGGCACCGACAATGTCGAAGCGCAGGTCGCGGCCTGCGCCAGGCGTGGCATCCCGCTGGCCTGCGTGCTGGCCGATGGCTTCGCGGAAGCGGGGCCGGAAGGTGCCGCGCTGCAGGCCCGCGTGCTGGAAGCGGCGAAGGTGGGCGGCATGCGGCTGCTCGGGCCGAACTCCATGGGCGTGGTCAATGCCAATGCGCGCACGGCGCTGACGACCAATGCGGCGCTGGAAGCCGAAGCGCTGCCCGCAGGCCGCGTCGCGCTGATCTCCCAATCCGGCTCCATGATGGGCGCGCTGCTGTCCCGCGGCGCGGCGCGGGGGCTCGGCTTCTCCCACCTCATCGGCACGGGGAACGAGGCCGACCTGACGGCCGGCGAGATCGCGTCGCTGGCGCTCGATGATCCCGATGTGGATGTGGTCTGCCTGTTCCTGGAGGCGATCCGCGCGCCGGAGCAGATGGCGGCCGCGGCAGCGAAGTCGCATCGCCTCGGCAAGCCCATCGTCGCGCTCAAGCTCGGCCGCAGCCCCTTCGGCGCGGAGCTCGCGAACAGCCATACCGGCGCGCTGGCCGGCAGCGATGCGGCGGCGGACGCGTTCTTCCGCGCGCATGGCATCCTGCGCGTGACGATGCTGGAAGCGCTGCTCGAATTGCCGCTGCTGGTGGCAGGACGCCGTCCCGCCGCGCGGGTGCATCGCGGCGTCGGCGTGATGACGACGACGGGTGGCGGCGGTGCACTGGCCGTGGATGCGCTGGGCGTGCTGGGGATCGAGGCGAAGAAGCCCGATGCCGTCGCCTCCGCGAAGCTGGAGGCGGCGAAGCTGCCGCACCATGCGCGGCTGCTCGACATGACGCTGGCCGGCACGCGGCCGGACCGCGTGATGGCGGGCCTGGACGCGCTGCGCAGCGCGGAGGACACGGACCTCGCCCTGGTCGTCGTCGGCTCCTCCGCCCAGTTCCGACCCAAGGATGCGGTCGGCGGCGTGGTCGAAGCCGCGACGATTCCCGGCAAGCCGATCGCCGCCTTCCTGGCGCCCCAGGCCGAGGCCTCGCTGCGCATGCTGGCGGAAGCGGGCATTGCTGCCTTCCGCACGCCGGAGGGTGCGGCCGACGCCATCCGGGCCTTCTGCGACTGGCGCGCCCCCGCCGCCGTGCCGGACCTTCCCGCACCCGCCGTCACCGTGCCAGCGGCGCCGGACGAGGCCGACGCCCGCGCCCTCTTCGCCGCCCTAGGCCTCGCTTCCGACAGCCAGGTGATGCAGGAGGAGCCGCCGGTGGGGCTCCGCTACCCCGTCGCGCTGAAGATCCTGTCGCCCGACCTGGCGCACAAGACGGAGGTCGGCGGCGTCGCACTGCATATCGCCGATGCCGCGGCGCTGCGCGAAGCCGCCACCGCCATGCGCGCCCGCGTCACGGCGGCCGCCCCCACGGCGCGCCTCACCGGCATGCTGGTGCAGCCCATGGCGAAGGGCCTGGCTGAGGCGATCCTGGGCTTCCGGCGGGACCCGGAAGTGGGGCCGGTGGTGCTGCTCGGTGCCGGCGGCGTGCTGTCCGAACTGCATCGCGACATCGCGCTGCGCCTGGCGCCGGTCGGCCTCGCCGAAGCCCATGCGATGATCGGGGAGGTCCGCGCCATGAAGCCCCTGACGGGCTGGCGCAACCTGCCGAAGGGCGATGTGGAGGCGCTGGCCGCCGCCATCGTCGCCGTCTCCGCCCTGGCCGCGGTGCCGGAAGTGGCGGAGGCGGAGATCAACCCGCTGATCATCGGCCGGCCGGGCGAGGGCGTGACCGTCGCCGATGCCTGGGTGGTGCGGGCGTGACGGCGCCCGCGCCCGGTGCCACCCTGTCGGCCATGGATGCCGAAGCCCTGATCCGCGCCCGCTACGGCGCGCTGCCCTTCACCCCGGCGGAGGTGCCGGAAGCCCTCGCGGCGCTGCTCGGCCGCAGCGTGACCCGGCGCTACACCGCCGATCCGGTGCCGGATGCGCTGCTGGATACGGTGCTGGCGGGCGCGCAATCGGCGCCCGCCAAATCGGACCTGCAGCAGTATTCCATCCTGGTGACGCGGGACGCCGCGAAAATCGCGGCCATCGCTGATGCCATCGGCACCATGCCCTGGATCAAGGAAGCGCCGATCCTGCTGGTCTTCTGCGGCGATGTGCGGCGCGGGCGGCTGGTCTGTGCCCATCACGGCCGCGCGCACGCCAATGACAGCGTCGATACCTTCCTCAACGCCACCGCGGATGCGGCGCTGGCCATGGGGTTCGGCATCATGGCCGCGCATCATGCGGGGCTCGGCACCTGCCCGATCTCCTATGTGCGCAACCACCTCGACCTCATCGCCTCGCTGTTCGGGCTGCCCGATGGCGTCTTCCCCGTGGCGGGGCTGACGCTGGGCTTCCCCGCGGCGCGCAACGCCACTTCGCCCCGCCTGCCGCCTTCCGTCGTCGTGCATCGCGAAGGCTATGACGACAGCGGCCTGGCGCCCGCCCTGCCCGCCTATGATGCGCTGCGCCCGCCGGGCAAGCCGCGATATCCGGAGGTGCATGGCCCGAAGCCGGAAGGCTGCACCTGGAGCGAGAATGCCGCGCGGCAATTGTCGGTGCCGGAACGCGCGAACCTTCGCGCCTGGCTCGCCTCGAAGGGTCTGAACCTTGACTGACGCCAAGCCCAAGGACCCGGCGGCGGACAATCCCGGCGGCGCGGACCTCGTCCCCGCCAAACCCGCGAAGAAGCACGCGGTGAAGCCGCGCCACGCCGCGAGCCTGATCGTCTGGCGAGACGGCGGGGAGGAGCCCGAGATCCTGATGGGCATGCGCCACGCCAAGCACAAATTCATGCCGAGCGTGCTGGTCTTCCCCGGCGGCCGCGTCGATCGCGCCGACCATGGCGTCAAGGCGCTGTCCGAGTTGAAGCCGGAGACCCTGGCCCTGTTGGCACATCGCGCACCGCCTTCCCTCGCCCGGGCGCTGGGCGTGGCGGCGGTGCGTGAATTGTACGAGGAAACCGGGCTGCTGATGGGGGAGGTGAAGGGCAAGCGGCTGATGGCCGACCTCTCCGCGCTCGACTATCTCTGCCGCGCCGTCACGCCGACGACGCGCAGCATGCGCTTCAACGCCCGCTTCCTGATCGCCCCGGCCAGCGCGGTGCGGGGGGAAATTGCGGGCTCCGGCGAATTGGAAGGGCTGGACTGGTATCCGCTGTCGAAGGCGCTGGATGCGAAGCTCGCGAACATCACGGAGCGCATCCTGGTGGAGTTCCAGGCCTGGCATGCGACGCCACCGGCCGCGCGCGCCGCGCTGCCGAAGATCGTCTATCGCGGCAACGACAACCGGATGAGCGACGAGTAGAGCGCAAAAGCGCCTACGAGTAGCGGCTCACCGCGCCTCGAAGCTCTCCCCGTCCCGCACCGCTTCGCCCTCCGAGGCCAGCTTGATGAGATGCGCCAGCAGGCTGCGGGCCGCGGCCGGCACCAGGCGCGGATCGAGCGACGGGCCATAGGCGGCCGGCACCAAATCCAGCGCCGTCGCGCGGCCCGCCGCGCGCAGCGAGTCCAGCACCTTCGCCTCCCGCTCCCGCCGATGCGCATGCAGCGCGGCGACGAAGCCCGCGGGGTCCGGCAGGGGCGGGCCGTGGCCGGGCAGATAGAGGTCATGCTCCCGCGCCGCGAGTTTCGCGAGTGACGCCATGTAATGCGCCATGTCGCCATCGGGCGGGCTGACCACGGTGGTGGACCAGCTCATCACATGATCGGCGCTGAACAGCGTGCCGGCGCCGGAATCGTTCTCCAGCGCGAAGCAGAGGTGGTTGGCGCAATGGCCCGGCGTGTGCAGCGCCGTGACGCGCCAGTCATCGCCCTCCACCACCGCGCCGTCGGGCAGGGTGATTTCGGGGCGGAAATCATGGTCGCCCCCCTCCCCGCCCTGGTCGGGCGGCGTCACATGCGGGCCGAAGCCGAGGCTTGGCGCGCCCGTGGCGGCAGCCAGCGCGGCGACGCCCGGCGAATGGTCGCGATGCGTGTGGCTGACCAGGATGTGCGTGATCGCCTCCCCCGCCGTCGCGCGCAGGATCGCCTCGCATTGCGCGGCATCGGCGGGGCCGGGGTCCAGCACGGCCACGCGGCCGCGCCCGATCAGGTAGGTATTGGTGCCGCGCCAGGTGAAGGGACCGGGATTGCCGCAGAGGATGCGCCGCACGCCGGGGGCGACATGCTGCACGATGCCGACTTCCGCGCTGTCCTCGCGCAGGAACGGGATGCTCAAGGCTTCTTCCTCCCGCGCAGCAATTCGCGATGCATGATGTAGAGGCTCGCCGCCACGATCGCCGAGGCGCCGGCCAGCGTCCAGAGGCTCGGCACATTGCCGAAGAAGATCATGCCGAACAGGATCGCCCAGAGCAGCGAGGAATAGGAATAGGGGGCGAGCGCCGAGACCTGCGCGCTGGCCCAGGCTTCCGTCAGCAGCGTCTGCGCCACGCCCCCCAGCGTGCCGATCGCCATCAGCAGCAGCAGGTCCTGCCAGCTCGGCGTCACCCAGACGAAGGGCAGCGCCAGGCCGATGATCCCCGTCATCAGCAGCGACTGCCACATGACGATGGTGGTGGAGGCCTCGGTCGCCGAGAGGCTGCGCACCATCAGCGTCGTGATGGCGGAGAAGACGCCATGCGTCGTCGCCGCGATGATGCCCATGCGCGCGGCGCCGCCATAGTCGCCGGTGAAGGCGCCCTGGCCGAAGGCGATGATGAGGATGCCGAGGAACCCCGCCAGCACCGCGCCCGCACGGTGCAGCCCCACCTTCTCCCCCAGGAAGGGGATCGACAGGATCGTGACGAAGAGCGGCGTCGCATTGGTCAGCGCCTGGTGTTCCGCCAGCGGCAGCACGCCGAGCGCGTAGAAGGAACAGGCGGTGGCGCAGACGCCGCTCAGCGCCCGCACCACATGGCCGCCGAGGCGCTTGGTCTTCAGCACCGTCGCGAAGCCGCCGTTCAGCCCCGTCCGCCGCAGCACGATCAGCGCCACCACCGGCAGGGCGAAGGCGCTGCGGAAGAACATCTGCTCCTGGAACGGGATGCGGCCGGACAGCGACTTCACCAGCACGGACATGAAGGCGAAGAGCGCGCAGGCCGAGAGCATGAAGACGATGCCGCGGCGAAGGTCGTGGCGGAGCGGCATTCAGGGCCTCGGTCCATAGGCCGCGTCGCGCGTTGCCGCCTCGGCCTCCCGCTTCCGCACATGCTCCCGGTGCAGGTTGTAGAGGCCCGCGGCCATCACGATCAGCGCGCCGACCAGCGTGTTCAGCGCCGGCACCTCCGCCCACAGCAGGAAGCCCAGGATGCCGCCCCAGAGCAGCGTCGTGTATTCGTAGGGCGCGAGCGCCGAGACCGGGGCGATGGCGAAGGCGCGGGCGAAGAGGAAATGCGCGCAGCCATTGGCGAGGCCGAGGAAGCCCAGGCAGAGCGCGATGTCCCAGGCAGGGATCACCGGACCGAGCGGCGGGAAGACCGGCAACAGGAGAAAGCCCGTCGGCACATGCGCCGCCAGCAGGGCGAAGGCGATGGCCTGGGGCGTGTCGGTGCGGGCCAGCACGCGGGTCCAGATGCGGGTCAGCGCCAGCAGCGCGGCGGCGGCCAGCAGCATCCCCGCCTCCCACCGCCACAACTCGCCGCCGGGCTGCAGGATGACCATGACGCCCGCGAAGCCGACGCAGGTGCTGGTCCAGCGCCGCCAGCCCACCTTCTCCCCCAGCAGGGGGATGGCGAGCAGCGTCATCATCAGCGGCGCCGCCGCGTTCACGGCGTAGGACCCGCCGAGCGGGAAGCCGCGGAACCAGGCCAGGTAGAAGGACACCGTGACCGCGCAGTGCAGGATGGATCGCAGCGCCAGCAGCGGCCGCCGCACCGGCACCAGGCCGCGGCCGCGCGACAGGATGGCGATGGCGATCATGCCAAAGACGCCGCGCCAGATCATGGCGACGGCGACGCCCACTTCCGGCAGCGCCCATTTCACCGCGGCATCGGCGCCGGAGATGACGCCATAGCCCAGCGCGATGATCGCGATGCCCTTGATCGTGTCCTGCGTCAGCGGCAGGCGCGGGCGCGACGACCGGGCAGCCCCAGGGGCAGCCCCCGGCGTCGCGCCGGGTGTTCGATCAGCCAAGTGGCTGGCCTTCGACCACCGCTTCGGCCTGCATGCAGGTGGCGCCGGTGTCGTCGCGCGTTTCCAGCAGCACCTGGCCGCCTTCCTCCCGCCGCAGCACGGTCAGCGGCCGGCCGTCGAAGCAGGGGCGGCGGCCGCGATAGGCGAAGCGGGCGAGGCGCGCGTCGGGCGCCGCATGGTCCATCGCGTGATGGGCCATGAAGGTCGCCTGCAGCGGGCCGTGCACGACCAGGCCCGGATAGCCTTCCTCCCCCGTCACATAGGGGTGGTCGTAGTGGATGCGGTGGCCGTTGCCGGTCAGGGCGGAATAGCGGAACAGCATGACGCTGTCCGGCACCACCGTCGTGGCGATGGCGTCCGGCCAGGCGGGGGCGGGGTCCGCCGCCTTCACCGCGGCACCCTCCGCGCCGCGATAGACGATGTCCTGCTCCTCCTCCACCGCCACGCCGGCGGGGCCTTCGACCCGGTGCTGGACGGTGACGAAGACGAGGCGCCCGGCGCCGCCCGACTTCTCCGCCACCTTGAGGATGGTGCTGGTCCGGCGCACGGCGTCGCCCAGGCGCAGCACGGCGCCGGGGAAGCCGACGCGCCCGCCGGCCCACATGCGGCGGGGCAGGTCATGCACGGGCGGCAGGAAGCCGCCGCGCTTCGGGTGGCCATCGGGGCCGATGCCGTCCGGCATCACCCAGTCCTGGAACAGCATCCAGTGCCACAGCGGCGGCAGCGTATCCGGCACCGGCCGGCCCAGCGTCGCGGCCAGGCCGCGCACCAGGCGGGCATCCAGCGTGTCCTCCCGGATGTCGGTTTTTCCGACATAGTCCTCGTAGGCCATCATTCCTCGCGCAGGTAGAGCAGGTAGTTGTCCAGGTGGACGATGCGGGTGTAGCGCCGCCAGGTCTCCTCGAAGGCCGGGTGGCGGGAGAAATAGGCGATGGGGTCGAACTCCTCCGCCCCGCAGCGCGGAATGCCGGACCGCTTGGCCACCAGC
The DNA here is from genome assembly GCF_016805305.1 of Falsiroseomonas ponticola. Taxonomy (GTDB): domain Bacteria; phylum Pseudomonadota; class Alphaproteobacteria; order Acetobacterales; family Acetobacteraceae; genus Falsiroseomonas; species Falsiroseomonas ponticola. The sequence goes on along the minus strand of NZ_JAERQN010000003.1, from coordinate 359,863 downwards.
ACGGCGCCGGGCGGGGCGCGGGCGAAGTCCTCCGCCACCGTGCGATAGACCAGGAATTCGGGGCGCGACATCTCCCAGGGCTCGCGGTAGCGGGCGGCGCCTTCCGGGCAATCGGGATAGGCGCCGACCAGCAGCCAGAGGTTCATGGTCCGCAGCGTCGATCGCGCCCTTGCGTAGTTCAGCGCGGGATAGACCGGGTAGATGTCGGGGGAGAGGACCAGCAGCCGCTCCCCGGCCACTTCCCGCTTCAGGGCGGCGGCGAGCTGGCCGTCGGACAGCGTCGTGTACCAGATCTGGCGCCAGGGGCTTTCGCCGCGGATATGCACGGCGGCGATGGCGAAGGTGCAGGCGATGGCCAGCATCGGCGCGGCGGCGATGGCGCGGCCGGATGGCAGGGCGCGGTCGAACCAGCGCGCCGCCACCCAGCCGCCGGCCAGCGCCGTGGCCATGGCCATGGGCACCACGTGGTAGGACCAGCCCTTGTGCTGGACGATGGCGGACAGCATGCCCCCCACGGCGACGGCGCCCAGCGCCCGCGCGCCGGGCCCCGCCCCGCGCCAGGCCAGCATCGGCAGCAGCAGCAGCACCGCCACCACCGCCGATCCCATCTTGTCCGTCAGCAGCACGGCGAAGACGCCGAGCCCCCCGGTGCCGAGGTAGAAATCCATCACCAGCGGCACGACGTGGCCGAGGTAGTCCGGGAAGATCAGCGGCAGCGTCGCCAGGTAGAGCAGCCAGACGGTCGCCATCAGCCAGGGCAGCGGGTCGCGCAGCGCCGGCGCCGACCCGCGGCGCCACAGCACCAGCGCCTCCACCAGCAGCGGCACGGCCAGGAAATGCGGCTTCAGCGCGAAGGCCAGCGCGGCGGCCAGGGTGACGCCAAGGGCGAGGCCCGTCGGCGTCGCCTGCCCTTCCATCCGCCGCGCGGCCAGCAGCGCATAGGGCAGGGCGAACAGCGCCATCAGCTGTTCGCGCTGGCCGACATCGTAGGCCGCCAGCAGACAGGTCAGCGGCACCAGCGCATCCAGCACCGCCGCTTCCACCGGGCCCTCCCGCTGGTCCCGCCGCAGCGCCACGCAGAAGCGCCAGGCCAAGGCGCAGCAGCCCAGCACGCAGGCCTGCAGCGCCTGCACGGCATCCAGCGGCGTGAAGCGGTCGATCAGCGCCGGGATGGCGGTCAGGACGAAGATCAGTGGCGGGTTGACGTCGATCAGGTCCCGGTAGAGCCGTTCGCCCGCCACCCATCGCTCGGCGAAATTCAGGATGGCCGCGACATCGTGATTGAGCGGCGGGGCCAGCACCATCAGCAGGAAGGCGACGGCCGGCGCCAGGGCCAGGGCGCGCAGCAGGCGGGCGCGCGTCTCCGCCTCCATGGTCATGGCGGGGCGCTCCGGCTGCGCGGCTTCGGCCGCGCTGGCGCGCGCGGGCGCCTCCGCGCCATGCAGGGGGTGGGCACCCCTGGCCTGGGCGGCCTGGTGCGGCGGGGTGGTCGGCGGGGTCATCGGCGGGCGCATCCTCGGGCCGCAGGGGTTAAGGTGCAACCGCATTGCGGCGTCCTTGCGGCGGGTCTGCCCTGCGCAGGTCGCGGTCCCGCCTTGCCCTCGCCGCGGTCCACGGCCACAACGGTTGCGTGGAACCCGCCGAATACGCCCTGATGGACGCCGCCGAGGATGGCATGTGGTGGTTCAAGGCCGCCCATGCCCGGGTGCTGGACGCGCTGCGCGCCCGCCCCGGCCCGGAAGGCCCCGTGCTGGATGCGGGGTGCGGCACCGGCGGCTTCCTGCGCCGCCTGCGGGACGCCATGCCCGGCCGCGGCGCGATGGGCCTGGAATACCTGCCGGATGCGGCGCGCCGGGCGATGGAGAAATCCGGCTGGCCCGTGGTGGCCGGGGATGCCAACGCCCTGCCCTTCGCCGATGCCAGCTTCGGCGCCGCCGTCAGCATCGACGTGATCTGCCATGCCGGCGTCGATCCCGCCCGGGGCCTGGCGGAGCTGCATCGCGTGCTGCGCCCGGGCGGCACGGTGGTGCTGAACCTGCCGGCCTTCGAATGGCTGCGCAGCGCGCATGACGCGCGCGTGCACACCGCCCGCCGCTACACCGCCGCCGGTGCCGCGGCGATGATGGAACAGGCGGGCTTCACCGCGATTGTATCCCGGTACTGGAACGGGCTGCTGCTGCCTCTCATGGCCCTTCAGCGCAAGGTCCTGCACCGCAAGCCCGATGCCCCGAGCGACGTCACCCACTTCCCCCCCTGGATCGACCGAACCCTGCACGCCGTCGCGGAGACGGAGCGGCGGATCGGCCTGTCCGGCATCCCGATGCCGGCGGGCGGCTCCGTGCTCGTCATCGCCACGCGCCCGTGATGGAGACCGCAGACATGACTGACATGACCGGCCGCCCGGTCGGCCTTTCCATCGTGGTGCCCGTCTATCGCGGCGCCACCACCGTCGGCGCGCTGGTGGAGGCGCTGTCCGCGCTGCGCCCCGCCGGCGGGATCGAGATCGTGCTGGTGAACGACGGCAGCCCCGACAATTCCGGGGAGGTCTGCCGCAAGCTCCAGCGCAGCGCGACCGTGCCGCTGACCTACATCGAGCATGCCCGCAACTTCGGCGAGCACAACGCGGTGATGACCGGCCTGCGGCATGCCCGCGGCGCCTACGTCATCACCATGGATGACGACCTCCAGAACCCGCCGGAGGAGGTGATCCGCCTCTACGACCATGCGCGCCTCGGCGGCTGGGACGTGGTCTATACGCGCTACGCGAAGAAGGAGCATGAGGGCTGGCGCAACCTCGGCAGCCGCTTCGCCAATGGCGTGGCGGATCTGCTGCTGGACAAGCCGAAGGGCCTCTACCTCTCCTCCTTCCGCTGCATGTCGGCGCTCGCCGTGCGGGAGGTCACGAAGTACAGCGGCCCCTACCCCTATGTGGACGGGCTGCTGATGCAGGTCACGCAGCGGCTCGACAGCATCGAGGTGAAGCACCTGCCGCGGGCGGAGGGGCGCAGCAACTACACGCTGAAGCGCCTGGTGCTGCTGTGGATGAACCTGGCCACCAACTTCTCCGTCCTGCCGCTGCGCATGGCGATCCTGGCCGGGCTGGTCATGGGCATCCTCGGCCTGGTCGCCGCCGCCATCGTGATCTTCGAGGGGCTGAGCGGGGAGACGCCCTCGGGCTGGGCCTCGATGATGACGGTGGTGCTGCTGGTCTCCGGCGTGCAGTTCCTCATCCTCGGCGTGCTCGGCGAATATGTCGGCCGCGCCTTCCTCTCCGCCAACGGCAAGCCCCAGGGCGTGGTGCGGGAGGTGATGCCCGCCGCGGAGCCGGAGGCGGAGGCGGCGCCGGCGGCCGAGGCGAACCGGGTGCGCGTGGTGTCGTGACGCGCCGCGTGGAGGGACAGCCCCGATGCTGAGCGCCTGGATCACGCTGGCCGCGGCGATCTCCACCTCCCTGATCGGGCAGGTGCTGCTGAAGGCGGGCGCCTCGGGCTCCGTCGCGGCGGAGACGGGGTTCCTCGACCAGCTCTTCCGCTGGCAGACCATCATCGGGCTCGGCGCCTATGGCGGCGCCGCGCTCCTCTACATCATCGCGCTGCGCAAGATCCCGATGAGCGTGGCGCTGCCCTGCACGGCGGCCAGCTACGTCGTCATCGCCGTGATCGGCTGGGCGGTGTTCGGGGAGAGTCTCGGCGCCCAGAAGCTGGCGGCGATCGGGCTGATCTCCGCCGGCGTGCTGCTGCTCGCCACCACGGCTTGACGACAAGCCCCGCGCCGGGGCGAGGGACCGCGTCCCCGCCGGAGCGAGGGACTGCGTCCCCGCCGGGCTGGGCCGTCGTCGCGGCGCTCGGCGTCTCGCTCATCCTGGGCTGGGGCACGGGCTACTTCGTGCCCGGCGTGCTGGGGCCGGCGATCGAGCGTGACCTCGGCCTGCCGGCCGGGACCAGCTTCCTGATCGTCGCGGTGCAGCTCGGCCTGGCGGGGCTGCTGGCGCCGCCGGTCGGGCGGCTGATCGACCGGCGCGGGCCGCGCGCCGTGATGGTGGCGGGCTCCGCCTTCTATGCCGCGGGGCTGGTGGTGCTGGCCGCCGCGCCGGGCCCCTGGGTGGCGCTGCTGGCCTGCCTGCTGCTGGGCATCGCCGCCGCCATGACCCTGTCCGAAGCCAGCAACGCCGCGCTGGCGACGCTGGGGGCGGAGGGCGCGCGCCGGCGCATCGCGGCGCTGGCCGCCATCTCCGGCCTCTCCGCCGCCGTCGCCTGGCCCTCGCTTTCCTGGGCGGAGGCGCATTGGGGCTGGCGGGTCGCCGTGCTGGGCGCGGCGGCGTCCCACCTGGTGTTGGCCCTGCCGCTGCATGCCTGGCTGGTGCCGCGCGGCAGCCGGGAACGGGCGCCGCGCGGCCGGGCACCGCGGCTGCCGGCCAGGCTGCGCTGGCTGTCGGCGGCCATGACCACGCAGGTGCTGGTCGGCTCCTCCCTGCTGGCCAACATGGTCGCGGTGGTGGAGGCGCTGGGCATGGATCGCGGCAGCGCCATCTTCTGGGCCTCCCTCACCGGCCCGGCGCAGGTGGCGGCGCGGCTGATCGACATGCTGGGCGGCGCGAAGCTGCGGGCGATGACGGTCGCCTCCCTCGCGCTGCTGGCCATGCCGGCCTCCATCCTGCTGCCGCTGGTCGGGCATGTCCTGGCGCCGGGGCTCGGCCCCGCCATCACCGTGCCGGTCTTCGTGCTGTGCTACGGCCTGGCGTCGGGCGTGATGAGCGTGATGCGCCCGGCGACGCTGATCGAGCTGCATGGCACGGATGGCTACGCGACCGTCGCGGGCAAGGTGATGGCGCCGGTCACCTTCGCCATGGCGGTGGCGCCCGTGCTGTTCGCGCCGCTGCTGCTGAATGCGGGGGCGGATGTCGCGCTGCCGGTCATCGCCGCGATCTGCTTCGGCGGTTTCCTGATGCTTCGCCGCGCCGCGCGGGGGCTGTAGGCTGCGCGCCATGCGCCCTGCCCTGCTGTCCCTGCTGCTGCTCGCCGGCTGCGCCACGCAGCCCCCCTGCCCGCCCGGCCTCGGCCCCGCGACGGTCGCCAGCGCCTATTTCGGCCGGACGGCGGGCGGCGAGGAGATCGTCACCGACGCCGAATGGGCCCGCTTCATGGACCAGGCCGTGACCCCCGCCTTCCCCGATGGCCTGACGGTGCTGGACGGCGCCGGCCAGTGGCGCGGCCGCAGCGGCGCCATCAGCCGCCAGCGCAGCAAGGTGCTGGTGGTGGCGCTGCCGGATGGCGATGCGGCGGAAGCGCAGCGGCGCCTCGCCCCCGTCATCGCCACCTATCGGGAGCGCTTCCGGCAGGAGAGCGTGATGGTCACGACCGAGGCGGTGTGCCTCGGCTTCTGAGGTTCATCCGAAGGCCCCCACCTCATGCACGATGGCCGCGCTGCATTCGCGGACCAGCGCGAACAACTGCCCCATCGGCTGGAACAGCGTCGCATGTTCCGCCGCATAGGAATTGCTGGTGCGCTCCGGCGCCGGCTCGTGGAAATCGAGCCCCGATGACGGGTCGGGATTGGCCGGGAAGACCTCCGCCAGCAGCTTGAGGGCACGCTCCACGTCGAGTTGCAGGATCCCCGCCACCAGGCTGTCCCGCGTCGCGCCGTGGCGCGGGCTGAATTCCGGCAGCGCCACGGCCAGCAGCCAGATGCGGTGGATCAGCGCGAGGCGCAGCGCATGCAGCAGCACCAGCCGGTCCGGCATGCGCGGCAGGTCCGGCCAGGCGGCGCGCAGCGCCAAATGGTCCGCCTGCAGGCGCCGGAACATCCGCACCACCACGGCGGAGAGGTCGAGCTTCTCCAGCGCCTCCGCCACCGCCATCAGCTCCTCCCGCCGCCCGGGGCGCTGGGTGGCGCCGGCGCGGTCCAGCCAGGGGCCGGGGTCCAGCGTATCGACCGCCGCGCGCAGCACGCCGATATCGGAACTCGCCGCCGCCCGCGCCGCCATGGCCAGCGCGCGCGCGAAGCGCGGGCTGCGCGCGCGGAGGTCCGCGAAGGCATCGGGGTTCGCCGCCGCTGCGGCGCCGAGGCCGTGCAGCGTGTTCGCCAGCCACCCCATCTGCTGGAGGATGGCGTTGTTCGGGATGGCGCGAAGCTGGCTCGGATGCGTGATGCGGGACGGCCCGCCCATGTCCGATTGCCGCGCCGCGGGGCGTGACCCCGTGCGGTCCAGCAGCCCGGGCCCGAAGGCGCCGAGCAGCGCGGCATAGCCGGGGTCCTCCACCAGCGCCTGCATCTCACGCCGGATGGTGGCGAAGAAATCGGCGGCCCAGTCGCTTTCGGCATAGATCGGATCGGGCTCGCGCTCCGGCGCCGCGAAGGCGTGCTCCGCGATGCGGGCGATGGTGGCGGCGGCCAGTTGCGGCGTGCCGAACAGCAGGTAGCCATCGCCGCCCTGGAAGCTGCTCTCCTCCCGCAGCTTGAGCCCGACCTTGGTCAGCGCCGCCCTGGCCTGGGGGGGCGAGAGGTAGTCGAGCCGATCCGCCAGGCTGTCCGGATGCCCGCCGCGGCCGATGCTCTCCCCATGCGTGTCGAACAGCACGAGCTCGAGATCCGCCAGCCCATGGCGGCGCAGCTGGTCCGCCAGCCGCAGCTTCAGCCGTTCCGCCAGGTAGCTGGCCGGCAGCTGGCCGACATAGCGGCCGGAGTCGGAATAGCCGAATTGCAGGCAGAGCCGGCCATGGGCGCGCAGGTAGTCGCGGAAATGCGGGCTGCGCAGCGCCTCCTCCACCACCCGGTCGCCACGCTCCAGCGCCTCCGCCGTCTCGAAGAGCGGCGAGATCTCGATCCGCTCCGCGATGCCGAGGCGCTTCGCGAGCCAGAGCGCGCCGAGCAGCGTGTAGCCCGTCTCCGTCTCCGCGATCAGGAAGCGCACGGGCTGGGAGGAATCGACGTGCTTGGTGATCTGCGCCACCGTCATCATCAGCTTGGCGGCGGAGGCCTGTTCCGCCAGCAGCGCGCCGAAATCGACGGGCTGGGGCACGACCTCCGCCAGCGCCTGGTTGATCTGCGCCAGCAGGCCGCGGCGGCTCGCCATGTCATCCGGCGCGGCCGTCAGGCCAAGGCGCTGGCGCAGCGCATTGTGGATCTGGCTGGCATTGAGCCGCGTATGGGTATGCGCCAGCGCCAGCCCATGCGCGGCGAGGCCCGCGCGCGCGACCGCGAGCTTCATGCGCGCCGCATCATCCGGCGCGGCCGCCATGGCCGCGGGGAACAGCGCCAGCAGCGGCGCGGGGTCCACCATGGCGTCGTCGCGCCGCCCGACCAGCACGGCGGCGAAGGCCTGCACCTCATCGGGCTTCGGCCCGCCGGGCAGGGCTTCCAGCTGCGCGGCCACCGCTTCCTCCGCCAGCGCCAGGCGGGCGGCAAGCGCGGCGGCACATTCGCCGAGCGGCGCCAGTTGCTGGGCCAGGCGCTGCAGCTGCAGGCGCTTCATCGTCAGCCGCAGGCCGATCGTGTCCCACCAGCCGATATCGGTGCGCCCATCCGTGTCGTAGCCGACCCAGGTGGAAAGCAGCACGGGCGCCGGCCGCAGCTGCTGCCAGCGATCGCCCCAGACGCCCTGCGCCGCCAGCAGCAGCGCGGCCGCCAGCTCATCCAGCGCATCGCGGCCGCGGGCGATGGCGGCGGCGGCCTGGACGAATTCCTCCGTCAGCGTCGGCGCGGCGGGGCGATGGGCCAGGCCGCGCGGCATGGTGCCGCCGGAAGCCGCCGCCGCCACCGCGGCATTGGTGCCGGGCGGCAGGGAGAAGGTGGGATGCGCCGTGAAGACGGCGGCGAAGCGCGGGCGCTCCACCGCTTCCCGGTAGGCGGCGAAGGGGACGGGGCTGTCATCCGGGTCCGGCCGCACCAGCCGCGCCGCCAGCGCATCCAGCCCGCCGGCGCGGTCCAGCCCCACATACCGCGCCAGGCGCTGCGCACGCTCCGCGGCGGCGTCATCGGCGATGCGGCCGATCAGCGCGGCGATGGCGGGCGCATCCAGCCGCCCGTCATCCAGCCGCCGGCTGACGGCCAGGGCCATCAGCAGCACGGGATCGCCGAAGGGGTCGTGGGCCGCCGCCTCCCGCGCCTCCTTCAACCGCGCAAGCAGCTCGGCCAGGGTGTCGGCGACGCGGTCGGGGGCGGGGGCTTGGACGTCGGGCATGCGCGGGATGCTGCACCTGCGAAGCAAGGCGGCGCCAGCGCGAAATCGGGGGGCGAGCCGCCGGCCCGACGAAACCGCCGCGCTTTCAGGCAGGGCGGCGCGCCGGCCGCCGAATCGTTGCGCTTTTTTTCGTTGCCGCCCTGGCGCGCCCTCGCGACCATGCGCCTTGGCTTCAGGGAGGCTGCCATGCCCTTCGACCTCGACCGCTTCCTCGCGGATTGCAGCGACGCCGCGGAGGCCGGGCACCCCCGCGCGCTGCGGGAGGTGGTGGCCCGCGCCGTGGCCGACCCCGCCGCGCTGGTCGCCCGGCTGGGCGAGCCGCAGAGGGCGGGCGTGCAGAAGCTGCTGCACCGGCCGGGGCTGACGGTGCTGAACCTGGCCTGGGGGCCGGGCATGACCATCATGCCCCACAACCACCGGATGGAGGCCGTGATCGGCATCTTCTCCGGCCGGGAGGACAACATCTTCTGGCGCCGGATCGAGACCGAGGACGGCCCACGGATCGAGGCCGCGGGCGCCAAATCCCTCGGCGCGCGGGACTGCATGCCGATGGGGCGCGACATCATCCATTCCGTCACCAACCCGCTGGGCCGGCTGACGGGGGCGATCCATGTCTATCTCGGCGACTTCTTCGCCGCCGAGCGCAGCGAGTGGGAGCCGGAGACGCTGACCGAACAGCCCTATGACGTGGTCAAGAATGTCGGGCTGTTCGAGGCCGCGAACCGGCGCCTGGCCCAAGCCTAGTCAGGTTTCAAGCCTAGTCCGGCCGCATCATCAGCGCGTTGAAGCGCCGCTCCGGCCGGCTGGTGATGGTGATGCCGCGCTTGGCCGCGAAGTCCCAGGAGGGATGGAAGACCGGGATCAGCGCCACATCCTCGAAGGCCGCGTCGATCGCGGCGTGCAGCTTCGTGCGGCGGCGATCCGGGTCGATCTCCGCCATCGCTTCCTGGATCAGCGCATCGACGCGGGGGTTGGAATAGCGCGTGCGGTTGGCGTTGCCGTAGCCGCGCCCGGCCTCGAAGCTGTGCACCACGGCGCGCGGGCCCTCGCCGGCCTCGTTGGTGCCGTATTGCGCGATGAAGGCGGAATAGGCCTGGCGCGTCGCCTCCGTGAAGAAGACCTGGCCCGCGACGCCGGCGACCGAGGCCTGGATGCCGGCGCGGTTCCACATCTGCGCGATGGCCTGGGCGATCTGCTCATCCTTCGGGTAGCGGTCGGTCGTGGCGTGCAGGGTCAGGCGGAAGCCCTGGGGGAAGCCCGCTTCCGCCAGCAGGGCGCGGGCGCGGGCGGGGTCGAAGGGGGTGGGGCGCAGGTTCGGGCTGGTGCCGTCGATGCTGCTGGGCAGGAACTGGCTGGCGGCGGTGGCGCTGCCCTCCATCAGCCGCGTCACGATGGCGTTGCGGTCGATCGCCATCGACAGTGCCTGGCGCACGCGCACATCCATCAGCGGGTTGCGCACCGGCGTGCCATCCCGCCCCTGCACGAAGGGGCTTTCCGCCCGCGCGCTGTCGAGCGCGATGTAGTGCACGACGGCCGCCGGGCCGCTGAACAGGCGGAAGCGCGGATCGGCGGCGATGCGCGCCTTGTCGCCCGTCGGCACCTGGTCGATCGCATCCACATCGCCCGCCAGCAGCGCCGCGACGCGGGAGGGATCGCGCGCGATGGTGCGGATGGTGACGTTGCCCCAGGCCGCGCGCGGGCCCCAATGCGTGTCGGCGCGCGTGAGCGACAGGCTCTCGCTGTTCACATAGCCGGCGAAGCGATAGGGGCCGGTGCCGTTGACGCGGCCGGCATTGAACTCGCTGGTGGTCTGCCCGGCATCCCTGGCCGACAGCAGCAGCACGCGGGCCAGGTCGCCCGGCAGGGTCGCGGTCGGTGTGGAGGTCGTGATGCGGATGGTGGTGTCGTTCACCACCGTCACCTCGCGCACGGGCCGGATGAAGCTGGTGAACAGCGCGGGGCTGTTCGGCACGTTGGGCACGCGCGCGAAGGTCGCGGCGATGTCGGCGGCGGTGAAGGGCGTGCCGTCATGGAAGCGCACGCCGGGGCGGAGGTCGAATTCCCAGGTATTGGCATCGATCAGCCGCCAGGCGGTGGCCAGCGCCGGCTTCACCTGGAGGTTCTCGTCGATCTCCGTCAGCCCGTCCCAGATCTGCGGATGGGCGGACCCGGCCGGAAAGCCGTTGAAGAAATGCGGGTCCATCGTGTTGAGCGACAGGCTGGTCGCGATGGTCAGGTTCTGCGCGGCCGCGGCGCCCGCCCCCAGCGCCAGCATCGCGGCGGCGATCATCGTCTTCTTCATGGATCGGGCCTCCCGTCGCCCCGCCTGCATCCTGCCCGCCCCCGCATGGACGCGCCAGCGCCCCGGCCATAGGCTTCGCCCGCTTCAGGGGAAACGCATCATGGCCGGACCACGCATCGCCCTCGGCGGCTTCATGCTGGAGAGCAACGGGCACGCGCCGGTCGCCACAAGGGCGGAGTTCGAGGCTTCCTGCTGGCTGGAAGGCGAGGCCCTGGCGGCGGACCTCGCCAAGCCCGCGCCCCGCGCGCCGGCCGGGCTTTCAGGCTTCATCCGCGCCATGGATGCCGGGCGGCCCTGGCAGCCCGTCTTCACCATCGCCGCGACGGCCGGCGCCTCCGGCCCCATGGACCAGGATGTCTTCGACGATGTCGTGGCGCGGCTGGAGGCGGCGCTGCGGGCGGCCATGCCGCTCGATGGCGTCTTCCTCGCGCTCCATGGCGCCGCGACGGCGACGGTGGACCGGGACCCCGATGGCACGCTGCTGAGGCGCGTCCGCGCCATCGTCGGGCCGGATGTGCCCGTCCTCGGCACGCTCGACCTGCACGCCAATGTCGCCTGGTCGATGGTGGAGGCCGCCGACATGCTGGCCGCCTACATCACCAACCCGCATGTGGACCAGGCGGAGCGGGGCGCGGAATGCGCGGCCGTGATGCGCGCCATGCTGGGCGGCATGCGGCCGCGCAGCGCCTTCGTGAAACTGCCCTTCATCCCGCCCGCCACCAGCCAGAACACCACCGCCGGCCCCTATGCCGACGCCATCGCCCATGGCCAGCGCTACCTGGACCATGAGGTGCTGAACGTCTCCATCTCCTCCGGCTTCTCGCTCGGCGATACGCCGAAGAACGGGCTTTCGGTCATCGTCACCACCCGCACCGATGGCGACCGCGCGCGGCAGGTGGCGGCGGAGATCGCGGACTGGATCTGGTCCACGCGGGAGAGGTGGATCACCAACCTGACGAGCCTGGAGGACGCGACCGCGTTGGCACTCGCCGCCGGGCGCGACCCCGCCGCGCCCTCCCTGCTGTTTGCCGATGTCGCCGACAATCCCGGCGGCGGCGGGCGCGGCAATACCGCCTTCATCCTGGAATCCTTCGTGCGCGCGGGGGTGGAGGGCGCGGTCTTCGGCATCCACAACGACCCGGCGCTGGCGGCGGAAGCCCATGCGCTCGGCCTGGGTTCGCGCTTCACCGCCCGCTTCAACCGGGACGAGACCAACATCTTCTCCAAACCCTTCGAGGCCGAGGCGGTGGTGGAGGCGCTGACCGATGGGGAGGTCGTCGGCCGCCGCGGCATCTATCGCGGCCGCAGCGTCTCCACCGGGCCCACGGCGCTGCTGCGCATCGGCGGCGTGCGCGTCGCCGTCGTCACCAACCGCCGGCAGCTGGCGGAACCGCGCATGGTGGAATCCCTCGGCGTCGATCTCCGCGCCGTGCGGTCGCTGGTGGTGAAGTCCCGCGGGCATTTCCGCGCGGGCTTCGACGACATCTGGACGCCGGACCGGATCATCGAGGTCGATGTCCCCGGCCTGACGACGGTGGTGCTGACGCGCGTGCCGTGGCGGGAAGTGCCGCGCCCGATCTATCCGCTGGATGCCGGCATGGAATGGAAAGCCGCCGGCGTCTCCCTCCGCGGCGGCTGATCCGCGGCCGTCGCCTCCCGCAGCGTGATGGTGAAGACGGCGCCCTCCCCCTCGTTCCGCGCCGCGATCCCGCCGCCCATGGCCTTCACCAGGCCATGGCAGATGGACAGGCCGAGCCCCGTGCCCTTGTCCACGCCCTTGGTGGTGACGAAGGGTTCGAAGATGCGGGCCAGCACCTTGGGCGCGATGCCGCCGCCGGTGTCGCGCAGCAGCAGCTCCACCCGCCCTTCCGGCGGCGTGGCGCCGAGCGCGATGGCGATGTGGCGGGGCCGTCCCTCCGGCAGTTCCTCCATGGCGTGGCAGGCATTCATCAGCAGGTTCACCAGCACCTGCTCCAGCGCCACCAGATGCCCCATCACGACGGGCGAGGGCGCGCCGAGTTCCACGGAGACGGCGACGCCGGCATCGCGCAGCGACCCGCCGACCAGCGTCATCGCCCCCTCCACCGCGGAGTCCAGCGGCACCGGCTCGGGCGGCGCGGCCTCGTCCGACCCGCGGGCGAAGCGGCGCAGATGCTCGATGATGTTCCCGGCGCGGGCGGATTGCTCGACGATCCGCTCGATCCGCTGGCGCGCCGCGGAAAGCCGGCCGGAATCCAGCGCCTTCTGCAGGTTCTGCGCCGCCAGCGACATGATCGTCAGCGGCTGGCGCAGCTCATGCGCCAGGCCCGTCGCCATCTCGCCCAGCGACGCCAGGCGCCCCGCCGCCGCCAGCTGGCCCGCGCGTTCGCGTTCCGCGCTGACATCGGCGGTGTAGCCGACGATCTCCACCACCCCGTCGCCGCGCCGTTCGGACACGGCCGCCACGGTGCGCAACCAGCGGCCGCCGCCATCGGGCTGGCGCAGGCGGAATTCGCGCTCCGCCCGTCCCTCCCGCGCCACGGTCAGCATGAACTCCTCGAAGGCATCGGGCTCCGGCGCGCGCAGCGCGGCCCAGCCGCCGGGCGCCTCGATCACCGCGGCGGGCCAGCCCGTCACCGCCTCCACATTGCCGCCGATGCGGCGGTAGCGCGGGGGCGCGCCGGGGGGCAGTTCCACCTGGAACATCAGGGTCGGCACGCCATCCAGCAGCCGCGACGTCTCCGCCCGGCTGGACCGCAGCAGCGCCGTCTCCCGCGCCGCCATCTGGTGGCGCTCCTCCGCCGCGCGGGCGGCATCCTGCTGGGCCTGCACCAGGCGGCTGAAGCGGATCATCACCGCCAGGCAGAGCAGCGTGACGACGGCCAGCACGCCGATGCCAAGCCCGAGTTCCAGCTGGTGGCGATGCACCGGCGCCATGATGACGTCGAGCGCCCGCGACACCTCCACCACCATCATCCCGGTGGCGGTCACGCCGAAGGCCGCCGTGGCGGGCGTGCCGGTGCTGTCCTCCACCGCCTGCAACCCGGTATCGAGCCGCGGCAGGTAGTCCCGGAACAGCCAGGCGGCGGGGTTCGCCACGCCGATCCCCCCCACCCCGCCATCGGACCGCGCCAGCAGCACGGAATCCAGCCGGTGGAAGCGGACGGAGACGTTGAAGGCCTCCGCCGCGCGCTGGCCGATAGCGGTCAGGTATTCCGGGTTCATCAGGGCGATGACGAAGCCGCCCGGCAGGCCGTTCGGGTCCAGGATCGGGCGCAGCAGCGGGATGCTCCAGCGCCCCGCCTGCTGGATGGTCTGGCCGGGCCGGCCGAAGAACCGCCCCGGCTCCGGGCTGCCGATGGCGAGCTGGGAGGTGCCGCTCGGCGAGACCTCCAGCCACCGCCGGTCCGCCAGCGAGGTGCCGAGCAGCGCCTCCTCCGTCGAGAAGACGATGCGCCCTTCCGCATTCACCACCGCCGCGGCGCGCAGATGCGGCAGCTGCGCCAGGCGCATGCCGACGCGGTCGATCTCCCAGGGCTGGCCCCGCTGCTCGATGCCGCGCACCATCTCGATCAGCAGGATGTCGGTCGTCTCCAGCGCGCGGGTCAGCTGGTCCACGACGCTGGCGAGCACGCCGATGACGTCCCGCCGCGCTTCCTCGGACGCCGCGCGCTCCTCCCGCTGCCCGAGCAGGATGAAGAGGGAGAGGAAGCAGATGGCGAGCATGACGCCGGCGAGGACGCCGAGCGCCCGCGCCCGGCCGGGGCGCGAGACCCAGGCGCGCAGGAGGCGGAAGCGGAAGGCCTCCGCTTCCGTGATGCGCGCCGGGCCGTCCTGCTCCGCTTCCATCGCCCCCAATGCCAAGACCCGCCATGCCGTGATGCCGTCAGGGCCGGGGGCGTGTGGTCGCCGGCCCGTCCGCAGGCCTTCGACCCCTCACTCTAGTGTCATATTCGCGCGAGGCTGTGTCCAAATTCTTGACGGCGCCCCGCGCGCCGCCGCGCGGGGGCGATCAGGTCTCCGCGCCGCCATTCACCGCCAGCATCTGCCCGTTCACATAGGCGCCGCCCGGGCTGGCCAGCATGCGGACCACGGCCGCGACCTCCGCCGGCTTGCCCATGCGCCCCACCGGCACCTTGGCGACATAGCCGTGGCGGTGGGTCTGCACGCCGGGCTGGTCGTCATCGGCCTCGATCGGGCCGGGGGAGATGGCGTTCACCGTGATGCCCTTGGGGCCGAATTCCTTGCCGAGCGACTTGGTCAGGCCCCAGAGGCCATGCTTGGCGACGGAAACCGGCGCGCGGCCGGCATAGCCATGGATGGCGTTCATGCCGGTGAAGTTCACGATCCGGCCCCAGCCGCGTTCCAGCATCCCCGGGATGCAGGCCTGGGACAGCCAGATGGCGCCTTCCAGGTCCACCGCCATGACGCGGCGGAACTCCTCCGGTGTCAGTTCGAGAAACTTGTGCTGCGGGCGGAGCGCCGCGTTGTTCACCAGCACATCGACGGCGCCGAAGGCGGCGATCGCCTCGGCCGCGATGCGCCGGCAATCCTCGGGATTGCCGACATCGCCCATGGCGACCAGGGCCTGGACGCCCTTCGTTCGGACCTCCGCCGC
Source organism: Falsiroseomonas ponticola (assembly GCF_016805305.1). GTDB lineage: Bacteria > Pseudomonadota > Alphaproteobacteria > Acetobacterales > Acetobacteraceae > Falsiroseomonas > Falsiroseomonas ponticola. Next base: position 344,785 of record NZ_JAERQN010000003.1, on the reverse strand, counting down.
CACGCCCTCGGCGGCCGCGCGGTCGGAGGAGCCGTTGACGACGATGTTGAACCCATCCTCCGCCAGGCCGAGGGCGATGGCGCGGCCGATATTGCGGCCCGCGCCGGTGATGAGGGCGGTCTTCATCGTCATTTCCTGGGATCCCCGGTGGTTCGGTGATCCCGATTGCTACAGCCCCCGGAGCACCGTGCAAACATGCCCGACCTGGGCATCGGTGAGTTCCGGGAACATGGGCAGGCTCATCACCTCCGCCGCCGCCCGCGCCGTCTCCGCGCAGCCGGCCGGGCCCAAGGGCGTGCGGCCGCGATAGGCGGGCTGCAGGTGGACGGGGGACGGGTAGTGGATGGCGGTGGCCACCCCTTCCGCCCGCAGCCTGGCCATCAGCGCCGCGCGTTCCGGCACCCGCAGGACATACTGGTGGAAGACATGGCCGGAGCCCTCACGCCGCGCGGGCGGCGCGTAGTGCGTGCCGGACAGCGCCTCGTCATAGGCCGCCGCGATCGCCTGGCGGCGGGCATTGCCGGCATCGAGGTAGTTGAGCTTCACGCGCAGGATGGCGGCCTGGATCTCGTCCAGCCGGCTGTTCACGCCGACGCCGTCGCTGATGTAGCGCTCCTTCCAGCCGTACTGGCGGATGGCGCCGATGCGGTCGGCCAGTGCCTCGTCATCCGTGGTCAGCACGCCGCCATCGCCGAGCGCGCCGAGGTTCTTGGTGGGGTAGAGGGAGAAGCAGGCGGCGTCGCCCATCGTGCCGACCTTGCGGCCGGTCAGGGTCGCGCCATGGGCCTGGCTGCAATCCTCGATCACCTGCACACCATGGGCCTTGCAGGCCGCGAGCATGGGGTCGAGGTCGCAGGCCTGGCCGTAGAGATGCACCGGGATGATGGCGCGGATCGGCGGCAGGCCGGGCGGCGGATCGTCCAGCACCGCGACCAGCTCATCCGGGTCCATGGTGAAGGTGTCGGGGTCGATATCGACCAGCAGCGGCGTCGCGCCCGTCATCTCGATCGCCGCCACGGTCGCGACCGCGGTGTGGGAGACGGTGACGACGGTGCTGCCCGGGCCGATGCCCATGCCGCGCAGCGTCAGCGCCAGCGCATCCGTGCCGTTGGCGCAACCCACGGCGCGCTTCTGGCCCTGCCAGGCGGCGTATTCACGCTCGAAGGCCTCGCCTTCCTTGCCCAGGATGTACCAGCCGGAGCCGAGCGCGCGCAGCGCGGCGGCGTCGATCTCCTCCTTATGGGCGCGGTAGCCGGCGCCGGGATCGGCCTGCGGGACGGTGATGGTGGTGGCGTTCATGATCTTGGGCCCCCTCAGGCCACGTATTCGTCAAGGCGCGGACGGTACCAGTCGAGCGAACGGCGCAGGCCCTCATCCACATCCACCCGCGGCCACCAGCCGGTGGCGGCGCGGAAGGCGCGGTCATCGGCGGCGTAGCTGCCGATGTCGATCTGCGCGCGGTCGGCCGGGAATTCCTTCATCACATAGCTGCCCTTGCCGCCATTCGCCGCGACCAGGCGATCCGCCAGGTCCTTCAGCGAGAGTGGGGGCGGGCCGCCGATGTTGAAGACATGGCCATTCACCTGCGGCTCCGTCGCATGGCTGGCGGCGCGCAGGAAGGCATCGGTGACGTCGTCGAGGTAGGTGAGGTCGCGCAGCTGCTCGCCGCCCCAGACCTCGAAGGCCTCCCCTTCCAGCACCCGGCGGATCCAGATGCCGAGGAAGGTCTGCCGCGCATCCTTGATGCGCAGGCGCGGGCCGTAGCAGTTGGTCAGGCGGAGGCTGACGACCGGGCGGCCATGCACCCGGTTCTCCAGCAGCCAGTACTGCTCCCCGGCCCATTTGGAGACGCCGTTGGAATCCGGCGGGTTGACCATGTGCTTCTCATCGACCGGCAGGTATTGCGGCCGGCCGTAGAACTGGCGGGTGGAGGCGTGGACGACGATCGCCTTCGGCGCCACTTCCCGCATCACGCCGATCAGCCGCACCTGCGCCACCGCATTGATGGCGATGTCGGCGACGGGGTCCTTCTGCCCGCCCATATGGCTGGTCTGGGCAGCCATGTTGAACAGCACGTCGATGCCCTGGCAGAGGCTGTGCAGCTCGGCATCGCGGATGTCGCCGCGCACCAGCATGACGTTGCTGCCCTCGAGGTTGAGGGCATTGGCGCCGCCATCCGGCACCATGGCGTCCAGCGCCACCACCCGCGCCCCCTGCGCGGCGAGCGCGTGGCAGAGGCCGCTGCCCAGGAAGCCCGCGCCCCCCGTCACCAGAACCCGCTTGCCGCGCCAACTATCCATGGCCACCGAAATCGTTTCCTTCCGCCGTCGTTCCGCTGCCGCCGTTCACGTCGCCGTGGCCGCATGGCCACCCGGCGGCGTGTTCACGCCGCCGAGCCGCTGCCCGGCATAGCGCCGCGCCCGGATCGGGCCCCACCAATCCTCATGGTCCAGGTACCAGCGCAAGGTGTGTTCCAGCCCGCTCTCGAAATCATGTTTCGCACGCCAGCCCAGCGCCACCTCCGCGCTGGTCGGGTCCATGGCGTAGCGGAAATCGTGGCCCGGGCGGTCCTTCACGAAGGTGATCAGCCGCTCCCGCGGCCCCGCGGGGTCCGGGCGCAGCCGGTCCAGCACGGCGCAGATGGTCTTCACGACCTGCAGGTTGCTGCGTTCCTGCCGCGGGCCGATGCAGTAGGTGCCGCCGGGCTTGCCGGCATGGAGGGCGGCCAGCACCAGCGCCTCCGCATGGTCCTCCACATGGATCCAGTCGCGGATGTTCGACCCGTCGCCATAGACCGGCAGGGTCTTGCCCTCCAGCGCATTGAGGCTGACCAGCGGGATCAGCTTCTCCGGGAATTGCCAGGGGCCGTAATTGTTCGTGGTGTTGGAGACGAAGGCCGGGAAGCCATAGGTGTGGTGCCAGGCCCGCACCAGGTGGTCGGAGGCCGCCTTGGAGGCGCTGTAGGGGCTGCGCGGGTCATAGGGCGTGTGTTCGTCGAAGGGTTTTTCCTCGGTCGATTCCAGGCTGCCGAACACCTCGTCGGTCGAGATGTGGTGGAACCGGAAGGCCGCCTTGCGGGGGGCGTCGAGGCCCGCCCAATAGGCGCGGGCCGCTTCCAGCAGGACCTGGGTGCCCACCACATTGGTGCGGATGAACTCGGCCGGGCCGTCGATGGAGCGGTCCACATGGCTCTCGGCCGCCAGGTGCATCACCACCTCCGGCTGCCATTCCGCGAAGGCGGCGGCCATGGCGGCGGGGTCGCAGATATCGGCCTTCAGGTGGACGTGGCGGGCGTGTCCGCGCGCCTGATCCAGCGCCTCATGGCTCGCCGCATAGGTCTCCTTGTCCACATTCACCACCACATGGTCGGTGGTGGCGATCAGGCGGCGGACCACGGCGGAGCCGATGAACCCCAGGCCACCCGTCAGCAGGATACGCATGTCCACTCCTCGGTCGCCGATAGTAATGCCGGTCAATTAAGGCAGGCCCGCGGCCCGTGCGTGTCCGCTTCGCGGTCCCGCTGCCTCAGTCGCCACCATGCCGGTGCGGCGGCGGAGAATGCCCGGCGGCTCCATCGGGGTCCACATGCGGGTCCCGCACCCGGCTCCGCCCGGCCGGCCCCTCCGCCCGCACCCGGCGGCTGCGCATGATCTCGGCGAAGCCGAACAGCAGCAGGAGCTGCCCCGCCAGCACCTCCAGGCTCGCCAGCACCCGCGCGCCATCGTCGGAGGGGCGGATATCGCCGTAGCCCACCGTGGACAGGGTCGCGATGGAGAAGTGCAGCGCATCCGAATAGCTCAGCCGGATCGGCCCCTCCGGCCCGTGGAACAGGGCGTGGTGGCTCAGCCCGTCGGCGATGCGGTAGGTGGCGCCGAAGCCGATGACCAGCACGGCATACATCAGCAGGAAGGCCACGATCGGCACCGCCAGGTGGCGGGCGCGGTTGCCGAGTTCCTCCATGATCAGCGCGACATCGACCAGCAGCCGGACCACGTCCCGGACCGACAGGGCCACCACCCCGCCGATCACGGCCATGGCCGCCATCAGGATCGCCGCCTGCCATTCCGGCGCCAGGCGGTTCACCGGCAGGGCGAAGCAGATGACCCCGACGGCCGAGACGCCGGCCAGCCAGCGCGCGGCATAAGGCAGCAGGTCCAGGCTCTCCGCCTCCTGCTTCTCCGCCACCTCCGCCAGCTCGCGTCGGCGCCAGAACACCGTGCCGAGGAAGGCCAGCACGGGCAGCAGGAAGGCGATGGGCCGGGACCAGTCGGCCGCATGGGGGAACTGCGCCCGCCCCAGCACGACGAAGAGCGTGGCGTAGAGCGCGAGCCCCGTCGCCGTGCCGAAGGCGAAGTGCAGCCCGCGCGGGAACAGCCGGTAGAGCAGCCCGAGCCCGAGCCCCGCCACCCCCAGCACCACGGCGGAGAGCACCAGCCCCTCATCCCCCACCCCCAGCGCCACCAGCAGGGACAGCGCCACGGTGAAGGCGACGGACCGCGCCCAGGCCTGCCGCAGGCGGTGCGGCGGCAGCGGGTTCACGGGGCGAGCGCCACGCCGGTGATCTCCACCTTCCAGCGCGGATCGACCAGCGCGGCCTCGATCGTCATGCGCGCGGGCTTGGCGGCGGGGTCGAGCCAGGCGTCCCAGGCGCGGTTCATCGCCGGCGCGTCGCGGATATCGGCCAGCACGATGGTCACCGACATCAGCGCGCGCTTGTCGGTCCCGGCCTCCGCCAGCAGGGCGTCGATCTGGGCCAGGATGTCGGCCGTCTGCCCCTCCGCATCCAGGGTCGGGTCATCCGCCACCTGGCCGGCCAGCCACAGAAGGCCGCCCCCCAGCACGGCGCCGGACAGGCGCTGCTCCTCGGCGATGCGGCGGATGGTCATGCTTCTCTCCTGCAATCTTCCATGGCGCCAATCTTCCAAAGACCGGGACCGAGTGCCACATGGCGCGCGACCGGGAGACTGACATGCAAAGCATGATCGACAAGGCCATCATCGCCAGCCGCTACCTGCTGGTGGTGTTCTTCGGTGGGTTGGTCGTCGCGCTGGCGGTCTATGCCGTCGGCTTCCTCGCCAAGCTGTGGAAGTTCGCCTCCAACGCGACCAACGGGTCGGACAACCGGCAGCTGATCGACCTGCTGCACCTGCTCGATTCGGCGCTCGTCGCCTCCCTCGTCGTCATGGTCGCCATCTCCTCCTATGACAGCCTGGTCTCCCGCCTGGCGCCGCGGGACGGGGACAAGGAGGTGGGCTGGCTGGCGGCGGTGGACCCCGGGAACCTCAAGCTGAAGCTGGCGACGGCGCTGATCGCCATCTCCTCCATCCACCTGCTGCAGATCTTCATGGAGATCGGCAGCTATGACGACCGGGCCGTCACCTGGGGGCTCGCGATCCACGGCATGTTCCTGGTGGGCGCGCTGGTGCTGGGGCTGGTGGACCGCATCACCGCCGCCAGCAAGAAGCCGGGCAAGCTGTAGCCGGGGCGCTACCCCGCCAGATGCGGGCGCCGGACCCAGCGGGCGAGCAGCCCATCGACCGGCCCCGCCACCACGGACAGCACCCAGAGCAGCCCCGCCGCCAGCACGATGGCGGGGCCGGAGGGCAGGTCCAGGTGGTAGCTGCCGAGCAGCCCCGCCAGGCTGGCCGCCGCGGCGAGCCCCACCGCGGCATAGGCAAGGCCTGACAATTCCCGCGACCAGTGCCGCGCCGCGACGGCGGGCAGCATCATCAGCCCCACCGCCATCAGCGTGCCCATGGCCTGGAAGGCCGCCAGCACGTTCAGCACGACGAGGCCGAGGAAGGCCAGGTGCCAGGCGCCGCCGCCCACGCCCTCCGCCTGCGCGAAGCCGGGGTCGAAGCATTCCAGCGCGAGCGGCCGCCAGCCCAGCGCCAGCGCGGGCAGGGTCAGCGTGGCCACGCCGGCCATCAGCAGCAGCGCCGGGTCATCCACCCCCAGCACCTGGCCGAACAGCAGATGCGTCAGGTCCCCCGTATCGCCCCGCAGCGACACCAGCGTGACGCCGAGGGCGAGGGCGATAAGGTAGAGCGCCGTCAGCGCCGCATCCTCCCGCCCACCCGTGGCGCGGGAGAGCGCGCCGGCGCCGACCGCGACGGCCAGCCCCGCCACCAGCCCGCCGACCGACATGGCGGGCACCGACAGCCCGGCGATGAGGAAGCCTGCCGCGATGCCCGGCGTCACGCCATGGGCCAGCACCTCCGCCGTCAGGCTCGTCCGCCGCAGCATGAGGAAGACGCCGAGCAGCGGCGCGGAAACCGACAGGGCAAGGCAGCCCACCAGGGCGCGCCGCATGAAGCCGAATTCGAGGAAGGGGCCGAGGATCGCGTCCAAGACGCTCACGCCGCGCAGGCGGGGGCGGCTTCGTCCCAGGATTCCGCCATCCGGCGGGCCCGCATCCGGTTGGCGGCAGACAGCACCTCGGCCGTCGGGCCGCTGGCGACGCATTCGCGGGCCAGCAGCAGGCAGTGCGGGAATTCGTCCCGCACCAGGTCCATGTCGTGCAGCACGGCCATCACGGTGCGGCCCTCCCCGTGCCAGCGGCGGACCACGGCCAGCAGGTCGGCCGCGGTGCGGGCATCGACGGCGTTGAAGGGCTCGTCCAGCAGGATCAGGTCGGCGTCCTGCACCAGCAGGCGGGCGAAGAGCAGGCGCTGGAACTGGCCGGCGGACATGGCGCCGACCGGGCGGCGGGCGAAGCCGCCAAGGCCCACCGCCTCCAGCGCCGCCTGGGCGCGGTCCCGGTCCGCGGCGCTGGCCGCGCGCAGCGCGCCGAGCCGCGACCACATGCCCTGCATCACCACATCGAGGCAGAGGATCGGGAAGGCGCGGTCCATGCCGGATTGCTGCGGCAGCAGCGCGAGGCGGGGCTGCGCGCCGGAGATGGCGACGCGCCCGGAATCGACGCGGTGCAGGCCCGCGATGGCGCGCAGCAGCGTCGTCTTCCCCGCGCCATTCGGGCCGACGATGGCCGTCAGGCTCCCGGCCTCGAACCGCGCGGAGACGTGGTGCACCGCCGGGTGGCGCTGATGCGTCGCGGTCAGGTCGCGCAGTTCCACCGCGGGGCCGCGCGCCGTCACAGCGCGAGCGCCCAGGCGACGGCGCCCCAGAGCCCGGCCAGCACGCCCCCGGCCAGCAGCAGCCGCGCGGCGGCACCGGAGGACAGGGCCAGGGGGTCGGGGATCGGCAGGCGCATGGTTACCTTATAACGTCACCGCCGATGTAGCGCCCCGGCGATGACATTCAAAGCCCTGCGTGGCGCATGGCTGGGAAAACGAATGGCGGGGGCCTAGCTGTGGGCCGTGATGCAGCCTCTCCCCTCCCCTCCCCCCGAAGACCCCGACCTCGCGCTGCGGCGCGCCCTGACACGACACCGGCGGGCGGCATCGCTGCTGCTGGCCGGCATGGGGGGGCTGCTGGTCGGCAGCTACTGGCTGCCGCCGGGCTACGGGACGGACCTGCTGCAGGCCTCCGCCAAGGCGGGGCTGGTGGGGGGCATCGCCGACTGGTTCGCGGTGACGGCGCTGTTCCGCCACCCCCTCGGCCTGCCCATCCCGCACACCGCCATCATCCCCCGGCAGAAGGAAAGGCTGGGCGCCGGGCTCGGCCGCTTCGTGGCAAACCATGTGTTCACGGAGGCCGAGGTCGCGCGCGTGCTGGGGCGGCTCGACCTGGCGGGCATCCTGCGCGGCTGGTTCAACGACCCGGAAGCGATCCAGCCCGCCGCCGCCGCCCTGGCGCGGACCATGCCCCGCATCCTGGCGAGCCTGGAGGATGGCCGGGCGCGGCGCCTGCTGGCGCGCCTGCTGCCCCGCATCGCCGGCGGCCCCGGCGCGGCGCGCGTGGTGGCCCGCGCCCTGACCGCGCTGATCGAGGGCGGGCGGCACCAGGAGGTGTTCAACCTGGCCGTCAGCCAGCTGAAGGCCCTGCTGGCGGCGAAGGAGGATCAGCTGCAGGCCGCCATCGCCGCGCGCGTCCGGGCGGAGGGCGGCGCGCTGGTGGGCTGGCTGGCGGGTGCGACCATCGCGCGGCGCGTGCTCTCCGCCCTGAATGCCGAGCTGGACAAGGTGGAGCCCGGCGACAGCGACCTGCGCCTGGCCTTCGAGGGCTGGGTGAAGGCGGAGGTGGCGCGGCTGGAGAACGACCCGGAGCGCGCCGCCGCACTCGGCCGCGCGCTGCGCGACGCGCTGCGCCACCCCGCCGTCGCCACCTGGCTCGGCGATATCTGGGACAGGCTGCGCGCGGCGATGGAGGCCGATGCGGCCAACCCCGAGGGCCGCACGATGCAGGTGCTGGCCGGCGCGCTGGCCAATGTCGGCACCATGCTGGCGGAGGACGAGGCCGCGCGGGCCCGGCTGAACAAGGGGGCGGAGCGCGTGCTGATCGCCCTGCTGCCGGCGGCGCGCAGCCAGCTCTCGGACTTCATCGCGGGCGTCGTGCGCAACTGGGAAACGGCGACGGTGACGGAGAAGATCGAGCTGCGGGTCGGCAAGGACCTGCAATATGTCCGCATCAACGGCACGCTGGTGGGGTTCCTGGTGGGCGGCGCGCTCTACGCGCTGCTGACGGCGGTGTTCGGGCGGGTGGCGGGGTAGCGCGCCTCGCCTTGGCACCCTGCCTGGCATGGGGGCTGCACTGATCCCGGCAGAACGCAGTCCGGTTGCAGAATGCAACTGCACCCTGCGAGCCGAGACGCCAGGACCCGCCCCCGATGCCCCGCACCATCCTCCGCACCGCCACCAACCAGGCCGACTGGTTCCACCTGCAGAATGCGAGCGATGCGATCGAGCTGCTGACCGGCGGCGGCGATGACGGCGTCTTCGGCAGCGCCTTCGCCGACCTGATCCGCGGGGGCGACGGCCATGACCTGCTCTGGGGCGAGGATGGCGCCGATACGCTGACGGGCGATGCGGGCAACGACCAGCTCTGGGCCGGCGCGGGCGCGGACAGCCTGGATGGCGGCGCGGGCAATGACCTGATCTGGGGCGGCGCCGGGGACGACACGATGAACCTCGGCGAGGGCAACGACATGGCCTGGGGCGAGGATGGCGCGGACCGCTTCGTGACCGGCGGCGGCCATGACAGCGTCTGGGGCGGCCAGGGCAATGACAGCGTCGATGGCGGCGCCGGGGACGATGCCCTCCACGGCGATGCCGGCGATGACACCATCCTGGCCGGCGAGGGCCGCAACACCGTGGTGGGCGGCGAGGGGCATGACCGCATCGCCGCCGGCGCGGGCGACGACAGCATCACCGGCGATGCGGGGAACGACACCGTCGCGGCCGGCAACGGCCACAACACGGTCTGGGCCGGCCAGGGCGCGGACAGCATCACCAGCGGCACCGGCAACGACACGATCGGGGCCGATGACGGGAACGACACCGTGCTCTCCGGCGCCGGCAACGACGTGGTCTGGGCCAATGGCGGCAATGATTCCATCGACCTCGATGCCGGCAATGACCTGGCCAGCGGTGATGCGGGCGCCGACACCATCCTGGCCGGCGCGGGCAACGACACGGTCCATGGCGGTGACGGGGATGACCTGATCTCGGCCGGCGCCGGCGCCGACCAGGTCTTCGCCGATGGCGGCAACGACCGGGTGGTGATGGATGTCGCGGGCGCCCGCGGCGATACCTATGACGGCGGCGCGGGGTTCGTGACGGCGGCGCGGGGTTCGACACGCTGGTCTTCTCCCTGGCCCGGCCGGACTGGATGGCGGCCAGCTTCCAGGCCGAGCTGGCGCGCTTCCTGGCGCATGCCGCGACCACGCCCTGGGCCGATTTCCGCTTCGCGGCGCAGTCGCTGACGGTCCGGGGCTTCGAGGCCGCGGCGGTGACGGTGGATGGCGTGGCGCTGACCGCGGCGGATGACGCGGTGGTGGCGGTGGCGGACCGCTTCACCGTCTCCGAGGATGCGGCGAGCGTCGCGGGCAACGTGACGGCCAATGACAGCGTGGCCGACCTGGTGGCCGCGGTGCGGCTGGTGACGGCGGCCAGCGGCGGCAGCCTGGTGCTGGGCGCCGATGGCGCCTTCAGCTGGACGGGCGGCGATGCCTTCCAATCGCTGCGCGCCGGCCAGAGCGCCGAGGTCACCTTCAGCTACCGCGTGACGGATGCCGATGGCGATGCCGGCGTCGCGGTCGCGACCATCACCATCCTCGGCGCGAATGACGCGGCGACGATCGGGGGCGAGACCGAGGGCAGGATCCGCGCCGGGGCGGCGGAGAAGGTGGGCGGCCGGCTTTCCATCGCCGACCTCGATGCCGGGGAGGCGGTGTTCGGCGACGCCAAGGGGCTGGAGGGCCGCTTCGGCCATTTCGACTTCGACGCCAAGACCGGCGCCTGGACCTATGTGCTGGACACCCCGGCCGAGAAGCTGCGCGAGATCGCCGGGGGCGAGGCGCTGGTGGAGACGCTGGTGGTGGTCTCCGCCGATGGCGCCACCACGCAGGAGGTGACCGTCACCATCGAGGCGGCGCGGGAGAAGGGCGCCAACCTGCTGGTGAATGGCAGCTTCGAGGAGCCCGCCATCAAGGACGGCGCCTGGTCCCCGGTGAAGGAGATGCCGGGCTGGACCAGCAATGCCGGCGCGATCGAGGTCTGGGCCGGCTATGGCGGCATGAAGGCCAGCGACGGCCGCCAGCACATCGAGATCGACTACGACCGCGCGGTGGACGCGATCAGCCAGAAGGTCGATGCCGAGGCCGGTGCGCGCTACGTCCTGACCTTCGATGCCCGCGCCCGCACGGACAAGCCGGCGACCGAGGGCTTCGTGGTCATGTGGAACGAGGAGAAGCTGGCCTTCATCCAGCCCACGACCAAGGAATGGACCCGCTACGAATTCATCGTCGAGGGCCGGGAGGGCATGGATCTCCTGGCCTTCGTCGAGGATGCCGCCGGCAATGACAGCTATGGCGGGCTGCTGGACAATGTGGCGCTGCGCGACGCGGTGTGGTGAGGGGCGGCGCGGCCTGGCGCCTCACGCAGCTGTGGCCGAGGCAGCCGGAATGACCGGCTGAATCGTATACCGGACCCGGCCGGGATGGTCTTGGGTGGGTGGCAGGAGGAACCCGCCCATGGCCTTCATCCGCCGCATCCGCCTGCGTGCCCCTGCCGATCGCGACGAACCCTTCCTGGAGAAGCAGCCCTGGTGGCCGCGGCGGGCCCGGCTTTCCGCCGCGGCCCCGTCGATTTCCGCCAGCGAGGAGGCCGAGAGCCTGGCCCGCTGGCGCCAGGCACGGCGCGCGCAGCGGCGGCAGCAGGACCCGCAAGGCCCGGGGCTGACGGGGCTCGGCATCTATGCCGCGGTGCTGCTCGGCCTCGGCGCGGTGGAGATCGGGCAGCGGGAGGAGGCGGATGCCGGGGCCGATGCGCCGGATTCGCTGGCGGGCGCCGATGCGGCCGCCCCGGCCTCGGCGCTGGAAGGCAGCGGCTTCGCGGGGCTGGGCGCGGGGCTTGGCCTGTCCTGGGGCATCGGCGCCGCCGCGGCGGCGGGGCTCGGGGCCAGCATCTCCCCGGCCTATACCATCCCGCGCGGCAGCGGCGTGCTGCCCGAAGGCGCGCCGGTGGCGATGGCGCCGGCCGCGCCGATCGGCCCGGCGCCCGCCGCGCCCGTGGCCGAGGCCGCGGCCTGGGCGATGCCGGCCGAGGCCGGGGCGCCGGTGCGGCCGGCGGTGCTGGACGAGAGGCCGGTGGCCGAGGCGGCCCCGCCCCGCGCGGCGCCGGTGACGGAGGCCGCCCGGGCCCCTGCCCCGGCCCCTGCCTCCCGCGCTGACGCCGCCCCGGCCGAGGCGCCGCGGCCGGTCGCCACGGCGGTGCCGGATTCCGTGGCGGAGGCGGCGGCTGCCCCGGCTCCCGCAACGCCTGGCGGGCGCTGGGCCTCCCGCGACGCGGCCGGGCCGGCGCGCGAGAGCCCACCGGCCAGCGATGCCGCCACGGGCTGGCCCGCGGAGGCCGAGACGGCCATCGGCAGGCCGGACGAGGCGGGCGCGACGGCGCCCGTGATCGAGGTAAACGCCGGCGACAAGGGCGATGCGCCGCGTCCTGCCATCGACGTTGCCATCGGCACGCCCACGGATGACGGCACCACGCCGCCCGTGGCCGAGGCGAGCGACGGCACGCCGCGCGACGTCGCAGGGCCCACCGGCGATGTCGGCGTCGGCAATCCGGGCGATCCGCCGGTGCCCGCGATCGACGTTGCCATCGGCACGCCCGCGCAGAACGGGGACACGCCGTTCGTGGTCGAGGTGAGCACCGGCAAGCCCAGCGATACGCCGCTGCCCGAGATCGACGTCGCCATCGGCATACCCTCGCAGAACGGCGACACGCCGCCCGTGGTCGATGTAACTACCGGTAAGCCCAGCGACGTTCCCGCGCCCGCCATCGATGTCGGTGTCGGCAAGCCAGGTGATACACCGCTGCCCACGATGGACGTCGCCATCGGCACGCCCTCTCAGAACGGCACCACGCCGCCCGTGGTCGATGTGAGCATCGGCAAGCCCAGCGACGTCCCCGCGCCCGCCATCGATGTCGGCGTCGGCAAGCCAAGCGATACACCGCTGCCCGCGATCGACGTCGCCATCGGCACACCCTCGCAGAACGGCGACACGCCGCCCGTGGTCGATGTGAGCATCGGCAAGCCCAGCGACGTTCCCGCGCCCGCCATCGATGTCGGCGTCGGCAAGCCGAACGAAACGCCGGTCATCGATGTCGGTGTTGGCAAGCCGGGTGATACACCGCTGCCCGCGATCGACGTTGCCATCGGCACACCCGCGCAGAACGGCGACACGCCGCCTGTGGTCGATGTGAGCATCGGCAAGCCTAGCGACCTTCCGCTGCCCGCCATCGACGTTGCCATCGGCATGCCCTCGCAGAACGGCACCACGCCGCCTGCGGTCGATGTGAGCATCGGCAAGCCGGGCGATGGTCCCACGCCCGCCATCGATATCCGCGTTGGCAAACCGGGCGACCTGCCGCTGCCCGCCATCGACCTTGCCATCGGCACGCCCTCGCAGAACGGCACCACGCCGCCTGCAGTCGATGTGAGCATCGGCAAGCCGGGCGAGCTTCCGCCGCCCGCCATCGAACTTGCCATCGGCACGCCCTCGCAGCACGGCACCACGCCGCCTGCTGTCGATGCGAGCCTCGGCAAGCCGGGCGACCTTGCCGTGCCCGCCATCGATGTCAGCCTCGGCGACACGCCGCTGCCCGCCACCGGGAAGCCCGGGGCGGAGGCCTGGGCGCCGTTCGCGGATGGCCTGCTGCCGCCGGGGCTGGAGGCGCTGCTTCAGCCCGTGGCCGGCCCGCCGGACGACAGCTTCCTGCCCGAGGCGCCGCGGCCGGCGACGATGGCGTTCGACCTCCTGTTCTAGTAGGCGACCTTGTCGGGCTTGGCGGCCCAGGCCTCGAAGACCTCGAGCGCCTCGGCCGCCAGCAGGCGGCGCATGGGCAGGGCGCGCGCCTCGATGGGCTTCGGGATCTCGGTGTAGAGCAGCTCGTCGTCGAAGCCGATCGCCGCGGCCTGCACGCGGTCATTCGCATAGGCCACGGCATCGACCCGCGCCCAGTAGAGGGCGGCCAGGCACATCGGGCAGGGCTCGCAGCTGGTATAGACCGTCGCGCCGCGCAGGTCGAAGCGGCCCAGCGCGGCGCAGGCGCGGCGGATCGCCACCACCTCCGCATGCGCGGTCGGGTCATTGGTGGAGGTGACCTGGTTCCAGCCCTCCGCCACCACCTTCCCGTCCATCACCACCACCGCGCCGAAGGGCCCGCCGGCGCCGGAGACCATGCCGCGGCGGCTCACCTCGATCGCGTGGCGCATGAAGTCGGCATCGGTCATCGGCAGCCCCTCAACCCTTGGCGTTAAGGCGCGGAAGCGCCACCATCATGGCCATGACGCTTACACTGTCGATCCTCGACCAATCCACCATCGCCGCCGGCCGCGGGGCCGATGAGGCGATCCGGGAGACGCTGGCGCTGGCGAAGCTGGCCGAAGCCTGGGGCTACCACCGCTACTGGATGGCGGAGCACCACAACAGCCAGTCCCATGCCGGCACGGCGCCGGAGATCCTCTGCGCCGCCATCGCCGCCACCACCAGCCGCATCCGCATCGGCACCGCAGGGGTCATGCTGCCGCACTACTCGGCGCTGAAGGTGGCGGAGCAGTTCCGGGTGCTGGAGGCGATCGCGCCTGGGCGCATCGACCTCGGCGTCGGCCGCGCGCCGGGCAGCGACGGGCGCACCGCCTTCGCGCTGAACCCGGATGCGGCGCAGGCGGCGGACCGCTTCCCGCAGCAGGTGCAGGACCTGATGGGCTGGCTCGGCGACGGGCTGCCGGAGAGCCACCCCTTCCGCATGGTCGCCGCCAACCCCGCCATCCCGACGCGGCCGGCGGTGTGGATCCTCGGCTCCTCCGATTTCGGGGCGCAGCTCGCGGCCTATTTCGGCCTGCCCTACTGCTTCGCCCATTTCATCACCGATGGCCGCGGGTCCGAGGAAGCGATGGCGCTGTACCGGGAAGGCTTCCGCCCGCATCCCGGCCAGGCCGGGCGCCTCGCCTCCCCGCAGGGCGCCGTCGCGGTCTTCGCGCTGACGGCGGCGACGGAGGCGGAGGCGCAGCGCCTGTTCAAGTCCCGCGCCCTGTGGCGCCTGTTCCGGGACAAGGGCATCTTCCCGCCGCTGCCGAGCGTGGAGGAGGCGGAGGCCTATCCCTATTCGCCCGACGACCTCGCGCGGATCGAGCGCATGCGCGCCCGCGCCCTGGTCGGCGCGCCGGAACAGGTGGTGGCGCGGCTGCGCGCGCTCGCCGCCGCGCATGGGGTGGAGGAGGTGGCGGTGCTGACCCCCTGCCATGACGCGGAGGCGCGGCGCACCTCCTACCGCCTGCTGGCGGAGGCGAATGCCGCATCCCTGCCGAAAGCCGCGTGATGTGGCTTTTTAGTCGCTAACCCCGTTTAGCCGATTATGCCGTTTATGCGCCTTTAGCACCGTTTTCGCGGGTGCCCCCGGCAGCCATCCGGGGGGCGAGGGGCCGCCGCGGGCATGGCTGGGGCCCTGGCTGACCGCGGATGATGCGGCAAATTTTCCTAAATGTCAAGCCGATGGTTTCGCCTGTTGCGCGGCCCATGGCGTGCTGTTTCACGCGCGCCCCGGCGCCATTGACCCCCGCGCGGCGGCCGCGCCAGCCTGGGCGCGGCGGCGTGGAGCGGCAACATGTCCTATCGCAAGATTCCCAGCATCGGCCAGGCGCATGAGAATTCCTGCTGGGCCGCCTGCCTCGCCTGGTGGCTGAAGGCGGTGCAGGGCGGGCGGCCTTCCTGGACACAGGCGAAGATCATGGAGGTCTATCGCCGCAGCCTCGACAGCGATGGGGCGATGATCCCGGAATACATGGTCAATGCCTGGCGGAACGACCAGCGCCTGAAGATGGGCACCATGGTCTTCAAGACGCCCAACGCCACGCTGAACCGGCTGCCGATCGGCCCGACGCCCGTCTGCATCGCCTTCAAGCACATGACCGGCTTCGCCCATATGAACGTCATCTGGCCGAGCGAGGGCAGCAAGGTCTGGTGCATGGAGCCCTACTGGCCCTTCCCCGGCGTGAACGGGAAGCGCACCGGCCGCTTCGTGGAGCGCGAGATCGACGACCATTTCAACTTCGGGGATGCCGTGATCCTGGCCTGGGCCAACCCCTTCGAGGGCGAGAGCGCCGCGCCGCCGCCATAGGGCGCGGGAACCCGCCGCGCGCGGGCGGCTTCTGCCCCTCGCGCAACGGTGCAGGACCCCTTCCCATGGCGAAGCGAGACGCGGTGTTCCCGGCGGGGCGGCAGGACCTCTACCGCGCCAATGCCTATTCCGCCGCGATCCGGTCGGGCGACCTGCTCTTCGTCTCGGGCCAGGTCGGCAGCCGGGAGGATGGATCGCCGGAGCCGGATTTCGAGGCGCAGGTCCGCCGCGCCTTCGCCAACCTGGCCGCGACGCTGGAAGCGGCCGGCTGCGGCTTCGACGACATCGTGGACGTCACCAGCTTCCACACCGATCCGGAGCGGCAATTCGCCACCATCATGGCCGTGAAGGCGGCGATGTTCCCCGAGCCGCCCTATCCCAACTGGACGGCGGTCGGCGTCACCTGGCTGGCGGGCTTCGACTTCGAGATCAAGGTCATCGCCCGCATCCCGGGCTGACGCGGGATCAGCCCCGCCCGAACCTCTCCGGCCGCACCCGGTGGCGCCTGCGCGCGCGGCGGCGGGCCAGGGCTTCCGCGATTCCGGGCAGGGCCAGCAGCGGCACGGTGGCCAGCGCCAGCAGGCCGAAGCCGGCGCCCCAGGCGCGGCCACCCAGCACGAAGGCCAGGCCCGCCAGCGTCCAGGTCAGGCCATTGGCGCCGAGGCCGAGGGCGAAGAGCCAGCGCAGCCGCGCGAGCCGCGCGGCGGCCTCCGCGGGGTCGCCTTCCGTGAAGGCGGTGCCGCGGGGGGTGACGTCGTAGAGGCGGTCCTGATCGACCCGGAAGGGCGGTCCGCTCAGCGGCGGACCACCACGAAGCGCACGGGCACGCCCTGGCGCCGCAGGCGGCGGATGCGCCACCAGAGGGTGCCGGCGCCGATCGCGCCGGCGACGATCAGCACGGGCAGGACCAGGCCCACGAAGAGGATGGCGAGCGACGCCAGCAGCAGGCCGCCCGCCGCCAGCGCCACCAGCAGCGCCACGCCCGTGACCTTGCCGAGGATGCGGTCGAGCGTCGTCGCCGGGCGGGCATTGGGGGGCGCGCCCGGGTTCATGCCCGGGTTCATGCCCGGGTTCATGCCGGGGTTCAGCCCGGGCTCGTCCCGGAACTGGCCATCCGGCGTCATGTCGAGGACGGGCGGGGTGCGATGCTGGTCCATGCCCGGGATGTTGCCCGGCCGGCGCCGGGGTTCAAGGGCGGGATTGTTGCGGAGCGTCACGGCGGCGGCGGGGGGGCATCACGCCTCCCCGAACAGCACGGGCAGGACATGGTCGGCGGTGGTGCCGATGTGGTGGCGCAGCGCCGCCGGGGCCGCGGCCTCGTCCCGCGCCAAGGCGAGGCGGGCCAGCTCCTCATGCACCGGCACCGCGCTGTTCCAGTCCACCAGCACCGTCTTCATCACGCGGCGATAGCGCGTCATCTGCACGTAGAGTTCATCGCAGAAGCCGGCCAGGGACCGCAGCGGGCAGGCGGCGATCAGGGCGCGGTGGAAGCGGTGGTGCTTCGCCTCGTAGCTGTCCTGCCAGGCGGGGTTGGCGGGGTCGCGGCGCTCGATCTCCCGCTTCAGCACCGACAGGCTGGCGACGATCCCATCCTCCCACGCCGCATCGCCGGCCTGCATGGCCAGGCGCAGCGCCTCGGGCTCCAGCATCTGCCGGGTGCTGGTGATGTCGAGGAGATGGGCGCGGGTGACGGGGGGGACGGAGAAGCCCTTCTGCCCCTCCCCGTTCACGAAGCCCTCCGCCACCAGGCGGGACAGGGCTTCCCGCAGGGGCGTGGTGCCGATGCCGTAGCGCTCCACCAGATCCTTCAGGCGCAGCCGGGCGGCGGGCGCCAGGTCTCCCGCCACGATGTCCTGGCGCAGGCGATGGGCCACGGCCTCCGCCGCCGTGGCGGCCTGGTCGGCCTCAAGCATCGATTTTGTCCTGAAAATATATTTCCGCTTGCATGATCGGTGATTCCTCGCATGATCGACATAACACGGAGGAAGCGATCATTTCCATGCTCGATGCGGCCCAGGCACCGTCCCCGCTGGACGAGACCCATGACCCCGCCCGGCGCAGTTGGGTGGCCTCCGCCCAGGCGGCGGGCACCGATTTCCCGATCCAGAACCTGCCGCTCGGCGTCTTCAGCCGGGGGGGCGGGACGCCGCGCGGCGGCATCGCGATCGGCGACCAGGTGCTGGACCTGGCGGCGGCGCTGGCGGCCGGGCTGTTCGAGGGCGAGGCGGCGGCGGCCGCGGGCGCGGCCTCGGGGCCCACGCTCAATCCGCTGCTGGCGCTGGGGCGGGGCGCGTCGCGGGCGCTGCGGCGGCGCGTCTCCGCCATCCTGGCGGAGGGCAGCGCGGACCAGGCCAGGGCGGCGGCCTGCCTGGTGCCGATGGAGGAGGTGGCGCTGCACCTGCCGATGGTGGTCGGCAACTTCACGGATTTCATGGCGTCCCGCTTCCACACCGCGCGGATGGGCGCCAGGCGCGATCCCGGCAACCCGCTGCCGCCCGCCTTCCTGCACCTGCCCATCGCCTACCATTCCCGCGCCACCACGGTGCGCGTGGGCGGCGAGGCGCTGGCCCGGCCGCATGGGCAGAGCCTGGGGCCCGATGGCACGCCGCGCTTCGGGCCGATCCTGGCGCTGGATTTCGAGTTGGAGTTCGGCGCGGTGATCGGCAGCGCGAACCGGATGGGGGAGCCGATCCCGATCGCGCGCGCCGGCGAATCGCTGTTCGGCTATTGCCTGCTGAATGACTGGTCGGCGCGGGACGTGCAGCGCTTCGAGATGATGCCCCTCGGCCCCTTCCTGTCCAAGAGCCTGTCCACCACCGTCTCCCCCTGGATCGTGACGGCGGAAGCGCTGGCCCCCTTCGCGGTGCCGGCCTTTGCGCGGCTGGCGGGCGACCCGGAGCCCCTGCCCTACCTGATGGCGGCGGGCGACCAGGCGGCGGGGGGCATGGATGTCGCGCTGGAATGCTGGATGACGACGCCGCGCATGCGGGCGGAGGGGGTGGCGCCGGCGCGGATCGTGGCGACCAACCTGCGGCACCTGCACTGGACCTTCGCGCAGATGGTGGCGCACCACACCTGCAATGGCTGCGACCTGCGGCCGGGCGACGTGCTGGGCAGCGGCACCGTCTCCGGCCCCGAGCCCGAGGGCCGCGCCTGCCTGGCGGAGGTGGTGATGGAGGATGGCGGCCTGACCCTGCCCAACGGGGAACGGCGGAGCTTCCTGGAGGATGGCGACGAGGTCTGGTTCACCGGCCGCGCCAGCCGGGACGGCTTCGTCCCCATTGGCTTCGGCGAATGCCGTGCGAGGATCGAGCCCGCGAGGCCCTTCCCCACCGCCTGACACGGACCGGCCTGACGACGGAGGAAACACAAGAATGGCACGACGTATCGTGGACATCTCGTCCGCGCTGAAGGCCGGCATCGCGAGCGACCCGCCGCAGATGCTGCCGAAGATCGACTACATCGACCACCACATGAGCGGCCCGCGCATGGCCGAATACATGGGCGTGCCGCTGGAGGCGCTGCCGGAGGGGCAATACGCGGCGGTCGAGCGCGTCGAGATCAGCACCCATAACGGCACCCATCTCGACGCGCCCTACCACTTCTTCTCCCGCATGAACGAACGCACGGTGCCGGGCGGCGAGCCCAGCATGCGCATCGACGAGGTGCCGCTCGACTGGTGCTTCCAGCCCGGGGTGAAGCTGGATTTCCGCCATTTCGAGGATGGCTACATCGTGCAGCCATCGGACGTCGAAGCCGAGTTGAAGCGCATTGGCCATGAGGTGAAGCCGCTCGAGATCGTGGTGGTGAACACGCGGGCGGGCGAACGCTATGGCGAGGACGACTACATCGACAGCGGCTGCGGCATGGGCAAGGCGGCGACGCTGTGGCTGCTGGAACGCGGCGTGCGGGTGACGGGCACCGATGGCTGGTCCTGGGACGCGCCCTTCAGCCACACCAGGCGCCGCGTGCAGGAAACCGGCGATGCCAGCCTGATCTGGGAAGGCCACCGGGCGGGGCGGGAGATCGGCTACTGCCACATGGAGAAGCTGAACGGGCTGGAGAAGCTGCCCCCCACCGGCTTCATGATCGCCTGCTTCCCCGTGAAGGTGCATCGCGGATCGGCGGGCTGGACCCGCGCCGTCGCGATCTTCGAGGAGTGAGGACCATGCGCAGGATCCTTCTGGCGGCGGCCGCCGCGCTGTTCGGCCTTGCCCCCGCGGCGCGGGCGGAATTCCCGGAACGCCCGGTGACGATGATCATGCCCTATGCGCCCGGCGCGGCGGATGCGCTGATGCGCGCGATCGGCGAGCATTTCCAGCGCGCCACGGGCCAGCCGCTGGTGCTGCAGACGCGCGACGGGGCCTCGGGCGTGGTCGGCATGCGCGTCGTCGCCGGCGCGGCGGCGGATGGCTACACGCTGGGGCATACGCCCGTGACCGCCATCGCGGTGCAGCCGCATTTGCTGCGCAATGCCGGCATCGGGCCCGCGAGCTTCGAGGGCGTCTGCGGCACGAACGAGAACGTCATCACGATCGCGGTGCGCGCGGACAGCCCGATGCGGGACCTGCCGGGGCTGGTGGCGGAGGCGCGGCGGCGGGCGCTGTCCTTCGGCAGCCCGGGGCCGAATTCGCTGCCGCAGCTGGCCGTCTGGCAGGTGCAGCGCGCGACGGGGATCGAGCTGAACCACATCCCCTATCGCGGCGAGCCGCCGCACATCAACGACACGCTGGCCGGGCGGCTCGACTTCTCCGCCGCCATCGTGAGTTCGGCGGCGGAGCTGGTGATGGCGGGGCGGATGCGGCTGCTGGCGGTGTTCTCCGCCAACCGCCACCCGGATTTCCCGGATGTGCCGACGGCGCGGGAACAGGGGATCGATGCGCAGCTCTTCTCCCAGGTCGGCATCTATGCGCCGCGCGGCACGCCGGCGCCGGTGCTGGACCGGCTGGAGAGCGCCTGCCGGGATGCGCTGCAGGATGCGACGGTGCTGCGGGTGCTGGCGAACAGCCGGTCCCCCGTGCGCTTCGTGCCGCGCCAGGCGCTGACGGAATGGGTGCGGGGCGAATACGAGAATTACGGCCGCATCCTGCGCGAACTGGGCGTGCAGCCGGAGTAGGGGCCAGGCCCAGGGCCTCAGACGGGCGCGGCATCCACGACGTGGAAGCCCAGCGTGACGTTGTCGTTCCAGCTCTCCGCGCGGAGATGACCCGCGAGATGCATCGTGCCGCCGCCAAGCAGGGCGGCGGCGAGCGGACCCTCCTTCGCGCGGAAGCACACGGCCTTGAGGCGCGGGCCCCCGCCCTCCCCTTCCAGGAAGGCGCGGATGGTCGCACCTTCCTTGCCGACGCGGTCGGCGCGCACCACCCGGGCGCGGTTGAGGACGAAGATCGGCTCGTCATTCCCGGCGCCGAAGGGGGCGAGGCGCGCGACCTGGGTCGCGACCTCCATGGTGGCGCCCTGCACGGTCAGTGAGCCCTCGACCGGCAGGTCGGCGGCGCCGGGCAGATCGGCGGCGTGCGCGAGGCGTTCGTCGAGAAACGCATGAAACTCGCCCTCCCGCGCCGCGAGGAAGGAGAAGCCGGCCGCCATGGCGTGGCCGCCGCCGGTCTGCAGCAGGCCCATCTGGCGCGCGGCGATGATGGCGGCGCCGAGATCGACGCCGGGCAGCGACCGGCCCGAGCCCTTGGCCAGCCCGTCCGACAGGCCGGCGACGCAGGCGGGGCGGTTGAACTTCTCCTTCATCCGGCCAGCGACGATGCCGACCACGCCGGGGTGCCAGCCCTCCCCCACCACCAGCAGAACGGGGTGGCCGTGGTCCACCTGGCGGGCGGCTTCGGCCATGGCGGCGGTCAGCACATCAGCCTCCACCTCCTGCCGCCGCCGGTTCACGGCATCCAGCTTCTCGGCCATGGCGCGGGCCTCGACCGGGTCATCCTCCACCAGCAGGCGGAGGCCGAGATCGGCTTCGTCGATGCGGCCGGAGGCGTTGATGCGCGGGCCCAGCAGGTAGCCCAGCGTATGGGCGCTGGGCGCATCCTTGGCCAGCGCCACGTCGAGCAGCGCGGCGATGCCGGCGCGGCCGCGCCGCGCCATGACCTTCAGGCCCTGCGTCACCAGCGCGCGGTTCAGGCCCGTGAGCGGCATGACGTCGCAGACCGTGGCCAGCGCCACCAGGTCCAGCAGGTCCAGCAGCCGGGGCTCCGGCCGGTTGGCGAAATGGCCGCGGCGGCGGAGTTCGCGCAGCGTCGCGACGCCGGCCAGGAAGGCGACGCCGGCGGCGCAGAGATGGCCGAGGCCGCTGCCGCAATCCGGCCGGTTCGGATTCACCGCGGCGCGCACGCGGGGCACCGGGCCTTCCGCCTTGTGGTGGTCCAGGATGACGATGTCGGCGCGGTTGTGGGCGACGGCCAGCGCGGCTTCCGCCGCGATGCCGCAATCCACCGTGACGATCAGCGTGGCGCCGCGGTCGCAGAGGGTGGAGATGGCGGCGGCGTTGGGGCCATAGCCTTCCCGGATGCGGTCCGGGACGTAATGCGTGACGGCGCAGCCGAGGTCGCGCAGCAGCCGCGTGGCCAGCGCGCCGGAACAGGCGCCGTCCACGTCATAGTCGCCGAAGACGGCGACATGCTCGCCGCGCTGCACCGCATCCGCCAGCCGCGCCGCGGCCACATCCATGTCCCGCAGGCAGGAGGGATCCGGCAGCAGCGCGCGCAGCGTGGGTTCGAGGAAATCCGCCGCGGCATCGATGCCCACGCCGCGGGCGGCCAGCAGGCGGCCGACCAGTTCGGGCAGCGCCAGGCGCTGGGCGATGGCGGCGCCGATGCGCGCATCCCCCTGCCGCCAGATCCAGCGGCGGCCGGTGGCGGAATGCGCGACGCCCAAGGCGAGCGCCGCCTGATCCGTCACCAGCCCATCCATGGTCTCAGCCCTGGAACGCGGCGGGCTTCAGGGCGAAGTTGTGGTGCCCTTCCACGTAGCGGACGGTGCCGGACTTGCTGCGCATCACGATGGAATGGGTGATGGCGCCGCCCGGCACGGTGCGCACGCCGCGCAGCATGGGGCCGGTGGTGACGCCGGTGGCGGCGAACATCACGTCGCCCTTGGCCATGTCTTCCAGCCCATAGACGCGGTTGGGGTCGGTGACGCCCATCTCCCGCGCGCGGATGATCTGGTCCTCGTTCTCGAACAGCAGCTTGCCCTGCATCTGGCCGCCGATGCAGCGCAGCGCGGCCGCCGCCAGCACGCCTTCCGGCGCGCCGCCGCTGCCCATGTAGATGTCCACGCCCGTATCGGGCTGGGACACGGCGACGACGCCGGAGACATCGCCATCCGGGATCATCATGATGCGGGCGCCGGCGGCGCGGGCGCGCTTCACGATTTCCTTGTGCCGGTCGCGGTCCAGCAGGCAGACGACGAGGTCCGTGATCTCGCACTTCTTGGCGCGGGCCAGGTTCTTCAGGTTCTCCTCGACCGAGGCCTCGATATGCACGACGCCATCGGGCAGGCCGGGGCCGACCGCGAGCTTTTCCATGTACACGTCCGGCGCGTGCAGGAAGCCGCCGCGCTGGGCGAGCGCCACGCAGGCCATGGCGTTGGGGCCACCCTTGGCGGTGATGGTCGTGCCTTCCAGCGGATCGACGGCGATGTCGACCTCCGGCCCGCCGCCGGCCTTGGCGTAGAGGCCGACCTTCTCACCGATGTAGAGCATCGGCGCCTCATCCATCTCGCCTTCCCCGATCACGACGGTGCCGGAGATGGCGACGGTGTCGAAGGCCTTGCGCATGGCTTCCACCGCCGCGCCATCGGCCGCGTTCTTGTCGCCGCGGCCCATCCAGCGGGAGGCGGCGAGGCCCGCGGCCTCCGTCACCCGGACGAGTTCCAGGGCGAGGTTGCGGTCCACATGGACCTGGCGGTCGAGTTCAGCCACGGGCAGTTCCTCCGGATCGGGCGAGCAGGGTAACGCGGCCGGGGGCGGCGCGTGACCCGTCAATTCGCTGCAGGCTTGTTGCCCCGAACCGGGGCGGGCGTGAAGGGGGAAGTCGCCTCACCGGTGGGAGACGACGGCGCCGCAGGCGGCGGGCAGGCTGCGGGGCGCGGCGCGGCGCGCGGCGAAGAGCGTGCAGCCCGGGCCGATGACCTGGCCGAACAGCGTGCCGTCCTCATCCAGTTCCGCATCCAGGTCGACGGTGACGTAGTGGGGGGGATGCAGCAGCCAGCGGCCGGCCTGGATGGTGGCGGTATCGCCATCCGGGGTCGCGGCCACCTCGTAGCAGCCCTCCGCCGCCTGCGGGTTGCTGGCCAGCGGGAAGAAGTGGAAGACGCCGGCCAGCCGCCCATCGCCTTGCGGCCGCAGCCGCAGGTTCATCCCCGTGGAGCCCTGGGTGCAGACATAGGTGCCGGACCAGTCGCCGGCGAAGCGACTGTCCCGAGCGCCGGAGGCGCCGGGGTCTTCCGCCCGCGCCGCCAGGGGCAGCGCGAGCAGCAGGGCGAGGAGGGCGGCCGGGGCCCTCACAGCGCCTCGATGCGGATCAGGGCGGGCTTCTCCACCACCGCTTCCAGCGCCTCGATCCGCGCGATGGCGGCGCGCATCTGCGCTTCCTCGCAATCATGGGTCGTGACGACGACCGGCACCGCCTCCCCGGGCGCGCGGCCGCGCTGGAGCATGGATTCGAGGGAGATGGCGTTGTCGCGGAGCGCGGCGGTGACATCGGCGATGACGCCGGGGCGGTCCACCACCATGAGGCGCAGGTAGTAGGCGCCGACGCGCTGCGACATGGGGAGGGAGGGCGCGTGGGACAGCGCCGAGGCGGCGACGCCCCAGACCGGCGTCGCGCGGCCGCGGGCGATGTCGATGAGGTCCGCCACCACGGCGGAGGCCGTCGGGCCCGCGCCGGCGCCGCGGCCTTCCAGCACCACCCGGCCGACGAAATCGCCTTCCGCCACCACCGCGTTGAAGACGCCATCGACGCGGGCGATGGGGTGGCTGACCGGCACCATGCAGGGATGCATGCGCGTCTCGATCCCCGCTTCCGTCCGCCGCGCGATGCCGAGCAGCTTGATGCGGTAGCCCAGCTCCTCGGCGAGCTTGATGTCGAGCGCGCTGACGCTGCGGATGCCCTCCACATGCACGGCCCCGAAATCGACCGGGCGGCCGAAGGCCAGCGCCGCCAGGATCGCCAGCTTGTGGGCGGCATCGATGCCGTCCACGTCGAAGCTGGGATCGGCTTCCGCGTAGCCGAGCTTCTGCGCCTCACTCAGCGCCTGCGCGAATTCGATGCCCCGTTCGCGCATCTGAGTCAGGATGTAGTTGCAGGTGCCGTTGAGGATGCCCATCACGCGGGTCAGGTCATTGGCGGCCAGACCCTCCCGCACCGCCTTGATGGCGGGGATGCCGCCGGCGACGGCGGCCTCGAAGCAGAGCGCGACGCCCTTGGCTTCCGCCGTCGCGGCGAGTTCGGCGCCATGGATGGCGAGCAGCGCCTTGTTGGCGGTGACCACGGGCTTGCCGGCGGCGAGCGCGGCGCGGACCAGGTCCGCGGCCGGGCCTTCGGTGCCGCCGATCGTCTCCACCACCACATCCACGCCGGGATCGTTCGCCAGCGCGGCGGCATCGTCGTACCAGCGCAGCCCGGCGATGGAGACGCCACGGTCCCGCGTGCGGTCGCGGGCGGAGACGGCGGTGACGGCGATGGGGCGGCCGGCGCGGGCGGCGACCGTCGCGGCATTGTCGCGCAGCAGGGTGAGCACGCCGGCACCGACGGTGCCGAGGCCGGCGACGCCGACGGAAAGGGGCTTGGTCATGTCATGCATTCCAGGAAGGCGGCCGGCGGTAGCGCGGTGGTCGCCGGAGTCTGCGAAGCCCCCCTCACCCTGCCGTTGGACGGCATGCGTCCAACCCCCCCGCCGGGGGAAGAGGGTTCGGGGGAGGAAGGGTCAGGCGGCGTCGACATCCATGGCATCGACGGGGCCGGCATTGTCGGCGGCGAGGAAGGTCTTGATGCCGCGCAGCGCCTGGCGGATGCGGTGGTTGTTCTCCACCAGCGCGATGCGGACATGGTCGTCGCCATGCTCACCGAAGCCGAGGCCCGGCGCGACGGCGACCTTCGCCTTCTCCAGCAGCAGCTTGGAGAAGCCGACGGAGCCGAGGTGGCGGAAGCGGTCCGGGATGGGCGCCCAGAGGAACATGGAGCCATCGGGGCTCGGCACGTTCCAGCCCGCGGCATGCAGGCCCTTGACCAGCACGTCGCGGCGTTCGCGGTAGAGCTCCCGCATCTCCGCCACGCAATCCTGCGGGCCGTTCAGCGCGGCGACGGCGGCGACCTGGATGGGCGTGAAGGCGCCGTAGTCGAGATACGACTTCACCCGCGTCAGCGCCGAGATCAGGCGCTGGTTGCCGGCGGCGAAGCCCATGCGCCAGCCCGGCATGTTGTAGGTCTTGGACATGGAGGTGAACTCGACCGTCACCTCCTTCGCGCCCGGGATCTCCAGCACCGAGGGGGGCGGGTTCGCCTCGTCGAAATAGAGCTCGGCATAGGCGAGGTCGGAGAGGATGAAGAGCTCATGCTTCCGCGCCAGCGCCACCAGGTCCTTGTAGAATTCGCGGCTGGCGAGGAGGGCGGTGGGGTTGGAGGGGAAGTTGACGATGACGGCGGTCGGCTTCGGCACGGAATGCCGCACCGCGCGGTCGATCGCCGCCAGCATGGCGTCGTCCGGCGTATAGGGGATCGACCGCGCGGAGGCGCCGGCGATGATGAAGCCGAACTGGTGGATGGGGTAGGAAGGGTTGGGCACCAGGATGGTGTCGCCCGGGCTGCTGATGGCCTGGGCCAGGTTCGCCAGGCCCTCCTTGGAGCCGAGCGTGGCCACGACCTCGGTCTCCGGGTCCAGCTTCACGCCGAAGCGACGGGCATAGTAGCCGGCGAGAGCCTTGCGCAGGCCCGGGATGCCCTTCGACATGGAATAGCGATGGGTGCGGGGGTCCTGCACCGCCTCCACCAGCTTGGCCACGATGTGCGGCGGCGTCGGCGTATCGGGGTTGCCCATGCCGAGGTCCACGATGTCCTCCGCATGGGCGCGGGCCTTGGCCTTGGCCGCGTTCACCTCGGCGAAGACGTAGGGCGGCAGGCGCCGGATGCGGTGGAACTCCTCGGTCATGCTCGTCGTCCGCCCAGATGAAGGTGATGGGGTGAAGGAAGGGGCGATATACAGCAGGCCGTCACGGCGTGCGAGGTTGCAGACCGTGCGGGGACGCCGGGCGGGCCGGCGCCGTGCCGCGGGCGTTGCCCGCCGCGATCCCCGCCTGCCGGCTCAGGGCGCGCGCGGCGCCAGCAGGTCCTGCGTCGGCGCCGGCGGCAGGCCGAGCAGTTCGGGCAGCGGCAGGGCGGGCGGGCCCGGCAGGGCGGCGGGCGGCACGGGGCGCGCGGGGTCCGCGGGCGCGGGCCGGGCGGCGGCGGGGGCGGCCGGGGGGCTGGCGGGTTCGAAGCGGATGGCGGGGGCGGCGGCCAGGCGGGGCGGCGGCGGGGGCGCGGCGCCCTCGGGCAGGGCGGCGGGGGCGGCACGCTCGCCGGGCGGGCGCGCCTCCGGCTCCGTGCGGGCGAATTCGCGGTCGCCGGCCAGGGCGGCGGTCAGGGCGGCGCGCGTCGCGGCATCCGGCGGCACCGGGCGCGGGGGCACGGTGGCCAGGTTCGGATAGGGCGCGTTCATGCCCGGCGGCGGCTGGCGTTCATCGAGGTAGGCGCCGCTGATGTTGCGCCACCAGTAGCTGGGCTGGACATCGCGCGGCAGTTCCCCGCAGGCGGCGGCCAGCAGCGGCAGCAGCAGCGCGGCCGGGCGCAGCACGGCCTGGGGCTGCGGGGCCTGGGACTGCGGGGCCTGGGGCTGCGGGGTATCGGCAGGGCGGCGATCGACGCGCGGGTGCATGGCTTCCCATCCTTCGCGACCCGAGGGCGCGGAAGGCAGGGTTACCGCGAACCACCGGGCGGCGAAAGCGTCACGCGGGGGTGCCTCGCCCGGGTGCCCCGCGGTGCGGATGGCGGTCAGGCCGAGGGCAGCGCATAATCGGACCAACACGAGGCGCCGGGACCATCCCGGCAAAGAGGGGGCGCATGGCGCAGGGAAATGGGGCCCAAGGGGGGACCCGTGGGGGAGCCCAGGGGGGATCCCAGGACGGTGCGGATCGCGGGGGCCTGGACAAGGGTGCCTTCCGGCTGCCCGACCCCGCGCTGGTGTCCCGCACCATGGCGGATGTGGCGGAGCGCGGGCAGCGGATCGTCACGGATTTCCTGAAGCGCCAGGCGGAGGGCAGCGCGACCGGCCCCGACCCCGCGCATATCGGCTCCGCCTTCCTCGACATGACGACGCGGCTGATGACCAACCCGGCGCGGCTGATGCAGGCGCAGATCGGATTCTGGCAGGACTACCTGACGCTCTGGCAGAACACCGCGCGGCGGATGATGGGCGACCCGGTGGCGCCGGTGATCGAGGAGCCGAAGGGCGACCGCCGCTTCAAGGACGAGGCCTGGCGGGAGAACGAGGTCTTCGACTTCATCCGGCAATCCTACCTGCTCAGCGCCCGCTTCTTCACCAATGTGGTGCAGGGGGCGGAGGGGCTGGACCACAAGACCGCGCAGAAGGTGGATTTCTACACGCGGCAATTCGTCGATGCGATGAGCCCGTCCAACTTCCTGATGACGAACCCGGAAGTGCTGCGCCGCACGGCGGAGACGGGCGGGGAGAACCTGCTGAAGGGCCTGTCCAACCTGCTGTCCGACCTGGAGCGCGGCAAGGGCAACCTCCGCATCCGCATGACCGACGACACCAAGTTCAAGGTCGGCGAGAATATCGCGGTCACGCCCGGCAAGGTCATCTACCGCAACGACCTGATGGAGCTGATCCAGTACGCGCCGACGACGGAGACGGTGCTGAAGCGGCCGCTGCTGATCCTGCCGCCCTGGATCAACAAGTTCTACATCCTCGACCTCCGCCCCAAGAACAGTTTCATTCGTTGGGCGACGGAGCAGGGGCACACGGTCTTCGTGGCGTCCTGGGTCAATCCGGACGAGCACCTCAGCGAGAAGGGCTTCGAGGACTATATGCGGGAGGGGCCCTACGCCGCGCTCGATGCGATCGAGCAGGCGACGGGGGAGAAATCCGTCAACGCCATCGGCTATTGCCTGGGCGGCACGCTGCTGGCCTGCACGCTGGCGCATATGGCCGCGAAGAAGGACACGCGCATCAAGTCCGCGACCTACTTCGTCACCATGACGGATTTCGAGGAGGCGGGCGAACTCGGCGTCTTCATCGACGAGGAACAGCTCCAGGGCCTCGAGGAGAAGATGCAGAAGAAGGGGTTCCTGGAGGGGCGCGAGATGGCGACCACCTTCAACATGCTGCGCGCCAACGACCTGATCTGGTCCTTCGTCGTGAACAACTACCTGATGGGGCAGGAGCCGTTCCCCTTCGACCTGCTCTACTGGAACGACGACAGCACGCGCATGCCGGCGCGCATGCACAGCTTCTACCTG
This sequence comes from Falsiroseomonas ponticola, assembly GCF_016805305.1. Taxonomy (GTDB): domain Bacteria; phylum Pseudomonadota; class Alphaproteobacteria; order Acetobacterales; family Acetobacteraceae; genus Falsiroseomonas; species Falsiroseomonas ponticola. The sequence goes on along the minus strand of NZ_JAERQN010000003.1, from coordinate 315,522 downwards.
CGGCGCATGTACCAGCAGAACGACCTGGTGAAGCCGGGGGGGATCGAGCTGGATGGCGTCGCGCTGGACCTGCGGAAGATCAAGGTGCCGACCTACATGATCTCGACGCGGGAGGACCACATCGCGCCGTGGAAATCCACCTATCGCGGCACGCAGATCTATGGCGGCAAGGTGCGCTTCGTGCTGGCGGCCTCCGGCCACATCGCGGGCGTCGTGAACCCGCCGGATTCGGGAAAATACAGCCATTGGGTGAATGAGAGCCTGCCGGCGGACCCGGATGAGTGGTTCAAGGGCGCGACCGAGCTGGCGGGGTCCTGGTGGCCGGACTGGCAGCGCTGGGTGACGGCGCAGGACCGCACGATGGTGCCGGCGCGCGTGCCGGGCGATGGCGCGCTGCCGGCGCTGGCGGAGGCGCCGGGCACCTATGTCACGGTGATGGCGAAGGATTGAGGGCGGCCCGGGCCCGCCGGGCCCGGACGGGGTGGGGCGGCGCGGCCCGGGCTGCGCCGCCGGCTTCGATTCCAGGCCCGTGAAGGGCAGGTGGGAGGCCTGGGCGATACTCGCGCTCCGGTAGAGTTGATCACAGAATCACTTGGATGATTTCTACTTCCGCGCGATCAGATCGTCTCTCATCCACCTGACGGCGAGTAATTTTTTGGCTCTCCTGCCATTACTTGGTGTTTTCTTTACGCTATTGTCATGGGTGGGGCGGTCAACAGGATCGCGGAACGTCCCCCGTGCGGCAGCGAAAGACGGCTGGCCCCGGGGGCGCCGAGTGGGTCTGATTCCATGAGCGACGAGCTGCGAGCGGCCTTGGTCCAGGTGCTGGAGGCAGCGCTGCGGACCGCGATGCGCGAACAGCACGACCCGGAGGCCTACCTCGACGGGATCCGGGAGGATGTGCTGCCGACGCTGCTGGCCGGCCATCGGCCGGACGGCACCCTGCTGCGGGACCCCGCCAATGCCGCGCTGGTCGCGACCGTGATGGGCGAGGTGGTGGCGCGGCTGCGGGCGGAGTGGCGGCGGTAGATCAGCGCGGGCCGATCGACATGCCCCGGCCCGGCAGGGGATCGAGCCAGCCGCTATCGGGATCCAGCGCGCCGGACAGGCCCCAGACATTGCTGCGCGCCAGGCGGCTCGCCTCGTCCCGCGCCAGCGCCGTCGCGATGCGGGATTGCGGCAGCGGGCCGGGGCGGGCCAGGAAGGCCAGCGTCCCCTCCCCGCCCGGTTCGTAGATCGCGGCGGGCAGGGCGCGGCTGGCGGCGGCGCGGTCCCCCCGCGACAGCGCAACATGGGCGGCGGAGAGCGAGCGCGCCACCGCATCCGGCGCGGCACCGGCACGGATGCCGAGCGCCGCGCGCAGCTCCGTCCGCGCCGCCCGCATCTCGAACCCCACGCTCGGCGCCAGCGGCGCCCAGCGGGCATCGCGGGCGAATTCGGCGGCGATCACCTCCACCCCCGCGGCGGCGCGGGCCATGCGGGCGGGGTCATTGGCCAGGGACCGGCCGGCATCCTCGAAATCCGTGGCGGCCTGGTTGACCAGGTCCAGCACCGGGTCGGCGCTGCCGGCCGCCAGCACGGCGGGGATGCGGGCCACGGGGGCCGGGGTGCGCATTTCCGCGCAGCCCGCCAGGGCCAATCCGGTTGCCAGCAACAAGAGCGCATCCCGGCCGCGGCGCAATGGGCTGTTCCCCTTCCCGATCACCCCGGTGTAGCCGATGGCGGCGGCGTCGCGGAAGGGCGCTACTCGTTCAGCCCGGTGTCGCGGCCGATCCGGATCAGCTCGCCATAGGCGATGGCGGTGGCGGAGCCGGCCTCCCGCGAGGGCGGCAGGTGGTCGAGCCGCGCGAGCAGCGCCGCGCCCTGCCCGGCCGCGACGGGGGCGAGCGCCGCGGCGCCGGCCTGGCGGTCGCCGCGGTCCAGCCCCTCCGCGGCCTCGATCATGGACCGGGCGACCGCATCGGCCGGCAGGCTGCGCGGGATGCCGATGCTGTCGCGCACGGAATCCCGGCCGCGCCGCAGCAGCCCGGCGGTGATCGGGGCGGCTTCGTTCCAGGCGGGATCGCCGGGCAATTCGGTGGCCAGCCATTCCAGCCGCGCCACGGCGCGCGCGGCTTCCGCGGGGCGGCCATCGAGCCGCCCCGGCGCCCCGAAGGCATAGGCGGCGCTGGTGACGGTGGCGCGCATCGGATCGCCCGCCCCCGTCATGGGCGGCAGCGGCACGGGGGCCTGGCTGCCCGGCGGGACCGGCGGCGGCGCCCCCGGGGGCGCGCAGGCCATCAGCGTGGCGGCCAGCAGCACCCCGGCGGCACGCCGGACGCCTTCAGAAGATCTGCCGGCCATCGCGTGCTCCTCGGCTGCGCGCTGTCAGCGCGGCACGGGCGCGCGCGGTTCCGGCGATCGCCTGCGGAAGGGTCGGCAGCCCGGCCAGGCGGGGCAGCGCGCCGCCATCGGGGGCGAGGGGGAGCAGCGCCGCCTCCGCGCCCGCCGGGTTGCGGGCGCGCAGCGCGGCGGCCGCGCCGTAGAGGGCATCGACCGCCGCCTGGGCGCTGGCATCGGGGTTGAAGCCGAAGGCGGCGCGGGCTTCCGCGCGCCCCTGGCGCAGCATCGGCACCACCAGCGGGTCCATGTCCCGCCAGGGGCCGCCATCCAGCGCGACGGCCAGGTATTCGAGCTGCGCCAGCGCCGTGGCGACCGCGGCGGGATCGCCGGCGAGGGTGGCCGGGCTGGCGAAGGCGGCGGAGGCGGCGAGGATGGCGCCGCGCGTCGGATCGCCCGCGCCGGCGGTGGCGGCGGCGGCGGGCAGGGAGACGGCCTCCGGCGCCGGCATCGGCGCGCAGGCGGCGAGGAGCGGGAGAAGGATCAGGGATCGGCGGAGCATCATACCCTCCTGGGTTGATCCGGCGCCGCTGATCTTGGACCCGCGGGGCGCGGCGGCAAGCGCCGCGCCCGCGCGCGTCAGCCCTTTGTCAGGCTCGACCGATGCCGCTTGGCCAGCGCGACATAGGCCGGCGCGGTGCGGTCGAAGCGGGCGCGTTCCTCCGCATCCATCACCCGGACCAGCTTGGCGGGGCTGCCCATCCACAGCTCGTTGGGGCCGATGCGCTTGCCCGGCGGCAGCATGCCGCCGGCGCCGAGCATGCCGCCTTCCTCGATCACCGCGCGGTCCAGCACCGTGGCGCCCATGCCGACGAAGGCGCGGTTGTGCAGGGTGCAGGCGTGGATGATGCAGGCATGGCCGATGGTGACGTCATCGCCGATGATCAGCGGCTCCGCCCCCGCATTCAGGTGCAGGATGCTGCCGTCCTGGATGTTGGTGCGCGCGCCGATGCGCATGATGTTGGTGTCGCCGCGCAGGACGCAGTGGTACCAGACGCTGCTTTCCTCCCCGATCTCGACATCGCCGATGACCACCGCCGTGGGGGCGACCCAGGCGGTGGGGTGGAGCTTGGGCGTCTTCTCCTCGAAGGGCAGGAGGGCGCCGGGGACTTGGGCTTCGGACATGGTCGGTTCCTATTCGGCGGCCTGGGCCAGCGGCAGGGCGGGCGCGACATCGACGCCGAGCATGAGGCCGATGTTCTGCACCGCGGCGCCGGACGCCCCCTTGCCGAGGTTGTCGAGCCGGGCGACGAGCACGGCCTGGCCGCGCGCCTCGTTCCCGAAGACGCGGAGTTCGAGCCAGTTGGTGCCGTTCAACGCTTCCGGCGCCAGCCGCGCCTTGCCATCGGCCGCTTCCACCCGCACCCAGCCGGAGCCCGCATAGGCGGCGCGCAGGCAGGCCTCCAGGTCGCCGGGCTTCGGCGCGCCGTTCAGCAGGTCGAGGTGCAGCGGCACGCTGACCAGCATGCCCTGCGCATAGTCGCCGACCGAGGGGACGAAGAGCGGGCGCCGCGTGAGGCCGCTGTAGCGCTGCAGTTCCGCGACATGCTTGTGTTCCAGCCCCAGCCCGTAGAGGAAGAAGGGATCCGCGCTGCGGGCGGGCTCGAACTCCGCGATCATCGCCTTGCCGCCGCCGGTATAGCCGGAGACGGCGTTGACGGTGACGGGGTAGTCCTTCGGCAGGATGCCGGCATCGACCAGCGGGCGCAGCAGCGCGATGCCGCCCGTGGGGTAGCAGCCGGGGTTGGAGACGCGGCTGGCCTTGGCGATGGCGGCGGCCTGGCCGGGCAGTTCGGCGAAGCCATAGGCCCAGTCGGGATCGACGCGATGCGCGGTGGAGGCATCGATCAGCTTCGGCGCCTGGGCGCCGAGGCCGGCCGCCATGGCGGCGCTTTCCTTCGCCGCGGCATCGGGCAGGCAGAGGACGACGAGGTCCACTTCCGCCATCAGGGCGCGCTTGGCCTCCGGGTTCTTCCGGTCGGCGTCGGCGATGCTGCGCAGCGCGATGCCGGGGAAGCGTTCCAGGCGCTCACGGATCTGCAGGCCGGTGGTGCCGGCCTCGCCATCGATGAAGACGCTGGGGATGGGTCCCTTGGCCATGGTGCTGATCCTCTCGCCGCAAGCGGATGGGGATGGAAGTGGGTGGAAAAAGCAAGAGGGGCAGGTCCTTGCGGACCTGCCCCTCCTTGATAGCCAGCCATGCGGGCCGGGCGTGACGCCCGGTCCGGGGGCGTCAGCGCTTGGAGAACTGGAAGGAACGTCGGGCCTTGGCCTTGCCGTACTTCTTGCGCTCGACCACGCGCGAGTCGCGCGTCAGGAAGCCCGCCTTCTTCAGGATGCCGCGCAGGCCCGGCTCGTAGTAGGTGAGCGCGCGGGAGATGCCGTGGCGCAGCGCGCCGGCCTGGCCGGAGAGGCCGCCGCCGGTCACCGTCGCGAAGACGTCGAACTGCTGGTACCGGTCGGCCACCAGGAAGGGCTGGCTGATCAGCATGCGCAGCACGGGGCGCGCGAAGTACTTGGAGGACGGCTTGCCGTTGATCTGGATCTGGCCCTTGCCGGGCTTCACCCAGACCCGCGCGATGGCGTTCTTGCGGCGGCCGGTGGCGTAGGAACGGCCGAGCGCGTCGCGCTTCGGCTCCGCCGGGGCGGCGACGGGCTGCGCGGCGGGGCCGCCGGCCGCATTCACCAGGTCCTTGAGCTCGGCCAGCGAACCGCCGGTGCGGGGAGAATCACTCATCTCAGGCAACCTTCTTCGCCGGGGCGGCGACGGTGTTCTTGCGGTTCAGGGCGGCGACGTCGAGCGTCGCCGGGGTGTTGCCGGCATGCGGATGCTCCGGCCCCGCATAGACGTGCAGGTTGCGCATCTGGCGGCGGCCGAGCGGGCCGCGCGTGATCATGCGCTCCACCGCCTTCTCGATCACCCGCTCGGGGTGCGGGCTGGCCAGGCGTTCGGCGATGGTGCGGCCCTTGATGCCGCCGGCGTAGCCGGTGTGCCAGTAGAAGACGGACTGCGCGGCCTTCTGGCCGGTGACCTTCACCTTCTTGGCGTTGATGACGACGACGTGGTCACCGCAATCGACATGCGGGGTGAACTGCGCCTTGTGCTTGCCGCGCAGGCGGTTGGCGATGAGGGCCGCGAGGCGGCCGAGCACGAGGCCCTCCGCATCGATCAGGACCCAGCCCTTGGAGACCTCCGCGGGCTTGATCGAGGTTGTCTGGCGAGTGAGCATGGATGTGTCGGTTGTCCGGTGTGAACTGGCGGCGGCTTATCGCGGCCGGAGGGCGGAAAGTCAAGGCTCCAGGCCGGTTTGCGCGTGGCGGTACCGGGATACCGCCATACTCCGCAACACCGGTCAAGCGCGGCCGTGGCAGGGATGGGCGGCATCAGGAAGGGACACCCCCATGCTCAGCCACGTCACCCTCGGCACCAACGACCTGCCCGGCGCCATCGCCTTCTACGACCGGCTGCTGGCGCCGCTCGGCATCCTTCGGCACGAGACCAGCATGGAACATGGCATGGCGGGCTATGCCCGGGCGGCGGAGGGGACGCCGCAATTCTGGCTGATGCGGCCGATCGACGGCCGGCCCGCGACGGTGGGCAATGGCGTGACCATGGCCTTCGAGGCCCCGGACCGGGCGGCGGTCGATGCCTTCCATGCCGCGGGCCTGGCGGCGGGCGGGCGGGACGAGGGTAGCCCCGGGCTGCGGCCGCATTATCATGCCGACTACTACGGGGCGTATCTGCGCGACCCCGACGGCAACAAGATCTGCTGCGCCTGCCACCGCCCGGGATAGGGCGGCGGCCGCGCGGCGCGGGGGATGACGCGAATGAGCGAGAAGAAGGCGCATGGGCTGGGGCGCAACGCCTCCAACTACGGCGATCCGGCCTTCGCCCTCTATCTCCGGCGGTCCTTCGCCAAGTCCATGGGCTATTCCCAGGCGATGCTGGACAAGCCGGTGGTCGGCATCGCGGATACGGCCAGCGACTACAACAACTGCCACCGCACCATCCCGGAGCTGATCGAGGCGGTGAAGCGCGGCGTGCTGGCGGCCGGCGGGCTGCCGCTGTCCTTCCCGACCGTCAGCCTCTGCGAGCCCTCGCTCAGCCCCTGTTCCATGCACTACCGGAACCTGATGGCGTTGGACACGGAGGCGATGCTGGCCAACCAGCCCATGGACGCCGCGGTGCTGGTGGGGGGCTGCGACAAGACGGTGCCGGCGCAGCTGATGGCCGCGATCAGCGCGGGCACGCCTTCCGTCATGCTGGTGGTGGGCCCGATGCTGGCCCAGGCCTTCGAGGGCGAGCGCCTTTCCGCCTGCACGGATTGCCGCCGCTACTGGGCCCGCTACCGCGCGGGCGAGGTGACGGATGAGAAGATCAACACGCTGGAGGGCAAGCTGGCCACCACGGCCGGCACCTGCGGCGTGATGGGCACGGCCAGCACCATGGCCTGCCTGGCGGCGACGCTGGGCTTCATGCCGCTGGATGCCGCCTCCGCCCCCGCCGTGCATGCCGACCGGCTGCGCATCGCGGAGGAGGCGGGGGCGCAGGCGGTGCGGCTGATCCGCAACCCCGTCCCGCCGCTGTCGCTGATGACGCAGGGCAATCTGGACAATGCGGTGCGGGTGCTGCTGGCGCTGGGGGGCTCCACCAATGCCATCGTCCACCTGGCGGCGATCGCGGGGCGGGCGGGGCTGAGCCTCGACCTGAAGCGGCTCGACCAGCTGAGCGAGACGACGCCGGTGCTGGTGGACCTCAAGCCCACCGGCGATGGCTACATGGAGGACTTTCATTCAGCTGGCGGCATGAAGGCGCTGCTGTGGGAGCTGCGGGACCTGCTGGACCTGACGGCGAAGGACCTGGACGGGGTCTCGCTGGCGGATCGCATCGGGGATGGGACGCATTTCGTGGACCGGCGGATCATCCGGGAACGCGACAAGCCCGTGAGCCCGGTGGGCGGGCTGGTGGCGCTGTTCGGGTCCCTGGCGCCGGATGGCGCCATCCTCAAGCGCTCCGCCGCCACCCCTTCCCTGTTCGAGACGGAGGCGCGCTGCCTGGTGTTCGACGGGCTCGCGGACCTCTCGGCGCGGATCGACGACCCGGCGCTCGACGTGACGCCGCAGGACATCCTGGTGCTGAAGGGCGCGGGACCGCGCTCCCCCGCCGGGATGCCGGAAGCGGGCTACCTACCGATTCCGAAGAAGCTGGCGCGCCAGGGCGTGAAGGACATGGTGCGGATGAGCGATTGCCGCATGTCCGGCACCGCCTTCGGCACCATCGTGCTGCATATCGCCCCGGAAGCCGCGGTGGGCGGGCCGCTGGCGCTGGTGGAGACGGGCGACCGCATCCGGCTTTCGGTGAAGGAGCGGAAGCTCGACCTGCTGGTGGAGGAGGCGACGCTGGCCGCGCGCCGCGCCGCCTGGCAGCCCGCCCCCGCGCCGAAGCGGGGCTGGGACCGGCTGGTGCATGAGCAGGTGACGCAGGCGCCGGAGGGGGCCGATCTGAGGTTCCTGCAGGCCGCGCCTTGATCGCCGTCATCGGTGCCTCCGGCCGCAGCGGGGCGGCGCTGTGCCGCGCGCTGAAGGCCGCCGGGCGCCCCTTCATCCCCGTGGTGCGCAACGCCGCGCATTGGATCGCGACGGGGATTTCCGCCGAGGGCGTCTTCGCGGACCTCGAGGATGCGCGGGCGCTGCGCGCGGCGCTGGCGGGGGCGACGGTGGTGGTGAATACCGCCCATGCGCGCTTCGCCCCCGCCGTGCTGGCAGCGGCGCCGGAGGGGGCACGCTTCGTCTTCCTCGGCTCCACGCGGCGATTCTCGCAATGGCGGGACGCGCATGGGGATGGCGTGCGCGCGGGCGAGGCAGCCTTCATCGCTTCCGGCCGCGCGGGCGTGATGCTGCACCCCACCATGATCTACGGCGCGACGGGGGAGGATAATGTCCAGCGCCTGGCCGCGCTGCTGAAGCGCCTGCCGGTGGCGCCGCTGCCCGGCGGCGGGCGCGCGCTGGTGCAGCCGATCCACCAGGAGGACCTGTCCCGCTGCATCCTGGCGGCGATCGACATCGAGTGGCGGCATGCGGAGGTGATGGTGGTGGCGGGGCCGGAGCCCCTGCCCTATCGCGATTTTCTGCTGGCGGTCGCGCAGGCCGCGGGGCTGAAGCCGCCGCGGGTGGTGGATGTGCCGGTGGCGCTGCTGGAGGCGGTGGCGCCGCTGACGCGCTGGCTGCCGCGCGTGCCGCGGATCGGCGCCGAGGAGGTGCGGCGGCTGGTGGAGGACAAGGCGTTTCCGGTGACGGAGATGCGGGAGCGCCTCGGCGTGGTCGGGCGGCCGCTGGCGGAGGGGCTGGCGCTGACCTTCCGCCGGTAGCGGGCGAGGTTGACCGGGTTGGGGGGCGGGGCCATCAAGAAGGCAGCTTCCCGAAGGGCCCTTCCCCATGCCGATCGTCAACCGGATCGCCGAATTCCACCCCGAGATGACCGAATGGCGCCGGGATTTTCACCAGAATCCCGAGCTGGGGTTCGAGGAAGTCCGCACCGCCGGCATCGTCGCGGCCAAGCTGCGGGAGTTCGGCGTGGATGAGGTCATCACCGGCATCGCCAAGACCGGCGTGGTCGGCGTGATCCGGGGCAACGGCAATTCGGGCCGCGCCATCGGCTTCCGCGCGGACATGGACGCGCTGCCGATCGAGGAGCAGACCGGCAAGCCCTGGGCATCCCAGAAGCCCGGCCTGATGCATGCCTGCGGGCATGACGGGCACACCACCATGCTGCTGGGTGCGGCGAAGTACCTGGCGGAAACCCGCAACTTCGACGGCACCGTCTACCTGATCTTCCAGCCGGCGGAGGAGAACCTGGCGGGCGGCGAGGTGATGGTGAAGGAAGGGCTGTTCGACCGCTTCCCCATGGACCGCGTCTTCGGCATGCACAACTGGCCGGGCGCGCCGGAAGGCGTCTTCCTGCACGCGCCGGGGCCCGTCATGGCCGCGGTCGCCAACCTGGAAGCGACCATCACCGGCCGCGGCGCCCATGGCGCGATGCCGCATAACGGCATCGACCCTATCCTGATCGCGTCGCACGTCGTCACCGCGCTGCAATCCGTGGTGGCGCGCAACGTGAACCCGCTGGAATCCGGCGTCATCACCATCGCGCATATCGAAGGCGGGCACACCTTCAACGTCATCCCGGAAAGCGTGAAGCTGCGCGGCACGGCGCGCTGGTTCCTGCCGGAAGTGGGCGACCTGCTCGAGAGCAAGTTCAAGGAGATCGTCACCGGCGTCTCCGCCGCCTTCGGCGCCAAGGCCGAAGTGAGCTTCACCCGCGCCTACCCCGCCACGGTGAACGAACCCGAAAGCACCGTCATCGCCGCCAAGGCCGCCGCCACCGTCGTCGGTGAAAGCCGCGCGCGCCCCCTGCCCCAGCCCACCATGGGCGGCGAGGATTTCAGCTTCATGCTGAACGAGAAGCCGGGCGCCTACCTGTTCCTCGGCGGCGGCAAGGGCGAAGGCGACGCGATGGTCCACCACCCGCTCTACGACTTCAACGACGACATCCTGCCGATCGGGGCGAGCTGGTTCGCGACGCTGGCCGAACAGGTGATGCCGCGCGGCTGAGGTTGCGCTGTCCCGGGAGGGGCGCTGCCCCTCCCGGACCCACCCCGCCGGGGACCGTGGCGGTCCCCGGGCCCCGCCAGCAAATGCAGTCGCGACGCATGAGGGGGGCCGAGGCCCCCCTCATGCGTCGCGACTATACTGACGACGGTCCAGGGCCGTCTCGGCCCTGGCGGGTGGGGTTCGGGGAGGGCGGCGCCCTCCCCGAGGAACCGCCCCTCAGCTGCCGACCTTCAGCGTGCTCGTCAGGCCGCGCAGGCAGGCCAGGATCGAGAGTGGCGTGATCTTGCCCGTGCGCGGGTTCTCCTCGCTCGGCACGTTCTCGATCGTCATGGTCAGGCGCGCGGCGGCGGCCTCGACGCGGATGGTGTGGGTGTTGCGGGTGACGTGCGGGTCGGCCCAGATCTCGATCGTCGTGCGCTGCGGCCCGATGCCGGCGAGGGCCAGCGCGGCGGCGACGTTGACGTTGGCCGGGAAGCCCTGGGCGGCGTCGAAGGCGTTGCCCTTGAAGACGAGCTGCTTCTCGTCCTTCACGGCCATCACGTCGATCTTGTGCTGTTCGAGGTAGGGCGCGCCGACCAGGCCGCGGGGGGGCTTGCGCGTCTCGATGGTGACGGAGGCGACCTCCCCTTCCGCCGCGGCGCGCACGGCATCGAGGCCGAGCAGCGCGCCGGTGGGGACGATGATGCGGGCGCCGGTTTCGCGGGCGCGGTCCACCAGGTGCATGCGCGGCAGCAGGGCGCCGACGCTGCTGGGAACGAAGATGCGCCCGGCCTCGATGGCGGCGGTGGCGACTTCCTCGAACACCGCGGCGGGGGCGGCTTCGACGACGATGTCGGCGCCGGCCAGGTCCTTCAGGGCGACGATGGGCGGCTGGGTCCTGAAGCCGGCCAGGTTGGCGCGCGCCTTGGCGTGGTCCCGCGCGGAGACGGCGTGGAGCGTCAGGCCTTCCACGCCCGCATCCAGCGCGCGCGCCAGGTGCAGGCCGATGGCGCCGAGGCCGGCGATTCCGACGGTGAGTTCACGAGCCATGGCGGGTCCTCCTGCAGGTATTGGCGCCCGCTAGCACGGCAGGCTCAGCGCCGGAACCAGCGCAGCACGTCGAGCAGCGTGACGAGGGCCGCGGCGACGTAGGTGAAGGCGGCGGCCTTCAGCACGCGGCGGGCTTCGGGCATGTCGGCCGGTGCCAGGTAGCCGCCGGCTTCCAGCACCGGCAGCGCCTTGTTGAAGCTGGCGTCGAGTTCGACCGGCAGGGTCACGGCGTGGATCGCGACGCGCAGCGACAGCAGCGCCATGATGGCGCCGAGCTGCAGCGCGATGAAGGCCGGGGAGTGGAAGAGGATCAGCAGCAGCGGGATCGTCGCCATGACGATCTGCGCCAGGCGGAAGACCGGCGCGATGGCGGCGACGAGGGCCTGGCGGCGGCGGAATCCGGGCTCCTCCCGCGCATGCTGCACGGCGTGCGCGACCTCATGCGTCGCGACGGCGACGGCGGCGATGGAGCGGCCGCCGAAATGCGGGGGCGTCAGGCGCACCACGCGCGCATCGGGGTCATAGTGGTCGCCATCGGGCGTTTCCTCGACCCGGACGGATCGCAGCCCGGCCTCGTCCAGCAGGTGGCGGGCGAGGTCGGCGCCGGTGCCGGGCAGGTCCGGGCGGTCCGCCTGGGCGCGGGACAGGACGTGGCGGATCCAGAGTTGCGGGCCGAAGATCAGCGCCAGCAGCAGGATGCCGCCCAGGATGACGAGGATCACCATCCCGGGCGGGCGCCTGGTTCAGACGACGGGGCTGCGCCCGCCATCGACGTTGATCGCGGTGCCGGTGATGTAGCCGGCATTCTCGCTGGCCAGGAAGGTGGCCAGCGCGGCGAATTCCTCGGCCTTGCCGATGCGGCCCAGCGGCACGCCGCGGCCCTGCTCGGCCTTCCAGTCTTCCCAGGAAATGCCGCGCGGGTCGGCCGCGTGGCGGCGGACCCATTGATCGCTCTCGATGATGCCGACCAGCATGCCATTGACCAGGATGTTGTGGGGCGCGCCTTCCCCCGCAAGCACCTTGGTCAGCGCCATGCCCGCGGCGCGGGAGACGGTGGTGGGCGCACCCTGCGCCGGCGGCGCCTTGGCGCCGGTGTTCAGCACGTTGATGATGCGGCCCCAGCGGCGTTCCTGCATGCCCGGCCAGACCGCGCGCGTGAGGCGGATGGCGGCGAAGAGCTTGAGGTCGAGATCCGCCTGCCAGAGCGCGTCGTCCACACTCATGAAGGCGCCGCGCTGGCTGGTGCCGGCATTGTTCACCAGGATGTCGATGGGGCCGAGTTCGGCCGCGGCCGTGGCGGCGGCGCGGGCGCAGCCTTCCGCCGTGCCGACATCGGCGGCGATGGCGGCGACGCGCGCGCCCTGGAATTTTGCGAGTATGCCGGCCCTGGCGGTTGCCAGGGCTTCCTCTCCGCGCGCGACCAGCGCGACGGAGGCGCCCGATTCGACGAAATGGGTGGCGATGGCGAGGCCGAGGCCCTTCGAGCCGCCGGTGATGAGCGCGACGCGCCCATCGAGCCTGATCTGCATGTCCGGTGTTCCCCCTGAGTGGTTCGGGGGGAGGCTACCCCCCGAGGGGGGAGAGGGCGAGTGGGGCGATCGACGGGGCTCGAACCCGCGACATCCAAGACCACAACCTGGCGCTCTACCAGCTGAGCTACGACCGCCACACGCCTTGCCCGGGGTGGTGCCCGGGCGGCGGGAGATAAGGCCGAGGGGGCCTTTGCGTCAACAGGGGGGCCCGGGGCCCCTCAGCCCGCTGCCGCGCGCAGGGTGGTCAGCCCGCTGCCACCCGCGGGGTGGTCAGCCCGCTGCCACCCGCGCGGTGGTCAGCCCGCTGCCACCCGCAGGGTGGTCAGCCCGCCGCGGCGCGCAGTCCGCCGGCGCGGGAGGCGATCCAGCCTTCCATCCGCGCCAGCGCCGCATCCAGCACCGCATCGCCCTTGCAGAAGGCGAAGCGGGCGTAGTGGTTGGGGGCATCCGCGCTGGCGTAGAAGGCCGTGACGGGGATGGCCGTGACCTTCGCCTCCACCGTCAGGGCCCGGCAGAAGGCGACGTCGTCGCCGTTGAAGCCCAGCGGCCGGAAGTCCGTGGTGATGAAGTAGCTGCCCTGGGTCGGCAGCACGCCGAAGCCGAGCCGCGCCAGGCCCGTCGCCAGCCGGTCCCGCTTGGCCTGGAGGCTGCTCGAGAGGCCCTCGAAATATGCATCGTCCTTGGCCAGGCCGACGGCCACGCCACGCTGCAGATTGGGCGGCGTCGTGAAGGTCAGGTTCTGGTGCGCCTTCGCGACATTGGGGGCGAGCGAGCGGTCGCAGGTGACGTAGCCGATCTTCCAGCCCGTCAGGCTGAAGGTCTTGCCGGCGGAGCCGACGCGCATGCAGCGTTCCCGCATGCCCGGCAGCGTCATCAGCGGGATGTGCTTCCAGCCATCGAAGGTCAGGTGTTCATAGACCTCGTCGCACACCGCGTAGCAATCGTGCTTCTGGACCAGGTCCGCGATGAAGGCGAGCTCGGCCGCGGTGAACACCTTCGACGTCGGGTTCATCGGCGTGTTGAGCAGGATGGCCTTGGTCTTCGGGCCGAAGGCGGCGGCGAGTTCGGCGCGGGGCAGTTCCCACTTGGGCGGCGTCAGGCGCACCAGTCGGGGGATCGCGCCCAGCAGCTTCACCACCGGCAGGTAGGTGTCGTAGAGCGGCTCGATCAGCACGCATTCATCGCCGGGGTTGAGCACGGCCATGAGGCAGGCGGTGATGGCCTCCGTCGCGCCGGAGGTGACGACGACCTCGGCGTTGGGGTCCACCTCGATCCCGTAGAAGCGCTTGTTGGCGGCGGCGACGGCCTGGCGGAGCTCGGGCGCGCCGGTCATGGGCGGGTACTGGTTGCGGCCGTCGAGGAGGGCCGCGGCGGCGGCGTGGATGACATCCGCGGGCCCGTCATAGTCCGGGAAGCCCTGGCCGAGGTTGATGGCGCCGTGTTCGTTGGCCAGGGCGGACATCACCGTGAAGATGGTGGTGCCGGTGGCGGAGAGCAGGTCGTTCTGGGGCTTCACGTCGGGGCCTCGGGGGGATCGCGGGGTGGGGTCCGCATAGCACGGGTTGGGGGTTCGGCGAGGGATGATGGGAGGGGTGGGCCGGGGGCGCAATGTCGCGACGCGCGAAAGCCCGTTTTTTGTGCTGATTGCACAACACAGGGGCGGTTTTTCTCCTACCCCCCCGAGAATCCGCGGCGTGTGGCGTTGCCGGCTTGGCACGGGCCATGCAAAACGACGCGAAGCAGGGGCGCCTGCTGAGGTCCGGCGGATACGCCGGGCCGGGCCAGCGGGCCGGACCCGCCGGCGTGGCGGGCGCCGGGGGGAATGAGCGCACGCAACTCAGACGCGTGCGGAGCGACGGAGCCGATGAAGAAGATCGAGGCCATCATCAAGCCCTTCAAACTCGATGAGGTGAAGGACGCGCTGCACGAGATCGGCCTGCAGGGGCTGACAGTCGTGGAGGCCAAGGGCTTCGGCCGTCAGAAGGGCCACACCGAGCTGTACCGCGGCGCCGAATACGTCGTGGACTTCCTGCCCAAGGTGAAGATCGAGGTCGTCTGCCCGGATGAGCTGCTGGACCGCGCGATCGACGCGATCACGCAGGCCGCCCGCACGGGCCGCATCGGCGACGGCAAGATCTTCATCAGCGACGTGCAGGAAGTGATCCGCATCCGCACCGGCGAACGGGGCGAGGACGCGGTCTGACGCTTTGATCCGGCCCGCCGCAGGCGGACCGGGGGGATTTCGCCCGGCCCGCAGGATGCGGGGCGGGAGGAGACGGGCCGGACCGGCAGCGATGCCGGGGAAGGCTGGCCGGGTCGCCGGACTGCTCCCACCGGGAGCGACGGCAGCATCCGGGCGCGCGGCGGGGACCGGTAACGCCGCGCGGCACAGGGACCGGGGTTGAGCACGGAAACAGGACCGCACACGATGGCGAAGAAGCCGGCAGCCGGGGGCACGAATGCCGCCGTCTCCAAGGTCATGGAGATGATCAAGGAGCACAGCGTCGAATACGTGGACTTCCGCTTCACGGATCCCCGCGGCAAGTGGCAGCACACCGCGCAGCACGTCTCCACGATCGATGAGGACGTGTTCACGGACGGCATCATGTTCGATGGCTCCTCCATCGCCGGCTGGAAGGCGATCAACGAGTCCGACATGATCCTGATGCCGGACGCCTCCACCGCCGTCATGGATCCCTTCGCGGCCAAGCCGCAGATGATCCTGTTCTGCGACATCGTGGAGCCGTCCACGGGCCAGATGTATTCCCGCGACCCGCGCTCCACCGCGAAGCGGGCCGAGGCCTACCTGAAGTCCACGGGGATCGGCGACACCGCCTTCTTCGGCCCGGAAGCCGAGTTCTTCGTGTTCGACAGCGTGAAGTTCGGCACGGGCGGCAATTTCGGCCACTACATGCTGGAGTCCATCGAGGGCCCCGGCGCGAACATGAAGGACTACCCGGAAGGCAACATGGGCCATCGCCCGGTCGTCAAGGGTGGCTACTTCCCGGTTCCGCCGGTGGACAGCGAGACCGACCTGCGCGCCGAGATGCTCTCCACGATGGGCGAGATGGGCCTGCCGATCGAGAAGCACCACCACGAGGTCGCGCAGTCCCAGCATGAGCTGGGCACGAAGTTCGGGCCGCTGGTCCAGCAGGCCGACTTCATGCAGATCTACAAGTACTGCGTGCACAACGTGGCGCACAGCTACGGCAAGACCGCGACCTTCATGCCGAAGCCGATCTACGGCGACAACGGCAGCGGCATGCACGTCCACCAGTCCATCTGGAAGGCCGGCAAGCCGGTGTTCGCGGGCAACGGCTATGCCGACCTGTCCGAGACGGCGCTGTACTACATCGGCGGCATCATCAAGCACGCGAAGGCGCTGAACGCCTTCACGAACCCGCTGACCAACTCCTACAAGCGCCTGATCCCGGGCTTCGAGGCCCCCGTGCTGCTGGCCTATTCGGCCCGCAACCGCTCCGCCTCCTGCCGCATCCCCTACGCGACGAGCCCGAAGGCGAAGCGCGTCGAGGTCCGCTTCCCGGATCCGGGTGCGAACCCGTACCTGGCCTTCGCCGCCATGCTGATGGCCGGCCTCGATGGCATCAAGAACAAGATCCATCCGGGCGAGGCGATGGACAAGGACCTGTACGACCTGCCGCCGGAGGAGCTGAAGGGCATCCCGACGGTGTGCGGTTCGCTGCGCGAGGCGCTGGGTGCGCTCGCCGCCGACCACGAGTTCCTGCTGGCCGGCGACGTGTTCACCAAGGACCAGATCGAGTCCTACATCGAGCTGAAGTGGGGCGACGTGTACAAGTTCGAGCACACGCCGCACCCCGTCGAGTTCGAGATGTACTACTCGGTCTGAGGGGCTCCTCCCCTCGGACCAGCCCCACGGGGCGCCTGCCGCCGGCCGCGTGACGCGCGGCGGCAGGGGCCCGCGGGGGGCCTGGCATGCAGGGCCGGGTCGCGATGGCAGCATCGCGGCCCGGCCTTTTTTCTGGCGCGCGGGCCCGGGGCGGGCCGGGAAGCGGGCAGGACCCCCCGTGCAATCCGCCGCCACTTCGGGAATGCTCCCCCCAGCGCCGCCCCGGACCGGGGCGCGGATCGGGAATCGGGAGGATATCGATGACGCCCAAGGGGATGAGGCGCCGTGCCATGCTGGGCGCCCTGGCCGCCACGCCGCTGCTGCCCCGCGCGGCGCGGGCGCAGGCGGAATGGCCGAACCGGCCCGTGCGGCTCATCATCCCCTCCGCCGCCGGGGGTGCCGCGGATTTCATCGGCCGCACGCTGGGCCGGTTCCTGGAGCCGCATCTGCGCCAGCCCGTGGTGGTGGACAACCGCGCCGGCGCCGGCGGCGTGATCGGCACGGAAGCCGCGAAGCAGGCGGCGCCGGATGGCTACACCTTCCTGATCTCCACCAACTCCACCCATGCGGCGAACGAATTCCTGTTCCGCCGCCTGCCCTATGACCCGGTGCGGGACTACGCGCATGTCGGGCTGCTGGGCACCTACCCCACCATCGCCGTGGTGCCGGCGGAGGGGCCGGTGAATTCCATCCCCGCGCTGGTGGCGCATGCGAAGGCCAATCCGGGGCGGGTCTTCTACGGCTACTACTCCTCCTCCTCCCAGGTGCCGGCGGCGCTGCTGAAGGCGCGGGCGGAGATCGACGTGACGGGCGCGTCCTACCGCAACATCACGCAGATCGTGCCGGACCTGATCAGCGGGCAGATCCAGTTCGCCTTCCTCGATGCGCTGTCGGCGGCGCCGGCGCTGCAATCCGGCCGCGTGGTGCCCATCGCCGTCTCCGCCGCGCGCCGCACCGTGCAGAACCCGGACCTGCCGACGGTGGCGGAGAGCATCCCGGGCTTCGTGGTGGAGGGCTGGTTCGGCCTGACGGCGCCGGCCGGCACGCCGCGCCCGATCCTGGACCGGATGGGCACGCTGCTGCGCGACGCGGTGGCGGACCCGGCGGTTTCCGCCGCGCTGGTGCGCCAGGGCCTGACCCCGGGCTTCCTGCCCGCGGCGGAGATGGACCGCTTCCTGGTGGCGGACCGGGAGCGGTGGCGGGACTGGGTGCGGATCGCCGGGATCCAGCCGGAGTGAACCTGGCGCCGCCGCCCGGCCGGGTTCCGCCGGGCACGCGCCGCATCGCGCTGTCCCGCGGCGCGGTCTTCGCGGGGCCGGGGGCGGGCGTGCCCATCCTCTGCATCCCCGGCGGCTATCACGGCGCCTGGTGCTTCGCGCCCTGGCTGTCCATCCTGAGCGCCGCCGGCATCCCGGCCGCGGCGCTGGAGCTGCGCGGCAAGGGCACGCTGGAGGATGGGGCCGATCCCGCCGCCGGGGTGGAGGAATACGCGGCGGATGCGGCGGAGGCCGCCGCGGCGCTGGGGGGCCGCGTGGTGCTGCTGGGCCACAGCCTGGGCGCGCTGGTGGCGATGCGGGCGGCGGCGCTGATCCGGGACGTGGCGGGGCTGCTCCTCATCGCCCCCTCCCCGCCCGGCAACCTGCCCGGCGCGGCGGCGGTGCCGCTGGTGGCGGAGGGCGCCATGGTCCCCCCGCCGCGGGAGGAGGTGGCCGTGGCCCGCTGGTTCGGCGGCGCGCGGCCGGCGGGCGTGGCGGACTACCTCGCGGCGCTGTCGCCGGAATCGCCGCGGGTGCTGAACGACCGCTACGCGCTGCGCATCGCGATCGACCCGGCGCGCTTCGCCGCCATCCCGTCGCTCGTGGTGGAGGCCGGGCGGGACGATGCGGAACGCCACCCGGCCGGGCAGGACGAGGCCATCGCGCGCTTCCTCGGCGGCGGGCATGCGCTGCTGCCGGAGGCGCCGCATTGCCTGATGGCGGGCCCCTGGGCGGAGGCGGGCGCGGCGCCGCTGCTCGCCTGGTACCGCGCCCATGCGGCGGCGTGGGGCACGGCATGACCGGCGCGGAGGACTGATCCGATGGCACGCGACAGCTTCGGCGCCTGGCGGACCCTCACGGTCGGCGGGGAAGGCTTCGACTATGCGAGCCTGCCCGCGCTTGGCGAGGCGCTTGGCGTCGATCTCTCCCGCCATCCCTTCGCGCTGCGGGTGCTGCTGGAGAACATCCTGCGGAACGAGGACGGGCTGGTGATCCCGCCTGCGCAGGTGGAGGCGCTGGCCCGCTGGCCGGCGCCGAACCCGGCGCTGGAGGAAGTGGCCTTCCACCCCGCCCGCGTGCTGATGCCCGACAGTTCCGGCGTGCCGCTGCTGATCGACCTGGCGATGCTGCGCGATGCGCTGGCGGCGCGGGGGCTCGACCCGCGCCTCGCCAATCCCGGCATCCCGGTGGAGCTGGTGCTGGACCATTCGGTGACGGCGGAATTCACCGGATCCGCCGATGCCTTCGCCGCCAATCTGCGGCAGGAGATGGCGCGCAACCGGGAACGCTACGCGGTGGTGCGCTGGGCCATGGCGCAAGTCGCGAATCTCCGCGTGGTGCCGCCGGGCAACGGCATCGTGCATCACGTCAACCTCGAACACCTGGCGACCGGGGTGGTGACGGGGATGCGCGACGGAAGGCGGATCCTCTTCCCGGATTCGCTGGTGGGGACGGACAGCCACACGCCGATGATCAACGCGCTCGGCATCTTCGGCTGGGGCGTGGGCGGGATCGAGGCGATGACGGCGCTGCTGGGCCAGCCCGTCTCCCTGCCCGTGCCGGCGGTGGTGGGCTGCCGGCTGCTGGGGCGCCCGGGGCCGGGCGTGCTGGTGACGGATGTCGTGCTGACGCTGACGCAGGCGCTGCGGCGCGCGGGGGTGGTGGGCGCGGTGGTGGAGTTCCACGGCCCGGGGATCGACGCCCTGACGCTGCCGGACCGCGCGACGCTGGCGAACATGGCGGCGGAATACGGGGCCACCATGGGCTTCTTCCCGCTGGAAGCGGAGGCGATCCGCTACCTCGCCGGCACCGGCCGCGCGCCGGCGCAGGTGGCGCGGGTGGAAGCCTATGCCCGCGCCCAGGGGCTGTGGCGGGAGCCGGGGGCGGCGGCGCCGCATTACGCCCGCAGCGTGGATTTCGACCTGGGCGCGGTGGAGCCCTCCCTCGCCGGGCCGAGCCGGCCGGAGGACCGCGTGCCGCTTTCCGCCGTGCCGGCCAGCTTCCACCGCGCCTTCGCGGGCACGGCCGCGGTGGCGCCGCCGCCCGGGCGGGGCGACCGGGCGCTGCGGCATGGCGACATCGCCATCGCCGCCATCGCGTCCTGCACCAATACCGCCAACCCGCACCAGGTCATCGCGGCGGGGCTGCTGGCGCGCAACGCGGCGGCGCGGGGGCTGGCGGCGCGGCCCTGGGTGAAGGCATCGATGTCGCCGGGATCGCGCGTGGTCACGGCGATGCTGGAGAAGGCGGGGCTGCTGGCGCCGCTCGCGGCCACGGGCTTCCACGTCATCGGCTATGGCTGCATGACCTGCGGCAGCGGCGCCGGCCCGCTGCTGCCGGAAACCTCGGCCGCGATCGCGCGGGACGGGCTGGTGGCGCTTGGCGTCATCTCCACCAACCGGAACTTCGAGGGGCGGCTGAACGCGCAGGTCGGCGGCACCTACCTCGCCTCCCCGCCGCTGGTCGTGGCCTATGCCATCGCGGGGACGGTGCTGCATGACCTGGCGCGGGAACCGCTCGGGCTGGATGAGCAGGGCCGGCCGGTGATGCTGGCGGAACTCTGGCCGGGCGATGCGGAGATCCACGCGACCATGGCGCGTAACCTGGATGAAGGGCTGTTCCACGCGGTCTATGGCGGCATGGCCGATGGCGGGCCGGAATGGGCGGCGCTGCCGGTGGCCGAGGGCGCGCGGCTCGACTGGCGGGCGGACAGCCTTTCCATCCTGCCGCCGCCCTTCCTGGAGCCCGGCCTCGGCACGCCCGCGGGCGCGATCCGGGGCGCGCGGCCGCTGCTGATCCTGGGCGATGCGGTGACGACGGACCACATCTCCCCGGGCGGGACCATCCCGGCCGGGACGCCGGCGGGGGAATACCTGGCGGCGCGCGGCCTCTCCCCGCGCGACTTCGGCACCTATATCGACCGCCGCGCGAACCATGAGGTGATGATCCGCGGCACCTTCGCCAATACCCGCCTGCGCAACGCCATGGCGCCGGGGCGCGAGGGCGGCTTCACCCGCCACATGCCGGGCGGCGAGGTGACGACGGTGTTCGAGGCGGCGGAGCGCTACCGGGCCGAGGGCGTGCCGCTGGTGGTGGTGGCCGGCACCGCCTATGGCAACGGATCGTCGCGCGACTGGGCGGCGAAGGGCACGCGGCTGCTCGGCGTGCGCGCCGTGATCGCGGAGGATTTCGAGCGCATCCACCGCTCCAACCTGGTCGGCATGGGCGTGGTGCCGCTGCAATTCCCGCCGGGCGTCACGCGGCTGACGCTGGCGCTGGACGGGAGCGAGACCTTCGACATCGACGACCCGCTGGAGGGTTTCGCGCCGGGGCGGCGGATCGGCGCGCGCATCCATCGCGGGGATGGACGGGTGGAGGCGGTCAGCCTGGTCTGCCGCGCCGATACGCAGCAGGAGGCGCTGTGGCTGCGCGCCGGTGGCATCCTGCCCTATGCGCTGCGCCGGCTGGTGGAGCAGCCGGCGCCGGTCGCCTGACCCGCCCGGCCGCGGCAACGCCATGCCGTCCGCCGGCGTTGTGCCCCCTTGAGCATGAGGGGAAGCCAGGCATGGCGCAGGTGGTGACAGGGCTGTTCGAGACCCGCCGGGAGGCGGAGATCGCGGTCGAGCGGCTGGTGCAGGAACACGGGATGGACCGCCGCCGCATCCAGGCCTTCGCCGAGGGGGGCGAGAACAGCGCGGGCACCCGCGTCTCCGGCGCCGATGCCGAGGATGCGCGCCAGGGCGCGCCGGTGGAGGGCCAGCGCGCCGGGGCCATCCGCGTGCTGGCCGAGGTGGAGGAGGCGGCGGTCGGCACCGCCATCGCGGCGCTGCGCGAGGCCGGCGCCGCGGAGGCGGCGCTGCGCGGCGACACCGGCTGAGGGGCCGGCCCCCACCGGCGGATTCCGGAACGACCAGGGCGCCTTTCCCGCGTTGTGCCGCTGCACGACCCCGGAAAGGCCCCCCGATGCCCGACAGCGCCCCCCCTTCCCCCCCGCCCGGCGGCGGATGGCGGTCCGACATCGCCTTCCTGCGCCGCACGCTGATCGTGGCCGCGATCCTCGTGCTGCTGCTCGCCCTCTGGATGGCGCGGGAAGCGGTGCTGCTGGCCTTCGCGGCGGTGGTGGTGGCGGTCGGGCTCCTCGCCGCCGCCGCGCCCTTCCAGCGCTGGCTCGGCCGGCGCTGGGCGCTGGCGGCGGCGGCGGGGCTGGTCCTGGCCGTGCTGGCGCTGGGCGGCGCGCTGATGGGCAGCCAGGTGCAGGCGCAGGTCTCCCGGCTGGGGGAGATCCTGCCGGAGGCGGTGGAGCAGGCGCAGCGGCGGCTCGGCATCCAGCTGCCGGGCGGCGGCGGCGCGGAAGGCCAGCCCGGCGGCGCATCCGTCGATCCCGGCGCGGTCGGCAGCGCGCTGGGGCGCGTCGCGGGCTTCGGCGCGACGGTGGTGGATGCGGCGGCCGCGGTGGTGCTGGCCATGGTGGGCGGCGTCTTCCTGGCCGCCGATCCGGGGCGCTACCGGCGCGGCCTGGTGATGCTGCTGCCGCGCAGCCAGCAGCGGCGGGCGGATGAAGCCATGGCGGCCAGCGGCAAGAGCCTGCGGCAATGGCTGCTGGCCACGCTGCTCTCCATGGCCATCGTCGGCATGCTGGCGGGGCTCGGCGCCTGGGCGCTCGGCCTGCCGGCGCCGCTCGCCATCGCGATCTTCGCCGGGCTCTGCGAATTCGTGCCCGTGATCGGCTCCATCCTCGGCGCGGTGCCGGCGCTGCTGCTGGCGCTGACGATCGGCGGCGACACCTTCCTCTGGACCCTGCTGCTCTTCGTCGCGATCCAGCAGCTGGAAGGGGCGGTGATCGCGCCGCTGGTGACGCAGCGGATGGTGAACATCCCGCCGGCGCTGCTGCTGCTTTCCGTGGTGGCCTTCGGCGCGATCTTCGGCCTGGCGGGCGCCGTGCTGGCCGCGCCGCTGACCGTGGTGGCCTTCGTCATGGTCAAGAAGCTCTATGTGCGGGAGACGCTGGGCCAGGCGACGGAGGTGCCGGGCGAGCGGGGCTGAGCGGCGGATTGGTTGTCGCTGTCAACGGTCACGGCTAGCCTTCCCGCAAGGCCGCCGCCGGGCCGCGGCCGCCAGGGGGGAACCGGGCCGTGCAGGGCACCGACTACATCGTCATCGGCGGTGGCTCCGCCGGCTGCGTCATTACCCAGCGGCTGGTGGCGGCCGGCAAGGGCGTGCTGCTGCTGGAGGCCGGCAAGCCGGACAACCACCCCTTCATCCACATCCCCGGCACCTTCGTCCGCGTCATCGGGTCCCCCCGCACCTGGATGTACCGGTCGGAGGCGGAGCCGGGGCTGAAGGGGCGGCCGATGCATGTGCCGCAGGGCCGCACGCTGGGCGGCGGATCCTCGGTGAATGCCATGATCTACATCCGCGGCCAGCACGCGGATTACGACCATTGGGCCGAACAGGGCGCGGAGGGCTGGGGGTGGGAGGATGTGCTGCCCTTCTTCATCCGCGCGGAGGCGAACCAGCGCCTGGCCGGCCCCTGGCACGGGACGGAGGGGATGCTCCGCGTCTCCGACACGCGCTACCGCCACCCCCTCAGCTACGCCTTCATCCGCGCGGCGCAGGAAGCGGGCGTGCCCTACACGGACGACTTCAACGGCGCGCGGCAGGACGGCGCCGGCTTCTTCCAGACGACGACGATGGAGGGGCGGCGCGGCAGCACGGCGGCCACCTACCTCGCCAGCGTGCGCGGGCGGCCGAACCTGGCGATCCGCACGGAGGCGATGATCGAGGCCATCCTGATGGAGAACGGCGCCGCCACCGGCGTGCGCTGGCGCGGCCCCGATGGCGCCACGCACCAGGCGACGGCGCGGGAGGAGGTGATCCTCTGCGCCGGCGGGATCGGGTCGCCCAAGGTGCTGCAGCTGTCCGGCATCGGGCCGGCGGCGCATCTGGCGGCGCATGGCATCGCGCTGCGGCGGGACCTGCCCGGCGTGGGGGAGAACTACCAGGACCACATCTCCGCCCCCGTCTATGGCCAGACGCGGGAGGCGGCGAGCCTGCTGGGGCATGACCGCGGCTGGCGCGCGCTGCGGCACGGGCTGGAATATGTCCTGACGCGGTCGGGCCTGCTCTCCTCCAACATCGTGGAGGCCGGGGCCTTCGTGGATACCAGCGGGTGCGGGCGGCCCGATGTGCAGATCCACCTGACGCCGGCGCTGGTGGGGGATGTGCACCGCGCGGCGCCGCCGGGGCACGGCATCACCATCAACCCCTGCATCCTGCGCCCCACCGCCCGCGGCAGCGTCCGGCTGCGCAGCCCGCGGGTGGAGGACCCCGTGGTGCTGCGCGCCAATGCGCTGGGGACGGAGGAGGATATCGCGACGCTGGTGCGCGGCGTGAAACTCTCCCGCCGCATCCTGCGCGCGCCGTCCCTGGCCCGGGTGATCGAGCGGGAGATCCTGCCCTCCCCGGCCGATGACGTGCCGGACGAGGTGCTGGCGGACCATGCGCGGACGGTGGCCAAGACGGTCTTCCACCCCGTCGGCACCTGCCGCATGGGGCGCGATGCGATGGCGGTGGTGGACCCGCAGCTGCGGGTGCATGGCGTGCCGCGGCTGCGCGTCGCCGATGCTTCCGTCATGCCGACGCTGGTCAGCGGCAACACCAATGCCGCCGCGGTGATGATCGGCGAGCGCTGCGCCGATTTCCTGCTGGGAAGGGGGGCCTGAGCCCCCCGTCCCTTCCCTATTCCGCGATCAGGCCGAGGCGGTTGACCAGTTCGCGCTCGCGCAGCGCCTCCTCCCGGATGAAGGCGGTGTAGTCGGCGGTGTTCATGTAGCTCAGCGGCAGGTCGTAGCGGCGCATGATCTCCCGATGCGCGGGGTCGAGCAGCGCCTTGTGGAAGGCGTCGTGCAGCACGCGGACGACGCCGGGGTCCATGTTCTTCGGGCCGGAGATGCCGAAGGGCGCGGTGAAGGCCATGTCCATGCCGAGCTCCTTCAGCGTCGGCGCCTGCGGGAAGCGGGGGCTGCGTTCCTCCGTCCAGACATTCAGCAGGCGGAAATCGCCGGCCTCCACGCCGGGCGCCCAGCCGGAGCCATCGCCGACGCAGTCGATCTGCCCGGCATGCAGCGCCAGCAGCGCTTCCGAGATGCCGCGGAAGGGCACGTGCTGCAGCTTGATGCCGGCGCGTTCGAAGACGACGTGGGAGACGACATGGCCATCGGAGCCCACGCCGACGCTGCCATGCGTCAGCCGGTCCGGGTTGGCGCGGGCATGCGCCACGAAGCTGGCCCAGTCCGTCCAGGGGCTCCTGGAGTTCACGACCATGCCCAGCATGTAGCCGGACAGGCGGATGATGTAGGTGATGTCGTTCACCGGGTCATAGGACAGGCTGCGCCGCATGAAGGGCTGGCGGATCGTGCCCATGTGCGACTGCGCCAGCGTGTAGCCATCCGGCCGCGCCTGACCGGAGGCCAGGAACTGCGCCGCCAGCACGCCGCCGGCGCCGCTGCGGTTCTCGATCACCACGTTCTGGCCGAGTTCGCGCGTCGCCGCGGTGGCCAGCACCCGGAACACGACATCCGTCGTGCCGCCGGGCGTCCAGGGGATGATCAGGCGGATGGCGCGGTTCGGGAATCCGGCCTGCGCCAGCGCCGGGCTGGCAAGCGGCGAGGCCAGCGCGGCGCCGGCACCCAGCAGGGCAAGGCGGCGCGTGATCGCGCCGCGACGGGGAATGCTCATGCACGTTTCCTCCGGGCTCGTTGGCCCATTGCGTCGATGGTCGGGCGAACTTGTTGAGGGTGTCAACCGTTTTGCGGCGCCCCGGCTGCAACGCTTCGTTGCCGAAGGATGCTGGCGCCGGGCCGGGCGGTGGGCGACACCGAAGGGGATGCCGATCCCCCCCGCCGAAGCGCCGCATGCCCCCCGGGCGCAAAGACGCGTATCCTGCGCCGCGATGACCCTTGCCCCCCCGCCCATGCGCCGCCGCGTCGCCCTGGCTTCCCTGGCCCTTGCCGCGGGCTGCGCGCCGCGGATCGAGCCCGCCGCCTCCGGCCTCCGCCTGCCATCCCTGTTCAGCCGGGCCGCGCCGCCCGCGCCGGGGGCGGCGGAGGTGCCGATGCAGTGGCCGGACGCGGCCTGGTGGCAGGCCTTCGGCGCGCCGCCGCTGGATGCGCTGATGCGCGCCGCCATGGCGGGCAACCTCGATCTGGCGGCGGCGAATGCGCGGGTGCGGCAGGCGGATGCGCAGCTGCGCATCAGCGGCGCCGCGCTGCTGCCCTCGGTGGATGGGGACCTCTCCGCCGGGCGGTCGCGGTCCGGCAACCGGAACCCGGGCAGCGCCGGGCGGGGGGCCAACAGCTTCGGCGCCACGCTGTCCGCCAGCTACGAGGTCGATTTCTGGGGCCGCAACCAGGCGGCGGTGGAAGCCGCGCGGTCCAGCGCGCAGGCGGCGCGCTACGCCGTCGGCGTCACGGCGCTGTCCACCCAGGCCGCGGTGGCGAATGCGCTGTTCAGCGTGATCGGCGCGCGGGAACAGCTGGAGATCCAGCGCGGCAACCTGGAGGTCGCGACCCGCAACCTCGGCATCCTGCGCAGCCGCATCGCGGCCGGGACGGCCACGGGCCTCGATGTCGCGCAGCAGGAGACGGTGGTGGCGCAGCAGCGCGCCGCCATCCCGCCCCTGCAGCAATCGGCCGAGCAGAACGCGCTGGCGCTCGGCACCCTGACCGGGACCATCCCCGGGGAGATGGTGGTGCAGTCGCTGCGGATCGGCGCCATCCGCGTGCCGGAAGTGCCGGTGGGCCTGCCCTCCGAGGTGCTGGCCCGGCGGCCGGATGTGCAGCTGGCGGAGGCGAACCTGGCGACCGCCAACGCCAATGTCGCGGCCGCGCGGGCGGCGCTGTTCCCGACCATCGCGCTGACCGGGCGCGGCGGCGTCAGCGCCACCGCGCTGGACCTGCTGCTGCGGCCGGGCTCCACCCTCTACAGCCTGGCGGCGGGCGTGACGGCGCCGATTTTCGATGGCGGCGCGCTGCGCGCCCAGGTGGACCAGTTCCGCGCGCGACGGGAGGAGCTGCTGGCCAGCTACCAGCAGGCGATCCTGGCGGCGCTGGAGGATACGGAAGCGAGCCTTTCCGCGTTGCGCTGGACGACGGAGCTTGTCGAATTGCAACGCGTGCGGGTCGAGGCCGCGCAGCGCGCCTATGACATCGCGGAGGCGCAGCTGCGCGCCGGCACGGTCGATCTGCTGACGGTGCTGAACGTGCAGACCAGCCTCTTCTCCGCCCGCACCGCGCTGGCCCAGGCGCAGACCAGCCGGTTGCAGGCCGCCAGCGCCCTGTTCACCGCCCTTGGCGGCGGATGGGCTGTTGAGGATGCGGCCGCCGCGCCATCTGGGTGGGGCGGCCCTGCCGCCGGAGGCAGCCTGAGCCGATGAACGAAGTCCCGAAGACCCCGCCCGCCCCGGCGGAGACGAAGCTGGCCACGCCGGTCCGGGCGCGCCGGCGGCGCTGGCCCTGGCTGCTGGCCGGGCTGGCCGCCATCGCGGGTGGCGGCGCCTTCCATGCCTGGCAGGCCGGGCTGCCGCCCTTCGCGCCCGCGGTGCAGGCGCCGCCGCCGCCCGGCCAGCCCGGCCTGCGCCGCGCCGGCGGCGCCGCGCCCGCCATCCCCGTCACCGCCGCCGCCGCCAGCGTGGAGGACCTGCCCATCCTGCTGGATGCGCTGGGCACCGTGCAGGCCTCCAACACCATCACCGTGGTGCCGCAGGTCTCCGGCCGCATCACGGAGATCGCGTTCCGCGAGGGGCAGGAGGTGAAGGCGGGCGACGTGCTGGTGCGCATCGATCCGCGCAGCTTCCAGGCGACGCTGGACCAGGCGCTGGCCACCAAGGCGCAGCGGGAGGCGCAGCTGGCCAATGCGCGGCTGGACCTGACGCGCTACCAGCAGCTGCTGCGCAGCAACGGCACCTCCCAGCAGACGGTCGATACCCAGCGCGCCCAGGTGGCGCAGCTGGAAGCGCAGGTGCTGTTCGACCAGGCCACCATCGAGGCCGCGCGCACGCAGCTGGACTACGCGACGATCCGCTCGCCCATCGAGGGCCGCGTCGGGCTGCGGCAGGTGGATATCGGCAACCTCGTCTCCTCCAGCAGCACCACGGGGATCGTGGTGGTGACGCAGCTGCGCCCCATCACGGTGAACTTCACCCTGCCGCAGCAGACGCTGCCGCAGGTGATGCAGGCGCTGGCCGCGGGGCCGGTGCCGGTGGAGGCGCGCCTGGCGGAGAATGCGCCGCCGCGGCTGGATGGCTCCCCCCAGCCGCCCAACCCGATCGGCCAGGTGGTCACCATCGACAACCAGGTGGACAGCGCCACCGGGACGATCCGCGTCAAGGCGACCTTCCCGAACGAGGACCAGCGCCTGTGGCCGGGCGCCTTCGTCAATACGCGCATCCAGGTGGCGGTGCTGCGCGGCGTGACGGTGCTGCCGCTGGTGGCCGTGCAGCGCGGGCCGCAGGGGCCCTACGCCTTCGTGGTGCGGGACGACAGCACGGTGGAGCAGCGCAACATCACGATCGGCACCATCGCCGGCACGCAGGCGGTGGTGCTGGCGGGCATGCGGCCCGGGGAACGCGCGGTGACATCGGGCGCGCTGCGCCTGGTGAATGGCAGCCTGGTGCAGGTGGCCGAACCCGTGCGGCCGCCGCCTTCCGTGCCGCAGGCGCGGCGGCGGCCGCAACAGGCCCCGGCGGCGGCACCGGCGGCGGCCCCGGCGGCGCCCGCCACCCCGCCGGCCGAGGCGCCCGCGCCGGCGCGGCCCTGACCGGGCATGAACATCTCCGCCCCCTTCATCGCGCGGCCCATCGCGACCTTCCTGCTGGCGGTCGCGGTGCTGCTGGCGGGCCTCTATGGCTATCTGCGCCTGCCGGTCTCCTCCCTGCCGGAGGTGGATTTCCCGACCATCCAGGTGACGACGCAGCTGCCCGGCGCCTCCCCCGACACGGTCGCGGTGCTGGTCACGGCATCGCTGGAGCGGCAATTGGCGCAGATCGCGGGGCTGTCGGAGATGGTCTCCGTCAGCGGGCCCTCCGTCTCCCGCATCACGCTGCAGTTCAACCTGGGGCGTGACATCGACGATGCGGCGCAGGATGTGCAGTCCGCCATCAACGCGGCGCGGGGCACCCTGCCCTCCAACCTGCCCTATCCGCCCACCTACCAGAAGGTGAACCCGGCGGACCCGCCCATCATGACCCTGGCGCTGACATCGGACACGCTGCCGACCGCGCGGCTGTCCGATGTGGTGGACACGCTGCTGGCGCAGCGCCTGTCGCAGGTGACGGGCGTGGGGCGCGTGGCGGTGCAGGGCAACATGCGCCCGGCGGTGCGGCTGCAGGTCGATCCGCAGCGGCTCGCGGCCTATGGCATCGGCCTGTCCACCGTGCGCACCGCCGTCGCGGCGGCCAATGTCGCGGGGCCGAAGGGCTCCATCGACGGGCCGCAGCAGGCTTCCGCCATCATGGCGAATGACCAGATCTCCTCCCCCGCCGCCTTCAACGACCTGATCGTCGCCTGGCGGGACGAGGCGCCGGTGCGGCTGCGCGACGTGGGCGCGGCGGTGGAGGACCTGGAGAACACGCTGACCGCCGCCTGGTACAATGGCCGGCCCGCGGTGCTGATCGACGTGCAGCGCCAGCCCGGCGCCAACATCGTCCGCACGGTGGAGCTGGTGCGGGCGCAGCTGGCCAACCTGGAACGGGCGCTGCCGGCCGGCGTGCAGCTTTCCGTCGTCTCCGACCGGACGGAGACGATCCGCGCCTCGGTGGAGGAGGTGCAGTTCACCCTGGTGCTCTCCGTCGTGCTGGTGGTGGCGGTGATCTTCCTGTTCCTGCGCAGCGCGCGGGCGACCGTGGTGCCGGGGGTGGCGCTGCCGCTGTCCATCATCGGCACCTTCGGCGTGATGGCGCTGTGCGGCTATTCGCTCGACAACCTCTCCCTGATGGCGCTGACCATCGCGACGGGCTTCGTGGTGGACGACGCGATCGTGATGATCGAGAACATCGTCCGCCTGATCGAGGAGGGGAAGAAGCCGCTGGACGCGGCCTTCGAGGGGGCGAAGCAGATCGGCTTCACCATCGTCTCCCTCACCGTCTCCCTCGTCGCCGTCTTCATCCCGCTGCTGTTCATGGAAGGCGTGGTCGGGCGGCTGTTCCGCGAATTCGCCATCGTGCTGACGATCTCGGTCGTCGTCTCCATGATCGTGTCGCTGACCTTGACGCCGATGATGTGCGGCCTGCTGCTGCGCCCGCAGGCGGAGGAGAAGCCCGGCATCGTCAACCGCGCCTTCGAGGCCGGCTTCGAATGGCTGCGGCGCCTCTATGCCCGCACGCTGGACTGGGCGCTGGCGCGGGAAGGGCTGATGCTGGCCATCGCGGTGGCGACGCTGGGCGGGACGATCTGGCTCTATGTCGTGATGCCGAAGGGCTTCCTGCCGCTGCAGGATACCGGGATCATCGCCATCACGACGGAGGCGCCGCAGGACGTCTCCTTCGCCCGCATGGCGGAGCTGCAGCGCCAGGTGGCGGAGGTGGTGGCGCGGGATGCGGAGGTGGTGTCCGTCGCCTCCGTCGCCGGCGCCGGCACGGTGAATGCCGCGCAGAATACGGGGCGCGTGGTGGCGGTGCTGCGGCCGCGCACGGAGCGCAGCGACGACGTCTCCGCCGTGATCGACCGGCTGGCGCCGGAGATCGCGCGCATCCCGGGCGTGGTCGCCTACCTCCAGCCCGTGCAGGACATCCAGATCGGCACGCGGCCTTCCAGCACGCAGTACCAGTACACGCTGACCGACACCGCGGCCGATGAGCTGCGCGCCTGGGCGCCGCGGCTGCTGGCGGGGCTGCGGGACCTCCCGGAGCTGCGGGACGTGGCGTCCGACCAGCGGGAGGACGGCTTGCGCATCCAGGTGCAGGTGGACCGCGCCCGCGCCGCGCGGCTCGGCGTCACGATGCAGGCGGTGGACGACGCGCTGTATGACGCGCTGGGCCAGCGGCAGATCTCCACCATCTACGGCCAGGCGAACCAGTACCGCGTGGTGCTGGAAGCCGATCCGCGCCAGATGAACGACCCCGCCGCCATCGGCCTGCTGCGCGTGCCGGGCACGGTGACGAACGGCATCGCGGCGCAGGTGCCGCTGGCGGAGATCGCGACCATCACGCGCGGCAGCGGGCCGCTGACCATCACGCGGCAGGACCAGTTCCCGGCCGTGACCTTCAGCTTCAACCTGGCGCCCGATGCCTCGCTCGGCCAGGCGGTCACGGCCATCCGCGCCATGCAGGCCAGGCTCGGCATGCCGGACACCATGCGGGGAAGCTTCGGCGGCGACGCGGCGGAATTCGACCGGTCCCTGGCCGGCCAGGGCTGGCTGATCCTGGCCGCCGTCATCGTCATCTACATCGTGCTCGGCGTGCTCTACGAAAGCGTCGTCCACCCCATCACCATCCTCTCCACCCTGCCCTCCGCCGGCATCGGCGCGCTGGTCGCGCTGATGATGGTGGGGCTCGACCTCTCGGTGCTCGGGCTGATCGGCATCGTGCTGCTGATGGGCATCGTGAAGAAGAACGCGATCATGATGATCGACTTCGCGCTGGAGGCGCAGCGCGACCACGGCATGTCCCCGCGCGACGCGATCCGGGAAGCCTGCCTGCTGCGCTTCCGCCCCATCATGATGACGACGATGGCGGCGCTGCTGGGCGCGGTGCCGCTGGTGCTGGGCCATGGCGCGGGGTCGGAGCTGCGGCTGCCGCTCGGCGTTTCCGTCATCGGCGGGCTGCTGCTGAGCCAGGTCATCACGCTCTACACCACGCCGGTCATCTACCTGGCGCTGGAGGATTTGCGCGGCTGGGTGGGGCGGCGCTTCCGCGGCGCGGCGCCGGCGGCGGCGGAGTAGGGCGTGTCGATCTCCGCCCCCTTCATCGCGCGGCCCATCGGCACCACGCTGCTGGCCATCGGGCTCGCGCTGGCGGGGCTCGTCGCCTACTTCAACCTGCCGGTCGCGCCGCTGCCGCGCGTGGATTTCCCGACCATCGCCGTCAGCGCCAGCCAGCCCGGCGCCGATCCCGCCATCATGGCGTCCTCCGTCGCCGCGCCGCTGGAACGGCGGCTGGGGGAGATACCGGGGGTGACGGAGCTGACCTCCACCTCCAGCCTCGGCAGCGCGACGGTGATCGTGCAGTTCGACCTGAGCCGCCCGATCGCGAGCGCGGCGCGGGACGTGCAGGCGGCGATCAACGCGGCCATGTCGGACCTTCCCTCCGGCCTGACCAACACGCCCACCTTCCGGAAGCTGAACCCGGGCGACGCGCCGGTGCTGATCCTGGTGCTGACCTCCAGCACGCTGACGCCGGGGCAGCTCTATGACGCCGCCGACAATGTGGTGGTGCCGCGCCTGTCGCAGGTGGATGGCACGGCGCAGGTCAATATCGCGGGCGCCGAGCAGCCCGCGATCCGCGTCGCCGTCGATCCGGCCGCGGCCACGGCGGCGGGCGTCTCCTTCGACCAGATCCGCACCGCCATCACGGCCGCCAACGTCACCCAGGCGACGGGCATGCTGGAAGGTCCGCTGCAATCCGCGGCCATCAGCGTGAACGACCGGCTGCAGGATGCGGCGGAATTCGGCGCCATCATCGTGCGCCAGGCGAATGGGGCGATGGTGCGGCTCGATACCATCGCGCGGGTGGAACAGGGGGCGCGGGACCGCCGGCAATCCGGGTCCTTCAACGGCCAGCCGGCGGTGATCCTGACCATCTTCAAGCAGGCCGACGCCAATGTGCTGGAGGTGGTGGACGGCATCCGCGCCCTGCTGCCGGACCTGAAGCGCTGGATGCCGGCGGGCGTCGAGGTCACCATCATGCGCGACCGGTCGGAGACGATCCGCGCCTCGGTCGCGGAGGTGCAGCACACGCTGCTCATCAGCATCGTGCTGGTGGTGCTGGTGGTGGCGGTCTTCCTGCGCAAGCCATCGGCGCTGTTCGCCGCCGGCATCGCCGTGCCGCTGTCGCTGCTCGGCACGCTCGGCGTCATGTGGATGGTGGGCTATTCGCTCAACAACCTCTCGCTGATGGCGCTGACGATCTCGGTGGGCTTCGTCGTGGACGATGCCATCGTGATGATCGAGAACATGGCCCGCATGCAGGAACGCGGCATGCGGCCCATCAAGGCGGCGCTGGAAGGCGCGCGGCAGATCGGCTTCACCGTGGTGTCGATGAGCCTGTCGCTGATCGCGGTCTTCATCCCGCTGCTGTTCATGGGCGGGATCGTGGGGCGCATGTTCCGCGAATTCGCGGCGACGCTCTCCATCGCCGTCGCGATCTCCGCCATCGTGTCCCTGACCGTGACGCCGATGCTGGCGGCGCATCTGGCGCGGGCGGAGCCGAAGCCCGAGGGGCGCATCGGCCGCGGCATCGAGGCCGCGCTGGACTGGATCATCCGCGGCTACATGAAGAGCCTGGTGGTGGTGCTGCGCTTCCGGGTGCTGACCTGGCTGTTCAACCTCGGCCTCGTCGCGCTGACCGTCTGGCTCTACACCGTGGTGCCGAAGGGCTTCATCCCGACGCAGGATTCGAACCTGCTGCAGGGCTCCGCCCAGGCGCAGCCCGACACCTCCTTCCAGCAGATGGTGGTGTACCAGCAGCGGCTGATGGAGGTGCTGCGCGCCGACCCGGCGGTGGAAAGCGCCTCCGCCTCGCTCGGCGGCGGCGGCTTCTTCGGCAGTTCCAGCAACATCCGCATCCAGATCGCGCTGAAGCCGAAGGAGGAACGGGGCGGGCTGAATGCCGATGGCGTCATCGCGCGGCTGCGCGCGCCGCTTGCGCGCATCGTGGGGCTGCAGACCTTCCTGCGGCCGGTGCAGGACATCAACATCGGCGGCCGGTCCACCAGCGGGTCCTACCAGTATGTGCTGCTGACGCCGGACCTGGAGGAGCTTGGCATCTGGAGCGAGCGGCTGGTGCAGCAGCTGCGCACCATCCCGCAGGTGGCCGATGTGTCGTCGGACCAGCAGCGCACGGGGCTCGTCTCCCGCCTCGTCATCGATCGCGATGCGGCGGCGCGGCTCGGCGTCTCCGTCGCGGCGCTGGGCGCCACGCTGAACAACGCCTTCGCGCAGCGCCAGGTCTCCACCATCTACCGCGCCCGCAACCAGTACCGCGTGATCCTGGAAGTGGACCCGCTGCTGACCGAGAATCCCGAGGGCCTGCAACGTATCTTCGTGCCCGGCGCGGCGGGGCCGGTGCCGCTCGGCTCGCTGGTGCGGCTGGAGCGGACGGTGGCGCCGCGATCCATCACCCATCAGGGCCTGTTCCCCGCCGCCACCATCAGCTTCAACCTGGGCGAGGGCGCGACCCTCGGCCAGGCGGCGGAGCTGGTGGAGAAGGCGGTGCTGGACATCCAGATGCCCGGCAGCATCCGCGGCGAATTCGCCGGCAATGCCCGTGCCTTCCAGAACTTCCAGTCCGGCCTGCCGCTGCTGATCCTGGCCGCGCTGGTCGCGATCTACATCGTGCTCGGCGTGCTCTACGAAAGCCTGATCCACCCGCTGACCATCATCTCCACCATCCCGACCGCCGGCGTGGGCGCGCTGCTGGCGCTGCTGTTCACCAACACGCCCTTCACCATCATCGCGCTGATCGGCGTGATCCTGCTGATGGGCATCGTGAAGAAGAACGCCATCATGATGGTGGATTTCGCGCTGGAGCATGAGCGGGAGGGCGGCGAGGGCGGCATGACGGCCATCCTGGAAGCCTGCCGCGAACGCTTCCGCCCCATCCTGATGACGACGCTGGCCGCGCTGTTCGGCGCGCTGCCGCTGGCGCTGGCCACCGGGCCGGGGGCGGAGCTGCGCCAGCCCCTCGGCATCACCATCATCGGCGGGCTGATCGTCTCCCAGCTGCTGACGCTCTACACCACCCCGGCCGTCTATCTGGGGCTGGAGCGGCTGGCGGGCGCGAGGCGGGCGAAGCTGCCCGCGCTGACCGCGCGGGCGTGAGAGACCGCTTGAGAATGCCGGCGGCTGAGGGTCCGCAGGGGATTTTT
This sequence comes from Falsiroseomonas ponticola, assembly GCF_016805305.1. Taxonomy (GTDB): domain Bacteria; phylum Pseudomonadota; class Alphaproteobacteria; order Acetobacterales; family Acetobacteraceae; genus Falsiroseomonas; species Falsiroseomonas ponticola. Next base: position 280,769 of record NZ_JAERQN010000003.1, on the reverse strand, counting down.
CGTTGCTGCCAGGAAGCAGATGCCGCCGATGCTGGTTGCATCGGCAAGTCTGCTGACGCCGCAGCGGCGGAAAAGACCCGCGGAGCCGACCCGTCCGGCGTTCTCAAGCGGTCTCCGATGGCTACTCCGCCGCCGCCACGTAGCGGTGGCGGAGGTGGATGCGCCGCGCTTCCGGATCGGGCCGCGGCACGGCGGAGAGCAGCGCCTTGGTATAGGCGTGCGTCGGGTTGTCGCAGACCTGCGTCGCCTCCCCCGTCTCCACCACGCGGCCCCGATGCATCACCGCCACGCGGTCGCACATGTAGCGGATGACGCTGATGTCGTGGCTGATGAAGACATAGGCGAGGTTGAGCTCGTCCTGCAGGTCCAGCAGCAGGTCCAGCATCCGGGCGCGAAGCGAGACATCGAGCGCGGCCGTCGCCTCATCCGCCACGATGACGCGCGGCTTGAGGGCCAGGGCGCGGGCGATGCAGATGCGCTGGCGCTGGCCGCCGGAGAAGGCGTGGGGGTAGCGCTCCGCCCAGCCAGGCTCGATGCCCACGCGTTCCAGCAGCGCGGCCACGCGGTCGCGCAGTTCCGCGCCGCGCGCCAGGCCATTGACCAGCAGCGGCTCCCCCACGATCTGCGCCACCGTCATGCGCGGGTTCAGGCTGGCGAAGGGGTCCTGGAAGACCATGCGGATCTCGCGCCGCGCGGCGCGCAGCGTCTCGCCCTCGGCCTTCGCCAGGTCGATCTCCGTGCCATCCTCCCGCCGGTAATGGATGGCGCCGCCCGTGGGGTCCGTGACGCGCAGGATGCAGCGGCCGAGCGAGGTCTTGCCGGAGCCGCTTTCGCCGACGACGCCAAGCGTCTCCCCCGGCCGCACCTCCAGCGTCACGCCATCGACGGCGCGGACCTCCCCCACCTTCCGGCGCATGATGCCCTTCACGATGGGGAAGACCATGGAGAGGTTGTCGATCCGCAGGATGGGCGGCGGCGGCACCGGCGGTTCCACGCGCTTCAGCCGGATGTCGGAGGGGCGTTCCAGCTTGGTGACATTGCCGAGCAGCATGCGCGTATAGGCATCGCGCGGCGCGGCGAAGAGGCTGCGCACCTTCCCGCTTTCCCGCACGCGCCCGCGTTCCATGACGACGACGTCGTGCGCGATCTCCGCCACGACGCCCATGTCGTGGGTGATGAACATCACCGTCATGCCGCGCTGCTGCTGCAACCGGCCGATGAGGTCCAGGATCTCCGCCTGCGTCGTGACGTCGAGCGCCGTGGTGGGTTCGTCCGCGATCAGCACGGCGGGGTCGCAGGCCAGCGCCATGGCGATCATCACGCGCTGGCGCATGCCGCCGGAGAATTCGAAGGTGTAGCGGTCCACCGCGCGATGGGGGTCCGGGATCTCGACGGAGGCCAGCAGCTCGATCGCCCGCTCCCGCGCCTGCTTGCGGGACAGGCCGAGATGCAGGCGCACCGCCTCCCCCACCTGGTCCCCCACCTTGTGGACGGGGGAGAGGGAGGACATCGGTTCCTGGAAGATCATCGCGATCTCGTCGCCGCGCAGGTCGCGGATGGCGCGGCCGCGCGGGTCCAGCGCGGCGAGATCGACGGTCGAGGCATCCTTGCGATGGAACAGGATCTGCCCGCCGGTGATACGGCCGGGCGGATCGACGATCTGCAGGATCGACCGCGCGGTGACGGATTTGCCGGAGCCGCTCTCCCCGACGACGCAGGTGGTGAGGCCGCGCGCGAGGGAGAAGGAGACGCCATCCACCGCGCGCACCAGGCCGGTGCGGGTGGGGAAGGAGACGTGGAGGTCGCGGACCTCCAGCACCGGAGCATTGAGCGTTGGGGCGGTGTCGGTCATTTCTGGTACGGGTCCGCCGCGTCGCGAAGGCCATCGCCGAGGAAGTTCAGCGCCAGCACCGCGATCACCACCGCGCCGCCCGGCGCGAAGAGCCACGGTGCCGTCGCGATGGAGCGGATGTTCTGCGCTTCCCGCAGCAGCACGCCCCAGGAGATGACGGGCGGCTGCAGGCCGAGGCCGAGGAAGGAGAGCGCCGTCTCCGCCAGGATCATCGCCGGGATGGCCAGCGTGATGGAGGCGATGATGTGGGAGGCGAAGGAGGGCAGCATGTGGCGGAAGATGATGCGCTTCTCCGACGCGCCATCGAGCCGCGCGGCGGTGACGAAATCCTCCGTCCGCAGCGACAGGAAGCGCCCGCGCACCACGCGCGCCAGCTGCGCCCAGCCGACCAGCGACAGGATGATGGTGATGCAGAGATAGATGCGCTCCGGCGGCCAGCCCTGCGGCAGCGCCGCGCCCAGCGCCAGCCAGATCGGGATGGTCGGCAGGGACAGGACGAATTCGATGACGCGCTGGATCACGAAATCGACGCGCCCGCCGTAATAGCCGGAGATGCCGCCGAGGATCAGCCCGATGACGAGGGAGAGGAAGACGCCGATCAGGCCGATGAAGAGCGAGGTCTGCGCCGCCTTCATCATGCGGCTGTAGACGTCGCGCCCCAGGCGATCCGCGCCGAAGAGGAAGACGCTGTCGCGCGGGTTCTCCGGCCCGAAGAGATGGATGCTGGTCGTGAAGAGGCCGAGGAATTCGTATTCGTAGCCCTCGACGAAGAAGCCGAGATAGATCTTGCGGCTGGGGTCGGGCGTGAAGGTCGGCGCCAGGGTCACGCGGTCCCGCGTCAGGCGCATGGCCTGCACATGCGGGCGGATGCGCCAGCCATCCTCCGTCGTCTCCAGCAGGCGGATCATCTGCGGGGGGTGGAAGACGGCGCGGGCGTTCTGCTTGCCGGGATCGGTGGTGGCCAGGAAATCCGGCACCAGCGCGACCACGTAGAGCAGCAGCACGATGATGCCGCCCGCCATGGCCAGCTTGTGGCGGCGGAAGTTCCACCACATCAGCCGCCATTGGGAAGCGGCCGCGGTGCGGTCGATGGCGCGGTCCCCGGGTGGCGTCGCGGCGCCGGGCTGGATGGCGTTCATCTCAATCGTACCGGATGCGCGGATCGACCAGCGCCAGCAGGATGTCCGACAGCAGCATGCCCACCAGCGTCAGCGTGCACATCAGCAGCAGGAAGGCGCCGGCCAGGTACATGTCCTGGCTCAGCAGCGCCTGCAGTAGCAGCGGCCCCGCGATGGGCAGCGACATCACCACCGCCACGATGGTGGCCCCCGAGATCAGCTGCGGCAGCATCCAGCCGATGGTGGAGATCAACGGATTGATCGCGAGCCGCACGGGATACTTGATGAGCAGCCTGATCTCCGACAGCCCCTTGGCGCGCGCGGTGGTGACGTAAGGGCGGTGCAGCTCATCGAGCATGTTGGCGCGCATCACGCGCACCAGCCCCGCCGTGCCGTTCACCGCCAGGATCACCACCGGCACCCAGAGATGCGCGAGCAGGTCGAGGAACTTGTCGAAGGACCAGGGCGCGGTCTGATAGGCCTCGCTGAACAGGCCGCCGACATCCTGGCCGAAATGCACGACCGCGACATACATCAGCACCAGCGCCAGCAGGAAGCCGGGGATGGCGAGGCCGAGGAAGGCGATGAAGGTGAAGAGGTAGTCGAGGATGCTGTACTGCCGCACGGCGGAGAGCACGCCGATGGGCAGCGCGATGGCCCAGGTCATCGCCAGCGTCGAGGAGGTCAGCAGCAGGGTCAGCCCCATCCGTTCCCAGATCAGGCCGGAGACGGGCTGCTGCCATTCGAAGGACAGGCCGAAATCGCCGTGCAGCAGGATGCCGGTGATCCATTTCCAGTACTGCACGATGAAGGGCTGCTCCAGCCCGAAGCGCTCGCGCAGCTCCTGCGCCGTGCGCTGGTCCACGATCTCGTTCGAGGCGGCGAGCGTCGCGACATAGGTGGTGACGTAGTCGCCCGGCGGCAGCTGGATGAGGAAGAAGGCCAGGAAGCTGACCGCCACCAGGGAGGGCACCATCCAGACCAGGCGGCGGAGGATATAGGCCAGCATGCGGATGATGCGGGGCCGGCTGCGCGCCGGCCCCGCCCCCTTCCCTTACGAGGTGAAGAAGAACTGCTGCGGCAGCGAAGGCCCGGGATGCGGCCAGGACCAGCTATAGGGCATGCTGGCCGGCACGCCGCGCAGCCGGTTCTGCGCCACGCCGAAGAGGTTCGGCGCCAGGTTCACGCCGATGCATTCGAACTGGTCGGCGCAGATGTCGAAGACGCGCTTCATCAGCTCACCCTGGCGCCGCGTATCCGCGGTGGAGCGCGCCTGGTCATAGAGCCGCATGCGTTCCTTCTGGTGGTCCGGCGGTTCCTGCCCGTCCCGCCCGCCGCTGGCGTACCACATGGCCCAGGGCACGGCGTAGCGCGTGCCCTGCGTGTGCATGGCGAAGAAGTCGCGCGGGTCCAGCATCGGCTCCAGCCCGCCCGGCCCGGGCCAGACGGCGATGTCGTGGTCGTTGTTGTCGCCGCGGGTGTAGTAGAGCGACCGGTCGATCGTGTTGATCTTCACGTCGATCCCGATTTCGGCCCAGTGGCGCTTGATGAGTTCCAGCGCGTCGTTGTTGTCGGGATAGAGCGCGGTGATGACGTCGATCGCGAAGAAGACGCGCTGGCCATCGGGCCGCAGGCGGAAGCGCTGGCTGTCCCGCCGCGCGTAGCCGATGCGGTCCAGGATGCGGTTGGCCTCCCGCGTGTTGTGCTCGGTGAACTGGCGCGACAGCTTCTCATGGTACCAGGGATGCGTCGGCCGCGGGCCGGTCTGCCAGGGCTCCGACTGGCCGAGATAGACGATGTCCACGATCTCCGGCCGGTTGATGCCCAGCGAGAGCGCCTGGCGGAATTCCTTGTTGCCCAGCATCTCCCGGATCTTCGGATCCTTGTGGGTGATGTTGGGGTAGATCATCATGCTGGTGGAGCCGGCATTGATGGTGTCGAACATGCGGTAGTTGCCGCGCTGCATGTTCTGCGCGACCACCGGCTTGTTCGCCAGCACGTCGATGTGGCGTTCCTGCAGGTCGAGCCGCCCGCCGATCACGTCCAGCATCAGGCTTTCCACGTCCTGGTAGACCTGGAAGTTCAGGCGATCGATGTAGGGAAGCTGGCGGCCCTGGTTGTCCACCTGCCAGAAGAAGGGGTTGCGCCGCATCGTCACGCGCGTGGCGCCGCCCTGGTAGGGTTCCTCCACCACCCAGGGATCGAGCGTCGGCTTTTCCGCATTGCCCCAGCGGGAGGGAATCTCGATGTCGCCGCAGCGCTGGCGGAACAGCTGCGCCCAGTCGGAGACATTGGCCTGGCGCAGCGTCGCCGCGAGGTCCGCGTTGTACTTGGGATGGAAGCGGCCGCAATAGTGCTTCGCGAACAGCGTCGGATGCTGGCCGAGCGGCGTCGCCATCTGCTGCAGGAACAGGCCATAGGGGCCGGCGAAGGTGAACTTCACCGCCGTGTCGCTGACCTTCTCGCACTTCACGGGCTGGCCATCGATCACCCACATGGAGGGCGGCGAGCGGTAGAGTTCCGTGTTCAGGATGCAGTCGTTGATGGCGAAGAGGATGTCGTCCGCCGTGAAGGGTGCGCCATCCGACCAGCGCATGCCGGGGCGCAGGTGGAACACGAACTCCTTCGAATCGGCGGAGACGTCCCAGCGCTGCGCGACGCAGGGCAGGACGTCCGTGAACTCCATGTTCCAGCGCGTCAGGCCCTGGTTGCCGATCAGGCGCAGGATGCCGTTGTGGTCCGACCCGCCGCGCAACCCGCGGCGCAGCGTGCCGCCGTAGCGGCCATTCGCCTCATTCGGTGTGACCACCAGGGGGGCGCTGCCGATGCGCTGTTCCAGCGGCGGCAGGCGGCCCTGCTGCACCGCCGCCGCGACATCCGGCGCTTCCCGCGCTGCCGCCTGGGCCAGCGCCCCGCCCGCGGGCAGCGCCACGGCCATGCCGGCCGCCCCTTGCAACAGGGCACGACGCCCCACCCCCTGGTCCTTCATGGCCGCAGCCTCCTCCGCCCGGTGTTGCCCCGGATGCGAAAAGGCTGGCATGCGGCCCACGCCGCTGCAAGGACGTTCGATGGCGGCGAGGTTTCGTGTTCGCAACCCGTCAGGGATAGCCCCAGGACCCGTCGGGCTTGCGCGGCATCGCCCGTTCCCAGCGCAGGTAGCGATCCGTCGAGAGGTAGGCTTCATCCATCGTCACGCCCCAGCCGGGCCGGTCGGGGCGGGGCAGCAGGTGGCCATCCTCCGGCAGGTAGGGATCGAGGACGTAGCTGCCGGCATCGCCACCCTTGCGCACGGTGTCGATGCCCGGCGGCAGCCGGTATTCGAGGATCTTGAAGTTCGGCGCGGCCAGGCAGAGGTGCAGGTTCACCGCCGTCGCCAGCGGGCCCATCGGGTTGTGCGGCGCGAGGGTGACGTAATGCGCCTCCGCCAGCGTCCAGATGCGCCGCATCTCGCCCACGCCGCCGACGACGCAGACATCGGGCTGGATGATGTCCGCGCCGCGCGCGTTCAGCAGCGCGAGGAATTCGTAGCGGCTGTAGAGGGATTCGCCGGTCGCCAGCGGGCAGTCCAGCCGCGACTTCAATTCGCCCCAGGCGGGGAAATGCTCCGGCCTGATCGGCTCCTCGAAGAAGAGCGGATCGAAGGGTGCGAGCGCGTTGCCGAGCTGCACGGCCTGCCAGGGCTCGAAGATCTTGGCGTGGGCGTCGAAGGCGAAGTCGAATTCGGGCGGCGCCACCTCCCGCAGCCTGCCGAAATACGCGCCGGCCTGGCGCACCACCTCCCCCCATCGATGCGCGTGCATGTCCACGCGGTAGGGGCTGAGCTTGAAGGCGGTGAGGCCGAAGCGCGCATGGAGTTCCTGCACGCGGTCGCGCGCCATCGCGGGATCGGGCGCGGTGTAGATGCCCTGGTACACGCGCACGCGGTCGCGCATGGCGCCGCCGAGGATCTGGTACACCGGCACGCCGAGCGCCTTGGCCGCGATGTCCCACAGGCACTGGTCGATCGCCGCGATGGCGGCCAGGCCCAGCGCGCCGGGCGGGAAGCGCGCCTGCTGCACCAGCTTCAGGGTCAGGTATTCGACGCGGCGCGGATCCTCCCCCACGATCATGTCCGTGAGGTAGTCGAGCAGCGGCGGCAGGGCGCGGTCCGGGCCGTGGTTGTAGCATTCGCCCCAGCCGGTGATGCCGCATGCGGTATCCAGCGCGACGATCACGCGCGGGCGGTCGCCGTCGCGGCTCATGAAGCTGCGCAGTCGCGCGATCCGCATGGCGCCTTCCCCTCCCCTGACCGGCGCCAGTCTAGGCACCGCCGGCGCCGGCTGGCGAGGGCCCGCGTTGCCGGATGCGCAACGCCCCGTCGCCCATCCGGCGCTTGACCGCGCCACGCGGCGCATGAAAGCCTTCCCATCGAGGAAAGGGAAGGCGGATGCCCGGAACGGGCGAACCGCCACCCAGCACGCCAGCCACGCCGACCGCAACGACTGGATGGCCCGCCACGCGCGGACCTGAGGAGGCGATGCTTGGCGAGACTGCCGGATGCGCCGCCAGGGGGCGGCATCGAAATCCGCGACCTCTCCATGACCTATCGCCGGGGGCGGGAGGTGACGCAGGCGCTCTCCGCCTGTTCGCTGACCATCCCGGAGGGCGGCTGGGCCTCGCTGATCGGCGCCTCGGGCTGCGGGAAATCGACGCTGCTGCGCATCCTGGCCGATATCGTGCAGCCCAGCGGCGGCGGCGCCTGGCTCGGCGGCATGACGCCGGCGCAGGCGCGGGCCACGCGCAGCTTCGCCCTCGTCTCCCAGCAATCGGTGCTGCTGCCCTGGCGGCGGATGCTGGAGAATGTGGAGCTGGGCCTCGAAGTGGCGCGGGCCGACAAGGCGGAACGCCGCCGGCGCGCGGAGGAGGCGATCGAGCTGGTCGGCCTGCGCGGCTTCGAACGCGCCTATCCGCACGAACTCTCCGGCGGCATGCGCCAGCGCGCCGCCATCGCCCGCGCGCTGACCTTGCGGCCGCGCTTCCTGCTGATGGACGAGCCCTTCGGCGCGCTGGACGAGCTGACGCGCGCCAGCCTGAACTTCGAGCTGCTGCGCATCCTGGAGGAGACCTCCGCCACCCTGCTGCTCGTCACGCATTCGATCGCGGAGGCCATCATCCTCTCCGACGTCGTGGCGGTGATGTCGCCGCGGCCGGGGCGGATCGTGCACAAGCTGGAGATCGGCTTCGGCCATCACCGCACCGATGCGATGCGCGACGACCCAGCCTTCGCCGCGCATGAGGCGGAGCTTCGCCATGCGCTGCATGGCGACCCCGGCGTCACGCGCCAGCCCGCCCGCGAACCCGCCTATGCCTGAGGAGAATCGAGCGATGATCCACCTCAATCGCCGCCTGCTGCTGGCGGGATCGGCCACGCTGGCGCTGCCATCCTTCCGCATCGCCTCCGCGCAGACGCCCGCGCGGCTGACCGTGGCGCTGGGCTATGCGCCGAATGTGGAGATGTTCGGCCCGCTCTATGCCGTGCGCGCCGGCTTCTTCGCGGCCGAGGGGCTGACGGTGAATGCCGTGCCTGCCAGCACCGGCGTGGACCAGGTGCAGATGGTGGCGGCGGGGCGGGCGGATATCGGCATCGTCGGGCCGGAACAGATCATCGCCGGCGCGGGGCGCGGCGAGAAGTTCAAGATCTTCGCCGCCCAGTACCAGCGCAGCCCCGTCTGCATGACGGCGCGCAAGGATAGCGGGCTGACCAACCCGTCCCAGCTGCCGGGCCGGCCGATCGCGGTGAAGATTCCGGCCCAGACCTTCTTCGAGCTGTTCATGCGCAAGAACGGGCTGCGGCCGGACCAGGTGACGGTGACGCCGATCGGGCGGACGGATGTGGCGACCATCATCTCCGGCCGCGTCCACGCCATGATCACCACCTTCGCCTTCAACGAACCCCGCAGCATCGAGATGGCGGGCGTGCCGGTGAACCTGATGCCCTTGGCGTCCTACGGCATGAATGCGCAGACCAATTCCTACTTCACCCAGGAACGCGTCTTCGCCGATCCCGCGAAGCGCGACGTGCTGGTGCGCTACCTGCGGGCGGAGGCCAAGGCCTGGGAGGAATACTTCAAGGACCCGGCCGCGGCGGCGAAGTGGATCATCGACCAGAAATTCATCGATGGCCTGGACCTGGACCAGCAGGTGTTCCTGGCGCGCGGCCAGGCCGACCACATGCGCAGCGCCCTGACGGCGGAGCGCGGGCTGATGTGGGTGGATCCCGCCATCTACCGGGAGACGGCGACGAACCTCCAGCTCTCCGGCGTGACCAGCACGGTGATCGATACCGATGCCATGCTCTCGACCGAGATCCTGGAACGCGCGGGCATGCCGAGGATCTGATGTCCCTCACCCTTTCCGGCGGCGGGGCGATGGCGTGGCGGGGGCTGGAACGCGTGGTGCCGCCGGCGCTCGGCCTGGCGACGCTGCTGCTGGCCTGGGCGGCGCTGACGGAGGTGGGGATCATCGCGCCCTACCTGCTGCCGAAGCCCTCCGCCGTGCTGGCGGAGATGCTGACGAACAACGAACCGCTGCTGCGCCATGGCCGGCTGACGGCGACGGAGGCGCTGCTGGGCTTCGCCATCGGCAATGCCGTCGGCGTGGTGGTCGCGGTGCTGATGGGCTGGTTCCCCGCCTTCAAGCGCTGCGTACTGCCGCTGGCGCTGGTGACGCGGGGCATGCCGATGGTGGCGATCACGCCGATCCTGGTGCTGATGCTGGATCGCGGGCTGGTGCCCATCGTCACCGTCGTTTCCATCGCCGTCTATTTCCCGACGCTGATCACCATGGTGCGCGGGCTGGAATCGGCGGATGTCGAGTACCACGAACTGCTCCATTCGCTGTCCGCCAGCCGCTTCCAGCGCCTGCTGATCGTGGAGCTGCCGGCGGCGCTGCCCTACCTGTTCACGGCGCTGAAGATCGGCGCCTCCATCGCCTTCATCGTCGCGATCACCGGCGAATGGGTAGGGGCGAGCGCGGGGCTCGGCTATCTCATCGTCATCTCCGGCGAATACTTCAAGCTGGCCATGATGTGGTCCGCCATCATCGTCGCCTCCGGCCTCACGCTCGCGACGCTGGGCTGCGTGATGCTGGCGGAGCGGCTGCTGGCCCGATGGACCGCGCGCGGGGAGGGCATGGCCTGATGCCGTCCGATCTTTCCGTCCGCGCGCCGGCGCTGCCGGCATGGCGGCTGCCGGGGCAAGAGGCGCTGTCCCGCCTGGCGCGGCAGGTAGGGCCGGCGGCGCTGCTGTTCCTGGCGATCCTGGTGGTCTGGGAAGGCGTGACGCGGGCGGGCCTCGTCTCGCCCCTGATCCTGCCGGCGCCGAGCGACGTGGCCGCCACCTTCGTGGCCGCCGCGCCGCGGCTGTTCACGCATCTCGGCTGGACATCGATGGCGGCGCTCGGCGGCTTCGTGCTGGGCAACACGCTGGGCTTCGCGCTGGCGGTGGTCTTCGTGCATCTCCGCCTCGCGCGCCTCACGGCCCTGCCGCTGGCGATGATGGCGCAGGCCGTGCCGATCGTGGCCGTGGCGCCGGCGCTGCTGCTCTGGCTCGGCAATGGCGTGGAGCCGAAGCTCTTCATCGCCTCTTTCCTCGTCTTCTTCCCCATGCTGGTGAACGCGATGCGCGGCCTGGCGAGCGCGGATGACCAGGTGGCGGAGCTGCTGCACACGCTCTCCGCCGATTGGAAGCAGCGGCTGCTGATGGTGCGGCTGCCGGCCGCCCTGCCCTTCGTCTTCAACGCGCTGCGGCTTTCCGCCTGCGGCTGCTTCGTGGCCTCCGTCGTCGCGGAATGGGTCGCCTCCACCACCGGGCTCGGCTACGTCATCGTCTTCGCCAGCTCGCAGTATCGCATGACGGAGGTGTGGTGCGCCGTGCTGCTCTGCACCGCCGCCAGCCTTTGCGTCTATGGCCTGGTCTGCCTCGCGGAACGGCTCGCCATGCCGTGGCGCCGCGAACGGCCCGGCACCGCCTGAGGAAGAGGGGACGACACGCCATGCTGAAGAGCAACGCGCTCGGCATCATGAACCAGATGTGGGCGGCGCATGCGACGAGCGATGCGGAAGCCGTCGCCATCGCGATCGAGGAGACGCTGCTGGCCGAGGAGCTTGGCTTCGACAGCGTCTGGATCGGGGAACACCACAATGTCCGCCCCGGCGCGCGCTTCTACGGCCGCATCCCGGCCTCCGAGATGTTCCTGGCGCATCTGGCGGCGAAGACCACGCGCATCGCGCTCGGCACCGGCGTGCGCATCCTCTCCACCACCCCGCCGCAGCGGACGGCGGAGGAGATGAGCCTGCTGGACCTGCTGAGCGGCGGGCGGGCGGAATTCGGCGTCGGCCTGGGATCGACGCCGGATGTGAAGCCGGGCGATCCCGCGCGGGCGGCGAAGGCCGCGCTGTTCCGCAGCCTGCTGACGGAGATCGTGGCCCATCTGGCCGGCACGGCGCCGGGCGCGCCCATGTCGCCGGCGCCGGCGCCGGACCTGGCCGCGCGCATCTGGGCCGCGGCGCGGGACCAGGCGACGCTCGCTCATATCGCCGATGCGGGCATCAACCTCGTCGTCGGCCAGGCGGAGCTGCCGGCGATCCAGGCCGCGATCGTGCAGGCCTATCGCGCCGCCGGCGGCACCGGGCTGGTGCGGGGCGTGCGGCTTGTCTTCGTGGCCGAAACCCATGCGGAGGCGATGCGCGACGCGGATGAGGCGCTGTCCCTCTATCTCGGCCAGATGGGCGGCAAGGGCTACCACGCCGAAGCCATGACGAAGGGGCTGCTCGCCGCCGATCCCCGCACGCTGGAGGAGCGGGCGCTGGGCGTGAACTTCATCATCGGGTCGCCGGCGGAAGTGGCGGGGCTGCTGAACGACTATGTCGCGGAGACGGGGGTGGATCGCCTCGACGTCATGGTGCAGGTGCCGGGGCTGAGGACGGATGCGGTGCGGCGTTCCATGGCGCTGATCCAGTCCGCGGTGAAGCCCCTGCTGAAGCGCGCCGCCCAGCCGGCGATCGCGTGAGGCGCATCGCCATCCCCCGCGCCATGCCATAGGCTTGCCCATCCGGCGTGGGGGCGAGCGTGTCGAGCTTCATGCATGTCCATCTCATCGCGCTCCGCTACTTCCGGGAGACGGTGCGCTGCGGGTCGATGCGCCAGGCGGCGGAGGCGCTGCGCGTCGCGCCTTCCGCCATCAATCGCCAGATCCTGAAGCTGGAGGACCAGCTGCAATGCAGGCTGTTCGAGCGCATGGCCGATGGCGTGCGCCTGACCGGCGCGGGCGAGGTGCTGTACCGGCACGCGCGGGAGATCGACATGCTGCTGGACCGCGCGCTGTCAGAACTGGATGATCTGCGCGGCCTGCGGCGCGGCCGCGTCGGCCTGGCCAGCGAGGATGGCATCATCCGGGACGTGCTGCCGCCGGTGCTGGCGGCCTTCCACCAGGAATTCCCGCGCGTCAGCTTCGGGATCGACGTGATGACGGGGCCCGATGTGGTGCAGGCGGTGGCGGAGGGGCAGTGCGACCTCGGCCTGGCCATGCATCCGCAGCGCCACGCGGATGTCACGGTGCTGGCGGAGGCCGCGGTGCCGATCGGCGCGGTGATGCGCCCGGCGCATCCGCTGGCGCAGCGCGCGTCGCTGCGCCTGAGCGACCTGGCGACGGAGCCGGTGGTGATGCTGAAGCACGGCATCGGCGCGCAGCCGGATGCGCATGGGCTGGTGCGCCGCTGGGCGCAGCGGACGGAGGTGGCGGAGACGAACTCGCCGGGCGCCGTCGCGGCGCTGGTGCGCGCCGGCATGGCGCTGGCGATGCGATCCCCCATCGGAATCCGCGCGGAACTCGCGACCGGGGAGCTGGTCTTCGTGCCGCTGGTCGATCCGCAGGTGAAGGCGGGGCGGCTGGCGCTGCTGGCGCGGCGGGAACGCGCCCTGCCCGTCGCCGCCGCGGTGCTGGCGGAACGGGTCAAGGCCCTGCTGGCGGAGACGGACCGGGAGACGCGCGCGGCGATGGATGCCAGGATGTCCCCCTGACCAGGGGGAAACGCCATGACCATCGCCCGCGTGGAAAGCCGCGTGCACCGCAGCGCCTTCAGCTACGGCGCCGGGCCGGCCACCCAGGGCGGGAACCTCCGGCTGCGCAGCATGGACACGCTGCTGGTGCGGGTCGAGACCGCGGACGGGCTGGTGGGGTTCGGGGAGGGTTTCGGCTTCACCCTGGTGGAGACCACGCGCGATGCGCTGGACCGGCTGGTGGCGCCCGCCTGCCTCGGCCAGGATGACGGCGACATCCCCGCGCTGACGCGCCTGCTGGAACGGCGCTTCCACAATTTCGGCCGCAACGGGCCCGTCAGCTTCGCGATCTCCGCCATCGACATCGCGCTGTGGGATATCGCGGCGCAGCGCGCGGGCAGGCCGCTGCACGCGCTGCTGGGCCAGGCCGCGCGCCCGCGCGTCGCCGCCTATGCCAGCCTGCTGCGCTACGACGATCCCGATGCCGTCGCACGCAATGTGCGGGAAGCGGTGCGACGCGGCTATCGCGCCATCAAGCTGCATGAGGTGGCGCTGGAGGGAATCCGCGCGGCGCGGGCGGCGGCGCCGGACGACATCCCGCTGATGCTCGACATCAACTGCGCCTGGGAGACGCTGGACCAGGCGCGCGACTTCTGCCGCGCGGTGGCGGGGATGAATGTGCGCTGGGTGGAGGAGCCGACCTGGCCGCCCGAGGATTTTCGCGCGTTGGCCACGCTGCGGCGGGACGGCGTCGTCGGCATCTCGGCGGGGGAGAACCTGGCCAATCCGCATGATTTCGCGCGGCTGATCGAGGCCGGCGCCGTCGATGTGGCGCAGCCCAGCGTGACGAAGCATGGCGGCGTCTCCGCGCTGCGCGAGGTGGCGGCGATGGCGCGGCAGGCGGGCATCGCGGTGGTGCCGCATTCCCCCTATTTCGGCCCGGGGCTGCTGGCCACGCTGCATCTGCTGGCGGCGCTGCCCGATGCTGAGCCGATCGAGATCTACTTCGCGGATCTCGAGGCGCCGCCCTATGGGGAGGCGCTGGCCGTGCGCGACGGGTTCATCGACGTGCCAGCCGGCCCTGGCCTCGGCCTCATCCCGGCGTGGTAGGCAAGCGGTAGAAATTCGTGGCGCTGCGCCAGAACAGGTCGGCCTTCTCATCGGCGCTGGCCTGGGCGGCCAAGCGCTTGAAGGCGTTCCAGCCCTCGCCATAGCCGTAGCTGCCCTTGTCCACGGGGAAGTTGCTCTCGAACATGCAGCGGCCGGTGCCGAACAGCTCGATCACCGGCTCCATCCAGGGCTTCCAGGCCGCGGCCAGCGTCGCGCTGTCCGGTGGCCTCGGGCCATCCTCGAAGCCGAAGCCCGGCAGGCGCATGCCGAGGCCGCCGAGCTTGACCATCACATTCGGGCAGGTGGCGAGGTCGCGCATGAAGCCGAGCCATTCCGCATGCACCGCATCGCGCCGGCCTTCATACCGCCCGATGCCGAGGATGCCGCCGCAATGATCCAGCACGATCGGCACCTGCGGGAAGGCGCGCGCCAGCGCCGCGAGGCGCGGGACCTGATGGAAGTAGATCCAGGCGTCGAAGCTGAGGCCGAGGGCCGCCAGCTGCGCGAAACCCGCGCGGAACGGTGCGCTCCCCATCATGTCCTCCGCCGGCGTATAGGCGGGGTTGAGCAGCGCGGGGTCGGGGTCCCAGGTCGCGATGTGGCGGATGCCGCGGAAGCGGCCGCCGCCGGCGGCGAGATGCGCCTCCAGCACCGGGCGCACGGCATCGCCCAGCGTGAGGTCCGCATAGCCCACGATGCCGGCGCAGACGCGCACATCGCCATGGATGCCGCTGGCGCACATGGCGGCGACGCCGTTGGCGAATTCCGTCTCGCCCACGGGCTTCATCGCCTCCGGCCCCTCGGCGCGATGCATCGCGCGGGCCTGCACCATGACGGTGGCGCGCACATCATGGCCCGTGCGGAGGTCGGCCAGGATGTCGTCCAGCAGGTAGCGCCAGCCGGGCCGGTCCCAGAGGTGGTGGTGCGGATCGACGATGGGCTGGCCGGGGTCCAGCGCCTCCTCCCGCCCCAGCGCGAGCCAGTCCTCGCGCACGGGGATGTAGTGCTGGGTGGACCGGGCCATGGCGCTTCCTCGGGCTTGTTGCGCGGCAGGGTAGAGCGCGGGGCGCGGCTGGCAAGCGGTTGCCGGGCGCGGCGAAGCGGCCTAACGCTGATGGCAAGAACAGGAGGAAGCGGCATGGCAGGGATCACCCGGCGCCAGGGCATGGGGCTGGTCGCGGCGCTGATGGCGCCGCCGGCGCTGGCGCAGGGCGCCTGGCCGGCCAGGCCCGTGACGCTGCTGGTGCCCTTCGCGCCGGGCGGCGCTTCCGACATCGCCGCGCGGGCCATCAACACGCGGCTGTCGGAGAAGCGCGGCCAGCCCGTGGTGGTGGAGAACCGGCCCGGCGCCAATGGCCAGCTCGCGGCACGGCTGCTGATGCGCGCGGCGCCGGATGGCCATACGCTGATGGTGGGATCGATCGGCGCCTTCGCGCTGAACGCCGTGCTGTACCGCAACCCCGGCTATGATCCGCTGGTGGATTTCGCGCCGGTCACGCTGGCGGTGACGACGCCGAACGTGCTGGTGGTGAACCCCGCCGTCGCGCCGGTGCGCAACCTGCCGGAACTCGTCGCCTGGATGCGCGCGCGGCCGGGCCAGGTCTTCCACGCCACCAGCGGCATCGGCTCCTCGCCCCACCTGACGATGGAATTGTTCACGCAGATGACGGGGACGGAGGCGACGCACGTCCCCTCCCGCGGTGGCGCGACCGCGGTGATGGACCAGCTGGCGGGGACGGTGCAGGTCAGCTTCCAGGGGCTCGGCAGCATCATCGGGCCGGTGCGCGAAGGCCGGCTGCGCGCGCTGCTGGTCACCGCCGCCGAGCGGAGCCCGCTGCTGCCGGAAGTGCCGACCGCGGCGGAAGCCGGGCTGCCGGACTTCAACGTCTCCTCCTGGCAGGCGGTGATGGGGCCGGCGGGCATTCCAGCGGCCCTGCTGGAGACGATCAGCGCGGAGATCGCGGCCGTGCTGAGGGAACCGTCCAACGCGGCCACGCTGGAAGCGGGCGGCTACACCGTGGTCGGCAACAGCCCAGCCGAATACGGCGCCTTCCAGCGCGCGGAGATCGCCCGCTGGCGGCGCGTGGCGCAGGCCGCGAACATCGTACTGGATTGAGGATTTGACGATGACGAAGCGTTTCGAGGGCAAGGTCGTGCTGGTGACCGGCGCGGGATCGGTCGGCCCCGGCTGGGGCAATGGGCGGGCCATCGCGGTGGGCTTCGCGCGGGAAGGCGCGACCGTCATCGGCGTGGACCGCAACGCGGCGGCGATGGAGGAGACGGCGGCCAGGGCGGCGGAGGCCGGCGGCCGCTTCATTCCCCTGACCGGCAATGTGACGGAAAGCGACAGCGTCGCCGCCATCGTCCGCGGCATCGTCGCCGACCACAAGCGGATCGACGTGCTGGTCAACAATGTCGGCGGATCGGCGGCGGGCGGGCCGGTGGAGATGGCGGAGGAGGTGTGGGACGCGCAGATCGACCACAACCTGAAAAGCGTGTTCCTGGGCTGCAAGCATGTGCTGCCCGTGATGGTGGACCAGGGCGGCGGCGCCATCGTGAACCTGGCCTCCACCAGCGGCATCCGCTGGACCGGCGCGGCGCAGGTGGCCTACGCCGCTTCCAAGGCCGGCGTCATCCAGCTCTCGAAGGTCGTCGCCATCCAGTACGCCACCAAGGGCATCCGCGTGAACACCGTGGTGCCGGGGCAGATGCACACGCCGATGGTGGAGACGCGGCTCGCGGGCCAGCGCGCCGGCGGCGATGTGGAGGCGCTGATCAGGTCCCGCATCGCGCGCATCCCGATGGGCTTCGCGGGCGATGGGCGGGACACCGCGAATGCGGTGCTGTTCCTGGCCTCGGAGGAGGCGCGCTTCATCACCGGCACGGAGCTCATCGTGGATGGCGGCATGTCGGTGCGTTGCGGCTGAGGCATCGGGCCGCGGGCCCCGCATCATTATCGTGACGGGTCGCGAGATGCGAGACGCCATCACGGTTCCTGATGACTGACCATCGTCATCAGCCGGCACGGTGCATACAATTTTGCGTTTCCGCTGGACCTGCCGCCAGTGATGAGACAGATAGGGAGCAGAATCTTCTCCCTAGCGATGACCAGGGACAGGCCGTTCATGCCGCGGAGTATCCTTCCCGTCGAAGCTGCCCGCCTGATGCGTGACGAGGGCGCCGTCCTCGTCGATGTGCGGGAGGCGGATGAGCATGCGCTGGTGCGCATCCCGGGCGCCCGCAACCTGCCGCTCTCGCGGCTGGAACAGGTGGTGCTGGCGGTGACGCCGGGCGCCACGGTGATGTTCCATTGCCGCACCGGCGCCCGCACGGAAGCCAATGCCGCGCGGCTGCTGGCGCGCGTGCCGGGCTGCCAGGTCTGCCTGATCGAGGGGGGCATCGATGGCTGGCACGCCGCCGGGCTGCCGGTGGTGGAGGAGCGGGGCCGGCCGATGGACCTGGCGCGCCAGGGGCAGATCGCGGTCGGCGTGCTGCTGATGGCCGGCGAGGCGCTGGGCCTCCTGGTCTCCCCCTGGTTCCACCTGATGGTGGTGCTGGTCGGCGCCTTCCTGGTCTTCGGCGGCATCACCGGGCAGGTGAGCGTGATGCAGCTGCTGCGGCAGATGCCCTGGAACCGGCGCTTCCTGGCGGTGCTGTCCGCCCGCGCCTGAGCGCGACCCGGGGCGGCCCTATTCCGGCCGGATGCCGGCTTCCCGCAGCACGCGCGCCCAGCGCGTGAACTCCTCCTCCATCACGGCGGCGAAGGCGGCCGGCCCGGCTTCCCGCAGCCCGAAGCCGGCGGCGGCCAGGCGGGCGCGCAGCCCGGCATCGGCGAAAGCGGCGGCAAGGTCCGCGTGCAGCCGTTCCACGAGGCCCGGCGCCATGCCGGGCGGGCCCTGGATGCCGAACCAGCTGCCGGCCTCGAAGCCCGGATAGCCCTGCTCGGCGATGGTCGGCACGTCAGGCATCTCCGGCCAGCGCCGCGCCCCGGTGGTGCCCAGCGCCCTTTCGCGCCCGGCCTCCACCGCGGGCCTGGCCAGCACCATGGACTGGAAGGCGCCGTTCACCTCCCCGTTCAGCACGGCGGCCTGGCCGAGCGCGGCGCCGGTGTATTGCACCACCGTGAACTCCACCCCCGCCATCTGCGCCAGCAGCAGCGCGGCCAAATGCGGCGTGTTGCCGATGCCGGAGGAAGCCAGCGTCACCTGCCCCGGCCGGGCGCGGGCCAGGGCGACGAACGCCGCCAGGTCGTGCACGGGCAGGGCGGGATGCACCACGAGGGCGACCGGATAGCCCGCCATCAGCAGCAGCGGCGTGAAGTCCCGCAGCGGGTGGTAGGGCAGGCGCGCGAACAGCCCCGCGGACTGCACCTGGGCGGAGGTGCCGAGCAGCAGCACATGCCCGTCCGGCGCGGCGCGGGCGACGTAGTCGGCGGCGATGTTCCCGCCCGCGCCCGGCCGGTTCTCCACCACCACGGATTGCCGCCACAGCGCCCCCAGCCGGTCCGCCATGCTGCGCGCCAGGATGTCCGTGGCGCCCCCCGGCGCGAAGCCGGAGACGAGGCGCACGGGCCGGTTGGGGAAGGCCGGCTGCGCGAGCACGGCGGGCGCCAGCAGGGCGGCGGGCAGGACCAGGCGGCGCGTGAGGCGTGGCATCGGCATGTCCCGCGGTGAACAGGAAGACCGCGTCATGCTGCGCGGAACAAGGCCCCGCTGGCAATGAAAGCGTGGCAGCGCCGGGCTTCGCGCTGGCCTTCAACCTGTATGGGCTATACAGATGAGGGGCGAGACTCGACTGCACGAAGGCTGCCCCTCCCCCTCATGTCGCCATCAAGCCCCGCGCCCGCCATGGGCATCAGGGATGAGGTCGCCGCGCTGAAGCGCGAGCGCATCATCTCCGCCGCCGTCGAGCTTTTCTACGAACGCGGCTACGAGAACACGACGCTGGACGCGGTGGCGGAGCGGCTGGGCGTCACCAAGCCCTTCATCTACGCGCATTTCAACGCGAAGAGCGAATTGCTGGCGGAGATCTGCGCGCGCGGCGTGGCGGCGGCGCTGCACGCCATGCAGGGCGCGCTCGGCCTGGTGGGCGCGAGCCCGACGGAGAAGCTGGCGGCGCTCGGCCGGCGCTTCGTCACCGCCGTGCTGGAGAGCCAGAAATACATCGCCATCTTCACGCGGGAGGAGAAGAACCTGCTGCCGCGCGACTATGAGCGCATCAGCCAGATGCGGCGCGACTTCGACCGCCAGCTGGCGGGGCTGCTGGCGGAAGGCGTCGCGAGCGGCGAGTTCAGGATCGCCGATCCGCGGCTGGCGGCACTCGCCATCGGCGGCATGGTGGGCTGGGCCTATGTCTGGTACCGCCCGGCCGGCCGGCTTTCGGTGGCGGAGCTGGCGGAGGAGATGGCGGCGCTGGTGCTGGCCATGGCGCAGGCGCAGCCCGCCAAGCGCGGCGCCGCGAAGGTGACGCGCCAGCCCGCGACGCGCGCGCCCCGCCCCGGGGCCGGCCGCGCCGGGCGGCGCTGAGGCTGGCCTTCCCGCCACCGCCGGGACATGGTGCGCGCGACACTGGACGAGACCCCGCCGGCATGAGCTTCGACCCCGCGACCGAAGGCTGGGAACAGACCGATGCCTGGGGCCTGCCCGAATTCCTCCGCCCCATGTGGATGCGCGCGGATGCGACGGGCTTCTCCTGCGGCTTCCAGCCGGGCCCCGCGCTGAACAACGGGCGCGGCGTGATCCATGGCGGGATCCTGGCCACCTACATGGACCATTCGCTGGGCCGCACGGTGCGGGAGGCGGTGGGCCGCGTGCCGATCGCGACCATCCAGCTGGACCTGCACTACCTGGCGCCGGGGGACGTGAACCAGTTCGTCACGGTGAAGGGCGACATCACGCGGCAGACGCGCAGCATCGTCTTCATCCGGGGGATGCTGACGCAGAACGGCAAGCCCGTGCTCTCCGCCAACGGGATATGGAAGGTGCTGTCGCCCAGGGGCTGACCCCGGGCTGCGCCGCGCGCGATCCCTTGCTAGAAGGGCGCCACCTAGCGGGAGAGCATCTGATGAAGGTCACCTGGTTCGGGCATTCGGCCTATCGGCTGGAGTTCGGCACGTCCGTCGTGATGATCGACCCCTTCCTGACCGGCAACCCGGTCTTCAAGGGCGATCCCGTCGCGGCCTCCGCCGGCGCCACGCATGTGCTGATCACGCATGGCCACAGCGACCATGTCGGCGATGCGCTGGCGATCCATGAGCGCACCGGCGCCAAGGTCGTCGCCAATTTCGAGATCTGCATGCACCTGGCCCGCAAGGGCCTGAAGGCCATGGACCCGATGAACACCGGCGGCACGACCGACCAGGGCGAGTTCACGACGACCATGACCATCGCCTTCCACTCCTCCGCCGTCATGGACGAGAACGGCATCACGCAGGACCTCGGCCTGCCGGGCGGGCTGGTGGTGACGCCGAAGATCACGGGGGAGCCCACGATCTACCACATGGGCGACACGGAGGTGTTCTCCGACATGGCGCTGATCGACGAGCTGCATCAGCCCAGCGTCGCCTTCGTGCCGGTCGGCGACCGCTTCACCATGGATGGCAAGCGCGGCGCGCTGGCGGTGAAGCGCTTCCTGCCGAGCGTGACGACGGCGATCCCCTGCCACTTCGGCACCTTCGGGCTGCTGGCGGCGACGCCGGATGCCTTCGTCAGCGCCATGGACGGCGCGAAGGCGAAAGTGCTGGTGCCGGAGATCGGCGTGCCCTTCACCCTGTGACACAGGGCGCCCTCTCCCCGCCGGGGAGAGGGCTTGTCGAGTCAGCCGAAGGCCAGCAGCACCTCGTCCGCCAGCGCCATCGAGGCGGTGAGGCCGGGGCTCTCGATGCCGAACATGTTGACCAGGCCAGGGACGCCGTGGACGGCCGGGCCCTGCACGACGAAATCCTGGCCCGGCGCGCCCTTCGGCACCGTCTTGGGGCGGATGCCGCAATAGCCCGGCGCCAGCACGCCATCCGGCAATTCCGGCCACCAGCGGCGGATGGATTCGTAGAAGCTGTCGCCGCGGCGCGGATCGACGCTGTATTCGATGCGGTCGATCCATTCGACATCCGGCCCGAAGCGCGCCTGGCCGCCGAGGTCGATCGTCAGATGCGTGCCCAACCCGCCCGGCACCGGCACGGGATAGATCAGGCGGGAGAAGGGCGACTTCATCGCGAGCGTGAAGTAGTTGCCCTTGGCGTAATAGGCCGTGGGCACATGCGCCGAGGGCAGCCCCGCGATCTTCCGGCCGAGCGCCGGCGCATGCAGCCCCGCGGCATTCACCAGCATCCGCGTGTGCAGCTGCATCGGCTCCGCGCCCCCCACCTGGAGCGCGAAGCCTGAATTGGTCACGGTCACGCCCTCCACCGGGGCGTGGAAGACGAACATCCCGCCGGCATGCTCCACATCGCCCTGCATCGCCAGCATGAAGGCGTGGCTGTCCACGATGCCGGTGGTGTGGGAGACGAGCGCCGCCGTGCAGGTCAGCATCGGCTCGATCGCCCGCGCCTCCGCCCCCGTGATGAGGCGGAGGTCGTCCACGCCATTCACGGCGGCGCGGCTCCGGATACCCTCCAGCTGCTCGGCCTCCGCCGCATTCGTGGCGACGATCAGCTTGCCGCAATTGCGGTGCGGCACGCCGCGTTCGGCGCAATAGGCGTAGAGCTTCTTCTTGCCGGCGACACAGGTCTTCGCCATCAGGCTGCCGGCCTTGTAGTAGATGCCGGCGTGGATGACCTCGCTGTTGCGGGACGAGGTCTCGGTGCCGATGCCCTCCGCCGCGTCCAGCACCAGGACTTCCCGCCCCGCCAGGGCCAGGGCGCGCGCGACGGCGATGCCGACCACGCCCGCGCCCACCACCACGCACTCGACCTCTTCCATCGTCGTTCCCGGATCGTCGCCTTGGCCGATGGGTAGGGCAGAAGGGCGGTGCTTGGGAAGGTCCGGCCCCGTCACGAGGCCTCGCGGATTCCCCGTTGGCAGGAGGCGGCGGGCGGGCGCAGCATGGCGGCAGGGACGGAGGAAACCCCATGTCGATCTTCAGGAAGCGCCCCGCCACCGGGCTGCGGGCCGAGGCCGTGGCGCCGAGCCGCCGGCAGCTTCTGGCCATGGGCTGCGCCTGCTGCGTCGCCTCCGGCCTGCCGATCAGCGAGGCCGTGGCCCAGTCCCCCGGCGTGCAGCAACACCTGGCGGCGGCGCGGGCGGCGGCGGGGAGCGACCTGCAGCACCTGCTGCGGCTGGGCGAGGAAGCGGCGCCCACCCCAGGGCTGCGCCTGCCCACGCCCAACGAGCAGCGCGCCCTGCCGACGCCGCCGCCGGCCAGGGCCTTCGACAACCTGGTCTTCCTCGGCAACCACTGGGTCAGCGCCTGGGCGCTGCTGACCAGCGACGGCATCATCCTGATCGACGGCATGGACAACGACCCCATGGCGGAGCGGGACATCGATGGCGGGCTGCGGCGGATGGGGCTCGACCCCGCCCAGGTGAAGCTGGTGATCGTGACGCATGGGCATGCCGACCATTACGGCGGCTGCGGCCATTTCAGCCGGCGCTACGGCGCCCGCGTGGTGATGAGCGAGACGGACTGGCAGATGATGGAATCCGGCCAGCTGGAGTTCGACCGGCCGGAACTCGGCCGCCCGCCGCGGCGCGACATTTCCGTGCAGGATGGCAGCCAGGTGAGGCTGGGGGACACGGTGATCGATATCCTCTCCACCCCCGGCCACACCCGGGGCACGATCAGCCTGATCTTCGACCTGAAGCAGGGCGCGGCCACGCACCGGGCGATGCTGTGGGGCGGGACCTCCTTCAATTTCGGCCGGCAGCCGGACCGCATCCCCCGGCTGCAGAGCTACATCGACGGCACCGCCCGGGCGCGGGAGGTGGCGGGCCAGCGGAACATCGACGTGTTCCTGTCCAACCACAGCCATTTCGACCAGGCCATCATCAAGCTGGAGCGGATGCGGGGCGGGGGCGAGAACCTGTTCGTCAATGGCGTGGCGACGACGCAGCGGGCGCTGACCGTGATGCATGAATGCGCGCGGGCGACGATGGTGGCCTGGACGGCGTGAAGTGTGGCTTTTTAGCCACTAACCTCTTTATGCCGATTATGCCGATTAGGTGCTTTTAGCACCGAATTTCGGGGGTGGTGGGCGGGACGAGCGGCGGGCGCCGCCCCTCCCCTTCCGGCCTCCGCACTTGCCAGGGATCGCGAGCCGGGCCTCGGGGGCGGCCGGAAACGGACGCGGTTCGGGCCGGTGATCCCGAGAACATACGAAAAACATCGCGCCGAATCCAGGGAAATCAGGGCGGGGATGCGGCCGCGGCGCCCAGTTGCTGGCGCACCGAATCGACATCGCCCAGCACCCACAGGCTGGTGATCCGCTCCCCATCCGTGGCGAAGAAGGCGGCGCCGGACCAGGCGATGGGGCGGAAGGTGGGGGCCACGCCGAAGAAGGGGCCGCGATGGGTGCCGGCGAAGCGCATGCGCGCGGCGGCGCGGCGATCCTCCGCGACGATCTCCTCGATCGTGCAGGTATAGCCGCCGAGCGCGGCGTGGATCAGGCGCATGTAGTCGATGAAGCCGTCCGGCCCCGTCTTCTCCGGCCCCAGCGAGGCGCGGAAGCGGAAACCGGGGCTCAGGATCTCCCGCGCCACGGCCTCGTCGGCCTGGTTCCAGACCTCATGGTAGAAACGCTCGACGAGGCGTGTGGGCGGGGTCGGCATCGCGGCGGGGCTCCTCCGCTCAATTCTGCTGCACCCCCGCCGCCTTGACCACGGGCGCCCAGACCCGCGCGAAATCCGCCACCACCGCCTGGAATTCCGCTGCCGAGAGCGCCCGCGCCGGCGGGTAGAGGCCGGCGGCTTCCAGGCGCTGCACGGTGTCGGCCTCCGTCACGATGCGCGCCACCGCGGCGTTCACCCGCGCGACGAAGGCCGGGTCCATGCCGCGGGGGCCGGAGACGCCGGTCCAGCTGGTGGCGGAGAGGGCCGGGAAGCCGAGGGAGGCGTAGGTCGGCACGCCCGGCAGAGGGGCGAAGGCGTCCGTGGAGGAGACGGCCAGCGCCCTTGCCTGGCCGCCGGTGATGGCGCCGGTGGTGCCGGCGAGTGGCGTCAGCAGGCTGTCCACCGTGCCGCCGATCAGGTCCTGCAAAGCGGGGCCGGTGCCGCGGTAGGGGACATGGACCAGCCGCGCCCCGGTCAGGCTGCCCAGCATCTCCCCCTGCAGGTGCTGGAGCGAGCCGACGCCGGTGGAGGCGAAGCTCAGGCCCTGGGCGCGGGATTTCGCGGCGGCCAGGAAATCGGCGAGCGTCCGGTAGGGGCTGGCGGCCGGCACCAGCAGGACGGTCGGTGTCTCCGCCACCATGGCCATGTGGGTGAAATCCCGGTCGCTGTCATAGGGCGGGTTGGCGGCGGCGAGTGGCACGATCCCGTGGGGGGAGGTGTTGGAGATGCCGATGGTGTTGCCGTCGGGCGCGGCCCTCGCCATCGCCTCCGCCCCCAGCATGCCGCCGGCGCCGGGGCGGTTCTCCACGACGATGGTCCGTCCAAGGGCGGCCGAGAGGGGTGGCGCCACGATCCTTGCCGTGACGTCGCTGGCGCCGCCGGGGGCGAAGGGGACGATCATGCGGATGGCGGGCCCGGATTGGGCATGGGCCAGGCCCGGAATGACCAGCAACAGGGCAAGCAGCGCGCGCATCGGGTGTTTTCCCGCGGTTTCGCCATGGCTGGTGCAATGGGCGTGCCGCCTGGTTTTGCTGGGTTTTCAACCTGATGACGGTCCAGGCCCGTCTCGGGCCTGGCGGGTGGGGTTCGGGGAGGGCAGCGCCCTCCCCGTTTTCCCCGCCCCTCCCCTCGCCCTGCCGCCCCCGGCGCACTAGGTTCCGCCGTCATGCGCTACATCTCCACCCGCGGCGAGGCTCCGCCCCGCGACTTCGAAGGCGTTCTCCTGGCCGGGCTGGCCGAGGATGGGGGCCTGTTCGTTCCCGAGACCTGGCCGGTGCTGACCAGCGCCGAGTGGCGTGCGCTGCGCGGCCTGCCTTATCCGCAGCTGGCGGCGCGCATCCTGTCGCTGTTCACCGGCGGGCAGCCGAGCGAGGCCACGCTGCGCCCGATGCTGGAGAGGGCCTATGCCTCCTTCTCCACGCCGGCCGTGGCGCCGCTGGTGCAGATCGACCATCGGACCTTCGCGCTGGAGCTGTTCCACGGCCCGACGCTCGCCTTCAAGGACATGGCGATGCAGGCGCTGGGCCCGCTGTTCGACCATGTGCTGACCCGGCGCGGGGAGCGGGTGACGATCGTCGGCGCGACGAGCGGCGATACGGGTTCGGCGGCGATCGAGGCCTGCCGGGATCGCAGCGCGATCGACATCGTCATCCTGCATCCCGAGGGTCGGACCAGCGCGGTGCAGCGCCGGCAGATGACGACGGTGATGGCGGACAACGTCGCCAATATCGCGCTGGACGGGTCCTTCGACGATTGCCAGGATTTGGTGAAGGCGATGTTCGCCGATGCGGATTTCCGCGGCGAGATGCGGCTGTCCGCCGTGAATTCCATCAACTGGGCGCGGATCGCGCTGCAGATCCCCTATTACGTCGCCTCGGCGCTGGCGCTGGGGGCGCCGGACCGGGAAGTGGCCTTCGCGGTGCCGACGGGCAATTTCGGCAATGTGCTGGCGGCCTGGGCGGCGCGGCGGATGGGGCTGCCGATCGCGCAGCTCATCGTGGGGTCCAACCGCAACGACATCCTGGTGCGCTGGATCACGGGCAACGACATGTCGGCGCGGGCGGTGGAGCCCTCCCACTCGCCTTCCATGGACATCCAGGTCAGCTCCAATTTCGAGCGGCTGCTGTTCGAGCTGCTGGGGCGGGATGCGAAGGCGACGGCGGAGACGATGCGGCGCTTCCGGGCGGAGGGGCGGATGCCCGTGCCCGATGCGGCGTGGCGCAGCGCCTGCCAGGTGTTCCGCGGCTTCGCGCTGGATGATCCGGGGACGCTCGAGGAAATCACCCGGCTGCACGGCCAGGGGTATCTCGCGGACCCGCATACCGCGATCGGCATCGCCGCCGCGATGCATGTGCCGCCCAGCGACCCCGCCATCCCGGTGATCGTCGCCGCCACCGCGCATCCCGCGAAATTCCCGGATGCGGTGCGCCAGGCGACGGGGGTGGAGGCGCCGCTGCCGCCGCGGCTTGCGGACCTCCATGACCGGCCGGAGCGTTTCACGCGCCTGCCCAATGACCTCGCCCAGGTGGAGGCCTTCGTGCGCGCCCATGCGCGCCGGAACACCGCCTGAGCCGTTCCACGACGCATCGCCCAGCACCGGGCGCAAGGACAACGACACCCATGTCTGACGCGACCAACGACGCCATCCGCCTGACCCGGCTGCCGAACGGCCTGACCGTGGTGTCGGAGCGCATGCCGCGGGTGGAGACCGTCTCCATCGGCGCCTATGTCAATGCCGGCACGCGGCATGAGGCGGCGCCGGAGAACGGCGTCTCCCACTTCCTGGAGCACATGGCCTTCAAGGGCACGGAGCGCCGGGATGCCGCGGCCATCGCGCGGGAGATCGAGAATGTCGGCGGGCACCTGAACGCCTACACCTCCCGCGAGAACACCGCCTACTACGCCAAGGTGCTGAAGGAGGATGTGGGCCTGGCCGCCGACATCCTGGGCGACATCCTCAGCCATTCCAGCTTCGTGCCGGAGGAGCTGGAGCGCGAGCGCGGCGTGATCCTGCAGGAGATCGGCCAGGCGAACGACACGCCGGACGACATCGTCTTCGACCATTTCCAGTACACCGCCTATGCCGCGCAGGCGATGGGGCGGCCGGTGCTGGGGACGGAGGAGACGGTCTCCGCCATGACGCGCGAGGCGCTGACCGGCTATATGCGCCGGCACTACGGGCCGAGCCGCATGGTGGTGGCCGCCGCCGGCGCGCTGGAGCATGAGGCGCTGCTCGACCTGGTGCAGATGCACTTCGCCGACCTGCCGACGGCCGCGGAAGCCGCGATGGAGCCCTCCCGCTACACCGGCGGCGAGTTCCGGGAGGAGCGCGACCTCGACCAGGTGCATCTGGTGCTGGGGTTCCCGAGCGTCTCCGCGACCGACAAGCTGCACACGGCGACGCAGCTGCTCTCCACGCTGCTGGGCGGCGGCATGTCGTCCCGGCTGTTCCAGGAGATCCGGGAGAAGCGGGGCCTCGTCTATTCCATCTATTCCTTCGCCTCCCCCTTCCAGGACCATGGGCTGTTCGCGGTCTATGCGGGCACGGGTGAGGACCAGGCGGAGGAGCTGGTGCCCGTGACCTTGGCGGAGCTGCTCAAGGTGCAGACCGACGTGACGGAGGATGAGCTGAACCGCGCCAAGGCGCAGCTTCGCGCGAGCCTGCTGATGTCGCTGGAGAGCACGGGCAGCCGCTGCGAACAGCTGGCGCGGCAGCTGCAGGTGCATGGCCGCATCATCCCGGTGGAGGAGACGAAGGCGCGGATCGCGGGGGTGACGGTGGCGCAGGTGCAGGAAGCGGCGGCGCGCATGTTCCGCGCGGCGCCGACGCTGACGGCGCTCGGCCCGGCCAGCAAGGTGCCGGGGCTGTCGGACATCATGGGGCGGCTGGCGGCATGAACAACCTGGAGGTCCTGGCCGATCTGGTTGCCGCGGCGAAGCGCGCCGGCGCGGACAGCGCGGATGCGCTGCACGTACAGAACGCCTCGCTCAGCGTGTCGCGCCGCCTCGGCAAGATCGAGCAGCTGGAACGGTCGGAGGGCTTCGACCTCGGCCTCCGGGTCTTCGTGGGCAAGCGCCAGGCCATCGTCTCCACCACCGTCGCGGACCCCAAGGGCTTCGCGGCGCTGGCGGAACGGGCGGTGGCGATGGCGAAGGTGGTGCCGGAGGATCCCTTCGGCGGCCTGGCCGACCGCTTCGACCCGCCGCGGGATGCGGGGCCGCTCGACCTCGATGATCCCGGCGAGCCGAGCGCGGAGGAGCTGATCGCGCGCGCGGCGGCGGCGGAGGAGACGGCGCTGGCCATCCCCGGCGTGACGAACAGCGAGGGGGCCGATGCCTCCTGGGGCCGGGTGCGGGTGGCGCTGGCCACCAGCGCGGGCTTCGCGGGGGCCTATGCGCGGTCCTCCCACGGCATCTCCTGCACCGCGCTGGCGGGCAGCGGCACGGCGATGGAGCGGGACTACGATTTTTCGTCCGTTGTCCATCTGGAGGACCTGGATGACCCCGTCGCGATCGGGCGACGGGCGGCGGAGCGGGCGCTGGCGCGGCTGAACCCGGTGCGGGCGAAGACGGCGCGGGTGCCGGTGGTGTTCGACCCGCGCGTGTCCTCCTCCATCCTCGGGCACCTGCTGGGGGCCATCAACGGGGCCTCGGTCGCGCGGGGGACGAGCTTCCTGGCGGGGCGGGTCGGCACGCAGGTGCTGGCGAAGGGCCTGACGGTGAAGGACGACCCGCTGCGGCGGCGCGGGCTGCGGTCCCGCCCCTTCGACGGGGAAGGCATGGCGGGCACGCCGCGCGCGATCGTCGAGGATGGGGTGCTGACCACCTTCATCATGGATTGGCGCAGCGCCCGGCAGCTCGGCCTGGAATCGACCGGCCATGCCAGCCGCGGTACGGGCGGCCCGCCGGGGCCGGCGGCCTCCAACCTCTGGCTGGAGGCGGGAAGCCTGACGCCGGCGGCGCTGATGGCGGACATCAAGGAAGGCCTCTACGTCACGGACCTGATCGGCATGGGCGTGAACGGCGTGACGGGCGACTACAGCCGGGGCGCGGCCGGCTTCATGATCCGCGACGGCGCGCTGGCGGAGCCGGTGAGCGAGATCACCATCGCCGGCAACCTGAAGGACATCTTCCTCAATCTGACGGCGGCGAACGACCTGGTGTTCCGGCGGGGCACGGATGCGCCGACGCTGCGGATCGAGGGGCTGACGCTGGCGGGCGCCTGATCACCGTCGCGCGATAGCGGCATCCCCCGCGCGGCGCGGCCGTTGCGGGGGCATGCGGTGGACCCTGGTGTTGCTGGCCCTGCTGCCGGCCTGCGAGGCGGCGCAGGGCGTCGATGAACGGTTGCGGCGGATCGACCTGCTGGACCGGGTGTTCGAACCGCAGCGCTTCCGCCCCTCCCCCGCACCCGCCCCCACGCCGCCGCCGGAGCCGCCCCCCGCGCCGGAGCCCGAGCCGGTGGCGATCCGGCCGCCGGAGGCCGAGCCCGCGCCCTGGTTCCCGGAACCGGAGCCCATCCCCGCCCCCGCCCCGGCCATCCGCACCCAGGCGCTGCTGCGCCAGCAGCCCTGGCTGGCGCGCTTCTGGTCGGAGCTGACGCCGGCCCAGCAGGCCCGCGTGGCGCGCCGCCTGCCCGGCGACAGCGCCGCGCGGTGGGATGGGATGGGGCTGACGGATCGCGTGGCGCTGCTGTTCGGTACCGGAACCTGACGGGAAGGCCGTCGAAACGAACCGAAACAGTCCTTTCCCCCGCATGGTCTAGCCTGCGCGGCGGAGGCATCGCCCACCATGGCCCGAGAAACGCGCGTGACGACCTATGAGGCCGAGACCCGCCTCGCCCTGCTGCTCGACCTGGTGGCGCAGGGGGAGACGGTGGTGATCACGCGGCGGGGGGAGGCCGTGGCCCTCCTCGCGCCGCCGCACCCCTCCCCGGCCCCGCGGCCGGAGACGGGGCGCGAGGCGCCGTCGCTCAATCCACCCGGATCTCCCTGACCTGCACCTGGTTGTCGGCGCGGTGCGTCACCGCGACGCCCGCGCGATGCGCCCAGGGGATCATCATGTGGTACATCGGGATGTGGCCGAGATCGGCGTTGTGGATGGCATGCGCCTCCCGGATCAGGGCGCGGCGGGCATCGGGGTTGCCTTCCGCATCGATGCGCGGGATCAGCGCGTCGAAGGCCGGGTTGCTGTAGCCGCCGCCATTCCAGGTGGCGGCGCCGCCCACGGAGCGGGACGCCATGATGGCGCGCAGCGTGTAGCTGGCATCGAAGGTCGGCACGCCCCAGGAGAGGGCGAACATCATCGGCTCCTGCCGCCGGATGCGCTGGCTGAACACGGCGTTGGGATGGATGGTCAGCTGCGCGCGGATGCCGACGCGGGCCAGCATGCCGGCGACGGCCTGGCAGGCCTCGTCATAGGTGCCGACCGGGCATTCGAAGGGCACGGTGAAGCCGTTCGGGTAGCCGGCCTCCGCCAGCAGGGCGCGGGACCGGGCGGGGTCGTAGGGCGTGCGGCGATCGCCTTCCTGCGACCAGCCATTGACGAACTGCGTCCACATGCTGCCCGTGGGCACGCCCTGGCCGCGCAGCGTGGTGCGGCGGAGCGCATCGAGATCCAGCGCATGCGCCACGGCCTGGCGGACGCGGAGGTCCTTGAAGGGGTTGCGCCCGCGCACGTCGCTGCCGGCCAGCTCCTCCACATCCTGGCGCATGCCGAGCCAGACGGTGCGGTTCTCCTGCCCCTCCAGGATGCGCAGCCGCGGGTCGCGCTGGATGCGCGCCACGTCCTGCACCGGGACGACATGGACCATGTCCACCTCGCCGGACAGCAGCGCCGCCATGCGGGTGGCGTCGGAGGTGAGGGTGATGTGGTGGTATTCCGTGACGTTGCCGCGCGGCGCCACGCCGGCGGCGGTGCCCCACCAATTGGGGTTGCGGACCATGACGGTGCGCTGCTCGGCTTCCCGCGACCGGATCACGAAGGGGCCGGTGCCGTTGGCGTTGCGGACGGTGAACATCTCCTCCTGCCGCGCGAAGTTCTGCGGCTGGGTGGCGCGGTGGGTTTCCGACCAGCCGCGATCCATCATCATCACGCGCGTCATCTTGTCGGGGATGACGGGGTCGGGGACGCGGGTGATCAGGTCCACCGTCAGGCGATCCACCGCCACGGCCTCCGCCACCGTATCGACGAAGATGCCGTAGTTGGAGGTGGGGGCCAGCGCGCGCTGGATGCTGAAGACGACGTCGTCCGAATCGAAGGCCTCCCCGCCCGCGAAGCGCACGCCATCGCGCAGGTGGAAGCGCCAGCGCGTCGGCTCCACCTGTTCCCAGCGCGTGGCGAGCCCCGGCTGCACCTTCAGGTCGTCGCCGCGATGGGTCAGGCCCTCATAGACCTGGTGGACGACGAGGAAGGTGAAGAGCGCGTTGGTGGCGTGGGGGTCGAGCGTCGCGGCATCGACGCTGGTGGCCATGCGGAAGACCCGGCCCTGCGTCGTCCCCTGGGCGGGCTGCGCCGCGGTCTGGGCCACCGCCTGCCCTGCCAGCAGCGCCGCGGCCGCCACCCCCAGCATCCATGTCCGACGCGCCATCAGTGCTTTCCCTGTCCTTACGAGGCCGACAGGGTGGCGCGCGACAACTCCCGAGAAAAGGGGCATTCGCAATTCGGCAGGACCCTTCCTATATTACCGATCGGAAACCCAATCCCGGAGGATACGCACCCCCCATGCGACGCACCGCACGTGTCATGACCGCCCTTGCCGTGGTGGCCCTTGCCCTCGGCCCGGCCCTGGCCGAGGCGCGGCCTGGCGGCAGTTCGTCCTCGGGCAGCCGCGGCAGCCGCACCTACCAGGCGCCGCCCAGCACCCAGACCGCGCCCGGCGGCGCGCAGCAGATGCAGCGCACGCAGCAGGCGCCCGCCCCGGCGGCGAACCCGGCCGCCAGCGCCGCGCGTCCCGCCGCGCCGGCCGCGCAGGGCAGCTTCTTCAGCCGCAACCCGCTGATGGCGGGGCTGATGGGCGGCCTGCTCGGCGCCGGCCTGTTCGGGCTGCTCTCGGGCTCCGGCCTGTTCGGCGGCATGGCGGGCTTCGCCAGCTTCATCGGCCTGCTGCTGCAGGTGGCGCTGATCGCGGGCCTGGTCTTCCTGGTGATGCGCCTGGTGCGCGGCGCCCGCCGCCCGGCCGTGGCCGCGGGGCCGCAGGGCCTGGCGCGGGACATGGGCGGCGATGACCGCCGCCCGATGAACCCGGGCATGGGCATGGGCGCCATGGCCGGCGGCGCCGCCGCCGTGGCCAGCCGCCCGATCCAGGTCGCGCCCCAGGATTTCGAGGTGTTCGGCCAGGCGCTGCTGGACGTGAACGCCGCCTGGTCCCGCCAGGACCTGGAGGCGCTGCGCCGGCTCTCCACGCCGGAGATGACCAACTACTTCGCGCAGGACCTGTCGGACCTCCGCGCCCGCGGCTGGACCAACACGACCAGCGACGTGCGCCTGGAAGCCGGCGACCTGAGCGAGGCCTGGGAAGAGGAAGGCCGCCACTACGCGACGGTCGCGATGCGCTTCTCCCTCATCGACGTCACCCGCGCGGCGGATGGCACGGTGGTGGAAGGCCATCCGACGAACCGGAGCACGGCGACGGAGCTCTGGACCTTCGTCCGCTTCCCGGGCGAGGCCTGGCGCCTCTCGGCCATCCAGCAGACGGGCTGACCAAGCGAAGGGGGCCGAAAGGCCCCCTTCTTCGTATCAGCCCGCCCGGTACCGCGCCGCCGCGTGGTTCAGCGACAGGTTCGGGCCCATCGCGGCGCGCGCGGCCTGGAAGGCCTGCCACTGCGCGAGGTCCGGCAGGGCGGGCAGCGTCACCGCCTCCCCCTGGTCCAGCCCGGCCAGCGCGGCATCCACCATCTCATCGGCCTCCATCACCATCTGCGCGGGCAGGGCATCGGTGCTGGTGCCGGCGCGGTCCCAGATCTCGGTGCGCGTCGCGCCGGGCAGCACGGCCTGGACGCGCACGCCCTTGCCCGCCAGCTCCGCCTGCAGCGCCTGGGTCAGGTTCAGGACGAAGGCCTTGCTGCCGGAATAGGCGCCGTTGAACATCTCCGGCACCAGCGCCAGCACCGAGGCGATGTTGATGATCGCCCCCCGCCCCCGCGGCGCGAAGGCCTGGGCGGCCGCGACGGCAAGCCGCATGGCGGCCACCACGTTGAGCCGCACCATCGCCTCCAGCCGGTCCGGATCCGCGGCCAGCAGCGGCGCCGCCACCGCCATGCCGGCATTGTTCACCAGCACGCCGATGCGCCCATCGGACCGCAGCCGCGCCTCCACGCCGCGCAGCGCGGCATCATCGGCCAGGTCGGCGGCCAGCACCTCCACCGCCCGCCCCGTCTCGGCGCGCAGCCGCGCGGCCACGCCTTCCAGCCGCGCCTGGTCGCGCGCGACCAGGATGAGGTCATGCCCGCGCCGCGCCAGGCGGTCCGCATAGAGGGCGCCGATGCCGGTGGAGGCGCCGGTGACGAGGGCGGTGGCGCCCGGGGGAAGCTGCTGCATCGGAATCTCCTGGCGCGGAAGCGCGCCGTTATTGATAGCGATCGCCATCATTGACCTTAAGATTGCGATCGCTATGATTGCTGTCAAGCGGGCGGCGGAGGCGGTGCGATGCGGGTGTCACGGGAACAGGCGGCGGAGAACCGGGCGCGGATCCTGGAGGCCGCGGCGCGGCTGTTCCGCGAGCGCGGCCTGGCCGGCGTCGGCGTCGATGCGCTGGGGGAGGCCGCGGGCATGACCCATGGCAGCCTCTACAGCCAGTTCGGGTCGAAGGAGGCGCTGGCGGCGGAGGCCGTCGCCCTGGCGGTGGCCGGCAGCGGGGGTGCGAAGCTCGGCCAGGCGAGCCCCGGCACCGGCGCGCTGCAGGCCTTCGTCGAGAGCTACCTCTCGCCGCGCCATCGCGATGCGCCCGGCGCGGGCTGCCCCTTCGCCGCCATGGGCAGCGAGGTGCCGCGCCAGCCGGCCTCGGTGCGCGCCCGCTTCACGGAGGGGCTGCGCCTGATGGCCGGCAATGTCGCGGCGATGCTGGCGCCCCGGTCCCGCGCGGCGGAGGAGGAGGCGCTGGCGGTGGTCGCGACCATGATCGGTGCCATGACGCTGGCCCGCGCGGTGGACGACCCGGCCCTGTCCGGGCGCATCCTGGACGCGGCGCGGGGCCGCCTCGCGGCCTCCCTGCCGCCTGACGCCTGAACAGCCGAGCGAGGTATCGCGATGCTCTCCACCTCCCTGGCTGCCGCGCTGGACCGGCGTGGCATCCATTATGGCTGGGTGATGGTGGGGCTCGCGCTCCTCGTCGCCGTGGGGTCCGCCGGCGCGCTGGGCGTGCTGGGGGCGCTGCTGCTGCCGGTGCAGCGGGAATATGGCTGGGACACCGCCACCATCTCCGGCGCGCTGGCGCTGCGGCTGCTGCTGTTCGGGCTGATGGCGCCCTTCGCCGCGGCGCTGCTGGCCCGCTACGGCATCCGGCGCATCGTCGCCATCGCGCTCGGCCTGGTGCTGGCGGGCTGCGGGCTTTCCTTCGGCATGACGCGAAGCTGGGAGCTGTGGCTGGGCTGGGGCGTGCTGACGGGGGTGGGGACGGGGATGACGGCGCTGGTGCTGGGCGCCACCATCGCCAATCGCTGGTTCGCGCAGCGGCGCGGGCTGGTGGTGGGCATCCTGACGGCGGGCAATGCCACGGGGCAGCTCGCCTTCCTGCCGCTCGCCGCCTGGCTGGCGCAGCATGAGGGCTGGCGCGTCGCGCTGCTGCCGGGCCTGGCGCTGTGTGCCGCGAGCGGGGTGCTGATGGTGCTGCTGGGGCGCGACCGGCCGGAGGAGCTGGGGCTGCGCCCCTATGGCGCCGCGCCGGATGCGCCGGCCGCGCCCCCGCCGGC
The DNA here is from genome assembly GCF_016805305.1 of Falsiroseomonas ponticola. Classification (GTDB taxonomy): domain Bacteria; phylum Pseudomonadota; class Alphaproteobacteria; order Acetobacterales; family Acetobacteraceae; genus Falsiroseomonas; species Falsiroseomonas ponticola. The sequence continues at coordinate 245,984 of NZ_JAERQN010000003.1, read as the reverse complement.
GGGCGGCAATGCCATCCGCGCCGCCTTCGCGGTGCTGGCGGAGGCGAGCGCGACGCCGACCTTCTGGATCCTCTTCGCCACCTTCTTCGTCTGCGGCCTGTCCACGAACGGGCTGGTGCAGACCCACTTCATCCCGCTCTGCCGCGATTTCGGCATGCCGGAGGTGGAGGCGGCGACGGTGCTGGCGATGATGGGCGCCTTCGACTTCGCGGGCACCATCGCCTCCGGCTGGCTGTCGGACCGCTATGACAGCCGCAAGCTGCTGGCCTGGTACTACGCGCTGCGGGGCCTGTCCCTGCTGATGCTGCCCTACAGCGACTTCAGCCTGTATGGCCTCAGCCTCTTCGCCGTCTTCTACGGGCTGGACTGGATCGCGACGGTGCCGCCCACGGTGCGCCTGGCCGGGGAGGCCTTCGGGCGGGAGCGCGCGCCGATCGTCTTCGGCTGGGTCTTCACGGGGCACCAGCTGGGCGCGGCGGTCGCGGCCTTCGGGGCGGGGGCCAGCCGCGATGCGCTGGGCACCTACCTGCCGGCCTTCATCCTGGCGGGCGCCGCCTGCCTGGGGGCGGCTGTGCTGATCCTGGGGGCGCGGCGGCGGGCGGCGGCGGCATGAAGGCCGAGCGCATCCGCCGCATCCTGGCGCTGGCCGCGCCGACCACGCTGCTGGCCGCCGTGCAGGCGGGCGGGCAGCTGTTCGAGACCTGGCTGGCCGCGCGGCAGGGCACGGCGGCGCTGGCGGGCTGGGCCGTGGTGCTGCCCTTCGCGCTGCTGATGCAGATGATGTCGGCGGGCGCCATGGGCGGCGGCGTGGCTGCCGCCGTCGCCCGCGCGCTGGGCGCGAGGAAGCCGGAGGAAGCGGCCGCGCTGGTGCTGCATGCCGTGCTGATCGCGGTGGCGGCGGGGCTGGCCTTCGCCATCGCCCTGGCGGGCTTCCCCCGCGCGGTGCTGGGGCTGGTGGGCGGCGCCACGGCGGCGGAGGCCGCGGCGGGCTATGCCATCTGGCTGTTCGGGCTCGGCGCGGTGCCGGCCTGGCTGGCCAATACGCTCGCTTCCGTGCTGCGCGGCGGCGGGCGGCATGCGGTGGCGGCGCGGGTGATGCTGGTGACCTCCCTCTCCTACCCCCCGCTGGCCTGGCTGCTGGCGGAGCCGCTGGGCATGGGGCTGGCCGGCGCCGGGCTCGGCTATGCGCTGGCCATGCTGGCGGCGACGATCGGCCAGGGCGTGGTGGTGCTGAAGGGCGGCGCGGGATTCCAGCCCACCTTCCGCGTGCCGATCCAGGCCGCGCTGTTCTGGCGCATCCTCTCGGTCGGGCTGGTGGCGAGCCTGCTGGCATCGGTCGCCAACCTGACGACGATCCTGGTGACGGCGCGGATCCGCGACTACGGGCCGGAAGCCGTCGCGGCCTATGGCGTCTCCGCCCGGCTGGAATTCCTGATGATCCCGCTGGCCTTCGGCGTGGGCTCGGCGCTGACGGCGCTGGTCGGGCGCGCGGTGGGCGCGGGGGATTGGGCGGAGGCGCGGCGCATCGCCTGGACGGGGGCGCTGCTGGCGCTGGCCGTCACGGGGCCGGCGGGGCTGCTGGTGGCGGTCTTCCCGGGCGCGGTGGCCGGCGCCTTCGCCAGCGACCCGGCCGTGGTGGCGCTGGCGACGCAGGCGCTGGCCATCATCGGGCCGGCGCTGCCGGGCTTCGGCATGGGCATGGCCTTCTACTTCGCCGCCATGGGGGCGGGCCGCATGCGCTGGCCGGCGGCGGCGGGGCTGGCGCGCATCGCCATCGCGGTGGGGGGTGGCTGGCTGCTGGAAGGCGCGATGGGGCTGCAGGGGCAGTTCCTGGCCGTCGCGCTGGGCGTCACCGCCTATGGCCTGCTGGCCGCCGCCGCGGTGCGGCCGGGGGTGTGGCCGGGGCGCCGATCCGCGGCGCCGTGACGCGCGGCGGGCGTCAGGGGCTGCCCGGCGTCTCCGCCTCGATCCCCGCGGCCGCGAGGAAGACCTCCACCACCACCGCGGCGAAGGCGGCGGCGGCGGGGAAGAAGACGGCGAAGGCCAGATCGGCCCAGTCGTCGATCGCCGGGCGGCCCACCGGCTCCACGAAGAAGATCACGGCCAGCGCCCAGCCGAGCACCGCCGTCAGCAGCCCCGGCCCCAGCCCCAGCGCGACGGTCGCCAGGACCACCGCCGGCAGGAAGGGCAGGAAGGGGAAGCCCGGATGCCAGCCCCCCACCGCCGCCCGCAGCGCGAAGGCCGCCAGGATGACGGCGATGGCCAGCAGGCAGCGCCGCGGCAGGGCGAGGCGCCGGAGCGCGAGCAGGGCCCCGCCCCTCATCGGCCCGCGCCAGGCCAGGCGGGGGCGGAACCCGGTGGATGGGCGCGGGAGAAGGGCGCGGCGGCGGGCATGGCCGTGCCTTAGCATGGCGCCTGCCCGGGGCGCAGCGGCAGCGCCCGCGCTATCCGCGCGCGGCGGCCGGGCGGCGCATCACATCTTCCCCCAGCACGGCGCGGGTGGCGGCGGCCAGGGCCTCGATCCGGTAGGGCTTCGGCAGCAGCGCGATGCCCGCCACCTCCGCATCCCGCTTGGCGGCGGCGGCATAGGCGGTGGTCAGCAGCACGGGCAGCTGCGGGCGGCGGCGGCGGACTTCCCGCGCCAGCTCCACGCCGTTCATGCCGCCGGGCATCATCACGTCGCTGAACACCAGGTCCACCGGGCGGTGGTCCGCCAGCGCGCCCAGCGCGGCGGCGGCGCTGGCGGCGCGGGTCACGGTGAAGCCGAGCTGGGCCAGCATCTCCTGCACCAGGGCCGCGACCTCGTCATCATCCTCCACCAGCAGGACATGGCCCGCGAGGCCGTCGGCCGGCGCCTCCGCCGGCGCGGTCGCTTCCTCATCCGGCGGGCGGCGATGCGACCGCGGCAGCAGCAGCGCGACGGTGGAGCCCTGGCCCAGCGCCGTCTCGATCCGCACCGTGCCGCCCGACTGGCGGGCGAAGCCATAGACCTGCGCCAGGCCGAGGCCCGATCCCTTGCCGATGTCCTTGGTGGTGAAGAAGGGCTCGAAGGCCCGCGCCACCACCTCCGGCGCCATGCCCGTGCCGCTGTCGATGACGGAGAGCTTCACCGCGTCGCCGCGCAGCTCCGGCTCCTCCAGCCCCGGCAGGTTCTCCGCCCGGATGGTGATGGTGCCGCCGCCCGGCATGGCGTCCCGCGCATTCACCGACAGGTTCAGGATCGACAGCTCCAGCTCCCCCGGGTCGATCTCCACCGGCCAGAGGCTCGGCGGGAAATCGAGCGCCACATGCACGTCCCCGCGCAGGCTGCGGTCCAGCAATTCCCGCATGCCGCCGATGTGGCGGCGCAGGTCCAGCGGTTCCGGCTGCAGCGCCTGGCGGCGGGAGAAGGCGAGGAGCTGGCGCGTCAGCGCCGCGCCGCGGGCGGCGGCCTGGCGCATGCCCTCCATCAGCAGCCGCCGGCGGTTCGGATCGGCCTGGCGGTCCAGCATGTCGAGCCCGCCGGAGATCACCATCAGCAGGTTGTTGAAGTCATGCGCGACGCCGCCGGTGAGCTGGCCCATCGCCTCGATCTTCTGGGCGTGGCGCAGCGATTCCGCGATGCGCTCCCGCTCCGCGATCTGGTGGCGGAGCGCGGCGTTCGCCTGCTCCAGCTCCCGCGTCCGGTGCGCGACCAGGCCTTCCAGCTCCCGCGCCGCGCGGGCCTGCTCCGCCAGGTGGGCGCGCAGCTCGTATTGCCGGCGGCGGGCGCGCAGCGCGGCCTGGATGGTGCTGGTCAGCGTCAGCGCCTGCACCGGGCGTTCCAGCAGCGACACGTTGCGCAGCGCCGCCACCATGCGCGCGCGGCCGGCGACGACGGCGGGCTGTTCGCGGTGGCTGGTCAGCACCACGAAGGGCAGGTCGGACCAGGGCGGCTGGCGGCGCACCCAGGTGACGAGCGGCTCCGTCGGCGCGTTGAACAGCGCTTCCTCCGCCACGAAGGCGGCATCCGCGCCCTCCTCCAGCCCCAGCACCAGGGCGGGCAGGTCGGCGCATTCGCGGGCCCGCAGGCCGGCGCGGCGGAACAGCTCCGCCGAGGCCGCGCCATCCCGGCCCGTGGGCGCGAGCACCAGCACGGTCCAGGGGTTCGCGTCAGTTCCCGGCAGCATCGTCGTCCAGCAGCGGCTCCGCCGTGCCGAGATAGGTCGGCACCCCGGTGAAGACCCCGCTGAATTCGCGCAGCGGCGGGCCGATGGCGATGCCGCGCGGGCTCAGCCGCAATTCGCGGATCGTGGTCTCATGCGCGCTCGATCGCTTCTTCACCACGGACAGCGCGCGGCGCACCGACCCCGCATATTCGAAGTAGCGCAGCATCAGCACCGAATCCGCGAGGTAGCTGAGGTCCACCGGGCTGTGCACGGGCCCGACCAGCCCGTGCTGCGCCAGCACCAGGATCGTCAGCACGCCGAGCTGCGCGAGGTAGGTCAGCAGCTCATGCATCTGCAGGATCAGGAAGCGTTCGTCCGGCATGGCGCCGAGGTAGCCGTTGAGGCTGTCGATCACGATGATGCGGGCGTGGTCCACCTCCACCGCGTGGCGGACCAGGCTGGCGAATTCGCCGGGCGACAGCTCCGCCGGGTCCACCTGCTGGATGCGGATGAGGCCGGATTCGATGCAGTCCCGCAGCGGCAGGCCGAGCGACTGCGCGCGGGCCATGATGGTGCCGGCGCCCTCGTCGAAGGCGTACATCACGGCATGTTCGCCACGCCGCGCCGCGGCGACGACATAGACGAGGGCGAGCGAGGACTTCCCCACCCCCGCCGCGCCCAGCAGCAGTGCATTGGTGCCGCGTTCCAGCCCGCCGCCCAGCATGGAATCCAGCGCGGGAATGCCGGATGGCGTGGCTTCGCTGCTGAAGCTGGCGTGGTGTTCGGCCGCCACCAGGCGCGGGTGGATGGAAAGCCCGCCGCGGCGGATGGTGAAGTCGTGGAAGCCGCCGCGGAAGGGAATGCCGCGCATCTTCACCACGCGCAGCCGCCGCCGGTCGCCCCCGTAATCCACCGCCGCCTGGTCCAGCATCACCACCCCATGCGCGATGGAGTGCAGCTGCAGGTCGTCGCGGTGGGAGGAGAGGTCGTCCAGCATCAGCACGGTGCAGGCGCGGGCGGCGAAGAAATGCTTCACCGCCAGGATCTGCCGGCGGTAGCGCAGCGAGTTCTGCGCCAGCAGCCGCAGTTCCGACAGGCTGTCGAAGACCACGCGCTTCGGGTTGATCGCCGCCACCTTCTCGAAGATCAGGCGCGTCGTCTCGCCCAGCTCCACCTCCGCGGGGTGGAAGACCGTGAGTTCGCGATCGGGGTCGAGGCTGGCTTCCGGCGGCACCAGTTCGAAGACGGTGACGCCGCGGAGCGACCAGCCATGGCGCTTGGCGACCAGGCGCAGCTCCCGCTCCGTCTCCGAGAGGGAGATGTAGAGCGTCGTCTCCCCGAGCCGCGCGCCTTCCAGCAGGAATTGCAGCGCCAGCGTGGTCTTGCCCGCGCCGGGCCGGCCTTCGACCAGATAGACCCGGTCGGGGTCGAAGCCGCCGCCCAGGATGTCGTCTAGGCCCGCGCTGCCGGTGGAGATGCGGGGCGGGTCCTCCTCCTCCGCTGCGGCCAGGTCACGCACGTCGCCCATGCAGGTCTCCCGCGGCAGGCGGCCACGGTGCCGCCGGGACCCCTCGGGGTCCTCCGCCAAGGGGCCATCCTGCGCGGCGCCCTGCCATTGTGGGAGGCCAGGGCCGATCACGGCTGCGATGGAAGGGCGCCGGCGCGGCGCCGCGGGCTACACGGGTGCGAGAGGGTGGAACGCCGGCGGTTGCCATTCGACCGAGACGGGATCGCCGGCGGCGATGCTGCCGCCCGCCAGCACCACCGCCATGACGCCCGCCTTGCGGACAAGCGACCCATCCGCCGCCCGGCCCAGCACGGCCTGCATCAGCCCGGGCTGGAAGGCATCGATCTGGCGGCAGGGGTTGCGCAGGCCCGTCACCTCCACCAGCGCATCGGCGCCGAGCCGCAGCCGCGTGCCGGTGGAGAGCGCGAGCAGGTCGATCCCCCGCGTCGTGACATTCTCCCCCATCGCGGCGGGGGCGACGTTGAAGCCCGCCGCGGCGAGTTCGTCGAACAGTTCCGCCTGCATCAGATGGACCTGGCGGAGGTTCGGCACGGTCGGGTCCTTCGCGACGCGGGAGCGGTGCTTCACCGTGACGCCGGCATGGGCGTCACCCTCCACGCCGAGGCCCGCGAGCAGGGTGATGGCGGGCGCGGGCTGCTTGCTGAAGCGATGCGTGGAATCCTTCGCGACAGCGATGACCCTGGCCGCCATCAGAAGCGCTTCAGCAGGCGGTCGATGTAGTCCAGCTCCTCCTGCGGGCGGCCGCGTTCGGCGCCGCGCTTGCGCAGCTCCTCCTGGATGCGGCGGGTGCGCAGCAGCTCGGCCTCGTCCGGCACGCGGGTGTCGCTGCCATTGTCCTGGGCGCCGGGGGCTTCGCGGGTGCGGCGGCCGAGGGGGTCGCGGCCCGGGCCCTGGTCCTGCGCCTGGTCCTGGCCCTGGCCCTCCCCCTGCCCTTCGCCCATCATCTCGCCTTCGCCCTCGCCTTCCTCCTCGCCCTCCTGGCCCTGGCCGAACTGGCGCTGCATCTGCTGCGCCATCTGGCGGCTGCCTTCCTGGAGTTCGCGGATAGCGGTCTGCTGGGGGGTGCGGGCGTCGCGGCCTTCCGTCAGCGCCTCCTGCGCCTCCCGCATCGCCTGGTCGGCGCGGCCGAGCTGGGGGGGCACTTCACCGGTCAGGTCGCCGAATTGCTGCATCACCTCGCCCAGCGCCCGGCGCAGCGCGCGCTGGGTGCGGGCCTCCCGGTTCGCCTCGGCGCGGGCGGCCTGCTCGGCCTCGTTCCGCTGGGCCTGGGCCTGTTCCTCCTGCTGCGGGTTGGGGCGGGACCAGGGGGCGCGGTTCTGCAGCTGCTGGGCGCGGCGCTCGGCCTCCCGCCGCTGGGTCTCGGCCTCGGACCGCCGATGGCCGCTGTCCAGCATCTCCGTCTGGCGGCGGACCATGTCCTGCACCACGCCCATCTGCTGCTGGCCGCGTTCGCGCTGCTGGCGCTGGCGCTGCTCGGCCTCGTTGCGGGGCGTGCGGCCTTCCTCCAGCGCGCGCAGCTGTTCCTCCAGCTCCGCCAGTTCGCGCTGGGCGTCCTGCGGGCGGTTCTCGCGGTTCGCCTCCCGCATCCGCTCCGTCCGCCGGTCCAGCTCCCGCCGGTCCATCATTCGGTTCTGCGGGTCGAAGGGCATGGCCTCCGCATTCTCCCGCTGCAGGCGTTCCGCCAGCGCCTCCAGGTGGCGGCGGATGGCGTCGCGGAGTTCCTGGATGCGGCGGTCGGTTTCCGCCCGCTGCTCGGCGTTCTGCTCCCGGTTCTCCTGCTGCTCCCGCGCCGCCTGGTCCAGCGCCTCACGCAGCGCGGCGCGCGCCTGTTCCAGGGCGCGGGCGGTGCGCTCGGCGCGGCCTTCCTCCAAAGCGAGGGCCGTCTCCCACAGGATCTCCTGCGCCTCCGCCACCGCATCGGGGCGCCGGTCCCGCACCAGGCGGTGGCGGGCGCTGCGCAGCGCGAGGTAGGTGGTGGTGTCGTGCTCGAAGGCTTCCGGCGCGGCGGCGATGCGGTCCAGCTCCTGCCGCGCCTCCGCCCGCTTCGTCGGGTCGAGCGAGAGCGACTTGCGCAGCGCGATCAGCGCCTGGGCCACCGGGTGGGTGAAGCTGCGCTCCGGCAGGGTCAGCGTCGCGACCTCCGACCGTCCCTCCTGCCCCGCGCCGTCGCGCGCCACCAGCACCACCTCCACCTCCAGCCCCGCCCAGGGATGGGCGGAGAGGTCGGGGCCGGCGATGCCGCGGGCGCTGCGGGGCTGGCCGCCGGGCAGGCCGATCTCGATCACATGGGCGGGCGCCTGGGGGCGCGGCTTCAGGCGGAATTCGGTGTGGAGGGAGGCGACGCCCCAATCATCATCCGTCCGCCAGGAGAGCCGCAGCGCGAGGCCCCGCGCGGCGCGGGCGGGGGGTTCGGCGAAGCTCGCCGTGGGGGGCTGGTCCGCCTGCACGGTCAGGGTCCAGCCCGCGACCTCGAACCCCTCCCGCCGGATCACCAGGCGGGTGCCCTGGTCCAGCTGCGCCTCCGCGCCCCAGGAGCGGCCATCCAGCGCGCGGAAGGGCGTGGCATTGGCGCCGAGCTGGAGTTCCGGCGCGCCGCCGCTGCCGCCGGAGAGCGCCACCTGCAGCCGGCTGCCCTGCGGCACCGTCACGGCGCCGCCGGCGGGGTCCAGGAAGAGCGGCGCGGCGCCGGTATAGGCGGGGGGCGTGACCCAGGCCTCCACCCGCAGCGCGGGCGGCGCGGCGGCGGCGGCGAAGCCCGGCACCACGGCGCGGCGCAGCCTCTCCGGCGCTTCCGGCCCCGCGACGAAGAGGGAGGCGAGCAGCGCGACGCCGAGCGCGGCGCGCAGCGCGATCGGGTCCCGCGCCGCCAGGCCCGGCCGGGGGATGCCGACGCGAAGCCGGCTGATGGAGGCGGCCGCGCGGCGGCGATGCGCTTCCCACACCGCGATGGCCAGCGGATCCCCGCCCGCGGGGCGGTCGGCCAGCGCGGCCAGCGGCCGGTGCGGCAGGCCGGAGGCGCGTTCGAGGCGGCGATCGGCCTCCTCCTCCACCGGCACGGCCCAGTGGCGGAAGCCGCGCCAGGCGGCATAGGCGAAGGCGATGGCGAAGGCGGCGGCCAGGACCGGCCGCGCCCAGTTGGGCAGCAGCAGCGGCAGGCCGAGCAGCGAGAGCGTCAGGAACAGCCCCAGCACGCCGAGCGGCGGCCAGAGCGCGGGCCAGAGCCTTTCCCAGGCCAGGGCCAGCCGCGCCAGGGCGCGGCGACGGGGGAGTGCGGCGAGCGGGTCCCGCCCCGTCACGCCGGGCTCGTCTGCGAGGGGCCCGCCATCCAGGCCGGCAGCGCCTGGCCGGCCAGCAGGGCTTCCTGCGTCTGGCGTTCGCGCACCACGGCGAAGCGGTCGCCATCCACCAGGATCTCGGCCGCCAGCGGCCGGCTGTTGTAGGTGCTGCTCATCGACGCGCCATAGGCCCCCGCATCCAGGAACGCGACGAGGCTACCCGGATCGAGGTTCGGAAGGCCACGATTTCTGGTGAAGGTGTCCCCCGTCTCGCAGATCGGGCCCACCACGTCGCAGGGCGCGACGGGGGCCACGTAGTCGGCGGGGGAGACGGGGACGATGCCGTGCCAGGCATCGTACATGGCCGGCCGCACCAGGTCGTTCATCGCGGCATCCACAACGACGAAGCGCCGTTCCGCCCCGGTCTTCTGCAGGATGACGGAGGCGAGCAGCACGCCGGCGGGGCCGGAGATCCAGCGCCCGGGCTCCACCATCAGCTCGACCCCGAGATTGCCGAGGGTGGAGGCGATGGCGCCGGCCAGCGCCGCGGGGGATGGCGGCGGTTCGTCGCGATAGGGGATGCCGAGGCCGCCGCCGCAATCCACCCGCTCCACCGCCAGGCCCTGGGCGCGGAGCGCGCGGACGAGGTCGGCCAGGTGGCCATAGGCGACGCGATAGGCGGAGACGCCGGCGGTGATCTGGCTGCCGATATGGACCGCGACGCCGACCGGGCGGATGCCGGGCAGGGTCGCCATGCGGGCATAGAGGGCGGGGGCGTCGCCGATGGCGATGCCGAACTTGTTCTCCGACTTGCCGGTGGTGATCTTGGCGTGGGTCTTGGCGTCCACGTCGGGGTTCACCCGAAGGGCGACGGGGGCCTCCACCCCCATGGCGGTGGCGATGGCGGAGATCATCTCCACCTCCTCCGCCGATTCGGCGTTGATCTGCTGGATCCCCTCCGCCAGGGCGTACCGGATCTCCATCAGTGTCTTGCCGACGCCGGAGAAGACGATGTGGCCGGCGGGGATGCCGGCGGCGCGGGCGAGGCGCAACTCGCCCTCGCTCACCACATCGGCGCCGGCGCCGGCTTCGGCGAGCGTGCGGAGCACGGCGAGGTTGGGGTTGGCCTTGACCGCGAAATGCACCTGGGCGTCGGCGCGGGCCGCATCCAGCGCGCCCTGCAGCAGGCCGAGGCGGCGGCGGAGCGTGCCGGCGGAATAGACCCAGCTCGGCGTGCCATGGGCGCGGGCGATGGCGGCGAGGGGCACGCCCTCCATCATCAGCCCGGCGACGGGGTCCATGGTGAGCTGCGGGCGGAGTGCCAGCAGCTCGGCAAAGGTGGGGTCTTCGCCCGGAAGGGCGGATGCGGGGAGGGCGGCCATTCCCTCAGTATTGGGGTCGCGGGGTCGTTCCGCCAAGCCGCCCGCCCCTTCTCCTCATGCGCGGGCGTCGCGCGCCTGCATGAAGCGCTCGAACTCCTCCCGGTCCCGCGCGCGGCGGAGCTGGTCCAGGAAGGCGGCGAATTCGGCCTGCTGGGCATCCAGCGCCCGGCGTTCCTCCTCCAGCCGCCGCAGCACGCTAGCGCGGTGCTCGTCGAAGGCGGAATTGCCGGACGTACCGGCCAGGACGGCCGGCATGCGGTCCCGCAGGCGGGACCGGAGGGCGATACGGGCGGAACAGGGCATGGCGTGGAGCACTCCGAACAGGGCGAGGAGGAAGAGGCCGACCGGCCACCAGGCGATGAAGCCCAGGATCATCACGGGCAGCCGCCAGCCGCGCAGGAAGAAGCGGTGGCGCCGGGGGCGGTCGGCGGTGGCGGGCGGGAAGCCCGGAAGGGCGGTGGCGGGGATCATCGGCTCCTCTATGTGAATGTTAGTAACATTTACATAGCGCCAGCGATGGCCCGGCGCAAGCGGCAAGGGGGCGGCTAAGCGATTCTTCATGGCGGCCTGCCATGCTGCGCCGCGTCACGCCCAACCGGATACCCTGCCTGATGACCACGCCTCCCCCCGCTGCCCTCCGCCCCCGCCGGGGCCTCAGCATCAGGGTGGCGCTGACCGCCAGCCTGACCGGCCTCGCGCTGCTCAGCGTGGGGGCGATGACGTGGGAGGTCTGGACCAGCACGAGGGTGGTGCGGGAGGTGCGCAGCGCCGCCGCGGCGGATCGCGCCGCCAATCGCTTCGCCGCCGGGCTGTTCGAGGTGCTGATGGAGCGCCTGGCGACCAACAACGCGCTGCAGGCGGAGGAGCCGGCCAGCCCGGCCGCGCTGGCCGAGATCGCCCGCCGCCGCGCCGCCGTGGCGGCCGACTTCGCCCCCGGCCTGGCGGGGCTGGAGGTGACCGACTTCCCGGGCAGGGAGGCGCTGCTGCGCGACCTGCGCGCGGCGCTGCAGCGCGCGGATGAGATGCGGCAGCGGGCGGATGCGGCGCTTCGCCTGCCGCGTGGCCAGCGGGACGAGGCGCTGCGGCGGGACTACATCCCGGCCATCACCGCCTCCGTCAATGCGGCGCTGCGGGTGTGGTTCGCGGCCTCCCACAACGCGGCGGAGGCCGATCCGGTGCTGGCGCGCCTCGCCTCGGTGAAGGAGATCGGGTGGCGGCTGCGGGATACCGCGGGGATGGAACGGTCGCATGTCTCCTCCGCCATCGCCGCGGGGCAGCCCGTGCCGGCCGATCGCTGGGCGGATGCCATGGCCAGCCGGACCCGGGTGGACCTGCTGTGGGACCAGCTGGACAAGCTGGCCCCGGCGGAGGATCCGGACACGCATCCGGCCATCCGCGCCGCGATGGCGGAGGCGCAACGCGCCTATTTCCAGGAGTTCCGCGGCCTGTCCGAGCAGCTGCTGCGGGAGGGTGCGGCGGGCGGGCGCTATTCCCTGGCGGTCGGCCCCTATGTGGAGCGGACGACGCCGCAGCTCGGCACGCTGCTCGGCGTGATGCATGGCGCGGGGCGGGCGAGCGAGGCGCGCAGCGCCACGCTGATCGCGGCGGCGGAGTGGCGGCTCGCGGTGTCCGGCGTGCTGCTGGCGCTGGCGCTGCTGGTGGCGGGGGCGGCGACCTGGATCGTCCATCGCCGGGTGACCGGGCGGCTCGATGCGCTCGCCGCCAGCACGGCCCGCATCGCCCGGGGCGAGCTGGCGCTGGAGGTGCCGGGCGCGGGCGCGGGGGACGAGGTCGGCCGGCTGGCCGATGCCCTGGTGGTGCTGCGCGACAATGGCCGCAAGCTGCGCCAGGCGGAGGAGGAGGCCGCCGCGATGCGCGGCCGCGCCGCGGCGGAACGGCGCGAGGCGCAGGGGGCCCTGGCGCAGGAGGTGGAGCGCAGCCTGGGCGGCATCGCCGGCGCGCTGGCCGAGACCATGGCCGGGCTCGATGAGGCGGCGGCGCGCATGTCCGCCACCGCGCGCCGCACCGGCGGCGATGCGGAAGCAGCGGTGGCCGGCGCGCAGCAGACCAGCGCCAATGTCCAGACCGTGGCCGCGGCGGCGGAGGAGATGGCCGCCAGCATCGAGGAGATCAGCCGCCAGGTGGCGGAGGCCGCGAGCGTCGCCCGCCGCGCGGCGGAGGAAGCGGGCGCCACGGACCGCACCGTGCAGGCGCTGGCCGAAGGCGCGGGCCGCATCGGCGACGTGGTGAAGATGATCGGCGACATCGCGGGCCAGACCAACCTGCTGGCGCTGAACGCGACCATCGAGGCCGCCCGCGCGGGGGAAGCGGGCAAGGGCTTCGCCGTGGTGGCGAGCGAGGTGAAGACGCTGGCGGCGCAGACCGCCAAGGCCACGGAGGAGATCGGCCGCCAGATCGCGGAGATGCAGGCCGCCACCGGCCAGGCGGTGGAGGCGATCCGCATCATCGGCACGACCGTCGGCCGGTCGAGCGAGATCGCGACCGGCATCGCCGCGGCGGTGGAGGAGCAGGGCGCCGCGACGCGGGAGATCGCGCGCAACGTGGCGGAAGCCGCCCGCGGCACCAACGAGGTTTCCTCCGGCGTCGATCGGCTGCGGGAGGGCGTGGCCGAGACGGTGGAGAGCCTGGGCGCCATGCACGACACCAGCGCCGCGGTGGGGCGGCAGGGGCAGGCGCTGCGCCAGGAACTCGGCGCGCTGGTGGCGAAGCTGCGCGAGGCGGCCTGAGGGGCCTCAGCGCGGCCGGATCAGGGCCTCCACCGCCATGCCCAGCACCTTCTCCGGCGTCGGCACGCCGGAGGAGGGGTGCGGCCAGCCCGCGCGTTCCAGCCCCGCCACGCCATGGGACATGGCCCAGACCTGCAGGCCGAGCAGGCGCGAATGGTCCCTGCCCGCCCCTTCCGGCACGGCGCGGGAAATGGCGGAGACGAGGGCGGTGAAGCTGTTGTTGGTGTCCACCTCCCCCTCCTTCGGCAGGCGCCAGGCGAACATCACGCTGTAGTAGCCCGGCTCCTCCCGCGCGAAGCGGAGATAGGTGGGGCCCATGGCGGCCAGCCCGCCTTCCGCCCCCGCGGCGCGCATGCGGGCGCCGAATTCGGCGTAGCCGCGCTGCGCCAGTTCCTGCAGCAGCGCTTCCTTGTCCTTGAAATGGCGATAGGGCGCGGAGGGCGAGACGCCGGCGAGGCGCGCGGCCTCCGCCAGGGTGAAGCCGTTCGGGCCACGCTCCGCCACCAGGCGCCGCGCCGCTTCCAGCAGCGATTCCTTGAGGTTGCCATGATGGTAGCCCCGCCTTGCGGCGAGGTCCGTCTCGGCACCGGGCAATGTGTCGTTCGTTGACATTGGCACTGGATCAGTAGCGGTGATCTAGCGGCTTGGATAGGCGCGGGGATGCGTGACCTGGTCGGGCGGGCCCGGTGGGCGGATGGAGCCCGCCCGGCCGCAGGCGCCGAGCGAGAGGGCCAGCAGCAGGACCGCGAGGCAGCCGGCCAGACGCTTCATCCGAGCTTCTCCTGCCATTCCCGCGCCATCGCCGCGACATTCGCCGGCGCCGTGCCGCCATAGCTGGTGCGCGACGCGACGGAGGCCTGGACGGTCAGGACGCCGAAGACACCCTCATGGATGCGGGGCTCGATGAATTTCATGTCGTCGAGCGTGAGGCCGGCGAGGTCCACGCCCTTCTGCTCCGCCAGCGCGACCAGGCGGCCCGTCACGTGGTGGGCATCGCGGAAGGGGAAGCGGAGTTCGCGGACCAGCCAGTCCGCCAGGTCCGTGGCGGTGGAGAAGCCGGCGCCGGCGGCTTCCGCCAGGCGTTCCACCTGGGGCTGCATGTCCCGCACCATGCCGCCGATGGCGGCGAGGCCCAGCGCCAGGCTCTCCGCCGCGTCGAAGATGCCTTCCTTGTCTTCCTGCATGTCCTTGAAATAGGTGAGCGCCAGGCCCTTCATCACGGTCAGCAGGCCGACCAGCGACCCGGTGATGCGCCCGGTCTTGCCGCGCACCAGCTCCGCCGCATCCGGGTTGCGCTTCTGCGGCATGATGGAGCTGCCGGTGGTGAAGGCGTCCGACAGCTTGATGAAGCCGAAATAGGGGTTGGTCCAGATCACGATCTCCTCGGCGAGGCGAGACAGATGCGTGGCGCACATGGCGCAGGCGAAGAGGAATTCGGCGGCGAAGTCGCGCGACGCCACGCTGTCCAGGCTGTTGCGCGTGGGGCCATCGAAGCCGAGCGCCTTCGCCGTCATGTGCCGGTCGATCGGGAAGCCGGTGCCGCAGAGCGCCGCGGCGCCGAGGGGGCTCTCGTTCAGGCGGCGGCGCGCATCGGCGAGGCGGCCGCGGTCCCGCGACAGCATCTCCACATAGGCGAGCAGGTGGTGGCCGAGCGTCGTGGGCTGGGCGGGCTGGAGGTGGGTGAAGCCGGGCATGACCGTCGCGGCATGCTCCGCGGCCCTCGCCACCATCTCCCGCATCACGGCGGCGATCTGGGCGTCCAGCCCATCGATCGCGTCGCGCACCCAGAGGCGGACATCGAGGGCCACCTGGTCGTTACGGCTGCGGCCGGTGTGCAGGCGCTTGCCGGCCTCCCCGATCCGCTCCGTCAGCCTTGCCTCGATGTTCATGTGGATGTCTTCGAGGGATTCGCTGAAGGGGAAGCGGCCTTCCTCGATGTCCTTCCCGATGGCGGCCAGGCCTTCGCGGATGGCGGCCTCGTCCTCCGCCCCGATGATCCCTACATGCGCCAGCATGGCTGCGTGGGCGAGACTGCCGCGGATATCCTGGCGCCACATCTTGCGATCGAAGCCGATGCTGGCATTGATCTCCCGCATGATGGCAGACGGGCCTTCGGCGTAGCGGCCACCCCACAGGTCATTGCTGGCACGCGGTTCGGTCACGGAGGAGTTTCTTTCGGTGCAGAGGTTTGTGCGAGGCCGCCGTAGCCTTCTTGGCAGCGCGGCGGGGGCGACCCTACTCGTGGCGGGGGTGGGGCGCCAAGCGGCGGCATCCCTATCACCGGTCGCGGGCGGGGACCATGGGCTGTCGCGCCTCCGCGAGACGCCGGAGGGCCGGCCGCTGCCGGAGGGGCTGACCTTCACCGATGCCGAGGGGCGCGTGACCGGCTTCGAGGCCTTCCGGGGCAAGGGCCTCGTGGTGAATTTCTGGGCCACCTGGTGCCCACCCTGCGTGGCGGAGATGCCGGCGCTGGACCGGCTGCACGCCATGGTGGCCCGCGACGGGATCGAGGTGCTGGCCCTGTCCAACGACCGCGGCGGGCGGGCGCAGGTGGAGCCCTTCTACCAGCGCACGGGGCTGCGGCACCTCGGCATCTGGCTCGACCCCCGCGGCGCCACGGGGCGGGCGCTGGAGGTGCGGGTGCTGCCCACCACCCTGATCCTCGACCGGCGGGGGCTGGAGGTGGGCCGCCTGACGGGCGAGGCCGCCTGGGACCAGCCCGAGGTGGTCGCCGCGATCCGCCGCCTGACCCGCATCCCGGCCACCGCGCCGGATGCCACCATCCGCAGCTAGAGAACGGAACGACCATGCCTGACGACGCAGCCCACCCGACCCTGTTTGAGACGCGGCTCGACAAGCTGGCGGCGCTGGCCGTGCGGGTCGGCCTCAATCTGCGGCCGGGCCAGGAAGTGGTGATGACGGCGCCGGTGGAGGCGCTGCCCCTGGTGCGCCGCATCGCGGCCCATGCCTACCAGGCCGGCGCGACGCTGGTGACGCCGCTGATCGGCGATGACGAGGTGGCGCTGGCGCGCTACCGCCACGCCGGCGACGACGCCTTCGACACGGCCCCCGGCTGGCTGTTCGAGGGCATGGCGGCGGCGTTCCGCGGCGGCGCGGCGCGCCTGGCGGTGGTGGGCGAGGACCCGACCCTGCTGGCGGGGCAGGACCCGGCCAAGGTGGCCCGCGCCAACCGGGCGCGGAGCATCGCCTATCGCCCGGCGCTGGAACTCATCACCAGCTTCGCCATCAACTGGAACCTGGTCCCGGCCTCCACCCCCGGCTGGGCGCGGGAGGTCTTCCCGGGCCTGCCGGAACACGAGGCCGTCGCGAAGCTCTGGGACGCCATCTTCATGGCCTGCCGGGTGGACCAGGACGACCCGGTGGCGGGCTGGGCGGCGCATAACGCGACGCTGCATGCCCGCACGAAGTTCCTGAACCAGAAAGACTACGCCGAGCTGCGCTACCGCGGGCCGGGCACGGATTTGGTGATCGGCCTGGCGGACGGGCACCTCTGGGCCGGGGGCGCGGAGCCCGCCAAGAACGGGATAACCTGCAACCCCAACATCCCGACCGAGGAAGTCTTCACCACGCCGCACAAGCTGCGCGTGGAAGGCACAGTGCGATCGACCAAGCCGCTGGCCTACCAGGGCACGCTGATCGACGAGATCCAGGTGCGCTTCGAAGGCGGCCGCATCGTCGAAGCCCATGCCAGCCGCGGCGAGAACGTGCTGCACAAGGTGCTGGAGACGGATGAAGGCGCCGCGCGCCTCGGCGAAGTGGCGCTGGTGCCGCATTCCTCGCCCATCAGCGCATCCGGCCTGCTGTTCCGGAACACGCTGTTCGACGAGAACGCCGCAAGCCACATCGCCCTCGGCCAGGCCTACACGACCTGCCTGCGAGACAGCGCGGGGGTGCCGATGGAGGTGCTGGCCGAGCGGGGGGCGAACGCATCGCTGATCCATATCGACTGGATGATCGGGAGCGGCGAGATCGACATCGACGGGGTGACGAAGACGGGGGCTGTCGAACCGCTGATGCGGAACGGGGAGTTTGTCGGGGCGTAGTGCATGGGGAGGGCCCTGCCCTCCCCATACCCCTCCCGCCAGGGGCGTGACGCCCCTGGACCGTCTCTAAGGGGCTGATAAGACGGGATACTACGGGTTTAGAAATTTTAGAATCGGGCGGGAATCGTTTGGCGCCAGGGGGTTAGGGGCCGAAACCTAAGGCGCCTTTAGCCGATTTAGGACGTTTAGCACCGAATCAGCAGGGTGCTTTTGGACAAAAGGGCAGCCTGATTCGCGGGTTCAAGGAGCGGCCTCGGGCTGGGTGGCACGGGGCATATGTTCCTATATCGTAGGGCGGCGCATCATGTCCACAAAAATATCGAACATAAATCCGAAAAAACATTTTTTCAAGCCAGCCATTCGAATTCAACGAGCGCGACTCCGCTTACTTACGCCAACGGAATTACAATTTCCACAAACGGCTTGCAGCACCCGCGGGTGCTAGTAGGTTGCGAAGTGTCGCGGCCCAGGTACCTCACTCATCGAAGCAAGACACCGACACGCCATAAAGGCAACCTGCTAGCTAAGCAAACTTGATTTGGTTTTTGGTTTGCGTTTGAAGCTGAAGGAAAACGCGCCGCAAGCGCAATGGAGGTGCTCTTTAGACCCGCGCCGCGGTGATACTTCCACCAAACCAGCACACACCGAACAATGCAACTCATGAATAAGATTTTTGTATGCAGCAATAACTAATGCAAAATCGCGAGACGAAAGATTACACCATTCGTTGAAATGAATTACAGGATTTATTTGCCATCTCTCGACACTAGCCGAAGCAACCGCATCAGCCAACTTCCGCTTCCGCTCCTTGGCGGAATCGATAGCCTCTTTGACACCCCACGTCTCGAGCGATGCGATAACATCAGAGTACAGATCTTTCAGACAGACCAGAGCTGAATCAAGCAGATCGCCCAAGTCATATCTACCATCGGCGTTGTAGACTACTTTAGCACGGAAAGCCTGACAAGCTTCTGCCGAAATATATTCCAAGTAATTCCTGAGCTGAGTAGCCGCGTAAAGAATATTTCCGTCTGCGTTCGCCGCCTCGATCTCTGCCCATACATCGCCCGTGCGCCAAACAGAAGGCCCCGCATCGACAGACCATTTACGAAACTGAATAATATTCTTAGCCGCAACAAGGCCCGATGTCTGCATGAACTTCTGCCAGACAACATCGTGAGTCGTTAGCGCAAACTGGGTCCCAGGAAATTTTTCGCTCAGCATACGGGTAACCTCACGACGATGACCCGCATCCACTGACATGAGCACGTCATCGAGCACCGCGAACGTAAATTTGTCCCCTTGTAGATGCTCCATGAGCGCCAGGTAGAGGCACAGCCCCATGCTATCTTGATGCCCCTCGCTATGGTAAGCGGCTGGCGGATGCTTGCCTCGCCGATAGAAATCGACTCTCAAATCAAGACCTGCCTTATCTTGCTTGATCTCAGCTTCGAAATTACCCTCATCATCGGCATTCAGGAATCTGTAAAGTTCAGAAAATCGCAACTGGACTTTTTCGTAGATAGCGTCGAGAGCCGATTCTGTCTCGTCTCGATAAATAGCATTAACCCGCTGAGCAATTCGCGCTCGCTCATTCGCTTGAGTGAGTCGCTCCAAAGCCGTTCGAAATACATTCAACCGTTCCTGAGCCACCCCGAGGAGCCCCGCTGATGCGTTCTGCACCGAAGGCTCAGGTAAACTCGCGCATGCCGATTGAAGCGCATCCAGTACGACAGCGAGTTTGTTGGGACTTGGAAGCGATTCCATCGCTGCGATTGTTGACTGCAGAGGGAGAAACGCACGTAATGTTTCTATGGCCTTCGCTACTGCGGCGCCAAACTCGGTGATCGCACCCTTCATCGCGGGCAAGAGTAAGGAATTAGCATGAGGCCAGACAGTGCGCAGAAGTGCGAGCTCACGCTCAAGGATGACGATAACCTGAGCAACCTTCTCTTCTGCAATACCTCTACGCTCCCTCACATCAACAAGTTTCGCTCGCTTTCGTTCGATAATTCCAATGAATTCCTCAACACCGAAATCAGTATCGCAAACAGGGCAGTGCTCGCGATCAAAAAATTCTAGAGCAACCCTCAAAAAATCGTCGCGGCGGACAGCATCCAATAATGGAGCGTCATCGACCAACCCTTTTAGACGCTCAACTGCCGCCATCCTAAGTTGCTCAAAATCTACTTCAAGCCTCTTTTCCTGAATACTGCGAAGCGCAGCAATATCGGTCGCCAGCACCTCTTTATTCACCGGCGAAGCAGGACTATAGGCAGCCGCAACAACAACGCCATCAATTAGATTACCGATATTCCCCTCGACAAGCGGCTGCAGCCCCAAAAGCGCTCGCTGCTTATTAACCGCCCCCAAAAACGCTGTTGACTTATTGAACGAAACACCGAAAACGCGACTTAACGCATCATCCGCGGAGCGCATCGCTTGATTCGCATTTTTCGCAGCAGCAGCAGCGTCGCGCGCTATTTTCTGGAACTGCAACCGCAACGAGTTGATTCGATCTAGCTTGAGCAACTCCTGGACGGCCTTCGATCGCTGCCCGGGCTCCGCCAACACATAGTTGGTGATTTCGCGTCGCGATAATGCAAATTCAGGGTGACTATGGAGATACGTAATGACTTGCCGCGTACTTGGCGTATCAGGGGAAATCTCGGGCGAATTCGGCGCCTTTACTGTGCGCCGGATAGAAATAGTCGAGTTGGAAGCCGGCGTCCGAACGACGGCTTCCACAAAGGCATGATCCGGTACACTACAGTCGACGTGGGGGCCATGAGACCTAATCGATAACTCCCCTCGCCCACGTCCACTAAGGCGCGATATCGCACCGGTCAGTACAAACTCGAGAGCGTCAACGACCCCGCTCTTTCCGGTCCCGTTGGACCCGCAAATAACGAAATTTCGACCACCAAATTCCAATGTTAAATCACGAATGCCACGAAATTCACAGATCCTAAGCCTTTCAACTACGATCATCGCGGGCGCTCACCGAGTATTGCAGCGCTCAAACGCTGCTCACTATCGTCGTTTTCAGTCAATATTGCCCGCCTCAATTCGAACGATATAGGGGCGAGCTCTTCCTCTAACGCGAGTCTATCCAAGAAGCCGTTCAGAATGTGATCTACAATCGATCCAGCAATGACATCCGAAGACGGTTTTTCCGCATCCTGAGTCACAATTCATACTCCGAGTTAAATCCAACTGAGCGCTGGACGAAGCGTTCGCCTGCAGCCCTGCGGCTAATCGCGCAGAACATTGCGCATTCAACACGAGCGCAACTAAACCTTCAAGAGACCAAGTGTGTATGACGCTCGTTGTGCGCCGACCCAGCCGCAATCCTGATGTGCGGGTCACAAGCTCTCCCGCATAAACCCCGCGCACCGCTCCCCCACCATCAGCGCCGCCGGCTGGATGTTCGGCGAGGGGATCAGCGGAAACGCGCTCGCATCGGCCACCCGCAGCCCCTCCACGCCGCGCACGCGCAGTTCCGGGTCCAGCACGGCGCGGTCGTCGCTGCCCATGCGGGCGGTGCCGCAGGGGTGGAAGACGGTGCTGGCGGTGTCGCGGATGCTCTGGGCGTAGGCCTCGTCGGTGCCCGCGCCGGCGCCGGGGCGCAGTTCCTCCTCGATCAGACCGCGCAGGGGGCCAACCGAGGCAATCCGCCGGCACAGGGCGGCGGCGCCGAGCATGATCCGCCAGTCATTGGGGTGGTCCAGGTAGTTGGCGTGGATGATCGGGTGGTCGGCGGGGTCGGGGCTGCGGAGCGTCAGCGTGCCGCGGCTGTCGGGGCGGCAGGGGCCGTAGTTCAGCATCACGCCGGGGTGGCTGTGCAGGCCCTTCGAGTAATCGAAGGTGGAGAAGTTGACGAAGAGGAGTTGCGCCTCCGCTTCCTCGGCCCCCGGGGTGATGCGGGCGAAGGCCGTGGCCTCCCCGGCGCCGATGGTCAGGGGGCCGGCCTGGCGCAGCAGCCAGTCCAGGCCCATCGCGGCCTTCTTGATGTTGCTCTGCAGGATCTCGTTCAGGGTGCCGCAGGGCTTCGTGCGGAAGATGAATTTCGCGATGAGGTGGTCCTGCAGGTTGCGGCCGACATCGGGGCTGTGGGCGACCACGGGGATGCCCATGGCCTGCAGGGCGGCGCCGTCGCCGATGCCCGACAGCATGAGGAGTTTCGGCGTCTCGATCGCGCCGGCGGAGACGACGATGGAGCGGGTGGCGTTGAAGCGGCCCTGCGCGGTCTCGACCGCGACCGCCCTGCCCTGCTCGAAGACCAGGCGGTGGGCCTGGATGCCGGTGCGGACCTCCAGGTTGGGGCGCGCCATGGCGGGGCGGAGGTAGGTGCGGGCGGAGGAGGATCGCCAGCGGCCATCGACGTTGAGCTGGATGGGCGCCGCGCCCTCGATGCTGCCGCCGGCATTGACGTCGCCGAGGCGCGGCAGCCCGGCCTCGATGCAGCTTTCGATGAAGGCGCGGGGGGCCTCGGCCAGGCGGCGGGGCTCGCCCACCTGGATGGGGCCGGTGGTGCCGCGGGCCTCGCTGGGCGGGCCGAGCCAGGTTTCCATGCGGCGGAAGAAGGGCGCGACCTCGTCGTAGGACCAGCCGCGCGCGCCGGCCTGGGCCCAGCGGTCGTAGTCATGCGGGCTGCCGCGCAGGAAGACGAGCCCGTTGACGGAGCCGGAGCCGCCGAGGACGCGGCCGCGGGGCCAGTGGATCTGGCGGTTGCCGAGCTGGGGCTCGGGCTCCGTCATGAAGCGCGGGTCGTAGCGGCCGGTGCCGTAGAGCTTGCCGTAGCCCAGCGGCAGGCGGATCCAGGGGTCCTTGTCGGGCGGCCCGGCCTCAAGGAGGAGGACGCGGGTGCCAGGGTCCTCGGAGAGGCGGGCGGCGACGACGCAGCCGGCGGAGCCGCCGCCGATGACGATGACGTCGGCCGTGGTGTTGCTCACGGTTCCAGCTTCACGCCGGTGCGGGCCACCACCTGGCCGAATTTCGCGAGCTCGGCGCGGAAGAAGGCCTCGGCATCGGTCGGCGCGTTGGGGCGGCTCCAGGGGTTCACGCCGGCGACGAGGAGGCGTTCGCGCAGCTGCGGCTCCGCGATGGCGGTGCGGATGGCGCGGTTGAGGGTCTCGACCACGGCGGGCGGCATGCCCTTGGGGCCGATGACGGCGAACCAGTTCTCGAGGTCGAAGCCCGGCAGCGCGGATTCGGCGAGCGTCGGGATGTCGGGGAAGGAGGGGAAGCGCTCGAGGCCCGTCACGGCGATGCCGCGCACGCGGCCGTCCCGCACCTGGCCGGCGGCGGAGGCGAGGACGGCGACGCCCCACTGCGTCTCGCCCCGGGCGATGCTCTCCACCATCAGGCCGCCGGAGCGGTAGGGGACGTGGGGGAAGCGGCCGCCCATGTTGAGGGTGGCGGCCAGCATCTCCGCCGAGAGGTGGGGCATGGAGGCGACGCCGGAGGACGCGAAGGGCAGGCGTTCGCCGCCTTCGCGCAGGCGCGCGATGGCTTCCTGCGCGGTGCGGGCGGGGAAGGAGGGGGGCGCCACGACGATCATCGGGCCGGTGCCGACGACGGCGATATGGGTGAAGTCGCCGATCGGGTCGTAGCGCGTGCCGCCCTGCACGGCGTTGGGGGCGAGGGCGTGGGAGGAGGCCTCCACCAGCATCAGCAGGTGCCCGTCCGGCGTCTGGCGGCGGAGCCAGTCGGAGGCGATGAGGCCGGCGGCGCCGGGGCGGTTTTCCACCACCACGCGGCCGTTGGGGCCCAGCGCCGGGCCGAGGCGATCGGCCAGGAGGCGGGAGGTGACGTCGGTGGAGCCGCCGGGGGCGAAGCCGACCGCCAGCGTGATGGTGCGGTCGGGGAAGGCCAGCGCGGGGGTCGCGAGGGTCGCGGCGAGCGTCAGGCCGAGCAGGGCGCGGCGAAGCATGGTGTGGTTCCTCCCGTTGTTGCGGGGAGGGTCGCGCGGCGCGGGCGCGCCGGCAAGGGTCAGCGGTGGATGGGCACGCGCTGCGCCGTCGCCCAATCCGGCCAGCCCACGAATTTCTCGATGGCGACGAGGACCAGGCAGAGCGCCACGACGGCGAGGATGAGCTTGATCCGCGCCGGCGAGGGCGGGTTGCGGAACCACTGGGCGAGGCGGATGAGCAGGCGGGTGAGCGGGTCCATGGCGGACTCTCATGCCACGGACCCGCGGGGAGTGTCAGGCCGGATCGTTGATGCCGAGGCGGCGCGCGGTGTCGAGGATGCTGTCCCAGGTATCGCGCTGCAGCGGCACGCCATGGGCCAGGCGGTCGGCCTTGGTGGTGGCTTCCTTGTCGCCGGGGGCGAGCACGGGCTGGCCGGCCTGCGCGGGGTTGGTGGCGACGATCCAGTCCACATAGGCGCGGCCGGCTTCCTCGAATTCCGCCTGGGTGCCGAAATGCTTCGGGGAGACGTAGAAGGAGAGCATGCCGTTGGCGATGCGGCCGCGCGCCTCCACGGGGCCGGAGGTGCCGCCACCCGTCAGCGCGCCGGCCAGCATCTCGCACATGAAGGCGAGGCCGCTGCCCTTGTGTTCCCCGAAGGCGCGGATGGCGCCCTTTCCGTTGGAGGGGTTGCGGGGGCCGATGGTGTCGTAATGGCCGTAGAGGGTGTGGGGATCGCCGGAGAGGGTGCCATCGGGCTCGATCAGCGCATCGGCGGGGAGCGCCTTGCCGCCATTGGAAGCGACGAGGACCTTGCCCTCCGCGACCAATGACGTCGCGAAGTCGAGCACGAGGGGACGGCCCGGCAGGGGGACGCCGATGCTGATGGGGGCGGTGGAGAAGCGGCGCTCCGTGCCGCCGAAGGGGGCGACGAGGACGGAGCCCGCGACATTGACGAAATGGACGGAGAGGAGCCCGGCCTCGATCGCCATTTCCGAATAGGCGCCGACGCGGCCGATATGGCCGGCGTTGCGCAGGCCGACGACGGCGATGCCGTGCTGTTGCGCACGCTCGATGCCCATGCGGACGGCCTGGGGGGCCACGGTCTGGCCGAAGCCGAAGAGGCCGTCGAGCAGGAGGAAGCTGCCGCCATCGGTGACGGTCTCGACGTTCTGGCCCTTGAGCACGAAGCCGGCCTGGAGCCATTCGACATAGCGCGGCACGCGGGCGACGCCGTGGCTGTCATGGCCGGCGAGGTTGGCATCCAGCAGATGCGTGGAGATGCGATGCGCCTCCGCCTGGTCGCAGCCGGCGGCGGCGAAGATGCGGGTGACGAAATGCTCCACCGTCTCGGCGGGGATGTGGATGGTATCGGCCATGGGTGCCTGTTTCCTCGGGTTGGAGGAAACGTGCACGCACGGGGCTGGCGCGTAAAGCGCCTCCCCTCACCCAACCCTCTCCCCTCTGGGGAGAGGGCTTTTCGAATCTAGAGGACCTTCCCGCTCTCGGGATCGATCAGGTGCATGTGGTTGAGGTCGGCGGCGAATTGCATGGGGCGGCCGGGTTCCGCCGGGGTCGTCGGGTCGATGCGGCAGCAGACCTCGGCGCCTTGCAGCCAGAGATGCACCAGCGTCTCCATGCCCATGGGCTCGATCACCTCGGGCGTCAGTTCGAACACCGCGATGTTGTCGCGGTCGAGGTTCTTCACCTCCGTCAGGTGTTCCGGGCGGATGCCGAACAGCACCTCACGCCCCGCGGCGGCCTGGTAGCGGGCGGTGCGGGATTCGGGGACGGGGACGGTGATGCCGTTGGGGAGTTGCACGCGCAGCGCGCCGGATCCGTTCTCGACGCGCGCGGGGATGAAGTTCATGGCGGGGCTGCCGATGAAGCCGGCGACGAAGCGCGTCTTCGGGTGGTGGTAGAGTTCCTGCGGGGGGCCCACCTGCTCGATGATGCCGTGGTTCATGACGACGACGCGGTCCGCCAGCGTCATCGCCTCCACCTGGTCGTGGGTGACGTAGACGGTGGTGGTCTTGACGGTCTGGTGGACCTTCTTGATCTCGGTCCGCATCTGCACGCGCAGCTTGGCGTCGAGGTTGGAGAGCGGTTCGTCGAAGAGGAAGACCTTCGGGTCGCGCACGATGGCGCGGCCCATGGCGACGCGCTGGCGCTGGCCGCCGGACAGCGCCTTCGGCTTGCGGTCCAAGAGCGGCGTGATGTCGAGGATGCGGGCCGCATTCTCCACCCGGCGCTTGATCTCCTCCTTCGGGAATTTCCGGAGCGTCAGGCCGAAGGCCATGTTCTCGTAGACCGACATATGCGGGTAGAGCGCGTAGTTCTGGAACACCATGGCGATGTCGCGGTCGCGCGGCGGGATGTCGTTGACGACGGTGCCGCCGATGGCGATCTCCCCGCCCGTGATCTCCTCCAGCCCCGCGATCATGCGGAGTGTGGTGGACTTCCCGCAGCCGGACGGGCCGACCAGGACCACGAATTCATGGTCGGCGATCTCCAGGTCGATGCCCTTCACCGCCTGCACGCCGCCTTCATAGGCCTTCACGACCTTGCGGATGGAAACCTGTGCCATCTGGTTCTCAGCCCTTTGTCGCGCCGGCGGTCAGGCCGGCGATGTAGTAATCCATCAGGAACGCATAGACGATCACCGGCGGCAGCGCCGCCAGCAAGGCCCCGGCCATGATCTGCCCCCAGGCGAAGGTGTCCGCGCGGACGAGCTGGGAGACGACGCCGATGGTCAGCGGCATCTCATCCGGCGTGGTCACGAAGGCGGTGGGATAGACGAAGGCGGCCCAGCTGACGGTGAAGGCGAAGATCGTCGCCGCGATGATCCCGGGCATGGCCACGGGGATGAAGATCTTCAGCAGCATCTGCGACCAGCTCGCGCCATCGATCAGCGCGGCCTCGTCCAGCTCCTTCGGGATGGAGGCGAAGTAGCCGATCATGATCCAGGTGCAGAAGGGCACCGTGAGTGTCGGATAGACCACCACCAGGCCCCAGGAGGAGTTGAGCAGCCCGAGCCCGCCCACGATCTGGTAGAGCGGGATGAAGAGCAGCGTCTCCGGGATCAGGTAGGTCAGGAAGACGCCGGTCGCCAGCGCCTGGCTGCCCCAGAAGCGCATGCGCGCCAGCGCGAAGGCGGCGAGCGTGCTGATGACCATGGTGATCAGCACCACCATCACGGTGATCTTGGCGCTGTTCCAGAAGAAGGTGAGGAAGGTCGGGTTGGTCAGGATCGCCGTGTAGTTCTCCAGCGTCGGGTTGCGCACCAGCCAGGGATTGCCCTGGAGATTGGCGACCTCCGCGCTCGTCTTCAGGCTGGTGATGAACATGTAGACGGGCGGCGCCAGGAAGATGATGGCGGCGAAGATCAGGGAGATATAGGCGGTCCAGAGCGCCCAGCGGCGCTCCGACGAAAGGCTGCCCGCCTTGTGGTAGATGCCGGGCAGGTCGCGGGTGGCACCGGTCGCGCTCATCTCACGATTCCTCCTTGTTCCGGCGGGTCACGCCGCGCAGCACGAAGAAGGCGAAGATCGCCAGCAGCGGGAACATGAAGAGCGAGACGGCGGCGCCGCGCGGCACGTTGCCGGACAGGATGCCGACCTGGAAGGCATAGGTCGCGAAGACATGCGTCAGGTCCCGCGGCCCGCCATTCGTCAGGACCCGGACGATGTCGTAATTGGCGAAGGTGACGATCAGGCTGAACAGCACGGTGATGCTGATGATGTTGCGCATCATGGGCAGCGTCACGTAGCGCAGGCGCTGGAAGCCGGTGGCGCCATCGATGGCGGCCGCTTCGTACAGCTGCTCCGGCACCGATTTCAGCGCGGCCAGATACATGATCATGAAGAAGGGCGCGCCGTACCAGACATTCACGATGATGACGGAGGTGCGCGCCCACCAGGGCTCGCCCAGCCAGGGGACCGAGGGCACGGCGAAGACGTTCAGCAGGTAGTTGATGGAGGAATAGCTGGGGTCGAACATCCACCACCAGCCGAGCGTGGAGAGCGCCGGCGGGATGACCCAGGGCACGAGGAGCATGCCGCGCCACTTGCGCTGCCCCTTGGCCGGGATGTCGTGCAGCATATGCGCCAGCCAGAAGCCGATCAGCGCCTTCAGGAAGACGGCGGAGATGGCGAAGATGCAGCTCTGCGCGATCACCATCCAGAAGGTGTCGGTATCCAGCAGCACCGCGAACTGCTCCAGCCCGATGAAGGCGGTCATCCGCCGGTTCAGGGTGGAGAGGTACATGGCATAGGCCGCGGGATAGGCGACCAGCCCGCCGATCACCGCGATCAGCGGCAGCGTCATCAGGAAGGCGATGGTGGAACGCCGTCGCGTGAAGCGCTGGAGGGAGGAGACCCCCTCGCTGCGTCCCGCGGTGATGGCGGTGCCGCTGGCCGACATGCGGATGCTCCCCTGTCACGCGATGGATGCGGAAAGGGCGGGAAGCCTTGCGGCCCCCGCCCCCGTCCCGTTCGGCTCAGCCGCGCGCGAAGTTGCGCAGCTCGCGCTCCGCCCAGGTCAGGGCCTGGTCGATCGTCTCGCCGCCCTGCGCGACGCGGGCCACCAGCTTGGTGTTGATCGCCTGGTTGTAGGCCTGCACGGCGATTTCCGCCGGCGCCGGGGCGAAGGCGATGGACTGCTGCGCCTGGTGGTGCGGCTTCAGCGGGTAGTTGTACACCACGCCCGTGGGCGGGCCTTCGGTGCGCCAGATGTCGAAGTTGGACATGCTGCCGAAGGGCGGGATGTCGTAGCCGCTGCTGGTGGTGGTCTGCCGGTCCGCGCTGGTGCGGTCGGAGAGGAATTCCAGCAGGCCCTTGGCCGCCGTCTTGTTCCGGCTGAAGGACCAGATGCCCCAGAAATAGGGCAGGTACGGCGTGAAGCGGCCCGCGGGGCCCGCCGGCATCGGGAAGGTCCAGCACTTCTCCGCCACCGCCGGCGCATCGCGCTTCGCCACCGCCCAGGTGGAGGGCGGGTTGAAGATCAGGGCGGAGCGGCCGGAGATCAGCGCGCGGTTGTTGCTGGCATCGTCCCAGGCCCAGACATCGTTGGGCAGGAAGCGGGCCAGGCGCACCAGGTATTCCAGGCCCTGGCGCACGCCGGGGTCGCGGCGCACCGTGACCTGGCCGTTCTCATCGATGAACTTGGCGTTGTGGCTGCGGAAGAAGGCGCCGACCCAGTCCACCGCATCGGTGAAGCTGCCCATGGGCAGGCCGAAGCTGAAGCCGGCGGCGTGGCACTTCTCCGCCGCCGTCAGGAAGGTGGCCCAGTTCCACTGGTCCACGCCGGGGCCGGTGCGGTCCTCCGCCGGGTACATGGCGCGGACATCGAGGCCCGCATGCTGCTGCAGCAGGTCGAAGCGCGCGAGGGAGGGCTTGTGCTGCGAGCCGGAAACGGCGGGGATGGCGCGCCAGGCGCCTTCGCGCTTCGCGAGGTATTCCGCCGTCGGGTTGATCGGGCCGTACTTGCCGATCAGGCGCTGGACGATGTCGTCCACCGGTTCCAGCAGGCGGGCATGGGCCGATGGCTCCCAGGTCGGGAAGCTCAGGATGTCATGCCCGCTGCGGGCCTGCGCCTGGGCGGCGATGGTCAGCAGGTTCTGGTTGCCGACGGAGGTGATGAAATCCACCTGCACGTCCACGCGGTTGTTGCGGCCCCATTCGGCGCAAAGCTCGCGCATGATGCCGTTGCCCGCCGGGACCCAGTGGTCCCAGAAGCCGCAGCGCAAGGTGGTGGTTGCCTGCGCATGCACCGCCGGGGCGGTGAGTGCCGTGCCGCCCGCGATCGCGGCCACGCCTGCACCGGCGCGCAGCATGTCGCGCCGGGTCATCCCCTGGTCCATCCGTTCCTCCTGCCCTGATGCGGCCGTTATCCCGGCCTGCATGGTTGCGGCGTGAAGGTTACGCATCGCCCGGCGGAAGCCGCAAGCCCGCTTGGCTGCCGCTCACCACGGGATGTTCCGCGCCCGGGGCGGGAACGGGGCGGTGGCGGGTCCGTTGAGGAGATCCCGGGCCGCGACGCCGGGCCAGGGAGGATGGATGGACGATCCCGCGCACAAGGCCGGCCCGGCGTTGCCGCAGAACGGGGACGCCATGCGCCTGCCCTTGCTGGCGGAGGTGCCGCGCCTGCGCCGCCGCCGCCGCGTCACCGCCCTTCTGCGCGTCGCCGTCACCACCACGGCGGAGGCGCAGGAGATCGCCTGGCAGCGCCTGGTGCGGGAGGCGGCGGTGGAGCGCGTGCCGATCGACCGCGAGGTGGCATCCCCGCCGCCGACGCGGCGCGAGGGCGATGTCCTCGTCATCCCCGTCGTGGAGGAACGCGTGACCGTCACGCGCCGCCTGGTGGTGACGGAGGAGCTGCGCATCCGGCTGCGGGAGCGGCAGGAGGCGGAGAGCGTGTCGCTGACGCTGCGCCGGCAGGCGGCGCGGGTGGAACGCCTGCCCCCGCCGGTGCCGGATGACGCCACCAACGACCACAACACGGGAGAGACCCTCATGGATCGCACCATCACCGCCATGTTCGACAGCCGCGCCGAGGCCGACCAGGCCGCGGGGCAGCTGCGCCAGCTGGGCGCGCAGAACGTCCAGGTCCGCGCCGCGTCAGGCAGCGCCACCTCTGGCCCTTCGACAGAGGAGGATCGCGGCATCCTGGCCGCCATCGCCGACCTCTTCGTGCCGGATGACGATCGCCGCACCTATGGGGAGGGGCTGCGCCGCGGCCATGTGGTGGTCTCGGCGGAGGTGGCGGAAGGGCTGCTCGACCGCGCGATGGACATGCTGGAGGCCGGCGGCGCCGTCGATCTCGACACGCGGGAGGAGGAGTGGCGCGGCGCGGGCTGGCTCGGCGGATCGGCGGCGGGTGCGGGTGCTTCAGGCGGCTCCGCCGCGGGTTCCTCAAGCGGCTCCGCCGCGGGTTCTTCAAGCGGCTCCGCCGCGGGCGGCACCAGCCTGAGCGGCACGACGCCGCTGAGCGGCGGCCTGGCGGCGCAGGCCGATACCTCGGGCGCGGCGGCGGATCCGCGGCGGCGCGGCGCCAATCTCGGCTCCGCCGGGGCGGGCATGGAGGCCGGGGAAGGCCCCGGGATGGGTGCGGGCATGGGTGCGGGCATGGGCAGCACCACCGGCACGCCGGCCAGCGCCGGCGCCATGGCGCGCACGGACCAGGATGGCGCGACCGCCCTGCCCGGCGGCGCGGAGGAGGAGCGGGTGAAGCTGGCGGAGGAGCGGCTGCGCGTCGGCAAGCGGGAGGCCCATGCCGGCCGCGTGCGCGTGCGCAGCTACGTCGTCGAGACCCCGGTGGAGGAACAGGTTCGGCTGCGCGAGGAGCGCGTGCATGTCGAGCAGCGGCCGCTGGACCGCCCGGCCACGGCGGAAGAGGCAGGCTTGTTCCAGGACCGCACCATCGAGGCCGAGGAGAGCGTCGAGGAGGCCGTGGTCGGCAAGGAGGTGCGCGTGACCGGCGAGGTGGTGGTGAGCAAGGACGCGACCGAGCACACCGAGACCATCCGCGACACGGTGCGCCGGACGGAGGTGGATGTGGACCAGGACAGCGCGGCGAATGACCCGCGGCGCCGCCCCGGCCGCGGCGCCGCGTAGCGCGGCCTACAGCGCGAAGCCGACGCTGCCGGTGGCGCCGATGTCATAGCCGCCGAGGCGCGCGGCGCGGTCCCGGAAGGCCGCGCCGCGGGCGAACTCCATCAGGCGCTGCAGCGGCGGGTCGAACCAGTCCCGCGGGCGCGCCACCAGGTCGAAGCGTTCGCGCACCAGCGGCACGAAGTGCAGGCCGCGCAGCATCGCCTCCGCCCGGATGCCGAAGCCGGCGGCGGCGCGGCCTTCCGCCACCGCGGCGGCGACCTCGTCCTCGGTCGCGGAGGGGGCGGGGAGGAAGCGCAGCGCATCGAGGCGCAGCCCGGCCTCGCTGAGCAGATGCACCAGCAGCAGGTGGCTGCCGGCGCGGGCCTGGCGGCCGGCGACGGTGATGCCGGGGCGCGCGAGGTCCGCGATGGTGGAGAGGTTCTGCGGGTTGCCGGCGGGCAGGATCAGCCCCTGTTCGCGCCAGGCCCAGACCAGGCCGATGACGGAATCGCCCGGCACCTCCGCCCGCGTCGCGGTTTCGTTGAAGCCGCCGGTATCGGGGTCCGGCACATGCACCGCCGCGGCGCAGGCCTGGCGGGCGGCCAGCGCCACCAGCCCGTCCAGGCTGCCGCCCGCCCGCAGGGCGAGGCCGCAGCCGGATTGCCGCACCGCCCAATCCAGCAGCGGGTCATGGCTGCCGGCCAGGATGGGGGGCGGCGCCAGGCGATGGTCCGGTGCCTCCGCCTGGCGGGTGAGCCAGAGGGAGAGGGCGGTGCGGGGGAAGAGCCACTTCCCGCCCAGCTGGGCCGCGGGCAGGCGGCGCTGGCGGGCGAGGTCGTAGAGCGCACGCTCCGACAGGCGCAGCCAGGCGGCGGCTTCCTTCAGCGTCATGATGTCGGGCGGGGTGGCGCGGGCGGGCATCGGCAGAATCCGGCAGGCATAGGCAGATGGTGCCGCGGCACCGTAGCGATGCGTGATGGACGCCGCCAGATGCCGGCCCTACCTGGGGCCGCATGCAGGATATCGGATCCGCCTTCACGCTCGCCCTCGGGCTGATCCTGTCGGGGGATGACGGGCTGGCGCGGATCGTGGGGCTGTCGCTGCGCGTCTCGCTGACGGCGGTGGCGATCGCGGCGCTGGTGGGGCTGCCGCTGGGCGCGCTGCTGGCGGTGGCGCGCTTCCCCGGGCGGCGGGCGCTGGTGGTGGCGCTGAACGCGCTGATGGGGCTGCCGCCGGTGGTGGCGGGGCTGCTGATCTACCTGGCGCTGTCCCGCAGCGGGCCCTTCGGGTCCTTCGGCCTGCTGTTCACGCCGGCGGCGATGGTGATCGCGCAGGCGGTGCTGATCGCGCCCATCCTGGCGGCGCTGAGCCGGCAGGTGCTGGAGGCGCTGTGGGAGGAATATGCCGAGCAGCTGCGGAGCTTCGGCGCCGGGGGGTGGCGCGCCGTGCCGACGCTGCTGTGGGACGGGCGCTTCCTGCTGCTGACCGTGCTGCTGGCGGGCTTCGGGCGGGCGAGCGCCGAGGTCGGCGCCGTCATGGTGGTGGGCGGCAACATCGAGGGCTTCACGCGGGTGATGACGACCGCGATCGCGCTCGAGACCTCCAAGGGCGACCTGCCGCTGGCGCTGGCGCTGGGCGTGGTGCTGATGGCCATCGTGCTGGGCGTGAACGCGCTGGCGCAGGGGCTGCGGGAGCTGGCGGCGAGGCGCGGCGCATGATCCTGCCGATGGTGGCGGAGGGGCTGCGCTTCGCGGCCGGGGATGTCGGCATCATCCACGGCATCGACCTGACCCTGCGCGCGGGCGGGCCGACGCTGGTGGTGGGGCCGAATGGCGCGGGCAAATCCGTGCTGCTGCGGCTGCTGCACGGGCTGCTGCGGCCGACCGGCGGGGCGGTGCGCTGGGCGCTGCCGGAGGAGGCGGCGCGGCGACGCCAGGCGATGGTGTTCCAGCGGCCGGTGATGCTGCGGCGATCGGTGCTGGCCAATGCGGAATATCCGCTGCGGCTCGCGGGGCTGGATCCCGGCCGCGCCATGGCGGCGCTGGAACGGGTGGGGCTGGCGGCGCTGGCGGCGCGGCCGGCGCGCAGGCTTTCGGGCGGGGAGCAGCAGCGCCTGGCGCTGGCGCGGGCCTGGGCGATGGGGCCGGCGGTGCTGTTCCTGGACGAGCCGACGGCGAGCCTCGACCCCGCGGCGACGCGGCAGGTGGAGGCGATCATCGCCGCCATCGCGGGCCAGGGGACGAAGGTGGTGATGACGACGCATGACCTCGGCCAGGCCAGGCGGCTGGCGGAGGAGGTGGTGCTGCTGGTCGCGGGCCGGGTGAACGCGGTGGGCCGCGCGCCGGATTTCTTCGAGCGGCCGCCGAGCGCGGAGGCCGCGGCCTTCCTGCGTGG
Organism: Falsiroseomonas ponticola; assembly: GCF_016805305.1. GTDB lineage: Bacteria > Pseudomonadota > Alphaproteobacteria > Acetobacterales > Acetobacteraceae > Falsiroseomonas > Falsiroseomonas ponticola. Next base: position 212,963 of record NZ_JAERQN010000003.1, on the reverse strand, counting down.
GGATCTGCTGTGGTGAGGAGACGGGGGATGCCGGTGTTCCGGAGGCTGTTGCTGGGAATGGGGCTGGGCGTGGCCATCGCGCTGCCGGCGGCGGCGCAGGCGCCCTCCATCACGGTGTCCTCCACCACATCGACGGAGCAGTCCGGGCTGTTCGGGCACATCCTGCCGATCTTCACCCAGGCGACGGGCATCGGCGTGCGCGTGGTGGCGCTGGGCACCGGGCAGGCGCTGGATGTGGGGCGGCGCGGCGATGCGGATGTGGTCCTCGTGCATGACCGGGAGGCCGAGGAGCGCTTCGTGGCGGAGGGCTTCGGCGGGCCGCGCCGGGCGGTGATGTTCAACGACTTCGTCATCCTGGGCCCCGCCAGTGACCCCGCCCGCGTGAATGGCCTGCGGGATTCGGTGGAGGCGCTGCGCCGCATCGCGGGGAGCCGTTCGGTCTTCATCAGTCGCGGCGACCGCAGCGGCACCCATGCGGCGGAGCTGCGGCTGTGGCAGCAGGCGGGGATCGACCCCGCCAGCGGGCGCGGCGCCTGGTACCGGGAGGTGGGCCAGGGCATGGGGCCGGCGCTGAACACCGCCGCCGCGCAGAACGCCTATGTGCTGGCCGATCGCGGCACCTGGCTCGCCTTCCGCAACCGGCAGGCGCTGCGGGTGCTGGCGGAGGGGGATGAGCGGCTGTTCAACCAGTATGGCGTCATGCTGGTGAACCCCCGGCGCCATCCGCATGTGAAGGCGGAGGCCGGGCAGCGCTTCATCGACTGGCTGGTCTCCCCGGCCGGGCAGGCGGCGATCGCGGGCTACAGGATCAACGGGGAGCCGCTGTTCTTCCCGAATGCCGGCCAGCCGGGGGCGTGACAAGGGGCCGGCCTGGCGCTGCCGGTGGCGGGCTGGCCGTGCTAGGAAACGGCACGGCCGCGAACCGGGCCGGGCTGTTCCATCCTCACGCCGTCGGGGCGGGCGGTGGGGGCCCGGCGCGGGTTCGGGGCGCCGACCCTGTCGCGGGAGCCCCTGCCCTGATGACCCATCGCCGCGCGCTGCTGGCCGCCCCCTTCCTGCTGGCCGCAAGGCCCGTGGCGGCGCGGGAGGTGGCGGATGCGACCGGGCGGCGGGTGCAGCTGCCGGCGCGGGTGGCGCGGGTCTTCCCGGCGGGGCCTCCGGCGGCGATCCTGGTCTATACCCTGGCGCCGGACCTGCTGGCGGGCTGGCCGGGCCGGCCGCCGCGCCCGCATGAGGCCGCCTTCATGGACCCCGCCGCGGCGGCGCTGCCGGAGGTGGGCCGGCTGACCGGGCGGGACAACACGGCGAACCTGGAGGCCGTGCTGGCGGCGCGGCCGGACCTGGTGCTGGACTACGGATCGGTGGCGCCGGTCTTCGCCCAACTGGCGGAACGCGTGCAGGCGCAGACCGGCCTGCCCACCCTGCTGCTGGACGGGTCGCTGGCGAAGATCCCCGAGACCTACGAGATGCTGGGCGTGATGCTGGACCGGCGGCCGGAAGCCGCGCAGCGGGCGGCGGCGGCCAGCCGGATCATCGCCGAGGCGCGGGATGCGAGCGCGCTGCTGGCGCAGCGGGGCCGGCCGCGCGTGTTCTACGCCCGCGGCCCCCGCGGCACGGAGACGGCGCTGCGCGGGTCCATCAACGCGGAGGTCATCGAATTCGCCGGCGCCGAGAATGTCGCGGTGGGGCCGCCCGGGGCGCGGGGCCTGGCGCAGGTCAGCGTGGAGCAGGTGCTGGCCTGGGATCCGGACTACGTCATGTCCCTCGACCCGGCCTTCATCGCCATGGCGCGGCAGGACCCGCTGTGGCGGAGCCTGCGGGCGGTGCGGCAGGGGCGGCTGGTGCAGGTGCCGAACACGCCTTTCGGCTGGGTGGATTTCCCGCCCGGGGTGAACCGGCTGCTGGGGCTGGCGTGGCTGCCCATCCTGTTCGGCCTGGCGCCGCCGGCCGGGCTGGAGGATCGCGTCGCGGCGTTTCACCAGCTGTTCTACCACCGGGACCCGGACCGGGCGCTGCTGCGGGGGCTGCTGGCGCCGGCGATGGGGCGGGGATGAGGGGGTGGGACGCCTCGTGACGGTGGCGGCGTGAGAGCCGGCCTCGCCTGGACCGTGGCGCTCGCCGCCCTGGTCGCTGCCGTGCTCGGCGCGCTGTCGGTCGGGCGCTTCCCGATCTCGGTGGGGGAGTTCTGGCTGCTGGTCACGGGGCGGGGCGAGGCGGTGAATCCCGCGGCCGCCGCGGTGTTCTGGAACATCCGCGGGCCGCGCGTGCTCTCCGCCATGCTGGTGGGCGCGGCGCTGGCCGGGGCGGGGGCGGCGTTCCAGGCGATGTTCCGCAACCCGCTGGCCTCGCCGGATCTGCTGGGCGTCTCGGCGGGGGCGTCGCTCGGCGCCGTCGCGGGCATCTTCCTCGGGCTGCCGATCGCGGGGGTGCAGGGGGCGGCCTTCGCGGGGGGGATCGCGGCGGTGGCGGGCGTCGGCGCGCTGGCGCGGGCGGTGCGGGACGAGGGCGGCGACCCGCTGCTGGTGCTGGTGCTGGCCGGCGTCGCGCTCGGCGCGCTGGTGGGGGCCGTGATTTCGCTGCTCAAGGTCTTCGCCGATCCCTACAACCAGTTGCCGGCCATCACCTTCTGGCTGCTCGGCACGCTGTCCGGCGTGAACCGGGGGGATCTGCTGGCGGCGGCGCCCCCTGCCCTGCTGGGGCTTCTCGTGCTGGTCCTGCTGCGCTGGCGGATCAACCTGCTGACGCTGGGGGAGGACGAGGCGCGGGCGCTCGGCGTGCCCACCGCGCGGCTGCGCGCGGCGGCCATCGCGGGGGCGACGCTGGCGACCGCGGCCGTCACGGCGCTGGCCGGGGCGGTGGGCTGGATCGGGCTGGTGGTGCCGCATGCGGCGCGGCTGCTGGGCGGGCCGGAGACGGCGCGGCTGATCCCGCTTTCCATGCTGCTCGGCGCGGCCTTCCTGCTGGGCGTCGATACGCTGGCGCGCGGCGCGGGGCGGACGGAGGTGCCGCTCGGCATCCTGACCGCCGCGCTGGGCACGCCGCTGTTCCTGTACCTGCTGGCGCGGCGGCGGGCGGCATGAGCCTGCTGGAATGCGAGGGGCTGTCCATCGGGCATGGGGCGCGCGTGGTGGCGCAGGGGATCGGCTTCGCGCTGGAGGCCGGGACGGTGACGGTGCTGCTCGGCCCGAATGGCGGGGGGAAGACGACGCTGCTGCGGACGCTGCTCGGCCTGATCCCGCCGCTGGCGGGGCGGGTGCTGGTGGCGGGCGAGGATCTGCGCGGGATGGCGCGGCAGGCGGTGGCGCGGAAGATCGCCTATGTGCCGCAGGCCGCGCCGGGGGGCTTCGCCTATCGCGTGCTGGATGTCGTCGCCATGGGGCGGGCGGCGCATCTGCCCTTCTTCGCGCAGCCCGGGGCGCGGGATTTCGCGGCGGCGCGGGCGGCGCTGGCGCGGCTCGGCATGGAGGGCTTCGCGGAGCGGCGGGTGACGGAGCTGTCGGGGGGCGAGCGGCAGAAGGTGCTGATCGCCCGCGCGCTGGCGCAGGAAGCCGCGGTGGTGGTGATGGATGAGCCGGCGGCGAGCCTCGATTTCGGCAACCAAGCGCTGCTGCTGCGGGAGGCTCGACGCCTGGCGGCGGAGGGCCATGCCGTGCTGATGACGACGCATCATCCCGACCATGCCTTCCTGGTCGCGGACCGGGTGGCGCTGCTGCATGGCGGCGTGCTGGAGGGCCCGGGGGCGCCGGCCGCGATGGTGACGGCGGAGCGGCTGGCCGCCATCTATGGCGTGCCCGCCGTGATCGGGGAGCTGGGCGGCCGCATGGTCTGCGCGCCTCTGCTCGGCGGCCCCGATTGACGACGGTCCAGGCCCGTCTCGGGCCTGGTGGATAGGGTGTGGGGAAGGCAAAGCCTTCCCCACGGTTGACCGCACGCCCCGACGCGCCGAACCATGCGCCGCATGGACATCCTCGATTTCGACGTCGTCATCATCGGGGCCGGCATGGCCGGCGCCACCGCCGCCGCGCATTGCGCCTGGCGCGGGCTCAAGGTCGCGTTGCTGGAGGCGGAGGAGAGTGCGGGCTATCACAGCACCGGCCGTTCCGCTGCGCTCTGGATCCTCAACTACGGCCCGCCCGATGTGCGGCGCCTGTCGGGCGCCTCGCGTGCCTTCTTCGAGAAGCCGCCCGAGGGCTTCGCGCCCGGCCCGCTGATCAGCACGCGCCCGGTGGTGAACCTCGCGCCGCCCGACCAGGTGGCGCATCTGCGGCAGATGATCGCGGAGGGGGCGGAGATCGAGGAGATCGACGTCGCGGAGGTGGCGGCGATGGTGCCCGCGCTGCGGCCCGGCTATGCGGCGATGGCGAGCATCGAGCGCGATGCCTTCGACATCGATGTCGCTTCCCTGCACAGCGGCTTCCTCAAATCGGCGCGTGCGGCGGGCGGCGTTCTGGCGCTGCGGCATCGCGCGGGGCGCATCTGGCATGAAGGCGGGCGCTGGCATGCGCAGGCGAGCGATGGCGCGGTGCATCGGGCGAAGGTCCTGGTGAATGCGGCCGGCGCCTGGGGGGATGAGGTGGCGGCGATCGCGGGCGTGGCGCGCATCGGGCTGCAGCCGAAGCGGCGCACGGCGCTGATCATCGATCCCGGCGACCATGATTGCCGGGGCTGGCCGCTGCTCGGCGATGCCGACCACAGCTGGTATGCGCGGCCGGAGGCGCGGCGGAAGCTCATGGTCTCCCCGGCCGATGAGACGGACATGGACCCGCATGACGTGCAGCCCGATGAGATCGACGTGGCGATCGCGGTGGACCGGATGCAGCAGGCGCTCGACATTCCGGTGAACCGGGTGGAGCATCGCTGGGCGGGGCTGCGGAGCTTCACGCCGGACCGGAGCCTGGCGATCGGGTTCGAGCGTTCGGCGCCGGGCTTCCTCTGGCTCGTCGGCCAGGGCGGCTATGGCATCCAGACGGCGCCGGCCGCGGGGCGGCTGGTGGCGGGCATCATCGCCGGCGATGTGGAAGCCGATGTGGCGCCGGTGGCGGCGCTGGCGGATCCGGACCGGTTCAGGAGGAACGCGTGATGAGTGGATCCCTGCCGACGCCCCAGGATGTGCGCGATGCCGCCGCGCGGATCGCGCCGCATATCGTGCGCACGCCGATGCTGCGGCACCGCCTGCTGGACCAGATGACGGGCGGCACCATCCTGGTGAAGCCGGAGGTCCTGCAGCGCACCGGCAGCTTCAAGCTGCGCGGCGCGACCAACGCCGCGATGCGCCTGCCGGAAGCGGCGCGCGGTGCGGGGGTCGTCACCCATTCCTCCGGCAATCACGGCCAGGCGGTGGCCTGTGCCTCCGCCATGCTCGGCATGCCCGCGCTGATCGCCATGCCGATGGATGCGCCGGCGATCAAGGTGGAGAGCACCAGGCGCTGGGGCGCGGAGGTGACCTTCTTCGACCGCAGGACGACGGATCGGGAGACGCTGGCGAGCCGCCTGGCGGCGGAGCGTGGCGGCACGGTGCTGCCGCCCTTCGACCATCCGGACGTCATCGCCGGCCAGGGCACGCTGGCGCTGGAACTCTTCGAGGATGCGAAGGCGGCGGGCCTCACGCTGGATGGCCTGGCGGTCTGCACGGGTGGCGGCGGGCTGATCGCGGGCTGCGCGCTGGCGGCGGAGGGCGCATCGCCTTCGACGGCCATCTGGGCGGTGGAGCCGGAGGGCTGGGACGACACGAAGCGCAGCCTGGAAGCCGGCGCGCGCATCGCCAATGACGGCCAGGGCGAGACGATCTGCGATGCGCTGCTGTCCATGCGGCCGGGCGAGATCACCTTCGCGGTCAACCAGCCGCGCCTGGCCGGCGCCGTGGTGGTGACGCGGGCGGAAGTCTTCCGCGCCATGCGCTTCGCCTTCGAGCATCTGAAGATCGTCGTGGAGCCCGGCGGCGCCGTGGCGCTGGCCGCGGTGCTGGCGGGCAAGGTCGATGCGCGCGGCAAGGTCGTGGGCGTCGTCATCAGCGGCGGCAATGTCGATCCCGCCGTCTTCGCGGAGGCGCTGGCCGCCTGAACTGGCCCGGGGCGTGCATGATGCCCGGGATATCGCCGGAGAACCCCATGCATCGCCGTGCCCTGCTCGCCGCGCCCGCCATCCTCGCCCTGCCCTGCCCGCTTCGCGCGCAGGCGCCCTGGCCTGAGAGGCCCGTCCGCATCCTGGTGCCCTTCGCGCCGGGCGGGAACACGGACGGCCTGGCGCGGCTTTCCGCCGATCTGCTGCAGGAGGCGCTGCCCGGATCCTCCTTCGTCGTGGAGAATCGCACGGGCGCGGGCGGGCTGCTGGCGGCGGAGGCGCTGGTGCGATCCCCGCCCGATGGGCATGTGCTGATGATGGTGGCGGTCGCCGTGCTGGCGGTGGCGCCCGTCGCGATGGCGCAGCCGCCGCGCTTCGATCCGGTGGCGGATGTCACGCCGATCGTGAACCTCGGCACCAACCCCTTCGTGCTGATGAGCCATCGCAGCGTGGAGGCGACGGACCTGGCCTCCATGATCGCCTGGATGCGGGCGCGCAGCGGGCGCTTCGCCTATGCGTCGGGCGGCGTCGGCAGCTTCCAGCATCTGTCGATGGAACTGCTGCTGCAGCGCATCGGCGTGCAGGCGGAACACGTGCCCTATCGCGGCGGCGCGCCGGCGCTGGCGGACGTGATCGCGGGCAATGCGCCGCTGATGTTCGCGAATCTGTCGGAGGCGGTGCCGCATGCGCAAAGCGGCGCGGTGCGGCTGCACGGCGTCTCCGGCCTGGAGGCCAGCGCGCAGCTGCCGGGCGTGCCGCCCATCGCGAGCCTCGTGCCGGGCTACGAGACCATCACCTGGAACGGGCTGATGGGGCCGAAGGGCATGGCGCCGGCGCTGGCCGCGCGCATCCACGGGCTGATCGCGGGGGCGCTGCAACGGCCGGCGGTACAGGAGAGGATGCAGCGCATCGGCGCGGATCCGCTCGGGGAAGGGCCGGAGGCCTTCGCGGCGCGGCTGCGCGCGGATGTGGCGCGGTGGAACGAGGTGGTGCGGGTGGCGGGGATACGGTTGCAGTAGGCCGGCCCATTCGACGCGGTCCAGGGGCCCGAGGCCCCTGGCGAGGGGGTCGAGGGGGAGCGGCGCTCCCCCTCACGCCACCGCGGCAGCAGCGCGCACGCCTTCGATCATGCTGGTCTTCAACAGATGCGCGCGGGCCTTGGCGGGATCGGCGGCGGTGGCGCGAAGCTCCGCGAGGCGCGCGCCGCGCGCCACGGGGTCCTTCTCCTCCAGGTTCTTCTTGTTCGCGATGGTCATGGCCTGGAGAAAAGCCTCCGCCACATGGCGGCGCTGGCGGGAATAGCGGTCCAGCAGATCATCCGCGCCACCATCCAGCACGGCGGCGATGCGCTGCGCCGCGAGGATGGCGTCATGCACGCCGAAATTCATGCCCATGCCGCCGAGCGGATTGTTGACGTGCGCCGCATCGCCGGCCAGCAGCACGCGACCCTTCCGGAAGGTGGTGGCGACGCGCTGGTGCACGGCGTAGAGGTTGGTGTGCACCACGGGGAAGTCGCCATCCTGCGGGATCAGCGCGCGCACCCGGTCGCGCGCCGCGGCGAAGTCCAGCAGCGCCGCCTCCTCGGCCTCGGGATCGGTCGGGAAGACGATGCGCCACAGGCCCGGCGGCGCCTTGCCCGGCACCTTGAACATCGCGCACCAGGTGACGGGGTCCGAGACATAGGAGGAGATGGCATAGCCCTTCGCGGCCATGTCCTCGGTCGTGGTGACGACGAGGAAGCGCTCGGGATAGGTGAAGCCCTCGAAGCCGATCGCCTGCGACTTGCGCACGATGCTGCGGCCGCCATCGGCGCCGATGACATAGGCGGCGCGATGCGTGGTGCCATCGGTGGTGGCGATGCTGACGCCATCATCGTCCTGCGTGACGTCCGTGACCTCCACGCCCCACACGACCTCCGCATGCGCATGGCGGGCGAGGTGCGAGAGCAGGATGCGGCAGAGCTTGTGCTGTTCGCATTGCAGGCGGAAGGGGAAGGGCGTGACATCCGCGAGAAGGGAGAGGTCGAATTCGGCGACCACACCTTCGGCGCGGCCGCGGAACTGCCAGACCGGCGCGCGGATGCCCTGCGCCAGCAGGTCCGCGGTGACGCCGGATTCCGCATACATCTCCATCGTGGGCGGATGGATGGTGGCGGCGCGGGGGTCCTCGAAAGGCTCGGTGTGGCGTTCCAGCACGCGCACGGCAATTCCGGCGCGCGCCAGGAACAGCGCCGCCGTCAGCCCCGCGGGGCCGGCGCCGGCGATGATGACCTGGGGATCGGCCATCGGTGTCAGTGTTCCTCCAGCACGCGGCCATGGCCGAAGACGCGGTCCTCGATGCCGACCGCGCGCATGGCGTGCCAGGTCAGCACGTTGTTGATGGCGAGCACGGGCTTGCCGAGCCAGCGCTCGCCCTCCGCCGCCACGTCGCCGCTGGCGAGGTTGGTGCCGACGGCGACCAGCGCCTCGACATCCGGGCCATCGAGTTCGCGGAGGCTGTCGCGGATGGTCGCGGGCTGGACATGCGCGATCTCCCGCGGCGAGGGGCATTTCAGGCCCTTGAGGCGCACCACCTCGAACCCCGATTCCGCGAACCAGGCGCGCACCATCTCGTCGCCCCGGGGCTGGTGCGGCGTCAGGATCGCGATGCGCTTCGCACCGAAGGCGCGCAGCGCGGCGGCGGTCGCGGTGGAGCCCATGGAGATGCCAACGCCCGCTTTCTCCGCGAGTTCGGCTTCGAGCTTGGTGGACGCCGCGACGCCGCCCCAGAAGGCCTCCAGCGCCACGCCCATCACCAGGTGGTCGGGGGCGCAGGTCATCACCTGCTCGATCGCCGAACCGAGGCCGTCGCGCATGGCCTGCACATGCTCGAGGAAGGCCTGTTCGGAGGTCAGCGGGCGTTCCTTGATGGAGACGCGGGCGAGGTGGAAGGTGACGCCGCGGGGGCGCAGCTCATCGACCTCCGGCTGCACCGTGGTGTTGGTGGAGGGCACCACGAAGCCGATCCGCTTCCGCCAGCCCAGAGCATCCGCCATGCATCATCCCCTGCGATCGTGTCGCCGGACGCTAGCATCGCCGCCGCGCGGGCCGGAAGCCGGTGCCTTGCGCTTCCCTGGCGCGGCCCTGAAGATCGGGCCGGCTGGCAGGAGGTTTCGGCATGGCGATCACGCTCTATGGCTGCGCGCGGTCGCGCGCTTCCCGCAATCTCTGGCTGCTGGAGGAGATGGGCGTCGAATACCGGCACGTCGCGGTGATCCAGGCCTATCGGCTGGCCGATCCCGATTCGCCGGAGGCACCGCTGCACACGCGGTCCGCGGCGTTCCTGGCCATCAACCCGAACGGGCATATCCCCTCGCTGGATGATGAGGGGCTGCTGCTGCATGAAAGCCTGGCGATCAACCTCTACCTCGCGAAGAGGCATGGCGGGGCGCTGGGCCCGGCTTCCGTCGCGGAGGATGGGCTGATGGGGATGTGGGCGCTGTGGGCGGCGACCGAGATCGAGCCGCACAGCATCGAGATCCTCTACAACATGGCGGCGAAGCCGCCGGCGGAGCGCGATGCGGCGAAGGCGGAAGCGGCGGTGGCGGCGCTGCGGGCGCCCTTCGCGGTGCTGGATACCGCGCTGGCCGCCACGGGCTTCCTGGTGGGCGGGCGATTCACGGTGGCCGACATCAACCTGGCGGAGGTGGTGCGCTACGCCATGCCGGCGCGCAGCCTGTTCGAGGGCGCGCCGCGCGTTGCCGCCTGGCTGGCTTCGTGCCAGGCGCGGCCGGCCTGCCAGCGGATGATGGCGATGCGGGAGAGGGAGCCGGCCTGAACGCTCAGGCGGCCTTGGCGGTCTCCGCGCTATCGGGGGTGGGCTTCTCGGCCTCCGCCGCGGGCGGGGCCGGCGCCGCGGCTTCCGGCGCCTCCGCCGGCAGGGGCCGCGGGTCGCGCCGGGAGACCCGGCCGAACAGGTGATCGCTACGCATCAGGACGCACTCCGAAGGCTCCCGTGATTCGGTGCACGGGTTTCGTCAATTATTCCCTGCGACGGCGCAGGATTGAAGCCCGGGCGCCCCGATTTCTGTTTCACCCCGATGTCGCGGGGGGTGCCGCGGGCGGCGGGCGGCGCGACAGGAAGGGCAGCATGCGCGCCGCCACCTGGTCCCGCCGCACCAGCGCGTGCCACAGCGTCGCGGCCACATGCAGCGCGATGGCGCCGACCATCAGATTGGCCAGGACCTCATGCACCCCCTCCAGCGCCTTGCGCAGGCCGAGGGGCGCGAGCAGGGGCGGCACCTCGAACAGGCCCAGCACCGGGAAGGGCGCGCGGCCGGAGAGCAGGATGGCGAGGCCCGCCAGCGGCACGGCGGCCATCAGCGCGTAGAGCAGGAGGTGCCCGGCGCTGGCCAGGCGGCCCTGCCACCCCGCCTCCGCCATCGGCGCGCCGCCCAGCCAGCGCGCCAGCAGCCGCGGCAGCACCAGGGCCAGCACCGCGAGGCCGACCAGCGCATGGGCGCCCGTGGCGGCGACGCGGTCCGGGCCGCGGGCGAAGTCCTCCATCACCTGGCCGAGCAGCCAGGCCGCGCCGATGGCGGCGGCCATGGTCCAGTGCAGCGCGATGGTCGGGATGGAATAGCGGGTCCGCACGATGGGTTCTCCTTCAGGCGCTGGAGGAGACCATGCGCGTGTCACCGCTTCGCGTCCTTGATGCAACGCAGGGTGACGGCGCGGGGGCATCACGCGGCCGCGATGCCCCCGCGCGGGTCAGGCCTGTGTCAGTCAGGCCTGGGCCATGCGGCCGCGTTCGCCGCAGGCCCAGCCATGGCCATGCACCAGGCCGTCATCGTGGTCGCTGTCCTGCTTCACCGCCATGGCGGCGGCGAGGCCGGGGGCGTGGACGCGGCCGGCATGGCGATCCGGGCGGAGGAATTCGCCGACCGGGGGCGGCGCCTCCCTCGCCCAGTCATGGGAATGGACCAGGCCGTCATCATGGCCGTCGTCGCGAAGATCGTCGTTCATCGTGTCGTCCCCTCGATCAGGCGTGGTGGAACTGCGCGGCCTCGGTCGAGGTCGCGAGCGCGGTGGTGCTGGCGGTGCCGCCGCTGGCGGCGGTGGCGACGGCGTCGAAATAGCCGACGCCCACTTCGCGCTGGTGGCGGATGGCGGTGAAGCCCTCGGCCTCCGCCGCAAACTCCGCCTGCTGGAGTTCGCTGTAGGCGCCCATGCCGCGCTCCGCATAGCCGCGCGCCAGCTTGAACATGGAGAGGTTCAGGCTGTGGAAGCCGGCCAGCGTGACGAACTGGAAGCGGTAGCCCATGGCCGCGATCTCCCGCTGGAAGCGCGCGGCGGCATCGACGCCCATCTTGCGCTGCCAGTTGAAGGAGGGGCTGCAATTGTAGGCCAGCATCTTGCCGGGGAATTCGCGGTGGATCGCCTCCGCGAAGTCGCGCGCATCCTGCAGGTCGGGGTCCGAGGTCTCCCACCACAGCAGGTCGGCATAGGGGGCATAGGCCAGGCCGCGGGCGATGGCGTAGGCCTTGCCCACACCCTTCCGGATGCGGTGGAAGCCTTCCGGCGTGCGCTCCCGCTCGATGAAGGGATGGTCCCGTTCGTCGATGTCGCTGGTCAGCAGCTGCGCGCTTTCGGCATCGGTCCGGCAGAGCAGGACGGTGGGCACGCCTTCCACATCGGCGGCGAGGCGCGCGGCGTTCAGCGTGCGGATGTGCTGGCTGATCGGCACCAGCACCTTGCCGCCGAGATGGCCGCACTTCTTCTCCGATGCCAGCTGGTCCTCGAAATGGACGCCGGCGGCGCCGGCCTCGATCATCGCGCGCATCAGCTCATAGGCGTTGAGCGCGCCGCCGAAGCCGGCTTCCGCATCGGCGATGATGGGGGCCATGTAGTCCGTCGCATCGCCCTTCCCTTCCTGTACCGCGATCTGGTCGCAGCGGCGCAGCGCGTTGTTGATGCGGCGGATCACGGCGGGGACGCTGTCCACGGGATAGAGCGACTGGTCGGGATACATCTGCCCCGCGCTGTTGGCATCCGCCGCCACCTGCCAGCCGGAGAGGTAGATGGCCTTCAGCCCCGCCTTCACCTGCTGCACCGCCTGCATGCCCGTCATGGCGCCGAGGGTGTTCACGAAGGGCTCGTCCCGCAGCAGCTGCCACAGGCGCCGCGCGCCGCGATCGGCGAGCGTGTGCTGCACGCGGAAGCTGCCGGCGAGGCGCGCGACATCGGCGGCGCTGTAGTCGCGGCGGATGCCGTCGAAGCGCCCGGGCTGGGGGGCGCCATGGCCGAAGCCGCCATCGGGCGCGTGGAGGGGGGAGGGGGTGGGACGCATGGTGTGGAACCTTCCGTGTGGCCGCCGCTCTCGTCGCGGCGCCTGTCAATAATTCACCTTGCGCCGGCCGTTTGCAGGGGGAATCCTGGGTGCGCCACGGCAATCACGTGGCCGGCTTCACCGTCCAGGGCCGAAAATCTGTAAAGGATCCACAACATGGCCCGGCCGATGATCGGCCGCACCATCCGGCGGCTGCGGATGGAGAAGGGGCTGACGCAGCAGGCGCTGGCCGTGCGGCTCGGCATCTCCGCCAGCTACCTGAACCTGATCGAGCACGACCAGCGCGCCGTCACCGCCAGCCTGCTGATCAAGCTCGGCGAGACGCTGGCCGTGGACCTCCCTTCCCTCTCCGGCTCGCGCGAACGCCAGATGGAGGCGGGGCTGCGCGAGGTGCTGTCCGACCCGCTGCTGGGGCTGGAGGAGATGCCGGAGGGCGAGATCGCGACGCTGGCCGCCAGCGCGCCGAACGCCGCGCGCGCCATGCTGGCGCTGTACCGCGCCTGGCGCGTGGCGCGGGAGGATGCGTCCGGCATCGCGCTGCCGACGGGGCGGCGGATGCTGCTGCCGACGGAGGAAGCGCGCGACTTCTTCCACGACCGCGCCAACCATTTTCACCAGCTGGAGAGCATTGCCGAACAGATCGGCGGCGAGCTGCGCGCGAGCCCGGCGGAGATGAACCACGCCATCGCGGAACGGCTGCGGCGCACCCATGGGCTGACCGTGCATGTCGGGCCGCTCGGCGCCAGCCTGCGGCGCTACGACCCGGCCTCGCGCAGGCTCGACCTCTCGGAGGCGCTGCCGCGGGAGAGCCGCGGCTTCCAGATGGCCTTTCAACTGATGCTGCTGGAGGCCAGGGACGTCGTCGAATCCGTGGTGGCGCCGGCGGAGCCTTCCAGCCAGGAAGCCGCATCGCTGATCCGGCTGGGGCTGCTGAACTACGCGGCGGCGGCGCTGCTGATGCCCTACACGCCCTTCCTGGAAGCCGCGCAGGAATTGCGGCATGAGGTGGAGGCGCTGGCGGCGCGCTTCGGCGTTTCCTTCGAACAGGCGGGGCATCGGCTTTCCACGCTGCAGCGGCCCGATGCGCGGGGCGTGCCCTTCTTCTTCCTGCGCGTCGATCCCGCCGGGAATGTGGACAAGCGCTTCTCCGCGGCCGGCTTCCCCTTCGCGCGCTTCGGCGGTTCCTGCCCGAAATGGATCGTCCACCAGGCCTTCGCCACGCCGGCGACGACGCGGGTGCAGGTGGCGCAGCTGCCGGATGGCGCCACCTTCCTGACCTTCGCCCGCGCCATCGCCAGCCCCACCACCCATTGGGGCGAACCCGCGCCGGTGCATGTGGTGGCGATGGGCTGCGACATCGGCCGGGCGGCGGAGGTGGTCTATGCCGATGGCATCGACCTCGGCGCCGCCGCCGTCGGCATCGGGCTGTCCTGCCGGCTGTGCGAACGCGCGGAATGCCGCAGTCGCGCCTTCCCGCCGCTGGAACACCGCCTGGCGCTGGACCCCAACGAGGATGGCGCGAGCCCCTGGCGGTTCGAGCCCAACCGCCGCTTAGTGCGCCCTTAACCGGGCACGCCCTATCACGCCGCCGGAACGGGAAGATCCTGGGCGGCGCATGGCCAAAGGCAAGGGTGGCGGCACGATCGTCATCAAGCGGATCGAGGAAGGCGGCCACGGGCACCATGGCGGTGCCTGGAAGGTCGCCTATGCCGATTTCGTCACGGCGATGATGGCCTTCTTCCTGCTGATGTGGCTGCTGAACGCGACGACCGAGGAGCAGCGCCGAGGCATCGCCGACTATTTCGCGCCGACCAACGTGATGGGCGCGGCGCAGACCGGGTCCGGCCAGCCCTTCGGCGGCCGCACGCCGCATGAAAGCGCGCCGATGGCGCAGAATGCCGGCGCCGTCACGGTGCAGCGCGGCCGCATCCCCGTGCTGTCCGACGTGGACCTGGAGGATGAGTCGGAACAGGTGGCGCGGCCGACGCCGATGCGCGAAGGCCCCGATGGCGAGGATGAGGACGCGACGCCCCGCCGCGTGCGCCAGGCCCGCGCCGATGCGGAAACCGGCGACGCCGATCCGCGCCGGCTGGGCGAAGGGACGGAAAGCGACGCGCGGGCGCTGAGCGACGCCGCGCTGCGCGCGGAAGCGGCGCGGCGGGAGCGCGAGGCCTTCGAGCGCGCGGCGGAGGAGATCCGCCAGATGGTGGCGCAGGACCCGGCGCTGGCGGAGCTCGGCCGGCAGCTGCTGGTGGAACAGACGCCGCAGGGCCTGCGCATCCAGCTGGTGGATGCGGAACGCTCGCCGATGTTCGCGCTCGGCGGCGCCGCGCCCAATGACCGCGCGCGGGTGCTGCTGGCGCGCGTCGCGCAGGTGGCGAACCGGCTGCCCAACCCGATCGCCATCGCGGGCCATACCGATGCGACCCCCTTCCGCGGCGGCACCGAACGGTCCAACTGGGACCTTTCCGCCGACCGCGCCAATGTCACGCGGCGGCTGCTGACCGAATCCGGGCTGCCGGAGGCGCGCATCCGCAGCGTGACGGGCAATGCGGAGCGCGACCTGCTGATGCCGGACAATCCGAACGCGCCGGCGAACCGGCGCGTCTCCATCACGCTGCTGCGGCAGAACGAACCGGTGATCGTGACCCAATGACGACGATCGGCGGCCTTGTCTTCCTGCTGGTGATGGTGTTCGGCGGCTACACCATCGCCGGCGGCAAGTTCGGCATCATCATGAAGGCCCTGCCCTTCGAGATGATGATGATCGGCGGCGCCGCGATCGGCGCGCTGGTCATGGGCAACAGCATGCATGGCGTGAAGCACACGCTGGGCGGCTTCGGGAAGATCATCAAGGGCGAACGCTTCCACAAGCACGACTATGTGGACCTGCTGTCCATGCTCTACTGGTTCGTGCGGCTGGCGCAGCAGAAGGGCGCCATGGCGCTGGAGCCGCATATCGAGAAGCCGGCGGAAAGCCCGGCCTTCCAGAAATTCCCGAAGATCATGGCCGACAAGGTCGCCGTGACGATGATCTGCGACTACCTCCGCATGGTGGGCATGAACGCCGACGATCCGCACCAGATCGAGGACATCATGTCGAAGGAGCTGAAGAAGATCCGGGAGGAGGAGCTGCACGTCGCGCATGTCTTCCAGAACACGGCGGATGCGCTGCCCGCTCTCGGCATCGTCGCCGCCGTGCTGGGCGTCATCAAGACCATGGCGTCGATCGACAGCCCGCCCTCGGTGCTGGGCGGCATGATCGGCGGCGCGCTGGTGGGCACCTTCCTCGGCATCCTGCTGGCCTATGGCGTGATGGGGCCGATGGCGACGCGGCTGAACGGCGTGATCTCGGAGGATTGCATGTTCTACGAGGTGATCCGCGCCGTGCTGGTGGCGCATCTGCACGGCAACGCGCCGCAGGTGGCGGTGGAGGCCGGGCGCAAGACGGCGCCGAGCCATTCGATGCCGAGCTTCCAGGAGCTGGAGGAAGCGCTGCAGAACCTGCAGATCGCGTAGCTATTCGGCCGCGGCGCGGGGTTCCGTGGACGGCAGCGCGCCCTGGCCGCGGGTGCGGACGTGCAGGACCTCGACGCCCACCACATCGCCCTTCGCGTCGAAGTCGATCATCACGCCGGGCGCGACCTCCTCCGTCGCCTCGATCGAGACAGTGTCGGGTGCAAAGCGGGCGTAGAAGGCATCCGCCTCGGGGTCGTAGCTGGTGCGCATCATCGGCTGGCTCCTCGATCGAGATGGGCCGTCACCACCAGGATATCACTACCCCGCACGCGATGGACAACCTTCAGCACGCGTCCGCCCGCCGCGTCGATGGCGCGGAAGGCGTGTAACAGCGTGGGGTCGGAAGGGTCCGGCGATGTGCGGTCAGGCTCGGTGATCGTCGCTTCGATCCAGGCCAGCGGAATACCCCGCTCGCGCAGGCGTCGCTCGGCATGAATGCTGAGGCGGATCATGCCCCTGGCTCCGCCCCGATCACGCGCCCCGTCGCGGCCTCTACCACCAGGCGGCGTTCGGTGCCGCGGCGGCGGAGCGTGAGGCGGAGCGTGCCGGCATCCCCGCCCTCGCCGCGTTCCACCACGGAATAGACGATGCCGGCGCGGAGGTCGGCCAGGAAGGCGGGCAGCGCCACGCCGAGCAGCGCGGCGGCCTGGCCGGCCGACAGCACCGCATCGCCCGCCGCATCGATTTCGACCCTGTCCGGCACCTGCATGTGGGCGATCCTCCGTGCCGCAGCATGGCACGGCTTGACCCCGGGCGCGCGGGGCGGCACGGGGGGCGCATGAACGCACAGACCCCCTCCCCCGCCGCCCTCGACCTCGATGAGAAGGGCGCGCCCTATCACGACCTGCTGGGGCTCCGGCTGGAGCATTGGGCCGATGGCCATGCGCGGCTGGTCTGCGAGGCCGGCGACCAGCACCGCAACCGGTCGGGCATCATCCATGGCGGGCTGGTGCTGTCGATGATCGACCAGGCGGCGGGCTATTCGGGGCTGTGGTGCAGCGTGCCGGGCAATGTCCGCAAGGCCGTGACGCTCGACCTCGACTGCAAGTTCACCGGCCAGGTGAAGGGCGGGCGGCTGGTGGCGGAGGCGAAGGTCGCGACGCGCGGCCGCAACATCTTCTTCGTGCGGACCGAGGTCTTCGACGCGGAGGGCAAGCTGGTGGCCTTCGGCTCCTCCACCCATCGCTGGCGGGCGGGCAGCGAGACGCATGAGGGCCAGCCGGCCAACGCGCCCGACCGGGGCTGAAGGCGCTCAGGCCGCGCCGTCATCCTCCAGCAGCGGCAGGGCGGCCTGCGGGCCGGCCAGCATCTCGACCAGCCGCGCCACCTCCACCCGGGCGAGCCCGCCATCGCGGGAGGCGAGCGGCACCAGGCGGCCGACCGTCTCGGCCAGGGTGCGGTCGAAGGCGGCCTCGGCGGCCAGGCGGCGGCCCGCCACCTCCAGCCGCCGCAGGTCACGGGCCATGCGTTCCAGCACCGCCACCTGCTCATCGGTCGCGCGCGGGCCGGCGGCGATGCGCGTCGCCTCCGCCAGCAGCCCCTCCGCCAGGGCGCGGGCGTAGTAGGCGTAGCAGGCGGCGCCGACTTCCCGCCGCAGCGTCGTGGCCAGCTGGCGGCGCTGTTCGCGCGCCATGCGGCTGTCCGCCGCCTCCAGCCCCTCCATCCGCCGGACCAGGCGCTGGGCGGCGCCGGCCATCTCGCCGGGCGAGGTGGCGGCGGCGACCAGGGCACCATCGCGCTGCAGCGCGGCGACGAGTTCCTGTTCCGCCGTCTGCTGGATGGCCGGCATCAGGCTGCCGGCGACGCTGACGGCGATGCCGGGCCGCACGGCATCGCGCAGCAGCAGGGCGAGGCCGGCCAGCAGCGCGGCGCGGCCCTCCAGGGCCAGCGGGGCCAGGGCGGCGCGGATCTCGGGCTCCCCCGCCCCTTCGCGGGAGGCCGGGTAGGCGGCGGCCCAGAGGGCGGGGCCATGGCGCCAGACCGCGGCGCAGAGCGCGAGCATCGGCGCCGCCGCTTCCTCCGGCAGGCCGGCTTCCGTCCAGCCGGGCGGCGGGGCGGGCAGGCTGGCCTGGCCGGCGGCGGGCCAGAGCCGCTGGCCCAGCGCATGGACCAGCGCCTCATCCGACAGGTTGCCGCCGGCGGCCAGCACCTCCAGCTCCGTCATCAGGCTGCCGAGCGCGGTGCCGACCGCGGCGGTGATGGGGCGGATGGCGCTGCGCGGGACCAGGAGCGGCGACTGCTTCCAGAGGCCCGGATTCACCAGCACGCCTTCCAGCGGCAGGCAGAGCAGGCGGGCCAGGCGGACGGGGCGCTGCGGCCGCAGGCGGCGCAGCCGCGGGCGGATGCCGTCCAGCAGGATGTCCACCTCGCTGCGGTCATGCAGCGAATCGAGCATGGCGACCACGCGGCCGAGCGCATGGTCCGGCGCTTCCACCAGCGCGGCGCGCAGCCCCTTCGCCTGGCCGGTGGACAGGGTCATGCCGTCATCGCCCGCAGGCTTTCGTTGCGGGCGGCCATTTCCACCAGGCGGGTGCCGGCCAGCACGGGCAGCGCGGCCAGCAGGCGGCGGCCGCGCAGCACCGTGTCCCAGTCCACCGCGGCGCCGGGCCAGCGATCCGCTTCCTCCGCCGGCACGGGGAAGATGGCGGCGACCTCGGCGGCGAGCGCGCTGCGTTCCTGCAGCGCGGTGGCGGCCCAGAGCGCGGCGATGGGGGGCCAGCCATCCAGCATCCAGTCCGGGCGCTCCACCAGCTCCGCCATCAGGCGCAGCCCGGCGGGGCCGCGGGCCAGCAGGCCGGGCAGGTCCTCCAGCGTCGGCCAGAGGGCGGCGAGGCAGGCGCGGGTGGCGGCGAGGCTGTGGCGGGCCGCCGCCAGGACGACGAGGCCCGCCTTCTGGCCGGAGGGTGCCGGCACGCGGCGCGTCCAGGCGGAGAGGTCGGTGCAGAAGGCGTCGAGCCCTTCCACCTGCCGGATCTGGGGGCCGGGCATGGCCGGGCCGCAGCCGCAATCCGCCAGCAGATCCGCGAGGCCGCCCAGCAGCACGGCCGCCGGCGGTTCCGGCGGCGCGGGCAGGCGCTTCAGCAGCGCGGCCTTCACCGCCTGGGCGGAGGCGCGATGTTCCTCCAGCGCCGCTTCGGCCGCCGCCTGGGCGGGCCGGCCGGCATGGCCCATCAGCGCCACCTTGCGCACCACGCTGCGCACGCCGGCGGGGGTGGGGTGGTGCAGCAGGGACAGACGGGCCCAGAGCTGGCGGTCATGCAGGGAAGGCGTGCAGGCGGCGACGGCGGAGCGCCAGTCCAGCACATAGGTGCCGCGGCCCGACAGGCTCGGCAGCAGCAGCTCCGGCGGGCTTCCGGGGATGCGGCGCATGCGGGCCCCCCAGAGCATGGGCGCGGTGAAGGGCACGAAGACGCCACGTTCCGCGCGGGTGGCGGGACGCTCCTTCGACGTTGGTCCAGAGGAGGTCAGGTCGCGGTCGGGCATTGGTGCCCGCACCCTGCGCCAGGGCGGGTAAATAAACTGTTCGGAGACATCCCCCGGGCCGGTGGGCGCGCCCGCGCCCCCGGGCGGTTCAGCGCGCGCGGAAGACCGGCTTGCGCTTTTCCAGGAAGGCCCGGGTCGCTTCCCGGAAATCCTCGGAATAGGCGAAGTCGCCGTTCCGGCGCCGGTCCTCCTCCGTCACCGGCAGGGCGCCGCGCAGCTTCTGCAGGGCCTGCTTGTGGAAGCGGTTGGACAGCGGGGCGCCGGCGGCGATGCGGTGCGCCAGCGCGAGCGATTCGGCCTTCACCGCCTCATCCGGCACGAGGCGGGAGAGCAGGCCCTTGTCATAGGCCTCCTGCCCCGTCAGCACGCGGCCCTCGATCAGCATCTCCATCGCCACCGCATAGCCGGTGATCTGCAGCAGCGCGTCGAGGTCCGAATAGGCGTACCAGATGCCGAGGTTGCGGGCCGGGATGCCGATGCGGGTGGCCGGGCCGCCCACGCGGAAATCGGCCTTGATGGCGATGCCCGCGCCCCCGCCCATGGTCCAGCCGCGGCAGGCCGCGACCACCGGGTGGCGGCAGCGCTGGATGGAGGCCATGGAGCGGTCGAAGCCCTCCCCATAGGCGGCCTCGCGTTCCGGCGTGCCGCGTTCCTGCTGGAAGGCGGCGATGTCGGCGCCGGCGCAGAAGGCTTCCTCGCCCTCGCCCTGGATCATGACGCAGCGGAGGTCGTCATCGGCGGAGGCTTCTTCCATCGCCTCCGCCAGCGCCACCCACATGGGCAGGTCCATCGCGTTGCGCTTGGCGGCGCGGTCGATGGTGACGATGGCGACGGCGCCGTCGCGGGCGGTGAGGATGTGCGGATGCGGCATGGGCGGACCCTAGCCCCGCCCCCGCCACGCGGCCAGGGGGGGGAGGCTACAGCGGCGCGCGGGCGGCGAGGATGCGGTAGTGGACATGGCCCTCGGCCTGGAGGGATTCGAGCAGCAGGCCGCCGATCTCGGCCTCCGCCCGCAGGCCGAAGCCCAGCAGGCGCGGGATCATCGCCCGGCGTTCCAGCTGCCGCAGCCGGGGCGCGACGGCGGCGGGGCCGCGCAGTTGGAGCAGCGGGTTGAGGTCACGCTCCGCCACCACCGCCAGCCCCGCGGCGCGCAGCGCGTCGATCCAGCCCTGGCGGGTGGGGGCGACGGGGCAGCGCCAGAAGCGGCGGAAGCGGGCCAGGCGGCGGGCGGCCTCGGCCGGCATCGCCTCCGCGGGCATGTCGTCCACCACCACCAGGTGCCCGCCCGGGTTCAGCCGGGCCGCCAGGGTGCGGATGGTGGCGAAGGGGTCGGCGGCGTGGATCAGGCTTTCGATGCCATAGATCAGGTCGAAGCGGCCCGGGGGATCGCCAGGCGGGGGTGCGTCGTAGGAGGCGACCTCGATCCGCACGCGGCCGGCGAGGCCCCGTTCGGCCACCACCGCCATGCCGCGCGCCGCCTGGACCGGGGAGAGGGTGAGGCCGAGCCATTCGCCGCCCAGCGCGGGGGCCAGGTGCAGCATGCTGGCGCCGTAGCCGCAGCCGGCATCCAGCACGCGCGGGCCCGGCGGCAGGGCCAGGCCTTCCAGCATCAGGCGGTGGATGACGTCCGTGGAGGGCGGGCCGCCCGCGGGATCGGCCAGGGCACGGTGCACGGGCAGCGCGCCATGGCCGGCTTCCGCCCGGCGTTCATCGAACCAGGACAGCCGGTCGAGCCAGCGATAATAGCGGGCGACGCGGCGGGCCTGCCGCGCGGCCGCGGGCGGAATGCTCGCGATGTGAGACATTCCGGCGATGTGGCGGTGGATCGCCGCGGCGCAACCCGGGCGCCCCTGCCTCGTTCCCCCGGCTGGAACCGGCACGGGAGCATGACATGGCTGAGACGCGGACCGACCAGGAAGCGCGCGACAAGGTCTGGGCGATGATCAAGGACGTCGCGACGGCGATCATGGTGACGGTGGACGAGCAGGGGCGGCTGCGCGGGCGGCCCATGCAGGCCGTGACGATGAAGGAATTCGAGGGCGTGCTGTGGTTCTTCACCAGCCAGCCCAGCCCGAAGACGGAGGAGATCGGCCATGATGGCCGGGTCCTGCTGGCCTATTCCAACCCCTCCTCGCAGGACTACGTCTCCGTCTCCGGCCAGGCGGAGGTGGTGCGGGACCCGGCGAAGCAGAAGGAATTCTGGTCCGAATACCTGCGGACCTGGTTCCCCGGCGGGCCGGAGGATCCGAGCGCGGCGCTGCTGCGGGTGGAGGTGGAGGGCGCGGAGTACTGGGATGCGCCGTCATCCACCCTGGTGCATGCCTATGGCTATGTGAAGGCGCGGCTGACCGGGGAGCCGCCGGAGGCGGGCGCGAACGACAAGGTGGCGTTCAAGCGCGGCGCCTGAGGCGGCCGGGCCGCCCCGCCGATCCGGGAAGGCCCCGGGGGCCGCCGGCGTGGGGAATGCCGGCGGCGACCGCACCATCGGGAAGGCGCGCGGCGGCCCGGCCCACGCGGTGGCGTGGACCGGGCCCCGGCATGGCCTCAGGCGACGGCGACGCTGGCGACGAAGCCGCGCACCTCCTCCCGCAGCCGCTCCGCCTGGCGGGAGACGTCGGAGGCGGCATCGAGCACCTGGCCCGCGGCCGCGCCGCTGTCATTCGCCGCGCGGGTGACGCCCTGGATATCCGTCCCCACGAGCTGCGTCGCCTCCACCGTCTGCTGCACGCTGCGGGCGATCTCCTGCGTCGCGGCACCCTGCTCCTCCACGGCGGAGGCGATGAGGGTGGCGATCTGGCTGACCTCCTCGATGCGGCCGGCGATGACCTGGATGGCGGTGACGGCATCCTTGGTCGCGGCCTGGATGGTGCCGATCTGCGCGCCGATCTCCTCCGTAGCGCGCGCGGTCTGGCCGGCGAGCGACTTCACCTCGCTGGCCACCACGGCGAAGCCCTTGCCGGCCTCGCCGCCCCGCGCGGCCTCGATCGTCGCGTTCAGCGCCAGCAGGTTGGTCTGGCCGGCGATGGAGGTGATGAGGCCCACGACATCGCCGATGCGCTGTGCGCCGGCGGCCAGGGCCTGCACCGTCGCATCGGTGCGGCGGGCATCCTCCACCGCCGCGCCGGTGATGCGGGCGGATTGCGCGACCTGGCGGCTGATCTCCCCGATCGAGCCGCTGAGCTGTTCGGCGGCGACGGCCATGCTGCGGACGCGGCTGGTGGCTTCCGTCGCCGCGGACTGGACGCTGTCCGCCTTCGCATTGGTCTCGGTCGCGGTGCCGCGCATGGAGCGCGCGGTGGTCTCCAGCTCCGCCGCGCGGCCGGCGAGGAGGGCGACGGTGCCGCCGACCTTCTCCTCCAGGTTCGCGAGCAGGCTGCGCAGGGTGCGCTGGCGTTCGGCCGCGGCTTCCGCCTTCAGCCTTTCCTGGTCGGCGGCGAGGCGCGCGCTGTCCGCCATGCTGGCCTTGAAGACGGCGACGGCCTTGGCCATCGCCCCCACCTCATCCGCCCGGTCCTGGCCGGGGATCGCGGCATCGAGGTCGCCGCGCGCCAGGCGCAGCATCGCATCCGTCAGGCGCTTCAGCGGCGCCACGGCGCGGAGCGACCAGGCCGCGATGGCGCCGCCGATCAGCAGCCCCGCGGCGACGAGGGCGATCATCAGCGTCTGGAAGCCATCCGCCACGGCGCGGGCCTTGGCCGCGACTTCCCGGTTCTTGGCTTCCTGCAGGTCGATGAAGCGGTTGATGCGGGCGAGCCATTCGACGAAGGCGGGACGCGCCTGGTCCATCAGCAGGCGATGCGCGGCCTCGGCCTCTCCGCGGCTGCGGGCCTCGATCACCTGGCGGATCATCGGCATGGTGCGGGCCTCGATCTCCTTGATCGAGGCGAGGATCGCCTGTTCATCCGGCGTCACGCCGGCGCCGCTGGCCATGATGGCATCGAGCGGCGTGGCGCTGCGGGCGTAGAATTCCTCGAGCCGCGTGATCTCGGCCAGCGCCGCGCTGCGTTCGGCGGGGGTGGCGACGAGGACGACGTCGCGCAGGCTGATCGCGCGGTCATGCACGCTGCCGCGGAAGTTGATGGCGTAGCGCTGCTTGACGCTGTTCACGTCATTGATGGTGGCGAGGCTGTCGTTGATGGCGTTGACGCGGTTGGCGGCGATGACGCCGAGCGTGACGATGAGGGCCAGGACGAGGCCGAAGCCGATGGTGAGACGGAAACCGATGCTGCCGCGGCGAGAGGCGGCGGTCACGGTGGCGGACATGGGGGGCGAATCCTCGATTGACGGCAGCTCCGGCGGGAGCGGGGCCGCGGGGGTATCGGCGCCGGCGTTGCGGTGCCAGTCGAGGATTGTCGATTAACTTCGTTTCATAATCCTGAAGCGGCCGCGTCATGCGACCGGGCATCAGCCATCCGCGCGCGGCACCCAGGGCAGGCGGGCGATGTCGATGCCTTCCTCGGCCAGGGCCTCGGCCTCGGCGTCGGAGGCCTCGCCATAGATGCCGCGGGCCTCGGCCTCCCCATGGGCGATCTTGCGCGCCTCCTCCGCGAAGGAGGAGCCGACATAGTCGCAGGATTTCTCCACCTCCGCCCGCAGGCGCTGGAGCATGGCGAGAAGCTGGGCGGGGATGGGCCCGCCGGCGACGCGTTCCGGGTTGCCCGGCGGCAAGGGCGCCGGGGGCTGCGCCCCGGCCTGGGCGGCGGGGGCTTCCGCCCCCTCCGGCTGGGGCGCCGGCGCGGGGATGGCCTTGCGGCGGGATTTGCGGATGGCCGGCGCCATCAGCGCGCGTTCGACCTTGACGCTGCCGCAATGCGTGCATTCGACCAGGCCGGCCTTGGCCAGCTTCTCGAACCCCGAACTGTCCTGGAACCAGCCATCGAATTCATGGCCGGCATGGCAGCGCAGCTGGTAGTGGATCATCCCCTGGTGTCCCGGTTTCCCCTGGCGGGCAGCGTGTGGCGCGGCAATCTGGCACCCCCGTGGCGGGAGGGCCAGCAAGGTGGCTCAGGCGGCGATCAGCGGATCCAGCCCGCCCTTGCGGTCCAGCGCCACCAGGTCGTCGCAGCCGCCGATATGGCGGCCATCGATGAAGATCTGGGGCACGGTGGTGCGGCCGCCGGAGCGCGTGGTGGCGTCGCGCCGGGCGTCGGAGCCGTTGGGCGCGTAGATTTCCTCGAAGGGCACGCCCTTCTTCTGGAAAAGCCCGACCGCGCGCGCGCAGTAGGGGCAGAAATCCTGGACGTAGATCTCGATCTTGGCCATGGGAGTGAGATCGTCCCGCCCGGCGGGATGGTCAAGCCTCCTGTTGCAGTCTGGGGTCGGGGACGCGGGCGGCGGCCAGGACATCGACGGCGGCGGCCCCGGCTTCCAGCAGGGCGCGGGCGCAGGCATCGGCGGTGGCGCCCGACGTCATCACATCATCCACCAGCAGCACGCGGCGGCCGCGCAGCCGGGAGATGGCGCGGGGGCGGATGGCGAAGGCATCGGCCACCAGCGCGGCGCGGGCGGCGGCGCCGAGTTCGCCGAGCGGGGGGGTGGGGCGGCGGCGGGCCAGCAGGTCCGGGATGCAGGGGCGGTGCGCGGCGCGGGCCAGGCGCTGGGCCAGCAGCGCCGCCTGGTTGTAGCGGCGGCTGAACAGGCGGCGCCAATGCAGGGGCACCGGCGCCACCAGGTCGCAGCGCGCCAGCAGCGCGGCGCCGGCCCGCGCCATGTGGGCGGCGAGCGGCCCCGCGAGTTCCGGCCGGTCCGCATGCTTGAAGGGCAGGATCAGGCGCTGGCTGGCGGCGTCGTAGCGCAGCGCGGCGCGGGCCGTGTCGTAGCGGGGCGGGTGGTCGAGGCAGCCGGGGCAGAGCCCCCCCGGCCCGCCCTGCCCGCCATGCAGGAAGGGCACGCCGCAGCGCGGGCACATCGGCGCGGTGATGCGATGGAGGCCGCGGAAGCAGGCGGCGCAGAGCGTGCCCTGCACCTCCACCGCTTCCTCGCAGGTCAGGCAATGCGGGGGCATCACGGCGTCGAGCACGCCGAGGCCGAGGCGCTTCAGGAGCGGGAGGCTACCAGGCACCGAAGGGGGCGTCGCCATCGCGCTCCACAGCATGGACCAGGTCGATCTCCCAGGCCAGGTAGGCGCGCATCGCCTCCTCCACGCCCTCGTTCCGGTCATAGGGGCGGAGCCAGGTATCGATGCAGGCGGCGTCGGGGGGGTCGCGGCGGTCGGCGTGGAGCGGCAGGCCGGCGGCGGCCCAGGCGGCGGTGCCGCCCTCCAGCACCGCGACCGGGGCGGCGACGAGCGGGCCAAGTTCGGCCGCGGCGAGCGCGGCCAGCGCCGGGTCTGGCGCCGTGACCACCACCAGGCGGTCCGCGGGCAGGCGGGGGGCGAGCGGCGCGAGGCGGGTGCGGACGCCCCAGAGCGCGCCCGGGATATGGCCGGCGCGGAAGGCCAGGCTGCGGCCGCAATCGACCACGGTGGCGCCGCCGGCGGCGAGGCGCGCGGCGAGGTCGGCGGGGCTGATGGTGCGGGGCTTAGGCAGGGCGGCGATGGCGGGCGCGGGGTGGCCGGATTCGAGCCGGCCCTCCATGGCGTCCGTCAGGCAGAAGACCTCCCACCCGCCAAGCTGGCGCAGCCAGGCGCCGGTCATGGCGGCGCGGGTGCCGGTATCGTCGGCCAGGAGGATGCGGGCATGGCGCGTCGCGACCCAGCCATCGGTGGCCTGCACGAGTTGGCCGCCGGGGGCGGAGATGGCGCCGGGGATATGGCCCTCCGCGTATTCGGCGGGGTCGCGGACATCGAAGAGGTGGGTGGTGCGGGCGGGGTCGGCCAGCAGGTCCTGCGCCGCGGCGCGGGTGATCCAACGCACGCCATGGGCATCGGCAAAGCGCTTCGCGCGGGCCAGTGTCTCCGCCGCATCGGGGGGCGTGCCGGGGGCGTAGCGGTCATCGCGGCCGCGGTTGCAGGTGAAGCCGGCGAGTTCCCAGCCCATGGTGCCGTTGCGCAGCGCGACGACCGGGTTGGGCAGGCCGGCGCGGCGCAGGCTTTCCGCCCCCAGGATGGAGCGGGTACGGCCCGCGCAGTTCACCACCACCGTCGTGCTGGGGTTCGGGACCATGGCGGGGACGCGGTAGGCGAGTTCCGCGCCCGGCACGTCGATGGCGCCGGGGATGGACATGGCGCGGAATTCGGCGATGGGGCGGCTGTCCACCACGATCATGTCCTGGCCGGAAGCCTGCATGGCGGCGAGGTCGGCGGCATCGATGGAGGGGGTGCCGTAATGGTGCTCCACCCACTCACCGAAGGCCTTGGAGGGCACGTTGAAGCCGGAGAAGAGCTCGTAGCCCGCCTCCTCCCAGGCCCTGGTGCCGCCTTCCAGGATGTGGAGGGCGGTGCAGCCGATGGTCGCCAGGAAGGCGGCGAGCTTGCCGGCGTATCCGCCTTCGCCGCCATCGACGCAGACGATGCGGGTGGCGCGGCGGGGCAGCAGGCGGGGGGCGCGGAGTTCGGCCTGCGACAGGGGGCAGGGCACGGCCCAGAAGAGGTGGGAGGCGCTGAACTCGCCTTCCTCCCGCGCGTCCAGGATCGCCAGTTCGGCGCCGTCGCGGAGCCAGGATTTCAGGGTCTTCGGGCTGATCGCGGGGGCCATGCGGGGTCCGTGCAACAGGGGTGGCGCGGGTGGGGAGGCCCCCCTCACCCAACCCTCTCCCCCCGGTGGGGGGAGAGGGCTTCGGGGTCAGGCCTTGGGCTGCGCCGTCGGCTTCATGAAGGCCTTGTTGTAGAGGGTGACGGCGCCCGTCTCCTCGTCATAGCCCTTGCGGTCCTCGAGCTTCTCCAGCGCCAGGCCGTACATGTGCAGGTGGCGGGTGGGGACGTCGCCCAGGGTGTGGATGGAGTGGATGTCCTCCGGCATCAGGCAGATGCCCCGGCCGGGCTCCACCATGATCTCCTCCGCGACATGGATCTGGCAGCGCTCGGGGTCCGAACCGTCATCGGTGCGGGCATAGACCTTGTTCAGCTCCTGCCCCTCCACCGCCACGACCACCGCCCAGGTGGTGTGGTCATGCGGCTTGGTGCGGTTGCCGGGGTTCAGCGCGTTCAGATAGAGCGCGAAGCGGTTGTCGGCGTCTTCCTGCAGCAGATAGCGGTTGGCGCCCTTGGCGCCGGCCTCCGGCGGCGGGAAGACGTGGCTGGGGAAGAGGTGTTCCTGCGCGGCCAGCGCCATCAGCTCGTCCCGGATCTTGGCGAGCGCCGGGCGGGTGACGCCCATCTCGGCCTCGATCGCGCGGATGCGGTCGATGGTGGAAGCGACGGCGGCGGCGCGGGCGGCCGAGGCATCGGTGACGTTCATGGGGGCCATCCTCCGGTTTGTCCGGGGAGCGTAGCGCGGCTTGCCGGCGGGGCGAAGCGGGGGCATCTGCGATGCCATGGATGCGATGACGGTGTTCGACCGGGCCCTGGTGCGACGGCGGCGGGACAGGGCGGCGGGGACGGTGGGGCGCGTGGCGCCGGTGCTGGAGGATTGCGCCGACCGGCTGCTGGATCGCCTCGACGACACCACGCGGCGCTTCACCCGGGCGCTGGAGATCGGCGGGCGGGGCGTGGTGGCGCAGCGGCTGCGGGCGCGCGGCATTCCCTTCGTCGTCTCGATGGACCTCTCGGCCGCCATGCTGGGGGCGGGGGGCGAGGGCCTGGCCGTGGCGGGGGATGAGGAATTCCTGCCCTTCGCCCCGGGGTCCTTCGACCTGATCGTGGCCTCCGTCTCCCTGCATTGGGTGAACGACCTGCCCGGCGCGCTGGTGCAGATCCGCCGCGCGCTGGCGCCGGATGGGCTGTTCCTGGCCTCCCTCCCCGTGCTCGGCACGCTGCAGCCGCTGCGGGATGCGCTCGGCCAGGCGGAGGCGGCGCTGCGGGGCGGCATCTCGCCGCGGGTCTCGCCCTTCCCGGAACTGCGCGACGGCGCAGGGCTGCTGCAGCGCGCGGGCTTCGCGCTGCCGGTGGCGGATCTGGAGAATGTCGCGCTGGCCTACCGCACGGCGCTCGGCCTGTTCGGCGACCTGCGCGCGGCGGGGGAGGCGAATGCGGTGCTGGCGGCGGACCGGCGCACACCCCCCCGCGCCCTGCTGCCCATGGCGGCGGCCAGCCTGCCCAAGGGGCCGGAGGGGATCGACCCGGTGCTGCGGCTGATGGTGCTGACGGGCTGGTCGCCGCATGACAGCCAGCAGAAGCCGGCACGGCCCGGCAGCGCCACGCATCGCCTGGCGGATGCGCTGGGCACGGTGGAGCGGAAGACCGGCGAGACGCCTTTCGGGTAGGGCAGCCCCGCGCCTGCGCGCGCTTGCAACGCGGGTGGGCGCGGCGCATTTATTGAACATTCCTCACGCCAGCCCGGACGGTCAGACCACGATGGAGCAGCAGGGCGGCGAAAGCCGCCGCATCACGATCCACTCCCCCGCCGATTTCGAGGGGATGCGCCGCGCCGGCCGCCTGGCGGCCGAGACGCTCGACATGATCACCCCGCATGTGAAGCCGGGGATCACGACGGAGGCGCTGGACCGGATCATCCACGACTTCACGCTGGCGAACCACGCCATCCCCGCGACGCTCGGCTACCGCGGCTACACCAAATCGTCCTGCACCAGCATCAACCACGTCGTCTGCCACGGCATCCCGGGCGAGCGCGTGCTGCTGGACGGGGACATCATCAACATCGACGTCACCGTCATCCTGGATGGCTGGCACGGCGACAGCAGCCGCATGTATGTGGCGGGCCAGGCCTCCACCAAGGCGAAGCTGCTGATGGACGTGACCTATGAGGCGATGATGCGCGGCATCGCCGCGATCCGCCCGGGCGCCACGCTGGGCGATGTGGGGCACGCCATCCAGGTCTTCGTGGAGAAGCACCGCTTCAGCGTGGTGCGCGACTTCTGCGGCCACGGGATCGGCCGGCGCTTCCATGAACCGCCGAACGTGCTGCATTTCGGCCGGCCGGGCGAAGGGCCGACGCTGAAGCCCGGCATGTTCTTCACCGTGGAGCCGATGGTGAATGCCGGGCGGCCGGAGGTGAAGATCCTGGACGATGGCTGGACCGCCGTGACGCGGGACCGCAGCCTTTCCGCCCAGTTCGAGCACATGGTGGGCGTGACCGAGGACGGCGTGGAGATCTTCACCATCTCCCCCATGGGCCTGCACCGGCCGCCCTACGGACCCTGACGCATGGCCAAGTCGGGCTGGATCGCCCGGCGGCCTGGAACATGCGTGAAAACAAACCTCTGGACGGTTTCAGCGTCGCTGCCGACGCTGAAGCCGGTCTGGCCCCGCCCGGCATCGTCGGGGCGATCGAGCCCCCTTCCGGCCTGGAAGGGGGCTTTTTCGTCTTGACCCCCTGGCGGGGCCGCTTTATGTGAATGTCACTCACATACACATACAGGACAGCCCGTCGTGACCCTCGCCCCGCTCCTCGCCGCGCCCGCCATGGTGCAGCTGCACGCCTTCTCCGCGATCGCGGCCCTCGGGCTCGGCACCGTGCAGCTCGTGGCGCCGCGCGGCACCCTGCCGCATCGCCATCTTGGCCGGGTCTGGGTGGTGCTGATGGCGGCCGTCGCGCTGTCCTCCTTCTGGATCACCAGCGCCGCGCGGGATCACCACTATTCCTACATCCACCTGATCTCCCTCGGCGTGCTGGTGATGCTGCCGCTGGCGGTGCTGCGGGTGCGGCGGGGGAACGCCGCCGCCCATGGCCGGCTGATGATCTCCATCTTCTTCGGCGGGCTGATCATCGCGGGCGCCGCCACCATGCTGCCGGGGCGGATCATGGGCGCCGTCGTCTTCGGCTGGTGAACTGCCGCCGATGAACGCAGGGGTTGAACAAGGGGGCGGGATCGTTGCACCCTCGGCGGCGAACGCCGCGGGGACAAGATGGCCCGGAAGCCGCAATTCGCCGAAGCCACCGCGAGCCTGGAAGGGCTGTTCCCGGAGGCCGCCTCCCGCCCCGACGATGCGGCGCCGCCCGGGCATCTCGGCCATCGCGCGCGGATGCGGACCCGGCTGCTGACGGCGGGGCCGGATGCGCTGCTGGACCATGAGATGCTGGAGATGCTGCTGTTCCAGGCGCTGCCGCGGCGGGACACCAAGCCCATCGCCCGCGCGCTGCTGGCCCGCTTCGGCAGTTTCGCGAATGCCATCGCCGCGCCCGCCCGCGAATTGCAGGAGGTCGAGGGCATGGGGGAGGCCGGGGCCGCGGCGCTCAAGACCGTGCATGGGGCGGCGCTGCGGCTGATGCGGGCGGAGGTGCGCGACCAGCCGGTGCTGAACAACTGGGACCGGCTGATCGGCTACCTCAACGCCGCGCTGGCGCGGGAGAGCATCGAGCAGTTCCGCATCCTGTTCCTCGACAGCAAGAACCGGTTGATCGCGGACGAGGCGCAGGCGAAGGGCACCGTGAACCACACGCCGGTCTATCCGCGGGAGGTGGTGAAGCGCTGCCTGGAATTGCAGGCGACGGCGCTGATCCTGGTGCACAACCACCCCTCCGGCGATCCCACGCCGTCGCGCGCGGATCTCGAGATGACGCAGGAGGTGAAGGCGGCGGCGAAGGTGCTGGGCATCGTCGTCCATGACCACCTGATCATGGGGAACGGGCGGCACCTGTCGTTCAGGCGGGAGGGGCTGCTGTAGGGAGGGGCGCCCCCCTCACCCACCGCTGGACGCATGCGTCCAACCCCCCCCGCCGGGGGAGAGGGCTTTTCAAGTCACGGCGCGCGGCACTCGAAGCTTTCGGCTCGTTCTGGATCGCCGCCGGTGTAGTGGGCCTGCTGCGGGAAGGGGCAGTGGGGGCGGGTGCGCCCTGGGAAGCTCGCGCCGCGGGCGACGATCCGCGCGGGGGCCTCGCCCCGTTCCACCCAGGCTTCCAGCGCGGCCAGCGGGTCGAAATCCTCCATCGCCGGGCCGCCGCCGCAATGCGCCATGCCGGGCACCATGAAGAGGCGGGCGAAGGCGCCGAGTGCTTCCGCCCCGCCATTATCCCGCGCCAGCTCCTGCCAGTAGGCGGTGATGTCGTTCGCGCTGAAGACCGGGTCGCTGTTGCCGTGGAAGACCAGCAGGCGGGCGCCGCGATGCGCGAAGCTCGACAGCATCGTCCCCGTCGCGTCGTTGATCGCGGCCGTCTGCGCCGTCATCGCCGTGTCGCGGTCGAAGTCGAAGGCCGCCAGGTTCAGGTTCGGCCGCGGCGGCGTCAGGAAGAAATAGCCGAGCGAGGAGGCCGCCAGCGTCGCGTTCAGGGCGTTGGGGCGGCCGGTCTGCGAGGTGCCGAGCTTCCAGGCGCGCCAGCCCGGGGAGGCGATGCCCGCATCCCAGGGCCAGCTGGCATAGACGGCCTCTCCCCGGCTGTTGCGGGCGCCGCCGAAGACGGTCTGCAGCGCCTCCACCTGCGCCGGCGCCAGGCAGGTGGCGGTCTTCTCGGCGGTGGGGCAGCGCAGGCTGGCGGGGTCGAAGCGGCAGGCGGCGGGCGCCTGGATCAGGCCATCGCGCAGCCCATCGGCGCCGTCGCAGGCTTCCAGCACCGCATTCGCCACCAGCGTCATGTCGGCCGGCGTCAGCGAGGCCGCGAGCACGGGCTGGCCCTCCCCGTCGCGGGGCGCCGCGCGAAGCAGCGCCTGCACGTCCCAGGCCTGGGCGACGGCGGCGCGGCTCAGCCGGAAGCCGGGATTGCCGGCGACGATGCCGTCGAACAGCAGCGGGTCCCGCTGCGCCGCCAGCATCCCCTGCCGGCCGCCATTGGAGCAGCCCATGAAGTAGCGGCGTTCCGGCGCGCGGCCGTAGCGGCTGGCGAGGATCGACGTCGCCTCCCGCGTCACCGCCGGCACGGACCCTTGGGCGTAGTCGTAGCGCGCCTGCTGGTCGAGCCCGAAGGTGGCGTCGCGCGTATCCTGCCCCTGGTGGCCGGCATCGGTGGAGACCACGGCATAGCCGCGCATCAGCGCGGGCGCGGCGGTGGCGCCGGCGATGGGGACGACGCCCGTCGCCTCCACGACGACGCCATCCATGCCGCCGCCGCCCTGGAACAGCAGCTTGCCGTTCCACGCCTCCGGCAGGCGAAGCTGGAAGCCGGTGCCGAAGGAGACGCCGCCGACGCCGCTGCGCGGCGCGATCATGCCATCCACCACGCAATGCGCCGGCATCGGCGCGCGGTCCGGCCCGGCAAGGGCGGCGCGGCCCCGGTTCTCGGCGGGCAGGGTGCCGGCGGGGATGGCCTCCGCGCGGGTGATGCGCAGGTCGGGGCGCGCGAGAGCGGAGAGGTCGGCGCAGGCGCGCCCCTGCGCCAGCGCGGCGGTGCCGAAGCTGCCGGTCAGCGCGAGCGCCGATCCCAGCAGCCGGGCGTGGCGGGACATCATGGTGGCGGGCCCTCCCCCAGAAGACGGCGCTTGGCGCGCCGCTCGCTTGATGGTTATGGTGTATAACAATCAAGCGACGGGGCGCCAGGATTTCCTGCGACGCCCGGGCAAGGGAGGGTGGCCATGGACGGCAGGATCACGCGCCGCGCGGCGCTGGGGGCGATGGGCATGCTGGCATCGGGAACGGCCCTGGCGCAAGGCGCGCCGCCGCTGGAGCCCAACGTGCCGCTGGTGCTGCCGCGCAGCGAATTCGTCTGGGAAGCGCTGGTGGAGCTGGCGCCGACGCTGGCGATGGGGGATGGCC
Source organism: Falsiroseomonas ponticola (assembly GCF_016805305.1). Taxonomy (GTDB): domain Bacteria; phylum Pseudomonadota; class Alphaproteobacteria; order Acetobacterales; family Acetobacteraceae; genus Falsiroseomonas; species Falsiroseomonas ponticola. The sequence goes on along the minus strand of NZ_JAERQN010000003.1, from coordinate 179,893 downwards.
CGCTGGGCGAGCGGCGGATGGTGCCGATCACGGGCGGGGTCTTCGCCGGCCCGCGCATCCGCGGCCGCGTGCTGCCCGGCGGCGCGGACCGGCAGCTGGTGCGGCGCGACGGCGTGCGGCGGCTGGAGGCGCTGTACGAGATGCAGGCGGAGGACGGCGCCATCATCACCGTGCTGAACAAGGTCGTCGTCGCGCCGCGGGAGGGGGCGGAGGATTACCGCTTCTCGACCATCGAGGTGACGGCGCCGGATGGGCCGCATGCCTGGCTGAACCGGCTTGCCTTCGTCGGCACGCTGCACAGCCTGCGGCCGCGGCTCGCGGTGCTGGTGCGGGTGTACAGCCTGGCCTGATCGCCGGCCCTGCCCGGCGGCGGGGCCGGGGCGGGGTGGCCGGCGTTTCACGCTGTTTCGGCAAGGTTGACCGGGATGGCGGCGCCCCGCCATCCTGCCGGGCCATGAACCTCCGCACCGCCCTGCTACCCGCCCTTCTCCTCGGCCTGATCGGCGGGGGGGATGCGATGGGGCAGGGCAAGCCCCAGCCCGCCGCGCCGGGCGCCTCGCCCGGGCCGCAGGCGGGCTTCCCGCCGCTGCCGACCACCAAGCCGCCGGCGCTTCCGCCCGGCCCGCAGGCCGGCGTGCCGGGCAAGCCGGGCGCGCCGCAGCCCGGCGCGGGCACGGGGCGGATGGTGTCCTCCGGCACCGGCTTCGTCGTCGCGCCAGGCCGGGCGCTGACCAACCACCACGTCATCGATGATTGCCGCGCCGTGCGGGTGCGCGTGCCGGGCGGCGCGGACCTGCCCGCCCGCGTGATCGCCAGCGACCGGGACCGCGACCTGGCGCTGGTGGAGGTGCCGGCGGAAGCCGGCCCCCCCCTGCCCTTCCGGCGGGACGTGAATGTCCGCCGTGGCGAGGGCGTCGTGACCTACGGCTTCCCGCTGGCGGGGCTGCTTTCCTCCGGCCCCACGCTGACGACCGGGGAGATCTCGGCGCTGGCGGGCCTCGCGGACAACCAGCGGCAGTACCAGATCAGCGCGCCGGTGCAGCCCGGCAATTCGGGCGGGCCGCTGCTCGACATGTCGGGCCAGGTGGTGGGCGTCATCGTCTCCAAGCTCAATGCGCAGCGCATCGCGCAGCGCACCGGCGACATCCCGCAGAACGTGAACTTCGCTGTGAAGGGGACGGAGGCGCTGGCCTTCCTGCGCGCCAACGGCGTGAACCCGACGCTGGCCGAGCAGCCCGCGCGCAGCGCGGCGGAGGTGGGGGAGATCGCGCATCCCTCCACCCTGTTCATGCGCTGCATGGGGTAGCGTCCCGGCGCGGCCCGCGAGCCCCGCGTAGCACGGCGCGATCCGAACGTTGACACGCCATTAGCATCGGCCAGGCAACCTGTATCCCAGTGCCCCCTTCAGCGGGGCGCCCCGATGCAGGAAACGCCGCCTTGTCCCTTCGCCTCAAGATCCTCCTGCCCGTGCTGCTGCTGGGCGCGGGAGTCGTGCTGCTGCTCGGCCAGGCCGGGCTTTCCGCCGCGCACCAGGCCGGGATGGCGGAACGGCAGCGGGCCGTGAATGCCCGGGTGGCGCTGATGGTGGAGGCCGGCGTGGCGCTGGCCGTGGAACGCGGCACCACCAACGGCATCCTGGCCAACCCCGCCGCCGCGACCCCGGCCGCGATGGAGGCCGCGCGCGCGGCGCGCCACCAGGCGGAGGCCGCGCTGGGCCAGGCGCTGGAGGCGCTGCCGGGGCTGGAGGAGGCGCGGGCCAGGCTCGACCAGGCGCGGGCGCGGGTGGCGGCGATGCGGGCCGCGATCGATGCGCCGCGCGGCAGCGCGACCCTGCCGGCGCCGCCCGCCTGGTTCGCCGCGGCCACGGCGCAGATCGATGCGCTGGCGGCGCTGCGCGGGCTGCTGGAGGCGCGGTCGCTGACCAGCAGCGACCTTGGCGCGCAGCTCGCCACGCTGCGGGCCACGCTGGCGGAGGCCGCGGAACAGGCGGGGCGCGAGCGCGGCATGATGAACGGGCTTATCGCCCAGGGCCGTGCGCCGGGTGCGGCGGAACAGCGCGCGCTGGGCGGCTTCGCCGCGCGGGCGGAGGAGGCGCTGGCCCGCACCGCCACGCTGGCGGAGGGCCTTCCCGCGCCGGTCGCGCAGGGGCTGCGAGAGGCGGTGGCGACGTGGCAGGACACGCTGCTGCCGCTGCGCCGTTCGGTGCTGGCGGCGGCCGACCAGGGCGCGCCCTATCCCATCGCGGCGCCGGCCTGGTTCGCCGGCTCCACCCGGGCGATCGAGGCGGTGGTGGCCGCGCAGCGGGAGGCGGGCCGGGCGCTGGAAGCGCTGGTGGACCAGCGGCGGGAGGAACAGCGCCTGGTCCTGCTGGTGGCCATCCTGCTGGCGCTGGGCGGCATCGCGCTGGTGCTGGGCGTGCTGGCCTGGCTGGGGCGCGCGGTCGCCGGGCCGCTGCGCCGCGCCGTGGACGCCCTGGCGCGGGTGGCGGATGGGCAGGTGGAGCAGCCCATCGCCCAGCGCCGCACGGCGCCGGGCGGGGATGAGGTCGATGGCGTGCTGGCGGCGGCGGAGGCGCTGCGCCTGGTGACGCGGCGCGCGCAGGAGGTGGATGCGGAGGCGGCCCGCCAGCGCCTGGCGGCGGAGGCCGACCGCGCCGCGGCGCTGCGCGCCATGGCGGACCGCGTGGACCATGAGGTGCATGCGGCGATCGACCAGGTGACGGCGCGGATGGAGCGGCTGCGCGCCGGCGCCGATTCGGTCGGCGGATCGGCGGAGGCGATCGCGCGGGACGGCGCCTCGGTCGCGACCGCCGCGGCGCAATCCCTGGCCGCGTCGCAATCCGTGGCGACGGCGACGGAGCAGCTGACGGCCTCGATCGGGGAGATCTCCGCCCAGGTGTCGCGCACGGCGGGCGCGGCACGGGGGGCGACGGAACTGGGCGAGCGCGGCGCGCTGGCCATCCAGGCCCTGTCGGAGACGGTGGCGCGGATCGGCGGCGCGGCGGCGCTGATCGCCGATGTGGCGGCGCGGACCAACCTGCTGGCGCTGAATGCCACGATCGAGGCCGCCCGCGCGGGCGAGGCCGGCAAGGGCTTCGCCGTGGTGGCCGGGGAGGTGAAGCAGCTGGCCGCGCAGACCGCGCGCGCCACCGACGACATCACGCGCCAGATCACCGAGGTGAAGGCCGCGACGGAAGCCGCCACGGGCGCGGTGCGCGCCATCGCCGGCGCGGTGGCGGAGGTGGATGTGGCGGCCGCCGCCATCGCCTCCGCCGTGGAGGAGCAGGCCGTCACGACGCGGGAGATCGCGGGCATCATCGGCCAGACCACCCATTCGGCGCGCGAGGTGGCGGAGCGGATCGCGCAGGTGTCGCGGGAGACGGCGACGACGACGGCGCTGCTGACGGAGGTGCGGGGCGAGACGGGCCTGGCCGGGGCGGCGGTGGCGGCGCTGAAGCAGACGCTGGTGGCGGTGGTGCGCAGCTCCACCCCGGAAGTGGACCGGCGCCAGGCACCGCGCCGCCGCTGCGACGCGCCGGCGACGGTGACGGGGCCGGACGGGATGGCGGTGGCGGGCCGCGTGGCCGACATTTCCGAAGGCGGCATGGCGCTGCTGGCGGCGCTGCCGGCGCGGCCGGGCGACCGGTGCCGCGTCAGCGTGCCGGAACTCGGCATGGCGGGTGCCACGCTGGTGGTGGTGACGGCCGGCCAGGGGCAGCTGCGCGGCCGGCTGGAAGGGCTGGAGGAGACGACCCGGCGCCGGCTGGCGGCGCTGGTCGCGGCGGGGGAGGCGAAGGCGGCGTGATGCCGGGGGCTGGGGGCGCGCCCCTCAGCCGCCGGTCGCCGCCTTGTAGCGGGCCTTGGTCGCGGCGTCCGGCGGGTAGGTGCCCTCCAGCGGCGCGCCCTTCGCGATCTCCTCCAGGATCCAGGCCTCCAGCTTCTCCTTCTCCACCGCCTCGGCCGCGATCTCCGCCGCCATGGCGCGGGGGATGCAGATCACGCCGGAGGCATCGCCCACCATGATGTCGTCGGGGAAAATGGCGACGGGGCCGATGGAGACGGGCAGGTCCCGGTCCACCACCATGACGGCGGCGCCGGAGGGCACGGGGGCGGAGCCGCCGCCGTGGAAGACGGGGAAGTCCATGGCCCCGACCACCGGCAGGTCGCTGACGCCGGTGTCCACGACCATCCCCGCGACACCCTTGCGGTGCAGCGCCATGGCGATGATGTCGCCGAGCACGGAGGTGTGGGCGGCGCCGCCGGTGGCGAAGACCACCGCCGCGCCGGCCGGCACCTCCGACAGGAAGCGCCGATGGAGGTTCGGTGCCTCCCCGCGCAGGACCGCGTCGCGCAGATCCTCCCGCACCGGGATGGCGCGGATGGTGACGGCGGGGGCGACGAGGCGGGCGGCTTTCGGGTTGGCGGGGACGATGCCGTGCAGGAAGCGGGTGCGGAGCCCCCGCGCATAGAGCATGGCGGAGAGCGTCGGCACCGCGACGGCGGAAAGCTGCGCGACGAGGGCGGGTTCGATCGGCGTCATCAGGGCGATGCCATCACGATATCGCGGCCGACCTCATCGGCCTCCCGCTCCGCCCGGGCGCGCCATTCGCGCATCAGCGGGCTTTGCATGGCGCTGGCGATGAACGCCATGCTGTCGGGCGCCAGTTCCACCCCATAGGTGATGTAGCGGCTGCACATGGGCGCGAAGGCGGCGTCGGCGAAGCAGAACTCGTCCCCCACGATGTAGGGGCCGCCATAGCGGGCGCGGGCGTCGCGCCACATCGCCTCCATCCGGTCGGTGCCGGCGCGCACGCCCGGGCGGGCCATGAGCTTCACGTTGCTGGGCAGGCCATCGCGGATCGGCCAGCGCTTGATGAGGTTCATCGGCAGGCCGTTGCGGACATCGTCGAAATGGCTGTGCACCTCGGCCGCCACGCAGCGGGCATAGGCGCGCTTCACGGGGTCCTTCGGCCAGATCGCGCAAGTCGGGTCGCGTTCCCACAGCCATTCGGCGATGGCGAGGCTGTCCCAGAGGACCATGGTTCCCCCTGGGCCGTCCACATGCAGCGCGGGCACGCGGCCGGAGGGGGAGATGGCCCTCAGCTTCGGCGGCGAATCGGGGCGGGAGAGGAAGATGCGGTTCTCCTCGACCGCGAGGCCGCCGAGCCGGCAGGCCATCCATCCCACGATGGACCAGGATGACGACCAGGCACTTCCAAGGTGGAGGACGGGGGCCATGCGTTTCTTCCGGATTGGTCCGGACATGTTGCGGTCCTCATGCTGCATCGCGCAACATGCCCGCGGGACAGACGGAGAGTTCGATCGATGACGACGCGACGCGCGCTGCTGGCCGGCTCGGCGGCCCTGCTGGCCGCCCCGGCCCTGGCGCAGGACAATTGGCCGACGCGGCCGATCCGCTTCGTCATCCCCTGGCCGCCGGGCGGGGCCACCGCCAACATCGCGCGCATCGTGGGCGATGCGATGGTGCCGCATCTCGGCCAGGCGCTGGTCTATGACCACCGCGCGGGGGCGGGCGGCGCGATCGGGACGGAGAACGTCACCAAATCGCCCCCCGATGGCTATTCCATCCTGATCGCCGGCGCGGGGTCCTTCTATCGTCCGCTGATCGAGCGCGACACGCCCTGGAACCCCGACCGCGACTTCAGCTTCATCGGCCCGATCGGCGACGGGCCCTTCGCGCTGGTGACGCGCACGGGGCTGCCGACCACGCTGCGGGGCTTCATCGACCATGCGCGCGCCAATCCGGGCGCGCTGAACTTCGCCTCCTCCGGCCAGGGATCGACCAGCCACCTGACGGCGGAGGCCTTCAACACCGCGGCCGGCATCCGCGCGACCCATGTGCCCTATCGCGGCTCCGCCCAGGCGACGACGGACCTGGTGGCCGGGCGGCTCGACTACTATTTCGATGCCTTCTCGACCGTGCAGGAGAATGTGCGGGCGGGCCGCATCCAGGCGCTGGCGGTGACGACGGGGGTGCGGGCCGCCCAGGCGCCGGAGGTGCCGACGATCGGGGAGGCCGCGCTGCCCGGCTTCACCGCCGCCCCCTGGTGGGGGATCGTGGGGCCCGCCGGGCTGCCGGCGCCGGTGGTGGCCCGGCTGTCGGCCGCGCTGAAGCGGGCGACGGAGACGCCGCAGGTGGTGCAGCAGCTGAACGACAATGGCTGCCGCGCCTTCTTCCTGGAACCCGGGCCCTTCGGCGATTTCGTCCGCGCCGAGAACGCCAAGTGGACACGGGTGATCGAGGCCGCGGGCCTCAAGGTGAGCTGACCTTCGATTGCGGTGGACAGGGGCGCCGGTTGCGCCCATGTCCCCGCGCATGGACTGGCAATCGACCTTCGGCCTTCTGGGCTTCTTCGCGGCGTGCTTCGCGGCCGCCTGCACCGGCGCGGTCTTCAAGCCGGGGGAGTGGTATGACCGGCTGGACCGGCCCAACTGGCTGCCGCCGGACTGGGCCTTTCCCGTCGCCTGGTCGCTTCTCTACATCATGATCGCGGTGGCGGCCTGGCTGGTCTGGCGGGTGGAGGGGTTCCAGCTCGCGCTTGGCATCTGGGCGGTGCAGCTGGTGCTGAACGCGCTCTGGTCCGTGCTGTTCTTCGGCGTGCGGCGGCTGGGGCTGGCGCTGGCGGAGGCGCTGGCGCTCTGGGCCTCCATCCTGGCCTGCATCGTGACCTTCGCGCCGGTGAGCGCGACAGCGGCGTGGCTGATGGTGCCGTATCTCGCCTGGGTGACCTTCGCCTGCGTGCTGAACTGGTCGATGTGGCGGCGAAACCCGGGGCCGCATCCCGTGATCACGATGGCGGAGATGAAGGCGCCGCCGCGGCGGTACCAGCGGGGGTAAGGGGCCCCTCCCCTCACCCAACCCTCTCCCCCCTCAAGGGGAGAGCAAGGGGGGGGGGAGAGGGCTTTTCGAGTCAGCGCGCCCAGTAGAGGCGGTCGGGGTTGTCCAACGTCACGCGCTTGATCAGGTCCGCGTCGTCGGTCATGGCGCCGAGCAGGTCGACCAGGTCGCCGTCGTTGGGCATGTCGCCGGCGATGTTCGGATGCGGCCAGTCCGTGCCCCAGAGGCAGCGATCGGGTGCCGCGGCCAGCAGCGCCTGGGCGAAGGGCACCGCATCCGTGAAGGGGGCGCCGGCGCTGCTGACGCGTTCGGAGCCGCAGATCTTCACCCAGGCCAGCGGGTTCTTCATGAGGTCGAGCAGCTGGCGGAAGGCCGGCTGATCGACGCCGTCCTTCGCCTTCACCCGACCCATATGGTCGATGATGAAGGGCACGCGGATGGCGGAGATCACCGGCGCCAGCGGCACGATGTCCTGCGCATCCAGATGCAGCACGACATGCCAGCCCAGCGGCTCCACCTGCGCCAGCACGCGCTGGAAGAATGCCATGTCCGGCATGCCGCCGAGGTGCTTCACGAAGTTGAAGCGCACGCCGCGGATGCCGCCGGCATCGAGCCGCGCGAGTTCCGCATCCGTGACGCCGGGATCGACCACCGCGACGCCCTTCATGGCGCCATTCGACCGCGCAATGCCATCCAGCGTCACCGTCATGTCGCTGCCGTGGCAGGAGGCATGGACGATGACGGCGCGGGAGACGCCGAGCTTCCTGTGAAGGGCGACCAGCCCCTCATAGGGCGCATCGGGCGGCGTGTAGGCGCGGTCCGCCGCATAGGGGAAGACGTCGCCGGGGCCGAAGACGTGGCAATGCGCATCGACGGCGCCGGGCGGCAGCACCAGGCGCGGCTTGCGGGTATCGGGATCGGGGCCCTTGCAGGTGGGGATCTGTCTCACTGGCGTTCGATTCCTGCCTTCTCGATCACTTCCGCCCAGCGCGCCGTGTCGGCGGCCAGCAGCTGGCCCATGGCCTGGACCGTGCCGCCGCGGGGCTCCACGCCGACCTGCGTCAGCGCCTGGCGGAGGTCGCCGCTCGCCAACGCCTCGTTCACCGCGGCGTTGATGGCGGCGATGGCCTCGGCCGGCGTGCCGGTGCGGGCGACGATGGCGTTCCAGCTGGCGACGTCATAGTCCGGCACGCCGGCCTCAGTCAGCGTCGGCACATCGGGCAGGGTCGGCGCGCGGGTCGCGGCGGTGGTGGCCAGCACGCGGATGGCGCCGGAGGCGACCTGGCCGGCGATGGGGCCGGTGATCTCGAAGGCCGCATCGACGTCGCCGCGCAGCAGCGCCGTCATCAGCTGGGGCGTGGCGGGGAAGGCGATGGTCTCGAACCGCGTGTTGGTGCGGATCTTGAACAGCTCCGCCGAGAGGTTCTGCGTGCTGCCCGCGCTGATGGTGCCGATGTTGAGCCGGCCGGGATTGGCGCGCAGCCGCGCCAGCAGCGCGGCGATGGTGGCGTCCGGCGAATTCGGCGCGTTCACCACCGCGATGGGGAAGGCGCCCATGGTCACCACCGGCGCGAAGTCCCGCAGCGGGTCGAAGGGCAGCTGGCGGAACAGGGCGCGGCTGATGGCGGTGCCGTTGGAGGCGACGAGCAGCGTGTGGCCATCGGGGGCCGCGCCCATCAGCGCCTGACCCGCGACGATGCCGCCGGCGCCCGGGCGGTTGTCGATGACGACGGGCTGGCCGAGGCGCTCCGCGATGCGGCTCGCCACCGCCCGCGCCGTGAGGTCCGCAACGCCGCCGGCGGCGAAGGGGACGAGCATGCGGATCGGGCGGTCAGGCCGCCAGCCGGCCTGCGCGCGGGCAGAGAGCGCGGGCAGCGCGAGGGCGGCACCCAGCAGGAGGCGACGGCGCATCACGAGGCGCTCCAATCGGCGGGGATGTAGCGGAAGCCGGCACCGTCCTTCGCGATGAAGCCATGCGCGGGGAAGGGGAAATGGTAGCCGGTGACGTGGATGCGGTCCGTCGCAACGCGGTCCAGCATGCGCTTGCGCGTCTCCACCGCCGCGACCGGGTCGAAGTCGAACATCACCTGCAGTTCGGGGCGGCGGGCGAAGAGTTCGGGGCGATGCGTGATGTCGCCGAGCACCATGAGCTGCGCGGGGCCGTCGCTGACATGCCAGCACGTATGGCCCGGCGAATGGCCGAAGGCGGAGACGGCGCGGATGCCGGGCACGGCCTCCTGCCCATCCTGCACCTGGCGGATCCTGCCCTGGTAGGGGCCGAAGCGGCGCGCGGTATTCGCGAAGTTGGGCTTTTGCCGCGCGGGGGCTGGTCCCTCGTTGGAGGCATCGGTCCAGAAGCGCCATTCGGCCGCGGGGACCACGATCTCCGCATTCGGGAAGACCGCCTGGTTCTGCGCGGTGGTGAGGCCCGTGATGTGGTCGCCGTGGAAATGCGTGAACACCACATGGGTGATGCGCGCGGGGTCGAGCCCCGCCGCCGCCATGTTCGCCGCCATGCGCCCGGCCTGGGGGGAGAGCTGGCCGCCGGTGCCGGCATCGAACATCACCACGGCGCGGCCGGTATCGACGACGGTGACGGTGTAGGGCGTCAGGTAGTGGTCGGTCGGCAGGAAGCTTTCCGCCAGCACGGCCTGGACCTCCGGCACCGTGGCGTTGCCGACGAAGCCGTCGAGCGTGAGGCGCGCGGTGCCGTCGAACAGGGTCGTGACGGTGAAGCCGCCGACCTTGAAGCGGTGGAAGCCGGGATTGGCCAGCGGTGCGGGCTGCGCGGCAGCGCCGCGGGGTAGCGCTGACGTGGCGAGGGCGGCGGCGCCGAGCAGCGCGCCGCCCCTTCGGGTGATGAGGGTCATGTGGTCGCTCTCCCTGTGTTTCTTCTTCAGTCCGGCCGCATGTTGGTGGCGCGGATCAGCTCGCCCCAGCGGGCGCGCTCACGGGCGATGAAGTCGCGGTATTCCTCCGGCGTGCCCGGCGCCGCGTCCGCGCCCTCGGCCTCCAGCCGCGGCCGCAGGCGGGGGCCGTTGAGGATGCGGTTATGCGCCTCGTTCAGCCGGTCGATGATCGGGCGCGGCGTGCCGGCCGTGGTGACCAGCCCGTACCATTGCGTGGCATCGAAGCCAGGCACGCCCTGTTCGGCGATGGTCGGGATATCCTGCGCGGAGGAGAGGCGGCGGAGCGAGGAGACGCCGAGCGCCTTCACCAGGCCGCTGCGCGCGGGCGGCAGCGCGGCGGGGCCGCCGGTCAGCGTCAGGTCGATGGTGCCGGCGATGAGGTCGTTCATCATCGGGCCGGTGCCGCGATAGGGGATGTGCTCCATCTCCGTCCCCGTCGCCTGGCAGAAGGCGACCATGGCGGTATGGGCCGCGGAGCCGTTGCCGCCGGAGCCGTAGGTGAGCGAGCCGGGCCGGCGCTTGGCCAGCGCGATCAGTTCCTGCACGTTGTTGGCGGCGACCTTGCGCGGGTTCACCACCAGGATGTTCGGCACGATCGCCATCAGGCCGATGGGGGCGAAGGCCGTGGCGGGATCGAAGCTCAGGTTGCGGTAGAGCGAGGGGTTCACGGCCAGCGTGCCGATATGGCCCATCATCAGCGTGTAGCCGTCCGGCGTGGCGCGGGCGACGACTTCCGATCCGACCGTCCCGCCGGCGCCGCCGCGATTCTCGATCACGAAGGGCTGGTTGAAGGCTTCCTGCAGTTCCGCCGCGATGGCGCGGCCGAGGATGTCCGTGGTGCCGCCGGGGGTGAAGGGGACGATGACGCGCACCGGGCGCTCCGGCCAATTGCCCTGGGCGCGGGCCAGGCGCGGTGCCGCGACCAGCGCGGCGCCGGCGGCAAGCAGTGTGCGGCGGTTCATGGCGTTTCTCCCGGTTGTTTCAGCGCGCCGTGCTGCGCGAGTTCCTTGATCTCGTCAGGCGAGAAGCCCGCGGCCTCCAGGATGGCGGGGCCATCGGCGCCGAGGCGGGGTGCCGCCGGCAAGGGTGGCGCCATGCCGCCGGAGAGCTTGTTGGGGGCGCCGATCGCGAAGGTCGGGCCCTCGGTCGGGTGCTCCTCCTCCCGCACCATCCCCGTCGCGCGCAGATGCGGGTCGGTCAGCAGGCTCTCGATGGTGTTGTAGGGCATGGCGGGGACGTCGTAGCGGGTGAAGAGGTCCAGCCACTCCGATGTCGGCCGGCCCGTCAGCGCGGTGGCGCGCAGCGCGAAATAGTCCTTCGTGTTCGCCGTGCGCGCCGTGACGGTGGCGAAGCGCGGATCGGTCTTCAGCTCCGGCCGCCCGATCGCGTCGAAGAAGCCATGCGCCTGCGCATCCGTGTTGGCGGAGACGCAGATGTAGCCGTCCTGCGTCTTCAGCGGCCGCGCCTCCGGGCTCAGCACGCGGAGGTCGCCGGGCACGCCCAGCGCCGGGCGGAAGGACATGGCGCCCAGGTGTTCCTGCAGCACGAAGCCTGCCATGTTCTCGAACATCGGGATCTCGAGGCTCTCGCCCCTGCCCGTCTTCTCCCGCCGGTAGAGGGCGAAGCCGATCTGCTGCGCGGCGATCAACCCGCAGACATGGTCGGCGATGAGCATGGGGACGTAGCGTGGCTCCCCCGTGCTGGCCTCGAAGCAGCCGGCGACGCCGGAGACGCCCTGGATGACCGTGTCGTAGGCCGGCTTGCCGGCATAGGGGCCATCCGTGCCGAAGCCGACAATGGAGCAATGGATGAGGCGCGGCGCGGCCTCCGCCATCGTCGCCGCATCGACGCCGAGGCGCTTCTGCGCGTCGGGGCGGATGTTGGTGACCAGGATGTCGCAGCGCAGCGCGATGCGGCGCAGCACGTCCTTCGCCTTCGGGTGCTTCAGGTCGAGGCAGATCGATCGCTTGCCGCGGTTGAAGTTCAGGAACTTCCCCGCCATCCCCGGCGTGCGTCCCTTGCCGCCGAGCTTGCGCAGCAGGTCGCCTTCCGGGCTTTCGAGCTTGATGATCTCCGCGCCCTGTTCGGCGAGCACGCCGGTGCAGACCGGGCCGACGACGACGGAGGAGAGGTCGAGGACGCGCAATCCGTCGAGCGGGCCTGGCATCTTACGAAATCCTCGCCTGGATGCGCAGCGCCATGGCGCCGGTCTCGTCCTCGAGCCAGAGGGTGCGGTTGCCCTGCTCGTCGGGCGCGGTGCCGCAGAGTGTCGCGGGGCGGTTGCAGGTGAGCGGCCGCATGGTGCGGACATCGGCGCTGGCGAGCGCGGCACCAGGGGCCTGCTTCATCGCGGCATCCAGCAGCATGGTCGTGCTGAGGCCGCCATTCACGACCAGGCCGGGATAACCCTCCGCCTCCCGCGCATAATCCACGTCGTAGTGGATGCGGTGGCCGTTGTAGCAGAGGGCGGAGTAGCGGAAGAGCAGCACGGGGTCGGGCGTGAAGGGCACGCGCCAGGCGGCATCGGGCTTCGGCGCGGGCGCTTCCGGCTTCGCGGATGCCGCGCCCGTCGAGGCTTCGCGATAGGCGATGTCCTGCTCCTCCGTTGCCACCACGCCATCAGGGCCGGTGACGGTGTGCAGGACGGTGACGAAGCAGAGCTTCCCGCTGCGGCCTTCCTTCGGCGTGATGGCGGTGATCTCCGACTTCCGCGTCAGGGGCTGGCCGATGCGCAGCGGCGCCAGGTAGCGAAGGCGCCGCCCCGCCAGCATGCGGCGCGGCAGCGGCACCGGCGGCAGGAACTCGCCCTTCTCGGGATGGCCATCCGCGCCGAGGCGCGACTGCGGCTGGGCGTCGTCGAAGAGGATGGCGATCCAGAAGGGCGGCACCGCGGCGCCGGGCGAAAGGTCCGGCGCCGCCTGGTCCAGCATCGCGGCCATGCGCCGCGCGGCAGGGGCGGACATCTCGTCCGCCACCTCCCGCGCGCGGCCCACCCAGCCTTGCAGTTCCTCCACGATGATTACGCCAGCTCGTCCAGGATCGACGGGAAGAGGCGCTGATAGGCCTCCCCGTAGGTCATCGCCTTGCCGGAGTTGCGGCCGCCCTGCATGCCGCGGTTCAGCGCCACACGCTCGTAATAGGCCCAGAGATGCTTCTGCGCGGGCAGGCATTCGAAGGCCTTGCGCTTGGTGTCCCAGGCCTCGTCGATGTTGAGGATGACGTTGGGCTGGAAGCCGCATTGCTCGGGCTGGTGCGGCTCGAACAGGAAGACGGGGGGCGCGGCGTAGCTGTAGCCGGGGCCGGGCTTGTGGCCCATCGCCTGCGCCACGATGCGCGCGGCCTGGGCGAAGCGCGTCGCCTCGGGATGGTCCAGGTTGTAGGGATCGTTCAGCGAATGCGTCAGCACCCAGGCCGGGTTCAGTTCGCGGAACAGGTCGATGGCGCGGTCCATCATCGCGGGCGTGGTCACCAGCGGATAGTCGCCGGCATCCATGAACTCGATCTCCGCGCCCAGCACGGCGGCGGCGGCCTCGGCTTCCGCCTTGCGGGCGGCCTTCACGGATTCGACGGTGGCGCTGGGGTCCTTCCAGGCGAACTGGCTCTCGCCGCGCTCCCCGAAGGACAGGCAGAGGATCTTCACGCGCCAGCCGCGCTTCGCATGCAGCGCGATGGCGCCGCCGGCGCGCCAGACGAAATCGCCGGGATGGGCGGTGACGACGAATCCGGTCTTGGGCATGCGTTTCCCCTGGGGTGGCCGATTGCCCGCCCATATGGCGCCGGGGCCGTCATGCGACAAATGGAAAGAACGGTGGGATTATGCGGGGACGTGCATGAGTGGGGAGGCCCTCCCCTCACCCACCATTGGACGCATGCGTCCCACCCCCCCGTCGGGGGGAAAGGGCTTTCGGCTTGAAGCGCTGGCGCAGCAGGGCGAGCAGCGCCTCCGCGGCTGGGGAGAGCGGCACGCCGCGGCGGGAGACGACGCCGAGGCGGCGCACCACCGCCGGGTCCCGCAACGGCACGGCGACGACGCCCGCGGTGCCGGCGGCGTCCACCGCCAGGCGCGGCACCACGGCCAGCGCGATGCCGGCCTCCACCATGCTGATGGCGGTGGCGAGGTGCTGGACCTCGTAGCGCCAGTCCATCGCCTCCCGCTTCGCGCCCAGCGCCTCATCCAGCAGGGCGCGGTTGCCGGTATGGGGGGCGACGCGGACCAGGGCCTGGCCCTCCAGATCCGCCCAGGCCAGATGCGGGCGATGCGCGAAGGGGTGCGCCGCGGGGCAGGCCAGCACGAAGGCCTCCGTCATCAGCGGCACGATGTCGAGGTCCCAGCGATTGGCGGAGACGATGGTGATGCCGAACTCGGCCTCGCCGCGCGCCACGCGCTCCGCGATCTCGCTGGCGGAATTGTCGAAGACCTTGACCGTGACGGCGGGGTGGGCGGCGGAGAAATCGGCCAGCAGGCGGGGCACGTGATGCACCGCGATGGTCGGCAGGCAGCCGATGGTGACGGATTGCTGGGCGCTGCCCGCCCCGGCGCGCAGCTCCGCCACCGCCGTGTTCAGCGCCTCCACCGGCGCGCGCGCCCGCGCCACCAGGTCGAGCCCGGCCGGCGTCAGCGTCACCTGCCGGGTGGTGCGCGCCAGCAGGCGGAGGCCGAGCCCCTCCTCGAACTTGCGGATGCGGTGGGACAGCGCGGTCTGCGAGAGGTTGAGATGCGCCGCCGCCTTGCGGAACGAACCCCGTTCCGCAATCGACAGGAACGCCTCCAGCCCGAGGAAATCGATCGCCATGATCCCTGGCGTGTAGCATGGCCGGGCGGCGGTGGGGGGAGGCGCGGCCGCCGCCCGCGCCCCGCTACAGGAACCCCACCGGGTCCACGTCCACCTGCACGCGCACGCTGCTGGGCAGCCTGACGCGGGCGAGCCAGTCGCGCAGCAGGGGCTGCACGGGCACGTCCTTGCGGGCCTTCAGCAGCAGGCGCCGCCGGTGGCGGCCACGCAGCAGCGCGAGCGGCGCGGGGGCGGGGCCGAGGATCTCGACGCCCTCCGCGCGGGGGGCGGCGAGGCCGAGGTCACGCGCGGCGCGGTCCGCTTCGCGCTCATCCTCCGCGCTGACGATGAGGGCGGCGAGGCGGCCATAGGGCGGCCAGTGGCCGGGGCGGCGGCCGGCGGCTTCCTCCGCCATGAAGGCCTCGAGGTCGCCGGAGACGAGGGCGCGCATCACCGGGTGGTCCGGGTTGAAGGTCTGCAGCAGCACGCGGCCGGGGGATTCGGCGCGGCCGGCGCGGCCGGAAACCTGGTGGAGGAGCTGCAGCGTGCGTTCGGCGGCGCGGAGATCCCCGCCCGCCAGGCCGAGATCCGCATCCACCACGCCGACCAGCGTCAGATGCGGGAAGTGCCAGCCCTTGGCGACGATCTGGGTGCCGATGATGAGGTCCACCTGGCGGGTGGCGATGGCCTCCGCCGCCGCGGTGGCGGCGGCGGGGCCGGGGATGGTGTCGCTGGCCATGACGATGCGGCGGGCATCGGGGAACAGCTCGGTCGCTTCCTCCACCACGCGTTCCACGCCGGGGCCGACGGGGGTCAGCGTGCCCGGCGCGTTGCATTCGGGGCAGGTGGGCGGGATGGGTTCCGCATGGCCGCAATGGTGGCATTGCAGCCGGCGCTGGGCGCGGTGTTCCACCAGCCAGGCGGTGCAGTTCGGGCAGCGCATGCGGTGGCCGCAGGCGCGGCAGAGCGTGAGCGGCGCGTAGCCCCGGCGGTTCAGGAACAGCATGGCCTGTTCGCCGCGGGCCAGCGTGTCCCGGATCGCCTCGATCAGGGGCGGTGCGATGAAGCGGCCGCGTTCGGGGGCATCGCGGCGGAGGTCGATCGCCTCCACCCCCGGCATCCCCGCGGCGCCGTGGCGTTCGGGCAGGTCCACATGGTCGTAGCGCCCGGCCTCGACGTTGTTCAGCGTCTCCAGCGAGGGCGTGGCGGAGACGAGGATGCAGGCCGCCTGGGCCAGCCGGGCGCGGACGACGGCCATGTCGCGGGCGTGATAGACGACCCCGTCCTCCTGCTTGAAGGCGGTCTCGTGCTCCTCATCCACGATGACCAGGCCAAGGTCCGGGAAGGGGAGGAAGAGGGCGGAGCGCGCGCCGACCAGGACCTGCACGCCCCCCTCCGCCACGGCCCGCCAGGTGCGGGCGCGGGTGCGGCTGCCGAGTTCGGAATGCCAGAGCGCGGGGGCCACGCCGAAGCGGGCGCGGAAGCGGTCGAGCCACTGGGCGGAGAGGGCGATCTCCGGCAGCAGCACCAGCGCCTGCCGGCCGGCGCGCAGGCATTCCGCGACGGCATCGAGATAGACTTCCGTCTTGCCGGACCCCGTGACGCCGGTCAGCAGCGTGACGCCGAAGCGCCGTTCCGCCACCTTGCCCCGCAGCCGGGCGGCGGCGGCGGCCTGGTCCGGCAGCAGGGTCGGGCCCGGATGGTCGGGATCGGGCGGCGGGAAGAGATCGTCTTCCGGCAGCAGGGCGGGCACCAGCAGGCCGGCATCGGCCAGGCCCCGCACCACGGCGGGGGAGACGCCGGCGGCCTCCGCCAGCGCGGTGCCGGACAGCACCGCCCCGGGGGGCAGGGCTTCGAGGACGCGGAGCCGCGCGGGCGTCATGCGCGGGTCGGGGGCGTTGCGGCCCTCCGCGGGGGCGCGCTGCCAGCCGGCCTTGGCGGCGGGCGGCGTGAAGGCGCCGGGGCTCGACATCGCCATGCGCAGCACGGCGCCGGGGGGGCTCAGCGTATAGGCGGCCACCCATTCGACGAAGCGGCGCAGCGTCTCCCCCATGGGTGGAACATCCAGCACCGCCATGACATCGCGCAGTCGTGACGGGGAGAGCGCCGGATCGGCTTCGCCGTCCCAAACCACGCCGAGGGTTTCGCGTCCATTCAGGGGCACGACGACGAAGGCGCCGAGGGGGGCTTCGAGGCCGTGGGGAAGGCGATAGTCATAGGCACCGGCGGCCAGCGGCAGGGGCAGCAGGACGCGGACCCGTGGCGCGGAAGCCACGCCGGCAGGTTGGTTCGGGGCCGGAGACTTCCGCCCGGAGGGGCGCATGCTATAAGCTCCGCAGTGAACGAAAGCGAAACGATTTTCGCTTTCCCGCCGGTGCATCCTCAGATGGGGATGCGCCAGCCGATTGGCCAAAGGGACCAAGCCTGATGAAGTTCTTCGTTGATACCGCCGATGTGGCCGATATCCGCAGCCTGGCGGAAGCCGGCCTGGTCGATGGCGTGACCACCAACCCGAGCCTGATCGCCAAGTCCGGGCGGAAGATGGCGGAGGTGATCGCCGAGATCTGCGCCATCACCACCGGGCCGGTCAGCGCGGAGGTCACGGCGACGGACTTCCCGGGCATGCTGGCGGAAGGGCGGTTCCTGCGGGGCATCGCGCCGAATGTCTGCGTGAAGGTGCCGCTGACGGAAGCGGGGCTGCGCACCTGCCGGGCTTTGTCGCAGGAAGGCACGCCGGTCAATGTCACGCTCTGCTTCTCCGCCGCCCAGGCGCTGCTGGCGGCGAAGGCGGGGGCCACCTTCATCTCGCCCTTCGTCGGCCGGCTGGACGACATCTCCACCGACGGCATGTCGCTGATCGCGGACATCGTCCAGATCTACCGCAACTATCCCGGGCTGAAGACGGAAGTGCTGGTCGCTTCCATCCGCCACCCGATCCACCTGGTGCAGTCGGCCAAGCTGGGCGCCCATGTGGCGACCCTGCCGCCGGCCGTGATCCGCCAGCTCCTCAAGCATCCGCTGACCGAGGCCGGGCTTGCCGCCTTCCTGGCCGACTGGGCGAAGACCGGGCAGAGCATCCTGTGACATCGAACGCCGCGACCTCCCTCGACCCCGCGGCCCCGGCCGCGGGTGGCCTCTCGACCGCGGCGCAGGCCGCGGCTGGCCCCGCACCGACGGCTGAGGAGGTCGCGGCGTATCTGCGCGACCATCCGGACTTCCTGGTCCGGCACCCGGATCTCTACCGCGCCCTGGTGCCGCCGCGCCGGCTGCATGGGGAGAACCTGGCCGATCACATGGCGGCGATGGTCGCCGCGGAACGCGCCCGGACCCGGCAGCTGGAGGCCGAGGTCCAGGCCGCGATCGATGATGGCCGGGCCGGCGCCGCGCTGGTGCTGCGCGTCCGGCTGGCGGTGCTGGCGCTGATGCGGTCCCGCGACATCCCGGAGACGGTGAGCCAGGAATTGCCGGCCCTGCTGCGGGTGGAGAGCTGCGCCCTCTTCGCCGAGCCCGCCGGCGCGCCTTCCTTCCTGCCGGGCCGCCGGGCGCCGGCGGAGACCTCCCTGCCCCGCCATGGCGTGCGCCTGCTGCCGCCGGGTTCCGTCACCCGGCTGGTCGGGCGCGGGCGGGATGCGCGGGTGCGCACCGAGATCACGGAGGCGGAGCTGCTGCATGCGGAGGCCGCGCCCCTGGTGACGCGGGACGCGGTGGCGCGGGTGCCGCTGTGGTGCGGCACGCCCTGCCTGCTGGCGCTCGGCGCGCGGGATGCCGCGGCGCTGCCGGCGCGGCAGGCGGTGACGACCATCGCCTTCCTGGGGCGCGCGGTGGCGGCCGCCCTCTCCCGCTGATGGAGGCGCCGGAGGCCGTCGCCGCCTGGCTGCGGATGCTGGCGCAGGAACGCCGCGCCAGCGCGCATACGGTGGAGGCCTATGGCGCTGACCTGGCGCTGTTCGTCGATTTCCTGACCCGGCACCTGGGCGAGGTGCCGGACACGACCGCGCTCGCCACGCTGCGGCCCGCCGATATCCGGGGCTTCCTGGCGGCGCGGGCGCGGGAGGGGGATTCGAATGCCACCCGCGCGCGACGGCTGGCGGCGATCCGCGGCTTCCTGCGCGACCTGGCGCGGCGGCAGGGGCATACGGTCGCGGCGCTGGCCGGCATGCGCGGGCCGCGCGCGGGCGCGCCGGTGCCGCGGGCGCTCTCCGCCGCCGATGCCCGCGACATCGCGGCGAATATCGGGGGCGTGCATGACCCCGACCGGTCGGAACAGCCGCGGATGCAGGCGGCGCGGGACGTGGCGCTGTTCACCCTGCTCTATGGCTGCGGGCTGCGCATCGCGGAGGCGCTGGCCCTGGATGTGCGGGACGCGCCGCGGGCGGGGTCGGAGGCCGCGCTGCTGGTGACGGGCAAGGGCAACAAGCAGCGCCTGGTGCCGGTGCTGCCCGCCGTGCGCCAGGCGATGGAGGCCTGGCTGCGGGAACACCCCGACCGGCATCCGGACAGCCCGCTCTTCATCGGCGCGCGGGGCGCGCGGCTGGACCCCGCCGTGGCGCAGCGGTCCTTGCGGCACTGGCGGCGGCTGGCGGGGCTGCCGGAGCACGCGACGCCGCATGCGCTGCGCCATTCCTTCGCGACGCATCTGCTGGGCGGCGGCGCGGACCTCCGCGCCATCCAGGAACTGCTGGGCCATGCCAGCCTGTCCACCACGCAGCGCTACACGCGGGTGGATGCCGCGGCGCTGCTGGAGACGTGGCAGAAGGCGCATCCGCGCGCGGATTGAGGGGCGCCGGGGGAGGCCAGCGCCTTCCCCCTGACCGCGAAGCGATGGCAGGCTTGCCCGGACACCCAGGGGAGAGAACCGCCATGAACGACACCGCCCGCGCCGCCCATGCGCGGCAATTCGACCTGACGGGGCGCGTCGCGCTCATCACCGGGGCGTCGCGGGGGCTGGGTGCCGCCATGGCGCGCGGCCTGGCGCAGGCGGGGGCGGAGGTGATCCTGAACGGGCGGGATGCCGCGGCGCTGGAGGCGCAGGCGGCGGCGTTGCGCGCCGATGGGCTCGCGGCGCGCATCAGCGCCTTCGATGTCCGCGACGGTGCCGCGATGGAGGCGGCGGTGAAGGCGCTCGGCCCGATCGACATCCTGGTCCACAACGCCGGCAACCAGCATCGCGCGCCCGTCGAGGAGACGACGGAGGAGGGCTGGTACAGCGTGCTGGACACGCACCTGACCGCGCTGTGGCGCCTGTCGCGCTTGGTGGTGCCGGGGATGAAGGAGCGGCGGCGGGGCAAGGTGATCGCGACGGGGTCGCTGGCCTCCGACCTCGGCCGGGCCACCATCACGCCCTATGCCTCCGCCAAGGGGGGCCTCAAGATGTTCATCCGGGCGCTGGCGGTGGAACTCGGCCCCTACAACATCCAGGCCAATGCGATCGGGCCGGGCTGGTTCGACACGGAGCTGAACAAGCCGCTGCTGACCAACCCGGAATGGCTGGCGATGGTCACGCGCCGCTGCCCGGCGGGGCGCTATGCGCAGGCGGAGGAGATCGCGGGCACGGCGGTGTTCCTCGCCTCCCCGGCCAGCGACTTCGTGTCGGGGCAGCTGATCTTCGTCGATGGCGGCGTGACGGCGAGCATGACCTGACTCAGGAATCCCCGCCGCGCAGCCTCGTCCTGGCCTTGCGGTAGGAACGCTGCTGCTTCGCGGCGCGGATGCGGTCCGCTTCCTGCGCCGCGCGGTCCTTCAGCGCGGCGGCGGCGGCGAGTTCGTCGCAGAGCTTGCGGAAGGCGGCCCAGCGATCGGGGTCGAGCGCGCCCGATTCCAGCGCCCCGCGCACCGCGCAGCCGGGTTCGTTGGTGTGGCCGCAATCGCTGAAGCGGCAGGCCTCGGCCAGGGCCTCGACATCCTCGAACACCGTGACGACGCCTTCCTCGGCATCGACCAGCCCGACCTCCCGGATGCCGGGCGTGTCGAGGATCATGCCCCCGCCAGGCAGCAGGACGATCTGGCGGTGGCTGGTGGTGTGGCGGCCCTTGGCGTCATCCGCCCGGATATCCTGGGTGGCCATCCGCTCCTCCCCCAGCAGGGTGTTCACCAGGGTGGATTTGCCGACGCCGGAGGAGCCGATCAGCACGCAGGTCTCCCCCGGGGCGACATGGGCCAGCAGCGCCGCCAGGCCCTGGCCGCTGCGGGCGGAGACGATGACGACGGGGCAGCCCGCGGCCAGCGCCGCGATCTCCGCCGCGCGGGCCTCGGGCTGCTCGGCCAGGTCGGCCTTGGTCAGCACCACCACGGGCCGCGCGCCGCTCTGCCAGGCGGCGGCGAGGAAGCGTTCCAGCCGGCGCGGGTTCAGGTCGGCGTTGAGGGAGGTGACGACGAAGACGACGTCGATATTGGCGGCGATGACCTGCAGCGTGCGCACGCTGTCCGCCGCGCGGCGGATGAAGGCGGTGCGGCGGGGCAGGACGGCGTGGATGGTGGCCGTGCCCTCCGCCGGCTTGGCGGCCAGCGCCACCCAATCCCCGGCGGCGGGGTGGCCGCCCTCCCGCGCCTCATGCCGCAGGCGGCCGGAGAGGCGGGCGTTGAGCACGCCGGCCTCGGTGATGACCAGGTTGTATTCGCGCTGCTGGACGATGATGCGGCCGGGGATGTGGCCCGCGCGGGCATGCGGCGCGAAGGCATCCCGCCAGGCATCGGACCAGCCATGTTCGTCGATCGACAGCGCCATTCTCCCCCCGACGGGGGGAGTGTAGCAGCTTTCCGCCGCCTGCCTCTCATGCCGGGCGCGTGTCGTCCAGCAGGATCAGGCGGTGCAGGCGGCGCTTGTGGCGGCCCTCATCCCATTCGGTGGCGCGGTGCAGGCTGCAGCGATTGTCGCTCATCAGCACGTCGCCGGGCTGCCAATGGTGCTCATGCACGAAATCGGGCTTCGTCATATGGGCCAGGAGTTCGGCGAAGAGGTCCCTGGCCTCGTCCTCCGGCAGCCCCTCGATGATCGAGCCCCATTCGCCGCCGAGATAGAGGCCGCGGCGGCCGGATTCCGGGTGGGTGCGGACGAGCGGATGGGAGACGTCGGGGAAGCGCGCGGCCTCGGCCTCGGCCTGTTCCTCCGTCGCGTCGGGGAAGAGGTCCCGGTAGAGGCGCGCGCGGCTGTGCAGGACGCGAAGGCCGGCGATGCGGGCGCGCATCGCCTCGGGCAGCGCCTCCCACGCCGCGATGCCGTTGGCGTAGCGGGTCTCGCCGGCCTCGGGCGGAACCTCGATGGCATGGAGGAAGGTGAAGAGGGCGGGATGGGCCAGGTGGTAATGGTCCGTGTGCCAGTTGAGCCCGACCTTGGCGGCGCCGGCGGCGCGGCCATTCTCCACCACATTGCCGACGACGAAGATCTCGTGGTGGTCGCGGTGGCAGAGGTCGCGGCGGCTGTGCAGGTCCAGCTCATCCCCGAAGCGGCGGGCGAAGCCGACATAGCCCGCGGGCGTCAGCGCCTGCTGGTTGCGCAGCAGCAGCAGCGTGCGCTCCACGCAGGCGCCGCGGAGGATGGCGGTGATCTCCGGGTCTTCGGGCTGCGTGAGATCGACGCCGGTGATCTCGACCCCGATGGCGGGGCCGAGGTCGCGGATGCCGAGGCCGCGGCGGGCGGCGGCGGCACGCCAGGCGGCGAGGGTGGAGGCCATGGCGTCAGGCCCCCGCCGTGTCCATCACCAGGCGGAGCCGGCGCTTGTCGGCCTCGCTGGTGAGGAAGCGGTCATAGAGGGGGCGGGCCGCGGCGACGAAGGGCGCGCGGTCGGGCTGGGTGATGGTGACGCCGTGGCCGACCACCTGCTGATGCAGCGCGGCCTCGCCCTCCACGACCAGGTTGCGTTCCCAGACGGCGGAGTCCTCCGCGGCCTGCTGGATCGCCGCCTTGATGTCGGCGGGCAGCGTCGCGAATTTCCGCTCGCTCATGATGACGGGCGCGGTCAGCGCCAGCCATCCGATCGGCGCCCAGTTCTTCGCGACCTCGTAGAATTTCTGGCCGACATAGTTGGTGTAGGCCGCTTCCGCGCCATCGACGACGCCGACCTGCAGCGCGCCGTAGAGCTCGCCATAGGCCAGCGGCGTGGCATTGGCGCCGAAGGCCTGCCAGGCGGCGACATGGGCGGGGTTCTGCTGCACGCGCACCTTGCGGCCGCGCAGCGCCTCGAATGTCGGGACGGGATCGCGCGTCATCAGGTGGCGGATGCCGGAAGAGTAGAGGCCGAGCAGGCGGAAGTTGCGGCGTGCCGAGGCCTCCGCCAGTTCGGGCATGACGGGGCCGGTCGCGACGCGGGCGAGATGCGCGTAGTCCTACACGAGGAAGGGCATGTCGAAGAGCTGGAATTCCCGCACGAAATTCGCCAGCGCGGCGTGGGAGGGGACGGCGAGGTCGATGGTGCCGAGCGCCACGCCCTCGATCATCGGCAATTCGTTGCCGAGCTGGCCATTGGCGAAGATCTGCAGCCCGGCGCGGCCGCCGGTGATCTCCCGCAGCCGGCGGTCCATCACCTTCAGTCCCTCATCCTGCACCTCGCCCACCGCATTGGTGTGGGCGGCGCGGAGGATGAGGGGCGCCTGGCCGAGCGGGCTGCGCGGGAGCGCGGGCAGTGCGAGGGCCGCGAGCGGCAGCAGCGCGCGGCGGCGGAGCGTGAAGGCCATGGGCTTCGATTCCTTCTCGACTACAGCAGGGTTCGGGGCAGCCACAGCACCACGGCGGGGACGTAGGTGCTGAGCAGCAGCATGAGGATGAGCGGGATCAGCGGGATCCAGATGACGCGGGAGATCTGCATCACCGACCGCTTGGCGACGGTGGAGGCGACGAAGAGGCAGATGCCGTAGGGCGGCGTGATCAGGCCGATGGAGAGGTTGATCGCCACCACCACGCCGAAATGCAGCGGATCGATCCCCATCGCGATGGCGACGGGCATCAGCACCGGCATCAGGATCAGAAGGGCGGAGATGCTTTCCATGAACATGCCGACGATCAGCAGCAGCACGTTGACCGCCAGCAGGAAGGTCCAGGCGGAGCCGATATGCGCCTCGAACCACAGGCTGATCAGGCGCGGCACGTCCTGCACGGCGACGAGCCAGGAGAAGATGGAGGCGGTGCCGATGATGATCATGACGGCGGAGGAGATGCCGGCCGCGCGCAGCATCATGGCGGGAAGCTGCGAGAGCTTCAGTTCCTTGTAGGCGAAGAGGCCGACGAGGATGCCGACCGCCACGGCCAGCACCGCCGCTTCCGTCGGCGTGACGATGCCGAGGATGATGCCGCCCGCGACGATGATCGGCATGGAAAGCGCGGGCAGCGCGGCGACGAAGGCGGTCCAGAGCCGCGGCGCGCTGAAGGGCTCGGCATCCGCGTAGCGTTCGGGTTCGCGGCGGGCGTAGAGCCAGTGGCCCACCATCATCCCCGCCGCGCCGATCAGCCCGGGGATGATGCCGCCGAGGAACATGGCGCCGACCGAGAGATCGCTGATCATCGCCAGCACCACCATGATGATGGAAGGCGGGATGATGGGGCCGAGCGAGCCCGCGGAGGCGACGACCGCCGCGGCGTAGTCGATGTCGTAGCCGCGCTTGCGCATCTCCGGCAGCAGGATGGAGGAGATGGCGGCAGTGTCCGCGCTGCCGGAGCCGGAGATGGCGGAGAGCCCCGTGGCGGTGACGGTCGCGACCATGAAGAGGCTGCCGCGCACCCAGCCCACCAGCGCGGTGGCGAGCCCCACCATGGCGCGGGCGATGCCGCCCTGTTCCATGATCAGGCCGGCCAGCACGAAGAAGGGGATGGCCAGCAGGGGGAAGCTGTCGAGCCCGTTGTAGAGGCGCTGCGCCACGACGACGAGCGGCGTCTGCCCCGTGATGGCGAGCGTCAGCGCGCCCGCCACGCCGAGCACGAAGACCATCGGCGCGCCGGCGGCGAGGAGGGCGAGGAAGGAGCCGAAGGTGAGGATCATCTCAATCCACCCGCACGCCGCCGCCGGTGGTGATGGGCTTCAGCCCCAGCAGGATGCCGCCGAAGGCCAGCGCCGCTTCCAGCGCCAGGTAGGCGGCGCTGACGGGCAGCGCGACATAGGGGATCTCCATGCTGATCTGCAGGGCGGCGCTGGTCTGGATGGCGCCGATTTCCAGCAGCTGCAGCCCGCCATCGAAGACGACCCAGAGGAACCAGAGGCAGAGCGCCGCGACCGGCAGCATGAGGAGGCGCGCGAGGAGGGGCGGCAGCATCTCCACCAGCGTCTCGATCGAGACATGCAGGCGTTCGCGCATGGCGTAGCCGGCGCCGAGCAGCACCATCCAGATCTGCGCGAAGGTGGCGAGTTCCGTCGCCTCCCCGATCGAGAAGTTGAAGACGTAGCGGCCGGCGACCTGGGCCAGCACGGCCAGGATCATGATGCCGAGCAGCAGGATCAGCGTGAGGTCCACCAGGCGGCGCAGCAGCCGGAGCGCACCCTGCGCGATGCGTAGCGGCCAGGCTGCTTGCGCAGCCCCTGCCATGGTCGCGCCCAAGCCATCCATCCCGTGCTCCCCACGACGCGGCATGGGGTGGAAGGAGCAAAGGTGAAGCCAGTGCAATGATGCCGCAAACCGGGGCCGGCATGGTGCCCGCGGTTTCGCATACGCCCCCTGGCGACGCAGTTCCGGCCGCCGCTGCGCAGCGCTTGGGCATGGCGCCGGATGCGGCGCGGGCGTAGCGTTCCGCCATCGAATGAACCGCCGGATGGCGGCAGGGAGGGGAAGCGCCATGGCCCAGGACATCGCCGCCGCCAAGCCGGATGAGCGGTACAAGGAGACGGTCGGCTACAAGCGCAACAACCCCGGCAACCTGATGGTCCAGGGCATCGCCTATTCCGGGAAGGCCAATATCCAGCAGCCGACCGGGCCGGTGACCTTCATCACCATGGCCAAGGGGCTGCGGGCGCTGGCGATGGATGTGAAGATGAAGGGCAAGCGCTTCACCACCATCACGCAGATCCTGACGGAATACGCGCCCTCCTCCGAGAACGACACCAAGGGCTACATCGCCTATGTCGGCAAGAAGATCGGCAAGGGCGCGACGGACAAGCTGACCTTCGACGACAAGACCAGCATCGCGCTGATGCAGGCGATCATCGCCATGGAGATCGGCTACGGCACCTGCCCCTTCACGGAGGCGGAGTTGCAGACGGCGGTGACGGCGGCGAAGACCAGCGAATAGCCGTCAGGATGAAGGGCGCGGCACCACCAGCATCAGGCATCCCAGCGCCACCACCGCCATGGCCCCCGCCATGGCGAAGACGGCCATGGCGGGCAGGCCTTCCACCAGCGGCGTCGCGAGCGTGGGCGCCAGCGCCTGCGCCACCAGCACGGGCATGGCCATGCGGCCCATCAGCACCGCGTAGCCCTCTGCCCCGAACAGCGCGAGGGGCACGGTGCCGCGGCTGATGGTGAGGATGCCGTTGGAGACGCCATAGGCCAGCGCGAAGGGCAGCGCCGCGACGGGGCCCGCCAGCAGCAGCGCGAAGACGCCGGCCGGCAGCAGCGTGGCGCCGAGCTTCGCGACCTTCAGCGGATGGGTGCCGGCGCCGAGCGTGAATTCCATCAGCCGCCCGCCCACCTGCGCCGCGCCGACGGCCGCGGCGATGCCGACGGCGGCCGCGACGCCGAGGCCCAGCGCCTCCAGCAGCGCGATCAAATGCACGCCGAAGACGGCGGAGATGGTGGAGCGCAGGATGAAGAAGGCGGCCAGCAGCAGGAAGGCGCGCCGGGCCCAGGCGAGCGCCGCCGCATCGGGCCGCGGCTTGGCGGTGGCGGTGGCGGTGGGCACGCCGGGCGGCACGGTGAACCAGTAGATCGGCAGCACCACCAGCACATGCACCGCGGCGTAGAGCAGGCAGAGCCCGCGCCAGCCCAGCATCGGCATCAGCGCGGCGCCGATGGGAAAGCCCACGGTGCTGGCGAAGCCGGCGAAGAGGGTGATGGTGGTGATGCCGCGCCTGGCCTGCTGGCCGAACAGCCTTCCCATCGTCGCGAAGGCGGCCTCGTAGAGTCCCATCGCCATGCCGAAGCCGAGCACCAACCAGCCGACCGTCCAGCCCCAGAGGCCCGGCAGCAGCCCCAGCAGCGCGAGGCCGAGCGCGATGACGAGGGCGGAGACGGCGAGGATGCTGCGCCCTCCCCCGGCCTCGATCGCGCGGCCGACGCGGGGGGAGCAGAGCCCGGCCACGAGCAGCGCGGCGGAGAAGGCGCCGACGACGAGGGTGCGGGAGACGCCATGCGCCTCCGCCGCCGCCACCGCGATGACGGCGGGCAGGTAGTAGGTGCAGGCCCAGGCGATGGTCTGGGCGATACCGAGGCCGATGGCGACGCGCAGCATCCGCGAAGGGTGCTACGCGCCGCCGCCCCGGCCAAGCCGGTGGGGACGGATTATTGCGGCGGGCGCGGGGCCTGCAGCGCCTCGGCCGCCGCGAGATGCGCGCGCATGGAGGGCAGGTGGCGCTGCGCGAATTCCTTCAGGCGCGGCACGTCGCCATTCGCGGCATAGGCCTCGAAGATCTCGACCGTCTCCTTGTGGCCGTCCACCTGCATCTGGACGTACCAGCGGTTCAGCTCATCGCCCTCGAAGCTCCGCAGGCGGATCAGCTTCTCCTGCGCCCGTTCGTCGAGGCCGGCGGGCAGCCGCGTGGCGGCGTCCGG
The DNA here is from genome assembly GCF_016805305.1 of Falsiroseomonas ponticola. GTDB lineage: Bacteria > Pseudomonadota > Alphaproteobacteria > Acetobacterales > Acetobacteraceae > Falsiroseomonas > Falsiroseomonas ponticola. The sequence goes on along the minus strand of NZ_JAERQN010000003.1, from coordinate 152,667 downwards.
CAGGGCGCGGAGTTCGGCGAGGATCGCGGTGTGGTCGGCGATCATGCGGTTGGCGTAGTCGCGGATCTGCGGATGGGTGCTCTTTTCCAGCAGGGTCTTGCTGGAATCGATCTCGAAGTTGCTGGCGATGGTCACGCGTTCCACGAAGGCGTTGGCGCCGGCGCCGGTGCCCGCGAAGAGGTTGAGCAGGCCCGAGGAGGATTGCGCGAAGGCGGGCATGGCGGGCAGCGCGAGGGCGCTGGCGAGGATGAGGCGGCGACGGTTCATGGCGTTGTCTCCGGTTCGGTGGCGTCGTGCCCTAGGAACGAGAGAAGGCGCCGCGGGTTTCGCGGGGGAGGTTCAGCCGCGGCGAAGCAGGCGCCTCAGGCCCTCGCGCTTGCGGCCGCCCCAGGCGATGAGGCGGGCTTCCATCTCCTCCACCTTCGCGACCGCGTTCGGCCAGCGTTCGCCGGCCCAGCCGAGGCCGCGATGCGCCCAGAGATACTGGTGCCGCAGCACGAACAGCCCGAGCGCGGTGAAGAGCGCCCCTTGCAGCACCGGCAGCACGAAGCCGATGGCGCCGAGGAACAGCAGGGACCAGCCCGCGATCTTGCGGGAGAGGGAAGGCCGGAACTCCATCATGGCAGGGTAGATGGGGGCCCGGGGCCCCTATCGGTAGAGGTCGGCGCGGGTGGCGGGCAGGCCGGCGGGGCCGCGGGCGCGGCGCGTCGCCAGCGTCTGGAAGATGCCGACCGTGCCGCGTTCGAAGGCCAGCGCGCAGCCCGCGAGGTAGAGCAGCCAGAGATCGGTCTTGGCCGCGCCCACCTCCGCGATGGCGGCGTCGCGGTTGGAATGGAGGTTTTCCGTCCAGGCGCGGCAGGTGCGGCCGTAATGCTCCCGCAGGCCCTCCACGTCATGGATCTCGAAGCCGTTGCGCTCCATGGCGTCATGCGTGCCGCCGAGGTGGTCCAGCTCCCCGCCCGGGAAGATGTACTTTACCAATGCCTCGAATTCGGGGCGCTTCTTGCGGAACTCCTTCTCGTTCTTCTTCATCGGCCGGGCGATGGCGTGGTGGAGGTAGGCGCCGCGCGGCCGGAGGCGTTCCTTCACGCCCTTGAAGTAGCCCTCCCGATTGTCGAGGCCCACGGCCTCGTACATGCCGATGGAGGAAACCTTGTCGAAGGGGGGCGTGTCCAGCTCGCGGAAATCCTTGAGGAGGATGGTGACGCGGTCCTGGAGGCCGAGGCGCTTCACCTTCTCGACGGCATAGGCGTATTGCTCCTCGGCCAGGGTCACGCCGGTGGCGTGCACGCCCCAATGCGTGGCCGCATGGATCACCATGCCGCCCCAGCCGCAGCCGATATCGAGCAGGCGTTCCCCGGCCTGGAGGCGGAGCTTGCGGCAGACCAGGTCGAGCTTGGCGAATTGCGCCTCCGCCAGCGTGGTCTCGGGCGTCGGCCAATAGGCGCAGGTATAGACCATCTCTGGGTCGAGGAAGAGCGCGTAGAAGGCGTTGGAGAGGTCGTAGTGGAAATGCATCAGGGCCTTGTCGTCGCGCCCCTTGCCGTATTCCGCGGCATCGCCCGGGCCGCGCCAGCCATGGTCCGTCGCCTTGGGGCCAGAGCCGAACAGGAAGGGCAGCAGGGCGCGGGCGGCCAGGCCCTTGTCCACCTTCTTCAGCAGCCCCCGCCGCCCGCCTTCCGCCCGCGCGGCGAGGTCGAGCAGCGTGCCGCCCTCGATCCCGATGGCGCCGGTGGCGAAACCCTCGATCAGCGTGCCGAGCTTCGGGCGGCGGACCAGCCGCGTCAGCACCGCGGGGTCGCGGATGGCGATGGCCAGGTCGTCCCGCGCCGCCGGCCCCAGCTTCACCGTCGATCCATCCCAGAGCCGCAGCACCAGGTCGGCCTGCAGCATCCCGCCGATATGCTCGGCCAGGCGGCGGATGCCCTCGGCGCGGCGATCAGTCGGGGTCTCGGGCATGGCAGGGATCCTCTCGCGGGACGGCATCGGCCCAGGGCTGGTCGGCGGGCAGGTCGAGCCGCCGGTCGCTGACGACATAGAGCCGTTCGGTGGTGGTGTCCGCGCCGGGGGTGCCGACGCGTTCGCCACGCCCGTTATGGATGCCAAGCCGCGTGCCCGCATAGCGGCGATGCGGGATTTCCAGCACGCGGAGGAAGCCCCGCGCCGCCAGCATCCGCTCCAGCTCCGCGCGCTGGAGGAAACCCTCCGCGCCGAAGGAGACGACGAGGGTGCGGGCGCGCAGCGCGCCGACCAGGCGGGCGAAGGCCGGGCCGATCGCGCGGCGGTTGTTGAAGGCGCTGCGCCGGGTGCGGCATTCCACGCGCTTGGCGGCGCGGCCATAGACCTCCGGCCGGTCCCAGCGCACCAGCGTCTCCCACAGATGGTAGTTGGAGAGATAGGCGTGCTGGTCGTAGGGCGGGTCGAGATAGGCGACGTCGCAATCGATGCTGCCGGCCAGGTCCAGCGCATCCTCCGCCAGCGCCAGGCAGGGGCCGGCGGCCGGGCGGGGCAGCAGCTCCGGCAGGCGGAGCTCGAGCGGCTTGAGCGCGCGGGGCGCCCATTCCCGCATGAAGGCCATCTGGTGGCCGGCCGTGCTGTCCACCCGGTCCGCGGCCTGGAGCAGCGCGGCCAGCAGCACGGCGCGCAGCTCGGGCTCGGGGTCCAGGCGCTCGATCGCTTCGCGCACCGCCTCCAGCCGGGCGGCATTGGCGGGGTGCAGGTAGCGCGCGGTCTCCGCATAGGTGCGCGTGAACCAGCCGGGCGCGGGCGGCAGGTGGGCCAGCTTGGCCAGGATGCTGCGGGCCGGGACGGACCAGCGCTCCGCATCCGCCTGCACGGTGCCGAGCGCCAGGGCATGCGCGAAGGCGAGGTGGTCATTCGCCACCACGCGCCAGCCCGCGGCCTTCAGCGCATGGGCGACGCGGGCGGAACCGGAGAAGAGGTCCGCGACCACCGCGCCCTCCCCGGCCGCGGCGCCGACGGCGCGCAACACCTGCCCGAGCAGGGCGCGCTTGGAGCCGAGATACTTGATCAGGTGCGGGTGGCTCGCAGGGGGGCGCCGCCCCCCTGCACCCCCCGCCAGGGTCCAGCCGGACCCTGGACCGGGGGCAATTGACGATGGTCCAGGGGGCTCTGCCCCCTGGCGGATGGGGTCTGGGGAAGGCAGCGCCTTCCCCAGGACGCCCGCATCATCAGCCCCTCAGATGTGCAGCGCGCGCCCATCCACGGCGAGGGCGGCTTCCTTCACCGCCTCGTTCAGCGTGGGATGGGCGTGGCAGGTGCGGGCGACATCCTCGGCGCTGGCGCCGAATTCCATCGCCACCGCGATCTCCGCGATCAGCGTGCCGGCATCGGGGCCGAGGATATGGGCGCCGAGCACGCGGTCCGTCTCCTTGTCCGCCAGGATCTTCACGAAGCCGTCCATGGAGGCCATGGCCCGGGCGCGGCCATTCGCGGTGAATGGGAATTTTCCTACTTTGTAGGCGACGCCTGCGGCCTTCAGCTCCTCTTCCGTCTTGCCGATGTTGGCGACTTCCGGCCAGGTGTAAACGACACCCGGGATGGCATCGTAGTTGATGTGGGGCTTCTGGCCGGCCAGCTGCTCGGCCAGGGCCACGCCCTCATCCTCCGCCTTGTGGGCCAGCATGGGGCCCACGATCACGTCGCCGATCGCCCAGATGCCGGGGACATTGGTGGCGAAATGGCCGTCCGTCTTCACCCGGCCGCGCTCATCCAGCGCCACGCCGGCCTCGGCCAGGCCGAGGCCTTCCACATGCGGGCGGCGGCCGATGGCCAGCAGCACGACATCGGCCTCCAGCGTCTCCGCCGCGCCGCCGCCGACCGGCTCGGTCGAGAGCGTGACGCCGGTATCGGTGACGGTGGCGCCCGTCACCTTGGTCTTCAGCTTGAACTTGATGCCCTGCTTGGCCAGCGTCCGTTCGAAGGCCTTGCCGATCTCGGCATCCATGCCCGGGACGATGCGGTCCAGGAACTCCACCACCGTTACCTGCGCGCCGAGGCGGCGCCAGACGCTGCCGAGCTCCAGCCCGATGACGCCGCCGCCGATGACGACGAGGTGGCCCGGCACCGTCTCCAGCTCCAAGGCGCCGGTGGAGGTGACGATGCGCTTCTCATCCACCGTCACGCCGGGCAGCGGCGTGCTTTCGGAGCCCGTGGCGATGACGATGTGCTTCGTGGCGTAGGTGGTGCCCTCCACCTCCACCTGGCCGGCCGCGACGATGCGGCCCGCGCCCTTCAGCCAGGTGACCTTGTTCTTCTTGAACAGGAATTCCACGCCCTTGACGTTGGCGCCGACGACATCGCCCTTGCGGGCCTGCATCCGCGCCAGGTCGAGCGAGACCTGGCCGACATTCACGCCATGCTCGGCCAGCTTGTGGGTCGCTTCCTCGAAATGCTCGGAGGATTGCAGCAGCGCCTTGGAGGGGATGCAGCCGACATTGAGGCAGGTGCCGCCCAGCGTCGCCCGCTTCTCGACGCAGGCGACCTTCATGCCGAGCTGCGCCGCGCGGATCGCGCAGACATAGCCGCCGGGGCCGGCGCCGATCACGATGACGTCGAAACTGTCTGCCATGGTTGGGTGGTCCTGATGCCTTGCCTTCTGCGGCGGGACCATACGCGCCGGGCGCCAGGGTTCAAGGCCGCCAATTGCGCAAGCGCGATCAAGCGGGGACGGGGCATGATGGCGGCATGCCGAAAGCCCGCACCCAGATCGACTACGGACGCCGCATCGCCCGCGCCATGGCGCTGATCGCCGGCGACCTGACCCGCCCGCCGAGCCTGGAGGCGATGGCGGAAGCCGCCGCCTTCAGCCCCTTCCACTTCCACCGCCTGTACCGGGAACTGACCGGGGAGACGCCGGCCGAGACGCTGGCGCGCGAACGCCTGTCCCGCGCCGCGGCGATGCTGGTGCGGGAGGGGCTGCCGGTGGCGGCCGTCGCGAAGCGCTGCGGCTATGGCAGCGCCGCCGCCTTCACCCGCGCCTTCCGCCAGGCCTATGGCACGCCGCCCGCCGCCTATCGCGATGCCGGCGGGATCGGGACGCCCCTGCCCCCACCCACCCCCGAGGAGCCCACCATGTTCGAGGTGACGATCCGCGAGGAGCCCGCGCTGCGCCTCGCCGCCCTGCCCCACCGGGGAAAATACGAGGCGATCGGCCCGGTCTATGACCGGCTGATGGCCTGGGCCGGCCCGCGCGGGCTGATCACGCCGGAGGCGCGGTTCATCGCGCTCTACCACGACGATCCGCAATCGGTGCCGGAGAAGGACCTGCGATCCGACGCCGGGATGACGGTGCCGCCCGGGGTGGAGGCGACCGAGGGCGTGCGGATCATCGAGCTGCCGCCCACCCGCGTCGCCGCGCTGGTCTTCAAGGGCCCCTATGCGGAGCTGGAGGGCGCCTATACCTGGCTCTACCGGGAATGGCTGCCGAACAGCGGGGAGGAGCCGGGCGACCAGCCGGCGCGGGAGGATTACCTGAACGACCCGCGCAGCCTGCCGCCAGCCGAATGGCTGACCGCGGTGCTGATCCCCCTGAAGGGTCAGACCGCGTAGATGCGGATCAGCACGGAATCGGGCCGGCGCTCCCCGTAGCCCAGGAAGAGGCTGCGGGTCAGCCAGAGATGCGGCGCGGCCGCGACCTCGAACACCGGCGTGGTGCGGAAATAGACGCGCTCCGGCGCCACCGGTTCGCCCCGAAGCAGGCGGGCCATGTCCTCCGGCGCCGCGTGGCGCAGGCCGCGATTCGTCACCTGGACCAGCGCGCCATCGGCCAGGCGCAGCGTGTAGCGGGCCTCGATCTCCGTCACGCCATCGGGGCGGATCAGCTGGAAGTCGGCGCCGCCGGGCAGGACCTCCCCCTGCAGCTCCGGCCCATCGATGGTGCCGCCGAGGATGGCGATGACGCGGCGTTCGCCATTCGGGCCGGCGCCGAGGCTGACCGGGGCGCCGACGCCGGCGCGGACCTCCGCCACGAAGCGCATCGCGGGCTGCGCGCTGTTTTCCATCTTCAAATCCTCCCTCGGGTCAGAGCATTATGCAGCATAATAATCCCAGGGAGTGACGACCATGAACGCCTCGCGCCGTTCCTTGCTGGCCGCGGCCGGCCTGATGATCCCCTTCGCCGCCCCCCATCGCGCGCCCCTGGCGGCCCTGCCGGAGCGGCCGGTCCGCCTGGTGCTGGGCTTCCCCGCCGGCAGCGGGCCGGATCTGGTGGGGCGGATGCTGGCGGACGGGCTGAAGGAAGCCTGGCCCGCGGGCGTGGTGGTGGACAACCGGCCGGGCGCGGCCGGCGCCATCGCGGCGCAGGAAGTGGCCCGCGCCGCGCCGGATGGCACCACGCTGCTGTTCGGGGAGGTCGGGCAGCTGGCCATGGCGCCCAGCACCTATGCCCGCCTGCCCTATGACCCCGCGCGGGACTTCGCGGCGGTGGCGGAGGTGGCGGCGATCGACTTCGCCTTCGTCGTGCCGGCGAGCCTGCCGGTGAATGACCTGGCCGGCTACATCGCCTGGGGCCGGGCGCGGCCGCAGGTCTTCATGGGCACCTTCGGCGCCGGCACGCCCGGGCATTTCGGCGCCGCCATGCTGGCGAACGAAGCGGGGCTGCGGCATGAGGCCGTGCATTTCCGCGCCACGGGCGATGCGATGACGGCGATCCTGGGCGGCGACGTGCAGGGCATGTTCGGCAGCCTGGCGCTGGTGGCCCCGCATGTGCAGGCCGGGCGGCTGAAGGCCCTGGCGGTCAGCGGGCCGGAACGGGCGGGGCTGCTGCCCGGCGTGCCGACGCTGGCGGAAAGCGGCTATCCGGGCCTGTCCTTCCATTCCTGGTTCGGCCTGGTGGCGCCGGCCGCGACGCCGGCCGCCACCGTGGCGTCGCTGGAAGCGGGCGTGCTGTCCGCCATGGCGGCGGCCCCGCTGCGGGCGCGGATGGCGGAAGCCGGCTTCCGCCCGGCCGGGCGGGGGCGGGAGGCCTTCGCCACCCTGATGCGGGACGAGACGCGGCGCTGGGCGGAGGTGGTGCGCGCCACCGGCTTCCGCGCCATCGAATAGCGGCCACTCCGCGGTCCTGACGCAGGGCATCGGTCCACGGCGCCCCGTGGGCCGGTGGCGCCTCAGCGCAGCAGCGCCCCCGCCAGCAGGCCGATGCCGAAGACGCCCGCCGCGGGGGAGATCATCGGCCAGAGGCGGGGGGGCGTGAAGGCGCCGGCGAAGGCGAAGACCGCGCCCGCCAGGTAGGCCGCCGCCCCCTGCCCCACGCTGACGCGCGCCATCACCACCAGCGGGCCAAGCCCCGCCAGCACGCCGCAGACCGTGGCCAGCAGCCGCCAGGCGCGGTCCGAGCGCGGATCCATGCGCAGCAGCTGCGCCGAGCGGGCGCGGTATTCGAGCGCGGCGGCCAGGGCGAGGAAGGCGAAGGCGAGAATCAGCATCGGCAGGGCTCGGGCAGGGCCCGCGCATCATGCGCAGCCGGCAGGGGCCGCGATAGCAACGCCCGGTTGTTTCACGCGATGGGATTCCCCGCGCGCATCGCGGCGCGGATCATGAGGAAGGCCCAGGCGGGGGCGGCGAGCAGCAGCAGCGCCGCCGGCGGGCTGAGATCGGCGCCACCCAGCAAATCCGCGACCACCAGGGGCCAGGCCGGCAGGAAGGGCAGCGCGGCCAGCACCGCCAGGCCGAAGGGCCAGCGCCGCGCCAGCAGCCACCCCAGCGGCGGCAGCGCGGCGACCAGCGCGGGCAAGGGCAGCAGCACCGCGAAGGGGCTGCGCAGGATGAAGCCGAGATCGCCGGGATCGAGCGACTGCAGGAAGGGGATGGCGAGCCAGGCGGGGCTCAGGCCCAACCCCAAAAAGGCGGGCACGAAAAAGGGCCGGCGGTTCCGCTGCGGATGCAACGGCGCCACCGGCCCTGCCCAGGCGACGAGGATCAGAGATCCAGCATCAGGCGGCGCGGATCCTCGATGCTTTCCTTCACGCGGACCAGGAAGCTGACGGCTTCCTTGCCGTCCACGATCCGGTGGTCGTAGCTCAGCGCGATGTACATCATCGGGCGGATCTCGATCTTGCCGCCGACGACCATCGGGCGGTCCTGGATCTTGTGCATGCCGAGGATGCCGGACTGCGGCGGGTTCAGGATCGGCGTGGACATCAGAGAGCCGTAGATGCCGCCATTGGTGATGGTGAAGCTGCCGCCCGTCAGCTCCTCCAGCTTCAGCGCGCCGTCACGCGCCTTCTTGCCATAGGCGCCGATCGTCTTCTCGATCTGCGCGAAGGACATCTGGTCCGCATCCCGCACCACCGGGACCACGAGGCCCGAGGGGCCGCCGACGGCGATGCCCATGTGCACGAAGTGCTTGTAGACGATCTCGTCGCCATCGATCTCGGCGTTGACCGCCGGGAATTCCTTCAGCGCGGCGACGCAGGCCTTCACGAAGAAGGACATGAAGCCGAGCTTCACGCCGTGCTTCTTCTCGAAGACGTCCTTGTATTCGGCACGCAGCGCCATCGCGGCACCCATGTCCACCTCGTTGAAGGTGGTGAGCATGGCCGCCGTGTTCTGCGCTTCCTTCAGGCGCCGCGCGATGGTCTGGCGCAGGCGCGTCATCTTCACGCGCTCCTCGCCCTGTTCCGGGGCGCGCGGCGCCTTCGGGGCGGCGGCCGGGGCCGGCGCGGCGGCGGGCTTGGAGAGGAAGGCGAGGACATCGCCCTTGGTCACGCGGCCATCCTTGCCGGAGGCTTCCGTGATGGCGCCGGGGGCGACGTTGTTCTCCGCCATCAGCTTGGAGGCGGCGGGGCCGGGCGGCAGCGTGGAGGCGGCGGCGACGGCGGGGGCGGGCGCGGGCGTCGGCACCGGGCCGGGGGCGGGCTTCGGCGCTTCCGCCTGCGGGGCGGCGGGCTTCGGCGCGGCGGCGGCGCCACCGGCGCTGATCACGCCGAGCACGGCGCCGGGGCCGACCTCGGCACCCTCGGCCGCGTCGATGCGTTCCAGCACGCCGGCGGCGGCGGCATTGACCTCGACCGTGACCTTGTCGGTTTCGAGCTCGACCAGCGGCTCATCCGCCGCCACGGCCTCTCCCACCTTCTTCATCCAGCGCGCGATGGTCGCGCTGGAAACGCTCTCCCCGAGCGGGGGCACCACGATATCGGTCATCTGTCCTGCCTTCTGCCTGGTGCGCGCTCAGCCGAGGCCGAGCGCGTCGCGCACCAGGGCTTCCTGCTGCTGCTGGTGAACCTTGGCGAGACCCGTCGCGGGGCTCGCGGCCTCGATGCGGCCGGCATAGGCGGGCCGCTTCGCCTTGATCTCCACTTCCCGGAGCACGCCTTCGATCTTGCGGTCGAGGAAGGTCCAGGCGCCCATGTTCTCGGGCTCCTCCTGGCACCAGACCACCTGCGCGTTGACATAGGGCGCGAGGGTCTTGGCCAGGCTGGTGCGCGGGAAGGGGTAGAGCTGTTCGAGGCGGATGATCGCCACGTCCTTGACGCCCTTGTCCCGGCGTTCCTGCAGCAGGTCGTAATAGACCTTGCCGGTGCAGAGCACGACGCGCTTGACCTGTTCCGGCGGCGCGATCGCGTCGATCTCCGGGATCACGTACTGGAAGCCGCTGCCGGGGGCGAAATCGGCCAGGCTGCTGACGGCCAGCTTGTGGCGCAGCAGGGACTTCGGCGTCATCAGCACCAGCGGCTTGCGGTAGTTGGCCTTCAGCTGGCGGCGCAGCGCGTGGAAGTAGTTGGCGGGCGTCGTCAGGTTGCCGACGCGCATGTTCCGCTCCGCGCAGAGCTGCAGGTAGCGTTCCAGGCGGGCGGAGGAGTGTTCCGGCCCCTGCCCCTCATAGCCATGCGGCAGCAGCATCACGAGGCCCGACATGCGGAGCCACTTGGTCTCCGCGCTGGCGATGAACTGGTCGATGATGACCTGCGCGCCATTGGCGAAGTCGCCGAACTGCGCTTCCCACAGCACCAGCGTGCGCGGATCCGCCAGGCTGTAGCCGTATTCGAAGCCCAGCACGCCGAATTCGGAGAGCAGGCTGTTGAAGGCCTCGAACTTCGGCTGGCCGGCGCGGATGTTGTTGAGCGGGACGTATTCGGTCTGCGTCTTCTGGTCGATCAGGTAGGCGTGGCGGTGGCTGAAGGTGCCGCGCTGCACATCCTCACCGGACAGGCGCACGCGATGGCCTTCCAGCAGCAGCGTGCCGAAGGCGAGCGCCTCGCCCGTTGCCCAGTCGATGCCCTCGCCCGTCTCGATGGCCTGCTTCTTGGCTTCGAGCTGGCGCATGATCTTGGGGTTGGCGCCGAAATCGGACGGCACCCGGGCCAGCGCCGCGCCCACCTCCCGCAGCGTGTCGAGGCCGACCGCCGTCTCGTGCAGGCGCTCCACTTCCTCGCCAACCGTCACGGCCTTGAGGCCGGACCAGTGGCCTTCCAGCCAATCGGCCTTGTTCGGCTTGAAGCTCTGCGCGGCCTGGAAGGCATCCTCCAGCGTCGCGTTGAAGGCATCCAGCATCGCCTTGGACTGGTCGGCGGGGATGCTGCCCTCGGCGGCCAGCTTCTCCGCGTAGAGCGTCCGCGTCGTGCGCATTTCCTTGATGCGGTTGTACATCAGGGGCTGCGTGAAGGCCGGCTCATCCGTCTCGTTGTGGCCATGGCGGCGGTAGCAGACGATGTCGAGCACGAAGTCGGCGCCGAACTGCATGCGGAACTCGGCCGCCATGCGGGCGCAGAAGACCACCGCTTCCGGATCGTCACCATTCACATGCAGGATCGGCACCTGGATGCTCTTGGCCACGTCGGTGCAGTAGAGGCCGGAGTAGGCATGCGCCGCGACGGTGGTGAAGCCGATCTGGTTGTTGGTCACGACATGGATCGTGCCGCCGGTGCGGTAGCCGATGAGCTGGCTCATCGCCAGCGTCTCATAGACCACGCCCTGGCCGGCGAAGGCGGCGTCGCCATGCAGCGTGATGCCCATGACGCTGCGGCGCGTCTTGGTGTCGCCCGCCATGTCCTGCCGGGCGCGCACCTTGCCGATGACGACGGGATCGACGGCCTCGAGGTGGGAGGGGTTGGGCTGGAGCGAGAGGTGCACCATCCGGCCGGCGATCTCGACATCGGTCGAGGTGCCGAGGTGGTACTTCACGTCGCCGGAGCCCTGCACGTCCTCGGGATGGGCGGAGACGCCCTTGAACTCCGAGAAGACGGCCGAGTAGGGCTTCTTCACGACGTTCACGAGGACGTTGAGGCGGCCGCGATGGGCCATGCCGATCGCGATCTCGTTCACGCCGCCGGCGGCCGCGGTCTCGATGATCGCCTGGATGGCGGGGATGGTGCTCTCGCCGCCCTCAAGCCCGAAGCGCTTGGTGGTGGCGTATTTCTTCGCGCAGAAGGCCTCGAAGCCCTCGGCCTCGATCAGGTCCTGCAGGATCTCCTTCTTCGCATTGGCGTCGAAGGCCTTGAGCCAGGGGGCGCCTTCGATCCGGCGCTGGATCCAGGATTTCTGCTCGGGGTCCTGGATGTGCATGAACTCGACGCCGATCGAGCCGCAATAGCTGGCGCGGCAGATCGCCAGGATTTCCCGGAGAGTCGCGTATTCCTTGCCGAGCACGAAATCCAGGAAGATCGGCCGGTCCATGTCGGCTTCGGTGAAGCCGTAGGTCGCGGGCGTCAGTTCCGGGTGGGGCTTCGGCACCTGCAGGCCGAGCGGGTCGAGCTTGGCTTCGAGGTGGCCGCGGACGCGGTAGCTGCGGATCAGCATCAGGGCGCGGATGCTGTCCAGCACCGCGCGCTGGGCGGCGGCCTTGTCCACCTGGGGGGCGCCGGCGGGGGCGGCGGCGGCCGGGGCGGGCTTCTCGCCCTTCTTCGGCGCCGGCGGCGGCTCCGGGTCCGGGCCGAAGGCGCCGCGGAGGCGGGGCGCCCAGGAGGCGCCGGTCGCATCCGTCAGCACCGCGCGGGCCTCGTCATTCAGCGCCGCGAACAATTCGGCGAAGGAGGCATCCACGCTGTCGGGTTTCTCCGCCCAGCGGGCGTAGAGGTCGGCGAGGTAGGCGGCATTCGCGCCTGACATCGCACTCGCGAGGATATCCACTCCGGCCATCTTCTTCTCCGTCGCGCCCGGTGCCCTTCCTGGGTCCAGGCGTCGCAGTTTCCTCACCCGGGCGGAACTCCGCCCGGCGGGCATTCCTCAACCCGGGGGAAGTCCCCCGGCAGGCGTCGCGCCATCATAGGCCCACCGCCCCCATGGCGGCAGACCCCCATCCATATGGTGATCTGCGCCCGGAACGGTGACTGGTATGTTACTTCCGCAGGGCCTTCACCATGGTGGAGCCCAGCGCCGAGGGGCTGTCCGCCACATGGATGCCGGCTTCCTTCATGGCCGCCATCTTGGCTTCCGCCGTGTCCTTGCCGCCGGAGATCACCGCGCCGGCATGGCCCATGCGGCGCCCCGGGGGGGCCGTGGCGCCGGCGATGAAGCCGACGACGGGCTTGTTGGGCTTGCCCGGGCCGAAATTGTGTTCCTTCAGGTATTCGGCGCCGATGACCTCGGACTGGCCGCCGATCTCGCCGATCATGATGATCGACTGGGTCTCGTCGTCCTTCAGGAACATCTCCAGCACATCGATGAAGTCCATGCCCTTCACCGGGTCGCCGCCGATGCCGACGCAGGTGGACTGGCCGAGGCCGGCCGCCGTGGTCTGGGCCACCGCCTCATAGGTCAGGGTGCCGGAGCGCGACACGATGCCGACGGAGCCGCGGCGGTGGATATGGCCCGGCATGATGCCGATCTTGCAGGCATCCGGCGTGATCACGCCCGGGCAGTTCGGGCCGACCAGCCTGGACTTGGAGCCATCGAGCGCGCGCTTCACCTTCACCATGTCGAGCACCGGGATGCCCTCCGTGATGCAGATGATGAGCGGCAGCTCGGCGTCGATCGCCTCCAGGATCGCATCCGCCGCGAAGGGGGCGGGGACGTAGATCACGCTGGCATTGGCGCCGGTCGCGGCCACGCATTCCTGCACGGTGTTGAACACCGGCAGGTTCAGCTCGGGGTGCATCGTGCCGCCCTTGCCGGGGGTCGTGCCGCCGACATAGGTGGAGCCGTAGGCAATGCCCTGCGAGGCATGGAACGTCCCCTGGGCGCCGGTGAAGCCCTGGGTCATGACGCGGGTGCTGGCGTCGATCAGAACGGCCATGGATCAGGCCCCCTTCTTCACGGCGGCCACGACCTTCTGGGCGGCGTCGGCCAGGTTGTCGGCGGCGATGATCGCCAGCCCGCTCTCGGCCAGGATCTTCTTGCCGAGGTCCACATTGGTGCCTTCGAGGCGCACGACCAGCGGCACCTGGAGGGAGAGGTTCTTGGAGGCCTCGACGATGCCGGTCGCGATCATGTCGCACTTGGCGATGCCGCCGAAGATGTTCACCAGGATCGCCTTGACGTTGGCGTCGGAGGTGATGATCCGGAACGCCTCCGTCACGCGCGCCGCATTCGCGGTGCCGCCGACATCGAGGAAGTTCGCGGGGCTGCTGCCGTAGAGCTTGATGATGTCCATGGTGGCCATCGCCAGGCCGGCGCCGTTCACCATGCAGCCGATCTCGCCGTCGAGGGCCACGTAGTTCAGGTCGTTCTTGACCGCGTCGAGTTCCTTCGGGTCCATCTCCGTGTCGTCACGGAGCGCCTCGAGGTCCTTGTGGCGGAACAGCGCGCTGTCGTCGAAGGAGACCTTGGCGTCCAGCGCCACGATGTCGCCCTTGCCGGTCACGACCAGCGGGTTGATCTCGACGATCGCGCAGTCGAGTTCGAGGAAGGCGCCGTAGAGGCTGGTGACGAACTTGCTGAAGCTGCCGACCTGCTTGCCTTCCAGGCCGAGCGCGAAGGCGAGCTTGCGGGTGTGGAAGCCGGAGATGCCGGAAGCCGGGTCCACCGCGACCTTCAGGATCTTCTCGGGGTGGTTCGCGGCCACCTCCTCGATCTCCATGCCGCCTTCGGTCGAGGCCATGATGGTCACGCGGGACGTCTCGCGGTCCACCAGCAGGCCCAGATAGAGCTCCCGCTTGATGTCGCAGCCATCCTCGACATAGACGCGGGAGACAAGCTTGCCCTGCTCACCGGTCTGCTTGGTGACGAGCACCTTGCCGATCATCGCATCGGCCGCCGCCTTCACGTCGTCCAGCGACTTGACGACGCGGACGCCGCCCTTGCCGTTGGGGTCGTTGGCGAAGCGGCCGGCGCCGCGGCCGCCGGCATGGATCTGCGACTTCACGACATAGACGGGGCCGGGCAGCTTCTTCGCCCCTTCCACCGCCTCATCCGCCGTCCAGGCGACATGGCCGTCGAGCACGGCGACGCCGTAGCGGCGCAGCAGCTCCTTGGCCTGGTACTCGTGGATATTCATCCGGTCAGCTCCCGGCAGGGGTTTCGGCAGGAAAGGGCCGGGGGTTACGTGCCCCCGGCCGGCATTCTGGCGTGATCAGACGCCGAGCTTCTTGAAGTCCTCGATCAGCTTCTTCACGGCGTCGCAGGACTTGTCGAAGGCGGCCTTCTCCTCGGCGGTGAACTGCACCTCGAGGATCCGCTCCACGCCCTTCTCGCCGATCACGACGGGGACGCCGACGTAGAAATCCTTCTGGCCGTATTCGCCGTTCAGCAGCACGGCGCAGGGCAGCACGCGCTTCTTGTCCAGCAGGTAGCTTTCCGCCATCGCGATGGCGGAGGCCGCCGGGGCGTAGAAGGCGGAGCCCTTCTCCAGCAGCTTCACGATCTCGCCGCCGCCATTGGCGGTGCGGGCCACGATCGCGTCGATCTTCTCCTGCGTCGTCCAGCCCATCTTCACGAGGTCGGGGACCGGCACGCCGGCGACGGTGGAGTAGCGGGTCAGCGGCACCATCGTGTCGCCATGGCCGCCGAGGACGAAGGCGGTCACGTCCTCGACGCTGACGTTGAATTCCTGGGCGAGGAAGAGGCGGAAGCGGGCGCTGTCCAGCACGCCGGCCATGCCGACGACCTTCTCCGGCGGCAGGCCGGACTTCTGCTGCAGCACCCACACCATGACGTCGAGCGGGTTGGTGATGCAGATGACGAAGGCGTTGGGGGCGTAGGTCTTGATGCCCTCCGCCACCTGGCCGATGACGCCGGCATTCTTGGTCAGCAGGTCGTCGCGCGTCATGCCCGGCATGCGGGGGAAGCCGGCGGTGACGATGACGACATCGGCGCCCGCGATGGCGCTGTAGTCGCCCGTGCCGGACATGGCGCTGTCGAAGCCATCGACGGGGCCGGACTGCATGATGTCCAGCGCCTTGCCGGCGGCGACGCCCGGGAAGACGTCGAACATCACGACGTCGCCGAGTTCCTTCAGGCCGATCAGGTGGGCGAGCGTGCCCCCGATGTTGCCGGCGCCGATGAGCGCAATCTTCTTGCGGGCCATGAAGCGGTCCTCGACCTTGACTTGATGTGTTGCCGGGGGCCGGTGGCGCGGATTCCCCGGGGCGCGGGGCCAACCGCAGGCGGACCCGCGAAAAAGCAGGCTCGCCGGCCGCTTGACGCGCCCGCGCCGTTACCTACTCCCGCAGTGCAGCGCGGGCAAGGCGGCCTCTGGGCGCCAAACCGGCCTCCGCGGCGCGTGAAAGGGGGTCCTGGAACGCAAAACGGCCCGCCTGGGGGGCGGGCCGCCACGCGCGGGGAGGGCCGGACCCTCAGATCGGCATGCAGCGGACGACGTTCTCATGCCCGCGCGCCAGGGTGGCGAAGGTGCCGGCGGGGCAATCGGTCTGGGCGTAGTCCACAGCCGGCAGGCCCGCCTGCCAGCCCGCGACGCCGCTGCGCCCCCCGCAGACGGTGCGGCCGTTGCGGCGCGTGCAGCTGGCGGCGGCTTCGCGGGAGACGGTGGCGGCGGAGGCGCCGCGGACGACGATGCCGGTGCGCTGCGTGCGCACATCGCCGGCGCGCGCCGCCTGCTGCGGGCGCGCGGCGGGGCGGGCAGCCTGCGCCGGGCGGGCGGTGGTCGCGCTGCTGCGCGGGGCGGTGGCGGCGGGGCGGGTGGTGGGCGCCTTGGCGCCGGCCTGCGGCCTGCTCGCCTGGGTCCTGGGTTCTTCACGCCGGGCGGCATCGGCCGCCTGCGGGGCCACGAGGACGAGCGAGAACAGGGCGAGCAGGACCAGCCGCATGCGTAGAATATCCCCCGATTGCGTCGCCAGGCCGCGCGGCTTCGATGCCCCGTCAACCCAACGCGGGTCCCCCTTGGACCCGAAGCCACTTCCCGCGCCCAATAGAAAGACGCGGCCGGGGCCTGTCAACGCATTATGTCCGTATGTTTCACGGGACTTCGGCTACTGCAGGTGGGCAAGCCCCAGCCAGTCCTGGCTCTGCATCTCGTTCAGGCGGGACGCCGTGCGGGCGAACATCGCGGCATTGTCGCCCTGTTCGTAGAGCCGGTCGGGCACGGCTTCCGCGCTGGCGACGAGCTTCACGCGATGTTCGTAGAGCGCGTCCACCAGCGTGATGAAGCGGCGCGCGCGGTCGAAATTCTCCGGCCCGAGCCGCGGGATGCCGTCCAGCAGCACGGTGTGGTAATGCGTCGCGACCGCCAGGTAGTCGGCGGGGCCGAGCGGCTTGCCGCAGAGCGACTCGAAGTCGAATCGCGCGACCCCGCGCGCGGCCTGCGGCACCTCCAGGCTCCGGCCCAGCAGCGTCAGGCGTTCGGGCGCGCCATGCTTCTCCCCGGTCAGTTCCGCGAAGGCGGTGTCCAGCGCCTGTTCGGCGCGATGGTCCACGGGGACATGCCAGGTCGGCATGGCGCGGATGCGGTCGCGCCGGTAGTCGCGCGCGGCTTCCAGCGTCAGCACCTCCAGCCGCCGGGAGATCAGGGCGATGAAGGGCAGGAAGGCGTCGCGGCCGGGGCGGCCCTTGAACAGGTCCACCGGCGCGGTGTTCGACGTGGCCACCACCACCGTGCCGCGGGCGAACAGGGCCTGGAACAGCCGGCCGAGGATCATCGCATCGGCGATGTCATGCACCTGGAATTCGTCGAAGCAGAGGAGTGCGGCTTCCGCCGTGATGCTGTCGGCCAGCGGCGGGATGGGGTCGGAGGTATCCCCATGCTGCTTCTTCCAGGCATGGATGCGCTGGTGGGCATCCTGCATGAACTGGTGGAAGTGGATGCGGCGCTTGCGGGGGACCTCCGCACAGTCGAAGAACAGGTCCATCAGCATGGACTTCCCGCGCCCGACCTCGCCCACCAGGTAGAGGCCCATCGGCGTGCCGGCCGGCGCTTCCTCCGCCGCCACGGGCTTGCGGCGCATGAAGCGGGCGAAGAAGCCGCCCTGCTCCGGCTCCTCCGGATGCGGGTCATAGCCGCGGGTGCGGCGCCAGAGGTCCTGCAGCACCTCCGCCGCGCGGGCCTGGGCGGGGTCGGCGGCAAGGGCGCCGGCGGCGATCCGGGCGCGGTAGGCGGGCAGCGGGCCTTCCCCCGTCCCGGGGGTGATCTTCGCATCCATGGGGCGGGACTAACCCGCGCCTCGGCATCGGGCAACCGGGCGCCGGCGCCTTGGCCGCGGTTGACGGGGGGGCGCGCCGCCCGCAGCCTGCCGCGCCATGCCCGCGCCCACCGCCACGCTGTTCTACGCCAAGGATGGATACGACACCTCCCGCCCCCGGCTGATGGGGCGGCATGCGGCCGGGGAGGGGTTCCTGCGCGGCATGGTGCGGCATGCCGGCTTCGACCGGCTGGTGGCGCTGGTTCCCCGCCCGGCGGATGCGGAGGCCTTCCAGGCGCAGGCCCGGGCGCTCGGCGCCACCATGGCGCTGGAAGCGGTGCCGGAGGTGGAGCTGCACCGGGTGGCGGAGACGGGCTGCCTGATGCTGCCGGGGCCGGAGATGGCGGGCTTCGGCTGGCGCCGGCAGCGCATCGGCGCCACGCAGTTCTCCCTCGTCGGCATCACCCATACCACCGCCTCCCACGGCGCGATGGACAGCATCGCGGACCTGCTGACGGGGCCGCTCCGGCCCTGGGACGCGCTGATCTGCACCTCCGCCGCCGTGCGGGCCTCGGTCGCGCGGCTGCTGGAGGCGGAGGCCGCCTGGCTGGCGGAGCGGCTGGGCGCGACGCGCTTCGCCCCCCCTGCCCTGCCCGTCATCCCGCTCGGCGTCGATGTGCCGGCGCTGGCGCGGGACGAGGCGGCGCGGGCGGCCTGGCGGCAGCGGCTGGGGGTCGGGCCGCTGGACGTCGTGGTGCTGCATCACGGGCGGCTGTCCTTCCATGCCAAGGCGCATCCGCTGCCGATGTTCCTGGGCCTGGGCCGCGCGGCCGCGGCGGCGCCGGCGGGGGCGCGGGTGCACCTGCTGCTGTCGGGCTGGTTCGCGGACGAGGTGCAGCGCGGCGCCTTCCAGGCCATGGCGCAGGCGCTGTGCCCGATGCTGGCGATCCACCATGTGGATGGGCGCAAGGCGGAGGTGCGGCGGGAGATCTGGTCCGCGGCCGATGCCTTCACCCTGCTGTCCGACAACATCCAGGAGACCTTCGGCCTGGCACCGGTGGAGGCGATGGCGGCGGGGCTGCCGGTGGTGGCGACCGATTGGGACGGGTTGCGGGACACGGTGGAGCACGGCGTCACGGGCTTCCGCGCGGCAACCCTGATGGCCGGGCCCATGGGCGACCTGGCGGCGCGGCACGAAGCCGCGCTCGACAGCTACGACAGCTATATCGGCGGCGCCGCGCAGTTCACGGCGGTGGCGGTGGGGGAGGCGGAGGCCGCCTTCCGCGCGCTGATCGCCGATGCCGGGCTGCGCGCGCGGATGGGGGAGGCCGGGCGGCGGCGGGCGGCGGCGCTGTTCGACTGGTCCGCCGTGATCGGCCAGTACCGGGCGCTGTGGGCG
Organism: Falsiroseomonas ponticola; assembly: GCF_016805305.1. Lineage (GTDB taxonomy): Bacteria > Pseudomonadota > Alphaproteobacteria > Acetobacterales > Acetobacteraceae > Falsiroseomonas > Falsiroseomonas ponticola. The sequence goes on along the minus strand of NZ_JAERQN010000003.1, from coordinate 133,800 downwards.
GAGCTGGCGGCGGTCCGCGCCGCGGCGGCGCCGGCGCGGGGCGAGTCGCCGCGCCGGCCGGACCCGGCGCTGCTGTTCGCGGACTACCCGACGCGGCTGCTCGGCGCCGGGACGCGGCTGCGCCTGGCGCCGGGCATCGCGGATGCGGCGGCGGCGGTGGCGCGGCTGACGGCGCTGGCCGCCATCCCGGGCGTCGCGCCGCGGCGGGACCTGCTGCCGTCGGAGGACAGTTTCCGCACGGCGCTGGCGGTGCTGGAAGCGGGGCCAGCGCCGGTGGCGGCGCTGGCGGCCACGCTGCCCCCGCCGCGCGCGGCGCGGCTGGCGCGGGCGCTGGCCTGGCTGGTGAAGATCGACGTGCTGCGACTGGCGGAGGATGAGGCGTGAGGGCACCGCGTGGCGTGATCTTCGACTGCGACGGCACGCTGGTGGACAGCGAACCCCTGGCCGCCCTGGTCTTCGCGGAGGCGCTGGCGGCGGAGGGGCTGGACATCACGCCGGAAGCCGCGCTGGCGGCCTTCCGGGGCCGGCGCTTCGCGCTTTGCGTGCAGATGGCGGAGGCGATGCTGGGCCGCGCCCTGCCGGCGGATTTCGAGCCCGTGTTGCGGGAGCGCACGGCGCAGGCCTTCCGGGAGAGGCTGCGGGTGATCGAGGGCGCGGCGGCGCTGCTGGAAGGGCTGCACCTGCCCTTCTGCGTCGCCTCCAACGCGCCGCGCGCCAAGACGGAGCTGAGCCTGACGCTGACGGGGCTGCGCCACTTCGTGGGCGAGCGCATCTTCAGCGCCTATGATGTCGGGTCCTGGAAGCCCGATCCGGGACTGTTCCTGCATGCCGCCGGGGCGATCGGGATCGACCCGGCCGATTGCCTGGTGGTGGAGGATAGCGAGGCGGGGGTGATGGCGGGCATCGCCGCGGGGATGCGGGTGGTGGCGCTGCTGCCGGAGGGCCGGCCGGACTGGCTGCCGGCGGGGGTGCCGGCGCTGGACGGGCTGGCTGCGGTGCGGGCGCATCTGTAGCGGCCCAGCGACAATACAACCACACGTTGCAATCAACGTGATAATGCTCGCGGCGCCACCGAGAGGACGCCGCCATGATCCCCTGGGACTCCGCCTTGCCCGGCCTCGTCATCGATCCGCGCCGGGTGGACATCGAGACCTATGTCGCCATCCCGACGACGCCCACGAGGCGCGCGGACTTCATCTGGGCCACGCGGACGGCGCTGCACCGCATCGCGTCGAAGCCGATCGGGCGCGACCTGCTCGGGCTGATCAGCAAGCGCTGCGTCGGCATCGGCGCCCAGGGTCCGATGACCTGCCGCATCATGCTGGGGGAGGACACGGTGCTGGCCCAGAACGGCATCCCGACCCCGCAGCAATACGCGCAAGGGGCGGTCCAGAACACCTACGCGGCGCCCAGCCTCGACATCAACGACCCTTATAAGGTGAAGGAGGCGCAGACGGCACGGATGTTCCGGCGCAGCAAGCCGATCGAGCACCTGCCGATGTGGGTGTCGGGCGGCGGCTTCTCCACCTTCGTCTGCTGGAACCCCTTCATCGACTACGACCTCGGCAGCGTCGTGAAGCTGGGCGTGCCGACGCCGGGCTTCCTCGCCCTGGCGCATGAGCTGGTGCATGCGCTGCACATGCTCAGCGGCGACAAGGTGAAAGATGAAGATCCGTGGCAGCGGATGCTGCTGGAGGAGGCACGGACGATCGGGTGCGGCCGGTTCGCGGGGGCCCGCATCTCGGAGAACGCGATGCGCCGCGAACACGGGATCAAGGAGCGCGCCTTCTACGCCACGCCGGGGGATTGCGACGCCGCCAACCTCGGCTGACCGGGGCGGTGCAATCGACGCGTGTCATCCTGCGTAACGACTCACGCCGCCGGGGATCATCCCCTTCCGATGGCGCAAGTTGTCCGTATATTGCATGCCATGAGCGACGGCACGCGACCGGGAAGTGCTGCGGGGATCGATGGTCAGGCGGCGCTGCCGCCCCGGCCCCGCTACGCGGCCCTCGGCCTCGCGGATGCCGCCCGGTTGCCGCTGCGCGGCCGGATGGCGCTGCTGGTCCTGGCCGGGGCGCTGCCGCTGCTGGCGCTGAACCTCGGCAGCATCCATGCGGATTACCGGCACGAACGCGACCGCGCCGGGCGGCAGGCGCTGGACCTGGCGCGCGGCCTGGCGCTGGCGGTGGAGGGGGAGCTGCGGACCCGCATCGCGTCGCTGGAGGTGCTGGCGCTGTCCCGCGCGGCGCGGCGCGGGGACCTGGTGGATCTGCGCGCCATGGCGGAGGCGGTGGTCGCGCAGCATTCGCCGGATGCGGCCATCCTGCTGGTGGCGGAGGATGGGCAGCAATGGCTGAACACCGGGCTGCCGGCCGATGCGCCCCTGCCGCGGCGCGGGACGCTCGACAACCAGCGGCGCGTCTTCGCCACGGGGCGCGCGCGGGTCTCCGACCTCTATGAGGGTTACGCGGCCGGGCGGCTGGTGGTGGCGATCGACGTGCCGGTGCGGGATGCGGCGGGGCGGGTCCGGGCGGTGCTGGCCATGAACCCCTCCCTCGGCACCTTCGACGAGGTGCTGCGGCGCCAGCACCAGGGCAATGGCTGGATCATCACGCTGCTGGACCGCGGCGGGCGCCGGATCGCCCGCGCGCCGGAGATGGAGCAGCTGCGCGGCGCACCGATGCCGCGGGACTTCATGCCCGCCTGGGCGATGGGCGGGGATGGCATCGTCACCACCACCACGCCGGAAGGGCGGGCGCTGCTGGCGGCGCATGCGCGGCTGCCGGGTTCGGGCTGGGGGGTGGTGGTCGCGGTGCCGATGGCGGAGCTGACGCGGCCGGCCTGGCGGTCCGCGCTGACCTCCACTGGCCTGGGGCTGGCGCTGCTGCTGGTCGGGCTGGGGCTGGCGCATCGCGTCTCGCTCAGCGTCACGCGGCCGATCGCGGCGCTGCGCCGCCTGGCCGCGGCGCCGGATGGGGACCAGGGGCGGCTGGCGCAGCCGACCGGGCTGGCGGAGACGGATGAGGTGGCGGCGGCGCTGCGGGAGGAGGCGCGGCGGCGCATCGATGCCACGGCCGGGCTGAAGGACAGCGAAAGGCGGCTGCGGCTGGTGGTGGCGGAGCTGAATCACCGCGCCAAGAACGCGCTGGCGACGGTGCAGGCCCTGGCGCTGCAGACCGCGCGGGGGGAGGCGGGGTCCGACCCCGCGCGCTTCGCCAGCGAATTCGGCGCCAGGCTGCAGACCCTGTCCCGCGCGCATGACCTGCTGACGGCGATGAGCTGGGAGCCGGCGGCGCTGCAGGCCGTGGTGCGGGCGGGCCTGGCGCCGTGGCTGGACCCGCCGGACCCGCGCCTGTCCTTCCACTGCGCCTGCGCGCCCATGCCGCCCCCGGCTTCGCCGGGCCAGGCGCAGGCCATCGTGCTGGCGCTGCATGAGCTGGCGACGAATGCGGTGAAGCATGGGGCGCTGTCGGCCCCCGACGGGCGCGTGGCCGTGACCTGCTGGGCGGAGGAGGACGGCGAGGTGGGCATGATCACCTGGCAGGAAAGCGGCGGCCCGCCGGTGCCGGGGCCGCCGGCGCGGCGGGGCTTCGGCACCCGCCTGCTGGAACGCGCGCTGGCGCGGGACCTGGGCCCGGGCGCGCAGGTGACGCTGGCCTTCGAACCCGGCGGCGTGCGGGCGACGATGCGCTTCCTGCCCCGGCGGAACGCGGCGGCGGCGGAGGCGATGGCGGCGGCGTGCTGACCGCCGCGGTCAGCCGCGCCGGCGGAAGCGCTCCACCGCGCTGACCAGCGCCGTGCGCACGCCGGGCTCCAGCGCGGAATGGCCGGCATCGGGGATGATGGTCAGCCGCGCGCGTGGCCAGGCGGCGGCAAGGTCGAAGGCCGTGTCGCAGGGGCAGACCATGTCGTAGCGGCCCTGCACGATCTCCGCCGGGATATGGGCGATGCGGTCCATGCCGCCCAGCAGCCCGCCGGGCGGCAGGAAGAGGTCATGCTTGAAGTAATGCGCCTCGATCCGCGCCAGGCCGAGGGCGGTGCGGTCCTGCGCGAAGCTCGCCACCGTCTCCGGGCTCGGCAGCAGGGTGGAGCAGGAGCCTTCGTAGAGGCTCCAGGCGCGGGCGGCGGGCTGGTGGACCAGCGGCTCCGGGTCGCAGAGGCGCTTGAGGTAGGCGGTGAGCAGGTCGCCGCGCTCGGCCGGGGGGATGTGCTCGGCGAAGGCGTTCCAGGCATCGGGGAAGACGCGGCGGAGCCCGTAGAGGAACCACTCCACCTCCGACGGCCGGCCGAGGAAGACGCCGCGCAGCACGCAGCCCGTGACGCGGTCCGGATGCGCCTGGGCATAGGCCAGGGCCAGCGTGCTGCCCCAGGATCCGCCGAAGAGCAGCCAGCGCTCGATGCCGAGGAAGCGGCGCAGCGCCTCGATATCCGCGACTAGGTGGGGGGTCGTGTTCTCCCGCAGCTCGCCGAGGGGGCGGGACCGGCCTGCGCCGCGCTGGTCGAAGATCACGACACGGAAATGGGCGGGGTCGAAGAAGCGGCGATGGATGGCGCCCGCCCCGGCGCCGGGGCCGCCATGCAGGAACAGCACGGGCTGGCCGCGGGGATTGCCCACCTGTTCCCAGTACATGACGTGGCCCGCGGAGAGCGGCAGCAGGCCGGTCTCATAGGGAGCGATGTCGGGGAACAGGTCGCCGCGCGGCATGAACGCCCTTTAAGGGCCCGGGGGTGGCGGAGTCCATGGGTCCGTTGCGGGTGCGGCGGCGGATTTATGCCTTTTCGCCCTTCGCCCCGGGCCGGATCGTGCCTAGGTTGGGCGGATGGCCGAGACACCCTCTGCCGGCTCCCGATCCTCCTCCGCCGGCGCGCTGCGCTGCGGGGTCTGCGGGACCGAGAGCCGGCACCCGCCCTTCCGCCCCGCGCCGCCGGAGCAGGCGCCGGACCTGGACCTGCGCCCCGGGGAGCCGGTGCGATCCTCCATGGCGCGCTGGCTGCAGCAATGCCCGGCCTGCGGCTATGCGGCGCCCGACATCACCCGCGCCCATCCGGCGGCGGCGGAAGCCGTGCGCGCGGCGCCCTTCCGCGCCCTGCTGCAGGATAGCACCACCCCACCGCTGGCCCGGCGCTTCCTGGCCTGGGCGCTGGTGCTGGAGGAGACGGGCGCGCTGCATGCGGCCGCCGAGGCGACGCTGCACGCGGCCTGGGTGGCGGATGACCTCGGCCGGCCGGACCTGGCGCGGGCCTGGCGGCTGGATGCGGTCGCGCTGTGGCGCGGCGGGCCGCCGCTGGATGCGGAGCAGACCGTGCGCATCATCGATGCGCTGCGCCGCGCGGAGGCCTGGGAGGATGCGGCGAGCACCGCCGAAAGCCTGGGCCTGACCGACCCGGCAGAGGCGGTGGCACAGGTGGTGGCGCTGGAGCGGCGGCTGATCGAGGCGCAGGATTCCGGCCGGCACACCGTGGCCAGCGCCCTGCCCCCGCCATCCCGGCGGCCGCATGTCAGCCACCACCGCGTGGCATCGCGCGGCGAAGGGTTCTGGGCGCGGATCAGGCGGCTGTTCGGGGGGTAGCAGGCGGCGTCGCCGCCCGCTTGCGCGCCCACGCCTCTCCAGGTATCGTTATATTATAACGTTACTTCGGAGACTGCCCATGCGACGGCGTTCCCTGCTCGCCCTGCCGGCGCTGCTGCTGCCAGGCCTGGCCCGTGCCCAGGGCGCGGCGCCGCTGGTCGTTGCTTCCTTCTCCATCCTGGGCGACCTGGTGCGGGAAGTGGCGGGCCCGCAGGTGCGGCTGCGCACCATCGCGGGGCCGAACGTTGATGCGCACAGCTTCCAGCCCCGGCCGAGCGATGCGGAGGCGCTGCGCGAGGCGGCGCTGGTGGTGCGCAACGGCCTCGGCTTCGATGGCTGGATGGACCGGATGGTCCGCGCGGCCGGCTATCGCGGCCCGGTCGCGACGGCGACCGATGGCATCACGCCGCGCATGATGGCGGGGCACGCCCACAACCACAGCCATGGCGGCGGCGCGGAGCGCCGGCAGAACCATTCGGTCGGCCCGCGCCAGGTGCCGGACCCGCATGCCTGGCAGGATCTGCGGCACGGCGCGCATTATGTGCGGGGCATCGCCTCCGCCCTGTCCGCCGCCGTGCCGGCGCAGGCGGGGGCGATCCAGGATGCGGCCGGGCGCTACGCCGCGCGGCTGGAGGCGCTGGATGGCTGGGTGCGGGCGCAGATCGCGGCGGTGCCGGAGGCGCGGCGCAAGGTCGTCACCAGCCATGACGCCTTCGGCTATTTCGGCGCGGCCTATGGCATCACCTTCCTGGCGCCGCAGGGCGTCTCGACCGAGGCGGAGCCGAGCGCCGGCGAGGTGGCGCGGCTGATCCGCCAGGTGCGGGCGGAGGGCATCACCGCCGTGTTCATGGAGAACATGGGCAACCCCGCCACGCTGGAACGCCTGGCGCGGGAGGCCGGCGTCGCGGTGCGCGGGCGGCTCTACGCCGATGCGCTGAGCGAGCCCGGGGGACCGGCCGCGAGCTACGAGGCTATGTTCCGGCACAATGTCGGGCTGCTGGTGCCCGCCATGCGGGGTGGCGCGGCATGAGGCGGCTTCTGCTGGCGGCGGCGGCCGCGATCATCCCGGGCGTGGCGGCCGCGCAGGCCCCCGCCCCCGGCTTCACGCCGCATCTCTCGACCGAGATCGATATCGGCTTCTACGGCGTCGGCACCACCAGCGCGACGGATCGCGCGCGCGGCGGCACCAGCATCTACAGCTTCGGCGAGATCGCGGCCGGGCTGCACCTGACGCCCAACTTCTCCCTGCAGGGCGTGCTGGCCTTCGAGCCGATCGGCGAGGGTGACAGCACCGGGGGCACGCCCGGCGGCAGCACCACCCTGTTCCGGCGCCAATCGGCCTTCCTCGAGGCGCTCTACGCCGAATGGAAGCCGGATTCGGACACCACGCTGCAGGCGGGACGATTCGTGGCACCCTTCGGGCGCGGGCACCACGACTTCCCGGGCATCCTGGCCGCGGTCCGGGCGCATGAGGTCTATGCGATCACGGACAGCCTGGGCGTCGCCGCCACCCATACCGCCTTCGTCGATCCCTGGTGGGGGGAGCACGACATTTCCGCAGCTGTCTTCACGCTGGATCGAACGTTCCTGTCCTCCACGCTGCTGACGCGGCGATCCTGCTGCGACGAGCGGTATGAGCGCTTCAACCGGAACACGCGCCAGCAGGGCGGGCCGGCCAATACCGGGCAGTTCGACAATGCGACCATCGCGCTGGATGGCGACCGCTTCGGCCTGCTGCCCGGCTTCTCCTACCACCTGGCGGTGCTGACGCGCGGCGCGGGGGATGACGGGACGGCGCGGGAATGGGGCTATGCCGCCGCCGCCCGCTACCAGGCGGATTGGAGCGCCAACCAATCCACCCTGTTCTTCGCGGAAGGCGTGCAGTTCCGCAACGCCGCGGCGCGGCCGCGCACCGAGGTCACGCTGCTCGGCTTCGATCCCGACAGCGGGGACGAGATCGAGACGGCGCTGGAGACGACGATCCGCGAGCGGCGGACCTTCACCACGCTCGGCCTGCGCCACCGCATCGGCGAATGGCGCGGCACGGTCGCCTGGCAGCGGGACCAGCGGAAGCGCAGCGTCGAGGCGCTGCCGACCGAGAACTACGTGGAGGCCTCCGTCGGGCGGGACATCCTGCCGAACGTCTCGCTGGATGTGGGCTACCAGTATGCCCGCTATGCGCGGGAGGAGGCGGGCGGCCTCGGCACCGCGCATGCCGTGCTGTTCCGGCTGGGCTGGCGGGGGTTCTGAACCCGCCCGGGCGGAAACCATCCATTCGCCCGGCCATGCGATCCTGACGCCTCGTGACGCGTTCGGCTATCCTGCGCGTCACGCGGCGGAAAGGTGGACTGGATGCGGTGGATCATGACCGGGGCGGCGGCGGCGATGCTGGCCGCGAGCCATTCCCCGGCCGGGGCGCAGGAGGTGCGCACCCAGGCCGGCTTCGTGCCGCATGTCAGCGGCGAGCTGGCGATCGACCTCTATGGCGTGTCCACCTATCGCGCGCCGTCGCGAACGGACCGCTTTCGCGACCTCTACACCAAGAGCGAGCTTTCCGCCGGGCTGCACCTGGCGGAGAGCTTCACCATCCAGGGCGTGCTGAAGTTCGAACCCGTGGCCGGCGGCCCGACCGACGGGCAGGACCGCGCCTTCCAGGACCAGGGAGCCTGGGTCGATGCCCTCTATGCCGAATGGCGGGCCGATCCGCGGCTGACGCTGACGGCGGGCAAGTTCACCGCGCCATTCGGGCGGGGCTGGGACAATTTGCCGGGCATCCGGCTGACCGACCAGGTCTCGATCTACGAAGTCTCGGAAAGCCTGGGCTTCGGGGCGCGGGCGACGGTGCTGGATGACGCCGATGGCTGGGGAGAGCATCGGCTCTCCGCCGCCGTCTTCACCTTCGACACGACCTCCCTCTCCTCTACCGCGATCACGCGCAAGCGCTTCGGGCGGGACGAGGCCGATCGCTACCGCCGCAACAGCCGGGGGCTGGGCGGCGCGGGCAATACCGGGGCGCTGGACAACGCCGCGGTGGCGCTGGAGGGGGAGCGGATCGGCGCCCTGCCCGGATTCACCTACCAGGTCGCGGTGCTGTCGCGCGGCGCTGGCACGGATGGACGCGCGCGGGAATGGGGCACCGCCATCGGCGCGACCTGGGAGATCCCCTGGACCGAGGAGGTCTCCACGACCCTGTTCGCGGAGGCGGTGCGGTTCCGCAACGCCGGCGGGCGGCCGGTGGAGGAGGTGGACGGCACGCCGGTGCCGATCAGCGAACGCCGCACCATCACCACGCTGGCGGCGCAGACCACCTATGGCCCCTGGCGCGCCTCGCTGGGCTGGCAGGTGGAGAACCGCGACCGCAGCGCCAATGGCGTGGCGCGCGCCACCTATCTGGAGGCGAGCGTGGGGCGGGAGCTGGGCCTCGGCTTCACCGCCGATATCGGCTGGTCCCGCGCCCGCGCGGGCACGGAGCAAGGCGGGCGCGGCAGCACCGATGCCGGGCTGGTGCTGGTGGGGTGGCGCCAGGGCTTCTGAGGCGCACCACGGCAGGGCGGGCTGGCGCGGGGGCACGGAAGGAATAGGCTCCGGCCACGTCCCGGAAGGAATCGCTGGCATGCCGCGCCGGATCATCGACCTGTCCCTCGCGCTCGAGAACGATGTCGCGGCGGACCCGCCGGGCCTCGGCCCGCATATCGAGTATCGCGCGCACAAGGAGACGGTCGGCCAGCTGCTGGGCTTCTTCCCTGGCATCCGCCCCGACCAGCTGCCGGATGGGGAGGGCTGGGCGATCGAGATGATCCAGCTGACCACCCATAACGGCACCCACCTCGATGCGCCCTGGCATTACGCCAGCACCATGGATGGCGGCGCGCCGGCGCTGACGATCGACCAGGTGCCGCTGGATTGGTGCATCGGGCCGGGGGTGAAGCTGGATTTCCGCGACATGGCGGATGGCCATGTGGTGAGTGCCGCGGAGGTGCAGGCGGCGCTGGCCGCGATCGGCCATGTGCTGCGGCCCGGCGACATCGTGCTGGCGAACACGGCGGCCGGCGCCTGCTACGGGCGCCCCGACTATGTCGCGCGCGGCTGCGGCTTCGGGCGGGAGGCGACGCTGTGGCTGACCGGCCAGGGCGTGCGCGTGGTGGGCACCGATGGCTGGTCCTGGGACGCGCCCTTCATCCACACCAAGGCGCGGGTGGCGGAGACCGGCGATGCCAGCCTGATCTGGGAAGGCCACAAGGCGGGGCGGGAAGCCGGCTACTGCCAGATCGAGAAGCTGACCAACCTCGACCAGCTGCCGCCGACCGGCTTCACCGTTTCCTGCCTGCCGGTGAAGATCAAGGCGGCGTCGGGCGGCTGGTGCCGGGCGGTCGCGATCCTCGACGATTAGGGCGTGATGAGGCCGAGGCGCCGCGCCGCCACCACGCGGTAGAGGCGGTCGCCGCGGAATTCCTCCTCGCAGCGGCAGGAATAGGCGAGCGAGACGTCGTGCTCGTCGTCGCTGGCGCAGGCGGCGGCGGCGATCTCCGGCCAGTCGGGGGCGGGCAGCGCGCGCATGGCCTCCGCTTCTTCCGCCGCGAGCGGCTGAGGAAAACCCATCTTCGGATAGACGGAGGCGATGGCCTGCCAGAAGAAGCGGATGGCGCGCTTCTGGTCCTCCGTCTTCAGGAGCGGCAGCACCAGGCGCAGCCAATGCGCGCCGGTCACGGCGTGGATGGCGCAGAATTCCATGGTGTGCGCCAGCACCAGCAGCGAATCGCGGGCGATGCGGTCCAGCGTGTCGTCGCGCACCTCCAGCCAGTCATGCACGGGCGAGAAGGCGGGCATCCGCGCCACCTTGCGCATGGCGTGCCAGAGCAGGCCGTCATCGAAGGTGAGCTCGGCCAGGGTCGGTTCCGCCGCCACGCGCGCCAGCACGCCGAGGGGTTCGGCCGTGACGGGCTTCAGGCCCACGCCCTCCCCCAGCGGCAGGTAGGTGGCGGCCCAGTAGCCGAGGCTGTCGGCAACCTCCTCCGCATCCCCGGCGTCGCGCGCATAGGCGAGGCGCATCAGCGCGTGCAGGGCGCTGGCGGCGAGGCCCGGCAGCAGGCGGGGCAGGTAGCGGCTGGCCAGCGCCTCGGCGGTGCCGAGCCGGGCGAGTTCGGCGCGGAAGAAGGCGCGGTAGGCCGCCTGGGCAGGGCGTTCGCCGAGGCGGAGCGTCCAGTTGAGCTGGGTGATGGTGACGTCGGAGGGTGGGGTGGGGGCCAGGTGGTTGTCGCGGAGATAGGCGTCGAGGAAGCGTCGCGCATCGGCTTCGGTGCCGCCCAGGCGGCGCTGGGCGTGCAGGACCATGGGGGTGTGGTTGGCGAAGGCCTCCCCGTATTCCGCGCTGAGGGATCGGGCCTCGGTCAGCGCGTCGGTCATGGGTGGGCCTGAACGATCGTCATGGAGCGATCATAGACTACCGGCGCGTGTGATGGGAGGCGGGTGCCACTGATGACGGTCCATGGGCGGTTCGCCCCTGGCGGGTGGGGTGTGGGGAGGGCGGAGCCCTCACCACGGGGACGGCGCCCATGGTGCCGCAAAAAGAAGAAGGACCGGCGCTGCGCGCCGGGATTCTCATGCCTCCGGCGGATTTTCCGCTCGCGGGGCAGTGCCCCGCGCCGCTACGCGGCCGCGGAAAATGGGCCCGGCAGGACTCGAACCTGCAACCAAGCCGTTATGAGCGGCCCGCTCTGACCATTGAGCTACGGGCCCGTGCCAGCGGGCCTCCCCTGCATCGCAAGGGCCGCGCCCTCATGCAAGCCCGGCGAGGACCTTCGCCGTGGCGCCGCTGATGTCACCGAGCTTCTCGCCCGCCGCGCAGCGCGCCTGGACGCCGAGGCCGCGTTCCTGGCGGGCGATGGCGGCGCGGGCCTCGGCCTCGGCCTCTCCGGGCGGCAGGATCAGAACGCCGGATTCGTCGGCCAGCACGGCATCGCCGGGCATGACGACGACGCCGCCGATGGCGACCGGCACGTTCATCCGCCCGCCGAGGTCGTAGATGCGCGTCGTGATCGGCGCCAGGCCGCGGCACCACAGCGGGAAGTCACTGGCCTCCACCTCCTCGATATCGGTGCAGGCGCCGTCCACGATGCCGGCCTTGGCGCCGGCGGCCTTGGCGGCGACGGTGACGCCGCCGCCCCAGCAGGCGTGGCGGTCATCGCCGAGGCGATCCACCACCAGCACGTCGCCCGGCCGCAGCAGGCCGAGCGCGTGGTGCAGCAGGGTCGAGTCGGGCCCCGGGATCTGGACGGTGACGGCCGTGCCGGCGACGCGGCGGCGCAGCAGGCCCTGGATCTTCCGGTCGCAGAAGCCCCAGTGGCGCCAATGGCCGACGGTCGCGGTCTCCGTCTTCTCCAGCAGTTCGATGACTTCCGCGCTGATCTGCCCCGGCATGGGTTCGACGACGTAGCGGGCCATGGATTCAGTTCCTTCCAACGGCGCGGGTGAAGCCGACCAGGCGTTCCACCAGCAGGACAACGGCAAGGGCGACGATGATCAGCGTCATCGCCAGCGCGGCGACGAGGGGGTCGGTGCGATTCTCGGCGTAGCGGAACATCTCGACCGGCAGGGTGGAGAGGCGGGGGCCCACCAGGAACAGGCTGATGACGGTCTCGTCGAAGGAGACGAGGAAGCAGAGCGCGCCGGCGGCGATCGCCCCGGGCGCCGCGATGGGCAGCGTGACGCGGAGCGCCGCCTGGAAGGGCGTGGCGCCGAGCGTCCAGGCGGCTTCCTCCAGGTCCTTCGGCACGGCTCCGAAGGCGGTGGTCATGATGCGGACGGCGAAGGGGATGGCGACCATGGCATGGGCCAGCACCAGGCCCGGCCAGGTGGCCGCGAGCTTCACGGGTTGCAACGCCAGCAGGAGGGCAAGGCCCAGCACCAGCGTCGGCAGCAGCAGCGGTGCCGCGAGGAAGCCGGCGATTGCGCCACGCCCGGGAAAGTCCAGCCGCGCGATGGCATAGGCCGCGGGTCCACCCGCCAGCAGCGCGATCACCGCGACGACGGCCGCCAGCACGGCAGAATTCCGGAGTGCAGCCATCAACTCGGCATTGGAGACAAGGGCCGCATACCAGCGCAGCGACAGCCCTGGCGGCGGAAAGGTGAGAAAATCGCCGGCGGAGAAGGAGATGGCGCAGACCAGCAGGGCCGGCGCCAACAGCAGCGCATAGCCGCAGATCGCGGCCAGGCGCAGCACCCAGCCCGGCCTCATCGCGCCACCTTCGCGACCAGGCCACGCAGCGCCATGGCCAGCGCCAGCGATCCCAGCAGCAGCATCGCCATGGCGGCAGCGGCGGGCCAGTCCACCGTCTCCAGCGCCAGGTCGAAGATTTCCGTGGCCACGACGAAGACGCGCCCGCCACCCATCAGCCGCGGCGTGACGAAGGCGGAGACGCCGAGCACGAAGACCAGCAGGAAGGCGGCGGCCAGCGCCGGCGCGGCGAGTGGCAGCGTGACGCGGAGAAAGGTCTTGGTGCGGGTCGCGCCGAGCGTGGCGGCCGCTTCCTCCAGCCGCGAATCCAGGCGCCCAAGCCCCGCGATGAGGACGAGGCAGGCATAGGGCATCAGGCTTTCCGTCAGGCCGATGCGCACGCCGGTCCAGTTGTTGATGAGCCTGACGGGATCATCGACAAGGCCGATCCAGGCGAGCATCGCGTTGATCATCCCGCGGTCGCCGAGGATCGCCATCCAGCCCACGATGCGGGCGGTGGAGGAGACGAGCAGCGGCGCCACGGCCATGAGGGAGAGCAGGCCGCGCCATTGCGGCGGCGCGCTCCGGATCAGCAACGCGACCGGCAGGGCGAGCGCGACGGCGATGGCGCCGCAGGTGGCGGACAGCGTCGCGGTGTTCCAGGCGAGCTCCCAGGTGAAATCATCCTCCACCAGCTTCGCCATGGTCTCGAGGCTGAAGGCCTCCTCCATCGCGCCCATGTCGGTGGTGCGGTTCAGGCTGATCCGCGCCAGCAGCGCCACCGGCCAGACGAAGCCCACGCCGAGGATCAGCGCGGCGGGGAGGCAGAGGAGCAGGCCGATCACGCCGCGAAGACCCGCAGGTCGGCGGCGCGGAAGCCGAGGCGCAGCGTGTCACCCACGCGCAGATCGGCGCCAGGCGAGCCGCCGGGCAGATCCGCGATCAGGCGGCCGGCGGGGGTGGTGAAGTCGAGCGTCACCAGGTCGCCCGTATAGGTGCGGCGCGACAGCGTCGCGGGCAGCGTGTTCTCCGCGCTTTCGTCCTCGCGCAGCGGGCGGACATGGTGGGGGCGGATGAAGATCTCGGCCGCGCCGGTGGCGGGCGTTTCCGTCGCGCGCAGCTCGGCATCGCCCACGCGCAGCAGGCCGGGCTGCGTGACGGTCGCGGCCAGGCGCGCGGCGCGGCCGACGAAGGTGGCGACGAAGCGCGTCGCGGGACGCTCGAAGATGTCCTCCGGCGTCGCCAGCTGCTCGATCCGGCCCTCATTCATCACGGCGACGAGGTCCGCCATGGCCAGCGCCTCCGTCTGGTCATGCGTCACGAAGACGGCGGTGGTGCCGAGGCGCTGCTGGAGCGCGCGGATCTCGTCCCGCACCTCCTCCCGCAGCTTGGCATCCAGCGCGCTGAGCGGTTCGTCCAGCAGCAGCAGGTCCGGTTGCGGTGCCAGCGCGCGGGCCAGCGCCACGCGCTGCTGCTGGCCGCCGGACAATTGCCGCGGCTTGCGGGCGGCGAGCGCGCCGAGGCCGACGAGGTTCAGCGCCTCCTGCACCCGCCCCGCACGATCGGCGCGGGCGTGGCCCCGCATCTCCAGCCCGAAGGCCACGTTCTGCGCCGCCGTCATGTGCGGGAACAGCGCGTAGGATTGGAACACCACGCCCATGTTGCGCTTGTGCGGCGGCAGGGCGGTGACGTCCCTGCCCTGCACGAGGATCCGGCCGGCATCCGGCGTCTCCAGCCCCGCGATCATGCGGAGCGTCGTGGTCTTGCCGCAGCCGGAGGGGCCGAGCAGCGCCAGCAGCGCGCCCTGGCCGAGATCGAGCGAGACGCCATCCACGGCGGGATGCGCCGCGCCGGGGAAGCGGCGCGTCAGGCTTTCGAGCTTGAGGTGGCTCATGCGAAGGCGGGCGCCGGCTTCAGCGGCCGGACGCCGAGATCACCTCGCGCCGCCAGCGCTGGTTCCAGCCATCGCGGAGCCGCACCATCTCGTTCCAGTCGAGCGGGATGACGCGGCTGCGGAATTCCGGCGCCAGCGCGGTGCGGGCCATCGCCTCCGGCGACACCTGCGCGCGCGTGTTGGTCGGGCCGTAGAACATGCGCTCCGTGAAGGCCTTCTGCGCATCGGCGGACAGGGCATGGGCGGCGAGGGCCAGCGCCTGGGCGCGGTTCTTGCTGTTGGCGACGATGTTGATCGTGTTGATCTGGAACACCGTCCCTTCCTCCGGCAGCACCACGCCGATGCGGCCCTGGGACTGGTCGCGGTAGAGCTGGGCGCGGGCATTCCAGCCGGTGGCGAAGCGGACCTGGTCGTTCAGGATCAGCGTGTAGCCATCGGGGTTCGGATCGAAGGTCTGCACCGCGGGCGCAATCTCCCGCAGCCGCGGCATGGCGGCGTTCAGGTTCTGCCAGGACCCGCCATGGGCATGCGCCAGGATCGCCGTCATCGCCAGGCCCTGGATATTGGGCGGCGCGGACAGCGCGATGCGGCCGCGATGCGCGGGGTCCCACATCGCCGCCCAGCGCGTCGGCGCCGGCGTGACCGCGCGGGTGTCGTAGACCATGACGAGGTGGTCATAGGTGACGGCCGGGCCGCAGGCGCCGCCGGAACTGCGTGCCTGGTCATCGAGCTCCGCGATGACCGGCAGGGTGGTTGCATCGATGCGCTCCACCAGGCCTTCCGCGCAGGCGATGGCGGCGGTGGTGACATCCATGATGACGACGTCGATCTGCGGATCGGCGCGCTGGGCGCGCAGCGTGCCGAGCATCTGCGCGCTGGTACCACCCTCGAAATACTGCACCGCCGTGCCGCTGCGCGCGGTGAAGGGGGCGATCACCGTCTGGGTATAGTTGTCCTTGAAGATGCCGGCATAGGCCTGGAGCGTGACGCGCCCCCCGCCCTGCGCCAGGGCGGGGCTGGCGGCGAGGAGGGCCGCGGCGGCGTAGGCGAGGATGCGCATGAGGGGACTCCCGGCAGGTGAGTGCCGGGAGCATCGCCCCGAAGCGTGCCGGCTGCCAAGGGATAAGCCCGGGCGGCCGCTGGATGGAAGAAACCCCGCCGCCGCGGCTCCGTCCTTCCGCCGGACGGAAGGAATCGGCCGCCCGCGGCCACGGGGCGGAAAATCAGTTCGCCAGGAAGGCCCGGATGCGATCGGCGATCGGCGCCATGCCGACCACGCCGTTGAGGTGGCCAAGCGGGCCCGTCACCTCCGCGAAATCGACCGGGCGGCCGAGGCGGCGGAGCAGGGCCACCATCTCCGTGTTGTAGTCCAGCATGAAGACGCGGTCGGTCGGGCTGGCGACGACGAACCAGCGCGCCTGGCTGCGGCGGAGTGCGGCCTCGCTGTTCTCGTATTCATGCAGGAAGAGCTGGTTCGCGCGCGTCAGGTAGAGGAAGTGGTTGGCGTCGGAGACACGGGCGCGGGCCAGCGCGGCCTCGTCCAGGAAGCGCTCCACCTCGAACCGGTCGCCGATGCGGCGCAGCGGGTCCTGGCCTTCCGCGGCGCGGCGGCCGAAGCGGGCCATGGCGGGGCGGTCCTGCGCCTGCACGGTGACGATCTTCAGCGCCTCCGCCAGGCCGCGCGTCGGCGGTTCGCGCCCCTGGGCGTAGTAGTCGCCATTGTTGAAGTTGGGGTCGAGCCGGATCGGGCTTTCCCAGATGTCGAGCCAGGCGATGGCCCAGGGATCGAATTCGGAACTGCCGATCACGGGCATCACGCGGTCGATCATCTCCGGATAGGCGGCCGCCCATTCGATGGCCTGCAGCGCGCCCATGGAGGCGCCGGTCACCAGCGCCAGGCGCCGGACGCCCAGGCTGTCCAGCAGGCGCTTCTGCACCTCGATGAAGTCGCGCATGGCGATGACGGGGAAGTCGAGCGCCCAGGGGCGGCCGGTGGCGGGGTTCATGGAGACGGGGCCGGTGGTGACCGTGCGGCCATCGCGCACATTGAGGTTCACCAGCGTGTCGGAGGAGATAACGAAGTAGCGGTTGGTGTCGATCGCCTTGCCCGGGCCGATGATGGCGTCCCAGTAGCCCGCCGGCTGGCCTTCGGCGTAGCGGCCGAAGGCGTGGCTGTTGCCGGAGAAGAAATGCGTGACGATGACGGCATTGTCGCCGGCGGCATTCAGCGTGCCCGCGGTCTGGTAGCCGATGCGGATGGTGGGGATGGTGGCGCCGCCCCGCGTGACGTAGCCCGTGGTCTCGAAGACCTTCTTCTCCACGATCTCCGTGGCCCCGGGGCTCGAGGCAGGCGCCTGGGCCATGGCGGGGGCCTGGGCACAGGCCCCGAATGCCAGGGCGGCGGCAAGCAGCAGGCGGCGGTTCATCGGACGGGTCCCTCCCCAAGGGTTGCGGGCATGGTGATCCCGGGCCGGCGCATGGCGCAAGTGCCGACCGCCGCGGGGGCGAGGGTGCGCTACCGCCCCGGAAGGGCTTGCGCTACAACGCCGCCACCAACCGCTTCCCGCCCCCTGTTTCCAGAGGTCCAAGCCCCATGAACCTGGCCAAGATCCCGACCGGCAAGGCCCCGCCGCACGACGTCAATGTGGTGGTGGAGATCCCCCAGGGCAGCCAGGTGAAGTACGAGCTGGACAAGGACAGCGGCGCGGTGGTGGTGGACCGCTTCCTCTTCACGCCCATGGCCTATCCTGCCGCCTATGGCTTCATCCCCGGGACGCTGGCCGATGACGGCGACCCCGCGGATGCCCTGGTGCTGACCCCCGCCCCCGTGGTGCCGGGCTGCGTCATCCGCGCCCGCCCGATCGGCGTGCTGCACATGGAGGACGAGGCCGGGTCGGACGAGAAGCTGGTCTGCGTGCCGCATGACAAGGTGCACCCGATGTATTCGGGCATCACCAGCGCGGAGGAACTGCCGCAGATCACGCGGGCGACGATCGAGCACTTCTTCGCCACCTACAAGGACCTGGAGTCCGACAAGTGGGTGAAGGTGCGCGGCTGGGGCCCCGCCAGCGAGGCGGCGGAGATCATCCTGAAGTCCATGGCCGCCTACAAGGACGAATCGAAGGAATAGCCCCGCCCGCCCCGCCCGGGGCGCGCTTTTCCCGCCAGCATGACGCCGTGACCGGGCCGCGCGACTTTTTCTGTCGCGCGGCAACCGTGTGGCGTTGCCAGGGCCTTGCGCCCCCGGCAAGCTTTCCCCAGCCCGGCTACCGGGCCTAAGGCAAGGGCGCCCGCGCCCCCGCCCCGGCCCCCGGCCAGGCCATTCAGCAAACCCAGGAACCTGGGAGCAGAGGGGGAGAGGCTGCCTTGATGACGCTATCGTTGTTGCTGATCATCGCGCTGGGCGGGCTTGCCATCGCCTACAGCGTGGTGACGGCAAAGGATATCCTGGGCCGGGATGCCGGCAATGCACGGATGCAGGAGATCGCGGCGGCGATCAGCGAAGGCGCATCCGCCTACCTCAAGCGGCAATACACCACCATCGGCATCGTGGGCGTGGTGCTGTTCTTCGTCATCCTCGTGGCCTTCGGCTTCGGCGGGCATGCCTTCGCGGTGGCGATCGGCTTCCTGATCGGCGCCGTGCTGTCCGGGGCCGCGGGCTTCATCGGCATGAACGTCTCCGTCCGCGCCAATGTGCGCACGGCGCAGGCGGCGACGCAGTCCCTCGCCTCCGGCCTCGATGTCGCGTTCAAGTCGGGCGCCATCACGGGCATGCTGGTGGCGGGCCTCGCCCTGCTGGGTGTCGCGGTCTACTTCATGATCCTGGTGCCGATCGGCGGCTTGGCCGCCAATTCCCGCGTCGTCATCGATGCGCTGGTGGCGCTGGGCTTCGGCGCCTCCCTCATCTCCATCTTCGCCCGCCTCGGCGGCGGCATCTTCACCAAGGGCGCCGATGTCGGTGGCGACATGGTGGGCAAGGTGGAAGCGGGCATCCCGGAGGATGACCCCCGCAACCCCGCCACCATCGCGGACAATGTGGGCGACAACGTCGGCGACTGCGCCGGCATGGCGGCGGACCTGTTCGAGACCTATGCGGTGACGATGGTCGCCACCATGGTGCTGGCCGCCATCTCCTTCGGCGCGGATGGGCGCATCGCGGGCATGGTCTTCCCGCTGGCCATCGGCGCGGTCTGCGTCGTGACCTCCATCATCGGCACCTACTTCGTGAAGCTGCCGCCCAGCAACAACATCATGGGCGCGATGTACCGGGGCTTCATCGTCACCGGCGTGCTGTCGCTGATCGTGCTGCTGCCGCTCTGCTACATCGCCTTCGGCACCGGGACGGTGACGGCGGGCGGCCACAGCTTCGGCGCCTTCAGCCTGTTCCTCTGCGGGGCCGTGGGCCTGGCGGTGACGGCGGCGATCGTCGTCGTGACGGAATACTACACGGGCACGGATTTCCGGCCCGTGCGGTCCATCGCGGAAGCCAGCCAGACCGGCCACGGCACCAACGTGATCCGCGGCCTCGCCGTCTCGATGGAATCGACGGCGCTGCCCGCGCTGATCATCATCGCGGGCGTGCTGGCGGCCTATGGCCTGGCGGGGCTCTACGGGATCGCCATCGCGACGACGACGATGCTGGCGCTGGCCGGCATGGTCGTGGCCCTCGATGCCTTCGGCCCGGTCACGGACAATGCCGGCGGCATCGCGGAAATGGCGGGGCTGCCGAAGGAAGTGCGCGTGTCCACGGACGCGCTGGACGCCGTCGGCAACACCACCAAGGCGGTGACCAAGGGCTATGCGATCGGCTCCGCGGGCCTCGGCGCGCTGGTGCTCTTCGCGGCCTATACGCAGGACCTGAACTACTTCATCGCCAACCCCGCCACCTACCCCTACTTCGCGGGGATCGGGGCGATGACCTTCAGCCTGTCCGACCCCTATGTCGTGGTCGGGCTGCTGTTCGGCGGCCTGCTGCCCTACCTGTTCGGCGGCATGTCGATGACGGCCGTCGGCCGCGCCGCCTTCGCGGTGGTGGAGGAGGTGCGGCGGCAGTTCCGGGAGAAGCCGGGCATCATGACGGGCGCGGACAAGCCGGATTACGGCCGCGCGGTGGACATGCTGACCAAGGCCGCGATCAAGGAGATGATCATCCCATCCCTGCTGCCGGTGCTGAGCCCGATCGTCGTCTTCGTCGTGATCCTGCTGATCGGCGGCAAGGCGGCGGCGTTCAGCGCGCTCGGCGCCATGCTGCTCGGCGTCATCGTCACGGGCTTCTTCGTGGCCGTCAGCATGACGACCGGCGGCGGCGCCTGGGACAACGCCAAGAAGTACATCGAGGAAGGCCATTTCGGCGGCAAGGGCAGCGACGCCCACAAGGCCGCCGTGACGGGCGACACCGTCGGCGACCCGTACAAGGATACGTCGGGCCCCGCGGTGAACCCGATGATCAAGATCACCAACATCGTGGCGCTGCTGCTGCTGGCGATCCTGGCGCATAGCTGAGGCGAGGCGCCGCAACGAGGAAGGCCGGCGGGGCAACCCCGCCGGCCTTTTTCATGCGTGCTACACGCCGAAGACGGAAAGGCTTTCCTCGAACACCGCGGGCCCCTCGCCCGGGCGGGCCCAGGCACCGATCACGGCGGTGCTGTCCACCGTCACCATGCCGGCCGTGACGCGTTCCCCATACACCGTGATGGTGCCGAGCGCGTCGCCATTCGCGCCGGCGGTCAGGCGCAGGATGCTCTCCGCCACGCGGTCGCCATTCACGTCGCGCCAGGTGATGCCGGCCAGCACGACGCCATGGCCGCGCAGCACGATCGCATCGCCGCTGCTGGCGCTGAAATCGGTGATGACGTCGTCGCCGATCCCCTCCAGCCAGCGGTCATGGGCAGCAAGGCTTTCCGTCGCCGCCACCGCCGCCCAGTCGATGCGGCCATCCGGCAGCAGGTGCCTGGCCGCGGCGGCATCGCTGGCGCCCGTCAGCAGGTCGAAGCGGAAGATGTCGGCGCCGGCATCGCCGGTCAGGCGATCCGCCGTCGCATCGGGCAGCGGCACGGTCACGCGCGCGCCGCCGCCGATGGGCGCGGGTTCGCCGGCATCGGACCGGCTGAGCAGGAGGTCGGCGCCGCTGCCGCCGCGCAGCGTATCCGCGCCGAAGCCGCCGAGCAGCGAATCATTGCCCGCGCCGCCATCCAGCGCATCGTCGTCCCGCCCGCCCAGCAGCAGATCCGAATCATCATTGCCGGAGAGGCGGTCCGCCCCCGTGCCGCCGCGCAGCGTATCCGCGCCCGCGGCGCCCGACATGCCATCGCCATCGGCGCCGCCCAGCAGCAGGTCGCCATCCTCCCCGCCATCCATGTTGTCCGCGCCGTCATCGCCCGACAGCGTGTCGGCCCCTGCCTCCCCCCGCAGCGCGTCGGTGCCGGTGCCGCCGGACAGGCTGTCCGCCCCGGCGCCGCCCAGCAGGCGATCGGCATCGCCCTCCCCCAGCAGCGTGTCGTTGTCGTTGCCGCCACTGAGCCAGTCATTGCCGGCACCGCCCACCAGCGAATCCGCGCCCGCCACGCCGCGCAGCGAATCCGCGCCGGCATCGCCGGCCATCACGTCATTGCCGGCGCCGCCTTCCACCTCGTCATTCCCGTCGCCGGCGGTGAGCGTATCGGCGCCGCGGCCGCCGACCAGGCGGTCATTCCCCGCATCGGCCTGCAGCAGGTCGGCATCGTCGCCGCCCTCCAGCGTGTCATTGCCGCTTCCGCCATAGAGCCGGTCGCGGCCGCTGCCGCCGGCCAGGGCATCGTCGCCGGTCTCGCCGAACAGCGTGTCGTTCTCCGCCTGCCCGTTCACCGTGTCGTTGCCCGCGCCGCCGCGCAGGCGGTCATTGCCGAGCGCGCCCCAGAGCTGGTCGTTGCCGGTGCCGCCATCCAGGCTGTCATTCCCCTCATCGCCCGCCAGCCGGTCATTGCCGATGCCGCCCAGCAGCGTGTCGTCGCCCTCGTCGCCCTCCACCCAGTCATCGCCGAGGCCGCCGGCCACGACATCCTTGCCGAGGCCGCCATGGAGGTCGTCATTGTCGGCGCCGCCATCGATGGAATCGTCGCCCTCCCCGCCATCGGCCCAGTCGCGGCCGGCGCCCATGTCGATGGTGTCGGCGCCGCCCATGGCCTTCAGCCCGTCATCGCCGCCCATCATGCGGAAGGTCTCGGCGGTGGCATCCCCCTGGTGCCAGGTGCCGGCATCGCTGCCCTCCACAAGCGCCCGGCCGAAGAGGAGGTAGTTCAGCCAGGTCGCGACATCGCCGATATCGGCATTGGCGTCGCCATCCTCGTTGCGGAAGCGCTGGTCCACGATCTCGAAGCCGATGTGGTAGATGCCATCCGCGATGGTGTTGACGAAGTTCTCGTCGAGGAAGCGGCTGTTCGCGCCATCGTTCTGCACCAGGTGGAAGCCGGTCTCGGTGCCGTTCTCGTCGTCGCCATGCAGGTCGATGAAGCGGGCGAGCCGCGCCTCGTCCGCGCGGATCCAGGCGCTGGCGGCGGCGACCTCCGCCGCGGTGATGCGGCCATCGGCCCGGGCGCCGCCGGCATCGAGGGCGGCCAGCACCAGCTGGTTCAACTGGTTCGCCGCGCGCGCGCCGCCCATGATCTGGTCCGCGGCGGTCCCGCCGGCGAGCCCGCGGTCGGTCACGATGACCTCCACGATGTCGTCGAGGCCGGTGCCGGTACTGGCGACATTGGCGAAGAAGTAGTCGAGCCAGGCCGCGACATCGGCGACGGTCTGATTCTGGTCCCCGTCCTCGTTCACGAAGCGGTCGCCATCGGCGGTCGCCACGATGTCGAAGCCGATGTGGTAGAGGCCGTCGGCGACGGTGTTGACCAGGTTGCGGCCGAACATCGAGGTCCAGGCCCCGTCATTCTGCACGAGGTGGAAGCCCGTCTCCTCATCCGTGTCGGCGTCGTCGTCGCCATGCAGTTCGACGAAGCGCGCTTCCCGCGCGGGATCGGCCTTGAACCAGGCATTGAGGGCCAGGACATCGGCGGCGGAGATGACGCGGTCCGCATCCAGGCGCAGGGTCCTGATGCCTTCCGTGATCATCAGGCTGAGCCCGTTCGCGGCCTGGGCGCCGGCCAGGATCTCCTCCCGCGGGATCTCGAAGCGAAGGCCGCGGTCGGTCAGGATGAGATCGACGATCTGGTCGATCCGCCCCCTTGCGGTGCTGGTGCCGCTGACGGTGGCGATGTCGAGATCGGCATGGGCCAGGGTGAAAGCGCGCATGGATGGGGCTCCGTCGATCGGACGGGCACGTCCAGGCTAGCCCGCCCGGCAGCTGCGCTGCGGGGACGGGAAAGGGTTAACAACCTTTGGTAGTCTTGTCCCGCAAAGAATCAGCCATGGCGCGCAGGCTTCCCAGCGGGGAAAGGCGCGCGGTCAGACCTTCAGCCGCTCCGGGATCGCCAGCCCCAGCCGCAGCGGCACGGGCCAGACCTCCCGCACCGTGCGGACCACGCGGAAGCCGGCGGCCTTGTAGTTGGGCAGCGCACGGGGATGGTCGGCGGTGCAGGTATTGACCGTCAGCGCGCGCGGATGCTCGCCCCAGGCCTCGTCCACCGCGTGGCGCAGCAGGGCGCGGCCGGCGCCGAAGCCGATGGCGTGCGGCATCAGCCCGAAATAGGCGAGGTTGGTGCCGTGGTCCCCGCGGCGCTCCAGCTCATAGAACCCGGCCGGTTCGCCGCCGTGGTAGAGGACGTGGATGCTGATCTCATGCCGCGCCAGCAGGGATGCGATCTCGCTGTCCGGCATGGTGCGGCGCAGCCACCAGACATAGTCCCGCCCGACCGTGTCGTAGAGGTAGCGGTAGAAGGGCACGGAGCATTGCGCCACGCGCTGCACGGCGCTGCCGCGCGGCAGGGCCGGGGCAGCTTCGTCCGGCGGGCTGTCCATGCGGAGGAAGGTGACATCCACCGCGATACGCTGGACCGGTTCACGGGCCACGGCGATGGTCGCCACCTCAATTGTCCAGGAAGCTGCGCAGCTTGCGGCTGCGGCTCGGGTGCTTGAGCTTGCGCAGCGCCTTGGCTTCGATCTGGCGGATGCGCTCGCGCGTCACGTTGAACTGCTGCCCGACCTCTTCCAGCGTGTGGTCGGTGTTCATGCCGATGCCGAAGCGCATGCGCAGCACGCGTTCCTCGCGCGGCGTCAGGCTGGACAGCACCCGCGTGGTGGCTTCGCGCAGGTTCGACTGGATCGCGGCGTCCAGCGGGATGATGGCGTTCTTGTCCTCGATGAAGTCGCCGAGGTGGCTGTCCTCCTCGTCGCCGATCGGCGTCTCGAGGCTGATCGGCTCCTTCGCGATCTTCAGCACCTTCCGGACTTTCTCGAGTGGCATGCCGAGCTTCTCGGCCAGTTCCTCGGGCGTCGGTTCGCGGCCGATCTCGTGCAGCATCTGGCGGCTGGTGCGGACCAGCTTGTTGATGGTCTCGATCATGTGGACCGGGATGCGGATGGTCCGCGCCTGGTCGGCGATGGAGCGCGTGATGGCCTGGCGGATCCACCAGGTGGCATAGGTCGAGAACTTGTAGCCGCGGCGGTATTCGAACTTATCGACCGCCTTCATCAGGCCGATATTGCCTTCCTGGATCAGGTCCAGGAACTGCAGGCCGCGATTGGTGTATTTCTTGGCGATGGAGATGACGAGGCGGAGGTTGGCCTCGATCATCTCCTTCTTCGCCTGGGTCATGTCGCGTTCGCCGCGCGACACGGTGGCATAGACGCGCTTGAAGTCCGGCACCGGCAGGCCGGTATCGGCGGCCACCTTGGCGATCTCCGCGCGGATCGCTTCCGCATCGTCCTTGGACCGCGCGACGAAGGCCTTCCAGCCCTTGCCCGGCAGCTTGGAGATCCGGTCGAACCAGGCGGGATCGAGTTCGCTGCCGCGCCACTGCTCGATGAACTCGTCGCGCTTGACCTTCTGCGCCTCCGCCAGGCGCAGGACCTGGCCTTCCAGCATGGTCTGGCGGCGGTTCAGGCCCTTGAGCTGATCGACCAGCTCCTCGATCCGGTTGTTGTGGAGGTGGACCTTCTCCACCAGCGCCACCAGCTCCTGGCGCTGCTTCTCATAGGTCTTCTCGCTGCGCGCGGACTGCTCGCCGCCGGAGGTATAGGCGTCCATCCGCTTGGAGGTGAGCTTGTTGAGCTTGCTGTAGGCGGCCTCGATCTCCTCGAAGGCCTTCAGCGCTTCCGGCTTCAGCTTTTCCTCGAGCGCGGAGAGGGAGAGGCCCACGCCTTCCGCGGCCTCGTCGCCTTCCTCGTATTCCTCCTCCGGCGGCGGCGTGCCTTCGGGGGTATTGGCGCCGGCAGTGGCTTCCAGGTCGATGACGTCGCGCAGCAGCATGCGGCCATTGTTGACGGCGTCATGCCAGGCGACGATGGCCTTGAAGGTCAGCGGGCTTTCGCACAGCCCGCCGATCATCATGTCGCGGCCGGCCTCGATCCGCTTGGCGATGGCGATCTCGCCCTCGCGCGACAGCAGCTCGACCGAGCCCATCTCCCGGAGGTACATGCGGACCGGGTCGTCGGTGCGGCCGAGATTGGCCTCATCGACGTTGCCGCCGCCTTCCTCATCGTCCTTCTCGTCGTCATCGGCCTTGGCGACGGGCTTGTCGGCGGAAGCCTCGCCGTCCTCGCTCTCCTCGCTCTCCACCACGTTGATGCCGATCTCGCTCAGCATCGCCATGGTGTCCTCGATCATCTCGGAGGAAACCTGTTCGGAGGGCAGCGCGGCGTTCAGCTCGTCATAGGTGACGTAGCCGCGTTCCTTGCCGCGGGCGACCAGCTTCTTGACCGCGGCGGTCAGGGTATCGAGCAGCACGCCCTCAACCGCCTCGTCACGGCCTTCTGCCGTTTCGGCGCCACCTGCGACCTTGCTCGCCATGCCTTCATCCGCTCCGTCAACGGCGCAACGACAGGCCGCGGGGTCTTGCCCGTGGCACGCGGAAGCGCGTTAAGACCTTCACCGTCAATGCCCACCGCCGATGGCCGCGTCGCCCGCGGCCCCGGCCCCATCCGATTCCGTCCACTCGCCGCGGCGCAGCGCGGCCAGGGTCAGTGTCAGCCGGATCAGGCGCTGCTGCGCCCGGGCCTGCGCCGCCGGATCGTGCGCCGCGTCCCAGTCGCGCTTCGCCGCCATCCGGTCTTCCTCCAGCTCCGCCTCGCCCCGCAGCAACCCGAAGAAGTGCCACCAGGCGTCCAGCGCTTCCTTCGGCTGGGCGTCGGCGCCGGCTTCCGCCGGCAGGCCCGGATCCCGCAGCAAGGCCGATACCAATTCCCCCCACCCGTCCCGGGCGAGTTGGTCCATCAGGCCGATGGAGTCAAGTTCATGGCCGCCCGCCAGCCAGCGGAGGGCGCAGGCGCGGCAATCCGCCAGCTGAGCGTCGCCCAGGTCGAGCCCGGCGAAGACCTCCTCCACCTCCGGCAGCAACCAGGGATGGCGGAGCGTGATGGCCATCAGGGCCCGGGCCTGGGCCACCCGGACGCGGCCGGGGGTGATGGCGGGGCGCAGCCGCGGGGCCACGACCTTGCGCGCCCCGGGCCGCCCGGGGGCACCGCCGAAGGCGGGCTTCTGCGGCCGGGTGCTTTCGAAGAAGCGGTCGAGCAGGGCGCGGCGGTATTCGGCGGCCAGCGACTTGTCGGCGATGAGGTTCGCGGCCTCCGCCAGGCGGTTGCGCAGGCTGGCCTTCTGCTCCGGCGTCGCGGCGGGGCGGCCTTCCGTCAGCAGGCCATAGAGCGCCTCCGACAGGGGCCTCGCGCCATCCAGCACCGCCTGGAAGCCCGCATTGCCCCGGCGGGAGACGAGGGTGTCCGGATCCTCCCCGGCCGGGAGGGTGGCGAGGCGCAGGCTGCGTTCGGTGGCCAGCAGGGGCAGGGCTGCCTCCGCCGCCCGCGCCGCCGCCCGCGCGCCCGCGCCGTCGCCATCGAAGCAGAGGACGGGTTCGGGGCTGAGGCGCCACAGCTCCTCCATCTGTTCGGGCGTGAGCGCGGTGCCGAGCGGCGCCACGGCGCCGCCGAAGCCGGCCTGGTGGAGCGCGATGACGTCCATGTAGCCCTCCACCGCCACCACCGCCGCGCCGCGGAAGGCGGCTTCCCGCGCCATGTCCACGCCGTAGAGGTTGCGGCGCTTGGAGAAGACCGCGGTCTCCGGCCCGTTCACGTATTTCGGCTGGCCATCGCCCAGGATGCGCCCGCCGAAGGAGACGACGCGGCCACGCCGGTCCCGGATGGGGAAGATCACACGGTTGAAGTAAAGGTCCGAATAACCCTCCCCCCCTTCGCGTTCGCGGATCAGCCCGGCTTCCGCCAGTTGTTCGGGGGTGATGCCATCGGTCTTCAGGTCCGCGGCGATGGCGCCGCGGCCGCCGCCGGACCAGCCGAGGCCGAAGCGCGCGATCGTCTCCTCGCTCAGGCCCCGGCGGCGGAGATAGGCGAGGCCCTCCGCCCCCTCCGGCAGCCGCAGGCGGCGCTGGAAGGCCTGGGCGGCGGCTTCCAGCACGCCGTAGAGGTCCCGCGCCGCACGCTCCCGCGCCGCGGCTTCCGGCGTGGGCTTCGGAACCTCGAGCCCGGCTTCCTGCGCCAGGCGCTCCACCGCTTCCGGGAAGCCCTGGCCCTCCGCCTTCATGACGAAGGTGATGGCATCCCCATGCGCGCCACAGCCGAAGCAGTGGAAATGGTCGTCATAGACGTAGAAGGAGGGGGTCTTCTCCCCATGGAAGGGGCAGCAGCCCTTCCAGTTCCGGCCTGACTTGGTCAGCCGGGTCTTGCGCTGGATCAGCGGCGCCAGCGGGGTGCGGGCGCGCAACTCGTCCAGGAATTGCGGGGGCAGCGCCATGCCGGCCCCTTAGCATGCCGCGCGGGGCCGCAAGGAACGGCGTAGCGAATTCTTCAGGGGCCGGGGCGCAACAATGCCGCCGTGCAGCGCCCGCCCCCTTCCACCGCCACCCGGCCCGGCAGCAACTGGCGGGATGCGCTGGCCATCGACTACCACCCCGTCTCCCCGGCCGAGCTGGCGGAGGCGCTGGCCCTGCATCGCCGCCATCTGCGCGGGGAACGCGGCGGCAAGCGCGCCAGCTTCAAATTCGCCGATCTCGCCCATGTCGAGCTGCGCGGGGCGCCGCTGGCCGGCGCGGACCTGACGGGCGCGCGGCTGGAGGGCGCCGACCTGGCGGAGGCCGATCTCGGCGATGCCTGCCTGTTCGGCGCCAATCTCCGCCGCGCGGACCTGACGCGGGCGCGGCTGCAGAAGGCGGATCTGCGCGGGGCCTCGCTGCTCGGCGCGAAGCTGATGCGCGCCAACCTGACGGGCGCCGACCTGCGCGACGGGCACCTGGTCCGCAGCAAGGGGGGGGAGCTGGTGCCGGCCACCGCGACGGAGGGACGCGGGGAATTATCGGAAGCCTCCGCCGCCAATGCCAACCTGACCCGCGCCAAGCTCTCCAACGCCTTCATCGTGCAGACCGACCTGCGCGATTCCAACCTGCGGGAGGCGGTCTTCGTCCGCGCCGACCTCAGCCGCGCGGACCTCAGCGGCTGCAACCTGGAAGGGGCGGACCTGTCGGAGGCGAACCTCGAAGGCGCGGTGCTGGAGGGGGCGATCCTCAGCCGCGCCACCTTCCGGTCCACCAACCTCGCCGGCGCCAACCTGCTGGGCGCCCTGCTGGACGAGGTGGACCTCGGCTCCGCCATCCTGGACGGGGCGGAGATGACGCGGCGGCTGGAGAACCTGGCGGATGCGGTGAGCGAGGCCATCGCGCTGCACCAGACCTGGATCCGCAGCAATGGGCGGGAGGGACAGCGGGCGGATTTCTCGGCCTGCGACCTGGCGGGGGTGGACCTCTCCGGCGTGAACCTGGCGGCGGCGGTGCTGAAGCACGCGGTGATGCGCGGCTGCGACCTGACCGGCACGGTATTGGCCATGGCGGATCTGGCCATGGCCGATCTGCGCGGGGCGAAGATGCCGCGGGCCAATCTGCGGGGAGCGAGCCTGGTCCGCGCCTCCCTCAACGAGGCCGACCTGACGCGGGTGGAGGCCGGGCCGATGACCCTGAAGCACGGCCAGACCTGGCCCACCACCCTGACCAGCGCGCGGCTGGTGCGGGCGCGGCTGGTGGGGGCGGACCTGGCCGAGGCCCGGCTGGGCGATGCCGACCTGACCCAGGCCGACCTGCAGGAAGCCGCGCTGGCCGGCGCGGACCTGACCGATGCCACGCTGACCATGGCGGATCTGCGCCGCGCCGACCTGCGCGGCGCGGTGCTGGTGGGTGCGGAGGGCCTGGTATTGCCCGGCCGGGACGGCGGCTAGCCGCCCAGCTTCGCCTTCACCAGCGGGCCCGCCTTGGCCATGTCCAGCACCGCCCCGTGCTTCGCGCGCAGCACGGCCATGACCTTGCCCATCTCCTTGATGGAGGTCGCGCCGGATTCCGCGACGGCCTCGGCGACCGCGGCCTCCATCGCGGCGCCGTCCATCTGCTGGGGCAGGAAGGATTCGATCGTGGCGATCTCGAACTCCTCCTTCTCGGCCAACTCCGGGCGTCCGCCCTGCCGGTACATGGCGGCGCTTTCCGCGCGGGACTTCACCATGCCGCGCAGCATGGCGACGATCTGGTCATCCGGCACCTTGTCCACGCCCGACGGGCGGGCGGCGATGTCCACATCCTTCAGCTTGGCCGTGATCATGCGGATGGCGGAGGTCTTCGGCGCATCCTTGGCAATCATGGCGGCCTTCAGGGCCTCGGTGAAACGGCTGCGGAGATCGTCGGCCATGGGAAATCCTCCTTGATGGCGGGGCTGTAGCACGGGAGGGCGGTTGGGAAAAATCTTCCCAAGACCAGACTCGCCTTGCGACCGGAAGTTTTTTCCCACATATGCCCGGCATGCGCAGCGTCGATGACATCATCACCCTGCTGGGCGGCGCGGAAGCGGCGGCCCAGCGCCTCGGCATCGGGACGGAGGCCGTGCGCAAGTGGCGCCAGGCCCGCGCCATCCCGGCCAAGCACTGGCCCGCCATCCTGGGCGCCACGGGCCTGACCCTGGCCGACCTGCCCCAGAGTATATCCCCCCTTGGCGACACCGCCCCCCGCAAGCCCCGCATGGAGACCGCCCCGGTGACCGAGACGACCCCGACCGCCCCCGAAGGCGCGACTGCCGCCCTCGTCCTGGCCGATGGGTCCGTCTTCTGGGGCCGCGGCTTCGGCGCGCACAGCACGACCGTGGCGGAAATCTGCTTCAACACCTCCATGACCGGGTACCAGGAGGTGCTGACCGATCCCTCCTATGCCGGGCAGACCATCTGCTTCACCTTTCCCCATATCGGCAATGTTGGCGCGAACCCCGAGGATATCGAGGCGGTGACGCCCGCGGCGCGGGGCCTGATCGTCAAGCAGGACGTGACCGATCCCTCCAACTACCGCGCGACCCGGCACCTCGAGGACTGGCTGAAGTCGCATGGCGTGCCGGGCATCGCGGGCATCGACACCCGCGCGCTGACGGCCCGCATCCGCGATGGCGGCGCGCCGAATGGCGTGCTGGCCCACCCCGCGGATGGCGTCTTCGACATCCCCGCGCTGATCGCGCAGGCCAAGGACTGGCCGGGGCTGGAGGGGATGGATTTGGCGAAGCAGGTCTCGACGCGCCAGACCTATGGCTGGGACGAGGCCGAATGGGCCTGGGGCCAAGGCTACACCACCCAGACGGCGCCGAAGGTGAAGGTCGTGGCGGTGGATTACGGCGCCAAGCGCAACATCCTGCGCTGCCTGGCGGCCGCCGGCTGCGCGGTCACGGTCGTGCCCGCGACGGCGACGGCGGAGGATATCCTCAGCCACGCGCCGGATGGCGTGTTCCTTTCCAATGGCCCAGGCGACCCCGCCGCCACCGGCGAATACGCGGTGCCCGCGATCCGGGGCGTGCTGGAGAAGGGCGTGCCGGTGTTCGGGATCTGTTTGGGCCACCAGCTGCTGGCTCTGTCGCTCGGCGCCAAGACCTTCAAGCTGGATCGCGGCCATCGCGGCGCGAACCAGCCGGTGAAGGACCTGGTGACGGGCAGGGTCGAGATCACGTCGCAGAACCACGGCTTCGCGGTGGATGAGAAGACGCTGCCGGAGGGCGTGACGGTGACGCATCGGAGCCTCTTCGACGGGACGAATGAGGGCATCGCGAGCAGCAAGTACCCGGCCTTCTCCGTGCAGTACCATCCGGAGGCGTCCCCGGGCCCGACGGACAGCCACCATTTGTTCAGGCGCTTCGTGGGCATGATCGAGACGCGCAAGGCGGGCTGAGCATGGTGGAGCCCGGCGCCCTGCTGGCCTTCGCGGCGATCGCACTCGGCATGGTGCTGACGCCCGGGCCGAACATGATCTACCTGGTCAGCCGCACCATCCTGCAGGGGCGTGCGGCCGGCTTCGTCTCGCTGGCCGGAGTCGCGCTGGGCTTCGTCTTCTACCTGCTCTGCGCGGCGCTCGGCATCACGGCCATCGTGATGGCCGTTCCCTTCGCCTATGACGCGCTGCGCATCGCGGGCGCGGCCTACCTGCTGTGGCTGGCCTGGCAGGCCGTGCGCTCGCCCGGCACGCCATTCGCGCCGCGCGCGCTGGCCCATGACAGCCCCGCGCGGCTCTTCGCCATGGGCTTCCTCACCAATCTGCTGAACCCGAAGATCGCGGTGCTCTACCTGTCCCTGCTGCCGCAATTCATCGACCCGGCGGCGGGCCATGTCTTCCTGCAATCCGTGATGCTGGGCGCGACGCAGATCGCGGTCAGCGTCGCGGTGAATGCGGGGATCGTGATGGCGGCCGGGTCCGTTGCCGTGTTCCTCGGCACGCGGCCGAGCTGGCAGCGCCTGCAGCGCTGGCTGATGGCGACGGTCCTGGCGGGGCTGGCGGTGCGGCTGGCCTTCGACGGACGGCGCTGACATGCCCTCCGCCGACACGCTGCTCGTCTTCGCGCTGCTCTCGCTCGGCCTGGCGGTCACGCCGGGGCCGAACATGCTCTACCTCGTCTCGCGCTCCCTCGCGCAGGGGACGGGCGCGGGGATGGTGTCGCTGGCGGGGTGCCAGGCGGGGTCGCTGACCATCATGGTCTGCGCGGCGGCCGGCATCACGGCGGCGCTGCTGGCCATTCCCTATGCCTGGGACGTGCTGCGGCTGGGCGGCGCGGCCTATCTGCTGTTCCTGGCCTGGCAATGCGTGCGGCCGGGCGGGCAGCCGATCTTCGCCCCCAGGGCCATG
This sequence comes from Falsiroseomonas ponticola, assembly GCF_016805305.1. Taxonomy (GTDB): domain Bacteria; phylum Pseudomonadota; class Alphaproteobacteria; order Acetobacterales; family Acetobacteraceae; genus Falsiroseomonas; species Falsiroseomonas ponticola. The sequence continues at coordinate 101,853 of NZ_JAERQN010000003.1, read as the reverse complement.
CCGCGGGAGCCGGCGCCGCGGCTGTTCATGGTGGGCTTCGCGACGGCGGCGCTGAACCCGAAGGTGGCGCTGTTCTACATGGCGGTGCTGCCGCCCTTCCTCGATGCCGATCGCGGCAGCCTCTTCGTCCAGGCGGCGATCCTCGGCTTCGTGCAGATCGCGGTCTGCACGCTGTGGGATGCAGTGCTGGTCTGGGGTGCGGCGGGGACGGCGCGGTTCCTCTCCACCAAGCCGCTCTGGATGGCGGTGCAGCGCTGGGTGCTGGGCGGCGCGCTGGCGCTGCTGGCCGTGAAGCTCGCGGCGGAGAGCCGGGCATGATGGACATCGCCCTCGGGCTTTTCGCGCTGGCCTATTCGGGCCTGGTGCTCTTCACCGTCGCCTCCTCGTTGCGGCGCCTCTATCCGCCCGTGCGGTCCGCCGTGATGGCCTTCGTGCTGTCCGTGGTCGTGCATGGCGCCACCACGCTGATGGCCGGCGAACTCGCGAAAATCGCCTTCTTCTTCTGGGCCGTGCCGCACGCCCTGATCCTGCCGCTGCTGCTCTACAGCGCGCGGCGCCAAGCCAGATCGACCGGAGCCTGACATGCCGAAGCGCACCGACATCAAGTCCATCCTCATCATCGGCGCGGGCCCGATCGTCATCGGCCAGGCCTGCGAGTTCGACTATTCCGGCGCCCAGGCCTGCAAGGCGCTGCGGGCGGAGGGCTATCGCGTCATCCTGGTCAACTCCAACCCGGCCACGATCATGACCGATCCGGGCCTGGCGGATGCGACCTATATCGAGCCGATCACGCCCGAGATCGTCGAGAAGATCATCGCCAAGGAACGCCCCGATGCGCTGCTGCCGACCATGGGCGGGCAGACCGCGCTGAACACGGCGCTGAAGCTGGATGCCGCGGGCGTGCTGAAGCAGTATGGCTGCGAGCTGATCGGCGCCAAGGCCGACGTCATCGACAAGGCGGAGGACCGCCTTAAGTTCCGCGATGCCATGAGCAAGATCGGCATCGAGAGCCCGCGCAGCGCCATCGCGCATTCGATGGAGGAGGCGCGCGCGGGGCTGGAGGTGGTGGGCCTGCCCTGCGTCATCCGCCCCTCCTTCACGCTCGGCGGCACCGGCGGCGGCATCGCCTATAACCGGGAGGAGTTCGAGCAGATCGTCTCCGCCGGCCTCGCGGCCTCCATGACCACCGAAGTGCTGGTCGAAGAGAGCGTGCTGGGCTGGAAGGAGTATGAGATGGAAGTGGTCCGCGACAGCGCGGACAACTGCATCATCGTCTGCTCCATCGAGAACCTGGACCCGATGGGCGTCCATACCGGGGACAGCGTGACCATCGCGCCGGCGCTGACGCTGACGGACAAGGAATACCAGCGGATGCGCGATGCCAGCATCGCCTGCCTGCGGGAGATCGGCGTCGATACCGGTGGCTCCAACGTCCAGTTCGGCATCAACCCCGTCGATGGCCGCATGGTGGTCATCGAGATGAACCCGCGCGTGTCTCGCTCCTCCGCGCTGGCGTCGAAGGCGACGGGCTTTCCCATCGCCAAGGTCGCCGCCAAGCTCGCCGTCGGCTACACGCTGGACGAACTCGCCAACGACATCACGAAGGTCACGCCCGCATCCTTCGAGCCCACCATCGACTATGTCGTGGTGAAGATCCCCCGCTTCACCTTCGAGAAATTCCCGGGCACGCCGGCGACGCTGACGACCTCCATGAAGTCGGTCGGCGAAACCATGGCGATCGGCCGCAGCTTCGCCGAGGCGCTGCAGAAGGGCCTTCGCGGGCTGGAGACGGGGCTCTCCGGCCTCGATGAGATCGAGCTGCCGGGCGATGGCAGCCACGCCGCCATCCGCACCTCGCTGGCCACGCCGAAGCCCGACCGCGCGCTGGTCGTGGCGCAGGCGCTGCGCGCGGGGATGAGCGTGGAGGAGATCCACGAGGCGTGCCGCTTCGACCCCTGGTTCATCCGCGAGATCGCCCGGATCGTGGACGCCGAGAATGTCGTGAAGGCGCAGGGGCTGCCGAAAACGGCGCAGGAGTTCCGCGCGCTGAAGGCGCTGGGCTTCAGCGACAAGCGCCTGGCCAAGCTGGCGGGCACGACGGAAGCGGCGGTGTTCGCGGCGCGCGACGCGCTCGGCGTGCATGCCGTCTTCAAGCGCATCGATACCTGCGCGGCGGAGTTCGCCTCCGATACCCCCTACATGTATTCGACCTATGAGGGCGGCTTCGGCACGCCGGATTGCGAAAGCAGGCCGACGACGCGCCAGAAGGTGATCATCCTGGGCGGTGGCCCGAACCGGATCGGCCAGGGCATCGAGTTCGACTATTGCTGCGTCCATGCCTGCTACGCGCTGCGCGATGCCGGCTACGAGACCATCATGGTCAACTGCAACCCGGAGACGGTCAGCACGGACTACGACACCAGCGACCGCCTGTATTTCGAGCCACTGACCGGCGAGGACGTCATCGCCATCATCCGGAAGGAGCAGGAGCAGGGCGAACTGCTGGGCTGCATCGTGCAGTATGGCGGGCAGACCCCGCTCAAGCTCTCCCAGGCGCTGCACAAGGCGGGGATTCCGATCCTGGGAACCTCCGCGGAGGCGATCGACATCGCGGAGGATCGCGAGCGCTTCCAGCTTCTGCTCAAGCAGCTCGGCCTGAAGCAGCCGCAGAACGGCATCGCGCGCGACCTGGATGAGGCGATCGTCGAGGCGGAGCGCATCGGCTACCCGGTGGTGGTGCGCCCGTCCTATGTGCTGGGCGGCCGCGCGATGGAGATCGCCTACAACAAGGAACAGCTGCGCCGCTTCGGCGCGGAGGCCGTGAAGGTTTCCGGCGAGAACCCGATCCTGATCGACCAGTACCTGGTCGATGCGATCGAGGTCGATGTGGACTGCATCTGCGACGAGGTGGGCGAGGTCTATGTCGCCGGCGTCATGGAACACATCGAGGAAGCCGGCATTCATTCCGGCGACAGCGCCTGCTCCCTCCCCCCCTATTCCCTGCCGCCCGCCATCGTCACGGAGCTGAAGGCGGAGACGGAGGCGATGGCCAAGGCCCTCAAGGTCAAGGGCCTGATGAACGTCCAGTACGCCGTGAAGGATGGCGAGATCTTCGTCCTCGAGGTCAATCCCCGCGCCAGCCGCACCGTGCCCTTCGTGGCGAAGGCGACGGGCGTGGCGGTGGCCAAGATCGGCGCGCTGGTCATGGCGGGCGCGCGGCTGAAGGCCTTCGGGCTGGATGACACGGCCGTCTCCCGCCATGTCGCGGTGAAGGAAGCGGTCTTCCCCTTCAACCGCTTCCCCAATGTGGACGTGATCCTGGGCCCGGAGATGAAGTCCACGGGCGAGGTGATGGGCCTCGACCTCAGCTTCGAACGCGCCTTCCTGAAGTCCCAGCTCGGCGCCGGCGTGAAGCTGCCGGAAGCCGGCACGGCCTTCCTTTCGGTCAAGGACAGCGACAAGGCGGGTGCCGTGACGCTGGCGCGGCGCCTGACGGAGATGGGCTTCAAGGTGATGGCGACGCGCGGCACCGCGGCCCGGCTGCGGGACGTCGGAATCGAGTGCTCCGTGGTCAACAAGGTGGCGGAAGGCCGCCCGCATTGCGTGGATGCCATGAAGTCCGACGCCATCCAGCTGGTGATCAACACCGCGAGTGGCGGGCAATCCGTGGCCGACAGCTTCGACATCCGCCGCAGCGCGCTGACGCATGGGATCCCGCACTACACCACGCTGGCGGGCGCCCGGGCCGCGGTGCACGCCATCGCGGCGCTGAAGGGCGGAACCCTTGATGTGGCGCCCCTCCAGTCCTACTTTGCGGGCTCATTCTGAGCGGGCGGGGTGGGGGCGGAAGCCTCCACCCCGTTTGCCTGTTCCAGCCCCGGCCAGAACATGCTTGCATGGTGCCGGCCCGTCCTGTCGGGCCCGGCACCGCTGGCGGGATCGGTGCCGGGCCGGGCAGGACCCGCCGGTCTGTCACCGCTTTCCGTTGCCTGGAGGATAGACGCGACGTGCAGAAGTTCCCCATGACCGCCGAAGGTCTCGCCCGGCTGGAGGAGGAACTCCGTCAGCTCAAGGCCGAGGAACGCCCCGCCGTGATCCGCGCGATCGCGGAGGCTCGCGCGCATGGCGACCTGTCCGAGAATGCGGAGTACCACGCGGCGCGCGAGAAGCAGTCCTTCATCGAGGGCCGCATCGCCGAGCTCGAATCCGTCATCCCTTCCGCGGAGGTCATCGACACCTCCAAGCTCACCGGCAACCAGGTGCGCTTCGGCGCGCATGTGACGGTGGTGGATGAGGAGACGGAGGACGAGAAGACCTACCGCATCGTCGGCCAGCATGAGGCCGACATGAAGAAGGGCTCCATCTCCATCTCCTCGCCGCTCGCCAAGGCGCTGATCGGCAAGAAGGTCGGCGACAGCGTCGAAGTCCCGGCGCCGGGCGGCGCGCGGGTCTATGAGATCGCGGGCGTCCGCTTCGTCTGATAAGGCCTGACCATGTCGCCTGTCCGCGCGCTCGCCCCGGTGATGGAAAGCTCCACCGCCCCCTCCATCACGCTGGCCGATGTGCGCGCGGCGGCGGCGCGGATCGCGGGCGCCGTGATCCGCACGCCGACCATCCGCTGCGACGCGCTGTCGCGGGCGACGGGGGCGACGATCCACCTGAAGCTCGACAATCTGCAGGCGACCGGCGCCTTCAAGGAACGGGGCGCGGCCAACCGCATCGCCCTGCTGACGGCGCGGGAGAAGGCGGCTGGCGTCATCGCCATGTCCGCCGGCAACCATGCCCAGGCAGTGGCGCGCCACGCGTCCCTCGCCGGCATCAACGCGACCATCGTGATGCCGCGCTTCACCCCCGCCACCAAGGTGACGCGGACGGAAGGCTGGGGCGCCCGGGTGGTGCTGCAGGGGGAGACGCTGGCGGAAGCGGCGGCCCATGCGCATGAACTCGCGCTGCGGGATGGCCTGACCTTCGTCCACCCCTATGACGACCCCGGCGTCATCGCCGGCCAGGGCACCGCGGCGCTTGAGATGCTGGAGGACTTTCCCCAGCTGGACAGCCTGGCCATCCCGGTCGGCGGTGGTGGCCTGCTGGCGGGCTGCGCCACCGCGGCGCTGGAATTGAAGCCCGGCATCAAGGTCTTCGGCGTGGAGGTCGAGGGCTATCCCGCCATGGCGCAGCGCCTGGCGGGCGAGCCCGTGGCCGTGGGCGGGCCGACCGTGGCCGAGGGCATCGCGGTGCGCGATGTGGGCGAAGTGCCCTACGCCATGCTGAAGCGCCTGGGCACGGAAGTGCTGGTGGTGCCGGAACGCGCGGTGGAACAGGCGATCGCCATGCTGGCGGAGGGCGCCAAGCTGGTGGCGGAGGGTGCCGGCGCCGCGGGCCTCGCCGCCGTGCTGGCCTATCCCGAGCGCTTCGCGGGCAAGGCCGTCGGCATTCCCGTCTGCGGCGGCAACATCGATGCGCGGGCGCTGTCCAACGTGCTGCTGCGCCAGCTGCTGCGGGATGGCCGCATCCTGCGCCTGCATTTCGACATCCCCGACCGCCCCGGCATGCTGGCCGATATCGCGGCGCGCATCTCCGCCCTCGGCGGCAACGTGATCGAGGTGAACCACCAGCAGCTCTTCGGCGCGCCGACGGTGCAATCGACGGAGCTGTACCTGATGGTGGAGGTGCGCGACGGCGCGCAGGGCAACGCCATCATCGCGGCGCTGCAGGCGGCGTCCTACGTGGTGCGGCGGGGCTGATCGCCATGCGGGGGCACTGCACCTGCCGCCGCATCCGCTACGAGGTCACGTCGAGGCCCCTCTTCGTCCATGCCTGCCATTGCCGCTGGTGCCAGCGGGAAACGGGTTCGGCCTTCGCCATCAACGCGATGATCGAGACCGACCGCATCCGCCTGGTGGCGGAGGCGCCGGAGCTGGTGGACACGCCGTCGGCCAGCGGCCGCGGCCAGAAGATTCTGCGCTGCCCCACCTGCCGCGTCGCGGTCTGGAGCCATTATCCCGGCGCTGGCCCGCGCTTCGCCTTCCTCCGCGTCGGCACGCTGGAGGACCCGGATTCCTGGCCGCCCGACATCCACATCTTCACCAGTTCGAAGCAGCCCTGGGTGGTGCTGCCGCACGGCGTGCCGGCGGTGCCGGAGTATTACGACCGCGAGGAACTCTGGCCGGCGGAAAGCCTGGCGCGGCGGCAGGCGGTGCTCAGCGCGGCCGCCTTCAACGGGGATTGACCCGCGACTCCCAGGAAGGCGGCGTGTAGCCCGACAGCACGCGGCATTCGCCGGCGTAGCGCGCGCGCAGCGCCTCGCAGCGCCCGCGCACCTCCCCCGGCGTGGGGCGGCGCCGAGTCTCCGCCCAGTCGGCCAGCGCGGCCAGCGCGGCGGGGTAGAGCGCGGCGGAGAGCTTGTTGTGCTCCCCGTCATCGACAAAGACCTGCGCCAGCAGATGCGCGGTGCCCGCGGCCTCCAGCGTCGCGCGATAGGCGGCCTCGTGCTCCACGAAGACGGTGCTGTCGGCGATGCCGTGGAGCGTCAGGACGGGGATGGCGATGGCCCCGGTGGGGTCGCCATCGGCGGCGAGCCGGGCACGGGCATCGGGATCGGCCGCGATGCGCGGCACGCGGGCGTTGAAGGCGGCATCGTCGCTGGTGCCGCTGTAGCGCACCCCCGCATTCCCGAAGGCGCTGCGGCCTTCCATCATCCGCCAGGCGATATCGGCGAAGACCGTGGTTGCCCACATCAGGTGCCCGGGAATCGCCCATTCGGTGATGCGGCTCGCGGCGGAGAGGTCGGCCATCGCCTGGCGCTGCGCCGGTGTGCGCGCTTCCGGCGCCAGATCGGCGCCGGTGCAGGCGAGGTAGCGGTCCATCAGCGCCTCCCGCGTCATCGCCTGGCCCTGGGGCAGGCCGAGCGTCACGGGGTATTGCGGCTCCTCCGGCCTTGGATGCGTGCCGCAGACCGCCTGGAAGGCGGCGCGGAGATCGACCCGCATGTCATAGGCCCGCGTCGGCCCGGCCAGGACGGCGGAGGTGAGCAGCGCGGCCTGCCAGGGGCGGCGCCCCTCCCCATCCGGCTCGTTCAGTGTCTCGATCGCCTTGGCCGCGACCGCCCCGCCCCAGGACTGGCCATGCAGCACGCTGAGGCGCGGGCGGCCGAAGGCGGCTTCGGCGGCACGGGTCGCGGCCAGCGTGTCCTCGCCGGCCCGGCGGATGCCGAAGCCTTCCCGGCGGCGGCTGGAGGAAGCCCAGGCCCAGCCCTCGGCCAGGAATTCCTGGTAGCGGATCAGGTCCTCGTCCGTCGTCTCCCGCGCCGGCGGCGCCATGCGGGGCCCGCCGAAGATGTGGGTGACGAGGCCGCCATGCCAGTTGGCCGGGCGCGCCAGCAGCAGCCAGGCGCCGTTGCCGTCCTGGCCCCGCAGGCAGGTGGTACCGGCGGGCAGGCCGGGGGGGCAATCGGCCGGCGCGACCTCCGCCCGCGCCGCCGCGGGCAGCAGCAGCGCAAGCGCCAGCGACGCACGGCGCAGCCAGCTCACCCCGCGGTGCCTTCCCGGTCGATCGGCACGCCCGTCTGGTCCTTGGCGGTGTGGATGGTCTGCAGCGTCTGCACGCGCAGCACATTGGGCGCGCCGGTCAGGCGGGCGGTCAGCTGGTTCTCATGCGCCGTGTCGCGGGCGACCAAGCGCAGCATGAAGTCGCCGCCGCCGCGGATCATGTGGCATTCTCGCACTTCCGGCCATTCGCAGACCATCGCCTCGAAGGCGGCGAGCACGGCCTGCTTCTGCGTCTCCAGCCCCACCAGGGCGAAGAAGGTGATCTCCCACCCCAGCACATGGGGGTCTAGGTCCGCATGGTAGCCGCGGATCACGCCCTGTTCCTCCAGCCGCCGCACGCGGCGCAGGCAGGGCGGCGCGGAGAGGCCGACGCGGCGCGCCAGTTCCACATTGGTCATCCGGCCATCGCCTTGCAGCTCCGCCAGGATGTGGCGGTCCACCTGGTCGATGTCCTGGGCAGCGGCGTCCGTCATGGCGCGGTGAAATGTCCCGGTCAGCGTTATGCGCGCAATATCCTTGCGTTGAACCATGTCTGCAAGATGGCCGGACGGGGGGAGGTTGAGCATTCCGCCGCGGGCGCCGATATCCCTGCCCGAAGACCCCGACCGCAACGGATTCCCCGCCCGTGTCCCAGACCATCACGACCCGCCTGCTGATCCTCGGTGCCGGCCCCGCCGGCTACACCGCCGCGATCTACGCCGCCCGCGCGGGGCTGCAGCCGCTGGTCGTGGCCGGCATGCAGCCGGGCGGGCAGCTGACCATCACCACCGATGTCGAGAATTTTCCTGGCTTTGCCGGCCCGATCCAGGGGCCCTGGCTGATGGAGCAGATGCAGGCGCAGGCGCTGCATGTCGGCGCGCGGATCGAGCAGGACGTCATCACCGCCGTCGATCTCTCCCGCCGCCCCTTCCGCTGCACGGGCGACAGCGGCGTGACCTATGTGGCGGAGGCGCTGGTGATCGCGACGGGGGCGCAGGCCCGCTGGCTCGGCATCCCCGGGGAGAAGGAGCTGTCGGGCTTCGGCGTCTCCGCCTGCGCCACCTGCGACGGCTTCTTCTACCGGGGCAAGGACGTGGCGGTGGTCGGCGGCGGCAACTCCGCGACGGAGGAGGCGCTCTACCTCTCGAACCTGGCGCGGCACGTCACGCTGATCCACCGGCGCGACTCGCTGCGCAGCGAGAAGATCCTGCAGCAGCGCCTCTTCGCCAAGGCGAACATCACCTGCCTCTGGGACACGGCGGTGGAAAGCGTGCTGGCCGACCCCTCCGGCCGTGTGCCGGTGGCGCGCGGCGTGGCGCTCAGGAACCTGAAGACCGGGGAGCGGTCGGAACTGGCCGTGCACGGGCTGTTCGTGGCGATCGGGCATGATCCGGCGACGGCGCTGTTCAAGGGCCAGCTCGGCATGGACGGGGACGGCTATATCGTGACGAAGCCCGGCACGACCCAGACCAGCATCGCCGGCGTCTTCGCCGCCGGCGATGTGCAGGACCGGATTTATCGCCAGGCGGTGACGGCGGCCGGCACGGGCTGCATGGCGGCGCTGGAGGCGGAGAAGTTCCTGGCCCATGTGCCGGCCGATGCGCCGGCCCTGGCCGCCTGGGATTGAGGCTGCGCGGCTCCTCCTGAAGGGGCCATGGAAAAAACCTGTCGCCGATGTCAGGCAAAGCCTACTCAAGCGCCATCATTGCATGGCAGCCTGCGCGCCGAATCGAGAGCTGGGAGAGCGCGCGGGCATGCCGCTGGACTGGGACAAGCTGCGGGTCTTCCACGCCGTCGCCGAGGCCGGGTCCTTCACCCATGCCGGGGAGACGCTGAACCTTTCCCAATCCGCCGTCTCGCGCCAGATCCAGGCGCTGGAGGAGGCGCTGCAGGTTCCGCTGTTCCACCGCCATGCGCGCGGCCTGATCCTGACCGAGCAGGGGGAGACGCTGAACCGCGCCGTGCGCGAGGTCTTCGCCAAGCTGGCGATGACCGAAGCGCTGCTGACGGAAAGCCGGGAAAGACCGACCGGGCGGCTCAAGGTCACCACCACGACGGGCTTCGGCAGCGTGTGGCTGGCGCCGCGGCTCCGCCGCTTCATGGCCATGCACCCCGACGTGACGCTGACGGTGCTGCTGGACGACGCGGACCTCGACCTCGCGATGCGGGAGGCCGACGTTGCAATCCGCATGCATCCGCCGCGGCAGCCGGACCTGATCCAGCGGAACCTCGGCACCTTCGGCTGGCGGGTCTGCGGCGCGCCGGACTACCTGAAGACGGCCGGGATGCCGCAGCGGGCCGAGGACCTCGATGCCCATCGCATGATCGTCTATGGCGACTACCGCCCGCCGGTGGAGAGCGTGAACTGGCTGAGCGAGGCGGGGCGCCGGCCAGGCTCCTCACGCCGCGCGGTGCTGGAGATGAACTCCCTGCCCGGCATCCTGGCCGCGGTGCGCAGCGGCCTCGGCCTCGCCGCCCTGCCCGACTACATGGGGGAGGAGCTGGACGGGCTGGTGCAGGTGCTGCCGGAGCTGAAGGCGCCGCGGATCGAGGCGTATTTCGTCTATCCGGAGGAGCTGCGGCACTCCAAGCGGGTCGCGGTGTTCCGCGACTTCCTGGTGGCGGAGCTCGCCGCCCCCTCGCGGATCAACGGCGCGGCCTGATCGTCGGCATGATCGTACGCCGGGCCGTGGGGGGATGCCTGCGGCGATGTTCCGCGGGCTGAGAAAACTCGCCAGTATTTTTCCGTTCGCGCAGGCCTCCCGCTTACCCATGCGTCACGCGCATGTCGGCTACCGCCAATTCACCAATCCTCCATGCCGCAGCGCAGCACTATGTTCTGGGTGTGCCGGCGGCGACGCTGGCTCAGGGTCACTCGGGACACTCTCCCGAACCCCTTCGTCTCCCAGACGTGAAGCCTCCCTGTTTGACTAGGCCGCCGCCCCCACGGGCAGGCGGCCTTCTTTTTTTCGCGCGGCTGCACGGCCGGAACCGCGGCTTCGCCCGGGTCGCGCAACGCCACGGGCGCGGTGCCGGCGAGGCCGCGGCCTTGCCACGCCTGGCGCGGGGTTGTTGCATGGCGGCGCGGCGGCACCGTGATCGCCGCCAATCCTCGAGGAAGCGCCCATGACCCCGCCCGATCGCCTGCGCGCCCTGCTGGCCCGGCCCGATTTCGTCACCATGCCCGCGGTCTGGGACGGCATTTCCGCGCGCCTGGCCTCCGAAGCCGGGTTCGAGACCGCCTTCCTCTCCGGCTCCTGCGTCGCGGCCAGCCGGCTCGGCGGGCCGGACCTCGACCTGATCTCCTTCGGTGAGATGTTCGACAGCTTCACCATGGTGCGCAACGCCGCGCCGAAGACGCTGATCCTGGCCGATGGCGACCATGGCTACGGCAACGCCATGAACGTGCAGCGCACGGTCGCCGCCTATGGCCGCGCCGGCGCCGCCGCCGTGCTGATCGAGGACAAGGTGACGCCGCGCGCGCTGACCGCCGCCGGCAAGCCCTGCATCCCGCGGGAGGAGGCGCGCATGAAGATCCGCGCCGCCGTCCAGGCCGCGAAGGAAAGCGGCATCCTGATCTGCGCCCGCACGGATTGCCGCCCCACCCGGGGGATCGACGAGGCGGTGGCGCGGATCGAGATGTATGTGGAGGAAGGCGCCGACATCCTCTTCCTCGACAGCCCGGCGGATGAGGCCGAGATCCGCCGCGCGGTGGAAGCCTCGAAGGGCCGGCCGCATTTCGCGGTGCTCTCGCCCGGCGGCAACCGCATCATCCCGGACCGCAGCCTGGCGGAGCAGCTGGGCCTCAAGATCGGCACCTACCCGACCGCCATGCTCTCCCCCGCCATCGCCGGCATCCAGTCCGGCCTGGCGGCGCTGCGGGCCGGCAAGGCGGCGAGCGACCTGGCGCTGCCGCCGGCGGTGCACAACGCGACGCTGGGCTACGGCACCTATGACGAGGCCGCGAAGCCCTTCATCGTTCCGGCATAGGGTCCAGCAGCGGCAGCGCCGGGGCCAGGCCCTGGCGCCGCCGGGGCCGGCCGCGGCGCGCGGCGGCGGCACGCAGCCGCAGCAATTCGTCGAGCATCCGGTCCATGGTGCGCCACAGCGGTTCGTCGCCCCGACGTTCGGCCATCACCAGGCGATGCGCGGCCAGCGTCACGTTCAGCGTGCCCCGCGTCGTCTCCGGCCGGGGGGAGCGCATCTGCACCAGCGCCTTCTCCACCTCCTCCACCGGCACGCCGAAGCGGGCGGCGATGGCGTCCGGCTCCATCCCCTGGCGGCGCAGCGACCGGGCGCGGGTGGCGGCGGCGGGGTCCAGCGCGATGGGCGGCCGCAACGCCGCGGTGCGGCGCGACATCTCCCCCGATCCGGATCCCGGCGGCTTCCCCCTGAACGGCATGTCGGGCCTCACGCGGTGTTGTGGGCGAAGACGCGCAGGGGCGCGGCCGGGTTCCGTCAGCCCGGCCCGCGGATCGCCTTTCTGCCATCCGGGTCGCGCACCCGCCGCCACAGGCCGCGCAGCGCCACGCCCAGGCGGCCGGCGCGCGCCACATTGTCGGGGGCGCGGGAGAAGAGGGCGGCGATGATCCGCCGCCGCGCCACGGCATCGATCCGCCAGGCGATGCCCACCACGCCGGGGGCGCCGCGGCGCACCACCTCCCCGCGCACCGCGCCCACTTCGGGCAGCACCAGGTCGAGCGTCGTGCCGATGGCCGGCGCCAGGGAAGGGTCGTCGTAGCGCAGCCGCGCGCCGCTGACGGAGCAATCCTCCACCGTGAGCCCGGGCAGGCGCCAGCGGACATCGAAGCGCTCCTCCCCCCGCGGCCGCGGCAATTCGCAGGAGACGAGCATGCAGACCAGGGCGAGGACGATGGCGATGGAGGCCCAGACGATGTTCATCACATCCTCGGCCGCCACCTCCACCGGATTGTCCGGGCCGATCAGGGACCAGGCGATGCCGCCCAGATTGGCCGCCAGGATGGCGCCGAAGCCCATGGCGAAGCCGCGGTTGAAGGTCATGGCGGTGCGCGACCTGCCCTTGGCCGTCACCTTGAAGGGCCGGCCGAAGGGGCGGATGGCGGCGGCGACCAGGGACATGGTCACGGGCAGGGCGGCGACGGCGTGGCTCACCTCCGTGAACAGGGGCAGCGAGCGCCCGCCGGAGATCCAGGCGCTGTGGATCCAGAAGCAGGCCAGCGCCGGGACGCCGTAGGTGACGAAATCGACGTGGTCGGCCTGGAAGGCCGGCACGCCGAGCACCCAGTAGATGGCGGGCCCCAGCAGCAGCAGCAGCAGGAAGGGCTTGGACAGCCAGTGCAGCAGCCCGTGCAGGTAGTGCAGCCGCTGGCCGATGGTGTAGCCGCGGCCGACGAAGGGCCCGTCCCGCAGCAGGGCCACCTGGATGGTGCCGAGGCACCAGCGCGCGCGCTGGGTGCAGTATTCCGCCATGTCCTCCGCCGACAGGCCGATGGACAGGCGCTCGTTCAGCCAGCGCGTCTCGTAGCCCCGGCGGAGCAGGGAATAGGTGAGGTAGATGTCCTCGCTGACCGCGCCTTCGGGGAAGCCGCCCATGCGGTCCAGCAGGTCGCGGCGCACGATGAAGCCGGTGCCGACGCAGAAGGCGCAGCCCCAGGCATCCTTGGCGGGCTGGAACAGGTCGAAGAAGACGCGCTGGTCATCCACCCAGGACCCGGTGATGCCGAGGTTGTGCTGGATGGGATCGGGGTTGAAGTAGAATTGCGGCGTCTGCACCACGCCGACCTTCGGGTCCAGGAACAGCCCGACCATGCGCTTCAGCATCTGCCGCTGCGGCGCGAAATCGGCGTCCAGCACCAGGATCAGCGGCGCGCCGGTGATCGCCGCGGTCTGCCGGTAGCCGCTGTTGAGGTTGCCGGCCTTGGCACCCTTGTTGTCCGGGCGCGTCAGGTAGCGGGCGCCCACCTCCTCGCAATAGTCGCGCAGCCAGCCGCGGCGCGTATCGTCCAGCACCCAGACCGTGAAACGGTCGCGCGGGTAGTCGAGCGCGAGGGCGGAGACGATCGCCTTCTCCAGCACCTCCAGCTTCTCGTTGTAGGTGCAGATGAAGATGTCCACGGCCGGCCAGTCGCCGCTGCGCGCCAGCAGCGCCTCCGCCGCATCGGCCTGCGCGCGGACCCGCGCGGCGGAACAGCGCGTCATGATCAGCGCGGCGCCGAGCGTATAGGCGATGGAGATCGTCTCGAAGAGCAGGAAGAGCCGCGCCCAGAGCGGTTCGAACGCCATGTCGAAGGCGGGCAGGGTCTGGGTGATGCGCCAGTGCAGGTAGACCAGGATGGGCAGCATGGCGCAGCCCGTGAACAGCACGCGGTCGAAGGGCCGGGACCGGTCGAGCAGCAGGGCCAGCAGCAGCGCCGCCAGCGCGAAGCCCGCCCCCCAGGACAGCGCGGCCTGCAGGTCCCAGGGCGCGCCCGCGATCAATTCGGCCCTTCGCCCCGCGGGGGGGAGGCCGCGTCGCGCGTGGGCGATGCCTCGGCGCGGCCGAAGATCATCGCCACCACGCCGCGCGTCCAGCGCCAGGCGGTGGTGGTGACGTCGCCGAAGAAGCTGCCATCCACCTCCACGCTCACCCAGCGGCCGATATCGCAGGGGACGGAGGGGGCGAGCCGGCTTTCATAGCCGCGCGACCAGCGGCGCGGCGACCGTTCGTCGAATTCGACCAGCACGTACATCTCCCGCCGCTCCATCGGCGGAAAGGGCACGGCGTAGCCGGTATCGACGCGGTCCGTGGTGCGCGGCAGCACCTGCACCACCACGCCCAGCCGGGTCTCCTGCCAGCCATCGGCCTCGATCCTGACGCGGGTGCCGAGGCCGAGGCGATGCGCCTGGCGGACGGAGAAGATGGCGACGACGAAGGCGCGGCCGCATTCGACCGTGCCCGCGATGGTGTCGCCGGCCGCGAGCCGCTGGCCGGGGCTGGCGAAGGCGCGCAGCACATGCCCGCCATTGGCGGAGACGGCCTGCGCGGCGCGCTGCTGGTTGAAGCGCTCCTCCTCCACCCGGGTCTGCGCCTCCAGGCTGGCCAGGCTGGTCATCAGCTGCTGGCGCTCGACCCGCATGCGGTTGATCTCGAGGATCGTGTCCCGCCGCCGCTCCACCAGCGCGCCGAGCGCCCCCTGGCCATCGCCGACATAGCTGCCGGTCTCCACCGCGATGCGTTCCGCGACGCGCCGCGCCAGCGTGGCCTCCGCGGCGATCAGCTCCTCCCGCGCGCCGCGCTCCCGCATCTGGGCGATGCGGTACACGGTCTCCGTCACCACGCCGCGTTCGAACAGGATGCGCTGGCGGTTGGCCAGCGCCGCCTGTTCCGCGACGGCGGAGGCCGCGGCGGCGGCCTTGGCGCGGGCCTCGCGCTCCCCCTCCTCCGCCATGCGCATGGCATGGGCGCGGTGGGTCGAGAGCGCCGCCTCCAGCGTCACCACCCAGGATTCGGCGATGGAGAGGCGCTGTTCGAGCCCGGTCAGGGCGACCCGGGTGCCGGCGGTCTGGTTCTGCAGGCCGATCAGGGTGGAGCGGTCGAGCCGTTCGTTGCGCAGATGCGCCAGCACCTGGCCGGGGCCCACGGCCTCCCCGGGCTGGGCCAGCAGGCGGTCCAGTTCGCCATCGATCGGGGCGGTGACCAGCGCGATCGGGGCATTCACCACGGCGCGGGTGGAGGTGTCGGACAGGATGGGCGGCAGGGTCGCCAGCAGCAGGCTGCCCGCCAGCAGGATGGCGCCGGAATAGGTGACGGCGCGCAGCGTCCAGGCGGGCCAATGGGCGCGCAGCTCCGCCAGGCTCGGCGGGTCCAGCCGGTGCAGCAGCGCTTCCGCCGCGTCACGCCAGGGCCGGTGGTGGGCGGCCGGGGGTTCGCCCGCGGGCGGGGGGGCGGGGCGCGCGGCCGGGGGCTCCGGCGGCGGGGGCGGCGGCGGGGCCTGGCCGAAGCCGGGGCTGGCGGCTTCGTCGAGGAAGATCGGCTGGGGCGGCGCGGGCGTGGCGCGCGGGGCCACGGGTTCATGGTAGCGCCCGGCCGGGGGCGGGCCGCCGGCCGGCTGCCAGGGGAAACGGGGGCCGGCGGCAGGGTAAGCGGCGCCATCCCCCGGCGCGGCATCACCCGCGGCGGAAGTCGCCCCCCCGTCTGCCGTCCGCGCGGGTTTGCGCGGGTAGCCCCACAATCGCATGCGGGGTTTGGCCCCTTCTTGCGCCGGCCGGCCGTGCCATCAGGGCAGCCCGCGAGCGCAGCGTAAAAATTGAGAGCGAGCCTACCGAATTGGCTCACGCCTTCGTTCTAAATTCACATTCATGTCAAAACAAGCGATCGCTGGTTGCAGCGGCCGCGGACCTGCACGCGCCGGGCTCTATTCCCCGCGCAGGGCCGCCCCGGCCGCGAGGGGCGCGAGCGGCGCGGCCAGCGCCAGCAGCGCGCCCAGCAGCAGCAGGTAGGGGCGCGCCTCCATGCCGCCGGCCGCGGCCTCGATCGCCGCGGCGCCGAAGATCACGGCGGGGATGGACAGCGGCAGCACCAGCAGGGGCAGCAGCACGCCTCCGCGCCGCGCGCCCAGCGTCAGCGCCGCGCCCGCCGTGCCGAAGAGGGAAAGGATGGCGGTGGCGATCCCGAGCGCCGCCATGGCCGCGCCCCAGGCTTCCACCGGCAGGTTGAGCAGCGCCGCGGCGACCGGGCAGGCCACCAGCAGCGGCAGGCCCGTCACCACCCAGTGCCCCGCCGCCTTGGCGGCCGCCAGCAAGGCGGGCGGCAGGCCGGAGAGCAGGAGCTGGTCGAGCGAGCCGTCCTCCGCCTCCGCCCCGAACAGCCGGTCGAGCGGCAGCAGCGCCGCCAGCAGCGCCGCGGCCAGCAGCGCGCCGGGCGCGATGCGGGCCAGGGTCTGGGGCTCCGGCCCGATGCCGAAGGGGAACAGCGCGCAGACCAGCACGAAGAACAGCACCGCCGCCAGCGCATCGCCGGGGTGGCGGAGGGCGAGGCGCACCTCCCGCCCCAGCACCGCGAGGAAGCCCCTCACAGCCGCAACTCGCCGGCGCCCGGCAGGGGCAGGGGCAAGTGCGTCGCCGCCAGCACGGCGCCGCCCGCTTGCCGATGCGCCGCCAGCAGCAGCCCCAGCCGCTCGACCGAGGCCGTGTCGAGCCCGACCGTCGGCTCGTCCAGCAGCCAGAGCGGCGCCGGCGCCAAGGCGAGGCGCGCCAGCGCCAGCCGCCGCTTCTGGCCGGAGGAGAGGACCCGCGCCGGCAGGTCCGCAAGGTCAGACAACCCCACGGAATCCAGCGCCGCCTCCGTATCCCCGCCCCAGAGACGGGCGAAGAAGGAGAGGTTCTCCCGCGCACTCAAGGAGGGTTTCAGGGCGTCCTGGTGGCTGAGGTAGCGGAGCCTGGCGGCGTGGGCCACGCGGTCCGCCAGCGCATCCTGCCCCTGCCAGAGCAGCTCGCCCTCCGCGAGAGGCACGAGGCCCGCGAGCAACCGGAGGAGGGATGACTTGCCCGCACCATTGGCCCCCACCAGCAGCAGCGCGCCGCCAGGCGGCAGCGTGAAGGACAGGCCGGCGAAGACCGCGCGTTCCCCCCGCCAGCAGGCGAGGTCCCGACCTTCCAGCATCAGCGCCCCTTCAACCCCGCCTCACCGGATGGACCGGCCCCCTTGCCTGTGGTTTAAGCCCAATGCTGCGGTCGCGAAAGCGCCGCGGGCGAAACCGCGCCTGGGTCGGCGGAAGGCGCCCCGCTTCCGGGGTCGCACCGGTCCCGGTGCCACGACGGGGATAACCGGACCATGCGGATGATCGGGCAGGACAGCCTGAAGACCCGCCGTACCCTCACGGTGGACGGCAAGGACTACAACTACTTCAGCCTGCCCGAGGCGGCGGCCAAGATCGGCGATGTGACGCGGCTGCCCTACAGCCTGAAGGTGCTGCTGGAGAACGTGCTGCGCTTCGAGGACGGGCGCAGCTACACGGTGGACGACGCGAAGTCGATCGCCGGCTGGCTGGCCGAGGGCCGGTCCACCAAGGAAGTCCCCTTCCGCCCCGCCCGCATCCTGCTGCAGGACTTCACGGGCGTGCCGGCCGTGGTGGACCTGGCCGCGATGCGCGATGCGCTCGACAAGCTCGGCGGCGATCCGCGCAAGGTGAACCCGCTGGTTCCCGTGGACCTGGTCATCGACCACTCCGTGATGGTCGATGTCTCCGGCAGCAAGGACGCGCTGCAGAAGAACGTGGACATCGAGTTCGAGCGCAACGGCGAACGCTATGAGTTCCTGCGCTGGGGCCAGTCCGCCTTCGCCAATTTCCGCGTCGTGCCGCCGGGCACCGGCATCTGCCACCAGGTGAACCTGGAATATCTGGCGCAGGTGGTCTGGACGTCGCAGGACGGCCCCGACACCTACGCCTTCCCGGACAGCTGCTACGGCACCGACAGCCACACGACGATGGTCAACGGCCTCGGCGTGCTGGGCTGGGGCGTGGGCGGCATCGAGGCCGAGGCCGCGATGCTCGGCCAGCCCATCGCCATGCTGATCCCCGACGTCATCGGCTTCAAGCTGACGGGCAAGCTGCGGGAGGGCATCACCGCGACCGACCTGGTGCTGACGGTCACGCAGATGCTCCGCAAGAAGGGCGTCGTCGGCAAGTTCGTCGAGTTCTACGGCTCGGGCCTCGATGAGCTGCCGCTGGCCGACCGCGCCACGATCGGCAACATGGCCCCGGAATACGGCGCCACCTGCGGCTTCTTCCCGGTGGACAAGACCACCATCGACTACCTCCGCATCTCCGGCCGCGACGAGCACCGCATCGCGCTGACGGAGGCCTATGCGAAGGCGCAGGGCATGTGGCGCGATGCCTCCACGCCCGACCCCGTCTTCACGGACACGATGGAACTCGACCTCTCCACCGTCGAGCCCTCCATGGCCGGCCCGAAGCGGCCGCAGGACCGCGTCGCGCTGTCCAATGTCTCGGCCTCCTTCGCCAAGGACCTGGCGGCGGGGACGATGGGCGTGCCGGGCGACAAGGCCGACCTCCGCGTCGGCGTCGATGGCGCCAACTACGACCTCGGCCATGGTGACGTCGTGATCGCGGCGATCACGAGCTGCACCAACACCTCCAACCCCTACGTCCTCGTCGCCGCCGGCCTCGTCGCCCGCAAGGCGCGGGCCAAGGGGCTGAAGCCGAAGCCCTGGGTGAAGACCTCGCTGGCGCCTGGCTCCCAGGTGGTGACCGAGTATCTCGACAAGGCGGGGCTCTCCGCCGACCTCGATGCGCTCGGCTTCCAGACGGTCGGCTATGGCTGCACGACCTGCATCGGCAATTCCGGCCCGCTGCCGGATGCGATCGTCGATGCGGTGGAGAACAACAAGCTGGTGGTCGCCAGCGTGCTCTCCGGCAACCGCAACTTCGAAGGCCGCGTGCACGCCAATGTCCGCGCGAACTACCTGGCCTCGCCCCCGCTGGTCGTCGCCTATGCGCTGGCCGGCACGGTGAAGCTGAACCTGGCGACCGACCCGATCGGGACCGGCAGCGACGGCCAGCCGGTGTACCTAAAGGACATCTGGCCGACGACGCAGGAGGTGAACGACACCGTCCACGCCGTCGTCACCCGCAAGATGTTCATGGAGCGCTACGGCGACGTCTTCAAGGGTCCGGCCCAGTGGCAGGCCATCCGCGTCGATGCGGACAGCGACACCTATCGGTGGAACTCCGGCTCCACCTACGTCCAGAACCCGCCCTACTTCACGGGCATGACGATGGACGTGGCGGACATCAAGAACGTCACCGGCGCGCGCATCCTGGCGAGCCTCGGCGACAGCATCACGACCGACCACATCTCCCCGGCCGGCTCCATCAAGAAGACGTCCCCCGCGGGCGACTACCTGCTGGAACACCAGGTCCGTCAGGCCGACTTCAACAGCTACGGCGCGCGCCGCGGCAACCATGAAGTCATGATGCGCGGCACCTTCGCCAATATCCGCATCAAGAACGAGCTGGCGCCGGGCACCGAGGGTGGCGTGACCAAGCACCACCCCTCGGGCGAGGTGATGCCGATCTACGACGCCGCGATGAAGTACAAGAACGAGGGCGTGCCCCTCGTCATCTTCGGCGGCAAGGAATACGGCACCGGCTCCTCGCGCGACTGGGCGGCCAAGGGCACCTTCCTGCTGGGCGCCAAGGCGGTGATCGCGGAGAGCTTCGAGCGCATCCACCGCTCCAACCTGGTCGGCATGGGCGTGCTGCCGCTGGTCTTCAAGAATGGCGAGGACCGCAAGAGCCTCGGCATCACCGGCGCGGAGACGATCGACCTGCTGGGCGTGGAGAATTTGTCGCCGCGCATGGACGTGACGATGGTGATCCATCGCCCGGACGGCACGACGCACACCACGACGCTGATGTGCCGCGTCGATACGGCGGATGAGGTCGAGTACTACAAGAACGGCGGCATCCTGCACTACGTGCTGCGGGGCATGGCCAAGGCGGCCTGATTCCCCACGGCGACGCCTTCGGCGTTGCCGCGGCCTGCCCGGATTGGGTGCCGGTCCTCTGGGGTCGGCGCCGCCTGCCGCGGTGAAGCCGCGGCAGGGCATCGGGGGGCGGCCCAGGGATCGGGCACGGGCGGGTTCCGCCGGTGCCGGCAAGGTGGAAGGGGCGCGGTCCGGCGGGGCCGCGCCCCTTTCGCATGCGGGGGCGAGGCGCGTCGCCCGACAGCCTCTTCCACGTCGGGGATGGCGACGGCATCGAACCCGACGCATCCGCGGCCGTTACGGCCGCCATGCGCATCGCCGTCGTCATCAATTCGGCCTCCGGCACCGCCCTCGGCCGCGACCGGATCGCGGAGGAGGTGGCGCGCCATCTCGCCGCCGCGGGGCTCGATGCCGAGCTGATCCCGGACCTGCCGGGCGGGCTGCTCGCGCGGCTCGATGCCGCCGTGGCCCATGGTGCCGATGCCGTCGTGGTCGGGGGCGGGGATGGCACCATCGCGGCAGCGGCGGCGCGGCTCATGGGCGGGCCGACGGCCCTCGGCATCCTGCCGCTCGGCACGATGAACATGCTGGCCAAGGATCTCGGCATCCCGCTCGACCTAGACCAGGCGGCGGAGGCGCTGGCCCATGGCGCGATCCGGGAGATCGACGTGGCGGAGGTGAACGGCCATTTCTTCCTCTGCTCCTCCGTCATCGGCTCCCCCTCCTGGCTCGGCCGCCACCGGGAGAAGCATCGCGGGCGCGCCTCGCTACGGAATCGGATCGCCTTCGCCCTCGCCGCGCTGCGCTCCGAATGGAAGCACCGGCCGATGCGGCTCAGCGTCTCGCTCGATGGCGGGCGGGCCGTGCGGCTCTGGACGCGTGCGCTCTCGGTCGCGAACAATCCCTATGCCGAGGCCTTCGGCCAGGTGATGGCGAAGCCCGAACTCGATGGCGGGCGGCTCGCGCTTTATGTCGCGCGGCGATACGGCGCCTGGTGGTGGGTGCGGCTGATGGTGGG
Organism: Falsiroseomonas ponticola; assembly: GCF_016805305.1. Taxonomy (GTDB): domain Bacteria; phylum Pseudomonadota; class Alphaproteobacteria; order Acetobacterales; family Acetobacteraceae; genus Falsiroseomonas; species Falsiroseomonas ponticola. The sequence continues at coordinate 80,840 of NZ_JAERQN010000003.1, read as the reverse complement.
CATGTTCCTCGGCACCTGGCGCGGCGCACGCCTGGTACATGAACGCACCGCCCGCGGCGTTACCATCCACACGCCGCGCACGGCGGTCCGCGTGATGAATGACGGCGAAGCGGTGCTGCTGCCCCCGCCGCTGGTCTATCGCACCCATCCCGGCGCGCTGCGCGTCATCGCGCCGCGCCCGGCGCCGGTGACGGTGGACGCGCCCCTGGAGCAGGCGGTACCCCCCGGCGCCGCCATCGCCTGACCATGGTCCGCTGCATCGCCCATCTGTCCGACCTGCATTTCGGGGCGGAGGACCCCTCCGTCGTCGCCGCGCTGGCGGCCGACCTGGCGCTGAACCCGCCGGATCTGCTGGCCGTGTCCGGCGACCTGACGCAGCAGGCGCGGCACCGGGAATTCGCCGCGGCCATGACCTTCCTGCGGGCCATCCCCGCGCCGGTCCTGGCCGTGCCCGGCAACCACGACATGACGCCCTATGACGTCATCGAGCGCTTCACCGATCCCTATGGCCGCTGGCACCGCCATGTGGGGCCGGAGACGGAGCCGGTCTTCACCGATGCGGAGATCGCGGTGGTGGGGCTGAACACCGCGCGGCGCGGCGGGCTTTACCTGAACTGGGCGCGCGGCCGCGTCTCCCCCTCGCGCCTCGCACGGGCGGAGGCGCGGCTGGCGGCGCTGCCGGCGGGGCTGTTCCGCATCGTCGTCGCGCACCACCCCTTCGTGGCGCCGGCCCTGGCGCCGGCGGCGCGGCTGGTGGGCAATGCGGCACCGGCCCTCGAAGCCTTCGCGCGGCACGGGGTCGGGCTGGTGCTGACGGGCCACCTGCATCTGGGCGACATCCGCCCGGCGGGCGATGGCGGCATGCTCCTGGTGCAGGCGGCAACCGCCACCTCCACCCGGCTGCGCGGCACGCCCAACGCCTATAACCGCATCACGGTGGCGGAGGGCCAGGCGCGGGTCTCGACCCGGGTGTGGGATGGCGCGGCCTGGCGGGACGCGCCGGCGGCCGTCACCGCCTGAGCGCGCGGCCCAGCGCCAGCGCCGCGGGCACGGCCAGCAGGCACAGCGCCGCCATGCCCCAGAAGCCGCCGCCCCCCAGCGCCGCATAGGCGGGGCCGCAGGCCAGCGTCACCAGCATCATCCACAGGCCGACGCCCAGCGCCGCGTGCAGCGTCTGCGCCGTCGCGGCCTCCGCCGGCGGCACCACGCGGGCCAGCACCGCCATGGCGGCCAGGTGTTGCATGCCGAAGGTAGCGGCGTGGAGGATCTGCGCGGGGAACAGCAGCAGCGGATCGACCGTGACCGCCGTGATGCCCCAGCGCAGCACGCCCGCCAGCGCCGCGGCCACCGACAGGCCGGTCGGCCCCAGCCGCGCGACGATTCCCCGCCCCCAGAGGAACAGCGCCACCTCCGCCACCACCCCCGTGGCCCAGAGCGCGCCGATCAGCCCCGCGCCGAGCCCCGCCGCCTGCCAGTGAAGTGTGCCGAAGGCGTAGTAGAGCGCGTGGCTCGCCTGGATCAGGGCGGAGACGGCCAGCAGCCGCCGGAAGGCAGGGATGCGCAGCGGCGCCAGGAAGCCGCCCCAGCCCCGCGCGGCGCGGGGTGCGGCGGGGGCCGCGCGCGGCAGCAGCAGCGCGGCCAGCGCGGTGCCAGCGAGACACAGGACCAGCAGCACCACCGCCCCCTGCGTGCCGGCCACCGCCACCGCCTGCCCGCCCGCCAGCGCCGCCAGGATGAAGGCGATGCTGCCCGCGGCGCGAACCCGTGCGTAGTCGAATCCCGGCTTCCCGCGTGCCGCCGTCACGGCTACCGCATCCGTCAGCGGCACGATCGGCGCGATGGCCGCGCTGTGGACCGCCTGCACCACCAGCAGCGCCACGAAGCCCGCCGGCAGCAGGAAACCCGCCGCCGCCAGGGCCGAGATCGCGGCGGAGGCCGCCAGCACCACCGGCGCATTGCCGATCGAATCCGCGATCCGCCCGCCGAGCGGCCCCGCCACCAGCCGCACGGCGGACCCCACCGCCAGCACCACCGCCACTTCCTCCGCGGAAAGGCCGTGGCCCGCCAGCACGGCGGGCAGGAAGGGCAGGATGACGCCGACCGCGGCGAATTGCGTCGCGAAGATCAGGGCATGGCGCGCGGCGAGGGTCACGGGCCGCAACCTGACGGCTGCGGGCCGGGGGCGGAAGGGGTTCAGGCCGCCTTTCGAAGCGGTTCGATCCTGCCGGGGGGCAAGGGATGGCTCCGCGCGGGTGAGATGGCGAGCCCGCCACGCCCTTCCGCCGGCGGCTCCAGGCTGCGTTCCAGCGCCAGGGCGGCGATGCCGGCCAGGATGGCCAGCGCGGCGACGCCACAGGCAAGGATGGTCAGGGCCAGGCTTTCCGCCTGTTCGATCGGCCGGGCGGCCTGATCCGGCGGATCGGCGGGCACGGCGCCTGCGGTGAGCATGAGGGCCATCGCGCCGAGCAGGGCGAGCGCCAGCCCGGCCAGCAGGGTAGCGCGCACGGGCGGCACGGCCCGGCCTCGCGGATCGGTCATGCAGGGCCTCCTGCCCCAGCTGGCACGGCGGGGGACCGGCCAGGCCCCTACCCTCCCGCAAGGAGGTTTACGCTTCGTTGCCAACCCGCATCGCCGCGCCGCCGCCCCCAATCCAGCCCCAAAGGTTGCCAAGCCCGCGGCGGCGTGCCACCCGTCACCTCCCCCACGGACCATGCCGACCAACACGATGTCCGATACCACAAGGTCACACGGCCAGATGTTCGCTCCCCGGGTCCGCGCCGTGCTCGGCCCCACCAATACCGGCAAGACCCACCTCGCGATCACGCGGCTGCTGGCGCATGCCTCCGGCATCATCGGCTTCCCGCTGCGCCTGCTGGCGCGCGAGAATTATGACCGGATGGTCGCCGCCAAGGGCGAGAAATACGTCGCCCTGATCACCGGGGAGGAAAAGATCGTCCCCCCGGAGGCGCGCTGGTTCGCCTGCACGGTCGAGGCGATGCCGCTCGACCGCCGCGCGGAATTCGTGGCGGTGGACGAGATCCAGCTCTGCGCCGATGCCGATCGCGGCCACATCTTCACCGACCGCCTGCTGCATGCCCGCGGCCTGGTCGAGACGATGTTCCTGGGCGCGGAGACCATCCGCCCGCTGCTGCAGCGCCTGGTGCCCCAGGCCGAGATCGAGACGCGCCCGCGGCTCTCCCAGCTCACCCACGCCGGCCAGGCGAAACTCACGAAACTGCCGCCGCGCTCCGCCATCGTCGCCTTCAGCGCGACGGAGGTCTATGCGATCGCGGAGGCCGTGCGCCGGCGCCGTGGCGGCTGCGCCGTCGTGATGGGGCGCCTCAGCCCCCGCACGCGGAACGCGCAGGTGGCGCTGTACCAGAATCGTGAAGTCGATTTCCTGGTGGCGACGGATGCCATCGGCATGGGCCTGAACATGGATGTGGACCATGTCGCCTTCGCCGATCTGCGGAAATTCGATGGCCACAACCTGCGCGCCCTGAATGCGCAGGAAGCGGCGCAGATCGCCGGCCGCGCCGGCCGCGGCATGCGCGATGGCAGCTTCGGCACCACCGCCGATTGCCCGCCCTTGCCGGATGAGCTCGCCCACCAGATCGAGGGCCATCACTTCGAGGCGCTGTCCCAGATCGCCTGGCGGAACAGCGACCTCGATTTCGCCAGCATCGACGGGCTGCTGGACAGCCTGGCCGCGCCACCGCCCCAGCCGGGCCTGGCCAAGGGCAATGACGCGGTGGACCACATCACGCTGAACGCCCTGGCGCGGGAAGCGGAGATCCGCGGCTTGGCGCAGAGCCGCGCCCGCGTGCGGCTACTGTGGGAAGCCTGCCAGGTGCCCGACTTCCGCAAGATGTCGGATGACAGCCACACCAGGCTCTGCGGCAAGATCTTCGGCCACCTAGCGCAGGAAGGCCGGCTGCCCACCGACTGGGTCGCGGGCAACATCGCCGCGCTGGGCAATGTGGAGGGCGACCTCGACACGCTGATGGCGCGGCTCGCCCATATCCGCATCTGGTCCTACATCGCCGCCCGCGGCGACTGGATCGCGGATGCGGAAAGCCACCAGGCGGAGGCCCGCCGCGCCGAGGAGGCGGTCAGCGACGCGCTGCATGAGCGGCTGATCGCCCGCTTCGTCGATCGCCGCGCCGCGCACCTGATCCGCAGCCTGGACGACACGGAAAAGGAACTGCTCTCCGCCGTCACCCGCCAGGGCGACGTACTGGTCGAAGGCCATTCCGTCGGCAAGGTCCAGGGCTTCCATTTCCACCCCGACCCGGATGCGACGAAGGAGGAGGAGAAGCGCCTCGTGCTCCGCGCCGCCCGCCGCGCGCTGCGGGAGGAGATGCCCCGCCGGCTCGCGGCGCTGGAGATGGCGAAGGACGAGGCCTTCACCCTGACGCCGCAGCACCGCGTGATGTGGGACGGCGCGGAGGTGGCGCGCCTGCGCCCGGGGCCGGAGCCGCTGAAGCCCCATGTGGACGTCATCGCCACCGAATTCCTCGACAACACGCAGCGCGAAAGGGTGCGGGCCAAGCTCGCCCTCTGGCTCGATGCGCTGGTGAAGAAGGAACTCGGCGGGCTGGAGGCGATGGAGGCCAAGGCCGCAGAGGACAACACGCTGCGCGGCCCGGCCTTCCGGCTGCGGGAGGCGATGGGCCTCGCCCCCGGCGCCACGGACCGGGAGGTGCCGGCCGATCTGCGCACGCGGCTCAAGGCCATCGGCATCCGGGCCGGGCGCTACGCCCTGTATCTGCCGGATGTGCTGAAGCCGCGCGCGATGCAGCTGCGGGCCCAGCTCTGGGCGCTTCGCCGCAACATCCCGACGCCGCTGCTGCCCAATCCCGGCCTGGTGGCAGTGACGCTGCCGGAAGTGCCGCTGCCGGCGCCGGCCGATCCCAACACGCCGCGCGGGCCGGAAGGCTGGCCGCCGGGCTTCGCCATCATGGCGGGCTGGCTGCCGGCCGGGCGCGTGCTGCTGCGCCTCGACGTGGCGGAGCGGATCGCGGGCGAACTCGGCTACCTCACGCGCCGCGCCCCGGCGCCGGTGCCGGAAGGCCTGGCGTCCCGCCTCGGCGTGAAGGGCGACACGCTGCCCATGGCGCTGGAGGCGATGGGTTTCCGCCTGATCCCGGGTGGCGAGCTGGAGGAGGGGCAGTTCGGCCCGCCGGCGCCGCCCCGCATCAGCGTCCACCGGCCGGAACGCCAGGGCCCGCGCGGCCCGCGCCGGCCCGACCAGGCGCGGCCGGAAGGTCGCCCCGACCAGGCGCGCGGCCCCCGCCGGGATGACCGGCCGCGCGGCCCCCGCCCGGAGGGCACGCCGGATGGCGCGCCGCGCCCGGTCTATTTCGGCCCGCCCATCCCGCCGGAACTGCGCCAGCCCCGCCCCGATCGCGGCCCGCGCCGCGATGGCGCGGATCGTGGCCCGCGCCGGGATGGCCCGCCGCGGGATGGCCAGCGGCGCGATTTCGGGCCGCGGCGCGATGGCGGCAACCGCCCGCCGCGGCATGGCGCGCCGGCTGGCGACCAGGCCCCGCAGGCCGATCGGCCGCAAGGCGACCGGCCCCAGGGCGATCGGCCCCAGGGGGACCGACCCCAGGGGGACCGACCCCAGGGTGACAGGCCCCAGGGTGACAGGCCCCAGGGGGACCGCCAGCGGGGCGACCGGCCGCGTTTCGATGGGCCCCGCCCCGACCGCCGGCCGGACGGCCCGCGCCCGCAGGGCGACCGTCCGCGCTTCGACGGGCCGCGCCCGGATCGGGGTGGCGACCGGGGACGCTTCGGCCGCGACGAGCGGCCGCGGGAGGTGATCGCGGCGCCGAAGCCCGATTCGCCCTTCGCGGTCCTGGCCCAGCTGAAGCTGAAGAAGGACTGAGGCCGGCATGGAGGCAGGGGAAGGGCGCGATTTCCAGCGTCTCGACCTCTGGCTCTGGTGCGCGCGGCTGGCCAAGACGCGGGCGGAATGCGCCCGCCAGGTCTCGGGCGGCAGCGTCCGCATCAACCGGCTGCCGACCGACAAGCCGCATGCGAAGCTGCGCGTCGGCGATGTGCTGACCCTGGCGCTGGGCGGGCGCGTGCGGGTCTGGCGCGTGCTGGCGCTGGCGGAGCGCCGCGGCCCGGCCAGCGAGGCGCGGGGCCTCTACGAGGATCTCTCCGACCCCGCCTGACACAGCCGCTTGCCTTGCGTCGCGCGCCGGGCCATGTCGTCATCTCCGCGCTGCTGGCATGGCGCGGACGAAAGCCGCCGCAGGGGCCGCGGCACGCATCTCCGCCGGAGGCGCAGTTGACCTACGTCGTCACCGAGAACTGCATCAAGTGCAAATACATGGACTGCGTGGAGGTCTGTCCGGTGGACTGCTTCTACGTGGGCGAGAACATGCTGGTCATCCACCCGGATGAATGCATCGATTGCGGCGTCTGCGAACCGGAATGCCCCGCCGAGGCGATCCTGCCCGACAGCGACGACAAGGCGACGCCCTGGGTCGAGCTGAACCGCACCTACGCCACGCAATGGCCGAACATCACCCGCAAGGGCCAGGCGCCCGCCGATGCGGATGAATGGAAGGACAAGCCGGGCAAGAAGGACCTCTTCGACCCCAATCCCGGCTCGCCCTGACCCCGGATCGCCCCGGTACCGGCGAAGACCCGCCCCGGCCGGGGCGGGGGTGGAAACGCACGCCGGTTTGTGTTATGTTATCAAAGGGATCGGGAAAACGACACGGACGGCCGGGCGTTTCCCCCTCATCGGGTTCATGACAAGCCCGCGACCGGGGCTCGCCCGCGGTGCCATTCCCCGGCGGGGGATGCCGCGCGCAGGGCTGCCCGGTCCGCGGCATGGAAAGCGGGTGGCGTGATGAAGCAAACCGCCCAGGCGAAGGCCGGTGCCGTGAAGACGGGCGCCGCGAAGGCCGGCGCCGGAAGGACCGGCGGCGCGAAGGCCGGCACCGCCTCGAAGCCTGCCGGCGCCAAGGCCGCGACCGCCAAGGCCGCCGCCGTGGCCAAGCCACCCAGCAAGGCCGCACCCGCCGCCAAGGCCCCCGCAGCCGCCCCCGCCCCTGCCAAGGCGCCGGCGAAGGCGGCAGCGGCCGCTCCCAAGACAACCGACAGCAAGGCCATCCCCATCAAGACTCCAGCCACCCCGGCGCCGGAGGCCAAGGCCCCGGCCGCGAAGGCCGCCACCGCCAAGGCGCCGGCCGCCAGCAAGGCAGCCGCCGAGAAGACCCCCCCGGCGAAGGCCGCGGCCGCGCCGGAAGCCAAGGTCGCCGCCCCGCCGCCGGCCCGCGCGCCCGAACCCGCGCCGCGCCCCGCCGCCCCCATGCAGAACCGCAATACGCCGCCCCGCCCCGCCGCCGCAGCCGCCGCCTCCGCGCGCCCGCCGGTCTATCCGCCCCGTCCGGCGCCCCGGCAGCCGGTGGTGGAGGATGGGGATGACGCCCCCTCCCCGCCCCCGCCGCCGAAGCCCAAGGGCCCGCCGGTGGAATTCAAGGCGGGCGACCATGTCGTCTATCCCACCCATGGCGTCGGCCAGGTGCAGGGGATCGAGGACATGCCCGTGGCCGGCATGTCCCTCAAGGTCATCATCGTGACCTTCGAGGAGAACCGGATGACGCTGCGCGTCCCGGTCAACAAGGCCGCCTCCTCCGGCCTGCGCAAGCTGGCCAGCCAGGAGATGATGAATGAGGCGCTGGAGGTGCTGCGCGGCCGCGCCCGCATCAAGCGCACCATGTGGTCCCGCCGCGCCCAGGAATACGAGGCGAAGATCAACTCCGGTGACCCGCTGGCCATCGCGGAGGTCGTGCGCGACCTGCACCGCAACGCCGGCCAGCCGGACCAGTCCTTCTCCGAGCGCCAGATCTACGAACAGGCGCTGGACCGCCTGGCGGCGGAACTCGCCGCCATCGACCGGACGGACAAGGCGGCCGCGGCCGACAAGCTGCAGACCTTCCTCAAGACCGTCACCTGACGATCTCGCCCGGGGGTTGGCGAAACCCCCGGGCCTTCCCCTTTCACCGCCACCATGCGAAGGGGCCCGGCCGCGCCGGAGCCCGTAGCCATGTCCACCGCACCGCAACGTCGCCTGTCGCCCCATCTGCGGCGCCTGGAAGCCGAGGGCATCGCCATCATCCGGGAGACGGCGGCCAGCTTCCGCAACCCCGTGCTGCTGTATTCCATCGGCAAGGACAGCAGCGTGGTGCTGCACATGGCGATGAAGGCCTTCGCCCCCGGCAAGCCGCCCTTCCCGCTGCTGCACATCGCGACAGGCTGGGACTTCCGCGCCATGCTGGAATTCCGCGACCGGCGCGTGGCCGAGCTGGGCCTGGACTGCATCGTCCACACCAACCCCGATGGCCTGGCGCGCGGCATCGGGCCCCTCACCCACGGCTCCCAGCTCCACATGAACGTCATGGGGACGGAGGCGCTGAAGCAGGCGCTCGACAAATACGGCTTCGACGCCGCGCTGGGCGGCGCGCGGCGGGATGAGGAGAAGGCGCGCGCCAAGGAACGCGTCTTCAGCCACCGCACCGCGGGCCATGTCTGGGAACCGCGCAACCAGCGGCCGGAGCTCTGGGGCCTCTACAACACGCGGCTCAACGCCGGCGAGGGGATGCGCGTCTTCCCGCTCTCCAACTGGACCGAGTTCGACGTCTGGGACTACATCGCGGCGGAGGAGATCCCCGTGGTCCCCCTCTATTTCGCGGCCGAACGCCCCATGGTCCGGCGCTCCGGCGCCCTCATCATGCGCGATGACGACCGCATGCCGCTCGAGCCGGGCGAGACGGTCGAGATGATGTGGGTGCGCTTCCGCACCATGGGCGACTGGCCGCTGACCGGCGCACATGAAAGCCGGGCGGAGACGATCGGGCAGGTCCTCGAGGAAATCCGCGACAGCCGGAAGAGCGAACGCGAGGGCCGCCTGATCGACAGCGACCAGGAAGCGTCGATGGAACGCAAGAAACGCGAAGGGTATTTTTGACGGGCTGCCGCGGTCTGGTGGCACAGCGGGCCGCCTGGGTCTGGTGACGCGCGACGGCTGCCGGGTTGCACCGGGGCGCTACGCCAGTTCGTACTCAACCTCCGGCACGTAATGCGCGGCCTCCTTCCCGAGGAAGGAGGAGAAGAGCGTGAAGCACTCCACCGTCACCGGCGGCGTGCGGAACAGGCTATGCGCCTGGACGAAGCCGATCAGCTTGTGGGTCTCCGCCCGGTCGGTCCGCGCCAGAGTCACATGGGGGGCGAAGCGCTTGCGCTCCGGCTCCAGCCCGATGCGCTGCAAGGCGGTCTCCACCTTGGCCTGGAGGCGCGTCAGCGCCTCCGACCGCTCTGCCGTCACATGCAGGGACTGGATGCGCCCCGCCTTCTCGAAGGTGCCGACCCCGGCCAGCGCAAGGTTGAAACGCGGGCAGCGGATGGCGGCCAGCGCCGTATCGACCTCCTCCGCCTGCCAGCCCTGCACCTCCCCGATGAAGCGCAGCGTCAGGTGGTAGTTCTCCGGCGGCACCCAGCGGGCGCCGGGGATGCCGCCGGAGAGGGCGGAAAGCTGGGCCTTGACCAGGGAGGGAAGGGCAAGGGCAACGAAGAGACGCGGCATCGGCAGGCGCTCCGAATCCGGGGCGCCCTCAGCCTGAAGCCAAAGGCCGCACCCGGTCCAGTAGCGTTTCGATGGCAGGAAGGATGCGCTCCGCCAGCAATTGTGCGCCCCGCGCCGTGGGATGGATGCGGTCGGGCTGGTTCAGCGCCGGGTCGCCGGCGATGCCCTCCAGCAGGAAGGGGTAGAACACGATATCGGGACGGTCCCGCGCCAGGTCGGTGAAGACGGCGGCGAATTCCCGCCCGTATTCGGCGCCGAGGTTGGGGGGCGCGATCATCCCCGCCAGCAGCACCGGCAGGCGGCGCTGGGCCAGCGTGTCCAGGATGGCGACGAGGTTCGCGCGCATCTGCGCCGGCGTCAGCCCGCGCAGCCCGTCATTCCCCCCCAGCGCGACGATCACGGCATGGGGCCGGTCCGCCAGCGCCCATTCGAGCCGCGCCCTTCCCCCCGCCGTGGTGTCGCCGGAGACGCCGGCATCCAGCACGCGCACGTTGCGGCCGCGGGCCCGCAGCAGCGCCTCGATCCGCGCCGGCGGGCCCTCCCCCCGCGCCAGGCCGTAGCCGGCGGTGATGGAATCGCCCAGCATGAGCAGGCGGATTTCCTGGCCCTGTGTGCCCCCTTGGGCGAACGCTGGCGTGCCTGCCAGCAACACTCCGCAACCCGCCATGGCCTTTTGCAGCGCCGCGCGCCGCCCATATCGGGCCAAACCTTGCGAGGACTTCATGTCGAACCCCGAGAAGCTGGTGGCCGCAACCGGTCTCGTCTTCACCGCCGCCGCCGCTTCCGGCCCCGTGCCCGTGCTGCGCGGCGTGGACCTCAGCGTCGGCGCGGGGGAGGCGGTGGGCATCGTCGGTCCCTCGGGGTCAGGCAAGACATCGCTCCTCATGCTGCTGGCGGGGCTGGAACGCCCCACCGCGGGATCGCTCAGGGTCGCGGGGAGCGACCTGGCGGGGCTGGACGAGGATGCCCTCGCCCGCTTCCGCCGGGACGAGGTGGGGATCGTCTTCCAGGCCTTCCACCTCATCCCCACCATGTCGGCGCTGGAGAATGTGGCGGTGCCGCTGGAATTCGCGGGGCGGCGGGATGCCTTCGACCGCGCCGCGGCGGCGCTGAAGGATGTGGGCCTCGGCCATCGGCTGGACCACTACCCCGGCCAGATGTCGGGCGGCGAGCAGCAGCGGGTCGCGCTGGCCCGCGCCGTCGTGGCCGAACCCCGCCTGATCCTGGCGGACGAGCCCACCGGCAACCTGGACCGCGCCACCGGCTCCGTCGTGATGGACCTGCTCTTCGGGCTGCGGGAGCGACTCGGCACCACCCTCATCCTCATCACCCATGACCCGGCGCTGGCGGAGCGCTGCGGCCGGCAGGTGCGGATGGAGGATGGCCGCATCACCGATGACAGCGGCAATGGCCTGCGCATGGCGGCGGAGTAGCGCGCCGTGCTGACCCATCTCCGCCAGGGTTTCCGCCTGGCGCGCCGCGAATTGCGCGGCGGCTTCTCCTCCCTGCGAATCGTCCTCGCCTGCCTGGCGCTGGGCGTCGCCGCCATCACCGCCGTCGGCACGCTGCAATCCGCCACCAAGGCCGGCCTGGCCGCCGATGGCGCGCGGCTGCTGGGCGGCGATGTGGAGGTCCGCGTCGCCTATCGCCCGCTTTCGCCGGAAGCGCTCGCCTGGGCGCGCGGCCGTGGTGCCCGACTCTCCGAAGTGGTGGAGATGCGCGCCATGGCCGTCGCGCCCAATGGGGAGCGCAGCCTGGTCGAGCTCAAGGCCGTGGATGCCGCCTGGCCGCTGATCGGGGAATTCTCCACCGTGACCGGCGCCACGCTGGCGCCGCGCGAGGGGCGCCCGGCCGTGGCGCTGGAGGCCTCGGTGGTCGATCGCCTCGGCATCCAGACTGGCGAGGCGGTGCGAATCGGCGAGGCCAGCTTCACCTTCGTGGGCACCATCGCGCAGGAACCGGACCGGGTCGCGAGCCCCGCCGTGCTCGGCCCGCGCGCGCTGATCCTGGCGGACGCCCTGCCCGCCACCGCGCTGGTGCAGCCCGGGTCGCTGGTGAACTACGACACCCGCGCCCTGCTGCCGCCGGGCACGGAGGCCCGCGCCTTCGGCCGCGCCTGGCAGGCGGCGATGGGCGATGGCGGCTGGCGCGTCCGCTATTCGGACCAGGCGGAGCCGGGGGTCAACCGCTTCCTCGACCGCGCCGCGGCCTTCCTGACGCTGGCGGGCCTCACCACCCTGCTGGTCGGCGGCATCGGCGTGGCCACGGGGGTGCGCGCCTGGCTGGAGGCCCGCGGCCGCACCATCGCGACGCTCCGCTGCCTCGGCGCGCCATCCGGCACCATCCTGGCGACCTACCTGATCCAGGTGCTGGTGCTGGCCGCGATCGGCATCGCCATCGGGCTCGCGGCCGGCACCGCCGTGACCTGGCTGGCCGCCCAGGCCCTGGCCGGCGCGCTGCCGGTGCCGCCGCGACTCGGCTTCTATCCGGGGGCGCTCGGCCTGGCCGCGCTGTACGGGCTGCTGACAGCGCTGGCCTTCGCGCTCTGGCCGCTCGGGCGCGCCCAGCGCATCCCGGGCGCGGCGCTGTTCCGGGACCTCGTCACCGCCAATCCCGGCTGGCCGTCCAGGCCCATCCTCATCGCCAACCTGCTCGCGGCCGTCGCGCTGGTGGCGCTGGTGGTGGGCACGGCGGAACAGCCGAAATTCGCGCTCGGCTTCTGCGCCGGCGCGGCGGTGACGCTGCTGCTGTTCCGGCTCGGCGCCACCGGGCTGATGCGGGTCGCACGCTCGCTGCGGCACATCCGCCGGCCGGCCTGGCGCCTCGGCCTCGCCAACCTCCACCGCCCCGGCGCGCCGACGCCGACCATGCTGGTGGCGCTCGGCATCGGGCTGACCACGCTGGCCGCCATCGCGACCATCGAGGGCAATCTCCGCGCCCAGCTGGCCGACCAGCTGCCGCGATCCGCCCCCAGCTTCTTCTTCATCGATATCCAGAACGACCAGGCGGAGGAGTTCGACCGCATCGCCCGCGCCCAGGCCGGCGTGGACGATGTCCGCCGCGTGCCCTCGCTGCGCGCGCGGGTGGTTGCCGTGAACGGCACGCCGGCGGAGCAGGTGAATGCCACGGAGGAGACGCGCTGGGCGCTGCGCGGCGATCGCGGCCTGACCTATGCGGCGACGCCGCCAGAGGGCACGCGCCTGGTGGAAGGCCAGTGGTGGCCCGCCGATTACAGCGGCCCGCCGCTCGTGTCCTTCGACGCCGCCATCGCCCGCGGCTGGGGCATCGGCATCGGCGCCACGCTGACCGTCAACGTGCTCGGCCGCGACATCGACCTGAAGATCGCGAGCCTGCGGGAGATCCAGTGGCGCGGCCTCGGCATCAACTACGTCATGGTCGCCTCCCCCGGCCTGCTCTCCGCCGCGCCGCACACCCATATCGCGACGGTGCGGTCGGAAGCGGCGCAGGAGGTCTCGGTCCTGCGCGCCATCACCGATGCCTTCCCCAACGTCTCCGGCATCCGCGTACGGGATGCGCTGGAGGCGGTGGCCGGGCTTCTCTCCCGCGTCGGAGTCGCGCTGCAGGCCACCTCCTCCGTCACGCTGCTGGCGGGGATGCTGGTGCTGGCCGGCGCGGTGGCGGCCGGGCAGCGGGCGCGGGTGCGGGATGCGGTGATCCTGAAGACCATCGGCGCCACGCGCCGGCAGATCCGCGGCGCCTGGCTGGTGGAATTCGGGCTGCTCGGCCTGGTGGCGGGGCTGCTGGCGGCGGCCGCGGGCTCCGCCGCCTCCTGGGCCGTGATGCGCTTCGTGATGAACGCGCCCTGGGTGTTCCTGCCGGGGACGCTCGCGGTGACGGTCGCGGGCTGCGTGCTGCTGACGCTGGCGCTGGGCTATGTCGGCACGGCGCTGGCGCTCCGCGTCCGGCCGGCGGGCCTGTTGCGGAACGAGTAGCGGTCGGGCTTCATCGGGGCATGGACACAGAGCTTTCCGAGACCGACGCCGCCCACCTCCGCCACGCCTTCGCCCTGGCCGGCAAGGCGCGGGCGCGAGGCGACCGCCCCTTCTCCGCCGTGGTGGTGGCCGCCGATGGCACCATCCTGGCGGAGGGGCTCTCCACCCAGGGGACGGGCGGCGGCGGAACGCTGGCCCATAGCGAGATGAATGCCTGCCAGGCGGTCATCGCCGCCGGCATTCCGCGCGCGGCGCTGCGGGCCGCCACCATCTATTCCTCCGGCGAGCCCTGCTCGATGTGTTCGTCGGCCATCTTCTACACGGGCATCGGCCGGGTGGTTTACGGGCTCTCCGCCGCCGCCATCCTGCATCTGCGCAACGCCCAGCCGCATACCGCCGGCCTCAACCTCTCCTGCCGCGCCGTCCTGGCCACGGCGGCGGAGCCGGTGGAGGTGGTGGGCCCGGCGCTGGAGGCGGAGGGCGCCGTCCCCCACCAGGGCTACTGGGTGCAGGGCGCCGCCTGAGCCGGCCGTAAGGTCGGCGTAAGGTCGCGCCGTTACCAGATTTTACAGGCCGGGGCCCCGTCGGCCGCAGATGGCCGCGCGTCCCCGGTTGATCTGGATTACGAAAACTCCATATGATGGCGCATGCCGGGGCGGCTCTAACCCTCGTCCCGCAGGAGGTCTTCGAATCATGGCTTTCGGTCCCGACAACCGCTTTCAGACGGGCGCGTCGGCCTGGACCCAGCCCTTCGGGCGGTCCGCGGCCGTCGACCAGGCGCAGCTCGACGAAGGGCTGCGGAGCTACATGCTGCGCGTCTACAACTGGATGGCCTCCGGCCTCCTGATGACCGGCATCGTGGCCTACCTGATCGCGTCGAACCCCGACGTGGCCGCGCTGTTCTACCAGGTGGTCCGCACGCCGCGTGGCATCGCCACCGTGCCGACGATCCTGGGCTGGGTCGCCATGTTCGCCCCGCTCGCCTTCATCCTGGTGCTGAGCTTCGGCATCAACCGGATGAGCAAGACGACGGCGCAGGCGCTGTTCTGGGTCTTCTGCGCCGTGATGGGCGCGTCGATGTCCAACATCTTCGCGATCTACACGGGTGCCTCCATCGCCTCCACCTTCTTCATCACGGCGGCGATGTTCGGCGCGGTCAGCCTCTACGGCTACACGACCAAGGCGGACCTGACCCGCATGGGCAGCTTCATGATGATGGGCCTGATCGGCATCATCATCGCCGGCCTGGTGAACATGTTCCTGCAGAGCTCCGCCCTGCACTTCGCGATCAGCGTGATCGGCGTGGTGGTCTTCGTCGGCCTCACCGCCTACGACACGCAGCGGATCAAGGCGGACTACCTGGAATACGCCTATGCCGAGGGCACGGAAGAGGCCGGCAAGCGCAGCGTCTTCGACGCGCTCGGCCTCTACCTGAACTTCGTCAACATCTTCCAGCTGCTGCTGCAGTTCGTCGGCGTCCGCCGCGAATAGCCCGGCAGCTCCGGAAGGGGCGACCTGATGGCGGCGCGCATCCCCCGGGGTGCGCGCCGCTTGCGTTTTGGGGCCTTCGCAGCCGCGCCGCCCCGATGCTATGGCAGCGCCGTGCGCCTGCGCCCCGCCCTGATCCGCCTGCTGACCGTCCTGCTGCTGCTGCAGTGGGGCACGGCCTTCGGCCATTGCCTGCGCCTGGCCTCGCCGGAAGCGCTGCTCCATCTGGAGATCTGCACGCCGGACGGACTCCAGCGCGTCGCCATGCCGGCGGCGGAGGATGGCACGGACCCGGCGCAGCCCAGCCCGGCCCATCCGCCCGCCTTCATCTGCCCCGCCTGCGCGGGCCCCGCCGCGGTGGCCCTGCCGCCGCCCGCGGTCAGCCTGGTGCCGCCCCTGCTGCTGGTGCAGGCGCCGCAGCCGCCACCGCCCTCCACGCCCAGCCCGGCCCCGCCGCCCCGCTGCCAGCCCCAGCCCCGGGCGCCACCGACGTCCTGATCCCGTCCGCATGCGCCGGCGCCCCGCCGGCCCGTTCCCACGGCTTCAGGAAACCCATCATGTCCCGTTCGATCATCGCGGCCGCCGCGCTCGGCCTGCTGGCCGCCCTTCCCGCGCCCGCCCGCGCCCATGTCACGCTGGAAGTCCAGCAGGCGCCGCCCAACACCACCTACCGCGCCGTCTTCCGCGTGCCGCATGGCTGCGAGGGTGCGCCCACCATCCGCCTCACCGTCCGCCTGCCCGAAGGCGTCACCGAGGCCCGCCCCATGCCCAAGGCGGGCTGGACGCTGCGCACCACGCCGCGCGCCGCCGCCCCCGCCGCTTCCGGCCACGGCGCCGCCCCGGCGATCGCCGAGGTGATCTGGGAGGGTGGCAGCCTGGACGATGCCCATTACGATGAGTTCATCGTGCGGATGCGCCTGCCCGACCGGCCCGGCGAATTGCTGTACATCCCCGTCGTGCAGGATTGCCCGGATGGGAAGCAGGCCGCCTGGGTGGAGATTCCCGAGCCCGGCCGCCGCGTGACCGACTACCGCATGCCCGCGCCGGCCGTACGCCTGGCGCCGCGCAACTGAAGGGGCCCCGGACCATGGACCAGACCCGCCGCCTGCTGCCGATCGCCGCGCTTGCCGCCGGTGCCGCCAGCCTCGTCGCCCGCCCCGCCGCCGCCTGCGACGCGGAGGCGATGGAAGCCCACCTCACCGCCGTCTGCGACGGGGCGCTGGAACCCGCCCGCCAGGCGCTGGCCGCCGCGATGGAACACGCGACGCCGGAGGAGCGGATGGCGATGCAGCGCGCGCTGACCATCGCCAATTCCACCTGCACCACCGGCGATCCCGTGGCCGGCGCCCGCATCGCCGCCAACCTGGCGCGCCTCGCGGGGCGCATCGAGGGGCGCGCCGGCGTGCAGAGCCTCACGCTCGACCTGCTGGGCTGAGGACAAGGGCATGACCATCCTGACCCGCCGCGCCGTGATCGGCGCGGCGATGCTGCTGCTGCCCGCCACCGCGGGGGCGCAGCCGGCCGGCATCACCGTTGCCAATCCCTGGACCCGCGCCGCCGGCCAGGGCGGCACCGGCGCGGGCTTCATGACGCTGCGCAATGCCGGCGCGGCGCCGGATCGCTTGGTATCCGCCCGTGCCGCCATCGCCCGCACGGTGGAACTGCACACCCACACCAACGACAACGGCGTGATGCGCATGCGCCCCGTGCCCTCCATTGAGGTGCCGGCGCGGGGCGAGGTGCAGCTGCGGCCGAGCGGCTTCCACCTGATGCTGATCGGCCTGACCGCGCCGCTGCGGCAGGGGGAGCGCATCCCCGTCACGCTGGTCTTCGAGAGGGCCGGCGAGGTGCAAGTGGAACTCGCCGTCGAATCCGCCGGCGCCCGCGGCCCGGGAGCGGGCGGCCACCACCACTGACGCGACAGCGCCTGGCCATGCTGTGATGCCTCCCGGACCCGAGGAGGACCAACGGCATGGCCAGGCGCATCGACCCGACCACCCTTCCCCCGGTGGTGGGCACCTTCTACCCGCCACCCTTCCACACCCCCTGCCTCGCCCGGGCGCGCACCAAGCTGGGCGATGCGGCGGGGCTGACGCAGTTCGGCGTCAACCTGCTCCGCCTGCCCCCTGGCGCCTGGTCCAGCCAGCGGCACTGGCAGACCCTCTCCGACGAATTCGTCTTCGTCCTGGCCGGGGAGGTCACGCTGGTGACCGATTCGGGGGAGGAGGTGCTGAAGGCCGGGGAGGCCGCGGGCTTCAGGGCTGGCGACCCCGATGGCCACCACCTTCGCAACCATACCGCGCAGGACGTCCTGGTGCTGGAGGTCGGCACGCGGATCGAGGGCGATGGCGCCGTCTATCCGGACATCGACATGCTGTCGCCCGCGCATGCGCAGCCCGCCATGTACACGCGTCGCGACGGCACCCCCTATCCCGGCCTGAGGCGACGCGGACCGGACGAGGCGTAGCCGCCCCCGGTTGCCGCCCGGCGCGAAGCGGAGCAAACCTTTCCCCAACCCACGGGGGAAAGGACACGATCATGCTGAAGATCCATGGGATCGCGCGCAGCCGCGCCTTCCGTTGCATCTGGGCGGCCGAGGAAGCGGGCCTGCCCTATGAAGTCATCCCGGTCGGCTTCGGCCCGGGGCTGAAGGACGCGATCGCCGCGGTGAACCCGAACGGCAAGATCCCCGCCCTGACGGATGGCGACCTCGTCCTCTTCGAAAGCCTGGCGATCAACCTGCACATCGCCGCCAAGGCCGGCGCGCCGCTGATGCCGGCGGGGGACGATGCCTCCCGCGTCCTGCAATGGAGCTTCTGGGCGGCGACCGAGGTCGAGCCCTCCGCCGGGCAATGGGCCTACAACACCTACCTGAAGCCCGCCGACCAGCGCGACCCCGCCGCCGCCAAGGCCGGGGCGGAAGGGGTGGCCGCGCGACTCGCGGTGCTGGAAGGGCACCTGGCGAAGGGCGGCCCCTGGCTGCTGGGCGCCAGCTACACCATCGCGGACTGCAACCTGGCCGCCGTGCTCTACGGCGCCTGGTCCAACGGCTTCGATTTCGGGCCCTTCCCGAAGGCCAAGGCCTGGCTCGATGCCTGCGTCAGCCGCCCCGCCGCCCTCGCTGCGCGGAAGCAGCGGGAGGGGTGAGGCAAGCCGCCGCCGCGGCCGGCCTCAGCGCGGGCCGCGGCTGCGATTCTGCGCCAGCTGGTCGGGCGTCAGCTGGAAGCTGATCCGCACCACGTAGTTGCCGGCCGACACGCCATCGCCGATCGGCAGGCGCAGCCGCGCCGCCTGGCCGGTGGTGTTCACCCGGGTCTGGTTCGACGTCAGCGTCGCCCGCGCCGTGTAGGCCTGGCGCTCGATCACATCGGTGTCGCCGGCATCCGACAGCGCGATGAACCAGGGGATGTCGAGGGTGCCGCCCCGCGCGGCCGGGCCGCGTTCCACCTGGAAGCGGGGCGTGACGCGGACATCGAGCGCCCGTCGGTCGCGCGACGCATAGTCGCAGACCGCGTCGAAGCCCGCGATGCGGGCATCCAGCACCATCGTCGTCAGGTCCCGCGGCGCGCCGGGCACGTACTGGGTCAGGTCCGAGCCATCGGCCAGGATGGTGATGCGCGGGCAGGGTGCCTGTCCGGCGGTCAGCACATTGCCGGCGGTGGCGCCGCTGCCGCCGCCGCAACCCGCCAGCGCGACAGGCAGCGCCAGCACCGCCGCACATACCGCCCCCCTATGGGCCACCATGGACCGGAACCCTGGCTTCGACATGCCGGAGCACTCCCCCTTTGAACCCGTCCCCGCGGCCGGTAAGGTGGCGCCGCGCCACCCGCTGCGTCTATCGCATCGCGGGCGTCGCCAGACTATCCCCGTATGGCCATCCCTGGCCGCCGTGTCGCCAGCCCCCCACCGCCAGAAGCCGAGCCGCCGAAGCCCTGATGCCCGACGAGACCAAACCCCGGCTGAATGTGCTGCTGGCCGGCCCGCGCGGCTTCTGCGCCGGCGTGGACCGCGCCATCAAGATCGTGGAGGAGGCGCTGCGCCGCCACGGCGCACCCGTCTATGTGCGGCATGAGATCGTCCACAACCGCTTCGTGGTCGAAAGTCTGGAACGCCAGGGCGCCGTCTTCGTCGAGGAGCTGGACGAGATCCCGGATGACGGCCGCCCCGTCGTCTTCTCCGCCCATGGCGTGCCGAAGGCGGTGCCGGAAGCGGCGGCGAAGCGGAACCTCTTCGCCCTGGATGCCACCTGCCCCCTGGTGAGCAAGGTGCACCGGGAGGCCGAGCGCCATTTCGGCCGTGGCCGCCACATCCTGCTGATCGGCCATGCCGGCCACCCGGAGGTGATCGGCACCATGGGACAACTCCCCCCCGGCGCCGTGACGCTGGTGGAGGATGCCGCCCATGCCGAGACGGTGGAACCGCCCGCCGGCCTGCCGCTGGCCTACACCACCCAGACCACGCTCTCCGTCGATGACACGGCCGGCATCGTGGCCATCCTGCAGCGCCGCTTCCCGGACATCGCCGGCCCGGCGAAGGAGGACATCTGCTACGCCACCACCAACCGCCAGGCCGCCGTGAAGGCGATCGCGGCCAAGGGGGCGGAGCTGGTGATCGTGGTGGGCGCGCCGAACAGCAGCAATTCCGTGCGGCTGGCGGAGGTGGCGAAGCGCGCCGGCGCGACGCGCTCCGTGCTCGTGCAGCGCGGCTCGGCCCTCGATCCCGCCATCGCCGATGGCTGCACGACCATCGGCCTGACGGCCGGCGCCAGCGCGCCGGAAGTGCTGGTGGAGGAGGTGCTGGCCAAGCTCGCCACGCGCTTCACCCTGGCGGTGGAGGAGGTGGTGGTGGCGGAGGAGAAGGTGGTCTTCCGCCTGCCCGCCGGGCTCGCGGCGGAATAGCCCCCCTCCATGGCTGTCTATACCGAGGTCTCGGACGAGGCGCTGCGCGCCTTCCTGGCGGATTATGACATCGGCGGCCTGGTCGCCTTCCGCGGCATCGCGGAGGGCGTGGAAAATTCCAACTACGCGCTGCGCACGGATCGCGGCGACTACGTCCTGACACTGTACGAGAAGCGCGTCGATCCGACGGAGCTGCCCTATTTCCTCGGCCTGATGGACCACCTGGCGGCGCGCGGCCTGGCCTGCCCGGTGCCGGTGCGCGGGCGGGACGGCGCGGCGCTGCGGGAGCTGGCGGGGCGCCCCGCCGCCATCTGCACCTTCCTGGAAGGCGTCTGGCCGCGCCGCGTGCGGCCGGACCACCTGGCGCCGCTCGGCCAGGCGCTGGCCCGGCTGCACGATGCCAGCGGGGATTTCCCGCAGGTCCGGCCGAACGCGCTGGGCCCCGGGGGCTGGGCCCCGCTGCTGGAGGGCTGCCGGGACCGGGGGGATGAGGTCGCGCCGGGCCTGGTGGCGGAGCTCGACCGGCACCTGGCCGGCATCCTGGCCGCCTGGCCGGCACCGGGCGCGCTGCCGGTCGGGCAGATCCATGCGGACCTGTTCCCGGACAATGTCTTCTTCCTGGATGACGCCGCCGGCCGGCCCCTCGTCTCCGGCCTGATCGACTTCTACTTCGCCTGCACGGACCTGCTGGCCTATGACGTGGCCGTCTGCCTCAACGCCTGGTGCTTCGAGCCCGACGGCATGTTCAACGTGACCAAGGCCCGGTCCCTGCTGACGGCGTATGAGCGGGTGCGCCCGCTATCCGTCGCGGAACGCGCCGCGCTGCCGGTGCTGTGCCGGGGCGCCGCCATCCGCTTCCTGCTGACCCGCCTCTATGACTGGACGCATACGCCCGCCGATGCGCTGGTGACCCGGAAGGACCCCTTGGAATACCTGCGCAAGCTCCGTTTCTTCGCCCAGGCCGAGACCGCCGGTGCCCTCGGACTCTGACGACCGCCCCCTGGTCGAGATCTGGACCGATGGCGGCTGCAAGCCCAACCCCGGCCCGGGCGGCTGGGCCGCCATCCTGAAATTCGGGGAGGTGGAGAAGGAGCTGACCGGCGCCGACCCCGCCACCACCAACAACCGGATGGAGCTGACCGCCGCCTGCGCGGCGCTGGAGGCGCTGAAGCGCCCCTGCCGCGTCGTGCTTCACACCGACAGCGAATATGTCCGCAACGGCATGGAGCGCTGGATCAAGGGCTGGATCAGGAACAACTGGAAGAACGCGGCGAAGGAGCCGGTGGCGAACTACCCGCTCTGGCAGCGCCTGCTGGCCGCCGCCAAGCCGCATGACATCGAGTGGAAATGGGTGCGCGGCCATGCCGGCGACCCGATGAACGAGCGCGCCGACGTGCTGGCGACCCGGGCGCGGGTGGAGGCGGGGTAGCCCGCCTCCACCCCTGCCCTCAGCGCAGCGGCAGGGCGTACATCAGCCCGCCGCGGGTCCAGAGGTCGTTCAGCCCGCGCGGCAGGCCGATCGGGCTGCCGCTGCCCAGGTGCCGCTCAAAGCTCTCCCCGTAATTGCCCACCGCCCTGATGGCGTTGAACAGCCAGCGCTCCTCCAGCCCCAGCGCCCGGCCGAAGCCCGCCGTCACGCCCAGCATGCGCTGCACCGTCGGGTTCGGGTCGCGCAGCCGCGCCTCGACATTCGCCTGGGTGATGCCCTGCTCCTCGGCCTCGATCAGCCCGGCCAGCACCCATTTCACGACGTCGAACCACTGGTCGTCGCCATGGCGGACCATGGGGCCGAGCGGTTCCTTGCTGATGCGCTCCGGCAGCAGCACATGCTCCTGCGGGTTCTGCAGCGCGGTGGCGCGGTAGGAGGCGAGCTGGCTCGCATCCTGCGTCATCGCGTCGCAGCGCCCGGCGGCATAGGCGGCGACGAACTCGTCCGGCCGCTCGATCAGCACGGGCGTGAAGCGCATGCCGTTGGCGCGGAAATAGTCGGCGATGTTCAGCTCGCTCGTCGTCCCGGGCTGGATGCAGACTGTGGCGCCATCCAGCTGCCGCGCGGAGGTGACGCCGGACGACCGCCGCACCAGGAAGCCCTGGCCGTCATAGAAATTCACGCCCGCCATGTTGAGGCCGAGCGCCGTGTCGCGCACCAGGGTCTGGGTCGCATTGCGCGCCAGCACGTCGATCTCCCCGGATTGCAGCATGGTGAAGCGGTTCTGGGAGGAGGTGGCGACGAAGCGCACCCTGGTGGGATCGCCGAACACCGCCGCCGCCAGCGCGCGGCAGAAATCGGCGTCGAGCCCGCGATACTCGCCCCGGCTGTCGGGGGCGGAGAAGCCCGCCACGCCCTGGTTCACGCCGCAGATCACGCTGCCGCGGGCCTTCACCGCATCGAAGCTCGGCCCCGCCACGGCGGCGCCCATCCCCGTCAGCGCCAGGCAGGCGCCCAGCAGCCAGTTGCGCAACATGGCCTCATCTCCCCCGATCGGTCTGGTGGCGCACCATGCCGCGCGGGGGCAGCGCCCGCCACCCCCGCCCGTTGTCCGCGCCAGCACGACCGGGTACACGCGATGCCGGATGGATGGCGGAGCATCATGACCCGGACAGAGGCGGAAGCCCCGCCGCGCCGCGCGGGATGACGGAGCCGCCGCCCCCCTGGCGCCGGGCGCTGGGCAAGCTGGCCGGCGCGCCGCCCCCGCCGCCACCGCCGCCCGCCCCGCATTCCGTGGCCGTCGCGCCACCGGCGGACGGGTCGTTGCTGACGATGGAGCAGCTGCAGAACCTGTCGCGCACAGTCCTGGAGAACGCGTCCCGCATCCGCTGCCAGGCCGTGCAGGTCGATCCCTCGACGGTGCTCTGCCGCGTGCTGGGCCGCTACAAGATGATGGTGGATGGCCGGGACGTGGCACTGGCGCCGCATCTCATGCTGGATGGCTACTGGGAGATGTGGACGACGGAATTCATGCTCCGCACGGTGAAGCCGGGCATGGTCGTCCTCGATGTCGGCGCCAACCTCGGCTACTTCTCCATCCTGATGGCGGAGCTGGTCGGCGCCGAGGGCCGCCTCATCGCCGTGGAGCCCAATCCACGGCTCGCGCAGCTGGCGGAACGCAACCTCGCCTTGAACGGCTTCTGGCACCAGTCGCGGGTCGAACGCGTGGCCGCGGGCGATGCCAGCGGCCAGGCGCTGGCCTTCCGCTTCCTGACCTCGGATCCCAAGAATGGCCGGCTGGTGAAGGCGGGCGGCGCGGTGCCGGATGATGGCGACACGGTCGAGATCGCCGTCCCCGGCATGCGGATCGACGATCTCGTGACCGGCCGGGTGGACTTCATCAAGATCGACGTGGAGGGGGCGGAGGAACAGGCCTGGGCCGGGCTCACCCGCGTGCTGGATGCCAATTCCGACATCATCGTGCTGATGGAATTCAACGCGCTGCGCTGCCGCGCGGCGGAGGCGACGCTGGCCGACATCGCCGCGCGCTTCCCGCTGCGCGAACTCGGCCTGGATGGCCAGGTGCACCAGGTGGCGCCGCCCGCGATCCTGGAGCGGCGGGAGGATACGATGCTGGTCCTGGCGCGGGGCCCCCTGTAGCCGGTTGGCGGAAGCGTCTGGACGACCGCCCCGCCGGCGCGCGATGCTCCCGCGCAAAGGCATCGATGGGGGCTTGGCATGGCTGGCACTTCCTTCACCCGGCGCACGGCGCTGGCGGCAGGCTCTGGCATCGCGACGGCGGCGCTGATCGGGGCCCGCGGCAGCGCCGCGCAGGGCGCGCCGGTGAAGGTGGGGGAGCTGAACTCCTATTCCCGCATGGCCGCCTTCTCCGTCCCCTACCGCAACGCCATCCAGCTGGCGGTGGACGGCATCAACCGCGCCGGCGGCGTGATGGGCGGCCGGCCGCTCGAATTCGTCTTCCGCGACGATGGATCGACGCCCGGTGACGCGGTGCGCGTGGCCGAGGACCTGCTGACGCGGGAAGGCTGCGCCTTCCTGGCCGGCACCTTCCTCTCCAATGTCGGGCTCGCCGTCGCGGACCTGGCGAACCAGCGGAAGAAGCTGTTCCTGGCGACGGAGCCGCTGACCGATGCGCTGACCATGGCGCAGGGCAACCGCTACACTTGGCGGCTGCGGCCCAGCACCTTCATGCAGACGCGCATGCTGACGGAAGCGGCGCGCGGCCGCACCACGCGGCGCTGGGCGATCGTGGCGCCGAACTACGAATACGGGCAATCCGCCGCCGCCAACTTCAAGCGCCTGATCACGGCCAGCATCCCGGGCGCCGAGATCGTGGCGGAGCAGTATCCCGCCCTCGGCCGGGTCGATGCCGGCGCCACCGTCGGCGCGCTGGCGCAGGCGCGGCCCGATGGCATCTTCAACGTGCTGTTCGGACCGGACCTGACGGCCTTCGTCCGCGAAGGCAACACCCGCGGCCTGTTCGAACGCCGCTTCGTGCTGTCCCTGCTGACCGGCGAGCCCGAATACATGATCCCGCTGGGCGACGAGACGCCGGAGGGATGGATCGTCACCGGCTATCCCTGGGAACAGATCACCGACGGCACGCACAAGGCCTTCATCGATGCCTATCGCGCCCGGTTCAACGACACGCCGCGCAAGGGGTCGCTGCTGGGTTACGTCACCGCGCAGGTGGTGGCGAACCTGCTGAACAAGGCGAATTCCATCGACAGCGAAGTGCTCGTCGAGGCCTTCAAGGATCTCCGCACCGACACGGTGGTGGGCAACGTCACCATGCGCGCCATCGACCAGCAGGGCACCATGGGCACCTGGGTGGGAGAGACGGTGCTGCGCGGCCGCCAGGGCGCCATGCGCAACATCCGCTACGCCGACGGCGCGGACTTCATGTTCCCCGAGGCCGAGGTCCGCGCCGCCCGGAGAGTTTAGTTGATGCCCTCAAGCGCCGGGCGCGCGCATCCGCGCGCTTGGCTCGCCGGACTTCCGGCGGCCGCCATTCGGCGGCTCGGCCAGCAGCCGCCGGCCGCCTTGGTTTTTCAGGTGCGGTAGATGGATATCGGGTTCATCGTGGTCCAGTCCCTCTCGGGACTGGCCAGCGCCTCCGCGCTGTTCATCATCGCCTCGGGGCTGACCCTCGTCTTCGGCGTCACGCGCATCGTCAACTTCGCGCATGGCAGCTTCTACATGCTGGGCGCCTATATCGCCGTCACGGTGGTACCCTGGCTGCTGGAGATCGACCGATCCCCCGCGCTGTTCTTCGCGGGCGTCCTGATCTCCGCCATCGCCGTCGGCGTGCTGGGCGTATTGATGGAGCTTCTGCTGCTGCGCCGCCTCTACAAGGTGCCGGAGCTGTTCCAGCTGCTGGCCACCTTCGGCGTTGTGCTGATGGTGCAGGATGCGGTGCTCAAGATCTGGGGGCCGGTCGATATCCCCGGCCCCCGCGCGCCCGGCCTGCGCCATGGCGTGGAGATCCTGGGCCAGCGATTCCCGGCCTATGAGCTGTTCCTGATCGTCATCGGCCCGGCCGTGCTCGGCCTGCTCTGGCTGCTGATGCACCGCACGCGCTTCGGCATCCTGATCCGTGCCGCGACGCGGGACCGGGAGATGGTGGGGGCGCTCGGCGTCAACCAGGCGATGCTCTTCACCGGCACGCTGTTCCTCGGCGCCGCGCTGGCGGGGCTTGGCGGCGCGCTGCAGATTCCGCGCCTCTCCGCCTCCTCCCAGATGGACCTGTCCATCATCACGGAGGCCTTCGTGGTGACGGTGATCGGCGGCATGGGCAGCGTGCCCGGCGCCTTCCTCGCCGCCGTGCTGATCGGGCAGTTGCAGGCGTTTGGCGTGCTGGTATTCCCCAAGATCACGCTGGTGCTGGTCTTCCTGCTGATGGCGGCGGTGCTGGTGGTGAAGCCCTGGGGGCTGCTCGGCCGGCCCGAGGCCGCCGCCGGCCGCGCCGCCCTGCCCGAGGGCATCCTGTCGGTGCGCGCCTTCGGCCTGCCGGAACGCATCATCGCGGGCGTCGCCATCACCGCCATGCTTGCCGTGCCCGTCTTCGGCGACGCCTATGCGGTGAAGGTGGCGACGGAGGTGCTGGTCTTCGCGCTGGCCGCCTTCTCGCTTAACTTCCTCGTCGGCAATGGCGGCATCGTCAGCTTCGGCCATGCCGCCTATTTCGGGCTTGGCGCCTATGCGGCGGGGCTGCTGGTGACGAAGGGCGGGCTGCCCATGGAACCCGCGCTGGTCGCGGCCCCCATCGCGGGTGCCGCCTTCGCCGCGCTGTTCGGCTTCTTCGTCGTGCGCCTCTCCGGCATCTACCTCGCCATGCTGACCCTCGCCTTCGCGCAGATCGCCTATGCCGTCTGCTTCCAATGGGTGGAGGTGACGGGCGGGGACAATGGCGTGGTCGGCGTCTGGCCCAGCGCCTGGGCGTCATCCCGCCATGTCTATCACTACGTCGTCGCGGCCAGCGCCATCCTGGCCATCGTGGCACTGCGCCGCGTGGTCTATGCTCCCTTCGGCGCGACGCTGCGGGCGGCACGGGACTCGGAACAGCGCGCGGATGCCATCGGCATCGATGTCCGCACCCATCGCTGGCTGGCCTTCACCCTCGCCGGCGGCGCGGCGGGCCTGGCCGGTGGGCTCTACGCCTTCTCCAAGGGCTCCATCGACCCGACGCTGCTGGCGATTCCGCTCTCCGTCGATTTCCTGGCCATGATCCTGCTGGGCGGCATCCAGACGGTGATGGGGGCCGTCGCGGGCGCCGCGGCCTTCCACACCATCAAGGACATCTTCATGCCGCTGACGGATTTCTGGCGCTTCCTGCTGGGGTCCTCGATCATCGCGCTGGTGCTGGTCTTCCCGCGCGGCCTGGCCGGCGCCTTCGCGGGGTGGCGCGCATGACGCTGCTGGCGGTGGAGGGGCTGAACAAGGCCTTCGGCGGCGTCGTCGCCGCGCGGAACGTCAGCTTCGCGCTGTCGGCCGGGGAGATGCTGGCCATCATCGGCCCGAACGGCGCCGGCAAATCCACCACCTTCAACATGGTGGGCGGCCAGCTGCGACCGGATACCGGGCGCGTGGTCCTGGCGGGCCAGGACATCACCGGCCAGCCGCCGCGCCAGGTCTGCCGCATGGGCGTCGGCCGCACCTTCCAGGTGGCGCAGACGTTCCTGTCGATGTCCGTCGCCGGCAACGTCCAGATGGCACTGGTCGCCCATCACGGGCGGACGCGGGACATGGTAGCGGATGCGGCCAGGCTGTATCGCGACGACGCTCTCGCGCTGCTGGCCCGCGTCGGCATGGAAGGCGAGGCGGATCGCCCGATCGGCGAACTCGCCTATGGCGATGTGAAGCGCGTGGAACTCGCCATCGCGCTCGCCGCCGCGCCACGCCTGCTGCTGATGGATGAGCCGACCGCCGGCATGGCGCCCCGCGAACGCGCCGCGCTGATGCAGCTGACCGCCACCATCGCGCGCGGCAGCGGCATCGGCGTGCTGTTCACGGAGCATGACATGGATGCCGTCTTCGCCCATGCCGACCGCATCCTGGTGCTGGTGCGCGGCGAGGTGATCGCGGAGGGCACGCCCGAGGAGGTGCGCGCGAATGCCGAGGTTCAGCGCGTCTATCTCGGCACCAGCGGCCACAAGGCGGCGCTGCGCGCCAGGCGGGCGCTGCATGGTTGAGGCGGTGCTGGAGGTTGCGGGCCTCAAGGCCGGCTATGGCCCCGCCGAGGTGCTGTTCGGCGTCGATCTCACCCTGGCGCGCGGCGAGGTCGCGGCGCTGATGGGACGCAACGGCGCCGGCAAGTCCACGACGATGAAGGCCATCATGGGCCTGCTGCCACCGCGCGCGGGCCGCATCCGCTTTGCCGGCCAGGACATCACGGGCTGGGCGCCCTACCAGGTCGCGCGGCTCGGCCTCGGCTATGTGCCGGAGGACCGGCGCATCTTCACGGACCTGACGGTGGCGGAGAACCTGGAAGTGGGGCGCCGCCCCGCCCGCGGCGGCCGCGCGCCCTGGACGCCGGAGCGGTTGTGGAACTTCTTCCCCAACCTCGCGGAAATGCGCGGCCGCCGCGCCAGCGCCATGTCGGGGGGCGAGCAGCAGATGCTGACCATCGCCCGCACGCTGATGGGCAACCCCGATGCCGTGCTGCTGGACGAACCCTCCGAGGGCCTGGCACCCGTCATCGTGGAGCAGATGGCGGAAGCCGTGCTGCGCATGAAGGAGGAAGGCATCGCCGTGCTGCTCTCCGAACAGAGCCTCGACTTCGCCGCCGCCGTCGCCGACCGCGCGCTGGTGATCGAGCGCGGAGAGATCCGCTGGACCGGCACCATGGAAGCGCTGGAGAATGACGAGCAGGTGCGGGCGACATGGCTGACGGTATAGTCGCGGGCATCGATGTGGGCGGCACCTTCACCGACCTGCTGCTGCGCGCGGCCGATGGCCGCATCCGCTTGGCCAAGGTGCCCACTACCATCGCCAACCAGGCCGATGGCGTGCTGGCCGCCATCGAGGCCGCCGGCGCCACCCCCGCCACGCTCGACCTCATCATCCATGGCACGACGGCCACGACGAATGCCGTGCTGGAGCGGAAACTCGCCAAGGTCGGGCTGGTCACGACCCAGGGGTTCCGGGATGTGCTGGAACTCGGCCGCCGCACCCGGCCCAACCCCTATGGACTGAAAGGGACCTTCGAGCCGCTGGTGCCGCGCGAGCTTCGCCGGGAAGTGCCGGAGCGCATGGATGCGCGCGGCGCCGTCGTGACGCCGCTGGACGAGGCGGCGCTGACGCGCGAGGTGCGGGCGCTGCGCGACGCCGGCTGCGAATCCCTCGTGATCCATTTCCTGCACGCCTATGCCAACCCCGCGCATGAACGCCGCGCGGGAGAGATCGCGCGCGCGATCTGGCCCAACGGGCATGTCACGCTGGGGCATGAGCTGCTGTCGGAATTCCGGGAATACGAACGCGGCACCACGGCCTCCGTGAACGCCGCGGTGCAACCAGTGCTGGACCGCTACGTCACGCGGCTGCAGGAACAGCTGGCAGCGCGCGGCCACAAGCGCGACCTGCTGGTGATGAACGGCAATGGCGGCACCGTCTCCGCCCGCCTCGTCTCCCGCGAAGCCGCCAAGACGGTGATGTCCGGCCCGGCCTCCGGCGTGATGGCCGCCGCCGCGACGCTGGCGCAGACGGGGCTGCGCAACGCCATCACCTACGACATGGGCGGGACCTCCACCGATGTGGCACTGATCGCAGGTGGCGTGCCGGAAGTCTCGGCCGAACTCTCCATCGCCTATGGGCTGCCGATCCATTTGCCGATGGTCGATGTGCGGACGGTTGGCGCCGGCGGCGGCTCCATCGCGAGCCTGGACCGCGCGGGCATGCTGCGCGTGGGGCCGGAAAGCGCGGGCAGCACGCCGGGTCCGATCTGCTATGGCCGCGGCGGCACGCGGCCCACCATCACGGACGCGAACATCATCCTCGGGCGGCTGGATCCGGCCCGTCTGCTGGCTGTCGCGAACCCGGTTTCGCTCGACAGCATCAGGGATGTCTTCAGGCACGACATTGCGGAACCGCTCGGCATGAGCGTGGAGCAGGCCGCGGAGGCGGTGATCCGGCTCGGCAATGTGCACATGACGGGCGCGATCCGCCTGGTCTCGCTCTCCAAGGGGCATGATCCCCGCGATTTCTGCCTTTTCGCCTTCGGTGGCGCAGGGCCGTTGCATGCGGTGGCGCTGGCGCGGGAGATCGGGATCCCGGAGGTGCTGGTGCCTGCCCGCCCCGGTCTGACCAATGCGCTGGGCTGCCTGGTCGCCGATCTCCGCCAGGATTTCGTCAACACCATCAATCGCGGGCTGTTCGAGATCCCCGAGGGCGAGATCGCCGCGACGCTGGCCGCGCAGCGTGATCGCGGCATCGCGATGATCCAGGCCGACGCACCTGCGCTGGAGGAGATCGTGGTGCTGCACAGCGCGGAGATGCAGTTCCGCGGCCAGACGCACCTGATCCGCGTCGCGCTGCCGCGCGCCGACATGGCACTGACGGACATCCAGAAGGCCTTCGAGGCCGCCTACTTCGCCCGCTTCCGCGTGGAGCTGCCGGAGATCCGGGCCGTGCTGGTCAACCTGCTGACGACGGTGATCGGAAGGCGCCCGTCCTTCCCGCTCTCCGCGCTGCTCGATCCCGATGCGCGCCAGGGGGATGTGGAGGCCGCGCGGATCGGCGAGCGCGCGCTCTACGCCGATGGCGCCTGGCACCAGGCCACCGTCTGGCAGCGTGAGCGCCTGCCGGAGGGTGCGGTGCTGCACGGCCCCGCCATCATCCAGCAGGCGGATGCGACGACGGTGCTGGAACCCGGATCGCGCGCCATCGTCGATGTCATCGGCAATCTCCGGGTGGCGCCATGATGGATGCGCTGACCCTCGCGGTGATCCAGGCAGGCCTGCAGCAGGTCTGCAACGAGATGGATATCGCCTTCTCCCGGAGCGCCTTCTCCCCCGTGATCGCGGAGGCCGATGACCGGTCGGATGGCATCTACGCCGCGGAGGATGGCGCGCTGATCGCGCAGGGCGAATTGGGCCTGCCCGTCTTCGTCGGCACCATGGCGCATTCAGCCGCGCATCTCGTGCGGCTGATCCGCGAAGGCGCGGTGGCGGCACCGGAGCCCGGCGACATCTACATCGTCAACGACCCCTATCTCGGCGGCACGCATCTCATGGATGTGCGCTTCGCCCTGCCCTTCTTCGTGGAGGGCGAGCTGTTCTGCTGGCTGCAGAACACCGGCCACTGGCCGGATATCGGTGGCATGGTGCCCGGTGGTTTCTCCGCGCATGCGACGGAGGTCGAGCAGGAGGGCCTGCGCCTGCCCCCCGTGAAGCTCTTCAAGCGCGGCGTGCTGGATAGGGAGATCCTCTCCATCATCCAGTCCAACATCCGCGTGGCCGAACAGCGCATCGGCGACATCAAGGCCCAGGCCGCGGCGCTGCTGGTCGGCGAACAGCGGCTGCGGGAGATGGTGGCGCGCTACGGCCTGGCCACGCTGCGCGACGCCATCGCCGGCATCCGCGACCGCGCCGCGGAGCGCATGCGCGCCGAGATCCGGCGCATCCCTGAAGGAACCTACCGCGCGGAAGCCTTTGTCGATTCCGATGGCGTGGTCAACGAACCGCTGCGCATCGCGCTCACCGTCGCGCGCGCCGGTGACGAGCTGTACTTCGATCTCTCGGAAAGCTCACCGCCCTGCCAGGGCCCGATGAACTCCGTCTGGGCCACCACCTGTTCCGCCGTCTATCTCGCGATGAAGCACATCTTCCCCGATGTGCCCATCAATGCCGGCACCTTCGAGCCCATTCGCGTCGCGCGGCCGGCGGGCACCTTCCTCGATGCCCGCTATCCCCGCCCCGTCTCCGGCTGCGCGGCGGAGGTTTCGCAACGCGTGGCGGAGGCGGTGTTCCTGGCGCTCGCGCCCGTTCTCGACATCTGGGCCGCGCCCGCCGGCACCTCCGGCAATTTCGCGCTCGGCGGCTTCGATCCCGCACGCAGGGCGGGCTATGTGATGTACCAGATCACTGGCGGCGGTTATGGCGGCACCGCGGATGCGGATGGCCTGACGAATGGCTGCTCCACCATCGGCATCAGCAAGACCGCGCCGGTCGAGGTGATGGAACAGTACTATCCCATCCTCTTCCGCCGCTTCGCGATCCATGAGGGCAGCGGCGGCGCCGGCCAGCATCGCGGCGGCTTCGGCGTGCATTACGAGGTGGAATTGCTGCGCGGCGAGGCGCGGGCTAGCTTCGTGATGGACCATGGCCGCTTCGGCCCGCCCGGCGTGCGCGGCGGCCAGGCCGGCGCGCCCAACGTCGTGCGCCTGCACCGTGACGGCATCACCACCATCCCGCCGCATCTCTCGAAGGACCAGGGTTTGCTGCTGCGCGAAGGCGATCGCGTCGAGGTCATGACACCCGGCGGCGGCGGCCATGGCGATCCCTTCATGCGCGACCCCGCGCTGGTTGCGCGCGACGTGATGCGCGGCACCTACACGGCCTCGCAGGCGGACTCGCTCTGGGGCGTCGTGCTGCGCGATGGCGTTGTGGACGAAGCCGCCACGCAGGCAAGGCGCGCAGCGCGATGACCCGCTACCACCGCCCCGCCACGCTGACCGAGGCGCTGGCGATCCGCTCTGGCGAGGATGTCGCGATCCTCGCCGGTGCCACGGACATCTATCCCGCCGCCGCCAATCGCCGCGCCTGGGGCGACCCGACGCACAAGGATGTGCTGGACATCACCGCCATCCCCGGCCTGCGCGGGATCGAGGAAGGCCCGCATGGCTGGCGCCTCGGCTGCCTCGTCACCTGGTCCGACATCTGGCGCGCTGGCCTGCCGAAGCAGTTCGACGGGCTGCGCCAGGCGGCGCGGCAGGTCGGCGGCCAGCAGGTGCAGAATCGCGGCACCATCCTCGGCAACCTCGTCACCGCCTCGCCGGCCGGCGATGGCATCCCGAACCTTCTCGCGCTGAACGCGCATGTCGAGGTCGCGGGGCGTGAGGGCACGCGCATGCTGCCCGTCGCCGACTTCCTCACGGGCTACCGCGCCACCGCGCTGGCGGCGGACGAGATCGCGGTCGGGCTGCATGTCCCGAAGCTGCCCCGCGCCGTCAGCGGATTCCGCAAGCTCGGCGCGCGGCACTACCTCGTCATCTCCATCGCCATGGTCGCCGCCGTCATCGACATCGATGAGAATGGCCGCATCCTGATGGCGCGCCTGGCCATCGGCGCCTGTTCCGCCACCGCGCAGCGGCTGCCGGGGCTGGAGGCGGAATTGCGCGGCAGCTCCCTCTACCACGCGGACAAGGTGCCGGAGGCGCGGCACCTCGATCACCTCTCGCCCATCGACGATATCCGCGCCACCGGCGCCTATCGCCGCGATGCCGCGCTGCGGCTGCTGCGTGACCTGCTCTGGGATCTCGGGGAATGATCGCCTTCACGCTGAACGGCGCGCCCGCCAGCACGGATGCCGCGCCCTTCGCGCCGCTGTCGGACACGCTGCGTGAAGCCCTCGGGCTTACGGGCACCAAGGTGGGCTGCGAGGCCGGCGATTGCGGCGCCTGCACCGTGCTGCTGGATGGCGCCCAGGCCTGCGCCTGCCTGGTGCCGACCGCGCAGGCGGAAGGTGCGGCGATCACGACGATCGAGATGCAGTCGGGCGAGACGGGCGCGCTGCTGGCCCGCCTGCGCGCCGCCTTCCTCGCCCATGGCGCCGCGCAATGCGGCATCTGCACCCCCGGCATGATCATGGCGGCGGCCGACCTGCTGCTGCGCGACGCCGCGCCCCATGCGCAGGCGGTGCGGGATGCCATCGGCGGCGTGCTCTGCCGCTGCACGGGCTACCAGAAGATCGTGGAGGCCGTGCTGGCGGCCGCGCAGGGCTTTGCCCCGGTGGAGCAGGAGGCCGCCGCCGGCGAGGCCGTAGGCGCCTCCCTGGCACGGCTGGATGGCTGGCCCAAGGTGCTCGGCAGCGAACGCTACGGCGCGGACAGCGCGCCGGCCGAGGCGCTGTGGCTCCGCGTGGTGAGATCCCCCCATGCCAGCGCGCGCTTCACGCTCGGCGACATCGAGGCGGCGCGCATCGCGCTGAGCCTGCACGCCATCCTGACGGCGGCCGATGTCCCCGGCCTCAACGGCTTCGGCATCATGCCCGCGCTGAAGGACCAGCCCGTGCTGGCCGACGGTTTCGTCAGATATCGCGGCGAAGCCGTGCTGGCGCTGGTCGGTGAGCGTGCAGCGGTGGAGGCCGTGCGCGATGCCGACCTGCCGATCACCTGGCAGCCGCAACCCGCCCTCATCGGCGTGGAGGCCGCGCGGGCCGAGGGCGCGCCCCTGCTGCATGCCCATGCGCCCGGCAACGTCCTGGTGCAGGGACGGCTCGCGCGCGGCAACCCCGATGCCGCGCACGCCACGGCCGCTGCCACCGCCGAGGGCGCCTTCACCACCAGCTTCGTCGAGCACGCCTATATCGAACCCGAGGCCGGCCACGCCATCCCGCGCGAGGACGGCATGGACATCATCGCCTGCACCCAGGCGCCCTATATGGACCGGGAGGAGGTGGCCCGCGTGCTCGGCATCGCCGAGGACGCCGTGCGCATCATCCCCTCCGCCTGCGGTGGCGGCTTCGGCGGCAAGCTCGACGTCTCCGTGCAGCCGCTGCTGGCCGTGGCGGCGCGACGCGTGAACCGGCCCGTCCGCGTAACCTACAGCCGCACGGAGAGCATGGCGTCCTCGACGAAGCGTCACCCCGCTCAACTTCACGCGCGGATGTCCGCTGACACTGAAGGAAGCTTCCTCGCCTATACGCTGGAGGGCGACTTCAACACCGGCGCCTATGCGAGCTGGGGACCGACGGTCGCGAACCGCGTGCCCGTCCATGCCGCGGGGCCGTACCGCGTGCCGCATGTCCGCGCGCAGGCTCGGGCCGTACACACCAATGAACCACCCTCCGGCGCCTTCCGCGGCTTCGGCGTGCCGCAGGCGGCGATCGCGACGGAGGCGCTGGTCGATGACCTGGCGCTGCAGCTCGGCATGGACCGCTGGGCGATCAGGCGGCGCAACGCGCTGGGCCGCGGCGATGTCACCCATTCCGGCCAGGTGCTGCAGGCCTCGGCGGGGCTGACGGATTGCCTGGATGCGCTGAAGCCGGACTGGGACGCGATGCTGGCGAAGGTCGAGGCGCACAACGCCGGCAACCCGCGCCACCGCCTCGGCGCCGGTATCGCCTGCATGTGGTATGGCTGCGGCAATACCTCCATGTCCAACCCGTCCCGCATGCGGGCCGTGCTGGCGCGCGACGGGCGGCTCACGCTGTTCAACGGTGCGGTCGATATCGGCCAGGGCAGCACCACCGTCATCGCGCAGATCTTTGCCGATGCCGTAGGCCTGCCCGTTCACGCCATCGACTTCGTGCTGGGCGACACCGCGCTGACGCATGACGCGGGCAAGACCAGCGCCTCCCGCCAAACCTTCGTGAGTGGCCGTGCCGCGATGGAAACCGGCCGCGCGCTGCGGGCCCGGATCCTCGCCCTGGCCAATGCCGGGGAGGATGCACGGCTTTCGCTGGCGGGCACCACGCTCACCGTCACCGATGGCGCCGGCGCCGCGCGGACCATCGACCTCGCCGCCCTGCCCGCCGACCTGGACGCCGAGGGCCGCTACGACCCGCCGACGACGGCGCTGGACGCCGATGGCCAGGGCATCCCCTACGCCACCTATGGCTTCGCCGCGCAGATCGCGCTGGTGCGCGTGGATACGCAGCTCGGCACGGTGAAGGTGGAAGAGATCGTCGCCGCGCAGGATGTAGGCCGCGCCATCAACCCGGACCTCGTCCTCGGCCAGATCCATGGCGGCATCGCGCAGGGCCTCGGCCTGGCGCTGATGGAGGAGTACATCCCCGGCCGCACCGAGAACCTCCACGACTACCTGATCCCGACCGCGGGCGACGTGCCGCCCATCCGCGTGCATCTTGTCGAGGATCCGGAACCGGAGGGCCCCTATGGCGCCAAGGGCGTCGGCGAACCGGCCCTGGTCCCGACCTCGCCCGCCATCCTCGGCGCCATCCGCCACGCGACGGGGGTGCGCGTGACGCGCGTGCCGGTCCTTCCCCACCGCCTGTGGGAGGCGATGCGATGACCGATGACCACATCTCCGCCGAGGCCCGCTCGCGAAAGTTCGGGGCGGCGGAGGACGGCGGCATCATCCGCTGCGATGCCTGCCCCGTGCTCTGCCGCATCCGCCCGGGCCGCAGCGGCGCATGCTCGCGCTACGCCAACCAGGATGGCGTGCTGGTCCGCACCGACCCCGCCCTGGCGCTCGCCCATGTCGTCGACGCCGGCGGCGCCGTCGTCGCCTTCGCGGACGCCGAATGGGACGGCAAGCTGCTCGATCCCGCCCGCGCCTTCATCACCGGCGTCGGGTCCGGCACCACCTATCCCGACTACAAGCCCGCCCCCTTCATCGTGGGCGCGACCCATGCGGGCGTCGATACCGTCACCGTCGTGACGGAGGGGATGTTCAGCTATTGCGGCGTGAAGGTGAAGATCGACACGGACCGCCATCTCGGCCCCGAAGCCGCGGCGGTGCGCGTGAAGGGCGAGCAGGTCGGCCACGTCACCACTGCCGAATATGGCTCCCAGATGCTCTCGCTCGGCGGTGTCCGTCACCTCACGGGCGGCAGCAAGAAGGAAGGCGTCGTCACCTGCGAGACGCTGCTGACGCTCTGCGAGGCCGGGCCCGTCGAACTCACCATCGATGGCGGCCACAGCGTCATCGTCCAGGCCGGCCAGGCGCCGATCGTGGACGGCGTGGCGGAGCGCCGCATGCGCGTGGGATGCGGCAGCGCCGCGGTCGGCATCTTCGCCCAGCAATGGCTCGGGCATGTGGATGAGGTGATCGTGGTCGATGACCACATCACCGGCGTGCTGACGGAACACCAGGCGGGCAAGGTGCTCGGCATGCGCGCCGCCGGCATCCGCGTGCGCGGCCGCCGCTCCACCCCCGGGCGCTACTTCCAGGTGGCGCAGCCCGGCATGGGCTGGGGCGGCACCGACATCACCGACCCGCTCGCCATCATCGAGAGCATCGATCCGAAGACCGCCTGGCCGGGGCTCCGGCTGCTGATGACCTCCACCACCGGCGAGGATGCGATCTGGTGCGTGCTCGACGACGCGTTGAAGCCCCGGCCGGCGGAGATGCCGCCGGCGGTGCGCCAGGTGGTGGAGCGCATCGGGGAGAATTGCGAGCCCTCGCTCTGCTCCGTCATCTTCATGGCCGGCGCCGGCGGATCCTTGCGCGCCGGCGTCACGGAGAATCCCGTGCTGCTGACGCGCGCCGTGGCCGCCGGCGAGGTGCGCGTCACCATGGGCGGCGCGCCCGTCTATCTCTGGCCCGGCGGCGGCATCACCATCATGGCGGATGTGCTGCGCATGCCGCGCGGCAGCTTCGGCCATGTGCCGACGCCGGCCCTGGTCGCGCCCATCGAATTCACCCTGCCGCGCGACCTCTATGCGCGGCTCGGCGGGCATATGGGCGATGTCGTGCCGGTGGAGACGCTGCTGCGCGGGCTGGGCGATGGGCTGCGCATCCAGGGCTGGGATTCCGCCAATCCCTGGCCGTTCGCGCGCTGAGCATGCAGGCGGCGCGGCTTGCCGATGGCCGGCTGCACCTGAACCACGGGCCGATCGATCTCGTCCTGCGCACCTGGGGCAGCGGTGCCGCGGCGGCGGAACAGGCGGCGCTGGCGTGCTTTCCCTCGATCCTGCCGGCGCTGGTCGCCGAACTCCCGCTTCTGCGCCAGCCCGTCGGTGCCGTGCCGGCGGGCGCCGTCGCGCGCCGCATGCACGCGGCCTGCGCGCCCTACGGCGCGCGCGGCCTCTTCATCACCCCCATGGCGGCGGTGGCGGGTTCGGTCGCGGATGAACTCCTCGCCGTCATGCGCGCGGCGGCGCCGGGGCTGACCCGCGCCTTCGTCAACAATGGCGGCGATATCGCGGTCTTCGCGGCAGCGGGCGAGAGCCTCGCCATCGGCCTCGCCCTCGATCCGCGCCTCGCCAGTTTCGATGGCGCCCTGCGCGTGCGTGGCGGCGATGGGGTGGGCGGGATCGCGACCTCCGGCCGCCACGGCCGCTCCTTCTCGATGGGCATCGCGGATGCCGTCACGGTGCTGGCGCGGGATGCGGCGGCGGCGGATGCGGCGGCGACGCTCATCGCCAATGCGGTGGATTGCGACAGCCCCGCCGTCACGCGCGCGCCTGCCGATTCCCTCGACCCCGACAGCGATCTCGGCGCCCGCCTCGTCACCACCGCTGTGGGCCCGCTGGCGGAGGAGGAGGTCGCGCGCGCCCTCGATTCCGGCGCCGCCACGGCGGCTTCCTTCCTGCGCGACGGGCTGATCATCGCCGCCGCGTTGCGCCTCGCGGGCCGCAGCCGCATCCTAGGCCGGCCCTTCGCCGTGGAGACGCCCGCATGAGCAGCCAGGACCTCGTCATCCGCAAGACCGTGCTCTGCGTGGAGGAGGTTCGCCATGATGGCGGGCCGGTGCTGGAGACGCCGATCCTGAAGGGCTGGTGCGCCGTCGTGCTGCGCAACCCCTTCGCCGGGCGCTACGAGCCCGAGCTGATGTGGATGATGGAGGCGATGAAGCCGATCGGCCTGATGGTGGCGGAGAAGCTGCTGGCCGGGCTCGGCGGCGATCCCGCACGAGTGGAGGCCTATGGCAAGGGCGGCATCGTGGGCAGCGCGGGGGAGCTGGAGCACGGCGCGCTGTGGCATGTGGCCGGTGGCTATGCGATGCGCGGCCTGCTCGGCCAGGCGCTGTCGATCGTGCCGTCCATGACGAAGGTCGGGCCCATGGGCGCCATGCTCGACCTGCCCATCCACCATCGCAACGCCGCCTATGTCCGCAGCCATTTCGACGGCATCTCCTGCGTCGTGCCGGATGCGCCGCGGGCGGACGAGATCCTCTTCGCGCTGGCCATGACCACCGGCGGGCGGCCGCATGCGCGGGTCGGCGGGCTGCGGCAGGAGGAGATCAGCCGATGGGACGGGCAGCGGTGATCCGGCTGGCGGGGCGCCGCGGCCCTCGCTACCGCGGCGTCACGTCGAAGATGTAGATCCGCGTCCGCTCATCCTCCGGCGCGAACCAGAAGCGCAGGCCGTTCGTCCCTCGGGCCGCGACCGCGAAGGGGTTCTGCGTCATCGGCAGGCCGCTCTCGGTCCAATGCTCCACCGGCAGCTGGAACACCGGCGCGCCGCGCGCCAGATCCACCAGCTCCACGCCCCCCAGCGCGAAGACCGGGCCCTGCGATCCGCGCGGGCGATAGGCATTCAGCCCGCCGCAGAGCGCCAGCCCCGGCCCGACCGAATGGCAATCCTGGTAGTCGATGTAGTGGGACGGGTTCGGCCGCCGCAGCGCCTCCGGCGCCGTCGCCAGGTTGGTCGGCCGGCCGGCGCCATCCAGCGGCCAGGCGTAGAAGCGGCGGGACCCCCAGGAGACGCCGTGCAGCGTGTTGGACGCCACGTCCCGCACCAGCCCGCCCACATGGTCGCCGAAGCGGAACATCGCCTCCGCCCGCATCGTCGCGGGATCGACGCGGTAGATGATGGACCGGCTGTTAGGCCGGTACTCCGCGACCGGCACCCAGAGATGCGTGCCGTCGAAATCGATGCCGCCGGGGTGGTAGATGCTGCCCTCGCCGAGCGTGATGCCGCGCAGCAGCCTGCCCTCGGCATCGATCTCGAACAGGTGGCCGCGGCCTTCGCCCGCGCTGCGGTCCAGCCCCTCCCGCGGCTCGGGGTAGCGTTCGGTGCGGGCGATGATCTCGACCGAGGAGAGGAAGAAGCGGTCGCCCACCCGCGCCATGCCCTGGGGATGGTGGGTGTTGAAGGCCAGCGGGATCACGCCCGCCGGCTGCCAGGCGGCACCGCGGCCCAGCGCCGCGAGGCGTTCCGGGACGCCACCTTCCTGCGCGGCGGCAGGACCGGCGAGTGACAGGGCCATCAGGGCCAGGCGGAGGATCGGGCGCATGCCGGCATGGGACACCCGCGCGCCACGCCCCGGCAAGCGCCGCCCGATGACATCTCAGCGCGGCAGGAAGGGGTTGGTCCGGCGCTCCTCGCCGAAGCTCGATCCCGGCCCATGGCCGCAGAGGAAGCGCATCCCGTCGCCGAGCGGCAGCAGCTTGGTGACGATGGAGCGGATCAGCGCCTCATGGTCGCCATAGGCGAAGTCGGTGCGGCCGATGGAGCCGCGGAACAGCACATCCCCCACCAGCGCGAAGCCGAGTGCGACGGAGGTGAAGACCACATGCCCCGGCGCATGCCCGGGGCAGTGCCAGACATCGAAGGGCTGCCCGGCGATGGAGACGGTCTCCCCTTCCTCCAGCCAGCGATCCGGCGTCACGGATTGCAGGTCCGGCACGCCGTATTGCGCGGCCTGGGCGGGGATATTGGCCAGCAGGGGGGCATCGTCGCGGTGCGGGCCCTCCACCGGCACGGCGCCGCCCTGCTTCGCCTCCAGCGCCGCCTTCAGGCCAGCGGCGCCGCCGGCATGGTCCAGGTGGCCATGGGTGATGAGGATGCGGTCGATGGCGCAGCCCGCGCGGTCGATCGCGGCCAGGATGCGGGGCACGTCGCCGCCGGGGTCGATGACCGTGCCCGTGTTGCTCTCCGCGTCCCAGATCAGGGCGCAGTTCTGCTGGAAGGGGGTGACGGGGATCTGGGCGGCTTGCAGCTTGGGCATGGGTCAGGGGTGCCGGGATGCGGCCGCCGCGTCAACCGGCCGGCCCTTCCCGCGGTTCGCTGGCGATGCGGGCGAAGACCCGCCGCGCTTCCTCGGCCGAGGCCGCGCCAGGCGCGCCGGCGCGCACCTCCTCCCGGTTCCACATCCAGGACCGGGCCGGGTCCTCCAGCATGTCCCAATCCGGGAAGCTGCGGAACGGCGCATCGCCGCACCACAGCAGCGTCACGTCGATATGGCGGTCGTCGCGCAGGATGCGGCCGAAGGTGGCCGTGACGCGGGATCGCGGGCCCTCCAGCATCTGCATGAACAGGTCGTTGCGGCAGATCAGCGCGCCGGTGATGCCATCCGCCCGGTTGCGGCGCCGTGCGATCATAAGGATGTCGTCCAGCGCGTCGCCGCTGAAGCCGAAGGGGCGGGAGGCGTAGATCAGCTGCATCAGGCGCATGGGCCAGTGGTCCGGACGTTTCCGCGAGTGTGCCCATGAAGCACGCGGCACGGCCAGATGTTCCCGGCGCACGGCGATCGTTTCACCGCCGGCCGAACAGCTTCTCCAGCTCCGCCTTCCCCAGCCGCAGCACGGTGGGGCGGCCATGGCTGCAGGTGGCGGCCCGCGGCGTCGCCTCCATCTGGCGGAGCAGCGCCGCCATCTCCGCCCCCTTCAGCCGCCGCCCGGCGCGGATGGAGCCGTGGCAGGCCAGCCGCGCCACGGCGGCATCGAGGCGGGCTTCCAGCGCCAGCGCCTCATCCATCTCCGCCAGCTCCGCCGCGATGTCACGCAGCAGGGCCGAGGGTTCGGGATTGCCGAGCAGCGCGGGCAGGGCGCGCACCAGGATGGCGCCGGGGCCGAAGCCCTCCACCTCCAGCCCGAGCCGCCCGAGTTCGCCCGCCTTGTCCAGCAGCCGCGTCACGTCGCGCGACGGCAGCTCGACCACGGCGGGCAGCAGCAGCGGCTGGGCGCGCACGCCGCCTTCCACCAGCTGGGCGCGCAGCGCCTCATGCGTCAGCCGTTCATGCGCGGCGTGCTGGTCCACCAGCACCAGCGACCCGTCCGGCGCCTCCGCCAGCACGTAGGTATCCAGGATCTGGGCGATGGGCCGGCCGAGCGGCCCGTCCTCGGGAAAGTCCGGCAGGGGTGCCGGCGGCGGCGCGGGCGCGAAGGCCAGCGGGAGGGAGGGCGGGCGCGCGGGCCGGGCCACCGGGCCCGGGGGCGGGCGCCAGCCGGGGAAGACCGGCACCGGCGCCTCCGCGAAGCCGGGCTGCGCGAAGCCGGGGGGGGCGAAGCCGCTCCCCGGGGCATGGACCGGCATCGGGTCGAAGGAGGGCACCGCCACCGGCTCCGTCGCCATGCCATCCGGCGCCGCGCCCTGCGCCCCGACGGCCAGCGCCCGGCGCAACGCCGAGATCATCAGCCCGCGGACGCCATCGGCATCCCGGAAGCGGAGTTCGGTCTTCATCGGGTGAACGTTCACGTCCACCGCTTCCGGCGGCACCTCCAGGAACAGCGCCGCCGCCGGGAAGCGCCGGGCGGGCACCAGGTCCCGGTAGGCGACGCGCAGCGCGGTCTTCAGCTGCGGGTCGCGCACCGGGCGGTTGTTGACGATGAGGTGCTGCGCCTCTCCGGTCGCGCGGTGGTGGGTCGGCAGGCCGGCCAGGCCGGACAGCGCGATGCCGTCCCGCTCCGCCTCCACCGCCACCGCGGCGGCGGCGAAATCCGCGCCCAGCAGCGCCGCGATGCGCCCGGCGCGGTCGGCGGGCGGCAGGTTGAGGGCCTGGCGGCCATCCACTGTGACGCGGAAGCCCACGCGCGGCCAGGCCATGGCCAGGCGTTCCACCGCCGCCACCGCGGCATCGGCCTCGCTGCGCGGGGATTTCAGGAAGGCCCGCCGGGCGGGCGTGGCGTAGAACAGGTCCCGGACCTCGACGCGGGTGCCCGGCGGGCCGGCGGCGGGGGCGACCGGCGAT
Organism: Falsiroseomonas ponticola; assembly: GCF_016805305.1. Lineage (GTDB taxonomy): Bacteria > Pseudomonadota > Alphaproteobacteria > Acetobacterales > Acetobacteraceae > Falsiroseomonas > Falsiroseomonas ponticola. The sequence continues at coordinate 38,690 of NZ_JAERQN010000003.1, read as the reverse complement.
TTCCGCCCGCCCTCCACCGTGATGGCATGCGCCGCCCCGCTGCCGTTACGGGAGGTCAGCGTCAGCCGCGCGACGGCGCCGATGGAGGGCAGGGCCTCCCCCCGGAAGCCCAGCGTGGCGATGCGGAACAGCGCCGCTTCCTCCGGCAGCTTGGAGGTGGCGTGGCGTTCGACCGCGAGGTCGAGGTCATCCGCCCCCATGCCGCCGCCGTCATCCTCCACCAGGATGCGGCCGATGCCGCCTTCCTCCAGCGTCACGGCGATGCGGGTGGCGCCGGCATCCAGCGCGTTCTCGACCAGCTCCTTCACCGCCGCGGCCGGCCGCTCCACCACCTCGCCCGCCGCGATGCGGTTGGCGGTGGTCTCCGGCAGCAGGCGAATCCGGGGGGCGGTGGCCATGGCGCAGAGATGCGCCGGGCTGGCATCAGGGGCAAGCGCAACCCGAAAGGCGGCCCGCGCGCTTCAGCGGGCCGGGCGCGCGACGGCGCGCCGCGCCCAGACCATCAGCGCAGCCAGGCGCAGCCATGCAGGGCGCGAAGGCAAGGGCGCGGATGCGGCCGCCCGCCGTGTGAGGGCGAAAAACTAGGCGTGCCCGGCAAAGCCCGACAGCGCCGCGGGGTCCACATGCAGCTTGCCCAGCGCCTGGCGCCAGAGGTCCCCGGCATTCTGGCCGAACAGCAGCGACTCGTCGGCCGGCACGTTCAGCCAGGCATTCTGCTGGATCTCGGCCTCCAGCTGGCCCGGACCCCAGCCGGCATAGCCGAGTGCCAGGAACCCCTCCTTCGGCCCGCCGCCGCCGGCGATGGCCTTGAGGATATCGACGCTCGCGGTCAGCGCCACCGCGTCGCTGACGCGCAGGCTCCCTTCCGTCTCCCAATCCGCGGTGTGCAGCACGAAGCCGCGCCCGCCCTCCACCGGGCCGCCGGAGACGAGGCGGATGCGGCGCTGCGGCGGCACGGGGTCCAGCCCCAGCTGGCCGAGCAGGTCGTCGAAGGAAAGCCCTTCCAGCGGCTTGTTCAGCACGATCCCCATCGCGCCTTCCGCCGAATGCGCGCAGAGGCAGATGACCGTGCGGGCGAAGCGGGGATCCTCCATGGTCGGCATGGCGACCAGGAGCTGGCCCGCAAGGTAGCCATCCCCGGTCAGGAACGGGGTCGGCCGGGGGGTGGGGGCTGTGGGGGCGCGGCGTGCCATGGCCCGCAACAAGATGGCGACACCCCCGCCGGGCCGCAAGCAGGGCCTGTGGGCGCCCGCATCACGGAAGCGGGGTGCGCCAGGGCGGCGGGCCTCCACGCCGGGGTTCCATGGCCTTCGCGCATGCCCGCCGCGCATGGACGCGCCCCCCCGATCCGCCGTATGTCAGGAACCACAGAGGGAGATTCCGCATGACGATCCAGGTTGGCGACAGCATTCCGGCCGTGAAGCTGATGCAGGCGACGGCGGAAGGGCCGAAGGAGGTCTCCACGGAGGAGCTCTTCAAGGGCAAGACGGTGGTGCTGTTCGGCGTCCCCGGCGCCTTCACGCCCACCTGCTCCGCCAAGCACCTGCCGGGCTTCGTGACGCAGGCGGAGGCGCTGAAGGCCAAGGGCGTCGATACCATCGCCTGCATGTCCGTGAACGACGCCTTCGTCATGGGCGCCTGGGGCAAGGACCAGGGGATCACCGACCAGGTGGTGATGCTGGCCGATGGCTCCGCCGTCTTCACCAAGGCGCTGGGGCTGGAGCTCGACCTGACGGCGCGCGGCCTCGGCGTGCGCAGCCAGCGCTTCGCGCTGGTCGCGAAGGACGGGAAGGTGACGCATATCGGCGTCGAAGCCGCCGGCGCCTTCGAGGTTTCCAAGGCGGAAGCCATCCTGGCGGTCCTCTGATGCCGCCGGCCGCCTATGCGCTGTTCGCCTGGCAGGCGGGGTGGGTCTTCACCCTGCGCAGCCTGCAGCTGGCGACGGACCCCGCGACGGCGGCCTCTACCCTGACCGCCATGGTGGCGGAAAAGCAGAAGGCCTTCGCCGACGGCGCCATCGCCGCCGGCCAGGCCCTGCTGGACGGCGCGCGGCCCGATGTGGTCGCCGCCGCCGCGCTGCGCCCGGCCCAGCGCCGGGTCGCGGCCAATATGCGGGCGCTGAAGAAGCCCGTCTGAGCCGGCAGGCCGGGCGCGGCCGCACGCCGCGCCTATCGCCGCGCCGCCCGCTCGCTCATCACGCAGGCCAGCACCACCAGCCCCGCGCCGGCCAGCGTGACCAGGGCCGGCGCATGGCCCCAGAACAGCGCATCGAAGGCCACCGACCAGATCATGCCGGTGTAGCTGATGGGGGCCAGGCGCGCGGCCGGGGCGTGGCGGAAGGCCTCCGCCACCATGACCGTCGCCGCCGCCACGGCCACCCCCGCGCCCACCATCTGCGCCCAGGCCAGCGCCGTCGGCGCCTGCCATTCCGCGATGCCGAAGGGCGTCATCACCAGGAAGCCCAGCAGGGCCGGCCAGAACAGCACGCGGCCGATCCCGGGCTCGTTCCGCAGCTGCCGGTTCAGCAGGAAGACCGCCGCGTAGCAGCCGGTGCCGAGCAGGGCGTAGACGTAGCCCATCAGGGGCCCGCGGCCGATGCCATCCGCGAAGCCCGGCGCCAGCGCCAGCGCCACGCCGCCGAACCCCACCGCGCACCAGGCCCAGGCGAGCGCCGACACCCTCTCCCGCAGCAGGACCGCGGAGGCCAGCAGCACGATCAGCGGCGCGGTGAAGAAGACGAGGTAGCCCTCCACCAGCGGCAGGTCGCGGAAGGCCAGGAAGAAGAAGCAGGCGCTGCCCAGCATCGCGACCGCCCGCGCCAGGTTCAGCCGCGGATTCCGCGTGGCCAGGCTGCCCAGCACCCCCGGCGCCAGCCGCCGCAGCAGCAGCACCAGCGCCAGCAGCACGACGAAGCGCACCGTCAGCACCTGGGCGAGCGGATGGTGGCCGGAGAGCAGCTTGCTGTTGGCGTCGAGCACCCCGAACAGCAGGATCGCGCCGAACATCAGCGCGGGACCGCGCACGAATCTCCCCCCGGAATGCCAGGCGCCCTTCTGGCCGGGCGGCGCGGCGCTGTCCATCACGCCCGGCGCGGGACTGCCCCGCGCCGGCTTGCCGCTTCCCAAGCCGCGCGCGACGGGGCAAAAGCCGCGGCGATGACCCCCCGCATTGCTTCCACGCTGATGCCGCTGATGCGCGGCATCGATCCCGAACGCGCGCATGACCTGGCGCTGCGCGCGCTGCGCTTCGGCCTGGCCGGCGCCGACCGGTCGCAGGACGATCCGGTCCTGGCGACGGAGGCCCTCGGCCTTCGCTTCCGCAACCCGATCGGCCTGGCCGCCGGCTTCGACAAGTCGGCGGTCGCCGTGGCGCCGCTGATGCGCCTCGGCTTCGGCTTCGTGGAGGCGGGGTCGGTCACGCCCAAGCCGCAATTCGGCAATCCGAAGCCCCGGCTGTTCCGCCTGGCGGAGGACCGGGCCGTGATCAACCGGATGGGCATGAACAATGCCGGGCTGGACTCCTTCCTGGCGCGGCTGGCGCATCTGCCGAAGCCGCTGCCGGCGGTGCTGGGCTGCAACATCGCCATCAACAAGGAAGGCGCGGCGCCGCTCCGGGACTACCCCGCCCTCTACACCGCCGTCGCCCCCCACGCGGCCTATGTCACGCTCAACGTCTCCTCCCCCAACACGCCGGGGCTGCGCGACCTGCAGGGGGAACAGCAGCTGCGGGACATCCTGGCGGCCATGGCGGCGGCGCGGGACGCGCTGGCCGGCCATCGCCCGCCGATCCTGGTCAAGATCGCGCCGGACCTCTCCCCGGGCGCGGTGGAGCCCATCGTCGATTCGGCGTTGCTGCACGGCATCCAGGGCCTCATCATCTCCAACACCACCATCGCGCGCCCGGCGCCGCTGCGCTCCGCCCTGAAATCGCAGGCGGGCGGCCTGTCGGGCCCGCCGCTGCGCGAACCCTCCACCGCCCTGCTGCGGCGCGTGGCGCGGGTGACGCAGGGGCGCCTGACGCTGATCGGCTGCGGCGGCGTCGGCTCCGGCGCCGATGCGCTGGAGAAGATCAAGGCCGGCGCCAGCCTGGTGCAGCTCTACGCCGCCTTCGCCTATGACGGGCCGGCGCTGATCCCGCGCATCAAGCGCGAACTGGCCGCGGCTTTGCGGCGGGAAGGCTTCGGCAGCGTGGCCGAGGCGGTGGGAGTGGATGCGCGATGAACATCCTCGATGGCGTGCGGACGCTGGCGCCGCGCTATGACGGCTTCGTGCTCGATATCTGGGGCGTGGTGCATGATGGCCGCCGCCCCTATCCCGGCGTCGCGGATGCGCTGGCGCGGCTGACCGCGGCGGGCAAGCGGATCGTCTTCCTCTCCAACGCGCCGCGCCGGTCCTTCGTGGTGCATGAGCTGCTGACCGGCATGGGCCTCGATTCCGCCAGCTGGACGGCCATCGTCACCTCCGGCGAGATCGCCTGGCGGCATCTGGCGCGGCGCGACACGCCCGCCTTCGCCGCGCTCGGCACCCGCGCCATCCATATCGGGCCGGAACGCGACCTCTCCGTGGTGCGGGAGACCGGCATCACGCTGGTGACGGACCTGGCCGAGGCCGATTTCGTGCTGAACACCGGCCCGGACCCCGACCGCGGCGCGGAGGATGCGCAACCCTATGCCGCGCAGCTGGCCCCCTGCGCCGCGCGCGGGCTGCCCATGGTCTGCGTCAACCCGGACCGCCACGTGATGGTGGGGGACCGGCACATCATCTGCGCCGGCGCGCTGGCGGACCTCTACGTCACGCTGGGCGGGCCCCGGGCGATCGAGATCGGCAAGCCCGACCCCGCCGTCTATGACCCGGTGATGGAGGCGCTCGGCATCACCGACCGCGCCCGCGTGGTCGCGATCGGCGACAGCCCCCACACCGACCTCGCCGGCGCGCAGGCGGCGGGGATCGATGCGGTCTGGGCGCTGACCGGCCTTGCCGCCCATGCGCATGGGGAAGCGCCGGACGCCGCCCGCCTGGCCGCCGTGGCGGCGGCGGAGGGCGTGACGCCGGTGGCCGCGCTGACCGGGCTGCGCTGGTAGGCCGCTCACGATCGCGCGCCTCCCGCCCCGCGCGGGGGCGACCTGCAAGGAATGGCCCTGTGCAGCACGGCGGGGCCGCCTAGTCTTGGGGGCGTGGACCAGCACGCCCCCTCACCGCCGCCCCTCGCCACGCCGGGCGTGACGCCGAAGCCGAAGCCCCGCCCGCCGATCTGGCTGCTGGTCGCGATGATCGCCATCGGGCCCTTCACCATGCAGGTGCTGGTGCCCTCGCTGCCCTCCATGGGGGGGGATTTCGGTGCCTCCACCGCCGCGGTGCAGCTGACCGTCACGCTCTACCTCCTCTCGGTCGGCGTCGGGCAGCTGATCTACGGCCCGCTGTCGGACCGCTTCGGGCGGCGGCCGCTGCTGATGGGCGGGCTCGCCCTCTATGCCGTCGCCTCGCTCGGCGCGGCGATGGCGGGGGGGATCGGCTGGCTGGTCATCGCCCGCGCCTTCCAGGCCATGGGGGCCTGCGCCGGCGTGGTGCTGGCCCGCGCCGTGATCCGCGACGTCTGGGCGCGGGACGAAGCCGCCTCCGTGCTCGGCTACGTCACCATGGGCATGACCATCGCGCCCATGCTGGCGCCGCTGCTGGGCAGCTTCCTGGACCAGACGGTGGGCTGGCGGGCCAGCATGTGGGCCTGCCTGGCCTTCGGCCTGCCGCTGGCGCTGGTCGCCTGGAAGCGCCTGCCGGAGACGCTGCCCGCGCCGCAGCCCCTGCCCGGGCTCTTCGCCATCCTCGCGGCCTATCGCAGCCTCTGGTCCATTCCCGTCTTCCGCGCCTATGCGGCGCTGACGGCCTGCGCGACGGGCGTCTTCTTCGCCTTCCTCGGCGGCGCGCCCTATGTCGTGGTGCAGGGCATGGGCTACACGCCGGTGCAGTTCGCCATCGGCTTCGCCGCCATCTCCGTCTTCTTCGCCAGCGGCAACTGGCTGGCGGGGGTGCTGTCCAAGCGCCTCGGCATCCTGCGGATGCTCAGCGTCGGCACGGCCATCACCGTGACGGGCTCGATCGGCGCGGTGGTCGGGCAGCTGGTCTTCCCGCCGCATATCCTGGTCTTCTTCGTGCCCATGGTGCTGGTCGGCGTCGGCAACGGCATGACGCAGCCCAACGCCATCGCCGGCGCGCTGAGCGCCCGGCCGCAGCTGGCCGGCACCGCCTCCTCGCTGGTCGGCGCGCTGCAGATGGGCTTCGGCGCGCTGATGACCTTCGTGGTGGGGCTGGTCGAATACGGCGCCGGCATCGGCACGGCGCTGACCATGGCGGCGACCGGCAGCGCCTGCTGGCTGGCGCTGCGCGGCGCGCGGCGGGGGTAGCGCCCCTCACGCGACCGTTCCCGCCATGCGGGCGATTTTCTCCCTTGCGGCCGTCCCACGATGCGGCGATGCCTGACGGCAACGAAACGGGAGGAACCACGATGTTCAGGACCGCAGGGCTCGGGCTGCTCGGCCTGCTGCTGGCCGCCGGCACCGCCGCGGCACAGCCCGCCTATCCCACGCGGCCGATCTCCATGGTGGTGGGCTTCGCGCCGGGCGGGCCGGCCGATGTGGTGGCGCGGCTGATCGCGCCCTCCCTCGGCGCCGATCTCGGCCAGCCCGTGGTGGTGGAGAATGCCTCGGGCGCCGGCGGATCGATCGGCCAGGCGCGGGTCGCGCAGGCCCGCCCCGATGGCCACACCATCCTGTTCGGCAGCCTGGCCCAGGCCACCATCCCGACCCTCTACCGTAGCCTCAGCTTCGACCCCCTGGCGCTGGAGGCGGTGGGCCTGGTGAACGAGGTGCCGATGGCGATCATTGCCCGGCCCAACTTCCCCGCGGCCAACCTGGCGGAGATGGTCGCGCTGGTGCGGCGGGACGGGCGGCGCCTCAACCTCGGCAATGCCGGCGTGGGCTCCACCAGCCACCTCTGCAGCCTGCTGCTGATGGCCTCCATCGGCACGCCCGTCACGCTGGTGCCCTATCGCGGCAATGCGCTGGTGATGAACGACCTCGTCGGCGGCACGCTCGACCTGGGCTGCGACCAGACGACCAACAATGCGGAGCAGATCCGTGCGGGCTCCATCCGCGCCTTCGCGATCAGCACGCCGGAGCGTGCCGGCGCCCTGCCGGGCGTGCCCACCACGGCGGAGGCCGGGCTGCCCGCCATGCGCATGTCCGGCTGGAACATGCTCTTCGTCGCGGCCGGCACGCCGCGCCCGGTGATCGACCGCCTGAACCGCGCGCTGCATATCGCCCTGCGGGACGAGACGGTGATCCGCCGCATGGGCGACCTCGGCAGCGGGCCGGCGGGCGGGGAGCGTACGACGCCGGAGGGCGCACAGACCTTCTGGCGGGCCGAGATCGCGCGCTGGAAGCCGCTGATCGAGGCGGCGGACGGGATGGCCAACTGATGGGGAGGGCGTTCGGCATCACCCGGCTGGCCCTGGCTTGACACCACGCCGGCGCTGCCGCGCAGTGGCGGGGCAGCAGCCTTGGCCGTGGAGTGGCGTGGATGTCCGGGATGCCAGTGCCGCCATCGCGCCGGTCCCTCATGCTGGGCGCGGCGGGTTCCATCCTGCCGGCCGCGAAGCTCCCGTGGTCAGGCCCGCCCGTGGCGGCGCAGACCCCCGGCCCCGGCATGGGCACGAGGATCACCGAGCATCGCGTCGTGAACGATGGCCTTCGCCTGCGCGTCTGGCTCGTCCTGCCCGGTGGCGGTCAGGGCCCGATGCCGGCGGTGGTGTGGAACCACGGGTCGCAGGTCGAACTGGCCGCTGATCTTTCCCTGCAGGACTACACGGCCGTCCCGCAGGTTCAGGGCGATGGCGCGCCCTGGCGGGCCTGGGCAGAGGCCCTCGGCATCGCGCTGGTGATCCCGGAGGGCCGCGGCTACGGCGCGTCCGAAGGACCCAGGCCGATCGACGCCATGCTCGACCCCCTGCGCGTCATGGATCTGCTCGCAGCCAGGGCGCGTGACACGGTGGCGGCGACGGAATGGGCATCCCGGCAACCGGATATCAGGGCAGACCGCATCGTGGTTGCCGGGTCTTCGCATGGGGGCGTGGTGTCGCTGCTGGCATCGGCCCTGCGTGCCTATGCGGGCACGGCCCTGATGGCGACCGGCGCGTGGTACCGGCGCGCGGATGTCGGCCTGGCGGCGCTGCGGGCGGCCGCGGCGGCGGGCCAGGGGCCGATGCTGGTGCAGCACATGCTGACGGACAGCCTCGTCCCCGTGGCCGTGAGCCGGGCGATCAGCGAGGCCGCCTCGGCCGCCGGCCGCCCCTGCGAGCTGCGCGAATATCCGGGCGTGCCGGGCGTGGAAGGCCATGCCAGCTTCGCACCCGCCAACCGCACCCAGTGGACGGCTGACTTCAACGCCTTCCTGCGCAGCTGCTTCGCGGGGTGATGCAGGCGCGTCGCCGGCCCCATCACCGCGCCGGTCGGGCTGGCCGGTTCCGCTATCCCTCGAACCGCGCCAGCCGCACCGCCGTATGCCCCCGCATCACGCGCGGGCTCGGCATCACCAGCAGGCAGTCGTCATGGGGCGTGCGGATCTCGGCCTCCCCATCCAGCGCGATCAGCGTGTTGCGGCGGGCGATCACCTCGCCGCCGCGATAGTCCCGCAGGAAGGCGAAGCTGCCGGTCGCGGCGGTCACGGTGCGCGTCACCCGCGCCACGCGGCCGGGGGCGGGCCAGGCATCGGGGGCGATCGGCGCACCCTCCTCCGCCATGCCGAGCAGCCGCAGCAGGCGCGCGGCCGCGACCTCCATCTGCGCCAGGGTTTCCGGCTGCCAATGCGGCCCGGCTTCGAGCAGCAGGCCGCGGGCGCCTTCCTGCGCGAAGCGGGGATGGTCGATCATGCGCAGCCCCGCCGCGTGGCCATCATCCCCCACCACCAGCGGCGGCGTGCCGACCAGCCGGCCGAGCGAGCGCGCCTCCAGCCCCGTGCCCGCCAGGAACAGCGGATCGGACGGCCAGAGCATGGAATGCAGGTCCAGCAGCACATCTGCCTGCCGCACCACGGGCAGTAGCGCGCGCACGCGCTCCAGCTCCGCCGATCGCCGCCCGCCGGCCAGCGCGCTCGGCGACCAGAGGCGGTTCATGTCCTCATCCACGAAGCGGCTCGCCGTGGGGTCGGCGGCATCGAACAGGTCGAAGGCCGCCAGGTTGGCGAAGACGAAGGTCAGCCGCCCGCGCCGCGGCCGTACCCCCTCCCGCAGCCAGCGGCTGGCGAGCAGCGCGCCGGAGATCTCGTTGCCATGCACCAGCGTGCTGACGACGAGGTGCGGCCCGGCCTCCTCCGCCGCCTGGCTCCAGACACCCGGGATGCCCGCATTCCCCTCGCGCCAGGGCGCGATGTCCGGCACCGGCAGGCGGACCGCCAGGCTCGGCAGCTCGAACAGGGGCAGGCCCTGGGTGAGGTCGCCGCTCGCCATGCTCATGCCGCCAGCGCGTCGCCGAGCCGGTCGATGAAGGCGCAGCAGGCCGCCATCTCCGCCTCCTCGATCCACTCGTCGGGCTGATGTGCCTGCGCCACCTGCCCAGGGCCGCAGACGATGCTGTCGATGCCGGCGCGCTGGAAGACGCCGGCCTCGGTGCCATAGGGCACGCGCAGCGCCGGGCCGCGGGCGCCGCAGGATTGCACCAGCGGCAGCAGCGCCGACCCGGCCGGCAATTCGAAGGGCGGCGCGTAGCAGCGCGTCTCGAAGGCGAAGCCGGCATCGGGCGCCGCCGCGCGCAGGCCGGGCAGGACCTCCCGCGCCAGCCAGGCCTCCAGCGCGCCCCGCACCAGGCGGCCATCCTCGCCCGGGATGCTGCGCACCTCGAAGACGAATTCCGCCAGGTCCGGGACGATGTTGAGGATGGTGCCGGCGTGGAAGGTGCCGGTGTGGATGGTGCTCCAGGGCGGCTCGAAGCCCGCCGCCCGGCCGCCCTCGGCGGCGATGCGGCGCGCCTCCCGCTTCAGCCAGGCCACGGCCTCGGCCGCCGCCTCCAGCGCATTGGCGGTGCGGTGGGTGAGGCTGGAATGCCCCGTCCGGCCGGTGACCCGCACATTCCAGGAGGCATAGCCCTTATGCGCGACCACCGGCGTCATCCCGGTGGGCTCGCCCACCACGCAGAAGGCGGGCGGCGGCGCGGCCTCCGCCAGGCTGCCCACCAGCAGCGGGGCGCCGGCGAAGGTCGTCTCCTCGTCGAAGGAGAGGCACAGATGCACGGGCCGCTTCAGCCCCTTGGCCAGCAGGCCCGGCACGCTGGCCAGGGCGCAGGCCCAGAAGCCCTTCATGTCCACCGACCCGCGCGCCACCAGGCGCCCGTGCTGGCGGCGCAGCGCGAAGGCATCGCCGGTCCAGGCCTGGCCGGCCACGGGCACGCAGTCGCTATGGGCGGAGAGCGCCACGCCCCCCGCCACGGCCGGGCCGAGGATGGCATGCAGCGCCGCCTTGTCCTGGACCGGGTCGTGGATGAGCCGTGCCGCCACGCCCTGCGCGGCGAGCTCGTCCTGCACGTAGCGCACCAGCGCCAGGTTGCTGCGCGCGCTGGTGGTATCGAAGGCCACCAGCCGTGCCAGAACCTCGACCGCCCGCGGTCCCGCCCCCATCGCACTCCCCCTTGGGGGGCAGTCTATACGGCGGGCCGGGGCCGGCAATCCGGCCCGCGGGCGCTTAAAGAAAGTCCATCTTCTACCGAAGATTGATAATCAGCGTGCCGCCCGCGCCTCGGCCACCAGCCGTTCCAGCGCCGGCAGCTCGATCGCCCCGGGGACCAGCGTGGTGCCGATCACCAGCGCGGGCGTGCCCTCGATGCCAAGCCGGCTGGCGAGGGCGAGGTTGCGCTCGATCCGCGCGCCGATGGCCGGATCCTCCATGTCCCGGCGCAGCCGCGCCCAGTCGAGCCCGGCGCGCTCCGCCTGCTGGCGCAGCACCGCTTCCGTGGGTTCCCCCCGCAGCGCCAGCAGCGCGTCGTAGAGCGGCACGTAGCGCCCCTGCCGCTGCGCCGCGAGCAGGGCGCGGGAGGCGAGGACGCTGTTGGGGCCGAGGATCGGCAGGTCCTTCAGCACCAGGCGGATATTGGGGTCGCGCCGCAGCAGCGCGTCCATGGCGGGCTGCATCTGCTTGCAGTAGCCGCAGCGCGCGTCGAAGAACTCCACGATGGTCACGTCGCCGCGCGGATTGCCCTTGCTGGGGTCGGCGGCGTCGCGGAACAGCGCCTCGGCATTATCGGCGATGGCGGCGCGCTGCGCCTCGCTGCGGTCGCGGCGGTCCGCCTCCTCCAGCCCTGCCAAGGCGTCGCGCAGGATGGTCGGATCCTCCCGCAACGCCTGGCGGAGAATGCCGAGGATCTCCGCGCGCTGCGCTGCGGTGAAGCCGGGATTCTCCTGCGCCGGCGCCCCCCCGGCCAGGAGGAGGAGGCCGGCGGCGAGGATGAGGCGCAGGGGCGATCGGGTCATGCCTGTCCTTATCGCAGCCGGGCGGGGCGTGTCACCGCCCGCCCCGCGGGCGGGCCCTCAGCGGCGCCGCGGCGGCAGGTTCTCCGGCTGCGCGGCGTTGCGGAGGTCCGAGGCCCGCAGGCGCAGCGGGCCCGGCGGCAGCGCGCCCTCCGCCCGCGCCGCCAGCGTCCGCGCCGCCAGCGGATCGCCGAGCAGCATCGCCTCCTCCGCCAGCGCCAGGTCGGCCATCGGCATCTCCCCCAGCCGGCCATGCGCCACCGCGACCTGCCGCCAGAGGAAGGCGCTCTCGCGCTCCGTCCGCATGGCCGCTTCGAGTTCGGCCAGCGCCTGGCGCAGCTGGGCGGGCTGGCCGAGCTCGATCAACACCCGGGCATGGCTCAGCCGGATCAGCCCCTCCTCCGGCGCCAGCCTGGCGGCGGTGGCGTAGGGCGCCAGCGAGTCGGGCACGCGGTGGCCTTCGAACAGGATCTGGCCCTTGAGTTCATGCAGCCAGGGGTTCGAAGGCTGTTCCGCGATCAGCGCCTCCACCATCGCCACCGCCGGGGCGATGCGGCCGGAGCGGAACTGGGCGATGGCGCGGGCATAGCGGGCGGGGGCGCCGGTGTCGCTCTCGGGATAGCGGCGCATGGTCAGCAGCGGCGAATCGATGAAGCCGTCCAGCTTGGCGCGCACCATGGCGAAGGCGGCTTCCAGCTCGGCCGGGAACGGCGCCTGCGCGAAGCGGGACCGCGCCAGGTGCTCGCGGATGAATTCCAGCCGGTCGCGGGACAGGGGGTGGGTGCGGAAATAGGGGTCCTGCCGGCTGGCGGCGAGCAGCTCCTGGTCCAGCAGCCGCTCCAGCAGCCTCTCCAGCCCGCGGGCGGACCAGCCCAGGCGGTCAAGATAGTTGACCCCCGCCTGGTCCGCCGCCTGTTCCTGGGCACGGGTGAAGGCGAAGAACTCCCCCATGGCGCTGGCCTGGCCGCCCAGCATGCCCGCCGCCAGCGCCCCTGCCTGGCCGGAGGCCGCGGCCGCCGCGCCGCCCAGCAGCATGGCGCCGATCGAGCGCAGCATGGCGTTGCGCATCTCCTCCGGCAGCCGGGCCAGGTGCCCGCCGGCGATGTGCCCCGTCTCATGCGCTAGCACGCCCACCAGTTCCAGCGCGCCCCCGGATTGCTGGATCAGGCCGGTATGGACGAACAGCCGGTTGCCGGTGCTGACGAAGGCGTTTATGGCGCGGTCCTGGATCAGCGTGGTCCGAACCAGGCCGGGATCCACCCCCGCGGTACGAAGCAGGGGGTGGACCAGGCGCCGGACGAGGTGTTCCGTCTCGGCGTCCCGGATGGTGACGAAGCGTGGTGCCGCCGACTGCGCCGAGGCGGATCCAGGCCAGGCCACCACGGCGAGAAGGGCGAGGACGACCAGCATGACGACCAGCTTCGGGGCGGCAACCATGGCGCGGAAGACCATGGCGGAAGCCGGGGGCCTGGCGATGGAAGAGCGTCGCGGCATGGGCGGGAAGGTAGCGCGCAAGGCCGCCGCTTCCCACCCCGCCCTGGCCGCGGTGGCGGCGCTCGCGCTGTCGGGCTGCTCGGCCTTCGCGCCGGACCCCAACGCCCTGCAGCCGGGCCAGGCGGGCTTCGTCCGCGGCTTCCTCGGCGGCGCCGTCTCCGATGACCCGCGGGCGGCGCTGGTGGCGCGCAACACGCTCTCCGCCGGCGGCTCGGCCGCCGATGCCGCGGTGGCGGGCGGGCTCATGCTCACCGTCACCCAGCCCTCCCGCGCCGCGCTCGGCGGCGGCGGCGCCTGCCTGCTCTTCGCCCCCCGCCGGGCGGAGGCCGAGGCCATCCTCTTCCTGCCCGGCGCGCGGGAAGCGACGCCCCCGGGCGCCGACCGCCCGGCCGCCGTGCCGCTGATGGCGCGCGGCCTCTTCGCCCTGCATGCCCGCGGCGGCGCGCGGCCCTTCGAGGAATTGATCGCCCCGGCCGAGCAGGCCGCCCGCTTCGGGGTGGAGGTCAGCCGCGCCCTGGCCACGGACCTGGCCGCCGTCGCCGGCCCGCTGCTGGCGGATCCCGGCGCGGCCGCGATCTTCGCCGGGCCGGGCGGCCAGCCGCTCACGGCCGGCGCCACGCTGGTGCAGCCGGACCTCGGCACCACGCTCGGCGCGCTGCGCACCTCCGGCGTTGGGGACCTGCACCAGGGCGCGCTGGCGCGGCGGGTGGCCGATGCCTCCATCGCCGCCGGGGGCGGGCTGACGGTGGCGGAGATGCGCGCCGCCGTGCCGCGCGTGGCGGCGCCGATGATCCTGCGGGCGGGCAATGACAGCGTGGCCTTCCTGCCGCCGCCCGCCGATGGCGGCCTGGCCGCGGCGGCGGCCTTCACCGCGCTGGCGGCCGGCGCCACGGCGGATGCCGCATCGCTGCGCGGCGTGGCCGTGGCCCGCGCCTGGCGGGAACGGGGCGGCGACCCCATGGCGCTGGTGACGGCGGAGGTGCCGGCCGACCAGGGCTGGCCCGTGCTGCCGGCCTCCACCACCCTCGTGGTCGTGGACCGGGACGGCATGGCGGTGAGCTGCGCCTTCACCATGAACAACCTGTTCGGCACCGGCCGCGTGGCGCCGGGCACGGGCATCCTGCTGGCCGCCGCCCCCGGAATCGGCCAGGTGCAGCCGCCGCTGCTCTCCGCCGCCATCGCCTTCAACGCGCCGCTCCGCACCTTCCGCGCCGCGACGGCTGGCAGCGGGCAGCAGGCGGCGCCCATCGCGGCCGCGCTGCCCATGGCGGCGGCGCTGCGCTTCAACCTGCCGCCCGCCCCGCGCATCGTCCCGGGCGCGGTGCCCACGCCGGCGGCCCCCTCGCCGCAGGCGCCGGACCTCTTCGCCGGCGTGCCCAATCCCGGCCGCGGCAATGCGCTGTCCTGCCCGCGCTACCTGCCGGGCGACCCCAACAGCTGCTTCTTCGAGACCGATCCGCGCGGCGCCGGCCTCGCCATCGGCGCCGTGGACCGCTGATGGCGCTGAAGACCGGGCGGGGCGCGGAAGCGCCCCCCTTCATGGTGATGGACGTGATCGCGGCGGCGAATGCCCGTGCCGCGGCGCTGCCGCCGGGGGCGCCCGGGATCCTGCGCATGGAGGTCGGCCAGCCCGGCAGCGGTGCGCCGCGCGGGGCGGCGGAGGCCGCGATCCGCGCGCTCCAGGCCGGCAACCCGATGGGCTATACGGAGGCCTTCGGCCTGGCCTCGCTGCGTGCCCGTATCGCCGGCCATTACCGGGACCGGTACGGGGTCACGGTCGCGCCCGCGCGCATCGCCGTCACGGTGGGTGCCTCCGGCGCCTTCCCCCTCGCCTTCCTCGCTGCCTTCGATGTCGGCGACCACGTCGCCATGGCCGCGCCCTTCTACCCGCCCTACGCCAATATCCTGACCGCGCTCGGCATGGTGCCGCAGTTGTTGCCCTGCGATGCCTCCACCCGCTTCCAGCCCACCCTCGCGATGCTGGAGAAGCTGGACCCGCTGCCGGCCGGGCTGATCGTCGCCAGCCCCTGCAACCCTGCCGGCACCATGCTGCCGCCGGAGGAATTGTCGGCAATTGCCCGCTGGTGCCATGCCAACGGCGTGAGGCTGGTCTCCGACGAGATCTACCACGGCCTATCCTACGGCACGGTGGCGGAGAGCACGGCCGCCGCCTTCAGCGACAGCGCCGTGGTGGTGAACAGCTTCTCCAAATACTTCTCCATGACGGGCTGGCGCATCGGCTGGCTGGTGTTGCCGGAGGACCTGATCCGCCCGGTGGAATGTCTGGCGCAGAACCTCTTCATCAGCGCGCCGCATGTCGCGCAGGTCGCCGCCGAGGCCGCCTTCGACTGCACCGAGGAGCTGGAGGCCAACAAGGCCGGCTATGCCCGCGCCCGGAGCGCGCTGCTGGAGGGGCTGCCGGCGGCGGGCTTCGACCGCATCGCCCAGGCCGATGGCGCCTTCTACCTGTGGTGCGATGTCGGGCACCTGACGAATGACAGCCTGGATTTCTGCGCCCGGATGCTCGACGGCGCGGGCATCGCGGCCTCCGCCGGCGTGGATTTCGACCGGGAGAGGGGCAGCCGCTTCCTGCGCTTCAGCTATTGCGGGCCGGAAGCGGCGATGGTGCAGGCGCCGGCGCGCCTGAAAGCCTGGCTCGGGCGATAGGGCTTCCGCCGCCGGTCACGCCCGTCGCGCGGCGGCGCGGTCACTCCTCGGCTGGCGAGCAGGCTTCCTCGGCACGCAGGAAGGCCACCCAGGCGCCACCTGGAAGGGAAAGGCAGCCTTGGGCCCAGAGGCCCGAAACGCTGCCCCCCGCGCTGCGCAGCACGCCAGGGCCGTGCGGCACGCCGTCCCGGAGCGCGCCTTCATAGGTCGATGCCTGCGCAAGCACCTCCACCCGGCCGCGCACGAGCAGGTCGTTGGCGTATTCCCCGGCCTCGAGGATCGTCGCTTCCCCGTTGCGCAGATGGACGAGGGCGCCTTGGCCGTTCAGGCGGCCGCTCTGCATCGTGCCTTCGTAGATCATGCCACGCACGGCACGGCCCTCGCGCCAGAGGAGCATGGCCCGGCCCGGCCCCTCGGCCGGTCCCTCGGCGCAGGCGCCGCTCCATCGCGCCTCGACATCGGTCGCGAGGTCCGACAGCCCGCCGGCCCATAGCCAGCATCCGCGCGTCGCATCGACGACGAAGCCGTCCCGCTCACCGGGAAGCAGCCGCTCGGCCAGCGGCGGCGCCGGCGGCACATCGGCCCGCACCGGACCCGCGAGCAGCACCAGCGGAAGAAGCCATCGCATGCGAATCGTCCCCTCGCGCGCGGGAATGGGAGCGGTCAGCCCCGGCCGGTACATCCTGCCCTGCTTCTGCAAGACGGGAGAAGCGACAGGCCACCGCAGAGGCGCGGGCGCCACGCTACCCCGGGCCGCAGCTAGCCGCGCCAGGTCATCCGCCGTGCCGCGCCTCGGCCCCACCCCAGCGCCACCAGCCATCGGGCAGCGCGGCGGCGGCGGCTTCGGCTTCCACCGGCGTCGCGAAGAGGCCGAAGCAGGTCGCGCCGCTGCCGCTCATCCGCGCCAGCAGGCAGCCGGGCCGCGCGGCGATCGCGGCCAGGACACCGGCGATGGGCGGGCAGAGCGTGATCGCCGCCGCTTCCAGGTCGTTGCCCAGCGGCCGCAGCCAGTCCGCCAAAGCCGCCGCGTCCGGCCAGCGATCGGGATAGGCCGCCTCCGCCGAGAAGCCCGGCGCGCGCGCCTTGAAGACGGCGGGCGTGGCCAGTGCGAGGCGCGGATTGGCCAGCAGCAGCCCGAAGGGCGGTAGGGGCGGCACGGCATCCAGCACCTCCCCCACCCCGCGCATGCGCATCGGCCGGCTTTCCACGCAGACCGGCACGTCGGCGCCCAGCCCCGCCGCGATGGTCCGCAGACGCGCGGGGCCGAGCCCGGTTCCCCACAGCGCATCCAGCACCCGCAGCGCCGCCGCCGCATCGGCGGAACCGCCACCGATGCCGGAGGCGACGGGCAGATGCTTCTCGAGCGTGATCGCGGCCGCCGGCGCGATGCCGGCTTCCGCGGCCAGGGCGCGGGCGGCGCGCAGCACCAGGTTGTCGGGCTCCGCCTGCAAGGCCCCCGCGCCCGGGCCGGCCAGGGCCAGGGAAAGCCCCTCCGCCGGCGTGGCGGAGACGACGTCCCCCACGCCGGCAAACACCGCCAGGCTGTCGAGCAGATGGTAGCCATCCGCGCGGCGGCCCGTGACGCGCAGCGCCAGGTTCACCTTGGCCGGGGCGAAGCCGTGCATCGGGGCGGCGATGGCCGCGTCAATCCGTGCGCTGCGCCGTGGAGGCCGGCGGCGTCGGCAGGCCGTCCCGGAGCTTCGCCTCGATCTTCACGAGGTCGGCCGGCTCCGGCTCCAGCCCGAGCGCGCGGGCCCATTGGAACCGCGCCTCCCGCTCCCGCCCCGCGGCCCAATAGGCATCGCCGAGGTGGTCGTTGATCACGCTATTGCGCGGCTCCAGCTCCACCGCGCGTTCCAGCCAGCGGATCGCGCCGGGCAGGTCGCCCATCTTGAACAGCGCCCAGCCGAGGCTGTCCACGATGTTGCCGTCATTCGGGCGAAGCTCCACCGCCCGTTCCAGCATGCGGCGCGCGGCCGGCAGGTCCTTGCCCTGCTCCACCCAGGTATAGGCCAGGTAGTTCATGACGTAGGGCTGTTCGGGGGAGAGTTCGAGCGCCTGCTTGAAATCGGCCTCCGCGCGCGGCCAGGCGCCGGCGCGTTCATGGGCGATGCCGCGGGCATAGAGCAGCGGCCATTCCGCCGCGCCCGGCGTGCCGACCCGCTCCAGCGCCGCGTCATAGGCCGCGATGGCATCGGCGAAGCGGTTGCGGGCGCGCAGCAGGTCGCCCAGGCGCGCCATCGGCTGCGGCGCGTTCGGCACCTCCGCCGCGATGGCGCGGAAGGCGGCCTCGGCTTCCGGCACGCGATCCATGCGGTCCAGCAGGGAGGCGCGCCGCAGGGCGGCGACGCGCGCCAGCGGATCGCCGGCGGGCACCTGTTCCAGGATGGCATGGGCGGTGTCGGGGTGCCGCTCCTCCCCATAGGCTTCCGCGATCAGCAGCAGGGCGGGCGCGAAGTTCGGGCGCAGCCGCAGCGACAGCCGCGCCAGGATCAGCGCGCCCTCCCCCGCCCCCTGCTGGCGCAGCGCGGCGGCCAGGGCGAGATGCGCTTCCGCGATCCCCTCCACGGCGGAGGCGACGCCACGCTGGGCGATGACGGCGCGGCGCGCCTGCTCCGTGCCGGCGGCGATGGCGAAGTCGCCGAGCCCCCGGCCCAGCGCCTCCATCAGCCGCAGCGCCTCGGCCTCCCGCCCGCTCCGCGCCAGGATCCCGGCAGCGAGTTGCAGCAGGCGGAGCGAGGGTTCGGGCGTCTCCGCCAGCGCGGTGCGGATGGCGCGTTCCGCCTCCCTCGGCCGGCCGGCGACATCGGCGACGAGCGCCAGGTGCAGCGCGTGGATGCCGCGCAGCCGGCCGCTTTCGGCCAGGGGCCGCAGCGTGGCCAGCGCCGCATCGGTCTGGCCCTTGCCCTGCTGCACCCAGGCCAGCAGCAGCGGCTGCAGGATCTGGGACGGCCCCTGGCGCGGCAGGGCGCGGACGCGCTGTTCCGCCCGGTCCCAGCGGCCGGCCACGGCTTCGGAGCCCACCAGCAGCAGCGCGGCCGCCTGGTTGTCCGGCAACCGCCGGGCCAGGCGCAGCGCATCCGGCCGCCCGTCCAGCAGGGCCGCGGCGAAGGCGCGGTTGACGAGTTCCGCCTGGTCCGGCTCCCGCCTCAGCGCATCCAGCAGGCTGTCGGCCGCGGTGCGCGTATCGGTCTCGGATTGTGCGAAGCGGCCGGCCAGGTAGGTGCCGAAGACGCCCGCGGGTTCGGCGGGCTGGGCCTGGGCCGGCGCGGTGGCGGGAACGGGCGTGCCCGCCGCCGCGCAGGCCGAGAGAAGGGCCGCCGCGAGGAGGACGGCACGGCGGGGGGGCACGAGCCTGATCATCATCCGGACCCTAGCCGGGAAAGACCCGCCGGCGCCACCGCGGCGTGGCGATGTTGCAACATGTGGCGGAAGAGCGATGCCGATTTGCCACGGTGCACGGCGTATCGCCCGATGCGAGGGCGGGCAGGCGCGGCAGGCGGGCTCAATACTGTTCGGAACGCCGGCGGGTGACGATGTGGCTGCCCGGCGGCAGGGCGTGCAGCACGCCCTCGGCCCAATCGGTGATGCGGCGCATGGGGTGCGGCGGCACGGGCGCCTCGGGATCATCCGGCGCCGCCGCCGCCCCATCCCCGCTGGCAAAGCCCACGAGGCGGCTGGCCGATTCCGCGATCTCCGCCATCGGGCCGGCCGCGGCGCCCTCCTCGGCCATCACGGCCTGCAGCACGGCGCGCGTCGCCGTCACCTCCGCGCGCATCTCGTCGATGGCGGCGGAGAGGCGACGGGCGGCTTCCGACTGGGCAGCCGGTGAAGGCGTGGCATCGAGCGACATGCGTGACCCCGTGCGCACCCAACCCGAGCGCGAAGGCAACCCTGCGAACATGGCCCTGCGGAGGAGCAAATGCAACTTTCAAGTGCATCAACCCGTCGCGAGCCCGGTCGATGACGCGGCGCGCAGGGCGGCGTTCCGCCAGGAGAAGCCCCGGCCGGCGAGTCGGGGCCCGCCTCTCAACGCTGTTGCCAGAACCATGCCGATCCCTTTCGATACGTCCAGCATTCCGGGAGGTCCCTTCATGCGTCGCCACCTGATCGCCTGCCTCGCCTTGCTCGCCGGTCTCCTCGGCGCGGGCGCGGCGCAGGCGCAGAACCGCTTCTGGCTGGTCAACGACACCGGCCGGGTGATCGAGCGCGCCTATGTCTCCTCGTCCCGCGTCTCCGACTGGGGGCCGGACATCCTCGGCACCTCCGTGCTGCCGCCGGGCCAGCGCGTCTGGGTCACGCCGAATTTCGGCGACTGCATCCTCGACCTGCGCGTGACCTACCAGGGCGGGGGCGAGGAAAGCCGCATGCAGGTGAATGCCTGCAGCCTCAGCCAGATCGTCTTCGGGCGGTCGGGCGCCGGCGCCGGGGCCAGCATCGGCGGCGGCGGGGCGGGCGCCTCCATCGCCGGCAACCCCAGCTTCTACTTCGTCAACGGCACGGGCCTGACGATCCGGGAGGTCTATGTCTCGCTCTCCACCGACAGCAACTGGGGCGGCGACCGGCTGGGACAGAACGTGCTGCAGCCCGGCCAGCGCCTGCAGGTCAGCCTGCCCGCCGGGCGCGTCTGCACGGTGGACATGCGCGTGGTCTATGCCGATGGCCGGTCCTTCGAACGCCGGCGCGTCGAGACCTGCAGCGTCAACGACTTCGTCTGGCGCTGAGGTCAGGCGAGGCCCAGCAGCAAGAGCAACCCGGCACCCCCCGCCCAGGCCATCATGGCCGGGGTGAGCGGGGTGCCGAGCCGTTCCAGGATCGCGGCCGGCAGCCCGGCCAGCAGCAGCGTGCCGGTGGAGACCATCAGGCTCGCCCCGTAGAACACGATCTCATTGGTGGGCGGCAGCATCTCCGGCAGCCAGACCGGGTGAAGCGCCATCATCACCGGCAGGGCCGGGCTGACCAGGCCATTCATCAGGCAGAGGCCGACGACGACGACGAAGAGGTTCTGCGGCGTCATGGCCCTCACCCCGCCCCGGGCGGCGTGATGCGCGGGCCGAGCCCGGCGGAGATCATCAGCACGCCCCCCACCAGGCGGATGCCGAACAGCCAGCAGGCCGCCACCAGCGGCAGGAACCGCGCCTCCACATAGGACGGCACCGCGCGACGGGCGAGCCAGACGGCCCAATCGGTCAGCAGCCGGAAGCCGCGCCAGATGTAGTTGGGGCTGTCCTCCGGCACCATGACCTGCATGAGGAACCGCCCGAGGCAGGCCCAGGCCGTCAGCGCCAGGACATACATGGGGATCCAGAAGCCGAGGTGGTCGGCGACGAAGGGCTGCATCGGCGGCGTTGATCCAGGTGGTGAAGCGCAGGCGTTGAAGCAGGAAGGGCGGCCGCGTCGCCGCGGCCGCCCCGGTTTCCGTCCCTGGCCGGGACGGAGTCGTTACTCGACGGCCTCGCGCCGGTCCACCAGGCGGACGCCGCCCTTCGGGATGCGGATGTCGTCGATGAAGTCCTGCATCGCCTGGCTCGGCGCCGTGGTGAACTTGGACACCAGCCAGATGGTGAGGAAGGAGAGCGGCACGCCGACGATGCCGCCCGAGATGTTGTTCAGCGTCCAGAGCCGCGCCACCGTCCGGCCGCGCAGCACCACGCTGTCGGTCGTCAGGATCAGCTGGCCGAACCAGGACAGCGCGCCATCCGTGATCTGGCCGGCATTCGCCACCAGCTGGGCGGCATAGGCCTTCAGCGCCGGATCGGCCGCGGGCAGCGCCGCGGTCTGCCGGGCGGCGGCCAGGATCGCCTCCTTCGTCCCGAAGAGTTCCACGAAGGACAGGCCGTAGAACTCCGTCCAGATCAGGTAGCCGAAGGTGAAGACGTAGCCGACCGCCATGCCCCAGCAGGCCGCGGCATTCGTCGTCTTCTTGTACCAGACGCCCATCACCAGCGCGGCGAAGAGCCCCGCGGCGGCGATGGAGAAGGCCCAGGCGACCAGGAACAGGATGTCGGCACCCGCATTGCCCGCCGTCCAGGCCGCCAGGATGGCCACCAGGATGAGCAGGACACGGGAGATGACGAGCCGCTTCGCGGTCGGCGCGTTGCGGTCGATCATCTTGTAGTAGACGTCATGCGACAGCGCGTTGGCCAGCGCCAGCAGCAGGCCATCGGCGGTGGAGAGCGCGGCCGCCAGGCCGCCCGCCGCCACCAGGCCGGCGATCACGTAGGGAAGGCCCGCGATTTCCGGCGTCGCCAGCACGACCACGTCGGGGTGGATGCGGAATTCGCCCCACTGCACGATGCCGTCGCGGTTGACGTCCACGATGTTCACCCACGGCACCCCGTAGGGCGACACGATCTGCCAGTTCTTGATCCACTCCGGCAGGGCCGCGATGGGTTGGCCGATGACGGTCTGGTAGATCTCGAGCTTGCCGAAGGCCGCATAGGCCGGCGCCGTGAAGTAGAGCAGGAAGATGAAGAACAGCGACCAGGCGACGGACTGGCGCGCTTCCCGCACGGACGGCGTGGTGAAGTAGCGCATCAGGATGTGCGGCAGCGCGGCGGTGCCGACCATGAGGCAGAAGACCAGCGCGAAGAAGTTGAAGAAGGCGGACCAGGAGAAGGCGCCGTTGGCGCCGATGAAGGGCGCGGTGTGCCACCCCGTCACCCCGGGCGGCGGCGTCATCCCCGCGGCACGGAAGCCCTGCTCGAGACCCTCGATCCGCTCCAGCGCGAAGCCGTACATCACCTGCGGCAGCGGCACGCCGGTGACCTTCACGGACATCAGGATGGCCGGGATCAGGTAGGCGATGATCAGGATGATGTACTGCGCCACCTGGGTCCAGGTGACGGCGCGCATGCCGCCCAGCATGGAGCAGACCAGGATGCCCGCCAGGCCAAGGAAGACGGCCGTGAGGAACGACACCTCCAGGAAGCGCTGGGTGATGATGCCGACACCCACGATCTGCGCCACGACGTAGACGAAGGAGGAGGTGAGCAGCACGATGACGCCGAGCGAGCGGGCGAGGTTGCCGCCGAAGCGCGCGCCGAGGAAGTCCGGCACCGTGTACTGGCCGAACTTGCGCAGGTAGGGCGCCAGCAGGATGGCCACCAGCATGTAGCCGCCGGTCCAGCCCAGGATGAAGGCGAGGCCGCCATAGCCCAGCGCATAGAGGCTGCCCGCCATGCCGATGAAGCTGGCGGCGGACATCCAGTCCGACCCCGTCGCCATGCCGTTGTAGAGCGCGGGGACGCGCCGGCCGGCCACGTAGTATTCCGCGACGGCGGCGGTGCGGCTGATGATGCCGATATAGGCATAGACGCCGATGGTCAGGACGACGAAGAGGTAGCCGATGATCTTGTCCGGCACGCCCATCTGCTCGAGGATCGCGAGCAGGATGACGAAGACGGCGAAGCCGCCGGTATAGCCGGCATAGATCTTGCCGAGGCTGGCGATGAAGGGGTCCTTGCCCCCGGTGCTGGCGGACATGGGATCAGTCCTCCTGCACGCCGAATTCCTCGTCGATCTCGTTCTGGCGCTTGGCGAACCAGAAAAGGCCGACGACGAAGATGATCAGGCTGCCCTGGGCGGCGAAGTAGAAGCCCAGCGGGAAGCCCATGATATGGATCGGGTTCAGGGCCGTGGCGAAGAAATGAACCCCGAATCCGGCCACGAACCAGATGGCCAGCACGGTCCACATCAGCCCCGATGTCTTCTTCCAGTAGGCTGCCCCGTTCACCTGATCCGTGGCGGCCACCCTGGCCCCCTGTGGATCCTTGACATCCTCCACCAACGGCATCCGCTCTCTCCCCTTTGCGCCGCCAGCCACTCCGGCGGCCAGGCCCCTTCGCCGCCCAAAGTGGCGGTGAATTATAATTAACTGACGCGGCTATCACGTGTCCGGCATGTCATGCAACATCGTTGCGGCGCAGGGAGGAGGCGATTGATGCTGGCGTGGCTTCGGGACCGGCTGCGTCCCGCCCGGGAGACCCGGCCGGAGGCGCTCGACCGCTTCCTGGATCGCCAGGCGGCCTTCGTCGCCCAGAAGACGGTGATCGACTATTGCCGGGTGAAGGCCGGGCGGCATGAACGGCAGACCTTCGCCGACCCCGATTTCCGCGCCGCCCTCGACCATTGCCGCTGGCAGACCTTCGCGGCCTCGGTGGGGGACGTGACGGCGCTGGCGGAAGCCTGGCTCCGCCCCCATGCGCCGGGGCAGGAAGCCCCGCTGGCCGCGGCGCTGGCCGCGATTGGCGCCGCCATCCTCGACCGGGCCGAGGCCCCGGCGACGGAGCGGGAGACGCTGGCCGCCGCCCGGGACGGGCTCGGCCGCCTGCTGGCGGCGCGCCAGGAAACGCCGCCCGGCGGGGCGGACCGCCTGCCGCTGACGGCCGAGGCCCCGCTGCTGGCCACCCTGCCGGTCCATCCGGACCAGCGCGTGGGGGAGACGCCGGCCATCCGCGGCGCGCTGCGCTTCCACATCGTCTCCACCCAGCAGGAGCTGGAGCGGCTCTTCGAACCGGCGCCGCTGGCCCGCGCGCTGGCCGCCGCGTCATTGCGGCAGAGCAAGTGACCCATTTTTAATATGTTACATTGACTAAGGGTCCCAGCCGTTTTCTGGACACGAATTAACGGGAACGCGCGTTGTAAGCGCATGTCCGTTCCGTAAGAGAATGGGCATGCGCGGGGGACAATCCCTGCGCGCGCCACGCGCATAGCGCCTGGCACCGCAACAACGACCTGCGGGCGGGCGTGCCCGCGTATGAAGGGATGGGGGATGTCTGCATCGCACGCCGCGGCCGGCGGGGCCGCGCGACCAATGTCGCCGGAGGAGCGGAAGGTCATCCTGGCCTCCTCGCTCGGCACCGTCTTCGAATGGTACGACTTCTACCTCTACGGCTCGCTCGCCGCCGTCATCGGCGCCAAGTTCTTCTCCATGTACGACGAGAGCACGCGCAACATCTTCGCGCTGCTCGCCTTCGCCGCCGGCTTCCTGGTGCGCCCCTTCGGCGCGCTGGTGTTCGGCCGGCTCGGTGACCTCGTCGGCCGGAAATACACCTTCCTCGTCACCATCGTGATCATGGGTGCCTCGACCTTCATCGTCGGCATCCTGCCCACCTCCGACCAGATCGGCATCATCGCGCCCATCGTGCTGATCGTGCTGCGCATGCTGCAGGGCCTGGCGCTGGGCGGCGAATATGGTGGTGCGGCAACCTATGTGGCGGAGCACGCGCCGAACGGGCGCCGCGGCTTCTACACCAGCTTCATCCAGATCACCGCGACGGCGGGCCTGTTCCTTTCGCTGATCGTCATCCTCACCACCCGCTCCATCACCGGCGAAGCCGCCTTCGCGGATTGGGGCTGGCGCGTACCCTTCCTGATCTCGATCGTCCTGCTCGGCATCTCCGTCTGGATCCGGATGCAGATGCAGGAAAGCCCCGCCTTCAAGAAGATGAAGGAGGAAGGCACGGGTTCCAAGGCGCCGATCGGCGAGGCCTTCGGCCAGTGGAAGAACGCGCGCATCGCGCTCTTCGCCCTGCTCGGCCTGGTCATGGGCCAGGCGGTGGTCTGGTACACGGGCCAGTTCTACGCGCTGTTCTTCCTCGGCTCCGTGCTGAAGGTGGACGGCTTCACCACCAACATGCTGATCGCCTGGTCGCTGATCCTGGGCTCGGGCGGCTTCGTCCTGTTCGGCTGGCTGTCCGACAAGATCGGCCGCAAGCCGATCATCCTCGGCGGCTGCCTGATCGCCGCGGTCACCTACTTCCCGCTCTTCTCGCTGATGAGCGCGGAGGCCAACCCGGCGCTGACTCAGGCCCACCGCACCATCACCACGGTGGTGGAGGTGGACAAGTCCACCTGCTCCTTCCAGTTCAACCCGACGGGCACGGCGCGCTTCACCCAGCCCTGCGACATCGCCAAGGCGGCGCTCGCGCGGCTGTCCGTGAACTACTCCGTGGAGAACAAGCCGGGCCAGACGGGCGTGCGCGTGGTCGTCGGCAACCAGACGGTGTCGTCCGACCAGCCGAACTTCGCGGCCGCCCTCGGCACTGCGGTGACGGCGGCGGGCTATCCGGCGGCGTCCAACCCGACGGTCGTGAAGATGTCCGGTCCCTTCGACGTCTTCCGCGAACAGCCGGCGGTGCTGATCTTCATCCTGACGCTGCTCGTGATCTACGTGACCATGGTCTATGGCCCGATCGCGGCGGCGCTGGTGGAGCTCTTCCCGACGCGCATCCGCTACACCTCCATGTCCCTGCCCTACCACATCGGCAATGGCTGGTTCGGTGGCCTGATGCCGGCGACGGCCTTCGCGATGATCGCGCAGACCGGCGACGTGTATTTCGGCCTCTGGTACCCCGTGGTGATCGCGCTCGCGACCGTGGTGATCGGCTTCTTCATGGTGCCGGAGACGAAGGATCGCGACATCTTCGCGACCAACGCCGACGGTTCCGCCAGCGCCGCGGATTACCGCGCAGGCCGCTGATCCGGGCCGAAGGCTCGGGGCTTGCCGGGCGCCGGGGGGCAACCCCCGGCGCTTTTTTCTTGCGCTGCGTCAATGGCCCCGCCAGCCCGGGCTGGCATGGTTGCGCGGCAGGGCGGGGCGGCGGCACTCTGCGCACCAAGCAGGACCGGGACGCACCCGGCAGGCATGAGGGAACGGCACCATGGATGGCAGCACCGGCACCAGCCGCTACGACGAGGCCTATGGCGCCTGGCGGCGCGACCCGGAGGGCTTCTGGCGCTGCGCGGCGGAGGGCATCGACTGGGCCGTGCCGCCGACCCGCATCTTCGACGCCTCGGCCGGCGTCTATGGCCGCTGGTTCCCCGATGCCCGGCTGAACACCTGCTTCAACGCGCTGGACCGCCACGTGGCCGCCGGCCGGGGCGACCAGGCGGCGCTGATTTGGGACAGCCCCATCACCGGGCGCGCCGCCCGCTTCACCTATGCCGAGCTGCTTGGCCGCGTGGCGAAGGTCGCGGGCGCGCTAGCGGCGCGCGGCGTCTCGGCCGGCGACCGCGTCATCATCTACATGCCCATGGTGCCGGAAGCCGCCATCGCCATGCTGGCCTGCGCGCGGCTCGGCGCCATCCATTCCGTCGTCTTCGGCGGCTTCGCGGCGGCGGAGCTTTCCGCCCGCATCGCGGATGCGCAGCCCAAGGCGATCATCTCCGCCTCCTGCGGGCTGGAGCCCGGGCGGCTCGTGAAATACAAGCCGCTGCTCGATGCGGCGATCGCGCTGTCCCCGCACAAGCCCGACCACTGCCTGATCCTGCAGCGCCCCGAGCACCCCTGCGACCTCACGCCGGGCCGCGACGCGGATCTGCTGGAGGCCGAGGCCGCGGCGGAGCCCGCGCCCTGCACCGATGTCGCGGCGACGGACCCGCTCTACATCCTCTACACCTCCGGCACGACCGGGAAGCCCAAGGGCATCGTGCGCGACAATGGCGGCCATGCCGTCGCGCTGCTGAATTCCATGTCGATGCTCTACGGCCTGAAGGCCGGGGACGTGATGTGGACCGCGAGCGATGTCGGCTGGGTCGTCGGCCATTCCTACATCGTCTATGCGCCCCTCCTCGCGGGCTGCACGACGGTGATGTACGAAGGAAAACCCGTCGGCACGCCCGATGCCGGCGCCTTCTGGCGCGTCGCCGCCGAGCACCGCGTGAAGGTGCTCTTCACCGCCCCCACCGCCATCCGCGCCATCCGGAAGGAGGATCCGGAAGGCGCGCTGCTGGCGCGCTACGATCTCTCCGCGCTGGAAGCCCTGTTCCTGGCGGGTGAGCGCTGCGATCCGCCGACCGCGGAGTGGTCCGCGCAGCTGTTGGGTAAGCCCGTCATCGACCATTGGTGGCAGACCGAGACGGGCTGGAGCATCAGCGGCAATTTCCGGGGCTTCGGCCTCTTCCCCAATCGGCCCGGCTCCGGCGGCAAGCCGGCACCGGGCTACGACCTCCGCGCGCTGGACGAGGCCGGGCAGGAGGTGCCGCGCGGGCAGATCGGCACGCTGGCCGTGAAGCTGCCGTTGCCGCCCTCCAACCTGCCGACGCTCTGGCACGCCGATGCGCGCTTCCGTGAAGCCTATCTCGAGGCGTTTCCGGGCTACTACAACACCTCCGACGCCGGGATGGTGGATGAGGATGGCTATGTCTGGGTCATGTCCCGCACGGACGACATCATCAACGTCGCGGGCCACCGCCTCTCCACCGGCGCGATGGAGGAGGTGCTGGCCGCGCACCCCGATGTTGCGGAATGCGCCGTGGTCGGGGTGAAGGATTCCCTCAAGGGCCAGGCGCCGCTCGGCCTGGTGGTGCTGAAGGCCGGCACCACCAAGGGCGAGCCCGAGATCGCGAAGGAGCTGGTGGCCATGGTGCGCGACCGCATCGGCCCCGTGGCGGCCTTCCGGGAGGCGCGCGTGGTGCAGCGCCTGCCCAAGACGCGCTCCGGAAAGATCCTGCGCGCCACCATCCGCAAGATCGCGGATGCCGAAACCTATACCGTGCCCCCCACCATCGATGATCCGCTGATCCTGGACGAGATCGCGGATGTGCTGAAGCAGGCGGAGAAATAGCCATGCCGGACGGCACCACGCCCCTGCTGCTGCGGCAGGACAGCGCGGCGGGGATCACGCGCCTCACGCTGAACAGGCCGGAAACCCGCAACAGCCTGTCCTTCGCCATGATGGGCGCGGTGCTGGATGCGCTGCGGGCCATCGCGGAGGATCCGGCGGTGCGCGTGGTGGTGCTGGCCGCCGCCGGCCCCGTCTTCTGCGCGGGCCATGACCTGCGGGAGATCACCGCCCATCGCGCCGATGCCGATGGCGGCCGCGCTTTCTTCGACACCGCCATGACGCGCTGCGCGACGCTGATGCAGGCCATCGTCGCCCTGCCCCAGCCCGTGATCGCGGAGGTCCAGGGCGTGGCCACCGCCGCGGGCTGCCAGCTGGTCGCGACCTGCGACCTGGCCGTGGCGTCCGAAGCCGCCCGTTTCTGCACGCCCGGTGTCGATATCGGCCTCTTCTGCTCCACCCCCGCCGTCGCCCTCTCCCGCGCCGTCGCCGCCAAGCCGGCGATGGAGATGCTGCTGACGGGCGAGATGATCGGGGCGGAGGAGGCGCGCCGCATCGGCCTGGTGAACCGCGTGGTACCGGCCGCCGACCTCGCCGCGGCCACGGAAGCGCTTGCCGCCCGCATCGCATCCCGCAGCGCCCACACCGTCCGCATCGGCAAGGCCGCCTTCCACCGCCAGCGCGGGCTTCCGCTGGAGGACGCCTATGCGCATGCTGCCGCGGTGATGACCGAGAATCTGATGGCCGAGGATGCCGCCGAAGGCATCGGCGCCTTCCTCTCCAAGCGCCAGCCCGTCTGGCGCGATCGCTAGGACCGACACACCCCATGGCCGCTGCCGATTTCGATGCCCCGCCCCGCTGCCCCGCCAACCATCAGCCGCTGACGCCGCTGCTGTTCCTGGAGCGCGCCGCCGCCGTCTTCCCGCGCCACACCGCGGTCGTCCACGGCGCGGTGCGGCGCAGCTATGCCGAGCTTCGCGCGCGCTGCGTGAAGCTCGCCGATGCGCTGCGCCAGCACGGCATCGGCCGCGGCGACACGGTCGCCGCCCTGCTGCCCAATATCCCCGAGATGCTGGAATGCCATTACGGCGTGCCGATGACAGGCGGCGTGCTGAACACGCTGAACACGCGGCTCGATGCCGGGACCATCGCCTATTGCCTCGACCATGGGGAGGCGAAGGTCGTGGTGGTGGACCGCGAATTCGTCCCCCTGCTGCGCATGGCGCTGACCCAGTGCCAAGCGAAGCCGCTGGTGATCGAGGTCGATGACCCGGAGGCCAGCGACGCCGCCCGCGCCAACCGCCTCGACGGCGCCACCCCCTATGAGGCCTTCATCGCCGGTGGCGATGAGGGCTTCGCCTGGCCGATGCCGGGCGATGAATGGGACGCGATCAGCCTCAACTACACCTCCGGCACCACGGGCCGGCCGAAGGGCGTGGTCTATCACCATCGCGGCGCGCAGTTGCTGGCCGTCGGCAACGTGCTCTCCGCCGGCATGGGCAAGCATCCCGTCTATCTCTGGACGCTGCCGATGTTCCATTGCAACGGCTGGTGCTTCCCCTGGACCGTCACGGCCCAGGCCGGCACGCATGTCTGCCTGCGCGCCGTGCGCGGCAACGCGATGTGGGAGCTGATGTCGCGCGAAGGCGTCACCCATATGTGCGGCGCGCCCATCGTCATGGCGACGCTGCTCGGCACGCCCGAGGCCGAGAAGAAGCCCCTGCCCCACCAGGTACAGTTCGTCGTCGCCGGCGCGCCACCGCCCGCCGCCGTGCTGGCCGCGATGAAGGAAGCCGGCTTCGCCGTCTGCCACGTCTATGGCCTGACGGAGTGCTACGGCCCCTCCGTGGTGAATGAATGGAACAGCGACTGGGACGTCCAGCCCTCCGCGGAGCAGGCCGCGCTCATGTCCCGCCAGGGCGTGCGCTACATCGCCCTCGAAGGCCTCTGCGTCATGGACCCGGAGACGATGGCACGCGTGCCTGCCGATGGCACCTCGATGGGCGAGGTGATGATGCAGGGCAATGTCGTGATGAAGGGCTATCTCAAGGACGCCGACGCCACCACCAAGGCCTTCGCCGGCGGCTGGTTCCACACCGGCGACCTCGCCGTCACCTATCCCGATGGCTACATCCAGCTGAAGGACCGGTCGAAGGACATCATCATCTCGGGCGGCGAGAACATCTCCTCCATCGAGGTGGAGGACGCGCTCTACAAGCACCCCGCCGTGGCCGTCGCCGCCGTGGTCGCCCGTCCCGACGAGAAATGGGGCGAGACGCCCTGCGCCTTCATCGAACTCAAGCCCGGCTCGGCCGCCACGGCGGAGGACCTGATCGCCCACTGCAAGACCGTCCTGGCGGGCTACAAGGTGCCGCGCCACGTGGTCTTCGCGGAGCTCCCCAAGACCAGCACGGGCAAGATCCAGAAGCACGTGCTGCGCGCCCAGGCGAAGGGCGGCTGAGGCATGGCGGGGCCGGCGCCGATCATCCTCTGCGCCGGCCAGTATGGAAGCGCCTCCACCTGGCTCTACAACGCCGCTTATGCCCTGCTGGAGGCCGAATGGGGCCGGGTGCACCGGCAATTCGCCGACAGCCCGGACCAGCTGCCGCTGCAGGTGGATGCCCGGGTGCCGCTGCTGCTGAAGACGCATGCGCCGACCCGCGGCCTGCGCTGGCTGGCGGCGCGCACGGGTGGGCGCGCCATCCTCTCGGTCCGCGACCCCCGCGATGCCGTCGCCTCCCTGATGGCGCGCTTCCGCTTCGACTATGCGCTGTGCCGCCACCGCGTGGAGGAGTCCTGCCTGGCGCTGCCCGCCCTGCCCGGCGCCATGCCCTGCCTGCTGCTGCGGTATGAGGATGGGTTCAGCCAGGACCCGAAGACGATCACGCGCCTCGCCCGCTTCCTGGGCCTGAAGCCCGGTGCGCGGCTGCGCCGCCAGGTCTTCGCGGCGCTGACGCCGGAGGCGGTGCGCGCCCGCATCGACGCCATGCTGGAATCGGGCGCGCTCGGCCCCAACCCTACGGCGCATTCGCATGACGGCAGCAGCCACTGGCATCCCGGCCATGTCGGGGATGGGCTGCCCGGCAAGTTCGCCACCGTGCTGACTCCGGGCCAGGCCGCCGACATCACGCGCCGCGGCGCCGGATTCGCCGAAGCCTTCGACTACGCCCTGCCGCCGCCCGAGCCGCTGGTCCCGGGCGCGATGCGGTCGCTGGAAGGCTGGGGCCCCGGCATCGCCCTGCTGGGCGCGGGCTTCGCCGCCCCGGATGCGGCGGGCGCCTGGTTCGCCCGCCGGCAGGCGACACTCCATCTGCCGCTCCGCGCCGGCCCCGCCCGCCCCCTGCTGCTGGAGGTGGAGGCGCCCGCCCGTACCCGCCGCCCGGCCATCGGCGCGACGATGGCCGAGGAGGTGCTGCTGGCCCCGACGACGGCGCCGCCCCACGGCGTGGTCACCGTGCCGCTGCCGCCCCTGGCCGAGGATGGGGAGGTCACGGTCACCCTGCAGGCCGGCCCGCCGCGCCCCGGCAAGCCGCCCCGCCTGCGCCTGAGGGCCATCGGCCTGGCGCCCTGAGCGGCCGCGAAACTTTCCTTGCGGACCCCGCCCCGGCACCCCATCCTCTCCTCTGTCCCGCAACAACCGAAAGGAGGTGATCCAGTGTCTCATTGCCCCAAGGCGTCCACCGAGACTGCAGCCTGGATCATCGCCGGCGCCATCGCGTAGGCGAGTCACCAGACGCAAGCAGCCGGTTCGCCGGCAGCAATGGAAGGCCTCGGGGAGCGATCCCCGGGGCCTTCGCTGTTTCGGGAACCCGCGCAGCCCCCCGCGCGATCAGGCCGGACCATTGCGGATACGACCGGCCCATGTCCTCCCTGCCCGCGCTCAACGCGCTGAACTTCTTCATCGCGGATGTGCGGGACGGGCTCGGCCCCTTCCTCGGCGTCTTCCTCCAGCAGCAGGGCTGGTCGCCGGCCTCGATCGGCATCGCCATGAGCCTCGGCGGCGCGGCCGGCATGGCGGCGGCGACGCCGATCGGCCTGCTGGTCGATTCCACGCGCCACAAGCGCGCGCTGCTGGCCATCGCCTGCGTGCTGATCGTGCTGGCCTGCGCGGTGAACTACCTGGCGCCGGTCTTCGCCATCACGGTGGCGGCGCAGATGATCGCGGGCGTGGCCGCCGCCGCCGTCGCGCCCTGCATCGCGGCCCTCACCCTCGGCCTGGTGCGGCAGCAGGGCTATGCGCGGCAGCTCGGCCGGAACGAGGCCTTCAACCATGCGGGCAACGCCACCGCCGCGGCGCTGGCGGGGCTGCTCGGCTGGCAGTTCGGGCTGGTCGCGGTCTTTGTGCTGATGGCGGGCATGGCGATCGCCGCCGTCATCGCCGTGGCGCTGATCAGGCCGCGCGACATCGACCATGCGGCGGCACGGGGCGCGACGGCGGGCGCGCAGGCCGAGCCCATCCTGCCCACCTTGCTCGGGTCGCGCCCGCTGCTGCTGGTGGCGGGGACGGTGGCGCTGTTCCACATGGCGAATGCGGCCATGCTGCCGCTGCTCGGCCAGGCGATGGTGGCGCGCGGCACCGGCATGGATCCCGCCGCCTACACGGCCGCCACCGTCATCCTGGCGCAGGCGACCATGATCCCGATGGCGCTGCTCGCGGCCTGGCTGGCGGTGCGGCGGGGCTATGGCCTCGTCTTCATCCTGGCGCTGGTGGCCCTGCCGATCCGCGGGCTGATCGCGGGCAGCGTGGATCATCCCCTCGCCCTGATCCCGGTGCAGGTGCTGGATGGCGTCGGCGCCGGGCTGCTCGGCGTCGCGGTGCCGGGGATCGTCGCGCGCATCCTGGATGGCAGCGGGCACGCCACGGCGGGGCTGGCGGCGGTGATGACCCTGCAGGGCATCGGCGCCTCCCTCAGCTCCACCATCGGCGGCGTGGTCGCGCAGCAGGCGGGCTACGGCGCCGCCTTCCTGGTCCTGGCCGGCATCGCGCTCGCGGCGCTGGCGCTGTGGCTGGCGGGCGGGACCGTGCTGCGCAGCGCGGCGGGCCAGCCCGCTACGCCGTGAGGAAGGCGATCCGATCCTGTTCGAGCACGCCGCAGGTCAACAGGCCCCCGGCATGGGCGGCGGTGTCGAGGTTGATGCGGTTGGCACGGATCTCGGGCGCCAGCCGCGCGGTATGGCCATGGACGATCACGGCGGGATGCGGCCCCTCGTGGTGCAGGAAGGGGCCGCGGATGGTCAGCAGGTCCTCCGCCGATTGCGCCTCCAGCGCCACGCCGGGGCGGATGCCGGCATGGGCGAGGAAATACGGCCCCTCCCGATGGCTCAGCGCCAGCCCGTCCCGCAGCAGGGCCTGGTGGCCTTCGGGGATCGCGACTGCCCAGGCTTCGGGCCCGGCCTCCGGCGCCAGGCCATAGCTCGCCAGCGTCACCCGCCCGCCACACCAGAGCCAGTCATCCACCGCCGCGCGATCGCCCGCCAGCGCGTCCCGCATCATCGCCTCGTGGTTGCCCAGCAGATTGACCACCACGGCGCCGGGCAGCCGGAAGCCCGCGACCAGCTCCAGCACCGCCGCCGGGTCGCCCGCCTTGTCCACATAGTCACCGAGATGCACCACCACCGCCCGCGCCACCGGCCGCGCCGCCAGGTCCTCGGCCACCTGCCCATGCAGCGCCGCCAGCCGCCCGGCCATGCCATGCACATCGCCGATGGCGTAGAGCCGCACGCGATCATCCAGCCGCGCAGGCGCCGCCTGCCAGGCCAGGGTCACACCGGCCGCCCGTAATCGCCGAGCATCGCCGCCGCCTCCGCCAGCTCGGCCTCGGAGAGCAGCACCGGGTCGATGCGAGCCGCCCGCAGCGCGAGATACTGGGCGGCCAGGTTCTCCACCTCCCGCACCAGCGCCACCGCGCCGGCCAGCGTGGCCCCCAGCGCCACGACGCCATGATTGGCCAGCAGCGTCGCCCGCAGCCCCTCGCCCAGCGCCGCCACGGCCGATCGCGCCAGCGCCTCCGTTCCGAAGGTGGCGTGGGCCGCGCAGGGAATGCCGCGCCGCCCGCCCTCCCCGGCCAGGGTCACCATGTAGTGGATGGGCGGAATCGGGTGCCGCGCGCAGGACAGGGCGGTCGCCATTGGGCTGTGCGTATGGACCACCGCCATCGCATCCGGCCGCGCCCGGTAGATCGCCGCATGCAGCCGCCATTCGGAGGACGGGCGCCCGTTGCCCCGCACCGCGCCATCCCGCCCGCAGCGCACCAGGTCATCCGCGACCATCGCGGCATAGGGCTGGCCGGAGGGCGTGATCAGGAACCCATCCCCGTCGCGCTGCGACAGGTTCCCCGACTTCTGCGGCATGAACCCCGCCGCATCCAGCGCCCGCGCGGCCTCGACCAGCGCGGCGGCGCTCATCAATCCGCCTTGGCGCTGGCGTCCGATCGCGTGGCGCCGACGCGCTGTGCCAGCGCGGCCGCCATGAATTCGTCGATCTCCCCGTCCAGCACCGCGTCGGGGTTGCCCTTCTCCACGCCCGTCCGCAGATCCTTCACCATCTGGTAGGGCTGCAGGACGTAGCTCCGGATCTGGTGGCCCCAGCCGATATCGGTCTTGCCGGCCTCGATCCCCGCCGTGATCGCCTCCCGCTTGCGCAGTTCCAGTTCGTAGAGCCGCGCCTTCAGCATATCCATGGCGATGACGCGGTTGCGGTGCTGGCTGCGGTCCTGGGTGGAGGCCGCGACGATGCCGGTCGGGATATGCGTGAAGCGCACGCCCGATTCCGTCTTGTTCACGTGCTGGCCGCCGGCGCCGGAGGCGCGGAAGGTGTCGGTCTTGATGTCCGCCGGGTTGATCTCGATCTCGATCTTGTCGTCGATCACCGGATAGACATAGACGCTGGCGAAGCTGGTCTGGCGCCGTGCCGCGGCGTCGAAGGGGCTGATGCGCACCAGGCGGTGCACGCCCGTCTCCGTCTTCAGCCAGCCGAAGGCATTGGTGCCGGAGACCTGGATGGTGGCGGATTTGATGCCCGCCTGCTCGCCTTCCGACTGCTCCGTCATCGTCACCTTGTAGCCGCGACGCTCCGCCCAGCGCGTGTACATGCGCAGCAGCATCTCGGCCCAGTCCTGCGCCTCCGTGCCGCCGGCGCCGGCATTCACTTCCAGATAGGCGTCGTTGGGATCGGCCTCGCCGGACAGCAGGCTCTCGATCTCGCGGCGCTTCGCCTCCTCGGCATAGCCCCGCATGTCGGCCACCGCGGCATCGGCCATGGCGGCATCGCCCTCGGCCTCCGCCATCTCGATCAGCTCGACCGCATCCGCGACGTCACGCTCCAGCTTCTGCACGCCCTCGATCTGGGCGGCGAGGCGGTTGCGCTCCCGCATCACCGCCTGCGCCTCCTCGGCCTTGTTCCAGAGGTCCGGGTCCTCCGAGCGGGCGTTCAGCTCCTCGAGCCGCCTGACGGCGGCGTCCCAGTCCAGATGGGCGCGGAGCAGCGCTAGGCTGTCCGCGATCTCGGTCTTCAGCTTTTCGGCGTCTGCGCGCATGAGCCGCTCAGTAGAGCCCACCCAGATTGCTGTCGAGGCCAGCCGCCGCGGTTCCCGCCCCGGCCCCCGCCAGGGGGTCGGAAGGCGGCCGCGCGCTGTTCTCCGTGCCCGGGCGGAAGGCCTCCAGGATGGTCTGGCCGTTATCCAGCTGCAGCCGCACCAGCGCGACCCCCGGCGGCGCGCGGAAGGGAATGGGCGGCGAGCCCTGCGTCGCGGCGGCCACCACGTCGCGGAAGATCGGCGTCGCCAGTCGCCCGCCCGTCACGTCCGCGCCGGTCTCGCTCTGCAGCCGCAGCGTCCGCGGCTCGTCGAAGCCGACCCAGACAGCCACGACCAGGTCCGGCGTGAAGCCCACGAACCAGGCATCCTTGTAGTCATCCGTCGTCCCGGTCTTGCCGGCCACGGGGCGGTTCAGCCCTTCCGCGGCCCGCGTGCCGGTGCCGCGCTGCACCACGCCCTGCAGCAGGCTGGTCATCTGGAAGGCCGTCACCGGGTCCACGATCTGCCGGCGCGTGTCGGAAAGCCGCGGGGGCTGGCTGTTCGCATCCGCGTTGCAGCCGCTGCATTCGCGGGCATCGGTGCGCCAGACCAGGCGGCCATGGCGGTCCTGCACGCTGTCGATCAGCGTCGGGATCACCTGCCGCCCGCCATTGACGAAGCTGGCATAGCCCGCGGCCTGGCGGAGCACCGTCGTCTCCCCGGCGCCGAGCGACATGGCCAGGACGCGCGGCATGTTGGGGATGACGCCGAAGCGGTTCGCCACATCCGCCACCGCCGGCATGCCGACCTGCTGCGCGAGCCGGATGGTCACCAGGTTGAGGCTGCGCTCCAGCGCGCTGCGCATCGTCACCCAGCCCTGGGCGGCGCCGCCGCCGTAATTGCCCGGACGCCACATGCCCTGCGGCGTCATGATCTCGACCGGCGCGTCCAGCAGCAGCTGGTTGGGCGGTATCCCCGCCTCCAGCCCCGCGAGATAGACATAGGGCTTGAAGGAGGAGCCGGGCTGCCGCATCGCCTGCGACGCCCGGTTGAACCAGGACCGCTCGAAGGAGAAGCCACCCACCATCGCCAGCACGCGGCCGGTATTGGGGTCGAGCGCCACGACCGCGCCCTCCACCTCCGGCAGCTGGCGCAGCATCAGGCGTTCGGGGCGCGCGGCGACACGGGGCGGCTGCGCGGCCACGGCGGGCAGCGTCTCCACCATCACCACGTCACCGGGGCTGAGCGCTTCCTGCATGCGGCGCAGCGGCGGCCCCATCCGGCCATCACGCACGGGTCGCGCCCAGGTCGCGATGTCCTCCAGATACATGGTGCCGGTGCGCGGCTGCGGCGCCGTGCGGGCATCCGGGCGTTCCAGCCAGGCGAGCCGCGCCTCGCGGTCCCGCACCTCCAGCGCCACCGCCAGGCGCCAGCCCGGCTGGATGCCGGGCGGCCGCGCCACGGCCTGCAGCGCTGGCAGCCATTCCGTCGGGTTCGCGGAAATCCGCGCCACCGGGCCGCGCCAGCCACCCCGGCGACGGTCATAATCCAGCAGCCCGTTCCGCAGCGCCTTCTCGGCCTCCGCCTGCAGGTTCGGGTCGAGCGAGGTGCGCACCACCAGGCCGCCCATCGTCGTCTGGTCCACGCCGAAGCGCGTGATCAGCTCCCGCCGCACCTCCTCCGTGAAGTGCTGGCCCACCGCGACCATGTCCGGCCGGCGCTGCGGCCGCGGCACCAGCGGCTCCGCCCGCGCGCGCGCCGCTTCCTCCCGCGTGATGGCGCCATCCTCGGCCATCCGTTCCAGCACCCAGTCGCGCCGGGCCTTGGCGGCCTCCGGGAAGCGGATGGGGTTGTAGTTGTTCGGCGCCTTGGGCAGCGCGGCCAGGAAGGCGGATTCGGCCAGGGACAGCTCGTCCAGCGACTTGTTAAAGTAGTTCTGCGCCGCCGCCGCCACGCCATAGGCCTGCTGGCCCAGGAAGATCTCGTTCAGGTAGATCTCCAGGATGCGGGACTTCGGCATCGCCTGCTCGATGCGCAGCGCCAGGATCGCCTCCCGCACCTTGCGCGTCAGCGACCGCTCCGCCCCCACCAGCATGTTCTTGGCGACCTGCTGGGTGATGGTGGAAGCCCCCGCCATCCGCCGCCCGCTGCCGATCTGCTCCACATTCGTCAGCACCGTGCGGAAGATGCCGATGGGATCGACGCCATGATGCGTCCAGAAGCGCTGGTCCTCCGCCGAGACGAAGGCCTGCTGCAGCCGCTGGGGAATCGCCTCGATCGGGATGAAGACCCGCCGCTCCTGCGCCAGCTCCGCCATCAGGCGGCTGTCGGCGGCATAGATGCGCGACATCTGCGGCGGCTGGTAATCCGCCAGCCACCGGTAGTCCGGCAGCTCCGCCACCGCGTTGCGATAGAGCGACCAGGCCGCCCCCGCCCCCGCCAGCCCAACCGCCACCACCAGCACGATCGCCGTCTTCACGAGGAAACCGACCGTGCCGACGAACCACCGGCGCTTGCGCCGCGGCGGCTTGGCCGGCGGCGGAGCCTCGGGTTCCGGAGCAGCAGCAGGCCTTCCGCCCACCATGGGGCCTTCGGCGCGAAGATCAGGGGTATCCATGCGGCGCTCCATACACCACCCCGGCCAAAGGGGCACATGCGCAACGCACCAGATGGGCATGCACCGCCGTCACGGCCAGTTGTGCAGCGCAGGATACGGGCGAAGGGGTTGGCGGGGGGTGTAGGCGGGGTGCCGACGGTGCGCCTGTGGCCCGGGGAAGGGACGCCGTCCCTTCCCCGTACCCCAACCCTGCCAAGGGCCAGCGGGCCCTTGTGTCTTGGCGATGATGCATAGTGTGACCGCCGGTGCAGGGCTGCAGCCCTGCACCGGCGGCGCGATCTCGAGGCCGTCGGCCCTTCGGTCCTAAGACCGTTTCCGAGCTTGGCCC
>NZ_JAERQN010000002.1 GCF_016805305.1 Falsiroseomonas ponticola | reverse complement strand
GTCGGCTGAAGGACTGGCGCCGCATCCACACCCGATACGACAAGCTCGCTGCCAACTTCGCCTCGGCCGTCGCCATCGCCGCCATCCTACTCGGATGGACCTGATTGAGTCTGGAGCCTAGCGCGCTGCGCGCGTCAGCCTACGCGACCCCCGCTCCCCCCCTCCGAGGGGCGAGGATTCACGGAGAATGGGGCTCGTTTGTCGGCGGCGCCAAGTTGGGTGGGGTCTGGGGACGATCATCGTCCCCAGCGGGGTTCGGGGCGGAGCCCCGATCTTGTTCGGCTGTTGCTTGTGGGTTTGCGGGGTTGCGCGGTCCCCCACCCAGCCAGCCTGCGGCGTCCGACGCAGTGCGCCGAACCCCCCGAAAGCTCGGGGGAGGGTTTTGGGGCTACCCCGCCGCTGACACTTCCACCGTCGCCGTCAGCCCCAGCGCCGCGGCCAGCGCGTCCAGCCTTCGCTGCACGCTCTCTCCGGCGAAGACGCCGCTGCCTTCCACCAGGCGCAGCTGCAATTCGCCGCCGTGGCGGCGCAGCGATGTGCCGCGCAGCAGCACCGGGGTGCCGCCTGACAGGGTGAAGGCCAGGCGCAGGGCGGCGCCCAGCACCTCGGCGCGTTTCACGGCGGTGGCGTCCAGCAGGACGCGGGCGGTGCTCAGGAAGCCCATGGTGGTGTCGGCTTCGTAGCGCAGCGCCACGACCATCGCGAGGAAGGCGCGCTGGTGGTGGTCCAGGCCGACGCCGGGCTGGCGCAGCACGCGGTAGAAGGCCTGCTCGGCGCGGTAGTCCGGGTGGTCGTGGCTGCCGATGTCGGCGATCCAGCAGGAGGCTTCGCGGAGGTCGGACTGGTCCGGGGTCTCACCCTCGAACAGCGGGTGGGTCCAGGCGAGGAGGGCGGGGGCGAGGGCCGGGTCGCGCCCCCAGCGCATGGCCAGGTCCCGGCCGGCGGCCAGCAGGGGTTCCTCCTGCCGGATCGGCTCCGGCAGGAGGTTGGCGTACCAGCCTTCCCGCAGGCCGTTGGCGGAGAAGATGACGCGCCGCGCCCCGGTGGCGCGCAGCAGGCGGCGCAGCGTGATGGCGGCGAAGGGCATGTCGCCGAGGCGCTTGGCGGGGGCGCCGGGGATCTTCTCCAGCACCTTGCGGGGGGATTGGGCGACCAGGCCGGCGAGGTCGCGGGCTTCCTCCCGCCGCAGGACGTAGTGGTGGACGATGGAGAGGGGGTAGCCGGTCTGAGCGATGTGCATGCGGGCGAGCGCCCGCCAGGCGCCGCCGACCAGGTAGAGGTCCCTGCCCTCCCCGGCCTTGAGCCAGGGCACGCGGGCCAGGTCCCCCTCGACGATGGCGCGGGCGCGGATGGGGTCCCCGCCGGCGCGGTCGGCCAGGCGGATGGCGCCGATGGGGAGGGAGGCGGCGGGGCCGGCCTGGCCGCCCTTGAGGTCCACGAGTTCGAGGGAGCCGCCGCCGAGGTCGCCCAGGATGCCGTCGGCGTCGGGGAAGCCGAGGAGGACGCCGTCGGCGGAGAGGCGGCCTTCCTCCTCCCCGGTCAGGACGCGGACGGGCAGGTCCGGCAGGCGGGTGCGGATGGCCTCGATGAAGGCGGGGCCGTTCTCCGCGTCCCGCGCGGCGGCGGTGGCGATGACCTGGACGGGGTTGGCGCCCATGGCGCGGGCGACGGCGGCGTAGCGGGCCATGACGGTCAGCGCCGGGTCGATGGCGGCTTCGTTCAGGCGGCCGGTGTTCTGCAGGCCGCGGCCGAGGCCGAGGACCGCCTTCTCGTTGAAGATGGGCAGCGGGTTGCGGGTCAGGCCTTCGAAGATGACGAGGCGGACGGAGTTGGAGCCGAGGTCGACGACACCGAAGCGGGGGGGATGGGTCGGGGTGGGGAGGTCCAAGCGGGGTCTGTCCTGCATCAATCCTGGGCCACGCGGTCCTGGCGCGACCGGCGGGATGGGGCGGCCGGCCGTTGTTGAAGCGCGCTGCCGCGGCCGGAGAGGGAGGGGTTGGTCATGAAATACTCGTGGGCGGAGACGGGTTTGGCACCGGGCGGCAGGCGGCGGTAGGTGCCATCCGCCATCAATTGCCAGCTTTGCATGCTGTCCTGAAGGTTCACCACCATGACCTGGTCGAGGATCTGGGCATGGACGGTCGCATTCTCGATCGGGACCATGGTTTCCACGCGCCAGTCCATGTTGCGGGCCATGAGGTCGGCGCTGCTGATGAAGACGCGGGCGCGGCGGGATGGCAGGCGGTGGCCGTTGCCGAAGACGTAGATGCGGGAGTGTTCGAGGAAGCGGCCGACGATGGATTTGACGCGGATGTTGTCCGACAGGCCCGGCACGCCGGGGCGGAGGCAGCAGATGCCGCGCACCACGCAATCCACCTTCACCCCGGCCTGGGACGCCTTGTAGAGCGCGTCGATCAGCTGTTCGTCCACCAGGGAGTTGAGCTTGAGCCAGATGGCGGCGGGCTTGCCGTCCCGCGCGAAGGCGATCTCCCGGTCGATGAGGCCGAGGAGGGCCGGGCGGATGGTGAGGGGGGCGAAGGCCAGGCCTTCCATCGTCTCGGGCCGGGCGTAGCCGGTCATGTAGTTGAAGAGCTTGGCGGCATCGCGCGTCAGGGCCGGGTCGGCGGTGAAGAAGCTGAGGTCCGTGTAGATGCGGGCGGTGATGGGGTGG
Organism: Falsiroseomonas ponticola; assembly: GCF_016805305.1. Lineage (GTDB taxonomy): Bacteria > Pseudomonadota > Alphaproteobacteria > Acetobacterales > Acetobacteraceae > Falsiroseomonas > Falsiroseomonas ponticola. The sequence goes on along the minus strand of NZ_JAERQN010000002.1, from coordinate 636,005 downwards.
TAGTTGCCGGTGCCGAAATGGGCGTAGCTGCGCAGCGCGTCGCGTTCGCGGCGGACGACCAGCGACACCTTGGCGTGGGTCTTCAGCTCGACGAAGCCGTAGACGACCTGGACGCCGGCGGCTTCGAGTTCGCGGGCGAGGGCGATGTTCCGCTCCTCATCGAACCTTGCCTTGATCTCGACGATGCCGGTGACGGATTTGCCGGATTCCGCGGCCTCGATCAGGGCCTTGGCGATGGGGCTGTCGCGGGTGGTGCGGTAGAGCGTCTGCTTGATGGCGACGACGTTGGGGTCGCGGGCGGCCTGGCGGAGGAACTGGACGACGACATCGAAGGATTCGTAGGGGTGGTGGACGACGATGTCCTTGGCGGCGATGGCGGCGAAGCAGTCCCCGCCGAAATCCAGGATCCGTTCGGGGAAGCGCGGCGTGTAGGGGGTGAAGAGCAGGTCGGGGCGATCGTCCACGATCAGCTGCTTCAGGTCCGTGACGCCGAGCAGGCCGTCCAGGGTGAAGACGTTGTGGCGGTCGGCATCCAGTTCGCGGGCGACGAGGTCGATCATGTCGGGTGACATGCGGGCATCGACGGAGAGCAGGATGGCGCGGCCGCGGCGGCGGCGCTTGAGGGCGGTTTCGTAGCTGCGGACGAGGTCCTCGGCCTCTTCCTCGAACTCCACATCGGTGTCGCGGATGAGGCGGAAGAGGCCGTGTTCCGCGGTGATGAAGCCGGGGAAGAGACGGCGGAGGAAGAGGACGATCACGTCCTCCAGCATCACGAAGCGGATGGTGCGGTCCGGCGTGGCGGGCAGGCGGATGAAGCGGTCCACCTGGGGCGGGACGGGCAGCAGGGCGCGCATGGTGCCGCCATCCTCCTCCCGCACCAGTTTCAGGACCATGCAGAGCGCCAGGTTGGCGATGAAGGGGAAGGGGTGGGCGGGGTCCACGGCGAGCGGCGTGAGGACGGGGAAGACGCGGTCCATGAACCAGCCCTCCAGCCATTCGCGGTCGGGGGCGGGGAGGGCCTCCGGGTCGCTGACCACCAGGCCGGCCTGGGCGAGGAGGCCGCGCAGCTCATGCCAGGCGGATTGCTGGGCGGCGATGAGGCCCTGGGCGGTGCCGTGGATGGCGGCGAGCTGGCGGGCGGGGGTCAGGCCATCCGGGGATGGGGTGGAGATGCCGGCGCGGTCCTGGCCGATGAGGCCAGCGACGCGGACGGAATAGAATTCGTCGAGGTTGGAGGCGCTGATGGCGACGAAGCGCAGGCGTTCCAGCAGCGGGTGGCGGGGGTTGGCCGCTTCTTCCAGCACCCTTGTGTTGAAGGCGAGCCAGGACAATTCGCGGTTGATGAAGCGCTGGGGGCTATCGGCGGCGAGCGTCGCGGGGGCGTGCGTGTCCATGGGCGGAGACTAGCCCGGCTTGCCCTCCCCCGGGGAGGTTTCGGCGGCATCATTCCCGAAACGGTCATCCTCCGCCTCCTCCTGCCCCAGCCAGGCGCCGAGGACCTGGCGGGCGAAGGGGCGGGTGATGGGGGCGGATTGGGCGAGCGCGGCCTCATCCAGCGTGGCGATGGCGGTGGCGAGGCTGGCGGCGTCCCTCGGCAGGCGGGCGAGGAGCCAGGATTGCACGGTGGCGTCGAGGCGGAGCTGGCGGTCGGCCAGGTGCTTCGTGAGCAGGGCGGCGAGGAGGGTGTCCGTCGGCTCCTGCAGCCCGACGGCGGGGGTGGCGCGCAGCCGGCTGGCGAGGTCGGGCAGCATGGTCGGCCAGCGCGCGGGGGGCAGGCGGGCGGCCATCAGCAGCGGCGCGCCGGTGGCGGATGCCTGGTTGATGAGGTGGAAGAGCGCTTCCTGGTCCGCCTGGTCCGCGGCATCGAGCGCGGTGCCGGGCGCGGGGGCGAGGGCGAGGTCGGGGGTGAGGGCGGGACCCTCCATCAGCCGCCAGCCGTGATCCGCCACGGCGATGCGCAGCAGATGGGTCTTGCCGGTGCCGGGGGGACCGAACAGGGCGAGGCGATGCAGCGGCCAGGTGGCGGGGGCGGCGAGCCAGGCCAGGGCCTCGGCATTGGAGGCATCGGGGACCCAGTCCGCGCGGGCGGATGACGGCGGGCGCGCGAGGGGGAGCGGGAGCTGGGTGGGGGGGAGCATGCGGAGGTCATAGCACCGGGTAACGCGGAACAAACGGCGGCAGCGCCCATACGTACCAGCGGGAGCAATATGAACCGCCGTAACATGGGCATCTACACGGAAAAAGGCGTGCTTCCGCGTAAACTATGCAGAGCGAGTTGTAAGTTACGATTGCTCCCGACGCGCAGATGGAGGACGGATTCCACCCCGACGCTTGATGCCGGCATCGACGCGAAAAATATCGGGCATATTTATGCGATACGGCGTACGAAATTCGATAACGCCTATTGCTTGCAGAGCGGCCAGCAGCCCACCTTCGTCCCGACTGGGCGCTGTAGTAAGTTCAATAGGCAACCTTCGCGCTTCACCATCTGCTTCACTCCTAAGGTCGGCCACTGTCCCCCTCTCACGCCAGCGCGCAAGGAACACTTCGGGATCACAGGGGACTTCTAGCCCACGCAGCGCAGCCATTACTTTATCAATCCAATCATAATCCTCCTTCAGTTGCTGCACGCGCACGCGAGACGCAGCCTGTACGCCGGCTCGAATACCTAGATGATCGACAGCATGATCTCGCGGAGCGGGCTGAAAATCCGCGGCGCGCTGCATTGCAGTAATGAAGCTGCGTGGGCTCGTCTCTCCGAACGTGTCGGAAAGATGGTCGTAAAGCCAAGTATAAGTTCGGCCGCGCTTGGGTCCAGCACCCATGAATTCGCCGGCCAATCTGTAGAAAATCTCCTGCTGAACTTCGGAATCTGTCAACATGGTTGGCCGAAGCTTTGTTAGGTCTCCTCCGCCCACAAGGCGCACGAACGAGGCACCAGCTTCGCGATCGCGCGAGAGGTAGCTGTACAACCAGCCAAACAACTCCCGATGGCGCCACACCAAACTGACAGCATCGGAGCGAATCTTGGATGCGTCAGCGAAAGCAAATAGCGAATCATCTTTCGACTGATCGGATCGCATGAATATCTTCGCTTTCATGGCCCTAAAGCCACGCATATCTAATGCGAGACGAAGCACGCCCTGCGTAAGAGAGCGGATGCTGTTCCAGTCGCGCCCAAGTCGGTCCAGCGCATCAAAAACTAGCAGAAATACCTGATTATTCTTAACAAAGTGGGCGTCTGCGGCCCGAAGCAGAGCTTCAGATTCTTCAACATTCTCACGGGACCAAAGCAGAAGGGATGATAGAGATCCAGGGACAACGAAAGACAGCTCAGCAGCAACCGCCTTCACAAGCACTCCCCGCCAGATTTCGTCTGCCGCATAACCAGACTGATTCAGCGAGACCAACAGTGCAGGTGAAGGCGCAGCACCGTCATCCTTGCCGGCAGCCTCATGAAATCCCAAAGCAGCCCGTATTTGACTGAGCGAAAGCCGAGGGTATGTGGGCGCGACTTTGTCCCGAGCCTCTGAATGCGTGAGGACGGAAGACCAGAAACTTTTTCCAACGCCTCGATTCCCAACAACGAGCGCCCGCTGTGGATCGAGCGCATTTGCATGCGAATATGGCGTGAAAATATTTTCGGGCTTAGGTGGAATGTTCGCTTGGTGCGCCGACCCAGGATCCAGACGGCCCAGCGCCTGACGGAGCAACACTATGTCCTGCAAATCAGCAATCGACGACGCCATCATGAAACCAATCCAACCCTATCCCGTAGCGCCCTAACAAAGCCACCAAAAGTCCGGTCGTAAAAATGACTCGCGAATTGGTCTCGTTGGCTGAGAGGATCAAACTCTGCATAATTGGAGTCATTTAATATAACCCAGGCGTAGTGAGGAGCATCCACACTGTCATAGTCGAAGCTAAACGCTGACTGATCAAGATTTTCATCAACATCATAAACAGTATCCGCGAACATCTCAAAAGCAGCATCTCTAAATTTTTTCTGGGAATCGGGACTTGACAGCGCTTTAGAATGCACCATCCGGAGCCTGTATCGCCAATCTTGATCGGTCGATTCGGCCGGCTTAAATCTACGCAGATGAGCTAATAGATATTTATATCCAGCGAACGTTTGGGGCGTGTCTACACCAAACAGCAAAATCTCAGCCCCAAGTCCGAGCACCGCCGCTGCCGCCGCCTCGTTTAATCCCGCCCGCGCGTCAACAAAAATTATATCATAGCGATTTTTCTGAGAAAGGTGCCTGACTAGTTGGCGAACGCGGTCAAGAAAGGATACCGTAGTACCATCTGGATCCTGACGCTCCAAATATGCTCTAGCTATCTTCCCAAGAACATTCTCGGGATGCATTGCGCTTGTAGTTCCGACAGCTGGCACGACATGGATCAAGCCTTGCGTAGCAAGCGTGCTGCTCGCAAGCATAAGATCAATATCTGGCTCACTGACATTTCGAACAGAAGTCTCAACAAAGTAATCAAGAGCACCGTTGGGCGGAAGCGCATCGAGGAGCATATACCCCAGGCCCGGCGCCTCCAAATCGAGATCAATAACAAGAACATTGAAGCCAGCATCTGACAACGATGCAGCACTGACTGCTAGCGCCGTTGATCTCCCAACCCCACCTTTATGGCTCGCAAATACCACGATGGGTGGCGCGCCAGGTATTTCAGTCAGAGGCGGGCGGAGCCAGTCTTGACCAACAACGCGACGCTCGAGCAACCGAACGAAACCCTCAAAAGATGCGGTCGAGACAAATTCTGGTAGCGCATCCCTGCGCAAAACTGCAGAGTCCTCAAGCAAATCCTCTGGATAGATCAGCGGCGTTTCGGCACCAACCCACACCCCCAACCCCTTCGCGCGCTCCGATATGATTTTAGCAGCATCTTCTCGAATACGCTGAAAACAAACTATACTAATCCGTCCGGATGCATCACGAAGAAAAACGCAGTCAGATAGAATATCTGAGCCGACCGAAGCTGCCATAATTTCTACGAGGTTGGGGAGAGCCGAATCGTACGAAGTCATCGAGCGGCACACCTTATGTTGGTCGCAAGAAGGATCTTGCGCGCATCATTTTCCCACCGACGGAACAGCAGTGCATCTGTACCGCCTTCGCCAGCATAACGCATGCCCACTGACCAACCCGCCATGAAAGCAGGATTGCCGAGCGCCGCCAGCACCGGCTGCGCGCCTCTTCCTTGTAAAGCCATGCGGGCTACCGCAATTAACTCGGGTATGTGCTTGCGCGGAACACTAATATTATGCACAGTTATTCTCAGAGCGTGCTTCAAAGCGCACTCCACAACATACCCAACCAGGTAGCCGCCACCGTCGAAACGCCCAGAAGCCGCGAGCGTTTTAGCATCCGAAAAATGCTTTATCGCGGCGAGCGAATAAGCCTCCACAGTCGGCGCTTCCTTTTCATTTATTAAAGGCGACTATGAGCTGTTGAACGCCTTGGCTGACACAGTCGTTTTCAACATGCGAAGCTTATAGGGAACGGACACTCTGCTACGCATTCAGGTGATTTGTAAGGGCGTTGAGGGTGAGCGCGCAAGATCCAGCGCTAATCATCCAGTCGGCAACGGTTACCCCCCTACCCCGCCCGCCCCCTCACCTCTTCCGCCTCCGCCATCCGGTTCGTCGCCGCCAGCGCATCCGCCAGCGCCACCAGCGCCACCCGGTCCGGGTGCGGTTCCTCCAGCACCCAGGACAGGGCCATCACCGCCTCCTCCGCCCGGCCGGCACTGAGCAGGGCCTGGGACAAGGCGCGGCAGAAGCGGACGGAGCGGGGGTTGTGGCGGCGGCTGTCGAAAAAAGCCTCGATGGCGCCGGGGATGTCGCCGAGCTCGGTCAGCGCCCAGCCGCGCAGGAAGCCGACGGCGGCGTGGCCGGGGGCGGTGGCGTCCAGCGGCGCCAGGTGGGCCAGGCCGCGGGCGAAGCGGCCCAGGCGGCAATCATGGTAGGCGCGCAGCATCGCCATGCCGGCCGCCATCGGCGGCGCGTGGTGATGGCCGCGGTGGCAATCCAGCAGGCGCAGGTCGCGCGAACCGGTGGCGGGGCCGCCGAACAGCAGAAAATCCAGCTTGCCCGTCAGCGCCAGATGTTCGGCCACATGGTGGTCGCGGCCGGGAAACAGCAGCAGGTCGGCCGGCAGCAGCGCCACCAGCGCCGCCATGTTCACCACATCCACCGCATCCGCATCGCTCACCAGGGCGCGGATGCGGTGCGGCCGCGTGGTGCGCAGCGCGGCAAGGCCCGCCCGGGCGGCGCGGGCCCGCGGCGCATCCAGGTCCAGCACGCTCTGCGAATAGCGGAGGCCGAGCCGGATCTCGGGGTTGATGGCGGTGATGCGGTCCGCCCCGTATTCGACGCCGAGGCGGATGGCCGCCGTGCCGCCCATGGAGGCGCCGAGGAATTCGACGCGGTTCGCCTTGATGCGGCGGGCCAGTCGCTCGATGCGGGCCAGCAGCGATTGCGTGTCATCCGCAAAGCCGGGCACGCCCTGCAGGTACCAGGTGTTCGGGCAGTTAAGGAACAGCACCGGCACGCCGCGGCGCGTCAGGATATCCCACATCGAGAAGCGGCCCGCGGGCAGGTCGCGGTAGCCGAGCGAGACATGGAGGGTGGAATGGGCGCCGGTGCCGGGATGGAACAGGGCGTAGGGCGAGTAGTCCCGCATGGGTGGTGGGGTTCCCTGTCTCCGCCGGCCGGGCCGCATCGTGGCATGGCGACCTTACGGCCGGCTGACGCTGGCGTTTCGCGGGGCATAGGGGACGACTTCCGCGAAAGTCCATGCATCCCTGGACGATGGGCGGGATTTCATCGCCAGGAAATACCAGGCGGGGCGGGCTCAGAACTCCGCGTCCAGCTCCAGCTCCGTGATGCGGGGCTCCGGCTCCTCCCGCGCCGCGGCCACCCATTCGCGCAGGTCGGGCCAGGCCTCGATGGTGCGGGCGAAGGCCTCGCAGGGCTCGTCGAGGGGCACGTTGTAGGTGCGCGCGCGCATGACGACGGGGGCGAACATGGCGTCCGCGATACTGGGGCGGGCGCCGAACAGCCAGGGGCCGCCCCATTCCGCCAGGCAATCCCGCCAGAGGGTGAAGATGCGGTCCAGGTCGCCCCGCGCCGCGGACCAGACGGTGAAGCCCGGGATGCGGGCGCGGAGGTTGAACGGCAGCGAGGAGCGCAGCGCGTGGAAGCCCGCATGCATCTCCCCGCTGATGGCGCGGCAGCGGGCGCGGGCGATGCGGTCCTCCGGCATCATGCGCGCCTCGGGGAAACGCTCGTTCAGGTATTCGGCGATGGCGAGCGTGTCCCAGAGCTCCGCGCCCTCATGCTCCAGGCAGGGCAGCAGGATGGAGGAGGCGTTGTCGAGCAGTTCGGCGCGGGTGGAGGGATCCTCCGCCGAGACGGTGATGACGCGGAAGGGCAGGCCGGAGAGGCGGGCGATGAGAAAGCCGCGCAGCGACCAGGAGGAGTAGTTGCGGCTGGAGATGCGCAGGATCGCCAGGGGGGCGGGCGGCGTGATGGCTGGCTTGCGCGGCTTCGCCCCGGACATGGCCTGGTCCTTCCTGCTGGGACGGGCAGGCTACCAGTGCCTTCGCGGTTGCGAAACGGCCCGTGAGTGGCACGATGGTGTCCTCAGGGACGGGGCCGGCGCATGATCTATCGCGCGTTGCAGGCAAGGCAGGATGCGCTGGCGCCGTTCAGGGCGCATGCGCGGGGGATGGCGCAGTGGCTCGGCCCCTGGGGCGCCATGCATCCGGCCTTCGACGGGCTGCGGGCGATGCGGGCGGCGGCGGAGGTTTTCTCGAGTTTCGCGGTGACGCAGGTGCGGCCGGCGTTCGGGATCGGGCCGGTGCGCGTGGGCAACCGGCTGGTGGAGGTGGCGGAGGAGGTGGTGGCGGCGACGCCCTTCGCCTCCCTGGTCCGGTTCCGGACGGAGGTGCAGACCCCCCTGCCCCGCGTGCTGGTGGTGGCGCCGATGAGCGGCCATTTCGCGACGCTGCTGCGCGGCACGGTGCAGGTGCTGCTGCAGGACCACGACGTCTACATCACGGATTGGCACAATGCGCGGGACGTGCCGCTCAGCGCGGGGCGCTTCGGGCTCGATGAGTTCATCGAGCATGTGATGCGGTTCCAGGAGGCGATCGGGCCTGGCGGGCATGTGCTGGCGGTGTGCCAGCCGGTGGTGGCGGTGCTGTCGGCGGTGGCGCTGATGGCGGAGGACCGGAACCGCGCGTCTCCGCGGAGTGTCACGCTGATGGCGGGGCCGATCGATGCGCGGCAGAACCCGACGAAGGTGAATGCGCTGGCGGCGGGGCACGGGATCGAGTGGTTCGAGCGCAACCTGATCGCGAGCGTGCCGTGGCGGCACAAGGGGTCCGGGCGGCGGGTCTATCCGGGGGCGCTGCAGCTCTCGGCCTTCATGTCGATGAACCTGGACCGCCACCTGAAGGCGCATCAGGACCAGTTCTGGGCGCTGTTCGATGGCGATGTGGCGCGGGCGGCGCAGCACCGGCGCTTCTATGACGAGTATCTCGCGGTGATGGACCTGCCGGCGGAGTTCTTCCTGGAGACGGTGAAGACCGTGTTCCAGGACCATGCGCTGGCGCGGGGCGAGATGGCGTGGCGCGGGCGGCGGGTGCGGCCGGAGGCGATCCGGCGCACCGCGATCATGGCCGTGGAGGGGGAGAAGGACGACATCTGCGGCATCGGGCAGACGATGGCGGCACTCGACCTGTGCCGCAGCGTGCCGGTGACGATGCGGCGGTATCACCTGCAGACCGGCGTCGGGCACTACGGGGTGTTCAGCGGACGGCGGTTTGCGCAGGCGATCTATCCGCGGGTGCGGGAGATGATCCAGGCGAATGAGGGTTAGGCGGCTGTCCTCGCCGCGCGCCGAGTGCGGCAGCGGCCGTCACGCCCCGATCGCTGATGCCGATTTCGTTCTGATTTCGTATTGACCAGACCATCCCAGGCTGCTTCATGCGCGGTGTCGTCGGCGGGGCCTGGTGCGCTCCGGCCACAAGGCGATGGAATGCACCGCCCCGGTCGCGGCGGACCCATCCTTTTCGGATATCGATCCGACACCAGCCGCCTGCGCTAAGTGCAGCTGGCGCTCGTTTTCGCGCCGATCCGATCCAACGCGCTCCGCAGGGATTAAGAAAACAGTAACACTTAACCATGGTTCGTCGCGCCGCGCACGACCGCGCCGACTTTACAAGAAAAATCTTGTTGACCGCTGTCATTTTTTATCCTAAGCACGAAATGTACTTTCGTCGTAGCGACACCGTTTTGATTGCAGGATTCCGCTTGTGAAAACCGCTTTTGGCGATGCGTGACGCCGTGCGTTCAAACCTCATCAAGCTTCGACCGGACCAGATACTGGTTGGCACCCGAATGCGCGATCTGGACCCGGCCTGGGTCGAATTGATCGCCGCGAGCATGCGGGAACGCGGCCAGGATACGCCCATGGTTGTCGGGCCGGCGGACGGGAATGGCGTCCACTCGCTTATTGCCGGCGCCCACCGTGTCGCCGCGGCTAAACTCGCAGGCCTTGCGGAAATTAATGCGATCGTCAGCGAGGCCACCGGCGCGGCGGCGGATCTGCTGGAGATTGATGAAAACCTGCTGCGGCGGGAGCTTTCCCAACTCGACAGGGCGGTTTTTCTCGCCCGCCGACAACAGGTCTGGCAGCAGCTGCACCCGGAAACCGCACGCGGAAAAGCACCCAAGCAACGATCCGCAGCAAGAACGACAAGCTTGTCGCCTCTGGTGGAAACCTTCACGGCAGCGACCGCACGCTCCCTGGGGCTGGACCAGCGATCGATACAGCGGGCCATCGCACGCGCGCGGATACCCGCGGATATCCGCGGAATCATCGCGCGGCATCCGGTCGCGAACAGCGGCTCTCAGCTGGATCAGCTGGCGGCGCTGCCGCATGCCGAGCAGCTCCGGGTGGTGACCGCCCTGACCCGGGCCGACAGGCCGGCGAGCAGCGTTGCCGCGGCCATCGCTGAAGGCCGCCAATTGCCGCCTTCATCGCGGGAAAAACAGGTCGAGCAGATTTACCGCCAGATGGTCGCGGTCTGGGAAAAGGCGGCTAAAATGGGCGAGGCGGGGCTGGAAGCGCAGCGGCTGTTCGAAAGGCATATCGGATCGGCGACGCGCAAAAGCCTTGACGATGCCGGCGCCGCGAAGAAACCGGCCGGCACCAGGGGGGCGTAATGCCACTCTTTTCGAGGCGATATTCAGGGCATTGACTCAACGCATTATCTTCGCCTTATCCTGTTATTAGCGAGCAGGGCGAGACGATGTTCGAGTGCAGCGCTGAAATCATCACGAGGCCGCGCGAGCGTTGCGAAACGATGCACCAACGGTTTTCAGGAACGAGGGCCTCCGTGATCGACGCCATGCTCCGGCTGCTGGGCGGAAAGAAATACGGCATTGTCAGCGTGCCCGGCGATCCATTTGTCCGCCCGGCCAGGGCCAGGCTCATCTGGGCGCATAACACGGCGCAGGCGGTGCAGAATCTCGGGCTCGACGCCATGCTGGCCGCCAATGTGCAGGGATTGCCGATCAAATTCGAATCGCATAATGGAATCCGGTCGGTACGCCGCCTGATCGGGGATCTGTATAATATACAGGCGGATTACGACGTCCGCGGGCTCTACGAGGCACCCTCGAAGGTCGCTCAACTGCCGGCAGGACAATGGGCGCTCGATTATGACATTCCGCGGAACATCTTCCCCTATTGCGGCCTGTTGCACACGCGGCACCCGGTCGTCCTCTCGCGCGCCCTGAAGGTCGGCCTCCCCTGCGTCTACGAGGATCACGACGAGGACCACAACACAGCCTTCAAGAAGCTGCCCGAGCTCGTGCGGGAACACCGGAACCTGCGCGTCGTCGTCGCCATCACGGCGTCCGTGCAGGAGCGCCTGGTGAGCACCGGCGTGCCGCGCGAACGCACCATCGTGCTGGACAGCGGCGTCAACTCGCTTTCGTTCGAGCGGCAGCAGGAGGCTTCCGCGGCGATCCGGCGGAGCCTTCTGCGACGCGGCATCCAGCGCATCGTCGTCTATGCCGGCGGGCTCCAGCCCGAGCGCGGCGTCAAGCAGCTGCTATACGCTGCGCGCGCCATGCCGGACTGCCTGTTCCTGATCTTCGGCGGCACGGCCCCCGACCAGTCCGCCATGCGCGCAAGCGTCGTCGAATGGCAGTTATCCAACGTCCTGGTGCCGGGCTACGTGCCCCAGAAGCAGGTGCTGGCGTTCCAGCAGGCGGCCGATGCGCTGGTCATGACCCGGCAGGCCGACGCCCGTGCCGCCATCACGTCCCCGCTCAAGTTCTTCGAGTACCTGGCGGCCGGATCGCCCATGGTGGCCGCGAAGCTTCCCGCCACGGAGAAGTGGGCGGACGAGTCGGCGGCCCTCGATTTCTATGATCCGGCCGAGCCCGAGACGCTGCTGACGGCCCTGCGCAGAAGCTTCGCCAGCTTCGGTTGGCAGCCGCAAGGCCATTCCCGGAACATCGAGATAGCCCGCCAGTTCACCTGGGAACAACGCGAGCTGGCGCTGTTCGAGCGGCTTGTTGCCTGAACAAACCAGCGAGGATCCGACGACATGCAAGTTCTGACTGCCGACGCAAGGCCGCATTCCGCTTTCGACGAGACGGCGGCACTCTACGACATCTGCTTCGTGCTGAACGTGAATTCGCGCGGCTGGATCCTCGAGAAGATCTGCCGGGTGATCGAGCAGGCCAGCGGCGGCGTCTGTGCCTTCGTCTTTGCGGAGACGAACAGTCGCTTCAACTATCCGCTGCCGCCGGCGCGAAACTACTTCTTCGCGCACTTCGCCCTGGCCGCGACCGCGTTCCGCAAGCATCCGGAAGCGAAATCCGGCAACTGCTTCGTCTGGTACACCCATCCTGACCTGTCGAAGGGTGTGACGAAGGAGGAGCTGGTGAGCCTGGCCGATGACTGCATCGCCGTGTTCACCCCGTGCAGCGCGAACAAGAGCACGCTCGTCGAGTGGGGTGCGAAGGGCAACAACATCTTCGTGCCGATCGGGGGCGCGGACCCCGCTGCCTTCACGCCCAAAGTGCGTGACGGCAAGGGTGCCGTCGGCTTCGTCGGTGCCTATTACGAGCGCAAGCGGCCGGGCGCGATGCTCGCCCTTGCCCGGCTGATGCCGGAACAGCCCTTCCTCCTCATCGGTCCGCGGGCCGAGGATGTCGAGAATCGCGAGCTGCTGTGGACGAACTGGCCGGAGTTCAACGAGTTCACGAGCCTGCCCAACGTCCGCTATGTCGAGGCATCCTACGACGAATTCCCGCGCTGGTATCGGGAGTGCGACGTCTACTGCTCGGTCTCCACCCTGGAAGGCGGCCCGATCCCGGCGATCGAGGCCATGATGTCCAACATCATCCCCGTGCTGAGCGACACCGGCTTCGCGCGGGATATCGTTGCGCACGGATCGACCGGATACGTCTTCGACATCGATGCCCCGCCCGAGGCGATCGTCCCGCTGATCCAGCTGGCGCTGCTGGACACGACGACGGATGTCGCGACTGTCGCGGCCGCCTATTCCTGGGACGCCTTCGGGCGCGAGATCTGGTCCCGCATGCGCGGCGACGTCCCGTTCCGGACCGATATCGCCCTCGATAACCCGGCCTCGAGCATCCGCTACCTGCGGCGTGGCTTCCATCGCCCGGAGCCGCGCGGCGTGTGGACGCGCACGCAGGTCGCGGAAATGATGATCCCGCTGGTGGCCAGGTCGCAGGCCAAGGCCGTGGACATCATCCTCTGGGCCCCTTCCGAAGTCGGCGAGGACCCGATCCCCGTCACCTTCGAAGTCAATGGAGAGGTGGTCGCCGAACGCCTGATCAGCCCGAAGCCCGTGAAGGTCGCGCTGCCGGTCGTCAACGATCAGCCCGTCACCGACCGGACGATCGTCATCACCATACGATGCGCCAGGCTGATCGAACCGGCCAACCGGCCCGCCAACGCCAAGGAGCGACGCAGCCTTGGCGTGAAGATCGGCTCGTTCTGCGTTCGTTGAGGCTCGTGCCCTGGGGCGCGGCTGATCGCGCCGCCGAAGGCCACGGGACCGGCTCCACCTCGTATCTGACGCGCATGATGCATCGTGCGGCGCATAGACACCCACGACGGCAGCGTCACCCGCGGTGCCTTGCGGCAAGTAAGGAGAATTGTCCATGACAGGGGACGACAGCAACGGGCCCGCCGGGCTCTACGAGACGCTGGAGCAGCTCCAGGGCAGCCTCGCAGCCATCGAGCGGCAGTTGGGCGGGCTCGCCGCGGTCGAGCGCGGGTTGGGCCGGCTGCACCAGGACGTCGAGCGCCTGCAGAAGCTCATCGGCCCCTTCGGCGTGTATCTCGGCGATGGCGTGGTCATGACGCAGATGCTGACCGGGCTGCGCTTCCTGGTGCCGGCCGCGGACCATGTCATGGCGCCGAAGATGATCGGCAACCGCGTGTGGGAGCCGCGGCTTTCCGCCGCCCTGCCACGGCTGGTGAGGCCAGACCGTGACGTCGTCGATGTCGGCGCGAATATCGGCTATTTCTCGATCAACGCCGCCATGATCCTGGGCCGGGGCAAGGGCTGCGTCGTGCATGCGATCGAGCCCAACCCGCAGATCCATGCGCTGCTGCTGAAGAACATCAGCATCAACTGGTCCCTCGCCCGGATCATCCCGCATCAGCTTGCGCTGGGGGAGACGGAAGGCGAGCTCCTGCTCCACGTTCCCGGGCAGCTGGCCTCCAACGGTACGCTGCTGGCCGGCGGTTCGGCCGACGCCAATACCTTCCCCGTACCCGTGCGGCAGCTTCACCAGGTGGTCCCGGATCCCGCTCGGATCGGCCTGATGAAGATCGACGTCGAAGGCGCGGAGGCGATGGTCGTGAAGGGCGCGGCAGAGGTGATCCGCGAGGTCACCGATATCGACATCGTCATGGAATGGGATACCGCGGCCCAGGGTGACGACGCTGGCGCGACGGCCTTCCTTGCCGGCTTCTTCGCGGAAGCCGGCTTCTCGGCCTTCGTTGTGGAGAACGACCTTGCGCCGACGCCGATCGAGGGCCTGCCGACGCTCGGCTACTGCAACCTCTTCCTGACGCGTCACCCCAAACGCCTGGGCGGCTGACGCTGCCCGTTCAGGACGGGATGACGGGTTTCACGCCGCATTGCCTGGGGCGGCCAGCCAAAGGCGACGCACTGCCACTCGAGCCAGGAGCCGATCATGGAACGCCTCACGCCAGCGAACCTGCCATTCTCCCTCAAGGACCTGCCCGAGGGCTGGTTCTCCGCCAACCAGGTGAACGTCCTGTACCAGTTGGCGAGCACGACACCGGGTCCGATCCTCGAGATCGGCCCCTGGGTCGGCCGTTCGACATCCGTCATCGCGAGGGCCTTGCGCGAGCGGAAGGAGAAGATCGCCTTCCACACCGTGGACTACGGCATCGAATCGGAAGACGAATGGCTTACCCTGTTCGGATCGAGCGTCCGTACGAAAAAGGATCCGGATCGCTACCTCCGCCACATCAACCAGCCCCGTGGGACCATCGCGTCGCTGGAACGCAACCTGTCGGCGCAAGGGCTACGCGACTTCGTCGAGATCCATCGCGGCGATTTCCACCAGGTCTCGCCACCCGGGCTGTTCAGCCTGGTGTTCTGCGACGCGACCCACAGCGTGGCGGAGATCGACGCCAACCTTCCGGCGCTGCTGGCCAAGGTCGCCCCCGGGGGGATCATTGCCTGCGACGACATCAACCCGGCGCTGGAGGCGCATATCCTGTCCCGCTTCAGGTTCCGCTGGCACCACGTCGACTCGCTGCTGTTCTACGCAGAGCCGGCCTAGAGCAATATGCGTCCATTAGGACGCAGCGTGCTCTAGTCCCGTCCCTCAACCGGCCGCCCGCCGGGGGTTGATCGTCAGCTCCCGGTCCTCGGCGGGTCCAGGTATAGCGGGCTTTCCAGGTACCGCCGCAGCCAGTAGCGCGTGACGACGCCGATGGCCGCCGCCATCGGCACGGCCAGCAGCACGCCGAGGAAGCCGAAGGCGACGCCGCCGGCGAAGAGGGCGAAGATCACCCAGACCGCGTGCAGCTCCACCCGGTCCCCCAGCAGGCGCGGGTAGATGATGTAGCCCTCCACGATCTGGCCGGCCACGAAGACCGCGACCACCATGCCGACGCCGTTCCAGGTGCCGAACTGCGCCATGGCCAGCAGGACCGCGGTGACGAAGCCCGTCAGGCTGCCGATATAGGGGATGAAGGAGAGGATGCCGGCCATCAGCCCGACCGTCAGGCCAAGCTCCAGCCCGACGGCGCTCAGCGCCGTGGCGTAGTAGACCGCGAGCAGCCCGCAGCAGAGCAACTGGCCGCGCAGCCAGGCCGACAGCACGCGGTCCGTATCGCGGGAGAGCTGGCGCAGCACCGCGGCGTTGCGGCGGGGCAGCCAGGATTCGAGCCGCGCCATCATCGCCTGCCAGTCGCGCAGCAGGTAGAAGCCCACCACCGGCGTCACCACCAGCAGGGTGAAGACGTTGAACAGCGCGACGCCGCCGCCGATGAGGCGCGCCACCGCGGTGCCGAGGAAGGTGATGATCTGCCCGGCCTGGCGGACCGCCAGATCCCGCAGCTGGGTGTCCACCAGCTCCGGCCCCAGCGCCTCCTGCAGCCGTTCCAGCGCCTGGCGGACCAGCGTGCCGATGCCGGCGACATAGGCGGGCAGGCGCGTGACCAGCACGCCGATCTGCGCCACCAGCAGGGGGTAGAGCAGCAGCAGCGCCAGCAGCGCGAAGGCGGTCAGCCCCATCACCAGCAGGAAGGCGGCAAGGCCGCGGGGGATGCCGAGGCGCGTCAACTGCCGCGCCGGCGGGTCGAGGAAATAGGCGATGCAGGCGGCCAGCACGAAGGGCGTCAGGATGGCGGAGAAGAGCCAGAGGCTGAACAGCAGCACCACCGCGGTGCCAATGACCAGCGCCCAGCGCTCCGCCCGCGTCGCCATGCGGGCGCCGGGGGAGGCCGGCCAGGATGCCGGCCGCGCCTCGGCCTTGGGCACCGGCGCCGGCAGGGCCGGGGGGGCGGCCGAAGGGGCGGCCGAAGGGGTGGCCGGGGGCTTCGTGCCGCTCATGCCCGCCCGCGCGCGGCCTGGGTGACGTAGGCGGCGCCGGAGGCGAAGGTGCTGGCGGCGACCAGCCAGATGAAGACGTCGATGATGACGGAATCGCCCATGCCGTAGCCCGCCAGCAGCAGCGCGCCGGCCGCGAGCGTGATCTGCAGCGCGGTGTTGAGCTTCGAGACGAAGATCGGCTGGATGCGCGGCGGCTGCCCCATGACGTAGAGCACGAGCACGCCGCCCACGATCAGCAGGTCCCGGAACACGACGAGGATGGCGAGCCAGTCCGGCAGCACGCCGATGCCCGCCAGCGTGACATAGACGGAGACCAGCAGCGCCTTGTCCGCCACCGGATCGAGGATGGCGCCGAGCGTCGAGCGGGTGCGCCGCACGCGGGCCAGCCAGCCATCGATGGCATCCGACACGCCGGCCGCGACGAAGACCCAGAAGGCCAGGTCGAGGCGATGGTTGAGCACCAGCCAGACCATGCCGGGCACGGCGCAGAGCCGGGCGAAGGTGATGGCGTTGGGCAGGGTGAAGGTGGCGTCGCCACCCGGCGGGGTGGCGAGGGGCGTGGCCGCGGGACCGGCCCCGGCCGGCTTGTGGTCAACGGCCTCCGGCAAGGCTGAGGCGCCATCCCTCGCCGGGTCGCGAATCGATGGGGGCGGGGGCGAGTGCGATGCCGCTCTGCGCCAGTTCGGCCGCGGCCTCCGGCGGCTGGGTGCGCAGGCCGAGGCGGAGCCGCGCGCTCTCGCCCGTCAGGCTCACGATGTCGAAGCGCGCGACGGGGGAGGCGGCGCCGAGGCGGCGGGTGATCTCCACCCATTCGGGGAAGGAACGGTAGAGGGCCAGCGCCTCCACCGTCGCGACCGCGGGGCCGCCGATGCCGGGGGCCTGGGCGGTGGGGGTGCCGGCGGGGGCGGGGCCGGTGGCGGGGCCGCCGGGCGCGCTGAACAGCGTGCCGGGCGCGCCGATGGCGCCGGGGGGGGCGCCGGGGCTGCGCCCGCCCATGGCGGCGACGCGGCCGGGGTTGAAGTTCACGGTCAGCCGGGCGCTGTAGCCGCGGGTGGTGATGCGTTCGGATTCGATGACCAGGGACTGGACCAGGCCCTCGATCTGCGCGTCCGGGATGCCGCGGGGCAGGCCGAGGGCGGCGGCCATGCGGTCATAGGCCGTGCGCTGGCCGGCATTCAGCGCGCGGTCGCGGGCGATGACGGCGGTCTCGGCGGTTGCTTCCGCCGGCACGCCGCGCTGGACCAGCGGGTTCTCTTCAGGTGTCGCCTGGGCATAGGCGGGCATGGGCAGCAGCACGGGCGCCGCGAACGCCAGGGCGGCGCCCAGCATCATCGCCCCGATCGCCGCTAGCGGCGTGGTTCGGATTGCCGCCGCGGGCCGAAAATGGTTTTTTCCGCCCCACTGGCTGCGCCGCTCGCTGACCGGCATATCGCCATCCCTACCGTTGCAGGCACGTCGTGCCTGTCTGTGCCGAATACCCGATCGGGGGCCGCCATGACCAGCCTGACCTACCGCGACGCCGGAGTGGACATCGAAGCCGGCGATGCGCTGGTGGATGCCATCAAGCCGCTGGCCCGCAGCACCGACCGGCCCGGAACGATGGGCGGGCTCGGCGGTTTCGGCGCGCTGTTCGACCTGAAGGCGGCGGGGTTCAAGGACCCCGTGCTGGTGAGCTCCACCGACGGGGTCGGCACCAAGCTCAAGCTCGCGATCGACAGCGGCATCCATGGCTTCGTCGGCCAGGACCTGGTGGCGATGTGCGTGAACGACCTGGTGGTGCAGGGGGCGGAGCCGCTGTTCTTCCTGGACTATTTCGCGACGGGGAAGCTCGACGAGGCGCAGGCCGCCGCCGTGGTGGGCGGGATCGCGGAGGGCTGCCGCATCGCCGGCTGCGCGCTGGTCGGCGGCGAGACGGCGGAGATGCCGGGCCTCTACAAGGGCGGCGACTACGACCTGGCGGGCTTCACGGTGGGGGCGGCGGAGCGCGATCAGCTGCTGCCGAAGGCCGATGTGGGGCCGGGCGACGTGCTGCTGGGGCTCGCCAGTTCCGGCGTGCATTCCAACGGCTATTCGCTGGTGCGGCGGATCCTGGAGGGGACGAACCTGACGCTCTCCGCCCCTGCCCCCTTCGCCAGCGGGCAGAGCGTGGCGGAGGCGCTGCTGCGGCCCACGCGCATCTACGTGAAGCCGGTGCTGGCGCTGCACAAGGCGGGGAAGCTGAAGGCGGCCGCGCATATCACCGGCGGCGGGCTGCCGGGCAATTTGCCCCGCGTGCTGCCCGCCGGCGTGGTGGCGGCGCTGGATGCGCGGGCCTGGGCGGTGCCGCCCGTCTTCGCCTGGCTGGCGCGGACCGGCGGCGTGGCGGCGGAGGAAATGCTCCGTGTCTTCAACTGCGGGCTCGGCATGGTGCTGGTGGTGGCGGCCGATGACGCGGAATCCGCGACGGCGATGCTGGCGGAGGCCGGGGAGACGGTGTTCCGGATCGGCGCGCTGGAGGCGGGCGAGGGCGCGGCTTCCGTGCGCATCGACCATCTGGGCGCCGGCTGGCCGGGCTGATGCGTCGCGTCCCGACCGCGGTCCTGATCTCCGGCCGCGGCAGCAACATGGCGGCGCTGCTGGAGGCGGCGGCGGACCCCGCCTACCCCGCCCGCATCGCGCTGGTGCTGTCCAACAAGGCGGAGGCGGGCGGGCTGGATCGCGCCCGCGCGGCGGGCATCCCGACCGCCGTGGTGGAAAGCCGCGCCTTCAAGGGGGACCGGGCGGGGTTCGAGGTGGCGATGGAGGCCGAGCTGGCCCGCCACGGGATCGAACTGGTCGCGCTGGCGGGCTTCATGCGGGTGCTGACAGAGGGTTTCGTCAGCCGCTGGCACGACCGGCTGGTCAACATCCATCCCTCCCTGCTGCCGAGCTTCAAGGGGCTCGATACCCATGCGCGGGCGCTGGCGGCCGGGGTGCGGCTGCATGGCTGTACCGTCCACCTGGTGCGGCATGGCGTGGATGAGGGGCCGATCCTGGCCCAGGCCGCGGTGCCGGTGCTGGCGGGGGACACGGAGGCGACGCTCGGCGCGCGGGTGCTGGCGCAGGAGCACCGCATCTACCCGGCGGCGCTGGCCTGGCTGGCGGCGGGGCTGGTGCGGGTGGAGGGCGAGATCGCCCGTGTCGAGGCCCCCGGCGCGGCGGAGGCCCTGGCGAACCCCTTGCCCGCCTGGGCCGCGCTTTCTACAAGGGCGGCCGAAGGCTGACGCTCAACGAAGGATCCCCCATGGCTGACCACGCCCCCGCCGCCTATGAGATGGTCGAGGTGAAGGCCGAGGACATCATGGCCGAGCGGACCTCCTTCTACGACGGCTTCATGAAGGGCACGACCTGGAGCATCGCCGGCGCCGTGGCCGTGCTGCTGTTCCTGGCCATCTTCATCGCCTGACACGACGCCCTTGCCGCGCCCGCGGGGCGCCGCGATCCCGGGGACGGGGCGCGGCGCTTTTCGTGTTGCGCGGCCCTTGGCCAGGCCCGCGGCCTGACGGCGCGACCCGCGCGGGCGGCCCTTCGCCTCAGACCAGCAATTCGACGCCGCAGGCGGCGGAGCGGCGGC
This sequence comes from Falsiroseomonas ponticola, assembly GCF_016805305.1. Taxonomy (GTDB): domain Bacteria; phylum Pseudomonadota; class Alphaproteobacteria; order Acetobacterales; family Acetobacteraceae; genus Falsiroseomonas; species Falsiroseomonas ponticola. Next base: position 616,234 of record NZ_JAERQN010000002.1, on the reverse strand, counting down.
GGATTTCCGCCAGCGCGGCCTCCGGCGGCGGCCCCGGCGGGGTGACGGGCGCGAAGCCCGGCGGCACCGCCTCCCCCAGGCCTGAGAAGAAGGCCTCATGCTGGTGGCCCGGCCAGTTGAGGATCAGCATCCGCGCCTCCCCCTCCCCCACATTGCGGAAGGCATGCGGCGCGCCGGTGGGGATCGGCACATAGTCGCCCGCGCCCACCACGCGATCCTGCCCGTCCACGCTGAAGGCATAGGTGCCGGCCAGGATATAGAAGGCCTCCCCATCCCCCGCATGGCGGTTGGGCGGCGCGCCGGCGCCGGGGGCGGAACGCGCCTCCGTCAGCAGGAAGGGCGAGCCCTGCGACGGGCGCGCGCGGAAGGTCAGGACATTGCCGAAGAGGTGGTAGCTGGGCTGGTCGGCCACGGGGCGGGTCCTCCTGGGGTTTCGGGCGCTCGGCACAGGGGCTAGATTAGACGCATGTCTCTTCATGAGACAATAGTATCATGAAGCCCCGGGGTGGTGGCATGCGCCTGGATACCGGCCGGTCGGCCCAGAAGCTGAGGACACGGCAGGCGCTGCTGGCGGCGGCGCGGGCGCTGGTGGCGCGCGGCGAGGCGGTGACGGTGGCGGCCGCGGCGGCGGAGGCCGGCATCTCCAAGGCCACCGCCTATCGCTATTTCCAGGAGGCCGACACGCTGGCGATGGAGGCGGCGCTGGATGGCCGCTTCGCCGGGCCCGCCGAGGTGGTGGGCGATGCCGCCGAGGTGCGGGAGCGGGTGCATCGGGTGCATCGCTACCTCTTCGAGGCGACGGCGGCGAATGAGCGGGGGTTCCGCCTGTTCCTGGCCAAGGCGCTGGAGGCTTCCGCCCAGGAGGGTGCGCCGCTGGTCCGGGGCGGGCGGCGGCTGCCGATGTATGAGCTGGCGCTGGCCCCGGTGCGGGACCGGATGGCGCCGGCGGCCTTCCAGGACCTGGTGCGGGCCTTGTCCGGGGCAACGGGGCTGGAGGCCTGGCTGGCGCTGCGCGATGTCTGCCGGCTGGATGCGGCGGAGGCCCAGCGCATCGCGGCGCTGACGGTGGATGCCATCCTGGATTCGATGCTGCCCCGGGGCTGAGGGGTTGCCGGCTTGCGCCTTGCCGCGCGGGGCGGGAGGCTGTGACGGCCTTCAGGAATGCGATGGATGAGCGACGCGATCTCGGGCTGGCACGCCCATATCTACTACGACCCGGCGGCGACGCGGCCGGTGGCGGCGGCGCTGCGGGAGGGGATCGCGGCGCGCTTCCCGGATGCGGTGCTGGGGCGGTGGCATGACGTGCCGGTCGGCCCGCATCCCACGGCCATGTACCAGGTGGCTTTTCCGGCCGCGCTGTTCCCGGAGCTGGTGCCCTTCATCGCGTTGAACCGGGCCGGGCTGACGGTGCTGGTGCATCCCGAGACCGGGCGCCAGCGGGCCGATCACACGGCGCATGCGCTGCGGATGGGCGCGGTGCTGCCGCTGGATGTCAGCGTGCTGCCGGAATAGCCCGGATCCCGGCGGTCCAGGGTCGCCTTCGACCCTGGCCGGGGGTGCAGGGGGACGGCGTCCCCCTGCGTGCGGGGTTGGTGCAGGGGGACAGGTCCCCCGCCAGTCACCCGTCCCGCTGGTCCCGGTCCCGGTCGCGGGGATCGGGCTGCTGGTCGTCCTGGTCCATGGCGTGGCCGTTGCCGCGGTCCGCATGGCCGTTGCCGTATTGGGGCGCGTGGATCTGCTGCGCCAGGTTGGCTTCGTTGCGGTTGAGGTCGGGCTGTTCGCCGCTGCCCTCCCCGCCGCCATCCTGGTCCGGGCCGTTCTGGTAGCGGCGCTGCTGGTGCTGGGGCGGGCCGCCCTGCTGCTGGGCCGCCTGGCTCATGGCGTTGAGGATGCGGAAATAGTGCTCCGCATGCTGGAAGTAGCTTTCGGCCATGACGCGGTCGCTGGCGCTGGTCGCGTCCCGGCCGAGCTGGAGGTACTTCTCGAACAACTGCTGGGCCGTGCCGCGCAGGCGCATATCCGGGCCGTTGCTGTCGAAGACGTGGTTGCGGTTCATCGGCTGGTGGCCGCCGCCGCCGCCTCCCCCGCCGCCACCGCCGCCGCCGCCCTGGCGGTACGGACCGCCGCCGCCGCCACCTCCGCCCCCGTGGCGGTTGCCGCCGCGGCCGCGCATGCGCTTCATGTTCATTGGTATGGCGTTCGCCGTCTCGCAATCGCGCCGCCGGGCGGGAAGGCCCCGACCGGGAACGCGGCATCTTCGGGTTGCGTCATCGCGGCACGCCGGCGGCTGGAACCGGGCCGATTGCCCCCGTCCACCCTTGCCCGGCCGCTTCTGCCGGCGGTGCCGGGGCGCGCAAAGGCATCCCGGGCCGCGCGGCCAACCTAGTGCGCCGCCGGGGGCGCGACAAACGGTTTTTTCGCGATGTGATCCTTTGCGAGGATCAGGGCGCGGTCGATCCCGCCGAGATCGGCGCGGCATCCCGCGGGTTGCAGCCCGGCGGCGCGGGCCAGGCCCTCCACCGCCGCGCGCTGGCCCTGGCCGAGTTCGAGGATCGCGACTCCGCCGGGGGCGAGCAGGCCTGGCAGCGCGGCGGTGATGGCGCGATAGGCATCGAGCCCGTCCGGCCCGCCATCCAGGGCGAGGGCCGGTTCGTGCCGGGCGACGTCGGGCATCAGGCCCGGGATGGCGTCGCGCTCGATATAGGGGGGGTTGGAGAGCACCAGGTCGAAGGTCGAGTCGAGCGCCGTGGCCCAGTCCCCGGCCAGGAAGGCGGCGCGATCCGCCAGGCCGTTGTCGCGGGCGTTGCGGGCGGCCAGCGAAGCGGCCTCGGGCGCGCGGTCCAGGCCGATGCCGAAGGCGGCGGGGCGTTCGGCGAGGAAGGCCAGCAGCAGCGCGCCGGTGCCGGTGCCGAGGTCCAGCGCGCGGATCGGGCGCGCCGGGTCCGGGAAGGCTTCCAGCGCGGCCTCCACCAGCGATTCGCTGTCGGGGCGGGGGATCAGCGTGGCGGGGGAGACGGCGAGGTCGAGGGTCCAGAAGCCCTGGCGGCCGAGGATATGGGCGACGGGGACATGGTCGAGGCGGGCCTTGAGGGCCTGGCCGAAGCGGGTGGCGGCGGCTTCGGGGACCTCGGCGCGGGGGTCGCGGAGCAGGGCGTCCTGGGTGGTGCCCATGGCATGGGCGAGGAGGAGCCGGGCCTCGAAGCGGGGCTGGTCGATGGCGGCGGCGCGGAGCACCTGGCCGGCCTGGCAGAGATAGGCGCCGACGGATTGGCCGGGGGGGCAGGATGTCACGCCGACCCCCACCCTAACCAGCCTTCGGCGTCGTGGCCGTGCCCCGCCCCCCCGCAAGCGCGGGGGAGGGAACAGGGGGTCATCATTCGGCTTCCGCCGCCAGGCGGGCGGCCTCGTCCTCGGCGACCAGGGCGCCGATGATCTCGTCGAACTCGCCCTGCATGACGCGGTCGATCTTGTGCAGCGTCAGGCCGATGCGGTGGTCGGTCACGCGGCCCTGGGGGAAGTTGTAGGTGCGGATGCGCTCGCTGCGGTCGCCGGTGCCGACCTGGGATTTGCGGTCGGCGGCGCGGGCGGTGTCGAGCTTGTTGCGCTGCGCGTCATAGATGCGGGCGCGCAGCACCTTCATGGCCTTGGCGCGGTTCTTGTGCTGGCTCCGCTCCTCCTGCATCGCCACCACCGTCCCGGTCGGGATGTGGGTGATGCGCACCGCGCTGTCCGTCTTGTTGACGTGCTGGCCGCCGGCGCCCGACGCGCGGTAGGTGTCGATGCGGAGGTCGCTTTCGTTGATCTGCACATCCACCTCCTCGGCCTCCGCCATCACGGCGACGGTCACGGTGGAGGTGTGGATGCGGCCCTGGCTTTCGGTCGCGGGTACGCGCTGCACGCGATGGACGCCGCTTTCGAACTTCAGGCGGGCGAAGACGCCGCGACCCTCGATGGAGGCGGAGGCGCCCTTCACGCCGCCCAGCTCGCCCTCGTCATATTCCAGCACCTCGAACCGCCAGCCCTGGGTGGCGGCGTAGCGCTGGTAGGCGGCGAAAAGCTCGGCGGCGAAGAGCGCGGCCTCGTCGCCGCCGGCGGCGGGGCGGATCTCCAGGATCGCGTTGCCCTGGTCCGCGGCGTCGCGCGGCAGCAGCATCAGGCGGATCTCGCGTTCCAGCACCGGCAGGCGGTCGCGCAGCGCGAAGTATTCGGGCTCCGCCAGCTCGCGCAGCTCCGGGTCGCCGAGCATGGCCTCGGCCTCATCGCGCCCCCTTTCGGTGGCGCGGTATTCCTGGACCTTCTCGACCAGCGGCTCGAGCTCCGAGAGCTCCTTGGACAGCGCGCCGACCTGCGCGCCATCCGCCGTGTTGAGCTGGTCGCGGATCTCCTCGGCGCGGGAGAGGAGGCGGTCCAGCTTCTGGGGGAGACTCATCCGCGCAGCCTGGCCACGGCCTCCGCCGCGGTGATGCGGTCCTGGGTGCCGGCATCGAGGTCGCGGAGCTGGACGATGCCCTGCGCCACCTCATCCTCGCCCAGGATCAGGGCGGCGCGGGCGCCGATCTTGTTGGCGCGTTCCATGCGGCGCTTGAGGTTGCCCTTGTAGGCGATCTCCGCCGTCACGCCGGCCTGGCGGAGCTGCTGCGTGAGCTGGATGGCGGCGGCTTCCTGCGCCTCGCTGACCGGGATCACCGCCACGGGGCGCGGGGCGGCGGGGGTGGCGGCGAGCAGCATCGACAGGCGTTCGACGCCGGCGGCCCAGCCGACGGAGGGGGTAGCGGGGCCGCCCATCTCCTCGACCAGGCCGTCATAGCGGCCACCCGCCATGACGGTGCCCTGAGCGCCGAGGCGGTCCGTGACGAATTCGAAGGCCGTGTGGCTGTAGTAGTCGAGGCCGCGGACGATCCTCGGGTTCTCCCGGGTGGGGACCCCCAGGGTTTCGAGGTGCTTGAGGACGGCGGCGAAGAAGGCCGACGCGGCGGGGGTCAGATAGGGCTGGATGGTGGGGGCGGTGGCGACGATCCTGCGGTCGCCCTCATCCTTGCTGTCCAGGATGCGCATCGGGTTCTTCTCGAGCCGGATGCGGCTGTCCTCGGACAGGCTGTCCTTGTGCGCGGTGAAATGGGCGACGAGGGCCGTGCGGTAGGCGTCACGGCTTTCGGCGTCGCCCAGCGTGTTGATCTCCAGCACCACGCCATCGCTGATGCCGAGGTCCTGGAGGATGTTCCAGCCGGCGGCGATGACTTCCGCATCGGCCAGGGGCTCGGCGGCGCCGAGGATCTCCGCGCCGATCTGGTGGAACTGGCGGTAGCGGCCCTTCTGCGGACGCTCGTAGCGGAACATCGGCCCGGCATAGAAGACCTTGCGGGGCAGGTTGGACTGGGTCAGGCCGTTGGTGACCAGGGCTCGGCAGACGCCGGCCGTGTTCTCCGGCCGGAGCGTGATGGAATCGCCGCCGCGGTCGGTGAAGGAATACATCTCCTTGCTGACGACGTCAGAGGTCTCCCCGAGGGAACGGGCGAAGACGCGCGTGTCCTCGAAGATGGGCGTGGCCCATTCCTCGAAGCCGTAGAGGCCGGTGATCCGGCGCGCGGCGGTGATGACGTGATGGTGCCGGCGGTGGTCCTCGCCGATCAGGTCACGGGTGCCGCGGACGGGCTGGAGGGGGGTGCTGGCCATGGGGGGCGTATCGCGCCTGCGGCGCGTAGGAGCAAGAGGCGCGAGGCGCGCGGCGGGGCAAGGGGCGGTTCAGGGCGTGTCGGGGGGCACCAGGGGTCGCAGGCGCTCCAGAAGAGGCCGCAGTTCGTGGGTCACCACGCGCCACACGGTCTCCGGATCGACATCGGGGTAGTCGTGGACGATCCGGTGCCGCATTCCGGCCATGGCCTGCCAGGGAATGTCTGGATGCGCCGCCTTGAAGGCAGGCGTCATGCGCCAGGCGGACTCACCCACCACGCCAACGACGCGGGCGATGGCTTCCTGGTGCAATTCGCTGGCGAGGAAGGCGGCTTCGTCCAGGCCCTCGGCGAAGCGAAGCGCGGCGTTGGCCGCCTTGAAAAGATCCCGCAGCAGGGCCGCGTCGTCCTTCGGGCCGCGCGTCATGCGGCGAAGAGGAGCTGGGCGTCACCCAGGATGGTGGCGCGGCGGATGGGGTTGTGGCTTTTCTCGATGGCCGGGCGGTCGATGAGGTCTACCTCCCGCCCGAACAAGGCTTCCAGCGCGTCCTTCAGGTCGGCGAAGGCGGCGAAGTCGAAGCGGGCCTCGGGCGTGAACTCCACCAGAAGGTCCACGTCGCTCCGCGCCGGATCGAAATCGTCGCCGCGGGCCGCCGAACCGAAGACCTCCAGCCGGGTCACGCCGAAGCGGCGGCAGAGGGCCGCGATGGCGTCCTGGTGGCGGAGGATCTCCGGGTGCACGGGCTACTCGGCGGCCTGCTTCTCGGCCGCCGCTGCCTCGGCGGCCTTGGCGGCCTTCATGGCGTCGGCGCGGGCCTCCACGAGGCCGACGATGTGCTCCACCATCTCCTCCGTCCTGATCGTGTGGCTGGTCTTGCCCATGCCGTAGACCATGTGCGTGCCGGCGCCGCCGCCGGTCAGGCCGATATCGGTCATCAGCGCCTCACCGGGGCCGTTCACCACGCAGCCGATGATGCTGAGGGAGATGGGCTGGTCGATATGGGCCAGGCGCTCCTCCAGCTTCTCCACCGTGCGGATCACGTCGAAGCCCTGGCGGGCGCAGGACGGGCAGGAGATGACCTTCACGCCGCGGTGGCGGATGTGCAGGGACTTCAGCAATTCCCAGCCGACCGAGACCTCCTCCTCCGGCTCCGCGCTCAGCGAGACGCGGACCGTGTCGCCGATGCCGGCCCAGAGCAGGCTGCCGAGGCCGATGGCGGATTTCACCGTGCCCGCGCGGCGGCCGCCGGCCTCCGTGATGCCGATATGGAGGGGGTGGTCGCAGGCCTCCGCCAGCTGCTGGTAGGCGGCGACGGCGAGGAAGACATCGGACGCCTTCACGCTGATCTTGAAGTTGTCGAAGCCTTCCTGGAGGAGGTGGTCGGCGTGCCACAGCGCGCTTTCCACCAGCGCATCCGGGTTGGGCTCCCCGTATTTCTCCAGCAGGTGCTTCTCCAGGCTGCCGGCGTTCACGCCGATGCGGATGGAACAGCCATGGTCGCGGGCGGCCTTCACGACCTCCTTCACCCGTTCCTTGCTGCCGATATTGCCGGGGTTGATGCGGAGGCAGGCGGCGCCGGCCTCCGCGGCCTCGATCGCGCGGCGGTAGTGGAAGTGGATGTCGGCGACGATCGGGACATTCACCTCCCGCACGATTTCCGCCAATGCGGCGGTCGCTTCCTCGGTCGGCACGCTGACGCGGACGATGTCCACGCCCGCGAGTTCGCAGCGGCGGATCTGCTCGATCGTCGCCTGGGCGTCCTCGGTGGGCGTGTTGGTCATGGTCTGGACGGTGATGGGGCTGTCGCCGCCGACCGGGACCTTGCCCACATGGATCAGCCGCGACTTGCGGCGGGCGATCTGCTGGTAGGGGCGATAGGCCATGCTGCGTCCGTGGTCCCTGGTTCCTTGCCCCTCAGCATAGGGTGCCGGGGACCGGGATCACAGGGGGAAGCGGCTTGCGAATACCCCCACCCCGACTGTACCCCGCAAGCGCGGGGGAGGGAGCCTTCGCCTCAGTTGGTGCGGATGGTGGCCGGCGGCGGGGCGTTGCTGGCGGTCGCGGGCACCAGGCGCTGGCGCAGGCGATCGGGGTCCAGCACGATGTTGCGGCGGACGCCGATGATGCCCTCCAGCGCCGGGGAGAGGGTGTTCTCCACCACGATCTCCAGCGCATCGGCGCGGCCGGTATCCAGCAGCAGGCCGTCGCGCGGCGGCACGGGCCAGTGTTCGCCCGCGCGCAGCACGCGGTTCAGCAGCACCTGGCCGTTGCGGGGGTCCCGCACCTGCAGCCAGACGCCGTTCTCCCCGCTATTGGCGCGGGCGCGCAGCGCGACCTTGGTGCCTTCCGGCAGACCGGCGATGAGGGGCGGCGGCGGCGCGGGCGCCGGGGCCACCACGGGGGGCGGCGGGGCGGCGGGGACGGTGGCGGCCTGGGCGGCGGTATTGGCGCCCGGCGCGTTGATCCCGCCGGGCGGCGGCAGGGCGGAGAGCGGCAGCGTCCCCTCCCCGCGATTGGCATTGGCGCCGGGCAGCTGGCTGCGGCCCTGTTCGGCCGCGGCTTCAAGGCGCGGCGGCACGGGCGGCACGACATCGACGGTGCGGTTGCCGCCGCCGGTCCAGTTGAACCAGGCGACATAGGCACCGATGGCGATGACGGCGCCGATGCCGATCACGCCGCCCGCGGGCATGCCGCGTTCCGGCACGGGTTCTGGAAACACCAGCGTCGTCTTGCGCGTGACCGCGGCGCCGGACAGGTCGCGGAAGCGGCGCACCATCTCATCCGCATCGAGGCCGAGCGCCACCGAATAGGTGCGCACGAAGCCGACGGCATAGGCGGCGCCGGGCAGGTCCGCGATGCGGCCTTCCTCCAGCGCTTCCAGATAGGGGCGGCGGATGCGGAGGCGGACCGCCATCTCCTCCACCGACAGGCCGAGGGCCAGGCGGGAGTCGCGGAGTTCCTCGCCCACCCGCGCGGCCTCTGCGCCGGTGGAGTCGGGCTTTCGGGGGATGCGCTTCAGATCGTAGGGCACGGCATGGACACCTAGCGCGCGGCCGCGAAGGCCGCAAACCGAATCACGCGCGCGGCAACGCGCGTCATGCAGCTGTCAGGATATCGGCGCGGTCAGGCGGCCTGGCGCGCCGCGATGGCGGACGCGGCCTGCGTGATCAGCTCCTGCACGATCTCGACCGCGGGTTGTTCGCGCGTGACCATGCCGACGCTCTGCCCGGCCATCAGCGACCCGTTCTCCACATCGCCATCGACCACCGCGCGGCGCAGCGCGCCGGCCCAGTAATGCTCGATGTCGAGCTGCGCGGCCGCCTTCTCCACCTCGCCCGCCAGGAAGCGGCGGATCGTCGCGGCCTGGTGCTCGAGGAACCGCTTCGTGCCCTCGTTCTGCAGGGCGCGGACGGGAATGACGGGGAAGCGTTCATCGAGCTGCACGGTCGGCAGCGCATCCCGCGCGGCGCCGCGGATGAAGGCGCGCTTGAAGTTCGGATGGGCGATCGATTCGGTGGCGCAGACGAAGCGGGTGCCGAGTTGCGCGCCGGCCGCGCCCATCTCGAGGTAGGAGAGAATCGCCTCCCCCCGCCCGATGCCGCCGGCGACGAAGACGGGCACATCGCGGATGAAGGGCAGGATCTCCTGCGCCAGCACGGTGAGCGAGACGGGGCCGATATGACCGCCGGCTTCCGCCCCCTCGATCACCAGCGCATCGGCGCCGGAGCGGATGAGCTTTTTCGCCAATGCCAGCGCGGGGGCGAAGCAGACGATTTTGGCGCCGCCATCCTTGGCCGCCTTGATGGCGGAGGCCGGCGGGATGCCGCCGGCGAAGACGATGTGGCCGACCTTGTGGTCGAGGCAGGTCTGCACCAGCTGGTCCAGCCGCGGGTGCATGGTGATCAGGTTCACGCCGAACGGCTTCTGCGTGAGGGCCTGCGTGCCGACGATTTCCTGCGCCAGCCGGTCCGGTTCCATCGCGCCGCAGGCGATGACGCCGAAGGCGCCGGCATTGGACAGCGCCGCCACCAGGTTGCGCTCGCTCACCCAGGACATGGCGCCACCCATGATGGCGTAGCGCGTGCCGAAGAAGGCGGCGCCGCGGGCCATCAGGGAATCGAGGCGGGCCAGGGCCTCGGCCGGCGGGGCCTCCGGGGGGAGCGCGTCCATGGGATCAGCCCTCGCCGCGGCGGGCGGGCTCGGGCCCGTCCAGCCCATAGGCGGTGTGCAGCGCGCGCACCGCGAGTTCGGTGTAGTCGGCCGGGATCAGCACGCTCACCTTGATCTCGCTGGTGGAGATCACCTGGATGTTGATCCCCTTCTCCGACAGCGTCTTGAACATGGTGGTGGCGACGCCGGCATGGGTGCGCATGCCGATGCCGACGACGCTGATCTTGGCCACATCCGGGTCGGCGATCATCGCCTCGAACCCGATGCTGGCCTTCTCCTTCTCCAGCAGGTCGCGGGCGCGGGGCAGGTCGGTACGGCCCAGCGTGAAGGTCATGTCCGTGCTGCCATCGGCGCCGATGTTCTGGACGATCATGTCCACATTGACGTTGGCGGCCGAGAGCGGGCCGAAGACGGAGGCGGCGACGCCGGGCCGGTCCGGCACGCGGCGGAGGGTGACCTTCGCCTCGTCACGGGAATAGGCGATGCCGGACACGATGGGCTGTTCCACGATTTCGTCCTCGTCAACCACCAGGCTGCCTGGCTTGTCCTCGAAGCTGGAGAGCACCTGCACCCGCACGCGCTGCTTCATGGCCAGTTCCACGGAGCGCGTCTGCAACACCTTGGCGCCGACCGAGGCGAGTTCCAGCATCTCCTCATAGGAAATGCGGTCGAGCTTGCGGGCACGGGGCACGATGCGGGGGTCGGTCGTATAGACGCCGTCCACATCGGTGTAGATGTCGCAGCGATCCGCCTTCACGGCGGCGGCGATGGCGACGGCGGAGAGGTCCGATCCGCCGCGGCCGAGCGTGGTGATGCGGTTGCGCGTCGGCTCCAGCCCCTGGAAGCCGGCGATGACGGGCACCTGGCCGGCCTGCATGCGTTCGATCAGGAGCGAGCCGTCGATGCTCTCGACGCGCGCCTTGCCATGGGCCTGGTCGGTCAGGATGGGGATCTGCCAGCCCTGCCAGGACCGGGCCTCGACGCCGATGGTCTGCAGCGCGATGGCAAGCAGGCCGATGGTGACCTGTTCGCCCGTTGCGACCACGACGTCGTATTCGCGGGCGTCATGCAGGGGGGAAAGGTCCTGGCACCACTTGACCAGCTGGTTGGTGGCGCCGGCCATGGCGGAGACGACGACGGCGACCTCGTTCCCCGCCTCCACCTCCCGCTTCACGCGGTTGGCGACGTTGCGGATGCGGTCGAGGTCGGCGACGGAGGTGCCGCCGAACTTCATCACGATGCGGGCCATGGCCGGGTCCGGGATACCGTTCAAAAAGGGTCTTGGGGCGGATCGGGCGGGGTGGACCCGTTGCGCCCCGCCGGGGGGCGGACAGATAACGGGGGGCGGGCCGGCGGGCAACCTCGCCGGGAGAACCCTGCCTGGGCAACCAGGGCTTTTGTTGGGGGGGCGGTCATGGCGGGCACGGCGATCGAGGCGGAGATCCGGAAATTCGGCGCGCTGGCCGACCGGTGGTGGGACCCCGCGGGCCCGATGAAGCCGCTGCACCGGATGAACCCGCTGCGCACGGGCTGGATCGCGGAGCGGATCGCCCGCGCCCATGGGCGGACGGGGCGGGACCTGTCCGGGCTGACGCTGCTGGATGTGGGCTGCGGGGCGGGGCTGGCTTCCGAGGCTTTCTCCCGGTTCGGCGCGCGGGTGACGGGGGTGGATGCGGCCGCCGATGCCCTGGCCGCGGCGCGGGCCCATGCGGCGGCGGGGGGGCTGGAGATCGAGTACCGGGAGGGCGGGCCCGAGGACCTGCTGGCGGAGGGGCGGCGCTTCGATGCCGTCGTCGCGCTGGAGGTGGTGGAGCATGTGGAGGAGAGGGAAACCTTCTACGCGGCGCTGGCCGGGCTGGCGGCGGGGCCGGTCTTCCTCTCCACGCTCAACCGCACGGCGCGGTCCTTCCTGATGGCCAAGCTCGGCGCGGAATACCTGCTGCGGCTGCTGCCCATCGGCACGCATGACTGGCGGATGTTCGTCACGCCGGGGGAACTGGGCGCGGGGCTGAAGCGCGCCGGGCTGCGCGTGACCGACATCGCGGGGATGACGATGGACCCGCTGACGGGCGGGTGGCGGGAGAGCCGGGACCTCGGCGTCAACTACCTGGTCATGGCGCGGGCGGCCGGGGGGTAGGTCAGCCCCGCCGGCGCAGCGCTTCCTCGATCAGGCGGCGGTCGCGCGCCTCGCTCCGGCGGTTGTAGACGACGATGACCGCCCAGATCACGGCCAGCAGCCAGGCCCCCTGCCCCACCAGGAAGGGCAGCAGGATGAAGAGCAGGCCGCCCAGCCACAGGATGCCGTTGAACACGGCCTGGAAGGGCCGGCCCTGGAGCAGGATGGCGAGCGGCGGGACGAGGATGGCGAGGAGGTAGCTCATGCGCCGGAAATGGCCCCGTGGCCCTGCCGCTTCAATCGGATGGCGCGGTCGTTACGCCGCGCCCTCCCCGGGGCGGTGCCAGGCCGCCAGATGCTGGCCGCGGCCAGGCCGCCAGATGCTGGCCGCGGCTAGGCCGCGAGGTGCTTGCCGCGGCTAGGCCGCCAGATGCTGGCCGCGGCTAGGCCGCGAGGCGCACCACGCGGCCTTCCATCGCCTCCACCCGCCGCACGCCGATGATCTGGCCGAGATTGCCGGCGACGAGATGGACCATGCCGAGCGGCATGGCGTGCAGCGCGACCTCCGCCCGCATGCCATCCCCCTCCCGCGTCGCGCGGACCAGGTCGGGGACCAGGTCCCGCTTGGCGAAGGGCTCCAGCACGCGGGAGAGCAGGCCGGGGAAGGCATCGGCGGAGACGGTGAAGCGCGCGGCGACCAGCGCCTCGGCATCGAGGAAATCGGACATCTGACGAAAGGCTCCGGAAGGGCGACGAAGGGACCAGGCACCCGGCAACGCGCGACCACGCCCCCCATCGGGGGCGCGGGTCAGGCGGCCGGGCCGGTAATTCGGCCCCCAGCAATCCGCAGGGTCAGGGTCCGGAGCGTCGTCACCCGGCCACGCTAGCAGCGGCGCGGCCGGATGTCACGCGCTACGCCTTGGCCGGGGGGGCATCGGCCAGGTCCTCGGCCGGGTGCTTGTTCTCCGCCCGGTCGATGACGAGCTTCTGGTGGGGATACGGGATCTCGATGCCGAGCTTGTCGAAGCGCTGCTTGATGCGGCGGTTGAATTCCCGCCCCACCGCCCAGCGCGCCGTCGGCTCCCCCTTGATGCGGGCGCGGATGAGCACGCCGGAATCCGCCAGCCGCTCCACGCCCAGCACCTCCATCTCGTCGCGGATGATGGGGGCGAATTTCGGGTCGGCGCGGATCTCGGCCGCGACCTCCTTCATCACCGCCACCACGCGGTCCGTATCCTCCCCATAGGCGACGGAGACGTCGAGCACGGCGAAGCTGAAGTCGCGCGTCATGTTGGTGACGGTGGTGACGGCGCTGAAGGGGATGATGTGGACGCTGCCATCCTGGGCGCGCAGCCGGATGGAGCGGATGGAGAGCTGTTCCACCACGCCGGAGAGGCCGCCCACCTGCACCACGTCGCCGACCGCGACCGCATCCTCGAACAGCAGGAAGATGCCGGTGATGACGTCGCGGACCAGGGTCTGGGAGCCGAAGCCGATGGCGAGGCCGACGACGCCGGCGCCGGCGATCAGGGGGGCGACGTTGACGCCGATCTCGGTCAGCACGTTCAGCGCGATGAAGATCAGGATGGCGGCGGAGAGCACGGTGCGCAGCATGGGCAGCAGCGTGCGCACGCGGGCGCTGCGGGCCGCCTTGGCGTCGCGCGACAGCTTCGTCAGGTAGCGTTCGATCGCGGCGTTCGCGAGTTCCCAGACCGTGATGGCCGTGACGATGGTCAGGCCGACCGAGACGAGGGAGGAGAGGAGGCGGGCGCCGAGCTGGCCGCGGCGGAACCAGGCGAAGGATTCGATCCCCCAGCTTTCCAGCAGGAACAGCAGGGCGAGCACGCCGATGACCAGCGTCACCAGGCCCTTCAGCACGGGCAGGTAGCGGTTGGCCCGCGCTTCCAGCCCCGGATAGCGGCGGGCCATGTCGGGGCCGATGGCGAAGCCGCGGATGATGGCGCGGCGCGCCAGCTCATCCGCCAGCTTGGCCAGGGCCAGGATCAGGATGGTGGTGGCGGAGACGCGGATCAGGCGTTCGAAGCCGTCCCGGATCTCCAGCGCCCAGACGCCCCATAGCGCCATGAGCCAGAGGATGGCGAGCAGGTGCCAGATATCCGCCAGCCGGTCGCGCAGCCCGCGCATCATGCGGCGCATGCGGTCCGGGTTCTCCCCTTCCGCCAGCTCCGGCGCGCGCAGCGCCTGCGCCGCGGCTTCGCGGTTCTGCAGGATGACGATGACCAGCAGCAGGGAGACGATCAGCAGGTCGAGCCGCAGCACCGCGTCATAGGCCGCCCAGGGCATGCCGAAGAGCAGGCCGGATTCCGCGATGGCGTAGCCCGCCAGCGCCACCACGACGATGCGGCGGACCCAGATGGTGACATAGGCCGCCGTCTCGTCGCTGGCCGGGACCAGGCGGAGGTGGGTGGAGTTGGGGGAGAAGAGGACGCGCGACATGGCCATGACGGCGCGCAGCGCCATGTAGCTGTTGTTGGCCGTCAGCAGCACCAGCTCGGTCGTCGGCAGGGGCCGGACGAAGCCGATCATGCCGTAGGAGATGATGGCGAAGGCCGCGACCGGCACCAGGTCCAGCAGGAAGCGGGCCAGCACCAGCGGCACGCGGCGCACCCAGGTCCAGCGCGCATCGGGCGGGGGGGCCATGGCGTCCAGCCGGTCCGACCAGCGGCGCAGGCCGCGCCGCGCGCCCCATTCCGCCACCAGCCCGGCGCCGAACAGCAGGGCGAGCTTCCAGGCGGCATCGATCACGCGGGTCTGCGTCACCGGGTCCCGCGCCATGCCGCCGAGCCAGGTGAAGAGCGCGGGCAGGTCCGTCGCCGCCTGGACGGCGGCCACCATGCTCTCCGAGATGGATTGCAGGCGCTGCTGGGCGCCGATCAGCAGCTGGGCGCCGAGCGTGTTGGGGGCCAGCAGCGCGGGTTCCGCGGCCGCGGCGGGGGCGGGCTCGGCCGCCGGGGCGGCGGCGGGGGCGGTGCCGTTGCGCTGGGCGGCGGCCAGGGCCTCCAGCGTCCGCATCAGCTCCGCCCGCCGGGCATCGTCCCGCAGCAGGCCGAGCAGCCGGTCGAGCTCCGCCGGGCTGGCGGCGGGCGTGGCGGCCGGGGCGGCGGGCGTGGCCGCGGGGGGTGCGGGCATGCCCGGGACCTGCGCCAGCGCCGGGGCGGCGAGGAGCGGCAGGAGGATCAGGAAGGCACGGATGAGGGCGCGCATGGCGCAGCGGTACACCCTGCCGGGGGGGCCGCGGTCAACCCTGCGATGCGTCACCCTATGTTGCAGCGCAGCGCGGCGCGGGGGAGGATGGGGGGTGCCGATCGCCCCGCCCTCCCTCTGGTCCATCATGGTCGCGCTGCTGGCGGCGCATCTGGCGGGGATGGGGGCCTTCCTGACGGTGCCGGTGCTGGCGCCGGCCATGGCGGCGGAAACGGGCGTGCCGGCCAGCCTGGCGGGCTTCCACACCGCGCTGGTCTATCTGGGGGCGCTGTTCTCCGGCCCCTTCACCGGGCCGCTGATCCAGCGCTGGGGCGGCGTCCGCATGCTGCAGGTCTGCATGCTGGCGGTGGGGCTGGGCATCGCCATCGCCGCGATCGGGCATCCGGTGGCGCTGGTGGTCTCCGCCCTGGTGGCGGGGCTGGGGCATGGGCCGCTGACGCCGGGGGGCAGCCACCTGATCGCCGCCCATACGCCGCCCCGGCGCCGGGCGCTGGTGTTCAGCCTGAAGCAGGCGGGGGTGCCGCTGGGGGCCATGGTGGTGGCGGCGCTGGCGCCGGCGATCGCGCTGCTGGCGGGCTGGCGGGCCAGCATTCTCTGCATGGCCGGGATCGCGCTGGTGGTGGCGGTGGCGATCCAGCCGCTGCGGGCGGGGCTGGACCAGGGGCGGGATGCGCCGGGCGGCGGCGCCAGCGGCTTCGGCGGGCTGCTGCGCGAATCCGTGGCCGCCGTCGGCCTGCTGCGGCGGGACCCGGCGCTGGCGCGGCTGACCGCCATGTCCTGCGGCTACGGGGTGGCGCAGTTCTGCTTCTCCACCTTCTTCGTGGCCTATCAGGTGGCGGCGCTGGGGGTGGCGCTGGGCCAGGCGGGGCTGCACCTGGCGCTGGCGCAGGCGGCCGGCGTGGTGGGGCGCATCGGCTGGGCGCTGCTGGCGGATCGCTGGGGCGCCAGGCTGGTGCTGGTGGCCTGCGGCATCGGCGCCGGGGTGGCGGGGGGCACGCTGGCCTTCGCCGATGCCGGCTGGCCCATCATGGTCGTCACCCTGGCGGGGGTGGTGATGGGGGCCACCGCCATCGGCTGGAACGGGATCATGCTGGCGGAGGCCGCGCGCCTGGCCCCGCCCGGCCAGGTGGGGGCCGCGACCTCCGCCCTTTCCTTCGCCTTCGCGGTCACGATGCTGGTGGCGCCGCCCGCCTTTTCCCTGCTGATCGCGGCGACCGGGGGCTACCAGGCGGGCTTCCTGATGTGCGTGGCGGCGGTGCTGGCCGGGGCCTGGGCGATTGCCGGCGCCCGCCGCTAGCCGGCGCGCCGGCGGCTTGCCCTGGGGCCGATCCGTGCCATGTTGCCGGCATGGTCACGTTCCTGATGGTTCTCGTCATCCTTTCCCTGCTCGCGACCCTCGGCATCATGTTCGCGGGGATGGTCGGGCTGGTCCGCAGCGAGGATGGCGGCGGCGCCCGGTCCAACAAGCTCATGCGGCTCAGGGTCGTCATGCAGGGCGTGACGCTCGTCCTGTTCCTGCTCCTGGTCCTCGTGAAGGCCTGAGCAGGCGCAGCATCGGGCCGGGCCGCCGCGCCTTGCCCGGCCGGACCCACCGCCCTATGGTCCGGCCCGTTTTTGCGGCAGCGATTTGCGCCCGGTGCACCACGCGCGCCGGCGCCGACCAGGGATCCGGCAACCGATGAAAATCCTCGTCCCCGTCAAGCGGGTGGTCGACTACAACGTGAAGGTCCGCGTGAAGGCGGATGGCACGGGGGTCGAGACGGCGAACGTCAAGATGTCCATGAACCCCTTCGACGAGATCGCGGTCGAGGAAGCGGTCCGGCTGAAGGAGAAGGGGGTGGCGACGGAGATCGTCGCCGTCTCCGTGGGCCCCGCGGCGGCGCAGGAACAGATCCGCACCGCGCTGGCCATGGGCGCCGACCGCGGCATCCTGGTGGAGGCCGAGGGCACGGAGCCGCTGGCCGTCGCCAAGATCCTGAAGGCGCTGGTGGAGAAGGAAGGCCCGCAGCTGGTCATCCTGGGCAAGCAGGCGATCGATGACGACATGAACGCCACCGGCCAGATGCTGGCGGCGCTGCTGGGCTGGGGCCAGGGCACCTTCGCCAGCAAGGTCGAGATCGCGGACGGCACGGCCAAGGTGACGCGCGAGATCGATGGCGGGTTGGAGACGGTGGCGCTGACGCTGCCGGCCATCGTCACCGCCGACCTGCGGCTGAACGAGCCGCGCTACGCGTCCCTGCCCAACATCATGAAGGCGCGGAAGAAGCCGATCGAGACGGTGAAGCCGGCCGATCTCGGCGTCGATGTCACGCCGCGGCTGACGGTGCTGAAGGTGGAGGAGCCGCCGAAGCGCCAGGCGGGCAAGAAGGTCGGCAGCGTCGCCGAACTCGTGGACAAGCTGCGCAACGAAGCGAAGGTGATCTGAACCATGGCCGTCCTGGTCCTCGCCGATCGCGGCGAAACGGTCTCCCAGCCCACCCGCAGCGCGGTCGCGGCCGCGCAGAAGCTGGGCGGCGACATCCATGTGCTGGTGCTGGGCGCGGAAGGCGCCGCGGCCGCGGCGAAGCTGCCGGGGGTGGCCAAGGTGCTGGTCGCGTCCGGCGACGGCGTGGCGCTGGCGGAGCCGGTGGCGGCGCTGCTCGTCTCCCTCGCGCCCGCCTATGACGCGCTGCTGGCGCCGGGCTCCGCCGCCGGCAAGAACGTGATGCCGCGCGTGGCCGCGCTGCTCGACGTGCAGATCATCAGCGATGTCGCGGGCGTGGAGGGGCCGGACACCTTCCGCCGCTTCATCTATGCCGGCAATGCGCTGGCGACCGTGAAGACCAGCGACGCGAAGAAGGTGATGACGGTGCGCGCCGCCAGCTTCGACCCCATCCCGGCCGAGGGCGGCAGCGCCGCCATCGAGGATGCGGCCGCGGCGGCGAATCCCGGCGTCTCCAGCTTCGTGGGCGCGGAGATCGTGAAGCAGGAACGGCCGGAGCTGACGGCGGCGCGCGTCGTCGTCTCCGGCGGCCGCGCCATGGGGTCCTCCGACAGCTTCAAGATCCTGGAAGGGGTCGCGGATCGCCTCGGCGCCGCCATCGGTGCGTCCCGCGCCGCGGTCGATGCGGGCTATGCGCCGAACGACATGCAGGTGGGCCAGACCGGCAAGATCGTGGCGCCGGAACTCTACATGGCCTTCGGCATCTCCGGCGCCATCCAGCACCTGGCGGGCATGAAGGACAGCAAGGTCATCGTCGCCATCAACAAGGACGAGGAGGCGCCGATCTTCCAGGTGGCCGATTACGGCCTGGTGGGCGACGTCTTCAAGGTGATCCCGGAACTCGAGGCCGAGCTCGACCGGAAGTAGGACGATCCGCTTCGGCGGGGAGACGGATGCGCCGGTGGCGGCCCCTTCGCGGGCGGCCCCGGCGTTTTTCATGTAAGGGGGAGTGAATGATGGCGACGATCCAGAAGCTGGGCGTCATCGGCGCGGGGCAGATGGGCAACGGCATCGCCCATGTCGCGGCGCAGGCGGGCATCGAGGTGGTGATGCTGGACGTGGCGGAGGCGGCGCTGGCCAAGGCCGTCGCCACCATCACGAAGAACATGGACCGCCAGGTACAGAAGGGCACCCTGGCCGCCGCCGACAAGGACGCGGCCCTGGCCCGCATCGCCACCACGACGGACTATGCCCGCTTCGCCGAGTGCGACCTGGTGATCGAGGCCGCGACGGAGCGGGAGGACCTCAAGCTCAAGATCTTCGCGACCCTGACGCCGCATCTGCGCGCCGATGCGCTGGTGGCGTCCAACACCTCCTCCATCCCCATCACGCGGCTGGCGGCGGCGACGGACCGGCCGGGCCGCTTCGTCGGCATGCATTTCTTCAACCCCGTGCCGATGATGAAGCTGGTCGAGGTGATCCGCGGCCTGGCGACGGAGGATGCGACGGTGCAGGCCGTGGCGTCGCTGGCGGAGCGCATGGGCAAGACCGTCGCCTATGCCGCCGACTATCCCGCCTTCATCGTCAACCGCATCCTGCTGCCGATGATCAACGAGGCCTGCGTCGCGCTGCAGGAAGGTGTGGGCGACATCGTCTCCATCGACACGGGCATGAAGCTCGGCTGCAACCACCCGATGGGGCCGCTGGAGCTGGCCGACTTCATCGGGCTCGACACCTGCCTGGCGGTGATGGAGGTGCTGCAGGCCGGCATGGGCGACAGCAAGTACCGGCCGAGCCCGCTGCTGCGGAAATATGTCGAGGCCGGGTGGCTCGGCCGGAAATCCGGCAAGGGCTTTTATGATTACAGCGTGACGCCGCCGAAGCCGACGCGCTGATGAAGATCACGGGGCTCACTGCCGCCGCGGAGCATCTGAAGCCCGCCAGGGCCGCGGATGCCTATGCGGGGCGGGAGAGCCTGAGCTTCGTGCGGCTGCGGGTCGAGACCGATGCGGGCGTCTTCGGCGAAGGGCTGACCGGCCGCTTCCTCTCCGCGCAGGTCGTGGCGCTGCTGAACGGGGAATTCGCGCAGGCCGTGACGGGGCAGGACCCGATGGCGCATGAGGCGCTGCGGGGGATGCTGGCCAAGCGGTTGAACCCGCGCGGCGCCACCGGGCCCTTCGTCGCGGCGCTCTCCGCGCTCGACCTCGCGCTGTGGGACATCAAGGGCAAGGCGCTGGGGATGCCCGTGGCGCGGCTGCTGGGCGGCGCGCGGGATTCGGTGCCGGCCTATGCCACCGCGGGGATGCCGGCCTTCGCGGAAAGCGAGCTGGTGGCGGCCTGCGAGGCCGCGCTGGCGGAAGGCTTCGCCGGTGTGAAGGTGCTGGTCGGCACCGGGCGGCCGCTGGCGGAAGACGCGGCGCGCATCCGCGCGGTGCGGCGCGCCATCGGCGACGCGCCCCTGATGCTCGACGCCAATTGCGGCTTCACGGTCGCGGAGGCGAAGCGGCTGGCGGCGATGGTGGCCGACTGCGACATCGCCTTCTTCGAGGAACCGGTGCGGGACAACGACATCGCCGCGCTGGCCGAACTCCGCCGCGCGACCGCCATTCCCCTCGCCTCCGGCCAGATGATGCAGTCGCCGGGCTGGTTCCGGGACGTGCTGGCGCAGGGCGCGCTGGATATCCTGCAGCCCAACGCCGCCTTCTGCGGCGGGATCACGTCGATGCTGCGGATCATGGCCCTGGCGGAGGCGCATGGCGTGCCCGTGACCGGCGCCGGCGGGTTCGAGGCGGCGAGCCTGCCCGCCATGGCCGGCCACGCCCATGGCGGCATGCTGGAAGTCCACGGCGCCCATGCGGCGCTGCGCGACCGCTTCGCGCACCACCCCGCTGTCGAGCGCGGGCGCATCGTGGTGCCGGAGACCCCCGGCCTCGGCTTCGGGTTGCGGCCCTGAGCACCCTGCCCCAGTTCCAGGGCGTGGGCGGCCGGCCGGGGGCGCTGGCGGCCTATGGGCTGCTGGCGCTGGACCTGGCGGCGCTGGGCTGGGTGATCCTGGAATCCTTCCTGCCCGAGACCACCACCGTGCTGGCGATCGACATCGCGGTGGGGCTGGTGCTGGTGGGGGAGATGGCGCTGCGGCTGCGATCCTCGCGCGCCGCAAGGCGGGAATTGCTGCACCCCGCGGGCATCGCGGACCTGTTGGCCGTCGTCTCCTTCCTGCTGGCGCCCTTCTTCGCGGGGTGGGGGTTCCTGCGCAGCCTGCGGACGCTGCGGCTGCTGCGCTCCGCCCGGCTGGTGATCCATCTGCGGCAGGACCTGCCCGCCTTCCGGCGGAACCAGGAAGCGGTGGTGGCGGCGGCCGACCTGCTGGTCTTCATCATCGTGATGACGGGCGTGGTGCATGCCACGCAGCACCGGGTGAACCCGGACATCACCAACTGGGCGGATGCGCTCTACTTCACCGTCACGGCGCTGACCACGACGGGCTTCGGCGACATCACCCTGGCGGGCACCGGGGGGCGGCTGACCACCGTCGTCATCATGCTGGCGGGCGTCACGCTGTTCCTGCGCCTGGCGCAGGCGCTGTTCCGCCCGGCCAAGGTGCGCTTCCGCTGCGAGAGCTGCGGCCTGATGCGCCACGACCCGGATGCGGTGCACTGCAAGGCCTGCGGAAGCCTGCTGAACATCCCGGACGAGGGCGATTGAAGGCGGGGCCGGTCGCCGCCATGCTCCCCCGATCCGCCCCGCAGAGGGCGCCCCTGGGAGAGACATCCGATGCGCCTGACGCGCCGCAGCCTGCTCGCGACCCCCCTCCTCCTCCCCGTCTCGGCCCGCGCCCAGACCGGCTGGCAGCCGACGCGGCCGATGCAGCTGATCGTCGGCTTCGCGCCGGGCGGCGGCACCGACATCATCGCCCGCACCATCGTGGAGGCCGTGACACCCGCCTTCCCCGTGCCGCTGGTGGTGGTGAACCGCCCCGGGGCGGGCGGGGCGATCGCCGCCGAGCAGGTGGCGCGCGCGGCGCCGGATGGCCATACGCTGCTGATGGCGGGGGGGTCGGAGAGCACCTCCCTGCCCGCCCACCGGGACCTGCCCTATGACCCGAAGCGCAGCTTCTCCGCCGTCATCCGCCTGACGCGCAACGCGCATTTCATCTGCACGCGCGGGCGCGGGGGCCGGTTCACCACCCTCGCCCAGGTGATCGAGGCCGCGAAGGCCAATCGCGGCGGCATCACCCATGGCAGCTCCGGCGTCGGCACGCTGTCCCATTCCATCTTCATCATGTTCGAACGCGCGACGGGGACGGAGCTGCTGCACGTGCCCTATACCGGCGGCGGGCCGCAGCAGCAGGCGCTGCTGGCGGGGCAGATCGACCTGGCGGTGCAGGCCTCCGACGAGCTGGGCGGGCTGGTGGCGTCGGGGGACATGCTGCCGCTGGCCGTGACCACCGCCGAACGCCACCCCGCCTATCCGCAGGTGCCCACCATGCGGGAGCTGGGCAGCGACCTGGTGGCGGAGAACATGAAGGGCTGGGTCGGCCCCGCCGGGCTGACGGAGGAGATGACGGGCTGGCTGCATGACCGCTTCCGCCAGGGCATGGCGACGCCGGTCTGGCGCCGCTTCATGGAACGCGCCGGCGACCCCGATGGCTACGCCAATGGCCCCACCTTCCAGCGCGACATGGACACGCTGCTGGACGCGATCCGGGGCGCCATGCGGCGGGGCTGAGGCCTCAGCCGGCGCCGCAGAGCCGGGCCACCGCCTCGATCATCGCGGTCGGGTTCGCCTGGCCGCGGCCGGCGATGTCATGGCCGGAGCCATGGGCCACGGAGGAGAAGAGGACGGGGGCGCCGATGGTGAGGCCCGCCGTGCGATGCGCCGCCACCATCTTGGCGGCGATGTGCCCCTGGTCGTGCAGCATGACCGTGAAGGCGTCGTAGCCCGATTTGTGGAACATGGTGTCGGCGCCGAAGGGCCCATCCACCTGCGCGCCGGCCGCGCGGGCGGCGGCGATGGCGGGGGCGGTGGTCGTGTCGTCCTCGGTCCCGAAGAGGCCGCCTTCCCCGGCATGGGGGTTGAGGCCGCCGACCGCGATGCGGGGCTTCGCGATGCCGAGGCGCTTGAGGGCGCTGTCGGCGGCGAGGATGGCGGCGGTGATGCGATCCCGCGTCAGCAGCTGCAGCGCGCGGGCGACGGGGACGTGCAGCGTGACGTGGACGATGCGCGTGGTGTCGAAGCAGAGCATGAGGAAGACATCCTCCTCCGCCATGCCGCATTCGCGGGCGACGAAGGTGGGGTAGCCGTCGAAGGCGATGCCGGCGGCGGCGATGGCGGTCTGGTTCATCGGCGCGGCCAGCACGGCATGGACCTGGCCCGTGCGGGCGGCGGCGATGGCGGCGGCGGCGCTGTCCAGCGCCGCGCGGCCGTTCCGGGCGGTGACGCTGGAGAGGGCGAATTCGCCGGGGGCGAAGTGCTGGCGGGGCAGGATATCGACCGTGTCGGGCAGCGCCTCGGCGTCCGCGGCGTCCGCGCGTTCCACCAAGCGCGCGGTGATGCCGGCGCCGGCGGCGTGGATGGCGATGACGCCGGGATCGCCCACCAGGACCGGGCGGCAGAGTTGCCGCGTGCGGGGATGCAGCGCGGCCTTCAGCGCGAGTTCAGGGCCGATGCCGGCGGGATCGCCGAGCGCGATGGCCAATACGGGAAGGCTCATACGGCGTAGTGCCCGGCCTTCGGGTCGATGCAGATTTGCCCGTCCTGGATCACGACATCCCAGACGCGGACGGGATCGATGCAGGGGGCGGCGGTCGCGGCGCCGGTGCGGATGGAGAAGCGGCCCTGGTGGAAGTCGCATTCGACTTCCTCGTTCTCGATGAAGCCGTCGCCGAGGTTGCCGGGGCCATGGGTGCAGGTGTTGTCGAGGACGAAGAACTCGCCGCCCAGGTTGAAGACGGCGAAGGCGCCTTCGGGCGTGTCCACGCGTTGGCCTTCTCCATCCGCGATGGCGGTGGTGGCGCAGAGGGGCAGCAGGGGCATGGGCAGGGCTTTCCTATTCGGCGCGGACACCGGCGGCGCGGGCGATGGGGGCCCAGCGCGCGGTCTCGGTTTCGATGAAGCGGGTGTATTCCGCCGCGGTCATGGATACGGCCTCCGTCGCATCGGCTTCCAGCCTTTCGCGGATGCGCGGCAGCGCCATGGCGCGGACGGTTTCGCGATTGAGGCGTTCCACGATCGGCGCGGGCAGGCCGGCGGGGCCGGACAGGCCGAACCAGGTCATGGCCGATAGCTGGGGGAAGCCCTGCTCGCTGAAGGTCGGCAGGTCCGGGAAGGTCCGCGGGCGGGTCGGGGTGGTGAGCGCGAGGGCGCGCACCTGGCCGCCCCGGATGGCGCCGGCGGCGGAGGAGAGGGTGATGGAGCCCGCGGGCACGCTGCCGCCGATGATGTCGCCCATGGCGGCGCCGGCGCCGCGATAGGGGATGTGGTCCATCTCGAACCCCGCCGCG
Source organism: Falsiroseomonas ponticola (assembly GCF_016805305.1). Lineage (GTDB taxonomy): Bacteria > Pseudomonadota > Alphaproteobacteria > Acetobacterales > Acetobacteraceae > Falsiroseomonas > Falsiroseomonas ponticola. The sequence continues at coordinate 592,128 of NZ_JAERQN010000002.1, read as the reverse complement.
TTCATGAAGGCGATGCCGAAGAGGTGGCCATGCGTGCCCGCACCCGGCGAGCCGAAGGCGAAGCGCTGGCCGCCACGGGCGAGCGCCACGAATTCCGCCAGCGTGCGGGCGGGCACGCTGTTGTTGACGACGAAGACGGTGGGGGGGCCGCCGAGGAAGGCGATGTGAGAAAAGTCCCGCACCGGGTCGAAGCCGGCCGCGCTGTTGATGGCCGGCGCCACGACATGGCTGGCGATGCCGGAGATGACGAAGGTGGTGCCATCCGGCGCGCTGCGCGCGACGGCCAGCGAGCCCAGCACGCCGCCGGCGCCGGGGCGGTTTTCCACCACCACGGGCTGGCCGAGCGCGGTCTGCAGTTCCTGCGCCACCAGCCGGCCGAGCGTGTCCGCGCTGCCGCCCGGCGCGAAGGGGGCGATGATGCGGATGGGGCGGTTGGGCCAGGCATCCTGCGCCCGCGCCGGGATGGCGGCGGCGGCAAGCGGCGTGGCGAGCAGGGCGCGGCGGCGCAGCAGCGTCATGGAACGTTTCTCCTCGGGGCCGCCGCGCCCTGCATGGGGCGCGGTCTGGCCGTGTTCAGCGTAGCAGGGCGCGAAGATCGGTGGCGGGGTCCGCCAGGCGCGCGGGATCGGGCCGCGCGCCGGCGGCAATGAGGCGGCGGGCGACGGCCATGGCCTTGCTGTCGCCGATCGTCGCGGCGCCGACCAGGCGGCCATCGGGGGCGAGGTGCCAGCTGGATTCCGTGGCGCCGGCGCGCAGGATTTCCTCGCCTTCGCCCGGCAGGCCTTCCACCAGCAGGCGCGTGCCGTGCTGGTCGGACCAGAAGCCGGGGACATCGTCGTAATCGGGCAGCGCGGGGTCGAGCAGCGCGGCGGCGGCGTGGCGGGCCTGCGCCTCCGCATGGCGCCAGCTTTCCTGGCGCAGCGTCACGCCGAAGCGCGGCAGGGGGTGGCGCGCGACGTCGCCGATGGCGAGCACGTCCGGGTCATCCAGGCTGCGCGCATGGCCATCGACCAGGATGCCGTCCTGGGTGCGGAGCCCCGCGGCGGCGGCCAGGCCCTCATCCGGCGCGGCGCCGATGCCGAGCACGCTGCCATCGGCCTCGATGCGCTCCCCATTGCCCAGCGTGGCCAGGATACCGGCGCCGGACCAGTCCACGGCGATGACGCCGGTGCCGAGATGCACCTCCACGCCGCGGGCGCGGTGCAGGGCCAGCAGGCGGTCCGCCATGGCGGGCGGGCAGCCGCGGGGCATGAGGCGAGGGGCGAGTTCGACCACGACGGGATGGGCGCCGAGGCTGGCGGCCGTCGCCGCGACCTCCAGCCCGATGACGCCGCCGCCGACCAGCAGGATGCGCCGGCCGGGGGTGAGGATGGCTTGCAGCGCGGCGGCATCGGCCAGGCTGCGCAGCGCGAAGACGGGCAGGTCCGGGTCCGTCAGCGCGGCCAGGCGGCGCGGGCGCGCACCCGTTGCCAGCACGAGTGTGTCGTAGGGGATGGGCGCGGCGCCGCCGGCGGGCTGCACGCGCTTCGCGGCCCGGTCGATGGCTTCGGCACGCACGCCTTCGAGGATATCGATGCCGAGCGCCGTCCAATCGACGGCGATGCGGGTGCTGTCGGGCGCCGCCTTGCCGGCCAGCACATCCTTCGACAGCGGCGGGCGTTCATAGGGGGCGTGGGGTTCCTCGGCCAGCAGCGTGATGCGCGCGTCGCTGCCGCCGCGGCGCAGCGCTTCCGCGAAGCGGCCGCCGGCCTGGCCGCCGCCGATGATGACGATGTGGCGGGTCACGCGCGCAGCGCCTCCAGCATCGCGCTGACATAGTCCGTGCCATCGGCCAGCACGAGCATGCCGGCATGGGGCCGCAGCGCGGCGAGGCTGCGTTCCAGCGCGGCGGGATCGGCATCGCCGCTGTCCAGCACCACGGCGGCGATCATGCGGCCATGGGCTTGCGCGGCCTCCGCCACCACGGCGGCGGCGCGGGCATCGGCGCCGGCGGTGGCGACCAGCAGGACGAGGTTCGCTTCCGTGATCGCCGCGACCAGCGCGCGGGTGCGGGTGGGCAGTTCGGCGATCCAGTCGCCGCCCTGGTCGATGTCCACGAAGATGGCGCGCTGCCAGGGGCCGTCGCGCAGCTCCGCCAGCGTCGCCGCCGCGGCGGAGTCGAGCGGGACGATCGCCGTCGTGCGCGGCAGGGAGTTGGGGTTGGCGATCCGGAAGCGGGATTCCGCCGCCGTCGTCGCGCGGGCCGATTGCGATTCCATCAGACGGAGGACTGCTTCACGCCCTCGCGCACCTTCAGGTCCTCGGCGGCTGCGTCCTTGAAGGCCTGGTCGGGCGGGAGGATGACGGCGGCGGAGCGGACGCGCTGGTGGGCCACGTCGCGGCCGGGCGGCAGCACGCCCTTCTCGGCCAGCGCCTTCGCGGCGCGCATCAGCCGGTGGCGGGCCATGATGATGCCGTTGTCGGTGGAGACGAGGTTCTCCTTCGTGCGGTCCACGATGGGGCCCATGCTTTCCTGCAGCGACGCATCCTGCATGGCGATGCCGGCGACGCCCGAATAGGTATCGCCCCGCTTCTGCGCGGCGCGGTCCATCAGGTAGTCATTGTCCTTGTTGGCGGCGGGGCGATAGGTGCCGGGGACATAGGTCACATGGATCCCGTGGCCATCGATCATCGCCTGGCGCTCATGCGCCGTCAGCGCGCGGGTCGGGTGGTAGTCGAAGGACCAGGCCCAGCAATTCTCGTCGTCGATCGGGATCCAGAAATGGCCATGCACGGGGTGGTCGCCGCGCGGCGGCACCATGGTGAAGCTCGGCATCACCCAGGGCGTGATGCGCCAGTAGTATTTTCCATCCTCCGCATTGCGGCGCGCGCCGATGTAGAGGCCGCCCGGCGCCTCCACCACCTCGAAGACCGGCTTCGCGTCGCGGAGGTTGTACTGGTTGCCCTTGGCGCCCTTGAAGAGCGGGTCGGAGTTGAGCGCGCCGCGATGCAGCCAGGAGACGTGGGAGGAGTCGATCCCGCCTTCCATCGCCTGCAGCCAGTTGCATTCCTGCAGGCGCTTGCTGGTGAAGGTCTGGGCAGGGGCAACACGCGCGAATTCCCATTCCGGCAGCGGCGGCTCGCTCTCCGCCGGCCCCATATAGGCCCAGAGGATGTCGCCGATTTTCGTCAGTTTGTAGCCGGTCAGCTTGATCTTGCTGCAGAAGCCGTTCTCGGCGGGCTCGCTGGGCACCTCCACGCATTGCCCGGTCACGTCGTATTTCCAGCCATGATAGGGGCAGCGGATGCCGCCTTCCTCGTTGCGGCCGAACCAGAGCGAGACGCCGCGATGGGCGCAGAATTCGTCGATCAGCCCGTAGCGGCCCTCGCTGTCACGCACCGCCAGCAGGCGCTCCGACAGCAGCTTGATGCGCACGGGCGGGCAGCCATCCTCCGGCAATTCCTCCGCCAGCAGCGCGGGAATCCAGTAGGAGCGGAAGAGCTTGCCCATGGGCGTGCCGGGGCCGGTGCGGGTGACGAGCTCGTTCTGCTCCTGGCGCAGCATGGTGCTTATTCCTTCGAGGACTAAGCACTATCAGGGGCAGCCGCCCTGCCCTGTCAACCCGTGCCTATTCGGCAGCGAGCTGCCGGCCCGGCAACGCCAGCCCCGTGAGGTCAGCGCTGCGCGTGAAACCACGGCGGGTGCAAAAGCCCCTGAGCCCGTCGATCACCTGCACCATGGCCGTCGGGCTGATGAAGCTGGCCGTGCCGACCTGCACCGCGGTGGCGCCGGCCATCATGAATTCGACGGCGTCCTCCGCTGTCGCGATGCCGCCGACGCCGATGACGGGGATGCGCACGGCCTGCGCGCATTGCCACACCAGGCGCAGCGCGATGGGCTTGAAGGCGGGGCCGGAGAAACCGCCCATGCCGGCGCCGAGCCGTGGCCGTGCCGTCTCGATATCGATAGCAAGGCCGAGGATGGTGTTGGCCACGACCACCGCATCCGCGCCGGCGTCCTCCACCGCGCGGGCGACGGCGGCGATGTCGCCGGTATTGGGCGAGAGCTTGGCCCAGATCGGCAGGGCGCAGCGCGCGCGCATGGCGGCGATCGCGGCGGCCGCGCTTTCCGGGAACATCGCGAAGGCGCGGCCATCCTCCTCCAGATTGGGGCAGGAGATATTGGCCTCGATCGCGGCGATGCCGGGGGTCGCGGCCAGGCGCGAAGCGGCCTCGGCGAAGGCGGCATTCGTGCCGGCGGAGAGGGAGACGATGAGCGGCGGTCGGAAGCGGCGCCATTCGGGAATGGCGTTCGCGATGAAGTGGTCGAGCCCCTTCCCCGGGATGCCGATGGAATTGAGGATTCCGGCCTCCGTCTCGCAGAGACGCGGCAGCGCGTTGCCCGCGCGCGGTTCCGGCGTGACGGATTTCGTGACCAGCGCGCCCAGCGCATCCAGGTCGAAGACCTGCGCGAGCTCGGGGCCGAAGGTGCCCGAGGCCGGCATGACGGGGTTGGCCAGCGTGATCGCGCCGATGCGCGTGGTCAGGTCTACCATCCCAGTGCCGCCTGCAGGTCGAAGACCGGGCCTTCCGCGCAGACGCGGAGGTTGACGGTGCCGCCATCCGGCGCGCGGATCGGGCGCACGCAGCAGAAGCACATGCCGAGCCCGCAGCCCATCTGCTGTTCCAGCGCGACCTGGCCGGGGATGGCGTAGTCGGCGGCGAGGCGCTGCAGCAGCAGCAGCAGGCGATTCGATCCGCAGGTGAAGACGGCATCCGGCCGCGCGGCCTCGAAGCGCGCGCGCAGCAGCGCCTCCACGGCCGGGGGATCGCTGCTGCCATCGGCATCGAGCACGGGAAAGACATGCGCGCCGGAGTGGCCCGAGAATTCCTCCGCCATCAGGTCCGGCGCGTCGCGCGCGGACAGCACCGCCTCCACCGCGATGCCGAGCCTCGCGGCCGCCTGCGTCAGCGGCGCCAGCGTGGCGAGGCCGACGCCGCGCGCGAGGATCAGGATGCGGCGCCAGGAAGGATCCAGGGAGAAACCCTGGCCGAGCGGGCCGACGACGGAAAGCCGGTCCCCCGCCCGCAGCGCCGCCAGCGCCGCCGTCCCCCTGCCCTTCACATGGAAGAGGAAGCCGAGCGGTTCCTCGGCCCCGCAGCGCCAGATGCTCATGGGCCGGCGCAGATAGGGCCCGCTGCCGCCGGCATCGCGGCAGAGCAGGTGGAAGAATTGCCCGGGACGGCTGAGGGCAGAGAGGTCGGGCGCGTCGAGGCGCAGGCGATGGTAGCGGCGCCCCACCGGGGCACTCTCGATCACCACCGCATTGCGTTCGGCCACGGGAAAGGCGGCCGGGACGAGGTCCATGCTGGGCCCTGCTGGTTCAAGGCCCAGATGTTCTAGCGCGGCCCGGCGAAGTCAACCCGGGAGAGCGACCCTCAGCGGATCAGCGCGCGGTTCCGGCGTGGCGTGGGGCCGCGGAGATGCGGGTTGGGCGCGGCGCCCAGGCCGACGCGGATGCCAAGCCGGCGCAGCCGCGCCTTGCGCCAGGCGAGCACCGCCAGCGCCAGGTCGCCGATCGCCATGCCCTGGATGATGGCGAGGACATTGTCGCTGTCCGTCACACGGCCCGGCTTCATGCCGCCGACAATCTCCCCCACATCGGCATCGAGCCGCGCGGTCACCGCCTCCGCCGTCAGGGCCTTGCTGCCGATCCAGGCGCCGACATTGCCGATGGTCAGCGCGAAGACGAGATCATCCACCACGAAGCGGTTCGCCCAGCCGAGCAGATCCGCGTTCAGCTCCACATCGCCGAGGCCGATCACCGTGGCGCCCGGCTTGACCATCGAGGCATCGAGAAAGGTCTCGGTGGCGGAGGTGATGGTGATGACGATATCGGCATCGCGCACCGCCTCCGCGATGGAGGGCGCGGCGTGCAGCGCGAGGGAGAGGTCCTTCGGCGCCTTGGCGACGAACTCCTCCACCGCCTCCGCGCGCCGTGCGGCGACGTGAAGATCCGTGAGGCCCGGCAGCGCCGCGGCGAGGCAGGCGGGAACCTGCGCGGCGATGCGGCCCGCGCCGATCAGCGCGGCGCGCGTCGCGCCGGGGCGCGCGAGCATCCTGGCCGCCAGCGCGCCGGTGGCCGCGGTGCGCAGGCAGTGCAGCCCGTATTCGTCCATCATCGCCAGCGGCCGGCCGGTGACGGCATCGGCCAGCCAGAACCAGTCCTGCGCGCCGGCCTGCGCATCCGCGATCATGCGGAAGCCCGCGAGCCCCGCGCCGGGCAGCACCGCGCCCTTCACCTTGAAGCGCGCATCCTGTCCCTGAAGCCCCAGCGCGGGCGGGTTGGACAGCACCTGGCGATGAGTGGCGTAGTCCCGCCAGGCATCCTCGATGGCGTCCAGCGCTTCCGCCGGCGTCACCAGGCCCGTGGCTTCGCCGCTGCGGAGGATGAGGAACTCGTCGTTGTCCATGGAGCGCCCGGTTCGGTGTGGCTGTGATGGTGGGTCGCCCCGGCGCCACCGCCAAGGGGTCCCCCGTTCTTGCCCAGATCGGGCTGGCGCGCCAGCATCCCCGGATGGAGACGCCCCTGCCCGCCATCGCCCCCGACCTCGCTGCCCTGGCGCGCGGGCTGTTCGAGGCGCTGCGCGAGGCGCATTTCGACGGCACCGGCATCACGCGGGAGACCTACGGCGCCGGCGAGACGGCGGCGATGCGGCGCATCGAGGCGATCGCGCGGGACGCCGGGCTGCATTGCGCCTGGGATGCGGCGGCGAACCTGGTCGTCACGCTGGAGGGGACGGACCCGTCGCTCCCCGCCGCGGCCTGCGGGTCGCACCTCGACAGCGTGCCGCAGGGCGGCAATTTCGATGGCGCGGCTGGGGTGATCGCGGGGCTGCTGGCGCTGCTCGGCGCGCAGCGGGCGGGGCCACGGGCGCGCAGCCTGGTGCTGTTCGTGATGCGGGGGGAGGAGAGCGCCTGGTACGGCCGCCCCTATCTCGGCTCCTCCGCCCTGTTCGGGATCTTCGAGCCCGGCTGGATGGAGCTGGCCTGCCTGCAGGACCCGACGCTCACCCTGCGCGCGGCCATGGCGCGGGAGGGGGCGGATGTGGCCGCGGTGGCAGCGGGCACGCGGCTGGTCGATCCCGCCTCGCTCTCCCACTTCGTGGAGCTGCATATCGAGCAGGGGCCGGTGATGGTGGCGCGCGGCGTGCCCGTGGGCCTCGTCTCCGGCATCCGCGGCAACCACCGCCACCCGCATGCGACCGCGACCGGGGAGGCCGCGCATTCCGGCGCGGTGCCGCGCTGGCTGCGGCGGGATGCGGTGCTGGCGACGGCGGATTTCGCCATGCGGCTGGACGCCACCTGGCGCAACGCGCTGGAACGCGGCGAGGATCTGGTGATGACCTTCGGCATCCTGACCACGGATCCGAGGCAGCATGCGATGACTCGCGTGCCCGGGGAGGTGCGCTTCACGCTGGAATACCGCTCCGAGAGCGAGCGAACCCTGAAGGATTTCCAGGCGCTGGCGGAAGCCGAGGCGCTGGAGATCGCGCGGGAGCGGCGCGTGCGCATCGACCTCGGCCTGCCCGTGCGCACGCCGCCCGCGGTGATGGATGGGCGGCTGCTGGCGCTGGCGAAACGCTTGTGCGATTCGGGCGGCATGGCGCATGAGGTGCTGGCGAGCGGCGCGGGGCATGATGCCGCGATCTTCGCCAATGCGGGCGTGCCCTCCGCCATGGTCTTCGTGCGCAACGAGCATGGCAGCCACAATCCGCGGGAAGCGATGGGCTTCGAGGATTTCCTGAAAGGGGCCGCGGTGCTGCAGGCCATCCTGCTGAACGGCGCGGAAGCGGTGGGACGGTAACATGGAGCACGACGCGATCGCTGGCCGCACGGCGCAGGCGCTGCTGGACACAAGGGCGATCCTGCTGCGGCCGGACCGGCCCTTCATGCTCTCCTCCGGCTGGGCGGCGCCGGTCTACCTCGACATCCCCCGCGCCCTCTCCTTCCCGCTGGCGCGGCGCGCGCTGCTGGAGGGGGCGGAGGCGCGGATCCTGGCGGAGGTCGGCCACGCCGGCTTCGATGCGGTGGCGGCGACGGAACAGGGCGGCATCGCCCTCGGCGCCATGCTGGCGGAACGCTTTCACCAGCCCTTCGCGGTGGTCCGGCGCCGGGCGCAGGGCTTCGGGGCGGATGCGCATATCGAAGGTGCGCTGCGGCCGGGGTCGCGCGTGCTGCTGGTGAGCGACGTGACCACCGATGGCCGCAGCAAGGGCGCCTATTGCCGCGCGCTGGAACGCGCGGGGATGGAGGTGGCGCGCATCTTCGTGCTGTTCAAATGGGGCATCTTCGATCGCGTGGCCGCCGACGGCGCGGGGCCGGGGCTGTTCGGCCTGGCGGATTGGGATGACGTCGTCGCAGCGGCGGAGGCGCGGGGCGCGCTGCCGGCGGATGACCTGGCGGAGCTGCGGCGCTACCTCGCCGATCCCGTCGCCTGGTCGGCGGCGCATGGCGGCATTGCCGGTCTGGAAGCCACGCCGTGACGGTGCTGCTGCGCCACTACGACATGGAAGGGCCGGGCGATGCGCGGGGCCTGGCGGCCGCGCTGGCCGGGCTGCCGCCGGGGCGCATCCGGCGGATCGCCGTGCTCGGCAAGACGGAGGGGACGGCGACGCTGAACGACTTCTCCCGCGACCTCGCCATCGCGGCCACGCAGGCGGCGCTGGGGGACCGGGAGGCGACGCTGATCTTCTCCACGGGTTGCGAGGGCGTGATCACGCCGCATGGCACGCTGATGGTGGAGATGGAGACGCCGCGCGATCCCGCGGGGCCGCCGCGCCTCGCCCTCGGCACCGCGTCGACGGCGCCGATCCCGGTGGAGGAGTATGGCGGGCGCGGCCATGCGGCTTCGGTGGCGGAGGCCGTGCGGCGCGCCATGGCGGATGCGGGGGCGGGCGCCGACCAGGTCGCGCTGGTGCTGGTGAAGAGCCCGGTGCTGCCGCGCCGGCACTTGGCGACGCTGCCGCCGGAACGCGCGGCGCGGGCGGGATCGACGCCGACATCGCGCGCGGTGGCGGCGCTCGGCGCGGGGATCGCGCTGGGGGAGGTGCCGGAGGACCGCGTGACGGATGCGGCGATCCTGCGCGACACGGCGCTGCACAGCCGGCGGGTGATGGCCTTCTCCGGCACGGAGCTGACGCATTGCGAGGTGATCCTGCTGGCGAACGTCCCCGGCGCGGGCGGCGAGCTGGTGATGGCGACGGAGCCGCTTTCCGACATAATCGATGCGCCGGCGCTGATGCGGCTCGCGCGCCGCGTGGGCCTCACGCCCGACGCCGATGGGCTGTTCACGGCGAGCGCGCCGGAGGCGCTGCTGCTGAAGGTCGGCGTACGGCCGGGCGGTGCGGTGCGTGGGCGGCGGACGACGGTGTTCGAGAGCGAGCTGGACCCGGACAAGCATATGCGCCCCGTGGCGTCCGGGATGGTCGGCGCGATCTTCGGCACCACGCGCGTTTTCATCAGCGGCGGCGCGGAACAGCAGGCGCCGCCGGGCGGGGGCCTGGCGGCGATGATTACACGGGCGGGGTAGGCGCGGGCGGCAGCGCGGCCTCCACGCGGGCGGCGAGGGCCAGCAGCGCGGCATCCTCCCCGGGCGCGGCCAGCAGGTGCAGGCCGAAGGGCACGCGTTCCCGCTCGTAGAGCCCGGCCGGGAGCGTGATGGCCGGGGCGCCGGCGGCATTGGCGGTGCGGACGAAGATGGAGCGCGCGGGGTCGAGGGGGATCGTCCGGCCATCCATCTCCACCGTCTCGGCCTCGATCGGGGGCGCGGCGAAGGGCCAGGTGGGGGTGGCGATGGCGGTGGCGTCGCGAAGCGCCTGCCGCAGCGCCTGGGTGAAGGCGCTGCAGGTGGCGCGGGCCTGCTCCACCACCGTGGGATCGAGTGCGCGGAAGGCCGCGCGGCGGGCGATAAGGCGCGGGCCGAGGGGCGCGTCCTGCGGCAGGCGGTCGAGCCAGGCGCCGCCCTCGGTGAGGGAGATCACGCCGCAGGCGGCATCCGCTTCCCGCCAGAGGGGGATCTCGGCCTCGATGGTCTCGATCCCCGCTTCGCGGCAGCGCTCCAGCGCGGCGGCGAAGAGGGCGCGCGTGGCGGCATCGGCGCTGCGCTCCACCAGCGTCAACGGCACCAGCAACCGCGGCACGGCGGGGCCTGTGGGCGTGCCGAGCACGGCGGCGCCGCGCGCCAGCATCGCGACGTCCCGCGCGATGAGGCCGAGCGTGTCGAGGCTCGGCGCGGGCTGCGTCGCGCCGCTGTAGTCCCAGGCGTGGAGGCTCGGCTTGAAGCCCACCACGCCGCCATGCAGCGCGGGGTTGCGGACGGAGCCGCCGCTGTCGGTGCCGAGCCCGAGCATCGCCTGGCCGAGCGCCACCGCGACGCCGCTGCCGGTGGAGGAGCCGCCCGCGGTGCGCGCCACGTCGAAGGGGTTGAGGCCCATCGGCTCCGCCGCATTGTCCGGGGCGTACATCGCCATTTCCGACAGCGTCGTCATGCCCACCACGACGGCACCGGCGGCCTTCAGGCGCGCGATGCAGGCGGCGTCCTCCGCCGCGATGCGATGGGCGAAGACGGCGCTGCCCTCCGTCCAGGGCAGGCCGGCGACGGGGATGTTGCCCTTCACCGCCAGCGTGACGCCGGAAAGCGGGCCCGGGGCGGGCGCGGCGGGGTGCTCGACACGGTGGGAGAAGGCGCGGAAGCGGGAGAGGTCCATCGGGCCAGCATGGGGGCGATGCCGGGATGCGGGAAGATGGACGCGGCCCGAGGGATCGCTAGGCTTCGTGCCGGACCGGAGGGGAGAACGACGATGCTGATGCGCAGGGGTGTCCTGGGGGCGGCGCTGGCGCTGCCGGCGATCGGCGCGCGGGCGCAGGCGCCCTGGCCATCGCGCGCCATCCGCCTGGTGGTGCCCTTCGGCGTCGGCGGCACGGCCGACATCTTCACGCGCCTGGTCGGGCAGCGGCTGCAGGAGAACCTCGGCCAGGCGGTGGTGGTGGAGAACCGCACCGGCGCGGCGGGCACCATCGGCACGGACCATGTCGCGAAGTCGCCGCCCGATGGCTACAGCTGGATCGTCTGCACCAATACCCAGACGGCGAACGAGACGCTGATGCCCGGCCGGTCCTACGATCTGCTGCGGGATTTCGCGCCTTCGGCCTCGCTGAACATCATGCATCACGCGGTGGTGGTGCATCCCTCCCTGCCCGTGAATTCCATCGCGGAACTGATCGCCTATGCGAAGGCCAATCCCGGGCGGCTGGATGTGGGCTCGCCCGGCATCGGGTCCGGCCACCATTTGGCGTCGGAGGTCTTCAAGGCGCAGGCGGGCATCACCATGCAGCACGTGCCCTTCCGCAGCAGCGACCAGGTGCGCACGGCGGTGGTGGCGGGGCAGGTGCCGCTCTGCTTCGATCCCATCCCGTCGATGCTGGAGACGATCCGCACCGGCCGCGTGCGCTGCATCGGCACCACGGGGCCGCGGCGCAACGCGGTGCTGCCCGATGTGGGCACGGTGGCGGAGGTGCTGCCGGGCTTCGAGCAATCAGTCTGGGTCGGGCTGCTGGCCCCGGCGCGCACGCCGCCCGCGATCCTGGAGCGGATGCAGGCGGAGGTGGGGAAGATCCTCGCCGACCCCGCGATCCAGGACCAGCAGGCGCGGACCGGGGCGCAGGTGATGCCGATGGGCGTGGCGGAATTCGCCGCCTTCGTGCGGCGCGACGTGGAGCAGCACCGGGAGTGGATCCGCGCGGCGCGGATCGAGCCGATGTAGCTCTTGGGCCTGTGGACACTTGGCTGCGGGCGCACTCGGCGGCGTCTTTCCGCGCCTGGGGCGTTGGGGTCAGGGCGACGATGGAACCCCATCGCCCCCCGCGCCTTCCAGGCACGAAAATCCACTCGCCGATTGCATCCCGGGCCAGGTGTCCACAGGCCCTTGCCCCCCGCGCGGACTGCCCTGACACTCCCGGGCAAGACGCATGGGGGAAACGGGATGGAGCTGGGCCTGAAGGGGCGGCGCGCCCTGGTGACGGGCGCGAGCCAGGGCATCGGCCGGGCGGTGGCCCGCGCCCTGGCGCGGGAGGGCGTGACCGTCGCCGCCGCCGCCCGGCGCAGCGGCCTGGTGCAGGAGCTCTCGGATGCCGTGCGGGCGGAGGGCGGCGCGCCCATCATCCCCATCGCCATCGACCTGACGGAGAAGGACGCGGCGGCGCGCCTGGCGGATGTGGCGATGCAGGCACTGGGCGGCATCGACATCCTGATGAACGCCGCCGGCGGCAGCCGCCCCCTGCCCTTCGATGCCCCACGCGCCGATTGGGACGAGGGCATGGAGATCAACTTCCATCGGTTGCGGGAGCTGACCCATGCCGTGATGCCGGGGATGCGCGCGCAAGGCTGGGGGCGCGTCGTGAACTTCACGGGCACCTCGGAGCCCAGGATCATCAACGCCGCCTTCGCCGCCAAGGCCGCGGTGCATGTCTGGGCCAAGGGCCTGTCGCGCGACGTGGCGGCGGATGGCGTCACCATCAACTGCCTCCAGCCCGGGCGCATCCGCAGCGAACAGATGACGAAGCGCTACCCGACGCCGGAAAGCGAGCGGGAATTCGCGGAAGCCGAGATTCCCATGAAGCGCTTCGGGGAGGCGGAGGAGATGGCGGATGTCGCGATCTTCCTCGCCTCCGACCGCGCTGCCTACGTCACCGGCACCGTCATCCCCGTGGATGGCGGCATGTCGCGCTTCGCCTTCTGAGGGAGGGTTCAAGGCCATGCAGACGACACGGCGATCCTTGCTGGCGGGCAGCACGACCTTGCTGGCGGCACCCGCCTTCGCGCAGGCGAACTGGCCCGACAAACCGATCCGCTTCATCGTGCCCTTCGCGCCCGGCGGCACCACGGACATCCTGGCCCGCGTGCTGGCACCGCGGCTGACGCAGGGGCTCGGCGTTTCCGTCGTGGTGGAGAACCGGGGCGGCGCGGGCGGCACGGTGGGGCATGAGGTCGTGGTGCGATCGCCGCCCGATGGCTACACCATCATGCTCGGCCATATCGGCACGCTGGGGGTGAACCCGAGCCTCTATCCGCGCCTCAGCTTCGACCCGATCGGCGGCGTCGCGCCGGTCTCGATGGTCGCGCTGGTGCCGAACATCCTGGCGGTGCATCCGAGCGTCCCGGCACGCAACCTGCAGGAGCTGATCGCGCTGGCGCGGCGGCGGCCCGGGGAGCTGACCTATGGCAGCGCGGGCAATGGCAGTGCGGCGCATATCGCGGCCGCGGCGCTCGGCCATGCGGCGGGGGTGGAGTTCACCCATGTGCCCTATCGCGGCAGCGGGCCGATGGCGAATGACCTGATCGCGGGCCAGATCAGCTTCACCATGACGGGCGGCACCGTCGTGATGCCGCTGGTGCGGGATGGGCGGCTCAGGGCGCTCGGCGTGTCGTCGCGCACTCGGATGCAGGCCGATCCCTCCATTCCGACGATCGCGGAACAGGGGCTGCCGGGCTTCGAGACGACGCAATGGTACTGCGTCGTCACCACCGCCGGCGTGCCCGCGCCCGTCATCGCGCGGCTGAACGCGGAGGTGCACAAGGCGATGAACGATCCGGAGGTGCGGTCGCGGCTCGCGACGGAGGGTGCGGAGAGCGCGCCGGGCACGCCGGAGGAGCTGGGCAGCTTCATGCGCGCGGAAGTGGCACGCTGGGCGGAGGTGATCCGCATCACCGGCATGAAGGCGGATTGAACGGCATGGATGAGATCGAGAAGCCCGTCGCCTCGCCCGCCGGCAGCGTCTGGGGCAGCGATGTCGTGGCGCGGCTGGTGCAGGCCATGGGCTACCGGCACATCACGCTGAACCCCGGCGCCAGCTTCCGCGGGCTGCATGACAGCCTGGTGAACGACACGGGCAACCGCGACCCGCAGATGATCCTCTGCCTGCATGAGGGCAATGCGGTCGCCATCGCGCATGGCTGGGCGAAGGTGACGGGCACGCCGATGGCCGTGGTGCTGCACAGCAATGTCGGGCTGATGCATGGCACGATGGGGCTGTTCAACGCCTGGTGCGACCGCGTGCCGATGCTGGTGCTGGGCGCGACGGGGCCGGTGGATGCGGCCGCGCGGCGGCCCTGGATCGACTGGCTCCATACGATGAGCGACCAGGCCGCGCTGGTCCGGCCCTTTCTCAAGTGGGACAACCAGCCGGCTTCGGTGCCGGCGGCGATGGAGGCGCTGCTGCGCGCCAACCTGATCACGCGCAGCGCGCCCTGCGGGCCGGTCTACATCAACCTCGACGCCGCGCTGCAGGAATCGCGGCTGGAGGCGCTGCCGGCGCTGCCCGACCTGTCCCGATACGCGCCGCCGGCGGCATCGGTGCCGGCACCCGCGACGATCGAGGCCGCGGTCGCGATGATCCGCGCGGCGAAGCGGCCGATGATCCTGCCGGGGCGCGGCGCGCGCAGCACCGCCGACTGGGCGCGCCGTGTCGCGCTGGCGGAGGCGCTGGACGCCACCGTGCTGACGGACTTCAAGGTCGGCGCCGCCTTCCCGACCGACCATCCCCTGCATGCCGCGGCGCCCACCACCTTCCTGACGGAGAAGGCGCAAGCCGCGGTGCGGGAGGCCGATCTGGTGCTGGCCTTCGACTGGGTGGACCTCGCGGGCACGCTGAAGCAGGCGGGCGGGTTCAGCGGGCGCGTGATCCACGCGACGCTCGACCAGCAGCTGCATAACGGCTTCGGCATGGAGCATTTCGGCCTGCCGCCGGTCGACCTGCACCTCGCCTGCGAGCCCGCCATCGCGCTGCATGCCATCGCGGATGCGCTGGGCGTCGGCCCCGGCACGCCGCCCGGCGAGTTGCCGGCCTGCCCCGCTTTGCCGCCAGCGGCGCCGGACGCGATGTTGGATGTGGGGACGCTGTCGGCGGCACTGGGCGAAGGGCTGCACGGCGTGCCCGCCTGCCTGGTGCGCCTGCCGCTGGGATGGCGCGGCGAGACCTGGCATTTCCGCCATCCGCTGGACTACCTCGGCGGCGATGGCGGTGCCGGCATCGGCGCGGGGCCAGGCATGCTGACGGGCGCCGCCATGGCGCTGCAGGGCACGGGGCGGCTGCCGGTCGCGGTGCTCGGCGATGGCGACACGCTGATGAGCGCGACGGCCTTCTGGACCGCCGCGCATTACCGCGTGCCGATGCTGGCCGTCATCTGCAACAACCGCAGCTTCTACAATGACGAGGTCCACCAGGAACGCGTCGCCAAGCAGCGCAATCGGCCGGTCGAGAACAAGTGGATCGGCCAGCGCATTGCCGACCCCGACATCGACATCGCGGCGCTGGCGCGCGCGCAGGGCGCGACCGGCATCGGGCCGGTGCACACCGCGGGCGAGCTGGCCGCAGCGGTGCGCGACGCGGTGGCGCGGGTGCGCGCGGGGGAGACGGTGGTGATCGATGCGCGGGTCGCGCCTGGCTACTCGGCGGCGATGACGGCAGGACTGACACGACACAGTTGAACGGGGCACAGCTGACGGCCGGAAAGGCCGCGGCATCAGGGAGGAGTAGGACGATGCAGCGACGTTCGTTCCTAAGCGCGGCCATGGCCATGGCGGCGGCGCCCGCAGCCGCGCAGGACTTCCCGGCGCCGACACTCAAGATGGTGGTTCCCTTCACGCCCGGTGGCAGCAACGACCTGATGGGGCGGCTGATCGCGGAGAAGCTCGGCGCGCGCTGGGGCCGGCCCTTCGTGGTGGAGAACCGGCCGGGGGCGGCGGGCAATATCGGCACCGAACTCGTCGCCCGCAGCGCGCCGGATGGCGCCACCTGGCTCTTCGCGCCGAACCAGGTGCTGACGACGAATCCGCTGACCATGCGCACCAGCTTCGACCCGCTGCGCGACCTGGCCTTGGCCGCGCGCGTGGCCCGCGTGCAGACGCTGCTGGTGGTGAACCCCGCGACCGGCATCCGCGACGTGCGCGGCCTGGTGGCGGCGGCGAAGGAAAGGCCGGGGCAGCTTTCCTATCCCTCCTCCGGCGTCGGCAGCTTCCAGCACATGGGCGTCGGCCGGCTGGTCGGCGAGGACATGGTGCATGTGCCCTATGGCGGCGCGGCGCAGCTGATGCCGGACCTGCTGGCGGGGCGGACGCATGCCTTCTGCGGCGCGCTGAACAGCCTGCTGCCGCATGTCCGCGCCGGCGCGCTGCGCCCCATCGCGGCCATGACGCCCTCGCGCGCGACGCTGCTGCCGGAGGTGCCGACCATCGCGGAAGCCGGCTTCCCGGGCGAGGAGACGGAGATCTGGGCCGGCGTGGTGCTGGCCGGCGGCACGCCGCGCGCCATCGTCAACGCCGTGCATGCGGCGCTGGCGACGCTGTTCGCGGAGCCCGATGTGGTGGCCAGGCTGGCGGAACAGGGGATCGAGCCCGCGATGCAGGGGCCGGAGGAATTCGCGGGCACGGTGCGCGCGGAACTCGCCGCGAATGGCGCGCTGGTGCGCCGCATGGGGTTGAGGCAGGGATAGCGGAATGTCGAACACGCGGCCGACGGCGCGGCTGGCCTATTTCTCCCACTGGATGGACCCGGTGGCGCTGCGCGTGCTGGGGGCGGAGCCCGCCATCGCGCTCGACCATCTGCAATTCGCCATGGACCGCGCGACGCTGGATGCGGCCTTCGCGCAGGCGCATGGCTACCACGCGCTGCCGCGCGTCGAGATCCAGGAGCCCTGGTTCTGCGACGCGGCGCTGCTGGCGCGCGCGCCGAACCTGCTGGCGGCCTGTTCCTCGGGCGCCGGTTTCGACGTGATCGATGTGGAGGCCTGCACCAAGGCGGGCGTCATCGTCTGCCACCAATCCGGCACCAACAAGGAAGCGGTGGCGGAGCATGTGCTCGGCCTCATGCTGGCGCTGTCGAAGAAGATCGGCGTGGCGGACAAGATGCTGCGCCGCCAGGCGGGGCTGGATCGCTTCGCCGTCACGGGGCGCGACATCCGCGGCAAGACGCTCGGCCTGGTCGGCATCGGGCAGATCGGAACGCGGGTGGCGGAGCTCTGCCGCGGGCTGTTCGGGATGGAGGTGCTGGCCTGCGACCCCTATCTCGACGCCGCGACGATCGCGGCGCGGGGCGGGCGCAAGGCCTCGATGGAGGAGGTCTTCGCGAAGGCCGACTTCGTCTCCGTCCATGTCCCCCGCAACAAGGAAACCTTCGGCATGATCGGCGCCGCGCAATTCGCGGCGATGAAGCCGACGGCCTACTTCATCCAGACCTCCCGCGGCGGCATCCATGACGAGGCCGCGCTGGCGGAAGCGCTGGCGGCGGGGCGGCTGGCGGGGGCGGGACTCGACGTCTTCCTGAAGGAACCGCCGCCGCCCGACCATCCGCTGCTCGGCTTCGACAACGTCCTGGTCACGCCGCACAATGCGGGGATCACGGAAGAAGCGCTGCACGACATGGCGGAAGGCGCGGCGCTGCAATGGGCGCAGATCTTCCGGGGCGAGGTGCCGCCGCGGCTGGAGAATCCGGAAGCCTGGCCGCTGTACTCGAAGCGCTTCGAGGCGGCCTTCGGGTTTGCGCCGCAATCGTTGGGGTAGGCGTTCCCCCCCTCACCCAACCCTCTCCCCCTGTCAGGGGGAGAGGGCTCTTCGAGTCAGCGGATCACCGGGCGGTTGCCGTGGCTTTCGGTGGGCACGCCGCGTTCCAGGGAGAGATGGCTGTGGACGGCGATCCACGCATCGCCCTGGCGCATCAGCACCAGCGTGGCGCGGCCGGGGCGCGGGAAGGGCGTGCCATCCTGGTGGAAGCCGGTGCTGGTGAAGGGCGCGATGGCAATGGCCAGGCCGGCATCGGCGCTGGCCAGGACGCGCGCCGCCGCCTCCACGAAGGTGAAATCCGCGGTGCGGGGCCAGACGCTGTCCCATTGGCGGTCGCGGAACTGGGCAAAGCCTTCAAGGACAGCCTGGTGGGTGCCGAAGGCCAGGACCTTCTCGTGCCATAGCGGCGTCGCCGCGCGGTAATCCACGGCGCGCACCGCGGCGGCGAAGCGCCGCATCCAGTCCAGCACGCCGTCGCGCGTCGCGGCATCGGCCTCGGGCAGGTCATCCATGCGCGTCATCCCCAATTTGCGCCGCCTCGCGCGGAAGGGTAACGCTGGCGGCGGAACCAGGGCCAGGAGCGGTGCATGGCGGCGAAGCGCGTTGTTCTCGTGACCGGCGCGGGGTCCGGCATCGGCGCGGCCTGCGTGCGCCGCCTGGCCGCGCCCGGCACCGCCATGCTGCTGCACACGCGCAGGAATGCGGAGGGGCTGGAACGCGTGGCGGAGGCCGCGCGCGCCGCCGGCGCGGAAGCCGCGACCATGCTGGGCGATATCGGGGAGGCCAGCCTGCCGGCCGCCCTGGTGGCGCGGGCGGTGGAGGTCTTCGGCGGGCTCGATGTGGTGGTCACGGCAGCCGGCTTCGCGGACAAGACGCCCTTCGCCGAAGCCACCGACGCCATCTTCCAGAAATCGATCGATGGCGTGCTGTGGGGGTTCCTGCGCACCGCGCGGGCCGCGCTGCCGCATCTCGCCGGCCGCCCCGCGCCGCGGATCATCGCCATCTCCTCCTTCGTCGCGCATGTCTTCCGCACCGATGTCAGCACCTTCCCCGCCAGCGCCGCCGCCAAGGGCGCGGTGGAGGCGCTGGTGCGCGCCCTGGCGGTGGAGGCGGCGCGCGGCGGCATCACGGTGAATGCGGTGGCGCCCGGCTATACGCGGAAGGACCCGGGCGCCCATGCGGCGCTGAGCCAGGCGCAATGGGATGCGGTGACGGCGAAGATCCCCATGGGCCGGCTCGGCACGCCGGATGACGTCGCGGAGGCGGTGGCCTATTTCGCCTCACCCGCCGCGGGCTACGTCACCGGCCAGGTGCTGCATGTGAATGGCGGGCTGATCTGAGGCGCGCTACTCGTTCGGGCGGAGGTTGTTGCGCCGCGCGACGGCGCCCCAGCGGTCCAGCTCCGTCGCGACGAAGCCGCGGAAATCGGCCGGCGACATCGGCGTGGGCAGCGCGCCTTCATCCGCCAGGCGGGCCAGCACCTCGGGATTGCTGAGCGCGGCCTGCGTCGCCTCCGCGAGCCTGGCCACCACCTCCGGCGGCGTGCGGGAGGGGGCGACGATGCCGTACCACTGCATGGATTCGAAGCCGGGCAGCACTTCGCTGATCGCGGGCACGTCGGGGGTCAGCGCCAGGCGATCCTTTGCGGTGGTGCCGAGTGCCGCCACGCGCCGGTCCCGCACCAGCGGCAGGGCGGCGGGCGTGCCCGTCATGCCGGACTGGATGTTGCCGGCGACGAGGTCGATCACCATCGGGCCCGAGCCGCGATAGGGCACATGCACCATCTGCAGGCCCGCCGCCTCCAGGAAGGAGATCATGCCGATATGCACGTTGGAGCCGGCGCCGGAGCTGCCATAGGTGATGGTGTCGGGGGCGGCCTTCACGCGATCGATGAAGCCGCGCAGCCCGCCCTCCGCCAGGTTCTGCTGCGCCAGCAGCACCATCGGCACCTTCGCGATCATGCCGATATGGGCGAGGTCGCGCATGACATCGGCGCGCATGCGATAGACATGAGGGTTCACGGCCAGCGTGCTGATCATGCCGATGCCGATGGTATGGCCATCGGGCTGCGCGGCCGCGATGGCTTCGGTCGCGATCACGCCCGCGGCGCCCGACCGGTTCTCCACCACCACGGACTGGCCGATGGTGGCGGCGATGTTCTGCGCCATGACGCGGGCGAGGATATCCGTCGCCCCGCCCGGCGCCGCGGGGGCGATGAAGGTCAGCGGCCGGCGCGGCCAGGCGGGCTGCGCCAGGGCGGGCAGGGCGAGGGTGGCGAAAGGCGCGCTGAGGAGCAGCGTGCGGCGGGCGATGGTCATGGCGCTTCCCTGGTCGTCCGCGATGTCGCTCGCGGTTTCGTGGGCGACGCTATGGGCGGCCGGCCCGGCCGACAAGTTTCAACATGGACATGAAAAAGGCCCGGCGCCTTGCGGCACCGGGCCCCCTTCCCCGCTGGCCGTGACCGATCAGCGGCGCATGCGGACGTGGCGGAGTTCCAGATCCTCCTGCACCCGCAGCGGCAGTTCGGCGACGGTGTCACGCACGCCGAAGATCTGCGGTTCCTGGTGCAGCGGGATCATCGGCAGCAATTCCCGGAACCGCGCCCAGTACTGGGAGGCCAGCTGCTGGCGCTTCGGCTGGTCCGTCTCCACCGCGATCTGGCGCAGCAGCTCCGCCATCTGGTCGTCCTGGAAGCGGCCCCAGTTGAAGCTGCCCTCGCCGAGAAGCTCACGACCCGGATTGGTGATGTCGAAGTTCCCGGGCGTCCAGCCGAGCATGTAGAACTGATACTCGCCATTGGCGCCGCCCTGCAGGAAGCGGCCGAAGGGCACGGCGTTGAGCCGCGCCTGGATGCCGACGCGCTGCAGCATGCTGACCGCGGCCTGGCAGATGGCCTCGTCATTGACGTAGCGGTTGTTCGGGCAGTTCAGCGTGGTGCGGAAGCCCTGGGGGAAGCCGGCTTCCGCCAGCAGGCGGCGGGATGCCTCCGGGTCGAAGGGCAGGCGCTCATTCGCCGCGGCGTCGAAGCCGCCGATCGCCTGGGCGATGGGAATGCCGGCCGCGACGGTGGAGTTGCGCAGGATGACCCGGGTGATCGTGTTCATGTCGATCGCCTGGTACATGGCGCGGCGCACGCGGGGATCCCGCATCGGGTTCGGCGTGCCGGGCGCGTCCTGGTTCTCCGGCCGCGCCGTGTCCATGGCGAAGTAGATGCTGCGCGCGGTCGGGCCCTGGATCAGGCGGATGCCCTGCGCCTGGGACACGCGCTGCACGTCCTGCAGCGGCACATGGTACATCACGTCCAGCTCGCGGGAGAGCAGGGCGGCCACGCGCGTCGGCGCGCTGGCGACGGGGCGGAAGACGGCGCGGGTGATGCCGTGCTGCATCGCGGCCGCATCCCAGTATTCGGCGTTGGGCACCAGCACCGTGCGCTCATCGGCCAGGCGCTCCACCACGCGGAAGGGGCCGGTGCCGTTGGTGTTGAGCTGGACGAAGGTGCTGGTGGCGCCGGGCTGGCCGGCGCGCGCCACGGCCATGGCGTTGTTCGCGCGGACCCAGTTCGCGTTCATGATGAAGAACAGCGTCAGGTCCTGCAGCAGGATCGGGTTCGGGCCGCGCGTCTCCATCTCCACCGTGAAGTCATCGACGGCGCGGACGGCGGTGACGCTCTGCAGCGTATAGGCCATGTCGTTCTGGCGCACGCGCTCGGCGGACATCACCACATCGGCGGCGGTGAAGGGCTCTCCGCCATGGAAGCGGACGTTGCGGCGCAGGTGGAAGCGCCAGGTGGTGGCGTTGACCTGTTCCCACCGCTCCGCCAGCGCGGGGCGCACGCTGCCATCCGGCTGGCGCTTCACCAGCGGCTCGTAGATGTTCTCCTTCATCGTGTTCGTCACGCCGTGGTTGTTGGCGTGCGGGTCGAGGCCGAGGATGTCGTTCGCCGTGGCCCAGGTGAAGGTGGTGGCGGCGGCCGGCGCGGCGGGGGCCGTGGCGGCGAAGACGGCACCCAGCGCCAGCGCGGAGACGGCGCCGCGCAGCAGGGTGCGGAGGGATGAAGCCTGCATGTTCTTGTGTCTCTTCCCGGTTTCGAGGGGGCCGGAAGATGCTTGACGTCCCCTCCCCTGTCCAGCGCGGAAAACCTTGCTAGCGCCTGGGATGCAGGTGGTGCGCCAGGGTGCTTTCCTCCACCATGGCGGCGTAGCTGAAGCCGGCCCGGTGGGCCCAGATATTGTCCGGCACATGCAGCGGCAGGACCGCCATGTCCTGCCCCATCGCCACCCGTTGCGCCTGGCGGATCAGGCCGTCCCGCGCCGCCGGGTCCGCGCTGCCGCGGGCCTGTTCCATGAGCCCGTCGAAGGCCGGGCTGGCATAGCGGCCGCGATTGAGCCCCCCCAGCCCCCGCGCCGCATCGAAGCTGTGCAGCACCTGCGCCATGCCGAGCCAGGCATCGCCCGTGGAATGCCCGAAGCCGATCAGGAAGCTGCTGAATTCCCGCCGCCCCGCCCGCGTGAAGAAGACGTTGGAGGGCATGACCTCCACCCGCGCATCCAGCCCAATCCGCGCCCAGAACTGCGCAACCGCCTGGGCGGTCTTGTCATCCTCCACATAGCGGTTGTTGGGGGAATGCAGCGTGATCCGGAACCCCTCCCCATACCCCGCCGCCGCCAGCAGCCGCCGGGCCTCGGCGGGGTCATAGGCCGGGGCCGCCAGGTCGGGGTCGAAGCCCAGCTGGCCCTCGATGGCCAATTGCCCGGAAGCGCGGGCGGCGCCGGACAGCACACGGTCCACGATCGCGGCGCGGTTGATGCCGAGCGAGAGGGCGTGGCGCACCCGCGCATCCTTCAGCGGGTTCCCCGCCAGCGGCCGCCCATCCCGCGCGGTGACGAAGGGGGATGGGTCATTCGCCTGGTCGAGGCCGATATAGATCATGCGGTTGGAGGAGGCGGTGGAGACCGCGACCTCCGGCCTCGCCCGCAGGCGCGCCACCTCCCCGGGCGGCACCGCGTCCACCAGGTCGGCATCGCCCGCCAGCAGGGCCGCCAGCCGCGCGGCATCGTTGGCCACAGGGCGCAGCGTGGCCCGGGCGAAGGCGGGGGCCGCGCCCCAATACCCATCGTTGCGCGCCAGCCGCAGCGCCGAACCCGGCTGCCATTCGACGAAGCGCCAGGGGCCGGAACCCACCACCGCGCGGCCTGCATTGAACTCCGCCGTCGTCGCCGTGGCCGCGATGCGCGCCGGGATGATCCAGGCCGTCATGGCATTGAGCGGCACGGAAGGATCGACGCCGCGCGACCGGATGCGGATGGTGCGGGCATCCACCACCTCCAGCGCCGCGATGCTGCCGGCCAGGCGGATATAGGGCGCGGGACTGTTCGGCACGCGCGGCATGCGCTCGATCGAGGCGCGGACATCCTCCGCCGTCACCGGCGTGCCGTCATGGAAGCGCGCATCCGGACGCAGCCGGAACTCCCAGAGATCGGGCTCGGGGTTGGAGAACTCGGCCAGCCCCGGCACGGGGCGCAGGTTTCGGTCCGACGCCACCAGCGGATCGAAGAGATGCCGCATCATCGCCTGGTTCGCCCCCACCAGCGCGAAATGCGGGTCGAGCGAGGAGGTCTCCGTCTGGATCGCGACCCGCGCCTCCTGCGCCGGCGCCACGACCGGCGCCAGCACCGCGACCGCCGCCATCATCCAACCACGCATCGCCGGTCGCCCCCCAGGGTGGTGCGGGAAACAGCCTAGACCCGGGGCGCGGGGTTGGGCGAGGGCGACGCATCCCGGGGAAAAGGGCTCCGCCCTCTTCCCCGGACCCCTTCACCCGCAAAGGGCCCGGCGGCCCTTTGAACCCATGAGATTGGTCGCGGAAGGGAGGGGCACAGCGCGACCGCTTGTCCGCAACGCGCGCCGTGCCCCTCCCTTCCGCGACCAATAACCTCGCGGTCCAGGGGCCCGGGGCCCCTGGCGGGGGAGAGGTCCGGAGAGGGGCGCGCAGCCCCTCTCCGGGACAGCGCCGCCCAACGCCCTACGGCGCCCCCGGGCTCAAATTGTGTTCCCGCATCACCTGCTGGAGGGCCGGCAGGTCGCGGGTGCGGATCAGGCGGATGATGGCGAAGTGGTGGTCCGCGCCGCGCCGCAGCAGGTCCATCGTGTTGCGGCGGCGGATGACGGCGGAGGGGACGCGGGCGCGGAGGTCGAAGAGCAGTTCCACCATCTCGCGGTTCGGGCAGGGGGCGAGCATGGTGGTGTGGAAGGCGATGTTGGCGGCTTCCTGGTCCTCCACCGTGCCGGATTCGAGGGCGGTGGCGAAGGCTTCGGCGTGGCGCTGCATGGTGGCGAGGGCGCTCTCGTCGAGCTTGTCGATGACGAGCGCGGCCGCGGCCACTTCCAGCACGGCGCGGGTTTCCATGACCTGGGCGACGCGGGCGGGGTCGAAATCCTCCACCTGGTAGCCGCGGCGGGCGATGTGGCGGACCAGGCGCTTTTCTACCAGGCGGTCCAGCGCCTGGCGGATATCGAGGCGCGTGGCGCCGTAGGCGGCTTCGAGGTCGATCTGCCGCAGCCAGGATCCGGGGCCGAGGCGGCCGAGATGGATGTCCTGTTCCAGCAGGCGGGTGAGGTCGCGGGTGCGGGCGGGGGCGGCGGCCTGCATCGCGGGTTCTCCTGGCGCGCTTGTGCGGTTGACCATGCGGCGCCGATCATGGCATCAAAATTGGCGCCAATCCAGAAGGACGCGGCATGAGCCTTTCCCCCGCCCTCCGCATCGGCGTCGATTCGGGCGGTACCTTCACCGATGTCTGCCTGTGGGATGGCGCGACGGGGCGGCTTTCGGTCTGGAAGGTCAGCAGCACGCCCGCCGACCCGAGCGAGGGCATCGCCACCGGCATCGGCCAGGCGCTGGCGGAGGCCGGGCGCGCGGGGGCGGAGGTGGCCTATTTCGGCCATGGCACCACGGTGGCGACCAATGCGCTGATCGAGGGGCGGGGCGCGCGGACGGGGATGGTGACGACGCGGGGCTTCCGCGACGTGATCGAGATCCGCCGCCAGATGCGGCCCGCGCTGTATGACCTGCAGGCGCGCAAGCCGGAGCCGCCGGCGCCGCGCGACCTGCGGCTGGAGGTGGCGGAGCGGCTGCGCTTCGATGGCAGCGTCGCGCGGGCGCTGGATGAGGACGAGGCGCGCGCGGCGGTGCGGCGGCTGCGGGATGCGGGGGTGGAGGCTGTCTCCATCTGCTTCCTCTTCGGCTACCTGGCGCCGGAGCACGAGGCGCTGGTGGCGCGGCTGGTGGCGGAGGAGATGCCGGGCGCCTTCGTCAGCACCTCGCATGAGGTGGCGCCCGAGTTCCGGGAGTATGAGCGCTTCTCCACCACCACGGTGAATGCGGCGCTGGGGCCGGTGATGCGCGGCTATCTCGGGCGCCTGGCGCCGCGGCTGGCGGCGATGGGCGTGAACGCGACGCCGCATCTGACACAGAGCAATGGCGGGGTGATTTCCGCGGAGGCGGCGTCCCGCTTCCCGGTGCGGACCGTGCTGTCCGGGCCGGCGGCGGGGGTGACGGGCGCGCTGGCGATCGGGCGCGCGGCCGGGGTGCCGGGGATCATCACCTTCGACATGGGCGGCACGTCGTCGGACGTCGCGCTGATCGATGGCGGGCGGCCGCGCATGGCGGTGGATGTGGCGGTGCATGGCAATCCGCTGCGCGTGCCGATGCTGGATATCCACACGGTCGGCGCGGGCGGTGGCTCCATCGCCTTCGTCGATAGCGGCGGGCTGCTGAAGGTGGGGCCGCGCAGCGCGGGGGCCTTCCCGGGGCCGGTCTGCTACGGGCTGGGGAACGGGGAGCCGACCGTCACGGACGCCAACCTGGTGCTGGGCGTGCTGAATCCCACGCATCTGCTGGGCGGGCGCATGGCGATCGACCGCGGGCGGGCGGAGGCCGCGATCGCGCGGCTGGGTGCGGGCATCGGGCTGGATGCGATGCGCACCGCGCAGGGCATCATCAGCGTCGTCACCGCCAATATGGCGAAGGCGATCCGCGTGATTTCCGTCGAGCGTGGCTACGACCCGCGCGACTATGTGCTGATGGCCTTCGGCGGCGCGGGGCCACTGCATGCGGCGCGGCTGGCGCGGGAGTTGGGCATGGCGCGGGTGCTGGTGCCGCGCAGCCCCGGCATCCTCTGCGCCATGGGGCTGCTGCTGAGCGATCTGCGCACGCATCTCTCGGCCGGTCGGATGCTGCCGCTCTCGGCCGAGGGGCTGGCCGGGCTGCGCGACGGTTTTTCCCGGTTGGAGTCGCAGGCCGCTTGCTGGTTCGCGGAGGAAGGCATCGCGGCGGCGGATCGCGCCACCGCACGCGCCATCGACCTGCGCTATGAGGGCCAGGGGCATGAGCTGATGGTGGATTGCCCCGATGGTCCGCTGGACGAGACCGCGCTGGCCGAGGTGACAAGGCGCTTCGAGGCCGCGCATCGCCAGGTCTATGGCTATGCCTCGCCGGAGGAGCCCATCCGCGTGGTGACCCTGCGGCTGGAGGCGACGGGGCGCGTGCCGAAGGCCGATATCGCCGCGCATCCGCGGGCGGTGACGGATGTGGCGGAGAGCATCATCGGCACGCGGCAGGTCTGGCTGCCGGAAGCGGGCGCCGTGGTCCCCTGCCCGCTGCATGACCGCGCGCGTCTTGGCCCCGGGCATCGCGTGGCGGGGCCGGCGGTGATCGAGCAGATGGACAGCACCACCCTGCTGCTGCCGGGCCAGGTCGCGACCGTCGATGCCTGGCTGAACCTGATGGTGGAGGAGGCGGCGTGAGCACCGCCATCGATCCCATTACCGTCGAGGTGATCGGCAGTGCCCTCTCCACCATCGTGGAGGAGATGGGCAAGGCCATCATCCGTGCCGCCTATTCCGCCAACATCAAGGAACGCCGCGACTGCTCCGCCGCGCTGTTCGACACGGAAGGCCGCATCATCGCGCAGGCCGAGCAGATCCCGCTGCATCTGGGGTCGCTGCTCGGCATCGCGCATCGCGTGCTGGGCAGCACCGATGTGGCGGCGATCCAGCCGGGCGACGTCTTCATCGGGAATGACGCGCATACCGGCGGCGGCACGCATCTCAACGACATCGTCTTCCTGGAGCCGGTCTTCGTGGAGGGCGCGCTGGCGGCCTGGGTGGCGAACCTGGCGCACCATTCCGACTTCGTGGATCGCGGCCACGCGCATATCTTCCAAGAAGGGCTGCGCATCCCGCCCATTCGGCTCTACCGCGCCGGCGTGCTGCAGCAGGATGTGATGGACCTCGTGCTGCTGAACTGCCAGGTGCCGCGGGAGAGGGTGAATGATTTCCGCGCGCAGATGGCGGCGAACCGGCTGGGCGTGCAGCGCTACCAGGCGCTGGCCGCGCGCTACGGCGTGACGGTGCTGCACCAGGCGACGCGGGAGCTGCTGGATTATGCGGAGCGCAAGACCCGCGCCGGCATCGCCGCCATCCCCGACGGACGCTACGAATTCCGCGCCCCCTTCGACACCAGCCTGTGGCCCGAGCTGCTGCACCTGGCGGTCGCGATCGAGGTCGCGGGCGAGGAGATCCGCTTCGATTTCGCGGGCAATCCGGCGCAGACGCGCTCCGGCCTCAACATGGTGTTCACCGCGCTGCAGGCGACGGTCTACTACGTCGTGAAGACGCTGCTGGACCAGGACACGCCCGCCAATGCGGGCTTCCATCGGCCGATCCGGATCGATGCGCCGGCGGGCTCCATCGTCAATGCGCTGCCGCCGGCCGCCGTCTATAGCCGGCACGACGTGGCGCAGCGGCTGGTGGATATGTGCTTCGCGGCGCTGGCCGAGGCGATCCCGGATCGCGTGCCCGCGGCCTCCACCGGCGTGACGGTGCTGACCATGAGCGGCACGCATCCCCGCACCGGGCGCTACTACGTCTACAACGAGAGCATGGGCGGCGGATTCGGTGCGCGGGCCGGGCAGGACGGGATGGATGGCGTGCATGTCCACACCACCAACTCCGCCAACATCCCGGTGGAGGCGCTGGAATCCGAACAGCCCGTGATGGTGGAGGCCTATGAACTGGTGCGCGACAGCGGCGGCCCCGGCCGCTTCCGCGGCGGCATGGGCATCCGGCGCCGCGTGCGGGCGGTGGGGCATGAGGCGACGGTGAATCTCGGCGGGCCCTGCAACATCGTGCCGGCCTGGGGGTTGGAGGGCGGGCTGCCCGGTGGGCTGGCGCGCGTGGAGCTTTCGGCCGGCGTCGCCGCGCTGAAGCGGCGCGACGGGCTGATCCCGGATGGCGGATCGGGCGCGGCCGTGACGTCGGGCGGTGGCGGCCGCGGCGATCCTCGGCTGCGGGACAGGGACGCGGTGCGGCGTGACCTGCGGGAGGATCGCATCAGCGCGGAAGCGGCGCGCGACATCTACGGGCTGGAGGATTGATGGGGCGCTTCCTCCTCTCCCGCCTCGGCGACGGGATCGTGGCGATCTGGGGCGTGGTGACGATCGTCTTCGTCGTCTCCCGCCTGCTGGGCGACCCCGCGATCCTGCTGCTGCCGGTGGGGGCGACGGAGGAACAGCTTCAGCAATTGCGCGCCGGCCTGGGGTTGGACCGACCGATCTGGGCGCAGTACCTGACCTTCCTCGGCGGCGTGGTGCAGGGGGACTTCGGAAACTCCTTCCAGTTCATGCGCCCTGCCCTTTCCGTGGTGCTGGAACGCATGCCGGCGACGATGGCGCTGGCGGGATCGGCGCTGCTGGTCGGCGTGGTGCTGGGGGCCGTGGCGGGATCCATGGCGGCGCTGTTCCGCGGCACCATCGTGGAAGGCGTCGTGATGCTGCTGGCGCTGCTCGGCCAGGCGACGCCGGTCTTCTGGCTCGGGCTGCTGCTGATCCTGCTCTTCGCCGTCGATCTCGGCCTGCTGCCGACTGGCGGCTATGACGGCCCCGCGAGCCTGATCCTGCCCGCGCTGACGCTCGGCACCTTCACCACCGCCAGCATCGCGCGGCTGCTGCGGTCCGGCATGCTGGATGTGATGAAGGACGATCATGTGCGCACGGCGCGCGCCAAGGGGCTGCTGCCGGGCACGGTCTTCCTGTGGCATGTCGCGCGCAATTCGCTGATCCCCGTCGTCACCATGGTCGGCATCCTGGCCGGCGAGCTGCTCGGCGGATCGGTGGTGACGGAGACCGTCTTCTCCTGGCCCGGGGTCGGGCGGCTGATCGTGCAGGCGATGGAGGCGAAGGACTTTCCCGTGGTGCAGGCGGGGGTGATGGTGATCGCGACCATCTTCGTCGTCATCAACCTCTTCGTCGATCTGCTCTACGGGCTGCTCGACCCGCGCATCCGGGCACGGCGATGAGGGAGGTGTGGCGGGCGCTGACGCGCCGTTCCGGATGGCTCGGGCTGCTCGGCGCCACGCTGCTGGTGGTGCTGGTGCTGCTGGCCGTCTTCGGCCCCTGGCTCGATTTGCCCGATCCCACGCGGACGAACCTCCGCGCGCGCATGGTGGCGCCGACGCTGTCCTGGGTCGGCCTGGGCGCGCATCCGCTGGGGACGGACCAGCTGGGGCGCGACATCCTGTCCCGCATCATCGCGGGCAGCCGCGTGACCTTGATGGTGGCGGGCGCGGCGGTGCTGCTGGGGGGCGTGCTGGGCACGGTGCTGGGACTCGTCTCCGGCTATTTCGGCGGCTGGGTGGATCGCATCCTGATGCGGCTGGTCGATATCCAGCTGGCGCTGCCGCTGATGCTGCTGGCGCTGATGGTGGTGGCGGCGCTGGGGCCGAGCCTGCGGAACCTGGTCGGCGTGCTCGCCCTGGTCTCCTGGGTCCGCTACGCGCGCATCGTGCGCGGCCAGGTGCTGGCGGTGCGGGAGCGGGAATTCGTGCAGAGCGCGAGGGCCATCGGCGCCTCCCACGCGCGGATCATCCTGCGCCACATCCTGCCCAATGTGCTGACGCCGGCGCTGGTGGTGGCAACGCTGGAACTGGCGCGGGTGATCGTGCTGGAGGCAGGGCTCTCCTTCCTCGGCCTCGGCATCCAGCCGCCCGATCCCAGCTGGGGGCGGATGCTGGCGGATGGGCGGACCTACATCTCCTCCGCCTGGTGGATCATCACCTTCCCGGGCCTGGCGCTGATGCTGACGGTGCTGGCGGTGAATCTGCTGGGCGACTGGCTGCGGGACTTCTTCGACCCGCGACTGGCGGTGCGGTGATGGCGCTGCTGGCGATCGAGGACCTCGCTGTCGGCTTCGCGCGGGAGGGGCGCTTCGCCCGCGTCATCCCGGGCCTGACCTACAGCGTGGAGGCGGGCGAGACGCTTGGCATCGTCGGCGAGAGCGGCAGCGGCAAGAGCGTGCATGCGCTGGCGCTGCTGGGCCTGCTGCCGCAGCCGCCGGGGCGCATCCTGGGCGGGCGCGCGCTGTTCGACGGGCATGACCTGCTGGCGATGCCGGAGGCGCGGCTGCGGGACCTCCGCGGTGGGCGCATCGGCATGATCTTCCAGGACCCGATGACGGCGCTGAACCCGGTGCTGACCATCGGCCGGCAGATCGCGGAACCGCTGATGCGCCACAAGGCGATGAGCATGCGCCAGGCGCTGGACCGCGCGGCGGATCTGCTGGCGCTGGTCGGCATCCGCGACGGCGCGCGTCGGCTTTCGCAATACCCGCATGAATTCAGCGGCGGCATGCGCCAGCGCGTGATGATCGCCATCGCCATTTCCTGCGAGCCCGCGCTGTTGATCGCGGATGAGCCGACCACGGCGCTGGACGTGACGGTGCAGGGCCAGATCCTGGACCTGATGGCGGAACTGCGGGACCGGCTGCGCATGACCATGGTCTGGATCACGCATGACATGGGCGTGGTGGCCGGCATCGCGGACACCATCCAGGTGATGTATGCCGGGCGCATCATGGAACGCGGCCCCGTCGATGCCGTCTTCGCCAGCCCGCGCAGCGCCTATACCTACGGTCTGCTGCAATCCCTGCCGCATGGCGCGCGGCCGCCGGGCGGGCGGCTGATGCAGATTCCCGGCGCGCCGCCTGACATGTTTGCGCCGCCGCCCGGCGACCCCTTCGCGCCGCGCAACCCCTTCGCCACGCCGCGCTGCCATCTGGAAGCACCGCCGCTGCGCGCGGTGGAGGACAGCGCGCCGGGGCACATGGTCGCCGCCTGGTACGATTTGCCGAGGCTGCTGGCATGACGGCGCCCCTCCTCCGCGTCGAAGGCCTGCGCCGCCACTACGCCAGCGGCGGCGGGCTGTTCGGCCGCGCGCGCTACGTCACCCGCGCGGTCGATGACGTCAGCTTCGACGTCCTGCCCGGGGAGACGCTGGGCCTGGTGGGCGAAAGCGGCAGCGGCAAGAGCACCACGGGCCGCCTGGTGATGGGGCTGGAGGAGCCGGATGCGGGCCGCGTCGTGTTCGACGGCACCGACCTGACATCGCTGTCGGCATCGCAGCGCAAGCCCTTCCGCCGGCGCATGCAGATCGTCTTCCAGGACCCCTATGCCGCGCTGAACCCGCGCATGCGCGTCGGTGATTTCGTGGAGGAACCGCTGCTGGTGCATGGGGCGGAAGCGGGGCCGGATCGGGTCGCGGCGCTGTTCCGCACCGTGGGGCTCGATCCCGCCTTCATGCAGCGCTATCCGCATGAATTCAGCGGCGGCCAGCGCCAGCGCATCGGCATCGCGCGCGCCATCGCGCTGCGGCCGCAATTCCTGGTGGCGGATGAACCGATCACGGCGCTGGATGTCTCCATCCAGGCGCAGATCGTGAACCTGTTCCAGGATCTGCAGGAAAGCATGGGCCTGGCGCTGCTGTTCATCGCGCATGATTTGTCGATGGTGCGCTACCTCTGTTCGCGCGTGGCGGTCATGCTGCGCGGCCGCATCGTGGAGATGGGGCCCACCGAGGCGGTGTTCGGGGATGCGCGGCATCCCTACACCCAGGCGCTGCTGTCGGCGGTGCCGATACCCGATCCCGCGCGGGAACGCGGGCGGAAGAGGCTCGCCTTCGATGCGGGCGGCTATGCCTTCCCGCGGGATGCGGCGCTGCGCGACCTCGGCCATGGCCATTTCGTCTTGATGGGAGAAGCGGCATGACGCCCGCCGACCTGGTACGCGCAACCATCGCGGGGGAGAGGACGCCCCGCCCCGCCTTCTCCTTCTGGACTCATTTCCCGGGCATCGACCTCGACCCCGACGCCATCGCGCGGGAGACGGTGGCCTTCACCCGCGCGACCGGCGCGGATTTCGTGAAGTCCATGCCGAACGGCCTCTATGTCGTGGAGGATTGGGGCGTCCGCGCCGACTATTCGGAGATCGCGGCGGGCGGCGTGGCGAAGGTGACGGCGAGCCCGATCCAGGCGCCGGAGGACTGGACGCGCGTGAAGCGCCTCGACCCCACCGCGGGCGTGCTGGGGCGGGAATTGCGGCACCTCGGGCTGCTGGTGGAGGCGCTGGGGCCGGCGGTGCCGGTGCTGGCCACCGTCTTCTCCCCCGTCACCATCGCCAAGAAGCTGATCGGCGGCAATGGCTTCGCCACGCATCTGCGCGACCATCCCGCGCTGGTGCAGGCGGCCATGGCGGAGATGGCGGAAACCACCGCCGCCTTCAGCCGCGCCGCCATCGCGCTGGGCTGCGCCGGCGTCTTCTTCGCGGTGCAGGACGCGACCAGCGCGGTCGGCGACGCCGCCTATCGCCGCGACTTCCTGGCGCATGACCTGGCGGCACTGGAAGGGGCCAAGGCGGGTTGGTTCAACGCCGTGCACATGCATGGCGACGACATCCTCTTCGACCTGCTCAGCGACCTCCCCGTGCCCGTGCTGAACTGGCATATCGGGGAGACCGCGCCCTCCATCGCGCAGTACCGCGCAGCGGGCGGGCGCAAGCCGATCCTGGGCGGGCTGCGGCGCACGCCGATCACCCAGGGCGACATGAACGCCATCGAGGACGACCTGGCCGCGATCCGCGCCAGCGGGGATGGCGTGCTGATCTCCCCGGGCTGCGTCATCCGGCACCCCGTCGATACCGCGCTGCTGGCGCGGATCGGCGCGCGCATCCGGGGGGAGGCATGAAGCGCGTCCCCATCGCCGGCGCGGAACTTCTCGTCGAGGATATCGGCGAGGCGAAGCGCGGCACCATCATCCTGGTGCATGGCGGCCGCGGCATCGGCGACCATGCGGGGGAGATGGCGGCCTATCGCCCGCTCAGCGACGAATACCGCGTCATCGCCTATGACCAGCGCGGCTGCGGGCAATCCTCCCTGACGCCGCCCTTCACCTTCGACCGCCTGGCGGATGACCTGGAGGAGCTGCGCGCAACGCTGGTCGGCGCGCCCTGCATCATCCAGGGCGGCAGCTTCGGCGGCATGATCGCGCTGACGCACGCTCTGCGCCACCCCGGCAGCGCCACGCACCTGATCCTGCGCGGCACGGCGCCGAGCCACCATCACGAGGCCGAGGCGGTGGAGAACATCAAGGCGCGGCTGCACAAGGCGACCAGCGCCTCCGTCCGCATGGTGGAGAAGATGTTCTCCGACCAGGTGGTGGACGATACGGAACTGCGGCTGATCTGGGCGGCGCTGCAGCCGCTCCACTACGAGCGATTCGATCCCGATGCCTCCATGGAGCGCACGCGGACCATGTCCTTCCACGCGAAGACGCATAACGACCTCTTCGCGGAGAAGGATTACGACCTGCGCCCCCGGCTCCCGGAGATCACCATTCCCACCCTGGTCGTCTGCGGCGCGGCGGACTGGATATGTCCGCCATCCCAGTCCAGGCTGATCGCGGAAGCGGTGCCGAAGGCCGAGCTGTTCATGGTCGAGGGCGCCAATCATTCGGTGCATGTGGAGGCGCGGGACGCGGTGCTGGCGCGCATCCGGCGCTTCCTGGCGGAGCATGAGGAGAGGCAGGCATGAGAAGCATCCCCTTCGCGCGGCGCGCGGCGCTGGCAGCGCTGCTGGCCACGGGTCTTACGGGCCAGGCGCTGGCGCAGCCGCGCAACCTGACCATCGCGCTGTCCACCAACGTGAACACGCTTGATCCGCACAACACGACGACGATCGGCACCGACCTCTCGGTCATCAGCCATATCCACCTGGCGCTGCTGGTGCGCGGCCCGGACATGAAGCTGCAGCCGCAGCTCGCCACGGCCTGGCGCGCGGTGGATGACACCACCTGGCGCTTCACGCTGCGATCCGGCGTCACCTTCTCCAACGGGGAGGCGCTGGACGCGGAGGCGGTGAAGTGGAATTTCGAGCGGGTGATGAACCCCGCCAACAATGCGCGGGTGCGGCCCTGGTTCGCGCTGGTGTCGGAGGTTTCCGTCATCTCGCCGACCGAGATCGAGGTGAAGACGCGCAGCCCCTACCCCGCGCTGGCCGATCAGCTCTCCACCTTCTTCCTGCTGCCGCCGCGCTGGACGCAATCGAACAACCCGGCCAATGCCGCTGTCGGCGCCGGCCCCTATGAGCTGCGGCAATTCACCAGCGGTGACCGCGCGGTGCTGCAGGCGCGCGCGGGCTGGACGGGCGATCGCCCGGCCTTCGACAACGTCACCTTCCGCGTGATCCCGGAGGCCGGCGCCCGCATCGCCGCGCTGATGGCGGGCGAGGTCGATCTCATCACCGGCGTGCCGCCGAGCGAGATGCGGCGCATCGACCAGTCCGGCCGCGCGCGGTCCGGCCATGTCGATTCCATCCGCAGCGTCTTCGTGAAGTACAATCTGCTGACGCCGCCCTTCCGGGACAGCCGCCCGCTGCGCCAGGCGCTGAACGCGGCGGTGGACCGGGAGGCGATCCGGGACGCGATCTGGAACGGCATCGGCAGCGTCTCCACCTGCCAGGTCCTGACCCCCGCCTATTTCGGCTACAATGAATCGCTGCGCGCGCCGACCTATGATCCGGCCCGCGCGCGGCGCCTGCTGCAGGAAGCGGGCGTGCGCCCGGGGCAGCTGACCATCGAGTTCGAGGTGCCGGTCGGCCCCTATCTGCTGGCGCAGGAAGTCACCCAGGCGGTGGCGGCGCAGCTGGAAGAGGTCGGCGTGCGCACGCGGATCGTCGAAATGGAATTCGGCGCCTGGATGAACAAGTATCTCCGCGCGCCGACCATGGGGCAGATGGCCTATCTCTCGCAGGCCTGGCCGACGCTGGATGCGGATGGGCTGCTGGCGCTGTTCGAAAGCGGCAGCCCCTATGCCTACTGGAACGACGAGCCCTTCACCGCGCTGCTGCGCCAGGCGCGGCAGACGACGGATGCGAACCGCCGCCGCACGCTGTACGCCCAGGCGACGCAGCGCATGTGCGAGGAGGCGCCTGTGCTCTTCCTCTTCACCCAGCCCGTGACCTACGCGACCTCCAACCGCGTCACCTGGCAGGCGCGGGGCGATGACTGGGTGCGGGCGGGCGACATCGCGCCGCGCTGATCCTCCCAGGCGCCGAGCGCGCGCTGCGCGCCGCGGTCGCCGAGCAGCGCGGCGCCCAGCGCCTTCTGCCCGGCGCGCAGCGCGGCCTCGATCAGCATGCGCTCGAAAAGGTCGCGCTGCGCCTCGCTGCCGCCAACGGCGCGCAGGCGGTGGCGCAGCGGCAGCAGCAGCGCCACCGCCTCCGCCGGATCATCCCGCAGCAGGGCGATGGCGCGGGCGGCGGGCAGGCCGACCAGGGCCAGCACACGCGCCTGGCTGTCCACCTCCGCCGCCGCGCGGCGCTGCATCGCCTCCAGCTTCATGGCCAGCGCCGCGCGACGCCCGGCGGCGGCCAGCGCCAGCACATGGTGCAGGTCGATGAAGGCGAGGCCGGGTTCATCGGCGCGGCGCGCCGCGAGATCGGCCAGCGCCTCCCACCGCGCGGCGCCCACCGAGACGCCCTGCGCTTCCAGCCGCCAGAGCAGCGACGCCGCATTGGCGAAGTCGCGCACATCCTCGCAGGGCAGGGCGGCGATGTCGCGGTCGAACAGCGCCAGCGCGGCATCGGCCTGGCCGAGATGCAGGTGGAACAGCGCGGCGTGCCAATGCAGGTGGCGGCCGAAGGACCCGCTTTCCGGCAGGCCCGGATGCAGCCCCGCGATCCAGGCCAGGCCCTGCCGCGCGCGGCCCTCGCGCTCCATCACATGCGCCACGGCATGCGCACCCCAGAGGTCGTCCGGCGCCACGGCGACGGCCGCGCGGCCGGCGAGTTCCGCCGTGGCGGCGGCGCCCGTCTCCTCCAGCGCGAAGGCGTGGCAGCCCAGCACGAAGCCGTAGCCGGGAATCGACCGGTCCCAGGCCGGCAGCGCGGATTCGACGGCAAGGCGCATGGCGGTGGCATCGCCCAGCATGAAGCGGATGGCATGCGCCAGCTTCAGCGCCATGGCATCCAGCGGCGCGGCGCGCAGCACGCCTTCCAGCAGCGTGGCGGAGGCCGCCATGTCCCCCGCCTCCGCCCAGGCCGACAGCGCCTGGACCAGCGCATGTTCCCGCGCCGTGCCGCCGCGCGCCCGCAGCGCCGCGCGCGCGGCGAAGAGGTGATGGAGCGCATCGGGCCGGAGTTCGGCCCGCGCGGCGACCAGCGCGCCGAAGCCGGCCAGGAGATGGGCCGGCACCAGGCCGGGATCCAGCGCCACGGCCTGCTTCAGGCGGGCGGAGAGGTCGGCGCGGTGCGCCAGCAGCGACAGCACCGCGCCATCCAGCGCGGCCACCGCTTCCGGCGCCGCGCTCGTCACATCGAGCCCCCTTGCGTCCCGCATCATCGCCGCCCGCCTCCGTTGTTGAACGGGGCTTCGCGCCGATGGGGGGAAAGGTTACTCGGGCTGGTAGTTCACGCTCCGCAGCAGCTCCGTCGCGCGGCTGATCTCGTTGCGGATGAAGGCCTTGGTCTGGTCGATGCTCTCCGTCACCGGCTCCAGCACCTGGTTGGTCAGGCGGGAGACGATGGCGGGGTCGCGCATGGTTTCCTGCATCAGCGCGTTCACGCGGCCGCAGATTTCCTGCGAGGTGCCCTTCGGCGCCCAGGAGGCGTACCAGGACTGGAACTCGTAGCCGGGCAGCCCGGCTTCCGCCATGGTCGGCACGTTGGGCGCCAGCGGGGAGCGTTCGGCCGCGGCGATGCCCAGCGCGCGGATGCGGCCATCGCCCGTCGCCGGCAGCAGCGCGAAGGACGGGTCGATGAGGAGCTGCGCGCTGCCGCCCATCAGATCCGTCAGCGCGGGCTGCGTGCCGCGATAGGCGACCATGTCGAGATTGGCGCCGGTGCGGCGGTTGAACTCGATGGTCGCCAGGTGGCCGGCGGAGCCCAGCGAGGAGATGGCGATGTTCCAGTCCCGCGGCGCGGCCTTCGCCGCGGCGACGACATCGGCCACCGTGCGCTGCGGGCGGCTGCCGCTGATCACCATCACCAGCGGCGCGCGGGCGACGCGGGCCATGACTTCCAGGTCGCGCTCCGGGTCGAAGTTCGCGCCGCGCAGCACCAGCGGCATGACGGCGGTGTTGAAGGCGGAGGCGAGCAGCGTGTAGCCGTCCGGCGCCGCGCTCAGCACCTCCCGCGTGCCGACCAGGCCGGCGCCGCCGGTGCGGTTTTCCGCGATCGCGGTCGCGCCCAGCTTCTCCTGCAGCTTCTGCGCCAGCAGGCGGGCCAGCGCGTCATTCGCGGCGCCGGGCGGCCAGGGGCAGACCACGCGAATGGTGCGGCCATGCGGCCAGGCGGCCTGGGCATGCACGACGGGCGCGGCCAGCAGGCCGAGGCCGCCGACGGCAGACTGGATCAGGGTGCGGCGAAGCATTCTCTTGTTCCTCCTTCTCGGGTTTCGTTCAGCCACGCACCCAGTCGAGGGGCACATGGACGTATTTGATGGCCTGGCGCCAATAGGTGTAGGCGATGTGCAGCGACCCGTCGGCGGCCTGGCGCAGCGAGGGATAGCTGAACTCGCGGTTCAGCCTCTCCTTCGAATTATTGGTCATGCAGAAGCCGTCCCCGGTTTCGAGGTTGCGGCGATGCGGCCAGGTGAGGCCGCCATCATAGGAGACGGCCAGCGTCATCGGCGCGCGCGGCGCTCCCCAGAAGGCGCTGCGGCCCTCCGCGGGCGGGGCCACCGGGGCTTCCATGTCGCTGATGTCGTCATAGAGCGAGACGCGGCGATCCGTGGCGTCCTTCGCGCTGCTGTCGTTGAACAGAATGGCGATGCCGCCATCCTGCAACCGGATCGCCTGGATGGAGGAGTTGTTGTTGGGCAGCGTGGTCGGCCGCGGCGCCGTCCATGTGCGGCCGCCATCGGATGAGGTGCTGCGATAGACCCAATCCGCCCAGCGGCTGCGGTAGAAGGCGACCAGCGTGCCGTCCTTCATGTCCAGGATGCACATGTGGCAGGTGCCGGTGCTGTCGGGCACCGCGTGTTCCGTCCAGCTCTTCCCCTGGTCCGCGGAGAGCATGACGGAGGAGGTGTCGAGGTCGCCGGTCCAGGCGCCGACGGGCGGCTTGGTGCAGCGCCAGATCGGCAGCAGCCAGTTGCCATCCGACGTCAAGATGATGGGCTGGCGGATGAAGGTGCCGAAGCCCGGCTGTTCGCCGATCATGGTCTCGATCGGGCCCCAGCTCTCGCCGCCATCACGGCTGATGCGGCGGCGGATGAGGGCGGTGTCCTGGTTGCCGCTGACCTGCGCGGTCCAGAGCAGCCAGAGGGAGCCATCCGGCGCCGGGAAGAGCAGCGGGTTCTGTTCCGACCGCGTCGGATCGTCCGACAGCGTCTGCGTCGGCGACCAGCGCGTGGCGCCAGGCTTGAGGCGGGAGAAGCGGACGGAGATGTCGGGCACCCCTTCCTGCGTGCCGCCGAACCAGACGCAGCCGAGATCGCCTCCCGGCAGCTCCATCAGGAAGGAAGCGTGGTTCTGCACGCAGGGCGTCGGGATGAAGCATTCCGTCCGCGCGGGGTCGCCGGGCGCGGCGGCCAGCGTCTCGGGCTTCTCGATGATGCCGGTGTCCATCGCGCTTTTCCTCAGAAGGCGCGGCGGTAGATCGCGAGGATCTCCGCCGCGCTGATGTCGCGGGGGTTGTTGTCCAGCAGGCGGCGGATGGCGTGGGCCTCATTCGCCATGGCTTCCAGCGACGCTTCCGGCACGCCGAGGGCGGAGAGGCGCATCTCGATGCCGAGCTTCGCGCAGAAGGCGTGCGTCGCGTCGCGCACGACGCCTTCATCGCTGCTGGCGGGAAGGCCGAGCGCCTGCAGCACCAGCGCGGTCTTCTCCGCCATCACCGGCGCGTTGAAGGCCAGCGTATGCGGGAAGACCAGCGCGCAGGCATGGCCATGGGCGATGTGCTGGCGCGTGCCGAGCGGATAGGCGACCGCATGGCCCGCCGTGGTGTTCACCGGGCCGAGGCAATAGCCGCCATAGAGCGAGGCGAGCATGAGGCCCGCCCGCGCTTCCGTGTCGCTGCCATCGGCGACGGCACGCGCGAGGTAGCGGCCGACGAGGCGGATGCCCTCCAGCGCATAGAGGTCTATCAGCGGATGGGCCCGCTTGCTGGTGAAGGCCTCCACGCAATGCGCCATGGCATCGACGCCGGTCGCCGCCGTCACGGCGGGCGGGACGCTCATCGTCAGTTCCGCATCCACCACGGCGAGGTCGGCCAGCATGTGGCGGCTCTGCACCGCCAGCTTCTGCTCCGTCGCGGGATCGGTGACGAGGGAGCGGGTGCCGGCCTCGCTGCCCGTGCCCGCCGTGGTCGGGACCTGGGCGAGCTTGACGCTGCGGCCCTTCACCTTCTCCGGCCCCACCACCTCATGCAGCGTCTGGCCGCTGCCGGGCAGCACGGCGACGAGCTTGGCGAGATCGAGCGCGCTGCCGCCGCCGAAGCCGACGACGAGCTGCGGCTGGAAGGCCTCCGCCATGGCCAGCGCGGCCTGCAGGTTCGGCAGGTCGGGCTCCGGCTTCACCTGGCCG
Organism: Falsiroseomonas ponticola; assembly: GCF_016805305.1. Classification (GTDB taxonomy): domain Bacteria; phylum Pseudomonadota; class Alphaproteobacteria; order Acetobacterales; family Acetobacteraceae; genus Falsiroseomonas; species Falsiroseomonas ponticola. The sequence continues at coordinate 552,626 of NZ_JAERQN010000002.1, read as the reverse complement.
AAGATCGCGACCTCACCGGGCAGGCCCAGCACCGCCACGCGCTTCGCGTTGAAGCCGCCGCTGATGACGAGGGTGCGCGTGATGCCCTGTTCCCGCGCCCATTGGCCGACGATGCCGACCGTGCCGGCGCCGAATTCAAGGCGCGTCGGGCGCAGGATCTCGATGGGGCGGAGAAGGTCGGTCATCAGGCGGCTCCGGCGGCGAGTTGCTCGGCATATTCGATGGCTTCGACCAGGCTGGTCTCGCTGGCGATGCCCTTGCCGGCGATGTCGAAGGCGGTGCCGTGATCGACGGAGGTGCGGATCACCGGCAGGCCGAGCGTGACGTTCACGCCGGACAGCGCCTCCCACTTCCCGGTCTTCGGATCGACGTTGAAGCCGAGCAGCTTGACGGGGATGTGGCCCTGGTCGTGGTACATGGCGACGACGGCGTCGTACTGGCCGGCGCGCAGCTTGACGAAGACGGTGTCGCCGGGGATGGGGCCCAGCACATCCATGCCGTCCGCCACGGCCTTCGCGATGGTGGGCTCCGTCACGTCGATATCCTGGCGGCCGAACAGCCCGCCCTCACCCGCATGCGGGTTCAGCGCGGCGACGGCGATGCGCGGCTTGGCGATGCCGAGGCGCTTCAGCGCGCCATGCGTCAGGTCCAGCACGCGGCGGATGCGTTCCGGCGTCGCGCGCTTCGGCACATCCTCCAGCGCGCAATGCGTCGTCACATGGCTGACGCGCATGTTGCCATGCGCCAGCAGCATCACGCTGCCCTTCACGCCGGTCAGCTCCGCCAGCATCTCCGTATGGCCGGCATAGTGGTAGCCGGCCTTGTTCAGCGCTTCCTTGTTGAGCGGCGCGGTGACGATGGCGCCGACGCGGCCTTCCATCGCCAGCTTCACGCCCTGTTCGATGGCGAGATAGGCGAAGCGCCCGGCTTCCTCCGCCACCTGGCCCTGGACGATCGGCGCGCGCTCCTCGCCCGCCTGCAGGAAGGCGAGCGCGGGCCAGGCGCCATCGGCCGGCACATGGGGGATGGCGGGGGCGCCGAGCGCGGCGCGGGCGGTCTCCAGCGCCGTGCCATGGCCGATCACCAGCAGCTTCAGGCCGCCGGCCGCGATGCGCGGCGCCAACGCGGTGCAGGCCTTGACGATGATCTCCGGCCCGATCCCGGCGGGGTCGCCCATGGTGATGGCGAGGTGGCGGCTCATGCGGCTTCTGTTCCCGTCAGGATTCCGTTGGCCGCCAGCAGGTCACGCCACAGCGTGTCCCCGCCGAAGGCGCCGGATTTGGAGATGACCTCGACCCCGTCCCAGCGCCCGCCCAGCAGGCGGGACCGCGGCACGCCGGGGGCGAGAAGGCTGGTGGCTTCCAGCGCGGTCGCACCGAGCGCCTGGCACAGCGCGCGCAGCGTCTCCCCGCCCGCCACGATCAGCGTGCCGGGGCGCGGCAGCGCGGCGACCAGCGCGCGCAGCGCCGTGGCGATGGCGAGCGCGGCGGCCGGGCGGGCCGTGCCCTCCGGCAGGGCGAAGCCGGCCAGGGCGGCACCCCCGGCCTGCATCAGGGCGCGCAGCCGCGCGGCACTCTCCGCGCCGCCATCGGGCAGGCGCAGCGCCAGCGGGCCGCAGGCGGCCAGCTGCCGCGCCGTGACGCCCTGGTCGGAGCCGAAGAGGCCGAGCACGGGGCCGCGCAGCCCCGTGTCGCGCAAGGCGGGGCGGGCGCTGGCCAGCGCGCCGGCCAGGCCGCCGCTGCCGCACCACAGCACCGGGCCATCGGCGGCGCGGAAGCGCGCGACGATGCGGGCCAGGTCGCCGTCATCCTCCGCATCGCAGAGGACGATGCCGTGCGGCAGCGGGCCGCTGGCGGGCAGCGGGCGGGGCTGCAGCCCTTCCTGCGCCAGCAGGGCGGGCAGGGCCGCGCGGGCGGTCCAGCCGGCGCCGTCCCGCGCATATTGCGTGCCGTGGCGCGTCACGCGGCCCATGGCGGGGAAGGCGGGCGCCAGCACCACATGGCGGAAGCCCTCCCGGCAGGCCGCGAGTTCCGCGATGGGGTGGCCGCGCAGCAGGCTGTCCAGCTTCTTGAAGGCGATGGCGGCCCCGCCGAGCAGCGGCGCCACGGCGCGCGTCGCGACCAGCGCGGCGCCGCGGGAGGCCTCCCGCGTGCCGGTATCGATGGCCAGGCTGCCCTCCCCGGCCGCCTGCCAGGTCACGCGGACGGGGCCGAACAGGCCGGTGAACTCCGCGGCGCTGTCCAGCGCGCCGGTCAGGTCGTCGGCCAGCAGGCGCAGCATCAGCGCGTGCCCCGCGCGACGCCGATGGCGCCGAGGGAGAGGCGAACGCCCTCCCCCAATTCGGCGGCGATGCGCAGCGCCTGCGGCGCGGCATCGGCGACGAAATCCGTGATGGAGGCGCGGCCCGCCGCGATCGTCATGCTGACGCCGGCGATGGGCCGGCCGCGCGCATCCAGCACCGGCGCGGCCACGGTGCGCAGCCCATAGGCGTTCTCTCCATCCGAGACCGCATAGCCCTGCGCCCGCACCTGCGCGAGGCGCGCGAGCAGGGCATCGAGATCGGTGATGGTGCGTTCGGAAAGCATCACCCGCGGCACGGCGGCGAGTTGTTCATGCTGTTCCGCCACCGGCAGCCAGGCCAGCATCGCCTGGCCGAGCGCCGTGGCATAGGCGCCGATGCGCGTGCCCGCGCGCCGCACCAGGCCATGGCGTTCCAGCCCGGCCTCGACGCGCGCGAGATAGACGACCTCCCCCTGTTCCAGCATGCCGAGCGAGGCGGCATCGCCATGCGCGGGCACGACTTCCTTCAGCAGGGGCGTGGCATGGCCCGGAAGGTCATCCGCCGAGAGCGCGGCGAAGCCGAGTTCGAGACATTTGAGCGTCAGCCTGAAGCGACGCGTATCCGGCACGGCGCGGAGATGGCCGAGATCGGCCAGCGTATGCACCAGGCGATAGGCGGTGCCGCGATCGAGCCCGCTGCGCGACGCGACCTCCGCCAGCGTCTGTTCCGGATGGTCGGCGGTGAAGCTGCGCAGCACGGCGAAGACCTTGGCGACGGACTGCACCTGGTTCTTCGGGTTGTCCATGGCGCGCGCGGAGGCACTGCGCGGCGCGTCCACCCTGCTGTCCTGCGCGAGGCTCATCGGCCGCGACGTCCCTTCCCCAATCTGATCGGACTCCGAACTTTTGTTCGGAACCGACGCCTAGGGGTACGCCCGCGGCATGGGCGGCGTCAAGCGCGCCGGGTCAGAGCGAGGCGCCGCCGCAGATCATGATCTGCTGGCCGGTGATGGCGGCGGCCTCCGGCCCCAGCAGGAAGGCGGCCAGCGCGGCCACTTCCTCCGGCCGGATGAAGCGGCCGATGGGCGGCGCCTTGGGCTGCATGGAGGCGCGGGCAGGGTCGCGCAGCATGGGCGTGTCCGTCACGCCGGGTGCCACCACATTGACCGTGATGCCGCGCGGCGCGAGTTCCGCGGCGAAGGAGCGCGCGAGGCCGACCAGCGCCGCCTTGGTCGCGGCGTAATAGGCGCGGCCGGGCGCGCCGCCGGAGGTGCGCGACCCCACGAAGACCACGCGCCCGCCGGCTTCCATGCGCGGGATCAGCGCATCGGCCAGGCGCGCGGCGACATCGACATGCAGGCGCCAGAGCTGGTCCCCCGTCTCCGGCTTCATCGCGCCCAGCGCCTCCGCCCGCATCAGCCCGGCGGCATGCACCAGCGCCTGCGGCGCCAGCCCTTCCAGCGCGGGCGCCAGCGCATCGGGGTCCAGCAGATCGACCGCGCGATGCGTGTAGCCCGAGCCGGCCCAGTCCGGCGCCTTGCGGCTGAGGCCGGTGACCTGCCAGCCATCGGCGATGAGGCGTTGCGCGATGGCGGCGCCGATGCCGGAGGAGGCGCCGGTGACGAGGGCGTGGCGGGGGGACATGGCGATCATCGCGCCTTGTTCAGGAATTCGCCCATGACGCGCTGCGGCTCCCCGGCATCGAAGGCCTGGCGATGCAGCAGCCGCGCGGCTTCCATCGTCTCGTCGAAGCTGGCCTGGGTGGCGGCGCAGAAGCGCTGCTTGTTGAACTTGAAGGCCAGCGGCGGCTTGGCGGCGAGTTCCGCGGCGATGGAGAGAGCGCGGGGCAGCACCTCCTCCGGCTCCACCAGATGGTGCAGGATGCCGAGGCGGTGGCATTCCTCCGCGGAAGCGAGCCGGCCGGTCAGCACCATCTCGATGGCGCGGGACAGGCCCAGCATCTCCCGCATGATCCAGAAGCCGGTGGCGCTGACCATGCCGGAATTGATCTCCGGCTGGCCCATGCGCGATCCCGCATGGCCGATGCGGATATCGCCCAGCAGTGCGGTCTGGAAGGCGGAACCGGCGGCAAGGCCGTTCAGCGCGATGACCATCGGCTTCTCGAAGCGCCGCAGCGCGCCGTAGAGGCGGCGCCATTCCTCGATCCACTCCTCCGCGCGGGCGCCATCGAAGGTCTTGCCTTCATTGAGGTCCTGCCCGGCGCAGAAGGCGCGCGGACCCGTGCCGGTCAGGACGAAGGCGCGGATGGCGGGATCGCTGTTGGCGCCGTTGATGAGCGAGACGAGCCGCGCGCGCATCGGTGCGTTCCAGGCATTCAGCCGTTCCGGCCGGTTGAGCGTGACGAGCAGCGTGCCGTCCCGGTTCTCCGCCAGCACCTGGCGTTCAACCTCGGCGTCGATGGTCATGCTGCGTCTCCCGGCGTCGCGGCGGATGCTTCCACCGGCGCGCGCGCAGCGTCAAGCGCGGGGCCGGTCGATTGACGCGGCGCGGGGCGCGCGGGAGCATGCGGCGGGAGGGCCATGCATGCAGCAGGGCGTGCCGCCGCCGGGCGGGTTTCTCGAGCTGTTCCGCGCAATCGCCGCGGCGGAGCCGGCGCGGATCTTCGCGGTGGTGGATGGGGCGCCGCTCGATTTCGGCATGCTGGATGCGCGCAGCGATGCCATGGCGGCGGCGCTGCGGGGCCTGGGCGCGGCGCGCGGCGACCGCGTGGCGGTGATGCTGCCGAATGGCGCCGGCGCGCTGGCGCTGGTCTTCGCGCTGGCCAAGGCGGGGCTCGTCTGGGTGCCGCTGAACACCGCGCTGGTCGGCGACGGGCTGCGCTACATCCTGGGCCATGCGCGGCCGCGCCTGGTGGTGGCGGATGCGGCGCTGCTGGAGGCGCTGGCGGGCATCGAGGGCGTGGTGACGCTGGCGGCGCTGGAGGCCGCGCCGCCCGCGCGGTTCGAGGCCGTGCTGCCCGACCCCGCCGATGATTTCGCCATCGGCTACACCAGCGGCACCACCGGCCCGCCCAAGGGCGTGCGCGTCTCCCACCGCATGCTGCGCCTGGCGGGAGAGGGCGTGCTGCTGGTCTCCGAGGCGCGGGACGGCGACGTGATGTTCATGTGGGAGCCGCTGTACCATATCGGCGGCGCGCAGATGGTGGTGGTGCCGCTGCTGCGGCGCGCCGTGCTGCACTTGGTGCCGCGCTTCTCCGCCAGCCGCTTCTGGGAGGAGGTGATCGCCGCCGGCGCCACGCATATCCACTACCTCGGCGGCATATTGCAGATCCTGCTGAAGCAGGAGCCGAGCGCGAAGGAACGCGCGCATCGCGTGCGCGTGGCCTGGGGTGGCGGCGCGCCGGCCGAGATCTGGGACGCGGTGCGGGCCCGCTTCGGCGTGGAGCTGCGCGAATGCTATGGGATGACGGAGGCCAGCAGCTTCAGCACGGCGAACCGCAACGGCGCGCAGGGATCCGTCGGTACCGCGATGCCCTGGTTCACCGTCTCGCTGCTCGGCCCACCCGGGGAGCGCGGCGAGATCGTGGTGCGCGCGCATGATCCGCTGGCGCTGACGCGGGGCTACCTCGACAATCCCGAGGCGACCGCGAAGGCGCTGCGCGACGGCGCGCTGCATACGGGCGACCAGGGTTCCTTCGATGCCGACGGCAATCTCTACTTCCATGGCCGCCTCTCCGACAGCGCGCGAGTGCGGGGCGAGAATGTCGGGGCGTGGGAGGTGGAAAGCGTCGCCGCGCAGCATCCCGCCGTCGCGGACTGCGCGATGATCGGCGTGGCGGCCGAGGTCGGGGAGCAGGAGATCAAGCTCTTCGTGCAGCCGAAGCCCGGCGCGGCGCTGGACCCGGCTGCATTCTCCGCCTGGCTGGAGACGCGCCTCGCCCGCCACCAGCGGCCGCGCTACATCGCGGTGGTGGAAGGCTTCGAGCGCACGCCGAGCCAGCGCATCATGAAGCACCGCCTGCCGCGCACGACCGATGATGCCTGGGACCGCGTGGCCTAGCCGCCCCAGACGCGCGCCAGCAGCCGCAGCCAGTTCTGGCCCAGCAGCTTGACGATCAGGTCCTCGCTCCATCCGCGCTTCACCATCGCCGCCGTGATGTGCGGCATCTCATGGATGCGCTGGATGCCGCGGGGCTTGCTGATCTTGGCTGTCGCGAATTCCGTCAGGTTGCGGGCGGTGCCTTTGTCCTTGCTGGCGTAGTTCTGGTAGGGGCCGGGGCGCGGATGGTCCAGGCTGAAATCGGCGCCGAGGCCGACATGATCCTCCCCCACCAGCGCCAGCACATGCTCCATCGCGTCGATATAGTCCTCCACCGTCGCGTCATTGCCGCGCCGCAAACCGGGAGCGAAGAGGCTGATGCCGATGATGCCGCCGGCCTCCGCGCAGGCCTTGAGCAGCGCATCGGTCTTGTTGCGCGGCACGTCGTGCAGCGCGCGCGGCAGGACATGGCTGATGGCGCAGGGCTGCCTGGACCAGGCGATGGCATCGAAGCTCGTCCTCTCCCCGACATGGGAGAGATCGCAGAGCACGCCGACGCGGTTCATCTCATGCACCACTTCCCGCCCGAACCCCGTCAGGCCGGAATCGGTCAGCTCCAGGTAGCCGGCGCCGGAATAGTTCTGCGTGTTGTAGGTCAGCTGCATGATGCCGACGCCGAGATCCTTGAAGATCCCGATATCCTGCAGCCGGTCCTCGATGGGGGAGGTGTTCTGCCAGCCGATGCTGATGCCCGTCCGCCCTTCCCGCTTGGCGGCGTGGATATCGGCCACGGTCCTCACGGGCCGCAGCAAATCGGCATTCTCCGCCAGCATGCGCCGCCAGTCGCTGATGTTGTCGAGCCCGCCGCGCAGATCCTCCCACAGCACGGAAGCGGCGTTCACGGCGGTGACGCCGCCGGCCTTCATCTCCTCGAAGATGGTGCGGGACCAGTTGCAGGTGGAAAGGCCATCGAAGACGACCGCGCGCGCATGCAGCGCGGCCGCGCGTTCCATGATGGCGGGATCCTCATGCGCCAGCATCACGCGGCCTTCGCCAGGGCGCGATCGACGAAATCCAGCCGGTCCTGGCCCCAGAACAGCTCGTCATTCACCACATAGGTGGGCGTGCCGAAGATGCCGCGCCGCTCGGCCTCCGCCAGGTTGCCGTGCCAGGTCTCGATATGGCGGGGAAGCGCGGGGTCGCGGACCAGCGCGGCGCCTTCCTCCCCGACCGTGCCGCGCGCCAGCTCCCGCAGCGTTTCCACATCCGCGATGTCGCGATCCTCGGCCCAGAGGGCGCGCTGCACGGCAAAGCTGAAGGCGGGCGCATCCAGCCCCGCTTCCTGCACCGCGATCACCGCCTGGGCCGCCGTCTCGATGGTGCGGCAAGGGTAGAAGCGCGGCGTCAGGTTCAACGGCATGCCGAGATGCGCGCGCCAGCGCGACAATTCCAGCGCATGGTAGTCCTGCCGCGGCTGCGCGCGGGTGCGCAGCGGGATGCCGCCATTGGCCTCGATCACGCGGATGGGGCGCAGCACGATGCGCGCGCCGTGCTTCTTCGCGATGGACCAGAGCTGCGGCGTGCCGAGATAGGCCCAGGGGGAGGAGATGCCGTAGAAGACCAGGATCTCAGGCTGCGGCATCGCTGTCACTCTCCAGGGGGCCGGTCCAGGGCGTCCATTCGTCGCCCTGCAATTCGGCGGTATCGTACCGGTCGAACTGGTCGCGGATCAGGGCACGATCCTCGACGAAGAGGCTCCGCGCCATCGCCTCCGCCAGGCGGCGCGCGCCTTCGCTGACCGAGGGGATGCCGCTGGTGAGCTTGCCGTGCGACAGCACCGCGGGGAAGGTGAAGCAGGCGATGCGCGACAGGCCGGGACAGGCGCCGGGCAGGCGTTCCTGGAACTCGAATCCCGGGCCGAGATCGGGGTGCTGCGCCAGCGCGTCATCGCGTTCCTCGGGCGGGGGCGTGTAGCTGTCCGCCCAGCGGCGGATATGCGGCGCGATGGCCCGCAATTCCGGCCGCGTCTCCGGCGCGATGGCGAAGCCCGTCGCGAGGATCAGGAAATCCAGCCGCAGCACGCCGCGCGGCGTCTCCACCCGCAGCGCGCCGCGATCCTCCCGCGCCGCAAGGATCGGGCAGCCGAAGAGGAAGCGCGCATTGGGGAAGGCGGAGACGCGGAGGACGGATTGGCGCGGCGCGGGCAGCTGCGCGTCATTGGCCAGGCGGAAGAAGCGCCACTTGTCCTCCATCGGCAGGCCCATGAAGCCATGCGCCATGCCCTTGCTGCCGATGCCCGTGAACTTGTCGATGCGCGGCATCTGTGGGCGACGGATCAGAATGTCCACGGAAGCCGCGCCGGCTTCCAGCGCCACCGCCGCATTGTCCATGGCGGAGGCGCCGGCGCCGACCACGCCGACGCGCTTGCCGGCGAGCGAGGCGATCTCGATCGCCTCCGCCGAATGCGCCCAGAAACGGCGCGGCAGGTCGCGCAGCGCGGCGGGCACGGCCGGGCCGCCGAGGCCATCGATGCCGGTGGCCAGCACCACGCGGCGCGCATGCAGCACACCCGTCTTCGTCACGATGCGGACCGGGCCATCGGGAAGCGGCTCGATGGCCGAAACCTCGACGCCGTTGCGGACGGGCAGCGCCAGGACGCGGCGGTACCAGACCATGTAGTCCATCCACATCGGGCGCGGGATGCGGAACATGGCCGCCCAGGCCTCCGGCCCCCACTGCGCCTCGAACCAGGCGCGGAAGGTGAGCGAGGGGACGCCGAGCGCGGGCCCCGCGACCTCCTTCGCCGTGCGCAGCGTGCGCATGCGCGCCGTCGTCACCCAGGGGCCTTCCGTGCCGGCCGCCGCCCGGTCCAGCACCGCGAGCCGTGTGATGCCGAGGAAGCGGAGCGCGGCGGCGGCGCAGAGGCCCGAGAGCCCCCCGCCGATGACGGCGACGTCCAGCAGCTCGCCCGCCGCCCAGGGCGTCTCCGGCACCCAGGCCTTGGGCGGCAGGTTCAGCAGCGCCAGGTCGCGCTGGAGGCGCGCCTCCAGCGCGGGCAGGCCTTCGGGGGTGGAAGCGGTTTGCTGCATCGCGGCAAGGGTAGGACCGGCGGGCGCGCAGCCACAACCCTGTGGCGGCGGCGCGCGGGATGTCGGATGCTTCATCTTCGGGATTGCGCCGCCGCCCGAAGCCCCGCAGATTGTGCGTCTGGCGCATCGCTGTTCGCGATGCGAACGCGCGGGAAACCGCGACGCGAACGCGCGGGGAGGCTTGGTGCGGCGGCTGGGCGTCATCGTGAACCCCATCGCGGGCATGGGCGGCAGGGTCGGGCTGAAAGGCACCGATGGGCCGGAGGTTCTGGCGCGCGCGCGGGCGCTGGGGGCGGAACCCGTCTCCGGCTTGCGCGCCGCGCGGGCGCTGGTGGAGCTGCGCGGCGTGGCGGTGCTGGCGGCGCCCGGTGCGATGGGCGCGGAGCCCTGCGCCGCGGCGGGCCTGGCCTGCGCGGTGCTGGACGGCGTGACGCCCGATGCGCAGGGCACGCGCGACGCGGCGCGCGCGATGGAGGCGGCGGGTGTCGCGCTGATCCTGTTTGCCGGCGGCGACGGCACGGCGCGGGACGTGGCGGGTGTGGTCGGCACGCGCATCCCCGTGCTCGGCATCCCGACCGGCGTGAAGATGCAATCCGCGGTCTTCGCCACCAGCCCCGCCGCCGCCGGGCGGCTCGCCGCGCGCGTCATGGCGGGCGAGGCGCGGTTCCGGGAGGCGGAGGTCATGGACCTCGATGAGGAGGCGCTGCGCGCCGGGCGCGTCAGCCCGCGCCTGCATGGCGTGGCGCTGGTGCCGGAGGAACGCGCGCTGATGCAGGCGGGCAAGGCCGGCGCCGCGGTGCCGGATGAGGCGGCGCTGGACGCGCTGGCGCGGCGCATCGCCGGGGAGATGCAGCGCGGCCGTCTCTACGTGCTGGGCTGCGGGACCACGATGCGGCGCATCAAGCGCGCCATCGGCTTCGAGGGCACGCTGATGGGCGTGGATGTCGCGCTGGATGGAAGGCTGCTGGCGGCGGATGTGAGCGAGGCGCAGTTGCTGCGGCTGACGGAGCAGGCGCCGGCGACGGCCATCCTCGGCGTGACGGGCGGCCAGGGCTTCCTGCTCGGCCGCGGCAACCAGCAGCTCAGCGCCGCGGTGCTGCGGCGGATCGGGCGGCAGAATTTGGTGGTGGTGGCGGGGGCGATGAAGCTCGCGGCACTCGATCCCGCCTGCCTGCATGTGGATACCGGCGACGCGACCATGGATGCGGAACTCTCGGGCTACATCGCGGTGCGCACCGCGCCCGACCGCAGCGCCATGATCAAGGTCGCCGCCTGAAGGAGATGAGGGACGTGACAGGAGAGAGCATGACGGCGCATCCCTGGATGGCCAATTCCGTGCCCGCGATCAAGGAGGCGATGCTGAAGGAGATCGGCGCGCCCTCGATCGAGGCGCTGTTCGAGCAGATCCCCGACAGCCACCGCACGAAGCATGATTTCGCGCTGCCGCCCGCGCTGCGGTCGGAGGTGGAGTTGCGGCGGCACATGCTGCAGCTGCTGGCGAAGAACCGGTCCTGCGAGGAGAACCTCTCCTTCCTCGGCGCCGGCATCTGGCAGCACCATGTGCCCGCCATCGTGGATGAGGTGGCGGGGCGGAGCGAGTTCCTGACCTCGGTCTGGGGCACGGCCATGTCGGACCATGGCCGCAACCAGGCCTGGTTCGAATTCTGCTCCCAGCTCGGTGAATTGGTGGCCTGCGACTTCGTGGGCCTGCCCGTCTATTCCTGGGGCTGCGCCGCGGGCAACGCCATCCGCTTGGCCTCACGGCTCAACAGGCGGCGGCGCGTGCTGGTGCCGGCCTGGATGGATCCGGAACGCCTGGCGGTGATCCGCCAGTATTGCGAGCCGGAGGGCATGGCGAGCCACATCGCGGTGGTGACGGTGGCGCAGGATGCGGCGACCGGGCTTCTCGACCTCGCCGACCTTCGCGCGAAGATGAGCGACGGCGTCACGGCCGTCTATTTCGAGAATCCCTCCTTCCTCGGCCTGATCGAGACGCAGGGCGAGGCGATCGCGCAGATCGCGCATCAGGCTGGCGCGCAGGTGATCGTGGGCGTCGATCCCATCAGCCTCGGCGTGCTGGCGCCCCCGCCCGACTACGGCGCGGATATCGTCGTCGGCACCACGCAGACCCTGGGCGCGCATATGAGCGCGGGCGGCGGCGCGGGCGGCTTCATCGCGTCCCGCGACGAGGAGCGCTATGCCCGGGAGTACCCGACGCTCAACATCTCCATCACCACCACGCGCAACCCCGGCGAGCACGGCTTCGCGCTGAGCCTGGCGCATCAATCGAGCTACGGGATGCGCGAGCAGGGCAAGGACTGGACCGGCAATTCAGTCTACCTCACCGCCATCGCCAATGCCGTCTACATGTCGCTGATGGGGCCCGAAGGTTTTCGCGAATTGGGCGAGCTGGTGCTGGCGCGGTCGCATGCGGCGGCGAAGCGGATCGCTTCGGTGCCAGGGGTTTCGGTCCGCTGGCGCGGCGGGTTCTTCCGGGAATTCGTCGTGGACTTCAGCGCTACCGGCAAGACGGTGGCGGCGGTGAACAAGGCGCTGCTGGCCAAGGGCATCTTCGGCGGCAAGGATTTGTCGGCCGACATCCCGGCGCTGGGGCAGAGCGCGCTCTACGCCGTGACGGAAATCCATTCGGCCGAGGACATCGAACGGCTGGCACTGGCACTCGAGGAAATCGTGCGATGAGCGGGACGCCGAAGCTGATCCACCAGGCCCGGTGGAACGAGCCCGTCGTGATGGAGATGGGCGTGAAGGGACGGCGCGGGATCGTCTTCCCGAAGGCCGAGGGCGATGCCGCGGCCCTCGTGCCCGCCGGCATGCGCCGCCGCAGCGCCCCTGCCCTGCCGGAAATGACGGAACACGACGTGCTGCGCCACTACCTGCACCTCTCGCAGCAGGTGCTGGGCATGATGGGCGTGAGCCTCTTCGGCACCTGCACCATGAAATACAACCCGCGGGTCAGCGAGGCGCTGGGCCTGCGGCCGCAGATGGCGGAGCTTCACCCGCTGCAGGATGACAGCACCCTGCAAGGGCTGCTGGAGATCGTGCACCGCTTCGACCTGATCCTGCGCGAACTCTCCGGCATGGACCAGTTCGTCTTCCAGGCCGCGGGCGGCGCGGACGCCGCCTATACCCATACCTGCGTCACGCGCGGCTATTTCGCGGCGAAGGGGGAGCTGGAGCAGCGCAACGAGATCATCACCTCCATCCAGGCGCATCCCTGCAACCCCGCCACCGCCGCCACCGCGGGGTTCAAGGTGGTGACGCTGATGCTGGAGGAGAATGGCTATCCCTCCATCGAGGCGCTGAAGGCCGCGCTGTCCAACCGCACCGCGGCGCTGATGATCAACAACCCCGACGACATGGGCGTCTACAACCCGCAGATCGCCGAATGGGTGAAGCTGGTGAAGCAGGCCGGTGGCCTTGCCTTCTACGACCACGCCAACTTCAACGGCGTGATGGGCCGCATCCGCGCCCGCGAACTCGGCTTCGATGCCTGCATGTTCATGCTGCACAAGACCTTCGGCGGGCCGAAGGGCGGCGGCGGGCCGGCCGTCGGCGCCTATGGCTGCTCCGCCGAACTGGCGCCCTTCCTGCCCAAGCCGATCGTGGTGAAGGACGAGGCGACGGGCCTCTACCGCATGGATCACGACCGGCCGGATTCCGTCGGCAAGGTGCGGGAGTTCTTGGGCAACCTCCACATCGTCATGCGCGCCTATGCCTGGGCGCGGGCGATGGGCGCGGATGGCATCAAGGAAGCCGCCGATATCGCCGTGCTGGCCAACAACTACATGGAGAAGCGCCTGCTCGCGATCCCCGGCGTCGCGCGTTCCAACCCGGAAGCCAAGACCTGGCGCATGGAGATGACGCGCTACGGCCTCGGCCCGCTGAAGGAGGAAACCGGGCTCGGCGTCATAGAAATCGGCAACCGCATGACCGACTACGGCATCGATGCGCCCTGGCTCTCCCACGAACCCTGGGTGGTGCCGGAACCCTTTACCCCCGAGGCCGGCGAGCTGTGGTCGAAGGAGGATATCGACCTCTGGTGCGATGTCCTCGCCAAGGTGTGTGACGAAGCGCGCAGCGATCCGGAGCTGGTGCGCACCGCGCCCCATAACGCCCCGATCGGCCGCGTGGACAGCGAGGCGCCGGAGGATCCCGCGCGCTGGGCCACCACCTGGCGCGCCTGGCTGCGCAAGCGGGCGGCGCTGGCGCAGCAGGCGGCGGAGTGATCCAGCAGGCCGATGTCGCCATCATCGGTGGCGGCATCGTCGGCCTCTGCCTGGCGCGCAACCTGGCGATCGCCGGGCAGGACGTGCTGCTGCTGGATGAAGGCCGGCATGGCGGCACCAACGCCAATGCCGGCAGCCTGCATGTCCAGATGCAGAGCCGCTTCCTGCGGATGTATCCGGACCTCGTGCCAAATCTCGAAGCGTCGCTGCCGCTCTATCCCGCGGCGGCGCGGCGCTGGGGAACACTGGCGGAGGAGCTCGGCGCGGATGTGGAGCTGCGGCAATCCGGCGGGCTGATGGTCTGCGAGGATGCGACGAGCTACGACTTCCTCGCCCGGAAATGCGCGCGGGAGGAGGAGCTGGGCCTGCGCGTGGAGATGCTGGACCGCGCCGCGGTGCGGCGCATCGCGCCCTATCTCGGCGACGCCGTGGTGGGCGCGGAGCTGTGCCATGACGAGGGCAAGCTGAACCCGCTGCTGGCGAACCAGGCGCTGTCGCGGGATCTGCGCGCGCGCGACGTGCCGCATCGGCTGAAGACCTGGGTGGAGCGGATCGAGCGCGATGGCGCGGCGCTGCGCCTGGCACTCTCCGATGGCGGCGTGGTGCGCGCGGGGCGCGTGGTGCTGGCGGCGGGCGCCGGCACGGGCAGGCTGGCGGCGCAGATCGGCGGCCATGTGCCGACGGTCGCCGAGCCGCTGCACATGAACATCACGGAAGCCGCGGCGCCGCTGGTAAAGCACCTGGTGCAGCATGCGGAGCGGATGATCACGCTGAAGCAGCTGGCGAGCGGCCAGGTGGTGATCGGTGGCGGCTGGCCCGCGCGCTTCGCGGGGCGGGAGCAGGCGCCGACCGTGCGGATGGACTCGCTCGTGCAGAACCTGACGCTCGCGCAGCACATCGTTCCCAGCGTGCGCGAGTTGCGGCTGCTGCGCACATGGGCCGGCGTGAACACGACGACGGATGGGCAATGCGTGCTCGGGCCTCTCGGCGCGGAGCCGCGCGTGCACATCGCCGTGCCGGGCGATGCGGGCTACACGCTCGGCCCGCTGGTCGCCGACATGGCGGCGGCGATCCTGCTCGGGCGCGATCCCGGCTTCCCCGTCGCGCGCTTCACGCCGGATCGCTTCAGTCCCGCAGGGACCGGTTGATGCGGTCCGCGGCCTCCAGCAGTTCCGGCAGGAAGCGGCTATGCAGCACCTCCGCCGTGACGCGGGAGGAGGGGCCGCAGACATTCAGTGCCGCCAGTACCGCACCGCCCGGCGCGCGCAGCGGCACGGAGACGGAGCGCAGGCCGACTTCCAGCTCCTCATCCACGATGGAGAAGCCGTTGCGGCGCACCTCCTCGATGATGGCGCGGAGCTTCGGCTTGGAGGTGACGGTGTTGGGCGTCAGCGCGGACGGCTTCATCGCCGCCAGCGCCTGCGCCAGCGCCTGGTCGCCGAGGCCCGCGAGCAGCACACGGCCGACCGAGGTCGCGTATGCCGGCAGCCTCCGCCCCACCGCGATGCCGACCGCGACGACACGACCCGGGGAGGGCGCATGCGCGACATAGAGCGCATCCTCCCCATCCAGCACGGCGGCGAAGGCCGCCTCCCCGAGCCGGACGGAGAGATCCGCCATGATCGGGCGCGCGATGTCCCAGAGGCCGAGCGAGGCGACGGCGGAATGGCCGAGTTCGAGCAGCTTGGCGGTCGGGCGGAAGCGGCCGCCCTCCTGCTCCATGTAGCCGGCATGGGTGAAGGTCAGCAGGAAGCGGCGCGCGGTGGCGCGGCTGAGGCCCGTGCGCTCCGCCACCTGCGACAGGGTCTGCCGCGGCGTCTGCCGGTCGAAGCTCCGCAGCACGTCGAGCGCGCGGAGCACGGATTGCACGATCTCCCGGTCCTCGCGAGGCTCGGGCGCATGCAGGTCGCGCGGGATCGCATCATCCATGGTGGTCTTGCCCATCGGGTCAGACTGTTCGCAGCGCGAACATAGGTCGCGGGATTCCGGGCGGTCAACGCGCGAAATCCGGGGAAAGCCCCTTGCGGTGTCGCGACGGCCTGTTTCACACTGCGGTCAAGCGTTCGCTGTGCGGTCGCCGCCGGCGGGTGACGGAAGCAGGGAAGGAAGGGAAGAGACATGACCGAGACCACCCGCAGCGGCCTCTCTCGCCGCAGCCTGGGCACCGCGCTGGGCGCCGGCGCCATGGCGCTGGCCGCACCCGGCGGCGCCCGCGCGCAGACGCCGACGACGCTTCGCTGGTGGTCGCCGCAGACGGCGCCCGCGCAGCGGGAAGCCTACAACTTCCAGATCCGCACCTTCGAGGAAGCGAATCCGGGCGTGCGCGTGGTCTTCGAGGCGACGTCGGATGAGGGCTATCCCGCGCAGATGGCGGCGGCCTTCGCCTCCGGCCAGGTGCCTTCCGTGGTGACGCACCTGCCCCACTTCGCCGTCGCCACCTACTGGCAGAACGGGCTGCTGGAGCCCTTCAACGACGTGATCGACATGATCGGCACGTCGAACTTCTACGATGGCGCCAACCGCATCTACGAGATCACGCAAGGCCAGTATGCCGGCACCGGCATCGGCAATTCCGCCGCGAACATGATGTGGCTGCGCCGCGATCTGATGCAGCGCGCCAATATCGCGGAGGCGCCGCGCACCTGGGACCAGCTGCGCGATGCCTGTCGCCGCATGCAGGGCGGCGGCGTCTTCGGCGCGCCCCTCCCCTATGCCCGCAACTCCATGACGAGCCTGATCTTCATCTGCTTCGTGCATGGCGCCGGCGGCAACATCTTCTCCCCGGACCTGCAGGTGACGGTGGACAGCGACGCCTTCCGCAACGCGCTGGAATTCTACAAGTCCATGCGGGAACTCTGCCCGCCGGGTGCGACCAACTATTCCTGGGGCGAGAGCCTGACGGCCTTCGTCGCCGGCGCGACGGCGACCGGCATCTACACCGGCCGCGTGCTGGCGAATGTCGCCGCGCAGAATCCGCGGATCGCGGACAGCATCACCTGCGCGCGCTACCCGACCATCTCCACCAATGTCGCGCCCTGGACCTTCAACGACTTCCCGAGCGTGATGATCCCGAAGGTGGCGCCGAACATCGCGCTGGCCAAGCGCTTCGCGGCGCATCTGTTCCGCGCCGATGGCTATATCCGCCAGCTGCATGCGGCGCCCGGCCATGTGCTGCCGGTCCTGAAGACGATCAGCGCCATGCCGCAATACCAGGAGAACGCGCTGATCCAGAAGTATCGCGCGGAAGTGGACCTGATGAGCGAGAGCGCGGCGGCGGGCCACAACCTCGGCTGGGAATCGCCGCAGCACAAGCCGAACACCGCGGCGGGCCGCATCATCGCGAGCCATGTGCTGGCGGAAGCGGTGCAGCGCTACGTCATCAACAACGAGCCGATGGCGGCGGTGGTCTCCACGACCGCGCAGCGCCTCGAAGCGCTGATGCGCGGCTGAAGCAGGCGCATGACGTCCAGGACTGGCGGGCCGGCGGGGGGCAATCCCCTCGACCGGCGGGACGCGATGCTGGGGGTGATGCTGATCGCCCCCTGCGTGCTGATCTTCTGCGCCGTCATCGTCTATCCGCTGGTCTCGGCCGTCTATCTGAGCCTGTTCAACATCTTCACCCCGACGCTGCAGGGCAACTTCGTCGGGCTGCAGAACTACGCGGAGCTCTTCGCGGGTGAGGAGTTCTGGCGTTCGCTGCTCAACACGCTGATCTGGACCGTCTGCACGCTGTTCCTGCAGGTGGTGCTGGGCGTCGCGGCGGCGCTGATGCTGCATCAGGCGATCGTCTTCCGGGCGCTCGCGCGCAGCCTGATCCTCTTTCCCTACTTCGTCTCCACCGTCGTTGCCGTGCTGGTCTGGCGCTGGCTGTTCAACGACCTCTACGGCATCCTGAACCATCTGATGATGTGGTCCGGCCTGCTGCAGATGCCGCTGGACTGGCTGGGATCCATGCCGAATGCGATGGTGAGCATCGTGCTCGTCGGCGCCTGGAAGTATTTCCCCTTCGTCGTCATCGCGATCCTCGCGCGGCTGCAGACCATCCCGGACCAGCTCTATGAGGCCGCGACCATCGACGGCGCCGGCGCCTGGTCCCGCTTCACGGATGTGACGCTGCCGCAGCTGAAGGACGTGCTGATGGTGGTGGTGCTGCTGCGCGCCATCTGGGACTTCAAGGAGTTCGACCTGATCTACCTGATGACCGGCGGCGGGCCGCTGATCGCGACGCAGACGCTGCCGCTGATGGTCTACAAGGAAGCCTTCGGCCTGGACGCGATGGGCCGCGCCACGGCCGTCGCGGTCGCGATGATGGCGGTGATGCTGGTCTTCATGGTGCTCTACCTCCGCCGCATGGGGAAGGAGGAAGCGCGATGAAGCGCGTCGCCTTCAACCTCATGGCCTGGACCATCGTGCTGGTCACGGCTTTTCCGCTCATCTGGATGGTCATCACCTCGGTCAAGCCGCAATTCGAACTGTTCCGCATCCCGCCGACCTTCTGGCCGGAGGAGATCACCTTCGAGCACTACCGGCGCCTGCTGTGGGAGACGCCGTTCCTCACCTTCATGCGGAACTCGCTGATCCTGTCCTTCTCGACCACGGTGCTCGTGGTGGCCGTCGCGACGCTCGGCGCGCATAGCCTGGTGCGCTTCCGCTATCCGGGGCGGGAGAGGCTGGC
Organism: Falsiroseomonas ponticola; assembly: GCF_016805305.1. Taxonomy (GTDB): domain Bacteria; phylum Pseudomonadota; class Alphaproteobacteria; order Acetobacterales; family Acetobacteraceae; genus Falsiroseomonas; species Falsiroseomonas ponticola. The sequence goes on along the minus strand of NZ_JAERQN010000002.1, from coordinate 534,336 downwards.
GCAGCTGGTGCTCTTCACCTACCTGCTGCCTTCCGTCGTGCTGATCCTGCCGCTCTACCTCATGATGGTGTGGCTCGGCGTGGCGAATTCGCTGCTCAGCCTGGTCATCGCCTATACGAGCTTCGCCCTGCCCTATGCGCTGTGGCTGCTGCGCAGCTTCATGCAGGGCATCCCGGACGATCTGGAATCGGCCGCGCTGGTGGATGGTGCGACGCGGATGGAGGCCTTCTTCGACGTGATCCTGCCGCAGGCGCTGCCGGGCATCATCTCGACCTCCTTGTTCACCTTCATCCTGTCCTGGAACGAGTATCTCTACGCGCTGGTCCTGGTGAACACGGATAGCGCGCGGCCGCTGACGACGGGCGTGATGAGCATGCTCGTCTCCTCCTTCAACATCGAATGGTCGCTGCTGATGGCGGCCTCCGTCATGATGAGTGTGCCCTTGATCATCATCTTCGCCGTCCTGCAGAAGTACCTGACGCGCGGCTTCGGCGCCGGGGGCGTGAAGGGATGAGCGCCGCCGGAGTCACCTTCACCCGCGTCCGCAAGGCCTTCGGGGAGGCCGTCGCGGTCAAGGGGCTGGACCTCGCGATCAGGCCCGGCGAATTCGTGTCGCTCCTCGGCCCCTCCGGCTGCGGGAAGACGACGACGCTGCGCATGCTGGCGGGGCTGGAATTCCCGACGAGCGGGGAGATCATGATCGGCGACCGCGTCGTGAACGACGTGGCGCCGGGCAAGCGGGACATCGCCATGGTGTTCCAGTCCTACGCCCTCTACCCGCACATGACGGTCGGCGAGAACATCGCCTACCCCCTCAAGAAGCAGGGCATGGCCAAGGCGGAGCGGGCGGTGAACGTCGCGCGCATCGCCGCCATGCTGAAGCTGGAGGCGCTGCTGGACCGCAAGCCGCGGCAGCTTTCCGGCGGGCAGCAGCAGCGCGTGGCGCTGGGCCGCGCCCTGGTGCGCAGCCCCAAGGTCTTCCTCCTGGATGAGCCGCTCTCGAACCTCGACGCCAAGCTGCGCGCGCATATGCGGGCGGAGCTGATCGAGCTGCATCGGACGCTCGGCCGCACCTTCGTCTACGTCACGCATGACCAGCTGGAAGCGATGACGATGTCGGATCGGATCGCGGTGATGGAGGGCGGGGAGCTGCGGCAATTCGCCCCGCCGCGGGAGGTCTATGACCGTCCCGCCAACCTCTTCGTCGCGGGCTTCATCGGCACGCCGCCCATGAACACCCTGCCCGGCCGCTTCGCCGATGGCGTCTTCAGCCACCCCGCGATCACGGTGCCCTTCGCCGTCACCGGCGCTCCGTCCAAGGTCGTGCTGGGCGTGCGGCCGGAGGATGTGCTGATCGGCCAGGGGCCGCATCGCGCGACCGTGCGCGTCGTGGAGCCGACCGGGCATGAGACGATCGTGATGCTCGATGCCGGCGGGTCGCCGCTGACCGCCCGCGCCCCGGCCGAGGCCAGCCTGAACCCTGGCGATGCCGTCTCCTTCGCGCTACGGGCGGAACGGCTGCACCTGTTCGATGCCGACAGCCAGGCGCGCCTCGATGCGCGCGCCGTGACCCTTGGGGAGAGTGAGTGATGAACCGCGACGACGTCGACTGGACCGGCCCGATGCCGGCGCTGACGACGCCCTTCGATGCGGCGGGGCGCGTGGACAATGCGGGCTTCCGGGCCAATGTCACGCGCATGCTGGATGCCGGCGCGACGGGCATCGTCGCCTGCGGCTGCACCGGTGAGTTCTGGGCGCTGGCCATGGACGAACGCAAGGCGCTCTATGCCGAGGCCGTCGCCGCCACGGCCGGCCGCGGCACCGTCATCGTCGGCACGGGCTGCGTGGGCGAAGCGGACACGATCGAGCTGGCGAAGCACGCAAAGCAGGTCGGCGCCGATGCGGTGCTGGTGCTGCCGCCCTACTTCGTGAAGCTGACCGATGACGAGATTTTCGCGCACTACAAGGCGGTGTCGGATGCGGTCGAATTGCCGATCGTCGTCTACAACATCCCCGGCAATGCGGTGAACGCGATCTCTCCGGCGCTGGCGGATCGCCTGGCGGATCTGGAGAAGGTCGTCGCCATCAAGGAATCCTCCGGCGACTGGAACAATTTCTACGCCACGATGCTGGCGGTGAAAGACCGGCTGCGGGTGTTCTGCGGCCCCTCCTCGGTCTTCGGCGTGCCGGCCGTGGCGCTCGGCGCCGATGGCACGGTGGATTGCTTCCCGAATGTCTGGACCGGGTGCCTCGACCTCTACTACGCCGCGCGCGATGGCCGCAGCGATGCGGCGGATCTGCAGGAAGCCGGGCGCAAGCTGACCGACCTCTTCACCAGCGGCGGCCGCACGCTCTACCCCGCCACCAAGGCGGCGATGGACATGATGGGCTTCGCCGGCGGCGGCACGCCGCGGCCGCCGCTGCGGGCGCTGACGGGCGCGCCGCTGGAGGGGCTGCGCAAGGGTCTCACGGATATGGGGCTGCTCTGAGATGGATCTCGGCATCAGGGGGCGCCACGCCATCGTCTGCGGCGGCAGTCGCGGCCTCGGCGAGGCCTGCGCGCGATCGCTGGCGCAGGAGGGCGTGAACCTCACCATCGTCGCGCGCGGGCAGGAAGCGCTGGAGGAGGCCGCGGCAAGCCTGCGGCGCGATACCGGCGTCACCGTGCAGACCGTGGCGGCCGATGTGAACACGCCGGAAGGGCGCGACGCGATCCTGGCCGCCTGCCCCGCGCCGGACATCCTGGTCTGCAACCCCGGCGTCCGCCAGGTGCCCGGCGATTTCCGCGGCTGGGAACGCGATGAATGGCTGCGCTGGTGGGACGTGCATTTCTACTCCTCCATGGAGCTGATCCGCCGCGTCACGCCGGGCATGTGCGACCGCAAGTTCGGCCGCGTGGTCAGCATCTCCGTCAGCTTCATCAAGTTCCCGCAGGTGGGCTTCGCCCATTCGCACGCCGCGCGCGTCGCGCTCTCCGGCGCCATCGGGTCCATCGCGCGCGAATTGCTGCCGCACAACGTCACGGTGAACACGGTGTGCCCGGGCCTCTTCGACACGGATGCGCTGCGCACCAACCTGCACGGCCATGCGGCGCGGCGCGGCACCACCTACGAAGCCATGGTCGAGGACCGCATCAATGGCTGCCCCGCGGGCCGCTTCGCGCATCCCTCCGAATGCGGCGACCTCGTCGCCTATCTCTGCAGCGCCCAGGCCGGCTTCATGTCGGCGCAGAACATCGTCAATGATGGCGGCGTCTATCAGGGCCTGTTCTGAGCATGCGTGACGCGGAGCTGATTCCCGCCGCGGGCCGCGTCATCGCCATCTCCGGCGGCGGGCGCGGGCTCGGCGCCGCCATCGCGCGCAAGCTGCATGGGGAGGGCTACACCCTGGCGCTCGGCGTGCGGGATCCCGGCGCGGCGCGGGCGCGGCTCGGCTTCGCGGAACGCGCCAGCTTCCATGGCTATGACGCGACGAAGCCCGCGACGGCGGAGGCGTGGATCGAGGCCACGGTCGCCGCCCATGGCCGCCTCGACGGCCTCATCAACAATGCCGGCATCCTGCGCCGCGTGACCTGGGATGAAGGGGGCGAGGAGGAGCTCGACGAGCTCTGGACCGTCAATGTGAAGTCGCCCTTCCGCGCCACCAAGGCCGCGCTGCCGCATCTGCGGGCGGCGGGGCATGGGCGCGTGGTCAACATCGCCTCCACCGACGGCAAGCGCATCCGCGACGCCTCCGTCTCCATCGGCTATGCCATGAGCAAGCATGCGCTCGTCGCACTCAGCCAGGCGACGAAGCTGGCGGGGTGGGAGGAAGGCGTGCGCGTCACCGCGCTCTGCCCCGGCGCCATCGATACCGAACTGCTCGCAGGGCTTCCGGGCATTTCCGCCAACCGCCTCTCGCCGGCGACGATTGCGGAGATCGTCTCGCTGCTGCTGCGGCTGCCGGATACCGCGACCATCGCCGAACTCGTCGTGAACACGCGATCCGAACACAGCTATTGAGGAGACAAGCCATGGCCGATCTGCGCGTTGCCGCCTCCACCTTCCCCTTCCTCTATTCGCATGACGGTCTCGGCGCGCTGAAGCACCTGCACGCGCAGGGCTATCGCGCCTTCGAGATGATGATCTTCCCGCCGCATTGCTGGCCCTCCGAGCTCACGCCCGCGAAGCGCCGCGAATACAAGTCCTGGCTCGCCGACAGCGGTTCCGCCATCACCTCCTTCTGCTACCCGCTGCTCGACAACAATCCGAACAGCGTCTGCGCGAAGATGCGCCGCTACACGCTGGACCGGTACAAGGAAGCCATCGACCTCGCCGCCGATTGGGGCTGCCCCTATGTCTGCGCCATCCCCGGCCCGGTGAATTCCCTGATCGATCCGCCCGTGCCCTGGATGCGCGCCTGGTTCATCGAGGGCATGCGCGAGCTCGTCGATTTCGCGAAGGGCTCCGGCGTCGAGATCATCCTGGAGAACGTGCCCTTCACCTTCCTGCCCAAGGCCGCCGACATGCTGGCGGTGGCGGAGGAGATCGGGCCCGAGGTCGGGATCAACTTCGACGTCTGCAACAGCGCCTATATCAAGGAGGACGTGCCGGCGGCCATCCGCCTGCTCGGCAAGCGCATCAAGAACGTCCACATCTCCGACAGCGGCTATGCGGTCTTCAAGCATGAACGGCTCGGCACCGGCATCGTGGAACCGGCCCCGGCGGCCGCGGCATTGAAGGAGATCGGCTATAGCGGCATGACGGTGCTGGAGATCATCACCGATGCGCTGACGCCGGGCGCGGACCCGGATGGCGACATCAAGGCCAGCCACGACATCCTCGCGGCCTCCGGCTGGGCGGCGCGCTGAGGCGCCGGGCGGCGCCCCGGCGCCGCCGCTACGGCGTGACTTGGATACATCTTGTGTGTCTGCAACTGATGATCTAGCGTCCGGGGCGAGGAACAACCGGACTGAGTCACATGAAGCCCTGGGATGGAATCATCTCCGAGGAAGAGCAGCGCGCCTATGGCGCCGCCGGGTTCGGGCGGCGCTCCGGCCTCGGCCGCCGGCCCGCGCTGCTGATCATCGATGTGCAGTACCGCACCGTCGGCACCAGGCCCATGCCCTTCTGGGACGCGATCAAGGAGTACCCCACCAGCTGCGGCGAGGTGGGCTGGGCCGCCGTGGCGCGCATCCAGGAACTGCTCGCGCTGTTCCGGGAGAAGGGCTGGCCCGTCCTCTACCCCCATGTGTCGCCGAAGGAGAGCTTCGACAGCGGGCGCCTGGCCGCGAAGGTGCCGGCGCTGATGACGGTGCCGCGGGACAGCTACGGCTTCGTGGCGGAGGTCGCGCCACAGGATGGCGACATCCTGCTGCCGAAGAAGCATCCCAGCGCCTTCTTCGGCACGCCGCTGGCGAGCTACCTGGTCGATCTCGGCGTCGATACGCTGGTGGTGACGGGGTGCACGACCAGCGGCTGCGTGCGCGGATCGGTCGTCGATGCCTTCGCCTATAACTGGCGCGTCGTGGTGCCGCAGGATGCGGTCTATGACCGCAGCGCGACCAGCCACGCGGTGAACCTCTTCGACATGGCCGCGAAATATGCCGATGTGATGACGACCGAGGAGGCGATCGCGGCGCTCGGCCAGCTGGCGCCGCGGGACGCCGCCTGATGCGCTACGACATGCTGCTGCGCGGCGGCAGCGCCGTGCTGCCGGGCCTCGGCCCCACCACCTGCGAGATCGCGGTGAAGGATGGCCGCATCGCCGCCATCCTCGCCCGCGGCGCGGCGGCGGAAGCGGAGGAGGTCTGGAACGTCTCGGGCCTGGTCACCATGCCGGGCGCGGTCGATGTCCATCTGCATCTCGGCCATGGCAAGGATATCAGCCGGCCGCGCGTGCCGGGCGATGCGGCGCAGGAAAGCGCGGCAGCGGCCGCGGGCGGCATCACCTGCTTCATCCCCTACCTGATGGCGACCGATCCCTTCGAGGATTTCTGGCACGAGGTCATCGCCGTCACGGAAGCGGGATCGCGCATCGATTTCGGCTACCACCCCATCATCTCGACCGAGGCGCAGCTCGCGGGCATCCGGCGCTATGTCGAGGAGTTCGGCGCGCCCAGCTTCAAGATCTTCATGAACAACCGCGGCGGCGAGGGCAAGCGCCTCGGCCTGCCGGATATCGATGACGGCTTCCTGCTGCGGCTCTGCGAGACGGTCGCCGCGCATGGCGGCATGGTCTGCCCGCATCCCGAGACGATCGAACTCGCCTGGGTGCGCCGGAAGCAGATCATGGCGCAGGATCCCGAGGGCAAGGGCGGCCTCGCCAGCTGGAATGCCTCCCGCCCCCCCTTCGTGGAGGCCGATGCCGTGCAGCGTGCGGCGCTGGTGGCGAAGGAGGCGGGCGCGCCGCTCTACATCGTCCACACCTCCTCCGCCGAGGCGCTGGACGCCGCGAAGCGCGGCCGCCTGGCCGGCGGCAAGGTCTGGGTGGAGACCTGCCCGCACTACCTCACCCATGACGTGAGCTGGGAAGGCGGCGTCACCGGCAAGATCAACCCGCCGCTGCGCGAGGCATCGGATCGGGAGGCACTGTGGCGCGGGTTGTTCGATGGCAGCATCGACACCGTCGCGACGGACCATGTGCACCGTGATCTGAGCGGCAAGGAGGGCGGCATCTGGGCGGCCTCCCCGGGCTGCCCGGGCATGGAGACGATGCTGCCCGTGCTGCTGAGCGAGGGGCACATGAAGCGCGGGCTGAGCCTGGCGCGGATCGTGGAACTGGTCTCGACCAATCCGGCGAAGGCGATGGGCCTGCATCGCAAGGGCGCCATCGCGCCCGGCATGGATGCGGATTTCGCCATCGTCGATCCCGGCCGCCGCTGGACCGTGACGCGCGATGGCGTGCTCTCCTCCGCCGGCTACTCGATCTATGAGGGCTGGACGCTGACGGGCCAGGTCGTCCACACCATCGTGCGGGGCCGTGCCGTCATGCGCGATGGCGCGCTGGACGACACGGCCGTGGGGAGCGGGCGCTACGTGCCGCGCTCACTCCTCTGAAAGCGGCAGCTTCAGCCCATAGAGCCTGATCGCGTTGTCGCGGAGCACCTTGCGCTTCGCGACCTCGCGCAGGCCCAGCGCCTCGAACTCCGTGCGCGCGCGCTCCAGGTCGATGACGGGATAGTCGGTGCCGAAGATGACCTTGTCCTGCCCGAAGCTGTTCATGTAGCGCACGAACTTCTCGTCCCAGTGCTTCGGCGCATAGGCATCGGTGCCGATATAGACATTGGGATGCTTGTAGGCGACGGCGATCATCTCCTCCGTCCACGGCCAGCCGATATGGATGCCGACGAGCTTCAGTTCAGGGAAATCGCAGGCGATGGTGTCCAGCGTGATCGGGCGGCCGACGCTCTTCAGCGGACGCTCCTCGGAATAGCGGAGGCAATGGCCGATCTGCATCTGGATCGGGATGTCGAGCTCGCAGCACTTCGCATAGATCGGGTAGTAGCGCGCATGGTCGGGCGCCATCTCGAACCAATGGGGGTAGAGATGCGCGCCGATGAAGCCGAGTTCCTTCACGGCATATTCCAGCTCCCGCAGCCCGCGCATGCCCTCGGTGGGATCGACGCCGGCCAGCGCGCTGAAGCGCGTGGGATAGCGGCGCACCATCTCCGCCACCTTCTCATAGGGCACGCGGCGGTTGATGGTGTTCAGCGCGCTGCCGGCCTTGATGGCCAGCAGGAAGCAGTGCTCCACGCCGGCTCGGTCCATCTTCTCGATGAAGGCCTCGGGGGTCAGTCCCTTGATGCGGGATTCCTCGGCGCCGATCTTCTCCCTGATGAAGCTCTCCTGCCATCCCTTCCGCTCCAGCTCCGGATCGGCGAATTCGTAGTTGGTGACGGCATCGATGGCGGCGATGGAATAGGCCATGCGCGTGTCCCTTCGTGGCGCGGTTTCTGGGATGGTATTGGGATACAAGTGTGGCCGACAAGGGCGGCCGCCGGCCCAGCCATGATTTGCCGTCGATTCTTATCTGGCATACAGATTGACTCGCGAAGGCGGCCAGGGATGACGGACGGGCAATGACACGGGGCAAGGGCGTCAGCGGGGAAGCACCACGAAGCCTGCGGGAGCAGGCCTATGACGCGATCAAGCAGGGCATCCTGGACAGCCGCTACGCCCCCGGCGCGCTGCTGAGCGAGAACCAGCTGGCCGATGAGCTGGCCATCAGCCGCACGCCGATCCGCGAAGCGCTGCGCGAATTGGCGACCGGCGGGCTGGTGCGCATCCTGCCCCAGCGCGGCATCATCGTCTCCGAACTCTCGGTGCAGGACATCGTGGAGGTCTATCAGCTGCGGGAGCAGCTGGAAGGCTTCGCGGTGCGGATCGCCGCCGAACGCATGGGCCCCGCGGATGCGGAGGCGCTGCGCGCGGATCATCGGGAGGCCGTGTCCCACATGCAGGCGGGGCGGCTGCGCGCGGCCTATGATTTCTCCGTGCTGATGCACAGCCGGATCATCGGCCTGGCCGGCAATTCGCGCCTCGCCGCCTTCATGGGGCAGCTCGGGGACCAGGTGCATCGCTTCGGCCTGCTGACGCTGCGGCATGGGCGCGTGGAGCGCGCGCTGCTGGAGCATGGCCACATCATCGATGCGCTGGTCTCCGGCAAGGCGGAGGAGGCGGAGCAGCTGATGCGCCTGCACCTGCGCGCGGATCGCGACGTGGCGCTGCGCGTGGTGCTGCCCGCCGGCGTGATGCAGCCAGAACCGGCTTCCTGATCAGCCGCGGTCGTAGAAGGCCTGGAAGGCGGCGACGGTTTCCGCGAAGGCCTTCGGGTTGCCGGTGCCGTTGGTGACCAGCGGCTCCGCCTGCGGCATCAGGGCGCGGACGCGGTCGAAGTATTCGAACAGCATGTCGCTGCGCGCGCAGGCCAGCAGCGTCGGCACCGTCACCAGCCTCAGCCGCGGTTCCTTGTCGTAGCCGATCGCGGCGTTGTAGCTGAGGTGATAGGTCCGCGCGGATTTCAGCACCTCCACCACCTTCTCGTGCAGCTCCTCGGCGGAGGGCAGGCCGAGCGGCCTTCGATGCGCGGCATCCCGCTTGTACCAGGGCCAGAAGAGGTAGGCGTCCCGCACGAAGTTCCAGATCCAGCCGAGCTGCGATCCGTTCTGGTCCAGCGTCACGCCCGGCGCGTAATGCACCAGCATGTCGGCGCGCTCCTCCGGCGCGTAGAGCGAGACGCCATCCAGCACCAGGCGGCGCACGCGATGCGGCGCGGCGATCGCGATCTCCACGGCGATGTTCGCGCCGGTGTGGCTGCCATAGAGGTCGAAGCGATCGAGCCCCAGCGCGTCCAGCGCGCGCAGATGGGCATCGGCGAAATAGGCGATGGTGGTGTCCTTCGTGCCGGGCACGCAGGAATCGCCGTTGCCGAGCGTGTCGCAGGCGATGGTGCGGCGGTGCCGGCCGAACGCCGCGATCAGCGGTTCCAGCAGCTTCGCCGACCCCGGCGAGGCATGCATCATCACCAGCGGCACGCCGCCCTGCCCGGCCGTGCGGTAATGCACCTGGCCTTCCGCGATCTCCGTGAAGCCGCGGCGGATCATTCGGCGCGCAGCCCCGTCGCGCGCTGCAGTTCCTGCATGCGCAGCAGGGCCGCGGCGATCTTCTGCGCGAATTGCGCGGGGCTCGTGCCCTCGATCTCCAGCCCGGCCTCGACCAGGCGCGCGCTGACATCGGGGGCGCGCAAAGCGGCCACGAATTCCGTGTGCAGGCGATCGATGATCGGCGCCGGCGTGCCGGCGGGCATGTGGACGCCGTACCAGGAATTCATCTCGAAGCCCGGATAGGTCTCCGCCATCGCCGGCACATCCGGTAGGCGGCTGCTGCGGCCGAGCGTCGTCACCGCCAGCGGGCGAAGCTGGCCCGACTGGATGAAGCCCATCACCGCGCCGATGTTCCAGAAGCCCATGTCGATGCGGCCCGCGAGCATGTCCGTGATGGGCTGCGTCGATCCGGTATAGGGCACGTGCAGCAGGTTGATGCCGGCGGCGCGCATGAACATCTCGCCCGCCAGATGCGTGGTGCTGGCGGGGCCGATGGAGCCGAAGTTCAGGCCGGGATTCGACGACCGCGCGACGTTCACCAGCTCCGCCACGCTGTTCGCCGCGATGCCGGGCCGGATGACGAAGACGAGGCCGGAGGAGACGAGCTGCGTCACCGGGATGAAGTCGCGGATCGGGTCATAGGGCACGGCGCGGAAGGCCGGCGTGATGGCGTTGGGGCCGGCCTGGGAGAAGAGCACGGTGTAGCCATCCGGCGCCGCGCGCGCGACGGAGGCGACGGCCAGCGTGCCGCCCGCGCCGGGCCGCGTTTCCAGCACCACGGGCTGGCCGAGCGCCTGGCTCACCTTCTCGATGATCGGGCGGGCGATCAGGTCCGCGGGGCCGCCCGGCGGCCAGGGGCTGATGAAGCGGATGGGGCGCGCCGGCCAGGCGCCCTGCGCCAGCGCGGGTGCCGCGAGGGAAGCGAGCGAGGCGCCGAGCAGCAGGCGGCGCGGGATGGCCTGGTTCATGATCGGGCTCCTGGGTTCAGCAGCGTCAGCAGTTCCGCCTTCACCACCTTGCCACCGGCATTGCGCGGCAGCTCGGCCAGGCGATGGATGATTGTCGGCACCTTGTAGGGCGCCAGCGCGGCGCGGCAGCGGGCCCGCAGATCCTCGTCTCGGACGTCGTCATCGGCGACGATGAAGGCGGCGACCTCCTCCCCCATCTCCCGCGATGGCGCGCCGGTGACGGCGGCGTCGCGGATGCCGGGATGCTCGCGCAGCACACGCTCGATGTCCTGCGGGTAGATGTTCACGCCGCCGCGGATGATCATGTCCTTGGCGCGGCCATGCAGATAGAGGAAGCCTTCCTCGTCGAGGCGCGCGAGGTCGCCGGGGTAGAACCACCCATCGCGGAAGGCGTCGCCATCCTCGGCGCGCCAGTAGCCGCGGGCGGAGGCCGGGCTGCGATAGCGCAGGCGGCCGATGGTGCCGGCGGGCTGCGGGATGTGGTGCTCATCCACGATCTCGACCTCCACGCGGAAGCCGGGGCGGCCGACGCTGTCGGGATGGCGTTCGCAGTCACTGGGCGTGAGGATGGAGACGCCGCCGCCCTCGGTCGAGGAATAGAATTCGAAGAGGTTCGGCGTCAGCCGCGTGCGGATGGCGATGCGTTCCTCCGGATGCAGGGCGGAGCCGGAGGAGATGAGGACGCGCAGCGTCGGGAAGGCGAGCGGTGCCGGATTCTCGTCCAGCAGGCGCCGGATCATGGTCGGCACGAGGAACAGCACCGTGCCGCCGATCTCGGCGAGATGCGCGGAAAGCGCGCCGACCTTCGTGCGCGGCGAGAGGACGGAGATGGTGGCGCCGGCGAAGAGCATGGCGAGGTTGAAGGCGCGGCCTCCGCCGAAATAGAGCGGCGTGGCGGAGACATAAACGTCCTGCGCGTTCAGCCCCATGTTCAGCCAATAGACCATGAAGCGCGCCTCGAACTGCCGATGCGTCGCGCGCGGGCCCTTGGGCAGGCCGGTGGTGCCGGAGGAGAGCGAGAGCACCAGCGGGCTGTCATCCGTGATGGCGGCGTCGTGCCAGGGCGTGTCGGAGGGCGTGATCCATCCGGGGACGAGGCCCTGCCAGGCGCTGCCCGCCAGCGCGGGATCATCGGCTTCCAGCAGCACGATGTCCGGCGCGAAGGCCTGCACGAAGCGGCGCTTCTCCTCCGCCTGCCAGCGGCAATCCATCGGCAGGATTACGGCGCCAAGCCGCGCCAGCGCGATCATCGCGACCACATGCTCCGCATGGTCGCCAAGGCCGAGGCCCACCAGCATCTCCCGCCGCACGCCGCGGGCGAGCAGCGCGTGGCAGGCGCCATCGATCATCCGGTCGAGCGTCGCGTAGTCGATGCGCCGGTCGCCATCGATGATGGCGGTCTTGTCCGGCCGCGTGCGGCGATGCAGGCGGAAGATCGCGTCAAAGGGCATCTAGCGGGACAGCGCCGAGCGGATGGCGGCGACGCGATCCGCGATCGTGTCACCGAAGCGGTGGATCGTCGCATCGGGCCGCACCGCCGCCGCATCCGGCAGGCATTGCACGAAGAGGTCCGATTCAGCCGCCAGCAGCGCGACGCGATGCGGCAGCGCGGCCAGGCGTTCCGGCAGCGGCCAGGCGATGGCGGCCTGCCAGGCGGGGGCGAAGCGGTGCGGGTTCTTGGCCTGCTCGCGGATCTCCGTCTGCAGGCGCTCGGGCTCGATGCGCGGTTCGACGGCACGCGCGTTCGCCAGGCGCCGATCCCACCAGGGAAACCACAGCCCCATGTCGCGGCGCATATGCCACATCTTCAGCAGATGCGATCCGTCCCAGCTTGGCGTGACATCCGGCGCCCACCGATCCGCCCATGCGGCGCGCAGCCTGGCGGGCAGCGCGATGGGCGCATCGAGCAGCACGGACAGCGCGCGATCCGGCCGAGCGTCGGCTGCGGCGACAACGGTCGCGGCGCCGCTGTTGTGGCCGAGCAGATGGGCCTGCGCGACGCCGAGCGCATCGCAGACCTGCCACAGCGTCGCGGCCCAGGCTTCCGGCGTCTGCGTGGGCGCGTCATCGCTCTCGCCATGGCCCGGCGGGTCGAAGCTGATGGCGGGGATATCGAGCGCGCGCAGCAGATCCTCATACAGCGCCGAGGATCCCGGCACATGCGGCGCGATCACCAGCGGCGGCGCGGCGTGGATGTCCCCCATCACGCGCACCAGCACCTGGGAATCGCCGATGGTCAGGTAGTTGGTGGTGCTGCGGCCCGCGATGGGGGTCGCCGTCGGCGGTGGCGGCGGCTCGCCCCGCGCGGGATGGCGCAGCAGGATCTGCCGCTCCACGGCCGCGGCCGCCAGCGGGTCGCGCGGCATCTCCTCCTGCCAGGCGCTCGCGGGATATTGCGCCATGGTGCGGTGCTGGCTGTCGCCGGGGCGGTTGCCGAAGCAGACGGGCACGCGGAGTTCGGGCAGCACCTCCAGCCCCCGATGCCGGAAGGCGGCGCTGTAGCCGATGCGGTAGCCATCGCCGGCTTCCAGCAATTCCAGCACGCCACGGTGGTTGAATTCCGTGTCCGGCGCATCGGTATCCGCGCGGAAGGCGAGGGTCTGGTTGTGCCAGGGCCAGAAGACGTGCTGGTCGCGGTAGCGGTACCAGAGCCAGACGAGGTGGCTGCCATCCCAGGACGGCACGATGGGCAGGAGGTACTTCGACAGCCGCTCCTGCGCCGCCTTCACGGAGAAGACCGGAAAGCCATCGGTCAGCGCCATGGAACAGCGATCGGGAAAGCGCCGCGCGTATTCGACGGCGATGGAGGCGCCGGTGTGGCGGCCATAGGTCGCGGCCTCCTCCACGCCCATCGCGGCCAGCGCCTCCGCCAGCCCATCCGCGAAATCCTCGATCTCCGGCTGTTCCAGCGGCAGCAGGTCGGAAAGGCCGAAGCCGGGCGTGTCGAAGGCAAGCGCGGTGAAGGATCCCGCGAAGACGGATTGCGGATCGCGCAGCACCTTGGCGGAACAGGGCGAGGCATGCAGCAGGCAGACGGCCGGGCCCGCGCCGGCGCGGGTGTAGTGCACGCGGCGCTGGCCCACGGTCAGGAAGTGCTTGGTGATCCTCATGGCGTTTCCTCCCGCAGCAGCGCGCCCGGATTCATGCGGCGATGCGGGTCCAGCATCGCCTTCACCTGGCGCAGCAGCGCCGCGCCTTCCGGCGTCATGCGCTCCGCCAGCGCGTAGTGGCGGCCGATCTGCGCGTGAACGGCGCCATGCGCATCCATCACCGCTGCCAGGGCCTTCCGTGCGTCCCGCACGATGGCGCGGGCCGTGGGGTTGGCGGGGAAGGCGCCGAAGCGGGCGCGGTTCTTGTCGCTGAGATGCTGCAGGTGCAGCGGGTCCAGCGCATCCCGCCAGTAGAACATTGGCTCGATCGTCACATAGGCGCCGAGCGAGGAGATGATGTGGCTGACGCTGATCCCGTGCTCCGCGAGGTGCAGCGACGGCAGCCGCGCCTCCAGCGCCGCGAGGCAGGCCTGGGCGGTGCCGAGCGGCAGCATGCCATGCACGGGCACCCAGCGTTCGCCATCGGGGCCGACGAAGCCGCGGATGGAGTAGGGCCGGGCGCGCAGCGCGCGGGGGATGGCGGCATCCGTCTCCCGCCCCCCGGCGGCCAGCGCGATGGCGCGCGCGGCGGTGATGCCGGCCTCGGCGGCGGCGATGGTCACGCCCTCGGCCGTCAGGTGCAGGGTCCAGGCGGGATCGGCCAGCTTCGCGCGCGCCAGGCCCGCGACGTCGCGCATGGCCTGCATGACGGAGCCTGCACGCGCGGCGACGGCGGCGGCGGTGCGCAGTGCCTCTCCCGCCTCCACCTTCGTCGCGGACCGCCCGCGCACCGGGTCCATGGCCAGCGCACGCGCCACCAGGCCCTTCTGCGCGATGCTGACGAGCGCGCCCATCATCGCGGCCCCATCCTCGAACGCGAAGGAGGCGAAGGCGGCCTCGCGTTCCGCTGTCAGACGCAGCGCGATCTCCGTCTTCACACCGAAGGCGCCGCAATCCCCAAGGAAAAGGCCGGTCAGGTCCGGGCCCATGTTGCGCCAGAAGCGTGGCTCCTCGCGCATCGCCAGCGCGCCGGTGCGCGCCACGCTGCCATCGGCCAGCACCACGGCAAGCCCGAGGATGCCGTCCATGCTGCCCGGCAGGTTCTGCGCGGCGACGCCGCCGACGGTGCTGGCGGCACCGGAAATGGGCGAGGCCTGGGCGGCGCGCAGGCCATGCGGCGCCAGCGCCTCCGCCAGCTTCTGCCAGGTGGTGCCGGCGCCGACGATGGCGGTGAGGTTGGCGGCATCGATGCGGATGGCATCAAGCCGTGCGGTATCCACCACCACAGCGGGCGTCGTGGGCACGACACCCGCTGTGTAGGACAACCCCGCCCCGCGCGGCACGACGGGCGCGCCGTGCTGCGCCACGATCCGCAGCGCGGCGGCGCATTCCTCCGTGCTGCCAGGCCGGATCACCAGCAGCGCCGGCGCGGCATCCGGCCATTCGAAGAGGTCGGAGGCGGCGAGCGCGCAGGCGGCCGCATCGGTCGCGACATGCGCCTCGCCGAGCAGCTCGCGCAGCGCCGCCGCCAGCCCGCTCATGCCGGCTTGTCGGCCAGCTTGAAGATGTTGATGGCGTTGTTGCGCAGGATCTTCTTCAGCGGCTCCGGCCGGAAGTTCAGCTCGTGCATCTCCTTCATCGCGCGTTCCGGGTCGATGACGGCCCAGTCGGTGCCGAAGAGGAATTTGTCCTGCCCATAGGTGTTGGCGTAGTGCACGGCCTGCGGCGGCCAGTGCTTCGGCGCATAGGCGTCGCCGGCCATGTACACGTTCGGATGCTTGGTGCAGCAGGAGATCATCTCATCCGTCCAGGGATAGCCGAGATGGATGCCGATGATGGTCAGCTCCGGGAAATGGATCGCGACCTTGTCGAGGGTCATCGGGCGGCCGACGGAAGGCAGGCGGCGATCCTGCTGATAGACCAGGCAGTGGCCGACCTGCATCATGATCGGCACCTCCAGCTCCGCGCAGCGGGCGTAGTAGGGGTAGTAGATCGCGCTGTCCGGCGCCTCCCCGAACCAGTGCGGATAGAGGTGCCCGCCGACGAAGCCGTATTCCTTGATGGCGACGTCGAGTTCCTTCAGGCCCTTGATGCCGCGCGTCGGATCGATGCCGGCGAGGCCGCTGAAGCGGTCCGGATACTTCGCGCAGATGTCGCGCACCCATTCATAGGGAATCTCGATGGAGCCCTTCACGCGGAGGTCGCCGCAGCGCACGGCGATGAGGAAGGAACGCTCGATGCCCGCCGCATCCATCTTGCGGAGATAGTCCTCGATCGAGACGCCGCGGCGATCCTCCGCCCTGGTGCGCACCTGTTCGCGGAAGCGGCCATCGGTGGGGATGCGACCTTCCGCGAAGGCTTCCGGCGTGAAGACGTTCACCACGATGTCGATGGCGCCATAGCCCGTTTTCGTGGCGGCGGGGTTGAAGACGGTCATGCGCGTTCCTCGACAGGATCGATGATGTTGGTGCCATCGGCGATGCGGAGACAGGCGGCGCTGTGGCCGGCCTCCAGCGCAATGGCGGGGGGTGGGGCCGCGGCGCAGGCGGGCAGCGCGACGGGGCAGCGCCCGGCGAAGAAGCAGCCGGGCGGCAGGTTGATGGGCGAGGGAATCTCGCCCGTCACCTCATGCCGCCGCAGCGCCACGGCGGGATCGGGCGGCAGATGCGCGGAGAGCAGCACCTGGGTGTAGGGATGCGCGGGGTTGTCGAACAGCGTCGCGGCGGATGCCTGTTCCACGATGCGGCCGAGATAGAGGACGATGACGCGGTGGGAGACGAGGCGAACCGTCTCCAGGTCATGGCTGATGAACAGCATCGCGATCCCCGTCTCCCGCTGCAGCTCATCCAGCAATTGCAGGATGCCGGCGCGGACGGAGAGATCGAGCGAGGAGGTCGGCTCATCCAGCACGACCAGCTTCGGGCGATTGGCGATGGCGCGGGCGATGGAGACGCGCTGCAGCTGCCCGCCCGAGAGTTCATGCGGATAGCGCGACAGTGACGCCGCGGGCAGGCGCACGCGATCCGCCAGGCGTCGCGCCTCCGCGAGGCGCGCGGTGCTGTCGAGGGTGGTGTGCAGCGCCAGCGGTTCCTCCAGCAGGCGACCGATGGTCATGCGCGGGTTGAGCGAGCCCCAGGGATCCTGGAAGACGATCTGCAGCCGCGCGCGCAGCTTCCGCAGCGCGGCCGGCGCCAGGCGGGTGATGTCCTCGCCCTCGAACAGGATGGTGCCGCCGGTCGGCGCCAGCAGCCGGGTGACGAGAAGGCCGATGGTGGATTTGCCGGAGCCGGATTCACCGACAAGCCCGAGCGTCTCCCCCGCCGCGATGGAGAAGGAGACGTCGTTCACCGCCTTCACGCCACCGGGGAAGCGATGCAGGAGGTTGCGGACATCGAGGATCATGCGGCCTGCTCCGCATAGTGGCAGGCGGCGCCATGCGTGCCGTCCAGCGCGATGCGCGGCGGGGGCGCCAGGCAGGCCGTGGTCGCGCGCGGGCAGCGGTCGCGATAGAGGCAGCCGCTCGGCAGGTCATAGAGGTCGGGCGGCGTGCCGCCGGTGACGGTGTAGCCGAGCTGCGCGATGCGGCCCGGCGTGCTGGCGATCAGCGCCTGGGTGTAGGGATGGGCAGGGCGCGCGAAGACCTGCGCGACGGGGCCATCCTCCACGATGCGGCCGGCGAACATCACCGCGACGCGCTGGCAGTAATGCGCGACCACGCCGAGGTCATGCGTGATGACGAGCGCGCCCAGATTGCGCGCGCGCACCAGGTCCCGCAGCGTATCGAGCACCTGCGCCTGCACCGTGACGTCGAGGCCCGTGGTCGGCTCATCCGCGATGACCAGCGCCGGTTCGTTCACCAGCGCCATCGCGATCAGCACGCGCTGCGCCATGCCGCCGGAGAGCTCGTGTGGCCAGGCCTGCATGCGGCGCGCGGGGTCAGGGATGCGCACGGCAGCGAGCATCGCCTCCGCCCGCGCCCGCGCCTCCGTGCGGCTCGCCGTGCCGTGCACGCGCTGCATGCGCACCAGCTGGTCGCCGATGCGCTTCAACGGATCCAGCGAGGTGAGCGTCGACTGCACCACCATCGCCATCCGCCTTCCCCGGATCCTCTCGAGCTCGCGATCGGACATGGCCAGGATGTCCTGGCCCTCGAAGCGGATGGCGCCCCGCGGGATGCGGGCCGGCGCGCGCAGCAGGCCCATGGCGGCGAGCGCGGTCAGCGACTTGCCCGCGCCGGTCTCGCCGACCAGGCCCACCACCTCCCCCGCATCGACGGTGAAGGAGACGCCGTTGAGCGCTCGGGCGACACGCACGCGGTTGTCGAGGCCGCGGGCCGCGAACTCCACATGCAGGTCCTCGACCTCCAGCAGCCTCACTTGCCGGTCGCCCGGCGCTTGGGGTCGAGAAGGTCGGAGAGGCCATCGCCCGCCAGGTTGAGCCCGAGCACCATCGCGATGAGTGCCAGGCCCGGGAAGAGCGCGACCCACCATTCGCCGGAGATCACATATTCCGCGCCCTGCCGGATCATCGCGCCCCATTCCGGCGCCGGCGCCTGCACGCCGATGCCGATGAAGGCCAGCGTGGCGGAGATGCGCACCGCCCAGGCCATGCGCAGCGGGAGTTGCGCGGTGGCGCCGAGGATGGCGTTGGGCAGGATGTGCACCAGCAGCACGCGCCATTCCGGGTTGCCCGCGGCGACCGCAGCGCGGACGAAGGTGGCGTTGCGCAGCGCCAGCACCTCCGCCCGCACGATGCGGGCGAAGATCGGGCTGTCCAGGAAGCCGACCACCAGGATCACGTTGAGAAAACCCTGTCCCGTGGCGGCGACGATGGCGAGTGCGAGGATGATGGTCGGGAAGGCGCGCAGCACGTCCAGCACGCGCAGCAGCACCTCATCCACCCAGCCCCCGCGCCAGCCCGCGATCAGGCCGAGCGGGATGCCGACCACCGCCATGATGGCGCCGGCGGGCAGCGCGATGCCGAAGGCGTAGCGCGCGCCATGGATGACACGGGACAGCACATCCATCCCGTTGCCATCGGTGCCGAGGATGAAAGGGCCGCTGCCCGGCGGCTTCAGCGTCTCATAGGGGTGCGAGAGCGTCGGCGGCAGCGGCGCGATGACGTCGGCGAAGGCGGCCAGCAGCGCGAAGACCAGGATGACGCCGAAGCCCACCGCGAAGGTGGGGCTGCGCCGCGCGGTGCCGGCGATGCGGTCGAGGGTCGTCGCACTCATGCCCGCGCCCGCGGCTCGAGCAGCAGGACGATGAGATCGACCAGCGCGAAGACGATGACGGAGGCGATGGCCAGCGTCAGCACATAGCCCTGCACCGCCGCGAAATCGCCCAGCAGGATGGCGTTCAGCCCCCAATGGCCGAGCCCGCCCCAGGCGAAGACGAATTCGATCAGGCTCGCCGCCGCCAGCAGGGACGTGAATTCCGACCCCACGAAGGTGATGACGGGAACGAGGGCAGCGCGCAGCGCGATGCGGCGGATGACGCGGCGGGGGAAGCCGCAGGCGCGGGCGTAGCGGATGTAGTCGCTGCCCATCACCTCGATCGCGATGGCGCGGGTGTGCTTGATGATGGGCGCGGTGGCGACGATGGCGAAGCAGCCGACGGGCAGGACGAGCTGCGAGGCGGCGGACCAGGCAGCCTCTCCATTCCCGGCCAGGATGCTGTCGATCAGCACCGATCCCGTCACGACCGGCGGCGGCGTCACCATCATGGAGACGCGCCCCATCGGCGCCGGCGCCCAGCCCAGCAGGAAGAAGAAGATGAAGATCGCCATCAGGCCGAGCCAATAGGTCGGCAGCGAGAAGCCGAAGAGCGAGCCGAAACGGGATAGCTGGTCGAACCAGCCATTCGGCCGTTCGGCGGCGTGCAGGCCGAGCGGCACGCCGACCAGCGCGCCGATGCCGACGGCCAGCGTCACCAGTTCCAGCGTGGCGGGCAGATGCGCCGCGATCTCCTTCGTCACCGCGGCGTTGCCCTGCCAGGACATGCCCAGGTCCCCCTGCACCAGGCGCGTGAGGTAGGCCCAGAACTGCGTCAGCAGCGGCTGGTCCAGCATCAGCTCCGCCCGGATGCGCGCCAGCATCGGCGCATCCGCCATCGGCCCCGCCAGCATCGCCACCGGGTCCTGGTCCCCGATGCGGACCAGCATGAAGGTGAGGAACAGGATGCCGAGCAGGACCGGCACCGCCACCAGCAGGCGCCGCAGCAGGAAGCGCGAAACGCTCACCGCCGGCAGGCCAGGTCCTTCCAGACCAGGCGGTTATGCGGCCGCCACATGAAGCCCTCCATGCAGGCGGCGAAGACCTCATGCGTGCCGGGCAGGAAGGTCTCGACGAAGGTGGCGCTTTCCGCCTGGCTGCGCTGCGCCCGCGCGACGATGTCGAGCCACTTCGCGTCATCCCGCTCGCTGACCGAGGCATCGATCAGCGCATCGAGTTCCGCGTTGTTGTTGCCGTTCACGTTGGAGCCGCCGCGCGAATGCGCGGTGAGGAACATGTTGTAGGAGGGATCGGGCACGAAGGAGGAGGTCAGGTGCGTCATGAAGGGCAGCGACCAGACATTCACGGCGCGGCGCGCGGTGATCTCGGTCGCCGGGATGCGGCGCGGCGTCACGCGGATGCCGGCGCGCGCCAGGCTCGCCTGCATCTGCAGCGCCAGCGGCTCCTCCCACCACCAATTGGTGCTGTATTCCAGCGTGACGTCGAGGCCGTTGGGATGCCCCGCCTCCGCCAGCAGCGCGCGGGCGCGGTCGTAGTCCGTCTCATAGGTATAGGCATCGACCGCGCCGGGGATGGGCGGGTTGAGCATGGAGCGGCTGCGCGTGCCGAGGCCGAGGAATACCGCCTCCCCGATCGCGCGATAGTCGGTGGCATAGGCGACGGCCTGGCGGACGCGCAGATCGGTGAAGGGCGCGATGCGCGGGTTCATCCGCACCGTGGCGCTGCCAGGCGCCGCCACGCTTTCCACGCGGACATTGCGGTCGCGCCGCAGATCCGCGATCTGCTGCAGCGGCAGCTGCTCGGCGTATTGCACCTGCCCCGTGCGCACCAGCGCGACGCGCGTGGCCGGGGACGGCACTTCCCGCCACACGATGCGGCTGTAGAAGGGGCGGTCGAACTGGTAGCCGCGGTTCAGCACGAAGACGGCCTGCTGGCCCGCCGTCACGCTCTCCACGTGATAGGGCCCGAAGCCCGCGGTGTTGGAGCCGAGCCAGCGCGCGGCGAAGGGATCCTCCGGCGTCGCGTGCCTCTTCGCCTCCGTGCTGTCGAACAGCGCGGGGATGTGCAGGGTGAGCACGCTAAGGAAGATGCGGTTCGCTTCCTTCAGCCGGAAGCGGACCTCGAAGCGGGAGATTTCCTCCACGCTCTCGATCAGCGCGACGTTGCGGATGAAGAGGCCGGTGCGGCGCTGGGCGTTCGATTTCTCGAAGGTCCAGACGACATCGGCGGCGGTCAGCTCATTGCCGAAATGGCTGCGCATGCCGGGGCGGATGCGGAAGACGTACTCCTTCCCGTCCTCCGACACCGTCCAGGATTCCGCGAGATGCGGCTCCACGCGGCCGGGATCGACCTCCGTGCGGCCACCCTCGCCACGGCGCGTGGCGAAGCGCGTCAGCCCCTCATAGACATTGACCGAGGCCTCGATCTGGCCAGGCACCCAGATATCGGGGTCGAAGCCGCGGGGCGTGGAGACCATGGCCATGACCATGGTGCGGTCCTGCGCCGTGGCAGGCGGCGCGAGGCCGATCAGCGCTGCAAGCGCGGCGGTGGCGACCAGCAGTCGGCGGGGGCTCGGCATGGCGTGGTCTCGCCCATTTCGGTTGTTCGGACAACGCTAACGTCCAGCTTGCATCCCAGTCAACGCCCGATACGCGGTCAGTAGCGTTCCGGCCGCGGCCAGGGCTTCGCCATGAGCGGCGCGAGGTCCGGCGGCAGCACGGGCTTGTGCGCGGGCTTCCAGGTGAAGGGCTGGTCGGGGTCTTCCCAATCCGTGGTCTGCGGCCCGCCGATGCTGCGGAACAGCAGCAGCGTGCCGGTCGGCGATCCGTAGGGCGCGTGCTTGAAGAAGGGCGGCCGCCAGCAATAGGCGCCGGCCTGCATGGTGCCGAGGTCCCCGGCCAGCTCGCCGGCGATCAGGAAGAATTCCTGCACCACCGGGTGGCGTTCGCTGCGCTCGCCCTGGCGGAAGGCGATGGTCGCCGTCAGGTAGGTGATCTCCCCCGTATCGGGGTCCGTGCGCAGGCGGCGCATGCGCGCGGTGCTGGCCATGGATTGCAGGCCCATGGCGGCGAAGTCGCCATCCCAGATGTTGTCGGTGGCGGCGAGGCGCCGGACCAGGCGGCGTTCGTCGAAGGCGCGTCCCTGCCCGCCCGGCGTCGCGACGGGCGTGGCGGAGAAGAAGGTCAGCACCGCCGCGCCGGTCGCTGAGGCAAATCCGCTGCGCGGCATGTCCTTCGGCAGATGCGCATAGGTGTGTTCGCCGTATTCGACGCCATCGATCGTGATGTTGCCGTCCAGCACCCAGAATTCCTCATCCGCCGCCAGCCATTCCGGCCCGCGCGCGAAGCCGGCGGGGTAGCGGATGATGCAGGAGAGCGCGCCGGTCTCGTCATCGCGCGAGAGAATCTTCGCATCGGCGCCTTCGCGCGCGGCGATCGCATCGCGCTGCCACGGCAGGGCCTGCGCCTGGATCCATTCGATATGCGGACGTGCCATGTATGGCATCGCGCACCCGCGCGCCCGCGCTGTCAAGGCGGCACGGATTGACAGCGCGCGCGCGCGGCCCCGATCCTTCGCGCCATGCCCGATTTCACGCGACGCGGCGCCGCGCGCCACATGCTCATCTCCGACGGCATCCGTGCTTCCGCGGGGCGCACGCCGGACAAGGTGGCGATGCGGGAAAGCGGGCGGTCGCTGAGCTATGCGCGGCTGGTCGATCGCATCGCGCGCGTGGCCAACCTGGTGCATGCGGGGCTCGGCCTGCGGCATGGGGAACGCGCGGCGGTCTTCTCCGCCAACTGCCTCGAATACATGGAGATCGTCTGCGGCATGGCGGAAGCGGGCGTCGCCGCCGCCACCATCGGCCCCGCCGCGGCGCCGCCCGAGATCCGCTTCATCGTCGAGGATAGCGGCGCCCGCGTGATGTTCGTGTCCGCGGCGCTGGAGGAGGTGGCGCGCGCGGCCGCACCCTCCGTCGAGCGCTTCATCGTCATCGGCCCGGCCTATGAGGCGCTGCTGGCGGAGGCCTCGGCGGGCCCCTGCCCCGTGGAGGTCACGGAGCACGACATCTTCTCCGTCCCCTATACCTCCGGCGCCACGGGGCGGCCGAAGGGCGTGCAGCTGTCGCATCGCGGCCGCGTGCTGTCGGGCTATGCGATGGCGGCGGAGCATGGCTGCTACACGCCGCAGGACCGCGCCGTCGCCACCACGCCGATGTTCCATGGCGCGGGCTTCCTGATGGCGCTGACGCCGATCTGGTTCGGCGGCCAGGTGGAGATCCTGCCGCGCTTCGACATCGACAGCCTGATGGGCACCATCACCAGCTTCCAGGCGACCAGCGCCTATATCGTGCCGGCGCATTTCGCAGCCCTCTTCGCGCTGCCGGAGCAGAAGCGGGCGCAATGGGACATGCGGTCGATGAAGGCCGCCATCAGCGGCACGGCGCCGCTGCCGCAGGCGACCAAGGAACGCATCGTCGCCTATTTCGGCGAGGGCAAGCTGTTCGAGCGCTACGGCACGACGGAGACGTCCATCGCCACCTCGCTCGGCCCGCGCGACCAGCTGCGCAAGCAGGCCTGCGTCGGCCTTCCCTACCCCGCGACGCAGGTGAGGATCTGCGACGGGGACGGCAATGAAGTGGCGCTGGGCGAGGTCGGGGAACTCTGGGTCTCCTCCCCCTACATGTTCTCGGGCTACCTCAATTTGCCGGAGGCGACGGCGGCCGGCACGCGGGGCGACTGGTTCGTCACCGGCGACTTGGCGCGGCAGGATGAGGAAGGCTTCGTCTATCTCGTGGACCGCAAGAACGACATGGTCATCAGCGGCGGCGAGAACATCTATCCGCGGGAGGTGGAGGAGGTGATCCTGGCGCATCCCGCCGCCGCCGAATGCGGCGTGACCGGTGCACCCCATCCCTATTTCGGGGAAGCCGTGACCGCCTTCGTCGTGCTGCGCCCGGGCATGCATGTCGATGCCGCCACGCTGACATCGCTGTGCCGGGAGAAGCTGTCCCGCTACAAGGTGCCGAAGGAAATCCGCTTCGTGGAGAGCCTGCCGCGCAACAGCATGGGCAAGGTGCTGCGGCGCGAATTGCGCGCGCGGCTGATCGCGGAGTCTAAGGCCTGACTGCCGGAGTCTCGATGGCCATCCCCGCGGCGCGGTCATTGAGGAACAGTTCCAGCGCGACGTATTCGGCCGCGCCATAGGCGAAGGGCTCCGACCGCACGCCCGTCATGCAGCCGCGCAGCCGCCGTTGCAGCGAGCCGAGCCCCTGCCATTCCAGGCGATACAGCGGATAGCCCGTGGGATGTGCCTGTGGGATCACGCTGCCCGCCAGCCGTCGCCCCGCATGGTCGTCATGGCATTGCACGCAGGAGAGGTCGAGCTGGCCGCGGCGTTCGCCGTACAGCGCGCGCCCCTGCGCCAGCGCCGGCGCCAGGCGCGGGTCCGTCGGCCGGCTGATCGGCAATCCGCGTGACTGATGCGCGACATAGGCGGTCAGCGCCAGCAGCGCCTGGCTCTCCCGCGCCGGCGGCGCCGCGCGCTGGTGGCGCTCCACGCAGGCGGCGATGCGGCCCGCGAGGTCGATCGGCGCGCCCGTCGCCTCGTCCCAGGCGGGGTAGCGGGTCGCAACGCCGCGCATGGAGGCCTCGCTGTGGCAGGCGGCGCAGTCGCGGTTGAAGCGTTCCTCGCCCTCCGCCACCCAGAGCATGCCGGGGTTCCGCAGATCGTCGCGCTGCATGGCCTGGGTTTCCCGCGCCATGTCCTCGAAGCCCGAGCGCCGGTCCTGCGCGGCAGCGGGCAGCGCCAGCAGCAGCAGCGCGAGCGCGCGCCTCATGTCACCTCGATCAGGCGCGTCTCCGTCTGCGCGAAGCCGTTGTCGCCTTCCCAGGTCATCGTCACCGTGCCGGACTGCGTCGCGACGGTGGTGAACGAAAGAAAGGGATTGGCGGCGATCGCGGGGGAGAGGTCCGCGCTGAAGACCACGGCGCCGTCATAGCTGCAGGTGAAGCGGCGGATGATGTCTCGCGGCATCACCTCCCCCTGCGCATTGGGGCGATAGCCCGTTTCCATCGTGTGCTGGATCAGCGTGCGGATGGTGATGATGTCGCCGCGCTTCGCGCTGCGCGGCACGTTGATGAGGACGCGGGCCATGGGCTCAACCCTCGATGCAGGCGGCGAGCGTGACCACGACCTGCGCGCGGTCCGACCAGAAGCTGCCATCGGACAGCGCGGCCACCGCGAGCAGCGTCTGCGACGTCGCCAGCCGGATATGGGTGGAGAGCAGCGCGCGCCCGGCGCGGGGGCCGAGCTGCGCGGTGATGACATGCGGCTGCGGGTTGCGTTCGTTGAAGACGGCGATGGCGCGGACGTGGTCGGCCTCCGTCATCGGGCTGTCCACGATGACGGAGAGCGGCACGGTGTTGCCGTTCTCCACCAGCGGCGAGATGTCGAGCGCGACGCGGCCCGGCGTGACGGGCGCGCCGCCGGTGAAGCCGCGCACGGCCTCCGCCATGGCTTCCGGCGTGGCATCGGCCTGGCGGGGCAGCAGCAGCAGGGCGGGTGCCGCCAGCAGCAGGCGGCGTGTCGGCGCGATCATCGCGTCGGTTCCTCGCGAAGGGTGAGAAGATAGGCGATCACGTCCTCGATCTCCTGCGCCGCCAGGATGGGGCGGCCGCGCTGGGCGGGGGCGACGCGGTGCAGGCCCTCGGTCCGGTAGTAGGAAGGCATGATGCTGTCCGGGTTCAAGCGCTTGCCATCCACCAGGCGCAGCCGGAGTTCGGCGGCGGACCAGCGGAGGCCCGCGCCATCCAGCGGCGGCGCGAGGTTGCCCTGGAAACGCTCCTCCGGGATCGGGCCGCTGTGGCACAGCAGGCAGAGGCCGCGCGTGCGGTCGGCGACGATGGCGCGGCCGCGCGCGGGGTCGCCGGGGGTGGCGGTCAGCGGCGCTTCATCGGCGCAAGCGGGGCCGCCGGCCAGGATGGCACAGAGTGCGACCAGCCTGAGCGCAACCAGCCTGGCGCTACCCGAACACATCGGCCGTGATCGTCGCGAACCAATCCTCGGCGTAGCGCGCCTCGGCTTCGCGGACCGATGCGGGTGCATCCAGGGCGCTGGTGCCGCCCGCGCCGGGCACATCCGTCAGCAGGCCGTTCGCGGGCTGGTACACTCCCGCGACGGAGATCCCGTATTCCGGCGCCACCAGGCTGTAGCAGGTGTTGAGCAGCTTCGGCGCCGGCACCGCGCGCCCGGCCAGCAGCGCCGCCATGGCCGCGGCGGCGACCCGGGCCTGGGCGTTGGCGGCGAAGGCGGATTTCGGCATGGCGCCGGCGATGATCGCATCCCCGATCACATGCACGCCCGGCACCAGGCGCGATTCGAAGCTGGCGGGATCGACGGGGCACCAGCCGGACCGGTCCGCGACGCCGGCGACCTGCGCGATGGCGCCGGCGCGCTGCGGGGGGATGACGTTCACCACCGCGCCCTGCTGGCTGCCGAAATCCGTCGTCACGGTGCGGGTCCGCGCATCGACCGCCGTCACCCGCCCGCCCATGGCCAGCGGGACGTATTCCAGCAGGCCCGGATACAGCGCGGCCCAGGCGGCCTCGAACAGCCGCTGCTTGCTGAAGACGTCCTTCGCATCCAGCACCAGCAGCTTCGACCGCGGTTTTGTCGACTTCAGGAAATGGGCGATGAGCGAGGCACGCTCATACGGCCCTGGCGGGCAGCGATAGGGGTTGGGCGGCACCACCATCACGACGGTGCCGCCATCCGCCATGGCGCGCAGTTGCGCCGCCAGCAATTCCGTCTGCGGGCCGGCCTGCCAGGCATGGGGCATGACCTCGGCAGCGGCCTCGTCATAGCCGGGCAGCGCGTCGAAGCGGATCTCGATGCCGGGGGAGAGCAACGCGCGGTCGAAGGGCAGCACCGTGCCATCGGCCAGCGTCACGCGCTTCGCCTGCGCATCGATGCCGACAGCGCGCTGGTGAATCGTCGAAATGCCTTCCGCCCGCAGCGCGTCATAGCCGAAGCGCTGCGCCCCCATGCCGCGCAGCCCGGCGATGACGGCGTTGCTGAAGGGGCAGGCGGTGTAGGTGGCATTCGCCTCCACCAGCGTGGTCGCGATGCCGGCGCGGGCGAGCGCGCGGGCGGCGGTGGCGCCGCCGAAGCCGCCGCCGACCACCACCACGCGCGGCCGCGCCTGCGCCAGCACCGGCGCGGGCAGCAGCGCGGCGGCTAGCGCGCGGCGCCCGATCCTCATCGCACGATCCAGGCGGCGATGGCCTGGCTCTCTTCCTCGGTGAAGCCGCGCGCCAGCCGGTCCATCACGGTCGCGGGGCGCCTGCCCTCCCGGAACTCGCGCATCGCCGCCGCCACCGCCGCCGCATCCCGCCCGCGCAGCGTGGGGATGGCGGCGTCGCTCCGCACCGGCGAATGGCAGCCGAGGCAGGTGGAGGCGCCCGCCGGCGCCTCCTGCGCATAGGCTGGCGCCGCCATCAGCAGCGCCAGCGCGAAGGCCCTCACGTCCGGCGCAGATCCGCCTGCTGCAAGGGAAGCTGGCGGATGCGCTTGCCGGTGGCGGCGAAGATCGCGTTCAGCACGGCGGGCGCCGCGACCGCAATCGTCGGTTCGCCGACGCCGCCCCAGAAGCCGCCGGAGGGCAGCACGATCGTCTCCACCTTCGGCATGTCCACCATCCGCATCACGGGGTAGCTGTCGAAGTTGGTCTGCTCGATCCTGCCGTCCTTCACCGTGCATTCGCCGTAGAGCGCGGCGGAGAGGCCATAGACGAAGCTGCCCTCCACCTGGGCTGCGATCTGCTGCGGGTTGACGGCGTAGCCCGGATCCGTCGCGGCGATGATGCGATGCACCTTCACCTCCCCCGCAGCGGTCACGGAGACCTCGGCGCAGGCGGCGACATAGCTGCCGAAGCCGTGCGTGACGGACAGGCCGCGATGCACCGCCATCCCGTTCACGGCGGCGGCCGGCGTGCCCCAGCCCGCGCGTTCCGCGACGGCGTTCAGCACGGCCAGGTGCTTCGGGTGGTTCGCCATCAGGGACCGGCGCAGCGCCAGCGGGTCCCTGCCCGTGGCATGCGCCACCTCATCGATGAAGCATTCCAGGTAGATGGCGTTCTGGTTCAAATTCACGCCGCGCCAGAAGCCCGGCGGCACATGCGGGTTGCGCATGGCGTGGTCGATCAGCAGGTTCGGGAAGCTGTAGCCGATATCGGCCTCTCCCCCGCTGGCATTCAGCCCCTGGAAGACCACGGGGTCGCGGCCATCCCGGATGTTCTGCGGGAAGATGCCGGCGACGATGGACTGGCCGCTGATGCGCATGTGCAGGCCGGTGATGTTGCCCTGCGCGTCGAGCCCCGCCGTCAGCTTGCACATGGTCACGGGGTGGAAGCGGCCCTGGAGCATGTCCTCCTCCCGCGTCCAGACCAGCTTGATGGGCGTGCCGGGCATCTGCTTCGCGATGTCCACGACCTGGCGCACCCAGTCATGCACCGCGCCGCGCCGGCCGAAGCCGCCGCCGAGGTGGATCTTGTGCACCTCGCAGCGCGCGGGCGGCAGGCCGGCGGCTTCCGCCGCCGCGGCATGCGCCGCTTCGCCATTCTGGGTCGGTGTCCAGACCTCGCAGCGTTCGGGGGTCCAGATGGCGGTGGCGTTCATCACCTCCATGCAGGCGTGGTTCTGGTGGGGATAGCCATAGACGGCCTCCACCTTCCGCGCCGCGCCCGCGATGGCGGCGGCGGCATCGCCGTTGCGGTTGCCGACCGCCGCCTGGGGCGCGTCGAAGCCCGCCACCATCACCTCGCGGAAGGCGGCGGAGGAGGCGTTGGCGTGCTGGCCCTCGTTCCAGGTGATCTTCACGGCGTCGAGCGCCTTCTTCGCGCGCCACCAGGTATCCGCCACCACGGCGACGGCATTGTCCCCCACGCGCAGCACGCGCTTCACGCCGGGCATGCGCTCAGCCTCCGCGCTGTCCACCGCGGCGATGGTGCCGCCGAAGACCGGGCAGGCATGGATGGCGGCGTTCAGCATCCCCGGCAGCTTCAGGTCCATGCCATAGACCTGGCTGCCATTCAGCTTGGCGCGGGTGTCGAGCCGCGCGACGGGCTGGCCGATCAGCTTCCAGTCGCGCGGGTCCTTCAGCGGCACGTCGGCGGCGGCCGGGGCCGGCAGGCGCATGGCGGCGGCGGCCTGGGCGCCATAGGTGGTGGTGCGGCCGCTGGGCGCATGGGTGATGATGCTGTTGGCCGCGCGGCATTCCGCGGCGGGCACGCCCCAGGCATTGGCGGCGGCCTGCACCAGCATCATCCGCGCCGCGGCGCCGCCCCGGCGGACATAGTCGTGGCTGTCACGGATGCCGCGGCTGCCGCCGGTGGACATGTTCCCCCAGACGCGGCCGCGCGCCAGGTTCTGGCCCGGCGTCGGGTATTCCGTGGTGACCTTGGCCCAGTCGCATTCCAGCTCCTCGGCCACCATCTGGGCGAGGCCCGTCAGCGTGCCCTGCCCCATTTCCGACCGCGCGATGCGGATGATGACGGTGTCGTCGGGCTGGACGACGACCCAGGCATTGATCTCCGGCGTTGCGGGAGCGGCGGCGCCTTGCGCCAGCGCCTTGGTCGGCGCGGGGAAGCGGAAGCCGAAGGTGAAGGCGCCGGCGGCGGCAACGGCCGTGCCCAGCAGGCGGCGGCGGGACGGCCTGGTGATGGCGTTCATGGTCCGCGCCCCCCTCAGCCGGCCGCGCCGGCGGTGCCGGCGGCGCGCTGGATGCCGGCCAGCACGCGGTTGTAGGTGCCGCAGCGGCAGATGTTGGTCACCTCGTCGCGGATCTGCTGCTCGGTCGGGCGGGGCGTCGCGGCCAGCAGGGCGGCGGCGGCCATGATCATGCCGGACTGGCAGAAGCCGCATTGCGGCACGTCCAGCGCCAGCCAGGCCTGCTGGACCGGGTGGCTGCTGTCGGGCGACAGGCCCTCGATCGTCACGATCTTCTGGTTCTCGTCGAAGGCGGAGACCGGCATGGCGCAGGACCGCGTGGCGACGCCATCCACATGCACGGTGCAGGCGCCGCATTGCGCGATGCCGCAGCCATATTTGGTGCCGGTGAGTTCAAGCTGTTCGCGCAGCACCCAGAGCAGGGGGGTGTCGTCCTCCACCTGCACCTCGATCACGCGCCCGTTCACGTTGAGCTTGGCCATCCCGTTTCTCCCACCCGGCCGGGAACATGTCCCGGCTTGTTGGAAGAATCCGTATCAGCGGGCGTGGCGCGGGACAACAACTTCCGGCTGTGGGAGGGGCCGAAAGCAAGGATGTTCCGCAGGCGTCAGAAAGGCACCGCCAGCGCGGCCTCCGCATAGCCGATGCGCCGGGCGGGGGAGAGGCTGTAGCGCCCCGCCGCCCGTTCCAGCGCCAGCCGCACATCCTCCGCGCTGCCCGCCTTCATCGCGGCATCGAGGAAGAGCTGTTCCAGCACATCCTGCTGCGCATGGCTGCCGCCGAGGCGATGCAGCGCGCCCAGCGCCGGGCGCAGCACGGCCACGGCCTCGGCGAAGCGGCCCTCCCCATGCAGCATCACCGCCTGGCAGGCCGGCAGGGCGGCGTCGCGCAGGATGGCGGCGTGGTGGGTGTTCGCGCGGCCCGCCTCGGCCAGCGCCTCCAGCAGCCGGTTCGCGGCCTCGCGGCGGCCGGTCGCCATCAGCGCCATCATCCAATGCGGCTGGGTGAAGGCGGAGAGCGTGTCGCCGATCCGCGCCTCCGCCTTCTCCGCCAGCTCCCCCCAGCGGTCGCCGGGGTCGAGGCCCCGCAGCTGCAGCCGGAACAGCATGGAGGCCGCGTTCTGCATGTCGATGTAGAGGTCGGGCTGCGCCAGGGTGACCTTGCTCCCGAGGTTGCGGAAGCGCGTGTCGTAGAGGTCGAGCACCGCGCCGAATTCCCGGCGTTCCATGTGGAACATCGCCTGGTGCCACCAGAGGTGGTGCATCAGGTTGTTGCCGCCATCCCAATGCGGCTCCAGGCTCCGGATCCAGTCCAGCCCCTCCGTCCGGCGGCCCTGCATCTCCAGCACATGCGCCACGCCATGCGCGGCCCAGAGGTCCCCGGCATCCATCGCCACGGCCTGGCGGCCGGCCTGCTCGGCGATGAGGTAGTCGCCGCATTCCTCATGCGCGAAGCAGCGGCAGGCCAGCACGCTGCCGAAGCCCGGGATGGCCGCGGACCAGCGCGGCATCACGCCGTCCACCGCCGCCAGCATCCGGCCGGGCTCGCCCATCCAGAAGGCGGAGAAATGGTGCAGGCGGAAGGCGAGGAGGTCATGCGGATGCTCCGCGATGATCTGCTCCCACACCGAGAGCGCGCCTTCCGGCCTTCCCTCCGCCCATTCGCGCAGCGCGGCCATGTGGGCGCGTTCGCGCGGGTTGGCGGGCAGCGCCTCCGCCGCCGCCACGGCGGCCAGCGCGCGCGGCGCCATGGCGCGGTCATAGGCCATCATGGCGAAGCAGCCCGAGAGGACCTGGCCGAGCGGCGCCGTCGGGTCGAGCGCACGGAACGCCTTGAGGCGCAGGCCCGTGTCGAAGCGATATTTGAGAAAGCCGTCGATGACGTGGTCGAAGGCGCGGGCGGCGGCGTCGGAGGCGACGGTGATCGCCTGGCCCTGGGCGTCCTGCATGGTCGGCTTCCTTCCTCGTTCCGGCGACGGTAGCGCGGCGGTCAGAACGTCTCCACCCAGGGGCGCAGCTCGATCTCGGCCGCCCAGGCGCTGCGGGGCTGGCGGATGGCGTGCAGCGCCGCCTCGGCGATCGCATCGGGGTCGATGAGGGTATCGGCGCCGGGGTCGGGGCGGCGCTCGCTGCGGATGCCGCCATCGACGACGATATGGACGATGTGAATGCCCTGCGGGTGCAACTCCCGCGCCAGCGCCTGCCCCAGCCCGCGCAGCGCGAATTTCCCCATCGCGAAGGGGGCGGAGCGCGCGAATCCTTTGACGCCCGCGGAGGCGCCGGTCAGCAGGATGGTGCCGCGGCCGCGCGGCAGCATGTGCCGCGCCGCCTGCTGCGCGACGAGGAAGGCGCCGAAGGCGCAGACCTCCATCGTGCGGCGGACATCCTCGGGATCGAGATCGATGGTCGGGCCGCGGACGCGGAAGCTGGCGTTGTAGAGCACCACCTCGGCCTCCGCGGCCTCCGGCTCCTGGAACAGCGCGGCGACCTGCGCGGGGTCGCTGGCGTCGCATTCATGCAGCGTGGCGTGCGTCTCGGCCGCCAGGGCCGCGAGCTTGCCGGTGTTCCGGGCGGCCAGCGCCACGCGGTACCCCTCCCCCGCCAGCTTGCGGGCGAGGCTGGCGGAGAAGCCGGGGCCGGTGCCGACGATCAGGGCGCGGGGGGTGGGCATGGGGGTCTTCCTCAGCCGGTGGGGCGTGGCGCGAGCAGGATGATGGCGGCGCCGGCCAGGCAGAAGGCAAGCCCGACCAGGTCCCAGCGATCCGGCCGCGCGCCCTCCACCGCCCACATCCAGCCGAGCGAGGCGGCGATGTAGATGCCGCCATAGGCGGCGAAGGCGCGGCCGGCGAAGGCGGCGTCGATGCGCGTCAGCAGCCAGGCGAAGAGCGCGAGGGAGAGCAGCCCCGGCAGCAGCCACCAGGCGCTGCGGCCTTCCCGCAGCACCGCCCAGGCGGCGAAGCAGCCGGCGATCTCCGCCAGCGCCGCCAGGGCGTAGAGCGCGATCGCGCTCAGTCGATCGTCTCCGGCAATCCGCGTCGCGCCGCAGGCGCGCGGAGAAGTGCTGCCGCAGGCGCGCGGAGAAGTGCTGCCGCAGGCGCGCGGAGAAGTGCTGCCGCACGCGCGCGGGGAAGCGCTGCCGCAGGCGCGCGAGAAAGCCGGCTCCGCGGCCTCACTCGATGGTCTCGAGGAGGCCGCAGAGCGTGGCGCAGCGCGGCGCCAGGTCGCGCCAGATGATGTGCTCATGCGGCGCATGGGCGCCGGCGCCGGTGCAGCCCAGCCCATCCAGCGTCGGGATGCCGAGGGCGGCGGTGAAGTTGCCATCCGACCCGCCGCCGCGATGCTGCGTCGGCAGCGCATAGCCATGCGCCTGCGCGAAGGAGGCGGCGCGGTTGTACAGCTCGACGATCGCATCCGTCTCCGCGAAGGGCGGGCGGTTCATGCCGCCGGTCACGGTGATGCTGATGCCGTCATGCTCCCCGGCCAGGCCCAGGATCATCGCCTCCATCCGCTCGCCCTCCGCGATGGTCGGCACGCGCAGGTCGATCTCGCAGCCGGCCTCGGGCGGGATCACGTTGGGGCGGGTGCCGCCGAAGACCGGCGCGACATTGGTGGTGATGCCGGCATCGAGGTCCGTCATCCCATGCACCTTGAGGATCAGCCGCGCCAGCGCCACCACGGCGCTGCGCCCCTCCGCCCAGTTGCCGCCGGCATGGGCGGAGACGCCGCGGATATCCACGACGAAGCGGCCCACCCCCTTGCGGGCGGTCACGCAGGCGCCGCCGGCGCCGGCGGGCTCCGGGATCAGCACCGCGCGGGCGCCGCGGGCGGCCTGCTCGATCGGCTCGCGGCTGGTCGGGCTGCCGACCTCCTCGTCCGGCGTCAGCAGCAGGGTGATGGGGCGCTTCGTCGCCACCTTCTGGCGCAGGATCTCCCGCACCGAATGGAAGGCCATGAAGGAACCCGCCTTCATGTCGTAGATCCCCGGGCCATAGGCGCGCTCGCCATCGATGCGGAAGGGCATGGGCCCGGCCAGCGTGCCATGGTCCCAGACCGTATCCAGGTGGCCGGCCACCACCACCGGCGCGCCGCTGCCCGGCGTGCGGCAGATCAGCGTGTCGCCGAAGCCGTCCCGCCCCGGCAGGCGGGTGATGGCGCCGCCCACGGCGCGCAGCTCCGCCTCGCACCGGTCCACCAGCCCGTTCACGGCAAGGGCATCGGTGGTCGGCGTCTCATGCTCCACCCAGCCCCGGAGTTCGGCGAGAAGCTGCTCCGCGGTGCCAAGCTGGGTCTGGGGCATGGGGTATCGGTCCTTTGTTCGGGCAGGGTTTTTCGCAAGCCGCCGGGGGGTTGTCCATG
The DNA here is from genome assembly GCF_016805305.1 of Falsiroseomonas ponticola. Lineage (GTDB taxonomy): Bacteria > Pseudomonadota > Alphaproteobacteria > Acetobacterales > Acetobacteraceae > Falsiroseomonas > Falsiroseomonas ponticola. The sequence goes on along the minus strand of NZ_JAERQN010000002.1, from coordinate 500,384 downwards.
CCGGCCCACCCCAGCTTGCCCCTCCTGGCCCGCAGGGCTAACGGGACTGCCGCAACCAGGGGACGGCGCGGATGGAGGAAGGCTGCTTCTTCGAGGATCTGTCGGTCGGCCAGAAGGCCAGCTTCGGCAAGACGAACACGGAGGCGGACATCGTCCTCTTCGCCGCCGTCACCGGGGACACCAACCCGATGCACCTCAATGCCGAATACGCGAAGGACTCGATCTTCGGGGAGCGCATCGCGCATGGGATGCTGGCGGCGGGCCTGATCACCAAGGTGATGGGCACGCAATTGCCGGGACCGGGCACCATCTACATGTCACAATCCCTGCGCTTCCGCGCGCCCGTGCGGATCGGCGACACCGTCACCGCGATCGTGGAGATCACTGCCCTGGACACGCTGAAGCATCGCGCCACGCTGCGCACCGTCTGCCTGGTGAAGGGAAACCCGGTGCTGGAGGGCGAGGCGCTGGTGGCCGTCCCCTCCCGCGCCGCCATCGCCGCCCGGAAGGAGCGCGGGGCATGAGCAGCGCCGCCAACTTCAAGCGCATCTGCGTCTTCTGCGGCTCCGCCCCCGGCGTCCGGCCCGCCTACGCGGAAGCGGCGCGGGAACTCGGCCGCGTGGTGGCGAAGCGGGGCCTCGGCCTGGTGTATGGGGGCGGCGCGGTCGGGCTGATGGGCATCGCCGCCGATGCCGCGCTGCAGGCGGGGGCGGAGGTGATCGGCGTGATCCCCCATGGCCTGCTGAAGCGCGAAGTGGGCCATGGCGGCGGGGTCGAGATGCATGTCGTGGACACCATGCATGAACGCAAGGCGATGATGGCCGACCTCTCGGACGGCTTCATCGTGCTGCCCGGCGGCTTCGGCACGCTGGAGGAGGCGGTGGAGGCGCTGACCTGGGCGCAGCTCGGCATCCAGGCCAAGGGCGTGGTGTTCCTGGATGTGGAGGGCTTCTGGCAGCCCTTCCTCAAGACGCTCGACTTCATGCAGGTGGAAGGCTTCGTCCGCCCCGGCCAGCGGCCGCTCGCCATGCAGGCGGCGACGGTGGAGGAGGCGATCGACAAGCTCGCCGCCTTCCGCCCGCCGCCGGAGGTCCTGCCCTGGCTGCGGCCCCACCAGGCATGACCATCCTGGAGGACTGGCACGGCGTGCCGGAGGCGGCGCGCGGGGCCACGGTGGCGCTCGGCAATTTCGATGGCGTGCATCTGGGCCACGCAGCCGTGCTGCGGGCGGCGCATGGCGCGCGGCCCGACCTGCCGCTCGCGGCGCTCACCTTCGAGCCCCATCCGCGGGAGCATTTCCGCCCCGATGACCCGCCCTTCCGCCTGACCGTCCTGGCCGCGAAGGCGGAGGCGCTGGCGGCGCTCGGTGCCGCCACCGTCTTCGCCATCCCCTTCGGCGCGACGCTCGCCGCCATGTCCGCGGAATCCTTCGTGGAGGAGGTGCTGCACCGGGGCATCGGCGCGAAGCACCTGGCCTGCGGCGCGGACTTCGCCTTCGGCCACCGCCGCGGCGGCGATGTCGCCTTCCTGGCGCGGGAGGCCGAGCGCCGCGGCATCGGCCTGACCGTGGTGCCCGCCGTGGCGGATGCCGCCGGCCCCATCTCCTCCACCCGCATCCGCCGCGTGCTGCAGGATGGCTATCCGGACCTGGCCGCCGCCATGCTGGGGCGGGACTGGGAATTGCGGGGCGAGGTCTTCCACGGCGACAAGCTCGGCCGCGAACTCGGCTGGCCGACGGCCAATATCCTGCTCGGCCGGCAGCTGGAACCGGCGCGCGGCGTCTATGCCGTGACGGTGCGCCTGGCCGATGGAAGGCTGGTGCCGGGCGTCGCCAATGTCGGCCGCCGGCCGACGCTGGGCGGCGATCCGGTGACGCGGCTGGAGGTCCACCTCTTCGATTTCTCGGGCGACCTCTACGGGCAGGAGATCGGCGTGCGCATCCGCGCCTTCCTGCGCGCGGACGCGAAGTTCGATGGCCTGCAGGCGCTGAAGGACGCGATCGCGGCGGATGCGCGCAACGCCCGCGCGGTGCTCGGGATCAGCTGAGGCCGAGCGCCTGGTAGAGCCGGGCGGAGGCCGGCCATGCCTGCATGATCTCGCCCCGGAAGGCGAAGCCGGCATAGGCGCCGATCGCCACCACCACCACCGTCATGATCCAGCCCGCCAGCGCCAGCCGGTCCGGCGGGCTGGCCGGCGCGTCGCTGAGGCGCGGCAGCGGCGGGTCGATCGGCATGGATTGCGTCGGGCCGCGGGAGGGTGGCGGCCGGTCGGGGGTGGCGGAGGCCGTCGGGGGCGCCGCATCGGGGGCCGGCTCCGGCTCGGGCACCGGGTCGGGGGCGGGCGGCGGCGGGGGCTCCTCCGCCACCGCGGCGCCGGGCAGCGCGGCCTGGAACTGGTGGCCGCAGCGGGCGCATTTCAGCAGCCGCGGCCCGGCGGCCAGGGCGGCGTCGGGGACCTCGTATTCGGCGGCGCAGCTCGGGCAGGCGATTCGCATCGGTTCGCCACAGTGACGGTGCAGGCCCCTCCTCGTCCAGCGGGCGCCGCGCGCCGCGGCCAACACCCCAGCGTGAGGCGCCGCGTCATCATCATTTGGCGGCGCAGCCCGCCCATGGCAGACATCCCCCATGGTTCGCTTCGAGGCCGTGGGCCTGCGCTATCCCGGCGGTGGCCCGCATACCGGATCCTGGGGGCCGGAGGCGCTGGTCGACGTCACCTTCGCCCTGCCCCCGGGGTCCTTCACCTGGCTGCTCGGCCCCTCCGGGGCGGGCAAATCCTCCGTGCTGCGCCTGATGCACCTGGCGCTGCGGCCGACGCGGGGCGAGGTGGAGGTGCTGGGGCTGCGATCGTCGCGCGCCCCGCGCGCCGCGCTGGCGCCGGTGCGGCGGCGGATCGGCGTGGTGTTCCAGGATTTCCGCCTGCTGCCCTACCTCTCCGCCTTCGACAACATCGCGCTGCCGCTGCGCCTGGCCGGCCGGCCGGAAGCCTCGCTGCGGGCCGATGTGAACGAGATCCTGAAATGGGTGGGGCTGGAGGGGAAGGCGGCCAGCCTGCCGCCGGAACTCTCGGGCGGCGAACAGCAGCGCGTCGCCATCGCCCGCGCCGTGGTGCACCGCCCCGCCCTGCTGGTGGCGGATGAGCCGACCGGCAACCTCGACAACCGCCAGGCCCGCCGCCTGCTGGCCCTGCTGCGGGAGATGAACCGCCTGGGCGCCACGGTGGTGGTGGCGACGCATGACGAGGACCTGGTGGCGCGCTTCCCCGCCCCCGCCCTGGTGCTGCGCGACGGCAGGCTGCACGACCCCGATGGCGCGCGCGGCATCGATGCGGACCTCACCACCGACCGCTTCGCCCCGGAGGCCGAGGCCGAGGCGGAGATCGAGGCGGCGGAGCAGCCCGCGCCCCCGCCCCCCCGCCGGGATCCCGACCTTGGCTAGGCGCCGGCGCTATTCGCGCGATCCGCTGGGGCTGCGGCGGGCGCTCTCGGGCTGGCTGCTGCCGGGCCTGGTCGCCGCCATGGCGCTGCTGGCCGCCCTCGCCTTGGCCGGCGCGCAGGGCGCCGCGGCGCTGGCGGATCGCTGGCAGCGGGGCGCCGCGGCGGCGGTGACGGTGCAGATCCCGGATGCCGATTCGGCGCGGGTGCAGCGCGCGCTCGGCGTGCTGCGCGCCATGCCGGAAGTGGCCGATGCCCAGGCGATGGACCCGGAACGCCTGGCCGGGCTGCTGCGCCCCTGGCTCGGTGCCGCGCCCTCCATCCCCGTCCCCGGCGTGCTGGAATTGCGGCTGCGCGATGCGCGGGTGGACCCGGTGCTGATCGGCGACCGGCTGGCCGCCGCGGTGCCCGGCGCGCTGGTGGAGGCGCATGGCCTCTGGGTGCAGCGGCTGGCGGCGCTGGCGCGCAGCCTGCAGGCGCTGGCGCTGGTGGTGCTGGTGCTGGTCGGGCTGGTGGCGGCGGCGGTGGTGGCCGTGGCGACGCGGGCCGGGCTGGCCGCCCGGCGCGACGCGATCGAGGTGCTGCACGGCCTGGGCGCGCGGGATGGCGACATCGCCGGCCGCTTCGCCCGGCGGCTCGGCCTGCTGGCGGCGGGCGGGGCGCTGGTGGGCACCGCCGCCGCCGTGCCGGCGCTGGCGCTGCTGATCGACCTGGCGGGCCCCTGGCTCGGCAGCGCGGGGGCCATGGACAGCCTGGCGGGCCTGCCCTGGCCCTCGCTGGTGGCGCTGCCGCCGGTGGCCTTCCTGGTGGGCTGGGCGACGGCGCAGGCCACCGTGCGCCGCTGGCTGCACCGGCTGCCCTGATGCGACGCTGGCTGCTCCGCCTGGGGGTGGCGGGGCTGCTGGCCCTGCTGGCGCTGGGCGTCGCCTTCCAGTCCTTCCTGGCGGCGGCGCGCGGCGTGCCGGACCCCGCCGCCCCGCCGGCGGAAGCCATCATCGTGCTGACCGGCGGCGCGGAACGGGTGGAGACGGCGCTGCGGCTGCTGGATGACGGGGCGGCGCCGCTGCTGCTGGTCTCCGGCGCGCATGCCACGCTGACGCTGGCCGAACTCGCCCGCGTGCATGCCCGGCCGCTGCCGGCCCTGGCCGGGCGGGTGGTGCTGGGCCATGCGGCGGCCACCACCATCGGCAATGCGGCGGAATCCGCCGCCTTCGCCCGCGCGCGCCACATCGGCACCGTCCGCCTGGTGACGGCGGACTACCACATGCCGCGCGCCCTGCTGGAATTCCGCCGCGCCCTGCCCGGCGTGGCGCTGCAGCCCCACCCCGTGCGCCCTGCCGCCTTCGCCAACCTGCCACGGGCGCGCCGATGGGCCCTGCTGTTCGGCGAATTTGTGAAGTATGGGACGGCGGCCGCCGGCCTCACCCGCTACCTGCCGGCCAGGGAGTCCGCCAGACGATGAGAGCGAAGCCGGTGCTGTGGCTGCGGTCGCTGCTGTTCAACATCCTGTTCTTCGGCATCACCATCATCATGGTGCTGCTGGCGATCCCGACGCTCTTCATGTCGCGCGCGGCCGCGATGCGCACGGCCAATGCCTGGTCCTGGCTGGTCATCCAGGCGCTGCGCTTCGCCGTCGGCGTCCGCATCGACATCCGGGGGTGGGAGAACATCCCCCCGGGCGGCGTGGTGATCGCCGCCAAGCACCAGTCGGCCTTCGACACCATCGTCTGGCTCGGCCTGCTGCGGCAGCCCGCCTATGTGATGAAGAAGGAGCTGATGAGCATCCCGCTCTACGGCGCCTATGCCCGGCGGGCGGGCATGATCCCGGTGGACCGGGAGGGCGGCGGCCCGGCGCTGCGCGCCATGCTGCGCGCCGCCACCACGGCGGTGGAGGAAGGAAGGCAGGTCGTGATCTTCCCCGAAGGCACGCGCACCGCCGTCGGCGAACGGGTGCCCTACCAGCCCGGCGTCGTCGCCATCGCCGCCGCCACGGGCGTGGGCGTGGTGCCCGTGGCCACCGATAGCGGCCGCGTCTGGGGCCGCCGGGCCTTCATGAAGTTCCCCGGCACCATCCGCATCTCCATCCTGCCGCCGCTGCCGGCAGGCCTGAATCGCGCGAAGCTGCTGGCGGCGCTGGAGGAGCAAATCGAGACGGAGACGGATCGATTGATGGCGGAACCACAGGGATAAGCCTGTGGATAACTCTGTGGGTCTTCCCTTCGCCCCTTGCGGCAACGCAGGAGGCGAAGCGCCTGGAACAACCCGCAATTCTGCGCCGCATCATGACCGAAAGGTTGAGAGGCTCGGCACGGGCACGAATCAAGCATTTGATTTCAAACAAAAATTTTCGTGTAGCGACGGTGAACGCCAGGGGATGAATTTCCTCCCCGTCCACCAACTTTCAGTTGCATTCGTCACACGTCGCCCCGGTGGATGAATGGCGGCCGCTCAGTCTTCGGGCAGCAGCGCCGCAATCCGCGCCAGCCCGGCATCCCGCACGCCCATGGCCTTCAGGTGGTTCAAGGTGTTGAGCAGGTAGTCCCGGTTCCGCCCCATCTGCCCGACACCCCGCGCGATGGTGGCCGCCGCCTCTTCGGGGGCCAGGGCGGGCACGTAGAGGGTGCAGCCGCGATTGGCCACATAGGTCACGGCCGGCACCGTCAGCCCCCCGGCCCCGTCCACCAGCCGCACCGGCAGGACGCGGCGGTGATAGACCACCTCCGCCCCATCCGGCAGTTCCCGGTCATCCAGGTAGCGCAGCACCGCCGCCGCCGCCGCGCCCGGCACCCGGAAGGCGACACCCCGGCAGGCGCCGCCACGGTCCAGCCCCAGCACCAGGCCCGGCGCCTCCGGCGTGCCGCGGTAGTGGCGGGACCAGAGGCAGAAGCGCCGGTGGAAGCCGCGCAGCAGCGCGGGGTGGCTGCCGGCATGGTCGAAGCCCGGCCGCCAGATCAGCGAGCCATAGGCGAAGACCCACATATGCCCGCAGGAAGCCAGGGGCGGCGCGGCATCGGGCTGGGGAGGGTGGGATGAGGTCTGCACGGGGGGGCGGGACCGGGCTATACCCCCTGCCACGATGGAAATGAAGCCGCCTGGTCGTCGCCGCCCCCTCGCGCCCCGCATCGCGCTCGGCGCGCTGGTGGCGCTGGTCGCGCTGGGTGCGGGCCACGCCCTGCTGTGGCGCGCCATGGCGACGGAGATCGAGCAGGGCTTCGCCACCTGGGTGCAGATCCGCCGCGCCCAGGGCTGGCGGGTGGACCATGCCGCGCCGATGCGGGCGGGCTACCCGCTTTCCGCGGCGCTGATCCTGCCCAACCTGCGGATCGAGGGCGGGGACGCCACCCTGCCCGGCGGCTTCGTGCTGCAGGCCGAACGCGCGGTGCTGCGCGTGGCGCTGCCGCGGCTGGACCGGCTGCGGGTGGAGATGCCGGGCGCGCAGCGGCTGCGCCTCGGCGACGATGAGTTCCGCTTCGCCGCGGATGCGCTGGTGGCGCTGCTGCCGCTGGAAGGCGGCACGCCGCCCCGGGGCGGGGAGGTGGTGGCCGAGCGGCTGCGCCTGTCCACCCCCGCCGGCCCGATGGAGGTCGGCGCGGCGCGCGTCACGCTCGACACCTCCTCCACCGCGACGGAGGCCGAGCCGGCGCTGGAGGTGACGGTGGCGGTGGAGGAGATCGACCTGCCCGCCCCGCCCGCCGGCCGCGCCGCCGCCTTCGGCCGCCGCATCGCGACGCTGGGGGCGGAGATGGCGCTGAGCGGCCCGGTGCCGCCCGGCCGCTTCCCGGTGGTGCGGGCGGAAAGCTGGCGCGATGCCGGCGGCACGCTGGAGGTGAAGAGCCTGTCGCTGCGCTGGGGCCCGATCGGCGCCGCCGCCGCCGCCACCCTGGCGCTGGATGAGGGGCTGCAGCCCATGGGGGCGGGGTCGCTGCGCCTGACCGGCGCCGGCGATGCGCTGGATGCGCTGGCGGAGGCCGGGCTGGTCGGCCGCCGCGCCGCCGCCACCGCCCGCGCCATCCTGCCGCTGATGAGCCGCCCCAACGCCGCCGGCCAGCCGGAGGTGGAGCTGCCCCTGACCATCGAGGACCGGACCCTGGCCGTGGCCCGCATCCCGGTGACGCGCTTCGCCCCCCTCGCCTGGCCCGCGCCGGACCGGGAGCGGTAGCCTCAGCCCAGGTAGCGCGCCGTCAGGTGCGCGGTGAAGTCGGCGGGGTCCAGCGCCTTGCCCGTGGCGTGGCGCAGCAGGTCCTGGAAGCCGAGCCGCGCCCCCTGCCCATGCACCGCCTGGCCCAGCCAGCGCATCATCGGCGCCATGTCGCCTTCCGCGAGCTGCGCATCGAGATCCGGCTCCGCCCGCCGCAGCGCCGCCATCAGCTGCGCCGCCGCCATGGCGCCCAGCGTGTAGCTGGGGAAGTAGCCGAAGGCGCCGTCATGCCAGTGGATGTCCTGCAGGCAGCCCCGCGCGTCATCCGGCGGCGTGATGCCGAGCAGCCCGCGCAGCCCCTCGTTCCAGGCGCCGGGCAGCTCCGCGACCGTGAGCCCACCCCCGATCAGCGCGCGTTCCAGCCGGAAGCGGAGGATGACGTGGGCGGGGTAGGTCATCTCATCGGCGTCCACGCGGATGAACCCACGCTCCACCCGGCGCCAGAGTTTCCCCAGATTCGCGGCCTGGTAGGGCGCGGCGTCGCCACCGAAGGTGTCGTGCAGCCTGCCGCCCAGGAACTGGAGAAAGGCGTCGGAGCGGCTGGCCTGCATCTCGACGATCAGGGATTGCGATTCATGCGCGGCCATCCCCGCTGCCTCCCCCACCGGCTGGCGGGCGAAGCCGGCGGGCAGGCCGCGCTCGTACATGGCGTGCCCCGTCTCATGCAGCACGCCGAGCAGCGCCTTGGCGACGTTCTGCTCGTCATAGAAGGTGGTGATGCGGACGTCGCTCGGGTTGCCGCCGCAGAAGGGGTGCAGGCTCTCGTCCAGCCTCGCATGGGCGAAGTCGAGTCCCACCACGGCGGCCATGGCGGCGCAGAGATCCCGCTGCTTCGCCACCGGGAAGGGGCCGGTGAGCGGCGTGGCGGGGCCGCGCGCGGCCTGGATCGCCTCCGCCCGGGGCAGCGCCTCCGCCAGCCAGGATTCATAGGCCGCGAAGACGGGATCCACATCGGCGGCGGTGACGCCGGGCTGGTAGCCATCCATCAGCGCGTCATAGGGGGAGAGGGACAGCGCCTCCCCCAGCGCCTGCGCCTCCTCCCGCGCCAGGCGGACGACCTCCTCCAGCAGGGGCCGCACCTTGGCGAAATCGGCGTCGCGCTTGGCGATGCGCCAGACCTTCTCGCAATTCGAATTGGCGCGCGCGATCGCCTCCACCAGGCTGGTCGGCAGGGCGGTGGCGCGGCGATGGGCGTGGCGCATCAGGCGTAGGTTGGCGGCCTCCCACGCCCCCGTGGCGCTGGCGGCTTCCAGGTCCTCCGCCACCTCCGGCGCCACCAGCAGGTCGTGCCGGATGCCGGCCAGCGCGGCCAGCTGCTCCCCCCGCGCCGCGCCGCCGCCCGGCGGCATCATGGCGGAGGCGTCCCAGGAGAGGATGCCGGCGGCTTCCCCGATCGCGCCGATGCGGCCGAAGCGCGCGACCAGGCGGGCATAGGCGTCGTTGCTGCTCATGCGGGTTCCTTCAGGCGGCGGCGCAGCCAGGCGGCGAAGACGCCGAGCAGCGACAGCGCCAGCCCGTACCAGGTGACGGCATAGCCGAGATGGCTGTTGGTGGGGCGCGGCAGGGTCCGCTGCGGGTCCGGCAGGCCGGGGCCGGTCCCCAGCGCCACCAGCCCGAAGGGCTCCGGCGCCGGCAGGCCGAGGCTGCGGGCGATCCGCGGCGGGTCGAAGGTGTAGAAGCGGCGCCCGGCCGGGTCGTCGGTGGCGGAGAACAGGCCCCCCGTCTCCCCGGGCCTGGCATAGGCCTCCAGCGTCACCGGGCCCGCGGGGCGGGCGATGGCGCCGGCCTTGTCGATCGGCACCCAGCCGCGATCGACCAGCACGGGCGGCGCGCCATCCCGCAGCAGGGGCGTGACCAGCCGGGCGCCCAGCACGGGGCCGCGCACCTCCAGCCCCAGCAGCACCTCCCGTTCATGATCGAATCGGCCGGTGACGGAGACCTTGGTCCAGGATGGCGGCGCGCTGGCGCCGAGCGGCCGGGCGGGCGCGGCCTCCCCGGCCGCGATCTCCGCCAGCAGGGCGTTCTTCGCGCCGAGTCGCTGCACCTGCCAGGTGCCAAGCCCCAGCAGGATGGCCAGCACGGGCAGCATGACGAGGACGGGGATCAGGACTCGGCGCAGGGACATGCGCAGGCTTCTACACGCCCTCGCCCCGCCTGTGGCGCCATTGCAGCCAGATCAGCGCCGCCTTGGCGCCGCGCATCATCACGATGGCGGCGGGGATCAGCAGCGCGGGCCACAGCACCGCATGCACCCAGAGCCGCGGCGCCAGGCGGAATTCCACCAGGAAGGCGCCGATCATGGCCAGCGCGCCGAGCACGAAGATGCCGAGCACCGCCGGCCCATCGCCCGAATCCTGGCCGGAGAGGTCGAGCCCGCAGGCGGTGCAGGCGGGCGCCACCGTCAGCAGCCCGCCGAACAGCGCGCCTTCCCCGCAGCGCGGGCAGCGGCCGAGCATCGCGGCCCGCCAGAACGGAGCGACCCCGCCCGATGGGACGGGCGGGGTCGTGGAAAGGGTCATCGGCCTGGGGGCTCAGTGGTGGGCGATCTCGCCCGCGCCCCACCAGTAGATGACGACGAAGAGGAACAGCCACACCACGTCCACGAAGTGCCAGTACCAGGCCGCGGCCTCGAAGCCGAAATGCTTCTCCGGCGTGAAGTGGCCGCGGATGGCGCGCACCAGGCAGACCGCCAGGAAGATGGTGCCGACCAGCACGTGGAAGCCGTGGAAGCCGGTGGCGAGGAAGAAGGTGGAGGGATAGACGCCGCCGGTGAAGTGGAACGGCGCCACCGCGTATTCCCACACCTGGAAGAAGGTGAAGAACATGCCGAGGAAGACCGTCAGCGCCAGGCCGGTGACCAGGCCCTTGCGGTCCCCGACCAGCAGGGAGTGGTGCGCCCAGGTGACCGTGCAGCCGGACAGCAGCAGGATCATCGTGTTCAGCAGCGGCAGGTGGAAGGGGTCGAAGGTCAGCACGCCCTTGGGCGGCCACACCGCCTGCGCGGCGCCGGAGACATGGTCCGGGTAGATCGCGAAGTGGAAGAAGGCCCAGAAGAAGGCGACGAAGAACATCACCTCGGAGGCGATGAACAGCACCATGCCGTAGCGCAGGCCGAGCCGCACGACGGGGGAATGGACTCCGGGGGTGCGGCTTTCCTTCAGCACGTCGCGCCACCAGCCGAACATGGTGGCCAGCACGCCCAGCAGGCCGAGCGCGGCCAGCCAGTAGGTGCCGAAATGGGCGATGAACACGATGCCCGTGACCAGCGCGCCCCCGGCGAAGGCGCCGACGAGGGGCCAGGGCGACGGATCGACCAGGTGGTAGGGGTGCTTGTAGGGGCTGTGGCCCGTCTCGCTGGTGCTTGCCATCGCTCGTCCTGGTGGTCTTTGGGGCGCCGGGGCGCCCGATCAAGTCTTCCGGGGCGCCCGCGCCCCCCGGATTTCGCGCTGCATCAATCCCCAAAAGCCCCGCCGGATCAAGGGTCGTGGCGGGTTTTCGGGGGGTCGGGCGGCGTCAATTCTCGGCGCCGTTCACGGCCCGTTTGCTCATGGCGTCGTTCACGGCGTTCCCTGGGGCGGCGCGTCCCGCCGGCCGACATGCGGCCCCGCATTGGCCAGCGCGCCCGACCGTTCCGCATCCGCCAGCGTGCGGAAGAAGGTGTAGCTGACCGTGATGGTGCGGATGTTGCGGGTGTTCGGATCATCCGCGATGCGCGGGTCGATCCAGAAGGCGAGTGGCATGTCCACCTCCTGCCCCGGGGTCAGGGTCTGCTCCTCGAAGCAGAAGCAGGCGGTCTTGTGGAAGTAGCGGCCCACCGTCTCCGGCGTGACGTTGTAGGTGGAGACGCCCGTGGCCGGCGCCGTGCCGGTGTTGCGGGCGCGGTAGAAGGCGACCCCTTCCTCCCCCACATGCAGCGTCTGGCTGGCCTGCACGGCTTCGAACCGCCAGGGCAGGTTGGGCTGCGTGTTGGCGTTGAAGCGGATGGTGACGGTCTGCTGCCCGGCGCCCGGCGCCGGCGCGCTGCCGATCATCGGCGTGCCGCCGAAGCCCGTGACGCGGCAGAAGAGCTGGTAGAGCGGCACGGCCGCGAAGCTGACGCCCACCATGGTGGCCACCACGCCGAAGGCGGCCATGGCGGTGCGGCGGTTGCGGCGGGCGAGGGTCTGTTGCCGGTCTTGTTCCATGGACATCACCTGGGCGTGCCGCGGCGGGGCCTCAACCCCGCAGCAGCCGGGCGGTGGAGATGAAGTAGAACAGGATGACGAGCGCGATCAGGACGGAGAGCAGCGCCCAGTTGCGGGCGCGGCGCCGACGCTCGAATTCCGCCTTCTCCTCGGGCGTCATCAGCCGAACACCAGCTTGTCCACGGCCAGCGCGCCGAAGAGGAGGAAGAGGTAGAGGAGGGAGAAGCTGAAGGTCCGCCGCGCCGCGGCGTCATTCGCCAGGCTCCGCCCCTGATCGTCCTGCGCCTCCCGCAGCGTGCGCACGGCATGCAGCAGGAAGATGCCGCCGAGCACCGCGGCCACCAGCGCATAGGCGGGGCTGGAGAAGCCGACGAGCCAGGGCGACAGGCCGAGGGGTGCCAGGATGATGGTGTAGTAGAGGATCTGGCGCCGCGTCTCCTTCGCCCCGGCCACCACCGGCAGCATGGGCACGCCCGCGCGGGCGTAGTCGCCATGGGCCCAGAGGCTGAGCGCCCAGAAATGCGGCGGCGTCCAGAAGAAGATGATGGCGAAGAGCAGCCAGGGCACCAGCGTCACGTCGCCGGTCGCGGCCGCCCAGCCGATGATCGGCGGGAAGGCGCCGGCGGCGCCGCCGATGACGATGTTCTGGCTGGTCCGGCGCTTCAGCCACATGGTGTAGATGAAGACGTAGAACAGGATGGAGGCGGCGAGCCAGCCGGCCGCCACCCAGTTGGTGGCGAGCCCCATCAGCACGACGGAGGCGACGCCGAGCGTGATGCCGAAGCCGAGGGCGGCACCCGGCTCGATCCGCCCGGCGGGGATGGGCCGGCGCGCCGTGCGGCGCATCAGCGCATCGATGTCCCGGTCGTACCACATGTTGATGGCGCCGGCCGCGCCGGCCGCCACCGCGATGCAGAGGATGGCGGCGAAGCCCAGCGCCGGCGGGATGGAGACCGGCGCCACGAGCAGCCCGACCAGGCCGCTGAAGACGACCAGCGACATCACCCGCGGCTTGAGCAGGGCGATCCAGTCGCGGACCTCGGACAGGTCCGCCCCGGATGTGGTGAAGGGGGCTTGCGCCCCCTTCGGCTCGATCGTGGCTCCGCTCATTACCGTTACCGGATGCGGGGGAGTTCGTCGAAGGTGTGGAAGGGCGGCGGGGAGGAGACCTGCCATTCCAGCGTCGTCGCACCCTCGCCCCACGGGTTGGCGGCGGCCTTCGCGCCCTTCGTCAGCGTGTGCCAGATCACGTAGAAGAAGAACAGGAAGGCGGCGACGGAGATGTAGGACCCGACGGAGGCCACCAGGTTCCAGCCCCAGAAGGCATCGGGGTAGTCCGGGTAGCGGCGCGGCATGCCCTGGTTGCCCAGGAAGTGCATCGGGAAGAAGGTCAGGTTCACGCCGACGAAGGTCAGCCAGAAGTGGATCTTGCCGAGCTTCTCGTCGTACTGCCGGCCGGACATCTTCCCCAGCCAGTAGTAGATGCCGCAGTAGATGCCGAAGACGGCGCCCAGCGACAGCACGTAGTGGAAGTGGCCGACCACGTAGTAGGTGTTGTGCAGGATCTGCGTGATGCCCGCATTGGCCAGCACCACGCCCGTGACGCCGCCGACGGTGAACAGGAAGATGAAGCCGATGGCGAACAGCATCGGCGTGTTCAGCGTCAGGCTGCCGCCCCACATGGTGGCGATCCAGGAGAAGATCTTGATGCCCGTCGGCACGGCGATGACCATCGTCGCGGCCATGAAGTAGGCGCGCGTGTCGACGTCCATGCCGGAGGTGTACATGTGGTGCGCCCACACGATGAAGCCGACGACGCCGATCGCCACCATGGCGTAGGCCATGCCGAGGTAGCCGAACACCGGCTTCTTCGAGAAGGTGGAGATGACGTGGCTGATGATGCCGAAGGCCGGCAGGATCATGATGTAGACTTCGGGGTGGCCGAAGAACCAGAAGAGGTGCTGGAACAGCACGGGGTCGCCGCCGCCGGCCGGGTCGAAGAAGGCCGTGCCGAAGTTGCGGTCGGTGATCAGCATGGTGATGGCGCCGGCCAGCACGGGCACGGACAGCAGCAGCAGGAAGGCCGTCACCAGCATCGACCACACGAAGAGCGGCATCTTGTGCAGCGTCATGCCGGGGGCGCGCATGTTGAAGATGGTGGTGATGAAGTTGGCCGCGCCGAGGATGGAGCTGGCGCCCGCCAGGTGCAGGCCGAACAGCGCCATGTCCATGGCCGGGCCCGTCTGGTAGGTGTCATCCGACAGCGGCGGATAGATCGTCCAGCCCGCGCCGGCGCCGCCGCCGATGAACAGGCTGCTCGCCAGCATCAGGAAGGCCGGCACCAGCAGCCAGAAGCTGATGTTGTTCATGCGCGGGAAGGCCATGTCCGGCGCGCCGATCATGATCGGCACGAACCAGTTGCCGAAGCCGCCGATCAGCGCGGGCATGATCACGAAGAACACCATGATCAGCCCGTGGGCGGAGACATAGGCGTTCCACATCTGGCCATCGGCGAAGATCTGCATGCCGGGCTGCTGCAGCTCCATGCGCATCAGCAGCGACAGGCCGATGCCGACGATCGCGGCGATCAGCGAGAAGCCGATGTAGAGCGTGCCGATATCCTTGTGGTTGGTGGAGAACAGCCACCGGTTCACGAAGGAAGGCGTGTGGTCGTGGTGGTCGTGAGACCCGTGGGGGGCGTCGTGTGCCGCGGTCGCCATCTGGGGTGTGTCCGCTTCTCGTGTTGGCTCTGGAGCCCCGCCTTACCGGCGGGCCTCCGCGACATTCAGGGTGGGGGCGGCCGGGGCCGCGGCATTCAGGGTGGTGGCGGGCGCCGCGCCGGCAAGGGCGGGCACCGGGCCGGGCGGCAGGCCTTCGGCGAAGCGGGTCTTCGCCTGTTCGGCCCAGGCCTGGAATTCGGCCGGCGGCACGGCGCGCACCACGATCGGCATGAACCAGTGGTTCACGCCGCAGATCTGGTTGCACTGGCCGTAGAAGGTGCCGGCGCGGTCGGCGCGCAGCCAGGTTTCCATGGTGCGACCCGGGATCGTGTACTTCTGCACGCCGAGCGAGGGCACGAAGAAGCTGTGGATCACGTCCTGGCCCGTGGTCAGGATGCGGACCGTGGCGCCGACGGGGATCACCAGCGGGTTGTCCACGTCGAGGTTGCGGATCTGGCCGGGCTGCAGGTCGGCCGTCTGCACCGGGTAGCTGTCGAAGGTGAAGTTGCCGTGGTCGGGGTAGCCGTAGTGCCAGTACCACTGGCGGCCCTGCACGTTGATCGTCAGGTCGGCGTCGACCGCGCGGTCCTGGTAGTAGATCAGGCGGAAGGACGGGATGGCGATGACCACCAGGATCAGCACCGGGATCACCGTCCAGGCCACTTCCAGCAGCGTGTTGTGGCTGGTGCGGGACGGGTTCGGGTTCACCTCCGCCCGGAACTTCCACACCACGTAGCACAGCAGCAGGAAGACGAAGATCGTGATGACGACGATGATCCAGAAGACCAGCGAGTTGAAGGACGAGATCGCGTCCTTGATCGGCCCGCCGGAGGCCTGCAGCCCCATGCCCCAGGGCTGAGGCGCGCCGACCATGCCCTGCGCGAGGGCTTCGCCCCCCGCGAACAGCATCGCCGTCAACGCCAAGGCGAAGGCGGAGATGGCCCGCCCCGCGAAACCTCGAAACGCACTGATCACGTGCCGCATCCTGTCGTCCCGTAGGCGCGCCAGGCGCGCCCGAATTCCGCTCCCCAACCACCGGGCGACCCGCCCGCCGGTGGCCGTGCTGGCGGCCCTTCGCCCCGCAAAGGGGGGATGGGCCACCGCGGCGCGACCATAGTTGTCGGTCCCGCACTGCACAAGTGAGCCTGCCCGCCGTCATCGCAAGATGACGGCACCATGTGTCACACTGAGAAGGTTAAGGAATCGGCCACGTTCCCGTGCAGCGGGCCCCCGCCGGCGCGTTCAGGCGCCCGGCGCCTGCTCCGCCTCCACCTCCCCTTCCGCCACATGGTCCAGCATGTCCGTCAGCATGGACCGGATGTGGCTGTCCCCCACCACGTAGAAGACCTGCCGCCCCCGCCGCTCCGCCATCAGCAGCCGCGCCGCGCGCAGCAGGCGCAGGTGGTGGGAGACGAGGGAGGCCGAGATGCCGAGCCCGTCCGCCATGTCGCCGACCGAGACCGGCGCATCGAGGCAGGCCAGGATGATGCGCAGCCGCGTCGGGTCGCTCATCATCTGGAACATTTCCGCCAGCTCGACGACCTGGTCCTCGGGAATGCGCGCGCCGCGTACCGCCATGCCTGCCAGGCCCCCCGTGACGCGGTCGGCCCGCGCCCCCTCACCCTCGCGCCACCTTGCGGAAAGGTAAAGCGGCGCTTGACGCGGACAGCGCGCCATTCCATGTGGACGACAAGGCCAAGTCCTTGAAAAGACTTGGATATGTGAAGAGTTGAAGAGCCCAAGACATCAACAGGAGTACACGTGAACACACGTTCATATGTGGCCATGGGCCGCCGTTCCCTGTTGGCCGCCGGCCTCGGCGCCACCCTGCCCCTGCCCGCCCTGGCGCCCGCCTGGGCCCAGGCCACGCCCCGCGCGCCGCGCAGCGTGCTCGCCACCGTCGCCATGGTGGGCGACGTGGTGCGGGAGGTCTCGGGCGGCCGCATCCGGGCGGAGACGCTGATCGGCGAAGGCGTGGACCCCCACCTGTTCCGCCCGACCCGCTCCGACATCGCCCGCCTGCTGGCCGCCGACGCCGTCTTCGCCAACGGCCATCGCCTGGAAGGGCGGATGGGGGATGTGCTGGACCGCGTCCGCGCGGCCGGCAAGCCGGTGGTGCTGATCGGGGAAAGCGTGCCGCGGGACCGGCTGCGCGCCAATCCGGACTATCCGGACGCCGCCGACCCGCATCTCTGGATGGACCCCTCCCTCTGGTCCCTCGCCGCCGCCGCGGCGGCGGAGGCGCTGTCCCGCCTCGCCCCCGATTCGCGGGAGGCCTTCGCCGACAACCTCGCCCGCTTCCAGGCCCGCCTCGCCCGGCTCGACGCCTATGCGCGGGAGGCGATCGGGACCATCCCGGCGAATGCCCGCGTCCTCGTCACCGCGCATGACGCCTTCGCCTATTTCGGCGCCCGCTACGGGCTGGAGGTGGAGAGCATCCAGGGCCTCTCGACCGAGGCCGAGGCGAACCTGGCGGCGATCGAGGCGCTGGTCCGCAAGCTGGTGGATCGCCGCGTCCCCGCCGTCTTCGCCGAGACCTCCGTGCCCGACCGCGCGGTGCGCGCCTTGATCGAGGGCGCGGGCGCGCGCGGGCAGCGGGTGGCGCTGGGCGGCAACCTCTTCTCCGACGCCATGGGCAAGGCCGGCACCTATGAGGGGACCTATGAGGGCATGATCGACCACAACGTGACGATCATCGCCCGGGCGCTCGGCGGCCGGGTGCCGCCGCGCGGGCTGAACGGGCGCCTCGCGGCATGACCGTCGCGCCCCCGCTCTCGGTCAGCCATCTGACGGTCGCCTATGGGGAACGGCCGGCGGTCTGGGACGTGACCTGGAACGCCGCCCCGGGCCTGACCGCCATCGTCGGCCCCAATGGCGCGGGCAAGTCCACCCTGTTGAAGGCGACGCTCGGCCTGGTGCCGGCCCTGTCCGGGGAGGTGCGGTTCTTCGGCCGGCCGCTGGAGGAAGTGCGCGACCGCGTCGGCTACCTGCCGCAGCGCGCCAGCGTCGATTGGGACTTCCCGGCCACCGCGCTCGATGTCGTCTGCATGGCGCGCTACCCGCGGATGCGCTGGTGGGGCCCGGTGCCGCGGCGCCACCGCGATGCCGCGCGCGCGGCCCTCGCCCAGGTGGGGATGGAGGGCTTCGCGGAGCGGCAGATCGGCAAGCTCTCCGGCGGCCAGCAGCAGCGCGTCTTCCTGGCGCGCGCGCTGGCGCAGGATGCCGACCTGGTGCTGATGGACGAACCCTTCGCGGCGGTCGATGCCGCGACGGAACAGGCCATCGTCGCCGTGCTGCGGGACCTGGCGGCGCGCGGGCGGCACGTGGTCGCGGTGCACCACGACCTCGGCACCGTCCCCGACTATTTCTCGAGCGTCCTGCTGATCAACGCCCGGGTCTTCGCCAGCGGGACGGTGGCGGAGGCCTTCACCAGCGCGAATATCGGCGCGACCTATGGCGCGCGACTCGCGCTGCTGGACCAGGCGAATGTGCGGGCGGCGGAGGCCAAGGCGCTGTGAGGGCCGCGCCGTGATCGCCTACAACACCGCCGTCGTGCTGCTGGGCTGCGCGCTGCTCGGGCTCGCCGCCGGCACCGTCGGCACCTTCTCCCTGCTGCGCGGCCGCGCGCTGGTGGCGGATGCGGTCGGCCATGCGGCGCTGCCCGGCGTCGCCATCGCGGCGCTGATCGTCGCCACGCTGGGCGGCGACCCGCGCGCCCTGCCGCCCCTGCTGGCGGGCGCGGCCACGGCCGGCGTGCTCGGCGTGCTGGCCGTGCAGGCGCTGGCGCGCACGGGCCGGATCCGGGAGGATGCGGCCATCGCCATCGTCCTCTCCTCCTTCTACGCCCTCGGCGTCGCCATCCTCTCCTGGCTGCAGACGCAGCCGGGGGCGGCGCAGGCGGGGCTGTCGAAATTCATCCTGGGCCAGGCGGCGGCGATGCGGGCGGAGGATGCGGTGGTCGCGGCCTCGGTCGCCGCCATCTGCCTGGTGGTCTGCCTGGCGGCCTTCCAGCGGCTGCGCGCCGTCTGCTTCGACCCGGATTTCTGCCGCATGCAGGGGCTCGGCGTGCAGCGGGTGGACCTGCTGCTGCTCGGGCTGCTGGTGCTGGTCTGCGTGGCGGGGCTGCAGGCGGTGGGCCTGATCCTGGTGGTGGCGCTGCTGGTGCTGCCGGCGGCGACCGCCCGCCTCCTCACCTTCCGCCTGCCGCGGATGCTGGCCATCTCCGCCGTCATCGGCGCGGTCTGCGGCGCGGCCGGCGCCTGGGTCTCCGCGCTCCGGCCGGAGGTGCCGACAGGCGCCGCCGTGGTGCTGGCGCTGGCCGCCGTCTTCACCCTGGCGCTGCTGCTGGCGCCGGAACGCGGGCTGCTGGCGCAGCTGCACACCCATCTGCGCCGGCGCCTGGCCGCCGATACCGAGCATTTCCTGCGCGCCGCCTGGGAAGCGCAGGAAGCCGCCGGCGCCGGGCCCGGCACGGCGGGGGATCGCTGGGCGCCGATCGGCGCGGTGGCGGCGGCGCGGGGCTGGACGGTCGGCCGCGCGCGCTGGCTCGCCTTCTGGCTCGCGCAGCGCGGCCTGATTGCCCGCGCCGACGGCCATGTGCACCTGACGCCGCGCGGCGCCGCCGCCGCCCGCCGGGCCGTGCGCGCCCATCGCGCGGTGGAACACCACCTGCTGGCCGCCGGCGCGACGGACATCGCCTCCGCCGACCGGCTGGCGGATCTGGTGGAGCACGGGCTGCCGCCGGAGGTGGCGGCAAGGCTGCTGCCGGAACCCTCCGCCCTGCCGGCCAGCCCGCACCAGCTGGGGGAGAGGCGGCCATGACGATCCGGGATTTCCTGATGCTGGACCTGCCGCCCCTGCTGGCGGCGCTGATGGCCGGGGCGACCTGCGGGCTGCTCGGCAGCTTCCTGGTGCTGCGGCGGGAATCGCTGGTGGGGGATGCGCTGTCCCATGCCGTGCTGCCGGGCATCGTGCTGGGCTTCGCCATCACCGGCGCGCGCAGCGGGCTGCCCATGCTGGCCGGCGCCATGGTGGCGGGGCTGCTGGCGGTGGTGCTGATCGGCGTGGTGCAGCGCGCCGCGCGGCTCGACCCCGGCGCCGCCATCGGCGCCATCTTCACCACCTTCTTCGCCGTGGGCCTGGTGCTGATGGAGACGACCGGCGCGCGCAGCGTCGATCTCGACCTGGATTGCGTGCTGTTCGGCCAGCTGGAGACGCTGGTCTGGGCCCAGGCGGAGGGGCTGCATTCCCTGTTCGACCCGGCGGCGCTGGAGGGGCTGCCCCGGCAGCTCGGCCTGCTGGCCGGCGTGGGCATCGTGGTGGCGGTGGTGGTGGCGGCGCTGTGGCGGCCGCTGAAGCTGATCTGCTTCGACCCCGGCTACGCCGCGGCGCTCGGCATGCCGTCCCGCGCGCTGGAATTCGGCCTGGCGCTGCTGGTGGCGGCCGCGGCGGTGGCGGCCTTCGAATCGGTGGGCTCGATCCTGGTCGTCGCCATGCTGGTCTGCCCGGCGGCGGCGCTGCGGCTGATGACGGACCGCTACGGCGCGCAGGTGCTGGGCGGGGCGGCGCTGGGCGCGGCGCTGGGCGGCGTGGGCTATGCGCTGGCCGGGCCGGTGCCGGCGGCGCTCGGGCTCGAGCTGTCGCTGAACTCGGCCGGCGTGATCGGCACGCTGGGCGGGCTGATGGTGGCGGCGGCGGCGCTGGTGCGCGCCGGCGTCATGCGCGGCCGGCGCGGGGCGGCGGCGGCCTGAGCCCCGCCTTGTCCGTCAGGCAGGGCCGCTCAGGCCGCGACGGCCAGCGTCTCGCCCGGCGCGTTGCGCACGCTGACCAGCGTGAACAGCCCGGCGGGCTGGCAGGGCTCCATCAGCTCCACCTGCACCGTGGCGGGGTCCAGCAGGTCCCGCAGCGCGAAGTCGGGGTGCCAGCCCAGCAGGCGGGACAGCGGCGCCATGGCGCGTTCCACCCACCAGCGCGGCCCGTCCTCCGCCGCGAAATGGTTCACGAACAGCAGGTGCCCGCCCGGGCGCACCACCCGCGACATCTCCGCGAACAGGTCCTTGGCGTTCGGCACGACGCTGGCGGTGAACATGGCGACGGCGATGTCGAAGGCGCCATCGGCGAAGGCCATGTGCTCCGCATCCATCTCCGCCAGGCCGACGACATGGCCGAGCTTCTCGTCCCGCACCCGCTCCGCCGCCTTCTCCAGCATCTCCCGCGACAGGTCGATGCCGACGACGCGCTTGTCCCCGCGGTAGCGCGGCAAGGCGAGGCCGGTGCCCACGCCGACTTCCAGCACCTTCGTGCCGGGCAGCCGGTTCACCTCCGCCACCGCGCGGCGGCGGCCATAGGCGGAGACCCCGCCGAAGACCGCGTCATAGACGCCGGCCCAGCGCCGGTAGGCGTCGCGGACGCCATCGGCATCCAGCGCGGCACGGGGGTGGTCTCGGTCGGGAGCATCGGTGCGGATGGTCATGCCTGGCCAGTCTGCGAAGGGTGCCCCCGGCTAGTCCCTTCGGGCAGGGTCGCGCAAGCCCGAAGATGCCACGAGGGTGTCATACCCCCCTTCAAGACGATGAGCGCGGCGGGATTGTGGCACGGGCGGGGGTGGCGGAGGGTGCCGCGACCAGGATGCCCCCCGCCGCGATGATGGCGGCGCCGAGCAGCGTCCAGCCATCCGGCCAGTCGCCGAAGACCAGTACGCCGGCCAGCCCCGCCCAGACCAGCTGGGTATAGGACATGGGCGCCAGCACGCTGGCCGGCGCGCGGGCGAAGGCCAGCACCAGCAGGCAATGGCCGAGCCCGCCCAGCAGGCCGAGGGCGGCGAAGAGCGGCCAGTCCCAGGCCGCGGGCTCCACCCAGACGAAGGGCTGCGCGAGCGCGGAGACGCCGGCGGCCGCGATGCCGGTGTGCAGGAAGGTGGTGTGCGGGTCATCGAGCCCCGCGAGCTTGCGCGTCAGCAGTTGGTAGGCGGTGTTCGCCGCCGCCGTGACCAGGGGCAGCAGCATGGCCCAGTGCAGCGGCTCCCCGGTCAGGAAGGGGGGGCGCAGCGCCACCAGCACGCCCGCCATGCCGAGCGCGACGCCGATCCACTTCACCCGCCCCACCTGCTCCCCCAGCAGCAGCGCCGCCAGCGCCACGGTGAAGACCGGCGCCGCGAAGGACACCGCCGTGGCATCGGCCAGCGAGATGTGGATGAGCGAGAGGGAGAAGAAGAAGTTCGCCACCGCCAGCGTGACGCTGCGCGCCGCCTGCAGCCAGGGCGCCCGGCTGCGGAAGGGCAGCCGCCCGGTCAGCAGCCGCACCGCGGCGAAGACCAGGATGAGGTGGAAGACGAAGCGCACGAACATCAGCTGCGGCACGGCATAGCGCGCCACCAGCAGCTTCAGCAGCGCATCCATGGTGACGAAAAGGGCGAGCGCCGCGATCTGGATCAGCACGCCTTGCAGGGGGCGGGACATGCGGCCTCGGTCTGTCTGCGCCCATACTGGCAGGGGCGGCGGCGCGGACCAACCGGCGCGGTCGCGGGGCGGCCATGCGCGGGCGTCCCCCTGCCCCCGGCCGTCAGGCCGCCTTCAGATGCTCCAGCAGCCGGGGCATCAGCTCCACCAGGTTGCAGGGCCGGTGGCGGCTGTCGAGCTGCCAGACCAGGATGTCGTCCCAGGCATCCTTGCAGGCCCCCGTGCTGCCGGGCAGGGCGAAGAGGTAGGTCCCGCCCGCCACGCCGCCGATCGCCCGCGACTGGATCGTGGAGGTGCCGATCTTCTGGTAGCTGAGCATCCGGAACAGCTCCCCGAAGCCGGTGATCTCCTTCTCCAGCACCCGGGCGAAGGCTTCCGGCGTCACGTCCCGGCCGGTGATGCCGGTGCCGCCGGTGGTGATGACGCAATCCACCTGCGGGTCGGCGATCCAGCGGCGCAGCACCGCCTCGATCAGGGTCGCGTCATCCTTCACGATCTCCCGCGCCGCCAGCACATGCCCGGCGGCGGTGATGCGCCCGGCCAGGGTCTCCCCGCTCCGGTCGCTCGCCAGGTCACGCGTGTCCGACACTGTCAGCACCGCGATGTTCACCGGCACGAATTTTCTCGACTCGTCGATCGGCATGGCACCACCCGTCGCTGGAAAGCCCCCCGCCGGAGCGGGGGGCATCGTTCAGCGCGGTGTTAGCATGGCGGCGACCGCCTGGGTGTCCTGGAACTGGGGGAACCGCCCCGTGGCCAGCGCATCGAGGCTGGGCGAGGGCAGGCCCAGCCGCGCCGCGTAGATCCAGGAATAGGCGAGCACGCGCTGCACGAATTGCCGCGTCTCCCCCACCGGGATGCTCTCGATGAACAGGAAGGGGTCGTCCCGGTGCCGGATCGCCGGCAGCCAGCGGCCGAGATTGCCCGGCCCCGCATTGTAGGAGGCGAGCAGCCGGATCAGGTCGCCATTCACGTTCTCGCTGCGGGCGAGGTAGTGGACGTAGCGCTGCCCCACCTCCAGCGAGAAGCCGGGATCATGCAGGCGGGAGACGTTGGACCCCCGCAGGCTGTTGTCCCCGGTCACGTAGCTGGCGGTCGCGGGCATGATCTGCAGCAGCCCCCGCGCCCCGGCCGGCGACACCGCGCGCGGGTCGAAATTCGATTCCTGCCGTGCCAGCGCATAGAGCAGCGCCGGATCGACGCGGAAGCCCAGCATCGGCTCCAGCCGCGGCAGCGGGAAGCGCGCGAAGTCGCGCGGCCTGCCATCCGCCGTCTGGCTCAGCGCCGCCAGCTGCGCCGCCAGGTCCGTCATGCCGGCCTGGGAGGCCAGCAGCAGCATGGCCCGCAGCACGCCCGCATTGCCCTGCACCCGGGGCCAGAGGGCGCGCATCTCCGCCTCCGCCCTCTCCCGCTGCCCGATCTGCAGCAGGGCGAGCGCGCGCCAGCCCGCGGCCGATTCGGCGATGGCCGCGGCCTCGCCCTCGCCCGCGATCTCGCGTTCCCAGGCGAAGCCCATGGGCAGGCCGAGCGCGCGGCGCGCCACCATGCCGTAGAAGGTGCGGGGCTCCTGCGCCGCCTGCATCATCCAGGGCACATAGGCCTGGGGCCGGCGGGCCCGCACCGCGGCGCGCGCCGTCCAGAAGGCGGCGCCGGCGCGGATGGCAGGGGAGGCGATCTCCGACCGCGCCGCATGCTCCAGATAGGCCAGCGCCACGTCGGGCCGGTCCAGCGCCCAGGCGGCCAGGCCCGCGATATAGCCGGGGAAGGCCGTGCCGGCGGAATTGCGCGCGGCGTCGGAGGCGATGCGGAAGGCATCCTGGTCCCGCCCGGCCTGGAGCATCGCCTGCGCGACCTCCGCCCGCAGCAGCGCGGCATAGGGGGCATCCACCCGGGCGCGGGCGATGGCGGCCAGGGCGCCGGCATCGTCCCCATTGCCCGCGCGGTCCCGCACCACGCGGTCCAGGCTGGCATTGCGGGTGATGGTGCGGGTGGCGGGCTCCCGCTCCTCCGGCACCACTTCCGCGCCATCGGCCAGCGCTTCCTGGGCGGGTGCCGGCGGCAGGGCCATGCCGCGCGGCGCGCGGCGCACCAGCATCGCGTGGATGCGCGGCGCATCCGGATGGTCGGCATAATCCGTCAGCCAGGACAGCAGCTCCGGCAGCGGCGGCTCATGGCCGCGCAGCCACCGGTCGGCCAGGACGTGGCCGACCAGGCGACGGTCATCCAGCCGCTCGATCTCCCGCACCGCCAGCGCATTCTCGCCCCGTGACTGGAGCTCGAAAATGCGTCGGAGGCGCGTCGCATCGGACGGCGCTAGGGGTTGCGGGAACCCGGCGACCCCGCCCTGCACCGCAGGACGTGGGACGCTCATGGCGGTCTGGTCGGCCCGTTGCCCGAAGGCGGGGACCTGAGCCCCCGCCATCATCGTCGCCCCGACCAGGGCCACCATCACGAGGGAGCGTGAGGGGGCAGCCAGCCGGCGGCGTAGGGCCATGGGGCAGATCGCTCGCATGGCCCGAAACCCCTAGACGCCACCAAAAGGGGATGGCAACCCCCGAATCCGGAACGATTCTCGCTTATTGAGACGGTCTGTTATGGAATCAGCCGGTTACCGGCCTTTCTTGCAGCGCTTTTTCTGTCGAAAATCGTCACCGCGCCGCGTCATCACCATCAAGTGTCCGCCGCAGCAGCAGCAGGTCGGACCAGGCTTCCCGCTTCGCGGCGGGGGTGCGGAGCAGGTAGGCGGGGTGCAGCGTGGCCAGCGCCGGCAGGGGCCCGGCCGGCGTCTCCACCTGGTGCCAGCGCCCGCGCAGCCGGGTGATCCCGTCCTTCGCCCGCAGCAGCGCCTTGGCCGAGACGCCGCCCAGCAGCACCAAATGGCGGGGCCGCACCAGCTCGATATGCCGCATCAGGAAGGGCAGGAAGAGCGTGATCTCCGCATCCGTCGGCGTCCGGTTGCCGGGCGGGCGCCAGGGCAGGATGTTGGTCAGGTAGAAATTCCGCGTCCGGTCCAGACCGATGCTGGCCAGCATCCGGTCCAGCAACTGGCCGGAGACGCCGACGAAGGGCCTCCCCAGGCGGTCCTCATCGGCGCCCGGCGCCTCGCCGATCATCATCAGGCCGGATTCCGCCACGCCGTCGCTGAAGACCAGGTTGGTGGCGGTGTCGCGCAGCGGGCTGTCGGCCTCCGCGATCGCGGATTTCAGCGCGGCCAGGTCCTGCGCCGCGGCGGCCAGCGCGGCGGCGGCGGCGGCCGGCGGCGGCACCAGCGGCAGCACCGGGCGCGCGGCGGGCTGCAGCGCGGGGGCGGCAAGGACCGGCGGCGGCTCCGCCACCGGGGCGCGCGCGGCGAAGCGATCGACCGGCGCTTCCTCCAGCG
This sequence comes from Falsiroseomonas ponticola, assembly GCF_016805305.1. Lineage (GTDB taxonomy): Bacteria > Pseudomonadota > Alphaproteobacteria > Acetobacterales > Acetobacteraceae > Falsiroseomonas > Falsiroseomonas ponticola. The sequence continues at coordinate 475,016 of NZ_JAERQN010000002.1, read as the reverse complement.
CCTCGTCCACCCCCCATTCCAGCTGCAGCCGCAGCGCGGCCAGCAGCTCCTCGCGATATCCTGCCTCCATGGGGTCATATCGGCGCGGGGCGGGGTTCCGCGCAATGGCTTGCGACGCTATCTGCGAAGGCCAGGCGAGCTTAGCCGAGCCAAGCCAGCCACCCAGCAGGCATCGATACGCCGGAAGGAACAGCGGAATGAGCGGGGATACCGAGCAGCGCGAAGCGATGGAGTTCGATGTGCTGGTGGTGGGCGGCGGCCCCGCCGGCCTCGCCGCCGCCATCCGCCTGAAGCAGCTGAGCCCCGACACCACCGTCTGCGTCGTGGAGAAGGGCGGCGAGATCGGCGCGCACATCCTCTCCGGCGCCGTGCTGGAACCCCGCGCGCTGGACGAGCTGTTCCCGGACTGGCGCGACGACCCGCCCGCCATGGCGACGCCCGTCACCGATGACCGCTTCATGCTGCTGACGGAGACGAAGGGCTTCAAGCTGCCCACGCCGCCGCAGATGCACAATGAGGGCAACTACATCGTCAGCCTCGGCAATGTCTGCCGCTGGCTGGGGGCGAAGGCGGAGGCGCTGGGCGTCGAGATCTATCCGGGCTTCGCGGCCAGCGAGACGATCATCGAGGAGGGCCAGGTGCGTGGCGTCGTCGCCGGCGTCATGGGCATCCAGCGGGATGGCACCAAGGGCCCGAACTACCAGCCAGGCATGGAGCTCCGCGCCACCTACACCGTCTTCGCGGAGGGCTGCCGCGGCAGCCTCACCAAGAAGCTCTTCGAGACCTTCAACCTCCGCGCCGGCGTGGCACCCCAGACCTTCGCGCTCGGCATGAAGGAGCTGTGGGAGATCCCGAAGGAGAAGCACAAGCCCGGCCTGGTCTGGCATTCCACCGGCTGGCCGCTCTCCTCCGACACCTATGGCGGGTCCTGGCTCTACATGCTGGGGGACAACCTGGTCAGCGTCGGCTTCGTCGTGGGGCTGGACTATCCGAACCCCTGGCTCTCCCCCTTCGACGAGTTCCAGCGCTTCAAGACGCATCCGGCGGTGCGCGGCTTCCTCGAGGGCGGCAAGCGCATCAGCTACGGCGCCCGCGCGCTGAACGAGGGCGGCATCCAGGCCATCCCGAAGCTGGTCTTCCCCGGCGGCATGCTGGCGGGCGACACGGCGGGCTTCCTGAACGTGCCGAAGATCAAGGGCACGCATACCTCCATGAAGTCCGGCATGGTGGCGGCGGAGGCCATCGCCGCCGCCCTGGCCGGCGACCGCCCGGCGGTGCTCGACAGCTACGAGACGGCGATCCGCGCGAGCTGGGTGTGGGAGGAGCTGCAGGGCGTGCGCAACATCCGCCCGGGCTTCGCGAAATACGGCTTCTGGGGCGGCATGGTGAATGCGGCGCTCGACACCTACCTCTTCCGCGGCAAGGCGCCCTGGACCTGGTCCCACCATGCGGACCACGAGACGCTGAAGCCCGCCGCCGAGGCGACGAGGATCACCTATCCCAAGCCGGACGGCGTGCTGACCTTCGACCGCCTCTCCTCCGTCTTCCTGTCCAACACCAACCATGAGGAGGACCAGCCCGCCCATCTGGTGCTGCGCGACCCGGGCCGGTGGAAGGGGACGAACTGGGAGAAGTTCCGCAGCCCCGAGAGCCGCTACTGCCCCGCCGCGGTCTATGAGGCGGTGGGCAGCGAGGCCGGCAACGCCGAGGGCGAGATGCACCTCGTCATCAACGCGCAGAACTGCGTCCACTGCAAAACCTGCGACATCAAGGACCCGACGCAGAACATCGACTGGAAGACGCCGGAGGGGGGTGGCGGCCCTAACTACATCGGGGGGATGTAGCGGACCTGCCGGCCGCCGCCGCCCGACCGCTTCGCTATCTTCAGGAGGCGGCGGGCCGAACGACATCGGCGGCATGTAGCGCGCCCGCGCGCCGCCGCGGCCATGGAAGCCCTCTCCCCCGGTGGGGGGGGAGGGTTTGGGTAAGGCGCGCCTCCCGCACCCGCCCCACCAACCTCCGATAGCAGCACTCGCGCGCCGCGCGAGCCGCGGTAAACCCCCCATTGCCATATCGCCGCGCCATCCCGCGCGACGGTTGCCCACGGCTTCGTGAGCCCATATCACGCCGCCATGCGTGGCCTGATCCGACCCTTCCTGGACCGCCCGGCCCTCACCGGCATCGCCCTCGGCGCGCTGGCCGTGCTGGGCCTGGCGGGCGATGTCCTCCAGCCCGCCTTCCCCGCCGTGCCGGTGCTCGCGCTGCTGGCGGCGATCGGCCTCGGCGCCGGGCTCGCCCTCGCGCGGGCGAAGCGGGACGCCTCCTGGCCCCATGGCATCATGGCCAGCGCCGCGCTGCTGCTGCTGGGCTTCGTGCTGCTCGCCGGCCTGCAATACGCCGCCGGCATCCAGCGCGGCGTGCTGGGCAGCCTCTCGGCCAGCGTCGCCGCGCAGCAGGATCGCTGGTTCGGGGAACCCCGCCACGACATCGCGGCGCTGGAGGAGCTGCGCGCGGCGCTGGACCAGGCGCAGCCCCCGCTGCGGCCGCGCCCGGCCTCGGCCGATGAATTCCTCTACAACGCCATCCTCCTCCGCACCCGGGACGAGCCGGTGCAGAGCGCCCGCGCCCTGGCGGAGGCGATCCGCCGCGCGGCCGACCCGCGCCCCGACGCGCTGCTGCTGCATGACGGGCTGATGGCGACCGGCCTGCCGGGGGTGCGCGACGCGCTGACCGCCCTGCCCGCCAACCTCCCCGCCGCCTTCCGGGAGCATGTGGAGGCCATGGCCCTGCCGGAGGGGCCGGAGCGCATCGCCGCCCTGGCCCGCATCGTGGCGCAGGACCCGGAGGCGCTGCTGGCGACCGCCGCGCTGGCCCGGTCCCTGATCGCCGCCGCCGGGCAGCAGGGGCCGACGGTGGCGCAGGCCGGCCGCATCGCCACCCTGATCGCGGCCTTCGAGGATGAGGACCGCCTGCCCGCCTTCGCCGCCCGCTTCCTGCACCAGGCCGCCGTGGCCCGGCTGCAGGAGGAGATGCTGGCCCTGTCCTGGACGCGGGAGGTCTCCCAGCGCCGGCTGTCCATCACCGCGGTCGCGCCGCCGCCGGGCCAGGCCAACCAGCCCATCCTGCTGCGCGTGATGGCGCCGGAACCCGCGACCTCCGTCCAGTTCGTGCGCGGGTCGGATGCGGATGGCGCGGTCTGGGCGGAAGTCGCGCAGCGCGCCGGGGAACCCGCGCCCACCATCCGGGTGAACCGCCCCTGGCGCGTGCAGCCCATGCGCTTCCGCTATTTGGACCGGGACGGCGTCACCAGCCCGGAAGTGGCCGTGACCTTCGACCCCGCCCAGGCGATCCGGGACCAGGCGCAGCGCACGCTGCAGCGCCAGGGCACCTTCGCCAGCTACGCGCCGGGGCGGCTGGCGGGCGGGCGGCTCAACAACTTCGCCGTGGCGGGGCATCTGCGCGCCGGGCTGATCGCGGTGAAATGGGCGACCGATGCCGAACGCCGCCCGCGCGTGGTGCCCGTCGGCGTGCCGGATGAGGTGCTGCTGGCCGGCGACCCGCCCCGCGCGGTGGTGGAGATGCAGGCCCCGCCCAATGCCCGCACCCTGATCCTGACCGCCGTCTTCGCCGATGGCAGCCGGTCGAGCCCCCTCGAGCTGCCGATCCGCTGAGGCCCCCTTCACAGCGGCGGCCGGACACCGCAGAGAGCGGCATCACCGGAGAGAACCCGCCATGAGCAACACCGCCCCCGCCGGCTTCCAGCACGGCATCACCGCCGCCGCCGCCCGCACCATCGTCGATGCGACGCTCGCCAAGGGGCGGGAGCTGGGCCTGGCGCCGCTGACGGTGGTGGTGCTGGATGCCGGCGGCCACCTGAAGGCCGCGCTGCGGGAGGATGGGTGCAGCCTGCTGCGCCCCGACATCGCCTGGGGCAAGGCCTTCGGCGCCATGGCGCTGGGCTTCGGGTCGCGGGAGCTGGCGCGCCGTTCCACCGCCATGCCCGGCTTCATGAACGCGCTGTCGGACCTGGCCGGCGGCCGCGCCGTGCCGGTGCCGGGCGGCGTGCTGGTGCGCGCGGCGGATGGCGCGGTGCTGGGCGCCGTCGGCGTCTCCGGCGATGCCTCCGACAAGGACGAGGTCTGCGCCGTGGCCGGCATCACCGCCGCCGGTCTGAAGGCCGATACCGGCGACGCCGCCTGAAGCCGCACCACCCGGACCGGCCGCGAGGCCGGCCCGGGGTTCTCCGCCTCAGCCCGGCTCCACCGCGCCGCCGGCCTCCACCCAGTCCTTGAACCCGCCGAGGTTCCGGACATCGTCGTAGCCCATGTCCTTCAGCGTCTTGCCCACCAGCGCGGATCGGCCGCCGGAGGCGCAATAGACCAGGATCGTGCCCGCCTGTTTCAGGGCGGGATCATGCATCGGGCTGTCCGGGTCGGCGCGGAACTCCACCAGGCCGCGGCTGACCGCGACCGCCCCCGCGGCCTTGCCGCTGGCCTTCACTTCCGCGGCATCCCGGACATCGAGCAGCAGCACGCCCGGCTCCTCGGCCAGCCGCACCGCCTCCGCCGGCGCGATCCGCGGCACGGCGGCGTTGGCGTCGGCAAGCATGTCCTTGACCGTCAATGGCATGGCGGTTCCTCCCCTTGTGGTCCGGAAGCCTGCCCCGGCGCGGAGCCCGGCGGCAACCCCGGCACGGTGGAGCCCGCCGCCGTTCCGGTGTAGGCGGGCGCGTGCCCCTCCTCGCCCTCGCCTTCCTCGCCTTCATCGGCCTCGGCCTGCCGGACCCGATGCCGGGCAGCCTCTGGCCCTCGCTCCGCCCGCATTACGGGGTGCCGAACGCGGCGCTCGGCCTGGTGCTGGCCGCCGTCGCCACCGGCTATGTCGTGGCGGGGCTGCTGACGGGGCGGATGATCGCGCGCGCCGGCATCGGCGGCGTGCTGGTGGGCAGCCTGGCGGCCACCACCATCGCCGCGGGGGCGCAGGCCTTCGCGCCGCCCTGGGCGGGCTTCGTCGCGCTGGCCGTGCTGGCGGGCTTCGGCGGCGGCGCGGTCGATTCGGCCATGAACCTCTTCGCCGCCTCCCGCTTCAAGCCGGGGCACATGAACTGGCTGCACGGCTTCTGGGGGGTGGGCGCCACGCTCGGCCCCGCCACCGCCGCCGCGCTGCTGGCGGCCGGCTTCGGCTGGCAGGCGGGCTATGCCGCGGTGGCGCTGGCGCTCGGCCTCCTCACCCTCTGCTTCCTGGCGACGCGGGGGCGGTGGGAGGATGGCGCGCCCCGCCCGCCCGCGGACCGCACCAGCCCGCTGGCGGTGCTGCGCCACCCGGTCGCGCGGCTGCAGGTGCTGGTCTTCTTCCTCTATACGGGGCTGGAGGCCGGGGCCGGCCAATGGGCCGCCACCATCATGACCGGCGCGCGCGGCGCGACCCCGGCCGAGGGCGCGATCGCCGCCACCCTGTTCTTCGCGGCGCTGACGGGCGGGCGCCTGGCGCTGGGCTTCGTGCTGGACCGGCTGGGCGCCGACCGCGTGCTGCGGCTGTTCACCCCCGTGGCGCTGCTGGCGCTGCTGGCCTTCGCGACCGGGGTCGCGGACCTGGTGGCGCTGTCCGTCGCCGCCCTGGCGCTGGCGCCGGTCTTCCCGACCGTGATGGCCCGCACCCCGGCCCGGGTCGGCCCCGGCCTGGCGGCGCAGGCGGTCGGGATGCAGGTGGCGGCGGCCACCATCGGCGTCGCCGTCATCCCCGCGGCGCTCGGCCTCGGCGCGGACCTGGCGGGCGGCCCCTGGGTGGTGCCCTGGCTGCTGGTGGGCCTCGGCGTGGCGCTGACGGCGATGATCTGGCGGCTGCCGGCCAGGCGGTAGCTACACCGCCCGCCGCGGCGGCAGCGCCCCGTTGCTGCGCGCCAGGTCGCGCATCGCCTCGTCCCAGCCCGCGATCCGCTCCGGCCCCGCCGGGTGGCTGTCGAACAGCCCCGTCTCCATCCGGCCCGACAGGCGCGCCATGGTCACCAGGAACCCCCGCGCCTTCCCCAGATCCATCCCCGAACGGTAGAGGATCGCCGCCGCCAGGTAGTCGGCCTCCCGCTCCTGCTCCTTCGAGAAGACGAGCCGCCCGACGGCCCCGCCGAGATTGGCGCCGCTTTCCACGCTGCGCCGCGCGCTGCGCGCGCTGACATGGCCGCCCGCCGCGGCCGCGACGGTCGCCGCCGCCATCACCGCCGCGCCGATGGCGCTGCCCACGCCCCGCGCATCCCGGCTGCTCGCCACATGGTTGGCGGCGTGGTGCCCCATCTCATGGCCGATGACGAGGGCGACCTCCTCCTCATTCGCCGCGTATTCCATGATGCCCTGGTTGATGACGATGCGGCCCTCGCCGCCCGCCGCGGCATTCAGCGTGCGGTCGCGGCTGGTGCGGACCTCCCAGTGGCAGACGCCCACCGCCATCTCCTGGCACAGCCGCGTGGCCGCCGGGCGGATGCGCGCCAGGGCGGACCGCATCATCGCCTGGGCCTGCCTCTCCGGCATCGGGCGCCGCGGCGGCGCGCCGCCCGCCTCCTCGACCTCCGCCTGCGCCAGCCCCAGCTGCGCGCCCGTGACGGGCGGCACCTGGTGCACCGCGCCGGCGCAGCCGCAGAGCATGCAGCCCCCGGCCAGGAAGAAGCGCCGTCCCATCATGGGGCCCGTCCCCGACCATCCGTTCCGATGCACCAACAATGACGCGGGGCGGGCGCCACGGGGAAGCGGATTCGCCCGCCACGGACCGGGCCGGCCGCGCTAGGATCGCCGCATGACCCCGCGAAACATCGTCATCCTCACCGGCGCCGGCATCTCCGCCGAATCCGGCCTCGCCACCTTCCGCGACAAGGACGGGCTGTGGGCGAAAGTCCGGATCGAGGATGTCGCGACGCCCGAGGCCTTCGCCCGCGACCCCGCCCGCGTCCACGCCTTCTACAACGCCCGCCGCGCGCAGCTGCGCGACCCGGCCATCGCCCCCAACGCCGCCCACCGGGCGCTGGCGGAGCTCGATGCCCGCTGGCCCGGCGACCTGCTGCTGGTGACGCAGAATGTCGATGATCTGCACGCCCGCGCCGGTTCTCGCCGGATGGTCGCGATGCATGGCGAATTGGCGAAGGCCCGCTGCCGGCGATGCGAGGCCGTGCACCCCTGGGTGGAGGACCTCTCCACCGCCACCCCCTGCCCCGCCTGCGGCGCCACCGGCGGCATGCGCCCGCACATCGTCTGGTTCGGGGAGATGCCGATGCAGATGGAGCGCATCGGCGCGGCGCTCGAGGCCTGCGACCTCTTCGTCTCCATCGGCACCTCCGGCAACGTCTATCCCGCGGCGGGCTTCGTGGCGGAGGTCGCGGGACGGGCGCGCACGCTGGAGCTGAACCTGGAGCCCAGCGCCGGCAGCCGCCGCTTCGACGAGGCCCGGCACGGCCCGGCGACGCGGCTGGTGCCGGATTTCGTGGCCGAACTGCTGGGCTGACGGTTACCGCCGCGGCAGCCCGAAGACCGGGCGCAGCCGGATGCCGATCCAGCATCCCGGGATGACGGCCAGCAGCCAGACGAAGCCGTGCAGGCTGCCGGAGGCCGCGCCGCCGATGAAGGCGCCGACATTGCAGCCCGCGGAAAGCCGCGCGCCCACGCCCATCAGCAAGCCGCCCAGCGCGGCGCCGAGCGCACCCCGCCACCCCAGCCGCACGCGGTGGCGCAGCCCGCCCTGCCAGGCGCTCGCGGCCAGCGCCCCCAGCACGAGGCCGATATCGGACAGCGAGGCATGGTTCGCCAGCACCGGCCCGGCCAGCGCATCCCGCGCCCAGTCCACCTGCCAGAAGGGCTGCGCCGCCAGGTCCCAGCCCAGCGCCTGCAGCGGCTTCGCCGCCCAGAGGGTGAGCCCCGTCGTGATCCCCCAGGGCGTGCCGGAGGCCAGGAACAGCAGCGCCGCCAGCGCCCCGATCACCGCGCCCGCCCGCAGCGCCGGCCAGGGCAGGGGCCGGCCGCGCAGGAAGGCGATGGCGAAGACGCCCAGCAGCGCCTCCGTCGCCAGCAGCCCGCCCCAGGGGCCGAGCAGCTCCAGCAGGTCGATGGCCTCGAAGGCCGGCAGCATCGCCCCCATCGGCAGCAGCAGCGCGCCCAGCACCCCGCCCAGGCAGAAGAAGGGCAGCGCCACGAACATGCGCCGCGACCCCTGCCCGGCCGCCACCAGCACGCCGGAGCCGCAGCCATTGGCCACCTGCATGCCCAGCCCGAACATCGCGGCGCCGATCAGCAACTGCAGCCCGACCGGCGCGATGTAGCGGACATAGCCCTCCGCCAGCCCCGCCACCGGCAGGATCACCAGCGCGGCGACGGCGGGGATGACGAGGCTGGCGCCGACCGGGCGCGGATCGCCCTCCTCCAGCAGGGCGCGGAAGCCGCCGGCGAAGCCGAAATCCAGCCAGGCGAAGGCCGCGCCCAGCAGCAGCGCCACGGCGAAGATTGCAGGCAGGGCGCGGTCCGCCAGCGGCAGGGTCGCCGCCAGCACCGCCGCGCCGCCCGCGCCGGCCAGGGCCAGGCCGGCGAGGTGCGGCCGACCCACCCTCACCACCACGCCGGGCGGATGCGCGCGCCCGCCGCGCCGGGCAGGGCGCGGCGCGGGATGAGGCCCCCCATCGGGCCGAGGCGGCTGCCGGACGTCACGCCGCTGCTTCGCCCCGCTGGGGCGGGACGTTACGCGGGCGCGCCAGCCGCGCCTCGACACGCATCGCCGCCCGGCGCAGCCTGCCCCCATGCCCCGCCGCCTGGCCGTCCTCGCCCTGCTGGTCCCGGCCGCCGCCCTGGCGCAGCCGCTGCCCCGCCCCGGCCTGGACCCGGCGGTGGAGGCCCGGCAGCCCGTCGATATCCGCGCCGCCCCCTGGTCCAGCCTGGTGCGCGTGCAGACCGAGGCCGGCACGCGCTGCACCGGCGCCCTCATCGCGCCCGACCGCGTGCTGACCGCCGCCCATTGCCTCGTCGCGCCGCGGACCGGCAACCCGGTCCTCCCCGGCCGCACCCATGTGCTGGCGGGCTATGAGCGCGGCGATTTCCAGGCCCATGCGCGGGTGCGGGAGATCCGGCTGGGCCCGGGCTTCGATGCGGCCGCGCGCGGGCCGGTCGGCGCGGATTGGGCGCTGCTGCGCCTCGCCACCCCCCTGCCCGGCCCGGTGCTGCCGCGCGCCGCGCTGCCCGGGGTGGCGGCGCCGGCCATGCTGGCGGGCTGGCAGCAGGACCGCGCGCATGCGCTGCTGGCCGATACCACCTGCCGGGTGCAGGGCCGCTTCCGCGACCCCGGGCTGCGCTGGCTGATCCGGCATGATTGCGCCGCCACGCGCGGCGCCTCCGGCGGGCCGCTGCTGGTCCGGCAGGGGGAGGGCTGGGCCATCGCCGGCATCGCCGCCGGCGCCCAGCGCCAGGCGCGTGGCGGCCTGGCCGTGGCGCTGGAGGGGCTGGATCTCGATTGACAGCCCCCGGCGCAAAGGATAATATACCTAGGACACTGGCCATCCCCTGCCCCGCGCCCCGCCCGCCCACCGGCGCCGACCCCGCGAGAATCGTGTTAAAGGCGCATAAATGGCATAATCGGCTAAAAGGGTAGTATTCCTAAATTCCAGGCGCCCCTGGCGGCCAGGCCCTTGAATCCGCGGGGATCAGGCGGCCTGGGACCCCGCCGCCTTCGCCGCCAGGCCCAGCTTGCGCAGCAGCAGGTCCCGCTGCACCGGCTTGCCCACGTAATCGTCCATCCCCGCCTCCCGGCACTGCCGTTCGAATTCGGGGCCGACGGCGGCGGTCAGGCCGATGATGTGGGTGCGGCGGTTGGGGCCGGGATGGCCGCGGATGCCGCGCGTCGCCTCCAGCCCATCCATCACGGGCATCTGCAGGTCCATCAGGATCACGTCGTACTGCGCGGCGCGGGCGGCCTGCACGGCCTGCTGCCCATCGCCCGCCACCACCACGGAAGCGCCGGCGCGGGTGAGGATGGTCTTCATCACCAGCTGGTTGGTCGGGTTGTCCTCCACCAGCAGCACCCGCACCTGCGGCCCGGCGGCCTCGGCCGGGGCCGGCGCCTCCGGCCGGGGCGGCGGCGCGGCCACGGGCTTGGGCGGCGCCACCGCCACCAGCAGCGCATCCCGCAGCCGCGTGGGCAGGGCGGGCTTCAGCAGCAGCCCGTCCAGCACGCCCTGCCCATTGGCCTCCCGCGAATCGGTGGAGCCGGAGGCGCAGAGCAGCAGGCGCGGCCGGCCGAAGGCGTCCCATTCCTGGCGGATGCGCCGCGCGAGGGCGAGCCCGTCGCCATCCGGCAGCTGCCCGTCCAGCACCGCGGCCTCGAAGGGCCGGCCCTGCGACGCCGCCTGGCGCAGCGCCGCCAGCGCGGTGCCGCCATCGGCCACCGCGATCGCCTCCGCCCCCATCCCGGCCAGCTGCCGGACCATGATCTCCCGGTTCAGGGGCAGGTCGTCCACCACCAGGATGCGGCGGCCGGAGAGGCCCGTCAGCGGCAGCTGGTCGCCCTCGACGCGCCCGACCTTGACGGTGAAGCGGAAGATGCTGCCGCCGCCATTGCGCACGCCGGCCAGGCGGGGCACCGCCTCGATGCCCCCGCCCATCTCCTCGGCCAGCTTCTTGCAGATGGCGAGGCCGAGGCCCGTGCCGCCATACTTGCGGCGGATGGAGGCATCGGCCTGGGTGAAGCGCTCGAACAGCATGCCGATCTTGTCGCGCTCGATCCCGATCCCGGTGTCGGAGACGGAGACGCGCAGCCGCCAGTAGTCCAGCTCCGCCTCGATCGAGATCGCCACCTGGATCCAGCCGGTCTCCGTGAACTTGATGGCGTTGCCCACCAGGTTGAACAGCATCTGCCGGATGCGGCCGGGGTCGCCCACCACCTTGTGGGGCAGGTCGGGGGCGAGCGCGCAGACCAGCTCCACCCCCTTCGCCGCGGCGCGGGGGGCGAAGAGCTCGACGATCGTCGCGATCTCCTGCTCCACGTTGAAGGGCACGCTTTCCAGCTGCAGCGCGCCGGCTTCGAGCTTGGAGAAGTCGAGGATGTCGTTCAGCACCATCATCAGGTGCTCGGCCGAACCCTGGATGGTCTCCGCATAGCGCCGCTGCACGCCATCGAGCCCGGTGTCGAGCAGCAGCCCCGTCATGCCGATCACGCCGTTCATCGGCGTGCGGATCTCATGGCTCATGGAGGCGAGGAACTCCTCCTTCGCCCGGCTGGCGGCGACCGCCGCGCGCTCGCTCTCCGCCAGGCGCTGGCCCTGCATCTTCAGGGCCTGCGCCTGGCGCACCAGCAGCCAGAGCGCGACCAGCGTCACCACCGCCGCCGCCGCGACGCCGGCGGCCAGCAGGGCGCCGAGGCGGTTGGCGGTATCCAGCGCATCGGCGCGGCTGCGCGCCGTCTCCACCACGAAGGTGCCCTGCCGCGTGACGGCGAAGGAGGCGACGACCTCCGACCCGTCCTGGTCCACGCCGGCCCAGGTCCCGGTCTCCCGCCGCGGCAGGAAGTCGCGGAAGATCCAGGAGGAGGAATTGAGCTCCCCCACCCCCTGCGTCGCGCCGTCGGAGCGCGCCAGCAGCAGGCCCTGGAAGGAATGGACGCGGACGATGGCGCCGAAGGCATCGGCATGGCGCCGCGCGACGCCCACCAGGTAGTCCGGGTTCAGCACGGCGACGATGGCGCCCTGGAACTCGCCGCGCGCACCGCGCATCGCGCGCGCATAGGGGATGGAATAGAGCCCGCCGGCCTGCTGGATGCTGCGCCCCTGCGGGCCGATAAAGCGCCCGGCCTCCGGCGCGCCGAGCCGCAGCGCCTGGTTGCCGAAGCGCAGCAGGCGGAACCATTCGCGGTCCGCGACCGAGGCCTCGCGCAGCCCCTCCACGGAGCTGGCGATGATGAAGCCCTGCGCGTCCGTCACCAGCAGGGCGCGCATCTGGGGCACGTCGCGGATGCGGCCGGTGATCTGGCGGGTGACGGTGGCGGGGTCGGTCTCCGCCAGGCGCTCCGCCGCGTCCATCACCACCAGGTCCACGGTCTGCATGGCGCGGGTCAGCTGGTCCGCCAACCCGGCCGCGACTCCCTGGGTCAGCCGTTCAGCCTCCGCGATCGCATCCTGTTGGCCGCGGTGCATTAAGATGCTGTAGATGCCGAGCAGGCATAGGGCGACAAGGCCGACCGCGGCGGAAAACAGCAGCCAGGGGCGCGGTTCGCTCGGCTTCGGTGCACCGAGGCCTAGCGAACGCCGGAAGGCGGCACGGAGTTGGGCGATGCGTGGGACCATCTTTGCGACAGCCATTATCGGCCTGTTCGTCTTAATTTGCGAGCGTGGTGACGGCGTTCTGGCGCAAACATCGGATGCGCAACGGTCCGCTTCCGACACTTCGTTGATTCTGGCCCAGAATTCGCCGCCCGCCCCGGCGCAGCCCCCCGCCGCCTCGCCCCCCGCCGCCCCCGCGCGGGCCGAGCGCCTGCCCGTAATTCGCGCCAGAGGCGAAGTCCGGGTCTGCATGTGGCCGGAATACTTCGCCATCTCCTACCGCAACCCGCGGAACGGGGAGCTGGAGGGGATCGACATCGACATGGCCCGCGCGCTGGCCGCGCGGCTCAATGTCCGCCTGACCTTCGTCGAGACCAATTTCGGCGAGTTCATGGACCGGATCGAGGACCAGTCCTGCGACATCGCCATGATGGCGGTCGGCATCACGCCGCCCCGCGCGCAGCGCATCGCCTTCTCCAAGCCCTACCTGGCGAGCCCGGTCTATGCGGTGACGACGCGCACCAACACGCGCATCCAGGCCTGGCGGGACATCGACAGCCCCGGCACCGTGGTGGCCGTCGCCGCCGGCACCATCATGGAACCGCTGATGCGCGACGCGCTGCGCAACGCGGAACTCATGGTGGTGCGCATGCCGCGGACGCGGGAGGGGGAGATCCTGTCCGGCCGCGCGGATGTCTTCATGTCCGACTACCCCTACACCCGCCGCATGGTGCTGATGCATGACTGGGCGCGGGTGATCGACCCGCCCGGCCGGTTCGGGGAGACGCTCTACGCCTATGCCGTGCAGCGCAACGACGCGGCCTGGCTGAACGAGGTGAACGCCTTCCTGGAACGCGCGCGGCTGGATGGCACCATCACCCGCTCCGCCACCCGCCACGGGCTGGCGCCGATCCTGCTGCCCTGAGGCGCGGGGCCCGCGGCGGCGGCTGCGGGAAGGCCCGCTTGCCCGGCGGCGGCGGCGCTGTCACATGACGGGGGCTTAACGACCCCAACGGGAGACGACGTCATGCTCACCCGCCGCGCCGCGCTTGCGGCCACGCTGGCCATGCCCGCCCTGCTGCCCCGCGCCGCCACGGCGCAAGGCGCCTGGACGCCGGACCGGGGCCTGACGATGGTGGTGGCCTTCGCGGCCGGCGGCGGCACGGACCTGGCGGCGCGCACCATCGCCCGCTTCATGGAACGCGACCTCGGCCAGCCCGTGGTGGTGCTGAACCGCCCGGGCGCGGGGGGCGAGATCGGCTTCACCGAACTGGCCCGCGCGCGGCCGGACGGGCTGACCATCGGCTTCATCAACACGCCCCATATCGTGACCCTGCCGATCGAGCGGCGGACGCGCTTCCAGCTCTCCGACTTCACGCTGATCGGCAACATCGTGGACGATCCGGGCGGGCTCTGGGTGCTGGCGGACAGCCCCTACCGCACGCTGGAGGAGCTGCTGGCCGCGGCCCGCGCGCGGCCGGAGACGATCGGCTACGGCACCACCGGCATCGGGTCCGACGACCACCTGGCCATGCTGGCGCTGGAGCGCGCGAGCGGCGCGAAATTCCTCCACGTGCCCTTCGGCGGCAGCGCGCAGGTCAAGCAGAACCTGCTCTCCCGCGCCATTCCCGTGGGCGTCATGAACGTGGCGGAGGGGGTGAACGAGATGAACCAGGGCGTGCTGCGGCCCCTCGCCCAGATGGGGGAGACGCGGTGGCAGCCCCTCGCCCAGGTGCCGACGCTGCGGGAGAAGGGCTTCGACGTGATCGAGGGCTCGATGCGCGGCATGGCCGCCCCCGCCGGCCTGCCCGCCCCGGTGCTGGACCGCCTGGCGCTGTCCGTCCGCCGCACGGTGGAGAATGCGGAGTTCCAGGCCGCCGCCGTGCAGCAGAACCTGCCGCTGCGCTTCCTGGCGCCCGATGCCTATGCCGCCGAACTCCGCGCGCTGCAGACGCGGTATCAAACCCTCTGGAACGCGCATCCCTGGCGGGAGGGTTGATCGCTTCGCGCTATCCCCGGGGCTTGCGGCGGGCTTAACTGAAAAAAATACCGCTGGAGGAAACAACATGAAGATCACCCGTCGCGGCCTGGTCGCCCTGGCGCCCGCCGGCCTTGCCGCCGCCCTGCCCTGCCCGGCCTTCGCCCAGGCAGGCGGGGACTACCCGAACCGCCCCATCCGCATGATCGTGGGCTTCGCCGCGGGCGGGGGCACGGACCTTTCCGCCCGCACGGTGCAGCCGAAGCTCCAGCAGCTGCTGGGCGGCACCATCCTGATCGACAACCGCCCGGGCGCCGGCGGCAACCTGGCGACGGAGATGACGGTGCGCGCCGCGCCCGATGGCTACACGCTGCTGATGGGCACCATCGCGGCGCTGGCCATCAACCCCACCATCTACCGCAACCTGCCCTTCGACCCGCAGGCGGACCTGACGCCGATCAGCCAGGCGGGGTCGATCCTCAACGTGCTGGTGGTGCCGGTGGACCGCCCCTGGCGGACGGTGGCGGACCTGGTCGCGGCGGCGAAGGCGCGGCCGGACAGCATCACCTACGGCTCCTCCGGCGTCGGCGGCGCGGGGCACCTGGCGGGCGCGCTGCTGGACCAGATGGCGGGCATCAAGACCGTGCACGTGCCCTATCGCGGCGGCGGCCCGCTGATGACGGACATGGTCGGCGGCAAGATCGACTACGCCTTCTCCACCGCCCCCACCGCCATCCCGCAGATCGAGGGCGGCAAGCTGCGCGCCCTGGCGGTGCCGACGCTGCAGCGATCCCCGCTGATGCCCAACGTGCCGACGGTGGCGGAGACGCTGCCGGGCTACGAGGTCGGCAACTGGTACGCGCTGGTCGGGCCGAAGGGCCTGCCCCAGCCGATCGTGGAGCGGCTGAACGCCGCCATGCGCGCCACGCTGGCCGATGGCGACGTCCGCGCCCACCTGGCCCGCCACGGCGTGGAGCCCACCCCCTCCTCCCCCGAGGAGCTGGCCCGCTTCATCCGGGACGAGACGGCGAAATGGGCGCCCATCGTCCGCGCCAGCGGCGCCACGCCGGACTGACGCGGCCTGTCCAGGCATGCGGCGGGAGTGCTTCCGCCCGGCACCGTTCCGGGCTAAGGCTCCCGCCCCATGCGCCACTTCCTGGAATTCGAAAAGCCCATCGCCGAGCTCGAAGGCAAGATCGAGGAGCTGCGTCGTGCCACCGACGCCGGCGGAATCGACGTGGCCGAGGAGGTCGGCAAGCTGCGCGACAAGGCGGAGGCGCTGCTCCGCCAGACCTACGCGAAGCTGACGCCCTGGCAGAAGGCGCTCGTCGCCCGCCACCCCGAACGGCCGAAGGCGGCGGACTACATCCGCGGCCTGATCGAGGAGTGGACGCCGCTCGCCGGCGACCGCGCCTTCGCGGATGACGCGGCGGTGCTGGCGGGACTCGGGCGATTCCGCGGCCGCGCCGTCGCCGTGCTGGGCACGGAGAAGGGGCGCGATACCGAAAGCCGCGTGAAGCATAATTTCGGCATGGCGCGGCCGGAGGGCTACCGGAAGGCCCGGCGCATCATGGAACTCGCGGGCCGCTTCGGCCTGCCCATCGTCAGCTTCGTCGATACCGCCGGCGCCTTCCCGGGAATCGAGGCCGAGGCCCGCGGCCAGGCGGAAGCCATCGCGCGCTCCATCGAGGCCGGGCTCGACGCCCCCGTGCCCTTCGTCGCCACCATCATCGGCGAGGGCGGCTCCGGCGGCGCCATCGCGCTGGCCGCGGCCGACCGCGTGCTGATGCTGGAGCACGCCATCTATTCCGTCATCTCCCCCGAAGGCTGCGCCAGCATCCTGTGGCGCGATGCCGCCAATGCCCCCCAGGCGGCGGAGGCGCTGCGCCTGACGGCGGAGGATCTGCGCAAGCTCGCCCTGATCGACGCCATCATCGCGGAGCCGCTGGGCGGCGCGCATCGCGACCCCGGCATGATGCTGGCCGCCGTGTCCCGCCAGGTGTGGGATTGCCTGGAGCCGCTGATGGCGCTGGATGGCGCCACGCTGCGCGCCCGGCGTCGCGAGAAGTTTCTGGAGATGGGGCGCACCGGGGTCGTGTGACGGGGATGGCCGTGGGATGATCCCGGCCGCATGCCCCCTGCCGATGCGCCGATCCCGCCCGCCGAGCTGAAACGGCTTTTCTTCCGCCTCTTCCCCGCCGTGGCGCTGGCCATGTTCGGCGCGGCGCTGGACCAGACGCTGGTCGCCGCCGCGCTGCCCGCCATCGCGCGCAGCCTGGGCGAGGTGGAGCGCGTCTCCTGGATCGTCGTGCTGTATCTCGTCGCCAATACGGTGGCGGCGCCGGTCTATGGGCGGCTCGGCGATGCCTTCGGGCGCCGGCGGATGCTGCTGGTGGCGCTCGGCTTCTACGCGCTTGGCGCCACCGCCTGCGCGGCCGCGCCCTCGCTCGCCTGGCTGGCCCTGGCGCGGGTGGTGCAGGGCTTCGGGGGTGGTGGCCTTATCAGCCTCTCCGTCGCGCTGATCGCGGAGGTGGTGCCGCCGCGCGAACGCGGGCGCTTCCAGGCCTGGATCGCGGCGGTCTTCACCGGCGCCAGCGCGCTGGGCCCGGTGCTGGGCGGCTTCCTGACGGGGCAGTTCGGCTGGCGCAGCGTCTTCATGCTGCAGCTGCCCCTCGCGCTGCTGGCGGCCTGGCTGGCGGTGACGCGGCTGACGAACACGGCCAGGGGATCGCCGCGCGGCTTCGCCTTCGACTGGTGGGGCCTGGTCCTGTTCAGCCTCTTCGTCGCCCCCGCGCTGCTGGCGCTGGACCAGGCGCGCCGGCTGGCGGCGCTGCCGCTGCTGGTGGCGGGCGGGCTGGCGGTGGTGGCGGGGCTCGCGCTGTGGCTGCTGCTGCGGCAGGAAAGGCGGGCGCCGGACCCGCTGCTGCCGCTCAACCTTCTGGGCGATGCCACGATCTGGCGCACCAACCTGATGACGGGGCTGGTGAACGGCGCCTTCGTCGGCGCCATCGCCTTCCTGCCGATCTACCTGACGACGGTGCGCGGGCTCAGCCCTTCCGAGGTCGGCTTCGCGCTGCTGCCGCTTTCCGCCTGCTCCGGCTTCGGCGCGCTGATGGCGGGGGCGGGGCTGGCGCGGACGGGGCGGACGCTGCTGTGGCCCGCCATCGGGCTGACCGCCGCCACCATCGCGCTGGTCGCCATCGCGATCGGCGCGGGGGTGATCCCGATGCCGGTGCTGGCGGTGCTGCTGGCGGTGGCGTCGCTGGGCTTCGGATCCTCCTTCCCCATGGTGCAGGTGACGGTGCAGGTGGCGGCGGGGCGGGAGAGGCTGGGCAGCGCCACCGCCTCCGTGCAGTTCAGCCGGTCGCTGGGCGCCGCGACGGGCACGGCGCTGCTGGGCGCGGTGCTGTTCGGCGCGCTGGTGGTGGCGCCGGGGGATGCGGCGGGGCTCTTCGTGGCGCTGGTCAACCAGGGCGCGGCGGCGCTGGCCGGGCTGCCGCCTTCCGGGCGGGCGCTGTTCCAGGCGGAGCTGCTGGACGCCTTCCGCGCGCTGTTCGGCGCGGCGGCGCTGCTGACGGGGGTGGCGGCCTGGCTCTGCACGCGGGTGCCGCTGCAGCGGGTGTGAGGCGGGCGCGTCGCAATTTTAACCAGATTGCCGTGATTTCATGCATCGCAAGATCACATGAGCTTGTCCGTCCAGGCCGGCGCCCGCAGGGTGTCGCGGGGAAGGAACCGCTCGCCATGACAGAGAACACACCAAAGGGCCTCGGGCGCCGCCTGCTGGTCATCCGCCTGGGCGCCGTGGCGCCGGGCCTGGCGGCCGGGGCCGCGGGCGCCGCGCCTGCCCGCCAGGCGGGGCCGGAGACCGGCGCCACGCCGGTGCAGGGCCGCTACACCGGCATCAACGACAACGACCCGAGCGATGGCCCCGGCTATGGCCGCGGCGCGCGGCGCGGCACCGGCATCACCGACAGCGACCCGAGCGACGGCCCCGGCAATGGCCGCGGCCGGCCGCGCGGCACCGGCCTGACGGACAGCGACCCGAGCGACGGTCCCGGCAATGGCCGAGGCCGCCCGCGCGGCACGGGCCTGACGGATAGCGACCCGAGCGACGGCCCCGGCAATGGCCGCGGCCAGCGCCGCGGCACGGGCCTGACGGACAGGGACCCGAGCGATGGTCCCGGCAATGGCCGCGGGCGGAACACGGGGCTGACGGATAGCGACCCAAGCGACGGGCCGGGCCAGGGGCGCCGGGGGCGCTGAGACACGAAAGGCCCGGCGCCATCGGCGCCGGGCCCCTGTCATCGCCGCCGGGCGAAGGCCGTCAGGCCTTGCCGTGGCAGTGCTTGTACTACCACTGTGCATGCCTATCACGTTGTTTTCATTGAGTTAAATCAGCCCTGATCCCCGCTGCCTAACGTCTGCCTAACACACTACGGTTGCGCATCAGGTGGTGTGTCGCAATGATCTGCGTGCATATGCATATATTCATAGATCGGCTTGCGACTTCAGTTTGCGTTGTTGTTACTTCGAAACACAACGGTGGGCCATGCGAGAATAATGTTGGGCGACTTTTCAATGAAAAAGTCCGCACTCCGATCAATGAATGTGCCTGTCCGCTTGCCGTTCTTGCCAGGATAGGGAAAATACGGCTCCATTGCGGTGACAGTTCTCCCAATCTGACCAAAAATCACGTTCATATGTGTGCCAGCCTGGGGATGATTATACGCAATCAAGACAGGAAGGTCGCCGATGGGCAGACCGCGAAATCTGTAGGTGCTCGACTTGAAAACACCGCACGAGATCTTCAGACGAGTGTCCTTCTGAAGAACTTCCATGAGTGTCAGCGGATCAAAGCCGCCATCGGAGGCGGTGTGCTTGTCGTACTCAACGATGATCTGGTTCTGCGTCCAGGACGGTCTGCCATCGCGCACGGCTCTCAGCCACCAACACAGGCAAGCCGCCCAGCACGCCATCTCGTCATTCTGACCCACAGGCGGGATTGTTCTGTAGTCGAACACGGCTGCCTCCTGCATTCGCCCATCGCGCTCGGCTCGCGATCGCACTCTGATGGTTTCACAGGAGTTCGCCGAACTTCTCGTCTATTTTTCGCCAGTTATGCAAAGATGGAGTTGGTTGGCGCCGCTGGTCCGAGCGCGGTGTAAGATCGCCGCTGTCCCAAATTTCCTGCGCAGCTACCACACCAGTTCCACGGCAGCACGCTTCTGGTCTCCTTGACGGGCATGGCGGGCTGAACCCAGCAATCGGACGAACGCTAGCCATTTCTGGTGATATTACCAAATAGCCATAAATGGGCGCGCTGATCTACTAAAATCGTCATAAGTGTGCTTGTTGGATTTGTGGTGTGCATGAAAGTCTTCCTCAGTTGAAAGGAAAGCTTCATGTTGAATTGCACCTCGACGGATCCGCATTTCGTGCATCACGCGGCTTGCGGGTGTGGTGAGACCAGCTCGGGCGTTGCGCGACGCCGAATGCTCGCTTTTGCGGGCGCCTTCATGGGCACAGCCCTGCTTGGTCGTCGAGCTTCTGCAGCGAGCGGTGATTACGAGGCGATGCTGGTCAACTGCATCGATCCTCGGTTCACCACCAACAGCCTGCAATACATGACCACCAACGGCATGCGCGATAAATACAGCCAGTTCGTGATCGCTGGCGGTCCGATTGGAGCCGTGCATCAGCGCTTCGCGCCTTGGCATGCCGCGTTCTGGGACAACTTGGACATCACGGTCCAACTGCACAACATCAAGCGCGTGGTGGCGCTGACCCATAGGGATTGTGGCGCTGCCAAGCTCGCCTTCGGTGATGCAGCTGTCGCCACGCGGGACGCGGAAACCGCTTCTCATGCGGACGTGCTGCGCGCCTTTTCAGCCGAGGTCCGGCGCAGGAAGCCGACGCTCGCTGTGGTGGCAGGCATCATGAACCTGAACGGCACCGTGGACGCGGTGAGCTGAGGCGGATAGCCGTGGTGCAGTAAACCTGCGCAGCGTTCTCCAGGGATCGCTGCGCAGCAGTCTCGCCCCCAGCGCTTACCCCACCAACTCCACAGCAGCACGCTTCTGATCGTCGTTCACGTCAATGTAGCGCTGGGTGGTGCTGATGGAGCGATGCCCAGCCAGGCTTGCCAACACCCGCACCCCCACCCCCTTGTGTGCCAGCGTGGTGATGAATGAGCGGCGTCCAGAATGGCTGCTGGCGCCATCCAGCCCTGCCTTGCGATAGATGGTGTTGATGGTTTGGGCGAGGGTGTTGGCAGAAAAGCTATCGCGCTTCTGGCTGCGCAGCAGGGCACGGTCAGGCTGTTGTTGGCTGCCTTGGCTGCGTGCGTAGGCAGCAAGCTCTTTCCTGAGCCTGTCGCTCAGGAATACGGTGCGTGCCTGCTGCCCCTTGGTCTGTGACGCTCGCAGCCTGATCTCGGATTTCACGCTTCCATCCTGCGCGATCACGTCTGACCAGCGCAGTGCAGCCACTTCCCCCACCCGCATGCCAGCCCAATGCGTGAGCAGCAGAGCCATGCGGTTGCGGGCGGCATGCGGACGGGTTGCCACATGGTCCAGCGCCTTGCGCAGCTCTTTGGGGTTCAAGGTGCGGGCTTGGGGCATGAGGGCAAAACCTAATGATTTCGTTCGTCCCGTATAAAACATGTGGTTTATGCCACGCGACCAGAACCAGAACGTGCACAAAGTGAGTGATCTCAATGCGTTCGGGCAAAACCTAATAGTTTCACGATTTCCTGTGGTCTTTGTCACGCAATCAAGACCATAGGGCATAGGGTATGCACTTGGGCTGATTGGCAGCCCGAAGTGCGAATATACAAAGTTTATATATGCGCAGATCGCGCAGATCAGAGCTGTGCAGCTGCCCTGCGGGCAAGCAAAGCCAGGATCATGTCACACATGGTTCTGATGGCTGCGTCGCGCTCTGCGGTGCTGGTGTAGGTGGGCATGGATAAGGAGATCATGTCGCTATTTATGCAGCGCCATGCGATCCAGCCACGAGCGCCAACCTTCCCACATGGCAGCCACGCAAAAAGTCCCTGAGTAATATTGCAATTTGTTATATTTCCCACTTAAATAGCGATGCGAACATTCGACCGAGTTGGTCGTCAGCACGCCCAGATGCGTGCCTGCACAGATACTGCCGCTTGAGAGCGTAGCCGTTGGGGAGTGCAGAAGGGCGAAGAATGTGCGCCAAGCCCCAGATCGGGGCACTTGGGATATGACGACGGTAATCCCACATCTATGACATCGCGCGGTGGTAAGCTCCGTGAGCTGCGCGACGAGATGAGCAGGCATTTAGCGTAAAGGCAGGCAATCGTAACAGCGCCTACCCCGCGACAGCGGGTTGCGAATAGACGGACTGGGTTGGGGACTGAGCGAATCCAAATCGCCACTCAATTCACACGACGACTTCTCGGACAGTCGTCGTGTGAGCTGAAGATCTAGCGAATGCCTCTCCACCAAACACCTTGAAGCCAATCGCGCATGATGCCATGCATCAAGCCTCATGATCCTGATCGATAAGAATGAAGGGAAATAACTGGCGAGGACAGCGAACGCGGATGCGTGAAGCTGTCTGAGCCAGTTGGCATCCTGCGTCAGCAGGTGCCTGACCAAGGCGAATGCGGTCCCACAGATAGATCAGCCAGAAATTCCGAACTGAAATCACGCACACAGATGCCATATGCACTGGGTTTAGGTCTAGACTAGACTTCATACAGGCATGCGCACTGGGAACGGGTCTAGACTAGACCTCATTCAGGAATTCGCAACCAGATCAGATAGAGGCGAGAAAGGCGCTGTGCGATCGCTCACACAGCGCCAGGGGTTTATTTGATTTGACGCAGAGCGCTACCCCTTACCTGCCTTGCGCTTGGTCTCCGTGATGGCTGCATCCATGGCTGCGTCCAGCTCGCCTGCCTTGACCGCTGCGATCAGCGTGAGGATGGCACCAGGCAGGAGTGCTGGGCTGCTGATGCTCACCGCGCGCTTGCCCTTGCTGAGTTCCAGCGCTCGAGCCCCATAGCGCACCAGCATGGCAACACCTTCCCCCTCCTGCCACCACCAGGGTCGCACCTGCCGTTCCCGCTGCACACGCACGCGGTTGCCGTCTGGGTCGCGGCTCCAGCTGGGCTTGATGACCAGGTAGCGCTCGCCCTTGGCAAGCGCTTCCGCCAGCTTGAGCTGCTCTTCCAGCTTGACGACCAGCTTCACACGTCGCGCTTCCTGCGGCGTCAGCGCACTCTTGCGCTTCATCTGCGTAAGGTTGAGCTTGGCGAGGTAACTCATGGTGTGTGTGCTCCTTGTTGGTGCCCACGATCTGCTGGCTTCACCAAAAAGGGTCGAGCACAAAAAGGCGCCTCTCGTTCTAATTGTGGTCACATATATAGACAGATACAGATCACGCAATTTCCGTGCGCGATTTTGCGTTTCAAAGCGAATTTATTCACGCACCCACGAGAACGCATTTCCCGAGCGCCTCAGGCAGCTCACATGGGCTGCGCTGTGTGACTACCAAACTCGCTGCTGAACACGCCGTCGCGCTCTTGTCGCAGGCTGTGGGGCTGCCACACGCTGCCGCGCTAAATAGCGCATGCAATCAATCTCTGATCAAACCATCTTCCACTGGCTGCGTGAGCTGCATGTGGCACGCAGCCAATATCATGTGAGTGCGCTCTGCGGTCGCTCTCCTGGCTGGTTCAGCAGCACCCGATGCCAGGGACGTGATATGCCAGCCAGTGCCGTTCTCGCACTCGTGTGGCACATGGAACAAAAGATGATGCGAGAAACAGACGATCTCACACGCGAACGACTTCGTGTGATGATCGCGCACATGCAGCAGGAGAGCATGCAGCGCGCTCTGCGTCAGTGGCGCATGAAGACCACACGTGGCGTGAATTAAGCTGCCTTGTGCGAAGCTGATTAATCCATCATCATGCTGCCAACTCGTCATACCTGAGAAGGCATCACACACATGGCATTCGCCGACAAATACAAGGTTCAGCCACTCCCCAAGCTCACGCGCGGCACCATGCGCGCGCAGCTGTCGCCCGAAGAGAGGGCACGTGCCAAGCTGCTCACTGCCATCGAAATCCAGCACGAGGTGCTGGCTGCTGAGCTGCGCGGTAAGACCTTCATGATCAAGCGCAACGGCAAGCAGATGGCACCGCGTGCATTCTGGCAGAAGACACCTGCAGGCGTGGCATTCACACCCAGGTTCGGCAACCAGTTCCTGTTCGACAAGGGACAGGGTGTGCTCGTGGATGAGCTGGGGGCTGTGAGCCAGGTGCTCGCTGACTTTGAGGAAGCTGTGAAGGCAGGCGAGTTCGATGCGCAGATCACTGAGATCGCGCAGAGCCGCGGCAGCCGTGGTGGATCATCTGTGCCTGCACCAGGTAAGCGTGGCAGGGGTCGTCCGCGCCGCAGCTGATTGGGATCAGAGCTTGCGCAGGCGTGACAGCCTGCGCTGTGCTCTCGCTGGATCAGCCAACACCTGGGGCTTGATGGGTGGGGTAGGACCGCTTCTGGGCTTGCGGCGCCTGGGCTTGGCTACCCTGGGCTTGCGGGGCTTGGCAGGCTTCTTCCATGCCCATGTGTGGGTCTTGGGCTTGGGCTTGCTCTCCGCAGCTGCCCTGCGTGCCAGCTGCATGAGGTTCTGCAGCTCTGCCCACAGCCATGCTCGCTGCCTTGCTCGCACCTGATCCACCGTGAGCTGGGTTTCCAACAGCTGATCATGGGGGATGAATTCGTGCGCACGCATGGTGTCGCTATTTATGCGCGCCTCTCAGTCAGTATTCGCTGGGCAGCATGAGCACGAGGTGATCGCCTTGCGCGATCAGCCATAGGGTGATCTCGTCAAGGGGGAAATCGGTGTAGTCGATCTCCTGCCGCACCATCTCAGCGTCTGAATTCCCGTTCGTCATGTGGAGTGTGGCAGATCGGGTCTCAGGATTGACGCGCAGGCGCCACACCTGGAAGTGCTCTTCACTCACACGGGGCTCGTGCTGATAGCTTGCGATTGCATCAGTCAGCCAGTGCGACTGCGCGTGATCTGCCAGCCAACTCACGCCCTCAGTCATGATCATGCGGCGTAGCAGGCTGTGTCGTGTGAAGGTTGAGCTGCCTGTGAACTGTGCGAGCTGTTCTCGCAGTATGTTTGCGTCCATGCGTGCCGCCTCCTTCAAGCGGCACCAGGGCATCAAGCACAAATCTTTCGGCTGGTCGGCACCTAATTATGCCGAACCGATAGGTATAGCTTCAATTTTCGCGAGGGCGTATACTATTCGTGCGGATATAAAATTTCTTATATCAGAAAGACGCATCCTCGCTAATTCGAGTGGCGGCGGCGCACATGAGCCAATGAAGGTTGCAGATGCTGAGCCCTTCACCGAATGAGCGCGATACGGAAAGCCGCACAAAGTCTGGATGACCAATCAGGCTGAGCCACGCCCGATAGAATACACGATCCTCCGATCCCATTGGAACGATGTCTTCGAATAACGCATCCGCGCAATATTCAATATTTCTGAACCATTGATCTTTGAGTTTGCCCGCTCGAAATTCGGCGGCTCTCTCAACCAAGCAAAGCATCACTCTGCCAAACTGATCGTAGTGACCATGCCAGCATGGCATGGGAGATTCTGGAAAATCATTAAATGCGGACCGCATGATGCCGCGCCACTCTTGAATAACATCCAGACGAGTCAGCCGACTATCTGGATGGTTGAGTGAAGTCAATGCATGTGCCACCCGATCGTCTTCGTTGAGTTCATAGTAGAAGAAAGGAATGGCATCTTGATCTTTGGGGATGCGATACAGCGACATATTCACGCTCCCGCTCGTTGATTAGATGCGCTCACGCCCACACGTGCGAGGTTAAGCGCAAGTAGGCGTTCCATGGCTACGTCCTCGCTGATATCTGCCGCCCAGCCATATGCGGCAGCTACCGCGGCATCCAGGTCCGCATGGAGGCGATCAAGCCACGCACCCTCTGGCGTGCCGCGTGTGTTGTAGAGTGCGGTGAGAGTGCGCGCCTTTAAGGCTCGTGCTGCCGCTTCATCGCGTGCCAGCACGCGGTCAGGGAAACCAGGAACGACTTCAGGCACACGCTCCACCCACTCTGTGGGGTTGAGCCAGCGATCCCGCGCCTCACACAGAGCTTTGGCTGCTGCACTGATGGCTATCGCATGGGGATCGTGCGCATACGCATGTGCGAGTTTATCAGGAGTGAGGTGATCAGGAAATGGAAACGTCTCGAATGTAGTAGTTGCTGTGTATCGAGGTCTATCTTCAAGAGATGTCCCCATGCGCAGCGACCAAGCCTCGTGAAATCTGCTGTGCAGAATACCAAAGGTGGTGTCGTCATCACGCGCAATGGAGATGATCGTAGAATCTGGCAGCGTGGCGTGTGTTAGCCATAAGAATATGCGGTGCTTCGCCAAGCGCGGCGTTGCAATATACCGCGATAGAGGCGCCAGTGCTGTACGCATGGCAGGACGCGCCTCAGCATGTCTCCACCAGCTATCGCGATATGCCTTGCGAGCGTTCTGACTGCGCAGTGGTTTAACCTGAGTGAGCACATGCGCGAACGGGCGGATATATCCTTCTGCGTCTGCCTCTGTGCGATCCGTGCCGAAATCCACGATCCATCGGTCTGACGACCGCCGTGTCAGGTCCATGGCATTCACGTAGGGAGGCAGCACATCGGCATTCGGTCTGCCATTGGGATTGGCAGGCTCTTGCAACCACTTCCGCGCCACATCCCCAGGCACATCGAAAGGTCCCGCAGGCGTAACGCCCATGAAGGCTAGTGCCTGGTTCTGCGCGAGCCTGCGTGCTGCTGTGAGATTGGCTGAGCTGGCGGTGAGGTCGGTGTGGATGGCAGCGACTTCGGCACCATCCAGGCGGAACGGCGGCTGCGCATCACGTGCGAAGCACAGCATGGACACACGCACAGCAGCACCCTGTATGGTCCAGGGCTCGTCGCTCCATGCCTGGAATAATGTGGCGTCCTGCACCACGCGATCCAGCACCTTGCGATTGGCACCACCACGCACGCTGTTGGTGGCGACCAGACCAGCCGTGCTGGTGTCGCCCGCTGCGATCTGCTCACGCACACGCTCAAACCAGTAGGTGACCAGATCAGCTTCTGGCGGCACGCGATGGGCATAAGCTGCGAACAGCTTGTCCACCACAGTATCCCCCAGCGTGCGGCGCAGCAGCTTGCCGCCCAGGAAAGGCGGGTTGCCGATGATGGCATCAGCTTTGGGCCAAATCGCCACACTGCCATCAGGCGCAAGCAGCGCATCTCGTGTCTCGATGGTGTTCAGCGGTCGCAGAATGGGCTCGCGCGGCACATCCAGCCCGTTGCGGCGTGCCCACTGGATATGACCGATCCACACGCTCACACGTGCCAGCTCTGCCGCGTAGGGATTGAGTTCCATGCCCAGCACCTGCTCGGGTCCCACGCCCATGAGCAGTTCCCGTTGCAGCCCCAATGCCTCGGCTTCGATGCCTGCGCGGAGTTCGAGGTCTTTCAGCGTGAGCAGTGCGATGTAGAGGAAGTTGCCTGATCCACAAGCAGGATCCAGCACACGGAACCCGCGCAGCCGTTCCAGGAAGCTGATGTAGGCAGCACGAGCATCTGTGTCTGCCTTGCGACGAGCGGCGGTGCCTGTCTTGGCTTTGGCAGCACGCGACTGGGCATCTGCGATGCGAAGCTTGGCGGCATGCCACTCGCGTTCCAGCGGCTCACGCACCACGGGCACCACGATGGCTTCGATCTTTTCCCGATCCGTGTAGTGCGCACCCAGCTCGCTGCGCTTGTCAGGATCAAGACCCCGCTCGAACAGCGTACCCATGATGGCAGGATCAATGTCAGCCCAGTCCAATGCCACGGCACGCTGCACGCTCTCGATTTCGGCAGCTTCCAGCGGCAGAGCTGGCGCATCGTCGAATAGACCGCCGTTGAACCAGGGAATGGCAGTGAAACCCACGCGACCGCCGCGATGAGCCATGGCTTTGAACAGCGTGTCCGCGAAGGCAGCGAACTCTGCGGGTGAGCGGCGTCCTGCTGCCAACATGCTGTCCAGCATGCCATGCGGCAGCAATTCGATATCGTCAGCGAAGGCGCAGAAGGCGAGACGTGCCAGGAAGTGCGCCACTGCTTGCGGCTCGTGTCCACGATCCCGCAGGCGCCGCGCAATCTCCGCGAATTCGGTTGCGGCACGCTCGGTCAATGCCTGCCGTGTGATACCTGGACGCAGCCGATCAGGATCGGCGAAGGCAGCTTTCAGAATCGCCAACCGCTCAGGCTTGAGCAGATCGTCCAGCAGAATGTCGTGCCGTTCTGTGGCGTATCCCGTCCAGTTGGTGCGGATCACGATACGCTCGATATCGCTCACGATCAGCAGCGGCGGATTCTCAAGTGCGCCTGCGTAGAGCAGCAGTTGTCGATGCGCGGCATCCAGGTCTCTGCCCTTGGATTTGTATTCCCAGGCGAAGCGACCGCGGCGCCACACATCTGCCCAGCCCTCACCCTGCGTCGCCTTGGTGGCGCCTTTCTCGAAGGCGTAGGTGGAGCCTGTGGGGTCACTGCCAGGTTTGGGCTCGTTGAGCAGGTCGCACAGGTCCAGAAAGTGCTCCTGTGCCGCTGCCCGCTCATTGCGCGTGCTGGCTTTCCATTTGGCGACGAAGGCTTGCGGCGTCATCGCTGTGAGCATGGGCGATGCACAGGGTGCCACGCAAGACGATGGTTGCGATTGGGTGTCGAATTGGGCGAGAGTGCCGAGCAGTCTTCACCTAGCGTGAGGTTCAGCAGGCATCATGAAGGCACTTGGTGGGTAATGAGCCGCGTTGAGCGCGGTCCAAGGTCAGTCCACCCATATACAAAGTTTGTATATCTGCCCCCCAAGGTTCTCGGCGGAAAATTTAATAACGGCTTGACTTAACGCGAATATATAAGAAAATTTATTATCCATCAACAAACAAGGATATATGGACATGATGAGTAAAGCAAAGCGTTTGGCTTATATTGCAGAGGCAAAGCGAATGAGGGCGGCTGGCGAGAAGCCCAGCGAGGAATTTAGGAAGCTGGCTATACAGGTTATTGCGGACGAGGCAATGGATAAGCTGCGACTGCCAGAGAACAGGGACTTACTGATTGCGCTTGGCGCGCCCACGCCAAGACACAGAACGGCGCGCAAGCGCTAAATGAGCACGACAAGATAGGCATAATGCAGCTGTGCGGGCTTTGGCATATGAGGCACATTTATAGCACTGCCCCAGCTGCCAGCACTACTTTCGTGAAGCCGCCTGTCGCGCGACCTGTCTTACGTGTCGCGCGGACGCCAGTTCTTGTTCTGAATTGCGAATGAGATTGAACGCTGGCATATACAAACTTTGTATATGGCTTGAGGGAGGTGGAGGACGGGGCGTGAGCAAGGCGGACCTGCAGACCAGATACGAGGCGTTGCACAAGGAGTGCGGCGGCAGCTTCGACGCCCTCCAGCGCTCCCGCGAGGGGCTGTGGCGCTCCCTGGTGCGTGCGTATCTGTGGTGGCGCGACTGCCAGCAGACGCCTGGGTTCCTGGAAGCGCTCTACGTCGAGCAAAAGATCGGGTACCAGGCGACCAAGGACAACACCCCCAACTTCAATCCGCTGCTGAGGTTGCTGTTTTACAAGCCCACGCTGAGTGGCAGCGAGCGCAGCATGATCAGCAACTGGAACGCCGCTCTGGTCACGCTGCACGCGGAGTTCACAGACAACGACGCTGCCTACCGCACCAATCCTGAAGGCAAGCTGGTCAAGCTCATCGGGGACCGAGGCGGGCTTGTGCAGATGGCGCGCAAGGCTGAGCAAGAACGCACGCAGGTAGACGAGGAAGACCTCACCACGAAAGCCGCCAAGAAGGCGATCACCAAGCCACCCGCGCCCGATGTGAAGCGCCAGATCCAGACGCGGGCGCTGGACATGATGGGCACGCTCAAGGGCACTGGCACAGTCACAGCTGATGTGCCGCTGCGTGTGGGAACGATGGACCTGATCGCGCTGCTGGCGCGGCGCATGCCAGACGGCAGTGTGGTCACGCTGGGCAGCACCTCCAACAGTGAGGCGATCAGGCTGATCAGCGAGGACATTGCGGCACGCAGCGTGGTGCATCTGAGTGCCAATCTGCGTGTGATCCTGGAAGTGCTGCGCAGTCAGCTGTATCCCCCGCAGTCGCAGCCGCGCGATCCTGTGCAGCGAGCCGCTTGGCGACGTGCCGTGCTGCTGGATGCCACCGAATTCCGTGTGAGCGATGTGCCAGGACGCACTGGCAGCAAGGGGCAGCGCCTCACATCCGCCAAGAAGCTCTTGATCCACGGTGCGGATGGCACGCTGCTGCTGAGTGGCACCAAGCTGAAAAGCAGCGTTGTCACACGCTGTCGCACCAAGGTGAGCCTCGTGGGCAAGGCAGATCATGTGTTTCTGCGCATCAATGATCGGGCGCGGCTGGAGCATTGGCTGGAAACCAGCGAGGTGCATGTGCGAGCTGTGTCTCCCGCCAAGGGCTTGGAGCGGGCAGCTGGCACTGAGAAGTTCACGCACAGGCTCACGCTCAAGGGCGATAAGCCCCAAGCTGATCTGCGCATGCACTTCTATGACGTGAAGAAGAAAGCTACCCTGCCCACCAGCTTTCAGGCGACCTTCAAGTTCGACAGCTTCAAGCCTGATTGGTCATGTGAAGTCACCCATGCCTGGTTTGGCAAGCTGCGAGAGCAGATGCTGGATACATGGTTTGTGAAGCTGGGCGAGAAGTGGCAGATCAATCGTGCCAACAATCGTCTCATGTGGCTAAATGTGAGCGAGCGCCAGATTTCGATCCGCTTCAATGCAGTGGATGCCACAAAGCTTGCTGCCGACCACCCCATGCCTGCTGGCACTCAATGGCAAGGCGGAAAGACCACCTATGAAACGCAGCACTTGAGCAAGGACATAGCGCCAGTGCTCTATAATTTGGCTGATGCACACGTGACAGGCAACATCAAGATCAGCGGAAGCGCACACACCGTTCTGTTCACATATGCGACCGATATGGGTGAATTCGATATCGCTGTGCCTGCTGTGTATGTGAGCAAGAAAGCCATAGTGCGGCACGAGCAGAACTTCACGGTGCTGCGCTATGGCTGAGAATCTGAGTGTAGCCGCAGATGCCTACGCTCTGTATCTGCCAGCTTTGCAGTCTGGCAGCGCACAACGCCTGCTGAGTGATCGCAAGGCTCTGCGTGCCAAGGACTTCCCCAAATGGCTGCATGTGAAAGACCTAAACTGGCTCGACCCTGGTAATCGTTATTGGCATTACCGTTGGTGCCTTGCCAGCGCAGGACACATGATCGACGCTCGTGATCGTAACGCGATCGCCCATCGGCACCCAGACACGGTGATCATGGGCGATAGCGGCGGATACCAAATTGCCACAGGTGCGTTGCGCGACATGGCGGCTGCCACGGAGCTGCGCAAGCAGCCCGATGCCGTGATGGAGCTATGGCGGGCTAGCGATGTGCGTGATCGCATCATCTCATGGCTGGACGCACACTGCACCGTGGCAGCCACCATCGACATGCCTATCTGGGTGCGTCATGCCAAGCACGAAAGCTCGCCATTCCACTATTTCTCGGAAGCGCAGCTGATCCAGGCGACGGTGGAAAATCTGGAATATATCCAGAGACACCGCGATAAACAAACAGGCTGCAAGTTCCTGAATGTGCTGCAAGGCTTTAGCCCCACAGGCGACTTGCGGGAGAGCATCGAGAGCGAAGATCGCTGGTTCGATGCTGTGAAGGCTTATCCATTCGAGGGCTGGGCATTCGGCAGCGATGTGGGCTGGCGAGGCGGGCTATATCGCGTGATGCGGCGGCTGCTCGTCTTGCGGGATGCAGGCTTGTTGAATCCACCGCGCAGCTGGTTCCACATGCTGGGGCTCAGTCAGCCTGTGTGGGCGGTGTGTCTCACAGCCATGCAGCGCGGCATCCGCGCCACCGTGAACCCCGAGTTCAGGATCAGCTTCGACAGCGCATCGCCCTATCTGATGGCTGGCAAATACAACCAGTATTCCATCATGCCCCAGTTTGGCGACGATCTGCGCAACTGGGCAATCCGCAGCGTAGCTCTGCCCTCAGACTATGCTGTGGCTAATGCTGCAACCACTCAGCCATTTCCAGGCAGCAGCCCCATCGCCACACGCTTAACATTGCAGGACATGAATCCGCGTAAGGGCGATAGATTTGTTGCGAGAGCCATAGACGATCTAACCGCCGAGGTCCTGAATAATCACAATGTGTATGTTTATGTGAAAGCCATGATCGCTGCCAATGAGGCTGTGTTTAGCGCCCAGGCAGATGCTGATCATGAGTTGGTGCGTGCAGCTCGCATGATCGAAGAGATCATGACTAGCCCTGACGGCTTGCAGAAGCTGGAGCAACAGGCTCAGGCGCTTGAGAATGTGATCATGCGCACCAAGACTACCCCCACGGATAGCGCTGGAGAGGATCGGGAATAGCTTTGACTGAGTGCGGCTCCATATATAAACTTCTTATATATTGCCGCACGTGCTGGTCACCATATCTAGGAAATTCAGCAGAAAGGCGGGAAAATATACAAACTTTGTATATCGCTCCGCTCTTCGGGAGAATAGCAAACATGAGTGACGCTTCCCGTTTCGCATCACAGCTATCGCGCTTCATGCTGCTCGCCAGCGTGGCAGTCATCACCCTGCCCGCATCCCCAGCATATGCGCAGCCCAACCGAGTGACCGCCTGCGATGTGCTCACCGCACATCCTGATGACAGGCAGCGTGTTGCTGATCCTGTACCCATCACGGAGCGCGATCCTGCACGTGCCATCCCTGCCTGCGAAGAAGCACTGCGTGCGGACCCCAACAATGCACGCCTTCGCTACCAGCTGGGACTAGCCCTGGACACCGCGCGCAGGTTCACAGAGAGCTTCGCAGCATACCAGCAGGCAGCTCGCGCTGGGCATGTGGCAGCTGGTCATGCGCTGGGTTGGGCGTATTCCAGCGGTGAAGGCGTGGAGCGCAACGACGCTGAGGCTGTGCGCTGGTATCGCTGGGCTGCCGAGCGTGGTCACACAGGCAGCATGAACACGCTGGGCGTGATGTTCGAGAATGGTCGCGGTGTGCCGCGCGATCTTGCCCAGGCAGCTGACTGGTATCGTCGTGCTTACGACACCGATGGCAGGGTGATTGCTGGCTACAATTTCGCGCGGCTGCTGGCTGGTGGTCGTGGTGTGCCGCAGGACAATGCCCGCGCTGTGCAGCTGTTCAGAGTGGCTGTGCAGGCAGGACGTGCAGACGCAGCCCTGCAACTGGCACTCATGGCTGAGCGTGGTGAGGCGCCACAGGTCGCACCCGCCGAGCTGATCCAGCTGCTGGTGCTCGCGGAGACTGGCTCAGGTCAGCGAGATCGAGCTTTGCGCTCCATCAATCAGCAGATCGCGGCAGGAAATGGCGCTGCTGTGGACGCCGCTCGTCGTGCAGCCACAGCACGTGCCGACACGCAGCAGCGTGAACAGGAAGCTGTGAGGCAGCAGCGCGAACAAGCATTTGCACGCCTGAGCCAGCCTGCCCTGGCTGCTGCGCCTACTCCTGCGCTTTCTGCTGGGTCTTCAGCACCCAGCGCGGCTTCTGCCACCGCAGCTGCTTCTGCAAGCCCTGCCGCGCCCGCACAGATCGCCTGGGTTGGAGTGCAGCCGCCAAGGGCAGCACCTCAACCCGCAACGAACGACTTCGTTGTTACTCTGGACACATCAAGAGCCAACGTGCCTGATCGCGCACGTACCACATTGCAGCAGGTGGGCACCGCCGCACGACAGGGGGCGGGTGCGGTGGTGTGGGTCCATCTGGCTGATGGCGTCGCACGCTCAGTGGCTTGGGATTGGAGCGATCCTGATGCGTGGCAACGTATGAACGCTGTAGCAACAGAGCTGATGCGTTCAGGTGTGCAGCCCTCACAGATCGTGCTCACAACTGGATCGCGGACTTGGACGATATCTGCTGGCGGCAACGCAGTCTCTGACATTCGCCGAATTCAAGTGCTGCTCTATGTGGCTGGCTCACAGGGTATTGCGGCAGCGCCACGCGCGGCTTCTGTGGTGCCTGCACCTGCGCCTGCGCCGATCAGCAGCGCTCCATCAGCTGCTTCGCCTGTTGGAATCTCAACTACTCTGCATTCCGCGACTACCGACCCAGCTAATTGGTGCAGATTGACTTTTGAATTTCACAATCACACAGGAAGAAATATAACCCTGGCTCAGTCTGCAATCACCGCCAAAAACAACGACGGTCGAATTATAGACACAAGTACGTTTGCGGCGATTTTTTCCGGGCGCGACACCGCCACGGTTACTCATCTAATTTCCTTGCCATGCAGAGAACTTGCATCAGTTGAAGGAGCAATAACGTCCGTTATGGTCGATGGTAATTTTGCGCGCGACGCTTCACTGGTTGCTGCGGTAAATCGCGGCGATCGAGCTTCGCTTGTAGCTGGTATCGCAATGGCTGGCGCTGCTGGGCTTGCAGCCACATCCAATGCTAGCGGATTACCAGCACAGCAGCGTGCGAATCCTTCTGACGTCACTTCTTTGGAGGGGGCGCGCGCATTCATCGCGGGAAGGACATTCGAATGGCGCGATGAAACTGGCGTGCGGCTTGGCATTCCAGTGGGCATCACCCAAATGACGTTCAATAATGACGCGAGCCAGTGCACAGTTCGAGGTCGAATGATTACCCAGGACAATTGGGATGCGCCGCGAATGGGATCGTCGTCCTTGAGCTCAGGTAGATACATTGATACCGGAGCGCAATTTGTAAGGATAAACTGCTCCCTCATTGGATTTTCCGTCATAATTCAGCCAAATGGTCTATCTGTTGGAAATAGCTCTGTTAGGTGGTTTGCTAGGATTGTTCAATGAGGAGTTCGGCGTGCGTAAGCATTCTTAATGTAATGGTGCGCCGATACGCCTGCTGTTGCTATCTGGTGTTGCGTTGGCGTCTAGCTGATTGGCGATCCTGGCAGGGCATATCAGGGATCACCCAGATCCGCAGCTTGGCTCTGGGGCGTGGCAGCCTTGTGATAGTAGCCCTCCATCCTGCTCACGCTAGCGCGCAACTATTATTCCCATTTGATGGAGTATGAAAATTTTATATGTCACTCCACTCTTTGGGAAACCAGTAGGTATGGCTGAGACGTCCTGTTTCGCATCAGAGCTATCTCGCTTCTGCCTACTCGCCAGCGTGGCAGCGATCACGCTATGTGCGTCCCCAGCACATGCGCGGCCCAATCGAGTCACAGCCTGCGATGTGCTCACTGCACATCTTGATGACAGGCAGCGAGTTGCTGATCCTGTAGCCTTCACAGAGCGTGATCCTGCACGCGCCATCCCTGCCCGTGACGCAGCTCTGCGTACGGACGCCAACAATGCACGCCTTCGCTACCAGCTGGGTCTTGCACACGACAGCGCGCGCAGGTTCACGGAGAGCTTCGCGGCATATCAGCAGGCGGCACAGGCTGAATATGTGGCAGCTGGTCATGCCTTGGCTTGGGCATACGCGAATGCTGAGGGTACCGAGCGCAACGACGCTGAGGCTGCGCACTTGTACGGCTAGGCTGCCGAGCGTGGTCACACAGGCATCATGAACACGCTGGGCTTTATGTTCGAAAATGGTCGCGGCGTGCAGCGTGATTTCTTGCAGGCAGCCGAGTGGTATCGCCGCGGCAAAAGCGGTTATCGATCTCGAATGCCCTCCTCAAGCGTCTTGCTGAGATTGCCCCGCTCGTTTTGTCTGCTCATTCAGACAGCTTCGGAGTAGTCCAGCCATGAACTTATCGCGAAAACCAGCAAGCACCGGCGGAAGCAGTTTAGTTGGACAGGAGCGGCGCGGAATCTATGCCGGCTCTTGCGGGCAATGGAGCACGCCGCGAGGCAGGGCTGTTAGCTGGAAGTGATCGCCCTCAGCGAAAGCGTTATAGCTGACAGGCTCGAAGCGCGCATCGCGCATCTAGCCGGTCAGTCTGAAAAATCCCGGAAAATTCGAGCAGCCAGTCAATCTGCCTCACAGTTGCTCACATCAGCGCCCCTGTCCGATGCCGGTAGGCAGCTTTTGAGAGGCGTACGGTCCTGGTCGAAGTTGCGTAATTCAGCGGTGCATGAGCTAGCAAATGTGGTCGAGGGAACGTCAATAACTTGGAATGAGCGGGTTGCGACAACGAAGGTTGCAGGTGAGCAAGGAATGTCGATCGCACGCGCCGTTTCGAACTGGACCCGTAAGGCGCATCGTGGAGCCGGTTAACATCAAAGAGGGGCACGGGAGACCATACATGAAATATGGAATACGCTCTCATTTAACGGCTATCTTGTCTTCAGTTCTTCTGATAGGCACAGCTTCTGCACAGCAGGGGCAACGCATATCCGCCCAACAGGCGATCGGTTTCTGGCAGACATACGACACGAGACCAAAAACATTGTTGGAACAGATATTGAACTACACTCAATTCAGTGACGAGAATATTCAAATAAGCGGCGGGCAGCTTTCTTTTCGGCAACACCAGTCGGATCGAGAAGCCCTTGAGAGCTCTCTACTGCAACAGAGACTGAGTCACGGAGCATGGATTTCTGGCTATCAGGGCTCTCACAAATGCGTGATGACTTTGGTGGCGACACCAGTCCGCTCCACACCTGAAATCAGCGCGACGACGATAGTCAGGGAACGGATTGATATTAGAGAAATTAATCTGAACGGTTTCAGAATCATGGCGCAGAACCTTGGCGGCATCCCCATGATAATTGTGGGCGATGAAAATTTGCGAGTAGTTGCGCCTCGCGCCTTACATCCGATGCCCTCCCTGGAAAGACTACAGAACGCCTGGAATCTAGCATTCCGAGAATGTCCTGGTCGTCGCTCCGCATTCTAATCCTCAACCAACTTAGCATGGAGAGCCTTGTCGCCGCCGACCAGGGTGGCGAATTTGTGTGACCGGATCGGTAAAAGGTGGTGGCATCAGCAGTCGCTGAGGTAGTCACGACCATCAAAAGCCACAGCCTCACTCTGGGGCGTGGCTGCCTTTTGATAGCCGTGACTAATCCTATGCACACTGCCTGCTCATGTGGCAAATCAAGGTGCAACACCACCCAACTGGTCAGCCGTAGGTGTGACCACCGAGCTGCGCAGCCCGTGCTGCAGGCGTGGCTGCCTTGCCATAGTAGGCTTCAATCATAGCCACGCTGGTGCCCATGTTGCGGGCGATCATGTAGATATCGATGCCTGCACGAATGCTCATGACCGCGTAGAAATGCCGCAAGCTATAGAGTGTGAACTTCTCACCCGAGCTATTGTGCGTGCAGCCAGCCCGAGCGAGCACAGTGTTGAACTGATCGATGAGCGTGGTGATTGCGCCACCATCCTGCATGACGAACACCCGATCATGGGCTGAGTAGCTTTCACGCAGAGCCAGCACCCGAGACACATACTTTGCGACTGCCACACGTGGGATCACCACACGAGCACCCGTCTTGCCACGCACATGCAGTTCCACGTTGTGCCTGTCCAGCGCATCCACGAACGGCACCACATCACTCACCCGCAGATTGTTGGCTTCTCCCACCCGTATGCCTGAGTTTGCCAGCACCAACACATAATCACGCAGCAGCTGCCTTGTGTAGCGAGACCGCGGATTATCTGCCTCTACAATCCAGGCACGCATGGCGCGATAGAGTGCACGATATTCGGGGATGGTGAACGCAGGTCGCACACGTTTCACCTTGGGCACAAAGGTGAATGTGGGCAGCGGCTTGTTGCCGCGATAGCCAGCATCATGGGCAAACTTGATGATGGCTTTGCCCAGCATTATCTCCCACTGCAAAGTCTTGTCAGCAGGATGCAGCTGAGCATTCCGGGGCAGTTCCACCATGTGCTCATAGTAAGATTTGCGCCACTTCACGTAGCCAGCCAGCAGCTTGTCGTCCACGACCTCAATGGCGCGGTTGCCTGCATATGCACGCCAGAATTTCACCACCCGCTGAACCTGCCTGAGCATGTGGTCGCTGGTGAACTTGCTGGTGCTGTTGTGTGCTGCTTTGCCCTGTGCGTTGTCTCGCTCGCGCCAGCTCACGTATTCTGAGATCACGCTGTCCAGGCTGCGCTGATGCGTGGGCAAGCCAGCTTTGAGCTTGAACTGGGTCTCGTAGAACAGCTGCGTGCCCAGCTGCTTGGCACGTTCAAGGTCTACGGTTTTCAGGCTGCGCCACAGATAGCGACCGTGACCCAGATACACCCGTGCCTGCCACAGCCCGTTGCGCAGGAACAGCTGTAGCAGACCATCATGCAGTGCATGGGTGGGATTTGTGGGCATATAATCCTGCCGCTCGTTATGCCTAACTTCTGCATAACTGCCTGCAGGATTTTCATGTGCCCAGCAAGTGCCTAACAGCCAAAACCCTTAGGCTTGGCTGCTACCACATTGATTTCATTGGGCGCTATGCGCGACCGTGGCAGTGCTTGTACTTCTTGCCCGACCCGCAGGGGCAGGGCGCGTTGCGCGGCGTCGCCGCCCAGGTGGCGGGGTCGTTCGGGTCCACGCTGGCGGCCACCATGGGCTGGCGGGCGGCCTGCGTCGCCGTGCCGTATTCCATGGGCGGCGGCGGGCCATCCGCGTATTCCAGCTCGTTCGGCGGCGC
This sequence comes from Falsiroseomonas ponticola, assembly GCF_016805305.1. Classification (GTDB taxonomy): domain Bacteria; phylum Pseudomonadota; class Alphaproteobacteria; order Acetobacterales; family Acetobacteraceae; genus Falsiroseomonas; species Falsiroseomonas ponticola. The sequence goes on along the minus strand of NZ_JAERQN010000002.1, from coordinate 437,016 downwards.
ATCGTGGCGCATGTCCATCACCCGCACCGGCTCCGGCATGGGCGGGGGGGCGTCCGGGCGGATGTCGATGCGCATCAGCACGCTGGTGGTGCGCTCCCGCAGATCCTCCAGCATGCCGTTGAACAGGTTGAAGGCCTCGGACTTGTATTCGTTCAGCGGGTCCCGCTGGCCATAGGCGCGCAGCCCGATGCCCTGGCGCAGATGGTCCAGCGACAGCAGGTGTTCCTTCCACACCGCGTCGAAGATCTGCAGCAGCAGGCTCTTCTCCACCATGCGCATCAGGTCGGGGCCGATATTGGCGACGCGCGCGGCGTAGGCTTCGTCCGCGGCCTTCTCCAGCCGCTCCCGCACCTGCGTCTCGTCGATCCCCTCCTCCCGCGCCCAGTCGGCGACGGGCAGGTCGAGGCCCAGGATGTTCAGCACCTTCTCCTGCAGCCCGGCCAGGTCCCACTGCTCGGGATAGGCGTTCTCCGGGATCGCGGCATCGACCAGCTTGCCGATCGTCTCCCGCCGCATCTCGGCCACCGTCTCCGCCACGTCCGGCGCGGTCATGAAGGACCGGCGCTGGGCATAGACCTCCTTGCGCTGGTTGTTCATGACGTCGTCGTATTTCAGCAGGTTCTTGCGCGTGTCGAAGTTGCGCGCCTCGACCTTCTTCTGCGCCTTCTCGAGCGCCTTGTTGATCCAGGGGTGGACGATCGCCTCCCCCTCCTTCAGGCCGAGCTTCTGGAGCATCCCGCCCATGCGGTCGGATCCGAAGATCCGCATGAGGTCGTCCTCGAGCGAGAGGAAGAAGCGGCTGGCGCCCGGGTCGCCCTGGCGGCCGGAGCGGCCGCGCAGCTGGTTGTCGATGCGCCGGCTCTCATGCCGCTCCGTGCCGATGACGAGCAGGCCGCCGGAGGCCTTCACGGCCGGGCGCACGGCCTCCACCTCCGCCTTGTGGCGGGCGAGCGCGGCCTCGTATTCCGGGCTGTCGCTGTTGCCGACCTCGGCGCGGGCCAGCATGTCGGCATTGCCGCCGAGCTGGATGTCCGTGCCGCGGCCGGCCATGTTGGTGGCGATGGTGACGGCGCCGGGCCGGCCGGCCTGCGCCACGATGCCGGCTTCCTGTTCGTGGTAGCGCGCGTTCAGCACCTGGTGCGGCACGCCGCGCTTCTTCAGGATCTCGCTGATCAGCTCGCTCTTCTCGATGCTGGTGGTGCCGACCAGGATGGGCTGGCCCTTGGCCCGCGCCTCCTCGATCAGCGTGCCCACCGCCTCGTACTTCTCGCGCGCGGACTTGTAGACCTCGTCGTCGGAATCGATGCGCGCGACCGGCACGTTGGTCGGGATCTCCACGACCTCGAGCTTGTAGATCTCCGCGAACTCGTCCGCTTCCGTGGAAGCGGTTCCCGTCATGCCCGCGAGCTTGGGATACAGACGAAAGTAGTTCTGGAAGGTGATGGAGGCCAGCGTCTGGTTCTCGGGCTGGACCGTCACATGCTCCTTCGCCTCCAGCGCCTGGTGCAGGCCGTCGGAGTAGCGGCGGCCTTCCATCATGCGGCCGGTGAATTCGTCGATGATGACGACCTTGTCCTGGCGGACGATGTAGTCCACGTCCTTGGTGAACAGGACATGCGCGCGCAGCGACTGGTTGGCGTGGTGCACCAGCGTGACGTTGGAACTGTCGTAGAGGTTGCCCTCCGTCAGCAGCCCCGCCGCCGTCAGCGCCTGCTCCAGCGCCTCCGTGCCGTTCTCCAGCAGATGGACGGTCTTGAACTTCTCGTCCTTCTCGTAGAGCGACTTGTCCTTCACCAGCTCCTTCATCACCGCGTCCACGCGGTTGTAGAGCTCCGAGGTATCGTCGGTGGGGCCGGAGATGATCAGCGGCGTGCGCGCCTCATCCACCAGGATGCTGTCCACCTCGTCCACGATGGCGAAGGCGAAGTCGCGCTGGACCATCTCCTCCAGCCGGTACTTCATGTTGTCGCGCAGGTAGTCGAAGCCGAATTCGTTGTTGGTGCCGTAGGTGACGTCGCAGGCATAGGCGTCGCGCCGCTCGTCATCCGTCATGCCATGGACGATGACGCCGACGCTGAGGCCGAGGAAGCGGTAGATCCGCCCCATCCATTCGCTGTCGCGCTTCGCCAGGTAGTCGTTCACGGTGACGACATGCACGCCCTTGGCGGGCAGCGCGTTGAGATAGACGGGCAGCGTCGCGACCAGGGTCTTGCCCTCGCCGGTCTTCATCTCCGCGATCCGGCCGTCATGCAGCACCATGCCGCCGATCATCTGCACGTCGAAGTGCCGCAGGCCGAGCACGCGCTTGGCGGCCTCCCGCACCGTCGCGAAGGCCTCCGCCTGGATGTCGTCGAGCGTCTTGCCCGCGGCCAGCGCCGCGCGGAACTCGGCGGTCTTGGCGCGCAGCGCGTCATCCGACAGCGCGGCGAAGCTGGGCTCCAGCGCATTGATCGCCGGCACCCGCGCCTGGTAGCGCTTGACCTGGCGGTCGTTGGAAGTGCCAAAGAAGGCGCGGACGAGGCGTTGGAACATGGGGTCCTGGGGTCTCCGGCCGGCGCGGCGCCGGCCCGGGTCCGCCGGGCGGGGCGCCCGCGCCGAATGGATCGGGGGGCGCGGCCGGCCAGGCAAGGGCCCATTGCCGGCGGCGGCGCGGCAGCGGCAGAGATAGGCGGGCGACCCCGCCACGTCAACGCGATGCGCCGAGCCCCGGCAATGCGACGGCGCCGGGCCCCGGCGACGCGATGCGCCGAGCCCCGGCGACGCGATGCGCCGTGGCCGGCGACGCGATGGCGCCGGGCCACAACCCCCACCCCCCCGTTCTTGTGGCTGTGACCGTCATCGGCCATGTTCCGGCACCTGACGGAGAACCCCCGAATGCGCCGCACGGCCCTGCTGTTCGCCGCCCTGATGCTGCCGGCCGGCATGGCCCTGGCCCAGGGCACCCCACCCGCCAATCCCGTGGTCGCCCGCGTCGATGGGCAGGAGATCCGCCTGGAGGATGTGCAGGAGGAAGCCCGCCGCCTGCCGGAGGAGCTGCGGAACATGCCGCCGCAGATGCTCTTCCCCCTGCTGCTGGACCAGATGATCACCCAGAAGGCCATCACCCAGGCCGCCCGCGCCGCCAACCTGGCGCAGGAGCCGGAAGTGGCCGCCCGGCTGCGCCGGGTGGAGGAGGAGACCCTCCAGCAGGCCCTGATCACCCGCGCGGTCCAGCCCCTGCTGACCGAGGAGGCGCTGCGCGCCCGCTATCAGCGTGACATCGCCGCCCGCCCGGCGGAGGAGGAGGTGCGCGCCCGCCACATCCTGACGCCGACCGAGGCCGAGGCCCGCACTGCCATGGCCGAGGCCCGCCGCCCCGGCGCCGATTTCGCCGAGGTGGCGCGCCGCCGCTCCACCGGCCCCGGCTCCCGCGAGGGCGGGGACCTCGGCTTCTTCAAGCGCGGCGACATGATCCCGGAATTCGCCGAGGCCGCCTTCGCCATGCAGCCCGGCCAGATCAGCACCACCCCGGTCCGCACCCAGTTCGGCTGGCACGTCATCAAGGTGGAGGAACGCCGCGCCGTGCCGCCGCCGCCCTTCGAGGAAGCCCGCGAGGGTCTCCGCCAGACCGCCTTCGAGGAAGGCGTGAACGCGGAGGTGGAGCGCATCCGCGCCGCCGCGCGCATCGAGCGCTTCGGCATGGATGGCAGCCCGGCGCCCGCGCCCTCGCTGCTCGACCGCGCCGCGCCGCCGGCGCCCGCCCCCGCCCAACCCCGCCGCTAGAAGAAGACGACGCCCATGGCCGGCAAGGACCTTCCCGTCTCCCCCCTCGCTTTGCCCCTGCCGGAACTGCCGCCGGTGGCGGGGGTGCGCCTCGGCTCCGGCCGCGCCGCCATCCGCTACACGACGCGGGAGGATGTGACGATGATGGTCTTCCCGCAGGGGACGACCGTCGCGGGCGTCTTCACGAAGAACAAGTGCCCGGGCGCGCCGGTGGATTGGTGCCGCGCCGCACTGGCGGGTGGCAAGGCCCGCGCGCTGGTGGTGACCGCCGGCAATTCCAACGTCTTCACCGGCAAGGCCGGCCGGCAGACCTGCGCCGACACGGCGGCCGCCATGGCGCAGCTCGCGGGCTGCAAGCCGAAGGAGGTCTTCCTCGCCTCCACCGGCGTGATCGGGGAGAAGCTGCCGACCGAGAAGCTGGTGGCCGCCCTGCCCGGCCTGTTCGGCGCGCTGGGCGATGATGGCTGGCAGGGCGCGGCCCGCGCCATCATGACCACCGACACCTTCCCCAAGGGCTCGACCCGGACGGCCAGGATCGGCGACGCGACCGTGACGGTCAGCGGCATCGCCAAGGGCAGCGGCATGATCGCGCCCGACATGGCGACGATGCTCTGCTTCCTGGCGACCGACGCGAAGATTCCCGCGCCCGTGCTGCAGAAGATCCTCTCCAAGGGCAGCGACCGTTCCTTCAACTGCGTCACGGTCGACAGCGACACCTCCACCAGCGACACCGTGCTGATGTTCGCCACCGGCGCCACCAAGCACCCCCGCGTCCCGGCCGAGGGCGGCGCGATGCTGCGCGACTTCACCCGCGCGGTGCATGAGGTGCTGATGGACCTGGCCCTCATGGTCGCGCGCGACGGAGAGGGCGCGCAGAAGCTGATCCAGATCGACGTCACCGGCGCGGTCAGCGCGAAGTCCGCGCACCGCATCGCCATGTCCATCGCCAATTCGCCGCTGGTGAAGACCGCGATCGCGGGCGAGGACGCGAATTGGGGCCGCATCGTCATGGCCGTCGGCAAGGCGGGGGAGCCCGCGGACCGCGACAGCCTCTCGGTTGCCGTCGGCGGCACCTGGATGGCCCGCGAAGGCGGCGTGGTGCCGGGCTATGACGAGACGCCGGTCGTCGCCCACATGAAGGGCCGGGAAGTGCATATCGAGGTCGATATCGGCCTCGGCCGCGGCAAGGCGACCGTGTGGACCTGCGACCTGACGCATGGCTACATCGACATCAACGGGTCGTATCGCAGCTGAGACGAGGGGCGCGCGGGACACAGCGGCGGAAACTTTCCGCCCGCCCCCGGCACGCCGCCTGACAGCGCCCGAGTCCCGGCGTTAAGACCGGGGCAACCCCCACCCACCAGGTCGTGATCGGCCCGGCGGGCGGGATCGCCCCGTTCGAACGCCGCAGGACCCCGCCCTACCCATGGCGACCACCTCCCCCCTTGCGCCGGCCGCCTCGCCCCCCGGGGATGAGCCGGATCCCCTCGCGCCGCCGCCCTTCACGCCGCTGCGCACGGAACGCCTGACCATCCGCCCCCTGCGGCCGGAGGATGCGGCCGACCTGCACCGCCTGGTGAATGACTGGGAAGTGGCCAAGACCCTGGCGCGCGTGCCCTTCCCCTATCCCCGCGACCTCGCGGATGAATGGATCGCCTCCACCCGCGCGCAGATGGCGGAGGGGCTGGCCTGGCACCTCGCCATCACCGGGCTGGAAGGCGCCGACACGGCGGAGGAGCGGGAGGTGCTGGTGGGCTGCATCGGCCTGACGCGCGATGCGGCGAAGCGGGAGGCGGAGCTGGGCTACTGGGTCGGCCGCCGCTTCTGGGGCCATGGCGTGGGGCCGGAAGCCGCGGCGCGCATCGTCAGCTGGGCCTTCGCCCATATCGACGTGGACCGCCTGGTCGCCTCCGCCCTGGTGGACAACGAACGCAGCCAGAAGCTGCTGGCCCGCATCGGCTTCCGGGAGACGGGGGAGGGCGTGCGGGATTTCGTTGCGCGGGGCGGGCCGATGCCGGTCAAGCTCTTCGCCATGACCCGTGCCGACCTGCCCACCCCCGCCCCTTCCGCCACCCCGCCCGCCGCGCCGGCGCTGGCCGATGGGCCCGCCGGGGCGCCGGGCAAGAAGATCCTCCTGGTCGCCGCCTGCGCGCTGATCGATGGCGATGGCCGCGTGCTGCTGGCGCGGCGGCCGGAAGGCAAGCCGCTCGCGGGCCTCTGGGAATTCCCCGGCGGCAAGGTCCATGCCGGGGAGACGCCGGAAGCCGCCCTGATCCGGGAGCTGAAGGAGGAGCTGGCGATCGATGTCGCGGAAAGCTGCCTGGCGCCCTTCGCCTTCGCCAGCCACGGCTACGAGGCCTTCCACCTGCTGATGCCGCTCTATCTCTGCCGGCGCTGGTCCGGCCCGGTGACGGCGGTGGAGGGACAGGCCCTGGCCTGGGTGCGGCCGCAGAAGCTGGCGGACTACGCCATGCCGCCGGCGGACAAGCCGCTGGTCGCGCTGCTGCGGGATTTCCTGTAGCGGCGCGCCCGGCCCCTCGCCATCATCGGCACCCGCCTGCCGCCAGGACTCCGCTGCATGACCGAATCGAATCCCGTCGCCTGCCTCCTCGTCATCGGCAACGAGGTGCTGTCCGGCCGCACGCAGGACGCCAACATCAAGTTCCTCGCGACGCGGCTGGGCGAGATCGGCATCCCGCTGCGGGAAGTGCGCGTCATCCCCGACATCCGCGACACCATCGTCGCGACGGTGAACGAGGTCCGCCGGAAGTTCGACCACGTCTTCACCACCGGCGGCATCGGGCCGACGCATGACGACATCACCAGCGAATGCATCGCCGCCGCCTTCGGCGTGCCCTGGGAACCGCACCCGGAGGCCTGGGGGCGGCTGGAGCGCCACTACAAGCCGGGCGAGTTCAATGCCGCCCGCCAGCGCATGGGCACCATGCCGCGCGGCGCCCGGCTGATCGACAACGCCATCTCCATCGCGCCGGGCTTCAGCATGGAGAATGTCCATGTCATGGCCGGCGTGCCGCGCATCATGCAGGCGATGTTCGAGGCGCTGGCCCCCTCCCTGCAGGGCGGGCCGCCCATCGCCTCCCGCACCGTCCACGCCAATGGCGTGATGGAGGGGCGGATCGCGGAGGGGCTGGCCGACATCCAGAAGCGGTGGCCCGACCTCGATATCGGCAGCTACCCCTATTACCGCATGGGCGGCGGCGGCGTGGCGCTGGTGGCCAAGGGCAATGATTCGGAGGCGGTGGACGCGGCCTCCGCCGCCATCACCATGCTGCTGCGCGCCGTGGGCAGCCAGCCCGTGCAGGGCGAGCCCCCCACCTGACCCCACCCCACCCCGGCACCATGCGGGCCACGCGGAGGGGGCATGCAAGGGTTCACGAAGCATTGCGCGATCCGGAACCCGCCCCATCTGCCCGTCCAGAGGAAGGCGCCGTGACGCGGCGGCGCGCCAAGACAGACGCCGCATCCAGACGCCATCAGGAAGCAAAGACCGTGAACATCCAGACCCCGCCCAGCATCGCCGCCCCCCAGGCCTCCACCCTGCAGCGTCCCTCGCGTGCCGAGGCCGAGGCCGCCGTCCGCACCCTGCTGCTCTGGGCCGGCGACGACCCGAACCGGGAGGGCCTGGTCGATACCCCCGCCCGCGTCGCCCGCGCCTATGAGGAATTCTTCGGCGGCTACGACACCGATCCCGTCGAGCTGCTGGCCCGTTCCTTCGAGGAGACGGACGGCTATGACGAGATGGTCGTGCTGCGCGACATCCGCCTGGAATCGCATTGCGAGCACCACCTGGTGCCGATCATCGGCCGGGCGCACATCGCCTATATCCCGGATGGCCGCGTGGTCGGCATCTCCAAGCTCGCCCGCGTGCTGGAAGCCTATGCCAAGCGCCTGCAGATCCAGGAGAAGCTGACGGCGCAGGTCGCCAACACGATCGAGACGGTGCTGAAGCCCAAGGGCGTCGCCGTGGTGATCGAGGCGCAGCACCAGTGCATGACCACGCGCGGCATCCACAAGCCGGGCGTCAGCATGGTGACCTCCCGCATGCTCGGCGCCTTCCGCGACGATGCCTCCACCCGCCGCGAATTCATGGCGATGATCGGCTCCCCGCGCCTGGGCGCGGAGGGCTGAGCCTGCCGGGGGGCCAGGCGGCCCCCCGCCCCCGCGGCCGTCCTCGCCGCGAAATATTCACCATCGCCAGGCCATCCTGTTCCCCCCGTGCCGGTCCCCGACCTGCGGCGCGGCGGAAGGGCCGGAGGCGATGCAGGTCACATCAGTCACGCTGCGGGCCGCGGGCCAGAGCCTGACGATCAACACGCTGACGCCCGACCAGGTCGCCGGGCTCGGCGACCCCTTCCTCGCGCGCATGACGCCGCAGGCCATCGCCGTGATGCGGGCGGACCAGCTGGCGGCGCTGACGCCGGAGGCGATCGGCAAGATCCCCGGCCGCGCCTGGTCCGGCCTTTCCTCCACCCAGGCGCCGGCGCTCGGCAGCGCGCAGCTGGCCGCCTTCGGCACCGCGGGCATCGCCGCCCTGCAGGCGCGCACGGTCGGCGCCCTCGCCTCCGGCCAGCTGGCCGCGCTCGGCGCCCCGCAGATGCGCGCCATCGCGCCGGCCGGCATCGCCGCGCTCTCGCCCCTCCAGGCCGCGGGGCTGTCCGCCACCCAGGCCGGGGCGCTGGGCGCCACGCAGCTTGCGGCGCTGCGGCCCCAGGCGGTGGCGGCGCTCGGCACGGCGGCGATCGGCGCCCTTGGCGCGACGGCGCTGGCGGCCATGCCGACGGCGGGGATCGCCGCGCTGCGGACGGACCAGGTGGCGGCGCTGTCCACCGCGCAGATCGGCAGCCTGACGCGCCAGCAGGTCGCGGCCCTCAAGCCCGCCCAGGTGGCGGCGCTGGGCACGGGGCAGATCGCCGCCCTCTCCCCCACCGCGGTCGCGGGGCTGCGCGCCGCCGCCGTCGCCCGCCTGTCCGGGGATGGCCTGGCCGCGCTCTCCTCCACCCAGGTCGCGGCGATGGAGGGGCGGCAGCTCGCGGCCATCGCGGCGGCGGATGTCGGCGACCTCTCCGGCGCGCAGCTCGCGGCCATCAGCGCCTCCGCCATGGCGCTGCTGACCGTGGCGCAGGTGGCGGCGCTGGACAGCGCGGACCTGGACGCGCTGACCACCACCCAGATCCGCGCGCTGGGCCGCGCGCAGGTGGAGGCGCTGACGGCGCCGGAGGTGGCGTCGCTGGAGACGACGCAGCTCGCGGCGCTGTCCGCCGATGGCATGGCGGGGCTGGGTGCGGAGGATCTGGCCGGCCTGTCCACCGACCAGCTGCGCGCCTTCGGCAGCACCCAGATGGCGGCGCTGCGGGGCGCGCAGCTCGGCGCGCTGTCCACCACCGCCATCGCCGCGCTGCGGCCGGACCAGGTGGCGGGGCTGCCGCCGGCCGCGCTCGCCGCCCTGTCCTCGGACGCCTTCGCCGCGCTGGGGACGGCGTCGCTGGCGGCGCTCCGGCTGCCGCAGCTCCGCGCGCTGGGCTCCGCGCAGACGGCCGCGCTCGGCTCCGCCAGCCTGGCGGCGCTGAGCGCGGGGCAGGTGGCGATGCTGGGCTCCGCCGCGCTGGCCGGCCTCTCCACGGCGGCGGTGCGGGGCCTCACGGTGGATGCGCTGGATGGGCTTTCCGCCGGCGCGCTCGGCGGCATCCCGCCGGCGACGCTGGCGGCGCTGACGACGACGCAGCTGGCGGGGCTGCTGCCGGGGCAGCTCCAGGGCCTGGGCTCCGCCCAGGTGGCGGCGCTGTCCAGCACCGCCATCGCGGCCTTCGCCACCACCCAGCTCGCGGCCCTTTCCTCCACCGGGATCGCGGGGCTGTCGGACCAGGCGGTCGCGGCGCTGGGCACCACGGGCCTGGCCGCGCTCGGCCGGCCGCAGGTCGCGGCGCTGTCCAGCGCCGCCATCGCCGCCCTGTCCACGACGCAGCTCGCCGCGCTGTCCTCGACCCAGCTCGGCGGCCTGACCGCCGCCCAGGGCGCGGCGCTGACGAGCGAGGCGCTGGACGCGCTCGGCACCACCGGGCTCGCCGCGCTGGCGCCGGCGGCGCTGTCGGGCGTGCTGCCGGGACGGCTGGCGACGCTTCCGGCCGCGCGCTTCGCCACGCTGTCCACCGCCCAGATCGGCGCCCTCACCGCCTCCCAGGTCGAGGCGCTGGGTGCCGACCGGATCGGCGCGCTGGGCACGGCGCAGCTCGGCGCGCTGACGCGGGTGCAGGCCACGGCGCTGACCTCCACCATGCTGGCCGGCTTCGGCACCACGCAATGGGCGGCGCTGTCCACCAAGGCCATCGCCGGCCTGGCGACGGAGGCCGTGGCGGCGCTGGACGCGGGGGAGTTCGCCACCTTCTCCACCGGCGCCATCGCCGCGCTGCGCCCGGCGACCCTGGCCGCGCTGGGCACGGCGCATCTGGCGGCGCTGGCCACCACGCAGGTCGCGGCGCTCACGGCCGGGCAGGCGGGCGCGCTGGCGGCGGAGGACATGGCCGCGATCGGCACCGCCGGCCTGGCCGCGCTGCCGAGCGCCACCCTCCGCGGCCTGTCCACGGAGGCGGTCGGCGCGCTGGATTCCGGCTTCCTCGCCGCGCTGTCCACGGATGGCCTGGCGGCGCTGACCTCCACCCAGGGCGGCGCGCTGCAGGCCGGCGCGGTCGCGGCGCAGGGGACGGCGCGGCTGGTCGTGCTGGCGCCAGCGGTGATCGGCGGCCTGCAGCCCGGCGCGGTGGCGGCCCTCGGCACCACGCAGCTGCGGGCGCTGACGACGGGCCAGGTGGCCGCGCTGGGCTCCGCCGCGCTGGCGGCGCTGTCGCCGGACCAGGTGGCGGCGCTGACCACGACGCAGTTCGGCGCGCTGCCGGCCGCGGCCATCGGCGGGCTCGGCCCCGCCAGCCTCACGGCGCGGCTTCCGGCCATGAGCACCACGCAGCTTTCGGGCCTGGTCTCCACCCAGATGGCGGCGCTGGGGAGCGAGGCGGTGACGGCGCTCGCCTCCACCGCCCTGCCGGCGCTGGCCTCCGGCGCCATCGCCGGGCTCACCACCGATACGCTGGCCGCGCTCGGCACGCGGATCGCGGGGCTGACCAGCACGCAGATGGGCGGGCTCGGCTCCGCCCAGATGGGCGCGCTGACCACGGCGATGCTCGGCGCGCTCTCCGCCGGGCAGGTCGGCGCGCTGGGCTATTCCGCCACCAGGGCGCTGACGACGGAGCAGATCGGCGTGCTGGATACCGCGCAGATCGGCGGGCTGAGCACGGTGCAGGTGCTGGCGCTGACGACCGACCAGCTCGGCGCCCTGACCACCACGCAGCTCAGGGCGCTGACCACGACGCAGATCGCGGCGCTGACCACGGCGCAGGTGGCGTCACTGACCACCGATGCGCTGGCCGCGCTGGGGCCGGAGGATACGCCGGGGCTGACCACGCTGCAGCTCCAGGCGCTGGAGCCCGGCGATATCGGGGCGCTGGGGGCGGAGGCCTTCGCGGCGATGCGCCCCGGCACGCTGGCGGCGCTGGACAATGGCCAGCTGGCGACGGTGACGACGGCGCAGCTGGCCGCCATCCGCGCCCGCCAGATCGCCGCCTTCACCCAGGCGCAGCTGCAGCAGTTCAGCGAGCCGCAGCTGGCGGCGCTCTACGGCTAGAGCAATATGCGTTCAGATGGAATCATCTGAACGCATTTCTTGCTCTAGATTCAATGACTTCTAGAGCACGAGCTGCGTTCATTTGAACGCAGCGTGCTCTAGGCGACGGCTTCCGCCTCCACCTCGAACAGGAAGCGCGGATCGGCCAGGCCCGCCACCACCAGCAGGGTGCTGGTCGGCGCCAGCGTGCCGAGGAACTTCTCCCGCTCCGCCCGCCAGGGGCCGATCAGGGCGCGGTCGGTCAGGAAGACGCCCATCTTCACGATGTTGGCGGGGCCCATGCCATGGGCGGCCAGGATGGCGCCGAGATTGGCCAGCGCCTGGGCGATCTGCGCCTCCCCGCCCGCGGCGATGCTGCCATCGGGGCGGACGCCGATCTGGCCGGAGATGACGAGGCGCCGGCCCGGACCCTCCACCAGGGCCGCGTGGGAATAGCGCGATCCCGGGGCATGGACGCCGTCCGGGTTGGCGAAGGTGACGGGCATGGGCGGGTTCCTCAGCGGGGCCGGGTGGCGGAGAGGTCCTCGCGCTCCACCGTCTCCGGCGCCGGCGCGGCGGGGGTGGTCACGGCATCCTGCATCCAGGCGCGGAGCGTGCGGCGGAGCTGGAACTCGAACTCCACGTTCAGCTGCTCCATCGCGTCGCGCACCACATCCTCCGCCGCGCGGGCGCGGGCGCCGGGGGTGGCGCCATCCGGCAGGGTGCGGCCGCGGCGGGCCTCGGCCTCCACGAAGGCGACGCGGCGGCCCTCGGGCGAGAGGATCTCCAGCCGGCAGAGCAGCTGGCAGGTCAGGCGCTCCCCGGGCTCCCCGGCGAAGAGGCTGGTGAGCCCCCCGCCGCCGGCCAGCCTTTCGCGGGTGAAGCGCGCCTGGCTGATGATGAAGCGGCCCTGGCCTTCCGTCCCCACCGGCACCAGGCGTTCATCCGCCATGCGCCGCATCTCCACATCCGGCCGCAGCGCGGGGGCGGGGCTGGAGATCTGGACGGCGCCGGGCAGCGGGTCCGCGACCTCGATGTCCTGGACGTTGAGGCGCAGCGGCGTCAGGTGCCGGTAGCCGGTGACGAGCGGCGGCAGGGCCACGGGTTCGGGATCCCCCCCGCAGGCGGCGAGGCCGAGCGGGAGCAGCAGGGGGGCCTTGAGCAGCGACCGGCGCATCGTCATGGGGTTCGGGGCCTCCGGCGGGAATCGGCGCTGACTAGACACGGGCCTTGCCCGATGGGCAACGGTCCCGCTCAAGCGCGCCCGGCCTGGCCGCGGACCTCCGCCCGGTCGAAGCGGAAATCCACCGCGCAGAACTCGCAGGTCATGGTGATGGCCCCGGCTTCCGCCATGTGGTCCAGGTCATCCTGCCCGAAGCTCTCCAGCACGGAGGCGAGGCGCGCGCGGGAGCAGCGGCAGCCATAGGACAGCGCGCGGGCGCGGTCGGCGGCCAGGCCTTCGGCATGGAACAGCCGGTGCAGCAGCTGGTCCGGCGACAGGCCATCATCCAGCAGTTCCGCCGGCGTGATGGTGTTGGCCAGCACCTGGGCGGTGTGCCAGGCATCCTCATGCTCCTCCGCATCCGCGGCGGCGCCGATGCCGCCATCGGCGGCCACGCGTTCGATCACCAGCGCGCTGGCGCGCCAGCCGGAGAGGTGGCGGCCGCAGGCCAGCCAGACCTGGCTTTTCAGCTGCTCCGAATTCGCGAAATAGGCGCCGGTCATCGCCGCCAGGCTGTCGCCCTCGATGGCGACGATGCCCTGGTAGCGGTCCATGTCCGGGCCCTGGTCGCAGGTGAAGGCCAGGTAGCCCTTGCCGAGCAGCTGCTGCGCGCTGGGCTCGGGGTTCCGGGCCAGCAGCGCCTCCAGCTTCCCGGCATCCACCTTGGCGGTGCCGCGGAGCGCGCCGCCATCGGTGCAATCCGCCAGCAGCATGGTCACGGGCCCGTCGCCCTTGGCCTGGAGGCTGAAGGACCCCTTGTATTTCAGCGCGGTGGCCAGCGCCGCGGTCAGCGCCAGCGCCTCCCCCATCAGCTTCAGCACCACGGGGTGCTGGCTGTGGCGGCCGAGCAGCGCATCGGCCAGGGCGCCGAGCCGCACCAGGCGGCCGCGGACGGGCCGTTCCTCCAGGTGGAAGGGCAGCACGCCGCGCGGGACGACCAGGTCCGGCACCGGCGGGCGGTCATGGTTCAGGAAGGCGGGCGTGGCGGAAGGCGACGTCGGATCGGTCACGGGCAGCTACCAGTCGGGGAGGGTAAGCCGCCTAGATAGGGGCGCGGGACCGGGGAGTGAACCCGGCCCGCATCCAAGCCTTGTCCCGAGCCTCGTCCCCGAACCTCGCCCCGGGCCTCCCCGGGGCGGCCGCGCCTCAGAAGAGGCGGTTGAGGATGCCGGTGCGGCTGTTGGTCGCCGCGGGCTGCTCGATGGGGGTGGTGCCGTCCGTCGTCTCACGCCCCAGCGCCGCATTCTCCCGCAGGCGCTGGGCTTCCCGCGTCGAATCCACGGCGATGCCGGGGGGCGGGGCCTCGCGCCAGAACATCAGGCGATCGACGATGCTGCGCTCCGGCCGGTCCAGCCGCAGGCTTTCGGCATCCACCGCGCGGCGGACATCGCCGGTGACGGGGCCGCCGGCCTGGGCCAGCAGCGCGCGCTCGGCGCCCGACGGCGCGGCGGCGGTGGCGCCGGCGGCGCCGCCGGCCAGGATGGCGGCCGGCGCGCGGGCCTGGTCCTGCGGGCGGGGCGCGCCCGGCGTGGGCGGCGGCAGGTCCACCATGCGCGGCGGCACGGAGAGCGGCGCGCGGGTCGTGACCTGGAACTCGTCCGGCGGATCCCGCGTGAAGCCGAGGGAGCGGGCGGTATCGCCGCCGCAGCCCGCGAGCGTAGCTGCGAGCGGCAGGCCGAGCAGGAGGGTGCGGATGCGGGTCATGGCGCCTGATCCTTACCCCTGCCCGATGGCCGGAACAAGGCATCCGCGAGCAGGCAGCAGACGCCGATCACGATGGCGGCATCCGCCACGTTGAACACGTACCAGTGCCACCCCCAGGCATGGGCATCGGCGAAGTCCGCCACGGCGCCGAAGCGGGCCCGGTCGATCACGTTGCCGACCGCGCCCCCGACCACGGCGCCGAGCGCGAGCGCCGTCAGGCGGTTTTCCGCCCGCGCCATCCAGCGCAGCAGGAAGCCCGCGATCAGCAGCGCCATGACGCCGAGCGCGACCTGCGTCCACAGGCTGTCGCCCGCGAACATCCCGAAGGTGACGCCGCGGTTCCAGACCATGGTCAGGTCGAAGCCGAAGGGGCCGAGTGCCAGCAGCGGGATGTGGCCCACCTGCGGCAGGGCCACGACGTAGAGGATGAACCACTTCGAGACCTGGTCGGCGACCAGCACGATCGCCGCCAGGATCAGCCCGATGCGCAGCATGGGGTCAGCCGACCACCGCGTCGCAGCGGCGGCAGAGCTTCCCGGGGTGGCCGACCACTTCCGGCAGGACGCGCCAGCAGCGCTCGCACTTCTCTCCCGGCGCCTTGCCCGCTTCATGCGGGGGCTCGCCGGCCTCGATCGCGACGTCGGAGACGATGAGGATCTCCGCCCAGCGCTCCGCATCCAGCAGCGCATCCCCTTCGGGCAGGCGCAGCGTGACCGCGGCCTGGAGGGAGGAGCCGATCTCCTTCGCGTTGCGCAGCGCTTCCAGCTGCGTCGTCACCGTGCCGCGGAGTTCGCGGATGCGCGCCCACTTCGCCGCCAGCGCCTCGTCCCGCCACTCGGCCGGGATGGCGGGCCAGTCCTCGAGGTGGATGGACCCATCCTCCGAGGGGAAGCGCGCCAGCCAGGCTTCCTCCGCCGTGAAGGCCAGCACGGGGGCGAGCCAGGCGCAGAGGCAGCGATGCAGCACGTCCAGCACCGTGCGCGCGGCACGTCGCCGCAGGCTGTCCGGCGCGTCGCAGTAGAGCGCATCCTTGCGGATGTCGAAGTAGAAGGCGCTGAGATCCGTCGAGCAGAAATGGTGGATCTCGGGATAGACGCCGGTCCAGTCGAAGCGCGTCGGGCTGGCGGGATCGGCGGCGGCGCGCAGCTTCGCATCCAGCTCCGTCAGCCGGTGCAGCACCCAGCGCTCCAGCTCCGGCAGCTGGTCGTGCGGGACCTTTTCCGCCTCGGAGAAGCCATCGAGGCTGCCGAGCAGCCAGCGCAGCGTGTTGCGGATGCGGCGATAGAGCTCCGCCTGCTGCTTCAGGATCTCCGGCCCGATGCGGAGGTCGAGCGCGGTGTCGGCGTTCATCACCCAGAGCCGCAGGATGTCCGCGCCGTACTGCTTCATCACGTCCTGGGGCGCGGTGACGTTGCCGAGGGACTTCGACATCTTCCGGCCCTGCTCATCGAGCACGAAGCCATGCGTCAGGATCGCCTTGAAGGGCGCGACGCCGTTGGTGCCGACGCTCTCCAGCAGCGAGGAATGGAACCAGCCGCGATGCTGGTCGGAGCCTTCCAGGTAGAGGTCCGCCGGGAAGGGCAGGCCGCGCGGCGGCAGGACGAAGGCGTGGGTGCTGCCGGACTCGAACCAGACATCGACGATGTCCATGACCTGCTCGTAGTCGTCAGGATTGCGTTCGTTGCCGAGGAAGCGGGCGGCGGCGCCGGGCTGGTACCAGGCATCGGCGCCCTCCACGCGGAAAGCCTCCAGGATGCGGGCCATGACGGTCGGGTCGCGCAGCGGCTCGCCCGTGCGCTTCTCCACGAAGACGGCGATGGGCACGCCCCAGGCGCGCTGGCGGCTGATGCACCAGTCCGGCCGCGCGGCGACCATGCTGCCGATGCGGTTGCGGCCGATATCGGGGACGAAGTGCGTCTTCGCGATGGCATCGAGCGACTTGGCGCGGATCTGGCGCTCGTCATCCATGGCGATGAACCATTGCGGCGTGGCGCGGTAGATCACCGGCTTCTTGGACCGCCAGCTATGCGGGTAGCTGTGCTGCAGCTTGCCCGTCGCGGCCAGCGTGCCGAGTTCGGTCAGCGCGGCATAGACCGATGTGTGCGCCTTGAAGACGTGCTGGCCCTCGAAGCCCGGGGCCTGGACGGTGTAGGTGCCGTCATCGCCGACGCATTCCGGGATCTCGATGCGGCTGTCCGGATGCGCGCGGTTATGCGCGACGACGAGGGCGAAGTCCTCCTCGCCATGGCTCGGCGCGATATGGACGATGCCCGTGCCGGCATCGTCGGTGACGTAGTCGCCGGCCAGCATCAGCGCATCATGGTTGTAGGCGCCGGCGTGTCCCCGCAGCGGCGCCGCGCAGGCCGCCCCTTCGAACTCCGTGCCCGGGAAGGTGCGGACCAGCGTGTGCGTTGCGACGCGAGCGTCGACGCAGAATTGCGGCAGCAGCGCGAGCGCCACCAGCATCCGGGCACCTGGCTTCACCAGCGCGCCCTCGGCGACGCTGTCCACATGGATCTCGGCGTAGGTCAGCTCCGGCCCATAGGCCAGCGCGCGGTTGCCCGGGATGGTCCAGGGCGTCGTCGTCCAGATCACCACATCCGCGCCGACCAGGCCGGGCGAGGACGGCGCGCGCAGCACGCGGAACAGCGCGTGCAGCGTGGGCGAGACATGGTCGTGGTACTCGATCTCCGCTTCCGCCAGCGCCGTCTTCTCGACCGGGCTCCACATCACGGGGCGGAGCCCGCGATACAGCGAGCCGTTCATCAGGAACTTGCCGATCTCGCCGGCGATCACGGCCTCCGACGGGAAGTCCATCGTCGCGTAGCGGCCCTGCCAGTCGCCGAAGACGCCGAGGCGGGTGAATTCGTCCCGCTGCACGCCGAGCCAGTGCTGCGCATAGGCGCGGCATTCCGCGCGGAAGTCGAGGACGGGGACGCTGTCCTTGTCCTTGCCCTTGGAGCGGTATTCCTCCTCGATCTTCCATTCGATCGGCAGGCCGTGGCAGTCCCAGCCCGGGACGTAGTCGGCATCATGGCCGGCCATCTGGGCGGCGCGGTTGATGACGTCCTTCAGGATCTTGTTGAGGGCGTGGCCGATATGGAGCGGGCCGTTCGCATAGGGCGGGCCGTCATGCAGGACGAACTTCTTCCGGTCCTTCGACCGTTCCCGCAGCTTCGACCAGAGGTCCATCTTCTGCCAGCGGGCGATCCATTCGGGTTCGCGCTTCGGCAGGTCGCCGCGCATGGGGAAGGGTGTCTTGGGCAGGAAGACGGTGCCGCGGTAGTCGCGGGCAGCGGCTTCGGCGGTGGCGGGGCTGTCGGTCATCGGTGGTGTCCCGGGCGGCCCGGCGGGGCGGGCGGCGGAAAGGGGGTGTTCGGCGCGCGGCGTGTCCCGACCCTCAGCGGAGGGCCGGGCCGCTAATTCGAAGGGCGGGCTGCCGGAACATGACGGGCATATGCGGAGGCGCGGGCTTCCGGGTCAAGCGGCGGGCTCGGCTGTGGCTTTGAGGCCACTAAGAATACAGCGGATTTAGCCGATTATGCCGATTAGGTGCGTTTAGCACCGTTTTTCGCATGGGGGCTCCGCCCCCCTGCACCCCCCGCCAGGGTCCAGCGGGACCCTGGACCGCGGCATGTTGGCGCCACGCCAACTGACGACGGTCCAGGCCCGTCTCGGGACCTTGGTCCCTTTGGGCGGATAGGGTCCGGGAAAGGCAGCGCCTTTCCCGGAATCACCGGCGCATGCCTCAGGCGTGGTCTTGGGAACCTATCAGGAACACCCGCGCCGATGCCAGCGGAATCAGACCCCCTCCGGCCGCCCCGCGATGGCGACCGACAGTGCCTCCGGCTTCAGCAGCCGCCCCGCCACGCCGCGCAGCCCCTCCACCGTCAGGGCCCGCAGGCGGTCGCTGCGCTTGTCGAGCCAATCGACCGGGCGGTTGTTGCGGCGGAGCGCCAGCAGCGTGCCGGCGATGCGGCGGCTGTCGGTGAATTGCAGCGGCAGGTTGCCGGTCAGGAAGGCGACGGCATCCGCCAGTTCCTCCGCCGTCGGGCCCTCGGCCGCCATGCGGGCCCATTCGGCGCGGGTGACGGCCATCGCCTCCCCCACCTTGGCGTTGTCGGTGGCGGAGGAGCCCACGACGAAGCCCTGGCCGAAGAGCGTGTCGAGCCCCGCGCCGATGCCGTAGGTGAGCCCGCGCTGGACGCGCACCGCCTCCATGAGGCGGGAGGAGAAGCCGCCCCCGGCCAGGATGCGCAGCACGACCTGGAACCCCTCCCAATCCGGGTCGGAGACCGCGAGGCCCGCCTGGCCGAACTGGATGGCGGATTGCGGGGCCGGGACCTCGATGATGCGGGGGGCGAAGGGGACGAAGGGGGGCAGCGGCGGGGCCGTGGGCGGCTCCCCCGCCGGGAGCCCGGCAAACAGCGTCGGCAGCAGGGCCGAAAGCTGCGCCGCGGTGATGGCGCCGGAGGCCGCCACCAGCACGCCGCCGGCGCGAAGCTGGCGGGCCAGCGCGTCCCGGATCGCCTGTTCGGGCAGGGTCGACAGCGTCTCCACCGTGCCGCCGGTAGGGCGGCCGGCGGGGTGGTTGGGGTAGGCGGCGGCCCAGAAGGCGCGGCCGACCTGGCCGCGCGGCGTCTCCAGCTGGGACCGTGCGCCGGCGACCGCGCGGGCGCGCATGCGGGCCACGCTGTCCGGCGCCAGGCGCGGCGCCGTCATGGCCAGGTTGGCCAGCCGCACAGCCTCGGGCAGCGCGGGCAGCAGGGCGCGCAGCGAACCCTCGAACCCGTCCCGCTGCGCATCGAAGCCGAGGCCGATGGCATTGTCCCGCAGCGCATCGGCGAAGCCGACATTGTCGAGCTCCCCGGCCCCATCGGTCAGCAGCCCGGCGCCGAGCGCCAGCGCGCCCGCATGCTCCGGCGCATCCAGCGCCGCGCCGCCGCCCCAGCCCCAGGCCAGCGACACGACGGGGACGGAATGGTCCTCGATCAGCCAGGCGGTGAGGCCACCCGGCGCGGTGACGGTCTGGATCTCGAGCCTGAAGGGGGTGCTCACAGCCGCACCTCCGCCGGCGCCGCGACGCCTTCGGGCAGCAGCCAGCCGCTGCCGGAGGGCGCGCGGCCCAGCACGGCCTCGGCCGCCTTCGCCACCTGGTCGCGCGTGACGGCGCGCATGCGGCGCGGCCAGTATTCCACCGTCTCCAGGTCGAGGCCGATGGCCAGCGCATTGCCGATCATGCGCGGCGCGGCGCCGAGCCCATCGAGGGCCAGCAGGGATCCCGCCGTCATCTGCCGGATGCTGCGCGCGACCTCGGCCTCGGTCGGGCCGCCGGCATCCAGCAGGCGCTTCACCTCCGCCACGATCGCCTGCTCGACGCGCTCCGCCGGCACTTCCCGCCGCGGGGTGGCCGAGATGTCGAAATCGGTCCAGCCGGCGACATCGCCGTCGTAGCTGGCGGAGGCCGCGAGCGCGATGCCGCCTTCCACCAGCGCGCGGTGAAGCCGCGACCCCTGCCCGCCGCCGAGGAGATGGCGCAGCACCTCCAGCGGATCGGCGAGCGTGGAATCGCCCGCCGTCATGGACGGCGCCTGCCAGGATCGGACGAAATTGGCCTCGCCGCGCAGGCGCGGGTCGTTGCGGACGAAGCGGGGCTCCGGCGGGCTGGCGGGCGGCGGGGCGCGGTCCCGCGGCACGGCGGGGCCGGCGGGCAGCGCGCCCCATTCGGATTCGGCGATGCGCCAGAAATCCTCGGCCGAGACCGCGCCGGCCACGACCAGCACGGCATTGCCCGGCGCGTAGCGGGCGCGGAAGAAGGCCAGCAGGTCGGCATGGGAGATGGCGCGGATCTCCTCCTCCCACCCGATGATCGGGCGGCCGCGCCAGTGCTGGCGGCCCCACATGGCGGCGTCGAAGCCCTCATAGAACAGCGCGCGGGGGGAGGAGCCGGTGCGCTGGGCGCGCTCCTCCAGGATCACGCGGCGCTCGCTTTCCATCTCGGCGGCGGGGATCAGCGCGCCCGCGAAGCGGTCGGCCTCCATCATCGTCACCAGCGGCAGGCGGGACGCCTCCACATGCTGGAAGTAGCCGGTGACGTCGCGGGAGGTGAAGGCGTTGTCGTTGCCGCCTTCCCGCGCCACGCGGCGGGAGAATTCGCCGGAAGCGACGCGCGGGCTGCCCTTGAAGAGCATGTGCTCGAGGTAGTGGGCGATGCCGGAGAGGCCCGGCGGATCCTCGCCCCCGCCGGCCGCGACATAGGCGTAGTTGGCGATCACCGGCGCGCGGCGCTGTTCCACATGCGCGACCCGCAGGCCGTTCGGCAGGGTGCGGAGCGTGGCGCCGAAGAGGGGCCGGTCCTCCAGCGCGGCGGCGGGGGCCGCGGGCTGGGCCACGGGCTGGGCCAGCGGGGTGGCGAGGAGGGTGGTGGCGGCCGCGGCCTGCAGGCAGGTGCGGCGGGTGATCGTCGTCATGACCGCAAGATGGGGCCGGATGGGCGCGGCGCAAAGCGGCGACGGTTTCGGTGTGTATCGGCTGCTCGACCCTGCGGCGGGGCGCATGGTAGGTGCCGGGCTTCACAGCACCGTGACCGCCCGCCATGCATGTCCAGCCCGCGATGACGGCGCCCCCTGCCCTGCTCCGCCCCCCGCCGCGCGGCGCGGGCTGGGGGGCGACGGCGCTGGTGGTGCTGGCCTCGCTGGCGGCGGCGCTGGCGGCGCTGCTGGCCTTCGGCCCGATGATGACGCCGGACAGCCCGAGCTACCTGGCCTATGCCGAGGCGCTGCGCGCCGGGCCGCTGCCGGCGGGGGAGGCGCTGCTGCGCCAGGCATCCTCCCCGGCGACGATCTTCCGCACGCCGGGCTACCCGGCGGTGATCGCGGCGCTGCAGGCGCTGTCGCCGGGGGGCTGGGTCTGGGGGCTGGTCGCGATCCAGATGGCGGCGCAGGCGGCGCTGGCGGGGCTGGCGCATCGGGTGGCCCTCGCCCTCGGCCTGCGGGGCTGGGTGGCGGTGGCGGCGGCGCTGATGCCGGCGGCCGGCGTCACCATCGCCATGCAGGTCGCGGTGATGACGGATGCGCTCTATGGCGCGCTGGCGGGCGGGGCGGGGCTGGTGCTGCTGAAGGCGGGGCTGGGACGCGGGTCGCTGCGCGCGGTGGCGCTGGCGGGCCTCCTGCTCGGCATCGGGCTGCTGGTGCGGGAGGCGACGGCCTATCTGGTGGTGGCCTTCCTGCCCGCGGCGGTGATCGCGGCGGGGCGCGGGGCGGCGCGGCGGATCCTGGGCGCGGGGCTGCTGCTGGCGCCCGTGCTGCTGGCCGCGGGCTGGCTGATGGAGGAGAATTTCCGCCGCAGCGGCCATGCCGTGCTGTCCACCACGAAGCAGATCGTGATGGTGCAGGCGGTGCTGCCGCTGCTGGCGCGCGGCGTGCCGGTCTTCGATGGCGATGACCTGTTCGACCGCACGGTGCGCGAACACGTCGTGCCGCGCGGCTACCAGGGGCTGGACGCGATGAATGACGCGCTCTTCGCCGCCGGCATGACGGCGCCGGAGATCGCGGCGGTGGCCGGCGACCGCTACTGGCGCGCCTGGCGGCGCCACCCCGGGGAGATGCTGCGCGCCATGGTGGTGCGCGCGCCGGTAAAGCTGTTCCAGATCGGCTTCATGCCGGTGGATGCGGTGGCGGAGCTGCATCTGCGCTTCGACCGCCCGCGCCCCTGGTACGGGCGGATCGACGCCATCCTGGACCGGCTGAAGGCGGGATCGCCCGTGGCGCTGGCGGCGCTGGCCGCGCTGTCCGGCAGCCGGGCCATCGCGCTGCTGCTGGCGGGGGCGGCGATGCTGGCGCCGCTGCTGCTGCGGGGCGACAGGCGCCTGCCCGCGCTGCTGGGCGCCTGGCTGGTCTGCGGCGGGTTCCTGGGCGTCTACCTGCCGGTGCATGTGGAGCAGCGCTACCTGATGCCGGTCGCGCCGCTCCTCGTCCTCATCGGGATGGTCGTGCTGTCACGCGGCGCGCAGGCGGTTCGCGAAGCTCGCCACCTCCGCCCGTAGCGCGGAGCCCTGGCGGCCGACGGCGGCGCCGGCCTCCCGCAGCGTCGCGATGCCCTCGGCGCCGGCGGCGACTTCCTCCGTCAGGCCGCTGATGTCGGCGGCGGCATCCTGCGTGCCGGCCGCGGCCTCCGCCGCGTTGCGGGCGATCTCCCGCGTCGCGGCGCCCTGTTGTTCGACGGCGGCGGCGATGCTGGTGGTGACTTCCTCCATCCGGCCGACCGCATCGGCGATGCCGCGCACGGCGCCCACCGCCTGGTCCGTGGCGCCGCGCATGGCGCCGATCTGGCTGGCGATCTCCTCCGTCGCCTTGCCGGTCTGCGCCGCCAGGGCCTTCACCTCCTGCGCCACCACGGCGAAGCCCTTGCCGGCCTCACCGGCGCGGGCGGCCTCGATGGTGGCGTTGAGGGCGAGGAGGTTGGTCTGCCCCGCGATGTCGCTGATCAGCTTCACCACATCGCCGATCCGCGTCGCCGCTTCCGCCAGCCCGGCGACGGTGGTGTCGGAGGCGCGGGCGGCGGAGGCCGCTTCCTGCGCGGTGCGGGCGCTTTCGGCGACCTGGCGGGTGATCTCCGCCACCGAGACGGCGAGTTCCTCCGCCGCCGCGGCCACGGCGTTGACGTTGCCGGTGGCCTGGTCGATGCGCCCCGCGCTCTGCGCCGCGCGGGCGGCGGTGCGGGCACTGGCCTCGCCCACCGTCTCGGCCGCGGCCAGCAGCGCATCGGCGCGGCCGCCGAGTTCGCCGGCGATGGCGCCGACCGCTTCCTCCAGCTGCGCGGCCGTGGCGCCGCGGGCGGCGATGCGCGCGGCCTGGGCTTCCTGGCGCTCGGTCTCCGCCGCGCGGGCCTGGGCCTGGGCGACGGCGGTCGCATCCCGCAGGGCGGCGACGGCGCGGCCGATATCGCCGAGTTCGTCATGCCGGCCCGTGCAGGGCACATCGGCATCCAGCCGGCCCGCCGTGATGGCGCGCAGCGCCCCGGCCAGGCCCTGCAGCGGGCGCAGCGACCGGCGCAGCAGCCACCACATCAGCGCGCCGGCCAGCACCAGCGTCAGCCCCGCGGCCATCATGGCGCGCTGGATCAGCGCATCGGCGCGGGCATCGGCTTCCGCCATCGGCACCGCGACGCCGATCATGCCGACCACGCGGCCGGTGCCGTCCTTCACCGGTTCATAGGCGCCGAGATGCGGCTGGCCGAGGATCTGCACCCGGCCTTCATACCGCACGCCCCGGCCATAGACCGCGTCGCGCACCGGGCCCGGGCCGATGGGAGCGCCGACCGCGCGGCTGCCATCGGGGCGCAGCACGTTGGTGGCCACCCGGACCTCCCCCGCGAAGATGGTCGCGACGCCGCCGGTGACGCGCTTCACCGTATCGACCAGCTCATGCCGCCCGTTCATCACCGTGTCGCCGAGCCGGAGCGTCTCCCCCTCCAGCCGCCACTGCGTGCCGAAGGGCTTCAGCACCTCCGCCAGCAGGGCGAGGTTGGCGCGGATGGATTCCTGTTCCTGCCGCCGTTCCTGTTCGCGGCTGTCGGAGAGCAGGATCGCGATGGGCACGATGGCGCCGATGGTCAGCATGGCCAGCGCCGCGGCCAGCAGCCCGGCGCGGAGGGAGGGGTTGAGCACGCGCATCAGCGCGCCCCGCATCATCGTGATCACGGCAGCTTCCTGTTCTGGGAGGTCACGACTTCATGACATGGCCGCCATGAAGACAGGCTGAACATCGCCACCCCGCGCGCCGGCGGGGCGCGCGCCCTTCACCCCGCGCGCATGCGGCCGGCGAAGCTGGCGACTTCCGCGCGCAGCGTGGCGCCCTGGCGGCCGACCTCCGCGCCCGCATCGCGCAGCGCGGCGAGGCCCGTGGCGCTGGCCGCGATCTCCTCACCCAGCGTGCCGATATCGGCGGCGGCGCCTTCCGTGCCCTGCGCGGCTTCCGCGGCGTTGCGGGCGATGTCGCGCGTCGCGCCGCCCTGCTGTTCGACGGCGGCGGCGATGCTGCCGGTCACCTCCTCCATCCGGCCGACGGCGGTGGCGATGGAGCGCACGGCGCCCACGGCCTGGTCCGTCGCGCCGCGCATGGCGCCGATCTGGCTGGCGATCTCCTCCGTCGCCTTCGCGGTCTGGTTGGCCAGCGCCTTCACTTCCTGCGCCACCACGGCGAAGCCCTTGCCGGCCTCGCCGGCGCGCGCGGCCTCGATGGTGGCGTTGAGGGCCAGCAGGTTGGTCTGGCCCGCGATGTCGCTGATCAGCTTCACCACGTCGCCGATCCGCGTCGCCGCTTCCGCCAGCCCGGCCACGGTGGTGTCGGAGGCGCGGGCGGCTTCCGCCGCTTCCTGCGCCGTGCGGGTGCCGGCGGCGACCTGGCGGGTGATCTCCGCGACCGAGCTGGCGAGCTGCTCCGCCGCCGCGGCCACGGCATGGACGTTCTGCGTGGCGTGGCCGATCCGCTCCGCGCTCTGCCGCGCGCGGCTGCCGATGCGCTGGCTGACCTCCCCCGCCCCGTCCACGGCGGTGAGCAGGGCGGTGGCGGCGCCGGCGACCTGCTGCGCGATGCCGCCGACCGCCTCCTCCATCTGGTCCGCGGCGGTGCGGCGGGCGGCGTCGCGCGCCGCTTCCGCCTGCTGCCGTTCGGCTTCCGCCGCCGCCTGGGCGCGCAGCGCTTCCGCATTGCTGTCGCGCAGCGCCAGCACGGCGCGGCCGATATCGCCGAATTCGTCGCCGCGATCCGTGCAGGGCACCGCGGTGGCGAGCTGCCCGGCGCCGATGGCGCGCACCGCGCCGCCCAGCGCCACCAGCGGGCGGAGCGAGAGGCGCAGCAGGGCCCAGAGGGCGATGGCCACGACCACGCCGAGGACCAGCGCCGCCATCGCCAGGTCGCGCTTCTGCGCCTCCACGATCATGGTCGCGGTGGCCAGGTCCTGGCCCACGAAGATGATGCCCACCTGGCGGCCCGCGGCATCGCGGATGGGCTGGTAGATGGTGACATGCGGGCGGCCGAGGATCATGGCCGGGCCGCGATAGGTCTCCCCCCGCCGGACCGCGTCCAGCGCCGGGCCCGGGCCCAGCGCGGTGCCGACGGCGCGGCCGCCATTCGGGCCGGGGACGTTGGTGGCGATCCGCGTCTCCCCGGCGAAGATGGTGGCGACGCCGCCGCCGCCCTGCTTCACGCGGTCGGGGATGCGGTGGTTGT
Source organism: Falsiroseomonas ponticola (assembly GCF_016805305.1). Taxonomy (GTDB): domain Bacteria; phylum Pseudomonadota; class Alphaproteobacteria; order Acetobacterales; family Acetobacteraceae; genus Falsiroseomonas; species Falsiroseomonas ponticola. The sequence continues at coordinate 411,425 of NZ_JAERQN010000002.1, read as the reverse complement.
CGTTCATCAGCGTGTCGCCGAGGAACAGGCGGTTGCCGCCCTCCAGCCGCCAGGTGGTGCCGACATCGCCGAGCAGCGCCGTCATCAGGTCGAGGCTGCGTTCCAGCTGGCGGGTGGCCGCGGCCATCTCATGCCCGTGCAGGGTCCGGATGCTCCAGGCGCCAAGGCCGGCGAAGCTGCCCAGCAGCGCGGCCACGACCAGCAGCAGGATGCGGGTCCGGACGCCGATGGCCGAGAGCAGGCGGAAGCGGCGGGCGGGCAGGTGCATGCGGCGACTCCGGCAGCATGCCGGGCCGCGGGGCGCCGCCCCGCCGGCCGGCGGTATCCGTCCCCGCCGGGCGGCGGAGATGCGCCGGATTCTAACGCCCTGGGAATGAATCGCGGGTGAAGCGCGGCCCGCCGCGGTTCAGCCGGCGCCGAGCGCCCAGAGCAGCACGCCCTTCTGGGCATGCAGGCGGTTCTCGGCCTCGTCGAACACCACGCTCTGCGGGCCGTCCATCACCTCGTCCGTGATCTCCTCCCCGCGATGGGCGGGCAGGCAGTGCATGACGATGGCGTCCGGCGCGGCGCCGCGCAGCAGGGCGGCGTTGAGCTGGTAGGGGGCGAGGAGGTTGTGGCGGCTGATCTGCGCCTCCCCCTTCTCATCCGACATGGAGACCCAGGTATCCGTCACCACGCAGCGCGCGCCGGCGACGGCGGCGTGCGGGTCGGCGGTGAGTTCGATGCGGGCCCCTTCCCGCCGCGCCCAGTCGATGAGCTGGGCGGGGGGCGCGAGTTCGGGCGGCGTCGCGAGCCGCAGCGTGAAGTCGAAGCGCGCGGCGGCCTGGATGAAGCTCTGCGCGACGTTGTTGCCATCGCCGGTCCAGGCCACGACCTGGCCGGCGATCGGGCCGCGATGCTCCTCGAAGGTCATCAGGTCCGCCATCAGCTGGCAGGGATGGGAGACATCCGTGAGGCCGTTGATGACGGGGATGGTCGCGTGTTCCGCCAGTTCGCGGATCTTCGCCACATTGTCGGTGCGCAGCATGATGGCATCGACGTAGCGGGACAGGACGCGGGCGGTATCGGCCGGCGTCTCCCCGCGGCCGAGCTGCATGTCCTTCGAGGACAGCACGATGGCGTCGCCGCCGAGCTGGCGGATGCCGACCTCGAAGCTGACGCGGGTGCGGGTGGAGGGCTTCTCGAAGATCAGGGCCACGGTCTTGCCGGCCAGCGGCTTGCCCTGCACCTGGCCGCGCTTGGCCTGCACGCCGAGGTCCAGCATGCGGCGCAGCGTCGCCGCATCATGGTCCATCAATTCGAGGAAATGCCGGGGGGCGGCCTTCCCGCCCCCCGGGACACTCTTGAGCGCCACGCTCACTTCGCCGCGACCTGCGCCTGCGACGGGGTCATGCGCAGGCAGGCGCGGTCGAGCAGCGCGAGCGCCTGCTCCACCTCGGCCTCCGTGATGATGAGCGGCGGCGCCAGGCGCAGCACGTTCATGCCCGCGGCGACGGTCAGCAGGCCTTCCGCCACCGCGGCGCCCTGCATCTCCCCGTTATTCACCTCCGGCCGCAGCTTGAGGCCGAGCAGGAGGCCCGCGCCCTGCACGCCCGCGATCACGGCCGGGTGCTTCGCGGCCAGGTCCAGCAGCCCGCGCCACAGCACGCGGGCCACGCGATCGACCTGGTCGAGGAACCCCGGCGCCAGCACCACGTCCAGCACGGCATTGCCGGCGGCGCAGGCCAGCGGGCCGCCGCCATAGGTGGTGCCATGCGTGCCGGGCTTCAGGTACTTGGCCACCTTCTCCTTCGCCAGGATGGCGCCCAGCGGGAAGCCGCCGCCGATGCCCTTGGCGGAGGACATGACATCCGGCTCGATCCCCGCCCATTCATGGGCCCAGAGCTTGCCGGAGCGGCCCATGCCGGTCTGCACCTCATCGAGCGCCAGCAGCAGCCCGAATTCGTCGCAGACGGCGCGGAGTTCGCGCAGGAAGCGGAGATCGGCGGGGCGGACGCCGCCCTCCCCCTGCACGGGCTCGATCATGATGCCGGCGGTCTGGGGCCCGATCGCGTCCCGCACGGCGTTCATGTTGCCGAAGGGGACATGGTCGAAGCCCTGCACCGGCGGGCCAAAGCCGGCCAGGTACTTCTCGTTCCCCGTGGCGGAGAGCATGCCGAGGGTGCGGCCGTGGAAGGCGCCCTCGAAGCAGATCAGGTGGAAGCGCTCGGGATGGCCCTGCTCCGCATGGTATTTGCGGACGGCCTTCACCATGCCCTCGTTCGCCTCGGCGCCCGAATTGCAGAAGAAGACGCTGTCGGCGAAGGAATGCGCGACGTGGCGCGCCGCCAGCTGCTCCGCCTGCGGCACCCGGTAGAGGTTCGAGACGTGCATGACCTTCGCCGCCTGCTCCGCGATCACCTTGGTCAGGTGCGGATGGCCATGGCCGAGGCTGGAGGTCGCGATGCCTGCGCCGAAATCGAGGTATCGTCGCCCATCCGCCGTCCACAGCCAGGCGCCCTCGCCCCGCTCGAAGGCGAGGTCGGCGCGGTTGTAGGTCGGCATCAGGGCGGGGATCACGGGATCCATCCTCCGTCGGTCCGCGCGGCCTTGGGCGTCCATTCGCCAAGGCGGGCGTGGAAGCGGTGGAAATTGCACGAAAGAGAGGCGCCGGTCAAAAGCGCCCGGCATGAAAAAAAGGCCGGCCCCCTGGCGGGGACCGGCCTTCCCGGGCGGCGCGGCCGCTACTGGCGGACGCCGCCGCTATTCGCGGGATAGGCGCCGGAGGTGTTGGAACCCGTGGCGCGGTCATAGGCGCGCTGGGCGGCCGTGCCCGGCGGGTTGCCCGGCGTGCCGTCCGACTGCGTCGGATAGGCGCCGGAGGTGTTGGTGCCCGCCGCCCGGTCCAGCGCCCGCGTGGCCGCGGTGCCGGAGGGGTTGTTGCCCGTGCCGTCGGCGCTGGTGGGCGGGCTGCCCGTGGCGCGGTCATAGGCGCGCTGGCTGGCGGTGGAGGGCGGGTTGCCCGGCCGGCCATCCTGCGGGTTGGCGCAGGCGACCAGCGGCGCGAGGGCGGCGAGGGCGAAGAGGGTGCGCTTCATGATATCGGGCCTTTCGTTCAGCCGCGGCGGTTCGCGTTGTCGTAGGTGAAGGCCGGCAGGGCCTGCAGGCCTTCCTTGGTCGCGCCCTGCAGCATCCAGCGGTTGCGCTCCCCATTGTGGGTCAGGCGCTCATAGGGCACGGCCACGAGGCGCGCGCCGATGCCGAGGAAGCCGCCGACCGAGATGACGGCGACGGGCTGGCCGCCGGCGGCGGGGACGATGAGGTCATCGACCTCCCCGATGCTTTCGTTGTTCTCGTTGTAGACGGTGCTGCCGATCACCTGGCTGGCGCGGCGGCCTTCGCGCAGGCGCATGCTGTCCACCGCCATGCCGGGGGTGGTGGCGCCGGTCGCGGCCGCGCCGGTGGCGGGCGCCGCCGCGGTGCCGGGGGCATTGCCCGTGGCGCGGTCGATGGCGCGGCCGGCGGCGGTGCCGGGCGGGTTGTTGCCGGTGCCGTCCGCATCCGTGCGGTTGCCCGTCACGGCATCCAGCGCGCGCTGCGTGGCGGTGGAGGGCGGGTTGCCGGGCGTGCCATCGCGCGGCGCGGACTGCGTGGTCTGCGGGGCCTGGTTCGCCGGCGCCGTCGTCTGACCGAAGGCCAGCACGGGCGCGGCGCAGAGCGCGGCCGCCGTGGTCATGGTGAGGATGGTCTTGCTGGTCAGCATGGCGTGGCGTCTCCGGGGGGTGGCGCCGCGGGGTTGCCCCCCGCGATCCGCCACCCAACGCGGCCACGGGCGCGATGGTTGCGAAAGACGCTTCGTCAAGCGCGCGGGAGAATCACGCCGGCGGCGCGGCGCGCGCGCCGCCGCCCGGCCGCTTCAGGCGCGCAGCCGCCAGCCGCGCCGCACCAGCCGCAGCGCCACCAGCCACAGCGCGAGGGTGGTGGCGGAGAGCGCCAGCAGGTCGAGCGCGGTATGGCCCTCCGCATGGCCGGCGATGCCGGCGCGGAAGCCATCGATCATCCAGAAGAGCGGGTCCGCATGCGCCACCGCGCGGATGGCGGGGGGCAGGCGCTCCACCGAGTAGAAGGTGCCCGACAGGAAGGCGAGCGGCGTGATCACGAAGTTGGTGATGGTGGCCATCTGGTCGAATTTCTGCGCCCAGAGCCCGGCCAGCACGCCGAGGATCGCCATCAGCGTCGATCCCAGCGCGGCGAAGGCCAGGGCGGTGAGCGGCGAGGGGACGGAGAAGCCGACGATCGGCCACATCGTCGCCACCACCACCGCCGCGACGGCAAGCCCGCGCAGCGCCGCGCCCGCCACCAGCCCGCCCAGCAGCGCGGCCGGGGGGAGTGGCGCCATCAGCAGGTCCACGATGTTGCCCTGCACCTTCATGATGATCAGGGAGGAGGCGGAGTTGGAGAAGGCGTTCTGCGCCAGCGCCATCACCACCAGCCCGGCACCAAGGAATTCGAGATAGGGGATGCCGCCCACCTCCTTCTTCGTCTCGCCGAGCGCGAGGACGAAGACGGCGAGGAAGAGCAGCGTGGTGACGACCGGCGCGCCGAGCGTCTGTGCCCAGACCTTGAGGAAGCGCTTCGTCTCCCGCGCCGTCAGCGCGAGGAAGCCGCGCCAGGCGGGGTGGGTGGCATCGATGGGGGAGTCGGGTGCGAGGGTCGCCATGAGGGGGCGGACCATGGCAGAATGAGCCCATGGCACAAGAGCGGCGCCGCCACCCCCGCGCCGGGCATTCCCCCTCAGAACCGCGTCCGCCCGGACCACCGCCCAGCGCCGCCCGGCTGCAGGAAGCGGCGGTGGCGCATCTCGCGCGCTTCGCCGCGACGGAAGCCGGGCTGCGGCGCGTGCTGATGCGGCGCGTGGATCGCTGGAAGCGCGCGGCGGAAGCCTTCGGCATGCAGGACACGGAAGCGGCCGTCGCGGCGGGCAGGCAGGCGGCGGCGGAGGTGGCGAGGAAGATGGTCGCCACCGGCAGCGTGGATGACGCGGCCTTCGCGGAAAGCCGGGCGCGGCGGCTACTGCGCGGCGGCAAGTCCCGCCGCGCGGCGCTGGCGCACCTGGCGGCCAAGGGCGTGGATTCCGAAACCGCCGCGGCGGCGTTGCCGGAAGGGGAGGAGGCGGAGCTGGATGCGGCGCTGGCCTTCTGCCGCCGCCGGCGGATCGGGCCCTTCGGGCCGGCGGAGCCGGGCCTCGAGGAACGCCGCAAGGCGATGGCGGCGCTGGCGCGGGGCGGCTTCGGGCGGGATGTGGCGGGGCGGGCGCTCGGGATGGATCCCGGCCTGGCGGAGGACCGGCTGCTGGCGGCCCGGCAATCGTGAGCGGCACCGAGGAGGGCGCGCGGGCGCGCGGGCGGGTGGTCTTCACGCGGGACGGGGTGCGGCGCGGGGCCGTGACCTCCGTGCCGCTGCTGATCGGCATGGTGCCCTTCGGGCTGGTCATCGGCGTGCTCTCCGCCGCCAAGGGGCTGAGCTTCGCGGAGACGGTGCTGATGAGCACCTTCGTCTTCGCGGGCGCGGCGCAGCTGGTGGTGCTGGAACTCTGGACCGATCCCGCGCCGATCCTGGCCGCGACCATCGCGGCGCTGGTGGTGAACATCCGCATGGCGCCGATGGGCGCGGCGCTGGCGCCCTGGCTCGACAAGCTGCGCGGCTGGAAGCTGTGGGGCACGCTGTCCACGCTGGTCGATCATTCCTTCGCGCTCGGCATCGCGGAGCAGCGGGCGGGCGGGCGGGATGCGGGGTTCCTGCTCGGCGTCGGGCTCTGCATCTGGGTGGGATGGGTGGGCACCGTGGCGGCGGGGCATCTGGGGGGCGGGCTGGTGCGGGTGCCGCCGGGGCATCCGCTGTTCTTCGCCTCCATCGCGGCCTTCCTGTCCATCCTGGTGCCGCTGTGGCGCGGGCCGCGGCTCGACCTGCTGCCCTGGGGGGTGGCGGCGCTGGTCGCCATCGCGGCGCATCGGGCGGAGCTGCCGGTGCCGCTGCCGCTGCTGCTCGGCAGCTTCGCGGGGGCGGGGCTCGGCGCCTGGATGGAGATGCGCGGGCGGGGGATGCCGGGATGGAAGGACCAGGCGCGTGGCTGAGATGTGGGCCGTGCGCTGGGACGTGCTGGCGGCCATCACGGGGATGGCGCTGGTGACCTATGCCTGCCGGGCGGGCGGTTATGCCGTGCTGAGAGCGGTCAGGCCGCCGCCCTGGGTGGAGATGGTGCTGCGGCACCTGCCCGGGTGCCTGTTTGCCGCCTATGTCGCGCCGCCGCTGCTGGCGCTGGGCTGGCCAGGCTGGTGCGGCGCGGCCGTGGTGGTGGGGGTGCAGGTCACGACGCGCAACATGGGCGCCGCGATCATCGCGGGGATCGCGGCGACCTGGGGGCTGCGGCTGATCGCGGGGTAGGCGGGCGCAGACCCCCACCCCGACCAGCCTGTGGCGTTGCGGCAGCGCCGCAACCCCCCGCAATCGCGGGGGAGGGAGATGGCGCTACTGCCGGTCGATCCGGGCGCGGTCGATCACCTGGTTCCAGCGCGCGACCTCGCCGGCCACGAAGCCGCGCATCTCCTCCGGCGCGTTGGGCGCGACGCGGGTGCCAAGCGCCTCCAGCCTCTCCTTCACGGCGGGGATGGCGACGGCGCGGCGGAGTTCGGCGTTCAGGCGCTCGACGATCGGCGCCGGCGTGCGGGCCGGGGCGGCGAGTCCGACCCAGGACACCACCTCGAAGCCCGGCGCGGCGCTGGCGACGGTCGGCACTTCCGGCAGGGCGGGCCAGGGCGTGGCGCTGGTGACGCCAAGCGCGCGGACGGTGCCGGCGGCGATGCCGGCGCCCGTCACCGTCACGCTGTCCACCATCATGTCGATGCGGCCGGAGAGCAGGTCCGTCAGCGGCTGGGTGCCGCCGCGATAGGGCACATGGGTCAGGGAGACGCCGAGCGTCTGCGCGAGCAGTTCGCCCGTGAGGTGCTGCGTCGATCCGACGCCGACGGAGGAGAAGGTGAGCGCGCCCGGGTCGCGCCGCGCGCGGTTCGCCATTTCCGCGATGGAGGTGATGGGCCCGTCCGCGCGCGTGGCGACGACGAAGGGGAAGACGGAGACGGTAGAGATGAAGCTGAAATCCTCGATCGGGTCGAAGCGGAGCGACCGGTAGAGCGCGGCGGAGACGGCGTGGCCGCCGGTCAGCAGGATCAGCGTATGCCCATCGGGCCGGGCGCGGGCGACGGCTTCGCTGGCGATGTTCCCGCCCGCGCCGGTGCGCGCTTCCACGACGACGGGTTTTCCCAGAGCTTCGGCCAGTGGTGCCGCGATGACGCGCGCGATGACGTCCGCGTTCCCGCCCGCGCCGAAGCCGTGCATCAGCGTGATCGGCCGGTCAGGCCAAGTCTGTGCGAGGGCTGGTGTGGCGAGTGCGGTGCCGAGTAGAGCACGGCGGGTGATCTGGAGCATTTCCTGTCGTTCCTCATTCTTGTTGATTGAAGGCGGGGTCCGGGGGGCGCCACGCCCCCCGGCGGAGCGCGAGGCAGAGCCTCGCACTTATTCGTTCTGTGCCACGTCGAAGCTCACCCCGAAGCGGAACCGGTCCGCGCGGTAGTCGATCTCCACCAGGTCCAGCACGCGCCGTTGCGCATCCTGGCTGATGCCGGTGAAGAACAGGATCGGGCTGAGCGGCGGCACGCCGAGAAGGCGCGTGACGTCGGGGCTGCCGAGCCGCGCTTCCACGCTGTTCTCGATGCGCGCCACGGGCAGGTGCAGCGCATCGCGCAGCACGCGCGTCATCGGCCAGCGCGCGAGTTTCTCCAGCGGCACGCGGCGGCCGTGCTCGACGGGCAGCCAGTTGACGGCGTGGCTGACGACCTCGCCCGCGTTGCGGCGCAGGCGGCGGAAGACCGACAGCGTCGTGGCACCCGGGAAATGCGCGGCGAGGCGCGGCGGCACCGGGACCTCCGCCTGGTCCAGCAGCTCGAATTCCTCCGCATCATGCTGCGCGAAGTGGGAGGCGAGGGAGCCGCGGAGTTCGAGCGGCGGCGCGGTGGGCGCATCGGCGCGCACGAAGGTGCCGCGGCGGCGGTGGCGGGTGATGACGCCCTCCGCCTCCAGCGGCCGCAGCGCTTCCCGCACCGTCACCACGCCGACGCCGTAGTGGCGCGCCAGCTCCGCTTCCGTCGGCAGGCGCAGCGCCTGGTTCGGGCGCGGCCTGGCGCGGATGGTGGCGAGCAGGTGCTGCTGCAGCTGGTAGCGCAGCGGCAGGTCGCGGTCGAAGCTGGCGGGGGCGGGCCAGAGCGTGCCCGCCGCCTCCGTGCTCATCGCGGCCGGAATTCGCGCGACAGGCCGTCCCAGCAATCGGGATAGCCGGTATCCATCAGCTCCAGCGAGGAGGCATAGCCGGTCGGCGAGAGCGGGTACCGCGTCTCGAACATGAAGGCCATGGTGCCGGAGAGGCGCTCGGGCTTCAGCTCGCGGTTGGAGGCCTTCTCGAAGGCCTCGGTATCCGGGCCATGGGCGATGAGGGCGTTGTGCAGGCTCATGCCGCCGGGCTTGAAGCCTTCGGGCTTGGCGTCGTACTGGCCGTAGATCAGGCCCATGAACTCGCTCATGACGTTCATGTGGTACCAGGGCGGCCGGAAGCTGTCCTCCATCACCACCCAGCGCTCCGGGAAGATGACGAAATCGACGTTCGCCGTGCCGGGGATCTCGGAGGGCGAGGTCAGCACCGTGTAGATGGACGGGTCGGGATGGTCGAAGAGCACCGATCCCACCGGGGAGAAGCGGCGGAGATCGTACTTGCAGGGCGCGAAATTGCCGTGCCAGGCGACGACGTCGAGCGGCGATTGCGCGAGCTCCGTCGCGTAGAGCTTGCCCTGCGCCTTCACCAGCAGCTCGCAGGGTTCCTCGCGGTCCTCATAGGCGGCGACGGGGGTCAGGAAGTCCCGCGGATTGGCCAGGCAATTGGCGCCGATCGGGCCGCGCTCGGGCAGGGTGAAGTAGGCGCCGTAATTCTCGCAGACATAGCCGCGCACGGGGCCGTCCGGCAGGTCCACCTTGAACTTCATGCCCTTCGGGATCAGCACGATCTCGCCGGGCGCGGCGTGCAGCTTCCCGCACTCCGTGAAGACCTCGATGGCGCCGATCTGCGGCACCAGCAGCATCTCCCCATCCGCATTGTAGAAGTAGCGGTTATCCATGGAGCGGTTGGCGAGGTAGACATGGCTCGCCATGCCCGCCTGCATATGGGCGTCGCCGCAGGTGGTGATGGTGCGCAGCCCCTGGAGGAAATCCGTGGGCTCCGCCGGCATGGCGATCGGGTGCCAGCGCAGCTGGCCGATCGGCAGGTCGCTCTCGTCCCGGCAGGGCGCGGTGCGGATCAGGCCGGGATCCACGGCGCGGAAGCCGCGGCCATGCCGGACGCTGGGGCGGATGCGGTAGAACCAGGTCCGCTTGTTGGCATGGCGCGGCGCGGTGAAGGCGGTGCCGCTGAGCTGTTCGGCATAGAGGCCGCGCGGCGCCTTCTGCGGCGAATTGCGGCCGACCGGCAGCGCGCCGGGCACGGCCTCCGTCGCGAAGGAATTGGCGAAGCCGGTCATGTAGGCCAGCGTGCCGTCGGTGGGGGAGAGCACCGCCTCGGAGGGCGGCATCAGCACGGTGTCGGGCATGGTCGATCCTCCCTGGGTTTCAAAGATGCCTGCCGCCATCGACGAGGATGGCGGTGCCGGTGGTCAGCCGCAGATGGGTGGCCGCCGCCATGATGGCGAGTGCCACGTCATCGGCCTCCGCCACCGTCTTCAGCGGCGTGGTCGCCGCCTGGCGCTCCACCCCTTCCCGCCCGCGGCCCGGCACGAAATCCGTCGCGACGGCGGCGGGGGAGACGCTGATGATCCGCACCTCCGGCCCCAGCACGCGGGCCAGCGACATGCCCATGGTGTCGAGCGCCGCCTTCGACGCGCAATAGGCGATGGAGGAGCCGAGGCCGGTGGAGGCCGAGAGGGAGGAGACATTCACCACCACCGCATCGCCGCCCCGCTTCATGAGCGGCGCGAAGGCGCGGATGGTGGAGAAGGGGCCGCGGACATTGGTGATGAGGATGCGGTCGAAGCTGGCATCGTCCAGCCCTTCGAGGTCCGCATGCGGCACGGCGCGCGTCACCCCCGCCGAATTCACCAGCACGTCGCAGCGGCCGTACTCGGCTTCGACCTTCGCCGCCGCGTCGCGGATGGCGGCGCTGTCCTCCATCGGGATGCGCAGCGCCAGGTGCCGGCCCGGCAGTTCAGCGACCAGCGCCGCCGCGCGATCCGCGCCGGCATTGTAGCCCACCACCACGGAAGCGCCGGCGGCGGCCAGGCGGCGGACGGTGGCGGCGCCGATGCCGCTGCTGCCGCCGGTGACGACGGCCACCCGACCCTCAAGCCGGTATTCGCCCTGTCCGCCCTGACGCAGCGTGGCACTCATGCGCTTCCTCCAATCCTTCTATGGATAGGAGGAATACGCCCGCCCCCGGCGGGTGGTCAACGCGGAAATCAGGCCGCCGCGCGGGCCAGCGCCGAATCCAGCGCCATGGCGAGTTCCGCCAGGCTGTAGGGCTTGGCCAGGCGCTGCGGCCCCGGCCCCTCCGGCCAGGGCCCCGCATGCCCGGTGGCGAGGATGACGGGCAGGCCCGGATGCAGCGCGCCGATCCGCCCGGCCAGCGCCGCGCCCGTCATCCCCGGCATGGCGAAATCCGTCACCACGGCGCGGAAGGGCTCGGCCGCGGCATCCAGCAGCGCCAGCGCCGCCTCGCCGGAGGTGGCCGTCACCACCTCATAGCCCAGCTCCTCGATCAGGGAGGCGGTGCTGTCGAGCACGAGGGGTTCGTCATCCACCAGCAGCACGCGGCCGCTGCCGAGCGGCGCGGATTGCTCCGCCGCCGCGGCGGCCAGCGGCGCCACGGGCGCGTCGGAGCGCGGCAGCCAGAGCGTGCAGGTGGTGCCCTGCCCCGGCGTGCTGTCGATGGTGAAGGCGCCGCCGGACTGGTGCGCGAGGCCATGCACCATGGACAGGCCAAGCCCCGTGCCCTGCCCCGGCCCCTTGGTGGAGAAGAAGGGCTCCACCGCGCGGGCCAGGGTGGTGGCATCCATCCCGTGGCCGGTGTCGCTGACGGCGATGCGCAGCAGGCGCGCCGCATCCGGCGCGGCGCCAGCCGCCGGGGGCGCGGCGCCAGCCGCCGGGGGCGTGGCGCCGGCCGGCGGGGGCACGAGGCCCAACGGCGGGGTCGCTTCCTCCACCACCACGGTGATGCACCCGCCATCCGGCATCGCATCCCGCGCATTCACGACCAGGTTGATCAGCGCCAGTTCCAGCGCATGGGGATCGACCAGCGCCGGCGGCAGGCCGGGCCCCGCCTGCACCGCCACCGTCACGCGCGGGCCGGCGGAACGCGCGATCAGGTCCCGGAGGTTGGCCAGCAGCGCCGCCAGGTCCACGGCGGAGGGCTTGAGGTCCTGCCGCCGCGCGAAGGCCAGCAGCCGCTGGGTCAGCTGCGCGCCGCGCTCCGCCCCCAGCACCGCGGCATCCAGGTGGCGGATGACGGCCGGCGCCGGTGCCTCCCCCAGCCGCTTGCGGGCCAGCGCCAGGTTGCCCAGCACGGCCATCAGCAGGTTGTTGAAGTCATGCGCCACGCCGCCGGTCAGGCGGCCCAGCGTCTCCATCTTCTGGGCTTCCAGCAGCTGCGCCTGCGCGACCTTCAGCGCGGTGACGTCGCGCGCTTCCGGCACCAGCAGGGCGACCAGCCCATCCTCCCCCCGCACCGGCTTGATGGAGAAGTCCACGGTGATGACGGTGCCGTCGGCGGCGCGCATGCGCGCTTCCCGCCGCACGAAGCCGCCTTCCGCCGCCTGGCGGATGGAGGCGCGCACGGCCTCCACCTCCTCCTCCGGCCACCAGGGGGCTTCCCAGGATTTGCGGCCGGCGATGGCGGCGCCCTCGGCGCCCACCAGGCGCAGCAGCGCGTCATTCGTCTCCAGCACCGTGCCGTCCGGCGACAGCAGGCCGATGAACTGGAAGGTGGCGTCGAAGATGCCGCGGAACCGCGCCTCCCCTTCCCGCAGCCGGGCATTGGCATCGGCCAGGGCGCGGGTGCGCTCCGCCACGCGGCGTTCCAGCGTGGCATTGGCCTCCGCCAGCGCCTGCGCTTCCCGCCGCCGCGCCGTGACGTCGAGCGCGATGCCCAGCAGGCGGCGCGCATCGCCGCCGATGGAACGCCGCACCTCCGCCCGCACGCCGATCCAGCGCTCGCCCTCCCGCCCCGGCGCCAGGCGGAACTCGAAATCGAGCGGCGCATCGCCGCGCACCGCGGCATCCAGCGCCGCGGCCAGGCCGGGGCGGTCCTCCGGATGGATGGCCCGGAACGCGGTGCGGGTGGTGACGCGGCGGCGGATGCGCAGCCCCCAGGCCAGGAAGACGTCGCCGATCAGCGTCAGCCGGCCATCGCGCAGGTCCCAGTCCCACAGCCCGATGCCGCCGGCCTGCTCCGCCAGGCGCAGCCGGGCCTCGCCCTCCTGCACCGAGGCCAGCAGGTCCTCCCGCTCCGCCAGCGCGAAGGCCAGCGCGCTGCCGCGTTCCTCCGCGGAGGCCAGCGCCGCCCTTTCCCGCCGCGCGGCGCGCAGCGCGGCCATGGCGAGGACGCCGGCGATGGCGATGGAGGCGCCGAACAGCACGCCGTTGCGCAGCAGCCGGGCGTGGAAGGGCGCCAGCACATGGTCGAGCGAGACGGCCGCGCTGGCGACCAGCGTCAGCCCGGGCGTGCTGGACCAGGCCAGCAGCCGGCGGCTGCCATCCGGCGCCACATCCTCCCGCCGCCCGATCGGGCCGGGCAGCGGGTCCGGCGGCGGCAGGGTGGCGCCTACCGGCGGCAGCGGCCACTGCATCACCGCCGTGCCGTCCTGGCGCGTCAGCCGCAGCACGGCCCCGGGGCCCAGCGCCAGGCCCTCCGCCACCCGGTTCATGTCCGTGCTGCCGATGGCGATGACGATCACCGCCCGCAGCGCGCCGGATTCGTCGCGCAGCGCGCGGCTCCAGGTATAGAACCAGCCGCTTTCCGGCCGGGTCCACAGCATGCCGGAGACGTGTTCCTGCCCGCCCTGCCGCAGCGGCGCGAAATAGGGGCGGTTCGAATAATCCTGCCCCAGCAGCAGCGTGCCCTCGCTGCTGCCCGCCACATGGCCCTCCGCATCCATGATCCAGAGCTTGGAGACCTCCGCCGTGCCGGTGGCCAGGGCGGCGAGCAGCGGCTGGCGGCGCTCCCCCAGCTCCTCCAGCCCATGGCGGTCGATCAGCGCCTCGACCCGTTCGGCGGTGATGGCGGCGATGCGCAGCACGCGGTCGGTGTGCTGGGCCAGCAGCGCCGCGGTGTTCTCCGCATCCGTCCAGCCCTGTTCCAGCGTCGCCTGGCGGTCCAGCAGCACGGTGGCGCCGAACAGCCAGGTGGCGATCAGCGCGAAGGCGGCCAGGCTGAGCGTCAGCCACCGCCCGCCCCGCGCCACCACGCGCCCAGCCCCGGATTGTCGCGCCGAACCCGCCGCCATCCCGCTTCCCTTCGCAGCACTCTACCGGAACGGTATCTAGACCGAGAACCGGACCCGCCGCACGCTCGTTAGGGCGCCGCCGGACCAGGGGCCGGCGAACAGCGGAGGGGCGGGCATGACGGATGGAGAGGCTTGGGGAGCGCTGCTCGCGCTGGGCCGCCAACCCGGCGCCGCCGCCATCCGCCCGAAGCTGGACGCCGACCCCGCCCGCGCCGCCGCCCTGACCCATGCCGCCGCCGGGCTGCTGCTGGACCTGTCCCGCACGTCACTGACGCCCGCGGTGCTGGACGCGCTGCTGGCGCTGGCGCGGGCGCGCGGCGTGGCCGCCTTCCGGGATTCCATGGCCGCCGGCCGGGCGGTGAACGGGACGGAGGGGCGCGCCGCGCTGCACATGGCGCTGCGCGGGCCGCAAGGCGCCTTCCGGGCGGGGGCGGAGGATGCCTCCGCCGCCGTGCATGGCACGCTGGCGGCCATGGCGGCCTTCGTGCGGGACGTCCATGCGGGGACGATTCGCGGCGCGCGGGGGGATTGCTTCACCGATGTGGTGAATATCGGCATCGGGGGCTCGGACCTCGGCCCCGCCATGGTGGCGCGCGCCCTGTGGCGCGCCGGCATGCCGATGCGGGCGCATTACCTGGCCAATGTCGATGCCCATGCGTGGGAGGCACTGCGCCCCGCGCTCGACCCCGCGCGCACCCTGGTGCTGGTGGCGTCCAAGACCTTCACGACGCAGGAGACGATGGCCAATGCCGGGCTGGTGAAGACCTGGCTGGCGGAGTCGCTGGGGGAGGCGGCGGCGGGCGCGCACCTGGCCGCGCTGTCCACCAATTTGGCCGCGACCGCCGCCTTCGGCATCGCGCCCGACCGCGTCTTCGGCTTCCGGGACTGGGTGGGCGGGCGGTTCAGCCTGTGGTCCGCGGTCGGGCTTTCCGTGGCGCTCGCCTGCGGGATGCCCGCCTTCGAGGGGCTGCTGGCCGGCGCCCGCGCGATGGACGGGCATTTCCTGGCCGCGCCGGAGGCCGCCAACCTGCCGCTGCTGCTGGCGGCGGTGGAGGTCTGGCATGTGAATGCGCTCGGCTACCCCGCCCGTGCCGTGCTGCCCTATGACGAGCGCCTGTCGCGCTTCGCCGCCCATCTGCAGCAGCTGGAGATGGAAAGCCTCGGCAAGCGCGTGACGGTGGCGGGCGCGCCGGTGGCGCATGCCACCGGCCCGGTGGTGTTCGGGGAGCCGGGGACGAATGCGCAGCATTCCTTCCTGCAGCTGATCCACCAGGGCACCACGCCGGTGCCGGTGGATTTCGTGCTGGTGGCGCGGCCGGACCACGGCCATGCGGAAAGCCACCGCATCCTGCTGGCCAATGCGCTGGCGCAGGCGGAGGCGCTGGCGCGCGGCCGGACGGAGGATGAGGCGCGGGCGGAGATGGCGCGGGCGGGCCTGCCGCCCGCGGAGATCGACCGCCTGGCGCCGCATCGCAGCTTCCCCGGCAACCGGCCCAGCGTCTCCATCCTGCTGCCGGCGCTGACGCCGGAGACGCTGGGCGCGCTGGTCGCGCTGTATGAGCACAAGGTCGCCTGCCTCGGCGCCTTCTGGGGCATCAACCCCTTCGACCAATGGGGGGTGGAGCTGGGCAAGCAGCTGGCGGGCGGCATCCTGCCGGCGCTGGCCGGGCAGGCGCAGGCCGCCGATGCCGCGACCGCCGCCATGGTGGCGGCGATCCGGCGGCTGCAGGGCTAGCGCCGCCCCTTTCATCGCGCGGCGGCGATGTCCCGGATGCGGTCATAGGCGACGTTCACCGCGCCCATCTTCAGCGTCACCGCGCCATCGACGCGCGTCGCGCCCGTCACCTCCCCAGTCACGGTGTGGTTGAGGGCGACGCTGCCGCCATCGCTGGCCTGGCCCGTGACGGTCAGGCGGTAGCTGCCATCGTCGCGCAGCCGCCCGCGCGTATCCTTGCCGTCCCACTGCCAGGTGCTGGCGGCGGTGCCGAGCTGGACGGTCTGGCTGCGGACCAGGTTGCCGGTGGTGTCGCGGATCTCGATCCGCGCGGCGCGGGCGGTGCCGGCGGCGGGCAGGTTCACCTGCGCGCGGCCGCCCTGCAGGGGCAGGCGGTCCGATTCCACCGTGACGCGCTGGCCGACCAGGGAGGCCGCCTGGCCGAGCTGCCCCGCCTGCTGCAGCGACAGCAGCGATTGCAGCGTGGTGTTGGTGTTCATCTGCTGCTCGACGGTCGAGAACTGGACCAGCTGCTGCGTCAGCTGGTTGGCGTCCATCGGCTGGGTGGGGTCCTGGTTCTGCAGCTGCGTCGTCAGCAGCCGCAGGAAGGTGTTCAGGTCGGCCGACAGGCGGTTGCTGTTGGCGGTCGCCTGCGCGCCGGAGGTGGTCGAATTGCTGGCGGTGATGCTGCCGCTCATGGCGTTGCTCCTTCAGACGGCAAGGTCGAGGAGGCCGCGATGCGCGGCCCCCTGGCGATGGATGGCGCCCGGCACGGGCAGCGGCCCGGCGGCTTCGCGCGGCGCGGCGGCGGCGCGGGCGGATGATGTCCCCTGCCCCTGCCCTTGGGCCTGGGCTTCGCGCTGCGCCTGGTCCCGCGCCGCGCCGCCATCGCCCAGGCTGAAGGAGAGGCTGGTCCCGCGCTCCCCGAGCCCGGCATCGGCGAGGGCGCGTTCCAGCTCCCGCGCATCGCGCTGCAGCAGCGCCAGCGTATCGGCCCGCTCCGCCGTGACGCGCACCATCGCGTCGCCGCGGCTGCGGTCGATCGAGACCTCCACCCGGCCGAGCGCGGCGGGGTCGAGCGTCAGCGTCAGGCTGGATTCGCCGCCGAGCGCGAGCGCGACGGCGAAGGGCGCCACCTGGCGGGCGGGCCAAGCGATGGGCGTGGCGGGGGCGCGGGCCAGCAGGGGCGGGGTGCGCGGGGCCGGATCGGTGGGCGCGGCGGGCTGCGGCGGGGTGGCCGTGGCCTCCGCGCGGGGATCGGCGGCATGCGGCGCGGCGGCATGGCCGGCGGGCCGCGACTCCGCGGGCGGCGGCGCCGCCACCGGGCTGGCCCCGGCATCGCGGAGGGCGGCGGCCGGCAGCTCGATCCCCGCCGCGCCATCGGGCGGGGGGGCGGGATCGGTGGCCGGGGCACCGGCCAGGGCGGGGTCGGGGGCCAGCGGCGTGGGGTCCGGCGCGGCCTCGGGCTGGGTGCGTGCCGCGGGCACGGCCGGGGCCTCGGGCGTCCTCGCCGGGGCCGGGCTGGCGGGGCGGGATGGCGGCGCGGCGGCGGCGACGACGACGCCGGCCAGGGGCTGGGTGGCCGCGGCCTGGGGCGCGGCCTGGGCTTGGGCTTGGGCCTCGGTCGGGGCCTGGCTGGCGGCCGGGCTGAGCGCCAGGGCAGGCATGGTGGCAGGCGTGGTGGCAGGCGTGGTGGCGGCGGGCGCCTGGGCGGTGGCGGGGGCGGCCTCCGGCGGCGAGGCCGGGGCCGGCGCGGCCGTGGCGGGGGGTGGCGGGGCCGGGGCGGCGGGCTGGGGCGCCGCGGCGGTCGCCGGGGGCGCGGCCGCGGGCTCCGCCGGCGGCGCGGCTTGCGCCAGGCCCGCTTCCGGGGTCGCGGCGGGGGCCGGCGCGGCGGCGGTGCCGGGCGGCGTGGCGGTGGCGGGCGGGGCGGCAGCGAGGCCGGGCGCCGGCGCGGCGGCGGGCGGGCCGGGCGCGGCCGGGGACGGCGGGGCGGCGCCATCCGCCACCGGCCCCGCCGATGCCGGGGCGGTCGGCGGGGCGGCGGGCGGGGCTTCCGCCAGGGTTCCGGGCGGCGATGCCGGGGCCGCGGCGGCGGGCGCCACGGGCGGGGCCGGGCTGGCCGGGGGCGGCGCGGCGGCCTCCGCCACCGGCGGCGGGGCCATGGCACCCGGCAGGGCGGCATCGCCCGCCGCCGGGGCGGTGGCGGCGCCGGGCAGCGGCGCGGCCGGGGCGGGCGAGGCGGCGGCGGGCGGGGCGCTGTCCGGGGCGGCGGGCGCCGCCGGGCTGGCGGCGAGCGGCGGCGGGGCGGCCGGCAGCGCGGCCATGGCCTGCTCGATGCTGGTAGGCGTCACCGGCAGGGTGGCGGGATCGGCCACCGGCACGGCGATCGCCGGGGCCGGGACCGCGTCGGGAAGCGGCGCTGCCCCGGCGCCCGGCGGCATGGCGGCCGCATCGGTGCCCGCGGGCGGGGCGGCGGGATCGGTGGCCGGCGCGGCATCCGTGGCGGCGGCATCGGCGGGGGCGGGCGCGGCCTCGCCCTCCGTTGCCGGGGGCGCCGCATCGCCGGCCGGGGCCCTGGCCTCGGCGGCCATGGCTTCCCCCAGCACCGCGCCGAAGCGCCCGCGCCCGGCCGCGCCCATGGCGGGGGTGGCGGGGCCGGGCGGCCCGGCGGGGGGCGGGCTGGCCGAGGGAAGGGGAAGGTCCATGCGCGGGCCCGATGCGGTTCGGCCCCGCCCGCGCAACCGCCATGCCAGGGGCGCGCCGCGCCCGGGCGGCAGAAGCGGGCCGGGCCCCGGCAGGATCTGCCGCCGGACGGCAGGACTGGCCCCGCCGGCGGGGGCGCCGGGCTGGCACGGGGGTTGCGGTGGGACCGCGCCAAGGCACGGGGCGAGGCACCGCGCCAACCGGGCCCGGGGGCGGCGACGCCACCGGCCCGACACCCTCTCTGGAGCATCCGGACCATGTCGCTGCTCGGCTCGATGACCACCGCGATCAGCGGCCTTGCGGCGCAGGCCCGCGCGCTGGGCCATGTCTCCGACAACGTGGCCAACAGCCAGACGGTCGGCTTCAAGCGCACCGACACCAACTTCACCAACTGGCTGACGCGGTCGAACCTGCGGGTGAACCTGCCGGGATCGGTGGAGGCGCGGCCGGACTACACCAACACCGTGCAGGGCACGATCGAGCAGGTGGAGAACCCGCTGGCCATGGCGATCGCCGGCCAGGGCTTCTTCTCCGTCGCGCAGTCCCGCGGCGGCTCCGGCGCCGACGTGATCTTCGACGACCGGCAGATGTTCACCCGCGCCGGCGACTTCGCCATGGACCGCGACGGCTACATGGTGAACGGCAGCGGCTACTACCTGGAAGGCTGGACCATGCTGGCCAACGGCCAGCCGGACCGCACGACGCTGGCGCCGATCCGCATCTCCGAACTCGTCTACAACCCGGTGCCGACCAGCTCCATCGACCTGGCGGCCAACCTGCCGAGCAACGTGGACGCGGTGGCGGCGATCCCCGCCGCCGCGCCCTGGGCGCCGGCGGAGAACCCGGTCAGCAGCGTCATCCAGATCTATGACGCGCTGGGCAACCAGCAGCAGGTGACGCTGGACTGGTGGCGGCTGGATACCGACACCTGGCGCCTGCGCATCACGCCGGAGAACGACACGACCAACCCCGCCGATGGCCGCTTCGTGGACGTGCAGTTCGGCGGCCAGATCGCCGCCGGCCCGCCGGTGGTGACGGCGGCGCCGGGCACCATCTCCTCCATCACCACGCGCGCCAACACCACCGGCACCACGCCCGCGCCGACCGAGGCCGGGGACAACGCCTTCCTCGGCTTCACCGTCGATTACGGCTACGGGAACCAGGACGTGCAGATCAACCTCGGCGGCTTCGGCGTGCCGACGGGCCTGACCATGTATGCCGGCACCGAATACACGGTGCGCGACCTGTCGCAGGACGGCGTGCCGCTCGGCGCCTACAACGGCGTGACGGTGCGGGAGAATGGCGACGTCGCGGTGAACTACGACAACGGCCAGACGCGCATCGTGGCGCGCGTGCCGATCGTGGCCTTCAACGACCCCGACAAGCTGCAGAAGCTGGACGGCCAGGCCTTCCTGCGCACGGTGGAAAGCGGGGAGGCGCGCGTGACCGATGCCTCCACCAACGGGGTCGGCAAGCTCGTCACCAATTCGGTGGAGCGGTCGAACGTGGACATCGCGGCGGAGTTCTCGAAGCTCATCCTCGCGCAGCGGGCCTATACCTCCAACACCCGCATCGTGACCGCCAGCGACGAGATGCTGCAGGACACCATCAACATGAAGCGCTGATCCGGCGGCCGGGGAACGCTGACCGATGAGCCTCGACCTCGCCTTCACCGTCGCGCGCAGCGGCCTGCGGCTGCTGGAACGCCAGATGGCGCGCACCTCCAACGACATCGCCAATGCGGGGGTCGAGGGGCATACGCGCAAGGTGCTGGACGGCCGCGCCATGACGGCCGCCGGCACCGGCATCGGCGTGAGGAGCCAGCCGGTGGCGCGCGACGTGGACCTGGCGCTGATCGCCGCGCATGACCGCGCCAGGGGCGACGTGGCCGCCGGCGCGCTGCGGGAGGAGCTGCTGCGCGGCGTGGAGGCGGCGCACGGCTCCCCGGCCGATGGCGACAGCATCGGCGGGCTGGTGGGCGGGCTGCGCGACGCCATCGTCGCGCTGCGGGAAGCGCCGGGGGATGCGATCCGGCGCGGCGACGTGGTGGCGGCGGCGGAAGACCTGGCCGCGCGGATGAACAGCGTCTCCGCCGCGATCGGGGAGGCGCGCCAGCAGGCGCAGGACGCGATGCGGGCGGAGGTGGATTCGATCAATGCCAGCCTCTCCGCCATCGCCGGGCTGAACGACGCGATCCGGCAGGAGAAGGCGGCATCGCGCAGCACGGCGGAGCTGGAGGACCAGCGCGACCTGCTGATCGGCCAGGTGGCGGAAAGCCTCGACATCACCGTCATCCGCCGTTCGAACGGGGAGGTGACGCTGGTCGCCCGCGGCGGCATCAGCCTGCCGCTGGAGGAAGGCGCCACGCCCTTCTCGCTGGATGACGCGACGGTCGGCTCGGGCGCCTGGCACGGCAATGGCGGCACCCTGCCCGGCGTGATGCTGGACGGCATCGACGTGACGGCGCGGCTGGCCGGCGGGCGGCTCGGCGCCGCGGCCGCGCTGCGGGACGCGACGCTGCCGCGCATGCAGGCGGAGGTGGATGTGGCGGCCTCGCAGCTCGCCTACCGGATGGAGGCGCAGGGCCTGCGGCTGTTCACCGACGATGCCGGCACGGTGCCGGACGTGACGCAGCCCTATGCCGGCAGCGCCATGGTGGGCTTCGCCGGCGCCATCCGGGTGAACCCCGACGTGGTGGCGGACCCCGCGCTGGTGCGGGACGGCACGCATGCCGTGGTGGCGGCCCCCGGCGGGCCCACCGACTTCACGCCCAACCCCGCGACGGGGCCGGCCGGCTTTTCCACCCTGCTCGACCGGCTGCTGGATTTCAGCTTCGGCGCCGAACAGGCCGCGGGCACGCCGCAGCCCGGCTTCGCCAGCGGCGGGCTGGGGCCGGATGGCACCCTCTCCTCCCCCCTCAGCGGGCTGCGCACGCTGGAGGAATACGGCAGCGCCCTGGTGGCCGAGCAGGCCGGCACGCGCGCCGCCGCCACCGCCACCAAGGAACGGGCGGAGGGGCTGCGCGACGTCCTCTCCTCCCGCTTCCAGGAACGGTCGGGCGTGGATGTGGACAAGGAAGTGGCGTCGATGGTGCAGCTGCAGACGGCCTATGGCGTGAATGCGCGCGTGGTCTCCACCATCCAGGCGATGTGGGACGCGCTGTTCGGCGCGGTGCGCTGAGCATGTCCACCATCGCGACGATCGGCAGCATGGCGCTGGAACAGGCGCAGATGCGGTCCCGCGTGGACGTGATCTCCCGCCAGGTCAGCACCGGGCAGCGGGGGGCGGTGCATGGGGATCTCGGCCTCGATGCCCGGCGCGCCATCGACCTCAAGGTCGAGATCGCGAAGCGGGAATCCTTCACCGATGCCGCCGACCGCGCCCTGGCGCGGGCGGATGCGGCGCAGACCGTGCTCGGCCGGCTGCACGACCTCGCCAGCAACGTGGCGGCGGAGGCGCTGCGCGCGCGCACCCTCGGCGCCGTCGCCGTCACCTCGCTGGCCGATATCGCCCGCGCGGCGCTGGAGGAGGCGGCGGCGCTGCTGAACACCCGCCACGGGGGCGAATACCTCTTCGCCGGCTCGGACGTGACGAACCCGCCGGTGCCCGATGCCGCAACCATCACGACCGGGCCGATGGCGACCGCCATCGCCGCTTCGGTCGCGACGCTGGACCCGACCAATGCCGCGACCGTGCTGGCGGATACGCAGGCGATCGCGACCGACCCCGCCACCACCCCCTTCTCCGACTTCCTGGAGGGCGATGGCACGACGGAAGCGCGCCGGGCGCTGCAGGTCTCGGACGGCGAAAGGGTCGCGATCGGCGTCTTCGCCAACCGCGACAGCACGGATGAGGTCACGGCCTCCTGGGGGCGGGAGCTGCTGCGCGGCCTGGCGGTGCTGGCTTCGGTGGACCAGGCGCAGTTCGACACCGGCGAGGGCTGGCAGGACCTGCTGGAGGGCACGACGGAGGCGCTGAACGGCGCCGTCGGCGGCCTGTCGGCGGAGCAGGGCAAGCTGGGCGCCGCCTATGCCCGCATCGATGCGACGCGGGAGCGGCACGAGGACATGCTGGTGGTGCTGCGCACGCAGCTCGGCGACGTGGCGGAGGTGGACCTGGCGCAGGTTTCCGCCGAGCTGGCGCAGGTGAGGGAGCGGCTGGAGGCTTCCTACACCGTGACGACGATGATCTCCCGCCTCTCCCTGGCATCGATGCTGGGGTAGCGATGGCGGGACGGGATGGCTGGCCAGGATGGCGGCGGGAGGATGGCATGCGGGATGACGGGATGGATCGGCGGCGCGGCCTTCAACCCTGGTTAAGCCGAATGGGGGAAGATGCGTCTGCGACGTGCGTCCCTGGCGAGAAGGCCGGGGGGGCGCGGCGCGCCCTCGAAGGATCGAGCACGCGGCGCAGGCTGTGTGGTGGCGAAAGATTCGCGTTGGCCGGCGTTCGCCGGCCCCCCGGCATGGCGGGCTTCTACCCCCCCGCCGCCATGCCGCCAGTCTTGGGAGAGTGGCATGTCCACGTTGGTGCTCGAGATGCGTGCCGGTGAGTTGATGGTGGTGAACGGCGCGTCGCTGCGGTTCCGCAGCCGGACCCGGGTGGAGCTTGTTGCCAAGGCGCGTTTCCTGTTCGGCAAGCAGGTGATGGCCCCGGAGGCCGCGAACACGCCCGCGCGCCGCATCTATTTCGCCCTGCAATGCGCCTATGTCGGGCCCGAGGAGGACCGTGAATCCGCGATGGCGGATGCGCATCGCCTGGTGGCGGAATTCCAGGAGGCGACGACGTCGTCCATGGCCCGCCAGCTGCTGGAGCGCGCGCTGGCGATGGCCGAGCAGGATGAGTGGTACCAGGCGCTGCGGCTGGTGCGGCACGTGATGCGGCACGAGGCGACGGTGCTGGGGCTGGACGTGCAGACCGGCCTGCCGATGCCGATGGTGGGCGTCGCCGCGGCGGCGCAGGCGCAGATCCAGGCGCAGATCCAGGCCCAGGCGATGCGGCCGCACGCCGAGTGAGTTCTTCCTGCCGCGGCGAAGGGGGCTTTACGCAAGCTTCATTCCCGTCGTGGCAGGATACCGGAGAAGGCCCGCGGAGCGCGGGTCTCCGGCCGGTGGCGGCGGCGTCGTAGCGACGCGGTGCGCCCGGCCCCGTGAGGAGGGAGGCAAAATGCCGGCCTGACCACGGAACGCCTGTCGAAGGAGATGGGGACGATGTCCTCCGTCAACACCAATGCCGCCGCCATGGCGGCGATCCGCTCGCTGAACAACATCGGCAAGGACATGGGGAAGACCCAGCAGCGGATCGAGACGAACCTGCGCATCAGCAAGGCGGATGACGATCCCGCGGTGTTCGCGATCTCGCAGAACATGCGCGCCGACCTGAACGGCATGACGGCGGTGAAGGACAGCCTGAAGTTCGGCAAGTCCGCGCTGACGGTGGCGCGCGACGCCGCGACGCAGATCTCCGACGAACTCGGCCGGCTGAAGCAGACCATGACGCAGGGCCAGCAGCAGGGCCTGGATGCGGAGCAGATCAACAACCAGATCACCAACGCGCTGCAGAACATCGACGCCTTCGCCCGTTCCGCCACCTTCAACGGCGTGAACCTGCTGGTGAACGGCCTGACGGTGGAAGGCGTGACCAACACCTCGGTCGACATCGTGCGCGACATCCAGGGCTCCGTCACCTCCGTGCAGGGCACGGACAGCACGGCGGCGGGCCTGGACCTGACGGGCCTGTCGGTCACCTCCGCCGCCCGCACCATCACCTTCGACGACACGCTGGCGCCCGCGAATGGCGAGGTGCTGACCGTGACGGTGCAGCGCGACCTGGACAATGACCCGGCGACGGCGCTGGAAGACGTGGACCTGGTGTTCGAGTTCAGCGACGGCACCGCCGCGCTGGGCACCACGCCCGACCCGAATGTCCGCGTGTATGACGTGCAGTTCGAGGCGACGGACAGCCCGCTGACCCGCATCACCGCCCTGATCACGCGGATGAAGGAAGCGGGCCTGGATGCCGGCCTGAACAATGAGGGCGAGCTGTACATCCGCGGCAACTCCGAGGATGTCACCACCGACATCACCGGCGCCACGGTGGAAGCGGCGCCGGCGGCGGGCACGGGCCAGGATGAGGCGATCGCGCTGGTGGAAGGCGCCATCGACCTGATGGGCACGCGGCTTGCGAACCTCGGCGCCAATATCCGCCAGGTGGACGGCCTGACGACCTTCACCACCCAGCTGAACGACTCGATCAAGGAGGGCCTCGGCGCCCTGGTCGATGCGGACCTGGCGGAGGAAAGCGCGCGGCTGACCAGCCTGCAGACCAAGCAGCAGCTGGCGACGCAGTCGCTCTCCATCGCCAACGAACAGAGCCAGTCGCTGCTCAGCCTGTTCCGATGATCGGCTGACCGATCGTCGAAGGCGGCGGGGGCGCCGGCGGTGCCGGCGCCCCCGCCGGATCGTACAAACCGGAGGGATCATGAGCGCTGCGCGCTACGCCGCCACCCAGAACGCCCACGCCCATCCGCGCGACATCGAGTTGCGCGCCTTCCGCTACGTCAACGGCCTCATGGCCGCCGCCACCGACACGAAATCCCGCGCCACGGCGCTGGAGAAGGTGCACCGCCTGTGGTCGATCCTGATCAGCGACCTGGGATCGCCGGGCAACAAGCTGCCGCCGGCGCTGCGCGGGCAGCTCATCTCCCTCGGCCTCTGGGCGCAGCGGGAGACGGACCTCCGGCTCGATGACGGGGGCAGCCTGGAGCCGCTGATGGCGCTGCATCGCGACATGATCGAGGCGCTGGAAGCCCAGCGCGCCCTGCCGGCCGCGCCTTCGGCGCCCGCGGGCACCGTGCTGCACTTCGTCGCGGGCATGGCGTGACATGCTACCCGGCCTCGGCGCGCTGACGGCCTTCGCCGTCGCGAGCCGCGACGGCGCCAACCTGGAAGCGCGCTTCGCCGCGCGCGCCGACACCAAGGCGGCGATGGACCGCTTCCGGGACGCGGCGACGAAGCACCGGGATGTCGAGAGCCTGCTGAAGGACCGCCGCACCCTGCAGGTGGTGCTGGAAGCCTTCCAGCTGGAAGGCGAGATCGACAAGCGCGGCATCCTGCGCAAGATCCTGACCGAGGACCCGACCGCCGAAGGCAGCCTGGCCAACAAGCTGACCGACCGGCGCTGGCGCGAACTGGCCGCGGCCTTCGCCACCCGCCAGGCCAGCGCGCTGACGACGACGCAGGTGGCGGCGCTGACGACGACGCAGATCGCCGCCCTGACCGCGAAGCAGGTGGCGGGGCTGACCACGGACCAGGTGCGCGCCCTGTCCAGCACGCAGGTCGCGGCGCTGTCCACCACGCAGCTCCGCGCGCTCGGCTCCGCCGCCATCTCGGTGCTCGACCTGCCGGATGTGCGCGCGCTGGGATCGACGCAGGTGGCGGCGCTGCGGCCCGCGCAGGTGGCGGCGCTGACGCCGCTGCAGGTCGCGGTGATCGACCCCGGCGAGGCCCGGCAATGGAGCGCGGCGCAGATCCGCGCCCTCTCCTCCACCCAGATCGCCACCATGGGCACGGAACAGGTGGCGGCGCTGTCCACCACGCAGCTCGCGGCGATGAGCTTCGACCAGTCCCGCGCGCTGACCACGCGGCAGATGGCGGCGCTCGGCACCGCGCAGGCCGCCTCGCTCAGCCGCGCGACGCGGCTGGGGGATGAGGCGGCGGCGGCCGCGGCCGCGGCGGAAGCGGCCGCGACCTCTCCCTTCGCCGCCGATCCGGCCCTGCTGGACCGCCTGGTCGCCGGCGCCGTCACCAACCGCTACGAGAAGGCGATGGGCGAGGGCAATGCGGGGCTGCGGGAGGCGCTGTACTTCATGCGCAACGCCGCCAAGGCGACGACGATCGTCGGCCTGATGGAGGACAAGGCGCTGACCGCGGTGGTGCGCGGCGCGCTCGGCCTGCCGGAGAGCTTCGGCGCGCTGGATTTCGACCAGCAGAAATCGCTGCTGACCCGGCGGCTCGACATCACCAAGCTGCAGGATACGCGGGAAGTGGCGAAGATGGCGCAGCGCTACCTGGCACTGTCCGCCGGCACCACCAGCGGCGGCAACAGCGCGACGATGGCGCTGTTCGGCGGCAGCAGCGCCAGCACCATCGCCAACCTGTCCACGCGGCGCATTTCCTTCACCGCATGAGGCGCGCGCCGCCGGCGCGCGGCGGGGATTTCAGCGGGAGACGTCGACGCTCGGCGCGGGTTCGGGCCGCGGCTGGTCGCGATAGGCTTCCAGCTCCTTCGGCGTCGGGATGGACAGGGAGACCTCTCCCACCGCGTCGCGGAACTCGATCACCACCAGGCTCAGCGCGGGGTCGATCCGCAGGCGCGGATTGGGCATCGCGGGCGCGACCTCCGCTGGCGCCGTCTCGGCCGTCGAGGGCGTCTGGCCCCGCGGCGGCAGGATCGGCGTCGCGGAGGAGGCGGGGCTGGCGGGCTGGAGCATGGCGGTGCTCATGGGCGGACTCTTCCGGAAGCGCCCTCCTGGCGAGATGGTCCGCCCCTGGCGAGGCGGAGGCGGACAGCCGGGCGCGATATTTCCGGCGTCAACGCCCACCATGCGGGATGGCCGCTACCGAAGCGTTAAGCGCGGCCGGAAGAATGCGTCACGGCGCGAGAATCCGCCTTGACCATGAGCAGGGACCCAATCCTGGCACGGGTTTGACCGCATCGCATGGCGGGAGGATGCTGCACCACGGAAGAAATCTCGGTCGTGGCCCCCTCCCCTCCCCCTTCGCCGCCCGCGCCGCCCGGGCCCCTGGCCTATCTGCTGACGGCGCTGGCCGCGGCGGGGGGCGGGGCGCTGTTCTCCCTGCTGCATATCCCGCTGGCCTGGATGCTGGGCGCCATGGCGGCGACCGGGGCGCTGGCCTGGCATGACCGCGCGGCGGTGGCGCCGCCGATGCGGCCGGTCGGGCTGGTGTTCCTCGGCCTCGGCTTCGGGCAGACCTTCTCCACCCCCGTGCTGGCGGCGCTGGCCACCGCGCTTCCCTGGCTGGTGGTGGCGGCGGTGGCCAGCATCATCATCGGCGCGCTGGTGGCGCAGGCCTTCGCGCGCATGGCGGGGACGGATACGCGCACCGGCTATTTCGCGGCGGTGCCGGGGGGCGTCATCGTCATGGCGGTGCTGGCGCAGCGGGCCAATGTCTCCGTCCCCGCGGTGACGCTGGCGCAGACCATCCGGGTGATGCTGGTGGTGGTGATCTTCCCGCCGCTGATCACCTGGCTGGCGCCGCGCGGGGGGGCGGGCGCCTTCCTGGCGGAACGGCCGGCGGTGGACATGCTGGGCCTGCTGCTGCTGGTGCCCGCGGGCTTCGCGGCGGCCTTCCTGTTCCGGCTGATGCCGCTGGCCAATCCCTGGATGCTCGGCCCCTGCGCGATCGTGGTGCTGATGGCGGCCTTCGGCGTGCTGCCATCCGGCGTGCCGACCTGGATGGTCAATCTCGGCCAGATCGGCATGGGCGCCAGCCTGGGCCAGCGGCTGAGCCGCCGCTTCATCCTGAGTTCGCGGCGGCTGGCGCTCGCTTCCGTCGGCTCCACGCTGCTGCTCTCCGCCATCCTGGCGGCCTGCGCCGTGGCGCTGGCCTGGGTGTCGGGCCTGCCGGTCACGGCGGCGCTGCTCGGCATGGCGCCGGGGGGGATGCCGGAGATGACGATCACGGCCAAGGCGCTCGACATGGCGGTGCCGCTGGTGCTGGGTTTCCACCTGGTGCGCACCGTCGCCTGCAACCTGCTGGTCGATCCGATCTGGCGCATCGCGGTCAGGATCGGGCTGGCGAAGTAGCGGCTATCCTGCCCGCCAGTTGAGGCGGCGCAGCAGCCATTCGCGATAGGCCAGCGCGATGTCGGGCGCCGCGCAGAGGGTGGAGGAGAGCATCGTCGCCTCCGCCGCGCCGACGCGGCGCGCGCCGTCATCGGCCGGGCCCGGCGCTTCCTCCGCCCATCGCTGCGCCGCACCCCGCCACAGCGCCACCACATCGGCGGAGGTGAGCGGCGGCAGCACGACCAGGGCGCGGGTGCGCAGCGCGGCGCCGGCGGCGCGGGCGGCATCCAGCAGGTCCGGCCGGTGCGGATCCGGCAGCAGGTCGCCGAGGGAGGGGATCTCCGGCGCCATCTGGTCCCGCCCCCCGCCCGCGGCATCGAAGGCGAACCAGGCGGCAAGGCCCAGCGCGGCGGCGCGGGCGCCGGGCGCGGCGCCGCAGATCACCAGCGCATCCGCCTGGCCGTTCCGCACCGCGGCCTCCGCCGCCGGGCCGGACAGGCCGAAGATCGGCGTGGTGCGCCGGCCGAGCAGGTCGAGCGCCAGCAGCGCCGCGGCTTCCGGCGCGCCGGGGCTGGGCAGGGCGACGCGCAGCGGCGCGGCATCCGCCGGCGCGCCCCGCCCCGCCACCACCGCGGCCTGCAGGCTGGCGCAGAGCGCCGGCCATTGCCGCGGCTCGTAGCGGGCGCGGCTGTCCCCCACCAGCTGCGCCTGGGCGGCCAGGCCCGGCAGCATCAGCAGCACGCGGCCATCGGGCGCGGTGGAGGAGGCGAAGCGGTTGGCCGCCGTGATGCCATCCGGCCCGCCCAGCACCGCGACGCGCACCGCGGCGGCCTGCACCAGCCCACGCGCCAGCGCCGCGGCGGCGCGGGCGGCCATGCGCGCTTCCGGCCCATCCTCCGGCCCCGGGGCCAGCAGGGTGGCGGCTTCCGGCACGGGGGCGGCGGCACGGGATGGGCGCGAGGCCGCGGCCAGCGCCGCCGCCAGGGCCGCGCCGGTGAGCCCCCTTCGGGTCGGGTACATGCTTCCCATCCCCCTCGGCCTCTCCATCCGCCGCCACCTAGCCGCCGGAATGAGGCGCAATCGTGGCAGGCTCCTGCCAGCCCGTGGCGCGGCGGCAGGGGCCAGCCTTCAGGATGGCGTCTCCACCGCCTGGCCGGCGGCGCGGGACAGGGCGGAGAGGCTGCGTTCCACGAGCGGCGGCAGGCCGGCCAGCAACCGGTCCGCCCGCGCCGCATCCCCCGCACGGGCGGCCGATTCCAGCGCCAGCGCAGCCTCCCGCAGCGCGGCCACGCCGAAGGTGCCGGCGGCCGCCTGCAGGGAATGGGCCTCCTCCTCCAGCACCGGCAAGGGCAGCCCGGACAGCAGGCGGCGCAGCCGCGCCTCGGTTTCCGCCACGAAGATCGCGATCAGGTCCGGCAGGCGCCCGGGGCCGAGCGCGCCACGCAGCTCCTCCAGCGTCGCGCGGTCCAGCAGCGAATGGGGCGGGCCGGGCTCCGGCCCCGGGGCCGGGCGGCGCGGGCGGCGTTCCATCAGCGCGGCGACGGCGCCCACCAGCGCGTCCCGGTCCACCGGCTTGGCGAGGTGGCCGTCCATCCCGGCGGCGAGGCAGCGTTCCGCATCGCCCGGCATGGCGGCGGCGGTGAAGGCGAGGATGGGGACCTGCGCCGCCTCCCCCTCCAGCGCCCGGATCATGGCGGTGGCGGCGTAGCCATCCAGGCCCGGCATGCGCACATCCATCAGGATGGCGTCGTAGGAACCGCGCCCGGCGGCGGCCACCGCCTCCATCCCGTCCGTCACCAGATCCACGGCGAAGCCGGCGCGGCGCAGCATGGCGGCGGCGACCAGCTGGCTCGCCTCCCCATCCTCCGCCAGCAGAAGCCGGCCGCGCGGCGTGCCATCCGGCGCGCGGCGGGGCGGCGGCGGCGCCGGGGCGTCCGGCAGCAGCATGGCGGGCGCCGTGCCGGCGGGCTGGTCGGCCGCGGCCACCAGCGGCAGGTCGAAGCGGAAGACGCTGCCGGCGCCGGCCTCGCTCTCCACCGCGATGGTGCCGCCCATCAGCCCGACCAGGCGGCGGCAGATCATCAGGCCGAGGCCCGACCCGCCATGCCGCCGCGCCGTGCCGGAATCCGCCTGCTGGAAGCGCTGGAACAGGCGGCGGCGGAGCGAGGGGGAGATGCCGCAGCCGCTGTCCTGCACCTCCACCACCAGGCGGTCGGCGAAGCGGGCCAGGCGGATCTCGACCGCCCCGGCGGCGGTGAACTTCACGGCGTTGTCGGCCAGGTTCAGCAGCACCTGGCGCAGCCGCTGCGGATCCCCCACCACGCGCTTCGGCAGGGCCGGGTCGATGCGGGCGCAGAGCCCGATGCCCTTCTCCGCCGCTGCCGCCGCCTGCAGGGCCAGCACGTCCCGCACGGGATGGTCGAGGTCGAAGGGGATGGATTCCAGCTCCATCCGCCCGGCCTCGATGCGCGAGAGGTCCAGGATCTCGTTCACCGTCCAGAGCAGCGTGTCCCCGCAGCGGCGGGCGGTGTCCACATAGGCGCGCTGCTCGGCATCGAGCGTCGTGTCGGTGAGGAGGGAGAGAGTGCCGAGCACGCCGTTCAGCGGCGTGCGGACCTCGTGGCTCATGAAGGCGAGGAATTCGGATTTCTCGGCGCTCGCGCGCTCGGCCGCGCGGCGGGCGCGCTCCGCCGCGCGCTGGGCGGTGCGGGCGGCCTGTTCGGCGGCCACGCGCTCCGTCACGTCATGCTGGATGCCGAGGATGTGGCGCAGCCGGCCATCGGCGTCGAAGACCGGGGAGAGGTGGAGTTCGTTGACGAAGCGCCGCCCGTCGCGCCGGTAGTTGACCAGGCGGATGTCGAGGGGCCGGGCCTCTGCGACCGCGGCGCGGATGGCGGCGATCGCCTCCGGCTCCGTCCCCGGGCCCTGGAGGAAGCGGCAGTTGCGGCCGATCACGGCCTCCGGCGGGTAGCCGGTGATGCGGTGGAAGGCGGGGTTGGCGAAGATGATGGGGCAGTCCGGCAGCGTCGGGTCGGCGATGACGATGCCGGTGGGCGCGGCGGCGGCGGCGGCGGCCAGCACGGCCGGAAAACCGGCCAGCGCGAGGGCGGCCGGGAGGGCAGCGTGTTCCGGGATGCCCGCCGCCGGTCCGGGGAGTGACCCGGCGGCGGGCGAGAGTCTGGCCGGCGTCTCCGGCGGCGGATCGGCTTCCGATCCCGCCGGCGGAGGCCGGTCAATCCTCGTACTGGATGAGCGCTTCGAACGGGACATCGAGCCGGCCTCTGCCACCGAGGAAGGTCAATTCGATCAGCGCCGCGGCGCAGGGCACGACGGCGCCGGCCTGGCGGAGCAGGGAGATGCCGGCGGCCATGGTGCCGCCCGTCGCCAGCAGGTCATCCAGCAGCACGACGCGCTGGCCGGGCTGGATGGCGTCGGCCTGCATCTCGATCCGGTCCGTGCCGTATTCGAGCGCGTAGCTGAGCCCGATGGTGAGCCCGGGCAGCTTGCGCGGCTTGCGCAGCATGACGAAGCCGAGGCCGAGTTCGAGCGCGAGCGGCGCGGCCACGAGGAAGCCGCGGCTTTCGATGCCGGCCAGCACCTGCGGCTGGTGCGGGCGGATGATGTCCGCCATCCGCGCCATGGCGGTGCGCCAGGCGCTGCCGTGCCGGAGCAGGGTGGAGATGTCGTAGAACAGGATGCCCGGCTTCGGGAAATCCGGGATGCCCCGGATGTGGTCCTTCAGGTCGATCGAGGGATCGGGCAGGAGGCGGGAGGCATCGGCGCTGGAGGGGCCGTCAGGGGGGAGGTTCTGGTCAGCCATGCGGGTGGTCGTGTGCTCCGGGGTGGGGGCGCATGACCTCATGCCGCCGCGCGGGTGCGCGGACGGCGGTGCAGCCTGTGCCTTCCTCGGGGGGCAAGCTACGCCCGGCCGGGCGGCCGCCGCAACAGCGCTATCGAGTCGCCGGCCGGGCGGCGGATCGGGGGCTTGGCGGAACGGGGGCGCCGGTCCACATCGCGGCCATGTCCCGCATCACCATCGCCCTTCTCGTCGGCCTGACCGGCTTCGCGCTCTATGTCATGGCGGTGGTCGCGCTGGCCGACCATGTGCTGCCGCTGCACTGGACGCTGCAATTCGTCTATTTCACCGTGGCCGGCATCGCCTGGGCCTGGCCCGCCAAGCGGCTGATGTTCTGGGCCGCCGGCGCGCGCTGATGCGCGCCGGCGCTTTCTTCAGGACAAGGGGCGCGCGCTGACGCGCGCCGGTGCCATCGACGGCCTCAGAAGGGGCGGCTGAGCGTCAGCGTGAAGCGGTTGTCGCAGATCTTGGATCCGCCGAAGCAGTCATTGGCGACGCCGCCGCGTTCCGTGGACAGCGTGTTGTAGATGCCGGTCACGGTGCCGACGATGCCGCCCACGATCTCCCGCGACACGGACAGCGACAGGTAGCCGTAGTCCTTGGCGCCGAAATAGCCATCGCGGCTGCCGACGGCGGGGACGATGTTGCGCTCCACCCACTGGTAGCCGATGCGGGGCGAGACGGTGAAGCCGTAGTCGAGCGTCAGGTCGAAGCCGCCCTCGAGGTAGTAGGCCGCGCCGGATTCGCCGGTGAATTGCGGCGAATAGGCCGCGGTGCCGACGAACTTCACCGGCGCGATCTCGTAGCTGGCGCGCAGCGCGAATTCGTAGAAGGCCAGCTCGAACCCGCCGCGCGGCGCGTCGTAGCCGGGATAGGCGTAGTAGGTGGCGCCGAGGTCGAGCTTCAGGTCGCCGATGGCGAAGCGGTAGCCCGCGAGAAGGTCGAGTTCCTGCCGCGCATTGGTGCCGGCGAAGGCGACGTTGCTGAGGAAGGCGCCGACATAGACGCCGCTCTCATGCTCCACATCGAGGGTCAGCTGCGCCGCGGGGCGGCTGCGCGTCTGGCTCAGGCCGCGGAAGATGTAGTCGCTGGTGATGGCGGGGGTGGTCGTGACGGTCACGCCCAGGCTGTCGATGGTCTGCTGGGCCTGGGATGCCTGCGGCGCAAGCACGATGCCGCCGGCCAGGGCAGTCGCGGCAAGAAGCGTGAATCGGAGCATCGGACGTATCGCCTTCTGCGGTTGCACTGGCGAAGTCCATGCAAGCGGGGCGCCAATTGCTCGGGCGCCGCGCAAGCCTCAAGATTTCGTGTCCGCACCGGTTCCGCGCGGGCATGAAAAAGGCGGCGCCCCGGGGGGACGCCGCCTGCCGGGCCCGGTCGGGCCGAAGCGTCAGAACGGGCGGCTCAGCGTCAGCACCGCGCGGCTGTCGCAGACCTTCTGGCCGCCGAAGCAGTCCTGGCGGCCGGTGTTGCTGTTCCAGACGCCGGTGAAGGTGCCGATGACGCCGCCCACGATCTCACGCGAGATGCCGACCGACAGCGTCAGGTAGTCGGGGCTGCCGAAATAGCCGTCGCGGCTGCCGGTGGCGGGCACCAGGTTGCGCTCGATCCACTGGTAGCCGATGCGGGGCGAGATGGTGAAACCGTAATCCAGCGCCATGTCGAAGCCGCCCTCGAGGTAGAAGCCCGAGCCGGACTCGCCGTAGAAATTGGGCGACCAGGCGGCCAGGCCCACGAACTTCACCGGCGCGATCTCGTAGCTGGTGCGCAGCGCCAGCTCGGCGAAGTTCAGCTCGAACCCGCCGCGCGGCGCGGTGTAGCCGGCGTAGGTGTAGTAGGTGCCGCCGATGTCGAGCTTCAGGTCGCCCAGCGTGAAGCGGTAGCCGGCGCTGTAGTCCACCTCCTGCCGCGCATTCGTGCCCTGGAAGGCGACGTTGCTGACGAAGGCGCCGACATAGAGGCCGCTGCTGTGCTCGGCATCCACCGTCAGCTGCACGGCCGGCTTGCCGCGGGTCTGGCTCAGGCCGCGGAACAGGTAGTCGGTCGTCACCGCCGGCGTCGTCGTGACGGTCACGCCGAGCGCGTCGATCGCGGTCTGCGCCGTACCGGCCGGGGGGGCCAGCAGGATGCCGCCGCAGAGGGCCGTGGCGGCAAGGACGAGGTTGCGGGCCATGGGGGGCTCCTCGGGAAGGGTTGGGTTTACCATTTCCCCATAGCAGCCTCACACAATCGCGCGAGGGAGATTCAACGACGTTGTGTTGAATTCATGCAGCATTGTTGCAAGCGTGCATCGCACGCTTTCATTAATGGGACGGCTGCGCGCCCCCGGCGCGGGGCCGGGCACGAAAAAACCCCGCCAGGCAGGTGCCTGACGGGGTTCCGTCGCCGCGGCCGATTGGTCGGAGTGAGAGGATTCGAACCTCCGGCCCCTGCGTCCCGAACACAGTGCTCTACCAGGCTGAGCTACACTCCGGTGGGGCGCGGCGAGGTGGGCGCTATAGCGAAGCCCCAATGGGGCGGCAAGGGGGGGGGTAGGCGGCGGCACGGCGCCGGCCGGGCGCGCGGCCAGGATGGTTTGCGACGAAATGCGACAGGCCGCGCAAACCGTTGCGCCGGCACTCCGATGCTGCCAGCCTCCCATCCCTCCGATACCGGAAGGGATGGACGGATGCGTTCTTGGATGCTTGTGGCTGGCCTGGCGCTGGCGGTCGGGTCGGCGGCGCCGGCCTTCGCGCAAGGGGATGTCATCGCGGAACGCCGCGCCGGCTTCCGCATGCTCGGCCAGACCATGGAAGCCTTCACCCAGGCGGTGAACCAGCGGGGCGATACGCGCGCCCTGGCGCCGCGGGTGGACCAGATGATCGCCTTCATCAACAGCCTGCCGAACCGCGTGCCGACCGCGTCGCTGACGCCGCCGCAGCCGCAGGGGACGAATGAGGGGCAGACCCGCGCGCTGGCAGCCATCGACGCCGACCGCGCCGGCTTCGCGACCCGCGCCAGCAACGCCGCCACCGCCTTCGCCGCGCTGAAGGTGGCTGCCGAGGCCGGCACCGTCACGGCCGATACGCTGCGCACCGTGGGCGGCACCTGCGGCGCCTGCCACCAGCCCTTCCGCGCCCGCTGACCCGCGGGCCGCCCCCGGCCGTGCGCCCGCACGGCCGGGGATGCGGCTCAGCCGAAGCCGCCCCCGGCGCCGGCCCCCAGCCCCACCACGTACCAGACGATGCCCGCCGCGGCCGCCAGCAGCAGGATGGCCAGCAGCGGATGGCCCATGCGCGGCTGCGGGCCGCTGTAGAGCACGGGGATCTTGAGATCGCCCGTGAGCATGGGGCCCACCAGGTTCTGCCCGCGCAGCACGCGATAGGCGATGATCGCCAGGATGTGCAGCACCGCCGCGGCGACGATCACCCAGAACACCCGCACATGGATGCTGGTGGCCAGTTCGCTGTCGCCCTCGCTGACCAGCATGGAAAGCGGGCCGTGCTGCGAATAGGTGAAGCCCGGGTCGTGGTTGGCGAAGAGCCCCGTGGTGGCCTGCGTCAGCAGCAGCAGCAGCAGGACCAGCACCATCCAGCCGCCGGCGGCGTTGTGGCCGATCTCCACCCCCGCCGGCCGCTGGCGCAGATGGCCGAGGTGGCGCAGCGCCTCCAGCGGTGACTTCAGGAAGTTGCGGAAGCGCGCGGTATGGGACCCGACCAGGCCCCAGGCGATGCGGAACAGGATCAGCGTCAGCATCGTGTAGCCCGCCAGCAGGTGCAGGTCCCAGCGGTCCGTCTTCGCCGTCCAGAAGGAGATCGGGATCAGCAGCACGATGGACCAGTGCACCAGGCGCACCCAGGGGTCCCAGACCTTCAGCCGCCGCGTGCCGGGGCCCGGCCCCGCGCCCGTATAGGCCCTGCCCCCCTGCCCCGGCTGGGGCCCCTTGCCCGGTTTCGGTTCCGCCATGCCATCCAGTCCGCTGTCGTTGCGCGGGGGGATTAGGCCGCGCGGGGCCCGCCGCCGCAAGTTTCGTTCGGTGACGGGCCCGGCCGGCAGTTGCGCGCCCCCGCGCGGTGGCGGCAGGAAGGCGGCATGGATGCATCGATGCTCTGGCCCGGGCTGGTGGCGCTGCTGGTGGCGGCCGCGGTGGCGGGCGCCGCGCGGCTCGGCCGGCGCCCGGCCCTGGCCGCCCTGGCCGCCGCCGCCGGGCTGCTGGCGGGGTGGTGGTGGACGATGGGGCTGGTGACGGCCTCTCCCCGCCAATTGCCGGAACGCCTGCCGCTGCTGGCCGCGGCCCTGCTGCTGCTGGCGGCCCTCGGCATCGCGGCGGCGCGGGGCGGGCGCTTCGCGGGGCTGGCGACCATGGGCGCCGGCGCGCTGGCGACGGGGTGGTGGATGGCGGGCGCGCCGCGCACCGGGGCGGACCTCGCGGCCTCCCTGCACGTGCTGGCGGCGGTCACGGCGCTGGCGCTGCTGCTGCTGCGGCGGGATGCGGCCTGGTCCGCCCCCGCGGCGGCGCTGGTGCTGCTGGCGGCGCTGGTGCTGGCGCGGCTGCCGGGGCCGGGGGTGGTGCTGGGCGTCGCGGCGGCCGGGGCGGCGCTGGGCGGGGCCCTGGCCGGCGCCCTGGCGGGGCCCGCCGCGCGGCGGGCGCCCCTGCTGCCCGCCATGCCGCTGGCGGGGGGGATGGCGGCGCTGGCGGCGCTGCCGGTGCTGGCGCGCGGCGCGGCCGCGGATTGGGCGGCGGCGGCGGCGCCGGTGCTGCTGCTCTGGGCCGCGCCGCTGCTGGGGCGGGTGCTGCCGGTCCGGATTCCCGCCGCCGCGCTGTCGGCCCTGGGCGGGCTGGCGGGGCTCGGGGGGGTGTGGCTTTTGCGTTGACAAGTTGCAGCGAAATGATCGGTGCGCCTCGCAGGCCCTTGTGCCGGCGCGACTTCACGCTCTAGTTACGGGGTCATGAAGCCCAGCGGGCGCGTCCTGTTGATCGTGGCCATGGCCGCTGGTGGCCTGGCCGCTTATGTCGCCAGCCAGTTCGCATCGCAGGAGCCGATGCGGGGCGCCCCGCCGCGCCCGCCCACGGAGACGCGGCCGGTGCTGGTGCCGCCGCCCGCCACCCCCGCCCCCGCCGCTTCCCCTGCCGCCGCCATCCCCGCCACCCCCGCCCCGGCGCTGGAGCCGCCGCGATTCGACGTGGCGCGCGTCGGCGCCCGCGGCAATGTCGTGGTCGCCGGCCGCGCCGCCCCGGGGTCCGAGGTGCTGCTGCTGGAGGATGAGCGGGAGATCGGCCGCACCCGCGCCGATGCCCGCGGCGAATGGGTGATCCTGCCCGCCGATCCGCTGCGCCCCGGCACCCGCCAGTTCAGCCTGCGCGGCCGCCAGGGCGGCGCGGAGATCGCCGGGCCCGATGTCGTCGTCGTCGTCGTGCCCGACCCCGCCGTGGTGGCGGAGCGCGAGGCGCGCGAGGCCGCCGAACGGGCCGAGGCGATCGCCCGCGCCGAAGCCGCCGCCCGCGCCGAGGCCGAGGCCCGCGCCGCGCAGCTGGCGCGACTCGAGGAACTGGCCCGCCAGGCCGCCGCGCAGGCGGAGCGCGAGGCGCGCGAGGCCGCCGAGCGCGCCGAGGCGACCGCCCGCGCCGAAGCCGCCGCCCGCGCCGAGGCGCTGGCCCGCCGGGAGGCCGAGGAACGCGCCGCCGCCGAGGCCCGCGCCGCCGAGGAACGCTCCCGCGCCGAGGCGCTGGCACGCCGGGAGGCGGAGGAGCGCGCCGCCGCCGAGGCGCGTGCCGCCGAACAGGCCGCCCGCCTGGCCGCGGAGGCCCGCGCCGCCGAGGAAGCCGCCCGCCTGCAGGCCCAGGCGCGGCAGGAAGCCGAGGCCCAGGCCCGCGCCGCGGAGGCCGCCGCCCGCGCCGAGGCCCTGGCCCGCGCCGAGCAGGCCGCGCGCGCCGAGGCCAATGCCCGCGTCGATGCCGCGCTGCGGGTCGCCGAAAGCGCCGCCCGCGCCGCGGAGGCCAGCGCCCGCGCGGCGGAGATTTCCGCCCGCGCCGCCGAAGCCTCCGCCCGCGCGGCGGAGGCCGCGATCCGCCAGCAGACCCTGGCGCGCGCCGAGGCCGAGGCCGCCGCCCGTGCCGAGGCCGCGAGCCGCGCCGGTCAGGCCCGCCAGGCGGAAGCCGCCCGGCAGGCGGAGGAAGCCCGCGCCGCCATCGCCCGCCAGGCGGAAGCCGCGCGCCGCCAGGCCGCCGCCGCCGTGCCGCCGCCCGCCCCGGCGCAGCCGATGGTGGTGCTGGTGCCGGGCGCGCCCGCCGCCCCGCCCCGCATCCTGCAGACGCCGACGGGCCCGGCGCGCCGGGGCCTCGGCCTCGATGTGGTGGATTACGACGATGCGGGGGGCATCCGCTTCTCCGGCAGCGCCGCGCCCGGGGCGCCGGTGCGCATCTACGTGAACGGCGTGCATGCCGGCGATTCGCGGGCGGATGCGCAGGGGCGCTGGGAATTGTCGCCGCCGACCGCGCCGGCGATCGGCCGCCACCGCGTGCGGGTGGACCAGCTGGCGGCGAATGGCGCGGTCTCCGCGCGGGTGGAACTGCCCTTCCAGCGGGAAAGCGTGCCGCAGGGGGAGATCCCCGAGGGCCGCGTGATCGTGCAGCCCGGCAACAGCCTGTGGCGCCTGGCGCGCGCGGCCTATGGGCGCGGCGTTCTCTACACCGTGATCTACGACGCCAACCGCGACCAGATCCGCAACCCGAACCTGATCTTCCCCGGTCAGGTCTTCACCCTGCCCGCGCCGCCGCCGCCCCCGGCGCCCCGCCCGGCATCCAGGCCCGCGGATTCCAGCCGGTCCAGATAGGGGTCGAGCGCGAGCGCGAAGGCCACCATGGCACGGACCAGCGCCGTGGCCGTCACGTCCCCCTGCCGCGGCAGCGCCGCTTCCAGCCGCACCCGGTGGTCGGGCAGCAGCCGCAGCCGCCAGCCCTCCGGCAGTTCCGGCGCCATCTCGCCCAGCGCGGCGAAGGCGCCGGGGCGGACCTCGGCCCGTTCCGCCGTATAGGGCACGGCGCCGGCCTGCACCGTCAGGCTGACATGCCCGTCATCGAAGGTGGCCTCGCAGCCACGGCCGCGCCATTCGAAGCGCATCGCGGGCTGTCGATGGGGGGTGAGCGACCCGTCCTCGGCGACAAGGAAAGGCCCGTGCGTGATCTGTGGCATGACGCCTATGTTGTCCGGATAGAGTGAACGGACCATAAGCGCCCGCATGAGCCTGATCTCCAGCTTCCGCCTCGTCCTCGCCAAGCCGCATCCGGCCGGGCGTCCCTTCATCTATGGCGGCGTCGCCGTCGCCGTGCTGGGGGGCCTCTTCCTCGGCAAGTGGCTGTTCTGGCCGGGCGTGGCCTTCACGCTGTTCTGCCTCTACTTCTTCCGCGATCCCGAACGGGTGATGCCGCCCCGCCCCGGGGTGGTGATCGCCCCCGCCGATGGGCGCGTGGTGATGGTGGGGCCCGCCGTGCCGCCGGCGGAACTCGGCCTCGGCGACATGCCGCGCTGGCGGGTCTGCATCTTCCTCTCGGTGCTCGACGTGCATGTGAACCGCGTGCCGGTGGATGGCGTGGTGACGCGCATCGCCTATCGCCACGGCGCCTTCCTCAATGCCAGCCTGGACAAGGCAAGCGACGAGAATGAGCGCAACGCCATCGCCATCCGCATGCCGGATGGGCGGGACGTGGCGGTGGTGCAGATCGCCGGGCTGATCGCGCGGCGCATCCTCTGCCATGTGCGGGAACAGGACCAGGTGACGGCCGGCGACCGCTTCGGGATCATCCGCTTCGGCAGCCGCACGGATGTGTACCTGCCGGAGGGCGTGCGGCCGCTGGTCGCGGTCGGCCAGCTGATGATCGGCGGCGAGACGGTGGTGGCGGAGCTGAACGCCGCGGGGCCGCGGGCATGAGCGAGGAGGGCCGCAAGCCGCTGCAGCGGTTGCGCCGGCGCTTCCGGCCCCGCACCCGGCCGCGCTTCGATGGCCAGTCCTTCAACCGGCTGATCCCCAATATCCTGACCATGCTCGGCCTCTGCGCCGGGCTGGTCGCGATCCGCTTCGCGATCGACGGGCGCTGGGCGCCGGCGGCGGGCATGATCGTGGTGGCCGCGGTGATCGACGGGCTGGACGGGCGGCTCGCGCGCCTGCTGAAGGCGACCTCGCGCTTCGGCGCGGAATTCGACAGCCTGGCGGATTTCCTGAGCTTCGGCGTGGCGCCGGCGCTGGTGCTCTACCTCTGGTCCATGCAGGCGGTGGGGCCGATCGGCTTCGTGCCCTGCCTGCTCTTCGCGGTCTGCTCCTCGCTCCGCCTCGCGCGGTTCAACGCCTCGCTCGATATCGGGCCGGCGCCGAAGCCGGCCTATTCCTACAACTTCTTCACCGGCGTGCCGGCCCCGGCGGGCGCGGGCTGCGCGCTGTTCCCGCTGTTCGGCGGGCTGGCGCTGGGCGAATGGGGGTGGGAGGGCACCGCGACGGTGATCCGCCACCCGGTGCTGGTGGGCGTGGTGCTGG
The DNA here is from genome assembly GCF_016805305.1 of Falsiroseomonas ponticola. Lineage (GTDB taxonomy): Bacteria > Pseudomonadota > Alphaproteobacteria > Acetobacterales > Acetobacteraceae > Falsiroseomonas > Falsiroseomonas ponticola. The sequence goes on along the minus strand of NZ_JAERQN010000002.1, from coordinate 371,265 downwards.
TGGCGGTGGGCGGGCTCATGGTCTCCACCCTGCCGACCTGGTCCTTCAAGAATTTCCGCGTGCCGCGCGCGGCCATCCTGCCGCTGCTGCTGGGGGTGGGCTTCTACGTCGCGCTGCTGCTGGCGGAGCCCTGGGCGGCGCTGGCGGCGGGCGGGATCATCTATCTCGGCATGCTGCCCTTCTCCGTCCGGTCCTACCTGACCCTGAAGCAGGAGGCCGAGGCGCTGATCGAACCGGAGCCGGAGCCCGCCGCCGGCCGGCCTTGATGCGCGCCCCCGCCGCGCCACCTGCCGGAAAAGGGCGGGAGGCAGGCGGATGGCGCGGGCGATCTGGAACGGCGCGGTGATCGCGGAAAGCGAGGCGGTGGAGCGGGTGGAGGGCACCCTCTACTTCCCCCGCGCGGCGGTGAAGCCGGAATTCCTGCGGGACAGCAGCCACACCACGGTCTGCGGCTGGAAGGGCACGGCGCGCTACCACGACATCGTCGTGGACGGGCGGGTGAATGCGGGCGCCGCCTGGTACTACCCGGACCCGAAGCCGGCGGCCGCAAACATCCGTGACCACCTGGCCTTCTGGCGCGGCGTGACCGTCGAGGGCTGATCGCCGGCCGAACCGTTGCATTGTCCCCGTTGCCTCGTTGCGGCAGGCTGCCGATGCCGGGAAGGAACGGGGAGAACTCCATGATGATGCGATTGATGGGCGCGGCCGTCGCCGCGCTGTGCCTCGCCTTGCCCGCCGCCGCCCAGACGGGATCGCCCGATGCCGCGCTGCTGGCGCGGGGCAGGCACCTGGTGGAGGTGACCGGCGCCTGCGGCAATTGCCACACGCCGATGGGCCCGCAGGGGCCGGACATGACCCGCGCGCTGGCCGGCGGCAATGTCTTCGACGAACCGCCCTTCCGGGCCGTCGCCTCCAACATCACGCAGGACCCGGAGACGGGGATCGGCCGCTGGACCGATGCGCAGATCGGCCGCGCGATCCGGGAGGGCATCCGCCCCGATGGCCGCATCATCGGCCCGCCCATGCCGATCGGCCTCTATCGCGGCCTGTCGGACCGGGACCTGGCGGCGATGGTCGCCTATCTCCGCACCGTCGCCCCGGTGCGCAACGCGGTGGAGGCGAGCGTCTATCGCATCCCCCTGCCCCCGGCCTATGGCCCGCCCGTCGCCACCGTGCCGGACCCCGCGGACAACCCGGTGGCGCGCGGCGCCTACCTGGCCAATGCGGTGGCGCATTGCATGGAATGCCACACGCCGATGGTGGATGGGCGGAACGATTTCAGCCGGATCGGCGCCGGCGGCATGGAATTCCGCGGGCCCTGGGGCGTCTCCGTCGCGCGCAACCTGACGCCGCACGCGAACGGCATCGGCGGCTGGACGGATGCGGAGATCATCCGCGCCATCACCACCGGCGTGTCGCAGAATGGCCGCCCGCTGGCCCCGCCCATGGCCTTCTGGGCCTATCGCAGCATGACGCCGCAGGAGCTGTCGGACCTGGTCAGCTACCTCCGCAGCCTGCCGCCGCAGCCGTGAGGGCGCGCGCATGAGGATCCGCGGCACGCTGCCGCTGGTGGTCGCGGGGCAGCCCGTGACCATCACCGGCGGCCCCTTCGATGCCATCCCGGACGGCGCCTTCGGCGTCTGCCTGGAGATGCAGGCGGAGAAGGCGTGGCTGGCCGATGTGGCGGTGCCGACGCCGGATTTCGGCCTGCCGGACCCGGCGGTGCTGCGGGAGGCCGTGGGCCGCGTGCTGGCGCAGCTGCAGGCGGAGCCGGGGCGGCCCGTGCATGTCGGCTGCCGCGCCGGCATCGGGCGCACCGGGCTGTTCATGGCCTGCCTCGCCAGGGCGGCGGGGGTGCCGGGCGATCCGCTGGACTATGTCCGCGCCCATTACCTGGCCCATGCCGCGGAGACGGCGGAGCAGCAGGCGATGGCGCGCGGCTTCACCTGGCCCTGAATGGGCGGAGCCGCCCGGCCAGCCGGCCATCGATCAGCAGCAGCCCCGTGCCGATCACGGCCATGCCGGCCAGGTGGCGCGGGGCCAGCGCCTCATCCAGCAGCAGCCATCCCAGCAGCAGGGCGGAGACGGGGACCAGCAGCGTGACCAGCATGGTGTTGGTGGCGCCCGCGCCGGCCAGGATGGCGTAGTACAGCGCATAGGCCAGGGCGGTGGCGACCAGGCCCAGCACCACCAGCGCCAGCACCGCTTCCACCGGCGGGGCGGGCAGCGCCCAGGGCCGTTCCCAGGCCAGGGACAGCGGCAGCATCATCAGGCAGGCGGTGGCGCATTGCCCCGTGGCGGCCGGCAGCGGCGCCAGGCCGGCGCGCTTCACGCGGCGTGACCAGACGCCGGACAGCCCATAGGACAGGCAGGCGCCGAGGCAGAGCGCGATGCCCAGCGCCTCCCCGCCCCGATGCAGGTCGAAGGCGGCGGGGCCGATGAGGAGCGCGACGCCCGCGACGCCGGTCAGCGCCCCGGCCAGGCGGTTTGCGGTCAGCCTTTCGTCATCCGCCAGCCAATGGGCGCAGAGCACGGCGAAGACCGGCGTCGCCGCATTCACCACGGCGGCGAGGCCGGAGGGGATGAATTGCAGCCCCGCCACGATCAGGGTGAAGGGGATGGCGTTGTTCAGCAGCCCCATGCCCGCGCAGGCGGTCCAGGCCTGGCGCCCGCGCGGCAGGCGCAGCCCCATGGCGAGACAGGCCAGCCCCAGCACCAGCGCCGCCATGGCGGTGCGGGCGCAGACGATGGTGAAGGGCGGAAAGCCGCGCAGCGCCACCGCCATGGTGAGGAAGGAGGTCCCCCAGGCGAGGGAGAGCGCGATCAGCAGCGCCCAGAGGCGGGGGGTCATGACCATGGGCATGGGGGGCCGGGCATGGGGCATGGTGTCGCCCATGCCGCCGGCCCGCGCCATCCGGCCGTGGCGCGGGTCTGCCCCGTCAGGCGTAGAGGTCGAGCAGCCGTTCGGGCACGCCCGCCGCCCGGGCGCCGGCCACCCAGCCCGGCTCCTGCCCCGGCGCCGCCGCGGCGGGCCCGGGCGCGGGCTCCTGGTCCGGCCGCGCGGGATCGATGCCGCGCTTCGCCCGCGCGACATCGGTGCAGTCCCGGCAGGGATAGCCGTTGACGATCTGCATGGCCGGGCATGATCCCGCCCGGGCATGAAGGCCGGGTGAAGGGCGGGGAGGCCGCCGCCTCCCCCTTCCCTCAGAAGCCGAACTTCTCCAGCGCCGCCGCGTGGCGGGCGATGGCGGCGGCGGTCTGTTCGCGGATGGTCGCGACATCCGCTTCCGGCATCGCGACCAGCTGGTAGAGGCGGCGCTCCGTCGGCGTGCCGCGATGCACGCCAGGGGTGACGTAGAAGGGTGCTTCCTCCGTCACTTCCGCGATCTCCTTGGCGGAGAGCGAGGCATCGGCGGGGGCGCGCTTCACATACCATTGCCGCAGCAGCGCCGGCTGGCCATCCAGCAGCGCCAGCGCGCCCTGGTTGCCATGGTCGATGCGCCAGCGGTTATGGGTGACCTCCTCGAGGGAGATGTTCATCTCCATGCCCCCGACCTTGGCGCCCCACTGGGAAAAACCGTCGCGCCGGCCCGGCCCCATGGGCTTGAGCCGCGGCCGCTGGCGGGCCGGGATGGACTTGTCCTCGAACGCCTTGCCCCAGAGCGCGAGCAGGCGGTCGATTTCCGCCGGATTCTCGATCGCGCGGAGGCTGCGCGGTGGTTCCTTGCTCATGTACGCCGCGTGCCCACCACGATTCCCTTCGCTTTCAACTCGTTCACCTCATCCGCCGTGAAGCCGTGGCGGGCCAGGATGTCGTCGCCATGTTCGTTGAACCGCGGCGGGGCGGCACGGGTGCCGCCGGGCGTGCGGCTCATCTTGATGGGCGTGCCGAGGCCTCTATAGGCGCCAAGCTCCGTCACCATCTCGCGATGTGCGGTATGGGCCGCATTCATCGCCTCGTCCACATGCAGCACGGGCCCGGCGGGCACGCCGGCCTTGAGGAGGCGGTCGCAGAGCGCGTGGCCATCCTCCGCCGCCAGCCGCGCCTCGATGATCTCGGTCAGCTGGTCGCGATTGGCCAGGCGGTCGCCATTGGTGCGGAACCGCGCATCGTCCGGCAGCGACTTCAGCGAAAGGAAGTCGCAGAACTTGCGGAAGGCGGGGTCGTTGCCGACGGCCAGGAAGACCTCGCAGGTCGCGGTGCGGTACTTGGAGTAGGGGCTGATGTTGGGGTGCGGGTTGCCCGTGGCCTTGGGGCGGCGGTCGTTGAGGAAGTAGTTGGCGGCCTGCGGGTGCAGCAGCGCCATGCCGCAATCGTGCAGGCTCATGTCCAGGAACTGGCCCTGGCCGCTGCGGTTGCGTTCCTGCAGCGCCATCAGGATGCCGATCGCGGAATAGAGGCCGGTGGCGAGGTCGACGATCGGCGTGCCCATCCGCAGGGGCCCCGTCTCCGCATTGCCGTTGATGGACATGAGCCCGACCATGGCCTGGATGACCGCGTCATAGCCCGGCAGGGCGCCCAGCGGGCCATCCGGGCCGAAGCCCGAGACGCGGCAATGCACCAGCGTCGGAAAACGCTTGGACAGGACATCGGCATAGCCCATGCCCCACTTCTCCATGGCGCCGGGCTTGTAGTTCTCGATCAGCACATCGGCGCCTTCCAGCAGGCGCATCAGCACGGCGCGGCCTTCCGGCTTGCCGAGGTCGAGGGCGAGGGACCGCTTGTTGCGGTTCACGCCGATGAAGTAGCTGGCCGATCCCTCCACGAAGGGGGGGCCCCAGTCGCGCACCTCGTCGCCCTGGGGCGGCTCGATCTTCACCACCTCCGCCCCGTGGTCGGAGAGGATCATGGTGCAGTAGGGGCCGCCGAGGACGCGCGTCAGGTCGATGACCTTCAGCCCGGCCAGGGCACCGGCGGATTTCGCCAGGCCCTTGCCGCCAGCATGGGGGCCTTCGGGGGTGGGGACGGCATCCGTCATGCGGCGGCTTTCCTTGCAAAAACGCGGGCACAGAAGTCGGGGTAGGTTTCCAGCATCTCGTCGCAGACGGGGCCGCGGAGAAGCGAGAGTTCATCGGGCGTCGGATCCGGCGTGGCCGGAACCGCGGCGGGCACGTCGAAGTCGAAGCCCGTCGCGGCGCGGATGCTCTCCACCGTCTCGCCGGGATGCAGGCTGGCGAGGGTGAAGCGCGCGCTGGCGGCATCGAAGGTGAAGACGCATTTCCCCGTCACCAGCGCCTGGGCGGTGCCGCGGCGGAAGACGCCGGGCGCCGAGACGCCGGGGGCGGAGATGTTGTCCACGCGCGGCACCAGCACGCGGGGCGAATGCTCCTCCCGGAACAGGATCGTCCGCGGCGTCATGAAATACATGAAGGCGGAGCCGAAGCTGCCGGGGAAGCGGACGCCTGTGCCGGGCCATTCGCCGGTGCCGACCAGGTTGAGGTTGGCCTGGCCGTCGATCTGCCCGCCGCCGAGGAAGAACAGGTCGATCCGCCCCTGCCCCGTCAGGTCGAAGAGTTCGCGCGATCCCTCCGTGAAGGGGTTTCCGCTGCGCTTGTGCAGCAGGGAGAGGCGCACGGGATGCCCCGATTTCCGCACCAGCCAGCAGGCGGCGGCGGGGATGGGAGAGGCCGCGCCGACCGCGATGTGGCGGGCGGGGGGCGCGGCGGGGTCGAGGATCAGGCGCGCGAGTGCCGCGGCCAGGCGTTCCTCCGGCTGGATGCTCATTCCGCGGCCCTCGCGACGGCCGTGTTGAAGACGTAGCGGTCGAGGTACTCCCGGAAGCCCGCCTCCGTCTTCGCGAGGCGGGCGTATTCCGCGACATGGGCGGCATCGAAGCCGTATTCGTCGAGCAGCGCGACCGGCCAGGCGCCGCGCTCCGCCACCGCCACGGCCTCGATATAGGTGCCGCTGATGCAGCCCGGCGCCAGGCGCTCATCCTCCAGCATGTCGCCGGGGACCATCCGCTCCACCGTCGCCAGCACGCGCTTCGAGGCGTGGGAGAGCGTGGCCAATTCGCGCCGCCGGCCGGTCCAGACATTGCCCGCCTCATCCGCCATCACGCCATGGATCAGCGCGATGTCGGGCTGGCGGGCGGGCAGCAGGACGATCGGATCGCCGCCTCCGGCGGAGGGCGGATCGCCGCCTCCGGCGGAGGGCGGATCGCCGCCCCCCGCGAAGGGATTGTCGATCACCATCCAGTCCGGGCGATGGGCCAGGATGTCGGACCCGATCAGGCCGCGCAGCGGCATGAAGGGCACGCCCTTCTCGGCGGCCTGGAGCATGGTGTGGATGGCCGGGCAGGTGGCGTCCCGCACGGTGATGGCGCCGGCCTTCAGCGCCTGGGTGAAGCGCGGCGCGAAGCCGGCCTCGCCCAGGCTGACCGCGCTGGTCTCGATCTCCGCCACGCAGCCCGCGCCGACCAGCAGGTCGGTCGCGAAGCCGGAGACGGGAACGCCGAGCAGGCGGAGGTTGCGGGCGCCGCGGCGGATCAGCGCCCGGGCGAGCGCCACGGAAGGCAGCGAATTGTCCGGCGGCAGGGCGATCAGCGCCCCATCGGGCACGCTGGCGGCCAGGCGATCAACGGTGGGGGTCATGGGGCGGCTCCTTCCCGGCGCGGAACCTAGTCCCCCCGGCGCGGCGCGCCAACCTGCCCCCCTCCGGCCTGGCCGAAGACCCCCTGTTCAAGCCGGCGCGCGGCATGCCTAGGATGGATCCGGACAGGCAAGGATCGCCCCCCATGGCCGCGCCAGGCGCCCCGGACCCCTTGGAGGAGATCGCGGCGCTCCGTGCCGAGATCGCCGAACTCCGCGCCCGCGTCGCGGCGCTGGAGGGGCTGCTGGGCGGCGCGGCCGCGGCGCCGGCGGCCGGGGCTTGGGAGGAGGCGGCGCCGGAAGCCGTGGCCAGCATCGAGCCGGAGGAACCCTGGGGCCTGAAGCCGCCCGCGGGGAGCGCGGAGCCATGAGCCGCCCGGCCTTGCCCTGGCGGATCGCGATCGGCCTGGTCGCCCTGGCGCTGCCCCTCTCGGCCTGCCGCGGCGGCCCGGCACCGGCGGCGGCGCCGCCCAGCCTCAGCATCGAGGCGCCCTCCCCCTGGATCATCGATCCCCCTGGCCGCGGAATCCCCCGATGAGCACCACCACCGCGCCACCCGCCCCCGCGCCCTGGCCCGACGCCGATATCGGGCTGCTGACCGCGATCTACGAACTGCAATGCACCTCGCGCATGAACGCGATCTACTATGGCGGGCGGCTGCGGAGCCTGCAGAAGGAGGCCTTCCTGCTGGAGGTGACGACGGCGGTGACGGCCAGCGGATCCGGCATCGGCGCGCTGGCGCTGTGGAACCAGGGGGCGGGGCAGGTGGTGTGGCAGGGCCTGGCGCTGGTCGCGGCGCTGGCGGCGGTGGTGAAGCCGCTGCGCGCGCCGGGCAAGCGGATCGAGATCTTCACCCGGCAGCAGCAGGGCTACCACGCGAATTTCTTCGCGCTGAAGAAGCTGGCCTTCGCCATCCGCCAGGCCGGCAGCATCACCGACGACCACCGCAAGCGCTACGACACCTTCTACGACCGCCATGTCCAGCTGAACGGGGAGGATGAGACGAGCCCGGACGAGGATCTGCGGCGGGAGGCGCAGGAAGCCGTGCGCAAGGAACTGCCGGGCAGCGGCTTCTGGTGGCCGCCCGCCGGCGGCGGCGCGCCCCTGCCCGCGCTGACCGATGGGCGGAAGCCCGGCCCGGCATGACCGCCCCCGTCACGCTGCACGGCCCGCGCGTCCTGCTCCGCCCCTGGCGGCTGCCGGAGGACCTCGACCCCCTCTTCGCCATCAATGGCGATCCGGAGGCGATGCGCTTCTTCGCCAATGTCCATGACCGCGCGGAAAGCGATGCCTGGGGCCACCGCATCGCCAGCCTGTTCGGGGATCGCGGCTACGGCTTCTGGGTGGTGGAGCTGAAGAACGAAGGCATGGTCGGCGTGGTCGGCCTGCAACCCGTGGCCTTCGACGCGCCCTTCAACGACCCCGCCAGGCCCGAGACCGAGATCGGCTGGCGCATCGCGACGCGCTTCCAGCGCCGCGGCCTGGCGGAGGAGGCGGCGCGCGTGGCGCTGGCCTATGGCTTCGGCCCCGCGGGGCTGGATCGCATCGTCGCCTTCACGCCGCCGGCCAATGTGCCGTCCTGGTCGCTGATGGAGAAGCTCGGCATGAAGCGGGAAGGCAGCTTCGACCATCCGCGCCTGGCGGAGGGCCATCCGCTGCGCCACCACCTCCTCTATGCCGCGACGCGGCGGGACTGGATCGACAGCCGCATCGGGGGGTAAGGCTTCGGCGACAGGGTCGGGGGAATCGCGCATGGGCTTCGCCGGGGGATTCACGCGGCGCGGCCTGCTGGCGGCGCCAGCCCTGCTCGCCGCCACGGCGCGGGCGCAGCCGCAGGCGACCAGCCGCTATTTCGTCGCCTCCGACCAGACGCGGATGCATTTCCTGGAAGCGGGCGCGGGGCCGACCGTGGTCTTCGTGCCGGGCTGGTGCATGCCGGCCTGGATCTTCACGCCGCAGATCGAACAGCTGGCGCAGCGCTACCGCGTGGTGGTGCTGGACCCCCGCGGGCAGGGGCAGTCCCAGGTCGCGCCCTCGGGCTACGAGCCCACGCGGCGCGGGCGGGACATCGCGGAGCTGCTGCCGCATCTCGGCCCCGGGCGCATCGTGCTGGCGGGCTGGTCGCTCGGCGTGCTGGATGCGCTGTCCTGGCTGGACCAGGCGGGCGATGCACGGCTGGCGGGGCTGGTGCTGATCGACAATTCGGTGGGGGAGGGCGATCCACCGCCCGCCGGCAATGGCCGCTTCGTGCAGAACCTGCGCGCGAACCGGGATGCGACGGTACGGGGCTTCGTCGCCAGCATGTTCCGCACGCCGCGCGATCCCGCCTGGCTCGACAGGCTGGCGCGGGATGCGCAGCGCATGCGGGTGGAGGACAGCATCCGCCTCCTCTCCTACGCCCGCCCGCGGGAGTTCTGGCGCAACACGCTGTATTCCACGCGCCGGCCCGTGCTCTACGCCGTCACGCCGCGCTTCCGCGGCCAGGCGCAGCTCGTGGCGCAGAAGCATGCCGCGGCCAGCATCGACATCTACGAGGATGCGGGCCACGCGCTGTTCGTGGATGCCGCCGCGCGCTTCAACACGCGCATGGAAAGCTTCATGGCGCGCGAGGCCGCCTTCGCATGATGCGCGCGCTGCTGCCGCTCTTCCTCCTCTCCGCCGCGGCGGTCGGGGTGGAGATCGCGCTGACGCGCTTCTTCGCCGTCGCGAGTTTTTCGGAGTATGGCTACTGGGTGATCTCCATCGCCATGACGGGCTTCGCCGTCTCCGGCGTGGTGATGGTGCTGGGGCGCGAAGCCTTCCTGCGGCGCGCGGCGACGCTGCTGCCGGCACTCCCGCTCGCGATGCTGGTGGCGGGCGCGGCGGGATGGATCGCGGCCTGCGCGAACCCGTTCAATCCGCTGGAGCTGCAGAACCCCGCGACCGCCTGGCCGCAGCTCGAGAACATCCTCGGCTACTATGCGGCGCTGTTCCCCTTCTTCTTCCTGGCGGGGCTCGCCGTCTCGCTGAACTTCGTGGCGCGGGCGGACCGGATCGGCCTGGTCTATGGCTATGACCTGCTCGGCGCCGGCGCGGGGGCCGTGGCGGCGCTGCTGCTGATGCTGGCGCTCCACCCCTTCCTGCTGGTGCCGGCGCTGCTGCCGCTGCTGGCGCTGGCCACGGCGCTGGCGGGGGGTATCCGCTGGCGGGTGGCGTCGGCGGTGGTGCTGGTGGCGGCGGAAGCGGCCGTCCTCGCCTTCGCCGCGCCCGCCGTCAGCCAGTACAAGCCGATCTACGCGCCGCTGAACGTGCAGGGCGGCCAGGTGCTGGGCGAATGGACCAGCCCGCGCGGCCTCTACCAGCTGCTCGACAATTTTACCGAACGCCTCGACACCGACGTCACCAACAATGCGGGCTCCATGGGCCTGCCCGCGCCGCCGCGTGCCTATGGCCTGTACCGCGACGGCAGCCGGATCGCGGCGCTGCCCATGCAGGTGCCGCCCGAGGCGGGCCATGCGCCCGGCGCGCTGGATGCCGCGCCCTATGCGCTGCTCGACGCGCCGCGTGTGCTGCTGCTGGGTGCCGCCGGCGGCTTCCGGCCTGCGGAGGCGCTGGCGCTGGGTGCCGCCCATGTCACGGTGATCGAGCCCGAGCCCATGCTGCGCGATGCGCTGCGCCACGGGCTCGGCCCCGTGCCGCCGATGCGGGCCGATCCGCGCGTCACGCTGTCCGATGCGCATCCGCTGCGCGCCACGGGGCGCTTCGACCTGGTCGATGTCAGCGGCGATTTCCTCGGCGCCGACGACCAGAACCGCCACGCCTATACGCGGGAGGCGATGGCGGCGCGCTTCGCGCAGCTGGAGGCGGGCGGTCTGCTCTCCATCCCCGTCTCCATCCGCGAATTGCCGGCCTATGCGGTGCGCGTGATCGCGACCGCGCGGGACGCGCTGCTGCTGGCCGGCGTTGCCGATCCCGCCGCGCATCTCGCCGTCATCCGCTCCGCCTGGAACCTCCGCGTGCTGGTGGCCCGCGAAGCGCTGGACGAGGCGCGCGTGGCGAAGCTGGTCGCATTCGCGGAGGCGCGGAGCTTCGACCTCTCCTGGGCGCCCGGCCTGCCGCCGGGGCGCGAGGTCTGGAACGAGCTGTCGCCAGTTTCCCTCGACAGCGGTGGCACGGACTCACAGACCGAGGATGCGGTGGCGGAGGAGGCGGCGGCGCTGCTGGCCGGCACGGCGCGGCAGGATGCCTTCGACCGGTCGCCGCTCACGGCCGATCGCCCCTGGCTGAGCCCGCTGGTGCGCCTGCCCGCCGTGGGCGCGGCGATCGAGCGGATGGAGGTGCTGCCCCAGCCCGAGATCGGGCTGCTGGTCAACGTCGCCGTGCTGGCGCAGGCAGCGGTGCTGGCCCTGCTGGTGGCGGGGCTGCCGCTGCTGGCCCGCGGTGCATTGAGGGTGCGCCCGGCCATGATGGGGCGCGCGCTGGTCTTCTTCCCCGCCCTCGGCCTCGGCTTCCTGATGGTGGAGATCGCGCTGATCGAACAGGCGGCGCTGCTGCTGGGGGACCGCACGGCCGGCTTCGCGCTGGTGCTGACGGCGATGCTGGTCTTTTCCGGTGTTGGCGCCATGCTCGCCGGCAGCGTCGCGCAGCCCGGGCGCGCGCTGCGCCTGGCGGCGCTGGTGGCGCTGGCGCTGGGGGTCGCGGCCGCCTTCGCGCTGCCTTCCGCCGTCTCGGCCGCGCTGGACTGGCCCTTCGCGCTGCGCGCCGGCCTGCTGGTGGCGCTGCTGGCGCCGCTCTCGCTGGCGATGGGCATGCCCTTCCCGCTCGGCCTCGACCGCTTCCGGCAGGAGGGGCCAGCGCTGCTGCCCTGGGCCTGGGCGCTGAACGGGGCCTTTTCCGTGGTCGCCACGCCACTCGCCAGCCTGATTGCTCACGGAATCGGCATCGCGCCATTGTTGCTGGCGGGTGCGGCTTGTTACCTTGCCGTGGCCCTCGCCTGGCCACGGAGCGCCGCCGCATGACCGCCTTCAAGATCGACCGCCGCGCGCTGCTGGCGGCCAGCCTCGGGGGCCTTGCCCTGCCCGCCGTGGCGCGGGCGCAGGCGCCCGCCTGGACGCGGGAGGCGATGAACGCCGCGCTTCGCGCCTCCGGCCGCAATGGCGAGGTCTCCGCCGCCACCTTCCAGGCCATCCAGCAGCGCAAGGCGCGCGCGCTGGCCAGCATCGAGAACTACCTGAAGGCCCGCTTCCAGGGAGAGGCCGACCCGGCGGTGCTGCGCGCCTTCGCGGAGGTGCCGCGCGAGTATTTCCACTACAACTACGATGGCGGCCGGCCTTCCTTCGGCGATGCCTATGAGAGCGAGGCCAAGCCCTGGTCGATCGGCTTCGGCTCCGCGCTGTCGGACTATCTCGGCCAGGCCTACATGACGCAGGTCTGCGCGCCGAAGCCCGAGCATGTGGTGCTGGAGATCGGCACGGGGTCCGGCTTCCAGTCCGCGCTGCTATCGCGGATCGTGGCCAAGCAGTATTCGATCGAGATCATCGAGCCGCTGGGCCGCGGCGTCTCCAGGATCTTCGAGCCGCTGGGCTACACCAATGTCGAGACGCGGGTCGGCGACGGCTTCTTCGGCTGGCCGGAGGTGGAGGGCGGCTTCGACACCATCATCGTGACCTGCGCCGCGCAATATGTGCCGCCCGCGATCATCCAGCAGCTGAGGCCGGGCGGGCGGCTCGTGATCCCCATCGGCCAGCCCTTCCGGCGCGGCCAGTTCCTCTACATCTACACGAAGGAGGAGGATGGGCGCGTGCGCAGCCGCAAGGATGTGGGCGTGTATTTCATCCCCATGACCGGCGCGATGATGAACCGCCCGCCGCCGCCGGGCACCCCCGTGGCCCCCGCCGGCGAGCCCGTCGCCCCCTCCCCCGGCCACGCCCCCATCCCCCGCCGCCCGGCGGGCTGACGACGGTCCAGGCCCGTCTCGGGCCCAAATCTTCCCCTTGGGGCGGATGGGGTCCGGGGAAGGCAGCGCCTTCCCCGCCGCGCCCCCACCCATCCATGCCCCGCCGCCCCGCGCGGGCCGGCCTTCGCGATTGCCCCCGCGCCCATCGTCGCGCGGCCCGCCCGGCAGCCCGCGGGGCCGCCTCGGGCACGCCCTTCCCCGCCATCCGCGTCCCCCCCTCCGCCGCCGCGACCGTTCCGGCCGCGGACGCATCCGGCGCGCCCCGACAGAACTGAGCGCTACTCGACATCACTCAGGGGGCTTCCATCGACGTCGTTCTCTATTGGTCGCAGGCGGCCCGCGTGGCCCAGCAACAGGACCCGTCCAGGGTCTTCACCAGGCAACGCTCCAGCGAACAGGGATCCATCGACGACCATGACCCGGCTTACGTCTCTTGCCTTCGCCGCAGCCTCGATCGCCTTCGCGCCCGTCCTCGCGGCCCAGGCGCAGGTGGTCGATACGACGACCTTCCAGGTGCGCGCGACGGTGGTGCCGGTCTGCACCGTGCAGGCCACCAACGTCGACTTCGGCGTCTATCGCGCCAACCAGGCGGCGCCGACGGACGCGACCGGCTCCATCACCGTGCGCTGCACGCTCAACACGCCCTTCAAGCTGTCGCTCAACGGCGGCACGGTGACGGGCTCCACCATCCTGAACCGCCTGCTGTCCAGCGGCGCGAACACCGTGGCCTACCAGCTCTACGTCGATGCGGGCCGCACCCAGATCTGGGGCGACGGGGCGCAGGGCGTGTCCCATTCCGGCGTCGGCACCGGCACCTCCACCACCGTGACCATGCATGCGCGCATGCCGCCGCTGCAGTTCCAGCCGGCGGGCATCTACACCGACACGATCACCGTGACGCTGGAATACTGACGACATGATGCCCACGCGCCGGGCCGCGACGGTGACGATCGCTTCGCTGCTCGCAGGCTCCTGGCGCGGGGCCCGGGCGCAGGCGGTGCCGGCGCTCCAGATGTCGGTCTCGCCCACCATGCTGGAACTCTCCGGCGCGCAGCGGGCGGCGATCGTCGATGTCGCGGCGGTCGGCCCCGACGCCATCCGCATCCAGCTTCGCATCCGGCGCTGGCGCATGAATGGCGGCCTGCCCGTGCTGGAGGACACCGACGAGATCGCGGTCAGCCCGCCACAGGCGGTGGTGACGGCGGGGCGGTCGCAGACCGTGCGCGTGGTGGCGGACATGGTGGAGCCGGATGCGGTGGAGCGCGCCTACCGCCTGCTGGTCACGCAGCTGCCCGGCGGCCGCGCCAGCGGCACCGGCGTGATGGTGGCGATGGAGGCGAGCCTGCCGGTCTTCTTCGCCGGCCGGGGCACCGCCCCGCCGCGGCTGCAGGCCGCCGCGCGCCAGGTGCCCGGCGCGGTGGAGCTGACGCTGCGCAACGATGGGGACAGCCACACGCGCCTCACGGATCTCGTCCTGCGCGCCGGCGCCGCGCCGGTGGCGGAGGTGCGCGGCCTGGCGGGCTATGTGCTGGCGCGGTCCGAACTCAAGCTGCGCTTCCCCACCCGCGCGCCGGTCGCCGGTGCCGCCACGCTCGACGTGACGGGATCGAAGGGCGTGTCGCTGCGCGCGCTGCCGCTGCGGATCGATGCCTAGCATCCGCACGGCGCTGGGGGTCACGGGGCTGGCCGCCGCGGGCCTGGCCGTCGCGGGCGGCGCATCGGCATCGGTCGCCGCCACGGCCCCGACGCAGGTCTCGGTGCGCATCCAGGGCCGCGCCGATCCCGCCGTGCCCGGCATCCTGCTGCGCGGCGATGCCTATGTCGCCGCGGCCGATCTCCGCGCGCTCGGCCTCACGCACCTCCTGCCCGCGCCGGAGACGGAGAGCCGCGCCCTGGTGCCCCTGTCGCGCCTGCACGGCATCGGCTGGTCGAGCGCGAGGGACGGCACCGTCACCATCATCCTGCCCGCGCGCGAGAACGGCGACGGTGCGCGCCGCCTGCGGCTGATGGCCGCCGATGCGGCGCTGGGCGAGGTGCGGGCCATCCTGCATGACGGCGTGACCTACCTGTACGCGGCCGACCTGCAGCGCTTCGGCGTGACGCCGAGCGACACGCGGCGGCGCCTCGTCGCCCTGCATGAATTGCCGCGGCCGCTGCGGGTGGAGCCGGTGGAGGCCCGCCCCCAGCCGCCGCTGGCCGCGGCCCTGCCGCCGGCTGCGGCCGCGCCGGCAGCCCTGCCCGCACCGCCCGCGCCGGCCAGCGCGCCGCCGCCACCCGCGGCGCGCGTCGCGGAGCCGCGCGGACGCCGCATGCCGGCCGGCGGCCGGGAGGGCCCGCGCACGACGGAGGTCGCCGCCACCGCCGCCCTGCCCATCTCCGGCCTCGGCGGCGATGCGCGCGAAGCCGCGGCGGCGGCGCCCGGCATGGCGGAGCAGGGGCTCGCGCTGCTGGTCACGGTGAATGGCGCGCCGCCGCGCTTCATCGTCCGCGCCATCCGCCGCGACGGCACGCTGCTGATCCGCCGCCCGGACCTCGTGCCGCTCCGGCTGCGGACGCCGGCGGAAGCCGGCACGCTGGTCGCCCTCTCGGACATCCCCGGCCTCACCTGGCGCATCCGGGATGCCGAGCAGGTGCTGGAACTGGATGTGCCGCTCGGCCAGCTGGTGCCGGAGGTGCTGGAGGTGGATGGCCGCCAGCGGCGCCCCGTGCAGCCCGCCACGACGGGCGCCGTGCTGACCTATGACGTGGAGGGCCAGCGCCGCATCGGCGGCATGGGCGACGGCCATGTCGGCGCCTACGGCTTCTTCGGCGCCAACGCCTTCAGCCCCTACGGCACGCTGACCGCGACGGCCCTGGCGCGGGGCGGGGACCGGATGGTGATGCCCGATCCCGGCTTCGTGCGGCTCGACACCGCCGTGCAGGTGGATGACCCGGAACGCGCCTGGGCCTACCGGCTGGGCGACGTGGTGACGGGGGGCGGGGAGAACCGGCGCCGCATCCGCCTGGGCGGCGCGCAATGGGCCAGCGACTACCTGATGCGGCCCGACATCGTCACCTATCCGCGGCCCTTCCTGTCCGGCACCGCGGCCCTGCCCTCGACGGTGGATTTCCTCATCAACGGCGTGCGCACCTTCTCCGCCCCGGTCGGGGCCGGCCCCTTCGAGCTGCGGGAGATCCCCGCCCTGATCGGCCCGAATGCGATGAGCGTCACGCTGCGCGACGCGCAGGGCATGGTCAGCAGCCGCATCGTCGAGATCAATGCGACCCGCCGCCTGCTGGCGCCGGGGCTGACGGAGCATTCGGTGGAAGCGGGCGCGATCCGCCGCCGCTACGGCTTCGCCTCCAACGACTATGGCCGCCCCGTCGGCAGCGGGATGCTGCGCTATGGCCTGACGGACCGCGTCACGCTCAGCAGCCGGACCGAGATCGCCGACGACCTCGTGCTGGCGGGGCTCGGCGCCACGGTCGGGCTGGGGCCCGCCGGCTCCCTCTCCTTCGAGCCCACCTTCTCCTCCCGCCGCGGCCAGGGCATCGGCACGGAGCTGTCGGGGCGGTGGGAATTCTCGCGGGAGAGGTATTCGGCCAGCATCGGCGGCAGCACGGCGCTTGGCGGCTACTCCGACCTGGCGGGGCTTGCCGGCGATCCGACGCGGCGGCGGAGCCTGAATGCCAGCCTGGGCGTCGCCGTCGGCGACCGTTCCTTCGCCGGCGTCACCATGCTCGACCAGAAGCTGGATGGCCTGCCCGGGCAGCGCATCGCCCTGGCCAGCTACACCGCGAATATCGGCGATGCCGGCGCCGTGCTCGGCGTGAACGCCTTCACCAGCCTCGGCGGCCGGGACCAGCAGGGCGTGGTCGCCTACCTCTCCATGCCGCTCGGCCCGCTGCGCGGCTCGGTCGGCGGCGGCAGCGAGCGTGGCGCCGCGACCGGCCGCGCCTCCATCGAACGCCAGGTGCCCTTCGAGGGCGGCCTCGGATGGCGGCTCGCGACCCAGGAGGGCAGCGTGCCGATCCGCCAGGGCGAGGTGCGGCTGGCGACCGACCAGGCGGAATACGAAATCGGCGCCGCGATGGTCGGGCAGGAAGGCGTCGCGCGGGCGCGCACCTCCGGTTCAGTCGTGATGCTGGATGGCGTGCACCTGCAACGCGCCACGCCCGGATCCATGGCGCTGGTCGAAACCGGCCTGCCCGGCCTGCGCGTGACGCGGGAGAACCGGCCCGCGGGCACGACGGATGCGGCGGGGCGGCTGCTGCTGACCGGCCTGCAGCCCTATGCGGAGAACCGCATCGCGATCGATCCGCTCAGCCTGCCCATGAACGCGACGGCCAGCACCACCGCCGCCGATGTGGTGCCGCCGCGCGGCGCGGCGGTGCGCACCCGCTTCGACATCGCGGCCAGCAACGCGGCCCTGATCCGCCTGCGCCGGCCGGATGGCGCGCCGGTGGCCCAGGATTCCGTCGTGGCCGCGCCGGACGGGCAGGCCATCGGCCAGGTGGGCCTGGATGGGGAGCTGTTCCTGACCCAGACCGAGCGCGCGATGCGGCTGGTGGTCGCCGATGCGGCGGGGCCCTGCCAGGCGGAGGTCACGATCCCGGCGAATGCCACGCGCATCCCGGTGGTCGCGGGCCTCTGCGCGCCGCTGTCCCGGGCGGCGCCATGAAGGCGGCGGGCCTGGCCTGCGCGGCCCTGCTGGCCTGCGCCTTCGCGCGGCCGGCCGCCGCGGAGGTCTGCAACAAGCCGGGGAACATGCCGCGGATCTCCGCCTCCGGCCTGGAGTTCGGCCGCGTGCCGGGCCTGTCCGGCGCGCCCGTGCGGTCCGCCATGACGGTGCATGTCGCCTGCCCGCGCGCCGGCGATACGCTGCCGCCCTTCCGCGTGATGCTGCTATCCGCCGGCGGCACCGCGATGCTGGCCGGGCCCGGTGGCGCGGCGCTGCCGCTGGCGCTGCGGGGCCTGGCCGGCGACGACACGATGGGCGGCGCGACGCTGTTCCGCCAGGCGGCGGCCAGCCACGGCAGGGCCGCCTTCACGATCGACGGCGCGCTGTTCCGCGACGCCAGGATCGCGGCGGGCCTCTATGCGGGCACGGTGACGTTGCAGCTGCGCCTCGACTGACCATGCGCCGCCATCCCGATCGAGGTCCCGTGCATGCCCCCCCGCGCGCGTCCCGCCGCGCCGGGCGATGGGCCCGGCCGCGGTCCTCCTCTCCACCGGGCATCGCGGCGCTGCCCGTCGTCACGTGCCTGCCGCCAACCAGCAACGAGAACGGCTACCGCCGGATGACACCCAGAACGGTTCCCTTCCCCGCCCGGCAGCACCCGCCAGCGGCGGGACGATGGCGCCGCGCGCCCATCGGGCAGGCCAGCGCCAGGGGCGCCGCGCCATGCTGATGGAGGTGCTGTTCGAACGCCCCGTCACGGACTATCTGCGCGATGCCGCGATCGGCACGGATCCCTGCGTCTTCGTGCACATCCCGAAGACCGCCGGCACCTCGCTGCGCACGGAACTCGCGGCGCTGCTGGAACCCAGCGCCAGCATCGCGGTGGATGCCGCCGACGGGCGCCCGGATTTCCGCGCCCGGATGGACGATGCCGTCGAGCAGTTCCTGAAGGATGGCGGGCCGGCGGGCATCCGCTTCGTGTCCGGCCACCTGCTGGCGCGCCACGCCGCGCGGCTGCGCTCCCACTACACCGATGCGCGCTTCGTGACGCTGCTGCGCAACCCGGTGGACCGCGTCGTCTCCGACTACCGCCACCAGCGATCGCCCCGCAACCCGCTGCAGGCCGACTTCACCGCGCGCTTCCCGACGCTGAAGGACTATGTCGATTTCGCGCCGGAGCAGAACAGGATGGCCCGGCACCTGGTGCCGGACCCGCTTCTCGCCAGCGGCCGCGCCGCCGCCTGCATCGCCTACATCATGCGCGCCTACGCCTTCGTCGGCATCCAGGAGATGTACGAGGTCTCCTTCCTGACCGTGACGGCGCTGTCCGGCCGGCCGCGCCTGCCGAGCCTGCGGATCAACGTGAACGAGGATGACGAGGATGAGCGCCGCGTGACCACCGCGATGGCGCAGTACATCGGGCAGGCGAACCGCCTGGACGTCGCCATCTACGACCACTTCCATGCGCGCCTGGCCGGCGCGGCGCCCGCGCTCTCCGCGGTGCTGGCCGCGGCGTGACGCGACGCGCATCGCCGGCGCGGGGCGCGGCCCCGCCCGGCGATGGTGCCCCGCGGCCGCGGCGCCGCCGGGCCGCGTCAGCTCACGCGCAGCACGCGCTCGCCATCCTGCTTCTGCGGCGGCGCCACCGCCTGCGCGCCCGGCAGGCGCGCCACCATGGCGGCGAGGTCATCGAGCCGCCGCGTCACCTGGTCCAGCTTCTCCTGCAGCCTGGCCTCGCGCTCGCCCGCCTCCCGGCGGCGCTGCGCGACGAGCAGCAGCAGGCCGAGCTGGTCCGGCGCGCGCTTCAGCAGCCGGCGCAGCTGCTGGGACCGCACGGCCGGCCCCGAATCAGGCTGCTCGAGCCGCAGCAGGCCGCGCATCACCAGCGGCGCCGGCAGCAGGACGATGCGCCATTCCGCGGCGAGGCGGAGATGCAGGTCCCATTGCGCGGAAGCCGGCGGCAGGCACGCCCATCCGCCGACGCGGTGCAGCGCTTCGCGGCGATAGACGAAGCAGGTCGCGGGCGCATCGGGGCGGCCCAGCACCTCCTCCACCGTCAGCTCCGCCTCTCCGCCCAGGCCACGCTGCGGATCCTCCGCATCGCTGACGCGGATCGCGACCGCGGCGATGGAGTCGCCGTCCTCCGCCGCGAAGCGGCCCTGCACGGCCTGCAGGAAGCCCGGCGCCAGCACCTCGCCCGCCTCGACCACGGCCAGCGCGGCGCCGGCGCATTCATCGACGAGGGCGGGCAGCAGGTCCCAGCCGCCGCCCTCCCCGGCCCGCGCCACCGCCCGGCCCGCCAGCGCCGGCGGCAGCACCTGCGCGACCAGGCCGCGCACCTCCTCCACCTCGCCGGCTTCCGTCGCGATGGTGATGTCGTCCGGGGGCAGCTGCTGCGCCGCGATCGATTCCAGCGTCGCCCGCAGGGCGCCGATGCCACGCCCCGACACCACGACGATGGAGACGCCGGCGCCGGAGACGGAAAACGCTTCAAGGCAGCAGGACACGAAGGAACTCCCGAACCATGCAGTGTGGGCCACGTCATCATAGGAAGGCGCGAAGACGCGCACCCGGTGGCTTTTGTCGAGTTTCGACCACTTCTCTCGCCCCGCGCGCGGCGCCGGGGGCAGGGCGCGCGCGGCGGCGTCAGCCGGGCTCGGCGGCGGCTTCCGGCGCGACGCGCAGCGCGATGACGAAGACCGCACCCTCCGGCGTGTTGTGCGCGGCCAGGCGGCCCTTCATCGAGCGGACCAGGCCGTGGCTCGCCGACAGGCTCAGGCCATTGCCGCGGTCGGGGCCCTTGGTGCTGACGAAGGGCTCGAAGAGCCGGGCCAGCACCTCCGGCGCGATGCCGCGGCCGGTATCCGCGACCGAGACCTCGGCCCAGCCGGGCTCCGTCCTGGCCGCGCGGATGCGCAGGCGGCGGGGGCTGCCCGGCGGCAGCCGCTCCATCGCCTCCCGCGCATTGGTGATCAGGTGCACCAGCACCTGCGCGATGCCGATCTCGTCGCCCAGCACGATGAGCGGCGCCACATCCGCGCAATCCACCGTCACGCCCGCCTCGGTAGAGGCGTGGTTGGTCAGCCGCAGCGCCAGGTCCACGGCATCGCCGATCATCACGGCGACAGGCGTCGTCATCCTGCTGCGGGAATCGGCGAAGCGGCGCAGCTGCTCGACGATATGCGCCGCGCTCGCCGCTTCCTCGACGATCAGGGCGAGGCGCCGGACCGCGGCCTCGGCATCCGCGTGGCGGAGGGCGAGGATGGCGATCTCGGCGGCGAGCGATATGGCCTGCAGGGGCTGCTTGACCTGGGGCGCGAGCCCCGCCCCCATCTCGCCCAGGGAGGCGAGGCGCGCGCTGGCCACCGCGCGCGCTTCCGCCACCGTCTCCGCCGTGATGTCGATGGTGTGGCCGACAACCTCGAAGCCGCCATCGGGCAGGTCCCGCAGCAGGCGGGAGGAGGTGCGCAGCACGCGGTTGCCGCCATGGGGCTGCGGCAGGTGCCAGATCAGGGATGCGGCGCCAAGCCGCTTCACCGCGGCCATATGCTCGCGGAAGGGGAAGACACCCTCATGCGGGACATGCACCGGCAGCAGGTCCGCCTGAATGTCCGCGACCGGCAGCCCCGTCACGCCGCCGATGTCTCCACCGCGATAGAGCGTCCGCATCCGCCCTGCCGCATCGACCGAGCGCAGGTAGATCACGGCGGGCAGCCCCTCATGCAGCCGGGTGATCTCCGCCCGGCCTTCCGCCAGCGCCGCGTCGCGGCGCTTCGCGACCTGCAGCGTTTCCTGTTCGCGCGCGATGGCCAGGAACAGCAGGGGAAGCGTCGCGGTGAACACGGCGGTGAGCAGCGCCGTCGGCGCGCGCACGAAGCCCCAGACGTCCCGGCGTTCGGAGAGGTCCGGCAGCGACAGCAGGAAGATGGCGCAGAGCCAGGCGGCGACGAAGGCGAGCAGCAGGGCGAGGTCGAGGGCCGCCCGGACGCCGTCGCGGCGATACAGGGCGACAAGCTGGGCCGTGCCCCCGATCAGCAGGCCGCTCGCCAGCGGCACGAAGACCGCAAGACGGGCCACGGGATTGTAATCATCGCCGATGACGATCCGCGCCGCGTACCAGAGGAGGCTGGGCAGGACCGCCCACCACCAGGGGGCGGGCAGGCCCTGTGCCCGCCGCGCCCCCATCCAGATCAGCGTCAGCGCTGTCAGCAGCGCGGCATTCAGGTGGTAGAAGACGAACACGGGCGGGAGCTGCCCCCGCGCGGCATTGCCCAGGCAGACCAGCGTCTCGATGACCGCCGCGGCCAGCCAGATGCCCGGCACGGCCGGCCCCTCCGCCCCGCGCGGCGCCACCCGGCAGCGCGCCAGCAGGACGCAGCCGAGCATGCCGGCGAGACCGCCTGCCACCAGGATCGACGGGGAGTGAAGCTGGAATGAGACATCCGGCATCCCGCGGATCCCTGCATCTCAGGCGTTGTGACGCACGCTCCGATCCTGTTCGCATCGGCCATGGCCTGGCAGGCCTGCAACCTTGCCAGTTTGGTCGGTGTGAGTGGCGGCGAAACCCCCTTCAGGCAAGTCGGGACATCTCGTGATTGATCGGCGGGCGGGCCGCGGCGGCGGAGCGCGCTAGGCGCTGCGCGCCTTCGCCATCAGCTCCAGCAGATCCTTCGCGCGGCGGCGCCATTCGGGATCGGCGATGGCGCCGTACAGCTCCACGATCGCAACGCGCTCGGTCACATCGACATCCAGGTAGGCGCTGCTGAGCGAACCCTCGTTCATCTCCGCCTCCGGCCAGATGCTGCTGATGAGCAGCAGGGGCGAGATGCGCAGCGCCTGCGCGATGCGCACCAGCGTGGCGGCGGAGACGCGGTTCAGGCCGGTCTCGTACTTCTGCACCTGCTGGGGCGTGATGCCGATGAAGCGGCCCAGATCGGCCTGCGTCATCTGCCGCAGCTTCCGCATGTCCCGCATGCGCTTGCCGAGGCGGATGCTGGCGAGATCGGCCGTCCGCTCGGCGGTGGTCGGGTCGGCTGCGACGATGTCGCCATGCATCATGTTCACGGTCGTCTCCCTGGGCATCGCATCGTCAGGCGGGTCTTGGAATGGCGGTGGTTCCTGCGCCGGGGCGCGCGGCGCCGTCACCGGATCGGCCGCCGCGGCATCCCGCCGCAGGCCTGGCATGGCGGAGCAGGCGTTCATCGATGTCTGGACGGCACGGCTCGGGTACAGCGGGCGCATCGGGCATCTGTGCGCGATGGCGGCGGCTTTTTCCACGCGCAGTGTTGTCGATTCCCGTTGATTCTGCTCTGGATGAGTCCACGCGGGCCGGGGCGGGACAGCGTGGGCGGAATCCGCGCCTGCTTAGATTCCTTGACGTCAGCACATGAGTTTTCGATAGATGTCGAGTTGTGTGGTGCAATGTCGCGCCACCTTG
The DNA here is from genome assembly GCF_016805305.1 of Falsiroseomonas ponticola. Lineage (GTDB taxonomy): Bacteria > Pseudomonadota > Alphaproteobacteria > Acetobacterales > Acetobacteraceae > Falsiroseomonas > Falsiroseomonas ponticola. The sequence goes on along the minus strand of NZ_JAERQN010000002.1, from coordinate 348,641 downwards.
CGGCTGTTCCGCGACGGTCGATATACGGCGACCTAGATTTGTTGAGTATCGAGTGCGTCATGACCGCTGCCCAGGTGCACGCTGTGCCACCGCCAAGCGCCGGATACTCGGTCCTCGTCGTGGATGACGAAGCCGCGGTGTCACGGCAACTGGTCGATGGGCTGGCGGCCTTCGGCTTTCGCGTCTCGAGCGCCCCTTCCTCGGAGGAAGCGCTCGCGGCGCTCGATGCGAACCCCATGATTGCCGTCGTGATCAGCGATATCCGCATGCCGGGACTGGATGGCCTGAACCTCGCCCGCCACATCCTGCGGGACCGGGATGACGAACGCGCCGTGGAGGTCATCGTGATGACCGGCCACGCCACCATCGACGATGCGGCAGCGGCCGTGCGCACGCGCGTCAGCGATTTCCTGCGCAAGCCCTTCCGCCTGGCGGAGGCGGCGCGGGCCGTGGGCGCGGCGCTGGAACGGGCGGGCACCCGACGGCGCAACGCGCGGGAACGGCAGTCGCGGCTGAGCCGGCTGAGGACGCTGGAAGGCGCCGCCACGCCCGGCGCCGGGACGGCATCGGCGGGCGGCGACCGCGACATCCATGCCATCTCGCACGCGCTGCGCACGCCGCTCTCGGCCATCGCGGGCGGGGCGGAACTCCTGGCCTCCCCATCGCCGGCGGCAGGCTCCGCGGCCTGCATGGCGCTGCTGATCGATGGGGTCCGCAAGGCCACGGAAGCGGTGGAGCTGGTGGAGGAGCTGCATCGCGTCGGCCAGCGCGACCTGGCGGCGCCGGAACGCGGCACCATCCTCGCCGATCTGATGCGCGGCACGGCGGAGCAGCTCCAGCCCCTCGCCGCGCGCAAGGGCATCGCGCTGGCATGGGGCACGATGCCGCCCGTGGCCGTCGATGCGTCCCCCGGCCTGCTCGGCCGCATCATCGACCATGCGATGCAGGAAGCGATGGAATGGGCACCGCCCGGCGCCCTGCTGCGCCCTGCCATCGCGCTGGCCGGGGATCCGTCCTGGGTCGTGGTGACGTTGCTGGTCGTGCCCGCGGGGGCGACGCCGGAGGAGCCGCCCGCCGGCATCGCCTTCGAGGAGACGACCAGCCCCTGGGTGCGGACCCAGGAAGGGCTGCGCTTCGTCATCGCCCGCCGCCTGCTGGAAGGGCTGGGCGGCCGCATGACGTCGTGGAACGGCGCCTCGGGGGCCATGGCGCTGCGCATGGCGATGCCGCTTCGCGCCGCGGAACCGCGCGATGCGTGAACGCATCCGGCGAACGCCGCCGCATAGCTGGCGTGTCCTGATCATCGGCGTCGTGCTTCTCGGTGCCTACGCGGCCGGATCGGCGGGCGTGGATCGGCTGGTGGCGGAAACGCAGGCGAAGAACGAGGCGCATAGCCGCCTGATCGCCGATGCGGCGGTCGAGGCCATCCGCCAGCGCATCGAAGGGTCGCTGGAGGCAGCGCTGACGCTGCAGGTCATCGCCCGGCACGCCTATGTTCACGACCATGCCGCGATGGTCAACGGCCCCACGCAGCTCGAACGCCATCTCCAGGAAGTGGCGGAGGCCAGGCGCCTCGATGTGCGGCAGGTCGGGATCATCGACGCCACCGGCCGCATCGCGTGGAGCACCAACCCGCGCTTCATCGGCGTGGACGTGTCGGAGCGCGACTATTTCCAGCGCCACCGTGACGGACACATGGCGCCCTCCATCAGCGCGCCTGTCCGTGGCGTCGTATCGGGCGAGTGGAGCGTCCAGGTGACGCAGCCACTCCTCGATCGCGGCGGGGCCTTCGCCGGCATCGGCGTGGTCTCCCTCGATTCGCTCGCCATGAGTGCGGGGCTTGGCGCGATCGACTTCGGGGCGGGCGCGGTGGCCGCCGTGATCCGCCATGACGGCACGGTGCTGGCGCGCAGCGAGGATCCCCTCAATTCCATCGGCCGCCGGATCAGCCAGCGGACGTTGAGCATCCTTGACAGCGCGCCGCAGGGCGGCGCGCTGATCCGCAGCGAGATCGATGGCCGCCGGCTGCTCTGCGCCTGGCAGACCCTGCCGAAATGGGGCGTGACCGTCGCCTTCGGGCTGGACTACGCCCCCATCGAACAGGCGGCGGCGCGGCAGCGGCAGACCCTGACCTTCGCGCTGTTCTCCCTGCTCGCCGGCGCCACGGGCGGGCTTCTGCTCGTCTTCGCCGGCCTGGATGGCAGCCGCGCGCGCTTCGAGGCCGCGGCCGACATGGCCGCGGCGAAGGAAGCCTCCGCGCTTCTCGCGGCGATGCCGGGCCGGGCCTATCGCGGAACGATCGACAGCGACGGCAATTTCAGCAGCCTGCTGACCCACACGCAGGTGGGGGAGAAGGCGTGCTGGCCGGAGGAGGCGCCGCCGGAACAGCCGGGGCGCCGCCTGCTGGCGCGCCCCGGCGCGCCAGGTCCCGCCGATGCCCGTGCCGCCTTCTTCCGCAATGTCTACGCGGCATCGGAGGCGATCCGCGAATTCCAGACGCGGTCGGAGGCGGGCGGCCATGCCTGGGTCCGCGAACACTGCCGCGTCGTCAACACCGCCTCGGCGCCGGGCAGCCTCGAGGTCGTCGGCCTGATCATCGACATCACGGAGGAGCGCACCATCAAGGCGCAAGCGATCGCGGCGGCCAAGCTGGCCACGCTGGGCGAAATGGCAACCGGCGTCGCGCATGAGCTGAACCAGCCCTGCGCCACCATCACCCTTGCCGCGGATGTCGCTTCCTTCGAACTGGCGCGCGGCACGCCGGCGGACCTCGCCTCCGCCCGGCAGCGGCTGGACGACATCGCGGTGCAGACGGCGCGGCTGCGGGAAGTGATCGACCACTTCCAGATCTTCAGCCGCATGCCGGATGGCCAGGTCGGCGCCGTGTCCCTGCCGGATGTGGTCTCGGGCGCGCTCAAGATCAGCAACGGCATGCTCAACGCCTCGGGCATCGGCGTGGCCGTGGACCTGCCCGCGACCCTCCCGATGGTGCATGCCGAGGTGGTGCCGCTGGAACAGGTCCTCGTGAACCTCTTCGTCAATGCGCGGGACGCGATGCGCTGCGTCACCGGCCGGCACAAGCGGATCGACATCGCCGCGCGCCATGACGCGGCCGCGGGCCGGGTGGTCCTGACCGTGCGCGACCATGGCGAGGGCCTGCCCGCCGGTTCCGCCGACCGGCTGTTCGAACCCTTCTTCACCACCAAGCCGGCGGGCCAGGGCACCGGCCTCGGCCTTTCCATCGCCTATGGCACCATCCGCGGCTTCGGCGGCACGATCGATATCGCGAACCATGCGGATGGCGGCGCGGTCGTCACGCTCTGCCTCAACGTGCAGGAAGGCCGCGCGGCGGGTGAGGTGATGGTGCCCGCGCAAGCCACGGCGGTGCAGGCATGACCGCGACGCTACCGCGCATCCTGGTGCTGGACGACGACCCCGCCTATGGGCGCCAGATCGCGGCCTATCTGCAGGCGCAGGGCTGCACCGTGGCCGTCACGCAGGAACCGCAGACCTTCCAGCAGCAGATGGAGCATTTCGCACCGGACCTGATCCTGCTGGACCAGCGCCTGGGCGATGTCCGCGGCACGGAGCTGCTGCTGAACCTCCGCCAGCGCAGCAGCACGCCCTGCATCATCGTCACGGGGGTCTCGGACCTCACGGACCGGATCCTCAACCTCGAGATCGGGGCGGATGACGAGGTGGAGAAGACCGCGGCGCCGCGCGAATTGCTGGCGCGCATCCGCGCCGTGCTGCGCCGGCACGTGCCTCGCGGCCGCGATCCCGCCCCGTCCAAGGCGCGCGACCGGCAGATCGATGGCTGGGTGCTGTCCGCCCTGCGCCGCGACCTGATCCGGCCCGATGGCACCGGCTGCAACCTGACCAGCTCGGAGTTCGAGACGCTGGCCCTGCTGTGGGATGCGCTGGGGCGGCCGGTCAGCCGCGCCGCCATCAGCGAAGCGGTCTTCAAGCGGCCGCACCGGCCGGGCGACAGGGCGGTGGACACCGTCGTGATGAAGCTGCGCATCAAGATCGCGCCGGGCAACATCCGGGCGGTGCGGATCGCGGGCTACGTGTTCACCGGTTTCACGGTCGAGGAGGATCAATGAAGCGACTGCCCAGCGGCGACCGCGCCGTCGCGGCCTGCGACGCGGTGCGGCGGCTCGTCCATGAAGTCGCGCAGCCGCTGGCGACCAGCGCCCTGGCGCTGGACGTCGCCCTGCTGGCCGATGCGCGACAGGATGCGCGGGAAGCGGGGCGGCGCATGCAGGATGCGGCGCAGGCCATCAGCCAGGCGCAGGCGGTGTTGCAGGCCTGGTCCGACGCCTGCCGCGACAAGCGGTCCTGACGCGCGGCCGGGGCGCCGCTTTCCCGTTGCATCGCCCGGCGCGCTGCGCGAGCCTTCCCCCAACTCAGGGGAAGGAAACCGGTCCATGAAGCGTGTCCTGCTCGGCGCCGTCGCGCTCGCGGCCCTGTCGCCCGCCGCGATGGCGGAGGTGGTGCGGTTCGAGCTGACGGGCCCGCCGCGCCCCGCCTTCGAAGGCCAGGCCTTCGGCGCCGCCGGCCCCTATATGGAGATCCGCGCCCGCGCCACCATCGCGCTGGATCCCGCCGATCCGCGCAACGCCGTCATCGCCGATATCGACCGCGCGCCGCGCAACGCCGAGGGGCGGGTGGAGGCCACGGCGGATGTCATCATCCTGCGCCCCGCCGACCTTGCCCGCGGCAACGGCACGCTGCTGGTGGAGCCGCCGAACCGCGGCCGGCGCATCGTCACGCAGGTGCTGAACGACAGCTCCGCCGCCGGCACGCCGCGGCTGGAACAGGCCGCCGATGCCGGCAATGGCTGGACCTTCCGCCAGGGCATGACGCTCGCCTGGGTGGGCTGGCAGGGCGACTGGACGCCGGGCCAGGGCATGAAGGTGCAGGTGCCGCGCATCACCGGCATCACGGGGCCGTCGCGGGAGGAGTTCGTCTTCGACAACACGACGAACCCGGCCATCGGCCAGCTCACCTATCCCGTCGCCGATCCCGCCAGCATCACCCTGACGGTGCGCGCACGGCAGGAGGACCAGCGCCAGACGCCGGCCGGGCTGGCCTGGCGCCTGCTGGAGGGCGACCGGATCGAGATCACGCGCCCCGCCGGCTTCGATGCCGGCGCCATCTACGAACTCACCTACACCGCGCGCGATCCCCTCGTGCTCGGCATGGGCTTCTCCGCGTTCCGCGACGTCACGGCCTTCCTGCGGCGGGACGGCAGCGATGCCAATCCGCTGGCGGCGAATGGGCGCAGCACCGTGACGGCGACGCTCGGCATGGGCATCTCCCAGTCCGGCCGCTTCCTGCGGGACTACCTGCATCTCGGCTTCAACGAGGATACGCGCGGCCGCCCGGTCTTCGATGGCCTGGTGGCGCATATCCCGGGCAGCCGGCGCACCTTCATGAACACGCGCTGGGCGCAGCCCGGCCGGAACCCTTCCGACCACACGGATCGCCTCTACGCCGCCGACCAGTTCCCCTTCACCTACGCGACCACGACGGATCCGCTGACCGGCGCGCGGGATGGGCTGCTGCGGCGCTGCCGCATCTCCAACACCTGTCCCCGCGTCTTCCAGACCGATAGCGAGTTCGAGTTCTGGGGCGCGCGCGGGTCGCTGACCTACACGGACCCGGCGGGGCGGCATGTGGACCTGCCGCCGGAGGTGCGGGGCTACATGATGACCGGCCATCCCCACTACGCGGTGGCGGAGGCGGTCGCGAACCGCAACCCGATGTGCCAGATGCCGATGAACCCGCTGCAGGCCGGGGCCCCCACCCGCGCCCTGGTCGCGGCGCTGGAGGCCTGGGTGCGCGAAGGCGCGGAGCCCCCGGCCAGCCGCGTGCCGATGGTGGCGCATGGCACGCTGGTGCCCGCCGCCGCCTATCCCGCCATCCCCGGCATGCCGCGCCTGACGTCCTGGACGCCCGCGCCGCTGCTGGACACCACGAAGAACCCGCCGGTGGTGATCGGCAGCTACCCGATCCTCTTCCCCCGCGTGGATGCGGATGGCAACGCCATCGGCGGGCTGCGCACGCCGGTCATCGAGGCGCCGCGCGCCACCTATACCGGCTGGAACCCGCGGAGCGCCGGCTTCGGGGAAGGCGCGCTCTGCACCAACCAGGGCGGCGTGATCCCCTTCGCGGCGACGCGGGCGGAACGCCAGGCCGCGGGCGATCCGCGCCCCTCCCTCGAGGAACGCTGGCCGGACCAGGCCGCCTATGTCGCCGCCGTGCGCGCCAGCGCGGAACGGCTGCAGGGCGAACGCCTGCTGCTGGCGGAGGATGCGCGGGCCATCGTGGCGGCGGCGGAGGCCGGCACGCTGGCGCGCCTCGCGCCGCGGTAGCGCGGATTACGATCTGTTCACTCTTGTTCGCCGGTCCGGGATCGCGCAGATGAGGGGGGATGGATCGCCGCCTAGCCGCCCTGGCCCTGCTGCTGGCCGCGCCCCTGCTCGGGGCCGCGGTCTCCCCGGGGCGCACCCAGGCGGAGGTGGAGGCGCTGGGCTGGCGGAAGATGGAATGGCACGGCATCCGCCCGGCCGATTTCAGCGCCACGCCCGGCGGCGGCATCCGCGTGCGCGGGCGGGGCGAAGGGGGCTTCGTCTTCCGCCCCCTCTCCGGCGCCGCCACCTGCCTCGCCTGGCGCTGGCGCGTCGATGCGGGGCCGCCGGTCACGGACCTGACCCGGCGCGGGGGGGATGACCGGGCGCTGGCGATTTCCGTCGGCTTCACCGAATTCGGCCCAGCCGTCAGCTTCGTGACGCGCACCCAGCACGCGGTGGCCCAGGCCAGCGCCGGCGACCACCGCCTGCCGCGCAGCGTGCTGAGCTATGTCTGGGGCGGCACGGGGCGGGAGGCGACGGCCGGAACCTTCTTCGCCAGCCCCTGGACCGGCGCCATCACCCGCATCCGCGTGCTCCGCCCGGCCGAGGCGCCGCGCGGGCAATGGGTGGAGGAACGCGTGGACCTGGCCGCCGATTGGCGCCTGGCCTTCGGGGGCGGGGAGGTGCCGCCGCTGCAGGAGGTGGTGATCTCCTCCGACACCGAGGATAGCGGCGCGGCGGTGGATGCGCAGGTCGAGAACATCCGCCTGGTGCCCTGCCGGTAGCCGCCATGGAACCGCCGGACGCCGCGGGCGGTTGATGCGACCGGGTAAGGGAGGCCCGGCGCATGCGAGACGGTTCCAGCTTCGAGACGACGGTCCCCGCCCGGCTGGACCGCCTGCCCTGGGACCGCTTCCACACCCTGGTCTGCGTGGCGCTCGGCGTCACCTGGATCCTGGATGGGCTGGAGGTCACGCTGGTGGGCAGCCTGGCCCCGGCCATCGCCGCCAGCCCCAGCCTGCGGCTGACGGAAAGCGAGGTGGGGCTCATGGCCTCCGCCTATCTGCTGGGCGCCGTGCTGGGGGCGCTCGGCTTCGGCTGGGCGACGGACCGGCTCGGGCGGAAGAAGCTCTTCACCGCCACCGTCGCGGTCTACCTGCTGGCGACCATCGCCACCGGCTTCGCCTGGGATTTCTGGTCGCTGGCCTTCTTCCGCTTCCTGACCGGGGCGGGGATCGGCGGCGAATACGCGGCGGTGAACAGCGCCATCCAGGAACTGATCCCGGCCAGGCGGCGCGGGCAGACGGACATCGTCATCAACGGCACCTTCTGGGCGGGCGGCGCCATGGGCGCCGTGATCGGCCTGGTGGTGCTGAACCCCGCCGTGGTGGATCCCGAGATCGGCTGGCGCGCGGCCTTCATCGTCGGCGGCGCGCTGTCCTTCGTCATCCTGCTGCTGCGCCGCTACATCCCGGAAAGCCCGCGCTGGCTGATGACGCATGGGCGGCCGGAGGAGGCGGAGCGCATCGTCAGTGAGATCGAGCGCGGCGCCGAATCCCGCCACGGCCCCCTGCCGCCGCTGCAGCACGGCCCGATCCGCCTGCATCCCCGCGACCATATCGGCATCGCGGAGGTCGTCGGCATCATGTTCCGCCGGCACCGGGACCGCAGCGTGCTGGCGCTGGTGCTGATGGCCTGCCAGGCCTTCTGCTACAACGCGATCTTCTTCACCTATGCCCTGGTGCTGACGCGCTTCTACGGCGTCGCGAACGAGCATGTGGGCTGGTACATCCTGCCCTTCGCCATCGGCAACCTGATGGGGCCGCTGCTGCTGGGAAGGCTGTTCGACACGGTCGGGCGACGGCCGATGATCACCCTGACCTATGGCCTGGCCGGCGTGCTGATGGCGATCACCGGCTTCGCCTTCGCGCAGGGGTGGCTTTCCGCCACCAGCCAGACCGCCTGCTGGACGGTGATCTTCTTCTTCGCCTCCGCCGCGGCCTCCGCCGCCTATCTGACCGTGGGCGAGGCCTTCCCGCTGGAGATGCGCGCCATGGGCATCGCCGTCTTCTACGCCTTCGGCACCGGCATCGGCGGCGTGGTCGGCCCCGCCCTGTTCGGCTGGCTGATCGAGGGCGGGCAGCGCGTGGACATCATGTGGGGCTACCTGCTGGGCGCCAGCCTGATGATCCTGGCCGCCATCACCGAATGGCGGCTGGGCTTCGCGGCGGAGGGGCGATCGCTGGAGGAGGTCAGCGAGCCGGTTTCCGCCCGCGCCAGGCCCTGACCCTCAATCCACCTTCACATCCGCCGCCCGCACCACGCCGGCCCATTTCGTGATCTCGCTGCGGATGAAGGCCGCGAAGTCGGTGCGGTTGAGGAAGGTGGCGGTGAAGGCCTGGTCGGCCACGCGGGCCTGGAAATCGGGCTGGCGCAGCACACCCTCCACCGCCTGCTCGATCCGCGCGGCCTGCGCATCCGGCAGCCCCCGGGGCCCGAGCAGGCTGATCCAGCCCACGGATTCGTAGCCCGCGACCCCCTGCTCCGCGATGGTCGGGACCTCCGGGAAGAAGGGTGAACGCTCCCTGGACGTCACGCCGATGGCGCGCACGCGGCCGCTCCGCACCAGGTCCGTCACCGCCGCCAGCGTGTCCGACATGAAGGGCACCTGCCCCGCCACCAGGTCGGCCAGCGCCGGGCCCGATCCGCGATAGGGCACATGCGTCAGGTCCGTGCCCGTCAGCGTCTTGAACAGCTCCACATTCAGGTGCTGCGTCGTGCCGTTGCCGGAGGAGGCGTAGAAGATCCCGCCCGGATTGGCCCTGGCCCGCGCGATCAACCCCTGGATGTCGCGCACCGGGAAGTCGTTGTTGACGATGAAGAGCTGCGGCACGCTGGCGATCAGTGCGATCGGCGTCAGGTCGCGCAGCGTGTCGTAGCCGAGGCGCGGGAAGAGGCTGCCCGCGATGGTGGTCGGCCCGCTGCCGCCCATCACGACGGTGTTGCCATCCGGCGTGGCATTGGCCGCGTATTCCATGCCGAGCGTGCCGCCGGCGCCGGGCCGGTTCTCCACGATCACGGGCTGGCCGAGCGGGCCCTGCAGCCGTTCCGCCAGCAGGCGCATCAGGATGTCGCTGCCCTGCCCCGGCGGGAAGGGCATGATGATGCGCAGCGCGCCGCGGCCCTGGGCCATTGCGGTGCCAGTGGCGAGGCCGGGCAGCGCGAGGGTCGTGGCGGCGATCAGCAGGCGGCGGGTGGGCATGGGCGGCGGCGTCCTTGCAGGCGGGTGCGGCGCAGCATGGACCCAAGCCGCGCCGTCGCAAAACCGGGAAAGCGCCTGTCTTCCGCGCGGCTGCCCGCGCGACTAGCTTGCATCCCAGCCCTTCCGGAGAGAACGCCATGCCCGAAGCCCCCCTGCCCGCCGGCCCCACCTTCCCGATCGGCCTGGCGGAGACCGCCGGCCGCAACCGGCGGCTCCGCGAACTCCTGGCCGGCCCCGACCTCTTCCTCGCCCCCGGCGCCTTCGATTGCGTCGGCGCGCGTCTGGTGGAGGCCTCCGGCCATGCCTGCCTCTACATCACCGGCGCCGGCATCTCGATGAGCGCGCTGGGCGCGCCCGATGTCTCCGCCCTGTCCTTCGGGGAGATCCTGGACCGCATCCGCCGCATCTGCGACGTCGTCTCCATCCCCGTCATCGCCGATGGCGACACGGGCTATGGCGGGCCGCTCAACGTCATCCGCACCGTGCGCGAATACGAACGCGCCGGCGTCAGCGGCATCCAGATCGAGGACCAGGAATGGCCGAAGAAGTGCGGCCACGAACCCGGCCGCAAGCTCGTCTCCACGCATGAGATGTCGATGCGCATCAAGGCGGCGGTGGAGGCCAGGCGCGACCCCGACTTCGTCGTCATCGCCCGCACCGATGCCCGAGCGGGCGAGGGGCTGGAAGCCGCGATCGACCGCGCCCGCGCCTATCGCGCCGCCGGCGCCGACGTGATCTTCGTGGAAAGCCCGCAGAGCGAGGCGGAACTCGCCGCGGTCGGCCGCGCCTTCCCGGACGTGCCGCTGCTGGCCAACATGGTGGAGGGCGGCAAGACGCCGATCCTGCCCGCCGCCCGTCTCCAGGAACTCGGCTTCCGGCTGGCGATCTACCCGAATGCGCTGACGCGCCTCTTCGCCAAGGCGGGGCTGGAGGTGCTGGCCTCGCTGAAGGAGACGGGGTCCTCCAACGCCACGGCCGGGCGGATGCTCAGCCATGGGGAGCTGTGGACGCTGTTCGACAACGCCACCTGGCGGGGGCTGGAGGATCGCTACATGGGCACGAACACGAAGGTCTGACGTGCCCGGGCGGGGGGCGTCAGGCCCCCTGCCGCTCCCGCGGCCCTAAGCGCCACGCCGCTCCCTGGCGATCTCCCCGTGCTGGCGCACCACCTCCGCCATCACGCCCCGGATGAAATGCTCGGCGAAATCGGCGTCGAGGCCCGCGCGCTCCGCCATGCCGCGCAGCTTCGCGACCTGCGCTTCCTCCCGCGACGAATCCACGGGCGGCAGGCGGTGCACCGCCTTCAGCACGCCCACCTCCCGCGTCACGCGGAAGCGCTCGGCCAGCATGTGAACCAGGGCGGCGTCGATGTTGTCGATGCTGCGGCGCAGTCGCCAGAGATCCTCCGGGACGGCTTCCCCCGCGGGTGCGGCGGCAGCGGGGACGGAATCATGGGGCATGGGCGCTCGGCCGTCTTTCCTGGCATTCGTCGGGCCCGCAAAGAACGCCGCCGGCGCCCGGAAGGCAAGGGTGGCCCCCGCGCGCCCGTGAATCGGCGCGGCTAACGGACGAGTCACAGGAAGGGACCTAAGGATGCGTCCCTTCATGGCCCAGACAGGCACCCTGCCCCGGAGACGGCGATGGTCGGCATTCCTTGCCGGCTGCGCGGGGCTGTTCGCCCTGCTGCTGCTGTGGTCGGGGGCGGAGGCGATCGGCGACCATGTGGAGGCCGATGCGCTGGAAGCCGCCGAACAGCGCGCCGGCGCGATCGCGGAGGCAGCGAGCCAGTTCGCCCAGCGCGCCCTGGCCGCGGCGCGGGACGCGCAGCTGCTGGCCGGCCATTGGGCCGCCCATCGCGCGCCAGGGGATTCCGCCATCCAGGCGGAGGTCGCGGCCCTGCTGGCCCGGCACATCGCCGATTCGGCCGGCGCCATCGCCCGCATCGCCATCGTGGATGCCGCGGGCGCCGTGGTCTGGTCCTCCGCGGGGGGCGGGGGGTCGGTGGCGGACCAGCCCTGGTTCCAGGCCCGGGCGGCCGGGCCGCGGGTGAACCCGACCCTCGGCGAGGCCCCGGCCGATGCCCCCCTGCCCGGCTGGAGCATCCCCGTCTCCGCCCGGATCGAGACCGCGGAAGGCGGCTTCGGCGGCATGGCCGTGGTGGCGCTGGACAGCGCCGGGCTGGCCGCCTCCCTGGCCGCGCTGGCCCCTCGCCCCGGCGAGGTCGCGGCCATCCTGCGGCGAGAGGGGGATCTGCTGGCCGGCAGCGCGCAGGCGGCGCGGCTGGCGGGCCGCCTGCTGCTCGACGGGCGCGACCCCGCGCCGCGGGGGGAGGAGGCCATCGCGATGCGGGGCCTGAGCCCGCTGAGCGGGGAGGAGGCGATGCTGGCCCTGCGCGCCGTGCCGGGCGGCAGCCTGCTGGCGATGGGCTCCGTCGCGCTGGGGCCGGACCTGGCCCAGGCGCGGAAGGTGCATGGCTGGGCGCGGGTGGCGGCGCTGGTGGCCTGGGCGGTGCTGGTGCTGCTGCTGCTGGCCGGCTTCGCCGTGCTGCGCGGGCGGGGGGACCGGCGGCGGCTGGAAGCGCAGCAGGCCGGGCGGGCGGAGATCGAGCGCCTGCTGGCAGGGCTGCCCGCCATCGTCTTCCTGCGCGAAGTCGGGCCGGATGGCCTGGCGCGGCACCTCTACCGCAACGGCGACAGCGCGGCGGTGTCCGGCTGGCCGGAGGATGCGCTGCCCCGCCTGCAGCCCTGGGCCCGGCTCGCCGACCCCGAGACGGATTTCGAGACGCTGTACCAGCGCGCCCTGGCGGAGGGGCAGGCCGTGATGGACTGGCGCATGCGCCAGCCCGATGGCGGCTGGGCCTGGATGCGCACGACGCTGCGTCTGCTGGAACGGCTGCCGGAAGGGCGCGGCCTGGTGGTGGGCTACATCGTCAACATCACCGCCGAACGCGCGGCGGAAGCGCGCGCGCTGGCCTCCTCGCGCCTCGCCTCGCTGGGGGAGATGGGGGCGGGGCTGGCGCATGAGCTGCGCCAGCCGCTGACCGCCATCTCGCTGGCCGCCGGCGTGGCCGTGATGGCGGCCAAGCGCGGCGACATGGACCGCGTGCTGGCGCGGCTCGATCGCATCCAGGACCAGGTGAAGCGCGGCTCGGCCATCATCGACTACCTCCGCCGCTTCGCCCGCGGGCAGGAGGAAGCGGATGCCCTGGCCCCGGTGCGGCTGGCGGATGCGGTGGACGGCGCGCTGGCGCTGTGCGGCGGCGCGCTGGCGGAAGCGGGGGCGGAGGTGCTGGTCACGCTCGGCCCGCCGGCGCCGGTGGTGCTGGGCCATGCGGTGCCGGTGGAGCAGGTGCTGGTCAACCTGCTGTTCAACGCCCGCGATGCGCTGGACACGCGCCCGCCCGGCGCGCCGCGGCAGATCACCATCACCGCGACCATCGAGGACGGCATCGCGCGGCTGGCGGTGGCGGATACCGGCGGCGGCATCCCCCATGCGGTGATGGGCCGGATCTTCGAGCCCTTCGTCACCACCAAGGGCCCGGATCGCGGCGCGGGGCTCGGCCTGTCCATCTGCCACGGCCTCATGCGGTCCATGGGCGGCGGGATCACGGCGGAGAATACCGGGGCGGGGGCGCGCTTCACCCTCTCCCTGCCCGTGGCGCCGGAGGGGGTCGGGGAGGGCATGGTGGAGGCGGCGGCGGAATAGCCCGGGGCCGGGCCGCCCTCAGATCCGCGCGCGGCGGGTCAGCACCAGCCGGGTGTCGCCGGGCCGGGCCAGCACGGCCTCCAGCCGCACCGGGGCCACGCGGGTGTCGGCCCGCAATTCCCGCAGCAGGAAGCGGGCGGCGATGGCCTGCAGCAGGCCGGCGCCATCGCCGAGGCGCGCGGGGCTGAATTCCATCAGCACCAGGATGTCGGGGCTGCGGTCCAGCAGGGCCTGCATGCCCTCCCACACCGCCTCCTCCGCCCCCTGCACGTCGATCGTCACCACATCCACGGCGCCCGGCACGAGGTCATCGAGCGCCAGCGTCGGCACCTCGACCTCCACCATCCCGTCCTGGCCCGTCACGGTACCGGGCGGCAGCAGGCGGCCATGCCTGGGGTCGGCGGGGTCGAGGCGGAGGCGCCGCACCTCCCCGCCCCGGTCGCTGGCGGCGGCCTGGTGCAGCGTGGCGCGGCCGGCCAGCCCGTTCAGGGCCAGGCTGCGGGCCGCGAGCGCGAGGAGGGCCGGGTTCGGCTCCACCGCCACCACCGCGCCCTCGGGGCCCAGGAGGTCGGCCATCAGCAGCGTGAGCAGCCCGAGATTGGCGCCGACATCGATGGCGACCTGCCCCGGCCGCAGGGTCCGCGCCAGGAAGGCGACAAGGGCATAGTCCCAGAAGCCATCCAGCATCAGCCGCGCGGAGAGGCCGAGGTCCCGCCCATCCACCAGCATCGGGTAGCGGCCGAGCGCGCGGCACAGCACGCTGCCATCGGGCAGCGGGACCGCCCGGGCCTGGGCGCGGATCAGGGCCTGCATGCCGACCCGGCGCCAGGGGCTTGCGTAATCCTCCGGCTCCAGCCGGTGCATGGCCTGGCCGGCGGCCAGGGGCCGGCGGCGCTGGCGACGGCCATGGATGCGGCTGGCACGGGCGACCAGCCAGGCAAGGGGTCCCACCGCCCGCGGCCTCAGGGCCCGATGGCGCCGCGCGGCGGGGCCGGGAAGGCGGGCGCCGGATGGCCCGTGCCGGTCACGCCGCCGCCACCCCGGTCACTCCCGGTTCTCGATCGAGACGCCGGGGTCGCCCGGCGCCGCCGCGCCTTCCCGCCGCCGGCGGCGGATGAAGACCGGCACCAGCACCACCACCACGGCCAGCAGGGCGATGACCCAGATGGGATAGGTCGCCTGGTCCGACCGCCCGGACCAGATCGGCATCATCACCAGCAGGAAGAGGCAGCAGGCGGCGGTGACGTAGTAGCCGACCACCCGCGTCAGCCCAGGTGCTTCGCGAAGAAGTCGAGCGTCCGCTTCTCCGCCACCGCCGCGTCGTCGGCCTTGTAGGAGGCGCGGTCCTCGCAGCCAAAGCCGTGGCCCGCGCCCTCATAGACGAAGATCGCGATGCCGGGCTGCGCGGCGCGGATCGCCTCCACGTCGCTCATCGGGATGGAGGCGTCGAGGCTGCCGAAATGGAGTTCGACGGGGCAGGACGGCTTCTCATCCTTCGTGCCGGCGATGCCGCCGCCATACCAGCCGCAGGCCGCCTTGAAGCTGGTGCTGCGCGTCGCGCCCCACCAGGCGACGGTGCCGCCCCAGCAATAGCCGACGATGCCCTTGGCGGCGCCCGCGGGCAGGGCGGCGGCGGCGGCCTCCACATCCAGCATCGGGCCATCGGCCGGCACCTTCGCACGCAGGTCGCGGCCGCGCGCCACGTCATCGCCGGTGTAGCCCAGCTCGACCCCCCGCTCGACGCGGTCGAACAGCGCGGGGGCGATGACGGCGTAGCCCTGCTTCGCGAAATCGTCGCAGATGCGGCGCATGTGGCGGTTCACGCCGAAGATCTCCTGCACCACCACCAGCGCCTTCTTCGCATCGGCGGGGCCGGCCTTGTAGGCGGCGAAGCGGTGGCCGTCGGCGGCGGTCAGCTCGATCATCATGGCGTTTCTTCCGTTCCTGCGTCGCGGTATCCTGCCCCCATGGCCGAGATCGTCAACCTCAACAAGGCCCGGAAGGCGGCGCGGAAGCGGGAGGAAGCGGCGGAGGCCGCGGCCAATCGCGTGAAGCATGGCCGCACGGGGGCGGAGAAGCTGAACGACCGGCGGGAGGAAGCGCGCCGCCGCGCCCTTCTGGATGGCGCGAAGCGCGACGGGAAATCGACCTAGCCCCTGTCGAAACGGCGCCTCCCCCCGCGTCATCATGCCGGCGCCGACCGGGCGCCGCGACGAGGATGGGAAGACCGCCATGCAGGTGATGCTGCTGATCCATGCCGATGAGACCGCCTGGCCCCGCATGAAGGAGGCCGAGCGCAACGCCGCCATGGCGGCCTATGGCGCCTATACGGAGGCGCTGCGCGCCGCCGGCGCGCTGGTGAACGCCAACCGGCTGATGCCGGCCGCCACGGCGCATACCGTGCGGCTGGTGGATGGCGCGCCGCAGGTGCTGGACGGCCCCTATGCCGAGACGCGGGAGCAACTGGGCGGCTACTACCTGATCGAGGTGCCGGACATGGCCACCGCGCTGCGCTGGGCCGCGCGCTGCCCCGGCGCCGGCCATGGGGTGGTGGAGGCCAGGCCCGTGATGGCGTGACCGCGGCCTCGCTCGCCGCCGAACGCGCGGCGCGGGACAGCTATGGCCGGCTGCTGGCCTGGCTGGCGGCGCGGGGGCGGGACATCGCGCAGGCGGAGGATGCGCTGGCCGATGCCTTCGCCGCCGCGCTGGCCACCTGGCCGCGGGACGGCGTGCCGGACCGTCCGGAAGCCTGGCTGCTGACCGCGGCGCGGCGCCGGCTGCTGGACGGCCATCGCCGCCGCGCCACCGCCAGCGCGGCGGAGCCCACGCTGCGCCACGCCGCACTGCTGGCGGAGGAGCCCGAGCCCGACGCCATCCCGGACCACCGCCTGGCGCTGCTGCTGGCCTGCGCGGCGCCGGAGGTGGAGCGCGCGGCGCAGGCGCCGCTGATGCTGCAGGTGGTGCTGGGTCTGGATGCCGCGCGCATCGCCTCCGCCTTCCTGGTCTCCCCCGCCGCCATGGGCCAGCGCCTGGTGCGGGCGAAGCGGCGCATCGCCGCCAGCGGCGCCCGCTTCGCCCTGCCGGGGCGGGAGGGGGTGGCGGCGCGGCTGCCCGCGGTGCTGGACGCGATCTACGCCGCCTATGCCGCCGGCGCGCAGGACCAGGCCGATGGCGGCGCCCTGGCCGGGGAAGCGCTGTGGCTGGCCCGCATCGCCGCCGCGCTGGCACCCGACCAGGCGGAGGCGGCAGGGCTCGCCGCGCTGCTGCTGCACCTGGAAGCGCGGCGCCCGGCGGCGCGCAACGGCGCCGGCCGCTACGTGCCCCTCTCGGACCAGGATGTCAGCGCCTGGGACGGGGCGATGCAGGCGGAGGCGGAGGCGCTGCTGCGCCGGGCCTTCGCGCTGGGCGCGCCAGGCCGCTTCCAGTGGGAAGCCGCGGTGCAATCCGTGCACGCCGCGCGGCGGGTGACGGGCCGCACCGACTGGCCATCCATCCTGCTGCTCTACGACGCGCTGCTGGCCGCGACCGGCAGCCCCGTGGTGGCCCTGAACCGCGCCGTGGCGCTGGCGGAGGCCGAGGGCGTGGCGGCGGGGCTGGCGGCGCTGCGGGCGCTGGGCGCCGATGGGCGGCTCGTGGGCTACCAGCCCTTCTGGGCGGCCATGGCCGCGCTCGCGGCCCGCGCCGGCGAGGCGGCGGAGGCCGAGGCGGCCCGGCTGCGCGCCGCGGGGTTGGCGACGGACCCCGCGGTGCGCGACTTCCTGCTGCGCCTCAGCCCATCATGACGAGATGGGGGCGCAGCTCAATGGTGCCGAGCGCCGCGGCGGGGCAGCGCGCGGCCCAGGCCTTCGCCGTCTCCAGGTCCGGGACCTCCAGCGTGAAATAGCCGCCGAGCTGCTCGCGCGTTTCGCTGTAGGGGCCATCGAGCACGCGGTCGCCGTGGATGAGCGTCGCCGTCTCCGGCCCCTGCAGCCCGGCGCCACCCTGGACGAAGCCGGTCTGCGCCAGGGCATCGGCATAGGCCTTCCAGGCGCCCCAATAGGCGGGCGCGCGGGCGGGGTCGGTGCGCGCGGCGACATCCTCGGGCGCTTCGTGGATCAGCATCGTGACCTTCATGGCGGGGCCTGTCCTGTCTCGGCGCGCGGAATGGCGCGTCCGGCAGCATGACGGGCAAGGGGGCCGGATTTCGACAGCGGCGCGAAAAGAGTTGCATTTGTTCGTCGTCGAACCATATTGTTCGATGTCGAACATACTGGAGAAAACCCGATGCCCCTTCCCCGTCGCCTGATGCTCTCCGCCGGCCTGGCCGGCCTTGCCCTGTCCCGCACCGCGCAGGGGCAGGTCGTGACCGCCGGCGATCCGGCCGCCCCCTGGGCCGCCGCGCCGCTTGCCGCCGCGCATCCGGACCCGCGGGTGCGCGCCCTGGCCTGGGCGGTGCTGGCGCCCAACCCGCACAACCGGCAGCCCTGGATCGCGGAGCTGCCGGATGGGGCACCGGGGACGGTGGTGCTGCGCTGCGACCTCGACCGGCGGCTGCCGGTGACGGACCCCTTCGACCGGCAGATCACCATCGGCCTCGGCGCCTTCGTGGAGCTGTTCCGCATGGCCGCCGCGCAGCAGGGCTTGGCCGCGGAGGTGACGCCGTTTCCGGAAGGCGAGCCCCGGCCGAGGCTGGATGGACGGCCGGTCGCGCTGATCCGCCTGGCGCCGGGCGGCGTGGCGGATCCGCTTTTCGCCCATGCCGCCGCGCGGCGTTCGGTGAAGCGGCCCTTCGACATGGCGCGGCCGGTGCCGGAGGCGGCGCTGGCGGTGCTGGCGGCCGCCGTGACCAGCGGCTTCGGCGCCGCCACCGACCCCGCCCGCGTCGCCGCCATCCGCGACCTGGCCTGGCGCGCCTGGCTGGTCGAGGCGCGGGACGAGGCGGCGCATCGGGAGAGCGTGGACCTCATGCGGCTCGGCGCCGCCGCCGTGGCCGCGCAGCCCGACGGGATCAGCCTCTACGGGCCCGGGATCGAGGAGGGGGTCGCATCGGGCCAGGTCACGCGGGCGGCGATGCTGCCCGGCCGGCCGGGCTACGGGATGATGGTGGAGCGCTACCAGGCCATGCTGGCCGCGACCCCCGCCTATGTCTGGACGACGAGCCCGGGCGACAGCCGGGCGGAGGCTTTCGCGGCCGGGCGGGACTGGCTGCGGCTCAACCTGGCCGCCACCGGGCTCGGCCTGTCCCTGCACCCTGTCAGCCAGGCGCTGCAGGAGTTTCCGGCGATGGCGGGCCCCTATGCGGAGGCGCGGGCGATGCTGGGGGGTGGGGGCGTGGTGCAGATGCTCGGGCGGCTGGGCTATGGTCCTGCGGTGCCGGCGACGCCGCGTTGGCCGGTCGAGACAAGGATACGCCGCGCGTGAGTGATCCGCCGCTCTTCGCCCTGTTGAACGAGGTCTCGATCATCGAGCATCTCGCGCGCAACAGGCTGGAGCGGGCGTTGCCGGAGGGGCTGCGCGTGTCGCATTTCGTGGTGCTGAACCACCTGGTGCGGATGGGCGATGGGCGCAGCCTGGTGAGGATTGCGCGGGCCGTGCAGGTGGAGCGCCCCGCCATGACCAACACGATCCAGAAGCTGGAGGCGCGGGGCCTGGTACGGCTGGAGCCCGATCCGCGGGATGGCCGCGGCAAGCTGGTGTTTCTTACGCCGGCCGGCCGTGCCGCGCGGGAGGAGGCGGTCGCGATCGCGCAGGCGGCGGTGGCCCCGGTCGCCGGCGACGTGTCCGTCGCCGAGATCGAGATGGTGCTGCCCGTCCTCCGCCGTTTGCGCGCCGCCCTGGACCGCGCCCGCGACTGAAGGCGGGGTCCGGGGGGCGCCACGCCCCCCGGCGGGGGTACGGGGGCGGCGCCCCCGCTTACTGATACCGCGTCTTCTTCCAGAAGCTCTCCGGCGTGACGGCCATGTGGCGCATGCCGCTGCGGTCCAGCGCCAGCCCGATCTCCCGTGTCGCGTCGTCGAGGATGCTGTCCTCATCGACGGACAGCACGGTGCGTCCCGCCATGACGATGCGCCCGCCGACGATGACGGTGTCCACATCCGAGCCCACCGCGAAGCAGACGAGGCGATAGAGCGGCATGTCGCCGGGCCAGAGATGCGGCTTGCGGAGGTCGATGATGGCGATGTCCGCGCGCTTGCCGACTTCCAGGCTGCCGACCTCGTCGCCCATGCCGAGCGCGGCGGCGGCGTCGCAGGTGATCATCTCCAGCGCCTTGCCGGGCGGCAGGATCTTGGCGTCGCGGAAGTGGCGGCGGTGGTAGTGCATGGCCTGGAACATGTGGCGGAACATGTCGAAGCTGCGGTCGGGCGCGGTGCCGTCGGAGCAGATGGCGACGGTGGCGCCGGCATCCATCAGCTCGATCGCCGGGCAGCGGCCGATGATGGAGAAATTGGCGGAGGGGTTGTGCGCGACCTTGGTGCCTGATTCGGCGATGAGGGCGATCTCATCCTCGTGCAGGTCGATGCAGTGGGAGAGCAGCGCGTCGGGGCCGAGCAGCCCGGCTTCGGCCGCGGCGCGCACCGTCCCGCCCTTGTGGCCATCCTGCGTGAAGCCCACGCCGAGCCGCCGCGACAGCGCGCGCACCTGCTTCGCGGTGTCGTCGTATTGCGCGGCGACTTCCGGCGTCACGCCGGGGCGGCCGGAGAAGGCGACGGGCGCGCAGAGCATGACGCGGCTCATCGCGTTCGCGCGGTCATGCAGCGCGGCGGTCAGTTCCTCGCAGACCTGCAACTGGCGATCGAGCGTGACGGCGACGCTTTCGTGGCGGTCGCCGTCCCAGCGATAGAAGGTGTTGGGATAGGGCGGGGGCGAGGCGCCGGGGCAGATCACGTGCCGCACGCCGACGCGGCGATAGCCCGCCGCATGCGCCATCGCATGCGCGGGATCATCGGTGCGCGATCCATAGGCGCCGAAGATCGACAGGCTGGTGGTGACGCCGGCCTTGAGCCGTTCCAGCGCCGCGAGCGAGCCATCCGCGCCCCAGAAAGCGGGCGTGGCACCGCGGGGATAGATCGCCTCCACCGCCTCCGTCCATTTCGCGCTGTCGCCGCCGCCGAGCGTCTTCACGAGCGTGTGACCGGCATGCGCATGGGCGTCGATCAGGCCGGGCAGCACGGCCTTGCCCTTGGCACTGAGTTCGGGCGCGCCGGGGAAGCGCGCGCGCAGGGCGGCGGTGTCGCCGATGGCGGCGATGCGGCCGGCCTCGATCAGCACGGCGCCGCCTTCGATGACGCGGCGATCCGCATCCATCGTCACGACCAGCCCATCCACCACCAGCAGCCGATCCGTCATGGTCCGCCCTTCCGTTTTCCCTTGCGCGAAGCCTAGCATCGGATGACGTCAGGGAAAGGACCGGGGGCGATGAGGATGCGTCGAACGTGGGTTGCGGGATTGGCATCGGCGATGCTCGCCCTGCCGGTGGCGGCGCAGGAGGTGCGGATCGGCTATGGCGCGGCCGTCACCTCCGTCGATCCGCATTTCCATGCGCTGACCAGCAACGTCGCCATCCACCAGCACATCTACCAGGCGCTGGTCGGGCAGGATGAGAAGCTCGGCCTGAAGCCGGAACTGGCCACGGCCTGGCGCGCCATCGACCAGACCACCTGGGAATTCACGCTGCGGCGGACCGCGCGCTGGCATGACGGCACGCCCTTCACCGCGGCGGATTTCGAACCCAACATCCACCGCGTCGCCAATGTGCCGAACAGCCCCGGGCGCTTCACCATCTACACGCGGCGCATCAACCGCGTGGAGATCGTGGACCCGCACACGCTGCGCCTGCACACCGACGGGCCCCATCCGCTTCTGCCGAACCAGATGGCGGGGCTGATGCTGGTGCGTGGCAGCGATCGCGATTCCTCCACCGCCGACTTCAACAATGGCCGCGCCGCCATCGGCACCGGGCCCTATCGCTTCCGGTCATGGACGCCGGGCAGCCGCTTCGAGCTGACGCGCAACGACGAGTATGACGGCGCGAAGGAACCGTGGGAGCGCGTCAATTTCCTGCTGATCACCAACACGGCGTCGCGCGTCGCGGCGCTGCGCGCGGGCGATGTGCACCTGATCGACCAGGTGCCGACGGATGAGGTCGCGGGGCTGTCGCGGGATGCGAACCTCGCCGTCTTCTCCATCCCCGGCGTGCGCAACATCTACCTCTATGTGGACCAGGCGCGGGAGCGCACGCCGGGGGTCACGGACCTCGCGGGCAATGCCATCGACAACCCGCTGCGGGATGTGCGGGTGCGCCGCGCCCTCTCGCTCGCCATCAACCGGGACGGCATCGTGCGCGCGGTGATGAACGGCCAGGCCGTGGCGTCGGGGCAGCTGCTGCCGGCCGGCGTGATGGGGCACGACCCAGCGCTGCGCCCCGATCCCTTCGACCCCGAACGCGCGCGGCGCCTGCTGGCGGAGGCCGGCTATCCGCAGGGCTTCCAGATCGTCCTTGGTGGGCCGAACGATCGCTACATCAATGATGACCGCGTGCTGCAGGCGATCGCGCAGGGCTGGACGCGGGCGGGGCTTCGCGTGCGGGTGGAGGCGCAGCCCTCCGCCACCTTCTTCGGCCGTGCCGCGCGCAACGAGTTCAGCGTGGGGCTGCTGGGCTGGGGCACCGGCACGGGGGAGCCCGACAGCCCGCTGCAATCCCTGATCGCGACGAACGAACCCAGCCGCGGCTGGGGCGCCGTGAACCGCAGCGGCTATTCCAGCCCCCGCCTCGACCAGGTGCTGGCGCAGGCGCTGCAGACGCTGGACCCGGCAGCGCGGGAGCCGCTGTACCAGCAGGCCACGCGCATCGCGATGGAGGACCTCGCCATCATCCCGCTGCACCACCAGGTGAACATCTGGGCCGCGCGGCGGGGCTACACCTACAATGCGCGGAACGACGAGCGGACGATGGCGACGGAGTTGCGGCCGGCCGCGCGGTAGAATTCGGGGAAGGCGCTGCCTTCCCCGGACCCCATCCGCCAGGGGGCAGAGCCCCCTGGACCATCATCAGTTGAAGGGGGAGCAGCGCTCCCCCTTCGGACAGATCAATCCGCCGTCGCCCCACTCGCCCGCACGATCGGCGCCCAGCGCGCGATCTCGCTGCGGATGAAGGCACCGAACTCCGCCGGCCCGCCGTCGAGCACCTGCATCCCCTGCCCCGCCAGCCTCTCCCGCACCGCCGGCACCTCCAGCGCCGCGCGCGTCGCCGCGTTGATCTGCTCGATGACCGGGGCCGGCGTCCGCGCCGGCGCCACCAGCCCGAACCAGGCCGTGACGTCGAAGCCCGGCAGGCCAAGCTCCGCCAGCGGCTTCACCTCCGGCCAGCTCGCCATCGGCCGCAGCCCCGACAGCCCGATCGGCCGCAGCCGCCCCCCCTGCGCCATGCCGAGCGCCGCGGGCACGGAGGCGAAGGTCATCGTGGTCTGCTGGCCGAGCACCGCATTGATGCTCTCCGGCGCCGATCGGAAGGGCACATGCGTCAGCCGCGTGCCCGTCATCTGTTCCAGCACCGCGCCGCCGAGATGCTGCGACGTGCCCGACCCGCCGGAGGAGTAGGTCAGCTCCCCCGGCCTGGCCCGCGCCGCGGCGACGATGTCCTGCACCGTGCGATAGGGGCTGTCGGGATGCACCACCAGCACATTGGGGCTCGTCGCCGCCAGGGTGATCGGCGCGAAATCCGCCACCGGATCGAAGGGCATCGTGCGATACAGCGCTGGGTTGATGCCATGCGTGGAGACCGTCGCCATCAGCAGCGTGTGGCCATCCGGATCGGCGCGCTTCACCACCTCGCCCGCGATGTTGCCGCCGGCGCCGGGCCGGTTCTCCACCACCACGGATTGGCCAAGCCGCCGCCCGAGTTCATCCGCCAGCGCGCGCGTCAGGATATCGGCGGCCGATCCCGCGCCGATGGTGACGATGATGCGGATGGGGCGCGCCGGGAAGGATTGCGCGCGCGCCGCGCCGGCCATCACCAGCGCCGGCGCAGCCAGCAGAAGGGCGCGGCGGTTCATGGCACCACCCCGATGCCCTGGATCTCCACCACGATGCCCGGCCGCGCAAAGGCGCTGACCGTCAGCAGCGCGCTGCACGGGAATCTGCCCCCCGGGAAATGCTCCGCCCGCAGCTTCACCAACTGGTCGCCATGGCGGGGGTCGAGGATATAGACCGTGGTCCAGACGAGGCTCGACAGGTCGCCGCCCGCGCGCCGCAGCGTGCGGTCGATCAGCGCGTAGCAGGTGCGCACCTGCTTCTCGAAATCCCAGTTGATGTCGTTGCCGTCCAGGTCCTGCGTCGCGGTCTGGCCGGAGAGCCAGACGGTGCGGCCGCCGGAGGTGATGACGGCGGGGGAGAAGGCGCGGGATTTCTGGAAATCCGTGCCCTCAAGGTGTTCGACGACCAGGCTCATGACGCTCCCTCTCGGATCGGTACGGGAAGCGTGCAACCGATTGCCGGGCGAGGGAAGGGCTACCGCTTCACGATCTCCACGCGCCGGTTCTGCTGCCGGCCCGCATCATTGTCGTTGCTCGCGACCGGCGCCGCCATGCCGGCGCCGAAGGGCGTGAGCCGCCCGCCCGCGATGCCCCAGTCCCGCGTCAGCGCCGCCACCACCGCCTGGGCACGGCGGGTGGAAAGCGCGACGTTGTAGTCGAAGGCGCCCTGGCCATCCGTATGCCCGGCGACGACGACGTTCATCGCGGGGTTGGCGCGCAGGAACTTCGCGATCTCCTCCAGCGTCGGGCGGGACGCGGGCAGGATCTCCGCGCTGTCGAAGCCGAACTGGATGCCATAGAGCGCGACGCGCCCCGTGCGCTCCACCGCCTGCTGCATGGCGGAGGCATCGACGAAGGTGATGCGCCCGCCCTGCATCGGCCGGCTTTCCACCACATCCACCAGCACCTGCGTCCGCTGCCCCTGCGCCACCGCCAGGATCGCGACATGCACATCGCCCTCCGGCCGCGCCAGCCTGGCCAGCGTGTAGAGCTGGTTCTCCCAGCCCGGCGCCAGGCCCGGCCCCGGGCCCTGTACGCCCTCCACCACCGCGAACCAGAAATCGGACCGGTCGCCGCATTCCTGGGCGCGGCAGGCGAAGATCGTCTCGAAGCCGCCCGCCGCCAGCTTCTCCTGGTGGTTGCGCATGACCTCGAGCGGCGATCGCCCCTCCGGCCCCTCATAGCGAAGCCGGAAGGCGCGGCCGGAGACGGGGGTGGAATTGCGGTCATTCACGCGCGACCCCGTCTCCCGCGTGTCGCGGCCGAAGACGGGGCGGTTGATCATGCGGAACTCGTCATAGTCCCGCGCGCGGTAGTGGCGGATGAAGGACCCCTCGTAGCGCCCGACCAGCGGATGGTCCCGCCCGCCGGCGACATCGGGTGCCGGGCGCGGCTGCGCGGCAGCCGGGGTGGCAAGCAGCAGGGCGGCGAGGAGCAGGAGCAGGCGCATGCGGCATCATTCCGCGCGCGGCGGAAACCGGGCAATCGCGGCATTGTTTCATCCGCTTCGCGGCCACCCTTCCCGGCCCGCGGCGAAGGGCGCAGAACACCGCCATGACGACGACCGACGACACCATCCGCGACCTGCTGCTGAAGACCCGGCGCATCGCCGTGGTCGGCGCCTCCGACCGGCCCGACCGGCCGAGCCACGGCGTCCTCGGCTTCCTGCTGGCGCGGGGCTATGAGGCGACGCCGGTGAACCCGACCCTGCCGGGCCAGGCGATCCAGGGCCGCCCGGTGGCCGCCCGCCTGGCCGATGCCGCGCCGCTCGACATGGTGGACATCTTCCGCCGCAGCGCGGAAGCCGGCGCCGTGGTGGATGAGGCGATCGCCCTCGGCGCCCGCTCCGTCTGGCTGCAGCTCGGCGTGGTGGACGAAGCGGCGGCGGCACGGGCACGGGCGGCGGGGCTCACGGTGGTGATGGATCGCTGCCCCGCGATCGAATGGCGGCGGCTCGGCCTGCCGGCCCGGATCGGTCCCTGAACCGTCACGCTTCGATACGCCCTCCCCCGCTTGAAAACGGGCCCCCGCTGGGCCACCTTCGGCGGCAGGTTACATGCCGGTAAGGTGAAGCGGGCAACCCGCCGGCCCCACCCCGCCCGCCCGGACCGCCCCGCGGCCGGCCTTCCTGACAGGGAACGAGAGAGACATGACGGACGAGGAACGCCGGATCATCACCGGCTATGTGGAGCGGGTGAGCGGCGCGGCGAACGCGGCGCCGGCGCGCCCGGCCTCGCCCTGGGGCGCGTTCGGCGGCCAGCAGCAGCAGGCCACCCCGCCGCTGCCCCCGGTGGACCGGGAAGCCGATGCGCTGATCGCGGACCTGTTCAACCGCTACCCGGAAGCGCGCTACCGCATCACCCAGACCGCCTTCGTGCAGGAGCACGCGCTGGTCGAGATGCAGAACCGCATCCAGCAGCTGGAGTGGGAGCTGGAGAACGCCCAGCGCCAGGGCCAGGCGGCGCAGAACCGCGGCATGTTCGGCGGCATGTTCGGCGGCGGCGCGCGCCCCGCGCCGATGCCGCCCCGCCCGCAGCCGCAGTATCCGCCGGGCTACAACCCGGCCGCCATGCAGCAGGGCGGCGGCCGCGGCTTCCTCGGCACCGCGATGATGACGGCGGTCGGCGTCGCGGGCGGCCTGATGCTGGGCAATGCGCTGATGTCCGCCTTCGGCGGCGGCGCGGCGCAGGCGGCGGCCCCCACGGCCGGCGATGCGGCGGGCGCCTCCCCCTGGACGGATCCGGGTGCCGCGGCCAGCGACGCGCCCACCTATGGCGACGACGCCCAGGCCTATGACAATGGCGGCTACGAGGACGCCGGCGGCGGCGGCTACGACGAGGAGATCTGATCGCCCCGGCGATCGGTGAGGGGCGCGGCGGGGCAACCTGCCGCGCCCTTTTTCATGCGCGCCCTTCATTGATCGCCCCGGATCCATTGGCGATATTGAAGGGAATGCGGATACCGGACCTCGACCTCGACCTGCTGCGCTGCTTCGTCACGGTGGCGGAGCAGGGCGGCTTCACCGCGGCCGGCACCGCGCTCGGCCTGACCCAATCCGCCGTCTCGCTCAAGATCAAGCGGCTGGAGGATCTGGTCCGCCGCCCCGTCTTCCAGCGCACCAGCCGCCGCGTGGCCCTGACGCGGGAGGGGGAGACGCTGCTGGCCTATGCGCGCCGCATGCTGGCCCTGAATGACGAGGCCGTGCGCCGCCTGGTGGCGCCCCCCGTCGCGGGCAGGCTGCGGCTTGGCGTCGCCGATCATTTCGTCCCCCGCAGCCTGGCCCCCATGCTGGCCCGCTTCGCCACCACCTATCCCGAGGTGCGGCTGGAGGTGGAGGTGGGCCGCAGCCACGAACTCCGCGCCAAGCAGGCGCGCGGCGGGCTCGACCTGGTGCTGGGCAAGCGGCGGGATGGGGAGACGGCCGGCGTCGCCATCTGGACGGAGACGGTGGTCTGGGCCGCGGCGCCGGACTGGCAGCCGCCGGGGGGGCGGCCCCTGCCGCTCGCCCTGCTGCCGGAAGGCTGCATGTTCCGCGAACGCGCCCTGGCCGCCCTGGCGCGGGCGGGGCTGGGGTTCGAGGCCGTCTTCACCTGCGACAGCCTGCTGGGCCTGGCCGCCGCCGCCCAGGCGGGCTTCGCGCTGACCGTGCTCGGCCGCAGCGGCTTCCCCCCCGGGCTGCGGGAGGTGCCGGGCCTGCCGCCGCTCGGCGTGGTGGAGATGGCGGTCTTCGGCGACGAGACCGGCCGCAGCCAGGTGGTGGCGCCGCTGGTCGGGCTGATCCGCGACAGCCTGCGGGAGTAGGGGCAGCCCTGCGCGCGTGGCGATTGACCGCGCGCGGGGGCGCGGCGCAGCGTGGCGCGCGAGACCCGGAGCCACCCCGCATGCAGGCCGACGCCGCCGACCACCCCCATCACGATGCCCGGGTCCTGGCGCTGATCGGCACGGGCCACTTCCTCAGCCATTTCTACATGCTCTGCCTGCCGCCGCTCTTCCTGGTGTGGCAGGCGGAATTCGGCGTCTCCTTCGCCACGCTCGGCCTCGCGGTCGCGCTGATGGCGGCCGTCACGGCGGCGCTGCAGACGCCGGTGGGCTTCCTGGTGGACCGGCATGGCGCCATGCCCTTCCTGCTGGGCGGCGTGCTGCTGATGGCGCTCTCCATCGCCGCCATGGCCTTCGCGCCGGGCTACTGGGCCATCCTGCTGCTGGCGATCCTGTCCGGCGTCGGCAATTCCGTGATCCACCCCGCGGACTATGCCATCCTCGGCGCCTCCATCCACCCGTCCCGCATCGGCCGCGCCTTCGCCATGCACACCTTCACCGGCAATCTCGGCTTCGCCGCCGGCCCGCCGGTGGTGGCGGCCATGCTGCTGGTGATGGATTGGCGCATGGTGCTGCTGCTGCTGGGCCTGGCCGGCGTGCCGGTGGTGCTGGCCATCCTGTGGCAAGGGCGCATCCTGAAGGACCAGGCGAAGCCCAAGGACCGCAAGGCCGGGCCCGGCGGGCGGGAATTGCTGCTCTCCCGCCCCATCCTGCTGTTCTTCGCCTTCTTCCTGCTCTCCTCCATGGCGGGCAGCGCCATCCAGGCCTGGTCCATCACGGTGCTGGGCAAGCTCTGGGGCACGCCGGTGGCGGTCGCCTCCCTCGCGCTGACGGCCTACATGGTGGGCGCCACGGGCGGCACGCTGGTGGGCGGCTGGTTCGCGGACAAATCCACGCGCCACCTGGTCTTCGTGGTGTCCACCACCATCGCCTCCGCCGCGCTGCTGCTCTCGCTCGGCCTGGTGCCGATGCCGGAATGGCTGCTGCCGGCGGTCGCCGCCGCCTCCGGCCTGCTGATGGGGTCGTCGCGCACGCCGCGCGACGTGATGCTGAAGAACGCCATCCCACCCGGCCAGATGGGCAAGGTCTTCGGCTTCGTCTCCTCCGGCCTGCCGCTGGGTGGCGCCATCACGCCGGTGCCCTTCGGCTGGCTGATCGACCTCGGCCTCGCCTGGCTGGTCTTCCCGCTGGCGGCCGCGCTGCTGGTGGCGTCGCTGTTCTGCATGGGCAGCGCCCAGGGCGCGGCGATGCGCGCCCGCGCCATGCCCGTGGCGGCGGAATAGGCGCTTGGGCAGCTTCGACACGGCGCTGCGGGTCCTCGACCTGCTGGGCATCGCCGTCTTCGCCGCTTCCGGCGCGCTGGTCGCCAGCCGGAAGCAGATGGACATCGTGGGCTTCGTGCTGATCGGCGTCATCACCGGCTTCGGCGGCGGCACGGTGCGGGACCTGCTGCTGGGCCGCACGCCGATCTTCTGGCTGAAGGCGCCGGAGCTGCCGGCCATCGCGGCGGCCACCGCCATCCTGGTCTTCTTCTTCGCCCACCGGGTGGAAAGCCGCTTCAAGGCGCTGCTCTGGGCGGATGCGGTGGGCCTCGCCCTCTATGCCGTGCTGGGGGCGGAGATCGCGCTGATCGCCGGCGCCAACCCCTGGGCCGCCGTGCTGCTCGGCGCCGTCACGGCGACGGCGGGCGGCATCATCCGCGACGTGGTCTGCAACGAATTGCCGCTGATCCTGCGGAAGGAGATCTACATCACCGCCGCCATGGCCGCCGCCGCCGCCTATGTCACGCTGCGGCTGGCGCCGCTGCCGCGCGACGTGGCGCTGACGGCCGGCATCGCCATCGGCTTCGGGCTGCGCGGCGTGGCCCTGTGGCGCGGCTGGTCCCTGCCGCCCTTCCGGCCGCGCCCGGCGCGGGATTATCCGGACGCCCGCTGACCGCGCGCTTGGACTGACTCGCGGCCCCGGCCGCCTGGCGCCTACCCCGCCTCGATCACCCCCGCCTCGGCCAGCTCCGCGAAGGTGCCGGCATGGGCGACGCGCCCATCCTCGATCACCAGGATGCGGTCGGCGCCGCGGATCGTCTCCAGCCGGTGCGCGATGACGATCCGCGTGCAGGTCATGGCGGCCACGGTGCGCGTCGTCACCGCCTGGGTCGCGGGGTCCAGCGCGCTGGTCGCCTCGTCCAGCACCAGCACGTCCGGCCGGTTCACCAGCGCGCGGGCCAGCAGCAGCCGCTGCACCTGCCCGCCCGACAGCACCTGCGCCGCATCGGCGATCGGCGTGCGCAGGCCGAGCGGCATGGCCCGCACATCCTCCGCGATCGCGGCCCCTTCCAGCGCCTGCCAGATCTGCGCCTCGCTCGCGTCGCTGAAGCCGCGCAGCGTGTCGATCAGCGCGCCGGGCGGCAGCGTCGCCCCCTGCATCACCGTGCCGATCCGCCGCCGCAGCAGGCCGAGGTCGAGCGAGGCGAGGTCCTGCCCGTCATAGGCCACGGCGCCGAAATGCGGGCGCTCCAGCCCCAGCAGCAGCCGCACCAGCGTCGATTTGCCGCAGCCGGAGCGGCCGATGATGGCGACGCATTCGCCGGGCTCGATCTCCATCGACAGGCCGCGGAACACCGGCTGCTCCGCCCCTTCATAGGCGAAGGCGACGTTGGACAATTCGATGCGCCCGGACAGGCGCCCGGGGTCGATCCGCCCCGCCGTCGCTTCCGGCAGGGACTGCATCAGGGGCGCGGCGAAGTCCCGCATGGCGTGCACGGGGTGGAAGCCGATGAAGGCGGCGCCCAGCCCGGCCGCCGCGCCATGGGCGATCATGAAGGCCATCAGGAAGCCGACCACCGCCGGCTTGGCACCGGGATCGCCCGAGGCGAAGACCAGGAACAGCAGGCCGAGCGCGATGAAGGTCAGGCAGGCGGAAGCCGCGGCATGCCAGGTCTCCACATGCTCCTCCGCCAGCTTGCTGCCGCGCAGCGCCATGAAGCGTTCCGCCCAGCGCGCCAGCAGCCGCTGCTCGCCCCCGGCCAGGCGCAGCTTGGTGATGCCGCCCACCGCCTCGATCGCCAGCGCATCCGCCGCCCCGGTCTGCGCCAGCCGCGCCGCATGGGCGCGCGTCTTCAGGAACCCCGCGGTGATGGACAGGCCGAGCTGCGCCAGCACCAGCGGCAGCGCCACCACGGCGGCCAGCGGGATATAGGCGAAGAGCGCCGCCATGGCCGTGACCAGGGTCGCCACGCCGCCGATCACCGCCAGCCGGTAGGTCTTGCGCCCCAGCGGCACCGCCAGCGCGACGCCGAGGCGGGAGGCGAGTTCGGAGGGGTTGTGCCGCCGCAGCACCGGGATGGGCAGCCGCAGCAGCCGGTCCCACAGCGCGGCGTGCAGCGGCGCCTCCATGGCCGCCGTCATGCGGTGCTTGGCGATGTCGCCCGCCATCTGCACGACGAAATTCGCCAGCCCGACACAGGCCAGCGCGATGCCCAGCTCCACCAGCCCGAAGCGGTTGCCGCCGGGGATGAGGGAGCCGGTGGCGAAGGACATGGCCACCGGCATGCCGAGGCCGAGGAAGGCGCCGATGATGGCCGCGCCAAGCGCCAGCGCCTTGTCCGGCCCCTGCGGGGTGACGAAGTTCTGCAGCTGCGGCCAGGCCAGCGGCTGGTCGGGCAGCGGCTCGATCAGCGTCCAGGCGCGCGGCACCAGCGCGGCCGCCACGGCGGCCGTCACGGCGCGCGGCGCGGCGCCGGGCCGTTCCACCACATAGCCGCCGCCACGGCGCAGCAGCGCCACCGCCTCGCCCCCCTCCTCCTGCCCCAGCAGCGGGCCGAGGTCGCGCTTCCACCAATCCGCCGGCAGCGCCACCTGCCGCAGCCGCAGGCCGGAGGCACGCGCGATCTCCTCCATGGTCGGCGGCGTGTCGATGTCCTGTTCCCGCAGCCGCGTCGGCCGCGTGATGCGCGGGCGCAGCCCGGCCGCCTTGGCGACCGCCACCATGGCCAGGAACAGCGGCTCCGCCGCCGCATCGCCGGCCGCCTCGGCATCGGGCGGCGCCGGCGCGTGCAGCAGCGCGGCGGCGATGCCGGCGGTGCGGCCCTCGGCCTCCCGGTCCTGCCGCGCGCGCTGTTCCAGCCGCCCGCTCTCGTCGATCTCCGCCAGGCTGCGCAGCCCGGGCAGCATGGCGACGCAGGCATCGGTGAAGGCGGCGATGCCGGCCGCCGCCTCCTCCATCGCCTCCGGCGCCACCCCCGCGAAGACCGGCGCCTCGAAGGCCGAACCGGCGACGATCCAGCCCTGCGGCGGCAGCGGCATCAGGCCGGAGACGGGCTCCAGCCCCAGCAGCATGGCGCCCTGCGCCGGCAGCCGCAGCCAGGCGCCGCTGCCCCGCGTGGTGGCGGATTGCCGGTCCGCCAGCTGCAGCACGCGCCCCGGCCGCGCCACGCGGTCGATGTTGGAAGGCCGCCAGAGCCGCGCGCCGAGCCCCTGGGCCAGCATCCCGGCCCAGCCCTGCATCGCCTCCAGCACCGCCTCAGACCCGCCCAGCGCGGCGGGCTGCGGCAGGCGGCGCAGCATGGCGCCCGCGCCCGGCCGGATCACCAGGCATTCGATGTCGGGCGCATGGCCGACGACGAGGCTGCCGGCCTCCAGCCGCCCGACGAAGAGGTAGGGGCCGGGCGGCGCGACATCGTCCTCCAGCCCCGCCACGGCGGCGAAGAGGTCGGCCTCGCCCCCCTCCAGCACCCAGAAGGCGCCGGGTTCCGCCAGGCTGCGCGGCGGCTGCTGGAAGCGGCGATCCACCGGATCGAGCGGCAGGGTGGAGGTCAGCGTATCCATCACGATCAGGCCTCCTGCAGCATCAGCCGCGCGAAGGCGCCGCGGCGCGCCGCCAGTTCCCCGGGCGGACCCATCTCCACGATCCGGCCGCGCTCCATCACCACCACGCGGTCGCAGTCGCGCAGCGGCGCCAAGCGATGCGCGACGATCAGCATGGTGGCGCCGCGGCGGCGGAGGTTGGACAGCAGCTCCGCCTCCGTCTCGTCATCCAGCGCGGCCGTCGCCTCGTCGAAGACCAGGATGCGCGGGTCCTGCACCAGGGCGCGGGCGATCTCGATCCGCGCGCGCTGGCCGCCCGACAAGTTCAGCCCGCCGCCCGCCACCGGGAAGGCGTAGCCCTCTCGCCGGTCCAGGATGAAGTCGTGGATGACGGCGTCGCGCGCCGCGGCGTGCAGCCGTTCCTCCGACACCGTCGGGTCCCACATCGCGATGTTGTCGCGCACCGTGCCGGTGAACAGGAAGCCGTTCTGGTCCACCACCTGCACGCTCTGCCGCAGCACGGCGCGGGGGATGTCGCGGATCGGCCTGTCGTCCAGCAGCACCTGGCCCGACCAGGGCTCGTGCAGCCCCGCCGCCAGCAGCGCCAGCGTCGATTTGCCGGACCCCGAGGCGCCGACGATGCCGACGCGCTCGCCCGCCTCGATGGTCAGCGACACGCCGGTGATCAGCGGCGCCGCGCGGCGCGAATGCCCGAAGGTAACGTCGCGCAGCTCCACCTTGCCGGCCAGGCGCCGGATCAGCCGCGGCGCGGGCGGGGACTTCACGAATTCCTCCGCCAGCGGGTGGCGCAGCGTGTCGTCCAGCAGGCGGAGATTGGCGCCCGCTTCCTGCAGCCGGGGGCCGAGCTGCACCAGCCGCCCGACCGGCGCCAGGAAGGCGGATTGCAGGAACAGGAAGGCGACCAGCGCGCCGATCGACATCTGCCCGTCGATGATCAGCCCGCCGCCCACGCCGATGGCCGCCGCCGCCGCGATGGTGGTCACCAGCCCCGGCAGGTGCTTCAGCGCCGCGCGGCCCAGCATCAGGGATTGCCGCAGGTTCAGCGCCCTTGCGCGCCGCGCCGTCAGCCGGTCGAACAGCAGCGCCTCCGTCCCGCTGGCGCGATAGCTGTCGATCATGCGCAGCCCCTGCTTGGCCTCCGCCTCCTCCAGCCCCTGCTCGTTCAGCAGCCGCTGCTGGTCCTCCCGCAGCCGGGCGGAGAGCGCGAGCAGCGCGAGGCCGAGCGTCGCGGCGCCGAGCGCGGAGACCAGGCCGAGCCGCCAGTCGAATAGCACCAGCACCGCGAGGTAGGTGACCGCCATGACGAGGGCGAGCATGGTGCCGCCGATCTCCCGCGCCACCGTGCCGGCGACGCGGTCGTTCAGCATGACGCGGTCCGCGATCCCCGCCGCGCCGCGCTGCCCGTAGAAGGACAGCGGCAGCCGCAGCACGCGCTCCATGAACTCGATCCCGCCGCGCACCGCGACGCGGGTTTCGAGGTTGTGCTGCAGCGTCTTCTGCATCCAGGTGCAGAGCGCGGCGAAAAGCCCCGCGCCCATCACCACCAGCACGATGGGCCAGAGCCAGGCGATGACGCCCGCCGACATGATGCGGTCGAGGAAGACCTGCCGGAAGCTCGGCTGCAGCACGCCCGGCACCGCCAGCATCAGGCTGATCCCGATGGCGAGCCAGACCGCGGCGCTGCCGCCCTTCAGCCGGTCCGCCAGGCCGCGCAGCGCGCTCGGCGCGCTGCCGCCGCGTTCGAAGGCGGGGCCGGGCTTCATCATCAGCAGCACGCCGCTGAACTGGCGGCGCAATTCGCGGTCATCCACGCGGCGGCGGCCGCGCGCCGGGTCGTTGACGCACCACTGCCCGCCGCGCCGGCCTTCCAGCACCAGGAAATGGTCCATGCCCCAATGCAGGATGGCGGGGCAATCGGCCTGCTCCAGCGCCTCCGGCTCGCAGCGCACGGCGCGGACCTCGAAGCCCAGCTCCCGCGCCGCGGCCACGATGTGCTGCGCCTTGCTGCCATCGCGGGAGACGCCGCAGCGCGCGCGCAGATCCTCCAGCGTCAGCCACAACCCGTGATGCGCGGCGATGATGCCGAGCGCCGCGGCGCCGCATTCCGCCGCCTCCACCTGCAGGATGGTCGGCGTGCGCATCGGCGTCACCGCTGCGCCACGGTGGTGGTGGCGGCGGCGGGCGCGGCGGCTTCGCCGGGCACGCGCACATCCTCGCCCAGCCAGCGCTGCAGCGCGGGCAGGCCGAGCGCGATCATGCGCACCTGGCGCACCGTCGCCTGCATGGCGGTCGGCGTGCCGCCCTCGATCGAGAAGGCGGGGCCGCTGCCGCCGGACCAGACATGGCGGCCGCGCGCATCCTGCTCCAGCGCGATGTTCACCTCGAACAGCGTGCGCTGGTTGCGCTGGAATTCGGACACCAGCGCATCGTTCTGCAGCGTGCGCAGCATGCCCGCGCTGCTGGCCGGCGTATCCGCCACGCGCACCACGCGGCCGCGCAGGAAGCCGTATTCCTGCGACGGCGCCGTGGCCGGGGAGAGATCGACGGTCATGCCCGGCTGCAGCTTCTTGCCATCCTGCGCGCCGACATAGACCAGGCCGACCAGCGGGCCGGAACCCGCATCGCTGTCGCTGCGCACCAGCGTCAGCAGCGGCCCGCCGCGGCTGACCACCTGGCCGACATTCGCCTTCGTCTCCACCACGCGGCCATCGAAGGGCGACCGCACGGCGCCCATGCGCTGGATCCGCTCGCCGAGCGTCGTCACCTGGCGCTCCGCCGTCGCCACGCGCTGGTCGGCCGCCAGCAGGTCGCGCTCCCGCTGGGTCTGGCGCATCATCGCGTCCATCTCCAGCACGCGGCGCTCATTCTGCAGCGATTCGATCTGGTCGCGCACGCCGAACAGCTCGATCTGCGCGCCGATGGCGCGATCCCGCGTCGCGAGCGACCGGTCCGCGAGGTCCCGCACCACGCCTTCGCGTTCCGTCAGCAGGCGCAGGCGGTCCTGCGCGGCGCGCAGGCTGCGCGCCAACCCCTCGTCCCGCGCCGCGCGCCAGGCGCGGTCGGCGGCCTGCTCGCGGTCCTGGAAGCGGCGCATCTCGCTGCGCGCCGTCTCCGCATCCCGCAATTCGCCCTCCGCCGCCGCCAGCTGCAGGCGAAGCTCCGCCTGGTCCACCACGGCGACGACGCTGCCGGCCGTGACCAGGTCACCGGGCCGCGCGGTGAACTCCACCACCCGCCCCTCGGTGTCGGAGACGATGTCGGTGAGGCCGCCGGCCGAGAGCAGGATGCCCTGGCCGTTGATCTTCACCGGCACGTTCGTCACCGCGGACCAGCCGATCAGGCCGATGGTCAGCGCGCCCAGCACGCCCCAGAGGATGCGCAGCGGCGGCGGCACCACCTCCAGCGCATCGTCCACCGTGGTGACGGAGGTGGCGGAGGCGACGGCCTCCGCCCGGAACAGCGGGGTCTTGCCGGGGTTTTCCATGGGCGTGGTTCCGCGCGCGGGGTGCAGCGACAAGGCGATGGCGGACAGGGCGCGGCCGCGAAGGCCGCGCCCCGTCGCGGATCAGCGGAACAGGCGCCGGATCTTCCTGCCCACGCTCTTGGCCGTGCTCTTGGCCTTGTTCGCCGCATCCTGCGCGGCCTTGGCGGCATCGGCCGCGGCCTTCTCGGCCTGGGCACGCGCCTCGGCGGCCGCCCTCTCGGCCTGCGCCTTGGCTTCGGCCGCGGCCTTCTCGGCCTGCGCCTTGGCTTCCGCGGCCGCCTTGTCGGCGGCGACCTTGTCGGCCAGCGCCTTCGCTTCCGCCGCGGCCTTGATGGCGGCGTCGCCGGTCGCCATCGCGCCCTTCTCCGCGGCATCGGCCACGGCCTTGGTGTCCACGCTCACGCTCATGCCCGCATTCAGGCCGCCGATGCCCACCGCGGCCTCGCCGCCGATGCCGAGCGTGATCTTGCCCTTGTCCAGCGCCGCGGTGCCGTTCAGGCCCACGCCGGCGGAACCCAGATCGACATAGCCGGCGGAGGCGGTGCCGGAGGCTTCCTTGGTGCCGATGGTCGCTTCCGCGGTCACGGAGTAGTAGGCGCCGGCCATGACGCCCGCATCCGCCTTCACGCCGGTGACGCCATAGGCCAGCTGGCCCTCCACGCCCGCCTTCACGCCGGCCTCCACCGTCGTGCCCGTGGTGGCGGTGACGCCGGCGCCGAGCTTGTGCTCCGTCTCCACCGTCACGCTGACCGTGCCGCCGATGCCCGCGACACCGGAGACGGCGACGCCCGTCGCGCCCACCTGCGCCCCCACCATGACGCCGGAGGCGACTTCCGCCGTGACGGTGGTGGTGACGTTGCCCTCCGTCTTGCTGCCGCTGATGGTGGCGAAGGCACCCGCGCCGGCGGAGGCGCCGACACCGGTCATCGTCACCTCGTAGCTGCCGCCCGCGAAGGCGCCGGCCGCGCCATTCACCTGCACGCCGCCGATCTCGGTGGACACCGACTTCATGGTGCCGACGCCGGCGCTGCCCGACTTCACGACGGGCCCGGTGATGGCGACGCCGTATTCGACATCATCCTCCTGCCCGTCGCCGGCCTGGGTGCTCGACTGCACGGCGCCACTGCCACCGACGACGGCGGCCAGCATGTTGTCGTCCAGCTCCACGAAGGCGGGCTTGGTGACGGCATTCATTGATGCGGATTCCCTGTCAGGATGGAAGCGATGGGGGCACCCTGGCCGTCATGACCCCGGGCGTCCTGGCATGCACCGCATCCTGCGGGCATCCGGATGATACGGGGCCGCGGGTTGCGTGCCGGTTAAGCGCCGGCCATCCCCGCGCTACGCGCTACGCGCTACGCGCCCCGTGCGCCGCGCTACGCGCAGGCCAGCGCCGCCGTGGCGGGCGCCGCCGGCATCGCGGCGGCCGTGCCGCGCCAGTGCAGCGCCAGCATGGTGATGTCATCCGCCTGCGGCTCGGTATCCGCGAATTGCTCCACCTGCCGCGCCACCGCTTCCACCAGCTGCGCGGGCGCTTCCAGCGCGGGGTCGGCCACGATCGCGGCCAGGCGGTCATCGCCGAACAGGATGTCGCCCGGCGCCACCGCTTCCGTCACGCCATCGGTGAACATCAGCACCATGTCGCCGGCATCCAGCGTGACCTGCTGGTCCTCGAACGCCATGCCGTCCATGACGCCGAGTGCGATGCCGCGCGCCACCGGCAGCTCCGCCTCCCCCATCGCGCCGCGGCGGCGGGGCGGGTTGTGGCCGGCATTGGCGTAGGTCAGCAGCCCCGTGCGGCAATCCAGCACGGCGGCGAAGACGGTGGCGAACATCATCGTCGGGTTGTCGGTGGACAGCACGTCATTGGCCTGCGCCAGCGCCTCCGCCGGGCTCGCGCCGCGGCCGATGGCGGCGCGCAGCAGGCTGCGCGCCATGGCGATGAAGATGGCGGCATGCACGCCCTTGCCGGAGGCATCGCCGATCAGCAGCGCCAGGCGGTTCTTGTCCAGCATCACGAAGTCGCAGAAATCCCCGCCCACTTCCTTCGCCGGCACCATCGCGGCATGCAGGCGGAAATCGGGACGCTTCGGGAAGCTGGTGGGCACGGAGGACAGCTGCAGGCGCCGCGCGACATCCAGCTCCTCCCGCATCCGGTTGAGCTGGGTGCGTTCCTCCAGCGCCTGGCGCACCAGGGCCAGGTCGCGCGTCCGCTCCTCCAGCAGCGTCGCCATCGCCTGGTGCTGCTGCACCACATGGCCCGACAGCCGCGTGAAGGCGGGGCCGAGCGCGGCGCCCTCGCCCTCCAGCAGGCCCAGGATCTCCTGCCGCTCCGGCCCGTCCAGCACGGCGGTCAGGCGGGCGATCTCCTGCCCGATCAGCGCGCGTTCGCGCAGCGCCGACAGGCGGTTGCGCGTCTGCAGCCGGTCCAGCGCCAGGGTGTTGCTGCGCAGCGCCTCCAGCGCCGCCTGGATGGCGCCGACCTCGTCCCGCCGCGCGGCGATGGCGGCGGAGGCGAAGATGTCGCCCCCCGCCACCGCCTGCAGCGCGCGGGCGAGTTCGCTCAGCGGATCGATCGCGTCGCGGATGACGCGGTAGAGCAGCCCGCAGGTCACGGCGGCGGCCACCACCAGCAGCGCGCCCGCCAGCAGCAGCAGCAGCTGGCGGGATTGCGTCTCCGCCGTCGCATCCGCCAGCACCAGCACCTGGCCCACGCGCGCGCCGGCGGAATTGTCGAGCGCCGTGGCCTCCACGCGCACGATGCGCCCGCCGAGCGCGACGGACTGGCCTTCCCGCAGCGTGGCCGCGCCATCGCGCAGCGCCGGGCTGGTGGCGAAGACGGCATTGCCGCGCCGGTCCCGCAGCAGCAGCTCCGCCCCCATCTGCCGCGCCACGCGGTCCAGCGCCGCTTCCGCCGCCATGCTGGCCGAAAGCAGGTCACCATTGCCGCCGCGCAGGCTGACGACCAGCAGCATCGGCCCATCGGCCATCGCCTCGAACCGCGCGGAGATGGCGTCCCGCGGCAGGTCGCGCTGCAGGGCGGAAGCGCCGCTGGCCAGCGGGTCCGCCATGGCAGGCGCCGCCGCCAGCAGCTGGCCCTGCGGCCCCACCAGGTCGATCCGCGCGGCGGGGCCTTCCAGCCCCATCTCCGCCCGCAGCGCCGCCAGCCGCTGGCGCAGCGCGGATTCGTCATGCGCCGCGCGCGCCGCCAGCAGCGCCTCATCCGCCGCCGCCTGGCGGAGGGAGGACACCAGCGGCGCTGCGGCGCGCTCCACCGCGTCGTTCAGCGTGGCGGATTGCAGCCCGGCGCGCAGCGCCGCGGCACGATCCTCCCCATCGCGCAGCACCAGCCAGGCGGGCATGGCGACGGAAGCGGCGACCAGCGCCATGGCGAGGGCGAAGAGAAGCAGGATGCGGGATCGCAGCAGCATGGCTTCAGACCGTCTCCGCCACGCGCAGCAGGCCGACCGGCGGGTAGGACCGCAGGCGCCGCGCGCTGTCCATGCGGATCAGGAAGGACATGCGGGTCAGCGTCTCCACCGGGATCGTCTCCGCCGCCCGGCCGCCCCGCAGGATCTGCTCCGCCTTGTAGGCGGTGAAGGCGCCGACGCTGTAGTAGCGGCTGACCAGGCCGGCCAGCCCCTCGGCGAACTGCACGAAGCGCTCCGTCGCCGCGAAGGTCGGCAGCCCCTCCGCCAGCGCCGCCTGCGTCAGCACCGCGCGATGGTCGTTGAGGAAGGTGTCGGGCGGGATGTAGAGCCAATCCACCCCCGCCTCCCGCGCCGCCGCCACGCGGCCG
Source organism: Falsiroseomonas ponticola (assembly GCF_016805305.1). Taxonomy (GTDB): domain Bacteria; phylum Pseudomonadota; class Alphaproteobacteria; order Acetobacterales; family Acetobacteraceae; genus Falsiroseomonas; species Falsiroseomonas ponticola. The sequence goes on along the minus strand of NZ_JAERQN010000002.1, from coordinate 309,380 downwards.
GGGATGGAGGCAGGGTCGGGCCGCCGCGCGGCATCCAGCGCCACCGGCAGCTCCACCAGCCCGTCGCCCAGCAGCGCGCGCATCTGCGCGACGACGGAGAGCGAATTGCGCTCGTTCGGGTTGAAGATGGCGGCGACGCGCGTGAAGGCGCGGTAGCGCGCCATGGCGCGCATCTGCACCTCGACCGAGGCGATGTATTCCGTGCCCGTCACCGCCCGGCCCGGCGCTTCCGCGCTCTGCACCAGGCGGTTGCCGACGGGGTCGGTGACGATGTTGAACACCACCGGCACGCCGGTGATGTGCCGCGCCGGATCCGCGCCATCCCAGGGCCCCAGCGCCGCGATGGCGAGCGAGGTGCCCCAGACATAGACGAGGTCCGGCTTCGCCTCCCGGATCTCCGCCACGAAGGCGGGCAGGCGGCGGAGGTCCTGCGCCACGTCGCGCACCGTCAGCTCCACCGGGATGCGCCGGGCCGCGAAATGGTCCCGGAAGCCGTCGCAGGCTTCCTCCCAGCCGCGGAACAGCAGCATGGTGATGCGGTGGGGCCGCGCCTGCGCCAGCGCCGGCGCCGCCAGCAGCAGGGTGGAGCCGGCCAGCAGGCCGCGCCGTGCGATGCTCATGCGAAGGCCTCCCGCCTCGTCCGCCCCAGCAGCAGGGCCAGGGCATAGGCCAGCGCCGTGGCGGCGGAGACGACGCCCAGCACCATCATCGCCTGCTCCCCGCCGCCCAGCGCCAGCAGCGCCGCCGCGGCGGGCGGGCCGACCACGCTGCCCAGCCGCTCCGCCAGGCGCAGGAAGCTCATCATCGCGGCGGAGCTCGGGGCGCCCGGGCGCAGGCTCAGCGCCGGCACCATCGCCAGCATCGGCGCGGCGGCCAGGCCCTGGGCGAAGCCGGTGGCGACCACCGCCAGCGGCAGCGCCATCGGCGCCGGCAGCCACAGCGGCGCCAGCAGCCCCGCGCCGTTCAGCAGCCCCGCCACGACGATGATGCTGCCGCCGCGGCCGGACCGGTCCGCCAGCCAGGCGCCCAGCATGATGGCCGGCAGCATGCACAGCCCGTAGAGCATCACGTTGCGCCCGATCGCCGCCTGGCTCAGGCCAAGCTCCCGCAGCTCCAGCGGCGCCAGGAAGAAGACGAAGCCGCCCAGCAGCACCTTGGCCGGGATCGCCGCCAGCAGCACCAGCATCAGGAAGCGCGGCTCCGCGAAGGCGGCGCGGGCGGAATGCCACACGCCGCCGCGCTTCTCCGCCGCCGCGCCGCCTTCGGGCATGCAGCGCCAGGCCAGCACGGCGATCGCCAGCACCAGGATGGCGGCGGCCAGGAAGGTGAGGCGGAAGCCGACCCGGTCGGCCAGCACCGCGCCGATCGCGGTGCCGCAGACCGCGCCCGTCATCACCGCAGCGGTGAAGCCGCCCAGGCTGCGCGCCATGCGGCCCGTCGCGGCTTCCCGCGCCAGCTGCACCTGGCAGGCGATGGTGACGATGGCGTAGCCGCCGCCGCAGATGGCGCGCGCCACCGCGAGGGTGACGAGGTCCGGCGCCAGCGCCGCGCCGACATGGCCGATGCCCGCCGGGATCATGCCCAGCAGCAGCGCGTGCCGCGGCCCGTGCCGCGCCACCATCTCCCCGCCCCAGGGCGTCAGCAGCGCGACGGCCGCGACAAAGGTCACCAGCGGCAGCGCGGCACCCAGCATGCCCGCCTGGCCGCCCGCCAGCTCCATCGCGAAGATCGGGTTGAAGGAGGTCGAGAGCTGCTCGGCGAAGACGAAGAGGAACAGCGGCAGCCGCGCGGAAGCGGCGCCGCCGCCCAGGCCTTCCCGCACCGATTCCGCGCCGAAGCGCAGCCGGTCCCGCACGCCCTCCAGCACCGCCGCGGCGCGGCGGCCGGCGCCGCTTTCGCCCGCCAGCCAGCACAGCCGTTCCCAGCGGTCATTGGTGCGGCGCACCAGCACGTTGAAGTGGCGCGCGACGCGCCCGGCCTCCGCGCCGATGTCGCCCGGCGCGCGCACCGTCCAGTCCCCGCCCGCCAGCCGCGCCTGCAGCCGCAGCACCATGTCGATCGGCGCGGCGACGAGGCGGGAGAGGATGAAGCGCAGGAATTCCGCCGTGGCCAGCAGCACCACCAGCAGCACGATCAGCACGTCCCACCGCATGTCGTCCAGCGCGGTGTCGAGCCGCGCGCGCGCGATGCCGACATGCAGCCACCCCGCGACCTGCCCTTCCTCCACCAGCGGCTGCGCCGCGTCGTAGCTGCCGCCCTGCACGCGCATCAGCGCGCCGCGGCTGGGCGGCACCGTGCCCGCCGGCAGCCCCGCGAATTCCGCCGGCGCCTGCCCCGCCTGCGCGACCACGCGCCCCGCGCCGTCGGTCAGCAGCACATAGGCCAGGCCCTCCCGCGTCGCGAGCAGCCCGGCCAGGTATTCATCCAGGCCCGACAGCCCCGCGAAAGGCACGCCGAGGTCGAGCGCGCGCTGCACCGCCTGCGCGCCGATGCTGCCGACCACCGTCGCCTCCCGCTCCAGCTCCGGGCGCAGCTCCGTCTCGAAGCTGCGCAGCGCGGCGGAGGAGACGAAGCCGACGGCGAGCGTCAGCAGCAGCACCGCGACGGCGACGACGCTGCCGACCAGGCGGCGATCCGGGGTGACGGCCGGGGTCATGGCGTGGCGGGCTCCGTGCGGGCGGTCGTCTCGGGCAGGGATGCGGCGATGGCTTCCAGCTGGCGCTCGGCGGCGGAGAGCACGCCATCGGCCTCCGCGATCGCCTGCTGCAGGCCGGTGGCCAGCGGCTCCGGCGCCGCGCCGGGCTGCATCGCGGCTTCCACCGCCGCGAACCAGCGCCGCGCCTGGCGCGTCACCAGATGGATGCCGATGACGCCGAGCGGGATGGCGAAGGCGAGCGCGAGCAGCCCCGCCTGCACCATGCCGAGCAGCGCGGAGGTCAGGCGCTCATTCACCGCCTCCCGCCCGTAGCGCAGCAGCACGGCGCCTTCCAGCTGGCCGAAGCCGTTGATGATGGGCGCGCCGATCCCGTGGCGCGCGCCGTCATGGAAGCGCCAGGCCTGCGTCGCCGCGCGCGGGTCGAACAGCCCGCGCGGCATGGTGGTGCCGAGGTTCTGCCGGTCCGTGTCGAACAGCACGACGCCATCGGAATCCGCGATGGCGAGGCCGCCGATCAGCGGCTCCGCCGCCCGCGCGCGTTCCAGCAGCGCCTGCGCGCCCGGCACCCCGGCCAGGCGCACGCCGAGCGCGAGCGAGTTCTCCACCGTGGCGCCGAGCTCCACGGCCAGGATCTCCAGCACCTTCGCCTGCTGCGCCAGCAGCATGCGTTCGAACTTCAGGTAGTTCAGCCCCGCCGTCAGCCCGCAGCCCAGGAGCAGCATCGCCGCGATGACGCCGCCGAGCCGCGCGGCGAAGGAGGCGCCGCCCGTCATGCCGCGGCGCTCCATCGCACCGGCGCCGTCGCGCGCGGCGGGAAGGCCGCGGCCAGCGTCTCGGCGAAATCCTGCGCCGTCACGATGGGCACGGGCAGCGCCGCGAAATCCTCCGGCGCGGGGAAGCGGTAGTAGTGGCCGCCCACGGGCTGCGGCGTGCCCGCCGGCACGCCCCCGGCCGCGATGGTGGCCGCCGCTTCCGCCGCGATGGCGACGCCGCCGCGATACAGCGCCGCCGTATGCGCCATGAGGGAGCGGGAGGTGTCGAGCGGCACGCGCGCGATGCCGAGGATGGGCCCGGTGTCGATGCCGCGATCCACCATGTGCACGGTGCAGCCCAGCTCCCTCTCCCGCTTCAGGATCTGCCAGAAGGGGGCGAAGAGGCCGCGATACCCCGGCAGCGCGCCGGGATGGACGTTGATGATGCCGCGCGGCACCGCATCGATCACGCGCTGCGGGAAGATCAGCGAGAAGCGCGCCGAGATGACGAGGTCCGGCCGGAAATCGAGCAGCTGGCGCGCGCCGCCATCCGCCTTCAGGTCCAGCAGCGGCGTCCAGTGGTCGGGATGCGGCAGCACGTCGAAGCCGGTCTCCAGCGCCGCGAAGGTGTCGATCGCGACGTCGCGTTCCAGCAGCTTCATGATCTTCAGCGCGGGGACGGCATTCTCCGCATCCCGCGTCTTCACGCTGCAGAAGAATCGCAGGGTGGCGAAGGAAAGCCGTTCGGCCAGGATCCGGGCCGCGAGCAGGCCGTGGATGTCCTTCTTGACGCAGAGCGCGATACGCATGCCCGTCCCATGCCTTTCGCGGCGCGCGGGATTCTTCCCGCCGGCACCGCGCCATGTGTCCGGGCCTTCTGCCCCGAACCTAGATAAGCCGGGGCAGGTTGATGCGCGGTGAAGAGGGTAAGGCTAGCCGCAGACGCGGACGGCTTCCGGCCCCTCGAACCCCTCGAACTCCGCGAGGTGGTCCGCCGCCTCGATCCATTGCAGCAGGCCGGGTTCGGCGGTGATGCGGGCGGTGCCCTGGATGATGCGGGTCGAGGAAATGGCGCTCTGCCGGCGATAGCTCAGCGACAGGCCGTCATCCGCGATGGCCCAGTCCAGCACCGGCAGCGGCTTGCAGAAGAACAGCAGGCGGACGGAGATCACGCCGGTGCGGTTGCCCTCCAGCACCAGCCGCGCCTGGCCGTTATCCCCGTTCAGCTTCGCCGTGCGCCCCACCCATTCCGGGAAGGGCGGCACGCGCGGCCGCGCCCGCGCCGGCAGGGCCAGCAGCAGGGGCGCGGCGAGCGAGGTGGCGATGACGGTTCGGCGGGCAAGGGCAGGCATGGCTGGGATCGTGCGGCACCAATCCTGACGACATCGTATCCATGCCGGGGATCGGAAGCTTCCGCAAGAAATGTCACATTTCGAAAAAAAAGCCGCCCGATCAGCGCATTACCAGCCGTTAATCCGCGACCAGATGGCGACCACCCGGCCCCCTTCCAGCACATGGTAGCGGTCATGCGCCGCCGCCGTCAGGCAGACATGGTTCGGCACCACGCGCACCCGCGCGCCGACGGGCAGGCGGTCGATCGGCAGCGCGCCCCCTTCCGCCGCGCGGACCTCCCCATGTTCCTGGTGCACGCGCGTCACCAGCGCATCGCCCAGCGTGGCGTGGCCGTCGCGGTCCAGCACGCGGCCGAACTTCCAGTCCCGCGGCGCGCCTTCCGTGCTGCGGTCCTTGGACAGCGCCAGCGCCCCGGCATCCAGCAGCACCGCGCCGCGCTGCGGGTAGCGGCCGATGACGCTGCCCAGCACCGTCACCGCGATATCCTCCAGCGGATGGGTGCCGATCTGCCCCTGCAGCAGGTCGCCCATCATGTACACGCCGGCCCGCATCTCCGTCACACCCTCGAGGTGCCGCGCATGCATGGCGGTGGGCGATGCGCCGGCCGAGACGATGGCCACCTTGTGCCCCGCCTCGCGCAGGCGCGTGGCGGCCGCGACGATGCCGGCGCGCTCCGCCTCCGCGATCTCCGCCATCTGCGCATCGCTGCGCCCGGCATAGGAGTGGCCTGAATGGGAGAGCACGCCGGCGAGCTTCGGGCCGAGTGCCTGCGCGATGGCCAGCAGCGCCGTGCCATCCACGGAGACGCCCGCGCGCCCCTCCCCCACATCCACCTCGACCAGGGTCGGCAGCACGCCCGGATGCGCCGCGATGGCGCGGGCCGTCTCCAGGTCATCGGTGATGATCTTCACCGAGGCGCCCTGCGCGTTCAGCGCCGCCACCTGTTCCAGCTTCGCGGGCACGATGCCCACGGCATAGACCTGGTCGAGGAAGCCGTGCTCCGCGAAGTAGCGCGCCTCCGCCAGCGTCGAGACGGTGATGGCGCCCTTGCCGGGGGCGGCGAGGTCCGCGACCTGCGCCGATTTCGCGGTCTTGAGGTGCGGGCGCAGCATCACGCCGGGATGCCGCGCCATGGCGGCCTCCATCCGCGCCAGGTTGCGCTTCAGCACATCGAGGTCGAGCAGCAGGCAGGGCGTCGGCAATTCGTCGAGCGTCATCAGATCGCCACCCCCATGAGTTCCGCATAGCGCGGCGTGGCCTTGAGGCCCGTGCCCGTCAGCACCACCACCGTCGTCTCCCGCGCCGCGATCGTCCCGGCGGCGAGGAGCTTCGAATAGGCGGCAGCCGCCTGGGCGCAGGTGGGCTCCACATAGATGCCGGTCCGGGCCAGGGAGAGGCTGGCCGCGGCGATCTCCGCCTCCTCCAGCAGCACGGCGCCGCCGCCCGACTCGCGTAGGGCGGTCAGGCATTCCGGCAGGCGGATGGGCTGGGCGATGGCCGTGCCCTCCGCGATGGTGGGCTGCGCGGCCTGTTCGGGCAGGCCCAGCGCCGCGCGGGCGATCGGCCCGCAATTGGCGGGCTGCGCGGCGAAGATTTTCGGGAGTTTCCCGATCTGCCCTGACCGCAACAGCTCCGAGAATCCGAGCCAGCAGCCCAGCACGTTCGATCCCGCGCCACAGGGGACGATGACGTTGTCGGGCGCCTTGAAGCCGAGGTCCTCCCAGAGTTCGTAGGCCAGCGTCTTCGTGCCCTCCAGGAAGAAGGGCTGCCAGTTGTGGCTGGCGTAGAACAGCTCCGCGGACTTCGCGAGCGCCGCATCCGCGCAATCCTGGCGCGAGCCGGGAATGAGTTCGATGGTGGCACCCGCGGCGCGGGACTGCACGGTCTTGGCCGGGCTGGTGCTGGCGGGGACGAAGATCGTCGCCGCGATCCCGCCCGCCGCCGCATAGGCGGAGACGGCTGCGCCGCCATTGCCCGAGGAATCCTCCAGCACCGCCGCCACGCCCTGGTCCTTCAGCAGGGAGAGCATGACGGAGGCGCCGCGATCCTTGAACGACCCCGTCGGCATGAACCATTCGCATTTCAGCAGCGCCGTGCCGCCGGGCAGGGCGCGTTCCACCAGCGGCGTGCAGCCCTCCCCCATGCTGATCCGCGCCTTGGGCGCCCAGGGGAGTGCGGCGGCATAGCGCCAGATGCTGCGCGTGCCCGTCTCGATCTCGTCCTTCGAGAGGCCGGGGCGTTGCGTCAGCAGCAGCGGCGCCTGGCCGTCGCCGCACCAGCGGGGGGTGGAAAGGGGCCAGGTCCGGCCGGTCCGGGGGTCGAGGTAGCTCTGCATGGCGGCACTCTCCCTTGCCCGGCGGGCCGCGGCAAGCGAGGCTCCCCGCATGATCACGACCGACCCCGTCCTCCGCCTGGCTGCCGACCTGATCGCCATCGACAGCCGATCCTCCCTCTCCAACCTGCCGGTCGCCGAGCGGGTGGAGCAGGAACTCCAGGGGTTCGAGGTGGAGCGGCTGGACTACACCGATGCCAACGGCGTCGCGAAGCGGGCGATCGTCGCCCATAAGGGCCCGAAGGGCGGCTATGCCCTGTCCGGCCACATGGATACGGTCCCCGCCACGGGGTGGGAGAGCGCGCCCTGGACGCCGCGGATCGACGAGGCGGGGTTCCTGCACGGCCTGGGCTCCGTGGACATGAAGGGCCAGGTGGCCGCCGCCATCATCGCGGCCCAGCGCGCCCCGGCCGATATCGGCGCCACCCTCCTCATCACCGCGGATGAGGAGACGACGAAGCAGGGCGCCGCCATCATCGCGAAGCAGTCCGCGCTGGCGAAGTCGCTCGGCCTGAAGGGCATCGTGGTGGCGGAGCCGACGGGGCTGGTGCCGGTGCGCGGCCATCGCAGCCACATCGCCTTCACGGCGGTGGCGCGAGGGCTGCAGGCGCATTCCTCCACCGGCAAGGGGATCAACGCCAACTGGAAGCTGCTTCCCTTCCTGGCCGCGATGCGCAGCGTCCATGACGAGCTTCGCAGCAACCCCGCGCTGCAGGACCAGGCCTACGATCCCCCCTTCAGCGACTTCAACCTCGTCATCGACAACCACGGCACGGCGATGAACGTCACGGTCGCCAAGGCCAGCGCATTCATCAAATTCCGCTACAGCGCGAAGGTCGATCCCAAGCCCATCCTGCACGCCGTCCGCCAGGCGGCGCGGGAGGCCGGGATCGAGCTGGCGGAGCAGCATGAGGGCTTCCCGCCCGAACTGGCCCTGGACCACCCGCTGGTGGCGCTGGCGGTGTCGCTGACCGGCCAGCCCGCCCGCACCGCGCCCTACGGCACCGATGCCAGCGAATTGCAGGCCCTCGCCCCCTGCGTCGTGCTCGGCCCCGGGGATATCAGCACCGCCCACACGCCCCGCGAATGCGCCCGCGCGCAGGATCTGGTGGATGCCGTGCCGGTCTTCGGGCGCTTCCTCGCCTCGGCCTGAGCCCTCGCCAGGCGCTCAGGCGCCGCTGTCGCTGACGACCCGCCCATCCACCAGCTGGATGCGCCGGGTCGCGCGCCGCGCCAGGTCCGGGTCATGCGTCACCACCACCACGGTGCGGCCCTGGTCGCGCGTCAGCCGCTCGAAGATGTCGAAGACCGCGCGGGCATTGGCGGTGTCGAGGTTCCCCGTCGGCTCATCCGCCAGGACCAGCGCGGGGTCGTTCGCCAGCGCCCGGGCGATCGCGGCGCGCTGGCGCATGCCGCCGGAGAGCTGTTCCGGCAGCTTGCGCGCGGCCTCCGCCAGCCCCAGCGCGCCGAGCAGCGCCATCGCGCGGTCCCGCACCGCCGCCCCCTTCAGCCGGCCGAGCCGCCGCATCGGGATCTCCACATTGTCCAGCGCGGTGAATTCCGGCAGCAGGAAGTGGAACTGGAAGACGAAGCCGAGCTTCGCGAGGCGCAGCGCCGCCAGCTCGTTGGTGGAAAGCCGCGCCGTGTCCCGCCCCTCCAGCGCCACATGCCCGGCACTCGGCCGGTCCAGCAGGCCGAGCAGGTAGAGCAGCGACGATTTCCCCGACCCGGACGGCCCGGTGACGGCGACGAATTCGCCCCGCCCGATGGTGATCGTGACGTCCCGCACCAGCACCGCGCCTTCCGGCAATTGCCTTGTGGCGCCGGCCGTCTCCAGCAGCGGCGCGTCAGGCGGCGCCACGCACCACCTGCACGGGATCGAGCTTGCTGGCGCGCCGCGCCGGGATGACGGAGGCGATGCCGGCCGCCATCAGCGCGAAGAAGCTGGCCGCGGCGTAGATCCGCCAGTTGCGGTCCATGATGAAGCCGTTGGCGCCGGATGGCGTCGCGGTCGCGAAGCGGATCTGGGCCAGCGCCTCGATCATCAGCGCGCCCAGCGCGCAGCCGATGACGGCGCCGAGCAACCCCGCCACCAGCCCCTGCACCAGGAACAGCAGCTGGATGTCGCCCTCCGTGAAGCCCAGCGACTTCAGGATGGCGATGTCGCGCGTCTTCTCGAACACCACGGTGGAGATGATGTTGTAGATGCCGAAGGCCGCGACCAGCAGGATGGCGCCGGTGACGGAATAGGTGATGGCGTTCTGGATGACGAAGACCGTGAGCACATTGGCGCTCTGCTCCTCCCAGCTCTCGGCCCGGTCGCCGAAGCGGGATTCGATCAGCCGCGCCATCGGCTCCGCCTGCGTCACATCGGCCAGGCGCACCAGGATCTGGTTCACCACGTTCGGCCGGTCCTGCAGCACCTGGTTCACCTTCAGCAGCGCGAAGGCGTGGCCCTGGTCCACCGTCTGGATGCCGGTGCGGAACAGCCCCGCCACCTGCATGGACAGCACCACCCCCTGGGGCGAGATCACCGTCAGCGTGTCGCCCATCCCGATGCCGAGCCGCTCCGCCAGCCCGACGCCGATGATGATGCCGTTCGCCGTGCGCCGCAGGTCCTCGAGCCGCCCGGCGACCATGTCCTTCTCGATGTTGGAGACGCGGGCATGCCGCGCGGGGTCGATGCCCGTCACCACGGCGGAGACGTCGCGCGAGCCGTAGCGCATCAGCGCCTGGCCCTGCAGCACGGGGGCGGCGGCGACACCCTCCATCGCCTCCAGCATCGCCACCTTGTCGCCGGCGGCGCGGATGCCGCGGATGCGGTCCCTGGGCTTCACGCCCCGCAGCGCGATGGCGGCCTCGGGATGCGCCAGTTCCGCCGCCTGCGGCGCGGGGATGCGCGTCTCGTCCTTGATGGTGATGTGGGGGGCGACGTCGATGATCTGGTCCACGAAATAGGTCTGGAAGCCGCGCATCAGCGCCACGATCGCGATGAAGAAGGCGACGCCGAGCGCGACCCCGCTGACCGAGACCAGCGTCTGCCGCCGCCGGCGCGCCAGCATGCCGCGCGCGATGTCCATCATCAGGAACATCAGGGCGGCGCCAGGCGGACCGCCTGGCCGTCCACGAGGCCCTCCGGCGGCGCCAGCACTACCGCCTCCCCGGCCGAGAGCCCGCGCCGGATCTCCACGCTGCGCGGCGCCTGGACGCCGATCTCCACCTCCCGCCGCCGCACCCGCTCCTTCTCCACCACCCAGACGAAGGGGGCGGCGCGGGCGGTGCCGGGCGCCGCGCCGCGGGGCGCGGGGGGCAGCACCACGGCGGCGGGCGGCAGCAGGATGGCGTCCGGCGTCTCCCGCAGCACGATGTTCGCCTCCACCGTCATGCCGACCAGCAGCGGCGTGTCGTCCGGCAGGGCGAGGCGCACGCGATAGGCCTTGCGGGTGGTGTCGCCCTTCGGCGTGATCTGCGTGACCGCCGCCGTCAGCACCCGGCCGGCGAAGGCATCGGCGCGCAGCAGCACGCGCTGGCCGGTGGCGATGCGGGCGATATCCTCCTCATCCACCTCGGCCGTCACGCGCAGCGGCCGGGGCTCCCCGATCCAGAACAGGCTGGCGGGAGTATCGACCACCTCCCCCACCTCCACGTCCCGGCGCAGCACCACGCCATCGGTGGGCGCGCGCACCAGGTAGTCATCCAGCCGCTGCACCGCGGCATCGGCGGTGGCGCGGGCGGCGCGGGCGTCGCGTTCCGCCCGCTCCAGCGTGGCGCGGGCGGCGATGTCGCGCGCCACCAGGGTGCGGGTGCGGGCCAGGTCTTCCTGCGCGAAGCGGGCGCGGGCCTCGGCCTCATCGGCCATCGACCGGGTCTGGCGGTCATCGATCCGGGCCAGCACCTGGCCTTCGGTGACGCGCGCCCCCTCCTCCGCCATCACGGCGCTGACGCGGCCGCGCACCGCGGGGCCGACCCGGGCCCAATGGACCGGCTCCACCGCCCCGGTGGCATAGACCGCCTCCATCGCCGTGCCGGTGGTGGCGGTGGCGATCCGGACGCGCGGCGGCAGGCCGAACAGGGTCCAGAGGACGGCGCCGCCGATGGCGAGACTGGCAAGGAGGAGCAGGAGGCGGCGCATCTGGGGCGACGCTAGCCCCTTTTCGGCGCCTCGGGCAGTGTCCCGGCGCAAGGCGGGTTGTCCGCGGCCGCGCCGGGCGCTATAGGCCCCGCCGCAGCGTGCCGGCATAGCTCAGTGGTAGAGCAACTGATTCGTAATCAGTAGGTCCGCGGTTCAAATCCGCGTGCCGGCACCATTTTTTCCAGTGGGTTGCCCCCACCGCTGCGGACGCCACCGGACCATGATCAGGCGAGACGTGCAGGTCGGGGCTGAGGCGTGGCTTTCGGGCGGCCAGGCCGATCCTTCCTCCGGCAGCCGGCCTGCTTCCCGCTGAGCGCCAACGGCGCCCGATGCCTGCGCCTGGGGCGCCTCCACGAATGCGCGGGCGGCAGAAGCGTAGACCATCGCGACGGGCGGCGGCGGCAACCCGGTCGCGTGTCTCCTGCTCATGGCATGACCCGCACCCCATCACCCGCAGGGAAAAGAACCACGGGAAGCCAAGCGCGCAGCGCAGGAGGCCGATTTCATGCCTATCTGGTGCGGTCATGGAATGCATGCGATTCCTGCGATCTCAAGCGGAGATCGCCCATGCGCCTCATGCCCCTCGCCGCCCTCGCCCTGCTGGCCGCCGGCTGCGCGCCTACCCGGTTGGACTACGCCAGCCGCTGCGCTGGCCAAGGCGTCCAGCTGGGCACGTCGGACATGGACCGGTGCGTCGTGAATGCCGACAGCAGGATCCGCGAAGGGGGGGTGTTTCGGGGCGGCCGCCCGCCGGCCCCGCAATCCGTCTTCGCGGCGCCCGACAACGGTGTTCCCGCCAACCGATTCTGAGCGGCACTCTCCAACCCCCCCCCCGACCTGCCCGACCCGCCCTTCATGCGGGGATCGAGCGGCCGGCCAGGCGGGAGGCAAGGCGGCGGACCGAACGGGCGCCGCGCGTCACCTGAACGCTGGTGACCGGGCCTTCGCGCCGCCCGCGCACCGGATGAAGCGCGCGCCAGGCTGGATCGGCTTCGCCGACTGATCGGCGCAAGGAACCGCGCGGCGAAGGCCACCGCCCTGGCAATGTCACCGCGTCTCCCGCGCCAGCGCCTCCGCCGCCGCGGCGAAGCCCCGGAAGCTCGCGGGCAGCGCCATCTCCTGCCCCGCCGCGTCCCGCCATTCCAGCCGGCTCAGCTGTTCCGCCGGCAGGGCGCGCAGGCGGCGCACCGCATCCTCCCGCAGCTCGATCTCCGCGAAGCAGCCCAGCCGGTTGCAGCTCTGGAAGGGCAGGGCCAGCGGCTCCGCCCCTTCCAGCACCAGCCGCACGGGCTGGGAGACGCGGATATTCACCGGCAACTGCGCCACCAGGCGCAGCGGTGCCTCCCGCGTCGCGCGGCCCAGCGCCAGGGCGGCGCCCAGCTGGCGGCCCTGGTCGCGCACGCCCATCACCATCTCGCAGGCCCGCGCGGGGGCGCGGCCGGCGCAGTTCACCGACCAGTCGCCGAATTGCGCGCTGGTGCGCTCCGGCGCCTCGGCGCCCAGCGCGGCCGGGGTGGCCACCGGGGTGGCGGCCGGGGCGCTGCCCGGCGTCGTCACCACCGGGCTCGGCGCGGGGCGGCCCGCGGGCTGCGCCACCGGCCCCACCAGCGGCCACAGCACCGCGCCGCCCGCCACCACCAGCAGCCCCGCCGCCAGCCCCCATTGCCGCCCGCGCGGCACGACCCTGCGAAGATCCATCGTCACTCCTCCTCCTCTGCCCGGTTCACCACTGGAAGCGCGCGCCGATCTGGCCGGCATGGCTCGACACATCGGCCTGCACCACGCCGTCATAGGCGGCGAAGAGCGTGACGCCCCCCGGCAGGCCGAGGTCGATCCCCACCCCGCCCAGCGCCGCCGTGCGGCCCCGCTTCGCGCTTTCCGCCGTCATGGCCGTGCCCGGCGCGCCGGCGAAGGTGCTGGTGGTGCGGGCGGCCGCCTCCTCCAGCTCCTGCGCCAGGTGCAGGCGCAGCGTCGGGCGCAGCGTGTAGCCATCGCCGAGGCTCGCCACCGTCTCCGCCCGCAGGCCGGCGGTGGCGCGCAGCCGGCTCAGCTGGCTGTCCTCCACCGTGAGCGAGAGGACGCTCGCCCCCTGTTCCGCCAGCCGGCCGCGCGACAGCGTGTCATGCCGCAGGCCGAGGCTCGGCTGCACCTGCCAGCCGCCAAGGCTGTGCCGCGTGCCGGCCTCGATCGCCGCGGCGGTGCCGAGACCCCCGCCCGAGCCATGCGCGGACAGCCCGTTGAGGCCGAGGTTGCGGCGCGCCGCGACGCGGGCATGGCCGAGCCCCGCCTGCGCATCCACGAAGAACGGCCCCCGGGTCCAGCTGGCATAGAGCGCGCCGTGCACCGCCTCTCCGCCCACGCGCGCATCGGCGCCGCTGCTGCTGATGCGCCCGCTGCTGCCGCCCAGCGCCAGGCCCAGCAGCACGCCGCCCTCCAGGCGGACATCCATGCCCACCGCCATGCCGCTGGTGCTGGCGCGGTAGCCCGTGTCGCCGGTGGCGTCGAAGCGCGCATTGCCCCCGAAGCCGCTGGCCCAGGCGGTGCGGCCGCCTTCCGCCGCCAGCGTGGCGCGCCCCGCCAGGCCGCGCCGCGCCGCCATCTCCGCCGCGATCACCTCGCCGAAGGCGCGGCTGCGGTCGATGCCGACCGCCAGCGCATCGCCATAGATCGTGCCGGCCAGGCGCGTCATCAGCGGCGGCAGGGCCGCCGGCGCCTGGCTGAACAGCGTGGCGAGCACCGCCGTCCGCTCCGCATCCGTGCGCAGGCCGGGCTCCGGCCGCAGCGCATCCAGCCCGGCCGCGACGCCGCGCTGGTTCGGCGTCAGCCCGATGCCGAAGGGGTTGAGGTTCGCGTAGGTGGCGGGCGTGGCGTAGAGCGTCAGCGCCTGCGCGGTGTAGAGCGCATCCATCCGGCTGCCGGGCAGCAGCCCCTCGGGCTGCGTCAGCCCGGCGAAGCTGCCCAGCACGCCGCCATCCGCCTGCACCACGGTGAAGGCCTGGCCGACCGGCGGGCTGTAGGCATTGGTGGCGTCGCCGGTGATGCCGCGCAGCACGGGGATGATGGTGCCGCCCTGCGCCGTGAAGCTGCCGCCAGCCACGACGACGCGGCTGTAGTTGCCCGCCCCCGTCCCCGTGCCCGGCCCATCGATGTCGAGCCGCAGCGTGCCGGAGGACCCCATCACGACGGGGGCCAGGAAGGTCAGCGTGCCCGGGCTGTTGCCCGGCGCCAGCACGCCGTTGATGGTGGTGGGGGTATAGACCTGCCCGGTGCCGCGCAGCGTGGCATTGGCCAGCACGGTCAGCCCCTCGGCCCCCACCGTGATCGGCCCCTGCACGGTGGCATTGCCGTTGAATAGCGTGACGTCGGGCGCATTCGCCTGCTGCATGGCGATCGGCCCGCTCAGGTTCAGCACGAAGCCATTGGCATCGATCTCGCCGGCCTGATTCACCTGGATCGGCCGGGTCGAATTGAAGCTCGCCAGCGCCAGCAGCTTGCCGTTGTCGATCACCAGCGGCGCGGTGGGCTCGCCGAGTGCCGCATCGCTGCCGACGGCCAGCGTGGTGCCGCCGATCACCAGCGTGCCGCCGCTGTAGCTGTTGCTGCCCGTCAGCGTCAGCACGCCGCCGCCATCCGCCACCAGCTGGCCGGCGCCGCCGATGGCGCCGGAGAGGGTGATGGCCCGGCGGTTGGTATCCACCGTGCCGCTGCCCGCCAGCGTGATGGCGCGGGCGGAGGTCGCATCCGCCAGGAAGCGCAGCCGCCCGTCATCCAGGCTGATGCCGCCCGACGCCGCCCCCAGCGCCCCGTCGCCCGCCACCGCCAGCGTCGCGCCATGGGTCACGAAGGTGCCGCCGCTGTAGCTGTTGAGGCCGCTCAGCGTCATCGTCCCGCCGCTGACGGCGAAGCCGCCCGTGCCGCCGATGCTGCCCGTGAATTCCGTGCTGGCGGCCGTCACCGTCAGCCGCCGCGCGCCCAGCGCCACGCTGCCCGCGCCCGCCAGCGTGGTGATGGCGGCGCCCGCGCTGGTGGCGCCGATGCCGAAGGTGCCGGCGACATCGACGATCGAAGCCTCCGCCACGCTGCCCGTCCCCGCCAGTTCCAGCACGGCGGAGGAGGCGATGGTGAGCGCGCCGCGGAAGATGTTCTGGCCCGAGAGCTGCTGCGTGCCGCCGGTGACCGTGACGCCACCGCTGCCCGTGATGCCGCCCGCGAAATCCGTGCTGCCCGCCGTGATGGTCAGCGTCCGGGTGCCGAGCCGCATCACGCCGCCGCCCGACAGCGACCGGATCGAGGCGCCCCCGCTGGTGCCGGCGATGGAGGCGACGCCATCGCTGCGCAGCGCGGCGGCATCGGCGATGCTGCCCGCGCCCGCCAGTTCCAGCGTGGCCCCCGCATCGACCCCGACGGTGCCGGTCAGCGTATTGGCGCCCGCCAGGCGCTGCGTGCCGCCGGCGACGGTCACGCCGCCACTGCCGCCGATCACGCCCGCGAAGGTCGTGCTGCCCGCCGTGATGGTCAGCGTCCGCGCGCCCAGCGCGACGCTGCCCGAACCCTCCAGCGTGCGGATCGCGGCGCCGGCCGTGCTGCCCGCGATGTCGAGCGTGCCGTCGGCCAGCACGCCCGCGGAGGCGGCGATGCTGCCGCTGCCCGTCAGCGCCAGCGTCGCGCCCACCTCGATGACGGCCGCGCCGGTGAAGGCGTTGGTGCCGGACAGCGCCTGCGTCCCGCCCGCGACGATGACGCCCCCGCTGCCCGCGATGCCGCCCGCGAAGCCGGTGCTGCCCGCCGTGATGGTCAGGCTGCGCGTGCCCAGCGCGACGCTGCCCGTGCCTTCCAGCGTCGTGATGGCCGCGCCCGCGCCGGTGCCGGCGATGCTGAAGCTGCCATCGGCGCGCAGGCGCTCGGCCGCCGCCACGCTGCCCGCCCCCGTCAGCGCCAGCGTCGCGCCCGCATCGATGATGGCGGCGCCGGTGAAGCCGTTGCCGCCGGTCAGCGTCTGCGTGCCGCCCGCGATGGTGATGCCGCCCGTCCCGCCGATGCTGCCCGCGAAGCCCGTGCTGCCCGCCGTGATGGTCAGGCGCTCCGCCCCCAGCGCCACCGTGCCGCCGCCCGTCAGCGTGCGGATGCTCGCGCCGCCGGCGCGCGCGCTGATGTCGAAGTTGCCATCCGCCTGCACCGCCGATGCGGCGGCGATGGCGCCGCTGCCCGCCAGCGCCAGCGTCGCGCCCGCATCGATGATGGCGCTGCCGGTGAAGCCGTTGCCGCCGGTCAGCGTCTGCGTGCCGCCCGCGATTGTCACGCCGCCCGTGCCGCCGATGCTGCCGCCGAAGCTTGTGCTGCCCGCCGTGATGGTCAGGCGCTGCGCGCCCAGCGCCACGCTGCCCGTGCCCGCCAGGGTCGTAATGCCGGCGCCCGCCGTCGTATCCGCGATGCTGAAGGTGCCATCGGCCTGCACCAGCGCCGCATTGGCCAGGCCGCCCGCGCCGTTCAGCGCCAGCGTCGCGCCGCTATCCACCCGCGCCGTGCCGGCGAAGCCCGCATTCGCCCCCGTCAGCGTCTGCGTCCCGCCCGTCACGCGCAGCAGGCTGGATCCCGTGCCGGTGATGCCGCCGCCGAAGCTGGTGCTGCCGGCGGTGATGGTCAGCGTCGTGCCGCCCAGCGCCGCCGTGCCCGTGCCCGCCAGGGTGCGGATCGCCGTCGCCGTATTGCCCGTGACGTCCAGCGTGCCGCCGAGCTGCAGCTGCGAGGCCTGCGCGATGCTGCCGCCGCCCGAGAGCACCAGCGTCGCGCCATGGGCGACGCTGGCCTGGCCGGTGAAGCCGTTGCTGCCCGTCAGCGTCTGCGTCCCGCCGGAGAGGGTCAGCCCGCCCGTGCCGCCGATCGCGCCCGCGAAGCTGTGCGCGCCGGCCGTGATGGTCAGCGTCCGCGCCCCCAGCGCCACGCTGCCGGCGCCGGACAGGCTGCCGATGCTGGCGCCGCCGGTCGTGGCGCTGATGTCGAAGCTGCCCTCCGCCGCCACGCGGGACGCGCCCGCGATGCTGCCCGTGCCGGAGAGCGCCAGCGTGGCGCCGGATGCGATGGTGGCCTGGCCGGTGAAGGTGTTGCTGCCCGTCAGCGTCTGCGTGCCCGCCGCGATGGTCAGCCCGCCCGTGCCGCCGATCGCGCCCGCGAAGGTCGTGCCGCCCTGGGTGATGGTCAGCGTCCGCGCGCCCAGCGCCACCGCCCCCTGCCCCGACAGTTGCCGGATGCTGGCGCCGGACGTCGTGCCCGCGATGTCGAAGCTCGCGCCGGAATCGACCGTGACGCCGCTCGATGTCGCGATGCTGCCGCCGCCGCGCAGCGCCAGCGTGCCGGACTGGATGGTGGTGGCGCCGGCATAGTCATTGGCCGCCGTCAGCACGAGCCGCGCGCTGCCCCGGTTGCCCGTGACATTCAGCCCGCCATTGGACAGCACGCCGGCCAGCACGGCCTCGTTGCCGCCATTCTCCTCCACCCGGACCGTGCGCGTGCCGCCGCCGAGGTCGATGGCATTGGCGAAGGTCACGTTGCCCGTGGCGGTCGCGGAGCCGAGCACCAGGCTGTCCGTGTTCGCGACGAAGCCGGTGCTGCCCCAGGTGAGCCCGGCGCCGCCATTCAGCGACACCGTCAGGTCCCCGCCCCCGCCCGCGAAGCCGCCGGATCCCGTCCATTGCACCCGCCCGGGCTGGGCGCCGATGAAGCGGCTGAAGGTGCCGCTGGATTCCAGCACGCCGCCGGCCAGGTTCAGGTTGCTGGCATTGTGCAGCCCCACGCCATCCACCGCGCGCAGCGCGCCGCCGGTGATCCGCGTCTCCCCGGTATAGGTGTTGGTGCCGTTGAAGATGACGAGGCCGCTGGCGATGGTGACGCTGGCGCCCTGCCCGGTGGCCACGCTGCCGAAGCTGATGCTGGCCGCGCTGTCATCGGCGATGCCGCCATTCACCGTGATGGTGTTGCCCGCCCCGGCCGCGAAGGTGACGGTGGCGCCCCGCATGGCGAAGATGTCGCTGCCCGCGGTGGAGCCGACGGCCCCGCCATTCAGGCTGCCGCCGGCCAGCACGGTATTGGATCCGAGGGTGGTGTTCCCGGTGATGGTCAGCGACCCGCCATCCCGCACGAAGACCGCGCCGCCCAGGCCCGACCCGCCGCCGCCGCCCGCGCTGGCCGCCACGCCGTTGCCCACGCCGCTGCTGCCCACGCCGCCGCCGAAGCCCGCCGCGCCGCCCGCACCCGCCGCGCCCCGCGTGGCGCCCAGCCCGCCATGGCCACCGGAGCCACCGCCGGCGCCGAACCCGCCCGCGCCACCCGTGCCGCCCGCGCCGCCCAGCCCATCCCGCGCGCCGCCCTCGCCCGTGCCGCCCGCACCGCCCGCGCCGCCACGGCCGCCGCCGAAGCCGAAGCTGCCCTGGCCGCCGACGCCGCCCGCGCCGCCATCGCCGCCCAGCCCCACATCGCCCGCCGCCAGCGCATTCTCCCAGGTGACGAGCTGGGCCGTCGCCTCCCCCAGCGCCGCCGTCGCGGCGACCAGGGCCGCGGCGGCGGCGATGGCCTGGGCGGGGTTGGGTGGCACCTCGGCCGAGGCCGCGGTCACCTCCGCGATCGCGACGGCTTCCGCGACGGTCGCCTGGGTGACCGCATAGATCAGCGCGGGGTTCGTGGCCCAGCCATCGCTGCCGCGCCCGCCGGTGCCGCCCGTGCCGCCGAAGCCGGCGGTGCCCGCCCCGGCATTGCCGCCATTGCCGCCCAGCATGCCGTTGCCGTTGCCGTCGCCGATCAGGACGACGTTGTCGCTGAACACCGTGCCGGTGCTGCCATTGGCGCCATTGGCGGTGGCCGTCAGCAGCCCGTTCAGCACACCCCCCGTGAAGCCGCTGCCGCCGGTGCCGCCGATGGCGCTGTTGCCCGCCATGGTCACGCTGTTCAGCACCAGGCTGGCGCCCGAATCGACGAAGACCACGCCGCCCAGCCCGGCGCCCCCGCCGCTGCCCGCCCCGCCCTGCGTCACGAAGTTGGAGACGGTGGCATTGCTGATGGTCAGCGTCGCGCCCTGCACCAGGTAGCCGCTGCCGAAGGCGCCGTTCTGCGTGCCGGTCAGGGTGCGGTCCGCCGTCACCACCTCCCCGGCCACGCCGGGCGCGGCGACGCCCACCAGGATGAAGACGGGAACGACGACGACCGAACGCGGCCGGGCGTGACGCCTCGCTCGGTACTTCCTGGACTTCATTCGGTGGAATCTTTCCCCGGTGCATGCGCGGCTTTTCCGCGCGCCGAGACCTAGCCGCCGGGCGTTTAATCCAGGGTTACCGCCCGCCGCCGCGCGCCCCCGCGCCGCCTGACCAAGCCGGCGGCACAGGGCGGGGCATTCGCCCAGAAAATGGCCACCCAATTACAATCTTGCAATTAGATGGACTTCCGGCCATGTCCCCGCGCGGAAGCGAGGACCGGAACGGTCCCGCGGGGTAACAGGGAAGCAGAGAGATGAAGTGGTCGATGCTCGCCGCCGCCGCGGCGGCGTTCATGTCCCTTGGCGTGTCGGAGGCCCTGGCAGGCCGCGACCTGGACCAGATCAAGCAGCGCAACACGCTGCGCTGCGGCGTGCAGGGCCCCTCCAACCCCGGCTTCGGCGTGCCGGACAGCCAGGGCCGCTGGTCCGGCTTCAACGTGGAAGTCTGCCGCGCCATCGCCATCACCATCTTCGGCGACCCGAACCGCGTCGAATTCGTCCCCGTCACCACCCAGTCCCGCTTCCCGGCGCTCTCCTCCGGCGAAGTGGACGTGCTGTCCAACAACACCACCTGGACGCT
Source organism: Falsiroseomonas ponticola (assembly GCF_016805305.1). GTDB lineage: Bacteria > Pseudomonadota > Alphaproteobacteria > Acetobacterales > Acetobacteraceae > Falsiroseomonas > Falsiroseomonas ponticola. The sequence continues at coordinate 289,333 of NZ_JAERQN010000002.1, read as the reverse complement.
GACGCGCGACAGCAACGTCAACCGCTTCAACCAGCCCGCCATCACCTTCTACGACGGCCAGGCCATCATGGTGCCGCGCCGCCTGAACGTGACCAGCGCGCGCCAGTTGAACGGCGCCACGGTCTGCGTGCAGCCCGGCACGACGACGGAGCTGAACATCGCGGACTACTTCCGCGCCAACAACCTGCGCTTCACGCCGGTCGTCATCGCCGACCTCGATGAGGTCCGCCGCGCCTATGACAGCGGCCGCTGCGACGTCTTCACCAACGACTTCGCCGCGCTGGCCGCCCAGCGCACCCTGCTGACGCGCCCCGCCGACCACGTCATCCTGCCGGAGCGCCTGTCCAAGGAACCGCTGGCCGTCACCATCCGCCAGGGTGACGAGGAACTGACCAACATCGTCGCCTGGACCACCTTCGCCCTGATCGACGCCGAGGAACTCGGCATCACGAGCGCGAATGTCGAGCAGATCGCGGCCTCCTCCACCAACCCCGTCGTGCGCCGCCTGCTCGGCGTCGAGGGCAACATGGGTGAGAGCCTGGGCGCCGCCCGCCCCGACTATGTCCGCCAGATCATCCGCACCTTCGGCAACTACGGCGAGATGTTCGAGCGCCACCTCGGCACGAACACCCCGCTCGGCCTGGAGCGCGGCATGAACAACATCTGGACCCGCGGCGGCCTGCTCTACGCCCCGCCGGCGCGCTGATCCCACGCCCAGGAAGGGGGCCCCACGCCCCCTTCCCCCCCTGCCTCCCCGGGATCAGCGCCGCATGAGCCTGTCCGTCCTTCGCGGCCCCGCCCGCGGCTACCTGATCCAGGCGGCGCTCCTCGTCGCACTCGTCGCCACGGGCCTGTGGCTGTGGTCCAACGCGGAAGCCAACATGGCCGCGCGCGGCCTGCGCTTCGGCTTCGGCTTCCTCGACCGTTCCGCCGGCATCCCGATCGGCGAAAGCCTCATCCCCTACACGCCGGCCGATACCTATCGCCAGGCGCTGACCGTCGGCCTGCTGAACACGCTGCGCGTCGCCATCATCGGCTGCATCCTGGCCACCATCCTCGGCGTGCTGCTGGGCCTGGCGCGGCTCTCCGCCAACCCGCTGCTGCGCGCGCTGACCGGCGGCTATATCGAGGTCATCCGCAACACGCCGCTCGTCCTCCAGCTCGTCTTCTGGCACGCCGTGATGCTCCAGATGCCGAGCGTGCGGCAGGCGCTGAACCCGCTGCCCGGCGTCTTCCTCAGCCAGCGCGGCCTGAAGATTCCCGCCCTGATGGCGGACCCCGCGCTCTACGCCTTCCTCGCCGCACTCGCCGCCGGCGCCATCGGCTGGTGGGTGCTGCTGCGGCGGGAACGCGCGCGCCAGGTGGCAACGGGCGAACGCCGCCCGACCGTGCTGCCGGGCCTGGCCATGCTGGCGGGCTTCCCCGCGCTGTCCATCGCCGCCGGCTTCGTGCCGCAGGTGCAGTGGCCGGAACTCGCGGGCTTCAACTTCGAAGGCGGCCTCGCCCTCTCCCCGGAATTCTTCGCCCTTCTCGTCGGCCTCGTCGTCTACACCGCCGCCTTCGTGGCGGAGATCGTGCGCAGCGGCATCCAGTCCGTCCATCGCGGCCAGTGGGAGGCAGCGCGCGCGCTGGGCCTGCCGGGCGGGCGCATCATGCGCCTCGTCATCCTGCCGCAGGCGCTGCGCGTCATCATCCCGCCCATGACCTCGCAATTCCTGAACCTGACGAAGAACTCCTCGCTCGCGGTGGTCATCGGCTACCCGGACCTCGTCTCCGTCGCCAACACCTCCATCAACCAGACCGGCCAGGCGATCGAGGTCATCACCATCTTCATGACCATCTACCTGGCGCTGAGCCTCATCACCTCCGCGCTGATGAACTGGTACAATGCGCGCGTCGCGCTGAGGGAGCGCTAACCATGGCACATGGCGCCGACGCGCCGGGGCGTGCCGCCCCCACCCTCCCCGGCTTCGCCGCCCGCGCCATCGGCTTCGCCCGCGCCTGCTTCGATGGCCCGCTGAACGCCGCCATCACGCTGGGCTGCCTGGCGCTGCTCTGGTGGCTGGTGCCGCCCTTCTGGGACTGGGCCGTGGCGCGCGCCACCTGGAACGGCAACGCCAATGCCTGCCGGGAAGCCGGTGGCGCCTGCTGGGCCTTCATCCGGGAGAAGTTCTGGTTCTCCATCTTCGGCCTCTACCCCTACGAACAGCGCTGGCGGCCGGCGACGATGATGACGATCCTCATCGTCATGGTCGTGGCCTCCACCCAGCGGCGCCTCTGGGGCCGCGGGCTGCTGCTGGCCTGGGCGGTCGCGGCGCCCGCCATGCTGGTGCTGATGGCGGGCGGCGTGCTCGGCCTGCCCGCGGTGCAGACGCGGCTCTGGGGCGGGCTCACCATCACCGGCGTCATCGCGGTCTATGGCCTGGCGCTCGGCTATCCCCTCGCCATCCTGCTGGCACTCGGCCGGCGCAGCGACCTGCTGCTGGTGCGCTGGTTCTCCACCGCCATCATCGAATGCGTCCGCGGCGTGCCGCTGATCAGCCTGCTCTTCATGGCGGCGATCATGCTGCCGCTGTTCCTGCCGGAGGGCGTGACGCTGGACCGCCTGGCCCGCGTGCTGGTCGCCTACACGCTCTTCACCGCGGCCTACATGGCGGAAGTCATCCGCGGCGGCCTGCAGGCCATGCCGCGCGGGCAGTACGAGGCCGCGGACGCGCTCGGCCTCTCCTACTGGAAGAAGATGCGGCTGGTCATCCTGCCGCAGGCCCTGACCATCACCATCCCGTCCCAGGTCAACACCTTCATCGGCCTGTTCAAGGACACGACGCTGGTGGTGGTGATCGGCGTCTTCGACTTCTTCACCACGCTCCGCGCGGCCCTCGGCGACCCGAACTGGCTGGGCTTCGCGACGGAAGCCTACGTCTTCGCGGCCGGGGTGTACTTCCTGCTGTGCTTCACGATGAGCCAGTATTCGCAAAGGCTGGAACGGAGCCTGCGGCCGGGAGGACGGTAATCCCGGGAAAGGCTCTGCCTTTCCCGGACCCTATCCGCCAGGGGCGAACCGCCCCTGGACCGTCTTCAGAGGGTGATGCGCTCGGCGTGGCGGGTTTCGCTCGGCAGACAGAGCGCGGCCAAAGCGGGGGCGACGTCGGCGGGCTGGGCGATGGTCGCGGGGTCCTCGCCGGGCATCGCCGTCGCCCGCATGCGCGTCGCCACCACGCCAGGATCGGCCAGGTTCACGCGCAAGGGCGTATTCGCCACCTCCTGCGCCCAGGTCTGCACCAGATGCTCCATCCCCGCCTTGGCGGCGCCATACATGCCCCAATAGGCCTTGGGCCGCAGCACGCGGCCGCTGGTCAGGAACACGGCACGGCCGGCATCGGAAGCCCGCAGCGGCGGGTCGCAGGTGCGGATCAGGCGCCAGGCGGCGGTCAGGTTCACCGCCATCACCTCCGCCCAGTCCCGGGGGTCGATATGCGCCACCGGCGTCAGCTTGTTCAGCGCGCCGGCATTGTGCACGAGGATATCCAGCCGGCCGAACCGCTCCATGACGGAAGGGCCCACCAGGTCCAGCTGCTTCTCCGCATCCTTCTGCAGGTCGAGCGGCAGCAACGTCGCCCCCCGCCCCGTCTCGGCGCGGATCTGGTCATCCACCTCCTCCAGCCCGCCCTGCGTGCGGGCGATGAGGACGAGCTGCGCGCCCAGCCGGGCCAGTTCCAGCGCCAGCGCCGCGCCGATGCCGCGCGACGCGCCGGTGACGAGCGCGACACGATCCTGAAGCGGGAGGGACATGGCGATCCTAGCGGTTGGCAGCCTGGAGGAGCGACAGCGGACGCTCCGAATTATCCTGCGAATCCGTCAGCGGAATCGCGTAGTCGCCGGTGAAGCAGGCATCGCAATAGGCCGGCGCCCCGGCATCCCGCCCCTTCTTGCCGAGCGCCCGATACAGCCCGTCCAGCGAGATGAAGGCCAGGCTGTCCGCGCCGATGATCTGCGCCATCTCCGCCACGTCATGCTTCGCCGCCAGCAGCTTGCCGCGCTCCGGCGTGTCGATGCCGTAGAAGCAGGAATGCGTCGTGGGCGGGGAGGAGATGCGCATATGCACCTCCGTCGCGCCGGCCTGGCGCACCATCTCCACGATCTTCCGGCTGGTCGTGCCGCGGACGATGGAATCGTCCACCAGCACCACGCGCTTGCCCTCGATCATGCTGCGATTGGCGCTGTGCTTCAGCTTCACGCCGAGGTGCCGGATCTGGTCCGTCGGCTCGATGAAGGTGCGGCCGACATAGTGGTTGCGGATGATGCCGAGCTCGAAGGGAATGCCGGCTTCCGCCGCATAGCCCATCGCCGCCGGCACGCCGCTGTCCGGCACCGGCACGATGACGTCGGCCGCGACGCCGGATTCACGGGCCAGCTCCGCGCCGATGCGCTTGCGCGTGTCATAGACCGGCGTGCCTTCGACCACGCTGTCGGGCCGCGCGAAGTAGATGTATTCGAAGATGCAGAAGCGCGACTGCGCCCGCGCGAAGGGGCGGATCGACTTCATGCCGCTGTCGTCGATCATGATGATCTCGCCCGGCTCCACATCCCGCACCATGTCGGCGCCGATGATGTCGAGGGCACAGGTCTCGCTGGCCAGCACATAGCCGCCGGTGGCGAGCTTGCCGAGCACCAGCGGCCGCACGCCCAGCGGATCCCGCGCCCCGATCAGCGCGCCGTTGTGCAAGGCGACCAGGCTGTAGGCGCCCTGCACCTGCTTCAGCGCGTCGATCAGCCGGTCCATCACGGTGGTGTAGAGGCTGATGGCGATGAGGTGGATGAACACCTCGCTGTCCGTGGTGGACTGGAACAGGCAGCCGCGGCGCACCAGGGCGCGCTTCAGCTGGTGGGCATTGGTCAGGTTGCCGTTATGGGCCACCGCGAAGCCGCCGAATTCGAAATCGGCATAGAGCGGCTGCACGTTGCGCAGCGCCGTCTCTCCGGTGGTGGCGTAGCGGTTGTGGCCGAGTGCCGCACGCCCCGGCAGCCCGGCGATGACCTGCGCATCGCCGAAATTGTCGCCCACCAGCCCGCGGCCCTTATGGGCATGGAACTGCCCCTGCCCCGCGAGGGAGACGATGCCCGCGGCTTCCTGCCCCCGGTGCTGCAGGGCGTGCAGGCCGAGCGCGGTCAGCGCCGCGGCGTCGCTGCTGCCCCAGATGCCGACGACGCCGCATTCCTCATGCGGGTGGTCGTCATCGCCGGTTTCCCAAGGCTGGGTTGAAAGATCGGTCATGCGCGTCCTTCGCTACCGGCTGCGCGCGGGGGGGCGGAGCAGCTGGTCCATGCTGGGATCCTGGCGGCCCGTGCCCTCAGGCAGGCGCGGGCGGAATTCCTCGGGCAGCTTCGCCACCACCCAGGCCGCGCCATCGGCCGCGAGCGGCAGGCTGCGCGCTTCGCGGACGGGGTCAGGCCATTTGTCGGTGGCGGGCAGCAGCAGCCCGGCGACGATATAGGCAACCACGACGAGGAAAGCACCCCGCGCGGCGCCGAACAGCAACCCCAGCGCGCGATCCACGCCACCCAGCGCGGAACGCTGCACCTTGCCCGCCAGCCAGGCGATGATGATCTTCAGCACGACGAGCACCGCCAGGAACACCACGCCCACCGCGGCGCCGGTGGCCAGCCAGGGCGGCTGGACGTATTGGGCGGCGATCGGGGTGGCCTGCGGCTCCGCCACCACGGCAGCGATGATCGCCCCCGCCCAGGCCCCGATGCCCAGCACTTCGCGCACGAGACCGCGGAAATAGGCGAGGCCCGCCGAAAGCAGGATCACCGCCAGGACAAGGCCATCAACCCAGGTCATCGGGCGCGGGTATAGCGGGGGCGGGGCGGGGTGTCATGGTGGTGTCTTGGGGGATGTAAGGTGAGGAACCGGTATAGCGACGCGATCCCCACCCCGACCCTCCCCCACCCGCCCGGGGGAGGGTCGGGGTGGGGGTCCGCACAACAACGAGGCAGCAGCCAGGGCCACCTCATGACCGACGACAACCACATCCGCCGCTACTCGATGCTCGGACTGTATGAGAAGCGCGCCCGGGGCGAGAGCCGGACCGATGACACCTACATCCGCTCGCTGACCGAAGCCGAGCTCGAGCGATCCATCGCCGACGACCCCGACTGGAAGGACATTCCGCCCGACTGGCACGACAACGCGACCGTCGTCCGCGCGCCGGCCAAGACGCTCATCCCGATCGACGAGGACATCGTCGAGTGGTTCCGCGCCAGCGGCCCCGGCTACCAGACCTGGATGAACGCCGTGCTCCGCGCCTATGTCATGGAGCAGAAGAGGAAGCAGGGGCCAGGGAAGCCGTAGCCCCCTCCCCCTTCTTCTTCACCGTCCTGGCCGCGAAGATCGCGACCAGGTCGGCCAAATGCCCCGTCTCCGTCAGCTTCAGCCCCGGCACCGCCGCCGGCGGCGCGGACCCGCGCGCCACGCGCCGCGGCAGGGTCGCCGCCGTGAAGCCGAGCTTCTGCGCCTCCCGCATCCGGCTCTCGGTCTGGGACACCTGCCGCACCTCGCCGGAGAGCCCGACCTCCCCGAAATACACCGCGCCGGGGTCCGTCGGCCGGTCTGTCGCGGCGCTCACCAGCGCCGCCGCCACCGCCAGGTCCGCCGCCGGCTCCGCGATGCGCAGCCCGCCGGCCACGTTGAGATAGACATCGTTCATGCCCACCCCCAACCCGCAGCGCGTCTCCAGCACCGCCAGCAGCATGGCCAGCCGCCCGCTATCCCACCCCACCACCTGCCGCCGGGGCGATCCGCCCGAACTGGGCGAGAGCAGGCATTGCACCTCCACCAGCACCGGCCGCGTGCCCTCGATCCCCGCGAAGACCGCGCTGCCCGACACATTCCCCCGCCGCTCCGCCAGGAACAGCGCGGAGGGGTTCGCCACCTCCACCAGCCCGCGCTCCGTCATCTCGAAGACGCCGATCTCATCCGTCGCGCCGTAGCGGTTCTTCACCGCGCGGAGGATGCGGAACTGGTGGCCGCGATCGCCTTCGAAATAGAGCGTCGCATCCACCATGTGCTCCAGCACCCGCGGCCCCGCGAGCGTCCCCTCCTTCGTCACATGCCCGACCAGAACGATGGCGAAGCCCCGCGCCTTGGCCAGCCGGATCAGCTCCGCCGCGCAGGCCCGCACCTGGCTGACCGTGCCGGGCGCCGAATCCAGCGCGTCCAGCCACACGGTCTGGATGGAGTCGATGATGACCAGCGCGACATCCTGCTCCCCCTCCAGGCTCGCCACGATGTCGCGCAGGCTGGTCGCGGCCGCCAACCCCAGCGGGCTGTCCGTCAGGCCGAGCCGCGCCGCGCGCAGCCGCACCTGCTCCACCGCCTCCTCGCCCGAGATGTAAAGCGCGCGCCGCCCGGAACTCGCGATCCGCGCCGCCGCCTGCAGCAGGATGGTGGATTTGCCGATGCCCGGATCGCCGCCCACCAGCACGGCGGAGGCCGGCACGAGCCCGCCCCCCAGCACCCGGTCCAGCTCCGCGATCCCCGTCAGGATCCGCTGCGGCGGCGCCGACCGCCCCTTGAGGCCCACGAACTCCACCCGCCGCCCGCCCCCGGCCTTGGCCGCCGGGCCGGGGCCGCGCGCCTCCGTCGTTTCCTCGGACAGCGTGTTCCATTCGCCGCAGGCATCGCAGCGGCCCTGCCATTTCGGGTGCGGCGCGCCGCAGGCCTGGCAGACATAGCGGGTGACGGGCTTGGCCATGCGACGTGGCTAGCACGAAACAGGAACGGCAATGAAGGGGGTCCCGGCTGGACCCCGCATCGCATCGGGTCCACCGTTTCCCGCATCACGGAGGAAGCCGCCATGATCCGCCCCACCCGCCGCGCCACGCTGGCCGCCGGCGCCCTCACCCTGCTCGGCGCCCCCAGCCTCGCCCAGACCCCGGCCATCCCCGGCACCAACTGGGCCCGCCACGCCCGCCCGGAAGACGCCGGTTTCCGCAGCGACGGCCTCGCGGAGGTCGAGCGCATGACCAAGGACCTCACCACCACCTCGCTGATGGTGGTGCGCGGCGGCCGCATCGCCTGGAGCCTCGGCGACATCGCCGAGGTCAGCTACCTCGCCTCCGCCCGCAAGAGCATCCTCTCCATGCTCTATGGCCGCTACGTCGCGGACGGGACCATCGACCTCGACCGCAGCATCGGCGAGATCGGCATCGATGACGTGCAGACCCTGCTGCCGATCGAGCGCACGGCCAAGATCCGCCACCTGCTGACGGCGACCTCCGGCGTCTACCACCCCCAGGGCAGCCCGGGCGGCTCCACCACCGGCGTCCCGGCCCGCGGATCGCGGGAACCCGGCACCTACTTCTACTACAACAACTGGGACTTCAACGTCTGCGGCACGGTGTTCGAGAAGCTGACAGGCAAATCCGTCTTCGCGGCGCTGACCAGCGACCTCGCCGGCCCGCTGGGGCTGGAGGATTACGACGCCTCCCGCCAGCGCATGCTGGGCTTCCCCGACCAGTCCCGCCACCTGGCCTACCACCTCTTCCTCAGCGGGCGGGACATGGCACGCCTCGGCCTGGTCATGGCCCGGGGCGGCCGCTGGGGCGACCGCCAGGTGATCCCGGCCGACTGGGTGCGGGAAAGCACGAAACTCCGCATCCCGGCCGCCAACCTGACGGAGGGCTTCAAGGACGGCCCCCTCGGCTACGGCTACCTCTGGTGGGTGCCGGAAACCCGCACCGGCGCGGCCTGGCGGAACGCGGCACTGGCGAATGGCAACTACGGGCAGTTCATCCTGGTGATGCCGGAAACCGACACCGTCATCGTCCACCGCCGCGCGGTGACGGACGCCTTCGCCATCGGACGGAACATGGGGACGGACAACTCCAACCCGCGCGGCGTCACCTCGGGCGAGTTCCTGCGGCTGGCGGACGCCATCGTGGCGGCGGGCGCGTAGCACGCAGGGGGGCGCCGCCCCCCTGCAACCCCCTGCCAGGGGCGAGACGCCCCTGGACCGTCGTCAACGGGGACGGGCCATCCGGCCGCATTCCTCGGCGCAAGCCCGACAGGAGGCGGCGCAGGCCTGCATGGCGGCGTCCGCCCCGGGATGGCCCTCGCACTCCTCGGCGCATTGCCGGCAGATCTCGGCGCATTCCGCGCAGAGATGCGGGTGGTGCTCCGACCCCCTGATCATGAAATCCGCGCTGGTGGCGCAGATCTGCGCGCAATCCATCATCAGCCGGATATGCCCGGCCTCCGCATGATGCCCGCCCAGGCCGAGGCAATGCTGGATGGTGGCGAGGCAGGTGCGGTGGCAATCCAGGCACGCAGCGATGCAGCGATCCATGTCCATGGCGTGATGCTCCCTCTCCCGAAGGGGCCATCACGCCCGGCACCAAAGCGGGTTCCCCTACCCCGCCACCCGTTCCACCTCCGGCTCCGCGCGCCCCGCCCAGCGCAACCGCCAGATCGCCCCCTGCGCCGGTGACTGCACGGCATGCGGCCACAGCGCCACCAGGCAGATGCCGCCGGGATCGCGCAGCGACGGATAGAGGATGCCGTTATGCCCCGCCGCCATCACCGCCGCCGCCAGCGCATTGCCGGCGGGATAGCCCCGCGCGGGGTCCGGATGCAGGCAGTCCGGCGGCGGCGCCGCCTCCCGCAGATCGAGGAAGGCACCGGCGAAGGCGGCATGCATCTCCACATACTCGACCACCGCCTCGAAGACGCCGGCGTCGCGCAGATGGTTCGTCAGGTGGAAGCTGACCTCCGCCAGCGCCGTCCGCACCGCCATCGCCGCATACCAGGCGCCGCGCCCCGGCCCGTTGAACCGGTTGAGCGAGCGCGGCTGCGCATAGGCGAAGGCGGCATTGACGAAGGCAGCATGCGGCACCCGCCCGACCAGGTCCTCCGGCGGCAGCCCGGGCAGCCTTCCCGCCGCCGCGCCGAGCCTGGCACTCGTCGCCCCCTCCAGCCGCGCCAGCAGGTCCAGCTCCTCCGTCGTATCGGCCAGCGCCTTCAGCACCGCCTCGCGCAGCCGCGCCGTCGTCACCAGCCGGATGGTCCGCGGCAGCGCCTGCAGCCGGACGGGAAAGCCTTCGACGGCCGGGATCACAGCCCGCCGCGCATCGCATCCACCAGGCGCCGCGCCTCGATCATGCCGGGAATGCCGTCCTCCGCCATGGCGACCAGCGGCGTGCGGCCGCCGAAGAGCGGGTTGCGGTTCGGCAGCCCCGGCCAGCGATCCGCCATCCCATCGGCGAACAGCAGGTGCAGCCCCTTGTAGAGCCCGATCAGCGCGGAGGCCCGTGTCAGCTGATCCTGCGACAGGGTGCCGGACCACCGCCCGGCGCGCATCCGGTCCCAGGTGGTGGCGGAAACGCCAAGCAGCGTCGCCGCCTCATGCCCCGTCACCCCCCAGGCCTCCAGCAGCCGCCTCAGCGCCTTCAGCGCCACCGGCGTGAACTGTGCGCGCTCCGCCTCGCTGGCGAAATTCGGGATCGGGCCGGGCGTCGCGGCGGGCGCGGGATGCAGTGTGGCGGACATGGCGACCTCCAACTGACGGAAAGAATGGCGTCAGCTGGTGCCGGCTTCAAGCGCGCCACCATGTGTCACACTCGGATCAATCGCCCGGAATGCCCCAGGAATCCCCACGATGGAAAAGCCGCGCCTGTCGGATCGTCATGTCTGGCGCCAGGTCCTCCTCACGGACCTGGCAGCGGGCGGCACGGACATGCGCGCCCGCATGCATCAGATCATGAATGACCGGAAGCAGCGCGCCCAGGCCGATCAAGCCATCGCGCAGCTTCAGGACGCCTTCGTGGCTGCCTATCGCGAAGACGCGGTCCTGCGAACGGACTCCGTCATCGAGGACTATCTGAACCTCAGCATCATCTTCACCGACCTGCTGACGGAGGCGATCGACGTTTCGGAACTCGATATCGAGGGTTCGACGACCCCATTGCCCGCCGAGATCACCGGCGGGAAGCGACGGGATCTGGGTGTCGAGCGGGCGAGGGTCATGATCCTGGCCATGTTCCAGGATGAGCCGGCGCTGACCGCCGCCGCCTGCCAGGCCTGGCAGCAGGAGATGAAAGGCGAGGAATCGGACTGGCTGGCGTTGTCCCAGCGCTGGTTCACCGCCTGCCAGCGGCTGGATGGACCGAAGGAGGACCTGGACTACAAGCAGGTCACCCACCGGTTCACGGACTTCCTGCGCTTCCTGACCAGGACCGAACAGGCGCTGCCACCGCCCCTGCAGCGGCTGTTCGGGTGATCCTGGAGACGCGCGGCCGGATGCGCCTGCCGGGGCTGGCGGCTGCGCCTTCGCGTCGTGCAGGTCGCCCGCATCCCGTCTGGCGGCCAGATGCCACCGCCCAGGGGCGCTACTTCCTCAGCTCCATCTGGATCGGCCCCTCGCGCTCCCCCCGCGCGAACTGGTCCACCATCGCATTCCCCGTCTCGCCGAGCTTGGCCGCGCCGCCCCGCCAGACGATCCTTCCCTTGTGGATCATCGCCGCGTCATCGCCGATCCGCCGGGCACTCGCCATGTCATGCGTGATGGAAACCGCCGTCGCGCCCAGCTTCTCCACGCAATCGACGATCAGCCCGTCGATCACCGCGCCCATGATGGGGTCGAGCCCCGTGGTCGGCTCGTCGAAGAAGATGATGTCGGGCTCCGCCGCGATGGCGCGCGCAAGCCCCACCCGCTTCTGCATGCCGCCCGAAAGCTCCGCCGGCGACAGGTCGCCGACGCTCGCCGCTAGGCCCACCTGCGCCAGCACCTCCGCCGCCTTGTCGCGGGCCGCGCGGCGAGAGATGCGGCGCTGCGCCAGCAGCTTGAAGCAGACATTCTCCCAGACCGGCAGGCTGTCGAACAGCGCGCCGTTCTGGAACAGCATGCCGATGCGGTCGTTCAGCGCCTCCCGCTCCCGCCGGCTCATCCGCGCCACATCCTGGCCATCGATCTCGATCGTGCCGGCATCGGGCTGGATCAGGCCCAGGATGCATTTCAGCGTCACGGATTTCCCGGACCCCGATCCCCCCAGGATCACCATCGAATGCCGCGCCCGGATATCCAGGTCCACGCCATCCAGCACCACCTTCGGCCCGAAGGCTTTCGTCAGCCCGCGCAGCCTGATCTTCGGCGTCTCGCTACTCATCGGGCGAACAGGATGGCGGTCAGGATGTAGTCCAGCGCCAGGATCAGGATGGAGGACGCCACCACGGCCGAGGTCGTCGCACGCCCCACGCCCTGCGCGCCGCCGCCGGACTGGTAGCCCGCCCAGCACCCCATCAGCGTGATCACGAAGCCGAACACCGCCGCCTTGATCAGGCCGGAGACCACGTCCGACATCTGCAGGAAGTCGAAGGTGGATTTCAGATAGGCGCCGGAGGCGAAGCCCAGCTGCTGCGTGCCGATCAGCCAGCCGCCCATCACGCCCAATATGTCCGCCACCACCACCAGCAGCGGCAGCGCCAGCGTCCCCGCCAGGATGCGGGGCGTGACCAGGTATTTCATCGGGTTGGTGGAGAGCGTGGACAGCGCGTCGATCTGGTCCGTCACCCGCATGGTGCCGATCTCCGCCGCGAAGGCCGCGCCGATCCGCCCCGCCACCATCAGCCCCGCCAGCACCGGGCCCAGTTCGCGGGTGATGGACAGCACCACCACATTCGCCACGGCCCCTTCCGCGTTGAAGCGGGAGAAGCCGGTATAGGATTGCAGCGCCAGCACCATGCCGGTGAAGACCGCCGTCAGCGCCACCACCGGCAGGCTGAACCAGGCGATCTCGATGAAGGCCTTCAGGAACAGCCGCCCATGGAAGGGCGGCCGCACCAGGTGGCTGATCGCCTCCGCCGCGAAGATCGCGATGGCGCCGACCGACCGAAGGAAGCCGATGACGACCCGGCCGAGGGCCGCGGTCAGGTCCAGGGTGCGATCCAAGGCGATCAGGCGCCGCCGCTATGCAGCCGCGCGTAGCGCGCGCCGAGGCTCGTCAGCACCTCATACCCGATGGTGCCGCAGCGCGCCGCGATGTCGTCGGGCGTGTTTCCGGGCCCGCCGATCAGCATCATGCTGTCGCCGACCCGGGCTTCCGGCACATCCGTCACGTCGAAGGTCGTCAGGTCCATCGATACCCGGCCAATGAGGGGCACGGCTCGCCCGCGCAGCAGCGCCAGCGACCGGCCGGAGAGGCTCCGAAGGTAGCCATCGGCATAGCCCGCCGCAACGGTTGCAACCCGCCGGGGTTCCTTCGCGGCCCAGGAAGCCCCGTAACCAACGGTATCACCCGCCGCGATGGTGCGGATCTGCAGCACCGGCACCTCCAGCGTCACCACCTGCCGCATCGGGTTCGGCTCGCCCGGCGTCGGGTTGATGCCGTACAGCGCGCAGCCCGGCCGGGCGAGGGCGGAGGCATAGTCGGGCCCCAGGAAGAGGCCCGAGGAATTGGCGAAGCTGCGCTTCACCCCCGGCGCGATCCGCGCCGCCGCCAGCCCGAAGCGCGCGGCCTGCCGGGCGTTCAGCGCGTGCCCCGGCTCATCCGCGCAGGCCAAGTGGGTCATGACGTAGCGCAGGCCGAGGCCGTCGAGCCGCCCCCGCTCCTCCGCCAGCCTGGCCTGTTCCCCGGCATCCAGCCCGAGCCGCGCCATCCCGGTATCGAGGTGCAGCACCGCCGGCCGCGCCACCCCGGCCGCGCGCCCCGCCGCCGCATGCGCCTCCACGTCCGAAAGCCCGTTCAGCACGGGCCAGAGCCCGGCCTCCCCATCCGCCCCCGGCGGGAAGCCGTTCAGCACGATGATGGCGGGCCCCGCCCCCAGCGCCTGGCGCAGCGCCAGGCCTTCCGTCAGATGCGCCACGAAGAAGGTGTCGCACCCCGCATCCCGCAGCGCGCCCGCGACTGTGGCGGCGCCCAGCCCATAGCCATCCGCCTTCACCACCCCCGCGCAGGGCGCGCCATGCCGCGCGACGAGGTCCCGCCAGTTCGCGACGATGGCGGAAAGGTCGATCCGCAGCACGCCCTGTCCCGGAACCATCAGAGATCCTGCCGATAGACGATGAAGCCCGACCGTTCCGCCACCTGGTCATAGAGGCGCTGCGCCACCGCATTGCTCTCATGCGTGTGCCAATAGACGCGCCGCGCCCCGGCGGCCCGCGCGCGGGCATAGACGCCCTCGATCAGCGCCCGCCCCACCCCCTGCCCGCGCACATCCGGCGCGGCAAACAGGTCCTGCAGGTAGCAGGTCGGCCCGACCAGGCCCGTGTTGCGGTGGAAGATGATGTGGGCGAGCCCGACCAGCCCGCCGCCGGCCTCCGCCACCAGCGCCTCCATCGGCTCCATGCCGTCGAAGAAACGCTCCCAGGTCGCCGCCGTCAGCGCCACCGCCGGCGCCGTCTCCCCCGCCCGCCCGTAGAATGCGTTGTAGCCATGCCAGAGCGGCAGCCAGGCGGCGAAATCCCCCGGCACCGCGGCGCGGATGGCGACTCCCTCAATCGCCATAGCCGCCGCCATCGTGATGCTGGTCGAGGTCGCCGAAGCGCGTGAACTCGCCCTCGAAGAACAGCTTGATGGTGCCCGTGGGTCCGTGGCGCTGCTTGGCGATGATCAGCTCCGCCTTGTTGTGCGCGCCCTCCATGTCCTTCTGCCACTTCTCCATGGCTTCCTGCAGCTTCTGCGGATTCTCGAAGTTCAGCTCCTTCGGCTGCCGCTGCTGCAGGTAGTATTCGTCGCGATAGACGAACATCACCATATCCGCGTCCTGCTCGATCGAGCCCGATTCGCGCAGATCCGCCAGCTGCGGCCGCTTGTCCTCCCGGCTCTCCACCTGGCGGGAGAGCTGGGACAGCGCGATGACCGGAATCGAGAGTTCCTTCGCGATCGCCTTCAGCCCCTGCGTGATCATGCTGATCTCCAGCACGCGGCTTTCCGGCCTGGTGCCCGCCGCGGGGCGCATCAGCTGCAGGTAGTCCACCACCACCAGGTCGAGCCCCCGCGTGCGCTGCAGGCGCCGGCAGCGCGTCCGCAGCGCGCTGATGGTGATGGCCGGCGTGTCGTCGATCCACAGCGGCAGCGCCTGCAATTCCCGGCTCACCTCCAGGAACTTGTCGAAATCCCGCTGCAGGATGTCGCCGCGGCGGATGCGGTCGCCGCTGATCCGCGCCTCCTCCGACAGCAGGCGCGTCGCCAGCTGGTCGCAGGACATTTCGAGCGAGAAGATCGCGACGCCGCCGCGCGGCACCGCATTCGGGTCGGCCTCCCGCGCCTTGCGCAGGATGCTGCGCGCCGCGCCGAAGGCGATCTTGGTGGCCAGCGCCGTCTTGCCCATGGCCGGGCGCCCCGCGAGGATCAGCAGGTCCGATTTGTGCAGCCCGCCCGTCTTCGCATCGAAGTCGCGCAGCCCCGTGGACAGGCCGCTGACCCCGCCGGGGTTGGAGAAGGCGGCCGCCGCGTGCTGCACCGCGGTCGCCAGCGCCTTCTCGAAATGCACGAAGCCGCCGTCGGAGCCATTGTCCTTCGCCAGGTCGAACAGCGCCTGCTCGGCGGATTCCAGCTGCTGCCGGCCATCCAGCTCCGGCTCCGCCCCGAAGGCGCGGTTGACGATGACCTCGCCCAGATCCACCAGCTGGCGGCGCATCCAGGCATCGTGGATGACCTTCCCGTATTCGCCGGCATTGATGATGCCGACCATGGCGCCCAGCAGCTGGCCCAGATAGGCGGTGCCCCCCACCTCATCCAGCAGCCCGTTATGCTCGAACTCCGCGCGCAGCGTGACGGCATCGGCCAGCTGCCCGGCCTCGATCCGCCGCTGGATGGCGCCATAGATCCGGCCATGGATCGGATCGGCGAAATGCTCCGCGGCCAGGAATTCGCTGACGCGCTCATAGGCCTTGTTGTTGGCCAGCAGCGCGCCGAGCAGCGACTGCTCGGCCTCCAGATTCGCGGGCGGCAGGCGCTGGGAAAGGCCGAGCAGGCCGTCGCCGCCGAAGGCGGGGCTGGGGGGGGCGCCGAAGGTGTTCATGGCGCGATCATAGCGCGCCGGACGAGTCGGGCGCGCCCCCGTCCGGCGGTGGATGACTGTGGATAGCGGGGACGAGGGGGGACAAATGAAGATGGGGAGGGCGCTGCCCTCCCCAAACCCCACCCGCCAGGGGGGAGACCCCCCTGGACCATCTCAAATACAAGGGTTCCAAGGGGCCGCTGCCCCTTGGCAGGGGGTGCAGGGGGACGGCGTCCCCCTGCAATCAATCCCGCTCGGACGCCGCGCCCAGCTCAGCCAGCTCGGCGGCCAGCTCGGCCTCCAGGCTCTCCTCCTCCGCCTGGTCGGCGGCGCGCAGATCCTCGCCGCGGGCCTGCTTCTCGGCCTCCTCGACGGAACGCGCGACATTCACGCCCACCGGGATGGAAACCTCCGGGTGCAGCGCCACGCGGACCTGGGTCAGACCCAGCGTCTTGATCGGCTGCTCCAGCAGCACCTGGCTGCGGTCGAGCGTGAGGCCCGAGGCCTTGCAGGCCTCCGCGATGTCGCGGCCGGAGACGGAGCCATAGAGGCTGCCGCTCTCGCCGGCGGAGCGGATGATCACGACCGTCAGGCCGTGCACGCGCTCGGCGATGCGCTCGGCCTCCTCGCGCTTCTTGAGGTTCAGCGCCTCGAGCTGCGCGCGCTCCCGCTCGAACCGCGCGAGGTTGTCCTTGTTCGCGCGGATCGCCTTGCCCTGCGGCAGCAGGAAGTTGCGGGCGTAACCCGGGCGGACCTTCACCAGTTCGCCCATCTGGCCGAGCTTCTCGACCCTCTGCATCAGGATGACTTCGATCATGGCTGCACCGTTTCAGCGCTGGGGGGGCGGCGCGCCGCGCCGGCCCCGTGTTCCGTTGAGGATATCGAACAGGCCGTAACCCGTGACGGCCAGCGCCACCGGGACGGACATGATGAGAAGCGCCGCATAGGCGCCCCCCAGGACCATGGGGCGGCCGCGCAGCGCGCGGGTCGCGCGATGGAAGGCGGCCAGACCATGCAGGAAGACCGGCACCAGCAGCGCCAGCAGCAGCGACAGCTCCACCGCATCGCTGCCCTCCGCCGCCACCAGCCAGAGGCCGAGCGCCAGCGCGGGCAGCAGGGCGTACCAGGCCGGCAGCCGCGCCTCCCGGAAGGCAGGCCGGGCGGTGATGATGCCGAAGCGCACCAGCAGGCCGGATGCGGCGGCGGCGTTGATCAGCAGGGCCAGCGTGACCCAGAAGCCGATCGCGGCCGCCTTCACGCGCACCAGCTCCGCGACGATCCCGTCGGAAGCCGGCAGCCCCATGCGGGACATCGCCTGCTCCACGGCGCCGCGCAGCGCCCCCTCCAGCCCGCCCGGCACGTCGGACAGCAGCCAGGCCGCCACCGCGACCCCCGCCGCCGGCAGGATGCCGAGCAGGGTGAAGGGCGCGGCCAGGTCCGGCATGCCCGTCACCGCCGTCGGCCCGCGCCGGGCCACGAGGACCAGCGCCGCCACCGGCGCGCCGAAGATGCCGAGGAAGAGCCCGGCGCCCAGGCTGGTGCCCACGGCCATGACCGCGACCAGCGCCACGCCCACCGCCGCGATCACCGCCCCCGCGCCGAAGCCGATGCCCGCCATGAACAGCGGCATCGGCGCCAGCCAGAGCGTCAGCGCGCCCCCGGGCATGCCCCGGAAGCCCCACAGGGTCAGGACCGCCGCGGCCAGCCCGGCGGCACCCGCGGCAAGCCAGCGGGGATCGGACGCGATGCGCCGATCCTCCCCCGTCTCCTGCTGCGTGCTGTCCGCGGTCATGCCGGCCTCGGCCCCTTTCCCCGGGCGCCCGTCAGTCGTTGATGACGTAGGGCAGCAGGGCCAGGAAGCGCGCGCGCTTGATGGCGTTCGCCAGCTCGCGCTGCTTCTTCGCGCTCACCGCCGTGATGCGGCTCGGCACGATCTTGCCGCGCTCCGACAGGAAGCGGCTCAGCAGGCGCACATCCTTGTAGTCGATCTTCGGCGCGTTCGGGCCGGAGAAGGGGCAGGACTTGCGGCGGCGGTAGAACGGCCGGCGCGCGCCCACGGCGGGGCGGCGCATGGCGGGGTTCAGGGAGATCTCGTCGTTGCGGTCCGACATCTCAGCTCACTCCTCGCCCGCGCCCATGTCCATTTCCTCGCGCGGCCGCGCGCGGTATTCCTCGCGGTCGTCGCGCTCGCGCCCGCCGCCGGTGCGGCCGGAGCCGAAGCGCCCGGCCGGGCGGGGGCCGCGGAAGCCGCGGTCACGCTCGCGATCCTCGCCACGGCGGGCCAGGATGGCCGACGGCGCCTCGTCGATCGCCTCGATCCGCAGCGTCAGGCTGCGCAGCACATCCTCATGCAGGCCGAGCTGGCGCTCGACTTCCTGCATGGCGGCCGGGGGCGCGGAGATACCGAGGAGCATGTAATGCGCCTTGCGGTTCTTCTTGATCTTGTAGGCGAGGCCGCGGAGGCCCCAGTATTCCTGCTTCTTGACCTCGCCGCCCTGCTCGCCGACCGTCGTCGCCACCTGGGCGGCGATCGCCTCGACCTGCTGCTGCGTGATGTCGTTGCGCGCCATGAGCACGCATTCATACAAGGGCATCGGGTCCCTCCGGCTGTCTCAGCCCAGGCGCCCCCGGCACCATGCCGGAATACGCACGAACGGGCATAGCCGGGACCGATGCCTCGGGTCCCGGCAGGGAAGCGCGGCGTAAAGCACGCCGGACCCGCCGGGGCAAGAAATGAATCGGGCAGGCCGGACATGCGAAGGGCGCGCCCGGCCTGGCCAGGCGCGCCCTTCGTCACGCAACCGGGGGCGTCGCCGCCCCGCCGGTCAGCTCACAGCCCGCGGCGGCGCTTCGCCTTCAGGCGCTTCGCGGCGGCGGACAGGCGCTCCTTCAGGTCGGCGCCCTTGAGGTTGGCCAGGGCCTTGCGGCGCTTGCGGTTGACGACGCGGAGGAGCGGCATGGCGGAAGGCCCTTCTTGCTCGGTTCGGGTGGATGCCCCGCCAGATAGCCCGGACGCCGCGCCAGGGCCAGCGGGCCCGGCCCGCCCGCTCACCGCCGCGTGAACCCCCACCCTTGACGCTCCCGCCATTCCCGGCCTAGGGCCCGCGCGCGTCACACCAGGGTCACACGGACAAAAAATGGCTCTCGCCTTCACCTTTCCCGGCCAGGGCAGCCAGGCCCCCGGCATGGGCCGCGACCTTGCCGCGGCCTTCCCCATTGCCCGGGAAGTGTTCCAGGAAGTGGACGACACCCTCAGCCAGAAGCTCTCGAAGCTGATGTTCGAGGGCCCGGCCGAGGAACTCACCCTCACCGCCAATGCCCAGCCCGCGCTCATGGCCGTCTCCCTGGCCGTGGTGCGGGTGCTGGAGAAGGAGGGCGGCTTCGCGCTGCGCGACCGCGTCGCCCTCGTGGCCGGCCATTCGCTCGGCGAATACGCGGCCCTCGCCGCCGCCGGCACCTTCAGCCTGGCCACCGCCGCCCGCCTGCTCCGCCTGCGGGGCGAGGCGATGCAGCAGGCAACGCCCCCCGGCACCGGCGCCATGGCCGCCCTGCTCGGCGCCGAATTCGACCAGGCCGCCGCCATCTGCGCCGCCGCCGCCGCGGACCCGGAGACGGGGAAGCGGGAGGTGGTGGAGATCGCCAACGACAATGGCGGCGGGCAGATCGTCATCTCCGGCGCCACCGCCGCGGTGGATCGCGCGATCGAGGGTGCCAAGGCCGCCGGCGTGAAGCGCGCCATGAAGCTGCCCGTCTCCGCCCCCTTCCACTGCGCCCTCATGGCCCCGGCCGCGGATGCGATGGCGGAGGCGCTGTCCAAGGCCGCGATGGCCGCGCCGCTCGTGCCGGTCGTCGCCAATGTCACCGCCGCCAAGGCGACGGACCCCGACACCATCCGGGACCTGCTGGTCCGCCAGGTCACCGGCACGGTGCGCTGGCGCGAATGCATCCTGGCCATGGGCGCCATGGGCTGCGACCGCTTCGTGGAGGTCGGCTCCGGCAAGGTGCTGACGGGGCTGATGAAGCGCCTGATGCCGGAAGCCCAGGCCAGCGCCGTCGGCACCCCCGCCGACATCGAAGCCTTCCTCAAGGCGCTGTGACGGTCACCCTCCACCTGACCGCCGCCCCCACGGCGGCGGAGGAGGCGGCCGCACGCGGCGCTCTGCGGGACGCCAATGCGGCGGCCGGCTTCCCGCATGACACCCGCCCGCTCTGCATCCTGCTGCGAAGCGAGGCCGGCGCGGTGGCCGGCGGGCTGGTCGGGCGCACCGGCTGGTCCTGGCTCTATGTCGAGAACCTGGCCGTGCCGCCCGCGCTCCGCGGCGGCGGCTGGGGCGCCCGGCTTCTGGCGGCCGCCGAATCGGAAGCCCGCGCCCGCGGCTGCATCGGCGCCAGGCTCGATACCTACACCTTCCAGGCCCGCGGCTTTTATGAAAAGCAGGGCTACCGCGTCGTCGGGGCCATCCCCGACTGCCCCCCGGGCCAGACGCGCTTCACCATGATCAAGCGCCTGGATGCAGGCGGGGAGACAGGCTGATGTTCCGTCTGGACGGCAAGGTGGCGCTCGTGACCGGCGCCACGGGCGGCATCGGCGCCGCCATCGCCACCGCGCTGCACGCGCAAGGTGCCAAGGTCGCCATCACCGGGCGGCGGGAGGCGGAGCTGGCCGCCCTGGCCGAGGCACTCGGCGGCGACCGCGTCCTGGTCGCGCCCGCCGACCTCGCCGACCCCGCCGCCCCCGCCGCGCTGGTGGAGAAGGTGGAGGCCGAGCTCGGCAGCCTCGACATCCTGGTCAACAATGCCGGCTTCACGCGGGACATGCTGGCGCTGCGCATGGGCGACGCCGACTGGAACGCGGTGCTGGAAGTGGACCTCAACGCCCCCTTCCGCCTGGCCCGCGCCGCGCTGCGCGGCATGATGAAGCGCCGCCAGGGGCGGATCGTCTCCATCGCCTCCATCGTCGGCGTCACCGGCAATGCCGGCCAGGCCAACTACGCCGCCGCCAAGGCGGGCCTCATCGGCATGTCGAAGTCGCTGGCCCAGGAAGTCGCGACCCGCGGCGTCACGGTGAATGTGGTGGCCCCCGGCTTCGTGAAGACGGCCATGACGGATGCCCTGCCCGAAGCCGCCCGCACCGCGCTGCTGACGCGCATCCCCACCCAGAAGATGGGCACGCCGGAGGACATCGCCGCCGCCGTCGCCTACCTCGCCAGCCCGGAAGCCGCCTGGGTCACGGGCCAGACGCTGCACGTCAATGGCGGGATGGCGATGATCTGACGCCCCCGATTCGATGCGCCACCGGGGGGCGGAGCAGGGGGGCCATCCGCCCCCCGCCGGCAAAAAGGCAGGGATTTCCCCCGCCTTTGCGCCGGTTCAGGCCCCCGGGCGGCTTGCGCGCGGCGCGCGCCTAGGCCAGATGACGCATCCATGTTAAGCGGCGCCGCCCCGGAACCAAGGGCCGGGCGCGCACGCATCGCGTTCGCAGCACGGCACTTACCAGCAGGAGATATCGCGGGATGAGCGACACCGCCGACAAGGTGAAGAAGATCGTCGTGGAGCACCTCGGCGTCGAGGAATCCAAGGTGACGACCGAGGCGTCGTTCATCGACGACCTGGGCGCGGACAGCCTCGACACGGTCGAGCTGGTCATGGCCTTCGAGGAAGCCTTCGGGGTCGAGATCCCGGACGACGCCGCCGAGAAGATCACGACCGTCAAGGACGCGATCGACTACATCGAGAAGCAGAAGTCCGCCTGAACAAGGCGACCGGTCGGTAGGGTAGGGGATCCAGGGGTGTTCGTTCATCTCGAGGCGCCGCGGCGCGTCGTCGTCACGGGGATGGGCATCGCCTGCCCGCTCGGCCTGGGCGTCGAGAATGTCTGGAAGCGCATGCTGGCCGGCGAAAGCGGGCTGGCGGCGATCCAGTCCTTCGACGTCAGCAACCTGCCGGCGAAGATCGCCGGCCAGGTGCCGGTCGGCACCAAGGCGGAGGGGAAGCTCGACATCAACGAGTGGATCCCCGTCAAGGACCAGAAGAAGATGGACCGCTTCATCCAGCTCGCGCTCGTCGCGGCGCAGGAAGCGGTCGAGGACAGCGGCTGGATGCCTGGTCCCGACCAGGAGGAAGCCCGCTGCCGCACCGGCGTCATGATCGGGTCGGGCATCGGTGGCCTGCCCACGATCTATGAGGCCTCCCTCCTCATCGCGCAGGGCAAGCAGCGGCGCATCTCGCCCTTCTTCATCCCCTCGGCGCTGATCAACCTGGCCTCCGGCCACGTTTCCATCCGCTACGGCTTCAAGGGCCCGAACCACGCCGTGGTCACGGCCTGCGCCACCGGCGTGCATGCGCTGGGCGATGCGGCGCGGCTGATCGCGCTGGGTGATGCGGACGTCATGGTGGCCGGCGGCGCCGAAGCCGCCGTGGCGGAAATCGGCATGGCCGGCTTCTGCGCCTCCCGCGCCCTCTCCACCGCCTTCAACGACGCCCCCACCAAGGGCAGCCGCCCCTGGGACAAGGACCGCGACGGCTTCGTCATGGGCGAAGGCGCCGGCGTGCTGGTGCTGGAGGAGCTGGAGCACGCGAAGGCCCGCGGCGCCAAGATCTACGCCGAGGTCATCGGCTACGGCATGTCCGGCGACGCCTACCACATCACCGCCCCCACCGAGGATGGCGACGGCGCCTTCCGCGCCATGCGCGCCGCGCTCCGCAGCGCCGGCCTCTCCCCCGCCGATATCCAGTACGTCAACGCGCATGGCACCTCCACGCCGATGGGCGACGACCTGGAGCTGCAGGCGGTGGAGCGGCTCTGGGGCGACGAGGCGAAGAACCTCGCCATGTCCTCCACCAAATCGGCCATCGGCCATTTGCTGGGCGCGGCGGGCGCGGTGGAGGGCATCTTCTCCATCCTCGCCATCCGCGACAGCGTGGCGCCGCCGACCCTGAACCTGGAAAGCCCGTCCCGCGAAAGCCCGATCGACCGCGTGGCCCTGCAGGCCCAGCCGCGGAAGATCGACATCGCGCTGTCCAACAGCTTCGGCTTCGGCGGCACCAACGCCAGCATCATCTTCAAGAAAGCGGCCTAGCCACGACCGCCTCCGGCGGCGCTCGGACCGGCCGAAAGGCCGGTCTTTTTTTGTGCCCTCAAGCGCCGGGCGGCGGCATCCGCCGCCTTGGCTCGCCGGACTGCCGGCGGCGCCCGTTCGGGCGCTCGGACCGGCCCCAAAGCCGGTCCGCCTTTTTGTGCCCTCAGACGCCGGGCGCCGGCTCCGCCGGCTTGGCTTCGCCGGACTGCCGGCGGCGCCCATTCGGGCGCTCGGACCGGCCAAGAAGCCGGTCCGGCTTTCTGTGCCCTCAAGCGCCGGGCGGCGGCATTCGCCGGCTTGGCTTCGCCGGACAACCGGCGGCCCCCCTTCGGGCGCTCGGACCGGCCAGGCGGCCGGTCCGCCTTTTTCCGCCCTCAACCGCCGGGCGCCGGCGCCACCCCGCCAACCGATCCGCCCCCACACCGACCCGCCCGCGCGGAGTTTGACGCGCGGGCGCCTTGCCAGAGTGGCACGGCGACGCCAGGACTAGGCCATGCGCCGCCTCGTCGCTCTCCTCCTCGTCCTGCTCATCATCGCCGGCCTCGGCGGCGGGGCCTGGTGGTATGCCCACCGCGCCTGGACCGCCCCCGGCCCCCTGGCCGAACCCGCGCAGATCGTCGTCCCCCGCGGCGGCACCACCATCATCGCCGAGGCCCTGGCCGAGCGCGGCGTCATCGCCGACCCCCGCGCCTTCCTCGCCGCCGTCTGGCTGACGCGCGGCGAAGGCGCCGTCCGCGCCGCCGAATTCACCTTCCCCGCCCGCGCCAGCCTGCGCGACGTGCTGGAAATCCTGCGCAAGGCCCGCCCCGTCCAGCGCCGCGTCACCATCCCCGAAGGCCTCACCGCCCGCCAGATCACCGCCATCCTGGAACGCGCGGAGGGCCTGACCGGCGAGATGCCCGAGATCGCCGAGGGCGAGATCCTGCCCGAGACCTACAGCTACCAGTTCGGCGACACCCGCGCCGCCGTCGTCCGCCGCGCCGAACAGGCGATGGAGCAGGCACTCGCGGAAATCTGGGCCGCCCGCCAGCCCGGCCTGCCCATCGCGACGGCGCGGGAAGCCCTGATCCTCGCCTCCATCGTGGAGCGCGAGACCGGCCGCGGCGACGAACGCGCCCGCGTCGCCGGCGTTTTCATCAACCGGCTGCGGCGGGGCATGATGCTGCAATCGGACCCCACCGCCGCCTATGCCGCCGCCGATGGCGGCCTGCTGGAACGCCCCCTGACCCGCGCCGACCTCGACCGCGACCACCCCTTCAACACCTACCGCATCCGCGGCCTGCCCCCCGGCCCCATCGCCAGCCCGGGCCGCGACAGCCTGCGCGCCGTGACCCGCCCCGAAGCCACGGATTTCCTCTTCTTCGTCGCCGATGGCACCGGCGGCCACGCCTTCGCCCGCACGCTGGAGGAGCACAACCGCAACGTCGCCCGCTGGCGGGAGATCGAGCGAACCCGCGCCGCGGCCCCCGCGCGGTGACGCGCCCCCCCGCCGCATGACCCCCCTCGCCGGCCCGGCGCTCTGGTGGCGCCTGATCGTCATCGGCGGCCTCTGGGGCTCCTCCTTCCCCCTGCTCCGCCTGGTGGCCGGGGAGATGCCGCCCTTCGCGCTCGCCGCCTGCCGCGGCGCCTTCGCGGCGCTGGGCGTGCTCGCCTTCCTCGCCGTCACCGGCCAGCTGCGCGGCGGCGGCTGGAATGTCTGGCGCGCGGCACTCGTGCTCGGCACCTGCAATGGCTGGGTGCCCAACCTGCTGACGGCCCTGGCGCTGGACCGGATCGAGGCCGCGCCCGCCGCCCTGATCCACGCCGCGACGCCGCTCCAGGTGGCGCTGATGGCCAGCGTCCTGCTGCCCGGAGACCGGCCGGGCTGGCGCGGCGTGGCCGGGCTGCTGCTGGGCTTCGCCGGCATCGCCGTCATCCTCGGCCCGGCGGCGCTCACGGGGAATGCCTCCTTCACCGGGGGGCTGCTGATCCTCGTCTCCGGCTGCTCCTACGCCGCCGGCACGCTCTACGCGCGCATGGCGCGGCCCGGCGCCTCCGCCCAGCTGGTGCTGGGGCAGCAGGTGGTCTCCGGCCTGGTGGCGGGCATGCTCTCCCTGCCCTTCAACGGCATCGGCGCCTATGACCAGCCCGCCTGGGTCTTCGGCGTCATCGCGCTGCTCGGCATCCTCACCTCCGCCATCCCGCTGACCATGTTCCTCCGGCTGCTGACGCGCGCCCGCGTCACGGACGCCTCCATGGTCGGCTACATCCAGCCGCCCTTCGCCGCCGGCGTCGGCGCCCTGCTGCTCGGCGAATGGCCGGCGGCGGGCGTGCTGCTGGGCGGGCTGGTCGTGCTGGCCGGCGTCTGGCTCGCCACCTCCCAACCCCCACCCCGCAAGGCCCCCGCCTGACCCTGGACGGGCAGGCCCGGCGCATGCGCTGATGCAGCCCGGAACAGGGGGAGGCATCCATGCCCATCGGCGGGATCGAGCACATCAACATCTGGGCCGTGGACCTGGACGCCACCATCGCCTTCTACCGGGACGTGCTGGGGCTGGAGCAGGGCGACCGCCCGCCCTTCGATTTCCCGGGCGCCTGGCTCTATGCCGGCGGCGCCCCCGTCATCCACCTGGTCGGCCCCCGCGCCGCCGATGCCACCCGCCCGCCGCGGCGCGCCCAGCCCACCGGCCTGATCGACCATGTGGCCCTCGCCGCCACCGGCCTGCCCGCCATGCGCGCGCGCCTGAAGGCCCATGGCCTGGCCTTCCGCGAACAGGTGGTGCCGCGGGATGGCGTGACGCAGCTCTTCGTCACGGACCCCAATGGCGTGGTGCTGGAGCTGAACTTCCCCGCCGCCGAGACCGGACAGTGAGCCACCATCCCGGGGCCGGGCCATGACGCAGCGCATCACCATCACGCTCGATGACGAAACGGCCGCGGCGCTGGATGCCTTCATGGCGCGGCGCGGCTACGCCAACCGGTCGGAGGCGATGCGGGACCTGCTGCATGGCGGCCTGGCCCGCAGCGCGGAGGAAGCGGGCGACCCGGAGGGCGAATGCGTCGCCGTCGCCAGCTTCGTCTATGACCATGCGGAGCGCGAACTGGGCCGCCGCCTGCTGGATGCGCAGCACGCGCACCACGACCTCAGCGTGGCCACGCTGCATGCCCATCTGGATGCGCATCACTGCGTGGAGGTCGCGCTGCTGCGCGGCCAGGCGCGGGCGGTGCGGCCCTTCGCCGAATCGCTGATCGCCGAACGCGGCGTGCGGCTGGGCCGCGTGAACCTGATGCCCGCCCCCCGCCCCGGAAGGCGGCGCGGCCACCGCCACGACTGATACCGCCGAGCACATGTCGTGACCTGCGGCCGGCAAGGCCGGCCGAGGCGCCGAACGGCGCCCGCCGGAACTCCGGCGAAGCCAAGCCCGCGGAGCGGGCGCCGGCGATCGAGGCATCGGAAAACATGACCAGCGAGCCGCCGCAGGCGGCCATTGGCATGAGCCTCAGGCGAAGCGCGACCGCTCCGTCAGCAGCGGCCCGGTCGCCATCGCGCCGCGGAACGCGAAGCCGTAGTCGAAGCGCGCGCGCCGCGCCCAGACGCCCAGGGATTCCACCAGCGGCACGGCGCAATGCGCCGCCGCGATCCGCCGCTGCGCCTCCGCCCAATGCGCCATCTGCGCCGCGCCATCGGTCGCCCCGCGCGCGGCCTCGATCGCGTCATCCGCCACCCGGCAATGGGAGAAGTTGGTCACCGCCCCCGGCATGCCCACGATGCTGCGTCCGTGGAAGAACTGCGTCAGCATCACGTCGGCCACCGGGAAGCGCGCCGCGGAGTAGTGCACCACGGGGCTGAGGTCCTGCCGGATCATGGCGTGGTAGGAGAGGTGGTCCACCACCTGCACCTCCAGCGTGATGCCCGCGCGGCGCAGCTGCGCCTGCACCACCTGGATGGCGCCCAGCATGCCGGTGTTGCTGGTGTGGATGCTGCGCAGCGTGATGCCATCCGGGAAGCCCGCCTCCGCCAGCAGCCGCCGCGCGCCCTCGGGATCGACCGCGGGCAGCCCCGTCTCCACGAAGCCCAGCGTCCCCGCCGGCAGCACCCCCCGCGCCGCCCGCGCCACATCCCCCCGCCAGCGCGCCAGCGCCGCGCGGTCCACCGCCAGGCCGATGGCGCGCCGCACCCGGACATCATCGAGCGGCGCCCGCGTGACGTTGAGATGCAGCTGCGACAGCTCCGCCGGCTCGATCACATCCACCGTGGCGCCGGCGGCGCGCAGCCGCGCGATCCAGGCGGGATCGCCCTGGCCCTCGATGATGTCCACCTCATTCGCCTGGAAGGCGAGGTCCGCCACCGCCGGCGACCCCACGAAGCGGTACAGGATCTGCTCCAGTTGCGGCCGGCCGCGGAAATAGGCCTGGTTGGCGGCCAGGCGCATGAACTGGCCGGGCTGGTGCTCCGCCACCGCGAAGGGGCCGAAGCCCACCATGCCGGCCTCCGCGCCGCCGGCCTCCATGGCGCGGCGGGAGAGGATGAAGCCGCCGGCATAATTGGTCAGCGGCCCGAGCGGCGCCGGCGGCGCCACGCGCCAGCGCAGCCGCACCGTGGAGGCATCCGGCGCCGACACTTCCTCGAGTCCCGCGAAATCGCCGGCATGGGCGGAGGTCGCGGGGTTGGCCGCCTTGCGCAGGCTGAAGACGACATCCTCCGCCGTCACCGGCCCGAAGCCGCGATGGAAGGCCACGCCCGGCCGCAGCCGGAACAGCCAGTCCCGCCGGTCGGCCGAATGCTCCCAGGCCTCCGCCAAATCGGGCTCGATCTCGGCGGGGCTGGTGGAGCCCGGCCGGAACCGCACCAGCGCGCCATGCACCCAGGAGGCCAGCATGCGGTCCGGATGGGCGGAGGCGAGGTGCGGGTCCGCCGCCCCGATGCCCCGCGGCGCGGAGACCGCCACCCGCACGACGCCCCCCTGCCCCTGCGCCCGCGCGCCGGACAGGGACGGCGCGGCCAGGGCGGCCGCGATCAGGGCGCGGCGGGGGAGTTGCGGCACGGGGAGGCCTCCGGTTCGGAGCGCCGATGCTAGGGGCGTGGCGAGTATGACGTCCAGGCGGAATCGTCATACCGCTCCGCCCCCTACCCCTCCCGCGGCTTCGCCGGCACCACCCCCATCATCGCGTTCCGCCACGCAGGCGGCAGCGCTCCCACCAGACGCGCCACCGCATACAACCGCCGCGGATAGACCACCCGCACCCGCCCCGCCGCGATCCCCGCCAGCGTCCGCGCCGCCGCCACCTCCGGCGTCATCAGCAGCGGCATGGGGAAGGGGTTCCGCGCCGTCATCGCCGTGCGGATGTAGCCCGGGCAGACCGCGTGCAGCCGGATCCCCCGCGCCCGCTCGCTGGCATCCAGCGCCTCCGCCCATCGCTGCACCGCCGATTTGCTGGCGCAATAGGCTGGCGCCCCCGGCGCCGCCACGAAGGCGGCGATGGAGGCGATGACCGCGATCCGCCCCCGCACCCCCGCCGCATCCGGCGCCTGCCCGGCCATCACCGCCAGCGCCGGCAGCGCCGTGTTCAGCACGCCCCCCACATTCGTCGCGAAAATCCGGGCAACCTGGTCCGCCGGCTCCGTCTGCCCACCCGTGCCGCCCGAAACCCCCGCATTGGCGATCACCAGGTCGAGCCTGCCCGCCCCCGCCACCCAATCCGCCATCGCGGCCTGGTCCGTCACGTCCAGCACCCTGGGGCTGACCGCCGCGCCGCGCGCCACGCAGGCGGCCACCACCGCATCCAGCCGCGCCTCGTCCCGGCCGCTCAGATGCAGCGTCACCCCCGGCGCCGCGCAGGCCTCCGCCAGCGCCCGGCCGAGCCCCCCGGTCGCGCCGGTGATCATCACGTCACGCCAGGGGTATGCCGCCACCTTGCCCTCCACCCTCACAAGGGGGAGAAACCCCCCATGAGCAAGCTCGCTTCCATGACCGGCTTCGCGCGCGAAGGCGGCACCCTGCCGGACGGCACCTCCTTCGTCTGGGAACTCCGCAGCGTCAACGGCCGTGGCCTGGACCTGCGGCTGCGCCTGCCCGGCGGGCTGGATGCGCTGGAGCCGGCGCTGCGGGAGGCGCTGGGCAAGCGCCTCAAGCGCGGCAACGTCTCCGCCACGCTCACCGTGAAGCGGGAGGAACGCGCCCCCCGCCTGACCCCCGATCCCGCCGCGCTGGAACAGGCCATCGCCCTGGTGCTCTCCGTCGCCGCCCGCATCCCCGGCGCCGCGCCCCCGAGCCCCGAAGCCGTGCTGACCCTGCCCGGCGTGCTGCGGGCCGAGGTGGTGGAGCCCGACGAGGCCGCGGAGGAAGCCCGCCGCGCCGCCCTCGCCACCGCCTTCGCGACGACCCTCGATGGCCTGGTCGCCTCCCGCGCCCGGGAAGGCGCGCAGCTCGCCACCATCCTGACGACGCTGCTGGATGAGATCGCCTCGCTGCGGGAGGCCGCCGCGAAGGAAGCCGCCGGCCAGCCCGCCGCCCAGCGCGCCCGCCTCATGGAGAACCTGGCGAACCTGCTCGGCGAGGGCGACCTCCGCGCCCGCGTGCCGGAGGAACGGCTCGCCCAGGAAGTCGCCCTGCTCGCCCAGCGTTCCGATGTGCGGGAGGAGCTGGACCGCCTGACCGCCCATATCAACGAGGCGCGGTCCCTGCTGAAATCCGGCGACGCCGTCGGCCGCAAGCTGGAATTCCTGACGCAGGAATTCGTGCGGGAAGCCAATACGCTCTGCAGCAAATCGGCCAGCACCGCGCTGACGCGCATCGGCCTCGACCTCAAGGCCGCGATCGAACGCCTGCGCGAACAGGCGGCCAACGTCGAATGAGCCGCACCCTCCCCGCCCGCCGCGGCATCTGCCTCGTCCTCGCCGCCGCGCCTGGCGGCGGCAAGACCAGCGTATCCCGGAAAATCCTGGAGACCGAGCCCGACCTCTCGCTCTCCATCAGCGCCACCACCCGCGCCCCCCGCCCGGCTGAAACCGATGGCGTCCACTACTTCTTCAAGACGCCCGAGGCATTTGAAGAAATGGTCCAGCGGGATGAGCTGCTGGAGCACGCCGGCTTCCTCGGCCGCCGCTACGGCACGCCGCGCGCGCCGGTCGAGGCCGCGCTGGCCGAGGGCCGCGACGTGCTTTTCGACATCGAATGGCAGGGCCATCGCCAGTTGAAGGCGAAGCTGCCGCAGGATGTCGTCGGCATCTTCCTGCTGCCGCCCTCCATGGAGGAGCTGGAACGCCGCCTCCGCGGCCGGCAGCAGGAGAATGAGGCCGAGATCGTCAAGCGCCTGGCCATCGCGCGGGAGGAGATGACCCACTGGTCCGACTTCGACCACGTGCTGGTCAACCGCGATTTCGATGCCTGCGTCGCGGAAGTCCGCGCCATCCTCCACGCCGCGCGCACCACCCGCGCGCGCCAGCCCTGGCTGCCCGGCTTCGTCGATACGCTGCTGGGCCGGTAGCGCCGCATGGGGGGCGTCATCGAGGTCGTCCTCCCGGTCTTCGCCCTGATCGGCCTCGGCTTCATCGCCGGCCGCCGGGCCCTGCTGCCGCGCGCGGCCTTCGACGGCATGTCGGCCTTCGTCTTCGGCCTCGCCGCGCCCTCCCTCATCTTCCTCGGCGGCACCAGGCCGCATGACAGCGCCGGCGGCGCCGCGGCGGCGCTGCTGACAGGCGGCGTGCTGGTCTTCCTGCTCGCCACCTGGGCCGGGCGGCGCTTCTTCCGCATGGGGCTGTCGGAAGCGGCGCTCTTCGCGCTGGCCTGCGTCTTCGGCAACTCGCTGATGATGGGCGTGCCCATCATCGTCGCCGCCTATGGCCAGGCCGGCGTGCCGCCCATGCTCGGCATCCTCGCGCTGCAGACCATGGTGCTGCTGGGCCTCGCCACCATCGTGACGGAGATGGGGCTGAACGAGCACGCGCCCTGGCGCCGCGTCGCGGTCACCACCGCGCGCGGCGTCGCGCGCAACCCGGTGGTGATGGCGGTGGTGGCCGCGCTGGCCTGGACCTCGCTCGGCCTCACCATGCCCGGCCCGATGGAGCGCACGCTGGAATTGCTGGGCAATGCGACCCCCGCCGTCGCGCTGTTCTGCCTCGGGGGCGGGCTTTCCGCCATCAGCGGCCGCGCCGCCTGGGCGGAGACGCTGACCATCATCGCGGTGAAGCTGGTGGCGCTGCCCGGCCTGGTCTGGCTGATCGCGATCGCCCTGCGCATCACCCCGATCGAGACCGCCGTCGCCGTCACCATGTCCGCCCTGCCCACCGGCGCCAACGCCTTCATCTTCGCACGCCGCTACACCATCGGCATGGACCGCTCGGGCGCCGCCGTCGTCATCACCACCGCGCTGTCGGTCCTCACGCTGTCCGCCCTCATCGGCCATTTCAGGGGAGTGCTGCCATGACGCTGGTCATCGAGCCCGGCTGGGTCTGGGACGCCGATCATGGCCTGCGCACCGGCCATCACGTGGTGGTGCGGGACGGCGCCATCGCCGATGTCACCCCGCACCGGCCCACGATGGACGCCGAGCGCATCACCGCCCCCGATTCCCTGCTGATGCCGGGCCTCATCAACCTGCACAACCACGCCATGTCCGGCCCCCTCTTCCGCGGCCTGGCCGATGAACTGGCACCGGGAGACCTGCCGGGCCACATCGTCTTCTCCCTCCTCATGCCGCTCGGCGATGTCGCCGCCGCGCTGATGACGGAGGAGGATATCGGCGACGCGGTGGAGATGGCGCTGCTGGAGGGGCTGCGCAGCGGCACCACCGGCCTTCTCGACGTCTATCGCGTGCAGCAATGGCCCTTCATCGAACGCGCCAAGCGGATCGGGCTGCGCAGCTGGTCCTGCCCCTATCTGTTCAGCGAAACCGTCGGCATGGGCGCCGATGGCAAGCCCATCTACACGCCGACCGACAACACGGGCTTCGAGGCGACGCTCAAGCTCTTCGAGCGTTTCGACGAGGGCAGGCACGGCGTCACCCGCGTGGGCTTCGGCCCGCATGGCCCTGACAGCAACACACCGGAGCTGCTGAAGCGCGTCGATGCGAAAGCCCGCGAGCTGGACACCATCGTCTCCATCCACGCCGCGCAGAACCTGATCGAGATCGATCGCGTGAAGGCCGCGCATGGCGTGGGCTCCATCGAGCATCTGCGCCGCCTCGGCCTGCTCCGCCCCGGCGTGGTGCTGGCGCATGGCATGTTCGCGACGGACGAGGAGATGGCGATGATCGCGCGGGAAGGCGCGGCACTCGCCTCCTGCCCGCTCGCCTTCGCGCGCTCCGGCCGCTTCGTGCCGCTGGCGCGGATGGAGGCCGCGGGGCTCCGCCTCGGCATCGGGACGGATGGCGTGACGCTCGACATGCTGCACGAACTCCGCACGGCGGCGGTCTTCGCCAAGGTGCAGTCCGGCACGCCGCATGGCCTGGCCGCGCCCCGCATCCTGCGCGCCGCGACGCGGGATGCGGCGCTGGCGCTGGGGCGCGACGATCTCGGCCTGGTGGCCAAGGGCGCGCGGGCGGACCTCGTGATGTTCGACCTCTCCTCCTCCCGCTACCAGCCGGTCTGGGACCCGCTGAAATCGCTCATCACCAATGGCAGCGCGTCCGACCTGACGCTGGCCATGGTGGAAGGCCGCGTGCTGCTGCGTGACGGCCGCCCCACCACGGTCGATGCCGCCGCCGTCACCCGCCGCGGCCGCGCCGCGATCGAGCGTGTGTGGCGCGAAGCCGCGAAGCGCGGTGCGATTCCGGCATCGATCGCCGCGCGGGCTGCGATACCGTTGCAGGGTTAGCGCCGATATCCCTACCCTTCCCGCAACAACGGGAGCCCCTGCGATGACCGCACGCCTGACGCGCCGGCTGCTGCTGGCCGCCACCACCATCGCCGTGCCGTCCATCGCCCGCGCACAAGCGCGCCGGCCGCTGCGCATCGTCATCCCCTTCCCGCCCGGCGGGTCCGTGGATGGGCTGGGCCGCGTGCTGGCGGACCGCCTGGCGCCGGTGCTGGAGCAATCCGTGGTGGTGGACAACCGCAGCGGCGGCGGCGGGCTGATCGGCGCCGATGCGGTGGCGAAGGCGCCGCCGGATGGCACCACCATCGGCGTGATCGGCGCCGCGACCCTCTGCGCCGCGCCCTTCCTGCAGCAGACCATGCCCTTCGATGTCGCGCGCGACTTCCGCGCCATCACCCAGATCAGCGACAGCGCCGTGCTGCTGGCCGTGAACACGGAGGTCGCGACGCGGCGCGGCTGGACGGACATGGCGGCGCTGCTGGCCTGGTGCCGCGCCAACCCCGGCGTCTTCAAGGTCTCCCACGCCGGCGCGGCCACGGTCAGCCACCTGACGCTGGCGGCCCTCTCCGCCCAGTCCCGCGCGGAGTTCAACCAGATCCCCTATCGCGGCGGCGCGCAGATGACGGCCGATCTGCTGAACGGCACCATCGAGGGCAGCGCCGACCTCCCCACCGCCCTGGTCCCCCAGCTGGAGGCCGGGCGCATCCGCATCCTCGGCACCTCCTCGGACCGCCGCCTCGGCATGCTGCCCGCCATCCCCGCCTTCGCCGAGACGCCGGGGCTGGAAGGCTTCGACATCCGCTCCTGGAACATGATCGTGACCGCCGCCGCGACCCCGGCCGCGGAGGTCGAGCGCCTGGCCGCCGCCATCCGCCAGGTGGGGTCGGCGCAATCCTTCAAGGACGCGATGCGCCCCCTCGGCTACGACGCGGTGGTCAGCGAGAACACGGCCGCGGCGGCGGCGCTGATCGCGAGCGAGACGCCGAAATGGCAGCGGCTGGTGGAGGTTTCGGGCGCGCGGGTGAACTGACAGGCGACCAAGGGGGAGCGCTGCTCCCCCTTGACCCCCCCTTTCGGACCCCTGGGCCAGGGCCGAGACGGCCCTGGACCGTCATCAGTCGGCCGTCGCGCCCACGGCCTGGATCACCGTCCGCCAGCGCGCGCTTTCCGCCGCCATGAACTCCGCGAACTCCACGCGGCCCATGCGCCGCGGCACGGAGCCGCCGGCCATGATCCGTTCCCGCAGCGCCGGCTCCTCCATGGAAGCCAGCAGCTCCGCCTCCAGCCGCGCCAGGATCGGCTCCGGCACCCCCGCCGGCGTGCAGAGCCCGAACCAGCCGGTGGAGACGATGTCCACGCCCTGCTGCTGCATCGTCGGCAGGTCCGGGAAGGCGGCGACCCGCTCCGCGCCGCTCACCGCGATCGGGCGCATCCGGCCCGTCTGCGCCATCTGCGCCACGGCGGAGATGGACTGGAACAGCATGTCGATCCGGCCCTCGATCAGGTCCGTGTTCATCTGGCCGCTGTTCGTATAGGGCAGATGCTGCATCGGCAGCCCCGTGATCACCTGGAACTGGCTGCCCGCCAGGTGCTGCGACGACCCCGCGCCGACCGAGCCGAAATTGATCGGCCGGTTCTGCGCCCGCGCCCAGGCGATGAACTGCTGCAGCGTCGTCGCCGGCACCGCGGGCGGGATCACCACGATGTTCGGCACCAGCGCGATCATGCCGACCGCGGCGAAATCCTTCTCCGGGTCGAACTGCATGTTGCGGTACAGCCACTTGTTCGCGGCATTCGCCGCGATGGAAGCCAGCCCCACCGTGTAGCCATCCGGCGCGGCGCGGGCGACCGCCGTCATGCCGATATTCGTCCCGGCCCCCGGCCGGTTGTCCACCACCACGGGCTGGCCGAGTCGCGCCTGCAGCCGGTCCCCCACCAGGCGGGACAGAACGTCGCCGGCGCCGCCGGCCGGGCCCGGGTTGATCCAGCGGATCGGCCGGTTCGGCCAATCGCCCGTTCCCTGGCTGCCCCCTTGGCCACGCGCCACGCCGGGCAGCGCAAGCGCGCCGCCAGCCGCCAACAGGGCACCACGCCGCGTGAACACGGGCATCGACATCGTCTTTCTGCTCCTGGAACCTTGCCGCGGAGGGTGGGGTTGTATCCCACCCCTGTGCAAGACCGCCAGGACGGTAAATCATCGCCCCGCCGGCCGGCCCCTGCCACGCACCGTGGCAGGCTGCCCGCCGGGTTGGCGAATGGAGAGCCTCTGATGGGTGACGTGCTGGGCTGGCGCTGCAAGTTCGGGGTGATGGGCCCCTCCACCAATACGGTGGTGCAGCCGGATTACGACATGATGCGCCCCGCGGGCGTCACCAACCACTACAGCCGCATCTTCACGCCGAATGCCGACGCCATCTCCAACGAGACCTTCCTCGCCGGCGCGCGCCTCATCGGCAACAACACGCTCGATGCCGTGAAGTCCGTCATGACCTGCAAGCCGGACCACCTGGTCATGGGCATGTCCGCCGTCACCTTCTTCGACGGCGCCAAGGGCGCGGATGCCTTCGTGAAGCAGGTGGAGGATCTCTCCGGCCTCAGGATCAGCGTCGGCAGCCATTCCTGCACCGCGGCGATGAACGCCTATGGCGGCGTCAAGAACATCTCGATCCTCTCCCCCTACTGGCCCGCCATGAACGAACAGGTGGCGCGCTACTTCACCGACATGGGCTTCACGGTGAAGAAGGACATCGCGCTGCGCTGCCCCTCCTGGACCGGCATCGCGGAGGTCACGCCGAAGCAATGCGTGGAGGCGATCAAGGCCATCGATGGGGACGATGTGGACGCCATCGTCCAGGTCGGCACGAACCTGTCCATGGTGAAGCTCGCCGTGATGGCGGAGATGTGGCTCGGCAAGCCCGTCATCGCCATCAACACCGCCACCTACTGGCATGCGCTCCGCACCATGGGCATCCAGGACAAGGTCGCGGGCTGCGGCCCGCTGCTGGAGCGTTTCTGAAACCAGGCCGCGGCGGCGGCGTTTCATCGGCGCATCCTTCCGGGGAAGTCACCGATGCAACGCCGCCGCCTTCTCCTGGCCGCCCTGGCCGGCACCCTCGCCACGCTGTCACGCCCCGCCGATGCGGCGCTGCGCATGCCGCCGCCGGAGATGACGCGGCCAGAGGAGCCCCTGATGGACGACATGGACGCGACGGTGGAGGAGGCGCAGTACGGCCCCCCGCCCCGTCGCGGCCGGCGCCGCCGCCGCTGCTGGATCGAGGCGCGGCGCATCCCCTTCCGCGACCGCTGGGGCCGCCTCCGCTACCGGATCGTGGAGCGCGAGGTCTGCCGGTAGCTCACAGGTTCCGCCGCGCCGCCCTGAGGGTCGGCAGGCCGATCCCCGTGCCCTGGAACCCCCCATCCACCGCCAGCACCTGGCCAGTGATGTAGGAGGCGCGGTCGCTGGCCAGGAAGAAGATCGCCTCGGCCAGCTCCTCCTCCAGCCCGTAGCGGTTCAGCGGGATGGTGTCGTGGTAGTCGCGCCTTATCTTCGGCGTGTGCACCGCCTTCGCCATGGCGGTATCGACCGGCCCCGGCGCCACCGCATTCACCCGGATGCCGAGGCTGGCGAGTTCCGCCGCCTGCTGCTTGGTCAGATGCGCCAGCGCCGCCTTGCTGGTCCCATAGGCCACCCGCAGCGTGGAGGCCCGCAGGCCGGAGATGGAGGTGATGTTCACCACCGCGCCCCCGCCCCCTTCCGCCATCACCGGCGCCGCCGCCTGCACCATCAGGAAGGGCCCCGTGAGGTTCACCGCGAGCACGCGGTTCCACTCCTCCAGCGTCGTCTCCAGGATCGGCTTGAACACCGCCGTCCCGGCATTGTTCACCAGCGCGTCGATCCGCCCGAAATGGCGCGCCGCGCGCTGCACGGAAGCCGTGACCGAGGCCGGGTCCGCCACATCGCAGGCCAGCGCCAGCGTCTCCTCCGGCGCCGCCAGCCGCGCCATGGCGTCGTCCAGCAGCGCGGCATCGATGTCGAGCAGCGCGACGCGCCACCCCTCCGCCCGGAAGCGCTTCGCGGTCGCGAACCCGATGCCGCGTCCCGCGCCCGTCACCAGCGCGACCGGTGATGCCATGGCCGTCTTCCTTCCCTGTCCCCGCGCCATCGAACCACGGCGCGGGGCCAGCCGGAAGAACTACAGCGCCAGCGCCTGCGCCACGCGCTTCGCGAAGCCCACGGGGTCCCGCGGCACATCGCCATCCTGCAGCCGCGCCAGGTCCAGCAGCAGCCCGGCCTCGTCCTTGAGGTCCGCGTCGCCCGCCGCCTTGTCCGCCAGCTTGCGGATCAGGGGGTGGCGCGGGTTGATCTCCAGGATCGGCGCCCCGGCGCCGGCCGCGCGGCCCGCGCGCTTCAGCAGGCGCTGCATCTGCAGATCGGGCCCATACTCCGGCGCGGCCAGCACCACGGCGCTGTCCACCAGCCGGTCCGTCGCCCGCACCTCGCTGACATCCTCGCCCAGCGCATCCTTCACCAGCGGCAGCAGGCGGGACAGATCCGCGGCCTCGCCCTGCTCCGCCGCCTCCCCCGCCACCTTGGACAGGTCGATGCTGCCCTGGGTGATGCTGCGCAGCGGCTTCTCCTCGAACTTGTCGAGGCGTTCCGGCCAGAAGGCGTCGATATTCTCCGCCATCAGCAGCACCTCCACGCCCTTGGCGCAGAAGCCCTCCAGCTGCGGGGATTGCGCCAGCGCCGCGGCATCATCACCGGCGAGGTAGTAGATCGCCTCCTGCCCCTCCTTCATCCGCGCGACGTAGTCAGCCAGCGTGGTCCAGCCCTCCACGGCGGAGGATTTGAAGCGCAGCAGCCCCGCCAAATCCTTGCGGTGCTCCGCATCCTCCCAGACGCCTTCCTTCAGGATGCTCCCGAAATTCTCGTAGAACTTCGTGTAGGCCTCGGCATCCTTGGCCTTCGTCTTCAGCTCGGAGATCACGCGGTTCGTCACCGCGCGGCGGATGCGCGCCAGCACCGGCGTCGCCTGCAGCATCTCCCGCGAGACGTTGAGCGGCAGGTCCTCGGTATCCACCACGCCATGCACGAAGCGCAGCCAGGGCGGCAGCAGCTCGGCCTCGTCGGTGATGAACATGCGCCGCACATGCAGCCGCACCTTGCTCTCCCGCTCCCCCTCCACGGCCTGGAAGGGCTTCATGCCGGGGATGAAGAGCAGCGCGGTGAAGTCGATCTGCCCCTCGGCGCGCCAATGCAGCGTGGCCCAGGGCTCGTCGAAGACATGGCCGAGGTGGCGGTAGAATTCCGTGTAGCGCTCCGGCGTGATTTCCGACTTCGGCTTGCGCCACAGCGCCGTGCCCTCGTTGGCCGGCTCATCCTTGCCGTCGCGCGCCACGGTGATGGGGATGGTGATGTGGTCGGCCCACTTCCGGATGATCGACTGCAACCGGAAGGGCTCCAGGAACTCGGTCGCATCCTCCTTGATGTGCAGCACGATGTCGGTGCCGGCCTCGGCACGCTCCGCCGGCGCCAGCGTGTATTCGCCGCGGCCATCGGAAGCCCAGAGCCACGCCTCCTCGCTGCCCGCGCGCCGCGACGTCACCTCCACCCGGTCCGCCACCATGAAGGCGGAATAGAAGCCGACGCCGAACTGCCCGATCAGGCTCGGCTTGTCCGCCGCCTGGCTCTCCGACAGCGACTTGGCGAAAGCGAGCGTGCCGGACCGCGCGATGGTGCCGAGGTGCTGCGCCAGGTCGGCCTTGCTCATGCCGATGCCGGTGTCGCTGATCGTCAGTCGCCGCGCCTCCTTCTCCGGCACCACCCGCAGGCTGGCATCGCCCGGCAGCATGAGGCTGGCATCGGACAGCGCCTCGAACCGCCGCCGGTCCACGGCATCCGCCGCATTTGCGACCAGCTCGCGCAGGAAAATCTCGCGCTCGGAATAAAGGGCATGGACGACGAGATCGAGAAGGCGCCCCACCTCGGCGCCGAATTCATGCCGTTCCACGGTCTCGCTCATGGTGATGTCCCCTGTGGTGAGAAGTCTGGGCGGGCGGCGATATGCGCGCGCGACACAAGCGTTTCAACCGTGGGGGAACGCTGTTCCCCCACACCCCCATGCCAGGGGCGAGACGCCCCTGGACCGTCGGCAATCAGGCTGCGACCAGGCGCAGAAGCGCCGCCGAGGCCAACCGGCTGTTGGCGTCGTCGCTGCGGCTCGTCAGCGCCATCGGCACCCGCAGGCCCAGCACGATGCCGGCACTCGCCGCGCCACCCAGCAGGGCCAGCTGCTTCGCCAGCATGTTGCCGGATTCGATATCCGGGCAGACCAGCACATCCGCCCGGCCCGCCACCGCGCTCACGATGCCCTTGGTCCTCGCCGCCTCCAGGGAGACCGCATTGTCGAAGGCCAGCGGCCCATCCAGCACGCCCCCCGCGATCTGCCCGCGATCCGCCATCTTGCACAGCGCCGCGGCATCCAGCGTGGACACCATCTTCGCCGTCACCGTCTCCACCGCCGAGAGCAGCGCAATCCGCGGCAGCTCCACCCCCAGCGCCGCCGCCAACCCGATCGCATTCCGGACGATATCCGCCTTGGCGTCGAGGTCGGGGGCGATGTTGATCGCCGCATCGGTGATGATCAGCGGCCGCGGATAGAGCGGCGCATCCATGACGAAGCAGTGCGAGACACGACGCTCCGTCCTGAGGCCCGCCTCCCGCGCCAGCGCCGCCACCATCAGCTCATCCGTGTGCAGGCTGCCCTTCATCAGCGCGCCGGCGCGGCCCTGGCTGACCAGCCGCACCGCCTCTTCCGCGCTGGCATGGCTGTGCGGCGTGGGCACGATCTCGAACCCCGCCAGGTCCATCCCCTCCGCCGCCGCACGGATCCGCGCCTCCGGCCCCACCAGGATCGGCGTGATCAAGCCGTGGCGCGCCGCCAGAAGCGCGCCGCGCAGGCTCTCCCCATCGCAGGGATGGGCGACGGCGGTCGGCACCGGCGGCCGGCCGGCACAGCGCGCGAGCATCGCCGCCAGCAGCCGCCGCGGCTGGGTGCCGAAGGGCCCCGTCAGGTCGCCATGCCGCTCCAGCGGTTCCGTCAGCTCCGCAATGCCCGTCAGGATCGGCTCGCCGCCCGCATGCCGCACGGCGCAGCGCAGCCGCACCACGCCGGGGTTCGTCGGCGCCTCCACCTCCGCGCTGATGACGACCTCGTCGCCCTCCGCCAGATGGCCACTGAACGAAAAATCCTCCCGCAGCAGGCGGCAGCCCGGCCCGGGCAGGCGGGTCAGCAGCAGCCGCGTCATCAGCGTCCCCGCTGCCCGCACCGCCAGCGCCGGGTCATCGGACCCGATCAGCGCCGCCACGGGCGCCAGTTCGGAGGCCAGCACGCGATGGGTGACGCTGTCGCGCGTCCCCGGCGGGAAGAGGCTGCTCATTCATCCCTCCGCGGTCGCGCCAGCAGCGTGCCCATCGCCTCGGCCACCGTGAGCTTCCCCGCCAGCAGATCGGCCACCGCCGCGCCGATCGGCAGTTCCACCCCCGCCTGCGCCGCCCGCGCCACCAGCGCCGGCGCCGTCGCCACCCCCTCCGCCACGCTGACCCGCGCGGCCAGCACGGCCTCCAGCGCGGCGCCCCGGCCGAGTTCCATGCCGAGCGAGGTGTTCCGGCTGCCCGGCCCCGTCGTCGTCAGCAGCAGATCGCCGAGCCCCGAGAGCCCCGCCGCCGTCTCCGCCCGCCCGCCCAGCGCCACCGCCAGGCGCGACAGCTCCGCCAGGCCGCGCGTCACCAGCGCCGCCCGCGCATTCTCCCCGAGCCCCGCGCCGATCACGGCCCCGGCCGCGATGGCGATCACGTTCTTCGCCGCGCCGCCGACCTGCACGCCCATCGGATCGTCGCCGCCATACAACCGAAAGCCGGAAGTCCCGAGCCGCTCCGCCGCCAGCCCCCGCAGCCCCGCATCCCGGCTGGCGATGACGGCCGCCGCCGGCAGCCCCTTCGCCACCTCATGCGCGAAATTGGGGCCGGAGAGCACGGCCGCGGCGGCGCCGGGCCGCACTTCCTCCAGGATTTCCAGGGGCAGCTTCAGCGTCCCCCGCTCCACCCCCTTGGCGCAGACCACCAGCGGCGCGCCGGTATCGGGCAGGGTGGCCAGCGTCGCCCGCAGATGCTGCGCCGGCACCACCAGCAGCCAGAGATCAGCGCCGTGCAGCGAAGCCGCCTCCGCCGTCACGCCAACCGCCGATTCCAGCGCCACGCCCGGCAGGTAGCGCTGGTTCTCCCGCGCCGCCGCGATCGCCGCCGCCCGGCCCGCATCCCGTGCCCAGAGCGTGACGGCATTCCCCGCCCGCGCCGCCTGCTGCGCCAGCGCCGTCCCCCAGGCGCCCGCGCCGAGCACCGCGATCCGGCCCGTCCCCGTCATGCTGGTCCCTATTCCGGCGTCACGCGGGTGACGCCCGCGCCGGCCCCATCCTCGCCGCGGGAAAGCCGGGGCAGCAAGCGCGCCAGGATGACAGCGGCCTGTTCCTCGAAGCCGAAGGGCGCATTGGCCACCAGCAGCCCGCAGCCATTCAGCCGGGTGGGGTCGAGCGGCTCCCGGATCACGATCTCCGCCGCCAGGCAGTCCGGCACGGCGGCATCCTGCAGCGCGTGGTGGAAGGCGCGGACCGGCGCGCGGTGCTTGATGGGATACCAGGCGGCGACGATGCCGGCGCGGAAGCGGTGGCGCAGCCGGGCGATGGCCTTGGCCAGGCGGTCGAACTCGCCTTCCTGCTCGAAGGGCGGGTCGATCAGCACCAGGCCGCGGCGTTCCGGAAAGGGCGTCAGCGCCTCGATCGCCTCCCAGGCGTCGCGCCTGTGGACCGCGACCTGCGCGTCGCCGCGGTATCGCGCGCGGAGCGTCGCATGGTCCTCCGGGTGCAGCTCGCACAGCACCAGCTGGTCCTGCGGCCGCAGCAGCGCCCGGGTGATGGCGGGCGACCCCGGATAGGCCGCCGGGTATCCCAGCGCCTCCACAGTCCGGAGATAGTCGGCCAGCGCCGGGTCATCCGCGCCGGAGACCCGCCCGATCCCCTCCCGCCATTCCCCCGTGCGCTGGGGTTCCGGGGCGGAGAGGTCATAGGCCCCGATGCCCGCATGGGTGTCGAGCACCCGGAAGGGCTTCGGCTTGGCCATCAGCCCACGCAGCAGCGCCACCAGCAGCGCATGCTTGGCGACGTCGCAGAAATTCCCGGCATGGAAGGCGTGGCGGTAATTCACGCCCCGGGGCTAGCGCCGGGCCCAAGGGGGCGCAAGGCAGGCCGGCGCAAGCCGCGGGGCCCTTGCCGCCCAGCATGGCATCCGGATATGTTTCCGGAAATAAAGGAGGCCCTGTCCCATGGCGCCTGGCGCTAACCTGGCCGCCCACCGTCGCCGCCAGCGCAGCCGCGGCCTGCAGCGGCTGGAAGTGCAGGTCCGGGTCGAGGATGCCGCCCTGGTCCGGGCCATCGTCGCGGCGCTGGCAGATCCCGCCCAGGCGGAGGCGGTGCGGGCCTCCCTCACGGACCGCTTCGCCCCCCGCCCGGGCCTCAAGGCCCTGCT
Organism: Falsiroseomonas ponticola; assembly: GCF_016805305.1. Taxonomy (GTDB): domain Bacteria; phylum Pseudomonadota; class Alphaproteobacteria; order Acetobacterales; family Acetobacteraceae; genus Falsiroseomonas; species Falsiroseomonas ponticola. The sequence goes on along the minus strand of NZ_JAERQN010000002.1, from coordinate 246,880 downwards.
GGAAGACGCGCCGCTCGATGGCATCGACCTCGACCGCCCCCGCGACACGGGACGGGAGACGGTGTTCTGACCTGGCTGGTGGACACCAACGTCATCTCCGAGATCCGGAAGGGCGCGCGCGGCCATCCCGGCGTGGCCGCCTGGTGGCAGGGCGTGCGGGAGGAAGACCTCTTCCTGAGCGTGCTGACACTCGGGGAAATCCGGCGCGGGATCGAGGGCGTGCGCCCGCGCGATCCCGCCAAGGCGGAGGCCCTCCACCGCTGGCTGGCCGCCGTCATGGGCGGTTTCGCGGCGCGCATCCTTCCGGTGGATGCGCGGGTCGCGCATGAATGGGGCCGCATCGGCGCCGGCCGCAGCGTGCCCGTCATCGATGGCCTGATCGCCGCCACGGCAAACGTCCACGGCTTGGTGCTGGTCACGCGCAACGTGGCGGATGTGGAGGGGCTGGGCGTCAGGACGCTCAACCCCTTCACAGCCGAGGGCTAGATCACCGCGCCGTCACGGCCCCGCCCACCGCGCCGAGCCCGCCGCCCACCAGGGCGCCCGTGCCCGCATTGCCGGACAGCGAGCCCACCGCCGCGCCGGCGCCGGCGCCCAGCAGGCCGCCGCTGACCGCCCGGCTGCCGGGCGAGGAACCGCAGGCCGCGACACCCAGCGCCAGGGCCACGGCCATCATGAATCGAGGGGCGAAACGCATCGGCGTATCCTCCATACCTGTGCGGTGGTGGAACGCCCGAGGCGCGACAAGGCTCCCGCCGCTCACACGGGGGTGACGGAAAGCTCCGAAAGCGGCCAGCGCGGCCGCGGCGCGTGGTCCAGCGCCTCCGTCAGCCCCGCCCGCAGCCGCTCGATCCCGGCCCAGGCGATCATCACGGCATTGTCGGTGCAAAGCCGGATGGGCGGCGCCACCAGCGGCAAGCCGGCCTTGGCGGCCACCGCCGTCAGCGCCGCGCGGATGCCCTGGTTGGCCGCGACGCCGCCCGCCACCACCAGCGCCGTCGCATCCGGCGCCATGGCCAGCGCATGGGCCGCGCGGTCCGCCAGCGTCGCCGCCACCGTCGCCTGGAAGCCGGCCGCGAGGTCCGCCCGCCCCTGCTCGTCGATCCCCTTGGCCACGATGTTCGCCACCGCCGTCTTCAGCCCGCTGAAGGAGAAGTCGCAGCCCGGCCGCCCCAGCAGCGGCCGCGGCAGCACGAAGCGCGTGGCATCGCCCGAGGCCGCCAGCCTCTCCAGATGCGGCCCGCCCGGCCAGGGCAGGCCCAGCAGCTTGGCCGATTTGTCGAAGGCCTCGCCCACCGCGTCATCCAGCGTGGTGCCGAGCCTGACATGCCGGCCCACCCCCTCCACCTTCACGCATTGGCAATGCCCGCCCGACAGCAGCATCAGCAGGTAGGGGAATGACAGCCCGCCCGCGAAAACCCCCGGCAGCCGCGGCGTCAGCGCATGCCCCTCCAGGTGGTTGATGCCGAGGTAGGGCACCCCCGCCGCCAGCGCGATCCCCTTGCCGAGCGTCGCGCCCACGATCAGCCCGCCGATCAGCCCCGGCCCCGCCGTCGCCGCCACCGCCGCCAGGTCCCCCGGCCCGACGCCCGCCTCCCCCATCACCCGCCGCACCAGCCCGGGCAGGTGGGCCAGATGCGCCCGCGCCGCGATCTCCGGCACCACCCCGCCATAGGGGGCATGGTCCTCCAACTGGGAGAGCACGGCCTCCGCCAGGATGGTCCCATCCGCCCGCAGCAGCGCCGCCGCCGTCTCGTCGCAGGAGGATTCGAGCCCCAGCACCACGTCGCTGTCCCGCAGGGGCCGCATGGGTTTCGTCGCCTGCACCACTTTCGCCTTTCCGATACCGGGCCTATGTCCGGCGCCCATGTCGGTAGCCCATCCCCACGCCCAGTCCCAGCCTGGCGCTTCCCACCCGCATCAGGCCGTGAAGCCGCATATGCGCTCGCTCCCGCTGCGCGTCGGCACGCGGGGATCGCCGCTGGCGCTGTGGCAGACCCGCCACTTCCTCGGCCTCATCACCCGCTTCTGCCCCGTGCTGCGGGACGTGAAGGCCTTCGAGGAACACGCCATCACCACCTCCGGCGACCGGATCCAGGACAAGCGCCTGGCCGATATCGGCGGCAAGGGCCTCTTCGCCAAGGAGATCCATGAGGCCCTGGCCGATGGCCGGATCGACTTCGCCGTCCACAGCCTGAAGGACCTGGAGACGGAGATGCCCCCCGGCATCGTCCTCGCCTGCACCCTGAAGCGGGAGGATGCGCGCGATGCGCTGATCCTCGGCCCCGCCTGCAACCCGCCCGATCCCTCCGACCCCTTCGCCTGCCTGCCCGCCGGCGCCGTCATCGGCACCGCCTCCGTCCGCCGCCAGTCGCAGATCCTGCATGCGCGGCCGGACCTGCGGGTGGAGATGATCCGCGGCAACGTTCAGACGCGCCTCGCCAAGGTCCGCGAACCCGGCGGCCCCACCGCCTCCCTCCTGGCGCTGGCCGGCCTGCGCCGCCTCGGCCTGGAAGCGGAGGCGGGTGTCGTGATCGACCCCGATGCCATGGTCCCCGCCGCCGGCCAGGGCATCGTCGGCGTCACCGTCCGCGCCGACGACACCGAACTGCATGAACTCCTCTCGGGGATCGAGGACCGGGAGGCCAAGGCCGTCTCCTCCGCCGAACGCGCGCTGCTGGCGGCGCTGGACGGGTCCTGCCGCACCCCCATCGGCGGCCATGCCCGCCTGCTGCCGGATGGCCGCCTGCACCTGACGGGCCTGGTGGCCCGCGCCGACGGCTCCTTCCTGCTGAAGCGCAGCCTGCATGGCGCGGCCGCGGATGCGGCGCGGATCGGCCGCGAACTCGGCGACAGCCTCCGCCGCGACAGCCCGGCCGACCTCTTCGGGTGAACCCCGTGGCGCCGCGCCAGGTGCTGGTGACGCGGCCGGAGCCGGGCAGCGAGGAAACCGCCGCGCGGCTGCGCGCCCGCGGCCTGGCGCCCGTGCTGGCCCCCGCCCTGGTGCTGGAAGCCCGCCCCTTCGCGGCCCCGCGCGCCCAGGCCATCCTGATCACCAGCCGCGCCGCCGCGCGGGCGCTGCGCCCGGCGCCCCTCCCCCTCCTCGCCGTCGGCGACGCCTCCGCGAAGGCGGCGCGGGAGGCCGGTTTCACCGATGTGACCGCCGCCGCCGGCACCGCGACCGACCTCGCCCGCCTCGCCGCCGAACGCCTGCGGCCGGAAGCGGGCCCGCTGCTGCTCGCGGTCGGCGAAGGCTATGCCCTTGATCTCGCGGCCGATCTCCGCGCGCGCGGCTTCCGCGTCACGCGCCGCATCGCCTATCACGCGGCGCCAGCCCTCACCCTGCCGGAAGCCTCGCGCGCCGCTCTTTCCGCCGGCGGCATCACATCCATCCTGTTCCACTCGCCTCGCTCCGCCGCCTGTGCCATCACCCTCCTCCAAGCCGCCGGCCATGCGGCCGCCCTGGCGGGGATGGAGGCCTTCGCGATCAGCCAGCGCGTGGCGGATGCCGCCGCGGCCGCCATCGCCCCCCTCTCCTTCCGGGCGGTGCATGTCGCCGCCCGGCCCAGTGAAGACGCCTTGCTGGCGCTGCTCCCGGGCGGCGCCGCGGAACCAGCCCCGCCAGGAGCATCATGAGCGCCCCTCCCCCGCCCACCTCCTTCCAGGACCGTCTTCGCCGCCTCCGGCTCGACCCCGCCGCCCTGCCCATCGCCGTGGCCGGCGTGGTGCTGGTGGGCGCCGTCGCCTGGCTGATCGCGCGCCCCCTGCCGCCGGCCCAGCCCCCCGCCAACCCCCTGGCGGCGGAGGTCGCGGAACTCCGCGCCCAGCTCCAGCAGGTGGCCGGCCTCGACCGCCGCCTGGCGGCGCTGGAAGGCACCACGGCCCGCATCGCGGGCCTCGAGGCCCTGCCCCCCCGCATCGCCGCCCTGGAAGGCCTGGCCCAGCGCGTCACCGGCCTGGAAGGCCTCACCCAGCGCGTGACGGCCATCGAGGGCCGCCCGCCCGTCGATCTCGCGCCGCTGCGCGACCAGCTGGCGGAGGGTGAGCGCCGCGCCGCCGCCCTGGCGGAATCCCTGGCCGGGGTGGAGCGCATCGCGCGCGACACCGCCGCCCGCCCGGCCATCGACCCCACCCAGCTCGCCGCCCGCACGGCGGTGGAGGCGCTGACCCAGCGCGTCGATCGCCTCTCCGACCGCACCGAGGCCTCGATCCGCCAGGACGAGGCCCGCGCCGCCGCCGCCGCCTCGCGGCTCGAGGCCCTGGCGCGGGAGGCCGCGGCCCGCGACGCGGCGCTGGAAGCCGCCCAGGCCCAGGCCGCGCAGCGCATCGGCGCCACCGAAGCCGCGCTGGCCGGCCGCATCGCCGCGCTGGAACAGACCATCGCGACCCGCACCGCCGCGCTGGAACAGGCGATCGCCAGCCGCGCCACCGCGCTGGAACAGGGCCTGGCCGCCCGCGCCAGCGCCGCCGAAGCCCAGGCCGCCCGCGTCGCCGCCCTCGAAGGCGCCGCGCAGCGCCTGGCGGCGCTGGAAGGCCGCGCCGGCCGCATGGCGACCATCGATGCGCTCCGCGCCACGCTGGAAGCCGGCCGCCCCCTCGGCGGCGCGCTCGCCGGCCTGCGCGACGCGCCGGAAGCGCTCACCCGCTTCGCCACCGTGGCACCGCCCACCGAATCGGCGCTCCGCCTGTCCTTCGAGGAGGCCGCCCGCGCCGGCCGCGCCGCCAGCGAACCGGCCCGCGAAGGCGCCGGCGTGCTGGACAGCGCCGTCAGCCGCCTCTCCGGCCTCGTCACCGTCCGGCGGGGGGAGGAGATGCTCTGGGGCGATGCCGCCGCCGCCGAGATCGAGCGCGCCCGCCGCGCGCTGGAGGCCGGTGACCTGGAGGCCGCCCTCCAGCGCCTCGCCCGCCTCTCGCCCCCGGCGAAGGAGGCGATGCGCGGCTGGATCAGCCAGGCGGAGGCGCTGGTCGCGGCGCGCGCCGCGCTCCGCAGCCTGGCCGCCGGCTGAGGCCGCCGCCATGCGCAGCGCCCTCCTCTACCTCGTCCTGCTCGCCGGCGGCCTCGCCGGCATCCTCTGGCTCGCCCGCCTCGGCGGCGCGGTCGAGATCCGCGTGGCGGATGCGGAAATCCTGGTCAGCCTGCCCGTCGCCCTGCTGCTGCTGGCGGTGCTGTTCCTGGTGCTGCACCTGATCCTCGTGCTGATCGGCGCGCTCCGCCGCCTGCCCGGCCGCATCCGCGCCAGCCGCGCGGCGAAGCACCGGAACGAGGGTGACGCCGCCCTCACCCGCGCCCTGATCGCGCTGGCCGCCGGCACCCCCGATGTCGCGCGCATCGAGGTGAAGCGCGCCCGCAAGGGGCTGGGCGACACCCCCCAGACCCTGCTGCTGGCCGCGGAGGCCGAGCGCCTGGCGGGGCGGGAGGATGCGGCCGCCGAGGTCTTCCAGGCGCTGGCCGCCCGCCCCGATGCCCGCTTCCTCGGGCTCCGCGGCCTGCTCCGCCAGGCCATCCAGCGGGAGGATTGGCCGACCGCCCAGCGCCTGGCCCGCGAAGCGGAAGCCGCCCAGCCCGGCGCCGCCTGGCTGCGGCAGGAACGGGAAACCCTCGCGCTTCGTACCCGCGACTGGCGGGAAGCCCTGTCGCTGGCCGCCCCCGGCCCGACCCAGGCCGGGCTCGCCCTGGCCGCCGCGCAGCAGGAACCCGACCCCTCCCGCGCCATCGAGCTGGAACGCCAGGCCTTCCAGGCGGACCCCGCCTTCGCCCCGGCCGCGCTCGCCTTCGCCGCGCGGCTGCGCGCCGCCGGCAGCCCGCGCCGCGCGCGCTCCACCCTGGAACAGGCCTGGGCCGCCCGCCCGCACCCCGACCTGGCGCGCGACTACCTGCTGGAGGAGGAGGACCCGCTGCACCGCGTGAAAGCGGTGGAGGCGCTGATCCACAACAACACGAAGCACCCGGAAAGCCAGCTGCTGATGGGCCGCGCCGCGCTCGCCGCCGGCCTCACGGGCCGCGCGCGGACGGAACTCGATGCGCTGGTCGCCTCCGGCCGCGCCGACCGCCGCGCCTACCTGGCGCTGTGCGACCTCGAGGAGGTGGAGAAGGGCGACCTGCCGGAAGGCCGCGCCGCCCAGGCCCGCTGGCTGCGCGCCGCCGCGACGGCGGCGCCGGAGCCGCGCTGGCGCTGCTCCTCCTGCGGCACGGACCATGCCGACTGGGCGCCGGCCTGCCCGGCGTGCAATTCGGTGGGCACGATCGGGTGGACGAGTCCGCAGCAGTTGCCGGTCTGAGGTTGCCAAGGGGGAGCTCCGCTCCCCCTTGAACCCCCACGCCAGGGTCCAGCCGGACCCTGGACCGGGAGATTTTTCACCCGATGACGGTCCAGGGCCGTCACGGCCCTGGCGGATGGGGTACGGGGAAGGCAGAGCCTTCCCCGGAACCACCAGGACCATCCCCGCATGGATTTCCCCCAGCCCCTCGACGGCGCCATCACCCCCCGCTTCGCCGGCCCCGCCACCTTCATGCGCCTGCCGCAGATCGAGGACGCGACCCAGGTCGATATCGGCCTGCTCGGCGTGCCCTTCGACCTCGGCACCACCAACCGCACCGGCCCCCGCCACGGCCCGCGGGAAATCCGCAACGTCTCCTCCATCATCCGCCGCGCGCACCCCGTCACGCGCGTCGAGCCCTGCCGCCTGTGCCGCGTCGCCGATGTCGGCGACACGCCCACCAACCCCGCCGACCTCATGGCCTCGCTCACGCTGATCGAGGATCGCGTGGCGGAGATCCGCGCCACCGGCGCCTGGACCCTGGCGCTGGGCGGCGACCACCTCATCTCGCTCCCCATCCTGCGCGGCATCCACCGCGCGCGGCCCGGCCTCGGCCCGATCGGCATGGTGCATTTCGATGCCCATTCCGACACCAACGACACCTATTTCGGCGGCGCCCGCTTCACCCATGGCACGCCCTTCCGCCGCGCGATCGAGGAAGGGCTCCTGGACCCGGCGCGCATCGTGCAGATCGGCATCCGCGGCTCGCTCTTCGACGCGACCGACATGCACTGGGCGCGCGACCAGGGCATCCGCATCATCACCATCGAGGAATTCCAGGACCTCGGCATCGAGGCGACGATGGCGGAAGCGCGGCGCGTCCTCGGCGACGCGCCCTGCTACCTCACCTTCGACGTCGATTGCCTCGACCCCGCCTTCGCCCCCGGCACCGGCACGCCGGAGATCGGCGGGCTGATGCCGCGGGAGGCCCAGCGCATGCTGCGCGCGCTGCGCGGCCTGCCCATCATCGGCGCGGATGTGGTGGAAGTGGCGCCGCCCTTCGACCTCAACAACGCCACCGCGCTGATCGCCGCGACCATGATGTTCGAGATCCTCTGCCTGATGGCGGAAGCGCGCGTCACGAAAACGTAACACTGGCGCGGGTATTGCTTCGCGGGCGGGGCCAACCCGCCCGAGGACACGCCCCGCATGCGCTTCCTGCTCGCCCTCCTCCTCACCGCTGCCGTCGCCACCGGCACCGCCCGTGCCCAGGCGCCCATCACCCTGGTGGTGAATTTCGGCGCCGGCGGCAGCGCGGACCGCATGGCGCGGCTGGTCGCGCCGGTGATGGCGGAAGCGCTGGGCGCGCCCGTGGTGGTGAAGAACACCACCGGCGCGGCGGGCGCGATCGGCGCGCAGGAAGTGGCGCGCGCCCGGCCGGATGGCACGACGCTGCTGCTGACCACCAGCGGCCCCATGGTCATCCAGCCGCATTTCCGGCCGGACCTGCCCTATCGCCTCGCGGATTTCGCGCCGGTCTGCCTGCTGGGCGACGCGCCGGTGATGATGATGGCGGCGCCCGCCAGCGGCCTGCGCAACGCCGCCGACCTGGTGGCGCGGGCGCGCGCCACGCGGGGCGGGATCGACTACGGCTCCGCCGGCCCCGGCTCCATCCCGCATATCGTCATGGCGGCGCTGGCGCTGCGCACCGGCGCGCCGATGACGCATGTGCCCTTCCGCGGCAGCGCGGAAGCGATCATCGCCCTGCTGCGCGGCGACGTCTCCGTCTATGCCGACCTGCCCGGCGGCATGCGCGCCAACAACCTGGTCGGGCTCGGCGTCATGGCCGAAGCGCGCATGGCCGAATTCCCGGAGGTGCCGACGCTGCGCGAGCAGGGCTTCGACCTCGTGCATTCCATCTGGGCCGGCCTCTACGCGCCGGCCGCGACGCCGCCCGCCTTCCTGGCGCGCGCCGAAGCCGCCTGCGAAAGGGCGCTGCGCGCCCCCGCCACGGTGGAGGGCTTCGCCCGCCTCTCCACCCCCATCACCTATCGCGGCCAGCAGGATTTCGCCGCCTTCCAGCAGGCGGAGTTCACCAGCTACCGCGCCATCCTGCAGGCCGCGGGCATCCGCCCCGGCGATTGAACGCCGGGCGCGGGGCCACCGCCCGGCGCGGTGGTTCAACGCCGGTTAATGTTCGCACGAAACAGTAGCGGCCCACCGCCTTCACCTTCGGATAGCCCGCCATGCGCCTGCGCCTCGCCACCCTCCTGCCCGCCCTGGTCGGCCTCGTCGCACTCCTGGCCCTCGGCTCCACCGGCTTCGGCGCGCTGTCGCTGCGCCAGGCCTCCGATTCGCTCGCCCATGTCTCCCACCAGGCGCTGCAGCCGATGGTGCATCTGAAGGCGCTGTCGGATGCCTATGCGGTCAGCGTGGTCGATGCCTCCCACAAGGTGCGCAATGGCGGCTTCACCTGGGAGGAAGGGGCGAAGGCGCTGGCGGAGGCCGCGACCGTCATCGACCGCTCCTGGCGCGCCGTGGCCACCATGGAACTCTCCCCGGGCAGCGCGGCGCCCATGGCCGATGCGCGCGCCCGCATCGCCGCCGCGCAGCGCCTGCTGGCCGACCTCACCCTCATCGTGCGGGACCGGGACGCGGCGCGGCTCGATTCGCTGGTGCGCGAACGCCTCTACCCCGCCATCGACCCGCTGACCGAATCGATCGGCCTGCTGCTGGATGCGCAGATCGCCGATAGCGGCAGCCTCGTCACCGCCGCGATGGAACAGGCGCGGCGGGACCTCTGGGCCGCGATCGCGCTGCTGGCCGCCGTGCTGGCGCTGCTGGTCGGCGTCGCCGCCATCATCGTCGGGCGCGTCACGCGCCCCATCACCCAGGTCACCAACGCCACCCGCATCCTGGCCGCCGGGCGGCTCGACGTCGCCATCCCGCATGGCGCCCGCGGCGATGAGGTGGGCGAACTCGCCCGCGCCGTCATCGTCTTCCAGGCCGGGCTCCGGGAAGCCGAGGCCGGCCGCAACGCGCAGGCCGAGGCCCGCAGCCGCGCGGAGGCCGACCGCGCCGCGGCGCTGCGCGACATGGCGGAGAAGGTGGAGACCGAGACCGGCCGGGCGGTGGACCTGGTGGCCACCCAGATGGCCGCCATCAGCCGCGACACCCAGGCCATGGCCGATACCGCGAGCCTGGTCGCCGCCGAAAGCGGCCAGGTGCGGGAAGCGGCCGGGGAGGCGCAGGCGAATGTCCGGACCGTCGCCGCCGCCACCGAGGAACTCGGCGCCTCGATCCGCGAGATCGTCGTCCAGGTCACCAACACCGCCAACGCCACCGAGAAGGCCGCCGCCCGCGGCCAGGAAGGGCGCCTGAGCATCGAGGCCCTGTCGCGGGAGGTGGAGCGCATCGGCGGCGTCGCCCGGCTGATCGCCGACATCGCGGGGCAGACCAACCTCCTCGCCCTCAATGCGACGATCGAGGCCGCCCGCGCCGGTGATGCCGGCAAGGGCTTCGCCGTGGTGGCGAACGAGGTGAAGACGCTGGCCGCCCAGACCGCCAGGGCGACGGAGGAGATCGCCGCCCAGGTGGAGGAAGTGACCCGCGCCACCGACAGCACCGTCAGCGTGGTGACGGAGATGGCGAATGCGGTGGCGGAGGTGAACGGCGCCGCCAGCGCCATCGCCGCCGCGATGGAGGAACAGGGCGCCGCGACGCAGGAAATCGCCCGCGCCATCGCGCTGGCCTCCCAGGCCGCGGGCAGCGTCAATGACGGCATCGCCCGCGTCGCCGGCCGGGTGGCGGATACCGGCAGCCGCGCCGCCCAGCTGCGCGAAGGCGCCGCCGCGGCCAGCGATGCGGTGGGCGCGCTGCGCGGCAAGCTCGTGAAGGTGGTGCGCCAATCGGCGCCGGAGGTCGATCGCCGCGCCGCCCCGCGCATCCCGGCCGACATGCCCGCGCAGCTGCGCCTGCCGAACGGCGCCATCCGCACCGTGACGGTGATCGACCTGTCCATGACGGGCTGCGCGCTGGAAGCCGGGGGCAGCCCGCCGCCGGTCGGCGCCTCCGTCTCCATCCAGCTCGCCCAGCCCGGCATCGGCTTCAGCGGCCAGGCGATGGTGGTGGGGGTGGAAGGGCGGCTCCGCCTCTGCTTCGTCACGCCGGACGACGGGCAGCGGGAAGCGCTGGCCCGCATCATCGCCGCCATCGCCGCCCGCCAGGCGGCGTGACGGCGGCGGGCACCGCGCCCGCCGCCGCCTGCGCGGTCAGCCCTTGGCGACCGCCACCTGCGCCCGCGCGGCCGTCAGCATCAGGCCGCTGTCGTTCATGATGGTCGCCAGGTTGAACCCGCGCTCGAACATCTCCTTCGAGTACTGGCCCGTCATGGTGTGGATGCCGACCTTCACGCCGGCCGCATGGGCCGTGGTGCGGATCCGGTCGAGCACCGCCAGGAACTCCGGCTCCCGCCGGTCCTGCAGCGGCGCCAGGCCGAGCGAGAGGCTGAGGTCCGACGGGCCGATGTAGATGGCATCGACGCCGGGGACGTTGACGATCGCCTCCAGGTTGTCGAGCGCCGTCTTGGTCTCGATCATCGGGATCACCAGCACGTCGTCATTGGCCGCGTTGGTGTCCGCCGCCGCGCCGTAGATGCCGGACCGGATCGGGCCGAAGCTGCGCGCGCCCTTCGGCGGGTAGCGGCAGAAGGAGACGAGGTCCCGCGCCTCCTTCTCCGTGTTCACCATCGGGCAGATCACGCCCTTGGCCCCGCCATCCAGCACCTTGCCGATGATGCCCGGCTCGTTCCAGGGCACGCGCACCAGCGGCGTCACGCCATGCGGCTGCATGCCCTGGAAGCAGGCGACCATGGACATGTAGTCCTGCACGCCGTGCTGGATATCCACCGTCAGGCTGTCCCAGCCCGCCTGGGCCATCACCTCGGCCGAGAAGCCGTTCGGGATGGCGAGCCACCCATTCACCACGGGCTTGCCCGCGGCCCAGGCCGCCTTGACGCCGTTTGCCATTGGAATTCCGTCCCCCCTTTGGGTTGTATGATGACAGGACAAGTACGGACGCTAGGCCCGGGTCAGGGCTACCGTCAACGCAGGGCCCGCGCCTTTGCGGCAGCGGCCGCCGCATGGCAGGGTAGCCCCGCGGGCCGGCCGGCAGGGCCAGGCCCCCGGAGCCCCTGATGAACACCATCTCCGCCCGCCCCGTCGATGCCGTCATCGCCGCCGCCCGCGCCTTCCTCGGCGATCGCATGACCACCAATGGCGCGATCCGCGAACAGCACAGCCATGGCGAGGACAGCTCCACGCCCACGCTGCCCGACGCCGTCGCCTTCGTGGAGACCACGGAGGAAGTCAGCCGCCTCCTCGCCCTCTGCCACCAGCACAATGTCCCCGTCGTGCCCTTCGGCGCCGGCACCAGCCTGGAGGGGCATGTGAACCCCGTCCGCGCCGGCATCTCCCTCGACCTCTCCCGCATGACGGCCGTGCTGGAGGTGAACGAGCAGGACATGGACTGCCTGATCGAGCCCGGCGTGACGCGCCAGCAGCTGAACGAGTTCCTGCGCGACAAGGGGCTCTTCTTCCCCGTCGATCCCGGCAGCCACTGCACCATCGGCGGCATGGTCGCCACCCGCGCCTCCGGCACCAATGCCGTGCGCTACGGCACGATGCGGGAGAATGTGCTGGGCCTCGAGGTCGTCCTCGCCGATGGCCGCGTCATCACCACCGGCGGCCGCACCCGCAAGGCGGCCAATGGCTACGACCTCACGCGGCTGTTCATCGGCAGCGAGGGCACGCTCGGCGTCGTCACCAAGGTCAGGCTCCGCCTGCACGGCATCCCGGAGGCGATGAGCAGCGCCGTGGTGCAGTTCCCGACGCTGGCCGGCGCGGTGGAGAGCACGATCCAGGTCATGCAGATGGGCATCCCCGTCGCGCGGATCGAACTGCTCGACGACGACATGATGGCGGCCTCCATCGCCTTCTCGAAGCTCGACGGCTTCCAGCCGCTGACGACGCTGTTCCTGGAATTCCACGGCACCGAGGGGGCCGTGAAGGAACAGGCGGAGCTGGTCGAGGCCATCACCACCGACCATGGCGGCAGCGGCTTCCGGTGGGAAACCGATCCGGCAGCTCGGGCAAAACTGTGGAAGGCGCGGCATGACAGCTACTGGGCCGGCGTCGCCTGGATCCCCGGCCGCCGCGCGCTGACCACCGATGTCTGCGTCCCCATCTCCCGCCTCACCGAAGCCCTTGTCGGCGCCAAGGAGGAAGCGAAGAGCCTCGGCCACACCACCTGCATCGTCGGCCATGTCGGCGACGGCAATTTCCACCAGATGGTGCTCTACGACCCGGCCGATCCGAAGGGGCTGGAAGGCGCCTGGGACATGGACCGCCGCATCGTCGCGCGCGGCATGGCGCTCGGCGGCACCTGCTCCGGCGAACACGGCATCGGCCTCGGCAAGCGCGAATTCCTCGAGACCGAGCACGGGATCGAGGCGCTGGCCGTGATGCGCAGCCTGAAGGCGACACTCGACCCCAAGGGCATCATGAATCCCGGGAAGATGTTCCGGAACTGAACGGCACTCCCGCCTCCCCCGCAGGGGAGGCGGCACGAACGAAGAAACCAGGAAACGCCATGCCCGCCACGCCCGTCGCGCTGGCCATCCTGCTGCTCTGCACCGGCCACATCTTCTCCAACGCCGCGCGCACCCTGCCCGCCGTCGCCGTCGATGTCCTGACGCGCGACCTCGGCATCACGGCGGAGGCGCTGGCCCAGATCACCGGCATCTTCCCCGCCGCCTTCGCCGCCGTGATGATCCCGGTCGGCATCGCGCTCGACCGCTACGGCGTGAAGCGCACCAACCTCTTCCTCCTCACCGTCGCGGGATCGGGCGCGGTCATGGCGGCGCTCGCCACCGGCCCCTGGTCCATGGCCCTCGCCCAGGCCGTGCTCGGCGCCGGCTGCTCCGGCATGCTGATGTGCCCCATCACCTTCGCCGCCCGCGCCCTCACCGCGCCGCGCTTCGCCGTCTGGTCCGGCATCATCCAGGCCACCGGCAATACCGGCATGCTGCTCTCCGCCAGCCCCCTCGCCTTGCTGATCGAGGCCGTGGACTGGCGCGCCGGCTTCTGGGCCTGCGCCGGCATCGCGGCCCTCGCCATCGCCCTCGTCGCCCTGCTCGTCCCCTCCGACCGCCCCGCCCCCGCGCCCCGCCGCGGCCTGGCGCATGATTTGCGGGAGGTCGGGCGCGTCGCCCTCACCCCCGGGCTGCGCGGCGTCATGGTCTTCACCTTCGCCTCCTTCGCCGCCGTGCTCGGCGTGCGCGGCCTCTGGGGCGGGCCCTGGCTGATGGAGGGCAAGGGGCTGGACCGCATCGCCGCCGGCAACATCCTGCTGGCCTGCACCGTGGCCCTCACCATCGGCCCCGCCTTGGCCGGCCTGGTGCTGAAGCGCTTCGGCCAGGCCCCCGTGCTCATGACACTGAGCCACCTGACCGCCGCCGGCCTCATCGCCCTGATCGTCGCCGGCGACCCGATCGCCCGCGCGCTGGGCCTGCCCGCCATGCCGGTCGCCTGGGACCTGGTGCTGCTGGTGCTGTTCGGCGCCATCATCTCCTTCCAGGTCCTGGCCTTCTCCCTCGTCCGCGGCGCGGTGCCGCCGGAGCAGACGGGCCGCGCGCTCTCCTGCTCCAACCTCAGCTTCTTCTTCGGCGCCGCGGTGCTGCAGGGCCTCTCGGGCCTGGTCGCGGGCTGGGGCGGCAATGGCGCGGCGCTGCTGACCTTCGCGGTCGCGCTGGTGATCTGCTCGCTCGGCTTCTGGGTGCTGCGGCCCCGGCCCTGAACCGGGCGCGGCGCCGAGGCCCCCCCCCGAGGCCCCCCCGTGTCCCGCCGCCCCGTTCCGCGTTACGCTGGGCGGGAGGGAGACACACCATGCTGCGCAGCATCCTGGTCGCGCTGGACGATACGCCCGGCGCCCAATCCGCCCGCGACGCCGCCTTCGCGCTGGCCCGCCGCACCGGCGCCGCCCTGACCGCCGCCGTGGTGCTGGACAATCCCCACACCCGCAGCGAGCACGAATTCGTCCCCCTCGGCGGCGCCGCCTTCAAGGCCCGCCGGGACGAGGCGCTGGCGAAGCGGGCGGAGGAGGATGCCGCCGCCGCCTTCGCCGCCTGCGCCGCCGTGGCCGGCGAGACGCCCTACACCGAACTCCGCCTGGCCGAGGCCCCCGAGCCCGCCCTGCTGCGCGCCGGCGCGACGCATGACCTGGTGGTGGTCGGCCGCGACGCGACGCTGGGGCGGGAGCAGACGGAGGACAGCGTCGCCCCCGTCATCGAGCATCTGCTGATGGACGGCGCCCGCCCCCTGCTGGTGGTGCCGCCCGGCGCCCCGCTGGGCACGCAGGGCCCGGTGCTGGTGGGCTACGATGCCTCCCTGCCCGCCATGGCCGCCTTGCAGTTGTTCGCCCTGCTGGGCCTGGCGGAGGGTTCGCCGGTGCGCGTCGCCTCCGCCGCCGAGGATCGCGCCGCGGCGCTGGCCATGGCCGAGGAAGCCTGCGCCTTCCTCCGCCGCCACGGCATCGATGCCACGGCCCTGCCGATGGTCGGCACCCGCCCCGCCGACCTGCTGTTGGCCGAGGCCGAGGGTCTGGGCGCGCGGCTGCTGGTGCTGGGCGCCTTCGAGGAAAGCGGGCTGCGCCGGCTGGTGACGGGCAGTGCCACGCATGTGCTGCTGCGGGATGCGCGCTGCCCGGTGTTCATCCACCACTGAGGGGGGTGGTCACCGAGCCGGATGGTGATGTCCGGGTTGGGCGGGGAGCAGACCTCGGCAGGGCGCTGAAGCCAAGCACGCAAGGTCGAGCGAGCGCTGGCGTTCACGTCTGCAGCGCCGACAATTCGCGTTGCAGTTGTGTGGTGTCCTCATGCTGCTAGGCTTTGCGTGGTCCGCGGTAGATGTGCGGCGGCACGGCAGGTGGGTTGCTACGCTACAAGCCAGGGGAGCTTTTATATGCAGCGCATATCAGGTCACGCTATCGATGGTAAGCATCTCACTGGCTGCAAACCAATCCGCCTTAATATCGGTATCTATATCGACGGCTACGGCGCAAAGCTAAGCGCCGCTGAGCTGTACGAAATCGGCCATAACAAACTTTATGACCATCTGCTCCTTCAGTCAAACGGAGATCTTACGCTCCAACAGGCTCTGTATGACAAATTTAACACTCCTGACGGACCTGAAATTTACGCGGAAATGTTGAGCTTTTGCCTTGCGTTGGTTGAACTCAATGTGGTGGCGCGCATGGAAGCGCGCTACCGTGCCGCCGGCACCCAGCTTCGCCCTAATGCGCTGCTCGTAAACCAGTCTAACCCGCTGGACGTCGAAATTGGGGCTCGCAAGCATAATCTGCTTGAGGCTCTGTTTCCAATTTCGGAAGAGCAATCACATGCGGACCACTATCTCAGTGTGTCCTGCAAAGGGGCTATCTATGCGCCCAAGAAGATCGATCGTCAGCGCCAGATTCGTGAATTAAAGGCGGAGTTATCAAAGGCCAATCGCAACGGCGATACTGAACGCAAAAATTGGATCAATCGCAACCTCGAAACCGTCCCGAAGGGGGTTCTGCACTATTACAACAGCAAGGAGAGAACGATTGGCAAAAGAGTCGATTTCGATTTTACTGAACGATTCTTCGACGCTGTCGCTGAGCGAGTTGGCGATTACGCAGACTGGGGCGAAACCAAAGTGCACTGGGGCACAGACCTCCGCGATTTTGGAGAGAAAGGTGTGGACTGCAATCTAATCATGGACGTTATGGACGACCTTCACGCCGGTACGGTTGATGTCTTCGTAATTATGACAAAAGACATGGATTTCTTTCCACTGATCGAGCGCCTCCGCCACGAAGGTAAGGCAGTTTTTCTTTGCGGTCTGAAAGGAAATGCCTCACATCACTTAAAAGAAAAAGCCTCGCGTCGCTTGATAGAAGCTGCGGGGCGCGACCAATTCTTAGATCTTGCTAGTTCGAAGTTGCTGGAAAGTTTGCCTTCCGTTTTCATGACCGCGAAGGGCAGTATGACGCGCAAAACATTGTTGCAGTGGACCTTTTTGGCGATGCTGCACGAGCGCCGTGCTGGCAGCTAACTATCCCATTTGAATGCGCTATGCGAAAAACCAGCATACAGGGGCGGGACGCGAATGTGTTCTGAGTGTTCGATTTAAGTTGGGAAATTGGGCAACTCAGGTGATTGGCGCCTGCGGCCGGCACATCGCAGCCGGGGCGTTCCGCGACGTCGCAGGGATGTCCGCTCCGGGTCGGCAACAGCCATTCGGCTCCCGTGAGAGCCTACCGCTTCACTCCCCCCCCCCCCTTCACCCCACCCCCCGCAGCACCCCCGCCAGCACCGCCACCCCCCGCTCGATCGCCGCCACCTCCAGCCCCGCATACCCCATCACCAGCCCGACCCTTGCCGGCACCCCCTCGGCGAAGAGCGGCGTCACCGGGTGCAGCCCGATCCCCGCCGCGCGCCCGGCCGCGACCAGGGCCGCCTCCAGCGCCGCCGGCACATCCAGCAGCCAGGCCACCACATGCAGCCCGGCCGCCGCCCCCTCCACCACCACGGAATCGCCGAGCTGCCGCGCCAGCGCCGCCAGCAGCGCCGCGCGGCGTTCCGCGTTCTGCCGCCGCGCGCGGCGGATATGGCGTTCATAGGCCCCGCCCTCGACCAGCGCGGCCAGCGCCTCCTGCTCCAGCGCCGGGGATTGCCGGTCCAGCAGCCGGCGCGCCCGGGCGAAGGGCTCCACCAGCCCCGGCGGCACCACCAGCCAGCCCAGCCGCAGCGTGGGCGACAGCGTCTTCGACGCGGTGCCGAGGTAGAGAACGCGCCCCTCCTCATCCATCGCCTGCAGGGGCGGCACGGGGGCGATGTCGTAGCGGTATTCGCTGTCGTAATCGTCCTCGATCACCGCCGCGCCGTGCCGCGCCGCCCAGGCCAGCAGCTCCCGCCGCCGCGCCACCGGCAGCACGCCGCCCAGCGGGAATTGGTGGGACGGCGTCGCATAGGCCAGGCGCGCCGGCGGCAGCGCCGCCGTCCGCATCCCGTCCCGGTCCACCGGCACCGGCAGCACCCGCGCGCCCAGCGCCGCGAAGGCCTGGCGGGCCAGGGCATAGCCGGGCTCCTCCATCGCCACCGCATCGCCGGGGTCCAGCATCAGCCGCGCGCAGAGGTCGATCCCCTGCTGCGACCCGTTGACGATGACGATCTGCGCCGCCGTGCAGCGCAGCCCCCGCGCCCGCCAGAGATACCCCGCCAGCGCCGCCCGCAGCGCCGGCGACCCGGCCGGGTCGCCATAGCGCAGCACGGCCGGCGCGCGGGCCAGCGCGCCCGTCACCGCCCGGCGCCAGGGCAGGGCCGGGAAATCCCGCGCCGAGAGCTCCCCGTAGCGGAAATCCGCCACCAGCCCCGGCTCCCCCGGCCCCGCCGGCACGGGAAAACCCGCCAGGCGCCGCCCGAAGGCGGAAAGCCGCGCCCCCACGCCGCCCGCCGCCCCGCCCGCCGCGCCATCGCCGCGCAGCCCCGCCGCCACCACCGGCCGCGCGCCCTGCCGGACCTCCAGGTAGCCTTCCGCCACCAGCTGGTCATAGGCCGCAGTCACGGTGGTGCGGGACACGCCCCATTCCGCCGCCAGCGCGCGGCTGGAAGGCAGGCGCGTGCCCGGCGGGTCCTGCCCGGAGACGATCCGCTGGCGGATCGCGGCCACCATCCGCTGCCCGATCCCGGGCTCCCCATCCCGCATGGCGCCCCCGAACTGGCCCCCGAACTAGCCCCCAAACCGGCGCCATCAACTGGCCCACTGATTCTGCCCGGAACTGGCCGTTCCTTCTGGGCCAGAAGCACGGCAGGGTCCAGGGCGGAGACCGAGCCATGTACATCCCCCCCGCCTTCCGCCTGGACGACCTGCCCGCCCTGCATGAGGCGATCCGCGGCGCGGGCCTGGCCAACCTCGTGACCGCGACGGAGCAGGGCCTGATGGCCAGCCCCCTGCCCCTCTTCCTCGACCCCGATGACGGCCCCTTCGGCACGCTGCATGGCCACCTGGCCCGCGCCAACCCGCAAGGGCGCCTGCCCCCGCTGGGGGAGGCGCTGGCGGTGTTCATGGGGCCGGACGCCTATGTCAGCCCCTCCTTCTACCCCTCCAAGGCGGAGCATCACCGCGTGGTGCCGACCTGGAACTACGTCACCATCCAGGCCTGCGGCCCGGCCGAGTTCTACGACGACCCCGACCGCCTGCTGGCGCTGGTGACGAGGCTGACGGAGCGGCACGAGGCGCCGCGCCAGACACCCTGGGCGGTCTCCGACGCGCCGGCCGATTTCATCCGCGGCCAGTTGAAGGGCATCGTCGGGCTCCGCCTGCCGATCACGCGGCTGGAGGGCAAGCGCAAGCTCAGCCAGAACCGCAACGCCGCGGACCGGGACGGCGTGCGCGCCGCCCTGTCCGCCAGCGACCGCCCGGCGGATCGCGCCGTGGCCGCGGCGATGCCCGCATGACGGAGGCGCTCCCCCTGTTCCTGGCCGCCGCGCTGCTGCTGGCCATCACGCCGGGCCCCGGCCTGTTCTATGTCGCGGCGCGGACGCTGGCGGGCGGAAGGGCGGAGGGCATCGCCAGCAGCCTCGGCACCGGCTTGGGCGGCATGGCGCATGTGCTGGCCGGCAGCCTCGGCGTCTCCGCCCTGGTGCTGGCGAGTGCCGAGCTGTTCAACGCCCTGAAATGGGCCGGCGCGCTGTACCTCGTCTGGCTCGGCTGGCGCACCATCCGCACCGCGCGGGCGGAGGCCCTGGCCGGCCCCGTGGCGCCCCCGATGCCTCCCCTTGGCGGCCCCCGCCGCGCCTTCCGGGAGGGGGTGGTGGTGGAGGCGCTGAACCCCAAGACCGCGGCCTTCTTCCTCGCCTTCCTGCCGCAATTCGTCGATCCCGCCGCGGGCCATGCCGGGCTGCAATTCGTGGTGCTGGGGACGGTGTCGGTGCTGCTGAACACGCTGGCCGATGTCGCGGTGGCGCTGGCCGCCGGCCGGCTGCGGCAGGGCGCGGCGGCGCGGCCGACCCTGGTGCGACGGCTGCGGGAGGCCTCGGGCGGGGCGATGATCGCGCTCGGCCTGGGGCTGGCGGTGGCGAAGCGGCCGGGGTGAGAAAAGGGTGGCGGAAGGGTTTTGTTCGCCCTATGTTCGGTCCGGCCACCGCCGGAGGCGCGTCCGGCGCTGAGCCCCCCCCGCGAAAACGGTGCTAAACCCGCTTAAACGGCATAATCGGCTTAAACGGGTTAGCGACTAAAAAGTCACACCCCGCCCGTGATCACCCCCGCCTGGCGCAGCGCCGCGATCTCCTCCGCCGAATAGCCCAGCTCCGCCGCGATCGTCGCGCCATCCGCCCCGGGCGGCCGCAGATCCCCCGCGCCGCCGGGCCGGGCGCCGTCGATCGAGACCGGCAGCGCCGGCAGCTTGATCGGCCGCCCATCCGGCAGCGTCATCGGCACCAGCCCGCCCGATCCGTTGAGGTGCGGGTCCTCGAACAGCTCCGCCGGCCGCCCGATCGGCGCGAAGGGCAGGCCGAGCGCCTCGCACTTCGCCATCAGCTCCGCCTTGGTATAGGCCGCCAGCGCCGCGGCGATGCGGGGGATGGTCCGCGCCCGGGCCTCCACCCGCTGGTTCTTGGTGGCGAGGCTGGGGTCGGTCGCCATGTCCCCGAGCCCGAAGGCGTTGCAGAAGATGGGCCAGGAAGTGTCGGTGACGACGCCCACGAAGACCTGGCCGCCATCGGCCGTGTCGAAGATGTCGTAGACCGGCCAGGCCGGCAGGCGCGTGGACATGGGCGGCGGCTCGACGCCCGTCATATGGGCCTGCGCCATGTGCTGGGACATCAGCAGCGCCACCGATTCGAAGAGCCCCGCCTGCACATGCCCGCCGCGGCCCGTGCCCTCCCGCTCCCGCAGCGCGGCCAGGATCGCGACCGTCACGGAAAGCCCGCCCATGATGTCGATCACGCTGCTGCCCGCCCGCAGCGGCCGCCCCGTGGGCCCGGTCATGTAGGCGAGGCCCCCCATCATCTGCACGACCTCGTCGAGTGCCGTCCGGTGCTCATAGGGCCCGGGCAGGAACCCCTTGCAGGAGGCATAGACGAGCCCCGGATTGACCCTGGCCAGGTCCTCGTAGCCCAGCCCCAGCTTCGCCATGGCGCCGGGCCGGAAATTCTCCACCAGCACATCCGCCCGCGCCGCCAGGCGCTGCACCAGCGCGATGCCCTCCGGCTTCTTCATGTCGACGCAGAGGCTGCGGCGCCCGCGCCCGAAGGCGGCGTAGAAGCCGGTGCCGGAGCCCGTCAGCCGCCGGGTCGAATCGCCATCGGGCGCCGGCTCCACCTTGATGACCTCGGCACCCAGGTCCGCCAGCGCCATGCCGGCCGAGGGCCCCATGATCATGTGGGTGAATTCAAGCACGCGGAGGCCGGCGAGGGGCGTGGGGGAGGTCATCGGTGGTTCCTTCTCGCCCCGATTATCGGCCCTCAGGCGATCCGGTCATAGACCAGGTGCAGGCACCCGCCCTCCACCGCGCGGGCCTGCGCCAGGCGGAAGCGCGTCTCCAGGGTGCCCGGCGGGAAGAGCATCGGCCCCTCCCCCAGCACCAGCGGCAGCACCGCCATCTCCAGCCGGTCGAGCCGCCCGATCGCGAGCAGCCCGCGCAGCAGCTGCCCGCCGCCCTCCGCCCAGACCCGCGCATGGCCGCGCGATTCCAGCGCCGCGACGGCGGCGGCGACACCGCCGATCGCCTCCACTTCCGGCGGCGCATCGGCCAGGGGGCGGGCGGTGACGACCACGGTGGGCTTGCCGGGATAGGGCCAGTCGCCCATGGCGCGCACGGCGTCGAAGGTCCCGCGGCCCATCAGGATGGCGTCGATGCCGGCATAGAAGGCCTCGAAGCCGAAGGCCTCCGGCGGCGGCGCGCCCTCCGTCAGCCAGTCCACGGACCCGTCGGCGCGGGCGATCCTGCCATCCAGCGTCGTCGCGATGTGGCAATGGAGGAAGGCGGGCATGGCGGGACTCCGGCGGGGGAATGACAGTCGGGCGCCCGCGGCCTTACGCTCCGCCCCAAACCGGAGGAACCGCCATGGCCACGCGCCGCCTGCTGCTCGCCCTCTCGTTACTCGCCGCGCCGGCGCTGGCGCAGCGCCCGGCGGGCTTCCCGAACCGGCCGATCCGGCTCGTGGTGCCCTTCGCCCCCGGCGGCAATTCGGACACGCTGGCGCGGCTGATCCAGCCGCGGATGGCGGCCTTCCTCGGCCAGCAGATCGTGGTGGAGAACCGCTCCGGCGCCGGCGGCGCGATCGGCGCGGCGCAGGTGGTGCAGGCGCCGGCGGATGGCCACACCCTGCTCTTCGACAGCGCCAGCTTCGTCGTGGCGCAGTTCATCAACCGCAACCTGTCCTTCGACTATGAGCGTGACTTCGCCCCGGTCGGCACCGTGGCGGATGTGCCCTATCTGCTCGGCGTCGCGCGGGGGCGGGGCATCACGGATGTGGCGTCCTTCCTCGCCGCCGCGCGGGCGGCGCCGGGCGGGCTTTCCTATGGATCGCCGGGGGTGGGCAGCATCGGGCACCTCGCCGGCGTCATGCTGGCGCATCGCGCGGGCGGCGTGCGGCTGGAACACGTGCCCTACCGGGGCGGGGCGGAGGCGGCGCGGGATCTGGCGGCGGGGACGCTCGATGCCGCCATCATCTCCGGCAATTCCCTCAACCCGCTGGTGGAGGGCGGGCGCGCCGTCATCGTCGGCACCACCAATGCGGCGGGGATCGGCGCCCATCCCTCCATCGCCAGCCAGGGCTTTTCCGGTTTCGACGTCACGAGCTGGAATGCCCTCTTCTGCCGCGCCGGCACGCCGGAGCCCATCCGCCGCACGCTGGAGGAGGCGGTGAACCACGCGACCTCCGACGCCGAGGTCCGCGCCCGCTACGCCGCCGCCGGTGCCGAGGCGACGCCCGCCGAGGCCGATGCGCTGGCCGCCCGCCTGGTGCGCGAACGCGCCCTGGTGCGGGACCTGATCCGGGAGACGGGGATCACCTTGGGCTAGGAATCTCCGCCGCCAGCAGGCTGCCCGACTGGCTTTCGGTGATCACCAGCGTCCGCCCATCGGGGGCGAAGGTGCAGTTGGTCGGCATGCGGCCGAAGGGGGTGCAGTCGATCCGGTGGGTACAGAGCCCATGCGCATCCACCACCCAGACCTGCCCATGGCCGGGATTGGCGACGAAGAGCCGGTCATGCGCATCGACGGCCAGCCCATCGGGGCCGGAGGTGCCGGCGGGGATGCGGAAGAACAGGTTGGCCTTCGCCACCACCGCATCCGGCCGCAGCACGAAGCGCCAGATCTCGCAGGACCGCGTCATCGCCACCATGAGATGCGTGCCGGCGCGGTTCATCACCAGCCCGTTCGGGCTCGGCCCGTTGCCGATCAGCTTGTCCATCCGCCCATCCGGATGCAGCCGCCAGACGCGGCCCGTCGGGTCCTGCAGCCCGGTCTGCCCCTGGTCCGTGAAGACCACGCCGCCATCCGGCAGCAGGATCAGGTCATTGATGCCCCGCAGCCCCTCGCTGAGGATCGTCTCCAGCAGCGGCGCCATGGCGCCCGTCACGGGATCGAGCGTCAGCAGCCCGTGGCGGTAATCCGCCACCAGCAGGTCCTCGCCGCGCGCCGCCAGCCCGTTCGGCCAACCCTCGTATTCCGCCACCACCTCCCAGTGCGAACCGGCCACGCGGAAGACGCGGCCATGCGGGATATCGGTGCAGTAGAGGTTCCCCGCCGCATCGAAGCAGGGCCCCTCGAGGAAGCTGTCCACCGCCTGGCCGGCGCGGTTGGCATCCGCCCAGGCGGTCGGCCGCAGGCGGCGCAGCGCCTCCGGCAGGCGGGAGAGGAGGGAGGGCTGGATGAGGCGGGGCGGGTCGGTCCACATGCCGCGCACCCTGCCCCGCACCCCTCTTGCCGTCCAGCGGGGCCGGGGCCAAGGTCCGGCCATGGGAAGAACGCTGTTTCAGAAGATCTGGGATGCCCATCTCGTGCATGCGCGCGATGACGGGCTCGTGCTGCTCTACATCGACCGGCACTATTTCCACGAAGGCAGCTTCCACGCCTTCAACATGCTCCGCGCCCGCGGCATTCCCGTGCGGCGCCCGGACCTGACCTTCGGCTTCGGGGACCACTACGTCCCCACCAATGCGCGGCGCACCGACGCGGTGCAGGACCCCGAGATCCGCGGCATCATCGAGACCTTCGAGCAGAATGCCCGCGCCAACCGCATCCGCGCCTTCGACCTCGCCGATCCCGACCAGGGCATCGTCCATGTCGCCGGCCCCGAACAGGGCCTGACCCTGCCGGGCATGACGGTGGTGTGCGGGGACAGCCACACCTCGACGCATGGTGCCCTCGGCGCGCTGGCCTTCGGCATCGGCGCCAGCGAGGTCGCGCATGTGCTGGCGACGCAGACCATCTGGCAGTCCCAGCCCCGCCAGATCCGCGCACGCTTCGAAGGCCAGCTTCCCGCCGGCACCACGGCCAAGGACATGGCGCTGGCCCTGATCGCGACGATCGGCACCGGCGGCGGCCTTGGCGGCGCCATCGAATTCGCGGGCAGCGCCGTCCGCGCGCTGTCCGTCGAGGGCCGCCTCACCCTCTGCAACATGGCGATCGAGGCCGGCGCCCGCACCGGCATGGTGGCGCCGGATGCCATCACCGCCGCCTGGCTCGCCGGCCGGCCGCACGCCCCCGCGCAGCCCGACCCGGCCTGGGCGACGCTCGCCAGCGATGCGGACGCCGCCTTCGACCGGGAGGTGATGCTCGACGCCGCCGCCATCACCCCCATGGCGACCTGGGGCACCAGCCCCGAGGAAGCCGTGCCGCTCGCCGCCCGCGTCCCCCGGCTGGAGGAGGCCCCCGACGAGGCCCGCGCCCGCGCCTGGAAGCGGAGCCTCGACTACATGGGCCTGCAGGGGGGCGAGGCGATGGCGGATGTCCGCGTCGATCGCGTCTTCCTGGGTTCCTGCACCAATTCGCGGCTGGAGGACCTGCGCGCCGCCGCCGCCGTGCTGAAGGGGCGGAAGATCGCCGTGCCGATGCTGGTCTCCCCGGGTTCGTCGGCCACCAAGCGCGCGGCGGAGGCCGAGGGGCTGGACCGCATCTTCCTGGAAGCCGGCGCGCGGTGGGAGGAGAGCGGCTGCTCGCTCTGCGTTTCCATGAACGGGGAAAGCGTCGGCGAGGGCGAGCGCTGCGCCTCCACCTCCAACCGCAATTTCGCCGGCCGCCAGGGGCGCGGGGCGCGGACGCATCTGGTGTCTCCCGCCTCCGCCGCGGCGTCGGCGCTCGCCGGGCGCCTCATGCAGGCGGAAGGGTGATCCACCATGCCTGAGCCCTTCACGACCCTGACGGCCATCGCCGCGCCGCTCGACATGCCGAATGTCGATACGGACCAGATCATGCCCGCCCGCTTCATGCGGCGGCCGCGGGATGAACGCTACGTCGCCTATGGCTTCCACGACCTCCGCTTCACCCCGGAAGGTGCGACGCGGCCCGACTTCATCCTCAACCAGCCCCCCTTCAACGGGGCCGGCATCCTGGTGGCCAGCCGCAACTTCGGCGTGGGGTCGTCGCGCGAAGCGGCGGTCTATGCGCTGCTCGCCATGGGCTTCCGCGCCGTGGTGGCGGAGAGCTTCGGCGACATCTTCTTCAGCAACGCGCTGAAGAACGGGCTGCTGCCGGTGAAGCTGCCGGAGTCGATCGTGAACGCGCTGCGCCAGGCCGTGGCCGCCGCCCCCGGCGCCACCATCACGGTGGACCTGCAGCGCCAGGTGCTGACCGCGCCGGACGGCGCGGAGCACCCCTTCACCGTGCCGCCCTTCGCGCGGGACTGCCTGCTGCGGGGCCTCGACGAGATCGGGCTGACGCTGACGCTTGCCGACCAGATCACGACCTTTGAGAATGCAAGGGCGCCACTCGCCGCCGGGTAGTAACATTCACGAAACTTGACGCGCGGATGGCGAGGCGCCCAGAACCGATCCAATCGTCGGATGGTGCCCATGCGTCTTGCCCGCCTCGCCGCGCCCAGCGCGGCCCTCCTGCTTCTCCTCTCCGGCGCGCCCGCGCTGGCGCAGCCCGGGCCGGGCGGGCCGCCCGCGGTCGGCGTCGTCACGGTCGAGCGGCGGCCGGTGACGGAAAGCACCGAATTCGTCGGCCGGGTGGAGGCGCCGGAGCGCGTGGAACTCCGCGCTCGCGTCACCGGCTTCCTGCAGGAGCGCCTGTTCCGCGAGGGCCAGGAGGTGAAGGCCGGGGAGGTGCTGTTCCGCCTGGAACGCGCGCCCTTCGAGGCCGAGGTCGCCCGCGCCCAGGCCACCGTCGCCTCCGCCGAGGCCGAGCTGCAGAACGCCAACATCGCCCTGGCCCGCGCGCGGGAGCTGGTCCGCACCTCCGCCGGCACGCAGGTGCGCGTGGATGACGCGACGGCGGCGCAGCGTTCCGCCCAGGCCTCCCTGCTCGGCGCCCAGGCGCAGCTGCGCGTCGCGCAGATCAACCTCGGCTACACGGAAATCGCCGCGCCGATCGATGGCAAGATCGGCCGCTCCACCTTCTCCGTCGGCTCCGTCGTCGGCCCCAGCAGCGACCCGCTGGCGACCATCGTCAGCCAGGATCCGATGCGCATCGCCTTCCCCGTCAACCTCCGCACCGGCACCGAATTGCGCGACCGCTACGCCAGCCGCGGCGGCGCGGATGCCACGCGGGTGCGCATCCGCCTGGTGACGGGCGCCATCTACGGCCAGGTCGGGCGCATCGACTTCATCGACCCGCAGGTGGACCGCAACACGGATACCGTGCTGGTCCGCGCCGTGATGCCGAACCCCGCGCGCGGCGCCTCCCCCGGGCCGGAAGGCGGGGTGGACCGCGAATTGATCGACGGCATGTTCGTGAACGTCTTCGTGGAGGGCGCGGAGCCCGTGCCCACCGTGGTGATCCCGCGCAGCGCCGTGCTGCAGGACCAGCAGGGCAACTACGTCTTCGCCCTCGACGCGGAAAACAAGGCCGCCCGCCGCCCCGTGACGCTCGGCCGCAGCATCGCCGACCAGGTGGTGATCGAGCGCGGGCTCGAGGGTGGGGAGCGCGTGGTGGTGGAGGGCGTGCAGCGCGTGCGCCCGGGCCAGCCCGTGCAGCCCGGACCGGCCAACGCGCCGCTGCGCAGCCCCGGCCGGGGCTGATCCGCCATGATCTCTTCCGTCTTCGTCGACCGGCCCCGGCTGGCGATCGTCATCTCCATCGTGATGACGCTGGCCGGCGCGCTGGCCATGCTGCGCATCCCCGTGGCGCAGTTCCCGGACATCGTGCCGCCGCAGGTGCAGGTCAGCACCTCCTACCCCGGCGCCTCCGCCACCGTCGTGGAATCGACGGTCGCGCAGGTGATCGAAAGTGCCGTGAACGGCGTGGAGGGCATGATCTACATGTCCTCCAACAGCGCCAATGACGGCACCTATGCGCTGAACGTCTCCTTCGCCCTCGGCACCAATGCCGACATCGCGACGGTGAACGTGAACAACCGCGTGCAATCCGCGCTGGCCCGCCTGCCGCAGGAAGTGCAGCGCCAGGGCGTGACCGTGCGCAAGCAATCCTCCGCCGTGCTGCAGTTCCTGACCGTGACGTCGTCCAACGCGGCGCATGACCCGCTCTATCTCTCGAACTACGTCACCAT
Source organism: Falsiroseomonas ponticola (assembly GCF_016805305.1). Taxonomy (GTDB): domain Bacteria; phylum Pseudomonadota; class Alphaproteobacteria; order Acetobacterales; family Acetobacteraceae; genus Falsiroseomonas; species Falsiroseomonas ponticola. Next base: position 219,846 of record NZ_JAERQN010000002.1, on the reverse strand, counting down.
CAACATGCTGGACCGGCTGGCGCGCGTGCCCGGCATCGGCCAGGTCTCCATGTTCGGCGCCATGGACTACTCCATGCGCATCTGGTTCGAGGTGGACAAGCTCATCAGCCTGAACCTGACGCCGTCCGACGTGGTGGCGGCGATCCAGGCGCAGAACGTGCAGGCCGCGGTCGGCCGCATCGGCGCGCGGCCGATCAGCGACGACCAGCAGTTCCAGTTCAACCTGCAGACCCAGGGCCGGCTTTCGACGGCCGAGGAATTCGGCAACATCGTCATCCGCGCCAATGCGCAGGGGTCGCTGCTGCGGCTGCGGGACGTGGCGCGGGTGGAACTGGGCGCGGCGCGGATGGACACGGAAAGCCGCCTCAACGGCCAGCCCGCCATCACGCTCGGCACCTACCTGGCACCCGGCGCCAATGCGGTGGCGGCGGCGTCGGCACTGAAGGCGACGCTGGAGGAGATGAACCGCCGCTTCCCCGAGGGGATGCGGACGGACGTGTTCTACGACACCTCCACCTTCGTCACCGACACGATGCATGAGGTGATCAAGACGCTGCTGGAGGCCTTCGTCCTGGTGGTGATCGTGGTGCTGCTGTTCCTCGGCAGCTTCCGCGCCACCATCATCCCGGTCATCGCCGTGCCGGTCAGCCTGATCGCGACCTTCGCGGTGCTGCTGGTGGTGGGCTTCTCCGCCAATACCGTCTCGCTGCTCGCCATGGTGCTGGCCATCGGCATCGTCGTCGATGACGCGATCGTGGTGGTGGAGAATGTCGAGCGGGTGATGGAGGAGGAGCCGCACCTGACCCCCGCCGAGGCCACGAAGAAGGCCATGGCGGAGATCACGGCGCCGATCATCGCCATCACCCTGGTCCTGCTCTCGGTCTTCGTGCCCGTGGGCTTCATCCCCGGCCTGTCCGGCGCGCTCTTCGCGCAATTCGCGGTGACGGTCTCCGTCGCCATGGTGATCTCCGCCATCAATGCGCTGACGCTCTCCCCCGCGCTCTGCGCCGTCTTCCTGCGGCCGCATCACGGGCCGCGGAAGGGCGTGCTGGCCGCGGTGATGCGCGGCATCGACTGGGTGCGGGACGGCTATGGCAACATCGTCGCGCGCCTGGTGCGGCTTTCCATCCTCTCGCTGCTGCTGACCGCGGTCTTCATGGGCGGCATCGCCTTCCTCGCCGGCCGCACGCCGCAGGGCTTCCTGCCGGAGGAAGACCAGGGCGCCTTCTTCGTGCAGATGCAGCTGCCCCAGGGCGCCTCCCTGTCCCGCACCCGCGCGGCGGTGGAGCAGGTGGAGCAGATCATCCGCCCGGTGCCGGGGGTGGAGCGCGTGCTGGCCATCGTCGGCTTCAGCCTGATCGATGGCGGCGCGCAGTCCAACGCCGCCTTCATCGTCGTGCGCATGAAGCCCTTCGCGGACCGCACCACGGCGCAGGAAAGCGTCTTCAGCGCCATCCGCACCGTCTTCGGCGCGACGCAGCAGGTGCGGGCGGCCAACACCTTCGCCTTCAACATCCCGCCCATCATCGGCCTCGGCACCGGTGCCGGCTTCCAGTACCAGCTGCAGAATTTGGAAGGCCGCCCGCCGGAGGAGATGGCGAGCGCCATGCTGGGCGTCGTCGTCGCCGCCAACCAGGATCCGCGCCTGCAGGCGGTGTTCTCCACCTTCGCGGCCAACAACCCGTCGCTCTTCCTCGATGTGGACCGCGACAAGGCGCAGGCGCTGGGCGTGCGCATCAGCGACATCTTCACCGCGCTGCAGACCACGCTGGGCGGCTTCTACGTCAACGACTTCAACTATTTCGGCCGGTCCTGGCAGGTGAACATCCAGGCGGAATCGACGGACCGCGACGACATCCCCGACATCTGGCGCATCCATGTCCGCAACGCGGCCGGGGAGATGGTGCCCCTGCGCAGCGTCGCCGATATCCGCGTGGTGCTCGGCCCGCAGACCATCAGCCGCTACAACAATGTCCGCACCGTCTCCATCAACGGCGCGCCGCGGCCGGGCATCTCCTCCGGCGATGCGCTGGTCGCGATGGAGCAGCTCTCGGAGCGGGTGCTGCCGCAGGGCTATGGCTATGAATGGACCGGCACCGCCTTCCAGGAGCGGCTGGCGAGCGGGCAGACGGGCGTCATCCTCGCCCTCGCGCTGCTCTTCGCCTACCTCTTCCTGGTGGCGCTGTATGAGAGCTGGGTGATCCCGATCCCGGTGCTGACCTCCATCGCGGTCGGCGTGCTGGGGTCCTTCGCGGCGATCGGCATCGCGGGCCTCTCGCTCGACGTCTATGCGCAGATCGGGCTCGTGGTGCTGATCGCCCTCGCCGCCAAGAACGGCATCCTGATCATCGAATTCGCGAAGGAGAAGCGCGAGGCCGGGATGTCGATCCAGGAAGCGGCGGTGATGGGGGCGCGGCTGCGCTTCCGCGCCGTGATGATGACCTCCATCGCCTTCGTGCTCGGCCTGGTGCCACTGATCATCGCGACGGGCGCGGCCAGCGCGTCCCGCCGCGCGGTCGGCATGCCGGTCTTCGGCGGCATGCTCGCGGCCTCCATCATCGGCATCTTCATGATCCCGATGCTCTACGTCGTGTTCCAGACCATGCGGGAATGGGTGAAGGCGCGCTTCGCGGGCACGCCGAAGCCGGCGCCGCATGGCCGCTGATCCCGACGGCATGATGGCGTGACCTGCGGCCGGCGAAGCCGGCCGAGGCCGCGGACGCGGCCCGCCGGCAGTCCGGCGAGCCAAGGCCGCGGATGCGGCCGCCCGGCGATTGAGGGCGGTAAACGCATACCAACGAGCCGCTGCAAGCGGCCGTTGGTATGGGGCTACCGGCGGTAGCCCCAGATCGCGAAGACGCGGTGCGGGACCGGAAGCGGGTCCTGCCCGAAGCGCTGGTCGAGCAGCGTGGCGAGTTCCTGATCGAAGCGCGCCACCGCATCGCCCCCCAGCGCGCCGCCCACGCCGGCGGAGGCGCGGATGCGGCCGCGCCAATCCTCCCGGCTGTAGAGCGCGTCATGGTCGAAGCCCGCGAAGCCGATGTCGCGGAAGCCAGCCAGGGAGAGGTCGCCCGCCCAGGCCGGGTAGAAACCCGTGCTGCGGCCCATGCGCCAGCGGGGGTTATGCGCCTCGATCAGCCATTCGGTGGCATGCGCCACGCTGCCGGGCAGCGGCAGCCAGTCATAGTGGCAGATCACCAGCGCGCCGCCGGGCTTCAGCACGCGCCAGGCCTCCGCCGCCGCCAGGCCGCGGTCGAACCAGTGCCAGGACTGTCCGGCGATCACCATCTCGAAGGCCTCGCCCGGCTGGCCCGTGCGCTCCGCCAGGCCTTCCTCGAAGCGCGCGCGGCCGGTGAGGCCTTCCTCCGCCGCCAGGCGCCGGGCCTGCGTGATCTGGCCGGGGGCGGGGTCCAGCCCGAGCACGGTGGCGCCCCGCGCCGCCAGGCCGCGCGCCAGCGTGCCCGTCCCGGTGCCGAGGTCGAGCACCGCCATGCCCGGCGCCAGCAACCCGTCGCGTTCCAGCTGGTCCAGGAAGCGCGGCGGGAATCCCTGGCGGTGCCGGGCATAGTCGGCGCTGGTGCGGCTCCAGTCGGGGCTTGTCATCGATGATGCTTCCTGAGGGCCGCCAGGTCGGCGGCGGTATCGACGTCTCGCAGCGTGCGGAGCCGGGCCAGCCGGCGCCCGGCGAAGTTCCGTTCCGTATCGGCCAGCGCATGGCGGCTGGACCAGCGCACGGCGGCGAAGGGGGTGGCGGGGCGGCGCGGGCCCAGGCCCACCAGCCAGTAGCCGCCATCCATGGCCGGGCCGAAGACGGCATCCGCGCGGCCGAGTGCCCGGAAGGCCGCCGCGATGTCGCGGGCGGCGATGCCGGGGATGTCGCTGCCCACCAGCACGCAGCGGCGATGCGGCCGCATGGCGCGCAGCATCCGCTGGCCGAGGTCGCCCCGCCCCTGCCCGATTCGCGGCGCGGCCACCGGCCAGCGCGCCGGCGCCTGGTCCGGCGTCACGGCCAGCACGGTGCGCCAGCGTCGGTCCCGCGCCGTGGCGCGCAGCACGGCGGAAAGCTGGCCGCGATAGAAGCGCAATGCCGCCAGGGCACCGATTCCCTTCGCCAGCCGCCGCTTCACCGCGCCGAGCCTCGGCGCGCGCGCGAAGACCACCAGCGTGTCGCCCCTCATCCCCGTCCCCGATAGATCCGCTGGATGGTGGCGGGGCTGACGCCGGCGAACCAGAGGGCGAGGCAGGTCAGGTTGCGGGCGGAACGACGGAGATAGCCTTCCCGCCGGAAGCGCGCGGCACTCGTCACCGCCGGGACGTCCAGCGCGCCGATCCGCGCGCGGCCGAGGCGGCGGACCAGATCCACATCCTCCATCAGCGGCAGGGGGCGCATGCCGCCGACGGCGTCCAGCAGGTCCCGGTGGATCAGCAGCCCCTGGTCGCCATAGGGCAGGCCGAGGATCCGGCAGCGCCAGGCGACGGCGCGTTCCAGCCGCCGCGCGGCGGCCGATCCGTCATCGAGCGCGAAGCGGAAATGCCAGGCGCGGGAGGCGTCGCGCATCGCGCCGCGGACAGCGTCCTGCCACCCCGGCGCCAGGCGGGTGTCGGCGTGCAGCAGCAGCAGCCAGGGGCCGGCGGCTGCCTCGATCCCCGCGGCGATCTGGCTGCCCCGGCCGCGCGGCGCCTGCACCACCTGGGCGCCGGCGGCCACCGCCACAGCCACGGTGCCATCCGCGCTGCCGGCATCGGCGACGACGATGTCCTGCGGGCCGAGCGCCGCCAGCGTGCCGGGCAGCGTCGCCGCGGCCTCCAGCACGGGGATGACGATGGAGAGGCCCTCAATTCGCATTTTGTTCTTGACGCACTGCCCGGGGATACCCCACCTTCCGTGAGAACAAACCAGGAAATCGAAGGACCGGACGATGCCTGATGGGGGAGCCTCCGCGATGCCCTCCCTGGCCCGCAAGGGCCGGGGCGCCGTCACCAATCCCGGCGTGCGCTATGAAAGCACGCGGACCGAGGCGTGGGATGATGGCTGGGGCACGCTGGCCGCGGAATTCGCGGAAATGCCGCCGCTGCCGACGACGCTGACGCGGGATCACGCGAAATCCGCGCTGTCCTGGAACGACAGCCCGGATATCGGCTTCGACCGCTCGCTGAACCCCTATCGCGGCTGCGAGCATGGCTGCGTCTACTGCTATGCCCGCCCGGCCCACGCCTATGTCGGCATGTCCCCCGGCCTCGATTTCGAGACCCGGCTGATGTTCAAGCCGAACCTGCCCGAGTTGCTGGAGAAGGAGCTTTCCAAGCCAGGCTATGAGCCGAAGCCGGTGGCGCTGGGGGCGAATACCGACCCCTACCAGCCGGTGGAGCGCACGCTCGGCATCACGCGGCGCACGCTGGAGGTGCTGGAGAAATTCGGCCATCCCGTGACCATCGTGACCAAGGGCGCGGGCGTGGTGCGGGATATCGACATCCTCCAGCGCCTGGCGGCGCGGAACCTGGTGCATGTCTGCCTCTCCGTCACCACGCTCGACATGAAGCTGGCGCGGGTGATGGAGCCGCGGGCGGCCTCGCCCCTCAAGCGTCTCGGCGCCATCACGGAGCTGGCGAAGGCCGGCATTCCCGTGGGCGTGCTGGCGGCGCCGATGATCCCGGGGCTGAACGACGCGGAGATGGAGCGCATCCTGGAAGCCAGCGCCCGCGCCGGCGCGACCCGGGCGGGTTATGTGCTGCTGCGCCTGCCGCTCGAGATCAAGGCGATGTTCGAGGCCTGGTTGGCGGAGCACCACCCGGAACGCGCCGCCCGCGTGCTCGCCTTGGTGCGGGAGACGCGCGGTGGGCAGCTCTATGACAGCCGCTTCGGCGCGCGGCAGACCGGTACCGGCCCCTATGCGGAGCTGCTGGCGCAGCGCTTCAAGCTGGCGCTGCGGCGCTTCGGGCTGGATGGCCGCGGCTATACCGGCCGCGGCGTCCAGAACAGCTTCAGCGCCTCGCTCGACTGCACGCAGTTCAAGGTGCCGGGCGCGATGGCCGCGCGGCAGCTGGAGCTGCTGTAGGGGTCACGCCTTCCGGCGCCGGAAGGCCGTGACCTGCAGGGCGGAGGCATGGACATGCACCACCGCCGGCACGGACCTCGGCGCCAGGGCAGCGTCGAGGACCGGGGCGATGTCGTCCTCCGTCCGGATGGTGAATCCCTCCGCCCCGAAGGCGCGGCCCCAGGCGGCGAAATCGGGGTTCACCAGGTCCGCGGCATTGGCGAAGGGCCGGCCCGGGTAGCGGTTCTCGTGGTGCATGCCGATGGAGCCATAGGTCCGGTTGTCCGGGATCAGCAGCACCGGCGCGGCGCCATGGCGCATGGCGGTGGCGATCTCGTTCCCCGTCATCAGCGCGCCGCCATCGCCCGCCACCGCGATCACCTGGCGGCCGGGGTGGCGGATGCTGGCGGCGACCGCCATCGGCATGCCCGCCCCCATGCCGCCGACGGCGGAGCCCAGGAAGATCTGCCCCGGTTTGAAGGGGATGTGCCGGTGCACGAAACTCGTGAAATTGCCGGCATCCGTCGTCAGCACGGCATCGGCGGCCATGCGTTCCGCGACGCCCACGCAGACGGCGGCGAAGTTCACCCCATCCGGCGCGGCCTCCCAGCTCGGCACCGTCAGCTCCCGGTGGATGGCGTGCAGCCGCGCGATCCAGGCGCAGCGGCCGGAGGGATGCGCCGGCTTGCGTTCCAGCAGCGCCGCCACCACCGCGGCGGGATCGGCGCAGATGGCGAGGTCCGCGCGCCAGACGCGGTTCAGCTCGCTCGGGTCCGGCCAGACATGCACGAAGGGCATCTGCGGGTCGGGCGCGGTCGGCCAGGTCCAGGACTGGCTGACCACATCGGTCATGCGCTCGCCCAGCGCCACCAGCAGGTCAGCCTCCCGCATCTCCGCCATCAGCCGCGGCTGAACCCGGTTGCCGACATAGCCGGCATAGTGCGGGTGGTGGCTGTCGAAGAGGTGCGGCCGGCGATGGGTGGGGGAGACGGGAAGGCTCCAGGCCTCCGCGAAGCGCTTCAGCGCGGCCAGGGTCTCCGGCGGGCCATCCATCGCGCCGCCCACCAGCACCAGCGGGCGCTGCGCGGCGGCGAGGCGCCGCGCGAGTTCATCCATCTGCGCGGGTGAGGGTCCGGGCGTGGCGCGGGGGCGGGGCCTGGCCAGCGGCAGGTCATCCGCGGCCTCGTCCAGCACATCCTCCGGGAAGACGACGGCGACGGGGCCGGGCGTGCCGGATTCGGCGAGGTGGAAGGCGCGCGCGACGGCCTCGCTGGCCTGGGATGGCAGGTCCACATTGATGACGGCCTTGGTGATGTCGGCCAGCAGCTTGCCGTAGTCATGTTCCTGCAGCGCCTGGCGGCCGCGCTCGCGGCGCTCCACCTGGCCGATCAGCAGCACCATCGGCACCGCGTCGTGATGCGCCGTGTGCAGCCCGATCATGGCGTTGGAGACGCCGGGCCCGCGGGAGACGAGGCAGACGCCCGCGCGCCCCGCCCGCATGCGCCCATCCGCCACCGCCATGTACGCCGCGCCGCCCTCATGCCGGCAGACGACGAGACGCAATTGCGGCACATCGACCAGCGCATCCGTGAGCCCAAGAAAACTTTCGCCCGGCACGCAATACATCAGGTCGACGCCCTGGGCGGCGAGGCTTTCGGCGACAAGGCGCCCGACGCTGCGCCCCATCACTCCGCCGCCTGGCGCGTGGCCTCGGCGCCATAGACCGGCGTCAGCCAGTGCCTGTACTTCTCGACCTTGCCGCGCACCACGTCGAAGTAGAGCTTCTGCAACTGCTTCGTGATGGCGCCGGGCTTGCCATCCCCGATCGCGTAATGGTCGATGGAGGCGATGGGCAGCACCTCCGCGCCGCTGCCGCAGAAGAAGGCTTCCTCGCAGACATAGAGTTCGGAGCGGTCAATGTCGCGCTCCACCACCGTCAGGCCGAGTTCGCGCTCCGCCAGCTCCATCACCGTCTCCCGCGTGATGCTCTCCAGGATATCGGCGGTGACGGGCGGCGTGATGAGCTTGCCGCGGCGGACGATCATGATGCAGGCGCCGGGGCCTTCCGCCACCTTGCCCGCGGCGTTGAGCATGACGGGCGGGCCGAAGCCGTTCAGCCGCGCCTCCACATAGGCCAGGCGCGAATTGTGGTAGTTGCTGCCGGCCTTGATGCGGGATGGCGACGCCATGTCGCTGTTGCGCCGCCAGGTGCTGACGCAGGATTTCACGCCCGTCTCGATGGTCGGCTTGGACGGCATCGGGAAGGCGAGGATGAAGAAGCCCGTGCGGATCTCGCTCGGCAGGTAATGCGTCAGCTCGCCTTCCGCGAAATAGACGACGGGGCGGTAGTGGATCGTCTCCCGGTAGCCGCAGGCGCGGATGAGGTCGAGGGACGCGGCCTCGATCTGCGCATCCGTGTAGGGCACTTCCATGCGCATGATATGGGCGCCCTGGCGCAGCCTAGCGATGTGGTCGGCGTGTCGGAAGGTGTAGAGCTGGCCTTCCTCGGCGTTCCAATAGGCGCGGATGCCTTCGAAGACATTCTCGCCGCGCAGCACCGCCTCGGTCGAGATATGGATGGTGGCCTCGGCCCAGGGGACCAGCCTGCCATCGAGCCATGCGTGGCTGGCGGATTTGGTCATGCGGCGTCTCCTGCGAGGTCGATGATGATGTTGCCGTGGCTGTCGGCCATGAAGGTCGCGTCGGGGCCGATGACGATGGTGGATTCGCGTTCCTCCACCACCGCCGGTCCTGCATGGCGTTCTCCCGGGCGCAGCCGGTAGCGGTCATGCACCCGGCAGGGCGCCATGCCGGTCTCGGGGAACCAGACGGGGCGCTCGCCCTTCAGCGACTGGCCGTCGCCTGCCGCGCTGGATTCGGGCACGGAGGGGCGGGAGGCGGTGGCGTTGAGGCGCCAGGACAGCACCTCCATCGGCACGCCCGTGATGCGCCGGTCGAAGAGGCGCTGATAGGTATCGAGGAAGGCGGCCTCGACGCTGGCGGCATCGATGGCGTCGGGCAGTGGCACGGCGATGTCGAAGCCCTGGCCGGCATAGCGCATGTCCACGCTGCGGCGGAACGTCACGTCACCGGGCGCGGCGCCCGCATCCTCCAGCATCGACCGCGCCTCCGCCTCCATCGCCGCGAATTTTTGCGCGACGCCAGACCACTCCACGGCGTTCAAGCGCTGCACGCCGCTTCGCACCAGGTCGATCGCCGGCGCGGCGACCAGGAAGCCGAGCGCGGAGGCGACGCCAGCCCCCGCTGGCACGATCACGCGCGGCAGCTTCAAGAGCTTCGCCAACCCATAGGCATGCACGGGCCCCGCCCCGCCGAAGGCGAGCATGGCGTAGCGGCGGGGGTCGCGCCCCTTCTCCGCCACATACATGCGCGTCGCGGCCGCCATGTTCTCGTTCACGATGGCATGGATGCCGGCCGCGGCCTCCAGCACCGTGATGCCGAGCGGCTTCGCCAGGTGCTCCTCCATCGCGCGTTCCACCGCGCCACGGTCCAGCGCCATCTCGCCGCCGAGGAAGTATTCCGGCGAAAGGTAGCCGAGCAGCAGGTCCGCATCCGTCACGGTGGGGTGCGTGCCGCCGCGGGCGTAGCAGACCGGGCCGGGGACGGAGCCCGCGCTTTCCGGCCCCACCGTCAGCAGCCCCATGGCGCTGACCTGCGCGATGGAGCCGCCACCGGCGCCGATCTCGATGAGGTCGATCACCGGCACCTTCAGCGGCAGGCCCGATCCCTTGCGGAAGCGGCGCACGCGGGCGGCTTCGAAGACCGAGGCATGCTCGGCCTCCCCCTTCTCGATCAGGCACATCTTCGCGGTGGTGCCGCCCATGTCGAAGGAGATCATGTCGGCCACACCAGCGATGCGGCCGTGATGCATGGCCGCCGTGGCGCCGGCCGCGGGGCCGCTTTCGATCAGCTGCACGGGGTTGGCGCGGGAATAGCCGACCGTCGCGATGCCGCCGGCGGAGAGCATGAGATGCAGCGGGCCGCCGAGGCCCTTCGCCTTCAGCGCGGCCTCCAGCACCGCGAGGTAGCGGTCCATCAGCGGCGTGACATAGGCGTTCACGCAGGCGGTGTTGGCGCGTTCGTATTCGCGGATCTCCGGCGCCACGTCGGAGGAGAGCGTGACGGGCAGGCCGGGCAACTCCTCGGCCAGGATCGCGGCAGCGCGGCGTTCATGGCTGGCATCGAGGTAGCTGTGCAGGAAGCACACCGCCACCGCCTCCACCCCCTGCGCCTTCAGCGCGCGGGCGGCGTCGCGCACCTCATGCTCCGCCAGCGCCAGGCGTTCCGTGCCATGGGCATCGTGGCGCTGCGTCACCGCGTGGCGGCGCGGGCGCGGCACCAGCGGCTCCGGCTTCTCCAGGAACAGGTCATAGAGGTCGTAGCGCATCTCCCGCCCCATCTCGAGGCTGTCGCGGAAGCCGCGCGTGGTGATCAGGCCGATCCTCGCGCCCTTGCGCTCGATCACGATGTTGGTGACGAGCGTCGTGCCGTGGACGATCTGCCGGACATCGCCGATGCCGACACCGGCTTCCGCCAGCAGCCGGTCGAGCCCTTCCAGGATGGCGCGGCCGGGATCGTCGGGGGTGGTCAGGCGCTTGCCGGTCAGGACGCGCGATCGCGCCTCATCCACCAGCACGAAGTCGGTGAAGGTGCCGCCGACATCGACGCCGATGCGAACCGAAGGCGAGCTCATTCAGGCTTGATCCCCGCGGCCTGCACCACCTCACCCCATCGGCGCGTCTCGGATGCCAGCAGGGCACGGAACTCGGCGGGGCCAAGAGCGAGGCGGTTAAGGCCAAGGGAGGGCAGCCGCGCCGCCATCGCCTCGCTGGCCATGGAGGCGTCGATCGCGGCGACGAGTTGCGCCAGCACCGGCTCCGGGATGCCAAGCGGGCCGAGCACGCCCCACCAGAAGCCGGAGACGAGGTCGATGCCCTGCTCCTTCAGCGTCGGCACATCGGGCATGGCGGCGATGCGCTGTTCGGACGCGACGCCCACCACGCGGATCTGCCCGGACTGCACGAGGGGCGCCGCCGTCGCCAGCGCCATGATCGTCGCCTGCACGGTGCCCGAGAGCACGTCCTGCACCGCCGGCGCCGCGCCGCGATAGGGCACATGCGTGACGCGCACGCCGGACCGCATCTGCAGCAGTTCCAGGATGAGATGCGTGGAGCTGGCGACACCCGCCGAGGCGAAGTCGATCGCCGCCGGATTGGCGCGTGCAGCGGCCAGCAATTCGCCGAGCGTGCGATAGCGGGACTGCCCGCCGACCACGACCAGCGCCGGCGCGATGGCGAGCGCGGACACCGCCGTGAAATCCCGCGCCGCGTCGAAGGGCGCGGGGCGTCCGCCCGCGACCTGCACGGCGGGAATGGTGGCGAGCGGCGTATCGCCCAGCAGCAGCGTCGTGCCATCCGGCGCGCTGCGCATCACCGCCTCCGCCCCGATCTGGCTGCCCGCGCCGGCGCGGTTCTCCACCACCACGGGCTGGCCGAGACGCTCGCTCAGCGGCACGGAGAGCAGGCGCGCCAGCGTGTCCGATCCGCCGCCAGCGGCGAAGGGGACAATGAGGCGCACGGGCCGCGTGATCTGCGCCCGCGCCACGGCGGGCGCGGCCAGCACCAGGGCGGCGAAGGCACGGCGCGTGATGGTCATCATGGCGTCACCCCGTAATCCCGTTGCGCCCCCTCGGGCGAGACATAGCCATCCTCGACATCGCGCCGCACCGCGGCCGGATCGCGCGCCCGCGGGTCGCCATAGCCGCCACCGCCGCCGAGATGCATCAGCAGCCGGTCGCCGGGCTGCAGCGTGCTGCGCGACTTCGGATGCGGCTTGCGGCCATCCTGCAACTGCACCAGTGCCGGCGCGCCCGCCTGGCCGCCATCGAGGCCCCCGGCCGGATGCTTCATGCGGTCGGCGATCAGGGAGAGGCGCACGCTTTCCTGCGTCATCACCTCCAGCTCGATCTCCTGGCCCAACCCGCCGCGGAACTGCCCGGGCCCGCCGCTGTCCGGCATCAGGTCCTTCTTCCACACCAGGATCGGTGCCGAAGCCTCGAAGGCCTCGATGGAGCCGGAGCCGGAATTGGTCGGGAAGGCGGTGGTGTTGAGGCCATCGCGATGCGCCGCGGCGCCCATGCCGCCGCTGCCGAACAGCACCTGGCTGAAGCGGTCGCCATTGTTGTCACGGCCCGTATAGACCGGCCGCGGCGCGGGGCTCGCGCTATCCGCCACCACGATGCCGGGCACGATCTGCGCCAGGCACTGGTAGAGCGCGCCGGAGAGGAACAGCCCCGTCAGGTGCCGCGCATTCACCGCCGCCGGCCAGCGCGGGTTGAGGATGCTGCCCTCCGGCGCCGTGACCTCCACCGCGCGATAGCTGCCCTCGTTCCGCGGTGTCAGCGGATCCAGCGCGCATTTCAGCGGATAGACGGTGTAGGCGTAGGTGTAGTTCATCACGCTGTTGAGGCCGCGCGCGATCTGCGGCGAGGTGCCGGCATAGTCCACCGAAAGCCGGTCGCCCGCGATGGTCAGCGCGCATTGGATGCGCGTCTCCTGATCCTCGTAGCCATCCGCGTAGACCGTGCCGTGCCAGGTGCCGTCCGGCAGCGCCGCGATCGCCTTGCGCATCGCCGCATCGGCGCGGGATTGCAGCGTGGCCGACAGCGCGCGCAGGTCCTGCAGGCCGGTGTCATCGAGGAATTCCAGCACGCGCCGCGCGCAGACGCTGGTCGCCGTCACCTGCGCCTGGATGTCGCCCATCACCTGGTCGGGCACGCGGACATTGCCGCGGATGATGCGGGCGAGTTCGCGATTCTCCCGCCCCTCGATCAGGAACTTCGCGGGCGGGATGCGAAGGCCTTCCTCAAACACCTCCGTGCAATCCGCCGACCACAAGGTGCCGCCGATATCGGGCATGTGGGAGGTGGCGCCGGCGAAGCCCACCAGCGTGTCGCCCCGGAAGATCGGCTGGGCCATGGTGATGTCCAGCAGATGGCCCGTGCCCATCCAGGGATCGTTGGTGATGAGGCAGTCGCCGGGCCGCAGCTCCTCGCGGGGGATTTCCGCCAGCATGTGGCGCAGCGTCTTCGGCAGCAGGCCGACGAAGCTCGGGATGCCGATGCTGTTCTCCGCCAGGCTGTTGCCCTCCGCATCCATCAGCACCGTCGCGAAATCGTTGGATTCGCGGACGATGGTGGAGAAGGAGGTGCGCAGCAGCGCGGCCGCGGCCTCATCGGCGATGGAGATCAGCCGGCTCCAGAGGATCTGGAGCGTGACGGGATCGAAGCCGGGGGCCGGGGCGGTCATGCGGCGTCCTTCGTGGTTGGGCGCAGTCTGGGGCGGGGATGGCGGGGCGGAAAGGCGCGGGATAGGCTCGCCAGCCATGAGTTCAGCTCAAGGCATGGCCGGGTTGCCGCTGCAGGCGCTGCGGGCCTTCGATGCGGCGGCGCGGCACCTCAACATGGCGCGCGCGGCGGCGGAGCTTGGCGTGACGCAGGGCGCCATCAGCCGCCAGGTGAAGGCGCTGGAGGAGCGGCTGGCCGAGCCCCTCTTCACCCGCGGGCCGCGCGGCTTGCGGCTGACGGAGGCCGGCGATGTGCTGGCGGATTACGCCAGGCGGGGGCTGGAGACGCTGGAGAGCGGGCTGTTCCGCATCGGCCAGCCGCGCAGCCGCACGACCCTCGTCGTGAACGCCGCGCGCAGCTTCGCCATGCGCGTGCTGGCGCCGCGCATCGGCGATTTCGCCCGCGCCCATCCCTGGATCGACCTGCGGCTGGAGACGCATCGCTACTTCGCGCAGCTGCATGGCGCGGATGTCGATGTCGCGATCCGCACGGGGAATGGCGACTGGCCGGACTATGTCGTGCGGCGCCTGACGCGGGAGCAGATGCTGCCGGTCTGCACGCCCGCCTTGCGCGCCACCCTGCCCGACTCCGCCGCCGCCGCCCTGCCCCGCGCGACGCTGCTGCACTATGCGGAACGCCCCTATTGGCGCGCCTGGGCGGAGGCCGTGGGGATCGACCCTGCCCTCGTCGCGCCCGGCCCGCGCTTCGACGAGACGGCGATGGCGCTGGCGGCGGCGGAGGCCGGCCAGGGCATCGGCATCGGCTGGGGCGTGCTGGTGCGGGACGCCATCGCGGAAGGGCGCCTGGTGCGCGCCTTCGATGGCGTGATGGAGGACGGCACGGGCTACCACCTGGTGATGACGGAAATGGCGGCGCGGCGATCCACCGTGCAGGCGTTTTCGGAATGGCTGGCAAAGGCTCTCACGGCCTAGCGCAGCGCCGTATTCGCCGGCGCCTCCGCCGGCCAGAGATGCCGGCGCCAATGCAGCGCGATCGCCCCCGTGCAGATCAACCCAAGACTCGCATACATCGTGATGGTGCGGGCAAAACCCATCCATTCGATCAGCGGCCCCGCCACCAGCAGCCCGAGTGGCAGCCCATAGACGGCCAGGATGCGCAGCCCCATCACCCGCCCGCGGAACCGTTCCTCCGCGCAGCGCAGCAGGATCACGGACATCGGCACCAGGGCGAAACTCTGCACGAAGCCCGCCAGGCCCATCAGCACCAGCCCGGCGCGGGGATCGGTCACGGCGGCGAAGGCGATCAGCAGCGGGAACCAGATGGCGCAGGCCACCAGCATCACCCGTCCCGGAAAGGCCACGCCGCCGCGCCCGATCATCACCAGCGACCCCAGCAGCCCGCCCCCCGCGAAGCAGGCGATGAGGTAGCCGAGCACGGTGCGGTCCACGCCATAGACCTCCCGCGCCACATAGGGCAGCAGCCCGCCGGAGACGGGATAGGCCAGCAGGTTGACGAGGAAGGCGAGCAGGATCGCCGCCATCAGCGGCGGCGTGTCGCGCAGATGGCCGAAGCCGTCGCGCAATTCCCGCAGCGGCGAGGCCGGCGCCGCCGCGACGCGACGCACCGCGGGCACCGCCAGCGTCAGGCCGAGGCTGACCAGGTACAGCAGCACCACGATGGCATAGGTCGCGCCGATGCCGAGCGCCGCGACCAGCCCCGCCCCCGCCAGCGCGCCCATCACGCGGGCCGTATCGGCGGTGGTGCGAGAGATGCCCATCGCCGCCGGCATCTGCGGCGCCGGCACGCTGGCCGCAATCAGCGCGTTGCGCATGCCCATGTCGGAAGGCCGCACCAGCCCCGCCACGGCCGCCACTGCCATCACGGCCAGCGGCGACATGGTTCCCGTCAGCGCCATCACGCCGATGACGGAGGCCAGCACCGCATAGAGCCCGCGCATCACGCAGAGCACGCCGCGATGGCCGAGCCGGTCGCCCATCACGCCGAACATGGGCGAGACCAGCGTGCCGAGATACTGGACGGAGGCGAAGGCCGTCAGCCAGACGACCGATCCCGTGCTGACCAGGATGTACCAGCCCAGCACCAGGGTCTCCATCTCGAAGCCCCAGGAGGTCGCGATATCGGCGGGAAACTGCCGCCGGAAGCCCTTCTGGCGGAAGGGCGCAAGGCCGGCCAGGCGCCTCATGCGCGCGCGGCGCCGCTGGCGCGCCCTGCCCTATCCGTTTCCTCCGTCATTCCGCGCAGTATGCGGGAATGGCGGCGCGCGCCTACCCCCCGAGGAAGTCGCGGATCGCCGCGTCGTAATGGGGCTCCCGCTGCAGCCGCTTCATCGTCGCGGCATCGGGCAGGCCCGGCAGGTCCTTCGGCGCCACGCCATCGCGCAGCGCCTGCAGCGTGTCCCGCATGGCCTTCACCGCGGCGGGGAAGGTGTGGTGGCCCTGCAACGCCACGCGCGCGCCATGCGCGGCCAGCACCGGGGCACCACCGATCCCCGCCCTGGCGCTGCCGACCAGCAGCGGCAGGCCCGTGGCGTCCCGCAACGCATCCAGCTGCGCCAGGTCCGACAGCCCCGTGACGAAGATGCCGTCCGCGCCCGCCTGCGCATAGGCCCGCGCGCGGGCGATCGCGTCAGCGGTCGAGGTGACGCCGAGCGCGCCGGTGCGCGCCACCACCACCAGGGATGGATCGCTCCGCGCCGCCAGCGCCGCGCGGATTTTTCCGAGCCCCTCCTCCAGCGGCAGCAGCGCGGTGGCGTCGGGCCCGTAGGGGCGGGGCAGCAGCGTGTCCTCGATGGTCAGCGCGGCGACGCCCGCGGCCTCCAGCTCCTCCACCGTGCGCATGACGTTCAGCGCATTGCCGAAGCCGTGGTCCGCATCCACCAGCAGCGGCGGCGCGCCCGCCCGCGTGATGCGCCGCACCAGGTCGGCCAGTTCCGTCAGCGTCAGGATGATGTGGTCCGGCGCGCCGAGCACCGCCTGGGAGGCGACGGAGCCGCCGAGGATCGCCGTCTCGAACCCGATCTCGGCGGCGATGCGGCCGGAGATGGCATCGAAGACGGAGGCCGGGTGCACGCAGGAATCACCCGCCAGGATGGCGCGGAAGGCCTGGCGGCGTGCTGTGGCATTCATGGTGGTGGACATTCCCTGCATCGCGTTCGGGGCGGGGCGGCGGCAGGTCGGAAACGGCGCGAGGGGGCCGCGCAGGATCGCCGCGCCCCCCTCACCCGATCCTCTCCCCCTCCCCGGGGGGAGAGGGCTCATCGATCTGTCGCGGTCACCCTGCCATTCGACGGCCAGGGTAGCGGCGAAGACCGCGCGGCCGGAACCCCATCAGCCCGCGTTCAGCGGCAGGGCGATGAAGGCGCGGCCGCCGTCCCGCGCCACCTGCAGCGCGATGGCCGGGCGCCCCGCGCTGCGGGCCGCGGCGACGGCCTGGCTGACATCCTCCGGCCGGCGCACCTCGCGCTCACCCGCCCGCAGGATCACGTCGCCCGCCTGCAGGCCCCGCGTGGCGGCGATGCTGCCGGGCTCCACCGCGGCCACCGTCACGCCATCGCCCGCCTTGCCGGTGGACAGGCGCAGGCCGAGCGAGGCCTGGCGCGGCGCCTCCGCCCCGCCGGCGCGGGCCTCCTGCCGCGGGGCCTCCCGCTGGCCGAGCGTCACGGCCTGCTCCACCCGCTGGCCGTCGCGCAGCAGGGTGAGCGTGGCCGTGGAACGCGGCGAGGCCTCCGCCACCGCCACCGCCAGGTCCCGCGCCACGGCGACCGGGCGGCCATCGATGCCGACCACCACGTCCCCCGCCTTCACGCCGGCGGCGGCGGCGGGGCTGCCGGGCTCCACCCCCGCCACCAGCACGCCCCGCGTATCCGGCAGGCGCAGCGCGCTGGCCAGTTCCGCGTTCAGCGGCTGCATGGAGACGCCGAGCCAGCCGCGGGCCACGCGGCCATCCTGCTGCAGGTCCGTGATGACATGGCGCGCCATCCGCGCCGGCACCGCGAAGCCGATGCCGACATTGCCGCCCGCCGGCGCATAGATGGCGGTGTTGATGCCGACCACCTCACCATTCGCATTGAACAGTGGGCCGCCCGAATTGCCCGGGTTGATCGGGGCATCGGTCTGGATGAAGTCGTCATAGGGCCCGGCGCCGATCTGCCGGCCGCGGGCGGAGACGATGCCCGCCGTCACGCTGCCGCCCAGGCCGAAGGGATTGCCCATGGCCACCACCCAGTCGCCGACGCGGAGCTGGTCGCTATCGCCCCAGGTCACGGCGGGCAGCGGGCCGCCCGCTTCCACCTTCAGCAGCGCCAGATCCGTCTGCGGGTCCGTGCCGATGACACGGGCGGGCAGTTCGCGTCCATCGGTCAGCTCCACCTTCACGGCGGAGGCCTCCCCCACCACGTGGTTGTTGGTGACGATGTAGCCGGCGGCATCGATGATGAAGCCGCTGCCCTGGCCGACGCTGCGGCGTTGTTCGCCCCGCTGTTCGCCGCGCGGCGCGCGCTGGCCACGCTCGAACTGGCGGAAGAACTGTTCCAGCGGCGTGCCGCGCAGCTCCGGCGGGATCTCGACGGAGGCTGGCGTCGCCTCCACCTGGCCGGTCACGGTCACGCGCACCACGGAGGGCGCGACGCGGGCGGCGAGGTCCGCGAAGCCCTGTGGGCCGCGCTGATGCGGCAGCACCACGGCCGGGGCGCCCGGCGCCGTCGTCTGGGCGCTGCCGGCCATCGGCAGCGTCGTCAGCGCCGTGGTGCCCAAGGCCAGGGCCAGGAAACCGGCGGCCCAGAAATGCCGCTTCCCGCCGGGGGCCTTGCGGGCGGGCTGGGACTTGTCGCTCATGGTGTATCCCTCTGCGAAGCGTCCCTCCCTGAACGGGAAGGCGTGTCGTGGAGGTAGCGGGCCGCCCTCTCGGGCTGCTCGCGGCAGGCATACGGATCGGTAAGGTCGAAGGGGGCGCGGGTTGCGGATCCTGCTGGTGGAGGATGATGCGGGCACGGCCGCCGACATCGCCCGCGCGCTGGGTGCGGCGGGGCACCTGGTCAGCCATGTCGCCGATGGCAGGCAGGGGCTGATGGAGGCGATCGGCGGGGGGTTCGAGGTGCTGGTGGTGGACCGCATGCTGCCGGGCCTGGATGGGCTCGGCCTGGTCCGCGCGCTGCGCGCCGCCGGCATCGCCACCCCCGCCCTGATGCTGACCGCCCGAGGATCGTTGAACGACCGCGTGGAAGGCCTGGATGCCGGCGCGGATGACTACCTCGCGAAACCCTTCGCGCTGCCGGAGCTGCTGGCGCGCGTGCACGCGCTGGGCCGCCGCCCCGCCGCCATGGCGCAGGAGGCGACGGCGCTGCGCGTGGCCGACCTGGAGATGGACCTGCTGCGCCGCACCGTCACGCGCGCGGGCCAGCGGATCGACCTGCAGCCGCGCGAATGGCGGCTGCTCGAATACCTGCTGCGCCATGCCGGGCGCGTGGTCACGCGCAGCATGCTGCTGGAAGGCGTCTGGGACATCCATTTCGACCCGCGCACCTCCGTGGTGGAGACGCATGTCAGCCGGCTGCGCGCCAAGCTCGGGGAGCCGCATCTGATCCAGACGCTGCGCGGCGCGGGCTACACCATCCGGCCGCCCGATCCATGACCGCGCTGCGCCGCTGGGCCGGCACCACGGGCTTCCGCATCACGCTGCTGCACCTGGCCCTCACGCTGCTCGGCACGGCGCTGCTCGCGGGCATCGGCTACTGGGCGACCTCGCGCTTCGCCGTGCGGCAGATCGCGGCCGAGATCGAGCGCGATGTCGGCGTGCTGCTGAACGCCGCGCGGCTTGGCGGCGTGCCCTCCCTCGCGCTGTCGATCGAGGCGCGGATCGCCGCCGACCGGGGCGGCACGCAGTTCTTCCTGCTGTCGGGCCCCGATGGCGGGCGCATCGCCGGCAACCTCGCCGTGGCACCTCGCCAGGCCGGCTGGTCGAGCATCGAGGTCGATACGGCGCGGGAGGACAGCGTGATGCTGGCCTTCGGCACCGCGCTCCCCGCCAACCACTTTCTTCTGGTGGGCCGCGACCTGGCGCCGGTCAGGGCTCTGGAGGCGCAATTGCTGGGCGCCGCCGGCTGGGTGGGCGGCGCGGCCATCCTGCTGGCGCTGGGCGGCGGGCTGCTGGTGGGCCGCGGCGTCGCCCGCCGCGCCGCCAGCATGGAACGCGCCCTGGCGCAGGTGGAGGAGGGGCGGATGGAGGTGCGGCTCGCGGCCCGCCCCGGCGGCGACGAGTTCGACCAGCTGGCGCGGCGCGTGAACGCGACGCTGGACCGCCTGCAGCTCACCATGGCCGCGCTGCGGCAGGTCAGCGACGACATCGCGCATGACCTGCGCACGCCCCTCACCCGCCTGCGCCGCCGGCTGGAATCGATGGAGGGGGCGGAGGAAGCCGTCGCGGAATGCGACCGCATCCTCGACATCTTCGCCGCCCTGCTGCGCATCGCGGAGGTCGAGAGCGGCGCCCGCCGCGCGGCCTTCGCGCCGGTGGCGCTGGATGAGGTCTGCGCCACCGTCGCCGAACTCTACGCCCCCGCGGCGCAGGAGCGCGGGCAGATCCTGGTGGCGCGGATCGACCATGGCGCGGTCATCCAGGGCGACCGTGAATTGCTGGTGCAGATGCTGGCCAACCTGGTGGAGAACGCCATCCGCCACGGCCGCGCGGATGGCACGGTGCGCCTGGCGCTGGAGGATCGCGCGATCACCATCGCCGATGACGGGCCGGGCATCCCGGCGGAGGCGCGCGGCCAGGTGTTCCGCCGCTTCCATCGCCTGGATGCCGCGCGGGCCACGCCGGGCACGGGGCTCGGCCTTGCGCTGGTGGCGGCGGTGGCGGAGCTGCACGGGATGCGCATCGCGCTCGAGGATGCGGCCCCGGGCCTGCGCGTGCGCCTTACGTGGTGAGCGGCGGGTCCTGCTGCGCCTGCGCCAGCCGCAGCAGGTTGCGGTTTTCCGCCGGCACCGCCAGGAAGTCGAAGACGCCGGGCAGGCGATCCGCGCGCAGGAAGCGGTCCTTCACCCGCAGCGGGTTGCCGATGATGTCGAACAGCGCGTAGCGCCGCGCCTCGAACCAGTCGAAGACCGCGGCGGGATCGACGCCATAGGCGCCATAGGCGCGGCGGCCGAATTCGAAGCTGATGGCGGGGCGGTGGCGGTCCAGCAGCCCCTGCGCCCCCCGCAGCGCGTCGAACTCGCCGCCCTCGATGTCGAGCTTGATGTAGGCGAGGCCCGGCAGGTGCGGCAGCAGCCAGTCGAGCCGCACGGTGTGCACGCCGATGCGCCGCGTGGTGACATCGGGCTGGTCGTAGTCCCGCTGGCGCAGGCCGCTATAGCCCGGCGTTTCCACCGCGATGATGAATTCGGCGATGCCGTTCTCCGCCGCCGCCGCGCATTCATGCAGCATGACGAAGGACAGCGCGGGGTCGGCGGCGATGCGCGCGCGCAGCCCGGCCGCCATGTCCGGGTTGGGCTCGATCGCGTGCAGCGCGGCACCGGGGCCGGCGATGGCGGCGGCGATGGGGAAGGTGTGCTTGCCCTTGAAGGCGCCGACATCGATGGCCGTGTCGCCCGGCTTCAGGAAGCCGGTGTAGAAGCGGCGCAGCAGCGCCTCGAAATCCGGCGGATCGCCGGCCTGGCGCCGGTCCCGCAGCGCGCGGTACTGCTCCGCCAGCGACGCCATCAGGGGAAGACCACGTTCACCAGCTGGCAGGTGTCCACGGCGCGGCGTTCCTCCGGCCGGCCATCCATCCAGACGATGCGGATATCGTTCACGCAATCGCCCTGCGGCAGCTGCACGGGCAGGTGCTGGCCGATGGGCAGCGTGTTCTGGCCCAGGCGATCCGGCCCCCAGTCATTGTCCCGGGCGGAGGAGACGTAGATCTCCCGGATCGCGGCCCGGCCGCGATTCACCAGGTTGAAGGACGGGTTGCCCCCCGGGTTCGGCGATGCGCCCGCCTGGGGCGCGCGCGGCGCGGCGGTGCCGAAGACCATCTCCGTGATCGCGCAGGTATCCTGGTTGCGCCGTTCCTCCGGCCGGCCATCCGCATAGACCACGCGGATATCCTGCCGGCAGCCGGCGGAGGGCGCGATGCGCACGGGGAAGCTCCGCCCATTCGCCAGGGTGGACTGGCCCAGCAGGTCGCGGCCCCAGTTCGGCTCCCGCGTCGGGGAGACGTAGATCTCGTTGATCACCTGGCCGCTGCGGTTGACCAGGGTGAAGGACGGGTCGCCCTGCTGCGCCTGCGCCTGCGCCGGCGGCACGGCCAGCAGCAGCAGCGGCAGCAGGGCGGCCAGTCGGCGCAGCAGGGACGGCATCATGGTCGGCATCCGGAGCGGTCTCGGGCCGGAAAGCTAGCCCGGCCGCCCCTCACACCGCCAGGGTGCGCGCCAGCATGCCGGGCTGCGCGGGGCCCGACCAGCCGGCCATGTCCTCCAGCGCCTCCCGGTCCAGGATCTCGAGCCGCCCCTTGTTCAGCGTCGCGATCCCGTCCTTCCGCATGGCGGCCAGCGCCCGGTTGGCGTGTTCCACCGAGAGGCCCAGCGCATCCGCCAGATGCGCCTGCTTCAGCGGCACGGCGGCGCCGCGGGCATCCGCCCCGCCGCGGCGCGCCAGCCGCCCGTGCAGTTCCAGCAGCAGATGCGCGACGCGCCCCGCCGCATCCCGCCGGCCGAGGCTGGTCAGGCGTTCGCGCATCCGGGCGCGGTCGCGCGTCAGCCCCTCGGCGTAGGACAGGGCGAGGCCCGGGTCGCGGCCCATGAACTCGCACAGCCGGTCGCGCGCGAGGATGCAGAAGGAGGCATCGGTCAGCGCCTCCACCTCCGCGCCATCCTCGCTGCGCTCCACCAGGTCGCCGGGCAGGTGGAAGTCCAGCACCTGGCGGCGGCCATCGGGCGTCGCGGTCCAGGAGAAGGCCCAGCCGGCATAGAGGGTGAAGACGCTGTCATGGATCGCTTCCCCGGCCCGCACCAGGCGCACGCCCGACCGGACCTTCGCGATCTCACCGACCCGGGCCTGCGGCACAACCCTGAACAGGGCGAAGGGTCGCACGGCACAGGCGGCGCAGGAGCCAGGCAGAGGCGTCAGGCTCGCATTTCTGGTCATTGTTCCCCGTCGATCAGGCACCCCGCCGGCGCCATCCAACGCTTGCAGGGTAGCCGCGCGGGAACTTGATTGGAATGGTGATTTACTTCATGCAGAACGCTCCCGGAATGGGAAAGTCGTTGCCATGGCTCAGGCTTGCGCTTGATCCGCGCCGGGCCCATGCCACCCTTGCAAGCACCGCGGAGGAAGCCCCATGTCCGGATTCGCATCGGCGAACGACCTGGCCGAGAAGACCGTCTCATTCGACGAGCTGGGCCCGGGCCTCTTCGCCTATACCGCCGAGGGCGATCCCAATTCCGGCGTGATCGTGGGGCCCGACGGCGTGGTGGTGGTGGATGCGCAGGCAACGCCCGCCATGGCGCAGGACGTGATGGCCCGCATCGCCACCGTCACGCCGCGCCATGTCGGCCAGGTGGTGCTGACGCATTACCACGCGGTCCGCGTGCTCGGCGCCTCCGGCTACGGCAACCCCGTCATCATCGCCAGCGAGGCGACGCGCGACCTGATCGTGGAACGCGGCCGGCAGGACATGGACAGCGAGATCGGCCGCTTCCCCCGCCTGTTCCGGGGGAAGGAGAGCATCCCCGGCCTCACCTGGCCGACGCACAGCTTCGACAAGCGCATGACCCTGTGGCTGGGCGACCGGGAAGCGCAGATCATCCATGTCGGCCGCAGCCACACCGCCGGCGACACGGTGGTCTGGCTGCCGAAGGAGAAGGTGCTCTTCGCCGGGGATACGGTGGAGTTCGGCGCCACCCCCTATTGCGGCGACGCGCATTTCGCGGACTGGTCGAGGACGCTCGATGCGGTCGCGGCGCTGGGGGCGGAGCGGATGGTGCCCGGCCGCGGCCGCGCGCTGATGACGAAGGATGATTGCCGCGACGCGATCGAGGGCACGCGGTCCTTCACCACGGACCTCTTCACCCGGGTGCGCGAAGGCGTGGCCAAGGGCTGGGGGCTGAAGGAGATCTACGACGACACCATGGGCTTCATGCGCCCGAAATACGGGTCCTGGGTGATCTTCGAGCACTGCATGCCCTTCAACGTGACCCGCGCCTTCGACGAGGCGAAGGGCCTGGACCATCCGCGCATCTGGACGGCGGAACGCGACGTGGAGATGTGGCGCGCGCTGGAACACGGCACGGCGATGAAGAGCGCGGAGGTGCATGGCTGAGGCGCCATGCCCACCCACGCCAACCCCCGCTACGCCGCGCCGCCGCCGCCCGCCGGCCCCGAAGCCCGCGGCGTCGTCGTGGTGGGCGCCGGGCTGGTCGGGCTGACGCTGGCGCTGGACCTGGCGCGCCACGGCATCCCCGTGACGGTGCTGGATGATGACGACACCGTCTCCACCGGCTCCCGCGCCATCTGCTTCGCCAAGCGGACGCTGGAGATCTATGGCCGGCTCGGGCTCGGCGAGAAGCTCCGCGCCAAGGGCGTGACCTGGAAGACCGGCCGCGTCTTCCACCGCGACCAGGAAGCCTATGAATTCGACCTGCTGCCGGAGCAGGGCCATGAATACCCGGCCTTCGTGAACCTGCAGCAGTACTACGTCGAGGAATGGCTGGTGGAGGCCTGCGTGGAGGCGGGCGTCGATCTCCGCTGGAAGCACCGCGTGGCCGGCATCGAGCCCGGCGCGGACCGCGTCGCGCTCTCGGTCGAGGCGCCCGGCGGCGCCTACACCCTCACGACCGATTGGCTGCTGGCCTGCGACGGCGCCCGCTCCCCGCTGCGGGAGGCGATGGGCCTGCCCTTCACCGGCCAGGTCTTCCGCGACCGCTTCCTGATCGCGGACGTGGTGATCAAGGGCGACGTGGCCTTCCCGACCGAACGCTGGTTCTGGTTCGACCCGCCCTTCCATCCCGGGCAGTCCGTGCTTCTGCATAAGCAGCCCGACGATGTCTGGCGCATCGATTTCCAGCTGGGCTGGGATGCCGATCCGGAGGCCGAGAAGCATCCCGACCGCGTCATCCCCCGCGTCCGCGCCATGCTGGGCCCCGACGTGCCCTTCGAGCTGGAATGGGTCAGCGTCTATACCTTCCGCTGCCGGCGCCTCGAGAAATTCCGGCATGGCCGCGTGATCTTCGCCGGCGACAGCGCGCACCAGGTCAGCCCCTTCGGCGCGCGTGGCGGCAATGGCGGGGTGCAGGATGCCGACAACCTCGCCTGGAAGCTCGCCGCCGTGCTGCGGGGGGCGGCGCCGGAGCGGCTGCTCGACAGCTACGATGCCGAACGCGTGCCCGCGACGGACGAGAACATCCTCAACTCCACCCGCAGCACCGACTTCATCACGCCGAAATCGGAGGGCGCGCGCGCCTGGCGGGACGCCGTGCTGGAACTGGCGCGGGACCACGCCTTCGCCCGCCCGCTGGTGAATTCCGGCCGCCTGTCCCGCCCCGCGACGCTGGCGGGCAGCCCGCTGAACAGCGCGGATTCCGGGCATTGGGGCGGCGGCGCGGTGCCGGGCGCGCCGGCGCCGGATGCGCCGGTGATGCGGGACGGCCAGCCGGACTGGCTGCTGCGCCATCTCGGCCGCGATTTCTGCCTGGTGGTCTTCGATGCCGTCTGGGCACCGACGCTGCCCGGGCTGCGCACCCTGTTCGTGACGGCGGAGGAGACGCCCGGCGCGCTCTGGGACCATAGCGGCCTGGCCGCCGCGCGCTACGGCGCGCCGCCCGGCGGCGCCGTGCTGCTGCGGCCGGACCAGCACATCGCGGCCCGCTTCGCCGCGCTCGACGAGGCCTCGGTCAGCGCCGCGATCGACCGCGCGATGGGGAGATCACCATGAGCCTCGACACCTCACCCCGGCTCCAGGACCCGGACGGCTTCCTCGCCCTGGTCATGGAGGCGCATCGCGGCCTGGATGCCG
Organism: Falsiroseomonas ponticola; assembly: GCF_016805305.1. Lineage (GTDB taxonomy): Bacteria > Pseudomonadota > Alphaproteobacteria > Acetobacterales > Acetobacteraceae > Falsiroseomonas > Falsiroseomonas ponticola. The sequence goes on along the minus strand of NZ_JAERQN010000002.1, from coordinate 194,477 downwards.
AGGCCGCGCGGCGCTTCGATGCGCGCCTCGCCCTCATCCTCGCCAACCATGTCGGCGACATGGCGGTGCTGCGGGAGGCGATCGCCCTCGCCCGCGGGATGCGCTGAGCCGCCCATCCGCCGCAGCCAGGCGGGCCAGAGGGGCGGCGGCAGGGTCATTGCCGCCATGGTCAGCGCATCGCGCTCAGGCGCAGCGCCGGGCCGGGGCCGATGGCGGGGGCCGCCTGGTCCAGCCGCACGCCCGTCACCTGCCAGCGCGGGGCCAGCCCCTCCTGCTTCAGCTCCAGCTGCAGCGTGATGGGGGAGGCCGCGCCATGCAGCGGCATCTCGAACCGGGTCAGGCCGACCGGCGCGGCGCGGCGCAGGCCCTCCGCCGTGGTGCCGGGGCGGACGCCGCGGGCGCGCGCCACCTCGGTCAGCGCGGCGGGGGTGGCCCAGCCGGCGGCGATGTCATCGGCCATGGCGGTGAGGAAGGCGTGCGCCTGCTCGCCTTCCGCCACCGCGGGGTTCAGGGCGGCGCGCACCGCGCCCTGCAGGGCGACGGGGTCCAGGTGGCGCGCCAGGCCGGCATGGTCCCGCCCCTCCAGCGCCGCGGCCAGGTGCCAGGCGGTGGCATAGGGGGCGCCGAGCCAGGCCAGCGCCGCCAGGGGCAGCACGGCCCAGGCCATGGCGCGGCCGAGCCGGGCGCCGATCCGCGGGCCGGCGGAAGCCGGGGCGGGGTCCGCGCCGAAGGAGGGGCGCGGGGGCAGGGAAGCGGGCGCAGGCGGGGGCGGCGGCGCGGGGTTGCGCGCGTCATACTCCCTCCAGACCTGGTCCCACTCGGTGTCCGACATCATGGCCCGCCGCCGCGTGTTCATCGCCCGATCCGCACGTTAAAGTTGTGCTAACGGCAATCAAGGCCATTAACGCAACTTTTTGGTGTAGTTCCCGGCGCGATACATCCCGTGGCGATCCGCGGGGCGGGTCGCGCAGGGGGCCGTTCTGGCGGCGTCAGGAACGAGACAGGACGCGGTCCTGTTTCTCGACCTGAGATTGCGCAGCGATTTCTGGGAAAACCGTTAACGCGAGATGGCGGACCGTCTCAAAGTCGAGAATCACGCCATTTCGCGAAACCACGTCTCACGAGGCGCCGGGCCGCCTGGCCGCGACCCGCGCGATCACAGATTCGGGAGCGCTCAGCGCGGCAGGACCAGCCGCGCCTCCAGCTCGGCGAAGGCCCGGCCCAGCGCCACCTCCATCGCCTGCGCCTGCTGCGGCGGCGTCGCACCGGCCGGCACGGGCGCTGTGCCGGTCGCCTCCAGCGTGGCGAGGACGCGGGAAGCCAGGCGTTCCTCCCGCAGCAGTACCGCGGCGATGGCGGCGCGCGCCTCCCCGGCCTGGCCGGCCTGGGCGGGGGGTGCGGTCTCCAGCACCGTGAGCTGCGATTCCAGCACGAAATCCGCATCCGCCCGCGTGCCCGCCTGCACCACCGCGGCGAAGCGGCCGCTGGCCTGCAGCCAGGCGCGCAGCGCGGCATCGGCCAGGTCGGCCGGCGGCGCGATCCATTCCTCATAGGGCAGGAATTCGTAGGCGCCGTCCGGCCGGGCGCGCCGCAGGCCGAGGTCCTGCAACCCCGGCACCGCCCGCATCCGCCGCTGCAGCAGCACCGGCGCACCGCGCGGGGCATCGAGCGTGGCCGGGCGGCGCGGCGCCAGCGCGTAGCGGCGGACCGGCACGTTGGGCCGTTCCGGCAGGATGCTGCACGCGCCCAGCAGGACGGGGGCAGCCAGCAGGAGGCGCCGCCTCATCGCCGGCGCAGCGGCGTGGACGCTCATCGCCGGCGATCCGGCGTCGGCGGCGCGCCGAACAGCGCCTGGGAGGGCGAGGCCCGCAGCTGGTCCGCCATGGCCCGCAGGCTGGCCGTGGTGGCCCGAAGGTCGATCAGGATCGGCAGCAATTCGGCCTGCACATCCACCGTGGTCTCCCGCGCCGCGCGCATCGTCCGTTCCATTCCCTCCACCGCGCCGGGCAGGCGCTGGGCGCTGCGGCGCAGCTCCACCGCGGCCGCGCCGGCATTGGCGACGGCGCCGCGCAGCTCCGGCCCCGCCAGCAGGTTGCGCGCATCGGTCGCCGCGGCGCGCAGCTCGCCCAGCGCGCCGGCGAGGTCGCTCTCCTCCAGCGCGCCGCGCACCAGCGTCATGGACCGCGCGAATTCGCGCAGCGCCGTCGCGGCATCGCCATCCCCGGTCTGCCGGTTGAGGTTGGCGAGCAGCGCGGCCAGGTCCGCCGCCATCTGTTCGATCGGCAGCCCCTGCAGGCGCTGCACCATGAATTCCGCCGCGCTCGTCACCTGCGCGACGGTGGAGGGGATGGCCGGCAGCACCGGGTTGCGGGGCTGCCAGGGCAGGTCGGGCACCGGGTAGCGCTGCGGGTTGGCGAAATCGAGCTCCACGTAGTTCACCCCCGTGATGCCCTGCGCCCGGATGCGCGCGCGCAGGCCGAGCCGCACGGCATCCGCCAGCGACGGCGTCTCCCCCACCAGGTTGGGGTCGATGCCGAAGCGGACGAAGACCAGCTGGAAGCCGCTGCCGTATTCGACGCCGGGCGGCCGCCGGTATTCCGCCGCCACCAGGCCGATCTGCGTCACGCGCCCGACCGGCACGCCGCGGTAGCGCACGGGGGCGCCGACATCGAGGCCCTGCACCGATTCCTCGATATAGGTCTCGAACACCTCGGTCGCCTGCAGGCCGCGCCCGCCGGCCAGGAAGATGACGAAGCCGACCGCCAGCGCGATACCCGCGATGGCCAGCACGCCGACGCCCAGATAGAGCCCCCGCGCCGCCATCACGCGGCTTCCCGGCGGAAGAAGGCGCGCACCGTGGGATGCGTGCTGTGGTCCCGCAGCTCGCGCGGGTCGCCCTCCGCGATCATTCCCTTGGCCTCCCGGTCCAGCATGATGCAGCGGTCTCCGATGGCGAGGATCGAGGCCAATTCGTGCGTCACCACGACGAAGGTGGTGCCGAGCGAGCGCGACAGGTCCCGGATCAGCTCATCGAGCCCCGCCGAGGTGATGGGATCGAGCCCGGCCGAGGGCTCGTCCAGGAACAGGATGGCGGGATCGAGAGCCAGGGCGCGGGCGATCCCCGCCCGCTTCAGCATGCCGCCCGAGACCTCCGACGGCAGCCGCGCCGCGGCTTCCGAGAGGCCGACCAGGCCGAGCTTGGCGCGGGCCACCTCCTCCCGCGCCGCTTGCGGCAGGGTGGTGTGCTCCGCCAGCGGCATCATCACGTTCTCCAGCAGGGTCTGGGAGCCGAACAGCGCGCCCTGCTGCCACATGACGCCGATGCGCTTCAGCAGCGCGAGCCGCGCCGCGCCCTCGGTGGACCAGACATCGGTGCCGAGGATGGAGACGGTGCCCTCGGCCGGCGGCACCAGGCCGATCATCAGCTTGAGAAGGCTCGACTTGCCGCAGCCCGAGCCGCCGAGGATGACGAAGACCTCGCCCCGCTTCACCTCGAAGCTGACGTCGCGGAACAGCGTGTTGGTGCCGAAGCGCGCGGTCAGGTGCGCCGCCACGATGACGGCGGGGCCGAAGGCGGGCGCTTCCGGCTTGGGCGCTTCCGGCTTGGGCGCTTCAGGCGTGGGGGCCTCCCCGGGGCGGCGCAGCAGGGTGGGCGGCGGGTCCGTCACAGGCCGAGCTTCTCGTAGATCACGGCGAAGGCGCCATCCAGCAGCACGATGGCGACGATGCCGCCCACCACCGCCGCCGTCGCGGCATCGCCCACCGCCCGCGGCCCCCGCCCGGCGCCGAGCCCCGCGCGGCAGCCGATGGCGGCGATGGCGAGGCCGAAGAACAGCGCCTTGAACAGCCCGCCCAGCAAATCGCCGAGCGTGATGGTCGAGGTCAGCTGCTGCGTCACCGTCGTCAGCGGGAAGCCCAGCATGCCCATGATCAGCGCCATGCCGATGAGGCCCGCGAGCGTCAGCAGCAGGGAGAGCACCGGCATCACCAGCATCCCCGCCAGCACGCGGGGCAGCACCAGCAGCGCCATGGGATCGATGCCCATGATGCGCAGCGCGGCCACTTCCTCATTCACCGTCATGGTGCCGAGCTCGGCGGCATAGGCGGAGCCCGTGCGCCCGGCCAGCACCACCCCCGCCATCAGCGGGCCGAGCTCCCGCAGCAGCGAGATGCCGACGAGGTTGGGGACGAAGATCTCCGCCCCGAAGCGGCGGAGCGGGATGGCCGACTGGAAGGCCAGGATGACGCCGAGCAGCGAGCCCAGCAGCACCGCGAGGCCGAAGGCGCGCGTGCCGGCCTCATCCAGGTGGCGCAGCAATTCGCGCAGGCGCAGACGGTGCGGGCGGATGATCGTCGCCAGCAGCACCACCAGCAATTCGCCGACGAAGCCCACCGCGTCCAGCGCGGTATGGCCCGCATTCACCACCCGCCGGCCGATGCCGCTGATGGGGGAGAAGCTGTAGGCCGCGGGCTTCGGCCGCGGCGCGGCCAGCGCCGCCCGCACCCGGTCCAGCACGGCCACGACCGGCGGGCTCGCGCCCTCGATCCGCGCGCCGGCGGCGGATTCCGCGCTCAGCACCAGCGTCGCGCCGGTGGTGTCCACCGCCTCCACGCCCGAGAGGTCCAGCACCAGGCCCTCTCCCTTCCGGGCCTCCGCCATCAGCGGTTCCCAGAGGCGCGCGGCGGCTTCCGTATCGACGCGGCCGGAGAGCAGGGCGGCGCGGCCCGCGCCATCCCCCCGCATCTCCAGCCCTGCCGCCGCCTGCTTCGCCATCACCCCGCCAATGCCGCCATCGCGCGCCGACCCGCCCCCACCCCGGACCGCCAAGCCCCGCCGACGGTGCCGGCCATGCCCTGGTCCGTGGCCTCTCCCGCCAGGCAGAGCCGGCCGTCCGCGAGCGGCTCGGCCAGGATGGCGCGCGCGGCGGCGCGACCGATTCGCGCATAGCTGTACACGCCGCGCGACCACGGGTCCCGTCCCCATTCCGAGACGATCGGGCCGGGCACGAGACAGCGCAGCGCATCCGCGCCGAAGCGGGTGGCGATCTCCGCGCGCATGAAGGCCGCGACCGCCGCATCGCCCTCGGCCTCCAGCGCCGCCGCCGCATCGCCGCCGACATGGCAGGAGATGACGGGCCGCCCGAAGGGGAAGAGGCTCATCGCCACCAGCGGCTCGCCCGGCGCGACCAGGCGGTCCACGGAGCTGAAGGGCGGCAGGCCGAAGCGCTCCCCGCCCGCCACCCGGAATCCCGCCTTCACCACCTGGCCCAGCGGCAGGTCGTGCGCGGCCTGCAGCACCGCCGCCGGCAGGGGCGGGTCGAAGCGGATCGCCTCCGCGGCCAGCAGGCTGGCCGGGATGGTCACGACCACGGCGCGGGCGCGCAGCGTGCCGAAGGGGCCTTCCGCCACCGCCTGCCGCCCGCCCCAGGCGAGGCGCGTGACGGGGGCATCCAGCACCACCGGCAGGCCCTCCGCCAGCCGCGCCACCAGCGCGCCGAAGCCGCCTTCCGGCAGGCGGTTGCCGCCTTCCAGCGCATTGGCGTGGAAGTCGTGCAGGCTGACGCGCCCGGCCGGGGCGGCGGAGATGATGTCGCCCTGCCAGCCCTCGATCGCCGGTGCCCAGGGGCCGGTCGCCCCCATGCCCTCCGCCAGGCTGCGGTCGGGGCCGCCATCCGTCGCGGCGGCCTCGATCCGCGCCTCCGCCGCGGTCCAGGCGGCGGCATAGGCGGCATCCTCCTCCGCCGTCAGGGCGCGGGCGCCGACCTGGCTGCGTTCGCGCCGCAGCGCGTCCGAATCATGCAGCGTGACGCCAAGCGCCTGCGCCAGCGGCACCAGCGGGTTGGTGGCGGCCTGGTGCAGCCAGGTGGCGCCGAGGTCATAGGGCAGGCCGAGCCGCGCGGTATCCGTCACCGCCCGCCCGCCGACCCGGCCGCGGGCTTCCAGCACCACCACGCGGTGGCCGGCTTCGAGGGCGGTGCGGGCTGCGGCGATGCCGGCGGCACCGGCGCCGATGACGAGGAGGTCGGGATCAGCGGGGAGGCGAGGCATTCAGGGTCCATGTAGGCGGGGCGGCGGCGCGGCCACCGACGCGTGACGCAGGCGTGATCGTCTTGCCCGCCCCGGCGGCCGGAACAAGGCGCCGGCCCGTGACATTGAGGCCACTAACCCCTTTTAGCCGTTTATGCCGATTTAGGCGATTTAGCACCGTTTTCGCGGGGTGCCGGACACGCAAGGGGCGGCGGCAGACTGAACATAGCAGGAACGGAGGCCCGATCGCCAGCCCTCAATCGAGGCGCGCGCCGCTGATCTCCACCAGCCGGCGCCATTGCGGGCGCTCCCGCTCCACCAGCTCCGTCAGCGCGGCGGGGGTGGGGCTGGTGACGGTGCCGTAGCCGAGCGGCCGCAGCCGGTCCCGGAAGGCGGCATCGGCGGCGACGGCCTGGATGGCCTGGTGCAGCCGCGCCACCACCGGGGCGGGGGTGCCGCCCGCCGTCATGATGGCGTTCCAGTTGACCAGGTTGTGCCCGCCCAGGCCGAGATCGGCGAAATCGCCCATCCCCGGTACCTCCGGCAGGATGCCGAGCCGCGCCTGGCTGCTGACGGCGAAGGCCAGGAACTTGCCGCTTTCGACATGCGGCATGAGGGCGGGCATGACGTCGAACATCATGTCGATGGTGCCGGCCAGCAGGTCGTTGATGGCGGGGCCGCCGCCGCGATAGGGCACGTGCAGGATCTTCGCCTGGGCGAAGCGGTTGATGGCCTCGATGTTCAGGTGGCTGTTCGTGCCGGGGCCGGAGGAGCCCATCTTCACCTGCTCGGGGTTGGCGCGGCTCCATTCGATGAGCTTGCGGAAATCGGTCCAGCCGTTCCGCCGCGCCGTCTCCGCATTCACCACGCAGAGCAGCGCGCCATCGGTGATCTGGCTGACCGGCGCCAGGTCCCGCGCCGGGTCGAAGGGCATGCGCGCCGTCATGTACTGCACGGCGCAAAGGGTGGTGACGCTGATGACGCCGAGCACGGTGCCGTCCCGGTCCCCCTTCGCCACCGCATCGGCGCCGAGCAGCCCGCCCGCGCCGCCGCGGTTGTCCACCACCACGGCCTGGCCGAGCACGGGGGCGAGGCGTTCGGCGATGAGGCGGGCGAGGATGTCCACCGCGCCGCCCGGCGGGAAGGGCACGATGAGCCGCACGGTGCGCCCGCCCGCCACGGGCTGCGCCAGCGCCGGGGCGGCGAGCAGCGCGCCGGTGGAAGCGAGGATGGTGCGTCGGTTCAGCATGTTGGTGCCCCTGCCCTGCCCGGTTTCGGAAAGGGTGCGCCGGTTGGGCAGGGGCGGGCAAGTCACGCGGGCGGGGTTGGCGATGCCTCCGCCTTCGCCGCCGCCTCGGCCTTCGGCATCCCCATCGCATGGATCAGCACCGCCGCCGCGACCGAGACGTTCAGGCTCTGCACATGGCCGCTGCCCGGCAGGGTCACGCGGTGGGCGCAGGCGGCGATGGTGAGGCCGGGGAGGCCCCGTTCCTCATTGCCCAGCACCAGCACGAACGGCTTGTTGCGGGGCAGGTCCGCGGGGGCCATGCCGCCGGCGGCGACCGCGGCCACCGTCGTGAATTTCGGCGCCAGCGCCCGCAGCGCGATGGCGGGGTTGGCCAGCTTCATCAGCGCCAGGTGCTCCAGCCCCCCCTCCGCCGTGCGATAGGCGGCGTCCGACAGCCCCGCCTGGCGCGGGTCCCCCGACAGCAGCATGCCCGTGCAGCCGAAGAAGGCGGCGGAGCGCGCGATGGCGCCGAGGTTGTGCGGGTTGCCGATGCCGTCCAGCAGCGGCAGCACCGGCGCGGCCAGCAGGGCCGGGGGGAAGGGCCCGGCGCCGAGTTCCGGCACCGCCCGCGGCACGGCGATGGCGCAGATGCCGCCATGATGCTCCGTGCCGGCGATGCGGATCATCTCCTCCGGCGAGACCTCCCGGTAGGGGCGGCGGTTCTTCGCCATGATGGCGCAGACCGGCCCGGCCTCCCGCTTGCGCGTCTCCGTGTAGAACAGCCGCAGCACGGCATCGGGCCGCACGGCGAAGGCGGCCGTGACGGCGGCGGGGCCGCAGAGGCGGTCGAGGTCGCTGTCCCGCCAGCCACCCTCCGGCGGGCCGCCGGGGTTGGGGCGCGGGCGGGGCGTCAGGCCGGCGGCGGGGCCGCCGGGGCCGTAGCCGCGGCCGCTGGCATGGCTGCCCTCCGGCGGCAGGCGGCGTTCGGCCCAGCCCTCCGGGCCGCGCTCGTCACGCTCGAAATCGCCCCTCACGCCACGGGAGAAGGAGCCTCGGCTGCCTCGGCCAGGGGGGGACCCGGGCGGGCCGCGTCGTTCGTCACCAGGAATTTTGCACCCTCCTCGCGGATCGCCGCGGCCTCGTCATCATACAGGAAAGGCAGGAAGGCGTATCGCCGCCCCGCCGTCACCGGCCGGGCCTCATGCAGCAGGGAGCAGGAAAACACCACAGCCCCGCCCGCCGGGGCCACATAGGTCTTCGGCCCGAATTCGGGGAAGGACAGCTCGCCCCCCTCATACTCCCCGGTGTTCAGGTTGATGGTGACGGCGAAGCGGCGATGGGCGGTGGCCCTGGTGGTGTTGTCCCGGTGCGCGCGGAAGAAGCCTTTGTCGGCGCTGTCGTAGCAGGCGACGATGTAGCGTTCGAGGCGCGTGACCTTGTACTGGAAGGCGCGCTGGATCTCCGGCACCAGGCGGGCGGTGAGCCGGGCGCGGATGGCGGCCTTCAGGGCCTCATCCTCGATGACCGCATCCTTGCGGCGCTTGTGGCCGGGATCCATCACGCCGACCGTCTTGCCGCCCTCGTCGCGCATGAAGCCGCTCTCGCCCCCGCCCTGCGTCTCGTAGAGGTCGATGAGGCGGCGGCAGAAGGCGGGCTCGAACAGGCGGGGGACGATCAGGACGGGCGCGTGCAGGGGCACGCCGGCGTGGTCGGCCGGGTCCGGCAGGGCGGCGAGCGTGGCCATCGCCTCCGCCCCCTTCTCCAGCGGCCAGAGGGCGAAGACGCGGAGGCCGGGGTCCAGCAGCACCCAGCCGGTGCGGAGGGTGCCGTCGGGCTCCGTGGCGCGGAAGGCGCGGCGGGCGGCGCCGTCATCATCCCACAGCACGCGGCGGCCGGTGCCATCGCGCAGCCGGCCCAGCCGCTCATCCTCCGGATCCGTGCCGATGACGAGCATGTAGGCGCGCACCGCGTCCAGCACCCTGGCATGGGGGCCGACCATGGCGGCCAGGCGATCCGCCAGGCCGGGCTGCCCGAGCGAGCCCGGGATCAGCACCATCATCCAGCGCCCCGCGGTGGTGTCGAAGGCGAAGCGGGGATTGGTGCTGGACCGCGCATGGAAGGCGGGGATGGGCTCGCCCGGTGTATAGGCGGGGGGGGTATAGGCGGGGATCGGCATGGCGGGTCCTCGTCTCGTCAGCCGGGGGATGCCGCATCGGCGGCCTGGCCGGCAAGGCCGCGCAGCGTGGCGAGCAGCGCCTCCGGCACCTCCACCCCCTCATCCCCCGCCCGGGCGGCGAGTGCGGCGCGGCGGCTGCCGGGCAGGCGGACGCCGGGATCGGCCTGCATGGCGGCCAGCAGGAACTCCACCCGGTCGAGAAAGGCCCCCTGCCCCGCCAGGGCGCCGGGGTCGATGGCGATGAAGGCCTGGCCGAGGCGGGGGCGGTTGCCCTCATCCTCGAAGAAGCCATCGGCCTCGAAGCCGAAGGCGCTGCCGGTCAGGGCGCAGCAGAGGAGTTCGACGATCAGCGCCAGCAGCGCGCCCTTGGTGCCGCCCATGGCCAGCATGGCGCCACCCAGCGCGGCCTTGGCGTCCGTGGTGGGGTTGCCTTCCGCGTCCAGCGCCCAGCCCAGGGGGATGGGCTTGCCCGCCTTGGCGGCGACCATGATCTTGCCGCGCGCCACTTCCGACAGCGCCATGTCGATGACCAGCGGCGCGGCATCCCGGCGCGGGAAGGCGGCGGCGACGGGGTTGGTGCCCATGAGGGGACGCCGGCCGCCCGGCACCGGCATGGCGGCGGGGGAATTGGTGAAGGCCAGCGCCACCAGCCCCTGCCGGGCCAGCGCGGCCACGGGCAGGCCCATGGCGCCGGCATGGTGGCTGTTGGTGATGCCGGCGAAGGCGATGCCGTGGGACCGGGCCCGCGCCGCCGCCTGCTCCACCGCCAGCGCCACGGCGGGATAGGCCAGGCCGTGGCGCGCATCGATCAGCACGGCGCCGCCGCGTTCCGCCACCACCGCGGGCTCCGCCGCGCCATCCGCCCGGCCATTGGCCAGGAAGGCGGCGTATTGCGGCACGCGGGAGAGGCCGTGCCCCGCCTGGCCCTCGGCCTCCCCGCCCGTGAGCGCCTCCGCGGTCAGCCGCGCCATGGCGGGGCTGGCGCCGGCGCGGGACAGGGCGGCTTCGGCCAGGGTGCGGGCTTCGGCGAGGCTCAGGCGGGGCATGGCGGACCTTCAGTCGGTTTCAGGCATCGGGCCTGATCTGCGCCTCCGTCACAAGACTGGCCCAGCGATCCGTCTCCGATTGCACGAAACGGGTGGACCGGTTGCTGTCCCAGCCCAGCACCTGGAAGCCCGCCTCCTCCGCCCGGCGGACCATGTCGGGGTCGCGCATCACGGCCAGCACGTCCTGCTCCAGCCGCGCCTTGAGGGGGGCGGGGACGGCGGCCTGGGTCAGCACCGCGGTCCAGTTGGTGATCTCGAGCTGCGGCATGCCGAGTTCGCGTACCGTCGGCACCTCCGGCACCAGCTTGTGGCGCTCCGCGCTGGTGATGGCCAGCGCGCGGAGGCGGCCGCCGCGGATCTGCGCCAGGCATTCCGGCAGGTTGGAGACCATGACATCCAGCGTCCCGCCCGCGAGGTCCGTGACCGAGGGCGCGCCGCCGCGATAGGGCACATGGGTCAGCCGTTCCCCGGCGCCGGAGACGCGGCGCAGCAATTCCAGGCCGAGATGCGGCGGTGATCCGTTGCCGGAGGAGCCGCCGCTCATCGGCGTGGTCCGCATCAGGGCGAGGAGCCCGGCGAGGTCGCGGGCCGGCGATTTCTCCGCGTTCACCACCACGACCAGCGGCAGCGAGCCCAGCATCGAGATGACGTGGAAGTCGCGCCGGAAATCATAGGGCGCGTTGGGGAAGAGCGTGGCGTTGACCGCATGGGTCAGCGTGATGGCGAGCAGCGTGTGGCCATCGGGTGGGGCCTTGGCGGCGATGTCGGCGCCGATCAGCGCATTGCCGCCCGCGCGGTTGTCGATGACCACCGCCCTGCCCCAGGCCTCCGACAGCTTCTGCGCGACGAAGCGCGCCATGATGTCGGTCAGGCCCCCCGGCGGGAAGGGCACGACGTAGCGCGGGTTGCGGTCCGGGAAGGGCGCCGGGGGGGCGCCCTGGGCCCGGGCCAGGCCGGGCAGGAGGAGTGCGGGCACGGCCAGGGCCGAGCGGCGGCGGATCATGGAACCTCCCCATCCTTCTTCGATCTTGGGGGAAGTCTGGCGCCTGCGGGCTTCGCGCGTCCAGCACGCGATGGGGCGGGTGAACCACAACGGTGCGGGCGCGTTCCGGATGGCGCAGCGCTGCCCAAGGATCGTCCAAGCCCCGATGCCCGAATTTCCCGCCTCCGCCCGCCGTCGAATTCCCGCGGCCGGCGTGCCGACGGATGGGGCTGCCATCGCGCAGGCCGCCCTCGTCATCATCGCGGTGCTCTATTTCGCGCGGGACCTGCTGGTGCCGCTGGCCCTGGCCATCCTGCTGTCCTTCATCCTGGCGCCGATCGCCCGCGCGCTGCGGCGCTGGGGCATGCCGCGGGTGCCGGGCGTCATCCTCTCCGTGCTCGCGGCGGTGATGGTGCTGGCCTCGCTCGGCCTGGTGATGGGGCGGCAGCTGGCGGACCTCGCGGCGGAACTGCCGGCCTACCAGGCGGAGGTGACGCGCAAGCTCTCCTCCATCCATGCCAGCGGCGGGCTGGTGGAACGCGCGCAGGAGATGCTGCGCGGCCTGTCCAACGGCGTGGCGCGGGAGCCGCGGGAGGTGCCGCCGCGCGGGTTGCAGGCGGAGGCGGTGGCGCCCATCCCGGTGGAGATCCGCCAGCCCGACCCGGCGGCGCTGGAGACGCTGCAGGGCGTGCTGGCGCCCATGCTGCATCCGCTGGCCACCATCGGCATCGTCATCGTGCTGGTGGTCTTCGTGCTGCTGTACCGGGAGGATCTGCGCGACCGCGTGATCCGCCTGGTCGGCGCGCGGGATCTGCACCGCACCGTGGCCGCGATGGATGACGCGGCCTACCGGCTTTCGCGCTTCTTCCTGGCGCAGACGGCGCTGAACGCGGCCTTCGGCGCCTTCATGGGCATGGCGCTGTTCGTGATCGGCGTGCCGCAGCCGATCCTCTGGGGAATCCTGACGGGGCTGATGCGCTTCGTGCCCTTCGTCGGCACCTTCGTCGCCGTCGCCTTCCCGCTGCTGCTGGCGCTGGCCACCGATCCCGGCTGGACCATGCCGATCCTGGTGCTGGTGCTGTTCGCGGTGGGCGAAGGCGCGATGGGGCAGGTGGTGGAGCCGATGGTCTTCGGCCATTCCACCGGGCTCTCGCCCATCGCCGTCATCGCGGCCGCCACCTTCTGGACCTGGCTCTGGGGCCCCGTCGGCCTGCTGGTGGCGGTGCCGCTGACGGTCTGCCTGGTGGTGCTCGGCCGGCATGTGGACCGGCTGGAATTCCTGGAGGTGGCGCTGGGGGACAGGCCGCCGCTCGACCCACCGGAGACCTTCTACCAGCGCGCGCTGATGGGCGATGCCGATGGGCTGGAGGAGCAGGCAGAGGCGCTGCTGCGGGATGCCCCGCTGTCCGCCTACTACGACAGCGTGGCGCTGCCGGCGCTCGCCCTGGCGCAGGATGACGCGCTGCGCGGCGGCGTGGCGGAGGAACGGGTGCAGGCCGTGCATGCGCGCGTCGCGGGCTTGCTGGAGGATCTGGAGGAGGAGGAGGAGGAAGCGCCGGGCAGGCCGATGACGGACCCCGACGCCGATGCGCCCCGCGCGCTGGAGGCGCCGGCGCCGGCCGCGCTGGCGGGGCCGGGCAGCGTGCTGTGCCTGCCCGGCCGCGGGCCCTTCGACGATGCGGCGGCGATGATGCTGGCGCAGGTGCTGCGCAAGCGGGGCATCGGCGCGGTGGTGGCGCCGCCGGACCTGCTGCGCGGCGACGTGACGGGCTTCGACCTCGGCCTGGTGCGCCAGGCCTGGCTCTGCGCGGTGGAGGGCGGCTCCTCCACCGCCGCGGCGCGCTACCTGCTGCGGCGGCTGCGGCGGCGGATGCCGGCGGCGGAGGTCTGCGCCATGGTGGCCTGCGCGGGGCCGGAGGCCCGGCTGCCGGCGGCGCTGCGGGCGGAGGAGGCGGTGGCGGTGGAGCCCGGGATCGCCGCGGCGGTGAAGGCGGCGATGCGGCTGGGCCGGGCTAGCGGCGCGGAGACCGGTTGAACACCAGCGCCCCCGCCGCCGCCGCGGCTTCCCGCGTGCAGACCGCCGGGCCGGAAAGCGCCGCCAGCCGGGGATGGGCGGCCAGCACGGCGGCGAGGTCGCCATTCTCCGGCACCCGGACATGGGCGAGGCAGGCGGCGCCATCCGGGCGCCAGCCGGCCTCGAAGGCATCGCCCGGGTCGTTGTCCGGCGACTGGATGCCGACCTCGTCGAAGACGTCGATGCGCATGCCGTTGCGCGTCCAGGCGCCCCCCGCCTCGCCCTCGGCCGGCCCGCCATAGGCGGCGCGCACCATGTTGGTGCAGGCGGCGTGGAAGGGGGCGAGCGGGCGGCCATCCGGCAGGCTCGCCCAGGGGCGGTAGCCGAAGCGGATGCATTTGCCGATGGCGCCGGCGGAACAGGTGAGGCGGAGCGCGCCATCCTCCCCCGGATAGGGCATGGCGAGGCTTTCCCCGGCCGGGTCCGGCGCGCAGAGGGGCTGCCACCCGCCGCCCTGCGCGCGGGCCGAGATGCCGAAGAGCCAGACATCGCCGGCCCGCGGCACCGTGGCATCGCGCCGGGCGCTGTCGATGCGCAGCTCCGCACCCGCGAGGTGCAGCACGGCGCCCACCAGGTCCGCGCCCCGCAGATGGGTGCCGTCGGAGAGATCGGCCCGGAAATCCCCACCCTCCGCCACCAGGCCGAGCAGCCTGGGGCGGTCCTGCGCCTGCGCGGGGCCGGCGAGCAGCAGCAGGAGGGCGAGGAGGCGGCGCATCTCAATCGGCCAGCGGGACGGTGGCGCCGCCGCCGGCGGGGGTGATGCCGCGCAGGACCAGGCCCTGGAGGTCGAGGCCGGTGGCGGGCCCATTGATGCTCAGGCCGTTGATGCTCAGGCCGTTGATGCTCAGGCCGTTCAGCGTCAGGGCGTTTGCCTTGACGCCGGCTTCGGCGGTGCCGGCGAGGCCGGCGGCGAGGAGGGCGGCGAGCCCGAGGCTGCGGATCATGGTCGTCTCCGGTGGCATGGCCCGCCGGCCGATCCGGCGGGGCGGGCGCAGCCTCCTCCTGCCGCCTGCGTAACGACAGCAGCATTTGCTGATCGAATCATAAGCCCTGCTTGGGGTCGTATCCGCTACGGTGACATCCCTGGCAGGGGAGCCCGACCATGGAGATGCATCAGGCCCGCTACTTCCTGGCGGTGAGCGAGACGCTCAACTTCACCCGCGCGGCGGAACAGTGCCACGTCTCCCAGCCCGCGCTGACGCTGGCCATGAAGAAGCTGGAGGAGGAGTTCGGCGGCCCGCTGTTCCACCGCGAGGGCAAGCGCATCCTGCTGACTGAGCTGGGCCAGCGGCTGCGCCCCTTCGTCGGGCAGATGCTGGACCAGGCGGAGGCGGCGAAGCAGGCGGCGACGGAATTCCGCCTGCTGCGCCAGGCGCCGCTGTCCATCGGCGTGATGAACACCATCGGGCCGACCCGGCTGGCGAACCTGCTGGCCCGCTTCAAGCGCGACCATCCGGGGGTGGAGCTGTCGGTGGCGGAAGGCGGCCTGGCCGAGCTGCTGGGGCGGCTGGAGGCGGGGCATCTCGACATGGCGGTGCTGCACGCGCCGCGGGGCTATCCCTCCGCGGTGCGCGACGTGCCGCTCTACCGCGAACGCTATGTCGTGATCTGCCCGCCAGGCCATGAGTTCGAGCGGCTGGACGTGGTGCGGCTGGGCGACGTGACGCGCCACGCCTATGTCGATCGCCTGGCCTGCGAGATGCGGGAGATGGTGATGGCGGTCTGCGGCGAACGCCGCATCGAGCTCTACGCCACCTTCCGCAGCGAGCGGGAGGACTGGATCCAGGGCATGGTGATGGCGGGGATGGGCTTCGCCTTCATGCCCGAATACTCCGTCACGGCGGCGGGGCTGCTGCGGCGGCCACTGGTAGAGCCGGCGGTGGACCGGGCCGTCTCCCTCACCCACATGGCGGGGCGGGCGCTGACGCCGGCGGGGATGGCCTTCCTGCGCGCGGCGCAGGGGCATCGCTGGGGCGAATAGGCGGTTCGGAGGGAGCGTCGCAGCTACGGCGATTCCAGCCGGCGCAGCGTCGCCTCGATGTTGCGGCGCGCGCGCTTCTCCCGGTCCAGGTAGAAGCGGTCGGTGCGGTAGATGCGGTCCCGCCACAGCAGCATGCGCAGCGCGGCGATGCGGCCGAACTCGTAGCGGTCATCCGGCAGATGGGCGAATTCGCGGCGGATCGCGGCTTCATAGGCATCGTAGCGCGCCGGCGGCTCGCCCAGGATGGCGTTGTCCATGTCGAGCAGCAGGCAGGCATCGCCGCGGAGCGAGGGGTCTTCCGTCTCCGGCAGTTCCTGGCGCGTGACGGCGTGGATCAGCGCCTCCGCCCGGTCCAGCATGTGCGGCGGCATGAGAGGCGCCAGGTGGCGGCGCATCAGGGCGATGGAGGCCTCCGCCTGGCCGGGCACGGCGCGGTCGAAGACGGCGCTGTGGAACATGGTGGCGATGATGAAGGCGGGCTTGTCGGCGATGGCGGCGGCGATGTCCTCCGCCATGGCGAGGATGCCGGCCACGCGGTTCCAGTCATGCCAGGCGCGGTGCGGCTCCGCATGGCGGTGCCGGAGATCGGCGAGGATGGCGGGGGTCATGGCGCCGGTATAGCGCGGCGCAGGGGGCGGGGCACGCGGGTGGCGTAGCCCCCCTCACCCAACCCTCTCCCCCCAGAGCGGGGGGAGAGGGCTTGAGGCATGCCGCCGGCCGCCGCTGGCGGCCGAGGCCGCGAATGCGGCCCGCCGGAAGTCCGTCACGCCGAAGGCGTGCCTTCGGCACGGTCACGGCACTGCCGTGACGCCAAGCGGCCGGAGGCCGCGCCCGGCGCTTGAGGGCAAGAAAAAATTCAACGAGTCGCCGAAGGCGACCGTTGAAGGTCAGGCGCTTTCGTAGATGCGGGTCAGGCTGAATTCGCGGTGGCCGAGGAGTTCGGCCGCCGTGAGTTCGCCATCCGCGGTGCGCAGCATGCAGTCCAGCAGCGCCTCCCCGGCATCGTCCATGTTCATCCGCTTCTGCAGCAGGCCCGTCACGTCCACGTCGATGTGTTCCGACATGGTGCGCTGGGTCCGCGGGTTGGCGGTGATCTTGATGACGGGGACGATGGGGTTGCCGATGACGTTGCCCTGGCCCGTCGGGAAGAAATGCACCGCGTAGCCGGAAGCGGCGCAGAGCGTCACCATCTCGGCGGCCGCGGAGCTGCTGTCCATGAACCAGAGGCCGCTATGGGTCGGGGCCTCCGCCTTGTCCAGCACGCCATCGACCAGGCACTTCTTGCCGATCTTCTGGATGTTGCCGAGGGCCTTCTCCTCGATGGTGGTGAGGCCACCCTCGATGTTGCCCTTGGTGGGCTGGCTCTCCGACAGGTCGGAGGTCTTGTTCGCCTCCACCACGCGCTGGTAGCGGTCGAACATCGCCTGGAACTGCGTGCGGATCTCGGGCGTGCGGCAGCGCGCCGCGACCAGGTGCTCGCCGCCCGTCAGCTCCGTCGTCTCACCAAACACGAGCGTGTTGCCATTCTCCCAGAGCTTGTCGAAGGCATTGCCGTTGGTGGGGCAGGAGGCGAGGCCGGAGGTGGTGTCGCTCTCGCCGCACTTGGTCGAGACCCAGAGATCGACCACCGGCGCCTTGGTCTTCTTCAGCTTGGAGGCGTGCTTCACCATGCGGTAGGCGGCGCGGGAGGCGCGGGCGATGGTGTTGATGTCGCCATGCTGCTCGATGCCGAAGAATTCCACCGGCTTGCCGGTGGCGGCGATGCCTTCCGCGATCTTGCCGGCCCAGCCCGGCTCGATGCCGATCACGACGACGCCGGCGACATTCGGGTTGGAGCCCGTGCCGATCAGCGTGCGGAAATGAAGCTCGAGGTCGTAGCCGAACTGCAGCCGCCCATAGGCGTGCGGGATCGCCATGCAGCCCTTGATGTTGTGCGCCACCGCCTCGCACGCCGCGTTGGACAGGTCGTCCACCGGCAGGATGATGACGTGGTTGCGCACGCCCATGCGGCCATTCTCGCGCCGCCAGCCTTCGAAGGACGCGCCCTTCAGGTCGATGCCCATGATGCCGCCCCCCTTACCAGCGCTTCGTCTTCACATTGTGGACATGGGCGTGTTCGCCCGGGCCGATATCCGCCACCGCACGGCCGATATCGATGCCGTACTTGATGATGGTGTCGCCCTTGGCGATGGACCGGATCGCCAGCTTGTGGCCGATCGGGATGTCGTTCCTCGCCTGGAACTCGATCATCTTGTCCTGGTCCATGATCCAGCCCGTCAGCGGCGTGCCGGCCGTCAGGCCCTCCACCACCACCACGCCCACGCTGTCACCCTCGTCATGGACGACGAAATGTATCGTCACCGCGCTCCCCCCGGGAAAATTCGTGCTCCGGCGAGCCTAGGCGGGAGACCGCCCCCCTTCAACCCGCCCCCCTTCTACGAACCCCGGGGGATGTGCGATGCAGGGGCCAGGGAAACTCAGTCACAAGGGATCGGACGCCATGGCGGGCGTATACTGGTACGGCGGCACCTGGTTCACCGAGGAGCCGAAGGTCATCGGCCCCATGGACCATGCCTTCTGGCTCGGCTCCGTGATCTTCGATGGCGGGCGGTCCTTCGGCGGCGTGGCGCCGGACCTCGACAGGCATTCGGCCCGCGCCGTGCAGTCCGCCCGCAACATGCTGATGAAGCCGACCATGACGGCCGAGCAGATCGAGGAATTGTGCCGGGAGGGCATCCGCCGCATGGGGCCGGAGGCGGAGCTCTACATCCGCCCCATGTTCTTCGTGCGCAAGGGGCTCGGCGCCGCGCGGCCCGACCCCGACAGCACGGATTTCATCCTGGCGATCTATGACAGCCCGCTGCCGCCCTACAAGGGCTTCAGCGCCTGCCTGGCGCCGCAGCGCCGCCCCGCCCCCGACCAGGCGCCGACGGATGCCAAGGCCGCGGCGCTCTATCCCAACGGGTCCCGCGCCGCGCTCTTCGCCATGCAGAAGGGCTTCGAGAATGCGGTGGTCTGCGACCCCATCGGCAATGTCGCGGAATTCGCCAGCGCGAACCTGATGTTCGCGAAGGACGGCAAGGTAATCACCCCCGCCGCCAACGGCACCTTCCTGGCGGGCATCACGCGGTCCCGCGTCATCGCCCTGCTGCGGGACGCCGGCGTCACGGTGGAGGAACGCGCGGTGCGGCCGGAGGAGCTGCTGGAGGCGGACGAGATCTTCTCCACCGGCAACTACGGCAAGGTGCTGCCCTGCACCAACTACGAAGGCCGCGCCATGCAGCCCGGGCCGCTCGCCCAGAAGGCGAGGACGCTCTACTTCGACTGGGCGGAACAGCACTGGCGCGTGCTGCCGAAGGCCGGCTGACCGACCGAACGATGACGCGGGGATGAACGCTTCACCCCCGCGTTAAGACGACAGTTACGGGCGTCCCCGATCTCTGCCGGGGGACGCCAGCCTGGCCGCGCCATGCCCGAGGCGTCCCCGACCCAACCCCGCGCACCGCCCCCCGGGCGCGCGGGACCGCCAGGGACCGCCGCCTGATGGACCGCCATGCCGTCTGAATTCGCCCGCCTCACGATCCTCGTGGTGGATGACGACCCGACGATGCGGTCCGTCATCACCTCCGCGCTGCGTGCCGCCGGCTGCAACCAGGTGCGCCAGGCTTCCAACGGGGAGCAGGCGCTGAACATCGTCCGCCAGTCGCAGATCGACCTGATCACCTGCGATTGCCAGATGGCGCCGGTGGATGGGCTGACCTTCGTGAAGCGGCTGCGGGAGCTGCCGGAAGGCGCCAGCAAGCCCGTGGTGATGCTGACGGCCAACAACCGGCCGGAGGATGCCTGGGCGGGGCGGGAGCTGAAGGTCTCCGCCTGGCTGGTGAAGCCGATCACGCCGCAGGCCGTCATCAAGCGCGTCGCCGGCGTGCTGGGGCTGAATGTCGGCACCACGGCGATGCCGGAGGATGTGCTGACCGAACTGGCCGATGCCTATGAGAAGCGGCTGCCGAACGAGATCCAGACGCTGGAGAGCATCGCCGCGCGCCTGCCCGCGCGGCCGGAGCATTTCAACCTGACCATCCAGGACCTGGTGAAGCGCCTGCATGTGGTGAAGGGCCAGGCGGGGACGCTGGGCTACGCGCTGCTGGGCTCCGTGGCCGGGGAGGTGCATGACGTGCTGCAGGAGGCCGAGCGCATCCTGGACGAGGACCAGGGCTTCCGCCCCGACCTGATCCGGCTGGTGGAAAGCGGCTTCAAGGTGATGCGGCTGATCGTGGACCGCAACGTGCGCGGCAGCGCGGGGGCCGTCGGCGCCAAGGTGCTGGCGGATATCGCCGCCTTCGCGCGGCCGCTGCATGCGCGGATCGTGGCGGCGGCGGAGGCGGCGGAAGCGGCGGAGCGCCAGCGCCGCAGCCACCATGCCGACGTGCTGCTGGCCACCGAGCAGAACCGCCTGATCGTGGAGCGGCGCATCCGGCTGACGCAGGCGGAACTCGCCGAGAAGGACCGGTAGGGAAGACCGCCATGGACACGCTTCCCCAGGCCTCGCGCCGCGGCATCCGCTTCGCCCTGCTCCGCCCCTGGCTGGCGCTGCCGCTGGTGCTGGCGCTGATGTGGGCCGGCATCGGGCTGCAGCTGAGGGAGATGGGGCGCCAGACCGAGGCGGCGGCGGAGCGCGATACCGCGAACCTGGCCCGCAGCGTGGAGCAGCACATCATCCGCAGCATCGACCAGCTGGACCAGGCGCTGCGCTTCGTGCAATCCGCCTACCGGCACGATCCCGCGGGCTTCAACCTGCTGGAATGGACCGACGCCTATTTCGCCGGCGGCGGGCCCACGGTGCAGATCGCGATGATCGGCGCCGATGGGCGGCTGATGGCATCGGGCCTGAACGGCGCCACGGTGACGACGCCGATCGACCTGTCGGACCGCGAGCATTTCCGCGTCCATCTGGGCGCCACGGAGGACCGGCTGTTCATCAGCCGCCCGGTGCTGGGCCGCGTCAGCCAGCGGCAGACCATCCAGTTCACCCGCGCGCTGCGCGGCCGCGACGGGCGCTTCGGCGGCGTCATCGTCATCTCGCTGGATCCCGAGCTGCTCTCTGCGCCCTATGACCTGCTGGAGCTGGGCGCGGGCGGGCTGCTGCTGGCGGGGACGGATGGCGTGATCCGCGCCTGGGCGCCGCGCGGGTCCCTGCCGCAGAGCCAGCTGATCGGCCAGACCCTGCCATCCCCGATGGCGCGGGCCTTCGCGGCCTCCGCCCAGGGCAGCATCCGCGACGAGGGGCAGCTGGATGGCGTGAAGCGGCTGATGAGCTTCCGGCAGGTGGATGAGCACCCGCTGGTGGTGGCGGTGGGCGTGGACCTCGATTCCGCCTTCGCGGATTACCGCAGCCTGCGCGGCCGCTTCGTGGTGGCGGGCCTGCTGCTGAGCCTGGCGGTGCTGCTGGTGGGGCCCTTCCTGCTGGTGCAGCGGGCGCGGCGCATCCGGTCCGAGCACGCGCTGCGGGACACGCTGCGGGGCATGGACCAGGGCGTGGTCATGGCGGGGCTGGATGGCCGCGTGCTGGTGGCCAATCTGCGCGCGGCGGAGCTGCTGGACCTCGACCCGAAGCTGCTGGAACGGGGGCGGCGCATCAAGCCGATCCTGCGCCTGCTGGGCCAGGCGGATGTCAGCCACCGCAAGGGGCATCGCAGCCGCGTCTATCTGCGCACCCGCGCCGATGGCAGCCGGGTGGAGACCAAGGCGATCCGCACCGAACAGGGCGCGCTGCTGCTGACCTGCACGGATGTGACCGAACAGCAGGCGGCGATCGCCGCCCAGGCCGCGGCGCGCGCGGCGGCGGAGGCGGCGAGCCGCACCAAATCCGAATTCCTGGCCAATATGAGCCACGAGATCCGCACGCCGATGAACGGCGTGATCGGCATGATCCAGGTGCTGCGCCATTCCGGCCTGAACCAGCACCAGCGCGACATGTGCGAGGTGATCACGCGGTCCGCCAATTCGCTGCTGACGGTGCTGAACGACATCCTGGACTATTCGAAGCTGGAGGCCGGGCGGCTGGAGCTGGAGCTGAAGCCGGCGCGGCTGGAGGTGCTGGCCCGCGACGTGGCGGAGCTGATGCGCCACGCGGCGGAGGCGAAGTCCATCGGCCTCTGGTTCCAGAACTGGTCGGCGCTGCCGCCGGTGATGATCGACCCGACGCGCATGCGCCAGATCATGACCAACCTCCTCTCCAACGCCATCAAGTTCAGCGACAAGGGCGAGATCGCCGTGACGCTGGAGGCGGAGCCCGACCCCGCGGCGCCGGAGGCCCGCGTGCTGGTCCGGCTTTGCGTCGAGGACCAGGGCATCGGCATGTCGGAGGAGGAGGTCTCCCGCCTCTTCGTCCGCTTCACGCAGGTGGACAGCTCCTCCACCCGGCGCTTCGGCGGCACGGGGCTCGGCCTCGCGATCACGCGGGACCTGGTGAAGATGATGGGCGGGCATATCGAGGTGAGCAGCCGCCCGGGCCTCGGCAGCGAATTCGTCGTGCACCTGTCGCTGCCGATCAGCGCGGCGGAGCCGAAGCCGGAGCGGGAGGCGACGGAGGAGGCGGCGGTGGAAGGGCCGCTGCACCACCTCAGCATCCTGGTGGCGGAGGATGACGAGGTGAACCGCGTGGTCATCCGGTCCCTGCTGGCGCCGGGCGGGCATGAGGTGACCTTCGCGGAGAACGGGTCGAAGGCCGTGCATGCGGCGCAGGGGGAGCCCTTCGACCTGATCCTGATGGATGTGATGATGCCGGAGATGGACGGGCCGACTGCCACGCGCTGGATCCGGGAGAATCCGGGCCCGAACCGGGAGACGCCGATCATCGCGCTGACCGCCAATGCGATGTCGGGGGACCGGGAGAAGTATCTCGGCCTTGGCATGACGGCCTATGTCAGCAAGCCGATCTCGCGGCGGGAGCTTTATGCGACGGTGGAGGCGACGCTGGGTTTCCGCGCGTTCCCGCGCAACGACCCGCAGCCCGAGCGGGTGGAGCCGGAGCCCGCGCTGGCGGATGATCTCGGCGACGCCTTCGCCGACCTGCTGGCGGATCTGAAGACCTAGCCGGGCGGAACCAAGCCGTTCAGCCGGGCTGAACGCAAGCGTTCAGCCGGGCTGCTGGACCAGCAATTCCTCCAGCATCGCGCGGTCCGGCGTCGCGCCATCCCGCGCGCGCAGCGCGCCGGCGGCGGAGGCGAAGCGCATGGCGCGGTCGATGGGCTGGCCCTCCGCCACCGCCAGCGCATAGGCGCCGTGGAAGACATCGCCGGCGCCGGTGGTGTTCGTCGCCATGACGCGAAAGGCGGGGGTGACGCGGGGCGTCGGGTCCTCCGCCGTCAGCCACAGCGTCCCCTTCTCCCCCCGCGTCACGGCCGCGACCTTGCAGCCCTCCGCGATCGCCTTGCGCAGCGCCTCCGCCGGCTTCACGCCCGGCGCGTAGTTGCCGAGGCCGGGCTGGGAGAAGACGGCGTGGTCCACGCGGGGGATGAGGTCGCGCAGCAGGCGCGTCTCGCTCTTCTCCCCGTCGATCACGGTCGGGATGCCGCGGGCCCGCGCGTAGTCCAGCGCCGCGGCGCTGCCTTCCGGCCAGCGGGGATCGCAGAGGAAGGCCTGCGCCGTGTCCAGCCGGTGCAGCGGCAGCCAGGCGGGATCGGTGCCGAGGTTGTCGCCGCGATAGGCGAAGATGCTGCGTTCGCCGACGGGATCCACCAGCACGGCGGAGACGGGGGTGCGGGCATTGGGCGCGCGACGGCATTCGGAGACATCGACGCCCTGCGCGGCCAGCGCCTCCAGCAGCGGCGTGCCGTTGAGGTCATCGCCCACGCGGCCCCAGAAGACGCAATGGCCGCCGAGCCGGCTGACGGCGATGGAGGCATTGGCGGCGAGCCCGCCGGCGCCGAGCGCGTAGGAGGTGGCGCGATTCTTCGAGGGCGGCTGCACCACCTCCTGGACATGGAAGGTGTGGTCCATCACGACGGAGCCGAGGCAGACCACGATGGGTCGGAGTGCGGGGAGGGTCATGGCGCCCAGGGTTCCATCGCGAGGGGGTTCGCGCCAAGCGGAGATTGCGCCGCCCGACTGGTTGCGCGCGCGCATCCTGCATCTGGGGCCGGAGGTGATGGTGCTGGACAAGCCGCATGGCCTGCCGGTCTCGGCCCGCGGCGGGGAGAGCCTGGAGGCGTGGCTGCCGGCGCTCAGGCTCGGCAAGCGGCGGGACCCGCAGCCGGCGCATCGGCTGGACCAGGATACGGCGGGCTGCCTGGTGCTGGGGCGGACGGCGCCGATGCTGGCGCGGATCAACGCGCTGTTCGCGGAGCGCCGCGTGGGCAAGACCTACTGGGCGGTGGTGCGCGGCGGGCCGCGCGAGGATGCCGGCGTGATCGACGCGCGGCTGATGAAGGTCAGCAGCGCGGCCAAGGGCTGGCGGATGGTGGTGGATGCAAAGGGCGATCCCGCGCGCACCGCCTGGCGGGTGCTCGGCCGGGGCGAGGGCGTGGCGCTGCTGGAGATGGCGCCGGAGACGGGGCGGACGCACCAGCTGCGGGTGCATTGCGCGCATCTCGGCTGCCCGATCCTGGGCGATGCGATGTATGGCGGCGGCCCGGGCGCGCTGCATCTGCTGGCGCGGGCGATCGAATTGCCGCTCGATCCCCCTCTGCGGGTGGAGGCGCCGGTGCCCGACCACATGCGCGCGGCAGTGGCGCGCTGCCGGGGTTAGGCTGGCGGGAAGAGCGCGCTTTCGAGGTCCTCGATGGTGAAGTCGGGGTTCGCCAGGGCGTCGAGGGGAATGGCCCCGCCCTCCGGCAGCGGCTGCGGCGGTGTCGTGAAGCGCTGCCAGGGCAGGCGCTTCCGCGCATAGGCCAGCGCACCCGGCAGGTCGATCACCTGCGCCATGGAGGGGCGATACGCCTCCTGCGCCTGGATCAGGAAATCCGCGGCATCGACGCGCCATTTCCGCGTCGCCGGATGCCCCGGCCAGGCCCGGCACTTCATGAGGTGCAGGACGGATTGCACGAGCAGCGACCGTGCCGCTTCCAGCTGGCTGCGCCCCACGCTCTCGATCTCCTCGATCACCTTCTCCCAATCGAGGTCGTTGACGCGCTCCCCCGCGCGCAGGCGGCGCAGGCGGTCGGCCTGTTGCAGGGACCAGGTGTAGGTATCGGTGCGCCAGAGGTCGTCGGGCATGGCTGCCTCCTGCCCCCGAATGTAGGGGCGCCGGCGCGCTACCGCACGCGCAATTCGGCCCGCGGGCTACCGCACGCGCAATTCGGACCTTGCGGCGACGCCATCCGCATCCAGCACCGTGATGCGGTAGAAGCCGGGGCCGGGGGGGGTCCAGGCGGCCTCCCGCCTTGCCCGCTCATGCGCCAGGGGCGCGCCATCGACCAGGAAGGTCAGCGGGCGGCGGCCGCCGGTGGCGCGCAAGGTCACGGGCCCGGCCCCTTCGGCCAGCACGGCGCCGGGCATGGGGAAGAGCAGGCGCAGCCGGTCCGCGGCCTCCGCAAAGGGCTGCGCGGCGGGGCGGATATGGAGGGGCTGGCGCGGTGCCGCGGGCAGCAGGGCGAAGGTGCGGGCCAGCACCGGCAGGGCGGCGGCGCGCCCGGTCAGGCCGGGGATGGGCGTGCCATCCGGCCGCCCCACCCAGACCCCCGCGACATGGCGCTGGTCGAGCCCGAGCGCCCAGGCATCCCGCCCGCCCCAGCTGGTGCCGGTCTTCCAGGCCACCCCCTCCGGCCCGCCGCCCGGGAAGGGCTGCACCAATATGCCCGCCACGGCGGCGGCGGCGTGGGGGACCAGCACCTCGGTCCGCGGCGCCGGCGGGCCGGGCAGCGCGGTCAGGGGGGCGGCGCGGCCGGCATCGCCCAGCACGGCGTGCAGCGCCACCAGCTCCCGCAGCGTCGTGCCGGCGCCGCCCAGTGCCAGGGGCAGGCTCGGCTCCGCACCGGGCGGCAGGCGGGGCGGGCTGCCGGCGGCCTTCAGCGCGGCGGCGTAGCGCAGCGCGCCCAATTCCTGCAGCAGCGCCACCGCGGGCAGGTTGAGGGACTGGCGCAGCGCATCGGCGGCGGTCACGCGCCCTGTGAATTCGCGGGCGAAATTCTCCGGCGCATAGCTCCCGAACCGCAGCGCGATGTCGCTGACCACCGTGTCCGGCCGCGCAACGCCCGCCTCGAAGGCCATGGCGTAGAGGAAGGGCTTCTGGGCGGAGCCCGGGGAGCGGATGGCGCGCGTGAGGTCCAGCATGCCGGCGCGGCTCTCCACGCCGAAGCTGCCGCCGACCAGGGCACGGATCTCCCGCGTCGCCGCATCGGCGACGACCAGGGCCATCGCGGCGCGGTCCGGCAGGCCGCGCAGCGCCTCCTCCGCCAGGCGTTCCGCCGCGCGCTGCAGGTCGCGGTCGAGGGTGGTGGCGATGCGGGCGCCGGGCGGCGCAGCCCGGGAAACCTCCCGCGCCAGGTGCGGCGCCAGGCGGGGCATGGGCAGGCGGCGGGCGGGGACGGGTTCCGCCAGCGCCACAGCGCGTTCATCGGCGTTGACGGCGCCCGCCCCGGCGGCGCGGGCCAGCAGCACGGCGTCCCGCGCGCGGCGGGCGGCCTCCGGGTGGCGGTCGGGGCGCAGCGCCTCCGGCCGCCTTGCCAGCGCCACCAGCAGCGCGGCCTCGGCGGCATCGAGCTGCGCGGGGGGACGGCCGAACCAGGCGAGCGATCCCGCGCGCAGCCCCTCCAGGTTGCCGCCCTGCGGCGCCAGGGTCAGCCAGATCCCCAGGATCTCGTCCTTGGTGAAGCGGGCTTCCAGCTGGAGCGCGCGGGCGATCTCGATGAGCTTCGATCGCAGCGTGCGCGGCCGCGGCTCCAGCAGCCTCGCCGCCTGCATGGTGAGGGTCGAGCCGCCCGAGACCACCCGCCCCGCCCGCACCCACTGCATGGCGGCGCGGGCCAGCGCCACCGGATCGACACCGGGGTGCCAGCGGAAGCGCCGGTCCTCCGCGGCGACCAGCATGGCGAGGAGGTGCGGCGGCACATCCGCGGCCGCGGTCGGCAGCCGCCAGGTGCCGCCGGGGGCGGGCAGGACGGAGAGCGTCCTCCCCTGCCCGTCCAGCACCTCGACGCCCGCGGTCAGGCGGGAGAGGTCCGGCGGCAGCGCCCGGTCGGCAGCGAAAACCGCCGCGCCCAGCGCCGCCGCCGCGAGAAACCAGCGCCTCATCAATCCGCCGGCAGCACCACGATCCGCGCCGCGTTCTGGCGCGCGAAGATTCCGGGGCGGTACATGTCCTGCGCCTCCAGCCCCGGCAGTTCGAAGCGCCCCGCCGTCACGGCGCGCAGCCGCACCGCGAGGCGCGCCAGCGGCTGTTCCGGCGTCAGCTCCACCGCCGCCGCGAAGCGGTCATCCCGCGCGGGCTGCGATTCCGGCACGGTGAGCGTGCCGAGGAAGGGCATCCCCGGCACGTCGCCCGGGCCGAGCCGGCCCGCGATCTCCCACCCCGCGGGCAGGCCCTGGGTGACCATGGCCTGCATGCGTTCATTGGTGGTGTTGCGCGCCTCCACCAGCAGGATGAGGGAGGCGCCGGCCCGCAGCGTGTCCAGGTTCACGGGCTGGCCGGCCAGATCGTAGAAGCGCCGCGCCACCCGCATGCCCTGCGCCGCCGCCGGCAGGGGGGAGGTCGGCACGCCGGTGATGGAAACGGCCTGCGCCACCGCCGCATCGCCCCGGTTGCGGGCGGTGGTCGGCGCCGTCAGGGCCATGGTCACGATGGGCTGCACCGGCTGGTCCCGGTCACCGACCGTGATGCGGATGGGGCGGCCGTCGCGCCCCAGCACGAAGGCGGCCGCCACGGCCCAGGCCTGTTCCTGGGTATTGGTGGCGGCGGGGGTCAGGTCCGCCCCCGGCAGCCGTGCCATCAGCGCCGGCATGCGGTCCTGCGCCACGCCGGATTCGCGCAGCAGCAGGGCGGTGGCCAGCGTGTCCCGCACCGCGCTGCCATAGTCGCCATACCAGACATTCCGGGCGGGGCTCGCCAGCGCGGCGGCGAAGATCGCCTCCGCCCTTCCGCGATCGCCCGCGCGGGCGAAGGTGGCGGCGAGCTGCGCGCGGGCCAGCGGCGTCGGCAGCTGGTCCAGCTGCTCCGCCAGGCGCCGCGCGGCGCCCAGCCGGTTGCGGCCGGCCAGCGCCAGGACATGGAGGCGGTAGGCCTGGGCGGCGCGTTCCTCCGGCGTATCGGGGGTGTATTCCAGATCCTCCTCCGCCGCCCGCAGCGCCGCGGCCAGCGCCGCTTCCGGCACCGGGGCATTGGCGGCGCGGGCGCGCAGCAGCGCCTCCGTCGCATAGAGGCTGGCCCAGGGGTGGACGTTGCTCTCCGCCGTCCAGAAGCCGAAGCGCCCGTCGAAGCGCTGGCGGTCGAGCACGGAGGCGATGGCCCGGCCGAGCAGGGCCTGGTCCTCCTGCGCCGTATCGGCATTGGCGGGCGCGTAGGACAGCGCGAGGACGCGGGAGGAGGCCTGTTCCAGGCAGTCCAGCGGGAAGCCCCGCAGCGCCCGCAGCAGCGCCTGCGGGTCGTAGCGCACCGGCGCGCCCCAGGTGGCGGTGGCGCGCCAGGTGCCCGCGATGAAGCGGTCGGCGGGCAGCGCGACGGGCGCGGCCTCGTTCACCGAAAGCCCCGTGACGGCGACCTCCGTCACGGGGGGGCGGGAGGAGCGGATGGTGATGGTGCTCTCTCGCTCCACGGAGAAGCCGCCCGGGCCGGTGACGGCGAGGCGGAGCGTGCCCTCCCCGGCCCTGGTGCCGCGCAGCGTGGTGAAGGGCGCGGCGCGGGCGCCGGTGGCGAGCGACTGGTCGAGCCGCGCGGGGCCGGCGAGTTCGATGGCCCCTGTCGCCGTCAGCGTCGCAGTGAAGGTGCCGGCGGGCAGTTCGATGTTGTGCAGCAGGAGCGGCAGCCGGGCCTCGTCACCGGGCGCCAGGAAGCGGGGCAGCATCGCCTCCGCCACCGCCTGGTCGCGCACCGTCAGGGGGCGGGACGCGTTGCCGATGCGGTTGCCGTCCCAGGCCACGACCATCAGCCGCAGCTCGCCCGCGAAATCCGGCAGGTCGAGCGGCACGGTGGCGGTGCCGTCCGGTGCCACCGTGACGGCGCCGCTGAACAGCGCCACCAGGCGCTGCGGGATGTTCTGCATCGCCGCCCCATCCATGCCGTCGCCGCCCTGGCGCAGCACGGCGGCCTCGCCCTCCGCGGGGGCGATCAGGCGCCCGTAATCGTCGCGGATGTCGAGCCCGAGGCGGCGCCGCGCCAGGAAATGCGCGACGGGGTCGGGGGAGGCGAAATTGGTGATGCGGAGGATGCCCTCATCCACCGCGGCCAGCGTGACCATGGCGGAGCCGGTCGCGCCCGTGAGGCGCAGCGGCACCTCGATCCGCGTGCGGGGGCGGGCGAGCGGGGGCGTCTCGATCGCGACCTCCATCCGCCGCGCGGCGGGGTCGAGGCCGATCCAGGCCAGGCCCAGCGCGCGGGCGGGTCGGCCGGCGGGGGCATTGCCCGGCCGGAAGACCGTGACGGCGACATGCGCGCCCGGCCCCCAGGCGGCATCGACGGGGATGGAGATTTCGGCGCCGGCTTCCGGCACCTCGATCTCCTGCGTCGAGAGCAGGCGGTCCGTCAGCACGGCGACGCTGGCGCGGCCGGCGAAGGGCGGCGTGATGCGGAGCCGCGCCGTCTCCCCGGCCGCATAGGCGCGGCGGTCGGCGGCGACATCGACGCGGTCCGGCACCTCCGCGGCCTCGGCCTGCGCCCAGCCCGCGCGGAAGCGGTAGCTGGCGATGGCGAGCCCGCTGGGTTCCGTGACCTCGATCCGGTAGCGGCCGAAGCCGAGGGTGCGGGCGAAGCGGCCGGGCTGGCCGGGGGCGACGCGGATCTCCGTGCTGTCCACCGGCTCGTCCCGCCACACCGTCTCATAGCGGGCCAGGCGTTCGCGGACGACGATCCGCCAATCCGGGCGTTCGCGCACCAGGCGCACGCGCAGCGTGGCGGGGATGGCGGCGCCGTCGGGGTTGACGGCGGCGATGTCGAAGGCGGCTTCCGCGCCGTCATTCACCGCGCCCCCCTCGAAGGCCGGGCGGATGGCGAGCAGCGTGCCGGCGGCGCGGACGGGCAGCGACAGGCGCGCGCCGCTGGTGCGGCCGCCGGGGTCGGCCATCAGCACGGTGATGTCGGCCTTCACCGGGCGCGTCGTGTCGGGGGCGGCGGGGAGGAGCAGGGTGGCGCGGGCGCGACCCTCGGCATCCGTCTCCGGGATGTCGGCGGTGATGAGGTCGGGGGCGAAGCTCTCCTCCATCAGGCCGAAGCGCCAGCCGCGCCAGGCCTCGAAGGGCTGCGGGTCCGTGGACAGGCGGAGTTCCGCGCTGCCGGTCAGGCCGGAGCCCGGCGCGCCATAGAGGAAGCGGGCGAGGACCGGGAGTTCCAGCGGGCGGCCCGGCACGATCTGGCCGGTGACGGGGCCGGCCGTGACCTCCAGCCGTTCGGGGACGAAGGCATCGACGCGGAAGCTGGCGGTGCCGATGGGGGGTGCGTCGGGGTCGGCCAGCACCTCCACCGTCCAGGCGCCGACCGGGGCGGTGGCGGAGAGCGTGACGGGCGCCACGAAGGCGGCGCCGGCGACGCGGCTCGGCACGCTCTCGAAAAACACCTGGCCATTCGGGCGCTTGATGCGCAGACGGGCCGGCAGGTCCACGGGCTGGCCGCCGCCATCGCGCAGCAGGGCGCCGATATTCACCACCTCGCCCGGCCGGTAGATGCCACGGTCCAGCCAGACGAAGGCATCGAGCGGCCCGGGATGCGGCGCGCCATCGGCGCCGCGATCCGAGAGGTCGAAGGACGCCGTCTCCAGGTCCAGCGCCGCGAAATCCTCGGTGCCGGCGAAGGCATGGATGGCGACCGGCGCCAGGTTGCCCTGGCCGCGCAGCGCGGCGGCGGCGAAGCGGGCGATGCCGTCGGCGCCGGTCGTGGCCTCGGCCAGGATCTCGTTGTTGCGGGCGAGCAGGGAGAGCTTCACCTCGGCCCGCGGGCGCGCATCGGTGAAGCCGCGCACCTGCAAGGCGATGCCCTGCGGCCCGCGCCAGGCGGTCAGGCCGAGATCGGTGGCGAGGATCGGCAGGGCGGAGGCCGTGCCGCGCCCCTGCCCATCCCCCGGCCGCGCCACCAGCACATAGAGGCCCGGGCCGGCATTGCGCACGGCGTCGGGCAAAGGCAGGGCGTTGCGGCTGGTGCGGTTGGGCGTGGTGGCCGGCAATTCGGCCCGGCCTTCCCAGATCACGCGGCCCATATCCTCCGCCATGTATTCCGCCGCGTATTCCTCCATCTGCTGGCCCGGGCGCCAGTCCCGCGTCAGCGGCACCAAATTGCGTTCCGTGACGCGGATGAGGCGGAGCGAGAGGGCGGTGACGTTGACGGTCGCGACCGTCACGCGCGGTTCCTGGCCGCGCGGCAGCAGGAAGGCGCGGTTGTCGAAGGCGATGCGGGCGGTGCGGTTGGGCATCGCCACGTTCAGGGCCGTATCCCGCAGCAGGCGCAGCCCATCCTCCCCGGGCAGGCCGGCGCGCAAGGTGAGGCGCGTGGTGGCGCCCCAGGGCAGGCCCGCGACGCAGAGCGCATCCCCTTCCCGCACCACCGAGAGGCCCGGAATGGCGGGTTCCGCGCGGACCCAGTCCTGCGGCTGCCAGTCATTGCGCCGCGCGGGGGCGACGGTGAAGTCGAGGCAGGCGCGCGCGGGCTCGGCATCCGGCTCCGTCCGGAAGCGGCGGACCAGCAGGCCGGCGGCGCGGCGGGCGGCGGCAAGCGCCTCGCGGTGGCGGGCATCCTCCGGCGCGCGTTCCACCACCGCCTCCAGCGCCTGCAGCTGCAGCGCGGGCTGGTCGAGGCGGCGCAGCGCCTCCGCCATCACGACCAGGGAGGGGATTTCCGGCGCGCCGCCGGGCACCAGCATGAAGGCCTGCCAGCCGGCCTGGAGCGCGCGGTTGGCCTCGGCCGGGTTGCGGCGAAGCTGGGCGTTCGCCAGCGCCATCCAGTGGTCGGCGGTGGCCTGGCCGGTGCCGATCCGCTCCTCCCAGGCCGTGGCCGCCGCCGCCCAGTCGTTGCGGGCTTCCGCAGCGCGGGCGCGGGTCTCCGCCTGGGACCGCTGCTGGGGGGTTCCGCCGGCGGGGAAGCGGCGGGTCAGGGAGGATTCGTAGCGCTGCGCGTCGCCGGAGAGGCCCGGCAGTTCGAAGGCCAGGACCCCGGACGGCAGCAGCCAGCCCAGCAGCAGCAGCAGCAGCAGGGGCAGCAGGCGGCGGAAGGACATTCGTGGCTCCGTGCGGGCGGCGTTTGCGGGGAGCATGGCACGGCGCCGCGGGGCGCGGCAGCGACGAAAGGGTTACGCGCGTTTCGCGCCGCCCTGGTGCCCGGAAACCCGCGCCCCGGCATCGGCCGGCAGGCGCGCCACGCCGAGGAAGGAGGCCAGCATCACCAGCCCCGCGATGAGGAAGCCCAGCTGGAATTCCCAGAGCTGCGGCGTGGCCTGGCCGCTGGCCCACATCCCCGCCTCCAGCGACAGCGACCCCAGCACCACGCCCAGCGCCACGGAGAATTGCTGGATGGTGCCGGACATGGCGGTGGCGGCGGCCAGCTTCTCCTGCGGCACATCGGCGAAGGAGAGGGTGGCCATGGAGGTGAATTGCAGGGAGCGCGACAGGCCGCCCAATGCCAGCACCGCGAAGATCGCGACCATCGGCCAGGCGGGGGTGAAGGCGGCGCAGACCGCGACGCCGGCCGAGGCGAGGACGACATTGACCATCAGGATGCGCCGGAAGCCGAAGCGGCGCAGCAGCGGGCGGATCATCGGCTTCATCAGGATGGCGCCGAGCGCGGTGGCGAAGGTCACCAGCCCGCTGCCCCCGGCCGAGAGCCCGAAGACGAGCTGCAGCGACAGCGGCAGCAGGAAGGGCACAGCCCCCGCGCCGGCGCGGAACAGCGTGCCGCTGACCATGGGCACGCCGAAGCTGCGGACCGAGAGCAGGGAGAGATCGACCGCCGGGCGGACGGAGGCGCGGGAATGCAGCACGGCGGCGATGCTGGCCATCAGCCCGGCCAGGATCATCGCCCCCGTCGCCCAGCCCGGCACGACGCCGCGGCCGATCGTCTCCAGCCCCGAGACCAGCAGCGCGAGTGCCAGGCCCCAGAGCGTCAGGCCCTTGGCATCGAGCGGCCCGGGGTCCTGGCGCTCCACCTCCGGGATGAAGCGCCAGACCAGGGCCAGGCCGAGCAGGCCGACGGGCAGGTTGATCCAGAACACCGCGCGCCAGGAGACGGCATCGGTCAGCAACCCGCCGAGCGGCGGGCCGCAGACCGGGCCGAGCAGGGCCGGCATGGTCAGCCAGGTCATGGCCGTCAGCAGTTCCTCCTTTCGCACGCGGCGGAGCAGGAGCAGGCGGCCGACCGGCACCATCATGGCGCCGCCGATACCCTGCAGGATGCGCGCCGCGACCAGCGATCCCATGCCCTGGGACAGGCCGACCAGGGCGGAGGCGGCGGTGAAGACGATGATGGCCGCCATGAAGACGCGGCGCGGCCCGAAGCGGTCCGCCACCCAGCCGGAGACGGGGATGAAGACGCAGAGCGCCACGAGGTAGGAGGTGATGGCGACGGAGAGATGCACGGCATCCACGCCGAGGTCCCGCGCCATGGCGGGCAGCGCGGTGGCGACCACCGAGCTGTCGAGGTTCTGCATGAACAGCGCGGAAGCGACGATGGCCGCGACCGTGCGCGGGTCGCGCTGCGCGGCGGGTGCGCTCACCCGGCCGCCATCCGGCGAAGCTCGGCGCGCTGGATCTTGGGGCCGTTCGGGCCATCCGTGACCGGGAAGGCGTCCAGCGCCACGATCCGGTCGGGCTGCTTGAAGCGCGCCAGGCTGGCGCGGCAGGCGGCCATCACGGCGGCCTCGTCATAGCCATCGTCCGGGATGACGAAGGCGACGGGCTTTCCCTCATGCTCCACCACCTGCGCGGCGGCGACGCCGGGCTGGCTCTGGAGAAAGGCCTCGATCTCCTCCGGGGAGACGAGGAAGCCGCCGAGGCGGAGCGCGTCGCCGCGGCGCGTCACGAAGGCGAAGCCGCCCCCCTCCTGCGCCGTGGCGAGGTCGCCGGTGCGGAACCAGCCATCGGGGGTGCGGGCCCTGGCCGTCGCGGCTTCGTCGCCGAGGTAGCGGTCGAAGAGGGAGGGGCCGCGCAGCAGCAGCTCGCCATCCTCGGCGAGCGTGAAGGCGCCCTCCGCGCTGGCGGGAAGGCCGCCGCCCAGCGCGGCATGCAGGCCCGCGGGGTCCTGCAGGGCGAAGAGGGCCTGGGCCTCGGACGACCCGTAGACGCCGCGCACCGCCAGGTTCAGCGCGGCGGAGGCCTCCATCACGCGCTCCGCCTGGCCGTGGAAATTGGCGAAGCCGGTGAAGGCGAAGGGGGCGTAGGGGCGGCCCTTCGCGGCCTCCGCCAGCTTCAGCAGCAATTCGTCGCCGCCGACCATGTGGGTGATCCATTGCGCGCGGATAGCCGCATCGGCTTCCGCCGCGTCGAAGCGTTCCATGCAGGCGATGACGGCGCCGCCCGCCATGGCGGCCAGCGCGGCGGAGAGCCCGAAGGTGCCGCAGAGCGGGACGGCGGCCAGCAGGGCGGCGCCGGGCTGCGCCGTGCCGATGCGCGCCGCGACATCCGCCGCGTGCCCCGCGATGGAGGCCTGGCGGTGCAGCACCAGCTTCGGCCCGGCCGTGGTGCCGGAGGTGGTGTAGGTGAGGCACTCGGCCTCCGGCGTCGCCAGGTCGGGCGCCTCCGGCGCCGAGAGCAGCGTCGCGCGGCGCTTCACCGGCAGGTCCAGGATGCGGTCCATGCCGCGCCCATCCATCACCAGCACCAGGCGGAGCGAGGCGCGCTGCGCCGGGGGCACGGCTTCCAGCACCGCTTCCGCGTTCACGGCGGGGAAGTCGCGGGCGATGGCGATGGCCTTGGGGGCGGCGCGTTCCAGCAAATTGCCGATCTCGGCCGACCGGAAGCGCGTGTTCAGCAGGATCGCGGTGGCGCCGCGACGGGCCAGGGCCAGCAGCAGCAGCAGGAAATCGGGCCGGTTGGGGAGGAAGATGGCGACGCGGTCGCCGGGCCCGATGCCGGCTTCCGCCAGCCCGCCGGCGAGGTGGCGCACCGCGGCGGCGACCTCCGCCCAGGTCAGGCCGCCCAGCGCCAGCGCATCCGGGCAGCGATGGGCGGTGGCTTCCAGCAGTCGGGAAAGGGTAGCGGGGCGCGGCATCGGCCCATCTTGCGGCGGGCTCAGCGGCGCCGCCAGACCTCCACCAGCCCTTCGCCATCCGGGATGGCCGCGATCCAGTCATAGCCGACCAGCGCGGCCTCGATGGTCGCGCGGGCTTCCGGGCGCACCAGCCACCAGCGGGAGGGGGCGATCACGATGATGCGCGGCGGCAGGGCCAGCACGCGGGCCAGTTCCGCATCCTGGTCGAAGCCGGTCAGCGGCGCGTGCAGCCCGGCCAGATGGGTGGGGAAGGCGAAGCGCGTCGGCGGATCCAGCCCCGCCAGCGCATAGACCACGGGGTGCCAGTTCGCGACATAGAGCGCCTCCCCGGCCGAGACCTCCGCCCGCGCGATGGCGGCGACCTGGGCGGGCGGGTCCGGGATGCGCCAGCCGAAGCCATGGCCGAGGCGCGGCAGCAGCACGGTCGCCACCGGCAGGGCGGCGATGGCGGCGGCCAGCGCCACCACCGCGGCCGCGCGCGTGCCGCGCCGGGCGGCGCGCAGGGCCGCGGCCTCCAGCCCCAGCGCCGCCAGGGCGCAGAGGGGGGGCAGCAGCATCAGGAAGTAGTGGTCGAAATACTTGCCGGGCGCGATCGCCTGCACCGCCGCGGCGCCGAGCCAGGGCAGCAGCAGCGCGGCGCGGCGGAGCGCGGGGCGCGGGGCGAGGGCGAGCAGCGCCGCCGCCGCCAGCAGCCAGAGCAGGAAGCCCAGCACCGCCGCCAGGCCGCGCCGCAGGCCGGGGGAGCCATCCTCCACCGCCGCATAAGTCAGCAGCACGGTGACGTTGCTGTTCCACCATTCCCCGAAGGCGCCCATGGCGGCATAGGCCGCGGCCGTCAGCGCCGTGGGCAGCGCGCAGCCCAGCGCGAAGACCAGCGCCAGCCACAGCACCTGCCGGATGCCCGCCCGCCCTTCCGCCAGCGCCACCCCGGCCAGGGTGAGCCAGAGGGCGGAGGCTTCCAGCCCCACCACCTGCTTGACCCAGAGCGCGCCGCCGAAGCAGAGGCCGCCGAGGAAGACCCGGCCCGGCCGCGGCGCGCGGGGGGACAGCGTCTCCGCCAGGATCAGCGTCGCGCCCGCGACCATGAAGGGGGCGAAGAGGATTTCCGTGTTGGTGGCGAGCCCGCCCAGCACCAGCGTGTGGCAGGCATAGAGCAGCCCGGCCGCGAAGCCGGCCGCCCGGCTGGCCCCGAGGCGGAGGAGCAGGCGCATCAGCAGCAGCGCCGTCGCCGCCACCGCCACCATGCCCGCCAGGCGCAGCGCGAGCAGCGGGCCGGGCACCAGCGCCACCGCGGCGGTCAGCAGGGCGGGCGCGCCGACCGGGTGCATGTCCCACACCGCCAGGTAGGGCCAGCCCCCCTTCAGCCACGCGATGGCCTGGACGAGGTAGAGACCCTCATCCGGATCCACCACGCTGGCGCGCAGCGCGATGGCCCGCAGCAGGACGGGGAGGAGGAGGAGGAGAAGGGGCGCCAGAACCCAGCGCCAGCGCGACCCGATCCGTGGCCGGCTGCCCCTGGCGCCGGTGGCCATCCGCGTGACGAACATCGGGTCCCCATGCCCTTCCGCCCGCCGAAGCGCGCCAGCCCCCCAAAGGTTCGGGAGCGAGATGATCACGGGATCGCGCGCGCCGGACCCTCCCTTGACGCCCCGGCGAGGGGGCGGGACCGTCGCGCCCCATGACCGACATGCCCGATCCCGTGACCCTCGCCGTGCTGGAGAACCGCTTCCGCGCGGTGGTGGAGGAGATGGGGGAGGCGCTGCTGCGCACCGCCACCTCCCAGATCCTCAACTCCTCCCGCGACTTCTCCATTGCGCTCTGCGACGACCAGGCGCGGCTGGTGGCGCAGGCGGACCACATCCCCGTCCATGTCGGCGCCATGCCGCTGGCGGCGAAGGCGGTGCTGGACGCCTTCGGGGACCGGATCGCGCCGGGCGAGTGCTACCTGCTGAACGACCCCTGGCATGGCGGTTCGCACCTGCCGGACCTCACGATCATCCAGCCGGTCTTCGAGGGCGCGATCCTCCGCTTCCTGACCGTCGTGCGTGCGCACCAGTCGGACATCGGCGGCGCGACGCATGGCGGCTACAACCCGGCGGCGTCGGAAATCTGGCAGGAGGGCATCCGCATCCCGCCGATCCGGCTCGGCGAGGGTGACGCGCTGCGCGAGGACCTGGTGCGCATGCTGGCGCTGAACACCCGCATCCCGCGCGACTTCACCGGCGACCTGATGGCGATGTGGGGCGCGGCGCGGCTCGGCGCCAAGCGGATGGATGCGCTGCTGGCGAGCCATGGCGGCGCGAGGCTCGCGGCGGCCGTCGATGCCATCCTCGACCTGTCGGAGGCGCATGCGCGGCGGATCATCGCGGGCTGGGCGGATGGCGACTATGAGGGCCAGGCCGTGCTGGATGATGACGGGCATGGCGTGGAGGACATCACCATCCGCGCGAAGGTGACGAAGCGCGGCGGGCAGGTCTCGGTCGATCTCTCGGGCTCCGACGACCAGGTGCGGGGCTTCGTCAATTCCTCCTGGCCCAACACGCTGTCGGCCGCGCGGATGGCGCTGGCCTATCTGCTGGATCCCGAGGTCGCGAAGAATGACGGCGCCTTCCGCGCGCTGGACCTGGTGGCGCGGGAAGGGTCCGTCGTGAATGCGCGGCCCGGCGCGGCGGTGACGCTCTGCACCAGCCACTGCTCCAACGAGATCGTGGAGGCGATCGTGAAGGCGCTGGCGCCGGCCTGCCCGGACCGCGCCATGGGCGGCTGGGGGCGGCGCTTCCGCGTCGCGATCCAGGGCACGGACCCGCGCCGCGCGGGGCGGCGCTTCGTGTGGCACCTGTTCCATGCGCGGCCGGGCGGCGGCGGGCATGCCAAGGGGGATGGCTGGTCCTCGGTCGGTGAATGGCATTCGGCCGGCGGGCTGAAATTCGGCAGCGTGGAGATGGCGGAGGCGCGCTTTCCGCTGTTCTTCGCGCATCACGAGTTGCGGCCGGGATCGGGCGGCGCGGGGCAGTATCGCGGGGGGCTCGGCGCGGAACTCGATTTGCGGATCGAGACGGCGGGCGAGGCGCGGGCCAACACCGCGGGCGATGGCGTGCGCCATGGCGCGGCCGGCATGCTGGGCGGCGAGGATGGCGCGCCCCACCACTACACGCTGCGCCACGCCGATGGCAGCGAGCGCGACCTGAAGACGAAGGAGGCCGGCGTGGTGCTGCGGCCCGGGGACCGGCTGGTGGTGCGATCCGGCGGCGGCGGCGGCTGGGGCGACAAGGCGGCGCGCGATCCCGCCGCGATCGAGGCCGACAAGCGCGAAGGGCTGGTCTGAGCCATGATGGGTCCCTATCGCATCGGCGTCGATGTCGGCGGCACCTTCACCGACGTGGTCTGCGTGGGCGCGGATGGCGCGACGCTGCTGGCCAAGGCCGCGACCACGCCGGATGACCAGTCCCGCGGCGTGCTGGATGGCCTCTCCGTGCTGGCCGCCATGCTGCATGTCACGGTGGCGGAGATGCTGGAGGTGACGGAGCGCCTGGTGCACGGCACGACCGTCGCCACCAACGCGCTGCTGGAACGCCGCACGGCGCGCATCGGCATGATCACCACCGAGGGGCATCGGGACGTGATCGAGATGCGGGAGGGGCTGAAGCCGGAACGCTACGACCTCCGCCTGCCCGTCCCCCCTGCCCTGGTCCCGCGCCGCCTGCGCCTGCCGCTGCGGGAGCGCATCCGGCCGGATGGCGCGGTGGAGACGGCGCTGGATGCGGCATCGCTGGATGCCGCCATCGCGGCCCTGAAGGCGGAAGGCGTGGCGGGCGTCGCGGTCTGCCTGCTGCATTCCTGGCGCGATCCCGCGCATGAACGCGCGGCCGGCGCGGCGGTGAGCGCGGCGATGCCCGGCGTCTATGTGACGCTGTCTAGCGACGTGCTGCCGCAGATCAAGGAATTCGAGCGCTTCTCCACCACCGTGGTGAACGCTGCCGTCGGTCCCATCGTGGCGGGGTATCTCGCGCGGCTGGAGACAAGGCTGACCGAGGCCGGCTTCCACGGGCCGCTCTTCGTCATCCTCTCCCATGGCGGGGTGGCGCCGGTGGCGGAAGCGGCGCGGCTCGCGGCGGGCACGGCGCTGTCCGGCCCGGCGGGGGGCGTCGCGGCGGGGCTGGCGCTGGCGCGGGCGGGGCTCGGGGACAACCTCGTCACCTTCGATGTGGGCGGGACCTCCACCGATGTGGCGCTGATCGAGGGGGCGGAAGCCGCGCTCGGCCGGGGCCGCGTGGTGGGGGGCGAGCGCATCGCGCTGGAGAGCCTGGATATCGTGACCCTCGGCGCGGGCGGCGGGTCCATCGCCCATGTGGGCGCGGGCGGCATGATGCGGGTCGGGCCGCGCAGCGCGGGCGCCGTGCCGGGGCCGGCCTGCTATGGCGGCGGGGGCGTGGAGCCCGCGGTGACGGACGCCAACCTCGTGCTGGGCTATCTCGACCCCGACCGCTTCCTCGGCGGGGCGCGGAGCCTGGACCGGGCGGCGGCGGAGGCGGCGGTGGACCGGCTGGCGGCGAGGCTCGGCCTGGACCGCCTGGCCTGCGCGGCGGGCATCCATGCGCTGGCCAATGTGGCGATGGCGGATGGCATCCGGGTGGCGACGGTGCGGCGCGGCGTCGATCCGCGCGGCTTCACCCTGCTGAGCTTCGGCGGTGCCGCGGGGCTGCATGCCAGCGCGGTGGCGCGGGACCTCGGCATGGGGCGGGTGGCGGTGCCGCTGCTGGCGGCGGGGCTTTCGGCCTGGGGGATGCTGCAGACGGACCTGCGCTACGAGGTGTCCCGGAGCCTGGTCGGCGCCGCGGGGCTGCCGGACGAGCCCGCGATCCGCGCGCTGTTCGCCGAGTTGGAGGCGGCGGCGCGGGCGCGCATGGCGCAGTGGATGGCGGGCGATCCCGCCATCCGCCGCAGCGCCGACATGCGCTACGGGGAACAGGTTTTCGAGGTCGGCGTGCCGCTGGACGCCGTGGACTGGGACGCGGAAGGGCTGCCCGCGGCGCTGGCCGAGGCTTTCCACGCGCGGCATGAGGCGCTGTTCACCTATGCGCTGCGCGGCGAGGAGGTGGTGCTGGTGACGGCGCGCGTGGCCGCGGTGGGCCGGCTGCCCCCCCTGCCCGCGCCCCTGCTGCCGGAGGTGCCGCCCGCCGCGCCCATCGCGACGCGCCGCGCCTTCGTGGCGGGCGCCATGGCCGAGCTGCCGGTATTCGCCTTCACGGCGCTCGCCCCCGGCCAGCCCGTGCCCGGCCCGGCGATCGTGGAGAGCGACACGACGACGGTGCTGCTGCTGCCCGGCGATGTGGCGCGGCTGGATGCGCGCGGCTGGCTGGAGGTGGTGGTCGGCTGACGACGGTCCAGGGGCGTCACGCCCCTGGCGGTAGGGGTCCGGGGAAGGCGGCGCCTTCCCCGGGACTCACCCCTTCGCGTAGTGCAGCACCGTCTCCCCCGGCGCGGCGGTCGCCACCACCACGGCCATGGCCGGGTCCGCGCCGGGCTGCTCGGCCATCCAGCCGCTCCAGAGCCCTTCCAGCACCGCGCCGATCCAGCTGCCTTCCGCATCCGCCCCCGTGCCGATGGCGGGCGCGGCCAGGTGGGTGATGACCAGGCGCCGCGCTTCCGTATCCACCGCCAGGCGGCAGAAGCCCCATTCGGCGCCGGCCAGCACGTCGTTCACCTGGGCTTCCAGCCCCGACAGCGTGTCGCAATGGCGCAGCGGCATCGCCTCCGCCATCCGGCGGCCGATGATGTGCATCAGGGAGGCGCGGCCCGCCTCGTCCAGATGCGCGTCCAGCGTTTCCACCAGCGCGCGCAGGAAGGCGCGCCATTGGGTGGAGACGCCGCGCCTTGCCAGGTAGGCGGCGGTCAGCGCATCCGCCGGGGTCTTCTCGTTCATGCGCGCGTCCCGGTCAGCGGTCGAAGCGGTAGCGGGCATAGACCAGGCCGCGGGTCTCGCTCCAATCCGCCGCCTGGTCGAAGCGCAGCGCACCGCCGATGCGCAGCTGCGGCGTCAGCATGTATTCGATGTCCCCGCGCAGCCCGCCGGTCAGGCCGGTCTTGGTCTGGCCGGCATAGAAGGCGTTGATGGAGCTGTCGGAGGCCGCGGCGGCGGCCAGCGCGGCCTGGCGGGCGGCATCGTTCGGGAAGACCGCCGTGCGGTCCTCCGTGAAGGTGGTCAGCCCGATGGTGGCGCCGAGGCGGTAGGAGAGGTCGCCGGAGCGGCCGCGATAATCCAGCGGCACGTTCGCGGACATGAAGCTCTGCGGGCTGAAATAGCCGCCATGGCCCAGCGTGAAGAAGCGCAGGTTCTTGTCATAGGCGAAGTAGACGAGGTCGAGGCCGGTGACGAGTTCCTCGTTCGCCGTGCGCCAGAGCGGCGTCTGGAAGCCGGCGCCGGCCTCCATGCGGCTGTTCTCCGCGACGCCGTCGCCGGCGAAGGCGAAGTAGCCGCCGGCGATGTAGAAATTCGTCTCGCCGCTGCTGAACTCGATCTGCGCGCGGCCGCCGGTGCGCACCACGCCGCCCCAGACGGTGCTGGTGACGGGGTCGCGCCGCCCGCCCCAGGAGAGCAGCGTGTCCGTCATCGCCCGGCGCTCGGCGGTCAGGCGCAGGCGGACGCCGTCCCCGATCTCGGGCGCGATCTCGATGCCGCCGACATAATTCTCCTGCAGGAAGCCGAGCGGCGTGGTCCCGAGGTCGATCGTGAAGCCCGGGCGCGAATAGGCCGCACCCAGCGCCACGCCGGACTGGCTGGACCCCGTATTGCCGGCCTGCGCGGCCTGCTGGGAGGTCAGCGTGCCGTTGCTGCCCGGCAGCGTGGTGGGGAAGCCGCCATAGCGGCGCATGGAGCCGAGCTGGGGCGAGAGGTCCCCGGCATCAAGGCTGACGGCGCTGACGCGGGCGGTCAGCCGGCCGCCGACGCCCGGCATGGCGATGCTGCCCTCGGCGCCCGCATGGCTCTCGTTCAGCTTGTCGATGCCGGAATCGCCGGACCGCACGCGCATGCCGAGCGCCGGGTTGATGCGCGGCGCCGCTTCCTCCCGCACCTCGCCCAGCTGGCGGTTGATCTCGCTCAGCAGGGGGTCGGCGGTGGGGGCGGCCTGGTTCGGCAGCTGGAGCTGCGCCTGGGCGAACTGCATCCCCTGCATGCCCGGGGCGGCGGGGGCCAGGCCCTGGCTGGCCTGCGTCAT
Organism: Falsiroseomonas ponticola; assembly: GCF_016805305.1. Classification (GTDB taxonomy): domain Bacteria; phylum Pseudomonadota; class Alphaproteobacteria; order Acetobacterales; family Acetobacteraceae; genus Falsiroseomonas; species Falsiroseomonas ponticola. Next base: position 152,410 of record NZ_JAERQN010000002.1, on the reverse strand, counting down.
CTGCAGCTGCGCGGGGGAGAGGTCCTGCCCCGCCAGCGGCGTGCGGCGGAAGGGGTTCTCATAGCCCGGGGTCACCCGCTGCTGCGGCAGCGTCGCCTGCGGCAGCACGCCGCCGGTGATGACGCTGGGCGGCTGGGTATCGAGGCCGATCTGCTGGCGGCGCAGCTGCGCGGCCTGCTGCAGCGCGGCCTGGGCGCGGCGCTGGTCGCCCCAGGCGCGGGCGAGGCGCGCTTCCAGCAGCGGGATGCGCGCATCGTTCGGCATCAGCGCGCGGCCCTCGCTGATCAGGGCCTCGGCCTTCGCCCAGTCCCGCGCCGCGACGGCGGCATCAAGGGAGGCGGTGCGGGCATCCGTGTCGCGCGGGTTGCGCGACAGCACGGCATCGGCGATGCGCCCGGCCTGCTCATGGTCCCGCGCGCCCTGGTAGAGCCGGGCGAGGGCCAGGTTGGCGGCGGGGTTGGCGGGGTCGTTCTGCAGGGTCGGCACCAGCACGTCGAAGGCCGTGGCGCGGTCGCCGCGGGCATTCAGCTGGTCCGCCGCGCGGATCGACAGGCCGGAGGCCAGGCCATTCGCCGTGCGGCGCTGTTCCGCCGTCAGGCGGTTCGGGTCGATCTGGGTGGCGCGCTGCGCCGCTTCCTGGTCCAGCCCCGCTTCCATCAGCGCGCCGGCGGCGGCCAGCTGGGTGGCCGGCTGCTGCGCCCGGGCATTGATGGCGTAGAGCCGCGCGGCTTCCTGCGCGCCGCGCGGGTCGTTCATGGCGTTCAGCGCGCGCACCACGGCGGGCCCGACCTCACCCGAGGGATCGGGGCGCGACGCCATGGCGAGGAGCTGCTGGCGCGCTTCCTGGCGGCGGCCCTGGCTGGCCAGCGCGGCGGCGGCGGCGACCTGCGCCTGGATGCGCATGGAGCCCAGCATGCGCGACTGGTCCGCGGTGCGGACATTGGCGGGGATGCGTTCCAGCAGGCGCACGGCTTCCGCCGGGCGGGACTGCTCGCTCGCGAAGATGGCGGCGGCGTGGATCGTGTCCGGCGTCGCGCGGCTGGCGACGGTGCCGTCGATCAGCGCGCGGGCATCGGCGCCCTGGCCGCTGCGAGCCAGCAGCCGCGCCAGGTCGAGCCGCGGCCAGGGGTTGGAGGGGTCGTTCTGCACGGCCGCGCGCAGCAGGGCGGCGGCGGCGGCGGGGTCATCCGTGCGCTGCGCCTCGGCCCGCAGCGCATCGGCGCGGACCTGGGGGGCGTTGGTGCCGCCGATGCGGCGGAACACCTCCTCGGCTTCCGCGAACTTGCCCTGGGCCTGGAGGGAATTGGCGAGGCCCGACATGGCGGCGCCGAAATTGCCGCGGCGGGCCAGCGCCGCGCGGTAGCGCTGCTCCGCCAGCCCCGCATTGCCCTGGCGCAGCGCGATGTCGCCCAGCAGCGCTTCCGCATCCGGCCGGTCGCCGCCATTGCGGGCGGTGATGCGCGCCAGCAGCGCCTCGGCCTGGGAGAAGTTGCCGGCATCGACCAGGTTGCGCGCGGCCTGGATATCGGGGCCCGGCGCGCCGCCGCCCCCGCCCTGCCCCGGGCCGCCGCGCTGGGAAGCCCCCTGCAGCGCGCGTTCCCAGGAGGAGCGGCGGGAGGGATCGGCCTCGATCGCCGCCATCAGCAGCCGGCGCGCATCCGCCTGGCGGCCCTGGCGCAGCCGGATCAGGCCGAGGCCGCCCAGGCCATCGGCATCATTGGGATCGAGCGCCAGGACGGCGTTGAAGTTCTCCTCCGCCTCCCGCAGCCGGTTGCCGTTGAAGTTGCGCCAGCCGGCGACGCGGTTCAGGCCGATATCGTCGGCCGGCGTCGGCGGCGGGTTGCGCGCCAGTTCCAGGCGGCGCTGGATTTCCGCGTCATCCGGGAATTGCTGCAGGTAGCCTTCCAGCGGCCGCACCGCTTCCGGCCCATCGCCCAGCCAGGTCAGCGCCTGGCGCCAGGCGGCGGAGGCGCTCTGCTGGTTGTCGCCCTGGCCGGAGAGGCGGCGCAGCTGCTCGATCCCCTGGGCGCGCGTCTCCTCCCGGTAGGTCAGGATCTGCGCGTTGGCGAGCTGGATGGCGACGTTGCTGGGCGCGCGGCGCGCCAGGGCGCCGATGCCGTCCCGCGCCTCGCGCCACCCGGCCTCGGTCCCCGCGAGCGTCTGGTAGTATTCGAGGGCGAAGGTGTCCGGGATGGGGGCGCCGGCGAAGATCTGGCGGTAGCGTTCCACCGCTTCCGCGTTGCGCCCGGCCTGGGCCAGCTGCCGCGCCTGCGCCAGCGCCGCGGCATCGACGGTGGAGGTGCGGACGGCGGCATCGGCCTGCATGGTGCGCGGATCGGCCGGCGCGGTGGCGCGCAGCCGGGCCAGGGCATCCTGCGCCTGGGCGGTGTTGCCGAGCTGGGCCTGGGCTTCGGCGATGCCGGACAGGGCATCCGCGTTGCGCGCATCCACCTGCAGCACGCGTTCCAGGGTGCGGATCACCTGGTCCGGCCGGTTCTGCAGCTTCCAGTAATTCGCCTGGTCGAGCAGCGCCGCCACGCCGCGTTCCTGGGCGAGCGCGGGTGTGGCGAGCAGCGCGGTGCCGAGCAGGGCGGCGCGCAGGCCGGGGCGGGTCGGGGTTCGCAGGAACATCATGTCGTGCGGGTCCGGAGGCGGATCGCGGCGCGGCGGCGCAGCGCCCAATAGGCGGGGATGGCGACGATGGCACAGGAGGCGACGAGCAGGAGCAGCAGCAGGTCGGGCCTGGTGGACATGAAGTATTGCGGCCAGACATGCGGCGGCAGGCTGCCGACCGTGTAGTGGCCGCCCAGCGAGAAGCTGCTGATCCGCCCGCCGCTGAGGATGGCGAGGTCGCCCTGGATGCGGGGCGATTGCTCGGGGTCGCGCAGCGCGGCCAGCATCATCTCCAGCCCCTGCGGCGTGGTGCCGGTCAGCGCCACGACGGAGCGGCCGGAGCGCAGCGGGCTTTCGAAGCCCATCAGGATGCCGAGGCCATCGCCGGTGGAGCTGAGCAGGGCGGAGGCCTGTTCACGCGCGATCCGGGGCTCATCGCCCAGGAACAGGTTGCGGAAGCTCTCCATCGTGTCGGGCAGCGCGACGGAGAGGCGGTTGCCGTCCAGCTTCACCGGCCCGTCGTCGCGCAGCAGCGTGTTCAGCGCGGGCTGGCGGCCGAGCGTGCCGATCACCAGCAGGTCCCGCGCCGCCACGGCTTCCATGCCGCCGGGCCGCACCACCTCCATCCCCGTGGCGGGATGGCCGACATGGGAGGAGAGGCGCCCGACCAGCGTCAGGAAGGAGGACAGCTCCACCGTGTTCGGCCGTTCCGGCAGCACCGCGGCGGTTTCGCTGAAATTGGCCATGCGCGTGAAGGGGAAGCCCGATCCCGCGAAGAAGGCCAGGTTCGGCAGCGTGGTGAAGCGGTAGGCGTCCGTCAGGTCGATCGTGCTGTCCGGGTCGATCGAGGCGCGGACATCCGCCGGCACCGCCACGCAGTCGCCGCGATGCATCGGCCGCATGTCGAAGCGCAGCTGCAGCTCGTTCATGCCGAAGATCAGGTAGGCCGGCAGGCCGAAGCGGGAGCTCTGCCGGTCCGCCTGGCCGATCTGGCGGCTCAGCAGGTTGATCGGCCAGGGCGCTTCCGGCGGGCTGAGCGGCAGGCTGCGCAGGTAGATGTCGTTCAGCGCGACATCGAGGCGCGAGACCGCCACATCCATGATCGGGCCGGGGGGGCTGCGGTAGTGCAGATCGACCGGCAGCGGGCGGCCGCGCCAGGTGTAGAGGTCCGGCGCCGTGCGGAAGGGCAGCGCGATCGGGCCCGGCGCGTAGCCATAGGCCTGCAATTCGCTGGGATCGACCAGTTCGCCGAAGCGCACCGGGCGGTCGCTGCGGATCCAGCGCGGCGCGTCATAGGGCTGGCGGGGCGGCAGGGTGATGGGCTGCACCACCGCAACCTCCCCGGCCAGGGCTTCCTTGCTGCCGGCCAGCACCGTCGCGGCCTGCGCGGCTTCCGCGCCGGTGCGCCCGCCCACGATCAGCAGCAGGCTGTAGGGGTCGGAGGGATGCGGCACCAGGGCCAGGGTCGGGCCATCGAAGCGCGGCAGGTTGATGCCGGCGATCTGTTCGTTCCCGGCGGCGATCACCACCGTGTTGCCGCGGGGCGGCAGCTGGAAGGAGACGGGGAAGCTTGCGCCGCGGTAGTCCGCCTGCACCGCGAACCAGGAGGCGACGGAGGCCGCGGCCTTCAGCGAATCATTGCCCGCGCCTTCGGAGACCACGACCGGCAGGATCAGCGGCTCCCGCAGCAGGCGCGGGTCGAAGAAGGGCTCCGGCAGGCGGGCCAGGTCGCGCTGCAGGGGCAGGCGCTCCAGCGTCACCTGCAGGGTGGAGAGGTCGGAGATGTTGGCCCAGAGCAGGCCGGAGAGCGGGTCGTTGCACTCCACCGTGTAGCGGCCGGTGAAGCGGAAGTTCAGGCGGTTGAGGTCGGCGAAGAAGACCGGGTTGATCGGGAATTCCAGCGGGCCGAAGGCGGGGCGGTTGCGGTCGGGGTTGATGACGCCGACGAACTGCTCGTTCAGCGACATCGCGATCTGGCTGTATTCCGGGATCAGCGCCGGGCTGGTCGCGCCCTGGAGCACGAGGCGCGCGGCCGTCACGACCTCATCCCCCCGCACGCCGAAGAGCACGCCCTGGAGGTCCGAGGTGCCGCGCATCTGCATGGGCGCGCGCAGGCCGAGCTGGCGGAGCGTCCGCGTCTCCGTGCGGGAGGAGCCGTCCCCGGTGGGGGAGCCGAAGCTGCCGACCATGGGCACGCCGCCGAGGAAGCCCGGCTGCGCCGCCGGCAGCGGGCCGCCGGGCTGCGGGGCCGCGGCGCCCGTGCCCTGCGGGGTGGTGAGAAGCCCGCCGCCCAGGGCGGGCGCCGGGGGCGCGAAGCCGCCGGAGGTGGGCGCGGTGCCGGCGCCGGGGGCCGCGAAAGGCGAACCCGCGCCCGGGGGCGTGAGGGGCGACCCCGCGCCCGGGGGCGCGAAGGGCGAACCCGTGCCGGGCGTGAGCGGCTGGCCCGCCGCCGGCGCGCCGAAGGTGCCGGTGCCCGGGGATTGCGGCGGCAGCGTCATCGGCAGGCCCTGCGGGCCGGGCTGCAGGGGGGAGGGCGGCGGCGGCGCGCCGCGCAGGTTCACCTGCGCGGCCGCGATGCCGGGCGCGCCGAGGGCGAGCATCAGCGCGATGGCGGCGGCGCGGCGGACGCTGCTTTCGCCGCGCGGGCGGCGCGTGGGCGCGGGCGGCGCCGCGGCTTCCCCGGCCGCGATGCTGTCGGCGCCTTCCGTGCCCGGCGGCGGCACGATGCGGACGGCGGGCTTCTTGGGCTGGCGGCTGCGGCGCACGAAGAAGGAGAACTGGCTGTCGCCCCGGAACAGGCCGCCGATCGAGCGGGCAACCTCCGCCAGGCTGCGGAGGGGTTTGTCTTCTCGCACGTCGTCCCAATCCACCCAGGCATCCGCGCGGCCGAGGACCGCGCGAACGATATTGCCTTCGTCATGCAGCGTCTGCGCCGCGAAGCGCACCTGCAGCCGCCCATCGGTCCAGCGGAGGATCTCCGCCGGGATCGCCACCCATTCCGAGCCGACATCGAGTTCGAGCGTCACCGCGGCGTCGTCCGCCACCTCCTCCGGCCGGTCCACCGTGACGGCGGCGCCGCCGAGGGAGAGGTCCATCGTCTCCCCCTCCAGCACCCGTCCATCGGCCAGCACGACATTGGCCGCGACCACGGCGCCGACGCGCGCGCGTTCGCGCACCTGGCGGCGTTCGCGCCCCACCGCGAGGCCCGCGAGCACCACGACGAAGGAGAGCAGCGCCCAGACGAAGTTCAGCGCGAAGGCCTGGAAATCCAGGCTCTCCACCGGGTTCGTCGTCAGGCCGTAGATGCCGGACAGCAGGCCCGCGATCAGCGCCAGCGTCAGCACCATGTTGGGGCCGACCGCGCGCAGGTCGAAGAAGCCTTCCTGCAGCGTGCCGCCCTTGTCCGTGACGTTGAACTTGCCCTTCTTCGGGTCGAGCAGCGTCGCGAGCATGACGGGGATGAGGTAGAGCGCCAGCACCGTCTCGTAGATCTCGGACCAGAAGCTGTGGCGCACATGGCCGGACAGGCGGCTGGTCGCGCCCACGGAATGCAGGATGTGCGGCCCGGCATAGGCGAGGATCGCCAGCGGGCTGGCGGCGATGATGCTTTCGCCGAACAGCAGGAAGGCCAGCGGCGCCGTCAGGAAGACGAAGCGCGGCAGCGGGAAGAGGAAGTGGAACTGCGACATGAAGTAGCAGCAGCGCTGCGCGAAGCGGAGCCCTTCCGCCGTCATCGGGTTCTCGATCCGCAGGATCTGGATCATGCCCCGGCCCCAGCGCATGCGCTGGCCGATATGCAGCATGAGGCGTTCGGTCGCGAGGCCGGCGGCGAGCGGGATGCGGAGATAGGCGGTGCGCCAGCCGCGCCGCTGCATCTTCAGCGAGCAGTGGCAGTCTTCGGTCACCGTCACGGTCGGCACGCCGCCCACTTCCTCCAGCGCCTCGCGCCGGATGACGGCGCAGGAGCCGCAGAAGAAGGTGGCGTTCCAGAGATCGTTGCCCTGCTGCACCAGGCCGTAGAAGAGCAGGCCCTCGTTCGGCACGCGCTGGCCGGAGGCCAGGTTCCGCTCGAACGGGTCGGGCGAATAGAAATGGTGCGGGGTCTGCACCATGGCGAGGTCGCGGTCGCGCAGCAGCCAGCCGACGGTGAGCTGGAGGAAGGCGCGGGTGGCGACGTGGTCGCAATCGAAGATCGCGATGTATTCGCCGGTGGTGTTCTTCAGCGCGGCGTTGATGTTGCCGGCCTTGGCGCCCTTGTTGTCGGCGCGGATGACGTAGTTGCAGCCGACCTGTTCGCAGAAGCGGCGGAATTCGTCGCGGCGCCCGTCATCCAGCAGGTAGACGTTCATCTTGTGGCGCGGCCAGTCCATGGCCAGCGCGCCGTAGATGGCGGGCTTCACCACCTCCAGCGGCTCGTTGTAGCTCGGGATGAAGACGTCGATGGTGGGCCATTCCTCCGGATCCTCCGGCAGCGGCACCGGCTTGCGGTCCAGCGGCCAGATGACCTGGAGATAGGCGAGCAGCATGGTGGAGATGGCGTAGACTTCCGCCAGCAGCAGCCCGGTGCCGAGGAAGGTCTGGGAGAAGCTGGTGAATTCCAGCGTATCGACCAGCCGCCAATGGATGTAGCGCAGCGAGACGAGGACGGAGACGAGGACGATGAAGATCGTCATCCCCCGTCCCGGAATGCGGTCCGCCACCAGGTACAGGAGGAAGCCGGCGACGGCGAGCCAGGCCTGCTGTTCGGCGTCCAGTGGCGCCACGATGAAGGTGGTCCCGATCAGGGCGGCGAGCACCATGATCGGCAGCGAGATCCAGGGGCGAGCCCAGATCCCGCCGCGGAAGGCACGGCCGTGGCGTAGCGCCTGGCCGAAGCTCATCGGGCGCCCCAGCCGAGGCCGAAGCTCTCCGGCGCGTTCGGCAGCGCGGCTTCGATCGCCCGGGCGATGCCGCGGATGTCTTCCGCGGCGCGGCTGTCCGGCGCGATCTCCTGCACCAGCTTCTGCATGGCCAGCGCCTCGGCCAGCGTCTCGTCCCGGCTGACGGCGCCGAGCAGGCGCGGGCCGAGGTGCCGCGCCACGGCATCGGCGGCGGCGCGGGAGAGGCGGGAGTTCAGATCCACCTCGTTCAGCACGACGCGCAGCCGCCCGGCGAAGAGCGCCGCCATGGTGCCCGAGCCGAGGAAGCGGCCGCTGTCGATGTCCGGGATCAGCGCGGCGCTGATCGCTTCCGCCTGCAGCACGGCAACGACCATGGAGGCCATGGGCACCAGCACCGCCAGCGCGTGGGAGGGGCCGGGCGAGGTATCGGCGATGACGGTCAGGCCGGGATCGGCCAGGATGGCGCGCATGGGCGCGGCCAGCAGGTCCGGGTCACGCTCCAGCGCCGCGGCCAGGCCGAGCGCGCCGCGCAGCTCCATCGCGCCATGCGGCAGGACCATGACGCCCGACGGCGTCTCCCGCACGCAGGACCGCCAGTCCGGCCGGCGCGGCAGGTCCGCGGTGAAGCCGCCCATGTCGGTCAGCGGCACGCCGAAATGCAGCCGCAGCGTGTTCTGCGGGTCGAAATCCATTACCAGCACGCGCCGGCCGTCGCGCTGGAGCGCATCGGCCAGGTTGGCGGCCAGGGTCGTCTTGCCGACGCCGCCCTTCGGAGAGGCAAAGCAGATCAGGGGCATGGACGAAGGAAGCCTCCGGTCAAGTCGTTGGCCGGTCTGCGCGCGGGGGGCGGCGCATAGCGGTATAGGCATCGGCCGCGCCCGCGGCCCCGGCCGCGAGCAGGCGGAGCAGGTCGGGCAGCGGCATCTCGACATCCGCCGCCGGCACCAGGGCCGGCCGCGGGCGGAGGGCGGGAAGGGTGGGCGGCGCGGCGGGCGCGGGGCCATCGCGGCGCACGGGCATCCCGCCCGGAAGGTCCAGCGCCTCGATCAGCGGGAAGAGGCTGAGCGCGCCGCCGGTGGGGGCGGAGCCGCCGGGCGCCGCGGTGGACAGCGCGGCAAGGGTGGTGAGGCCGGTGCGGGGCGGCGGCGGCAGGGGGGCGACGAGGTCCGCGGCGCGCAGCAGCGTCATCGCCTCCACCCCCGGCCGGGCGGCGGGCGAAGCGGCGACGGGTGCGGGCGGCGGGGGTGCGGGCGCGGGCGGCGGCGGGGGTGCGGGCGGGGGCGGCGGGGCCGGTTCCGGCGCGGCGGGGGTCCAGCCCGGCGCGGCGGCGGGCGCGGCCACGGGCGCCGCGACCGGCGCGGCCACGGGTTCCGGCAGCGGCGGCAGGGCGCGGAGCGGCGGCAGCGGCGGCAATTCGGGGCGCGGTGCCGCCACGGGCATGGGCGCGGGCGCGGGCGCCGGCGCGGGTGCCGGCGGGGGCGGCGGCACCCAGGCATGCTCCGCCGGCAGCGGCGGCAGCGGCGGCAGGGCGGGATTGGCCCAGGACGGCCCCTGCGGCTCCGGCCGGGGGGCGGGCTCGGGCGAGTCGGGCCAGGCCGGGGCGGCGGGCTCCGGCCAGGCGGGTGCCGTGGCGGCGGACCAGGCGGGGGCCTGGGGTTCCGGCCAGGCCGGGGCGGGCGGGGGTTCCGGCCAGGCCGGCGGGGCGGGTTCCGCGGGCGGGGGCTGCCAGGCTTCGGCGGGCGGAAGTGCTTGTTCCTGCGGCGTTTCCGCCGCCTGCGTCATGGCGCCGAGCAGCGCATAGCCATCCGGTTCCGGCGCGGGCAGGGGCGTCCGGACCGGTTCGTTACCGAAACTACGATACCGGATGGCCGGGGCACGCAACGCGGCGGCCACCCGTGCCACATCCGTATCCTGCGCCATAAGCAATGAACCCCCGATTGCAATGCAACATGCCGTGCCCTGGCCGTTAAGGGAATAGCCAATCCCCGTCTCGAAATCATCGTCAGTTTTTACGCGATCACGAATCTCTCCAAGCGAGACGCGCTAGAAGGGTCAAAACGGCTGAATAATAGTCCTTAGCCTCATCCACTGTAGGCAAGATCGGAAAAGGTGTACCAATCGCACCCTGCCGCGCCGTGGCGACGAGCACGATCGCCCGGATGCCGGGGGAGGCCGCGTAGGGCGAGACGCTGTCGGAGGTCAGGTCCGTCCAGGCCGGCAGGCGGGCATGCTGCGGGTCCAGCCAGAAGCGCACGGCGCTGGCCACCGCGGGCTCCCGCCCCAGCCCCGCCCAGGCCAGGTAGAGCGGCACCCGCACCGCATCATAGGAGAAGCGGGCGGGCCAGCCCGGCGCCGGGGCGGGCCGGCCGCCCCCCCGCGGCAGCGCCACCCAATCCGCCGGCAGCCCCCAGCGGCCGAAGCGCGCGCGCCGCAGCAGGGAGAGCCCATCCGCCGCGAGTCGCAACCAGAGCGGATCGGGCACCGCCTGGGCCAGGGCCCGCATGGCGGGGAAAGCGTAGTAGGAGGGGTTGAGCACCACATGGTCCCGCTGCTCGAAGCCGGCGACGCCGGGCAGCAGCACCGTCTCCTCCCCCACCTGGCGGACCAGCAGGCGCAGGATGTCGCGCGCGATGGCGGCGCCCTGCCCGGCATAATCCCCGTCCGGCCAGCGCTGCGCGGCGCGCAGCAGGGCCCAGGCGATCATCAGGTCGCCATCGGTGGCGTTGTTCGGGTCATCCACCAGGCCGCCCGTGCCTTCCGGCCGCCAGCGCCAGGAGGAGAGCGCATCGCCCCGCCGCGCCAGCGTCCGCCGCGTCCAGCCCCAGATGCGGTCGAAGGCATCCCGGTCATGCGCCCGCTCGGCGCAGAGCAGGCCCCAGCCCTGGCCCTCGCTGTGGGAGATGCCGCCATTGCCGCCATCCACCACCCGCCCGTCGGGCTCCAGGAAGCGGGTGCAGAAGGCCTGCCATTCCGCGGCCTCCAGCGCCCGCAGCCCGATGCCGGAGGCGCCCAGCGCCGGCGCGGCGAGGGTGAGGAGGAGGGCGCGGCGACGGAGGCGGGGGCTCGGCATGGGCTCCAGGGTCGCAGTGGTGGGTGAAGGGGAGGTTGACCACCCCAATCAACAACTTTTTCTGTCCGGAATCTAGCAGAATACCCGTATAGGTTGTAATTTAATCGGAGCCGGCTCGTTCCGCCTTCATCACGCAAGCGGCGCGCAGGCGGCTTCCAGCCAGGCGCGGTCCGGCGCCGGCAGCAGCGGGCCGACCGCCGCCAGGACGCGCGCGTGGTAGGCATCGACCTGCGCGCGCTCCGCCGGGGCCAGCAGGGCCAGATCGACCAGCCGCCGGTCATAGGGCGCCAGGGTCAGCGTCTCGAACCGCAGGAAGGGCTTGGCCTGGCCGGGCAGCGATGGCGCGGGCTGCACGAGGAGCAGGTTCTCGATCCGGATGCCGTAGTGCCCGGGGCGGTAGAAGCCGGGCTCGTTGGACAGGATCATGCCGGGCGCCAGCGGCACCGGCTTCGCCGCGCGGCTGATGCCGGCCGGCCCCTCATGCACCGAGAGGAAGCTGCCGACGCCATGGCCGGTGCCGTGGTCATAGTCGAGCCCCGCCAGCCAGAGCGGCCGCCGCGCCAGCGCATCCAGGTGCGGCCCCGCGATGCCGTCGGGGAAGCGCAGCGCGGAGAGCGCGAGGTGCCCCTGCAGCACGCGGGTATAGGCTTCGCGCAGCTCCGCCGGCGGGTCGCCCGGCCCGGTCCAGAGCGTGCGCGTCACATCCGTGGTGCCGTCCCGGTACTGGGCGCCGCTGTCGATCAGATAGGCCTCCTCGGCGCGGATCGGGCGGTCGGTCGCGGGGGTGGCGCGGTAATGGATGATGGCGCCGTGCTCCCCGGCGCCGGAGATGGCGGGAAAGCTCTCCGCCACGAAATGCTCGCCCTCCGCCCGCAGCGCGAGCAGGCGGGCGGCGGCGGACATCTCCGTCAGCCCCCCGACCGGCGCGGCTGCGGCGAACCAGGCGAGGAAGCGGGCGAGCGCGACGGCGTCCCGGCGGTGGGCGGCGCGGGCGCCCTCCTGCTCCACCGCGTTCTTGCGGGCGCGCGGCAGGCGGCAGGGATCCTCCCCGGCTTCCGGCGTCGCGCCGGCGGCGCGCAGCGCCTGGGCGAACCAGGCGGGGGTGACATCGGGGTCGAGGCGCACGCGGCGGCCGGCCAGGGCGCGCAGCCGGTCCGGCAGGGCGGCGGGGGGATGCAGGGCGACGGCGTTGCCGAGATGGGTGCGCAGCGCGGCATCGGCACGGGCGGGGTCGAGGAAGAGTTCCACCGCGCCCTCCGCATCCAGCAGGGCGACGGCCAGCGCCAGCGGCGTATGGGCCAGGTCGCTGCCCCGGATATTCAGCAGCCAGGCGACGGAATGGGCATCCGCCAGCACCGCGGCCCCCTGCCCCGCCGCGCGCAGCGTGGCCGCGGCCTCCGCCCGCTTGGCCGCGGCTTCCGCCCCGGCGAAGGCGGTGGGATGCGGGATGGCGGGGGCGGCGGGGGGCGCGGGGCGATCGGCCCAGATCGCGTCGATCGGGTTGGCGGGAAGCGGCACCAGCGTGGCGCCGGCCTGGGCCAGGCGTTCCAGCGCGGGCTCCGGGTGCAGCCAGGGGTCGTAGCCGATGCGCGCCCCCGGCGTTTCCGCCTTCAGCACCGCGGCCGGGGGCTGGTCGATGAGGTGGCGGAATTCCCACAGCGCGCCATCCACCTCCTGCCGCGCCTGGGTGGTGTAGCGCCCATCGATGAAGAGGAAGGCGCGGTCCCGCAACACCAAGGCGAGGCCGGCGGAGCCGGTGAAGCCGGTCAGCCAGGCCAGGCGCTCGGCCGAGGGCGGCACGTATTCGCCGAGGAAGGCATCGGCGCGGGGGACCAGGACGCCATCGATGCCGAGGGCGTCGAAGCGGGCGCGGAGGGCGGAGAGGCGGGCTTGGAGGGGCTGCGTCACGGGATGTGTTACCGAAGCTCTAACGTTGAAACATATGTCCACAGTGTTTCATGCGTTTGGCGCATGGCTCGGCTGTTGCCTCGCCGCATCACCTGTGGCGCCGGAACACCTATGTTGCACCTGCGAAGCACGGCCGGGGACAGAACATTCCCCGACGCGCACCACAACAGAGGTCATCATGAACGCCCGCATCCCCGAGGAACAGGTTGGCCTGTTCCCCCACGCCGCCACCACCCGCATGACGCGCGAGACCGAGCTGGAAGCGATCCGCTTCGCCGCGATGCGCGCGCGGGACGAGGCCATCGCCGCCGGCGTGCGGAAGCTGTTTGCCGCCATCGGCCATGGCATCGTCGCCGCCGCCGATGCGGTCCGCGCCTGGCCGGAGCGCCGCCGGACCTATGAAAACCTGCGCGCCCTGTCCGACCGCGAGCTGGCCGATATCGGCCTGACCCGCGGCGACATCGCCCGCGTCTTCGAGCCCGGCTTCAGCGCCAACCAGCCCCGCCCGGCGAATGGCGCGGCGCCGAAGCCCGCCAACGCGAATGTCGCGGTGGCCGGCAAGGCGCTGGCGGCCTGAGTTACCCACCGGGGACCCCGGCGGGTCCCCGGGCGGAAGCACGGGGCCGGTTTCCGCAAGGAAGCCGGCCCCGTCGCGTGTTCCAGCGCCTCCTGAGGACCGTCAGGCGCCTCAGCGCCTGCGCAGCACCGTCAGGCGCCTCAGCGCCTGCGCAGCACCGTCAGGCGCCTTGGCGCCTGCGAAGCACAAGCGTCGTCCAGGCGCCCTGCGGCAGCATGCGTTCCAGCACCATGCCGCGCCGGCGATGCGCCGCCAGCACCATCCGCGCCTGCGTCCCCAGCAGCCCCGCCAGGATCGCCGTGCCGCCGGGCGCGAGCCCGACCGACATCGAGCACGCCATGGAACAGAGCGGCCGCGCGAGGATGTTGGCGAAGACGACGTCGTAGCGCCGCCCGGCCTTCACATGCCGGTCCCGCCAGCCATCGGCGAGCCTGGCCCGCACCAGGCGGCCGACGCCATTCATGCGCGCATTGTCCTGCGCGACGCGGACGGACCAGGGCTCGATATCGGTGGCCAGCACCGGGCGCTTCAGCCGCTTGGCCGCCGCCATGGCGAGAATCCCCGACCCCGTGCCGAGGTCGAGCAGCCGCCGCTTCGGCCGCCGGTCGCGCGACACTTTCTCGAACGCGATCAGGCAGCCGCGGGTCGAGTTGTGCTCGCCGGAGCCGAAGGCGATGCCGGCATCAAGCGTCAGCACCGTGCGGCCATAGAGGCGGCGCGGGGCCACATGCGTCGGCCGCACCAGCACGTCGCCGCCGATCGGCATCTCCTCGAAGGTCGAGAGCGTGCGGGCAAGCCAGCCCTCGGCCTCCACGGGCGCGACCTGCAGGGCGGGCTGCTCCACGCCGGCCATCAGGGAGGCGAGGGCAAGGGCGCCGGTGAATTCATCGTCCGGCGAGCCCTGGGGGCGCACGCCCTCCACCCGCCAGGTGTCGCTGGGCTCGTCCTTGAACAGGGCGACGGAGCGGCAATGCGTCAGGAAGGCGGCCTCGAAGGCCGGCACGGCGTCCTCCGGCAGGCCCTCCATCCAGATGGTCTCCAGCGGATCCGCGCGCCGGTCCCGCTGCATGGAGTAGGTATCCCGAGCCATCAGACGTCGCTTGCCTTCTGCACGAACCGGTCCAGCACCCGCTTCTCCCCGGCATGGTCGAATTCGATGTCGAGGCGGTCATCCTGCACCGCGGTGACGGTGCCGTAGCCGAATTTCTGGTGGAACACCCGCTCCCCCTTGCCGATGCCACTCGCCTGGGCGGGGCGTTCCTTCACCTCCCAGGCGCCGGCCTCGATCACGCGGGGGCGCCGCGCCATCAGCCCCTGCTGGCCGAGAAAGACCGAGGGTGTGTCGGCCATCCGGTGCGCGCGCATCTGCGCGGCCCCTTCCCGCTCGATCGCCTCGGCCGGCAATTCGTCGAGGAAGCGGGACGGGAGCGAGGAGGTCCAGTTGCCGTAGATGCGGCGGTTCGCCGCGTGGCTGATCACCGCTGTCTTCCGCGCGCGGGTGATGCCGACATAGGCGAGGCGCCGCTCCTCCTCCAGCGACTTCTCGCCGCCCTCATCCATGCTGCGCTGGGACGGGAACAGGCCTTCCTCCCAGCCCGGCAGGAAGACGGTGTCGAATTCCAGGCCCTTGGCGGCGTGCAAGGTCATGAGCTGGATGCGCTCGGCCTCGGCGTTCTCATCCGTCTCCATGACCAGCGCGACATGGTCGAGGAAGCCGGCCAGCGAGGGATAGTCGCCCATCGCGCGCAGCAGTTCCTTCAGGTTCTCCAAGCGGCCCGGCGCCTCCGCGCTGCGGTCCTGCTTCCACATGTCGGTGTAGCCGCTTTCCTCCAGCACGGTGGCGGCGGCGACGACATGGCCTTCCTTCTCGTTCACCGCGCGCCAGCGGACGAAGCCGCGCATGAGTTCCCGCAGCGCGGTGCGCGGCTTGGGCTTCAGCGCCTCCGTCTCCGCCAGGCGTTCGGCCGCGATGGCGAGTGGCACGGATTGCGCGCGTGCCGCTTCGTGGATGGCGCGCATGCCGCTGTCGCCAAGGCCGCGCTTCGGGACATTCACGATGCGCTCGAAGGCCAAATCGTCGGCGGGCTGCTGGAGGACGCGGAGATAGGCCATGGCGTCGCGGATTTCCGCGCGCTCGTAGAATTTCAACCCGCCGACGACGCGATAGGGCAGGCCGAGGGTGATGAGGCGTTCCTCGAAGCTCCGCGTCTGGAAGCCGGCGCGGACCAGGATGGCGATCTCCGAGAGCGGATGGCCGGAACGTCGCGCGGCCTCGATCCGCTCGCCGACCATCCGCGCCTCATCCTCGCTGTCCCACAGCGAGACGACGCGCACCTTCTCGCCGGAGGCATCGTTGCGGCCGGACCGCAGCGTCTTGCCGAGGCGGCCGGTGTTGCGGGCGATCAGGCCGGCGGCGGCGGCGAGGATGGGCTTGGTCGATCGGTAGTTGGATTCCAGCCGCACGATGCGCGCGCCCGGAAAATCCTTCTCGAACCGCAGGATGTTCTCGATCTCGGCGCCGCGCCAGGAATAGATCGACTGGTCGTCATCGCCGACGCAGCAGATATTGCGGCGGTTCGGATCCTCGTGCTGGGCCAGCAGACGCAGCCAGAGATACTGGACCAGGTTCGTGTCCTGGTATTCGTCCACCAGGATGTAGCGGAAGCTGCGGTGGTAATCCGCCAGCACGTCCGGCCGCGTGCGCAGGATCTCCGTCATGTGCAGCAGCAGATCGCCGAAATCGGCGGCGTTCAGCTCGATCAGCCGCTTCTGGTAGCCCGCATAGATCTCGCTGGCGCGGTTGTTGGCGTAGTCGCTGTCCTCGGCCGCCGTGATGCGCTGGGGCGTCAGGCCGCGATCCTTCCAGCGCTGGATCACCGCCATCATCCCGGGCGCGGGCCAGCGCTTGCTGTCGATGTTGGCCGCCGCCATCACCTGCTTCAGCAGGCGCATCTGGTCATCGGCATCGAGGATGGTGAAGTTGGTCTGCAGGCCGACGATCGCCGCGTGCCGCCGCAGCATCCGCGCGCAGAGCGCGTGGAAGGTGCCGAGCCAGAGGCCCTCCACCGGCCGGCCGATGATGGCGGCGACACGCTCCCGCATCTCCCGCGCCGCCTTGTTGGTGAAGGTGACGGAGAGCACCTCCCAGGGCCGCGCCTTGCCGGTCATCAGCAGATGGGCGAAGCGCGTGGTCAGCACGCGGGTCTTCCCCGTGCCGGCACCGGCCAGGACCAGCAGCGGGCCGTCCAGCGCTTCCACCGCCTCCCGCTGCTCCGGGTTCAGGCGGGTGATGTAGTCGGGTGCCGTTACTGACATGTGCCGACGCTCCCCGCCGCGCAGAGGCGCTGGCCATCCGTCCATCGCGCGCCATCCAGGATGGCGCCGGAGAAATCGGCGCCGGTCAGATCGGCACCGGTGAGGTCCGCGCCGCTCAGATCCGCGCGGAACAGCCGGGCGCGGCGCAGATCGGCCCGCGCCAGCACGGCGCCGCGCATCACGGCCCGGGTGAAATCGGCCTCCCGCAGCACCGCCTCCGTCAGGTCGGCGCCGGTCAGGTCGGCGGAGAGGAAGCGCCCATCGGTGGCATCCACCCCCACCATCTTCGCCTGCGCCAGCTTGGCCCGCTGCAGCGAGGAATCGCGCAGATGCCCGCGGCTGAGATCGACGCCGGTCAGGTCCCGCCCATCCAGCAGGCAGCGCCGCCACACGACCTCCGGCGCGGCCGGGGAGGTGCAGGCCGCATAGGCCGGGACCGCGAGGAGCAGCGCGGCGAGGACGAGGGTGGGGAGATGACGGGGTTGCACAAGCCGGATATAGAACACGGAGCGAACAACTCCAACCGCCAGGCCTTGCGCAACCTTCTCCTGCCCTTCGAATGGTCGGCCCGGCATGGCGGCGCGCTGCTGGGCTTCGGCGTCTTCGCGGGCGTGATCTTCCCGCCCCTGGCCAGCGCGACGCGGGACCTCGTCTCCCCCGGCGTCTTCTGCCTGATGACGCTGGTGCTGCTGCGCGTGGATTTCGTGCAGGTCATCGCCTATCTGCGCCGGCCGCTGATGGTGGCGGGGCTGCTGGTGTGGCTGCTGCTGGCCTGCCCGCTGATCGTCTTCGCCATCACCCGCCTGCTCGGGCTGGACGGGCCGCTCGGTGCCGCCGTCGTGATCATGGCGACGGGCTGCGCGGCCACCTCCTCCCCGGCCTTCGCCAGGCTGGTGGGGCTGGATGGGGAGATCGCGCTGGTCGTCTCCGTGCTCTCCACCCTGCTGGTGCCCTTCATCGCGCCGCCCCTGGCGCTCGGGCTGCTGGGCATCGACCTGGCCATCTCGCTCTCCGCGCTGATGACCAGGCTGGCGCTGGTGGTGGGGCTGCCGCTGGTGCTGTCGCTGATCATCCGCCGGTTGGCGGGGCCGGATCGCCTGGCGCGGACGGGGCGCGCGGTGGATGGCGCGGTGGTGCTGCTGGTCGTGCTCTACGGCTTCGGCGTGATGGAGGGGATGCAGGCGAAGATCCTGGCGGAGCCGCTCTGGGTCGCGGGCGGCCTCGCGCTCGCCTTCGCCGGCAATTTCGGGCTGAACCTGCTGACGGCACTCGCCATGCGGCCGGTGGCGGGCACGCGGGTCGCGCTCTCCGCCGGGCTGCTCTCGGGCAACCGCAACATGGCGCTCTACATCGCGGTGCTGCCGGCGGCGACCGACCCCAGCATCCTGCTGTTCTTCGCGCTCTGCCAGTTTCCGCTCTTCCTCAGCCCCTTCCTTCTGAAGCCGGTCTATGAGGCGCTGCGGGCCCGCGGCGTGCGTTGAGGAGCACGCACTGAAGGGCGTTCCCAGGCGGCGCGCGGCGGGTCTAGGCTTCCCCCAATCCTGAGGAAGCACCGCGCGCATGACCTGGCCCAACCCCGCCCGCCCCGGCGAGCCCGCCGATGCCAACCGGCCCTGGCACTGGGTCGCCCGCGCGGATGACGGCGGCGCGGCGCCGCTGCCGATCGGCTGGAACGGCGCGCTGCGGGCCTGGATGGTGTGGGATGGCAGCCACCTCTCGGCCGCGGAGGCGGCGCAGCGTTTCACCTATCTCGGCCCCTGCCTGACGCCCGACGAAACGCGCGCGGCCATGGCGGCCCAGGCGACGGCGGCGGAGCCCCGCGGCCTGGCGGCCCTCGCCGCCTCCGCCGAACCGCCGCCGCCGCCGGCCATGATCTACAAGAAGGACGCGGTGCGGATGCACCTGATGATCTTCGCCGGCACGCTCATCGCCACGCTGTTCCTGGCGGAGAAGGTGGTCCGCTGGTGATGCCGGGGAAGGCGCTGCCTTCCCCGGACCCCATCCGCCAGGCCCGAGACGGGCCTGGACCGTCCTCAGTCAGCCGGCATTCTGGGGCTGGACGCCGGCGGCGCGGGCGGCGGCGCCCCATTTCTCCAGCTCGGCCTGCACGAAGGTCCTTGTGTCGTCAGGGTTGGAGACGACGACCTCCGCCCCCAGCGACCGGTGGCGCGCCACCACATCGGGGCGCTGCACCGCGGCCGTGATCTCCCGGTGCAGGCGGTCCAGCACCGGCGGGGGCAGGTTGGCCGGGCCCATCACCATGCCCCAGGTGGAGGCCTCGAACCCCGCCACGCTCTCCCCGATCGTCGGCACATCGGGCAGCTGCGGCGCGCGGGTGGCGCCGGTGGTGGCCAGCGCCTTCAGCGTGCCGGCCTGGATATGCGGCAGCGCGGCCGGGACGGTGTCGAACATGATGTCCACCCGGCCCGCGATCAGGTCCGGATGCGCCTGGGTCGATCCGCGATAGGGGACATAGGTCATCTCGATCCCCGTCCGCTGGCCGAACAGCACCGGGGCCAGCCGCACCACCCCGCCCGTGCCCGCGAAGGTCACATGCCCCGCCGGGTTGCGCTTGGCATGCGCCACCAGCTCGGCGGGCGTGGAGGCCGCGAAATTCCGCGCGGCGCAGAGCACCAGCGGCGTCTTCGTGGTCAGCGTGATGAAGGTGAAGTCCCGCATCGTGTCATAGGGCAGCCGGTAGAAGGCGGCATTGACGGGATGGCCCACGGACACCAGGGCCAGGGTGTGCCCATCGGCGGGGGAACGGGCCACCGCCTCCGTCCCGATCACCCCATCCGCGCCCGCGCGGTTCTCCACCGGCACCGGCACGCCCATGGCCGCGGCCATGGGGTCCGCGATCAGCCTTGCCGTGATGTCGGACACGCCGCCCGGGGTATAGGGCACGACGATGCGGACGGGGCGGGATGGAAAGGCCTGGGCCTGGGCCAGGCGGCCGCCGAGGGCCAGGGCCGGCGCGGCCAGCAATGCGGCGCGGCGGGTGATCAGGGTCATGGGGCGCTTCCTCCTCCGGTCTCACGCCGGTCCCGCGATGCTGGACCGGGCGTGGAGGGAGGGGAAGGCCGTTCCGGCCCGGCGGGGTAGCCTGGAATGCCCCTCGGGCTTGCGCCCTAGGCCGCCTTGGGGCGCGCCCCCAGCAGATGCGCGATGGCGTAGGTCAGGTCCGCGCGGTTCAGGGTGTAGAAGTGGAACTCGTCCACCCCGTTCGCCTGCAGCAACCGCACCTGCTCCGCCGCGATGGCGGCGGAGACCATGCGCCGCGTCTCCGCATCCTCGTCCAGCCCCTCGAACAGCTTGCCCATCCAGTCGGGGACGGAAGCGCCGCACATCGCGCTGAACTTCTTCACCTGGGAGAAATTCGACACGGGCAGGATGCCCGGGACGATGGGCACGGTGATGCCCGCCGCCGCGCAACGGTCGATGAAGCGGAGGTAGATATCCGTGTCGAAGAAGTACTGGGTGATCGCGCGCGTCGCGCCCGCATCGATCTTCCGCTTCAGGAAATCCAGGTCCGCGCTGGCCGAGGCCGCCGCCGGATGAGTCTCCGGATAGGCGCCGACGCTGATGTCGAAATCGCCGATCCGGCGCAGGCCCCGCACCAGGTCCTCGGCCTGCGCATAGCCGCCGGGATGCGGCGTGTACTGGCTGGCGCCGGCCGGCGGGTCGCCGCGCAGCGCGACGATGTGGCGCACCCCCGCCTCCAGGTAGCCGCGCGCGACCTCATCCACCTCATCGGTCGTGGCGCCGACGCAGGTCAGGTGGGCGGCCGGCGTCAGGCTGGTTTCCTTGGCCAGGCGGGCCACCGTCTCATGCGTGCGCGTGCGGGTGGTGCCGCCGGCGCCGTAGGTGACGGAGACGAAACGAGGACCCAGCGGCTCCAGCCGCCGGATCGCGGCCCAGAGGGACTGTTCCAGCGTCTCGTTCTTGGGCGGGAAGAACTCGAAGGACAGCTTCGGGGGCGGCATCTCGCTCGGCACCGGCAGGCCGGCCACGCGGGGGCCGGTCAGCCAGCGCTGCAGGGTGCCGGGATAGGCCTGGTCCATCGGTCCGTTCTCTCGCCTGGCGCTGGGGGGCCGCCCCGCCATGCGGCGGGAACCCGGGGTTGATATGACTGTTCGTAACTTCGGCGGCACCGTTGTTCCGTTGGCCGCCAGCGCCGCATATAAGGAAGACCCTGCGGGCCGGGAAGGGCTGGCACGCACGGGCAGGTTGTGCCCCCTTCCGCCCTCCGGAGGTCAAGTTTGAGCCGCATGACGCCCCCCCGCCAAAGCCTGATGGCGAAGCGCCTTGCCGCGCCGGTGCTGGCAATCGGACTGGCCCTTGGCCTGTCCGCCTGTGCCACGCGCCCCGACCCCGCGGATGCGGAGGCGGTCGCCGAGTTCAACGCCAACAACGACCCGCTGGAGCCGCTGAACCGCGGCGCCTACTTCGTCCATGACGGGATCGATACGCTGGTGCTGCGCCCGGCGGCGGAGATCTACCGCTTCTTCCTGCCGCCGGAGCTGCGCACCGCCATCCGCAACGTGCTGGCCAATCTGCGCACCCCCGTCATCCTGGTGAACGACCTGCTGCAGGGCGACACGCAGCGCGCCGCCACCACCACGGGGCGCTTCCTGGTCAACACCACCGTCGGCATCGGCGGCATCTTCGACCGCGCGACCGAATTCGGCCTGCTGGGCCATACTGAGGATTTCGGCCAGACGCTGGCGGTCTGGGGCGCGCCGGAAGGCCCCTACCTCTTCATCCCCGTGCTCGGCCCGTCCAACCCGCGGGACCTGGTGGGCACCGCCGTCGATACGGCGATCCACCCCCTGACCTGGACCGGCAATAGCGGGGAGACGCTGGAAGCCATCACCATCACCCGCACCGCGCTCACGGCCCTGGATACCCGGGAAAGCCTGATCGAGACGGTGGACCAGGTGAAGGCCGGCTCACTCGATCCTTACGCCACCATCCGCAGCGCCTATCGCCAGCGACGCGTTGTGGAGATCCGCAACCAGGGTGGCGCCCCGGCGGCGGCGCGCGGGACCGGCTTCGGGGTCGGAACCGGCGTGCCGCAGCAGCAGCGCTGAGCGACACCCCGGGCGCGCCCCAACAGATGGACCGCATGATGCACAGCCTCGACCGCCGCAGCCTGATGATCGCCGCCGCCGGCCTGGCCCTGATGGGCCGGGCCGCCCATGCCCAGCAGATCGACCCGGCCCGCGCGACCAGCTTCATCCAGCAGACCGGCGAGGAGCTGGTGGCGGCCATCAATGCCGTGGGGTCCCCGGTGGCGCAGCGGCGCGAAAGGGTGGCCGCCGTGCTGCGCCGCGCCGTGGATGTGGAAGGCGTCGGCCGCTTCATCCTGGGCCGCTTCTGGCGCAGCGCGACGCCGGAACAGCAGGCGGACTACCTCAAGCTGTTCGAGGAGATCCTGATCCGCAACCTCTCCGCCCGGTTCGGCGAATACCAGGGCGTGCGCTTCTCGCTCGGCCGCAGCCAGGCGCGGACGGAGGAGGATGTGCTGGTCAACACCATCGTGGAACGCCCCGGCAGCGCCGCCTTCGGGCTCGACTGGCGCGTGGCGGAAGTGGGCGGCGCGCCGCGCGTGGTGGACGTGATCGCGGAAGGCACCAGCCTGCGCCTGACCACGCGCAGCGAATACAGCAGCGTCATCAGCCGCAATGGCGGCAATGTCGGCAGCCTGCTGACGGCGATGCGCCAGCAGATCCAGCAGCTGGCGGCGCGCGAAGGCAGCTGAGCCCAGGGGGGGGCGCCGGCCCCCCTCAGCCCGCCGGCGGGAACGCCTCGAACACCAGCATCTCCCGCCCCCGATAGGTGAAGCGGTCGCATTCCGCCATGCCGAGGTCGGTCAGCACCGCCCGGCTGGCGTGGTTGCCTTCCCAGGCCACGGCGACGATGCGCGCCAGCCCCCGCCGGAAGCCGAAGGCCAGCGCCGCCCGCGCGGCTTCCCGCGCATAGCCCTTGCCGCGGCAGGACGGCCACAGCGCGAAGCGCACCGCGACGCCGCGCCCATCCGGCCGCTCCATCAGGCCCGTGATGCCGAGGAATTCGCCCGTGCCGCGCTCGAACACGGCCCAGGTGCCGTAGCCCCGGACCAGCCAGAACTCCATGTCATCCTCAAGCTCCTCCCGCGCGCGCTCCGGCGTGCGGGTGCCATGGAGCATGAGGCCGAAGGCGGCCTCGTCCGCCTTCAGGCGGATCAGGTCGGGCAGGTTCTCCGGCGCCACGGGGCGGAGCGAAAGCCGCTCCGTCGTGATGCCGTTGCCTTCCGCCAGACGCGGAATGACCAAGGATCTACCGGGCCAGCGGCTTGTACTTGATGCGGTGCGGCTGGTCCGCCGCGGCGCCGAGTCGACGTCGCTTATCCGCCTCGTAGGCCTCGAAGTTACCCTCGAACCACTCGACGTGGCTGTCGCCCTCGAAGGCCAGGATGTGGGTCGCCAGGCGGTCGAGGAACCAGCGGTCGTGGCTGATGACCACGGCGCAGCCCGCGAATTCCTCCAGCGCGTCTTCCAGGGCACGCAGCGTATCGACGTCGAGGTCGTTGGTCGGCTCGTCCAGCAGCAGGACGTTGTGTTCCCGCTTCAGCATCTTGGCCAGGTGGACGCGGTTGCGCTCACCGCCCGAGAGCACGCCGACGCGCTTCTGCTGGTCCGCGCCCTTGAAGTTGAAGGCGGCGACATAGGCGCGGGACGGGACCGTCCGCTTGCCGATGGTGATCTGGTCCATCCCGTCGGAGATTTCCTGCCAGACCGTCTTGTTGTCATCCAGGCTGTCGCGGGACTGGTCCACATAGCCGAGCTTCACGCTCTCACCGACCACGAGCTTGCCGGCATCCGGCCCCTCGACGCCCGTGATCATCTTGAACAGCGTGGACTTGCCGGCGCCGTTCGGGCCGATGATGCCGACGATGCCGCCGGGCGGCAGCTTGAAGTTCAGGTCGTCGATCAGCAGGCGGTTGCCGTAGCCCTTGCGCAGCCCCTCCGCCACGATGACGGTGTTGCCGAGGCGCGGCGCCGGCGGGATGACGATCTCGGCCTCGCCCGGGCCCTTCTCCTGGCTCTTGGCCAGCATCTCCTCATAGGCCGCGATGCGCGCCTTGGACTTGGCCTGGCGCGCCGCGGGGCTGCGGCCCATCCATTCCTGCTCCTTGGCCAGCTGGCGCTGGCGGGCGCTCTCCTCCCGCTCCTCCTGCTGCAGGCGCTTGCGCTTCTGGTCGAGATAGGCGGAGTAGTTGCCCTGGTAGGGGAAGCCCCGGCCGCGATCGACTTCCAGGATCCAGTTGGTGACGTTGTCCAGGAAGTAGCGGTCGTGCGTCACGACCAGCACGGCGCCCTGGTAGTCCTTCAGCGTCTGCTCGAGCCAGGAGACGCTCTCCGCGTCCAGGTGGTTCGTCGGCTCGTCCAGCAGCAGCAGGTCGGGCTTCTCCAGCAGCAGCTTGCACAGCGCGACCCGCCGGCGCTCACCGCCCGAGAGATGCGCGACGGGGCTGTCGATCGGCGGGCAGCGCAGCGCGTCCAGCGCGATCTCGATCCGCCGGTCGATCTCCCACCCCTCCGCCGCGTCGATCTTCTCCTGCAGCTCCGCCTGCTCGGCGAGGAGGGTGTTCATCTCCTCCTCCTCCATCGGCTCGGCGAATTTCTCGGAGATCGCGTTGAAGCGGGCGAGCTGGGCGGAGAGCTCCGTGAAGGCCTCCATCACGTTCTCGCCGACCGTCTTGTCGGGGTTGAGGTGCGGCTCCTGCGGCAGGTAGCCGACGCGCGCGCCCTCCGCCGCCCAGGCCTCGCCGCCGAATTCCTTGTCGAGGCCCGCCATGATCTTCATCAGCGTGGACTTGCCGGCGCCGTTCGGGCCGAGCACGCCGATCTTCACATTGGGCAGGAAGGAAAGGGTGATTCCCTTGAAGACCTCTCGCCCGCCCGGATAGGACTTGGTGAGGTCTTTCATCACATAGACGTACTGCCAGGCGGGCATTGCTTCGGCTTCCGGAGGACGGGCGGGAGGCGGGGGTTTTACCGCGCCGCACCCGTCGCTGCAAACCGGACAAGCCGCAGGGGGACGCCGTCCCCCCGCACCCCCATGCCAGGGTCCAGCCGGACCCTGGACCGGGATCAGCGGCCCTTGAACTGGGGGGGGCGCTTCTCGAGGAAGGCCTTGCGGCCCTCATTGTAGTCCTCGCTCGCGAAGCAGGCCTTCACCATCGCGTCGCAGGCGGCCTCGTTCGCGGCGCCACGGTCCTTCAGCGCCTCCCCCACGATGAACTTCACGCTGCCGACCGTCAGCGGCGCATTGCCGGCGATGGTCTTCGCATAGTCCAGCACGAAGTCTTCCAGCTTGTCGTTCGGCACCACGCGGTTCACCAGGCCCATGATGCGGGCTTCCTCGGAAGACCACTTCTTCGCGGTGAAGAAGATCTCCTTGGCGAAGGAAGGGCCGACGAGATCGACCAGGCGGCGGATGCCGGCCAGCGGATAGCCGAGGCCGAGCTTGGCCGCCGGCACGCCGAAGCTCGCCGTCTCGCCGCAGATGCGCATGTCGCAGCAGACCGCGAGCGCGGTGCCGCCGCCGATGCAATGGCCCTGGATCATCGCGATGGTGGGCTTCGGGCTTTCCGCCAGCGCGTCATAGACCTTGGCGGTCTGCGCCTGGTAGGCGGCGACGGCGGCTTCGCCGCTGCGCTCGGATTCAAACTTCGAGATGTCGGCGCCGCTGACGAAGGCCTTGCCGCCCGCGCCGGTCACGACGATGACGCGCACCCCGTCATCCGCCTTGAAGTCGGCCAGGATGCGTTCCGCCGCCTGCCACATCTCCATGGAGACGGCGTTGTGGCGTTCGGGGTTGTTGAAGGTCATCCAGCCGATGCCATCGGCCTTGCGGGCCAGCATCTTCTCGCTGCCCGTCACCATCATGCCGTCCATGTTCTGTCCCTCAAACGCCGGCGCGGCCTTCGGCCGCTTGGCTTCGCGCCTACGCGCTGTGGCGCTGGTTGCGATGTCGGTCTGCGCGCGGGCCGCCTTTCGGCGGCCAACGCCATGCTTGGGCCGTCAGACCACCTGGCGGGCGCGCAGGTCGTCGATGGCGGCCTGGTCGAGGCCGAGTTCGGCCAGCACCTCATCCGTGTGCTCGCCGAGTTCCGGCGGGTGGCTCACGATGTGGCTCGGCGTGCGGGACAGCTTGATGGGCTGGCCGACATAGGCGACCTCCCCCTTGTTCCCGCCATTGAGCTTCTGCGCGATGCCGAGGTGCTGGACCTGCGGGTCGGCGAACATCTCATCCACCTTGTAGATCGGGCCGCAGGGCACGCCGGCCTCGTTCAGCGCCGCCACCCAATGCGCGGTGGTGTTGGTCAGCGTCGTCTTCTCGATCTCGGCGTTCAGCTCGTCCCGGTTCTGGCTGCGGCCGGCGGCGGTCTTGTAGCGGTCATCGGCCAGCAAATCGTCGCGGCCGAGCGCCTTGGCGCAGCGCTCCCAGATCTTGTTGCCGCTGGCCGCGATGTTCATGTAGCCGTCGCTGGTGGTGAAGACGCCGGTCGGGATGCTGGTCGGGTGGTTGTTGCCCGCCTGCTTCGGCACCTGGCCTTCCATCAGCCAGCGGCTGGCCTGGAAGTCCAGCATGAAGATCTGCGCCTGCAGCAGGGACGACTGCACCCACTGCCCCTTGCCGGAGACCTCGCGCTCCAGCAGCGCGATCATGATGCCCTGGGCCGCGAAAAGCCCCGCGCAGAGATCGGCGATGGGGATGCCCACGCGCACGGGCCCCTGGCCCGGCAGGCCGGTGATGGACATCAGGCCGCCCATGCCCTGCGCGATCTGGTCGAAGCCCGGCCGCGTGGCATAGGGGCCGTCCTGCCCGAAGCCGCTGATCGAGGCATAGACCAGCTTCGGGTTCACCGCCGACAGCGCCTCATAGTCGATGCCGAGGCGCTTCTTCACATCGGGGCGGAAATTCTCGACGACGACGTCGGCCTTCTCCACCAGCTTCTTCAGCAGCGCGACGCCGTCCGGCGACTTCAGGTTCAGCGTCATCGCCCGCTTGTTGCGGTGCAGGTTCTGGAAGTCCGATCCCGCGCGCGGGCCGCCCATCGGGTCGCCCTCGTCGAGCGCGGGCGGCAATTCGATCTTGATGACGTTGGCGCCCCAATCGGCCAGCTGGCGCACACAGGTGGGGCCGGAGCGGACGCGGGTCAGGTCGAGCACCGTGAAGCGCGACAGGGCGGAGGACGCTTGGGGGGTGGGGCTCATCGGCGGGTTCTCCTGGACCCGGCCTGTCTAGCACCGCCCCCCGCCGGCGCAAATCCGCCCGCGCCAACTGTTGACAGATGGCAGTTCGCAACGGCACGCTCCAAGGCATGGAGGAGATGGCCCAAGCCGGTGCTGCACCCGCGCCCAGCGCGCTGGACATCGTGCGCACGCGCTCGCTCGCCTCCCTCGTCGCCCAGGAACTCGAACGCATGATCCTCTCCGGCGCCCTGCCGGCCGGGGAGAGGCTGAACGAGCAGCAGCTGGCCGCCCAGCTCCGCGTCTCCCGCGGCCCGGTGCGCGAAGCGGTGCGGGGGCTGGAGCGTTCGGGCCTGGTCGTCGCGGTGCGCAACCAGGGCTCCTATGTCCGCACCGTCAGCGCGCAGGAAGCGCTGGAGATCTACGACCTGCGCGCCGCCATCACGGGCCTGGCCTGCGCGCGGCTCGCGGAATCCGCCACGCCGCCGCAGCTGGCGGCCTTGCGCGCGCTGGTGAAGCGCATGGATGCGGCGCGGCGCGCCGACGACCCGCCCAGCTACTACGCCGCCAACCTCGACTTCCACACCGCCCTGCTCGGCTTCGGCGGCGGGCCCCGGTCCCAGCGCCTCTACGAGGATCTCGGCAACGAGCTTCACCTGTTCCGCCGCCGCGCGCTGGTGCAGCCCGAGAACATGCGGGAGAGCAATGCGGAACACGCCGCCATCCTGAAGGCCATCGCCGCCGGCGATGCGCCGGCCGCGCGCGCGGCGGGGGAAGCGCATATCGCCGGCGGCAAGCGCCGCTTCCAGGCGACGGATGCCACGACCACGCATCAGACAACAACGCCCGGCAAAGGGCGAAAGGGAGAGAACGACGATGACCAGGACGATCCATCGCCGCCACCTGCTGCTGGCCGGCGCGGCGGCGGGGCTCGCCGCGCCGGCTAGGGCGCAGGAACGCTTCCCCTCCCGCACCATCGAGGTCGTGACCCATGCCGGCGTCGGCGGCGGCACGGACATCACCGCGCGGATGATGATGGTGCAGGCGCCGGCCGAGTTCGGGCAGGAATTCATCGTGGTGAACCGCACCGCCGGCAGCGGCGCGCAGGCGCTGCAATACCTCGCCAGCAAGCCGGCCGATGGCCACACCATCATCCTGGTGACGCAGACCCACCTGCTGACGCAGCTGCGCAACCCGAACCTGCCGCAATTCGGGGACCTGGTCCCGGTCGCGCGCGCCACCGCGGACCCGCAGCTGGTGCTGGTGCGGCGCGACAGCCCCTTCCGCACGCCGGCGGACCTGATCGCGGCCGGCAAGGCCCGCAGCCTGCGCTTCGGCGGCACCCATGTCGGCGGCGTCGATCACGTCACCATCTTCGCCTTCGGCCGCGCCGCCGGCCTCCAGCGCCCCACCCTCGTGCCCTTCCGCGGTGGCGGCGAGATCGTGATCAACCTGGTCGGCGGCAACATCGACACCGCCGTGGTCAACCCCGGCGAGGCCGAGGCGCAGCTCCGCGCCGGCGAACTCCGCCCGCTGATGTCGCTGGCCGATACGCGCATCGCCGCCTTCGGCGAATTGCCGACGGCGAAGGAGCTCGGCATCGATGCCACGGGCTACACGCTGCGCGGCTTCTGCGTGCTGAAGGGCACGCCGGAGGATCGCGTCGCGCGGCTGGAACAGGGCCTGATCCGCGCCATGTCCGGCCCCATCTACAAGACCTACCTGGAGAATACGGGCCAGGCGCCGGACAGCGTCACGGGGCGGGAAGCCTGGGCCGCGCAGCTCGCGGGCTTCAACAATGACGGGCGCGAAGCCCTGACCGCGCTCGGCCTGCTGCGGGGATGACCAGCCGCTTCGGGACGAACCAGGCGGCCGCGCTCGGCGTCGGGGCGGTCGCGGTGGCGGCCTTCGCCGCGACCTGGGGCTTCGATCCGGTGCCGGAGGGGCTGCCGGGCCTCGGCGCGGTGGAGTTCCCGCGCCTCATCTGCCTGGTGATGGCGGCGATGGCGGTGGCGCTGTTCCTGCAGCCATCGGGGCCGCGCGACCCGGAGATGGCGCCGCCGATCCGCGGCGACGCCATCGCCATCTTCGCCGCCTGCCTCGCCGCCGTGCCGCTGATGGC
Source organism: Falsiroseomonas ponticola (assembly GCF_016805305.1). Taxonomy (GTDB): domain Bacteria; phylum Pseudomonadota; class Alphaproteobacteria; order Acetobacterales; family Acetobacteraceae; genus Falsiroseomonas; species Falsiroseomonas ponticola. The sequence goes on along the minus strand of NZ_JAERQN010000002.1, from coordinate 123,684 downwards.
GGTGATCGGCATGCTCGGCACCATCGCGGCCTTCCTGGCGGTGGCCGGCTGGCTGTGGGGGGAGAGGCGCTGGCCGCTGCTGGCGGGCGTCTCGCTCGGCATGACGCTCGTCATCTGGCTGGTCTTCGTGAAGGTCTTCAGGCTGACCCTGCCGGGCGGCATGCTGTTCGGGGGATAGGGTCTTGGAAGCGTTCCTCGGCGGGCTCGCCATCCTGGTCGATCCCTATGTCATACTGATGGTGCTGGCGGGCACCGTGCTCGGCATCTTCGTGGGCGCGCTGCCCGGCATCAGCGGCTCCACCACCATCGCGCTGATGCTGCCCATGACCATCGCCATGGGCCCCATCCCCGCCATCTGCTTCCTCGGCGCCATCTACTGCGCCGCCAATTTCGGCGGCTCGATCACCGCCATCATGGTGAATGCCCCGGGCGATCCCTCGGCCAGCGCCACGGCGCTGGAGGGCTTCAAGATGGCGGAGAAGGGGCAGGCGGGGCTCGCGCTCGGCATGTCCGCGATCTCCAGCGCCATCGGCGGCATCGTCAGCGTCATCGTGCTGATCATCGCGGCGCCGCTGCTGGCGCGCGCCGCCTATTCCTTCGGGCCGCCGGAGTATTTCGCCCTCGCGCTCTTCGGCCTGTCCATGTGCGCGGCGATCGGCGGCGACAGCGCGCTGAAGAACCTGATGGCGGCGGCGCTCGGCCTGCTGATCGCGACCGTGGGGATGGACCTGACCACCGGCGTGGAGCGCTACGCCTTCGGTGTCATGGAACTGTCGGACGGCATCGGCTTCGTCCCTGTGCTCATCGGGCTTTTCGCGGTCGGCGAGATGCTGGACCAGGCGACGCGGCGGCTCGGCAAGCCCGCCATCATCGCGCTCGATGCCGCGCGCGTGCCGGGCTGGGCGGAGATGCGCAAATGCTGGCGTTCCATCTGGATCGGGAGTGGCATCGGCACCTTCATCGGCGCGCTGCCGGCCCTTGGTGCGACGACGGCCGCCCTGATCGGCTACAACGAGACGCGGCGCTGGTCGAAGCACAAGCATGAATTCGGCCATGGCAGCATCGAGGGCGTGGCCGGGCCGGAAGCCGCGAACAACGCCGCCGTCGGCGGATCCATGGTGCCGACGCTGGCCCTGGGGATTCCGGGCAGCGCCACCACCGCCATCATCCTGGCGGGCCTGATCGTGCAGGGCGTGCGGCCGGGGCCGCATCTGTTCACGGAACAGCCGACGCTGCTCTACGCCGTCTTCGCCTCCATGCTCGCGGCCAACATCTTCTACCTGGTGATGGGGCTGACCATGGCGAAGCTCTTCGCCCGCATCAGCCTGATCCCGCCCGCCTTCCTCTGGCCCTCCGTCTTCGCGCTGTCGCTGATCGGCGCCTATGGGCCGAACCAGTCCATGGGCGATGTCTGGGTGATGATGGTGGCGGGCTTCGTCGGCCTGCTGTTCCGCCGCGCCGGCTTCTCCCCCGCCCCGCTCATCATGGGCCTTGTGCTGGGCGGCATGGTGGAGGAGACGCTGAAGCAGTCCCTCATCATCTTCGGCGATGACCTGACCGGCTTCCTGGGTCGCCCGATCGCGATGACGCTGATCGTGGTGACGCTGGCCGGGCTGCTGTGGCCGCTGCTGGCCCGAGGGCTGCGCGCGGCGAGGGCCTGATACCGATGTGCGGAAATGCTGACGCATTTCCGCCCTCAGACGCCGGCGCGGCCATCCGGCCGCTTGGCGTCACGGCAGTGGCGTGACCGTGCCGAAGGCACGCCTGCGGCGTGACGCATAAGCGGCGGGCCGCATTCGCGGCCTCGGCCGACGGTGTCGGCCGCAGGTCACGACATGGGCTTGGCGGTATGAGTGCCGCGGACACGGATGCGTGAGGCAGCGCGCCACGGTGGTTGGAACCGTGGCGCCTGTTTGACATTTCCTGCCTGCAACGCTTCGCTGGCTTGGCCGGTCGGGGCTGGCGGGGATAAGGTCATCCACCGGCTTCCCCGTCGCCTCTTGGCCGGGCTGGTCGGGGCAGCGCCCCGAACCCTGGATGCCCCCCATGGCCACCTCGTCCCCCCCTTCCCCCGCGCCGCTGGCGGCCGATGCCGGATAGGCGGCTGCGCTTCCTGGCGGAGGGCGGCGCCCTCGCCGCCCTCATGCGGGACCATGACTGGCGCGCCACGCCGCTCGGCCCGCCGGAGGATTGGCCGGAGGCGCTGAGGACCGTCGTCGGCATCATGCTCGGATCGCGCCAGCCCATGTTCGTGGCCTGGGGCGCGGAACGGACGATGCTCTACAACGATGGCTACGCCGTGCTCTGCGGCGCCCGCCATCCCGCCGCGCTCGGCCGGCCGTTCCGGGAGGTGTGGTTCGACATCATGGAGGATGTCGGCCCGATCCTGGAGCGCGCCTTCGCCGGGGAGGCGACGCATATGGACGAGATCGCCCTCGTCATGCATCGCCATGGCCATCCGGAGGAGGCGCATTTCTCCTTCTCCTACACGCCGGTGCGGGATGAGGAAGGGCGCGTCGCCGGCATGTTCTGCGCCTGCGCGGAGATCACCGCGCGCGTCATGACCGAACGCCGCCAGGCCTTCGGCCTGGCGCTGGACCAGGCGCTGCGCCCGCTGACCGACCCGGCGGCGCTGACGGCGCTGGCGCTGTCCATGCTCGGCCAGCACCTGCGCGCCGGCCGCTGCGGCTTCGCGGAGGTGGATGAGGCCGGGGCGGCGCTGCGCGTCACCGCCGAATGGTCCGATGGCAGCCTGCCCGCCCTGCCGCCGGGCACGGCGCTGATGGAGGCCGATGCGGCGCTGATGGCGGTGGACCCGCCGCGGCAGGGAACGCCGCATGCGGATGCGGCCGCGCAGGTCGCGGTCCCCCTCGCCCGGTCGGGGCGCCTGGCCGGCGTGCTCTACCTGCACCAGGCCACCCCGCGCCGGTGGCTGGCGGCGGAGCAGGACCTGGTGCGGGAGATGGCGGAACGCATCGCCGCCAACCTGGCGCGCGCCCGCGCGGAGGCCGCGCTGCGCGCCAGCGAGGCGCGGTGGCGCGGCCTGTTCGCCGCCATGCATGAAGGCTTCGCGCTGTGCGAGATGGTGCGCGACGCGCAGGACCGCGACATCGATTTCCGCTTCCTCGAGGTCAATGACGCCTGGGAGAGGCTGACCGGCATCACGCGCGAAGCGGCGGAGGGGCAGCTCATCACCCGCCTCATCCCCGGGATCGAGCCCTACTGGATCGAGACCTATGGCCGCGTGGTCCGGACCGGGGAGCCCGCCCACATCGAATACCGCGTCGGCACGCTGAACGCCTGGTTCGAGGTCTTCGCCTATCGCACGGAACCCGGCCGCTTCGCCGCCCTGTTCCTGAACGTGACGGAACGCAAGGCGTCGCAGGAACGCCAGGCGCTGCTGGCGCGGGAGGTCGATCACCGCGCCAAGAACGCGCTGGCGGTGGTGATGGCGGCGCTGCGGCTGACGCGGGCGGAGACGCTGCCCGCCTATCGCGCCGCGGTGGAGGGCCGCGTCGCGGCGCTGGCGCGGGCGCAGACGCTGCTGGCGACCGAAAGCTGGTCGGGCGCGGAACTGCAGCGGCTGCTGGAGGGCGAGTTGCGCCCCTTCGTGGCGGAGGGCCAGCGCCTGGTGCTGGAAGGCCCGGCGGTGCAGTTGCAGGGCCGCGCCGTGCAGCCGGTGGCGATGGCGATTCACGAACTCGCGACCAATGCGACCAAGCATGGCGCGCTGTCCGTCGCCGGGGGCGGCGTGGCGGTGCGGTGGTCCGTGGACCAGGCCGGCACCACGCTCGCGCTGCGCTGGCAGGAGGAAGGCGGCCCGCCGGCGCGCCCGCCGCAGCGCCAGGGCTTCGGCAGCCGCGTGCTGGAAGCCACCATCCGGGGGCAGCTGGGCGGCAGCATCGCCCTCGAATGGTCGGCGGAGGGCCTGGCCTGCGCCATGACGCTGCCGCTGGCCGGGCCGGTGGCGGAGGAAGCGCCGATCCCGGAGGGCGCGGCCGCCTGACAGCCGCGTGCGGCGATGCTGACGCATTGCCGCCCTCGAAGGCCGGCGCGGCCTCGGCCGGCGGGGCTGGCCGCGGGCCACGGCATGGGCCCGGCGGCATGGCGTGACGGGGCCCCGCACCTGTTCAGGTCGGGCGGAATCGCCCGACAAACTGGAACATGCGTGAAGACAGGCGTCTGGACCGGTCTCAGCGTCGCTGCGGACGCTGAAGCCGGGCTAGGCCTCCGGCGCCAGCACCGCGGGGGTGATGGTCCAGGCGACCTCGCCGGGCGCGGGCGGTTCCATCAGCAGCGGCAGGGCGTTGGGGGTGCGGACATTCGCCTCCAGCCCCGCCTCCATCCGCAGCGCGCGGAACAGCGCGCCATGCGCCACCACCAGCACGGGGCCGGGGCGGGCGACGGCCGCGTTGATGCCGCGCACCGTCCGCGCGCGCAGCTCGGCGAAGGTCTCGGCGCCCTTCGGCGTATAGCCGCCGGCGATCCAGTCATCGTACCAATCGCCCATGGGCAGGCCTTCCTGCTCCCCGAAATTCACCTCCTGCAGGTCGGGGTCCAGGCTGACGGGCAGGCCCAGCGCCTCCGCCGCGATCTCCGCCGTCCGGCGCGCGCGCAGCAGGGGGGAGGCGACGATGGTCCTGATGGGCGTCTCGATGGGCAGTCCGGCCAGCGTCCGCGCCGCGCGCCGCGCCTGCGCCAGGCCGACGCTATTCAGCGGGATGTCGGTGCGGCCCTGGGAGAGCCCCTGGGCGTTCCAGTCGGTCTCCCCATGGCGGAGGAACCAGAAGGTGGTGGGGGTCAATCCGGGCATGACGATCCTTGGGGCTATCCTTGCGCCGCTTCGCGCGCCTTGGCCGCCGCCACGCCCGGCATGGCGGAGACCTGGTCGGTCAGCGCCAGCAGGGCGGGAAGGTCGGTGATGTCGATCTTGAGGAAGCCGGCGAAGGTGGTCAGCGCGGCCAGGAAGATGTCGGCGCCCGTCGGCTGGTCCGTGCCGCAGAGCGTGCCGCCGCTGCGCGCCAGCGCCGCATCGGCGAAGGCCAGCGCTTCCTTGGCGCGGACCAGCGCCGCGGCGCGCACGGCATTGCCCGCGGCCTCGTTGCCCCCGGCGAAGCGCAGCGGGCCGAAGGCCGGGTTGAAGTGGCGGCCCATGGTCCAGTGGCACCAGGCCAGCCATTCCATGCCCTTGGCGCGGCCGGAGGGGCCCGGCGGCAGCAGCCCGCTATCCGGCGCCGCTTCCGCCAGCCAGAAGATCACCGCGGGGATTTCCGTGATGACGGTGCCGTCCGGCAGCTGCAGGGCCGGCACCTCCCCCTTCGGGTTGATGGCGAGGTAGTCGGCCTTCTTCGTGTCGCCGCCACGCAGCGAGATGAAGCGCAGATCGACCGCCAGCCCCGACACCATCGCCGCCTGGTGGGCGATGGAGCCGGAGGTGTTGGTGGAGGTCCAGAGGACGGGATTCGCCATGGCCCGCGCCCTACAGCGCCAGGCCTTCCTGCGTCAGCGCCCGCTGCACCGCGGGCCGCGCCAGCATGGCGGCGAGATGCGCGGCCAGGTGCGGCGGCAGCTCCATCTTGGAACGGCGCGTGGCCCAGTATTCCACGAAGAACAGCGCGGCATCGGCGACCGAATAGCCGGAGGGCAGCAGGTAGGTGCCGCCCGCCCAGCCCTTCTCCAGCGTGTCGAAATACTTGGCCGCGTTCGCCTTGCCCTGCTCCACCGATTTCGGGAAATCCTCCTCCCGCAGCGTGTAGTTGCCGGGGCGGAACTGGCGGGTGAAGGCCTGGGGGTGGATGGTGCCGCAGACATAGTCCAGCAGCTCCAGGCACCGCGCCTCCCCTTCCAAATCGGCCGGGATCAGCGCGGCGGCGGGGTTGGACTTGGCCAGCCACCAGGCGATGACCGGGAATTCCGTCAGCACCTTGCCGTCGCCGCGGTCCAGCGCCGGCACCTTCGATTTCGGGTTCACCGCCATGAACTCCGCCTTGTGCTGCGCGCCATCCTTCAGCGCGACCAGCGACAGCTCATAGGGCTTGCCCAGCTCCTCGAGGATGATGTGGATGCCCATCGAGCAGGCGCCGGGCGAGTAGTAGAGCTTCATGGCGGGGTTCTCCTCCGAGGCGGCGAAACTGTAGGGCGGGGCCGGAGGGGCGTCACCCCCTCGCCCCCCCTTGGCCGTCCCCCTGGCCCATGCCAAGAGATTATCCCGCCGAGGAGGAAAGATTGATGACGACGCGCAGGACGCTGCTGGCCACGCTTGGCACCGGCCTGGCCTTGCCGGGGCTCGCCCGCGCGCAGGACGCGGCCTTTCCCACGCGCACCGTCACCATCGTGGTGCCCTTCCCGCCCGGCGGCGGCACGGATGTGCTGGCGCGCATCCTCGGCCAGCATTTCCAGGAATCCTGGCGGCAATCCGTGGTCGTCGAGAATCGCGGCGGCGGGGCGGGGCGGATCGGGCTGCAGATGGTGCAGCGCGCGCAGCCGGACGGGCACACGCTGATGGTGACCTCGACCGGCGGGATCATGGGCCTCGCGGGCCCGGGCGGCGACAAGGTCTTCGCGGTGCGGGACGAACTCACGCCCATCACGCTGATCGCCGCCCCGGCCTATGTCATCGCCATGCATCCCGGCGTCGGCGCGCGCAACGTGGGCGAGTTGATCGCACTCGCCAAGGCGCGGCCGGGGCACTTCACCTTCGGCAGCAGCGGCACGGGAGCGGCGAGCCACCTGGCGGCCGAACTCTTCGCCTCCATGGCGGGGATCGAGATGCTGCACGTGCCCTATCGCGGCACGGGGCCCGCGCTGACGGACCTGGTGGCGGGGCGCATCCACCTGATGTTCGCGCCGCCGCAGACCGTCGCCGCTGCCGTCGCCGCCAACCAGGTGGTGAACCTGGCCGTGACGTCGGAACGCCCGACCGCGCTGCTGCCCGGCGTGCCGGCGGCGAATGCGACGGGGCTGCCGGGCTATGCGGCGGTCGGCTGGTTCGGCCTCTTCGCGCCGAAGGGCGTGCCCGCCGGCGTCACGCAGCGCATCGCACAGGAAGCCGCGCGCGCGCTCTCGCTGACCTCCACGAAGGAGCGGCTGGCGACGCTGGGCGCGGAGCCGGAGCCGATGACGCCGGACGCCTTCGCCGCCTTCATCGACCAGGACATCGCGAAATGGCAGCGCGTGGTCCGCGAACGCAACATCACCCTGGAATAGGCCTTCTTCCATGATCCGACTGGCGACTTTCCTCTCCCGCGGCGATGTGCGGCCGCGGCTCGGCGCGGTGCGCGGCGAGGCGATGCTGGACCTGACGGCGGCGCTGGGCGGCGACTGGGACATGCTGCGCGCGCTGGCGCTGCCCGTCGCGGAACTGCGCGCGATCATCGAGGGCGCGAAGGTCGCGCTGCCGCTGGCGTCCTGCCACGTGCTGCCGCCCATCACCAACCCGGGAAAAATCTTCTGCGTGGGCAAGAACAGCAAGGTGCATCGCGCGGAACTCGCCGCGAAGGGCATGCTGCTGGAGGACCCGAAGGAGCCGACGAGCTTCGTGAAGCTGACGGAGACGCTGGTCGGCGATGGCGCGCGCGTGGCACGGCCGGAGGGCATCACGACCTTCGACTATGAGCCGGAGCTGGCCTTCATCGTCACGAAGCGTGCCTTCCAGGTGCCGCGGGAGAAGGCGCGGGACTATGTCGGCGCCGTCACGGTGCTGAACGATTTGACGGCGCGGGAGATCCAGAAGCAGGAGGTGCAGCTCGGCACCAAGTTCTGGGTCTCCAAGAACATGCCGGGCTTCACGCCGGTCGGCCCCTATGCCGTGCCGCTCGCGGACATCGCGGATCCCTACGACCTCTGGCTGACCTGCGTCGTCAACGGCCAGCAGCGGCTGCGCGTGAACACCGACGAATACATCCACCGGATCGAGGGCATCATCGCCCATTTCTCCCGCTTCATGCCCTTCGAGGCCGGGGACGTGATCGCGACGGGCGCGCCGCGCGGCACGGCCATCGGCCAGCCCAACGCGGCGGAACTCTACCTGAAGCCCGGCGATGTCTGCGTCGCGGGGCTGGAGGGGGTGATGGAGATCACCACCCACATCGTGGCTCCCGGCGAAGCGTAAGTGACCGTTTGAGAATGCTGGCGGCTGAGGGTTCGCGAGGGATTTTTCGGCCCTGGCAGGAGCCGGGCGCGGCCGATGCTGGTTGCATCGGCAAGCCGGGCGACGAACCAGGGACGGAAAAGCCCAGCGAAACCGACCCGCCAGTGTTCTCAAACGGTCACTAAGGAGGGGGCCACGACACCACCCGAACCCGCGACCGCCGCGGAGGCGCTGCGCCTCCAGCCCGACCTCGCGGCACTTGTGGTGACGGAGGATGCGCTCGGCCCCGTCCGCGTGCTGGGCGGCGCCGATGCATCCTCGATGCGCTTCGATCCGACGCGGACGGTGCATGCGGCGATGGTGGCGCTGGATGCCGCGACGCTGGCGCCGATCGGCGCCGGCGGCGCCAGCCGGTCCGGCGGCCTGCCCTACATTCCGGGGCTGCTGGGATTCCGGGAGGTGCCGGTGCTGGCCCGCGCCTTCGCGCAATTGCCGGTGAAGCCCGATCTGATCCTCGTCGATGGGCATGGCATCGCGCATCCCAAGGGCCTCGGGGTCGCGAGCCATCTCGGCGTGGTGCTGGACGTGCCGACCATCGGCGTCGCGAAATCGGTGCTGCGGGGCCAGGTGGAGGGCGCGCTACCGGACGTGCCGGGCGCGCGCGCGCCGCTGGTGTGGAAGGGGCGCGTGCTCGGCATGGCGCTGCGCACGCGGCGGGGGGCCAATCCGCTCTATGTCTCGGTCGGGCACCGCGTCTCGCTGGAGACGGCGATCGCCTGGGTGGAACGCACGCTGCGCGGCCGGCGCCTGCCGGAGCCCACGCGGCTGGCGCATGAGGAGGCCGCGCGGGTGCGGCTGGCGGCGGCGGCGGCCGCGGGGTAATCCCCGCCCATGGCACGGATCTGGATGGTGTTCGGGGCGCTGTCGGGCCTCATCGCGGTGGCGATGGCGGCCTATGCCTCGCATGGCCTGGCGCCGGAGCGCGCGGCGCTGGCGACGACCGGCGCCTCGCTGCAGGCCTGGCACGCGCTGGCGCTGCTCGGCGCGGGGCTGCTGGCGGAACGGCGGCGCGGGCGCCTGGTGCATGTGGCGGCGGGGTGCTTCGCGGCCGGGACCATCGCCTTCTGCGGCGGCGTCTATCTGCGGGCGCTGACGGACACCTCGCTCGGCCTGGTCACGCCGCTCGGCGGGACGGTGCTGCTGGTGGGCTGGGGCATCCTGGCCGCGGCCGCCGCGCTGGCGCCCCAGAAGTGATCGCCAGCGCCTATCTGGCGGCCGAGGGCTTCGAAGCCGAGCTGGCGGAGGAGCTGCGGCGCGCCGGGCGGCGCGTGGCAGGCTGGCATGGCCGGCTGGCGCTGTCGCCCGACCCGCCGGCGCATGCCGCCTGGGCGCTGGAATGCTGGACGGCGCCGGCGGAAATCGCCGTGCCCTCCGTCAAGGCGGGCGCCGATGCGCTGCGGGCCATCCAGCGCAACTGGGCCGGCTATGCGGCCGCGCATCATCGCCGCAGCACCCTGATCACGGAGCGCCTGCCGCCGGTGAAGGCACGGCCGCTGGCCTTCCCGGAGCCCGCGCCGACCGGCCATCTCGGCGCCTGGACGCTGCTGGCGCCGGACCGGATGCTGGCCTCCCCCACCAAGACCAGCCCCTTCGTGAATGGGGAGGTCGCCTTCGTGGAGGACAAGGAGGGCCCGCCATCGCGCGCCTACCTCAAGCTGTGGGAGGCGCTGACGCGGCTCGGCCGGTATCCGGGGCCGGGGGAGCGGTGCCTCGACCTCGGCGCCGCGCCGGGGGGCTGGACCTGGGTGCTGGCCAGGCTCGGCGCGCAGGTGGCGGCGGTGGACAAGGCGGCGATGGACCCGGGCGTGGCCGCGATGCGCGGCGTGACGGTGCGGGCGGAAAGCGCCTTCGGGCTCGACCCGCGCGCGGAGCCCAAGGTGGATTGGCTGTTCAGCGACGTGATCTGCTACCCCGCACGGCTGCTGGCGCTGGTGCGCCGCTGGATCGATGCCGATGCGGCGCGCAATCTGGTCTGCACCATCAAGTTCCAGGGCGAGACGGACCACGAGGCCGCGGAAGCCTTCGCCGCCATCCCCGGCGCGGTGGTCTTCCACGGCGCCCACAACAAGCACGAGCTGACCTTCGCTCGGCTGGGATAGGGGTACGGCAGCGCCGCCGGAAACCTCGCCGGCCGGGAACGCCCGCCTCAACAGAAACAGCGGTGCGCCAAGCGCGCCGAGGCCGCGAATGCGGCCCGCCGGCAGTCCGGCGAGCCAAGCGCGCGCAGCGCGCGCCCGGCGCCTGAGGGCACGCACATGGTGCGGGCGGCGGGGATCGAACCCGCATGGCCAAAGGCCGAGGGTTTTTAAGACCCTTCCGTCTACCGTTCCGGCACGCCCGCGCCAGGGTGATTATGGCGGCGTGGCGGGGCGCCGGCCAGGGGCCGTTACGGGGCGGCGGCGGCCTGCAGGGCGGGAACGGTCGCCGCCAGCGCCGGCAGCACGGCGGGCAGGGACGCGGCGGGCGCTTCCGGCGCCGGCCGGGACACGCCCCACCATTCGCAGACTTCCTCCCGCCCCCGGGCGCTGCACCAGATGCGCCCCAGCTCCAGCCGCTGCATGCCCAGGCCCTGCAGCACGGCGCGGGAGGCATCGTTGTCGCATTGCACGGCGGCGCGCACCTCCGTCACCTCCAGCCGCGCGAAGATGGCGGCCAGCGCCGCCGGCGCGGCTTCGCGCATGTAGCCCTGGCCGTGATGCGCGCAGCCGAGCCAGTAGGTGAGGATGGCGCGGTCCCGGTCGCGCTCCGACCGCGTGGCGCCGATCCAGCCGATCAGCGCCTGGTCGTCCCGGCGCTCGATCACCAGCGGCACCGCCTGGCCATCCAGCGCGGCGCCGCGCGCTTCCGTCAGCCGCTGCGCCGCGATCTCCGGCGCCAGGCTGGCGGGCCAGGAGGCGAGGCGCGCGCTGACCTCCGGCGCCATGAGACCGGCCAGCGCCTGCGCGTCATCGGGTTGGGGAAGACGCAAACGCAGCCTCTGCGTGTGGATGGGCGCGTCAGGCTCGCCGGATACGATCATACGCGGAAGCTGCCAGCGTTAACGCTTTCTTACCAGCCTCTCGATCAACTGCGGAGCGAATTTTTTTCTCGGGACATCGAAGATACGGGAAAGACTCCATTTCCCATGCACGACCCGCGCGCGATTCGTCGAAAATGCGACGAATCCCGCGATTCCTTTATAGCGTCCTGACCCGGAATGACCGGTGCCCCCGAAGCCGAGCGCCGGGAAGGCCGCGTATTCCACCGCGCGATCCTGCACGAGGGCCCCGCAGCGCACCGAGCGGGCGACCATCGCGGTCTCCGGCGCCGTCGCGCCGAAGAGATAGACGGCCAGCGGGGAGGGCCGTTCCGCCACCCAGGCGATGGCCGCGGGCAGGTCCGGCAGCGCCAGCACGGGCAGGAGGGGGCCGAAGACTTCCTCCCGCAGCAGGGGGTGGCCGGGCGGGGGGAAGGCCAGCGCCAGGGCACGGTGGCGGGGGCCGGCATCGGGGGCCAGGCGTTCCAGCGCCGCGCCTTCCGCCAGGCGGTCCAGCCGCGCGGCCTGGGCCTCATTCGCCAGCGCCGTCTCCGGCAGGCCGATGCCGGTGGCGCGGCAGGCCTGGGCGAAGGCCTCCGGCGTGTGGCCGACCAGCAGCACGGTGTCGGGCGCCACGCAGGTCTGGCCCGCATTCACCGCCTTGCCCACCAGGATGTCCCGCGCCGCCCGCGCCAGGTCAGCGCCCGGCAGGACCAAGGCGGGGCATTTGCCGCCGAGTTCGAGCGTCACGGGCACCAGGTTCCGCGCCGCGGCTTCGGCCACCTTGCGGCCCGTGGTGGTGCCGCCGGTGAAGACCAGGTGGTCCCAGGGCTGGGCGGCGAAATCGGCCGCGACATCGGGCCCGCCCTGCACCGTGGCCGCGATGGCGGGGCCCAGCGCCTCCTCCAGCACCCGGGCGATCAGGGCGGCGCAGCGGGGCGTCCCCTCGCTGGGTTTCACGGCCACGCGGTTGCCGGCGGCGATGGCGTCCACCACGGGCACCAGGGCCAGCTGCACCGGGTAGTTCCAGGGCGCCATGATGCCGATGATGCCCTTGGGCACCGGCTCCTCCCAGGCGCGGGTCGGCCAGAAGGGATAGGGCACGGCCACGCGCTTCGGCTTGGCCCAGGACCGCACATGGCGGCGCGAATAGCGCGCGGCATCGACGGCGCAGAGCACATCGGCCAGCAGCGTCTCCAGCCTGGAGCGCCCGCCATAATCGGCATCCAGCGCCGCGGCGATCGCCTCCGCATGGGTCAGCAGCGCATCGGCCAGCCGCGCCAGCAGGTCCCGGCGCGCCTCCACCCCGATGCGTCCGTCGCGGGCCTCCGCCGCGCGCAGCGTCGCCAGCGCTTCGGCCGGCGTCATGCGCGCGGCCCGGGATGCAGCAGCGCCGCCGCGGCCGCCTGCCCTGACTGCACCGCCGCATCGATGGTCGCGGGCAGACCCGGGAAGGTCCAGTCGCCGGCGAGGGCGAGGTTCGCCAGCGGCCGGCGCGGCGGCGCGGGGCGCGGGCCGACGGCGTGGCGGGGCGTCGCGCGGCGTTCGCGGACAGCCCGGGCGGCGGGGGCACGGATCGGCCATTCGCCCGGCAGGCGGAAGGCCATGGCGGCGGCCAGCACTTCCGGCCAGATGCGCTCCGCCGCCTCGGCGTCGGAGAGCCCGACCCCATCATCGGCCGCGCTGACCGTCACGGAGACGCCGGAAGGCCGCACCAGCACCCATTGGCCGAGCCCGCCGAGCAGCCCGATGAAGCGAAGCGGCCCCTGCCCTTCCCGCGCGAAATGGACATTGAGGATGGGGGCATGGGTGGTGGGCGCGGGCAGCTCCGGCAGCAGGCGCAGCGCCTCCCACGGCGGCAGGGCCAGCACCACCTGGTCCTCCGCCGCCAGGCGCTGCGCCGTCTCCCCGAAATCCAGCGCCGCGGCCCGGCCTTCCGCGCGCACCAGGCCGCGCAGGCGGGACCCGAAGCGCACCGCGCCGCCATGCGCGCCGATCGTCGCCAGCGCCGGTGCCACCAGATCCGGCCCCAACCCGCGTTCCGCCACCAGCAGCCGCGCCGCCCCCGGCGCGCCGAGCCTGCGCAGCACGGTGCCGAGCAGGCTGGCGGAGGCCTCCGCCACCGGGGTGTTCAGCGCCGCCACGGTCAGCGGCTCCACCAGCGCGCGCAGCAGCACGGGATGGCGGGCGAAGGCGGCTTCCACGCTGCGGTCCCGCCCCGGCAGGGCCAGGCGCAGCAGGGCGAGGAAGCCGCCCGCATCCATCCCGGCCGGGCGCATCGCGGGGCGCAGCCAGCCGACCGGGGCCAGCGCCACGCGGCGCGCGGCGTGGTCCGCCAGGTCCAGCACCGGCAGCCCCCCGGGCTCCGGCTCCACCCAGCCCTCCAGCGCCCCCACCTCCCGCAGGAAGCCGAGCGCCGCCTGGTTCGCGCCGAGCAGCGCATGGGTGCCGTTATCCGTGCCATCCGGCAGCGCCCGCGCGCGGCCGCCCGCGCCGGGCGATGCCTCATGCACCACCACGCGCCGCCCGGCCTTGGCGAGCGCCAGCGCCGCGGCCAGCCCCGCCACCCCCGCGCCGATGACGTGGACGGTCATCCCGGCTTCATCGCCAGCAGCGCCATGCGCAGCTTCTCCTCCCGCGTCAGGCGCGGCCGGAGGCGCGGGGCGGCGAAGCCCTGCGCCTGCATGCGCTCGAACAGGCGGCGATAGCCCCACATCATCACGACGGCGGGCTTCAGCGCGGCCGGGTCATGTTCCCGCAGCTCCGCCTCCGCCCGGGCGAAGCCGGCGGCGGCGCGATGGGCCAGCTCCTCGCAGCAGCGGGCGAAGCCGGGATCAGCGACGATCTCGGCCGCCGCCGTCGCCGTCACGCCATGGCGCGCCAGCAGGTCCGCCGGCACATAGACGCGGTCGATCGCCGCATCCTCATCCACGTCGCGCAGGATGTTCACCAGCTGGAAGGTCCGGCCGAGCGCGAGGCCGAAGCCCTGCGCGCCCGGCGCGCCGAAGATGCGCACCGCCATGGCGCCGACGCTGCCGGCGACGCGGCGGCAATATTCGTCGAGCGCCGTCTCCGTCCGCAGCCGCAGCGCGGGCGTCGCATCCGTCTCCATCCCCGCGATCATCGCCTCGCATTCCGACAGCGGCAGCGCGAAGTCCCGCCGCGCCCAGGCGAGTTCGGCGGAAAGCGCGCAATCCGGCGCCTCCAGCTTGCTGCGCCACTGCGCGAGGAAGCGGCGCTTCTCGGCTTCCGGCATGGCGCCATCGGCGATGTCGTCCACCGCGCGGCAGAAGCCATAGACGGCGAAAAGGGCGCGGCGCCGCTGCCCCTTCAGCACCGCCATGCCCCGCGCGAAGGATGACTTTGCCCGGGTTACCCGCGCCCTGACCACCGCGGCATCGGAGGGTGGCGGCAGGGCGAGGCGGGCGAAGGCCTTGGCGAAGTCCGCCTTGCCCAGCGCAACGCGCCCCTGCACGGGGTCATCGGCGCGCAGCTTCGCCAGCAGCCGCCAGCCCAGATCCAGCGTCACCGCCGCCTGGAAGCGCAGGCGGGACCGCAGCAGGCGGGGCAGCGGCGCCGCCTGTTCCATCAGCGCCTCCACCCGGTCCAGCGCCGCATCCAGCACGGCGCGGCGCGCGGGGTTCGCCTTGGCGAAGAACGCGGCCTCCCCTCCCGCCAGCGCCATCCAGGGCACGGGCAGGTAGATGCGGTCCATCGCATCCCGGTCCGGCACCAGATCCTGCAAATGGTTCAGGATCTGCAGCGCGGTGCAGAGGCCGTCGGAGGCATGGCGCGCTTGCGCGTCATCCTCCCCATGCAGGCGCAGCAGCATGCGCCCGACCGGTTCGGCGGAGCGCGCGCAGTAATCCTCCAGCGCCGCCCAGTCGGGGTAGCGGCTGCGGATGGCGTCCTGGCGGAAGGCGGAGAGCAGCAGGCGCGCCTCCTCCGTGCCGACCTCGGCCAGGGGGCCCGCGGGATCGTCCAGCAGCACCTCCATCGCCTCCAGCCGCGCCAGCTTCTCATGGCTGTTCAGCGTGGGGTGGTCGGCGATGTCGTCGGCGGTGCGGACGAAGCGGTAGAAGGCCAGTACCTTCGGGCGCAGCGCGGCCGGGATCAGCCGCGAGGCGACGGGGAAATTCTCCGAATGCTCGTCCCGTGTCGGCGGTCCGGCGGCAACCGCGGTCCCGTCCACGATCAGCCCGTGCCCTGGTAGGCGCGGCCCTTCCAGCCCGCCGGCTTGCCCATCAGCCCGCGCACCAGCGCCGTCCACTGGATGGCCAGCGCCACCGCCACCGTCAGCGGATGCAGCGGGATGGTCCACCAGGGCTCCCGCACCCGCAGCGTGACGGCGGCGCGCAGCGCGAAGCCCAGCGCCAGGGCGATGATCGCCGCCGTGTTCGGCAGGAAGACGAAGGGCCAGAGATGCGCGCCCGCCAGCATGGCGGTCCAGACCGGCAGGCCGACCGGCGTCGCCATCCCCTCCCGCGCATTCTTGCTGAAGCCGGCCCAGCAATCCGCGAAGTTCGTGTACATGCGGCAGGTCGCGAGGCCCGCGCCCTCCACGATCTCCGTCGCATGGCCGGCATCGCGCATCAGCCGCGCCAGGGCGAGGCCGTCATGCAGCACGCCCTTCACCGCCGCATGGCCGCCGGTGTGGTCATAGGCGCCGCGCTCCACCAGCAGCAGCTGCCCGCAGGCCGCCGCCATGCCGGACCGCTTCGTGAAGGCCCGCCCGCCGCCCGGCAGGTAGCAGAACAGGAGGAAATTGATCATCGGCACGGTCGCGGCCTCGCCCAGCGAGGCGATGACCTGGCGCGGCACGCCCGTGACCATCCCGGCGCCGGTGCGCGCGGCATGGCCAGCCATGCGGGCGGCGGCATCGGGGGCCAGGCGCACATCGGCATCGATGAACAGCAGATGCGTGCCCCGCGCGGCATCCGCCAGGCGCTGGCAGGCATGCACCTTGCCCGTCCAGCCCGCCGGCAAGGGCGGCGCCTGTTCCAGCCGCACCCGCGAATCCCGCGCCGCATAGCCCTGCACGATCGCCGCCGTGCGGTCGGTCGATCCGTCATCCATCACGACGACCTCGATCGCCGCCCCCCGGGAGGCCAGCACCGCATCGAGGCAGGCGGCGATGTTCGCTTCCTCGTTCCGCGCCGGGATCAGCACGGAAACCAGCGCGCCATCGCCCGGCCGCCCTTCCGGCGGGCGGACGAGGAACAGGTTCACCACCCCCATCGTCGCCGGGAAGGTCGCGAGCGCCAACGCGATCCAGGCCCAGGTGAAATCCGCAACCATGGTCTAGCCGGCCTCCTGACGGGGGTCGTGGCGGGGGTCGAAGCGTTCGCCGCGCAGCGTGCTGCGCAGGCGGCGCCACAGCTGCCACACGCCTCCCATGCCTTCCGGCCCGCGCAGCAGCGTCTCGAACCTTGCCGGATCGCGGGCGATGGCGTCCAGCGCAAGCCGATCCATCGTCTCCGCCAGAGCGGCGGAGAGCGCCGGCGCGCGGTCATCCCGCGGCAGGGCCAGCAGCGCGGAAGCCTCGATCGGCTCCCCGAAGGCGCAGAGCATCTCCGCCTTGCGCTCCGTCCAGAAGGGGTAGTCGAGCGCGAGCGGGATGAAGAGCGCATCCGGCGCCATCTCCGGCAGCCGGGTCATGCCGGGTGCGATCGGCACGGGGCGTTCGCGCACATCGCTGAAGCGGCCGGGCGCATTCATCCAGAGCATGCGGTCCGGCGCCGCCAGCACGGTCTTCGCCGTGCGCAGGAAGGCGACGGCGCCGCGCGCCGTCCCCGTCTCGATCCCGAAGACGCCGAGGCGCTTCATGAAGGCGTAGCGGCTGAGCGCCTGCGCATCCATCGGGATGAACATGGTCCGCCCGCGGAACAGCCGCTGCGACAGCAGCATGAAGGCGACACCGTCCCACCAACCCGGATGGTTGGCGAAGACCACCAGCGGGCGGCTGCCATAGTCCCGCGGCATCCCCCAGCGCGCCACCCGCGCCGCGCGCATGTGCTTGGCGAAGAAGCGGCGGAACATGAAATGGAAGAAGGCCATGCGCCGCGGATCGAAGAGGGGGACGGGGTTGTCCCCTTCCGGCTTCGGCGCGGCAGGCATGGCCGTGGTTATTCCGCGG
Source organism: Falsiroseomonas ponticola (assembly GCF_016805305.1). Lineage (GTDB taxonomy): Bacteria > Pseudomonadota > Alphaproteobacteria > Acetobacterales > Acetobacteraceae > Falsiroseomonas > Falsiroseomonas ponticola. The sequence continues at coordinate 106,383 of NZ_JAERQN010000002.1, read as the reverse complement.
CCGCGGCGATTTCGGAATCGCGCCGCCCGGCTTCCCGCGCCGCCTCGCTCATGCCCCGGCCGCCGCGGTCGCGGTCCAGCGCATCGGCGGCGATCCAGCCGGACATCATCACCATCGGCATGCCGGGGCCCGGATGCGCGGCACCGCCGCAGAGATACAGCCCCTTCACCGCCTTGCTGCGGTTGCCCGGCTTGAAGGCGCCGGTGAAGCTGCCATGGCTCGCCAGCCCGTAGATCGCGCCATCCAGCACCTTGTAGCGGTTGTGGATATCGACCGGCGTCAGCTGGCTCTCCACCACGATCCGCTCCTCGATATCCTCCAGCCCCGCGGTGCGCTTCAGCTTGTCGAGGATGGTCTGCCGGTACTTCGGCAGCATCTTGGACCAGTCATGGTGCGGGCGGAGATGCGGCGTGTGGACCAGCACATAGAGCGCCTCACCCCCCGCCGGCGCGGTGGTGTCGTCGCTGCACGACGTCGCGGCGAGATAGGCCGTCGGATCCGGCGCGGGCTCGCCCTTCTTGTAGATCGCGTCGAACTCCTCCTCCGCATCGCGGGAGAAGACGAAGCAGTGATGCGCCAGGTGGTCGTAGCGCTTCTTCAGGCCGAGATAGAGCACGACGCCGCTGCAGGCGGGCTCGAACCCCTTCTTCTCGTACTTCCGGCCGACATCGCCGCCGACCAGCTCCTTGTAGGTGCGGATGGCGTCCATGTTGGAGATGACGGCATCGCAGGCGATCCGCTCCGACCCCACGCGCACGCCCTTGATGGCGCCATTCTCGATGTCGAAACCCGTCACCTCGGAATTCGGGCGGAGATCGGCGCCGAGGCTGGCGGCCAGCTTGGCCAGGCCCTCCGCCACCGCCCGCGTGCCGCCGACGGGGTACCAGACGCCCTCGCTCGCCTGCATGTCACCGATCGAGCAGACCACCGCCGGCGCCAGGTAGGGGGAGGAGCCGATATACTGGCAGTAATGGTCCAGCATCTGGGCCAGGCGCTCATCCGGCACATGGCCGCGGATCACCTTGGCCGCGGTCTGGCCCATGCGCAGGCTCAACACATCCCGGATCGTCGCGGGATTGAGGTTGGCCTTCATGTCGATGGTGTCGGTCACACCCTCCACCGGCCGCCAGAAGAAGAACTTCTCCGAGACACCATGCAGGTGGCGGCTCTCCTCCTGGAACTTGCGATAGCCCTCCGCCAGGCCACGGCCCGGCGCGAAGGACTCGATCCGCTGCATCATGGTCGGCACATCGGCCATCAGGTCGATCTGCGTCCCATCCTCGAAGAAACACCGCCACTGCGGATCCAGCCGGATCAGCGGCAACTCCTTCGCCTGGTCGAGCCCCGCCTCCGCATAGATCCGGCGCAACACGCGCGGCACCGTCAGGATGGTCGGCCCCATGTCGAAGCGGAAATCGCCACTGCCATCCGGCGCCGACAGGCTCAACACCGCGGCCTTGCCACCCAGCCACGGGTTCTTGTCGAGCAGCGTGACCTTGTGCCCGCGCGCCGCCGCCACCGCCGCCGCCGCGAGCCCCCCCAGGCCACCGCCCACCACCACCACCCGATCAGCCATGCGAACGCACCTCCGTGCCTGAATCAGTAGCATGTTTCCGGGGCATTGCAGGGGGACGCTGTCCCCCTGCACCCCCTGCCAGGAGGCAGCGGCCTCCTGGACCTCAGGTATTGAACGCTGGTCAGGGAGGGGGCTTCAGGCCCCCTCCCTGACCAGCGTTGAAATCTGGCGGGGCCCGGGGGGCGCCACGCCCCCCGGCGGGGGTGCGGGGGCAGCGCCCCCGCGAATCACCCGCGAAACCCGCCTACCGATCCGGCCCGAAGGCCGCGGCCGGCGTGGCCGCCGCGAAGTCGCCGCCGGCCGTGGGGCGGCTGGGCGCGCTGGCCAGGCCGAGGTCCTGCGCCATCAGCCCGGTCGTGATCCGCGCGCCTTCGTAGATGACGGGCAGGCCGCTGCCCGGGTGGGTGCCGCCGCCGACGAGGTACACGCCTTCCACGTCCCGGAACCGGTTGCCCGGGCGGAAGAGCAGCATCTGCGGCAGTTCGTGGGAGAGGTTGAAGGTCGCCCCGAAGCCGACCGCGAAGTCGCTTTCCCAGTCCTGTGGCGCCACGACGCGTTCGTAGCGGATATGGGGCCGCAGGTCCGGCAGGCCCAGCGCCTTCAGGCGGTCGAGGGCGATGTCGCGGTATCGTGCCGCCTGGGCGGGCCAGTCCGGCTGCTTGATGAGGTTCGGCACGGGGACGAGGACGTAGAGTGCCGAGTGGCCCTTGGGGGCCATGGTCGGGTCCGTGGCGCCAGCGTGCTGGACGTAGAGGCTCGGCACTTCCGGGATTTCGCCCCGTTCGATCTGGGCGATGTTCTCCTGGTAGCCTTCGGAGAGCAGGACGTTGTGGTGGGCGAGTTCCGGCAGTTCCCGGTCGAGGCCCAGGTAGAGCATGAAGGTGGAGCAGGAATACTTGGCCTGCCCGATCTTCCGGTCCTTCCAGCCGCGCCGGAGGTGATCCGGGATCAGCTTCGGGATGGCGTGCGCGAAGTCGGCGTTGACGACGACGGCATCGGCCTCATGCCGCACGCCGCCGATCTCCACCCCCTTGGCGCGGCGGCCTTCGAAGCCGATGCGGTCCACGGGGGAGTTCAGCCGGATCTCCGCGCCCAGGCGTTCCGCCACCTTCGCCATGGCGACGGAGACCGCGCCGCAGCCGCCGATGGGGTGGAAGATGCCGTGCTCGTATTCCAGGAAGGACAGGATGGTGAACAGGGACGGGCACTTGAACGGGCTCATCCCCAGGTATTTGGTCTGGAAGGAGAAGGCGAGGCGCACGCGCGGGTCGCTGAAGTGCCGCGCCAGGTCGCGGTCCACCGTGGACCAGGGCTTCATCAGCGGCAGCGCCTTGATCATGTCCGGGCGGATCATGTCGGCGGCGGTGGAGAAGGCGCGTTCCAGCACGGGGCGGAAGGCCGCGAGCTTGGCGCGGTTCTCCTCCATGAAGGGCCGCAGCCCCTTGGCATCCTTGGGCGAGAGCAGCGCGATCGCGGCTTCCATCCGCGCCATGTCGGCGCTGGCCTCGATATGGGTGGCGCTGCCGTCCTTCTCGAAGGTCAGGCGGTATTGCGGCTCCAGCCGCCGCATGTCGATCTCCTGCTCGAGATCGGCGCCGCAGCGCGCGAAGATCTCCTTCAGGATGCGGGGGTAGAGGAAGAAGGTCGGGCCGAGGTCGAACTTGTACCCCTGCTCGGTGGTGAGGGTGCGGGTGCGCCCGCCCACCACCCCGTCCTTCTCGAAGACGGTGACGCGGGCGCCCGAGGCGGCGAGCATCATCGCGGCAGCGAGGCCGCCGGGCCCTGCGCCGATGATGGCCACCTTGGGCCGGGGACGGTGGAGGGCGGGGGAGGAGAGGGGAGCGGTCATGGCGGTGGGCAGCAGATGCGTGCGGCGCCTGGGGCTGCAAGGGGCATGGATGAGCGGTTACAGCACCGCAGGGATGGGCACCAGCGCCCCCTGCTCTATTTCCAGGCAACGGGCTTCGGCGCGGGGCAGCAGCCGGGCCAGGTAGAAGCTGGCCAGCGCCGCCCGGTCCGGCGCCACGGCGGCGGCGCGGGCCAGCATCCAGCCGCCCAGCACCCAGCCGCAGGCATCCAGATAGGCCGTGGCCAGGCCCTGGGCGGCGTCGGCGTCCCGCGCCTGCAGGTCCAGCATCAGGCCCGTGGCCGCATCCAGCCGCCGCGCCGTGGCGGCCAGGCGCGGATCGGCGGCCGAGACCTCCGCCAGCAGGGCGCGCATCGCGGCGCCGCCATCCTTGGCCACCTTGCGCACCAGCAGGTCGATCGCCTGGATGCCGTTCGTACCCTCATAGATCGGGGTGATGCGCACGTCGCGCAGCACCTGCGCGGCGCCGGTATCCTCCACGAAGCCCATGCCGCCATGCACCTGGATGCCGAGGCTGGCATTCTCCACGCCGCGGTCGGTGCTCCAGGCCTTCACGATGGGGGTCAGCAGCGCCAGGCGCACCTGCCCGGCCTCATCCCCCAGCAGGTGGTGCCGGTCGAGCGAGGCGGCGGCTTCCAGCGCCAGCAGGCGGGCGGCGAGCGTGGTGGCGCGCATCTCCGCCAGCATGCGGGCGACATCCGCATGGCGCGCGATGGGGCGGCCGGACTGGGTGCGGTCCGCGGCGTATTTCTCCGCCAGCTCCAGCGCCCGAGCGCCGGCCGCCACGCCCTGCACGCCGACGGCCAGCCGTGCCGCGTTCATCATGGCGAACATGGCGTTGAGGCCCCGCCCCGGCTCGCCGACCAGCTCCGCTTCCGCGCCCTCGAACAGCATGATGCAGGTGGGGGAGGCGTGGATGCCCATCTTGCGCTCGATGCCGCCGCAGCGCAGGGCGTTGCGCGTGCCGTCGGGCAGCACCTTGGGCGCGGCGAACAGGCTGATGCCCCGGCTGCCTTCCGCCGCGCCGGGCAGGCGGGCCAGCACCAGGTGCAGGATGTTCTCCGTCGTGTCGTGCTCGCCCCAGGTGATGTAGATCTTCTGGCCGTGCAGGGCGTAGCGGCCATCGCCCAGCGGCTCCGCCCGGGTGCGCAGCGCGGCCAGGTCGCTGCCGGCCTGCGGCTCCGTCAGGCACATGGTGCCGTTCCACTCGCCGGTGACGAGCTTCGGCAGGAAACGTTCCTGCTGGTCCGGCGTGCCATGGCCGATCAGCAGGTCGATGGCGCCGGTGGTCAGCACGGGGCCGAGGAAGAAGGCCATGTCGGCGGCGGAGGCCAGTTCCGTCACCGCCACCCAGACCGCATGCGGCAGCCCCTGCCCACCATGCGCCTCCGGCGCCGCGACACCCTGCCACCCGCTCTCGATCCAGGCCTTCATGAGGGCCTTGTAGTGGGGCGGCGTGGTGACGGTGCCGTTGGCGTAGTGGGCGCCGTGGCGGTCGGCCTCCTGCCAGCCCGGGGCCATCTGCTCCCGCGTGAAGCGCGCCGCTTCCTCGATCAGCGCGGCGATGTCCTCCGCCGCCAGGGGCGCGCCGGCGGCGGCGGTCAGGCCGGGCAGGTCCACCACGCGCGTCAGGCCGAGGATGAGGTCGTCCGCAGCGGAATGGGGGGCGGCGGAAGGCAGCGTCATGCGGTCGTTTCCTGCTGAAGATCCGCGAACAACCCGGGCGGCGGCGGCGCTTCCCCGGCCGCCCAGGCGGATATGGCGGCGCCGAGGTGTTCGTCACCCGCCGCGCGCGCCAGGGCGAGGCCCAGCAGCGCGCCGAACTTGAAGCCGTGGCCCGAAAAGCCCGACATCACGAAGCCGCGATCGCCGAGGCGCTCCACCACGAAGCGCTCCTGCGGCTCCACGTCGTAGTAGCAGGCGCTAGCGGACAGCACGCGGTAATCCGCCAGGCCGCGGATGCGGTGGCGGGCATAGGCCAGGATCTCCTCGGCCTCCGCCGCGGTCGCCTCGCGCGCCTCCTCCGGGTCGCCATGGGGGGCGAAGCGGTGGTCGCCGATCTTCAGCGGCGTGCCGGCCACCGGCGGCACGGCGTAGAAGCCCCCATCCTCCGCCAGGTCCAGCAGCATGGGGGCGCGGGCCCAGGCCTCGGCATGGGCGGGCGGGGGGGCCAGGCGGACGATGATCTGCCGCGTCGGGCGCACGCGGGCGGCGAGCGCGGGCAGCAGGCGCGGCCCCCAGGGGCCGGCGGCCACCACCAGCAGGTCGGCTTCCAGCCGCGTGCCATCCGCCAGCCTCAGCGCGCCGCGCGCCGGGTCCACCGCCACGGCCTGGCCGCGCCGGATGGGCACGCCGCGCGCCGCGAGCCGTGCGGCGAGCAGCTGCACGATGCGCCGCGCCAGCAGCACGCCGCCGGAGGGCAGGTGGAAGGCATCCGCGATGCCATCGCCGGAGAGGAAGGGGTAGCGGGCGGGAATGTCCGCCGCCGCCAGATCCGTGACCGCATGGCCATCCCCGCGCAGCGCGGCGCGGCTTTCGGCCAGCCAGCCGCCCGGCGCATGCGCCAGCGCCAGCACGCCGGTCTGGACGTAGGGGCGCTCGCCCCCTTCCGCGAACAGCAGGTCCCAGGCCGCATAGGCGGGATCGATCATCCGCATGTAGCCGGCGGCGGCGCCATAGGCGTGGCGGATCAGCCGGTGGTCATCCACCGAGGAGCCGCGCGGATTCGGCACGGCATCCTGCTCCACCACCGCCACGGACCACCCGGCCCGGGCGAGCGCCCAGGCGGTGGACAGGCCCATGATTCCGGCCCCGAGGATGATGGCGCTTCCCATGGGCCGCAGTCTTGCCCGGCCCGCGCCGCTTGGGGAGGGGGGGACCCATTGGGTGAGGCTTCAGGGGGCCGGGGCCCGGCATGCGGCGGGGACCGGAGCCCCCGCCGCAGCCCGTCAGGCGCGGCTGGCGCGGCTGCTGCCGCCGCTGCTGCGGCCACCCTTCGCGGCCGCCGCCGTGCGCCCGGCGGCGCCACGGCTGGAGGCCGCCTTGGCGGCACGCGCCGGGGCCGCCTTCGTGGCACGCTTCGGCGCGGCCTTGGGCGGGCCGGACTTCGCCGCCGTTGCCTTGGCGCGCGCCGGCTTGGCGGCGGCCTTCGGCGCGGCCTTGGCCGTGCTGGCGCGGCGCGTCGTCGCCGCCTTGGCGCGGGCGGCGCCGCCCTTGGCGCCATTCGCCCGTGCCGCCGCGGCCTTCTTCGGCGTGCGCGCGCTGCCGGCCTTGGACGCGGCCTCCGACCGGCTCATCGTCGCCTTCCGCGCCGTGCCGCCGGCCTTGCGGGTGGCGGTGGACGCCGCCTTGCGGGGGCTGGCCGCGCTGGCGCGCTTGGCGGGCGCCTTCGTCGCCGCCTTGCGGGTCGTGCCCGCGCTGTTCCGCCCGCCCTTGGCCGCCGCCGCCGTGCGCCCGGCCGCGCTGCGGCTGGACGTGGCCTTGGTGGCGCGCTTCGGCGCCGGCTTGGCCGCGCCGTCGGCGGCGGCCTTGCGGGTGGTGCCGCCGCTGTTGCGCCCGCCCTTCGCCGCCGCCGCGGTGCGGCCCGCCGCGCCGCGCTTCGCGGGCGCCTTGGCGGTGCTGCCGGAAGCGGCCTTGCGCGGCGTCGCCGCACGCCGGCGCTTCGGCTTCTCCTCGGCGGGCGGCGCCATCGGCTCCGCCGGCATCTCCTCGGCCTCGTTCGCCTGGTTCATCTCGTCGCTCATGCGTCGATCCTCCTTGAGGGGGTCGTGCCCCCAGTTCATCAGGCTGTGGCGCCAGCGCGTGTCGCTGACGTCGCCCTTGGGCCGCTGCGCGAGGTGGCGATGGATGTAGCCCACCACCCGGCGCATCCGCCCCGCATCCGCCTCATCCGGTCCGGATGCGCCGCTCTCCAGGACAGACAGGATCCAGCGGCCGGATTGGTGGCCGATGGATTCCCGCTCTCCCTCCTGCGTCCAGCCCGCCGCCTCGCTCTCCGCCGTGCCGAGCCAGTCGCGCAGCTCATCGGCGGAGAGGTTCACCAGGCGGCGGAATTCCCGCGCGGCATCGTCATCGCTCATGACGACGCGCCCTTCCGCGCGGCGGATGCCTTGCGCGCAACATCCTTGGGCTGGGCGGAGAATTGCCGCCCCGCCTTGGTGTCCGCGCGCTTCTTCGCCGTGCTGCGCGCGACCTCGTCCTTCGTCAGGCGCTGCCGCGCGGCCTTGGGGAGGTAGCGTTCACCGGTCTCGCCCGAGGGCTTGCCGGACGCCGTTCCCCACTCCTCCTTCGTCCAGCGCGCCAGGCTGTTGTCGGCCTTCCTGCCGCCGACATAGCCGCCGCCTTCCTTCTTGTATTCGGCGACGGCCAGTTGCGCCTTGCGCGCCGACCATTCGCCGGGATCGCCGCCCTTGTCGCCGCGCATGACGCGGCGCTTCACCTTCTCCCAGAGTGCGGGGTCCGTCCTTTGCGCGGTGCTCGCCATGAAGTCCGCTCCCTCCGCGATGCTCGCCATGCTGCGCGCCACAAGGCGCGACGCATCGGGTTGCGAAGGCGAACGTCACGACGCGGCGATTGTTCCCGCGTGTTGGAACGCGGATGCACGAAAACCGCGCATCGCGCCCTCAGGCGCGATGAATCATCAGTGAGGCGTCGAGCGATCCGCCCGGCGGCAGCAGGTGCATCGCGCCATGCGCGGCATTGGCGGGGCGGTTCACCGCATCGGGCACATGGCTGACAGGCTCCACGCAGAGCACGTCGCCGCCGCGCGGCGCGAAGACCTGCAGGTTGCGCGCCCAGTCGCCGGCGGCGCGCAGCGTGATGCCGGTGCCGTCCGGCCAGGTGATCTCGGCCACGCCATCCCAGCCCGCGAAATGCGTGTCGAGCCCGAGCAGCACGGCGTCGTCGCCGTTCAGCCCGGCACTCGGCCTCGCGCCCTGCGCGATGCTGCGGTGGTCGCGGCCGAAGATGGTGGTGGCGGCGAAGCGCAGCCGCGTGCCGGCGGGGCGCGCGAACCAGGGATGCCAGCCGAAGCCCATCGGAGTCGGCACCGCGCCCGTGTTGGCCAGCCGCAGCGACAGCGCCAGCCCGTCGCCGGACAGCGCCACCGACAGGCGCGCGGAAGCGCGGAAGGGCGCGTGGTTCAGCGCGCAGGCGAAGCTGGCGCGCGATCCGTCCTGCTCCTCCACCGTCCAGGCCAGGTCGCGGATGAAGCCGTGCAGCGCGTTGTTCTCGGCCGGGCGGTTGATCGGCATGCGGTGCTCCACGCCGCCGACCACGATGCGCCCATCCTCCAGCCGGTTGGTCCAGGGCGCCATGATGAAGGCGCCGTGGAAGCCGTTGTTCGGATCGGCGCCCTCCGGGATGCGCCGCAGCACATCCCGCCCCGCCAGCGTCAGCGACCGGAAGGCGACCCCCGCCTCCGGCAGCAGCGCCGCCCGCCAGTCACCGGCCTGCAGGATCATCAGTCGAGGTCGAACTGGTCGCGGGGGGAGAAGCCACCGCGCCGGGTATAGCCGTCGGAGGTATAGCTGCCGCCCTGGTAGCGTTCCTCCACCGGGTCGTCGGAGACGATGTGCCCGACCTCCGCCCGGTAATCCTCCGCGCTGTCCTCCGGCTTCCAGCCGATGCGGTCGCGGTGGTCCTTGCCCCAGAAGGTCTCGGGGTTGTTGGAGGCGCCCCAGATCACGGCATGGCCCACCTTCTCCGCCCCGATGATGGCCTTCATCATCCGCGCCAGGTCGGCATAGCTCAGCCAAGTGGAGAGCATCCGCTTGTTGGTGGGCTTGGGGAAGCAGGAGCCGATGCGGACATTGACGTTCTCCACGCCGTGCTTGTCCCAGTACATCCGGCCCATCAGCTCCCCATAGGCCTTGGAGAGGCCGTAGAAGCCATCCGGCCGGAAGGCGCAGTCGAGGTCGAGGCGCTCCGCATTCCCGCTCGGGCGGGTGTGGAAGCCGATGGAGTGGTTGGAGGAGGCGAAGACCACGCGCGCCCCTTCCCGCCGCGCGGCCTCATAGATGTGGTAGAGGCCGCGCAGGTTCGGGCCCAGCACCACCTCGAAGGGATGCTCCGTCGCGATGCCGCCGAAGTGGAGGATGGTGCCGCAGCCCTCGGCCAGGCGCAGGATGCCCAGCCCCTCATTCAGGTCGATGCGGGTGAAGGTGCAGTTGGCGGGCAGCGGGTCCGGGAAGGGGGCGATGTCGGTCAGGCGCAGCGTGTGGCCGGCGGCGGACAGCTCCTTCGCCAGCATGCGGCCGAGGTTGCCGGAAGCGCCGGTCAGCAGGATGGGCTTGGTCATGCGTGGGTTTCCTCAGTCCGCGAAGTCGGTCACGGGCGCACCTTGTCCCAAGGCGTCGCCCCGGAACAGCCCACCGAGCGCGGGATGGGCGGCGAGCGTCGCCTCGTCCTTGCCGGCGCGGAGGCTGGTGACGAAGAGGGTGCGGCGATCCGGCCCCGCGAAGCAGGGCATGGTCGGCGCCGGCACCGGGAAGGGCAGGTGGCGGAGGATGCGGCCTGCCGCATCGATGACGTTGATCCGCCCGGCGGAGACGCCGGCCGACCAGTAGTTCCCCTCGGCATCCATCGCCGCGCCATCGGGGCGGCCCGTCGCCTCGTCCAGCTGGATCACCCGCCGCCATTCGCCGGTGTCGCCCGTGGCGGGGTCGAAATCCGCGATGTCCAGCACCGCGCGGCGGCTGTCGGAATGCCAGATGCGGCGCCCATCCGGGCTCCAGGCCAGGCCGTTGGAGACGACGAGGCCGTCCCGCCGCCGCTCCGCCACCCCATCGGGCCGCACGCGCCAGAGGATGCCGGTCGGCCCCTTCTCCGGCCGGTCGTCCATGCTGCCGACCCAGTAGCAGCCATCCGGCCCCACCTTGCCGTCATTCAGCCGGTTATGCGCGGGCTCCCCCGGCATGGCCGCGAAGGGGGCGATGGCGCCGCTCTCGGGGTCGAGGCGGATGACGCTGGCGCGCTGCGCCACCAGCAGGGCGCCCGACCGGCAGAGCGCCAGGCTGCCGCAGACCTCCGGCACCGGGATGCGGCGCGTCGCGCCATCGGCGGGGTCGAAGCGGATGACGGCGCGCGACAGGATATCGACCATCCAGAGCACGCCGCGGCGCGCATCCCAGACCGGGCTCTCGCCGACCTGCGCCCGCAGGTCGGCGGCAAGCTGGAAGGCCATGGCCTAGCCCTCGTAGCCCAGGAACAGGCGCGGCAGGGTCAGCGACACGGCGGGCCAGTAGGTGGTCAGCATCAGCGCGGCCAGGATGGCGCCATAGAAGGGCCAGATCGTCCGCATCACCTGCTCGATCGGAATCTTCCCGATGGCGCAGCCCACGAAGAGCACGGCGCCGACCGGCGGCGTGGTGAGCCCGAGGCCCAGGTTCATCATCATGATCATGCCGAACTGGACCGGATCCACCCCGATCGCCACCACCACCGGCAGGAAGATCGGCGTCGTGATCAGGATCAGCGCCGCCATGTCCATCACGCAGCCCAGCAGCAGCAGGCAGAGGTTGATCATCAGCATGATGACGATCGGGTTGCTGCTGATGGCCAGCATACCCTCCGTCAGCAGATCCGGCAGGCGGTAGAGCGCCAGGAGATAGGCGAAGGCCGTCGCCGTGCCGACCAGCAGGAAGACGACGGCGGAGGTGCGGACGGCGGCCGCGACCGCGACCTTGAAGTTCTCCCAGGTCAGGTTGCGATAGACGACGATGGTGACCAGCAGCGCCCAGATGGTGCCGAAGGCGGCGCTTTCCGTCACCGTGAAGATGCCGGACAGCACGCCGCCCAGGATGATGAAGGCGGTGAAGAGGCCGGGCAGCGCATCGATGAACTTCAGCGCCAGGTGCCTGAAGCCGCCCCAGGGCTCCGCCGGATAGCCGCGCCGCACCGCCATCACATAGGCGGCGATGGCGAGGAAGCCGCACATGATCAGCCCCGGCACGATGCCCGCGATGAACAGCGCGGTGACGGAGATGCCGCCCCCCGCCGCCAGGCTGTAGAGGATCATGTTGTGGCTGGGCGGGATCAGGATGCCGGCGATGGAGGAGGTGACGGTCAGCGAGACCGCGTAATCCACCCCGTATCCCTTGGCCTTCATGGCCGGGATCAGGATGACGCCGGTGGCCGAGGTATCCGCCACCGCGGAGCCGGAGATGCCGCCGAAGAGCATGGAGGTGGAGACATCGACCATGCCGAGCCCGCCCCGCATCCACCCCACCGCGGCGGAGGCCAGCGCCACCAGCCGCCGCGCGATGCCGCCATGCAGCATCAACTCACCCGCGAAGACGAAGAAGGGAATGGCGAGCAGGGCGAAGATGCTCATGCCGCTCGCCATCTGCTGGAAGGCGACGGCGGGGTTGATGCCCTCGTAGATGAAGCCGACCAGGGCCGCGATGCCGAGCACGAAGGCCACCGGCACGCCGGCGATGACGCCGAGGATGAAGACCGCGAAGATCAGGAAGAGGCCGAATTCCACGCGGGGCTACTCCAGGAAGGCCGCGGCCACGCCGCGCTGTTCGGGACCATCCTTGCTCAGGATGTCGAGCAGCACCTGCTCGATGGCGAAAAGGGTGATGAGGGCGCCGCAGACCTGCAGCGGCACATAGGTCCAGCCCTGGCTGATGCCGAGCAGCGGAATCTTGAAGTTCCAGACCATGTCCACGAGTTCCTGGGAGTACCAGGCCATGGCGAAGCCGAAGGCGCCCACCAGCGCGTCGCAGCCGATCGCGATCACGCGCTGCGCCCCCATGGGCAGCGATTCCCGGAAGCCGAGCACGGACAGATGGAAGCGTTCCCGCACCCCCACCGCCGCCACCGGCAGCGCGATGCAGAGGATGGAGAGCGTGGCCGCGCGCTCGATCCAGGTCGGCGTGTCATTCAGCACATAGCGGCCGAAGACCAGCCACCCCATCATCACCACCAGCCCGACCAGCGCGATGCCGGCCACCACCAGGACGATGCGGGAGAACAGGTCGAGGGCACGGGTGAACATCGCCATGGGCGCGTTTCCTGGGCTTGGTGTCGGCGCTGGAAAAAGGGGGCGCCCGCAGGCGCCCCCGGGCGATCAGCGCAGGTCGCGGATCTGCTGCACCATGGTGGACAGGCGCGCATTGCCGCCGGTGTACTTCTCATAGACCGGGGCCATCAGGGCGGACCAGGGCGAGCGGTCCGTGATCTCGATCACCGTGGCGCCGGCGGCCACCACGCGCTGGCGGGACGTCACTTCCCGCTCCGCCCAGAGCTGGCGCTGCAGGGTCGCCGCTTCCCGCGCCGCGTCGCGCAGGATGTTGCGCTCCGCCTCGTTCAGCCGCTGCCAGCGCTGGCGGGACACGGCCAGCACCTCCGGCACGTTGCTGTGCTCGGTGGTGGTGAAGAAGCGCGCGACCTCGAAGTGGCGCGTGCTCTCATAGGACGGCCAGTTGTTCTCCGCCCCGTCGATCACGCCGGACTGCAGGCTGGTGAAGACCTCGCCGAAGGGCAGCGGCGTCGGGTTCGCGCCCAGCGCGCGCATCAGGTCGATCCAGAGGTCGGAGGTCTGCACCCGGATCTTCATGCCGCGCAGATCGGCCGGCGTGCGGACGGGCCGCGTGGTGTAGAGGCTGCGCGCCCCCGCATCGAACCAGGACAGGGCGATGATGCCGATCTGCTCCAGGTCGCGCGCGATCTCCTGCCCCGCCACGCCGTCGATCGCGGCATGGCTGTGCGCCACGTCCCGGAACAGGAAGGGCAGCGTCACCACGTTGGTGGAGGGGGCCAGGTTGTTGAAGGGGCTCAGGTTGAAATTGGCGAAGTCGATGGAGCCCAGCCGCATCTGCTGGATCGCCTCATCCTGCTGGCCGAGCTGCGCGCTGTGGTAGGTGCGCATGCGGATGCGGTTGTTGGTCCGCTGGCCGACCAGCTCCGCGAAGCGGTCCAGGCCGCGGCCATTCGGATAATCCGCCGCATGGATGTTCCAGCCGCGCCATTCCTGGGCGCTGCCCGTGGCCGGCGCGAAGGGCAGGAGCACGGCCGCCGTGATGGCGACGGCGCGAATGGCGCGAAGCGCTGTCTTCCGGATCATTGTTCCCTCGTTGTCTTCCAGCCCCGAGGGTCAGGCGCCCCGGGTTGTCGGTCATCCTACAACTGAAGGGGCTCATCCTGTCAAATCCGTGCTGCGCGTCGCGGCGGCGGGAACGGGACGGGCCCTCGCGCGCTGCCCTCCCGTGGGTGGAGGGCATGGACATGGACCGCGAGGACGAGGTCGAGGAGGCGGAGGAGAACGAGGTGCCGCTGGTGCCGGCGGCCGCCGTGGGTTTTCTCCTCTATCCCTGGGCCGTCCAGCTGATCCTGGCGGTTCCGCCGGCGAATGACCAGGGCGAGGCGACGCCGCGCCCCTGACGGCCGGCGCCGAGGGTTGCACAAGCCCCCCGTCCTGCGCAGCATCCCGCCACACCGCAGCGGGATTTCGCCAGCATGTCCTTCCCCACCATCGCCGAGGCCGCGCAATCCCTGGCCAGCGGGCAGACCACGGCGCGGGCCCTGGTGGAGGAGGCGCTGTCCCGCATCGCCGACCCGGCCGGCGAAGGGTCCCGCGCCTTCATGGTGGTCCAGGCCAGCCAGGCCCGCGCCCAGGCCGATGCCATGGACGCGCTGCGCAAGGCGGGCCGCGCCCCCTCCCCCTTCGCGGGCATCCCGATCAGCATCAAGGACCTGTATGACGAGGCCGGGCAGGTCACGCGCGGGGGCTCCGTGGCGCTGGACGGTGCCGCGCCGGCCACCGCGACCGCGCCTTCCGTCGCCCGGCTGCAGCGCGCGGGCTTCGTGGTGCTGGGGCGCACCACCATGGTGGAATTCGCCTTCTCCGGCCTTGGCGTGAACCCCCATTACGGCACGCCCCGCAGCCCCTGGGACCGGGCGACGGGAAGGCTGCCCGGCGGATCCTCCTCCGGCGCCGCGGTGGCGACGGCGGATGGGATGGGCTTCGCGGGGCTGGGGTCGGACACCGGGGGGTCCTGCCGCATCCCGGCGGCGCTCTGCGGCATCGTCGGCTGGAAGCCCACTGCGAAGCGCGTGACGCTGGAGGGAACGCTGCCCCTCTCCTTCTCCCTCGACAGCCTCGGCCCCCTGGCCCGCAGCGTGCAGTGCTGCGCCACGGTCGATGCCTTCATGGCGGGGGCGGAGGAAGCCGCCCCGGTCGCCCCCCTGCCCGTGGCGGGGCTGCGACTCGGCGTGCTGCAGGGCTACGTCACCGGGGATTGGGATGGCGCCGTGACCGCGGCCTTCGAACGCGCGCTCTCCACCCTTTCCGCCGCCGGCGCCCATGTCACGCCGCTGACGGTGCCGGAACTGGCCGATATCCCGAAGGCCAATGCCCGCGGCACCTTCGCGGCCAGCGAGGCCTTCGCCTGGCATGAGGGGCTGATCGAGCGAGAGGGCCATCGCTACGACCCGCGCATCCTCGGGCGCATCAAGGGCGGCGCGAGGATGACCGCGGCCGACTACATCCGGCTGATGCAGGAACGCGCCCGCATCATCGCCGCCTTCGCGCGGGCGACCGCCGGCTTCGATGCCGTGGTGATGCCGACCTGCCCGCTGGTCCCGCCGCCGATCGCGGCGGTGGAGGAGGAGGCCGAGTATGGCCGCATCAACCTGCTGCTGCTGCGCAACACCACGGTCGGCAACTTCCTCGACCGCTGCGGCATTTCCATCCCCTGCCACCGGCCGGGCGAGGCGCCGGTGGGCTTCATGCTGATGGGGGAACACATGGGGGATGCAAAGCTGTTCAGCGTGGCGCAGGCGGTGGAAGCGGCGCTGGCCGCGTGAACCCGAACCCCCGCTTCGGCGCGCTCGGCGCCGGCGCCGCGGCGCGGGAGGGTGGCGAGGCCGTCGCCACCCTGCTGGCGGAGAAGGGTGTGACGGTGGAGCGCATCGCGAGCCGCCGCGCCGCCAGCCCCGCCGGCTTCTGGTACGACCAGCCCAGCACCGAATTCGTGCTGCTGGTCTCGGGCGAGGCCGGGCTCGCCTTCGACGATGGCAGCGAAAGGCGGATGGTGGCCGGCGACTGGGCCGTGCTGCCGGCCCATTGCCGCCACCGCGTGGCCTGGACCAGCGAGGCCGCGCTGTGGCTGGCGGTGCATCTGCCGGGCTGACTACCCGCCGATCACCGGCCTTGCCTCACCCTCCAGCGCCGCCGGCTGTTCGTCCTTCAAGCCGACGCCCGTCAGGCCCAGCCGCCGGGCCGCCGCCACCAGCCAGAGCAGCTTCGCCGCCGCATCCGCCGGGGAAATCCCGCCCGGACGGATGTTGCTGATGCAGTTGCGCTCCGCGTCGTTGCGGCCGGTGCGGGGCGCGTGGGTCAGGTAGATGCCCATGCTGTCCAGCGAGGAGAGGCCCGGCCTCTCCCCGATCAGCACCGCCACCATCGCCGCGCCCAGCGCCTGGCCGATATCGTCCCCGATCGCGACGCGCGCCTGGGTCGCGATGACGGGAGGCGCGACCGCCCAACCCGCCCGTTCCAGCCCGGGCGCCAGCGCGGCCAGCAGCGGCGCCGCCTGCGCCTGCACCCCGCTGGCGCAGAGCCCGTCCGCCACCACGATGGCGAAGCAGCCGGGCCGCGCTTCCAGCACCGTGCCCTCCGCCAGGCGCCGCCCTAGGTCGGGCCTCAGCAGGTAGGATCGACGATCGGGTGCCGCGGAGGCCACCACCCGCGCGCCGGGCAGCACCGCCTGCAAGGCCGGCACGTCGAGCGCCGACCACACCGCATCCCGCGCCTGCGCATGCGCTTCCTGGAAATCGAGATGCGCCGCCGTCGGCAGCGCATGGCCCACACGCCCGAGCCCGACCCGCGCGCTGGTGAAGCGGCGCAGGTCGCGCCAGAGCACCGGCGCGCTCACAGCAGCCCCGCCACGGTCATCGGCGCGGGCAGCGCTTCCGGCGTGCGTTCCGCCAGGCCCATCCGTTCCAGCCAGGCCGCGAATTCGGGCGCGGGCTTCTTGCCCAGCGCGGCGCGGGCATAGAGCCCGTCATGGAAGGAGGTGGACTGGTAGGCCAGCATCGTGTCGTCCGCCCCCGGCACGCCCATCACATAGGTCACGCCGGCCACGCCCAGCAGCGTCAGCAGCGCATCCATGTCGTCCTGGTCGGCCTCCGCATGGTTGGTGTAGCAGACATCGACCCCCATCGGCAGGCCGAGCAGTTTTCCGGCGCAGTGATCCTCGAGCCCCGCGCGGATGATCTGCTTGCCGTCATAGAGGTATTCGGGGCCGATGAAGCCGACGACGGAGTTCACCAGCAGCGGCCGGAACTCCCGCGCCACCGCATAGGCGCGCACCTCCAGCGTCTGCTGGTCCACGCCGTGATGGGCGTTGGCCGACAGCGCGCTGCCCTGCCCGGTCTCGAAATACATGACGTTGTCGCCGACGGTGCCCCGCTTCAGCGCCAGCGCCGCCTCATGCGCCTCCCGCAGCACGGACAGCGAGACGCCGAAGGAGGTGTTGACCCCCTGCGTGCCGCCGATGGACTGGAACACGAGATCGACCGGCGCGCCCCGCTCCATCGCCAGCATCGTCGTCGTCACATGCGCCAGCACGCAGGATTGCGTCGGGATGGCGTAGCGGTCCCGCACCGCATCCAGCAGGCCCAGCACGCGGCAGAGATTGTCCACATTGTCGGTGGCGGGGTTCACGCCGATCACGGCATCGCCGGCGCCGAGCAGCAGCCCGTCCAGCACCTGCGCGGCGATGCCCTTGGGGTCATCCACCGGGTCGTTCGGCTGCAGCCGGATCGACAGCGTCCCCGGCAGGCCGAGCGTGTTGCGGAAGCGCGTCGTCACCCGGCACTTGGCTGCGATGGCCACCAGGTCCTGCAGCCGGCAGATCTTCGTCAGTCCCGCCACCATCTCCGGCGTCAGCCCCGGGGCGAGCGCGGTGATGGCGGCCGGATCGGCCTCGGCCAGCAGCCAGTCCCGGAAGCCACCGACGGTCAGGTGCGCCACCGGTGCGAAGGCGGCCGCATCATGCCCATCGAGGATCAGCCGCGTGACCTCGTCATCCTCGTAAGGCACGACGGCTTCATCGAGGAAATGGCGCAGCGGCAGGTCGGCCAGCGCCCGCTGCGCCGCCACCCGCTGCGCCGCCGACTCCGCCGCGACGCCGGCCAGCGCATCGCCAGACCGGAAAGGGGTGGCGCAGGCCAGCAGCCGGCGAAGATCGGGGAAGACGTGGCGCGTGCCGCCGACGATCTGGGCGAAGGGCATGGCCCTTCCTATCGCAGGTCGATGCGGCGAGGCGAGAGAGCAAATCGCGCGCCTCGTTGAGGAATCGCACCGACTCCGCATACTGCGCGGGACGACGCGGGACGCCTCGGCCGATGACGGAACTGCCCCTGCTGGGCGCCACCCCCGTGGCAGCCCTGGACGACGCACCCGCCATGGCGCTGGCCGCCCTGCTGCTCGCCCTGCTCGGCGCCGGAATCGCCGCCTGGTGCGCGGGCCGGGCGATAAGCGGGCCGGGGCGAGACGGGTTGCTGCGATGGCTTGCGCCCCTGCCGGCGCGTGAGCGGGCGACCTGGCTGCTCGATGAAGCCCAGGGCGTGCTGGGCCGGTGGCTGGACGGCCCGGGGGGAAGCCCGGCCGGCTCCGCCTTTGACCGCTGCGCCGTGCTGGCCCTGCCGCTGCCCTTCCTCTGCCTCCTGCTGCCCTGGATCGCCTTCGGCTGGGCCGAACCGCTGGGCAACCAGTTGGGCCTGGCTTCCGCGGCCGCGCCATGGCGGCGCATCCTCGCGGCGGTAGGCCTGGTGGCGGTTCTCATCGCCTATGCCTGCATGCGGGGCGGCGGCCTGCTGCGCCAACTGGGCTGGGGCATCGGCGCCTTCGTCGTCGCGGCGGAGGTCGCCCGCCTGGTCGCCGGCCATGACGCCGCGGATGCCGCCACTTTCGTCGTGGCCTTCGGCGCCATCGCGATCGGAACCCAGGACCGCAACCCGGGCGGCCTTGCCAGCCCGGGGCTCGGGCTGGTCGCGGCCTCCATCGGCGCCGCGGCCACTGTTGTTGGCCTGGAGGCCGCCGCCGGCCTCCGGCCCGGCGAAGCCGTGACGCCGGCCCTGGCCGGCGGGTTTCTGGCCGGGTTCGCCGCCTTGCTGCTCGGCCACCTTGCCCTTCGGCAGGGCCGGCTGGGCCTGCTCTGGTGCATCGCCTGGCCGGCGGCGATCCTGGCCAGCCTCGGCATCCTTCACCTCGGCCTGCAGGCGGAGACGGTCTATCCGACCCTGCGGCTGATCGCTCTCTTCACGCTGCTGCCACTGGTGATGCAGCCCTGCCTCGCGGTCACGCTAGGGATCGGGCGCGCCCTGCACCGGCGCGGCTTCTGCGCCCGCCCGGCGATCATGGGATCGCTGCACGTCCTTCTTTCCCTGCCCGTGGTGCCGCTGCTGGCGGCCGCGCTGTACCTGGCGATGCTCGGCACCGACATCCTCGCCGTATCGGTCGGCAACCATGCATTCTTCGGTGCGCCGGATATCCCCGACAATCTGCGGCTGCTGGCGCATCTCGTCATCTTCGCCTCGCTCTACGCGATCGTCCTGGTGCCGATGCTGCCCAGCCTCGGCACCATCGCCCTCGTACTGTGCGGCCTGATCGGCGCGGCGCTGCGCGTCCCGCATGCCGCGCTTCGCACCAGGCTGCGGACGGCGGCCGAAGGTGCCCCTCCCGCCGGCCAGCCCGTGGCCCATGCGCTGCTGGTCGCCTTGGTGGCGGTGGAGGTCTTCCTGGCCATCCTGCTGGTCCTGCTGCTGGCCGGCGGCGCGCTCTCCCTCGCCGTCGCCGCCCTGCCATCGGCCCTGCCCGGCTTCATCGATGGGCTGGAGGGGCTGGGCGGTATCCTCGCCGCCTGGCTGCTGCGCGGCGCGTGAGGCTGCCCGGCCCGGCTTGCCAACACCATTTCCACCCCCGATCCTGCCCGCCTTGCGGAGGAACGAGATGGATCGCGACGCGCTGGAAATGCGCCCCGATGCGGCGGCCGAGTGGCCCGACCGCATCTACGCCGTGCTCAAGGCCCAGAACATCACCCAGGTGGCATTGGTGCCGGATGCCGGGCATTCCCGCCTCATCAAGCGCTGCATCGCGGACAACGAGATCACGGTCGTCACCCTGACGACGGAGGAGGAAGGCATCGCGCTCCTCTCCGGCGCCTGGATGGGCGGCGTGAAGGGCGTGCTGCTGATGCAATCCTCGGGCGTGGGCAACTGCATCAACATGCTGTCCCTGCCCATCCTGCACCGCACGCCGATGCCGATGATCGTGACCATGCGCGGCGACTATGGGGAGTTCAACCCGGCCCAGGTGCCCATGGGCAACGCCACCCAGACGGTGCTGGAAGCCATGGGCACGCTGGTCCGCCGAGCCGACGTGCCGGGCGACGTGGAAGCCTGCGTGGACGCCACCATCCGCATGGCCTTCAACACCTACCGGCCCACGGCGACGCTGCTCGGCCAGCGCCTGATCGGCGCCAAGACCTTCGGGAAGGATTGAGGGCCATGCTCGCACCCTCCGGCAAGCTCGACCGCCGCGCCGTCGTCAACGCCCTGCTGGCGGATCGCGGCGACCTCCTCGTCATCGCCGGCCTCGGCGCCCCCGCCTGGGACATCACCGCGGCCGGCGACTGCCCCAACAACCTGCCCCTCTGGGGCGGGATGGGCGGCGCGGCCGTGATGGGGCTCGGCCTGGCCCTCGCCCAGCCCAGCCGCCGCGTGCTGGTCATCACCGGCGATGGGGAGGCGCTGATGGGCCTCGGCGCACTCGCCACCATCGCCACCAAGCAGCCGCCCAACCTCGCCATCGTCGTGCTGGACAACGAACACTACGGCGAGACCGGCGGGCAGGAGACGGCGACGAAACACGGCGTGGACCTGGCCGCCATCGCCCGCGGCGCCGGCATCGCCGATGCCCGCACCATCACGACGCCGGACGGCATCGCGCCGCTGCGGGACGCCATCCACAGCGCGACAGCGCCCCTTGTCGCCGTCATCAAGATCGACGCGGCCAACCTGCCGCTGAAACTGCCGCCGCGGGAAGGCGCCTACCTCGCGGCCAGGTTCCGGGAAGCGATCCTGGGGCCGCAGGCCCACCATCAACTCTAAGCGTCACCCCCTCACCCACCGTTGGGCGCAGTGCGCCCAACCCCCCTTCCAGCGGAGGGGGCTTTTCAAATGAGACCCGTCAATGCCGCACGTCATCTGCGTAAGACCGATCCATGAAGCGGCCATCGAGAAGATGCGCGCGACCGAAGGCGTGACCGTCGAGGTGCTGATGGACATCTCGCCGGAAAGCCTGGCGCGGAACCTGCCGAAGGCCGACGCGCTGATCGTGCGCACCATCCGCATCGACCGGCCCTTCCTCAGCCACTGCACCAATCTGCGCATCCTCGCCCGCCACGGCGTGGGCTACGATGCGGTGGACGTGCCCGCGCTGACGGAACGCAACATCCCGCTCACCATCACGCCCGAAGCCAACGCGGTCTCGGTGGCCGAACACGCGCTGATGCTGATGCTCGCCTGCGCCCGCCAGCTTTCCGGCTACGACGCCAACCTCCGCCAGGCGAAGCCCGTCTGGGGCGGGCAGCCGAACCTCCCCACCTTCGACCTGGCCGGCAAGACCGTGCTGGTGGTAGGCTTCGGGCGCATCGGCACGCGGGTCGCGAAGCTCTGCGCCGCCTTCGGCATGAAGGTCCTGGTGCGGGACCCCAACATCGGCAAGGGAGCCATCCGCGGCCTCGGCTTCATCCCGGTGGACGATGCGGCCGAAGCGGCGGCGGTAGCCGATATCGTCACCATCCACTGCCCCTCCGACGCCTCCACCCGCCACATGGTGAACGGCGCCTTCCTGGCCCGCATGAAGAAGGGCGCGCTCTTCATCAACACCGCCCGCGGCACGCTGGTGGATGAAGCGGCGCTCGACGCCGCGCTGCGTTCCGGCCATCTCGGCGCCGCGGGGATCGACGTCTTCCACGACGAGCCCGTGGAGACCGCGATCCCCCTGCTGACCGCACCCAACCTGATCTTCACCCCCCACGTCGCCGCCAGCACGGCGGAAGGCCTGGCGCGCATGGCGATGGATGCGGCCGAGGCCTGCCTCGCCTGCTTCGCCGGCACGCTCGACCCCGATATCGTCGTCAACAAGGAAGTCCTCGCGCGGAGAAACTGAACCCATGCGCCGCCTTCTCGCCGCCCTGCTGCTGGCAACAACGCCCGCCTTCGCGGAGCCCGCGAGGGCCCCGCGCCAGATGGTCGCCACCGCCAGCCCGCATGCGACGCAAGCGGCGCTCGCGATACTGCGCGCCGGCGGCACCGCCATCGATGCCGCCGTCACGGCGCAGGCCGTGCTCTCTGTCGCCGAGCCCCACGCCAGCGGGCTGCTGGGCGGCGCCTTCGTCCTGGTCTGGGACGAGGGCCAGCGGCGGCTCCGCTTCTTCGAGGGCATCGCCAGCGCCCCCGCCGCCAGCGCTGACCGCCTGACCGCGGGCGGTGTCGGCCCCGCCACCGTCGCGCGCTCCGGCCGCTCGGTCGCGGTGCCCGGCGCCATCGCCGCCCTCGCCCTGGCGCGGGAAGCGCATGGCCGCCTGCACTGGGCGGAGCTCATCGCCCCCGCCATCGCGCTGGCCGAGCAGGGCTTTCCCCTGCCGCCCTACCTGGCGCAGGTCATCCGCGCCCGCGCCGCCGAACTCCGCCGCGTGCCCGCGCTGCGCGCCCTCTATTTCGACGCCGCCGGCGAGCCGCTTGCCCCCGGCGCGCCCTTCCGCAACCCGGACCAGGCGGAGGCGCTGCGCCTGCTGGCGACGCTCGGCCCCGCCGCCATCCATGGCGGACCCATCGGCCAGGCACTGGTCGAGGCGACGCAGGCCCATGCCGTCCCCGGCTGGATCACCCTCGACGACCTCCGCGCCTATCGCGCGGTGGAGCGCGAGCCGATCTGCATGACGGCCTTCGCGCATCAGGTCTGCACCGCCGCCCCGCCATCGTCGGGCGGCGTCGCCGTGCTGCAGACGCTGGGCATCGCGGAGCGCCTCGGCATCGCGCGCCAGGCGCGGGACAGCGCGGAGGCCGCGCATCTGTTCCTCGAGGCGAGCCGCCTCGCCAGCGCCGACCGTCGCCGCTGGATCGGCGACCCCGATCGCGTCTCGGTGCCGCTGCGCGGGCTGGTCGATGCCCGCTACCTCGATGACCGCGCGGCCCTCGCCAGCACCGACCGCGCCATGGCGCAGGTGGCACCCGGCACGCCGCCCGACCGGCGCGGCGCCCTGCCCGCGGAGAGCGATCCCTGGGCGGAGGCCGCGACCACGCAGGTCGTCATCGTCGATGCCAGCGGCAACGCCGTCTCCCTCACCACCACCAACAACCTGAATTTCGGCGCCGAGCTGGCGGCCATGGGCGTCACGCTCAACAACGGCATGACGAATTTCGCCACCAGCCCCGGCACGGCGGAGGCACCCGCGCAGAACCGGCTGGAGCCCGGCAAGCGCCCCGTCACGACCATGGCGCCGACCATGGTGATGGGCGCAGATGGCCGGCCCGTGATCGTTCTCGGCGCCGGTGGTGGCGCGCGCATCCCGGATGCCGTGGCGGCCGCGCTGATCGACCTTCTGGCCCATGGCGCGAATGCCGAGGCCGCCACCGCCCGCCCCCGCATCGGCGCGCAGAATGGCGTGGAGGAGCTGGAGCGCGGCACGCCGCTCGAGGCCCTGGCGCCCGCACTGACCACCCTCGGCCATGCGCCCCGCGCCGTGGTGATGAACACCGGCCTGCAGATCATCCGCCGCCTGCCCGACGGCACGCTGGAGGGCGCCGCCGACCCGCGCCGCGACGGCATCGCCGCCGGCGACTGAGGACGGTCCAGGGCCGGCTCGGCCCTGGCAAAGGGGGTGCGGGGGAAACGGCGTTTCCCCCGGGCAGCCTACTCGAACCTGATATTCGCCGCCCGGATCAGCTGCGCGTACTTCGCCGCATCCCGCCGCAGCAGCGCCGCCGCATCGGCGCTGGAGCCGCCGCCCGGGATGAAGCCCGCATCCATCACCCGCTGCCGCAGCGTGGGCTCCGCCAGCGCCTTGTTCACCGCCGCCACCCAGCGCTGCGCGATCGCGTCCGGCAGGCCGGGCGGGCCCATCACCATGTACCAGACGGCGGAATCGAAGCCGGGGAAGCCGTGCTCGGCCACGGTCGGCACATCCGGCAGGGTCGGCACGCGGTCCGGCAGCGTGGTCGCCAGCGCCCGCACGCGGCCGGCGCGGATATGCGGCAGGTAGGTCGGCAGCGTGTCGATCGCGATGTCGATGCGCCCGGCCAGGATCTCGTTCACCGCCTGGCCCGTGCCGCGGAAGGGGATGTGCTGCATGGACAGCCCCGCGGCGTAGCTCAGCAATTCGCTCGCCAGGTGCTGCTGCGTGGCGATGCCGGAGGAGGCGTAGTTGAGCTTCCCCGGATTGGCCTTCGCATGGTCCAGGAACTGGCGGAAATTCTGTGCCGGCGAGGTCAGCGGCACCACCGCCACCAGCGGCACCGTGCCCGCCAGCACCACCGCCGTCTGGTCGGTGATGATGTCGAAGGGCGGCGGGTTCATGGTGGGGGGCACCACGGCGCTGGCGCTGACCGTCGTCATCAGCATCTGGTAGCCATCCGGCCGCCCGCGCGCATTCTGCGTCGCCGCGATGGTGCCCGATCCGCCGGCGCGGTTCTCGATCGCGATGGGCTGGCCGAATTCCTCGCTCAGCGCGGGTTGCAGCAGGCGCGCGATGATGTCCGTGCCGCCGCCGGGCGCGAAGCCCACCAGCATGGAGACGGGGCGCGTGGGATAGGCCGCTTGCGCGAACCCGGGCAGCGGCAGCGCGCAGGCGCCCGCCGCGCCCATCAACAGGCGTCTCGTGACCATGCGTTTCCTCCAATCGTCTTATCGATTGGAGGAAGCATGCCGCCCGCCTAGTTCCCCGTCCAGTTCGGCGCGCGCTTGTTGAGGAAGGCCTCCATCCCCTCGCGGAAATCCTGGCTGCCGAAGCAGAGCTCCACCAGGTCGTCGCCCTGGATCTGGCCAGCCGCCAGGCGCAGGCGCTTCAGCGCGAATTTCGTCGCCGTCAGCGTGCGCGGCGCCATGCCGGCCACCGTCTCCGCCAGGTCCATCGCGCGTTCCACCACGGCCTCCGGCGTCGGCAGGATCTCGCTGATCAGCCCGGCCGCGCGCGCCTCCTCGGCCTCCATCAACCGTGCCGTGAAGATCAGCTCCTTCAGCTTCGCCGGGCCGATCAGCGTCGCGAAGCGGGAGACATTGGAGGTGCTGAGGCAATTGCCCAGCGTGCGCGCCACCGGCACGCCGAACTTGGCATTGGCGGAGGCGATGCGGAGGTCACAGACCGCGGCGATGCCGAGCCCGCCGCCCGTGCAGGCGCCCGCGATGGCGGCGATGACGGGCTTCGGGCAATCCTCGACGGCGGACAGCACGCGGTCGATCCGCTTCTCGTAGTCGAGCCCGTCCTGGCCGGACTTGAATTCGCGGAACTGGCTGATGTCGGTGCCGGCCGCGAAGGCCTTGCCGCCGGCGCCGGTGATGACCCAGGCGCGGATGCCGGCGTCCTTCGTCACGCGCTCCGCCTGTTCCACCAGGCCTTCATACATCGCGAAGGTCATGGCGTTGCGGCTCTCGGGCCGGTTCAGCGTGGTCCAGGCGATGCGGCCGCGGGTCTCGTGCAGGATGTCGGGCATGCTGTTTCCTCTTCCTCCCCCTCTTGTGCCGCCAAGCGGGGCGGGGCGACAAGGTGGGGACCAGGTCACAGGAACAGCCAGCAGATGCGCATCGTCAGCGTGAAGCAGGGCACGGCGCCGATCGCGAGCGCCATCGCCAATGCCTATATCGACTTCTCGAAGATGACCGCCTCCATCGTCGCGGTCACGGTGGAGGATGCGGGCGGCAAGCGCGCCACCGGCTTCGGCTTCAACAGCAATGGCCGCTACGCCCAGCCCGGCCTGCTGGCCGAGCGCTTCATCCCCCGGCTGCTGGAGGCGACGGAAGCGCAGATCACGCGGCCCGATGGCAAGCTCTCCCCCGCCGGCGCCTGGAACGCGGTGATGAAGAACGAGAAGCCGGGCGGGCATGGGGAGCGCAGCGTGGCCGTCGGCGTGCTGGACATGGCGCTGTGGGACGCGGCGGCGAAGCTGGATGGCGTGCCGCTCTGGAAGCTGCTGGCGGACCGCTTCAACAACGGCGTCGCGGACCCGGCGGCCTGGGTCTATGCCGCGGGCGGCTACTACTACCCCGGCAAGGGCGTGGACCAGCTGGTCGAGGAGATGAAGCGCTACCTCGGCATGGGCTATTCCACCGTGAAGATGAAGATCGGCGGCGCGCCCGGCACGTCCCTGAAGGATGCGCTGGCCGAGGACATGGCCCGGATCGAGGCGGTGGTGAAGCTGCTGGGCGGCGATGGATCGAAGCTCGCGGTGGACGTGAATGGCCGCTTCGGCCTGCATGCCGCGCTGACCTATGCCGCGGCGCTCGCCCCCATGGGGCTGCGCTGGTACGAGGAGCCGCTGGACCCGCTGGACTATTCCACCCACGCCACGCTGGCCGAGCATTACGCGCCGCCGATCGCGACGGGCGAAAACCTGTTCAGCATGCAGGATGCGCGCAACCTGATCCGCCATGGCGGGTTGCGGCCGGACCGGGATATCCTGCAATTCGACCCGGCGCTGTCCTATGGCCTGGTCGAGTATCTCCGCACCCTCGACATGCTGGCCCAGCACGGCTGGTCCCGCCGCCGCTGCGTGCCCCATGGCGGGCACCAGTTCGCGCTGAACATCGCGGTGGGCTTGGGCCTCGGCGGCAATGAGAGCTACCCGGAGGTCTTCCATCCCTTCGGCGGCTTCGCGGATGACGTGCCGGTGGTGGACAGCAAGGTCGCGATGCCGACCATCCCGGGCATCGGCTTCGAGGCGAAGAACGAGCTGTTCGCGGTGTTCAAGACGCTGGGCTGAGGCTGCGCCGGTGCGGTATGATGCCTTCATACCGCATCGCCCTGGAGTTTCCGCCATGGCCACCGCTGAGAAGCGCACCATCAGCCTTCCGCCCGACCAGGCGCGCTACATGGACGAGCTGGTCGCGACCGGGGGCTATGCCTCGGCCAGCGAGGTCGTCCGCGCCGGCCTGCGCGCGCTGCGGGAGCGTGACGCAGCGGTCGAACGCTGGCTGCGCGAGGAAGTGGCCCCCGTGCAGGACGCCATGCAGGCCGACCCCGGCAGGGCGATGGGTGCCGATGCGGTTGGCGCCGCGCTCAGGGCGCATCACGCGGCAAGGCTGAAGACGCGGCGTGACGCATAGGGTCGTCTTCGCGCCGGAAGCGCTCGACGACCTCCGCGACCTCTACGACGTCATCGCCGATGCCTCCCTGCCCGAACGCGCCCTTGGCTATGTGGAGGCGCTACGGCGGCACTGCCTCGGCCTGGCCGAGTTCCCGGAGCGCGGCACGCGGCGTGATGCCATCCGGCCGGGCCTCCGCACCCTCGGCTACCGCCGGCGGGTCACGATTGCCTTCCAGGTCACGGGATCGACCGTGACCATCCTGCGGCTTCTCTATGCGGGTCGGGATCTGGAAGGTTGGGCCGGCCAGGACGAGGCCGACTGAGCGACAACCCTATCGCGCCAGCACGCTGGCAAGCCTCAGCGTGCCAGCCACCCCGGTGCCCGCTGTTCCGCATCCGATGGCAGCGGCCCCCGCGGGTCCTCGATGAAGGCCAGGATGTCGCGCACCACCTCCTCCCGGTTCCCGCCCGCCAGCAGCAGGTGGTAGCCGCCGGCATAGACGCCGATGCGCAGCCCCGTCTCGGGCGGCACGCTGGCCACCGCCGCGCGGGTCATGCGCGGCGGCACGATCATGTCCCGCTCCCCATAGAGCAGTAGCGCCGGCGCCCCCCCGCAGCAGCGCGGCAGCGCCGCCACCGCCTTGTCCATCAGATCCATCAGGCCGAGCGCCGAATCCACCCGCGTCACGCGGATCACCAGGGGGTCGCGCCCCAGCCGGCGCAGCGCGGCCTCGTTGTCGCTGGCCACCACGCCGCCGACGCCGCCCGTGACCGGCAGGGCCGGGATGGTGCGCTCCGCCAGCCAGATGCCGCCGCGCATGAGGGGATTCATGAGTTCGCGGTTCCACAGCGCCGGCGCCAGCAGGAGGTAGCCGCGCACCGGCGGCGCGGGGTCCATGCCCGCGGCCAGGATGGAGACCGCGGCCCCCATGCTCTCGCCGAGCATGAAGAGCGGCAGGCCCGGATGCCGTTCGGCCAGCAGGCGCGCGGCCGCGGCGGCATCGGCCGCCATCGTCTCCGCCCCCGCCCAGTAGCCGCGGTTGGGCGCCCGGCCGAAGCCGCGCTGGTCATAGGCATAGACCAGCATGCCCGCCTGCTTCAGGGCTTCCAGGCTGTCGGTCAGGAAGTTGCCGCTATGGTCGTTGAAGCCGTGCAGGGCCAGGATCACGGCGCGGGGCGCGCCCTCTGGCGGGAAGACCCGCATCGGCAGCCGGGCGCCATCGGCGGCGATGACGGCCGCCTCCTCTAGCCGCGGCAGGGCCACGGGCGGGCCGGCCGGCATCACCACCGGCGTGCAGGCCGCCGCCAGCAGCAGCGCGGAAGCGGCCAGCAGCGCCCGGATCAAGCCGCGACCTGTTCCCGGGTCAGCCGCAGGAAGATGGCGTTCAGGTCGGCCTCCTTGGTGGACAAGTCCTGGATGGCGAGGCCCGCGCCCCGCACCGCGTCCAGGATATCCTCGACGCGCGTCTCCCGCGCGCGATAACGGATCTCGAGCCGCCTTGGCCCATCCAGCCGCGCCTCATGCCCCGCCAGGCCGGGCGGCACGGCGCCGAGGTCCTCCGCCACCGTCACCGTGATGGTCTTGTCGTCCAGCCTGGCGATCAGGTCCCGCGTCGGCTCATTCGCGATCAGGCGGCCCTGGCCGATGATGGCGATGCGGTCGCAGAGGCTTTCCGCCTCCTCCAGGTAATGCGTGGTCAGCACGATGGTGGTGCCGGCCCGGTTCAGCCCCTGCACCATGCGCCAGAGCTGTTCGCGAAGCTCGATATCCACCCCCGCCGTCGGCTCATCCAGCACCAGCACGGGCGGCGCATGGACCATGGCCTTGGCCACCAGCAGCCGGCGGCGCATGCCGCCCGACAGGCTGCGCGCATAGGCATCCGCCTTGTCCGCCAGGCCCACGGCATCCAGGATCTCCATGGTCCGCCGGCGCGCCTTCGGCACGCCCCAGAGCCCGGCCTGCATCTCCATCGCCTCCCGCGGCGTGAAGAAGGGGTCGAGGTTGAGTTCCTGCGGCACCACGCCGATCCGCTGGCGGAGCCCGATCGGGTCCGCGTCCAGATCGACGCCCCAGACCGAGGCCTTGCCCGCGATCTTCTGCACCAGCCCGGCCAGGATGCCGATCAGGGTCGATTTCCCCGCCCCGTTCGGCCCCAGCAGGCCGAAGAAGGATCCGCGGGGCACCACCAGATCCACGCCCTTCAGCGCTTCCTTGCCCGCGGCCCCCTTGGCGCCGGGGTAGGTCTTGCGGAGGCCCGCGATCTCGATGGCGTGGGTTGGCTGCATGGCCCCACCGGTAGCGCGCGGCGCAGGGCTGGTCCATGCGCGCCGGGCTGGCCGATCCGCCCCCCAGGGCCTATCTTCCGCCCACCAGCCTAGAGGACCGCCATGCGCGACCAGCGAATGACCGGCTATGCCCCGATCGCCCTGCCGGGGGTGACGCCGGAGGACACCATCATCGTCCACAGCCGCGTCGTCGGCTGCGATGGCGGCGGCGGCAATCTCGGCCACCCGCTGGTCTATCTCCGCATCGAGGAGAAGCAGGTCACCTGCCCCTACTGCTCCCGCACCCATGTCCTGGCCGAGGGCGCCGGCGACGACCACGGGCACTGAGCCGGTCGTGGCAGGGGAGGAAACGGCGGCAAAGGCCGCGGACCCGGTCGCCCCGGTGGCGTCCGATCCCGTGGCGCCCGTGGCGCCGGGCCAGAAGCGCCTGATCCTGGTCGATGGGTCGGGCTACATCTTCCGCGCCTATCACGCCCTGCCGCCGATGACTCGGCCGGACGGCACGCATGTGAACGCCGTCTTCGGCTTCACCCAGATGCTGTCCCAGTTCCTCGCCCGCAACTCCGCGACCCACATCGCCGTCGTCTTCGACAGCAACCGCACCACCTTCCGCAACGATTTCTACCCCGACTACAAGGCCCACCGCCCCGAACCGCCCCCCGAACTGGTCCCCCAGTTCGCCCTGATCCGGGAGGCGACGGAAGCGCTCGGCGTCTGCCAGGCGGAGCTGCAGGGCTTCGAGGCCGATGACCTCATCGCCGCCTATGCCAAGGCCTTCGTGGCGGAGGGCGGCAGCGTCGCCATCGTCTCCTCCGACAAGGATTTGATGCAGCTGGTCCGGCCGGGCGTGGAGATGCTGGACCCGATCAAGCAGAAGCCGATCCGGGAGCCCGAGGTCTTCGAGAAGTTCGGCGTCACCCCCGACAAGGTGGTGGAGGTACAAGCGCTGGCCGGCGACAGCACGGACAATGTGCCCGGCGTGCCCGGCATCGGCATCAAGACCGCGGCCCAGCTCATCACCGAGTATGGCGACCTGGAGAACCTCCTCGCCAATACGGCGAAGATCAAGCAGCCGAAGCGGCGGGAAGCGCTTGAGCAGAACGCGGAGAAGGCCCGCATCAGCCGCCGCCTGGTGATGCTGGATGCGGATGCGCCCCTGCCCTGCCCCATCGAGAAGATGGAGGTCCGCCCGCCCTCCCCGGCCGTTCTCGAGAAATTCCTGCGCGACAACGGCTTCCGCAGCCTGCTGGCCCGCCTTGGCCTGGGCGAGGCCAATGCCGTCGTCCGCAGCGCCCCCCGCGCGCCGGATGCCAGCGCGCCGGAGCCGACCCCGCAGCCCGGCGCCGCGCCCTTCGGCCCCTATGAGACGGTCACCACCGTCGAGGCGCTGCGGTCCTGGATCGCGGAGGCCCGCGCCGCGGGCGTCATGGGCTTCGACACCGAAACCGACAGCCTCGATGCGCTGAAGGCGCAACTCGTGGGCCTCTCCATCGCCGTCGCCCCCGGCCGCGCCTGCTACGTGCCGCTGCGGCATGAGGGCAGCGGCGATTTGATGGGCTCCGGCACGCCCGAGCAGATCGACCACGACACGGCGATGGCGGAGCTCAAGCCGCTGCTGCAGGACCCCAGCGTGCTGAAGGTGCTGCACAACGCGAAGTACGACCTCGAAGTGCTGTGCCGCGACAGCAACGGTGCCATCGCCGTCGCGCCGATCGACGACACCATGCTGATGTCCTACGCGCTGCGCGCCGGCGCGCATGGCCATGGCATGGATGAGCTGTCCACGAAACATCTCGGCCACACGCCGATCACCTTCGACAGCGTCACCGGCACCGGCCGCAACCGCATCAGTTTTGCTCGTGTGGCGCTCGACAAGGCGACGGCCTATGCGGCGGAGGATGCGGACGTCACGCTCCGCCTCTGGCATCTCTTCAAGCCGGAACTCCGCTCCGCCCGCGCGCTGACGCTCTATGAACAGGTGGAGCGCCGCATGGTCGGCGTGCTGCGGGACATGGAGCTGGCCGGCATCCGCATCGATGCCGGCGAACTCGCCCGCATCGGGGAGGATTTCGCGGAGAAGCTGGCCCTCTACGAGAAGCAGATCCACGAACTCGCCGGCCGCCCCTTCAATGTCGGCTCGCCCAAGCAGCTCGGCGAAATCCTCTTCGACGAGATGAAGCTGCCCGGCGGCAAGCGCAGCAAGCTCACCGGCGCCTGGGGCACGGATGCGAGCGTGCTGGAGGAGTTGGCCCAGCAGCAGGTGCCCCTCGCGCGGCGCGTGCTGGACTGGCGCCAGATCCAGAAGCTGAAATCGACCTATGTGGACGCGCTGGCCCAGCGCCTCGACGGCAACAGCCGCGTCCACACCGACTTCGCGATGGCGGTCACTTCGACCGGCCGCCTCTCCTCCACCGAGCCGAACCTGCAGAACATCCCGGTCCGGACGGAGGAAGGGCAGCGCATCCGCCGCGCCTTCGTGGCCGACCCCGGCCATGTGCTGATGGCCGCCGACTACAGCCAGATCGAGCTTCGCATCCTGGCCCATGTCGCCGACGTGCCCGCGCTGAAGGAAGCCTTCGCGACGGGGCAGGACATCCATTCCCGCACAGCCTCCGACATCTTCCGCATCCCCCCCGACAAGGTGGACAAGGAAGCCCGCCGCCGCGCCAAGACCATCAATTTCGGCATCATCTACGGCATGTCCGCCTTCGGCCTGGCCGCGCGGCTCGGCATCGGCCCCGGGGAGGCCCGCGGCATCATCGATGCCTATTTCGCGCAATACCCGGGGATCCGGAACTGCATGGAAAAGCTGAAGGAGGATGCGCGCACCACCGGCTACGTGCTCACCCCCTTCGGCCGGAAGCTCTGGATCGCCGACATCGCCAGCAAGGACCCCGTCCGCCGCGGCGGCGCCGAACGCGCCGCCATCAACGCCCCCTTCCAGGGCGGTGCCGCGGAGGTCATCAAGCGCGCCATGGTCCGCCTGCCCCGCGCGCTGCGGGATGCCAACCTCTCCGCCCGCATGCTCCTCCAGGTCCACGACGAACTGGTGTTCGAGGTGCCGGAGGGCGAGATCGAGGCC
Source organism: Falsiroseomonas ponticola (assembly GCF_016805305.1). Taxonomy (GTDB): domain Bacteria; phylum Pseudomonadota; class Alphaproteobacteria; order Acetobacterales; family Acetobacteraceae; genus Falsiroseomonas; species Falsiroseomonas ponticola. The sequence goes on along the minus strand of NZ_JAERQN010000002.1, from coordinate 74,256 downwards.
ACCGGCGCCCTCGTCCGCCAGATCATGGAAAGCGTCGCCGACCTGGCCGTTCCCCTCGCCGTGGAGGTCGGCCACGGCCAATCCTGGGCGGAAGCGCATTGAGCACCACCGCGGACCACATCCCCGCCACCGCCTGGACCTCCACCGAACGCCGCACGCTGACGGCCATCGGCGTCGCCCACGCCGTCAGCCATTTGCACATCATGGTCTTCCCGCCCCTCTTCCCGCTGCTGCGGGAGAGGCTCGACGTCACCTTCGTCGAACTCGGGCTCGCCATGACCATCTTCAGCCTGGTCTCCGCCTTCACCCAGGCGCCGGTCGGCTTCATGGTCGATCGCCTCGGCCCGCGCCGCGTGCTGACGGCGGGGCTGGTGCTGGGCGGCTGCGCCTTCACCCTCTTCGGCCTGACCGGCAGCTACGCCTTCCTGGTCGCGGCCGCGGCCATGGCCGGGCTCGCCAACGCCGTCTACCACCCCGCGGACTACGCCATCCTCAATGGCGGCATCGGCGGCGCGCGCATGGGCCGCGCCTTCTCGCTGCACACCTTCGCGGGCTACCTCGGCGGCGCCATCGCGCCGACCATGATGATCGGGCTCGCCGCCGCCTTCGGCGTGCAGGGCGCCGTCGCGGCCGCGGGGCTCATCGGCCTCGGCGTTGCCCTCTTCGTCTGGACGGCCTGCCCGGCGGACCAGCCCGTCCGCCGCGTGAAGCCCGAGGCCGGGCAGCCGACCCGCGTGCTCAGCCCCGCCGTCATCGGGCTGACGGGCTTCTTCATCCTCATCGCGCTGTCCATCGGCGGCGTGAACGGCTTCGTCGTCGCGGCGCTGGTCACGGGCAACGGCCTCTCCCTCACCCTCGCCTCCACCGCGCTGACCTTCTTCCTCGTGGGCTCGGCGCTCGGCGTGCTGCTCGGCGGCTGGATCGCGGACCGTTCGAAGCGCCATGGCCTGGTCGCCGCGGCGGGCTTCGGCGCCGGCGCCGTCATCACCGCGACCCTCGGCCTCGCCACCGTCCCGGCGCTGCTGATCCCGGTGATGATGGGCGCCTCCGGCATCCTGACGGGCCTCTGCATGCCGTCGCGGGACATGATGGTCCGCGCCGCCGCGCCCCCCGGCCAGGCCGGCGCCGTCTTCGGCGTCGTCTCCACCGGCTTCAACATCGGCGGCGTCGTCGCGCCCATCCTCTTCGCCTGGCTGATGGATAGCGGCCATCCGAACGCCGTCTTCCTGCTCGGCGCCGCCTTCATGGCGGCAACGGCCATCGCCGCGGCGGTGCAGGGGTTACGGGCGCGGTAGTGCCGGTGGCCCGGGGAAGAGGCTCTGCCCCTTCCCCGTACCCCTTTCCCGCAAAGGGGCAGCGGCCCCTTTGATCCCCCTTCAATCGGATGGTGAGGGGAGGGGCATGGAGGAAGCGTAGGGCAAGCGCTCGCGCCGTGCCCCTCCCCTCACCATCCGATGCAAAGCCTGGGGTCCAGGGGCCCGCTGGCCCCTGGCGGGGAGAGGTGCGGAGAGGGGCCGGCGGCCCCTCTCTGCGGCAACGAGCGCCACTGCGCCTCGCTACACCCCATGCGCCAGCAGGTCATCGCGGCGGATGACGCCGAGGGCGGCTTCATGCGTCGCTTCCAGCAGCACGGGCGGCGCCATGCCGGCCAGGCGCGCTTCCTCCCATCGCGCCGCGCAGAGGCACCAGCGATCCCCGGGCTTCAGCCCGGCGAAGCCGTATTCCGGCCGCGGCGTGGAGAGGTCGTTGCCGCGCGAGGCGCTGAACCGGAGAAAATCCTCGGTCACCTCGGCGCAGACGACGTGAAGGCCCAGATCCTGCGGCCCGGTGTTGCAGCAGCCATCGCGGAGGAAGCCCGTCAGCGGTGCGACGGAGCAGGGCAGCAGCGTGCCGCCGAGCACGTTGCGCGCGGGTTCCGGGCGCTGGGGCTGCCGGCGGGGCGTGGTCTCGTCGAGGGGCATGGCAGGGGTCCGGACATGAAAAAGGGCGCGCCCCCATGATGGGGACACGCCCTGGATGGTCCAGCCCGGAAAGGCTTACGCCGCGGCCTTGATCGCCGCCTCCTTCACGTCGTCCCCTACCGCATCGGCAAACGTCGAAAAATTCTTCTCGAACAGGGAGACGAGGTGCTTCGCCTGCTTGTCGTAGGCGGCCTTGTCGGCCCAGCTGTCGCGCGGGTTCAGCACGTTGTCGGGGATGCCCGGCACCGCCTTCGGGATCATCAGGCCGAAGAAGGGGTCACGCACGAACTCGACCTTGGCGAGCGAGCCGTCCAGCGCCGCGCGCAGCAGGGCGCGGGTGTGCTGGATGCTCATCCGCTTGCCCGTGCCATAGGCGCCGCCGGTCCAGCCGGTGTTCACCAGCCACACATCGGCGCCGTCCTTGGCGATGCGCTCCGCCAGCATGCGGCCATAGACCTCGGGGTGGCGCGGCAGGAAGGGCGCGCCGAAGCAGGTGGAGAAGGTCGCCTGCGGCTCCTTGCCCAGGCCCTTCTCGGTGCCCGCGACGCGCGCGGTGTAGCCGGACATGAAGTGGTACATGGCCTGCGCGGCGGAGAGCTTGGCGATCGGCGGCAGCACGCCGAAGGCGTCGGCCGTCAGCATCACCACGTTCTTCGGCTTGCCCGCCTGGCCGCCCGTCACGATGTTCGGGATGAACTCGATCGGGTAGCAGGACCGCGTATTCTCTGTGTAGCGGTTGTCGTCGAGGTCGAGGACGCCGTGCTCATCGCCATGGACGTTCTCCAGCACCGCGCCGAAGCGGTGGCTGGCGTCCCAGATCTGCGGCTCGGCTTCCTTCGACAGCTTGATGACCTTGGCGTAGCAGCCACCTTCGAAGTTGAAGACGCCGGTATCCGACCAGCCATGCTCGTCATCGCCGATCAGGCTGCGCTCGGGGTCGCTGCTGAGCGTCGTCTTGCCCGTGCCCGACAGGCCGAAGAACAGCGCGGTGTCGCCACCCTTGCCGAGGTTGGCGGAGCAGTGCATCGGCAGCACGCCACGCTCGGGCAGCAGCCAGTTCATGACGGTGAAGATCGACTTCTTGATCTCGCCGGCATAGCTCGTGCCCGCGATGCAGATGGTGCGCTTGGCGAAGGACAGCGCGATCAGGGTCGAGGTGCGGCAGCCATCCTCGGCCGGGTTCGCCTCGTATTCCGGGGCGTGCAGGATGAAGAAGTCGGGCTCGAAGGTCTTCAGCTCCTCCGCCGTCGGGCGGATGAACATGTTGCGGGCGAACAGGGCATGCCACGCATTCGTCGTCACCAGGCGCACCTTGATGCGGTGGCCGGTATCGGCGCCGGCGAAGAGGTCCTGGGTGAAGAGTTCCTCGCGCGCGCCGAGCCATTCGCGCACCTTGGCGCTGAAGCCGGCGAACTTCGCGGGCGGCAGGGGCTGGTTGATCTTGCCCCACCAGATCGCGTCATGCACTTCCGGGTCGTCCACGACGAACTTGTCCTGGACGGAGCGGCCGGTGTGCTGGCCGGTGATCGCCATGAAGGCGCCATCCGCCGAAAGCCGCCCCTCGCCCCGGCGCAGCGCATGGGCGTAGAGCCCCGCAGCGGTCAGGTTGGCATGGACGGCCGCCGAGCCGGCGACGCCGGTCCCGGAGAGGGCGGTTGCGGTGGACGTCATCAGGAACCTCCAGAGGGGGTGGCCGCCTGAGTGGCACGGCCATCGTCGCGGGCGTCGTTTTCGGCGCTGAGCGCGGCAAGATTAGGGCGGGTAAGCTGCCATAATCAAGATAACAGCCCGGTTACTTGTTGCACCTTCTGTTTACGGTATTCAACCTTACGAAGACAGCGCGGCCCGCCCCGCTCGCGCCGCCTTGATCAGCCCGGCCCGCACCCCCTCCGCATCCGCAACCGGCGCCGCCCAGGCATGGCGGATCACGATCTCGCCAGCCGCCAGGTCGCAGCCATCGCCGTCCACCGCACTCATCCGCCAGGCCTGGCCGGGCGCCTGGCCGTGCAGCCCCTCCGCCATCGCGGCCAGGGCATCGGCGTGGTCGGCATTCACATGGCCGATGATCTCGGCCTCCGCCGATTCCAGCGCCGCCACCGCCGCCGGGTCCGGCAGCAGGTCCGCACGCTTCAGGCGCGTGGCGCGGGCGAAGCCGCCCACCAGCAGCGCCGCCTGCGGCCGCAGGCGCCACAGGGCGAAATCGCCGAAATCGGCGTAGAGCGCGGCATAGGGGTGGCGCGCCAGCCAGCGCGCCTTCAGCGGCCCGACCTCCGCCTCCGGCACCGGCTCCGCCATCCCGGTCAGCGTCACGCGCGGCGCCGTCTGGGGGTTGGCCGATTCGGGCGTGCCCACATAGATCAGCGCGCAGCGGCCTTCCTGCCGCAGGTGCCGCGTATGCTCCGACAGCGACGACAGCAGCATCAGGATGGACAGGTCCGGCGTGGCGGCCGGCGTGGCCAGCGCCGCGAAGGGCTGGCCTTCCGTCACCGTCGCCAGGGTGGCGGAAGCCGCCGCGCGCACCAGTTTCCTGGCCTCGAAGCCGAAGTTCTCCGTCCCCATCGCAGCCTGACCCGCCTTTGCCACAATTGGCCGCCACAATCCCCCCATCGCGCAACTGCCGCGCCCGAGGAGCCTGACCCGTGCCGCACACCATCGCCCTGGTGGACGACGACCGCAACATCCTGACCAGCGTCTCCATGACGCTGGAGCAGGAGGGTTTCACCGTCCGGACCTACACGGATGGGGAAAGCGCCCTGCAGGGGCTGATGGCGCGGCCCGTCGATCTCGCCGTGCTCGACATCAAGATGCCGCGCATGGATGGGATGGAGCTGCTGCAGCGGCTGCGCCAGCGCAGCGCCATGCCGGTGATCTTCCTGACCAGCAAGGATGACGAGCTGGACGAGCTGATGGGGCTGCGCCTCGGCGCCGACGACTACATCACCAAGCCCTTCAGCCAGCGCCTGCTGCTGGAACGCATCCGCGCCCTGCTGCGCCGGAACGAGGCCGGGCGCGCGGAGGGCAGCGGCACCCCCGCCGGCGGCATCATCGCCCGCGGCGACCTGGTGCTGGACGAGACGAAGCACACCTGCCTCTGGAAGGGCGCGCAGGTGCAGCTGACCGTCACGGAATTCCTGCTGGTGAAGGCGCTGGCCGTGCGCCCCGGCATGGTGAAGAATCGCGACCAGCTGATCGACGGCGCCTATGGCGAGAACATCTATGTGGACGACCGCACCATCGACAGCCACGTCAAGCGCGTGCGCAAGAAGTTCCGCGCCGTGGACCCGGACTTCTCGATGATCGAGACCCTCTACGGCCTCGGCTACCGCTACAAGGAAGCCTGATGCCAAGGCCCTCTCCCCCATCGGGGGAGAGGGCGCACGTCTCACCGCAGCGGCAGCGCGTAAACGAGCCCGCCATTGGTCCAGAGGTTGTTCGGCCCGCGCGGCAGGTTCACCGGCGTCTGCGGCCCGAAATGCCGGTCATACAGCTCCCCGTAATTCCCGATCGCGCGCACGACATTGTAGGCCCAGGCGGGATCGATCTTGAGGGACTGGCCGAGTTCCGGCGTCACGCCCAGCAGGCGGCGCGTATTCGGGTTCGTGCTGGTCCGCCGCTGCTCCTCCGCATTCGCCCGCGTGATGCCCTGCTCCTCCGCCTCGATGATGGCGTAGGTGTACCAGCGCGCCAGGTCGAACCATTCCTCGTCGCCACGGCGCAGATAGGCGCCATAGGGCTCCTTGCTGAAGCGCTCCGGCAGGATGGTCCAATCCGCCGGCCGCGGCATGGAGGAGCGCACGCCCGCGAGCTGCGAGGCATCCGTCCCGAAGGCATCGCAGCGCCCCGCCTGCAGCGCCTCGGAAGCCTGGTCCGTGCGCTCGAACACCACCGGGCGGAAGGGCACGTTGATGCTGCGGAAGTAGTCGGCCGTCACCTGCTCGTTCGTCGTGCCCTGGATCAGGCAGATCGTCGCGCCGTTGAGGTCCGCGACCTTGGAGACGCCCAGCGTGTTGCGCACCATGAAGCCGTGCCCGTCATAGAAATAGGTGACGGCATGGCGCAGGCCGAGCGTGGTGTCGCGCAGCATGGTCTGCGTCGAGGTGCGGAACAGCACGTCGATCTCCCCCGACCCCAGCGCCGTGAAGCGGGTGGAGGAGGAGAGCGCGACGAAGCGCACCTTGCTGGCATCGTTGAAGATCGCGACCGCGAGCCCGCGGCAGAGATCCACATCCATGCCCTGCCAGGTGCCCCGGCTGTCCGGCAGCGCGAAGCCGGCGACGCCGGTATGGATGCCGCAGACCAGCTGCCCCCGCGCGCGCACGGCATCGAGGATGGGCCCCGCCTGGGCGGGCACGGCGATGGCGGCGCAAGCGGCAAGGGCCGCGGCCGCGAGGCCCCGGAACCATGACATGATTGTTCTCCCTGTTTGCAGTACAGGGATCGTCTCGCCCCCGGATACAGGCGTCAATCACCTATCGTGATGGCGGGCGCCCGGCGAAGGCATCGCCCAGCAGCGCGCGGATCGCTTCTTCCGTCAGCGGGCGCGGATTGGGATAGGGGCTCGCCACCGCGATCGCCGCCGCGCGGTCCAGGTCGGACTCGCGCAGCCCCAGCGCCGCCAGGCTCATCGGCGCGCCGATCCGCGCCGCCAGGTCCCAGAGCCCCCGCGCCGCATCCTCCGCCCCGATCGCGCGCGCCACCCGCGCCATCGCCTCCGGCGCCGCCGGCGCATTGAAGCCCGTGGCATGCGGCAGCATCACCGCATGCGTCTCCGCATGCGGCAGGCCGAAGCTGCCGCCGAGCACATGGCAGATCTTGTGGTGCAACGCGATGCTGACGGCACCCAGGCACACCCCGGCCAGGAAGGCGCCCTGCAGCGCATCGGACCTTGCCGTGGCATCCCCCGCCACGCAGCGCGGCAGCGCGCCCGCCAGCAGCCGCAGCGATTCCTCCGCCATCAGCGACGTCACGGGATTGGCGTCGGCGGCGTAGAGCGCCTCCACCGCATGCGCCATCGCGTTCAGCCCCGATGTCGCGGTCAGCGCCGGCGGCATCGACAGCGTGAGATCGACGTCATAGACCACGACTTCCGGCAGCACGGCGGCATCGCGGATGGTGCGCTTCAGCGCGCCCTCCGTCTGGCCGAGCAGCATCGTCATCTCCGACCCCGCATAGGTCGTCGGCACCGCGATCTGCGGCAGCCCCGTGCGCAGCGCCAAGGCCTTGCCGAGGCCGATGGCGGACCCGCCGCCCATCGCCACCAGGCAATCGCCCTCCATCGCGCGCAGCTCCGCCAGCGCGGCCTCCGTCACCTCCACCGGCGTGTGCATGGCCGCCCGCGCGATCACCCCCGCGCCGCGATCGCCGAGCGAGGCCAGGATCGCCGCCCCGCGCCGCGCCTGCGTCGGCGTCACCAGCACCACCGCGCGCCGGGCGCCGAGCCGCGCCACCTCCTCCGCCAGCGATCCCAGCGACCCGGCGCCGAAGACCACGCGCCCCGGCGCGGCGTTCCACACGAAATGCTGCATCTCAGCCCGCCTTTTCCTTGGCCGTATCGACGATGCGCCCATCCTCCATCGCCACGATCCGGTCGGCGATGTCGAGGATGCGCGGGTCATGCGTGACCAGCAGGATCGGCACGCCACGCGACTTGGCGAGGTTGCGCAGCAGCTTCACCACCTCCTGCCCGCTCGCCTTGTCGAGTGCGGCGGTGGGCTCGTCCGCCAGCACCAGGCCAGGGTCGGCGGCGAGCGCCCGCGCCACGGAAACGCGCTGCCGCTGCCCGCCGGAAAGCTGGGAGGGCAGCTTGTCCACATGGTCCGCCAGCCCGACGGCGCCCAGCAATTCCGCCGCCCGCTTCAGCCGCGCGGATTCGGACTGCCCGCCATCCTGTTCCAGCGCCATGGCCACGTTCTGCCGCGCCGTCAGGAAGCCCAGCAGATTGTGGTTCTGGAAGATGAAGCCGATGCGCCGGCGCAGCCGCACGCGCGCGGCCTCGTTCGCGCCGCGCAATTCCTCGCCCAGCACCTGCGCGCTGCCTTCCTGCATGGACCGCAGCGCGCCGATCAGCGTCAGCAGCGTGGTCTTGCCGCTGCCCGAAGGGCCGGTCAGCAGCACGATCTCCCCGGGCTGCACCGCCAGCGACACATCCCGCAGCACCAGGCGGCGCAACTCGCCCTCGCCATAGGCGTAGTTCAGCCCGCGCAGATCGACGGGGATGGGGGAACGCAGCGTCTCCATCAGAACATGTCCGCGGGGTTGGCATCCCGCAGCTTGCGCATCGCCAGCAGCCCGGCCACCGCGCACATGGTGAAGATCATCAGGAACACCGATGTCGCGCGGGACGCATCCATCGCCAGCGGCAGGAAGGTGCTGGCGCCGACCACGTCATAGAGGAAGGTGGAAAGGAGAAAGCCCGGGATGAAGCCTGCGACGGCCAGGATCAGCGACGCCCCCAGCACCACGCGGCCGAGATACCAGTTCGAATACCCCATCGCCTTCAGCGTCGCATATTCCTTGAGGTGGCCGGCAATGTCGCTGAACAGGATCTGGTAGACGATCACCATCCCGACCACGAGGCCCATCAGGCTGCCGAAGGCGAAGATGAAGCCGATCGGCGTCGCCTCCTCCCAGTACCGCCGCTCATGCGCGTTGAGCTCCGCCTGCGTCAGCACCATCGCATCCGCCGGCAGGATTTCCCTCAGCTGCCGCTGCACGGCCAGCACGTCGGAACCCGGGCGCAGCTTGATGGCGACCAGGTCGATGGCGGACACCAGCCTTTCCTTCACCACGCGGCGGAAATTCACGTCGGACAGCACGATGTTGCCATCCGCGCCGAAGCTCGGCCCGATCTCGATCAGGCCCACCACATCCACCTGCCGGTTGCCGACCTCGACGGGAAAGGGCCCGCGTTCCGCCAGCAGCCGCGCCACGGCACCGAATTCCGGACGCGACCGCACATCGAAGGCGACGGTGTCCGCCCGCTTCAGCTGCTCCACCAGCGGCGCCAGGCCGGGGAAATCCAGCACCCCCGCATCGGTATCGACGCCGATCAGCTGGATCGCGCGCCGCGTGCCGTTCTCCGGATTCCGCCAGGTCGCCTGCGCCAGATAGACCGGCACGGCGCGCTCCACCTCCGGCACCGCCAGCACCTGGTAGGCACGGCCGCGCGGCAGCGGCTCCGGCTTGAAGCTCGCCAGCGTCATCGGGTGCATCAGGAACAGGTCGCCCCGCATGGCGCCGATCAGCGCCGTCGCGCTGTCGAACAGCGCCGCGCGGAAGCCCAGCTGCATGAAGACCAGCACGCAGGCGAACATCACGCCCGCGATGGCGGAAGCCAGGCGCGCCTTCTCGCTGCGCAGCTGCCGCCAGGCGAGGCGCAGCGCCAGCAGCGACGCGGCCACGAAGCCGGGCGCGCGGCGCGGCGCGGCGGCGGGGCCGCCGCCCGTGGGCGTCGCGAGTTCCGGCGCCCAGGGCAGCAAGGGGGGTGGCTGGTCGTTCACGGCCTGATCGCCACCTGCACCTGCATGTTGGACCGCCGCGCCAGCGCCGCCACGCCATCGGGGCCGAGCGCGAGCCGCACCTCCACCGTCCGCGCATCCACCGCCGCCACCGGGTCCGTCCCCGCCTGCGTCGTGCGCCGCACCTGCCAGCCGATCTCGCGCACCGTGGCGGCGAAGCGCCGCGCCTCGCCGGGCACCGCGATCTCCGCCGGCGCGCCGGGGCGCAGCCGCGGCATGTCCGTCTCGAAGACATCGGCCACGACGTCGATGGCGGAGAGATCCGCCATCTCCAGCACGCCATCGGTCGGCACGCGTTCGCCCGCGCGGGCGATCACGCGCAGCACCGTGCCCGCGATGGGCGCGCGCAGCCGGGCCATGGCGGCCTCTGCCCGCGCGCGCACCACCGCCGCCTCGGCCGCGGCGTATTCCGCCTCCGCCAGCGCCAGGTCCTCCGGCCGCGGGCTCAGCAGCGTCTCCAGCGCCGCCTGCGCCTCCGCCCGTTCGGCGCGGGCGCGGTTGGCGGCGAAGCGGGCGCGTTCCGCCGTCGCCTCCGCCCCCGCGCCGGTGCGCTCCAGCCGCTCCGCCCGCTCCGCGTCCCGGCGGGCGGAGGCCTCGGCGCTGGTCAGCGCCTCGATCCGCGCGCGCTGCGCGGCGATCTCCGAAGGGCGACCGGCGGCGCGGGTGCGCTCCAGCCTGGCGCGGGACTGCGCCAGCTGCGCCTCCGCCTGCGCCAGCGCCGCATCCTTCAGCGCCGCGTCATGGAATTCCGCCACCACCTGGCCGGCGGCGACGACATCGCCCTCCGCCACCAGCAGCCGGTCGATCCGCGCCCCTTCCTGGGCATTGCCGGGGGCCAGGCGGCGGATGCGCGAGGCCGGCTCCACCCGCCCCAGCGCGCCGACGCCGACAGGGCCCGCCGCCGCGGCCGTCGCCACCACCGGCGCCGGCGCCGTGCCGGGCTGCATCGCCTGGAAGGCCCCCGCCGCCGCCGCCACCACCACAACGCCGCCCAGCAGCAGCTTCACCCGGCGCGTCATGGCGCAGTCTCCACCATCGCTTCCAGCGCCCCCCGAAGGGCGCGGAGATCCTCGGGCTCCAGGCTGTAGAGCCCGAAGACGCGGGACATGAACAACCCGTCCGTCGCCGTCATGATGGCGATGCCCACGCCCGGCGCCAGCCCATCCCCGGCCATCGCCGCGCGGATGCGTTCGAAGACGGCGCGGACGGGGTCGAGCAGCGCGCGGTCATGGTGGAAGGCCGCCAGGAAGACCGCCGCCGCGCGTTCCTGGTGCTCGCAGGCCATCTCCTCGAAGGCCCAGGCCAGCAGGGCGCGCGCGACGCGGCCGCGCACCGCCGGCTGCGCCGCCACCACCAGGTCGAAATCGCGGGAGATCGCCTCCGCCAGCCGGCCCAGCATGCCGGCCAGCAGCGCTTCCTTGGAGGCGAAGTGGTAGAGCAGCCCGCCCTTGGAGACGCCGGCATCGCGCGCCGCCGCCTCCAGCGTCAGCGCCGGCACGCCGCGGGCCTGCACGATGGCCTCCGCCGCATCGAGGATGCGCGTGCGCGCATCGGGGGCGGGCAGGGTCGTCACGGGGGGATCATCCATGCCCCCTAACTATACCGGCCGGACGGTTCGTCAAGCCCCCAACCGTCCAGCCGGTACAGCGGCCTGTCAGGCCACGGCGCGGTCCGCCCGGGCCGGCAGATAGGCGTCCGTGTAGAGTTCGGCGCCGGAGGGGCGGCGGGGGAAGCGATAGACCTTCTCCAGGATGCCGATCCCGGCCTCCAGCCGCGCCGGCACCACGGCCGACAGGCCATTGGCCTTCACATGGTCGGTCATGATCATCTCATCCACCACGATCTGCGTCCGCCGCGTCTCCAGCGGCAGGTCCACCAGCGGCTCCGCCTCCTTCACCGTGGCGGCCGCCGCGGCGGGGTCGCGCACCATCAGCTGCACGCCGCGGCTGATGCCGCGCACGATGCCGCGCACGATGTCCGGGTTGGCTTCGGCGTAGCGCCGCGTGGTGATGACGCCGTTGGAATAGAGCGGCACGCCATAGTCGCGGTAGCGCATGATGTTCTGCTGCGCGCGCGTGACGCCGAGCCCTTCCAGGCTGATGACGGCGGAGCTGACGAAGCCCGTGATGGCATCCGCCTGGCCGCGCACCAGCATCGGCTCCCGCAATTCGGGCGAGACGCTGATCCAGTTGACCTTGGCCGCGTCGAAGCCCGCCGCTTCCGCGAAGACCGGGAAGATCTGCCGCCCCGCATCGCCTTCCGGCGCCGCCAGCCGCTTGCCCTCCAGGTCCTTCGGCTCCCGGATCGGCCCGCCGGCGCGGGAGACGCAGACCAGCGGCAGCCCGTCGAAGGTCATCATCACGCAGACCAGGCCGATCGCCGGGTTCTCCGCCGCGAAGCGCGCCATGGAGGAGAAGTCGCCGAAGCCGATGTCATAGGCGCCGCCGGCGATGTCCACCGGCACGCGGCCCGAGCCGAAGCCGCGGGAGACGCGGGCATCGATCCCCTCGTCCCGGAAATAGCCCAGGCGATGCGCCGCGATGGCGAAGGCGGAGGCGCCGGAGAAGGCCCAGTCCAGCGTGAAGCGCGTGCTGCGCATCTGCGCGCGGGCGTGGAGCGCGGGCAGCGACAGGCCGGCGCCGAGGCCGGCCACCAGCGTGGAACGACGCGTGATCATGCGGGGCATCTCCTTCAGGCGGCCTTGGAGGGGACGGCAGCGGCGACGGGGTCGCTGTAGCGCTCGACGATCTCGCGCAGCTTCTTGCGCGCCATGTTGTTCGCCTTGTCGGCGGGCATGCCGGCTTCCGGCGTCTCCCACGGCATGATGGGGACGTCGGCGCGCGTGGATTCCAGGATGAACTTGTCCTCCAGCGTCACCTTGCGGTCATGCGCGATGGCGGCGGCGGCGGGGACCTGTTCCTCGGTGTCGTTCCTGATGCAGAACTGCGTGAAGATGATCTTCTTGTCGGCCAGCGGCGTGCCGGCGGTGAAGATGATGTGCTGCACCCCGTTCGGGAACTTGATGTGCAGCTTGCGCGTGCAGGGCGCCCACCAGGTGGCGGTGCGGTCGCGCACCGTCGTCGTCTCCTTGATGCCCGTGTAGTCCTGCCCGACCTGGCGGTTGGCGACCGGCACGATGGACCGGCTGATGATGCCGAACTCCGTCTCCTCCACATCCTCGGAGGGCGGCACGGGGTTCTTGATGTCGCCCTGCGTGTCGCGATGCACGAAGGCGACATGGGCGAGGTCGAAGAAATTGTCGGCGAGGCGGAACAGCGACATGTCCCATTCCTCGTGGAAGCAGTCGATGAAGCGGAACCCCGCGGCGCCGAATTCCGGCAGGTGGGGGATGTCCATCAGCGGCTCCTCCACCGCGACCCAGACATAGTCGTAGCGGATTTGCACGCGGTACTTCTTCACGAAGGCCCGCGCCGCGATCTCCGGCGTCAGGCCCGGGCGCTGCGGGATGCTGGTGCAGTGGCCATCCGCGCCGAAGGCCCAGCCGTGATAGGGGCAGCGGATCGAATCGCCGATGATCTCGCCGAGCGAGAGCTTGGCCGCGCGGTGGCAGCATTCGTCGCGCAGCGCGGAGACGGTGCCATCCGCCGCCTGCCAGATCACCATGTCCTCGCCGAACAGGCTGAAGGGCTGCGGGCCCGCCTTCAGCTTCGCGACGGGCATGGCCACGTACCAGAACTTCCGGAATACCGGCGCGTCCCCGACTTTCATCCGCTGTCTCCGTCCTTCGGTGGGACGGGTGGGATGCAAGCGGCGCGCCAGCCCGCGGGCGGCGATTCGGCGGCCCCTGCCCCGCCCGCCGCCAGGGCGGCGAGGCAGGGTGCCGCCGGATGCGGCAATCAGGCCGGAATGGGCACGCGCTGCGCCAGCGGGTCCAGCAGGCTCTCGATCTCCGCCGATTCCTCCCAGCGCAGCGTCACCGTCACCACCGTGACGCGGCTGCGGAACTGCGGCGGGATGCGCACGAAGTCCTTCTTGGTGGTCACCAGCAGGGCGCGCGCGGCCTCCGCCTGGGCCAGCAGGTCCTGGATCTCCCCGGCATCGTACTGGTAGTGGTCGCCGAAGGCCTCCCGCCCCGCCAGCACGGCGCCGGATTCCTGCAGGGTCGCGAAGAACTTGCGCGGGTTGGCGATGCCGCAGAAGGCGAAGACGGGCTGGCCGCGCAGCATCGCCGCCTCCGGCCCCGCCGCCAGCCTGGCGCGCAGCACGCGCATGCCCGGCGGCAGCTGCGCCAGCGCGCCCGTCTCATCCTCCCCGATCAGCACGGCGGCCTGGCAGCGCGCGGCGGCGGCGGCGACGGGTTCGCGCAGCGGCCCGGCCGGGATGATCTGGCCATTGCCGAAGCCGAAGCCGCCATCGATGATCAGCAGCGACAGGTCCTTGGCCAGGCCGGGGTTCTGCAGCCCGTCATCCATCACGATGGCGCGGGCATTGCCCTCGATCGCGGCCTTCGCACCGGCGGCGCGGTCGGCGGAAACCCAGGTCGGCCGCACATCGGCCAGCAGCAGCGCCTCATCCCCCACCAGCGTGCTGTCATGGGTCGCGGGGTCCACCAGCAGCGGCCCCTTGGTGGTGCCGCCATAGCCCCGCAGCAGGAAATGCGCGGCGACGCCGCGATCCGCCAGCCGCCGCCCGATATCCAGCGCCACCGTGGTCTTGCCCGCGCCGCCCGCGGTCGCATTGCCGCAGCAGATCACGGGCACCGGCGCCTGCCAGCCCGGCCGCGCCATGCGGCGCGCCGTGGCCTGCGCGTAGAGCGCGGAGAAGGGGGCGAGCAGCAGGGGCATCACGCCACCGCCGCCCGCCCAGAAGGCGGGTGCTCGCATCGTGCCGAACCGTTCCTCGAACCCTTGTTGGTGCCCTTGCGGGCGCTACGCGATGGGACCCTGGGGCGCATCCCGCCCGCCCGGGCCCGTTCCTACCAGAACGCCCGATCCGCTGCCCTGGCCAGGGGGCAGCAGATCAAGAAGCGCCTCCGCCACCCGGCCCGGCAGCCCGGCATGCGCATCGGCAATCCCGGAGGCGGCTTTCGTCAGCGCCTGCGCCCGGGCCTCATCCGATAGCACGCCCGCCACCGCATCCGCCAGCGCCCCCCCCGGGGGGGTGCCGAGCGGCACGCGCAGCGCGCCACCCGCCGCCAGCAGCCGGTCCACCGCCTCCTCGAAATTGCCGGTATGCGGCCCGAGCAGGATGGGGCAGCCGAGCCGCGCGGCCTCCAGCGGGTTCTGCCCGCCATGCGGCACCAGGCTGCCGCCGATCAGCGCCACCTGCGCCACCCGGTAGAACAGGCCGAGTTCCCCCAGCGTATCCGCCACATAGACCGAGACGCCCGGGCCGGGCGCCCCGCCCGCCGTCCGCCGCGCCACCGCGCCGGGCAGCACGGCTTCCGCCTCCGCCGCCACGCCCTCCCCCCGCTCCGGGTGCCGCGGCACCAGCACGGTCAGCAGGTCCGGGAAGCGCGGCACCAGCGCCCGGTGGGCGGCGACGGCCAGCGCCTCCTCCCCCGGATGGGTGGAGGCGGCGAGGAAGACCGGCCGCCCGCCGACCGCCGCCCGCAGCCGCGCCAGCGCCGCCGCATCCACCGGCAGCGGCGGCGCCGCCGCCTTCAAGTCCCCCCAGCACAGCGCCCCGGCCGCCCCCAGCGTCGCCAGCCGGCGGCGATCGCCCTCCGACCGCGCCAGCACCAGGCGGAAGCTGCCCAGCGCCTCCCCGGCCAAAGCGGGCGCGCGGCGCCAGCGGGCAAAGGACCGGCTGCTCATCCGCCCGTTCACCAGGGCCATGGGCAGGCCCCGCCCGCGCGCCGCCGCCAGCAGGTTGGGCCACAGCTCGCTTTCCACGAAGGCCGCCGCATCCGGCCGCCACCCCGCCAGGAACCGCGCCACCCAGCCCGGCACGTCGAGCGGCATGAACCGATGATCGACCCGCGCCGCGAGCCCCGGCGCCAGGCGGCGGCCCAGCATCTCCGCCCCCGTCACCGTCCCCGTCGTGACCAGGAAGCGCAGCCCGGCGTCGCGCGCGGCCATCGCCTCCAGCACCGGCAGGGCGGAGATGGTCTCCCCCACGCTCGCCGCATGCAGCCAGAACAGCCGCCCCGGCGGCCGCGCCGCGCCGCCGCCCTGCCTTTCGCCGATGCGCCCGGCGATCTCCTTGCCGATGCGCACCCGGCGCCGGACATGCAGCGCGAGCAGCGGCGCCACCAGCCGCGCCCCGAGCGCCCAGCCCAGCCCCGCGAGACTCATCGCCGCGCCTCCGGCACGAGACTCACCGCGGCGCCTCCGCCGGCACGCCGCAGGCCGCATCCGCCGCGGCGCAGGCGGCGTCCATCGCCGCCTCGATCATCGGCAGCGCCGCCGCGGCGCCATCCCGCGGCACGTCGATCAGCGGCCCGCAGGCCAGCACGCCGCGGCCGAAGGGCAGCGGGAACATCATCCGGTCCCAGGAGCCGAGGCGCCGATGCGCGGAGGACGCCGCCCCCAGCGGCACCACCGCGGCGCCGGACAGCGCGGCCAGTTGCGCCACCCCCGGCGCGGCGCGGCGCCGGGGCCCGCGCGGCCCGTCCGGCGTGATCAGGATGGGGTCGCCCCCCCGCAGCGCCCGCAGCAGCCCCGCCAGCGCCATGGCGCCACCGCGGCGGGAGGACCCGTAGATCATCTCCACGCCGAAGCGCCGCACGGCATCCCCGATGAAGCGGCCATCCCGGTGCTGGCTGACCAGCACGCGCGGCGTGACGCGCAGCGCCGCGGGCTCCGCCGCCCCGGCCAGCGCCCGCAGCGGCGGGATCATCGGCAGCCTTTCATGCCAGAAGGCCAGGATCAGCGGCTGCCCCGCCGCGATCCGCGCCAGCGCCGGCCCCGCGCCCACCAGTTCCCAGCGGGAGGTCCGCACCACCAGCGCCAGGTACAGCCCCACCAGCCGCGCCAGCACCGCCTGGGTGGCGGGATGCCGGATCAGCCGGCGCACAGGGGTCGGGGGCGGTGGGACGTCATCGCGGCATCGGTAGCATGCCGCCCGGCGGCGTGAAATTACCCCCCCGGACGCGCTTGTAGGTGCGACAACGGAACAATACCTGCCTGCCCGATGGCCCGCCGGGCCGCAGGAGCGCCAGCCATGCCGAACCTCATTCCGATGATCGACCTAGGCCTTTACGTGGCAGCAACGCTGGTCAACTTGGCCATAACCGTGCTCCCGATCTTCAAGGTCGGGTACCGCTTCAGCATCAGGGCGCTGACCATCGACACGGCACTGACGGAGAACCTGCTGCTCAGCCAGCCACGCTTCGGCCGGACCATCGGGTTCCTGGAGCGCCAGGTCTATCTCTACGCCCTCTTCATCAACGGGCTCGGCCTCATCACCGCCGTCGTGGTGTTCAAGGCCTTCGCCGAATGGCTCAAGCCGCCCGAGGCCGCGAAGTCCGCCGCCCCCGCGCCGCAAGCGGCCGATATTCCCGCGCCGCAAGCGGCCGATATTCCCGCGCCGCAAGCGGCGACGAAGCCCGACGGCGATGGCCAGAACGACATCCTCGCGCGCTTCTACGCCTACACGATCGGCAACCTGCTCTCGATCCTCTGGGCGATCATCATCTTCGAGGTGTGCCGCCGGGTTGCCGCATCCGGCGCGACGCTGACGATCGACTACCTGCTGGCCTTCGGGGCGATCTTCGTGATGGGAAGCACGGTCGCGACCGTTGCCGGCCGGTTGCAGCCCCCATCCACCGGGGCGGCATCGACCGCGCGCGACGGCGGCGGCGAGGGCGCGTGATGCCTGGGCGCTCCCGCCCCTGACGCCCCCCCCTCACTCCCTCGGCACCAGGCTGTCCCGGAACCGCTGCGCGCAGGCCTCCCAGCTGAACCGCGCCGCATGCGCCCGGCAGGCCGCCCGGTCCGCCCCCAGCGCGCGCAGGCAGGCGCTGCGCAGATCCTCGTCCAGCGCCCCCACCGGCGCATCCCCGATCACGTCCAGCGGCCCCGTCACCGGATAGGCCGCGACCGGCGTGCCGCTCGCCAGCGCCTCCAGCAGCACCAGGCCGAAGGTGTCGGTGCGGGAGGGGAAGACGAAGACATCCGCCGCGGCATAGGACCGCGCCAGCCGCCCATTCTCCCGCCAACCCGCGAAATGCGCATCCGGGAAGCGCCGCGCCAGCGCCGCGCGCTGCGGCCCATCCCCCACCACCACCTTGCTGCCGGGCAGGTCGAGCGAGAGGAACGCCTCCAGGTTCTTCTCCACCGCCACGCGCCCGGCGACGAGGAAGATCGGCCGTGGCAGACCCTCCCAGGCCTCGGGCTCCGCCCCCGCATCCCGATTGAACTTCCGCAGGTCCACGCCGCGCGACCACGGCACGACATGGGCAAAACCCCGCCCGCGCAGCTCCGCCGCCAGCGACGCCGTGGCGCAGAGCGTGCCGGAGGAAGGGCCATGGAAATGCCGCATCAGCGCCCAGGACCAGGCCTTCGGGATGCGCGTGCGCGCATGGACATAGTCCGGGAATTTGGTGTGGAAGGAGGAGGTGAAGCGCCAGCCGCGCTTCCGGCACAGCGCCCGCATCGCCCAGCCCAGCGGGCCCTCCGTGGCGATGTGCAGCGCCTCCGGCCCGAAGGCCTCCACCAGCCGCGCCAGCCGCCGCCGCGGCGCGACTGCGAGCCTGATCTCCGCATAGCCCGGCATCGGCACGGTGACGAAGCGGTCCGGCCCGATCACCTCCACGACATCGCCCGCCGCGCGCAGCGCCGCCACCACCGCCTGCAGCGTGCGCACCACACCATTCACCTGCGGCACCCAGGCGTCGGAGACGATGAGGATGCGGCGCGGCTCCCCCACCCCCGCTGGCGCCAGCCCCGGGCTGCCGGGCGTCACCAGCGCCCCCATGCCCCAGCCCTGATCGCTGCCCAAGGCCGTCAGGCGGCCTGGGGCACCGGCGGCGCCTCGCCCCGGAAGAAGCTCAGCCGGTTCTCCCGCGCCCAGTCCACCAGCTCGAACCGCCCATCCGCATGCTCGACCAGCGCGGTGCAGCTCTCCACCCAGTCGCCATCGTTCATGTAGAGGACGCCCTGCACCTCCCGCATCTCGGCATGGTGGATATGGCCGCAGACCACGCCATCCAGCCCGCGCCGCCGCGCTTCCTGCGCCAGCGCCACCTCGAAGCGGTCGATCGCGGCGACCGCGCCCTTCACCTGGCGCTTCAGCCATTGCGACAGCGACCAGTAGGGATAGCCGAAGCGCCGGCGCGCCGCGTTGAACCAGCGATTCGCCGCCAGCGCGGCGTCATAGGCCCAGTCGCCCAGATGCGCGATGAACTTGGCGTAGCGCACCACGCTGTCGAATTCGTCGCCATGGATCACCAGCAGCCGCCGCCCATCCGCCGTGCGGTGCACCGCTTCCTTCGCCAGCTTGATGCCCGCGAATTCCAGGCCGAGCCAGGCGCGGAACATCTCGTCATGGTTGCCGGGGATGTAGGTGACTTCCGTCCCCGCCCGCGCCATGCGCAGCACCAGGCGGATCACCTCGTCATGCTCCGCGTCCCAGTACCAGGATTTGCGCAGCCGCCAGCCATCGACGATGTCGCCGACGAGGTAGAGCCTCTCGCATTCCACGGAACGCAGGAACTGCGCCACGAAATCCGCGCGGCAGCCGCGGGTGCCGAGGTGGAGGTCCGAGAGGAACACCGTGCGGTATCGCCGTTTCGCCTCGGTTCCGTTCATGCGTCAGCGCCTCGCGATCATCATGTCGTGCCGGCGGAAGAATGCCGGCGCATCGCGCAACGCGCCGGTCGCCCCGCCGTTGCGCGACCGCGCTGTAACGCGACGGCACCGGGCGTGACGTGAATCTTGGATGAAGGCGCACGCAGGACACGCTGTGGGATGATGTGGCGCGCGCATGTCACGCGCGCGTCAACGCAGCGAAAGCGAATCGTCATCGCGCTGCGTCACAAGGCGCCATGCTCGTCATCTTCAACCCTGCCGCCGGTGCCGGCCGGCGGCGCCGCCTGGCGCGCGCCATCGACTGGCTGTGCCGCGAAGGCCTGCCGCCCGATGTCGCGGAAACCCGGGCACCCGGCGATGCGCGGCTGATGGCGGCGGAAGCGGCATGGCGCGGCGAAGCCGTGATCGTCGCCGCCGGCGGCGACGGCACCATCGCGGAAGTCGCGGCGGGGATCGCGGGCAGCGATGCCGCGCTCGGCATCCTGCCGCTCGGCACCGCCAATGTCCTGGCGCTGGAACTCGGCGTGCCGCTGGCGCCGGAAGGCGCGGCCGCCGTGCTCGCCGCCGGCACGCGCCGCCTGATCCATCCCGGCCTCATCACCGACGAAGCGGGCGGCCAGCGGCTCTTCGTGCAGATGGCCGGCGCGGGCTTCGATGCCGCGGTGGTGCAGGGGCTCGACCTCGGCCTCAAGCGCCGCCTCGGCCGCGCGGCCTATGTGGTGCAGGCGATGCGGGAAGTGGCGCGCCACCCCTTCGCGCCGATCGAGGCGGTGCTGGATGGCACGCGCCATCGCGCCGGCAGCGTGATCGTCACCAAGGGGCGGCTCTATGCCGGGCGGCACCTGCTGGCCCCCGCCGCGCGCCCGGCAGCGCCGGGCTTCCAGGTGGCGCTGCTGGCCGCCGCCGGCCCCGGCGCGGTGGTGGCGGCGGCGCTCGCGCTCCCGCTCGGCCTGCTGCCACGCCTGCCGGGGCTGCGCCTGCTGCCGGCCAGCCGCATCACCCTTTCCGGCGCCGGGGTGGCGCTGCAGGCGGATGGGGACCCCGCGGGCCGCCTGCCCGCCCGGATCGAGGATGCGCCCGCGCCCCTGGCCGTGCTGCTGCCCTGACCCGGCGCCCCGGCCCGTTCAGCCTTCCTTCAGGGGGAAGGGGCTAGGCCAGGGGCTCACCAGGCCGCCCGGGACAGACGATGCCGAAGGAGGTTCGCCACATCCTCTTCACGCCGGAGGAATTGCTGCGCGCCATCATGGAGCAGGCCATGCAGGGCCGCCCCACGCCCGCGCAGACGGCGGACAGCTTCCACCTCGAACTCGCCGCCGATCCGCGCGGCGATGTGGTGGCCCGCATCATCCGCCGCCGCGCCGCCGGCCGTTCCACCATGTCCTGGGAAGTGTCGCGGCAGGAACTGCACCAGGTGCTGCTGGTGCTCTGCCATGGGGCGCGGATCCCGCTGCCGGTGCGGGGCGACAAGCGGCTCGGCCTTTCCGGCCTCAATCTCTGCCTGACGGTGGTGACGGGCGCCGATCCCGGCCCGCCCGTGGTGGGCGCCGGCGCCGTGCGCTACGCGGATCCGGAACTCGCGCCCTTCATGCCGGTGCCGGGCTGAAGCCTCAGCCCGCCGCCGCGCGTTCCCGGGACAGCGCGATCAGCGCCGCGCCCAGCCCGGTGCCGAGCGAGACCACGCCGAAGCCGGCCGCCGTCGCGATGCCCGCCAGGCCCAGCCCCATCGCCGGCACCAGCGCCAGCGCCACCGTGGACATGCCGGCCAGGGCGGTGAAGCCGGCCACGAGGCAGAGGACGATCAGCAAGGCGGCTCCTCCCGGGATCAGACGGATCAGGGCCGATCATGGCACCCGAGTGTCGTATACGCCTTTTTTCCGCCACGATCCAACCACGAAAAAGGGAGGCCCCTCGCGGGGCCTCCCCGGTCCCGGAAGCCGTGCTCAGCCCGAAGCGGCGGGAAGGCGCAGCTGGTCCGCCGGCGGCAGGAATTGCGGCAGGTAGAAATCCTCCGCCGCCAGGGTGGCGCTGATGTTGAAGGCGCTGCGGATGGTCTCGATGGAGGCCTGGACCCGTGCCATGGGCAGGTTGCCGAAGCCGCCGGAGAGCACTTCCGGCGTGCGGATGAATTCGAAATTCGCCGCCAGGCGTTCCTTCTCCAGCGCCACCGGCGCCGTCGCGTCGCGCCGGACCAGGGCGGCGATGGCGGCATCCGGATCGCGCAGCGCGTCCAGGTGGCCGCGGATGATGGCGCGGATCATGCCGGTGACGATGCGGGGATTGGCTTCCGCGTAGCTGCGGCGCACCTGCAGCCCGGTGGAGAGCAGCGCCACGCCGAAATTCGAATAGCGCATCACCACGATATCCGCGCGCGGCACGTTCAGCGCCAGCAGGCTGAAGACGCCGGACGTCTCGAACCCTGTGATGGCGTCGGCATCGCCGCGGGCCAGCATGGGTTCGCGCAGCTGCGGCGTGACGGTGATCCAGTTGATGCGCGCGGTATCGATGCTGGTGGCGCGGGCGAAGGCGGGGAAGAACTGGCGGCCGCCATCCGTTTCCGGCGCCGCCACGCGCTTGCCTTCCAGGTCCTTCGGGTTGCGGATGCCGGTGCGCCGCAGCGTGATGGCCGAGAGCGGGCTGCCCTGTGCCAGCACGAAGGGGCAGATGACATCCGTGCCGGGCTGGGTCAGGCGCAGCCGCGCCACGGCGGAGATGTCGCCGACGCCGAATTCATAGGCGCCGGAGGCGATCTTCACCGGCACGTCGCCCGCGCCGAAGCCGCGGTCGATGGTGACGGCGAGCCCTTCGTCCCGGTAGTAGCCACGTTCCAGCGCCAGCAGGTAGGGTGCCTGCGGCCCCTGGAAGGCCCAGTCCAGCGAGAAGCGGACAGGCGTCAATGCGCCCTGCGCGTCCGCGATCCGGGGGGTTGCGAGCAGGCCGCCGGCGGCGGCCAGCAGCGTGCGTCGGGTGGTGGTCATGATCCGCCTCTCCTGCGCGGCCGTTTGCCGGCCATCGGGGCGGGTGGAAGCAACGCCTGTGCCGCCCCCCTCCGCGCCCCGCCAGGGCCCGGCACCCCCTTGGAACCCTTCGATTCGAGACGGTCCAGGGGCGGTTCGCCCCTGGCGGATGGGGTCTGGGGAAGGCAGCGCCTTCCCCAGCGCCCGCTGCATCACGCGCCACTCTGCCGCTTGCATGGGCAAGGCGTCGCACGGATACGGCCGGGTGCCTGGACCGTCGGCTGGCACGCCCATTGCGTCACGCCCCGCATGGTCCCGACCCGTCAAAAGCTGCTCCGCCGCTTCTGGTATCCCGTGATGCCCGAGGCCTCCCTCCCCGCCGGCAAGCCCGTGCCCTTCACCCTGCTGGGGCAGGAGATCGTGCTGTGGCGCGCCGCGGCGGGTGCCCCCGCCGCCATCGCCGATCGCTGCCCGCATCGCGGCGCGAAGCTCTCGCTCGGCTTCATCGATGAGGCCGCGCCGGAGGGCCCGGCCCTCGGCTGCCCCTATCACGGCTGGGCCTTCGGGGCGGATGGCCGCTGCGTGAAGGTGCCGCAGGCGCATGACCCCAACCGCGGCATGAAGTCCGGCGCCAAGGGCCACCACGCGGCCTCCCGCTACGGCTGGATCTGGGTGGCCCTGGAGGATCCGATCCTGCCGATCCCCGAGATCGCCGAGGCCGCGGAGCCTGGCTTCCGCCAGATCGACGAGTTCTACGAGGAATGGGCCGTCTCCGGCCTGCGCCTGATGGAGAACAGCTTCGACATGGTGCATATCAGCTACGTCCATGCCGAGACCTTCGGCATCCTGGAGGATCCGCGCCCCGCCCCCGTCGCGATCGAGCACACGGGCTGGGGCTTCATCATGCGGGGCGAGGCGCCGGTCGCGAACCGCGGCATCTCGAAGGACCTGATCAAGGGCGCCGGCGACCGCACGGTCCGCATCATCGAGGGTCGCTGGTTCCTGCCCTTCATGCGCGCCAGCCGCATCGACTATCCCACGGGCCTGACGCATGTGCTCGTCACCGCCGCGACGCCCATCGACGACCGCCGCAGCCAGATCTGCCAATGGGTCTATCGCAACGACACCGAGGCCGAGTCCCCCGCCGAGAAGGTCATCGCCTTCGACCGCGCCGTGACGATCGAGGACAAGCACGTGCTGGAAAGCACCACCTGGGACGTGCCGCTGACCATGTCGGAGGAGTTGCACATGCCGAGCGACAAGCCCGGCATCGAGATGCGCCGCCGCCTGCTGGCGCTGCTGGAGAAACACGGCGAGGCCGAGGCACGGCTGCCCGTGGAGGCGTGAGGAGGGCCTAAACGCCCTCCAACACCCCCGGAAAATGGCACGCCACGCGATGCCCCGGCGCCAGCTCCGCCAGCGCCGGCACCTCCGCCGCGCAGCGCGTCACCGCGCGCGGGCAGCGCGTGCGGAAGCGGCAGCCGCTCGGCGGGTCGGCCGGGCTCGGCACCTCCCCCTTCAGCACGATCCGCTGCCGCCGCGCCGCGCCCGGCTCCGCGACGGCCGATAGCAGCGCCTGGGTGTAGGGGTGCTGCGGCGCGCCGAAGATCGCCTCGCGCGGCGCTTCCTCCACCACCTGGCCAAGATACATCACCGCCACCCGCGGGGCCATGTGCCGCACCGCCGCCAGGTTGTGGCTGACGAAGAGGCAGGCCAGCCCCAGCCTCTCCTGCAATTCCCGCAGCAGGTTCAGCACCTGCGCCTGGATCGAGACATCGAGCGCGCTGGTCGGCTCGTCGCAGACCAGGAAGGCGGGCTCCGTTGCCAGCGCGCGGGCGATGGCGATGCGCTGGCGCTGCCCGCCGCTGAACTCATGCGGGTAGCGCGCCGCGTGTTCCGGCAGCAGCCCGACCAGGTCGAGCAGCGCAGAAACACGCGCCGCACGCGACGCACCATTCCCGATGCCATGCACCCGCAACGGCTCCGCCAGCAGCTGCGCCACGCTCATGCGCGGATTGAGGCTGCCGAAGGGGTCCTGGAACACCACCCCCATGTCGCGCCGCAGCGCGCGCATCGCGCGTTCGGGCAGATGCGTGATGTCGTTGCCGCGGAAGGCCAGCACGCCTCCATCCGGCTCGATCAGCCGCAGCACCAGCCGCGCCAGGGTGGACTTGCCGCAGCCGCTCTCGCCGACCAGCCCCAGCGTCTCCCCGGCCCCGATCGAGAGGTCCACGCCATCCACCGCCCGCACGCCGCCGGCGAAGGTCTTTCTCAGATCCCGCGCCACCAGCAGCGTCATGCGACGTGCTCCGCGCAGATGCAGGCGGCCGCGGTTCCGCCCGGCAGGGCGCGCAAGGCCGGCGCCGCTTCCGTGCAGGCGGGGATCGCATGCGGGCAGCGCGGCGCGAAGCGGCAGCCCGGCGGGAAATCAACCGGCGAGGGCACCACGCCCGCGATGGCCGGCAGCGTGCCGATCGGCCCCTCCAGCCGCGGAATCGCCGCCAGCAGCG
Source organism: Falsiroseomonas ponticola (assembly GCF_016805305.1). GTDB lineage: Bacteria > Pseudomonadota > Alphaproteobacteria > Acetobacterales > Acetobacteraceae > Falsiroseomonas > Falsiroseomonas ponticola. Next base: position 49,601 of record NZ_JAERQN010000002.1, on the reverse strand, counting down.
CCTGGGTATAGGGGTGCCCCGGCTGCGCGAAGATCGCGCCTGCATCCCCGGTCTCCGCCACGCGCCCCGCATACATCACCACCACGCGCTCACAGATATCGGCCACCACGCCGAGGTCATGGGTGATGAGCAGCACCGCCATCCCGAATTCCCGGCGCAGCCCCCGCAGCAGGTCGAGGATGCCCGCCTGCACCGTCGCATCCAGCGCCGTCGTCGGCTCATCCGCCACCAGCAGGCGCGGCCGGCAGGCGAGCGCGATGGCGATCATCGCGCGCTGCCGCATGCCGCCGGAGAGCTGGTGCGGATACTCATCCACCCGCCGCTCCGCCGCCGCGATTTCCACGAGTTTCAGCAGCGAAACGGCTTCGTTGTGCGCGGCCCGGCGATCCAGGCCGCGGTGGTGGCGCAGCACCTCCGCGATCTGCTCGCCGACCGTCAGCACGGGGTTCAGCGAGGCCATGGGTTCCTGGAAGATCATCGCCATCCGCGCGCCCCGCATCTTCGCGAGGTCCCGCTCCGGCAGCGCGCTCACCGCCACATCCTCGAAGACGATCCGGCCAGCGGAAATCCGCCCGCCCGGCGGCAGCAGGCCCATCATGGCGAGCGCGGTCATCGACTTGCCGCTGCCGCTTTCCCCCACCACGCCCAGCACCTCGCCCGGCGCGATCTCGAAGGACACGCCATCCAGCACCTCGGTCTTCCCGAAGGCGACGGACAACCCCTCGACGCGCAGCAGCGCGCTCACCGGATCGCGGTCCTGAGCCGCGGGTCCAGCGCATCCCTCAGACCGTCTCCCATGAGGTTCAGCCCCAGCACCGTCATGGCGATGGCCACCCCCGGCACCAGGGAGATCCAGGGCGCTTCCTGGATGTAGTCGCGCCCATCCGCGATGATGCCGCCCAGCGTCGGCGTCGGCGGCGGCGGGCCGACGCCGAGGAAGCTCAGCACCGCCTCCGCCAGGATCGCCAATGCAAACACATAGGTCTGCTGCACCACCAGCGGCGCCATGGCGTTGGGCAGGATATGCCGCAGCAGCACGCGGGCGGGCGAGGCGCCGATGGCGCGGGCGCCCTCCACGAAGGGAAACTCCCGCACCACCATCACCCCCGCCCGCATCACCCGCGCCGTGCGCGGCGCATAGGCGATGGACAGCGCCAGGATGGCATTGACCTCCGACGGCCCCAGCGCCGCCGCCAGCGCGATCGCCAGCAGCACGGCGGGGAAGGCCATCAGCGCATCCATGAAGCGCATCAGCGGCCCGTCCAGCCGCTTCACGAAGCCCGCCAGCGCCCCGATCGCGCCCCCCACCAGCGCCGTCAGCGCCGCGACGCCGAGCCCGATGCGAAGCGACACCTGCGCGCCATGCAGCGTGCGCGAGAGGATGTCCCGCCCGAAGCGGTCCGTGCCGAGCCAGAAGGTCTCGTCCGGCGCGCGGAAGCGCGTGCGGAAATTGTTGCGGAAGGGATCGTGCGGCGCCAGCCACCAGGCGAAGACCGCGCAGAGCACGATGATCCCGAAGAGCAGCGCCCCCCAGCGGAAGGAGGGATGCGCGACCAGCCTGGCGAACGCGCCGGGTGCCTTACCGGCCATGCCGGATCCTCGGATCGAGCCAGGCGTAGAGAAGATCCACCGCCAGGTTGACGACGACGAAGATCGTCGCCGTCAGCAGCAGCCCGCCCTGGATCACCGGATAGTCCCGCCGCTGGATCGCGCCCACGATCAGACGGCCGACGCCGGGCAGGCTGAACACGCTCTCGATCACCACGGTCCCGCCCAGCAGCACCCCGCAGGCGATGCCCGCCACCGTCACCACGGGGATCAGCGCGTTGCGCAGCGCGTGCTTGCCGATCACCACCCAGCCCGGCATGCCCTTGGCGCGCGCGGTGCGGACATAATCCTGGCGCAGCACCTCCAGCATCGCCGCCCGCGTCATCCGCGCGAACAACCCGATCTGCGCCAGCGCGAGCGTCGCCGCCGGCAGCACCATCCCCCGTGCCCAGCCGATCGGGTCCTGCGCGAAGGGGACGTAGCCCCCCGTCGGCAGCCAGGCGAGTTGCACGGCAAACACATAGACGAAGACCAGCCCCAGCCAGAAATCCGGCACGGAGAAGCCGACCAGCGCCGCCCCCATCGCCGCGCGATCCGCGCCCTTCCCCGCCCGCACCGCCGCCAGCACGCCGAGCGCCGTGCCCGCCACCAGCGCGATGCCGAGCGCGAGGAAGGTCAGGGACAGCGTCACCGGCAACCGTTCCACGATCGCCGCGCCCACGCCCTGCCTCAGAAGAATACTCTCGCCGAGGTCGCCCCGCGCCAGCGCGCCATACCAGCCCACCAGCTGCTCGAACCACGGGCGGTTCAGGCCGAGCCGTTCGCGCAGCCGCGCCAGCTCCTCCGCCGTCGCCGTCGGCCCCGCCATCTCCGCCGCCACGTCGCCCGGCACGATCCAGACGATGGCGAAGGACATCAGCGAGACCAGCAGCAGGACCGGCAGCGCCGCCAGCACCCGCCGCAGCGCGTAGCGCAGCACCGGCTAGGCCAGGGAGATCCCCCACATGCGGGGGATCCGATAGGGCTTGTAGTCCCGCACGCTGGCGCGCGTGGCCTGCACGATGCCGACATCGCCGCATTTGATCGCGATGGCCTGGTCATACATCCGCGCCTGGAAGTCGCTGACCGCCTTCTTGCGGTCATCGGCCGAGAGCGAGGTGGTGAGGCGCCGCTGGCAATCCTCGATCACCTCGTCCCGCGCATGCTGCACCGGCGCGTGCCCGCTGAAGAAGCCGACCACGCCATAGGGGCCCTCATAGGGCTCGATCCCCAGCATCAGCGCCCAGAGGTGCCAGCCCGTGCGCTGCGTGCGCTGGCTGAACGCGGTCGGCCAGTCCGTGATCACGACGCGGACATTGATGCCGACGGCTTTCAGCTGCTCCGCCGCCGTCACGATCGTCGCCTGGTGGTTGGAGAAGCTGCTGTCGCCCAGCAGGATGATCTCCTCGTTGCGGTAGCCCGCCTCCCGCAGCAGCGCCCGCGCGCGATCCTTGTTGTTGATGTTGTAGAGCGGGCGGCCGACATCGCCGGCGAAGAACTCCGTCCCCGGATGCTGCCAGCCATGCGTCATGCGATACAGGCCATCGGTGGAGATCGCCATGATCTCCTCCAGGTCCAGCGCTGCCTGCAGCGCGCGGCGGAACACCGGATTGTCCATCGGCGGCATGACGTGGTTCAGCATGAGCGTCTGGAAGGACCAGGGCATCATCTCATGCATCGCCAGGTTGCGGTCGTTCCGCAGCCTCTGCGCCGCCGGCACCGCGATGGCTTCCAGGATCTGGATCTCGCCGGCCTGCAGCCCCGCCGTCCGCGCGCCGCCTTCCGGCACGAAGCGGATCATCAGGTTCTCGACATTCGCGACCTTGCGGCCCGCAAACCCGTCCATGCCCGGGTAGGCGGTGTTCTGCACGTAGTCGCCGAAGCGCGTGAGGCGCACATGGCTGTCCGGGCGGTATTCGACGAAGCGGAAGGGCCCGGTGCCGATCACCTCGATGCGCGACGCATCCTTGCCCGCCTCCTCCTCCGGGATGATGGCGCAGGGCGCGCGGGGTGAGGAGATGCCGGCGATGAAGCCCGGGCTCGGCTCCTTCAGCCGTACCACCACGGTCCTCGCATCCGGCGTGTCGATCGCCTCCACCGGCTGCATGATGAAGGCCGATCCGCCGACGCGCCCATAGCGCAACAGCGACGCCTTCACATCCGCGCTCGTCATGCGCTTGCCATTGTGGAAGCGCGCATCGCGGAGCGCGAAGCGATAGGTCAGCCCATCGGCGGCAACATCGACGCCCTCCGCCAGGTCGGGCTTCGGGTTGCCGGCCTCGTCCCGCGCGAAGAGCGTCTCATAGACATGCAGGTTGATGTTGCGGCTGGCCTGCGCCGTCGTCACCTGCGCATCGAGCGAGGGCGGCTGCGCCTGCTGCGCCATCACCACGGTGCCGCGCGCCCCCTGGGCGATCGCAGGTTGCGCGAGAGGAGTTGCCATCGCGGCAAGACCCAGTTGACGCCTCGTCAGCATGGACGGACCCCTCTCCCATCTTGTGGCGGGGATGCTAGCCTTCGCCTGCGGCGGGGTTCAATCCACCGCGTTGAGGAGCGCGCGATAAATGTCGGCCAGGCCTTCCTTCGCGGTGAGTCCCGTCGTCGCCGAGGTCGATTTCGCCGCCAGGGGCCGCCAGGCCGGCCATCTCCGCGTGCCGCAATCCCGCGACGACAGCGGCTGGGGCACCATCCCCGTCCCCATCGTCGTCGTCGCCAATGGCAGCGGCCCCACCATGCTGCTCACCGCCGGCAATCATGGCGACGAATACGAAGGCCAGGTCGCGCTGCTCGACCTCGCGCGCACGCTGAAGCCCGAGCAGGTGCAGGGCCGCGTCATCATCATCCCCGCCATGCACTACCCCGCCTGCGCGGCGGGCAAGCGGCTCTCGCCGCTCGATGGCCGGGACTTCAACCGCTGCTTCCCCGGCGATCCCTTCGGCGGCTTCGCGCTGAGCCTGGCGCATTACATCGACAGCGTGCTGCTGCCGCTCTGCGACTACCAGCAGGATCTGCACTCCGGCGGCACCGGCATGGACATCGTCGCCAGCACCGCCGGCCATGTGCTCGACGACGCCGACCTGCAAAGACGCACCCTGGCCATGGCAGACGCCTTCAACGCGCCCGTCACCATGCTGCTGCGGGAGGTGAATGCCGGCCCCACGCTGCTGGCGCAGGCAGAGGCGCGCGGCGTCGTCGCACTCTCCTCCGAACTCGGCGGCGGCGGACGCCTCAACCCCGCCAACCTCGCCATCACGAAGCGCGGCGTGGCGAATCTGCTGCGCCATGCCGGCATCCTGGAGGGCAGACCCGAGATCACGACGCCGTCGCGGCGCATGACGGTGCCGGACCTCGCCCACTACGTCTTCGCCCCCTGCGACGGCATCTGGGAAGCCGCGGACATGCTCGGCAGCACTGTCGAGGCCGGCGCGCAAGCCGGCCTGCTGCACCGCATCGAGGATCCTTCCGCCCCCGCCATCCCGCTTTCCTACGCCGCGACCGGCCTGCTCTGGTGCGTGCGCCATGCCGGGCGCGTGAAGGTGGGGGACCCGGTGGCCGTCATCGCCCGCGACCTGTAGGCTTCACCCGAACCCGGAGGAGGGCTCGATCATGTCCGCCATCATCGAACGCCTGAGCGACAGCGCGGCCGAGGCCGCGGAATGGGAACTGCGCTGCGACATGGCCGCCGTCTTCCGCGTGGCCGCGCGGGAAGGCTGGAACGAGCAGATCGGCAACCACAATTCCCTCATGCTGCCGGGCGAGGGCCCGCCCCGCTTCCTCATCAACCCGCGCGGCTACCTGTTCCAGGAACTCAAGGCCAGCGACCTCATCGTCTGCGACCTCGACGGCAAGGTGCTCCAGGGCACGGGCGAACTCCGGAAAGTCGCCTTCCACATCCATGCGCGCATTCATCTGCTGAACCCGCGCGCGGCCTGCGTGGTGCATGTGCATCCCCGCTGGCTGACGGCGCTGTCCCTGCTGCGGGATACCGAACTCCAGCTCAGCCACCACAACAACCTGCTGCTGAACGACCGCGTGGTCTATGACCACGAAGGCGACGAGCCCGTGCACCACAATGAGGAAGGCGACCGCATCGCGCGCTGCCTCGGCGACAAGTCGGTGATGGTGATGCGCGGCCATGGCGTGACGGTCGTGGGCCCCACGGTGCATGACGCCTTCGACGAATGCTTCATCGCGGAACGCACCGCCATGTACCAGATGACGGCGATGTCCACCGGGCGCGCGATGCACGCGCTGCCCGAGAGGCTCCGCCGCAACCACCTCGGCCCCTGGGGCGAGAAGATCGACGCGCGACTGCACCTGAACGCCTGGCGCCGGGTGCTGGACCGCGAGGAACCCGACTACCGCACATGAAAGACGTGTCCATGCCGAAGACCACCCGCCGCGCCCTCCTCGGCGCGGCGCTTGCCATGCCTGCCATCGCTCAGGCTCAATCCGCCTGGGCGCCCGCGCGCCCCGTCCGCCTGGTGCTGCCCTTCGCCCCGGGCGGGCTGACGGACATCCTGGCCCGCGCCGCGGCCGACCAGCTCTCCGCCCGCTGGGGCCAGCCCGTGGTGGTGGAGAACCGCGCCGGCGCCGGCGGCAACCTGGCCGCCGAGGCCGTGGCCCGCGCCGCCCCGGATGGCCACACCCTGCTGGTCGCGACCCAGGGCATCATCGCCATCAACAAGGTGCTGTTCGAACGGCTGAGCTACGACCCCGACACGGATTTCGTCCCCCTCGCCATGCTGGCGGAGCAGCCGAACCTGCTGGTGGTCTCGCCCCGCGCGCTGCCGGATGTGACGGATGTGGCCTCCCTGGTGGCGAAGCTGCGCGCCACGCCGGACGGCATGCCCTATGGATCGAATGGTGTCGGCAGCTTCACCCATCTCTCGATGGAATTGCTGCGCGCCACGCTGAACGTGCCGATGACCCACGTCCCCTATCGCGGCAGCGCGCCGCTGCTGACGGACATGGTCGCCGGCACCATCCCCGTGGCGCTGGACGGCCTCGCCACCTCCAAGCCGCAGGTCAGCGCGGGCGGCGCGCTGCGCGCCATCGGCGTGACCAGCGCGCGGCGCTTCCGCGCCATGCCGGATGTGCCCGCCATCGCGGAGACGGTGCCGGGCTTCGATGCGAGCCCCTGGTACGGCGTCTTCGGCCATGCCGGCACGCCGGAGCCCATCCAGGCCGGGCTGGAAGCCGCCTTCCGCGCGGTGCTGGAAGGCCCCGCCTGGGCCGCCGTGCTGGCGCAGCGGGAAGCCGATGCCATGCCCCAGGGCCGCGCCGCCCTGGCCACGCTGATGCAGCGTGAACGCCAGACCTGGCGCGAGGCCGTCCGCCGCTCCGGCGCCCGCGCCGAGTGATTTTTTCGTCCATGATCGCCTGGGCTTCGCCCGGGCCTTCCGCGGGCAGCGCCGCCGCCGCCAAGGCGCGGCTGCTGCTGCTGGACAGCCTCGGCTGCGCGCTGGCGGGGCTGCGGCATCCCCGCGTCACCGCCTTCGCGCAGGCCATGCGGCACGCCTTCCCCGGCGATGTGGCGCTGGCCGGCACCCGCCTGGCGCCCGGCGCCGCCGCCGCGGTGCTGGCCGCCGCCACCTGCTGGGACGAGGCGAATGAGGGCCTGGCCAGCGCCCATGGCCGCCCGGCGCTGCCCGTGGCGCCGCTCGCCCTGGTGGCGCGCGCGCGGGGCGGCGACCCCGCCCAGGCGCTCGCGGCCTTCGCGCTGGGCTATGAGGTCGCGGCGCGGGCCGGCCAGGCCTGGCGCATCCGGCCGGGGATGCATGTGGACGGGTCCTGGCACAGCCTCGGCGCCGCCGCCTGCGCCGCCGCGCTGGCGGGGCTGGACGCGGAGGGCATCGGCCGCGCGGTCCGCCTGGCCTCCTGCCAGATCCCCTTCTCCCTCTACGCCCCCATCGCCGCCGGGATGGATGGCCGCAACAGCTACGCCAGCCACGCCGCCCTGCTGGGCAGCCTGGCCGCCGCCGGCGCCGCCGCCGGGATGGACGCGCCGGAAGGCGGCTTCGCGGAGGGTCGCCGCATCGCGCTGGGGCATGAAACCCCGGCCGACGTCACGCCGCCCGGGGAATGGCTGCTGGAGGCCGCCTACCTGAAACCCTTCGCCGGGGTGCGGCACGCGCATTACGGGGCGGCGGCGGCCATCGAGTTGCGCGGGCGCGGCGTGGCCCCCGCCGGCCGCATCACCCTCTCCACCTATGCCGAGGCCCTTCGCTACGCCGGCAACCGCGCGCCCACCGCCGCCATCGCCGCGCAGTTCAGCCTCACCTGGGCCGTCGCCTGTGCGCTCCTCCAGGGCGATCTCGGCCCCGCCGCCTATACGGACGAAGCCCTGGCCGATCCGGACCTCCGCGCCCTCGAAGCCGCCATCGAGCTGCGGGAGGACACGGCCCTGACCGCCGCGGGCCGGCGCGGCGCGACGCTGACCATCGGCGAGCACAGCGCCACCATCACCGGCGTCACCGGCGACCCCGACCGCCCCATGCCCGAAGCCGAGGCGGTCGCGAAGTTCAGGCGCTTCGCCGCCCCGACCCTCGGCGAGGCGGGGACCACCGCCGCCATCGCCGCCCTGCTCCACGACCAGCCGGCCAAGGATCTCTTCGGGTGACCACGCCCCTCGATACCGACATCCTGATCGCCGGCGCCGGCCCGGTCGGCCTGACCCTGGCCCTCGCCCTGCACCAGCGCGGCATCGCCGTGCGGGTGCTGGAGAAGCGGGAGGGGCTCTCCACCGCCTCCCGCGCCTCCACCTTCCACCCGCCGACGCTCGATGCCCTGCACAGCCTCGGCGTGCTGAAGCCGCTGCTGCCCGGCGGCGTGCGGATCGACCGCATCCTGTGGCGGCGCGTCGATGACGGCACCGCCGCCACCATCGACCTCGGCATCCTGGCCGCCGAAACGGGCTTCCCCCATCGCTGGCACCGCGAACAGCAGGACGTCACCCCCGCCCTGCTCGCCGCGCTTCCCCCCGGCACCGTCCGCTTCAACGCCGGCGCGGCGGCGCTGTCCCAGGATTCCGTCGGTGTCACCGTCACCGCCGCCGACGGCACGACCCACCGCGCCCGCTACGCCATCGGCTGCGACGGCGCCGGCGGCGCGATGCGGGCGCTGGCCGGGATCCCCGCCGAGACCAACGACTACGCCCATCGCGTGCTCCGCCTGCTGACGCCGCTGGACCTGCGCGACCACATCCCGGGCCTCGATGGCCTCGGCTACCTCTATGACCCGACCGGCTCCTGCTCCCTGCTCCGCATGCCCAAGGTCTGGCGCCTGATCTTCCGCGTGGCGCCGGAGATGAGCGATGACGCCGCCCTGGCGGAAGACCATGCCCGCGCCCGCATCGCCCGCTTCCTGCCGACGCTCCGCGACCTGCCCATCGAGGGGCGCGACGTCTATGGCGTGAAGCGCGCCATGGCGCTCTCCTACCAGGCCGGCCGCGTGCTGCTGGCCGGCGATGCCGCGCACCTCACCAACACCCGCGGCGGCATGAACATGAATGCCGGCATCCATGATGCCATGACCCTGGCCGCGACGCTGGATGCCGTGCTCCGCGGCGCCCCCGATGCCCTGCTGCAATCCTGGGCGGAGGCACGGCTCCGCACCGTCCGTGACGCGCTCCTGCCCCGCACCGATGCCCGCGTGGCCGCCAGCCCCGCCGAGGAAGTGGCCCGCATGGCCGCCCTGACACCAGCGGAAGCCCTGACCTGGGCGCGGGAGGCCAGCATGCTCGACATCGCCAAGGTAGGGGCGCCCGCATGACCCACCCGCCCCGTGCCTGGCACCCGACGCACCGGGTCGCCCTCGTCACCCCCTCCGCCAACCCCGCGGTGGAGCATGAGACGCGCCACCTGCTGGCTCCCCAGGCCGCGCTGCACGTCACCCGCATGCCGGTGATGCCCGGCACCACCCTCGAACAGCGCAACGCCGCCTATCTGGAGGCGCTGGACCGCTCGCTCGACGGCTTCGGCGCCCTCGCCATGGATGCCGCCATCTACGGCATCACCGGCCCCAGCTACGCCCTGCCTCCGGCGGAGGACGCCGCCATGCAGGACCGCGTCTCCGCCGCCCTCGGCCGCCCGATGGTGCTCGCCGCCCGCGGCCTGGCGGAGGCGCTGGCCGCGCTCGGCCGCCCCAGGCTCCTCCTCTTCTCCCCCTATCCCGGCTGGCTGACGGAGCGCGCGGAGCGCTACTGGCGCGCCGCCGGGCTCGACCTGGTCGAGAGCTTCAAGGTGAGCGAGACCTTCCGCGCCTATGAGCTGACGCCGGAGGAGGTGGCCGACGGCCTGGCGAAGCTCAGCCCGCCCGCCGATTGCGCCGTGCTCCTCTCCGGCACCGGGATGCCCACGCTCGATGCCATGGCATGGATGCGGGAGAGGCTGGGCGTGCCCCTCCTCTCCTCCAACCTGGCCAGCGCCTGGGCGGTCTCGCAGCGCCTCGGCCTGCCGCCGGGCCCGGCGCTCACGGCCTGCAACCCGGAGCTGGCGGCCATGCTGGGGGGATGACGCGGCCGGCAAAGCCGGCCGAGGCCGCGAATGCGGCCCGCCGGTCGTCCGGCGAGCCAAGGCCGCGGATGCGGCCGCCCGTCACGCCGCAGGCGTGCTTTCGGCACGACACCTGAGGGCACAAAAACAAGACGCCCGGCGGGCTCAGGGCCTGCCGGGCGTCCGGTATCCATCGCAGGTCCGCGGGGTGGCTATTTCGTGCGGGCCTTCCGCGCGGCGTAGCGGGCGTCGCGCTTCGCCTTCTGCTCGGCGGCCAGCGCCAGGGCCCGGGCCTTCTTCTCGGCATCCAGGATGGCGGCGCGGTTGGCGGCGTCGATCTCGGCGGCGCGGGCGCGCATCGCCTCCTCGGCGGCGCGGCGCTCCTCCTCGCGCCTTGCGGCGGCGGCGGCGGCTTCGGCGGCGGCCTTCTCGGCGGCGATCCGGGCGGCCTCGGCGGCCTTGGCGGCGGCGCGTTCGGCCTGGCGCTGGGCCCGGGCCTCCGCGATCGCCTTCTGCTCAGCCATCTTCTGCTGGACGGCCGGATCGTCGAGGCGGCTCTTCAGCGCCTGGAACTTCTCGGCTGCCTTCTTACGGGCCTCTTCCGCCGCGTTGCGACGGTCATTGAAATCAAACAGCTTGCGTGCCTGCATGCTGGCTATCTACTCCGCCCCCGGCCAACGGCCAAGGGGTGGGGCCGTGCGTGGGATGCAACCCTCGCCTGCTTTTGTGCTGCCCGCCCGCCGGCAAGCCAACGGAAGGCCCCCAACGGAAACCCCCCAACGGGGACAGCCCCCAACGAAAAACGCCGGGGGCTGCCCCCCGGCGTTCCTCAAGCCGTCCCGATGGGCCGGGCGTTCAGCCCAGGCGCTCGCCGTGCAGCGTCACGTCCAGGCCCTCGCGCTCCTCCTCCTCGGTGACGCGGAGGCCGACGACGGCATCCACCACCTTGAGCAGGATGTAGGTCACCACCGCGGTGAAGACGAAGACCGCCGCCACCGCATAGACCTGCGTCAGGAACTGGGACAGCGACGCGCCGTAGCCTTCCGGCGTGGACGTCGTGGCCGAGAGCGGGCCATAGGCGAAGAGGCCCGTCAGCAGCGCGCCGGTGATGCCGCAGATGCCGTGCACGCCGAAGGCGTCCAGGCTGTCGTCATAGCCGCACCAGTGCTTGAGCGCCGTCGCGCCCCAGAAGCCCGCCAGGCCGGCCACGATGCCGATCACCAGCGCGGAGCCCGGCAGGACGAAGCCCGCCGCCGGGGTGATGGCGACCAGGCCCGCCACCGCGCCGGAGATCGCGCCGAGCACCGAGGGCTTGCCCTTCGTGGCCCATTCCGCGATCAGCCAGGCCAGCACCGCGCCGGCGGCCGCGATCTGCGTCACCAGCATGGCCATGCCCGCACGGGCGCCGGCGCCCACCGCGGAACCCGCGTTGAAGCCGAACCAGCCCACCCACAGCAGGCTCGCGCCGATCACGGCGAAGGCCAGGTTGTGCGGGGACATGTTGTCCGTCCCGTAGCCGACCCGCTTGCCGAGCACGATCGCCGCCACCAGGCCGGCCACGCCGGCATTGATGTGCACGACGGTGCCGCCCGCGAAGTCCAGCGCGCCGAGGGCGAAGATCCAGCCATTCGGGTGCCAGACCCAGTGCGCCACCGGGGAATAGACCAGCAGCGTCCACAGCGCCGTGAACAGCATCAGGGCCGAGAACTTCATGCGGTCCGCCACCGCGCCCGTGATCAGGGCGGCGGTGATGATCGCGAAGGTCATCTGGAACATCGCGAAGACGCTTTCCGGGATCGTCGTCGCCACCGCGCCGTCGCCCGAGCCCAGCGTGAAGGGCTTGTCCCAGCCCTCGGCCATGCCGCCCATCAGCAGGCGCGACACGTCACCGATATAGGCATTGCCCTCGCCGAAGGCGAGGCTGTAGCCGATCACCATCCACAGCACCGCCACCAGCGCGGTGACGGCGAAGGACTGCATCATGGTCGCCAGCACGTTCTTCTTGCGGACCATGCCCGCATAGAACAGTGCCAGGCCGGGCACGGTCATCATCAGCACGATCGCCGTGCTGGTCAGCATCCACGCGGTGTCGCCCGTGTCGATCTTCGCGTCTTCCGCGAAGGCCGGCGCAGCCGCGAGCATCGCCGGCAGCGCCATGGCCGCGGCGCGCGCAAGCATCCTCATTCCCCCAATCCCCGTCATCGGTGTTGAACCCTGGTGCTGCATGGTCACAGCGCCTGGTCGTCGGTCTCGCCCGTGCGGATGCGCAGCGCGCGCTCCACATCCAGGACGAAGATCTTGCCGTCGCCGATCTTGCCGGTGCGCGCGGCACCCGCGATCGCCTCGACCACCGCGTCCACCATCTCGGCGGGCACGGCCACTTCGATCTTGAGCTTCGGCAGGAAGCTCACATGGTACTCGGCACCGCGGTAGATCTCGGTCTGGCCCTTCTGCCGGCCGAACCCCTTCACCTCGGTCACCGTCAGCCCCTGCACGCCGAGCGGGGTGAGCGCGTCGCGCACCTCGTCCAGCTTGAAGGGCTTGATGATCGCCATCACCAGCTTCATCGCGCCGTAGATCCCCTTCCCAAGGCCTATGCCGGAAGGACCAATCCAAGGACCGTGCCACCCGCGCGCAACACCGTTGCAGGCGGGACTCACTCACCTGACGGTTGCGATGCTGCATCGCGGCATGCGCGCGCAGCCTATTTCGTGGGCAATTGCCTGTTTCGTGACAGACCCTTGCCGAACCGCGATTCCAGGCCGACTCTCCCCCCATGAGCCAGCCGAATTCCCGCGACATCCCCTCCCTTGACGTCACCGTCGCCATCGTCGGCGCCGGCCCCGTGGGCGCCACCCTCGCCGCCACCCTCGCCGCCGCCGGCATCCCCACCGCCGTGCTGGACCAGGCGCCCCTGCCCCCCATGGAACTCCCGGATTTCGATGGCCGCGCCTACGCCATCGCGCTGACCAGCCAGCGCCTCCTCGCCGCCGCCGGCATCTGGGACCGCCTGCCGGGCGACCCCCAGCCCATCCGCCACATCCGCGTGGCCGATGGCCGCCCCGGCCACCGCCCCTCCTCCCTCAAGCTCGACTTCAACGCGGCCGAGGTGACGGAACCCGGGGCCGACACGCCCTTCGGCTGGATGGTGGAAGCCCGCGCGCTGCGCGTCGCCCTCAATGCCCGCCTGCCCCACCTGCCCAACCTGCACGTCTTCACCCCGGCCGAGGCCGCGGTCACCCGCACTCCCGAAGCCGCCACGCTCCGCCTCACCAGGGGGGAGCACGCCGGCACCACCATCACCGCCCGCCTGGTGGTGGCCGCCGAGGGCCGGAACTCCCCCCTCCGCCAGCAGGCCGGCATCACCGTCGCCCGCCACGATTACGGCCAGACCGGCATGGTCGGCGCCTTCGCGCATGAGAAGCCGCACCACGGCACGGCGCTGGAGATGTTTCTGCCCAACGGCCCCTTCGCCCAGCTTCCCCTGGCCGGGCCGGGCAATTTCGGCACCGCCGAATTCCCCCATGCCAGCGCCTTCGTCTGGGCCGATCGCCGGGACCTGTCGGCCCGCTTCCTGGCCATGGACGATGCCGCCTTCGGGCGTGAGCTGAGCCGGCGCCTCGGCGACCACCTCGGCCGCATCCGGCCCATCGGCCGCCGCTGGTCCTACCCGCTTACCGCCCTCTGGGCCTCCCGCCAGGTGGATACCCGCCTGGCGCTGGTGGGGGACGCCGCCCACGGCATCCACCCCGTCGCCGGCCAGGGCCTCAACCTCGGCTTCCGGGACGTGGCCGCCCTGGCGGAAGCGATCATCGAGGCCGTCGCCGCCAACGAGGACCCCGGCAGCGCCGCCGTCCTGGCCCGCTACGACCGCCGCGCCCGCCCTGATGCCGGCCTGATGCTGGCCGCCTGCCACGGACTGGAGAAACTCTTCGGCAACGACCTGCCGCCGGTGCGCCTGGCGCGGCGGCTCGGCATCGCGCTGGTGGACCGCATGCCGCGCCTGAAGCGCGCCTTCGCGGAACGCGCCATGGGGATGGGTCCGGGGACCACGGGGCTGCTCGGCGGACAGGGGCTGCTGACGCCGCGGTAGCGCAGCCGCAGGGGGACCCCTGCCCCCCGCACCCCCCCGGCCGGGGCCGGAGGCGATCCTCGGCCGCCGGCATGAAGAAATTATTGTATACTATTTATGGAAACCCCGTGACGGCGGGCGCGTTGCGCAGCGCTGATGGGACGGGGGAACGACACCAGCATGCAACCGACCGCCGCCGCATCGCTCAACCCGATCGACGCCGCCGGCCTCTCCCTGGTGCAGGCCCTCTCCGGCCGGTCGGAGATCTTCGACTGGGCCCTCCGCTTCCTGCTGACGGTGGACCTCGCCAAGCTCGGCGTGCCCGTGCTCTGCGCCGTCTATGCCTGGCTGTCGCGCAAGCCCGGCGAAGCCCCGGCCGATCGCTCCCGCCGCGTGATCGGCAGCTTCGCGGGCGTCGTCCTCACCATCGCCTTCGGCCGCTTCATCCAGGACAGCATGCCGCCCCGGGACCGGCCGCGGCTGACCCTGCCGCCGGACCTCTTCCCCCAATCCGTCGCCCTGCCCACGCTCGGCGAATGGTCCTCCTTCCCCTCGGACCACGCGGTGCTGGCCGCCGCCCTCGCCACCGCCGCCTGGGCGCTCGACCGGCGGATTGGCCTGGTCGCCGCCCTCTGGGCCGCCCTCGTCGTCTGCTTCCCCCGCCTCTATTTCGGCTTCCACTACCTGACGGACCTGCTGGCGGGCGCCGCCCTCGGCGTGGCACTGACGCGCCTCATCATGGCCCTGCCCTGGCCGCAGGCCTCGATCCGCCTGCATGAAAGGCTGCGGCGCCACGCCCCGGTGGCCCTCTCCCTCGCCGTCTTCCTCGTGGCCTATGAATTCATCACCCTCTTCGCCACCACCCGCCGCGTGCTGGGCGCGGTCAAGGATGTGATGCACGCGCTGGGCTGACCCGCCAGCCGCCGGCACCCTTGAAGCGGCCCGGCCCGGCGGCCATCTCCGCCCCATCGATCCGGGCCCCTCTGGCGCGCCCCTTCCGCCGCAAGCGGGACAGGGCCGCGCGATGTCGGATCACCACCTCGTGCCCCCGGCCCCGGCCGGGGGGCCACGACCTGGGAAACTGCCCTGGGGGCCCGAACCGTGACCGCCATCGCGACCACCATGTCCACCCTCCGCCTCGCCCGGGTGCTGCGCCCGGCCGGCCTCCTGCTCCTGCTCATCGGCATCGCGGGCTACGCCCTGCCCGCCGGCCCGGTGCACTGGACGGCGCTGATCCCCGCCATGCTGGGCGGCCTGGCCCTCGCCGCCGCCCGCCTCCGCCACCCCTACGCCGCCGCGGGCCTCGGCGCCCTCGTCTGCCTCATCGCCCTGATGGGCGGCGGCTCCGCCCTGCCGCAGCTGCCGGCGGTCCTGGCCGGGGAAGCGGGGCCCGCCACCGCCTCCCGCGCCGCCACCGCCCTGGTCGCGCTGCTGACGCTGGCCGGCCTCGCCCTCGCCCTCCGCCGGGGCCGGGGCGCCGATGGCCAGGGGGCGCGCTGACATGATCGAAGCCCTTTTCGCCTGGTTCGTCGCCACCTTCCTGCTCGGCCCCCTGCAATCCGGCCTGGCCAGCGCCCTCGATGCCGGCCGCGCCCCGGCCGCCGTGGTGGAACAGGTGACGCGCTGCGCCACCGACGCCGCGCCCCGCCTGGTGGACCGCGCCATGGAAGACCCCTGGTGGGCCGTCTCCACCGCCATCGGCGCCAGCATCGGCACGGTGGCGCCTGATGCCGTGCTGCGGGACGCCGCACCGGGATGCGAGGCGGCGATCGCGGCGGCACGGCCATTCCTGAACCGGGGATGACAGAAGCAGGGAGGGCGCTGCCCTCCCCGCACCCCACCCGCCAGGGGCGAACCGCCCCTGGACCGTCTCGAATGGATGGACGGCACCCACCCGCGCGGGCACCCTCCGGCGCATGACACTCGAACAATTCATCGCCAAATGGCAGGCCAATACGCGCAACGAACGCGCGGCCTATGTCGAACACTTCAACGACCTCTGCCGCCTGCTGAATGAGCCCACCCCCAACGAGGCCGACCCCGAGGGCCGCCACTACGCCTTCGAGAAGGGCGCCCTGAAGACCGCCGGCACGCGGGGCTTCGCCGATGTCTGGAAACGCGGCCACTTCGCCATGGAATACAAGGGCCGCGGCGCCGACCTCCGCCCGGCCTTCGACCAGCTGCAGCGCTACACGCTGAGCCTCGACAACCCGCCGCTGCTCGCCGCCTGCAACTTCGACAAGATCGCCATCCGCACCGCCTGGACCAACTACCGCAGCGAGATCCACGAGATCCCGCTCGACGCGATGCGGGACCCGCGGGAACTGCGGAAGCTGAAATGGCTGCTCTCCGACCCCGAGCGCCTGCGCCCCGGCCAGACCCGCGAAGCCCTGACGGCCGAGGCCGCGGCCGATTTCGTGGACCTCGCCCGCCGGCTGCGCGCCCGCGGCCACGACCCCTTCGCGGTCGCCCACTTCATCAACCGCATCGTCTTCTGCCTCTTCGCCGACAAGGCCGGGCTGCTGCCCGCCGGGCTGATCGGGAAGATGCTCGCCACCTCCCACCGTTCCCCCGACCGCTTCCCGAAACTGGCCGGCCAGCTCTTCGCCGCCATGCGCACGGGCGGCGAGGTCGGCATGGACGCCATCGAATGGTTCAATGGCGGCCTCTTCGACAGCGACGCCGCCCTGCCGCTCACCGCCCAGGATATCCGCACGCTCCAGGCCGCCGCGGAGCGCGACTGGGCGGATATCGAGCCCTCGATCTTCGGCACCCTCTTCGAACGCGGCCTGGACCCGGAGAAGGAGAAGCAGATCGGCGCCCACTACACCGACGCCGCCAAGATCGCCCTCATCATCGAACCCTGCATCCAGCGTCCGCTCCGCGCCGAATGGCAGGCCGCCCGGATGCGCATCGCGGGCTTGATGGAGGAAGCGGCCGCGCTGGAAGCCGTGGATGCCGGCGCCGCCGCCGCCGCGCTGGCCGCCCGGCAGGAATCCCGGGGCGTGCTGCCGGCGAAGCAGCGCGCCGCGCTGACCAAGGCGGCCGGCGCCCGCAAGGCGCAGGCGACGGCCAAGCGGACGGAGGCCGCGCAGGCGCTGGAAGCCCACCTCGCCCGGCTCCGCGCCTTCCGGGTGCTGGACCCCGCCTGCGGCAGCGGCAACTTTTTGTATGTTTCGCTGATGGCGCTGAAGGACCTGGAACGCCAGGCCCTCGTGGAGGCCGAGGCGCTGGGCCTGCCGCCCCAGCCCGCCCGCATCGGGCCGGAGGTGGTGCGCGGCATCGAACTCAACGCCTTCGCCGCCGAACTGGCCCGCGTCTCCGTCTGGATCGGCGCCATCCAATGGACCCAGCGCCACGGCTACCAGGTTTCCGATAATCCCATCCTCAAGCCGCTGGAGACGATCGAGCACCGCGACGCCCTGCTGGATGAGGAGGGGAAACCCGCGGAATGGCCGAAGGCGGACGCCATCGTGGGGAATCCACCGTTTCTGGGTGGCAAGCGTCTGCGGACGGAATTGGGCGATGCCAATGTGGACGCCCTGTTTGCCGCCTATCGCGGGCGGGTGCCGCCCGAGGCGGACCTTGTCTGCTACTGGTTCGAGAAATCCCGTGAATCCATCGAGAAGGGCTGGGCCAGTTGCGCCGGGCTAGTCACGACCAACAGCATCCGGGGCGGTGCCAACCGACGCGTGATGGATCGGATTCGCGAAACGGGGGCTATCACCGACGCACACTCAGATGAGTCGTGGTCGGTTGAAGGCGCTGCGGTTCGCGTTTCTCTCGTTTGCTTCACCGGCTCAACGAACGCGCCCGCGCATTTGGATGGGAAGGCTGTCGCTGAGATTTTCTCGGACCTGACGGCAAGTGTTGGGCTTGATTTGACGCGCGCAGTCGGGCTTACGGCAAATACCGGCGTTGCATTCATGGGCGTTACGCCGGCTGGCAGCTTCGACATTCCTGGGCTGCTCGCACGCTCGATGCTCGAGCAACCTCGAAACCCTGGCGGGCGACTAAACTCAGAGGTCGTCAAGCCATACCTCAACGCCTTGGACGTCACTCGCAGAAACCGCGATGTTTGGACTATTGATTTCGGATACGAAAAAACCGAATCTGACGCCCAGCAATATATATTGCCGTTTTCACATGTGAAGCGGACTGTGTTTGCACTTCGCCAAGATAATGCGCGGCAATCCTACAAAAATTACTGGTGGCGCTACGCAGAACCGCGCGTCAACCTCCGGCGTGCCATCGAAACTATGGATCGCTTCATGGTAACACCGATGGTCTCTCGCTACAGGATTTTTACTTGGGTTCACAAGCCCGCTATTCCAGCAAATCTTCTGAATGTTATCGCGCGCGACGACGACACCACCTTCGGCATCCTCCACAGCCGCTTTCATGAATCCTGGTCGCTCCGCCTCGGCACCTGGCTCGGCGTGGGCAATGACCCCCGCTACACCCCCACCACCACCTTCGAAACCTTCCCCTTCCCCGAGGGCCTGACCCCCGACCTCCCCGCCGCCGGCTACGCCGCCGACCCCCGCGCCATCGCCATCGCCGAGGCCGCGAAGGCCCTGGTGGAGGCGCGCGACGCCTGGCTCAACCCGCCGGAATGGGTGGAGCGCGTGCCGGAAGTGGTGCCCGGCTACCCCGACCGCCTGATCCCCCGCCCCGGCCATGAACGGGACCTCCGCGCCCGCACCCTCACGAACCTCTACAACACGCGCGGCACGCCGGAGGGCGCCTGGCTCGATACCCTCCATGCCCGCCTCGATGCCGCCGTCGCCCAGGCCTATGGCTGGCCGGCCGACATCACGGAGGAAGACGCCCTCGCCCGCCTCCTCGCCCTCAACCAGGCCCGCGCACCCCGCTGAATCCCCTCGCCTTCGGGACGCGTTCCTGATATGTTCCGGACACGCCCGCCCCACAGGCGCTGGCGGCTCCTTGAACCTGTCCATCCGCCCGACCTCCCTTGCCGCCCGTGCAGGGGGAATTTGTCCCAAAGGGCACCGCGGAATCGGTGCTAAAAGCACTAAATCGGCTAAATCGGCTTAAGCCGCTGTATTCCTCAATCCTCAGTACCCGGCGGGCGCGTGATACGCGCGAAACCGCGCCGGCCTTGGCCCCGCGCCCCGTCCTGGCATCATGGCCCTCCCGACCGGAGGAATCGCCCATGCGCCGCGCGCCCCTCATCGCCCTGATGCTCCTCGCCGCCGCCCCCCAGGCCGGCGCCGCCGGCCTCTCGGTCGGCCATGAATGGCTGGACAGCGGCGCCTCGCTCCAGGCCTGCATGAACCGCGCGACCCAGGCCGTCCGCCAGGTCGGCCTGCAGCTCATGGACCCCACCAGCCGCGCCGTCTGGGCGGAGAACCGGGCCCAGGACCAGCTCTACGTCTTCTACTGCATCCCGGAACGCAACGTCGTGACCGTCACCGGCACCGCCTCGCGGTTCGAGGATGTGGACCCCGTCGTCACCCAGCTGCGGGACGCCTTCCGCAACGGCGGCCGCGCCGGCGCCACCGTCACCCCGGGCCCGCTGCGGAAGCAGTAGGGCCGCGCCGCGCCGGCGGGTCGCGCGACAGGCCCTTGGCCGCCAGCGCCTGCTCATAGGCCGCCCAGCGGGCCTCGCGCTCCTCCACCAGGGCGCGCAGGTAGTCCCAGCTGTAGATGCCGGTGTCGTGCAGGTCGTCGAAGACCAGCCGCACGCCGTAATGGCCGACCGGCTCCACCCGCATGATGCCGACATGCCGGCGCCCGGGCACGATCACCCGCTGCCCCGGCCCATGCCCCTGCACCTCGGCCGAGGGGCTTTCGACGCGCAGATACTCCGCCTCCAGCGCCGCCCGGGTCCCGTCATCCCAGGCCAGCTCCAGCCGCTTCTCCGCCCGGTTCAGCCGTATCTCCGTGAGCTTCGCCACGGCACCCGGCCTTTCAGCCGATCTTCCGCGCCTCGTCCGGCAGCATGATGGGGATGCCGTCCCGCACGGGATAGGCGAGGCCCGCCTTCTCGCTCACCAGCTCCCCCGCCTCCCGGTCATAGCGCAGCGGTCCCTTGGTGACCGGGCAGACCAGGATCTCCAGCAGCCGCGGGTCCACCGCGCCGGCGCTCGTCTCGCTCATCGTCAGGCTCCGTCAGAGGACCGCCGGTTTAGCTTGGCCGCCCCTCCGGCGCCATGCCATGGCCATGCGCGTCCATCTGCATCAGCGCCACCAGCATGCTGGCGCGCTCCTCCGGCCCGCGGGCTTCCAGCAGGGCCTGCTTCTCCCGCGCATCGAAGGGGCAGACCATGCAGAGCGTCGTCACCAGCATGGCGTCGCTGGTGTTCTCCACCGCGTCCCAGTTCGCCTCGATCCCCCGCGCCTTGAAGTAGGGCCGCAGCGCGCCGACCAGCGCCTCCCGGTCGATCCGCGGCTTCTGCCCCACCATCAGGTCCGGCGCGTAGTCGCCGTATTCGACGCGCGCGCGCCGGTAGCCGCGGCGCAGCGCCACCTCCTCCACCACCCGGTAGCGGATCACGCCCGTCAGCGTGATCAGGTAGCGCCCGTCATCCGTCTCGGCGAAGGAGGACAGCCGGCCGAGGCAGCCGACCCGGTAGATCTGGCTGCCGATCTCCGTCCGCGGCAGGCCGGGGTCCGGCATCACCATGCCGAACATCCGCCCCGCGGCCAGGCTGTCCTCCACCATGGCCAGGTAGCGCGGCTCGAAGATGTTGAGCGGCAGCCGCCCTTCCGGCAGCAGCAGCGCGCCGGAAAGGGGGAAGATCGGGATCTCCCCGGGCAACTCGTCGAAGGCGGGATGGAAGGGGGGCATCGGTTCCGTTTCCGCCGCCGGGCCTCAGTCGCCCGGCGGTCATTGTGGCGCCGCCTGTCACCCATGGCCCCCGGGACAGGGGGGCCGCGATGGTCAGCGGAACAGTAGGGTGGAGAGCTTCCGCCGTCCCGCAAGGGTCGCGGGGTCCGTGAAGCCCCACGCCTCGAAGAACTTCAGCAGCTGCTTGCGCGCCGCCTCCTCGTTCCACGCCTTGTCGCGCTTGATCGCCTCGATCAGCGCGTCCACCGCCTCGGCCCGCTTGTCCATCGCGTTCAGCGCGACCGCCAGGTCGATCCGCGCCGCGTGGTCGTCCGGGTCCGCCGCCAGGCGCCGCTCGAACTCGCCGAGCTTCTCCCGCGCGCGGCGGCCTTCCGCCGCCAGCTCGAGGGCGGAGCGGATGGAGGCGATCTCGGCATGGTCGCGGATCTTGGCCGGGACCTGGTCGATCACCTCCTGCGCCTGCTCCTCCTCCCCCAGCGCCACCAGGCAGCGGGCCATGCCGGCCAGCGCCTCGGCATTCTCGGGCTCCTGCTCGGCCAGGGCCGCGAAGAGCTCCACCGCCGCGGCATGGTCACCACTCTCGACCGCCGCCTTGGCCTCCGCCAGCAGGTCGGCCGCCGGGCTCTGGCTGCCGCCCATCTTGAGGAGGTTGTCGATGAACTTCTTCACCTCCCCTTCCGGCAGCGCGCCCTGGAAGAGGTCGGCGATCTGGCCCTGCACGAAGCCGACCACCGTCGGCACCGATTGCAGCGGCAGCCCCATCTGCGCCAGCTGCTGGACCAGCTGGCGGTTCTTGTCGATGTCGATCTTGACCAGCTTGACCCGGCCCTGCGCGGCGCGGACCACCTTCTCCAGCGTCGGCGTCAGCGTCTTGCAGGGGCCGCACCAGGTGGCCCAGAAGTCCACCAGCACCGGCGTCTCGCGGCTGGCCTCGACCACATCGGCCATGAAGGTGCGCTGGTCGCCGTCCTTGATCACGTCGGCCCCGGCAGCTCCTCCGGGCGCCGTCTGGCGGGTCGGGTCGAAGATCACGTCCATGGCAAGCTTTTCCTCGGTCCAGCCGCATCAGGATGTGCGGCGCGGGGGTGTTGGCCCATAGATGCGCCCCGCGGGGCGCGAAGCAAGCGGGGGGTGGCGTTCAGCCGGCCTCCGGCACCGCCAGCAGGGCCGGTTCATGGCCGAGGCCCCGCAGGAAGCGCAGCATGTCCGCCGGCCGGATGGCCGTGGTCATGGTGTTGGTGAGGGGGTGGAAGTTCACCCACTCGAACCCCTCCATCAAGCCCTGGTCGAACACCACCCGCACCGCGCCCGGCCGCGCATTGACCAGGCCGAAGGGCGTGACGGAGCCCGGCTCCACCCCCAGCTGCGCCCGCAGGTGTTCGGCTTCCGCGAAGGCGCTGCGCGGCGCGCCCGCGGCGCGGACCAGCGCGTTGACCGAGGCGCGGCGCTCCTCCTCCAGCACCAGCAGCAGGAAGGGCCCCTCCCCCCGGGCGGGCCGCAGGAACAGGTTCTTGGAGTGCCCGCCCGGCAGGTCCGGCCGCAGCGCCTGGCTTTCCGCCACCGTGAAGACGGGCGGGTGGCGGACGGTCCGCGCCTCGATCCCCAGCGCGTCGAGGCGCGCGAGCAGGCCTTCGGGTGTTTCCATGGGCGGGCGGATCCTGGCTGGTGCGGTGCCATGCGGCAGGCGCATCCTGCCCCTGCGCGACTTGTTGTCCATGGTGGGGAGGCGGCGCTTGCAATCCCCCGCCGGCATGGTAATCACCGCCCCACGCCGAACGGAGCGCGGGCGTAGCTCAGGGGTAGAGCACAACCTTGCCAAGGTTGGGGTCGAGGGTTCGAATCCCTTCGCCCGCTCCAGTCGGTCTCCCAACCTCACACATCTCACGCGCCGACGGCGTAGTGAACCGCAGGTTTCCTGGGGTTTTGCCGCGACGGCTTGAGGCTTGGAGAACGCAACGACCGGCGTTTCCGTCTCTCCAGAGGCCATTCTCTCTCCGAAGCTCGGGACTTGGGCGATTCAGTCTACAAGCCTCAAGTCACTGAAATCGTTTCAAACCTTCGCCGAGGCACGCCCGCCGGTTACGCATCGCGACCGGCTACCGGTCGATTCTGGGACCGCAAAACAGCGCTCTCCACCCACGGTATTGCGACGAGACGCGGGCCGGGGAACCATGGCGGCCATTCCAAGAACAAGGCCGCACCCCGCCCTCGGGGCGCTGCGGCGGTTCGAAATACGGAGTTGGCGTCTGGCAACAGGCGGTTTCCTGCGCGAAGACAGGGTTTGGAACGCGTAATGGTGGCGAATGCCGATTCTGAACTGGTTGACCCGAGACGAAGACATACGCGCCGCGCAGCGCGTGCCGTATCGCCTGCTGGAGGAAGTGCCTGACCTGTCGGCGGGTGACCGGGATAGCGGCAATATGCTGATCCAGGGCGACAATCTGGATGCGCTGAAGGCGCTGCTGCCCTTCTACGCGGGGCGTGTGAAGTGCATCTATATTGATCCGCCCTACAACACCCGATCTGCGTTCGAGCAATACGACGACAATCTTGAGCACACACAGTGGCTTGCACTGATATGGCCCCGACTAGAAATTCTGCGTGATTTGCTGGCCGAGGACGGCTCAATCTGGGTGTCAATCGATGACAACGAAGGACAGTACCTGAAGGTCATCATGGATGAAGTGTTTGGAAGGTCGCGGTTTGTCGCAAATAATGTTTGGCAAAAGCGATACTCTCGCGAAAATCGTGGATCGATCGGTGACGCCCATGAGTATGTAACCGTATACGCCTCAAATCCAGAATTATTCAAGGTATATCGGAATAAGGTTGCCCTCACCGACGAACAGGCAAAAATTTACAAAAATCCAGAAAATCCGAAAGAAACAGATCCGAGCAAGCGGTGGCGTGGCTTGCCAATGACCGCACAGGGCTATCGACCAAATCAGATGTATGAAATTTTGTCGCCATCGGGGCGTATTCATACGCCACCGAAGGGCCGTTGTTGGTCAATGATCGAATCTGAATTTCTGAAATTGAAGAAGGAAGGACGTATATACTGGGGCAAAAAGGGCGACTCCCAGCCCAGCGTCATCCGATACCTCTCTGAGGTTGAAGGTTTGGTCCCATGGACTTGGTGGCCTCATTCGGACGCCGGACATACGGACGAGTCAAAGAAGGAGGCGAACGAGTTATTCGGATCTGACGTCAGCTTCGGCACGCCAAAGCCTGAGCGTCTTATCCACCGCATCATTCAAATCGCCACCAATCCCGGCGACCTCGTCCTCGATTCTTTTCTCGGCTCCGGCACAACGGCGGCGGTTGCGCACAAGATGGGCCGTCGCTGGATAGGGATTGAGATGGGCGATCACGCCGTCACCCATTGCGCACCTCGCATGCAAAAGGTCATCAACGGTGAGCAAGGCGGCGTCTCAAAATCCGTCGGTTGGCAGGGTGGCGGCGGCTTTCGCTTCTACCGCCTCGGCCCGCCCGTCTTCGATGCGGAAGGTCATATTCGACAAGATATCCGCTTCCCGGTGCTGGCCGCCCATGTCTGGTTCAGTGAGACTAGTCGCCCCTGGGATGGCAATGCCAGCACGCCCTTCCTCGGTCTGCACGGGGACCAAGCTTTCGCGCTGCTCTACAACGGCATCCTCGGCGACAAGCGGCCGGGTGCGGGCAATGTTCTGACCCGTGCCACCCTCGCGCTCATCCGTGAAGCGATCGCCCAGGCCCACCCCGCTTTTGTCGCAGAAAATCCGGCCTATCCGATCACTATCTACGGCGAGCAATCCCGGCTGACACCCGCGACCCTCGACCGTGAGCACATCACCTTCAAGCAGACGCCCTACGACATCAAAGCGCGGGCCTGAGGGGCATCTCATGAAGCTGAAGCAATACCAGACCGATACTCTCTCGATTCTCCGCCGCTTTTTCGAGGAAGCCCGCGTCGCAGGACCGAAGCAGGCCTACGAGGCGATCACCAAGGAGCCGGACCAGGCGAAGCGGCTGGGCCGCTATAGGGGGACCTATACGGCACTCGAGGCCCTGCCGAACGTACCCTATGTCTGCCTACGGCTGCCCACGGGCGGCGGCAAGACGATCCTGGGCGCCCACGCCATCAGCACCGCGCGCGATGCCTGGGTGGAAAAAGAGTACCCGATGGTGCTTTGGCTGGTGCCATCCAACACCATCCGCCTGCAAACCGCCGAAGCCCTCAAAAACCCGCGGCACCCCTACCGCCAGGCGATGGACGAAGCCTTTGTCGGCCGCGTGCGGGTCTTCGATATCGGCGATTTCACGAACATCCGACCGCACGATATCCGCGACCACTGCTGCATCGTCGTGGGCACCATCCAGACGCTCCGCGTGCAGAACACCGAGGGCCGGAAGGTCTATGCCCACAACGAAAACATGGAGCCGCACTTCACCGCGCTGCCGAAATCGCTGCCGGGGCTGGAGACGCTGGAGAATGGCGGGGTCAAATTCTCCTTTGCCAATCTCATGCACATCCATCGGCCGCTGATGATCGTGGACGAGGCCCACAACGCCGTCACCGGGCTCACGCGGGACATGCAGGCCCGTGTGAACCCCTCGGCCATCATCGAATTCACAGCGACGCCGCGTCTTAACTCCAACATCCTGCACAGTGTCACGGCGCAGGAATTGAAACTGGAGGAGATGATCAAGCTGCCGATCATGCTCAAGGAGCATGATACCTGGCAGAATGCGGTGAACGGCGCCATCGCGGCGCGTGCGTCGCTCGCCGCCGCGGCCGAGACTGATGCTGACTACATTCGCCCCATCATCCTGTTTCAGGCCCAGCCGAGAAACCAGGAGGTCACCGTTGCGGCGCTGAAGAAGCACCTGATGGAGGTGGAGCAGATTCCGGAATCGAAGATCGCCGTGGCGACCGGCGATCAGCGGGAGCTGGACGGCCTCGACCTCTTCGACCGCAATTGCCCCATTGAGTACGTCATCACCGTCGAGGCGCTAAAGGAAGGCTGGGATTGCTCCTTCGCCTACGTCTTCTGCTCAGTGTCGCGCATCCAGAGCGCCGTGGATGTGGAGCAGTTGCTGGGCCGGGTGCTGCGCATGCCCTATGCGAAGCGCCGCCGCGCGGATGCGCTGAACAGGGCCTATGCCTTCCTCTCCGAGCCCTCCTTTGGCGAGGCGGCGAAAGCCCTCGCTGACAAGCTTGTCGCTATGGGCTTCGAAGAGGATGAGGCAAAGGACAACATCACTCCGGTTCAGCCAGACCTTGGCGACCCGGCCACCCTGTTCGGACCACGGGAGCGGCCACGACCTACCCTGCGGCACAATCTGAGCGCGACGCCCGAGGTCATCGCCGCGTTGACGCAGCACGAAGGCGTCACGATCCACGAGAAGGAAGGCGGCCAGGTCGAGATAGCCGTCGCCGGCCCTCTGGATGCTGCGCGCGAGAAAGCGATTGCGGAGACGCTTCCTGAGACGGCCCGCCAGGGATTTGCTGACGCCGTCGCCGCATTCCGTGCCGATGCACAGGCACTGCTGTCACCCGCCGAGATGCAGGAGCCGTTCGCAGTTCCGCGCCTGGTGTCGGAAATCCAGGGCAAGCTGGAATTCGCGGACACCGACGTCTTCATGGAGTTCCGTGACTGGTCGCTTCTCGATCATTCGCCGCGGATGGCGGAGGGTGAGTTCGCCATCCGTGAGACCGCTCGCAGCTTCGAAATCGACCTGGACGGCAATCGCATCACCTACCAGTTTTCCGATGAGCTGGAGCAGCTCGCGCTCGACATCGACGTGGCAGGCTGGACCCCCGAGGCGCTCGTGCTCTGGCTCGACCGGCAGGCGCGGCAGCCGGATATCCACCAAGGCGAGCTCCTGCGCTGGCTGCGTGACCTCGTCGGTCATCTGATCACTGCGCGTGGGATGCATATCGCCGCGCTGATGCGCTGCAAATTCATTCTCGCCCGCAAGGTCCGCGAAAAGCTGGCTGCCATTCGCCAGCAGGAGCGCGACGGCGTCTATCAGCGCTATCTCTTCGCGCCCGAGGCCAAGGTAGGTGTCTCCTTCGATGACGCCTTCACGTTCAAGGAAGGCATGTATTGGGACCAACGCCGCTATCGGGGCCGCTGGCGGCCGCGGAAGCATTTCCTGGGCGCTGACAACCTACCCGCCTTCGACGGTACGGAGGATGGCGAGGAGTTTCAATGCGCGCAGGCCATCGACAGTCTGCCGACTGTCAAATTCTGGATCAGAAATGTCGCGCGCCATCCCAACTCGTTCTGGCTGCCGACAGCCCGCGACAAGTTCTACCCTGACTTCGTCGCCATGTTGGATGACGGGCGCACGCTGGTGGTTGAGTACAAAGGCGCGCATCTGGCGGATGGGGCAGACACGAATGAGAAGCGCCTCATTGGCGAATTGTGGGAACGCCAGAGCCAGGGTCGGGCCCTGTTCATTGTCGTCGAGAAATCGGCGGCCGCGAGAGACGTGCGCACGCAGCTGTCAGATAAGATTAGGACCTGATCGCACCGGTCAGTTTCGGCATTGCCGGCCGACCTCCTACGAGAGGCAGCAATCCAGCTCGCGTGGCGTGCACTACGACCAGACGAAGCTGGAACTTCGGTCTGGCCAGGCCAATCTGCCGTGGTTAGCCGATCAGCGCCTCGACCTCCTTCACTTGCACCAAGTTCGCCACCTCGGCGTGCAGGTCTACCGCCTGTCCCGCCGCCGAAATTGAAATCACGAGTGCATAACGGCCCCTGTCTTCCATACGTCGTTGACCGATGTGTGACTTCCACCAACCGCCCACAGGGTAAATTGCGATCGAGTCGTGCCCGGCAAGATCAATGGCGTAGCCCCGCCATAGGTCGCAGTGGAGCGATCCAGCCTGCACCGCCTTGGGTCCCAGCAGCCAGTAATCTGTTTCGGTTTCAGCTGCCGACCCGTCGCTCTCCTGCGCGGCATTAACGCGGGCGCGAAACGCCACCGCTGTTTCTCCGCGCTTTTTCATCGCGAAGCGAAGGCCGAAGGAGCGGTACGTATCTGGGCGTGTAGCCGCCCTGCCTGTCAGGTTCGGCTCGATGAAATACGACAGCGTCACTTTCATCATGACAATTTCGTTCTCGAGCCGCTCCAAGGCGGCTTTCGGCCAAGGCAGGTCGTAAAAGTGCATCTCGTTATAGACGCCTGTCCGGCCGTCGGCGCCGACTGCAAAAGGTTGGATCTCTGCCTGCGCCACCATGGTTGCCTCATTGCGCACCGACAGGATTGCTCTCCCTACGTCAGGAACGCCGTAGCCCACCTCACGCAGGATCTGTTGCTTTTTAGCCTTCGAGCCCGTCTTCCAATGCGCCCCCCGGCCAATCAGCTGCTTGCGGATGGGCTGCGGCCAAGCGGCTGAATCCACTGTCAGTGCACGATGGGTCTCCGGCCACAACTCAGGCAGAGCCGCTTGGAGCTGACCGACGAAGTTGCCAGCCAGACCGGCCGCGGCGCTGGTCGCCCAGAACGGGACCAGCGGCTCAACTGCGACAGCAGAGCCCGGCGCAAGCAGCGACGCGGCCTGATGCCAACCGCAGAAGCCAGTTTCGTCCGACATCATATTGCCGGCCTCAAACAGCACCTCCGGCTTGATCGGCGTCAGGTCGTCGGGGAGTGATTGCGAGCCTCGGCTGAAGGGACTGCGGTGGTTCGCTGGTACGACGGGCTCCAACGCTGGTGGTGGCGTCGGCACAGGCTCCTTGCGCGTGAAGCCGCCAATCGTCAGCGCATTCCAACTCTGCGACGGGTCTTCGAGCGGCTGCGACTGAACGACATCGACCTTCGGGCCGCCGGACACATTGCCGGTGGCGACCAGAACAAGGCGCTTGGGCGCGTCGGATGCGGGCACCCCATCTGCCGCGTCGCCCGGCATTGAGCCGGCCGCGACTTGGTCTAGCGCCCCGCTCCAACTGGAGGGCCGGCTCGGCGGAAAATCGGTCGTTGATGTCGCAAGACAGAACGCTCGCTTGACACCAGGTCGCTCGATTTCAACCTGGGCCACTGCGCCCTGAGTCACCACCCCGTAGCTAGGCGGCTTTGTAGCCGGGAAACCTCGCGGCGGCAGCAGCTTCATCGACTCGACGCCGTGGGTAAGCGGCACGGTAGTCGTCCCATTCATGTGCGGATCGAGATCGCCATAGAGAACGATGCCTGCGAGGGCAGTGCCGTGCCCGCCATCCGGGGCGTGGTCATCCGTTCCCCAGGCCGCGTCATAGGACCAAGCACCCTTGAGGCCGGGTACGATAAGCGGGTGATCGGCGGCGACGCCGGTATCAAGTGTGCAGACCACAGGCGCGGCGTCTGGGGCTGCTACGACACGCTCTGCAAGCTCGGCGACCCAGTCGTGTTGCCCGAGCCCGCTCCCGCCCCGATCGAGGAAAGCTTCGATGGTGCCGGTCGCCCGGCGGACCTCGCTGATCGCACCCGGTACGCGCTCGGCAAATGCCCCAAGCGCGCCCGCAGCAGCATGAACGAACAAGACCGTCATGTCTGGAAATAGTAGACGGTCGGCGTGGACGTCGAGGTTTGCTCCGCGCGCCACAACGGCCACCCGCTCCGCCCGCCCCGGCCCGCCGAGGATCCAGATCTCCCACCAGACCAACTCTTGCGCACCGAAATCGACCGCACCAACAAAAAGCGATCGGGTTGGAGCGGCCGTGATCGTTTCGACGACCTCGAATCGGTCGACATCCGGCCGAGGAGCATTGCCAGGATCGCGCCCATACTCGGCGATGCGGTCCCGCAAGTAGCCTCTGGCTTCGTCGGGCACGAACAGCAGCGCGCTCTCTGTCCTATCGTCCTTCCGATCGGTCCGTAGCACCACGATGTCTTGCGCGGGGAATTCCAGGGTTGCCGGAACCTTAGCCGCCTTCGAGCGCGAGGCCTCGGCAGGGGGGAGCGTCGACAACTCGACCACGGTGCCGGGCTTCAGCCCGGCGACCTGCAGTCGTAGGTCGTCCGCCGGTGCAGGCAGACTCCCCAGCGCCCGAGACAACTGGTCGAAAAGCGCCCTGGAATGCATTGCGTAGTCCGAGCGCAAGGGCTTGCGCTGCTGCGAACGCTTAGGAAAACTGTACTGCGTTACTTCGCGGAACGTGTCGATTGAAACGTGCGGCCGATCTCTCGCGCCGTAATCTTCAGGCTCCGCCATGCAACCCTAACCTCGAGCTTCTGTGTCCCATCCGTCCGGCCAGCGCCCTACCTAATGGCCAGCTTGTCGGCGGAACTTGCTCTTCAGGGATTGCCGGTCCTGAAGCGCTCGCCCAAGCGCATCCGACGACACTTTGGTCGCGCCTTCGAGGATAGCATCTTTGACGACTGCATCGGCGGCACGCACGAGTTCAGCCTGGCTTAATCCATCGAGGGCGGGCTGTATCGTCGGCCAAGAGCGGGCACTCAGCCTAAAATTACCTAGGCGCCGTTCCAGGATGGCGCGTGCGGCCGACTGGTCCGGCAGCCCATATTCGATAACTTCGTCGAAACGCCGAGCGAGAGCCTCGTCTAGTATCTCGACGTGATTGGTCGCCGCGAGCACAAGGCTGTCCGTGCTGTTGGGCTCTTCCATGAAAGCAAGCACAGAATTGAGGACACGGCGGATTTCGCCTACGTCGTTCGAATCCCCACGGCGAGCACCGATCGCATCGAACTCATCGAGAAGGTAAACGCCCCGCGTTTGCGCGATCTGATCGAATAGCAGGCGCAACTTCCCCGCCGTCTCACCAAAGAAACGGCTAAACAACGCCTCGAGCCGGACGGTGAATAGTGGCAGGTGCAGTTCGCCGGCCAACGCCGACGCGGTCATCGTCTTGCCAGTCCCAGGCGGACCAACAAGGAGGATATGCGTGGTTGGAACCTGCCCGTGGTTCCGAAGGGTCGCGCGCTCATGCTGCTGCCGTACCACGCGGGTCAGGCGCTCGCGGACGCCGTCTGACAAGACCATGCTGGCAAGAGAGACCTTTGGGTAGCCGGTCTCGACCAAGCCTTGGAGTTCACCGCGTGGGCGAGCGAGGGGGATTGGCGTCTGACCGCTGGCCGACCGACCACTGCGCTGCTGATCACGAGCCTTCTGGACCAGGCGCTTCAGCCTATCCGCCTCCTCCGGCCGCCCCTGCCGAGCCTCTTGCGCGGCGACCTGTAGCGCGATCGAAAGGAATTGCTCGTCATCTCCCTCGATATGCGAATTGAGGAGAGCAAGCAGATGCTTCGTCGACATTCGCGCCTCCCTCCTTCGCATGCCCGGGATTCAGCCCGAGAATCTGTTAGCACTTGACGTTGCACGTAGGTGAGTAAATCAATAGCAGACCGTCCGCTATCTTGCCAAGATTCTGCGGCTCTCTCCCAAGAGCAGCACGCGTGTGGCGCTTGGGCTGCGGACGAGTTAGAGGCGGGGTTCAAGGCGGTCCTCTGTCGCCCGATGGTGAAGCGGCGAGCACATCAAGCTGCTCTGCCCACAGTGTCGGAAGCGGCTCCGCCAGCCGCGGTAGCGTTATGTTATCTCGCTGCCGTCCACTGGTAATCATCTCAACAACACTGGGCGCCAATAGCGTGAGTTGAAGCAGGCGGCCAAGGTACCCGCGATCGATCTTCTCCGCCGCAGCCATCTCCGTCACCGATGCGTAGCGCCCCTGATCGAGCATCCGCTGGTACCGAAACGCCCGCGCCAGGGCCTTCACCAGCGCCGGGTCGGCGCGCGTGGGGACCCGCGCTACGGTATCCGTCATCGGCGTCACGACGGTCTTCCGCCCTGGCCGGTGGCGGATCGCCAGCGGCACCCGGACCGTGATGCTGGTCGCCGTGGTCATGCTGCCGACCTCAGCGCATCGGGAGCGATGGCGCCGAGGTCGCGGACCAGGCCGCCGAGACCATCCAGCCGCAGCCGAATGTCCGCGCCAGCCGGGCCAACCACTACCCGCTCCACCAGCGAACGCACAATGCGCGCCTGCTCCGCCGGGAATAGATGTTCCCAAAGCGGGTCGAGCCGATGCAGCGCGTCGCGGGTCTCGCCCTCGGTCAGGTCGGGCGCCTCCGCCCGCGCCGCCCGCCAGGTGCCGACCACGATCTCGGGCTGCCGCAGCAGCGCCCTCACCTGGTCCACGACCGCGGCCTCGATCTCCGCCGCCGATACCCGGCGGACGATACCGTCGTCGCCAGCGGCGTCGCCCTTCAGCACGCGCTGCGCCACATAGTAGCGGTAGAGCCGGCCGTTCTTCCTGGCGTGCGTCGGCGACAGCGCTCGGCCGTCCACCCCAAAGATCAGCCCCTTCAGCAGCGCCGGCGTCTGCGCCCGGTTCTGGTTTGCCCGCACGCGCGGACTGATCTGCAGCACCGCGTGCGCCCGGTCCCAGAGCTCCCGCGACACGATCGCCTGGTGCTCGCCGGGATAGACCTGCCCCTTGTGCGAGGCCTCCCCGACATACGTCCGATTGTTCAGCAGCTTGTAGACGTCGCCCTTGTCCAGCGGCCGACCAGACTTCGCCGTAACACCCTCGGCCTGCAGGCGGCGCACCGTCTCGACGCCGGAGCCGGTCTCGGCGAAGAGGTCGAACACGCGCCGCACGCGGGCCGCCTCGGCGTCATTCACGACCAGCTTTCGGTTGGCGACGTCGTAGCCGAGCGGCACCTTCCCTCCCATCCACATGCCACGGGCGCGGGAAGCCGCGAATTTGTCGCGAATCCGCTCGCCAATGACCTCGCGTTCAAACTGCGCGAAGCTGAGCAGGATGTTCAGCGTCAGCCGTCCCATGCTGGTCGTCGTGTTGAAGCTCTGCGTCACGCTCACAAACGTCACGCCATGCGCGTCCATCACCTCCACCAGCTTGGCGAAATCCATCAGCGAGCGGCTGAGGCGATCAATCTTGTAGACCACGATTACGTCGACCAGGTCGGCCTGGATATCGCGCAGGAGCCGCTGCAGCGCCGGCCGCTCCAACGTGCCGCCGGAAAAGCCGCCGTCGTCGTAGCGGTCGCGGAGCAGCACCCAGCCTTCGGCGCGCTGGCTGGCGATGTACGCCTCGCAGGCGTCGCGCTGCGCGTCGAGGGTGTTGAACTCCTTGTCCAAGCCCTCGTCGGTGCTCTTCCGCGTGTAGACCGCGCACCGCAGCTTCTTCGTGCTGGAGGGCATCGCAGTGGTGGTGGCGCGCGTCTTCATGCGCTACCGCCTGGCTGGCGTAGGCCGAAGAAGGTCCAGCCGTTCCAGCGCGTGCCGGTGATGTGCCGAGCGATAGCGGATAGAGACCGATACGGCCGGCCCTCGAATTCGAAGTCATCGGCGCGGACGGTGACCACGTGCTGCACGCCCTGCCATTCCCGAATGAGGCGGGTGCCGGCCAGCGGCCGGCTGTCAGCCCGGATGCGGCGCAGCACGACGTTGCCGCCGTCCAACTGCTCGCCCAAAGCCACCAGCCGATCGACCGTCTCGGGCTTCAGCCCGCCATAGGCGAGCTCCTGAATCCGATACGCCAGCCGGCTCTGGATGTAGGCGCGGTTCCAGGGCGGCGGCTCCTTGCCGAAGAGCTCCCGCCACTGCTGTTTCAGGTCCGCGGTGGGCGCTGTCTGCAGCGCGGCGAGCCGCCCCAGCACCTGCGTCGGCGGGATCTTCGGGATGGTGGGCGCCGGCGGGGGCGCGGTAGTGGATCGTCTGGTCATGCGAGTCCCTTCCTGTTGGGGTTCGCATGCAGGCGCTGGTGGGCGGTGGAGTGTAGGCGAACGTCTCCCGCCCCCCGAGCTATCTCGGCATCCCGCGCATCGTCTTCGGCAGCGCGGCTGCGCAGCCGCACCAGACCGCGCGCCAGGATGGAGCAGACCTCCCGGAGGTGCGGTGGGAGATGAGCGTTCAGTCCCGCGGGCGATGGCTTCATACTTAGCCCTACCCGCCTCTGGCGTGATCCGTCCCGATCAGGCGATCTTTCGTTCAGCCTCAGGCGCGATGTCGCGCCAGAGTGGACTCAGCTTCTTCTTGATAGTGCTGGGGTCTGGCGCCTCACCGCGTGTATCGAACCAATCCACCATTCGGCGGACGAACGCGGCCTGACTTTCCGGAACACCGTCGAACAAGATCGATCGAGCCACCTCGCGCCAGAATGCATCCCAATCGTACTTTGGCATTGCGCCTCGCTGTCCAGGGCCGCCGCGGCTTGCGGCGTCCGCGGCCGGTGGTACGTGCTCGGCCTCGAATCGTGAGACCTCCGTGTCACGGACAACCAAATCTGCCTTCAGTACTTCGTGGTCGGCAAAGGGCTCACTCCCGCCCCACACCTCCATGTACCTTTCCGGACCCGCGTCGAAGCGCTCGACTTTGGTTGCGCCGTGACGAAGTACGCGCCACGCGTCCGAAGCAACAAGATCGAGGAGGCCACGTACAATCGCGGTCCCTTCTGGCGACCGGACGCGATTGCCCTCTTCCACCTCGACCCAGGCGCCAACGTTCACCCAGAAATCTGCCGCCGGGATCGACAGTTTCAGATGGCCATGAAGGACAAACGGTTCGAGGTCGCTGGGCAGCATTTCCAGCCGCTGGCAGACTTCGTCCAGAGGATAGAACGGCTTTCGTAGCTTGCGGCCCGTCATCTGCGTCACCCCTTCCCGACAAAGCGCAGCCGCCGATACGCCTGCACGACCTTGGCCATGTCCTTCCGCATGTCGGGCGGCAGGCGCTGCGCCTCGACGAACAGATCATCCAGCCGCACGCCGAGGATGGCGGCGGCGCGCTCTATCAGTTCGTCGCGGGGCGGGTTCTCCTGGTCGCGCTCGATGCGCGACCAATAGGCCGGCGAGATCTCCAATCGCTCCGCGAAGTCGTTCAACCCGATGCCGAGCGCCGTCCGTCGCTCGCGGATGACAGACCCGAAGCTCACCGTTGTTCTCCTTGAACCAGGCCGTAGCGGCTCAGCCGCACGGCGATGAAGCGTTCCGACACACCGAAGTCGCCGGCCAGCGCGGCGACCACGCCCTCGATGAGCTCGCGCGGATTGTCGGACGCCAACACGCGGCTGCCCTGCCGCCCCCGATGCGGGGCATGCACCGTGCGAATCCGCTCGGACCGGGCGTGGACGAGCATGCGAAGGTGGAGCGGCACAGGGGGAGCGAGCAGCGCCCCCATGAACTCGTTCGCCCGGCGCTCGGAGGCTGCGGTAGTCCGATCAAGCAGCGCGCTCGGACCTTCCGTCACTGAGCGGTAGCGCCGCGCGGGCGCGCCGAGCGCCACGGGCACATCGAACACCACATGGCCCAGCTCATGGGCCGCTGTGCTGATTGCCAGGTCAGGCCGCCCGGCCACCATGTGCGCATTCACGGAGACCAGGGCGGTGCCTGGCATGTCGGGATCCGTCTCGCACACGCCGAGCACCGCCTCCCCGGAGGCGTCGTGCACGGGGTGGTTCAGCTCCCAGGCGACCAAGATGGCCCGGCCATTCGCCGACACCATCCGCGTGGCCGCGACCAGCGCGGTGAGCGGCAGCGCGAATCCAGCCTGCCCCGCCATGGCCTGGCGGCGCACCTGGGCGGCGACCGCCCAGAGGGTCTGGGCCGACAACGGCCGAGGCGCGCCCGAGGCGGCGTGGTGCGGGTACTCAACGGTGATGGACATGCCCGGATCATGACGAACTGCTGTGCGATTGGTCAACAATGATGTTCCGCCCATGTTCTCGTACCCCCGATATCCACAGGCGATCGGTCGGGTGTGGATTTCCCGCACGGGTAGGGCGCAAATCGCCTTCCTATCTCGCTGTTATTGGCTCGAAAGTGGCGTAAGCCATTGATCCAGCAATGGGGAATTAATCCCAAGCCAGGCCTATTCCCCATTGCGCCCCATTCCGCCTCTCCGCCCCGGCAGGTCGTGTGGTTGCTTCTGGACGTCATAGCCGTCCCACAGGAGCCACGCCGAATGCCCGCCCAGCTTTCCCTCGCCGATCTCGATGTCGTCCACCCGCTCGCCGAGCGCTACGCGCGCCGCCTCTGCCGCACCCTGGGGCGCCCCAGCCATGAGCGGGAGGACATGGAGCAGGACCTGCTGCTCGACCTCCTGACGCGGTTGCCCGGCTTCGATCCGGCGCGCGGGACGTTGGCGGCCTTCGCCACGGTCTGCTTCCAGCACCGCGCGTCCCGTCTCGCCACGCGCCTTCGCCGCGAGAAGCGCGAACGGCACAACGCGTCGCTGGACGACGCGGTGCCCGGCCAGGAGGAGGAGCTGACGCTCGCCGACATCATCCCCGAATCCGAGGGGTATGCGGCGTGGTGCGGTCAGCAGACCGACGCGGTGGTCGCGCTGGAGCGCCGGCTCGACCTGGATCGCGCGGGCGCCGTCCTCGACCAGCGCGACCACAGCATCTGCGCCTCGCTCGCGCAGTGCACGCCGCACGAACTCGGCCAGCAGGGTCCTCTGCCGCGGTCGGTCCTCTATCGCCGCATCCGCGAAATGCGCCTGCGGCTCCTGGCCGGCGGCATCGCCGCGGCGGCCTGAGACGGATCGGCGACGGGCTGGGTAGGGCTAAGTATGGACACACCGATCATCGACATCCGCGCAGTGTCGAAGCCTCTCACCGAGGCGTCGCTCTGCACCTGGCTGGGCGCCGCGGCTCCGGGCGACAGCATCACCTATCACCGCGGCGCGCTCGCCCGGCAGGTCTGCCCGCAGTTGCAGTGCCTGCCCGAGCAGGAGCGCACCGCGCTGCAGCGCCTGGCGGCCCGCGCGTGGAAGCTGGCCGAGCTCGGCCTCGCGGACATCGTGCAGCGCCGTCACGGCTACGAGGACTACTCCTACATCCTCGTGGCGCGTCGTCGCCCGCGCCGCACCGCGTCGTCCATCCTGCCGCTGCCGCTCGCGGAGGCCGCGTGATGGACGCCGCCCGCACCAATCGCCCGACCCTCGACGCGCTCCGCCGCATGCCGGTGAGCGACGTCATCGCGCTCCCCGCCGAGCACCTCGCGCTGCTGCAGACCGACGCCCGCGAGGCGCTGGACGCCGCCAAGCGCATGCAGGACTGGATCGAGGCCGCGATCGCGCTCCGCTACGAGCAGCGCGCCGTCGGTGCACGGGCCGCCGCCGGCAAGGACACCGGTACGGTCCGCTTCCAGGACGGTGCCGTCGAGATCGCCGTCGACCTGCCGAAGCGGGTGGAATGGGACCAGGCGCGCCTCGCCACCCTGTCCGAGCAGATCCGCGCCGGTGGCGAGGATCCCGCTCAGTATGTCGAAGTCAGCTTCAAGGTCTCGGAACGGGCCTACACCGCCTGGCCCGATCGCATCCGCCAGGCCTTCGAGCCGGCCCGCACGGTGCGCACGGGCCGCGCCACCTATCGCCTGGCGATCCTGTCCGAGACCGCGCTGCGCGACAGCCCGCATGCCGGCGGTGGCCTCGCCCCGATACCGGGAGGCCGCTAATGGCGCTCCGCATCGTCACGGCCGATGAGCGCCTCTCGCGCGCGGCGAACAAGACCACCATGGCGCTGTTCGGGCCCAGCGGCGTGGGCAAGACGACGCAGCTCAAGACGCTGCCGGCGGCGGAGACCGTCTGCATCGATCTCGAGGCGGGCCTCAAATCCGTGCAGGACTGGCGCGGCGACAGCATCCCGATCCGCTGCTTCGACGACGCCATCGACATCGCCTGCCTGATCGGCGGGGTGAACCCGGCCGCCGATCCGAACGGCTTCTTCTCGGAGGCCCACCACCAGCACCTGACGGCCGCGCATCCCGATCTCGTGCAGCTGATCGCCAGCAAGTCGATCGTGTTCCTGGACAGCATCACCGACCTCACGCGGCAGGCGATGGCCTGGGCCAAGACGCGGCCCGAGGCCTTCTCCGACAAGACCGGCAAGCCGGACACCCGCGGCGCCTACGGCTTGCTGGCGCGCGAGGTGATCGGCCTGCTGAAGCATCTGCAGCATGCGCCAGGGAAGACCACGATCATGGTCGGCATCCTGGAGAAGGTGACCGACGAGTTCGGCAAGGTCACCTGGCAGCCGCAGATGGAAGGCGGCAAGGCGGCACGCGAACTGCCCGGCATCGTCGATCAGGTCGTCACCATGGGGCTGTTCAGTCGCGAGGGCGAGGCCTGGCGCCACGACCCCGAGCGCGGGACCGAGCGCCGCCTCGTCTGCCGCGCCGGCAACAGCTTCGGGCTGCCCGCGAAGGATCGCTCCGGTCGCCTCGACGAAACCGAGCCCGCCGACCTCGCCGCCCTGCTCCGCAAGATCAACGCCACCAGCACCAACCAGGGGTAATGCCATGACTTATGACATGAACGACGCCGAGCTGCCGCGCGGCTCCGACCTCATCCCGGACGGCAGCTTCGTCAAGGTCATCATGCACCTCCGCAAGGGCGGGCTGGATGGCCAGGGCGAGGCCGATCGCGGCCTGCTCAAGGCGACGAAGACGCAGGGCAGCGACGTGAAGATGCTGGACTGCGAATTCACCGTCACGGCGGGCCCGCACATCCGTCGCAAGTTCTGGCAGACCTTCACCGTCGTCGGCGGGAAGGTGGACGAGCAGGGTGTGTCGATCGGCTGGAAGATCTCGAAGGGCATCTTCCGGGCCATGATCGACAGCGCGCTCGGGCTGGACCCGCAGGATATGAGCGAGGGGGCGAAGGCCAAGCGCATGCTGCGCGGCCTCTCCGACCTGCACGGCATCACCTTCGCGGCGAAGGTCCGGGTCGAGCCCGCCAACGACCCGCGATACTCGGACAGCAATCGGCTGGACCGCGTGGTGCTGCCGGGCGAGCCGGAATACGCGAAGGTCATGGCCGGCGAAGGTGTCGCCGCGGCGCCCAGCAACCGGCCGGCCCGCCCGCCCACCGCGGCGGCCACCACGCCGCCGGCCTGGTCCGGTCAGGCTGCGACGGCTCCCGCTGCTCCGGCGCCCCGTATGTGGGAACGCCCTGCCGCCACCAGCCCCACGCCACAGCCCGCGGCGCCCGCCCCGGCCGCCGGCGGCCCGGCCTGGTTGAACGGGTGATGCGCCGATGGCTCGTCGGCGCTGGACGCGGCCGGCGCAGCCGCGTGCTGCGGCCCAATCCCTGCCGCCGCCGCGCGGCTGCTCGCCCGAGGACCAGGTGCGGCGCCTCACCTGCGCACTCTGCGGCCGGGAGGCGAAGGGCTTCGGCTACGTCCACCAGCTTCGCTGGGGCGAATTCCCGCACCACCGCTTCTGCTCGATGCGCTGCTGCGAGGCCGGCAGCGCGCTGGGCCGGCGGTCCAACGGCGTGATCGACAAAACGCAGATGGAGGAGCGCGCGGTAAAGGACGCGCGCCGGCCGCTCGCCGAAGTCCTGGTCGAGCTGAACCTCATGGCGCCGTTCCACGACCGCAGCGCAGCGGAGATCGACCGCATCATCGAGGCATGCGTCGACGGCTTCCAGGCATCCATGCAGCGCCAAGCCGCCGAGCGCGATCCGCTCGACGACCCAATTCCATTCTGAGGACGACGATGATCCTCGACCTCAACCACCAATCCGGCCTGGTCTATGGACGCGGCACGCACGGCACGGCCGACACCACGGCGCGCATCAATGCTCATGTCGATGCCGCACTCGTCGCGCGCAACCAGCGGCAGCGTCCCCGCGACTATCTCGGCGGCAGCCGTATCGGCGAGGCCTGCGCGCGAAAGCTGGTCTACGAGGTGGCGCATACCCCGAAGGATGCGGGTCGCGATTTCGACGGCGGCATCCTGCGGGTCTTCGATGCGGGACATCAGTTCGAGACGCTGTCCATCCGCTGGCTCCGCCAGGCGGGCTTCGATCTGCGCGATCGCGGCGCCGACGGCGAGCAGTTCGGCTTCGCCGCAGCCGGTGGAAAGCTCCGCGGCCATGCGGACGGCGTCATCGTGGCCGGGCCTGATGTCGGCATCCGCTGGCCGTCCCTCTGGGAGCACAAGGCGCTCGGCCAGAAGTCGTGGACTGATCTGGTGAAGCATGGCCTGCGCCAGTCCAAGCCGATCTACTTCGCCCAAGTGCAGCTCTACATGGCCTACCTCGAGCTCGAGGTGGCGCTGCTCACTGCGCTGAACCGCGACACGCTGGCGCTGCACCACGAGCCGGTGCCCTTCGATGCAGCCGAGGCGCAGCGACTGTCCGATCGCGCCGTCGATATCCTGCGCGCTGCTGAGGCTGGCGAATTGCCGCCGCGGATTGCAGCCCACGCCGATTTCTACCTCTGCCGCTTCTGTCCCTATGCGGTGCGCTGCTGGGAGGCCCCTACTTGAGCGACATCACGCCCTCCGACACCCAGCACCGTGCCATCGCCGCGATCCGGGCATGGTTCGAGCACGGTACCGAGAAGCAGCAGGTCTTCCGGCTGTTCGGCTTCGCCGGTACCGGCAAATCGACCGTGCTGAAGTTCGCGCTGGAGGAGCTCGGCCTCGAAGCGCATCGCGCCGGCGGTGATGGCGAGGGCTGCGTCCCCGGGGTCGTCACCGCCACCTTCACCGGCAAGGCCGCGCTCGTGCTGCGCCGCAAGGGCACGCCGGCCCGCACCATCCACAGCCTGATCTACAGCGTCATCGAAGCGACCGAGGAGGAGGTCGAGACTGCCGAGAAGAAGATCACCGAGGCGATGGCCAGCGCGCGGCAGCTATCGGGCTTCGACCGCACGACCGCCGAGGCGACGATCGAGGCGATGCGCCAGGCCGTCTCCGAGATGAAGCGGCCCCGCTTCGCACTCAATCCGAAGAGCGACGCGGCGCATGCGAGGCTCATCGTGCTCGATGAGGTGTCAATGGTCGGCGAGGAGATGGCGCGCGACCTCATGAGCTTCGGCAAGCCCATCCTGGTCCTCGGCGATCCTGGCCAGCTGCCACCCATCCAGGGCGAAGGCGCGTTCACGAAGGACGCGCCCGACATCATGCTCACCGAGATCCACCGCCAGGCCGCGGAGAGCGCCATCATCCGCCTCGCGACCATGGCCCGCGAGGGCGTGGCGATCGGCTTCGGGCAGTACGACACCCACGTCTGGAAGATGCGGAAGCTCGACGTCACGCCGGAGCAGGCACTGCGCGGCGGCCAGGTGATCTGCGGCATGAACGCGACCCGACTGCAGCTGAACAACGCCATGCGCCAGGCTGCCGGCTTCGGGCCAGGCTGGCTGCCGACCGGCCCGGCCGAGAAGATCGTCTGCCTGAAGAACCAGAACGACCTCGGGCTGATCAACGGGATGTTCCTCTCGCTCGACGCCGTGGTCGACGAGGGGACCCATTACTTCTCGGCGGTGGTGACCGACGAGGACGGCAATCGCATCGGGCCGCCGCAGCAGGACGGCAGCCGCGGCCGGCTGCGCATCTACAAGGGGCACTTCGAGGACCACATCGCCTTCGACAAGCAGCGTCACGACCGCGACTGGAAGACCAAGCGTGCGCTGACCGAGGCGACCTTCGGCTGGGCCATCACCGGCCATAAGAGCCAGGGCTCGCAGTGGGAGAACGTGGTGGTCTGGGACGATGGTCTCGGCCGCACGGAGCTCGATCGCCGCCGCTGGCTCTACACCACTATCACCCGCGCCGAGCAGGGTTTGGTGATTCTGGCATGAACGCCGAGACGTATCCCGCCGTCACCGCATCGGCCTGCATCGACCTCAACGATGCCGGCCCCGTCCTGCCGGTTCGGCACGACCTGGCCGAGGTGCGGCGCAGGCTGGCGGATACGGCGCGGGACTGGCTGCCGGCGCTGTTCCCGCAGGCGGTCCGCGCAGCTGACCGGAAGACGCTGCGCTGCGCCGATCTCTCGGGCCGCCGCCCGCGTGGCGAGGGATCCTGTGTCCTGCACCTCGAGGGTCGCTTTGCGGGATGGGGCTTTGACCACGCCACCGGTGAGAGCGCCGGCCCGATCGACATGGTCTATCACGCGACGGGGCTGACAGAGGCGCGGCTGTTCGCGGAGGCCGCACGGCTCGCCCACATGGAGCAGCCGGCGCCCAGCCCGCGGCCGCAGGAACCGAAGGCGGACCACAGCCGCGAGGTAGCTCGCTTGCTGGAAGGTTGTCAGCCGCTCGCCGGCACGGCGGCCGAGACCTATCTGCGTAGCCGCGGGCTCGAGGTGCCGCCCAGCGCGGACTTGATGTTCCACCCGGACCTGCCCGACTTCGACACGAAGCGTGGGTGGGCTGGGATGGTGGCGGTCGCCCGCGATGGCGCCGGCGAGCCCACCGGCGGCATACACCGGACCTACCTGCTCGACGACGGCTCGGCGAAGGCGCCACCAGGGAAGAAGATGCTCGGGCCCATCGCCGGCGGTGCGGTGAGCCTGGCGCCGTTCCCCGAGGACGGCCGGATCGGCGTCGCCGAGGGGATCGAGACCGCGCTCTCGGCGCAGGCCATCTTCGGCGTGCCGATGATGGCGGCGCTCTCCGCGGATGGGCTGCGGCGATGGCAGTGGCCGGCCGGCACCACCCACGTCACCATCTTCGCCGATGCCGGGCTGGCCGGGATGCAGGCCGCAGCCACGCTGGCGGACCAGCTGAACCTCGCCAACATCCCCTCCCGCATCCTCGCGCCGCTGCATGGCGACGACTTCAACGACGACCTGCGGCATGGCGTGACGGCCGAGGACTATGCTGCCCCGGCGGCGCAAGCCGAACAGACCCCGCCACCCACCACCGCCGAGGAGTTGCTGGCAGCCGCGGCCACGCTCACCAACCCGCCCGACATGGCGCCGCTTTCGCAGCTGCTGGGGCGGTTGGTCACGCTCCGCCTCGAGCCACTGCCCGAGCGCCAGGTCCTCGGCGCGATCAAATCCGCGACCGGCATCGCCGTTTCCATCCTGGAGAAGCAGCTTGGCGAGCTCCGGCGCCGCTTCAACACCACGGGCGATGTGAACCAGGCGCCGATCCGGCCGCGCTGGGCCGCCCTGCTGCGCCTCGAACCAAGCGGCGCGCCGGAGCGGAACGAGGCGAATGTCATCACCGCGCTGTCTCTCGACGCGGCGTTCGCCAATGCGCTGGTCTTCGACGAATTCGCGCAGGAGATCCTGGTCACCCGCGCACTGCCCTGGGAGCCCACCGCCAGCACGCTGCCGCGGGCATGGGGCGAGGCGGACGACGTGCGCTGCGCCGAATGGCTCCAGCGCCACGAGATCAACGTGCCACCTGTCGTGGTGGGCCGCAGCGTCGTGGCCGTCGCCCGCAATATCCGCATCCACCCGGTGCAGGACTACCTTCGCGCACTCGCCTGGGATGGCTCGCAGCGTCTCGACTCCTGGGCTGTGACCTATCTCGGCGCGATCGACACGCCGCTGAACCGGGCCATGTCG
Organism: Falsiroseomonas ponticola; assembly: GCF_016805305.1. GTDB lineage: Bacteria > Pseudomonadota > Alphaproteobacteria > Acetobacterales > Acetobacteraceae > Falsiroseomonas > Falsiroseomonas ponticola. The sequence goes on along the minus strand of NZ_JAERQN010000002.1, from coordinate 6,372 downwards.
TCACTGTGGATGATCTCCGCCGTCGCGCGGATCATGCGGCCTGGCTGCAAGGCGGATCACATGCTGATCCTCGAAGGGCCGCAGGGCATTCGGAAATCGACGGCGCTGAAGGTGCTAGCGTCGGATGCCTGGTTCACCGACGAGCTGGCCGAGATCGGCTCGAAGGATGCCGCGCAGCAGATGCGCGGCGTGTGGATCATCGAGATGGCCGAGCTCGATGCGATCGGCAGGGCCGAGGTCTCGCGCATCAAGGCCTTCCTCACCCGCACCTCCGACCGCTACCGGCCGCCGTATGAGCGCTACGTGGTCACCGTGCCGCGGCAATGCGTCTTCGCCGGCAGCGTGAATCCCGACACCTATCTGCGCGACGAAACCGGCAATCGGCGCTTCTGGCCGTTGCGCTGCGGGGAGATCGATCTCGACGGACTGCGCCGCGACCGCGACCAGCTCTGGGCCGAGGCCGTCGCGCGGTTCGACGCGGGCGCACCGTGGTGGCTGGAGGACCGCGCGCTCATCGCCTCCGCCACCGCCGAGCAGGAGGCCCGCTACGAGCCGGATGCCTGGGACGCGCTGATCGAGCGCTGGCTTGTCTCGGAACGGCGCAGCGTGAATGTCGGCTTCGGCGGCTACGACGACTGGCAGGACCGCCACGTCCCCCGGCCCACGCCATTGACGGACGTCTCCGTCGGCGAGGTGCTGGAGCAGGCGCTCAGCATCGAGCCCGCGAAATGGACGCGGGCAGACCAGATGCGCGTCTCCAGCTTCCTGAAGGCGAGGAAGTGGGAGCGGTACAAATCAGGCGCCTCGGGCCGTGCTGCGCGAGAGTGGCGCTACCGGGCACCGCGCCCGGAGGGCAGCTCGTGATGTCGGCTGCTCCGCTGCTGTCCCAACCTCGCCCCGCGGTCCTAACCCCCTCCTTGAGGTTGGGACAGAAAATCTCGATGCGAAATCAGGCGGTTGCAGCCGCTGGTCCCAACGTCCCAACCGTCCCAACGGGTCTGAAACCTAGATGCGGAAGGTCTGGGTCGGGCCGGACATACATTCTCCTTATAGGTTTAGGGGATGTCGGCCCAGGTTGGGACGTTGGGACACGCCTGCATAACACACTGATTTATAATGATTATTCTTGCTGCCAGGTCAACGCAGGTTGGACCCGGTTGGGTCGCGGGTTGGGTCGGCAGCGGCCGCCGGCGATCGGGCCGCCGGATAAAGGCCCGACCGAAATGCCGGGCAGCGACGGCGAGCTCCGCCAAGAACCGCGCCGTCGCCGCCCTCACCAGGACGATCCCCTTTCGGAGACCACCATGGCACCCGCGACTCTCACCATGCCCGCCGCCCATGCAAGCGGCCCGCCCATCATCGTACCGCCCGCGGTCAGCCTGGCGCATCACGCCGTGCTCGCCCTTGATCTCGGCACCACCACCGGCTGGGCGCTGCGCGGCCAGGACGGCGGCATCAGCTCGGGCACCATGACCTTCAGGCCGAGCCGGTTCGAGGGCGGCGGAATGCGCTTCCTGCGCTTCCGCGGATGGCTAGCCGAGGCAGCCGCCCTGTCCGGCGGTGTCGCCCGGGTCGTGTTCGAGGAAGTGCGGGCCCATGCCGGGACGGACGCGGCCCACATCTATGGCGGCTTCCTCGGCACGCTGACCGCCTGGTGCGAGGAGCACGACGTCCCCTACGAGGGCGTGCCGGTCGGCACGATCAAGCGCTTCGCGACCGGCAAGGGCAACGCCGACAAGGCGAAGATGGTCGCCGCCATCCAGGCCCGCGGCTTCGCTCCGGCTGACGACAACGAGGCGGACGCGATCGCGCTGCTGCTCTGGGCCACCGAAGCCGCGGGAGGCCGGGCATGAGCATGCACGGCGCACCACTGCCGCCCCGCTCCTGCCTCGACCGCGGGACGCGTAGCCCGGCCAACGACAGCGAGGTGAACGCCATGCGTGCGGCTGCCTGGCACCGCCACGGCGTGGCCGCGCTGCCTGTCGCCGACATCACGGACGACTGGCTCCGCCAGGCCATCACCAACGAGGCCAACCGGCGCTGGGGGCGTCGCAACGGGGAGAGCCACAATGGCCGGTAAGCGGAAGACCAAGGTGGCGAAGCCGAAGCCCGACGATCTGGCGAGGCCGTCGAAGTGGCGGCTGCAGCATGGTGGCTTCTCGGAGCCCATTCGCGCGGCGGATCCCGAGACCGGCAGCCCGGTCCAGCATCGCCGCGCCGTGGACACGCTCGGGCTGATGCTGGCGAACGGCACCATCACCCAGGAGATGCACGACGCGGGCGCCGCCTTCCGCCGTGTGTTCCGCGCTGCCGCGCTGGACGGTCTGCGTGCCGTGCCCCTGCTGCGGGTACCCGGCGGCGGGGGAGACCTGCTGACCGATCGGCAGGCCTCGGCGCGGGAGCGGGTGGCGACGGCGCTGGACGCATTGGGCGGGCACGGCAGCGCGGCCGGCTCCTGCGCCTGGCACGTCCTCGGCCTCGAGATGTCGGTGCGGGAATGGGCGCAGCGGCAGGGCTGGGGCGGGCGGCCAGTCCCACCGCCGCAGGCGCAGGGCGTGGTGGTGGCGACGGTCGGGGTGCTGGCAGCCCACTTCGGGCTGACCGGGCGGCGAAGCGCGGCCTGAGGTTGAGAACACATTAGGAACACGCTAACCTGCCCGGGAGCGATACGGAGCAGATCGATGGGCGGAAGCCGGCAACGGACCAACCCGGCGGACGGCGCGTTGGCGCGGCTCGCCGACCTCGCGGGGCGGGGCGTGACGGCCGGCCGCATGGCGCGGGAGGTCGAGGCAATCGTGGCGGACTGGCTCGGCGGCGAGCGCCCCGCCGCGCCGGACGAGGTCGCGGAGCGCCTCTCGGCGATGCACGAGCAGCTGGTGGCCGGCGCTAGCGACGCGGCCGAGCAGCTCTCGGACATCGACCGCAGCGACACCGCTGGGCTGCGCCACGCCGGTCTGGTCCACGCGGCGCTCGAGGCCGCGCTGCGGGCCGTCGAGGCAGCCCAGGACGCGGCGCGGCAGAGCACCCCGGTCGAGCCGGCGGCCCTGACCTCGCCACCGCCCGCTGCGATTCCGGCACGCATCGTCCCGAGCGACCTGCGCCCAGCGGCGGAAGCGACGCTCGTGGAGCCCGTTACAATTCCCCCGCTGGCGGTGCGGAATCCGCAAGGAGTAGATCTTTCCTACCCTGCGGAAATGCGGGCGGAGAGCGCGGCGTCGGTCCCCGTCACGAGTCCGCAGACCACCGGCAGGACGTCGAGGAAGCGCGCGTCGAAGAAGACGACTTCCCACGAACAGACCTCGCAAGGTCTGCTCGCCTAGGAGGTCCCCTGAGCCACAGTGGCTCGCGAGCCGCAGGGTCCTTCCTGGGCCCGCCGTATGCGGGGGGCGGAAGCGCGCAACATCGCTAGCGCCAGGCCGAAAACATGGGTTGCGGTTTGCAGTCTTTCCCCGCCGCTTCAAATCGATAGCTGCAAACCGACGCAGGGCCGCAGCTCTGCAAACCTCCTGCAAACCGGATGGCATCATGACGCTCCCCTGGATGGCGGCGAAGATCCTGCTGCGTCCGGTGGCGGAGCTGCGCCCGCATGCCGGAAACGCGCGCGTCCACAGCGCCGAGCAGCTGGAGCAGATCAAGGCCAGCATGCTGGCCTTCGGCTTCACCAATCCGCTGCTGGTGGACGAGGATGGCGTGCTGATCGCCGGCCACGGCCGGCTCGAGGCGGCGTCCGCGCTCGGCATGGCCAAAGTGCCGGTGATCGCGCTGCGGCACCTGTCCGCGGCGCAGAAGGAGGCGCTGCGCCTCGCCGACAACCGCATCGCGGAGAATGCGACCTGGGACCAGGTGCTGCTGCGCGATGCGCTGGCCGCGGTGCAGGCGGCGCAGGACATCGACCTCGGCGCGCTCGGCTTCTCGGCGGATGATCTCGCGGACATCCTCGCGGCGGCTGGAGATGCCGTGTCCGACGGCGACGCGCCCGAGGCTCTGCCCGCGGATCCCGCCGAGGGGGGCGGTGCGGCAGGCGCGGCGGTCACCGAGGATGCGCCGGCGGAGGATCCAGCCGACGCTGACCCGGAGCCGCCGCGCCAGGCCGTCACCCGCACCGGCGATCTCTGGCTGCTGGGCGAGCACCGCCTGCTCTGCGGCGACAGCACCGACGCCGCCAGCGTGGCGCGCGTGATGGGCGAGGACCGCTGCGCGCTGCTCTTCACCTCCCCGCCGTACGGGAACCAGCGCGACTACACGACCGGCGGCGTCACGGATTGGGATGCGCTGATGCAGGGTGTGTTCCAGCATCTCGACGTTGCGGTGCGCCCGGACGGCCAGGTGCTGGTGAACCTCGGGCTGATCCATCGCGACAATGAGTGGCAGCCCTATTGGGCCGCCTGGCTCGACTGGATGCGCGCCCGCGGCTGGCGGCGCTTCGGGCTCTACACATGGGACCAGGGGCCCGGTCTGCCGGGCGACTGGAACGGGCGGCTGTCGCCCGCCTTCGAGCTTCTGTTCCACTTCAATCGCGAGGCACGGCGCCCCAACAAGATCATCCCCTGCCGCTGGGCGGGGCACGTCAATTCCGAGAAGGGTGGCCTCCGCGCCAAGGACGGCACCGTCGGCGAATGGCAGCACGCCGGCCAGGGCGTGCAGGAGACCAGGATCCCGGACAACGTGCTGCGCATCACGCGGCACAAGGCCCGCGGCATCGAGACAGAGCATCCCGCGGTGTTCCCTGTCGCCCTGCCGGACTTCCTGATGCGCGCCTATGCCGATGAGGGCGACGTTGTGTTCGAGCCGTTCGCTGGCGCCGGTACCACCATCATCGCCGGTCAGCGCACCGGCCGTCGCGTGCGGGCGATCGAGCTGGCGCCGGCCTATGTCGACCTGGCCGTGGCGCGGTGGCGGATGCTGCACCCCGACCTGCCGGTGACGCTGGCAGACGACGGACGTGACTACGACGCCGTGGCCGCGGCGCGGATTGAGGTCACTGCCGATGCAGCCTGACCTCGTCGTCTCCGCCATGGCGGTCGCGTCCCTCGTGCCCTATGCCGAGAATGCCCGCACGCATTCGCCGGCTCAGGTGGCGCAGATCGCCGCCTCCATCGCCGAATTCGGCTTCGTAAACCCGGTGCTGGTCGACGCCGAGGGCGTGCTCATTGCCGGCCACGGGCGCGTCATGGCGGCGAAGCAGTTGGGGCTGGCCTCGGTGCCGGTGCTGCGGCTCGGCCATCTCTCCCCGGCGCAGGCGCGAGCGCTGCGCCTGGCGGACAATCAGATCGCGCTGAACTCCGGCTGGGACGAGGCGCTGCTCGCCGCGGAGATCGCGCGCATTCGCGACGAGGCGGTGGTCGACCTGGACGTGCTCGGCTTCTCTGGCATGGAGCTCGACCGACTGCTGGCCGCGGCCGATGCCGGCCTCGGCGATGATACCGACGACGCCCCGCCACCGCCCGTGGTACCCGTCACGCGCGCCGGCGACCTCTGGCGCTGCGGCGAGCACCGCCTGCTATGTGGCGATGCGACGAAGCTGGTCGACGTGCAGCGCGCCCTGGGTGGAGGTCACCTGGCCGACATGGGCTTCGTCGATCCGCCCTACAATGTGGCCTACGAGGGCGGTACCGCGGCCAAGATGACGATCGCCAACGACGCGCTCGGCGGCGGCTTTCCCGAGTTCCTGCGGCCGGCACTGGCCAACCTGCTCTCGGTCACCAAGGGCGCCTGCTACGTCTGCATGTCCTCGTCGGAGTGGCCGACACTGCATCGCGTCTGGCAGGAGGCGGGCGGCAAATGGTCCAGCACGATCATCTGGGCGAAGAACACCTTCGCCCTTGGCCGCGCGGACTACCACCAGCAGTTCGAGGCGATGCTCTACGGCTGGAAAGCCGGTGCGCAGCACTACTGGTGCGGCGCGCGCGACCAGGGAAACGTCTGGCACTTCGACAAGCCGGCGCGCAACGACCTGCATCCCACGATGAAGCCGGTGGCACTGGTCGAGCGCGCCATCCGCAACAGCAGCAAGCCGCGCGACACGGTGCTGGACTGCTTCGGCGGCTCCGGGACGACGATGATCGCGGCGGAGCGCACGGGGCGGCGCGCCGTGCTGCTGGAGATCGACCCGACCTATGCCGACGTCATCGTGCGGCGCTGGCAGGAGACGACCGGCGAGGTGGCGGTGCTGGAAGGCGATGATCGCATCTTCGCCGATGTCGCCGCGGCGCGCGGTATCGTCGATCATGATGTGATCCAGACCGCCGAAACATAGCAATTCCACGCCGCTGCATCTTGCTTGGCTCGTGCGCGCCACAGCGCGAATGGTCCGTCACACGCAGGGGATGCCCTGCACCACGACGGAGAGCACCATGACCGACCGCGAAGCCC
>NZ_JAERQN010000029.1:0-2500 GCF_016805305.1 Falsiroseomonas ponticola | reverse complement strand
GTGACGGCGTACCTTTTGTATAATGGGTCCGCGAGTTCGTGTTGGCAGCGAGCTTAAGCCGAGAGGTGTAGGCGCAGCGAAAGCGAGTCCGAAATGGGCGTTGAGTTGCCGGCATGAGACCCGAAACCTGGTGATCTAGCCATGGACAGGCTGAAGGTGGGGTAACACCTACTGGAGGGCCGAACCCACGCCTGTTGAAAAAGTCGGGGATGATCTGTGGCTAGGGGTGAAAGGCCAATCAAACCAGGAAATAGCTGGTTCTCCGCGAAATCTATTGAGGTAGATCGTCATCTGGACACCCTCGGAGGTAGAGCACCGGATGGGCTAGGGGGACCCAAAGTCCTACCAAACCCAACCGAACTCCGAATGCCGGGGAGTGATAGGTGGCAGACAGACGGCGGGTGCTAAGGTCCGTCGTCGAGAGGGAAACAGCCCAGACCACCAGCTAAGGCCCCTAATTCGTGGCTAAGTGGGAAAGCATGTGGGACGGCCAAAACAACCAGGAGGTTGGCTTAGAAGCAGCCATCCTTTAAAGAAAGCGTAATAGCTCACTGGTCTAATAGCTGTTCTGCGGCGAAAATGTAACGGGGCTCAAGCCACGAGCCGAAGCTGTGGGTGCGTCGCAAGACGTGCGGTAGCGGAGCGTTCCCTAGGCCTGTGAAGCGGTATCCGTGAGGGGCCGTGGAGGTATGGGAAGTGCGAATGCGGACATGAGTAGCGACAAGAAGGGTGAGAAACCCTTCCGCCGAAAATCCAAGGGTTCCTGCGCAAGGCTAATCCGCGCAGGGTGAGCCGGCCCCTAAGGCGAGGGCGACAGCCGTAGCCGATGGGAACCAGGTGAATATTCCTGGGCCCGTCAGAAGTGACAGCCGTGAAGTTCTGTCATCCCTTATTGGATTGGGGTGGCGGTTGGATCGGCTCGGGAAACAGCTCTGACATATGGACCGTACCCTAAACCGACACAGGTGGATTGGACGAGTATTCCAAGGCGCTTGAGGGAACCATGCTGAAGGAACTAGGCAAATTGCTCGCGTAACTTCGGGATAAGCGAGACCTGCTGATGGGCAACCATTGGTGGGTGGCACAGACCAGGGGGTGGCGACTGTTTAGTAAAAACACAGGGCTCTGCGAAATCGAGAGATGACGTATAGGGTCTGACGCCTGCCCGGTGCTGGAAGGTCAAGGGGAGGAGTGCAAGCTCCGAACCGAAGCCCCAGTAAACGGCGGCCGTAACTATAACGGTCCTAAGGTAGCGAAATTCCTTGTCGGGTAAGTTCCGACCTGCACGAATGGCGTAACGACCTCCCCACTGTCTCCAGCATGGGCTCAGCGAAATTGAATTCCCCGTGAAGATGCGGGGTACCCGCGGTCAGACGGAAAGACCCTATGAACCTTTACTGCAGCTTCGCAGTGGCGCCAGGAAGGGACTGTGTAGGATAGGTGGGAGGCTTTGAAGCATGGGCGCTAGCTTGTGTGGAGCCAACCTTGAAATACCACCCTGTGCCTTTCTGGCGTCTAACCGAACCCGGTCACCCCGGGTCGGGACCCTGCGTGGTGGGCAGTTTGACTGGGGCGGTCGCCTCCCAAATGGTAACGGAGGCGCGCGATGGTGGGCTCAAGCCGGTCGGACATCGGCTGTTGAGTGCAAAGGCACAAGCCCGCCTGACTGCGAGCGCGACGGCGCGAGCAGAGACGAAAGTCGGCCTTAGTGATCCGGTGGTCCCGCGTGGAAGGGCCATCGCTCAACGGATAAAAGGTACTCTAGGGATAACAGGCTGATCTCCCCCAAGAGTCCACATCGACGGGGAGGTTTGGCACCTCGATGTCGGCTCATCGCATCCCGGGGCTGGAGCAGGTCCCAAGGGTTCGGCTGTTCGCCGATTAAAGCGGTACGTGAGCTGGGTTTAGAACGTCGTGAGACAGTTCGGTCCCTATCTGCCGTGGGTGTACGAGACTTGAGAGGATCTGTCCCTAGTACGAGAGGACCGGGATGGACGCACCTCTGGTGAACCGGTTGTCACGCCAGTGGCACGGCCGGGTGGCCAAGTGCGGAACGGATAACCGCTGAAGGCATCTAAGCGGGAAACCAGCCTCAAGACCAGGTCTCGCCGAGGGCCGTGGTAGACCACCACGTCGATAGGCCGCAGGTGCAAGAAGGGTAACCTTCTCAGCCGAGCGGTCCTAATAGCCCGATCGAGCTCAAGATCACCGCCGCCGCACCGACCGATGTCGCAAAACATCAGTCACCGCGCGCAGCACCAAACCGCGCTCTACCCAAACTCAGCCATCAACACACACACACACACCAGACCCAGACAATCAGACTACGATCCGGCGCGGTGGCCCGGTGGTCATCGCGGAGATGATACACCCGATCCCATCCCGAACTCGGCCGTGAAACACTCCAGCGCCCATGGTACTGCATCTCAAGATGCGGGAGAGTCGGTCGCCGCCGGGCCACCACGCCGGATCGTACTCCTCACCGTTTGAACACACACAC
>NZ_JAERQN010000028.1 GCF_016805305.1 Falsiroseomonas ponticola | reverse complement strand
CCTCAAGGACTGGCGCCGCATCGCCACCCGCTACGACCGATGCCCCACCATCTTCTTCGGCGCCGTCACACTCGCCGCCATCGTCATCTTCTGGCTCGGCCAATGAGTCCTGAGCCTAGAGATTGACCTCGAGGCAAAGGGGCGTCTCACCGAGTTTGAGGCGGCCTTCCAGAAGCTGCATGGAAAAGCGTGGAGCGCCGAGAAGGGGATGCTCGCGTTTGCGCTGGGTCAGGCAAGCGCAACGCTCCATCTGATGATGCCCGAAGTCTTTCCGCAGAAGGACTCTTGGGCTCGCGGCCGCCCAAAGCTCGACATTACGCCCGGCCGCCTCGCTGACCGCATCGTCGAGCTAATGAAGCGGCGTAAGCCGGGCAACTCGTTGATGTTCGTCGTGGACGAGGTCGGCCAGTTTGTCGCGCGCGACGTGCAGAAGATGCTCGACCTGCAGGCGATCGTGCAGCAGCTCGGTGTGAAAGGGCGCGGCAAACACTGGATCGTGGTCACGTCACAGGAGAAGCTCAACGAGCTCGTCGGTGGTCTCGACGATAAGCGGATCGAGCTGGCCCGGCTAATGGATCGGTTCCCGCAGGAGCTGCAGGTTCACCTCGAGCCGTCAGACATCTCTGAGGTGACCAGTCAGCGGGTACTGCGCAAGAACGCTGCGGCGGAAGCTGAGCTGGGGAGCCTCTTCGACGAGCACCGCGCCAGGCTCGCCCTACACTCGAGGCTCACCGCCGACATTACCCTTCCGGACCTGGGGCGGCAGGCTTTTGTGGACCTGTACCCGCTCCTGCCGTACCAAATTGTCCTAATCATCGACATCGTCTCTGGTCTCCGCACACAGGGCGGCGCCAGCAAGCACGTAGGCGGTGCGAACCGAACGATCATCAAGCTCGCACAGCAGCTTCTCATCAACCCATTAACAAAGCTTGCCGAAAAGCCAACCGGCACCCTCGTTCGGCTGGATCACGTCTATGATCTGATCGACGGCAACATTGCGTCCGACATCCGCGCCAAGATCGCATCCATTCCGCAGCGGGTTTCGCACCCAGACGCGCAGGCGGTGGCGAAGGTCGTCTGTCTGCTTCAGTTCGTGAAGACAGTTCATCGCACACCCGAGAATATTGCCGCCGCCTTGCTCGATAAGGTCGACGGAGAATCTCGCCTGACCGCGGTCAAAGAGGCTCTAGCCGAGCTCGAGAAGGCGCTGATGGTGCGTCTGGGTGAGGGCGGCTATCGCATACCGACTCCCGCCGAAGATGACTGGGATCAGACCCGTACCGGGATCGACCTAAGGGGCGCAGATCGGAAGCGGATCCTCACCGAGATCTTGAGTGGCTTTTGGACTCCACAACCAGTTTTCAGCCTGGGTGATACCAAACAGTTTCGTGCTGGTTTGATGGTCAACGGCACGGAAGCCGTTGCGGGCGATATCACCTTCAACTTGCAACTCGCCGACGATGCGGCGGAGGCCGCGAAGCTCGCGGACGAAGTTCGGCGCCGCAGTCAGCTCGAACAGAAGAGCGTCTTCTGGGTCGCGACGCTCGACGAAGATATCGAGCGCGAGGCGCGCGAGGCGTACCGCTCGTCCCAAATGATCGAGCGCAAGTCGCGCGGCGCAGTGACGGCGAACGAGACCACGCTGATCGCTGAAGAGAAGGTTCGCCAGAAGCGCCATCAGGACGAGTTGAGACGGCGCCTCCGGACAGCGTGTCTATCTGGCCAGGTCTTCTTCCGAGGCAACGACCGCTCCCCCGAACCGACAGTGACCGATGTCGGGAGGGCTGCATCGGCCGTACTCGGTCAGGCACTTCCAACAGTCTACGACCGTTTCCAGGAGGCCTCTGCCAAGGCTCCAGAAATCCGAAAGGGCCTGGACGCGCTGCTTACCGCGGCAAATCTCTCCGGCCTTCCCCCTGTCTTCGCGCAGCTCAATCTGCTGCGTGACGAAAAGGGAAAGCCTGTGTTCCGTACGGACTTCGCGCCGCTATCGGAGATCATGGGACAGATCGAAGCCAAGGCGAACTACGGCGAGCAGGCGACCGGCAAGTTTCTTGAGGATGAGTTCGCCAAGGCGCCGTTTGGCTGGGACCTCGAGGCCGTGCGTCTCTTCGCCATTTGCCTGCTGCGGGCCGGCCGTGTGGAGGCGGTGAGTAAGGGTCAGACGATCGAATCAGCAACCACCGTCCAGGCCAAGGAATGCTTCACCAACAACAACCTGTTCCGTTCGGCCAATTTCCGCCCCAAAAAGGGTATCGACTTTGCTGTCCTTGCCGAAGCCGCGACGCATTTCAGCGACACCTTCGGCAACGAGATTCGGGAGCTGAGTGCCTCGACTCTCGCGGCTCAGCTTCGCACCGAGGTGGAGCGCCACGAGGAGCCGCTCGGCCGCGTCCTCGGGATTCTGCGAGAGGCGCGGCTGCCCGGTACGGAGATGCTCGACAATGCGCTGAGCCAGATGCGGGCGATCCGAAAGGCTGGCGATGAAAGTTCAATCTCGACCTTCCTTGCCGGCCACCGATCCATCAAGGACGCCATCCACCGGGGGGGTGAGCTCGACAAGGTACTGACCGAGCCAGCACTGCGCGATATCGAGCGGGCGCGCGCTGCACTCGCCCGGATGCCGGCACTCTGTGGAGAAGCCGACCTCGATCCCATGATCGCCACCCGCGGAACCGACCTGGCAGACCTCATCCAGCGTGAGACCTTCTTTCGCGACCTGGCCACCATCGATCAGTCGGCCGCCGTGATCGATGCGGAGTTCCAACGCCGGCTCGGAGAAGCACTGGATGCTCGGGTTGGCGCGCACCTCACCGCACTCGAAGTGCTGCACGCGACTCCGGGTTGGGAGCGTCTGGACGTGGCCCAGCAAGAGGAAGTCTCGCGGTCCTTGCGCCAGGGTGCGGAGCGGGCCGGGGCACCGGAGAATTTGGCTCATCTACGGTCGGAGACCGAGGCCTGCGCCGGACGCCTGTCTGCGGCTATCTCAAGGGTCCATGAGCTGCTCGAAGGGGAGCGGCTGGCCTCGGTTTCCGTTGCGCCCTTCTTTGCGGGCGGCATCGAGACTGAGGAGCAGCTTGACCAGGCCATCGCCGGACTGCGGGACGCATTCTCTCGGCTGATCGGCGAAGGCAAAAGGATCATCGTTCGATGAGCCGCAACTAGTGGACAAGGATACAAGAGGCGCTCTTCAGACCGCCACTCAGAGAGCCCGTAGGTTGCTGGAGGAGGAGTTCCGCGAGCAGCTTGAGGGCGACCACGATATCATGGCGGACGGGCGGGTGCCGCCGCACGGCGGTCCGCATCTGTCGGCGCGGCAGCAGACGCTGCGCGATCGCATTGTGGCTGCCATAGATCATAAACGTGCAGCGGGCATGAAGCCGGCAGAGGCAGTGGCAGACTACCTCCGCGACGCAGCCTTCACGACGCTGAACCGCTTTGTCGCACTCAAGATGCTGGAAGCGCGCGCGCTCGTGCAGGAGTGTGTCACGCGCGGTGACGCTTCCTCCGGCTTCGCCGAGTTCTGCGGGCTAGCACCGGGTATGCGTCTGACCGATGGCGGGGGATACCGCCTCTATCTGGAGTGCGTGTTTGACGAGCTTTCCACCGAGGTGAAGGTTCTGTTCGATCGACGCGATCCGGCTTCTGCGCTTTGGCCCAGGCGCCAGACCCTTGACGCGCTGCTAGCGGTGCTCAACGCAGAGAATCTGGCCGGCATTTGGGCAGAAGACGAGACGATCGGCTGGGTGTACCAGTATTTCAACGGCCAAGACGAGCGCCGGCGGATGCGCGATGAAAGTCAGGCACCGCGTAACAGCCGCGAGCTTGCGGTCCGCAACCAGTTTTTCACACCCCGCTACGTAGTGCAGTTCTTGGTAGACAACACGCTTGGCCGAATGTGGCTTGAGATGCGCGGCGGCTCCTCGCGGCTGGTGGGACGCTGCGAGTATCTCGTTCGGCCAGAGGGCGAAGACCTCGGTCCCCGGACGAAGAAAGACCCGCGCGACCTGCGCATCCTCGACCCTGCCTGCGGCTCGGGACACTTCCTCCTCTATGCCTTCGACCTCTTGATCGAGATCTACGAGGAAGAATGGGATGAGCCGGGCGAACCGGCCAAGAGCTCCGTCACACGAAGGACGCTGCGAGAGGACTACGCGACGATAGATGATCTCCGGCGAGCACTGCCGACTTTGATCCTTGAGAATAACCTGCATGGCGTGGACATAGATCCACGCTGCGCCCAGATCGCCGCACTTGCGCTTTGGCTTCGGGCGCAGAGGGCGTGGGGAAATGCCGGCGTAAGAGCCGCGGCACGTCCACGCGTACGTCGTACGCACATCGTGGTGGCAGAGCCTATGCCAGGCGATCGGGCCCTGGTGGATGAGTTTGCCGGTCGAATCGAGCCGCCGCTGTTGCGTGATCTGTTTCGGAAGATGGTCGACGAAATGCGCCTGGCCGGGGAGTTGGGAGCGCTACTGCGTGTGGAGGACGCGATTGCCGAGGACCTACGGCAAGCGCGCGCAGCCTTCGTTCGTCAGCAGCAAGAGCCGAATGGCTTCCTCCCTGGTCTCGAGCCGACACAACGGCAAAGCGCGCTAGATCTTTCCGGGATCGATGACGACGATTTCTTCCATGAGGCCGAGGCGCGCATGGCAGACGCACTCGGGATTTTTGCGGAGGTGGCAACTGGCGGCGCGGCGACACGCCGGCGCCTCTTTGTCGATGACGCAACACAGGGGGTCGCGCTAATCGAGCTGCTGCGGTGGCGGTTTGACGTGGTGCTTATGAACCCGCCGTTTGGTGCCGGTAGCCTTGCCGCTAAGTCGGAGTTTGAGCGAGGCTATCCGCGCACAAAGAACGATATCTACGCCGCTTTCGTCGAGCGCGGCGTGGAACTGCTCCGCCCGCGCGGCTTACTCGGCGCGATAACTTCGCGCACAGGATTCTTTTTGTCGAGTTTTCATCAATGGCGCGAAGAGGTGTTACTGAAGGAAGCTCCTCCGGTGGTTTTCGCTGACCTTGGCTACGGTGTACTGGATAGCGCCATGGTCGAAGTCGCTGCGTACTGCCTGGAAAAATGCCAGGAGGAGGCGTCGTGAGAACCGTCTTCCTGCGGGTGCTTGAAGCCGAAGATAAACGGGGCGCTTTGCTTCAAGTAATAAATAACCACAGCAGTACCCTTGGCGGGCAACGGTTTGAGCTGAACCCCACCTGCTTCTCAGCCGTACCGCGCTCGCCGTTTTCATACTGGGTTAGCGATCGGCTTCGAAATCTGTTTACAAATTTGCCACCTTTCGAATCGGACGGAAGAATAGCGAGGAAGGGTCTCACTACGTCGAATGACATGCGTTACGTGCGCGCATGGTGGGAAGTTGCGCCAAGAGCTTATCCGGAGCGGTGGGCCACGTACGCGAAAGGCGGCTCAGCCCGCACCTTCTTTATGGACCCCGTCTGTGTCGTTCGTTGGGATTGGTCGCAGCGCACGCTTCCCGGGTACCTGGGACGGGCGGGTAGAGAGACGTCCACCGTCGAATGCGCCGACCTCATGGGAAATCCAGGACTTACCTGGCCGCTACGAGCGGCCAAATTTTCCCCCAGCGTACTCCCTTCGGGAAGCGTGTTTAGCGCCCGAGGTTATGTGATCCAAGCACCCTCGGAAGACTTGATGTGGATTCTTGCACTCACCGCCTCAACTTCTTTCGATTCGCTATTCAAGATGTGCTTGGGGCGTCGAGGCCATCCAGAGTTCGTCGTTGGCGTTTTGCAGAGACTACCACTCCCCATTCCAAGCCTTAGCCCGGCAATCAGAGCGCGCCTGTCAGCGCTTGCGGAAGCTGCATGGTCCCTCAGTCGCGCGCTCGACACTCGGGTGGAAACGTCGCATGCGTTTGTTCTTCCCGCGCTGCTGCAGTGTCACGGCAGCCTGGCCCAGAGAGCCAGCGCATGGGAGGCGCGCGTACGTGCCACTGAGGTAGAATCCGCTTCCATCGTGGAGGAGATCGACGCGCATTGTTTCAAGCTCTTCGGCATTTGTGACGAGGATCGACATGCGGTGATCGAAGACCTTGGGGGAGCTTCCGAAGCTCAGGATGAAGCCGAGGAGACCGAAGAAGAAGCAGGTACGGATGTCGGCGACGAGGAAGACACTGAAACTGCTGCTCCGACCGGGCTCACCGCCGAGCTTGTCTCTTGGGCCATAGGTGTAGCTTTCGGTCGCTTTGACCTCAGTCTGGCTAACGGCGCACGCTTGCCACCGGGCATGCCTAAGCCTTTTGGGTCGCTCCCGGCTTGCTCGCCGGCCATGCTTACGGGGGACGACGGACTACCCTGTAGGCGTGCCCCCATCGGCTACCCGATCGACTTTCCGGAGCGCGGTATCCTGGTGGACGATCCAGGTCACGCACACGATCTTACGGCCGCTGTACAAACAGTCTTCCGCGAGGTTTTTGGCCGCGAAGCCGAGGCGCGTTGGGAGGAAGCAACCAAGATGCTTGCCCCTGGTGCCCGCGGTCTACGCGGGTGGCTGATGGACGTCTTCTTCGAGCACCACTTGAAGCGCTACTCGAGGAGCGGTCGCAGGGCGCCGATTTACTGGCAACTCAGCATCCCCTCGGGGCAGTACAGCGTCTGGCTCTACGCCCACCGCGTCACGCGTGACAGCCTGTTTGAACTGCAGACCGACGTGGTCGCGCCAAAGCTGGCCCACGAAGAAAACCGCTTGGCCGACCTGCGCGCGGGGGCTGCGGCTCACCTTTCGGCCGCGAAGCGCCGTGAAGTTGAGGCGCAAGAACGGCTTGTCGAGGACCTGCGCGTGATGCTCGAAGAAGTCCGTCGCGTTGCTCCGCTATGGAGCCCGTTCCTTGACGACGGTGTAGTTCTGACGATGGCGCCGCTTTGGCGGCTGGCTCCGCAGCACAGAGCCTGGCAGCGTGAGCTCAAATCCCGATGGGATGATCTTATCGACGAGAAATACGAATGGGCGCAAATGGCCATGCATCTTTGGCCAGAGCGTGTGGTGCCGAAATGCGCGATGGATCGCAGCCTCGCTATTGCACATGAACTTGAGGATGCCTTCTGGGTCGAAGGTCTCGATCGGCGTTGGCGGCAGCGAGGCGCTATCGATTCGACGATGCGATACCTGGAGGACGGCCTCCTCTCGGAATCCCTTCGCGCCACAGTGATCGACCTCAAGCGCTTCGCACAGCAGCACATCGAGCAGCAGAGCGAGGCAGGATGGTGGGTGGACCTGAAGTCAGGTCGGCACGACGATACGCCTCTAGCGCTGGCCTTGTGGCCAGATCGTGTGCTGCGGCGAGCTCGCGCCCAGCCAAGCCTACTTGGTGGCCTTGGACTCCCGCTCCCGGCACGCGGCTTCGACGACCGGGCTCTCGCCGCTCTGCTCAAGCGCTACCGGCCTCGGCATAGCGAGGCGGACCTGGAAGTGCTCGACGCCTTCTGTGCCACCGTCGGGAACGCCGCGGCCTGGGAAACGCGGTGGGCTGACCTGGACATTGGTCGACTGGACGAGCAGCCCCTCGCGCGCTTCCTGTACCCGCGTCGCGTCCTGGCCCGGGCGCTCACCGACCATGCCTTTGCCGCGGGTCACGACCTCGCGCGGTGGTTCTGGCTCAACACGCCTGCTGGTCCACGCCGGCTCAGAGAACCAGAGGAAGAGGTCAAGATCGCGCTTGCGGAGCGCGATAGGCCCGCGATGAAGGCTGCGCTCAAGGCCTTCCTTGAATCACCCGTGGCGCCGGGCTCGGCGCGGCGGGAACGGAGGGTGAGATCAGCATGATGGCCGCACCAGTCACTCCCCCGTCGCACCCTCTACATGGCTACATCGCTGGGCAGATTGCCGGATACCTGAAGGATCGCCGCATCGTGGTCATCTACGACCCGCGCGAGGAGTTGCGGCCTTTCTTTTCCGAGCTTTCGGGCAACGCCCCGCCAGGGATCCTCGTGCCAGTGCTGGTCGGCACACGCCCAGCGAAGCTCTGCGTGTTCAACGGCTCCTTTTTTCAGGTTCGCCTGGCGGTGGAACCGATCACCGACGGTGAGACACCGGAGGAGACCGTCATCTACGTCCCTGGTTGCGATCGGGATGACGACGGCTCCCTGCTCATGGAATTGGAGAAGGCGGGTACCTGTTACCGCCCGCCTGCGCTGCGGCAGTATGCCCGCAACGTGCTGCGCCGGCGCACAACCGATGTGGCCATCGACGCGATGCTCCGGGCTGAGACGCTTACCTATTCAGATCTGGCGCGCATGGCAGCCGATGACGGTGAGGTCGGCCTGCCATCGCTGCTCAGGGGCATGTTCGGCGGAGCCGATAGCCAGACGATCCTGGCCACCTGGATTGCGGAAGCGGGACGCGACGCTGAGATCGAGACGAAGGGCGCCGTGGGTGAGCTGCGCGATATCATCCGCGCGAAGATTGGCTTGGTGCTGCCTGACGACGCTGCACTTCCTCGCATGAGGGCAATCACGGCACGCCACCTTCTTGCCAACGAGTTCCGTCTGGATCTGTCTGGCGAAGCGCCCTCCGGGGGCCCGCTAGGGCAGGTTCAGGGGCTTGAGTCTAAGGACCAGGAGAAGACCGTCCGGGAGGTGGCGCGACGCCTTCGTGAGCGGCACCCAGAAACCTACATCGGGCTCGCCGACCGAGTTGAAGGGGAACTCGGGCTGCTCGCAGAGACATTCCAGGGCGGGACTCTCGGAGCTATCGACACCTTCCGCTTTGAAGAGCGATCCGTCCTTGCCGCCTGCTTCGCGCTGGTCGCTGCTGATCAGTTCGAGGAGGCGCGCGCTCTTTTGGGCGGCCGTGAGAACAGCTTCTGGATCGATCGCGACGTACTGCGAAAGACGCTGTGGCAAGCGTGCAGGTTGATGATTGAAGTCGGCCTGGCGGCCACGCGGGCAGGTGTGACGATCGCGGCGACAAACGATCGATCGTCAGACTGGGTCCAGCGGTATGTGGATACTGACCAGGGCTGGTATCGCCTGGACCGCGCGCAGCGGCGGCTCGAGACCATCGCTCCCGAGGTGGACGAGGAGATGGACGAGCGCGCATTGGCTCGTGTCCGAGCGATCTATGGCGACGTTGTCCGCCGCATGGCAGAGGGTTTCCTAAAGGCGCTCGATAAAGACGGATGGATGGTCCCCGACACCCTGCATCAGACCCGCATCTGGTCTGAGGTCGTCGTGTCCTGCGCGCGCCCCGTCGCATACGTTCTGGTTGACGCGATGCGCTACGAGATCGGCATTGAGCTGTTCGAGCGCATCGAGCGGTTCGGAGAAGTACGAATCCGGCCAGCGATTGCGGCTCTTCCTTCCATTACCCCTGTTGGCATGGCAGCCCTTCTACCGGGCGCTTCTGCAGATTTTTCGATCGCGACGCAGGGTGCCAGGTTTGGCGCCAAGGTGGGCGGATCATTTTTGCCGGACCTGTCGGCGCGGCAGTCATTCGTCCGAGGTCAGGTCCCAGGCGTGGTCGATCTGTCGCTCGATGAGGCGCTGTCGGGCAATGCGAAGAGCCTCCAGAAGAAGATCGCCGACGCCAAGGTGGTCATCATTCGCTCGGCCGAGATCGACGGCGCTGGCGAGAACTCGAGCACGCTTTACGCACGCGCGATTATGGAGCGTGCCGTCGAGGACATAGCGCGGTGCCTCCAGCGTCTCGCCGCATCCGGCATCCAGGATGTGGTGGTTGCCGCAGACCACGGCCACCTGTTCTTCGCTGCAGACCGTGAGGCCGCCATGCGTCTGGAGGCGCCTGGCGGTGACACTGTTGACCTACACCGCCGCTGCTGGATCGGTCGCGGCGGCGCCACACCCCCAGGCAGCATCCGTGTTCAGGGCGCCAGACTTGGCTACGCGTCCGACCTCGACGTCGTGGTGCCCGCGAGCACGTCGGTCTTCAAGGCGGGCGGCAGCCTTGCCTACCATCATGGGGGGGCATCGCTGCAGGAGCTGGTCATTCCCGTTCTAACCGTGAAGCTGAAGGCCCGTGCACCAGCGTTGACCGAGAAGAACGCAGTGACCGTCACGCACGACTTTGATGCGGTAACAAACCGGATTTTCTCTCTCCACATTGAGCTCGGAAGCGGAGGCAAGGGTCTGTTCGACGCCGCGCGGACCGTTAGACCAGTGGTGCTGGCAGGTGAACGTATCGTCGCTAAGGCGGGCGTCGCGGTTGGTGCGGTGCTTGAAGATGGACGTCTCACCCTTGAGCCCGGGAAGCGTGCGAACGTCGGCTTCATCCTGACCGACGACACCGTCACCTCGGTACGCATCCAAATACTAGACGCCGAAACAGACGCGGTTCTTTACACGTCTGCCAAGGAAGTTCCCGTACGGCTTGGAGTTTGATGAATGAGTACGCCAATAAGGGACGAGCTCGACAACAAGGTCAATCGCATCTTCGCCGGGAAGGTGGTGCGGAAGGATCTGGTTCGGCGCGTCAAGGTCGGCGCCAACGTCCCGGTTTTCGTCCTCGAATTTCTACTTGGAAAATATTGTGCCTCATCGGATGAGCTAGCCATACAGATGGGTTTACAGGTCGTCAATCAGACACTAGGCTCAGGACCCATTAATCAGCTTGCGCCGACGCGGCCTGGCGTGATTCTGAACGGGGCGGAGGTGTCGCCATGTCCGTCCCGTTCCTGCTCACCCCTGCCCAGATGCGGCGTATCCG
>NZ_JAERQN010000027.1 GCF_016805305.1 Falsiroseomonas ponticola | reverse complement strand
GTAGCTCGTCAGGCTCATAACCTGAAGGTCACAGGTTCAAATCCTGTCCCCGCATCCCATGAATTAAGCCCTTAGATCATCGATCTAAGGGCTGTTTCGCGTCCACAACCCAACAACACAATCAACAACGCCAGGCACCCTCTCACCCAGGCGCAAACACCCCGATCAGCTTGTAGCTCAGCCCCAACCCGTGCAGCCGCGCCGCACGCGCCGCACGATCAACCACGACCCACGCCTCGCCAGGCCCGCCCCCTCACGCCGGCGCAACGCGCCTCTCGCCCTGTCCCGGCGCCAGCGGCGCATCGCCGCGCCAGGGCGGATCGATGGTGATGCTCTCCCCCACCACGCGGGAGACGCAGGCACAGAGCCGCCGGTTCTCGTCGTGCTGCCTGGCGGAGAAGAAGACGTCCCGATGGTCGATCCGGCCATCCAGGCCCAGCACGTCCAGCGCACACAACCCGCATTCCCCGCGCCGGCAATCCGACAGCACGCCAATGCCGGCGGCCTCAAGCGCTTCGAGCATGCTGACATCGGCGGCGACGGCCACCTCCCGGCCCAGGCGTGGGATATGCACCGTGAAGGCGCCCGGCGCGGCGTGGCCCGAGGAGCCGAAGGTCTCGAAGACCAGGGCGGAGGGCGCCCGGCCGGCCGCGGCCCAGGCCTGCCTCGCTGCCCCCAGCAGGCCGATCGGGCCGCAGACATAGGCCTCCGCCCCCGCCATCAGGCCGGCAAAGACCTGCGCCAGGTCCGGCCGCCCGGCCTCGTCCTCCGCCTGCACCACCAGCGCATCACCCAGCAGCGCGGACAGCTCCGGCAGATAGGCCATGCTGCGGCGCGACCGCCCTGCATACAGCAGGCGAAAGCGCGCCCGCTGCCGCAGCAGCGTCTCCGCCATGCCGATCAGCGGCGTGATCCCGATCCCGCCCGCCAGCAGCAGCACCTCCGGCGCGCCCGGCGCCAGCTCGAAATGGCTGCGCGGGCGGGACACGCGGAGCCGCGCTCCGGGGGCCAGCGCCCACATCGCGCGCGACCCGCCGCGGCCCGCCTCCTCCCGCTGCACGGCGACGCGCCAGCTGCCGTCCCGCGGCGCCGCGCCGACCAGCGAATAGTGCCGTAGGGAGGACCGGCCACCGATCTCGAGCTCGACGCGCAGATGCGCCCCGGCGGGATAGGGTGTCGCGCCCCCGTCCGGGAGGAGCGTGAACTCTCGGATGCCGGGCGTCAGCAGGCGCGTGGACTGCAGCGTGGCGGTGATCCACCCCTCGTCGCGTTGCATGGCGTTCCTCCCCGTTCAGGCCCAGCCGCGCCGGCGGATCAGCGCGCCGCCAGGCACCAGGCGCAGCGCCTCCTGGTTGCGCATCACGCAGTCGAGGTTGCGCCGCGCCAGCCGCGCATGCTCGCGCATCAGCGCCTCGGCGCGGGCGCCCTCCCGGTGCTCGATCGCCTCGACAACCGCCCGGTGCTGTTCCTGCGCCGCCGTCAACACGCGATGCGCTTCCGGCAGGGCGGCCTGGGCGAGCACGAAGCCGGAGGGAGAGGCGAAGGGCAGGGCGACCACGCGCCCGATCTGCCGGGCCACCACCGCGCTGCCGGCGGCCTCCACCAGCAAGTCGTGGAAGTGGGCGTTAAGCGCCACATACTCGGTGAAGTTCGCCTCGCGGATCGGCGGGCTGGTCGCGTCATCCATGCGCGCGACCAGGCGCTTCATCTCGGCCAGCGCCGCCCCGGGCGCCCCCCGTTCGGCCGCCAGCCGGGCCGCGTGGCCTTCCAGCGTGCCGCGCAGCTCGATCGCGTCCTGGATCTCCTCCTCCGAGAAGGATCGCACCGCGAAGCCGCCGGAGGGGATGGGCTCCACCAGCCCTTCCTCCGCCAGCCGCGCCAGCGCCGCGCGCACGGGCGTGCGCGATGCGCCCAGCCGTTCCGCGACGGAGGGTTCGGACAGCCGGTCTCCTGGCGGCAGCGCGCCGCTGACGATCAGGTCGCGCAGCCGCAGCTGCACGGACAGGGTCTGGGACATGCTACTCGGCCGCCACGGCCTGGGGGGCACGCTCGGCCGCGATCATCGCCTGGATCAGGCGCCGCGCCCACATCGACCCCGCATCGATGTTCAGGTTGTAGAAGACATGGTCGGGGTGGTCGTCCATGGCGCGCTGCTGCGCCTCCACGATGGCTTCGTCCTGCGCGAAGATGCGCGCGACGCCCTGCCTGATCTGCGTGGTGACCAGCTGCTCCTGCAGCCGGTAGTCGCGGGCATTGGCCCAGAAATAGTGGCAGGTGCGATCGGTCGCGGGGGTGATGGTGTTGATCACCACCATGCTGACGCCCTGGCTGCGGTCCCCCTGCGGCGCGCCGGTGCCGGTGGCGGCGACGCCGACATCGATGGCGACGGTGCAGGGCGCCTCGAAGCGGATGATCTGCCACCGATCGACGCGGCCTGGCCGGCCGAACTGGGCGCGCCAGAAGGGCGGCGGCTCGATGTCGATCATCCAGCGGGTCACGGTGGCCGTGCGCTCGCCATGGGTGACGTCGAAGGGTGCCTCCGCCACATGATCGTCGCCGATGCTGTCGGCGTGGATGAAGGTCTCGTGCGTCAGGTCCATCAGGTTGTCCACGATCAGGCGGTAGTCGCACTGTGCGTGGATGAGGCTGCCGTCGCCGGCCCAGGCGGGGTCGTTGTTCCAGTGCAGGTCGGGCACCAGGGCCGGATCGGCCAGGGCGGGGTCGCCGGGCCAGACCCAGACGAAGCGATGGCGCTCCACCACCGGGAAGCTGCGCACCCGCGCGGCCGGGTTGATGGTTTCCTGCGATGGCATGTGGGTGCAGCGGCCGCGGGCGTCGAAGCGCAGCCCGTGGTAGCCGCATTGCACCTCGTCGCCGCGCAGCCTGCCGAGGGAAAGGGGCAGGAGGCGGTGCCAGCAGGCATCGAGCAGCGCGACGGCCTGGCCTTCCGTCGATCGGTACAGGACGAGCTTCTTGCCACAGATGGTGCGGGCCAGAAGCTCGCGCCGGACCTCATGGTCCCAGGCGGCGGCGTACCAGGCGTTGAGCGGGTAGGTCTGGGCGGTCGCCATCATGCTGTCGTCCCATCGGCTTGTGCGGGGCTGTATACAGGGTGTCTTTTCCGATGTGAAGATGCATCGGAAATGGCCCAGCCTCGCCGTCGCCATCGCCTGCGGCGGGCCCCGCCCTGCCCTCGGGACCCGGTGGCGTGTCGCGAAAGCAATATATGGACGAAACGTCAGAATGTCCTGCATACAGCGCGCCGTCGGTCAGCCGCGGGAGAACCCGCGGCCTGTCCCCAGCATCGGCGCCACGAAGGAACACCAGGACATGCCCATCACCCGCCGCCAGGCCGCCCTCGCCACGCTCGCCCTGCCCGTGCTGGCCCGCCCGGCACTGGCCCAGGTCGAGGCCTATCCCTCCCGCGCCCTGCGCTTCGTCGTGCCGGTCGCCGCCGGGGGTTCGGCCGATGCGCAGGCCCGCCTGGTCGCGCAGCGCCTGTCGGAACGCTGGGGCCAGCCCGTGGTGGTGGAGAACCGGCCCGGCGCCAACGGCATCGTCGCCGCCCAGGCCTTCCTCCAGGCGCCGCCCGATGGGCACACCGTCTTCGCCACGCCCTCCGGCCCCATCGCCATCAACCCGCACCTCTACCGCCGCCTGCCCTATGACCCGATGCGGGACTTCGCCTTCGCCTCCCTCATCAGCGTCATCCCGCTGGTGCTGGTCGTGCATCCCTCGGTGCCCGCGAACACGCTGCAGGAATTCCTCGCCCTGTCCCGCCGGCTCGGCGATGGGCTGACCCATGCCTCCGCCGGCATCGGCACGCCCTCCCACCTCACCATCGCCATGACCCGCGCCATGGGCCAGGGCGGCAACCCGACGCATGTGCCCTTCGGCGGCTCCGCCCCGGCGCTCACCTCCCTCGTCGGCGGCCAGACCATGGCGATGTGGGACGCTGCCTTTTCCGCCGCGCCCTTCGTGCGCGACAACCGCCTGAAGGCGATCGCCGTGGCCCATGGCGAACGCCTCGCCATGCTGCCCAGCGTGCCGACGACCGCCGAGCAGGGCGTGCCCGACCTGATCTCCTCCACCTGGATGAGCCTCTGCATGGCGGCCGCGACGCCGGCCGACCGGGTGCGCCGCCTGTCCGCGGAGGTGGACCAGATCCTTCGCGTGCCGGAGATGCGGGACAACCTGGCGGCCCAGGGCGCCATCGTGCGCGGCGGCACGCCGGAGGATTTCGCCGCCTTCGCCCGCGCCGAATCCGACAAGTGGGGCCGCCTGGTGCGCGAAACCGGCGCGACGATGGATTGATGGCCCGGCCGGCGCCGGCCCGCCGAAGGGGTCCTACCCCGGCACCGGCGCCAGCTCGTGCTTCAGGCATTTCAGCGCGAAGCTGGTCCGCGTGTGCCGGATGCCGGACAGGCGGTACAGCCGCTCCCGCAGCAGCGTCTCATATCCCTGGGTGCCGCTGACCGCCGCCTTGATCATGTAGTCGTATTCCCCCGTGATCAGGTGGCATTCCAGCACCTCCGGGATGGCGTTCACGGAGGCCTCGAACCGCCGCAGGCTTTCCTCGTCATGGCGTTCCATCATCACCTCGATGAACACCGTGTCGGGCAGGCCGAGCGCCGCCTGGTCCAGCAACGCGGCATAGCCGCGGATCACGCCCGCCTGTTCCAGCCGCTTCACCCGCGTCCAGCATGGGGAGGGGGATAGGCCCACCTCCTCCGCCAGCTCCGCATTGGTCAGCCGGCCCCGCCGGGCCAGGGCCCGAAGGATCTTCCTGTCGATCGGGTCCATGCAGCAGATCCTTCCGTTTCTTCGGCGCCGCACAACAGACTACGGCAGGACTCCCTGGTGCGGCCAGGGCATCCTCCATATGGTCTGGGGCAGGGATACGGGAGACGTCGCATGGGCAGCCTTCAGCGCCCCGAAGCGAGCCTGGATGACAAATGGGACCTGGCCGGGGAGCCCGTGGTGCTCAACGGCATCCAGGCCCTGGTGCGCCTGCCGCTGCTGCGGCGCGAACTGGACCGCTCGCTCGGCTGGAACACGGCCGGCTACATCAGCGGCTATCGCGGCTCGCCCATCGGCGGCTACGACAAGGAACTGGAAAAGCAGGCGGTGCGCCTGGCCGCGGCCGACATCGTCTTCAACCCGGGCCTGAACGAGGATCTGGCCGCCACCGCCGTCTGGGGCACGCAGCAGGTCCCGCTATCCGCCGGCGCGCGGCATGAAGGCGTCTTCGGCATCTGGTACGGCAAGGGGCCGGGGCTGGACCGCAGCGGCGATGCGCTGCGCCACGCCAATTCCGCCGGCACCTCCCCCAAGGGTGGCGTGCTGGCGCTCTCGGGCGACGACCCCTCGGCCAAATCCTCCACCGTGACCTCGGGCTGCGAATTCACCTTCCAGGACCTCGAGATTCCCATGCTCGATCCCGCCGAGGTGGCGGAGGTGCTGGAATTCGGCGTGAAGGGCATCGCGCTGTCGCGCTTCGCCGGCACCTGGGTCGGCCTCAAATGCATCGCGGAGACGATGGACGCCGCCGCGACGCTCCGCGTCGATCCCGGCGCCTATGTGACCCAGGCGCCGAACGGCGTGGCGCTGCCGCCCGGCGGGCTGCATCTGCGCATCCCCGATCCCTCCGCGCTGGACCAGGAAAGCCGGCTGCGGCTGTTCAAGCTGCCGGCAGCGGTCGCCTTCGCCCGCGCCAACGGCTTCGACCGGCTGGTGATCGATCCGCCCGCCGCGCGCTTCGGCATCGTCGTGCGCGGCAAGGCCTTCGCCGCGCTGCGCCAGGCGCTGGCCGATGCCGGCATCACGCCGGAGGTCGCGCGCCGTGGCGGGCTGCGGCTGTGGAAGGTGGGCCTCGCCTGGCCGCTGGATGCGGAAGCCGCCCGCGCCTTCGCCGAGGGGCTGGAGGAGGTGCTGGTGGTGGAGGACCGCCGCGCCTTCCTGGAGCCGCAGCTGAAGAACGCCTTCTACGCGATGGACCGCCGCCCGCGCGTGGTCGGCAAGCAGGATGAACGCGGCGCGCCGCTGCTGCCCGAACTCGCGGAACTCGACACGGCGCAGATCCTCCGCGCCCTTGCCGCGCGGCTGCCGGAGGCGCTGCGCACGGAAGCCCTGGCCGCCCGGATCGCGGAGCTGGACGCGCAGGCCGCCGCCGCGGCCGACCCTCTCGTCATCCGCGAACCCACCTTCTGCCCGGGCTGCCCGCACAACACCTCCACGCGGCTGCCGGAAGGATCGCGGGCCATGGCGGGCATCGGCTGCCACTGGCTGACGACGAAGATGCCGGAACGCAACAGCCTGCCCTTCACCCATATGGGAGGCGAGGGCGTCACCTGGCTCGGCATCGCGCCCTTCACGGCGGAAGCGCATGTCTTCGCCAATATCGGCGACGGCACCTTCAGCCATTCCGGCAGCCTCGCCGTCCGCGCCGCCGCCGCGGCCAAGGCCAACATCACCTACAAGGTGCTGGTCAATTCCGCCGTCGCCATGACGGGCGGCCAGGCGGTGGAAGGCGCGCCCGGCGTGCCGCGCATCGCCGCGCAGCTCCGCGCCGAAGGCGTGCAGCGCATCGCCCTCGTCGCCGATGATCCCGATCGCCACAAGGACGATCCGGATATGCCGGCGGGCATCACCTACCACCACCGCAGCGCGCTGGATGCCGTGCAGCGGGAGCTGCGGGCGATTCCGGGCGTGACGGCGCTGATCTACGACCAGGAATGCGCGACGGAACGCCGCCGCAAGCGCAAGCGCGGCACGGCGGCCGTGGCGGAACGCCGCGCGGTGATCAATCCGCGGGTTTGCGAGGATTGCGGCGAATGCTCCCGCGTTTCCAACTGCATCGCCGTGGAGCCGCTGGAGACGCCCTGGGGCCGCAAGCGGAAGATCGAGCAATCCGCCTGCAACCAGGACCTGTCCTGCGTTCAGGGTTTCTGCCCCTCCTTCGTCACGCTGCTGGGGGCGGAGCCCGCGAAGCCGGCATCGCCCGCGCTGCCCGGCGGCGCGCTGCCGGACCCCGTGCTGCCGCAGCCCGTCGATGGGCGCGCCTGGAATGTCATGGTGGCCGGCGTCGGCGGGCAGGGCGTCACGGCGCTTGGCGCCATCCTCGGCATGGCGGCGCATATCGATGGAAGGCCGAGCCGCAGCGTGGATACGCTCGGCTTCGCGCAGAAGGGCGGCGGCGTCTATGTGCAGCTGCGCATCGGCCTGCCCGGCACGGAGGAAGCGACGATCCCGGCGCCCCGCATCGGCGCGGGCCAGGCGGACCTGCTGATCGCCTCCGACATGGTGGTGGCGCATGGGCGCAATGCCCGGCCGCTGCTGGGTGCCAGGCGCACCGTGGCGGTGGTGAATGCGGACCTTGCCCCCACCGCGCAATTCGTGCGCGACACCAGCACCCGCTACGACGAGGCGGGGATGATGGCGAGCCTCGCGGCGGTGACGCGGGAGCTGCATGCCGTGAACGCGGCGACGGAGGTCACGGAATCGTTCGGCGACGCGATCTACCTCAACATCTGGCTGCTCGGCCTGGCCTTCCAGCGCGGCCTGGTGCCGGTCTCCGCGCCGGCGATCGAACAGGCCATCCGGCTGAACGGCGCGCAGGTGGAACGCAACCTCGCCGCCTTCGCGCTCGGCCGCCAGGCGGCCCTGGAAGGCCGCCACGCCACGCCACGCGGGAAGGAAGCGCTGGACGCGCTGGTCGCGCGCCGCATCGCGGACCTGACCGACTACCAGGATGCGCGCTACGCCGACCGCTATGCCGGCTTCGTCGCGCGGGTCCGTGCCGCCGAACAGGCGGCCCTGCCGGGCGAGGAGCGGCTGTCCCGCGCCGTCGCGACCCAGCTCTACCGCCTGATGGCTTTCAAGGATGAATACGAGGTCGCGCGGCTGCACAGCCTGCCGGAATGGCAGGCGCAGCTGGCCGGGCAGTTCACCGGCACGCAGCGCGTCGAGATGCATCTCTCGCCTCCGCTGCTCTCGAAGCCGGATCCGAATACCGGCCTGCCGGCCAAGCGCGCCTTCGGCCCCTGGATGCTGCGCGCCATGGGCTGGCTGCGCCACGGCAAGCGGCTGCGCTTCACGCCGCTCGACCCCTTCGGCCGCACGGAGGAGCGGCGCATGGAACGCGCGCTGATCACCGAATACCGCGACGCGATCGAGGGCTTCCTGCCGCAGCTGTCGCCCGCCACCCATGCCGCGATCTGCGAATGGGCGGAGGCCGCCGCGGGCATCAAGGGATTCGGGCCGGTGAAGGCGCGGAACGTGGAACGCACCCGCGCCGCCTGGGCGGCGATCGCCGCGCGGATCGCCCCCTCGCGTTGACACTGCCCCCGGGGGCGCGCCTCAATATGGCACGCCCCCGGGAGAGACCATGATGCGCCTTGCTGCCGCCCTCCTCGCCTGCGCCCTGACGACGCCGGCTCTCGCGCAGAACCTGACGGTCGGGATGCAGACGGAACCCGGCACGCTCGACCCGCAATTCAACCTGCTCGGCTCCAACACCTCCGCGCTCCGCAACGTCTATGACACGCTGCTGTCGCGCGACCAGAACCTGCAGGTCCGCCCCTCGCTGGCGGAATCCTGGCGCGCGGTGGATGGCACGACCTGGGAGTTCAAGCTGCGCCCTGGCGTGCGCTTCCATGATGGCAGCCCGCTAACGGCCGATGACGTCAAGTTCACGATCGAGCGCATCACCCGCGTCGCGAACAATCCGAATTCCTACGCCACCTACATCCAGGGCATCCGGGAGGTGCAGGTGGTGGACCCGCTGACGGTCCGCTTCCTGACCGATGGGCCGGTGCCGCTGCTGCCCACCAACATCTCCAACGTCTTCATCATATCCGGCGCCAAGGGCGTGCGGACGACGGCGGAGTTCAACACGGGCCAGGCGGCGGTCGGCACGGGGCCCTATCGCCTCTCCGCCTGGCAGCCGGGCCAGCCCTTCGTGCTGGACCGCAATGCGGAGTATTTCGCCGGCCCCGCGCATTGGCAGCGCGTGACCTTCCGCCCCATCACGAATGACGGCGCGCGCGTGGCCGCGCTGCTTTCGGGCGATGTGGACTTCATCAACGGCGTGCCGCTGCAGGATGTGGCGCGGCTCACGCAGGGCCGCACGCGCGTCTTCGGCGGCGCCTCGGCCTATGTGTACATGCTGTTCCCGGAGATCGGGAAGGACCCGCTGCCGGGCGTGCGGGATGCGCAAGGCAATGCCATGCCGCGCAACCCCTGGCTCGACCCGCGGGTGAGGGAGGCGATGTCGCTCGCGATCAACCGCGACGCCATCGTGGAGCGTCTGATGGAAGGCCGCGCGCGCGTGGCCAACCAGGCGGTGCCCGCCGGCTTCTTCGGCCATTCGGACCGCATCCCGCCGGCGCGATTCGATGCCGACCGCGCCCGCGCGCTGCTGCGCGAGGCCGGCTATGCCAACGGCTTCCAGACCGGCCTGGCGTGCCCCAACGACCGCTTCGTCAATGACAGCAAGATCTGCGAGGCCGTGGCCCAGCAGCTGCAGCGCGTCGGCATCCGCGTCGACCTCTCCGCCCAGCCGCGCGCGACCTTCTTCCCGCAGCGCGCGCGCCGCGAATGGCCGTTGCATGCCGCGGGCTGGGGCAGCCTGACGGGGGAGAGCAGCTACTTCCTCACCAGCCAGATCCACACGCCGAACCGCGACCTCGGCCTCGGCGCCATCAACTACTCCGGCATCTCGGACAGCGAGGCCGATGCCCTGATCCAGCGCGGCCGCCAGATCCTGGACGATGGCGAGCGACGCCGGGTGCTGGAGGCCGCGATGGAGCGGACCATCGCGCAGAACCTGGTCATCCCCATCCTGACCTTCGAGGCGATCTGGGCCGGCCGCGCCGACCGCGTGCGCTTCACGCCCCGTGGCGATGAGGAGACGCTGGCGATCGAGGTGCAGCCGGCGACGCCGTGATGGCCATCGACCTGACGGGCCGCCGCGCCCTGGTGACGGGCGCGGGGACGGAGGGCATCGGCCGTGCCACGGCGCGGATGCTGGCTGAGGCCGGCGCCCGCGTCGCGATCCATCATTTGGCGGAGCATGACGCCGCCGAGGCGCTGGCGGCCGAGACGGGCGGTGTGGCGCTGCAGGCGGACCTCTCGGACATCGCCGCCGCGGCCGCGCTGCCGGGGCGTGCGGCGGCGGCGCTGGGCGGGCTCGACATCCTGGTCAGCAATGCCGGTGTGCTGCTGCGCAAGCCGGTGGCGGAGACGAGCGATGCGGAGTTCGCCCGCGTCCACGCCATCAACCTCGGCGCCGCCTTCGCGCTGGGGCGGGAGGCGGCTTCGCTGATGGGGGCAGGGGGCAGGATCGTCTTCACCTCCTCCGTCAACCAGTGGATGCCCAATCCCGGCCTGGTGGCCTATGGCTCCTCCAAGGCGGCGATCGGCGGCCTCGCGCGGCAGATGGCGCTGGAGCTGGCGCCATCCGGCATCACGGTGAATGCCGTGGCGCCCGGCACCATCGAGACGGAGTTCAACCGCATGGCGCGGGAGGATCCGGCCTGGCGGGAGCGCAAGCTGGCGCTGATTCCGGCGGGGCGCACGGGCCAGCCCGCGGATGTGGCGGGCGCCATCCTGTTCCTGTGCAGCGACCTTGCTTCCTACGTGACGGGCACGACGCTGACGGTGGATGGCGGGCTGTCGCTGATGGGGCTGCGGGCATGAGCTGGGAAGTGCATGCGCTGCGCTACGCCGCCGATGGCGCGCGGCGCGCGAACCAGTGGTTCCTGGGCGGATCGGGCGGCGACGCGCCCATGCCCATCGCCTACCACGCGTTCCTCCTGCGGGGTCCGGGTGGCGTCATCGCCATGGACACGGCGGCGGATGCCGCGCGCTGCGCGCGCTACGGCAAGGGCGAGTTCCGGCCGCTGGAGGAGGCGCTGGCGGCCCTCGGCACGGCGCCCGCCGAGGTGCGCACGGTGATCCAGACGCATCTGCACTGGGACCATGCGGGCCAGCCCGGCCTGTTCCCGGAGGCCACCTTCCACCTCCAGGCGCGGGAGATGGCACACGTCACCGGCCCCGCCATGCGCCACGCCGTGCTGCGCGCGGGCTATGAGACGGCCGACATCAACGCCGCCATCGACCTGCTGCATGGCGGCCGCCTGGTGCTGCACCGCGGCGAGGTGCGCCTCGCGGAGGGGCTGACGCTCCACCATGTCGGCGGCCATACCGATGGCCTCCAGATCGTGCGGGTGCACACGCGGCGCGGCTGGATGTGCCTCGCCACCGATGCCGTCGCGCATCGCGCCAATCTCGACCGGCGCATCCCCTTTCCCGCGATCTTCCATGTCGG
The DNA here is from genome assembly GCF_016805305.1 of Falsiroseomonas ponticola. Lineage (GTDB taxonomy): Bacteria > Pseudomonadota > Alphaproteobacteria > Acetobacterales > Acetobacteraceae > Falsiroseomonas > Falsiroseomonas ponticola. The sequence goes on along the minus strand of NZ_JAERQN010000027.1, from coordinate 1,849 downwards.
CGACGCGCTCGATGCCTTCGAGACGGTGTCGGCGCTGGCCGATGCGCCGGAGCTGATCATCCCCGGCCACGACCCCTGGGTGACGGAAGCGCATCCCGCCTCCGCGCCCGGGACGCAGGGCTGGCTGTCGCGCCTCGATTGAAGGGAGACCGCCCATGGCCGAACCGATGCCAGGACCCGTCTTCGACGCGCTGATGGCGCGCGCCGGCATCACGCTGGACCCGGAGGGGCGGGAGAGCGTGCTCGGCGCCACCCCCCTCTTCATGGCGCTGATCGAGCGCCTGCACGCGCCGCGACCCGTCGAGGTCGAGCCCGCTTCCGTCTTCACGCCCCGCCGATGACCGCGCTGCCCGGCACGCTGGCGGAGGCCGCGCGGCTGATCGCGGCGAAGGCGCTGTCCCCCGTCGAATTGACGCAGGCCGCGCTGTCGCGGGCGGAGGCGCTGAACCCGTCGCTGCACGCCTTCATCCGCATCACCGGCGACCTCGCCCTGCGCCAGGCGCGGGAAGCCGAGGCACGGCAGATGGCCGGCGCGCTGCGCGGGAAGCTCGATGGCATCCCCGTCGCGCACAAGGATCTCTACGAAACCGCGGGCGTCGAGACGACGGCCCATTCCCGCATCCTGCTGGGCCATGTGCCGGTGCGGGATGCGGCGCCGGTCGCGGCCTGGGCGGCGGGCGGGGCGGTGATGCTGGGCAAGCTCGCCACCCATGAATTCGCCAGCGGCGGGCCTTCCTTCGACCTGCCCTGGCCGCCACCGCGCAACCCCTGGGACACAGAACGTGCGACGGGCGGCTCCTCCTCCGGCACCGGGGCGGCGGTGGCGGCGGGGATCATCCTGGGCGGCACGGGGTCCGACACCGGCGGATCCATCCGCCTGCCCGCCGCCTGGTGCGGCATCGCCGGCGTGAAGCCGACCTTCGGCCTGTGCAGCCGCCGCGGCGTGCTGCCGCTGTCCCACAGCCTCGACACGGTCGGCCCCATGGCCTGGACGCTGGAGGATTGCGCCATCCTGCTGCAGGCGCTGGCGGGACATGACCCGGAGGACCCCTCCTCCGCCGACCGGCCGACGCCCGACCTGGTCTCGGGCCTCGGGCAGGGCGTGCGCGGGTTGCGGATCGGCGTCGTCCGCCACTTCCACGAATCCGACCTGCCCGCGCGGCCATCCGTGCTGGCGGGCATCGACCACCTGGTTTCCGTGCTGCGCGCGGAAGGTGCGGAGGTCCGCGACATCACCCTGCCGCCGCTACGCGACTTCCACGCGGCCTGCTGGGTGGTGCTGATGGCGGAGGCGCTGGCGATCCACCAGCCCTGGCTCCAGACCCGCTTCCAGGACTATGGCCGCAACCTGCGCGAACGCCTGTCCATCGCGGCGCTCATCACCGGCGCCGACTACGTCCAGGCCCAGCGCCGCCGGCGCGAACTCTGCGAGGCCGTGGCCGCGGCGATGGCGGATTGCGACCTGCTGGTCACGGCGGGCCAGCCCGGGGAGGCACCACCGCTCCGCAACCTCGGCACCTGGGCGACGCTGCAGGGGCCGAACTTCACGGCGCCCTTCAACGTCACCGGCCAGCCCGTCGTCTCCGTCTGCACGGGATACGGGGAAGGCGGGCTGCCCGTCGGCGCCCAGATCGTCGGCCGGCCCTTCGAGGATGCGCTGGCGCTCCGCGCCGGCCATGCCTTCGAACGCGCGACGGCCGGGGAAAGGCGTCGGCCGGGGGCCGGCAGCTAGAGCGTGATCGTCATAGACGGAATCGGATTGGGGATTCCGGCTTGGGCTGATTTCTGATTCAAGCTGCTGGCTGGGCGGAGGCCAGCAGCCCATGACGAGAGCGTTGTCGACTGATCT
>NZ_JAERQN010000026.1 GCF_016805305.1 Falsiroseomonas ponticola | reverse complement strand
CGCCGTTCTTCACGAACTACCGTCCGCAGTTCTACTTCCGGACGACGGACGTGACGGGCATCGTGAAGCTGCCCGAGGGCGTCGAGATGGTGATGCCGGGCGACAACATCACGATGGATGTCGAGCTGATCGCGCCGATCGCGATGGACCAGGGCCTGCGCTTCGCGATCCGCGAAGGCGGCCGCACCGTCGGCGCCGGCGTCGTCGCCCAGATCGTCAAGTAAGCCTCTCCCCGGCGACGGGGTGGTTTCGGGGGCGGGTCGCGCAGGCGGCCCGCCCTTTTTTCTTGCCCGGCCTTCTTTCGTGGCGGGCGGCCCGCCCGCGCCGCCGCGACGGCGCCGGCTTTCCCGGGATGCCGGGGGATGGGCGCCGGCCCGGCGCACCACGCTGGTGGCGAAGACAGGGCGCTGAACGGCGCGGGTGCTCTCGACAGGCCGTTTCCGCTGATATAGATCACGGCCCTCGCGCGGCCCCAGAGGGGCGTAGCTCAATTGGCTAGAGCGCCGGTCTCCAAAACCGGAGGTTGGGGGTTCGAGACCCTCCGCCCCTGCCAGCCGGCCGCGCCGTCTTCGCGGCCGCAGGCCCCCCGGAACACCGGGGGGCCGGCGGACGCGCAGGCCGGGACTTGGTCGAAAGTCCCGTGCATCGGGGTCCGGGTGACCGTCCCGGTGTTCGGGTTGTGTCATCGTCAACACCGTGAAGGGGCCCCTCTTGGCCAAGCTCGATCCCGCGCTGTTCGTCCGCGAGGTGCGGCAGGAAGTGGCCCGCGTCACCTGGCCGTCGCGCAAGGAGACGCTGATCACGACCGGCCTCGTGCTGGCCCTGTCGGCGGCCGCGGCGGTGTTCTTCCTGGTGGTGGACCAGATCATCGCCTACGCGATGCGGATGCTGTTCGGGGTAGGTGGCTGATGGCCGACAAGAAGTGGTACGTGGTCCACGTCTATTCGGGGTTCGAGAAGAAGATCTCCCAGCAGCTGCGTGAGCAGGCCGCCCAGAAGGGCCTGGCCGACGCGTTCGAGGAGATTCTCGTGCCGGCCGAGGAGGTGGTCGAGGTCCGCCGCGGCGCCAAGACGAACCAGGAGCGCAAGTTCTTCCCGGGCTACGTCCTGGTGAAGATGGAAATGACCGACGATGCCTGGCACCTGGTGAAGAACACGCCGAAGGTGACGGGCTTCCTGGGCGAGAAGAACCGCCCGACGCCGATCCGCGAATCCGAAGCGCAGCGCATGCTGAAGCAGGTGCAGGACGGCGCCGACAAGCCGAAGCGCCCCGCCATCGTCTTCGAGGTGGGCGAGCAGGTCCGCGTGGCGGACGGCCCCTTCACCAGCTTCAACGGCACGGTGGAGGAAGTGGACGAGGAACGCGGCCGCGTGAAGGTCAGCGTCTCCATCTTCGGCCGCTCCACGCCGGTGGAGCTTGAATACGGGCAGGTCGAGAAGCTCTGACCCGCGCGCGGAGGGCAAGGCCAGGCCCTCCGCCCCGACCGGACCGCTGGTATCTATTGTATAGTCGAAACGACATGCTATCTGTCCCGCGGGGTGAATAGAGCCCCGATCCAGGCCGGGAATTGCCACGTCGTCCAGTGCCGGGCGCCGCGTCGCGCCGCTGCTCCTCCTCCCCCTCCTCGTCGCCTGCGGTGACGGCAGCGGTTTCCGCCAGGACATCGCCGTCACCAGCGAACCGGCCGGCGCGGCCTGCCAGATCAGCCAGAACAACGCCGTGGTGGCGCGCATCCCCGCCACGCCGGGCATCGCCAGCGTGCCGCGATCCTCGAACCCCATCGTCATTGCCTGCGAGGCGCCCTCGCACCTGCCCGGGCGGCTCGACGTGGCGTCGCGCCAGGACGGCGCGATGCTGGCCGCCTATGCCTTGTCCGGTGGCCTTGTCGGCGTCATGGCCGCCGGCGCGCGGGGCGACATCTATCGATACCCCACGCCCGTCAACGTGCCCCTGCAACCGCAGCGCTTCGCCGATGCCGCCGCCCGCGACGCCTTCTTCGATGCGCGGGAAGCGGAGGCGACGGCCTTCGGCGAGGCCGTGCTGGCCGCACGCCCGGCCTGCGGCGCAGGCGACACGGGCTGCGAGAACCGCCGCGCGGCCGACCGGGCGTTGACCGAGGCGCGGCTGGCGGACCTGCGCACCCAGCGGGCCTCGGCGGCTGTCGGCCCCTGAGGGCGGCCCCTGAGGGCGGCCTCTGAGGGCGGCCTCTGACGGCGGGCGACGCGCCACGGGGCTGGACTCGCCCCAGGCCCCCCGCTATACGCCCGCCTCCGCAAGGCGGCCCGGGTTCCCCGGGCCGTCTGGCGCTGCACGAATGTTGACATTGGAACGCGGGAGAGCCGGGCGACCGGTTCGCAGGTACCGCGGGCCTCTGCCACCAACAGAGGACTGATCATGGCGAAGAAGATCGTCGGCTACATCAAGCTGCAGATCCCGGCCGGCAAGGCGAACCCGTCCCCGCCCGTGGGTCCGGCGCTCGGCCAGCGCGGCCTGAACATCATGGCCTTCGTGAAGGAATTCAACGCGGCGACGCAGTCGATGGAGCCGGGCACCCCGACGCCCGTCGTCATCACCGCGTATTCGGACCGCACCTTCTCCTTCATCACGAAGACGCCGCCCAACACCTACTTCCTGCTGAAGGCGGCGAAGATCGAGAAGGGCAGCACGACGCCGGGCAAGGGCCCGAATGTCGGCCGCGTCACCAAGACGCAGCTCGCCGAGATCGCCAAGGTGAAGATGAAGGACATGAACTGCACGACCGTCGAGGCGGCGGTTCGCATGCTCGCGGGCTCCGCCCGTTCCATGGGCATGACCGTGGTGGAGGGCTGATCCATGGCCAAGCAGGGCAAGCGCCTCAAGGCGATCAATGCCGGTCTCGACCGGGAGAAGGCCTACGCGCTGGATGAGGCGATCAGCCTCGCCAAGGCGAACGCCAAGGCCAAGTTCGACGAGACGATCGAGATCTCGATGAACCTCGGCATCGACCCGCGCCATGCCGACCAGATGGTCCGCGGCGTGGTCGGCCTGCCGAACGGCACCGGCAAGACGGTCCGCGTGGGCGTCTTCGCCCGCGGCCCGAAGGCCGAGGAAGCCAAGGCCGCCGGCGCCGACGTGGTGGGCGCGGACGACCTGGCCGCCCTGGTGCAGGAAGGCAAGATCGAGTTCGACCGCTGCATCGCGACGCCGGACATGATGGCCCTCGTCGGCCGCCTCGGTAAGGTGCTGGGCCCGCGCGGCCTGATGCCGAACCCGAAGCTCGGCACCGTGACGATGGACGTGAAGGGCGCCGTGACGGCCGCCAAGGCCGGCCAGGTGGAGTTCCGCGCCGAGAAGGCCGGCATCGTCCATGCCGGCATCGGCAAGGCGAGCTTCGAGGCCGAGGCGCTGGTCGCCAATGCCCGCGCCTTCGTGGACGCCATCCAGAAGGCCCGCCCCTCGGGTGCCAAGGGCACCTATGTGAAGAAGGTCTCGCTCTCCTCCTCCATGGGCCCCGGCCTGAAGGTGGATGTGGCCAGCCTGTCTTCCGGCGGCTGAGTGTTTCGGCCCTGGCGGCAGCCGGGGCCCGAGGAATTCGGCGCCCGATCCGGGCGCCGGGCAGGGCAGGGGCCCGAGGTCCCTGTCCGAACCTGTCGGAGACCTCCTGTGGCCCTCCCGGCTTCGGCCGGCGGGCCTTGATGCGGCGGACGCCGCGCAGGGGATAGATGGGGTGCCGAAAAGCTTCCCGCTGCCGGGGCAACCCGGTGGCCTGGCTTGGCGGTCCCGATCCAGCAGGCCATTCGGGGCCTGGCGCCGCTCGCGGCGCCGCGGCCCCGCGCTTGAACCGGCCGGGGCCCTTCCAAAAGGCCCTTGCCACCATTCGGATCGTTCCTGGCAAGGCGGGCCTGGCCCGCGGCGCCGGTGGCGTGAATCCGGGTGGCAACTGTAACGGAGACGGGACGTGGACCGTTCGGAAAAGGCTGCCTTCGTGGCGGCGCTTCAGGCGGTGTTCGCAGAGACGTCGTTCGTGCTCGTCAGCCAGAACAAGGGCTTGACGGTCGCGGATGCGACGCGCCTGCGGCGCCAGATGAACAGCGCCGGCGCGACCTACAAGGTGGCGAAGAACCGGCTGGCCGCCCTCGCCCTCACTGGTACCAGCTTCCAGGGCATCTCGCCGCTGCTGAAGGGTCCGACCGCGCTGTCGTGGTCGAAGGATCCTGTGGCCGTGGCGAAGACCGCCGTGGAATTCGCCAAGGGTAACGACAAGTTCGTGATCCTGGGCGGGGCACTCGGCAAGCAGACCCTGAACGCCGATGGCGTGAAGGCCCTGGCCGAGCTGCCGTCGCTGGAAGCGCTGCGTGCGTCGCTGCTCGGCATGATCCAGACCCCGGCCACCCGCATCGCGGGCGTGCTGCAGGCCCCTGGCAGCCAGCTGGCGCGCGTCTTCAGCGCCTACGCCAAGAAGGACGAGGCGGAGGCGGAAGCGGCCTGAGAAGGCCGGTTTCGCACAGCCTGAGACACCGACGACGCCCTGGCGGGGGAGACTCCGCACGGGTGTTGCAAATACCAAGCCAAGCCATTAGATCGAAGGAAATACACCATGGCAGACCTCGCTAAGCTCGTTGACGAGCTCTCCGCCCTCACCGTCCTGGAGGCCGCCGAGCTCTCCAAGATGCTGGAAGAGAAGTGGGGCGTTTCCGCCGCCGCGCCGGTGGCCGTTGCCGCCGCCGCGCCGGCCGCCGCCGCCGCCGCTCCGGTCGAGGAGAAGACCGAGTTCACCGTCACGCTGAAGGCGGGCGGCGACAAGAAGATCAACGTGATCAAGGAGATCCGTACGATCACCGGTCTCGGCCTGAAGGAAGCGAAGGACCTGGTCGAGGGCGCGCCGAAGCTGGTCAAGGACGGCGTGAGCAAGGACGAGGCCCAGAAGATCAAGAAGGTGCTGGAAGAGAACGGCGCCACGGTCGAGATCAGCTGAGCATTCGGCGGAACCGGCCCCGGCAACGGGGCCGGCACCGCGGAAGCTTCCCGGGGGCCCCCTTGGGGCTGCCCGGGACACTATCTGGCGGGAACGGGCGGGACTCCCGGAAGGGAATCCCGCCCGCGCCCGCGTTTGACGGTGGTTTTGCCACCGGTTTTGACGATGAAGCGCCGCAGGGCCGGTCCAGTCGGGCCGGGCGGGCGGGGCACTCTGGCGAAGATCCTCCGGGCGCGGTTTGCGGCCGGCAGGCACGGGAAGCGGGACAGGCATGAACGCTATCACGAAGTCGTTCACGGCGCGCAAGCGGATCCGGCGGTCCTTCGGGCGGTTGCCCGAAGTGGCGCCGATGCCCAACCTCATCGATGTGCAGCGCGCTTCCTACGAAGCGTTCCTGCAGATGGGGGTGGACCCGGACAGCCGCACGCATACGGGGCTTCAGGAGGTCTTCAAGTCGGTCTTCCCGATCGACGATTTCGGCGGCCGCGGCCGCCTGGAATTCGTCCAGTACGAACTCGAGGAACCGAAATACGACGTCGAGGAATGCATCCAGCGCGGGCTGACCTTCGCCGCGCCGCTGAAGGTGCGGCTGCGCCTCATCGTCTGGGACGTGGATGAGGACACGGGTTCTCGTTCCGTCCGCGATATCAAGGAGCAGGACGTCTACATGGGCGACATGCCGCTCATGACGGACAACGGCACCTTCATCATCAACGGCACCGAGCGCGTCATCGTCTCCCAGATGCACCGCAGCCCGGGCGTCTTCTTCGATCACGACAAGGGCAAGACGCACAGCAGCGGCAAGTACCTCTTCGCCGCGCGCGTCATCCCCTATCGCGGCTCCTGGCTCGACTTCGAGTTCGACGCCAAGGACATCTGCTATGTCCGCATCGACCGGAAGCGGAAGCTGCCGGCGACGACGCTGCTCTATGCCCTCGACAGCCAGTGGACCGAGAAGCAGCGCGCCGAGCGCGCCTCCGCCGGCCTGCCCGCGCTCGAGATCGGCGAGATCCGCGGCATGGACGCCGAGGAGATCCTGAACGCCTTCTACGGCCAGGTCGTCTTCTCCCGCGGCCCCAAGGGCTGGTCGCGCCCCTTCGACCCCGACGCCTTCCGCGGCATCAAGCTGCAGGAAGCGCTCGTCGATGCGAAGACCGGCCAGGTGGTGGCCGAGAAGGACGTGAAGCTGACGCCGCGCGCGGCGCGGAAGATCGCGGAAGGCGGCACGACGGAAGTGCTGGTCGGCCGCGCGGACCTGCTCGGCCGCTTCGTGGCCGAGGACATGGTCAACATGCAGACCGGCGAGATCTGGGCCGAGGCCGGCGAGGAGCTGACCGAGCCGAAGCTGGTCGCGATCGAGGAAGCCGGTCTCGACCGGCTGCCGACGCTGGCCATCGACCAGTCCGCCGGCCCCTGGATGCGCAACACGCTGGCGGTGGACAAGAATTCCAACCGCGACGAAGCGCTGATGGACATCTACCGGGTGATGCGCCCGGGCGAGCCGCCGACCGCCGACACGGCGGAGACGCTGTTCCGCGGCCTGTTCTTCGATGGCGAGCGCTACGACCTCTCGGCCGTGGGCCGCGTGAAGATGAACATGCGCCTCGGCTTCTCGGCCGATGAGGTGCCGGACACGCAGCGCACGCTGCGCAAGCAGGACATCGTGCAGACGCTGCGCGTGCTGCTGCAGCTGAAGGACGGCAACGGCTCCATCGACGACATCGACAACCTCGGCAACCGCCGGGTGCGCTCGGTCGGCGAGCTGATGGAGAACCAGTACCGCGTCGGCCTGCTGCGCATGGAGCGCGCGATCAAGGAGCGCATGGGGTCGGTCGATATCGACACCGTCATGCCGCATGACCTGATCAACGCGAAGCCGGCCGCGGCGGCGGTGCGGGAGTTCTTCGGCTCCTCGCAGCTCTCGCAGTTCATGGACCAGACCAACCCGCTCTCCGAGGTGACACATAAGCGCCGCCTCTCGGCGCTGGGCCCGGGCGGCCTGACGCGGGAGCGCGCGGGCTTCGAGGTGCGCGACGTCCACCCGACCCATTACGGCCGCATTTGCCCGATCGAGACGCCGGAAGGCCCGAATATCGGCCTGATCAACAGCCTCGCGACCTTCGCCAAGGTGAACAAGTACGGCTTCATCGAGACGCCGTACCGCCTGGTGAAGGACGGCAAGGTGACGGGCGCGCCGCGCTACCTCTCCGCCATGGAGGAGGAGCGCCTGGTGGTCGCGCAGGCGGATGCCGAGGTGGACACGGATGGCAGCTTCAAGTCGGAGCTGGTCAGCGTGCGCGATGGCGGCGACTTCCGCCTGGTGAAGCCGGAGGAGGTGACGGCGATCGACGTCTCCCCCAAGCAGCTCGTCTCCGTCGCCGCGGCGCTGATCCCGTTCCTGGAGAACGACGACGCGAACCGCGCGCTGATGGGCTCCAACATGATGCGCCAGGCGGTGCCGCTGATCCAGGCGGATGCGCCGCTGGTCGGCACCGGCATGGAAGCGGCGGTGGCGCGCGACAGCGGCGCCACCATCGTGGCCAAGCGCGACGGCATCATCGACAGCATCGATGGCGCGCGCATCGTCGTGCGCGCCACGGCGGATGACGGCACCACCAAGGGCGTCGACATCTACCGCCTGCGCAAGTTCATGCGGTCCAACCAGTCCACCTGCATCAATCAGCGCCCGCTGGTGAAGGTGGGGGACAAGGTGAATGCCGGCGACATCATCGCCGACGGCCCCTCCACGGAGTTCGGCGAGCTGGCGCTGGGCCGCAACGCCCTCGTCGCCTTCATGCCCTGGAACGGCTACAACTTCGAGGACAGCATCCTGATCTCGGAGCGCATCGCGCGCGACGACGTCTTCACCTCCATCCACATCGACGAGTTCGAGGTGATGGCCCGCGACACCAAGCTGGGCCAGGAGGAGATTACTCGAGATATCCCGAACGTCGGCGAAGAGGCTCTTCGGAACCTCGACGAAGCGGGCATCGTCTATATCGGTGCCGAAGTGCAGCCGGGCGACATCCTGGTCGGCAAGGTGACGCCGAAGGGCGAGAGCCCGATGACGCCGGAGGAGAAGCTGCTCCGCGCCATCTTCGGCGAGAAGGCCAGCGACGTCCGCGACACCTCGCTGCGCCTGCCGCCGGGCGTGGCCGGCACCATCGTCGATGTCCGCGTCTTCAGCCGCCGTGGCGTGGACAAGGACGAGCGCGCGATGGCGATCGAGCGCGCCGAGATCGACCGCCTGGCCAAGGACCGCGACGACGAGAAGGCGATCCAGGAGCGGTCCTTCTTCTCCCGCCTCCGCGAGCGTCTGCTGGGCCGCAAGGCCTCCGGCGGCTTCAAGGGCGTGAAGGCCGGCACCGAGCTGACGCAGGACGTGCTCGACCAGTTCGCCAAGGCGACCTGGCGCCAGATCGGCGTGCAGGACGATGCGGCGATGGCCGAGATCGAGGCGCTGAAGCGCGAATTCGACGCGGCCGTGGAGCGCCTGCAGAAGCGCTTCGAGTCCAAGGTCGAGAAGCTGCAGCGCGGCGATGAGCTGCCGCCCGGCGTGATGAAGATGGTCAAGGTCTTCGTCGCGGTGAAGCGCAAGCTGCAGCCCGGCGACAAGATGGCCGGCCGCCACGGCAACAAGGGTGTGGTGTCCCGCGTCGTGCCGATCGAGGACATGCCGTTCCTGGAGAGCGGCCAGCCCGTCGACCTGGTGCTGAACCCGCTCGGCGTGCCCTCGCGCATGAACGTGGGTCAGATCCTGGAGACGCATCTGGGCTGGGCCTGCGCGAATATCGGCCGCCAGATCAGCGACCTCGTCGAGGAGTATCGCCGCGGCGGTGCGATGCGGGAGGAGCTGATCGCCAAGCTGCGCGAGGCCTATCCGGACGACGTCATCGCGCGGGACATCGACCCGATGGATGACGACCAGCTGATCGAGCTGTGCGAGAACCTGAAGAAGGGCGTGCCCATCGCGACGCCGGTCTTCGACGGCGCGCGCATGGCGGATATCGAGGGCATGCTGGAGAAGGCGGACCTCGACAAGTCCGGCCAGGTCTGGCTGCACGATGGCCGTTCGGGCGAGCGGTTCGAGCGCAAGGTCACGGTCGGCTACATCTACATGCTGAAGCTGCACCACCTGGTGGATGACAAGATCCACGCGCGCTCGATCGGCCCCTACTCGCTGGTCACGCAGCAGCCGCTGGGTGGCAAGGCCCAGTTCGGCGGCCAGCGCTTCGGCGAAATGGAGGTCTGGGCGCTCGAGGCCTACGGCGCCGCCTATACGCTGCAGGAGATGCTGACGGTGAAGTCGGACGACGTGTCCGGCCGCACCAAGGTCTATGAGGCGATCGTCCGCGACCAGGACAATTTCGAGGCCGGCATCCCCGAATCCTTCAACGTGCTGGTGAAGGAACTGAAGTCGCTGGGTCTCAACGTGGACCTCGAGAATCGCCCCGCCTGATCCGGGCGCCTGACTGCCCGCGCCGCCTTCGGGCGGCGCGGTTCTCTCTCCCTTTTCGTGGCGCGCAGGCCCAAGGGCTGACGCGCCGGACGGAGTGGACCGCATGAACGAGCTGATGAAGATCCTCGGCCAGACCGGCCAGGCGATGACCTTCGATCAGATCCGCATCTCGATCGCCTCGCCGGAGCAGATCCGCTCCTGGTCCTATGGCGAGATCAAGAAGCCGGAGACGATCAACTACCGCACCTTCAAGCCGGAGCGGGACGGGCTGTTCTGCGCCCGCATCTTCGGCCCGATCAAGGACTACGAGTGCCTCTGCGGCAAGTACAAGCGGATGAAGTTCCGCGGCATCATCTGCGAGAAGTGCGGCGTGGAAGTGACGCTCGCCAAGGTCCGGCGCGAGCGCATGGGCCATATCGAGCTGGCGTCCCCCGTCGCGCATATCTGGTTCATGAAGTCCCTTCCGAGCCGCGTCGGCCTGATGGTCGACATGTCGCTGAAGGAGCTGGAGAAGGTCCTCTACTTCGAGAGCTATGTGGTGCTTGAGCCGGGCCTGACGGACCTGAAGCTCCACCAGCTCCTCACGGAAGACCAGTACCAGACCAAGCAGGACGAGTTCGGCGAGGACGCCTTCTCCGTCGGCATCGGCGCCGAGGCGGTGAAGCAGATGCTCGCCGCCATCGACCTCGACAAGGAAGCGACCCGCCTGCGCACGGAGCTGAAGGAGACGACCTCCGAGGCCAAGCGCAAGAAGCTGGTGAAGCGCCTCAAGATGCTGGAGAGCTTCGCCGAGGGCGGCGCGCGTCCGGAGTGGATGATTCTGGACGTCGTCCCGGTGATCCCGCCGGAGCTGCGCCCGCTGGTGCCGCTGGATGGCGGCCGCTTCGCGACCTCGGACCTGAACGACCTCTATCGCCGCGTCATCAACCGCAACAACCGCCTGAAGCGGCTGATCGAGCTGCGCGCGCCCGACATCATCGTGCGCAACGAGAAGCGCATGCTGCAGGAGGCCGTTGACGCGCTGTTCGACAATGGTCGCCGCGGCCGCGCGATCACGGGCGCCAACAAGCGCCCGCTGAAGTCGCTGTCCGACATGCTGAAGGGCAAGCAGGGCCGGTTCCGCCAGAACCTGCTCGGCAAGCGCGTGGACTATTCCGGCCGTTCGGTCATCGTGGTGGGCCCGGAGCTGAAGCTCCACCAGTGCGGCCTGCCGAAGAAGATGGCGCTGGAGCTGTTCAAGCCCTTCATCTACTCGAAGCTCGAGAAGTACGGCCACGCCACCACCATCAAGGCCGCGAAGCGGATGGTGGAGAAGGAGCGGCCGGAGGTGTGGGACATCCTCGAGGAGGTGATCCGCGAGCACCCGGTCCTGCTGAACCGCGCGCCGACGCTGCACCGCCTGGGCATCCAGGCCTTCGAGCCGACGCTGGTCGAGGGCAAGGCGATCCAGCTGCACCCGCTGGTCTGCACCGCCTTCAACGCCGACTTCGACGGCGACCAGATGGCCGTGCACGTGCCGCTGTCGCTGGAAGCGCAGCTGGAAGCGCGCGTGCTGATGATGTCCACCAACAACATCCTCAGCCCGGCCAACGGCAAGCCGATCATCGTGCCGAGCCAGGACATCGTGCTCGGCCTCTATTACCTCAGCCTCGAGACGCCGGAATACCGCGCGGCGGATGAGAAGGAGGCCCCGGCCTTCGCCACGATCGGCGAGATCGAGCAGGCGCTGGCGGCCGGCTTCATCAACCTGCACACCAAGATCCGCGCCCGCCGCAAGGCCGTGGACAAGGACGGCAACACGGTCACCGAGCGCGTGGTGACGACGCCGGGCCGCATGTTCATGGGCGCGCTGCTGCCGCTGAACGCCGCGGTCCCCTATTCGCTGCTGAACCGCCAGCTGACCAAGAAGACGATCTCCGACGTCATCGACGCCGTCTATCGTCACTGCGGCCAGAAGGAGAGCGTGATCTTCGCCGACCGGCTGATGGGGCTGGGCTTCCGCCATGCGGCGAAGGCCGGCATCTCCTTCGGCAAGGACGACATGGTCATGCCGGACAACAAGTACACGCTGATCGGCAACACCAAGGACCAGGTGAAGGAGTTCGAGCAGCAGTACCTGGACGGCCTCATCACCGCCGGCGAGCGCTACAACAAGGTGGTCGACGCCTGGTCGCGCTGCACGGAAGAAGTGGCGCAGGCCATGATGAAGGAGATCCAGAAGCAGGAGATCGGCAAGCCCGCCAACTCCGTCTGGATGATGTCGCATTCCGGCGCACGCGGCTCGCCCGCGCAGATGCGCCAGCTCGCCGGCATGCGCGGCCTGATGGCCAAGCCCTCGGGCGAGATCATCGAGCAGCCGATCATCAACTGCTTCAAGGAAGGCCTGACGGTCCTCGAGTACTTCAACTCCACCCACGGCGCCCGCAAGGGCCTGGCGGATACGGCGCTGAAGACCGCGAACTCCGGCTACCTGACCCGCCGCCTGGTGGACGTGGCGCAGGACTGCATCATCGTCGAGGATGATTGCGGCACCGAGCGCGGCATCACCGTGCGCGCGGTGATGGATGGCGGCGAGGTCGTCTCCTCCCTCTCCGAGCGCATCCTGGGCCGGACGACGCAGGAAGACGTGCTCGACCCGGCCGATGGCCGCGTGCTGGTGAAGATCAACACGCTGATCGAGGAGCCGGAGGCCGAGCTGATCGAGAAGGCCGGCGTGGAGGCGGTGAAGATCCGCTCCGTGCTGACCTGCGACGCGCGCGTCGGCGTCTGCGGCCATTGCTACGGGCGCGACCTGGCCCGCGGCACGCCGGTGAACACCGGCGAGGCGGTGGGCGTCATCGCCGCGCAGTCGATCGGCGAGCCGGGCACGCAGCTGACCATGCGCACCTTCCACATCGGCGGTGCCGCGCAGCGTGGCGCGGAACAGTCGGCGGTGGAGGCGATCGCGGACGGCACGGTGAAGTTCCTGAACCGCGTGGTCGTCACGACCAGCCAGGGTGCGACCATCGTCATGGCCCGCAACTGCGAGGCCCTGCTGATGGACGCCAATGGCCGGGAGCGTGGCCGTTCGCGCGTGCCCTACGGCGCCAGGCTGCTGGTGGAGGAGGGCGCCACGGTGGCCCGCGGCCAGAAGCTGGCGGAGTGGGACCCCTTCACCCTGCCGATCATCACCGAGAAGAACGGCAAGGTGGAATTCGCCGACCTGATCGAGAACGTCACCCTCATGGACCGCATGGACGAGGTGACGGGCCTGTCGTTCAAGGAGGTCGTCGAATACAAGTCCGTCGGCCGCGGCGCGGATCTCCGCCCGCGCCTGATCCTGCGCGACGCGGCGGGCAACGTCGTGAAGCGCGACAATGGCGCGGAGGCGATCACCGTCCTGCCGCCGGGCTCGATCCTGTCGGTCGAGAACGGCAAGGAGGTCAGCATCGGCGACGTCATCGCGCGCATGCCGCGCGAATCGTCGAAGACGCGCGACATCACCGGCGGTCTGCCGCGGGTGGCGGAGCTGTTCGAGGCGCGTCGCCCGAAGGACGCGGCGATCATCGCCGATGTCGATGGCCGCGTTGAGTTCGGCAAGGACTACAAGGCCAAGCGCCGCATCCTGGTGGTGCCGGAGCAGATCGGCGACGAGCCGGTGACGCCCCGGGAATACCTGGTGCCGAAGGGCAAGCACGTCTCCGTCCAGGAAGGCGACTACGTGAAGGCCGGCGACCCGCTGGTGGACGGCCCGCGCGTGCCGCACGACATCCTGCGCGTGCTGGGGGTCGAGGCGCTGGCGAACTACCTCGTGAACGAGATCCAGGACGTTTATCGACTGCAGGGCGTGAAGATCAACGACAAGCACATCGAGGTCATCGTTCGCCAGATGCTGCAGAAGGTCGAGATCCTGGATCCGGGCGACACGACCTACCTGATCGGCGAGACGGTGGAGCGAATCGAGTTCGAGATCGAGAACGAGAAGCGCATCGCCGCCAAGGAACGCCCCGCGCGCGCCGAGCCGGTGCTGCAGGGCATCACCAAGGCCTCGCTGCAGACGACCTCCTTCATCTCGGCCGCCTCCTTCCAGGAGACGACCCGGGTGCTGACGGAGGCCGCGACGGCCGGCAAGGTGGATAACCTGATGGGCCTGAAGGAAAACGTGATCGTCGGGCGCCTGATCCCGGCGGGCACGGGTTCCGTCATGAACAAGCTGCGCGCGGTGGCGGCGCAGCGGGATCGCGGCCGCATCCCGACCAGCCCGGCGCCTCTGCCGGGGCCGGCGCGGGCGGCGGAATAAGGCCAGGGAAGGGGCTCCGGCCCCTTCCGCGCGGCGCGTGGCGGCCCCCGGAGGGGGATGCGCCACCGCCTGGCGTGGTGGAACGACGGTGGCGCCCGGAGCGGCGAAACCGGTCCCGACGGGAAGTTCCACTTCGCTTGACTCAACAGGACACGGCGAATATACGGCGGGTCCTTGGTCGGGGTCGGTGCTCATGCATCGCACGGCCGGGCTGTAATTTTGGTCCACAGCGATGCGTCGCCGGCGCCGCCTTCCCGAGGTTCGGGTGGGCTGAGGCCGGTGGCAGGACGGTAGCCCGCAGGGTGCGCAATTGCGCGCCCACGCGGGCCAACGTGCTTGGCGGCGTTGTGGAGAGACGGGACGGGCACGAAGGGGCGTCATGCCGACGATCAACCAGCTCATCGCCACGGGGCGAGAGCCCATTGCGAAGCGGAACAAGGTTCCGGCCCTGCAGGGCAGCCCCCAGAAGCGGGGCGTGTGCACGCGCGTCTATACGACGACGCCGAAGAAGCCGAACTCCGCTCTGCGTAAGGTGGCGAAGGTCCGCCTGACGAATGGCTACGAGGTCGTGAGCTACATCCCCGGCGAGGGTCACAACCTGCAGGAACACTCGGTCGTCCTGATCCGCGGTGGCCGCGTGAAGGACCTTCCGGGCGTCCGCTACCACATCCTGCGTGGCGTGCTCGACACGCAGGGCATCGCGAAGCGTCGCCAGCGCCGGTCGCTGTACGGCGCCAAGCGGCCGAAGTGAGGATCTGAGAGATGTCGCGCCGCCATAGCGCCACGAAGCGTGAGGTCCTGCCGGACCCGAAGTTCGGTGACCTCGTGCTGAGCCGTTTCATGAACGTGCTCATGTACGACGGCAAGAAGAGCACCGCCGAGGGCATCGTCTACGCCGCCATGGATACGCTGAAGCGCCGCGGGGGTCCGAACAGCGACCCGCTGCGCGTCTTCCATGAGGCGATGGACAATGTGAAGCCGGCCGTGGAAGTCCGCAGCCGCCGCGTCGGTGGCGCGACCTACCAGGTGCCCGTCGAGGTTCGGCCGGAGCGGCGCCAGGCGCTCGCGATCCGCTGGATCATCGACAGCGCGCGCAAGCGCGGCGAGCACACGATGGAAGACCGCCTTTCGGCGGAGCTGATGGACGCCGCCAACAACCGTGGGTCGGCCGTCAAGAAGCGCGAAGACACGCACCGGATGGCAGAGGCCAACAAGGCCTTCAGCCACTACCGCTGGTAAACACGACCCGATCCTGAGGACCTGAAGCAATGGCCAAGGCGAAATTCGAGCGGACGAAGCCGCACTGCAACATCGGCACGATCGGGCACGTGGACCATGGGAAGACGTCGCTGACGGCGGCGATCACCAAGGTTCTGGCGAAGACGGGTG
>NZ_JAERQN010000025.1 GCF_016805305.1 Falsiroseomonas ponticola | reverse complement strand
CGCCTGAACCAAGGAAGAAAACCCGCTGTGCTGAGATCTTCGTTGCAGTGCTCATACAGCGATGTGCCGACCCTTCGACCTTGCGCCCGGGGGTCGGCCAGATCTGGAACCAGGGGGAGCTAGGTGCTCGCTTTTTGTTTTGTTCGTGTGCCAGGGAGATGCCCCGTGCTGGGTGACGGCGGGCATCGCAAGCGAGCGCAGCGAGCGAAGCGAAATGCCTGAGCCGTCACCCAGCACGGGGCAGCTCTCAGCAGCACTCGAGATTGGGGGGTTGGTTGGTCTTGGATGGTGCCGTGCCGCTGACTGACGAGGGCCGGAACCAGAAAGACCGCCCTGACGATTGATGGTCAGTTGTCCCGATCAGTGGCCGGAGAGGGCTGCCGCGGAGCTTTGAACCAGGAAGGCGACCAACCATCCCCGTGGTTGGTGGCTGTCGTACCAAGGGTACCGGTGCCTGGTTCAGCAGGGTGAGGCTCGACCATCTAACTCGTCGAACGCCGACACACATCAAGCTGGCCCAGCTGTGCCGCCTGGATGCTGCTGCAGCGCCTCAATGAATTCGAGGTCGAGTATTGACCTGTGGAGCATCTGATCATGTCAGCCGACGTGTTACTCGATCCGAGTGAAGTGTAAGTGGGGGTAGGCGAAATCGTAGTCCATGATCCCCCCCGGGGGGTATCTCGATTTTCAAGTGTGATCGGGTGTAAGCAGCCTTGGCACGTCATCAGGCCAACTGCGAGAACCCTTCCCCAAATATATGCTGAGGATAGAGTTCTATCTGCAACCTATCTTGTAGGTAGCTTGATTTCCCCCCACGGCTGAGAGGTCTACAGACCTGGGGTTTACCCCCAGGTCTGTAGACATTCTCCACCTCCTCCCCCTTCTCTCTAAAAGAAAGAAGGGAGGGCCCCAGTGAGGTGAGCTGCCAGATCGGCGTAGGCGTGAAGGGTAGGCATAGCGTCTTGTGCATATTGTATGCTTGTCACGATACCAGATCAAGCCCTCGGAGCACGACCCTCTCGATCGCCTCGGGCTGCCAGACCAACACACCGATAGTGTCTCTTGCGAGGCGGTGCTCCGGCTCGGCCTCCTCATCCGGCGGGTAGGCCATTCGTGGCACCTGGCTAAGTCGCTGCAGCAGTCGGCTGGCGTGCTTGACGTTCTGCAGCCTCAGACCGATGGGCCTTACCGAGCAGCTGCCACTTTCAGGGGCAGCGTCCAGCCGAAGGGGGGCAAGAGACGGCGAAGCCCGTGCTGTTCGAGCCCTGCCCCCGGAGGGTTTGGACGATCGCCATCACCAGGTAGACGGGCACGGCTGGCCCGTCGATCGCCTCGAGGAGGAGAAGCCTACCCCGGCACCTGTGCAGCACCTCCCTGGTCCAAGCGACCTGGGGAGTGAGATCCGGGACGAACTTCTCGTCGACGATGGTCACCATGCCGGGCGAGGCAAAGGCTTGGGGGGGGGGGCATTCCGGCTTGGTCGCTCTGGGCTGCCAGCTCCACGCGAGCCCTGACAGACGGAGGCCTGGCCGCTTGGGTTGGCGGGCTGTGCTCTCTGGCTCCCGGCGTTCCAGGCCACGTCGAGCAGGAATGGACCCTCGTCAGCGATGCAGGTCTCGTGGTCGACGCTACATCCAACACGCTGCCGGCCTGTCGCTCCAAGCAGATCAGCCAGAGTCGGAGACTGCTGGAGCATGATCTTGCGATGCTGGGCCCGCTGACCGTTGTCGGTGCTGTCGGAGGGCAGGCGTCAGTCGCTGCACAATGCACGATCGGCTGCTTCCGGGAGATCCGGGACAAGCTGAGTGCAGCTGTGTGGAACTTGAATGGCGTAGATCTGACACTCCCCGCGACAAAGCCGAACTCAACGGCGCCCTCCACGCCTTCAGCGGGAGATTGGTCGGTCTCCATCAAACTCAGTGGCGGCTGAAGCGAGCTGACGCAGCTTGAGATCAAGATGAACCAGGCCAGAAACGGGAAAGCCCCCGGCTCCGATCCCCACTGGGGCCAGGTCCGAGGGCGTTCCTGTGTCTTCCGAGCCTTTCAGCCACGGGGAGCTGGCCACCTACGGCGACCAAGCCTCTGCCGGCCCCCTCCTCCGTGTTGGTCCCCGGGCCGATCGGCGACCGAGAGAGCCAGTGGGGTGGCGTGACCTGCATGCGAATCTTCCCTCAAAGGCATGTTTGAGAACAAGCAGGAAACATCGAGGCGAACATCACTGGTTCGCGAGGTCCGGCCGTTACCGGCTTCGCATCAGCCGTCGCTCCTAGCATCGCACAGCGTTGTCGGGATGCTGGTGGCACGACAGGCGCTCTGGTGCTGAGGGCTTCGGCGGTACCCCGGCATTCAGCTGGTCGTTGCTTTTGCAACTGCACCTATAGATGGGAACGACAGCGTGTCTCAGATTTTGAGACCTCCCCCCGTCGAAGTGCCGCTGCGAAGCGATCCGGATGCCATCACACGGGAGCACGCATGATGGAGCATGATGCCGGCCTCGTCGGATACACCCCGGTTCCAATCCCGGCGTGGGTCAGAGAGCGTGCCAATCGCCTTCGCCAGTACATGTTCGACCTCGGCGTCCGGGTAACTCCGGCCAGCGAAAGGGTCGCGACTGGGCATATGCAGGGTGGCTCCTGGAACTCATCGGCACGCTAGAGAGACACCCTGGGGTGGTTCCCATCGTCGTCGCCGAGGACCTTAGCACCCCAGCTCAACGGCTCGATCACCTTCCCCTCCGGCACCACGGCTCAGCGCCCAGGGAGACTTCTGTGCCTGATTGCTTCCCCCTTCCACCCAGGGGCCTCTCAGCGGATCGACTCCCAGAACACCGCGTGGATGGGCTGCTGTGAACAGGCGCGTAGTTGGGACCACGATGCCAATCTGGCTCCGCGTAGCGCGCCGTTTCACGCATCATTCCCCTGGACTACGCATGATAGACCACGCATGTCGCTTGGCAGTCCTAACCGCCTTTATCATCGCTAGTATCGTGAGCTCCTTGGCTCAGCCGACCGTCGATGTCCGGGACTGGGTTCAAGCTGGCTCACGTGAAGCTGCAATGGAGATTTACCATCCGCGAGACTGGATCCGCGTAGATCACACTGCACTTGGCCTTCAGATATCCATAGCCAAGGATATTAGCGAGGCTGGAGCACTGGCCTGCAACGCTTGGGTGCAACTCCATCCCAACACCCAAGGTCTAACGCAGGCTCAGGTAGACCAAATCTTCTCCATCCAGCCAAGCCTTGAGGACGCGGATAAAGCACTTCGCGATACGGGTATGGCCGGCTTCCGCGCGACACATGTCACGCTTGAGCGTATTAGCGGCCGGCCAGCGCAGTTGCTTCAAGCATCCGGCTCGATTCAGCGCGGCGCTACAACGTACCGAGTTAGGATGGCTATGGCGGGTATTTATCTCCCTGGCCGAGTCCACACGACACAGTGCATGGTCATCGGCACTACCCACGAAGAGGCCGATCGCCTCTACCGCGCTTGGGGACGAACGTTGGGGACCATCATCGGATCCACTATCGTCTCAGCCGCCCCTCTTCGATAACCAGCTACGGTCTGCGCTCTTGGTAGTTTCTGTCAGTCGATCCGGCCTGCCGCCCGTTGTACCGGCGTCAGTAGAGTCCCCTCTCTGGATCGGCTGTCTGCATAGGTCAGATGATGCCGAGGCGCCTGACTTCCGGCTTCGGTATTGCTGGCGGTGAGGGATGCAGCACGATCCCCTTTCGATCTACGTCCACCCGTGCGTCTGGGTAGACGGCCAGAGCAAGCTGCAGGGCCTCGCAGAACGTCGGCTTGATCTGCCTGACCAGCTTGAAGCCGGCACCGAATTGACCGTGGATGGCGGCCCAGCTCACAGATGTGGGCTTCGTGAGCGAATGCAGCCGATAGGCCAGCCAGATGTATACGTCGATCGCAAGGCTGCGTGTTCCGATAGCCCTGATCGCCTCCTCCCGTACTGGAACAGGGTGCTCCTTCAGCGAGTGCCAGAAGTGCTCATCCAGCCGCACGCGGTCCTGCCAGAGCGACGGCTGTGCCTCGTCATCGACCACGCCGGAGAGCGTGATGGCGTCCTGGACGAAGGCACCATTGTGCCTGGCCTCTGCGCCATGGCTCCGATCGGTGAAGAAGGTCAGCCGGCACGCTGAGATGCGACGAGCCTGTTCTGCCACGAGCTGGTAGGTCTTGCCCCCAGTGGTCAGGCTCATTCGCCCCATCCACGTCTTCATGGAGCGGCCGAGTTCGACTTCGGGCGAGCTGGTCCTGATGGCTTCGGTTTGCAGATACAGGAGGATCAGTCGGGCGATGGAGCCGTAGGGCACGCCAACCAGAACGCCTCGCCTATCTCGACCTGCCTCAACCAGCAGCGTCGTTCGATGCCCTTCGCGCCGCCAGAAGGGTTCTTCAATCCGCTTGTGCGGCAGCGAGGTCATGGCGAACCCAGCATGGGTGATGCCGAGGCGGCTTTCCTCGTCGCTCATCACCTGAGCCGCGGCGTCGACAGCCAGGCGCTCACCCTTCGTTGCAGCCATCGACCGTGCTGTCTCGACGCCGTGCTGCAGGATCAGCTGGTGAACATCGCCCATGCTCTGCATTTGCCTGGATGGAAGCCCATGAGCGCAAGGTGGACTCTACTGACGGGAGCTAGTCGAAGGCTATTAGGATTTAACTATTAGATTCGTCAGTGGAGTCCCCTGGGCGACTCGCATCTGCGTCAGCAGAGTCCCCTATTTCCGTCAGTGGAGTCCTCTGGATAACTCGTCGCCTGTGGACGACTCGGAGCGTCAGCAGAGTCCCCTTTCCTCGCGAATCGGTCGTGATCCATAACCGGCAACGCGACGACCCCTAAGGATATCCGGTCGCTACCAGTTAGCTCTCCGACGGCTATCAGGTTTTCTTCTGAAGCTCACGCTTCAAGGCATCGACGGCGTGCTCAAAGGCTTCACCCAGAACCCAGCCATGCTCGTCTGCCAGCTTATAGAAGGCATCCACTGTCTCCTGCCGGACCTTGAGGTTGAGCTGGACGTTCCGACCAGTCCGGTACCTGCGTGGCTCGCGACGAGGGATCTCACCTTCGACGGGCTCTCTGGCTCCCTCCCTGCTCCTGAAGCCCGCCTGTTCGGCGACATCCCTCACCTGCTCGGGTCGGGCAGGCGCCTTTGGCTTGAAGCCCGAGAGGTCCATGTCAGCGTCTTGTCCAAACAGGGATGCCCGTTCGGTGCTCATGCCGTGACCTCCGTTTTGTCCTGTTCAGCATCCTTGAGGAGATCAACGACCTCCACCGCCAGGGCCTGGGCGTTCTTCATGGCTGCATCCAGGCCGCTCACCTGGTTCGCATTGAGGCTCTGCAGCACGCCGCCGAAGCTGAAGATCGCTCGGAAAGCTTCGCGTTCATGCATTTGCGTGTTCAGTACCGGCACGTTGTTCCGCTCCATCTCCTCGCGGATGTGCTGGAGGGTCCGCGGCCGGATGGCGGCCGAGGTCCGGGTTAGCAGGACCGCGTAGGGGATCCTCCGACCGAAGGCCCGCTCCTGCTGACGGATCAGACGAATGGCCTTGGCAGCCTCGGCAGCGTCGAGCTGGCTACCCTGCGTGGGCACGATGACCAGGTCGGCACGGCTGATGGCATAGGCCACCGTCATGCTCGCCGTGCCCTCAAGGTCCACGATGACGAAGGGAACACGAGCCGCGGCAGCCTCGATGTCATCGATGATTGAAGCCTCGGTCGTCTCGGCGAGGACGGTGAGCGTCTCCGGACGACCTGGTCGGCCGGCCCACTGACTGACGGGGCGGTTTGGGTCTGCATCGATGACGACGACCTCGGCACCACGCCGGGCGAGCTCAGTCGCTAGCACGACGGCCGAAGTGCTTTTCCCGGCCCCACCCTTCGGCGACGCGAACACGATCGTGGGCATGAACGAGCCCCCTCCTCGCTACCTCACTACATCCAGGCAGACACCAGATGACTACAAGAAAGTCAACGGATAGCTACTTAGTAGCTTTCTGATAGTCAGCTTTTAGAGCGACGGTTGAGCGATAGAGCTCACGACGATCGGCAGGCAAAGGCCGTGAGAACCCGGGAAAAGTCTGGCAATTCAATGCGTTGGCTAAGCACCAATGATCGGCACAAACATCGGCATCCGTTGCGGTTATGAGCAATCTTTTTGTCGTGCTATCAGTGCGTTCCGTCAAAATGACATCGGCAAAAAGCAGAGCAAACTTTCCGCATGCGTTCTGCAGCACTCTCCATCGAAGCACCGACACGCATAGAGCCCTGTTTGCTCGATGAGGCGGGAGCAGAGATCGTCGATCTCGTGGCAAGCCTCTCGGCTGCGGCCGCTGCTCTTGGCTCACGCCTTCATCCACGCTCAGCGGCCGGCCTGGCCGACGCTGTGCGGATCATGAACTGCTACTACTCAAACTTAATCGAAGGTCACAACACGACGCCACGTGAGATCGAGGCGGCGTTGCAGGGGCACCTCGAGAGCACGCCGGAGCGACGAGACCTCCAGCTCGAAGCACGTGCCCATATCCGCGTGCAGCGAGAGATCGACAGACAGCATGCCGCCGGCACGCTCGGCGACCCTGCTTCGGTCGAGTTCATCCGCTGGCTGCATCGCGAGTTCTATGCCGATGCACCGGAAGCCATGCTGACCGTGAAAAGCGGAGAGCTGATCCTCCGCATGACACCAGGCGAGTTCCGGAGCGATCCCACTGAGGAGGTGACAGTAGGCCGGCACCTGCCGCCATCGCCGGGAGCGGTAGGCAGCTTCATGGCTCACTTCGAGCAGCGTTACCGGCTCTTATCCCTGGGAAGAGGCAGCCGCATCATGGCCATGGCCGCGGCACACCATCGTCTCAACTACATCCATCCCTTCCTTGACGGAAATGGCCGTGTCAGCCGCCTGATGAGCCATGCGATGGCACTTCATGCCGGCATCGGTGCCCATGGGTTGTGGTCAGTCTCGCGAGGTTTGGCGCGGGGCGCTGCAAGCCGTGGCGACTACAAGCGGATGATGGACCATGCCGACATGCCTCGGCAGGGCGATCTGGATGGCCGGGGCAATCTCTCGCGGAAGGCGTTGGTAGAGTTCACTGCTTGGTTCCTGAAGGTCTGCCAGGACCAGGTCACCTTCATGGCCAAGCTGTTCGCGCTTGAAACCCTGGTTGAGCGGCTGCGTCTCTACGCGGAGCGCCGCGGCTGGCGGCCCGAAGCTTGGCTGCTCCTTGAGCGAGTGCTGCAGCAGGGGGAGGTACCGCGTGGTGACGCCTCGCGCATCACCAGCCTGAAGGAACGCAGCGCACGAGAATTGCTGAGCCTGTTGGTGGACGATGGCATTCTGGGCTCGGACACGCCGAAGGGGCCTGTGTCGCTGCGCTTTCCGATGCAGGCGATTGAGTTGCTGTTCCCGAGCCTCTTTCCCGAGACCTGACGAGCAAGACAAAGAAGCATGATGGCAGAATAGCCATCAACGGCTGCCTCAGCCGCCTATCCGGCAGTGAGCGATCTGAAGCACGTCTCCCCGACGGGCACGGCAGTAACCTAAGCCTCGCCTTCTTCGTCGTTGTCCTCCAATCCGTGCTTCTTGAACAGCACCCTTAGCTGCTCGGCAGGGATCACGCGCTGCGCTTCAACTGCTTCGATGAGCCGCACATACGCCGTGGCATAGCGGACCTCGCCATTGCTTGCTGCAACACGCAGCAGTTCATCTACAAAATGCGCGGTCAGCGTTGCCAAGGCAGGAGAGACGACCTTGCGAATCAACGCATTGCTCGACGCCCAAGAGCCTGACTTCTCGAGCAGCGCCAACGCGCGCTGCAGCACGGTTTCTCCACGGCCGTGCACCGCGACCGTTTCCAATTCATCAGCATTGAGAATCATGATTCGCTTTCGCGCTGCGTCCGCCAAACCTTCTATCTTCTCGGCATAAGTCAGCACCGGGGCGATCTGGGCCGCGTCCCCGTCCCGGATGTAGAGTTCCAAGCGGGTCCGTTGAGCGTCGGTGAGAAGCTGCCAGGAGCCAGGGACCTCCGCCATAAAGGTCACCGCGAGAAATAGGTTGGTGTCCGACAGCTTGGCCAGTTCGGCCCTAACCCTACGCCCGAGTTCTAAGTCTGCCACGATAGGGTAGAGGCGACGCACACCTGCGATGATGGCGGTGATGGCGTCTGCGACTGGGGGACCAGAGTGGCCATCGAAGAAGTTGCCGACGAGATGGCCAACTACCTCCTTGACGAGCCCGTCCCTCGCTCTCGCGAGGGGACTCGCCTTCAGGAACGCGAGCACTTCATCCTCGCGCCGTGGCAGGTAGCTCGAGCCGAAATCCCGCTTTAGCGCCTCGAGCGCAGCCTTCCCCTGCGAAGGCGGCTGCTGCAGGACGTGCATGACGGCGCTGCGAAGGTGCAGCCGCGCCAACTCGGCCGTCGGCCGGTACGCCTCGTCAGGCTGGTTCACCGTGGGGTGTGCGCAGCGATTCCGGTCCTCACGCAGGCGCGCCAAGTCGAGGTGCTCGGTGGGGGTTAGCATTTCGAACTCGTCCCGCATGCGGTCGAGGACGAGGCGCTCGAAGTCGAGCGACCGCCGCAGGGCATCAGGGTCGCCGCGCCGGTGCGCATCCTGTATCGCGGTGAACTCCGCCACGAAGGCCTTCGCCTTTGCCTCGCCGTGCAGAGCGAGGTCGCGGACCTTATCGAGGAGGTCGTAGACGACGGCCACCCACGTTGCGACGATGCAGGCCCTATACGCCCCGGCCCGATAACAGGCGACGGCCTCCGCAAGGTGGTCGGCGGCCTGGGCTGTGCGGCAGCGTAGGACCATCTCGTCCAGATCGGTCAGTCGCTCCACGGTGCCCCCTCGCGCTATCGGATCAGGCTCTACGCCGTCGCGTGCGGGCGCCACAACACTCCAGGAACTCGCTGATGCGCTCACAGCACGGGGCGTGCGCACACCACGCGGGGGAGGGGGATGGCGGCCCTGGCAGGTGCGCCGCGTGCTCGATCGGAACCAGGGCCGCCTCCGGCGTAGAGGAGTCAGGCCCAACCTGGCCGAACAGAAGTGACGACCATCGGGGGCGCGCGCTGCACGCCCCCGATGACTGGATCAGTCGAGCCCGAAGAACTTGCGCAGAGCCTTGTGGGTGGTGGGAGTCACCCCGTAGCGCCCGCAACCGATCGCGCTGTTTTCTGGAGACGACCAGTCGTCCCATCCAAACAGGAACGCGTGCCGGTTCTTCGTGACCGTCCGGGTGCGCTTGGTAACGCGTCCCTGGAAGTGCGCGTAGTTTGTGATGCCCGCGGCGTTCAGCAGGTTGGCCCTGATGATTGGCCCGTGCTCGGCGACTACCTTCAGCCCTTCGATTGTCTCAGGGCTGCACCCATCCATGAACGTTTTCACATCGTCCAGGGTGAGATCGATCACCTCATCCCAATCGAAGTCGTCGCCACCGTCCGGCCCCTGCGGGGTAAGGGTGCGCCGTCGTCCGCGGAGGTAGTCCAGAAGCTCGCGTTGCGTCTCGGGGCTGAGGCTGGTAAAATCAGCCTCACTCAATAGCAGCTGCACTGACATGCCTTTCAGCTGTTGGGTTTCGGACTTGGGGGGGCTCAGGTTCCAGCTGAGACCCCCAAACGCCGTCTTGGGCGCACCCCTTTGTGGCTCAAAGAGTCGATTCCATCAAGCGTTGACTTCGGGGGGTGAGAATAATTTTTCGAGGCCTGAAGGAACATTTGATCGCCTGAAGCCGAAGCCGGCATTTGCCACTTCGGGTTCACCGGAAGCCCTTAGGATTGGGTTCGGCCTCACACTCTGATGCGCTCGACCTCGTCGAGGCTGATGTCGTCGCGCCGCCGGTCGTAGAGCTGCGTAGTGCGGGTGCTGGCGTGGTTGGCCATGGCGGCTGCGTTCTCGAGTGTGCCGCCGTTCTTCAGGTATGCCGTGATACCCGTGGCCCGGAAGGTATGGTTCCCGATCTTTGTGTCTATACCTGCAGCCTCCGCACGCCGGCGTACCATGGCGTAGGCGTTGGCCTGCGGTAGGGCAGTGCGTGTCAGCGTCTTCGTGCCGCGGCCAACCGTGCGGAACAGAGGCCCTTTCGGATCGGCGCCGAGGCCAACGCCGTCAATGTAGGCGTGCAGGTATTCCTCGAGCGTGTGATGGCAGGGCATCTCATGCCGCTTGCCGCCTTTCTCCCGGAGTCGCACCCAGAGCCGGCGGTTCTGCACAAACACGTCCGCCACCGTCATGCCAAGCGCGGCGCCGATGCGGGCGAAGCTGTAGACCATGAGCCCGATCAGCGCTCGGTCACGAAGGCCAGCGGGCGTGCTGGTATCGATGCTGTCGAGCAGCTGCCGTGCCTCGGCGGCATCCAGCACCGGCGTCTTACCCTTGAGAGCACTGTGCCGCGGCCCTCGCACTGATCCAGCAGGGTTGGTTGGGATCACCTGGCCCGTGACCAACCAGTCGAACAGGTGACGTAGCGCTGCCAGGCGCAGCTTCGCCGTCGGTGCCGAGTGCTCCCGCGTTTGTATCTCGATCCATGTCGCTACGTGCAGCGGTTGCACAGCGGTGAGCGACGACAGGCCGGCGCTCTCGCACCAGGTTAGGAAGTCGGCTGCCGCCTTGCTGTAGGCACGACGCGTATGTGGGTTACGGATGGCAGCGGCGAAGAACTCAAGGAAGCGAAGGCCGGCGCGTTCTCCAGACGTGACAACAATACCCGGCAGCTTGGCCGCTGGCGCAAGCCTACCTCCCACGAGGAGTTCCATCATGCGCGCCTCACGTGTTTCCCGCTTGCCTGACACCGATGGCACGTTTCACCATACCGATGAATTGCACCGGCTCGCCGTAGTGACGATTAGCAAGGCGATGAAGCACCTTCCCGCTCCTGTCCCACTGTGAGACGTCCCGCTTCTGTCGGCGGAAGGTCGTCAGGCGCCGCCAGATGAAGGTGAGGACGTCATCCCAAGTGAGCTGGACGACGTCGCTGTACTTGGCTTGGAGTTCGGCATTGTGGTCGCGCCCAACAGCGATGAGCCGGATACGCCGGTCCCCATGCACCACCACACCTTCAGCGTAGAGGCGGCCCGCTACGTTCGAGACTTGGTCCTGCGATATACATCCGATTGCTGCCAGCACGCGGTGAAGGTTCTGGCGGTCCGGGTCGGTCCATGGGCCATTGAGAGTGCAGGGCTGGTTTGTCTTCACCTCGACCATCACGACGTCGTCGAACCGCTCCGAAAGCCGCAGACGCTCTGTGTCATCTTCCATGGGCTCGGCTCTATCGAAGCTGAACTCCCGCCGATGGCGGAAGCGTGCACCTAGGAGGTCGGCGTCGGTACGTTGGCCACCGTTCCGGACGTCGTGCAGAATGAAGTTCTCCAGGAGAAGGAAGCCGTTCAGACGCAGATACCAGTATGCCACCTGCTCCGGCGTGAGGTTGGGTAAGACAGGATCTTGGCCAGGTCGACTGGATGGCATCGGCACGAGGCCCCCTCAATGTAAGCACGTCACGTCTGATAAAGGACATTATCATATATACGGTAGCTGGCGAGGTGTGGGGCAGGCAGAGCCAGCGATCTGAAAATGTGCATCTCATGACTCACGCTCATCACATCGCTATTGCATGTTAGAATGATGTATGTGACTAACCTTCATCACCGTAGCGCTTGGCGCCGCCGGACAGCGGATGGAGGGACGAAATGGACATCGGGTTCACCAATCACGGACAGCAGCGCCAGCAGCAGCGCGCCATACCCGGCCTCGTGGTCTCACTGATCCACAGCGAGGGCTCCGCCAGCCATAGCCACGACGGATCCGAGATCCGCTTCATCGACAAGGCGGCCCGCAAGCGCATCCGCCGAGCCATCGGGGGCGACCGGGCCTACGCCATGCTCGAGCGCTGGTTCGACAAGACCTACCTCGTCGTCGCCGCCGACGGCTCCGTCATCACAACGGGGCACCGCACGTGCCGCATCCACCGGCGCTGAAGCCACCCTTCCCGAACAGACAGACAGGACCCGACA
The DNA here is from genome assembly GCF_016805305.1 of Falsiroseomonas ponticola. Taxonomy (GTDB): domain Bacteria; phylum Pseudomonadota; class Alphaproteobacteria; order Acetobacterales; family Acetobacteraceae; genus Falsiroseomonas; species Falsiroseomonas ponticola. The sequence continues at coordinate 3,420 of NZ_JAERQN010000025.1, read as the reverse complement.
ACATCACCATGCACCATACCTTGACCCAATCCGACCTCGTCTCGCGCTTCGCCCCGATCGTTGCCGCGCATCGCAGCGGCGCCTTCCTCAAAGGCGACATGCTGTCCGCGCTGACGCTCCACGCCGAGGGCAGGCTCTCCGTCGTCTACGCTCCCTTCGACCATGTCCCCACCAAGGCCAAGCTCGTCGTCCTCGGCATCACGCCTGGGGCAGTGCAGGCGGAGAACGCCCTCGCCGCCTTCCGGACCGCTTTGCAGGCCGGGCTGCCACATGCGGAGGCCTCTCGACGCGCCAAGCTCACCGGTTCCTTCAGCGGCCCGATGCGGGACAACCTGGTGGCCATGCTCGACCACGTCGGCGCCCAGCACACGCTCGGCACGGCGAGCTGCGCCGAGGTGTTCGAACCAGCCCGCGAACTGGCACACTTCACCTCGGCTCTGCGCTATCCCGTATTCGTCGCCGGCGAGAACTACAACGGCACGCCCGACATGCTCAGCACTCCCATTCTCCGCCGCATGGTGGAGACGCATCTTGCCAGTGAGGCCCGCGCCTTGCCGGACGCCATCTGGCTGCCTCTCGGTCCGAAGGCGCTGGCCGCCATGCAGCACCTCGTGCGCCTCGGCGTCATCGATCGCAGCCGCGTCCTCGAGGGGTTGCCTCACCCAAGTGGCGCTAACGGCGAGCGCATCGCCTACTTCCTCGGCCGCAAGCCGCGGGTGGAGCTGTCGGTCAAGACAGCCCCTGCGCCGATCGACGCGGCACGCGAGGCGCTTCGCGCCCAGCTTGCCCGACTCGCGGCGTAAGGGAGAGCCCCATGTCGAAGCCGCCCTTCACCAAAGACGAGATGTTCGATGAGCTGCGGCTCGTCGTCCGTGTAATGGCCAACCATCTAGCGCAGTACGGCAGCACGGAGGCCGCCGAGCTGCTGACCGGGTTTGAGACCGACAACCCGCTCTATCCCTACGCTGAGGACGACCCGGACAAGTTCGACCTCTCGCGCTTCGCCATCACCGCCTTCATGGATCTGTCCTACGACTATGCGTTTCAGGTCGGAAGGCCGTCGCGCTTCGACGACGACCGCGCGCAGGACATCAACGAGTTTCGCCATGGAGTGAACCTGCAGTCGACCGATGGCAACGCCTCGCCGATGGCGATCCCCGACAGCAAGTGTCGCATCGTCGTGGACATGGCATTCGCGCGTTGGCAGTTGGAACGTGGGGATGACCTCACCGTGCGTGAACTCGCGCTGCTGGCCGGGATGAAGGAGGCCGCGGTCCGGAACTCACTCAGCGCTGACCTCATCAAGGTGGAGGCAGGCCGTCGGGCTGGAGAACCCGGCACCGTCGACGGCAACGTCGCTTACGGTTGGCTCCGCAAACGCCGGGGTTTCATCGACTCACGCGACCCGGAGATGCGCGCTCAGAACAGGCGAAGCGAATACCGCGCCCTGCTCCGCGAACGTAGCCTGGCATATGCCTTCGAGAAGATCCTCAAGGAGGGCGAGCTGTCCGTCGACGACCTCGCCGCGAAGGCCGATGTCGCGCCGGCCTTTCTGACGGCACTCGCCAACGGGAAGCCACCTCTCGACCTCAAGGCTGCACAACGTGTCGGCGAAGCTCTCGACGTCGACGTCCCCAGCTTTGTGGGAGCCGTCGTGGAAGCCGCGCTTCGACAAATCTGACAGGAAGGCGGAGCGGAAAGATGCGAGTGTCTCGTGAGGAGCTGTACGAGCAGGTGTGGCGCAAGCCGATGTCACACCTGGCGAAGCGTTACGGTGTCTCTGATGTCGCCCTCGCCATGACCTGCCCCGGATCGGGGATACGGGCTATGAGAGACTTGGCCCGTGTTCTGGCCTGGCCGGCTGGCCCTGCCGGAGCGGAGCGGAGCGTAGGCGGGACCGGCCGGCCACGGCAACACCGCGTCCGGCGCCGGCGGCCGGTAGCCCAGCGCGCTGTGCGGCCTGACCGTGTTGTAGTGCCGCCGCCAACGCTCGATCAGCACCTCGGCTTCCCGCAGCGAATAGAACACCTCCCGGTCCAGCAGTTCGTCCCGCAGCTTGCCCTTGAAGCTCTCGTTGTAGCCGTTCTCCCAGGGGCTGCCGGGCTCGATGAACAGCGTCGTCACCCCGACCCGGCCAAGCCAACCGCCCACAACCTTCGCCACGAACTCCGGCCCGTTGTCAGAGCGGATGTGCCCAGGCGGACCACGCTCGACAAACAGATCCGTCAGCACCTGCAGCACGTCGTCTGACGTCAGCCGCCGGGCCACCACGATCGCCAGGCACTCCCGCGTGTACTCGTCGATCACCGTCAGCATGCCGAACCGACGCCCGTCATGCGTCCGGTCCTGCACGAAGTCATACGCCCAGACATGCCCCGGCCAGCACGGCCGCAGCCGAACACAGGATCCGTCATTCAACCACAGCCGCCCCCGCTTCGGCTGCCGCCGCGGCACCTTCAGCCCCTCGCGCCGCCAGATCCGCTCCACTACGCCGATCAGGAGACCACCCCCCCCTGGCGGCCTGACTCACACCAAACAGCCTCCAGCAAACCTGGCACGGTTCAAGCAGCCACGCCTGATCGATGTCCCACGGCCGAAAGGTCTTGCTCATAGGCAAGATCGAATCACACCCGTTTCCACATCACCAGCAATTACTCGGACAGCCTCCTAGGCTTACGCCCAGGCCCTCACGATTGCGCCGCATGTCCGGTCGAATCGGGGGCCGCTCCACTTACCCTTTAGGTGCCCCTTCGCCCGATCGGCAGAACTTCTCGACTTGGCCTTTGAATCTCGACTTCGGAGTTGAACGCTGCCAGGGCGGATAGCTTCTGCTTGTTGCCTCGCTTTCTAAGCCAGAGCTACGACACCCAGACCACCAGCTGGTTGTTTCTGCTAAGAAAAATGGACGCTCTGGTTTGGCAAGCTGAACTTGCCTGCTTCAACGTCGACGGATTTGAGCTCTCGCGAAGCTTTCAATGAGCCATGTTGGGTTTTAGGCTGCCTTTGGTTATCGAAAAATACAGAGAACGCGGGTTTTGATTGAACCAGAAGAAACACGCCCCTGCTGAAACAACTGCAGCGTCCTACCCTGCTTTTGCAGCTAATCACCCTCTCCGAGGATGCCAAACTGACTTGGGCGGCCCGTTTGATACCAAGGTACATGTGTACGGCTGTACATCGATGCGGTCCTCTGCATGCGTCGTGGCTGCAGCTGGAAAGTCATTCGACCAGGGGTGCTGTTACAGCACTGACCTGCATCCGTTCGGAGCTTGATGGATCTCGGGCCGCGGAGCGTGCTGCGCCTGAACCAAGGAAGAAAACCCGCTGTGCTGAGATCTTCGTTGCAGTGCTCATACAGCGATGTGCCGACCCTTCGACCTTGCGCCCGGGGGTCGGCCAGATCTGGAACCAGGGGGAGCT
>NZ_JAERQN010000024.1 GCF_016805305.1 Falsiroseomonas ponticola | reverse complement strand
CATCGCCTTCCAGCACCGCCACCTCGCCGGTCGTCTCCTGCCAGCGCCGCACGATGACGTCGGCATAGGTCGGGTCGATCTCCAGCAGCACGGCGCGCCGCCCCGTGCGCTCCGCCGCGATTATCGTCGTGCCGGAGCCGCCGAAGCAGTCCAGCACGGTGTCGCGCGGCTTGCTGCTGTTGCGGATGGCGCGCTCGACCAGCGCCACCGGCTTCATGGTCGGATGCAGGTCGTTGCGCGCCGGCTTGTCGAAGTGCCAGACATTCCCCTGGTCGCGCGCGCCGCACCAGTAGTGCTGCGCGCCGGCCTTCCAGCCGTAGAGCATGGCCTCGAACTGCTGGTGGTAGTCGGCGCGGCCGAGCGCGAAGGTGTTCTTCGCCCAGATGATCGTGCTGGACCATTTGCCGCCCGCCTCCTGCCAGACGCGATGCAGCGTCGGCCATTCGGAAGAGGACATGCAGACGTAGCAGGCGCCCTTGGTGACCGAGAGCAGGTTGGCCAGCGCGGGACGGAGGAATTCGGGAAAGCCACCGCCGAGCGCGTCATTGGCGATGGTCATCTTGGCTGCGGTGCCGCCCTCGTAGGCGACGTTGTAGGGCGGATCGACGAAGCCCATGTCCGCCAGGTGGCCGGCGCCGAGGGCGCGCTGGACGTCGGCCAACTTCGTCGCGTCGCCGCAGAGCAGCCGGTGGTCGCCGCACCGCCAGAGGTCGCCGGTGCGCGTGACGGGCATCATGGGCGGTGGTGGCGCCTCGTCGGCGTCATCGCCGAGGCCGGCATCGGCCGCGGCCAGCAGCCGGTCGAGCTCCATCCCCGAGAAGCCGAGTACGTCCAGGTCGACCACCGCCTCGTCGCGGATGCGGGCGATCTCGGCGGCGAGGAGCGCCTCGTCCCAGCCGGAGTTCAGCGCGATCTGGTTGTCTGCCAGGCGCAGCGCCCGCGCCTGGGCCGGCGAGAGGTGGCCGAGCCGTAGCACTGGCACAGAGGCCAGCCCGAGTTGCTTCGCCGCCATGACGCGGCCATGGCCGGCGATGAGCACGCCCTCGGCGTCGACCAGCACCGGGTTCACGAAGCCGAACTCAGCGATGGAGGCGGCGATCTGCGCCACCTGCGCCGGGGAATGCGTGCGCGCGTTTTCGGCATAGGGGACAAGCGACGCGACCGGCAGCGCGGAGACGACGAGGTCAGGCTGCATCCGCGGTGACCTCCGTCCGCGCCGCGGCGACGGCGTCGTAATCGCGCCCGTCATCCGCCAGCGTGACCGGCATGTCCGGATGCAGCATCCGCCAGCGCGCCACCGCCAGGTCGACATATGCCGGCGCCAGCTCGATCGCTCGAACGCGGCGGCCGGTGCGCTGCCCGGCGATGACGGTCGTGCCGGCGCCAGCGAAGGGCTCGAACACGACGTCACCCTCGTCGGCATAGGCGCGCATCAGGAAGTCAGGCAGCGCGACGGGGAACACCGCGGGGTGCTCCGTCTCGATGCCGCGGGCCTTGTGCCGCGTGATGCGCACCACGTTGTCCGGGATCCGGGTCTCCTGCACGCCCTGGCCGGCATGCTGCCATTCGCCGACGGTGCCGTCCTTGCCGCGAAGGCCACCCTTCTCTGAATTGACGTGCCCCGCCCAGCGGCAGGGGATGATCTTGTTGGGACGCCGGGCCTCGCGATTGAAGTGGAACAGAAGCTCGAAGGCAGGCGACAGCCGCCCGTTCCAGTCGCCCGGCAGGCCCGGCCCCTGGTCCCAGGTGTAGAGCCCGAAGCGGCGCCAGCCGCGGGCGCGCATCCAGTCGAGCCAGCCGGCCCAATAGGGCTGCCATTCATTGTCGCGATGGATCAGCCCGAGGTTCACCAGGACCTGGCCGTCCGGGCGCATCGCCGCGTCGAGATGCTGGAACCCGCCCTGCATCAGGGCATCCCAATCGGTGACGCCGCCGGTCGTGTAGTCGCGCTGGTTCCCATAGGGCGGGCTGGTGAACAGCAATGCTGCGCGGTCGTCGCCCATCACGCGCGCCACCGAGGCGGCGTCGGTGCTGTCGCCGCAGAGGAGACGATGCTCGCCGAGCAGCCAGAGATCGCCGGGACGGGTGACGGCCTGGCGCGGCGGCTCCGGATCGGCGTCGGCGGGGTCCTCCGCCGGCTCCTCACCGGTGCCCGCCGCGCCTGCCGCACCGCCCCCCTCGGTGGGATCCGCGGACAGAGCCTCGGGCGCGTCGCCGTCGGACACGGCCTCTCCAGCCGCCGCGAGGATGTCCGCGAGTTCCCCCGTCGAGAAGCCGAGCGCGCCGAGGTCGATCTCCTGCGTCGCCTGCACCGCGGCGAGCGCATCGCGCAGCAGCGCCTGGTCCCAGGTCGCGTTCTCCGCGATGCGGTTGTCGGCGAGACGCAGCGCCTCCTTCTGCGCCGCGGACAGGTGCCGCAGCACGATCACCGGCACCTTCGCGATGCCGAGCGCCGACGCCGCCTCGAGCCGGCCGTGGCCGGCGATCAGCACGCCGTCCTCGTCCACCAGGAGCGGGTTGGTGAAGCCGAACGCCAGCATGCTGGCCTTGATCTGCTCCAGCTGCTCGGCGCTGTGGACGCGCGCGTTGCCGGCATGCGGGCGCAGCTCCGCCACCGGACGCAGCAGGATCTTCGCCGCCATCCATGGGAGCGTCATGATGCCATCCGGTTTGCGGGTGGTTTGCAGGGCCGCGGCCCGGCGTCGGTTTGCGGCTAACGATTTGAAGCCGCGCGGAAAGTCTGCAAACCGCAACCCATGTTCTCGGCCTGACGCTAGCGGTGTTGCGCGCTTCCGCCCCCCGCATACAGCGGGGCCCAGGAAGGACCCTGCGGCTCGCGAGCCACTGTCTCGTTCGAGCGACGCTGCGGCTCTTGAGCCGCGCTGCGGTCGCACCCTTTCCAGGTGTCCAGATGATAGGCCGTGTGGATTTCGGTGCGCAACGCGACAATCTTTCGCTGCGCTACGCATGATCACGCTGCGACGATTTTTCTTCGATCGACGCGGCCAGCGGCAGTGTCGCGCCCGTCGTCGATGGTCTGTCAGGTGCTCGGGCACTTGGCCGCTTGACGACGAATCGCAGCATGCTGCTCAGGCGTGTAGCGCAACTCGTCGAGCAGAGCGTCAACGAGACGGGTTGGCTCTGGCACGGGCACGAAACTGCGCTTGCTTCCCCACGCAAGCATCCCTGCTGGCGCTAGCGCCTGAACCGCCAACTCAAGCGCTGCCAGATCGCTAGAGACCGTCGACGGCGCGACGAGGAACGCCGCGCGGCAGTACCTCCGGGCAAACGCCCTGCGCAGCGCCTTCGCTTGCAGAGCATCGGCGCTTTTGTCTTTCTTGGCCCGCCACATCCTCCCCGTATTGTAGGCGTGCGAGAATTTGTGGCTGCGTTCCTCAGAGCCACCAACGTGCCGGCTATGGATTCGTCCATGAAAGCCGTACTTGTCCTTCTTGGTGATGCCGATGTAGCGGATCAGGCCGGCGTGGTCGTAAAGCGCGTAGATGCCGTGATCATGAGGTAGCGCGTCCAACGGGATCGGCTCACGAGCAGTAAGCTCATGGAACACTTTGGTGGGGTCCAGAACCATCCATTCACCTCGGCTTATCGGCTGATCACCGCCTCTGATCGTGATCCTCCAAACACGGAAACGCCAGACACTCTCCGCCCGCTACGTCCCTCACGCCGCCCTCGTCCGCGGCACGAGCCCGAAGTGCCCTGCCAGCACGCTAAGCGTCGCCACCAGCATGCCCTGCGCCTGCGGCGGTGCCACGGGGCGTCCGCCCCATCCCTGGCGCATCGCCCACTCCCGCACGGACATCTCCAGGCCGACGACGTGCCACGCGCAGGAGCCCGCTGCACTGTCGTGGCCACCCAGCGCATCCAGGGCCGCCCCGATCTTCCGGCGTGCATTCATGTGGTGGTCGGACAGGGTATCGGCCGTCTGGCCTGGCAGGCGGACCAGCACCGACTTCGACATGCCATCCAGGGCGGCGCTGCGGAATAGGGCGCGGAAGTAGCCGCCAGCGTCGTGCATCTGCTGGGTGATGGTTCCGTTCGCCAGCATCATGCCCAGCGTGTCCACGGCACGGCGATGCTGTACGGGGCTGCCCGTCTCGGGATCGGCGTCGCGGATCGGCTCGCCGAAGCCGCCGTGCTGGAGCCGCCACCTCGAGGGGCCCATCGATTCCTTCTGCTTCGAGGTCTTTGCCTTCCGCTTACCGGCCATGAGTCTTCTCCTGCTGCCGCGGGCCCCAACGGCGCACGGCTTCGTTCTGGATTGCCTGGCGCAGCCAGGGATCGGTGATGTCCTCGAGGTGCAGCGAGACGACGCCCTGCTGCAGCCAGACGCGGCGGCGCAGCGTCTCCATCTCGGCCACGGTGATTGCGCTGCGGCTTCCGCGGTCGAGGGACGAGCGGGGCGGCAAGGGCACGCCAGGGATGCTCATGCCTGCCTCCCCGGACCGAGCCCTTGAAGAGTGGTGAAGAGTCGGGGGGGTAGGAGAGGTCTAACTATCTGATCAATATAACTATTCAATTCTTCAAACTCTTCAAAGGGTCTCTCTCCCCCGCACCCGCGCAGGAGCATCTGCATACGCCCGCGTGAAAAGTTGAATTGTTGAAGAGTCCCGCTTTCTGCGGGTTTGCGCGCGTCATGCAGCATCACTCTTCAAGCCCTCCTGCGGTTCGGTGGCGATGATCCAGCTGGTGCCCGGGCCCGACGCGTTCTGCGTGACCTCGATCGCGATCTGCTTGCTATCGAGCAGCGTGGCGATGGCGTCCTCCCGCTCGGCCTTCGAGAGGAACTGCGTCTTCCGGACGAAGGCGCTACGGCTGATCCGGCCGGCCTTGCGGATTACCTCGAGGACCTTCTTGATGCGCGAATGCGCCGGCGTGTCGGCGACGAGACGCTCGGCTTCGCGCAGCAGCGTTCCGATGCAGTGCTCGACCAGCGCCGAGGCCCAGGTGACGTCGCGAGCCTGGGTGATGGGCTGGACCGGATCACGACTGACCGCTGCGATCATCGCCAGCTTCGCCGCGTTCTCCGCGTATCGACCGAACAGTGCGGTGGCGTAGGTGCCCCGGTGCGACCGCAGGAGGTCGGTGGCTTCGCGCCGCACGCGAGCCATGGCCGCCTCGGCGTCTGCGGTCAGCGGCACGGTGTAGGCGTGGATCGGCGCTGAGGATTCCATGGCATCAGCGATGTTCCCGCCATGGCTATGGCCGGGCACACCGCGGGCGATCCCCTGCAGGGCAGACACCAGATCGGGCGGCGGATCCATCGCCGCCGGGGTCTCATTGCGCTCCGGGTAGTCGTCGTCCGTCAGGAAGACCAGGAAGCGCGCGATGGAGCCGTCCGCGAGCGCACCGCCTTCCAGCGCCGTCCACAGCGGGCCCGGCACGGTAACGCCCCAGATGCAGGCGCAGGGCTGCTCGATGGTGACGCGCGGCCGCGCCTTCTGGTCGGCGTATTCTGCGCCGATGTAGGGCTCGGCGGCCGAGGTGTAGAGCTTGGTGAGCTCCGACCATATGGCAGCCTTATGCGCTGGCGCGCGCTGGTTCAGGACCAGCTTCAGAAACTGGCCAAACTCGTCCACCTGGAACAGGCGGGCGGGATGCCGCTGCAGCGACGTGAGCAGCCCGGCCGAGGAGGCGAGATCCTCGCCGCCAAGGTATCGGTCCAGGCCAGCCGCATAGATTGCCCGCTTGGCGCAGCGCCGAGCGTGGTCCTTGCCGCCGCCGCTGTCGGCGATGCCGATGGCGTAGACGTTGCTGCGCAGGTCGGTCGGCGTGCGATACCGGCGGCCCGCGATGGCGCCGACGAGGCAGATGGCGGCACCAAGGGAGAGGAACGGCTGCGGGCTGACGGCGCTGGCCGTGGCGTAGTCCACGAACATGCGCAGCGCGCCATCCACCTGCAGCAGCTCGGGCGGGACGCGATAGGGCTTCGGCGGGGGCGCGATCGGCAGCGGCGCGACCGCGACCTTCGCCAGCAGGCCCGCCGCAGGATGCGGCTGGGTCGCCTGCTCGGCGGTAGTTCCGTTCAGCGTCAGCGCGGGATCCGGCACCCAGCCGCGCTGCTCGGCCAGCCAGTAGATTTTCCCCGCGCCGACGCTGTGCGGCCGCAGCGAGGCCCAGCGCCGCTCAGGGGTGTCGGATCGACCGGACTGGCCCGATTTCCCGGACCGCCGCGACCAGTCGAGCCAGAGGTCGCGCCCCTCCTCGCCGATCGCGGCCTTGATGGCGGCGCCGACGGTGATCCACTCGTTGCCCGGCAGGTCGTCATTCGGCAGCCAAGCCAGCGCCGCGGCGATGGCATCGCGCGTGCCCTTCGGGTCGCTGGGGCCGCGCCAGGTGCTGGTCGGTGCGTCAGCCAGGATCGAGTTGACCCGGACCTCGTCGGGCACGAGCGCCCAGGCCGCGTCCAGGAAGGCCGCGCAACTGGCCTCGTCCACCACCGGCAGCCGGGACAGCGGCAGCTCTACCAGGCTGTCCTCCGGCCATTCGTAGGGGCGGTCGGTTTCAGGGTGGACGGCATAGGCGACGAATTGCTGGCCGCGCGCCAGCAGCTCGAGGGGGTGGCGCTTGCGACCGGCGAAGGGCGTGGCGGCGCGGTAGACCAGCAGCCGCTTCGGGGCGCGGCCGATGCGCAGGCAAGGCGTGTCGCCGAGCATGGAGGTGGCGAGGTCGGCAATCTGGATGGCCAGCGCGCCATCCAGGATGTCGATGTCGATGCCCACCACGGCCCCGGTGGCAATGCCTACGCCGCATCCGGGCCAGCGGCGCCAGATGTCCACCTCGAAGGGCTTCGTCGGCCGATCGCAGTGTCGCGCCCAGTCGGGATAGGGCGACCATTCCCCGCCCGTGAAGCGCCCCGGCACCTTCGTGCCCGGCATGATGGGAATGACCGAATAGCCGTTGTCGACCAGGCGTTCGCCGTAATCGGCCATGAAGGAGGGAGCATCCGTCATTCGCCGCCACGCTCCTGTGCGGCAATGGCGGCGTCGCAGGCGCGCTCCAGCCGCAGGATCTCGGGATAGAGCGCCGAAATCTGCTCGGCAGCGCGCTGGAGCGCCTGGCGCGCCCGCTCCAGTTCGGCGTGGATCCCGCGCGCGGGGCCACGAATGTCTGATGCGAGGTCGCCAAGGTGGTGCGCAGCCCTGGCCCAGGGCGGTTGCTTCGCGCGTGGACGATACGGCTTGCGCGGCGCCGGAGCGCTCTTGGTCGCGAGGCCGGCCCGGACCTTCACCATGTCCCAGGCGCCACTCGGCTCACGCGCGATCCGTCCGGCGCGTTCAGCCTTCTGGATCGCGGTGTGCGAAATGCCGAGCCGGCGCGCGACCTCGCGGGCAGAGGTAACGCTGCTCATCGGCAACCACCCGCGGCGAGCGGCGACGCGGAGTGCCGGCCCTGATCCAGCCGGCTCGCAAGCTCGTCCTGGTAGGCGGTGATGATCACCTCCAGCAGCGTCAGCCACTCGGCCTCGGTCAGCACCGCGAGATCGGTCTTGCCGATGCTCTCCAGGTATTCGCCCGCCATGGGGCTGGCGGCGGCGATAGCGGCAATCTCGTGCTCGTCGGGATCAACCACGCCCCACCTCCGGCAGAGCGCGCTCATGCAGCGCATGGAACAGGCGGGCAGCGGCTCGGAGGTCCGCACGCGCGGATCGAACCACCCGAAGCCGCGGGCGGTGCGGAGGCGACAGGCTGCGCATCTCACACGAACCTCGCGGCGGCGATTTCGGTGTACTGGCCCGCCGGCCGCACCTGGATCGCGATGGGCCGCCGCAGCTGGTCCAGCTGCCCCAGCGCATCATCCACGGTCGTGGGGGGCGGCAGATTGCCGGCGCGCCGCCGCCACCAGCCCACCGCCTTGTCGCGCGGAAAGCCGGTATGCTCGAAGCAGACCCATTCGCTGTGCCGCGCGAGGCCGCATTCATAGGTGACGCGCAGCGAGGCGGGCTTCCCGGGCTTGTCGTGGCGCGCGTAGGTGATGCCGGTCACGTCGCACCAGGTCGCCTGGATCTGCGTCGAGAGCAGCGCGTTCGACGCCGCGTGCGGTGCGACCTTCACCACGGGCGGCGGGAACTCGTGATCACACTCGATGCAGTGCCGCGCGCTGGCGTGGTTGATGGTCTGGCACTCGGGGCACACCTTGATCGGCGCCTCGCCATCGCCGGCAGGTTCCTTCTTCCGGCCGTCCACCATGTCGATCGGACCGTGACGCGCTGTGTTGCCGGCGAAGTCCAGCACCAGGCAGTCATCCTTGCCCTCGGCGAGGCGCGTGCCGCGGCCGACCATCTGGACGTAGAGGCCCACGCTCTTCGTGGGGCGGAGCAACGCGATCAGGTCGGTGCCGGGCGCGTCGAAGCCGGTGGTCAGGACATTGGCGTTGGTGACGCAGCGCAGCCGCCCCGCCTTGAACGCCGCCAGGATGCCGTCCCGCTCCGGGCCGGGCGTGTCGCCGGTGACCGTCTCGGCGGAGATGCCGTGCTCGCGAATAGCATCGCGGACATGGCGCGCATGGGCCACGCCGGAGCAGAAGACCAGCCAGGAGCCGCGACCTTCGCCGTGCTGGACGATCTCGGCCACAGCGGCGCGCGTGACCTCGTCGCGGTCGACTGCCGCCTCGAGGTCCTTGGCGATGAACTCCCCGCCGCGGGTGCCGACGCCACCGACGTCGAGCTGCGTCTCGGTCCGCTTCGGGACAACCGGGCAGAGATAGCCCTGCTGGATCATCTCCAACACCGGCACCTGGAAGGCGATGTCCGTGAAGAGCCGATCCTTGCCTTCGTGCAGCATGCCGCTGTCGAGCCGGTAGGGCGTGGCCGTGAAGCCGACGACCTTCAGCAGACCAGCGTTGATCTCGTTCAGCTGCGCCAGGAAGGAGCGGTACATGCCGCTATCGCCACGGCCGAGCAGATGCGCCTCGTCGATCAGCACTAGATCGCAGCGCTGTACCTGCCGCGCATGGCGATGGATGGACTGGATGCCGGCGAACAGGATCTGCGCATGGATGTCGCGGCGCGACAGCCCGGCCGAGTAGATGCCGGCCGGCGCCTCGGGCCACGCGCGCAGCAGCGCCATGAAGTTCTGCTGGATCAGTTCCTTCACGTGGGTGAGGATCAGCACGCGGGTGTCGCCATAGGCGGCGATTGCCTCTCGCGTGAAGCCGGCGATGCACAGGCTTTTGCCGGTGCCGGTCGGCATCACGACCAGCGGATTGCCGCTGCTGGCCGAGAAGTAGTCGTAGAGCGCCTCGATGGCGGCGCGCTGATAGGGGCGGAGCGACAGGGTCATGCCGCCACCCCCATCGCCACGGCGTCGATCTTGCTGTGCCAGCGCCCGCCCGTCTCGCAGCCGGTGCAGATCAGCTCGGCGATGTGCGGCCCCTTGCCGGGCCCGACCCGATAGATCGTGGCGCGACAGATCCGGCACGGCAGGTGCGAGACGATGTCCGGCCGCGCCGCGGCAGGCACGCCGTCACGCCATTCGGTGCCATCCGGCAGTCGATAGCTGACCCAGTCCTCGCCCGCGTCGATCTGCTCGGCGGCCACGAAATCCGGCAGATAGAGATGCGCCGCGCAGCCTGCCTCCTGGTCGCGCCGGCCGAGAGGGGCGTGGTGGCGCGCGCAATGCCAGTCGCCACCCTGCGCGGGCGAGGCGTGCAGGCAGGACCGGCAATGCCGCTCCGGCGCCGCGCCGGCATGGCAGACGGCGTGGTGGTCGCAGAAGCGGCACTGCCACCAGGCGGGATCCTGGCTGATGCGGGCCGGCGGCCGGGCGGCGCCGATGATGCGCTCGGCCTTGGCCAGGATGCGCAGCCCGGCATCCGCATCGTGGCGGATGCGCTCCTGGTAGAGCTCGTCCGTATCCTTGCAGACCGCCAGGTAGAAGGCCCGGTCGAGGCCCGCGAGCTGCATGTACGCCTGCATCTGCGCCCAGTGCAGCGGCTTGGAGGCGGCGACGCCCTCGGCCTTCAGCTTGGCGAAGGACTTGGCGCTGTGGGTCTTGAATTCGCAGACGTGCCAGGTGGCCGGTGCCTCGGGCAGCCCGATCGCCACCGCGTCCATGCTCCCGCCGAAGTGGCCGGAGGCGTTGCGCAGGTTCCACTGGCGCCCCGATGCGGGATCCAGATCCAGGACCGTCACGCCGATGCGGCGCAGGTCGGCGACGAAGCGGGCCTCGGCCAGGTTCCCGGTCTCGAACAGCCGCAGCAGCCGGCCGGTGTGCCGCGCCCGGGTGGCCCACCGGAAGGAATACCAGATGGCCCGCTCGCATTCGGTGCCGATCAGCGAGGCGCCGAGATGCGCGCGATAGCCGCTATCCGCCGCCGCCTCATAGGCCGCGTAGATGGCGGTGACGGTGGGACATGCGGGCGGAGGAAGGGCAGCCATGACCTGATCCTGGTTCGAGGGAGGGAGGCCGGCAGGCGCGAGGCCTGCCGGCAGGTGATCAGGCATTGCGGCGCCAGGGCGGGGTCGCCGCGGCACCGGTGCGGGCGGCCGGCGGAGGTGCCGCGGCGGCCGGATGGGGCCCCGGGCTGGCAGGGCGCGGTGCGCTGCTGTTGCCGCTGGCGCTGGTGTTGGCCGCCGAGTAGCCGGCCACCTTGTTCCGCGCCTCGCGGTAGACGCCGTACTTGTCGTTGCCAGCCGGCTCGACCTTCAGCGTCACGATCAGCGGCTTGAAGTGCAGCTGCTCGCTATCGCTGACATGCACCTGACCGACCGCATGGCAGATGGCCGACAGCGTGCGCTGCGCGATCTCCACCGTCTGCTCGTTGCGGTTCACCAGGTTGAGCTGGTCGAAGATCTTCCGGCGCGCGGAGGGGCCCTCCAGCACCTCGAACACCAGCTTGAGCAGCTGCCCATCGCCGGCCTTCGTCGGCAGCATCTCGCTCTCGATCAGATGCGCGAGGTATTTGCCGGGCGGCAGCACCTCGAGCGGCACGGCGGGGGCGACCTCAGTCGCGTCGAAAGTTCCGTTGAGGGATGCCATGGGTCAGCTCCGGGCTTCGGTGGTGGAGGCGGGGGCGGCGCTCGGCTGCGTCGCGTAGAAGGGGATGCCGGCCGCGAGGTCGGGCCAGGACAGCGGCAGCGTCTCGGCCAGCCCGAAGCGGTTCTTCGCGAGGAAGGCAGGGCGCTCGGCGGTGTGCAGCAGGCGGTCGCCGCCGCTCACGCCGCGGACCACCTTCTTGTTGAAGCCGACGTCCGACTTCAGCGTGCTGACGCGATAGTTCGCGAAGAGCACGGCATCGACATGCTCCTGCACGAGCGCGGAGGCGCTACGGTGCAGCTTCGGCTGGTACCGGTCGTAGGGCTCGGTCTCGGGGCTGTCGAAGCGCTTGATCTCGGCGTGGGCGATCAGGATCACGCCCATGCCGCGCTCGTCGCGCAGCGCGTTCACGCCGTCGAGGAAGCTGCGCCAGGTATCCAGCGCGGCGAGATACCCCTTGCCGTAGCCGAAGGACTCGATGTCCGGCTGGTTGTGGGTCTGCGCCGTGTGCTGCCAGACCAGCGGTTCCAGCCAATCGAGGCTGTCCACCACCAGCGTCTCGAAGTCGTGCGCCTCGGTGTAGAGGCTGCCGAGCGCCTCCATCACCGCGTCGAAGCTGCGCAGTACGCCAAAGGTGGCCGCGCTGATCGTGCCGAGCCCGTCCTCGGTCTGCACCACCACCGGCCGCGGCGCGGAGGTCGCGAAAAGCGTCTTGCCGACTCCAGCCACGCCATAGGTGAGCAGCCGCGGCGGGCGGGCGTCGCCACCACGCCGCAGGGATGCGAGGGAGATCGCCATCAGTGCGCCTCCTGCTTCGCAGCACGCGGCTTGGCCTTGATGACATCGACCTTGATGTCGCCGCCGGCGCGCGCGACGACTTCAGTGAAGCTGTCGAGCGTCGGCTCGAAGGCGGCGACGTCCTTCGCGCGGGCGACGGCGTCGCCCTGCAGCGGGATGACGACCTGGATGCGGAGTTCGTGCGCCATCACGCGGCGTCCTTCTGTTCGAGGGTGTAAGAGGGGCGGCCGGTGGCGACGGTGCGTGCCGGCTCGAACACCGCGCGGATGCGCGGCGGCCAGGCCGTGAAGCGGCTTTCCGGCACGCGGATCTCGGTGGTGACGTAGTCCGCGGGGGCCTCGCCCCAGGACACGATGGTGGCGACCGCCGCGGCCAACTTCGGCTGGTCCCACGCCGCCTTCTTCGGAAGGTCGGCGATCACCTCGAAGGCCTCATCCGCGATGCGGACGCGCCCGGTATCCTTGCCCTCGGCGCGACGCGCCGCGGCGGCGGGGGCGCCGTAGCGGGCATGCAGTGCGTCGTGCAGCAGGTCGGCGAGGTGCTTGGCGTCGGCCTTCAGCGCCCCGACCTCTTCCAGCAGCATCGCCAGATGATCGACGGGCAGGCGGGCGGCCTGCGCGGCGTCCATCTTGCGCAGCTGCGCCAGAGTGGTTCGGTTGGTCATGGTGGTCCCGTTCAATGAGGAAGTACCCGGCTGGATGGGCGATGCAGGCGGCCGGGCGGGCGCGGGCATCGGCATGGGGATGGCGTTCAGGGGATGGTCGCCAACTCGGCGAGCCAGAGGAGCGCGATGAAGCCGCCGGCCAGCAGCACGCCGCCGGCGAGATGGCGGAGGGCTTCGCCGATGGCGCTCACGTGCCGAGCGTTGCGCGGGCTCACGACGTCACCTCGGCGATGGCGTCGGGCTCCGTGCAGCGCACACTGCGGCGCGCGATCTCGATCCAGATATGCAGGGGCAGCACCACCATCGGCGTGGCGCGATCGCGCCAGAGGAACAGCGCATCGTTGCCGCCGAGCCAGCGCTCCAGCGTCTTGAAGCCGTCGCCCTCGCCGCGCGCCTTGACCTCGGCCTTCACCGGTTCGGGGCCACGCACATAGAGATCGACGTCAGCGCCATTGCCGCGATATCGGACGGCGCCGGAAAGGGGGACGCGCTCGGCACGCAGGCCGCATTTCGTGTGGATTTCGACGATGGCGCGCTCGCGGCGCACGCCCTTGTCGCGGGAGGACTTGCCCATGGCCGGGCTCACGCTGCCTGCCGGTGGGTCACGGCGGCGCGCATTTCCGCCTGCGCCGGCGGCGAGGCGCTGGTGGCGTCGCGGGTCTGCGCCGCCTCGAAGGCCTCAACGTCCTCGAGGCGATACGCGACGCGGCCGCCCAGCTTGAGGAAGGCGGGCCCCTGGCCGAGCCAGCGCCAACGCTCCAACGTGCGGGGACTGAGGCACCAGCGGCGCGCCACCTCCGTCTGCGTCAGATGCTTCACTGCCATCGGTGCTTCCCTCGCGCTGGTTCGAACAACCGCGGGGAAGATCGCTTCAGGACAGGGAGAAGAAGGAGGTGGCGTTAGGGAGAAGAAAAGGGAGAAATTGGCCTACAGGTCGAAGCCCCAGGCGCCCTTCACCGAGTTGAGGTAAGGCTTCAGGAGCCTCCACTTCACGCCACCGAAGTGTCGATGCAGCGTCCCATGGTCGGTGAGCTCGCTGATCGGCACGCGCTTGGCGGCATAAAATGCATCAACCAGCTTTCGAATGGCCGCGATGTGGTCGTCCGACCTGAAGACGATTGGCTCGCCGCCGTGGATGCGCAGGCGCGTTCCATCTGGCGATAGGTCCAGGGGGCCCGGAGGGGCCGCGACTGCCACACCACGCATCCGGGCGTCGAGGATCTCGCCGCTCACGGCCAGGCTATCCGCCGCGGCCAGCACGTCACGGATCGGCACCAGGATCGTGCCGGGCAATGTCACCCCTCGAAGACGGACGGCGCGACTGGTGCACAGGATAATGACATCCCGCGGATACGGCCGCGCCTCCAATGCAGCCATGACCTGGGCCCGCACCGCGGCGTGCCACAGCCGGCGCGCGAACCATGTCTGGACGCGCGCCGGTCGCTTGCCCAGGCGGGCATCACCGATCTCCCAAAGCAGCCCCCCGATCAATGGCCGCGCCGTGCGCGCGGCGGGCAACGCCAGATCAGCTCCGATCGCGGCGAGGGTATTGTTGATTTCGACGCGGTGCCGGGCGAGCCGCGCAGCCGGCACCGCGGTCAGACCGCTGGATGGGCTGAAATAGGCAAGCCCGCTCGCTCTCTCGGATCGAACCAGCGTCACCGGCGCGTCGTCGTGATCCGCGAGCGATGCCGAGACGGTCTCGTGACCGTGGGGCACCAGCAGCCCGCTGGCGCGCAACATGCCAACGGGGCCGGGCGACATCTCCGCCACGGCCCCGTTCAGGAAGGGCTCCTCCAGTTCCAGCACCTCGAGGAGCAGCGCGACAGCCTCGGCTGAGAGCCGGGGCGATTCGTCAGACATCCCGCAGCATCCGCCAGCGCTTCAGGTACTTCTCACCGACCAGGCGCTCGCGTTCGGTACGGTCCTTCAAGTCGCAGCCCTTCGGCATGGTAATGGTGACCGGCAGCGTGCGACCGCCGCGCACTCCCGGCGTCGCATGGAACTTGATCGTGAAGCGAGCCTGCGTGACCTTGTAGCCGCCGGCTAGCGGATCGCTTTCGCCAAAGCGTGCCTCCGCCATCTGCCAGATGCTGCGCTCGGCACCGCGCATGCATTCAAGCGTCACGCGCTCGCCCTGCGTCTCGTAGGGCATCAGCCGCAGCAGCGTGACCTTCACGGATTCGATGTTGTCCTCGACGTCGTGCGGAAAGTCGAAGGGCTGCAGCAAATGGTCCAGCGTGTACTGGCGGATGGGGATCCGCTCACCCTGAAACGGGGCGCCCAGCATGTGCTCAGCGAACAGCCGCACCAAGTCCTCACGGGTCTCCCGCGCCTGCGCCACCACCTCGATGGTGCCAGAGGCGGGCTCGTAGGTGATGGCCGCCTCGACCACCGGCCGGAAGGGAAGCCGGTCGAGCTTGCCGTTGACGAAGGCGCGGCGGTCCCCGGCGCGGCCTTCGCGGTAGATTGCGACCTGGATCAGCTCCGCATGCTCCCCATCCAACGACGGGCGGGAACGGTCGCAGATCTCAACCTCGACATGCTTGGTGTCGAAGTGCGTGGCGATGGCTGCCTTGAACGCCGTGTAGGGATCGCCGTCGCGCGGCACCGTCAGGCCGGGCAGGCATTCGAAGCCATCCCACATGCGGCCATAGCGGCGGTCATCGGCGTAGCGGACTTCCTCGGCATGACCGAAGCCGGCTGGGTCCTTGAGGAACATCCAGAGCGCCCGGGCATGCCCGTTCTCCAGGGAGTCGAGGGTCTCGGCGGAACCCGTGATCGAATAGAGCGCGGCCTGACCGGGCTCGTCCGCCATGGCACCCACCCGATCGGCGTCGTTCATGACGCGCAGGCGCTCAGCGTCGTCCATGGCGTCCACCGCCCGCAGCAGGGGCGGGACCACTTCGTTCGGGGCGCCCTCCCACACCACATCGGCCGGCAGGACCGCCTTGATGGACATGAAGTAGGCATGGAGCGACGCGGGGGGCGTGCTCCGGATGAAATCCGGGACTGTCGGCACGGGGGGGCTTTCGATTAGGGGCACGCCAGCCAATCCGGCGCTCCGCTAATCGACGTATCAAGACTCGGTGTGCGGGCACAAGCGAAAAAATACGCACACCCGCGTAGTCGTGTTGGCTCAGCCGAACAGCGTGGGCGGTCCCGGCGAATCGGCCAGGAGACCGAGTTTCCGCAACCGAACCTGCGCCGCCTCTGCCGAGACCTGGAAGCTGGCCATGGTGTGCCGCTCCGCCTCGGCGGCTGGCGGCGTGCCGATGACGGCAGCGCCATGGATCCCCCGGTTCCGGAGAAGGTCCCCAACCGCCCGGCGCACCTGCTGGGCCGGCATCAGGATGGCGCCGCTGACATAGCCGGCCTGCCATTCGAGCCAGTCGAACTCGGTGGTCCCCATCATGCTGTCGCGCTTGCAGACGGTCCGCGGCTCGGCACGTGCGGCCTCGAACATGTGCGGCGGCGCGGCGAACACCTGGTCGAACACGGCGCGGTGGTAGAAGGCGTGACCCAGTTCATGCGCGAGGGTCGTGCGAAGGCGATTCTGCCGGTTGGCCTGCTCGGTCAACTGGGCGGAGATCAGGATCTGCGGCAGCTGGCCGGGCAGGAAGCAGGTCATCCCCTCGACGTCGTCGCCCTCGTCGGAGAGGTCGGCATACTGGTCGAGGCTGCTGCTGTGCTGCTCGACCAGGACCGTGAGGTCATCGGTGGAGAGCGGGAAGCGGACCTCGCCATGACGCTCCTGCAGGAAGGCCGTGACCAGCCGCTCGCAATCGCGGTCGATCTCCGCTGCACGCAGGAAGAGCCGCTGCGGAAAGCGGCCTGACTTGTCGATCGACCAGCTCGCCACGCATGCAATCCTATTTCGAGAGGGCTTTCCGGAACGCCTTGAAGGCCCTGACCCTGGTCGCCGAATCGGTCGCGGCGGCGCGGAGGTCCTCGGGGATCTTGCCGGCCAGCACGAACAGGTCATCCGCATCCACGGATAAGGCCCGGGCGAATTCTCTAATCAGCTGGTCGGAAGTCGGGCTGCGGCGATCGTGCTCGATGTCGTTGAGGTACTGAGGCGATATCGAGCCCGAGCCGTCCTCCTTCTGGACAGCGGCAGCCAGGTCCTTCTGGCTGATGCCCTTCTTCTTCCTGGCGGCAATAATGGCCTGTCCCAGGGTGGTGGTTGGCGTTGTCATCGCCCTTGCATCCGGCGAAATCCTTGCCTGTGGCACTTAGCGGAGTGGCGTAGTCGGCGCTTGACTCCTACGTCAAGCTGCGAAGTTGGACGTGGCGGAGGATTTAGCTTCCGCGATGGGCCCCTGCGCCGGCGCCGATTCGCTGCGCCATGAACGTCGCCGTGAGGAAAGCGGGCCCGGCGGCGCCCTACGCGGGATTTCGCAGCGACGCTTTTGTTCCCGCGGGCCTTCTCTAAGAGATTGTTTTCGCTGTTCTTCTCGGTGGGGCGACACGATCTTGCCTCCCAGCCATGCTTCCGAACCCCTCCAATCCCCACCTCCCGCCGCACCTCCGTGAGGTGTGCAGCATCCTGGCCGCCGGCCTCGTGCGGCTGCGCAGCCGCGCTGCCGAGGAAGCTGCGCGCGACGCCGCTGAGCAGAGAGAGCGTGGCCTACACTTGCCGGCACCCCAGCGCCTGCATGCGAACCGGACCAACCGGAGACCCGCATGACACGCGCCACGAGATCGAAGGCCGGCACACCGCCACCGCCGACCATCCCCGCCATTCCACCGGCCGACGTGCTGGGCCGACTGGCCGCCCTGAAGACCGCCGCCACGCCCGACTTGAAGCAGCAGTGGCGGGAACTCTTCGCCGCCGAGCCGCCGCCCTACAATCGGCGCTTCCTGGAAAGCCGCCTTGCCTACCGCATCCAGGAACTGGCCTATGGCGGCCTGAAGCCCGAGACGATCCAGCGCCTCGAGGCCCTGGGCGAACAACTCGACGGCGGTAATCCCGTCCTCCGGCGCATCCGCGGCGACGACAAGCCAATCACCGGCACGCGGCTGATCCGCGAATACCAGGGCGTCGAGCACAGCGTCACCGTGCTCCACGACGGCTATGAGTATCAGGGGCGCCCCTACCAGTCGCTTTCGTCCATCGCGCGCGCCATCACCGGCACGCGCTGGAATGGCTGGCTGTTCTTTGGCCTGAAGAACCGGAGGGGCACGGCATGAAGCGCAAGCCGACCGCCGACGCGGCGATGCCGGCCACGGTCAGGAAGATCCGCGCCGCCGTGTACACGCGCAAGTCGAGCGAGGAAGGGCTCGACATGGAGTTCAACTCGCTCGACGCGCAGCGCGAGGCCTGCGAAGCCTATATCACAAGCCAGCGGTCCGAGGGCTGGGTGCCGGTCCGCGACCGCTACGACGATGGCGGCGTGTCCGGCGGCACGCTGGAACGACCGGCGCTGCGGCGCCTGCTGGCGGACATCGAGCGCGGCCTCATCGACGTGGTGGTGGTCTACAAGATCGACCGGCTGTCGCGTGCCCTGATGGACTTCGCCAAGCTGGTGGAGGTGTTCGACGCGAACAGCGTGACCTTCGTGTCCGTGACGCAGTCCTTCAACACGACGACCAGCATGGGGCGGCTGACGCTGAACATCCTGCTCAGCTTCGCGCAGTTCGAGCGGGAGGTCATTGGTGAGCGCATCCGCGACAAGGTGGCGGCGTCGCGAGCACGCGGGATCTGGATGGGCGGCTTCGTGCCGCTCGGCTACGACGCCAAGGATCGCAAGCTGCTGGTGAACGAGGCCGAGGCGGCGCTGGTGCGGCGGATCTTCGAAGGCTTCGTCGAGACGGAATCCGGCACGAAGCTGGTCACCATGCTGCGGGCGGAGGGCGCCACCACGAAGCGCGGCCGCGCCTTCACCAAGAGCGACGTCTATCGAGTGCTGAGCAACCGGACCTATCTCGGCGAGGCGATGCACAAAGGGAAGTCGCACCCGGGCGAGCATGCTGCCATCGTGCCCCAGGCGATGTGGGACGCGGCGCACGCCCTGCTGGCGATCAGCCCGAAGACACGCGCCAACCGCACCCGCTGCCAGACGCCGTCGCTGCTGCGCGGGCTGATCTTCGGCAGCGACGGGCGTGCGATGTCGCCCACCCACGCGCGGGGGCGCCGCGGCCAGCAGTACCGCTACTATGTCAGCCAGTCGGTGCTGAAGGGTAGCGCCGCAGACGGCCCGGCCATCGCGCGCATCTCGGCCGCGGAGATCGAGGGCGCGGTCATCGCCCAGGTGCGGGGGCTGCTGCGCCAGCCGGAGGTGGTGCTTGGGGCCTGGCGCGCGGCACGTGCCTCGGCGCCCGACATGACGGAGGACGAGGCGCGCCTGGCGCTGGAGCGGCTGGACCCGCTGTGGGAGGAGCTCTTCCCCGCCGAGCAAGCACGGATCATCCGCCTGCTGGTCGACCGGGTGGACATCGGTGCGGGCGGCGCCGACGTGCGGCTCAAGCTGGAAGGGCTGGCCAGCCTGGCGCGGGACCTCGCGGCGCCAGCCACTGAACCGGCGAGGGCCGCAGCATGACCGGCGCCGCGCAGATGCTGACCGTGCGGGTGCCGCTGGCGGTCCGGAAGCAGCGTGGTGGACGGAAGCTGATGATTGCGCCGGGCGGCATGGCGCCCTGCGGTGCCTCGGTTGCGGACACCACGTTGGTGAAGGCGGTGGCCCGGGCGTTCCGGTGGCGCCGGATGCTGGAGAGCGGGCGCTTCGCCACAATCAACGAACTGGCGGCAGCCGAGAAGATCAACTCTTCCTACGTCTCGCGCCTCCTCCGGCTCACGCTGCTGGCACCGTGCATCGTCGATGCGATCCTGGACGGCCGGCAGCCGGATGTGATGACCCTGCCCGGGCTGATGGAGCCGTTTCCGGTCCATTGGGATGGGCAGCGCACCCATATCTCAGAGCTCACTCATCCGGTCCGAAACCCTCGATGAGGCCGTATGGCAGGACGGGCCCCGGTCCGGTGCGCGACTGAACGCCCAAGCGGCGCTCGGGTGGCGGGAATCGAGCCTCCGGCCTTCCACCCTGGTCGAAGTCCGCCTACAAATACTTCGCTTGCGGGAAGAGATGTTCGCCCAGCCCTAGCCGTTTCGATCCTGCGTCGTTCGACCGCCTGAGACCGAATCGCAGCCGGGGGGCGATATGACGTTGCACGTCCTCTTGGACGGCACCATTCGGGTGGGGGAGAACAGGTTGGGGGCGTCTGTAATCGATTTTGACTGGCTACTGAAGCTGCGCGTCGTCGTCGCACGGTGCGGCGAAATGGACCTTGCCCGCTGGTGGAACACGGACCGCCAACTCGGGACCGCCGGCGCAGCTGTACTGGCGAGAGGGTTCCCTCGTACCCACCACTTTGCGCAGGCGCGAAGTGTAATTGCAGTAGCACGCTCCCGTTGTGCTCAGGTGTTTGCGTCTCACGGAAGCGCAACCCTCTGGGAGCTTCCGGCGGCCCTGGAGGATGCTTTTGACGCGAAGTGGGAAGGCTGGCTGGAGGACGCGACTTCCTGGAGACCGTTCTTCGCAAGCGTTGCCGCCATTTCCTCTCCAGATCTGGTTGCAGCTCTACGGCAGCTAGACCTTGTTGAGACATCGGACGTAGTGGCTTTGAATGCCGTAGTGCCCATCGCTGGTGGCCGCGCAGTCGCTGTGCCTGGCAGCTTTTCCGGCGACCGCCGGGTTGTCGCTCAGCTGGCGCTTGGCTTCTCTAAGGGGGCTCAGGGTTCGCCAGTGGTCCCGTATGCCAGGATCACAGACTGATGCCGTGGACGACCGCCTGGTCCAAGCGCCTCTTGAACAATCCCTTGGTCGAGGAGTCCTACGAGCTTTTCCTCGGCTGGTCCTTCGAGGGAACACTGGAGCAGAACCTCGAGAAGGGGCTGGCCGGTCGTTATGGAAATCTGGGCAAGCTGCGCGACGTCAGCGCCACGCTCTCCAGCCGCCTCCGTTCAGTGGAATCCGCTCGGGCATTGATAGTTCTGGCAAAGGCGGGCCAGCCGTTCACCGATTGG
Organism: Falsiroseomonas ponticola; assembly: GCF_016805305.1. Classification (GTDB taxonomy): domain Bacteria; phylum Pseudomonadota; class Alphaproteobacteria; order Acetobacterales; family Acetobacteraceae; genus Falsiroseomonas; species Falsiroseomonas ponticola. The sequence continues at coordinate 1,773 of NZ_JAERQN010000024.1, read as the reverse complement.
CGCGACTGCTACAGGCTCTGGGTCGGGGCCAGTGAAGAGCCATTTCGATCATTTGCTATGGAGTGGCTATACGCCCAGCGTGCGGAAGGACGCTATGCAGTCCGCGTCGAGGATGTTCAGCCATTCGTTGCGGAAATCTGGAAGTCGCGGCGTGCGTCGCGCCCGCTCAACGACTATGGCCTGACCCGCACGGCGCGCGATCTGATCCGAACTGCTACAAGCCTCGGGATGCTCGTTGGCGGCGGGCCAGCAAGGACCTTCGCTACCGTCGTGCTGTCTGACACGTCGCTCCTCTTACATGCACACCTGATCACCGAAATCGAGGGCTCCACGGCAAGACTCGTCGACAGCCCGCTCTGGCGGCTCTCGTACATGTCGCCGGCCGACGTCCACGCAGCACTCCTGCGTCTGCATCAGTTCAAGCGGCTTCGGTACGACGTGGCAGGCAGCCTACAACAGGTCAGCCTGCCCCATCAGAGCGCGCTCAAGTTCGCCGAAGGTCTGGCAGCATGATCGAGTTGGAGAGGCGTTTGCGGGATAGCCTTGAGCCCATCCTAGCGATGTCCGACCCGCGGGAGCGCATCAGCGCATACCACGACATGCCTTACGCCATCTTCCGATACGACCCCGAGTTCGAGTTTGAACTTCGTGGGGCAGTCGCCCGTCTGCGCACCCGCCTGGAGAACCGCGGCAAGCGAGTTACGTCCATCTCGCTTGCTCAGTGCCTGCACGCTGCCATGGCGGCAGCTAGGCCACTAGAAGACTGGTTTGCAGTCGAGCGGGAAGCCGGCGTCGATGAGACCGTTCAAACCATCACGAACCTTCTCGAAGATTATCAACCGCTTGTTAATCTTGTCGCAGAGCGAATGCCGGAAAACGCCGATCCGAAGAAAGATATAGTCTTCATCGTCAGGACCGGAGCACTTTTTCCTGCATATCGGACATTCTCTCTACTTGAACAGCTAAAGGGCAGAGTAGCTGCCCCGACTGTGCTGTTCTACCCGGGAGATCTCGACGGAGCAGCCGGCCTTCGCTTCATGGGGGTTTTGGATGCAGAACATAATTATCGCCCCAAGATCTTCTGACGGATATCCCGCGCATGAGCCAAATCTCGAGCCTGTTCGCCAGTGACATCGGTCGTCGTATCGAGGAGGTGATTAAAGTCGACCAGGACGCTGCCGAAGTAGTGGCTGGGGAGATTGAAGATTATATCGCAACGGATGCGATCAAGCGACACTTCCGCGAAATTCTCGAACGCTATCTTGAAACGCCACAGAAACCCCATGAGGGAATAGCGATCTGGGTTTCAGGGTTTTTCGGATCGGGTAAGTCTAGCTTCGCCAAAATGCTAGGCCTGTCTATCGGCAACAGGGATGTCCTCGGACTGGGAGCGGCCGAGCGCTTATCGAAGCGCGTTGGCGACAACAAGCTCACTGTGGTCTTAAAAGGCATCAACGAGAATATTCCAACTCATACGGTTATCTTCGATGTCTCGACCGACCGGGGAATCCGGTCCGGCAACCAGATGATGACGGAGATCATGTACCGTCTCTTCTTGGAAAGTCTTGGCTATGCAAAGGATCTTGACCTGGCAGAGCTAGGCTCAGGACCCATTAATCAGCTTGCGCCGACGCGGCCTGGCGTGATTCTGAACGGGGCGGAGGTGTCGCCATGTCCGTCCCGTTCCTGCTCACCCCTGCCCAGATGCGGCGTATCCGGCCGCACTTCCCGCTCTCGCACGGCGTCCCGCGCGTGGATGACCGTCGGGTGCTC
>NZ_JAERQN010000023.1 GCF_016805305.1 Falsiroseomonas ponticola | reverse complement strand
TCAAGGACTGGCGCCGCATCGCCACCCGCTACGACCGATGCCCCACCATCTTCTTCGGCGCCGTCACACTCGCCGCCATCGTCATCTTCTGGCTCGGCCAATGAGTCCTGAGCCTAGCCGAGAACTATATTCGGCCTGACGAATCGATGAAGGCGCAAAGCAAAGTCAAGGAAAAGGGGCGCTGGACATTTATCGATAAGGTCAAGGTTCGACTGACCGATTCCGACTATTGGGCGGATGTGACAAATTTTGGGAACCGGAACGTCCATATTCCTGACCAGTATGTCCGGGATTATGAACGCCTGCTCACCGGTGGCATCTGGGCGCAGGTCGATATGCGCTTCGAGTACGATGAGGAAGGCAAGGGGAAGAATCCCTTTTGGATCGACAAGCTGACGCCCATTCAGGTCGCCACCTTCGCTCTTGAGGACTATCAGCGGCTGCGTCGCGAGTTCACCACCGACGAGTGGATCGACCTGATGCTGCGCAGCATGGGTTACGAGCCCAATGGCATGACGCGAAGGCTCAAATTCTTGTTTCTGACCAGGCTGATTCCGCTGTGTGAGCGCAACTATAACCTAGTTGAGCTCGGGCCGCGTGGGACAGGCAAGAGCTACGTGATCCAGGAAGTATCTCCCTACGCGGCACTCATGACCGGCCCCACTACGGTGGCCAATCTATTCGGTCATATGGGTGGTCGGACCAAGGGGCTGGTGCAAATCTGGGACGTCGTCGGCTTTGATGAGGTCGCTGACCTGGAGAAGATGCCGAAGGAAGTCATCACGACGATGAAGACCTACTGCGAGTCTGGGTCTTTTCAGCGAGGTCAGGAGGCAGCTTCCGGCGAGGCAAGTGTTGCGATGTTTGGCAACACCAATCAACCCATCGAAGTGATGGTTCAATCCGGTCACCTTTTTGAGCCAATGCCGTCTGTCATCCGAGACGACATGGCGTTCATCGACCGCCTACATTTCTATCTCCCAGGATGGGAGATCCCGAAAATGCGGAACGATCTGTTCACAGATCACTATGGCTTTGTGGTCGACTACCTCGCTGAGGCGCTTCGAGATCTTCGCAAGCATAACTTCACGGAGGTGGTTGACCGACACTTCGGGATGGGATCTCACCTGGTCACCCGCGACCGCAAGGCCGTCAAGAAGACCGTTTCGGGTTTGATGAAAATCCTTCATCCGCATGGGGATGCCACAAAGGACGAGATCGCAGAGCTACTCGAATTCGCGATGGAGGGCCGGCGCAGGGTGAAAGAGCAGCTCAAAAAGATGGGCTCGTTCGAATATTACCATACTTCGTTTAGCTACACGGATAGCGACACGGGCGAAGAGCGATTCGTGGGTGTCCCCGAGCAAGGCGGGCGCAATCTCATATCTTCAGAGCCGATGCCACCGGGCACCGTTTACACGGCGAGCGTCGGGCAAGATGGAACCGTCGGTATGTTTCGCGTTGAAGTGTCAGTCGCAGCGGGTGGGGGCAAGTTGCGCACTGCCGGCGGAGTAAACGGAGCCACCAAGGAATCGGTCAGCCGAGCGTTTGGGTACATGCTTGCGAGGAAGAACGAACTGGGAATCGGCAAGGAAATCGATGTGTCGGACCTTCACGTGGAGGTCATCGATTTGCTGAACAATCGAGTTGAGGGGGAGATCGGGCTAGCCTTCCTCATCGCGGCCTTCTCCGCACTCAAGAAGGCGCCCGTCACCGCGGCGTTGCTAGTTCTCGGCGACCTCAGCATCCAAGGGAACATCAAGGGCGTGAGGTCCTTGGTAGAGCCGCTCCAAGTCGCCATGGACAATGGCGCGAAGCGCGCCCTGATCCCGATCGAGAACAAGAGAAGCTATCTCGAGGTCAGCGGCGATGTGATGGAGCACGTCGATCCAATTTTTTTCGGGGATCCAAAGACAGCTGCCTTCAAGGCTTTGGGCTTGAACTGATCGGCTATGCAATCAGCAGGTTAGAATTGACGCTGCCGCATATCCGATTCGTGCTCCGGCCGCTCTTGGGGACCGCTCGAATATTCGAAGCAGGGCGAGTGCCCGCCGCGCTGAAACCGGCCATTTACCTAGGTTTTTGAGTTCCGTACTAAAGCGCCCAAGTCAGCAGGTCCGGAGAGAAACGGCCCTCGGAGAGCGATTTTCCGCCGTCTCCGCGCCGGACCAGTCAACAGGTCTACCCTGAAAACCCCAGGAAACCTGCCACTCAGCGCGGCGTCCGGTCAGGCGGAGAGCACGGCTCGTATGGGAACTGGCGGACAGGGTGGGATTCGAACCCACGAGACGCTTTCGCGCCTACACACTTTCCAGGCGTGCGCCTTCGACCACTCGGCCACCTGTCCCGCGCGGCCGCGTTCTAGCCAGCCGCGGGCGGGGGGGCAACCCCGGCGCGGGGGAAATGCGACGCGTCATTGACGCTCCCGGGGCCGCGTCGGATCGTGCGCTCCCACCGCCGAGGGGACCCGCCCCATGCCGCCCGCCATCCCCCGCCGCCACGCCCCGGCCGCCGCCTGATGCCGATGCTCTCCTTCTCCGACTATCTCGACGCCGTGCCGAAGGTCGAACTCCACCTGCACATCGCCGGCGCCATCCGGCCGGAGACGCTCGACGAACTCGCCTACCTCAACGAGCTCCGCCTGCCGAAGCCGGCCGCCGAGCTCTACCGCTTCGAGACCTTCTACGATTTCCTGGAGATCCTGCGCCTGGCCGCGCTGGCCATGGCGACGCCGCAGGATTTCGCGCGCGTCGCCTTCGAATGCATCGAGGACCTCCACCGCCACGGCAATGCGCGCCACGCCGAGATCTTCTTCAACCCGCACTACTCGACGCCGACCGGCATCGGCTACCCGGAACTCGTCGATGGGCTGATCGAGGGGCTGGACCGCGCGGAGCGCGCCTATGGCGTCTCCTCCCGCCTGATCGCCTGCATCGACCGCAGCGTCTGCCTGCCCTCCGAAGCGCTGCAGATGCTGGACTGGATGGCACAACACCCCCGCCCGCAGGTCGTGGGGATCGGGCTCGATGGGGCGGAGCGCGCGGGCCCGCCGCTGGTCTGGGTGGAGGCCTGGCGCCAGGCCGGGCGCGCCGGCCTTCGCCGCACCGCCCATCTGTGTGAGGACAACCAGGCGCCGTTCGAGGCACCGCCCGCCCATTTCAGCCATTGCCGGGACGCGCTGGGCTGCGACCGGCTGGACCATGGCTATGGCATCATGGCGGACCCGCTGGTGGTGGCGCGGGCGCGGGCGGAACAGGTGCCCTTCACCATGGCCTGCTGGTCCGGCATGGCCCCCAACCGCGCGCCGCGCCGCCAGCGCATCAGGGCGATGCGGGAGGCCGGGCTGAAGCTGGTGCTGGGCACGGACGACCCCGCCATCTTCGGCACGACGCTCGGCCATGGCTGGCGCACCGTCTTCGCCGATCTCGGCTGGGGCGTGGCCGAAGCCCGCGACCTCTCTTTGGCGGGCGTGGAGGCGAGCTGGCTGCCGGAAGCGCGCAAGGCCGCGCTCCGGGCTTCCTTCACCGAGGCGCTGGACGCGCTGGAGCGGGAGCTTGACCCGGAGGACCGCACGCTGGACCTCGCCGTCACCCGCCGCTGAAACGCGAAGGGGCGGCCCCTTCGGACCGCCCCCCCTTGTCCAACCTCGAAGCCTGCGCCGGCTGCGAAGCCAGGTCGCCCCGCTTCGCAACCCGCCCGCGGCAGCCTGACGAATCAATCGGCGAACTGGCCGGCTGCCTGGATCAGGGGGCGCCACTTGGCGATGTCGGCCTGCCAGAAGGCGCGATGCGCTTCCGGCGTCGCGCGCTCGATCGCCACCGGCGCGGTGCCGAGTTCGGCGAAGCGGCGCGCGATCGTCTCATCCCGCAGCGCGGAGACGAGGGAGCGGTTCAGCCGGTCTACGATCGGGCGCGGCGTGGACCGCGGCGCGTAGAGGCCGTGCCAGACGCTGACGTCGAAGCCGGGCAGCCCCGCCTCGGCGGCCGTCGGCAGCTCGGGCAGGGAGGCGACGCGCGCCGGCGTCGTCACCGCGAAGGCGCGGATGGTGCCGCCGCGGATCTGCTCCGTGGTGCTGGTGGTCTGGTCGCACATCAAATCCACCGTGCCCGCCACCAGGTCGTTCATGGCGGGGCCGGTGCCGCGATAGGGCACGGTCGTCATCGGGGCGTTGATGGCGTGCATGAACAGCAGGCCGCAGAGGTGGCTCGCCGCGCCGATGCCGGCATTGGCGTAGTTCAGCTTCTCCCGGTCCCGCTGGATCACCTGCACCAGCTCGGCCAGGTTGTTGGCGGGGAAGTTGCGGCGCGCGACGAGCGTCATCGGCACGTCCGTGACCAGGCCGATCGTCTCGAAGCCATTGATCGCGTCATAGGGCACGCGGCGGTAGAGCGTCGGGATCGTCGCCATGCCGATATGATGCAGCAGGATGGTGTAGCCATCCGGCCGCGCCTGCGCGACGCGCTGGGCACCCAGCGTGCCGCCGGCGCCGCCGACATTCTCCACCACCACGGGCTGGCCGAGTTCGTTGCCCATGGTCTGGGCGATCAGGCGGCCCACCGTGTCGGTCGGGCCACCGGCCGCGAAGGGGATGATCATGGTGATGGGGCGGCTGGGATAGGGGGCCTGCGCCAGGGCGGGGGCGGACAGCATGGCTGCCGCCGCAAGCCCCATCAGGGCGCGCTTGCCGAAACCGATCATTGCGGTGCGTCTCCTCAAGGTGGAAGGCCGGCCCCCGGCCGAACGAGGCCTGGACCCTTGATGGCCCGTCTATGTCATCCGTTTCCGGGGCGCCAGTTCCGTTTTGCGGAACCGCCTTCCGGCCAGGGCCCGATGCAACCTGGGCGCGACCGGCCGCGCCGATTTCTTCGCGCGTCCCCTTGAACGAAAGTTTGTGGATGAAAGATTACCGATAATCCATAAAACAGGGAAGCATCCAATGACGCGTCTGAACCGCCGCGCCGTCCTGGCAGGCGTCGCCACCATGGCTGGCCTGCCGCTCGCGCGGCCTGCCATCGCCCAACCCGCCATGCCGGACCGGCCGGTCCGCATCATCGTCCCCTACAATGCCGGCGGCATCACGGATGTGATCAGCCGCGGCGTCGCGGTCGGCCTGCAGGCCGCCCTCGGCCAGCCGGTGGTGGTGGACAACCGCCCGGGCGCCAATGGCACGGTCGGCACGCTGGCCGCGGCGCGCTCCGCCCCCGATGGCACCACCATCACCATGGGCATCACCGACACCTTCGCCATCAACCGCTCCACCTTCCCGAACCTGCCCTACAATGACGAGGCGGATTTCGCGCCGATCTCCATGGTCACGCGCGTGCCCTTCGCGCTCATGGTCGGCGCGCATCGGCGGGAGATCACGGATTTCGCGAGCTTCGTGCGGGAGGCGCGGCGCGAGGCCGGGCGGCTTTCCCACGCCTCCTGGGGCGTCGGCTCCTCCTCCCACCTCGCCTTCGAATTCGTCGCGCGGGCGCAGCGGTTCGAGAAGCTGCACGTGCCCTTCGCCGCGCAGGCGCCCGGCATGCAGGCGGTGGCCGCGGGCCAGGTCGATTCGATGATGCTGCCGGTCGGCGGCGCGGAAAGCCTGGCGCGCGACAACCGCGCCCGCATCCTCGCCCTGGCGCATGCCAACCGCATCGACCTGACGCCGGGCGTGCCGACGATGGCGGAACTCGGCGTGCCGCTCTCGACCGGCCTCTGGCTCGCGCTCTACGCGCCGGCGCGCACGCCGCCCGCCGTCATCGCCCGGCTGAACGAGGCGCTGCGCCAGGGCATGCAGCATGAGACGACGCAGGCGGTGTTCCGCCAGCAGGCCGGCGTGGCCGAGCCCTCCACGCCCGAGGAACTCGCCGCCTTCGCGCGCGCCGAGCGGGCGCAATGGGCGCAGCTGGTGCGGGAGAAGAACATCCGCGTCGAGGTCTGACGGGAACCGGGGCGGCGCCCCTCCTCAAGGGAGATGCCGCCCCGGCAGCGTGCTTCAGGCGTCCATCTTGAGCGCGGCGATGAAGGCGCTCTGCGGGATTTCCACCTTGCCGAACTGGCGCATGCGCTTCTTGCCCTCCTTCTGCTTGTCGAGGAGCTTGCGCTTGCGGCTGATGTCGCCGCCGTAGCACTTGGCGGTCACGTCCTTCGACATGGCGCTGATCGTCTCCCGCGCGATGACGCGGCCGCCGATGGCGGCCTGGATCGGAATCTTGAAGAGCTGGCGGGGAATCAGCTCCTTCAGCTTCTCGCAGATCTGCCGGCCGCGGCGGTCCGCCTGGCTGCGATGCGCCATGAAGGACAGGGCATCGACCGGTTCGCTGTTCACCAGGATGGAGATCTTCACCAGGTCGCCGGCGACGTAGTCATCCACCTGGTAGTCGAAGCTGGCATAGCCGCGGCTGATGGACTTCAGCCGGTCATAGAAGTCGAAGACCACCTCGTTCAGCGGCAGGCGATAGACCGCCATGGCGCGGGCGCCCACATAGGTCAGCTCCAGCTGCTGCCCGCGGCGTTCGCTGCACAGCGTCAGCACGGGGCCGAGGTATTCGTCCGGCACCATGATCGTCGCCTTGATCCAGGGCTCCTCGATCTCATCGATCACGGAGGGATCGGGCATGTCGGCGGGGTTGTGCAGCTCGCTCACCACGCCGTTGGTGCGGCGGATCTTGTAGACGACGGAAGGCGCCGTCGCGATCAGGTCGAGGTCGAATTCCCGCGACAGGCGTTCCTGCACGATCTCCAGGTGTAGCAGGCCGAGGAAGCCGCAGCGATAGCCCATGCCGAGCGCCGCGCTGTGCTCGGCCTCGTAGTGGAAGCTGCTGTCGTTCAGCCGCAGCTTGGCGACGCTCTCCCGCAGCTTCTCGAAATCATCGGCATCGACGGGGTAGAGCCCGCACCACACCACCGGCACGCTGGGCTTGAAGCCGGGCAGCGCCTCGCTGGCGGGGTTGCGGTCTTCCGTGAGCGTGTCGCCGACATTAGTATCGGCCACCGTCTTGATGGCGGCGGTGACGTAGCCCATCTCGCCGGGGCTCAGGTAATCCACCGGCACCATCTTCGGCGTGAAGACGCCGACCTGCTCCACCGTGTGCGTGGAGCCGTTCGACATCATGCGGATCTTCTGGCCCTTGCGCAGCACGCCGTCCTTGACGCGCACCAGCACGACCACGCCGAGATAGGCGTCGTACCAGCTATCCACCAGCAGCGCCTTCAGGGCCGCATTGGGGTTGCCGGTGGGCGCGGGCAGGCGGGTCACGATGGCTTCCAGCACGCCCTCGATGTTCAGCCCGGTCTTGGCGCTGATCATCACGGCGTCGGAGGCATCGATGCCGATCACATCCTCGATCTGCTGCTTCACCCGGTCGGGCTCGGCCGCCGGCAGGTCGATCTTGTTGAGGACCGGGACGATCTCGTGGTTGGCGTCGATGGCCTGGTACACATTGGCCAGCGTCTGCGCCTCCACGCCCTGGGAGGCATCGACGACCAGCAGCGAGCCCTCGCAGGCCGCCAGCGACCGGCTGACCTCATAGGCGAAGTCAACATGGCCTGGCGTGTCCATCAGGTTCAGCGTGTAGGTCAGCCCGTCCTGCGCCTTGTAGGCCAGGCGGACGGTCTGCGCCTTGATGGTGATGCCGCGCTCCCGCTCCAGCTCCATGTTGTCGAGGAGCTGTTCCTTCATGTCGCGCAGCGCGACCGTGCCGGTGTTCTGGATCAGCCGGTCGGCGAGCGTCGATTTCCCATGGTCGATATGGGCGATGATGGAGAAGTTGCGGATGCGGTCGAGGGGTACGTCGGTCATGAGGGGCCTGCGGGTTTGGGGCTCACATAGGGGTTGTGGGGCGCCCTGGAAAGCTTTGCGTCAAGCGCGGTTCAGCAAGGGCCGCAGCTTCAGCATCGCGATCGCCCCCAGCAGCGGCCCCGGCGCCAGCACCGCGAAGGCCCAGTCCCAGCCCAGCCAGCCGACCGCGGCCGGCACCAGGAAGATGGTGAAGGCCGTCAGCAGGAAGCCGAGGCTGGTCTGCACCGTCAGCATGGTGCCGACATAGTCGGGGGGCGAGAGGGTGACGATGCAGGCCGAGAACTGCGCCGAATCCGCCACCACCGCGAAGCCCCAGACCAGCGCCAGCGCCAGCACCACCGCCGGCCCCAGCGCCGTGGCCGGCCCCGCCAGCAGGGCGCAACTGCCCGAGACCAGCATGCAGAGCGCCGCGACGCTCGCCCTGTTCCAGCGATCGGCCAGCAAGCCCGCCGCGACGCAGCCCAGCGCGCCGGCGGCCACCACCGCGAAGGTCCAGGGCCCCGCCTGGCCGCCCAGCACGCCCGCCAGGAACAGCCCGACCCAGGCCCACATGGCATAGAGTTCCCACATATGGCCGAGATAGCCGAGGTTCGCGAGGCGCAACCCCTTGTTCCGCCACGCCTCCTGCGCCTGGGCCGGGCGGAAGGGCGGCCGCGCGCCCATGATCGGGCCAGGGCGGAAGGCCAGGATCAGCAGGCCCCCGGCGGCGGCCAGCACCCCCGCGCCCAGATAGGCCGCCTGCCAGCCGAGCCCCGCCAGCAGGCTCGGCGCCAGATGCGGCAGGGCTGAACCCAGCGTCACGGCGCCGACCAGCAGCCCGATCAGCAGGCCGAGGTCCCCCTTCGCCCAGCTCGCCGCCAGCTTCATGCCCACGGGATAGACCCCCGCCATCGCCGCCCCCGCGACGAAGCGCAGCACCAGCGCCAGGAAGCCGGAAGGCTCGGCCAGCAGCTGCGCCAGCGTCGCGGCGGAGGCCAGCAGGGCGGAGGCCAGGAACAGCCGCCGCGGGTCGCGCCGGTCCGCCAGCGACAGCACGGCGGAGACCAGCGTGCCCGCCACGAAGCCCAGCTGCACCGCCATGGTCAGCGACCCCGCCCGCGCCGGCTCGATCAGCCCCGCCGCGATCAGCCCCGGCACGGCGGCGGTGCCCGCGAACCAGACGGAAAGCACCAGCACCACCGCCAGGCACAGCACCGCGAGGTGCCACCCCTTGCCATCCCGCATGTCCCGGTCTCCCCCCATCCCGCCGCCACCATGCCGCGGATCGCGGGCAGACGGCCATGCGCGCCCATTGTTCTTTCGACGCCGCATCGGCATCATCGATGCAGGGGAGAACGGGAACGGCATGGCGTTACCAGCGAAACTATGCGTCGGGCCCTCGCCGATCCCCCTGTTCCTCGCCCTGGCCGCCTATGGCGGGGCCGTCGCCTGGCTGCTGGATGCGCAGGGCTACCCGCCCGCCATCGTGGCCCATGGCGCGCTGATGGCCACCGCCTGGGGCGCCATGCTGCCGGCCGGCGCGGCCATCGCGCGCTGGCGCAAGGTGACGCGCCAGCAGCGCTTCCCGGATCAGCTCGACAACCAGTTCTGGTGGAACCGGCACCGGCAGCTGCAGCATGGCGGCGTGGCGCTGACGCTGGCCGGCACGGCGGCGATCCTGGCCGCCACGGGCGGGTCCTTCTACAGCCTGCACGGGCAGATCGGCCTCGGGCTGGTGCTGCTCGCGCTCGCGCAGGTCGCGCTCAGCGCCGCGCGCGGCAGCAAGGGCGGGCCGACGGACCCCGCCGCCGATCCCGCCCGGCCGGAGACCTGGCGCGGCGACCATTTCGACATGACGCCCCGGCGCATCCTGTTCGAGCGCCTGCACAAGGCCATCGGCTGGGGCTCCATCGGCGCCGGGCCGATCGTCATCCTGCTCGCGCTCTCCATCCTCGGCTTCCCGGCGCCGCTGATGCTGCTGCTGGCGCTGCCCTACCTGGCGCTGGCGGCCTTCGCCGTGCTGCAGGCCTGGGGCGGGCGGCATGTCGATACCTATGTCGCCATCTGGGGCCGGCTGCGATCGCCGCTGCTTCGCCCCGGCGTGGTGCCGCCGCCCGGGGAAGGGGAGGGGAGGTCCGCCTGATGGAGGCACGGATCATCGACCCCCGCTTCGCGCCCCTGGTGATCGGCCATGCGAAGCTGGAGCGGCTGTGGACCGGCGGGCGCTGGGTGGAAGGGCCCGCCTGGTTCGCCGCCGGGCGCTACCTGGTCTGGTCCGACATCCCGAACGACCGCCTGCTGCGATGGGACGAGACGGATGGCAGCGTCTCCGTCTTCCGCCAGCCCTGCAACAACGAGAATGGCCACGCGGTGGACCAGGAAGGGCGGCTGCTGTCCTGCGAGCATCGCGGCCGCGCGGTGACGCGGACGGAGCATGACGGCACGCGCCGCGTGATCGCGGATCGCTGGCAGGGCAGGCGGCTCAATTCGCCCAATGACGTGACGGTCGCGCCCGATGGCGCGGTGTGGTTCACGGACCCGACCTACGGCATCGACAGCGACTATGAAGGCGATGCCGCCGCCAGCGAGATCGGCGCCTGCCACGTCTATCGCGTGCATCCGCGGGACGGGGTGGTGGAGGCCATGGTCACCGACATGCTCCGCCCCAACGGCCTCTGCTTCAGCCCCGATGGCGGCACGCTCCATGTCAGCGAGACCGGGCGCACGCATGACCCGGCGCGGCCGGTCGAGATCCGCGCCTACCCGATCAGGGACGGGCGCGTCGGGCCCGGCCGGCATTTCGCCGCCTGCGATGCCGGGCTGTTCGACGGGCTGCGCTGCGACGTGCACGGCAACCTCTGGGCCGCGGCCGGGGATGGCGTGCGCTGCCATGCGCCGGACGGCACGCTGATCGGCCTGATCCCGCTGCCGGAAATGGCGGGCAACCTCTGCTTCGGCGGGGCGAAGCGGAACCGGCTGTTCATCACGGCCCAGACCTCGCTCTACGCCATCTACCTCAATACGCGCGGCGCCGCCTGACCGGCGCCGCGACACAAGGACAGGGAGGAACAACACATGCGTCGCCTGCTGCTGATCGCCGGCCTCGTCGCGCTTGTCGCAAGGCCCGCGCTGGCCTGGCCGGACCGGCCCGTCACCATCGTCTCCCCCTTCGGGCCGGGCACGTCGCAGGATGTGCTCGGCCGGCTGCTGGCCCCCCATCTGCAGGCCGCCTGGGGGCAGCCGGTGGTGGTGACCAATGTCGTCGGCGCCGCCGGCACCATCGGCGTCGATCGCGTCGCGCGATCCGCGCCGGATGGCCATACGCTGGTCCTGACCGGCGATGCCGCGATCGTGGTCCGCGTCTCCATGGCGCCGCGCCCGCCCTATGATCCGCAGCGGGACCTCGCGCCCGTCACGCTGCTGGGCTTCACGCCGAATGTCCTCGTCGTCGCCAACAGCAACCCGGCGCGCACGGTGCAGGACATCATCGGCCAGGCGCGCGCGCGCCCCGGCCAGGTCAGCTTCGGCCATGCCGGGCCGGGCACGTCCCAGCACATCGGCGGCGAGATGCTGGCGCAGATGGCGGGGGTGGAGCTGAACGGCGTGGCCTACAACGATCCCGCCGCGCAGATCGTGGATGTGCAGACCGGCCGCGTGACGATGAGCTTCCAGAGCGGCGTGGTGGCGCTGCCCCGGGTGCGGGACGGCGCCTGGCGGGCCATCGCCGTCTCCTCCGCCCGGCGGATGACGGCGCTGCCCGACCTGCCGACGGTGGCGGAAGCCGGCCTGCCGGGCTTCGAGGCACAGGCCTGGCTGGCCATCTTCGCCCCGGGCAACACGCCGGCGCCCATCGTGGCGCGCATCCATGCCGACCTGGTCGCCGCCATGGGCCAGCCCGATGTGCGCGCGCGCATGGCCGAGCTGGGCATCGAGCCGGTCGGCAGCACGCCGGAGGCGCTGCGCGACCACGTCACGAAGGAGATCCCGCGCATGGCCGGGGTTCTCCAGCGCGCGGGCATCAGGCCCGAATAGGGGAAGGGCGCGGGCCGCCCCGGGGTCCGCCCGCGCCGTTACACTTTGCCGAACTATCCGGCTTGAGCCCACCGACCGTACTTCGATATATCGGACTCCAGATATATCGAAGTTCAGTCGGAGGGTTGCATGTTCTTTCACCACCATCGCCATGAGGGCCGCCGCTTCGGCCACCGCTTCGGCCGGGAGGGCGGCCCCGGCCTCCATCACCACCGCCGCGGCGGCTTCGGCGGCCGCCTGTTCGGCCAGGGCGATTTGCGCCTGGTCATCCTGGCCCTGATCGCGGAGAAGCCGCGCCATGGATACGAGATCATCAAGGCCATCGAGGACCGCCTGGCCGGCACCTATTCGCCCAGCCCCGGCGTCATCTACCCGACGCTGACGCTGCTGGAGGAGATCGGCCAGGTCAGCGCCGCGGCCGAGGGCAGCCGCAAGCTCTACAGCCTGACGCCGGAAGGCGAGCAGGCGCTGGCGGAGAACCGCACCGTGCTGGACGCGATCCTGGCCCGCATGCGCCAGGCCGGCGGCGAGGAGGCTTTCGCCGCCACGCTGCAGATCCGCCGCGCCATGGAGAACCTGAAGCTCGCGCTGCGCATGCGCATGGGCCAGGGGCCGATCGATGCCGCGCATCGCCAGCGCATCGCGGATGCCATCGATGCCGCGGCCCGCGTGGTGGAGCAGGGGTGAGCGCCATGATGACGATCGCCCGCGTCGAGACCGAAACGCCTGGCCGATACATGGGCCAGCTCTGCAAGCATTTCGGCCACCGCATCCCGGCCAGCCATGACGAGGCAACGGGCCGCATCGAATTCACCGAGGCGCTCTGCGAGCTGGAAGCGCAGGAAGGCGTGCTGGTCATGCGCCTCACCGCCGCGGACGAGGCGGTGATGGCGCGGATGCAGAAGGTGGTGGCCGACCACCTGCTGCGCTTCGCCTTCCGCGATCCGCCGCAGGTGGCCTGGCAGGCTGCCTAACCGCGGAGTGTCGCCCCCGTCGCCTTGGTGACGGCGGCGACGATCTTCTGGCTGGCGGCCTCGATCTCCGCATCCGTCAGCGTCCGCTCGCGCGGCTGCAGCGTGACCTGGATGGCGAGGCTGACCTTGCCCTCCGCCACCTTGTCGCCGGCATAGCGGTCGAACAGCACGGCCTCCGTCACCAGCGCCTTGTCGGCGTTGCGGGCGGCGCGCAGCACGGCATCCGCGGCCACGCCGGCTTCGACCAGGAAGGCGAAGTCGCGCCGCAGCGGCTGGAAGGCCGGCAGGTCCGGCACCGCCTTCTTGCGGCGCTTGGGGTCCGGGATGGCGTCCAGGAACACCTCGAAGGCCACGGCGGGGCCGGCGAGGCCGATCTCCCGCCGCAACTTCGGGTGCAGCTCCCCGAAGGTCGCCAGCACCACCTTCGGGCCCTGGCGCACCACGCCGGAGCGGCCGGGGTGGTAGAAGCCCGGCGCATCGGTGGTGACGGAGACGGCGGCCATCGGCACGCCAAGCGCCGCCAGCACCGCCAGCGCATCGCCCTTCGCATCCATCGCATCCACGGCCCGCGAAGGCGCCGCCCAGTTCGGCGCCGTCTCGCCGGCGCGCAGCCCCGCGGCCACGGCCAGCTGGCTGGCGCCCGCGGCGGGGTCGCGATAGGCGCCGCCGATCTCGGCCAGGCCCACATCCGCGAAGCCCCGCGCGGCGTTGCGGGCGGCGGCCAGGGCGAGCGAGGCCACCGGCGTCGGCCGCATCTGGTCGAGGTCGCTGGCGATGGGGTTCTCCAGGTGGAGGTTGTCCGGCGTCTCGCCGAACAGCGCGGCCTGGTCCTTCGCCAGGAAGCCATAGGTCACGCAATCCAGCAGCCCGCGCGCGGCCAGCACGCGGCGGGCCAGCGCGGCGCGGGACTGCTTGGGCGACAGCGCGGGCCGCGGTACCGGGCTCGCCACGGGCAGCGAGACGGCCGGCACGGCGTCCAGCCCGCCGAGGCGCAGCACTTCCTCCACCAGGTCGCATTCCGGCTCGATCGCGGCGCAGCCCTCGGCGGCGGCCTGGGCGCGGGCGGCGGGCAGGGAGGGGTCCTGCGCCAGCGCGCCATGGCCCGCGATGTCGTTCCGCCAGGGCGGCACGGCGACCGTGACCGACGCCTCGTCCCGCTTCACCGGGCAGAAGCCGAGCCGCGTCAGCCGCTCCACCGCCAGGTCGGGCGCGATGTCGAGGCCGCCCAGTTCCTTCACGCGGGCGAAGCGCAGCGTCGCCTCCCGCGCCCAGGCGGGCTCGGCGCCGGCGGCGGAGACCTCGGAGGCCTCGCCGCCACAGAGCTCCATGATCATCCGCGTCGCGGCATCGAGCGCCTTGGGCAGCAGGGAGGGATCGATGCCCCGCTCGAAGCGCGACCGCGCATCGGTGCGCACGTCATGCCGGCGACCCGACAGCGCGATGCGCACGGGGTCGAAGAGCGCGCATTCGATGAAGCACTCGGTGGTGGCCTCGTCGCAGCCGGAATGCTCGCCGCCGATGACACCGCCCAGCGCTTCCACGCGGGCTTCGTCGGCGATGACGCCATCCTCGCTGGTCAGCGCGTAGGTCTTGCCATTGAGGGCCAGCAGCTCCTCGCCATCCTTGGCCATGCGCATGGACAGCGTGGTGCCCGCGACCTTGCTGGTGTCGAAGACATGCAGCGGGCGGCCGACGGCGAAGGTGAAGAAGTTGGTGACGTCGACCAGCGCGTTGATGGGGCGCAGCCCGATCGCCACCAGCCGGTCCTGCAGCCATTGCGGGCTCGGCCCGTTCTTCACGCCGCGGACGGCGCGGCCCAGCACCCAGCTGCAGGCGCGCGGATCCTCGATGCGCCAGGTGAGCGGCGAGGGATAGGCGGCCGCGACCGGCTCCACCAGCCAGGGCTTCAGCGTGCCGAGGCCCGCCGCCGCCAGGTCCCGCGCAATGCCGCGGACGGAGAGCGCATCGCCGCGGTTCGGCGTGACCTTGATCTCGATGATCGGATCGTCGAGGCCGGCGTAATCGACATAGCGCGCGCCGACCGGCGCATCCGCCGGCAGGTCCACGATGCCGCTGTGGTCGTCGCCGAGGCCCATCTCCCGCGACGACAGCATCATCGCTTCCGACTTCACGCCGCGGATCTCGCCGACCTTCAGCGTGATGCCGGTGCCGGGGATGAAGCTGCCGGGCAGCGCGGCCACGCCGACCATGCCGGTGCGCGCATTGGGCGCGCCGCAGACCACCGAGTATTCGCGCCCATCGCCGAGATCGACGCGCAGCGCGCGCAGGCGGTCCGCGTTGGGGTGCTGGGTCGCCTCGATCACGCGCGCGATGCGGAAGCCGGAAAGCGCCGCGGCGCGATCCTCGATACCCTCCACCTCGATCCCGATGGCGGAGAGGGTGGTGCTGATCTGGTCGAGCGTGGCCTCGGTCTCGAGGTGCTCACGCAGCCAGCTCATCGTGAACTTCATGGGGTCAGATCCCCTCGTGCAGGGAGGCGGGGGCCAGCGGATCGGCGGCGTAGTGGCGCAGCCAGCGGAGGTCGCTTTCGTAGAAGGGACGGAGGTCGGGCATGCCGTGCTTCAGCATGGTGATGCGCTCGATCCCCATGCCGAAGGCGAAGCCCTGCCATTCCCGCGGGTCCAGCCCGCAATTGGCCAGCACCTTCGGGTGGACCATGCCGGAGCCGAGAATCTCCAGCCAGTCGCCGCCGCCGCCGAGTTCGCCCGTCTTCCGGTTCCAGCCGATGTCCACTTCCATGGAGGGCTCGGTGAAGGGGAAGTAGGAGGAGCGGAAGCGCACCGGCAGGTCGCTGATTCCGAAGAAGCTGCGCAGGAAGTCGATGAGGCAGCCCTTGAGGTGGCCGAGCGTGATGTCGCGGTCGATCACCAGCCCCTCCACCTGGTGGAACATGGGCGAGTGGGTCGCGTCATGGTCGGCGCGGTAGGTGCGGCCGGGGGCGATGATGCGGATGGGCGGGGCCTCGCCCAGCATGGTGCGGATCTGCAGCGGCGAGGTCTGGGTGCGCAGCACGCGGCGATGGCCGTTGGCATCCGTGCCGGGCATGTAGAAGGTGTCGTGGTCCTGCCGCGCCGGGTGGTGGTCCGGGATGTTGAGCGCGCCGAAATTGTGCCAGTCGCTCTCGATGTCCGGGCCTTCGACGACGCGAAAACCCATGGCGCCGAAGATCGCGGTCAGTTCCTCGATCGTGCGGCTGATGGGGTGGATGCCGCCATCCGCCGCGGTGCCGGCGGCGAAGGGGCGGGGCGGCAGGGAGACGTCGATCCGCTCCGCCTTCAGCCGCGCATCGAGCGCGGCTTCCTCCAGGCTCGCGCGGCGGGATTCGAGCAGCGCTTCGATCTCGTTCTTCAGGCGGTTCAGCGCCGCGCCGCGTTCCTTGCGCTGGTCGGCCGGCACTTGGCCCAGGCCCTTCAGCAGGGCCGAGAGGCTGCCGGACTTGCCGAGCACCGCGACGCGCACGGCATCCAGCGCGCGAAGATCGGCGGCGCCGGCAAGGGCGGCCTCGGTCTCGGCCCGCAGGGCGGAAAGGTCGTCGGACATCAGTTCATGATCCCCAGCAATTCGGCGATGAGCGGGCGCACCATCCATTCGACAGGGTCCAGCAATGGATCTCGCTGGACCTCACCGGCCTCGAAGGCTTCGAAGACGGCGGTGAATCGTGATGGCCAGTTCTCCCGCAACTCGTCAGTCGTCAGCAGCAGAGTCCAGAAATCGTTCGCGACGGCATTGCAGAATTCGTAGTCAAGCTGCCGGTCGTGGAAGGCGCGCGCCAGGTGAAGGCCGATCGCATCAAGCAGGGCGTGGCGTTCGATACCCGCTGCTGCGGCCCAGGTTGCGACCTCCTCAGCCTCGAAGAGCGGGTCGGCACTCGGGCCGATCTCCTCGAACCGATCCCTCAGCAGCTTGACCACGTCATCGAGCGACACGCCGATGCCCTTCCCGCCGATAGACAAAAGGCCGCCCCCTGCCGGGAGCGGCCCTCTTGTCTTCGATCAACCCGTTGCCCGGAAGGGGCTCAGGCCTGCGCGGGGAGGGCGCCCTTCGCCTTTTCGACGATGGCGGCAAAGCCCGCCGCGTCGTCATAGGCGACGGCGGCCAGCACCTTGCGGTCCATCTCGATGCCCGCGGCCTTCAGCCCCGCGATGAAGCGGGAATAGGTCAGGCCATGCTCGCGCACCGCGGCGTTGATGCGCTGGATCCAGAGGCCCCGGAACTCGCGCTTCTTGTTGCGGCGGTCGCGATAGGCATACTGCAGCGCCTTCTCGACCCGCTCCAGCGCGGGGCGATAGGCGGTGGAGGACCGGCCGACATAGCCCTCGGCGAGCTTCAGGACCTTCTTGTGACGGGCGTGCTTCGTAACGCCCCGCTTCACACGTGCCATGGTTCCGCGCTCCCCTTACCGTGCCGCACCGTAGGGCATCCACTGCTTCACAGTGTCGCCGTCCTGCTTCCGGAGCACGAAGGTGCCGCGATTCTGCAGCTTCATCTTGTTGGTCTTGGCGGTCAGCATGTGGCGCTTGTTGCCCACGCCCGCCTTGACCTTGCCGGTCGCCGTCAGCGTGAAGCGCTTCTTCACGCTGGACTTCGTCTTCATCTTGGACATTTCGGACCTCCTGGTCGGGTCGGGCACGTCCCACCTTGCACCCTACCTCCCTCGCGGGGTTCGGGGCCGCACCATGCGGCGGGGACGCGTATCCGCGGCCAGGCATGTCCAACACAAGGCCTGGCGCGCGGAGGGCGCCTCATAGCGGCGGGGGCGATCCGGCGCAATCCCCGGGGCCCGATCCGTGGCAGAACGGTTCCGGCCCGCCAGGCGTTGGGGCGGCACCGCAGGAGGAAACGATGACCGACCCCTACATGCAGGAACAGGCCGAGGCGCTGGCGGCGAAGCTCAGGCTGAACGACGGCAAGTCGGGCTATGTGGAGGCCACGGAAGATGGCTTCGCCGTCTATACCCGCCGCAAATGGCCGGGCAAGCAGATCACCAGCTGGGACGGGCTGCCGGTGGAGTGGCATGAGAATGTCGGCACCAACAAGGCGGCCAACCGCTAGCGGATACTGTGACCTTTAGGCCACTAACCCGTTTAAGCCGATTATGCCGATTAGACGGGTTTAGCACCGTTTTCGCGGGGGTATCCCCCCGCCGCGGGCGCGAAGCGGCGCCTGGCGAGGGGAACGTAGCGCGAACTGGACCGCCCGCGCCACCCTTTTCGGATCAGGCCGCCTGGGCCAGCACGTCCCGGCGCAGCAGGGCGGTCAGGTGGGCGGCGATCGCCCCCATGCCGGTCTGCGCGCCCGTCCGGCCGGCGCGCCGCTCCGCATCCCCGTTGTAGTTGGTGTTGGTGTTCACATCATAGGCGAAGGTGTTGCCGTCCCGGTCCGTGATGAACTCGATGGCGCCGACGCCGATGCCGTTGGCGATCAGGAAGGCCTCCATCCGGTGGATCAGCGGGTGGGTGAAGCCCTCGATGATGCTGAACTTGTGGGTGGGCGCCACCGCCGGGCACACCGCCCCCTCACCGATCGCGCAGACATCGGCGGGGCAGAGCTCGAAGCCCTCGCTGGTGTCCACGCGCACGGCGTAGAGGAAGCGGCCGCCCACGAATTCGGCGCGGGTGATGAAGGGCGCCGGCGCCTCGATGTAGCGCTGCACCAGCCAGATGCCGTCGCGGGGATGGGCTTCCGGGTCGCCATTCATGTCGAGCAGGGCCAGCGCCTCCTTGAGCCCGGCCTCGCTGTGCACCAGCCGCACGCCGAGCCCCTTGCCGGCGCGGTTGTGCTTCAGGATCAGGGGGAAGCCGAGCTTCGCCGCGGCTTCGGAGATGTTCTGGCGGCCGACCACGGCGATGGTCGCCGGCGTCGGGATGCCATGCGTGGCCAGCGCCTGGTATTGCGCGACCTTGCTGAGCTCCAGCTGCAGCGCGCGGCGGCCATTCACCAGCGGGCGGTTGTGGCGTTCCAGCACCTCGATCACCGCGCCGGCATATTCGGGGGCGTAGAGGTGGCCGCGCGTGTGGGAGGAGGCGCTCATGCGGTTGTAGAACACGCCGGCCGGCGGCGGGCGCGTCAGATCCACGAGGCCGGTGTCGAGGAACCATTCCTCATAGGGGGTGCCGAGCGCGTCGAAGGCCGCGCGCAGCGGCTCCACCCAGGCGTCGTTCTCGTGGATGACATGGACCTTGGTCACGGGCGAAGTCTTTCCCTGGGGATGCGGCGTTTCAGCCCCAGAGAAGATGATTTTTCTTCCGTTGCGCAATACCTGGCCCTGCAAAAGAAATTCCTTCTTGATGTCCCGCGATGCTGGTGAAAACGTCTGCTCCGTGGCGGGGTTGCCGGAGAGGGTCTCACTCCGCCGGGGGCGGGCTCGCGGGCATGTCGCGCAGGAAGCGGTAGCGGCCGTGGCCCTTGATGGCGGCCAGGTCGTGCGGCGCCAGCGGCGGCACGGCGAGCGGCATGACGCTGGCTTCGGCGCCGGCGAAATCCACCACCACCGCACCCACCGCCGGCCGCCCGCCATGGTCCCCGCTGCCGAGGAAGGCCAGCGCCGGCAGCCAGAGGTGGCGGATGCCGCCCACCACCCGGTCCCGCTCCGCATGCAGATGCCCGCTGATGACCAGGCCCACGCGGTGGCGGCGCAGCAGGGCCAGCAGCGCGGCGCGGGGGCCGGGGGTGAGGCAGGAGGCGGTCTCGGCCGTCTCGCCCTCCTCCTCGATGAAGAGGGGCTTGTGCAGCACCAGCGCGATGCGGCGGTGGGAGGAGGCGATGAGGCGCCCCTCCAGCCAGTCCCATTGCTCCCTCTCCCGGTCGAGGCCCGAGCCGAAGAGCTGGGCGTTGACGCCGATCAGCCGCCAGGCGCCGGCATCGAGGGCGAAGCGATCCGTGCCGAAGCGCGCATCCCAGCGATCCAGCCGGGCGTCGTTCACCAGCTGCGCGGGGTCCTGGCCCGGCGGCTCGTCGCCGACATCGTGGTTGCCGGGCAGGGCGAGCACGGGGGTGCGAAGCTTCGAGAGCGCCGCGCGCGCGAAATCCATCTCCGCATCGCTGTCCGGGCCGTTGATGCAGAGGTCGCCATTGACGACCACGGCCTCCGCCCCCGCCGCATCGGCGGCGTCGCGGGCCAGGCGGAAATTCTCCCAGAAGAAGCCATGGGTGGGGGAGAGGTGGAGGTCGGAGAGGAAGACGATCTTGCTCATGGTGGTCCTCAGGCGAAGGAGAGGGCGGAGGCGCGGAAATCCATGAAGTAGAGCGGCGGATGGCTCCACCGGATGGACCGGCGCTTCGCGAGGTATTCGCGGACGGGATAGAGGATGAGGGCGGGGGCCTCGGCCTCGAACTCATCCATCAAGGCGAGGAAGAGGCGGCGGCGCTCGGCGGGATCGGTCGCGACGCGCAGCGCATCGACGATCTCATTGAAGCGGACGGGCTGCCAGAAGCCGGCCTGCTGCATCGAGTATTCGCGGGAGAGATGGACGGCGAGGCCGCCGCCCAGCGGATCCGGGAAGCGGAAGGCGATGGAGGTGGGGCGGATGTCGGCGCCGGGCTGGGTGATGAGGGAGAGGTTCTCCCGCGTCTCCAGCTTCGTGTTGATGCCGACCGCCAGCCACATCTGCTGGATGACCTGCACGGCCTGGAGCATCTGCAGGTAGTAGCCGGGCGCGATGCGGATCGTCAGTTCCTCGCCGCGGTAGCCCGCTTCCCGCAGCAGGCGGCGGGAGAGGTCGGGGTCGAAGGCGAAGCCGCGGCGGTTCGCGTCGTAGAGGTCCCCGAAGGCCGGGATCTGGAGGGCGCGCATCGGGCGGAAGGCGGGGCCCCAGAGGCTGCGGCCGAGGCTTTCGGTATCCACCGCGTGGTTCAGGGCGCGGCGCACCCGCGCATCCCGCAGGAAGGGGCGGCGCGTGTCGTAGTAGAGGATATGGGCGAAATCGAGCGCGACATCGACGCCCTCGATGGTCGGGTTCCGGTCCAGCCCCTCGATCTGCTCGGGCAGGAGGTTGGTGACGAGGTCGTAGTCCCCCGCGCGCAGGCCGGCGAGGCGGGAGGAGGCTTCGGGCACGACGGTGAAGACCACCTGGCGGGCGGGCGGGCGGCCGCCCCAGTAGTCATCATGCGCGTCCAGCACCACGCGCTGGTCGCGCTGGAAGCTGGCGACGCGGTAGGGGCCTGTGCCGATGGGGCGCGTCCGCATGCCCTGCAGGCCGCCTTCCGCATATGCGGCGGCGCTGTGGATCCAGCCGCCATAGGCGGCCAGGCGCTGCGGCATGACGGCATCGGGCGTCCTCGTGCGGAAGACCACGCGGTGCGGGCCATCGGCCTCCACGCCCGCCAGGTGGCCGAAATTCACGCGGCCCTCGAAGGTCTGCACCGTCGGGCCCCACATCCGCTCCGCCGAGAAGGTGGAGAGGACATCGGCGCTGGTCATCAGCCCGCCATCATGCAGGCGGGCATCGGGACGCAGCGTCGCGACCCAGGTGAGGGGATCGCGGCTTTCCAGGCTGGTCGCCAGGAAGGGCGTCAGCCGCTGGCCGCCCTCGCGCGCCTCTGCGGAAAAATCCCGGCGCCAGAGCGTGTCGAAGACATTGCCGCTGACGCGCAGCCCGACATTGGAGATGGCTTCCAGCGGCTCCAGCGTCGGCGGCAGGGCCTGGACGGCGACGCGCAGCACGGGGCGGGTATCCGCCTGCGCGCCGGCGACGCGGGGCAGCAGGGCGGGCAGGGCCAGGGCGGTGCCGAGGATCGCGCGGCGGGTGGGCATGGCGGCCTCCTTCATCGCGGCCGCTTGTAGGGGGCGCGGGCGACAGGCCGATGACGGGTCGCGGTCGGGCCGATGACGGCGCGGAGGGCCCGGGTTCCAACAGGGGTGGGGGCGCTCTATATGCCGAACGTGATGATCCCCTTCCGCAAGATGCATGGCCTGGGCAACGACTTTGTCGTGCTGGATGGGCGTGCCGCCGACCTCGGGCTGACGCCGCGCCAGGCCGCGGGGATCGCGGACCGGCATTTCGGCATCGGCTGCGACCAGTTCATCGTCATGGAGCCCGCGCCGGCGGGCTCGGACGTCTTCATGCGCATCCGCAACCCCGATGGGTCGGAGGCCGGCGCCTGCGGCAATGCGACGCGCTGCATCGCCTCCCTCGTCGCGGACGAGCTTGGCAAGGACCGGGTAGTGGTGCGGACCATCGCGGGGGAATTGCCGGTGGAGCGCCTGCCCGGCGGGCTGTGGCGGGCGGATATGGGGCCGGCCAGGCTCGGCTGGCAGGACGTGCCGCTGCGCGAGGCTGCCGACACGCTGCATGTGCCGCTCGCCCTCGGCCCGGTCGCGGACCCGGCGGCGTGCTCCATGGGCAATCCCCACGCGACCTTCTTCGTGGACGACCTCGACGCCATTCCCGTGCGGGAGATCGGGCCCCGGCTGGAGACGCACCCGATCTTCCCGGACCGCGCCAATATCGGCTTCGCGCAGGTGACCTCGCCGGAGCATATCCGGCTGGTGATCTGGGAACGCGGCGCGGGGCTGACGCTGGCCTGCGGCTCCGGCGCCTGCGCCACCATCGTCAATGCCCATCGCCGCGGCCTGACCGGGCGGCGCGCCACCATCACCATGCCGGGCGGCGACCTGGTGATGGAATGGCGGGAGGGCGACGGGCATGTGCTGATGACCGGCCCCGTCGCCACCAGCTTCACGGGCCAACTGGACCCCGCGGCCTTCGGCGCATGATGCCGGAGGTCCTGACCTTCGGTTGCCGGCTCAACGCCTTCGAATCCGCGGCCATGCGCGGGCTCGCGGCGGCGGCCGGGCACGGGGCGGGGACGGTGCTGGTGAATACCTGCGCCGTGACGGCGGAGGCCGAGGCGCAGGCCCGCCAGGCGATCCGCCGCGTGGCGCGGGAAAAGCCTGGCGCCCGCATCATCGTCACGGGCTGCGCGGCGCAGATCGCGCCCGATACCTGGGCCGCGCTGCCTGGCGTGGCGCGGGTGATCGGCAATGGGGAGAAGCTGAAGCCCGAGGCCTGGGTTGCGCCCGCCGGGCCGGTGCCCGCCATCGAGGCCGCGCCGCTGGCGCCGCCGCTGGTGACGGAATTCGCGGGGCGCGCGCGGGCCATGCTGCAGGTGCAGCAGGGCTGCGACCACCGCTGCACCTTCTGCGTCATCCCGCAGGGGCGCGGCCCCTCCCGCTCCGTCCCGCTCGGCCAGTTGGTGGAGCAGGCGCGGGCGCTGGTGGCGGCGGGGTACCGGGAGGTGGTGCTGACCGGCGTCGATATCGCGAGCTACGGGCCCGATCTGCCGGGGCGGCCCACGCTGGGCCAGGCGGTGCGGCGGCTGCTGGCGCTGGTGCCGGAATTGCCGCGGCTGCGGCTTTCCTCGATCGACCCCGCCGCGCTCGATGAGGATCTGTGGCGGCTGCTGGCGGAGGAGGCGCGGCTGATGCCGCATCTGCACCTCTCGCTCCAGCACGGGGACGACCTGATCCTGAAGCGGATGCGGCGGCGCCATTCGCGGGCGGGCGCGCTGGCGCTGGCACGGCGGGCGCGGGCGCTGCGGCCGGACATCGCGCTGGGCGCCGACCTGATCGCGGGCTTCCCGACCGAGACCGAGGCGCATTTCGCGGCGATGCTGGCGCTGGTGGAGGAGGCGGGGCTGAGCTTCCTGCACGTCTTCCCCTATTCCGAACGCCCCGGCACGCCGGCAGAGCGCATGCCGCAGGTGCCCGTGCCGCTCCGGCGGGAGCGCGCGGCGCGGCTGCGGGAGGCCGGGCGCCAGGCGGCGCGGCGCTTCCAGGAAGGGCGGATCGGCGCGGAGGAGCGCGTGCTGTTCGAGGCCTCCGGCCGCGGGCATTCCGAGCATTTCGCGCCGGTGCGGCTGGCGGAGGGGCGCGGCCAGGCCGGCGAACTGCGCCGGCTGCGCGTCGTTGGCGTGGACGACCAGGGCCTGATCGCGGAGGCGGCGTAGCATCCATGGCACTCAAGGGCCTCTGGGACCGGATCCGCGGCAGGGAACCGGCGCCCGCCCCCACCCCTGAACAGCCGGGGCATCCGCCGCAGCTCTACCCGCCCGGCAATGCCGTGCCGGAGCAGGCGCCGGTGCTGCCCGTGCCGCCGGCGCCCCCCGCCGCCGGCACCACGCCGGATTTCGAGGCGCGGCTGCCTGTGGTGCCCGAGCCGCCGGCGATGCCGGAGACACCGCCGCCGCCGGCCACCGATGACGATGCCGCGCTGCGGGAGGCGCTGGCGCGCAGCGTGCCGGAAACGCCGCCGGCACCGGAGCCCCCGCCCCCGCCCGCGACCGAGCCCGGGCCCGAGCCGCAGGAGGCCGCGAAGGGCGGCTGGTTCGCGCGCCTCAAGGCCGGGCTGTCGCGCTCCACCGCGCGGCTGACGGATGCCATCACCACCGTCTTCCGCAAGCGCCGCCTGGATGAGGAGGCGCTGGAGGAGCTGGAGGAGACGCTGATCGCCGCCGACCTTGGCGTGGCGGCCGCGCGGCGCATCGTGGAGGGCTTCCGCAAGACGCGCTTCGGCAAGGAAGTGACGGACGAGGAGGTGAAGGCCGCGCTGGCGGAGGCGATCGCGGAGATCCTGGCCCCCGTCGCGCAGCCGCTGGTCATCGATCGCGGCCATGTGCCGCATGTCGTGCTGATGGTGGGCGTGAACGGCACGGGCAAGACGACGACCATCGCCAAGCTCGGCCAGCAATATCGCGACCAGGGGCTGAAGGTGATGTTCGCCGCCGGCGACACCTTCCGGGCCGCCGCGGTGGAGCAACTCCAGATATGGGGCGAGCGAACGGGTTGCGCCGTCGTGGCCCCCGCGAAGCAGGGCGCCGATGCCGCGGGGCTGGCGCATGACGCGCTGGCGCGGGCGCGCGCGGAAGGCGTGGACGTGCTGCTGGTGGATACCGCCGGGCGGCTGCACAACAAGAGCGCGCTGATGGAGGAGCTGCGGAAGATCATCCGCGTCATGCGGAAGACCGAGCCTTCCGCCCCTCATTCCGTGCTGCTGACGCTGGACGCCACCACGGGCCAGAACGCCATCCAGCAGGTGCGCATCTTCAAGGAGATGGTGGAGGTCTCGGGCCTGGCCGTCACCAAGCTCGACGGCAGCGCCAAGGGCGGCGTGGTGGTGGCGCTGGCGCAGGAGATCGGGCTGCCGGTCCATATGGTGGGCGTGGGCGAGAAGGCGGCCGATCTGCGGCCCTTCACGGCCCGGGATTTCGCGCGGGGGTTGGTGGGCCTCGGCTGATTGCACGCGGCGCGGTGCGGGCGGGATGCGGCGGCGTTCCCGGATGCGCCCCGCGCCTCATCTTTGCGACGATCAATGAATCGTGATGGTCGCCATGAATCTCCTCGCTTGTTGATTATTCCATGGCGCGCGAAGCAGGGCGGGACATTCGCGCCAGGCGCGAATGTCGTCGCCAGGGGATCGCCATCTCATGCCTCGATGCTCGCCGTCTCCCGCGGTCCGTCTCGCCTTGCTCGTCGGCGCCCTTGCGCTGGGTAGCGTTCCCGCGGCCCGGGCACAGACCGGCAATCCGCTGCATGACCAGCTCGCGGGGATGGAGGAGGCGGCACGGCGGGCGGAGGTGTTCCGCTTCATCACCGGCAGCGGCGCGGGGTGCCAGGCGATCCTCGCCATCGCCTTCTCCGGCTTCGATGGCGCCCGCACCGCCTATTGGGACAGCCGCTGCCGCGAGGGGACCATGTACCGCATGGCCCTGCCGGCGCAGCGCAACGGGCGGCCGGGGCTCGCGGTCTGCGGCGCCAGCACCGGGGGCGTCGCGGCGGGGCCGTGCTTCCAGCCGGTCGGCACCGCCCAGGCCGCGGTGGCGGCGAGCGACGGGCGGGGCGTGGCCTCCGGCCCTTCCGCCGCGCCGCCGCCGGGCAGCCGCTTCGGCGCCATCTACGCGACGGATGCGCCGATGGCGGCCTGGGGCTTCGGCAACGGGGCCACGGACCGCCTGGCGGTGAACACCGCGGCGGTGCGGTCCTGCCAGACCATGGCCGGGCGGGTGCCGTGCAAATTCGTGGAGGAGCTGGTGAACCGCTGCGGCGCGCTGGTGCAGGCGGTGTCCCGCCACCCCAGCGCCGTGGCGATGACCAGCGACATCAGCACCATGGTGCTGAACCGCAACGTGACCGCGACGGCGGAGACGGCGCAGGCGGCGGAGGCGGCGGCGCTGGATTCCTGCCGGCGCCTGCCGGGCGTGGGTGCCTGCCGCGTCGTCGCCACCGGCTGCTGAGGACCGCGCCATGATCCGCCATGTCCTTGCCGCCCTGCTGCTGGCCATGCCCGCCGCGGCGCAGACCGCCAGCCCCACCCTGGCGGAGGTCCGCGCGCGGGGCGAAGTCCGCTGCATCGTCAACGGGTCGCTGCCCGGCTTCTCCGCGCCGGATGCGGCGGGGGTGATGCGCGGGATCGATGCCGATTTCTGCCGCGCCATCGCGGCCGCCACGCTGGGCGATGCGGGGAAGGTGCGCTTCGCCGTCGCGGCGACGGTGGCGGAGGCGCTGGCCACGCTGGAGGCCGGGGCCGGCGACCTGGTCGCGCGCAACGCCACGCGGCTCTATGCGCGGGAGGCGGGGCGGGGCGTGGCCTCGGCCGGCACGCTCTACCACGACGGCATGGGCTTCCTGGTGCCCGAGGGCAGCGCCGTGACGCTGCCGGCGGACCTGGCGGGGCGGCGGGTCTGCATCAGCGCGGCGGGCGGCGCCGCGACGCGGGACGCGCTGGACTACACCATCGGCGCGGCGACGATCATCGAGGCGCCGGACGGCACGGCCATGGTGCGCGCGCTGGAGGCCGGGCAGTGCGATGCCGCGGCATCCGATGCCTCCCAGCTCATGATCCGGCGCGTCACGGACCTGGCGAACCCCGCCGGCTTCCGCGTGCTGCGGACGGTGGTGACGCGGGAGCCGCTCGGCCCCTTCGTGCGGGCGGGGGACGCGGCCTGGCGGGCCATCGTCTATTGGACGCTGCAGGCGCTGCTGGAGGCGGAGGAGCTGGAAGCCGGCAGCGGCAACCTGCTGGAGGCGGTGCGCCGGAACGAGCCCGCGCTGTGGCGGTTGCTGGGGGTGGAGCCGGGGATCGGCGCGGCGCTCGGCCTCTCGGATGACTGGGCGCTGCGGGTGATCGAGCAGGTCGGCCATTATGGCGAGGTGTTCGACCGTAACCTCGGCGCCGGCAGCCCCTTCGGGCTGGATCGCGGGCTGAACGACAACTGGCACCGCGGCGGGCTGCACTACCCGATGCCGTTGCGCTGACGCGGGAGACATCGCCATGCGCCACCTGATCGCATCCCTGCTGCTGGCGCTGCCCATGGCGGCGGCCGCGCAGTCTCCCACCCTCGACGCCGTGCGGGCGCGCGGGGAGGTGACCTGCGCCATCCATACCGGGCTGCCGGGCTTCGCCGCGGCGGGGCCGGATGGAAGGGTCGCGGGCATCGATGCCGATACCTGCCGCGCCGTCGCCGCCGCCGTGCTGGGCGATGCGGGTAAGGTGCGCTTCGTGCCGGGCAGCATGGCGGACAGCCTGGCGGCCACCGCGGCCGGGCGGGTGGACCTGGTGGCCCGCGCCGCGACCCAGACCATGATGCGCGACACCGCGCTCGGCCTCGCCGCAGCGGGGGTCACGGTCTTCGATGGCCAGGGCTTCGTGGTGCGCCGCGCCTCCGGCATCGAGGACCTCTCGGGCCTGGCGGGCCGCACCGTCTGCGTGACGGCGGGATCGACCAATGAACTCGCGCTGTCGGATGCGGCGAAGCGGGCGGGGATATCGCTGACGCCGCTGCCCCTGCCGACGCTGCCCGAGCTGCTGGCCGCCTATGGCGAGGGGCGCTGCGAGGCGCTGAGCGCGGACCGCGTGCCGCTGGCCGGGCTGGTCGCGACGCGCTTCGGCACGGCGGACCATGCGGTGCTGCCCGACGTGATCAGCCGCGAGCCGCTCGGCCCCTTCGTGCGGGATGGCGACCGGGGGTGGGAGCAGATCGCCTTCTGGACGGTGAATGCGCTGACCGAGGCCGAGGCGATGGGCATCACATCCGCCAATGCCGCGACGCTGCGGGACAGCGGGCCGCCGCGCATCCGCCGGCTGCTGGGCGGGCTGCCGGGGATGGGCGCGCCGCTGGGCCTGGCGGATGACTGGATGTTCCGGGTGGTCACGCAGGTCGGCAACTATGCCGAGGTGTATGAGCGGAACCTGGGCGCGGGATCGCCGATCGGCCTCGCCCGCGGGCTGAACCAGCTCTACGACCGGGGCGGGCTGCTCTATCCCATCCCGATGCGCTGATCAGTCGAGCGGGATGCGGAGCCGGGCGCCGGGCGCGATCTCGTTGAACAGGCGGTCGGTGCGGTCGGGCGCGTGTTCGCGGCCGAAGGTGAAGCCGCGGCGGCGCTCATAGGGCTCGATGATGGTGGGCTCCAGCGTCGTGCGCGCGGGCCGGGCGAAGCGGTCGGGCGGGGCCTCGATCGCGCGGTTCGGCACCGGGGCGGCATCCCAGCCGGCATAGGGGACCAGCACGGGCGGGGCGGGCGGGGGCGGCAGGGGCAGCGGCTCCGCCGCGCGCGCGGTGCGCGGGCGTTCGGGGCGCGGCGTCTCCGGCCGCGTCACCACCGGGCGCGTCACCTCGGGGCGCGTCACCTCCGGCCGGGGCGCTTCGGGCCGGGTGACCGGGATGCGGGGCAGGGTGGCGGTTTCGGTCGTCACGGCCGGGGTGCCCTGCGCGGCGGCGGGCAGCGCCATCAGGGTGACCAGGAGGGTGGGGATGCTGCGCGGCGTCATGAACCCTCCGCCAGGCCGCCGGTGCCGCGGCGATCCTCGATGGGATTGGTGCGGGGCGCGCCGAGCGGGCCGTCCCCCACCTCCCGCCACGCCTTCAGGACCCAGTGGACGGAGGGGAAGGCGAGGTCGGCCCAGGGGATCTCCTCCCAGGCGAAGAGGCGGACCTCCAGGCTTTCCGGGCCGGGCGCGAAGCCGGGGGCGGCGAGGCGGGCGCGGAACAGCACCTGCACCTGGCCGATGCGCGCGATGGAATAGACCGCGAGGATGCCGTCCAGCGCCAGCTCGGCGCAGGCTTCCTCCCGCGCTTCGCGCATCGCGGCTTCCTCCACCGTCTCGTCCAGCTCCATGTAGCCGGCGGGGATGGTCCAGAAGCCGCGGCGCGGTTCGATGGCGCGGCGGCAGAGCATGACCTTCCCGTCCACCACGACGACGGAGCCGGTGACGATCTTCGGATTCTCATAGGCGATGTAGCCGCAATCCGCGCAGGTCAGGCGGTCGCGATCCTCCCCTTCCGGGGTGCGGCGGACGAAGCGGGTTGCCGTGCTGGACATGGCCGAAGGGTGGCCCCTCGGCGCGCCGGGGGCAAGGCATTCGGCGATGCGGGAATGGTGCGGGGGCGGCGAGTCGCGCGAAATCCCGGCCTCGTGGTCAGGCCGGGTGGGGCAGCGGCGGGGCGGGGCGCCTCAGACGCGAAGGTCGAGCAGCGATCCGCGCGGCGTGGGGGCGCTGGGCATGGCGGGCAGGCTTTCGAGCTTGCGCTGCGGCGCTTCCGCGCCGGCGGGCTGGCCCTGCTGGCCGGTGACGCCGCGGACCTGCGCGAGGCCCGGCATCCGCGAGACCTCGGCCGTGAAGGCGGCCAGGGAATTCATGCTGATCATGCGCACCACCATGGGGCGGAGGTCTGAACGCTTGGTAAAGCGGCCAGAAGAAATCGCGGCGGTGGGACGGATGATACGCATGGGGGGAGCGTGCCCCCCCCTGCCGTTAACACTCTAGCAACCATAGGTAGCAACCACGACAATTCTTCAAAAAGAGTGAAGATTGTCGGGAAATGTCGGGGGCGGGGCGGCGCCCCGCATCCAACCCCCTCCCCCTGCCGGGGGAGGGAGCCTGGGCTCAGCCCTGTTCCAGCGCCGCCACGCCCGGCAGCGTCTTGCCTTCCAGCCATTCGAGGAAGGCGCCGCCGGCGGAGGAGACATAGGTCATCCGCTCCATCACCCCGGCATGGCGCAGCGCCGAGACGGTGTCGCCGCCGCCGGCGATGGATTTCAGGCCGGAGGAGGCGGTGAGGCTCGCCACCGTCTGCGCCACCGCGACCGTCGCCGTGTCGAAGGGCGGGATCTCGAAGGCGCCGAAGGGGCCGTTCCAGACCAGGGTGGAGGCGGTGCGCAGCCGGTCCTCCACCATCGCCACCGTGTCGAGCCCGACATCGAGGGCCATCATGTCCGGCGGCACGCGGTCGATCGCGACGGTGCGGGAGGGGGCATTGGCCTTGAACTCCCCGGCCACGACCAGGTCCACGGGCAGCAGGATCTCGCAGCCCTTGGCCGCGGCCTCGGCCATGATGGCGCGGGCGGTGTCGTGCATCTCCGCTTCCTGCAGGGACTTGCCCATGGCGTGGCCCTGGGCGGCGAGGAAGGTGTTGGCCATGGCGCCGCCGATGACCAGCACGTTCACCTTGCCCGAGAGGTTGCCCAGCAGGTCGAGCTTGGTGCTGATCTTGGCGCCGCCGACGATGGCGACGACGGGGCGGGCGGGATTGCCGAGTGCCGCGTCCAGCGCCTTCAGCTCCGCCTCCATCAGCCTTCCGGCATAGGCGGGCAGCAGGCGGGCCACGCCCTCGGTCGAGCTGTGCGCGCGATGGGCGGCGGAGAAGGCATCGTTGACGAAGACGTCGCCGAGCCTGGCGAGGCCGGCGGAGAGCGCCGGGTCGTTCTTCTCCTCGCCCGCGTGGTAGCGGGTGTTCTCCAGCAGCAGCACCTCGCCATCCCCGAGCGCGGCGGCGGCGGCTTCCGCCTCGGGGCCGATGCAGTCATCGGCGAAGGCGACGGGGCGGCCGAGCGCGGCGGCCAGCGCTTCCTGCATCGGCTTCAGCGACATCTCCGGCACGCGCTTGCCCTTGGGCCGGTCGAAATGGCTGCAGACGATGACGCGCGCGCCCTTCTCCGCCAGTTCCCGGATGGTCGGCGCCAGGCGCTCGATCCGCGTGCGGTCGGTGATGTGGCCGTCGCGCACCGGCACGTTCAGGTCGGCGCGCAGCAGCACGCGCTTGCCGGCAACGCCATTGGGGGCCGCGTCGAGCGCATCAATGGTTTTGAAGCTCATGGGGGCGATCATCCTGCCGATAGAAGCGCTGCGGGGTGACGAATGATCCGATGGATCGCGGTTTTCGGTCTCTTTCCGGTCCTAGCATCGGCCCAGGAAGGCTTCCAGTTGCCCTCCGGCAATATCCGGTGCGAGGTCATGGAACGGGCATTGCGGTGCGAGATCGTGAACTTCAGCTTCGCCCGCCCGCCTTCGCCGCCGGAATGCGACAGCGACTGGGGGCATGCCTATGGGCTGGCGGCGCGGGGGCCGTCCGAGGTGCTCTGCGCGGGGGATCTGGTGGTCAACCAGCGGCTGCCGGTGCTGGCCTATGGCGCGACCTGGCGCGGGGCCGGCGTGGCCTGCACATCGGGGCAGGCGGGGCTGCGGTGCAGCAATGCGGAGGGGCGGGGGATGGAATTGTCCCGCGCGCGGCTGAACAGGTTCTGAGGGGGGGGGGCGGGGCCCCCCCCCCCCCCCCCCCCCCCCCCCCCGGGGGGGGGGGGGGGGGGGGGGGGGGGCCCCCCCCCCCCCCCGGGGGGGCCCAGCGGGG
>NZ_JAERQN010000022.1 GCF_016805305.1 Falsiroseomonas ponticola | reverse complement strand
TCCATCGCTGCCGTCTGGCATCGCATTGGCTCGTTGCTTGGCGAGTTCTCACCAACCGAGTGCGCCAATTACTTCGCCCATGCCGGATACGCTTCAGTGTAAGCCGATCACGCTCTAGCGGGCGGCGACCCCCGCCAGCCAGCGCTGCGCGCGGTCCTCGATCGGCCGGTCGATCATCCGGCCATCGAGCAGGATCGCGCCCTCGCCCCGGCCGCGGGCCTCCTCGGCCGCCGCGACCACGCGCCGCGCCCAGGCGATCTCCTCCGGCGTCGGGCCGAAGCCCGCATTCACCACCGGGACCTGGCGCGGATGGATGCAGACGCTGCCGGTGAAGCCGATCTGGCGCGACAGGCGCACCAGCGCGCCGAAGGCCTCCATATCCGCCGTCTCCGCCACGCTGCCCGCCAGGCCCCAGAAGGCGAGGCCATGGGCATGGGCGGCGATTCCGACCATCTGCGCCGGGACGCTGAGCGAGGCCGGCGCGGGCGCCAGCCCGACCGCCGCCGCATAATCCTCCGCGCCGAAGCCCAGCGCGCAGAGGGACGGCGCGGCGGCGATGCGCGGCGCTTCCAGCACGCCGCGCGGCGTCTCGACCAGCGCCGCGATCGTCGCCTGCGGGCCGAGCCGCGCCGCCAGCGCCGCGACCTGCGCGGCGACTTCGACCTTGGGCAGCATCACCGTCACCGCGATGGCGGTCGGGATCGCCGCGATATCGTGCGCCCAGAGGGCGGGGTCCGCATTCACGCGCAGCACCAGCGCCGCGCCGCGCGCGGCCAGGTCGCGCAGCGCCGCGGCTGCAAGGGGCCGCGCCTCCGCCTTGCGCGCCGGCGGCACCGAATCCTCGAGGTCCACGACCAGCGCATCCGCGCCGCGTTCCATCGCCTTGGCGAGGAGCTGCGGCGAGGTCGCCGGCAGGAAGAGCAGGGACCGCGCCGTCCTCACCCGCATCGGACCGCCCGCTTCGCCGCCAGCGCCGCGACCTCCTCCGGCCTTGCGCCGAGTTCGGCCAGGATCTCCGCGGAATGCTCGCCGCAGCGGGGCGCGGTGCGGCGCAGCCCGCCCGGCGTGCCGGAAAGGCGCGGCGTGACGGCATGCATCACCGTGCCCGCGCCCTCCTCCTCCACATAGACGCCGCGTGCGGCGACATGCGGATCGCGCAGCAGCGACGCCGCGTCATGGATCGGCCCCACGGTGACGCCGCGCGCGCGGAACAGCGCGAGCGCCGCTTCCCGGTCCATGGCGCCGATGAAGCCGGCGAGCATCGCCTCGATCTCCGCGTCATGGGCCAGGCGCGCGGCATTGGTGGCGAAGCGCGGATCCTCGCACAGCTCGGGCCGGCCGATCGCCTCGAAGACGCGCCGAGCCATGCTGTCGGTCGAACCCGACAGCGACACCCAGCCGCCATCGGCGCAGCGATAGGCGCCGCGGGGCGAGGCGATCTTCAGCGTCTCCGGCGGCCGTCCCGTGGCGGCGGCGTTGGTGACGTCCGGGCCCATGATGGCCACCATGGGTTCCAGCAAGGACAGGTCGATCACCTGCCCGCGCCCGCCGCGCACCTCCACCTCCCGCAACGCGGCCATCACGCCGAAGGCGCCGGTCAGGCCGGTGACCATGTCGGCCAGGGCCATGTTCGGCAGCCCCGGCGTGCCATCGGGCTGCCGGTGCTTGTCGGCGAAGCCGCAGAAGCCCTCGATCAGGCTGCCGAAGCCCGGCAGGTCGCGATAGGGACCCGTCTGCCCCCAGCCGGACAGGCGCACGATGACCAGGCCCCGATTGGCGGCGTGCAGCGCCCCGGGCGCCAGGCCCATCGCCTCCAGCGTGCCGGGCCGGAAGCTCTCGACCAGGACCTGCGCCGTGCCCGCCAGGCGCAGCAGCCAGTGCCGCGCATCCTCGTCGCGCAGGTCGATCGCCAGGCTGCGCTTGTTGCGGCCATAGACGCGCCACCAGCCGTCGAAGCCCCCGGGATGGTCGGCATGCGCCTCCCGCCACGCGCGCAGCGTGTCTCCGGATCCGGCCGCTTCCACCTTGATGACGTCCGCGCCGAAATCGGCCAGCTGCAGCGACAGCATGTTGCCCGCCACCAGCCGCGACAGGTCCACCACGCGGATGCCGGCAAGCGGCCCCTGCCGCGCGGCATCGGGGCGGACCCTCGGCAGCATCCGTGCCGGCCCGCTCATTCGACGCGAAGGTCCAGGTCCCGCACGAGCTGTCGCCAGAACGGCGCCTCGTCCCGCAGCCGCTGCGCGAAGGCCTCCCTCGGCTCGCGCAGGATGTCGGTCTGGGATGCGGCGAAGCGCGCGATCAGGTCCGGTTCGGCCAGCGCCCGGTCCACCGCGGCGCCCAGCACCGACAGCGTCTCCACCGGCGTCGTGCGGGCGGCGAACAGGCCCCCGAGCACGGCGATCGGCGGGCCGGGCAGGCCGGCCTCGGCCAGGGTCGGCACCTCCGGCAGCGCGGCCTCGCGCTGTGCGCCGGTCACCGCCAGCGCCCTCAGCCGGCCGCCCGCGATGTGCGGCGTGGCGGCAGTCAGGCTGTCGGTCGCGAAGACCACCTGGCCGCTGATCAGGTCGGTCAGCGCGGCACCGCTGCCGCGATAGGGGATGTGGTTGGCCTGCACGCCGGCGCGGCGCAGCATCGCCTCGCTGGCGAGGTGCGTGAGCGTGCCGACGCCGGACGATGCATAGGCCGATGGCGTCCGGCGCAGCAGGGCCAGCAGGTCGCCGATCGTCCGCGGCGCCGAGGGCGTGTTCGCCACCAGCACGACGAAGGCCGCGCGCAGCACGGAGGCGACAGGCGCGAAATCGTCGAGCCCGTATTGCGCCGCCGGGTTCATCACCGGCTGGATCAGCAGCGCCGCCGTCGAGGAGAAGAGCAGGCTGTAGCCATCGGCCGGCCCGCGCGCGATCGCCTGGTGCGCCACGATGCCGCCGCCGGCGGTGCGGTTCTCCACCACCACGGGCTGGCGCAGCACCGGCGCCATCTGGGTCGCCAGGATGCGCGCGCTGATGTCGCTGCCCGACCCCGGCCCCTGCGAGACCACCAGCGTGACCGCGCGCGCCGGGAAGGTTTGCGCGCGGGCCGGCCAGGGCAGCGCGAGCGCGCTGGCGGCCAGCATCATGCGGCGTCGCGTGACGAGTGGCATGCTGGGTTTCCTCCGGCGCCGGAGTGTAGGAGTATTCCGTGTCATGTCAAATATTGCCTCAGCACAGAAACGCCGGACGCGGGCGACCGCCGGGGAGCTTCGCCGCCACGCGCCGGAGACGCTGATCACCTTCCGCGTCTCGGTCCTCTCGCAGGTGCTGGCGCGGCTGGTGGACGCCTCGGTCGGGCAGGACCTCGGCCTGTCGAGCCGGCAATGGCGCGTGCTGGTGATGCTGAACCGGATGGGACCATCCACCTCGGGCGCGGTGGCACGGATGGCCTCGCTCGACCACAGCCAGGTCAGCCGGGCGTCCTTCGAACTCGCGGCGAAGGGGCTGGTCGTCCAGGAAGGCGATGCCGCCGACCGCCGGCGCCAGATGC
Source organism: Falsiroseomonas ponticola (assembly GCF_016805305.1). GTDB lineage: Bacteria > Pseudomonadota > Alphaproteobacteria > Acetobacterales > Acetobacteraceae > Falsiroseomonas > Falsiroseomonas ponticola. Next base: position 32,849 of record NZ_JAERQN010000022.1, on the reverse strand, counting down.
TGTCGCTGACGCCGGCGGGCATCGCGGTGCTGCGCGATGGCCTGGGCGGTTCGCTGGAGCGGGAGCGCCGGCTGCGCGCCTGCCTGGGGGAGGATGACTACGCGGCGCTCGGCCGCGCGCTGGCGGCGCTGACGGCCGAGGCGCGGATCATGCTGGAGGAAAGGCGGGGCGAGCCATGACGGCATTCCAGGACATCGGCGACCTGCCGCTCCGGCTCGGCGGAACGCTGCGCGGCGCGCGGCTGGCCTACATCACGCGCGGGCGCCTGGCGCGGGATGGGCGCAACGCGGTGCTGCTGACGCATGGCTACACCTCCTCCCACAGCTTCATCGAGGGCGGCTCGGGCGCCTCGGAGGGCGGCTGGTCGGGGCTTGTCGGGCCGGGGCTCGCGATCGATACGGATCGCTGGTTCGTGGTCAGTTCCAACATGCTGGGCTCCGCCTTCGGCTCCACCGGGCCGCGCAGCGCCAACCCGGCGACAGGCCGCCCCTATGGCCCGGATTTCCCGCCGATCACGCTGGCCGACATCGTCATGGCGCAGCGCCGGTTGCTGGAGGCGCTCGGCGTGCGCGCGCTGCATGCCGTGGTCGGCCCGTCCTATGGCGGCTTCCAGGCCTTCACCTGGGGTGTCGAGCATCCGGACTTCGTCGGCGGCCTGGTCGCCGCCGTCAGCGGGCTGACCGCGCCACGCTCGCTCGATCCCACCCCGCTGGCCGCGCGCCTGGCGGCGGATCCGGGCTGGAACGATGGCCACTACTACGACCGGCCCGGCGGCGTGCTGGCGACGATGACGGCGGTGCGGGAGGAGACGCTGCGCCGCTACGGCCTGGACGAGGAACTCGCGCGGCAAATGCCGGACCGGCCGGCGCGGGATGCGGAGATCACGCGCCGGGCCCGGGAATGGGCGGCGGCGGCCGATGCCCATTCGCTGCTGGTCCTGGGGCGGGCGCTGGACCATTACGACCTGCGGGCCGAGCTTGGCCGCATCCGGGCGCGGGTGCTCTACGTGCTCTCCCGCACCGACCGCCTCTTCCCCCCATCGCTGGCCGCCGAGGTAATGCAAGCCCTCGCCAGGGCGGGCGTGAGGGCACGCTACGAGGAGATCGACAGCGACCACGGCCACCTGGCCAGCGGGACCGAGGCAGCCCTCTGGGCCCCCGCGCTGCGGCGATTCATGGAGGAGCCCGCCTGACGGCGGCGATCACCCGATCGGGAAGGGGGGCGGAAGGGCTGGGCTGGCGGAGGGAGTGCACCGGGATTCGAACCGTCGCCGACCTGTTGACGTGCAGAATGCAGGGAGGCGGGGTGGCTGCCGCACTTGCGAAGGTTTGGCTTGGTGAGGCGAAGTGGAAGGCCGAGAATCACGCCCAAAGAAAGCTATGACTTTCTTCCGACCGACCGAAAGCCGTGAATAAAGTTATGTCTTGCTTTTTAGGTCCCGTAGGCCATATAGGAAGGCACGCCTGCTCTTAGGGGCTAATTTTTGGCTATGTCGAGCAGGGATGAAAGCAAACCTTAGCATGGCTTCGCGGACCGCCGACATCCTGTACAAGGACCAGCTAGCAGGCAGCCTGGCAGAGACAGCCGGCGGTGGGACCCGCTTTACCTACGCTCCAGACTGGAACGATGACATCGCATGTTGCTTCCCAGCGGTTCGGCGGGAGCATGAGTGGGCCCGAGGGCTTCATCCGTTCTTCGAGCATCTCGCGCCAGAGGGATGGCTGCGTGAGCAGCAGGCCAGGGTCGCTCACGTGGTCGAGGAAGACGATCTCGGCCTCCTCCTGAGGTACGGCGCCGACTGCATTGGTGCAGTGAGCCTGCGTCCACCTGGCGATCTTGCCCCAGCTCCCGAGATCACCGAGGCGACGGCGAGCCCTGGCAGGACGGTCTCCGGCATCCAGAAGAAGCTCCTCGTGGTGAAGGAGGGAAACGCCTTCCGACCGGCAGCCCCTCAAGGGCTCGCGCCTTACATCGCCAAGTTCAACTCGGATCGGATCCAGAGCCTGGTTCGCAACGAGGCCCTAAGCCTGCGCTGGACGGCTGCCGTGCTCGGTGCGACCGAAGTCACGAAGTTCGAGCTGGCCCATGTTTCAGTAGTCGAGGAGCAAGCCCTTGTCGTCACCCGGTTCGATCGGGGCGCACGCGGCGAAAAGCTGAGGCTCGAGGATTGCGCACAGATTCTGTGCAAACCTCGAGGGCAGGACTACGCGGGCAAGTACAATGCAGCGTATGAGGATATTGCGTCGATCATCAAGCAGCATTCGGTGCGCCCACCAATCGACCTGTCACGCTTCTATCGACGCTTGCTCGTCTTCGCGCTCATCGGTAACTGTGATGCGCACTTGAAGAATTTCTCGCTGCTGGAAACACCAGCAGGACTGCGCCTGTCGCCTGTGTATGACGTGTTGAACACCGCGATCTACGACAGCTTTGATCAGACGCTGGCGCTAAACATTGGTGGGCGACGAGTAAAGCTCGACGAAGCTGATCAATCCCTGTTTCGGCGCTTCGGGCTAGAGATCGGCTTGCCAACGCGAGTGGTCGACCAAGCCTTTGTGGATCTCGAACGGCAGGTGCGCAAGGCAGCACCGATTATTGCTCCGCCCGCCGCGGAAAGCCCAGACGGCTTCAGAACTCGCTTCGCAGAGATCGTGACAAACGCATGCCTGAGAATGTTCGCGGGATGACGCCTTTGAACTGGCGAGCGCTGGTCGACGAGACCATCCGCCGACGAAAGGCGGAGAAGCTTACTCAGCGGGAGCACGCCGCGCTCGCAAGCGTCAGCATTCCAACGATGGCGGCCTTCGAGCGCGGCGAAACAACGCTCACGCTGTCGAAGGCGCTCGACATCTTGCGCGTCGTTGGTCTGGTAGACGAGCAGACCGACCAGGGAGCGCAGGAAGCATTTGTGCGCGACGCATTCGAACGCTGGCGCAGCCTCACGAAAGATCTGCCGAAAGACTCGCCCGGCCGATTCCCACACGGCTGGTACCGCTTCGATTATTGCCTTGAAGGCGAGTTAAGGACGCCCAGCCTCACAGCCTTTGAGGCGATCCTGGACAAGGCCGTGACGAGGCATACGGGATGGCCAGTGTTCTGGGTTCCACAAAGGCCCGAGATTGCACCGCGCGAAGTGGACGGCACGATTGAGTGCTGGCTTGCCCCCGAGGGACACGACGGCATCAAACGTGGCTTCGACGATGCGGCGCACAGCGACTTCTGGCGTGCGGCACCTACTGCGCGCCTTTTCCTTATCCGCGGATACCAGGAAGACAGCCAGGAGACATTCTCGCCAGGCACGATCATGGACACCACGCTGCCTATATGGCGCATGGGCGAGGCGCTGCTGCACGCTGAGAAGCTGGCGACCTTCATGCGAGCGAGCGATCAGGCATTGCTGACCATCCGCTTCCGCGCCCTTTACTCTGGCCTCGGCGGGAGAGTGTTGCGCTCGTGGGCGAACCCGTTGGCCGACCTGCTGATCGAGGGGCACGCTGCCCGAAGTGACGAGGCCATGCTGGAAGCAGTGCTTCCGGCTCACGATGTCACGGCTCGTCTGGCTGAGCACCTGTTTCCCTTGGTCTCCTCGCTCTACGAACGCTTCGGCGTTGTCGGTCTTTCGGAAAGTCGGGTTAAGGCTGAAGTCGATCGGCTCCTCGGCAATCGCCTTCGTTGAAGAATCGCAGGTGTTCACGGCGCAAGCCTCGTTGTCGTCGGGCAAGATCGGTTGGCGGTCCGGTCGACGTACCACTTGCGACCGCCTCCCCGATATCCTCACGGCAGAGGTGTGCGAAGCGCTCCGAGGGGGGAGAGCGGGGCGCGCCGTCCGAACCTTAATGCAGACTGAGTAGCAGCCGATGTCGTCCACGCCTCAACAATCAAGGCGGCATCATTACGTACCCGTCTTCTACCTGAAGCGATGGGAGACCGGCGGGCGCGTATGTCAGTACAGCCGGCCACACCGGCAGGTAGTGCCGCGGCTGAAGGCGCCGGCTGCGGCAGGCTTTGAGGTTGATCTTTACTCAGTGCCCGGCTTCCCCGCTGAACATCGGACGATGCTGGAGGACCACTTTCTCAAGCAAGTGGACCAGATCGCGAGCGACGCGCTGGAGGTCATGCTCGACCAGAGCCAGGGGCCAGCGGCCCTCTCGCCCAAGCTGCGCGACGGATGGTCTCGGTTCATCATGTCGCTCCACCATCGCTCGCCGACACGCCTGGCCGCATTGAAAGAGCGGTGCCGACAATACGTCTCCGCGAACATGGGGCAGTACAGGCAGCTTTTTCATGAGATGCGTGCGCCCGACGACACGCGGTCCTTCGACGATTTCTGCGACGACATCAACCGCGACGCTGATAACCGGTTGTGGGCAGAGGTGTTCCGGCGTGCAGTGGACAGCCAGCGCGTTGGAGATTTCCTGAATCGCATGAACTGGCATGTCGTCAGCATCAACGGCTCTGACCGCAGCTTCCTCACCTCCGACCACCCGCTGGTGACAAGCAATGGCCTCGATCGGCATGACGGCCATATCGTGCTTCCGCTCGGGCCCTCAACGCTATTTGTGGCCACCAACACCGAGGAAATGTTGGCTCAGATCCGGGCATGGCCGATCCGAGCGCTTCAAGCGCGCGTCAACGATGTCGTGGTGCGACAGGCGTCAAGGTTCGTCTACGGCCAGGATGATCGGCAACGTCGATTTGTCGAGAACCGCCTAGTAGCTGGGCAAGCCGACTCGACCCCTCAGCCGTCGCAAGCCAGGGACTAGGGGTACTCCGTCCTGCCTGCTGGCTCTTCAGCTCCACGGTCGTTATGCCGGTTACCCAGATCTCTTGCGGCTACGCTCCGACGCGGCCGGCCTCTGCCTCCTATCGAGCGTCACCAAGGCGGTAGCGATCAAGCGGCGCGCGGTATCGACCACGTCCTCTCCGTTCTCACCGGGTTGAAAGACCAATGTCATGAGGGCTTCGAGCACCGCGTCCGACCGGCGCGCCAGAAGGACGAGGTGTTCTCCGCTGGGCCCACGGGCACCGGAGAGCCAGCCGCGGACTGTCCGATTGCTGGCGCCTGTCCAGCGTTCGAGTTGCTTCGCGGCGCCGCCCCCGCTTCCCACGCCGTGTCGCAGCGCGCGTGCGATAGTCGCTGTGTAATCTGGGGCACGACAAGCGCCCAGCGTCTCCTCTGGCAACTTCTTGCCGCTTTTCGGCCCGCCGCCCCCGTTCCTTGGCAACATCCTGCCATGCCCTTCCTGCTAGGTTCAGGGCATCGAGGATGTGAGGGCGCGAGAGCGTGCAGCGCCTCCGATGCGCATGCCAGCACGGAGATAGGCGAGGCGAGCTACCGCCCACTTCTGAAGGGTGAAGCGAGTGCGACCGCGGCACGACAACGGGCTGCCGGGCGAGGAAAACGTGAACTGCACGGTCCGCGCTGCGCAGTACGTGCGCATGTCGACCGAGCACCAGCAGTACTCGACCGAGAACCAGGCCGACCGGATCCGCGATTACGCGGAGCGCCGCGGCATCGCGATCGTTCGTACCTATGCGGACGAGGGCAAGAGCGGGCTGAACATCGGCGGACGTGAGGGGCTGCAGCGGCTCCTCGACGATGTCCGCAGCGGCCGTGTCGATTTTGAGCTCATCCTCGTCTACGACGTCAGCCGCTGGGGCCGCTTCCAGGACGCCGACGAGAGCGCCTACTACGAATTCCTCTGCAAGCAGGCCGGCCTGAAGGTCGTCTACTGCGCCGAGCAGTTCGACAATGACGGCTCGCCCGTTGCCACCATCGTCAAGGGCGTTAAGCGTGCGATGGCGGGCGAGTACAGCCGCGAGCTCTCCACGAAGGTCTTCGCAGGGCAATGCCGCTTGATCGAGCTCGGCTTCCGGCAGGGCGGGGCGGCCGGCTTCGGCCTGCGCCGCGTCCTGCTCGACCAGTCCGGCGCGCCCAAGGGCGAGCTGCGCCGCGGCGAGCAAAAGAGCCTGCAGACCGACCGCGTGGTGCTCCGCCCTGGGCCCACCGACGAGCTCGCCATCGTCGAGGGCATCTACCGCGCCTTCGTCGAGCAGGGCCAAAGCGAGGCGACGATCGCGCGCCGGCTTAACGAGGAGGGCGTCCGCACCGACCTCGGCCGCCCCTGGACCCGCGGCACGGTCCACCAGATCCTGACGAATGAGAAGTACATCGGCAGCAACGTGTACAACCGCGTCTCGTTCAAGCTGAAGCAGCGGCGCGTCAGGAACCCGCCGGAGGCCTGGGTACGACGCGCCGGCGCCTTCGAGGCGGTCGTGCCGGCGGAGATGTTCTTCACCGCGCAGGGGATCATCCGCGAGCGGTCGCGTCGCTTCACCGACGCCGAGATGCTCGACCGCCTCGGCCAGCTCTACCAGGCGCGCGGCTTCCTATCGGCCATCCTAATCGACGAGATGGAGGGCATGCCGTCGTCGAGCGCCTTTGGCCAGCGCTTCGGCAGCCTGATGCGAGCCTACCAGCTGGTGGGCTTCACGCCGGACCGGGACTACCGCTACCTGGAGACCAACCGCTTCCTGCGCCGGCTTCATCCCGAGGTTGTCCAGCGCACCGAGGCGGCGATGCTCGCGCTAGGCGCGCAGATCGAGCGGGATCCGGCGACCGACCTGCTGAGGGTAAACGGCGAGTTCAGCGTTTCGTTGATCCTGGCCCGCTGCACGGCGACGCAAGGCGGTGCGCTCCGCTGGAAGCTTCGGCTGGATACCAGTCTGTGTCCCGACATCACCGTCGCGGTGCGCCTGGATGCCGCCAATACGGCGGAGCTCGACTACTACCTGCTGCCCTGGATGGACCTGGCGGTGGACCAGATGAGGCTCGGTGAGCGCAACGGGACGCATCTCGATGGCTACCGGGCGGACGACCTGTCGCCGCTCTACCGCCTCGCCGAGCGCGCGCCAGTCAGGCGGGCAGCATGAGCGCGGCCTCCTTCTCCGCGCCGGGCCCCGACGCTGAGCGCGTGCAGGACGTGCCTGTCGAACTGATCGACGTCCTCAACCCGCGCGAGCGCAAGCAGAAGGTCTTCCAGGAGCTTGTTGCGTCGATCAGGCTGCTTGGCCTCAAGAAGCCGATCACGGTGACGCAGCGCGGGGACCGCTATCTTTTGATCTGCGGCCAGGGTCGGGTCGAGGCATTCCGGAAGCTTGGGCAGCGCACAATCCCAGCGATCATCGTGGCGTCCTCCGACGAAGATGCCTTCGTCCGTAGCCTCGTGGAGAATATCGCGCGACGGGCACCGCGGACGATGGAACAGCTCGAGGCAATCCGCGCCCTGCAGCAACGCGGCCACGACCCGCAGGCGATCGCGCGCAAGACTGGCCTCGATGTCAGCTGGATCAAGGGAGTGCTGACCCTGCTGGATCGGGGCGAGGAGCGCCTGCTGATCGCAGTGGAGGACCACAGGATACCCATCACCACCGCGATCGCCATCGCCGGCGCGGGCAGCGAGGAGGTGCAGCAGGTGCTCCAGGCGGCCTACGAGAGCGGCGACCTGCGCGGCCGCAAGCTGCTCGCTGCGCGTCGTCTCATCGAGGTGCGCGGTCTCTACGGCAAGGCGTCCGGCCGCGCCGGCGCGGCCAGGCCAAAGGGTGCGAGGTTCAGCTCGGCGGTCCTCGTCCGCGCCTACAACAAGGAGGTCGAGCGGCAGAAGCAGCTGATCCGCAAGGCCGACCTGGTCGAGCAGCGCTTGGCCTTTCTGGCGGCCGCGCTCGGGGGGCTACTGCGGGACGAGCACTTCGTTGACCTGCTGCGGGCGGAGAGCCTGCCGACGCTGCCCAAGGCGATCGACGAGCTGGTGCGCGGCAGGGCTGGGTGACGGCCGGGCGGAGACAATGATGACGAAGCTGACCGAGGCCTTCGACCGCGACATCCTCCACATCACCCTCGATCGCCTGCTGCCGTCGCGCCTCTTGGGCAAGGACGTTCCGAGGTCACGGAAGTTCGAGCAGATCCGGGTGTCGATGCAGGAGATCGGACTGATTGAGCCATTGTCGGTCACACAGCCGGACGCGCGGAGCGGGCTGTGTGCGGTGCTCGACGGCCATCTCCGCCTGGCCGCCGCGCGAGCGCTCGGCTGGCCCAAGGTCGCCTGCCTCCTGTCACGCGACGACGAGGGCTATACGTACAACAAGCGGGTGAACCGGCTGGCGACGGTGCAGGAGCATTTCATGATCCTGCGCGCGCTGGAGCGCGGCGTGTCGGAGGAGCGGCTGGCACGCGCGCTTGACCTCGACATCGACACCATCCGCCGAAAGCGCGACCTGCTGGCCGGGATTTGCCCAGAGGCGGTGGAGCTGCTGAAGGAGGCGCACTTCCACCAGGACGTCACGCGGCACCTGCGCAAGATGAAACCCGCCCGCCAGGTCGAGTGCGCCGAGCTGATGCTGAGCGTCAACAACTTCTCGGCGACCTACGCCGAGGCGCTGCTAGCGGCGACGCCGGCGGCCCATCTGGTCGATCCCGCCCAGCCGAAGAAGGTGCGCGGCCTGTCCATGGATCAGATCACACGCATGGAGCAGGAGATGTCGCTCGTCCAGTCGCGCTTCAAGGCGATCGAGCAGACCTACAATCGGAACGTGATGCAGCTCGTGCTGGCGCGGGGCTACGTGGCGAAGCTGCTCGGCAATGACGCCGTCGCGCGCTGGCTCGGCCGGCACCAGCCGGAGGTGCGCGACGAGTTCCGCGCCATCGTGTCGGCGGCGACGCTGGACGAGGAGACGCCGCGCTGACCGACGCTCGGTCGCGCTCGCAGGTCGGACTTGTGATGGACCGACGCTGACTTAGCCGGCCACCTTGCCGGCGACGGGGACCCGGACCCTTCAAGCGCGGGGACCGCCGGAGACGCCGCACGAGGGGCGGATCAATGGCGGTGGTGGGGATGGCGGCGAACCCGCTGGTGCCCACCAGGCTGGCCGCCATAGGGCCGGCCGAGAAGGATGGGGCGTGCCCGGTTGGCTCTGCTGCCGGGCACGCCTATCCACCTAGCATCCTGCGTAGCACCGCGATGACGCTACCCTCGCCGACAAGCAGCAGTAGCACGATTGCCGCGAGCACGACCTCGATGCGACCGAGCCTCTCGTTTGCCTGCTTCCACCGCTCGGCGCAGACCGCCTCGTGCACGGCGAGCTTCGTCGCCACGTCGTCCTCGCTCATGGTCTGGTCCCCTTTTCCCTACAGCCGCTCGACGATCCGGAAGGCGCGGTTCAGCAGCGGGAAGCTTCCGCGCGCCGCGGCGGCCTCCTCGCCGGGCTGGTTCATCGCGCCCCAGATCGCCCGCCGGTTCGTCTCCGCGCGGGTGTCCGCGGTCTCTGGGATCCAGAGTGCGTCCCGCGCCGCACCGAGCCTCCGCACCAGATCCCGATGCGCGTCAGTCGCCTCGGCGCGCGAGAGCGCTGGCAGCGTGAAGGCCGCGAAGCGCGGGTTGGCCAGTGCGGGCACCACGAACTCGGCGCCGGTGAGCGGGTTGCGGTCGCGCTGGTCGAGCACGACCCGGCCCTCGCGCACGCCGTAGGCCATGCCGCGCCCGAGCCGCCAGAGCGGCCCGGCGGCGAGGATGCCGATGTCGATGGCCGGCAGCGACGCGTCGGCGACGTCGACCAGCAGGTAGCGCGCCGTCGCCGCGCCGCTGCGCAGCAGGACGACGTTGCCGTTGGCCTCGTCGCCTGTGCTCGCGGGCATCGCGCCCGTGTCGTGGGCGATGCCGGTCGCGTCGATCGAAGAGCCTGTGCCGGACAGCGCCAAGGCCTGCCCATTGGTGAGCCGGGCGGCGTAGACGCGGATCGCCCGGTAGAAGACCTGCCGCTCACCTGCGGTGATGTTGAGCCGGTTCATCGGCGGCATGACGACCGAGGCCGAGGCGCCGAGTTGGGTGCCGTTCTCGGCCGCGACCGCGTCGTTCGTCGCGGCCGCGATCGTCCCTCGCGTGATGACGCCGTTGGAGCGCGCGACGGCCGCCTGGAACTGGACCGCATTGGAGCGGACCACACGGTGGGTCAGGGTCACGCTGGTTGCGCTGGCGCCGGTGACACGGACCTGGATCGAGTCCACGTTGCTGCCGTTGTCGAGGCTGACATGCCCGACGAAGCCCGTCGCCGCCGTCGCAGCGGTCTGCTGCTCGACGTGCAGCGTTGCCGCGCCGGCCACCGCCACGGTGAGCGAGCCGCCGTCGACCGCCCGCGTCGCCGCCGCCGGCGTCCCCGCGGCGGGCAGGATCGGCATGGTCGGGAAGGCCCCGAGCTCGACCTGCGGCAGCGCCAGGCGGACAGTGACGTCGTGGGTGCCGGCGTTGAAGTTGAACGCCGCGAAGGGCCGGATGCGCGCGACGGTGGCGCCGCCGGAGAGCGTCATCACCTGCACGGCTCGCTGCGCGGCCAGCCGCCCGGCGCCGGGGACGGTCTGGTTCTCGAAGCCCTGGCGGACCACGGTCGCGGTGCCCGTCAGCTCGGCGATCCAGGCCTGGTGCGTGGCGATGCCGCCCGCCGCGACCGCCTCGAGCTTGGCGAAGTAGGAGTGGGCGAAGGTGTTGCCGTTGGCGCCGGCGATCGCCGAGGAGTCCTCGAACCAGACGTAGCCGCTGCCGGTGCCGGAGGGGACGGTCCCGGTGAAGCGCACGGCGACGTAAGGCATGCCGTTCTCGGTGCCGGTGCCCGCGATCTGCGCCGCGATGCCGTTGGCGCCGCCGATGGCCCAGTTCGTCGGGGCCGTGCCGGGGTTGCCGATCACCGCTCCCTCGGCCCGCGGGTTCCGCACCCCGTTGGTGCGCGCCGGCTCGATCAGCAGGCCGAGGCGGGCGAGCGTCGCCGGGTCGTGCGCGATCCGCCACTCCGAGCCGGAGGCGACGGCCAGGTCGCCGGCCGCGTTGAAGACCGTCGCCTCGCCGGTGCCGGCGCCGCCCCGGGTGCCGGACCAGCCGGTCATGGCCGAGGGCGTGGCGGCGAGGAAGTCGAGAGCGACGAGCGGCGTCGCCTCGACGAGCGCCTCCAGCGTCCCGAGCCGCCAGCGCGCGGTGGCGGAAGCGCTGAGGTTGGTGGAGATCAGCGCCAAGGCCTCCACCGGCGTCGCGGTGCCGAAGTCGACCAGGATGGACGCCGCCCCGCCGGTGAAGCGCGCGCGCAGCCGCGGCTGCGGGTCGCGGAGGTTGGCCGCGGGCATGCCGGCGGCGGTCGGCGTAAGTGCGGTGAGCGCGACGGCGTCGCGGACCCGCTCGTCGTGGAGGAAGGCGCCGGGCATCAATCCGATCCTGCGAGGATGATCTCGACGCGCCGCCCGGCCAGCGCCTCGCGCCAGCCCACGACGACGCCCGAGAGGCCGGCGTCGAGCCCGTAGGCCGGATAGGCGATGCGCCCGATCTGGCCGATCTCGATCTGGCCGAGGTAGCGGTCGGTGGTGACGGCGACGAGCCGCGGTCCCCGCTCGACCCAGTCGCGCCAGCGACCCGCGCGGGCGGTCGCGGCCGCCTCGGTGGCGTAGAGGCCGGGCAGCGCCAGGCTACGCTGCTGGGCGACGCGGCTGGTGACCAGGCTGCTCTCCGCCCGGGCGACAGACTGCGCGGCCTCGAGCCGTTGGCGGTCGGCGGCCGGCACGCTACCAGCCATGTTGGAGAGCGGCGACCAGTTGCGGCCCCAGGCGACCTCGACGACGCGCGGCGGCGGCTGGAAGGCGGCCGGCAGAGCGACGGGTCGGCACTCGAGGATCCAGGCCGCGGGGATGTCGAATTGCGGGACCGGGTCGCGGGCCAGCGGGTCGGAGAGGCGGAGCCGGCCGGTGCGGTCGCCGGCGAGGATGGCGCCACAGCCCGCCAGCACGGTCTCTGCCGCGGCCAGCGCGGTGGTCGGCGTCGCCGCTTGGTAGAAACCGATCGGGCCCGGCAGGTCGGCATCGGCCAGCGTCCAGGCGTCGGCATCGAACTCCGCCGCGCCGAAGCCTGGGCCGAGGGTCTGCAGCAGGCGGCGGAGCACGCCAGCGGTGGTCTCGACATAGCTCTCGCCGGCGTCGCCGCGGACGTCGCAGGTCACCGCGCCATCCGGGCTGGCGCCGACCTGGAAGCATCCCTGGACGGGCCAGTCGCGGGCCTGCCCGACGGTCGGCGTGCCGGCGACGAGGGTCTGGGCGACGCCGCGGATCCGCACCGCGTCATGCGCCTGCACCGCGCGCCAGGAGGACTGCCAGGTCGGCAGCGCGCCGGCGCCGAGATCGACGTTGCCGAGGAACACGGGGGCCGCGTTGAAGATCCGGCCCAGCGCGACGGGCTTGGGCTTGCCCTTGAGGTCGGCGCCGCCCTCGAGGCCACCGGTGCCCTGGTACAGGATCGGCTGCAGCGGGGTGTTGAGGCGGTCGGTGGCATCGGCGAGGGCGATGCGGGCGCGCTGGCCCTCGGTGCGGTCGACCGCGGCGACAGTGCCCGCGAAGACCAGCCGGGCCTGGGCCAGCGGCGTGCCGACGTCGGAGGCGCGCGGGCTGCGCACCTCGGCGAGCCGGACGGCGACGGCGCGGCCGGTGGCGGTGCCGTAGCGCGCGAGGTCGGCGGCGAAGCCGTCGCCATCCCAGATCTCGATCGCCGCGGCGGCGAGCGCGGCGCGGCCGCCGAGGCCGAGGGCGTCGACCGCAGTCTGGCCAACTTCGACATCGCCGAGCAGACGTGGCGTCCAGGGCGTGCTGGCGGGCGTGTCGGCCGGCGCGCTGGCGTAGCCGGCGGAGGCGATGCGCAGCGTGCGGAGGTTGCTCGGGCTGACGAAGGCAGCCGGCAGCGTCGCCGGGGCGAGCGCCGCGGCGGGGGCGAAGGCTTCCATGGATCAGCCTCCTGGCGTCAGCCGCCCTGGCCGCGGACCTCGATCTCGACGAGGACGACGACGGCGGCGGGCTGGCCGCCGGGGGTGAGGATGGGGCGCGTCGGCATGCGTCAGGCCGCCAGGATCGCGTCGGGGTCGAGGCCGAGCGCGGCGAGGAAGCCGCGCACCTGGACGTCGTCCTGGGCGATCGTGCTCGCCGCCTCCCAGCGTTCGCGTAGCAGCAGTTCGGCGTCGGAGAGCTCGGCATCGGGCCGGCCGATCTTGAGCGCAGCGCGGGCGTCGCGGAGCTTGCCGGCGATGCCGACGCGCTCGACAACAGTCAGCTTCGGGATCAGCGGTATGGGCGCCGGTCCTGGGTCGGGTGGCGCAGGCGGTGGCGGTGGATCGACAATCGTCACCTCCACCATGCCGCCGGCGCGGGCGATCGCCTCGACCAGCGGCGCCTCGACCGGCGCAGGCAGGCCGACCGAGGTGCGGTGCATCTCAAGCGCGGCGATGAATGCCTCCACCCTCTGCTCCAGCGTGCCGGCAAAGCCATCGTAGACGGCGCGCGCGATCTCGATGCCGGGCATGGCTCAGACTCCCGCGAAGAGGACATAGTTGCAGATCAGGGTGGGCGGCATGTTGGCGGAGCCGCCCGCGCCGGCGTTCTGGATGCTGATGCCGGTGGCGGCGGGGCCGTGGTTGTGGTCGCCGTTGCCCTGCACGAAGCTGCCGTCGCCGTAGTATTCCCAGGCCGCCCTGCCGTACTTGAAGACACCCTTCTCGATGAAGGTGACGGGGTTGGCGACGGGGTTCGCCGGCACCCAGCGGTAGGGGCCGTAGATTGGGAAGCCATCGCCGTCGGTGCCGTAGGTGTTGTCCCAATAGGTCTCCTGGCCGATCACCAGGCCGTGGCCGTGCCAGCCCGCGTTGCCGTGCCAGTGCGAGGGATCGTTCACGCCGTGGGCGTGCACCGGCATGCGCTCGTCACCGCCGCCCGCGCCCAGCGTCGAACCGGCGATGCCGCTGTTCCCCGCGGTCACGCGGTTCGCCGCCGTGCCGCCGAGGTTGTCCCGCCCGAAGATCGCGCGGCCGCGCAGGTCCGGCGTGCCGAAGGTGGTGCTGCCGTCGCCGGCGCCGAAGCTCGTGCCGATCGCCGCGAAGAGCGCGGCGTAGGCGCTGCGCGAGAGGTTCTGCCCATTCGGCCAGACGCAGAGCGGCGGCAGCGAGGTTCCAGCGATCGGGATCAGCTCACCGACGATGCGACCGAAGTTCTGCGGGGCGGCGAGCAGCGCGGTCCAGCCCGAGCCGGTGTTGAAGAGCTCGGCCGAGAAGCCCGGGTTCAGCGTGACGGTGGCGCCGCCGTTCACCGTCTCCGTGCCGGCGGGATCCACCACCAGGTCGGCCGTGCCGCTGTTGCGCACCAGCACGCCCATCCCCGGCGGGACGACGGCGACGGTCGGCAGCGCGAGCGTCGCCGGCGCCGCCCCCGTGAAGACCACGAGGTTGCCGAGGTCGGGGAGCGACAGCGTCGCACCGGCGGCGAGCGGGAGCACCTCGCGCGCGTTCGGCTCCAGCACCGCGAAGACGTCCTTGGTGCCGGCGGGCAGCGCGACCGGGTTCCCGGCGTTGCTGCTGGCGAGGACCGTGGCCCGGGTGAGCGCGCCGGGGCTGCCGCCGTCGAACTGGCCGTGGCCGATCTCGAAGCCGGTCGCCCAGGAGATGCAGTAGAGCACGCGGCGAGCGGTGCTGCCGAAGGTCGCCTGGAAGCCGCGCATCGCGGAGGCCGCGGCATTCAGCGCGAGCGGGCCGGTGCCGGTGGTATCCGTCGATTGCTGGGTGCGGTAGCCGAGGATCGGCATGGGTCCTCCTTGGAAGGAGAGGTCAGGCGACGCGGCGGAGCAGCGCCTCGTTCTGCGCGGTGAGGCGGCGCAGCTCGACGAGCAGAGTGCGGAGCACCTCGGTCTGCTGCTGGCCGGTGGAGAGGATGGCGAGCTCGACCCGGTCGGTGCCGGTGGCCTGCGCCTCGAGCAGCGCGGCGAGGTTCGCGGTGTCGGCGCCGGGGACGGCCTGGCGGATGGTGCTGGCGATGTCGGCGACCAGGCCGGCGTAGCGGTCAGAGGTGCCGAGGAAGTCGCGCGCGACCGGCAGCACGCTCTGCGCGAGGCGCGCGAAGTCGGCCACCTCCTCAGGCGTCGCGCCGTCGGCGAGCGTGCCGCGCGCGGCGTTCAGCGCCTGCAGCCCGGCGAAGTAGCGGGTCTCGGGGGCCAGCCCGCCGAGATCGCCGATGGTTAGCTGCTCCAGCAGGCCGCGCGCGGTGGACTGCCGTGCGCGCTCCTGCGCCAGCGCCTGCTGGTTGTAGCGCTCGACGATGGCGAGCCGCTCTCCGGCGAGCGTCTGCTCAAGGCGGGCGATGCGGTTCCAGTACTCCGCCGTGCCCTCCAGCCCGAGCTGGAACAGCGTCTCGCGGAGCTGCCGCACCTCCTCGCGCGCGGTGTTGTCGAAGGCGGCGAGATCGGCGCCGCGTTCGTCGCCGGCGAGCCGCAGCCCGCGGGCGGTGAGGTTCGCGTCGACGGCCTGGAGCCGGTTGGCGCGCTCCTCCTCCAGCCGCGCGATGCGCTCGGCGCGACGCGCGTTCAGGTCGGACTCCGAGAGGCCGAGATCCCGGGCGCGCGCCGTCGCCTCGTCGAAGGTCCGGTTGAGGTCCTCAAGCGCCTTGAGGAACCCGCTGACGCGATCCAGCTTGCTCAGCGTCTCGAACACGCCGCGGACCCAGTCGACGGCGTTCAGCGCCTCCTCGAGGCCGGCGCCGTGCGCGCCGAGCGTGCCGAGGGCGGTCTGGACGTTGGCGTTGCCGCTGCGCAGGCCGCGGGTGAGCGCGGCCCCGTCGAGCTCGCGCGCGCTGCGGCTGGCCTGGCCGAAGGCGATCGCGCCGCTGATCCCCTCGAAGCGCAGGTCGCGCTCGCGGATGGCGGCGTTGATGCGGTCGAGCTGCTCCTGCACCGCGGCGCGGGAGCCTGCCTCGTCCCAACGCTTGCCGCGGGCGGCGGTGATGACGAGCTGGCCGGCGTCGTTGACGCCGTAGAAGACGTCGCCGCCGGCGCGCTTGGCCATGCCCTTTTTGGTCGGGCCGAAGAGCGCGCCGCCGCCGCCGCCGATGGCGCCGCCGATCAGCCCGCCGATAAGCGTGCCGATGCCGGGGATGATCGAACCGATGGCCGCGCCGGCCAGCGCGCCCACGCCGGCGCCGATGGTGCCGCCGGGCCCGACGGTGCCGCGCATGCCGCCGACGATGGAGGAGGTCAGCATCCCTGCCCCGAAGCCTGCGGCGCTGCCGCCGAGCAGACTGCCGACGGTGGTGCCCATGCCCATGGAGCCGAGGGCGGAGCTCGGCAGCACGGGTCCGGCGACGCCGGCGGGCAGGGCCGCCGTGGCGGCCGCGCCGGAGGAGGTGGTCCAGAGCGTGGTGCCGAGCAGGCCGCCAGAACCAGTGAGGCCGAGGGAGGCGCCGAGGCCGGAGAAGAGCCCGCCCGCGCCCGTCAGGCCGAGGCTCTCGCCAAGCCCGGAGAAGATCGATGTCCCGGCAAGACTAGAGAAGCCAGAAAGCGCGCCGCCGGACGCCTCGTCACCGCCGCCTGCGAAGGCGCCAGCCAGCGTCGGCCGCGTCGTGCCGAACACCGCGTTGGCCAGCGGGTTCACCAGGCCGAGCTTGGCGAGGTCGGCCGCGGCGCTGGCGAGCACCGACTTGGCCAGGCTGCCGAAGTCGAGCGCCGCCTTGCCGCCCGAGGTGAAGGCGTTGACCAGTCCCTGGCCGATCCGGTCGAAGGCGTTCTCTCCGATGCGCGAGAAGGCGTCGCGCGACTGCTGCTCGAACCGCTCCACCTCTCGCCGCGCATCGTCCATGGCGCGCTCGCGGGCGCGGCGCGCCTCGGCCTCGCGGCGCTCCTGCTGCTCGCCCGCGCGCGCTAGCGCCGCCTGTACCGCGGCTGCGGGGAAGACGGTCTGGCCGGCTGGGGCGTTCTCGTACTCGACCTCGCGCACCCGGCGGCCCGTCTCGCGCGCGGTGTCGCCAAGCCGCTTGAGGGCGTCGTCGCGCTCGCGGTCTGCCGCGGCACGCAGGCGCTGCGCCTCCGCCGCCTCGACGGCGCCGCGCGACAGCAGGGCGTCGATGTCGCGGATCCGGGTGGCGTGCTCCTCGCGGATGCTGCGCTCGCGGTCCAGCGCCTTGCGCAGGTCGGCGAGGCTCGCCTCGTCGCGCCGGCGCTGGCCCTCGGCGCGTTGGCGCTCGGCTGCCTCCTGCTCGCCGAGGCGGCGGACCAGCGCCTCGCGCTCGATCTCCTCGACCTCGCGATTGAACCGCTCGAGCTCGGCGATGGCGCGCTCGCGGTCGGCGCGAAGCGGCGCGGCCTGGCGACGCAGCGTCTCCAGGATGGCGTCCTCGGGGACGGTGCGGCGCGGGTTCGCCTCGAGCGCGGCGATGCTGCGTTCGATCTCCGCTGCCTGACGGTCAGCGTTCGCCAGCCGCTGCTGCGCGGCCGCCTGGCCGGCCCGCGCGGTCTCCTCTGGCGTGCCGAGGCCGACCGCAACGCGGGTGCGGTCCACCGCGGCCGCCGCGGCCTGCGCCGCCCGGGCGATCGCCTGGGACAGGCCGAGGGCGCGGTCGAGGTCCGCCGCGAAGCGCGTCATCGCCTCGCCGAGGATCGAGAAGGACCGTCCCATGGTGGGCGGCAGCTTCTCGAACTCGGCATTGATGCGCTCGCCGGCGCGCAGCAGCGCGGGCATCACGACGTCAGCGGTTAGCTTGCCCTCCTCGCCCATCTTGCGGAGCTCGCCGACGCCGACCCCGAGCTGGCGCGCGAGCGCCTCGGCGAGCGTCGGCATGTTCTCCAGGATGGAGCGGAGCTCGTCGCCCTGCAGCTTGCCCGAGGCCAGCGCCTGGCCGAGCTGCATGACGGTCGAGGTGGTCTCGGAGGTGCTGGCGCCGGCGATGATGCCGGCCTGCTGCACGGTGCGGACGAGGGCGAGGACTTGGTCGTTGGTCGCGCCGACCTCGCGGGCGGCCAGCGCGAAGCGCGCGAAGGCGCCGGCGCTCTCGGACACGGCGACGCCGGTCTGCTGCGAGAGGCGGTAAAGGCCCTGGTAGGCCGCCTCGGCCGCGGCGACGGAGCCGGTGGCGGCCTGGAGGCGCGCGAGGGATTCGGTGGCCAGGTCGCCGGCGCGGGCGACCGCGACGCCGGCCGCGACGGTGCCGGCTGCGAGCGCGGCGATGGCGGTGGCGGCGAGCCCGGCGCCGGTGGCGACGCCCGCAAAGACCCGCTGCGCGCCGCCGAGGCCGACGCCCATGTTGGCGAAGGCGCGCACGGCGCCGTCCGACGCCGCGGCGAGGCCCTGCAGCGCCGGCTGGGCCGCGGCCGAGGCCGCGTCGATTCGGCGAAGCGCGCGCTCGCCGCTCTCGCCGACCTGCTCCAGCGCGCGGCGCGTCGGCTCGGCGTTGTCGGCGGTGAGGCGGATCGCGATGGTGCGGGCGGCGGACCCACTCATGCGCGGCGACCCAGCTCGGCGGCGAGCGCGCGCGCCAGGATGCCCGGCGCACGGCGGCGCACGGCCGCGACGTCGAGCCGCTTGCGGAGGCTGACTTGGCGCAGGAGGAAGAACATCGGGACGAACCCCTGGGCGAGGACTTCGCGGGCGCGGCGCTGCTGGCCGCGGCGGCGGCCGGTCAGGATCTCGGCGTTGGGCCCCACGAAGAGCCGCAGGCGACGGCCGCGGCGCGCGATGCCGCTGGCGGCGCGGACGCGCAGGCACCAGAGCCGGACGGACGGGTTGGACTTGGACCGGATGACGAAGGCCTCGCGCCGCGCGGCCTGCATCTGCGCGGGCGTGGCGCGGAGCCCGCCGCGGGCGGAGGCACCACGCCGTCCACCGGTGGCGTTGTAGGGCGTCGGGAAGGCGAGGTAGCGGCCGCCGCGGGCGACTACGGGGATGCCGCGGTCGAAGGCGTCGACGAGCTTGGGCGCGTTGGTCCAGACCAAGGCCGCGGGGCGCAGGGTGCGCGGGGCGGAGGCCGGCGGCGGGTAGAGGCTCAGGCGCCAGGCATTGGCGACGGCGCGGCCGCGGTCACTGAAGCCGGCGCCGCGGGCCTGGGCGCGGAGCTCGGCCTGAACCTCACGGCCGGCGCGCTCGACGCCGCGGCGCATGGCGCGCGCGGCGTCGCGGACCTCCGCCTCCATCGCGGCGCGGAGGTCGCCGCGGCGGAAGGAAGCGACCAGGAGCATCGGTCTGGCTCTCCTGGCGCGGCGTCACCTACTGCGATTAGCTGCCGATGCTGGCAGCATGCCGATCAATCGGTGATCACTGGAATTGTGGGACACCAAGCAGGCAGATTCGCTTGCACAACCGCTCTATCTTGCCTGCGGATACCGACTTCAATCAGCGTTAGCTCCGCCGTCTTATCTGCAGAACCTATCGTGATCGGCCAAACGTCGTGACTTCCGACACTAATCGTCGGTGCGTTCCCGCCAGGAAAACGTTTGGCGAGAAGCCTTGTTTCATTCTCTGGCTGCAACATCAGCGGCAGGTAAAAAGCACCGACTCGCGAAATCTGCTTCAGGATAAACCTCGGTAGCCCCGCGCTAGCAAGCGCATCGTTGACCTTTCGCAGTAGCGTGGTCTGTCCATGGTATCGGATTGCCCGAAGCTGTCCTGCACTGCCGGGCGTAACCGCAAAACGAAGGCGGTAGCCGTTCCCTCGCTCGCCAAAAACATCCCAAAGATGCTCACTTGGTTGAGGCTGGGTGAACGACAGATAGAACAGATCCGCAGCAGCCTGTGCTAGCGCCGGCTTGTGCGAACCTTTGGCATCGACATAGCCTTGAAGACCATGTTCAAGCGCGAACGTGTCGAGCTCGCCTTGATTCAGGCGAAGTGTGATTGGCGAGAGCCATAACTGCCCGCTCGACATAATTCCTTTGAAGCCGGTCCCCGTCGTGTAGTGGTCGAGGATGGTGGTCGCTCTTGTCTCCGGCATGTCGAAATCGAGGATGGCGCGGCTCAATCCATCGTAGGTGCTGAACTCGCGGATCGAGCGCTGTCCGACATAGATTTGCCGCATGTCCGGCTCCGGCACCCCGGCTGCGGCCAAAATCGGCTTGAGGATCTGGAGCGCGCAGTACGACCGGCGTGGGAGAGTGGCTTCAAGCGGCGTCATGTGCCTGGTCTGCAATCGAAGGCGTCCTGATGCCTCGGCGGCAATGCTGCGGAAACACTAGGGATTTGCTGGTGCTCGTGGTTCGCGCAAACGATCACCGTGGCAAGCTCCTGGAGGGAAGTCTCCGCGAGATTGGAAGCGGTAAACACGCTTCCAATTTCCCAACCATTTCGCCACGCGGCGATTAGCTTGTAAATGTTTCGCGCTCGGGGTCTGTGTCTGCGAGCGGCGTAGGCGCCTCAAGCTGACGTCCCGGCCGGGTCGCCTCACCCCTCGTTCAGCCTACGCTGCTCCGCGTCGAGCGCAGCGTCGATCCCGCCCAACGCCGAGAACCCGTCCACCACCCAAGCGGCCTGGTCGCCGACACCGCCGGCATCCGGCCAGTGTGCGATGCCACCCATCCCGCCGCGGCACGCCGCCCAGAGGCGCACGAAAGCATGCCATGGCTCGGCGACGGCAAGCCTGGGGTTCTCCGCCCAGGGCTCGCCGCCGACGAGCCAGTCGCCGCCGCCCTCAGGTCTCAGGTCGCCTTCGTAGGCGCCGGGATCTCGTGCGACGGCGAGGGCGCCCCGGAGTTTCCCTCCGCATCCCGCCCGGGCTGCATGAGGGTGCTGGCCCGCCAGCCCAGCGCTTCGACATCCTCCTGCGGCAGCGCGTCGAGCAGGTCATCGGGCACCATGCCGCGCGCTCGGCGGAACGGCGGCAGGCCGTCGCCCTCCCAGCCGCGGAGCGCGTGCCGGGCCGCGACCCAGGGCAGCGTGCCGAGGTAGCGCTGCCGTGCCGCCAGAAGCCCGGCGTAGACCGGCACCGTGGCGCAGGCCGCCTCGAGCGTGCCGAGCTGCACCTGCACATCGGCATCGTCCGGCGTCGCCTCCGAGGCGTCGATGACGGCGAGCAGCTCGCCCGCGTTGTCCGGCGAGGCTTCCCGAACGGCGGCGCGCAGCGCGTCGAGCATCTGCGCGTGCGAGGGGTAGATCCCGCCCTCGCGCGCCAGATCGGCACGGAAGGCCTGGCGCTCGCGGTAGGTCAGCGGCGCGACCAGGTAGCGGCGGTTCGCGACGCCGGGCGGCGCGAACCACTCGGCGTTGCGCCGCGAGAAGACGACGGTCATCGGGTTCTCCTTCAGAATTGCGCCAGGAAGAGCGGGCTGTCCGCCCCGTCGAGCTGGAAGGCGATGTCGAGCTGGCCGAGGCCGTCGCGCTCGCCAGGCCGCATGCCGGTGGCCTTCGCGGCCGGCGCGATCACGCAGAAGCGGTTGCCCGCGGTCACGCCGAGGATCGCCATCAGCGACATCGCCGTGCCCTGCCGAAAGGCGTTGAACAGTGCGACCGCGGTGGTGGTGTTCATCAGCGGATCGATCGAGCCGCGCGCGTCGCGCTCGACGGGCACGGCCGGGTCGTAGCCCTCGGTCGCCTCCGGGTTGTCAGGCAGGGTGACGCTGACGCCGGCCTCCAGCATGACGCGCCGGGCGCGGGCGACCTGCTGGTTCAGTTGGCAGCGCCCGCCGACGAAGCGCGGTGGCGTCGGGCGGATCGCGGTGTTCCAGCCGGTCGGCAGCGCGGCGGCTGCCTTGTCGAGCATCTGCGCGCGCAACTCGAAGACCAGGAAGCCGATGCCGCCGGTGGAGAGTTCGAGGCTCCAGGTACCGACCGCCCCGGTGAAGCGCCAGCGCAGCCCATCGGCGTAGAAGTAGAGCGTCGCCGTCCGGTAGACCGCCTCGTCCGAGGTCGGGCTGTAGAGCACGTGCGGCGGGATCTGCGCGAGGGTGGTGACCGTGCCGGCGGTTGCCATGGTCTCGCCGAGGGTGGCGACGCGGGCGGCGGTGTAGTCCGTGATGCCGGTGGTCAGCGTCCGGTCGCCCGAGAGCAGCAGCGGCATGCCGCGGTAGAGCTGCGCGGTGGCCGCGAAGGGCGTGGCGAGGGTGAGCGTGGTGGTGGTGCCGGCGGTGGCCGCGGTGGGCGCGCCAATCGCGGCAGCGGTGATGCCTTCGGCCATGGTGCAGCAGCGGAGCAGGCGGCCCCATTCCGGCGCGGTCGCGGCGGTGCCCGAGCCGCGGAGCGGGATGCGCAGGCGGATGCGCGGCTTGAGGCCGCCGACGATGGCGGGCGAGCGGTCGAGGGAGCCGGTGAGCTCGGGGTTCTCGACGACGACGGGGTCGAAGTCGATCTCGCAGTCGGCGGCGAGCCAGTCGGCGTTGGCGGGCGTGCCGCCGATGGCGTCGACGCCGCCGGTGGTCTCGATGCGGGCCGCGACGGCGGCAAAGCGCATGCGGACGAGGTCGATGCTCATCGCGCGGCTCCTTCAGAGGATAGGGTGGTCAGGACGACCAGGGGCCACCGGCCGGGCCGACGGCGAGGATCGTGAAGCGGGCGAGGAACTCGCCGGCTGGACGCGCGGAATCCTCGGCGTCGTAGAGGCGGAACTCCGCGCCCTGCTCGGCGACGTCGCCCAGGCCCGGGGTCGTAGGCGTCCAGCCGGCCAGCGCGGCAACGGTCCGGGCGTGCAGGAGCGAGAGCGCCTGCTCGGCCGCGAGGTCGGTGGCGCCGGCGGCGAAGCCCGAGACGCCGAAGCCGATGCGATAGTGGGTGCGGCCGGGCTCCTGGGTGTCGTCCGCCTCGAGGTCGTCGCCGCGCACCACCAGCCGCGGCAGCGTCTCGGCGTCGGTGTCGACGGGCGCACGGCGGGCCCGCTCGACGGCGACGTCGGGCAGCTGCGTCACCAAGCGATCGGCGACGGCAGCGAGCACGGCCTCGCGCAGCGGGACCGTGCCGCTCATGGCGAGCGCGCCAGGGAGAGGCGCCAGGAGAGGCCGAGCGGGTCGGGATCGACCTCCTCGACCTTCCAGGTCTCCGGCGGGGAAAGCCGGCGCAGCAGGTCGCCGCGCCGCGGGGTATCGGGCGCGAGTTCTGCGGCGCGCAGCGTCGCCTCCAGCGCCTGGGCGCGGCCACCAGGACCGCCGAGGCTCGCGACGTCGTCGGCCGGTGCGGACATCAACACGCGCACCGGTCGCCAGGCGCCGCCGGCTGCGGCCCGCCATTCCGCGTCGGTGCCCATGTTCGGGTCGGCGTGCAACGTGGCAAGGGCCGCGGCGAAGGCGCTCCCGCTCATCGCGCGCAGACAAGGCGCCAAGCGGTGCCGCTGGCATCCTGCTCGACCGAGAGCACCGTCAGCACCTCACCGCCGACGTCGAAGGTGTCGCCGGCGGCAATGGTGGGCAGCGTGGCGATCGCGGCGACCAGCACAGCGTCCTCATCTTCCGCGGGCTCCGCCAATACGACCCGCAGCGCGATCTGTGTTCCGATCCCCTGCGGCCGATAGGTGGCTGTGGTGCCGCGATCGGCATCGGCCAGGAGGTCGACGAAGCCGCTCACCGTGGCGGCTCCTTCGGCGCGTCCGGCAGCACGGTCTTGGCGGCCGCGGCGAGCGCGCCGAGCGCGGTGGCGATGCCGACCGCGCTGTCGGCGAGGTTGCGCAGGTCGATACCGGCGAGATGCGCCAGCAATACGATGGCGGCGAGCAGGGCGACGCCGGTGTGCGTGCCCTGCTCGCGCAGTCGCGCGAGGAGGTAGGTCACGGATAGGTCCTCCGATCGAGTTCGAAGTGCGGGCCGTCGGGAAAGGTCTTCCAGTCGCCGCCCCAGACCAGGGCGACGGATTCCTCCGCCGCTGCGGCCTTCATCGCTGCGGCGATTTTGTGCGCCAGCGGCCAGTCCCAGCGGACCTCGCCGGCCTCGGGCGCGCCGTCGCCGTCGTCGAGCCAGTAGGCGAGGTCGACGGCGTGGCCGGTGAGGTGCCGGCTGTTCATCGTCCGACTGGCGCCGATGGCGACCAGCCTGGCCTGGCGCTCCTTGGTCCTGAGGCCCTCGACCACGATGAAGGGCACAGCTAGCCGGGCCCGCTCGACGACGCGGACGAGGTCCGCGTGCACGCCGGCGAGGCGCTGTCGGTCCCGCTCCAGGAGCGGCGAGCGCACCGTCACGACCCCGAGGGCGGCACGCGGTTCAGCCAGACGCGAACCGTGGTGTCGGCGGCGAGCGCCGCGAGCGTCGCGATGCCGACCTGGAAGTTGCCCGCCGCGGTGGTGGTGATGCGGCGATTCGCGTTGTCCCAGAAGACGCGGGCGCCGGCGGTGATCGCCAGCGCCGGTTCCTTGGTGATGTCGAAGACGCCCTGGGTCTGGGCCTCGATGACGGCGTTCTGCGCGCCGTCGACGGCGGCCACGCCGAAGAGCGCCCCGACCAGCACGCCCTGGCCGGAGGTGACGCCGCCGGCATAGGGAACAGCGACCGCCAGGCTGTCGCCGGGCTGGATGAAGTTGCGCATGGGGATGCGATCTCCTGAACGCAGCAGGGGCGCCCGACCGGATCATCCGGTGGCGCCCCTGCTGCTGGTGCTGGAAGGAAGGATCAGGTGCCGGCGTTGAAGTAGCCGCCGCGCCAGTCGATGGCGCCGACACCGAAGTCGAAGATCACGCTGACCTCGACGCCATCGACGCCGGACACCGGCCCGGTGGTGACCTGCGGCCCCTCGGCGCCGTTGAGGTAGCCGTAGACGTAGACCGGCGCTGAGACCGGATCCGCGAAGAGGTACCAGCGGTTGGCCGGGATCAGCGGCTCGACCAGCGGCTGCACGAAGCCGGCGTAGACATTGGCGTTGCTGGTCTGCGTCGCCGCCACGCTCACCGTCAGCTGCCGCGCGGCGAGTTCCTGGTTCGGCCCAACCAGCAGGCGCATAGAGGAGCCCACCGCGATGGGCAGACCGTCGAGGGTCTTCTGGCGCATCACCGCGGCGCGGCCGACCGCGAGGTTGGTCAGGTCGAGCGCGGTGCCGGCCGCCGCCTTGTTGGCCCGTGCCGCGGCCGTGCCGAACACTGCAGCCGCGCCGGTGGTGAGCGTCGGGCCGTCGCCGTTGGCGCTGTTCAGCAGGCCGTAGGCGGTGGCGTTCTCGAAGTCGGCGACGCGCCGGCCGATCATGCTGGCGAAGTCGGTGAAGGCGCCGAGGTCGTCGTTCACCAGCATCTGCCGCGTGACGCGGATGCGCCGCGCGAAGGTCACCAGCGAGACCAGCTCCTGGCTCTCGGACATGGTGCCGGCCTGGATCTCGCCGTTCTCGGAGAGCGGCGTCAGCACCGGGAAGTCGCCGATGCGCAGGTGGCGGTGCGGCTTGAAGTCCCGGAAGTCCCGCCGGAGGAAGATCTGCCGGTAGGTCGGCTGCGCCGGCTGGTAGGCCGCGAGCAGCATCTTGTTGGCCGCGGCCGAGAGCAGTGCCGGGAAGTCGGAGGTGGTGTGGAAGGCGCGTTCGGCGAGCAGGGTGGTGTTGCGCGGCGGGTTGCGGTCGCCGCCGGCGCGGAGCAGCTCGGCGATCATGTCGGAGGGGCGCCAGCCCATGAACTCGGCATGCCGACCGTTCCCCTGCGGCTGGTAGCCGGGCATGGCGCGGGCGGCGATCGCCTCGGCCATGGCATCGCGCAGCGCGGCCCGGTCGTCCTGGCCACCGCCGCTGGGCTGGGCGGGAATGGTGGTCGGGCGCGGCGCCGTGACCAGCGCGTCGAAGAGGGCGCGGCGGGCCTCGTCGGGCGACCATCCACGCTCGATCGCCTCGGCGCGGAGCGCGGTGATGCGGTCGGCCGGCAGCAGGGCCCGTGCGGCCTCGACTGCGGCATCGATCCCGGCAATGCGGGCGCGTTCGGCGCGCGTGGCCTCGAGGGCGGCGTCGGCGGCACGGCTGGCCTCCGGCGCGGGGATGGGCGGCGTGGTGGCCACGGGCGGCTCCTGGGTCGGGGTTGCGGGCGACGGCGCGGCAGGCGGCGCCGACGGGGTGGCCGGCTCGGCCGGCGTCGTCTCGGGCATGATGGGGTCCTCGGTCAGGGCAGGTTCGATGGCGATGGCGGGAGTGCCCTGCGGCTCCTCGCTCCGCACCGCGGCGGCCGCATCCACGGGGATGGGCACGACCGAGATCTCGAAGGGCTCCCAATCCACCGCGCGGTGGACGGTCCCGCCGGTGGCCGGATCGGGCCGCGGCTCGTAGCGATGCACGCGATAGCCGACGCTGACGCTGCGCAGCGTCCCGTCAGCGATGCGCTGCCAGAGCGGCTCGACGTCGGCGGCACCGCTGAACTGCAGCGTGGCGTAGCCGCGGCCGCGCTCGAGGCGCGCGGCGATGACGCGGCCGAGCACGTCGCGCGCATCCAGGCTGCGGTGGGTGTTCAGCACCGGCGCATTGCCGGAGCGCAGCGCGTCCATGCGCACCGCGGTGGGCGCCATGTCGAGCTCCTCGGTGATCAGGCCGAGGGCGGGCACGAAGTTGCGGGCGCGGGCGCCGGTGGACCAGACGACCTCGACGGTGCGGGCGGCGCGGTCGACGGTGGCGGGCGCCGCGACGGCGCGCTGGGCCACGATCGATTGCCCATCGGCGGGAACCGGCACGGCCGGAGCGGGTCGATCGGGCGCAGCAGCGGGCTCCGGCGCGGGGTCGCCCCCGCCCGGGTCAATCGGTTCGGTCATGGATCAGCCTTGCTGGGGTGTGTCCGGCCGCGGCGGGGCGGCCGCACCCGTCGCCGCGATCTCGACCGCCGCCATCTGCGCCGCGTCCTGCGCGGCGCCGCTCTTGGCGACGCGACGAGGATCGGTATCGAGCGACAGCCCGGCATCGTCGAGCAGGGCGTTCGCCTCGCGGATCATCTCCACCGCTTGGCGGAAGTCGTAGCCGAAGGCGCCGGCGGCCTCGGGCTGCGGCACGAAGCCGGCGCGCACCTGGGCGATCAGCGCCGTGGTGTCCTTCAGCGGGTCGATCATCTCGTGCGCCGGCGGGACGTGGCTGACGCCGTCGGGCATCTCGGACCCCCACAGCCCGAGCAGCGCACCCTGGGCGTGGAAGCGTTCGGCGATGGGCCGCACCAGCATCGGGATCAGCATCCCGTATTGCACCTGCTCGCAGAGGCGGCGGAACTCGATCTTGCCGGCGCGTAGGCTGGAGTAGTTGGCCTGGGTCAGATCGCCGGAGACCTGGTCGTAGGTCAGCCCGGCGCCCACGGCGGCGGCTTCGAGGGCCCGACGGGCGAAGGCGGCATGGCTGCCACCCCCGCTCGGGTTCACCACCTCCACCGAGCCCATGCCGCGCCGGTAGAGGATCATCCCCGGCTCGAAGCTCTCCACCGTGCGGCCCTGCGCGTCCCGCAGCAGGCCCGACGCCGCGCCCGTCAGCGCCTCGTCGCCCTCTTCGGAGACCACCGCGGCGAGGCAGGCCTCGATCTTGGCCTTCATGAGCAGCGCGCCCTCGTAGTCGCCGAGGTCGCGCAGCCGGGTCAGCACCGGGGCCAACCACGACACGTCCCGCAGCTGGCCCGGGCGGCGCTTGCGGTAGATGTGCAGCACGTCGGTCGCCGCGACCGGCTCGCTGGTCAGGCGCCCGCCTGAAGGCAGCAGCCAGGAGGTGCCAGGATGCACGCGATGGAGCCAGTAGGCGATCGGCTCCCCGGCCTCGCCGAGCGTGATGCCCTGCAGCGTCGGCGTGCCCGCGACCATCCCGTTGCGGGCCGTGTCGAGATGGTCGGCTTCCAGCACCTGCAGCCGTAGCCCGACCGGGTTGGCCGGCGTCGGCACAGTGGGCAGCAGGCGCACGAAGCACTCCCCGCTCTCCACGACGGCGCGCATCGCCAGCGCCTGGATGCCGTAGAGATCGAGGGTCGCCTCGGCATCGCAGGCCGTGCCTTCCGACCAGCGACGCCAGGCCTCGGCATGGGCCTTGTCCGGCCAGCGGGTGGTGATGCCGGCGCCGACCGCGTTGCCGGTCCAGAGGTCGATGATGCGGGCGGCGTAGGGGTCGTTGCGGACGGCATCGCGGGCCCGCCGCGCGACGGTGGGGGCGGCCGCGCCGACTTCGGCCGTCGCGCTGCTGCCCGACGCCGCCCAACTCGAGGCGCGGCTGTCCTGCGCCGCGGCATAGCCGCGCAGCGCGTTCCAGGCATCACGGATCCGCCCCATCACCTGCTTCCCCCGCGGGAGAAGCTGGCGAAGGTCACGCCGGGACGACGCGCCGCCGCCATCTCTGCCCCGCGGAGCACGGCCAAGGCGCGGCCGAGCTCATCGAGCGAGCGGTACTCCACCGTGCGCCCGTCAAAGGTCACGCGTGTCGTGCCGCCTGTGAAGGCGGCAGCCAGCACGGCGGCGCGGCTGCTCGCCGGCTGCGCCAGCGCCCAGGCGAGGACGGCCGGGTCCATCAGGACATCGCCTCGGTGTAGAGGATAGAGGCGGCGACGTTCGCGGTGCCGCCGAGGCTGGTCGCCACCAGGCTGAGCGTGTCGGGCGTGCTGCCGAGGATGCTCGTGCCGAGCGCCTGGATCTGCCGCAGGTCGAAGGTCTGCACGCCCTGGCCACCGGCCGGGGTGTAGCAGGCGAAGACCACCTGGCCGCCGGTTATGGTCGCGGCGGTGGTGTCCTGCTGCGAGAGG
This sequence comes from Falsiroseomonas ponticola, assembly GCF_016805305.1. Classification (GTDB taxonomy): domain Bacteria; phylum Pseudomonadota; class Alphaproteobacteria; order Acetobacterales; family Acetobacteraceae; genus Falsiroseomonas; species Falsiroseomonas ponticola. The sequence continues at coordinate 4,411 of NZ_JAERQN010000022.1, read as the reverse complement.
CTGGCGCCGCCGAGGTCCGTCCAGGCCGGCGTGGCGAGCGTGCCGTTCAGGACCAACTCGAAATAGGCCGCGGCGTCGCTGCTGATGATCAGCTGCTGCGGCACGAGCTGGCCGCGCCCGGGCAGGCCGATCTGGAAGGTGGTGCCGGCCGCCGGCGCCGGGCTGAAGGGCGCGGCGCCGAGCGTCAACGGGTTGTCGCAGGTCAGCACCGTGGTCGTATTGGTCGTGACCCGGGCCATCTGGCCGGCGCCGGTGCCGCCCGTCAGCAGCACGTATCGGCCGCGCCATTGGTTGACCGTCCAGCCGGAGGCGGTGACCGAACCTGCCGCGCCGGCCGTCGCGGTGCCGCTGGTCTCGATGACGCCGAGCGGTCGGATGCGGGAGGCCAGGATGGGCCGGCGCGTCGTGACGGCGACGCGGGCGGGGTTGGCGTGCGGGAAGGTAAAGCCGCGCTGCTCGTCGAAGCCGCCCTCCACCACCACCGAGACGCCCCAGTGCCAGAAGGACAGCAGGCCGGTGCCGGAGGCGCGGCGGATCTCGTAGCGGCACGGCAGGTTGCCCGTGCGGCACCAGGGCAGCGTCTGGCCGGCGACGTTGGCGCCGTCGAAGGCGTGGCACCAGATAAGCTTGCCCGACACGATGAAGCCGAGCCGGGCGCGGCCGGCGCCGTACCAGGCGTAGTCGATCACCGCCATTTGGATGCGGGTCGGGTCGATGGTCCGCCCGGACCGCCCGGTGCCGCCGAGCGCGTCCAGCGTCCAGTCGCGCTGGGCGACCCGGGTGTCGACCACGCCGTTGCCGGTGTTGGTCCGGCGCACCGCCCAAAGGCCGGTGCTGTCCTGCTCGAAGAACACGCCGTTGTCGCTGTCGAACATCCCGACCCGGCGGGTGATGCCGGTGGCCGGCGCGCCGAACAGCACGGCGGCGGAGGCGTAGAGGCCCTTGCTGGGCTGGTAGCGGAAGTAGGGCTTGGACTGGCGGATGGCGACGTCGCCGGCGGCGGTCACGTCCATGCGCACGCCGCCCTCGATGGGGCGGTGGCCGATGGCGGCACTGCCGTTGGTGAAGTTCTCCCAGCGCAGCGTCTGCAGGCCATACTCGAAGTCGACGTCGTAGACGTTCTGGCCGCGGCCGATCTTGAGGCGGCCGGAGGGGTCGAGCAGCTCGGCCGGAAAGCCGACCGGGACCGCGCCCCAGTCCTGGTCGTAGGGCAGCATGGACATCGGGAACTCCGATCAGCGCAGCCAGCCGCCGCGCGGGGCGAGCCAGGAGCGTGGGCGCGTGGTGTCGGCCGGCGCGGCGCCGGACGAAGGAGCAGTCGGCACCGGGACGGGTGGTGGTGCGGTCAGCGGTGCGTCGGCCGCCTCGTCGCGCAGCCGTGACCAGAAGTGCTCGCCGTAGCGGTCCGCGCCGAGCAGCCAGAGCGCCGCGCGGGCCAGCACCGCGCAGTCGAGCGCCTCGTTCCGCTCGCGCAGCTTGGCCCATTCCTGCCGGGCGAAGCCGCGCCGGTCCTTGGTGGTGCGCAGCTGCTCGGCGACCAGCTGCTTGATCCATTCGACCTCAATCGCCCGCGGCAGATGCACCCAGCCGGGCGGCAGCTCCTCCGCGTCACCGCGGCCGAGCCAGAGCCGGCGATAGAGATCGGCCTTCCAGGTGGAGACCGACACCGTCCACAGCTTGAGGCCACGCCGCAGCTTCTGGCCGTTGACCAGCGCATCCACGGGCGTCGGGCCCTGGACCGGCTGCGCCCGGTTCCAGCCGTCGATCCCCTTCGTCGGCGCGATCCGCGGATCCCGAAGGCGCCGCAGATGGCCATAGACCGCCGCCGTGTCGCGGCCGCCGGTGTCGACGCAGAGCCGGGCGATACGCATGGCGCCACCGCCCTGACGCGGCCAGTCCCGCGCCAGCACGCGAGCGAGTTCATCCCACGACTCCCGGTCGCGCGGGCTGCCGGGGATCACCACGTGGTCGACGAGCCAGGAGGTGAAGCCTTCCGCCCAGCCCCACACATCGCATTCCAGGCGATCGTCCTGCACGTCGACGCCGGCGGTGAGCACCAGCGCGCCCGCAGGCACGACGCCCATCCGGAAATCCTCGCGGCGCTCGACCAGGCGCTCCCAATCCGGTGCCTCGCCCTGCTCCTGCCAGGTCTCGCCCAGCACCGTGTTCTTGAAGGTCTTGATGTCCTCGGGCTTGCCCTGCGCCGCCTCCCAATCGCGGGCGATCTGCGCCCAGGAGAGCCAGCCCACCGGCGAGTAGAGTGCCGAGATGTGGAAGCCGATGGTGTGCGGGTCCTGGCCTTCCGCTGTCGCGCGCCATTCGCCTCCGCCCAGCATGGCGGTCTTGTCGTGCTCCTGCATCGGGTGGTCGCAGGCGATGCAGTGATACCGCGCCGTCTCCGGCGCGCCCTTGTCCCAGAGCAGCCGCTCGAAGCGCAGCCACTGCATCTCGCCGCACGCCATGCACGGCACGAAGAACCGGCGCTGGTCGCTGGCCAGATACTCGCGCTCGATCCGGCTGCGGCCGGCGATGGTCGGCGTGCTGACCAGGAACGCCTTGCGCCGCCAGCCGAAGGTGCGTGCCCGCGCCTCGGCCAGCGCGATTGGATCACCCTCGCCGGCAACATCGCCGGGATAGGCATCCACCTCATCGAGGAACAGGAACCGCGCTGTCATCGAGCGCAACCCGACCGCGCTGTTCGCGCCCGTCAGCACCAGGATGCCGCCGGGGAATTCTTTCGACAGCATGGTGTTGCCGCTGTCGCGCGCGCGCGCCGGCGCGACACGTTCCCGCAGCGCAGGCGTTTCCTCCAGCAGAGGGTCGATGCGCTGGCGCGAGAAGCGCTTGGCCAGCTCCACGGTCGGCTGCACCGCGAGCGCCGGCGCCGGCACGTGGTGCATGATGTAACCGAGCCAGTTATTGCCGCTCTCGGTCGCGCCGACTTGGGCGCCCTTCATGAACACGACGCGCCGGGCGGGATGCACGGCCGAGAGCGCGTCCATCACGTCCTTCAAGTAGGGCGTGCGGCTGGTCCGCCAGGGGCCCGGTTCGGCCGAGGCGCGACTGCCGAGCATGCGGTGGCGCTCGGCCCATTCCGACACGGTGAGCTGCGGCGGCGGCCGGAGCATGGCGCCGACACGCCGGCGCACATGCTCACGGCTGCGGAGCCCGGTCCCCTCCGAGGCCTGCTGGATCGAAGCGATCGGCCGCCTCCGTCAGCAGGTCGTTGATGTGGCTCTGCAGGATGGTCTGCAGCAGATGCGGGTCGACGCTGATCTCGGCGGCGATCAGGCCGGCGACGCGGGCAGGCCAGTTCAGCAGCGCGTCGCGCATCGTGCTGCCGATCTCATCCAGCGCGGCATTGGCCTCGGTGACGTCGAGCAGGCGCCGCTTGGTCTCGTCCAGCGAGAGGCGCTGCGCCTCCACCTTGAGCGCGAGCTGTGCAACCTTCAGCCGGGCGAACGGCGTGCCCTCAGCGCCGGCACCATTGGCGAGCGGCGACCGCACCGGGTCGGCGGTCTCCACCAGGCGGCGACGGGTCTTGTCGATGTCCCAGCTGCCGTCCGGCTCGCGGGCTATGCGGCCAGCGCGTTCGGCCTTGTGGATGGCGGTGTCGCTGACGCCGAGGCGCCGTGCGGCCTCACGTGTGGAGGCGGTCAGTTCCGGCATGGCGGCGACCTCCCGCCGCACGTGACGCTCATCACGAGCAAGGGCCCGCTACCTGCCGGCGGCGGGCCCTCGACCCGTCCGGCCCGGGTGTCAGGCCGGCAGGTGGTAGACCGTGTAGGAGCCGCGGGCGCCCTCCTTGTTCGGGCCGACCTGGCGGACCCGCTCCAGCACCTGGACCTCGATCCCCTGGCGCTTCTTCAGGCCCGCGAAGAACCCGCGGACCGTGTGCGCCGCCCAGCCGGTGGCCTCGGCGATCTGCCCGACCGTCGCCCCCTCGGGCCGGCGCAGCATAGCCAGCACCTGCTCCTGCTTCGTGCCCTCGCGCGGCTTGCGCGGCGCGCCGGGCTCGCGAGCGACGCGGGCGGGCTTGCCGGCCAGCAGGGCGCGCAGGGCCTCCATCGGCGCGTCCAGGGCACCGATCATGTCGCCCGTGCGATTGCCCTCGTCGTCCCAGGCGTCGAGGACCCGCTGCGCGGCGTCGCGCAGGCTCGCGCGCGGGGCGGGCGTGGGCGCGGCCTGGGCGGCTTCCGGCGCCGGGGCGTCCTCACCCTGCGGCGCCGGTCCCTCCGCGTCCGTGGGCGCCGTGTCGGCCAGCGTCGCGGCGGCGTTCGCGGCAGCCCGGCGCTCGGCGTTGCGGCGGGCGATGGCCTCGGCGCTCTGCTCGTCCTCCTCCGCCGCGTCGCCCGCGTTCGGGTCGATGCCGATGGCGCGGAGCCCCTCGTCGGTGATGCGCGCCACGATC
>NZ_JAERQN010000021.1 GCF_016805305.1 Falsiroseomonas ponticola | reverse complement strand
CAGATCAGTCGACAACGCTCTCGTCATGGGCTGCTGGCCTCCGCCCAGCCAGCAGCTTGAATCAGAAATCAGCCCAAGCCGGAATCCCCAATCCGATTCCGTCTATGACGATCACGCTCTAAAAGCCCTAAAACGGCATAATCGGCTTAAAGCCCTAAATGTCTTAAAGAGCGCCCGGCCGCGCCGCCTCAGCGCGGCGTGACGATCCGGCAGGCGCGGGATGCCGCCCGCGCCAGCAGCAGCATCCGCCGCGCCGCGACCGCGCCCGTCGCCGCATCGCCCACCACGCTGGCCACCAGCGGGTTCGTCGTCACCGCCGTCACCGCCGCATTGATGGCGATATCCGCCGCCGCCACCGCGCCGGCCTCGAACAGCGTCCGCCGCAGCAGCTTCAGCGTGCCCGCGAAGCCCGGCCGCAGCCCGTGGATGGCCGCCACCTCCCGCACCAGGCGCACGCCGCGCCAGGCGATGAACAGCCCGTCCAGCGCGGGGGACGGCACCACCGCCGTGGCGGCAAGCGATTGCAACGCCGCCGCCCGCCCCGCCGCCACCGCCTGCCGGTCCAGCGCGGCGAGCGGCCCGGCTTCCAGCAGCGCCAGCAGCGTCGGCAGGTCGCTGGCCTGGCGCAGCGCCGGCAGGGTCGGCGCCGCCGCCGGCACCCGCGCCGCCCAGTCCAGCACCGCCCGCCGCGCGGCCGCATGATCGCCCCGCGCCACCGCCTCGCGGCCCCGCTCCACGCTCTCCAGCGCCGCCAGGCCGCGCAGCTCCCGCAGCCCGGCCCAGCCGATCAGCCCGTAGCCCAGCGCCGCCACGCCCAGCGTCAGCCAGCCCAGCGGCGCCCCGCGCGCGAACTGGTCCGCGACGAAGCCCGCGACATCGATCGCCGACAGGCCCAGCAGCAGCAGCAGCACGCCCGTCGCCGCCAGCGCCGGCGCCGACCAGCGCCGGGCGATCGGCGGCGGCGCCACCGGCACCACCGCCTGGTCCCAGCCGAGGTCGAGCCGCGGCGCCGCCGGCGCCGCCTCCTCCGTCAGCACCCGCGGGCCGCGCGGCATCTTCTCGCTCACAACAGGTCTCCGATCAGCGCCGCCAGCAGCGCGTCGAGACCCAGATGGGGAATGCCCGCCGCCCCGTCACCCAGCAGGCGGGGCGGCTGGAAGGCCGGCATCTCGAAATAGGGGACGTCCCAGAAATCGGAATCGGGGCGCCGCAGCGGCACCTCCCCGGGATAGACCGGCGTCAGCCGCCCATCCTTCATCAGCACGCCCCGCACGGCGGCCACTGGCCGGCCCTCCAGCAGGGCGGAGGTATCCTCCGTGCAGCGGATGGCGGCGATGGCGCGCACCGGCGTCTCCGCCCCCGCCACCGCCGGCGCCTGCCGCCCGACCAGGTCCGCCATCAGGGAGGCCAGCGCCTCCCGCGCCCGCGCGGGAACGTGATCCGCCTTGGTCGCCGCGAAGCCCACGCGGCGCACCCCCTGCCCCGTCAGCAGGTCGAGCCACCCGCCCCCCTGGCGCAGCGCCCCCGCGATGGCGGACAGCGCCGCCGCCGTGTCGTCGAAGGCTTCCTCCCCGGCATGCAGCGCGCTCAGCGCATCCACCAGCACCACCTGGCGGTGGAAGCGGCGGAAGAAGGGGTCGAAGAAGGCGGCGCGCTGGTCCTCCAGGTAGGCGGCGTGCCGGCGGCGCAGCAGGTCCGCGAGCCCGCCCCCGTGCCCCTCCGGCAGCGGGAAGAACCACAGCAGCGGCGCCTCCCCCCGCGGGCCGGGGTTCATCGCCCGGCCGGGCTGCAGGAAACGGAAGCCCATCTCGTCCCGCAGCCGCAGCAGCGCGGCGCGGTACAGCCGGAAGCCTTCCCGCGCCAGCGCCTCCTCCGCCGTGGCGCGCGGCGGCAGCGCATCGACGAAGGCCAGGAACTCGGCGGCCGCCACCGCCCGCCGCCCGACCCGCAGCCGAGCCAGCGTCTCCCGCGACCACTCGGGAAAATCCTGGTCGAGCATCGGCAGGTCGAGCAGCCATTCGCCGGGATAGTCCAGCAGTTCCAGCGTGACCCGCCGGTCCCCCATCACCATCCCCCGCGCCTGGCCGAGCCAGGAGGCGGGGGAGACGGTCAGCTCCAGCTCCAGGGTGGAGAGGTCCTCCGTCCGCCCCGGCCAGCGCGGCGGGTCGGCCGCCAGCGCCGCCAGATGCGCCGGCGCGTCGAAGCGCGGCGTCGCCTCCACCCCCGCGGGCACCAGGCGCACGCCCCGCAGCCGGCCGCCAGCCGCGGCTTCCAGCGCCGGCAGCGTGCGCGCGCCCTGCCCCGCCGCCAGCAGGTTCGCCACCAGCGAGGTCAGGAACACGGTCTTGCCGGCGCGGGACAGGCCCGTGACGGCCAGCCGCACACGCTCCCGCCCCGCCATCGCCCGCGCCAGGTCGGTCATGCCGGCCAGCGCGTCCTCGATCGGGGTGAGGAGCGGCATGCGGCGCGCCGCTTACTTCCGCTCGATCAGCTCGATCTTGTAGCCGTCCGGGTCCTCGACGAAGGCGATGACGGTGGTGCCGAACTTCACCGGCCCCGGCTCCCGCGTGATCTTGGCGCCCGCCGCGCGCAGCGCCTCGCACATGCCATAGACGTCGGGCACGCCGACGGCCAGGTGGCCGAAGCCGGTGCCGAGGTCGTACTTCTCCGTCCCGTAGTTGTAGGTCAGCTCCACCACCGCGGCGCCGGTCGCCTCCTCGGCATAGCCGACGAAGACCAGCGTGTACTTGCCTTCCGGCACGTCGCGGCGGCGCAGTTCCTTCATGCCGAGCAGCCGGGTGTAGAAATCGACGCTCCGCTCCAGGTTGCCGACGCGGATCATGGTGTGCAGCAGGCTGCTCATGGGTCTGTTCCTTGCAGGGTCTTGTCGATGCTGATCGCGGCCAGGAACAGCCCGGCGGCGTCGGCCTCGGATATGGTGGCGTCGCGATCGATCACGATGGTGCCGTAGTGGCCATCGCGCCGCGCCTCCACCGCGATGCCGCGCAGCCCGGCCGCGGCGGCGGCGCGGATGGTGTCGGGGCCGATGACGGGCAGGTCCACCAGCCTGCTCTGGCTGGGCTTCACCAGCTTCACCAGCACGCCGCCGGGCCCGTCCCGCCGCAGCAGGGCGGAGCGCGCCAGCATCTCGTCCGTTCCCTCGATCGCCTCGAGCGCCAGCACCAGCCCCTGCTGCACCACGCAGCCCTGCCCGGTATCGGCGATGCCGAGCTGCCGGCACACCGCGATGCCGCGCCGGATATCGGCCAGCGCATCCTCATCCGGCTGCGCCCGGGTCGGCACGCCTTCCTCGATCAGCAGCTGGTGGAAGACCTCCTGCGCGCCGATCGGCTCGAACCCCTGTTCGCGCAGCACGGAGACGACGGCCGTCAGCAGCGCGTCATCGCCGCCGAACAGCGCCTTCCGCCCGACCCGCGCCATCAGCCTGGCCGCTTCGGCATCCAGCCGCAGCGACAGGATGGAGGGCCGCTTCACCCGCCCCGCCAGCACCAGCTCCCGCGCCCCGGCCTGGCGCAGCATGGCGAACATCGGCCCGGCCTCCCCGAGCCGGGCGACGCCATGCGGATAGTCCCGCCAATCGGCCGGATCGGCGAAGCCCGAGAGCAGCACGGCGAAGACCGGCCGCCCCGCGCGCCGGGCGGCATCCGCCACGCGCAGCGGCATCAGGCCGCCCCCGGCGATGATGCCGAGCGGCTGGGGCGGCGTGGGCGCCGAAGGCGGGGGCGTCGTGCGAAGGGGGGGCGGCAGGCTCACGCGGCCTCTCCGCCCTCCTCATCCTCCGCGGCCCGGCCGAAGGGGCAGAGGCCGTGGCGGCCGCGGTTGCGGGCGAAGGCCAGGATCTCCGCCACCTGCGGGTTGCCGGGATGGGCGGCGGCGATAGCCTCCACATGGTCCTCCGGCCGCCCGCCGCGATAGAGGTCGTGCACCGCCCGCGCCACCACCATCACCTGGTCCTTCGAAAGGCCGAGGCGCCGGCGCATGGCGATGGTGTTCAGCCCGTGCAGCTTGGCGCGGTAGCCCTTGGCGCGGCCATAGGGCAGGACGTTGCGCTCCACCCCGGACATCCCGGCCACCATCGCCATCTGGCCGATGCGGACGAATTGCTGGATGGCCGCGCCGCCCTGGATGACGGCGAAGTCGCCGATCTCGACATGGCCGGCGAGCATCACGTTGTTGACCAGGATCACGCCGTTGCCGATGCGGCAGTCATGGCCGACATGGGCCACGCACATCACCAGGCAATCGGCGCCGATGCGCGTCATGCCCTCTCCGCCCGTGCTGCCGCGGTGGATGGTGGCGTGTTCGCGAATCTGCGTGCGGGCGCCGATGGAAACGCCGGTCGGCTCGCCCTTGTACTTCAGGTCCTGCGGCGGCAGGCCGATGGTGGCGAAGGGAAACACCTTGGCCCCCGCGCCGAGGAAGGCGCGGCCGTCGATGACGACATGCGCGACCAGCTCCACCCCCGCTTCCAGCACCGCATCGGCGGAGACGACGCAGCCGGGCCCGATCCGGCACCCCGCGCCGATGGTGGCGCCGGGCGCCACGAAGGCGGCGGGATGGATGAAGGCGTCCGGATGGACGCCGGCAGGCGCGAGCACGGCGTCCACGGTGGCTTGTCCGTTCACTTATCGAGGATCATGGCGGCATAGGTGGCCTCGGCCACGACCTTGCCATCCACCTTGGCCTCGGCGTTGAAGCGCCAGATGTTGCCGCGCTGCTTTTCCTTCACCACGTGCACCCGCATCTGGTCGCCGGGCACCACGGGCTTGCGGAACTTCGCGCTGTCCACCGTCATGAAATAGACCAGCTTGCCCTGGGCGGAAGGCCCGAGCGTCTCCACCACCAGCACCGCCGCGGTCTGGGCCATGCTCTCGATGATCAGCACGCCCGGGAAGACCGGGTGCTGCGGGAAGTGGCCCTGGAAGAAGTTCTCGTTGATCGAGACGTTCTTGATGCCGACGGCGGAGACGTTGGGGACGATGTCCACCACGCGGTCCACCAGCAGGAAGGGGAAGCGGTGCGGGATCGCCTGCATGATGCGGGCGATGTCGTAGGGCTCCACGGTCGCGGCCTGCGTCGCCGGCTGGGGTTCTGTGCTCTGGTCCATCGTCGTCTCTTCCGTCCCGTCCCTTCCCGGCGCGCCGCGCCGCGGCCCGGCACTCAGCCCTTGGCGGCCGGCTTGGCCGCGAGCTTGCGCAGCGTGGCGAAGGCGCGCAGCGTCTCCCGCAGCGGCCAGGCCGGCGATCCGCCGACAACCTCGCCCGCGCCGACATCGGACATCACGCCGGACTGCGCCGCGACCTGCGCGCGATCACCGATGGTGAGGTGGCCGGAAGTGCCGGACTGCCCGCCCATCTGCACGCCATCGCCGAGCACCGTGGACCCGGAAATGCCGACCTGCGACACCAGCACGCACGCACGGCCAGTCCGCACGTTGTGGCCGATCTGCACCAGGTTGTCGAGGCGCGTGCCAGCCCCCAGCACGGTATCCCCCTGGCTGCCGCGATCGACGCAGGCATTGGCGCCCACCTCCACCGCATCGCCCAGCAGCACGCGGCCGAGCTGGGGCATCGTCTCGAACCGCCCTTCCGGCGTCACGGCGAAGCCGAAGCCTTCCTGCCCGATCCGCGCGCCGGGATGCAGCACCACCAGGCGGCCGGCGACGCAATGGCTGAGGCTGGCATGGGCGCCGATCCGGCAGCCCTCCCCCAGCACCACGCCGGCGCCGATGACGGCATGCGGGCCGATCGCGCAGCCCGCACCGATCTCCGCCCCTTCCTCCACCACCGCATAGGGGCCGATCTCCACCCCCTCGCCGATCGTGGCGCCGGGGGCGATCACGGCCGTGGGGTGGATGCCGGGCCGCGGCGGCGGCATGGGGAACAGGCGGCGCGCGACGCGCCCGAAGCCCAGATAGGGGTTCGCCACGATGATGGCCGCGACCCCTTCCGGCACCCGCGCTGCGAAGTCGCGCGCGATCACCACCGCGCCCGCCCGCGTGGAGGCGAGCTGCGGCAGGTAGCGCCGGTTGTCGAGGAAGCTGACGGCCTCCGGCCCCGCCTCATGCAGCGGCCCGACGCCGGAGACGAGGCGCGCGGGGTCGCCGCCGACCAGCTCGCCCCCCGCCGCCGCGGCGGCCTCGGCAAGGGTCAGCGCGGCCCCCGCCCGGTGGAAGCGGGGATCGGCGGCCACCTGGTCAGTTCCGGCGGGCGGGCGCGGCGGCCGGCGGGGTGGCCGGTGCGGCGGGGGCCGCGGGCGCGGCGGCGGCCGCGGGCGGCGCCTCGATCGGCGCGGCGCTCTCGGGCAGCATGGTGACGCTGCGCAGCACGCGGTTCATCTGGGCGCTGATCTCATCCGTCAGGTCGAAGCCCGACTCGTTGAAGATCACCAGCGGCCGCGGCAGCACGATGTTCACGCCGCGCGATGCCGCCACCTGGCGGATCACGGCGCCCAGCGCCTGCTCGATCTGCTGGATCGCCTGCTGCGCCGCCTGGTCGATGGCGCGCGACCGGTCGCGGAAGATGCGCTGCGCATCCGTGATGCGGTCCTGCAGCTCGCGCTCGCGGTTGCGCAGCTGGTCGGCCGGCAGGGTGGCGCGGGCGGCGGCCAGCGCCTGCTGCTCCTCGCGCCAGCGCGCCTGTTCGCGCTGCAGGTCCTCGTTCAGCCGGGCGCGGCGGCGCTCGATCTCCTCCCGCACCTGGTTGAAGGCGGCGGAAAGGCGCTGGACCTCCGGGATGTCGACGATCGCGATCACCGGCGCCGGCGTGCGCTGCCCCGCGGCCGGGGCCGGCGGGCGCTGGCCCTGGGCGGGCTGCTGGCCCTGCGGCGGGCGCTGCCCCTGGGCCGGCTGCTGGCCCTGCGGCGGGCGCTGCTGCCCCTGGCCGGGCACGAACCAGTCCTGCCCCTGCTGGGCCTGCGCCAGGGCGCTCCAGGGCAGGACCGGGACCGTGGCCAGGGCGATCAGGGAAGCGGTCAGAAGAAGACGCAGACGCATCGGTCGATGATCCTGGAAACTGCTCAGAAGCGCGTGCCGAAGCCGAACCGCACGAGCTGCGTCTCGTCGTAGGACTTCTTCACCAGCGCCTGGGCGAGGTCGATGTTGATCAGGCCCACCGGGGTGCGCCAGGAAAGGCCGACGCCGGCGCCCACGCGCGGGCTGCTGTCATCGGCCACGCCCGTGCCGGTGACGGGCGTGTTGGACAGGGAGCCGACATCCACGAAGGCGCGGCCCAGCAGCCCGAGTTCGGAGGGCAGCGGCAGCGGGAAGCGCAGCTCCGTCGTCTGCGTCCAGATCAGGCGGCCACCGAGCGGGTCGCCGGAGGGCACGTCGCGCGGGCCGGCACCGGCCAGGGAGAAGCCGCGGAGGTTGTCGCCGCCCAGGAAGAAGCGGTCGATGATCCGCTCCGGCCGCCCGCCCCAGGGCGTCAGCTGGCCGACGCCGGCCTGCAGGGCCAGCACATAGTCGCTGTCCCCGAAGAAGCGCTCCAGCGGGATGTAGCCCGCCACGTCGCCGCGAAGCCGGACATAGGCGACATCGCCGCCGAGGCCCGCGACATCGGTGCCGACGCGGATGATGTAGCCGCTCTTCGGCTCGATCCGGCTGTCGCGCACGTCATAGGACAGCGTGGTGCCGATCTGCGACAGCAGCGTCTGGCCGCGCTGTTCCTGGATGAAGCGGCTGGCGCCGGAGGAGATGTCGAAGATGTCGCGCTGCACCAGGCTATAGGCCCAGCTCTGCCGCACCCGCTCGTTGAACTCGTAGCCCGCGCGCAGCGCCATGCCGACCCGCTTCTCGCGGTAGCCGGAGGTCTCGGTCAGGTTGCGCGTCACGTAGAAGAGGTCGATGCCCGCGGCCAGGTTCCGGTCCAGGAAGGACGGGTCGGTGACCGAGAAATCCACCTGCGTGCGCCGCTGCGCCAGCATGGTCTGCAGCCGCGCATCGATGCCGGTGCCGAGGAAGTTGCGTTCCCGCACGCCGAAATCGGTCAGGAAGCCCGCATCGGTGGAGAAGCCGCCGCCGAGCGAGATCTCGCCCGTCGCGCGTTCCGTCACCGTGGTCTGCAGCACCGTGCGGTCGGGCGCCGAGCCCGGCTGCGCCGTGATCTCCGCCTGGCCGAAATAGCCGAGGTCGCGGATGCGCTGGCGGGACCGGCGGACCTGCGCGGCGTTGAAGGCATCGCCCTCCGCGATGCGGAACTCGCGGCGGATGACGCGGTCCTGCGTGCGGGCATTGCCCTGGATGTCGATGCGCTCGACATAGGCGCGCGTGCCTTCCGCCACCTCGAAGGTGATGTCCACGCGCCGGGCCTCGCGGTCCCGCACCACGCGGGGGCGGACCTCGACGAAGGGGATGCCGCGCAGGCCGACGGCATCCGACAGCGCCTCGACCGACCGCTCCACCGCATCGCCGTCGTACCAGCCGCCCTCCTCCACCGCGAGTTCGCGGCGAAGCGCCTCGGGGTCCACGCCGCGCAGCGTGCTGGTGATCTGCACCTGGCCGACGCGGTAGCGCACGCCCTCATCCAGCGTGTAGGTCACGAAGAAGCCGCTGCGGTCCGGCGCCAGCTCCGCCGTCGCGGCCGTGACCTGCACATCGGCATAGCCGCTGCGCAGGTAGTAGCGGCGCAGCAGCTCCCGGTCGAAGTTCAGCCGCTCCGGGTCATAGATGTCGGAGGTGGAGAGGATGCGGTACCAGGCCTGCTCCCGCGTCGCCACCACGTCCCGCAGCCGGCTGTCGGAGAAGGCGTTGTTGCCCACGAAGTTGATGCGGCTGACCAGCGCCGCGTCGCCTTCCGTGATCTCGAACACCACGTCAACGCGGTTCTGGTCCAGCTGGATCAGCTTGGGCTCGACGCGCGCCGCGAAGCGCCCGCGCCGCGCATAGACGTCGAGGATGCGCTGCCGGTCCGCCTGCGCCTGCTGCGGCGTGAAGACGGCGCGCGGGCGCAGCTGCACCTCCGGCCGCAGCACGTCGTCGCTGACCTTGCTGTTCCCCTCGAAGGCCACGCGGTTGACGATCGGGTTCTCCTCGACCTGCACGCGGATGCGGTCGCCCACGCGCGTCACCGTCACGTCCCGGAACAGGCCGGTGGCGAACAGCGTGCGCAGGCTGCGGTCGAGGCGATCCGCATCGAAGGCGTCGCCGGGCTGCAGCAGCATGTAGGAGCGGATGGTGTCCTGCTCGATGCGCTGGTTGCCGGCCACGTCGATGCCGCGGACGATCCCCTGGGCGGGCGCCGCCGCGGGGGCGGGCTGGCGCGGCTGACGGGGCTGCGCCTCCGCGGGCCACGCGAGCGCGACCGGGGCAAGGCAGGTGGCGGCGAGCAACAGGAGCCGGTTGGCGACCAAGACGCAATTCCCTGGGGGGGGTGGGGGCGGGGCCGGAGACTAGCCGAGCGGACCCCGCGCCGCCACCCCTGCCCCGGGGTGGCCGCGCCGGGCGCCGCCCGCGGCTTCACTGGCCGAAGAAGAAGGCGCGATCGTGGCGGGGCGGGCGGCGGAAAAACCGCCGCCTTCCGCCATTTCCGGCCCGGGCCGGGGCTTCAGCCGAACAGCCCGGCCGCCCAGCGGAACAGGCCGAATTGCGACAGGTCGTTCCAGGTCGCGAAGACGAAGAGCGTGATCAACAGCGCGAATCCGGCGCGGTAGCCCATCTCCTGCGCCCGCGGCGGCAGCGGCCGGCCGCGAATCGCCTCCGCCGCGTAGAACATCAGGTGCCCGCCATCCAGCACCGGGATGGGGAAGAGGTTGATCAGCGCCAGGTTCACCGACAGCACCGCCATGAAGGAGACAAGGGCCGAGACGCCGATCTCCGCCACCTGGCCCGACATCTGCGCGATGCGCAGCGGCCCACCCAGCTCCTCCGCCCCCCGGCCGCCGGCGATCATCTGCCACACCGCCGCCAGCGTCTGCACCGTGATGTCGGAGGTCTGCTTCACCCCGCCCCACAGCGCGCTGAAGGGGTCCAGCCGCTCGAACTGCGCGGCCCCGGCGCCGACGCCGAGCACGCCCACTATCCGCTCCGCGTTCTGGCGGGAATCGGGCACGGCCTGCACCTGCCGCTCCCGCCCCTCGCGGTCGATCGTGATGGTCACGGACTGGCCGGCGCGGGGCTGGATGTGGCGCTGGATCTCCTCGAACCGCGTCACGGGCTGGCCATCCAGCGCCAGGATGCGGTCGCCCGGCAGCAGCCCCGCCCGCGCGGCGGCGGAGCTTTCCTGCACGCTGGCCACGGTGGTGGTGGAGGTCGGCTTGCCCACCGTCATGTAGAGGCCGCCGAACATCAGCGCGGCCAGCAGGAAGTTAGCGATCGGCCCGGCGGCGACGACGATGGCGCGGTCGCCGACCGGCTTCTCGTGGAAGGTCTGCCCGGGGCGCCAGGAGGCCCGGACCTCCGGGCTCGCATCCTCCGGCGTCTCCTGCCCATGCAGCTTCACATAGCCGCCGAGCGGCAGCCAGCCGATCCGCCATTCGGTGCCGCGCCGGTCCGTCCAGCCGGCGATGGCGCGGCCGAAGCCGACCGAGAAGCGCTCCACATGGATGCCGCGCCAGCGGGCGGCCAGGTAGTGGCCCAGTTCGTGGAAGAAGACGAGCACGCCCAGCACCACCACGAAGGCGACGACGGTGCGGATGGGTTCTGGCAGGAAGTCCAAGGTGCTCTCCAGGGGCGCATTGTCGCGCCGGAACTCTGGCGCGTGGCCCCGCGCCGGGTAGCCGATGGGTGGCCGGCCCGCTCAGGCGACGGCGGCGCGCCGCCCCGCAAGCCGCGCGGCCGCCCGCCTTGCCTCCGCATCGAGGGCGAGGATGCCATCGACGCCATCGGCCAATGCCGTCCCGGCCTCAGCGGCCAGGGCGCCGAGCGTCTCCTCCACCACCGCCGCGATGTCGAGGAAGCCGAGGCGCCGTTCCAGGAACAGCTCCACCGCCACCTCGTTCGCGGCGTTCAATATAGTCGGGGCGCCGCCCCCGGCCTGCAAGGCCTCCCGCGCCAGGCGAAGCGCCGGGAAACGGACGGGGTCGGGGGCCATGAACTCCAGCCGCCCCAGCGCCGCCAGGTCGAGCCGCGGCGCGCCCACGCCCATGCGGTCCGGCCAGGCCAGGGCATGGGCGATGGGCGTGCGCATGTCCGGGGAGCCGAGCTGCGCCAGGATGGAACCGTCGCTGTACTGCACCAGGCCGTGGACCGCGGATTGCGGGTGGACCAGCACCTCGATCCGCTCCTCCGGCACCGGGAAGAGCCGCGCGGCCTCGATCAGCTCCAGCCCCTTGTTCATCATCGTGGCGCTGTCGACGCTGATCTTGGCGCCCATGGACCAGACGGGATGCGCCACGGCCTGTTCCGGCGTGGCCGTCGCCATCCGCGCCAGGTCCCAGTGCCGGAAGGGACCGCCGGAGGCGGTGAGGATGATCTTCTCCACCCCCTTCGGATCCTGCCCCGCCAGGGCCTGGAAGATGGCGTTGTGCTCGGAATCGACCGGCAGCAGCGTCGCGCCGCTCGCCGCCGCGGTGCGCAGCACCAGCGCCGCCGCGCAGACCAGGCTTTCCTTGTTGGCCAGCGCCAGCGTGCCGCCCCGCGCCAGCGCCGCCAGCGTGGATCGCAGCCCGGCCGCGCCCACGATGGCGGCCATGGTCCAGTCCGCCGGCCGCGCCGCCGCCGCCTCCACCGCCGCGGCACCCGCCGCCAACTCGATGCCGGTGCCGCCGAGCGCCGCCTTCAGCGCCGGCCAGGCGGCCTCGTCCGCCACCACCGCCAGCCGGGCGCCAAGCCGCTTCGCCTGGTCCGCCAGCGCCGGCACGTCCCGGTTGGCGACCAGCGCCTCCACCGTGAAGCGCCCGGGCTCAGCGGCTTCCAGCAGCGCGATGGTGGACCGGCCGATGGAGCCGGTGGAGCCCAGGATGGTGATCGATCGCGCCATCAGCCCCAGCCCCAGAGCGGCCGGCCGAGGCCGAGCATGAAGGAGATGATGGAGGCCACCGGCGCCGCCGCCAGCACCCCGTCCAGCCGGTCCAGCAACCCGCCATGGCCGGGGATGAGGGAGGAAGTGTCCTTCACCTTGAAGTGCCGCTTGATGGCGGATTCCAGCAGGTCGCCCAGCATCGAGGCGACGGAGACCAGCGTCACCACCACCGCGATGGCCAGCAGCGAGGCCCCCGGCGTGAAGGCCAGCGCGCAGGCGCCGCCCGCCAGCAGGGCGGAGACGAGCCCCCCGGCCGCGCCGGACCAGGTCTTGTTGGGGGAGATGGAGGGCGCGAGCTTCGGCCCGCCGAAGGCGCGCCCGGCCATGTAGGCGCCGATGTCGGAGGCCCAGACCACCAGGAACAGGAACAGGACATTGGCGCGCCCGGCCTCGGTATCGTGCCGCAGCTCGATCAGCGCGATGCCGGCGATGCCGATATAGAGCACCCCGATGGCCAGCCGCCCGGCGGGCTGCGTCAGCTCCGTCGCCATGCGCCGGGCGCCCGCCCAGGTGGCGAGCCAGCCGGCCACCAGCACGGCCAGCGCGATGCGCGGATGGTCCTCCACCGCGAAGGCGCCGGCGGCCAGCACCACGAGTGGCACCGCGAGCCCCGGGAAGACCCGGGTGCGCCGGCCGCAGAGATGCACCCATTCCCAGGCCAGCACCGCCACCGCGATCGCCATCAGCGCCGTGAAGGCTTCCGCGCCGAACCAGATGCAGGCCACCGCCGCCGGGCCCAGCACGGCGGCGGAGAGCGCGCGCTTGCGCAGGTCCCGCCACCGCTTGGCGTCTTCGGCCGCCGCCGCCACCGTTGTCATCCCCCCTGGACCACCCCGTGCCTAGGCGACGCGGACGCCGTAGCGCCGTTCCCGCCGCGCGAATTCGCCGATCGCCTCGGCCAGGTGCCGCGCCTCGTAGTCCGGCCACAATACGTCCTGGAAGACGAACTCGGCATAGGCCGATTGCCACAGCAGGAAGTTGGACAGGCGCTGCTCGCCGGAGGTGCGGATGATGAGGTCGGGGTCCGGCATGCCGTCCGTGGACAGCAGGCGGCCGAAGGCGGCCTCGTCCAGCGCCGCGGGATCCAGCCCGAGTTCCAGCGCCCGCTTCGCCGCGGCCACGATCTCCGCCCGCCCGCCATAGGACAGCGCGACGTTCAGGTTCAGCCGCCGCCCTTCCGCCGTCATGGCTTCCGCCGCATCGATGGCGCGCACCAGGTCCGGGCCGAAGCGCTCCCGCTCCCCGATGATGCGCAGCCGGATGCCTTCCCGCACCAGGGTCTTCACCTCGGACCGCAGGTAGAGCCGCATGAGGCCCGTGAGGTCCCGGACCTCATCCGCCGGGCGGCGCCAGTTCTCGGAGGAGAAGGCGAAGAGCGTCAGCCAGCCGATCCCGGCCTCGGCCGCGGCCTCGATCGCGCGGCGCGCGGCCTCGGCGCCCGCCTTGTGGCCGAGCGCGCGGGGCAGGCCGCGGGCGGCCGCCCAGCGGCCATTGCCGTCCATGATGATGCCGACATGAACCGGCACCACGTCACCGACGGTGGCAGGCCTGGCGGCCGCGCTCATCGCCCCGCGATCCCGGTCACGATGGCTTCCCTAGGGGCTTCCCTGGCGGCCGACATGGCGCTGCGCCTTCCCACCGGCATGCCGTCAGCTCGTGCGGATGTCCTTTTCCTTCTCGGCCAGGGTCGTGTCCACGGCCTTGATCTGGGCGTCGGTCATCTTCTGGATCTCGTCGGACCAGCGCTTCACGTCGTCCTGGCTGGCCTCGGACTTCTTGTCCTTCTCCCAGCCCTTCACCGTCTCCATGCCGTCGCGGCGGACGCCGCGCATGGCGACCTTGGCGGCTTCCGCATACTTGCCGGCGGTCTTCACCAGGTCGTTGCGGCGTTCCTGCGTCAGCGGCGGCAGCGGCACGCGGATCACCTGGCCTTCCGCCATCGGGTTCAGGCCCAGGCCCGAGTCGCGGATCGCGATCTCCACCGCCTTCACCACGGACTTGTCCCAGACCTGCACGGAAAGCAGCCCGGGCCCCGCCACGCCGATATTGGCGAGCTGGGTCAGCGGCTGGTTGGTGCCATAGGCCTCGACGCGGATCGGCTCCAGCAGCGCGGGGCTCGCGCGGCCGGTGCGCAGCCCGGCGAATTCCTTCTTCAGGGTCTCCAGCGCGCCATCCATGCGGCGCTGCAGGTCGCGCTTGAGCGCGGCGAAATCGGCGGCCATGCCTGCCCTTCTCCCTACGGATCGATCACGGTGGTGAACTTGCCGTCGCCCAGCATCACCGCGGTGAAGGCACCGGGTTCGTGGATGTTGAAGACGACGATCGGCAGCTTGTTCTCGCGCGCCAGGCTGATGGCGGCGGCGTCCATCACCTGCAGGTCGCGCGCCAGGACCTCGAGGTAGGTCAGCTGCTCGTAGCGCTCGGCATTCGGGTTCTTGCGCGGGTCGGCGGCGTAGATGCCATCGACCTGCGTGCCCTTCAGCAGCGCGTCGCAGCCCATCTCCGCGGCGCGCAGCGCGGCGGCGGTGTCGGTGGTGAAGAAGGGATTGCCCGTGCCGGCGGCGAAGATCACCACCCGGCCCTTCTCCATGTGCCGGATGGCGCGGCGGCGGATGAAGGGCTCCGCCAGGCTCGCCATGCTGATCGCGGACTGGACGCGCGTCGGCACGCCCATCTTCTCCAGCCAGTTCTGCATGGCCAGCGCGTTCATCACGGTGGCCAGCATGCCCATGCCATCGGCCTGCGCGCGGTCCATGCCGGCGGAGGCGCCGGCCACGCCGCGGAAGATGTTCCCGCCGCCGATCACCATGCAGACCTGGACGCCCAGGTTCACGACATCGCGCACGTCTTCCGCGATGCGGCGCAGCACGCCGATGTCGAGGCCATAGTCGCGCGAGCCCATCAGGGCCTCGCCGGACACCTTGAGCAGGACGCGCTTGTAGATGGGGGGTCTGCTCATGGGCGGCGGAAATTCCGGGTAGCGAAGGGGTTGCGCACCATAGGCGGCGCATCATGGCGGCGGCAAGGCGAGCCCCCGGCCCGCCCCGTCACACCATGCCGAGAGCGGGCCTTCGTATACGAAGGCCCGGCACCCGGCGTCGTGGCGCCCCCGCGCGGGGGCGCCGGCGGGCCTCAGCCCTTGGCCGCGGCCGCGACCTCGGCGGCGAAGTCGGTCGCCACCTTCTCGATGCCCTCGCCCAGCTGGAAGCGCGCGAAGCCCGTCAGCGTGCCGCCGGCCTTCTGCACCACCTGCTTCACGCGGCTCTCGCCGTCATGCACCCAGACCTGCTCCAGCAGCACCACTTCCTCGTAGTACTTGCGGATGCGGCCCTCGATCATCTTCTCGATGATCGCGGCGGGCTTGCCGGACGTCGCGGCCTGCTCGCGCAGCACGTTCTTCTCGCGCTCCAGCGCGCTGCTCTCGACATTGGAGATGTCGAGCGCCTCCGGACGGGCGGCGGCGACATGCATGCCGATCTGCCGGCCCAGCGTCTCCAGCGCCTCATGCTCGTTCGCGGCCTCGAGCGCGACCAGCACGCCGATCTTGCCGAGGCCGGGCTTCACCGCGTTGTGGATGTAGGTGGCGACCGTGCCGGACGGCACGCGCAGCACCTTGGCGCGGCGGATCGACATGTTCTCGCCGATCGTCGCGATCAGCTTGACCAGCTCGTCCTGCGTCGTGTGCGTCGTGCCGGGGAAGGTCGCGGCCTTCAGCGCCTCCACGTCGTCGCCGACGGAGAGCGCGAGGCCCGCCACCTCGGCCACGAAGTTCTGGAAGGTCTCGTTGCGCGCCAGGAAGTCCGTCTCGGCATTCACCTCGACCATGGCGGCGACGTTGGGGCCGGAGGCCACGCCCACCAGGCCCTCGGACGCCACGCGGCCGGACTTCTTCGCGGCGGCCGACAGGCCCTTCTTCCGCAGCCAGTCGATGGCGCCTTCCATGTCGCCGCCCGACTCCACCAGCGCCTTCTTGCAGTCCATCATGCCGGCGCCGGTCTTCTCGCGCAGGTCGCGCACCATCGCCGCGGTGATCTCGGCCATATCGATCGCTCCCGATCCATCGAATCACGGCCGCATCGGGGCTGTGCCCGGCGGCCTGGGGTACATCAGCGTGCCGGGCGGTTGCGGCCCGGCCCGTCATGAAACGCCCCGGGCCTGCGCCCGGGGCGGTAAGGCGTCAGGCGCCCGGCTGCTCGGCCGCGGCCTCGGGCAGCACCTCGGCCGCCACGTCGGGCAGCGCCTCGATCGGCAGGTCCGCCTGCGCGCCGAGGTCGGCGCCGGAGGAGCCGAGCTCCGCCGAGATGCCGTCCAGCACGGCGCCCGCGACCATGTCGCAGTACAGGTGGATGGCGCGGATCGCGTCGTCATTGCCCGGGATCGGGAAGGCGATGCCGGAGGGATCGGCATTGCTGTCCACCACGGCCACGACGGGGATGCCGAGCTTGTTGGCCTCCTCGATCGCCAGCTTCTCCTTCACCGTGTCGATGACGAAGATGATGTCCGGCAGGCCGCCCATGTCCTTGATGCCGCCGAGCGCGCGGTCGAGCTTCTCCTTGTCCCGCGTCAGCATCAGGACTTCCTTCTTGGTGAGGCCCTGGATGTTGCCGCCGAGCTGCTCTTCCATCTGCTTCAGGCGCTTGATGCTGCCCTGGATGGTCTTCCAGTTGGTCAGCATGCCGCCCAGCCAGCGGTGGTTGACGTAGTACTGGCCGCAGCGCGCGGCGCTTTCCGCCACGTAGTCCGCCGCCGCCTTCTTGGTGCCGACCAGCAGCACGCGGCCGCCGGCGGCCACCACGTCACGGATGGCGCGCAGCGCGCGGTCCATCATCGGCACGGTCTGCTGCAGGTCCAGGATGTGGACCTGGTTGCGGACGCCGAAGATGTACGGCGCCATCTTCGGGTTCCAGCGGCGCGTGTGGTGGCCGAAATGCACGCCGGCCTCGAGCAGGCCGCGCAGGGTGACGTCGGGCATCGCCATCGGCGAGATCCTTCCTAGCTTCCAGTGGTCCGGTTTGCCTCCGCGCTGCCGCCCCCGCCCCGTGAACCGAGGGGGTGGGGACCGGACCCTCGCCAGGGCCACCAGGGGGGCCGCTGCCGGAAGGGTGCACCGCGTGCGAATTTGCCGCCCCGGGGCTCTCCCCGGGCCGGCGGGCGCGGTATGCCCCAGCCCGGCCGCCCGCGCAAGCGCGGCACCCCCTGCCAGGCGCAAGCGCTCCACCCTTGGCAAAGGGCGGTGCGGGGCGCCAGACTCCGCCGGCATGCGCATCCTGGCCATCTCGCCGACCCCCAGCCATCCGCAGGATGCCGGCAACCGCGCCCGCATCCATGCGGTGCTGTCCGCCCTCAAGGCCGCCGGCCACGCCATCCATCTCTGCCTGCTGATGCGGGAGGATCCCTCCCCCGCCGCGCTGGCCGCCATGCGCGATGCCTGGGACGAGGTGATCGAGGTCCCGCACGACCGGACGCGGGAAGCCCGCAGCCTCGGCACCCTCCACGCCATCGACGACTGGATCCTGCCGGAGGCCGAGGCCGCCTTCGCCGCGCTCGCCGCCCGGACGCCGCGATTCGACCTGGTGCTGGTGAACTACGTCTTCCTCTCCCGCGCGCTCGATTTCTTCGACCACCGCACCATCAAGGTGATCGACGCGCATGACATCTTCGCCGGCCGCGCCGCGGCGCTGGCGGCGCTGGGGCTGGAGAACCGCTTCTTCGCCACGACGGCGGAGGAGGAGGCCGCGGGCCTCGACCGCGCCGACCTGGTGCTGGCGATCCAGGAGGAGGAGCGCCGCCACTTCACCCTGGCCACCCGCGCCGCCACCGCGACGCTCGGCCACCTGCCCGCCGACCCGCGCCCGCCCCCGCCGCCGCGCGACGGGCTGTCGATCGGCTATCTCGGCAGCGGCAACCCGCTGAACACCCGCGCGCTGCGCCGCTTCCTCGCCGCCCTGCCGCCGGCGGAAGTCGCGGCCGCGGGCGGGCGGGTGGTGGTGGCGGGCGGGGCCTGCCAGGGCCTGGCGCCCGCGCCGGGGCTGCTGCCGATGGGCCCCGTGCCGGACCCCGACCTGCTCTATGCCGAGGCCGATCTGGTGGTGAACCCGCATGAGGGCGGCACCGGCCTCAAGATCAAGACGGTGGAGGCCCTGGCGCGCGGCCGGCCGGTGATCGGCACCGCCGCCGCCTTCGCCGGCCTGCCGGCCGAGCACATCGCCCATGCCGCGCCGGATGCCGCCGCCCTGGCGCGCATCGCCCGCCGCTGGCTGGCCTCGGAGGCCTTCCGGGCGGAGGTGGCGGAAGCCTCCGCCCGGCTCTTCGACCGCTACGCGCATGATGTCGCCGCCGCCCGCGCGCGCCTCGCCTCCCCCGCCGGCCTCGCCAGCCTGCTGGACCGGCCGCGCCTGCTGATGCTGACCGACGTGCCCTGGTGGCGCGGCAGCCTCGGCAACCAGGCGCGCATCGCGGCCGTGGTCGCCGCGGCGCGGGAGGAGTTCGACCTCGACCTCTTCTTCACCGGCGACCTGCCGGGGGCGGAGCGGGAGGCGGCGCGCCAGGCGCTCGGCCGCCGCGGGCGCCTCTTCACCCCCCGGCCAGCCGGTGAGGCGCCGCAGCCCTGGGGCCTGACGCCCTTCGAGAAGGCGCGCTTCGACGGCGCCCTGCTGGCGGCGCTGGAGGCGCATCTGGCCCGCAACCCGCCCCAGGCCGTGATGGTGCAGTATCTGCGCCTGTCCTGGATGCGGCTCGCGCGCGGGATGCCGAAGCTGACGGTGCTGGACACGCATGACGTCATGTCGCTCCGCGCCCAGAATTTCCGCCTCTTCGGCCAGGAGCACTTCATCCAGATCCCGGTGGCGGAGGAGCTGAAGATCCTCGACGGCTTCGCGCAGGTCATGGCCATCCAGGCGGAGGAGGCGCGCTGGCTGGAAGCGCTGCTGCCCGGCCGCGTGATCCTGGCGCCGCACGCCCTGCCCGCGCTGCTGCCGGCGCGGGGATCGGCGCCCGGCCAGCCGCCCCGCATCGGCTTCATCGGCGGCGACAGCCCGATGAACCGCGACGGGCTGCGCTGGCTGCTGGACCAGGTCTGGCCCGCGATCCAGCCGCTGGGCGCCACGCTGCATGTGGCGGGCGGCGTCTGCGCCGCCATGCCGCCGCGGCGCCCGGGCGTGGTCCTGCACGGGGAGGTGGCGGACCAGCAGGCCTTCCTCGATGCGATCGACATCGCGGTGAACCCGGTCTTCTACGGCGGGGGCCTCAAGATCAAGACGGTGGAATACCTGGCGCGCGGCCTGCCCAGCGTGCTGACCGCCGAAGCCCTGTTCGGCATCCAGGGCGGCGCCGGCATCGCCTATGCCCTGGCGGAGGATCGCGCGCGGTTCGTGCTGGCGCTGGCCCGGCTGGTGCAGGATGGCGCGGCGCGGGCGCGGATGGCGGAAGCCGCCTTCGCCTTCGGCCGCCGCCATTTCGGCCCGCGGGCCCTGGCGCCCGCCATGGGCCTGCTGGCCGCGCTGGCGCGCGGCGTGCCGCGGACCCTGCCGGCCTCGACCGTGGCGTGAGGCGCGCGCGCCGTCCCACCCCCGCCCCCGCCCCCGCCCCCGCCCGCCGGCCCGGCGCCGGCAGGGCCGGGCGTGGCGCCCGGCCCCGTCCTGCGCTACCACCGCGGCATGGCGACCGGCGGACCGATACCCCCCAGCATCGCGCGCGCGGCGCCATGGCGCTGACGCCGCCCCGCCAGTTGACGCGGCTGCTGGTGCCGCTGCCCTCCTCCCGCCTCGGCGGTACCGAACGTCATGCGGCGGAACTCGCCGCGCGGCTTGGCGCGCAGGGGCTGGAGGTGACGCTGGCGGCGGAGCCGTCGCTGCTGCCGTCGCTCGCCGCCTTCCTGCCGCCCGGCCTGCCCGCGCCGCGCATGGTCGCCGCGCGGCTGGGCGGGGATGGCGCGGAACCCACCCCCGCCACCATCGCCCGGCAGCGGGCCGCCGCGGAATCGCTGCTGGTCGCCGAATCGCCGGAGATGGTGCTGCTGCCGCTCCCCTGGCCCGATGCCGGGCTCGGCCTGATGCGCGCGGTGGCGGGGCGTGGGCTGCCCCGGCTGGTGGCGCTGCACCTGGCGGCGGAGGGCCCGCCCCCGCCCGCCATCGCGGCGGAGCTGCCGGCGCTGGATGCCGCCGGCGCCGCCTGGGCCGCCGTCTCCGCCCCCGTCGCCCGGCGTGGCGCCGCCTGCTTCGGCCTGCCGCCGGCGCGGATCGCGCTGATCGACAACCCCGCCCCCGCCCCCGCCCCCGCCGAGGGCCCGGCCGCGGGGGCGGAGGCACGCGGCGCCGCCCGCGCCGCGCTGCACGCGCTGCTCGGCCTCCGCCCCGGGCAGAAGCTGCTGGTCTTCGTCGGGCGGCTGGAGGAAGCGAAGGGCGCGGACCTGCTGCCGGCGCTGACGGACCGGCTGAACCAGCCGATCGCGGTGCTGGGGGACGGGCTGCTGCGCGGGCATCTGGAGGCGGAGGCGAAGGCCGACCCGCGCGGCCTGCTGCGCCTGGTGGGACAGGTGGCGGACCCCACGCCCTGGTACCTCGGCGCCGATGCGCTGGTGCTGCCCTCCCGCCTCGAAGGGGCGCCGCTGGTCTTCCTGGAAGCGGCCGCGCGGCATTGCCCGGTGGTGGCCACCGCCGCGGCGCTGGAAGCGCTGGGCGATGCGGCCGCGCGCCTGGCCCGCATCGCCCCGACCCCGGATGCGGGCGGCCTGGCGGAAGCCGCGCAATCCCTGCTCGCCGATCCCGCCGCCGCCGCGGCCATGGCGGCGCGGGCCGCGGCGGAAGCCGCGCGGCGCAGCTGGGCGCGGGCGGTGCCCGAATGGATGGGCCAGCTCCGCCTCGCGGCCGCCATGGCGCCGGCATCCGGCACCGCCGGGGCGGCCCCTCCATCGGCCATCCCGTCCAGGGCCGAACCCCTCGCCTTCCCGGAGACTGCCGCATGACCGCCTTCCTGATCGGCGCCGCGGAACTGGCCGCCCTGGCCGCCGGCACGCCCATGATCGTCGTCGCGCCCGGGCTCGAGACCCTGGGGCTGGAGGGGCCCGGCAGCCCGCCCATCACGGTGCTGCGGCCGGTGGATGGCGTGCTGCGCCGGCCCGATGCCCCGCCCGGCCCCGCCCTGCCGCTGCCCGCCGGCCTGCGCCCGCTGGCGAGCGTGGCGGCGGATGCGGCGGGCGCCGCGGCGCTGGCCGCCGGCCTGCCCCCCGGCATCCCCGCCCTGCCCGCCGCGACGCTGATGCCCGCCCTGGTCGCCCGGCTGGCCGCCGCGCTGGCGGAGGCCGAGGCGCTGCGCGGCGCGCTGCATCGCCGCCTGGCGGCGCAGCCCGTGCCGCCGCCGCGCCGGGTCATCGACCTTCCGCCGGTCCCCGGCGGGCCGGCCCCGCCCGCCCGCGCCATGCAGCCGCTGGGCCGGGGGGCGGAGGGGCTGAGCGGCGTCGCGCTGCACCTGGGCGCCCCGGCTGCCGAGGCCGCGTCCCTGCTGCGCGTCCGGCTGGTGGCGGGCGGGCGCATCATCGGCGCCTGGAGCGTGCCGGGGCGGGACCTGGCCGCGGGCTGGCTGACGCTGGACCTGCCCGAACCCGCCCCCGCCGGCAGCGGGGAGGCGCATCTGGAGATCGCGCTGGACGCCGCCCCGGGCGACCGGGTGCGCATCTCCTCCGGCGGGCCCGATGCCGGCGCGCCGCTGGCGCTGCGGGTGGAGACGGCGGAGCCCGGCCATCTGCGCGCGCCGCGGCATTTCGACTGGGCCATGCGGGACCTGCCCGCCCCCGCGCCCGGCCTGGTGCTGCCCCTGCCGGAGACGGCCTGGGCCGGCGCCGCGCTGCAGGGGGCCACGGCGGAACGCATCGCCCTGGGCGCGGAGTCGCCCCGCCTGCTGCTGGCCCTCGCCCCCGGGGCGGAGGCGCGCCTCTCCCTGCCCCCGCTGCCGGCGGGCCCGGCGGACCTGGCGATGCTGGAGGCATCGCTGCGCCAGGGCGACCCCGCGCAGCTGGAGGTGGCGCTACTGGCCGCCGCGGCGGAGGCCACGGACCAGCCGCGCCACAGCGGCTGGCGCCGGGTGGATGCGGAGGGCAGGCTCCGCGTGGCGCTGCCCCTGCCCGCCACGCCATCGGGCACGGTCGCGCTGCGGCTCGTCATCCGCAATGCCGGCAGCGCGGCGAGCCTGGAGGTCGGGCGCCTGGCACTCGCCACCGGCGCCGCCGGCGTGCCGCGGCGCGACCCGGAGGCCCCGGCCCCGCAGCCCCCCGTCGCGGCGCCGCCCATGCCGGTGCCCCTGGCCCCGCCGCCACCCGCGCCCACGCCCGCGCCAGCAGCCGCGCCGCCGGCCGCGCCGCCGCCGCCGCCCGCGCCCCCGCCCGCACCGGCCGCGCCGCCGCCCCCGCCCGCCGCCGCGCCACCGCCTGCACCGCCGCCGCCCGCGCCCGTCGCCGCGCCGCCCGCGCCGCCGCCGCCACCCGCGCCGGTCGCCAAGCCGCCCGCACCGCCGCCGCCGCCCCGGCCGCCGGCGCCCGCGTCGATCCGCATCGCCGCCATCCCCCCGGCGCCGGCCCAGCCGCCCGCCCTGGCGCCGCTGCTGGCCGCCACCGCGCCACCGGCGCCGACCGGCCCGGCACCCTCCCGCGTCGCCCTGCCGGGCAGCGGGCCGTCCCGCCCCGGCCCGGAAGCGCCGGCGGGCTTCGGCCTCGCGGCCTCGCGCGGCAGCGCCTTCCGCGTGGCGGCGCCGGCGGCACCGCTCCCCAGCGCCGCGCCGCCGCCCGGCCCCGCGGCCGCGCCCATTGTCCCCCCGGCCGCCCCGCCGGCAGCCCCGCCGGCCGCACCGCCGACCGCCGCGCCGCCGACCGCCGCGCCGCCGCTCGCCTTCGCGCAGGACACGCCGACCGCGACGGCCTGGCGGGACCTCAAGCTCAACCAGCACCTCGTGAACAAGGAAGGCACCTACCAGCACCTGGACCTGGCCATCACCGGACTGGTGGCGCCCGCCGGCCTCTGGCGCCAGGTGCGGACCAAGCTGTTCGACCGGCGCGGGACCGTCGGCCTCGAATTCCGCTCCATGAAGGGCTGGCCGCAGATGTTCGACCGCTGGCCGGGCACGCAGATGGACAATTTCGGCCCGCTCTGGCGGCTGGAACACCCCGCGCCGGCGGAAGCCCTGGCCATGCTCGCCACCCCGCATGACCGCGCCCTGGTCGCCGCGGTGCTGGAGGTGCTGCCGAGCCTCGCGACCCGCGCCGCCGGCACCGCCGGCCTGCCGGCGGAGGAGGAGGAGGCCTGGGTCGAGCGCGCCCGGCGCCTGGCCGCCGCGGTGGCGGAGGCGCTGCGCGGCTGAGGCATCGCCGCCGCCTCAGCGGGCGGCGAGCCATGCCTCCAGCGGCGCCGCGATCGCGTCCCAGCGCGCGGCGACATGCCGGTAGAGCGCGAGGTCCAGCGCGTTCGCCGCGGCGATCCGCGCCGCCAGCGCGGGGTCCGCGAGCCGCGCCGCGATCTCCGCCCGCTCCACCGCCGCGGCGCTGTTCACCCGCATCCGCGCCGTGGGCGGGCGATGCGGCACGCCGAGCAGCGCGCAGAGCGCCCGGAAGCCCAGCGCATAGCGTTCCTGCACGCCGATGAAGGCGAAGTTCGCCTCCACATGCGCGATCGCCGCCGGCACGTCCCCGGCGGCCACGATTGCCGCCGGCACCAGGTGCCGCGCCGCGCGGTTGCGCTGGCCGGGCAGGTCCAGGAAGGCGTCGAAATCGGGGATGCGGGCCCGCACCTCCTCCGCCAGCGGATGCATGGGCGATCGCTGGTAGAGGTAGTCGCTGACCAGCCGCGCGGCGGGTTCGCGCAGCATGCTGAACAGCCGCGTGCCGGGGATGCCCGCCACCAGCCGCGCGACATGGCGCTGCTGCACATGGCCGGAGGCGAAGCGGAAGGGCAGCGCCGCATGCGCCGCCAGCGCCTCCTCCACCGCCGTGTCGTAGCGATCGAGCGCCGGGCGGCTGCGGTCGAGATGGTCGATATGCAGGCTGCGATAGGGGTTGAGCGCCGTCGAGACCTCCGCCGACAGGCTGCTGCCCGCGGTCTTCGGCACATGCACGAAGAGCCAGAGCGGCGGCGGCGGCAGGGCGGCGGCCGCCATCCACTCATCGAAGCGGCCCGCCAGCAGCAGGGGCAGCGCCGTCATGGCGCCGCCAGCGCCTCCGCCAGCAGCGGCGCGACGCCCGCCAGGCGGCCGTGGAAATGGTCATAGATCGCGAGGTCGAGGGGATTCGCCTCCCGGATCCGCTGCGCCATGGCGGTGGTGACGCGGCGCTCATCCTCGTCGTCGTCATTGACGTTGGCGCGCAGGCTGGGCCAGCCCGGCCGCCCCGCCAGCGCGGTCAGCACGCGGAAGGAGATCCCGTACATCTCCTGGATGCCGACGAAGGCGTAGGCGCGCATGACATGGGCGATGCAGGCGGCAGCGCGGCCGCCGCCCAGGATGGGTTCCGGCACCAGGTGCTGCGCCATCTTGTTCTGCTCCGGCGCGAAATCGACGTAGTCCTCCAGCGTCGGGAAGCGCGCGGCGAAGGCCTCATGCACCGGATGGCGCTTCGATCGCTGGTGGCGATAGTCCGACACCACCCGGTCCACCGGGTTGCGCAGCATGGTGACGAAGCGCGCATCGGCGAAGCCCGCCTGCATCCGCGCCACGTGCCGCGCCAGGATGTGGCCGGAGGCGAAGCGGATGCCGGCCGGCCCGGCCTCCGCCATGAAGCGCTCCACCGCGTCGTCCATCCGCGCGTGGAAGCTGCGGCTGGTATCGGCGTAGTCCACCACGATGTTGACGTCGGGCGGCAGCAGCGCCGCCAGCTCCGTGCGCAGCGAGGTGCCGGCCGTCTTCGGGATGTGCACGAGGATGCAGGGATCGATGCCCACCGCGGCATCCCGCAGGTAGTCGGCGATCCGCCCTTCGAAGAGGGCCTGCATCAGCATGGCGCGTGACCTCCCGCCTCGCCTTCCACCCCCCGGGATATCCCTCCAGCCTCTCCCCGGGGCGAGGCGAAGGGCCGGGCCGGCGCGGCGTGGCGTCGTCTCAATTACAGAAGCCTGTTTCCATAAAATTTCCCTAGCGCCTGCGGCGCGGCGCGGTCAACGCGCCAGGGCCCCGCGCAGATGCGCTAGCACCGCCTCCGCCGCCTCCGCCGGCGTCAGCCCCAGCGTCGCGACGCGCAGCTCAGGCGCCTCCGGCGCCTCATAGGGGCTGCTGACGCCGGTGAAGTTCTTGATCGTCCCGGCCATGGCCTTGGCATAGAGGCCCTTCGGGTCGCGCCGCGCGCATTCCTCGATCGGGGTATCGACGAAGACCTCGATGAACTCGCCGGGGCCCATCAGCTCCCGCACCATCCGCCGTTCCGCCCGGAAGGGGGAGATGAAGGAGCAGAGGACGATCAGCCCCGCATCGACGAAGAGCTTCGCGACCTCCCCCACCCGGCGGATGTTCTCCACCCGGTCGGCATCGGTGAAGCCGAGGTCGCGGTTGAGCCCGTGGCGGAGGTTGTCGCCATCCAGCGTATAGGTGTGCCGGCCTTCGCGGTGCAGCGCCTGCTCCACCAGCTTGGCGATGGTGGATTTGCCGGACCCCGACAGGCCGGTGAACCACAGCACCAGCGGCTTCTGGTGGTCCAGCGCCGCCCGCGCGGCCTTGTCCACCAGGAATTCCTCCTGGTGGATGTTGGTGGCGCGGCGCAGGCTGAAGGCGACCATGCCCGCGCCCGCGGTGCGGTTGGTGAAGCGGTCCACCAGCACGAAGGCGCCGGTCTGCCGGTTCTCCGCATAGGGGTCCAGCGGCACACGCTGCGCGGCGGAGAGGTTGCAGAAGCCGATCTCGTTCAGGTCGAGCCGCCGCGCGGGCAGCTGCTTCTGCGTGTTCACGTCCACCCGGTGGCGGATGCTGGTGACGGAAACCGGCGTCCAGAGATTGCCGATGCGCATCAGGTACTGCCGCCCCGGCAGCATCGCATCCTCATCCATCCACAGCAGATGCGCGGCGAACTGGTCCGTCACCGCCGGCCGTTCCTGCGGCGGGGCAAGGACGTCGCCGCGCGCCACATCCACCTCATCCGCCAGGCAGATCGTCACCGCCTCCCCGGCCGAGGCCTCCGCCTGGTCCGCATCCGGGCCCAGGATGCGCGCCACCGTGCTGGACCGGCCCGAGGCCGCGACAACGACACGGTCCCCCACCGCGACGCGGCCGGAGGCGATGGTGCCGGAGAATCCCCGAAAGTCCTGGTTCGGCCGGTTCACCCATTGCACGGGGAAGCGGAAGGGGCGGCTGGCCGCATCCGCCTCCGTATCCACCGCTTCCAGATGCTCCAGCAGCGTCGGCCCCTCATACCAGGGCATGCGCGGCGATCGCTGCGTGACATTGTCCCCGAAGCGGGCGGAGAGCGGCACGGCCACCAGCGTCGCGAAGCCCAGGCCCTCCGCGAAGGCCGTGTAGTCCGCGACGATCCGGTCGAACACGGCCTGGTCGAAGCCCACCAGGTCGATCTTGTTCACCGCCAGCACGACATGGCGGATGCCGAGCAGGGAGGCGATGGTGGAATGGCGCCTTGTCTGCGTCAGCAGCCCCTTGCGGGCATCGCAGAGGATGATGGCGAGGTCGGAGTTGGAGGCGCCCGTCGCCATGTTGCGCGTGTACTGCTCATGCCCCGGCGTATCGGCGACGATGAAGCTGCGCGCGGGCGTGGCGAAGAACCGGTAGGCGACGTCGATGGTGATGCCCTGCTGGCGCTCCGCCTCCAGCCCATCCACCAGCAGCGCAAGGTCGATCTCCTCCCCCACCGTGCCGTGCTTCCGGCTGTCCTTGGCGATGGTCGCCAGCGTGTCGTCCATGATGAGGCGGCTGTCATAGAGCAGCCGGCCGATCAGCGTGGACTTGCCGTCATCGACGGAACCGCAGGTCAGGAACCGCAGCAGGCCCCGCGCCGCCATCGCGCCCGTCCCCGCTGCCGCGGGCCGGGTAGCCATCGCCTGGGCATCCATCGCCGCCGTGCCTTCCTTTCCGCGCGACCCCATGCCCTTCCGCGCTGGCCCGGGTTTCCCCGCGGGCCACGGGGCGGCTACAAGATCGCTATCACACGACCGGACGGCGACCGGCAAGATGCGCCCCGGCCCCCCCCCGGCCCCCAGGATGCCACGCGCCGATGAACGAATTGCACGCGCTGCTCGCCCGCTTCACCGCCATCTCCGCCGAGGCCGGGGAGCGGGTGGTGGAGGTGCGGTCGCGCAGCTATGGCGTCGCCTCCAAGTCGGACGGCTCGCCGCTGACGGAAGCGGACCTGGCCGCCGATGCCGTGATCGCCGCCGAGCTGCCCCGCGCCGCCCCCGGCATCCCCGTGGTGTCGGAGGAGGATGCCCTGCATGTGGCGCTCCGCGCCGGCGCGCCCTTCATCCTGGTGGATCCGCTGGACGGCACGCGGGAATTCCTCGGCCCCTCCGGGGAGTTCACGGTGAACATCGCGCTGATCGAGGATGGGGTGCCCAGCTGCGGCGTCGTCTATGCCCCGGCGCTCGGCATGGCCTGGCGCGGCATCCGGGGCCAGGGCGCGCAGGCCGCGCGGCTGGCGGTGGGGGATGACCCGTCCCGCGCCGAATGGCGCGCCATCCGCGCCCGCCCCCGCCCCGCGGCGGATTGGACCGCGGTCGCCAGCCGGTCCCACATGGATGCCGAGACCACCGCCTTCCTGGCCGGGCTGCCGATCGGGGAGCATCGCTCCATCGGCTCCTCCATCAAGTTCTGCCTGCTCGCGCAGGGGGAGGCCGATGTCTATCCGCGCTTCGGCCCCACCATGGAATGGGACACGGCGGCGGGCCAGGCGGTGCTGGAAGCCGCGGGCGGGCGGGTGGAGACGCCGGCCGGCGCCCCCTTCCGCTACGGCAAGGCGGAACAGGGCTTCCTCAACGGCGCCTTCATCGCCTGGGGCGCCTGAGGGAGGCGGCCGGTGATCGTCGCGGCGGATGACAGCCTGCAACTCGGCATCGATGCGGTGATCCCGCTATCGCCCCGCCATGCGCTGGCGATGGGCTGGGCGATGACGCCGCGGGGCGAGGGCACCGAACTCTCGATCGCGGCGGGGCGCGCCGGCGATTGCCCGATCGAGCATTCCAGCTTCCACGCCCGCCCCGGCGTCCATCCCGCCGATCCCCGCCGGGCGGTGGTCAACGGCTTCATCCTGGCCTTCGCGACGCCGGAGGACCCGACGGAGCTGGTCTGCACGCTGCAGGCCGGGGACCGCACAGTGCGGGCGGACCTGCGCGACGGCCGCATCCCGCGCGACCCCGCCCGGCTGCTGGCGGAAGGCGATTGGCAGGCCGCCTTCGGCCTGCTGCGGGATGCCGCCGCCAGCCCCCTGCTGGCGCCGCTGACGCAGCAGGCGGACCGCGCCTATGGCGTCTTCGGCGAATGGCTGGCCCGCCTGCCCCTGCTGCGCGGGCGGCAGGAGAAGGTGGCCCCGCTGGCGGAGGTGGAGGCCCTGTCCTCCCCATCGGGGGAGGTGGTGGTGATGCTGCGCGCCACCCACCCGGTGCCGGCCGATGCCACGCTGGAAGCGGCGCTGATCGGCTACTACGCCGCGCCCGATGGCGGCCTGCCCACCCTGCTGCCGGTGCCCCTGGCGGATTGGTACGCCGCCCCCCTGCCCACCGCCATGGCGGGATACGGGCGGATCGATGCCGGCTGGCTCGATGGGCTGCAGGGGCTGGAAGTGGTGCTGCATGCCCGGCTGCGGGGGGAGGAAGCCTTCTGCCTGCGCATCCAGCCCCGCGCCGGCGCCGTGCCGCCGATGCTGGATGCGCTGTGCCGCGGCAACCGCCTGGCCGCGCTGCCGCTGGATGCCGGCAGCGGCCCCGCCCTCGCCCTGCTGCGGGAGGTGATCGGCCGCCGCGAAGCCGCCTTCGGCCCGGCGCTGGAGCTGCTGGCCGCCCGCGCCGCCAGCGCGCCCCGCGCCGCCGCGCCGCGCAGCATCCTGCTGATCGGCGCCGATGACCCGACCGCGGCGCGCCTGTTCTACGTGCTGGCGCCGGAGATCGAGCACCGCTGCGACCGGCTGCTGGTGCTGGGCGATGCGGCGGAGGCCGTGGCGCAGGTCTTCGCCCGCCGCGGCCGGATCGCGGTGGTGACGGGGCCGGACGCCGTGCAGGGGCTGCGGGATGCGGCCGGGGAGGATGGGATCCTCGCCGTCGATCTCGGCCGCTACGCCGCCGCGCTGGCGGCCGGCGCGGGGCAGGAGGAAGCGCTGGGCCCGCCGCTGCGCCCGGTGGAGCTGGCGCGGCTGCTGGCGCTGCACGCCGCGGCCGGCTGCGGCGCCGGGCTGCCGGACAGCCTGGCCCGGCTGCTGCGCCTGGCCCGCGCCACGCCCGGGGAGCTTCCCTTCCCCCCCGTGCCCTATGCCATGGCCAGCCTGGCGGTGGCGGATCTGGTCAATGACCACCTGGCGCGGCTCTGGACCACCGGCGACCCGGCCGCCCGCGCCCGGATGGAGGCCCCGGCGCATGGCTGACGCGCCCCGCATCTGCATCCTCAGCCATTCCCACCCCGATTTCTCCAAGGGCGGCGGGGAGATGGCGGCCCACCGGCAGTTCACCGCGCTGCGCCATGCCGGCCGCCGCGCGGTCCTGGTCGCGGCCAGCGATGTCGGCACCCGCTACGCCGCGCATCGCCCGATCGAGCCGGTGATGCCGCATGGGGATGACGAATACATCTACACCTTCGCCGGCATGGCGGAGGACCGCCTGGCCTGGGAGGATCCGCACCAGCGCCGCGTGCTGGTGGATTTCCTGGCCAGCCTGCCGGTCGATGTCTTCCACCTGCACCATTACTGGCGCGTCGGCACCGACCTGATCGTGGACCTGATGGCGGCACGCCCCGATGCGCGCTTCGCCATCACGATGCATGAGATGCTGGCCATCTGCCTGCATCACGGCCAGATGGTCCGCACCCAGTCGCGCGAACTCTGCCGCGCCGAAAGCCCGATGCGCTGCCTGACCTGCTTCCCGGAGCAGACGCTGGAACGCTTCGCCATCCGCAAGGCGACGCTGCTGTCCACGCTCAGCCGCTTCCACGCCGTGATCCACCCCAGCGCCTTCATCCGGGACCGCTACCTGGCCTGGGGGCTGAAGCGCCCGCATGCCGCGGTGATCGAGAACTACCTGGGCGACGAGGCGCTGGCCCTGCCCCGCCCCATCGCCGCCGCGCCCGCCGCCGCGACCAGCTTCGGCTTCTTCGGATCGCCGACGCTGTTCAAGGGGCTCGACGTGCTGCTGCGCGCCCTGCCGCTGGCGCTGCGCGCCAACCCCGCCATCACGCTGACGGTCTTCGGGGCGGAGCGGGAGGAGGTGGTGCGGCTGTTCCCGGCGCTCGACCCCGTCATCACCGAGGTCGGCCAGGCGCTGGCCTTCGCCGGGCGCTACGACCCGGCCGATGCGGTGGCGCTGATGGGCTCCGTCGGCTGGGCCGTCATGCCCTCCATCTGGTGGGAGAATTCGCCCGTCGTCATCCAGGAAGCCCGGCGCGCCGGCACGCCGCTGATCGTCTCCGACATCGGCGGCATGGCGGAGAAGGTGGCGAACGGCATCGATGGCCTGCACTTCAAGCGCGCCTCCCCGGTGGACCTGGCCCGCGCCATGGCGGAAGCCGCGACGCCCGGCACCCGCGCCCGCTTCGCCGGCAGCCTGCGGGACGTGATGACGCGGGACGAATTCCTGGCGGCGCTGGATGCCGCCTTCGCGGCGGGCCCGGCGGCGTGATCGCCATCGCCCCGCGGATCGCCCCGCGGCTCGCGATCGTCATGTCCCATGCGCAGCGCAGCATGGGGGGCGCGATGCGCGAAGCCGTCCTGGCCCGCGCCTTCGCGCGCCAGGGGCTGGAGGTGCGGGTCTTCCGCCTGCATGGCGGCGAGGCGCTGGAGGAGGAGACGGTGCTGGACGGCGCCGTGCGCGCCACCTTCTGCCCCGCCGACAACCCGCAGGACATCCCGCATCGCCAGGTCTCGGCATCGCTGAAGGCGGAGCTGCGCGCCTTCGCGCCGGGCCTCGTGCTCTACAAGGGCCTCGGCTACCGCGTGAATGCCGATACCCAGGCGGCGCTGGAGCCCGGGACGGCCTGCGGCTTCATCGTGGGCGGCGGCGTCACCGACCCGCTGCTGGACCGGGCGAGCCTGGTGCTGGGCGAATACCGCGAACAGCTCTCGCAGCATTTCCGCCCGCTGTTCCGCCGCGGCCAGGCCCTGGTGCTGCCGAAATACGTGGACCTGGCCGAGGCCGGCGAGGGCCGCCCCGTGCCGCTGGCGGATGCCGCCTGCGACATCATCAATGTCGGCAATTTCAGCGATGCGCGGAAGAACCAGGTGGTGCTGGTGCCGCTCGCGGCGCGCCACCGCGTGACTCTGGTGGGCGGCGGCACAGGGCTCGGCGAATTCCGCCGCTCGGTGCCCGGGCGGCTGCGCGCCCGGATGACCTTCGCCGGCCGCCTGCCCCATCCCGCCGTCTTCGCCGCGCTGCGCGGCGCGCGGCTGATGGTGCACACCTCCACCATGGATGGCCTGCCGCGCGCGACGGTGGAGGCGATGGCCTGCGGCGTGCCCGTCATCGCCTATCGCAGCACCATCCAGGGCGGCATCCCGCATGGCACCGCCGGGCTGCTGGTGGCGGAAGCCGCGCTGCCGCATGCGGTGGAGATGGTGCTGGCGGATGACGAGCTGCGCATCCGCATGGGCCAGCAGGCGCGCCGCCATGTGGAGAAGCACCATGGCGTGCCGGCGATCGAGGCCGCGGCGGGCGAGGTGCTGAAGCTGCTGGGCTGAAGCTGCTGGGCTGAAGCTGCTGGGCTGAAGATGCTGGGCTGAAGCTTGCCGCGCGCTTTTCTCAGCGCGCCGCCGCGCGCATGCCCTACCGCGCCGCCGCGCGCATGCCCTACCGCGCCGCCGCGCGGGCCGCCGCGATGTCCCAGGGCAACTGAAGAAAAATCTCGTCCCAGCCCCAGAATTGCCGCAGCGAGGCGCGCAGCGCATTCGGCGGCAGCACCGGCCTGTGGCCGTCATGCGCCGTCACCGGCAGCAGAGGCGCCAGCAGGTCGCGCCAGAAATCGGCCGAGGCCCAGGCATCCACCACGCTCGCATGCAGGCCGATGCGCAGCGCCTGGCGCGTCGGCGCGATGTGGAAGGGCGGCGTGCCGAGGAACACGCCCTCCTTCCCGAAGAACCGCGCCTCCGCGACCAGGGAGGAGGAGACGCCGATGACGCGCCGCACCGCATCCTGGCCGAGCAGCACATAGCTGTTGTCCGCCACTTCCCGGATGCGGGACAGCTTCAGGCCGGCATGGTGGATGCCGAAGCCATCGGGGTTGTAGGGATGCGCCTTGAACAGCACGCGCCCCTCCTCCCCCACCGCCTGGCGCAGCGCCGGGCCGAGATGCGAGAGGTCGAGCAGCCGGCCATCGCGGATCAGCGCGCGGTCCACCCGCGTCTGCCCGACCACCAGGCAGGGCTCCGTGATCGGCCGGTGCGGCGGGATGCGGCTGACGGTGGCCGCCATCAGGTCGGCCCAGGGCTCGAACACCAGGTCCTCGGCATGGTGCCGCCGCAGCCCGGCCATCACCTCCGGCTCCGCCGTCGCGATGGCGAAAAGCAGGTCAGGGCCGAAGCGGTAGGGGTGGATGTTCACGTCGATCCAGGGGATGCCGAGCTGCGTCAGCAGCCGCTTCTGGATCTCCGCCAGTTCGAACCCCACCACCACCGCGGCCCCGGCATAGGCGCGCGCCAGCATGGCGGCGGCCTCCACCGCCAGGTCAGGCGCGTCGAACAGGGAGACCCAGCCCTCGATATCCGGCGTGGCGCCGGCGGCGGCGTAGAAGCCCGGCGTGTCGAAGCCCGTGCTCTCGAAATCCGGGGGACCGCCGTGGTCCCACAGCACCGTCTCCACCGGCAGCCCGGTGGCCGCGGCCAGCGGGCGGCGGACCAGGCGGTGGAACCAGCGGATGTTGTCCCGCTGGGCCGGCCGGAAGGCCTCGTCCTGCGGCCGCAGCAGGTCGCCGGTGATCAGGATCCTGGGCGTCACTCCGCGCGCTCGACCCGCGCCCAGGACAGGCCAAGGCCGAGCGCCCGGGGATCGCGCCGCGGCCCCGTGGCGGGGTCCGTGCGCGGCGTCGGGCGGATCAGCAGCGTGGCGCGGGACCCCGCCGGCCGTTCCAGCAGCGTCACCCGGGCGGAGAACAGGCCCGTGACCCCGTCATTCGACAGCGTCTCGAAGCTCAGCGGCATGCCATCCAGCAGCCATTCCTCCGCCGCCATGTCGAGCCCGCTGCCGAAGGGCGCGCGCACCGCGACGGTCAGCACCAGGTCGCCGCCGCCCAGCGCCGGCAGCAGCAGGGAAGCCCAGGGCGCCTGGCCGGACCAGCGCAGCACGCCGCCTTCCGTCGGCTCGATCCCGTACCAGCCGAAGCCGATGAAATCGGCCGTGCCGGCCTCCACGAAGACGGGGCCTTCCTCCGCCGCCGCCTCCGCGCTGCGGGCGGCGATGCGGCGGGCGGCGGGGATGGTGGGCAGCGGGTCGATCCGCAGCCTTTCCTGCCGGGTCAGCGCCGCTTCCCGCTGCGCCTGCGCCACGGCGTCCAGCTGCGCGGCCAGGCGGGCCAGTTCCTCGACCAGGAACTCGCTCATGATCCGCGCATCGGGGCCGAGGCGTTCCAGCAGCGGCCCCGCGGCTTCGCGCAGCCGCACGGCATGGGCGGCGAGCAACCCGGCATCCAGCAGCGCCGCGGCCTGCCGGTCCGGCGCCAGGCGATCGGGGGAGAGATCGAGCAGGGGAGACGACAGGGCGGGCTTCCTCCTCGGGCGGGCTCCCTTCCTAGACCATCCCGCCGCGCGCTGGAATCGCCCCGGTGACACGCCGGCCCCCTCCTCCGCCGCGCCGGGACGCGGCATGCTGGCGGGAAGCGCATCCAGGGGGAGACCAGGGGCATGAGCACGCAGGCCTTGAACCCGTCCGGCCTGTCGCTGATGGCGACCATCGTCCTGATCTTCCCGATGGTCTATTTCGCCTTCGCCTCGCTGACCTTCTTCCTGCGGCCGCTGAGCGACCCGGTCGTCGGGCGCATGCTGCGCGGCCTGGTCAATGCCTGGCTGCTGGCCGTGACCGGGCTCGGCATGCTCGCCGTCCTGGCCTTCATGGCCGCGGGGCAGCCGCGCGTGGCGGCGGGGCTGGCGCTGCTGGCGGCCTGCGCGCTGGCCGCGCGGGGCTGGGCGGTGCCGCGCATGGATGCGGCGCTGCGCGCCCCGGGGCGGGACACCGCCGCCATCCTCCGCCGCCTGCAGCTGGCCGGCATCGCCTACAACCTGGCGGAGCTGACCATCATGCTGGGCAGCATCCCGCGGCTGTTCCCGGCGGCGTAGCGGCGCTCAGATCTCCTCCACCTCCGCCACCCCCGGCACCACCTTCATCGCCTGCATCAGGCGGGGGGAGACGTTGAAGCCGCCCGGCAGCGCGATCTCCACCTCCTGCCCCGGGCCGGTCACGGGCACCAGCACCACGCGGCCGCGGCCCTTGCCTTCGCGGCCCAGCAGCGTGCGGATGTGGTCCACCGCGGCGGTCTGTTCCAGCCACAGGCGGATGCCCGTCGCCATGCCCTGCGCGACCTTCTCCAGCGGCTCCAGCTCCAGCGCCGTCAGCCGCACCGTGTCGCCATCCACGCGCACTTCCGTCGTCACCACCAGCGCCTGGCCTTCCGCCAGCATCCCATCGGCGCGGGCCAGCGTCTCGCTGAAGAAGGTGACCTCGTAGCTGCCTTCCGCGTCGCTGAACTTCACCCAGGCCATCTTGTTGCCGGTCTTGGTGCGCCCGGACTTCACGGCCACCACCGTGCCCGCCAGCTTCATCCGCGCCGACCCGCCCCGCGCGCGTTCCGCGATGCGGGCGGAGGAGACGGCGCCGAGCTTCGTCAGCACCTTCTTGTACGCATCCAGCGGATGGGCGGAGAGGTGGAAGCCCACCGCCTCCGCCTCATAGGTCAGGCGTTCCAGCGTCGGCCAGTCCTGCGCTTCCGGCAGGCGGAGCGGCGGGGGCGCCGTCTCCGCGCCGAACATGTCGCGCGTCGGGTTGGCGCGGCGCTCCGCGGCTTCCTGCGCCGCGCGCAGCACCGCCTCCACCCCCTGCACCATCTTCGCGCGGTTCTTCTCCAGGCTGTCGAAGGCCCCGGCGCGGGCCAGGTTCTCCAGCTGCATCTTGTTCAGCAGCTTCGGATCGACGCGCCCCGCGAAATCGGACAGCGAGGCAAAGGGGCCGGAGGCATCGCGCGCCGCCACCAGGTCCTTCATCGCCCCCAGCCCCACGCGCTTCACGGCGGCAAGGGCGAAGCGGATCGCGACGCTGCCATCCTCCCGCGTCTCCAGCACGAATTCCGCGCCGGATCTGTTCACATCCGGCGGCAGCACCGCGATGCCGAGCCGCGCGGCTTCCTGCATATGCCCCGCCAGCTTGTCGGTATTGCCGAGGTCGAGCGACATCGAGGCCGCCAGGAAGGCGACCGGATGGTTCGCCTTCAGCCAGGCCGTATGGTAGCTGACGAGGGCATAGGCGGCGGCGTGGGACTTGTTGAAGCCGTATTCCGCGAACTTCTCCATGAGATCGAAGATCTCACCCGCCTTGGCTTCCGGCACGCCGTTCTTGACGGCGCCTTCGACAAAAATCTTGCGCTGCGCCTCCATCTCGCTGCGGATCTTCTTGCCCATGGCGCGGCGCAGCAGGTCGGCGCCGCCCAGGCTGTAGCCCGCCAGCTCCTGGCTGATCTGCATGACCTGCTCCTGGTACACCAGGATTCCGTAGGTCTCGCCAACGATGTTCATGATGGCGGGGTGCGGCGGCTCCCACTTCTCGCCATGCTTGCGCTGGCAATAGGCGGGGATGTTCGCCATCGGCCCCGGCCGGTACAGCGACACCGCCGCGATCAGATCCTCGAACCGGTCGGGCCGCATCATGCGCAGGCAGTCGCGCATGCCCTGGCCTTCGAACTGGAACACGCCGGCGGCATCGCCCTTGGCCAGCATGGCGTAGGTCTTGGCGTCATCCAGCGGGATGCGGTCCAGCTGGATCTCCACCCCCTGCTTCGCCAGCATCTGCACGGCGCGCTGCAGCACCGTCAGCGTCTTCAACCCGAGGAAGTCGAACTTCACCAGGCTCGCCTGCTCGACATATTTCATCGAGTACTGCGTGATCAGCATCGGGCTGCGCGGATCGCGATACAGCGGCACGATCTCGTTCAGCACCTTCCGCCCGATGACGACGCCCGCGGCGTGGGTGGAGGCGTTGCGGTACAGCCCCTCGAGCTCCTGCGCCACTTCCAGCAGGCGACTCACCTGCTCGTCATTGTCGCGCATCTCCTGCAGCTTCGGCTCGCCCTCGATCGCCTGCGCCAGCGTCACGGGCTTGGCGGGGTTGAAGGGGATGAGGCTGGCGATGCGATCCACCTGGCCATAGGGCAGGCCCATCACGCGGCCCACGTCGCGCACCGCCGCCTTGGCCTGCAGCTTGCCGAAGGTGATGATCTGCGCGACCCGGTCGGCGCCGTATTCGCGCACGACGTACTGGATCACCTCGTCGCGCCGGTCCTGGCAGAAATCGATGTCGAAGTCCGGCATCGACACGCGCTCGGGATTGAGGAAGCGCTCGAACAGCAGGCCGAAGCGCATCGGGTCGAGGTCGGTGATCAGCAGCGCCCAGGCGGCGACGGAACCGGCGCCCGAACCGCGCCCCGGCCCCACGGGAATGTCGTGCTGCTTCGCCCATTGGATGAAGTCGGCCACGATGAGGAAGTAGCCTGAGAAGCCCATCTTCTCGATCACCGAGAGTTCGTAGGCCAGGCGTTCGCGATACTTGGGCCGCTCCGCCTCCGGCGTGCCCTGGTCCTCCAGCCGCTTCTCGAGCCCGCTGGTCGCCATGTCGGCGACCGTCTCGGCCTCCGTCATGCCCGGCTTCACCTTGGGGCAGATCGGCAGCTCGGGCTTCTTCGATTCCGCCATCACCGCGCAGCGCCGCGCGATGGCCAGCGTGTTGTCGCAGGCATCGGGCAGGTCCGCGAACAGCTCCCGCATCGCCTCGGGCGACTTGAAGTAGTGCTCCGGCGTCACGCGGCGGCGGTCCGTCTCCGCGATCACGCGGCCCTCCGCGATGCAGAGCAGCGCATCATGCGCCGCATGCATCTCGGGCTTCGCGAAATAGACGTCGTTGGTGGCGACGATCGGCAGCCGCGCGGCATCGGCCAGCGCCAGCAGCCCGGGCTCGATCACCTTCTCCACCGGCAGGCCGTGGCGCTGCAGCTCCACCGCCAGCCGGTCGCCGAACATCTCCGCCAGCCTGGCCAGCAGCTTCTCCGCCGCCTCCCGCCGCCCCTCCGCCAGCAGCCGGCCGAGCGGCCCCGTCGTGCCGCCGGTCAGCAGGATCACCCCCTCCGCATGCTGGCCGAGCGCCGCCAGCGTCACGCAGGGCTCCCCAGACGGATCGCTGGCGAGGTAGCCGAAGGAGGACAGGCGCTGCAGGTTCTCGAGCCCCGCCGCATCCATGGCCAGCGCCACGATCGGGTCCGGCCGGTTGCGGTTGGGGTCGCTGGCACGGCCGCCACCCTCATCCGTCTCGCCCCGCGCCAGGTTCAGCTGGCAGCCCATGATGGGCTGGATGCCCTTGCCCGTGCAGGCCTGGCTGAATTCCAGCGCGCCGAACAGGTTGGCGCTGTCCGTCAGCGCCACGGCCGGCATGCCATAGCCCCGCGCCAGGGCGGGCAGCTTGTCCGCCTTGATGGCCCCCTCCGACAGCGAATAGGCGGAATGGGTATGGAGGTGGATGAAGCTGCTCATGCCCCCCAAGGTAGGGGCCGGCCGCGCCGGAATCCACGACTTCGCCTTGCGCCGCACCCCACCGCCATCCAAGGCTGTGGACAATGCGCGACTCGACCGACCTCTCCCTGCTCCGCCGGGCCATCGCCCTGTCCGAGGAAAGCCGCGCGGAGGGCAACCACCCCTTCGCCGCCCTCCTCGCCGCGCCGGACGGCACGGTGCTGATGGAAGCCAAGAACGGCTTCCACCCGCATGGGGACGGCACCGCCCATGCCGAAAGGCTGCTCGCCACCCGCGCCTGCATCGAACTGAGCCCGGAGGCCCGCGCCACCGCCACCATGGTCAGCAGCGCGGAACCCTGCGCCATGTGCGCCGGCGCGCTCTACTGGGCCGGCATCGGGCGGCTGGTCTATGGGCTGTCGGAGGCGCGGCTGAAGGCGCTGATCGGCCCGCATCCGGAGAACCTGACCATGGACCTGCCCTGCCGCCAGGTCTTCGCCGCCGGCCAGCGCGCCATCGCCGTGGAAGGACCGCTTCTGGAAGACGAGGCGGAGGCGCCGCATCGCGGCTTCTGGTAGGATCAGCCCCCATGAAGACCTACCGCCAGATCTGGGAAGCGCCCAAGCCCTTCCGGTCCGACAAATGGGACCACTACCTCGACCTCTATGACCGCTACCTCGCCCCCTACCGCGCCCAGGCGCTGGATGGCCGGCCGGTCACCTACCTGGAGATCGGGGTGCAGGGCGGCGGGTCGCTCTTCACCGCGCGGGAATACTTCGGCCCCGAGGCCCGCATCTTCGGCATCGATGTGGACCCCGCCAGCACCGCGGTCGCGGAAGCCGGCGTCGCCGACCGCGTCTTCATCGGCCAGCAGGGCGATTTCGACTTCCTGAACGAGGTGATCGCCGCGATCGGCACGCCCGACATCGTCATCGACGACGGGTCCCACCAGCAGGGCGACATGGTCACCACCTTCCTCGGCCTGTTCCCCGTGCTGGCGGAAAACGGCCTCTACGTGGTGGAGGATACGCACACCATCCACTACCCCTCCCACCAGGACACCACGCTCGGCATCAATGTCTATGACTACTTCAAGGGCCTGGCGGACAAGATGATGCCGGACTTCATGGTGCCCAACCGCCACCGCGCCCGCTTCCGCGAACACCCGGACCAGCGCGAGGGGCAGCTCGAACGGCGCAACAGCATCGGCACCGCCATCGGCGGCCTGCACTTCCACGACAGCATGATCGTGGTGGAGAAGACCCCCTA
Organism: Falsiroseomonas ponticola; assembly: GCF_016805305.1. Classification (GTDB taxonomy): domain Bacteria; phylum Pseudomonadota; class Alphaproteobacteria; order Acetobacterales; family Acetobacteraceae; genus Falsiroseomonas; species Falsiroseomonas ponticola. The sequence continues at coordinate 1,250 of NZ_JAERQN010000021.1, read as the reverse complement.
CCGCGAAGCCTGGCGCCGCAATGCCTGACACCTTCCCGGCGGCCGGGCGGGACATCGTCTTCGTCATCGAACGCGCCCAGCAGCGCGCCGGCTCCGCGCATCTCCGCGGCCGGCAACTCGCCAGCCTCTTCGCCCAGGTGGCGGTGGATTACGGCCGCCGCGTCCGCGTTGCGTTCAGCGACGAACCCATCGCCGGCGCCGTCGCCATCGTCAACAAATCGGCCCTGATGCCGAAGCCGCAGGACGTGGTCGCGCGCCTGAAGGCCGCCGGCTGCACCGTGCTGGTGGATTTCGTGGACCGGCGCGTCACCGCCGCGGATGGCAACCTGGCGGACGGCTTCCTGGCCGTCTCCGCCCTGCAATACCGGCACCTCCGCGCCACCTGGCCGGACAAGCCCGTGATCCACCTGCCGCACCATGTGGACCTCGACCTCTGGCCCGTCGCCTGCCAATGGGACCACTTTGCCTGCGCCTATTTCGGCAACCTCGACAACGCCGCGCATCTCGGCGCCGTGCGCGACGCCGGGCTGGTCACGACCATCGAGACGCTGACGGCGAACAAGAACCACTGGTTCGAGCAGCTGCCCGCCTACAACCTGCACTACGCCTTCCGCCCGCGCGCCCTCTGGGGCGCCGGCTTCAAGCCCTTCACCAAGGGCTTCACCGCCGCCCATGCCGGCGCCATCGCCGTGATCGCCGACGATGACGAGGAAGCCACCGGCCTGCTCGGCACCGACTACCCCTTCCAGATCCCCGCCAGCGCGGATGCCGACACCGTCATCGACCACCTGCACGCGATCCGCGACAGCTTCGGCAACGCCGCCTGGCGCACCGCCCGCCTGCGCATGCGCCGCCTCCGCACCATCTCCTCCGCCCCCTACCTCCTCGACCTGATCCGCGCCTCGGCCTTCGAGGTGGGGCTGCATGAGGGGGTGTTCGCGTAGGCGGTGGCGGGTTCGGGCATAGGGTGCGCCGGTTGCCTCGGGGAAAGGGCTCCGCCCCTTCCCCGAACCCCTTCCCAGCCAGGGGCGTCGCGCCCCTGGACCGCGAGGTTATCGGGGGATGGAGGGAGGGGCGTGGAACGCGCTCCGGACAAGCGGTCGCGCGGTGCCCCTCCCTCCATCCCCCGATCACATGGGGTTCCAAGCAACCGTCTTGCGCTGGGCGTGGTGGGGTCAGGCGGTCTGGTGGTTGGAGGTGGCCCAAGGCTGTCGTGTGCGCATCATGGCGTTCAGGATGACGACGAGTTT
>NZ_JAERQN010000020.1 GCF_016805305.1 Falsiroseomonas ponticola | reverse complement strand
GGTGCCGCTTGGCGGCGGGGGGGGGGAGGGTTTTGGCCCGCGCGCGGCTGACCTGGTCCGGCGGGGGGGGGCGGGCCCCCACCCCGACCCTCCCCCGCGGAGCGGGGGAGGGGGAAGGCGGTCAGAGGCTGCCGAACAGCGCCGCCGTGTCGGACATGCGGTTCGAGAAGCCCCACTCATTGTCGTACCAGGACATCACGCGCACCAGGCCGCCATCGACCACCTGGGTCTGGGTGGCGTCGAAGGTGCTGCTGTGCGGGTCGTGGTTGAAATCGATGCTGACCAGCGGCGCGGTGTTGTAGCCGAGGATGCCCTTGAGCGGGCCGGATTCGGAGGCCGCCTTCATCACGGCGTTGATCGCTTCCTTGGTCAGGCCTTCCGTCTTCGCGGGCACGAAGTCGAGGCTGACGAGGGAGACGTTCGGCGTCGGGATGCGGATGGCGGTGCCGTCCAGCTTGCCCTTCAGCTCCGGCATCACCAGGCCCACGGCCTTCGCGGCGCCCGTCGAGGTCGGGATGGCGGAGACGGCGGCCGCGCGGGCGCGGTGCAGGTCCTTGTGCAGCGTATCGACCGTGTTCTGGTCGCCGGTATAGGCGTGGATCGTCACCATGTAGCCGCGGACGATGCCGAAATTCTCATGCAGCACCTTGGCGATGGGGGCCAGGCAGTTGGTGGTGCAGGAGGCGTTGGAGATGACCGTCATCTCCTTCGTCAGCGTCTGGTGGTTCACGCCATAGACGATGGTGGCGTCGGCGTTGTCGCCGGGCGCGGAGATGACGACCTTGCGCGCACCCGCGGTGATCAGCGCGGAGGCCTTCTCCTTGCTGGTGAAGATGCCGGTGCATTCCATGGCGACATCGACGCCCTGGAAGGGAACCTTGGTCGGGTCACGTTCCGCGCTGACGACGATGGGCGCGTAGGTGCGGCCATTGGCGGTGATGATGATCTTGTTGCCATCGACGGCAACCTCGCCGGGGAAGCGGCCATGCACGCTGTCGTAGCGGAACAGGTGGGCGTTGGCTTCCACGCTGCCGAGGTCGTTGATGGCCACGCATTCGACGTCGGTGCGGTTGCTCTCGATCATCGCGCGCAGCACCAGGCGGCCGATGCGCCCGAAGCCGTTGATGGCGACCTTCACTGCCATAACCCGATCTCCCCTTCCTTGATCAACCCAGTCGCTTCTTCACGGCGGCCACCGTGGCCTCCGCGGTGATGCCGAAATGGCGGAACAGCGCCTCCGCCGGCGCGCTGGCGCCGAAGCCCTGCATGCCGATGAAGATGCCCTCCGGCCCGAGCCAGCGATCCCAGCCGAAGGGGAGCGCCGCCTCGATGCCGACGCGCAGCGCGCTGCCCAGCACCTGGCTGCGATACACTTCGTCCTGGAGGGCGAAGAGTTCCCAGCACGGGAGCGAGACCACCGCGGTCGGGATGCCATCGGCCTCCAGCGCATCCCGCGCCGCGAGGGCCAGGTGCACCTCCGACCCCGTCGCGATCAGCGTGGCGCGGCGTTCGCCGGACGCCTCCGCCAGCACATAGCCGCCGCGGGAGGAGCGGTTCTCCCCGCTATCGGTGCGGAGCGCCGGCAGGTTCTGGCGGGTCAGCGCCAGGACCGAGGGGCCATCGGCGCGCTTGACCGCAAGCTCCCAGCATTCCGCGGTTTCCAGCGCATCGGCCGGGCGGAAGACGCAGACATTCGGGATGACGCGGAGCGAGGCCAGAGTCTCCACCGGCTGGTGCGTGGGCCCGTCCTCGCCGAGGCCGATGCTGTCATGCGTCAGGACATGGATCACGCGTTGCCGCATGAGGGCCGCCAGCCGCAGGGCGGGGCGGAGGTAGTCGGCAAACACCAGGAAGGTGCCGGAATAGGGGATGATGCCGCCATGCAGCGCCATCCCGTTCATCGCGGCCGCCATGCCGTGTTCGCGCACGCCCCAATGGACGTAGCGGCCGGCATAGTTGCCGGGGCTGATGGCGGGGATGCCCTTGACGTTGGTGTTGTTCGACCCCGTCAGGTCGGCGGAGCCGCCCACCATCTCCGGCACCGCCGGCACCAGGGCCTCCAGCGCCTTCTGGGACGCGATGCGGGTGGCGATCTTGGGCTTGTCCTCGGCATGCCTGGCGCGGAGCGCGGCCAGGGCCTCGTGCCAGGATTCCGGCAGGCGGCCGGCCATGGCGCGGTCGAAATCCTCGCGGGACGCGTGGTTGGCCAGGCGCTTGAGCCAGGAGCGGCGGGTGCCGGCGCCGCGGCGGCCGGCGGCTTCCCAGCGTTCCTTGAGCCCCTCCGGCACCTCGAAGGGCCCATGGTTCCAGCCCATGGCGGCCTTGGCGGCGGCGGCTTCCTGGGCGCCGAGCGGGCTGCCATGGCTGGCGGCGGTGCCGGCCTTGGTGGGGGCGGCGAAGCCGATGATGGTGCGGCAGGCGATCAGCGTCGGCTTGCGGCTGCGCATGGCCCAGGCCATGGCGCTGGCGACCTGTTCATGGTCGTGGCCGTCAACGCGGCGGGTCGCCCAGCCATAGGCCTGGAAGCGCTTCAGCGCGTCATCGGAGAGGGAGATGGCGGTGTCGCCATCGATCGAGATGTTGTTGTCGTCATAGAGGACGCAGAGGCGATCGAGCTTCAGGTGGCCGGCGAGCGAGGCGGCCTCGTGGCTGATGCCCTCCATCAGGTCGCCGTCGGAGGCGATGACCCAGGTGCGGTGATCGACGAGCGACTTGCCGAAGCGCGCGGCCAGCATCCGCTCCGCCAGCGCCATGCCGACGGCGGTGGCGATGCCCTGGCCGAGCGGGCCGGTCGTGGTCTCGATGCCCGGATGCTCGCCGAATTCGGGGTGGCCGGCGGCGGGGGAATGCAGCTGGCGGAACTTCCTGAGGTCCTCGATGCCCATGCCGGCACCGGTGAGGTGCAGGAGCGCATAGAGCAGCATGGAGCCGTGGCCGGCGGAGAGGACGAAGCGGTCCCGGTCCGGCCAGCGGGGGTCCGCCGCGTCATACTTCAGGAAGCGGGTGAAGAGGACGGTCGCGACATCGGCCATGCCCATGGGCATGCCGGGATGGCCGGACTTGGCCTGCTCCACGGCATCGATCGCGAGCGCGCGGATGGCATCCGCCATGCGGCGCTCCTCCGTCGCGGGGCGGGCGAGCAGCAGGGCCTGGGCGGCCTGGGCCGGGGTCGGCTCCGCGCGCGGCTGGGTATCGGGTTCGGTGCTGGCCAAGGGAGAAAAAACCTCGTGCGCGGGGGGTGTCGCGGGCGCCGACCCTATAGAGGGGGGGGCGGCGAGCGGCAACCGGCCAGGAAGGCGGGGCTGGCCGTCAGGGAACGAAGACCAGGAACAGCCAGGCCAGGCCGAGCGTGAGGTGGACGGCGCCCTGCAGGACGGTGGTGCGCCCGGCGCCGAGCGTCAGGATCGAGACCATGAAGGTGGCGGCCAGCAGGACCATGCCGGAGGGGGCGAGGCCCAGCACCAGGGGCTGGTCCAGCACCAGGGCGAGCGCCACGACGCAGGGCACGGTGAGGCCGATGCAGGCCAGCACCGAGCCGAGCGCCAGGTTCAGCGCCGTCTGCAGCCGGTTGGCGCGCGCCGCGCGGATGGCGGCGACGGATTCGGGCATCAGGATGAGGCAGGCGATCACCACGCCGACGGCGGCCGCCGGGGCGCCCGCGGCATCCAGCCCCGCCGTCACCGCGGGGGTGAGGGACTTCGCCAGCAGCACCACGGCGACGAGGGAGGCGCAGAGGAAGGCCAGCGCGATCCAGGTGTCGCGCAGGGAGGGCGGCGCGGCATGGGCGCCTTCGCTGTCATCCTCCGGCAGGAAGTAGTCGCGGTGGCGCAGCGTCTGGACGAAGACGAAGACGGTGTAGAGGCCGAAGGCGGCGAGGCCGACGAAGGCCATCTGCGGGCCGGTGAGGACCGGGCCCTCCGCGCTGATCGTCGTGTTGGGCACCACCAGCACCAGCGTCGCCAGCACGACGATGACGGAGAGGAAGGCGGAGGCGCTGCGGGCCTGGAAGCCCTGTTCGTGGTGCCGCGCGCCGCCCAGCAGCAGGCAGAGGCCGACCAGCAGGTTCAGCACGATCATCACCGCGGCGAAGAGCGTGTCCCGCGCCAGGGCCGCCTGGTCGATCGGGTCCGAGATCATGAGCGAGACGATCAGCGCGACCTCGATCACCGTCACCGCGATGGCGAGGATCAGGGTGCCGAAGGGCTCCCCGACCCGGGCGGCCACGACTTCCGCGTGGTGGACGGCGGCGAAGACGGTGCCGCCGAGGACCAGCGCCATGGGCAGCGCCACCCAGCCGCCGGCGCCGAAGAAGGCGGCGAGCAGGCCGATGGCGGCGAGGGGGAAGGCCCAGGACCAGGCGGGAAGGGGGGCGTGGGGAGAGGAAGCCATGGGCCCCCCTGTGAAGGACGAGGCCCGGGATGACAACCCGTTAACGCAGCAGCCCGCGCCGTTCCAACCAGGAATTGATCCGCGCGGCCACGTCGTCGCTGTTGGTGTCCATCATGATCATGTGGCTGTTGCCGCGCACGCCCTCCGCCGGCATGTCGAGCGTATCGGCCGTGCCGCCGGCCGCGCGGATCTGCGCCTGCCAGCGGTCGATATTGGCGCGGATGCGCTGCCAGAACGGGTTGTCCGCGGTGTAGTCGCCCCAGACGACGAGGTGCGGGATGTCCTTCAGCGCGGCCGCGTCCTGGCTTCCGGGCGGCGCGCCGGACGGTTCGACGGCGATGACGGCGCGGACCTTGTCGGGCGCGTTCAGCGCGGCGCGGAAGCCGAAATTGCCGCCCTGGCTGTGCACCAGCAGCACGCAGGGGCAGACCTGCTGGACCAGCGCATCGTAGCCCGCCTGGATCTGGCGGTCCGTCGTCACCCATCGCGGCACCGCCTGCATCATGAACTGGTTCCAGGCGGCGGCCGGGAAGCGGCTGTCGGGGAAGGCGCGGCGCTGGGCGGGGTCGATGTTCCAGCCATCCTGCGGCCCGATGCGGAACAGGCCCCAGCCTTCCCCCATGGTGCGGAAGACGGGGTCGCCCTGGAACACCTGGGGGAAGCGCGCCCAGCCGGAGCGGCCGCGTTCCACCGCATCCGTCACGAAGACATCGTGGCCGGCGCGGAGGAAGGCCATCTGCCAGCCGGGGCGGCCATCCGGCGTCGTCTCATAGGTGACGCCGGTCAGGCCGCCGCCATGGGCCAGGATCAGCGGGAAGCGCGCGCGGGGGTCCTGCAGCCGCACATATTGCGCGTACATCTGCTCCACCTGGAACTGGCCGTTCGGGTTGATGCGCAGCGGCGGCGCGCCGGGGCTGAAGGTGATCTCCTGCTCCGGCAGGCCGCTGATCTCCGCGATGCGGCCGCCGACATGCAGGCTGCCGATCTCCCGCACCTGCAGGGGCTGGGCGGTGGCCCCGCCGGCGAGCGTGGCGGTGAGCAGCGCGGCGATGGCGATGCGACGCATGTGCAGTTCCCTCCTGCGATTTCTCGAAGCTTGCCAGAAGCGCGAGCGGCCGTGGAAGGGCGTGACGCGGTGCCGCGCGGGCCTGTAGTCTCGGCGCATGCAGGATGTCTTGTCTCCCCCCGTGCTGGCCGAGCCGTCGCGTGACGGCCTGCCGCCCATGCCCCCCGGCCCGCCGCATGAGGAGCGCCACTTCGCGGAGGCCGGTGCCGGGCGCGACCTGGTGGTGGGGGCGGGGCAGGGGCTGGTGCTGCCCTTCGCGCTGGCCGCCGCGCTGTCCGGCGCGGGGGCCGGGCCGGGCGTGATCCTCACCGCGGGGCTGGTGGCCGTTGCCGCTTCCTCGCTCGCCGCCGGTCTCGGCGCCTGGGCGCAGGCGCGGGAGGAGGCGGCGCATTACGCGCTGGAGCGGCGGCGGGAGGAGGAGGAGAGCCAGCTCTATCCCGACCGGGAGCGGTGGGAGGTCGCCGCCATCCTGCACCGCTATGGCGTGAAGGGTGACGTGCTGCGCCAGGCGGTGGAGGCGATCGCGGCCGATCGCCGGAAATGGGTGGATTTCATGATGCGGTTCGAACTGGACCTGAGCGAGCCCGACCCCTTCCGCGCCGCGCGTTCCGCCGTGACGACGGGTGCGGCGGGCCTGGCCGCGGGGCTGGTGCCGCTGCTGCCCTTCCTGGGTGCCGGCCGGCCCCTGCTGGTCTCCGCCCTGCTGACCGCGCTGGCGATGCTGGCGCTGGGTGCCATCCGTGCCCGCGGCAAGGGCCTGCCCGCCGCGCCCGGCGCCGCCCAGGCCCTTGGCATCGGGGCCGCCGTCGCCGCCGTCGCCTGGTTCGTCGGCCGCCTCGCAGCCTGATTCCCGGCGGTCCAGGGTCCCCCCGGACCCTGGCGAGGGGGTTCAAGGGGGAGCAGCGCTCCCCCTTCCTTCCCTCAATTGCCCGCCGGCGCCGCCTCCCGAGCCCGGCGCTCCGCTTCCGCGATGGATTGCTGCAGCCGCGCCAGCGTCGCCTCCGCCTGCCGCGCCTGGGTGGCGAGCGCCGCCGCGCGGCGTTCGGCCGCCGCCACGTCATTCGCCGCGGCGGTGGCGCGCTGGGTCGCCTGCTCGATCGCCGTGCGGCGCTCGGCCAGCGTCGCCTCCGCCTGCCGCGCCTGGGTGGCGAGGGTCGCGGCCTGCTGCTCGGCTTCCGTCACGCGGCGGCGCCGTTCCTCCAGCGCCGCATCGGCCTGGGCCGCCTGGTCCCGCAGCGCGGCCAGGCGCCGTTCCTGGTCCTGCGTCTCCGCGGCCAGGGTCTGCAGGCGCTGCTCGGCGGCGGTGGCGCGGCTGGCCTGTTCCGCCTGGCGGGCTTCGGCCTGCTGCGCGCTGCGGGCGGCTTCCTCCCGCGCCGCCGTCAGGCGCGCCAGCTCCGCCTGGGCGCGTTCGGCGGCCTGGCGGCGTTCATCCCGCTGCTGCTCCGCCTGGGTCGCCTCCGCGCGCAGGCTGGCGAGGCGCGACTGCGCTTCCCCGGCCGCGCTGGTGGCGCGGGCGATGTCCGCCTGGGTGGTGGCAAGGCGGCTGGCGGCCTGTTCCGTGCCCTGGGTCGCCTGGTCGAGCCGCGCCTGCGCTTCCGCCAGCGCCGCGCGGCGCGTGTTGAGATCGGCCTCCCGCAGCGCGAGTTCGTCGTTCAGGCCGCGCAGGCGCTGTTCGGCGCCGGCGAGGGCGGCTTCGCGCGCCGTCAGCGCCTCCTGCGCCCGGCCCGTCTCCGCCGTCAGGCTGGCCAGGCGCGCTTCCGCCGCCTGCACGCCGGCGGAGGCCTGGGCGAGGCGGGCTTCCAGGGTGCGCAGCGCTTCCGCCGTGCTGTCGCGGCTGGCGGCGGCCCGCGTCTGCTCGGCTTCCGCCGCGCGGGCGGCCTCCGTCCGGCGCGCGATCTCCTGCTCCGCCGCCTGCACGCCCTGGGTCAGTTCCGCGAGGCGCGCCTCCGACTGGCCGATGCCGGCGGCGAGCTGGGTGGCGCGGGCGGTCGCGGCCTCGGCCTCCCGCGTCCGGGCCTCGAGGTCCGTGCGCAGCGCGGTGGTCCGCTGCTCGGCTTCCGCGCGGGCGGCCTCCGCCTGCGTGCGCGCGGCCTCCGCCTGCGCGCGGGCGGCCTCCACCTGCTGGGCGCGGGTGCGGATGGCGGAGAGGTCGCCATTGGCGCGGCGTTCCTCGGCCAGCGTCGCCTCGATGCGGGCGCGCTGTTCCTGCTGGGCGCGGGCGCGGGCATCGGCTTCACGGATATCGCCGCCGCGGCTGATGGCGACGACCCAGCCGATGAGGGCGAGGAGGAGGAAGGCGCCGGCGGTGATCTGGGCCGGGCGTGGCCATGCCATCGGGTTCAGCGTCGGGTTCATGGTGCGTCGCTCGCTGCTGCTCGGGGGCGAAGAAGCCATCGGCGGCGCGGCCGTGCCACTCACGGAAGGGTTGGCACCCTTCACGGTTGCGGCAGGCCGCGCCGCCATGGCGGGCTTGCCCGGGGAGCGCGGGGGACGCGGCGGGGTTCCCCGCCTGCCGTTCCGGGCCATCAGGCGGGCACCCGGTTGGCGCGGGCGACCACCGCTTCGAACAGCACCTGGCAGCCGGCCTCGGCCTCCTCCGGCTCGATGCTCTCGGCCTCGTTGTGGGAGAGGCCGTCCTTGCAGGGGGTGAAGATCATGGCGGCGGGCATCCGGCGGGCGACATAGACGGCATCATGCCCGGCGCCGGAGACGATCCGCCGGGCGGGGTGGCCGAGGCGCTTGGCCGCGGCTTCCACCAGCGCGACGCAATCCGCATCGAAGGGCTGGGCGTCGTAGTGCAGCACCGGGGTGAGTTCGATCGTGCAGCCGGTGGGGGCGACGGCCGCCTGCGCCATGGCGGGGAAGTCGCGCGCCAGGGTCGCGATATCGGCGCTGTCGGGGTGGCGGAATTCGATGCTGAAGCTGACCTCGCCCGGGATGACGTTGCGGCTGTTGGGCTCCACCTTGAGGAAGCCGACCGTGCCGCGGCCTTCGTCGCCGCGGTCGCGCATCAGGCGATCGACCAGGGTGATGACCTGGGCGGCGGCCACCAGGGCGTCGCGCCTGGCATAGGGCGGCGTGGTGCCCGCATGGCTGTCCTGGCCGGTGATGCGGGCATCCCACCAGACCTGCGCCTGCGCGCCGGTGACGATGCCGATGCGCGCCCCCTCCTTCTCCAGGATCGGGCCCTGTTCGATGTGGAGTTCGAAGTAGCTGTCGGCGGGGAAGGGGGCGGCCTCGTGCTCCCCCTGGTAGCCGATCTCGCGCAGCGCGGATTCGACCGTCGTGCCCTCGATGTCCCGCAGGCCGTAGCTGCGCGCGATGGGATAGACCCCCGCCCAGGTGCCGCTGCCCATCAGGCTGAGGCCGAAGCGGCTGCCTTCCTCATCCGTCCAGTTCACCAGCTCCAGCGGCGCTTCGGTGGCGATGCCGAGGTCATTCAAGGTCCGCATCACCTCCAGCCCCGCCACCACGCCGAGCGCGCCGTCGAATTTTCCGCCCGAGGGCTGGCTGTCGAGGTGGGAGCCGAAGAGGACGGGCAGGCGCGTGGGGTCACGGCCCTCGCGCCGGGCGAACATGTTGCCGATGGCGTCCACGCGCACCGTCAGGCCGAGGCTTTCGCATTGCGCGCGGAAATCGTCGCGCGCGGCCTTGTCGATCGTGGTCAGCGTCAGGCGGCGGACGCCGCCCTTGGGCGTGGCGCCGTGGCGGGCCATGGCCATGAGGCTGTCCCACAGGCGCTTGCCGTCGATGCGCTGGTTGCTGCCGGTCATGCCGTCGATGTTCCTGGTGCTATCGCTCCAGGATACCGCGCGCACCCCCGCTCACCCAACCCTCTCCCCCCGGTGGGGGGAGAGGGCTTGCGGTCAGGCGCGGCCGATCTTCTGGAACTCGGCGTTGGGCTTCAGGTCGATGGCATTGGCCAGGCGGTTGGACATGGAGAAGAAGGCGGCGATGGCGGCGACGTCCCAGGCCTCGTCCTCCGAAAGCCCGGCCTCGCGCAGCGCGGCGCGGTCCTCCGCCGTCACCAGATGCGCCTCCGCCGCCACCTTGGTGGCGAAGGCCAGGATGGCGCGGCCGCGCGCGCCGATCGGCGCCTTGCGCCAATTGGCGCCCACCAGCTCACTGATCGCGGGGTCCTTGGCGCGGACGCGCAGGATGGCGCCATGGGCCACGACGCAATACTGGCACTGGTTGGCGGCCGAGATGGCGACGACGATCATCTCCCGCTCCGCCGCTGTCAGGCCCTCCCGCTTGTTCATCAGCGTGTCGTGATAGGCCATGAAGGCGCGGAACTCCTCCGGCCGCCAGGCCAGCGCCAGGAAGACATTGGGGACGAAGCCCGATTTCTCCTGCACCGCCAGGATGCGGGCGCGGATATCGTCCGGCAGCGTGTCGATGGCGGGGACGGGGAAGGCGCTGATGGACGTGGTCACGGCGTTGTCCTCCTTGCCGGATCGGTGCCGGCTTGCGATGCATGCGGCGTGAACCGGAGGAACCCCCCATGGCCCATGCCCTTGGCGGCGCGCAGGCGCCGGCCGTGCTGCGCAATAGCGCGCTGGATGCGGAGGCCGTAAGGCAGGCCCGCGTGGACCTCGCCGCCTGTTTCCGCATGGCGGCGCGGCTTGGGCTGCATGAGGGCATCTGCAACCACTTCTCCTTCGTCGTGCCCGGGCGGGACGATTTGTTCCTGGTGAACCCCTATGGCTGGGCGTTCAGCGAGGTGACGGCATCGCGCCTGCTGGTCTGCGACTTCGAGGGCAACGTGATCGCGGGGGACGGCGTGCCGGAGGCGACGGCCTTCTTCATCCATGCGCGCATCCACAAGAACGTGCCGCGCGCCAGGGCCGCCTTCCACACCCACATGCCGAACGCGACCGCGCTGGCGATGACGGAGGGGCCGCCGCTGCTGTTTGCCGGGCAGTCCGCGCTGAAGTTCTACGGCCGCACCGTGGTGGACGAGGACTATAACGGCCTGGCGCTGGACACCGACGAGGGCGACCGCATCGCGGCCTCCATCGGGGATGCCGACATCGTCTTCATGAAGAACCACGGCGTGATGGTGGTGGGCCCGACCATCGCGGAGGCCTGGGACGACCTGTACTACCTGGAACGCGCGGCGGAGGCGCAGCGCCTGGCGCTGTCCACCGGCCGCCCGCTGAAGCAGGTGCGCCCCGACATCGCCGCCAAGACGGCCGCGCAGATGCGGGAAGGGGACCGGGAGAGCGCCCGGCTGGCGCTGGAAAGCGTCAAGCGCATCCTGTCCCGCGAGGAGCCGGATTTCCTTGACTGACACCACCCTGGGTTGCTGACCTTCGCGCGGGCCCCGCTAAAGCACTATCCGATCAAGCTGAATCAGCTTGATCGGATTTCGTGCTTTAGAAACAATAACTTCTAGAGCACGCGATCCGTCCAACTGGACGGATCGTGCTCTAGGGGGGCCGGCGGAGGTCCCATGACCCTCGGTGCCAGCATCACCCTGCCCTTCCCGCGCCAGGGCCGCATCGCGCTGGTGGTGCGCTACAAGCCATCGCGCGACGTGCCGCCGCCGGGCGAGGGCCATGCGGATGTCATCATGCCCTCCGGCGCGCCGGTCGGCTTCTTCGTCGATGTGGCGACCGAAAGGCGGGGCACGCTGGGCTTCGACGTGCCGGGCCAGGTCTATGGCTATGCCGCCTTCGCCTCCTACCGCCCGGCCTATGTGAACCTGGCGGATGCCACGGCGGGGAACGTCGTCTCCGGCGTGCTGCTGATCCAGGCGACGGCGCGGGAGCAGGATCTGTTCCAGCGGGCCTGGCAGGCGATGCGCACGCGGCCCGGCACCTTCACCATCGCGGGCTGGAACTGCTCCAGCCACGCGGCCCTGGCCTTCCACCTGGCCGGGCTGGTGGGGCGGGAGATCCCGGGCCTGGATACGCCCGACAACCTGTTCCACGAGCTGCGCCGTCGGCATGCCAGGCGCTGCGAGGACCATTACGGCTATCTCGGCTTCCTGCCCCGCGAATCCTCGGGCGACGAACTCGATCTGCATTGCGATGTCGGCATCGACGCGGTGCGCGCGCCGGTCACCGGGCCGGTACCGCCGCGGCGTCCGACCTCGGTGGGCGATGTGGCGCGGCCGGGGGCCTGACCGAGCGATCCAATCCGGGCTAAGTGTGGTGGATGCCGCCTGCCAGCCCCGTCGCGCGCCCAAACCCCGCCGGGCTGCTGCTGCTGCTCGCCACCGTCACGGGCTGGGGCTTCAACTGGCCGGCGATGAAGCTGCTGCTGGTGGAGGTGCCGCCCTTTTCCATGCGCGTGGTCTGCGCGGTGGTGGGCATCGCGCTGCTGGCGGCGATCGCGAAGGCATGGGGCGAGTCGCTGGCGGTGCCGCGGGGGCTCTGGCCGCGGCTGGTGGTGGCCTCGCTGCTGAATGTGACGGCCTGGATGGGGCTGGCGTCCTTCTCCCTCGTCTGGCTGGCGGCGGGGGAGGCGACGATCGTCTGCTACACCATGCCGGTCTGGGCCTCGATCTTCGCCTGGCTGGTGCTGGGGGAGAGGCTGACGGCCAGGCGGCTGCTGGCGCTGGGCGTCGGGCTGACGGGCCTCGCCGTGCTGGTGCTGGCGCAGGGGGTGGAGGCCGGGATCGGCAAGCTGCCGGGGGTGGGCTTCGCGCTGGCGGGCGCCATCCTCTTCTCGCTGGGGACGGTGGTGACCAAGCGCTGGCCGCTCGGGCTGCCGCCGGCGTCTTCCGTGATCTGGCAGATGGGGGTGGGGACGCTGCCGCTGCTGGCCGGCGCGCTGCTGATGGAGCATCCGGACTTCCCGGCGGTGACCACGCAGGGCTGGCTGCTGATCCTCTATGGCGGGGTCGGGCCGCTCGGGCTCTGCTACCTCGCCTGGTTCGGGGCGCTGCGGCGGCTGCCGGCCTCCGCCGCCGCGGCGGGGACGCTGCTGACGCCGGTGGTGGGGGTGGTGAGCGCGGCGCTGATCCTGGGGGAGCCGCTGGGGCTGCGGGAGGTGCTGGCGCTGTCGCTGACCGTCTCGGGCGTGGTGCTGGCGGTGCGCGGCTAGGCAAGGCATTAGGCGCGGCATGACCGACCGCACCCTGATCCGCCTGGCCCCTGGCGGCGACCGCCGCGTGAAAGCGGGGCACCCCTGGGCCTTCTCCAACGAGATCGCCATGACGCCCGCACTGCGCGCCCTGCCGCCGGGCAGCGTGGTGCGGCTGGAGGGGGATGACGGGTGGCGCCACGGCGCCTGGCACTTCAACCCGCACAGCCTGATCGCGGCGCGGCGGCTGGATGCGGACCCGAATGCCGCCTGCGACGCCGCCTGGTACAGGGCGCGGATCGGCGCCTGCCTGGCGCTGCGGCAGCGCCTGTTCGACACGCCTTTCTACCGGCTGGTGCATGCGGAGGCCGATGGCCTGCCGGGGCTGATCATCGACCGCTACGGCGATGCCGTCGCGCTGCAGGCCAATACCGCGGGGATGGAGGCGGCGACGCCGCATATCCTGGCGGCGCTGCGGGACCTCTTCGACCCCCGCGTGGTGGTGGCGCGGAACGACAGCGCCGTGCGCAAGCTGGAGGGGCTGGAGGAGGCGGTGACGCTGCTCGCCGGCAGCGACGGCACCGCCACGGTCGAGGAGCACGGGCTGCGCTTCCCGGTCGATCTGCTGGGCGGGCAGAAGACCGGCTGGTTCTTCGACCAGCGGGCGAACCGGGCGATGGTGGCGCGCTTCTGCGCGGGGCGGAGCATGCTCGACGCCTTCTGCCACACCGGCGGCTTCGGGCTGGCGGCCGCGGCGGCGGGGGCGCGGGAAGTGACGCTGCTGGACCGCAGCGAGCATGCGCTGGACCTGGCCATGCAGGCCGCGCGGCTGGCGGGCTTCGGGGATCGCGTGACGCCCCTGAAGGCGGAGGCGCTGGAGCACCTCGAGAAGATGGCCGCCAGCGGCCGCCGGTTCGAGGTGGTGGTGACGGACCCGCCGGCCTTCGCCAAGACGCGGAAGGACCAGCCCGCGGCGCTGCGCGGCTACGCCAAGCTGGCGCGGCTGGCGGCGGGGCTGGTGGAGCGGGACGGGATCCTGTTCATCGCCTCCTGCTCCCACCACGTGGCGCCGCCCGATTTCGCGGAGGCGGTGACCTGGGGCGTGCACAAGGCGCGGCGGGAGGCACGGATCCTGGCGAGTGTCGGCGCGGGGCCGGACCATCCCGTGCATCCGGCGCTGCCGGAGAGCGCCTACCTCAAGGGGCTGCTGCTGCACCTCGCATGAATAGGCGGCTGATCCGAGCCTTCCGGGCGACGACCTATGAGGCCGAGGGCGCCGTCGCGCGGATCGGCCGGCGGTCGCGCGGCATCGATGCGCTGCTGACCGGGCCGGCGGCCTTCATCACGGCCTGGAACCCCTATAGCCGGCCCATGCCCTTCGGCTGGAACGACCGGATGCAGGACCGGCTGCGGGACGCCGTGGCCGGGAGCGTGATCGGGGAGGGGTTCGGCCGCGGCCGCGCCTGGGCGGAGCATCACCTGCTGGTGGCGGGGGCGCCCGCCCGCCTTCGCGTGGTGGCGCGCCGCTTCCGGCAGCACGCCATCGTCATCGTCGCACCTGGTCGCCCCGCCCGGCTGCTGGCCGCGTAACGGCGCGCAACCCCGCGCTCCACCCCCCGTTGGCGCCCTGACGGACAGGGAGGCGGCAATGCGGGCGATCTGCTGGCACGGCAAGGGCTACATGCGGGTCGATACGGTGCCCGACCCGCGCATCGAGCAGCCGGGCGACGCCATCATCCGCATCACCGCCACCGCGATCTGCGGCAGCGACCTGCACCTCTATGACGGCTACGTCCCGATGATGAAGGAAGGCGACATCATGGGCCATGAGCCCATGGGCATCGTCGAGGAGGTGGGGCCGGAGGTGACGCGGCTGAAGAAGGGGGACCGCGTGGTGGTGCCCTTCGTCATCGCCTGCGGGTCCTGCTTCTTCTGCGAGAAGTCGCTGTTTTCCTGCTGCGACACCACCAACCCCGATGCGGCCGCACTGTCTGAATTGCAGGGTCATGCGGGGGCGGGGCTGTTCGGCTACTCCCACCTCTATGGCGGCTATCCCGGCGGGCAGGCGCAGTACCTCCGCGTGCCGCATGCCGATGTCGGGCCGGTGATCGTCCGCAGTGACCTGCCGGATGAGAAGGTGCTGTTCCTGTCGGACATCCTGCCGACGGGCTGGCAGGCGGCGGAGCAGGGCAACATCCAGCCCGGCGATACCGTGGCCGTCTGGGGCTGCGGGCCGGTCGGGCAGATGGCCATCATCTCCGCCTGGTTGCTGGGCGCGGGGCGCGTCATCGCGATCGACCGGGTGCCGGAGCGGCTCGAGATGGCCCGGATGCATGGCAAGGCGGAGGTGATCGATTTCACCCGCCAGGATGTCTATGACCAGCTCCAGGTGATGACGAAGGGGCGCGGCCCCGATGTCTGCATCGATGCCGTGGGGGCGGAGACGCATGGCCTGGGATCGATGGATGCGATGATGGACAAGGCGAAGGCCGCGGTCGGGCTGACCACGGACCGCATCCATGCGCTGCGCCAGGCCATCAATTGCTGCCGCAAGGGTGGCACCGTCTCGGTCCCCGGCGTCTATATCGGCTTTCCCGACAAATTCCCGATGGGCGCGGCCTTCGGCAAGGGGCTGACGATGCGCATGGGGCAGACCCATGCGCAGCGCTTCCTCCAGCCGCTGCTGGACCGGATCGACAGGGGCGAGATCGATCCGAGCTTCGTCATCACGCACAAGCTGTCGCTGGAGGAAGGGCCCGCGGCCTACGACACCTTCCGCGACAAGAAGGATGGCTGCATCAAGGTGGTGCTGACGCCCTGAACGGGCGTGCCCTCAGGCGCCGGGCGGCCGCGTCCGCGGCCTTGGCCGACGTCGTTGGCCGCAGGGCGTGGCGATTCGCTCCGTGCCTCACCGCTTGTAGAGCGACCAGCCGCCGACGACGATCCGCAGGATGCCGCGGAAGCGGATCGTCTCACGCCCGATGGTGATGCGGCCGCAGACGCGCTGGACATCGACGGCGCCGATGCTGGGCTGGGGCCTGGCGCTGCGGCCCTCCGTGATGATCGCGTCGCGGACCTGGTCGAGCGTCCAGCCGGTATCCTCCAGCTGCAGCGTCTCCACGCCATCGGCCTCCGTCAGCCGCAGGTCGCCATCCCCGGGGTGCCAGACCTGCACGGGGTTGCGGGCGCGCAGCCGCGTGTGGATGGGGCCGGTGCGCCAGCGGCTGAAGGGGGGCGGTTCCTCGGGCTCGCAGGCCCAGGACTGGGGGGCGGTTCTGTCCATCGCCGAAGCTCCTCTCCGCGTCGTTGTTCGATGCGGTGATGAAGCCCGGGCGGGCGGGGCGCTTCCAATCCGAAGCGCCTGTGGAGGCGATAGGGATTGCCTTTGTTGCAGGCGGGGACTGCGACGAATCGAAGGCGAGTGGCGGCGCCTATGGCGGCGATAGGCGATTCCTCAGAGAAACCGCTCCCGGATATCGACGCTGC
This sequence comes from Falsiroseomonas ponticola, assembly GCF_016805305.1. Lineage (GTDB taxonomy): Bacteria > Pseudomonadota > Alphaproteobacteria > Acetobacterales > Acetobacteraceae > Falsiroseomonas > Falsiroseomonas ponticola. The sequence goes on along the minus strand of NZ_JAERQN010000020.1, from coordinate 36,538 downwards.
TCTCCCGCCCCAGCTTGTCGAAATGCTCCCGCAGCCAGAGATCCGCCGCTTCCCGCCCATAGCGCTTGAGCGTCGAGAGAAACTCCCAGTCGCCGTTCAGCTTGGTCGAGAGCTTGAACTCGCGCATCCGCGGCTCATCCTCGATGCAATGCAGGAACAGCCGGCGGTAGCGCGGCTGTTCCAGGCGGCCGGCATCGAGCAGGCGCTGGACGAAGTCGATGGCTCGCATTTCCGCCATCAGTGACGCGTTGAAGCTGATCTCGTTCAGGCGGTTCACGATCTCCGTCGGGCGCGTCGGCAATTCGTCGCGCACGATGGGGTTCAACTGCACCAGCACGATGTCCGGCGGCCCGCCCTGTTCGTACAGCGGCCAGAGCGCGGGGTTGCCGAGGTAGCCGCCATCCCAGAAGGGTTCGCCATCGATCTCCACCGCCTTGAAGAATTGCGGCAGGCAGGCGGAGGCGAGGATGGTGTCCACCGTCACCTCCTCCTTCGAGAACACCCGCGGCTTGCCGGTGCGGACGGAGGTGGCGGAGATGAAGAGCTTCGGCCCGGCACCCTGGCAGAGCACGGCCGGGTCCACCGCTTCCTCCAGCACCTGGCGGAGCGGGTTGAAGTCGTAGGGCGTGGGATTCATCTGGTAGGGGGAGAGGACGCGGGTCAGCGTCTCGAAGGTCTGGTAGGCGAAGGACCAGGTCAGGTCATGGCCCCAGATCGCCTTCTCCAGCGGCGTGTTCTGCAGCGGGCTGACGGCCATGCGCGCCGCGGCGCCGCGCCAGAAGCGGTCGAGCGCCGCGATCGCGCCGTCCCGCCCGCCCTCGCAGAGGCCCTGGACGAAGACGACGGCGTTGACCGCGCCGGCGGAGGTGCCGGAGACGGCCTCGAACTCCAGCCGCTCATCCTCCAGCAGCCGTTCCAGCACGCCCCAGGTGAAGGCGCCATGGGTGCCGCCGCCCTGCAGGGCCAGGTTGATGCGGCGCGTGGTGCGCTGGGGCTTCGGCGTGGGCTTCGGCGCCTGGGTGGCGCCGGCGGCGGCGAGGGTGTCGGCGGCCTCTTTCTTGAACTCGTCGATCATAACAGGACGGGCACGCCCGTGCCGCCCGCGATGGCGGCCCGCTTCGCGGGCCGAGGCCGCGAATGCGGCCCGCGCCCAGACCAACCGTGCAGTTCAGCGCGGCAGTGCAGGGCGCGAAGGCAAGCCGGCGGAGCCGGCGCCCGCCGTCTGAGGGCAAGAATCATTGAGCGACCCAGCCGCCATCGATGCTGAGGGAAGTGCCGTTGATGGAGCCGCTGTTGGGGCCGGCGAGGTAGAGCGCGCCTTCCGCGATCTCCTCCACCTCCACCCAGCGCTTGTTGGGCTGCCGTTCCAGCAGGAAGTCGGTCAGCGCCTTCTCCTCGGAGACGTTGTGCTTCGCGGCCAGCGGCGCGACCTGTGCTTCCGCCAGCGGCGTGCGGACGAAGCCGGGGCAGATGGCGTTGCAGGTGACGGGGGTGCGCGCGACTTCCAGCGCCACCGACTTCGTCAGGCCGACCACGGCATGCTTGGCGGAGACATAGGCCGTCTTGAAGGGGCTCGCGACCAGGCCGTGCGCGCTGGCGACGTTGATGATGCGGCCGAAGCCCTTGGCCTTCATCGCCGGCAGCGCCGCCTTGATGGCGTGGAAGTTGGAGGTGAAGTTGATCGCGATGATGCGGTCGAACTGCTCCTCCGGGAATTCCTCCACCGGGGAGACGTGCTGGATGCCGGCGTTGTTCACCAGGATGTCGAGCGAACCGAGGCTCGCCTGGCATTCCGCCACCATGGCGCGGATCTCGGCGGGCTTCGACATGTCCGCGGCGGAGTAGGGGGCCTCCGCCACGCCCATGGCGGCGCCGACCTTGGCGCGGGCCTCCGCGATGGCTTCCGGCTTGCCGAAGCCGTTCAGCATCACCCTGGCGCCTTCGGCGGCATAGGCCAGCGCGATGGCGAGGCCGATGCCGGAGGTCGAACCCGTCACCAGGGCCACGCGGCCCTCCAGCTTCCTCGCCATCCGTCGATCCTTCCTCGTTTGGGTATGTTGCAGCGCGGCAGAGCCGGGAGGGTTGCTCAGGGAAGCCGCTTGAGCAAGCCGACGACGCGCTTGACGAAGGGCGACATCAACTTGGGGGCATAGAAGTCGCCCGCCGCGCGCTTCGCGGCCTCCGCCAGGGTGGGGTAGGGCAGGACCAGGCTGGCCAGGGTGGAGAGCTTCATCTTGCGGCCGATCATCAGCGCGAAGGTGCCCGCCATCTCCCCGGCATGCGGGGCCAGGATGCCAGCGCCGAGCAGGACGCCGGAGGGCGTCGCCACCAGCTTCACCAGGCCATGCGGCACGCGTTCCGCCACCGCGCGATCGGTCTCCGGCACGGGGAAGCGGAGGATGCGGATCTCATGGCCGGCCTTGCGCGCCTCCTCCTCCGTCATGCCGACCTGGGCGAGTTCGGGGTCGGTGTAGGTCACGCGCGGCAGGGCGGCGTAATCCACCTTGGCGGGCAGGCGGAACAGCATGGCGCGGGCCAGCACCCCGGCATGCTGGGAGGCCACATGGGTGAAGGCGCGGGGGCCGATGCCGATGGGGTCGGCGATGTCCCCCACCGCGAAGACGCGGCGGTTGGTGGTGGATCGCAGCCCGGCATCCGTGGTGATGCCCGCCCGGGTATGCGCGACCTGCCCGGCTTCGAGGTCGAGCCCCGCCAGGCGCGGCGCGCGGCCGACCGCCAGCAGCAGGTGGGTGCCGCCGATGCGGCGGCCATCCGCCAGCACCGCCACCAGCCCCGGCGTGCCATCCTCCGCCGGGTCGGGCTCCACGCTGGCGAGCTTCGTGCCCTCCAGCAGCGTGACGCCATCGGCGGTGAGCGCGCGGCGGAGGCCGTCCGCCAGCTCCGGGTCGTCCCGCCCCGCGATGCGCCCGGCCTCGATCACCGTGACCAGGCAGCCGAGGCGCGCATGGGCCTGCGCCATCTCCAGCCCGATCGGGCCGCCGCCCAGGATGATGAGGTGGCCGGGCGGCTCCTCCAGGTCGAAGATCGTCTCGTTGGTCAGCCAGGGGACGGGGCCGAGGCCGGGAATGTCCGGCACGATGGCCTGGCTGCCGGCGGCGATGACGCAGCGGCGGAAGCCGAGGCGCCGGCCGCCGGCCTCCACCACGTCCGGCGCCGCGAAATGGGCGCTGGCGCGGATGACATCGACGCCCATGGCGCGGAAGCGGGCCTCGGAATCCGTGGGCGCGATGTGGTCGATGGTGCCGCGGATATGGGCGCGCAGCGCCGCCCAGTCGATCTCGGGCGGGGGCAGGCGGATGCCGAAGCGGTGGGCGTTGCGGGCGCTGGCCGCGGCATGGGCGGCGGCGAGCATGGCCTTGGAGGGGACGCAGCCGAAATTCAGGCAATCCCCGCCCATGGCGCCACGCTCGATCAGCGCGACCTTGAGGCCGAGGCCCGCGGAGAAGGCGGCGGTGGAAAGCCCGGCGGCGCCGGCGCCGATCACCACCACGTCGAAGTCAGGCGTGCCGCCGAAGGCCATGGGCCGCGTCCTCTGCCATGCGGCCCCGGCAATGCCGCCTGGCGCCGGCCGGGGCAAGCCCCGGCCGGGATGGGCTGGCCTCAGTGGACGGAGGCGGGTTCCATGTCGTGCTGGCGGATGGCGGCGGCGGCGAGGCTCGCGCTGGGGGCGGCGCCGATCGGCGTGCCGTCCGCGGCATGGATGCTGAAGGCGACCGCGCCGTTCATCACCACGGGGCGGAGATAGGCGACGTGGTCCGCGCCCAGCCGGGCGAAATCGCGGTTGGAGAGGCTGCGCAGCGCCTGGCTGCTCAGGAAGCCCGGGGCCTCATCGGCCTGGTGGTCATGGTCGTTCATCGTACTACTCCTTCCGGCATGTCCCGAAGGCCCATGCGGTTGAACGCGGGCGGGGTATCGGGGATCACCCCTCCCTGTTGCGGAACCCGTTCAGCGGCGCCGGCGGCAGGTCGCCCACCTGGCTGACGACGGGGCGTTGCGGCGCGCCATTGCCGCGCGTCGCGATCTGGATGGTCTTCACGCGCACCTCCGGCACCGGCCGGCGGAGATCGACATGCAGCAGGCCGTTGTCGAGCCAGGCGCCCTCCACCTCGATCCCCTCGGCCAGCACGAAGGCGCGCTGGAACTGGCGGGCGGCGATGCCGCGGTGGAGGAAGATGCGCCCTTCCGAATCGTCGCGCTGCCGCCCGCGGATGACGAGCTGGTTGTCCTCCTGCGTGATCTGCAGGTCGTCCATCGAGAAGCCGGCCACGGCGAGCGTGATGCGCAGCCGCGTCTCCCCGGTCTGCTCGATGTTGTAGGGGGGGTAGCCGTCGGCGGATTTCTGCACCCGGTCGAGCATCTGCTCCAGGTGGTCGAAGCCGAGGAAGAGCGGCGAGCCGAACAGGGAAGGGCGTGACATTGGTAGCTGATGCCTCCTCGCTCAGGAGCGAAGCGTTGGTCCGCGGGGCCCCAAGGCACCCCGTGAGCCCTGATTTTGGCGGGAGACGGCGCCGTTGCAAGGGGGGCGGGGCGGGGCTACCTCTGCCCGCCCTTCCGCCACCAAGGCCCGATGATGTCCACGCCCGCCGATGCCGCGCTGATGCCGATCCTCTACGTCCCCGACCCGCGGCTGCGCGCCAAGGCCAAGCCGGTGGCGGCGGCGGGGCCGGAGATCGCGGCGCTGTCGGAACGGATGCTGGCCACCATGTACAAGGCGCCCGGCATCGGCCTGGCCGCGCCGCAGGTGGGGGAGATGCTGCGCCTGGTCGTCATCGACCTGCATGAGAACGACGTGCGGGCGCCGATGGTGCTGGTGAACCCGACCATCGTGGCGGCGAGCCAGGAGCTGGCGTCGCGGGAGGAGGGGTGCCTGTCCCTGCCCAACCAGTTCGCGGAGGTGACGCGGCCGGCGCGGGTGAAGGTGGCCTACCAGGACCTGACGGGGGCGAAGAAGGAAGTGGAGGGGGAGGGGCTGCTGGCCGCCTGCCTCCAGCATGAGATCGACCACCTCGATGGCGTGCTGTTCGTGGACCATCTCTCCGCGCTGAAGCGGAACATGCTGCTGCGCAAGCTGGCGAAGGAGCTGAAGGCCAGGGCGGCGGAGCGGGAATGAGCCGCGCCCTCCGCCTGGCGTTCATGGGCAGCCCGGACTTCTCGGTGCCGGCGCTGCGGGCGCTGCACGGGGCGGGGCACGAGATCGTCGCGGTCTATACCCAGCCGCCCAAGCCCGCCGGGCGCGGGCAGAAGGAGACGCCCTGCCCGGTGCATCGCGCGGCGCTGGAACTCGGCCTGCCCGTGCGCACGCCGGCGCGGGTCCGCAAGGATGAGGCGGAGCATGCGGCGTTCCGGGCGCTCGACCTGGATGTGGCGGTGGTCGCGGCCTATGGGCTGATCCTGCCGAAGGCGATGCTGGATGCGCCGCGGCGGGGGTGCCTGAACATCCATGCCTCCCTGCTGCCGCGCTGGCGGGGCGCGGGGCCGATCCAGGCGGCGATCCTGGCCGGGGACAGCGAGAGTGGCATCACCATCATGCGGATGGAGGAGGGGCTGGATACCGGCCCCATGCTGCTGAAGCAGAGCGTGCCGGTCACGCCCCGCATGACGACGCCGGAGCTGCATGACGCCCTGGCCGCCATCGGCGGGCCGCTGGTGCTGCGGGTGCTGGCGGAGAACCCGGAGGCGGTGGCGCAGCCGGAGGAGGGCGTGACCTATGCGCCGAAGCTCTCCAAGGCGGATGGGCGCATCGACTGGTGGCAGGATGCCGCGGCGCTGGACCGGCGCATCCGCGCCATGAATCCCTGGCCCGGCTGCTTCTTCCAGGCGGGGGCGGAGGTGATCCGCGTGCTGGCGGCGGAGCCCGTGGCGGGTGGCGGCCTGCCCGGGACGGTGCTGGACGGCGCGCCCACCATCGCCTGCGGGGCCGGCGCCATCCGGCTCACGCGCCTGCAACGCGCGGGCAAGGCGGCGCTGCCGGCGGCGGAGTTCCTGCGCGGCTTCCCGATGCCGGTCGGCACCGTGCTCGCGCCTTCCGCCTGATGCCGCGCTACGCGCTGCGCCTGGAATATGAGGGTTCGGGCTTCTGCGGCTGGCAGCGCCAGGGCGACCTTCCCAGCGTGCAGAAGGTGCTGGAGGAAGCCTGCGCCTTCCTGAACAACGGCGCGCTGCCGACCGCAACGGCGGCCGGGCGCACCGATGCCGGCGTGCATGCGGAAGCGGCCGTCGCTGATGTGGACCTCGCGCAGGATCTGCCGGCCTATCGCATCCGGGATGCCATCAATTTTCGTACGTTGCCGCACCCCGTCGTGGTGACGGCCGCGGCGCGCGTGGCGAATGACTGGTCGGCGCGCTTCGACTGCATCGGGCGGGGCTACCGCTACCGCATCCTCAACCGGCCTTCACGGCCGGGGATGGAGCCCGGGAAGGTCTGGCATGTGAAGCGGCGGCTGGATGCGGGGGCGATGCATGAGGCCGCGCAGATGCTGCTCGGCCGGCATGATTTCTCCGCCTTTCGCGCGGCCTCCTGCCAGGCGAAGTCGGCGCTGCGGACGCTGGACCGGCTGGACGTGTCGCGGGTGGGGGAGGAGGTGGTGATCGTGGCGGAGGCGCGGTCCTTCCTGCACCACCAGGTCCGCAACCTCGTCGGCACGCTGGTGGAGGTGGGGGATGGGCGGAGGCCCGTGACCTGGCCGCGCGCGCTGCTGGAGGGGCGGGACCGCACCAAGGCCGGCATGACGGCGCCGCCGGACGGGCTGGTGTTCCGCTATGCGCGCTACGAACCCGAGCCCGACTGGAGCTGATCTCTACAGCGGCTCCGGCGCCTCCAGCTCGAACCGCTTCGCCAGCTTCGCCAGCGCGGGCGGGATGGCGGGGTGGAGTGCGACGCCCTTCTCCATCGCCTCCGCGCGGCGCGCCATGGCGCGTTCGCCGGGCAGGCGGGGGGCGGCGTGGCCGGGGCGGGGCGGGTTCGCGTGGACGGCATCGGCCATCCAGCCGGTCTCCCGCATGAAGGCCTCCGTGCCGCCGAAGCGGGCGGGGTCCAGCACCATGACCAGGACGGAGGCGCCCCAGCCCGTGGGGTTGTCGGCGCGGCCATGGCCGGCCAGCGCGCTGGTCAGCGCCTCCACCAGCAATCCCAGCGCATAGCCCTTGTGCCCGGCCTCGATGCCGCCCAGCGGCAGCAGCGTGCCGGCGGGTTCCGCCCAGAAGGCGTTGGGGTCCGTGGTCGGGTTGCCCGCGCCATCCAGCAGCCAGGGATGGTCGAAATGTCGGCCCTCCGCCCGCTTGCGGGCCGTCATGCCGTTCGTCGTGTTGGACATGGAGACGTCGATGATCACGGGCCCGGCCGGGGTCGGCCAGGCGGCGGCCAGCGGGTTCGGCGTGTAGATCCGCTTCGTGCCGCCCCAGGGGGCGACGCTGCCCGTGGCGGGGTCGGAGCAGGTGAGGATCAGCATCCGCCCGGCGGCGGCGACCGGCGGGCCATAGGCGGCGAGGCAGCCGATATGGTGGCAGCGGCGGATGCTGATGGCGCCCATGCCGAAATCCGCCGCCAGTTCCTGCGCCTTGTCGATGGCGCGGCGCACCAGCCAGGGGCCGGGCAGCTTGCGGCCGTCCCAGGTCTCGGCCACCGGCGTCGCCGCCACCAGCTCCGGCTCCCCCACCGCGCGCATGTCGCCGGTGCCGAGGGCATCGAGGTAGGGCGCCAGCAGCGCCAGGCCATGCGTGTCATGGCCCATCAGGTCGCCTTCCAGCAGCACCTCCGCCACCGCGCGGGCCTTTTCGGGATCGAGCCCCGCGGCCGCGCAGGCGCTGATGGCGAATTGGCGGAGTCCCGCGACCTCATGCCGGTCGGCCATGCGCCGTACCTCCCCTTGCTTCTTGTCGTTCAGCCCAGCGACAGCCGCTGCGCCAGCCCGGCCAGGAAGACGCCGATCATCAGGTCGAGCAGGACGATCGCCGTCGCCCGGCTGCCCGTCAGGCCGAGCGCCACCCGCACGGTGAACCATTCCAGCCAGACGAGGTAGCCGAAAGCCGCCAGCGTCAGCCCCTGCAGGAGGAGGCCGGAGGCGCCGAGCGCGATCGGCACGGCGAGCGCCAGCCAGACCAGGTACTGGACGATGTTGATCCAGTTCCAGCCCGCGACGAAGCGGGGCCAGGCGGCGCCGCGGCCCCACAGCTCCGCCACCCAGAGCGTCACGAGCGGGAAGATGACCCAGCCCAGCGCATAGGTGATGAATTCCGCCAGCAGCGGCCTGCCCAGCACCTCCATCCCCGCGCCGGCCTGGGCCCAGCTGAAGAAGCGCAGCGCCAGGAAGGCGGGCAGGCAGATCGCGGCGGCGATGAAGGACCGCCAGGCGCCGGCGGGGGTGCCTTCCATCAGCACCATCCCCTCCGGCCGCCCGCGCGCCAGCAGCGCGGCCCCGGCCAGGCCGGCGGCGATCGCCAGGCGCAAGGGGGGCGCGGGCGGGGGCGCCGGCGGCGGCGGACCCGGCGGCGGCGAACCCGGCGGCGGCGGGGCGCCGCTCAGCCGAGCACCTCCTCGATCACCCGGGCATAGAGGCGGGAGAGGGCGCGCAATTCCTCGACCGGCGTGCGTTCATCGGCCTGGTGCATGGTGGCGCCGACGGCGCCGAGTTCCGCGACGGGGCAGTACCTCGCCACGAAGCGCGCGTCCGAGGTGCCGCCGCCCGTGTCGAGCGCGGGCTCCCGCCCGCATTCGGCGCGCACGGCGCGGACCAGCGCATCGACGAAGGGGCCGGGCTGGGTGAGAAAGCTCTCGCCCGAGCATTCGATGGCGAGGTCGTGGCGCGGCGCCTCCGCCGCCAGCGCCGCCCTGATGCGGGCGGTCAGGCTGGCCTCGCTATGCAGCTCGTTGAAGCGGATGTTGAGCCGCGCCGTCGCCTTCCCCGGGATGACGTTGGTGGCGGGGTTGCCGACATCGATGCTGGTGACCTGCAGGCTCGTCGGCTCGAAGAACCGCGTGCCCTGGTCGAGCGGCTCCGCCGTCAGCGCGTGCAGCACGCGGACCAGGCGGTGGACGGGGTTGTCGGCGCGCTGGGGATAGGCGGCGTGGCCCTGCGTGCCATGCACGGTGATGGCGGCGTTGAGGCTGCCGCGGCGGCCGACCTTGATGGTGTCGCCGAGTTCCACCTTGCTGGTGGGCTCGCCGACCAGGCAGGCATCGGGGATCTCGCCCCGGTCCTTCAGCCAGCCCAGCACCTTCACCGTGCCGTCCAGCGCCGGGCCTTCCTCGTCGCCGGTGATGAGGAGGGAGAGGCTGCCGGGCAGGGCCGGGTTCCGTTCCAGCACGGCGGCGATGGCGGCGACGAAGGCGGCGACGCCGCCCTTCATGTCGGTGGCGCCGCGGCCATACAGCACGCCGCTCCGCACCTCCGCCGCGAAGGGATCGGTGGTCCAGGGGCCCTGGCCCGGCGGCACCACATCCGTATGGCCGGCGAACATGAGGTGCGGGCCCGCGCTGCCGCGCCGCGCATAGAGGTTCGGCGTGGTGCCGAAATCGACGCGCTGGCAGGCGAAGCCGAGCGGCGCGAGCGCCGCTTCCAGCACCGCCAGCGCGCCGTCATCCGCGGGGGTGACGGAGCGGCAGCGGATCAGCGCCTGGGCGAGGGGAAGGGGGTCTGTCATGCGGCCTGCTCCCTCCCCCGCGCTTGCGGGGAAGGGTTGGGGTGGGGGTTGGCGGGGGAGGCGGCCACGACCGCCCCATCAATCCCGCAGCAGGTCGTTGATGCTGGTCTTGGCGCGGGTCTTCTCATCCACGCGCTTGACGATGACGGCGCAGTAGAGGCTCGGGCCCGGCGTGCCATCCGGCAGCGGCTTGCCGGGCAGGGAGCCCGAGACGACGACGGAATAGGCGGGGACGCGGCCGTAGAAGACCTCGCCCGTCGCGCGGTCGATGATCTTGGTGGACATGCCGAGATAGACGCCCATGGACAGCACGCTGCCGCGCTCCACGATGACGCCTTCCGCCACTTCCGACCGCGCGCCGATGAAGCAGTCATCCTCGATGACCACGGGGTTGGCCTGGAGGGGTTCGAGCACGCCGCCGATGCCGGCGCCGCCGGAGATGTGGCAGTTCTTGCCGATCTGCGCGCAGGACCCGACGGTGGCCCAGGTATCCACCATGGTGCCGCTGTCCACATAGGCGCCGAGGTTCACGAAGGACGGCATCAGGATGACGCCCGGCGCGATATAGGCGGAACGCCGCACCACGGCGCCCGGCACGGCGCGGAAGCCCGCCGCCTTGAAGCGGTTCTCGCCCCAGCCCTCGAACTTCAGGGGCACCTTGTCATAGGCGCCGGCGGCGGTGTCCATCGGCTGGCTGTCGGACAGGCGGAAGGACATCAGCACCGCCTGCTTCAGCCACTGGTTCACGCGCCAGCCGCCCTTGCCGTCCGGTTCCGCCACGCGGGCGCCGCCGGAATCGAGCAGGGCGAGGGCTTCCTCCACCGCGCTGCGGTCGGCGCCATGGGTCTGCGCGTTCAGCGTATCCCGGCGCGCCCACAGCGCTTCGATGCGGGCCTGGAGGGCAGTCTTGTCCATGATGATTCGCGTGTCCTGGCGGGGAGGTCGATGCGCGGGGACCATGCATAGCGCGCTGGCGCGATGTCAACGGAAGGGGCGCTAACCGGCAATTCACCCGGCTCCCGCATCCTCCCGCGCATGGATGTCCTTTCCGACGATCGCGAACAATCGCTGGCATCCGCGCTGATCGACAGCCGTGCGCGCTGGCGCGATTTCGCCCTGCTGGCGGCCGACCTGGTGTTCGAGACCGATGGCGCGGGCTGCTTCACCTTCATCGGACCGGACGAGGTGCTGGGCTGGCGGGCGGATGCGCTGCTGGGCCGGCCGGCGGCGGCGCTGCTGGCCAGCGGGGATCTGGGCCCCTTCCGCGCGCGCCAGGCGGTGCGCGGCGCGCGGGTGTGGCTGAAGCGGGCCGATGGCCCGCCTTCCTGCTTCGACGTCACGGTGGTGCCGCATGAGGAAGGGCTGCGCGGCGCGGCGCGGGACGTGACGGCGGAGGAGCGGATGGCGGAGATCTCCGCCCGCGCGCTGCGGCGCGCCACCACGCTCGGCCGGCTGCTGCGGCTGGGGCAGCGGCAGGGCGACCCGGTGGCGGCGCTGGCGGCCATCCTGCGCGCGCTGCCGGCGGCGCTGCCCGCCATGGGCGCGGCGCTGCTGCTGCCGGAAGGCGCGGGCTGGCGCCTGGCGATGGAAGGCACCGCCCCCGTGCCGATGGGCCGCCTGCCCCCGCCCGGGGAGCCACCCTCCCCGGATGGCCGGCTGCTGGTGGCGGGCGCCGAGGGCGGCGCCAGCCTGGTGGCGTGGCGGGAGGAGACGCAGCCCGATTTCGATGCCGAGGACCGGGACCTGCTGGAGGCGCTGGCCATGCCGGTGGCGGGCCTGCATGCGGAGGCGCTGCGCCAGCGCGAACTGGCGCAGGCCGCGCATGGCGATGCGCTGACCGGGCTGCTGAACCGCCGCGGCTTCACCCTGGCGCTGGCCGGGCGGGTGCGGCCCTCGGCCGGCGCCCTGGTCTTCGTGGACCTGGATGGGCTGAAGCCGCTGAACGACATCCTGGGGCATGAGGCCGGGGACGCGGCGCTGCGCGGCATGGCGGAACGGCTGCGCTCCGTGGCCTGGCCGGGCGACGTGGTGGCGCGGCTCGGCGGCGACGAATTCTGCGTCTGGCTGGATGGGGTGGGCAGCGAGGCGGCGGCGCTGGACCGCGTCCTGCCGGTGGGCCGCCCGGGCCCGCTGCCGGGCTGGCCCCAGGCGGGGGATGGCGCGCTGCGCGCGAGCCTCGGCATCGCGCTGCCGGCGGCGGGGGAGGATCTGGGGAGCCTGATGATGCGCGCCGATGCCGCGATGTATGCCGCGAAACGCGCCAAGGGCGGGGAGCGGCGGTGATGGCGAGGCTGGCGGCGGTGGCCCATGGGGCGAGCCCGGAGGCGGTGCATGCCGCGCGGCATGGCGACACGGCCGCGCGCGCCGCCGTGGCGCGGGAGGCGGGGACGCCGCCCGAGCTGCTGACCTACCTGGCCGCCGACCCGGCGGCGGAGGTGCGCCGCGCCGTCGCCGCCAATGCCGCGACGCCGCCGGCGGCGGACCGCCTGCTGGCCGATGACCGGGACGCGGCGGTGCGCACGGAGCTGGCGCGCCGCGTCGCGAAGCTGGCGCCCCGCATGAATGCCGGCGCGCAGGACCGCATGACCCGGCTGACCGGCGGCACGCTGGCGCTGCTGGTGGAGGACACCGCCGTCGAGGTCCGCGCCGCCCTGGCCGCCGTGCTGCGGGACATGCCGGATGCGCCGCGGGACCTGATCCTGCGCCTGGCGCGGGACGCCGCCATGGCGGTGGCGGAACCGGTCATCCGCCTGTCGCCGCTGCTGACGGATGACGACCTGCTGGCCCTGGTGGCCGACCCGCCGGCCCCCGGCACCCGCCGCGCGGTGGCGCGCCGCCCGGCGCTGACGGAGCCCGTCACCGACGCCATCGCCGCCACCGCGGACAGCGCCGCCGTCGCGGTGCTGCTGGCCAACCCATCCGCCGCGATCCGGGAGGCGACGCTGGATTCGCTGGTGGCGGCTTCCGGCAGCCGGCCGAACTGGCAGGCGGCGCTGATCCGCCGGTCCCGCCTGCCGCCGCGCACCGTGCGGGCGCTGGGCGAGATCGTGGCCGACCACCTGATCAGCCGCCTGGCCGCGCGGCCGGATCTGCCGGCGGGGCTGGCCGAATCGCTGCGCAGCCGCGTCATCGCCCGGATGGCGGAGGCGGAGGGCGAGGTGGCGCCGCATGAGGCCACGCTGTTCACCGCCGCCCGCGTCGGCGACCGCGACGCGCTGCTGGAGGCGCTGGCGCGGGATTCCGCCATGACGGAGGGGCAGATCGAGGCCGCGCTGTCGCTGCGCAGCGGCCGGGCGCTGGCCGGGCTCTGCCACCGCGCGGGCTGGTCGCCGCAGCTGGCGGAGGCGGTGCAGCTGGTGCTGGGTGGCCTGCCGCCGCATGAGATCGTCCGCCCCACCGCGGCCGGGGGCTGGGCCATGGGGGATGCGGAGCTGGAGTGGCAGGCGGAATTGCTGGAAGGCCTGCCCGCCTGACGGCGCCTTCCTGCTGGACTTTTCACGAATCCGTAACCATCGTCCGGCGCGAAAGACCGAAGCGGCCGGGCACGGTCTGGCGGTGCGAGTGGATGGAATGACAGCTGGGAGCCGGGCGGAGCCAGCCGCCGGAGCGGGGGCGGCGCGGACCGACCCGGCGCAGGCGCTGGGCACGGCGCTGGAGGCGCTGCGCGACGGGCGGCGCGATGCGGCGCGCGCGGCGATCGCCCCCCTGGTGGCGCCGCTGCCGGAAGCGGCCGGGAGCTGCGTGCTGACCGACCCCGCGGCGCTGGCGGGGCTGGCGCAGCACTACACCGCCGCCATGGATTGGTCCGCGGGGCAGCTGGCCTATGACGTGCTGCTGGCGGCCGGCCACGACCAGTTCGCCGGCAAGCGGGACTGGCTGGCCCGGCGGGTTTCCGTGCAGCGGGACTTCCTGGCGCATTTCGAGGGCCAGCCGAGCCTGGCGCGGCTCGGCCCCGTGCTGGAACACCGGCTGGGCCGGCCGGCGCGGCGGATCGAGACGACGCGCATGCGCCCCGGCATGGTGGCCATGGCGCTGTACCGGCACGAGGTGACGCTGGACGGCGAGGCGAAGCCCCTGGTGCTGGTGGAGAAGACCTTCAGCGACCGCGAAAGCGATGTCGAGAAGCTGACCATGCAGGACCTGCTGTTCGGCGCGCTGCCGGCGGCGCGGCTGCGGGCGCCCGCCTATCACGGCATGCTGCGGGACGGGCCCTTCGGGTCCAGCCTGCATGCGCTGGTGCCCGGCCAGCCCCTGGCGCCGGAGCGGTGGGAGCTGGTGCGGCGGGAGCTGATCTACCACTACTGGTGCCAGGTGCCGCCGGCGCGGCTGGCGCCGGGCAAGCGCCTGCTGCGCCAGGTGCTGGCGGACCTGCGGCGCGTGGCGGGCGGGCGGATCCCGGATCCGGTCCGGGCGCAGCTGGACGATCCCTGGCGGGCGGATGGCGCGGCCGCGGCGGCGGCGGCGAAGCTGCCGGTGATCGAGGCCGCGCTGGCGCCGGTCCCGCTCTTCGTCATGCATGACGACCTGCATTGCGGGAACATCCTGGTGGACGGCCTGGGCACGCCCTGCGTCATCGACTGGGACCGCTGGTGGCTGGCGCCGATCGGCGCGGGCTGGGCGGTGCCGGTCGGGCAGCGGGAGGTGGAGCCGATGTCGCTGCGGCGCATCACCTGGGCCAGGGCGCTGCCGGCGGGGGTGGGGGTGCCGCAGATGATGCTGGCGGCGACGCTGTGGGCCTGGCACTTGGCCGCGCGGACGGGCCGCCACTACGACGCCGCGCGGCACCTGGAACGGCTGCTGGGGTGGGAGGGCTGATCGCCCCCCCGCGCGTCAGGCGCGGATCAGCGTGCCCGCGCCCTTGTCCGTGAAGAGTTCCAGCAGCACGGCGTGGGGGACGCGGCCATCGAGGATGACGGCGCCCTTCACGCCACGCTCCACGGCGTAGATGCAGGTCTCGACCTTCGGGATCATGCCGCCGGAGATCCAGCCGGCCTCGATGCCAGCCTTCACCTCGGCCACCGTCATCTCCGGGATCAGGTTGCCATCGGGGCCGAGCACGCCGCGCACATCGGTCAGCATCAGCAGCCTTTCGGCATCCAGCGCGCCGGCGATGGCGCCGGCCACGGTATCGGCGTTGATGTTGTAGGTCTGGCCATCGGCGCCGACGCCGACGGGGGCGACGACGGGCACGATGTCCGCGCCGATCAGCAGGCGCAGCACGCGGGCATCGACGCTTTCGGGTTCGCCGACGAAGCCGAGGTCCAGCACCTTCTCGATGTTCGAGCCGGGGTCGCGGTAGGTGCGCGTCAGCTTGCGGGCGCGGACCAGGCCGCCATCCTTGCCGGAGATGCCGACGGCCATGGCGCCGGCGCGGGTGATGGCGCTGGCGACCTGCTTGTTGACGGGGCCGGCGAGCACCATCTCGACCACGTCGAGCATCGCCTCATCCGTCACGCGCAGGCCCTGGACGAAGGTGGACTGCACGTTGAGGCGCTTGAGCATGGCGTTGATCTGCGGGCCGCCGCCATGGACGACGACGGGATTCACGCCGACCTGTTCGAGGAGCGCGATGTCGCGCCCGAAGCGCAGCGCCGTCTCCTCCTCCCCCATCGCGTGGCCGCCATACTTCACGACGACGATCTGGTCGTCGTAGCGCTTCAGGAAGGGCAGCGCGCCGGCAAGGATCGCCATCTGGTCGAGCGCGTCATCGGTCATGGTCTAGGCGTCCCCGTGCGCCCCGGACCTTTCGCCGTGGGCGGCGCGGTTTGGGGCCGAACGCCGCAGGGGTCAAGGGTGGTGGCGGCGGGGCGGGCCCGCCGCCCGCGGCCTCAGCGCGCCTCGATCCCGCGGCGCGTGGCGATGATCTCGGACGCCTCGCAGATGTTCACCCGCATCAGCTCCGCCGTCTCGCCACTGGCCCAGACCACCTTGAAGTCATAGGCGCCGCCACGGCCGCCCGGGTTGTAGGAGACGGAGCGGCCATGCGGCAGGACATTCTCGCCCAGCCGGTCGCGGCCCCAGCTGGAATTGCTGGAGGGGCCGAAATAGAACTCGTTCACCTGCGCGCCGGAGTTGTTGCGCAGCGTGAAGCGCGTGTCGCATTGCGCGAAGGCGGGCAGGGCGGTGGCGGCGGCCAGCACGGCGCCAAGGAGGAAGCGACGGATCATCGGGGCATCCTTCATGGTGGACGCCGCGAGGATAGGGCGGAAGGATGAAGCGGCGGTTTGCGCGCGGGCGCGTCAGGCCGCCAGCCCCGCCAGTTCCGCCCGCAGTTCCGGGATGCCGAAGCCCTTCTCGCTGGAGGTCACCATGACCAGCGGATGGGCGGCGGTGCGCTTCTTCACCAGCGCCTCGATCTCCGCCAGGCGCTTCTTCAGCTGGGCGGGCTTCACGTCATCCACCTTGGTGACGACGATCTGGTAGGCGACGGCGGCATCGGCCAGCAGGTCCATCGCCGCGCGGTCGGCGGGCTTGGTCTCGACGCGCGCATCCATCAGCAGCAGCACGCGGCGCAGCGTGGGGCGGCCGCGCAGGAAGTCGAACATCAGGCCCTGCCAGTCCTCCTTCAGCGCCTTGCTGGCCTGGGCGTAGCCATAGCCCGGCATGTCCACCAGCGTCAGGCGGCCCTCGTCCAGGTCGAAGAAGTTGAGCTGCCGCGTGCGCCCCGGCGTGACGGAGACGCGGGCCAGCGCCTTCTGCCCCGTGAGCGCATTGAGGAGCGAGGACTTGCCCACGTTGGACCGGCCGCAGAAGGCGATTTCCGGCCCGCGGATCGGCGGCAGCTGGTCGATCTTCTGGGCGGCGTAGAAGAAGGTGCAGGGCCGCGCGAAGAGGAGGCGCCCGGCCTCGATCAGGGCCGCGCGGTCCTCCTCCAGCTTCGCCTCGGCCAGGCCGCCCGCGGGAAGGGGGGCGGCCGGGGGAAGGGTCATCCCTTCTTCCCCTTGGTTGGCGCGACGACGGCGGCCTTGGCCGGCGGCGGGGCCGCGGGCGGGCGCGCCTGGCGCTTCTTGTCCAGCTGCTGGATCCAGTACTGCTGCGCGATGGAAAGCAGGTTGTTCCAGGTCCAGTAGATCACAAGGCCCGCCGGGAAGGAGGCCAGCATGAAGGTGAAGATCAGCGGCATCCAGGCGAAGATCTTGGCCTGGATGGGGTCCGGCGGCGTCGGGTTCAGCTTGAACTGCAGGAACATCGTGATGCCCATCGCGATGGCCCAGGCCGGCATGTGGAACAGGCTGGACAGCTGCATGGGGTCGTAGGGGATCAGGCCGAACAGGTTGAAGAGGTTGGTGGGGTCCGGCGCCGAGAGGTCGTGGATCCAGCCGAAGAAGGGCGCGTGCCGCATCTCGATGGTCACGAAGAGCACCTTGTAGAGCGCGAAGAAGACCGGGATCTGCAGCAGGATGGGCAGGCAGCCGGAGGCGGGGTTCACCTTCTCCGACCGGTAGAGGGCCATCATCTCGGCCTGCGCCTTGGCGGGGTCGTCCTTGTAGCGCTCCCGCACCTCCGTCATCTTCGGCGCCAGCGTCTTCATCCGCGCCATGGAGATGTAGGCCTTGTTGGCCAGCGGGAAGAAGGCGAGCTTCAGGCCGAAGGTGAAGACCAGGATCGCGACGCCGAAGTTCCCGAAGATGTGGAACAGCCAGTCGATCGCGTAGAAGAAGGGCTTGGTCAGCCAGTAGAACCAGCCGAAGTCGATCGCCTTGTCGAAATCGACGATTCCGAGCTGGCTCTCATACCGGTCCAGCGTCCGCACTTCCTTGGCGCCGGCGAAGAGGCGGGTGGCGAGCGTCGCCTCCGCCCCCGCGGCCACGGTCTGCGGCGCCGGGGTGGCCATGTCCACCTGCCAGCGATCCTGCCCGCCCTCGCCGGAATGGCGGTAGGCGGTGCGGACCTGGGTCGTCTGCTCCACCGGCGTCAGCGCGGCGAGCCAGTACTTGTCGGTGAAGCCGGCCCAGCCGCCGGGGCTTTCCTGCTCCACCGCCGGGCCGCGGCGCTTCTCGGCCTCGGCGCGCGCATCCTTGTAGGTCCACTCCACCAGGCGGCCGTTCAGCACGCCGACGAAGCCCTCATGCAGGATGAAGAAGCCGGCGACCTGGGGCGTCGTCTCCCGCCGCACGCGGGCCCAGGGCAGGACCTGGATGGGCTCCGCGCTGGTGTTGCGGACGGATTGGCGCGCCGTGACCATGAACTCGTCATCGAGTTCGAGGCGGATGCGGAATTCCTGGCCCTGGCCGTTGTCCCAGCGCAGCGTGACGGGCGCGTTGGGGCCGAGCGGCCCGCCTTCCACCGTCCAGTCCGTGTCCGGGCCGGGGACGACCGTGCGGCCATCGGCCGCCGTCCAGCCCCATTGGGCGAAATAGGGGTTGGCTTCGGTGCGGGGCGCGAAGAGGCGGACCAGCGGGCTGTCCGGCCGCACCGTCTCCCGGTACCGGCGCAGCACCAGGTCATCCAGCCGCGCGCCGCGCAGGCCGATGCTGCCCTGCAGGGACGCATTCTCCAGCGCCACGCGCTGCTCCGGCCCGCGATTGGCGGCGGGCGCGGTGCTGGCGCCGCCCGGCGCCTGGTTGGCCACGGCGGTGGGGGCGGCGGGCACGGGCACGGCGACGCCGCCCGGCGTGGCCGGGGCGGCGGCCTGCTGCTGGGCGGTGATCTCCGCCTGGCGGGCGCGCTCGGCCTCCCGCGCCGGACGGTTCCAGAGGTCGAAGATCAGCAGGATGCCGACCGACAGGGCGATGGCGGCGAGGAGGCGCTTCTGGTCCATGACGGCCTGGTTCAGCCTTTCGTCACGCCGGCGGCGGCGGTGTCCGCGCCGGGGGCGTTCGGGGAAGAGGAGGGTGGCACCGGGTCATACCCACCCGGGTGCCAGGGGTTGCAGCGCAGGATGCGGCGGGCGGTCAACCAGGACCCCTTCAACGCCCCATGCGCCGCGACGGCTTCCAGCCCGTAGTCGCTGCAATGCGGCAGGAAGCGGCAATTGCAGCCGATGATCGGGCGCAGCGTGTACTGGTAGGTGCGGATGGCGCCGCGCAGCAGGTGCTGCTGGGGTGTCACGGCACGGAATCCGCGGGCTTCGGCTGGTCCAGGCGCAGCCCCGCCTGCTTCAGCGCGCCGCGCAGGTCCCCGACCAGGGTGCGGAAATCGCGCGTCGCGGTCGCGTCACGCCCGATCAGCACCAGGTCGTAGCCCGGGGGCGCGCCTTCGCCCAACAGCAGGCGCGCCGCTTCCCGCAGCCGGCGCCGGGCGCGGTTGCGGGTGACGGCGTTGCCGATCTTCTTGGTCGTCGTGAAGCCGATGCGCAGGGGCGCCTCGGTCCCGGCCAGGACTTGCAGCACGAGTCCCGGCCGCGCGACGCGGGTGCCGCGGGAGGAGACGCGCTGGAATTCGCGGCGCTGCTTCAGTCGCGGCGGGCGCGCCGGCATGGCACAGGCCTCGCCCGCCCCGCGATCAGGCCGAGAGCTTCTTGCGGCCCTTGGCGCGGCGATTCGCCAGCACCTTGCGGCCGCCCACGGTCTCCGTGCGGGCGCGGAAG
Source organism: Falsiroseomonas ponticola (assembly GCF_016805305.1). Taxonomy (GTDB): domain Bacteria; phylum Pseudomonadota; class Alphaproteobacteria; order Acetobacterales; family Acetobacteraceae; genus Falsiroseomonas; species Falsiroseomonas ponticola. Next base: position 17,349 of record NZ_JAERQN010000020.1, on the reverse strand, counting down.
CCATGGCGGCGCTTCCGGACGAGCTTCGAGGGCTGATAGGTACGCTTCACGACACACTCCCGCGGTGACCGGACCCGTCCACCGCCGCGGGGATGCCCCGATGGCGCCGACGATCCGGCAGGTATCTCTATGGGATCGTCATGGCGGCCGCGAAGGACCCAGGGCGCGCCCCGACGAAGGCCCGGACGTATAGGGAGGGGGGTGGCCTGCCGTCAACCGCGCGCGGGGGGCGGGGCAGGGGGGGAAGTCAGCTTCTGGCCATAAATCGGGGTGAGGGGAGGCGCCAGGCGTCACCCATCCGCGCCTGCCGCCTCACCAAACCCTCTCCCCCGGTGGGGGAGAGGGCTTTTCCGCAGGGACTCGGTCCCTAGTTGGTGCGGGGGTCGATCCAGCCGATATGGCCGTCTTCCCGCCGGTAGACCACGTTCAGCGCGTTGGTGGCGCGGTTGCGGAACATCAGGACGGGGACATGCGCCAGGTCCATGCGCATCACCGCCTCCCCCACCGTCAGGCGGTCGATGGTGGCGGGCGTCTCGGCCACCACGGCGGGGTGGTCGGTGCCGTTCGCCAGCACGGGCTCGGGCTCGATCTCCTCCTCCGGCTCCGACCGCAGCACCACCTGGCGGGCGGGCTCGCCCATCTCCGGCTCCCGCTCCCCGGCCAGGTGCCGGGCGTGGTCGTTCATCCGCCGACGGTATCGTCGCATGCGCTTGGCGACATGCTCCGCCGCTTCCTCGAAGGCCTTGTGGGCGTCCGTCCCCTCGCCCTCGCCGCGCATGAACAGGTTGCGCCCGGCCTTGAGGTTGATGTCGCAGACGAAGGCATGGCCCTTCGCGTCGCGGCGGAAGGTGACGTTCGCTTCGAGCGCGTGGTCGAAATACTTCCGCGCGATGGTGCCGAGGCCGTCCCGCACATGCGTCTTCAGCGCATCACCGGTTTCGACCTGCTTGCCCGCGACTGTAATGTGCATGAGGGATTTGCTCCTTCTCCGGTTCGGAAAAGGCCGCCCGGATGGAACCGGCGGAACAGCGCCAAGGTCAGGCCGGGACGGCCTTCTCCCGCTTGCGCTGCACGGAAGACGGGATGCGCAGCGCCTCCCGGTATTTGGCCACCGTTCGACGGGCGATGTCCACGCCTTCCTTGCGCAGACGCTCGACAATCGCGTCATCGGACAAGACGTCGTCAACACCCTCGGCCATGATCATCTCGCGGATGCGAAATCTCACCGCCTCCGCGCTATGACTTTCGCCACCACTGGTGCCGGCGATGGCAGTGGTGAAGAAATACTTGAGCTCGAAGGTCCCGCGCGGCGTTGCTATATATTTGTTCGCGGTCACGCGGCTGACCGTGCTCTCATGCATGGAGACGTGCTCCGCCACGTCCCGCAGGATCAGCGGCCGCAGGTGCCCGACGCCGAGGCGGAAGAAGGCGTCCTGCCGGCGGACGATCTCCGCCGCCACCTTCAGGATGGTGTTGGCCCGCTGTTCCAGGGACTTCACCAGCCAGGTCGCGCTCTGCAGCTTGTCGGCGATGAAGGCCTTGTCGTCCCGGCTGCGGGCGCCGACCACGGCGCGTGCGTGGAAGCCGCGATTGACCAGGATGCGGGGCAGCGTCTCCGGGTTCAGCTCCACCGCCCAGCCGCCATCATTGGTGCGGCGCATCAGCACGTCCGGCACCACGGCCATGGCGGGCGCCGCGTCGAAGCTGGCGCCGGGCTTGGGGTCGAGGCGCCGGAGCTCCGCGACCATCTCCGCGATGTCCTCGGAATCGACGCCGCAGACGCGCATCAGCCCGCGCAGGTCGCGCCGGGCCAGCATCTCCAGATTGTCGAGCAGCGCCTCCATGCAGGGGTCGAGGCGGTTGCGGTCCGCCAGCTGCACGGCCAGGCATTCGCGGAGGTCGCGGCAGAACATGCCGACGGGGTCGAAGCGCTGCATGCGGGCGCGCACGGCGGCGACCTTCGCCTCCTCGCACCCCATGGCGGCGGCGATGGCGGCATCCGGCACGGGCAGGCGGCCGGCGGGATCCACCATGGCCAGCATCTGCGCCGCGATCAGCCGGTCCCGGTGGTCCGCGAAGGTCAGGCGGATCTGCTCGCCCAGGTGTTCGCGCAGCGTCTTGCGGGCATCGGCCAGGTCCTCGATGCCGGAGAGGTCGTCGTCGAAATCGGTGCGGCCGCCGCGGCCGCCCGATTCACCGCCCCCGGCGCCGAGCCCGCCGCCGCTGCCATCCCCGTCATAGACATTGCCGTAATCGGCATCGAGGGGGCTGTCCGCCATGGCGGTGGCGGTCGCGGCTTCCAGCGAATCCCGCGGCTCCGGCGCCAGCGCTTCCGGCGCGCGTTCATCCGCGGCGGTGCGGGGTTCGGGGCGCTCATCCCGCTCCAGCAGCGGGTTGCGCTCCAGCTCCTCCTCCACGAAGGCGGTGACTTCCATGTTGGAGGATTGCAGCAGCTTGATGGCCTGGCGCAGCTGCGGCGTCATCACCAGCGACTGCGTGTGCCGCATGTCGAGCCGCGGGCCGATGGCCATCGCCCTCAGCCCCCCGCCCGGTGATGTGCGGCGCCCATCATGATGCGGGGCCTACAGGGAGAAGCGTTCGCCGAGATAGACCCGCCGCACGCCCTCATGCGCGACGATGTCGCGGGGGCTGCCCTCCATCAGCACCTGGCCGTCGTGCAGGATGTAGGCGCGGTCGATGATCTCCAGCGTCTCTCGCACATTGTGGTCGGTGATCAGCACGCCGATGCCGCGGTCCTTCAGGTGCTTCACCAGGTCGCGGATCTCCCCCACCGCGATGGGGTCGATGCCGGCCAGCGGTTCGTCCAGCAGGATGTAGCTGGGCTGGGTGGCGAGCGCGCGGGCGATCTCGCAGCGCCGGCGTTCGCCGCCGGAGAGCGCGAGGGCGGGGGCGCGGCGGAGATGGCCGATGCCGAATTCGGCCAGCAGCGCGTCCAGCATCTGCTCCCGCCGGTCGCGCACGGGCTCCACCACCTCCAGCGCCGCGCGGATGTTGTCCTCCACCGACAGGCCGCGGAAGATCGAGGCTTCCTGCGGCAGGTAGCCGAGGCCGAGGCGCGCGCGCCGGTACATGGGCAGGAAGGTCACGTCATGGCCATCCATGGTGACCATGCCCTCATCCGGCTGCACCAGGCCGGTGATCATGTAGAAGGTCGTGGTCTTGCCGGCGCCGTTGGGGCCGAGCAGGCCGACGGCCTCGCCCCGCTTCAGGCTGATGGAGACGTTCCGCACGACGGGGCGCTTCTTGTAGCGCTTGCCGAGGCCCTTCGCGACCAGGCCGGCATTGTCGGCGGCGAGCCGCATGGCCGGCGCGCCGGGGCGCGGGGCGGCGTTCGGGCCCCCTTTCTGGGGACCATCCGGCGGCGTCATCGGCTGGCCCCCTGGGGCGGGCGGGGTGCCGGGGGCGGCGGCGCGGGCACCGCGGGCGCCGCCTGGGCGGGCGCCGGGCGCGGGGCGGGCCGGCTGGCCGGGGGGACGCTGCCGGGGGCGGGCTGCTGCTGCGGCACCACCAGGCCCTGCACGCGGTCGCCGGGGGCGGAGACGAGGCGGGAGACGCCGGTGCGGAGGTTCACGATCGCCTCCGTCCCGTTCAGCTGGTTGTCGCCGCGGGTGATGCGGACGCCGCCCATCAGCCGGGCGAGGCCGGTGGGCGGGCTGTAGACGCCGCGGTCGCCGCGGACGACTTCCTCCGGCGACCGGATCTCGACGCTGCCATAGGCTTCCACGCGATCGATGCGACTATTCTCCGTATTGCCGGGCAGGCCGGGGATGGCGGCCGGGCGATTGGCGGCGGTGGCCGGGGCCGCCGGAGCGGGCGCGGGCGCGGGCGCGGGCGCGGGCGTTGCCGCCGGTGCGCCCGGGGCGGGAGATTCGAGAAAATAGGCCACCAGCGTATCGGCGGCGATGCGGCGGTTGTCGCTGGTGGTGACCACCGCGCCGCCGCGGCCGACCGCCATGCGGCGCTGCGGCCAGTATTCCAGGCTGTCCCGCGCCGTGATGCGCTGGTCCGGCGTGGTGAGGGAAAGGTTGCGGCCCGACATCACCATCACCGCCTGGTCGATGTCATAGACCGCGCGGTCCCCTTCCGCGCGTTCGGTGGCGGAGGTGACGCGGACATTGCCCTCCGCCTCGAAGCGGAAGATCTCGCCCCCCGAGAGCGGGCTTTCGCCGGGCTGGGCGGTGGTGCCGGCGCGGGGGCGGTAGCGGGCGATCAGCCGGTCCGCATCCACCGTCACGCCATCCCGCACCGCGCGGGCATTGCCGCGGGCGACGACGACCTGTTCCTGCTGGCGCCATTCGATGCCGTCGGTGGCGGTGATCTCCACCGGGCCGCCCTGGGTCAGGTCCAGGTTCTGGGCCGGCGCCGGGGTGGCGAAGGCCAGCAGGGCGGCGAGGAGCAGGGCGCGGCGGGTCACTTGCCGCCCTCCAGCACCGCGCGGGCGCGGCCGGTGAAGACGACGACCTGGCCGCGGTCGATCAGGCGGAAGCCCTCGGCCGTCAGCGTGCCGAAGGGGCCCTGCGCGGCCACGGGATCGTCGCCGGAAGCCGCGCCGGCGGCCAGGTCCACCGCCGCCTTCTCCGTCACGAACTGCGTGCCGTCATCGTGGTGGACGGTGACGCGCCCGGTCAAGTCCAGGTGGTTGCGGGGCCGGTCGTAGCGGCCGTCGCGCGCCTCGATGTAGATCCAGGCGCCGTCGCTCATCAGCAGGTCGGCGCGCGGCGCCTGGAGGTTCACGAGATCCTCGTTCCCCGCCTGGGTGGCGAGGGTGGCGGTGACGTTGTAGGGGCGGTTCTGCTCATCCACCCCCTGGTAGCGGGGATCGACGATGCGCAGCGCATCGGGCCGCGCCGACATCACCCGCTGGAAGGAGATGCGGCCCCGGTCCGCCGCGCTGTCGAATTCCGGCCAGAGGGCGATGGCGGCCAGCAGGCACACGGCCGCCAGCGGCAGCACGCGCTTGGCGATGCTGACGGCGATTCGCCGCCGGGCGAGTTCCGCCGGCCGTGGCGCGCGCCGTTCCCGGGACGGGGCCAGCATGCGGCGCGGCGGCGCGCGGAAGCCGCCGGGCGCGGAGCCGACGGGGCGGGAGGAGATGGGCGGGGGCAATCGCACCCGGCTTGTATGGGCCTGCCGGGCCATAGGGTCAACGCGCCGATGGCCCTTCCGGCCCTGTCCGGACAAGAAACGTGCCAACCTTTCGTCAACCCTGGCGCGACTTGGCAATGATCGCGCAATTTCAAGGCAGACCCGGCCGTCAGTGGCTGAACAGGTCGGGGTCCTCGTAGCCCAGCAGGTCCAGCCGGCCGCGCATGGGCAGGAAGCGGTAGCAGGCCTCCGCGATGTCGAGCCGGCCCTCCCGCTCCAGCAGCGCCTTCAGCCGCGCCCAGAGGGCGTGGAGGTGCAGCACGTCCGAGGCCGCATAGGTCAGCTGCTCCGGCGTCAGCTCCGGCTGGCCCCAGTCGCTGGATTGCTGCTGCTTCGAGATCTCGACCCCCAGCAGGTCCTTGCAGAGGTCCTTCAGGCCGTGGCGGTCGGTGTAGGTGCGCACGAGCTTGGAGGCGATCTTGGTGCAGACCACCGGCGCCACCTCCACGCCCAGGGCGTTGTAGAGGGCGGCGACGTCGAAGCGGGCGAAGTGGAAGATCTTCAGCACCGAGGGGTCGGCCAGCAGCTTCTTGAGGTTCGGGCAATCGGCGCCGCGGCCGCCGAGGGAGGGCGGCAGGATCTGCACGCAATGCGCCGTGCCGTCGCCGGCGGAAAGCTGCACCAGGCAGAGCCGGTCCCGGCGCGGGTCGAGGCCCATCGTCTCGGTGTCGATGGCGACGGAGGAGCCGAAGCTCAGTCCTTCCGGCAGGTCGTGCCGATGCAGCTGGATCATGGCGTTCCGCGTGAAAAGGGTCTGGCCCTGGCCGCCGGCGCCCCGGGCGGGGGCCGGGGGCGGCGTCGGGCCGGCCCGATGGAGGGTAGGGCGGGGCCCGCCCCGGGGGAGGGTATCGGTCATCGGCCGGCGGCGGCTATAGCGCGCGGCCCCAGCGGCCGCTACCGCGACAGGCTGCTGGCGCGCATCTCCTTCGGCACCTCGGTCACCATGCGCAGCTCCACCCGGTTGCGGCCCTTGGCCTTGGCCAGGAAGACGGCGGCATCGGCGCGCTTCAGCAGGTCCTCCGCCGCGCTGTCACGCGGCAGCAGGCCGGTGACGCCGATGCTGGCGGTGAGCCGCGCCGGGGCATCGTCATCCCCCGCCGTGAAGTTCTGGCGGGCGACGTCGGCGCGCATGCCCTCCGCCACCGTGGCCGCCGCATTGGCGTCCATGCCGGGGAGGGAGACGGCGAAGACCTCCCCGCCCAGCCTTCCGAGATTGGCGGGCATGCCTTCCAGCCTGGCGGCCATCAGCCGGGCCGCGGCCTGCAGCGCGGCATCGCCGGCGGCATGGCCGCGCATGTCGTTCAGCAGGCGGAACTGGTCGAGGTCCAGCAGCACCAGCGCCAGGGGCGTGCCCTGGCGCCGGGCGGCGGCGATCTGCTCCGCCAGGCTGCGCAGGAAATAGCCGCGGTTGCCGATGCCGGTCAGGTCGTCCGTCTCCGCGCGGTAGCGGAGTTCGGCGGTGCGGTCCGCCACCTCCTCCGTCAGCCGGGCATTGCCCTCGGCCAGGCGCGCCTCGGCCTCCCGCCGCTCGCTCAGCAGCGCCATCAGCGCCAGGGCGTTGGTGGCCATCAGCACCACCATCATGCCGACGGCCCGCAGCGGATTCGGCACGACATCCGGCTGGAAGGGGCCGAGGCCGGCCAGGGTGCCGATGGTGGCGACAACGCTGATGAGGGTCAGCAGGCTGTAGGCGGCGCGGAGCGAGATGCGGAGCGTGACCCAGGTGACGGGAATGGTCAGCAGCGCCACCGCTTCCGGCTGGACCAGCGCATCGAGCGGCGGCGGCAGGGCGAAGACGAGGGTGGCGAGGCCGGCCGTGGCGGCGAAGACCAGCGCATCGCCGGTGGCCATGCGGTGGCCCGGCACGGGGGGCGTGCGCTCGGCGCCGATCCAGAGCATCAAAGCGGGGGCGAAGAAGAAGACGCCGCCGGCATCGCAGAGCACCCAGCGGGAGAAGACGAAATAGGCGTCCTCCACCGGCAGGCCGCCGCCGGCGAGCAGCGCCGCGGTGCCGCCCAGCGCGGTGATGATGGATTGCGTCAGCACGCCGCCCGCGACGAAGCCCAGCACGCCCTGGAGGCGGGTGAAGAGGCCGGTGGGCGGGCGCAGCGCGCGGGTCAGCAGCGCGCCCACCCAGGGGCCGAGGCTGTTGGAGGCCGAGATCAGCGCCGCCGTCGCCAGCCCGGCGTCCAGCAGCCAGCCATTGACGAGGAAGGAGCCCGCGAAGATGCCGGGCACGAGGCGCCAGCCGCCGACCAGGGTGGCCACCGCGGCGATGCCGGCGGGCAGCCAGATGGGCGCCGGGAAGAGGCCGTAGCGCGCGAAGAACAGGCCGACCGCGGCGCCGAGCCCGGCATAGAGGACGGCGACAAGGAGATTGGCGAGGAGCAGGGGCAGCGGGCCGGCCAGTGCTTCCGCGATCGGGTTCGCCGCCGCCGCCGGAATCGGGCCCTGGTCGCCAGTCGCCGGGGTGCGGGAGCCGAAGGCGCCCAGGTGCCAGTCTCGCATCAGATAGGGACGATCTCGCGGAAGTCGTGTGTAGGCGCAGGCGGTGGTGGCGCTGGGGCCACCTGGGATGGCTGCGGGCGGGATCGGCACCGGGGTGCGGTGGCGTGCCGGCTGGCGCAGGCCGTGCCATGCGTTCGCGTCGGTGCGGTGACGCGTGGCGCCATCAATCTGGCACCGCGCCGGCCGCGCCGCAACAACCTGTTAAGTGATCCGGGCGCCTCGCCCGGAACGCAGCCGACGCGGCATGAAGCCGTGCCGCCACCACGCATCGATATCTGGTGTCTGCTGCCGCGATCCCGCGCCGACCGGCGGGGAGATGGTGCCCAGGAAAGGACTCGAACCTTCACGACCTTGCGGTCACTGGCACCTGAAGCCAGCGCGTCTACCAATTCCACCACCTGGGCAGGGGGCGTCGTTCAGCGAGGGGCGATTTACGGGGTGGGGCGGGGGGCGTCAAGCGGGGGTGCCGCGACAAGTTGTGGACTGTTTCCGATGCTTGGCGGGGCAGGGACGCCCCCATATGGTCCGGCACGGATTTCCCGGATGGAGTGACGGATCATGCGCACGGCGGATCGCAGGGTTGCGACGGTGTTCGGCGGCGCCGGTTTCATCGGCCGCTACGTGGTGCAGCGGCTGGCGGCGCAGGACTACATCGTGCGCATCGCGGGGCGGGACCCGCTGGCAGCCCGCTTCCTCTGCACCCAGGGGCGCGTCGGCCAGATCGTGCCGCTGCGCGCCGCCGTCACGGATGCCGCCGCCGTGGCGCGCGCGGTGGAAGGGGCCGAGGTGGTGGTGAACCTGGTCGGCATCCTGCACGGGGATTTCGAGAGCATCCAGGCCAGGGGCCCGGGCATCGTCGCGCAGGCGGCCGCCGCGGCGGGGGCGCGGCGATTCGTGCAGGTGTCCGCCATCGGCGCGGATGCGTCGAGCGACAGCCGCTACGCCCGCAGCAAGGCGGAGGGAGAGGCTGCGGTGCGCGCGGCCTTCCCGGCGGCGACGATCCTGCGCCCCTCCGTCGTCTTCGGGGCGGAGGACAATTTCTTCAACCGCTTCGCCGGCATGGCACGGCTGCTGCCCTTCATGCCCGTCGTCTCCGGCGACACGAAGTTCCAGCCGGTCTTCGTGGGCGATGTCGCGGATGCGGTGCTGGCGGCGGTGGCGCGGGACGATGCGGCCGGCCGGACCTATGAGCTGGGCGGCCCGCGGGTGATGACGATGCGCGAGGTGCTGCGCTTCATCCTGGACACCACGCGGCGCAGCAAGCGGCTGGTGGACATGCCGATGGGGCTGATGGGCTTCCAGGCCGGGATCCTGGAGAAGCTGCCGAATCCGCCGCTGACGACGGACCAGTTGAAGCTGCTCGGCCGCGACAATGTGGTGGGGGAGGGCGTGCCCGGCCTTGCCGATCTCGGCATCGCGCCGACCTCGGTGGAGGCGGTGGTACCGGGCTACCTGCGCCGGTTCCGCCCCGGGGGCGGGCGGCGGGATGTGGCGGCGGCCTGACCGGGGGTGAGGGACCAAACCGGACCTAATCAGGGTCCGGTTTGGCCGGGTGGTTGGGCCCCCGGACCGGTTTGGCAAAAATAATGACAGCTATGCTGTCGCATTAATGCATTTCGGACTCGCGTCGCCCTTTTCGGTGCTGTAGAGGGGCCAGGCGCGAACCCCGGGGGGATGACAGGGGGCGCGTGCCTCGTCTTGCCCCTAGGGAGCGTCGCCGCCATGGCTGACCGGATGCTGCAATTCGTGCGCCTCGACCAACGCCTGCCGGAAAAGCGGAAGGCGGATCTGCGGCGCGAGGATTTCGACGAGATCTACAAGGCCTTCGACCCGGAAGGCGCCAAGACGCAGGCCAGCCGCTGCAGCCAGTGCGGCGTGCCCTTCTGCTCCGTCCACTGCCCGCTGAACAACAACATCCCGGACTGGCTGAAGCTGACCGCGGAAGGGCGGCTGGAGGAGGCCTATGAGGTCGCCTCCGCCACCAACACCTTCCCCGAGATCTGCGGCCGCATCTGCCCGCAGGACCGCCTCTGCGAAGGCAACTGCGTCATCGAAAAGGATTTCGGCAGCGTCACCATCGGGTCGGTGGAGAAGTACATCACCGACACCGCCTGGGAGAATGGCTGGGTCAAGGCGCCGAAGCCGCGGCGGGAGCTGGCGCAGAGCGTCGGCATCATCGGCGCCGGCCCGGGCGGCCTGGCGGCGGCGGAGCGGCTGCGCATGCGCGGCTACCAGGTGCATGTCTATGACCGCTACGACCGCGTCGGCGGCCTGATGATCTACGGCATCCCCAACTTCAAGCTGGAGAAGGAGGTGGTGCTGCGCCGCTGGAAGCAGTTCGAGGAAGGCGGGATCCACTTCCATCTGAACGTCGCCGTCGGCCGCGACATCACGCTGGCCGAGCTGCGGGAGAAGCATGACGCGGTGCTGGTCGCGACCGGCGTCTACAAGGCGCGCGACATGGCCGCACCCGGCATCGGGCTGGACGGCATCGTCCCCGCGCTCGACTACCTGACGGCGTCGAACCGCGTGGGCCTGGGCGAGACCGTGCCCGCCATGGAATCGGGCGCGCTGAACGCGGCGGGCAAGCGCGTCGTCGTCATCGGCGGCGGCGACACGGCCATGGACTGCGTGCGCACCGCGGTGCGCCAGGGTGCGACCTCCGTCACCTGCCTCTATCGCCGCGACAAGGCGAACATGCCGGGCTCGATGCGCGAAGTGCACCACGCGGAGGAAGAGGGCGTCAGCTTCGAATGGCTCGGCGCGCCGGAAGCCTTCCTGGGCGATGGAAAGGTCAATGCGGTGCGCGCGCATCGCATGCATCTCGGCCTGCCCGATGCCTCCGGCCGCCAGCAGGTGGAGCCGATCGCGGGCAGCAGCTTCACCCTGCCGGCGGACCTCGTGATCATGGCGCTGGGCTTCGACCCCGAGGACCTGCCCAAGGCCTTCGAGGAGCCCGCCCTGCCGGTGACGCGCTGGGGCACGCTGAAGGTGAACCACCGCACGATGATGACGGACCTGCCGGGCGTCTTCGCGGCCGGCGACATCGTGCGCGGCGCCAGCCTCGTCGTCTGGGCGATCCGCGACGGGCGCGACGCGGCGGAACAGATGCACGGCTACATCCAGCAGAAGACCGCGGCGCTCGCCGTGGCGGCGGAGTGACTTCGATGGACAACGGCTTCGAGACCGGCGCGCAGTTCGCCGAAGGCTATGTCGAGAACCTGAAGACCCTGCAGGACGCGCATATCGACCTGACCGAGCATGACGCCTGCGGCGTCGGGCTCGTTGCGGCGTTGGATGGCCGCGCGCGGCGCGATGTGGTGCAGGCCGGCATCGATGCGCTGAAGGCGGTGTGGCACCGCGGCGCGGTGGACGCCGATGGCAAGACCGGCGACGGCGCCGGCATCCATATCGAGATCCCCCAGGACTTCTTCGCGGAAGTCGTGCAGCGCGGCGGCGATGCCGTGCGCCCGGGCCGCATCGCGGTCGGCATGGTGTTCCTGCCGAAGACCGACCTCGGCGCGCAGGAACGCTGCCGCCAGATCGTCGAGACCGAGATCCTCAACGCCGGCTACAACATCTATTCCTGGCGCCAGGTCCCGATCGACGTCGCCTGCATCGGCGAGAAGGCCAATGCGACGCGCCCCGAGATCGAGCAGATCCTGGTCTGGAACCCCCGCGGCGTCGATGACGACACCTATGAGCGCGACCTCTACGTCATCCGCCGGCGGATCGAGAAGCAGGCCATCGCGGCGCAGATCCCGGAGCTCTACCTCTGCTCGCTCTCCTGCCGCTCGATCATCTACAAGGGCATGTTCCTGGCGGAGAACCTGACGGATTTCTACCCGGACCTGAACGATGCGCGCTTCGTGTCGCGCTTCGCCATCTACCACCAGCGCTACTCCACCAACACCTTCCCGACCTGGCGCCTGGCCCAGCCCTTTCGCACGCTGGCCCATAATGGTGAGATCAACACCGTCCACGGCAACATCAACTGGATGAAGAGCCACGAGACGCGGCTCGCGCATCCGCTGCTCGATGCCTGGATGGAGGACATCAAGCCGGTGGTGCAGGCCGGTGGCTCCGACACCGCGACGCTCGACAACGTGTTCGAGCTGCTGGTCCGTGGCGGCCGCGACGCGCCCATGGCCAAGGCCATGCTGATCCCCGAAAGCCTCGGCAACAACGCGACGATGCCCGAGGCACACCGGGAATTCTTCCTCTACTGCAACGCGGTGATGGAGCCCTGGGACGGCCCGGCGGCGATCGCGGCGACGGATGGCAAGTGGGCGATCGGCGGGCTGGACCGCAACGGCCTGCGCCCGATGCGCTACACCATCACCACCGACAACATGCTGGTCACCGGTTCCGAGACCGGCATGGTGAAGATCGCGGAGGACCGCATCATCGCCAAGGGCCGCGTCGGGCCCGGGCAGTGCATCGCCGTCGATCTCTCGACCGGCCGCTTCTATGGCGACACGGAGCTGAAGGACCAGCTTTCCAGCCGCAAGCCCTTCGGCGACTGGACGCGCCGCACCACGCGCATCGACGGCATCGTCAAGGCCGGCGCGGATGAGCAGGCGGCATGGAGCGGGGAGGCGCTGCGCCGCCGCCAGCTGGCCGTCGGCTACACGCTGGAGGAGCTGGAGACGATCCTGCACCCGATGGTGGAGGAGGCGAGCGAGGCCGTGGGCAGCATGGGCGACGACACGCCCATCGCCGTGCTGTCGGGCCAGTATCGCGGCCTGCACCACTATTTCCGGCAGTCCTTCAGCCAGGTGACGAACCCGCCGATCGACAGCCTGCGCGAGACGCGGGTGATGTCGCTGAAGACGCGGCTCGGCAATCTCGGGAACATCCTCGACGAGGACCCGACGCAGTGCGACATGCTGATGCTGGACAGCCCCGTGCTGTCCAACGCGGAATTCGCCGCGATGCGCGCCTATATGGGCGCCACCGCCTGCACGGTGGACGCGACCTTCCCGGTTTCCGAAGGGGAGCAGGGGCTGCGCCGCGCGATCGAGCGCATCCGGCGCGAGGCGGAGGAAGGTGTCCGCAGCGGCTGCGCGCATGTCATCCTGACCGATGAGGCGCAGGGGCCGGAGCGCGCGGCCATCCCGATGATCCTGGCGGTCGGTGGCGTGCACACGCATCTCGTGCGCCATTCGCTGCGCACCTTCACCTCGCTCAATGTGCGCTGCGCGGAATCCATCGACGTCCACTACATCGCCGTGCTGATCGGCGCGGGGGCGACGACGGTGAATGCCTACCTGGCGCAGGAGAGCATCGCGGACCGGCACCGCCGCGGGCTGTTCGGCGGCCTGTCGCTGAAGGATTGCGTCGCCCGCTACAAGAAGGCGGTGGACAAGGGGCTGCTGAAGGTGATGTCCAAGATGGGCATCTCCGTCATCAGCAGCTACCGCGGCGGCATGAACTTCGAGGCCATCGGCCTCTCCCGTGCGCTGGTGGCGGAGTTCTTCCCCGGCGTCGCCAGCCGCATCTCCGGCATCGGCCTGTCCGGCATCGCGCGCCGCGTGCTGGAACTGCATGCCAAGGCTTGGGATGCGGATGCGGTGACGCTGCCGGTGGGTGGCCTCTACAAGCTGCGCAAGCGCGGCGAGAACCACGCCTTCGACGGCAGCTTGATCCACACGCTGCAGAAGGCGGTGGAGACGGACAGCTACCAGACCTTCAAGCGCTACTCCGAAGGCGTGCGCAAGCTGCCGCCCGTGGCGCTGCGGGACCTGCTCGATTTCCGCGCGGATGGGCGCACGCCCGTCTCGCTGGAGGAGGTCGAGAGCATCACGGAGATCCGCAAGCGCCTGGTGGCGCCCGGCATCTCGCTGGGTGCGCTGAGCCCGGAGGCGCATGAGACGCTCTCCATCGCCATGAACCGCATCGGCGCGCGCAGCGACAGCGGCGAGGGTGGCGAGGATCCGGCGCGCGCGCGGCCGCGCCGCAACGGCGACAACGCGAACTCCGCCATCAAGCAGATCGCCTCGGGCCGCTTCGGCGTCACGGCCGAGTACCTGAACAACTGCAAGGAGATCGAGATCAAGGTCGCGCAGGGCGCCAAGCCCGGCGAGGGCGGGCAGCTGCCCGGCTTCAAGGTGACGGAGCTGATCGCGAAGCTGCGGCATTCCACGCCGGGCGTGATGCTGATCTCGCCCCCGCCGCACCACGACATCTACTCGATCGAGGACCTGGCGCAGCTCATCTACGACCTGAAGCAGATCAACCCGGAAGCGACGGTCTGCGTGAAGCTGGTGGCGCGCAGCGGCATCGGCACCATCGCGGCCGGCGTCGCCAAGGCGAAGGCGGATGCGATCCTGGTCTCCGGCCATTCCGGCGGCACGGGCGCCTCCCCCGTCTCCTCCATCAAGCATGCCGGCCTGCCCTGGGAGATGGGGCTCAGCGAGACGCACCAAGTGCTGATGCTGAACCGGCTGCGCCACCGCGTGAAGCTGCGCACCGATGGCGGCATCAAGACGGGGCGGGACGTGGTGATCGCGGCCATGCTGGGCGCCGAGGAATTCGGCATCGGCACGGCCTCGCTCGTCGCCATGGGCTGCATCATGGTGCGGCAGTGCCATTCCAACACCTGCCCGGTCGGCGTCTGCACGCAGGATGACGCGCTGCGGCAGAAGTTCACCGGCACGCCGGAGAAGGTCATCAACCTCTTCAGCTTCGTGGCGGAGGAGGTGCGGGAGATCCTGGCCGGCCTCGGCTTCCGCAAGCTGACCGACGTGATCGGCCGCACCGACCTGCTGCGCCAGGTGAGCCGCGGGTCGGACGACCTCGACGACCTCGACCTCAACCCGCTGCTGGTGAAGGCGGATGCCGGCGCGCACGCCGCCTACTGCACCATGGACGGGCGGAACGAGGTGCCGGAGACGCTCGACGCCGACATGATCCGCGACGCCGCGGCGCTGTTCGAGCGTGGCGAGAAGATGCAGCTGGCCTACAACATCCGGAACACGCATCGCGCCATCGGCACGAAGATCTCCTCCAAGATCGTGCGCAAGTTCGGGATGGAGGGGCTGCAGCGCGGGCATCTCACGGTGCGGCTGCGCGGCTCCGCCGGCCAGTCGCTCGGCGCCTTCGCGGTGCGGGGCCTCAAGCTGGAAGTCTTCGGCGACGCCAACGACTATGTCGGCAAGGGGCTCTCGGGCGGCACCATCGTGGTGCGGCCGGCGCCGTCCTCCACGCTGGTGTGGCGGGAGAACACGATCATCGGCAACACCGTGCTCTACGGGGCGACCGGTGGCGCGCTGTTCGCGGCGGGGCAGGCGGGCGAACGCTTCGCGGTGCGCAATTCCGGCGCGCTGGCGGTGGTGGAAGGCTGCGGCGCCAACGGCGCGGAATACATGACGGGCGGCTGCGTCGTCATCCTCGGGCCCGTCGGCGACAATTTCGGCGCGGGCTTCACCGGTGGCATGGCCTTCCTCTATGACGCCGACGGCACCTTCGAGAAGCGCGTGAACCCGGAGACGCTGCTGTGGCAGCGCCTTGGCGGCAGCGCGCATTGGGAAGGGGTGCTGCGCGAACATGTGCAGCGCCATGTGAAGGAAACGGGCAGCCCCTTCGCCGCCCGCATCCTGAATGCCTGGGCGGAGGAGCGCGGCCATTTCTGGCACGTCGTGCCGAAGGAATACGCGAAGTACCTGCCCAAGCCGATGACCGACGCCGCGGCCGTCGCCGCGGAGTGATCGGCCGCCGGTGGCTGCTGGCATCCCCCGCGTTGCTCGGCGCGGGGTGTGCCAGGGCGCAGGTGCCGCCGCCCATCCCGCAGGCGGCGGCAGGGCCGGGCCTGCATGCGCGGGCCGCGGCCAAGGGCCTGGCCTTCGGCACCGCCGTCACGACGGGACAGCTGGCGGAGCCCGACGCCGCGGCCGCCATCCGCGCGGAATGCGGGCTGCTGGTCGCGGAATACGAGATGAAGTGGGACCAGGTGGAGCCGAGCCGCGGCGACCGCCGCTTCCGCCTGCCGGACCGCCTCATGGAATTCGCCCGCGTCAACCGCATGGGCATGCGCGGCCATACGCTGGTCTGGCACGAAAGCGACCCGCCCTGGATGGCGCGGCTGGAGGCGCGGGGCCTGGCCAATGCCATGCAGGACCATATCGAGGCGACGGTCGGCCGCTGGCGCGGCCGCATCGGCACCTGGGACGTGGTGAACGAGGCGGTGCGCGCGGAGGATGGGCGCGTGGACTGGCTGCGCCGCACGCGGATGCTGGAGGTGCTGGGCCCGGACTACATCCCCGCCGCCTTCCGCGCCGCCCGCGCCGCGGACCCGGCCGCGCGGCTCGCCTACAACGATTTCGGCTGCGAACACGCGACGGTGGCCGCGCGGCGCAAGCGCATGGGCGTGCTCGGCCTGCTGCGCGGGCTGAAGCGGGCCGGCGCGCCGGTGGATGTGCTGGGGGTGCAGGCGCATCTCCAGGCCGGGCAGCCCTTCGCCGCCGATGAATGGCAGGATTTCCTGTCCGATGTCGCCGAACTCGGGCTGACGATCGAGGTGACGGAACTCGACGTGAACGACCGTGCCCTGCCGGCCGATACCGCGGCGCGGGATGCCGCCAGCGCCGACCTGGTGCGCCGCTTCCTGGAAGCGACGCTGGCGCAGCCCGCGGTGCGCGCCGTGGTCACCTGGGGCCTGTCCGACCGCCACAGCTGGGTGCATGCCGGGCGCCTGCCGGAACACCGCCGGCGCGACGGCGCGCGGGCGCGGCCGCTGCCCCTGGATGATGCGATGCGCCGCAAGCCGATGTGGCATGCCATCGCCATCGCCTTCGACGGCGCCCCGAACCGGGCGTGATGACGCGGCCTGTTGGCCTGCCGCGCCCCGCATGCGATACGGCGGTTCACTCCCAGCGAAGCCTCAGCCTGCATGCGGATCCTCTACCACCTTCCCCTTTCGCCCTTCTCCCGCAAGGTCCGGCTGGCCCTGGCCGAGAAGCGGATTCCCTTCGACCTGCGGGTGGAGAAGGTGTGGGAGAGGCGGGATGAGTTCCTGGCCGTGAACCCCGCCTGCACGGTGCCCGTGCTGCAGGAGGCGAACGGCCTCTCCATCGTCGATTCCAACGCCATCTGCGAATATCTCGACGAAGCCTATCCGGACATGCCGCTGCTGGGCCGCACGCTGGCGGAACGGGCGGAGGTGCGGCGCCTGGTCGCCTGGTTCGACCAGAAATTCTACGCGGAAGTCACCCGGAACCTGCTGTTCGAGAAGCAGATGAAGCGGCTGCTCGGCCGCGGCAATCCGGATGCGGCCTCCATCCGCGCGGGCTATGCCAACCTCAAGCCGCATCTCGAATACATCGGCTGGCTGGCGGAGACGCGGGCCTGGCTGGCGGGGCCGGCGCTGAGCCTGGCCGACCTGGCGGCGGCGGCGCAGCTTTCGACGCTGGACTATATCGGGGACCTGGACTGGACGATCTCCGACGGCGCCAAGGACTGGTATGCGCGCATCAAGTCCCGCCCGTCCTTCCGCAACCTGCTGGCGGACCGGGTCAGCGGCGTGACGCCGCCGCCGCATTACGCGGACCTCGATTTCTAGGCTCAGGACCCATTAATCAGCTTGCGCCGACGCGGCCTGGCGTGATTCTGAACGGGGCGGAGGTGTCGCCATGTCCGTCCCGTTCCTGCTCACCCCTGCCCAGATGCGGCGTATCC
>NZ_JAERQN010000001.1 GCF_016805305.1 Falsiroseomonas ponticola | reverse complement strand
GATCGTGGCGCGCATCACCGACGAGGGGCTCCGCGCCATCGGCATCGACCCGAACGCGGGCGACGCGGCGGAGGAGGACGAGCAGAGCGCCGAGGCCATCGCCCGCCGCAACGCCGAGCGCGTGGCCGCCGCGGAGGCCGCCGCGCCGGTGGCCGACACGGCGCCCACGGGCGCGGAGGAGCCGGCGCCGCAGGGCGAGCACGCCCCGGCGCCGGAAGCCGCCCAGGACGCGCCCACGCCCGCCCCGCGCGCGAGCCTACGCGACGCCGCCCAGCGGGTCCTCGACGCATGGGACGACGAGGCCAACCAGCGCTACGACCTGACGGACGCGATGGAAGCCCTGCGCGGAATCCTGGCGAAGCCGGCGCGCGCCACCCGCGAGTCCGGCGCGCCGCGCAAGCCGCGCGAGGGCACGAAGCAGGAGCAGGTGCTGGCCATGCTGCGCCGGCCCGAGGGGGCGACGGTCGCGCAGATCGCCGAGGCCACGGGCTGGGCGGCGCACACGGTGCGCGGCTTCTTCGCCGGCCTGAAGAAGAAGGGCCACGCGGTCGAGGTGAAGTCGCGGGAGCGGATGGTCGGGCCGAACAAGACGGGCGCCAAGGGCTCCTTCACCATCTACGGCATCGCCGACTGACCTTACCGACGCCGCAATCAGGACCCGCCGCGCTGCGGCGGGTCTTCTTGCTTGTCCCATCCCCCCGCCGGACGCCTCGGCGGCTTGAGCGCGCGGACCAATTCATCGGGCGACCAGTTCAGGCGCTTCGCTGCCATGGCGACGAGCAGCAGCACCTTCGGCGCCTCGTCCATGTACAGCTTCACCATGCGCGGCGTGCCGCAACGGTACTGGGCGAGCGCCATGGCCTTGGCGGTCGCCTCCACCATGTTCTCGATGTCCTTCGGTACACTCTGCCCTGGCATCCGCACTGTCCTCCGCTCGTCGCGCCATGATGCACATCGTGCGTCGCGCGTGCATCGAAAACCCACGACGAACATCGATCATTCAACTTGGCTGTGCTCCGACACAGCGCGAATCGTCCGTCACGCGCAGGGGATCCCGCCCCGCCGAGGCGGAGACGACGATGAGCAGAGTGACGACAGCGACGTTGATGCGCAGCGTGGACAGTAGCATCGCCGCAATCTGCCGGGCGGCCGAAGTCGGCGATGCCGAGCGTCTTATGTCGCTGCTCTACAGCACCCGAGACATCATCGCGGTGCTGCCGCGAAAGGAACGCGAGGCAGCGACGGCGCAGCTGCGCCAGATCATGCGTGACCTAGACGCCAAGGCCTGCGCGCGCATCCGCAGCATCACGCAGATCGCGCGGACGTGGTGAGCGTGATGGCAATGCCCTCCGAACGCCGCTGGATCATCCTGGCGCAGGACGGCCGGCACGTGACGATGGGGCGCGCCGCGCCACCCACCGAGGCGGAGGTCGAAGCTGCCGCCGTGGCGCTCGCCGCGCAGGGGCTGGCCGGCTGGCTCGCCACGATGGACGGGAACTACTGGTCGCGCCGGCGCGTGGCCCTCGCGCCGGTGCAGATGCTCGGCGACGGCGCCGCGCTGGATTGGCCCGCCGCCATCACCGCCTTTGAAGCTACCCGCCAGCACGCACTGCGCCCCCGGTAAGCACGCGCGCAGCCCATCCTCGTGCGGCGGGAGGTCGCCGCCATGCCGGAACTGACCGCCTCCACGCGCGAGGCCGCGCGGCGCCTCGGCGTCAGCGACACCGCCATCCACAAGGCCGAGCGCGCGGGCCGCATCGCCCGCGAGCCGGACGGCAGCTGGGATATCGACAAGACCCGTCGCCGCCTGGTGGAGACCGCCGACCCGGTGCGGTCGCCGCTTGCCACTGGTGCCGGCGCCGAGGGCACGCCCTTCGCGCGGCTGAAGGTGGCGCAGCTCGCGCTGAAGGTCGAAGCCCAGCGCCTCTCGCTGGACGAGACTAAGCGGCGCCTGCTCGACGTCACCGAGGCCAATGCCGCGCTCGACGAGATCGGCAGCACCATGCGCGACGCGTTGCTGAACTGGCCCGCCCGCGTGTCCGGCCTGATCGCAGCCGAGATCAGCGTCGACCCGCATCTGCTGCAGACCATCCTGCAGAGCCACATCAACGACCTGCTGACGGAGGCGGCCGATCGCTTCGATCCAGCAGGCATCGGAGGGGACCGGTCTTCGCAGCCGTGAGCATGTGCGTCGGCGTGTCGGCGCCATGCTGCGCCCGCCGCCGCAGCTCACCGTCACGGAATGGGCCGAGCGTCATCGCATGCTCGGCAGCCGCGCCTCGGCAGAACCGGGGCCATGGCGCACGAGCCGCACGCCCTACCTGAAGGACGTGATGGATGCGCTCTCGGCGGTGCATTCCGCCCGGCGCGTCGTGTTCATGAAGGGCGCGCAGGTCGGGGCCACGGAGAGCGGCAACAACTGGCTCGGCTACATCATGCACCATGTGCCGGCGCCCGCGCTGGCGGTACAGCCGACCGTGGAGCTGGCCAAGCGTTTTTCTCGCCAGCGCATCGACCCGCTGCTGGAGGAGACGCCGGCTCTACGGGAGAGAGTTGCTCCGGCCCGTGCCCGCGACAGCGGCAACACCATGCTGTCGAAGGAATTCCCCGGCGGCATCCTGGTGCTGACGGGTGCGAACAGCGCGGTCGGACTGCGCTCGATGACGGCGCGGTTCCTGTTCCTCGACGAGGTGGATGCCTATCCTGGCGACGTCGCCGGCGAGGGTGATCCCATCGCCCTGGCCGAGGCACGCGCCCGCACCTTCGGCTGGCGGCGCAAGGCCTTCCTGGTCAGCACGCCGACCATCGCCGGCCGCAGCCGGATCGAGCGGGAGTATCTGGCCTCCGACCAGCGGCGCTTCTTCGTGCCATGCCCCGAATGCGGGGAGATGCAGTGGCTGCGGTTCGAGCGGCTGATTTGGGAGAAAGGGGCGCCGGAGACGGCGCGGTATCACTGCGCGGCCTGCGACCACCCCATGCAGGAGCACGACAAGACCGCCATGCTCGGTGGCGGCGAATGGCGCGCGACGGCCGAAGGCCAGGATCCGCACACCATCGGCTTCCACATCTCGGCGCTCTACTCGCCGGTGGGCTGGCTGTCCTGGGAACAGATCGCCCGCGATTGGGAGGCGGCGCAGGGCAAGCCGGAGGACATCAAGACCTTCAAGAACACGGTCCTGGGCGAGACTTGGCAGGAGCAGGGCGAGGCGCCGGATTGGGAGCGCCTGGTCGAGCGCCGCGAAGATTTTCCGATGGGCGTGGTGCCCACGGGCGCACTGGTGCTGACTGCCGGCGTCGACGTGCAGGACGATCGCCTCGAATGCGATGTCTGGGGCTGGGCGGAGGGCTTTTCGTCCTGGCTCGTGGATCACGTTGTGATCCCCGGCAGCCCGCGGGACCGCGAGCCCTGGGATGAACTCGCCCGCGTGCTGGCACGCGATTGGCCTCGGCAAGGCGGTGGCGCGATGCGCATCGCCCGGCTCTGCGTCGACACGGGCGGCCGGGACACCGCCGCCGTCTATGGCCACCTCCGCCGCCTGCGGGATCCTCGCATCGCCCCGACGAAGGGGATCGATGGCTGGAACCGAGCGCAGCCCGTGCAGGGCCCGACGCCGGTGGATGCGCTGGTGAACGGTCAGAAGCTGCGGCGCGGCCTGAAGCTCTGGACCGTCTCGGTTTCCACATGGAAGGCCGATCTCTATCGCCGGCTCTGGCTTGGCCGCGGCGACGCGGAGGAGTTGCCGCCCGGCTGGGTGCATCTGCCGCGCGGCGTCGAAGTCGAATGGGTCAAGCAACTGGTCGCGGAGCAGCTGCGCACCACGAAGGATCGCCGCGGCTTCGCGCGGCAGGAATGGGCCAAGCTGCGCGAGCGGAATGAGGCGCTGGACTGCGCGGTGCTGGCTCGCGCGGCGCTCTGGCTGTTGGGCGCCGACCGCTACGGCGATCGCTTCTGGCAGCAACTGCGCGACCAGATCGCCGATGCTCCGCTGCGGCCGAGCGAGGTTCCCGCCGCTGGGAATGTCGCTGACCCGCCGCCGCCATTGCAGGCCGCGCCGGCACAACTGCCAGACACCCAACGTCCCCGCGGCTGGCTCGCACCCCGCGGCAACTGGCTGCGCTGACACACCGACGCAGGCGGGAGGCCCGGTGGCCTCGCCCGGCTCATACCCGGGACCGGCGGGGTTCAACTCCCCGGCCTGCAACCACACACGCGGAGACGCCCCATGCTCATCGCCGACCAGGACTGGGGCGTCCCGCCCATCGCCTTTGCCGACGCCATGCTCGACCCCTCAGGCCGCCTCAAGATCGCGCGCGGCCAGAACGTCTACGACGTCGATTTCGAATACGGCATGCAGCCGCTGCGTTGGGAGAACTTCACCGCCGGCACCGCCACCATCGCGCATCAGCCCCAGGCCGGCGGCGTCCTCATGCGCGTCGCCGCCAATGGCGATCTGGCGATGCGCCAGTCGAAACCCTATTTCCGCTACCAGCCGAGCAAGGGCATCTACGCCTCCGCCGCCGTACTGTTCGGCGCTCCGACCGCGAACGTGATCCGCCGCGTCGGCATGTTCGATTCCGACAATGGCGTCTTCTTCGAGCAGGACAGCACCGGCCTCTGGGCCGTGCGGCGCGCGAACACCGGCAATGGCGTGGTCGACACCCGCATCGCCCAGGCTGATTGGACGCTCGACAGGCTGAACGGCACCGGCCGGAGCGGGCGGGCGCTCGACTTCTCGCGCATCCAGATGGCGGTGATGGACTACGCCTGGTATGGCGCCGGCCGCGCGCGGCTGGGCTTCATCGTCGCGGGCAAGCTGCTCTGGTGCCACGCCTTCGACAGCGCCAATGTCGCCGGCCAGATCCTGCCCTGGTCGCGCACCGGCAATCTGCCCTGCCGCTATGAAATCCGCCGCACCGGCACGCCGAACACCAATGCCGATTTCTGGCATTGGGGCGTCTCGGTCGTCGTCGAGGGCGGCTTCGATGAGCAGCGCGGCTTCACCTTCCCGCACGCGAATGCGACACGCGTCGCGGTCACCACCCGGCGGCCGATCCTCTCCTCGCGCCTGCGATCCATGGCCGTGATCGACGAGGGCAATACCGCCACGGCCGGCGCCGTGGGTTCGCTGACGCGGACCGGCGCGGGCTGGACCAACAACCAGTTCCGGGGCCGCTACCTGCTGCTCACCGGCGGCACCGGCGCGGGGCAGATGGCGCGGATCGTCAGCAACACCGCCACCGTGCTGACCTGCGACAACCCGCTGACCCTGAGCGCCTCGCCGTTCGGCACGGCGCCCGCCGCGGGGACCACCTACCAGATCGGCGTCGCGAACCGTGGCCAGCTGGTGCCGCAGCAGCTGATCATCAGCAGCGATGCGGGCGGCTTCTTCGAGCTGGTTCTGAACGGCACCCCCGCCACCCCGTCATGGACCGACCTCGGTGGCGCCAGCCTCTCGCAGCAGGACACCGCGGCGGCGACGATCACCGGCGGCCAGGTGGTCTTCTCGTGCTACACGCCGGCGGGCGGCCAGGGGGTGCAGGCCTTCGACCTGCGGCAGATCCAGGCGCTCGGCACCAGCATCCTCGGCAATACGCCCGACACGCTGTCGCTCGTGGCGACCAGCTTCACGGGCACGGCCAATGTCGCCGCCTCGATCCTCTACACCGAGGCGATGAGCTGATGGACCCGGCCGTTCTCGCCTGGGCGCTGGCGCAGCCCGCTGGCAGCCGCGCTGCTGTGCTTGCCAGCGCCTATACCGGCGGCACCACGCGCGTGACCTTCGACGGGCGCACCATCGAGTATCGCAGCCTGGAGGAACTCGGCCGCGCGCTGGCGGTGCTGCGGGGCGCCGAGACCACCAGCGCGCGCCGGCCGAGCATGACCCTGGCCAGCTTCTCCCGCGAGGGAACCAGGTGATGGGCCGTTGGCGCAATGTCTGGCAGGCGATCCGCGGCTATGACGCGGCGCAGGACAGCCGCGCCTCCAGCTGGGCGGCGTCGGGCAGCAGCGCCACGGCGGAGGTGGGTGCGGCCGCCGCCACCGTCGCCCGTCGTGCCCGCGATGCCGTGCGCAATGACCCCTACGCCACGCGCATGGTGGATCTCTGGACCGGCAATGCTGTCGGCGCCGGCATCACCACGCGCTGGCCGGACAAACCGCACGCCGATGCCTGGCGCCGCTGGGCGGAGAGCACGCAATGCGACGCCGAGGGGCTGCTGGACCTTTATGGGCTGCAGGCGCTTGTCATGCGCGCGGTGGTCGAGAGCGGTGAGTGCTTCCTGCGCTTCATCGCCGTGCAGCCGACGCCCGCCAACCCCATCGGGCTGCAACTCCAGGTGCTGGAGAGCGACCATCTCGACACCGCCCGCACCGGCCTGGTGGAGGGCGCGCCGACCATCCAGGGGATCGCGCTGGGCGAGGCCGGCCAGCCGATCGGCTATTGGCTGCATCGCTTGCACCCCGGCGCCTCCTGGCTGCTGCCGGGCGCGACGTGGCTGAGCAGTGAGCGGCATCCGGCGGCGGACGTGCTGCACATCTACCGCAAGCGCCGGCCGGGGCAGCTCCGGGACGTCTCCTGGCTGGCGCCGGTCCTGACTCGGCTGCGTGATCTCGGCGACTATGAGGCCGCTTTGCTGATGAAGGCCAAGATCGAGGCCTGCCTGGCCGCGGTCGTGACCGAGGAGGGTGACGAGACGCTCACCGGCCCCGCCGCCGGGCTGCTGCGCGATGCGCAGGGGCGGACGGTGGAGAGCTTTGAGCCGGGGATGATCCTCTATCGGCGCGGTATGGGATCGGTGGAGGTGGTGAATCCCTCTGGCGGCGGCAGCCACACCGCCTTCGCGCGGCGCGCCCTGGAGGCGGCGTCCGTCGGCGCCGGCCTGACCTATGACCAGGTTTCGGGCGACCTCACCCAGGCCAACTACTCCAGCCTGCGGGCCGGCAAGATCGAGTTCCGCCGGCTCTGCGAGCAGGTCCAGTACGGCATGCTGATCCCGATGCTGGTGCGGCCTATCGCCGAGCGCTTTCACGCCCAGGGCGCGCTGCTCGGGCTGTGGGGCACCGACATCCCCGACGGCGTATCCCATGTGCCGCCGGCCCACGAGATGATCGACCCGCTGAAGGACACTACGGCGCTGATCGCCCAGGTGCGCGCAGGCTTTGTCCCGCAACCCGAGGCGGTCGGCGCATTTGGCTACGACTTCCGCCAGGCGGTCGAGATGATCCGCGAGGCGCATGCGCTGCTGGATGATGCCGGGCTGTCGCTCGACACCGATCCGCGTCGCGTCGCCAAATCGGGCGCGGCCCAGGATGCGGCACAGCTGGCCGCCATCGAAATCGCCGCCACCGGCGCTGCGGCGCCCGCCCGACCCGACCCGCAACCGCAAGGCTGAGATTATGACAGAACCCATCGAACCGGGCGGCAGCAATGCCGCGCCGGAGCCTGCCGCTGCGCCCGATCGAATGCCCACCGATGGGCAATCGATCATCGCGCAGCGCGCGCTGGCTGCGCCCGTCACCGTCGATCGTGCAGCGCGCACCGTCGAGGTGGTGTGGAGCACCGGCGCCCGGGCTCGCAACTTCGTCCCCGCCCTCGGGCTGATCACCGAGGAGCTGGAGATGAAGCCCGGCGCGGTGCGCATGGAGGCGCTGCGCTCCGGCAACGCCCCGGTGCTGAACACCCACCGTCGTGGCGATGCCCGCGATGTGCTGGGCCGCGTCATCGCCGCGCGCCTCGAGGCCGGCCGCGGGCATGCCACGCTACAATTCTCCGCCGCGGCCGATGTCGAGCCGGTCTGGCAGCGCATCGCCGACGGCACGCTGCGCGCCGTCAGCGTCGGCTATCGCGTGCACCGCTACGACCCGCGGCCCGACGCCGCCACCGGCCAGACCGTCCATCGCGCGGTGGATTGGGAGCCCTTCGAGATTTCCGTCGTGGCGGTGCCGGTGGACCGCGACGCCAGCGTCCGCAGCGAGGGCGACCGAGACACGCCCACCACAGCCATCGAACCCGACCTTCCCGAGGAGGAACCCACCATGCCCGAGACCACGACCGAAACCGCGACCACCACTGCACCCACCGCCCCGCCCCAGGAGAACCCCGTGACCACCCCGCCCGCCACCACCCCGCCCGAGCCGGCCCGTACCGCGCCCCCCGATCTTGACGCCATCCGCGCCGAGGCCGGCCGCGCCGAGCGGGAGCGCATCAGCGGCATCGATACCGCCATCGACGCCGCCCGCGCCCTGGTGCCCGCCGATCGCATCGCGCCGATGCGCGCCGAGGCCATCGAGAAAGGCTGGTCCGCCGACCAGGTGCGCCGCTCGCTCTTCGACACCATGGTCACCGCAGGGCCGCGCCCCTCGCTCCCGGCCCGCCCGGAGACCGGCCCCGGCCATGACGATCCCGCCGCGATG
Source organism: Falsiroseomonas ponticola (assembly GCF_016805305.1). Lineage (GTDB taxonomy): Bacteria > Pseudomonadota > Alphaproteobacteria > Acetobacterales > Acetobacteraceae > Falsiroseomonas > Falsiroseomonas ponticola. Next base: position 1,566,108 of record NZ_JAERQN010000001.1, on the reverse strand, counting down.
CTCGACGCCATGGCCGAGGCGCTGGCCGCCCGCTCCATGCCCGGCTACCAGCCGAAAGGGTCGGGCCGCCACGCCGAATTCATGGGCTGGCGTCCCTCCGACATGATCGGCCAGCTGCTGCGCGCCAAGGGCGATCCCAACCCGCCGCGCAACCCGACCCTGCTGGCCGAGCGCGCCTTTCACACCACCTCCGACTTTCCCGCGCTGCTCTCGGCCGCGGCCAACAAGATGCTGCTGGCGGCCTATGCGCCTGCAGCACCGACCTATCGCCAGATCTTCCTCCGCCGCGATTTCCGGGACTTCAAGCCGCACCGGCATCTGCGCGTCGGTGACTTCCCGACCCTGCTGCCGCTGATGGAGAACGGCGAAATCCAGGCCGGCACCATGTCCGAGAGCCAGGAAATCGTGCTGCTGCAGACCTTCGCGCGGCGCATCCGCGTGACGCGGCCCATGCTGGTCAACGACGATCTCGGCGCCTTCACCGACTTCGCCGCCGCCATCGGCCGGCGCGTCGCCGACTTCGAGAACGCCACCGCCTATGCGCTGCTGAACTCCGCCAGCGGCGACGGCCCGACGCTCACCACCGGCAGCGCCGCGGTCTTCGGCACCGCCGCCGCGCGCGCCAACAAGGCCTCGGCCGGCACGGCGCTGGACCTGGGCAACCTCGCGGTGGGCCGCGCGGCGGTCATGCGCCAGAAAACCCTGGACGGCCTGCCCATCGCGGTCGGCGCGTCGATGCGCCTGCTGGTCGGGCCGAACCTCGAACTGCCGGCCCGCCAGCTCACCGTGCCGGTCGCCGCCAACCAGATCAGCCAGGAGAACGTCTTCGCCAGCTTCGTGCAGCCGGTGGTCGAGCCGTTGATCCCCACCAACCGCTGGTATCTGTTCGCTGATCCCGTCACCGCGCCGGTCTATGTCTATGGCTACCTCAACGGCGCCGAGGGGCCGCAGGTCACCACCGGCCCGGTCTCCGGCGTCGATGGCGTCGAGGTCTCGGTGATCTTCGATTTCGGCGTCGGCGCCATCGACTGGCGCGGCGGCTACTTCAACCCGGGGACCTGATCCCGGCTCATCCCCTCCACCCATCCACGACCACAGCACCAGGGGCGCCGCCGGATGATCCGGTTCGGCGCCCCTGCTGCGTTCAGGAGACCCCTTTGCCATGCGCAACTACGTTCAGCCGGGCAACAGCTTGGCCATCACCGTCCCCTATGCGGGCGGCATTCTCTCCGGCCAGGGCGTCCTGGTCGGCGCGCTGTTCGGCGTCGCCGCCGTCGATGCCGCGCAGAACGCCATCATCGAGGCCGCGACCCAGGGCGTCTTCGACATCACCAAGGAGCCGGCGCTCGCCATCACTGCTGGCGCACGCCTCTTTTGGGACAACACCAACCGGCGCCTCACCACCACCGCCACCGGCAACTTCCAGGTCGGCATCGCCGCGCTGGCGGCGCTGGCCGCCGACACCACGGTGCGCGCCTGGCTGAACCGCGTGCCGCCTTCGGGGTCCTGACCGTGCGCTCGCCGCTTCTGGACCGGGACCGGCAGCGCCTGGCCGGCGTGCATCCGGACCTCATAAGGGTCGTGGAGCGCGCACGGCTCGCCGAACCCTTCATTGTCGTCGAGGGGCTCCGGACTAGGGAGCGCCAGGCCAAGCTGGTCGCGATCGGTGCCAGCCGCACGATGAACAGCCGGCACCTCACCGGCCACGCCATCGACCTCGCCTATTGGCTGGATGATGGCGACGGCACGCCCGAGGCCGGCGAAATCCGCTGGGACTGGCCGCTCGCCCGCAAGATCGCGGCGGCAATGAAGGCCGCCGCGGCGGAGGAATCCGTTGCCCTGGTCTGGGGCGGCGACTGGGCCTCCTTCCCGGACGGCCCGCATTTCGAACTCGATCGGAGGACCCACCCGTGACCTACCTCCTCGCGCGGCTGCGCGAGCAGGGCACGCATACCGGCGTCGCCCTGCTCGCCGCCATCATCCTGCTGGCGCATCTCGCCGGCATCGATCTGCGCAACCTGGCCGACAGCGCGGTCGGCATCGCCACCGCCCTCGGCGCGCTCGCGGCTGCGGCCAAGACCGTGCTGCCGGATGCGCCGAAGGAGCCGACGCGATGAGCGGCATCGCATCGCTGCTGGCCGATCCCGACCGTGGCGAGACCGCGCTCTTCCGGCCGCAGGGCGTCGGTCCGCAGATGGCCCTGCGCGTCCTGCGGGTCGAGCCCGCGCAGGGCGAGGACGCCGTGCTGGTCGCGGCGGTGGCCGCGCTGCCGGTGATCTCCGCCGGCGACAGCTTCGAACTCGGTGGCGCGGTGCTGATCGTGCTCTCGGCTGAGAAAGATGCCGCCGGCAAGGCTTGGCGCGCGGTCTGCGCACGATGAGCGGGAGCGCCTTCGCGACAGCGCTGGCCACGCTGCACGCCGATCCGAACATGGCCACCGAGGCTGAGTGGCGCGCTGCGGCCGGCGGTGCCTGGCGGCAGGTGCGCGTGCTGCTCTCCGCGCCGAGCGATGACGTGGCAGGGCTCGGCGGTCCCGGCGGCCGTGCCCAGGCGCTGGAGGCTACGCTCCGTGCGGCAGAACTCGCGCCCGACACGCCGCGCCGCGGCGATCTGCTGCGCCGGCTCTCCCCGCCGGAGACCTGGAAGGTGGAGGAGGTCGATCCCGACCCGCTCAGCCTCTCCTGGCGCCTCTCCCTGGCGCGCTCGCCATGAGCGGCACGGTCCCGCTGCGCGAGGCCGCGCTCGCCACCATCGCGGATCGGCTCACCGCGCAGCTGTCCGACGTCGCCGTGGAACGCGCCCGCCGTGCCCCGGTCGACACCGACGCCGAGACCCTGCCGCGGCTGGTCGTCCGCGGCGACGACCTCGAGGCGGACGACAGCCAGGAGCCGGGCCGCACTCACTACCGCATCGCCTTCGGGGTCACGGGCTTCGCCGTCGGCACCACCGACCTCGCGGCCGAGCAGGCGCTTTCCCTCCTGCACGCCCGCACCGTGGCCGCGCTCGCCGGCTGGACGCCCGCCACCCCGGGCCTCGGCGACATCGCCGAGCAGGGCGGCGAGTTCCGTCTCTACGAGGCCGAGGACTCTTCCCGCCCTGCCGGGGAGTTCCTCGCCCGCTTCACGATCCTCGCCATCGGCCTGGCCGGCGGCCCCTGGTCGTCCTGACCGACTCCCGTCCACCCTCACCTGAAGGAGCCACGCGATGAGCATCGATCTCGTCCGCATGCGCTTTGCCGCCATCGCGGCCAAGATCGAAACCACCGCCGGCGTCGATTCCATCGGCGGCACCCCGGCGAACGCCGACTGGCTCGCAGCCGATGTCGAGATCGACTTCGATCCGGTCGTCGTCGAGAACCCGGAACTCACCGGCTCGCTCGATCGCTCGCCCGCCATCGTCGGCGGCCTCAAGCCACGCATCCGCCTGCGCATCCCGCTGCGCGGCTCCGGCACCGCCGCGACCGCACCGGAATGGGGCCGGCTGCTGCGCTGCTGCACCATGGCCGAGGGTATCACCGCCGCGGCCATCGGCGCCCCGACCGCCGCCACCGCCGGCACCACCACCACGCTCACCCTCGCCACGCCCTTCGCGGCGACCGCCCAGCTCTATCGCGGCATGCCCTTGCTGCTCTCCGGCGACCGCACACTCACCACCGGCATCACCGACTACTCCGTTGCCCGCGTCGCCACCCTCGGCGAGACGATGGCGACCGCCGGCACCGTGAGCACCCTCGCGCAGATCCCGCCCCACGTGCTGTACAGCCCGACCTCGGACGAGACGATCTACCGGACCGCGACGCTCTACTTCTACGCCGACGGCCTGCGCTGGCGCTTCACCGGGGCAGTCGGCACCTGGTCCCTCGAGCTCTCCACCGGCGGCATCGGCTTCCTGGTCTTCGAGCTGCGCGCGCAGATGCTCGACAAGGCGGCCGTGGCACTGCCCACCGGCTGGAACACGGCCATCCGTCCCACGCCGCCGCGCTTCGTGGGCGGGCGCTGCCAGCTGAACCAGCAGGTCGCCCGCGCCCGGCGCGTCATGCTCGAGGCCGGCGTCAGCGTCACGCTGCCGGACAACCCGGAGGCCGCAGAGGGCTACGACCCGGCCGTTCCCGTCGAGCGCGATGCGCGCGGCTCGATCGACCCGCTGATGAACACCACCACCGCGGTCGCGCTGTTCAACGCCTTCCGCCAGGGCGCGGCGATGTCGCTGATGGCCATCCTCGGTGTCACGGCGGGCAACCGCTTCTGCGTGATCGCGCCAGCGGCGAAGGCGACCGGCATGCGGCCGGGCGAGCGCGACGGGCTCGGGCAGCTGGATATCGCCTTCCAGCTCGACGGGGCGGACAGCCCGCTCTTTCTGGCGCAATTCTGATGGAGAACCACATGACTGTCGTCTTCTCGCGGCGTGACGCCGAATGGTTCGCGCCGCCTGGGACTCATCGCCGCTATCTCGTCGCGCCGCTGACCTACCGGGAACGCCAGGCTTTCCGCGCGGACCTGGCGCGCGAGGGGGGGATCTATCCTTCCCACGCGCAGATGCTCGACGCGCTGCGCGCAGCCGTGTGCGAGGCCTCGCCCGACAACGCAGACGAGCTGCTCGCCGTGATCGACGCGTCGGAGGCGACGCCCGACCACGCCGCGGTGCAGGTGCAGCTCGGCACCATCGAGGCGGCCTGCGCCACCGTGCCAGTCTATGCCGGGCTGCTCGCGGCGCGGCAGCGCTACCTCGGCACGCTGCCTTGGGTCGCGGCACGCCACGCGCTCCGCGGCTGGGAGGGTGATGGCCTGCCGCCGTTCCGTCGCGCGCGCGGCCTGGTGCCGGACGACCTGCTGGACGCACTGCCGCAGGACGATGTGGAGGCGCTCGGCTGGCGGGCCAGCACGCTGATGCAGCCGGGTCAGGACGCGGCAAAAAACTCCGGGGCGCCCTCGCCGTCGCCCGAGACCCCGGCGCCTATGACGGCGGGCTAAAGCCCGAGGGCGGCGGCGACTGGCTTGTGGGCGGCGAGCCCTGGGCGGAGAACCCGAGGCTCATCATTGCCGAGCCCTGGCACGCCTTTGTGCGGCTCTGGGCGGCGTGCCGCGGCGGCATGGGCGGAATCGCGCATTGGCCCGATACGGGCGGTGTCGGGGACCAGGCGGCGTGGGTGGTGGATGCCTTCGCGGCGCTTGGCGGGATCGACGCAGCGCTCGATGCGGAGCAGCGGCGCTTGCAGGAGCGATGAGGCAGTTGAAGTGTCGGCAATGTCCGCCTTGGGCGGAAAGCGGCGGTAGGGTCGAGGAAAGCAAACGTCTGCTCTGCCTTTGCAAGTGGACCTAGGAGACGAATGACACGGGTTCTCGTCCGACAACTGAGGCTGGCGGCACGCGGCCCAGCAACTCGCAGAAAGTTCGCTGCCGCCTTCTGCCTGCACTTTCAGAGGCTGCTGTGGTGAAGCCCCCCAACCATGGCTTCGCCACGGTTGGATGCCTGTCGTAGGTACATTGTCCTCGGAAACTGGGCGGCAACGTGACTTTCGTCGCCGGATGCAGTACCCGCCATCGCCCATGAACCCCGAACAGGAGAACCTTTGTCGGCAAGCTTTGGACGGCATGAGGACGATCAGCCTCACCGGGCCGTTTCCCGACGGACTTGATGATCTCCACAGTGTACTTGAGCAGCACGGACTCCGGAACGCGTCGATCGACGTGCTACAGCAGACGGCCACGGGCTTCACGACCACGGGCCTCACTGCGATCACGGCGCTCGCGAAGACTTTCCGTCCGAGCTTGAGCCAAAACAGCCGTCGCGCTAGCAACGCCACTTTGGCAAAGCTCGTCGCTGACGAGATGATAAATGCCTGGGCTGGTCGCACGTCTTCATCACTTGCTCAACCGGATTTCAATCAGCTCCAAACGGTTATCGACGACTGGTTTGCCGCGCTTACTCAGGTCCGCGAGCATGTCGTGCCCTGCACCCTGTTCCCGTGTGCCATTCCCAGCTTCACGATCGGTCCAGTGATCTTCCGCCACTTTTCGGAGCTACCGACCGAGGGTTTCGGAATCTCGCATAATGAATTCTGGCCGAAAGAACCGCCGGCGTGGAAGCGATGGGTCCGCGACGTTTGGGCTGCCATCTGGAGGAAGCCGATCAGCCGGCCGGAAGTCGGCGGGTTTCGGTTCTCAATGCTAGTCCAATTCGCCAACGACCGCGTCGCGCCTTGGGTAGCGTTCGTCAGAGTCACAGGACGCCCGCCCGCCGAGTCTATCCGGGCTGCCGATCTTTCGACTGATATAGCCCTGGCGGCTATCCAGTTGGCGTCACCAGGGGACGACGTGCGAGCGATCACACGGGCTTCCGCTCGCGCCGCTCCAGTTTGGAGGGTCGACGTCTCCCGTACGGAAGGCGGCGGCTTCAGCGAGGGGACGCGCAATCAGGTGCCGGCGCTCGCCCGATCGCCGCAGCTGATCGAGCTTCATATCAAGGAGGTTGAACCGGCTTTCCGTTCGATGGGACAGCGGCTCAGCGCCTTCCTCGATGCTTCAAGCCCCGTTCCCGATCTGGACGAAGCTTGGTGCAACGCGGCCTATTGGTATCACGAAGCGCTCGCCGAGACGCTCGATACCGTGGCGATCGCAAAGCTGGAGACGGCGATAGAAGTGCTCTTCCGGGCCGAAAACATGACCGGCAGCAAGCGGCGCCTCCTTGAGAGCTTCGACGTGTTCTTCGGCCTGGACCGCGCGGACAAGATCCCGCCCAACAACTTGGTGACGGTCGAGCAACTCGTTGAGGCCATCACGACGGCGCGTTCTCGAGTGCTGCACGGCACTTGGCCAACGCTGCATTTTGATCTTCCCGCCAACAAGAGCAACCAGACCGTCAGCTATGGTGATGTCGAGTTCCTAACCCGGACCTTGCTCTTGAGGTTCTCGCTCCAGTTGGACGGCTACATCGCGGCGGGAAACCCTATCGACACGACTGATGCCTTCTTCTCGTGGATCAAGGCTGAGCGCGCCGCTCAATCGGTGAGCGCGGCAACGACGTCGACAAGGCCCTAAACGGTTTTACCCACCCCTTCATCGGCGCCTGCCTAGACTGCGCCAGAGTTCCACCCGGGGAACCTACAACTGCTTTCGGTGTGACCGGAGAAACTGCGAACGGCCGGGCTCTGCTACTGGGGAGCGAGGTCTGCTTGCGCCTCAACACCGGGCATATTGGCCGTGGACACGGCCGTCGCTTTTGGGTCGAAGGCGGCCCACGGAGGCGTGACCTCGGCGCTCCACGCACCTCAACGGTGGACCGACTTCCATGCCCCTCATCACCGCTGCAGTTCGCGGCGACCTTCGCGCTGGAATGGAGGCCGAGGTCCGCGATGTTGCGCGCGCGATGCGTCGCGGCGTCGAGCGCGCCGGCCGCGAGGTCCAGGCCGAGCTTCGCGCCCAGGCCCGCTCCGCCGGCTTCACCGACCGCGGCCGCGCCGTGGCCAATGCCTGGCGCCTGAGCCTCTACCCGCCACCCGCCACCGCGCCACGCACGCTCCGCCCCGCGGCCCTCGTCTGGACCAACGCACCGAAGCTGGTCGACGCCTTCGACCGCGGCATCCCCATCGTCGCACGCGGCGGCCGCTACCTCGCCTTCCCGACGCCTTACAACGCCGCCGGCGGCCGGCGCGGTGCCTCCGCCCGCGGCGGGCTCCGCGTCACGCCGGCGCAGATGCAGGCCGCGCGCCGCGAGGCCTTCGTCATCCGATCCAAGTCCAACCCGTCCGTGCGGCTCTGGTGCCTGCGCGTGCGCGCCGCCAGCGGCATCGCGCGCCGTAGCCGCCGGCTGCGGCTCTTCGTCGGACCGAACGCCGAAGTGCTCACCGGCCGTCGCCGCGGCCAGCAGCGCCGCGCCCGCGAGGTCCTCGCCCAGGGGTTCGTCCCGATGTTCTTCCTCCTGCGTCAGGTCAGCCTCCGCAAGCGGCTCGACGTCGCCGCCGTGCGTCGCCGCGCACCCGGTATCCTGGCGCGCGCGCTCGCCGGTGAGCTGGGGCGCCGCGCATGAGCGGCAGCGCCGCGCGCACCATCGCGATCCGCCTCACCGCCGACAACGCCGAGCCGACGCGCCGCGCGCTGGAGCAGGTCGGCGAGAGCGGCGAGCGCGCGCTCCGTCGCATCGACGCCGCCTCCGCCGCGGCCCAGCCTGCCCTGCAGGGCCTCGCCGCCGCCTCGGATGGCGCCGTGCGCGCCTTCGCCAACATGGGCGTCGGCCTCGGCGCGGCGGAGCGTGTGTTTGCAGGCGTGGCCACCGGTGCCGGCCTTGCCGCCACCGCCATCGCCGCGCTCGCCGCCGGCACCGTCGCCGCCGGCGTCGCCGTGGCCCGCGCCGGCGACCAGGCCACCGAATCCTTGGCCCGCCTGCAGGCGGCCACCGGCTCCGTCGCCGCGGCGGAGGCGGCCTACCAGGGCCTCTACCGCCTGTCGCAGCAGACCGGCGTCGCCGTCTCCGAGAGCGCCGGCGCCTTCGCCCGCTTCGCGCTGGCCGCGCGCGAGGTGGGTGCCACCAACGACCAGGTGCTGGCCCTCGTCCGCACCGTGCAGCAGGCCGGCATCATCGCCGGCGCGAGCACCTCGGAGACCACCTCCACCGTCTTGCAGCTCGGCCAGGCCCTGGCCTCGGGCAAGCTGCAGGGGGACGAGCTCCGCTCCATCCTGGAGAACATGCCGACGCTCGCCGAGGCGCTCGCGCGCCAGCTGGGCGTCGGTGTCGGCGAGCTCCGCAAGATGGGCGAGGAGGGCAAGCTCACCGCCGACGTCGTGATGCCCGCGCTGCTCAGGGCCGGCGAGCGCATCAACGCCGAGTTCGAGAAGCTGCCGCCCACCATGGGCCGGTCCTTCTCAATCCTCGGCGAGGCGATGACGCGCTTCGCGGCGGACCTCGACCGCGCCCTTGGCCTCTCGCAGGCGATCGCCCGTGCCGCGCAGGCCGCGGCCGCCGCGGTGGACCGCACCCGCGTCGCGGTTGGCCTCGGCACGCCGGAGGAGACCGCCCGCGCCGGCCAGGCTGCGGCGCAGCAGCGGCTGTCCAACGCCGACCGGCAGTCGGCCGAGATCGAGCGCAGCATTTCCGCGCTGGAGGCAAATCCGCGCCGCACCGTCCCCGAGGACGCCATCCTGGAGACCCTGCGCCGCCAGGCCGACCCGCTGCGCGCCGACCGCGAGCGCGCCATCGCCGAGCTCGAGCGGTTCAACCGCGAGGTCGAGCAGATCGAGCGCGAGGCTCTCGTCCGCCGGCTCGGCGAGCAGGAGGCGGCCGAGCGCCAGCGCGCGGAGGGCCAGCGCCGGCGGGACGAGGCAAGCCTCGCCGACCTGCGTAAGGCGCTGGACCGCGAGCGCGGCATCCGTGAGGAGCACGCCACCCGCATCCGCGACATCGACGCGCTGCTGTCACGCGGCGCGGTCGAGGCCGCGGAGGCGCAGCGCCTGCGGGCCGCCGCCGACCGCGAGCGCGACGACGCCCTCAAACGGCTCGGCGACACGGCGCGCGAAACGTCGCGCCGTGTGCGCGAGATCGAATACGAGAGCGCCCCGGCCGGGCAGACGGTGTTTCCCGCCGCCGCCGTGCAGGCCGCGCTGACGCGGGCCGGGGAGCAGCAGGAGCGCCGCGAGGCCGAGGCGCGCCGCAGCCGCGAGCGCGCGATGGACGATGCGCGGACGTCTGTCGAGCGCTTCGAGCAGCAGTCTCGTGATGCCTTCGCCCGCATCGGCGAGAACGCCTTCGACCGGATCGGCCAGGGGCTGGTCAATGCCTTCACGTCCGGGGGCAAGGCGGCGGTCGACTTCGGCAGCTTGGCCAAGTCGGTGCTGGCCAGCGCGGCGGCCGACCTCGCCAAGCTCGGTCTGGTCAATCCGCTGGCGAATGCGGTGTTCGGCACGGCGCGCCCGACGCTGGCCGGCGCATTCGTGGGCGGTGGCGGTAGCGACGCTGCAGGCGGCGCAGCGGGCAGCGCCGTGTCGGGTCTCTCCAGCGTCGCCGGGTCCTCGATCTTTTCGGGACTGGGCGAGAGCCTCGGCCTCACCGGCTCAGGAGGCATGTTCTCCGGCTTCGGCGCCTCGCTTGGCCTGACCGGCTCGGGTGGGCTGCTCGGCACGACGCTCTGGACCACCTCCTCCGGCGCGGCCGCCACCGCGGCGCTGCCCGCCGGTGTCGCCGGGCCCGTGCTGCCCGCTTCGGGTCTCGGCTCGATGGGCATGGGCACCACACTCGGCAGTCTGCTCGGCGGTGCCGCCGCGGGCTTCGGCGCCGGCATGCTGACCTCCTCAATCGTGGGCGGCATCCGTGGCACGGTCGGGCCCGGCGGCACCATCGGCGCCGGCGCCGGCGCACTGGCGGGTGCCGCCATCGGCTCGATCATCCCGGGCATTGGCACGCTCATCGGCGGCCTGATCGGCGGCGCCCTCGGCGGGGGCGGTGGCGCGCTGTTCGGCCCGACCAAAAAGGGCATGGCGAGGCGCGCCGGTGGCGACGTCTTCTACGGCGTCAACGAGGCCGGCCAGCTCGCCATCACCGCCGCCCGCGGCAAGCGCTGGGACGAGGCCGGCTCCCGAGCCGCGGTGCAGGAGCAGCTCGACCGGATCAACGCCGCCATCCGCGAGCGCGACCTGCGCTTTGAGGCGATCAGCGGCGCGATCGGCTTCGGCCAGGCCAGCGGCAGCCCGCGCGCGCTCGATGGCGCAGCACTCACCCGCGGCCTGCGCAGCGGCAACGCCAACGTCCAGACCGCCCTCGGCACGCTCGGCGCGCGCGGCGCCGGCCTCGAGGAGGCACTGAACGCCGTCGACTGGGTCCGCGGCGTGTTCGAGACGCTGAGCAAGCCGGATCGCGTCAGCGGGTTCCTCAAGGCGCTGGAGGACCTCAATCGGACCTTCGACGAGGCGACGGCCAGGGCCCGCGACCTCGGCCTCTCCGAATCCGACCTCAACGCCCGCCGCGCCGAGCGCATCGCACGCCTGGAGGAGGAGCGTGCCAACCGGCTCCAGGCCGTCGACGCGAACCTCACCGCCCGTGGGCTGCGCCTTGCCGGCGACGAGCGCGGCGCCGACCTCGCCGCCTTCGACAACACCGCGCGCGAGGAAGTACGGCAGCTCCGCGAGACGCTGTTCCAGCTCGGGGTGGAGGGCACTGCGGACTACTGGAACCGCATCGCCCGCCTCGAGCAGACGCTCGCCGGAGAGCGGCTCGCCATCGTCGAGCGCTACAACCAGCAGGCTCTGGCGCAGGAGCGCGCCCGGCAGTCCACTGCGCGCGGCCTGCTGGAGCAGCTGACCATCGGCGATCTCGGCGGGCTGGCCCCGGAGACGCGTTACTTCGCCGGGCTGCAGGCGCTGAACACCGCGCGCGGCACGCTCGCCGACGGCGCCACGCAGGAGGAGGTCGCCGACTTCGCCCGCCTCGCCCAGAGCGTGCTGCCGGTCGCGCGCGACTTCCTCGGCACCTCGGACCGCTACGCCGGCCTCGTCGCCGACATTGCCAGCACCATCCGCCAGGCCGTCCCCGGCGCCGACACCGCGAACCTGGCGTCGCTGCTCGAGGCGCAGGCCACCGGCACCGACCGCGTCGAGCTCGCCATCCTCTCCACCGGCCAGCAGCAGACCGAGGTGCTCCGCACCCTGCTCGTCGAGCTGCGCCGCCTCACCGCGCAGAACGAGGCGCTGCTTCGCCGCGTCGCCTGATCCACTGAGGACGATCGATGCCCATCCTCGGCTACCGCACCCAGCAATCGACCGACACGACCGGCACCGGCCCGCTCGCGCTCAACGCCGCAGCCTCGGCGATGCGCGGCTTCCAGGCGACCTTCGGGACCTCGGCCCGGCGCGTGCTTTACTGCATCTCCTGGGCGACCGGCTTCGAGATCGGCCACGGCCAGTTCGACGGCGGCAGCCCCGGCGCGCTCACGCGGGCGACGGTGCTGGCCAGCAGCAACGCCGGGAACCCGGTGGCCCTGCCGGCCGGCACCAAGGATGTCTTCGCGGTGCTGGAGCCGAATGCGCGCGAGGTGCTCCCGCTCGCCGCCGGCGCCACCCTCTCCCTCGCCGACCTCGGCAACCTCGTGGTCTTCACGGGGGCGGCGCCCGCGACCCTTGCGCTGCCGACCGTCGCCGTCGTCCCGCCGGGGATGGGCGTGCTGGTGCGCAACAGCGGCACCGCCGACCTGGTGGTGGATCCCGCCGGCACGGAGACTGTGAACGGCGGCGCCACCGTCACGCTGAACCCGGGCTTCTCGGCGGAGCTCTTCAACACCGGCTCGGGCTGGACCGCGCTGCTCGCCGCCCCGCAGAACTTCGGTCGCATCGTCGGCGAGTTGATCCCGATCGCTGGAACCTCACTGCCGCCGCTCTGCGTCTGGCCGAACGGGCAGAACCTCTCGCGCAGCGCCTACGCCGCGCTCTTCGCCGCGATCGGCACGAGCTTCGGCGCCGGCGACGGCAGCACCACCTTCGGCACGCCGGACCTGCGCGGTCGTGCGATCTTCGGGCGCGACAACCTCGGCGGCACCGCGGCGAACCGCGTGACCGCAGGGAACAGCGGCATCGCCGGCAGCACGCTTGGCGCCGGCGGCGGTGACGAGCGCATGCCGGTGCACGCCCACGGCGTGAACGATCCCTCGCACTGGCACGGCAACGCGGGCTGGCACGGCCACGGCCTGGTCATCGGCCAGGAGACCTATTGGGACAACACCTACGGCACCGACGGCGATGGCTTCCCAATCTACGGCCCCTATCGCTGGGTGCCGGCGAACCCCGTCGCCAATCCCGTCACCTTCATCGAGAAGGGTGTCTTCAAGTACGGCAGGGCGGCCTGGGAGTACTACGGCGACGGCAGCTTCGTGCAGGGCAATGGCGACCACAACCACGGCCCCGCCGGCACCGGCATCAGCATCCAGAACGCCGGCGCGGGCGGCTCCGCCAACATGCCGCCCGCCCTGATCTGCAACTACGCCCTCTTCGCGGGAGTCTGAGCCATGCCGGGCATTGAGATCGCGCGCGCCGTCTACGACGGCTTCGCCGGCACGCTGGAGGGGCGCGTCGAGGCGTTCATCGCGGCGCTGGAGGATCACCGCACCTCGGTCGGCTTGCCCGCGCCGGTCGAGGCGCCGCTGGTCGAGGCCATCGCCCGCGCCGGCGGCATGTCGGAGGTGACGATCGTCGATCCACCGCCACCGCCGACGCCGCCCGACCCGTCGCCCGCGGCGCCGCCCCTGATCCCGAAGCTCGCCGTCGTCGAGCGCGTCGGCGTCGCCGGCAAGCTCCGCGACGCCCGCGCCGCGCTCAAGATCGGCCGGCCCGACGCGGAGCTTTCCGACGCCGAGCTGCTGCTGCGCGAACGGTGGGAGGCGGCGAGCACCATCGCCCAGGACGACGTCCAGGTGCGCGGCTTCCTCGCGGCGCTCGGCCTCGACCCCGACGCGATCCTGGCGGTCTGATCGATGCCCACGCGCCCGATCCTCATCCCCGGCGGCCAGCCCGCCGCCGTCGTCGTCCTCGTCGAGATCGAAGTCCGCGGCCAGGGCGGCTGACGCCAGGAGGCTGATCCATGGAAGCCTTCGCACCCGCCGCCGCGCTCGCCCCGGCGACGCTGCCGGCTGCCTTCGTCAGCCCGAGCAACCTCCGCACGCTGCGCATCGCCTCCGCCGGCTATGCCAGCGCGCCGGCCGACACGCCGGCCAGCACGCCCTGGACCCCGCGCCTGCTCGGCGACGTCGAGGTGGGCCAGACTGCAGTGGACGCCCTCGGGCTCGGCGGCCGCGCCGCGCTCGCCGCCGCGGCGATCGAGATCTGGGACGGCGACGGCTTCGCCGCCGACCTCGCCCGCTACGGCACAGCCACCGGCCGCGCCGTCGCGGTCCGCCTCGCCGAGGTGCGCAGCCCGCGCGCCTCCGATGTCGGCACGCCGCTGGCCCAGGCCCGACTGGTCTTCGCCGGCACTGTCGCTGCGGTCGACCGCACCGAGGGCCAGCGAGCCCGCATCGCGCTCGCCGATGCGACCGACCGGCTGAACACGCCGCTGCAGCCCATCCTCTACCAGGGCACCGGCGGCCTCGAGGGCGGCGCGGACCTCAAGGGCAAGCCGAAGCCCGTCGCGCTGGGCCGGATCTTCAACGCGGCCCCCGTGTTCCTCGGCAACGTCGACCTTGGCGCCGGCGCGCTGCCGACCTGGCAGTCATCCTGGCGCGCAGTGCAGGCGCACGACGCGGTGCGGATCCGCGGCGTCGCCCAAACCCTCGTCGCCGGCACGCCGACGGTCGGGCAGGCCCGCGATTGGCCGGCGCAGGGATGCTTCCAGATCGGCGCCAGCCCGGACGGCGCGGTGACCTGCGACGTGCGCGGCGACGCCGGCGAGGGCTATGTCGAGACCACCGCGGGCGTGCTGCGCCGCCTGCTGCAGACGCTCGGTCCCGGCTTCGGCGCGGCGGAGTTCGACGCCGACGCCTGGACGCTGGCCGATGCCGACCTGCCGGGCCCGATCGGCTTCTACCAGGGCGCGACACCGACCACCGCGCTGGCAGCGGTCGAGACCGTGCTGGCGGGGTGCGGCGCCATCCTCGCCGGTGATCGCACCGGTCGGCTGCGGCTCTCGGACCCGCTGGCGCGCGACCCGGTGCCGCAGTTCGACATCCCCGCGGCCTGGATCCTCGAATGCCGCCCCGTCGCCCTGCCGGCCGCCTTCCAGCCGCCGCCGCGTGCCGTCGAGGTGGCCTGGGGCCGCAACTGGTCGCCGCTCTCCAACATGGCGGGCAGTGTTCCTGCCGCCGACCGTCAGCGCCTCGAGGCCGCGCAGTCCGTGGCCCGGGCAGAGAGCAGCCTTGTCACCAGCCGTGTCGCCCAGCAGCGCAGCCTGGCGCTGCCCGGGCTCTACGCCACCGAGGCGGCCGCGACCGCCCGCGCGGGGCGTTGGCGCGACTGGGTCGAGCGCGGGCCGCGGCTCGTGGCCGTCACCACCGACCGCTACCTCGGCCAGATCGAGATCGGCCAGATCGGGCGCATCGCCTACCCGGCCTACGGCCTCGACGCCGGCCTCTCCGGCGTCGTCGTGGGCTGGCGTGAGGCGCTGGCCGGGCGGCGCGTCGAGATCATCCTCGCAGGATCCGACTGATGCCCGGCGCCTTCCTCCACGACGAGCGCGTCCGCGACGCCGTCGCGCTCACCGCGCTGACGCCGACCGCCGCCAGCATGCCCGCGGCCAACCTGCGCGACCCGCAGCCGCGGCTGCGCGGGCGCTTCACAGGCGGGGCGGCGTCGGTGCTGGTGGACTTCGGCGGCGCGACGCCGGTCGAGGCGGTGGCGCTGGTCTCGACGAACCTGAGCACCGCAGCCACCGCGCGCTGGCGGCTCGGGACGCTGGAGGCCCTCGTCGAGGCGACGCCGCTCGTAGCGCTCGACTTCCTCGCCGCCACGCCCTCGGCCATGACCGGCTGGTCCGGCACGCGGGGTGGCGCCGGCACCGGGGAGGCGACGGTCTTCAACGCGGCCGGGGACCTCGCCGTCGCCGCCGGCTCGGAATGGCGCATCGCGCACGACCCGGCGACGCTCGCGCGCCTCGGCCTGCTGGTCGAGCCGGCGCGCACCAACGGGGTGCGGAACCCGCGCGCCGAGGGCGCCGTCGTCGGCAGTCCCGGCACGGCCCCGACCAACTGGGCCATCGGTGGCGCCAACGGCATCGCGGCGCAGATCGCGGGGACCGGCACCGAGAACGGCATGCCCTACGTGGCGGTGCGCTTCACCGGGACCGTGCCCTCCGGCACCGGCAGCGGCTACGTCTGGTTCGAGGATTCCTCGGCGATCGCCGGCGCCAACGGGAACACCTTCGCCCATTCCTACTTCGCCAAGCTCGAGGCCGTCGCCGCAGGCGGCATCGCCACGCATCAGGCCTGGATCGCCGAGCTCACCAGCACCGCGACGGTGGTCCGCCAGGGCTTCGAGAACCAGGCGGTCCCCGGCACGGGGCGGCTGGCCGCCCAGCGGGCCGTGCAGGTGATGACGCTCTCGGGCGGTGCCACCGTGGCGCGGATCCGGCCCTTCGCGGCCTTCAACTTCAACGCCGGCACCCACGACGTCACCGTCCGCCTGGCGCTGCCGCAGGTCGAGCTCGGCGCCTTCGCCACCATGCCCATCCTGCCCGCCGCGGGGACGCCGGCGGCGGCGACGCGTGCGGCGGACGGCGGCTCGCTCACCGTGGCGGTCTCCGGCGCGGCGACGCTGCACGTCGAGCAGCAGACCGCCGCGACGGCGGCCACGGGCTTCGTCGGGCATGTGAGCCTGGACAACGGCAGCAACGTCGACTCCGTCCAGGTCCGTGTCACCGGCGCCAGCGCGACCAGCGTCAGCCTGACGCACCGTGTAGTCCGCTCCAATGCCGTCCAGCTCCAGGCGGCCGTCACGCGCTCCAACAGCGTCGTCACGCGAGGGGCGATCGCGGCCGCGACGAACGACGCGGTCGCGGCCGAGAACGGCACCCAGCTTGGCGCCTCGGCCTCGGTCGTCATGCCGCCGATGAACCGGCTCAACATCACCGCCGGTGAGCGGCAGGTCTTCTACCGGGCGATCCGGGTCTATGCCGCGCGCCTCACCAACGGTCAGGCCGTGGCGCTGTCCGGCACCGGCTACTCGATCGATGCAGCTGGCATCGCGCACGACACGAGCGCTGTACCCGCGAGCACAGGCGACGAGGCCAACGGCAACGTCGTCCTGATCCGCAGCGGCGCCGCGACCGGGCGGTACCTGCTGGTCGACGTCGCCGACGCCTCGCTGCCGGCCATCGACATCGGCATCCTCGCCGCCGGGCCGCTGTGGCGGCTCGGACGCGGCATGGCCTACGGCGTGCGCGAGGGGCGCGTCGTGCTCGACCAGCGCGACCGCAATCCGCTCACCGGCGCCGAGTTCGTCGTGCCCGCGCTGGCCAACCCACGCTTTGCGGCTTTCACGCTGCCGGCGCTCTCGCGCGCCGAGGCGACGGATGCACACCGGGACCTCGTGCGGCGGCTCGGCGCGGCGCGGGACGCGCTCTGGATCCCGGAGACCGGCGACACGCGGGCAGAGACGAACCGACGCACGATCTGGGGTGCGGTGAACCAGCCGGGCGAGGAGGCTGCCGCCACGCGCGGGAGCTTCCCGCTGCTGAACCGCGCCTTCCGGATCGTCGAGCGGCTGTAGGGAACAGGGGACCAGACATGAGCGAGGACGACGTGGCGACGAAGCTCGCCGTGCACGAGGCGGTCTGCGCCGAACGCTGGAAGCAGGCCAGTGATCGGCTGAGCAGGATCGAGATGGTGCTCGGCGCCATCGTCCTGCTGCTGCTCGTGGGGGAGGGCAGCGTTGTGCAGGTGCTACGACGCCTCATCGGAGGATAGAGCGTGCCCGGATCGATGATCCCGGGCACGCTCCAACCATTCGGCTGGTCCCATAACGGCCAGCCTGGTGGGCACCAGCGGGTTCGCCGCCATTCCCACCACCGCCATCGATCCGCCCCTCGTGCGGCGTCTCCGGCGGTCCCCGCGCTTTCGGGTCCGGGTCCCCATCACAAGCGCCGCCAAGATAGCAGCATCGCGGGACGAGGGCGCCGACGAAAAAGGCAGCTCGTTGCACTCGAATCTGACAGGGGCGGCGACAGCGGTGACCACGTCACCCACTTCGCGCTCGAAACTGGCAGCCAGACGGCCCAGGTCGCGCGCGGGATCAGGCGCTTCGATCCGGGGCTGGGCTGGGTGCTCTTGCCCGATGAGGCGGCCTTGATCCCGGCCAGGAAGCGATCCACATGGCAAGGGCGCGGCGGTTCAATTCGCCCGAGGCGTTCAGCACCTGAGCGGCGGCTGCACCAGCCTCAATGGCGCCCTGGGTAAACCTCAATACCAGACGGGCCAGACACTCCGTCAGCCAGACGCGCCCCATGTCTCAAAGCATTCGACGACGGACACAGGCGCCGACCACGCGCCACGAGGTGCGGCCCATCCGGCGCCGCCCGTCACGCGGCGGCGGCTGCGATCAGAATGACGTGCAGGAAGCGCGGTCCATGGGCGCCGCGCACGTAGCTGCCCTCGATGTCGGTGGTGCCGCTCGCCCCGGTGATGAGGTTCAGGTTGCGCGGCGCCTTGCCGGCGATGGCGGCGAAGTCCTCCAGATAGGGAACGATGGATTCGGCCTTCACCGCGGCCAGGTGATGCAGCGGCAGGAAGTGGTCGAGCACCGCGGTGGTCGAGCCGGAGCGGAAGACCAGCGAGCCGGTTTCCGCGATCCCGGCGTCCGCCAGGCCAAGCGCAACGGCCTCGTCCGACCCAGCCGCTTCCCGGAGCGTGACGCCGCTCCAGTCCAGCGCGCGAAGCGCCGGATCGGCCTGCAGCGCCAGAGTCGGCGGCAGCGCGTGGGTGGCGAGGTAGCGACGCACCACCCCTGGCAGTTCCGCCATCGTCCCGATCTGGTCCAGCGTCGCGCCGACCTTGGGCGAGACCACGCGCGCCGCGAAGGCCGCAACCGGATCGGCAAGGCCCAAGGCCGGGCGGATCGCCGCCGGCGCCTCGAGCAACGCCGCCGCTTCCGTGGCGATCGCGGCGGGGTCGGCGGAAGTCGGCCCGAGCGCGGCGCGCACGGCGCCGAGGATTCGCTCGCGCATGGTCACCGGCCGCGCTCCCGCAACTGCTCCATGAAGGTCCGCCCGGCGGGTGCGGGTAAGTCCCGATGCTCCGTCCATCCCGCAGCCCCCGGCATGCGGCGGATCCAGCCGCTGCGGCGGAACAGACGCATCCCGCGCACGGCCATCGCCGTCGCCAGCCGATACAAAAAGGGCCGTTCCGCCAGGAAGCGGAACAGTCGCATCCCGGCGCGGGTGCCGGCGGGCACCAGCCCCTCCCTCCAGCTGCGGTCGCGCCAGCCGCGCAGCAGCGTCGGCAACGGGATGCCGACCGGGCAGACCTCCTGGCAGCGGCCGTTCAGGGTGCAGGCGTGCGGCAGGTCGCGCGCGCGCTCCACGCCCTCGAGCGCCGGTGTCAGAACAGCGCCCATCGGGCCGGGATAGGTGGCGCCATAGGCATGGCCGCCGATCTGCCGATACACCACGCAGTGGTTCATGCAGGCGCCGCAGCGGATGCAGCGCAGCATGTCGCGCAGGCCCGTCGCCAACATGCGGGTGCGACCATTGTCGACCAGAACGACATGGAATTCGCCGGGCCCGTCGCGGTCACCTTCGCGCTTCGGGCCGCAATGGAAGGTGGTGTACTGGGTGATGTCGGCCCCCGTGGCCGACCGCACCAGCAGCCGGAGCATTGCGAAGGCATGCGGCAGGGAAGGCACCAGCTTCTCGATCCCGGCGGTCACAATGTGTACGCGCGGCGGCGTGGTGGTCAACTCGGCATTGCCCTCATTCGTCACGGTGCAGACCGCACCGCTGTCGGCAATCAGGAAATTCGCGCCCGAGATGCCGACCTCGGCGTCGAGGAAGCGGGCCCGCAACTGCCGCCGGGCGCTCTCCACCATGGCGGGCACGTCTTCGCTGTCCTGCGTCGTGCCGTGCGCTTCACGGAACAGCGCAGCGACCTGCTCGCGGGTCTTGTGCAGCGCCGGCCAGACGATGTGGGACGGCGGCTCCTTCGCAAGCTGGATGATGTGCTCGGCGAGGTCGGTCTCGACACGGGTGATACCGGCCGCTTCCAGCGCGTGCGGCAGGCCGATCTCCTCGCCCAGCATCGACTTCGCGCGGGTGACGCTACGCGCACCGGCGGCACGGCAGATGTCGAGGACGATGGCGCAGGCTTCCTCCGCGGTTGACGCCCAATGCACCTTTGCGCCGCTGGCCAGGGCGTTGCGCTCGAACTCCATCAGGTAGTGGTCGAGATGCGCGACGACATGGTCCTTGATCGCGGTGCCACGCTCGCGCGCCGCGGCGAATTGCGGGAAATCCTGGAGCGCGGCGCCGCGCTTCGTCTCGGCGGTGATGGTGGTGCGGTCGATTGCGATCTTCAGCCGGGGGTCGGCCAGCGCCCGTGCCGCGGCGGCCTTGAAGGACGGTTCGGGTTGCATGGCTCAGCCCTCCTCGCCGATGGCGGGGCCGTCGCCCATGCCGGCCAGGATCTCGGCGGCGTGGAAGGCGCGCCCTTGCGTGCCCCGGCGGTGCATGGCCCCGGCCATGTTCAGCAGGCAGCCGAGATCGCCGCCCAGCAGCAGATCGGCGCCGCTCGCTTCGATGGCCGCCACCTTCTCGCCGACGATGGCGTTGGAGATCGCGGGATACTTCACGCAGAAGGTGCCGCCGAAACCGCAGCACACATCGTTGCCAGCCAGCGGCCGCATCTCGAGGCCCGCCACCGCGCCGAGCAGGGCGCGCGGCTGCGCGAGCACGCCGAGCTCACGCAGGCCCGAGCAACTGTCGTGATAGGTCGCGCTGGCCTGCAGCGAGACATTGTCCGGATGCCAGCGCCGGACATCCACGAGGAAGCTCAGCAGTTCATGCGTCTTCGCGCCCAACGCGACGGCCCGCGCCGCCCAGGCGGCATCCCCTTCCAGCGCCTCGGGGAAGTGCACGCGGATCATCGCGGCGCAGGAGCCGGACGGCACGACGACATGGTCGAAGTCCTCGAAGGCAGCGATCACCCGTCGAGCGATGGACGCGGCGCCGTCGCGGTCCCCGCTGTTGAAGGCTGGCTGCCCGCAGCAGGTCTGGGCGCGCGGCACCTCCACCATGCAGCCCGCGGCTTCAAGGAGATGCAGCGCGGCAAAGCCGACGCGCGGGCGGATGCTGTCCACCAGGCAGGTGACGAACAGGCCGACCCGCGGCCGGTTGAGGTTGATGCTGGTCAAGAACGTTTCCTCCGGTCTGCTGGACAAGTGCTGGGGGCTGCGGGACGCGCGCCCCGGCGCTGAAAGTCACTTACGCTTCGCCGGCATCAGATCGGTGATCGTACCTTCGAACATCTCCGCCGCGAAGTTGATGGTCTCGGACAGCGTCGGATGCGGATGGATGATATGGCCCAGATCGGTTGCGTCACATCCCATCTCGATGGCAACGGCAGCCTCGGCGATCAGGTCGCCGGCATTGGTGCCGACGATGCCCGCGCCGATCACCCGGTCTGTCGCATGGTCGAACAGCAGCTTGGTCATGCCCTCGTCGCGGCCATTGCTCAGCGAGCGGCCGGATGCCGCCCAGGGGAAGACGCCCTTGCCGACCTGGATGCCGGCGGCCTTGGCCTCCGTCTCGGTCATGCCGACCCAGGCGACCTCGGGGTCGGTGTAGGCGACCGAAGGGATGACCCGCGCATCGAAGGCGCGCGGCAGGCCGGCCGCGACTTCGGCGGCGACCTTGCCCTCATGCACCGCCTTGTGGGCGAGCATCGGCTGGCCGACCACGTCGCCGATGGCGAAGATGTGCGCGACATTCGTGTGCTGGCGGTTATCCACGGCCACGAAGCCGCGCGCATCCACCGCCACACCGGCGGCATCCAGCCCCAGCAGCCCGCCATTCGGCCGCCGGCCGACGGCGACCAGTACGCGGTCGAAGACCTCCTCCACCGCGCCGTCGGGGCCTTCGATGCGGACCTTGAGCCCTTCCGGCAGCGCGGTGACGCCAGCGACCTTGGATTGCAGGCGGATCGCCTCGTAGCGGCGCTCGATCCGCTTGTGCAGCGGCCGCACCAGATCCTTGTCGGCGCCGGGGATGATCTGGTCCATCAGCTCGACGACCGTGACGCGCGCGCCAAGCGCGTCGTACACGCAGGCCATCTCCAGCCCGATGATGCCGCCGCCGATCACCAGCAGCCGCTTGGGGATATCGGCCAGTTCCAGCGCCCCGGTCGAATCCATCACCCGCGGATCATCCTGCGGCACGAAGGGCAGCCGCACCGGCTCCGACCCGGCAGCGACGATGCATTGCTCGAAGCTGATCATCCGCGGCCCCTCCTTCGTCTCGACACGCAGCAGGTGCGGCCCGGCGAAGCGGCCGGCACCTTCCACCACGGTCACCTTGCGCCCCTTGGCCAGGCCCGTCAGCCCGCCGGTCAGCTTCTTGATGACGCCGTTCTTCCAGCCGCGCAGCGCGTCGAGGTCGATGCGCGGCGCGTCGAAGCCGATGCCCGCATGGCCCATCTCCTCGGCCTCGGTGATCACGCGCGCGGCGTGCAGCAGGGCCTTGGACGGGATGCAGCCGACGTTGAGGCAGACGCCGCCGAGCTGGGCGTCCTTTTCCACCAGCACGACCTTCATCCCGAGGTCGGCGGCGCGGAAGGCAGCCGTATAGCCGCCCGGCCCCGCGCCAAGCACCACGAGCTGCGCGTGCATGTCGCCGCCGGTGACCGCCGCCGGCGCCGCAGGCTTCGGCGCGGCCGGCGCCGAGGCTTCGGCGCCGACCAGTGTCAGCAGCACGCTGCCCTGCGAGACGCGATCGCCGGGCTTCACCGCCAGGGCGACAACCTCGCCCGCCATCGGCGACGGCACCTCCATGGTCGCCTTGTCGGATTCCAACTCCACCAGCGGCGCGTCCTTGGCGATCCGCTCGCCCGGCTTCACGAACACCGTGATGACCGGCACGTCCTTGAAATCGCCGATGTCGGGCACCTTGATCTCGATCGTCGCCATGGCCGTGCTCCTCACAGGACCAGCCGGCGGACGTCGCCGAGCAGGTGTTTCAGCGTGGCGCAGAAGCGCGCCGCGAGGGCACCATCGATGGCGCGGTGGTCGTAGCTCATCGACAGGGGCACCATGTTGCGCGGGATGAATTTCTCGCCGTCCCAGACCGGCGCCATGCGCGAGCGCGTGACACCCAGGATCGCCACCTCCGGCGCGTTCACGATGGGCGTGAAGCCGGTGCCGCCGATGCCGCCCAGCGAGGAGATGGTGAAGGTCGCCCCCTGCATGTCCGGCCCCTTCAGCTCGCCCTTGCGTGCCTTGGCCGAAAGCTCGCCGAGTTCCTTCGAGATCTCGACGATGCCCTTGCGGTCGGCCGCCTTGATCACCGGCACCACCAGGCCCTGCGGCGTGTCGGCGGCGAAGCCGATGTTCCAGTAGGATTTGCGGATCAGCTTGTCGCCATCGGGATGGATCGAGCTGTTGACCTCCCAGTGCGTCTTCAGGGCGCTGACGCTGGCCTTGATCAGGAAGGACAGCAGCGTGACGCGGTAGCCCTCGGGCTTCGCCGCATCGTCAAGTTCGCGGCGATAGGCGTCGATGCCCGTGATGTCCGCTTCCTCCTGGTGCGTGACATGCGGGATGTTGAGCCAGGAGCGATGCAGCGCGGGGCCGGAGAGCTTCTTGATCCGGGCCATCTCGACATCTTCGACCGGGCCGAATTTCGTGAAGTCCACCACCGGGATGGGCGGAATGCCCATGCCGCCGCTGGGCGCCGGGGCGGGCGCGGGCGCGGGCGCCGTGGCCTTCACGGCGGCGGTCAGGTCCTCGCGCAGGATGCGGCCCTTGCGGCCCGAGGGCGTGACCTTCGCCAGATCGATGCCAAGCTGGCGGGCGAAGGCCCGCACCGACGGGGATGCGTGCCCGATGGCAGGGGGCGTCGCCGCCGCCGGGGCTGGTGCGATGGCGGCGGTGGGCATGGCCTGCGGCTTCTGCGCCTCCGGTTCCTGCGTCCCGGCGGGATTCGGGGGGGCGACGGGAGCGCGCGCATCGGCCACCTCGAGCAGCAGGATCAACGCGCCCTGCGAGACGCGGTCGCCGGGCTTCAGGCGGATCTCCCGCACATCGCCCACCGCGGGCGAGGGCACTTCGAGCGTCGCCTTGTCCGATTCCAGCTCGATCAGCGGGTCATCGACCGCCACATGGTCGCCCGGCTTCACCATCACGGTGATGACGGGCACATCCCTGAAATCGCCGATATCCGGCACGGTCACTTCGATCATCGACATGGCATGTCTTCCCTTGGGGTTCTGTGATCAGGCGGTGCGCGGATTGGACTTGCCGGGATCGATCGCGTAACGCGCGTAGGCGGCCTCGACCTCGGCGGCCGTCACCTTCCCCTCCTGGAACAGCGCGTAGATCGCGGTGGCGGCGATGTGCTCGGCATCCACTTCGAAGTGGCGGCGCAGGCGGACACGGCTGTCGGAGCGGCCGAAGCCGTCCGTTCCCAACACATGGAAGGCCTGCGGCACGAAGGCGCGGATCTGCTCCGCATAGACCTTCATGTAGTCGGTGGCGGCGATCACCGGACCCGCGGCGGCGCCCAGGGTGGCGGTGACATAGGGGATGCGCGGCGCTTCCGTGGGGTGCATCCGGTTGTGGCGCGCGACGTCCTGCGCCTCGCGGGCCAACTCGTTCAGGCTGGTGGCGGACCACAGGTCGGCGGTGATGCCGAAATCCGCCAGCAGCAGGGCCGCGGCCCGTTCCGCCTGGCGGAAGATGGCGCCGCAGGACAGCAGGTTCACATGCCGCTCCGTCGGCGTCGCGGTTGCGGCGAAGCGGTAGAGGCCGCGCTTGATGCCCTCCTCCACGTCGTCGGGCATGGCGGGATGCGGGTAGTTCTCGTTGCCGACGGTGATGTAGAAATAGACATCCTCCTGCTCGACGAACATGCGCCGCAGGCCGTCCTGCACGATCACCGCGACCTCGTAGCCGAAGGTCGGGTCGTAGGAGACGCAGTTGGGGATGGTGCCGGCCAGGATGTGGCTGTGCCCGTCCTGATGCTGCAACCCCTCGCCGTTCAGCGTGGTGCGCCCGGCGGTGCCGCCCACCAGGAAGCCGCGCGCCCGGCTGTCGCCGGCGGCCCAGGCCAGGTCGCCCACCCGCTGGAAGCCGAACATCGAGTAGTAGATGTAGAAGGGGATCACCGGCACGCCGTGCACGGCATAGCTGGTGGCCGCGGCGATCCAGTCGGCCATCGCGCCGGCCTCATTGATGCCTTCCTGCAGCACCTGCCCGTCGCGGCTTTCCTTGTAGTAGGAGAGCTGGTCGGCATCCTCGGGCGTGTAGAGCTGGCCCTTCGGGCTGTAGATGCCGAGTTGGCGGAACATCCCTTCCATGCCGAAGGTGCGGCTTTCATCCGGCACGATCGGGACGACGTGTCGGCCGATCGCCTTGTCGCGGACCAGCGTGTTCAGCGCCCGCACCAGGCACATGGTGGTGGAGATTTCGCGCGCGCCGCTGTCCTTCAGCAACGCTTCGAAGGCGACGAGCTCCGGGATCTCCAGCTTGGGCGCTGCATGGATGCGCTGCGGGAAGGCCCCGCCCAGCGCCGCGCGCCGCGCCAGCAGATAGTCCTTGGAGGCATTGTCGAGCGTGACATAGGGCGCCTTGGCAAGCTCGGCATCGGCCACCGGGATGCGGAAGCGGTCGCGGAAGGCGCGCAGTTGGTCCTCCGCCATCTTCTTCTGCTGATGGGTGATGTTCTGGCCCTCGCCGGCCTCACCCATGCCGTAGCCCTTGACCGTCTTGGCCAGGATGACGGTGGGCTGGCCCTTGGTCTTCACCGCCCGGTCGAAGGCCGCAAAAACCTTGTGTGGATCGTGCCCGCCGCGCTGCAGGTTCCAGATCTCCTCATCCGACATGTCGGCGACGAGGGCGGCGGTTTCCGGGTACTTCCCGAAGAAATTCGCGCGGGTATAGGCGCCGCCCTTGGACTTGAAGGCCTGATAGTCGCCGTCGACCGTCTCCTCCATCAACTGCCGAAGGCGCCCGGTGACGTCGCGTTCCAGCAGCGCGTCCCAGCCCGAGCCCCAAACCAGCTTGACGACATTCCAGCCAGCACCGCGGAAATCGCCCTCCAGCTCCTGGATGATCTTGCCGTTGCCGCGCACCGGCCCGTCCAGGCGCTGGAGGTTGCAGTTCACCACGAAGATCAGATTGTCGAGGTCTTCGCGTGCCGCGAGGCCGATGGCACCGAGCGATTCCGGCTCGTCCATCTCGCCATCGCCGAGGAAGGCCCAGACCTTGCGATCGGCCATGTCGATATGGCCGCGGTTGTGCATGTATTTCATGAACCGCGCCTGGTAGATCGCCATCAGTGGCCCCAGGCCCATCGAGACGGTGGGGAACTGCCAGTAGTCGGGCATCAGCCAGGGATGCGGGTAGCTCGACAGCCCATCGCCATCCGTCTCCGACCGGAAGCGGTCAAGCTGGTCGGCGGTCAGCCGGCCTTCCAGGAAGGAACGCGCGTAGATGCCCGGGATGGCATGGCCCTGGAAGAACACCAGATCACCGCCGTGCTCGGCCGTGCGGCTGCGCCAGAAATGGTTGAGCCCGACATCGTAGAGCACGGCAGAGGAGGCGAAGCTGGCGATGTGGCCGCCATACTCGGAGCTTTCCTTGTTCCGCCGCACCACGGTGGCCATCGCGTTCCAGCGGTTGATGGTGCGGATGCGCCATTCCAGCTCGACATCGCCCGGGAAGGCGGGCTGCTGGTCGGCGGGGATCGTGTTGATGTAGCCGGTGGTGGCGCCGAAGGGCAGGTTGGCGCCGCGCGCGCGCGCCGCCGCCACCGCGCGGTCGAGCAGGAAGTGCGCGCGGTCCGTCCCGTCGCGGTCGATCACGTCCTCGACGGCGTCGAGCCATTCGCCGGTCTCGACCGGGTCAATGTCCTGCTTCGCGGTCATTCCTGTGTTCCTCATTTCTCGTGGCGGGGGGGTCAGGCGGGGGGGCAGTCGGGGCAGGCGGCGAAGCGACGTTGCTGCCGCGAGGTCTTGCCGATGCCCGGGTTGAAGCTGTTGGTGGGGTCGAGACATTCGTAGAAGGCGCGCAGCTGCGGCTTGGCCTCGTACAGGTGGCCGACATTGTGCTCGGCGGGGTATTCCGCGCCCCGGCTGTCGAGCAGCGCGAGCATCCGCGCCTTCACCGCAGGGGCATCGGCACCGCGGCGCAGGATGTAGTCCTGGTGCAGGACGTGGCAGAAGAAGTGGCCATAGTAGAGCCGCGCCTCGACATCCTCGGCGATATCCGGCGGCAGCACCTCGAACCATTCCGCGTCGTTGCGCCGCAGCGCGATGTCCAGCGCCAGCACCTCGCCCACCGCGGCCGCGTGCACCGCCTGGTAGCGCACCACGGCGCCCGCGGCGGCGAAGCGGTGCAGCATGGCCTTCTTCGCCTCGGCCGCATCGCAACGGAACCAACCCTCGGGCCCCAGAACCTCGTGCAGGATCGCCTCGGTCGCGGCGACGCTTTCGGCGTCGACCTTCAGGATCAGGTGGTGCTCGAAGCGGTCGCGGAAGGCGAGCATGCGCCGCGGCAGCGCTTCGGGCAGCAGGCGCGCGGCGGCCTGGATCACGCGGTCCGACAGGTGGCGCGGCGCCCAGGCCCGCTTCTTCAGCCACGCATCCGCCCGAGCCTTGGCGGCGAACATGCGCGGCAGGTAGTCGGTGCCGAGCCAATGGATCAGCAGCAGCGTGTCCTTGCCATAGACACGCGCCATGTCGAACATGTCGCGGTGCAGGTATTCGCCGCTGATCGGCAGGTTTGGCAGGTCACGCAGAAGGCGGCGCCGCAGCAGGGTCAGGTCGGACGGCGCGTTGGTGCCGATGTAATAGACCTGCGCGTCCTGCTCGACGGGAAAGGTATCGAGGCGCACGGCAAAGACGGCAAGCTTGCCGGCGCAGCCCGAGGCCTCCCGCAGCCCGCGCGGATCGGCGTTGAAGCGGGCAGGACTTGGCGCGTCTATGTCGCGCACGCGCGTCGCGTAGTCGTCATCCGAGGCGCGGCCGGCATTCCAGTCGATATCCGCCTCGGCGATGGCGCCGCGGTCGAGCCGGCCCAGGATCTCCTCCGGCGTGTCGCCAAGCCGGATGCCCAGATGGTTCACCAGCTCCAGCCGGCCATCGGCGTGCAACTGGGCGTAGAGGGCGAGCTCGGTGAAGGCGGGGCCGCGGCGGACCAGCGCGCCGCCTGAATTGTTGCACACGCCGCCGATGACCGAGGCGCCGATGCAGGACGAACCGATCACCGAGTGCGGCTGCCGACCGAGCGGCGCCAGCAGCTTCTCCAGCGCATACAGCGTACCGCCGGGATGGCTGACAATCTGGCGCCCATCGGCCAGAAGGTGCAGCCGATCCAGCCGCAGCGTGCTGATGACGATGACCTCGCGGTCGTAGCTGCCGTTCGGGGCGGACCCCTCGGTCAGGCCGGTGTTGGAGGCCTGCATGATGACGATCCGGTTGGCCGCGACGGCGGCCTGCAGCACGCGCCACAATTCCAGCAGCGTGCCGGGGCAGACCACCGCCTCGGCATCGCCGCCGCCGGAGCGCCAGCCGCGGCGGAAGCGCTCGGTCCGCTGCGGATCGGTCAGTACGTTCTGGGCACCGACGGCGGCACGCAGCGCATCGAGAAAGCCGGTCGGCGATGGCTCGGTGATGGACATGTCCTGGGTCGCCTCCTGTTGCTGCGCGCCGTCTTGTCGCGGCGCGATCTTTTCCTGGTCAGGCGGTGAGCGGGGGTGATCGGGGCGGCCAGGCATGGCCGGCCGCCCCGATCCGCGGGCGCTATTGCGCGGGCACCATCAGCGTGAAGGGGTGGACATAGGCCTGGAGCATGACCAGCAACCCGACCAGGACGGCGAGGGCGATGGAGTGGAAGAACACGTAGCGCAGGATGCTTCCCTCATGCCCGTACCACTTGGTCGCGGTGGAGGCGACGACGATGCTCTGCGCGTCGATCATCTTGCCCATCACGCCGCCCGAGCTGTTGGCCGCGGCCATCAGCACGGGGTTGATGCCAAGCTGCTGCGCGGTGATCTTCTGCAGACCGCCGAACAGCACGTTGGAGGCGGTGTCGGAGCCGGTGACCGCGACGCCGACCCAGCCGAGCAGGGTGCCGAACAGCGGGTAGAGCCAGCCGGTCTGGGCGAAGGCCAGACCCAGCGTGGCGTCGGTGCCCGAGTAGCGGGTGACGAAGCCGAGCGAGAGCATGCAGGCGATGGTCACCAGCGAGTATCGGATCAGGTAGAAGGTGCGGCCATACATCCGCACCAGCTCCATCGGGCGGTAGCCGAGCAGAAGGCCGGAAAGCAGGGCGGCGAGCAGGATGCCGGTGCCGGTCATGGACAGGATGTTGAAGTTGAAGATCGCCGATTCGAAGTGTGGGGCGGCCACCACGGGCGGGACTTTCTGCACCAGGTTGTGCAGCCCCTCGACGGGGATCCGCATCGCAAAGATGCCGTCCAGCGCCTTCTTGATCTGGGGAGTGCCCCAGGCGAAGACGAAGGCGCTCAGGATCACCCAAGGCATCCAGGCCCTGATGACGGCGCCGCGGGGCGCATTCTCCGCCTGCTGGTCCAGCGGCTGCTCGGGCAGATCCTTCGAGGACCAGTCGGTCGGTGCCTCGTTCATCGCCACCTTGGGGCGCCAGACCTGGAGGAAGCCCGCCAGGCACAGCATGGACACGATGGCGGCGACGACATCGACCAGCCACGGCCCGTGGAAGTTCGAGACCAGGTACTGCGGCACGGCGAAGGAGACGCCGGCGACCAGCAGCGCAGGCCACACCTCCATCATCTTGCGGAAACCGACGAAGGCCCAGATCAGCCAGAACGGCACGATGACCGAGAAGAAGGGCAGTTGGCGGCCGATCATGCCGCTGAGTTCCAACAGGTCGAGCCCGGTCACCGCCGAGAGCGCGATCACCGGCGTGCCGAGCGCGCCATAGGCGACGGGCGCGGTATTGGCGATGAGCGACAGGCCGGAGGCGGCGAGCGGCGAGAAGCCCAGGCCGATCAGCATCGCCGCGGTGACCGCGACGGGGGTGCCGAAGCCGGCCGCGCCCTCGAAGAAGGCGCCGAAGCAGAAGGCGATGAACAGCAGTTGCAGCCGCTTGTCATCGGACAGGCCGCGGATGCTGTTGCGCAGGACGTCGAACTCGCCCTTCTCGTTCGTCAGCTGGTAGAGAAAGATGACGTTCAGCACGATCCAGCCGATCGGCAGCAGGCCGAAGGCGGCGCCATAAACGGCGGACATGCCCGCCATGCCTGTCGGCATGCCAAAGCCCAGCACCGCGACGGCGAGCGAACAGGCAAGCCCGAGCAGGGCCGCGTAGTGCGCCTTCATCTCGAAAATGCCGATGGCGCCGAGCAGCACCACGACCGGCAGCGCGCCGAGAAGCGTGGACAGCAGCATGCTGCCCATGGGGTCATAGACCTGGGACCAGATCATGGGATGGAGTTCCTTGATGGGTTGGCGGTTTCTTGGGCGCCGAAGCGCCGCAGGAGCGGGTCGCGCGGTTGTCGGGTGCTGCCGGTACTTTCCGTGGTTCCTCCTCCTTGCATGTCATCCGCCGACCGATCGGCACCGCGCCCGCGAAGGCACGACCCGGAGCAGCCGAAGGTTGACCCATGGCGTCCTTGAACGCGCCATATTGGGTTAGTTAATAAACCAATCTTTGCGAGTCATCAGGAATCATTCGTGTGGATTGGTTTTCATCTGCCAGCCATCATCTCCCGATATGCCGCCTTTCCGTTTCTGCGATTGCCAATCGGAGCCAAATTCATCCTGGTGAGGATCGGCGATACCGAGTTGAATGGTGCAGATTTCAGACCAAGTAGCTGTCACGAACACGTCGGAGCTTGCCAGATGGAGCGCGCATGAAGGTCAGCGGGGAAACCTTCGAACCGATTGAGGTCGACACGGTCGCCGAGGCGGTGATCGAGCAGATCGAGCGCCTGCTGGTCGATGGCGTGCTCCGCTCCGGCCAGCGTCTGCCGCCGGAACGCGAATTGGCCGAACGGCTGGGCGTTTCACGCCTGAAGCTGCGCGATGCGCTCGCGGCCCTCGAGGCGCGCGGCCTTGTCGTGGCGCGACAAGGCGACGGGACCTATGTCGCGGCCTTGATCGGCACGGCGCTATCGCCGGCGATGCTTGAGCTTTTCGCCCGGCATCCAGCGGCCTTCCTGGGCTATCTCGAATTCCGCCAGGAGACCGAAGGCTTCGCAACTTTCCTGGCGGCGCAGCGCGCCACCGAAACCGACCGCACCATCATCAGGCGCATCATCGAGGCGATGCGTGAGGCACACACCGATTTCGATACGGCACGCGAGGCCGATCTTGATGTGAAGTTCCACGCGGCGATCGTCGATGCTGCCCACAACGCAATGCTCAGTCAGGTGATGGCTTCGATCTACGAGCTGATGGCGCGCGGCGTGTTCTACAATCGCAACTTCCTCTACGGCCGTGCCGACGCGCGTGATCGGCTTCTGGAGCAGCACGCGGCCATCGCCGAAGCCGTCCTGTGCGGTGAGCCGCAGCGGGCTGCGGCGGCGGCAGAGGCGCATATCGATTTCGTGCGCGAAGCCTTCAAGCTGGCCGAAACCGAGCAGATGCGCGATTGGGTGGCGCGCAAGCGCCTGGCCCTGCTGGACCTGGATTCACTCAGCGGCACCGCGCAGTATCGCCGCAAATCACCTCCCGCGGAACCGCCAAAGGGTGGTGCCGGCTGACGTCGTCAGGGCATGATGGCGGATTGCTGTGTGTGGTGGTCGCGCTGAGTGTTCGGTTGTCGATCCGTCAGCCTGTTCCGTTGCTTTCGGACGACGCGCTACCGCGCGGCTCCGTCCTTCTCACCGCCACGCCGGCCGAAGTAATCGATCGACCGCCGCCCCCGGCCGACCAGCCTCGCGGCACCCCTGCCTACGGGCTTGGGGGCTTCCTCTCACGGCCCATCCTCGTCGATCAGGTGGCCCCCTCCAGAAACCCCTCGTTGGTCTGCCTATGGGGTCGGCGGAGGGCTGATGCCGGGCGACGCGCGGGTAACGGCGATGTAGCGGTGCTTGCCCTGGGACCGCTAATGGGGTCTTTCCCAATGAGGCATCGATCATTCGCCTCATCGGCGCCGTGCTGCTGGAAGCCAATGATGAGTGGCAGTTGCAGCACCGCTACATGGGCGTCGAGGCCATGGCTGAGCTGCTCAATCCGTCCCAGACCAACGAAACTCTCCTAATCCCACCCAAGGCCGCCTGACCTTTGGCCAGATCAAAACCCGCAGCAATTTACACCACGTTGACGGACGTGATCGGCGCCTCAACAGGCGAGACGCGTCTCACGGCAACCAGAGAAGGTTGGATTCCGGTTCCCACCGCTGCTCCAGTCGAGGTTCCCACAAATAGTCTCCCCCTCCGGGGGCACCGCGCTGAGGCGCAGGTTTGGCTGCGGTTTGCGTGCCGGGCTAGATGGTGCGCGGCGGGAATGACCGCGGATTTCCGCGCAGAGAGAGGGAATTCTCTCCGGACCTTGAGGGTAGGGTGATTTTCCCTACAAGGTTTAGGGCATTGAAAAAACACCAGATTGTAGCACTTGGCTCAGTCAGAAGTTGCGCTTACCATTGCCCTGCCGATCGGTCCTGGCCGCTGAATTCCTGGCCGCAATCAGCCAGTCCGCGTCTGACGATCCCGCTCCAACTGTCCAAAGCCAGCCGAGCACCTCGAAAATCTGCGGCTGTCAGTGCCCCAGTCGGTAGCAGGACCATCTCTTCCGTCCGAGCAAATAGGTATCGTCATTTCGAAACAACGCGAATGGCTCCGGTAGAGCCAAAAAAGCTTCGAGCCGATGCTGGTAAGCACCTTTCGAAGCTAACTCGACGAGGATGGTCGAAAGCCACCGGATAATCTGCATGACATACAGCCGACCATAGCGCTGCACCACAGGAGCGGACTGCGCTTGCTGCATCATGGCTTCCACGGACCGGATCGGCAGGCCTCCCTCCGCATGATGTATCACCACGGATACACCTTCCAGGGGCACTGCGAATGCGGCTACCTGATCCCTACGAGCCATCGCGCGGCGACCACCTCCGTGCAGAGCAAGGATAGGTGTCGCAACCTCGTTCCACCACCGCTGGATCGGCTCGGGAAGTTGAGAGGCCTTGCCGCCGGACAGCGACGCGAGGTTGTAGTAGCGGCTCAGTTTGGCGAAGTCGGTCAGGTTGCCGATGATCGCAGCATGGATCGGCGAAGACGGTCGCGCTCCCCAGGCTTCCTGCAACCCGAGGGAAAGCCCGACTGCTTCGGAAGCCCGAAGCAGCGCGTCGATGTCGTGGCCGACCTTCTTCAGCGTCGCGTCGTCCATCCATGCCCCGCCGTTGTTGATCGCGTGATCAGCGACGAGAACAAGCTTTGCTAAACGCTCGAGGCCAATGGATAGGGCGAAGAATGCCTGCAAATAGAGACCCTTTTGGGCGTGGTTGGCTCGCCCGAGTTGGGTGACGCCTGTTGCCAGCTGCTCCGCCGCCAGTTCAGCCTCTCGGCCAAGCGCATGCCATTGTGGCGAGAAAATCACTGTGCCGCTTCCAGCACCTGCATGGTGGCCGGGGCGAAAGCCAAAGTCAGGCTAGATTCCGCAATTTCGCGGAATGTCCTCCATCCCCCTACCGCGTGGATTATGCGTGCTACCCGTCTTCGCACAGGTGTTACCGCCGCCGGAGCCGTGCTGAACCGGGATCGTAGACGTAGCTGGTGATTGTGCCGTCCTTGATCCTTTTCACTGCCTCATCGATGGCGAACAGGGGCACCAGGAACCATTCCCGCGGCACAACAGGATTTCCGAAACGGTCCTTAATTTCGATCTCGAGGCGCGCAGGGTCGAAAATCCGGTGGATCAGGTTTTCAAGCCGAGTCCGATTGATGTTGAAAAGCTCATAGGTCGCGATGACCTCGACGTCGGCCATCAAGAAAGTCGGCTGAAGCCGTGCGCCCGCTAGGCGCTTCTGCACTGCCGTATTGGTGACGCCGATTTTGTGGACCAGCTCGCGGTTGGCGGATACCACTGGGTGATCAGACTTGCTCCGCAACACGTAAATGGTGCCGGTCGCCTGGTCGTCCTTCTCCTGCTCTCCCGAGAACAGAGGCCCTACCGCCGGATCGGTGATCCTGCGCCCCGTATCGTCCTTGTTCAGCGCCCTCTGAAGCGAGCGCATCAGCATGTTGCTCTCGGTGCCATTGTCGAAGATCACGCGAAGGCGGGCATCGGTCCGGCCCTGCGCATTTGTGAATAGCTCGTCGACTTCGGCGACATATGCCTTCTGGCCACCCACGATGAACCACGCCCCGGGCCTAATCTCCGCCTTTAACTCGAATGGGCGTGTCTGCCGGATCCCGCTATCCAGTTCCTTCTGTACCTGCTGGAACAGCGGCTTGAAGCGGTCGAAATCCTCGCAGCGGTCGCGGCTGGCGATCTCCTCCGCCTCGCGCTTTTCCGCCGCCGTCCGCACGTGGCGCAGATCCGTGATGGCGGCGGCGGCTGCCACGTCGACACCGAGCTGGCTGAGCAGCTCGTCATCGTCAATGTCGTCGGGGATGGTCTCGCCGGCCAGAGGCCCCGCGGAAAGCAGGCCTTGGTCATCGAGGGGAGCGAGTAGCATCCGGGCGTCATCAAGCTCCCGCAGCCGCTCGAGCCGCACGGCATAGAGCCGCTCAAAGATGTCCCGCTCCTCCCCATGCTGGGGCCCGCGGCCATGCTCGGCGACGAAGCGCTGGATTTCCTCGAATCCCGCGATGACCCGCTCTTCGCGGGGCGTGCGGCTACCCTCGCGCTTGGAATCAACCTCGACGCCAAGTTCTTCGAGAAGGGCATCATCCTCATCAGTGAACTTAGCCACGCGCAGCCTCCGCCTTCATGCGGGCGAGGAAGGCCACACCCTCGGCCATTCGCTTTTCCCAGGCATCTGGCGAAGTGATGGAGGGCAGCCGGCCACGTTCCTGCTTGAACTTCAAGGCGCGCTTCGCCAGGTCCCGCGCTTCCTCCATCGTCAGGTTCACACGTCTGGCGGTGATGATCGCCTGGACCTGCCTCAAGCTCTCCTCGCTCATGGTCTTGGCCAGGATCGAATAGGCCTCACCGAAGGGATTGATACTGTCGATCAGATCGATGTCGAGGTCCCGCACATCCATGGCGAATTTGCGGACACCCTCAACAAAGGCGGTGTTCGGCCCCTTCTCGTCATCGCCGGCGCCAAGCGCGACCTCCTTGGCCTTCTGCGTCAGGGCCAAGGCTGCGATGGCGTGCTGGCGCACGGCCTCCTGGTCCCCTTCATCCAGCTCCGGGTAGCGGTCCTTGATGATCTTCCCCATCCGAACCTGGGTCAGCTCCTCCGGCACCAGTTCCGAATCGAACAGGCCCCGCTCAACCGTGGTCTTGTCCTGGACGAAGGCGGCGATGACCTCATTCAGATCCTGGTGGCAGATGCGAGTCGCCTCAGGGCTTTTTGGCTCCGACAGGCCCTTGATTTCGATCTGGAATTTCCCCTGCTCCTCATTGAAGCCGACATTGCATCGCGCGGGGTCATAGCCGCCTTCGCCATAGTCGAAGCCTGGAGTAGGGCCGCTTTCCGCCTTCTTCGGCTTGAACTCGAAGCGGGGCGCGAGGACTTGTTCCATCAGCAAGCTGGCGGCGATAGCCTTCAGCGTGTCGTTCACGGCCTCGGCCACGGCCTGCTCGGCGGCGTCCGGCTCCGCGATCAGGTTGGTGAAGCGGGCGCGGGTCTTTCCTGGCGCATCCCGGGTGGCACGGCCAATGATTTGGACAATCTCGGTCAGGCTTGATCGGTAGCCGACGGTGAGGGCGTGTTCGCACCAGATCCAGTCGAAGCCCTCCTTCGCCATGCCTAGCGCGATGATGATGTCCACAAAGTCGCGGTTATGCTTTTGGGCTGGGTCCTTCAGGGCGGCGGAGACGCGGTCCCGCTTGCTTGCGTCATCATCAACCAAGTCAGCGATGCGCAGGAGATGGCCATCGGGGGTTTTCACCAACTGGAAGCCGGTGGCGGGGTCGGTGCCCTGCCAATCCCCGAGTTCC
The DNA here is from genome assembly GCF_016805305.1 of Falsiroseomonas ponticola. Classification (GTDB taxonomy): domain Bacteria; phylum Pseudomonadota; class Alphaproteobacteria; order Acetobacterales; family Acetobacteraceae; genus Falsiroseomonas; species Falsiroseomonas ponticola. Next base: position 1,530,410 of record NZ_JAERQN010000001.1, on the reverse strand, counting down.
TCAATGATGTGCTCAACCTCGCGGATTTTGTCCTTCGTACTCTCCCGCGAATTGACGCTCGGGATATGGATGATGGTCTTCTCGGTAGGGTCGAGCACCTTTAGGATGTCGTCGCTGTAGGAGCCCGAGTAGAAGAAGTAGCCGATGTCAAGCTGCTTCAGGTGCTCATAGCCATTGAGCTGCTCGTAGTAGGTGTAGGTGACGGTTTCGAATTTGGCCTCATCCTCGGGGCTGAGCACAGCCTCTGCATCGCCGCGGAAGTAGGAGCCGGTCATCGCAACCAAATGCACGCGGTCGCGGGCGAAGAACTCGGCTAGGTGCAGCCCGAGGCGGTTCTCCGGGTTTGCAGAGGCATGATGGAACTCGTCCACCGCGATCAGCCGGTCGTCGAAGGCTGCGACACCGAATTTTTCCACCGCGAAGCGGAAGGTGGCGTGGGTGCAGACCAGCACCTTGTCGTTCCCCGCCAGGAAGTTGCCGACCGCATTGACCTTCCCGCCATCCGTGCCCGGCGCGTTGCACAGATTCCATTGCGGCCCGACTGTCCAATCCGCCCAGAAGCCGTGCCTGGTCAGTGCCTCATCGGCAAAGCTCGCGCCGATAGAGCGTTCGGGCACCACGATGAGGGCCTGGCGCAGCCCCTGGTTCGCCAACTTGTCGAGGGCGATGAACATCAGCGCGCGGCTTTTGCCGGATGCAGGGGGGGACTTGATCAGCAGGTATTGCTCGCCTCGCTTCGCATAGGCGCGTTCCTGCATCGGCCGCATGCCGAGCGCGTTGGCGCGTGTGGAGCTACCGTGGCGGCCATAGGCGATCGAAACGGCGGGGATGGAATGGCTCATGCCTGGGGCTCCTGCCCGTCGCACAGGTGGAGGAGATCGCGCATCACCAACGCCGCCCTCGCCTCCAGGAACGCCTCGTAGTCATCGGCCACGAGGGCATCATGGGGAATGAGGTGCGAAGCCAGGCGGTGGCGCACCGTGTCGATGCCAAGGTTCGCCTTGGCAGCACGCTCGGCGATGAACACGCTGGGCCTCGTGCCGGATTTGTTGCGGTTGGTGTGGTCGGTGATGAGGGCGCAATTCAGCGCGCGGTTCACCAGGGTATCGGCCCGGGGCCGATCCAGGAACTTGACCGAATAGAGGTGGTCCATCTCGCGGGAGCCGATAGAACTGCGGCTGATGGGTGAGCCATCCGCAAAATCCAGCGCGCGCCGGCGCAGGGCAGCGGCCAGGATGGCGCGCGGCAGCCGGTCTTTTCGGCCTGGCCAACCGGCTGCGCGAAGCTCCTCTGTGCCGGGCAGTGGAAAGTTGGCTGTATCAAACAGCTCACAGCCTTGTTCGGGCGCAGGGGCCGTCATCATGACGCGCAACGCGCGAAAATCAGCATAGGCACGCGTCGCGGAGGTCTTGCCATACCGATGCGTGCAGCAGGCGCGCCACAAGGCCTTGCGAATGATCTGCCGGGCGTTGCCGGCCTGGTCCATTTTCAAGCCACCAGCCACCGACCACATCGCGCAGGTCAGATAGACCGCAACATCACTCGGCAGAGTATCGGCGTTCAGCAGGCCCTCCTGCGCCAGAAACTCCGTGCCGAGGCGGACCCCTTGTTCAAGCTGCGGCCATGCGCCAACCAGGCCCTTTCCGTAGCTGTCGTCCAGATAGGTCTTCTTGAGCGGCGGCTTGTCCTGCAAGAGAGCGCCTACTGCGAGGATCAGATCCTCGATGCGGCCATACGCCTTAGCGGCCGGCACCGCGGCCAGCAGGTCGGCCATCTTGTCGTGCAGGGATTCGCCCACTGCCTCCTCGACCTGCGCCACCACGATGTCGAAATCCTTGAGCGGCGAGGCTGAGGTATTCATCTTCTTGAAGACCTCGAGTGCCGTTTCGCGCGCCGTGCTAGCCGGCAGTTCGAGGAAGGGCAGCACGTAGCCACCGAGGCGCTGGCGAAGGTCACTGGCCACATCGCCCATCTCGTCGGTGTAAGCGCTGGCCGCGCGCAGTGCGTTACGCCACGCTTTGAACCGCGCTTCGCCCACGCTGCCGGGGCGCAGGATAGTGATGGGCGCCAGCCCGCGTGCTGCGCATAGCGCATCATCGAAGGCCCAAGCGGGCTGCTGCTCGCCCTTCTTGTTGAGCCATCGGCGCTCGACCACGACGCGTCCCTGGTCCTCCTCGTCATCATCGTCGCTGGCCGCGACATCCTCCGCCGGCTCGGCGCCGGTCAGGCGGATGAACACGCGCAGGTCCGGGTAGTCATCCGTCAGCGAACGCCAGAGGGCCGTGATGCGCTGCTGCCCGTCGAGGACGTGCATGTTGGGCTTCACCGACGACGCCGGCGCACCGACGACGGGTCGGGAGTGGAACAGCTCCCTATCTCCCACCTCCAGCACCAGCAGCACGCCGATGGGCAGTGAGGGGGCGCGCAGGATGTTCTCGAACACGCCGGCGATCTGGCGCGGGCGCCAGGCCTCGTGCCGTTGGAAGCGCGGTAGTTTCACCTGCGCTTGCTCGATCATGGAGAACCAGGCCTCGATCGTCTTGCTGCGGGCTTCCATGCGCGGCGTGTGTCCTTCGTCAGTGTTTCAGGCGCTGCTGGCGCGAGGGGTGGCTGCGCGTGCGGGCTTGCGCGGCGCCTTGGGCGCCGCCCCTGCGGGGCCCGAGGTCATCTTCGTGTATAGGTCGAAGAGTTTCTCCAGGCGCTCGGTGTCGTTCCGGAAGCGGCGTCCGATGTAGATGCGCTCCAGTACCTCATCGTTGCGATCGTGGGCGGCGCGCAGGTCTGCGGGCATCGCTTCGGGGTCGTAGAGATCGGCTATGGTGGCGGGGAAATGGGCTTCGCGGGCGAGCAGGATGTCCTCCGCGCAGCGTGTAAGATCGGCCTTGTTGGTCTCCGTAAGGATAGGGACGGGGAAGGTGTTCCAGCCGAGGGTGTTGGAGTAGCGGTAGTCGGTCTTCAGCTTGCCGCAGACGGTGGCGATCCACGTCAGGTGGAGCCGGGACAGCAGGATGCCTAACGGCCAAATCGCTGAATCGCTGACGAGGAAAGCGAGATTGGAGACCACAGTCCCAGCCGGAACCAACCCTGCGGGAAACCACTCACGACGTTCAGAACTGACTGAGGGGATGATGATGGCGTGCTGCCTGGGCACAGGCCCATGGTGCTGGAACCGGTGCGGAACATCCGCGAGCAGCTCGCGCGTTTCCTCCTTGTCACTCTCCGCTCGCAGCGACGCCACCGACTCCAATCGACGTTCGATTTCCGGAATGGACCGAGCCATTTCCAGATGTCGGTCGCCAATCATGAGGCAAGAGCGGGTGGCACCCTGCAAATAGTCTTGCGAGCCGAAGAACGGCCGAATGAACATACGGACATCGGCATGTTCTGCTGTCAGAGAGCGGACCTCCAGCGGGCTCAGGATCAGATGGCCGCCATCGTTCGGCACGCTGCCTGTGACCATCGCGGGTAGCGGCGCAAGCGGCCGCGGCACGCTGGTGACGAAAATATCTGCCCCATCGATCAGGTAGGCGTTGATGTTCGCGGCAGTGCGGGAGAACTCGCCATCATTGATGGTCTTGCGGGTACGCACATTCTTCATCGCCAACCCGACGATCACACAAGTCACGCCCGCGTTGCGCGCCGCGTTGTTCGCCCATTTGAAAGAGTGATGCGCGTGAAAAATCTCGACATCATGCCTCAGCACCAATGGCCATAGCTGAGGAAGCTGGCGGCCTTGACAAATTGAGTTGGTAGCAACGAGCGCGGAGGTTGCGCCGGTTTTTCTGCAATAATCGGCAGCGAGAAGGAACCAGCATCCGACGTAATCAATGTATCCGTATTTACGAGTAAGATGCCCAAACAACCGCTTCATCTCGGAAATCTGATTGTCGTCCTTCTTTCCTTTCCCAGAATAGGGCGGATTTCCACAAACAAAAATCTCGCCGCCTTCATTCTCAAAATCGATCTGCGCTTGCTCCAAAGGCGTCTCAAACAGATCATCGCTGACCAGCTTCACCCCCGTCCCCACCGACGGGCAGATGCTCAGCCAATCCAGCCGCAACGCATTCCCGGAGGTGATCCAATTCTCCGTGTCCAGCGGCAGGAACTCATCCAGCGCTTCCTGCTGCCCGCGGTGCAGCACATCGGCCTGGTATTCCGCGATGATCAGCGCCAGCCGTGCGATCTCGGCCGGGAAATCCCGCAGCTCGATGCCGCGGAAATTCGTCAGCGGAATCTCGCTGCGCCGCCCCGTCTCCCGCCGGCGGCGGTTGATCTCCGCCTCGATGGCCCGCATCTCCTTGTAGGCAATCACAAGGAAATTTCCCGAGCCACAGGCAGGGTCGAACACCCGGATGCGCGCGATGCGGTTGCGCAGGTTCAGCAGCTTGCGCGCATTGTCGCCGGCCTCGGCCAGCTTCTCCCGCAGGTCATCCAGGAAGAGGGGGTTCAGCACCTTCAGGATGTTCGGGACGCTGGTGTAGTGCATGCCCAGGGCCCCACGCTCCTCATCCTCGGCCACCGCCTGGATCATGGAGCCGAAGATGTCCGGGTTGATCCGCCGCCAATCCAGGTTGCCGATGTGCAGAAGGTAGGACCGCGCGATGCGGCTGAACCGCGGTACCTCGGCACTGCCCGAGAACAGGCCGCCATTGACATAGGGAAAGGCGTCGGCCCAGCGCGGCGTGCGCTCTGCCGCGCGGTCCGCCAGCTTCACGTTCATGGCGCGGAAGATGGCGCTGATCACCTCATGCGTGTTGCCCGCATCCGCTGCACTCATGGTCTGCACGGTGGAGGTGAACAGCAGCGGTTTGCGGAAGATGTCCGTGTCCTCGGCGAAGAAGCAGAAGATCAGCCGGGCGAAGAAGTGGTTCAGCTCCGGCCGGCGCGCCGCCGTGCCCCAGTAGGGGTTGTCGCGCAGCAATTCGACATAGAGGCGGTTGAGCCGGCTGGTGGCCCGGATATCGAAGGCGCTTTCGCGGATTTCCTTGACGGTGGTGATGCCCGCCAGCGGTAGGAAGAAGCCGAAATGGTCGGCCAGTTCCGGCACCGCGCAGGCCAGCGTCTCGCCGCCCGTCAGCTCCTCCGCCTCAAGCGTCTCACCATCCGTCGCCAGGATGAATTTGGCGCGCGCCCGGGTGGTGGCCGGGCTGGCCCTCAGCGCGCGCAGCGTGTCTGGTACAGCGCCGGGGTCGCAGGTGGCGATGTGGATGTTGTTGGTCTGCAGCACGCCGCCCAGATCCGAGCGGTTGGAGGCGCCAGAGCGCAGCTTCTTCAGCGTGGTCGGCTTGTTGCCGAAGGCTTCCAGGAAGGCATAGGGGAACGCGGCCCGGTCGAAGGGCTGCTCTGCGAGGGCAGTGACGGCCTGCTCGATCTCGACCGCATTCATGCGGAGGGAGCAAGCAGGCAAAGGGTGGAGACGAACCTTGGCATGCTGGCGATGATGCCCGAATTCAGTGGCCATTGGCAGGGCGATAGCGTGATGACCACTTCTTTTGTTGGGGCCGGCAGTTATGAGGCGGAGGTTTCTGCCTGTGATTTGAGGATGGCAAGACCAAGCTAGGGTTTTGGCTGATGAATGCCTCAATCTGGACCGTCCACGCGTCCGGCACGTCGCCGAGCAGCGACGTGCAAGTCATCGGGACCGGCTGCCTGCCGTCCAGGATCGCCTCAATGATGTCAGGGGCCAGGAGGGTCAGGCGCAGCAGGGAGCCCAGGTACCCCCGCTCGATTCGCTCCGCCCCAGCCATCTCGGTGATCGAGGCGTAGCGCCCCTCGTCCAGCATCCGCTGATAGCGGAACGCCCTGGCCAAAGCCTTCACCAGCGCCGGATCAGTCCTCGTGGTGACCGGCGCCGCGCCATCTGCGATCGGCGTCACGACGGTCTTCCGCCCCCGCCGGTGGCGAATCTCCAGCGGCACCCTGACCGTGATGCTGGTGGCGGCAGTCATGCCGCGGCCCTCAGCGCATCGGGCCGAATCGCGGTCAGATCGCGGACGAGGCTGCCGAGCCCGTCCAGCCGCAGCCGAATGTCCGCGCCCGCCGGGCCGACCACCACCCGCTCCACCAGCGAACGCACAATGCGCGCCTGCTCCGCCGGGAATAGATGTTCCCAAAGCGGGTCGAGCCGATGCAGCGCATCGTGGGTCTCGCCCTCGGTCAGGTCGGGTGCCTCCACGCGCGCCGCGCGCCATGTGCCGACCACGATCTCGGGCTGTCGCAGCAGCGCCCTCACCTGGTCCACGACCGCGGTCTCGATCTCCGCCGCCGATACCCGGCGGACGATACCGTCGTCGCCAGCGGCGTCGCCCTTGAGCACGCGCTGCGCCACGTAGTAGCGATAGAGCCGGCCGTTCTTCCGGGCGTGGGTGGGCGACAGCGCACGTCCGTCCACCCCGAAGATCAGCCCCTTCAGCAGCGCCGGCGTATGGGCCCGGTTCTGATTGGCGCGGACCCGCGGGCTGATGTGTAGGATTGCGTGTGCCCGGTCCCACAGCTCCCGCGGGACGATGCCCTTGTGCTCGCCGGGGTAGACCTGCCCCTTGTGCGCCGCCTCGCCGACATAGGTGCGGTTGTTCAGCAGCTTGTAGACGTCGCCCTTGTCCAGCGGCCGACCCGCTTTGCTCGTGGCGCCCTCGGCCCTGAGGCGGTTCACCGTCTCGATGCCCGATCCCGTCTCGGCAAAGATCTCGAACACGCGGCGGACGCGCGGGGCCTCCTCCTCGTTCACTACCAGCTTCCTGGCGACGACGTCGTAGCCGAGCGGCACCTTGCCCCCCATCCACATGCCGCGGGCGCGGGACGCCGCGAACTTGTCCCTGATGCGCTCGCCAATAACTTCCCGCTCGAACTGCGCGAAGCTGAGCAGGATGTTGAGCGTCAGCCGTCCCATGCTGGTGGTCGTGTTGAAGCTCTGCGTCACGGACACAAAGGTGACGCCATGCGCGTCCATCACCTCGACCAGCTTGGCGAAATCCATCAGCGAGCGGCTGAGGCGATCAATCTTGTAGACCACGATCACGTCGACCAGGTCGGCCTGGATATCGCGCAGGAGCCGCTGCAGCGCCGGCCGCTCCAACGTGCCGCCGGAGAAGCCGCCGTCGTCGTAGCGGTCGCGGAGCAGCACCCAGCCTTCGGCGCGCTGGCTGGCGATGTACGCCTCGCAGGCGTCGCGCTGCGCGTCGAGGGTGTTGAACTCCTTGTCGAGCCCTTCGTCGGTGCTCTTGCGCGTGTAGATCGCGCAGCGGAGCTTCTTCACTGACGCCGACATCGCATCGTCTGTCAGGTTGCGGCGGCTCATGCCCCGGGCCTCCCCTTCAACCCAAAGAAGGTCCAGCCGTTCCAGCGCGTGCCAGTGATATGCCGCGCGATCGCTGAGAGCGACCGGTATGGCCGCCCCTCGTATTCGAAGTCGTCGGCGCGGACCGTGACCACATGCTGCACGCCGTCGTACTCGCGGAGGAGGCGCGTGCCAGGCAGTGGCCGGCTGTCGGCGCGGATGCGGCGGAGCACCACGTTTCCGCCGTCCAGTTGCTCACCCAGTGCCTCGAGCCGTGCCCGCGTCTCCGGCTTGAGGCCGCCGTAGGCGAGTTCCTGGATGCGGTAGGCCAGCCGGCTGATCAGGTAGGGCCGGTTGAAGGGCGGCGGCTCCTTGCCGAACAGGGCGCGCCACTGCTCCTTCAATTCCGCCGCCGTCGCGGTCTGCAGCGCGGTGAGCCGCGGCAGCACCTGTGCGGGCGGGATCTTCGGGACGGTGGGCGCCGGCGGCGCTGCCTCCCGCTGCCGGCGCTGGGTCGTGGATTCTCGGGTCATGCGACTCCCTTTCTGTCGGGGTTCGCATGACGGCGCTGCCGGGCGGTCGAGTGTAGGCGAACCTCTCTGGACCCTCCGGCCTGCTCCGCGTCCCGCGCGAGATCCTCGGCAGCGCGGCTGCGCAGCCGCAGGACGCCGCGGGCGAGCAGGTCACAGACCTCGCGGAGGTGAGGTGGCAGGTGGGGGTTGGTGACGGGCAGGACCATACGTCTCCACAGTCCAAGGTTCCTGCCTCCCCTTTACGGAATCGCGCGGCTGCTTTTCCCATGCCGCGGCACCGACGTGGCCCGACGGGCGGGATGCTGCGCAGGGGCGCGAGTCCCTTCGCCGCGGAGCCGATGCCAGAAGCGACTGACTCGCTGCTTGACGGCGCTCTCGCTGGGCACGTTCTCCGGCCCATAAGTGGTTGAGAACCAGTCCAAGGTCCGCCGCACCAACTCTGCCTGCGTCTCCGGAAGACCCTCGTCGTGGGCGATAGCGCCGAGTTCGCACAGACATTGTTCCCAATCATGCCGAGTGGGCGCCCCGCGCGAGGTAGGGCTCTGCCATGTGCGGCGATGCGCAGGAGCTGGTAGGTCCGCTTCGTCGGGACGGCTGAGATCATGCTCCATTTCGAAGCGCTCGAACTCATCGTGCCGGACCACAAGGTGGGAGCTCTTCACCAGCAGTGCATGCCGCTCCCCATTGTCGTCGATCGGCTCCAGCAGTTCGCCGGTTGCGCTCAAGAAGCGTGCAATCTGCCCGGTGCCATTCCTGATGACGGCGTAGGCGTCGATGCGGGAGAGATCGATCGGGCCGACCTTGTGCTGGCGCGCCTTCGGCTCCACGCGAACCTGCCCATCAGCGGCCCGATGCGTGTCGCTAACCTCCATCAGCAGCGCCGCGACCGGCAGCGACATACAGAGCTCGCCTTCCAGCACGTAGGCCGAGATATCGTCGGCATCCATGCTCCAACGCTCAAAGATCTCGCGGAGCGTGTAGTACGGCTTCCGGCGGTTCGTCCTGGCCATGATTACCTCCGCCCGATCGCACGCAGGCGCCGATAGGCCCGCACCACGTTGCCCATGTCCTGCCGCATGTCGGGCGGTAGGCGCTGCGCCTCGACGAAGAGGTCGTCCATCTGCACGCCGAGGATCGCTGCCGCCCGCTCGATCAGATGGTCACGCGGTGGACTCTCGAGATCCCGTTCAATCCGCGACCAGTAGGCGGCCGAGATGCCGAGCCGTTCCGCCATATCGGTCAGCCCGATGCTGAGCTCGGTCCGCCGCTCGCGCAGTACTCTGCCAAAGCTCACGGCTGACCTCCCTCAATCAGCCGGTAGCGCTGGAGGCGCACGGCGATGAACCGGTCCGACACGCCGAAATCCGCGGCCAAAGCCGTGACGATGCCGCTGATCGCCTCTGGCGGCGTATCATGCGCCAGAACGCGGCAGCCGACACGGCCGTGGTGTGGCGCGTTCACCATGCGAAGCCCCTCGCTCCTGGCATGCACTACCAGGCGCAGATGCAGGGGAACCGGCGGGGCCAGCAGCGCGCCCATGAACTCGTTCGCCCGCCGCTCCTCGCGGACGGTGGCGCCATCGAAGCTGTGGGCGCCTGCGCTGACCGATCGATAACGGCGGGCAGGTTGCCCCGCGGCAGAAGGGACGTCGAAAACCACATGCCCGAGCTCGTGTGCCACGGTGCTGAGCAGCAGGTCAGGACGATTGGCAAGCATGGACGTATTGATCGAGACGAGGGCGATGCCTGGCGCGGTCGGATCCGTCTCGCAGATGCCGAGCACGGGCTGGCGGTCCTCATCGTGGACTGCATGGGAGAAATCCCAATGAACCTCTACCCCGCTGTGGTTCACCTCGAGCCGCGTGGCGGCACTGACGAGGTCCTTGGGGTCGAGCTCCCAGGGACCGCCGCGCCGCGCCACCGCCTGCCGCAGCTTGGCGGCAACGGACCAGACGCCGGCGGCGGGGAGCAGCCGAGGGACCTTCGTTGCGGGGTCGTGGGGATACGAGAGGGAAACCGGCATGGCGGGGGAGCTCCGGAGGCTTTCGCGTCTGCGTAACGCGATGTTCGTTTTATGTTCTCTAGCCAGCTTGAGTCCATCACCCTGTCAGCGCGGCGGTTAATAAAAAATCGCAACAATAACTACGACCCTTCTAATGCCTCATAACTCATTGACCTAACATACTATTCTTGTCGCCACAAATCCGCGCCATTTCCTGGCCAGGAATAACTACCCTTCCTGGCTGACCGCCCTCCTATCCGCATGGTCCCTTCCTGCCGTCGCCATCACCCGGCGCAGCAGGAGAGTTCAAATGACCGCACAACGTGCTGATACATCTCAAAATCCCCCACGGTTGAAGACTAACGAGCTCCAGGTCGCCCTTGCGACTGCCACCGCCCACGCCGCGCGGGGCGCACGTCGCCTTCGCCTCACTCGTGAGGATCGGGATGATCTCCGGCAGGACATCCTGGTCGCGCTGCTGGAGCGCCTTGCGCAGTTCGACCCAGCGCGCGGTGCGTGGAGCACCTTCATGGGCGTGGTCGCGCGGTCGGTGGTCGCTGACCGGGTACGCGAAAGCCGCCAGGCCATGGCGTTGGCCTGCCTGTCGCTCGATCTCGACCAGTTCCCGGAAGGCGTCTCCGTCACGCGGCAGGACCGCAGTGATGCTGTCGTGACCCTTGACCTCCAGCGCGTCGCTGCAGAACTGCCGCAGCAGCCGCGGAAGCTGCTGCGCCTGATCGTCGCCATGGGCGATGTCGCCGCAGCGCAGCACGCCGACGCTCGCTCTTCCACGACCTTCTATCGCGCCCTCGCCGACCTGCGCTGCTGGCTCCGGGCGTCGGGCATGCGGCCGCCGGCCGGCACGCCTCGGCAGACCCACGCGAAGCGGTGGGAAAAATCACCCTTCGTCTCCGTAGAGAAGGAGATGCCGAACCATGCGTGAAAGGGAGAACCCATCGGTGCGCTTCACATCCGCTGAGCTGCTGTCGGACGAAACGCTTCTGAACATCGACGATCTGCTGGATGCCGTGCTGACCGAGAACGATCTTTGCGATCGCTACGCCGATGCATCGCCCGGCGACGCTATCGTCTATCACGTTGGCCTGCTTGCCCGCGATCGGGACAAGGTCGCGTCGGAGCTGCCGCCGGAGCGCCGCCAGGACCTCGAAGCCATCGCGCGGCGCGTCTGGGCAATGGCAGAGGCCGGTCTCGGCCACCTGCTGCAGCGCCGCGTCGCAGAGGGACGCTGCGCCTATCTGCTGATCGTACGGCCGCGGCCGCTGAGCGCACGCAGTGCGGCGGGCTACGCGCTGGCCGACCTTCTGGGTCGGGAGGCGGCGTGATGGGCAAGGCCTCCCGCGACAAGGGCATCCGGCGCGAGCGTGCGCTGGTCGAGCTCCACACGAAGTGTGGCATCCGCGCCGAGCGCGTGCCGCTCTCGGGCGCCTCACACTACCAGGGCAACGGCGCCGACATCGACCTTCATGTGCGCGGCGCCGAGCCGATCAAGGCGGAGGTCAAGGCCCGCGGCGAGGGCAACGGCTTCAAGACGCTGCAGCGCTGGCTCGGCGACAACGATGCGCTGTTCCTCTGGCGCGATCGCGCCACCCCCTTCGTCGTCCTGCCCCTGCATGTCTGGCTCGAGGTCGCCGACCGCAGCGCGCGGTGCGACGCCGATGCCGACGATGCGCGCCGTGAACGCCGCCACGCCATCGAGCATGGCCCGCTGCCGCCGGCGGACGCCATCACGCGGAGCGCAGCGTGACGCGGCACCGCATCCTCGACCTCCTGCACATCCTGCTCGGCGGCACGCTCTACGCCGGCAGCGTCGTCGTCATGTGCTGGCTGTTCGGCCTGATCGCCTTCCGATGAGCGCCTCCACCATGCCCGCCGGACCCTATCCCACTCTCCAGCAGGGAAGCCCGATGACGAACCGAACCACTCTGGCGCAGCTGCGAGCGATGACCGCCGCACAGGTCGCCTGCTTGCCCGTCGACCATCTCGCTCTGCTCCTCGACGAGGTCGATGCGCTCAAGGCCGATGCCAAGCGCCTCGCGGACCTGCTGAACAATGCCCTGCATCAGCGCTTCGGGGACGCTGCGACCGCGGCGCGCCGGGCCGACGGCAGGGACACCGGCCGGGTCCGGCTCGAGGCGGACGGCTTCGCGGTGATCGCCGACCTCCCGAAGAAGGTGGACTGGCACCAGGGCCGGCTGGCCGGGGCCGTCGCCACGATCCGCGGCTGGGGCGAGGACCCGGCCGACTACGTCACCACCGAGATCCGCGTCCCCGAGAGCCGCTTCACGGCCTGGCCGCCGCGCATCCGCGAGGTCTTCGCGGCGGCGCGCACCGTCGCGACCGGCCGTCCCTCCTACACCCTCGAACAGAAGGATCCCGCCTGATGGGCTACGAGCTCCGCATTCAGGTCAGCATCCCGCTGGAAGGCGACGCGATCGCACGGTCGAAGGACGTCGCCGCCTTCGAGCCGACGCTCGACAGCTTCGCCGAGGTCGTCGCCCGCGCCGGTGGCAGCATCGACGTCAACGTCATCAAGGCGAAGCCGCGCACGCCGAAGGCGGAGACGCACTGATGGCGATCTCCCTCGCCTCCCTGCGCAGCAGCAGCAGCCTCACACCGCCACGGCTGCTTACCTACGGCGTCGCCGGCGTCGGCAAGACGCTGTTCGCCACCTCCGCGCCGCGCCCCGTTGTCATCCAGACCGAGGACGGCCTCGGGCTGATCGAGGCGCCGACCTTCGGCGTGCTGCGCAGCTTTGACGCGGTGATGGAGGCACTCGCCTCCCTCTACAGCGAGCCGCATGACTTCCAGACCGTCGTGGTGGACAGCCTCGACTGGCTGGAGCCGCTGATCTGGCAGCACACCGCGCTGCAGCACAACCAGCCGAACATCGAGGCCTTCGGCTACGGCAAGGGCTATCTGGCCGCGCTGGATACCTGGCGCAGCGTCCTCGACGGCCTCAACGCCCTGCGCGACGAGCGCAGCATGGGCATCATCATGATCGCCCATACCGAGATCCGGCGCTTCGATAGCCCCGAAACCGAGCCCTACGACCGCTACCAGCCGAAGCTGCACGCGCGAGCCTCGGCGCTGGTGCAGGAGCACGTCGATGCGGTGCTCTTCGCCAACTACCGCGTCACCACCCTGAAGTCGGACGTCGGCTTCAACAAGAAGGTGGTGCGCGGCATCAGCGGCGGCGATCGCCTGCTGCACACCGCCGAGCGCCCAGCCTTCCTGGCCAAGAACCGCTTCGGCCTGCCGGAGACGCTGCCGCTCTCCTGGCCCGACTTCGCCGCGCACATCCCGTTCTACGCCAACGCCAACGCCACCCCCGCAGCACGGAGCTGATCCATGGCCCAGCTGAACCAGCACTTCGACGCCAGCGCCGTCGAGCCCGCCGCGCCCTTCGAGCTCCTGCCGCCCGGGCGGTACACCGTGCAGATCGTGCAAAGCGAGATGCGCGCCACCCGCGCCGGCAACGGCCAGTACCTCTGGCTGGAAATGGACGTCATCGAGGGCCCGCACCAGGGCCGCAAGATCTGGGACAACCTGAACCTGGTGAACCCGAACCAGCAGACGGTCGAGATTGCCCAGCGCACCCTCTCGGCCATCTGCCACGCCGTCGGCCAGCTGCAGGTCACCGACAGCGAGCAGCTGCACTTCCGCCCGATGCAGGTGACGCTCGCCGTCGAGGTCGACACCCGCGACAAGCTCCGGCCGGCCGAGGAGCAGCGCAAGCAGAACAAGGTCAAGGGCTACGTCGCCGCCGGCGGCGCGGCACCCCCGCGACCGGCGACGGGGCCGTCCCCTGCCCCCGCGCAGCCGGCCGCGGCCCCGGCGCGCCCCGCGGCGGCCACCTCGACGACGGCGCCCTGGCGGCGGGCGGGGTGAGCATGGTTGCCCTGCCCATCCCCACCAACTCGACCGTGGACGCGATCTACGCCGCCTATGAGGCGGCCGCGGACCACGGCTACCGGGAGCATCTCGGCGCCTCGCTGATCGGCACCGGCTGCGAGCGCGCCATCTGGTACAGCTTCCGCTGGGCGACGCGGGCGCGGCACACAGGCAGGCTGCTGCGGCTGTTCGAGACGGGCAACCTGGCGGAGGCGCGCTTCGTCGCGGATCTCCGCCGCATCGGCGTCACCGTGCTCGAGGTGGATCCCGCCACCGGCCGGCAGTGGAAGCTGCGCGATGCCAGCGGCCACTTCGGCGGCAGCATGGACGCGGTGGCGCTCGGCCTGCCCGAGGCCCCAAAGACCTGGCACGTCTGCGAGTTCAAGACGCACAGCGCGAAGTCCTTCGCCAAGCTGAAGGCCGAGGGCGTCGCCGCCTCCAAGCCGCTGCATTGGGCACAGATGCAGGCCTACATGCAGCTCGCCGGCCTCGAGCGCGCCTTCTACCTGGCGGTCTGCAAGGACACGGACGCGCTCTACCAGGAGCGCGTCCATCACGACGCCGCGGCCGGCGCGGCAATCCTGGCGAAGGCGGCGCGCATCATCCAGGCAGCCCGTCCCCCGGCGCGGATCAGCATGGATCCGGCCTGGTGGGAATGCCGCCTCTGCGATCATCACGCCGTCTGCCACGCCGGCGCGGCGGCGGAGCGGCACTGCCGGTCCTGCCTGCACGCCACCCCGGTCGCGGACGGCGCCTGGCACTGCGCCCGGCACGGCCACCACCCCGCGCGCGCCGAGCAGGAGGCTGGCTGCGCGCTGCACCTCTATATCCCCGACCTCGTTCCGGGCCTGCAGCTCGACGCCGGCGAGGACTGGGTCAGCTACCGGCTGCCCGATGGCAGCACCTGGCGCGACGGGGTGTTGGCATGACGACCGAATTGCCAGCGACCCATGCTGCCGCGGTTGCCGTCGGCGCACGTCATTTTCGTGGATCGCCTTGCAAGCACGGCCACGCAGGCCTGCGATACACCAGGGGCCGGAATTGCGTCGAGTGCGTGCGTATCGCCCGTGGCGGGTGGCACAAGTCTGGTCGGCGCAGCGCCGACAACATGACTTTGGCTTTGCAAGCCCAATCCAACGGCCGGACGACCTACAACGCCACGCGTCCGTGCCGGCACGGTCACTACGAGCGGTATGTCGCGTCGAACAACTGTGTCGAGTGCAACCGCCTCGCGCTCCAACGCGGAAAGATCAAGAGCAAGTTCACTCGCATCCGTGCTGAATATGGGCTCGATCGCGAGGCCTATCTCGCCATGGTGTTCGACCAGCAGAGCTCCTGCCGCATCTGCGGTCGCCACGAACCCGACCACTTCAAGCTGCACATCGACCACTGCCATGACACCGGCCTCGTGCGTGGGTTGCTCTGCGGGCCATGCAATCAGGGGATCGGCCTCCTGCGGCATTCGTCGGAGCGGTTGCGTCTCGCCATCGCGTATCTCGGGGGCGCGACGCAATGAGGATACATTTGCGCCCCTATCAATCGACGGCGGTTGACGCGGTGTTCACGTACTTCGAGCGCGCGACCGGAAACCCACTGGTGGTGCTGCCGACAGGCACAGGAAAGTCGGTCGTGCTCGCGGCACTCACGCAGCGCGCCATCACCATGTGGCCAGACACGCGCATCCTGACGGTCACGCATCAACGGGAGTTGATCCAACAAAATTTCATGGCGCTGGTGCGTGCCTGGCCCGAGGCACCGGCCGGCATCTACTCCGCCGGCCTGTCGCGTCGCGACATCCACGCGCAGATCCTCTTTGCCGGCATCCAGTCCATCCACCGCCACGCCTACCAGGTGCAGCGCTGCGACCTGGTGCTGATCGACGAGGCGCATCTGCTCGGGCGCGGCGACAGCGGCATGTACCGCGCCTTCCTGAAGCAGCTGAACGAGATCAACGCCGGGCTGCTGAAGGTGGTGGGCTTCACCGCCACCCCCTACCGGCTGGACAGCGGCCTGCTGCACGAGGGCAAGGACCGGCTGTTCACCGACATCGCCTACGAGGTGCCGGTGCTGGACATGATCCAGCAGGGCTATCTCTCGCCCGTCATCCCGAAGCGGACGGAGACGCAGCTCGACGTCGGCGGCGTCGGCAGCCGCGGTGGCGAGTTCATCGCCAAGGACCTCGAGGCGGCAGTGGACCGCCACGAGGTCACGCAGGCGGCGGTGACGGAAATCGTGCAGCACGGCGAGGGCCGCGGCTCCTGGCTGGTGTTCTGCTCCGGCGTCGCCCATGCCCGGCATGTCCGCGACGCCATCCGCGAGCACGGCGTGTCGTGTGAGACCGTCACCGGCGACACGCCAGCGCCGGAGCGCGACGGCATCCTTGCCGCCTTCAAGGCGGGGCGGCTGCGCTGCGTCACCAACGCGAACGTGCTCACCACCGGCTTCGACGCGCCGGGCACTGACCTCATCGCCCTGCTGCGCCCAACCAAGAGTGTCGGCCTCTACGTGCAGATGGTCGGCCGCGGCACCCGCCTCGCCGAGGGCAAGGACGACTGCCTCGTCCTCGACTTCGCCGGCAACACCGCCCGGCACGGGCCGATCGACATGGTGGACGGCCGCAAGAAGGAACCCGCCGGCGATGGCGAGGCGCCCATCAAGGTCTGTCCCGAATGCCAGACCATCAACCACGCCAGCGCGCGTCACTGCATCGAGTGCGATTATGAATTCCCGCCGCCCGTGGTGAAGGTGGCGGCGCAGGCCGCGTCCAACGCCCTGCTCTCAACACAGATCCAGGCCAGCTGGTGCGACGTCACCGGCGTCACCTACGCCCTGCATGAGAAGCCGGGCAAGCCGCCCTCGCTGCGTGTCACCTACGAGTGCGGCCTGGCGCGGCACAGCGAATGGGTCTGCTTCGAGCACACCGGCTTTCCGCGCGAGAAGGCGGTCAGCTGGTGGCGGCGCCGCGCCCCGCAGCTGCCGCCGCCCTTCACCGTGGATGAGGCGCTGCAGCAGCGCGACGTGCTGCGCCAGCCCAGCGCCATCCAGGTGCGGCCCGTCGGTCAGTACACGGAAATCACTGCCGTGAGGTTCGCGTGACATGCCGCACCTGCCCACGCCCCGCCTGGCACTGGCTCTGGTGGCACCCGGCCCGCTCGCTGCGGGTGCATTGGACCGTGCCCTCCTGCTCCCCCTTCTGCCTCAACCTCTGGAGGGAACGCCGCATGGTTGATCCCAACGACCAGGAGGTCGCCGCCATGCTCACGGCCGGCGACATCGCCGGCCAGTACATAGATGCCGTCGGCCGCACCGACATGGCCACCTGGTCCGAGCAGGACTGGCGTGGCTTCATCGAGGCGGTCTGTGGCGCCTACGTCGACAGCCTCATCGAGCAGCAGATCGCTATCAACAGCGCCGTGGCCAAGGTGCAGGCGGTGCCGGGATGACTGCCGCTCCCAACTTCATGGCATTGTACGGCGCCCGGCTGGTGGACAACGGCTATCCCGTCATCCCCATCATGCCGGGCAGCAAGGTGCCGGGCCGCCACCATGGCGGCCAGTGGACGCCCTATCCCGACTGGGCCCGGCATTGCGACCGCATCACGAAGCCCTTCGAGGTGGACATCTGGCAGCGCTGGCCCGGCTGCGGGATCGGCATCGCCGCCGGTGCGGTCGTCGGCATCGATATCGACATCCTTGATCCCGCCCTGGCCATCCAGCTCGGCGACCTGGCGACGCAGATGCTCGGCGACACCCCCTGCTGGCGGGTCGGCCGCGCCCCGAAGCGCATGCTGGTCTATCGGGCGGCCACCCCCTTTGCCGGGCGCAAGCGCCATCCGCTGGAGGTGCTGGCCCGCGGGCAGCAGTTCGTCGCCTATGCCGTGCACCCCGACACCGGCCAGCCCTATGCCTGGCCGGAGGCCAACCTGCTGGACGTGCCCCTGGACAGGCTCCCCGTAGTGGAGGAGGCAGCCTGCCACGCCTTTCTCGACGCCGCCTGGAGGCTCATCCCGGACGATCTGCGGATCAACTCGATCCTGGCCGAGGCGCCCAGCAGCGAATGGCACGGCCCCAGCGACCCGAAGGGCACGCGTGAGGCCATCGCCGCCGCGCTGGCCTGGCTGCCGAATGACGACCTACCCGGCAATGAATGGATCACCGTCGGCGCGGCGATCAAGGCCGCCCTCGGCGAGGAAGGCCGGGAGCTCTGGCTCGACTGGTCCCGCCAGTCCCCGAAGTCCGGCCAGTCGGGGCGGTCCGACACCCCGGAGCGCCGCTGGGCCTCGCTGCGGCCGCACAGCGTCGGCGCCGGGACGATCTACTGGCTGGCCGAGCAGCGCGGCTGGGTGCCGGATCCCGCACTCACCCTGAACGGCACCATCGCCGCGCAGATGGCACAGCCGCACCCGGCGGCGGCGCTGCTCGCCAAGGCAGAGGCCACGCCGATGCCGCGGGCGCCCGAGCCGAAGCCCTACCGTGTGCCGCCGGAACTCCTGCAGGTAGACGGCGTGCTCGGCCAGTTCGTCGCCTACGCCACGGCCAGCGCCGTCAGCCCGCAGCCTCTCCTCGCCCTTGGCGCCGCCATCTGCCTGGTCGGCGCGCTCGCAGGCCGGCGCTACCGCACACCCACTGATCTGCGCAGCAACGTCTATGCCATCGGCATCGCCGACAGTGGCGGCGGCAAGGACCACGCCCGTCGCTGCGTAAAGCGCGCGCTCTATGCCGCTGGCCTCGATCGCTATCTCGGCGGCGAGGATCTGGCGTCGTCGGCCGGGCTACTCACCTCCCTGCAGCGGCATCCCGCCCGCCTGTTCCAGGTAGATGAATTCGGCCAGTTCCTTAAGCTGGTCCTGAGCCAGCGCGCGCCCGCACACAAGGCGGCCATCTGGTCCGAGCTGACCAAGCTCTACACATCGGCGGCTGAGCCCTACATCGGTGCCGAATACGCCGACCAGAAGGCACGGCCACGCGTCACCATCGAGCAGCCCTGCGCCTGCATCTGGGGCGTCACCGTGCCGGGCCCGTTCTGGTCGGCGCTGGAAGGCGGCGCGCTGGCGGACGGCTCCATCGCGCGCTTCCTGGTCTTCCTGACGGACGACGACTACCCAGAGCGCAACGAGACGCCGGCACCGATGGACCCGCCGCCGGCGCTGGTGTCGGCGCTGCAGGCGATCGCCCGCGGCGTGCCCGGGCACAGCCATGGTGGGAACATCGCCGATGCCATGGAGGCCTCGGCGCCGATCCACGCCTACACCGTGCCGGTCAGCCCGGACGCCGAGGCCGCGATGGCGCGCGTGCGCCGCGAAGCCACCGACCTGCTCCGCTCGCACCGCGGGACCTACGCCACGGCGCTGTTCGGCCGGTACGCCGAGAACACCGCGAAGCTGGCGATGATAGCCGCGGTTAGCCGCGATCCGGCGCGGCCGGTCACGGAGGCGGGAGACGTCGCCTGGGCTTCCCTCCTGGTCGAGCACTGCGTTGCCACAATGCTCCGCGAGGCCGAGCGCCGGGTCTCCGACAACGACACAGAGGCCAAGCACAAGCGGTTGCTGGAGATCATCCGCGACGGCGGGCGCCAGTCGCGCAGCGATGTCACGCGGCGCTCTCAGTTCCTGACGCGCCGCGAGCGGGAGGAGATCCTCGCTTCGCTGGTCGAAGCGGGGCTGGTTGTTGCCGAGCAGGAGCCCGGCACGACGAAGCCGACCACCTTCTACACCGCGGCCGCGCCGACCCGGCCGCCGCTCTTCACGGAGGGTTCGCAATGAACAATCTCGTCGGCATGAGGGATCTCCGGGCCGGAACCCCAGGCGGGAGGCCGGCTCGGGGTGGATCTTCAATAGTTCAATTTTTCCCGCGCGCACGCGTATGGACACGCACGCGCGCCCTCGGGCAGGGAGAGAGACCCATTGAATTATCATTATTATTGAATCTTCTCCTTCCCCCAGGGGACGCCCGCGCGCACGCGCGCCAGGCGACGGTCCTCTCATGACGCTCCCCGGCTCCCCTCGGCCGCCGCGCTCGTGCCTCGACCGTGGCACGCGCAGCCCGGCCACCAGCCCCGAGATGGAAGCCCTGCGCCGCCGCGTCTGGCGCGATCAGGGCGTGGCCTCGCTGGCCATCGAGGACATCACCGACCCCTGGCTGCGCCAGGCGGTCCTGAACGAAGCCACGCGGCGCTGGGGGCCGCGCAACGGAGGGCATAGCCATGGGCGGTAAGCGCAAAAGCAAGGGGCGCGCCCAGCAGGAGAGCCTGGCCACCCCCAGCCAGTGGCGGCTGCAGCATGGAGATTTCTCGGCGCC
The DNA here is from genome assembly GCF_016805305.1 of Falsiroseomonas ponticola. Classification (GTDB taxonomy): domain Bacteria; phylum Pseudomonadota; class Alphaproteobacteria; order Acetobacterales; family Acetobacteraceae; genus Falsiroseomonas; species Falsiroseomonas ponticola. Next base: position 1,510,392 of record NZ_JAERQN010000001.1, on the reverse strand, counting down.
CGTCCGCGAGGCCGATCCCGAGACCGGTACGCCGGTGCAGCATCGCCGCGCGGTGGACACACTCGGGATGATGCTAGGCAACGGCACGATCACGCAGGAAATGCACGACGCCGGCGCTGCCTTCCGCCGAGTGTTCCGCGCCGCTGCCCTGGACGGGCTGCGTGCCATGCCCCTGCTGCGTGTGCCCGGCGCCAGCGGCGATCCCCTCACCGAGCGGCAGGCCTCGGCGCGCGAGCGGGTGGCGGCGGCGCTGGACGCGCTGGGTGGCCACGGCAGCGCGCCTGGCTCCTGCGCCTGGCATGTGCTCGGCCTGGAGATGTCGGTGCGGGAGTGGGCGCAGCGACAGGGGTGGGGCGGCCGCCCCGTCGCCCCGCCGCAGGCGCAGGGGATGCTGGTGGCGACACTGGCGGTGCTGGCGGCGCACTTCGGCCTGGTGGTGCGGCACAGGGCAGCATAGGTTGAGAACGAAAAAGGAACACGCTACCATCTGCTCCAAACGGGCATGGGGGCAGTGATGGCCGGACGCAGGCAGCGGATGAGTCCGCTCGACACCGCCCTGGTGCGACTGGCCGACTTGGCGGGGCGGGGCGTGCAGCCCAGCCGGATGGCGCGCGAGGTCGAGGTGATCGTGGCAGGCTGGCTCAGCGAGGCCAGTCCCGTCGAGCCGGACGAGGTGGCCGAGCGCCTGACGGCGATGCACGAGCAGCTGGTAACGGTCGCCAGCGCGGCAGCCGAGCAGGTGGGCGATGTCGATGCAGACGATCCGGCTGCACTGCGGCACGCCAAGCTCGTGCACGCCGCCCTTGAAGCCGCGGTGGAGGCCGTGGAGCGGGCCCGCGACGCGCAGGGGCGCCTCCCCACTGAACACGTGGTGAAGGCGCCCGTGCCCGCCCCGGCTGCGCCGCGGGCACTCGCTGAGGCTGCCGCCCTGCTGTCAGCGGAGACGGAGGCGCCCGGCGCCGCTGTTACAATTGACCCCCTGGCGGCGCGGAATCCGCAGGGAGTAGACCATACCTACCCTGCGGACGTGCGGCTGGATGTTGCGGCAGAGCCAACCCCCGCCGAAAAGAAGCCCAGGAAAGCAAAGACCGCAGGGCCAGTGAAAAGAAATACTCGACGCGCTCAAGAAGAAAATCTACCAACGCTACTACGCTGACTAGGCACTCATTAGATCGCTCGCTTGGGTCCTTCCCACGGATATTGTATGCGGGGGGCGGAAGCGCGCCACTTCGCTAGCGCCAGGCCGGAATTATGGTTTGTAGTTTGCAACCTTTCCGCGCCGTCTCAAGCCGTTAGCCGCAAACTGTGGCCGGGCCAGCTTGGCGGCCCCGCCTCGCATGGTTTGCACCCCTCACGATCTGGATGCCCCGATGACGCTCCCCTGGATGGCAGCGAAGATCCTGCTGCGGCCGGTCGCCGATCTGCGCGCGCATGCCGGCAACGCCCGGGTGCACGGCGCGGCGCAGATCGAGCAGATCAAGGCCAGCATGCTGGCCTTCGGCTTCACCAACCCGCTGCTGGTGGACGAGGCGGGTGTGCTGATCGCCGGCCACGGCCGGCTCGAGGCGGCCGTTGCGCTCGGCATCGAAAAGGTGCCGACCATCGTGCTGCACCACCTCTCCGCGGCGCAGAAGGAGGCGCTGCGGCTCGCCGACAACCGCATCGCCGAGAACGCGACCTGGGACCAGGCGCTGCTGCGGGATGCGCTGCGGGCGCTCGACCTGGAACAGGCCATCGAACTCGAGCTCACCGGCTTCGGGGCTGCGGAAATCGCCGAGATCCTCGCGGCGGCTGGAGAGGCCGTGTCCAACGGCGACGCGCCCGAGGCCCTGTCGGCGCCCGTGGTCCAGGGGGGCGGGGATGGCGCGGCGGCGACGGAGGGGGCGCCGGCGGACGATCCTGCCGATGCCGAGCCGGAACCACCGCGCCAGGCCGTCACCCGCCCTGGGGACCTCTGGCTGCTGGGCGAGCATCGTCTGCTCTGCGGCGACAGCACCGACGCCGCCACCGTGGCGCGCGTGATGGGCGAGGACCGCGCCGCGCTGCTGTTCACCAGCCCGCCCTATGGGAACCAGCGCGACTACACCACCGGCGGTGTCTCAAACTGGGATGCGCTGATGCAGGGCGTGTTCGGCGCCGCGGCGGCAGCGATGGCCGAGGACGGCCAGGTGCTGGTGAACCTCGGTCTGATCCACCGCGACGGGGAATGGCAGCCCTACTGGCAGGGCTGGCTGGACTGGATGCGCGGCCAGGGCTGGCGGCGCTTCGGGCTGTATGCCTGGGATCAGGGGCCCGGCTTGCCGGGGGACTGGAACGGCCGCCTCGCACCGGCCTTCGAGCTGGTGTTCCATCTGAACCGGACGGCGCGGCAGGCCAACAAGATCGTGCCGTGCAAATGGGCCGGCACGCCGAACAAGGGCAGCGGGCTGCGCGCCGCCGACGGCGAGGTGAAGGCGTACACGCATATCGGCCTGCCCGTGCAGGAGATGCGCATCCCGGACAGCGTGCTGCGCATCACCCGCCACAAGGGGCGCGGCATCGAGACCGAGCACCCCGCGGTGTTCCCGGTGGCGCTGCCGGAGTTCCTGATGCGCGCCTACACGGATGAGGGCGAGGTGGTGTTCGAGCCTTTCGCCGGCTCCGGCACGACCATCCTGGCGGGCCAGCGGACCGGTCGGCGCGTCCGCGCCGTCGAGCTCGCCCCGGCCTATGTCGACCTGGCGATCGCCCGCTGGCGCATGCTGCATCCCGACCTGCCGGTGACGCTGGCCGAGGACGGCCGCGACCATGACGCCGTGGCCACGGCGCGCGCGGAGGTGGCCCGTGCAGCCTGACCTCGCTGTCGTCTCCCTGCCGGTCGCCGCGCTGGTCCCCTATGCCGAGAACGCGCGCACGCATTCCGCGGCGCAGGTGGCGCAGATCGCGGCCTCGATCGCCGAGTTCGGCTTCGTGAACCCGGTGCTGGTGGACGCCGCCGGCGTGCTGGTCGCCGGCCACGGCCGCGTCATGGCGGCGCAGCGTCTCGGCATGGCGTCGGTGCCGGCGATCCGGCTGGCGCACCTGACGGAAGCCCAGGCGCGCGCGCTGCGTCTGGCCGACAACCAGATCGCGCTGAACTCCGGCTGGGACGAGGCGTTGCTCGCCGCGGAGATCGCCCGCATCCGCGACGAGGCCGCCGTCGATCTCGACGTGCTGGGCTTCTCGGGCATGGAGCTCGACCGGCTGCTGGCCGCCGCCGATGCCGGGCTCGCGGACGATGCCGATGACGCACCCGCCCCGCCGGCCGAGCCGGTCAGCCGCGCCGGGGATCTGTGGATCTGCGGCGAGCACCGGCTGCTGTGCGGTGACGCCACGAAACTGGCGGACGTGCAGCGCGCGCTGGGCACTCGTTCGCTTGCCGACATGACGTGGTGCGATCCACCCTACAATGTCAGTTACACCGGCGGCACGGCGGCCCGCATGACCATCGCCAACGACGCGCTGGGCCAGGGCTTCCTCGACTTCCTGCGCCCGGCGCTGGCGAACCTGCTCTCGGTGACGAAGGGCGCCTGCTACGTCTGCATGTCCTCGTCGGAATGGCCGACGCTGCATCGTGCCTGGCAGGAGGCGGGGGGGAAGTGGTCCAGCACCATCATCTGGGCCAAGAACACCTTTGCGCTCGGCCGCGCCGACTACCACCAGCAGTTCGAGGCGATGCTCTACGGCTGGAAGGCGGGTGCGCAGCACTACTGGTGCGGCGCGCGCGACCAGGGGAATGTCTGGCACTTCGACAAGCCGGCGCGGAACGACCTGCACCCGACGATGAAGCCGGTCGCGCTGGTCGAGCGGGCGATCCGTAACAGCAGCAAGCCGCGCGACACGGTGCTGGATCCCTTCGGCGGCTCCGGCACAACGATGCTCGCGGCGGAGCGCACCGGCCGGCGTGCCGTACTGCTGGAGATCGACCCGGCCTATGCCGACGTCATCGTCCGCCGCTGGCAGGAGGCGACGGGCGAGGCGGCGGTGCTCGACGGCGAGGATCGCACCTTCGCGGACATCGGCGCTGCGCGCGGCATCGCCGATCATGATGTGATGCAGACCGAAGAATCATAGCACGAAGATTGCGCTGCATCTTGCTTGGCTCAGCCCCCGCCGCAGCGCGAATGGTCCGTCACGCGCGGAGCACCGCGCAGCAGACGGAGACGACGATGACCGACCGCGAAGCCCGCGCCGCCCGCAACCAGCAGCGGAGCCTCGACGCCTTCCTGGCGAAGAAGGCGGAGTTCGACGCCCTGCTCGCCGAGCTGCAGCAGGCCAGCGCCGATCACTTCGGCGCGGACCCCGAGGCGGTGCTCTGGGGCGAGACGGCCTGGCTGCACGACGCCACCGCGAAGCTCAGGGAGATCGCCGACCAGCACTTCCGCCGGGGCGAATTCGCCGCCTGACGCGGCTCCCCTCGCACACTGCCCCGCCCGGCCTGCGCCGGCGGGGCTCGGGGTGGTAGCACCCGGATGGTCGGGTGCAGCACCGGAGACCCCGACGATGACGCTTTCCGACACCCAGCACGCGATCCTCACCGCCGCCGCGCAGCATCCTGACCATCTGGCCCTGCCGCCCGATCGGCTCCCCGCAGGCGCCCGCCAGAAGGTGGCCCGGGCCCTGCTGCGCGCTGACCTGGTGATTGCCTTCCGCGGCAGCGACTACGATCGGACGCCTGCCACCCTCTGGACTGTGGACGGCGACAGCGTGCTGCTCAAGATCACCGACGAGGGGCTGCGCGCTATCGGCATCGACCCGAACGCGGGCCCCGCGCCGGAGGAGGATGAGCAGAGCCCCGCCGCCATCGCTCGCCGCAACGCCGAGCGCCTGGCAGCCGCGCAGGACGCGCCCACGGCGCCCACGGGCGCGGAGGCCGCCGCGCCGGAGGGTGGGGACGCCCCTGCGCCCGAGCCCGCCCAGGCCACGCCCCTGGCGCCGTACGAGGCCGAACCCGAGGCGGAGGACGACGACCGCCCCCGGCACGAGAAGCTCGGCGTGGACGAGGCCTTCATCTACGGCCCCGCCGAGGAATGGCAGCAGCCGGCAGAAGACGCCGCCCTGCTGGAGCAGGCCCTGGCGGAGCGGGCCCCGCGGAAGGTGGTGACGGCCGCGCAGGCGGTACTGACCGCCTGGGACGCCAGCCCGGCGCAGGACGCCACCAACAACCCGATCAGCCGCGCCATCGAGGGGCTGCGCGCCGCCCTGGCCAGCAAGCCGGCACGCGCCCAGCGTGATCCCGCCGCGCCGCGCAAGCCGCGCGAGGGCACGAAGCAGGAGCAGGTGCTCGCCATGTTGCGCCGGCCCGAGGGGGCGACGGTGGCGCAGATCGCCGAGGCCACCGGCTGGGCCGCGCACACGGTCCGCGGGTTCTTCGCCGGCCTCAAGAAGCGCCAGGGCATCGAGGTGCAGGTGCTGGAACGGGTCCGCATGGTCGGCCCGAACAAAGACGGCGCGAAGGGCAGCTACAGCATCTACCACCTGCCGGCCTGATCGCGCCGCGCAGCGACGACACCATCACGGAGGCCCGCTACCGCAAGGTGGCGGGCCTCACGCGTTCCGGCCAGCGCCGGCGGCGGGAGGATCATCATGCCCGAGCTCACGCCCTCCACCCGCGAGGCGGCGCGGCGCATCGGCGTCAGCGACACCGCCCTGCACAAGGCCGAGCGGGCCGGCCGCATCGCCCGTGAGCCGGACGGCCAGTGGGACGTCGACAAGACACGGCGCCGCCTGGCGGAGACGGCCGATCCGCAGCGCTCGCCGCTCGCCGGCGGCGCCGGCGGCGAGGGCACGCCCTTTGCCCGGCTGAAGGTGGCGCAGCTCGCCCTCAAGGTGGAGGCGCAGCGCCTCGCCCTCGACGAGAGCAAGGGCAAGCTGCTGGACGTCGCCACCGCCAATGCCGCCATCGACGAGATCGCCGGCGCCATGCGCGATGCGCTGCTGAACTGGCCGGCCCGCGTCGCCGGCGTCATCGCCGCCGAGCTCGGCGTCGATCCGCACCTGCTGCAGACCATCCTGCAGCAGCATGTCGCGGAACTGCTGACGGAGGCCGCCGATCGCTTCGATCCCGCGGGCGGCATCGATGGACGCGGCGCCGCCGGCGCGTGAGCATGTGCACCGCCGCGCCGGGCGCATGCTGCGGCCGCCGCCGCAGCTCAGCGTCTCCGAATGGGCCGAGCGGCATCGGATGCTGAGCAGCCGCGGCTCGTCGGAGCCGGGGCCCTGGCGGACGTCCCGCGCGCCGTATCTGCGCGGCATCATGGACGCGCTGTCGGCGCCGCATCCGGCACGGCGCGTGGTCTTCATGAAGGGGGCGCAGACCGGGGGCACGGAGGCGGGGAACAACTGGCTGGGCTACATCCTGCACCACGTGCCGGCGCCGGTGCTGGCGGTGCAGCCGACCGTCGAACTGGCGAAGCGCTTCTCGCGGCAGCGCATCGACCCGCTGCTGGAGGAGACGCCGGCGCTGCGCGAGCGGGTGGCGCCAGCGCGCTCGCGCGACAGCGGCAATACCATGCTGTCGAAGGAGTTCCCCGGCGGTATCCTGGTGCTCACCGGGGCGAACAGCGCGGTGGGGCTGCGCTCCATGCCGGCGCGGTTCCTGTTCCTCGACGAGGTGGACGCCTATCCCGGCGATGTCGAGGGCGAGGGTGATCCGATCGCGCTGGCCGAGGCCCGCGCCCGCACCTTTGGCTGGCGGCGCAAGGCCTTCCTGGTCTCGACGCCCACCATCGCCGGCCGCAGCCGGATCGAGCGGGAATACGCCGCCTCGGATCAGCGGCGGTTCTTCGTGCCCTGCCCGCATTGCGGGGCGATGCAGTGGCTGCGCTTCGAGCGGCTGATCTGGGAGAAGGGCGACCCGCGCTCGGCCTGCTACCACTGCGAGGCCTGCGACGCGGCGATCGAGGAGCATCACAAGACGGCGATGCTGGCCGCTGGCGATTGGCGGGCCACCGCCACGGCCGAGGACCCGCACACGGTCGGCTTCCACATCTCGGCACTCTACTCGCCGGTGGGCTGGCTGTCCTGGGAGCAGATCGCGCGGGATTGGGAGGCGGCGCAGGGCAAGGCGGAGGACCTGAAGACCTTCAAGAACACGGTGCTCGGCGAAACCTGGCAGGAGCAGGGCGAGGCGCCGGATTGGGAGCGCCTGGTCGAGCGGCGGGAGGACTTCCCGCTCGGCGTGGTGCCCGCCGGCGCGCTGGTGCTGACCGCCGGTGTCGACGTGCAGGATGATCGCCTCGAATGCGATGTCTGGGCCTGGGCGGAGGGATACTCGTCCTGGCTGGTGGATCACGTGGTGATCCCTGGCAGCCCGCGTGGCCCCGAGCCCTGGGACGACCTCGCGCGGCTGCTGGCGCGGGACTGGCCGCGGGCGGGCGGTGGCGCGGTGCGCATCGCCAAGGCCTGCATCGACACCGGCGGCCGCGACACCGCCGCGGTCTATGGCCAGCTGCGCCGGCTGCGCGACCCGCGCATCGCCCCCACCAAGGGCGTCGATGGCTGGAACCGGGCGCAGCCGGTGCAGGGGCCGACCTGGGTGGATGCCCTGGTGGATGGCCGCAAGCTGCGGCACGGCCTCAAGCTGTGGACCGTGTCGGCGTCCGCGTGGAAGGCCGATCTGTACCGCCGGCTCTGGCTCGGCCGCGGTGACGCCGCCGACTTCCCGCCGGGCTGGGTGCACCTGCCGCGGGCCATCGAGCCGGGATGGGTCAAGCAGCTGGTCGCGGAGCAGCTGCGCACGACGAAGGACCGTCGCGGCTTCGCGCGGCAGGAATGGGCCAAGCTGCGCGAGAGGAACGAGGCGCTGGACTGCGCGGTGCTGGCGCGTGCCGCGCTCTGGTTGCTCGGCGCGGACCGCTACGGCGAGCGCTTCTGGCAGCGGCTGCGCGACGAGGCCGCCGATGCGCCGGTGCTGCGGCACCAGCTTCCCGCCGCGGAGAAGCAGGTGGAGCAGACGTCGCCGGCGGCTTCACCTGCCGCGCTGCGCCCACGGGCCTGGCTCTCGCCCCGCGGCGGCTGGCTGCGCTGAACCACGAGGATGCTGACATGACGAATGGCGACCTGCACGCGCGGGAGCGCGAGGACCTGGCGCTGCATGTCGAGCGCTGCGCCGAGCGCTACGGCGCGGTGCAGGCCGGGCGCGCTCACCCGGGCGACGGTGCTGGCCAGCAGCAACGCCGGGAACCCGGTCGCGCTGCCGGCCGGCACCAAGGACGTCTTCGCCGTGCTGGAGCCGAACGCGCGCGAGGTGCTCCCGCTCGCCGCGGGCGCCACGCTCAGCCTCGCCGACCTCGGCAACCTCGTGGTCTTCACCGGGGCGGCGCCGGCGACCCTCGCGCTGCCAACCATCGCCGTCGTCCCGCCGGGGATGGGCGTGCTGGTGCGCAACAGCGGCACCGCCGACCTGGTGGTGGATCCCGCCGGCACGGAGACGGTGAACGGCGGCGCCACCGTCACGCTGAACCCGGGCTTCTCGGCCGAGCTCTTCAACACCGGCCCGGGCTGGACCGCGCTGCTCGCCGCGCCCCAAAACTTCGGCCGCATCGTCGGCGAGCTGATCCCGATCGCCGGCGCCTCGCTGCCGCCGCTCTGCGTCTGGCCGAACGGCCAGAACCTCTCGCGCAGCGCCTACGCCGCGCTCTTCGCGGCGATCGGCACGAGCTTCGGCGCCGGCGACGGCAGCACCACCTTCGGCACGCCAGACCTGCGCGGGAGGGCGATCTTCGGGCGCGACAACCTCGGCGGCACCGCGGCGAACCGCGTCACGGCGGGGAACAGCGGCATCGCTGGCACGACGCTCGGCGCGGGCGGCGGCGACGAGCGCATGCCGGCGCACGCGCACGGCGTGAACGATCCCTCGCATTGGCACGGCAACGCGGGCTGGCACGGCCACGGGCTGCTGATCGGCCAGGAGACGGTCTGGGACAACACTTACGGCAGCGACGGCGACGGCAACATCATCTACGGCCCGTACCGCTGGGTGCCGGCCAACCCCGTCGCCAACCCGGCGAACTTCATGGAGAAATTCGTCTTCAAGTACGGCAGGCCGGCCTGGGAATACTACGGCGACGGCAGCTTCGTGCAGGGCAACGGCGACCACAATCACGGCCCCGCCGGCACCGGCATCAGCATCCAGAACGCCGGCGCGGGCGGCTCCGCCAACATGCCGCCCGCCCTGATCTGCAACTACGCCCTCTTCGCGGGAGTCTGAGCCATGCCGGGCATCGAGATCGCGCGCGCCGTCTATGACGGCTTCGCCGGCACGCTGGAGCAGCGCGTCGCCGACTTCGCCGTGGCGTTGGAGGCGCACCGCACCTCGGTCGGGCTGCCCGCGCCGGTCGAGGCGCCGCTGGTCGAGGCCATCGCCCGCGCCGGCGGCATGGACGAGGTGACCATCGTCGATCCGCCGGCGCCGCCCACGCCGCCCGACCCGTCGCCCGCGGCGCCGCCGCTGATCCCGAAGCTCGTCGTGGTCGAGCGCGTGGGCATCGCCGGCAAGCTCCGCGACGCCCGCGCCGCGCTCAAGATCGGCCGGCCGGACGCCGAGCTCTCCGACGCCGAGCTGCTGCTGCGCGAACGGTGGGAGGCGGCGAGCACCATCGCCCAGGACGACGTCCAGGTGCGCGGCTTCCTCGCCGCGCTCGGCCTCGACCCCGACGCGATCCTGGCGGCCTGACGCATGCCGACGCGCCCCATCCTCACCCCCGGCGGTCAGCCCGCCGCTGTCGTCGTGCTCGTCGAGATCGAAGTCCGCGGCCAAGGCGGCTGACACCAGGAGGCTGATCCCCGATGGAAGCCTTCGCGCCCGCCGCCGCGCTCGCCCCGGCGACGCTGCCGGCCGCCTTCGTCAGCCCGAGCAATCTCCGCACGCTGCGCATCGCCTCGGCCGGCTACGCCAGCGCGCCGGCCGACACGCCCGCCAGCACGCCCTGGACGCCGCGCCTGCTCGGCGACGTCGAGGTCGGCCAGACCGCGGTGGACGCCCTCGGCCTCGGTGGCCGGGCTGCACTCGCCGCGGCCGCGATCGAGATCTGGGACGGCGACGGCTTCGCCGCCGACCTTGCCCGCTACGGCACCGCCACCGGCCGCGCCGTCGCGGTCCGCCTCGCCGAGGTGCGCAGCCCGCGCGCCTCCGATGTCGGCACGCCGCTGGCCCAGGCCCGACTGGTCTTCGCAGGAACCGTCGCCGCCGTGGACCGCACCGAGGGACAGCGCGCCCGCATCGCCCTCGCCGATGCCACCGACCGGCTGAACACGCCGCTGCAGCCGATCCTGTACCAGGGGACGGGCGGCCTCGAGGGCGGCGCCGACCTCAAGGGCAAGCCCAAGCCCGTCGCGCTGGGCAGGATCTTCAACGCGGCACCCGTCTTCCTCGGCAACGTCGACCTCGGCGCCGGCGCGCTGCCGACCTGGCAGTCCTCCTGGCGCGCGATCCAAGCCCACGATGCCGTGCGCATCCGCGGCGTCGCCCAGACCCTAGTCGCCGGCACGCCGACCGTCGGGCAGGCCCGCGACTGGCCGGCCCAGGGCTGCTTCCAGGTCGGCGCCAGCCCGGACGGCGCCGTGACTTGCGATGTCCGCGGCGACGCCGGCGAGGGCTATGTCGAGACAACCGCCGGGGTGCTGCGCCGCCTGCTGCAGACCCTCGGCCCGGGCTTCGGCGCGGCGGAGTTCGACGCCGACGCCTGGACGCTGGCCGACGCCGACCTCCCCGGCCCGATCGGCTTCTACCAGGCCGCGACGCCCACCACCGCGCTGGCTGCGGCGGAGACAGTGCTCGCGGGCTGCGGAGCCATCCTCGCCGGCGACCGCACGGGCCGGCTCCGCCTCTCCGACCCCCTGGCGCGCGACCCGGTGCCGCAATTCGACATCCCCGCGGCCTGGATCCTTGAATGCCGCCCCGTCGCACTGCCGGCCGCCTTCCAGCCGCCGCCGCGCGTCGTCGAGGTCGCCTGGGGCCGAAACTGGTCGCCGCTCTCCAACATGGCGGGCAGCGTCCCCGCGGCCGATCGCCAGCGCCTCGAGGCCGCGCAGTCCGTCGCCCGGGCCGAGAGCACGCTGGTCACCAGCCGCGTCGCCCAGCAGCGCAGCCTGGCGCTGCCCGGGCTCTACGCCACCGAGGCCGCCGCGGCTGCCCGCGCGGGGCGCTGGCGCGACTGGGTCGAGCGCGGGCCGCGGATCGTCGCCGTCACCACCGACCGCTACCTCGGCCAGATCGAGATCGGCCAGATCGGGCGCATCGCCTACCCGGCCTATGGCCTCGACGCCGGCCTCTCCGGCGTCGTCGTCGGCTGGCGCGAGGCGCTGGCCGGGCGGCGCGTCGAGATCATCCTCGCAGGATCGGATTGATGCCCGGCGCCTTCCTCCACGACGAGCGCGTCCGCGACGCTGTCGCGCTCACCGCGCTGACGCCGACCGCGGCCGGCATGCCCGCGGCCAATCTGCGCGATCCGCAGCCGCGGCTGCGCGCGCGCTTCACCGGCGGGGCGGCGTCCATCCTGGTCGACTTCGGCACCGCGACGCCGGTCGAGGCGGTGGCGCTCGTCTCGACCAACCTCAGCGCTACCGCCACGGCACGCTGGCGGCTCGGGACGCTGGAGGCGCTCGTCGAGGCGACGCCGCTCGTCGGGCTCGACTTCCTCGCCGCCACGCCCTCCGCCATGACCGGCTGGTCCGGCACGCGGGGCGGCACCGGCACCGGCGAGGCGACTGTCTTCAACGCGGCCGGGGATCTGGCCGTCGCCGCCGGCTCGGAATGGCGCATCGCGCACGACCCGGCGACGCTCGCCCGCCTCGGCCTGCTGGTCGAGCCGGCGCGCACCAACGCCGTGCGGAACCCGCGGGCCGAGGGAGGGGTGATCGGCAGCCCCGGCACGGCCCCGACGAATTGGGCCATCGGGGGTGCCAACGGCATCGCGGCGCAGATCGCCGGGACCGGCACCGAGAACGGCCTGCCTTACATGGCGGTGCGCTTCACCGGGACCGTGCCGTCCGGCACCGGCAGCGGCTACGTCTGGTTCGAGGATTCGTCGGCGATCGCAGGCGCCAACGGCAACACCTTCGCCCACTCCTACTTCGCCAAGCTCGAGGCCGTAGTGGCCGGTGGCATCGCCACGCACCAGGCCTGGATTGCCGAGCTCACCAGCACCGCGACCGTGGTCCGGCAGGGCTTCGAGAACCAGACGGTCCCGGGCACGGGGCGGCTCGCGGCGCAGCGCGCGGTACAGGTGATGACGCTGTCCGGAGGCGCCACCGTCGCGCGCATCCGGCCCTTCGCGGCCTTCAACTTCAACGCCGGCACACACGACGTCACCGTCCGCCTGGCCCTGCCGCAGGTCGAGCTCGGCGCCTTCGCCACCATGCCCATCCTGCCCGCCGCGGGGACGCCGGCGGCGGCGACGCGCGCCGTGGATGGCGGCTCGCTCACCGTGGCAGTCTCCGGCGCGGCGACGCTGCACGTCGAGCAGCAGACCGCCGCGACGGTGGCCACGGGCTTCGTCGGGCATGTCAGCCTCGACAACGGCAGCAACGTCGACTCCGTCCAGGTCCGCGTCACCGGCGCCAGCGCGACCAGCGTCAGCCTGACGCACCGTGTCGTCCGCTCCAATACGGTCCAGTTCCAGGCGGCCGTCACACGCTCCAACGGCGTCGTCACGCGAGGGGCGATCGCGGCCGCGACGAACGACGCGGTCGCGGCCGAGAACGGCACGCAGCTCGGCGCCTCCGCCTCCGTCGTCATGCCGCCGATGAACCGGCTCAACATCACCGCTGGGGAGCGGCAGGTCTTCTACCGGGCGATCCGAGTCTATGCCGCGCGCCTCACCAACGGCCAGGCCGTGGCGCTGTCCGGCACCGGCTCCTCGATCGACGCCACCGGCATCGCGCACGACACCGGGACGGTGCCCGCGAGCACGGGCGACGAGGCCAACGGCAACGTCGTCCTGCTGCGCAGCGGCGCGGCGACGGCGCGCTACCTGCTGGTCGACGTCGCCGACGCGTCGCTGCCGGCCATCGACATCGGCATCCTCGCCGCCGGGCCGCTCTGGCGGCTCGGGCGCGGCATGGCCTACGGCGTGCGCGAGGGCCGCGTGGTGCTCGACCAGCGCGACCGCAACCCGCTCACCGGCGCCGAGTTCGTGGTGCCCGCGCTGGCCAACCCGCGCTTTGCCGCCTTCACGCTGCCGGCCCTGTCGCGCGCCGAGGCGGCGGACGCGCACCGCGATTTGGTGCGACGCCTGGGAGCGGCGCGCGACGCGCTCTGGATCCCGGAAACCGGTGACGTGCGGGCTGAGACGAACCGGCGGGCGATCTGGGGCGCGGTGAACCAGCCAGGCGAAGAGGCTGCCGCGGCGCGCGGGAGCTTCCCTTTGCTGAATCGCGCCTTCCGGATCGTCGAGCGGCTGTAGGGAATGGGGGACTACACGATGAGCGAGGACGACGTGGCGACGAAGCTCGCCGTGCACGAGGCGGTCTGCGCCGAGCGGTGGAAGCAGGCCAATGAGCGGCTCGGGCGCATTGAGGTCGTGCTCGCAGCCATCGTGCTCCTGCTGCTTGTGGGCGAAGGCAGCGTCATCGCGGTGCTGCGGAGGATGCTGGGCGGCTGATGGCGTGGTCGGCTACGTCATGTCTGCCGCGGCCTCTGCAGATCTGCGAGATACCGCCGCCCTCAGCGAATCCGTGAGGGAGAGAAAGCCGGACATGTCCAAATGGTGCGCGGCCGGAGAAAGGAACGAGGCCGCGACCCTCCTTGGTTCCGACTCGCGGATTGGGAGTACGCTGGCCTTTACCCTCATTGAGCGCCGATAGTCGGCTTCCGCAGGGCGACCGGTGCGGCGGATTGCTGCCGTCGCACGGTCGGAGACTTCGCGCACCGTGGGCATCGAGACCCAGCGGCACCGGCCTCAGACGGCCTTCACCCTCACCACGCCATGCCTGCTCGGGCTCTTTTCGGCCGCCAACCTGCTAACGACGCACCTCAACGACCGCCGCCGGGGCAGGTTTGCAGAGCCGCCCGGCGCCAAAAGCCGCCGCAGACCTTCGCCGACACGTCCCCCGCCGTACGACGCGCCCTCTCGCGCGAACAGGGATATGCCGTGTCCAGACTGGCTGTCGACGCTGCGAAGATCTTGCCAGCCCTTTGCGAGAGCATCACCCATGCTCTCTGCCATTCCGCCCAGCAGCTTATGTCGAGCAGAGGTTCGTAGCCTCTCGGGCGGTGCGGCCAAGGCGCCCCACGGTGGCAAAGCCAACGCGGGGCCGGGCAGACGGCACATTTGGACATTGGTCGCGGGACGTCGGCATACTTCGGCGCAATGGCAGAGCTGAGAATCCTGATTGAGCTGGCGGGCGAGGCGGCCCTGCTGCTTTGGGGCCTGCACATGGTCCGCAGCGGGATCGAGCGCGCCTTCGGCAGCCGCCTGCGGGTCTGGCTCGGGGTGGCGCTGGAGGGCCGCGGCCGCGCCTTCCTGGCCGGCCTCGGCGTTACCACTGCGCTCCAGAGTAGCACCGCGACGGCCCTGATGCTCGGCTCCTTCGCCGCCGCCGGCGCGGTCGCCCTTGCCCCGGCGCTCGCCGCCATGTTGGGCGCCAACGTCGGCACGGCCCTGGTCGTGCAGGCGCTCGCCTTCGATGTCTCCGCCGTCTTCCCGCTGTTGATCCTTGCTGGTGTCGTCGCCTTCCGCCGGGCGGAGCGGACCCGCACGCGCGACCTTGGCCGCGCCACGATCGGGCTCGGGCTGATGCTCCTCGCGCTCCACCTGATGGCCGAGACGATGGCGCCGGTCGAGGCGTCACCCGGCCTGCGGCGGGCACTGGGGCTTGTCGCAGACCAGCCGCTCGCCAATCTTGCGCTCGCCGCTGCCGTTGCCTGGGCGGCGCACTCCTCCATCGCGGGGGTGCTCTTCGTCGCATCACTCGCCGGGACCGGGGCGGTCGGGCCCGATGCCTCCCTCGCCATGGTGCTCGGCGCCAACCTGGGCAGCGCCCTGAACCCGCTGCTGGAGGCGGGCGGCGACGGACGGGACCGCGCACGGCTGCGGCTGCCCGCCGGCAACCTGCTGAACCGGGCGGCGGGCTGCATGCTCGGGCTCGCGGTGCTACCCCACGCGGCGGCTTGGCTGGCTGCGCTCGACCCAACGCCTGCGCGGCTCGTTGCCAACGCCCACCTCGCCTTCAACCTCGCCGCCGCGGCGCTGGCCCTCCCACTGCTGTCCGGCACTGCGCGACTGCTCACCCGGCTGCTGCCTGAACGGGAGCTGGAGGCCGATGAGGGGGCGCCGCGCTACCTGGACGAGGTGGCGCTGGGCACGCCGACCGTTGCGCTGGCGAACGCGGCGCGGGAGGCGCTGCGAATGGCCGACGGGCTGGAGGCGATGGTCCGGGGTTCGGCCGCCGCGTTCCGCGACGGCGCCGACCGTGATGGCGCCAAGGCGGTCGCGCGGATGGACGACGCGGTGGACCGGCTGCACGGCGCGCTGCACGGCTACCTTGCGCGCGTCCGCCGGGAGAGCCTGGGCGACGAGGAGGCTGCACGCCTCGACGAAGTGCGGGCCTTCGCCGTCGCGCTGGAGCACGCCGCCGACGTGGTCTCGCGCGACTTGGTGCGCCACGCAGCCAAGCGCCAGCGGCGCGGCCTCGCCCTCGCCCCCGCGGCGCTGGACGAGCTCGACGCGCTGCACGCCGCGCTCGCCGACCAGCTCCGGCTCGCGGTCGCGGTCTTCCTGCACGCCGACGCGGGCGCGGCGCGGCGCCTGGTGCGCGGTAAAGAGGCGCTGCGAGCGGCGGAACGGGGCGCCATGGCGCGGCTCGCCGACGCGGGCGGCGCGCCCGAGCGCCTACTGCTCGACGCGGTGAGGGACTTGCGGCGCGTGGGCGGGCACCTCGCCGCGGTCGCGCACCCGCTGCTAGAGCGGCGGGGCGAGTTGCTGCCGAGCCGCCTTGCCGACGCCGCCGAGGACGTAGACGGCTCCTAGTACCGCGACGCGCCGGCCGAACCCCGCGCAACCCGGCCGCGGACCTCGCTCAGCAGGGTCCGGAGGTCCTGGTGCATCAGCGCGATGCTGGCCTCGAGCAGGTCGAGCATCTTGTCGCGCACCTCCAGCAGCCCGGGCGTGTACTCCCCCGCCTCCCCGAAGAGGACGGAGGCGTTCCGCCGCTCCAGCTCCGAGCCAGGCGGTCCGAGCATCTCGGGCGTGCGCCATTCGGCGAGCAGCAGGTCGAGCTGGCTCGCGCTGCCGCGGTCGGGATAGGAGAGGTAACGCCAGACGGAAGCAGGGATCAATCGCGGCTCCACCGGACGTTCCCAGACCTCCCGCAGCAGGTTTCGAGGCGTGGAAAGGTGGCCCGTGGGCGGCGTGCCGAACAGGAGCGCACCAGCCGCCGACGCCTCCGCCGCGCCCCCTGCGATGCCAGCCACGCTGCCTGCGGCCGCAGCGCCCGCGAGCGAGAGCCCACCCGTCAGCGCGGCCGTGCCCGCGCCGAGCAGCAGGCCCGCGACGCCAAGCTGCCGCGCACGCCGGTCCTGCACCGCCTGCAGGCGCGTGCGGAGCTGGTCGCCACGCTCGCCCTCGCAGTCGATCTCAGCGATGGTGCCTGCGGCATCGAGCATCCCCTGCAGGATTCGCTCGACGAGTTCCTGCCGCGCGGCGAGCCGGGCAGCTGGGGCACCGGCCGTGCCCGCCGGCGCGTCCAGCCTCAGCATCAAGGGCACTGCGCCCACAGCGTCCGCCGCGCGCAGCGCAACGGGGGAGTAGCCAACGGCTGCGAGCTGATCTCGGTCGCCGGCGGCGACCGGCGCACGGGGCACTGCCGGCGGGTCACCCGCGCGGCTGGCGCAAAGCCGGTCGGACACCGCCCGCGGCGGCGCCGCGGCGGGATCCATGGCACAGCCCGCGAGCAGCGCCGCGCCGGCCAGGGCTGCCCCGTGCCACAGCGGCCTCATGCCCCTGGCCCGGGCGACGCGGCGGGCCGACGGCGGCGAGCCGGCAGCATTCCGGCGAGTACACCGTCGCGCAGAACCAAGCCGTGCAGCAGAGAGGCCGCGGCGTGGAGGCCGACCACCAGCAACAGTCCGTCCGCGGCCATGGCATGCAGATCCTCCAGCGCATGTCCCAGCGCACGGTCGCGCAGCCAGGGCGTAGGGAGCAGGACGAGGCCAAAGGGCGCCACGTCCCGGCCTTTTGCCCAGAGCATGGCAATGCCGAGCAGCGCGACGGCGGGTGGCAGCACGTAGAGCATCGTCTTCACCGTCTTCTCCGCCCACCGCACCCAACGAGGAGAAGGAAGCCGCACCGGCGCGCGCGCAAGTGGCCGCCACACGAGCCGCGCCGCGGCCGCCGCCAGCACAAGAAGTCCGCAGGCGACATGCGCCTCCCGAAGCGTCTCGCGCACCGGGCCGCGCGGCGCCCAGTCCATCGCACTGCCGAGTCCCCAGGCGGCGAGCACCGCCGCGGCTGTCAGCCAGTGCAGCCAGAGCGTCGGCAGATCGTGGCGGTCGTGGTCGGTCGTCATGGCGGGGAGCCTGGTTGTGCCCGCCGATCCTGCCGGACTGTCGCTGACGCGAGTCCCGTGCCCGGCGTCAGCGTCCCGTCAGCGCGGGCCGCGCCAGCTCTCGGCAGGCCAGCGCCCCCGCCGGCAACGGGCAGGACCAGCGCGACGGTCATCGCACCTGGATGCGTGGGCCCGAGGCGCAGCGATCCACCCACCCCCTCGGCGATCTCGCGCGCGATCGGCAGGCCGAGGCCCGAGCCCGCACCGGCCTCGTCCAGCCGCCCGCCCCGGCGCAGCGCCTCGGCGTGGTCGGAGGTCGCGAGCCCGGGACCGTCGTCCATCACGGCGACCGCAATCGAGCCGTCTTCCTCCTGCACCTCCACCCGCACTGCGGCCGCGGCGAACCGGGCCGCGTTCTCCATCAGCGCGCCGAGCGCCTCCGCCAGGTCGTCCTCGTGGATTGCCGCGGCGGCCTCCGGCGGGCCGCCGACCTCCCAGCGGAGCCGCGCGCCCTCGGCGGTGCGAGACAGCACGGCGATGAGGCGCTTCGCCACACGCCACGGCTCCGCGCGCTCGCCCCGGGCGCGCCCGGCCCGGCGGGCGCGGGCCAGCTCGCGTTCGACATGGCGGCGCATCGCCTCGGTCGCGTCGCCCACCGCCGCAGCCGCCTCGCACTGGCCCGCCTCCTCCAGGCGCTCGGCCTCGGCGATCAGGACCTGGATGGGCGTTTTGAGACCGTGAGCGAGGTCGCCGGCACGGGTGCGCGCCGCGGCCACGTCACGCTCGCGCTGCGCGAGCAGGCCGTCCAGTTCGCGGGCGAGGGGCTGGATCTCCGCCGGCAGACCCGCCTCGCCGAGCCGCGCCTCGCGCCCCGAGCGGATCGCCGCCAAGCGTTGGCGCACGGCGCCGAGCGGCGCCAGGCCCACGGAGAGCTGGAGCATCGAGGCAGCGAGCAGCAGGGCGGCGATGAACGCGAGGAAGGGCAGCAGATCCCTCCGGAAGCCCGCGCCGGCCTCTTCCACCTCCGCGGCGTCTCGGGCGGCGAGGACGACGAGCCGCTCGCCGCCGAGGCGCGTCGGCATGGTGATGTCCCGGCGGATCGCCAGCAGCGGCGCACCGCCCGGGCCCGGAATCCGCGTCAGCGCGCCGTCCGCGGGCGGCGGGAGGGCGAGGGTCGCGTCCCACAGCGAACGGGATTGCAGGACCGGCGCGCCGCCCGCGCTCGGCGAGACCTGCCAGTAGAAGCCCGAAAGCGGGCGGTCGTAGCGTGGGTCGCCCGGCGGCGCGCCGAGCACCCAGGCACCACCCGCCCGGTCGCGGTCCAGCTGCGCCGCCAGCCCCTCCACAACAGCCGTGAGCTCGCGCGTAAGCTGGCGCTCGGCGTGGCGCTCGAAGAGCAGCGACAGCCCCGCCGTCGCGCCGGCGAGGACGACGCCGATGGAGACGAGCCCGGCCAGAAGCAGCCGTAGGCGAAGGGAGCGCGCCCGCGTCACGCCGGCGAAGGTGCGGCGGGTAGCGCGTAGCCAAGCCCCCGGCGCGTCTCGACCGCGTCGGCCCCGAGCTTGCGGCGAAGCCGCGCGACCAGCGCCTCCACCGCGTTGGCGTCGCGCGCGTCGTCGTCGCCGTAGAGCTGCTCGACGATCTCGCCCACGGGCACGACCTCGCCGCGCCGGTGGGCGAGCACGCTGAGGAAGCGCCATTCAAGCGCAGACAGCGCGACCGGCACGCCGTCCAGCCGGACCTCCTTCAGCCTGGTGTCGAGCGCGAGGCGCCCGGCCTCGATGACAGGGGAGCCGATCCCGGCCGAGCGGCGGACCAGGGCGCGGACCCGGGCCAGCAGTTCCTCGACGCGAAAGGGCTTCGGCAGGTAGTCGTCTGCGCCCGCGTCGATCCCCTCCACGCGCTCGGACCAGGCGCCGCGGGCGGTCAGCACGAGCACCGGCATGTGCCGCCCCTCCGCCCGCCAGCGCTTGAGCACCGCGAGCCCGTCCATGCGGGGCAGGCCGAGGTCCAGCACGACGAGCGCGTACGCCTCCGTCTCGCCGCGGAACAGGGCCTCCTCGCCGTCCGCGGCCAGGTCCACCAGGTAGCCCGCCGCCTCGAGCGCGCGGCGCACGTGCGCCGCGATCCGTGGGTCGTCCTCCGCCAGCAGCAGGCGCATCAGTCGTCCACCTTCAGGACGCGGCCCGTCGCGGCGTCCACTTCGTATTCCAGGCGCCGCCCGCGCGGCGTCAGCACCTTGATCTCGTAGACGAATATCCCGTCCTCCTCGTCCAACTCTACCCCGATCACCTCGCCGCCGAGCCGCGGCTGCAGCAGAACGAGGATCTCGGCGAGCGGGCGGATGCGTCCCTCGGCGAGCGCGCGGCGGGCGCGCTCCTGCTGCTCACGCCGGCGCCGGTCTTCGGCGCGCGCGGCGCAGGCCGGTGCGGCGATGAAGGCAAGACAGAGCAGGGCGCGGCGAAGCGGCATGGTGCACCACTATACCTCGGCTGCTGACGCGTCGCTGACGACGCGGTGCGGCCAGGCGTCAGGGGGTGGCGCCTACAAGCGGTCCATGCCGGCTGCACGACGCGGCGCGGCGCTAGCCAACGGAGTTCAACCGATGCGGAAGACCTTGCTCACCGCCGCCCTCGCTTCAGCCGTCGCGACCGGCGGCAGCGCCATGGCCCAGCCCGCTCGGGCTCAGCCCGACCGCGGCCTGAACTTCTCAGACGTCGCCGCGCGACTGGAGAGCCAGGGCTTCCAGATCCACGAGATGGAGCGCGAGCGGGGCGTCATCGAGGTGAAGGCCACGGACCGGAGCGGCCGGCGCATGAAGCTGCAGGTGGATGCGGCCACGGGGCAGGTGTTGCGGCAGGACGAGCGCACTGGCCGGCATGCGGGCTGGTGACGGCCCCGAAGGATCCACGTCAGTGACCCTCCACCACGACCCGGCGCTCGCCCTGCTGGCGCTCTTCCTCATGATCCTCGGAGCGGCACCGGCCCTCGCAATGCTCGCAGCAAAGCGCCGTAGCGGAGGGGAGTGCCGTAGGCCGATGACGTCGCCCGCGACGAGCGGCCTGCTCCCGGCTCCGCCGCGCCGTGGCGTCGAGGCCGACGCGCGACCTCACGTCTGCCGAGGCGCCAGTAGGATCGTCATGCTTCCTGTCAGGCAGACTGCGGTCCCCGCGACGTCCCATCTGTCGGCCCGCCGCCCGTTGACGAGCCACAGCCAGAGCAGGGCAGTGACGACGTAAACGCCGCTATAGGCCGCATAGACCCGCCCGGCCGCCTCGCTCTCCGCCAGCGTGAGCAGCCGGGCGACGAGGGCAGGCGGGCCCAAGTCCGGCAGCAGCCAGAGGACGGACCTGTCGGACCGGAGCCACAGCAGGCGAAGGAGCCGGCGCTCTTGACCAGGGCGGCATAGGCGAAGGCGAGGTAGGTCTTCAGGTCCGCGGGCTACTCGACGACGTAGCGCGCCGTCACCGGGTGTCCATCGCTCAGCGTCCCGTTGAACCCCTCCCGCCGTCGGCTGCCGCCCAGAGAATTTTGTTCCCCGGTTCCTATCGGTGCTCCATTCGGTTTTCCAGATCTCGTTCTCCGTGCTGGCGACGACCCGCAAAGCCGCGGCCTTCCGCCAGGCTTTCAGCCCGCACCTCGGGACTTCGAGTCGGGTCGCGAGCCGCGGCGCAACTCTCTCTCCGGGCCTTTCTCTCCGACCCTCGGGACTTGTCCGATCCAGTCTACAAGCCGCAACCATCTGTTTTATATAATGTTTGCGGCGGCGTGGGGCTTCAACATTCAGCAACTGCTTCGCTGGGGCGAACGTCTCGGACGTCTGAATCCGGCGCATCTCAGGCCCAAGCCTCTCGATTTTTCCGATCCTGTGCTGTGCTTCCAGTGTGGATGGCCATGAGCGGAAACACCGTGAAAAGGCCTCAGAGGCACGGGCACGGCAGGGCTTGACGCCGACCTCGCGGCCGAAGGCTGCGTCACCGAAACGAAAGTCACCCGGTGCGCCTCGAAGGCCTCCACCAGCTTGGCAAAGTCCATCAACGAGCGGGAGAGGCGATCAATCTTGTAGACGACGATGACATCGACCAGGCCGGCCTCGATGTCGGCCAGCAGTCGCTTCAGCGCAGGACGCTCCAGCGTGCCCCCTGAAAAGCCGCCGTCGTCATACCGGTCGCGGACCAGCACCCAGCCCTCGGCGCGCTGGCTGGCCACGAAGGCCTCGCAGGCCTCGCGCTGGGCGTCGAGCGTGTTGAACTCCTTGTCCAAGCCCTCGTCGGTGGATTTCCGCGTGTAGACCGCGCAGCGGAGCTTCTTCGTGGTGGCCGGCATCGCCGCGCCGGCGGCAGCGCGAGTCCTCATGCCGAGGCTCGCCGAACCGTATCGCCGCCGCGAAATAGGATTCGACTCCGGGCGGGACACTTGTCTAGAACAAACGCGGAACGCGTTCCCATCCCCCCAACCTTCGCCTGTCGAGCGAGACCCCGCCCATGGCCTCCGACTTGAGGAAGTTCGTCAATCCCAAGTTCCTGCGCACCGTGAGCCTGGAGCTCTTCCGCGAGTTGTTCGAGCGCGAGGCGCATGGCGCCGACCCGTCCGATTCGACCATCTTTGACCTGCCGGAGCCGGAGGCGCGAGCCGCGCTGACGAAGCTGTTCGAGGGGCCCGAGGACGCGCTGCCGAGCGGGCTGGTGGCGGATCTCCACCACATCGCGGAGCTCGGCACCGAGGCTGGCATGGTGCTGCTGCAGGAACGCGCCGCGCGCCTGAAGGTCACCATTTCCGCCCCCGCCGACGACAGCACGGATGACGCGGTCCCGCTCGACCCGAAGCACTTTGCGCTGCTCGCGTACCTCCGGTACCCGAAGGTGTTCGACGCTGCGTCGGACCTCGCGGCGCTTCAGGCGCGGTCGTCCTTCGCGGAGTACGTCGGCCGCGATGAGAGCGTCGAGCCCGTCCTGGCCGGTCTGGCCAAGGACGCCTTCGAGGCCGCGGCCGGCGATATGTTCAAGCGCGATCATCGCGGTGCCCATTGCCGCGTCGGCTGGTACGAGGATGGCGATACGCTGCGCGCTGTGGTTACCCATGGGGCACCCGTCTCGGTCCTGCCGGTGGTGGGGCGCGGGGGCGAGGAGGTGATCCGTTTCCGGCGGCTCGAGTACGCGGTCCTCTCCTACCAGGTGAGCACCGGCCGGCTCGGCATCGCCGGGCTGCGCAAGGCGTTGCGCGCGGATCTGGCGGAGTTCTTCGCGCGCCACATCCTGCAGCGGCCCGGCTTCTTCGCCGGCGAGGATTGCCAGGACCTTTACACCCTGGAACGCATCGAGCGGACGGGCCTCGGCTTCGGTGTCGATCACGCCTTCGACCCCGGAATCCAGCGCGTCGAGATCATCGAGGTGCAGTTGGACATCCTAGTCGCAGCGCTCGGCATCCTCGCGATGCACTTCCACCTGGCACCACGCCGGCAAGCGGCGTGAGATACATTGAACCGATACCCTCAACTTCCCGTATCGTGATTGAAGAAGCGGTCAGCTACGAGGATCAATATGTCGGCACCGGCCCACCCACTTCCTTCCGCCTTACCGGGTATTGCAAGCCTGAGCCTGACGATAGATCGGATCAATTGCCGGGCAGACTTTGTCGACAAGAATGGACAGCCGCGCACGCTGAACTTCGACTTCGGACGGGACCATAACGGGCAGTGGCTCACGGTGACTGCAGATGATGGATCGGTTTGCAGCTTCACGCCCTGTCCAGCGCCGCATGCAGATCTGTGGTTCGCAAGCGGTCTGGTGGTGTGTACCCGCCGTAGTCGGATCGCCTCCCACATCTATGCGCTAGCCCGCGATCTACTCGGCCCAATGGGCGCTACGATCACGCCGTCTGGCAATCTGTTCCCCGACGGCGTCCATCTCTGGCATCGGCTGGATCCAAGCGTCCAGTTTGAGGAACAACCAGACATGCCTGGCTACTTCCGCCCCAAGTAGTGCGCGTTTGATAGCCGCCCTGCTGACGCCTCGGCGCAAGCAGTGAGACAAGCCAGTGCAGCGCGAAACGTCGGAATGACCGTTACAATTCGCGCTATGGCGGCGCGTAAATCGAGTTGGCTATGGTGGTGACAAGTCGAGAAGGTGCGTCGAGCACCGCGGCTCCCGCGCCACTCGCCAGATGATCAGTCACTGTGGCTCGCGAGCCGCAGGGTCCTTCCTGGGCCCGGCGTATGCGGGGGGGCGGAAGCGCGCAACATCGCTAGCGCCAGGTCATAAATCAGGGTTGCGGTTTGCGGCCTTTCTGCACGCCTTCAGATCATTAGCCGCAAACCGACGCCGCGCCGTGGCCCTGCAAACCACCTGCAAACCGGATGGCATCATGACGCTCCCCTGGATGGCGGCGAAGATCCTGCTGCGCCCGGTGGCGGAGCTGCGCGCGCACGCCGGCAATGCGCGCGTGCACGGCGCTGCGCAAATCGAGCAGATCAAGGCCAGCATGCTGGCCTTCGGGTTCACCACCCCGCTGCTGGTGGACGAGGAAGGCGTGCTCATCGCCGGCCATGGCCGGCTCGAGGCGGCGTCCGCGCTCGGCATTGCCAAAGTGCCGGTGATCGCGCTGCGGCACCTGTCCGCGGCGCAGAAGGAGGCGCTGCGCCTCGCCGACAACCGCATCGCGGAGAATGCGACCTGGGACCAGGTGCTGCTGCGCGATGCGCTGGCCGCGGTGCAGGCGGCGCAGGACATCGACCTCGGCGCGCTCGGCTTCGCGCGGCAGGAATGGGCCAAGCTGCGCGAACGCAACGAGGCGCTGGACTGCGCGGTGCTGGCGCGCGCGGCGCTCTGGCTGCTCGGCGCGGACCGCTACGGCGAGCACTTCTGGGCACGTCTGCGCGACGAGGCGGCCGACGCACCGCTGACCACAGCACCGCCCGTTGCGGTGCCGACTACCGCTTCGTCCGGCGCCGCGCCGGCTGACACCACGCGCCCACGCTCCTGGCTCGCCCCGCGCGGCGGCTGGCTGCGCTGACCGGAGTTCCCGATGTCCATGCTGCCCTATGACCAGGACTGGGGTGCCGTCCCGGTCGGCTTCCCGGCCGAGCTGCTCGACCCCTCCGGCCGCCTCAAGATCGGCCGCGGCCAGAACGTCTACGACGTCGACTTCGAGTATGGCCTGCAAACGCTGCGCTGGGAGAACTTCACCAGCGGCAGCGCCGCCATCGGCCACCGGCCGATCGAGGGCGGCGTGCGCATGGACGTCACCGCCTCCGGCGACGTCGCGATCCGCCAGTCCAAGCCCTACTTCCGCTACCAGCCCAGCAAGGGCCTCTACGCCTCCGCCGCGGTGCTGTTCGGCGCTCCGGCCGCCGGCATCACCCGCCGCGTCGGCATGTTCGACAGCGACAACGGGGTCTTCTTCGAGCAGGACAGCGCTGGGCTCTGGGCGGTGCGGCGGACCAACACCGGCAACGGCGTGGTCGACACCCGCGTCGCCCAGCGCGACTGGACGCTGGACGGGCTCGGCGGCACCGGGCGGTCCGGGCGGGTGATCGACCCGACCCGCATCCAGATGGCGGTGATCGACTATGCCTGGTACGGCGCCGGCCGCGCACGGCTCGGCTTCATCCTGTCGGGCAAGCTGGTCTGGTGCCACGCCTTCGACAGCGCCAACGTCGCGGGCCAGATCCTGCCCTGGTGCCGCACGGGCAATCTGCCCTGCCGCTACGAGATCCGCCGTGCCAGCGGCACGGGGCTGCAGTCCTTCTGGCACTGGGGCGTCTCGGTGGTGGTGGAGGGCGGCTTCGACGAGCAGCGCGGCTTCACTTTCCCGCACGCCAATCCCGCCCGCGTCGCCGTCACGACGCGCCGGCCCATCCTGGCCTCCCGCATCCGACCGCTCGGCGTCATCGAGACCAGCGGCACCGCGACGGCCGGCGCGGGAGGTTCGGTCACTGCCTCCGGCTGGACGGTCAACCAATGGCGCGGCCGATACGTGCTGCTGACGGGCGGCACCGGCGCCGGCCAGATGGCCCGGGTCACGACCAATACGACCACGGTGCTGACCGTGCTAGCGGGCTGCGGGGCCATCCTCGCCGGCGACCGCACCGGCCGGCTCCGCCTCTCGGATCCGCTGGCGCGCGACCCGGTGCCGCAGTTCGACATCCCCGCTGCGTGGATCCTCGAATGCCGCCCCGTCGCCCTGCCGGCCGCCTTCCAGCCGCCGCCGCGCGTCGTCGAGGTCGCCTGGGGGCGCAACTGGTCGCCGCTCTCTAACATGGCCGGCAGCGTGCCGGCCGCCGACCGCCAACGGCTCGAGGCGGCGCAGTCCGTCGCCCGGGCCGAGAGCACGCTGGTCACCAGCCGCGTCGCCCAGCAGCGCAGCCTGGCGCTGCCCGGCCTTTACGCGACCGAGGTCGCCGCGGCGGCGCGTGCGGCGCGCTGGCGGGACTGGATCGAGCGCGGGCCGCGGCTCGTGGCCGTCACCACCGACCGCTACCTCGGCCAGATCGAGATCGGCCAGATCGGGCGCATCGCATACCCGGCGTACGGCCTCGACGCCGGCCTCTCCGGCGTCGTCGTGGGCTGGCGTGAGGCGCTGGCCGGGCGGCGCGTCGAGATCATCCTCGCAGGATCCGACTGATGCCCGGCGCCTTCCTCCACGACGAGCGCGTCCGCGACGCCGTCGCGCTCACCGCGCTGACGCCGACCGCCGCCAGCATGCCCGCGGCCAACCTCCGCGACCCGCAGCCGCGGCTGCGCGGGCGCTTCACGGGCGGGGCGGCGTCCATCCTGGTCGATTTCGGCACCGCGACGCCGGTCGAGGCGGTGGCGCTGGTCTCCACCAACCTCAGCGCTACCGCCACCGCGCGCTGGCGGCTCGGGACGCTGGAGGCGCTCGTCGAGGCGACGCCGCTCGTCGGCCTCGACTTCCTCGCCGCCACGCCCTCCGCCATGACCGGCTGGTCCGGCACGCGGGGCGGCGCCGGCACCGGCGAAGCGACGGTCTTCAACGCGGTCGGCGACCTCTCCATCGCCGCCGGCTCGGAATGGCGCATCGCGCACGACCCGGCGACGCTCGCCCGCCTTGGCCTGCTGGTCGAGCCGGCGCGCACCAACGGGGTGCGGAACCCGCGGGCCGAGGGAGCGGTAATCGGCAGCCCCGGCACGGCACCGACGAACTGGGCCATCGGTGGCGCCAACGGGATCGCCGCGCAGATCGCGGGCACCGGCACCGAGAACGGCATGCCTTACGTCGCCGTGCGCTTCACCGGGACCGTGCCCTCCGGCACCGGCAGCGGCTACGTCTGGTTCGAGGACTCCTCGGCGATCGCCGGCGCCAACGGGAACACCTTCGCCCATTCCTACTTCGCCAAGCTGGAAGCCGTCGCGGCCGGCGGCATCGCCACGCATCAGGCCTGGATCGCCGAGCTGACCAGCACCGCGACCGTCGTCCGCCAGGGCTTCGAGAACCAGACCGTCCCGGGTACCGGGCGGCTGGCTGCGCAGCGAGCCGTGCAGGTGATGACGCTGTCGGGCGGCGCCACCGTCGCGCGGATCCGGCCCTTCGCGGCCTTCAACTTCAACGCCGGCACCCACGACGTCACCGTCCGCCTCGCGCTGCCGCAGGTCGAGCTCGGCGCCTTCCCGACCATGCCCATCCTGCCCGCCGCGGGGACACCGGCGGCGGCGACGCGGGCTGTCGACGGCGGCTCGCTCACCGTGGTGGTCTCGGGTGCCGCTACGCTGCACGTCGAGCAGCAGACCGCCGCCACGGTGGCCACGGGCTTCGTCGGGCATGTCAGCCTCGACAACGGCAGCAACGTCGACTCCGTCCAGGTGCGCGTCACCGGCGCCAGCGCGACCAGCGTCAGCCTGACCCACCGCGTCGTCCGCTCCAACGCAGTCCAGTTCCAGGCGGCGGTGACGCGCTCCAACGGCGTCGTCACGCGCGGGACGATCGCCGCCGCCACGAACGACGCCGCCGCGGCCGAGAACGGCACGCTCCTCGGGTCCTCCGCCGCCGTCGCCATGCCGCCGCTGAACCGGCTCAACATCACCGCAGGAGAGCGGCAGGTCTTCTACCGGGCCATCCGCATCTACGCCGCGCGGCTCACCAACGGGCAGGCCGTGGCCCTGTCCGGCACAGGCTCCTCGATCGACGCGGCCGGCATCGCCCACGACACCGGCGCGGTGCCGGCGAGCACCGGGGATGAGGCCAACGGCAACGTCGTCGTGCTGCGGA
Source organism: Falsiroseomonas ponticola (assembly GCF_016805305.1). Classification (GTDB taxonomy): domain Bacteria; phylum Pseudomonadota; class Alphaproteobacteria; order Acetobacterales; family Acetobacteraceae; genus Falsiroseomonas; species Falsiroseomonas ponticola. The sequence continues at coordinate 1,482,663 of NZ_JAERQN010000001.1, read as the reverse complement.
GCGGCGCCGCGACCGCGCGCTACCTGCTGGTCGACGTCGCCGACGCGTCGCTGCCGGCGCTCGATATCGGCATCCTCGCCGCGGGGCCGCTCTGGCGGCTCGGGCGGGGGATGGCCTACGGCGTGCGCGAGGGCCGCGTCGTGCTCGACCAGCGCGACCGCAACCCGCTCACCGGCGCCGAGTTCGTCGTGCCCGCGCTGGCGAACCCGCGCTTCGCAGCCTTCGCGCTGCCGGCGCTGTCGCGCACCGAAGCGACGGACGCGCACCGGGACCTCGTGCGGCGGCTCGGCGCCGCGCGCGACGCGCTCTGGATCCCGGAGACCGGCGATGCGCGGGCGGAGCTCAATCGGCGCTCGATCTGGGGCGCGGTGAACCAGCCCGGTGAAGAGGCCGCCGCCGCGCGAGGCAGCTTCCCGCTGCTGAACCGGGCTTTCCGGATCGTCGAACGGCTGTAGGGACCAGGGGACCAGACGATGAGCGAGGACGACGTGGCGACGAAGCTCGCCGTGCACGAGGCGGTCTGCGCCGAGCGCTGGAAGCAGGCCAACGACCGGCTCGGACGCATCGAGGTCGTGCTCGCCGCGATCGTCCTGCTGCTGCTGGTCGGCGAGGGCAGCGTCATCGCGGTGCTGCGAAGGATGCTGGGCGGATGACAAACCGCTTCAGCTTATTATCAAACAGGCATCTCCCTCTTGCTACGCGCGATGACCTTTGGGTTCCCGAGATCCGTGCGGATCCGCCATCAAATGGCTGGCAGACCCTCGGTCAGCCGCCTACCAAAAGCATGAATGACCTCGCCGCCTGAGGCGATAATGCCATCACGCCGGAGGCGCCGCTGCCGACTTCCGACGACTTTTGTAACAGCCGCTTGCTGTAGGCAATCTGCCGTGAAAATCTATTCGCGCTGGCGTTAGAAGCGTCAGCTCATCCAACCGAGGGGTCGAAATGTCAGGATCGAACAAGAGAAAGAATCCACCAAACATGAGTCCCAATGTAGAAATTCCGGATAATTATACTCGCAAAGAGGTGGCCGGATCAGTTGAGCAGGCTGCAAATAATTTGCCCGAATCCAAGGAAGATGCCCACGCAAAGAGAGTAACTAGTCGAGTTCCTACCACCACCCCCGACGTGTAGGGCGGCAGGCTTTGCGAGAGAGCCACGTGTCCGTCGATGGACACGTGGCCGACATCCGGCCGCAGGGCGACGCGGCCGCCAGACGGACGGAGCTCCTTAGATGCTACGCCCGGCATTTGGCAGTGCGGATTTGCCGTGAAGCGTTGCGGATCCAGCGCCCATGCGTTGCAGATGAATTCGTACGACGAGGCCAATGGCAACGTCGTCCTGCTGCGGAGCAGCGCGGCGACGGCGCGCTACCTGATGGTCTGCGTCGCCGACGCCTCCCTGCCCGCTATCGACATCGGCATCCTCGCTGCGTGGCCGCTCTGGCGGCTCACACGCGGCATCGCCTACGGCGTGCGCGTGGGCCGCGTCGTGCTCGACCAGCGCGATCGCAACCCGCTCACCGGCGCCGAGTTCGTCGTGCCCGCGCTGGCCAACCCGCGTTTCGCAGCCTTCACACTGCCGGCGCTGTCGCGCGCCGAGGCGACGGACGCGCACCGCGATTTGGTGCGACGCCTGGGCGCGGCGCGCGACGCGCTCTGGATCCCGGAGACTGGTGACCCGCGGGCTGAGACGAACCGGCGCGCGATCTGGGGCGCGGTGAACCAGCCGGGCGAGGAGGCCGCCGCCGCGCGTGGCAGCTTCCAGCTGCTGAACCGCGCCTTCCGGATCGTCGAGCGGCTGTAGGGAACAGGGGGCGAGACGATGAGCGAGGACGACGTGGCGACAAAGCTCGCCGTGCACGAGGCTGTCTGCGCCGAGCGGTGGAAGCAGGCCAACGAGCGGCTCGGGCGCATCGAGGTCGTGCTCGCGGCCATCGTGCTCCTGCTGCTCGTCGGCGAGGGCAGCGTCATTGCTGTACTCCGCCGGATGCTAGGTGGGTGACGACGGACGAGTTCCTGTGCCCCTTGCGAGCGGCGGGTCGCTCCTGAACACTATGCGCCGAGACCTTAATCCAGAAGCCCGCTCTCCCGCGCAAACGTCAGCGCGGTCAGAAGTCGATCTCTCGTCGGAATTGGCTTGGCTCCACGCCCGACCCCAGGTGCGACTGTCCAGCCTGCCTCCTACAACACGACCCTCGGCCGCATGAGCGTCTTCCCACGGCCACGCGCCGACGGACTCGAAGAATGACAAGCTCAGGGAATAGGTCGTGAAAAGCACCCGTCGCCACGGATGTGCATACATTCTTTCCGGCACTTCCCTTTCAAGAAGGACGGTACAGGTTGGCGAGGCGCTCGCCCATGCAGGCCGAAGCTTGCGCCACCGTGAGAACGCGGCCTACGGCCGCCGGTGTTCATTTCTACACCGCACAACTAGCAGGCTGCTGAAAAGCCTGGTCCGCGTGCCGGATCGAGTTCCGTTCTCGCCCTGATCGGTCGTGTGGGACGGCGACGGCGTGGTCGGCCCGGGGCGTGTTCCCACTGCCAGAGATCGTGCGGGCGCTTTTCGAGCGTCACGTCGCTTCGTCTAGCAGCTTCGGCAGGCGGACGAGGTTGTAGGCGGCCATGGCCAGGGTGACCTGCCTGTCGATCTTGGGCAGGCCGCGGTGGCGGGCCTTGCGCAGCCCGGCCACCGTCTTGGCCCAGCCGAAGGCTTTCTCGATCCGCTTCCTGATCCGCTGGCTGACCGCGTAGCCAGCGTGGCGGGTGGTGCGGCCATCGATGGCAGAGCGTGGCCGGCTGATGTTCTGCGCCAGGTGTAGGGCGACGTTGATCTCGCGGAGTTCGGCGACGAAGTCGTGCGCGTAGAAGCCCTTTCCGGCGCCGAGCGTGACCTTGCTCGGCCGGTCGGCATGGGGCTCAATCAAGTGCAGCGCGGCCAGCCGCTCGGCATGGCCCGAGGCGCGGGTCGCCACGGCGCCGACGATCAGGCCGTTCCTGTTCTCCATCAGCGCATGCCCCATGAAGCAGAGCTTGGCCTCCTTGCCCGGGCCCTTGCGGAACAGCAGGGCGTCGGGATCGGTCGTCGAGGCATGCGTCTCGTTGTTGCGCTTCTGGCCACGGAAGTCCTGCTCGCCATTGCGCCCCGTGTCGGGTGGCGGGCCGGAGCCGTCCTTGGGCCGGAAGCTCTTGGTGCTGGCCCAGGCCTCCAGCAGCGTGCCATCCGCCGAGAAATGCTCAATCGAGAGCAGGCCACGCACCTTCGGCTGCGCCAGCACGGTGGCGAGGAAGCGCGCGGCAACCTCGCCATCCAGCAGGCGGTCGCGGTTCTTGGTGAAGGTCGTGGCGTCCCAGACCGGGTCGTCCACGCCGAGCCCGACGAACCACCGGAACAGCAGGTCGAAGTCGATCCGCTCGACCAGCTGGCACTCCGAGCGGATCGAATAGAAGGCCTGCAACAACAGCGCCTACAGCAGCCGCTCGGGCGGGATCGAATCCCGGCCCGTTGGCGGGTAGAGCACGTCGAACTCGGCCGAAATCTCGGTCAGCGCCGCGTTGACGATGGTGCGGATCAGCCGCAGCGGGTGGTCAGGCCGGATCGGTTGCTCGAGAACGACGTAGCCGAACAGCGAGCCCCGCGCATCGTCCTTGCCCCGCATCCCGACCTCGTCCCCCCGTCTCACTGAAGCCAGCGAATCATGATCCAGGACCAATCGCGAGAGGGGGGAATTTCAGCAGCCTGCTAGAGATCTGAAGGTGCATTGCGCGGCGTCGGCTGGCACTATACCGCGCCTGGCAAGCCGGTGCAGAACACCCCCTGAGTAAGCCGGATCGGGCGCCTCCGCACGAGTGCCTCAGCGAGCACGTGTTCGACAGGCTCTCCGATACGCAGCGCTTCTTCAGCCAGTGGCCGGCCGGACCACAACGCCACCCTCGCTCACACGAACCTGCGTGGTCTCACGCCAAGCGAGTTTGCCAGGCAGTCCGTTAGGAAGCACACCCAGAAAGGACCCCCGGCAAGACCAGCGGCGAGAAAAGTGATTCTATGTTTACACAGCCCATCGGATTGCGCAATCATCTCAATGGGAAACTCTAGAAGGAGGAATTTTTTCATGAGTTCCGGGTCCAAGAAGGTTGCCGTGTCAGGCACGGCCGCGGGCACTTCTGCACTGACGTCTGTGTCGGGCGCGCTGCCCATTTCGGGTGTCATCAGCATAGCTGCGCCGCGTGCTGACAGCGCCGTGGTTAGCATTCGAGTGCCCCTGAAGGACGTTGCGGACGTCATCGCCTCCGCTGTTGGTGCTGGGCGGTCGGCGGTAATCGCACTCAACGGCAGTGGCAAGCGAGTAATATCCGCTCTGACGTCGTTGACGTCTGCTGAAGGTTCCATCTCTGCTCGCATTTCGTTTACGCCGGGCAAGCCATCGACTTAAGCTGGCCTATTCGAATGGAAGCATCCGGCCTGCCCCGTTGGGCCGCAGCAGCTGTTGATCTGCTACGGTGGCTTGCGCGCGACAATGCGAGGCTTGCTGCTGCACCTCAAATCCATCTCGACATACCGTCGATAGATGAGTTGCGCCGTCGCGGCATAGATAGCCTTTATTACTGGACTCTTTCCGGTTCGGGACAGAGTTTTGTTTCTGAATCGCAAAGAGCGGAGATCCCACTCCAACGAGTTTACGACCGCGTTGCGGCGGCTCAGGCAGAGGAACTGGTGCGAATCAACGGGGCGCTTGCGGAGGCCGGCATTTCCTTCGCGGTCTTCAAAGGCGCGGCGCTGTCCAGACGCGTGCGCGACGGAGCGGCTGTCGGTATGGCGGCCGACCTCGACATCCTTCTGCCACGCAGTCTCGTGGAGGAAGCGAAATGCGCGCTCTACGCTCTAGGATATCGGCAGATGATCTTCGACCGGCAGGCGCGAATGCTCATACGTCGAGACGTGCAAGAAATTGCTGCGCTCGAAGCGCAGCACTATGAGTTGGTCGCTTTCAATCGACAGGTCGATTTTGCGCTCACGGACGCGGAGCGACAGGCTGCGTCTGATTTTTGTAAGATGCCGCTCTGGGTGTTTGCCGACGCTGCCGCTTTGGTGCTCGAGGTTGACTTGCACCATGGGATTGCGTCTGACGTCGATTGCGAAGCCCTACTTGCTAGACGCGTCGTCCGACAGGGTCTCCCGACGCTTTGTGACGCCGATCATCTATGGTTTGGCCTTGCGCGCTATTACAACGAGGTCGCAATCCACGGCAAACGTAGCTTGCGTGATCTAGCGTATCTCGCGCCTCTCGTGCGGTTTGGAGAGGTCGACTGGGGTGTGTTCGCGCAGCAAACGAACGATACGATGACCCATGCGCCAGTCTCTCATCTTCTTGGCTTTCTGAACGCGCTGTCGGGCGACAGCGTGCCCAGCGAGGTTTTTGCGGCGATAAAGCCAACGGACGACAACCGCTTCCGGGATTGGGGAAGTTTGCTTCCGCAACTCTTTGGCATGCAGGACAAAGTGCCTGCTGCCATTGCTGAACGGTTGGAAGCTCGATGAGCGACGCCGCGTTAGCCACGGGCGCCAGCTTTCTCGGAAAGGGCGACTTCGTTTACCGTGGACATTTTGTTCCAATCTTTCACTCTGGCAGCGGCGCGACGCTCACCGACGCTAACGGTCGCCGGTATCTAGACGCCGAAGCAGCGAATGGGGCGGCTGCATTTGGATATGACCAGACGATTTTGGCCGAAGCATGTGCAATCCTAGGCGAACTGCCGCTTCTGCCATCGTTTTGCGAATCTGCACTTCGCCTGGATTATGCCGAGCAGATCGCGAATTGGATAGAGGCGCAGACGGGAGTGCGGGGCCGCGTCGCATTTGATCTTGGCGGGGCACAAGGCATTGAACTTGCAGTAAAAATTGCTGCATTTAACCGGGTTGGCGGAGAGCGTATTGTGACGTTCGAAGGCGCCTACCACGGTCGCTCACCCTTCACTAGCCAGCTAAGCTCTAGCGATCGATACCGGCGTTGGATTGGCTCATTCCTGCCTGTGACGCGATTGCCTCTTCCCGACTGCGTCAGATGTCGGTTCGGTAGAAGGCCCGAGGTATGCAATGTCGAATGTGGCACCTATGCTGCATCTTTGTTCCGCGAAGATTTTGCAGGGCTCGTTAGTAGGGGCGATCTCACCCGACTCATCGCATTCGTGTTTGAGCCGATGCTCAACGTTGGGGGGATGGCTGTTCCCGACCAAAGATACCTCGCCGGTGTAATTAGTGAACTTCGGCAAGCTGGGGTCCTTATTATCGCTGATGAAGTGTTCACTGGCCTGTATCGGCTTGGCACCGCGCTAGGAGTTCAGCGCTACGAAATTGTTCCCGATATAATCGTTCTTTCGAAGGCGCTGACCAACGGGATGGCGCCTTTCAGCTGCGTATGGGCGCGTGAGCCGCTGCTTGACCCGCAAAATTTCCCGCCGGGCTCACATTCGATTACTTTTGCTAACAATCCTTTAAGCTTCGCCTTGGCAAGGGTCGTGTTGGGCCGGTTTCTCGACACGGATACAGTTGAGCACAAGGTCAAGACCGTATGTTCTTTCCTCAATAGGCTTGGAGCAAGTATCGCAACCAGATTTCCGCTGGTAATCGACGCGGGGGTAGTCGGCGCGGTGTTACGCTTGCGACTTCGTGCTCCCTTGGCCGAGCGGTTGCGCGAGGTGGCTAAGCAAGCAGGGGCGGATAATCCCGTCGCCGGCTACTACGGTCTCCTTGTAGCCAGCACCGGCATGACGAACGACGTTCTCGCGCTGCATCCTCCGCTGACGCTAACCGATAGCGACATGGAGGTGATCGAGGGACTGCTTAACCAGACCTTTGAGAGCGTTTCCTTGGAGTCGTCGGTTCCATGAGCCCACGTCCAATCCATGCTCCGTGCGGGCGCCCAATGGGCATTGTCTTTTTTGCTAGTGGCGGTCCAGGGAATTTCGCCGCAGCACTAGCATTCTGTGATAGTTCGCCGCTTCTCGCCGCCTTGCACCTACTAGTTGCGGACCGTGTGGAAACGCCTGCAGCCCAGCTCGCCCGCCAACGCGGCATTTCTGTCATCGAGCATGATTTTGAAGCGATCTGTGGTTCTTGGCATAACGCGAAGGGAAACCCCTTGGCACAAGCAGCTTATCGAAGGCGGGCGCGTGATTTCCACGACGCGATTGAGGTTGAGATTGCAGCCTTTTCGCGGGAAAGCGGGCGTCCGCTTGACCTCGCAGTTCTTGCTTATCGACGCATTATCGAGGGCACGCTGCTCGAACGCTTTCACCACCGCATGATCAATCAGCATCCGGCGGATCTCGCCGTGTGCAGAAATGGGCAGAGGGCCTATGTCGGAATCGGCGGGCTGCGTAGATCGATTGAGCAGAACGAGCCTTTCACCCGCACGAGCACGATCTTGGTGACTGCTGGCGTCGATGCCGGACCGATCCTCTGCCGCGGCCCCAGTGTGCGGGTACGGCGCGGCGAGGACGGGTGCGCTGTCGATATCAAGGCACATGAGCTGATCCAGAAAGAGGTGAGCGACTGGCCGTCTTTGACTTTCGCTCTGAAGGGCATTGCCGAAGGAAGATTCTCTCTCAGCGACACCGAACATAACTCTAGCGGTAATCCGCAGCTGAACTACGACGGTGTTCCGCTCGGCCCCGGCGGCGTCGACCTCGACTTGCTTGTGCATTGAAGCGATCTGTCAAAACTGAGCAAGGCTCTTAAAATGGTGGGAGATTTTGAGTACGCCGATCCACATTGTCACGGGATAGGTCCGATCGACTTTTCCGAAGTCGGCAGCTACGACCTGGACACGGTTGAATTGTTGCTTAGAGCAGAGCGTAGTGCATGTATCGCTACGGTCTTTTTGCGTCGCGAGTTAATTGACGCCTTCTCCTCAATGCTCTCGATGTTTTATTTGGGTCGTCAGGAAGGTCGTTACCGTAATTTGCTCGGCTTCGCCTTGGAGGGACCTCTGCTTGCTGGGCGCGGCGGTACACCTCCGCTCGGCTTCTGGCGGCCAGATCGAGCCGAATGGCGAAGGATCGCAAATCTCGGCCAAAAAGGGCTTCGCTACGTTGTGCTAGCTCCCGATGCCGCGACTAGTCACGATGAGCCGTCGCCACACTGGGTGGCAGCCCTTCTGCTTGATCACGGGCTATCGCCAGCGCTAGGGCATTTTGATCCGCGTCATCCCGCACGAACGGTCACCACGATCGACGCAGTCGTCATTGAACGAGACGTGGCAGGGCCTCACGCGCCACCGATCCTCACGGACCATCTGTTCAACGACATGCCGCGCCTGATCCGCCACGCCTGGCGCACAGCCGCCGAGAAAGCCCGTCGAGACGCTGAAGTAGAAGCTCTTGATATTGAGCGCTGGGCACTCCAGGACCTCGATCGGCAGATTGGGCTGGTGCCGGCCGCACTCATTCGCCACGGCGCGGAAGGTAACATCCGTAACTTCATTAACTTCGATGGAGATCATCTCGATATCCTGATAGCTCGACGAGCATTGGAGTTGATTGGTGAGGACGGTGTGCTTGCCATGACAGACCGGCTCGACTCTACCGTGCTTTGCGGCCACCGGTTGCACCGAGTACCGGACAACTCACTACTTTACCAGGATATGGGGGTCGTCAGTGCCGGCACGAGCACCATTGCGCGGCAGGCAAGTAACTTGCGCCGTGTCGGGGTTGACAACGACGCGATACGCAAGATTACGCTCGGGAACGCGCTTGATGTCTTCTGCTGAGGTGATGCCGTTGTTTCCAGACCAGTCGCGGACGCTGGATCTGCCAGTGGACTTCACCCAAAACCCTTTGAAGGCGGAGTTGTACGCCCGCGAAGTTCATTATCGCGAAGCGTGGAACGCCTTCTGTGAAGTGTTCGGTGAAGCGGCAGCACAGCGCGCCACTTCTCTTACGTTCATGATCTTCAAGCCTGATGCGGTGATTGCACGCAAGCTCCATGCCGGGCTTGATGCAATCGCGCGTTATGGCTTCCAGGTCGTTCAGTTTAAGACGTTCCGCTTCGACCGGCTCAGTATGCGCGAGCTGTGGCGATATGAACTGAACATCGCTACCTCACAGCGGCTAAGGGCAATAGATCGCTTGCTCCCGTCATCTGATTCACTTTTGCTGTTGCTCAGGCAAACACAGGGCGGCACACCTGCGGCTGACATGCTAACCGCGCTGAAGGGACCTGCCGATATGGTTTTGCGGCGCCCGGATCATTTGCGTTCGCAGCTTGGTGCCTACAGTAACATGATCAACTTTGTGCACACACCTGACGAAACAGCGGACGTCGTCCGCGAATTAGGTGTTCTGTTTTCTCTAGGGGAGCTTAAGGCCCTTCTGCAGAAGGATCAGGCCATTTTCGGCCTTGAAGCGCAGATTGAGGCGCTCTACCGCGCCACTCCCTTCCGTGATCCACATCCGAACGCCTGTCTCGACAGGCTCGAGTCCTCAGTGCAGGCAGCCGGCGAGGCACCAGCAGCGAAAGAGGGTCTTAAGGAGATCGGTAGGGCGCGCCAAGCGGGCGTATGTCACTGGGAGGTATTCTTCGAGGAAAGCTCCGGTGCGGATCGATGGGATGCGGTACTCGCTGCTGGTCACTTCACAGCAAGTAACATCGTAGGCCTAACACGGATCTTGAAATAGGGAGCGGTGAATCGTTGGCACAACGCGTGCAGGATTGGGTGGCCGGCACCGCCGATCCCTACAATTGGCGGCCGACGGACTATGCGCGTACGCTGTGCCGGCTGATGCGCGATCCAGTGGCGCCGAGCGGCGCGCTGCGCCCCGGGCGCAACCTGCTGCGCCTGTCGGCCTGGCCAGGGGCGGAGGTCACGCTCGAGGGTTTGCCGGAGACGGCGCGCGATTGCTCCTCCATCGTCGTTCCGGCCCGATGAGGAGGAACGCCATGCCCAATACGATGCCGATGCTGGCCGCCGCGCTGCTCGCGGCGGGTCTGGCCGGATGCACGGCCGCGCAGCCGCCCGCCGCGCAACGGGCCTCGCCCGCGGCGGCCGCGCCGGCCCCCGCCGCGCTGCCACCACCCCAGGCGGCACAGCCCTCCGCCGCGGCGGAGGGCGCGCGGCAGGAACTGGCGCGACTGATCCGCAGCGATCCCAACCAGGGCTGCAACCCGCAGCCGGTAATAGACCTTCAGGGTTACGAGGGCCGTCCCGTTCGGCGCTGCGTGCGCAGCAGGGGTGGGCTGACCGGCGTTACTTACCTGCTCAATCCGTCGCGCGAGAACATGGCCGCCCGCATCGCCGACGCGTGCGCCAAGGCCGGCAAGGCGGATAGCGTGGCCTGCGGCCGCTGGCTCGCGCAGCAGGTCGCGACAGCCGGCGGCGGCCAGTTCCCTGTCGCGGGGGTCGTGATCGAGACGCGCGCCGAGGCCGGCCTGTCCGGCCCGCCCGACGAGCCGCTTTATTTCGAGTTCCGCCACGGCGTAACGGTGCGTAGCACTGAGCGGCTCAACGCTACGGGCGCGCCCGTTCCGATCGAGCGGCAGGAGGCCGCGGCGCGCGCGCCGCTGGTCGCGGCGATGACCTATGCCCGGCTGGCCAGCGCGACGCGCGACGACTACCGGCGGGCAGGCGGAAATGAGGCGGTCGGCCGCGACGCGGGCGACGACGCCGGCGTGCGCTGGCCGGTCGTGGTGCGGGAGAACGAGTTGCGCGCGCAGGACACCGGCGTGGACGAGTTGATGCGCGGCATGGCGCGGCGGCCCAGCCTGCGTTTCTGAACCGCGCCTGGCTCAGGCCGCGTCCGCGGCTGCCGACCGGGCGGTAGGCGCAACACGAGACAGCCGCGCATCGCATCGGTACCGAAGCCGCCCCAGCCCCAGCTCGCGCACCGGAAGGAGACGGAGCCTGCGAGACAATTGTCACTAGCGCCAGAGAAGGTTGGACTCCGGTTGCCACCGCTGCTCCAGTCGGACTTCCCGCAAACCCTCTCCACCGCTGTGCAGACCGCGCGGAAGCGCCTGTCTGGCCAGGGTTCTTGCACGAGGGTTGATGGGGCCAGGCCGCGGCGACCGGCCCGGATGGCTCTCCGGACCCTGAGGATAGCCTGCTTCACCCCAGAAGCCTCACGGCCCTGATGCGCCTTGGCTTTGCTGCGCCGACCCACACCGGAAGCCCGCGGTTTCCACCGCTACCCGGTCGCGACACCGCATCTTCCCGCACGCCGGACGCCGGCGGCACCGTCCCGAAAGGACACCAGCAGCATGGCCAAGCTCCCTCCCCTCCCCGCCGCCGGGCGTGCTCCCCGGGGCGGCAACAACGCCACCGCGGGCAAGGCCAACCCGAAGGACGCCCGCGCCGGATCGAAGAACAGCGGCGACCTCAAGCAGGGCGGCGTGAACAAGGCCATGCAGGCGAGCCGGAAGCACGGGGATCGCTGAGCCGGCGCGCTCCACCGTACTCTCGATTCTGATCCCAGCCGCTCCGGGGGCCTGCCCGGGCATCGTCGGCACTGCGACCATGGTGCCGATGTCGGCGCGGGCTGGCCTGTTCACGGCGCTGCCCTGTGCCGTTGCAGCGGGTTGCGGGCGGTGACAGCCATCGCCTCCACCCGCTCCTCGCAGACCCGGGCCATTTGCCGGCTGGCGTGGATCCCAAGGCTGTCGCCATAGCGCAGCAGCGCCGCCAGCATGCCGGGATGATAGGGTGGCTGTCCCTGCCCGCCCCGGGGGTGGCGACAGCCACGCCTGATCCCCATCCCGGGGTCAGACGCTCCCGCGCATCACCGCCCGAGAAGCGGACCCGACCCGCCCCGGCTCGCGGTCTCTCGGCCAGGCTCCTAGGGCCGGTGGGTCCGTCCATCCGGAGCGTGCGGATGATCCGGGTCGAAGGCATGGGTCGAGCGCTCGGCGGGCGGCGGCAGCGGATAGGAGCCAGCCGGGTACAGCGCCGCATGCAGGCCGGTATAGCCACTGGCGAAGATCGCCAGCGCCACGGCGAGCGCCAGCGGGACGCCGAGCAGCGGCTGGCGGATCGCCTCCTGCCACCGGGCCAGCGGCGTCGGTTCACGGTCCTGCTCGGCCACCACGGCGACGAGGATGGCCATGATGAGTCCGTGGCCGATCAGGTCGATGCGGCCGAAGGGGAAGACCGCCGTGGTGAAGGTCACCAGCAAGGCCACCCCGGACAGGCGGCGCACCAGCGGTGTCCATATCAGCCCGAAGCCGAGCGTGAATTCGGCCACGCCCGCCATGGGAATGAAGGCGTCGCGCGGCAGCCCGAGGGTCAGGAAGGGCTTCTCCTGCGCGAGGGGATAGAACCAGTCGGGATAGGCGAACTTCTCCATGCTGGACCACATCAGCGCCATGGCGAGCCCCCATCGCAGGACTTCGAACCGATGGGCACGCCACAATTCGCGCCGCGAGGCGGCGAGCACGAGGTAGGCGGCGGTGGCAAGCCCGAGGGCCAGGTAGTCGAGCAGGTGGTAGATCCCGTAGTCGCGCACCGCCAGCGCCCAGAGCCCGATGATCCCGGCGGCGGAAAGCGGCATCGTGCGGCGTGAGAAGATGCCCGCGGCGATCAGCAGCTGGACCCAGGACACCCATTCATGCGGCGTCTTCAGATCCGGCGTGAGGTAGATCCCGCCGACGGCGAAGATCGCGACGAAGAAGGCCGCGATGATGGCGCGCACATAGTCGTCGAGCCGCCGCCAGAGCGGTGTCGTGACGCGGTCCAGCGCATCGAGGATCGTCACGCCGTACCGGCTGGTCTCGACAAGTCGCGTGGCCAGGAAGCAGGCCAGCACGAGGGCGATGCCGATCCAGAACCAGGCATCCGCCAGCGTCGCCAGCACCGGCCGCTGCGGCGCGGCGACGATGTAGGGGGCGAACCATTTGACATGCGCCTCCGCCGCCGTCGTCCAGGCCAGCCCGGCGGCAGCGAAGCCGGCAGCCATCAAGGGCATGGGGAAGGCCCCGGGTCGTCTCATGTGGATCACTCCCTTCGGCGCCACTCGTCGCGGGCGTGGCGCATCAGCCGTGATGGCGGCGGCGCATCGCGCACCGCCGCCATCGCCGGTGGCCAGGCACGAGGGCGTCAGCGCACCAGCGAGTGGTCGATCACGTGGATCACGCCGTTCGAGCAGAGGATGTCGGAGCGCACGACCGTCGCGGTGACGCCATGGGCCGTCAGCGTCACCTTGCCGCCGACATTGGACAGGGTGATGGGCGTGCCGGCCCGGCTGCGCGCCGTCACCGTCGCACCGGGCTCGAGCGCCGCGGAGGTGTAGCGGCCTTCGAGGATATGCGCGTTCACCGCCGCCGGGCCGAGCACCGGATCGGCGGAAGCGCCGCCATCACCGGAGCCGGGGAACAGGATCGGCTGCAGCGCCGGGCGGACGGCATCGACCGCCGCATTGGTCGGCACGAAGACGGTGAAGGGGCCGGCCTCGCGCAGATCCTGCGCGACATGGACGCGGGCGGCGACGCCGACGAAGCGGGAGGCTTCCGGCAGCCGGGCCATCGTGTCGATGCAGTTGGCGCTCTGCGCCATGGCACCCTGCGCGCCGATGGCGCCGGCGAGGAGGACGGCCGCGCCGAGGGCGGTGCGGCGGGCGAAGCGGGAGGCGGTCATGGAATGGACTCCTGGTTGGATGGTGAGAGACTCTGGCCCGCAGCACGCTGCCTTTCCTGGCAACGGCTGCGTTCGCCGGTCCGGTCGGATGCGGCGTGGGGACACCATGCCGCCGCGCGGCTCACGCGGCTTGCATGGCCTCTTGGTTCTTTGACAGGGTTGCTGTCCCCTTCGACGAAGTCGGCGCGCGGGGGCGACGATGCTGCCGGCGCCAGGCATTCGGCGTCGTGCCGGTCGCGCGGCGGAACACGCGCGACAGATGCGCCTGGTCGAACAGGCCGCATTCCAGCGCGATCTCCGCCAGCGACGCATCGGTGGTCAGCATCAGCCGCTGGGCGCATTCCAGCCGCCGGTGCAGGACGTAGCCATGCGGCGTGCGCCCGAAGCTCACCTTGAAGGCGCGGCAGAAATGCGCCGGGCTCAGCCGCGCGATCCCGGCCAGGATCGCGATGCCGAGCGTGTCCTGCAGATGGCTGTCGATGTAGCGGGTCAGCCGATGCATCTGCCAGGGCGCGAGGCCCCCCCGCATCGCGGGCTGCTGCGCACCGGCCGACAGCAGCGCCGTTGCGTCCGCCAGCATGACGAGCGCCGCCGCGTGATGTTCCCGCAGCAGCCCCGCATCGCCGTCGCGCAGCTGCGCGATCGCCTCCGCGATAAGGTGGAAGGGCCGTGTCCCGGCCGGCATCGGCGCTTCGCCGGCCTTGGGCCCGGTCTCGCCGGGCGAACCGTCGTCCGGGACGGCCTGCAAGCAGGTCGCCATCATCGTCCTCATCCCTCTGGTGATGGGCCGGACCTTAGGGAGGCGCATCCGCCTCCGGACGGGTGAGGAGGTGAGATGGCGGCCGTCTCACGGTGAGCGGCGCCCTGCGATCAGCGGGCTGCGCGACGGCGCCGGTGGCTCACGCCGTGTGGCCGGCAACTCACTGCCGCCGCGTCGCGGCGCGGCGCTACGCTGCCGATCCCGATGCCGGCGCAACCACGCGGCCGGCGTCGCGACAGCCGGAACCGATGCGACTCATGGCGACGCGTGGCACGCTCAACCGGATCCGTGGGCTCCATCGGGCCTGGAACGACCGACGATGGCAGGACTATGCCGCCTACCTGGCGGAGGATTGCCTGACCCATGTCGCCGGCAGCCCGGCGCCGCAGGGCAAGGCGGAACAGCTGGCCTGGGCGCAGGCCTTCTGCGCGGCCTTCCCGGACTGCCGCATCATCACCGACGCCTACCTCCAGCTCTTCGCCAGCCATGATGGCGCGCGCAGCGTCGCCGTCACGCGCCTGGTCGGCCACGCGGTCTGCCGGCCACCGCCGCTCGACGGCATGCTGCTGGAACCCTTCCGGCGCGGCTTCGACGTCACGCTGACCGTGATCGCGCGCTGGCAGGACGGCAAGGTTGCCGAGCAGCACAGCCATCTCGACACGGAGATGATGCGCCTGCAGCTGCGCGCGATGCCGGATCCGCAGGCGGGCGGCGCGGATTAGCGGTCGCCGCGCGGCCGGGCATCGCGCACCGCCGCCACCAGCGCCTCGAAGGCCGGCATCCCGCGCAGCGGGTCGAAGCGCCGGTCGGTGCGCAGCCAGGCGCGGGCCAGATCCTCCCGCGCCACGCAGGCCGCCAGCGCGTCGATCGCCTCCGCCTGGCGGCCGAGCGCCATGGCGAGCGTCGCGCGCGCGAAGTGGGAGGCCGGGCGTTCCGGCGTGCCGGCCCCGGCCGCCGTGCCATCGCCCAGCCGGGCCGCGATCTCGGCCGCACCCAGGGCGAGGTCCGGCAGGTCGGCCAGCTCGTCCGCGATCTCCGCGATCACCGCGCGCGCCGCCTGCGGGGCGCCGGTCTCCAGCAGGGCGAGGGCCCCGTAGTAGCGCGCCTCGGCCGCGGCCGGGACGCGCGGCGCGCGGCCGAAGCGTTCGGCGAGCGCCGTGAACTGCCGGCCCTGGAACAGGCTGATGGCCTCCGCGATGTCCTGGTGGGCGGAGATCGGCTCCAATGTCCTGGCGACGCGCAGCTGCCGCGCCGCGCCCTCGGGCTCTCGCTGCAGCAACAGCAGCGCGACGCCGCGGATGCGGGCCGCGCGCGCGGTCTCGCCGAGCTGCGCGGCGCGGGCGAACCAGGCTTCAGCCCCCGCGCGGTCGAAATCGATCCAGGCCGCGATGGTGCCGAGCGCGGCATGCGCCTCCGCCGAGGCAGGGTCGATCCGCAAGGCATGCTGCGCCGCCTCCCGCGCCATGCGGGCCGCGGTGGCGCGGTCGAGCAGGCCGAGGCGATAGAGGTCGCAGGCGCAATCCGCGATGCCCGTGTAGCCGCGGGCGAAGTCCGGCGCGGTGCGGGCGATGCGCTCGAACAGCGCCATGGCCCTGTGCAGCGCATCGGGCCGCTGGCTGTCCATCAGGCGCCGCCCATGGCTGACGGCGGCCATGACCTGCACGGCGCCGGGCCGGGGCTTCATCGTCTGCGCCCGCACCTGCGACGAATCGATGCCGAGGCGGCTGGTCAGGGTCCGCGCGATCCGCTCCAGCACCTGCAGCTGGTCGGCATCGGGGGTGTCGAAGCGATCGGACCAGAGGACGTAGCCCTGCACATCCGACAGCTCCGCGATCACGCGCAGGATGTCGCCATGCCGTCGCAGGCTGCCATGCAGCACGGCGTCCACGCCGAGTTCCGCGGCGGCCGCCTTGCCGGTGCTGGCGCTTTCGCGATAGCGCAGCACGGCCCCGCGCGGGGCCATGCGCAGCCCCTCCCATTGCGACAGGATGAAGGTGATCTCGTCCGTCAGGCGGTCCGCCAGGTCCTGCTCCGCCGGGTCGCGCGACAGCGCCAGGAAGGGCAGCACCGCCGCGGTCGCGCCCTGCCCGGCCTCGAACAGCGCCGGGCCGGCCGGCTCCCCGGCGGCGATGGCGGCGGGCGGCGCCGCGCGCGGGGTGAAGACGACGGCGTATTGCCCGGTCGGCACCGTGATCGCGACAGGATCGTCCCGGCCATCCCCGGCGAAGTAGTCGACCAGCTTGCGGCGCAGCCGGCGCATCTCGACGCGCACGGTGGAATCGATGCGTGGGTCATAGGCCGGCTCGCGCTCATACAGCGCGTTGCCGATCACCACCTCCTTCAGCTGGGCGCCGTTGCCCAGCAGCGTCTCCTCCACCAGGAAGCGCAGCAGCGCGATCAGCCGGGCCGAGTCCTGGAAATCGCGGCTCGCCTCGATGCGCCCGAGTTGGGCCAGGACCTCCTCACGCGATACCGGGTCCGGCATCGCTCAACCCCCAGCCTGCGTGATGGCCATACTCCGCGCCCCGCGGCCGGCAGTGCCCGGCCTTCTGCCCGCGCCAATACCGCCGGTTGTCGCGACATGTCCACCACCAACCCAAAGGCGATCTGGCGTCTCAGGGCGGTGCGTGATGGAGGTCGAAGATGTGCCGGATGCGGGCGATGATCCGCGGCAGCGCGGCCGGCGTGCCGGGCGCGGCCGCGGCCTCCAGCGGATGGCGTACCCGCGCCGCGCGATGCGCCAGGATCCGCCCCAGTTCCTCGGCCAGGGCGGGCCGCGTCTGCAGCAGGTGCTGCAGGCCTGCCTGCGGAATCGCGTGGATGGCGACGGGCGTCAGCGCGCGGATCGAGGCGGGCTCCGCCGCGCCGGTCAGCAACCCGGCCTCGCCGAAGCAGTCGCCGGGCGCGAGCCGCATGGCGGCGGCGCCATCATCCGTCCCCGCCTCCGCGACGCCGCTCCGCAGGACGAACAGCGTCTCCATCCGCGTGCCGGCCGCCGCCAGCACGGCGCCGGCGGGATGGCGGTGCAGCGTCATCGTCGCGGCCAGGGCCGCCTTCTCCTCCGCCGTCAGGGACGCGAAGAGCGGCACGGCATCCAGCAGGCGCAAGCCCGGCGGGCGCGGATCCGGGCGCAGGTCCGGGCGCGGGTCCGGGCCCGGCGCCGGCCCGGCCTCGTCGGGCGCGGCAAGCCGCAGCCCCTCCGCCTTCGCATGGCGATAGACGAGGTCCAGCACCTCGCTGCGCGCGATCCCGGCGGTGTGGAGGTCACGCACGCGGAAGGTCAGCTCCACCTCCAGCCGGTTCGCCTCGATGGCGCGTGCGCGGGCCGTGGGCGGGGGCAGCGGCAGGATGGCATTGGCACTGGCCAGCACGGCCTGCATCACCTCCAGGATCGCGGCGGGGGAGGTGGTGAGCGCGAAGCGCACCGCGATGCTGACATCGCGGCTGGGTTCCGGGCTGCTCAGGTTGGTCAGCGTGGACTTCGCCAGCGTGCTGTTCGGCACGACGACCAGGTTGTTGCGGCTGCTGATCAGCCGCGTCTCGCGCCAGTTGGTCTCGACCACCCGGCCCTCGATCCGGTCGTCCAGCACGATCCAGTCGCCGACGCCGTAGGGACGGCTGAGATTGAGCGCGAGGCCGGAGAAGACATCGCCCATCGTGCTCTGCATCGCCAGGCCGAGGATGATGGCGAGCACGCCGGAGGTCGCGATCACCGGGCCCAGCAGCACGCCGAAGACATTGGTCACGATCGCCAGCAGCGTGCCGAGATAGACCATGCCGATCACCAGGTCCTGGATCAGCCGCGCGTCGCGCGGGCGGCGGTCCGGCAGCAGGAAGGCCCGCACCAGGCCGACGGCGACCAGCGCGACGCCGATCCACCAGGCGATGCGTGCCAGGCTCAGCGCCAGGTGGCGCAGCGGCGCCGCCTCCGGCACCTCCGTCCCATGGGGCGCGACGCCCTGCACCAGCAGCGCCAGGGTCAGCGCGGCGAGCACCGCGCCCTCCGCCAGCAGCCGCGCCAGCGGCCGGCCGCGCAGCAGCAGGCGCGCCGCGACCAGGCCGAGCAGCGCGAGCGGCCCGCAGGGCAGGATGGGGTCGGGGATCATGCGGTCGCGGCCCGCCCCGGGCCGGTCATCGCGGAACGGGCAGCCACAGCGTCATCCCGGCTTCCAGCGCGGCGGGCGGCGTGCCCTCCGGCTCCAGCCGCAGGCGCAGGCTGTTCAGGTCGTGGTCGCCGACCGCACGCGCCGCCCGCCAGGTGGCGAATTCGCCGAGCGGGCGCAGCTCCGTCACGCGGGCGCGGACCGCGGCTCCGCCGGCGTCGCGCAGCGCCACCGGCAGCCCGATCCGCAGCCCGCCCAGCGCATCCTCGCGCAGGGTCAGGCTGAAGAACAGGCCGCCGGCCGGCGCCAGGGTCAGCACGGGCTGGCCGGCGGCGATCACCTCCCCGGGCTCCGCCGCGACCACGCGGACGATGCCATCCGCCGGCGCCACGACACGGGTCTTGTCGAGTTCCGCGCGCAGCGTCGCGACGGCGGCCTCGGCCGCATCGACGCGGGCGATGGCGACGGCGCGCTGCTCCGCCGTGGCGCCGGCCAGCGCGGCGGCCTGGCGTGCGCGCATCAGGTCGAGCTCCGCGCGCGCCTTGTCGAGCGAGGCGACGGCCTCATCCAGCTGCTGCCGGCTGGCGAAGGTGGCGGCGAACAGCGCGGCGATACGCCGGTGGGACTGCCCGGCCAGCAGCAGCGTGGCGGCGGCGGTCTCCACGTTCCGTGCCGCGGCGGCGACCTCCTCCGCCCGCGTGCCGGCGAGGAGGTTGTCGCGATCCGCGCGGGCCGCCGCGGCGGCGGCCTCGGCCTCGCCAAGCCGCGCGACGAGGTCGGGATTGTCGAGCAGCGCGAGCAGCGTGCCGCGGCGCACCGCCTCACCCGGCGCGACCGCGACCCGGGCCAGCCGGCCGCCGGCCAGCGGCGCCAGGCGCAGTTCCGTCTGCCGGACCATGGCGGCGACCGGCGCCTCGGTCGGCGTATCGGATTGCGCGGCACCGGCCATCGCCAGGGCCAGCGCCTCCAGGCCCAGCAGCGCCGCGATCATGACCGGCGGCAGGATCCTAGGCGCCATGACGCACGCCCCGAGGACGCAGGGCCGGCGCCACGATGGCGAGCGCGGCGTAGAGGACGGCGAGCAGCCAGAGCGCCCGGCAATCCGCGATGAGGTCGCCGAGGCCCGCGCCCATCTGGTTCGCGCGCACCAGCGCGTCGATGGCGAAGGTGCCCGGGACCGCGTAGCTCACCCAGCGGAGCCAGTCCGGGATCGCCTCCAGCGGCCAGGCGACGCCGACCAGGAAGAACAGCGGCAGGCTCAGGGCCATCATCAGCAGCACGGCGGTCTCGCGCCGCCGCGTCAGGCCGCCGGCGAATTGCGCCAGGCCGCTGACGGCCAGGACGAAGGGGATGGCCAGCGCCAGCAGCGTGCCGATCCCGCCGCCCGCCGGGAAGCCGTAGAGCCGCGGCAGCACCAGCAGGTAGAGCGCCGTCGCGGGCAGCCAGAGCGCGCCATGCGCCAGGCTCCGGCCCAGCACCAGCCCCGCCCGCGCCGCCAGCCCCTGCGGCGCCGCGCCGGGGCTGGCGCCGCGCAGGCTCGCCACGCCGATCAGCAGCGTCTGCTGCAGGATCAGCACGAAGGCGGCCGGCACCACATAGCTGCCATAGCCCCCGGTCGGGTTGAACAGCGGCTCCGCCAGAATCTCCGCGGGCGCGCCGCGGGCCAGCGCGGCCTGCTGGAGGCTGCCGCCGGGGCGCGCGCCGCGACCCGCCTCCTCCGTCGCGACGCTCGCCACCGCGTCCTGGAAGCCCTGGCTCATGCGGCTGTAGAGCAGGAGGTAGGTCGCGTCGGCGTGGCCGACGACCGGCGCGCGGTTGCCCTTCAGCAGCTCGCGCTCCGTGCCGGGGGGAATGGTGAGCACGCCGAAGACGTCCCGCCGCGCCAGGGCGCGCTGCGCCTCCGCGAGCCCGGCCGGGCGGGCGGCGATGCGCAGCGCCTCATGCGCCTCCACCGCCTCGACGATGGCGTGGCTGAGCGCGGTGCGATCCTGGTCCACCACCGCCACGGGGATGTCGCGCACGAGCTGCCGCAGGTAGGGCTGGGGGTAGAGGACGCCGTAGAGCAGC
The DNA here is from genome assembly GCF_016805305.1 of Falsiroseomonas ponticola. Classification (GTDB taxonomy): domain Bacteria; phylum Pseudomonadota; class Alphaproteobacteria; order Acetobacterales; family Acetobacteraceae; genus Falsiroseomonas; species Falsiroseomonas ponticola. The sequence goes on along the minus strand of NZ_JAERQN010000001.1, from coordinate 1,462,112 downwards.
GGCCCCAGCACGATCAGCCCGAAGGCGCCGCGATCCCGCAGCACCAGGCGATACTCCGCCACGCAGGCGCGGAAGGGGCCGCGCGGCGTGGCTTCATCGGCCATGCGCGGCGTGGCCACGGGGACCATGGGCCGCAGGCGGAGCGCAACCCAGGCCACCACGGCGAACAGGCTGCCGAGGGCGAGGATCGCCAGCAGCGGCATGGCGGAATCGGCGGCCGGCACGCCGCGCATCGCCTGGTCGAACAGGATCTCCCCATACCAGCGCAGGGGCAGCATCGCGCCCCAGCCGCGCGCGAAATCGCCCATCCCCATCACCGGGAAGCCGATGCCCGCGAAGCCGAAGGCGGGCGAGCAGACGATGCCGGCGAGCGAGAGGCCGAGGCTGAGGTCGCGCACCAGCAGCTGCAGCGCCGCCCCCAGCGCGAGATAGGCGGCGATGAAGGCGCAGGCCGCGGCCCCCGCCACCAGGGGATCGCCGCGGAAGGGAACCCGGAAGACGCCATGGATGATGCCGGCGCCCACCACCATCAGCAGCACCAGGCATCCGAACAGCGGCAGCAGCTTGCCGAGCAGCGCCGCGAGCGGGCTGCCGCCGGCGGTGTCGAGCCAGCCCGGCCCGTCGCGCCCGCCGAATTCGGAGCCCACCGCATAGCCGGCCGAGAGCGCGACGACGACATGCAGCACCGTCGGCAGCAGCGCCCGCAGCAGGAACTGCGCGTAGTTCAGCGCGGGGTTGCCCAGCACATGGCTTTCCACCACCAGCGGCCCCGGCGCGGGGACGGCGCTGGCGGCCGGCGCCGATGGCAGATCCGCCACCGCCGCCGCCACGGCCGCCTGCAGGCCCCCGCTGGCCAGGTTGCCCGCGGTGAAGAATTGCCGGTTGTAGAGCACGACAAGCTGCGGCCGCCGCGCGGCCATCAGATCCCGCTCGAAACCGCGCGGGATGAAGACGGTGGCGATGCTGCGGCCGGCGCGGATGCCATGCATCGCCGCCGCCAGGTGATCGGGCCGGCCCGCGAGGCTGACGCCCGGCGCGGCCGCGATGGCCTGCACGATCGTCATCGAGCTGGCGGAGCGATCCTCATCCACCACCTCCACCCGCAGGCCCCGGATCACCGCCTGGCCGAAGGTCGCCGACAGCAGCAGGAAGGCCAGCAGCGGCACGCCCAGCAGCAGCGGCAGCGCCACCCTGTCCCGCCGCATCCAGCGCCATTCGCGCCGCGCGACGGCCAGCCACCCGCGCGGCATCACCGGGACCACTCGGCATAGGCGCTCATGCCCGGGCGCAGCCCGGGCAGCGGCTGCACGGGGCGCGCCCGGACCTCGAAGCTGCGGCGGTCGAAGTCACCGGTCGCGCGGGTGGCGCGCCAGGCTGCGTAGTCGCCGCGCGGCGCCACCAGGCTGACCGCGACCTCGACCGGCCGATCGCCGAGTGCCGGGATGCGCACCGTGAAGCGATCGCCCTGTGCCACGCCCCACAACAGATCCTCCCGCAGCGCGAAGCGCAGCCAGACATCGGAGAGATCGACCAGGCTGAGCAGCGGCACGCCGGGGGCAACGTATTCGCCGGGCTCCGCGCGGATCTGGTAGACCTGCGCCGCGGCCGGCGCGCGGACCGTGAGTTCGGCGACCTGCGCCGCGAGGGTCGCGACGGCGGCCTCGGCACGCGCCAGGCCAGCCTGCGCGACACCGCGTTCCTCCGCCGTGTAGCCCGCCACCGCTTCCCGCAACGCCAGTTCGGCGCGTTCCAGCGTCTGCCGCGCCACGCTGAGCTGCGCGGTCGCCTCATCCAGCCGCTGGAGGGAGGCGACGTCGCGCTCCGCCAGCTGGCGGATCCGGGCATGGTTCTGCAGCGCGAGGCGGAGGCTGGCTTCCGCGGCCGCCACGGCGGCACGGCGCTCGGCCACCGTCTCGGCGCGGGTGCCGGCCAGGATGCGCGCCAGGTCCGCCGCGGCCACCCGGCGCGCGGCTTCCGCTTCCGCCAGCCGCGCGAGCAGGGCGGGGTTCTCGATGCCGAACAGCACCGCGCCCGCCGCCACATCCTGGCCGCGGCCGACGGGCCGGTGCTGTACCCGGCCATCGATGCGGGCGGCGATGTCGATGCGGGTCGCATCCGCCTCACCCTGCACCAGCAGGGGCTCCGGCCAGGCGAGCAGCCACAGCGCCATCCCTGCGATAGCGGCGACCGAAAGCGCGACCATGAGGGCAGGCAGCAGGGCCGGGCGTGCGCGGTCGGGCTCGGCGAAAGGGCTGTCGCGGCGGGCCGGCGGTCCGGCGTGCTGGTCGTCTGGCATGCGCCGGAGCGTGGCGGAGGCGGGCGCGCAGCGGAGGTGAGAGAGGGTTAGCTCACCGTGAGGCGAGCGGGGCAACGGCCGGAAACGCCGGGCTGCGGGAAGGTGGCGGGCCTGACCATCTCGGGCCCAGTTTCCCTTCCGCGCGCCTGGACGGCCCGTCCCGGCAGGCGCTCAGAGCTTCCCCTCGATCAGCGCATGGAGATCCGCGGACAGGCTGCGCCACTCCTCCTCCTGCAGCCGGAAGAAGCCCAGCGCGTCCAGGATGAAGGCGCCCTCGGTCGCGAACAGGGCGAGGCGGGCGCGTCGCCCTTCCTCCGACTCAAGATCGAGCCCGCCGAACCTGTCCCGGTACCAGGTGCTGACACTGGCCAGGTGCTCGCGCGCCTCGATCATCGCCGCCAGGAAGGCCGCCGCCCTCGCCTTCCCCCCATTGGCGAGGGCCATCTCCACCGATGCCGCGACATTGCCCCGGACCGCATCCACGGGCCCCGGGGAGGGCCCGACCGCGGCGGCCACCTGCGCAAGGTACTCCCGGTCGCCTCGCTCCAGCAGGGCGGCGATCAGGTCGTTCTTCGTCCCGAAGCGGGACTGGACCCCGCCCTTGGAGATGCCCGCGGCCCTGGCGACGGCGTCGATCGTCAGACCCGCCGTGCCGTCCCGGAGCAGGATGGCCTCCACGATGTCGAGAACCTTCTCGCGGTCGATCGTCGGCCGACGCCCCATGGACCCACCTTGACGCCCAATACAAATACGGACATATTTATTTCTATCGACCACCGCCCTGCCTGGCAAGCCGCCAGGCACGGCCGTCCCCGCAGGCGAGGTTCCATGCCAGCCCCATCCGGCGCGTCACGCTCGTCCGGACCCGCCATGCCCCCTGCCGGGCCGCCTGGCACGATGTCTCCGGCCGGCTGACCCCGCAACCGTCCTTCCTTCCGTCCTGAAGCCTTCCGGGAACCGGGCAGCCGCCTGGCGGCCCGCCTCCTGTCGTGCCCTCCCTCCGGTGACCCGCATGCAGCGCCGCTACACCCTCCCCGTTCTCCTGTGCCTCGCCGCCTGCGGCGAGGAACCGCAGTCCAGGGAACCCGCCAAGCCACCGCCCAGGGTCGGCATCGTGGAGGTCCGATCCAGGCCGACGCCCCTGGCCTTCACCTATGGCGGCAGGGTCACCGCCACGCGCCAGACGGAGGTGCGCGCGCGGGTCGGCGGCATCCTGCTGCGGCGCGCCTTCACGGAAGGCAGCGAGGTCCGGGAAGGCGACGTCCTCTTCCTGATCGACCCGGCGCCGTACCAGGCGGCGGTGAACCTCGCCACGGCGCAGGTCCAGGAAGCCGAGGCGACGACGCAGCGCGCCCGGCGCGACCAGCAGCGCACGGCGGCCCTGCTGCGCGCCGCGGCGGGCAGCGAGAAGGATCGCGACGACGCCGTCTTCGCCCTCGCGCAGGCCGAAGCCGCCCTGGCGGCGGCGCGGGCACGCCTGGCGACGGCGCGGCTCGAGCTCGGCTACACCACTGTCACGGCGCCCATCGCCGGCTTCACCAGCCTCGAGGCCATGCCAGAGGGCAGCCTGGTCGGTACCGGGGAGGCCAGTTCGCTGCTGACCCGCATCACGCAGCTCGACCCGGTCCAGGTCGCCTTCGCCTTCCATCTTCCCGATCTGGCCGCCCTGTCCGCCGGCGACGGGGCGGAGCTGCAGGCGGAGGTGGTGCTCGCGGATGGCGGACCGCAGGGCAGGGTCAGCTTCACGGAGGCGACCGTCGATCCCGCCACCGGCACCGTGCGCGCGCGCGCGACCTTCCCCAATGCCGGCCACCGCCTGCGCCCCGGGCAGTTCGTGCGCATCCGCGTCTCCGGCCGCCTGCGCGACGCCATCCGCATCCCGCAATCGGCGGTGCAGCAGGACATCCAGGGGCCCTTCGCCTATGTGCTCGGCCCGGACGGCAGGGCGGAGCGCCGCGCCCTCCGCCTCGGCCGCATGCTGGGCGAGGAGTGGGTGATCGAGGAGGGCCTGCGGGCCGGCGAACGGGTGATCGCCGAGGGCGTCGCGAAGGTGACGGAAGGTGCGGTCGTGGACGCGCAGGAGGCCCGGTCGTGACCGCCCGCTTCTTCGTCGCGCGCCCCGTCCTGGCCGCCGTGATCTCCCTCGTCATCATGCTCGCCGGCGTCCTGGCCCTGCGGGTGTTGCCGGTCGCGCAATACCCGGAGATCGTGCCCCCCCAGGTCGTGGTGCAGGCCAACTACGCCGGCGCCGATGCCGAGACGGTCGCCCAGACGGTGGCCGCCCCCCTGGAGCAGGCCATCAACGGCGTCGAGCGGCTGATCTACCTGCAATCGACCAGCACCGACGGCAGCGCGACGCTGAGCGTCAGCTTCGACATCGGCACCGACCCCGAGCGGGCGGCCATCGCGGTCAGCAACCGCGTGCAGGGCGTCCTCGCGACCCTGCCTGCCGAGGTGCAGCGCGTCGGCGTCACCGTCACCAGGCAGTCCAGCGCCTTCCTGGCGGTGCTGGCGCTGACCGCCACCACCGACCGCTTCGACGAGATCTACCTCAGCAACTACGCGCTGCGGAACGTCATCGACGAGATCCGGCGCGTGCCCGGCGTCGGCAATGTCGAGCTGTTCGGCCAGAAGGAATACGCCATGCGGATCTGGCTGCGGCCGGAGGCGCTGGCGCAGCACGCGCTGGCGCCGTCCGACGTCGCGGCCGCCATCCGGGAACAGAACCAGGAATTCGCCGCCGGACAGGTCAATGCCGCCCCCGGCACCGGCGGGGCCCATACCACCGCGATGACCACGCGGGGACGCCTGCCCGACGCACAGGCCTTCGGCGACATCATCCTGCGGGCAAGCACGGACGGCGCCGCGCTGCGGCTTCGCGACGTCGCGCGCGTGGAAATCGGCGCGCAGCAATACGACTTCGCCGGCACCCTCGATGGCCGCCCGAGCGCGCCCTTCGGCATCTACCTGCAGCCCGGGGCCAACGCCCTTGCGACCATGCGGGCGGTCGCCGCCCGCATGGAGGCGCTGGCGGCCGCCATGCCGCACGGCATCGCCTTCTCCATCCCCTACGACACCACGACCTTCGTCCGGGTCTCCATCCGGCAGGTGGCCGCGACCTTCGTCGAGGCGGCCCTGCTGGTGGTCGGCGTGGTCTTCCTGTTCCTGCAGACCTGGCGGGCCGCGATCATCCCGCTGATCGCGATCCCGGTCTCGATCATCGGCACCTTCGCCGGCCTCCACGTCCTCGGGTTCTCGATCAACCTGCTGACGCTGTTCGGGCTGATCCTGTCCATCGGCATCGTCGTCGACGACGCCATCGTGGTGGTGGAGAATGTCGAGCGCCTGATGGCCGAGGCGGGGCTGTCGCCCCGCCAGGCCGCCATCCGCGCGATGGAGGAAGTCACCGGCCCGGTCGTCGCCATCGTGCTGGCGCTCTGTGCGGTCTTCGTGCCGGTGGGGTTCCTCGGCGGGCTGAACGGGGAGCTCTACCGGCAATTCGCGATCACCATCGCCATCGCCGTCACGCTGTCCGGCCTCGTCGCCCTGACCTTGACCCCCGCGCTCTGCGCCATGCTGCTCCGGCCCCGCACGGGGCAGCCGGCGCTGCCGTTCCGCCTGTTCAACGCCGCCTTCGCGCGCCTGGCCGGCGGCTACCTCGCCGGGGTCCGCTTCTTCCTCCGCCGGGGCCTCGCGGGCCTGTTGTCGCTGGCCATGGTCTGCGGCCTGACCGTCCTGCTGTTCCGGTCGGTGCCTGGCGGTCTCGTCCCCGACGAGGACCAGGGCAGCATCCTCGTCGCCTGGACCCTGCCGCCGGCGACGGCGCTGGAGCGCACCGCCGCGGCCGGGGCGGAGGTCGAGCGGATCCTGCGGGCGGATCCGAGCGTCCGCTCCGTCATCTCCTTCGCGGGCTTCAACCTGCTCTCCAACGGCAGCAGCAGCAGTTCGGGGGCCGCCTTCGTGGAACTGCAGGACTGGTCCGCCCGCACCGCCCCCGGGCAGGACGCGCGGATGCTGGCGGCGGGCCTGTCCGACAGCCTCGCCGCGGTGCGGGATGCGGCCGTCACCGCCTTCAATCCGCCCCCCATCGACGGGCTGGGCAATGTCGGCGGCTTCGAGCTGAAGGTCCTCGACCGCGGCGGCGCGGGGCCGGTGGCCCTGGCGGCGGCGGTGCAGGACCTGCTGCGGGCCGCCGCCCGGAGGCCGGAACTGGCCGAACTGAGCACCACCCTGCAGACCAACGTGCCGCGCTACCGGCTCGATATCGACCGGGAGGCGGCGAAGGCGCGCGGCGTGGCGCTCCCCGACCTGTTCGAGGCGGTCCAGACCAGCTTCGGCGGCCTCTACGTCAACGACTTCACGATGATGGGGCGGAACCACCGGGTGTATCTGCAGGCCGAGGCGGAAGACCGGCGGGGCCCCGACGACCTCGGCCGGGTCTTCGTCCGGGCCGGGAATGGCGAGATGGTCCCCGCCAGCACGATGCTCGGCGTGACCCGCGTGGTCGGCAGCGACCTGGTGGAACGGTTCAACCTCCACCGCGCGGCCACCATCAATGGCAGCGCCGCGCCCGGCTATTCCTCCGGCCAGGCGCTCGCGGCCCTGCAGGAGGTCGCGGCGGCCAGCCTGCCACGGGGCTTCGCCATCGCCTGGAGCGGCACCGCCTTCCAGGAACAGGCGGCCGCCACGACCGCGCCGCTGGTCCTGGGCTTCGGCATCGTCATGGTCTTCCTGATCCTGGCCGCCCAGTACGAACGATGGAAGCTGCCGCTTGCCGTGATGGTGGCCGTGCCCTTCGGCCTGTTCGGCGCCCTGCTGGCAGCGTGGCTGACCGGGGTGAACAACGACATCTACTTCCAGGTCGGCCTCATCACCCTGGTCGGCCTCGCCGCCAAGAACGGCATCCTGATCGTCGAGTATGCGGCGCTCGAGCACCAGGCCGGCCGCTCCGCCGCCGAGGCCGCGCTGGCGGCCGCGCGGCTGCGCTTCCGGCCGATCGTCATGACCTCGCTCGCCTTCATCCTGGGCTGCCTGCCGCTGGCCGTCAGCACCGGGGCCGGCTCCGGCAGCCGGGTCTCGATCGGCGTCGCCGTGGTCGGCGGCATGCTGGCGGCGACCATCCTGGCCACCTTCCTGGTCCCGCTCTTCTACCGGCTGCTCGCCGGGCGGGCCGGGGCGAACCCGCCTGGCCCGCGCCAGGACGGCGCCGCGGCGCCGGGCACGGGGGGCTGACCATGCATCGCCGATCCCTCCTCGCCGGGCTGGCCCTTCTGTGCTGCGCCGGATGCACCCTGGGCCCGGATTTCGATCGGCCCGCCGCGCCCGCGGCGGCCGGCTACGGCCCCACCCCCCCGCCGGATCCGGCCGCAGGCACCGCGGGCGAGGCGGCGCAGCGCTTCGTGCCCGGGGCGCCCGTCCCGGCCGGATGGTGGCGCGCCTTCGGCTCCCCGGAGCTGGACGCGCTGGTGGCCGAAGCGCTCCGGCACAATGCGGGGCTGGAGGCGGCGCGCGCGACGCTGCGCCAGGCGGAGGCGCTGGTCGCCGCCGGGCGCGGCGGCTTCTACCCCTCGCTCGGGCTCGCCGCGCAGGCCGCGCGGCAAAGGGCGGAGCAGGCGCCGGCCGCGTCCTCCCCCTACAGCCTGCGCACCGCGCGGCTGGAGGTGAGCTACGCGCCCGACCTGTTCGGCGGCACCCGCCGCGAGGTGGAGGGCCTGGTGGCGGAGGCCCACCGCCAAGGCTTCGAACTGGCCGCGGCGGCGCTGGGCGTCAGCGGCAACCTCATCAACGCCGTCATCGAGGAGGCGGCGCTGCAGGCGCAGCTTGCGGCGACCCGGGAGATCATCGCGGTGGCCGAGGACAGCCTCCGCCTTTCGCGCAGCCGCCTCGCCCTGGGGGCCGTGCCGCGCGGCGAGGTGTTGCTGCAGGAGGCCGAGGTGATGCAGCGGCGCGCCGAGCTGCCGGCCCTGCAGAAGGCGGTGGAGGCGCGGAGGACGCTGATCACGGTCCTGCTGGGCCGTATCCCGGATCGGCCGCTTCCCCCCCTGCCGACGCTGGACGCGCTGCGCCTGCCGGAGACGCTGCCCGTCAGCCTGCCCTCCGCGCTGGTGCGGCAACGGCCGGACATCCTGGCGGCGGAGGCCGCGTTGCGGGCGGCCAATGCCGGCATCGGCGTGGCCAGCGCGAACATGCTGCCGCGGCTGCCCTTGACCGCGGCCTACGGCACCGCCCAGGCGCCAGGCGTGGATGCCTTCACGCCGCAGGGGCTGATCTGGTCGGTGGCGGCAGGGCTGACGCAGCCGCTGTTCCAGGGGGGACGGCTGGCGGGCCAGCGGGCGGCCGCCATCGCCGCGCGGGATGCCGCCGCCGCCCGCTACCGGGCGACTGTCCTGGCGGCGTTCCGCGATGTCGCGGACGCGCTCCGCGCGATCGGATCGGATGCCGAGGAACTGCGCGCCCGCCGCGAGGCGGCGCGCGTCGCAGCATTGTCGCTGGAGATCGCGCGGCGGCAGCAGCGCCTTGGCGCCGCCTCGCTGCTGGAGGTCCTGGCCGCCCAGCAGGCCGATGCGCGCGCCCGCATCGCCCTCGTCCAGGCGACGGCGGCACGCTACAGCGACACCGTGGCGCTGCACCTCGCCCTGGGCGGCGGCATCCTGACCGGCCACGCCCCCTCCTCCCTCCCGCCATGAGCCGGCAGCGGCAGGCCGTGACCCGCTTCAGCCGTGCAGGCCCGGCGCCTCCTGGCAGGTCCGTGCCGCGGCCTCCGTGCAGCCGCCGTCGTGGTGGTGGAAGCATGCCAGCGTCGGCCCCCACGCCCGGCAGGATGAGGCGGCCAGGAGCCCGAGCCACGCAGGCCTGGCCCGTCGGGGCGTGCAGGGACCAGCGCCGCGTCGAACCCGGCCTTACTCGCCATGAAGGCGTCCAGGCTGCGCTGCTGCCTGGCTTCCGGCTTCGTGCTCCCCCCTCTCGCACGCCGCGTGAGGGACACCCCGCTCCGCAGCGCGCGGTAGCCAGGCGGCCCTTCGACACCATCGGGAAGCACGGCGTCGATCGAAGATCGCCTCCCGATCAGGCAAGTGCGGACGTCAGAGACTCCGAACTCGCGACAGCACCGAACACACCCCCCTGCATCGTCACCATCTTGATCGCCGCCTGGTGGTTGCCGAAGTCCGTCGCGCCACAGCAATCCTCCAGCAGCAGGCATTCGAAGCCGCGGTCATTGGCCTCGCGCATCGTGGTATGGACGCAGACATCGGTGGTGATGCCGGTGAGCACCAGGTTGCGGATGCCGCGGGTGCGGAGGATGAGTTCGAGGTCCGTGGCGCAGAAGCTGCCCTTGCCGGGCTTGTCGATGATCGTCTCGCCCGGCAGCGGCGCCAGTTCGGGGATGATCTCCCAGCCCGGCTCGCCACGGATGAGGATCTTCCCGCAGGGGCCCGGATCGCCGATGCCGGCGCCGATCTGCCGCGACCGCCAGCGCTTGTTGGCGGGCAGGTCCGACAGGTCGGGGCGATGGCCCTCCCGCGTGTGCAGGATGTGGTAGCCGCCCGCGCGCATGGCGGCGAGCACGGCGCGGATGGGCTCGATCGGCGCGCGGGTCAGGGAGATGTCGTAGCCCATGGCATCGACATAGCCGCCGCGACCGCAGAAATCGGTCTGCATGTCGATGACGATCAGCGCCGTGTTGTCCGGCCGCAGATCGCCGTCGAAGGGCCAGGGGTAGGGATTGGCGGGGATGGTGCGCATGGGCGTGCCGGCTACTCCGCCACCATGGCGGGGACAAGGGCCGGGAAGAACTGGCTCTCCGGCCGCCTGAGCCCGACCACGTCGCGCAGCGTGGCGCCGGGATAGCTGGTGCGGTACAGGCCGCGCCGCTGCAGCTCCGGCACGACATAGTCCACGAAATTCCGCAGCCCATCGGGCTGGTAACCGACATGGACGTTGAAGCCGTCGCAGATGCCGGCGCGATACCAGTCCTCGATCATGTCCGCGACCTGCTTTCCGTCGCCCTTCATCACGGGATGGCCGAAGGAGGGCAGGAAGCGCTCATAGGTCTGGCGGATCGTCAGCCCCTCGCGCCGCGCGACCTCGCTGATCGCATAGCGGCGGCTGGACCCGCCGACACCGTCGGGCGTCAACTCCGGGAAGGGCTCGTCCAGCCCGTAGCCCGTCAGGTCCATGTTGACGTAGTGCGAGAGGTGGCGGACGCCGACGACGGGATCAATCAGCGCCTGCTGTTCCTGGAACATCGCCTCCGCCTCCGCCTCCGTGCGGCCGACATAGACGACGCAGCCCGGCATGATCTTCAGCTCATCCGGCGCGCGGCCGTACTTCGCCAGGCGCGACTTCATGTCGGTGTAGAAGGCGGCGGCCTGCTTCTTGGTGGGCGTCGCACAGAACATGCAATCCGACATCGCCGCCGCCAGTTCCCGCCCCGGCTCCGACTGCCCCGCGCTGAACAGCACGGGATAGCCCTGCGGCGGCCGCGCGGCATTCAGCGGGCCGCGCACCCGAAAATGCTTGCCCTTGTGGTTCAGCGTGTGGACGCGGTTGAGGTCGATGTACTTGCCGCGCGCCTTGTCCTGCGGGAAGGCATCCTCCGCCCAGGAATCCCAGAGCCCCTTGCAGACCTCCACGAATTCCTTCGCACGCTCGTAGCGGTCGTAGCGCGCCAGGTGCTCGTCCTTCCCGAAATTCAGGCTGTCGGAGGCGTTGGAGCCGGTGACGACGTTCCAGCAGGCGCGGCCCTTGCTGATATGATCCAGGGAGGCGAATTTCCGCGCCAGGGTGAAGGGCTCCTCATAGGTCGTCGTCGCCGTGGCCAGCAGGCCGATGCGCTTCGTGTGCATGGCGATGGCGGAGAGCACCGTCACCGGCTCGAACACCGCGGGCTTGCCGGTCAGGGCATTGGCCTCGAACAATTCGGGCCACTCCATGCCGGCCACGCCGTTGCCATCGGAGATGAACAGCATGTCGAACAGCCCGCGTTCCGCGGTCTGCGCGATCTCGATCATCTGCTCCAGGTTCATCATCGTGTTGTCATAGGCGCGGGGATGGCGCCAGCCGGCGGGATGGTTGCCGGCGGGATGCAGGCCGGTGATGAGGCTGAGCATCGCTGTCTCCTTGCGTCAGGCCGGGACGGCCATCGCCTCGCGCTGGCTCAGCAGCCCGGGCGGGATGGCTTCGGCAAAGGGGGAATGGCGCAGCGCCGCCAGGTCCGGCGCCGGCATGGGCAAGGCCTGCTCGATGGCGAGGCAGGCCCGCAGCACCAGCGCATCGGCGTAGAGCGGCCCGACCACCTGCATGCCGACCGGCAGGCCGGATGCGGTGACGCCGACGGGAACGGAGGCCGCGGGCTGCTTCGTCAGGTTGAAGGCGGCGCCGAAGGGCAAGGGATTCGCATAGCCGGCGTAGCGCGGATCGCGCGGCGCATCGGCATCCGCGTCGCAGCCGGGAATGGCGCCGACCGGCGTCACCAGCAGGTCGTAGCGCTCATGGAAGGCGCGCATGCGAGCGCCGAGCTTCTCCCGCGCCTCCCGCGCCGCCAGGTAGGTCATCATCGGCACGGCGGCGCCGCGCGCCGCCGTCTCCACCAGGCGTGGCAGCATCAGCGCCTGCTGCGCCTCCGTGAAGCCGAAGACGCGGAAGGCATTGGCGAGGCCCGGCGCCATCAGCGTGCCCAGCATGGCGCCCGGGTCGTCCATGACGTGATCCACGATCTCCACGATCGCGCCCATCGCCTCCAGCGCCTTGGCGCCGGCGGCGACAAGGGCGGCCACTTCGGGATCGACCTTGGCGAAGCCGAGCGTCGGGCTGTAGGCGATGCGCAGCCCCTTCACGCCATCCTCGATGCCATCGAGGAAACTGCGATCGGGTGGCGGCAGTGCGTAGCTGTCCCGCGCATCGGCTTGGCTGATCACGTCCATGCAGAGCGCCGCCTCTCGCACCGTCCGCGTGATCGGGCCGATCACCGCCAGCGTGCCGAGGTAGGAGGAGGGATAGTCCGCGACGCGGCCGAAGGTGGTCTTCAGGCCGAAGACGCCGCTCATGCTCGCCGGCGCGCGGATCGACCCCGCGGCGTCGGAGGCGAGGGCGATGGTGCCCATGCCCGCGGCGACGGAGGCGGCGGAACCGCCGCTCGACCCGCCCGGTGTCATGGCGGGGTTCCACGGGTTGCGGGAAATGCCGCAAAGCTCGGACTTGGTCACATAGGCCGCGCCGAATTCCGGCACCGTCGTCTTGCCGACCAGCACCGCACCCGCCTCCCGCATCCGGGCGACGGAGGGGCTGTCCTCCAGCCACGGGCCCTCGGCCGGGATCGCGCGGCTCGCGCGGCGCGTCGGCCAGCCTCGCGTGACGGAGAGATCCTTCACCGTCGCCGTCACGCCATCCAGCGCGGAGGCCGGCGTCCCCGCCTTCCAGCGCGCCTCGCTGGCGCGCGCGTCGCGCAGCGCGCTCTCCTCATCCAGCCAGCAGAAGGCGTTCAGCACGGGGTTCAGCGCAGCCACCTGCGCCAGCACGGCGCGCAGATGCTCCACCGGCGACGCACGCCCCGCCCGGTACAGCGCCACCAGCTCGCCCGCCGGCATCAGCGCCAGATCCTGCGTCATGCCATCATCTCCCGCGATAGGCCCAGCCGGTCAGCCGGCGTTCCAGGAACAGCGAGGCCGCGTAGAGCGTGACGCCCATGGCGGCGAGGACGCTGAGCGCCGCGAAGGCGAGCGCGCCATCCATGTTGTTGGTGGCGACCACCATCACGTAGCCGATGCCCGCATTGGCCGCGATCGTCTCCGCCACGATGGTGCCGATGAAGGCGCCGGTGATGGCGAGCTTGAGGGAGCCGAAGAATTGCGGCATGGCCCGCGGCAGCGCGACCTTCAGCATCACGTCGGCCCGCGTGGCGCCGAGCGAGCGCAGCACGTCGTCAAGCTCGGGAGCGGAGGTCGCGATGGCGGTCGCCATGATGACGGTGACCGGGAAGAAGCAGACGACGACGGCGGTGATGACGGCGATATGCGGCCCCGCACCGAACCAGATGACGAAGAGCGGGATCAGCGCGACGGAGGGGATGGTGTGGAAGCCGATCAGCGCCGGATAGACCATGCGGTAGATCGCGCGCGACGATCCGATGATGCTGCCCAGCACCACGCCCAGGCTGACACCGATGGCGAAGCCCATCAGCGTGGCCCGAGCGGTCTGTGCCGCCATCATCAGGATCGGCTCATGCCGCGCCACCAGCACGCCGAGGAAATTGCTGGGCGCCGGCAGGATGTAGGGCGGCAGCGCGGCGATGCGCACGGCGGCCTCCCACAGCGCCAGGATCGAGAGCGCGAAGCCGAGCGGCACCAGCACCGCCGCCAGCGCGCGGCGCCGTTGGCCGCGCCGGCGGGCGGGGCGTGGTGCCGCCACGGCGGCAGGGGCGATCTCCGCCACCGCGCTCATGCGAAGGCGGGCACCGGCGTCCGGGCCTCCGCGATATGCGCGCGCAACTCCGCCAGCGCCTGCACGAAGCGCGCGTCATAGGTGCTGTCGAGGGTGCGCGGCCGCGGCAGGTCGAATTTCTTCCGCAGCAGGATCCGGCCGGGCCGCGCGCTCATCACATAGATGGTGTCGGCGAGGTACAGCGCCTCCCGCAAATCATGCGTCACCAGGATGACGGTGAAGGGCTTCTGCATCCACAGCGCCTGCAGCACCGCCCACAGCTCCTCCCGCGTGAACGCATCCAGCGCGCCGAAGGGCTCGTCCAGCAGCAGCAGGGAGGGTTCGTGCATCAGCGCGCGGCAGAGGCTGGCGCGCTGCTGCATGCCGCCGGAGAGCTGCCAGGGCAGCTTCTGCTCGAACCCTTCCAGCCCCACGGTCCGCAGCAGTTGCCGGGCGCGTTCGACATAGGGCGCCTTGTCACGGCGGTAGCGGGCGCGGTGGGGCTGCACGATCTCCGCCGGCAGCAGCACGTTGCGCAGCGTGCTGCGCCAGGGCAGCAGGTTGGGGTTCTGAAAGGCCATGCCGACGATCTTGATCGGCGCCGTCACCTCCTGCGCCGCCACCACCACATTGCCGCTGCTGGCCTTCAGCAGGCCGGAGACCAGCTTGAGCAGCGAGGATTTCCCGCAGCCGCTCGGCCCCACCACCGCGACGAACTCGCCCTCCGCGATGCCGAGGCTGGTCTCCTCCAGCGCCGGCGTCGCCTCCTCCCCCTCTCCGTAGGTCAGGCTGACGCGGTCGAATTCGACGAAGGGACGCGCCATGCCTCAGACGCGCCCGACGGCCGGGATGACGCGCGAGGCAGCGGCGGGCAGGAAGGAGAGGTCCATGAAGTCGCCAACCGCAATCGTCGTCGCCAGCCCTTCCGCCGCGGTGATGATCTCGATCGACCGGCGCACATTCGCCTCGTTGTAGAAGCCGAGCCCGCCTTCCCGCGCATCCGGCTGCTCCACCATGCGCGCGATGCTGTACATCAGGCGCTCACCCTCGATCCCGCGGTTCAGCAGCGGGTCCTTGCGCATCAGCGCATCCAGGCTGGCGGCCGGGTTGGCGACGGAATCGACCAGGCCGCGATTCACCGCGCGCAGCACCTTCCGCACCGTCTCCGGCTTCTCCCGCAGGAAGGATTCGTTCGCCATCATGCCGGCGTTGACGATGTTGATGCCGAAGTCGGAGTAGCGCAGGAAGACCATGTCCTCCTCCCTCACCCCCGCGGCCTTCAGGTTGAACAGCGCCGTTCCCTCATTCGCGGTGATGGCGTCCACGCGCCCCTGGATCAGCATCGCCTCCCGGATATTGGGCGCCATGTGTTCCCAGCGGATGGCGCTGGCGGGCACGCCGGTGGCGGCGGTGAAGGCCGGGAATATCTTGTAGGCGGCATCGCCCACCGGCGCGCCGACCAGGCGTCCGCGCAGATCGTCGGGTTTCGAGATGCCGCGGCCGCGCAGCGACATCACGACCAGATCGGCCGGCGTCTGGTTGTAGATGGCCTTCACGCGCCGTTCCGGATTCTGCGCGTTGAAGCGCACCAGGGACGCGACATCGCCGAGCCCGATCTGGAAGGCCCCGCCCGCCAGGCGGTTCACGACGTTCGCCGATCCATCGCCCGCGACGATGTCGGGGTTCAGCCCCTCCGCACGGAAGTAGCCGCGCTCCAGCGCCAGGAAGAAGGCGCCGTGCAGGCCCTGGATCTTCCAGTTCAGCGTCAGCGGCAGCCGTTCCAGCGGCTGTGCGATGGCCGGGCTTGCCAGCGCGCCGGCCAGGGCGGCGGCGGTGCCGCGCAGCAACATCGAACGGGTCACGGTCATGCGCTCAGGCTCCCGGGTTGAAGATGTTGTCAGCCACGGCGATCCGCCCATCCCACCACGCGCCGCTCCAGCGCGAGGGAGGCGAGGTAGAGCGCGATGCCCATGGCGGCGAGGGTGAGGAGGCCGCTGTAGACGAGTTCCACGTCGAAGTCGGAAGCGGCACGGTTCATCATGAAGCCGAGCCCGCGATTGGCGGCGACGGACTCCGCCAGGATCGAGCCGATGAAGGACAGGGTGATGGCGACCTTCAGCGCGCCGAAGAAGGCCGGCATGGATTGCGGCACGCCGACCTTGGCGAGCGCCAGCAGCCGGCTGGCACCGAGGGAGCGCAGCACATCCGCGAGCTCCGCATCCATCGTCGCGATACTGGCGGAGACGACGACCGCGATCGGGAAGATGACGATGACGGCGGAGGTGACGACAGCCGGCACGGTGCCGATGCCCGCCCAGAGCACCAGCAGCGGCACGATCGCGACCTTCGGGATGCTGTTCACGCCGATCAGCGTCGGGAAGACCATGGCGTAGAAGCGGCGGGACGCGCCCAGCGCCACGCCCAGCGCGAAGCCAAGCGCCACGCCCACGGCGAAGCCCGCCAGCGTCGTCGCCAGGGTCTGCGCGGCATGGGGCAGGATCTCCGCGCCGCGCTGCGCGAAGATGGGCAGGATCTCGGAGGGTTTCGGCGCCACGAATTTGGAGATGCCGAGGACGCGCGACGCGATCTCCCAGGCCAGCAGCAGGGCCGTGACGAACAGCAGGGGGCTCAGCGCTTCCCGCAGCCGGCGCCGCGCCGCCAGCGTCATGGCGCGCACCCCCGCGCGATGACGCAGACGAGGTTCGAGCCCGGCGCGCCCTGATGTTCCGCCCCGGCATTGCCGAGCACCAGCGTTTCCTGCGCGATGCCGGCGATGGCGGCATGGGCCACGGCCTTGGCGACATGGCCGGAGAAACCCGCCAGCAGGTCGGACAGCATGGTGTGGCGCCTGCCCTGCCAATCGCCGACCGAATCCGCACCCGCATTGACGAAGGCGGCGGCGAGGCGCGGACGGTCCTCCGCCACCACCACGCCATCCGCCAGCCGCAGCCCGGCGCCCGCGAAGGCCGCGCGCGCCCCATCGAGGTCGAGCTGATGCGCCATCACCCCGCGCGCCGCCACATGATCCCCCGGCGCGCCCGCGACGTTGCCGATCACCACCACCCGCACCGCGACCTGTTCGTTGCCCGAGGAGGCGGAGCCGCGCTGCGTGTAAAGATCGGGTCGCCCGGCAATGGCATCCTGCGTGATGGCCTCGGCCGCCACCTCCCCCAGCGCCACCGCGCAGCCCAGCGCGGAGGCACCGCGGCTCATGGACGATGCGGCCGCCGCGCTCGGATGCACGGTCGTCGCGCCACGGCCCGCGGCCTCCGCCGCCCGCGCCGCGGTCATCTGCGGGCATTTCATCTCGACGCAGGCGACGTCATCGGCCGAGGCGATGCCCGCCTGCGCCATGCCGGCGCGCACGGCCTCCGCCACCAGCGCCACATGCGTGGGCGTGCCATATTCCTCCGGCAGCAGCGCCCGCGTGCTGGTGACGCCGATGGCGAGCCGCTTCGGCCCGCCCGGCACCGGCGCCTGGCCCGGAACCTTGACGAAGAGCGTGACGTGCGGGCTCATCAGCCCCGCCGTGCCGCCGATCATCAGCATCGGGATGCGGTCGAAGACCGCCGCGCGCGTCAGGCCGAGCCGCTCCGCGAAGAGCAGTTGCAGGCAGGTCGCGGCATAGCCACGGGCATGCCCATCGCCTTCGGTCTGCGCGATCAGCGCGACGACATGGGCGGGGTCCACGACCCCCTCATCGAACAGCCGCGCCACGCCGGAGACATCCTCCGGCGCCCCGATCGGCACGGTGAAGACCCGGGCCTCATCCATCAGCGGGCGATCGATCACGGTGCCGGGGCCATCCTTGCCATCGTGGGCGGCACCATGACGCGATGCAGCAAGCCGCGACGACCATGGAATTCAGCCCGGTGCGTGCTGGTTTTCAGCACGGCCCATCCGCCCGCAGCGCCGCCGCCAGGTGTTCCGCCAGCCGCGCCGCCGCGGGGGATGGCGTGCGGCCGCGTCGCGCCAGCAGCGCCAGCCGGCCCCGGGCCAGCGCGCGATCCGCCAGAGGCACCGCCGCCAGCACGCCACGCGCCACCTCCGGCGCGACGCCGATGGCGCTCTGGAAGGACACGCCCCCACAGCCCGCGGCGAAGCGGGACAGCATCTCGAAGCTGTCGGATTCCAGCGCGGGCTCGATCCGCAGCGACGATCCCGCCAGCGCTTCCTCGATCAGTCCGCGGCCACCCGTCTCCTGGCAGGACAGGGCGATGGGATGGGCCAGGCAATCCGCGAGGCGGAGGCTCGCGCGGCCGGCCAGGGGATGGTCCGGTGCCATCACGGCGTGCAGCGGTGCCGCACGCTCCGCCAGCACCTGGAAATCGGCGCCCTGCGGCGGGTTGTAGACGATGGCGAGTTCCAGCGCCTCCGTCATCAGCTGCCGCAGCAGGGCCACCGTCCCGCCCAGGCTCACGGTGAAGCCGATGCGGGCATGGCGGCGATGGAAATCGAGGAGCAGTTCCGGCAGCAGGCCGCGGGCCACGGCCTCCACCGCGCCGATCCTGACATGGCCGCTCCTCGCGCCGCGCAGTTCCTGCAATTGCTGCTGCAGCGCCTCGGCCTCCCCGCGCTGGCGGCGGATATGGGCCAGCAGCAGCTCCCCGGCGGCGGTCGCGCGCATGCCGCGGGGCAGGCGCTCGAACAGCTCCACCCCCAGCTCCTCCTCCATCTCGATCAGCTGGCGATTGACGGCGGAAGCGGCGACATGCAGCCGTTCCGCCGCCTTGCGGACGGACCCCGCCCGCGCCACCGCATCGATGTAGTGAAGCGCGCGCGGCAGCATGGGCAGCGACGCCGCCGGTGGGGTCGCGGCGGGGCGCGCCACGACCGGCAGAGCCCGCGAAGGGGCGGAGACTCGACCGGCTATCGGGGAGGACAGGGGGGCGGGGAGGCGATCCGTCGCACGCATGGGCCGATGCTCCTGGTCTTCCCGCGCCAAGCGGGGCGCCACGGGGACAGCGAAGCAGGGGCCGGTGTTGCCGCATATTGCCGATGCGGGGCCGGGCTGGTGCCGTAAAGTGGTCGCCGATACCGGACAGGAGCCCCCCGATGCCCGATCCCGATCGTTGGCGCCCCGATCCCGGCGCCGCCGCGATGCGGCACATGCGCATCTGGACCTACCTGCTGGCCATCGAGCACAGCGGCTCCATCCGCCAGGCGGCGGAGCGGCTCAACATCGCGCCCAGCGCCCTGCAGCGCCGGCTCCGCGACGTTGAGCAGGACCTCGGCTTCGACCTGTTCGAACGCTCTGCCGCCGGTGTGCGGCCCAGCGCGGCGGGTGAGATCTTCCTCGGCTGGGTGCGCCGGCAATGCACGGACCTCGACCGGTCGCGCCAGCAGATGGAGGCGCTGCGCGGCCTGCGCCGGGGCCATGTGCGCATCGCCGCCAGCCAGGCCGTGGCCAGTGACCTGCTGCCGCGCGAGATCGCCGCCTTCCAGGCTCGCTACCCGCTGATCACCTTCGAATGCCCGCTCGTCGGGCATGACGCGGCGGTGGAGAGGCTGGTGGACGGCACGGCGGACCTGGTGGTGGCCTTCGGACTTGCGGCGAGGCCGGAAGTGTTGCCCCTGCTGTCCATCGGCCAGCGGCTATGCGCCGTCATGGCGTCCGGCCATGCGCTGGCGGCCCACAAGGCGCTGCGGTTGCGGGATTGCGCGGCCTACCCCTTGGCCCTGCCGACCACCGACTACGGCGCTCGCCGCATCCTGGATGAATGGGCAGCCCGTCGCGGCACGGCGCTCGACATGGCGGTGGAATCGGATTCCTTCGAACTGCTGAGGCAGTTCGTTCGCAACGCCAGGGCCGTGACCTTCCAGATCGAGATCGGCGCCTTGCCCGCCGGCGCCTCCGACGGTCTGGTCGCGATCCCGGTGGATGACCGGGATTTGGCGCATGGCCCCCTCGTCCTGGCGCAACGGCGCGGCCGCGCGCTACCCGTGGCCGCCGCCGCCTTCGCGGAGCATCTGGCCCGGGCGATCGACGCGCAGCGAACCACGCCCATGGTGGAGGGCTCCGCGGCCTGAACGCCAAGGGTCTCCAAGGGCGTCCGCTACGGCTGCAAGGACGCATCTGCCGAGAAAGCCAGGCATAGCCGGCGAAGGGCCGCCCTGGCCTGTTGTCGGTCGCGTCCGGGCGCGCGACCTTCCGGCCGATGACGGCCCTGGTCATGCCCAGCCGCCGCGGCGAAGGACCCCACCTCCACCACGGCGGCGCGGGCGCTGTCCGCTACGTCCGCCAGGCCGCCTGCGTCGCCAGGGCGCATTCCTCGATCACGGTCAGGGCGCGCTGCACCGCCTCCTGGCCGATGACGAAGGGGTTCGTCCTGCCGGGCTGGCGCGCCTGGAGCTTCCTGTCGGCCTCGTCATAGCCGGAGTGGTTGGAGAGCAGCACCGTGATGTTCTCCCGCGCCGCCACCTGCTTCGCGCGCCTCGTGCCCGCGATGTAGCTCTCGATCCGCTGCATCCGGTCCGGCCGCCGGCCGAAATTGAAGGCGGTTCCGCCCCAGAGCATGGCGCGTTCGCTGCGCTGGCCGTCGCGGACATCGAAGATCAGGGAGATCGTCCCCGGGCTGTGGCCCGGCGTGGACAGCACCGTGACGCCGGTGTCGCCGAGGCGGATGACATCGCCGTCGCCGACGGCCACGTCGCGGCGCGGCGGCCGGCCCCATTGCGGGACGTCGAATTCCAGCTCCGTCTCCACCATGCGCCAGTCCGCCTCGCTCATCACCACCGCGGCGTTGTGGCGCTGCTTGAGGAAGGTGGCGCCGCCATAATGGTCGCCATGGCCATGCGTGACGACGATGCGCCGGATCCGCGCGGGATCGAGGTCGAGCTTCCGCAGCCCGCCCTCGATCAGCCGCTCCGCCTCCTCCTCGTTGTTCAGCGCGTCCAGCAGGATGATGCCGTCGCTGGTCGTCAGCGCCCAGGCGCTGACCCATTTGGCGCCGATGAAGGCCAGGTTGTCGAAGGCCCTCGCCGCGGGCGGCGCCGGCTGCGCCATCAGCGCCTCGATCGAGGGTCCGGGCGCATTGCCTGGCGTCGCGGCGCCGCCTAGCGCCAGCCAGGGGCGCAGATCCTCCCCGGCGGCGGCGCGGGCAGCGGCGAGGTGCCGGGCGACGTCCGGCGACTGGGCGGCGGCCGGGCCGATCGGCAGGGCGCCGAGGCAGCAGGCGCAGCCCAGCGCCAGCAGGCCGCGGCGGGTTGGCGAGACAGCCTCGGCCCGCAGGGCCTGGCGGGGACCGCGTTGGCGGAACAGCATGGCGTCCACTCCCTCTCCTGCCCGCAGTCTGCTGGCGGGGCCGCGGCGCTGTCCAGTTCGGCGCGGGCCGCGCGCCGCCGATCAGCCGGACGTGTACGACGACGCGAGGATGAACCCCCGCCCGCCTCAGCCGCCGTCGAGGGTGATGCCGTTGTCGCGGATCACCCGCGCCCAGACCGGCGATTCCTCCGCGATGAAGGCCTGGAACTCCTCCGGCGTCCCGCCTTCCGGCACCAGGCCGAGTTCCTGCAAGCGGCCGCGGAATTCCTCCGTCTCCACGATGCCGCGCGTCAGGCGCGACAGGCTGGCGATCACCTCCGGCGCCGTGCCGCGCGGCGCGAAAAGCCCCTGCCAGGATTCGCCCGCGAAGCCGGCGATCGTCTCCGCCACCGCCGGCACGCTGGGCAGGACCGGCAGCCGCCGCGGGCCGGAGACGGCCAGCGCGCGCACCGCGCCCGCCTCCACCTGCGGGATCGCGGTGGTCGAGGGTTCGAAGGCCGCGTCGATGCGCCCCGCCATGATGTCGTTGAGCGGCCCCTGCCGGAAGGTGACATGCGTGGCGGTGACGCCGGCCTCGTTCAGGAAGCGCGCCATGACGATATGCGCGCTGGTGCCGATGCCGGAACTGCCCACGTTCAGCGCGCCCGCCCGCGCCCGGGCCAGCGCGATCAGGTCGCGCGCGCTGCGCAGGGGCGCGGAGGCGGGCACGATCAGCACGAAGGGCACGGACAGCACGCGGATGACCGGCGCCAGGTCCTCCACCCGGTAGGGCATCCGGCTGAAAAGGAAGGGGTTGATGGAGACGGTGGAATTGATCGTGTAGAGCAGCGTGTAGCCATCCGGCCGCGCCTGCGCCACGGCCTGCGCGCCGATCATCGTGGTGGCGCCGGGACGGTTGTCGATCACCACCGGCTGCCCGGCGGCGCGCGCCAGCCGCTCTCCCAGCAGCCGCGCGATCACGTCGGGGGAACTGCCGGGCGCGAACGGCACGATGATGCGGATCGGCCTGGTTGGCCAGGCCGCCTGGGCGCGCGCGCCCGCGATGCCGGCAAGCGGCGCGACCAGGGCGGCGCCGGCCAGCGCGCGTCGGGAGATGGACATGGGACGTTCCTTCCTTGTCGTTGCCACACGTCGTCGTATCCGCGATGCCGCCGGGGCGGCGCGGGCGCTAATAGGCCTGGTTCAGCTGGCGCAGCGTCTCCTGCACCACGGCGGTCTGCGCGGCGGGCGGCGCGCCCTCGCGCTCCAGCCGGCTGATCTCGAGCGACCCGTCCACCACCAGGCGGCAGCGGGGATGGCGGCGCTCGACGAAGCGCGGCAGCGCGGCGGGCACGTCATGGCCGGCGGCCGCCAGCTCCTCGGCCAGCACCAGGCCGTCCTCGATCCCCATCCCGGCGCCGGAGGCAAGCTGCGGCGTCGTCGCATGCGCCGCGTCGCCGATCAGCACCACGCGCCCGCGCATCCAGTCGCGCCCGAGGAAGACGGTCTCCAGCGGCCGGCAGATGATGTCCGCGCCGGCGCCGAGCCCTTCGCGGATCTCGCCCAGCACGCCGCCATAGCCGCGCAGCAGGTCGCGCAGCACCGCGTGCTGCGCTTCCTCCGGCCGCCACAGCGGCGTCGGCTGCGGCTCCAGCAGGAACATGTACATGCGATCCGGCGCCACCGGATTGAGGCCGACCTTCACCGGCCCGCCGAGGAAGTAGGTGCGCCGGTCCACGGTGGGATGGCGCGGCAGCATCAGCCGCCAGCAGAGCTGCCCCGCATAGCGTGGCGCCGGCGCATCGGGGAACAGCGCCTGGCGCGTGGCGGAATAGATGCCGTCGGCGGCCACCACCAGGCCGTAGCGCCCGGTCGTCGCATCGTCGAAGCGCACCGTCGCGCCTTCCGCGTCCTGCGCGGCGATGGCGGCGGTGCGGCCCAGCATGACCCGCGGCGACAGCGCCAGCAGCCGGCGCGAGAGGATGCCATGCAGCACGGGGCGCAGGATGCCGCCCGCGCTCGGCATGCCATCCAGCGCGTCGTCGCGCGTCTCGATCGCCATCAGGGCGGAGCCATCGGCCCTGCGCACATCGATGCCGTCCGCGGCATGGCCCTCGCGCAGCACCTCCCCGAGGATGCCGAGCGCGCGCATCGCCCGCAGCGTCGGGCCGGTGATCGTGATGCCGGCGCCATAGACGCGCCAGCCGGGATCGCGCTCGCACAGATCGACCGCCCAGCCGATGCCGCGCAGCGCGATGGCCGCGCTCATCCCGGCGATGCCGCCGCCGATGACGAGCGCGCGGCCGCGATCAGCCATGGGCGTCACCGTGCCGCGCGAAGCGGCCGATGCCGATGCCCGTGTACCAGTCGTTCACGGCGCGATAGTAGGTGCGGCGGAAGGGCAGGTCCCCGGCCGCGCCCATCGCGGCCATCCACATGCGGATCTCCTCCGCGCCATTGCCCGCGGTGTGGACGTTGGCGGTGGCGTAGTCGATCGTCCGCTCATGGTCGCCCGCTTCCATGAGCGCCAGCAGCGTCTCGTCGAAGTCGCGGTTGACCATGCCCATGCGCGGGGTCGCGATGTCGTGGCTGATGCCGCCGGTGGCGAGGATGGCGATGCGCTCCACCCCCTGGTAGCGGCGCAGCGCCTGGCCGAGGAAGCGGCCGAAGCGATGGCAGCGGCGCATCGTCGGCATCGGCGGCTGCACGCAGTTGAAGAGGATGGGGACGATTGGCAGGTCGGGATCGAGCCCTGCGAGTTCGAGCGGCGTGAGCGAGCCGTGGTCGAGCACCATCTCCATGGAGAAGGCGGGATCGAATTCCGCCGCCAGCGCTTCCTGCAGCAGGAAGGCGCCGAGTGCCTGGTCGCCGGCGAAGGTGCGCCGCTTCGCCTTCAGCCAGTGCTCGATCGGGCTTTCGTAGCTTTCGGCGACGCCGATGCACAGCGCGGGGAAGTTGTTGAGGAAGAAGTTGTGCAGGTGGTCGTTCGACAGCACGACCAGCACGTCCGGCCGCCCCGCCTCGAAGTCGCGGCCCATCGCCTCATAGGCGCCGAAGATCTCGCCGCGCAGGCCGGGCGGGATGCGGTCGGGGAAGTTCAGCATCACCGGCGTGTGGCTGGCGGTGTAGATGCCGGTCACTTCAGCCACTTGTCGTCTCCTTCCTTCATCAGGCCGCGCAGCGCGGCAAGGGAGACGTCCTCGGGAATGCGGACGCCGATGCAATGCGCGCGGAGGAGGTAGGGGTTGACGCCCGCTTCGTAGAGGCCGGCGACGTCGTTGCCGCCGATCATCGCGGCAAGCCGCGGCGGCAGCGCGTAGCGCGCCAGGTAGGCGTCCTTGTCGGCGTTGTAGGCGGCCAGGTCCTCGGCATTGTGGTGCAGGCGGTAGAGCACCTTGTCGAGGAGATAGGCCTCCGTCGTCGGCATCATGTGGCGCCAGTTGCTCATGCGGGCGCGGCCTCCGCCTGCAGGCGCTCCGCCACCCAGGCGACGATGGTGGGCACGGTGTGCGGCCCGAAGCCCATATGCCCGCCGGGGAACAGCCGCACCGTCTTCGGGCTGCCATGGTCCAGCAGCAGGTGGATGTCGGCAGGCGGGCACTGCCTGTCGTCCTTGCCGTTGACGATCAGCAGCGGCGCGCAGGGCTGGTCGAGCAGCCCCTGGTCGAGCAGCGAGAGGCGGCGGAAGCCCTCGGCATATTCCTCGTCATTCGTCGCGCCCAGCATGCGGCAGCGCGTCTCCACCAGCTCCATCAGGTAGCTGTCCGGGTGGCGGGACTTCTCGATCCAGTCGCGCTGGAACATGTAGTGGATGCCGCCGCCCCAGTTCACCGCGCCGCGCAGCCGCCGCGGGATCTGGTGCGCCAGCTTGGTCGCCCAGTGGCCGCCGAAGGACCGCCCGATCAGCACGATGCGGCCGCCATCCAGCCCCGCCTGCGCGGCCACCCAGTCGAGCACCGGCAGGAACTGCTTCTCCCCATCCGCGCCGGCCTTCAGCGGCGACTGCCCGGTGCCGACATTGTCCAGCGCGATGGTCGCGATGCCGGCGCGCAGCAGCGTGTCCGACAGCTCCGTCATCTCCTCCTTCCACGCATCGACGCCGCCCCACATCACCACCACCGGCGGGCGCGCGATGCCCGTCGGGCGGCGCAGGTAGAAGACGATCTTCTCGCCGATCGCATCCGCCGCGGCGAAGGGGATGGACACCGGCACCACCGGCGGGTCGCAGAGCGCGCCGAAGCGCCGGTAGGCCGCCAGCTCCTTCTCGTAGCTCGCCTCCTTCGCCGGATGGTTCGGGCAGGGAAAGCGGCCGAGGAAGTAGAAGCCATAGGCCTGGTAGTAGAGGTCGCGCGCCGTGCCGGACCGGCCCGCCTGCGCGGCCGCCTCGGCCTCGGCGAAGAAGCGGTCGCCGGTGGCGACCCAGGCGGCGGCCCAGCGCTCGCCATCCAGCCCCTGCAGCGCCTCGATCGTCTCGCGCGTCGCGGCGGGATCGGTCAGGCCGAGCGGATGGACGCGCTTGGCCAGCCGGTCGCGCATCCAGGCCTTCGCGTCGTCGAGCGACCGCGGGCCTTCGCGTTCGCCGGGGGCGGTGGCCGCGGTCATCGCCGCGCCTCCCCGCCCTGCCGGGGCGGGGCGCCGGCAAGGCCGCGCGCCGCCGTCGGATCCCTGTCAGCGCCTGCGATCATGCCGCCCTGCCTCCCCCCGTTTCCCGGTCGCCCGGCCCGGCCCCATGCCGGCCCGCGCGCCAAAATTGAACATGCTCAAAATATGAAGGGGCGAAATCGCTGTCAATGCGGAAGGCGGCCCGGCAGGCCGGTCACTCCGTTCCGGAAGGCGTCCCCGGCCGCGGCGCCAGGCCGTTCAGCACGATCAGCAGCTGGCGGCCGAGGTCCGACAGCCCGGCCTCGAGGTCCGGTTCCTCGCTGATCAGCCAGCGGCGCAGCTCCACCTGGTAGATCGCGAAGACCACTCGGGTGATGTCGTCCGGCGCCGCCCCGGCATGGATCAGCCCCGCCGCCACGGCGCGCTCCACCAGGTTCTGCATCAGCCGGCCGAGCCCGGCGCGCGTCGCCAGGAAGCGCGCGGACTGCTTGCCTTCCTGGTAGAAGTACATCTCCCGCAGCACCTGCCGCGACAGCACCGGGAGCCGGCCGAAATACTCGAAATGGATGCGCATCACCGCCATCAGCCGGGCGTAGAGCGTATCCTCCGCCTGCGACGCGGCGATGGAGCGGCGGATGCAATCCTCCAGGTCGTCGTTGACCAGCAGGAACAGCAGGTCGCGCTTCGTCTCCGCATAGACGAAGACGGTGCCGAGCCCGACGCCGGCCTGCGCCGCGATCTCCCGCGTCGTGGTGTCGTCGAAGCCCTTGGAGACGAAAAGGTCGAGTGCCGCGGCGCGGATGCGCGAGAGCTTGTCGCGCTTGTTGCGCTCCCGCCGCCCATCCGCCCCTGCGCCGGAAGCGCGGTCATTCATCTGCAGAGCCTGCTCTCCATACGCCGTGATGCGGGACATGTCGCGATGCCGGCGGCAACGCCACTGGCCATGCGCCTGGTCGCCGGCCCAGGCCCCGTCCCGTGTCGCGCGACCGCGTGATGCCGGTGCTGTCCCGCCGCGCCGCGTCGGCTGGTGGCGCCCGGCGCGCCCGCTTCGTCACCCCGGGCCCCGCCGCCATGGCGCGCGACCCTATGGGGAAGGCCGGCGCTGTTCAAGGCATCGCGGGCCGGCACCCCCAAACAACGGCATCATTCCGTTGGACTCGGCATCCCACTATAAGGGGGCGGCCATGGTTCCCCGGCAACGCGCCCCCCATGGCGCCGCCGCCCGGACAAGCCAGGGCAGAGAGCCGGAAAGAACGTGACCGATCGCAGCGCAGGTCTGACCGCGGACTACATCGCATTCGGCCCGTTCCGCCTCTCGGCGGAGCGCAAGCTGCTGCTGCGCGAAGGCGAGGCCGTGGCGATCGGGCACCGGGCGCTGGACCTGCTGGTCGCGCTGGTGCGCCGGGCCGGGGAGGTGGTGCCCACGGCCGAGCTGATCGCGGAAGTCTGGCCCGACCGGCATGTGAGCGACGCCAGCATCCGCACCCAGGTCTCGCTGCTGCGCAAGACGCTCGGTGAAGCGGCGTCGGACCAGCGCTACGTGGTCAATGTGGCGGGCCGCGGCTACTGCTTCGTCGCGCCGCTGGAAGCGCCGGCCACGGCCCCGGCGCCGCCCGGCCCCGCCACCGAATGGCCCGGGGCGCTGCCGCGCCGCATCACCTCCCTCGTCGGCCGCAGATCCGGGATCGAGGGCATTGCCGCGCAGGTCCGCGCGCGCCGCTTCGTCACCATCATCGGCGCCGGCGGCATCGGCAAGACCACGGTGGCCGTCGCCGTGGCGGACCTGCTGCGGGCGGAGTTCACCTCGCCTCCCTGCTTCGTCGATCTCGGCGCGCTCGTCGATCCCACGCTCACGCCCAGCACGGTGGCGCGCGCGCTCGGCACCTCGGCCAATCTCCACACCTCCGGCGCCGAGATCGGCAGCTTCCTGGGCGACCGGCACATGCTGCTGATCCTCGACAGCTGCGAGACGGCGATCGGCCAGGCCGCGCATATCGCGGAAGCCATCCTGAAGGCCACGCCGCGCGTGCACATCCTGGCGACGAGCCGCGAGCCGCTGGACGCGGAAGGCGAATGGGCCCACCGCCTGCCGCCGATGGCGACCCCCCCCTCCCGCACCGCCATCAAGGCGCAGGAGGCGTTGGCCTTCCCGGCCGTCGAACTGCTGGTGGACCGCGCGAGCGCAAGGGCGGAAGGCTTCGTGCTGACCGACGCGAACGCCGCCCTGGCGGCCGATATCTGCCGGCGGCTGGACGGCATTCCGCTCGCCATCGAACTGGCGGCGGGCCGCGTCGCGCATCTCGGCCTGCAGGACCTGGCAAGCCGGCTCGACGACCGCTTCGCGCTGCTGATGCGCGGGCGGCGTACGGCGCTGCCGCGCCACCGCACGCTGCAGGCCACCATCGACTGGAGCTACCAGCTCCTCTCGCCCCTGCAGCAGGCCGTGCTGCGCTGCCTGTCCAGCTTCCGCGGCGCCTTCACGCGCGAAGCGGCGCTCGCGGTCTGCACCAGGGACGGGCACGATGCCGGCGCGATCCTCGATGTCATGACCGAACTCGTGGACAAGTCGCTGCTCAACCCGCACCAGCACGGGGAAGCCGCGACCTACCGGCTGCTCGACACCACGCGCGCCTATCTGCTCGACCGCCAGGCGGAGCAGCCGGATGCCGGGGCCGGCGCCACGCAGGCGCATGCGCGCTACTTCCGCGACATGGCGGAGCGGCACCAGGCGGCGTGGGAACGGCTGGATGTCACGCAGGCGCTGCAGGTGGCGCGGCGCGACCTCGACAACATCCGCGCCGCCCTGGACTGGAGCCTCGGCACCGGCGCGGAACCCGCGACCGGCATCGCCCTGACCATCGCCGCCACGCCGGTCTGGCTGCACCTGTCCCTGTTCGAGGAAGGGCGCGACCGCCTCCGCCACGCGCTGGAGGCGCTGGATGCGATGCACGGGGCGGATCCGCAGCAGGCGATGGCGCTGCTCGCGGGGCTCGGCGACGCCATGCTGCAGCTGGCCGACCCGGCGCTGGACGAGGTCTGGGCCCGGCTGCTGGCGCTGGCGGAGGCGCAGGCCGACGTGCCGCGGCAATTGCGCGCGCTGACAGGCCTGATGTCCCGCGCCATGACGCGCGACCTCTGCCTGGCGCTCTCGCTCGCGCACCGGGTGCGCGCCGTGGGCGAAGGCGCCGGGGCGGCCGCGGTGGCGAAGGGGGAACGGCAGATCGGCTTCCTGCTACACCTGACGGGCGACCAGCCCGCGGCCCGCCGGGTGCTGGAGGCGATGCTGGACACCCAGGTGCGCCCGCCCGACCGCCGCCATTTGCTGCGCTTCAACTTCGACGATGCCGTCGGCGCCAAGGCCACGCTCGGCCAGGTGCTGTGGCTGCAAGGGGAGCCCGACCGGGCCATGCGCGTGGCGAACGAAGCGGTGGCGGAAGCGCTGGCGCTGCAGCACGACCACACGCTGCACATCGCGGTGGGCGGCGCCGCCTGCCCGGTGGCCGTCCTGCGCGGCGACATCCGCGATGCCGCCCTGGCCTTCGACCAGCTGCGCGGCACGCTCTCGGCATCGCCGCAGAAGGCGCTGTGGGGTGTCGCCTTCGGCGGCATCGCGCTGATGCAGCAGGGCCAGCTGGAACGCGGCCTGGCGCAGCTGCAGGAAGGGCTGGGCGCCATGCGCCCGGGTTCCTATGGCCGCGACATGCCGCTGCTGCATGCCCAGGTGGTGGAAGGCCTGCTGCGGCTGGGCCGCGGGGCGGAAGCGCTGGCGACGGCGGAGGCGACGCTGCTGGCCTTCCGCGCGACCGGCCAGGGCTGGTTCGAGCCCGAGTTCCTGCGCCTGCAGGCGGAAGCGCTGCTGGCGGTGGGGGGGAAGGCGGCGGAAGCCGAGGCCCTGCTGCAGGCCGCCCGCGACCTTGCCACCCGCCAGGGCGCGCTGGCCTGGCAGCTTCGCGCCACCACCAGCCTGGCGGCGCTGTGGCGCGCCCAGGGCCGGGGGCGTGACGCCGCCGCCATCCTCGCCCCCGTGCTGGCCCGCTTCGCCGAGGGCTTCGGCACCGCCGACCTGCGCGCCGCCACCCAGCTGCTGCGGGCGCTGGAGGAGGCGCCTCAGGCGCTGTAGCCGCCATCGATGGTGATGACCGCGCCGGTCACGAAGGAACCGCCCGGCCCCGCCAGGAAGGCCACCATCGCGGCCGCTTCCTCCGGCCGCCCGGCCCGGCCGAGCGCGCTCTCCGCCGCCTCCGCGCGCGCGATGCGGGCAGCCGCCTCGTCCCGCGCCAGGGGAATGCCGCCGAGCTGCACGACATTGACGGTGATGCCCCGCGGGCCGAGGTCCCGCGCCGCGCCCTTGCAGTAGCCGACCAGCGCCGCCTTCCCCGCCGCGAAATCGGCAAGCCCGGGGGTGCCGACCCGCTGCACGCTGACGGCGCCCAGCGTGATGATGCGCCCTTCCGGCGCCATGATTCGCGCCGCCGCGCGGATCGCCGCCAGCGCGCCGGCGACATTCACCGCCTCCTGCCGCGCGATCGCGTCGCGGTCGGCATCGGGGTCGTCGATCTCCCCGGCCACGTGGCAGACCGCGGCGTGGACGAGGATGTCGAGCCGCCCGAACAGCCGCAGCGCGGCGGCGACCACGCCCTCCACCTCCCGCGGCACCGCATGGTCCGCGGCGAAGGCGGCGGTGCGCGCGCCGTCCTGCCGCAGCGCCGCCAGCAGCAGCGGGGATGGCCGGGCGGCGGCACCGTAGCTGACCGCGACCTCCGCCCCCGCCGCCCGCAGGGCGCGCGCGGCGGCGGCGCCGACGCCGCCTCCCCCGGCCACCACCAGCGCAACCTTCCCGGCCAGGCTTCCCGCCATGCCGCCTTCCTCACTCCAGAGCGCCCATGATGGCGTCGCGGCACGCGGGACGGCTTGTCGCTTCGGGCGACGATCTACCCGCCCATGCCATATTCCCGCCGCCAGCGGCCGGGCGCCACGCCCGCCACCTTCTGGAACAGCCGCGACAGATGCGCCTGGTCCGCCAGGCCGCAGGCCAGCGCGATCTGCGCCAGCGGATCGGCGGTGGTGCGCATCAGGTGCTGCGCGCGCTCGATCCGGCGTTCCAGCACATAGGCATGCGGCGACAGGCCGAGGCTCGCCTTGAAGGCCCGGCTGAAATGCCACGGGCTGAGGCGCGCCAGCGCGGCCAGGTCCGCCACGTAGAGCTTCGTCTCCAGCGACGCGGCGATATGCGCCGTCACGCGCCGCAACTGCCAGGGCGCCAGGCCGCGGCCATTCGCCGCCGCGCCCTCCCCGGCCGTCAACAGCCGCGACGCATCGGCGATCAGCCGCTCCGCCGCCTGCCTGTCCGCGCGCAGCCCGCGATCGGCATCATCCAGCAGCACGGCGAGCCGCCGCGCCAGCGTCGCCCCGGCCGGCATCGGCGCCCCGCGCCGCAGCCCGTCCTGCCCCGTCACGGCGTCCGTCATCGCACACTCTCCTTTCCCCATGGCGCGGAAGATGCGGAGAGGCGGTGGCGGGACGCGAGTGAATGAGTGCGAAAAGCTGTGAAGCGCGTTAGCTCGCTCGCAATTCCGTGATGTCCATGTTCTCGTCGCGGCGCGGCTCCACCGCCAGGCCCGCGCGCATCGCCCAGATGTTCACTTGGTGGTACAGCGGCAGCAGCGCCGCATCCTCGACCAGCGCGATGCGCGTCGCCTCCTGCCACAGCGCGTGGCGCATCGCGTCGCCGGGCGTGGCGAGGGCGCGTTCGACCAGCGCATCGAGCCGCGGATTCGCGTAGTGGCTGGCATTCCAGCTGCCCTGGCCGCGGGCCGCATCGCGCGTCGCGAGCAGCGCGGTGAAGTAGGTGTTGGGCTCGCCCTGCGCGGTACCCCAGCTGCCGAGCGCGGCGGTGAAGGCGCCGGCGGTGAAGCGGCCCGCATAGACGGCGGCCGGCAGCGCATCCACCTCCGTCCGCACGCCGATACGCCCCCACATCTGCGCCACCGCCTGCGCCACCTTCTCGTCATTCGGCAGGCGGTCGTTGCTGGTGGCGAGCCGCAGGCGGAATCCCTCCGCCCAGCCGGCCTCCTCCAGCAGGCGCCGCGCGGCGAGGGGATCGAAGCGATCCGGCGGCAGGTTCGGCACCGCGCTCGGCAGGTCGTCCGGCAGCATCTGGCCGGTAGGCGTCGCCTGGCCATCCATCACCTGCGCGACGATGGCGCCGCGGTTGATGGCGAGCGACAGCGCGCGCCGCACGCGGACATCCTTCAGCGGATTGCGCGCCAGCGCACGGCCCTGCAGATCGGCAAGGCCAGGTGATTCGTCCCGCCCCTGGTCGAGCGCCAGGTAGACGAAGCGCATGCTGGGCGCGCGCGCCACGGCGAAGCCGCGCCGGGCCTGCAGCCGCGCCAGGTCGGCCGTGGGCAGCGCCTCGATCAGGTCGAGGTCGCCGGCCAGCAGCGCGGCGAGCCTGACGGGATCGGCCGGCACGGGGCGGAAGGCGGCGCGGGCGAAGGCGGGGGCCGGGATCACGCCGCGATCCCGCTGCCACCAGCCGGGATCGGCATCGAGTTCGATGAGGTCGCGCGGCGCGAAGCTGCGCAGCCGGAAGGGCCCGCTGCCGATCGCCGCGCTGCCCGCGTTGAAGGCCGCGGTGGTGGCGTGCAGCGCGATGCGTTCGGGCACGATGAGGATCGCGGGCAGGCTGCCCGGCAGCAGCGGCGCCGGCCCGCGCGTGTGCAGGCGGAGCGTGAGCGGATCCACGGCCTCCGCGCGCTCCACCTCCGCGATGAAGGGCGTCCAGCGGCTGGGGCTGGCGGGCACCGTGGCGACGCGGCGGATGCTGGCCGCCGCATCCGCCGCCGTCACCGGCGTGCCGTCATGGAAGCGCGCCGCCGGGTCCATGTGGAATTCCCATCCCTCGCCCGATGGCAGCGGCGCCCAGGCGCGGGCGAGCCCGGGGCGCAGCCGCAGGTCGGACCGGCGCACCAGCAGCCCCTCGAAGACATGCCGGTGCAGCGCATGGCTCGGCGCATGGGCGTGGAAATGCGGGTCGAAGGTGGTGGCGGGCGTGGCGGTGCCGATGCGCAGGATGCCTGCCCCATTCGCCCGCGGCGCTGCCGTGGCGAGTGCCATCGGCGGCAGCGACAGGGCGCCGCGCACCAGGGCGCGTCGCGTGGGCATGGCATCCTCTCCTCTCATTTCCGTGATGGCAGCGGCCGTGTCGTCATCACCCTAGGTCGCCGCGCGGCGACGGGCAAAGCAGCAGGTGGCCCTTCGCGCCGCGCCCGCAACGCCACCGCAGGATCAGCAAAAACAGCCGCGCTCCGACAAGAAGGCGCGCTGCCGCGCACCCTAGAACGCTGCCACGAACGCCGAGCCCGCCCCGCGCGGGATGGGCCGGGCGCCGCTTCCATCGACAGCCGAAGGCATCGCCGCCATGACCGTGACCGCCACGCCGACGCCGGGCAGCCTGCTGCTGGACCCCGGCAACCACGCGCTGATCATGATCGACTTCCAGTCGCAGATGGCCTTTGCGACGAATTCGATCGATCCCGTCCTGCTGCGCAACAACGCCGCCATCGTCGCCGAGGCCGCCGCGGGATTCGGCGTGCCGACCATCCTCACCACCGTCGCGGCCGCCAGCTT
The DNA here is from genome assembly GCF_016805305.1 of Falsiroseomonas ponticola. Classification (GTDB taxonomy): domain Bacteria; phylum Pseudomonadota; class Alphaproteobacteria; order Acetobacterales; family Acetobacteraceae; genus Falsiroseomonas; species Falsiroseomonas ponticola. The sequence goes on along the minus strand of NZ_JAERQN010000001.1, from coordinate 1,428,921 downwards.
CTCCGGCCCGATGTTCGAGGAGGTGACGGCGCCCTTCCCGGGCCAGGCGCTGCTCGACCGCACCAGCATGAATACCTGGGAGGATGCGGCGGTGATCGCGGAGGTGAACCGCATCGGCCGCAAGCGCCTGGTGCTGGCCGGCCTCTGGACCTCCGTCTGCATCGTCGGCCCCGCCCTGTCCGCGCTCGACCAGGGGTTCGAGGTCTACATCGTCGCCGATGCCTGCGGCGATGTGAGCGTGGAGGCGCATCAGCGCGCGATGGACCGCATGGTGCAGGCCGGCGCGCGGCCCATGACGAGCCTGCAATACCTGCTGGAGCTGCAGCGCGACTGGGCGCGCGGCGAAACCTATGCGCTGACCACGGGAATCGCGAAGCGCCTCGGCGGCGGCTACGGCCTCGGCATCACCTACGCCAAGACGATGTTCGGTGCCGCCGAGGGTGGGCACGCATGACACCGCCCGCGACGCGACGCCAGGCGCTCGAACTCACGGCGGCGCTCGCCGCGCTGTCCGCCCTGCCGCTACCGGCGGCGTCTTCCACTGCATCAGAGGGAACCACCCGCATGTCCACCGTGACCACGCGCGACGGCGTCCAGATCTTCTACAAGGATTGGGGGCCGCGCGACGCGCAGCCGATCATGTTCCACCATGGCTGGCCGCTTTCCAGCGATGACTGGGACGCGCAGATGCTGTTCTTCCTGAGCCACGGCTTCCGCGTCGTCGCGCATGACCGCCGCGGCCATGGCCGTTCGGCGCAGGTGAGCGAAGGCCACGACATGGACCACTACGCCGCGGATGCCTTCGCGGTGGTGGAGCATCTGAACCTCCGCAACGCCGTGCATATCGGCCATTCGACCGGCGGTGGCGAGGTGGCGCGCTACGTCGCCCGGCACGGGGAGCCTTCCGGCCGCACCGCCAAGGCCGTGCTGGTGGCCGCGGTGCCGCCCATCATGCTGAAGACCGCCGCCTATCCCGAGGGGCTGCCGATGGAGGTCTTCGACGGCTTCCGCCAGGCGGTCGCCGCGAACCGCGCGCAGTTCTTCCAGGACGTGCCGGCGGGCCCCTTCTACGGCTTCAACCGCCCCGGCGCCACGGTGCACCAGGGCGTGATCCTGAACTGGTGGCGCCAGGGCATGATGGGCAGCGCCAAGGCGCATTACGACGGCATCAAGGCCTTCTCGGAGACCGACCAGACGGAGGATCTGAAGGCGATCTCCGTGCCGACGCTGGTGATGCATGGCGATGACGACCAGATCGTGCCGATCGGCAATTCCGCGCTGAAGGCCGTGCGGCTGCTCCGCCGCGGCACGCTGAAGGTCTATCCCGGCTTCCAGCACGGCATGCTGACGACGGAAGCCGCGACGCTGAACGCGGATCTCCTCGCCTTCATCCGCGGCTGAGGCAGGCGGCGCCGGGGGAGCGGGACGATGAAGATCTACCTCGCCTCCCTCGGCGCCGGGCTGCTGGTCGGCATTGTCTATGGCGTGATCCAGGTGCGGTCCCCCGCGCCGCCGGTCGTGGCGCTGATCGGGCTGCTCGGCATCCTGGCCGGGGAGCAGATCGTGCCGGTGGCCCGGCGCCTGATCGAGGGATGCGGGATGCGCGATGCCGTCACGCAGGTGGATTGCCGCGCCCATCTGCTGGGCGAACTCCCGTCGAATGCCGCGACGCGCCCGCGCGCCGCGATGCCGGACTAGGAGGGGATGATGGAGACCCGCCGGGGCGTCATCGCGGCGATGGCTGGCGCCGCCACACTCGCATCCACGCGACCAGGAGCACAGGCGATGACGCCACCCGACCTCATCCTGCTCAACGGCAAGGTCACGACGCTGGATCGCGCGAACCCGCAGGCGCAGGCCGTCGCGATCCGCGATGGGCTGGTCCTCCAGGCGGGCAGCGATGCGGAGATCATCGCCCTCGCGGGTCCCGCGACGCGGCGCATCGACCTCGGCGGCCGGCGCGCCATCCCGGGCCTCAATGACAGCCACATCCACCCGATCCGCGGTGGCCTCAACTACAACATGGAGCTGCGCTGGGAAGGCGTGCGCAGCCTCTCGGACGCGATGTCCATGCTGCGCGACCAGGCGCGGCGCACGCCACCGCCGCAATGGGTGCGCGTGGTCGGCGGCTTCACGCGCCACCAATTCGCCGAGAAGCGCCTGCCGACGCTGGAGGAAATCAATGCCGCGGCGCCGGAAACACCGGTCTTCATCCTCCACCTCTATGACCGCGCGCTGCTGAACCGCGCCGCGCTGCGCGCCGTAGGCTACACGAAGGACACGCCCGACCCGCCCGGCGGCCAGATCGAGCGCGACCCGCAGGGCAATCCCACCGGCCTGCTGCTGGCCAAGCCCAATGCGCTGATCCTCTACGCGACGCTGGCGCGCGGCCCGAAGCTGCCGCCGGAGATGCAGGAGAATTCGACGCTGCATTTCATGCGGGAGCTGAACCGCCTCGGCGTCACCTCCGTCATCGATGCCGGCGGCGGCTTCCAGAACTATCCCGACGACTACGCGGTGATCCGCAAGCTGGCGGCCGAGGACAAGCTGACGATCCGCATCGCCTACAACCTGTTCCCGCAGAAGGCGAAGGAGGAGCTGGCGGATTTCCGCCGCTGGGCCAACCTGGTCCGCCCCGGCGAGGGCGGCGACATGTTCCGCCACAACGGCGCCGGCGAGATGCTGGTCTTCTCCGCCGCCGATTTCGAGGATTTCCGCGAGCCGCGCCCCGAACTGCCGCCGGGCATGGAGCCCGAGCTGAAGGAGGTGGTGCGCTTCCTGGCCGAGAACCGCTGGCCCTTCCGCCTGCACGCCACCTATGACGAGACGATCACGCGCGCCCTCGACGTCTTCGAGGAGGTGGACCGCGAGGTCGGCCTGCAGGGGCTGCGCTGGTTCTTCGACCATGCGGAGACCATCACGCCGCGCAACATCGACCGCGTGAAGCGCCTCGGCGGCGGCATCGCCGTGCAGCACCGCATGGCCTATCAGGGCGAGGATTTTCTGCAGCGCTACGGCGCCGAGGCCGTGGCGGAGACGCCACCCATCGCGCGCATGCTGGAAGCCGGCGTGCCCGTCGGCGCCGGCACGGATGCGACGCGCGTCGCCAGCTACAACCCCTGGGTCTGCCTGCACTGGCTCGTCTCCGGCGCCACGCTGGGCGGGCTGCGCATGACGCGGCCGGACAAGCGGCTGGACCGCGAGGCGGCGCTGCGCCTCTGGACGGAAGGCTCCGCCTGGTTCTCCGGCGAGCAGGACCGCAAGGGCCGCATCGCGCCCGGCCAGTTCGCCGACATCGCCGTGCTGGACGCCGATTTCTTCGCCGTGGCGGAGGATTCGATCGGCGACATCAGCGCCGCGCTGACCATTGTCGGCGGCAGGGTCGTGCATGGCGCGGGCGATTTCGCGCGCCTCGCGCCTCCGCTGCCGCCGGCATCGCCGGACTGGTCGCCGGTGAACCGCTTCGGCGGCTACCAGTCCCGCCTGCGGGCGGAAGCCGTGCCGGGCGGCGAGACCCTTGCGCGCCTGGCCGCGGCCTGCGGCTGCGCCACCGCCTGCGGCGTGCATGGCCACGCCCATGCCTGGGCGCGCCAGGCCGCGCCCGTCGCGGACGAGGCCGGCTTCTGGGGCGCGCTCGGCTGCGCCTGCTGGGCCTTCTGAGATGGGCGCCGCCACCCCCGCGCTGCGCTGGATCGCCCTCCTCGCGCTCTGCGCCGCCTATCTCCAGGGCGGGTTCACCAAGCTGCTCGACTTCGAGGGCGCGGTGGCGGAGGCCACGCAATTCGGCCTTCCCCTGCCGGCGCTCGTCGCCACGGGCACCATCCTCCTCGAACTCGGCGCCTCCGCGCTGGTGCTGTCGGGACGGGCGCGGTGGCTCGGCGCGCTGGCGCTCGGCCTCTTCACCCTAGCCGCCACCTTCGTCGCCAACCGGTTCTGGGAGATGCCGCCGGGCCTGCCCCGCTTCATGACGGCGAATGCCTTCCACGAGCATCTCGGCCTCGTCGGCGCCTGGCTGCTGGTCTGCCTGATGGATTGGCAGGAGCGGCAGCGATGATCCCCCTCGGCCCGCCGCGCTGCGCGGCTGCGGCCCTCTCCTGGCCCGGGCGGCATGCCGCCCGCCATCGGCGCAGCGGGCGGCCGCATCCGGCCCGCACCACCCGGACCGCCGCAGGGCGGCGACCGGTCATCGCAAGGGATACCGCATCATGAAGACCGTTGCCCTCGGCGCCGCGGCGCTGCTGCTCTCCGCCGCGCCGCTGCTCGCCCAGACCGCCCCCGCCCGCCCCAATGCCCCGGGCACGCTGATGAGCTGCCAGGTGCAGGAAGTGCGCGGCTCCGGCGAGAACACCGAAGTCGTGTACAGCATGAACTGCATGCCCGTGGTCGGCGGCGACGTCGCGCGGGTGGAGCAGCAGCAGAACGGCGAATACCGCGTCACCTATGGCGCGGGCCGCCCCGCCTATGGCGGCGGGCCGGTCTACATCCTGCGCTTCAACAGCGAACTCGGCCAGGTGGGCGAGGGCCATCACGGCGCGCCGCTGGACGGCAATCCCGGCACCGCGCGGCGCTGAGGAAACGGCTGAAGGCGCCGGGCCGTCACCACCGGCCGGCGCCTTCGCCACCCCTGGCCAACATCCCCGCCCCGCCCAGGCGCCACGGGCGGCGCCGGCTTTCCCTCACAATTTGCGAATGACTCGCATTCGCTATCTTGACCCGGCATGACCGGCAGTTTACCAGCGGCACAATTGTTGCGACTGATTCGCATTCGCTGATAGACCGGGCAGGACCGGCCCATGCCGGGCCACCGCCGGGGGATCCGCGGATGCGCGGACGCCCGCGGCCATCGCGGCCGCCGGGCGCGCCTTCGTCAGCCCGCCGCACGCCCGTCTCGCACTGCCCGTCCGAAGGATCGAAGCCCCCGATGACAACGCCCGCCGCCACCGGCCGCTTCATTGCCGCGGCCGTCCTCGCCGCACCCTTCGCGCTGCAGGCGCAGGAAAGCCCAGGGGGCGGCGCCACGGCGCTCGATGCCGTGACCTCCACGGCGACGCGCGCCGCGCGGCCCCTCGCCGACGTGCCCGCGACCGTCACCGTCATCGATTCCCGGCAGCTCGAGCGCCAGAACGCCGTGCGCCCGCAGGATGCCGTCCGGTACGAACCCGGCGTCTCCTTCTCCAACAACCCCATCCGCGGCGGCGGCGGCAACTTCGTCATCCGCGGCATCGGCGACAACCGCGTGCGCGTGCTGACCGATGGCGTGCGCCTGCCCGACTTCCCGGAAAGCAACATCGGCGCCGGCACCTTCACGCGCGACTTCGTGGACCTGGAGAATGTCCGGCGGCTGGAGATCGTCCGCGGCCCCGCCTCCGCGCTCTACGGCTCGGACGCGATCGGCGGCGTGGTGAACTACATCACGAAGGATCCGTCCGACTACCTCGATGCCGTCGGGCGCAACTGGTACGCGGCGCTGCGCACGGGCTATTCGGGCGCCGACCTCTCCTTCTCCGAAAGCCTGACGGCGGCGGCGCGGCATGGCGACGTGGACGTGCTCGGCATCTACACGCGCCGCGACGGGCATGAGATCCAGCCCAACGGCAACCTCGCGGCGAACGGGCAGGACTACACCGTCAACTCCTTCCTCGGCCGCGCGGTGTGGCGCGCGACGCCCGTCGATACCTTCCGCCTGACGGGCGAGATCTTCGTGCGGGAGACGGAGACGGACCTGCGCACGGACCGCAGCACCACCGGCAGCGGCGCCGCCGCCACCACCGTGCAGTCCAGCCTGGGCGACGACACGACCACGCGCGGGCGCCTGCAGCTGGACTACAGCCGCAACGCGCCGGTCCTCTTCGCGGATTCGATGGACCTGAACTTCCACTGGTCGCGGCTCGACCGGTCGGAGGTGACGACGCAGCGCCGCTATGTCGGCGCCGGCAACCCGGCGACCTCCGCCGCCAACCGGCTGCGCTACACGGAAACCGAGCAGATCCAGAGCATCTTCGGCGCCGACCTGCAGCTGCGCAACGCCATCGAGGCCTTCGGCACGACGCATCGCCTGACCTACGGCTTCAGCATCGACCGGATCGAGACCTCCCGCCCGCGGGACCGCTCGGAGGTCAACACGCAGACAGGCGTCGTCTCCACCACCATCTCCGGCGAGACCTATCCCAACAAGAACTTCCCCGACACCACCACGCACCAGGCCGGGCTCTACCTGCAGGATGAGTTCAGCTACGGGCGCTTCACCTTCCTGCCCGCGCTCAGGCTGGATACCTACAGCCTGCGCGCCAGCGTGGATGCGGATTTCCTGCGCTCCGCGCAGAGCGGCGCGGCGGTCTCGGTGCGGGACCTCGATGCCGTCGCGCTCTCCCCCAAGCTCGGCATCACCTATCGCCTGGACGATACCTATTCGCTCTACGGCCAGTATGCCCGCGGCTTCCGCGCGCCGCCCTACGACACGGCCAATTTCGGCTTCACCAACCGCACCTTCGGCTACACCATCATCCCCAATGGCGACCTGCAGCCGGAATACGTGGACAGCTTCGAGGGCGGGCTGCGCGGCCGCTTCGCCGATGGCTCCTCCTTCCAGGTCGCCGCCTTCTTCAACCGCTACACGGACTTCATCACCACGCGCACGCTGGCATCCTCCGGCGGCCTGCAGGTCTTCCAGTACCAGAACATCGGCAATGCCCAGATCTACGGCGCCGAGGCGCGCGGCGAATTCCGCGTGACGCCGAGCCTGCGGGTGCGGGCCTCCTCCGCGCTGGCGATCGGCGAGAACCTGGAGACCGACCGGCCGCTCGACGGCGTCGATCCCGCCCGCGGCGCGCTCGGCATCGCCTGGCAGGGGGAGAACGGCCTCGGCCTGGAAGCGAACCTGACCGGCGCGCTCCGCAACCGGCGCACCGCCGATGCCACCGCCTTCAAGGCGCCCGCCTATGCGGTGCTCGACCTGGCCGCGCGCTACGACTTCAACGAGAGCGTCACCGTCAATGCCGGCCTCTTCAACGTCACCAATGCGCGCTACTTCCTGACCTCGGACGTGGCCGGGCTGGCGTCCAACGCGCCGCTGCGCGACCTCTACGCCCAGCCCGGCCGCTACGCCGCGGTCAACATGACGATCCGGTTCTGAAGCCGGGCCGGGACATGGCGTTCGCGGCCACGATGGAGATGGTGGAACGGGACGATGCGCTGGCCGGCCGCGGGCGGCCGGGCAGCGGCGCCCGTCCCGCCGCCATCGCGGGCGCGCTGTTCCTGCATGCCGCGGCCGGCGCCGCCATCATGCTGGCGCCGGCCGCGCGCGGCCCCGAGGCCCCTGCCAGCATGCCCTCGGTCGAACTCGTCCTGGCCCTTGGCGACGGCGCGGTGGCGCCGGAGCCCGCCGCCCCCTCCTCCGACGTCGCCTCCCCCGACGCCACCTCCCCGGCCGAGGCCGCGGCCGACCCTGTCCCGCCGCCACCCGCCACAGCTGCCCCCCTGCCCGAGCCCGCGCCCGCGGAACCCCCGACGCCCGTCGCGGCGTCCCCCCTGCCCGATCCCGCCCCCGCGGAACCCCCGACGCCCGTCGCGGCGTCCCCCCTGCCCGATCCCGCCCCCGCGGAGCCCCCGCGCCGTACCCGCGCCGCCGAGGCCGCCCCGGCGCCACGCCCCGCCGCCCCGCCGCGCCGCCCCGCGCGTGACGGCGCCGCGGGGCCCGCCACCGCCGCGCGGGGCGAAGGCGAGGCCCCCCTGCCCGCGCGCGCCCCGGCCGCGGAGGCCCCTTCCGTGGCGCCCGGCCCGCCGCTGATCACCGCGCCCCGCTTCCGCCGCCCGCCCAGCCCGCCCGCCTATCCCGCGCGCGCCATCGAACTCGACCTCGCCGGCACCGTCGTCGTGCGCGCGCTGCTCGACCCCAGCGGCGATCCGACGGAGACGCTCGTCCTGCGCTCCTCGGGCCACGCCATCCTCGATTCGGCGGCACTCGCCGCCGTGCGGCGCTGGGCCTTCGAACCCGCCTCCCGCGATGGCCAGCGCATCGCGGCCTGGGTCGAGGTCCCCGTCCATTTCCGCCTGCGGTGACCCCGCCTGCCTTCACCCCGCCTGCCTTCACAAGGAGACCAGCCATGACCGAACTCGCCGAACGGTACCGGGACCTGCAGCGATCCACGCCGCATCTGCGCGCGCGGGACGCCGCGCTCCGCCTCGGCACCACCGAGGCCGCGCTGGTCGCCAGCGGCGCGACGGGCGCCGCCACGCCGCTGCGGCCCGACTGGGCCGGCCTGATCGGCGCCCTGCCGCGCGCGGGTGAGGTGATGGCCCTGACCCGCAACGACCACGCGGTGCATGAACGCCACGGCACCTACACCGATGTCTCCTCCGGCCCTGGCCACATCATGGTGCTCGGCCCGGATATCGACCTGCGGCTCTTCCCGCAGCGCTGGGCGCATGCCTATGCGCTGGGCGGCGACCGTCCCTCGATCCAGGTCTTCGACCGGGACGGCCTGGCCATGCACAAGGTCTTCGCCACCAGCGCCACCGACCACGCCGGATGGCAGGGCATCATGGCCGATTTCGCCCTGGCGGAGGCACCCCTGCCGCCCGAGGCCGCGACCGCGCCCGAGCCGCCGGAAGCGGAGCGGGAGGTGGATGCGGCGGCGCTGCGCCAGGCCTGGCTCGGCCTGCGCGACACGCATGATTTCTTCCCCATGCTGCGCCAGCACCGCGCGACGCGCCGCCAGGCCTTCCGCCTGGCGGGGGATGACCTGGCGCTGCGGCTCGACCCCGGCGCCGGCGCCGCGGCGCTGCGCCTGGCGGCGGAGCGGGAGGTGCCGGTGATGGTCTTCGTCGGCAATCGCGGCGCCATCCAGATCCACACCGGCACCGTCAGCACGCTGCGCGACGTGCATGGCTGGTTCAACGTGCTGGACCCCCGCTTCAACCTGCATCTGCGCGAAGCCGGCGTCGCCGCCGCTTGGCGCGTGGTGAAGCCGACCGAGGATGGCGTCGTCACCTCCATCGAGCTGCTGGATGCGGCCGGGGAGGTCGTCGCCCTGCTCTTCGGCGCGCGCAAGCCGGGCAAGCCGGAACTCGAATCCTGGCGCGGCCTGGTGGCCGATATCGCGGACCACCACGCGGCCGCGGCGGGGGTGGCGGCGTGATCGCGCGGCGCCTCCTGCTGGCCGGCGCGGCGGCCGGGCTCGCCGCCCATCCCGCCGCCGCCATGCCGGCGCGGCTGGTCAGCGTCGGCGGCGGCGTGACGGAGACGGTCTTCGCCCTCGGCGCCGGATCGCGCGTCATCGCCGTGGACAGCACGAGCCGCTTCCCGCTGGCGGCCGCGGGGCTGCCGCAGGTGGGCTACCTGCGCTCGCTCGCGCCGGAAGGGCTCATCGGCCTGTCGCCCGACCTGCTGCTGATCTCGGGCGATGCGGGCCCGCCGCAGGCGCTGGCCGTGCTGCGCGCCGCCGGCGCCCCGGTCACCATCGTGCCGGAGGAAGCGAGCCTGGCGGGCGTGACGCGCAAGATCGCCAGCATCGCCGGGGCGCTCGGCGTGGACGGCACGGCGCTGTCGCGGGGGCTGGAAGCCGATTGGCGCGCCCTCGATGCCCCCATCGCCGCCCTGGCGCGGCCGCGCGCGCTCTTCGTGCTCTCCACCGCGCGCGGCGCGCCGCTGGTCTCCGGCCGCGACACGCATGCCCATGCCATGCTGCGCGCGGCCGGCGCCACCAACGTCATCGATTCCTTCGCCGGCTACCGTCCCCTCTCGGCGGAAATGGCGGCGGCGCTGGCGCCGGATGTCATCGTGATGATGGACCATGCGCTGGCCGAGGCGGGCGGGCCGGAGGCGCTGTTCCGCATCCCCGCGCTGGCCGTGACCCCGGCCGCCGCCGCGCGCCGCGCCGTCGCGATGGATGGCGCCTACATGCTGAATTTCGGGCCGCGCGCGGCCCATGCGCGGCATGACCTGGCGAAGCTGCTGCATCCCGCGGCCAGCCTGCCGGCGCCGCCGCCGCGCCCCTGGGCATGAGCACCTCCCTCGCCATGCCCTTGCCGCGCGCCCCGCGCCTGGCGCTGCTGCCGCTCGGGCTGATGGTGCTGGCGGCGGCGATGGCCGCCGGCCTGCTGCTGGGCCCCGCGCGGGTCGGCCCGGCGGGCTTCCTGGCGGTGCTGGCGGATCTCCTCGGCCTGGCGCCGCTGCCGGCGGAATTCGCGCGGGATGCCGCGGTGCTCGGCGTCATCCGCGCGCCGCGCGTGCTGCTGGCGGCGCTGGTCGGCGGCGGGCTCGGCGTGGCCGGGGCGGCGATGCAGGGCCTGTTCCGCAACCCGCTGGCGGATCCGGCGCTGATCGGCGTCTCGGGCGGCGCGGCGCTGTTCGCGGTGGCGGCCATCGTGCTGGGCGGGACGCTGTTCGGCGCCGCGGCCGGCACGCTCGGCCTCTGGCTGCTGCCGGTCGCGGCCTTCCTCGGCGGCCTGTCCGCCACGCTGCTGATGGCGCGGCTCGGCAGCGTGAACGGCGTGGCCTCGGTGGCCACGCTGCTGCTGGCGGGCGTCGCCGTGAACGCCCTGGCCGGGGCGCTGACGGGCATGCTGATCTTCATGGCGGATGACCGCCAGGTGCGGGACATCACCTTCTGGACGCTGGGCAGCCTGGCCGGCGCGCGCTGGGTGCAGCTGCCGGTCATCGCCATCCTGGTCGGCCTGCCGGCGCTGGCGCTCTGCGCCCTCGCCCGCCCGCTGAACGCGCTGCTGCTGGGGGAGGCGGAGGCCTTCCACCTCGGCATCCCCGTGGAATCCGTCAAGCGCATCGCCGTCATCCTCGCCGCCATCGCCGTCGCGGCCGGCGTCGCCTTCACCGGGCTGATCGGCTTCGTCGGCCTGGTGGTCCCGCATCTCGTCCGGCTCGCCTTCGGGTCCGACCACCGGATCGTCCTGCCCGGCGCGGCGCTGCTGGGCGCGGCGCTGCTGGTGCTGGCGGACCTCGCCGCCCGCAGCCTGGCCGCGCCGGCGGAACTGCCGGTGGGCGTCGTCACCGCGCTGCTGGGCGCGCCCTTCTTCCTGTGGCTGCTGCGCCGCCGCGCGACCGGGGCCGCGCCGTGATCGAGGCCCGTGCCCTGACGCTGGCGGCCGGGCCGCGCCGGCTGCTGGATGACGTGACGCTCGCCCTGCGGCCCGGCGAGGTGCTGGCCGTCATCGGCCCCAACGGCGCCGGCAAGTCGACGCTGCTGCGCGCCCTGAGCGGCGAGTTGCGCCCGCGCGACGGAGAGGTCGCGATGCTCGGCCGCGCGCTGCGGGACTGGCCGCCGGCCGCGATGGCGCGCTGCCGGGCCGTGGTCAGCCAGCAGGCCGGCCTCGCCTTCCCGATGCGGGTGGCGGAGGTCGTGGCCCTCGGCCGCCTGCCCTGGGCCGGCACGGCCGAGGCCGCCCGCGACCGGGAAGCGGTATCCGCCGCGATGGCCATGGCGGGCGTCGCGCCGCTCGCCACCCAGGCCTATGCCACGCTGTCCGGGGGCGAACGCCAGCGCGTGCAGGTCGCCCGCGCGCTCGCGCAGCTCGATGGCGCGGCGCGCCCGGCCGCGCTGCTGCTGGACGAACCGACGGCGAGCCTCGATGTCCGGCATGCCGCGGCGCTGCTTGCCGTGCTGCGCCGGCTGGCCGGCGAGGGCCTGGCCGTGCTGGTCGTGCTGCACGACCTGAACGAGGCCGCCTTCGTCGCCGATCGCGTCGCCGTCATGCAGGCGGCGCGCTGCGTCGCCCTGGGCCCGCCGCGGCAGGTCCTGCGGCCGGATTTCCTCGAACAGGTCTATGGGCTTGGCTTCCACGACCGCGACGGGGCGCTGGTGCCCGCCTTCGGCTGAAGGCGGGCGCCCCGGGCCGCGCGGAGGCTTGCGCGACGGGCCGGATTTCTGCAGCGTTCCGGCCCAAGAATGTCACGCCCGGCAGCCAAGCCGGACGATTGCAGGGAAGACGCCATGCGCCGCCGGACCGACACCACCCCGCTGCCGACCAGGCTGGCGGCAACCCCTTGCGCCCCCCTCCTCGCCGCCCTCCTGCTCGCCGTCCCCTCCCTGGCCGCGGCGCAACCCCGCGCCGCCGTGCCGGCCAGCTTCGAGGGCGATTGCGCCAGCCTCCTCGCCACGCTGTCCGGCCTGCCCGGCACCACCATCACCGCCGCCACCACCATCCCCGCCGGCGCCGTCATGGCCGGGGGGCGCCAGGTGGATGGCCGGCATGTCGGCGGCGAAGCGGTGGCGGCGCATTGCCGCGTCCTCGGCACCGTCAACGAACGGACCAGCCCCGTGGATGGCCGCGCCTACGGCATCGATTTCGAGATGCGCCTGCCGCTGCGCTGGAACGGGCGCTTCTTCCACCAGGGCAATGGCGGGCTGGATGGCAGCGTGCTGCCGGCGCTGGCGGAATTCGGCGGCGGGCCCGTGACCGGCGGCCTGCACCAGGGCTTCGCGGTGCTGAGTTCCAACGCCGGCAACCGCGACCGCGGGGAGGCGAATTTCGGCGCCGACCCGCAGGCCCGGCTGGACTACGGCTACCAGGCCGTGGGCAGCCTGACGCCGGTGGCGCGGGAGATCATCCGCCGCGTCTATGGCAAGCTGCCCGACCGTTCCTATTTCGGCGGCTGCTCCAATGGCGGGCGCCACGCGCTGGTCGCGGCCACGCGCTACGCGGCGTGGTATGACGGCATCCTGGCCGGCGCGCCGGCCTTCACCCTGCCCATGTCCTCGGTCGCCCAGCTCTGGGGCGCGCAGCGCTACCTCAGCGTGGCCACCGATCCCGCCAATCTCGGCACCGCCTTCACCCCGGCGGAGCGTCGGACGGTGGCGCGCGCGATCCTGAACCGCTGCGATGCGCTGGACGGCGCGGCGGATGGCATCGTGCAGGACACCGCGCGCTGCCAGGCCGCCTTCGACCTGCGGCGGGACGTGCCGAGCTGCACCGGCGCCCGCGACGGCAGCTGCCTGACCGAGGCGCAGAAGGATGTGGTCGCCTCCATCTATGCCGGCCCGGCGCTGGCGGATGGCCGGCGCGTCTATTCCAGCTTCCCCTACGACCCCGGCCTTTCCGCCGCGAACTGGGCGCTGTGGGAATTCACCCTGCCGGAAGCCCGCAGCACCTTCTCCGTCGGCATGATCTTCAAGGCGCCGCCGGAGAGCATGACGGAGTTCGACCGCCGCGGCTTCGCGACGCGGCCGCTGGAGACGCTGGCCAGCTACCCCACCAGCACCACGCCGCTCTACCCCGTCGCGGCGATGAGCTTCATGAACCCGGTCAACCCGACCGACCTTTCCGCGCTGCGCGACCGCGGCGGCCGCATCCTGCTGTATCACGGCGTGTCGGATGCCGTGTTCTCCGTGAACACCTCCATCAACTGGTTCCGGGACCTCGATGCCGCGCAGGGCGGCCGCGCGGCGGAATTCGCCCGCGTCTTCCCGGTGCCGGGGATGGCGCATTGCTCCGCCGGGCCGGCGACGGACCAGTTCGACGCCATCACGCCGCTGGTGCGCTGGGTGGAGGAAGGCATCGCCCCCGACCGCATCGTCGCCAGCGCGCGCGGGCCGGGCACGGGCGGGGCGCTGAACGCGGAACTGCCGGCCGACTGGGCGCCCAACCGCACCCGGCCGCTCTGCCCCTATCCGCAGGTCGCGCGCTTCGTCGAAGGCGGCAACCTGGAGGATGCCGGCAGCTTCGCCTGCCGGTAGGCGCCCCGCCAGGCGCCGGGCCGGCTCACTCCTCCATGCGGTAGCGCCGCAGCGCCGCCGGGTCAGGCCGCAGGCCCCAGCCGGGGCCCTGCGGCAGGGCGAGGTGCCCATCCGCGGCCAGGGCCGCATCCGGGAACAGCACCGCCCAGTCGGCGATGCCCTTGGTGGGCCATTCCAGCAGCCAGGCATTCGGCAGCGCCGCCAGCGCATGCGCATGCGCCACCACGTTCAGCAGCGTGGTGTAGGAATGGCTGCACAGCCGCGGCGCCAGCGGCGCGGCCTGCAGCGCCGCCAGGATGCCGCAGCGCGTGACATCGGGCTGGAGGATATCGACCACCGGCGCCACCCGCAGCAGCCCCGCCACCGAACACTCCCCCTCGCCCGAGGCGATCGGCACCGGGCTCGCCGCGCGCAGCCGCGCCTGGGCGGCGATCTCGTCGCGCGGCAGCGGTTCCTCGATCCAGGCCAGGTCGAAGCGCCGGAAGGCCTCCGCCCGCGCCAGCGCCGTCGCCTCGTCGAAGGCCTGGGCGGCATCCACCATCAGCAGCGCGCCCGGCGCGGCCGCCTCGCGCGCCGCCTCGAGGAAGGCGAGGTCGCCGGCCAGCGAGGCACCGAAGGGCGGCCAGCCGATCTTGTGCGCGCGGAAGCCCGCCGCACGCTCCGCGGCGATGCGGGCATGGGTTTCCGCGGGCGTCGGCGGCACCTTGGCGCTGGCATAGCAGGGCAGCGCCGCCCGCGGGTTCTCGCCCAGCAGCCGCGCGACGGGCAGCCCCGCGCGCCGCGCCGCGATGTCCCACAGCGCGAGTTCCGCCGCGGCGATGGCCTGCATCACCACGCCGTCCCGGCCGATCCATTGCGTGCCGCGTTCCATCAGGCGGCGCAGCCGGGCCACGTCATCCACGGGCTGCCCGAGCAGGATGTGGCGCAGCCCCTGGGCGGTGGCGTGGGTGTGCGGGGCCTCGATGGCGGCGCGGGTCAGCCAGGGGCTGCCATGCGCCTCGCCCCAGCCCTCCGTGCCGTCCTCCGTCACGATGCGCAGCAGGCAGCACTCCTCCCGCCTGCCGCCGGGCAGCGGCGGCGGCAGGCGCAGCGGATGGGGCTCGACGGCGGTGATGCGGCTCATGCGGCCGGGACTACAGCGCCGGGCCGAGGGGTGGTCAACAACGCGGCGCTTGCCTTGGCCGCCGCGGCTTCGGCAGGATGTTGCAGCGCACTCGTCGGGTTGCGCATGCCGCCGAGGCTCTTCCACGGGGAACCACCGCATGATCCGCCTCACGCGCCGTGCCGCCGGCATCGCGCTCGCCGCCCTGGCCGCGCCGGCGGCGCTGGCCCAGGCACCGGGCCTGCTGCGCATCGTGGTGCCCTTCCCGCCCGGGGGCTCGGCGGACCTGCAGGCGCGGCTGCTCGGCGGCATGGTCGCCGAACGGCTCGGTGACGCCGGTGGTGGAGAACAAGCCGGGCGGCGGCACCGTCGTCGCGACGCAGGAGGTGGCGCGCGCGCCGGCCACGCCGCCCCCCCTGCTGATGGTGTCCAACAGCTTCACCATCAACCCGTCCCTGCATGCCAGCCTGCCCTACGACATCTTCCGCGACTTCCGCCCCGTGGCCCTGGCCGCCGCCATCCCGCATGTGCTGGTCGTCAGCCCCGCGATACCCGCGCGGACGGTGGCGGAGTTCCTGGCGCTGGCCCGCGCCAGGCCCGGCGAGTTCCACTTCGCCACCCCCGGCATCGGCACCTCCAACCACCTGAACACGGAGCTTTTCGCCCGGCGGTCGGGCGCGAGCTTCACCCACGTCCCCTATCGCGGCTTCGCGCAGTGGTTCCCGGACCTGCTGGCCAACCGCGTCCAGTTCGTCATCGGCACCGTCACGGAACTCATCGGCCCGGCGCGGGACGGCCAGGTGCGCATCCTGGCCGTGGCGCAGGATGCGCGCCTGCCCAGCCTGCCGGACGTGCCCGCGCTGGGGGAGGATGGCGGCCCCGCCGTCGCCTCCAGCTCCTGGTTCGGCTTCGTCGCCCCGGCCAGCGTGCCCGCCGCCACGCGCGACAGGCTGGAAGCCGCGATGCTCGATTCGCTGCGCGTGCCGGAAGCGGTGCGCCGGCTGCAGGAGATGCAGATCATGCCCGCCCCGCGCGGCGGCGACGCCTTCGCCGCCTTCCTGCGGGAGGAACATGCGAACTACGCGGAGGCGATCCGCATCAGCGGCGCGCGGGTGGATTGAGGCGCGCCGCTACAGCGTGAACAGCCGCCCATGCTGCGGCATGGCGTCCGCGATCCCTTCCCGGCGCAGCGCCCGCCAGTAGAGCACGGGGTTGGAGGCGAGGACGGGCGTGCCGAGTTCCGCCTCCATCTCCCGCGCCAGGGCGCGGAAGGCCGCGTTGGTGCCGACCTGGATGATCGCCTCCACCTCCGGCCCCGCCAGGTCCCGCACGGCCTGCACGATGCGCTCCCGCGGCACCCGCGCGATGGCGGCGGGGCCCGGCGCCCTCAGGCTGACCAGGCGCACCACCTCATGCCCCGCATCCTCGAACAGCGCGCGGGCCGCGGCATCGCCCACCGGCATGAAGGGCGTCAGCAGCGAAAGCCTGATCCGCCGGCCGAACATCGCATCCAGCGCGGCCAGGATGGCGCTGGTATAGTCCGTCACGCCGCAGCCCATGCGCGCGGCGCAATCGGCCACGAGCTTCTGCCCGGCCGCGCCGCCACCGACGAAATTCTCCGCCATCACCCCCAGCACGACATGGCCGGGGGAAGCCGGGACCAGCGTGTCCAGCGCCGCGTTCAGCCCCGCCACCATGGAGGCGCGGACAGCCAGCGTATCGGCATCGCTGCTCACCGCGCGGTCGGGATTCGGGATGCGCGCATGCGCGTTGATGACGCCGTCCGGGCGCAGCGCCTCCATCTCCGGCTGGACGGTGATGTTGGTGGCGGGCGCCACCACGCCCATGAGAAGCCGAGGCCGTTCTTCCTGCATGGGGCGAGGATAGGTCACTCCCCCTGCCGATGGAACGGGCCCGCGCGATGGACGCGGGCCGCGACGCGGGTTATATCCGCCGGCATATAGCGAAACGAGAGCCCCCCATGCTGCGCCGCCTCGTCCTCGCCGCCGCCGCGCTCGCCCTGGTGCCCGCCGCGCGCGCGCAGGAACCGCTGACGATCTTCGCCGCCGCGAGCCTGACGGACGCGCTGCGCGATCTCGCCCAGCAATGGCAGGCGCGCGGCAACCCGGCGCCGCGGCTTTCCTTCGCCGCCTCCTCCGCCCTCGCCCGGCAGATCGAGCAGGGCGCGCCGGCCGATCTGTTCATGAGCGCCGACGAGCCCTGGATGGACTACCTGCAGGCGCGCAACCTGATCGTGGACGCGACGCGCCTCTCGCCGCTCGGCAATGCCCTGGTGCTGGTCGGGCCCGCGGCCTCCACCGCCCGCGCCACCCTGGCGCGCGGCACGGACCTCGCGGCCAGCCTCGGCCCGCGCGACCGCATCGCCACCGGCGATCCCGCCCATGTCCCCGCCGGCCGCTACGCCCAGGCGGCGCTCGCCTGGCTCGGTCAGTGGGAGGCGATCGCCCCGCGCCTGGCGCGCGCCGACAATGTCCGCGCCGCCCTGCTGCTGGTGGAACGCGGCGAGGCCCCCTTCGGCATCGTCTATGAGACCGATGCGCGCGCCAGCCCGGGCGTGCGCATCGTCGCCACCTTCCCGGCCGAAAGCCACCCGCCCATCACCTACCCCTTCGCCATCACGCGGCGCGGGGACGGCAAGGCGGCCGCCCGCGCCTTCCTCGGCTTCGTCACCTCGGCGGAAGCCGCGGCCACCTGGCAGCGCTTCGGCTTCGCGCTGGCCCGCTGACCGCGCGTGCTCGGCCTCGCCCCCGAGGAATGGACCGCCGTCCGGCTGAGCCTCGAGGTCGCCTCGCGCTCCGTCCTCGTCTCCATCCTGCCCGCCATCGGCGTCGCCTGGCTGCTGGCGCGCGGGCGCTTCCCGGGGCGGATGCTGCTGGACGCGCTGGTGCACCTGCCGCTGGTGGTGCCGCCGGTCGTCGTCGGCTGGGGGCTGCTGATGCTGTTCGGCATCCAGGGCCCGATCGGCGCGCCGCTGCATGAATGGTTCGGCGTGCGGCTGGTCTTCACCACGGAAGGCGCGGCGCTGGCCACCGCGGTGATGTCCTTCCCGCTGATCGTGCGCGCCGTGCGGCTGGGGCTGGAGCATGTCGATCCCGGGCTGGAAGCCGCGGCGCGCACGCTGGGCGCCGGGCCCATCGACCGCTTCGTCACGGTCACGCTGCCGCTGATGTCGCCCGGCATCCTGGCCGGCGCCGTCACCGCCTTCGCCGCCGGGCTCGGCGAATTCGGCGCCGTCATCACCTTCGCCTCCAACATCCCGGGCGAGACGCAGACCCTGCCGCTCGCGATCTATGCCGCCACGCAGACCCCGGGCGGGGAGGCGATCGCCGCGCGGCTCGCCTTCGTCTCCTTCGCCCTGGCCGTCGGCGGGCTGCTGCTGGCGGAGGTGATCGCCCGGCGCATGGGGCGCTGGCTCGGCAGGCCCGGGCCATGATCGGCATCGCGCTCCGCCACCGCTTCGGCAGGGATGGCTTCGTCCTCGATGCCGCCTTCGATGCGCCGGCGGCGGGCGTCACCGCGCTGTTCGGCCCCTCCGGCTGCGGCAAGAGCACGATCCTCGCCGCCGTCGCCGGCCTGCTGCGGCCGGATGCGGGGCGCGTCGCGGTCGGCGATGCCGTGCTGCTGGACACCGACCGGCGGCTCGTCGTGCCGCCGGAACGCCGGCGCTGCGGCGTGGTGTTCCAGGATGCGCGGCTCTTCCCGCACCTGCCCGTGGAGGCGAATCTCCGCTACGGCCTGCGGCGCGCGCCGCCGGGCGCGGAAGGCCCGGGCTTCGAGGAGGTGGTGGCGCTGCTCGGCATCGGCCACCTGCTGGCGCGCCGCCCCACGGGGCTGTCGGGCGGGGAGAAGCAGCGCGTCGCGCTGGGCCGCGCGCTGCTGTCCCGCCCGCGCCTGCTGCTGATGGACGAACCGCTGGCCGCGCTGGATGCCGCGCGGCGGGCGGAGGTGCTGCCCTTCCTCGCCCGGCTGCGGGATGCCGCGGGGCTGCCCATCCTCTACGTCACCCATGCGCTGGAGGAGGTGGACGCCCTGGCCGACCACCTGGTGCTGCTGGAGGAAGGGCGCGTCGTCGCCACCGGCGCGGTGGAGGCGCTGTCCGCCCGCACCGACCTGCCGCAGCTCGCCGCGCGGCGCGATGCCGGCGTGCTGGTCCCCTGCACGGTGCTGCGCGCGGCCGATGGCCTGGTCACGCTGGGCTTCGCGGGCGGGGAATTGCTGGCCACCGCGCGGCCCGGGCCGCCCGGCACGCGGCTGCGCGTGCGCCTGCGGGCGCGCGACGTCGCCATCGCCACGGAGGAACCGCGCGGCCTGTCCACGCGCAACATCCTGCCCGCGACCATCGCCGCCATCACGGAGGATGGCGAGCCGGGGGAGGTCTTCCTCCGCCTCGCGGTCGGGCCGACGACGCTGCTGGCGCGCGTCACGCGCGACAGCCTGGCGCGGCTCGGCCTCCGCCCGGGCCTGCCGGTCTGGGCGCTGATCAAGGCCGTGACCTTCGACCACCGCGCGACCGCGCCACTGGCCCCGCCGCGATGACGCAGCCCGCCCCGCCCCGCCCCGCCGCCGGCGCGCTCAGCCTGCGGATCGACCTGCCCGGCGGCCGGATCGGGCCGGGGAAGATCGCGCTGCTGGAAGCGATCGACCGCGAGGGCTCGATCTCCGCCGCCGGCCGCGCGCTGGGCATGAGCTACAAGCGCGCCTGGGACCTGGTGGATGCGCTCAACCGGCTGCTCGGCACGCCGGTGGTGGCGGCGAATCCCGGCGGCTATCGCGGCGGCGGCGCGGTGCTGACCGATGCCGGGCGCGGCCTGGTCGCCGACTACCGCGCCATCGAACGCGCCGCCGCGCGCGCCGCGGCGCCGCGGCTCGGCGCCCTGCTGAAGCGCATGTCGCCGGCGGCGGGGTGAACCCGCCGCTCAGAAGCGGATCGTCAGCGCCGGGATGTAGCTCAGCGCCGCCAGCAGCGCGATCGCGACCCAGAAGAAGGGCCACAGCGCCTTCACCGTCTCCGCCATCGTGCTGCCCGCGATGGTGGAGGAGATGAAGAGCGTGGTGCCGACCGGCGGCGTGTAGAGCCCGATGCCGAGGTTGAGGATCATGATCAGGCCGAGCTGCAGCGGATCCAGCCCGATCTGCGCCGCCAGCGGCACGAAGATCGGCGCCAGCAGCAGGATCGCCGGCGCCAGGTCCAGCGGCCCGCCGATGACCAGCATGATGATGTTCATGGCCAGGATCACCAGCCAGGGATCCTTCAGCGTGGCGGAAACCCATTCGGCGAAGCGCTGCGGCACCTGGTCGAAGGTCAGGATCCAGCTGGCGGCGGCACTGCCCATGATGACCATCATCACGATGCCCGTCGCGATCCCCGCATCGATCACCGCCTTGCGGAAGCGGCGCCAGGACATGTCGCGATAGAGGAACAGGCTGGCCGCCAGGGCGTAGAGCACGGCCATCACCGCGATCTCGGTCGGCGTCGCGAAGCCGAAGCGCAGCGCCACCAGGATCAGCACCGGCAGGATCAGCGCCGGCAGCGCCAGGAAGCCCAGACGCAGCGTGCGCCGCCAGTCGAAGGGCGGCGCCTCCGCCTGCATGCCGAGCTTGCGCGCCTGCCACCAGCACACGCCGACGAAGCCCACCGCCATCAGGATGCCCGGCAGCACGCCCGCCAGGAACAGGTCGCCGATCGAGACGCCGCTGACCACGGCGTAGAGGATCATCGGGATGGAGGGCGGGATCAGGATGTCGATGACGGCGGAGGTCGCGTTGTTCGCCGCGCAGAGCCCGGCCGGGAAGCCCTGCCGCTTCTGCCAGGGGATCAGCACCGAACCCAGCGCGCTGGCATTGGCCACCGCGCTGCCGGAGACACCGCCGAAGACGACGGAGCCGACCACGGTGGTGGACAGCGCGCCGCCCCTCACCCGCTGCATCAGCTCGCCGGAAAAGCGCAGCAGCTCCATGCCCAGCTTGCCTTCCATGATCAGCGTGCCCGCCAGGATGAAGAAGGGCAGCGCCAGCATGGGGAAGGATTGCGTCTGCTGGAACATCTGCTGCGCCACCAGCAGCAGCGGCAGCTGCCCGTCCCACAGGATCGCGATGCCGGAGGCGATGACCAGCGCATGCGCCACCGGGATCACCGCCACCATCAGCACGGTGAAGGCGAGGACGAGGACGAGGCTCATCTCTCTTCCGCGCCGTGCTTGCGCACGCCGCCCTCCTTCGCGGGCCGCAGGTCCCGCGGTTCGACCCGGGAATTCATACCGGCTGCTCCTCCGGCTTGGGTTGCGGCAGCGCCTCCGGCCCCCGCAGGGCGATGCGGATCGCGACCGTGGCGGTGGACAGCGCCAGCAGCGCGCAGCCCGCGGCCACCGCCCAGTAGCCATAGCTCCTGGGCAGGCGGAGCGCCGGGCTCAGCTCGATCGCGACGATCTCGGCCACCACCAGCGCCTGCCACGCCATGGCGAGGTAGGCCGCCGCCACCAGCGCATGGCCCGCCAGCAGCAGCACGCGGCGCGCGCCGCGGCCGAGGCGGCCGAGCAGCCATTCGACGGCGATGTGGCCGCCGCCCTGCACGGCCAGCACGACGCCCGCCATGATGAACCAGGGGAAGAGCTGCTCCGGCACCTCCTCCGCCCAGTCGAAGCCGCCGGTGTCGAGCCCGTAGCGCGCGACGACATTGGCGGTGAGCGTCGCCATCAGCACCGTCCCGCTGGACAGCAGCACGGCCTGGCAGGCCAGCGCGACGCCCCGGTCCGCGGCGAGGGAGGCCGCGAGCAGCGCGCGCCCCGCCCGGCCGTGCCCGGGGGATGTCAGGATCTCCGTATCGGGCATGGCGAGGGCGGGGCCGGTCATGTCACGAAGCGGCCGCGGCGCGCAGCCGCCGGACGAAATCGCCGAAGGGCCGCGCCTCCCACCGCTCCGCCACCGCGGCGGTCGCGGCGCGGAAGGGCGCCTGGTCCACCTCGTTCACCGCGATCGCGGGGTTGGCGCGGAACTCCGCCAGCAGGCGCAGGTCGATCTCCTGCGCCAGGCGCCGCTGCTCCGCGCCCGCTTCCCGCGCCGCGTCCCGCACCAGGCGCTGGTCCTCCGGCCGCAGCCTGGCCCAGGCGATGCGGGAGGCGAGGAAGGGGTTGCATTCCCATTTGTGCCCCGTCAGCGACACGAAGCGGTTCACCTCGAACAGCTTGGAGGACTGGATGTTGGCCAGCGGATTCTCCTGCCCGTCCACCACGCCCTGCTGCAGCGCGACGTAGAGTTCGTTGAAGTTGATCTGCTGCGTCGCCGCGCCCAGCGCCTGGAAGATGTCGATCGTCACCGGATCCGGCGGCGTGCGGATCTTCAGGCCGCGCAGATCCTCCGGCCGCAGGATGGCGCGGCGGCTGTTCGTGGTGTGGCGCGTGCCGTTGTCCCAGAAGCCGAGCGCGATGAGGCCCACCGCCTCGAACCGCCGCGCCAGCTCCTCCCCGATCGCGCCATCCACGATGCGATAGGCGGCTTCCGCGCGCTCGAACAGGAAGGGCAGGCCGAGCGCGGCGAGTTCCGGCAGCACGGCCGAGGAGGCGCCCTGGCTGTTGACGGAGAGGTCGAGCGTGCCGGTGCGCAGCGCCGTCACCATGGCGGCATCGTCGCCGAGCTGCGCGGAGCCCGCGACGCGCAGCTCGATCCGGCCATTGCTGCGCTCCCGCAGCAGGGCGGCGAAGCGGTCCGCGGCGATGGAGCGCGGGTTGCCCGGCGCGGCGCCATGGCCGAGCGTCAGGCGGACCTGCCCCTGCGCCCGTGCCAGGGCCGGCGCGCACAGCGCCCCGATGCCGCCGAGCAGGGCCGCCCGGCGGGTGAGGGTGATGGTCATCTTGTCGGTCTCCTCCTGGGTGAAACGGCGGCGGCTAGAGCCAGCCGCGAATGCTCCTCGCCATCGCCCCGGCCGAGATGCCGTAGCGGTCATGCAGCGTCGGCAGCGCGCCGGCGTCGAGGAAGGCGTCGGGCAGCGCCACCTGGCGGAAGCGCGGCGGGATCACGCCCTCGCGCAGCAGCAGCGCGGCCACGGCCTCGCCCAGCCCGCCGATCACCGTGTGGTTCTCCGCCACCACCACCATGCGGCCCGTCCGCGCGGCCTCCCGCAGGATGGTCGCGGTGTCCAGCGGCTTGATGGTCGGCACGTGCAGCACCGCCACATCCACCTTGTCGGCGGCCAGCAGCTTCGCCGCCTCCAGCGCCCGCATGGTCATGAAGCCGGAGGCGATGACCAGCGCATCCGCGCCGTCGCGCAGCAGCGCCGCGCGGCCGAGTTCGAAGCGGTAGTCGTATTCGTCCAGCACCAGCGGCACGTTGCCGCGCAGCAGGCGCATGTAGACGGGCCCGTCATGCGCCGCGATCGCCGGCACCGCCTGCTGGATGTCGAGCGCGTCGCAGGGATCGACGATCACCAGCTCCGGCATGCCGCGGAAGATCGCGATATCCTCCGTCGCCTGGTGGCTCGGCCCGTAGCCCGTCGTCAGCCCCGGCAGCGCGCAGCAGATCTTCACCGGCAGGCCTTCCTCCGCGATGCCCTGGCTGATGAAGTCGAAGGTGCGGCGGGATGCGAAGGCGGCGTAGGTGGTGACGAAGGGCACGAAGCCCTCATGCGCCAGCCCCGCGGCCGCCAGCATCAGGTTCTGCTCCGCCATGCCCATCTGGTAGAAGCGGTCCGGATAGGCCGCCGCGAAGACATGCAGGTCCGTGTACTTCGCGAGATCCGCGGTCATGCCGAGGATCTCCGGCCGCGACCGCGCCAGCTCCACCAGCGCGCGGCCGAAGGGCGCGGGGCTGGTGCGCTGGTCCGGCCCGGCGAGGGAGGCGATCATGGCGGAGGTGGTGAGCCGCGGGCGGGAGGGATCGGCCTCCGCCACGCTGCCGGCCTCGCCACGCCCCCAGGGGCCACGCCTGATGCGGCTCATGCCACCCTCCCCTCATCCAGCGCGGCGATCGCCAGCGCCCATTCATGCGGCTCCACGCGCAGGAAATGCGCCTTCTCGCGCGCCTCCAGGAAGGGCACGCCCTTCGCCATCCGCGTGTCGCAGATGATGATGCGCGGCTTCGGCGCCGCGACGTCGCGCGCCGCATCGAAGGCGCGCACCAGCGCCGGGATGTCGTTGCCGTCCACGCGCTGCACGTGCCAGCCGAAGGCTTCCCACTTCGGCGCCAGCGGTTCGAAATTCATCACGCCGGTGGAGACGCCATCGGCCTGCATGCGGTTGACGTCCACGATGTTGATGAGGTTGCCGAGCTGCCAGTGCCCCGCCGACATCGCGGCTTCCCAGACCGGGCCTTCATCCAGCTCCCCGTCCGACATCAGGTTGTAGACGAAGCGGTCGCCCCCCTTGCGCTTCAGGCCGAGCGCCTTGCCGACCGCGATGCCGAGCCCGATGCCGAGCGACCCGCCGCTGATCTCCATCCCCGGCGTGTAGCTGGCCATGCCGGACATCGGCAGGCGCGAATCATCGGTGCCGTAGGTCTCGATCTCCGCTTCCGGGATCACGCCCGCCTCGATCAGCGCGGCATAGAGCGCGATGGCGTAGTGGCCGATGGAGAGCAGGAAGCGGTCCCGCCCCTCCCACCCCGGATCCTCCGGCCGGTAGCGCAGCGCGTGGAACCAGGACACCGCCAGCACATCGGCCACGCCCAGCGCCTGGGCGATGTAGCCCTGTCCCTGCACCTCCCCCATCCGCAGCGCGTGGCGGCGGATGCGCCGCGCGCGTTCCTCCAGCGATGGCGCATTGGCGCGCATCGGCGATCGCGCATCCATCGCGCGTCTCCCTTCCTGCCGTGGTGAAGCGGGGCGGACCCCGTTAGTGGATCAGCATCCCGCCATTGACGTCGATGACCGCGCCCGTGACGTAGGAGGAGAGGTCGGAGGCGAGGAACAGGTAGATCCGCGCCACGTCCTCCGCCTCGCCCAGCCGGTTCAGCGGGATGCCCTTCAGGATCTCCGCCTTCATCGCCGGCGTCAGCTTGCCGCCGGTGATGTCGGTCTGGATCAGCCCCGGCGTCACGCTGTTCACGCGGATGCCGTCCGGGCCCAGTTCCCGCGCCATCGCCTTGGCCAGGCCCAGCACGCCGGCCTTGGCGGCGGAATAGTGCGGCCCGCCGAAGATGCCGCCGCCGCGCTGGGCGGAAACGCTCGACATGCAGGCGATGGAGCCCTGCCGCCGCGCCCGCATATGCGGGATGAAGGCCTGGCTGAGGAACAGCACCCCCGTCATGTTCACATCGACGATCCGCTGCCAGTCCGCGGGCGTGATCTCCATCGTCTTCACGGGCTGGGAGATGCCGGCATTGTTGACGAGGATATCGACCTGCCCGAAGGCGCCGATCACCTGCTCCGCCGCGGCGCGGCAGCTCTGCGCATCGGCGACGTCGCAGCCCAGGCCGAGGTGGCCATCGCCCAGCTCGGCCGCCGCCGCCTTCGCCCCCGCCGCATCCAGGTCCAGGATCGCGACCCGCGCGCCATGCTGGACGAATAGCCGCGCCGTGGCGCGGCCGATGCCGCGGGCGCTGGCGGCGCCGGAAATGACGGCGGTCTTGTCGGTAAGCAGCACGGCGCTTCCTCGTTCTTTCCTCGTGTTGAGGTCACGGTGCACCGCCCCACGCCTCACCAAAAGCGAGAAATTCGCGCCGATCAAAGAACTGGATTCACCGATCCGGGCCCGCGCCGCCGCCCAGCTCCTCCGGCCCCAGGTCCAGCGCCAGCTCCCGCGCCAGCCAGCGCAGGAACAGCACCATGGACCGCGTGTATCGCTTGGACCGGGGGAAGACGAGCCAGTGGCCGGTATAGACCACGTCCTCGCACACCCCCTTCAGCGGCTGCACCAGGCGGCCGGCCGCGATCTCCCGTTCCGCCAGCATGGTCGATTCCAGCGCGACGCCCAGCCCATCCATCGCCGCGCTCAGGGACAGGAAGCTGCGGTCGAAGCGCGGCCCGCGCGGCGGCGGCGCGGCCAGGCCGTTCGCCGCGAACCAGGCGGGCCAGCGCACGCGCTTGTTGTCGCTCTCGATCAGCACCTGGCCGAACAGGTCGCGCGCGCCCTGGATGCGGGCCGCCAGCGCGGGCGCGCAGAGCGGCGTCACCACCTCCGTCCCCAGCGGCACCACCACCAGGCCCGGCTGCCCCGCCGTGGCGGGCAGCTGGTGCGGCGGCGCGCCATAGACGATGTCGCCATCGAATTCGTCGGCCAGGAAGCGGGTGTAGTCGGTGCCCGCGGCGATCCGCAGCTCCAGCCCCTCGCATTCCTGCAGCAGCCGGCCGAGCCGCGGCACCAGCCATTGCGCGGCGAAGCTCGGCGCGCTGTGCAGCTTCAGCAGCAGCGGCCTGCGCGCGGCGATGCTGGCGATGCCCAGCTGCAACTCGCCGAAGCCGCGCTCGACATGGCGCATCAGCGTCTCGCCTTCCGGCGTCAGGCGGATGGCGCGCCCCTCGCGCTCGAACAGCATGGTGCCGAGGTCGCGTTCCAGCCCGCGGATGGCGTGGCTGACGGCGCTCGGCGTCAGGCCGAGATCGTCGGCCGCGAGGCGGAAGGAGCCCGTCCTGGTGGCGGCCTCGAAGGCGCGGAGCGCGGTGAAGGGCAGGTGGCGCGGCATGGCGGCAGGTGAACCCGATTCACCAGGCCGCGCAATTCGCCCCCGCCAGGGCGGCGGTCAGGCCCCCGCGCGGTCGAACCCCTGCCGCGCATCCCGGATGGCGCCGTGGTGGCGATCCGCCCAGCCGACCAGCGGCATCACCGCCTGCACCAGCGAACGGCCGAGCCCGGTCAGCGCGTATTCCACGCTCGGCGGCACCGTCGGGTGCACCGTCCGCGTCAGCAGCCCGTCGCGCTGCAGGTCGCGCAGCGTGATCGTCAGCATGCGCTGGGAGATGTCGCTGATCGCCCGCCGCAACTCCCCGAAGCGATGCGGCCGTTCATCCAGCGCCAGCAGGATCAGCACCGACCATTTGCCCGCCAGGCCGGAGACCACGTCGCGGATCGGGCAATCCTCGATGGTCATGCCGGATGCCTTGACCTCGGCCAGCGTCCTGCGGCGCGGCGGCGGGATGTCTGCCACGGGGTCGGTATCCTTCCTGTGCCCAGGGGTCATGCCGGTGCCTTCTTTACGGCATCCGGGCCCCGGTCCATGTCCATGAGGCTACTTTCTAGCCCTGCTTCCAGAAAGGAACCAGCGCGCAGAAGTGCCTGCATCAAGGACCCGGACCATGGCTGAAACCCTCCTCGTCACCGGCGCCGCCGGCCAGCTCGGCCGCCTCGCCGTCGAACACCTCGCCACCCTCCACCCCGGCCCCATCGTCGCCGGCACGCGGGATCCCGCGAAGCTCGCGGGCCTGCCGGCGGGGGTGGCGGCGCGGCGGATCGACTTCGACGATGCCGCCTCCCTCGCCGAGGGCTTCCGCGGCGTCGATCGCGTGCTGATCGTCTCCACCGACGCCTTCGACCGCCCCGGCCGCCGCGTCGCGCAGCATCGCGCCGCGGTGGAGGCCGCGGCCAGGGCCGGCGTGCGGCGCCTGCTCTACACCTCCATGCCGAATCCCGAGCCCGGATCGCCGGTGGTCTTCGCCGGCGACCACCACGCGACGGAGGAAGCGGTGCGCGCCACCGGCCTGCCCCACACCATCCTCCGCGTCAGCTGGTACCAGGAGAACCTGCTGGGCTCGCTGCCCGGCATCCTCGCTTCCGGCATCTGGACCAGCGCGGCCGGGGAAGGGCGGGTGCCCTATGTCGCCCGCCTCGATGCCGCCCGTGCCGCCGCCGCGGCGCTGGCCGCCGGCAGCGCGGCGCGGGAGACGATCGACATCACCGGCCCGCGCGGCTGGACGGTGGCGGAGGTCGCGGACCTCGCCAGCCGCCTCCTCGGCAAGCCCATCCGCGTGCTGCCGCTGGAGGATGCGGCGCTGGCCGAGACCCTGGCGCGCCATGGCGTGCCGGCCCCGATGGTGCCCGTGATCGTCACGATGGACCGCAACACGCGGGAAGGCCGGATGCCGGCGCCGACGGATGCGGTGGCGCGCCTGACCGGCACGCCGCCGCGGACGCTGGAAGCCTTTCTCGAACAGCTGAAGGGCAGCTTCCCGGTCGCGGCATAGGCCGGCGGGCGGCGGCGGGGGATGCCCCGCCGCCCTATCGCCGGAAGCCCTGCGTCGGCTCCACCACCGGCAGCAGGGGCAGCAGCGCCTGCAGGTCGCGCTCCGCCCGGCAGGCCAGGTAGCGCTCGCCCGGCTCGCCCCCGGCTGCCGCCTCGATCGGGAAGGCGGTCAGGCCGATATCGCCATAGACGCGCAGCAGCCCGGGCCCCACGCGCCAGAAGGCGGCATCCACCCCGGCGCGGTCGCACATGTCGCGGAAGCGCCAGATGGCGGAAACGCGGTCCCGCTCCTCCCCCGCCGGATCGCCGAGCGCCAGCCAGACGCCGTTGCGCCGGACGAAGCCGAAGCCGGCGCGCCCGGCTTCCCCGAACACCGCGCCATCCGCCGTCTCCGGCGCCACGGCGCCCAGCGCCTTCAGGCGGCCGCGCACCTCCTCCCCCCAGGGTTCCGGCGCCAGGCGCGCGGGGCGCAGCAGCCGCGCGGCCGCCACCAGCAGCAGCACGGCGGCCAGGCCCACGGAAAAGCGCAGGCTGTCCGGCGCCAGCGGGCTGACCACCACCTCCCACCAGCTCTCCCCGCCCACCTTGCCGCCATAGCTGACCATGGCGAGCATGATGGCGCAGGCGCCGACCACGGCCAGCGGCAGCACCGTCTCCACCCCCATCGGCTCCCGCATCAGCCGCGCGTCGCGGTAGAAGGCGCTGCGCATGGCGGCCAGCAGCGCCGCCACCAGGATGAAGGCCCCCCAGAGCCACCAGCCATCGGCGCGCAGCCAGCAGATCAGCGCGCCGTTGAGCAGCAGGATGATCCCCGCCCCCCAGGCCAGCGTCAGGCGCCGCAGCAGCCCGTAGCCCATCACCAGCAGCAGCGACCCCACGATGGAGGCCGCGAAATGGGACGCGACCGCGGCCTCGTACCCCGCCCAGAGCGCGACGGCGCTGTCGCGCGTCGGCAGCGCGCCCAGGAACAGCAGCAGCGTGCCGCCGAGGCCGACGAGACCCGCGATGGCCGGCACTTCCAGCGCATCGGTCACGCGCTGGTCGGCGGCGAAGCGCGCCAGCACCGCGCGGCGCTGCGCGATCTCGAACCCCGCGAAGAGGATGCCGGCCAGGAACAGCGGCACGATGTAGTAGTAGAGGCGGAACAGCAGCAGCGCGCCCACCACCTGCGCCGGCGTCAGCCAGGGGGCGAGCCCGATCAGGATGGCGCCGTCGAAGACGCCGATGCCCCCGGGCAGGCTGGCCGCGATGCCGGCGGTGTAGGCGGTGATGTAGATGCCGAGGAAGCGGAGGAAGGTCAGCCCCTCCGCTTGCGGCAGCAGGGCGTAGAAGATCATCGCCGTGACGGCGACATCGACGCTGGCCAGCACCGTCTGCGCCACCGCCATGCGGAAGCCCGGCAGGTCGATCCGGTGCCCGAAGATGGTGATGTGCGACCGGATGCGGGACATGGTGACGTAGGCGATGACCAGCGCCCACATCACCAGGCCGATGCCCTGCATCATCCAGTGCGGCACATGCTCGCCGAGGCCCGGCACCACCTCCGGCTCCACCACCAGCACCATGCCGCCCAGCGCGAAGCCGCCGAGCCCGAAGGTGAGCGAGGTGAAGGCGACGACCTTGGCGATGGCGACCGGCGGCAGCCCCCAGGCCGCGTAGAAGCGGTAGCGCACCGCCGCCCCCGACACCGCCGCGAAGCCGAGGTTGTGCGCCAGCGTATAGGCGCAGAAGGAGGCCAGCGAGGTGCGCGCGTAGCTGACGGGATAGCCCGCATAGACGCTGCCCAGCCGGTCGTAGATGGTCAGCACCGCATAGGCGAGCACGGTCCACCCCGCCGCGATCCACAGCGTGCCCGGCGGGATCGCCGCCAGCGCCGCCTTGAT
This sequence comes from Falsiroseomonas ponticola, assembly GCF_016805305.1. GTDB lineage: Bacteria > Pseudomonadota > Alphaproteobacteria > Acetobacterales > Acetobacteraceae > Falsiroseomonas > Falsiroseomonas ponticola. Next base: position 1,399,123 of record NZ_JAERQN010000001.1, on the reverse strand, counting down.
GTCGGCCACCGAGAGGCTGCGGAATTCCTTCTGCACCACCCAGATCGCCGCCACCAGCAGCACCAGCCCGAACACCGCGACGCCGTGGCGCCGGGCGAGGGAGAGGAAACCCTTCATGCCGTCTCGCTGCCGGCGTGCTCGACCGTGGCTTCGCGCGCCAGCGCGCCCTCGATCAGCGCGATGGTGGCGGCAATGCCGTACAGCGCGACGAAACCGCCGAAGCGCGGCCCCTCCGCCTGGCCCAGCAGCACCTGGTAGAGCGCGTTGAACCAGGCGCGGGAGACGCCGGGGCGGCCCCCATCCTTGGCGGGCTCCAGGAAGGGCTCGCGCCGCCCGGCATCATAGACCAGGTCCTGGATCGCCTTGGCCTGTTCCTCCGGCGCCAGCGCCTCCAGGTCGCCGATCCGGTCGCGCAGCGCGGCGGCCAGGGCGGCCAGCGCCGCGCGCTCCCCTTCCGTCGGCGCGCGGTGCTTCTTCGTCGGCAGCACGCGGTCGCGGTAATAGGCGACGGCGTATTCGATCAGCCGCGCCAGCAGCGGATGCGTCTCCCCGCTCGCCTCCGGCGCGTAGCGGCGCAGGAAGCCCCACAGCATGTCCGGGTGGTCCGCGTTGATCACGCTGGCCAGGTTCAGCAGCATGGTGAAGGACACCGGCGTGCCGGGGTCGTTGCTCGGCCCGCCATGGATGTGCCAGGCGGGGTTGTCCGGCCCCGGCGCGGTGCGCAGGCGGTCCAGGTTCTGGACGTATTCATCCACCGCGCGGGGGATGACGTCGAAGAACAGCCGCTTGGCGCGCTGCGGCTGGTTGTACATGAACTGCGCCAGGCTCTCGGGCGGCGCGTAGTGCAGCCATTCGTCGATGGTCAGCCCGTTGCCCTTGGACTTGCTGATCTTGCCGCCTTCCTCGTCGAGGAACAGCTCGTAGGTGAAGCCGATCGGCGGCTCGCCCCCCAGCACGCGGCAGATGGCGCCGGAGAGCCTGACGCTGTCGATCAGGTCCTTGCCCGACATCTCGTAATCGACGCCGAGCGCGTACCACCGCAGCGCCCAATCCGCCTTCCACTGCGCCTTGCAGTGCCCGCCCGTGATGCGCGTGCCGAAGCGCTCCCCCGTCTCCGGGTCCTTCCACACCAGCAGATCCTCGGCCGGGCGCACCTCCTCCATCGGCACCTGCATCACCACGCCCGTCTTGGGGTGGATGGGCAGGAAGGGCGAATAGGTGGCGCGGCGGTCGGGCCCGAGCGTCGGCAGGATCACGCCCCGCACCTCCTCATGCCGCTCCGCCATCCGGATCAGCGCCGCGTCGAAGCGCCCGGAGCGGTAGTAGTCGGAGGAGGAGGCGAATTCGTAGTCGAAGCCGAACTGGTCGAGGAAGGCGCGCAGCCGGGCGTTGTTGTGGTGCCCGAAGCTCTCATGCGTGCCGAAGGGGTCGGGGATCGCCGTCACCGGCCGGCCGAGGAAGCCCGCCAGCATTTCCCGCTGCGGCACGTTGTCCGGCACCTTCCGCAGGCCGTCCATGTCGTCCGAGAAGGCGATGAGGCGGGAAGGCAGGCCGGTCAGCCGCTCGAAGGCCCGGCGCACCCAGGTGGTGCGCGCCACCTCCCCGAAGGTGCCGATATGCGGCAGGCCGGAGGGGCCGTAGCCGGTCTCGAACAGCGCGGCGGGCTTGCCCTTGGCCTTCACCCGCTCGGCCACCTTGCGCGCCTCCTCGAAGGGCCAGGCCCTGGCGGCGGCGAAATCGGCGGGGGAGGCGGACATGCGCGGGACACCTCAAGCGGGAAACGGTGCGGGGTTATAGGGGGGGCAGGGCGGGCACGCGACCCCGGGCTTTGCAGGGCCGGCCAGCGGGGCGCGCGACCGTAACCATTTGGGATGAATTGGGGGTGTAGCGTCCGGCCGCCATCAACCTGGACGTGACGTGATGAACGCCTGCCCCTGCTGCCCGCCCGCGGGCCTGCGCCGCCGTTCCTTCCTGGGTGCGGCGGCCCTGGCCTGCCTGGCCGCCGCCATCCCCGGCGCCGCCGGCGCCGCCACCCCGGCGGCGGGGCCCCGCCTGGCGCCGGACCAGGCGCTGGCCCGGCTGATGGCCGGCCATGCCCGCTACCTCGCCGGCGCGGCGCCCGCCATCGCGGTGAATGCCGAAGCCCGCGCCGCCCGCGCCGCCGGCCAGGCGCCCTTCGCCGCCATCCTCGGCTGCGCCGACAGCCGCGCGGCGCCGGAACTGCTGTTCAACACCGGGCTCGGCGAGCTCTTCGTCGTCCGCAACGCCGGCAACGTGGCCGATACGGGCGCGGTGGGCAGCCTGGAATACGCCGTCGCCAATCTCGGCGTGTCGCTCATCATGGTGCTCGGCCATGAACGCTGCGGCGCGGCCGATGCCGCCGTCGCCGCCGCCCGCGCGCCGCTGGCCCTGCCGCCCCAGCTCGGCGACATGCTCCAGCCCATCATCCCCTCCGCGCTCGCCGCCATCCGCGCCGGCGGCGATGTGCTGGACGGCACCATCCGCGCCAACATCGCCCGCAACGCCGCCCGGCTGGTGGAGGTCAGCCCCGTCCTCGCCGCCGCCACCGCCGCGGGCCGGCTGCGCATCGTCGGCGCCCGCTACGACCTGGATGACGAAGCCGTCGCGCTGATGAGCTGACGGGAAGGCAGCCCTGCGCCGGCAAGGTTTGGCGCCGGCGCCGGTTTCCGCTATGCGACGCTGGTTTGCAGCCGGGCCTGGAGCCCAGAAGGAGCAGCGTGCGATGCGGGTCGGAGTGATCGGCGCCACCGGAGCGGTGGGGCGGGAGCTGGTGGAGGTCCTGGGGCGTCGGCGCTTCCCGGTGACGAAACTCCGCCTCTTCGCCTCGGGCCGCAGTGCCGGCACGCGGCTCACGACCCCCTTCGGCGAGGTGACGATCGAGGAGTTCAAGCCGGAAGCGGCGCGGGACCTCGACCTCGCGCTGCTCGCCGTCTCCGGCGACTTCGCCAAGCAGCACGCCCCCGCGCTGGTCGCGGCCGGCGTGACGGTGGTGGACAATTCCTCCGCCTTCCGGCTCGACGACAACGTCCCCCTGGTGGTGCCGGAAGTGAATGCCGGCGCCATCGGCCATGCGCGCCTGATCGCCAACCCCAACTGCACCACCGCCATCGCCGTCGTGGCGCTGGCGCCGCTGCACAAGGCCTTCGGCATCAAGCGCGTCATCGTCTCCACCTACCAGGCCACCTCCGGCGCGGGCGCCGAGGGCATGGCGGAGCTGGAGCGCGAGACGCGCCGCGTGCTGGTCGAGGGTGAGAAGGCCCGCAACGAGGTCTTCGCCCACCCCATCGCCTTCAACGTCATCCCCCACATCGATGCCTTCCAGCCCAATGGCTACACGAAGGAGGAGATGAAGGTGGTCTGGGAGACGCGGAAGATCATGGGCCTGCCGGACCTCCCCGTCTCCTGCACCGCGGTCCGCATCCCGACCATGCGCGTGCATGCGGAAGCCATCACCATCGAGACCGAGCGCCCCGTGACGCCCGAGGCCGCGCGGGAGGTGCTGCGCGCCGCCCCCGGCGTGAAGGTGGTGGATGACGTCGCCAACAAGCTCTACCCCATGCCGCTGACGGCCACGGGGCAGGATGATTGCGAAGTCGGCCGCATCCGCCAGAACCTGGTCTTCGGCGACCATGGCCTCGACCTCTTCGTCTGCGGCGACCAGCTGCTGAAGGGCGCGGCGCTGAACGCGGTGCAGATCGCGGAACGGGTGCCGGCACTGAAGGCCGCCGCCTGACCATCATGGCGTGGGGGAGGGTCGGTCGGATGGCCGCCATTGGGTCATCCGAACGATTTTCCCCCTTTGTTCATAGGGGCCAAGCCGCCACATTGGCGGCATGACTCGCCCGCGCCCCGCGGAGACCGCCCGCCAGCCCCGCCTGCTGCTGCCGGACAGCCCCGCCCTCATCGCCGGTTTCGGGCGCGGCACGCTGCTGACGCCCGATGGCGAACTCTTCTCCGGCCCCGCCATCGAGATCGGCCGAAGGCTGCGGGACATGCCGCCGCCCATGGTGGTGCACGCCCCCGCCACCGCGAAGCGCCTCGGCATCGGCGCCTTCCCGGCCTGTGACCTGCTGGAACTCTTCGCCTTCTGCCTCCCTGCCCGCCCCGTGGCGCCCACGCCGCGCGGCATGGCCATCGCGCTGGACCGCGACGCGCCGGCGGAGGAGGAGGCCATGGCGGCGATGCTGCCGGACCTCGCCACCATCCTGCTCCGCCACCTCGCCGCCGGGCGCAACGCGCCGCTCAATCGCGATGCCGCCATGCTGGCCGCCAAGCTGCGGGCGGAGGTGGAGTGGCCCTGGGCGGACAGCGTGCTCGCCGCCCTCGGCCAGCCCGATGCCCGCCCCTCGCTCGATCCCCTGAAGGTCTGGAGACGGCTTCCCGACTGGGAGGAAGTCGCCCCCCCGCCGCCCCCCGCCCACCACCCCGTCTCCCCCGCGGAGGCCCGGCGCCGCCTGGCGGACATCCTGGGCGAGGGCGCCGAACAGCGCCCGCAGCAGGCGGACTACGCCTCCGCCGCCGCCGGCGCCTTCCAGGCGCGGGATGCCAAGGGCGCGCCCAACCTGGTGCTGGCGGAAGCCGGCACCGGCACGGGCAAGACGCTGGGCTATGTCGCGCCCGCCAGCCTCTGGGCGGAACGCAACGGCGCGCCGGTCTGGATCTCCACCTTCACCCGCAACCTGCAGCGCCAGATCGACCAGGAGACGGCGCGCCTCTACCCCGAGCCCAACGAACGCCGCCGCCGTGTCGTCGTCCGCAAGGGGCGGGAGAACTACCTCTGCCTCCTCAACATGGAGGAAGCGGTCGGCGCCGCCTCGCTCGGCGGCATCATGCTGCCGCTCGCCCTCGTCTCCCGCTGGGCGCTGGCGACGCGGGATGGCGACATCATGGGCGGCGACTTTCCCGGCTGGCTCTCCGAACTCTTCGGCCACCACGCCGTCATGCCGCTGGCCGACCGGCGCGGCGAATGCATCCATTCCGCCTGCGGCCACTACAAGCAGTGCTTCGTGGAGCATTCGATCCGCCGCGCCCGCAGCGCCACCCTCGTCGTCGCCAACCATGCGCTGGTGATGGTCCAGGCCGCGCTGGGCGGCGGCGAGGATGGCCGCCCGCTGCGCCTCGTCTTCGACGAGGGCCATCACCTCTTCGACGCCGCCGACGCCGCCTTCTCCGCCGACCTCACGGGCGGCGAGACGGCGGAGCTGCGCCGCTGGCTGCTGGGCGCGGAGGGCGGCCGTTCCCGCGCCCGCGGCCTCGCCCGGCGGCTGGAGGAACTGGTCGGCGATCGCCCGGACCTGCTGCTGCCGCTGGAGGAAGCCCTCCAGGCCGCGCGCGCCCTGCCCGGCCCCGGCTGGCCCAACCGCCTGTCGGACGAGCGCGACGAGCCCCGCGGCGCCACCGAAGCCTTTCTCCGGTCCGTCCGCGGCCAGGTGCTCGCCCGCGCCAAGGACGAGGATGCGGGCTACGGCATCGAATGCGACCTGCACCCCCTCGCCGCCCCGGTGGCCGAGGCCGGGGCGGCGCTGCGCGACGCCCTCGCCCGCCTCCACGCCCCCCTGCAGCTGCTGCGGGACCGGCTGAACGCCAGGCTGGAGGATGAGGCGGAGGAGCTGGAGGTCGGCGACCGCATCCGCATCGAGGCCGCCTGCCGCGGCCTGGAACGCCGCGCCCTGATGCCGCTCGGCGCCTGGGGCGCCATGCTCGGCGTGCTGCGCGAACCGCCCCGCCCGCCCGGCGTGCGGCCGGATTATGTGGACTGGTTCGCCCTGGAACGGCGTGAGGGCCGGGAATTCGATTGCGGCATGTTCCGCCACCACCTGGACCCGACCCAGCCCTTCGCCATGGCCGTCGCCGCCCCCGCCCATGGCGTGCTCATCACCTCCGCCACGCTGCGCGACCAGGCGGAGATGTCGGAGGATGACCCGGAGGCCGCCTGGCGCGCGGCGGAGGCCCGCACCGGCGCCAGCCACCTGGCCGCCCCCGCCATCCGCGCCGCCGTCGCCTCCCCCTTCGATTACGCCACCCGTACCCGCGTCCTGGTGGTGGAGGATGTGAACAAGTCCGATCCCGGCCAGGTCGCCAGCGCCTATCGCGCGCTGTTCACGGCCTCCGGCGGCGGGGCGCTCGGCCTCTTCACCGCGGTCAGGCGGCTCCGGGACGTGCATGCCCGCATCGCCCAGCCGCTGGCGGAACGCGGCATCCCCCTCTACGCCCAGCACATCGACGCCATGGACAATGCCACGCTGGTCGATGTCTTCCGGGCGGAGGAAGCCTCCTGCCTGCTCGGCACCGATGCGATGCGCGATGGCGTGGACGTGCCCGGCCGCTCGCTGCGCCTGCTGGTCTTCGACCGCGTGCCCTGGCCGCGCCCCTCCATCCTGCACCGGGAACGGCGGACGCATCTGTCGGAGGGCCAGCCCAAGGCGCATGACGACGCCATCGCCCGCCACCGGCTGCGCCAGGCCTTCGGCCGCCTGATCCGCCGCGGCGACGACAAGGGCGTCTTCGTGCTGCTCGACCGCTCCTGCCCCTCCCGCCTCCTCGCCGGCCTGCCCGCCGGCACCAGCGTCCGCCGCCTCGGCCTCGCTGATGCGGTGGCCGAGACGCGCCTCTTCCTCGACGAGGACTGAATGATGGACCTCCGCCCCACCCTCGCCGCCCCGGATGACGATCCGTATCTCTGGCTGGAGGAGGTGGAGGGCGAGGCCGCCATCGCCTGGGTCGCCGAGCAGAATGCCAGGACGCTCGCCGCCTTCGCCGATGCGCGGTTCGAGGCCGACCGGGAGGGGCTGAAGGCGGCGCTGGACCGGCCGGACAAGCTGCCCATGGTGACGCGGCGCGGCCCGCACCTCTTCAACTTCTGGCAGGACGCGCAGCACCCCCGCGGCCTCTGGCGCCGCACCACGCTCGACAGTTTTCGAGGTGCCACGCCCGAATGGGAGGTGCTGCTCGACATCGATGCGCTGGCGGCCGAGGAAGGCCAGGACTGGGTCTGGGCCGGCGCCACCACCTTCCCCGGCACGCATGACGTGGCCCTGCTGCGCCTGTCCCGCGGCGGCGGCGATGCGGTGGTGATCCGGGAATTCGACCTCGGCGCGCGCCGCTTCGTGGCCGGCGGCTTCGATCTGCCGGAAGCCAAGGGCAGCGCCGATTGGCTGGACCGGGACACGCTGCTGCTCTCCTCCGCGCTGGGTGGCACCACCAGCTCCGGCTATGCCCGCACCATCCGCCGCTGGTCGCGCGGCACGGACCCCATGGCGGCGCCGGTGATCTTCGAGGTGCCGGAAGATCACCTCTCCGCCTGGGCCGGCGTGGACCGGGAAGGCGGGCGGGAGAGCATCGTCTTCCGCGACGGCATCGGCTTCTTCGACGCCACCATCCATATCGGCGACCGCGACGGCCCCCGCACCCTGGTGCCCCTGCCGACCGACGCCCACTACACCTGGCAGCACGGCTTCATCGCCGTGAAGCCGCGCACCCCCTGGACGGTGGGGGACACCACCTACGCCCCCGACACGCTGCTCGGCCTGGCGCTGGCCGACCTGCTGGCGGGGAAGGTGGCGCCGCGGCTGCTGTTCACGCCGGAGCCCCGCCGCGCGCTCCAGAACTTCTTCTGGTGCGACGGCCGGCTGGTGCTGTCGATCCTCGACGACCTCGCCCCCGTCTTCACCATCCTGACGCCCGGCCCGGGCGCATGGGTGGCGGCGGAGGTCCCCGGCCTGCCCCGTATCGGCGTGGTGAATCTCTGGCCGCTCGATGCCGAGGCCGAGGAATCGGACGGCACGCTGCTGGCGCTCGCCCAGGACCCGGTCACGCCGCCCGAATTGCTGCTGGCCAGCACCGCCCCCGCCGCCCCCGCGCTGCTCAAGGCCTCCACCCCCGCCTTCGATGCCGCGGGCCTCGTCGTCACGCGCCACGAGGCGGTTTCGACGGATGGCGAACGCATCCCCTATGTCCAGGTCGGGCCGAAGGACGGGACGGGCCGCGCCCCCGTCCACCTCTCCGCCTATGGCGGCTTCCAGGTCTCCCGCCTGCCCGTCTATTCCACCGTCTCCGGCCGCCTCTGGCTCGCCAAGGGCGGCACCGCCGTGGTCGGGCAGATCAGGGGCGGCGGCGAATTCGGCACCGCCTGGCACGAGGCCGGGCGCGGTGCCCGCAAGGCGCAGAGCCATGACGATTTCGCCGCCATCGCCGCCGACCTCGTCGCCCGCGGCGTGACGGTGCCCGGCCGCATCGCCGCCGAAGGCGGATCGAATGGCGGGCTGCTGATCGCCAACATGCTGACGCGCTACCCCGAACGCTTCGGCGCGCTGTTCTGCACCATCCCGCTGATCGACATGCGCCGCTACACGAAGCTGCTGGCCGGCGCCTCCTGGATCGCGGAATACGGCGATCCCGACAAGCCCGAGGACTGGGCCTTCATCCAGGCCTTCTCCGCCTATCACGCCGCGGAACCCGGCCGCCCCTACCCGCCCATCCTGCTGGCGACCACCCGGCGGGACGACCGCGTCCATCCCGGCCATGCCCGTAAGATGGCCGCCAAGCTCCAGGCCCTGGGCTACGACGCCCGCTTCTACGAACCCGAGGCCGGCGGCCATGGCTATGGCAAGGACAACAGCGAGGTCGCGCGCTTCGCCGCCCTCGGCGCCGCCTTCCTCCGCCGCTCCATCGGGTGGGAGGCATGAGCGCCGGCTGGCGGAAGCCTGATCCCCGCCCGGCTTGACCCCCGGGCTGCCCCGCGCGACGACGATCCCCCACGCCTCGGAGACCACCGCCATGCCCACCCGCGCCCCCGCCGGCCTCGCGCCCTTCACCGCGCAGGAAGCGCTGGTCTGCGCCATGGTGCTGATGTCCGCCGCCGATGGCCCGATGTCCGATGCCGAACTCGCCATGATGACGCGCCTGGTCCAGGGCCTGCCCGCCTTCTCCGACTTCCACAGCACGGAGATCGAGACGGTGACGGAAGCCGTCTCCAGCCTGCTCGGCCGCACCGAAGGCCTGGACGAGGCCCTGACCATGATCCGGGAGGCGCTGCCCATGCGCCTGCGCGAAACCGCCTACCTGCTGGCCTGCGAGGTCTGCGCCGCCGATGGCGACGCGACGCAGGAGGAGTTGCAGCTGCTGCAGGACCTCCGCATCGGGCTGGACCTGGACCGGCTGGTGGCGGGCGCGATCGAGCGGGCGGCCAAGGCGCGGTACCAGGTGATCTGAAGACGGGGGGAGCCCTGCTCCCCCCGGAACCCCCCACGCCAGGCCCGGGACGGGCCTGGACCGTCGTCAGGCGAAGGCCGCCGCCGGCCCTGCGTCATTCGCGGCGACCATGGGGGGCGCGTAGTCGCTCTCGCTCCAGGCGGCCATGGCGACGAATTCCACCGCGTCATGGGTGCAGAAGACCGCCAGGTCGGAACCGGGCTGCCGCAGCATCGCCCGCAGCCGCGCCAGGCTCTCCCGCTGCTGCCGGTCGTCATCCGCCATCAGCCGTTCATAGGCGGCCACCAGCGGCGGCGCGCGGCCATCGCCATGCGCCTCCGCCCGGTTGAAATAGGCATCCCCGGCATGGAGCATCCAGCCGCGCGGGCCCTTCACCGCCACGCCGACATGGCCCGGCGAATGGCCGGGCAGCGGCACCATCAGGAACTCCGGCGGCAGGTCGGGAAGCTCCCGCGCATTCGGCAGGCCGAAGAAACGCTCCCCCCCGCCCCGCCGGCCGAGCCGCGTCTCCACCGGCTGCCAGCGCCCGCGATAGCCCCATTGCACGGGACGCCAGCGCGCGCGGTCGCGGAAGCCGCGCGGATTGACCGCGGCATCGGCCTCCGCCGCGGAGACATGCACCGTGGCATGCGGGAAATCGACCAGCCCGCCGGCATGGTCGAAATCGAGATGCGTCATCACGATGTGCCGCACATCGGTCGGCTTGAAGCCGAGCCGCTTCACCCAGCGGATCGCCGTGCGATCGGGGTCGAGCCGCGGCCGCAGCAGCGCCAGGTTCCAGGCGGGCAGCCGCGGCACCGGGCGCGCGCAATCGCGGAGCCCGAAGCCGGTATCCACCAGCACCAGCCCGTGATGCGGCGTCTCGACCAGCAGGCAATGGCAGGACAGCCGCGCCACCGGCCCGGGGCTGACCCCGTCCATCAGGCGCCCGCCCAGCGGCCGCGCATGCCCCAGATCGAGGTGGTGGATTTTCATCGGTTCGCTCCTGCCCTTGCCCGGACAGGAACGGCCCGACGGTGGCCCCGTTCGTTAGACGCTCAAAACGCCGTCGCGGGCGACGACGCGGCCATGGCTGATGACGGTGCGGGATGGCGGCGTCGCCACCACCGCCTCCTGCACATTCTCCGCCGCCAGCAGCACCAGGTCGGCCCGCGCGCCGACCGAGAGCCCGTATTCGCCGAAGCCGCAGCCCGCCGCCGCCCAGTCGCTGACCGCGGCGAAGGCCAGCACCAGCTCATCGTCGCGCCGGAACTCGTTCTTGAGGCCGATCAGCATCGCCCGCTGCAGCATGTCCGGCATGTTGTAGGGGGTCCAGGTATCGCGGATGCCGTCATTGCCGCCGAAGATCGAAACCCCCGCCGCCCGCGCCTTCTTGATCGACGGCACGGGGCGCGACGGCGGCGCGGTGGTCGCCAGCCCGATCCCCGCCTCCCCCAGCGCGGCATAGAGCGCATCGGCCCGCGCCACGTCGCCCAGGCAGAAGGCGTGGCTGACCACCACCTTCCCCTGCATGCCGAGCGCGACCGTGCGTTCGATGATCAGCTCCATCGCGAAGGCGCCGAGCTCGCCGGGCTCATGCAGGTGGATATCGACCGGCACGCCATGCTTCGCGGCCAGGCCGAAGATCAGGTCGCAATGCCCCTTGGGGTCGCGATCGATGCCGGAGGGATCGAGCCCGCCGATGATGTCCGCGCCATTCCGCAGCGCCTGCTCCAGCAGTTCCGCCGTGCCGGGGCGGACCAGCACGCCGGATTGCGGGAAGGCCACTACCTGGATGTCCATCGTGCCGCGCAGCCGTTCCCGCAGCGCGACCAGCGCGTCGCTATGGGTGGTGCCGTTCTCCGTGTCCACATCGGCGAAGCTGCGGATGCGCGTGGTGCCGCGCTTCAGGAACTCCCGCGCCAGCCGGTCCGATTGCCGCGCGGGGTCGAGGCCGAGGCGCTTGCGCTCCGCCCTCTCGCCATCGATGCGGTCGATGAGGCGCGGCCCGACCTCGTTCTTCCACCACCCCATGCCCCAGAGCGTCTTGTCGAGATGCGTGTGCCCCTCGACGAAGGCCGGCAGCGCCAGCCGCCCGGCGCCCTCCTCCACCGCGACGCCAGGCGGCGCGGCGAGCCCCGGCGCCATGGCGGCGATGCGCCCGCCCTCCACCAGGATGTCGGTGGCCGCGCCGCCCATCGGGCGGCAGTCGCGGATCAGCAAGGCGCTCATTCAACATCTCCATGACAGGCGCCCGCCGCAGTCCGGCGAAGCCAAGCGAAGCGCCGGCGATTGAGGGCGGATCGGCTTCGATCCGCAAGCATCACGCCAATACCCAGCTCCGGAACAGGTCGAGGTCGATATTGCCGCCGCAGAGGATCGTCGCCACGCGCTTGCCGCGCATCCGCTCCCTCTCCTGCATCAGCGCCGCCAGCGGCGCGGCGCCCGCGCCCTCCGCCAGATTGTGCGTGTCCTGCCAATAGGCGCGGATGGCGGCGGCGACCTCCTCATCCGTCACCGTCACGATGCGCGCGGCACCCTTGATGATCATCGCCAGCGCCGCGGGGTCCGGCACCCGCGTCGCCATGCCATCCGCCTTCGTCACCGCGGCCTCCGTCGTCACCACGCGCCCGGCCGCGACGCTGCGGGCATAGGCATCGGCGCCGGTGCTCTGCACGCCGATGATCTCCGTCGCGAGGCCCAGCAGGTCCCGCGCCATGATGCAGCCGCAGATGCCCGACCCGAGCCCGATCGGCACATAGAGCGCATCGAGCGTCGGCGCCCCCCGCAGCAATTCCAGCGCATAGGTCGCGACACCCCGCACCAGGTCCGGCGCGAAGGAGGGCGCGAATTCCAGCCCGCGCTCCGCCGCCAGCCGCATCGCCTCCACCCGCGCCGCGTCGAAATCCTCGCCATGCTCGACCAGGTCGGCGCCCTGCGCGCGCATGGCCGCGTTCTTCTCCACGCTGTTGCCGCGCGGCACGACGATGGTGACGGGCACGCCCGCCCGCGCCCCCGCATAGGCCAGCGACTGCCCGTGATTGCCCCGGGTCGCGGAGATCACGCCCGCGCAGCCCGGCCGCTCCCGCGCCAGCCGGTCCATGTACACAAGCCCGCCGCGCACCTTGAAGGCGCCGGTCGGCGTGTGGTTCTCGTGCTTCACCCAGACCTCCGCGCCCGTTCGCGCGGCCAGCAGCGGCCAGGGGTATTGCGGCGTCGGCGGGAAGACGCCGTGCACCAGGCGGGCGGCGTCTTCCAGGGCGGGCAGGTCGAACACGCGGTCACTCCGATCGGAAACGAGACGGCGCCAGGGGCGTTCCTCCGCGGAACCATAGCGGAGGGCGTGAGCATGGCCATCACCGTGGACAGCAGCCAATGGACGGGCCAGAGCGACGACACGCCACCGGCGGTGCCCGTCGTCTGGGGCGAGTTCGAGACCGAGGCGGCGCGCGACGACGCGATCGAGCGTCTGCGCGCCAGCGGGGCACGGGACGAGGTCGGATCGACCCAGGCGGCGACGCCCGCGCCCCCCGCCGTGAATGACCAGGTGGAGCCGCCGGACGAGAACCCGGCGGAGGCCGATCGCCGCAACCAGCGCCAGCTCGGCGTCGGCACGGCCATGGCCGCCACCTCCATGGCGGCAGCGGGCATCGTCATCGCCAGCGGCGGCGCGCTGCTGCCGGCGGTCGCCGCCGCCGCGGCGGCGGGGGCGGGCACGGGCGTGGTGGGCGAAGCCGTGGCCGCGGCGGCCGCGCCGGCGGACCACGCCACGCATGCGCCGCCGCCGGATGCGAAGGGGCCCGTCATCGGGCTGCGCGCCGCGGACGATGCCGCGCGCCAGCAGGCGGAACGCGCGCTCCGGGACCTCGGCGCGCGGCGCGTCTTCGTGCAGGAAGCGGGCTGACAAGCATTCGGCCAGCCTGGCATGCCAGGCTGGCCGATGCGGGATGCCGGAAAAGCTGGGGGGATGGCCCCTGTCGCAGGGCGGGCCAGCCCCGATGGGGTGGCGCAGGCGCGCGCGCCTGTGCCGATCACGCCGGGACCCGGAATGCCCGGGTCCCGTCAGGTCACATGGGGCGCAGGTTGGTGGCGGCCGCCTTGCCGCGTTCCATCGCCACTTCGTAGGACACCTTCTGGCCTTCGTTCAGGCCCTGGAGTCCGGCCTTCTGCACGGCGGTGATGTGGACGAACACGTCCTTCCCGCCATCCGACGGGACGATGAAGCCGAAGCCCTTCGTCGCATTGAACCACTTAACGGTGCCGATCGCCATGCGATCCGCGCTCCTTCTGACAAGCAACGCCCTGACGCCGATCGCCCGGGCGGGGGCGCCATGCGGTGGCGGGACCTGGAGTCGCCCGGGGCATGACCCAGGAGGCACGGCGGAGAGCCAGAACGCAATGACACATGAAGGATGCTCAACCGCCCATCCAGGTGTCAAAGCCCGGAAGGCCCTGGTCACGGCGTTGTCAACTTTGTGTCAGCGGTCATGAAAAAGGGGCGGACCCGCAGGTCCGCCCCTCTTCCAGACGTCCAGAAAACCGGTCGCTTCGGCGATCGGGGCGAACCCGATCGCCAGGCGATCAGAAGTCCATGCCGCCCATGCCGCCCATGTCGCCACCGCCGGCGGGGGCCGCCTTCTTCTCGGGGCGCTCCGCGACCATGGCTTCGGTCGTGATCAGCAGGGACGCGACGGAAGCCGCATCCTGCAGGGCCGTGCGCACGACCTTGGTCGGGTCGATGATGCCGGCCGCGACCAGGTCCTTGTACTCGTCCTTCTGCGCGTCGTAGCCGAAGGTGTAGCTGTCCGTGCGCAGCACCTCGCCGGCCACCACCGCGCCGTCCTTGCCGGCGTTGGTCGCGATCTGCTTGGACGGCGCCTGGATCGCCTTGCGGACGATCTCGATGCCGACCTGCTCGTCGTTGTTCAGGCCCTTCAGGCTGCCCAGGTTCTGGCTGGCGCGCAGCAGCGCCGTGCCGCCACCCGGCACGATGCCTTCCTGCACGGCGGCGCGCGTCGCATGCAGCGCGTCGTCCACGCGGTCCTTGCGCTCCTTCACCTCGACCTCGGTGCTGCCACCGACGCGGATGACGGCGACGCCGCCGGCCAGCTTCGCCAGGCGCTCCTGCAGCTTCTCGCGGTCGTAGTCCGAGGTGGTCTCCTCGATCTGCGCCTTGATCTGCTCGCAGCGGCCGTTGATCTCGTCCTTGGAGCCCGCACCATCGACGATGGTGGTGTTCTCCTTCTCGATCTTCACCAGCTTGGCGCGGCCGAGCATCGGGAGCGTGACGCTCTCGAGCTTGATGCCGAGGTCCTCGCTGATCACCTGGCCACCGGTCAGGATCGCGATGTCCTCGAGCATCGCCTTGCGGCGGTCACCGAAGCCCGGCGCCTTGACGGCGGCGATCTTCAGGCCACCACGCAGCTTGTTGACGACGAGGGTCGCGAGCGCCTCGCCCTCGACATCCTCGGCCACGATCACGAGCGGACGGCCCGACTGCACCACCGCCTCGAGCAGCGGCAGCATCGGCTGCAGCTGGGACAGCTTCTTCTCGAAGATCAGGATGTAGGGGTTGTCCATCTCCGCGATCATCTTCTCCGCATTCGTGATGAAATACGGGGAGACATAGCCGCGGTCGAACTGCATGCCCTCGACGACGTCGAGCTCGGTCTGGATGGACTTGGCTTCCTCGACGGTGATGACACCCTCGTTGCCAACCTTCTCCATCGCCTGCGCGATCATCTCGCCGATCTCGGACTCGCCGTTGGCGGACAGCGTGCCGACCTGGGCGACCTCGGCGGAGGTGGTGATCTTCTTCGTCTTGGCCTCGAGCTCGGCCACGACCTGCGTCACGGCCTTGTCGATGCCGCGCTTCAGGTCCATCGGGTTCATGCCGGCGGCAACGGCCTTGGCGCCCTCGCGGATGATGGCCTGGGCCAGCACCGTCGCGGTCGTCGTGCCGTCACCGGCCAGGTCGTTGGTCTTCGAGGCCACTTCGCGCACCATCTGCGCGC
Organism: Falsiroseomonas ponticola; assembly: GCF_016805305.1. Classification (GTDB taxonomy): domain Bacteria; phylum Pseudomonadota; class Alphaproteobacteria; order Acetobacterales; family Acetobacteraceae; genus Falsiroseomonas; species Falsiroseomonas ponticola. Next base: position 1,383,899 of record NZ_JAERQN010000001.1, on the reverse strand, counting down.
CCATGTTCTCGAACTTGTCGGCCAGCTCGATCTCCTTGGCGACGGTCACGCCGTCCTTGGTGATCCGCGGCGCGCCGAAGCTCTTGTCGATCACGACGTTGCGGCCCTTCGGGCCCAGCGTGACCTTCACCGCATCGGCGAGGATGTCGACGCCGCGCAGCATCTTGTCGCGCGCGGAGGCGCCGAACTTAACGTCCTTGGCAGCCATGTGCTCTTATTCCCTGATCTGATCCGTTGAGGAGACGAGGCGAAGGGCAGGCCTTCCGGCCGGCCTTGTCGGGCCGTCGCGGGATGAACCGCGCCAGCCCGGGGCCTGCGTCAGGCGGCCTTCGCCACGGAAGGGTTGTCGAGGATACCCATGATGTCGGACTCCTTCATGATCAGGAGCTCCTCACCATTGAGCTTCACCTCGGTGCCCGACCACTTGCCGAACAGGATGCGGTCGCCGGCCTTGACGTCGAGGGCGCGCAGCTCGCCCTTGTCGTTCAGCGTGCCGGAGCCGACGGCGATCACCTCGCCTTCCTGCGGCTTTTCCTTGGCGGTGTCGGGAATGATGATGCCGCCCGCGGTCTTCTCTTCGGCCGTCACGCGGCGAACGAGAACGCGGTCATGCAGGGGTCGAAAGCTCATCGAACCTCTCCTGTCGCTTCCAATGAGTGGCAAGCTCTTCCGGAGATTTGCACGGCCAGCGGACCCGTCATGGCATCCGCTAGCACTCCCCCCAGAGGAGTGCCAACGATCTAGGGGAGTCCCAGGGCCACGTCAAGCGTTGTCAGCACTCCCGGAGTGCGAGTGCTAACAGACTGATCCCAAAGGTTTTTCTGGACATCCAGCCTTGCCCGCATGGCATGCTGCAACGCGATGGTCACGCAAGGCCCCGAAAGCCGCCCGGCCATCGCGACGCAGCAAAGGGCCCGGCCAGCCCGGGCCAGAAAGGAGCACGATGGATCTCTCCGGCCTCGAACGCTTCGCCCGCTTCGCCACCCTGCCCGACTGGCGGCTCACCACCGCCGAGATCCTCTACCACATGCCGGACCATCCGGGCCTGCTGCAGACCTTCATCTGGCAGAAGCACGATCTGGCGCCGCGCTTCCCGCTGCTCGGCAGTTTCCTCGACTTCTGGCGGCGGGAGATCGACGGGCCGCTGCATTCCGTCCGCGTCGCCTCCGCCGCGCTGACCCGGCCCGCGGAGCTGCGCTACGCCAACGGGCAATTCACCCTGCATTGAGCCGGCCGGCGCCGGGGCCTCAGCCCCGGCGCGGCACCAGCGCGTGGTTGGTCTCCGACAGCGTCGCCACGATCGCGCGCCGCACCGGCGCCAGCGCCGCCCCCGCGCCGATAAGCGCCGCCCGCGCCAGCCGCGCCGGCGCGCGGTCATCGGTGTAGAGCCGCGCCACGGCATTGGTCGCCAGGAACAGCGGCAAGGTGGCCCGCCGGTGCCGGGCGGCGTAGCGCACCAGCGCCGGCGCCTCCCCCGGGTCCCGCGCGCCGCGCAGCGCCTCCGCCAGCAAGGCGGCGCCGGACAGGCCGAAATTGAAGCCATGCGCCGTCACCGGATGCATGCCGACCGCCGCATCGCCCAGCAGCGCGAAGCGGTGCCCCGCGAAGCGATGGGCATAGGCGCCGACCAGCGGATAGGCATGCCGCGTCCCCGCCAGCACCATCCGCCCGAGCCGCCCGCCATAGCGCCGCGTGATCTCCGCCCCGAAGGCCTCCGGAGCCAGCGCCATCACCGCCGCCGCCTGCGCCGGCGGCAGCGTCAGCACCACCGAGGAAACCTTCCCGTTCAGCGGCAGCATGGCGATGGTCTGGCCATGGCCGAACCATTCGGTCGCCACGCCCCCATGCTCGCCCTCATGCGCCATGCGGGCCAGCACCATGGTGCCGCCGAAATCCACCATGGCGGCGCCGATGCCAGCGCGCTGCCGCGTCTCGGAGAAGCGCGAATCGGCCGCGATGACGACCCGCGCCGCCAGCGACCCGCCGCCTTCCAGCGTCACCGTCGCGGCGTCGCGCCCCAGCCGCAGCCCCGCCACGCCCCGCCCCGCCAGCAGCCGCGCACCCGCTTGCATCGCCGTCGCATGCAGGGCGCGGCGGATCAGGTGGTTCGGCACCAGCCGGCCCAGCGGCTCCCCATCCCCCTCCGGCTTCAGCCGCAGCGCCAGCGCCTGGCCGCCATTCAGCACCCGCGCCTCCCGCAGCGGGGACACCTCGTCGGCCGGGATCCCCTCCCAGGCCCCCATCGCCCGCAGGATGGCCTGCGATTTCCGGGTCAGCGCGATCTCCCGCCCATCGAAGGCGGGATCGGCGATGGCCGCCTCCGGCGCCTTCTCCAGCAGCGTCACGCCAAGCCCGCTGCCGGCCAGGGCCGAGGCCAGGGCGAGCCCCGCGGGGCCGGCCCCGATGATGGCCACGTCACAATCCATGCTCTTCATCCCCGCCGATATCGGGGCGCAATCCAGCGCCGACAGGCACGCGCGTCCATGATCCCGCGCAAGTGAGGGATCAGCCTTCCTCGTCCATCACGCGCCCGGCGCGGTGCCGCCGCAGCAGCCAGAGGCCGAGCGCGACGGAGACCGCCAGCAGCACCGCCGCCAGGCCCAGCTGCCACGCGCCCTCCACCCGGATGCCCTTGCCCAGCAGCGCGAAGACCACGGTCTGCGGCAGGTAGCCGATGGCCGATCCCAGCACGAAGGGGCCGAGCCCGATGCCCGCCATCCCCGCCAGCAGGTTCAGCGCCAGGTTGTTGCCGACCGGCAGCAGCCGCAGCGCCAGCGTCGCGCTGAAGGGGTTGGCGGCCAGCGCATCCCGCAGCGGCCGCAGCCGGTGGCCGAAGCGCCCTTCCATCCGCCGTTCCGCCCATTCCCGCCCCAGCGCCCGCGCCCAGGCATGGGCGGCCGCGCAGCCGATCACCTGCGCCAGCAGCGCCAGCGCGGTGCCGAGCACGGTGCCGAAGGCGTAGCCGCCGAGGAACGCCAGGCTCTGCCGCGGCACGCCGATGGCGGTGATGGCGGCGCCGACGGCCACGAAGACCACCTCGCCCCAGATGCCCTCGTCCCGGATGGTGCTGTCCACCCAGGCGGTGCCGGGCACGCCGCCCATCTCCCGCAGCAAGGCGCCACCCGCCAGCAGCCCCGCCGCCAGCACCAGCAGTTTCGTCAACGACCGCCAGCGGGCGGAACGGGGCGCCTGGCTCAGGACTGCTCTTCCAGACCGATGGTTTCGACCTGGGGCCGCTTCCAGCGCCGCTGCAGCCAGATCACGCCCAGCATGTCGGCGATGCTGACGGCAAGCCGGTCCAGCGTGCCGTAGTTGGACTTGCCCCGCACGCGCGGGCGGTGGTTCACCGGCTCGCTCACCACCCGCCCGCCATGGCGCAGCACGAGGGCGGGCAGGTAGCGATGCATGTGATCGAAGCGCGGCAATTGAAGAAACAGCGCGCGGGGGAAGACCTTGAGGCCGCAGCCCGTATCGGGCGTCGCATCCCCCAGCAGCCGCGCGCGCACCGCATTGGCGATGCGGCTGGAGAGCTTCTTGATGCCGCTGTCCTGCCGCTTCACGCGGTGCCCCGCCACCAGGATGTCCGGCCCCTGCGCGGCTTCGGCCCGCGCCCGGGCCCAGAGGGCCGGGATATCCGCCGGGTCGTTCTGCCCGTCCCCGTCCAGCGTCGCGATCCAGGGCGCGCGGGCGGCGGCGACGCCGGTGACGACGCCGGCGGATTGCCCGCAGGCCCGGCGGTGGCGCAGCGCGCGCAGCGGGAAGCGCGTGGCGGCTTCCGCCAGGCGTTCGCCGGTATCGTCGTCCGACCCGTCATTGACGCAGACGATCTCGTAGCGCGTGCCGGCCAGGGCGCGGGCGATCTCCTCCACCAGCGGCAGGACGTTGGGTCCCTCGTTCCGCATGGGGATGACGACGGCGATGTCGGGGCTGTCCGGGGGGGCGAGGCCGGGCGCCGAAAGGGCGCCACCGGGGGAAAGGCCGGGCGCCGGACTGGCGCCACCGGGGGGCAGGCCGGGCGCCGAACTGGCGTCAGCGGGGGGCAGACCGGGCGCCGAACTGGCGCCCGGGGGCCGGTCCGGCCCCGGGGGAAGCGCGGGGGCCATGCGGGCGGGGTAGCAGGGGCGCGGAATCACGGCAAGCGCAGGGGGGGTGGGTGCTGCGCAGATCGCCCACCGCTTCTATATTGGCCGCATGCCCTTCGATCTGCGCCCCCAGACCCTGCCCGATGCCGAATCCCCCGCCAGCCGCGACCGCCGCGCCGTGGCGTATTGGCTGCTGGGCGTGGCCGGCCTGGTCTGGGCCATGGTCGCCATCGGCGGCGCAACGCGCCTCACCGGCTCCGGCCTCTCCATCATGGAATGGGCGCCGTTGTCGGGCACCCTGCCCCCGCTGAGCGAGGCGGAGTGGCAGCGCCTCTACGACCTCTACCGCACCATCCCGCAATACGCGCTGGTCAATGCCGGCTTCGGGATCGAGGGGTTCAAGGAGATCTTCTGGCTGGAATGGATCCACCGCTTCTGGGGCCGGCTGATCGGCCTGGTCTATGCGGCGGGCCTCGCCTGGTTCTGGCTGCGCGGCCGCATCCCGGCGGGCAGCAAGCCGCGGCTGCTGGGCCTGCTGGCGCTGGGCGGGCTGCAGGGCGCGGTCGGCTGGTACATGGTCGCCTCGGGGTTCGAGGCTGATCGCACCGCCGTCTCCCCCTATCGCCTCGTGATCCATCTGGGCCTGGCGCTGGTCATCTTCTCCGCCCTGGTCTGGACCGCGCTCGGCCTGCTGCGGCCGGAGGGCAGCGCGGGGGCGGAGGCGCGGCCGGTGCGGCGCATGATGAAGGTCGCGGTCTGGGCGCTGGTCGCGGCCATGCTGGCGGGCGGCTTCGTCGCCGGCACGCGGGCCGGCTTCTCCTACAACACCTTCCCGCTGATGGACGGCCAGCTGCTGCCGGATGGCTACCTGCTGCTGGATCCCTGGTGGCGGAACATGACGGCCAATATCCTGGCCGTGCAGTTCAACCACCGCCTGCTGGCGACCATCGCCGCCGTCATGGCCATCGGCGCCGTCTGGGCCGCGCAGCGCCGCCTGGCGCCCGGCCATGCGCGCCGCGCCGTCTTCGCCCTCGGCGCCACCGTCGCGCTGCAATACGCGCTCGGCGTCGCGACGCTGGTGCATGTGGTGCCCGTCTCCCTCGGCACGCTGCACCAGGCGACGGCGGTGCTGGTTCTGGCGGCGGCGCTGGTCGCGCTGCATGCCCTTCGCCCCGCCCCCGCCCGCGCGGCGGCCCGCCCGGCCCCTGGCGCGTGACGGTGGCGCCGGCGCCGCCCGCGGAGACGTTGCACGCGCTCTTCACCGCGCTGCCCATGGCGCTGGTCGTCTATGACGCCGACCATCGCCTCGTCCTCAGCAACGACGCCACCTTCGCCTGGCAAGGCCTCGATCCCCGCATCGCGCCCCCCGGCACCCCCTTCGCGGAGATCGTGCGCATCCTGGCCTGGGCCGGCGGCTATGGCCCGGGGGATCCGGAGACGCTGGCCCAGGCCGTGCTCTCCGTGGACCGCAGCCGCCCCACCTCCCGCCTGCTGCGCATCCGCGACGACCGCACCATCCTGCTGGAAAGCCGCCCGCTTCCCGGCGGCGGCTTCTTCACCTGCAGCGCCGATGTCACGACCCTGGTGCGGGCGGAGGCCGAGGCCACGAGCCGCGCCCGCCAGCTGGAAACCGTGCTCTCCTGCCTGCATGGCGGCGTCGCGCTGTTCGACCAGGAGATGCGCTTCAGCCTCTCCAACCCGGCCTATGAGGCGCTGATCGGCCTGCCCCCCGGCACCATCCGCCCCGGCCACACCCATCGGGACGTGATGGGCCTGCTCGTCGCGCGCGGGGAGGTGACGGAGGAGGAGGCCGGCGTCATCAGCGAACGGATGCAGGGCGACCGCTACCGCCCCGCCATCCGCCAGCGCCAGCGCCCGGGGGGGGAGGTGGTGCGCTTCAGCATGCAGCCCATGCCCGATGGCGGCTGCCTGATCGAAGCCGACGACATCACCGCCCTGAAGCGCGCGGAGGATGACGCGAAGCGCCGCGCCGCCATGCTGGACGCGGTGCTGGCCGCGCTGCCCCACGGCATCTGCGTCTTCGGCCCGGATCGCCGCGTCTCCCTGGTCAATGCCGCCCATGCGCGGATCATGGAAGGCTCCGTCGCCCGGCTGGGGGACCGGCTGGAGGATATCGTCGCCCGCCGGGTGGCGGAGGGCGAGTTCACGCCGCAGCAGGCGGAACTCGTCATCGGCCGCCAATTTGCGCGCGACGGCGTCGATGCCCGCCCGGTCCTGCACCACCGCCCCAACGGCACGGTGATCGAGGCCCGCACCGCCCGCCTGCCCGATGGCGGCCACATCTCCGTCGTCACCGACGTGACGGCCCTGCAGAAGGCGGAAGCCGAATCGCGCGCCCGCGCCGCCATGCTGGACGGCATCCTGGCCGCCCTGCCGCATGGCGTCTGCGTCTATGGCCCCGATCGCCGCGTGCGCATGTTCAACGCCGCCTACAGCCGCATCATGGAAGGCGCGCCCGTCCAGGTGGGGGACCTGATCGACGACCTCGCCGCCCGCCGCGTCGCCGCCGGCGAATTCAGCGCCGAACACGCCGCGCGCACCATGGCGCGGAAATTCGTACGCAGCTCCGATGGGTGGGACGAGATGCTGCGCCGGCGCCCCAACGGCACCGTCATCTCCATCCGCGACGCCATGCTGCCCGATGGCGGCCACATCTCCGTCGTCACCGACGTCACCGCCCAGCACCGGGCGGAGGACGAGGCGCGCAGCCACGCCGCGACGCTGGAGGCGATGCTCGGCACCATCCGCCACGGCATCATCATGTACGGCCCCGACCGCCGCGTGATCGCGACCAATGCCAAGACCTCCGCCCTGACCGGCATGCCGGCCGAACGCCTGCTGCCCGGCCGGCTGATGGACGACCTGATCGACGAACAGGTCATGCGCGGGCAGATCACGCCCGATGGCGCGATCCGCATGAAGTCGATCGACCGCTCCGTGCCCCAGCGCTACAGCCGGGCGCGGCCCGATGGCCGCGTCATCGACATCGCCTCCGACCCCACGCCGGATGGCGGCTACGTCATCACCTATTCCGATGTCAGCGACGACCGCCGCATCCGCATGGAGCTGGAGAAGTCCCGCGCCGCCGCCGAAGCCGGGTCCCTGGCCAAGTCCCGCTTCCTGGCGACCATGAGCCATGAGCTGCGCACGCCGCTGAACGCCGTCATCGGCTTCTCCGAAGCGCTGGTCGGCGAACGCAACCCCGCGCGGATCGAGGATTATTCCCGCGCCATCAACGATGCCGGGCGCCAGCTGCTGCTGCTGATCGACGATATCCTCGATGTCGCGCGCAGCCAGTCCGGCATGCTGCCCATGGCGCGCCAGCCCGTGAAGCTGGCGCCGCTGCTGCAGGCCGCGGCGCAGGCGGCGGCGGATGCCGCGCTCCAGGCCGGCCTCACCCTCACCGTCTCCGCGCCCAGGGGCCTGCCGGATTTGGTCGGCGATGAAGCGCGGCTGCACCAGGTGCTGATGAACCTGCTCTCCAACGCGGTGAAGTTCACGCCCCAGGGCGGCCGCATCCGCCTCTCCGCCGCGCTGGGGGAAGCCGGGCTCGTCATCCAGGTCGTCGATACCGGCATCGGCATCGCGCCGGAGGATCGCGACCGCGTCTTCGAACCCTTCACCCAGGTCGATGCCTCCCTCGCCCGCCGCTTCCAGGGCTCGGGCCTCGGCCTCTACCTGGCCCGGACGCTCGTGGAATCGATGGGCGGCACGCTGGCGCTGGAGGAACCGGCGGATCGCCCCACCGGCGATGCCGGGCAGGGACCCACAGGCGAAGCCGGGCAAGGACCGGGCATCGCCGCCGTGCTCCGCTTCCCCGCCACCTGCCTGGTCACCCCCGCAGCGCCGGCCTGACAGAATCCCGGAAGGACCCATCGTGACCAATCCCCTGGCCGTGACCGACGCCCTGTTCTTCGACACGCTGGACCGTGCCGCCGCCGAACGCCTGGTGCGCGATGCCGCGCAGGGCGCGGAGGATGGCGAGCTCTTCCTCGAGCACCGGGAGAGCGAGGCGATCAGCCTGGAGGATGGCCGCATCCGCAGCGCCTCCTTCGACGCGACCCGCGGCTTCGGCCTGCGCGCCGTGGCCGGGGAGGCCGCGGGCTACGCCCATGCCGCGGAGATCACCGAAGCCGCGCTGGCCCGCGCGGCGGAGACGGTGAAGGCCGTCGCCGCCGGCCATGGCGGCACGCTCGATGTCGCGCCGCGCGCCACCAACCGGCATCTCTATTCCGACCTCAACCCGCTCTCCGCCATGGATTTCGCGGCCAAGACCGCGCTGCTGGCGGAGATCGACGCCTATGCCCGCGCGCAGGACCCGCGCGTGAAGCAGGTCATGGCCTCCGTCACCGGCGAATGGCAGGCGGTACAGATCCTGCGCCCGGATGGCGCGCGCGTGGCCGACCTGCGCCCGCTGGTGCGCTTCAACGTCGCCGTCGTGGTGGAGGCGAATGGGCGGCGGGAGACCGGCAGCTTCGGCACCGGCGGGCGCTTCGACTATGCCCGCGTGCTGGGCGAGGCCAGCTGGAAGGCGGCGGTGGCGGAAGCGCTGCGCCAGGCCCTCGTCAACCTCGACAGCATCCCGGCCCCGGCCGGGGAGATGGAGGTGGTGCTCGGCCCGGGCTGGCCCGGCATCCTGCTGCACGAAGCCATCGGCCATGGGCTCGAAGGCGACTTCAACCGCAAGAAGACCAGCGCCTTCTCGGGCCTGCTGGGAAGCCGCATCGCCTCCCCCGGCGTCACGGTGATGGATGACGGCACCATCCCCGACCGCCGCGGGTCCCTCACGGTGGATGACGAGGGCACGCCCTCCGGCCGCACCACGCTGATCGAGGATGGCATCCTGGTGGGCTTCCTGCAGGACCGGCAGAATGCGCGCCTCATGGGCGTCGCCCCCACCGGCAATGGCCGCCGCCAGTCCCACGCCCATATCCCGATGCCGCGCATGACCAACACCGTCATGCTCGGCGGCGCCCATGACCCGGCCGAGGTGATCGCCAGCGTCAAGCGCGGCCTCTACGCCGTGAATTTCGGCGGCGGCCAGGTGGACATCGTCTCGGGCAAATTCGTCTTCTCCGCCAGCGAGGCCTACCTGATCGAGGACGGCAGGCTCGGCGCCCCGGTGAAGGGCGCGACCCTGATCGGCAACGGGCCGGATGCGCTGACCAAGGTCGCCATGGTCGGCAACGACATGGGCCTCGACCCCGGCATCGGCACCTGCGGCAAGCAGGGCCAGGGCGTGCCCGTCGGCGTCGGCCAGCCCACGCTGAAGATGACGGGGCTGACGGTGGGCGGCACGGCGGTCTGACGCCACGCTTCCCAATCCCGCCATTAAGCGGGAACATCGGGCCATGCGCGCGGCCACCCCGCCGCGCGCGGAGGAAACACGCATGAAACCGCGCGGCCGCCACTTCTTCGCCAATCCGGGCCCCACCAACATCCCGGACAGCGTCATGCAGGCCGTCGCCCATGCGACGGTCGATTTCAACGGCCCCGACTTCATGGCGGTCTATGAAGGCTGTGTCGCCGGCCTCAAGCGCGTGCTGCGCACGGAGCAGGAGGTGTTCATGTACACCGGCTCCGGCCACGCCGCCTGGGAAGCCACCCTCGCCAACCTCCTCTCCCATGGCGACCGCATCCTGGTGATCGAAACCGGCCATTTCTCCGAAAGCTGGGGCAAGATGGCGGCCGATCTCGGCATCGTCGTGGATACGCTGCCGGCGGACTGGCGCAACGGCGTGGACTACGCCGCGCTGCGCGCCGCCCTGCTGGCCGACCACAGCCACGCCCTCAAGGCCATCGGCGCCGTGCACAACGAGACCTCGACGGGCATGACCCTCGACCTCGCCCGCATCCGCGCCATCCTGGACGAAACGGGCCACCCCGCCCTGCTGATGGCGGACACCATCTCCTCCCTCGGCTCCCTCGATTTCCGCATGGATGAATGGGGCGTCGATGCCGCCGTCGGCGGCAGCCAGAAGGGGCTGATGCTGCCCGTCGGCTTCAGCTTCACCGGCGTCTCCGCCAAGGCCATGCGGGCGCATCAGGGATCGACGCTGCCCAAGCACTACTTCTCCTGGACCGCGATGCTGGCGCGCAAGCACCGCAGCTTCATCGGCACCGTGCCGATCGCGCTCTTCTACGGCCTGCAGGAATCGCTCCGCCTGATCGAGGAGGAAGGCCTCGACAACGTCCTCGCCCGCCACCACCGCCTGGCGGAAGCCACGCGCCGCTGCGTGCGCCACTGGGCCGGCAACAACGGCCCGCAACTCTACGGCCAGGAACCCGACCGCCTGTCCGATTCCGTCACCGCCATCCTGATGCCGAACGGGCACGACGCGGAGGCCCTGCGCAAGCGCGTCGCCACCATGAACGTGGCCCTCGGCGCGGGCCTCGGGCGCCTCGGCGGCAAGGTCTTCCGCATCGGGCACCTCGGCGACCTGAACGAGCCGATGCTGCTCGGCACGCTCGCCGCCACCGAGATCGGACTGCGGCTGGAAGGCGTGCCACACACGCCGGGCGGCGTGGACGCAGCGATGGGCTACCTGGCCGATACCGCCGCCTGACCACCGTGGTGAGGGCTCCGCCCTCCCCACACCCCTCCCGCCAGGGGCGAACCGCCCCTGGACCGTCGTCAGTCCAGCTTGATCCCCCGGGCGCGGATGATGCCGCCCCACAACTCCGTCTCCGCGGCCAGCCAGCGGCGCAGGCTGTCAGGGCCCTCGGTGCGGACCTCGGCGCCCAGCCCGGCCAGCCGGTCCTTTACCGCGGGCACCGCCAGCGCTTCCGCGAAGGCCGCGTTCAGCCGCGCCACCACCGGCGCGGGCGTGCGCGCGGGCGCCATCAACGCCTGCCAGATGCCGGCCTCCGCGGCCGGCCAGCCCAGCTCCGCGAAGGTCGGCACATCGGGAATCTCCGCCAGGCGCCGCGGGCCCGTCACCGCGATGGCGCGCAACCGCCCATCCGTCACGAAAGGCAGCGTCGCCGTCGCGCCATTGACGATCAACTGGCTCTCCCCCGTCGCGGCCGCCTGGATGCCCAGCATGCCGCCGCGATAGAAGACCTCCGTCACCTCGCCCCCCCAATGCTGCACGGCGACCAGCGCCGTCAGGTGGTTCAGCGCGCCGACGCCGGAATGCGCGAAATTCACCCGGCCCGGATTGGCCTTCACATAACCCGCCAGCTCCGCGCCATTCCGCACCGGCATCCCCGGATGCACCGCCATGATGTAGGGCGCGTAGATCAGCATGGTGACGGGATCGAGGTCGCTCGCCGGGTTGTAGGGCAGCCGCGCGAAGAGGCTGGGGCTCGTCGTCAGGATCCCCGGATCCGTCAGCAGCACCGTCGTGCCGTCCGGCGCGCTCTTCGCGACATGGTCGGCGCCGAGATTGCCCGCGGCACCCCCGCGATTATCCACCACCACCGCCTGGCCCAGCAGCCGCTGCAATTCCGGCTGGATGATGCGGGCGACGAGGTCGGAGGTCCCGCCCGGCGGGAAGGGCACGACGATGCGCAGCGGCCGGTCGCTGCCCTGCGCCCGCGCGACGGCCGGCGCCAGCAAGGCCGCGGCCGCCAGCATCCCGCGCCGGCGGATCATGGTGGTCCTCATGCGTCTCCTCCCCGTGTGGCGCGCAGCGCGCGCAGGATGCCCGCGATATGCCCCGTGGCATGGGCGCGGCCGCGATGGCCCCAGGCCGTGTCGTCCACGAGGTGCGGCACATGATCATCGATGACGAAGCCGTCGAAGCCGGCGTCGAGCAGTTCCCGCAGTACGGCGACGGAATCGACCGTGCCCTCGTCGATGAAGGCCTCCGCGAAGCGCGGCAGCGCGCCATGCACGCTGCGGAGGTGCAGGTAGTGGATGCGCCCCGCCCGCGCGAAGCGCCGCAGTGCCCGCATCATCGCCTCGGCGCCCAGTTCCGCGAAGGTGCCGGTGCAGAAGGCGATGCCGTGCATCGGGCTGTCCGCGAAGGCCATGGCGCGGGCGAAGGATTCCTCCGACCGGAAGATGCGCGCGACGCCATCCAGCACCGGCACCGGCGGGTCGTCCGGATGGAGGGAGAGCCTGACCCCCGCCGCCTCCGCCACCGGCAGCACGGCGGTGATGAAGCGCTCCCAATTCGCCCACATCGCCGCATCGTCGCGCGCCGGCAGCGCGCCGGTCGCGACGCGCTGGCCGAGCGCATCGTCATACCCCGTCACCAGCGCGCCGCCCCGCCCATGCGCCGCCTTGGCCGTGCGCCAGACGCCATCGGGAATCCAGTTGTAGCCGAGCACGGGGATGCCGGCCTGGCCCATGGCGCGGATCGTCGCCTTGAAATCCTCGATCTGCGCCGCCGCCCCCTCCAGCCCGAGCATCGCCTGGTCGAGCCAATTCGCGGGCACGCCCTCGATGCACTCCAGCGCCAGGCCATGCGCCTCCACGGCGGCGCGAAGCTGGATCAGCTCCATCGCCGACCATCGGCGCCTCGCCGGCCGCGGGCCCGCGGCGGCGCGGAACTGCGATGCGAGAAAATCCACCCAGGCGGGGCTGTCGAAATCCGGCTTGTTGATGGTGATGCCGGCGCAGCCGATCTGGCGCGCGAAGGCCAGGTCTTCCTGCGTCAGCTCCCGGAACTGCCCGGCCACGATCCGCATGCCCAGCCGTCTCCCCCTCGTTTGATTGCATCAAACACACCGGATTTGATAGAATCAAGCATGGCCACCGCCGAAGACGCCGTCATCGCCCAGCTGCGCCGCCTGATCGTAGAGGGGGTGCTGCCGCCCGGCGCGAAGCTGACCGTGGCCGCGCTCTCCGCCCGCCTCGGCGTCAGCGCCACGCCGCTGCGGGCCGCGCTGCGGCTGCTGGAGGGTGAGGGCCTGGTGGAGGCGCATCCCCATCGCGGCGCCCGCGTCCGCGTCCTGGCGCCGCAGGACATCCGCAACCTCTACCGGCTGCGGGGCACGGTGCTGGCGCTGCTGGTGCCGGATGTGGTGCGCCACGTCTCCGATGCCGATCTGGAAGTCCTGGAGGCGATCGATGCCCGCTTCCAGGCGGCGGCCCGCGCGGGCGACGGCCCCGCCGCCATGGAGGCCAATGCGCAGTTCCACGCCGCCCTGCTGGCGCTCGCCCGCAACCCGGATGCCGCCGCCGTCATGGCCCGGAGCTGGGCGCTGGTGGAGGCGCTGCGCTTCCGCCTGGGCTTCGGCCCCGGCCGCCTGGCGCGCTCCGTCGAAAGCCACCGCGCCCTGCTGGCCGCGCTGCGGGCGCGGGATGCCGCCCGGGCGACCGCGCTGATGGTCGCGTCGTCGGACAATGCCATGGCGGATCTGCTGGAACGCGCCCTGGCCATGCCGCAGGCGCGGGCGGGCTGAAACGGCTGGACTTCGCCGTTGCGTTCTTGCTACGTTCGCCCGCCGCCGGCGCAGCCCTGCCCGGAATGCCGCCTTCCGCCCCGGCACCCCCTCGTGAAAACGGTGCTAAAGACGGCTAATCGGCATAATCGGCTAAAAGGGGTTAGCGACTAAAAAGCCACACCCCTCAGGCTTCCGCCTCCGCGAAGATGCGCGACGCATCGCCCCCCCAGGCCGTCTCGTAGCGCTGCAGCCAGCGCTGCGCCTGGGTCATCCCGCTCGCCGCGATTTCCTCGAGTGGCGCCAGGTAGACCTCCTCGCCGAGCCCGCGGGCCTTGAGGCCATCCCGCGCGATGGCGATGGCATCCAGCGCCACGTCCCGCAGCCGGCGGCCGCGGATGGTGGCCTCCAGCGCCTGCACCGGCACCGCCATGCGCAGCGTCCGCATCTCCTCCACCGTCCAGCCGCGGATCAGCGCGGCGGCGGCCTTCTGCGCGGCATCGTCATAGATCAGGCCCGTCCAGAAGGCGGGCTTGGCCATCAGCATGGCGGGGCTGCCGGCATCGGCGCCGCGCATCTCGAGGAACCGCTTCAGCCGCACATCGGTGAAGACGGTGGTGACGTGGTCCGCCCAGTCGCCCATCGTCGCCTGGTGGCCGGCCAGCTTCTCCGCCCGCCCTTCCAGGAAGGCGCGGAAGGACACGCCGGCGGCATCGATCCACCGGCCCTCGCGCATGATGAAATACATCGGCACGTCGAGGACATAGTCCGCGAAACGCTCGAAGCCGAAGCCATCCTCGAAGGCCACGGGCGGGATGCCGGTGCGGTCGGGGTCGGTATCCGTCCAGACCCGCCCGCGCAGCGTGAGGAAGCCGGAGGGCTTGCCCTCCCGGAACGGCGAATTGGCAAACAGCGCGGTGGCCAGCGGCTGCAGCGCGAGGCTGACGCGCAGCTTCTCCACCATGTCGGCCTCGTCGCCGAAATCGAGGTTCACCTGCACCGTGCAGGTGCGCAGCATCATGTCGAGCCCCATGCCGCCGACGCGCGGCATGTAGTTGCGCATGATGGCGTAGCGGCCCTTGGGCATCCACGGCATCTGCTCCCGCGTCGCCATCGGGTGGAAGCCGAGCGGCGCGAAGCCGAGGCCGAGCGGCCCCGCCACCTCATGGACTTCGCGCAGATGCTGCGCGAGTTCGACGCGCGTCGCGTGCAGGTCCGCCATGGGGGCGCCGGAGAGCTCGAACTGCCCGCCCGGCTCCAGGCTGACGGAGCCATCGTCCCGCTTCAGGCCGATGACATTGGCGCCGTCCATGATCGGCGCCCAGCCCTTGCCCTGCAGCCCCTCCAGCATCGCCTTGATGCCCCGGGGCTCATAGGCGGGGGCCTCAAATCCCTCGCGGCGGAAGCCGAACTTCTCGTGCTCCGTGCCGATCCGCCAGGCCTCGCGCGGCTTGCTGCCGGCGGCGAACCAGGCGGCAAGCTGGCGCGTATCGGAGATCGGCGTGAGGTCGGCCTCGCCGGGATTCGACATGGTGCTGCGTTCTCTTCCTGGCGTCCGGCCGGGGCGGCTGCCCCAACCGATCAGGCCCAATCGCCCATCAGCGCCTGCAGCGCCGCGAGGCCGGCCACGGCCGCGGTCTCGGCCCGGAGGATCCGGGGACCGAGAGCGGCCGGCACTACAAAGGGCCGCCGGCGCAGGTCGTCAAGCTCCGCCCCCTCGAACCCCCCTTCGGGGCCGATGAGGAGGGCCAGCGGCGACCCGGGGCCGAGGCTGCGGAGCGGCTGCGCCAGGCTGCGTTCCATGGCGACGACCAGCCGCGTGCCATCCCAGCCATCCAGCACGCGGTGCAGGGGCAGGGCGTCGTGCACCGCCGGCACGGACAGCCGCTCGCATTGCTCCGCCGCCCCGCGGGCGATGGCGCCGAGTCGCTCCGCCTTGGTCCGCTCCGCGATGGTCCGGCGCGTCACCACGGGCTGGATCAGGGTGGCGCCCAGCTCCGTCGCCTTCTCCACCACCCAGTCCATGGCGTCCCGCTTCAGCACCGCCACCAGCAGGCGCAGCTCGGGCTCCGGCGCCGGGTCCCGCACCCGGCCTTCCAGCAGGAAGCGGGCGCGGTCCTTGCGGATGGCCTCGATCCGCGCGGCGAACTCGCCATCCCGGGCATTGAAGACCCGCACGGCATCGCCGGGGCCGCGGCGCAGCACCGTGCCGATATGGTGCGCCTGGCCGGGCGCGGCTTCGACCGCCGCCCCCTCGGCAAGTGGCGTCTCCAGGTACAGGCGTGGGATGGACATGCGGGGCCTCCGCGGACAGGTATAGGCGCATGACGGGATACACCGACATCCGGGCCACCGGCTGGGTCGCGAGGCTGCCGGATGCCTGGCGCCCCTACGCCCTGCTCGGCCGCTTCGACCGGCCCATCGGCGCCTGGCTGCTGCTGCTGCCGGGCTTCTGGGCCTTCGCCATGGCCGCGCCGGGATGGGCGGAGGGGCTGCGCCTCGCGGCCCTCTTCACCTTGGGCGCCTTCGCCATGCGCGCCGCCGGCTGCGTGGTGAACGACCTCTGGGACCGCGACCTCGATCGCCAGGTGGAGCGCACGCGCGGGCGGCCGCTGGCGGCGGGCACCGTCACCCCCTTCCAGGCGCTGGTCTTCCTGGCCGGGCTCTGCACGGTGGGGCTGCTGGTGCTGGTGCAGCTGCCCTGGGCGGCGATCCTGTTCGGCGCGTGTTCGCTGGTGCCCATCGCGCTCTACCCGCTGGCCAAGCGCGTGACGGATTGGCCGCAGGCGGTGCTGGGCCTCGTCTTCTCCTGGGCCGCGCCCACCGGCTACGCCGCGGCGACGGGCACGCTGGACGGGCCGGCGCTGGCGCTCTGGGCCGCCGGGTTCTTCTGGATCCTCGGCTACGACACGATCTACGCGCATCAGGACCGGGAGGATGACGCCACCGTCGGCATCCGCAGCACCGCGCTGAAGTTCCGCGACGCGACGCGCCCCTTCCTCGCGGCCTGCTACGGCGCGATGCTCGCTTTGCTGATGCTGGCCGGGTGGCTGGCGGGGCTCGCCTGGCCCTTCCTGCTGTTGCTGCTGCTGCCCGCCGCGCTGATGGCGCGCCAGGTCGTGACGCTCGACATCCATGACCCCGCGCATTGCCTGCGGCTGTTCAAGTCGAACCGGGAGGTCGGCTTCGCCGTCGCGCTGGCCTTCCTGGCGGGGCGCGTGTGAGGGACGCGGAGGCCTTCATCCGCGCCCATACCGGCGTGGCCCGCGCGCCCCTGGTGCCGGAGGTCGCGCTGCACCTGGCGACCGAGATCACGCCGATCTGGCAGGCCAGCGAGGATTGGCTGCGCCAGACCGGCATCGAGCCCCCCTTCTGGGCCTTCGCCTGGCCCGGCGGCCAGGCCCTCGCCCGCGCCGTGCTGGACCGGCCGGAGGCCATCGCCGGCCGCCGCGTGCTGGATTTCGCCGCGGGCTGCGGCATCGCCGCCATCGCCGCCGCGCAGGCCGGCGCGGCGAGCGTGGAGGCGGCGGAGATCGACCCGCTGGCCATCGCCGCCTGCCGCGTGAACGCCGCGCTGAATGGCGTGGAACTGCTGCTGCCGGAGGATGACGTGGTCGGCGCCGCCTGCCGCTGGGACATCATCCTGGCCGGCGATGTCTGCTACGAGGCGCCGATGACCGCCCATATCCTGCCCTGGCTGCGCGCCATGGCGGCGGCGGGGGCGGAGGTCTGGCTGGCCGATCCCGGCCGCGCCTACCTGCCGCGGGAGGGTCTTTCACCCCTCGGCAGCTTTCGCGTGCCAACCTCCCTGGAGCTGGAGGACCGCACGGAGCGCATCGTCACCATCGCCCGATTGCTGCCTTCCTGACGCCCGATTGACCGCCGAGGTTTCGCGCATGAGGAACACGCTGCTCGCCCTGCTGCTGCTGGCCACGCCCGCCGCCGCCCAGACCAAGGCCGACTACGATGCGCAGGGCCGCCAGATCGGCCGCAGCGAGATGCGCGGCGATACCGAACGCCGCTATGACGCGCAGGGCCGCCAGGTCGGCCGCAGCGAAACCCGCGGCGACACCACGCGCGACTACGACGCGCAGGGCCGCCAGGTCGGCCGCAGCGAGACCAGCGGCGACACGACGCGCCACTATGATGCCCAGGGCCGCCAGGTCGGCCGCAGCGAACAGCGCGGCGACACGGTGCGCCACTACGATGCGCAGGGGCGCAGCACCGGACGGTCGGAGACCTCCGGCGGCGTGACACGCCACTACGATGCCCAGGGCCGCCAGGTCGGCCGCACGGAGCAGCGGCGCTAGGCGCTATCGCGTCGCCGACTCGAGAAAGCGGAGCAGCGCGGCCAGATCCTCCGCATTGCCCACGGTCTGGATCGGCATCTTGGTGCCGGGCGTCACCTCGTCCGGCCCGCGGGTGAAGAGGTCCGCCACCGTCTCCCGCGTCCAGGTGATGTCGCCGCGCGCCAGGCGCTCGGAATACTCGTAGCCCGGCACGCTGCCCATGCGGCGGCCGAACAGCCCGTGCAGATGCGGCCCGGCCATGTTGCCGCCCTCCGGCGTCAGCGCATGGCAGGCGCTGCAGGCGCGGAAGACGCGCGCGCCATGCGCATCGAGCCCCGCCACCGGCGCCGCCTCCGCCTCTCCGCCCGGCGGGCCGCCCAGCGGTCCCAGCGGCCGGCCCGTCGCGGCATCCCAGCGCCGCACCCGCCGGTCCGCGCCGCCGGTCCAGAGGGTGCGTCCATCCGGCGCGAAGGCGACGGACCAGACCGGCAGGCCCGGCCCTTCCAGCCTGTGCCGCAGCCGGCCCGACGCCACCTCCCACAGCGCGACGCTGCCGCCGATCGACCCAGCCGCCAGGACCGCCCCGTCCGGCGATGCGGCCAGCGCCACAATGGGCCGCGGCCCCGCCTGCAACTCCCGCACCCCGCCCTCGGGCGCGATCAGGCGCACCACGCCATCCACGCCGCCCACCGCGATCGTGCCGCCGGGCAGCACCGCCAGCGTGTTCTGCGGCAGGCCGAATTCGGCCAGGGTGCGCGGCGGCTCCCCTTCCGGCCAGGCGCGCAGCGTGCCGTCGAAGCCCGTCGTCACCACGATGCCGTCCTGCCCGAAGGCCACCGCGTTCACATTGCCTTGGTGGCCTTCCAGCACCCGCGGGGGCTGCAAGCCGCCCAGGTCCCAGACCCGCGCCGTGCCGTCCCAGGCGGCGGAGGCCAGGCGCGGGCCGGCCGCGGCCAGCGCCACGATCGGACCCTCATGCCCCTCCAGCACCCGCAGCGGCTGGGCGCCCGGGCGCGGCGGCCAGAGGGCGATGCGCCCATCCTCCCCGGCGCTGGCGACCATGCCGCCGGGCAGCGCCGCCAGCGCGTTCACCGCCCCCGCATGCCACCGCACCACCGCCCGCGCCCGGCCGCCCGCCGCATCCCAGAGGATCATGGACTGGTCGAAGCCGGCCGAGGCCAGGGTGCCATCCGGCGCCACCGCCAGCGCCCGCACCGGCCCGCCATGCACGGCCTCCTGCGCCTGGGCGCGAGGCGGCACGAGGGAAAGGAGGAGGAGGAGGAGCATCGCGCGCATGCCGCAGAATTCGCCCAGCCCCCGCGCCCCCGCAACTGCCGCGGCCGCGATTCGGCGCTTGCGCTGGTTGCTTGAGTAAATTACCTGTGAGCAACCCTTCGTCCATGAAGGCGGGCCGGCGCCGGGAGCACGGCCGGGTCGCGGAGCCGGGGGACATCGGCCGGCGGTCCCTCCCCCTCAAGTCCAGGACAGGAACGAAACCCATGGCCACCACCGACCTGCGCGCCAGCGCCCAGAATACCGAGCGGATGACCCTGATGGTCGGCATCGGCGCCGCCATCCTCGGCTACGTCATGCCCGCGGTGGTCTTCAAGGGCAGCGGCAACGCCGTGCACGACCTCTCGATGATCGAGAAGCTGCCCGTGCTCTCCGCCGTCACCTTCGCGGCGCTGGTCTTCGCCATCGCGACGCGCTTCGTGCCGCAGTGGCAGCGCTGGGCGGAGCACGCGACCATCGTCGCCATCCTGGCGATCGTCGCGCCGGCGCTCTGGGGCTTCGTCGCCGCCATCGATGTCTGGTCCGGCCTGCGGCCGATGATCGTGGAGATGGCGGGCACCCGCAACGTCCGCATCGACCCGGGCGCGGGCTATGTGCCGATGCTGGTCGGCGCCGCGCTGATGGCCTTCTCGCTGCACATCCGCAGCAAGAACGCGGGCCAGGGCTGACCCCAAGGCCCCCTGACAAGGGGGGCCAACCGCCCCTACCCTGCCATCCTCGCCGAGGGGGGATGGCAGGGATGGATGTTTCGAAGGAAGTCTTCTGGGCGCGGCTGACCGCTGCCGAGATCCAGTCCCGGGCCAGGCCCGAGACCGTCGTCCTGATCCCCGTCGCCTCCATCGAACAGCACGGCCCGCACCTGGCGGTCGGGGTCGATACCGTGCTGGCCACCGCGGTGGCGGAACGCACGGCGCGGCGCCTGCTGGCGCAGGGCCAGCCCGCGCTGGTCACGCCCACCATCTGGAGCGGCCTGGCCGAGCACCACATGGCCTTCGGCGGCACCATGACGCTCGACCTGCCGACCTTCATGGCGCTGGTCGGCGGCATCGCCCGCAGCGTGGCGCGGCACGGCTTCCGGCGCATCGCGCTGGTCAACGGCCATGGCGGGAACACGGAAGCCATCGCGAGCTGCGCGATCGAGCTGACGCGCGGCCTCGGCGTGCCGGTGGTGGGGCTGACCTACTGGCTGGCCAATGCGGATACCTTCGGCGCCATCCTCGAAGCCCAGCCCAATGTCATGCATGCCTGCGAGGCCGAGACCTCCATGATGATGGCGCTGGCCCCCGATGGCGTGCGGGCGGACCGCATCGCCGAGGCCGTGCCGCGGAAATTCGCACCGCCCGCGCCCCCCGGCTTCAAGCGCAGCCGCGCCTTCGACCAGATGACCGATACCGGCGTGATCGGCGACCCCCGCAGCGCCAGCGCGGCCAAGGGGGAGCGGCTGCTGGAGGCGGCGGCGGCGCGCCTGGCCGGCGAATTCGCCCGGCCGGAGCTGTGGGCCTGACGCGCGCGGCGCCTACAGCACGAAGTCGGAGGCGCTGAGCCGCCCGGCGGTGAGGCCCGCCAGCAGCACGCCGTCGCCGCTGCCGAGGTCGATCCACAGCCCATCCGTCAGCGGCATGGCCCCGTTGATGAGGGAGGTCGCGCTGCGCTGGAAGCCGACCAGCACCAGCAGGTCCGTGCCCGGGGTGAAATCCTCGATCCGGTCCATGCCATCGCCGCGCCGCAGCACGAAGCTGTCCGCTCCAGTACCGCCGACCAGCGTGTCGTTGCCGCCGCGGCCTTCGAGCACATCGTCCCCGCCGCGGCCTTCCAGGCGGTTCGCGCCGGCATTGCCCGTCATCAGGTTGCGCAGCGCGTTGCCGATCCCGGTCGCGCCGGCTTCCAGCACCAGCGCCTCCACATGGTCCGGCAAGGTGATGGAACCGCTGATGGCGGCGACGATCGTGTCGTTGCCCTGGCCCGCGAGTTCGATCACGAGGTCGCCCGCGTCATCGACCCGGTAGCGGTCGTCGCCGACGCCGCCGCGCATCGTGTCGGCACCCGTGCCGCCATCGAGCACGTCGTTCCCCGCGCGCCCGTCGAGCAGGTCCCGCCCCGCGCCGCCGGAGAGCTGGTTGATGGCGTCGTTGCCGAGCAGCGTGTCGGCGCCGGCGCCGCCGATCGCATCCTCGATCAGCGACGCCGTGTTGCCCTGGTAGAGCATCGAATTGAACACGTTGCCGCGGGCCTGCGTGACCAGCCCCTCGCGCACGTCCAGCACCGCCAGCTGCGTGGCGGACAGCACGCTCCAGCTGCCCGGCGCCAGGTCCGCCGCGACGCCGCCGGCATAGGCGGAGAGGTCGTAGGTATCGATGCCGCCGCCGTCCCAGATCGTCAGGAAGACGCGGTTCGCCGTGCCGCCGGCGCCGCCGCCGGGCGCGCCCTGGCCGACGCCGTCGATCACCGTCTCCCCCGTCTCCGGGTTCCAGAAGTAGCGGGTGTTGCCGCTGTGCATCGTGTAGTCGGCGCCGTAGAGGGCCTGCAGCGCGGCGATGTCCAGCATCATCCAGCCCTGCGGGTAGTCGAAGGTGCCGTTGGTGTAGCCGGTGCTGGTCGTCACCCCGGCATGGGACCGGTAGGACATGACGGTGAATTCCAGCATGTCCCATTCGGCCGACAGGGCGCCGAAGCCGTTCCAGCTTTCATGCGGGTGCTTGAGGCCGAGGGAATGGCCGAGTTCATGCACCGCGACCAGGAAGGCGTAGTTGCCGAGCTGGGGGGCATCGAAGGCGCTGCGGGAGCCGAACCAGACATCCCCGCCCTCCCGACCGTTCGGATAGTAGGCCCAGGCGGTGGAGGGGGCGGAGGAGCGGGCGATGCGGATATCGGCCGTCGAATCGGTGGCGCTTTCGACGATGGAGAGGTTGGTGAAGCCCGTCACCCAGGGGCCGGGGCTGCCGGGGCCGCCGGTGGCGTCGCCCAGCAGGATCTTGCGCACGGCATCGCGCATGGTGCCGCTGACCGCCGCGAAGCCGCGGATCGGCTCGTTGCTGCCGTAGAAGCTTTCGTAGTCCGAGGGGCTGTCCGTGAAGGCGAAGCTGACGGGATCGCCATCGCCCCAGGCGAAGCCGCTCAGCACGCCGTCCACGGCGGTGATGCCCGACGTCGTCAGGTGCAACCGCGGGGCGGTCGGCAGCGGCGAGTCCGCAGAGAGCCGCACGGCGACGGAGGGTCCGTCGTCGGCGGCCCCGTTATGGGGCCTGCACAGCCAGCACATGGCCATGTTCCAGATTGTCCGGCGCATCGACACGCCGTGATCGTCCGGGGCCGCTTTTGCGGCCAGGACTTCACACGCGCGCCCGCCCTCCGCTTGTTGCGGGGCTGGTCACGGGGCCCACGCCGGCAGGCCCTGTGCCCCCTTTATCGGTGCTGGAGGTGAAGCGTCGGTGAACGCCGCGTCCGTGGCACGAGACGGCAGCCGTGCGGTGCGAATCATCCCGTGCAGATCCCGCGTTGCGCCACCCCTGCGACACCCCCGGGGCGCCCCCCGTTGTGCGATCGCCGCTTCCGCGCTACCGGAGGCGCCGCAACGCGATCTGGCGCGATGGGGCGTCGCCAAGCGGTAAGGCAGCGGTTTTTGGTACCGCCATTCCCAGGTTCGAATCCTGGCGCCCCAACCAGCCGGCCGCCCCGGCGGCAGGCTCACCCGCCCCGATGCGACGGGTCCGCGCAATGGCCGTGGTCGAAATCGGACAGCGTCTCGATGATCCGGCACTGGCCGGCGACGCCGCCGGCGCAGCTTTCCGCCATCCGGTCCAGCTCTCGCCGCAGCGCCGCCAGGCGCCGCAGGCGGTCGTCGATCGCGCGGATCTGGGCCACCGCCAGCTGGTGCGCCTTGCCGCAATCGGCATCGGGATGGTCGGCCAGGTCCAGCAGCGCGCGGATCGCCTCGCTCTCGAAGCCCAGCTCCCGCGCATGGCGGATGAAGCCGAGGCGCCGGAGATGGGGATCGCCATAGACCCGGTGGCCACCCCCGGTGCGCGCGGGCGGGGGCAGCCAGCCCTCCTGCTCGTACCAGCGGATGGTGGTGGGCTTCACGCCCGTCGCCCGGGCGAGGTCGCCGATGGAATAGGCCGTGCTCATGCGCCCTCCGCCTCCCGCTTCGCGACGAAGGCGGCGAAGGCTTCCAGCGCCTTCTCGCTGGCATGGTGCTCCAGCCCCTCCGCATCCTGTTCCGCCGTCTCCGCATCCAGCCCGACGGCGATCAGGAAGCGGACCAGCAGGTCATGGCGCAGCTTCGCGGCCTCCGCCATGGCGCGGCCGGCCTCGGTCAGAAACAGGCCGCGATAGGGCTTGGTCTCCACCAGCCCGTCGCGCTGCAGGCGCCCGATCGTCGCCGTCACCGTCGCCTGGGAGATGCCCATCCGGCGCGCCAGGTCCACGGCGCGGGCCTCCCCCTCCTCCCGCAGCAGGTCGGCGATCAGCTCCACGTAATCCTCCGCCGTCGCGGTGCGGTCGGCCTCCCGCTGGCGGGCGAAGCGCGCCGCGTGGTCCTGGGCAGGCGGCAGGCATCGCGGGGCAGGGCTGCGCTTCATGGACCGGATGTCACGATGGGGCGGCATTGATAGCGGCTGGGTGATAACTTAGCCTAGGCTGAACTTCGGAGCCGTGACATGAACCCGCCTTCGGACGTCGCCGCCCCCACGCCCAGCCTGCCCGAGGTGCATCGCAGCGTCGCCGTGCCGAACGCCGCGGGCTTCCTGCGCAAGCTGCTGGCCTTCATGGGTCCCGGCTACCTGGTGGCCGTGGGCTACATGGACCCCGGCAACTGGGCGACCGCGCTCGCGGGCGGGTCGGCCTTCGGCTACACGCTGCTCGCCGTCGCGCTGGCCTCCTCCCTGATGGCGATGCTGCTGCAGGCGCTCTGCGCGCGGATCGGCATCGTCACGGAGCGGGACCTGGCGCAGCTCTGCCGCGAGCGTTTCCCGCGCGCCGTCGCCTATCCGCTGTGGCTGCTGGCGGAGGTCGCGATCTGCGCCACGGACCTGGCGGAGCTGATCGGCACGGCGATCGCGCTGGAACTGCTCTTCGGCATCCCCCTGCTCTACGGCGTGATGCTGACGGCACTCGACGCCTTCCTGATCCTGTGGCTGCAGAACAAGGGCGTGCGGTGGCTGGAGGCGCTGATCGTCGGCTTCATCCTGCTGATCGTCGGCTGCTTCGGCGTGCAGGTGGTGCTGTCGGACCCCGAATGGGGCGCGGTGCTGCGCGGCTACGTGCCGGCCGTCTCCATCGTGACGAACGAGACGCAGCTCTACATCGCCATGGGCATCCTCGGCGCCACGGTGATGCCCCACAACCTCTACCTGCACACCGCCGTCGTGCAGTCCCGCGCCTGGGCGCAGGACGAGGCCGGGAAGCGGGAGGCGATCACCTTCGCCTCCCTCGACAGCACCATCGCGCTGACGCTGGCGCTGTTCATCAACTCCGCCATCCTCATCACCGCCGCGGCCACCTTCCATGCCGCCGGGCGGACCGAGGTGGCGGAGATCGGGGAGGCCTACCAGCTGATGGCGCCGCTGCTGGGCAGCGTGCTGGCGGCCAAGCTCTTCGCGATCGCGCTGCTGCTCTGCGGCGTGAACGCGACCGTCACGGCGACGCTGGCCGGGCAGGTGGTGATGGAGGGCTTTCTCCGCTTCCGCCTCTCCCCCGTGCTGCGCCGGCTGGTGACGCGGCTGATCGCGATCGTCCCCGCCGTGGCCGTCACCTGGCTGCATGGCGCATCCGGCACGGCGCAGCTGCTGATCCTCAGCCAGGTGGTGCTGTCGCTGCAGCTGCCCTTCGCGGTGATCCCGCTGATGATGTTCGCCTCCGACCGGAAGCGCTTCGGCAGGCTCGCGGCGCCGGCCTGGCAGCTCGCGCTCGGCTGGCTGATCGCGGCGGTCATCGTCGGGCTCAACCTGAAGCTGATCATCGATTTCCTGGCGGGCGACTGACGGCGCCGGGACCGCCGGAGGGGGCTTGAACCTCCAGTCGCTGGAGGTCCCATAACAGGGCCCTGACGGATCGGGCGGGCATCATGGACGCAGCGAGGAGAGTGACCTGGCGGGTGGAGGGCATGGATTGCGCCGCCTGCGTCGCCAAGGTGACGCGGGCGGTGGAACGGCTGCCCGGCATTGCCGCGGTCGAGGTGAACCTGATGGCGGAGCGGCTGGCGCTGGATCTCGGCGGCGGCGGGGCGGAGGCGCTGGAGGCCGTGGAGGCGCAGATCGCCGCGCTGGGCTACCGCGCGACGCGGATCGACGGCGACGGCCCAGTGGCGCCGGCGTCGGCAGGGCCCACCCATGGGCATGCCGGGCATGATGATCCGGCGGATGCCGCCACGCCGTGGTGGGCCACCGGGAAGGCGCGCCTCACCGGGCTGCTCGGCGCGCTGGTGCTGGGGGCGCAGGCGGCCTCCCTGGTGCTGCCGGACAGCCTGACCTACCCGCTCTTCCTGGCCGCCACCGCCATCGCCCTGGTGCCCTTCGGGCGGCGTGCGCTCGCCCTCGCCCGCGCCGGCAGCCCCTTCAGCATCGAGACGCTGATGTGCACCGCCGCCCTCGGCGCCGCGGTGATCGGCGCGGCGGAGGAAGCGGCCGTCGTCGTGCTGCTCTTCGCCACGGGGGAACTGCTGGAGAATGTCGCCGCCGGCAGCGCGCGCGCCGGCATCCGCGCGCTGGCGGGGCTGATGCCGCGGGTGGCGCTGCGGCTCCGCCCCGATGGCGGCACCGAACCGCTGGCGCCGGAGCGGCTGGCGATCGGCGACCTGGTGCTGGTGCGCCCCGGGGACCGCGTGCCCTGCGACGGCGTGATCGAGGAAGGCAGGAGCGCGATCGACGAAAGCCCCGTGACCGGGGAGAGCGTGCCCGTCTCCCGCGGCCGCGGCGATGCGGTGATCGCCGGTTCCATCAACGCCGATGGCGCCATCCGCGTGCGCGTCACGCGCGCCGCGGCGGACAACACCATCGCCCGCATCATCGCCCTGGTGGAGGAGGCGACGGCATCCCGCGCGCCGACGCAGCGCTTCATCGAGCGGTTCTCCCGCTGGTGGACGCCGGCGGCGATGGCCGTCGCGCTGCTGGCGGTCCTGCTGCCGCCCTTCCTGCTGGGCTGGACGTGGGAGACGAGCCTCTATCGCGGGCTGGCGGTGCTGCTGATCGCCTGCCCCTGCGCGCTGGTCATCTCGGTCCCCGCCGCCATGGCATCGGGGCTTTCCGCCGGGGCGCGGCGCGGCCTGCTGGTGAAGGGCGGCGCGGCGCTGGAGCGGATCGGCGCCGCCCGGATCGTGGCCTTCGACAAGACCGGCACGCTGACGGAAGGCCGCCCGCGCGTCACCGCCGTGCTGCCCGCGCCCGGCCGTTCGGCGGAGGAGGTGCTGGCCCTGGCGGGCGGCGTGGAGCAGGGCTCCGCCCATCCCCTGGCCCGCGCGATCCTGGCGGAGGCGGCGCAGCGCGGCCTGTCCCTGCCGCCGGCCCGGGGCCTGGCCGCCATTGCCGGCCGCGCGGTGGTCGCGACCGTCGCCGGGCGGCGCATCACCGTCGGCAGCCCGCGCCATGCGGCGGAGGCCGGCGTGCCGCTCGGCGGCCTGGCCGCCGAGCTGCCGCGGCTGGAGACGGAGGGCATGACGGTCGCGGTGGTGCTGATCGACGACGCGCCGCTCGGCCTGGTCGCGCTGCGCGACGAACCGCGCGCCGATGCGCGGGCGGGCGTGGCGGCGCTGGCCGCGCTCGGCCTGCGATCCGTGATGCTGACGGGCGACAATGCCCGCACCGGCGCGGCCATCGCGGCCTCGATCGGCCTGGAGGCCAAGGCGGAGCTGCTGCCCGGCGACAAGCTGCGGGAGATCGGGCACCTGCGGCAGGATGGCCCCGTGGTGATGGTGGGCGATGGCATCAACGATGCGCCGGCGCTGGCGGCCGCCAGCGTGGGCGTCGCCATGGGCGGCGGCACCGATGTGGCGCTGGAGACGGCCGATGCGGCCGTGCTCAAGGACCGCGTCACCGGGGTGGCGGAGCTCGTGTCCCTGTCGCGGGCGACGATGGCGAATGTGCGCCAGAACGTCGCCGTCGCCATCGGGCTGAAGGCCGTGTTCCTGGCCACCACGCTGGCCGGCGTCACGGGGCTGTGGCCGGCGATCCTGGCCGATACGGGGGCGACGGTGCTGGTGACGCTGAACGCGCTGCGCCTGCTGCGCTGGGCGCCGCGGTGGTGAAGGCGGAAAGGGCCGAGCGCCCGGATGGGCGCCACCGCCGGGGCGGCCACGCCAGGCGGCCCCATGGCCGCGCCGGCGCATGAGGGCGTAGCCGCGTCAGCCTTGCCGAAACGGGGGACAGGCCCGCTACTGGCTGGCCCAGACGATGCGGTGCATCCAGGCGAGTTCCGACAGGTCGAAGCTGTAGTTGGGATGGGCGGGATTGAGGCTGGCCAGCTCCACCCGCCGCGCGGATTGCCGCAGCAGCTGCTTGGCCATCACCTCCCCCGCCCGGGTGCGCACCACCACGCGATCCCCGCGCCGCACCGGCGCGCCGGGGGAGACGATGACCACGTCGCCGTCGCGGAAGACGGGCTCCATGCTCTCCCCGCTGATCTCCAGCGCATAGGCGTTGGGGTCCGGCACGTCGGGCACCGAGATCTCGTCCCAGCCGCCGCCGACGGGGTAGCCGCCATCGTCGAAATAGCCATCGCCGCCCGCCTGGGCCAGGCCGATCAGGGGGATGCGCCGCGCGCTGATGGCGCGGTTGCGCGGCAGGGCGGGGGCGCCGGTGACGAGGGAGGCGAAGGCCTCCATCCCCGTCCCCGTCGCATGCAGGACCTTGGCGACGCTTTCGGTGGAGGGCCAGCGCGCCCTGCCATCGGCGCCGGTGCGCTTCGACGGGTTGAAGGCGGTGGCGTCCAACCCGGCGCGGCGCGCGAGGCCGGAGGCCGAGAGCCCATGCTCGGCAGCCAGGGCATCGATCGCCCGCCAGATATCCTCGTGCCGCATCGCAGCCGGCCCCTCATGCGAATCGAGGCCCGCATATGGGGGCTCGACCTGGGCATCACATCCTAGGTTTCGAGTCGCGAATCAATAGGAACAACATCCTTGCAACCTCAGATAGAACAGCCTAGAAGGGGATTGTTCCTGTTTTGTTCGGGAACGGACGAGGAAGGACCCCTTGATATGGCTTTCATCACCAGCCGCGCCCCTGTCCTGGCCAGCATGAGCCGCGCGGAGCCCTTCAGCTGCGCCGAGGATGCCTGGTTCTGGACCATGGCGGCGCTGACCGCCCGCCGCGACGGCGCCCGGCTGGGCGCGGCCCGCGGCGCCGTGGTCCGCCCCTGCGAGCCCGATGACGTGGTGAAGGTGCTGGACCGGCTGTATCGCCAGCGGCGGATCGACCTGGCGCATGCGCGCATCCTGCGCATCTGGGGGGAGCGTGGCGACCAGCCCAGCGCCCGCATCCCGCAGGAAGCCGGCGACCTGCGCCTGTGGCGGGAGGCGATGGACAGGCTCGACCACCCGCTGCGCGCCAAGGGGATCGTGGCCGGCCCGGCGCGGGGGATGGAAGCGGTGCGGACGCTGGCGACGGAAGCCGGCCCCGTGGGGGGCGCGGCTGGGGGCGCGGCGGGCGGCGGGGCGCCGGCAGTACCGAAGCCGGGGGCACCGAAGGCCGGGACGGCGAAGGACGAGCCGCGGAAGAGCGGGGGCGCGGAGATCCTGCCCTTCCCCGGGCCGCGGCGATGACCGCGCGGCTGGCGCATCGCCGGGCGCTGGCGGCCGACCCGGCCGGCCAGGGCGTCTGGATCGCCTTCGGCGGTGTGGCGGACCAGCCCTGGCTGCGCCTGCTGCGGCCGGGCTTCCGCCACTGCTTCGCGGCGCTGTCGGATGAGGGCGGCTGGACGGTGCTGGAACCGCTTTCCGGCCGCCTGGTGGTGGCGCGGCTGCCGGTTGCCGCGGGGTTCGACCTGCCGGGCTTCTACCGCCGCGCGGGGCTGCGGGTGCTGGGCCCCTTCCTGCCGGGCGAGCCCGTGGCGAGCCTCGGCCCGGCGCTGCTGCCCTTCACCTGCGTCTCGCTCTGCCGGGCGCTGCTGGGGCCGGGCGCGCCCTTCGCGGTCACGCCCTATGGGTTGTTCCGCGCGCTGGGCGGCCAGGTGGCTGATCCGGCGCCGCGCAGAATCTTCGGCGAAATAGGAATTAATTCTTGACTCGGCCCTGACAGGCCGCTACACAGGCCAGGCCACGGGGCGAGTTGCGCCCGATGGCACCTCCCTCCGGTCCCTGCCTCGGGCCCGTCCGGTTCGCCGGGCGGGCCCATTTCTTTGGCGGGCGCCCGGTTCCCTTTCACCGATCGAGCCGAAGGAAGCGCGCATGGGTGGCCTGATCAGGGCGCCGAAGCCGGCGGCGCCTGCCGTCGATTCCAGTGCGGCCAACGCCCAGGCGCAGGCCGATGCCAGCGCTGCCGCCGCGGCCAATGCCGAAGCCGCGGCCCGGGAAGCCCGCCTGAAGGCGCTGGAGCGCGCCCGCCGGGGCCTGGCGGGCACCATCGCGACCTCACCGCGGGGCGTGCTGGACCCGGCGCCGGGCTTCGCCGTGCGCAAGAGCCTGCTGGGCGAATGAGGGCGATGATGACACCCGAGGACATCCTGGCCCGCCACGCCCGCGCCAGCGCCCGCCGCCGCCCGATGGAGGGCCAGTGGCAGGATTGCTACGACATGGCCCTGCCGGCGCCGAACACCCCGCCGCTGTTCGATGCGACGGCCGCCGACGCGGCGGAACAGCTCGCGGCCTCCCTGCTGGCGGAGCTGGTGCCGCCCTGGTCGCGCTGGTTCGGCCTGGCGCCCGCCCGCCCGGTGGCCGATGGCGCCGCCGCGCAGGAGGTGGCGAAGGCGCTGGAGGCGGCGGCGGAAACGCTGCAGGGCCACCTCGACCGGTCGAACTTCGCGCTGGAGATCCACCAGGCCTTCCTCGAACTCGTCGTCACCGGCACCGGCCTGCTGATGGTGGAGGAGGCGCCGGTGGGAGAGGCCTCGGCGCTGCGCTTCTCCGCCGTGCCGATGCGCGAGGCGGTGCTGGAGGAAGGCGTCTCCGGCCGGCTCGACACCGTGTTCCGGTCGCTGCGCCTGACGGCGGAGGAGATCCGGGCGCGCTGGCCGGCCGCGGCGATCGCGGAACGCCGGCGGGCGGAGGATGAGGCGGCGCCGACGCTGCGGGTGGTGGAAGCCGCCTGGCCCGATCCGCGCCACGGCCACCGCCTGGCGGTGGTGGCGGAGGAGGAGGACGGCACCCCCCGGCTGCTGGCCGAGGGCCGCTTCGCGGAAAGCCCCTTCATCGCCTTCCGCTGGCTGAAGGTGCCGGGCGAGACCTATGGCCGCGGCCCGGTCGCCAAGGCGCTGCCGGACATCCGCACCGCCAACAAGGTGGTGGAGCTGGTGCTGAAGAACGCCTCCATCGCCGCCACCGGCATCTGGCAGGCGGAAGACGATGGCGTGCTGAACCCCGCCACCGTGCGGCTGGTGCCGGGCGCCATCATCCCGAAGGCGCCGGGTTCCTCCGGCCTCACACCCCTCGCCGCGCCGGGCAATTTCGACGTCTCCCAGCTGGTGCTGGCCGACCTGCGCAGCCGCATCCGCGGCGCGCTGCTGGCCGACCGGATCGCGCAGGCGGAGAAGCCCGGCATGACGGCGACCGAGGTGCTGGAACGCAGCGCGCAGAGCGCGCGGCGGCTCGGCGCCACCTATGGCCGCCTGCAGGCGGAGCTGCTGACGCCGCTGGTGGCCCGCTGCCTGGCCGTGCTGCGCCGGCGGGGCGAGATCCCCGCGCTGCTGCCCGATGGGCGGGAAGCGCGGCTGACCTACGCCTCGCCGCTCGCCCGCGTCCAGGCGCGGGCCGATGCGGCGGACACGCTGCTCTTCCTGCAGGCCGCCGCGACGCTCGGCCCCGAGGCGCGCGCGACGCTGGATGCCCCGGCCGCCGCGCGGTGGCTGGCCCGAACGCTGGGCGCGCCGCCGGAGATCCTGCGGCCCGCCGATGCGGCCCCCGCCCAACCCCAGACCCAGGAGTGAGCCCCGGCATGCCCGAGGATCTTCTCGAGACCGCCCTGAAGCCGGAAGCGCCGGCCGGGCGCCCCACCCGCCCGGCCGAGGTGCCGGACAAGTTCTGGGACGAGGCCGCCGGCGCGCTGCGCGTCGATGCGCTGCTGAAATCCTACCTGGAACTGGAACGCCGCCTGTCGCAGCGCCAGGGCCCGCCGGCGGATGACGCGCCGGAGGAGGAGCGGCTGCGCTGGCGCCGGCTGCTCGGCATCCCCGACAGCCCCGATGGCTACGCGATCACGCCGCCGAACGAGGTGGTGACGCCGGACCCCGCCGTGAACGCCAAGCTGCACGAGGCCGGCTTCACGCCGCGCCAGGTGCAGCTGGTCTATGACCTGGCGGCGGAACGCCTGCTGCCGCTGATCGCCGAGGCCGCCGCCGATTTCGAGGCCGCGCGCCAGATCGAGAAGCTGCAGGCGCATTTCGGCGGCGAGGAGCGGTTCCGCCGCATCGCCGCCCAGCTTTCCGCCTGGGGCCGCGCCAACCTGCCGGAGGCGGTCTTCACCGCGCTGTCCAGCACGGCGGAGGGCGTGGTCGCGCTCAGCCGCATGATGGAAGGCAAGGAACCGCCGCTGGCGCGCGATGCGCAGGCGGAAGCCGGGCCCGATGAGGGCGAGCTGCGCCGGATGATGCGCGACCCCCGCTACTGGCGGACGCGGGAGCCCGATTTCGTGAAGCGCGTCACGGACGGGTTCAGGCGCCTCGTCGGCGAATAGCCCGCCGCCGGGATCCGGCCGGGCGCCCGCTGCGCAACGCAGCGCGTGGCGCCGGCCGGCATCGCCGCGCCCCATCCCCGGGCGCGGCGACCGCGGGGCGGATGGCGCGGGCCGCACGGCCCCCATCCGCCCCGCCCCCTTTCCCGCAAGCAACCCGCGCAGGCGGGCCTGCGGAGCCACGCCGTGGCGCCGGCCCCAGGGGCGATCCCCCGGGGGCAACCGGCGGCGCGGTCCCTTCCCCGCTTCCCCATCACGAAGGAGGGCCTCGATGCCCACCAGCACCCAGATCGACGCCGTCTTCACCCGCCAGTTCCAGGCCGAGGTGAAGGAGGCCTATCAGCGCCAGGGCAGCAAGCTGCGCCCGCTGGTGCGCTCCAAGTCCGGCGTCACCGGCTCCAGCACCTTCTTCCCGAAGGTCGGCAAGGGCGTCGCCGCGGCGAAGACGCGCAACGGCGCCGTGCCGGTGATGAACCTGGAGCACGCGCAGGTCGAATGCGTGATGCAGGACTACTATGCCGGCGACTGGATCGACCGCCTCGATGAGCTGAAGACCAACATCGACGAGCGCACCGTCGTCGCCAATGCCGGCGCCTATGCGCTGGGCCGCAAGACGGATGAGCTGATCATCGCGGCGCTGGATGCCGGCACGCGGGAGGCGATCGGCACCGCCGCGGGCACGACGGACACGGACGGCCTGACGAAGGAGAAGGTGCTGCTGGCCTTCGAGATGATGGGCGCGGCCGACGTGCCGGACGATGGCGGGCGCGTCGCCGTCGTCGGCTGGAAGCAGTGGAGCCAGCTGCTGGCGATCGAGGAATTCGCCTCCTCCCAGTATGTCGGCGACGACGCCCTGCCCTGGAAGGGCAGCCAGGCGAAGCGATGGCTGGGCGCGCTGTGGGTGCCGCATTCCGGCCTGACCAAGGCGGGCGCGCTGCGCTACTGCTACTTCTTCCACCGCACCGCCATCGGCCACGCCGCGGCGGCGGAAGTGCAGACGGACGTGACCTGGCACGGCGACCGCGCCGCGCATTTCGTCGCCAACATGATGAGCCAGGGCGCCGTGCTGGTCGATGACCTGGGCGTCGTGCGCATGCGCGCGGCGGAGTGACGTCGGCAGGCTGACATCGTCGCCATCACCCCGGGCGGTCCCGTCATCGGGGCCGCCCATCCTCCCGCGAACGGACATGACAACCATGGCACTCACCGCGCTCGCGCTGTGCTCGCGCGCCCTGCTGCGCCTTGGCGCGCAGCCCGTCGCCTCACTGGATGAGGGGACGGCGGAGGCGGAGGTGGCGGCGAACCTCTACGCGCCGGTGCGCGATGCGCTGCTCTCCGCCCATCCCTGGTCCTTCGCCACGGGCCAGGCTTCCCTGCCACGCCTGGCCGCCGTGCCGCGCGCCGACCTGGCGCATGCCTTCCAGCTGCCGCCGGGGTTCCTGCGCGCCCTGTCGGCCGGCAGCGGCGGCCGCGGGCGCGGCACGCCCTACCGCATCCATGAGGACCGGCTGCACGCGGATGCCGATTCCATCGTGCTGACCTACATCTTCCGCGCCGACGAAAGCGCCTTCCCGCCCTTCTTCGCGCAGGCCCTCGTGGCGCGCCTCGCGGCGGAATTCTGCCTGCCGCTGACGGAATCCGCATCGCGGGCGGAGATGCTGTTCCGCCTGGCGGAGACGGAGCTGCGCGGCGCGCGGCAGATCGACAGCCAGCAGGACACGCCGCGCGGGATCGAGGATTTCCCGCTGGTCTCGGTCAGGGGGTGATCGCATGACCATCGCCACGCGGCGCACCAAGGCTTCCTTCACCGCCGGGGAGCTCGCGCCCAACCTGTTCGGCCGTGCCGACCTGCGCGCCTTCGAGAATGGCGCGCGGCGGCTGCGCAACGTCGTCATCCAGCCGACGGGCGGCGTCGCGCGCCGGCCGGGGCTGCTGCATGTGGCATCCCTGCCCGGCCCCGCGCGGCTGATCCCCTTCGAGTTCAACACCGAGCAGACCTACCTGCTGGCGCTGACCGAGGGGCAGCTGCACGTCTTCCTGGGCGATGTCGCGGTGGCGAGCCTGCCCGCGCCCTGGTCCACCGGCATGCAGGGCCAGGTCGCCTTCACGCAAAGCGCGGACACGCTGCTGCTGTTCCACCCCGACGTGGCGCCGCAGCGGCTGACGCGCACCAGCCACACCAGCTGGACGCTGGCGCCCTTCGTCTTCGATGCCGTGCCGGTCTTCAACTTCCGCCCCGGCGTCACGCTCGCGGCCTCCGCCACCACGGGCACCGTGACGCTGACGGCCTCCGCCGACCTCTTCTCCAGCGGCCATGTCACGGCGGCGTTCCGCATCTCGGGCCTCACCGTCGCGATCACCGCGGTGGCCAATGCGCGCTCCGCCACGGGGGTCGTCAACGGCACGCTGCCCGGCACCACGCCGACCACGGATTGGGCGGAGCCCGCCTTCAGCGGCGTGCGCGGCTACCCCGTCTCCGCCTGCTTCCACCAGGACCGGCTGGTGCTGGGCGGGTCGCGGGACCTGCCGAACCGGCTGTGGCTGTCGCGCACCGGCGACATCGCCAATTTCGACAACGGCACGGGGCTCGATGACCAGGCGATCGAATTCGCGCTGGTGTCGGACCAGGTGAACGCGATCCGCGCCGTCTTCTCCGGCCGCCACCTGCAGGTCTTCACCTCCGGCGCCGAATGGATGGTGACGGGCGATCCGCTGACGCCGTCCTCGATCCAGCTGCACCGCCAGACGCGCGTCGGCAGCCTGGTGGACCGGCAGGTGCCGCCGGTCGATGTGGATGGCGCGACGCTCTTCGTCGCGCGGTCCGGCCGCGCGGTGCATGAATTCGCCTATACCGACGTCGCCGACGTGTACCAGGCCAATGACCTCGCGCTGGTCGCGCACCACCTGATCCAGGCGCCGGTCTCCATGGCCTATGACCAGACCATGCGGCTGCTGCATGTGGTGATGGCGGACGGGTCGATCGCGACCCTGACGCTCTATCGCGCGGAGCAGGTGACGGCCTGGACGCGGCTGGAGACGGCGGGCCGCTTCAAGGCGGTGGCGGAGACCGAGGGCCGCGTCTTCGTCGTGGTGGAACGCAATGGCTGGCACCGGCTGGAACGCTTCGACACGGGCATCGGCTTCGATGCCGCGCTGTCCGGCATCGCCGTCGCGGAACAGGATGTCTGGTCCGGGCTCGGCCATCTGGAAGGCGCCTCCGTCGGCATCCTGGCCGATGGCGCGCCGCGCGGCGTGCTGACGGTCTCGGCCGGCGCCGTCACGCTGGATCCGCCGGCGCGCAGCGTGCAGGTGGGGCTGCCCTTCCGCCATGTGGTGGAACCGCTGCCCATGGCCCTGGCCGGGGCGGGCGGGGCGGCTTCCGCGCCGCTCCGCCTGGTCTCCGCCACCTTCCGGGTGATGGAGACGCCGGCGCTGGAGGTCGATCTCGGCCGCGGCGTGCAGCCGGTGCCGTTCCGGCGCCTGGACACGGCGCTGCTGGATGCCGCGCCCGCGCCCTTCACCGGCGACGTCACGCTGCGCGCGCTGGGCTGGCGGCGCGATGCGATGGCGCCGCTGTGGCGGGTGGAGGGCGAGACGCCGCTGCCCCTGACCCTGCTTTCCGTCACCACCGACATGAGGATGACCGACTGATGGCGCAACTCGCCCCCATCGCGACCGCCCTCGGCGCGGGCGCCTCGCTCTACTCCACCGTGCGCCAGGCCCAGGTGCAGTCCAGCAATGCCCGCGCCCAGGCCGATGCCGCCCGGCAGCAGGAAGCGGCGCGGCAGCAGCAGCTGGCCGCGCAGCAGGCGGCCGAGGCCAGGGCGCGGGAGGCGCGGCTGGCCGGCACCACGGCCGCCGCCCGCGCCCGGCTAGCCGCCAGCGGCGTCTCGCCGGACGAGGGCTCCGCCGCCGCGCTGACGGCCGGGCTCGAACGCGATGCCGCCGCGGCGCAATCCGACAGCGACCAGCTCTTCGCCGCGCGGCTCGCCGCCGGGCGCCGCAGCCTGCTGAACAATGACGGGTCGCTGACCACCTGGCTGCGCGCCGGCACCAGCTTCGGCACATCGCTGCGCAACCTGCTCGATTGATTCCCCGCCGCCGCGCGCCCGCCGCGCGGCCCTTCCCTGCCCCCCCTTCCTGGAGCCCACGATGGCCGAGCACATCCGCATCGGCGACGTCGCGCCGCGCGTGCAATACGTGGGCGATGGCGCGCGTACCGACTTCACCTACCCCTTCCCCATCTTCCTGGCGGAGGAGCTGGAGGTCCGCATCGACGGCATCGTCCTCGGCAGCGGCTTCGATGTCTCCGGCGCCGGCCTGTCGGAAGGCGGCACGGTCACGCTGCCCACCGCCCCCGCCGCCGGCAGCACCGTCACGCTGCGCCGCCGCGTGAAGGTCGAGCGCACCTCCGACTTCCAGGACAATGGCGTGCTCCGCGCGCGCACGCTGAATGACGAGCTGGACCGCGTCGTCGCCGCCCTGCAGGAGCAGCGGGAGGAACTCTCCTCCACCCTGCGGCAGGACCCCGCCGACCTTGGCGGCGACATGACGCTGCCGATGCGGACGGCGCGCGCCAACCGGCTGCTGGGCTTCGACAGCGTCGGCGACATCGTCGTGGTGCCGCGCGATTCCGGCCTGCTGACCTCCCCCTTCCCCGGCGCCGTGCCGCATACGGTGGAGGACAAGCTGGCGGAGACGCTGAGCGCGCGTGACTTCGGCGCGACCGGCGATGGCGTGACGGATGATGGCCCGGCGCTGCAGGCCGCGATGAACGCGGCGGCGGCTTCCGGCAAGATGCTGACGATCGGCGAAGGGTCCTTCCGCACGCAGCAGCCGCTGACGCTGCCCGGCGCCGCGGCCGGGCTGACCATGCGCGGCCGGATCATCTATGCCGGCCCGGGCGGCCAGCCCGCGCTGACCATCGGCGATGGCGGCACCACGCGCAACGCCAACAAGCTGCACAGCGGCATCGCGGTGACGCGCGCCACCATCAGCGACTGGCTGA
The DNA here is from genome assembly GCF_016805305.1 of Falsiroseomonas ponticola. GTDB lineage: Bacteria > Pseudomonadota > Alphaproteobacteria > Acetobacterales > Acetobacteraceae > Falsiroseomonas > Falsiroseomonas ponticola. Next base: position 1,347,064 of record NZ_JAERQN010000001.1, on the reverse strand, counting down.
GCGAGGGCGACATCGGCGTGGTGATCCGCAACCACGACGCCTCCCTCATCGAGATCCGGGAGATCGCGGGCTTCACCATCGGCCTGCGCACGCTGGGCGACGAGCGGGGGTTCGAGGACAGCACGCTGATCCTCGGCCGCTTCGTCAACAACAAGATCGGGCTCGACGTCCATACCCTGACGGCGGCGGCGTGGAACACCTCCATCCGCTACTATGGCGGCCACTTCGCCGTGGGCAGCACGGTCAATACGGACAAGGACCGCTTCGGCATCCGCTTCTCCGCCGAGCCCGGCGCCTATGTCGCGCATAACCGCCACCTGTTCGACGGCCCGAACTTCGAGCTGAACGCGCGCACCATCCCGGCCACGGGCATCCCCTTCCTGATGGAGGTGAACAGCCGTGCCGTGATCGCGCGCGCCATCCGGATGGAAGGCTGCGACCCCATCGTCGCCCGCCACACCGCCGGGGCGCAGGACCACCTGTACGAGGTCGCCTGGGCGAGCCAGGGCTATGCGATCGAGATCGAGCACACGGAGACCGCGACAAGGCTGGGCGGCGCGGTGAAGGCCTATCACCAGGCGCTGCCGAACCGGGAAGCGACGCGGGAAGTGGCCGCCGTGCCATCGCTGCGCGCCGCCGCCATCCGCTGGAACGCGACGGAGACGGGCTTCGACAGGCTCGCCTGCCTGTCCACCAACGTCTCCGGCAGCCCGACCAGCCTGCCGCAATTCGCCTTCCCCGCGCTCGATTCCTACACGCTCACGAATCGCGGCGTGGTGCTGACGGGCGGGCGCGGCCTCGGCTTCGTGGTCGATACCTCGCGCTGCAAGGATTTCGCGCTGACGGTGGATGCGGATTCGCCGCGCCTCGTCGTCATGGCCTTCGACACCGCCTGGAACCTGCTGACCGATGCCGCCGGCACCATGGTGATGGCCTCCGGCCAGTCGCTCACCTGGAACGCCACGGCGCGCTGGTGGCAGGGGTCGGCGGACATGGACGATGCGGGGCTGACGCGGCTGCAGGCCATCCGCCTGGCGCCGCAGGTGGCCACCGCCATCATCGGCGTCGCCCGCATCACGGCGGATTACGAACTGCGCGCCATGCGCCTGCATTGCGACCCGCGCCACGCGCCACCGCTGCTGTCCGGCCTGCCGGACCTGCGCGTCGGCGTCCGCGAACTGACGGCGGAGCTGGCCTGGGACCCGCCCTCCATCGCCGCCGGCGCCAGCGCGCAGATCAACGTCACCCTCGCCGGCGCCAGGCCCGGCGACTTCGCCCAGGCCGCCTTCTCCCTCGCCACCTCCGGCTGCGTCTTCCTGGCGCAGATCGGGGCGCAGGATACGGTGACGGTCACGGCCTGGAACCGGTCGGGCGCGGCGGTGGACCTCAATCCCGGCACGGTGCGCGTGCGGGTGGTGAAGGCATGAGGAAGCCTGCCACCGCCCCGCGCGGCAGGACGCCCGGCGTGCCGCGCGCGAAGCTCGCCGCCGTGATCGACCGCGTGGCCGAGGAATACGCGCATTTCGTCAGCGACCCGCCGCTGGAGGATGTGCCGCCGGATTCGAAGAACTTCGCCGCGCGCCAGGCGGCCGCCCGCGTGGCGCTGGCGCATATCAGCGAACTCGCCGCCCTGGCGGCGGAGGAGCCGGAGACGGCGGAGGAGACGGCGGAGGACATCCTGGCCAAGGCCCGCGCCACCCTCGCGCGGGAAGGCGACGCCGATCCGCCGCCGCCGGCCGGTGAGGGGGAGGAGGAGGCTTGAGCCCCCGCCCCGCCGACCTCGTCGAATTCGCCTGGATCTGGAACCAGGCGAGCGGCCTCGGCACCCCCGCCCTGCACCGGCGCGTCCTGCGCTGGCTGCAGGCGCGGCAGGCCGCCGGGGACCGGCGGCTGCTGCTGATGGCCTTCCGCGGCTTCGGCAAGTCCACGCTCATCGGCCTCTACTGCGCCTGGCGGCTGTACCGCGCGCCGGAGACGCGGATCCTGGTGGTGGCAGCGGACCATGCGCTGGCGACGAAGATGGTGGCGAATGTGCGCCGCGTGCTCGGCCGCCATCCGCTCTGCGCCGCGCTGCTGCCGGGGCATGGCGAAGGCTCCTGGGCCGCGGACCGCTTCACGGTGGCGCGCGACGGCGTGCTGCGCGACGCCTCCATGATCGCGGCGGGGATCGGCGGCAACATCACCGGCGCGCGCGCCGACCTCATCATCGCCGATGACGTGGAGGTGGCCGGCAATTGCGACACGCCGGGCAAGCGCGAGGAACTGCGGGAGAGGCTGACGGAGGCCGAGTTCGTCCTCGTCCCCGGCGGCACCATCCTCTTCGTCGGCACGCCGCATGCGGAGGACAGCCTCTACGCGGAAGGGGAGGATGCCTTCCTCTCCGGCTACCGGCGCCTCACGCTGCCGCTGCTGGACACGGCGGGCCGCAGCACCTGGCCGGAACGCTTCCCGGACGAGGCCGTGGCCGCGCTGCGCGACCGGGTCGGCCCGCTGGCCTTCCGCCGGCAGATGATGCTGGAACGCGTGGCGACCGGCGCCGCGCGGCTCGATCCCGCGGCGATGGCGCGCTACGGCGCGGAGATCGACTACCGGGAGGCCAATGGGCGGGGCGTGCTGTCCCTGATGGGCACGCGGCTCGTCTCCGGCGGCGGCTGGTGGGACCCGGCCTATGGGCGCCCCGGCAGCGGCGATGCCAGCGTGCTGGCCGCGATGTTCGCGGATGCGGAGGGCCGGCACTACCTGCACCGCGTCGCCTACCTGCTGCACGACCCGGAGGCGGAGGAGGACGCCGCCACCCAGCAATGCCGCGCCGTCGCGGCGCTGGCGCGGGACCTGCTGCTGCCGGTGGTGCGGGTGGAGACCAACGGGCTCGGCCGCTTCCTGCCCGGCCTGTTGCGGCGGGAGATCGCGCGCATCGGCACCGCCTGCACGGTGGTCGAGGCGACGAGCCGGCGCGCCAAGTCCGACCGCATCCTGGCGGCGCTGGACCCGGTGCTGGCGGCGCGGCGCCTGTCGGCGCATGACAGCGTCTTCCGCGGCCGCTTCGTGCGGGAGATGGCGGAATGGCGCCCGGATACGCCGGGGCTGGCCGATGATGCGCTGGACGCCGTCGCGGGCTGCCTGCTGGCGGAGCCGGTGCGCCTGCCCTTCACGCCCCCCGCGCCGCGCACCGCCCTGCCCTGGCGGGGCTTCTGATCGTCAGGCCCGCTTGCGGGCGATTTCGGTCGCATGCCGGTCGAGGCCGGCTTCCGTCGCCTCGAACCGGCCATCGGGGCGGGCGCGGGCCAGGCCCATGCCCGCCAGGCGTTGCAGGCAGGGCCCGTCCTTCAGCCCGTCAGGGCGCCCATGCGGCCGCACCAGGGTCAGCCGGTGCAGCGCCGATCGGCAGCAGGTCTCCAGGTAAGGCTCGTTCCACATCGGCCGCGCGGTGCGTCCCCCTGCCGCGCGGTCCCGCCGCGCGGCGCATCCCCCAACGCCGCGCGGCCCCCCCGCGCGGCTTCCCCAGGGTGGTTCCGCCGCCGCTTCCCTTCAAGGAGTGCCCCCATGATCCCCGAAATCCCGCCCCAGATGCTGGCCGCGGCCGCGGATGCGCCGCTGGCGCTGCTGATGCTCTGGATGGTGCACCTGCTGCGCCGGGACCTGATGAGCCGGCCGGAACCGCCCGCCGCGCCGCCCGCGCCTTCCGCGCGCGACGACCTGGCGGAGTTCAAGCTGGAGGTCGCGCGCACCTATGTGCCGCTTTCCCTGATCCGGGACCTCGATTCGCGCCTGTCCCTGCACCTGGTCCGCATCGAGGAGAAGCTGGACGAGGTGAGCCGCGCCGCGACGGCCGCCGCCGCCATCTCCGGCCAGGTGGTGACGCAGCGCAAGGTCGGCTTCTCCGCCCGCGCCGAGGGGGAAAGCCGGTGATGAGCGCGGCGATCGATCGCGTGGCGGAGCCCGCGGGCCTGACGGTGCTGGCGCTGACGCTGTGGGGGGAGGCCGCCGGCCGCCCGGTGCGGGGGGTGGAAGGCGTCGCCGCGGTGGTGATGAACCGGCTGCGCCTGGCCGCCCGCCCCGACGGGCCGAAGCACCTGGGCACCGCCGTCGGCGCCATCTGCCGCGCGCCCTTCCAGTTCGCCTGCTGGCATCCCCGCCACCCGAGGCGGGACGCGATGGTGGATCCCGCGACGCGCAACGACCCCGCCTTCGCCATCTGCCAGCGCATCGCCGCCCGCGCGCTGTCCGGCGCCCTGCCGGACCCGACGCGGGGCGCCACCCACTACCACGCCGCGGATACGCTGCCGCGCTGGGCGGTGGGCCAGGTGCCGGTGGCGGAAGCGGGCGGGCTTGTCTTCTACCGCCTGCTCGGCTGAAACGCGGCCCTGGGCATGGGGGCCGCGCGATGGAAGACCGCATCTACACCATGGTCAGGGAAGCCGATTGGCGCGCGGCGGAAGCCGCCGGCGCCTATGCCGGCAGCGCGCATGACCAGCGCGACGGCTTCCTGCATTTCTCCACCGCCGCGCAGCTGCGCGCCAGCGCGGCCAAGCACCGGGCCGGCGTGCCGGATCTCTGGCTGGTGGAAGCGGATGCGGCGCGGCTTGGCGATGCGCTGAAGTGGGAACCGGCATCCGGCAGCAGCCGGCCCGGCCTGTTCCCGCATCTCTACGCTAGGCTGCCGCTGTCCGCCGTGCTGTCCGTCACGCGCCTGCCGCTGCGCGCGGACGGCACGCATGACTTCCCCGCGACGATCCCCTGATCAGCCGCAGCGCGACGTCGCGATCCGGCAGGAGACGCCGGCGGCGAGCCGCCCGGAACAGTCGCGCAGCGCCGCGAATTCCGCCGCCGTCTCGTCCTGCCCCGACCCCGTGCCGTAGTGGTGGATGGTGAAGGTGCGGGGGTCGGAGGTGATGACCAGCCCGTTGGCCCGGATGCCATAGGCGACGGCGAGGCACCGGTCCGCCGTTTCCGCCAGCAGGCGGCAGGGGTTGTTGTTGTTGCGGCGGAAGCATTCCGTCTCCGCCCCCCGATGCGCCGCCATGCGTTCCAGCGGCATGGAGACGGACAGGCCGCGGCCCGGCAGCGGCGCGGCATAGGCGACGATGCTGCGCCCGGTGGCCGCGGCCGCGCGCTGCGGCATGGCGCTGGGCACGCCGAGCGCCAGCCCCGCCCCGGCCGCCGCGCCCGCCATCACCCCGGCCGCGCCGGCGCCGGTGCTGCCCCGCCCCGTGGCCTCCGGCGTGCCGCGCTGGTTCTGCCGCGACAGATGCCGCTCCCCCGCCGCGCAGCGCACCAGGCAGGCCTGCACGGGCTGCGGGTTCATCGCGCGTTCCGGCATGCGGGCATCGCATTGGCGCCGGCAGGACATGCTGTCGACCGGCTTGTTCGCCTGGTTCGGCTGCGCCTCAGCCCGCGGTGGCAGTCCGAGCGCCATGAGCAGGAAGAGCAGGACGGAGAGCCGGATCGCGCCGACTCGTTCCGAAGTGAGCATCTCGGGGTCGCCTCAAAAACACTTACCCAGATCGTTCATTTTGTATACCTGGGGCGTTGGAAGGTTACTCCGTAGGCAGACCGGCGACCAGCCCATTCGATGGTGGGACGATCCGGTTTCACGACGGCTTCAATCCGCCCGCGCACCGCTGCGCCGCACCGCCTCCGCCCAGCGCAGCCGCTCCGCCGCCAGGAAGGCGTCCAGGCTGCGGCTGCCGAGCGCCACGGGTTCCGCGCTGCGGGCCCGCATCAGCGCGCCATAGGAGTCGGAGGTCGTGACCTCCGCCACCACCGCCGACAGCCGCGCGACGATGGGCGCCGGCGTCCCCACCGGCGCGAAGAGGCCGAACCAGTTCGGCGCGTCCAGGCTCGGGAAGCCCGCCTCCACCAGGGATGGCACCTCCGGCAGGTCCGCCGCGCGGCCGCGCGTGGCGATGCCGACGATCCGCGCCTGGCCGCCCTGGTGCAGCGGCAGCGCGGTGGTCAGCGCATCGAACATCATCGCCACCTGCCCGCCCGCCAGGTCCGCCAGCGCCGGCGGGCTGCCGCGATAGGGCACATGCACCAGGCGCAGCCCCGCATCGGCGGCGAAGAGCTCCGCCGTCAGATGCGTCAGCGACCCGCTGCCGGATGAGGCGAAGGGCAATTCCCCCGGCTTCGCGCGCGCCGCTTCCAGCAGCGCGGGCAGCGTCGGCTGCGGCAGGGCGCGCGGGCTGACCAGCATCACATTCGCTTGAGCACCCAGCAGGCCGAGGCAGGTGAAGTCGCCATCCGGGTCGTAGTTCAGCCGGCTGTAGAGCGGCTTGGCGATTCCCATCACCGCGGGTCCCACGGCCAGCAGCGTGTAGCCATCCGGCGTCGCCTTCGCCACGGCCTCCGACCCCACATTGCCGCCCGCGCCGGCGCGGTTCTCCACCACCACGGGCTGGCCGAGGCTGCGCGCCATCGCCTCCGCCGCCGCCCGGGCCAGGATGTCCGTGATGCCCCCCGGGGCGAAGGGCACGACCACGCGGATGGCGCGGCTCGGGAAGGCGCCCTGCGCCAGGGCCGGCGCGGCGAGGCCGCCGGCCAGTCCGGCCAGCAGGAGGCGACGGGCGATCGGGGGCATGGCGCGGGCTCCGGGCGGGTGGGGCCGGAAGCATCGGCCCGCCATGGCCGGGCGGCAATGCGCGGAAGGCTCCTTCTGCTCAATTTGCCAGCACAGCATCGCCGATTGCGCAAATCAGCATGGTTTGCAGGCAACCCGCCCGTCTTGCGCGCAGCCTGTCCCGGGCGGAAGCTCCCTGACCCGTTACGAAAGCCCGCCGCATGTCCAGGCCCTTCCTCCTCGCCCTCGCGCTGCTGGCCGCGGCGATCCCCGCCGCCTCCCCGCGCGCCCAGGGGCTGACGCTGGCGCTGGCCTCCACCCCCACCGCGGTGGACCCGCATTTCCACAACCTGGTGCCGAACAACGCCATCGCCGCGCATGTCTTCGACAAGCTGGTCCACCAGGATGAACGGCAGCAGCTGATCCCGGGCCTGGCGGAATCCTGGCGCCCGCTCTCCGAAACCGTCTGGGAATTCCGGCTGCGCGCCGGCGTCACCTTCCATGACGGATCGGCGCTGGAGGCGGGGGACGTCGCCGCCAGCCTCCGCCGCGTGCCCGCCGTGCCGAACAGCCCCGGCCCCTTCACGCAGTTCACGCGCGGCATCGCGGGCGTGGAGGTCGTCGATGCCCGCACGCTCCGCATCACGACCCGCGGGCCCCAGCCGCTGCTGCCGACGGACCTCTCCGTCATCAACATCATCCCGCGCCGGCTGGAAGCCGCCACCACGGCGGATTTCCGCGCCGGCACCGCCGTGGTCGGCACCGGCCCCTTCCGCTTCGAGGGCTTTGTGCCAGGCGACCGCGTGACACTGACGCGCAACGACGGCTACTGGGGTGGCAGCGCGCCCTGGCAGCGCGTGACCTTGCGCATCATCCCGAATGACAGCGCCCGCGCCGCCGCGCTGCTGGCCGGCGATGTCGATGCGGTGGACGCCGTGCCCATCACGCAGCTGGAGGCGCTGAAGCGCCGCCCCGATCTCCGCCTGTTCCGCGCCACCTCCAACCGCGTGATGTTCCTGTCCTTCGACACCTTCCGCGAACAGACGCCGCACGCCACCCAGCGCGGCGGCGGCGCCATGCCGAATCCGCTGCGCGACCCGCGCGTGCGCGCCGCCATCTCCCGCGCCATCAACCGCCCCGCCATCGTGGACCGGCTGATGGAGGGCGAGGCCATCGCCGCCGGCGGCCTGCTGGCGCCGGGCTTCTTCGGCGCCAGCCCGCGCCTGGTGCCGGAGGCCTTCGACCTCGAGGCCGCGCGCCGCCTGCTGCGCGAAGCGGGCCTGCCGCAGGGCTTCGCCCTGACCATCCACGGCCCCAACGACCGCTTCCCCAATGACGAGAAGATCCTGCAGGCCGTTGCGCAGATGCTGCAGCGCGCGGGGATCGAGACGCGGGCGGAGGCGCTGCCCTTCAACACCATCCTGTCGCAGGGCGGCCCGCCCAACCACGCCTATTCCGCCATGCTGCTGGGCTGGGGCAGCAATACCGGGGAGGCCTCGTCACCGCTCCGCGCGCTGCTGGCCACGGTGGATCGTGACCGGGGCATGGGGGTCGGCAATCGCGGCCGCTATTCCAACCCCGCCCTCGACGCCGTCATCCACCAGGCGCTGGGCACGGTGGACGATGCCGCGCGCGCCGCGCTGCTGCAGCAGGCCAGCGAGATGGCGATGGCCGACCACGCGCTGGTGCCGATCCTCTACCAGGTCAACATCTGGGCGACGCGCGGCGGCATCACCTATACGCCGCGCGCGGATGAGTGGACGCTGGCGCGCTTCTTCACCCCGGCACCGTGAGCGGTTCAGCCGCGCAGCTGGTCGATCAGCCGCCCGTTGCAGCGGGCGGCCATGCCGGGAATGAGGAAGGCATCGATGAACCACCACAGCCCGATCACCAGCAGGCCGAGGAAGCCGATGAGCACCACGGTGAGCAGCACCGACAGCAGCGACATCACCAGCATGACGATGCCGGACACCACGCGGCCGAGGTAGAAGCGGTGCGCGCCGAGATAGCCGAGGAAGAACCACAGCAGATAGGCCACCAGCACCGACTTCTTCGCCGCGTCGTAGCGCATCATCGCGATGGCGTCGTCGGAAGGCCGGCCTTGCGAAGAAGGCCAGGGACGGGCTTGCGGCGGGGGTCGCGTGCCGTAGGACATGGGTTGTCGCTCCTCGATGCGCGAAGCAAGCGGGTCGCGGGCGCGAAAGGTCAAGGGACAAGCAGGACATGACGGATATCTGGCGCCTTTCCGCCACCGAACTCGCCGCGCGCTACCGCGCCGGCACGCTGCGGCCGAGCGAGGCGCTGGCCTCCATCCTCGCCCGCATCGCGCAGGCGAACCCCACCATCAACGCCATCGCGACGCTGGACGAGGCCGGCGCCAAGGAAGCGGCGGCCGCCGCCGATGCGCGCTTCTCCGCGGGCACGCCGCTCAGCGCACTGGATGGCGTGCCCGTCTCCATCAAGGACAACATCACCCAGGCCGGGCTGCGCTGCGCCTGGGGCAGCGAACTCTATCTCGACTACGTGCCCGAGCATGACGAGACGCCGGTCGCCCGCCTGCGCGCCGCCGGCGCGGTGCTGATCGGCAAGACCAATGTCTCCGAATTCACCCTCGGCCGCGGCAACATCGACACCAAGGCCTTCGGCGTCACGCGCAACCCCTACAACCCCGCGCTGACCTCCGGCGCCTCCACGGGCGGCGGCGCGGCGGCGGTTGCCTCCGGCTTCGGGCCCGTCACGCTCGGCACGGATGGCGGCGGCTCCATCCGCCGTCCCGCCTGCCACAACGGCCTGGTGGGGCTGAAGCCCTCCACCGGCCGCGTCGCGCGCCGCCACGGCCTGCCCATCATCCTCGACGATGCGGAGGTGATCGGCCCCATCGCCCGCACGGTCGATGACCTGGCCGCGACGCTGTCCCTCATCCAGGGCCCGCTGGCGGAGGACCGCCTTTCCATCGGCGTGCCCGGCCCGCATGAGGAGCCGCCGGCGCCGAAGAACCTCCGCGTGCTCTACATCCCGCAATTCGGCGACTGGAAGGTCGATGCCCCCGTCGCGGAGAGCTGCGCGGAGGCCGCGCGGCACATGGCCGCGCTCGGCCACCGCGTCACCACCGGCCGGCTTCCCGTCGATCTCGCGCTGTTCGAGAAGCACTGGCCGACCTTCACGCAGGGCGGCCTCGCCTGGCTTCTGCGGGGCAAGGAATGGCGCGGAAAGATCGGCGCGATCTATGAGGAGATGGCCGATCGCGGCGCCACCCTCACCGCCGCCGACTACATCGACGGGCTCGCGGCGTTCCGGGAAGTGCAGGCGCAATTCGCCATCGCCTTCCAGGACTGGGACGTGCTGATGACGCCGACGGCCGGCGCCCTGCCCTGGCCCGCCGACCAGTTCGGCCCGCCGCACAACCGCGCCTTCACCGGCATCGTGAACGCCGGCGGGCTGCCCGGCATGAACGTGCCCTGCGCCCCCTCCGCCGATGGGCTGCCCATCGGCTTCCAGCTCATCGGGCCCTATGGCGCGGACTGGCTGCTGGTGGCGCTGGCGCGGCAATACGAGGCCGCGCATCCCTGGGCGGATCGCTGGCCGCCGCTGTAACGACAGCAAAGCCGGGGGGCGTGGCGCCCCCCGGACCCCGCATCTACCCCGTGATGCCGATCTGCCAGGGCGCGAATTCGTGCTTGCCGACGCCGAGTTCCTCGCTCTTCGTCTTCTCGCCCGAGGCGATGCGCAGCATCAGATCCAGGATGCGCTCCCCCATCTCCTCCATGCTGGCGGTGCCATCCAGGATCTCGCCGCAATTGATGTCCATGTCCTCCTCCAGCCGGCGGAACATGGGCGTGTTGGTGGCGAGCTTGATGGAAGGCACGGGCTTCGCGCCATACATGGAGCCGCGCCCCGTGGTGAAGGCGATCATGTTGGCGCCACCCGCGACCTGGCCGGTGGCGGAGACGGGATCGAAGCCCGGCGTATCCATGAAGACGAAGCCCTTCGTCGTCACCGGCTCCGCATAGCGCAGCACATCCATCAGCGGCCCCGTGCCGCCCTTCATCGAGGCGCCCAGCGACTTCTCGAAGATGTTGGCGAGGCCGCCGGTCTGGTTGCCCGGGCTGACCGTGCCGTTGATCTGCGTGTCGCGGCCCGGCGTATAGACATCCTTCCACCAGCGGATGCGCTCGATCAGCTTCTCGCCGACCTCCCGGCTCGCGGCGCGGCGCGTCAGCGTGTGCTCGACGCCATAGATCTCCGGCGTCTCCGACAGGATCGCGGTCCCGCCATGGCGCACCAGCAGATCCATCGCATTGCCGAGCGCCGGGTTCGCGGTGATGGACGAGAAGCCGTCGGAGCCGCCGCATTGCAGCCCGACCGTCAGATGCTCGGCGGAGACCGTGCTCCGCGTGGCCTTGTTCGCCTCCGGCAGCATCGCCTTCACCGCCTCGATGCCCGCATCGATGCTCTTCCGCGTGCCGCCGATCTCCTGCATCACCAGCGTCCGCAGCAGCGGCCCGGGCGCCAGGCCCTGCTCGGCCAGCAGCCCCGCGATCTGGTTGCGCTCACACCCCAGGCCGATGACGACCACGCCCGCGACATTGGCGTGGCGCATATAGCCGCCCAGCGTCCGGCGCAGCAGCTGCATCGGCTCCCCGGACAATTCCATGCCGCAGCCCGTGGAATGGGTGAAGGCGGCGACGCCATCGACATTCGGATACTCGGCGAGGCGCTCCGGCGTGAACCAGTCCGCCACCGCGTGGCTGACGGTCGCGGAACAATTTACGGAGGAGACGATGGCGATGTAGTTGCGGGTGCCGACGCGTCCGTCCGGCCGCACGATGCCCGCGAAAGTCTTGCGCTGCTCTGCTGGCACCATGGCCACCGGGCGGTAGTCCCGGCCGATGGCGTAGTCGCGGTCGAATTCCCGGAACTCGATATTGTGGTTGTGCAGCATGGTGCCGGCGGGGATGTCATCCGCCGCGAAGCCGATGGTGACTTGGTACTTCAGCACCGGGTCGCCCTTCCGCAGGTGCTGGGTGGCGATCTTGTAGCCCGCCGGCACCTTGTCCCGCGTCACCAGGTTCTCCCCGGGGATGGAGGTGCCGGGTTCGCATTCCGTGCGGGCGACGACGACGTTGTCATCGGGATGCAGGCGGATGACGGGGCCGTTCAGGCGCTTGGCGTGAAGGTCGATCATGGTTTCCTCGGGGGTCTCGGCCGTGCTGCCGCTCCCCCCATATCGCCACATCAGGGGCCGGATGTCAGCGCCCGGTCACCCCCTCATTCCGCCGGCATCAGCGCGGGGTAGCGGCGGGGCGATCGGGAGACGGCCAGCAGCACCAGCCGCACCAGGAACATCGCCGCCCCCGCCAGCCAGACCAGCGCCGCCGCGATCGCCAGCGCCGGCGCCTGCTGCTCGATCGAGAGGTAGATGCCGAAGGGGAACAGGAAGGCGCTGCTGGTGGAGAGCGCGAATTGCGCCAGCGCCGGCATCGGGTTGGCGTGCAGCTGCGGATAGGCCCGGAAGGTCAGGCCCATCAGCGCCAGCGACGTCCAGCCCAGCAGGTTGAGATGCGCATGCACGGGCGCCAGGTGGAAATCATGCTGGATGCCCATCAGGACACCAAGGCACACGCCCACCAGCAGGCAGGTGGCGGCGGCGATCAGGAAGAACAGCGGAAGCCGGGGCATGGTGAAGGTCCTTGACTGAAGGGCGGCCCTTCTAGACCCGCACCCCCGCCCCTTCATGTCGCCGGCCGTTTCCTCCGTTTCACGCGTGTTTCACGACAACATCTGGCCGCCATCGACGATGATGGTCTGCCCCGTCACCCAGCGCGCCGCATCGCTCGCCAGGAACAGCGCGACCTCCGCCACCTCCTCCGGCGTGCCGAGCCGGCCGAAGGGGATGGAGCCGAGGATCCGGTTGTACAGCGCGGGATCGCTCGCCCGCCGCTGTTCCCAGGACCCGCCCGGGAATTCGATGGAGCCCGGCGCCACCGCATTCACCCGCACGCCATCCGGCGCGAAGGCGGCTGCCTGGCTCTGCGTGTAGTTCACCAGCAGCGCCTTCACCGCCGCATAGGCCGGCGTGCGCAGGGAGGGTCGGAAGCCCGAGATCGAGGTCACGTTCACGATGCTGCCGCGGGACTGCTTCAGCCACGGCGTCGCGGCGCGGCTGGCGCGCACCGTCGCCATGACGTCCACGTTGAGCCCGCGCGCCCAATCCTCCTCCGTGTCACGAGACCCGAAGCCGCTGGCATTGTTCACCAGCACGTCGATCCCGCCCAGCGCGCCCGCCGCGGCCTCCACCCAGCCCGTGACATCGGCCAGCACGCCAAGATCGGCGGAGGCCGCATGCGCCGGCACGCCGCAGGCCGCGATCTCCGCCCGCGTCGCCTCCAGCGGCCCCGCGCCGCGCGCGCAGATGGACACCGCCGCGCCCGCCTGCGCGAAGCCCAGCGCGATCGATCGCCCGATGCCCCTGCTGCCGCCCGCCACCAGCACCCGCTTGCCCGCGAAACTCGCCATCACGCCTCTCCCATGCCGATCCCGCGCAGCAGAGGGTGCGCGCCCCCCTTTGGCAAGACACCCGTCTTGGCAAGCCGCGCGCGCGGGGGCAGAGGAATGGAGGATCGGGGGAAGGAACGTGGCGATGACCTTGACGGAAGCCTTGCTTGCCGAACTCGCACGGCGCGGCACGCGGCGCATCTGGGGCGTGCCCGGCGGCGGCTCCTCGCTGGACGTGATCGAGGCCGCGCCCCGCTTCGGCATCGACTTCATCCTCGCCCGCCAGGAATCCAACGCCGCCATCGCCGCCATGGCGGATGCGGAGCTGACCGGCGCGCCCGGCGTGGTGCTGACGACCAAGGGCCCCGGCGTCGGCAACGCCGTGAACGGCCTGGCCTGCGCCACGCTGGAACGCGCGCCGCTGCTGCTGCTGGCCGATGGCTTCACGCCGAAGCAGGCCAGCTGGGTGACGCACCAGTATTTCGACCAGCGCGCCATGACCGGTGGCGTGGTGAAGGGCTATGCCCGTGCGGATGCGGAAGCGCCGATGGCCGGCATCATCGCCCTGCTGGACCAGGCGGAGGCCGCCCCCCGCGGCGCCGTGCACCTGGACCTGACCGGAGAGGCCGTGCGCCGCCCCGCGCAGCCCGTGGAAGCCTTCCAGGCCATGGCGCCGCACCACCCCCCGGTCGGCGATGCCGCCGGCCTCCTGGCCGCCGCCAGGCGCCCCGTGCTGCTGGTCGGCGTGGAGGCCGCCAACGCCACCGACGCCGCCGCGCTGCGGCGCTTCGCGGAGGCGCTGGGTTGCCCCGTCCTCGTCACCTACAAGGCCAAGGGCGTGCTGCCGGACGCGCATCCGCTCCATGCCGGCATTTTCACGGGTGGCACGCTGGAAGCGCCCTGCGTCGGCCAGGCGGACCTCATCATCCAGGCCGGGCTCGACCCGGTGGAGCTGATCCTGCAGCCCTGGCGCTACACCGCGCCGATCCTCGACATCGCGCTGCGCCCGCATCCCGTCCGCTACGCCGATCCGACCGCCGCGCTGCACGGCAAGCTGGCCGACAGCATCGCGGCATTGGCGCCGCGCGCCTCCAGCTGGACGCCGGCGGAAATCGCCGCGCTGCGCGACGCGGCGCTGGCCGCGCTGGAATGGCAGGGCAGCGGCGGCGTCTCGCCCCCCGACATCGTCCGCATCGCGCAGAAGGAAGCGCGGGCCGCCGGCGCCACGCCGCGCGTCGCCGTCGATGCCGGCGCGCACATGTTCTCCGCCACCGCCTTCTGGCAATGCGAGCACCCGCGGGACCTGCTGATCTCGAACGGCCTCGCCTCCATGGGCTTCGCGCTGCCCGCGGGCCTCGCCGCCGCGCTGCATGACCCCGCGCGTGGCGCCATCGCCTTCACCGGCGATGGCGGGCTGATGATGTGCCTGGGCGAACTCGCCACGGCCGCGCAGCTCGGCGCGAAGCTCGTCACCATCGTCTTCAACGACAGCGCCCTGTCGCTGATCGACATCAAGCAGCAGCAGCGCCAGCTTCCCCAGGCCGGCGTGCGCTTCACCCGCACGGATTTCGCGGCCGTGGCGGAGGGCTTCGGCGTCAAGGGCCTGCGCGCCGACGACCCCGCGCAATACGAGACCGCGCTGCGCCAGGCCTTCGCGCATGACGGCCCCTCGCTGATCGACGTCACCGTCAACCCCGCCGGCTATCCCGCGCAGCTCCAGGCGATGCGGGGCTGAGATGGCGCTCTCCGCCCTTCGCCTCGGCAATGCCTGGGCCCGCATCGCGGGGCTGATGGATGAGGCCGCGGAAACCTTCGTCCGCACCTCCTTCTCCTCCGTGGTGCGCGACAACTGGGACATGGCCGTCGGGCTGATGGACAGCGAGGGCCGGCAATTCGCGCAATCCTCGCGCTCCGTCCCCAGCTTCGTCGGCACCATGCCGCGCACCCTCGCCGCCATGCTCGCCCGCATCCCGCGCGCGCGGCTGCAGCCCGGTGACGTGCTGATCAGCAATGATGGCTATCTCGGCACCGGCCACCTCAACGACATCACCATGGTGAAGCCGGTCTTCGCGGGCGGCCGCATCACCGCCTGGATCGGCAGCATCTTCCACGCCACCGACATCGGCGGTGCCCCCTCCGTGGAGGCGCGCGACGCCTGGGAGGAAGGCCTCACCATCCCCGTGGCGCGCATCCTGAAGGGCGGTGTCGAGAACGAGGACGTCATCGCCTTCCTCGAAGCCAATTGCCGCATGCCCGGGGAGGTGCTGGGCGACATCCGCGCGCAATTCGCGATGTATGACCAGGCTGAGCCCCGCCTGCTCCGCATCCTCGCGGAGGAAGGCATTTCCTCAGTGGACGAACTCGCCGCCGAGATCTTCGGGCGTTCGGAGCGCGCCATGCGCGACGCCATCGCCGCCGTGCCGGATGGGGAGGTGACGGACGAAGTCACCGCGGATGGCTTCGAACATCCCGTGACGATCAAGCTGCGCCTGGCGATCAAGGGCGATGCGCTGACGCTCGACTTCACCGGTACCGGCGCCCAGATCCCGCGCCCCGTGAATTCGCCGCTGAACTTCACCCGCGCCTATTCCAACTACGCCGTGAAATGCGCCTTCGATCCGCTGACGCCGAACAACGATGGCAGCTTCCGGCCGATCCATCTGATCGCGCCTGAAGGTTCCATCGTGAACCCCCGCCACCCCGCCCCCGTCTGGGGCCGCCACCTGACGGGCCACTACCTGCCCATGCTGGTTCTGGCGGCACTGGCGAAGATGATTCCGGATCGCGTGGTGGCGGAATGCGGCAGCCCGCTCTGGAACGTCTATTTCACCGGCGAGCAGCCCGATGGCCGGCGCTATGTCCGCATGTTCTTCATGAATGGCGGCCATGGCGCCGCGTCGTCCCATGACGGCGCCTCCTGCCTCTCCTTCCCCTCCAACGTCGCGACGCAGCCGGTGGAGCAGTTCGAGAATGCGGTGCCGATGCTGGTGACGGAGAAGTCGCTCATCCCGGGCAGCGGCGGCGATGGCCGGATGCGGGGCGGTCTCGGCCAGCGCCTCGGCTTCCGCGTCATCGGCGAGAGGCCTGTCACCGCCACCTACCGCCATGAACGCGTGCAGCACCCGCCACGCGGGTTGCTGGGCGGGGAGGCCGGGCGCGCGGGGCGCGATCTTCTCAACGGCCAGCAGGTCGCCGCCAAGGCGCGCATCGTGCTGCAACCCGGCGATACGCTGACCTTCGAGACCCCCGGCGGCGGCGGCTTCGGCCCGCCCGGCGAACGCAGCGCAGAAGCGCGTGCGCAGGACAGTGCGGAAGGCTATGTGGCATGACGCCCTGGCAGATCGGCGTCGATATCGGCGGCACCTTCACCGATTTCGTGCTGCTGGACAGCCGCGACGGGCGGCTCTTCAACGGCAAGCTCCTCACCACGCCGCATGCGCCCGAACAGGCGGTGCTGGAAGGCATCCGCCAGCTCCTGGCCACGCATGGTGTCGCACCCACCGAGGTCAGCCACGTCATCCACGGCACCACCCTCGTCGCCAATGCGCTGATCGAACGCCGCGGCGTGCCGACGGGCTTCCTGACGACCGAAGGCTTCCGCGACATCCCGGAGATCGGCACCGAACTCCGCCACGATACCTATGACCTCTTCATGCGCCGGCCGGAACCGCTGGTGCCGCGCCGCCTGCGCCTCGGCGTGCCGGAGCGGCTCCGCGCCGATGGCGCGGTCGTCACGCCGCTGGAGGAGGATGCTGCCCGCGCGGCCATCCGCGCGCTGCGGGATGGCGGCGCCCAGGCGCTCGCCATCTGCCTGCTGCACGCCTTCCTCAACCCCGTGCATGAACGCCGGCTGGCGGAGCTGGCGCGGGAGGAAGCGCCTGATCTCACGCTCTGCCTCTCCTCCGACCTCGTGCCGGAGATCGGGGAGTACGAGCGCGGTACCACCACCATCTGCAACGCCTATGTCCAGCCCGTCTTCGAACGCTACCTCGCACGCCTGCGCGGTGGCCTTCGCGACGCCGGCCTCACCGGCCCGCTCTTCCTGATGCTGTCCGATGGCGGCACGGTGCGGGACGACGTCGCCGCGAAGCACCCGATCCGCCTGGTGCAATCCGGCCCCGCCGGCGGCGTGCAGGCGACGCGCATCGTGGGCCAGGCGGCCGGCGCGCGGGACGTGCTCTGCTTCGACATGGGCGGCACCACCGCCAAGGCCGCGCTGATCGACCAGGGCGAGCCGCAGCGCAGCCTCGATTTCGAGGTCTCCCGGGTTGATCGCTTCCGGAAAGGCAGTGGCTTTCCGCTGAAGGTGCCGGTCGTGGAGATGATCGAGATCGGCGCGGGCGGCGGCTCGATCGCGCGCGTCGATCGCCTCGGCCTCATCAAGGTCGGGCCCGACAGCGCCAGCAGCGATCCCGGCCCCGCCTGCTACGGGCTGGGCGGCACATGGCCCACCGTGACCGATGCCGACCTCCTGCTGGGCTACCTGGCGCCGGACAGCTTCCTCGGCGGCGACATGGCGCTGGATGTGGCGGCGGCGGAGCGCGCGCTGCTCGACCATATCGGCAAGCCGCTCGGCCTTTCCGCCGTGGAGGCCGCCTGGGCGGTGCATGAGACCGTGAACGGCACCATGGCCCAGGCCGCCGCCATCCATGCGCTGGAGAAGGCACGACGGATCGAGGACTACGCCATGGTGCCCATCGGCGGTGCCGGCCCCGTCCATGCCTGCGCCATCGCCATGAAGCTGGGCCTTCCGACACTCGTCTCGCCGCCCGGCGCCGGCGTCGCCTCGGCCTTCGGATTCCTCGCCGCCCCCATCGCCTTCGCGCATCTGCGGGCGATGGTGGCGCCGCTGGCGACGCTCGATAGGGGCGAGCTGCGCGCGATGATCGGCGCGATGGAGGCAGAGGGCCGTGCCATGGTCGCGGAAGCCGGCGTCGCCGACAGCGATGTCACGATCCGCATCCTCGCCGCGTTGCGCTATGCCGGCCAGGGCTACCAGGTGGAGGCCGCGATCAGCGCTGATGCCATCGCGCAGGGTGACCGCGATGCCATCCGCCGCGCCTTCGAGGCCGAATACCGCCGCCTCTATGGCCGCATCGAATCCGGTCTGCCGGTGGAAACCGTCGGCTGGCGCGTCATCGTCAGCGGCCCCACGCCGTCGCTGCGCCTCGCCCCCGCCGGCCAGCGCGGCGGCGCCACCCGCAAGGGCATGCGCCACGCCTGGTTCGGCGACGGCTTCGTGGAGGCCGCGGTCATCGACCGCACCGCGCTCCGCCCCGGCGACACCGTCTCCGGCCCCGCCTTGGTCGAGGAGCGGGAGAGCACGCTGGTCCTCCCCCCCGGCGCCACCGCCACCTGCGACGTCGGGCTCAACCTCGTGGTGCGCTTCAGCTGACGATGGCGCGCCACTCCGGATGGGCGTCGGTGGTGCCGCGCACCACCGCCTCATAGGCCGCCTGCAAACGCTGCGTCATCGCTCCCGGCTTGCCGTCACCGACCGGCAGCCGGTCCACCGAGGTCACCGCCACCAGCTCCTGCCCCGTGCCGCAGAGGAACACCTCGTCCGCCACATACAATTCGGTGCGGTCCACCTCCCGCTCCTCCACCGCGATGCCAAGCTCGCCAGCCAGCGTCAGCACCGTCGCGCGCGTGACGCTCTCCAGGATGTCGCTGGTCCGCCCCGGCGTCACCAGCACGCCGTCCCGCACCAGGAACAGGCAGGCCGCCGCGGCCTCCGAAAGCTTGCCCCGCGCCGTCAGCAGCAGCGCGCTGTCATAGCCATCCGCCTTGGCCTGCAGCGTCGCGAGCCGGCTCGCATGATAATTGGCGGAGGCCTTGATCCGCGGCGGCATCGCATTGTCCGCGATGCGGGTCCAGGAGGAGACGCAGGCCGCCAGCCCGCTTGCGAATTTCTTGCTGCGTTCCCGCGGCAGCGCGGCCGCGATCCAGCCAACGGGTCCCGTCGTCGCCATCATGCCCATGGATTCGATCTGCACCTGCACGCGGAGATAGGCATCCTCATCCGGCGCGTTCAGGCGGATCACCTCCAGCACCGCCGCGCGCAGCGTCTCCGTCGAAGGCGGGTTGTCGAAGCGCATCACCTTCATGCCCTGCTGCAACCGCACCAGGTGCTCATCCAGCCGGAAGACGCTGAAGCCGCCGGTGACGGGGTGGCGATAGGCGCGCAGCCCCTCAAACACCGCAACGCCGAAGGCGACACCGAGGGCGAGCGGATGGATGCGCGCATCGTTGAATGGCATCGCCACGCCGTTGTGGATGATGGTGTGGGCCTGCCACATCGCGTCGCCTTTCGCTGCTGGTCGCCGCGAGTGTGGTCGGCTGCTACACTGCCCGCAAGCCATCGAGGGAAACGCGCCGCATGACTCCCCTGCCCCTGCCGCCCGGCATCACCAGCCGCATGGTCCCCCGCGTCAACGGCCTCGCCATGCATGTGCTGGAAGCCGGGCAGCCGGGCCGCCCCTGCCTGCTGCTGCTGCATGGCTTCCCGGAACTCGCCTTCTCCTGGCGCCATGTCATGCCGCGCCTGGCCGCCGCGGGCTACCACGTCATCGCGCCGGACCAGCGCGGCTATGGCCGCACCACCGGATGGACCGCCGATTACGACGCGCCCCTCGCCCCCTTCCACATGCTGAACTTCGTGCGCGATGCGTTGGCGCTGCTGGAAGCGATGGGCATCGCGCGGACGCATGGCGTCATCGGCCATGATTTCGGATCGCCCGTCGCCGCTTGGTGCGCGCTGGTCCGCCCCGACATTTTCTCAAGAGTGGCCCTGATGTCATCGCCCTTTGCGGGGCCGCCTGCGCGCAAGCCCGCGCCACAGGAGGATGTGCACGCCGCCATGGCCGCACTGACGCCGCCGCGCAAGCACTACCAATGGTACTACGCGACGCGCCCCGCGGCGGCCGACATGAACCACGCGCCGCAGGGCCTGCACGCCTTCCTGCGCGCCTACTACCACCACAAATCGGCGGACTGGGCCGGCAACAAGCCCTATCCGCTGAAGGGCTGGACGGCGACCGAACTCGCGAAGATGCCGGACTACTACATCATGCCGCTGCACGCGACGATGCCGGAAGCCGTCGATCCCTTCATGCCCACGCCCGCGGAGATCGCGGCCAATAGCTGGCTGCCGGATAGCGACCTCGCCGTCTATGCCGCCGAATATGCGCGCACCGGCTTCCAGGGCGGGCTGCAATCCTATCGCTGCAACACCGGCGGCGCGAATGCCGCCGACCTCGTGCTGTTCAGCGGCAGGCGGATCGAGGTGCCGGCGCTGTTCATCAGCGGCGCCAGCGACTGGGGCACCTACCAGTTCCCCGGCGCCTTCACCCGCATGCAGGACACCGCCTGCGCCGATTTCCGTGGCGCGCACCTGGTGCCGGGCGCGGGCCATTGGGTGCAGCAGGAACAGCCGGCCGTGACGGCACGGCTGCTGCTGGATTTCCTTCAGTCCTGAACGCCATCCGGCAGCGGCGGCGTGCCATGGGTGTGAAAGGACTTGATGGTCTGCAAGCCCCAGGCCTGGCCCTTCTTCCGCTCCGTCTCGGTCCAGGTGATGGTCTTCCAGTCCGGCGCCAGCACCAGCCGCGCGCCGGCATTCGCCACCTCCACGCGGTTGCCACCGGGCTCCCAGACATAGAGGAAGAAGGTCTGCTGCACCGCGTGCTTGTGCGGCCCCGTCTCGATGAAGACGCCATGCTCCAGGAAGACGTCCGCGGCCTGGAGAATGGCTTCCCGGCTGTCCAGCGCGAAGGTGACGTGGTGGAAGCGTCCCCCCACGCCATGCGCTTCCTTCGTGAAGGCGAAGTCGTAGGATTTGTTCGTGGCCGTCAGCCACATCCCCGCTTCCTCGCCGCTGTCCAGCTCGATCCGCTCCGTGCAGCGGAAGCCGAGGGTGCTTTCGAAGAACTCGCGGCACGCCCGCACATCCACCGCCAGGCAGTTGAAATGGTCCAGCCGCCGCACATTGACGCCGCGCGCGGGAAAGCGCTGCGCCTGGTTCTTCAGCGCGGGCCGCAGCGCCGCCGGCGCCTCGTACCATTCGGTCTCGTAGTAGATCTCGAAGAGATGCCCGTCCGGGTCGCGGAAGCGCCAGCCCGTGCCGTGGCCGAACTCGCCCTCATGCGCCGTCACCTCATGCCCCGCCGCGCGCAGCGCCGCCACGCGCCGCGCCAGCGCCTGCGGGCTGCGCGTGCGAAAGGCGGCATGGCCGAGGCCCGACGTCGTGCTCGCCGTCAGCTGCAGCGAATAGCGTTCGTAATCGTCCCAGCCGCGCAGATAGACGCTGTCGCCCCGCCGCCCCGCTTCCGTCATGCCCATCACATCGACGAAGAAGCGCAGGCTCTCCTCCGGCTTCGGCGTCAGCAGTTCCACATGGCCGAGATGGGCGATGTCCCAGACCGGCTCCGGCGTTTCCATGGTGGCGTTCCCGCGATTCGTCCGCGGGCAGGATAGTCTCAGCGCATCCGCTCGAAGAAGCCGCTTTCCTCATCCAGGCGCGCATGCTCCCGCGCCCGGAAATCGTAGCGGGAGACGATGCCCACCACCCGCCCATCCTCGCAGACCGGCAAATGACGGAAGCCGCCATCGTCCAGCACGCGCAGCGCCTCCATCGCCCCGCGGCGCGGGTCCAGCGTGGTCGGGTCCGGCGTCATCACCGCTGCCAGCGTCGTGGCCTTGGCGTCCAGCGCCTCCGCCAGGCAGCGCAGCGCGTCGCGGCCGGTGAAGATGCCCACCAGCCGGTCCCCTTCCACCACCAGCACGGCGCCGACGCGCCGGGCGCGCATGGCCGCGCAGGCCTCCGCCACGCTCGCCCCCGGCGGCATCGCCAGCGGCAGCTGGTCCTTCACCAGATCACCCATGCTGCGGTCACGCATCGCAAGGCCTCCTCCCCGGTTCGACGCAGGCTGCGCCCGGCTGGCCCGCGGCGCCTTGATCCACCGCAACGCGGGATGCGCGCGCCCGGCGGCATCGCCCGCTTCCGGAAAGGCGAAAACCTTGCGCCCCCACCGCCACACCGGCACGCTGCCTGGGATACAGCAGGGACATCGGTGCCATGACGACGCTCGCCCGCCGCCCTCTCCTCGGCCTGTTCGGCGCGGCCGCGCTGGCCGGCACCGCCGCCGCGCAGCCGGCCTTCCCGAACCGGCCGATCCGCGTCGTCATCCCCTTCGGCCCCGGCGGCGGCACGGACAATCTGGTGCGCATCCTGGAGCCCTATGTCAGCCGCGCGCTCGGCCAGCAGCTGGTGATCGAGAACCGCCCCGGCGCCGCCAGCGTCGTCGGCACGGAGATCGCGGCGCGGGCGGAGCCCGATGGCTACACGCTGGTCGCCCTCGACAGCACCTTCGTCATCAACCCCGGCCTGCTGCCTTCCCTGCCCTATGACCCCGCGCGGGATTTCGCGCCCGTCACCATCCTGGCCCATGCGCCGGTCGTGCTCCTGGCGCATCCGTCGCTGCCCGCCACGACGCTGCCGCAGCTGATCGCGCTGGCGAAGGCGCGGCCCGGCACCCTCGCCTATGCCTCCGGCGGCAATGGCGCGCCGACGCACCTCGTCGGCGAAATGCTGAAGGCCGAGGCCGGGATCGACCTGACGCACCTGCCCTATCGCGGCACCGGCCCCGCCATGAACGACATCATCGCCGGCCATGTGCCGCTCGGCGTCAACGGGCTCAGCGCCTCCGCCGCGCATATCAGCAGCGGCCGCGTGCGCGCGCTGGCCGTCACCGGCGATGCCCGCGCCGATGCCTTCCCCGATGTGCCCACCTTCAAGGAACTCGGCCTGCCCGGCGTCGATCTCTACACGCATTGGGGCGTGCTGACCCGCGCCGGCACGCCGCAGCCCGTGATCGACCGCCTCGCCACCGCCTTCAACGAGGCCGTGCTGCGCCCCGACCTGAAGCAGCGCCTGAACGACCTCGGCTTCGTGCCCGCCGGTGCGGGTGCCGCGCGCTATGCCGAGACCATTGCGCGGGAGACCGCGCGCTTCACCGCGGTGATCCGCACCGCCAACATCCGGCCCGACTGAACAGGAAAGTTCCACGCATGATCGAGCCGACCCTGTCGCGCTTCACCAGCAGCGACGGCATCAGCCTGGCGTATCGGATCGACGACTTCACCGATCCCTGGCGGGACCAGGGCATTCCCGTGCTGATGCTGCACGCCGCCATGGGCCGCTATCGCCGCTGGTATGCCTGGACGCCGATCATCGCCCGCCAGCACGCCACCATCAGCCTGGAACTCCGTGGCCATGGCTCGTCCGAAGTGCCCGGCGCCGATATGCCCTTCAGCCTGGAACGCCTGGTGCAGGATGCGCGGGAATTGCTGGACCTGCTCGCCGTCCCGCGCGTTCATGTCGTAGGGCTCTCCGCCGGCGGCTATGTCGGCCAGCGATTGGCCATCGAGAGCCCGGAGCGCGTCGCGACGCTGAGCCTCTTCGCCTCCACCCCCGGCCTGAAGGGCACCCAGGCGGCCACCTGGCCGGCGCGCATCGGCCAGGTCGGGATCGAGGCCTTCGTCCGCGCCACCGCCAGCGACCGCTTCGGCCCCGATGCCGATCCCGCGCTGGTGGACTGGTTCTGCCGCCAGGTCGGCAGCAACGACCCCGCCTGGATCGGCCGCTTCGTCACGCACATGTCCTCCCGCGACTGGACCGAGGACCTGCCCCGCATCGCCTGCCCCACGCTGATCGTCGCGCCGGGCCATGAGCCGATCGGGGAGAACAACACCTATGAGGTGATGGCGAAGGCCATCCCGAACGCCGAACTCGTCGAGTATGACGGCATGCCCCACAACATCGGCGACGCGGCGCCGGAGCGTTGCGCGGCAGAGGTGCTGCGCTTCCTGGCGGCGCGGGCGTGACGATCCTCGTCATCGGCGCCGGCGCGGTCGGCGGCTACATCGCCGCCCATCTCGCCCGCGCGGGAGAGGCCGTGGCGGTGTTGGAGCCGTGGGCCCCGAACCGCGAGGCGATCCGCGCGCATGGCCTGGCGGTGGAGGAACCCTCCGGCGATTTCCGCATCGACCTGCCGATGATCGACAGCGCGGCGGAGGTACCCGCCATGGCGCCCGGCCTCGTCATCCTCTGCACCAAGCTCGCGGATTCGCCGGCGATGGTCGCGGCGCTGGAGGGTACGCACCGCGCGCGCTACCTCGTCACGCTCAACGCGCTGGCGGATCTCGACCTGGCGGCGCGGATCGGCGCGGATCGCGTCATGGGCTGCATCGTCACCGGCCTTTTCGCCAATCTGGTCGCACCCGGCCGCCTGCAACGCCACCGCCGCCGCCATGATGGCGGCGCGGCCAGCTTCCGCATCGGCGAGGTCGCCGGCCCCGCCACGCCACGCATCCAGGCGATGGTGCAGCGCCTCGGCCAGGTGGACAGGGCGGAAGCGGTGGATGACCTGCCGGCCGCGCGCTGGACCAAGCTGGTCTTCAACGCCATGACCTCGCCGCTCTGCGCGCTGCATCGCACCAACCTGCACGCGCTGTTCACGGAAGCGCCGATGCGCGCGGCGATGCAGGCGGTGGCGCTGGAAGTCGTGGCCGTGGCGGATGCCGCCGGCGTCACGCTGGATGCGATCTGCGGCATCCCCGGCGCCACCTGGACCGCCGCCGCGCGCGGCGATGCGGGCGCGGCCTCGGCCGTGGATGCGGGGCTGCTGGCCTATGGGCGCAAGGTCGATCCCGCCGCCATCAGCGGCATGGCGCAGGATCTGGCGCGCGGGCGGCGGACGGAGGTCACGCTGATCAACGGCGCGGTGGTCGAGCAGGCCGCCCGGCACGGGCTGGCCGCGCCGCTCAACCAGGGCGTGGTCGAACGGCTGGAAGCGCTTACGGGCTGAGCCCCGCGCTGCGCACGATGCGGCCGAAGCGCTCCACGTCGTCGCGGATGCGCGTGGCGAATTCCTCCGGCGTGCTGCCGACGGGCGTGATGCCAAGCTCGCCGAAGCGCGCCAGCACCTCCGGCGCGCGCAGCGCCTGCACCACGGCGGCGTTGCAGCGCGCCACCACCTCCTCCGGCGTGCCCTTCGGCGCCACCAGCCCCCACCAGGTGCCGATCTCGTAGCCCGCCAGCCCCGCCTCCGCGACGGTGGGGATGGCCGGATAGATCGGATTGCGCGCGGGGTCCGTCACCGCCAGCGCCTTCAGCCGCCCCGCATCCACCAGCGCCTTGACGGCGGAGAGCGACATGAAGCCGAGGTCCACATGCCCCGCCGCCAGGTCCGTCAGCGCGGGCGTATCGCCGGCATAGGGCACGTGTTCCATGCGCGTGCCCGTCATCTCCTGGAACAGCACGGCCGCGAGGTGCGGCGGCGCGCCGGCGCCGGAGGAGGCGAAGTTGTACCGCCCCGGCGCCGCCCGCAGCAGCGCGATGAGGGAAGGCACATCCGAGGCCGGCAGGTCCGGCCGCGTCACCAGCATGAAGCTCGATGCCGCCACGCGGCTGATGGGGCGGAAATCCGTGACGATGTCGTAGGTCAGGTTGCGCATCAGCGCCGGCGCCAGCGTATGCGCGCCCGCCGCCATGAACAGCGTGTAGCCATCCGCCGCCGCCCGCGCCGCCTGCGCCGCACCCAGCGTGCCCGCCGCGCCACCACGATTCTCGATCACCAGCGGCTGGCCCAGCACGGCCCGCATCGGCTCCGCCACCGACCGCGCGACGATGTCGTTCGCGCCGCCCGCGGGGTAGGCGACGATCACCGTGATGGGCCGCCGCGGCCATCGATCCTGCGCCATGGCCAGGGACGGCGTGGCCAGCGCGGCCAGGGCCAGGGTGCGACGGCGGATCATGGCTCAGCCTCTCTCGGCGGTGGCGTGGAAATGCGTGGCGGCGTCCAGCACCTGCGGCGCATCCGGCTGCACCTCCATCGCGATGATGGAGGAGGCGAGGCAGAGGTAGTAGCCCGCGGTGATGTTCACATCCGTGATCCGGCGAGGGGAGAAGGCCGCCCGCATCCGCGCGAAGACATCGGCCGGCACGCCCTTCAGCGCGGCATAGGCGAAGACATAGGCGCAGAGCGCGCTCTCCGCCTCCTCCAGCCCCTCCGGCACGCGGCCATCGCGCAGCGCCTGCAGCTGCGCCTCGCTCAGCCCCGCCTTGAGGCCGAGCGGCGCGTGGTGGTGCCAGGCATAGGCCACGCCTCGCCCGGTGATCAGGATCACCAGCTCCTTCTGCTTCTCCGTCAGGTCGGTGCCGTAGCGGCAATAGCTGCCGAGATCGACGATCGCCGAAAGCCCCGCCGGCGCATGGGCGAAGGACTTCATGACGTTGGAGACGATGCCCCGCGTGCGCAGGAATTCGGCATAGGCCGCGGCGAGTTCGGGGGATTGCGCGGGATCGGCATCCGGCAGTCGCATGGCGTCGCTCCTCATACGGGATGGCCGAATCTGTCGCGGTGGAAGGCCAGGATGTCGGCCACGCAGCGATCCGGCATCATGTCCGCGATGTTGTGCGGCATGTGTTCGTATTCCGCCATGCGCACATCCGGGATGCGGTCGCGCATGAGGTCATAGACATTCGCCTCCCCCACCGTCTCGCCCCCCGGGAAGATCACCAGGGTGGGGCAGGCGATGCGGTGCAGCTCGCCGCTCCAATCCTGCGTGGTGTTGTAGCCGATGAAGCGGGCGAGGAAGCCGGCATCGTTCTCTGCCGTCTGCTTCAGGAACCATTCGACCAGGCCGGGATCGGTGGTGGCCAGGTCGAAGCGCATGGCGATGGTGTCCGTCAGGAAGGGCGTCAGCCCCTCCTGCGCGATGCGCGTCAGCCAGCCGCGCGCACTCGGGCTCAGCCCCGGCGTCGATCCCACCAGCGCCAGGCTCCGCACCTTCTCCGGATGCTTCAGCGCGAGATTCTGCGCGACATAGCCGCCGGCGGAATTGCCCGTGACATGCGCGGCCTCCAGCCCCAGCAGCGCCATCAGCTCCGTCACATCCGCCACCAGCCGGTCCATGTCGAATTGCTTGTCGGCGGGCGGCACGGATGACGCGCCATGCCCGCGCAGATCCATCCGCACCAGCCGGAAATGCCGCGCGAGCCCCGGCACCCAGGAATAGAAGCGCTGCGAATTGCCCATGGCGGAATGCAGCAGCAGCATCACCGGCGGCGTGCGCCAGGGATCGGTGAAGTCATCGATGTAGTAGGCGATCCGCTCGCCATCGCTGGTGGTGAAGTGGGCGCGTTCCGTCATCTCAATAGGCCGATCGCCCGCCATCGGCGGGAATGGTGGCGCCGGTGATCATCCGCGCGGCGTCGGTCGCCAGGAACACCGCCGTCGCCGCGATATGCTCGGGATCGCCGATCCAGAAGGGATATTCCTTCGCGCGGTTCACGGGGTCCTGCGGATCGCGCCCGGGCACCGCCGCTTCCTCCAGCGTGCCGAAGGTGCGGATGACGCGCTCCGTCATCACGCGGCCGGAGGCGATGCAATTCACCCGCACGCCCTGCTTCGCGTAATGCCCCGCCAGCGCGCGGGTCAGCGACAGGATCGCGCCCTTGGCCGCGCTGTAGCAATGCGCGGGGTTGGCGCCCCGCAGCGCGGCACCGGAGGACATGTTGATCACCGCGCCACCACCCGCCGCGATGATGTGCGGGATCACGTGGCGGCAGCACAGGAAGGTGCCGCGCAGATCGAGGTTGATGGTGCGGTCGAAGGCCTCCAGCGGTACTTCCGTCACCGGCCCATCCATCGGGTCCGTGCCGCCCGCGGTGTTGTAGAGCACGTCGATCCGCCCGAAGCGCGCGACGGCTTCGGCGACGCCCGCCGCGACGCTCTCGTCCTGCGTCACATCCATCGTCACGGCCAGCGCTTCACCGCCGGCATCGCGCACGGATCGCGCCGCCGCCTCCGCCCGGTCCGCCAGCAGGTCCGCCACCACCACCGCCGCGCCCGCCTGCGCGAAGGCCCGCGCCGCCGCGCTGCCGATGCCGCCACCACCACCCGAGATGAAGGCGACCTTCCCCGCCAGCATCACGCCTGCCCCGCCGCGACACGGTCCCGGTATTCCTGCTGCACCTGTTCCAGCGTGCGGAACTCGGCCCCCATCTTCGCCACGCCGTCGATCAGCTTCTCCAGCATCATCATGCGGTGGCCGCGGCCGATGACGTAAGGGTGGAAGGTGAAGACCAGCATTCCCCATTCATTGGTGCGGGTCATGTATTCGAAATCCGCCAGCCAGTTCTCCAGCACCGCATTCGCATTCGCGAGCCCCGGCATCACCGCGCCACCAACGCGGAAGAACTCGAAATGCGGATGGTCGTCGAGCGACCAGGAGATCGGAATCTCCACGAGGTCCGTCACCTCCCCGAATTGCAGCGGCTGGTCCGCCACGCAGACATCGCCGCGCCGCGCGAAATAGGGCTGGCAGTCATGCCCCATCATGCTGCTGTCGTACTGGCATCCGTGCTGGCGGATCAGATCGATGGTGCGGTCGCTGAGGTCCCAGGAGGGTGACCGGTAGCCGACCGGCCCCTTGCCCTGAAGCTCCTTGATGGCCTCGACGGCGAGCGCGAATTCATCCGCCTCCTTCTGCGCCTCCAGCGCCGCGGGCGGCACATGGCTCCAGCCGTGGTGACCGATCTCGTGCCCCTCCCTCAGGATGCGCTCGCAGGCCCGCGGATAGGTCTTGATGACGACGCCGGGCACATACCAGCTCGCCTTGATGCCGCGGCTGCCGAGCAGGTCCAGGATGCGCCCCGCGCCCACCACGCCGAACTCGCCGCGGGATACCGGCGTCGGCGTCGTCATGCCGCGGGATGCGAAGCCCGACCAGGTATCGAAATCGAAGGAGAGGCAGGCGATGTGGCGCGGCATGGGCGGCTCCCCCGCGCGCGGGGACTTCGCGCCGCGCGCCTGACGTGACTATCGTGGCGGAGCATGGACGCCACCCCAGCACGCCGCAAGGCGTTGCCCCCGCCGCACCGGCGCGTTGCGTGATGGGCATCCCCGCCTGGATCGCCGCGCTGTCGGCGACGCTGCTGATGCAGACCGTCGCCTCCTTCCTCACGCAATCGCTGCCCGTGGTGGCGCCGCTGATCACCGCCAGCGCCGGCCTGCCGCCGGAGGCGATCGGCAACCTCGCCGCGCTGGTGGCCCTCGGCACCGTGCTGTTCCTGCTGCTGGGCGGGCCCTTCCTGGCGCGCTTCGGGCCGGTGCGCACCTTGCAGGCGGGGGCTGCGATCTCGGCGATGGCCATGCTGGTGGCGGCGCAGGGTTCCGCCGCCGCGCTGGTGCTGGCCTCCCTGCTGCTCGGCATCGGCTATGGCCCCTCGCCCCCCGCGGGCAGCCGCATCCTGGCGGCCACGGCGCCGCCCGGCCACCGCACGCTGATCTTCTCCGTCAAGCAGGCGGGCGCGCCGCTGGGCGGTGCGCTGGCGGGCCTCGCCACCGCGCCCATCGCCGCGCAGTTCGGCTGGGTGGTGGCGCTGCTGGCGACCATCGCCGTCGCGCTGCTCGCCGCCGCCATCATCCAGCCACTGGAACGCACGCTCGACGTGGAGCGTGATCCCACGCAGCGCCTCACGATCCTCACGCTGTTCCGCCGTTCCACCTGGCTCGCCCCCATCGCGGCGCTCGGCCTGCATGGCGCGCTGCCGCCGCTGACCGTGCTGGCGATGAGCTTCGCGACGCTGCAGGGCTGCCTCTTCACCTTCACCGTCACCTGGCTGACGGTGGACCACGGCATCGGCCTGGTGCAGGCCGGCACCGCCTTCGCCTGCATGCAGGGCGCGGGCGTGGTGGCGCGCATCGTGCTCGGCTGGCTCGCGGACCGCACGGGCCAGCCCTCGCTGAACCTGCTGGTGCAGGCGGGCGTCGCCTGCGCGGCCGGCATCGCCTTCGCGCTGATGCCGGGCGATGCCGCGCCCTGGCTGATCTACGCGCTGTCCGGCCTGGCGGGCTTCGTCGCCGCCAGTTGGAACGGCATCTACATGTCGGAGGTCGCGCGCCTGGTGCAGCCCGCGCAGGTGGCGGCCGCCACCTCCGGCTCCACGCTCTTCACCTTCCTCGGCTACCTCGCCGCGCCGGTCTTCTTCGCGCTGATGGTGTCGCTGACCGGCAGCTGGACGCTCGCCTTCCTGCTGGCGGCGGGGCAGTTGGGCGTGGTGGGGCTGGGGGCGGCGCTGCTGTTGCGGCGCGCCATCCGGCGTGGCTAAAGCTGCCGCGCATCACGGGGGAACGGGCATGGCACTCTGGGTCCGCTACGCGCGCAACGGGCAGGAAGGCTTCGGCACGCTGGAGGGCGAGGCGATCCAGCCGCATGAGGGCGACCTCTTCGCCGGCGCCACGCCCGCGGGTCCGGCCTTCCCGCTGGCCGAGGCGACGCTGCTGGCCCCGGTGCGCCCCGCGGTCTTCATCGGCCTCTGGAACAATTTCGCCGAGGCGGCCGCCAAGCAGGGGCTGACGCATCCGGAGTCACCGCTGTTCTTCCTGAAGTCCCCGCGCAGCGTCGTGGGGCCGGACGCCACCATCACGCCGCCGCCCGGCTACACCGGCCGCGTGATCTATGAGGGCGAGCTGGGCCTGGTCATCGGCAAGCGCGTGTCGAATGCGAGCGAGGAGGAAGCCGCGGCGGCGATCTTCGGCCTGACCTGCGTGAACGATGTGACGGCGCTGGAGACGCTGACGGCCGAGGCTTCCTTCCCGCAATGGGCGCGGGCCAAGGGCGCGGACAGTTTCGGCCCGGTCGGCCCCGCCATCGCCACGGGGCTCGACTGGTCCACGCTGCGCGTGAAGGTCGCGCTCAATGGCCGCATCCGCCAGGATTACCCGGCGGCGGACATGATCATCCCGCCCGCGCGGATCGTGTCGCTGCTGTCGCGGGACATCACGCTGGAGCCCGGCGACCTGATCGCCTGCGGAACCAGCGTCGGCGCGCTGCCGATGCGCCCCGGCATGACCGTCGAGGTCACGATCGAGGGCATCGGCGTCCTTCGGAACACGTTCAGCGCTTGAAGGGCCTCGCGGTCCAGGGTCCCGCTGGACCCTGGCGGGGGGTTGCAGGGGGGCGGCGCCCCCCTGCGATCAAGCGAACAGGTTCCCGCCCGCCTTCACCGCCGCCGCCACCTTGGCGACGTAGCGCCCCTGGAACCGCGCGCCCTCCAGTTCCACCGCGGAGGGCTGGCGGCTGCCATCGCCATCCGTGATGGTGGAGGCGCCGTAGGGGCTGCCGCCCTTCACCTCGCCCACGCCCATCTGCCCCTGGAAGGCGTAGGGCAGGCCCACGATGACCAGGCCGAGATGCATCAGCGTCGGCAGGAAGGTCAGGATGGTGCTCTCCTGCCCGCCATGCTGCGTGGCGGAGGAGGTGAAGACGGAGCCCACCTTCCCGTTCAGCGCGCCGCGCGCCCAGAGGCCGCCGGCCTGGTCGATGAAGTTCCGCATCTGGGACGTCACGCTGCCGAAGCGCGTGCCGCTGCCGAAGATGATGGCGTCGTAGTTCGGCAGGTCGTCCACCGTCGCGATCGGCGCGGCCTGGTCCAGCTTGTAGTAGGATTTGCGCGCGACTTCCTCCGGCACCAGTTCCGGCACGCGCTTGATGTCCACCTCGGCGCCGGCGGCGCGGGCGCCTTCGGCCACGGCCTGGGCCATGGTCTCGATATGGCCATAGGCGGAGTAGTAGAGCACGAGGACGCGGGTCATCGGACAGGCTCCCAATCGGGTTGCGTTGGCCGCCTTCTCGCGCCGCGCCGCGTGGCGCGCCATCAGCCGGCGGTGATGATGATCAGAAGCCCGGCGGATGACCCGCCGGGCATCACCACGGCCCTACCATGCGCCAGGGGCGCGCCGATTGACGGAATCCGCCGCCTCAGTAGCAGCCGGCCACCCGCGCCCGGGCCCGCACCAGGGCCAGCACCGTGTCGCAGGTCGGCACCGGCACCTCCACCAGCCCCGCCAGTTCCACCACGGCGCCGAGCAGCGCGTCGATCTCCATCGGCCGCCCGCGTTCCAGGTCCTGCAGCATGGAGGTCTTGTGCGCCCCCACCTCCGCGCCGCCCGCGATGCGCTTGTCCACGTCGATGGCGAAGCGCACGCCGAGCTTCTCCGCCACCGCCTGGCCTTCCAGCATCATGGCGCGGGCCACGGCCCGCTGGCCGGGATCGCCGATCAGCACGTCCAGCGTCACGCCCGTCAGCGCGCTGATCGGGTTGAAGGCCATGTTGCCCCAGAGCTTGACCCAGAGCTCGTCGCGGATCTTGGGCCGCACCGGCGCCTTGAGCCCCGCCGCGATCAGCGCCTCGCTGAGCGCCGCCACGCGCGGGCTGCGGCTGCCATCGGGTTCGCCGAGCGTGAAGCGGTCGCCATAGGTGTGCTCGATCACGCCGGGCTCCGGCACTTCCGCCGCCGGATAGACGATGGCGCCGATGGCACGGGACGGGGCGAGCAAGTCGCTGACCACGCCGCCGGGGTCCACGCTCTCGACCCGCCGCCCTTCATGCGGGCCGGCAAGCCTGTGAAAATACCACCAGGGAATGCCGTTGACGGCGGAAACGATGGCCGTCTCCGGCCCCAGCAGCGGCTGCATCTGCTTCGCCGCGCCCGGCAGCGAATGCGCCTTCAGCGTGACGACGACGTAGTCCTGCACGCCCGCTTCCTCCGCGGTCGCGACGGCGCGGACGGGCACGGTGATCTCCGTGCCCTCGCTCCGCAGCACCAGGCCCTTCTGCTGCATGGCGGCCAGGTGCGGGCCACGGGCGATGACCGTGACCTCGTGGTCGCCCTTGGCGGCGAGCTTCGCCGCCATCAGCCCGCCGATCGCGCCAGCGCCGAAAACGCAGATCTTCACAGCGAAAGCCCCAGCTTCTCCGCCAGCCCGATGCGCATCAGCTTGCCCGTCGCCCCCTTCGGGATCTCCGGCAGGAACACCACCTTCCGCGGCACCTTGAAGTCGGCCAGGTGCTTCGCCGCGAAGTCGCGCAGCTCCCGCTCCGTCAGCTCCATGCCGTCCCGCAGCACCACCGCCGCGCCCACTTCCTCGCCCAGCTTCGCGTGGGGGATGGCGAAGGTCAGCGCCTGCGCCACGGCCGGGTGGTCGGAGAGGATGCCATCGACCTCCAGCGGCGAGACCTTCTCCCCGCCCCGGTTGATGAGTTCCTTCAGCCGCCCCGTCAGCATCAGGAAGCCGTCCTCGTCGAACATCCCCTGGTCGCCGGTGCGGAACCACCCGTTGGTGAAGGCCTTCGCGTTGGCTTCCGGGTTGGCCTCATACCCCTTGGTCACGTTCGGCCCGCGGATCACGACCTCCCCGATGCCGCCCTTGCCCATGATGGTGCCGTCATCATCCATGATGGCCACCTCCGGCCCCGCCGGCAGCCCGACCAGCCCCGGCTTGCGCGGGCCCGAGAGCGGGTTGGAGCACATCTGGTGGCTCGCCTCCGTCATGCCGTAGCTCTCCACCAGCGGCACGCCGAACACCTCCTCCAGCTGCTTCATCACCGGCCCGGGGAGGGAGGCGGAGGAGGATCGGATGAAGCGCAGCGGCGCGCGCTTGATGATCTCCGCATTGCGGTCCGCCCGCGCCAGGATCGTCTGGTGCATGGTCGGCACGGCCGTGTACCAGGACGGCCTTTCCTCATCCATCCAGCGGAAGAACTTCAGCGCGTCGAAGCCCGGCGTGCAGCAGACGGAAGCGCCCGCCCCCAGCGAGGACAGCACCGCCGCGATCAGCCCGTGGATGTGGAACAGCGGCATGATGTTGAGGCAGGCATCGGCCGGCGTCAGCGCCAGCGTCGCGCCGATGTGGCGGGCGGAGGCGCAGATATTGCCCTGCGTCAGCGGCACGATCTTCGGCCGCGCCGTGGTGCCGGAGGTATGCAGCACCAGCGCCACGTCATCCTCCCCCGCCATGCCCGGGGCGGAAGCGCTGCCCGTGGGCCCGCCCTCCAGCGTGAAGGCGCCCGCGCCGGCGGCCGCATCCGGCACCAGCTCGATGATCGGCACGCCGAGCTTCGCCGCCGCGCCCCGCGCCGGCGTCTCGTTGCCCTTCAGCACGATCAGCGCCTTGGCCCTCAGATCCTCGATGTAGAATTCGAATTCCTCGCCCCGGTAGCTCGGGTTCAGCGGCGCGGTGGTGGCGCCGGCGGCCACCGCCACGAAGGCGGCGGCCATCTCCGGCCCGTTCGGCAGCACCATCGCCACCCGGTCGCCCCGCCCGATGCCGCGCGCGTTCAGCGCGGCGACCGTCGCCTCCGCCAGGCCACGCAGGGCCCCGTAGGTCAGGCTCGCCCGCCCCTCCGTCGCGCGGATGGCGGCGGCGCCCGCCTCGCCCTGTTGCAGCAGTTCCGCCGTGGTGCGGTAGGCAACCATCCGGAAGTCTCCCCTTGCTTGCCCCGGAGTATGGCGGCGGCGCTGGCCGGGCGGAAGGGCGCGAACTGGCCGCGGCGCCGCCCCTGGTGCTACCCAGGGCCGGTGCCGATCCGCCGCTGGATGATCCCGCCCGGCCCCTGGGCCCTGCTCTGCCTCGCCATGCTGGCCACCCCGGCCCTGGCGCAGCCCTCCGCGCGCGACCTGCGGGAGGCCGAGCGCACCGCCACCGAACGCCGCCGCGCCGCCGAAGCCGCCACCGACCGCGCCCGCGCCCTGGCGGAGGAGGAGATCGCGCTGGCCGGCCGGCGGGTGGAAGCCGCCGCCCGCGCCCAGGCCGCGGAAGCGGCGGTGGACCAGGCGCGGCAGGACCTGATCGCCGCCCGCCGCCAGGTCCAGGCCGCGGGGGCGGAGATGGCGGCCCGCGCCGCCGCGCTGCGCCCGCTGCTGCCCGTCATGCTCCGCCTCTCCCTCTGGCCCGCGGAAACCGTCCTGGCCGTGCCCGGGGAGCCCGAGGACACGCTGCGCGGCGCGCTCGTGCTGCGCGGCCTGGTCCGGCGGCTGGAGGAGGAATCCGCCGCGCTGCGCCGCGCCGAAGCCGCCGCGCGGGATGCGGAGGCCCTGGCCGCGCGGGAAGCCGCGGCGCTCGCCGCCGCCGAAGCCGCGGCGCGGGAGGCCGAGTCGGCGCTGGAGGCCGAACTCGCCGAGGCCCGCCGCCGCCGCGGCGCGGCGGAGGAGCAGGAGGAACGCGCCGCCACCCGCGCCGCCGAAGCCGCCGCCCGCGCCGGTGACCTGGCGGAGGTCCTGGCCCGGCTGGAGCGCGAAAGAGTGAGGCGGGAGGCCGAGGAACGCGCCAATGCCGCCGCCCGCGCCGCGGAAGCCGCCCGCCGCGCGGCGGAGGAAGCGCGCGAACGCCGCCTGGCCGAAGCCGCCCGCGCCCGCGCGGCGGCGGAGGAAGCCCGGGCCCGCGACGAAGCCCGCGCCCGCGCGGCCAGCCGCCCCGCGGCGGAACCGCCCCCCCGCCAGGCCGCGGCCCCGGCCGCGCCCGTCGTGCCCTCCGGCGGCCGCGCCGTGCCGGTGGCCGGGCGGGTCGCCACCCAATGGGGGGAAGCCGTCGCCGGCGGCCCGCACCGGGGCCTGACCTATGCCGCGGCGGGGGGGGCGCGCGTCGTCTCCCCCTGCAATGGCCGCGCCGTTTTCGCGGCGCCCTTCCGATCCTTCGGGCTACTGTTGATTGTGGATTGCGGGGGAGGATACCATTTTGTTCTGGCCGGCCTCGATCGGCTCGACGCCGCGGCCGGGCAGAGGCTGCTGGCGGGGGAGCCGATCGGTGTGCTGGGCGGGGCTGGCGCTGCGGGCGGTTCCCTCTATGTGGAGCTTCGGCGCAACGGGCAGCCGGTGGATCCGCGGCCCTGGTTCGCGGCGCGGGGGTAAACCCCGGGGTCATCTCCCCGGGTCATATTGGTCAGGTCATGGGCCCGTCGGCCCGGACCCAAGGATGCGGGTGGTCGCATGGGCGACGTGTCTGGACGGCAGGATGATCAGCGCGGCCCCAAGGGCGATGCGCGGATACCGAGTCTCGGGCCGGTGATGGCGCCAGCGGCCCCGCCCCCGGTGTCCAGGCGCCGGCGCCTCGGCACCTTCGGGGCCGTGACCGCGGCCTTCGTCGCCGGCGCCGTGATCGGCCCGGTGATCGCGCTGCCCACCATCCAGGCCTGGGCGCAGGATGGCGGGCGGGCGGAGACCTACCGGCTGCTCAACCTCTTCGGCGACGTCTTCGAACGCATCCGCGCCGAATATGTGGAGCCTGTGACCGACCGCGACGTGATCGAGAACGCGATCAACGGCATGCTCCAGGGCCTCGACCCGCACAGCAGCTACATGAACCCGCGCAGCTTCCGCGACATGCAGGTGCAGACGCGCGGCGAATTCGGCGGCCTCGGCATCGAAGTCACGCAGGAGGGGGGGTACGTCAAGGTCATCTCGCCCATCGACGACACCCCCGCCGCCCGGGCCGGCGTGCGCCCCGGCGACCTCATCACCCATCTCAACGGCCAGTCCACCCAGGGCCTGACCCTGCAGGAAGCGGTGGAGCAGATGCGCGGCGAACGCGGCACCGCGATCCGCCTGACCATCCGCCGGGAAGGCGAAAGCCGCCCGGTCGAACTCTCGCTGACGCGCGACGTCATCCGCCCGCAGGTCGCCCGCTTCCGGCTGGAGGGGAACGACATCGCCTATGTCCGCCTCTCCTCCTTCAATGAGCAGACGGAAGGCGCGCTGCGCCGGGCCATGACCTCCATGCGCAACCAGGCGGGCACCAACCTCAAGGGCGTCATCCTGGACCTGCGCAACAATCCGGGCGGGCTGCTCGACCAGGCCGTGCAGGTGGCGGACGACTTCCTGGACCAGGGGGAGATCGTCTCCACCCGCGCCCGCCGCCCGGAAGACGCGCAGCGCTGGAACGCCCGGCCGGGCGACATCGCCCAGGGCCTGCCGATGGTCGTGCTGGTCAATGCCGGCTCCGCCAGCGCCTCCGAAATCGTCGCCGGCGCGCTGCAGGACCATCGTCGCGCAATCGTGATGGGCGTGAAGTCCTTCGGCAAGGGCAGCGTCCAGACCGTGATGCCCATCCCCGGCCAGGGCGCCATCCGCCTGACGACGGCGCGCTACTACACCCCCTCCGGCCGCTCCATCCAGGCCACGGGCATCGAGCCGGATATCGAGGTGCTGGCCGCCCGGGTGGAGGCGAATGCCCCCGCGCGGGACCGGGAAGCCGATCTCCGCCGCGCGCTGCGCAACGATGGCGAACGCGCCGCCGCCACGCCGCAGCCCGCGCCCCCGCCCCTGCCGCCGCTGAACCTGCCGGCGGGCGTGCTGGAACGCGTGGTGCGCGCCCCGGCCGAAGGCGCCGCGGCCTTCGACCCGACCAAGCCGGAAACCGACCACCAGCTGCAACAGGCGGCCCAGCTGCTGCGCGCCATCGCCGCCGCCCCCGCCCAGCCGCAGCGCCGCGCCCAGCGCTGATCCCACCGATGCCTGGCGGCCGATGAGGGTGACAAGCCGCCAGGCGCTGGCCGGATTCTGGGCCGGGCTGCTGCTCAGCCTGGGCGCCGGCGCCATCACGCTGCAATGGCTTGGCCCGCCCGCCGCGCCGGCGGAAGCCGGGGAGGCGACCCCCGCCACCCCTGTGGCGGAAGCCGCGCCTTCCCCGCCACCCGCCGCCGCGCCACCCCCGGCACCGGGCGCCGCCACCCAGGCCAGCGCGCCCGCCAGCGCCGCCGCCACCCCCGCCGGGGCCTCCGCCGGCGCGCCCGCAAGCACCCCAGCCGGCACCCCGGCGCCGGTCCTGGCGCCGGAACCGCCCCCGCTCGCCGCCCCCGCCACGCGCCGCGCCGCGGCGGACCCCGCCATCCCGCCGCCGGACCCGCAGCTGCTGGAACCCTCCCGCCACGGCGCGCCCATCCCGAAGCTCGGCCCGGATGGCCGCACCGCCATCCGCACCTATGCAAGGCCCTTCGACCGGGAGGATCGCCGCCCCCGCATCGGCCTGATCGTCGGCAACATGGGCGCCTTCGCCCAGCATTCGGAGGAAGCGATCCGCCGCCTTCCCGGCGCCGTCACCCTCGCCTTCAGCCCCTACGCCACCCGCCCCGAACCCCTGCTGGAACGCGCCCGCGCCCGGGGGATGGAGGTGCTGACGGCGCTGCCCCTGGAACCCGCGGGCTATGGCCGCGATGCCGATCCCGGCGACCGCGCCCTGCTGACCACCCTGCCGATCGGCGAGAATATCGAGCGCCTGGAATGGGCGCTCTCCCGCACGCCCGCGCAGGTGGGCGCCATCGGCGCGCTGTCCCGCATGCGGGGCGAACGCTTCGCCCAGAACGGCGAATTGCTGGCCCAGATGCAGCAGGCGCTGCACGGGCGCGGCCTGCTCTACATCGATCCGCGCCCGGGCGCCCCCCAGCCCGCCCGCGCCATCGGCCGCACCGTCGATGTGCTGCTGGACGAACCCTCCGAGACCCGGGGCGAGATCGAGCGCCGCCTGGCGGAGCTGGAGGCGCTGGCCCGCGCCAGCACGCCGAGCTCCGCCCTCGGCCTGGTCGGCAACCCCACCCCCGCGGCCGTCGCCGCCATCCTCTCCTGGGCCAGCGGGCTGGAGGAACGCGGCGCCGTCCTGGCCCCCGTCACCACCATGCTCCGCCGCCCCGCCGAACAGGCCGCGCCCGCCACCGCGACTCGGTGACGATCCGGGGGCGCGGCGCTACAAGCGCCGCATGAGCCCCCTCCCCTACCGCCCCAATGTCGGGGCCGTCCTGTTCAACCGGGATGGCCTGGTCCTCGTCGCCCGCCGCGCGGACATGCCCAATGCCGAAGGA
The DNA here is from genome assembly GCF_016805305.1 of Falsiroseomonas ponticola. Taxonomy (GTDB): domain Bacteria; phylum Pseudomonadota; class Alphaproteobacteria; order Acetobacterales; family Acetobacteraceae; genus Falsiroseomonas; species Falsiroseomonas ponticola. The sequence continues at coordinate 1,308,311 of NZ_JAERQN010000001.1, read as the reverse complement.
AGCTCTGGCGGCTGGCAGCTGCCGCAGGGCGGGGTGGATGAGGGGGAGGACCTGCGCGTCGCGGTGCTGCGCGAACTGGCGGAGGAGATCGGCACCGGCAAGGCGGAGATCATCGCCGAACACCCGGAATGGCTGACCTACGACTTCCCGCCCGAACTCCAGCGCATGCGCATGGCGCAGAAGTATCGCGGCCAGCGCCAGCGCTGGTTCGCGCTGCGCTTCACCGGGGCGGACAGCGACATCCGGCTCGACGCCGATCCGCACCCGGAATTCGATGCCTGGCGCTGGGCCAGGATCGAGGAGCTGCCGGACCTCGCCGTCAGCTTCAAGCGCGCGATCTATGAGGAGCTGGTGCGGGCCTTCGGACCGCTCGCCCGGTGATGGCGGGGAAGGCGCTGCCTTCCCCGCACCCCATCCGCCAGGGGGCAGAGCCCCCTGGACCATCGTCAATGGGTCCCGGCGCAGGGTCCGGCCGGAGGCTGGCGAGGGGGGAGCGGCACTTCCCCGTCCCGCCGGCCTCTATTCCGCCGTCGCCCCGCTGATCTCCACCAGCTGCTTCCAGCGATCCTCCTCCGCCCGCCAGAAGGCGAGGAAGGCGGCCGGCGTCGCATCCACCACCGGCTGGAAGCCGATCGGCACCAGGCGCTCGGCGAAATCCGGGGCGCGCACCACCTGCACGATCGAGGCATGCACCCTCTCCAGCACCGGCGCCGGCAGCCCGGCCGGGGAGACCACGGCATACCAGGCCTGCGCGTCGATCCCCTGGCCCGGCAGCAGCTCATCCATGCCCGGCACATTCTCGATCCCAGGCACATAGGTCACGCGCGCGGCGGACCCCACGGCCAGCGCCCGCACGCGGCCCTCGCGCACATGCGGCATCAGCGCCGGCATCACGTCGAACATCATGTCGATGTTGCCCGCCACCAGATCCTGCACGGCCGGCCCGCCGCCGCGATAGGGCACATGGGTGATGTCCACGCCCGCGGCGCGCTTCACCCGCTCGATGAACAGGTGGCTGGTGGTGCCGGTGCCGGAGGACCCCATGGAGACGCGGCCCGGATTGGCCTTCGCGAAGGCGATCAGCTCCGCGAAGCTGCGCCAGGGGCGCTGCGCGTTCACCGCCATCAGGATCGTGCCGGTGGAAACCCGCGTCACCGGGCCCAGCTCCCGCAGCGGGTCGATCGGCATGCGGTTGCCGTAGAGGAACTTGTTGGCCGCCAGCGTATTCGCCGCCGCCAGCATCAGCGTGTGGCCGTCCGGCGCGGATTGCGCGACATGCTGGCTGCCGATGTTGCCGCCGGCGCCGGCGCGGTTCTCCACCACGAAGGGCTGGCCAAGCATCGCCTGCAGGCGTTCGGCCAGCATCCGCGCCGTCAGGTCCAGCGCGCCGCCGGCCGCGATCGGCACGACGATGCGCGTCGGGCGGCTCGGCCAGGGGGCCTGGGCCAGGGCGGGTGTCGCCAGCAGGGCAAGCGGCGTCATCAGGGCGGCGCGGCGGCTCAGCATCGTCGTGGGTCTCCCGTGGTTGCGCGCACCATGGCAAGGCGCGGTCGTTTCGTCACCGTTCAGCCGGCGGGCAGGCCCAGATAGGCGCGGGCCAGGGCGCGCCACATCTGCTTGCGATTCAGCTCCCAGTCATAGGGCAGGCCGCGATGCACATCGCCGGCCGCCAGCGCCACCGCCTGGTCCCGGTGCAGCCAGGACCAGCGGTCGCTGATGCCCCAGGTCAGCAGGGTCCGCGCCCCGCCCTCGAAGGCCGCGGAGGCGAAGGCGTGGACGCGCTGCGCCACGGCGAAATCCCGCGCCGGGAAGTCGCCGACCGGCGGCCGCTGCTCCCGCACATCCAGCTCCGTGATCAGCACCTGCAGGTCGAGCGCCCGGATCTGCCGCACGAAATCCCGGAACTGGTCGGGCCGGAACGGATTGCGCAGCTGCAGATGCGCCTGGATGCCCACCGCATCCAGCGGCACGTTGCGGGCGCGCAGCCCGCGCAGCAGCCGCAGCAGCCGCTGGCGCTTCTCCTCGGAGGAGGGCGTGTCGTCCTCCACCCCGTAATCGTTCAGCGTGATGCGCAGCAGCGGGTCCCTCTCCCGCGCCGCGCGCAGCGCGATCGCGATGTAGTCGGGCCCCAGCGCCCGCAGCCAGGGCGTATCCCGCAGGTCGGTGGTGTTGCCCGCGGGTTCCGGCACGTCGGAGCCCGGCGGGTTGGCGATGGGTTCGTTCACCACGTCCCAGTCGCGGATGCGGGCGCGGGTATGGGCCAGCACGCGGTCGAAATGCGCCTCCATCACGGCGCGGGCGCGGCGAGGTCCCTCCCCGATCGCGGCCACGGCCCAGGGCGGCAGGTCCTGGTGCCAGACCAGCGCATGGCCGCGCACCGTCTTGCGGAAATGCGCGGCCCAGGCCAGCAGCGCATCCAGCGGCCCGGTCTCGAACCGCCCTTCCTCCGGCTGCAGCGCCGCGAACTTCCCTTCGTATTCCGGCACCAGCACGCTGGCTTCCTGCGCGACCAGGGCGGCGAAGTCCGGCTCCTCCGCGATCAGCTTGGCGGTGACGGCGCAGCCATAGGTCATGCCGCGCCCCGTCGCGATCTCCCCCAGTGGCCGGTCCGGCGCGCTGGAGGGCGAGAAGGGCTGCCCCAGCGCCGCCTGCGCCAGGAAGGGGGTCAGCAGCAGGGGCGCGGCCGCGCGCCGCGTGAGGTCCAAGGTCAGGCCGCCATCGCGGGGGACCGCGAATCATTCGCCGCGGCCGCCTTCGCCATCTCCTGCCGGAAGCGGTCGCGCCGCCATTCCAGCAGCTTCCAGGCGCCCCGCGCCGCCACGGCGGAAAGCCGCCCGCGCGGCTCCAGCCCGATCGACTTGAACACCATGCCCATGCCGCGCTCGATGTGGCGGAAGCGGTAATAGCCCATCGCCCGGCTCATATAGCCCGCGATGCAGCGGTCATGGCTGTAGGGCGTGTCCTCGCTCTCATTGCCGCAATGGAAGGCGAAGGCGAGTTCGTCATCCTCGCTCTCCCCGATCCGCCCCGCCGCGACCTTGAGGCGCTGGAGGAAGGACAGGTTCTCCCGCGCCAGGTACCGCTTCATGTGGTCGTAGAAGAGCTTGAAGTGCCGGTATTCATCCGCCGCGATCAGGCGGCAGATCTCCTTCAGCACCGGCTCCTCCGTCGCCTCGCCGAGCGCGGTGTAGTAGCTGCTGGTCCCGGTCTCCACCATGCAGCGGGCGATCAGCTCCCCGGTGCGGGACCCGCGGATGGAGGCATCGGCCTTGAGGTCGATCTGGTAGCCCGCGCGGTAGCGGGCGAAGGCGGCCTCGAAATCCCAGCCCGGATCGGCCAGCATGCCCCAGCGGCCCAGCGTGTCGCCGTGCTGCGTCTCCTCCACCCCCCAATGCTCCGCGGCGGCCTGGAAGGCGGGGTCATCGGCGAAGACGCGGGTGAGGTAGGTGACGTAGTCCGCCGCGTTGCGCTCCACCATCGCGGCCGCCTTGATCAGCGGCACCACGCCGGGATCGAGCTTCGTGCGGTCGAAGCTGTGCCAGGCCACCTGATCGATATGCCAGTGCTTCATCGACGGATCGCCACCCCTGCTGCGCGCCCCCTGTGCCCCTCGATGTTCGGCGGCGGGGCCGCGGATTCAAGCGGTCCTCAAACACGCCATGCCGAAACACGAAGGGCCGCGCCGCTCATCGCGGCGCGGCCCTGTCGCGGCATCGGTCGGGCTCAGGCCGCTTCGGCGACCGTGACGGCCACGCGCGCGGCCAGCAGCTTCGCCATCACGGCGTCGCGCTTCTCCGGCGTCTCGGCGCCCGCGGCGGCATAGGCGGCCTCGGCCTCCTTCAGCCGTGCCTCGGCGCCGGCCTTGGAGAGCTGCGCCACCGGCGTCGCCTCATCCGCCAGCACCGTGCAGCGGTCGGGCGTCACTTCCGCGAAGCCGCCGGCGACGTAGAGGCGTTCGGTGATCTGCCCGCCCTCGGTCACCGCGATCACGCCGCCGCGCAGCGTCACGATCATCGGCGCATGGCCCGGCAGCACGCCCATCTCGCCCTCGGCGGCGGGCAGCACGGCCATCTCCACCGCCCGGCTGAGCAGCAGCTTCTCCGGGGAGACGAGTTCGAGCTGGAAGGTGGCCATGGTCAGTCCCTCGCGCCGTCAGCAACACCAGGGCAGGAACGGCGCTGCCCCGCGAGTATCCGGCCGCAACGCGGCCGGCGCCGCCCAACTGCCCCCGCAACCCACGCACCCGTTGCGCGGCGAAGCCAAGGCGGCGGATGCCGCCGCCCGGCGTCTGAGGGCATCAAATAAAGACGATTGAAGAAGCCGCTTACGCAGCCGCCTTCAAGGTCTCCGCCTTCTTAACGGCTTCTTCAATCGTGCCGACCATGTAGAAGGCGGCCTCCGGCAGGTGGTCGTAGTCGCCGCGGCAGATGGCGGCGAAGCTGCGGACCGTGTCCTCCAGCTTCACGAAGACGCCCGGCGTGCCGGTGAAGACCTCGGCCACGTGGAAGGGCTGGGACAGGAAGCGCTGGATCTTGCGCGCGCGCGCCACGATCAGCTTGTCCTCTTCCGACAGCTCGTCCATGCCCAGGATGGCGATGATGTCCTGCAGCGACTTGTAGGTCTGCAGGATCTTCTGCACTTCGCGGGCCGTGTTGTAGTGCTCCTCGCCCACGATCCGCGGGTCCATGGCGCGGCTGGTGGAGTCGAGCGGGTCCACCGCCGGGAAGATCGCCATCTCCGCGATGGAGCGCGACAGCACGGTGGTGGCGTCGAGGTGCGCGAAGGACGTCGCCGGCGCCGGGTCGGTCAGGTCGTCCGCCGGCACGTAGATCGCCTGCACGGAGGTGATCGACCCCTTCTTCGTGGAGGTGATGCGTTCCTGCAGCGCGCCCATGTCGGTGGCCAGCGTCGGCTGGTAGCCCACGGCGGAGGGGATGCGGCCCAGCAGCGCCGACACCTCGGCGCCCGCCTGCGTGAAGCGGAAGATGTTGTCGATGAAGAACAGCACGTCCTGGCCCTGCTCGTCGCGGAAGTATTCCGCGACCGAGAGGCCCGACAGCGCCACGCGGGCGCGCGCACCCGGCGGCTCGTTCATCTGGCCGTACACCAGGGCCACCTTCGACCCTTCGGTCGTGCCCTCGCCCAGCTTGATGACGCCCGCATCGACCATCTCGTGGTAGAGGTCGTTGCCCTCGCGCGTCCGCTCACCCACGCCGGCGAAGACGGACACGCCGCCATGCGCCTTCGCGATGTTGTTGATCAGCTCCTGGATGGTGACCGTCTTGCCCACGCCGGCGCCGCCGAACAGGCCGATCTTGCCGCCCTTCAGGTAGGGGGCCAGCAGGTCCACCACCTTGATGCCCGTCACCAGGATCTCCGCGCTCGTCGCCTGGTCCTCGAAGGCCGGGGCGTCGCGGTGGATGGTGTAGGTCTTCTGCGCGCCCACCGGGCCGCGCTCGTCGATCGGCTCGCCGATCACGTTCATGATGCGGCCAAGCGTCTCGTTGCCCACGGGCACGGAGATGCCGGCGCCGGTGTCCACCACCTCGGCGCCGCGGACCAGGCCGTCCGTCGTGTCCATGGCGATGGTGCGCACCGTGCGCTCGCCCAGGTGCTGCGCCACCTCGAGGACCAGCGTGCGGTCGTCGATCTTGACGTGCAGCGAGTTCAGGATCGCGGGCAGCTCGGCGGGGAACTGGACGTCCACCACGGCGCCGAGAACCTGCGAGACCTTGCCGACATTGTTCTTCATGGCTGCGTGCTTTCCCTCAGACCGCCTCGGCACCGGAGATGATCTCGATCAGCTCCCTGGTGATGTTGGCCTGTCGCGTGCGGTTGTAGTTGAGCGTGAGCTTGTTGATCATCTCGCCCGCATTGCGGGTCGCGTTGTCCATCGCCGTCATCTGGCTGCCGAAGAAGCCCGCCTGGTTCTCCAGGATCGCGCGGTACATCTGGATCGCCAGGTTCTGCGGCAGCAGCGTCGCGAGGATCTCCTCCTCGCTCGGCTCGTATTCATACAGCGCCTGCGGCCCGGTGGCCGAAGCGGCCTCCCCCGCCGGCAGCATCGCCGGGATCATCTGCTGGGCGGACGGCACCTGGCTGATGACGCTGCGGAAGCGGTTGTAGACCAGCGTGCAGACATCGAACTCGCCGGCATCCAGCATGGCCGTGACGCGGGCGGCGATTTCCTGCGCATCGCTGAAATCGACGCGCTTCTTCCCCTGGAAGCTGATCTCGCCGACGACCCGGCTGCCGTATTCGCGCTTCAGGAAGGTGGCGCCCTTGCGGCCGACGGACAGCACCTTCACCGTCTTGCCCTCCGCCTCCAGCTCCCGGATCTTCGTCCGGGCGAAGCGGCTGACATTGGTGTTGAACGCGCCGGCCAGGCCGCGGTCACCCGTGACCACGACCAGCAGGTGGACCTTGTCGCTGCCGGTGCCGACCAGCATCTTCGGCGCGTCCGGGCTGCCCGCCACGGAAGCGCCGAGGGAGGCCAGCATGCGCTCCATGCGCTCGGCATAGGGGCGCGCGGCCTCGGCCGCCATCTGGGCGCGGCGGAGCTTCGCCGCCGCGACCATCTTCATCGCCTGGGTGATCTTCCGCGTGCTCTTCACCGAGGTGATCCGAGCCCGCAGCGCCTTGAGGCTGGCCATACGCCGCTATCCCCTTCGCTTTCCCCTTGGGCCCCGCCTCAGCCGAAGGACTTGGCGAAGCCGTCGAGGAAGGCGATCAGCTTGGCCTCGACGTCCTTCTTGATCTCGCGGTCGTTGCGGATCGAGGCGACGATCTCAGGCGCGCGCGCCTTGATCTCGGACAGCATCTGGCGCTCGAAGGCACCGACCTTGGAGACGGGCAGCGCATCGAGGTAGCCGCGCGTGCCGGCGAAGAGGCTGATCACCTGCTCCTCCACCGGAACCGGGCGGTACTGCGGCTGCTTCAGCAGCTCCGTCAGCCGCGCGCCGCGGGCCAGCAGGGCCTGCGTGGTGCTGTCGAGGTCGGAGGCGAACTGCGCGAAGGCCGCCATCTCGCGGTACTGCGCCAGCTCCAGCTTGATCTTGCCGGCCACCTGCTTCATCGCCTTGACCTGCGCGGCGGAGCCGACGCGGGAGACGCTGAGGCCGACGTTCACGGCGGGGCGGATGCCCTTGAAGAAGAGTTCCGTCTCCAGGAAGATCTGCCCGTCCGTGATCGAGATCACGTTGGTCGGGATGTAGGCGGAGACGTCGCCGGCCTGCGTCTCGATGACCGGCAGGGCGGTCAGCGAACCCTTGCCGAACTCGTCGTTCATCTTCGCCGCGCGCTCCAGCAGGCGGCTGTGCAGGTAGAACACGTCGCCCGGATAGGCCTCGCGGCCCGGCGGACGGCGCAGCAGCAGCGACATCTGGCGATAGGCGACTGCCTGCTTGGACAGGTCGTCATAGAAGATGACGGCGTGCATGCCGTTGTCGCGGAAGTATTCGCCCAGCGTGCAGCCCGTATAGGGCGCCAGGAACTGCATCGGCGCCGGGTCGGAGGCCGTGGCGGCGACGACGATCGAATACTCGAGCGCGCCGTTCTCCTCCAGCGTCTTCACCAGCTGCGCGACGGTGGAGCGCTTCTGGCCGACGGCGACATAGATGCAGTAGAGCTTCTTGTGCTCGTCATCGCCCGCGGCGGCGTTGGCCGCCTTCTGGTTGATGATGGTATCCAGGATCACGGCGGTCTTGCCGGTCTGGCGGTCACCGATGATCAGCTCGCGCTGGCCACGGCCGATCGGGATCAGGGCGTCGATCGCCTTGATGCCCGTCTGCATCGGCTCATGCACGGACTTGCGCGGGATGATGCCCGGCGCCTTCACCTCGACGCGCATGCGCGACGTCGCCTGGATCGGGCCCTTGCCGTCGATCGGGTTGCCCAGCGCATCGACGACGCGCCCGAGGAAACCCTTGCCGACGCCGACGTCCACGATCTCCCCGGTGCGGGAGACGGTGTCGCCTTCCTTCACGCCCTTGTCGTCACCGAAGATGACGACGCCGACATTGTCGGTCTCGAGGTTGAGCGCCATGCCCTTGATGCCGGCGCCGGGGAATTCCACCAGCTCGCCGGCCATCACGTTCTGCAGCCCGAAGACGCGCGCGATGCCGTCGCCGACGGTCAGCACGGTGCCCACTTCGGCCACATTGGCCTCGGCGTCGAAGCCGGAGATCTGAGCCTTCAGGATCTCCGAAATCTCGGCAGGACGGATCTCCATGTTAAGCGGCCCCCTTCATGGCGTACTGCAGGCGCTGCAGCTTGGACTTGAGTGAGTTGTCGTAAAGGCGAGAGCCGATGCGGATGACGAGGCCACCGAGCAGGGTGGCATCGACGCTCTCGCGCAGCTGCACGCCGGAATAGCCGGCTTCCGTCAGCCGCGCGGTGATCTGCGCACGCTGGGTGTCGGACAGCGGATGGGCGGTCGCGACCTCGGCGATCTGCTGGCCGCGGCGCGCCGCGAGCAGCGCGCCGAAGGCAGCCGCCACTTCCGGCAGCCTGGACAGCCGCCGGTTGATGATCAGGACACCGACGAGGTTGCGCACCTCCGTGCCCACCCCCGCGCGCTCCAGCACCGCGAAGGCGGCGCGCTTCTGCTCCGCCGCGTCGTAGCGCGGGTCGGCGACGAAGGCGCGGAAGCCGGCATCGTCGCGCCACAGCGCGAAGAGCGTCTCCAGGTCCTTGGCCACGCGGTCGGCCGCACCCGGCTCCCGCTGGCGCAAATCGTCCACGATGCCGAACAGCGCGAGCGCATAGCGCTCCGACAGCCCGGTGGGGTTCGGGGCCTTGGTGGAGGCCGAGTCTGCGTTGATCGCTGCGGAGGCCAAGGTGGTCCCGGTCCTGTCTCTGGGCAGAGCGTCTGCGGATCGCGCATCAAGGGGAGTAAGCGTTTGCTAACCCCCGTCCCGCGGCGGGCGCGCCTTAGCATGCGTATTGCGGTGCGGCAACACATCCCGTTCACAGAAGATGGCGGTTCACAGGCGCCCCGACCCCGTCCAGCATCCCGCAAATGCCCGCCAGCACACCCTTTCCATCCCAACCCTTCCATGGTTGGAGGGTCGTCGCCGCCGCCTTCGCCCTGGCGATTTTCGCCTGGGGCATCGGCTTCTACGGCGTCGGAATCTTCATCGCGACGCTGGCCGAACACCGCGCCTGGCCCATCGGCTGGCTCTCCGCCGCCGTCACCTTCCACTTCCTGGTCTCGGCCGCCCTCGTCGCCCTGCTGCCAGACTGGCACCGCCGCTTCGGCATCGCCGCCACCACCCGCGCCGCCGCGGCCGCCTCCGCGCTCGGCCTGCTGGGCTGGGGCTGGGCGCCCCATCCCTGGCTGCTGGCACCGGCGGCGGCGCTGACCGGCACGGGATGGGCCCTGGCGAGCGGCGCCGCCATCAATGCCATGCTGATCCCCTGGTTCGACCGCCGCCGCCCCGCCGCCCTCGCCATGGCCTATAACGGCGCCAGCGTCGGCGGCATCGCCATGACGCCCTTCTGGGCCTGGCTGATCGCGGGCTGGGGATTCGGCACCGCCACCCTGGTGGTCGCCGCCCTGCTGCTCGCCGTGGTCTGGCCGCTGGCCGGCCTGGTGCTGGGCCGCCGCCCCGCCGAATTCGGCCAGCACCCGGATGGGGAAGCCACCGCCCGCCCCGCCCCCGCCCAGGCCCCCGCCCCGGCGCGGGACCGCGCCGCCCTGCTGCGGGACCCCCGCTTCATCGGCCTCTCCGCCGCCTTCGCCATCGGCCTCTTCGCCCAGATGGGGCTGGTGACGCACCTCGTCTCCCTGCTCGCCCCCACGCTCGGCGTGCAGGGGGCGGGCCTCGCCGTCTCCCTGGTCACGGTCTTCGCCCTGCTCGGCCGCACCGTCACGGGCTGGCTGCTGCCGGCCGGGGAAAAGCGCCGCCTGGCCGCGGCCGCCACCTTCGCCACCCAGGTCGCGGGCTCGCTCGCGCTGATGCTGGCGGGCGGGGAAGCCTGGCTGCTGCTGCTGGGCTGCGCGCTGTTCGGCATCGGCGTCGGCAACCTGCTCTCGCTGCCGCCCCTCATCGTCCAGGCGGAATTCCCCCCGGCGGAGGTCGGGCGCGTCGTGGCCCTGATGCAGGCGATCAACCAGGCGCTCTACGCGCTCGCCCCGCTGGCCTTCGGGCTGATGCGGGACGCGGCCTCCACCACGGCCGCCATCAGCCTCGCCCTGATCCTGCAGGCGGCGGCCGGCATCCTCGTGCTGCGACGGCCGTCGGAAGGGGGGAGCGCTGCTCCCCCCTTACCCCCCTCGCCAGGGTCCGGCGGGACCCTGGACCGCGGGGTTCAGGGTCCGCGGTAATCGGCGTCGGAGACGTGTTCCAGCCAGGTCACGGGGGAACCGTCGCGCTTTTCCTGGACCGCGATGTGGCTCATCGCCGTGGTCGCGGTGGCGCCATGCCAGTGCTTCTCCCCGGGCGGAAACCAGACCACGTCACCCGGGCGGATCACCTCCACCTGGCCACCCTCCCGCTGCGCCCAGCCACAGCCCGAGGTCACGATCACGGTCTGGCCATAAGGATGGGTGTGCCAGGCGGTGCGGGCCCCGGGCTCGAAGGTCACCAGCGCACCCGCCGCCCGGGCCGGCTCCGGCGGGCTGAACAACGGGTCGATGCGGACCGTGCCGGTGAAATACTCGGCCGGCCCCCGGGTGGAAGGCAGGGTGCCCGCGCGCGTGATGTCCATGGCCCAACTCCCTCGGTTCAGGCCCCAGATGGCGCCGCCACCACGCCACCGCCAGCCGGGATGATCCGCATGCACCATGAAGCCCGGCTTCACGATGCGCGATTATCCTGGAATCCCGCTGGTGTTCCGGCTATGTTCGCTTCGCCATCGGGCCACCCGCGACCGGACGGCGCCCTCAGGGATCGGGACCCAAAGGATCGGCACCCCGAAAAACGGTGCTAAAGGCGCTTAAACGGCATAATCGGGCTAAAGGGGTTAGTGGCTTAAAAGCCACACACCCTCACGCCTGCTTCCGCTCGATCAGCCCCTGCCGGATCTTCCGGCCGCGCCGGATGCGGTCCTCGATGAACTCCGCCTGGCCCCAGCGCACGGCCCGGCCCAGCGCATGCGAATCCTCCGTGAAGCGCGCCAGCATCTCCAGCAGCGCCTCCCGGTTGTTGAGGAAGACGTCGCGCCACATGGTGGGATCGCTGGCCGCGATGCGGGTGAAGTCCCGGAAGCCGGAGGCCGCGAATTTCAGCACCGCCTCCTTCGTCTCCTCCGCCAGGTCGTCGGCGGTGGAGACGATGGTGAAGGCCAGCAGATGCGGCAGGTGGCTGACGATGGCCACCACCTTGTCATGGGTGGCGGGGTCCAGCGTCTCGATCATGGAACCGCAGCGCCGCCACAGCTCCCGCACCTTCTCGACGGCCTCGGGATCCGTGCCGGCGACGGGGGTGATGATGGTGTAGCGGCCCTGGAACAGCTCGGGGAAACCCGCATCGGGGCCGGAATACTCCGTGCCCGCCATGGGATGCGCCGGCACCAGGTGGCAGCCCGCCGGCATCAGCGGGCCGAGGTCCCGGATCACGCTCATCTTGGTGCTGCCGACATCGGTGACGATGGCGCCGGGCTTCAGCTGGGGCGCGACCGCCGCCATCACCTCGGCATAGGCGCCGACCGGCACGCAGAAGATGACGCAATCCGCGCCCTGCACGGCCTTCGCGGGGTCCTCCTCCACCACATCGGCGATGCCGAGTTCCCGCACCCGCGCCAGCGTCGCCGGCGTCTTGGCATGCGCCACCACGGTCCGCGCCAGGTCGCCCCGCACCCGCGCCACGCGCGCGATGGAGGAGCCGATCAGCCCGATGCCCAGCAGGCAGAGGCGATCGAAGAGGGGCTCAGCCATTCCGGCTGAAATCGGTCAGGGCGTCGATGACCATCTGGCATTCCTCGGCGGCGCCGATGGTGACGCGCAGGCACTGGGGCAGCCCGTAGCCGCCCATGGCGCGCACGATCAGCCCGCGGGCGCGCAGATGCGCATCCGCCGCCTTGGCCCGCGCCCCGTCGCCGAAATCGACCAGGAGGAAATTGCCCTCGCTCGGCCAGACCTTGAAGCCGGCGGCCTCCATCGCGGCCGCCACCTTGGCGCGCCATTCCGTGTTGTGGGCGATGGACTTCTCGATCCAGCCGGGCTCCGCCAGCGCCGCGATGCCGGCCGCCATGGCGGCCGCGTTCACGTTGAAGGGCCCGCGCACGCGGCCGAGGATGTCCACGATCGGCGCCGGCGCATAGGCCCAGCCGAGCCGCATGCCGCCCAGGCCGAAGATCTTGCTGAAGGTGCGCGTCATCACCGTGTTGGGCGTGGCGTCCACCAGCTTCTGGCCGGGGTCGTAGTCCGGCCGCGTGACGTATTCGGCGTAGGCGGAGTCCAGCACCAGCAGCACGTCCTGGCGGAGTTCCCGCCGCAGCCGCTCCACCTCGCTCTGCGGCAGGATGCTGCCGGTCGGGTTGTTGGGGTTGGCCAGGAACATGAGGCGCGTCCGCGGCCCGACCGCGGCCAGCAGCCCGTCCACATCGGCGGTCAGGTTGCGCTCCGGCACCTTGATGACCTGGCAGCCCGCCCAGCGGCCGGTGATCTCGTACATCATGAAGCCATGGGCGGACATGACCAGCTCCGTGCCCTCGCCCCCATAGGCCAGGATCAGCATGGCCAGCAGCTCGTCCGACCCGTTGCCGCAGACGATCCGGGCGGGGTCGAGGCCGAAGCGCTTGCCGATCGCCTCCCGCAGCGCGGTCGCGCCGCCATCGGGGTAGCGATGCGCCTCCCGCGCATTGGCGGCGATCGCCTCGATGGCCGAGGGGGGCGGGCCGAAGGCGCCCTCGTTGGAGGAGAGCTTGATGATGCGGTTGACGCCCGGGACCTTGGACTCGCCGCCGACATAGGGCTCGACCGAGAGGATGGACGGGCGCGGCATGACGGTCATGGCAGGGGTCCCTGGGCGAAGGCGGGAAAGGGGGCGTGATCCATAGACGCGCCGGCCCGCCCCGCCAAGGAGTGCCCCTTGCACGCGGCGGTTGCCGGAACCGGCCACCCCGCCTATTCCTGCCGCGGAAACGCCCCGAGACCGATGTGACCGAGGCCCTGGCCCCCCTTCCCCAGCTCGACCACCAGCGCGCCGTCTTCGCCGATGGCCTGGCGCTGGACAGCGGCGCGGTCATCAAGCCGCTCGCCGTCGCCTATCGCACCTATGGCAGGCTGAATGCGCTGCGGACCAACGCCGTGCTGATCTGCCACGCGCTGACCGGCGACCAGTATGTGGCGGAAACCCAGCCGCTGACGGGCAAGTCCGGCTGGTGGGACACGCTGGTCGGCCCCGGCAAGCCGGTGGACACCGACCGCTTCTTCGTCATCTGCGCCAATGTGCTGGGCGGCTGCATGGGCTCCTCCGGCCCCGCCGAGGAGATGACGGATGCCGAGGGCCAGCCCATGGGCCGGCCCTGGGGCATCGATTTCCCCTCCATCACCATCCGCGACATGGTCCGCGCCCAGAAGCGGCTGGTCGATCACCTCGGCATCGATCGCCTGCTGGCGGTCGTCGGCGGGTCCATGGGCGGGATGCAGGTGCTGGAATGGGCCGCGACCTACCCGGACATGGTGGTGGCCGCGGCGCCCATCGCGACGGCCTCCTACCACTCCGCCCAGAACATCGCCTTCCATGAGGTCGGCCGCGCCGCCATCCATGGCGACCCCGACTGGAAGGGTGGCCGCTACTGGGAGGATGGGCGCATCCCGGCCAAGGGCCTCTCCGTCGCCCGCATGGTCGCCCACATCACCTACCTGTCGGAGGCGGCGCTGGGGCGGAAGTTCGGCCGCCGGCTGCGGGGTGCCTCGGCGCTGACCTTCCTCGAGGACGTGTTCGAGGTGGAAAGCTACCTCCGCCACCAGGGCAGCACCTTCGTCCGCCGCTTCGACGCCAACAGCTACCTGACCATCACCCGCGCCATGGATTACTTCGACCTGGCCGCGGAGCATGGGGGGGAGGTCGCGAACGCCTTCCGCGGCACCCGCACCCGCTTCCTGGTGGCCTCCTTCAGCAGCGACTGGCTCTTCCCCACCGAGGAAAGCCGCGCCCTGGTCCGCGCGCTGAACGCCGCCGCGGCCAATGTCTCCTTCGTCGAGATCGCGACCGACAAGGGCCACGACGCCTTCCTGCTGGACGAGCCGGTCTTCCACCGGGCGCTCGGCGGGTTCCTGAAGGGTGCTGCCGAGCGCGTCGGCGTCTAGCCGGAGCGCCAAGACACTCGTCGGCGTCTAGGGCCTACCCGAAGCGCAGATTATCCGGCCGCAGGTCCATGAAGTAGAAGGTGTAGGGCCGCCACTGCACGCGGCTGCGCATCGCGTAGAATTCGGCGGGCTGGTACAGCACCGTGCCCGGCGCCTCCTCCTCCCACGCATCCAGCATGCGCTGGAACAGTGCCTTCCGTGCCTCGGGGTCCGTCTCGGCCTCCAGCGCGCGGCCGGCGGCGTTGAAGGCCTCCGTGCTGCGGAAGGCGCCGCTCACCTGGAACCAGCTGGACGGCCCCCAGGAGATCCACAGCGAGCCCAGCGGGTCGGGCAGCCGCGTGGAGTTGGAGTTGTTGCCGATCTGCTGCCCCGCACCGCGCATCTGCGCGAAGTTCTCCACCACCTGGAGCTTCGCGTTGATGCCGACCTCCTTCCACATCTCCACCGCCACCTGCGCCGCCTTCAGGGCATTGGTGTAGTAGTTGGGCATGGTGCGATAGGCGATCTCCTCGCCGCGATACCCCGCCTCCCGCAGCAGCCGCCGCGCCGCCGCCTGGTCGAAGCGGAGTGACCGGCCCTGCAGGAACATCGGGCCGTATTCGGGAAAATTGTGGCTCGGCGGCACCACGGCGGCGCCGTCCCACAGCGTGTCCACCAGCAGCTTGCGGTCCAGCGCCAGGCCCAGCGCCTGGCGCACCCGCCGGTCGCCCATGCCCGCACCGCGTTCGTCGAAGGTCAGCACATGGACATTGGCGAGCACGACGTTGCGGACCGTGACACCCGGCGTCCGCCGCAGCTGCGCCACCTGGTCCGGCGGCACATTGGTGATGAGGTCCACGCCGCCGGATTGCAGCGCCGCGACGCGGGCCGCGAGTTCGGGAATCTGCCGGAACACGACGCCCCGCGCGGTCGGCCAGCCCATGAAATAGTCGTCGAAGGCATCGAGCGTGATGCGCTGGTCCGTCTGCAGCTCCCGCACCTTGAAGGGGCCGGTGCCGATGGGGGCGCGGCTGAAGCCGTCGAAGCCCCGCTCCTCATAGGCGCGACGGTTGACGATCCAGCCGCACCAGCTGGCGAGCCGCTGTTCCAGCAGCACGTCGGGCACCCGCGTCGTGAAGCGCACGGCATGCGGGCCCAGCGCCTCCACCCCCGCCAGGGTGGCGAAGTAGGACCGCGCCTCCGGCATCAGCGCATCCGGGCCGAACATGCGGCGGGAGGTGAAGGTGTAGACCACATCCTCCGCCGTCAGCCGGTCCCCATTGTGGAACAGCACGTCGTCGCGCAGCCGGAGTGTCAGCTGGTGCGGCCCGTTGCGTTCCCAGGCGGTGGCGAGATGCGGCTTCAGCGCGGAGCCCCCGCCATCCGGCGTGCCGAGGAAGTCGCGCCGGATCAGCGTGTCGAAGATCGAGTAGGTGACGCGGGTCCCGACATTGGAGAGCTCCCGCGCCGGCTCCAGCGTCGGCGGCAATTCGGCGACGCCGATGGTCAGCACCGGCCGCGGATCGGCGGATTGCGCGAAGGCTGCGCGAGGCGCGGCGGCGATGGCGGGCAGGGTCAGGACGGCGCGGCGGGTGGCGGCCATGGCGGGGCTCCTCGGTTCGCCCCTGTGTGCCAGCCTGGTGTGATGCGCCGACGACGCTTCGGCGTCCGGCGCGTGACAGCCGCCTTCGCCGAAACGTCACGCCCCCGTCCCGCCCCTGTCACGCGCCCGCCGCAGATTGCGGCCGCCACAGGGGACCGGATCGGATATGGGCGCGCTACGGCTGGTGCAGGTGACGGACACCCATCTCTCGCCAACGCATGGCTACTTCGCCGACAACTGGGCGGTCTTCGCGGAGGCGATGCGCGCCGACCCGCCGGACCTGATCGTCCATGGCGGCGACGTCGCCTTCAACGGCCCGGCGGCGCCGGCGGACCTCGCCTTCGGCGCCGCGGCGCTGCGTGGCCTCGGCATCCGCTGGGCGGCCATCCCCGGCAACCATGATATCGGGGAGGCGCCGGCCTTCTCCCGCCTCGCCCAGCCGATCAACGCGGCACGCATCCAGGCCTGGCGGGACCATGTCGGGCCGCAATGGTGGTCGATGGATGCGGCGGGCTGGCGCCTCATCGGCCTCGACACCGCGCTGATGGGCAGCGGATTGCCGGAGGAAGCGGCGCAGGAGGCCTTCCTGGCGGAGACGCTCGCGAAGCGGGGCGGGCAGGACGCGATGGTCTTCGTCCATATGCCGCCCTTCGACGGCGATCCGGCGGCAACCGCCTTCACCACCAGCGTCATGCCGCCCGCGCCCCGCGCGCGCTTCCTGGAGGCCTGCGCGGGGGGCGGCGTGAGGGTGATCGCCTGCGGGCATTTGCATGTCTATCGCCGCATCCGCCACCGCGGCATGGACATCGTCTGGGCGCCGCCGACGGCCATGGTCGATGTGCGGCGCTGGCAGCAAAGGCTCCGCCGCTTCCCCCGCCCTGGTTATCTCGAATGGCGGCTGGACCGCGACCAGCGGCGGCACGACCACGAACCTGCCGCCCCGGCCCCTCGCCGCCGCCTGAAGGCTGGCCCGTGGTTTGCAGGGCCCCGGGCACCCAGCCCGGAGGCTCCGCCCATGCCGATCGCCCGCCGCACCCTCGGTCTTGCCGCCGCCAGCCTGCTCGCCGCCCCCGCGCTCCGCGCCCAGGGGCTTCCCCGCGTGAAGTACCAGGTGGACTGGGCCTTCCAGGGCCCCAACGCCTTCATGCTCTACGGGCGGGAGAAGGGATTCTTCCGCGATGCGGGCATCGAGCTGCAGATCGACCGCGGCTTCGGGTCGGGCCGGGTGCCCATCGATGTGGCGGGCGGCGCCTATGAAATCGCCCAGGCGGACATCAACCCCGTCATCAAGTTCATCGCGGAGAACCCGAATGCCGGCCTCGTCGTCGTCGGCGTCTTCGGCGACCGCAGCCTGCTCTGCGCCACGGTGCGGGAGGATGGGCCGATCCGCGCGCCGAAGGATTTCGAGGGCCGGACGCTGGCGGCGCCCGACAGCGACGCCGGCCGCCAGATCTTCCCGGCCTTCGCCCGCGCCGCCGGCTTCGATGCCAGCAAGGTCAACTGGCTGACGGTGCGGCCGGAGCTGCGGGAGCCCATGCTGGTGCAGCGCCGCGCGGACGGCATCACCGGCGCCGCGACCAGCACCGGCATGTCGCTGAAGGCGCTCGGCATGGATTGGCCGCAGCAGCGCATCCTCTGGTACCGCGATTTCGGCCTGCCGCTCTACGGCACCTGCTGGCTGACCACGCGCGACTATGCGCGGCGCAACCCGGAACTGGTCCGCGCCGTCGTCGCCGGCGGCATGCGCTCGCTGCGGGAAGCCTATCGCGACCCCGCCGGCTGCATCGCCGCCCTGAAGACCGCCGAGCCCCTGACCGATGTCGCGATCGAGGCCGAGCGCCAGCAGGTCTCGCTGCGGGAGCAGATCGTCTCCGACCACGTCCTGGCCAACGGCCTCTCCGCCGTCGTCCCCGCCCGCTTCCAGCAGGGCCTGGCGGCGGTGGAGGAAGCCTATGGCATGGCGCCGAAGCTGAAGCCGGAGGATGTCTATACCGACGCCTTCCTGCCGCCCGCCGCGGAGCGTCGCCTGGTGGTGACCAGCTGAGGCACGCCGCCATGAACGACGCGATCCCGACCCTTGATTTCGAGCCCTTCCTGCACGGCACGGCGGCCGACCGCGCCCATGCGGCCAAGGCCATCGGCGCCGCCTTCGAACGCTACGGCTTCATCCAGCTGGTGGGCCATGGCGTGCCGCAGGCGGCGCTGCAGGGCGCCTTCGCGGCGGCGGAGGCCTTCTTCGACCGGCCGGAAGCCTGGAAGCGCCAGGTGCAGGACCGCCGCAACAACCGCGGCTATGTGCCGATGTTCGACAGCGCCATGCCCGGGGAGAAGCCGGGCGGGCACGAGGCCTTCAGCATCGGCCATTTCGCCCGGCCCGCGGACCCGGAACTCCGCGCCCTGCCCTTCCATGCGGAGACGCCCTGGCCCGACATGCCGGGGTTCCGCGAAAGGGTCGAGGCCTGCTACCGCGCCATGTATGAATGCGGCCAGCACATCCTGGCCGCCGTCGCGCTGCATCTCGGCGTGGCCGAGGATTTCTTCGCGGAGGCGGCGCGGGAGAGCTACTCCAACATGCGGGTCATCCATTACCCGCCGGCGGAGGCGATCGCGGAGCGCACCGATATCGGCGTGCGCGCCCATGCGGATGAGGGGCTGATCACCCTGCTGGTGCAGGACATGAATGGCGGCCTCGCGGTGCAGGGCCCCTCCGGCGACTGGCTGCCGGTGGTACCGAACCGGGAGGCGATGGTGGTCAACGCCGGCAAGCTGCTGCGCCGCTGGACCAATGGCCGCTACCAGGCGGCGATGCACAAGGTGGTCAACCGGTCGGGGCGGGAACGCTACTCCATCCCGCTCTTCGTCCACCCCTCCTACCACACCCGCATCGACCCGGTGACGCTGGTGGGGGAAGCCCCGGCCGGCGAGGATTTCGCCCCCATCGTGGCCGGGGAGGAGGTGTACCGGAACTTCAAGGCCCGCCGCCTGTCCTGGCAGGAAGCGACGTCCTGATCCCGCTGCTGGACGCCGCGCGGGGGGAAAGCTAGACCCCCCCGCGACGCCTGCAACGGATGGGAATGCCCGTGCCCGACGCCGCCGAGGTGCGCTTCGTCGCCAAGAACATGCGCCTCGACCTCCGCCTGATCGCGGAAATGATCCAGCCCGGCGCCCGCGTGCTCGACATCGGCTGCGGCGACGGCGCGCTGATCGAGCACCTGACCCGCCACAAGGCCGCCGATGCCCGGGGCATCGAGATCGACATGGCGGAGGCGACGGAAGCGGTCGCGGCCGGGCTGCCGGTGATCCATGGCGATGCCGATACCGACCTCGCCTTCTATCCCGACGGCGCCTTCGACTATGTCGTGCTGTCCCGCACCCTGCAGGCGGTGGAACGGCCGCGGGAGGTGCTGCGCCAGATGCTGCGCATCGGCGGGCGGGCCATCGTCTCCTTCCCCAATTTCGGGCACTGGCAGCTGCGGGTGAAGCTGCTGCTGGATGGCCGGATGCCGGACAACGAGACCTGGAGCCGGCCCTGGTACGAGACGCCGAACATCCATCCCTGCACGATCCGGGACTTCTTCGCGCTCTGCGCGATGGAGGGCTATGTGGTCGAGAAGTGGCTGGCGGTGGACGACAAGGGCCTCAGCACGCCCTGGAAACGGTCGCCCTGGCTGGCGAACCTGTTCGGCGAACAGGCCCTGTTCCTGCTGCGGCGGGGCTGAAGCGCCTCAGTGCAGCCGGGCGCCCGCCGGCGCGCCCTGGGACGGCAGCAGGGATGCCGCCATGGCGGCATGCCGCGCCGCGGCATCGGCGCCGAGGCGTCTGCATTCCGCCTCGACATAGGCCAGCATCAGCATGATGGCAGCCTGGTCGGTCTTCTCGCCATCGGAGGAAGCAGGCAGCGTGGTCTGCATGGTGTTGGTCCTGGGGTAGGGCCCAAGCGCGGCCGGTGTTAAGCGTATTGCATACCGATCACATATCCGTGAAGACAAAATCGCATCCCGCCGTTTTCCACTGGAAGTTGTAATCGCCGCATCAGCCACACCTTGTACCGCCCGCGCCGCGCGACAAGGCGCGCCATGGCGCGATCGCCGCTGATCCCGGCCCCGCGCGCCCCGGCCGGCGCACCCCACGCCGGCCCGGCATGCTCCATGGCCGCCGCGCGCAAAAAAATCCCCGGCGGGTTGCCCGCCGGGGCTGAGTTCAGGGAGGAAACGTCCAGGAACGTCCGTGCGGCGCCTTGGGCGCCTCGGGACAGGGGGAAGGTTAGGCAGCGCCACTCGTTGACGCCTTGATATGAATCAAAACGTCGTGTTTCTCGCGCCGGATGCCCGTTTGCTCTCCCGCGCCGGGCGGGCGAGGATGGAGGGTGTCCGCCGGCCCTGGGCCCGGTGGCATGCAGGGAAGCGGGCGGTGCCCCAGGCACCGCGACAACCAAGACAGGAGAGCCGGGATGGCACGGGTAGCATTGGTGACGGGCGGTCAGCGTGGCATCGGCGCCGCGATCAGCGAGGCGCTGCAGGCGGCGGGCCGCAAGGTCGTCGCCTCCTACGCCGGCAACGATGCCGCGGCGCAGGCCTTCACGGAGCGCACCGGCATCCCCTGCTACAAGTTCGACGTCGGTGACTACGATGCCTGCGTCGCCGCCGTGCAGAAGATCGAGGCCGAGGTCGGGCCCATCGAGATCCTGGTGAACAACGCCGGCATCACGCGCGACGCCATGATGCGCAAGCTGACGCGCCAGATGTGGGACGACGTGATCGATACCAACCTCGGCAGCTGCTACAACATGTGCAAGGCGGTGTGGGACGGGATGAGCAGCCGGAAGTTCGGCCGCATCGTCAACATCGGCTCCGTCAACGGCCAGGCCGGGCAGCTCGGCCAGGTGAACTACGCCGCCGCCAAGTCCGGCATCCACGGCTTCACCAAGGCGCTGGCGCAGGAAGGTGCCCGCAACCAGGTCACGGTCAACGCCGTCGCGCCCGGCTATGTGGACACGGAGATGGTGCGCGCCGTGCCCGCCGACGTGCTGGAGAAGATCATCGCCCGCATCCCGCGCGGCCGCCTCGGCACCGCGCAGGACATCGCCCGCGGCGTCGCCTTCCTGACGGCGGACGAGGCCGACTTCATCACCGGCTCCACGCTGTCCATCAACGGCGGCCAGCACATGTACTGAGGCCGGCGGGGGGAGGCGCGTCCTCCCCCGCCCTGGAGACCGCCATGACCACCGCCATCATCGCCTTCGACGGCACGGATGCCGATGCCCCCGCCCGCCGCGCGGCGGCGCGCGACGCGCATGTCGCCTTCATCACCGCGGAAGCCGAGGCTGGGCGCCTGCTGCTCGGCCTGCCGCTGCATGACGAGGCCGGGCGCAGCCTCGGCTCCCTGATGATGATCGCGGGCGAGGAGGCCGCGCGCGACGCCTACCTGGCCGCCGAGCCCTTCGCGCACCAGGGCGTCTGGCAGCGGGTGGAGGCGCATCCCTTCCGCATCGCCCCCCTGCCCTACCAGGGCTGGCCGCAGGCGGTGCCGCAGGGCCGGACCCACACCATCGCCATCGCCTGGGACGGCACGGATGCGGGCGCGCTGGAACGGCGCCTGGCGAACCGGCAGGGGCATTTCGACCGCGTCCGCCCCATGGCGGCCGATGGCACGCTGCTGTTCGGCGGCGCGCTGCTGGATGCGGCGGGGACGATGCGCGGCTCCATCGCCGTGACGCGCCACCTGACGCATGCCGCGGTGCGCGACTGGATGGCGCCGGACCCCTATGTGGCCGGCGATGTCTGGCGCGACATCGCGCTGTACGGCACCAGCTTCCGGCCCCTGCCCTACAAGCCCCTGCCGCATGCCTAGGCTGCTGTCCTACGCGGAGGCGGCGCCCGAGGCGCGGGCGGTCTTCGACGAGATCAAGGCCGCGCGCGGCGTCGAGGACGTCAACAATTTCTGGAAGGCCTTGGCCGTCGATCCACCGCTGCTGCGCCGGACCTGGGACAGCCTGCGCGCCGTCATGGGCCCGGGCGCGATCGATCCCGTGGTGAAGGAGATGCTGTACCTCGCCGTCTCCATGACCAGCGGCTGCGCCTATTGCACCGCCAGCCACACCGCGGCCGCGCGGGCCAAGGGCATGACGGAGGCGCAGTACGGGGAGCTGCTCGCCATCGTCGGCATGGCGGCGGAGACGAACCGGCTGGCGGAGGCGCTGCGCGTGCCGGTGGACCCGCAATTCGACTGACGCCAGCGAGCGCCTGCCGCGACCGCGGGCATCCCGTTCAGCGCGAAGGCGGCATGGACTGGAAGATGCCTGCCAGCACCTCCGCGAGCATCCGTTGCAGCAGATCGCTCGACCGCGCCTGCATGGCGGTGCCGATCGCAGCCTGCTCGGCCATCCACTTGGGCACGGCTGGCGAACGCGGGCCAAGTTCCGCGAGGGAGGCGAGCTCCGGCGCCGTCAGACGCTCCAGATGCGCGGCAGCGAGATTCCGGTCCCACGCCTCCTGGTAGCGCGGGGCGACCTCCTGGACGTGTTGCGACAGAAGCGCATGGGCGCGGAAAGGGCCAAGTTGCGTGGCGACCATGGTGTAGGTCTGGGTCCGCATCCCCGCCTGGACCGCGAGTTGCGACAGGTTCCGGCCCAGCCCAAGCCGGCGCACGGCATCGAGCGCCACCGCCTGGTCCTGCGCTGTCTGCGCGCTCGCCCCTGTCAGGGGCGCCAGGCAGAGGCCCCCCAGCAGGGCCAGGAGGATGATGCGGCGCGGAGCGGGCTGGTCCGACATGGCCCAGTGTGCGGGTTCGTTGCGGCCGCGCGCAAGGACGGGGCGGGAGGCTCGCAGCAGCACCGCCAGGCGCTATAGCGGGCGCATGTCTCCCGCCACCCTCGCCGGCTGCGGCGCCCTTGCCCTCTGGGCCTTCCTCGCGCTGCTCTCGCGCCTCGCCGCCGGCATCCCGCCGCTGCAGATCACGGCCATGGGCTTCGCGGTCGGGGGCATCGTCGGCCTCGCCGTCGTCGCGGCCACGGGGCGGCTCGGCGCGCTGCGGCAGAGCCCGCTCGCCTGGGCGCATGGCGTGGGCGGGCTGTTCGGCTACCACGCGCTCTACTTCATCGCGCTCGCCCTGGCGCCGGCGGTGGAGGCGAACCTCATCAACTACCTCTGGCCGCTGCTGATCGTGCTGCTGGCCGCGCCGCTGCGCGGCCTGGCGCTCGGCCCGGCGCGGCTGGCCGGCGTCGGCCTCGGCTTCGCGGGCTGCGCCATCCTGGTCGGCACGGGGGCGAGCTTCCCGCCGGAGGCCCTGCCCGGCTTCCTCGCGGCGCTGGGCTGCGCCGTCACCTGGGCGGTCTATTCCGTCACATCCGGCACGGCGAAGCTGGCCGGCGTGCCGACGGAAGCGGTGGCCGGCTTCTGCCTGGCGACCGCCGCGCTGGCCCTGCTGGCGCACCTGGCCTTCGAGGCCACGGTGATGCCCGATGCGCGGCAGGCGATCGCGGTGCTGCTGCTCGGCCTCGGCCCGGTGGGCGCGGCCTTCTTCCTCTGGGACATCGGCATGAAGCGCGGGGATCCGCGCCTGCTCGGCACGCTGGCCTATGCCGTTCCCGTCGCCTCCACCCTGCTGCTCATCGCGGCCGGGGAGGGCACGCTGTCCATCCGCGTGCTGGTCGCCACGCTGATGGTCGCCGGTGGCGGCTTCGTCGCCGCCAAGGCGCGGTAGTCGGGCCGCAAGGGCGCGGTAGTCAGGCCGCCAAGGCGCGGTGATCAGGCGGCCAGCGCCCGCCGGGCCCGCGCCGGCTTCGCCAGGCAGGCGCTGACCAGCGCCGCCAGCTGGCCCGCGGAGGCCGCATCCATGCGCAGCATCAGGCGTTCGCCCGCGCGCGTCACCAGGTCGATGCTGAAACCCTCGGCGCCCATGCCCACGGCCACCGGTTCACAGAGCGCCCCACCAACGCCCATCGCTTCCTGCTTCGCCACCGCAACCTCCTGTCCGTCCCCAGTCCCGCCCGGCTATTCCGGGCGGCACGGCTCATCCGTGCAGGTCCCAATTGCCCTTGGCTCCGCAACAAACCTGTTAACCGCCGGGGGGCGCCGACGCTTCCCGACAAAGTCGGCGGCGGTCCCTCAGCCCGGCTTGCGGAGCAGCGCGCGCACCACCTCGGCGGGGCCCTGGTGGCGCGGGCCTTCATCGAGGTGGACGGTCCCCTCCAGCAGTTCCAGCACCGTGAGGCTGCCGAAGAGATCCTCCACGATGGCGCGGGACCAGAGCAGCTCCGCCATCTTCGGCCCGCCGCTGCGCCGGCCCTGCTGGGCGGGGGTGAAGCATTCCAGCGCCAGCAGCCCCCCGGGCGCGAGGCTGCGGACCACGCCCGCCGCCGCCGCCGCGCGGTCCGCCGGCGGCAGGTGCAGGTAGATCCAGGCCACGAGGTCGAAGCCCGCTTCCGGATACGCCCAGGCGCTGGCATCGGCGGTGACGCAGCGCATCGCCACCCCCCGCCGCGCCGCCAGCGCGGCCGCCTTGGCCGATCCCACCGGCGACCAGTCGAGCGAGGTGACGTCCAGCCCCTGGCCCGCCAGCCAGGCGCCGTTCCGCCCCTCCCCATCGCCCAGCGCCAGCGCCCGCATCCCCGGCCGCAGCCGCGGGCCGAGGCTTTCGAGGTAGAGGTTCGGCGCCTCCCCGAACTGGAAGCCACCGCCGGCGTAGCGTTCGTCCCAGGCGAGGCTGGTGCTCATCTCAGCCCGGCGCGGTGCGCGACAGCGCCGGGTGGGCGGAGACCTCCGCATACCAGGCGGCCAGCTTCGGATGCGCGTCCCGCCAGGGTTCATGCCCGAAGCGGAAATCGAGGTAGCCGAGCGCGCAGGCGACGGCGACGGAGCCGACATCGCCGAGCCCGGCCGGCGGGCTCCCTTCCAGCGCCGCCAGGCCGCGTTCCACCGCCGCCTTCTGGCGGGCGATGAAGGCGGCGCGGGCCTCGTCCTGCGGGTGGGCGGACTGGCCGCGCCGCGCCACGGCGGCATCCATGATGCCATCCGCCAGCGCGTGGCGGATCTGCACCGTCAGCCGCGCCGGGCTGCCGGTGGGCGGGAACAGCGCGGGCGCATCGCCCAGCGTGTCCAGGTATTCGCAGATCACCGGGCTGTCATAGACCGCCCGCCCATCCTCCAGCACCAGGGCCGGGATCTTCGAGAGCGGGTTGTCCCGCAGCAGGTGGGCGGGGGAGGAATGCGGATCGGTCATCACCGTCTCGATCCGGTCGTCGATGCCCCGCAGGATGGCGCAGGCCAGCACCTTGCGGACGAAGGGGCTGGCGGGGGCGTAGTGCAGTTTCACCGGCTGTTCCTCACCTGAAGTGGTTCTTGGCTTCCCGCCGGGCGGTGAATTCCGCCAGGTCGCGGGCGCGGAAATAGGGATTGCCCGAGAGTTCCTGCGCCAGCGTGGTCGGCACGGTCGGCCGGCCGGCCGCGCGCAGCGCCGCGGCCGCCTCGGCCTCCGCCCGCAGCGCCTTGTTCTCGGGCTCGATGGTCAGGGCGAAGCGGGCATTCGTCTCGGTGTATTCATGGCCGCAGCAGAAGCGCGTATTGGGCGGCAGTTTCGCCAGTCGCTTGAAGGATTTGTACAGCGCCTCCATCCCCCCGGCTTCCAGCGGGCGGCCACAGCCCAGGGCAAAGACGATGTCGCCGCACAGAAGAAAATGGTCGGCGGCGAAGTGGAAGGCGATATGGCCGGTGGTGTGGCCGGGCAGGTGCATGACGGTCGCGCGGGCGGCGCCGAAGACCACCTCGTCGCCCTCGCCCACCGCCTCGTCCAGCTTCGGCAGGCGGTGCAGGTCCGGCTTGCCGCCGATGACGCGCGCCTGCGGGTAGCGGGCGCGCAACTCCTCCACCCCGTTGATGTGGTCGCCGTGATGGTGGGTGAGGAAGATGGCATCCAGCGTGCCGCCCGCCGCCTCCACCGCCGCGATGGCCGGCCCGGCCTCGCCCGGGTCGCAGATCCCGATGGCGCCCGTGGGCCCGTCCTTCAGCAGCCAGAGGTAGTTGTCCTCGAGGCAGGGGACCGCCTCAACCTTGACCGACATGGCAATCCGGCTCCCGGTCCTGCGCCCCCGTCCAAACCGGGGGCTTCATCCCCTATATCCCCGGCATGACGATCGAGGTCCATGCCCTGGAGGCGTTCTACGCCTCCGCCGGAGGGGAGGCGGCGGCGCGCCTGGTGCGCGCCCGGCTGGCCAGGCTGTGGCCCGCGCTGCCCGGCATGACCGTGCTCGGCATCGGCCATGCCGCGCCCTATCTCGGCCTCTGGCAGGCGGAGGCGCGGGCCTGCCTGGCGCTGACCACCGCGCATGCCGCGCATGGCCACCCGCCCACCGCCTGGCCGCCCGTGCTGCCCGGCCCCTGGCCCGGCGCCGCCCGCCCCTCCGCCGCGCTGGTGGCGGAGGAGGAGGCGCTGCCCTTCGCCGATGCGAGCATCGACCGCATCCTGCTGGTGCATGGGCTGGAAGCGGCGGAGAACGCCCGGCGCCTGCTGCGGGAGGCCTGGCGCGTGCTGCGCGACGATGGGCGGCTGATCATCGTCGTGCCGAACCGCCTCGGCCTCTGGGCGCAGCTGGAACGCACGCCCTTCGGCCATGGGCAGCCCTATTCCGCCGGGCAGCTGACGCGGCTGCTGGCCCGCCACCTGTTCCGGGTGGAGGCGGAGGACGCCGCGCTGTTCCTGCCGCCCTACGGGCTGCGCCTGCTGCGCGCCGCCGCCCCGGCGGTGGAGCGCGCGGGGCGGACGCTCTGCCCGCGCATCGCCGGCGTCGCGATCATGGAGGCGGAGAAGGACCTCTTCTCCGCCATGCCGGCGGGCGCGGTCGCGATGCGCCGCCGCCGCGTGATGGTGCCGGCC
Organism: Falsiroseomonas ponticola; assembly: GCF_016805305.1. Classification (GTDB taxonomy): domain Bacteria; phylum Pseudomonadota; class Alphaproteobacteria; order Acetobacterales; family Acetobacteraceae; genus Falsiroseomonas; species Falsiroseomonas ponticola. The sequence goes on along the minus strand of NZ_JAERQN010000001.1, from coordinate 1,281,603 downwards.
GCGGCCTGAGCGCGGCGCGCGGCACGGCCAGGGACATGACCACATTTGGCACCCGGCAACGGGTTGTTCATTCCAGCATGTCATCCCTCTCCTACCGCGCCACCATTGGTGAGGGCCGGCGCGACGGGGATGATGCTGCATGTCCATGACGATCGACCCGGGCGCCGAGACCTCGGAAGCCGCCATTCGCGCGGCCCTTCGGGCGGAACTCGATCCGGCACTCTCGGCACTCCACAGCTTCGTGGACCGGCGCATCGCCGAATTGTCGGCGGAGCTGCATGCCAGCGTGGAGATCGCCGACATGGGCGAATCCCGCATGGCGGGCGAGCTGGCGCGCATCCAGGAACAGATCTCGCAGCTCATCGCCGTGCCGGCCGCCGCCACGCGCAACAGCGGGCTGGAGCTGGAAGCGGTGGTGCAGGCGACGGAAGCCGCCGCCAACACCATCATGGAAGCCGCGGAGGCGATCCAGGACTGGGTCGCGGGCGGCAGCCAGGATGCCTCCGCCGTCGCCGCCATCGCGGCGCGCGTCAATTCGATCTTCGAAGCCTGCAGCTTCCAGGACGTGACCGGCCAGCGCATCCGCCGCGCCATCCAGCACCTGCAGCAGGTGGAGAACATGCTGGAGACGATGGTGCCGGATGGCAGCAAGTCGGACTCGCCGCGGCAGAGCGTGCATGTGCCGACCGCGATCCGCACGGTCGAGGCGCCGTCCGGCGGCGACCTGGGCCAGGACGACATCGACGCCCTGCTGAACAGCTGAGGCGCGGCCCCCGCGCGACGGGATGCCGCGCTACAGGATGAAGTCGGCGGCGGTCAGCACGGTATCCACGGCGAAGCTGAGGCTGAGGCCCGTGCCGCCGGAGGTGCTGACGACCACATAGGGGTACTCGTAGCCCGGCGGCGAAGCGCCCATCAGCGCCTGCACGGCGGCGAAATCGGCATAGCCGAAGGCGGTCAGGTCGATCAGGTCCTCCCCCTGCGTGAAGTCCTTGATGCTGTCCTGGCCGTGGCCGGGGGCGAAGACGAAGACATCCGCGCCGCTGCCGCCGCGATAGACCTGTTCCCCCACGCCATCGATGAAGCGGTCGGCGCTTTCCGTGCCGACGAAATCCTCGAAGCCCCGCATCACATTGGCCCCGGTGCCGCCCAGCGTCAGCCGGCCCGCCGCCACATCCACCGTGGCACCGAAGCCGCCATAGACGGCGGAGAGGTCGAGGCTGTCGCGATCCGCGCCGCCATCGAAGCGGTTGCCGTCGAACACCAGCGTGTGGGTCGCCCCGTCGAAGAAGGTGGCGACCTGCACGATGTCCCGGCCATCGCCGGTCAGGATGGTGTTGTCCCGCATGATGATGGTGGCCGCGCCCCGCGCGCCCGCCGCGCCATCGAGGCCCGCCACCCCGGCATGGCTGTTGGTGGTGATGCCGTCCACCGTCGCGCTGCCGTCGCTGCCGATGCCGGCATGGCCCGCGCCCCCGGCACCGCCCGCGCCGCCCGTGGCCGCGCCTTCCAGCCGCACCAGCGTCTCCACCAGGTCGGGCGTGCTGATATAGGCGCCGCTGATCTCGGCCTCCGCATCGCCGCCATCGCCGCCCCGGCCGCCATCGCCGCCGATGTCGCGGCCTTCCTCCACCACGCCGCCGGTGATGGTGCCGTCATCGTTGCGCAGCGTGGAGGTGCGGTTGAAGGCCGCTTCGCCGCCCGCGCCGCCATCGCCACCCCGCCCGCCGGTGGCGGTGGCGGTCAGCGTCCAGTCCACATCCGGGCTGGCGGCGCCCTTCACGCCCAGCACCCGCGCCACGGCATCGCCACCCGCGCCGCCGGCACCGCCCGCGCCGCCTTCCCCGCCATCCCGCGCGCCGGAGAGGTCATCGTCGAAGGCGCCGATGCCGCCCGTCCCGCCGGCCCCGCCCGCGCCGCCCTGGCCGCCGGTGGCCAGGGCGGTCACGGCGTGCTGCATGGCGGCGGTGTGGTCGCCGGCATAGTCGGTCACCAGGGCCGTCGCGCGGCCGCCCGCGCCGCCCATGCCGCCCGCCCCGCCCGCGCCGCCCTGGCCCGCCAGATGGTTGGTGAGGCTGACGGAGGAGCCGGCGACGAAGAATTCCGTATCCTCCTCATGCGCGGAGGCGCCGCCCGCGCCGCCCTGCCCGCCCGCGCCGCCGGAGCCGCCCTGGGCCGCGACCTGCAGGACCGAGCTGTCCTGCGCCATGCCCGCCACGCCGAGCCGCGCGCCGGCATCGTCGGCGATGGCCGTCGCCTCCCCGCCCGCGCCGCCATCGCCACCGGCCTGGCCTGCCTCGCCATAGCCGGTGACGCGGGTGGTCAGCGGGTCGCCAGGGGTCAGCGTCTCCGCCCCCGCCGCGCCGGCCGGGCCCGCGGCGCCATCCGCGCCATCGCCGCCGGTGACGGTGCCGCTGCGCTGCACGCTGTCCGCCGCCGTGCCGCCCGTGACCAGGTCCGCGGCGCCGTAGAGCTGGATGGACAGCGATGACCCGTCGCCACCCGGCGGCGTGCCGTCTTCGCCGTCATGGCTCCGATCCTCCGTGATGGTGACCGGCGCCGTGGCGGCGGCGTAGAGGAAGTCCGCGGCGTCCAGGCTGGCGAGCGTGGTCTGGCGGAGCGCCACGGTCACGCCGCCGCCGAGCTCGAGGCGCACCTGGCTGCCGGCCTGGCGGGCGCTGGCCATGGCGCCGGCGAAATCGGTGATGCCGAAGGCGCTGAGGTCCAGCCGGTCCGCGCCCCGGCCGAAATCATAGACCAGGGTGTGGCCGGCCTCCGGCCCGATGACGAAGACATCGTCGCCCGTGCCGCCCGTCAGCCGGTCCCTTCCGCCGCCGCCCGAGACCGTATCGTCGCCGGCGCCGCCATTGATGAGGTCATTGCCGGTGCCGCCATGCAGCGCGTCGTTGCCGCCGCGGCCGAGCATGCGCAGCGGGCCGGCGGCGCTCGATGCCTCCACCACCAGGCGGCCGGCGCCGGAGGCGATGGTGATGAGGGGTGCGGCGCTGAAGGCGGCCAGCGCGGCGGGGCCGAGCGTGAAGGTGGCGGTGCCGGCGGTGTGCACCATCAGGCGATCGAAATTCGCCAGGCCCTGGAAGGCGTCGTCGCCCAGCGTGAGGTCGCCCGCGACGCGGAAGCGCAGCGTGTCGAAGCCCGCGCCCGCATCCTGCGCCAGGCCCGGGACCAGCAGGTTGGCGGGATCCCGCACCAGGAAATTGTCGGCCCCGGCCGTGCCCGATCGTACCAGCGGGCCGCCCGATAGCGGCCGGATGTGAAACAGCGCCATGGTGCCCGATCCCGTCGCCAATGCTTGCGGGAGAGCATCGGTGCCGGCGCGCATCGGCGTCCAGGGGCCGTGAAACAGCACGCAACGAAAGGGGCCGCGCCCGGATGGACGCGGCCCCCCTCGACGTCAGGCCCTCAACCGGTCAGGCGCGCTCGACGCACATCGCGACACCCATGCCGCCGCCGATGCAGAGCGTGGCCAGGCCGCGCCGGGCGCCGCGGCGCTGCATCTCGAACAGCAGGGTGTTCAGCACGCGGGCGCCGGAGGCGCCGATGGGATGGCCGAGCGCGATGGCGCCGCCATTCACGTTCACCTTGGCCGGATCCCAGCCGAGGTCCTTGTTCACCGCGCAGGCCTGGGCGGCGAAGGCCTCGTTCGCCTCGATCAGGTCGAGCGTGTCGATCGACCAGCCCGCCTTCTGCAGCGCCTTGCGGCTGGCCGGGATCGGGCCCGTGCCCATGATGGAGGGATCGACGCCCGCCGTCGCCCAGCTGACGATGCGTGCCATCGGCGCCACGCCGCGCTTCGCGGCCTCGGCCGCCGACATCACGACGATCGCGGCGGCGCCGTCATTGATGCCGGAGGCATTGCCGGCGGTGACGGTGCCGTTCTTGTCGAAGGCCGGGCGGAGCTTGCCCAGGATCTCCATCGTCGTCTCGGGCTTCGGGTACTCGTCCTCGCTGATCACGGTGTCGCCGCGGCGGCCCTTGACGGTGACGGGCACGATCTCGTCCTTGAAGCGGCCGGCCTTCATCGCCTCGCCCGCCTTGCGCTGGCTGGCGGCGGCGAATTCGTCCTGCTCCTGCCGCGTCAGCTGGTACTTCTGGGCGACGTTCTCCGCCGTATTGCCCATGTGGTAGCCCTGGAAGGCGTCCCAGAGGCCGTCCTTCAGCATGGTGTCCACCAGCTCCAGCCCGCCCATCTTCTGGCCGGCGCGGAGCTGCGCGCAATGCGGCGCCTGCGTCATGCTCTCCATGCCGCCGGCGACGACGATGGCGGCATCCCCGCAGGCGATCTGCTGCGCGGCCAGCGCCACGCTGCGCAGGCCGGAGCCGCAGAGCTGGTTGATGCCGAAGGCCGTGCGCTCCACCGGGATCCCCGCGGCGACGGCGGCCTGGCGGGCCGGGTTCTGGCCGGCGCCGGCGGGCAGCACCTGGCCCAGGATGACCTCATCCACCTCCTCCGGCTTCACGCCGGCACGCTCCAGCGCGGCCTGGATGGCGACGGTGCCGAGCGCATGGGCGGAGAGGCTGGCGAAGGCGCCGTTGAAGGAGCCCACCGGCGTGCGGGCGGCGGAGGCGATGACGATTTCGGTCATGGGTCCTTGGACTCCTTGATGAGGCGTGACTGGGTATTGCGGTGCAGTGTGGGACGGGCGGGGCGCCGCTACAAGCATCAGGGCCCGGCTACAGGCCGCGCAGCCAGTCCAGCAGGGGCCGCCACAGCGCCAGTTCCGCCTGGCCGCCGGCCGCCATGCCGATATGGCCGGCCGCGGCTTCGTGCACCGTGGCGTGGCGCAGGCGGGCGGCCAGGGCGCGGGCGCTGTCCGGCGGCACGATGCGGTCGCGATGCGGGATGGCGCAGAAGGCGGGCATGGCCAGCGCGCCGGGATCCACCACCGCGCCCGCCACCCGCCAGGCGCCCCGCATCGGCGTATTGGCGCCGTACCAGCCGCCCAGCGCCTCCCTCGCCACGGGGGCGGCGAGCGGCACGCCGTCATTCAGCCAGTCCTCCAGCGCCACGAATTGCGCGGCGCGGTCGGAGGCGGGGTCGAGGCGGGCGAAGGCCCGGAACTTCTGCGGGATGCCGAAGGGATCGAGGCCCGCGAAGAGGGTCTGGATCGCATCGACCGGCAGCGTGCCGGTCGCTTGCATCAGCGGCTCCAGCCCCGGCAGCAGGGCGGCGGCGGCGCGGGCGCGGCCGGCATCGGCCGGCGTCGGGTGGAAGTCCCAGGGCGTGGCCAGCAGCCCGATGGCCCGCACCCGGTCCGGCCGCCGCAGCGCCGCCGCCAGCGCCAGCAGCCCGCCCATGCAGTAGCCCACCAGCACCACCGGCCCGGGCAGGGCCATCAGCGCGCGTTCCAGCCGCCCGGCGATGTAGTCGGTCAGGGAGAAGTCGCGCTCCGCGGCGCCGGGCCAGCCCCAGTCCAGCAGCAGCGGCCGCACCCCCTGCCCGGCCAGGAAGCGCATCATCGACCGGCCGCGCATCAGGTCCAGCACCTGCGCCCGGTTGACGAGGGAGGGGACGAAGAGGGCCAGGGGCCCGGGCGCCCCGGGGGCCTGGTAGTCCAGGATGCGGGCCTCCCCCTCTCCCCAGATCGCCGGCGGGTCGGGCAGGTCGCGCGCGAAGGGGTGGCGGCGATAGGCGGCGATGCCGGCCAGCAGCGCCCGGTCCGCCCGCAGCAGGCGCCGGATCACCGCGGCGCGGAAGGCCTCAGGCGGGTGGCCGCCGGCGGCGAGGGCGGCGGCGATCCGCGCCATCTCCGCCTGCGCCGGCTTCGAGATCGGCCAGCCGCCGTTCCAGCCCGGCGATCCGCTCGGCGACGGCATCAGGCCCGTGCTGCCGATCGCCGCCATCCCGCGGCCCAGCCCCAGCATCAGGTGCAGCGGCAGCGGGCGGGGGCCCCGGCGGCGGTGGCGGGCCTCCGGCGCCATCATGCGGGGGGTATCCCCAGCCCGCGGCCCAGCCGGGCGGTGGCGCGAAGTTGGGCGGCGGGAAGCCGGATGGCCCGAAAGGCGGGCGGAAGGCGGCGAAGGGATCGGGCCCGCCCGGCGGCGTGCGGCCGAAGGGCGGCGTGGTGGCGGCGCGCAGCCAGGCGGCGCCCAGCGCCGACCAGGCGGCGGCCATGCCGGCCAGGCCCTCCGCCACCTCCCGGTCCGCGGCGAGGCCCGCGATCTCGGTCTGCCAGAGGGTGATCCAATCCTCCGCCAGGCGATCGAGCTCCATCTCCCCCTCCGGCGTCGGGGTGGCGTCCTGCGGGCGGTCGGCGGGCATCAGGCAGCGCCAGGGATGGCCTGCCGGCGCCGGCCAGGGGGACAGGCCAGGGCAGCGGGTACCAGCGCGGGCGGCATTCCGGTCGCATATTTACGCATCAGGGCTTTCGCACTGCATCAATCACCATGTTAGCATCATCGGCGGCGGTGCACCCGCTTCGGGAAGGCAAACGGATGGCAAACGACACCACGCAGGCGACGGCGGAGACGGAAGGCCCCTCGACCCCCCCGGTGGTCGTGAAGAAGTACGCGAACCGGCGGCTCTACAACACCGAATCCTCCTCCTACGTCACGCTCGAAGACCTGGCCGTCATGGTGCGCAACGGCCGGCACTTCGTCGTCTATGACGCCAAGTCGGGGGAGGACATCACCCGCAGCGTGCTGACGCAGATCATCGTGGAGGAGGAGGCGAAGGGGCGGAACCTGCTGCCGACCTCCTTCCTGCGCCAGATCATCGGCTTCTACGGGGACAGCATGCAGTCGCTGGTGCCCCGCTACCTCGAAAGCGTGATGGGCGCCTTCTCCCGCCAGCATGACCAGGTGCGGCGGACCGTGGAGCAGACCATGGGCGGCTTCATGCCCTTCGGCGGGCTGGAGGAAGTGGGCAAGCAGAACATGGCGATGATGGAGCGCGCCATGAACCTCTTCGCCCCCTTCCGCACCGGCGCCGAGGCGCCGGAGCCGGCCCCGGAATCGGCCCGGCTGGCGGCGCTGCAGGCGGAGGTGGAGGCGCTGCGCCGGCAGCTGGACCAGTTGAAGGCATCCCGCAAGGGAACGGCGGACTAGGCCCCGCGGCTTGGCGCGCGTCTTGCAAGGCCGGCTGCCACCAGGCCGCCCGCCCCCTGGCCGGACCGCTTCCAGAGCCGCCGCGCCCGCCCCCCTTCCGTGGGCGTCGCGGGCGGGGCCGGGGCGGCATCCGATCCGGCGGGGCGCGCCGAAAAGTCGATAATCACAGCGTTGTCATGCGCGCCTTGGGCGAACGCATGAGCATCTATCGCATTGCACGGTGCGTCAAACACCGGCAGGGACACAGAGCATGGCGACCACCGAGACCGAGCGGCGCAACGGCAGCGCCAAGGCGGCCCCCCAGGCTTCCGCCCCCGCGGCGACGCCGGGGGAGAGGCCGGGCCAGCGCGCCAATGCGGCCGACCGCCATGTCGGCGCGCGGATCCGCGAGCGCCGGGTGATGATGGGCCTGTCCCAGCAGCAGCTGGCGAAGATGATCGGCGTCACCTACCAGCAGGCGCACAAGTATGAGCGCGGGCTGAACCGCATCTCCGCGGGACGGCTGTTCGAGATCGGCCAGGTGCTCGGCGTTCCCGTCTCCTGGTTCTTCGACGGGCTGGCGGTGGAAGGCCCTGGGCAGGAGGCATCGCCGCGCCAGCGCATGTGCCTGGAGCTGGCGCGCAACTTCGCCCTGATCGACAACGAGAAGCACCAGGAGGCGCTGTCCCAGATGGCGCGCGCCCTGGCCGCCCAGTCCCAGGCGGAACGCGAGGGCGGCTGACCCGCCCTTTCCCGCCCGCGGCCTGCCCCCGAAGCCGTTGAATCCAGGGCAGGACGGGTCTTCCTGACCGCAGTGTGCGCGCCGCGCGGCGGAACAGCCGCCGCGCCGCCGCGTTGGCCCCCTGCGGCGCCCCATCCCGGGGCGCGGGTGGGGAATGGATGGGATGCGGCAACGGGTCGGCAGGGCGGAATCGGGGCGGCGCGTCGCCCGCCCCTATCGCCGCCTGCCCTGGATCGGCGCGGGCGTGCTGGCGGTGGTGGTGGGCGTCACGCTCTTCGCCGCCGATGGCGCGCCGCCCGCCCGCCTGGCCGGCGCCGGCATGGTGCCGCCGCCGACGCCGCTCCCCCTCACCCCCCCGCCCGCCACGCCCCTGCCGTCCCGCGGCGGGGAGATCGCGGCCGAGGAGGCGCGGCTGGCCGCGCTGCGGCAGGCGCGGGAGGGGCTGGAGCGGGAGGTCGAGGCCCTGCGGGCGGAGGTGGAGGCCGCGCGGCGCGCCCTGCCCGCGCAGAAGGCGATGCCGGCGGAGCCCGCCGGGCCCGCGCCCGCGCAGCTGACGCGCCTGGCCCCCGTGGCGCCCGCCGCCGCGGCGCCGGCGGAGCCGCCGCTGCGCATCGTGCTGCATCACCGCGCGGCCTCCGCCCAGGGGGCCTCCGCCGCGGAGGAGGTGGCCGGGCGGCTGCGGGAGGCGGGGCTGGAGGTACAGGCGACGCGGACGGCGCCCTTCGTGCCCTCCACCCCCGTGGTGCGCTACTTCCATGAGGAGGACCAGGCGGCGGCGGCGCGGATCGCGGGGCGGCTCGGCCGCGGCTGGGCGATCCAGGATTTCCGGGCCTACCAGCCCCAGCCATCGCCGCAGACGATCGAGGTCTGGATCCCCGGCAGCTGAGGGATGTGGCTTTGAGGCCACTAACCCCTTTTAGCCGTTTATGCCGATTAGCCGCCTTTAGTCGCGATTCGCGGGCCCGCCTTGGACAAATTCCCGGCCCGGCGCGCCCCCGCGAAGGGGCGCCGGCGGGGTGGCGGGCGGAATCCGGGCGCGTGATGGCTGGAACATAAAACGAACACGGCGCCGGGCGCCAGCGGAATCAGGCCCGCGCCGTGATCTCGTCCTGCGCCTTGCTGAAGGCGTCCACGCCATCGAAGCGCTGCAGCAGCTCCACATGCATCCAGCGGCGCCCCTGGCCGATGCGCCCCAGCAACTCCAGCACCGCCGGGTTCGGGTCCGCGGCCGGGGCGCGCAGGCGGAAGCGGGCGCGGAACTGGTCCACCAGGAAGGTCGTGCCCCCCTGCGGCGGCCAGACCTGCGCGCCGCGGGAGGCGATGGTCTGCAGCGCGAAGGGCGTGCCCTCCGCCAGCGCGGCCAGGGCGGCGCCGAGGGCGGCGGGGTCTTCCGTGGTCTCGATGAAGACATCGGCGCCCACCACCTCCCGGCTCCCGGCCGGCTTCGCGAAGGGGGCGGCGGGCCAGTGGCGCATGGCGATGGGGCGGTAGTCCCGCGCCGGCACGCGGGCGGATTCGCGGCCGAGATTGGCGATGACGCGCGCCACATAGGCATCCGTCCCCACCCCCTGGCCGGGGGCGGCGATGTCCCCGGTCAGGTCCCGCCCCTCCTCCAGCGTCACGTAGAGGGCGTGTTCCACCCGCCGCGCCGTGGCGAAATCGCCGATGTGGCGCAGCATCATCACGGCGGAGAGCAGCAGCGCGGTGGGGTTGGCCAGGCCCTGGCCGGCGATCTGGGGGGCGGAGCCGTGCACCGCCTCGAACATCGCGACCTCGTCGCCGATATTGGCCGAGGGCGCGACGCCGAGGCCGCCGACCAGGCCGGCGGCGAGGTCGGACAGGATGTCCCCGTTCATGTTGGTCATGACGCAGACGTCGAACTGCTCGGGCCGCACGACCATCTGGTGGGCGGCGTTGTCCACGATCATGTGTTCATGGACGAGGGACGGGTGCTCCTTCAGCACGCGCTCGCCGACGCGCTTCATCAGCCCTTCCGTCAGCTTCATGATGTTGGCCTTGGTGGCCACGGTGACCTTCCTGCGGCCCTCGGCCTCCGCCAGCGCGGCGGCCATGGCGACGATGCGCTCGCACCCCGCTTCCGTGATCACCTTCAGGCATTGGGCGACACCCGGCGTCTGCATGTGCTCGATGCCGGCGTAGAGGTCCTCGACATTCTCCCGCACCACGACGAAGTCGATGCCGCGCCCGGCGAAGGGGGTGCGGATGCCGGGAATCTCCCGCACGGGCCGGATGTTCGCATACATCTCGAACACCTTGCGCAGCGTGACATTGGCGGATTTCTCGCCGAAGCCGACGGGGGTCTCGAGCGGCCCCTTCAGCGCCACGCGGGTGGCGGCGATGCTGTCCAGCGTCTCCTGCGGCGCGCCGGAGCCGACGCCCTTGCGGAAGGCCTCCGCCCCCGCGACCGCGTCCTGCCACTCGATCCGGGCGCCGGCGGCGGCGAGCACGGCCTGGGTGGCGCGCATCACCTCCGGCCCGATGCCATCGCCGGCGATGGCGGTGACGGTGGTGGGCGTCGGGCTGGCATCCATCGGGGTCTCGGCTTTCGCTGCTGTATGCTGCACTGCACTATACGCCGCCGGGGCGCGGGCGTTCGCCCCCCGGCGACCCGGTTTCGCGATCACGCTGAGAAGCAACCGCGATCACGTTTGCGCGATGGGGGCGCGGCCGGCCTTGGGTTTCCGGGCCCGCCGCCGCCATCGGCCGCCGCCGACAGCTTGCCCGCGGGCTGTTGACGGGGTCTTGATGCCGGCGGGGCGCTGGTGGCGATGGCGCGGAAATCCGCGGTTTCGCCCCGGCCCCGGCCACCGCTCCGCCCGCCACCCCCCCGTTCCTGCCGCGCCCGGCCCGGCGCGCCGCGTTGCGACATGAGGTCGAAACGTCGAAGAAACGGGACGTTTGAGACCAGACGTTGCGTTGTTACCGTGCCTGTTGCGATCCCGTCGGCGACGGATCGTGGGATTCGGACAGTAACGCTGTCGGTTTCCCCCCGACCACGGCCAGTCACGCAGCGGTATCCCTCAATGAATCATCAGGATTTTGCCACCAGGCAGCGGCTGGACAGGGCCGCGTTGCTGCGATGCGGCATGCCGCCATTGCGGCGCCATTCGATCCTGGCCGCGGTTCTTCTTTCCTCCACCGCGCTGACCGGCGCCGCGCTGGCGCAGCAGAGCTGGAATGGCAGCCTGGGCAGCAGCTGGTTCGCCCCGGGCAACTGGACCAGCGCGGTGCCGGGCACGACGGATGCGGTGACCATCGGCGGCACGCCGCCGGCCGATCCGGTGATCAGCGGCGGTTCGGCCAATGCCTCCACCGTGACGGTGACCGGGGGGCGGACGCTCGGCCTCTCCGGCGGGGGCGGGCTTGCCGTCAGCTCCACCACCACGATCGGCAGCGGCAGCGGGGCGGGCAGCGTCACCGTCTCCGGCACCGGGACCAGCTGGGCCAGCACCAGCAGCATCGATGTGGGCTTCGGCGGCGCGGGGTCGCTGACGGTGCGGGACGGCGCGCGGCTGACCACCTTCGAGGGCTCGGTCACCCTCGGCGCGCAGGGCACGCTGACCATCACCGGGCCGGGCACCACGGTCGATATCGGCACGCGCACCGTGACCATGCCGGCGGGCTGGGGCGATGCGGCGGGCTGGCTGCAGCCGAACGAGGGCACGCTGGTCATTGCCAACGGCGCGGCCGTGGTGGCGGATGCGACCTATATCGGCGGCGCGGGCGCGACCTGGGCGAATGCGACCGTCACCGGCCGCGGCACGACGCTGCAGAACGCGCTCAACGTCTATGTCGGCGGCAACGGCAACGGGAATGTCGGCTTCGGGCGGCTGACCATCGCCGATGGCGCCGTGGTCACCGCCTATACCGGCGCGGTCGGCACCGACACGGGCTCCTTCGGCGAGATGGTGATCACCGGCGAGGGATCGCGCTACGAAAGCCTGCGCCGCACCGGCTTCAACGGCAATTTCCGCGTGGGCTTCAACGGCGACGGCCAGGTGGCGGTGCGCAATGGCGGCTACCTCGGCGCCGCCAACATCATCGACATCGCGACCAACAGCGGCAGCCGCGGCGTGCTGGCGGTGGGCGGCGCGCTGGGGGAGGCCGCGCAGGCGCCCGGCACGATCAGCGCGGCGAACGGCATCTTCTTCGGCGCCGGCAATGCCACGCTGCTGTTCAACCACACCGGCACCGCCTACGCCTTCGACCAGCGGATCTTCGGCAGCGGCGGGCAGATCCTGCACCAGGCGGGCACGACGATCTATTCGGGCAATGGCGGCAGCTACGACGGCGCCATCAACGTCACGGGCGGGCGGCTGATCGTGAACAGCACGCTCGGCACCGCCGGCAGCACGGTGACGGTGGGCAATGGCGGCACGCTGGGCGGGACCGGCACCGTGGGGAACCTGGCGGTGCAGGCCGGCGGCACCGTCTCCCCGGGCAACAGCCCGGGCACGCTGACGGTCGCGGGCAACTACACCCAGGCCGCGGGCGCGATCCTGGTGGCGGAGGTGGTGCCGGGCGTGACCGCCGACCGCCTGGTGGTGAACGGCACCGCCACCATCCAGCCGGGCGCGATCCTGCAGCTGGTGCGCGCCGGCGGCGGGGCCGTCTCGCTCGACACCGTCTATACCGTGCTGAGCGCGACGGGCGGCGTGACCGGCACCTATGTGGTGACGGGCGATCCGGAGCTGTCCACCTTCTACCAGCTCTATGCGAGCTACGGCGCCAATGGCGTGACGCTGGTGCCGGCGCAGTCCCGCGGCTTCGCCGCCGCGGCGGCGACGCGCAACCAGGCCGCGGTGGCGGAGGCGATGCAGGGGCTGCCGGCCGCCAGCGCGCTGCGCACCGCGATCGGTGTGCAGCAGAGCGATGCGGCCGCGCGCGTGGCCTATGACAGCCTGTCGGGGGAGATCCACGCTTCCATCCGCGGCGCGATGCTGGAGGAGACGCGCTTCACCCGCCAGGCGGCGCTGGACCGGGTGCGCGTGTCGCTCGGCGGCATCGGCGGTGGCGGGGTGGAGGCGGTGGCCGGGAACACGCCGGGCCTCGCCTTCTGGTCGCAGGGCTATGGCGCCTGGGGGCGGAGTGCGGGGGACGGCAATGCCGCCACCCTGTCGCATGACAGCGGCGGCCTGGTGGTGGGCGCGGACATGCCCGCCTTCGATGGCTGGCGGATCGGCCTGCTGGCGGGCTACGGCGATGCCGGCTTCGAATCCGGGGCGCGCGCCGCCAAGGGATCGGCGGAGACGGTGACCATCGGCCTCTATGGCGGGCGGCAATGGGGGGCGCTCGGCCTGCGGCTGGGCGCGACCCAGGGGTGGAGCGCGATCTCGACGCGCCGGAGCCCGGCCTTCGCGGGCTTCGCGGAGGGGCTGACCGGCAGGACCGATGCGCAGACCACCCAGGCCTTCGGGGAGCTGGGTTGGCGCATCGACCTCGGCGCCGCCGCCATCGAGCCCTTCGCCGGCCTGGCGCGGGCGGATGTGCGGGAGGATGGCTTCACGGAACGCGGCGGCAGCGCGGCGCTGGCGGCGGAGCGGGGGAATGCGGGCGTGAACTACGGCACGCTCGGGCTTCGCGCCGCGACCGGGACGCAGCTGGGGGAGACCACGCTGGGGCTCGCGGGCATGCTGGGCTGGCGCCATGCCTGGGGGGATGTGACGCCGACCGCCGACCTCCGGCTGGCGGGCTCCGCCCCCTTCATCGTCGGCGGCACGCCGATCGCGAAGGATGCGGCGGTGGCGGAGGCCAGCGTCTCCGCCAGCCTGACCCAGGCGCTGGCGCTCGGCGTCTCCTTCAACGGGCAGTTCGCGGATGGGGCGCAGAGCCTGGGGGCGCGGGCCAACCTGACGCTGCGGTTCTGAACGGCTCCCCGCGCACCGGATGAATTTTCCGCGCGCGCGGACCGCCAACGGGAGCGCTGCGGCGTTGGCGGGGGGATGAGAAGGAACCCCGCCATGACGCTGCGCCCGCTGATGATCGGTTTCCTGGCCACGCTGACCCTGCCCGCCGCGGGCCAGGGCCTCGGCCCGCTGATCGTCGAGGGCAATGCCCAGCGCCAGACGATCGACTGCACAGGCCGGGACGTGACGGTGCGCGGCGAGCGCAACGCCCTGACCTTCACCGGCGGCTGCCGCAGCCTGGAGGTGCAGGGCAATACCAGCACCATCCGGGCGGAGCTGGCGCCGGGCGCGCGCGTATCGCTGCGCGGCGAGACGCTGGAGCTGACCTGGTCCCAATCCGCGGAGGGCGCGGCGCCGCGCATCGCGCAGGAGGGGCGGCAGATCCGGGTGGAGCAGGTCGCGGCCTCCCCGGCGCCGGTGCCGCCGGCGCGGCCGGGCGTGACGCGGCGGGAGACGGCGCGGGGCGTGGCGCTCAATCTCTCGGGCGACGTGCTCTTCCCCTTCGGCGCGGACCAGCTGCGGGCGGAGGCGGCGGAGGGGCTCGGCCAGGTGGTGACGCTGGTGCGGGAGCTGCGGCCGCGCACGCTGCGCATCATCGGGCACACGGACAGCGTGGGCGATGCGGCGGCGAACCAGGATCTGTCGCTGCGGCGGGCGCGGGCGGTGCAGCGCTGGCTGGAACAGCGGGTCGGGGACGCGATGCCGGCGGTGGTGGTGGAGGGCCGGGGCGAGCATGACCCGGTGGCGCCGAACACCCGGCCGGACGGAAGCGATGACGCGGAGGCGCGGGCGCTGAACCGGCGGGTGGAATTCGTGCTGGAGCGGTGAGGCGCGGCTATCGCCCGAACAGGTCGGAATGCGTGCCGGCGCGGACGAAGATGACGCTCGGCCGCTTGCCGGCATCCGCCAGGCGATAGATCAGCAGGAAGTCGCCGCCGATGTGGCACTCCCGATGGTCCTGGAACTCGCCGGCCAGCGCATGGTCCCGGCGTTCGGGCGGCAACGGGCCCTCATTGGCGATGAGGTGCATCATCACCGCCTTGAGCCGGCCCATGTCGTAGCGCCCGGATCGCGTCAGGCGCTCCCAGTCCTTGCGGAACTCGCCCGTGCAGTCGGAGGCCCGCGGCAGGGTTGCCCGCTTACCGCTGGCCGCCGTCGAGGTCATCGAGCAGGGCGGCGGGCGTATCGAAGCGGGCGCTCAGGCTGCGCGCCTCCTCCATGGCGGCGCGGGTGCGCGCATTGGGCACCTCCAGCGCGAAGGGCAGCTTCTGGTCGGCCGCGACCCGGTGCAGGAAGACGCGCACGGCCTCGGACATGGTCAGGCCCATCTGCTCCAGCGCGATGGAAGCCCGTTCCTTCACCTCCTCCTCCACCCGGACATGCAGCATCCTGGTGCCCATCGCGACCTCCTCTGCCAGGGGCAGCCTGGGTGTATCTCATCTGAGATACAGAAGCCACCGGAATCGCGGGGGAGGCCGCCGTCAGCGCAGCGGGCGCGGCACGCGGAACGGCAGCATCGCGTACATGGCGGGGCTGGCGAAGCGGTCGAGCGACAGGCTTTCATGGACCGCCGTCGCCTCCCGCCCCAGCAGCCGGGTGCGGATCTCGGAGCGGGAGTAGAAGGGGGCGTCCACCAGGGTGCGCACCACGCGCGCCTCGCCGCCTTCCGCCCGGGTCGGGCGAGCGATGCGCCACAGGGTCTTTCCCAACTCGACCTCGGGCTGCACGGGAATATCCGTGACGCTGCCATCGGTGCCGACGCGCAGCGCGAGGGACTGGTTCGTGCCGTCCCGTCGCTGCGCATTGTAGAGGATGGCGGTCGCGTCCGGCATCGGCGCCCGGCACCAGTCCCACCCGAAAAAGTCCTGTTCCAGGGGGGCGCTTCCCCAGTTGGTGTCGAAATAGGCGGGGCCGGACCAGCTCAACGCCGGGTCGGTCAGCCGGACCTCCACCCGGGACCGCGCGGCGATGGGGTGCCAATGGTGGCGGCCGTCGCTGTCCAGGCGGAAGGCGCGGGTGGACAGGGCATCGGGGCGCAGCACCACGCGGCCGCGGAGCTTCCCGGGGATGGGAGCGGTGCGCTCCTCGATCTCCACGGTCAGCGCCTGGCCGTCCCAATGGGCGCTGCTGGGGCCGATGCGCAGCGTGTTGGCATCGCGGGAGAGCGCGCCGCGGCGGCGATCCGTCATCGCCCAGCGGCTCGGCGTGCCGTAGAGCGCGACATGCATGCAGTTGTGGTCTTCCGGATCGCCGCCGCCGCCGCGCCGCGCCAGCGCGTACCAGGGGGAGAAGACGGTGCCGATGAAGGCGATGATGGTGATGCCGTGGCGGCCATCGTCGCTCAGCGCGTCGATGTACCACCAGCTGTAGCCGCGGGGGGCCACGGGGCGGTCGAATTCCCAGCCGCGGAGGGAGGTATGCGCCATGCCGTCCATCAGATCCGCTCCGCCATCGCGGCCTCGGCCGCCAGCCTTCCCGAGATTGCCGCCATCGCCAGCCCCGCGCCGGGATGGGTCGCGCCGCCGGCCAGGAACAGGCCCGGCAGCGCCGTGCGGGCGGCCGGGCGGCTGAAGATCGCCTGCCAGCCCTGCACCGCGGGGCCGAAGAGGGCGCCGCCGGTGCCCGGCGCCAGGGCCTCGTAATCCGCCGGCGTCATCACCGCCGTGGCGTCGCGCGTGATGGCGAGGCCGGCGCGGGCCATGGCGCCGAAGGCCGCGGCCTCCGCCGTGGCCAGCACGGCCGGGTCCATGCGGCGGCCATCGGCGCGGGCGGGGGCGCTGACCAGGGCGAGCAGCCCTTCCCTGCCCTCGGGCGGCGGCGCGACGCCGTGGCGGCCCTGCGCCCAGAGGGTGACGGAGGGCTGGTCCGGCATCCGGCCGCGATAGGTGAGCGCGGCGAGTTCCGCCATGGCCTCGGCGGCGTGGAAGACGGTGAGGCGCGGCAGGTCGAGGCCCTCCGCCCGCCCGGCCATGGCCCAGGCGATGCCGGAGAAGCTGCGCTTCGCGGCGGGCATGGCGGGCACGGCCTTCGCGGCGGCGGCGCCGAAATGGCCCGCGGCCAGGGTCGCGGGATCGGCGTTCAGGATGACCTGCCCGGCCTCGATCGCCTCCCCGTCCCGCAGCGTGAGGCCGGCGATGCGCCCGCCGGCGACGCGCAGCGCCGCGACATCGGCGCCGTGGCGGAAGCGGGCGCCCTTGGCGGCGGCGGCGCGGGCCATCGCCGCGGGCAGCCGGGCCATGCCGCCCTCGATCGCCCAGAGGCCCCCGGCCTCCACCTGCGCCACCAGCATCAGCGTGGCGGGCGCCACGAGGGGGGAGGTGCCGACATAGGTGGAGAGGCGGGAGAAGACCTGGCGGAGGCGCGGATCGGCGAAATGCTCGCCCAGCGCATCCCAGAGCGTGCCGAAGGGGGAGGTGCCGAGCAGCCCGCGCATGCCGGCCTGGGCGCCGAGCGCCAGCGCCCCCGGGCGCTGCACCGTCAGGAAGGGCTTCTCCAGCGCCGCCCAGCATTTCGCGGCGCGGGCCATGAAGTCCCGGTAGCCCCGCGCGCCGGCGGGGCCGGCGAAGGCGCCGATCGCGTGTTCCGCGGCGGCGGGGTCGGCGGGCAGGTCGAGCAGGCTGCCATCGGGCCAGAGATGGCGGCCGAGCAGGGGCAGCCGGGCCAGCTGCAACTCCCGGTCGAGCGTGGTGTCCGCCGCGGCGAACAGCGCTTCGAAGACCGGGCGCAGGCTGAGCGCGCCGGGACCGGCATCCACCGCGATGCCGCCGAGCGGCGCGGCGGCGACCTTGCCGCCCGGCGCGGGGGCGCGTTCCAGCACCACCACCGGGCGCCCGGCGGCGGCCAGGGTGATGGCCGCGGCGAGCC
The DNA here is from genome assembly GCF_016805305.1 of Falsiroseomonas ponticola. Classification (GTDB taxonomy): domain Bacteria; phylum Pseudomonadota; class Alphaproteobacteria; order Acetobacterales; family Acetobacteraceae; genus Falsiroseomonas; species Falsiroseomonas ponticola. The sequence continues at coordinate 1,264,026 of NZ_JAERQN010000001.1, read as the reverse complement.
CGCCGATGCCGGCGCCGATGATGGCGACGCTTCGCTGGTCCGGTCCGCGCATGGGGGAAAAGTCGTGGCAAGGACGCGAAGTGTCAAGCCAGCCTGACACTACTTTGGCGGATGCCCGCCACGATTTGTGAAGTCCGGCGGCATTGCCTCAACAACCATTCGTCATCTTGCATTGACGCAGGGCACGTAAAGTCCGACACAGTATCGAGCGTTCTCGCCAGTGCTGCGACGACGACGCGGGTCCACCGCCAGGCTCTGCCTTCCAGGTTCTGCCGCGCGGCCAGGCCGACAGTTGGATCAACCCTCCCCATGACCCGCGTTCCATGACCCGCGTTGCCGTCATCCAGCCGGACATCACCCTCACCCTGGATTGGGAGGGGGTGATCCGCGATGCCGCCCTGTCCGAGACGATGCGCGGCGAACCCGTGGCGGCCTGGTTCGGCCGGCCCTGGATGGACACCGTCGGCGATGTCGCAAGCCTGCAGGTGCGGCGCATGGTGGAGGATGCGCGCTCCTCCGGCGTCTCCGCCTATCTCCAGGTCACGCAGCGCTTTCCCTCTGGCCTCGAGCTGCCGGTCGAATACACGACGGTGCGGCTGGGCGGGCAGGCGGGCCTCATCGCCGTCGGCAAGAACCTGCAGGCGGTGGCGGAGCTGCAGTCGCGGCTGGTGGCGGCGCAGCAGGCGCGGGAGCAGGACTACTGGAAGCTGCGGGAGATCGAGACCCGGTCCCGCCTGCTGTTCGACGCCTCCTCCGAGGCCGTGCTGGTCATCGCCGCCTCCACGCTGCGGATCGTGGAGGCCAATCCGGCCGCGATCCGCGAACTCGGCCTCGCCCCCGGCTGGAACTTCGCGGACGAGGTCGCGGCGCGCGACCGCGCGGCATTCCGCGACGTGCTGCTGCGCGCGCGCGAACAGGGCCGCGCGCCGGGCGTGATGATGCATCTGGGCGCGGATGCGACGCCCTGGCTGCTGCGCGCCTCCCTGATGGCGCGCAACCCCGGGCCCGTCTTCCTGATCCAGCTGACCCCGGTCGCCATCCAGGCGGCGGGCCGGCCGGCGGCCGAGGGCCAGGCGCCCCGCGGCGTGCCGCTGCGCGGCGACGCGCTGCTGGAGGAGATGCCGGACGGCTTCGTGGTGATCGATGCCGGCGGCACCGTCCGCCGCGCCAACCGCGCCTTCCTGGACCTGGCGCAGGCGGGGTCGGAAGCCTCCGTGCTCGGGGAGCCGCTGGACCGCTGGCTGGCCCAGCCGGGGATGGACGCCACGGTGCTGATGCAGACCATCGCCCAGCACGGGGAGGTGCGGCTGCTGCCCGCGACGCTGACCGGCAGCCTGGGGACGGAGACGGAGGTCGAGGTCTCCGGCGCCGCCATCCGGGGCGGGCCGGCCGAGCAGCGGATGATGGGCTTCGTCGTGCGCGACACCGGCCGGCGCATGCTGGCCTCCGGCGAGGCCGCGGCGCTGCGCGCGGCGCTGGGCGCGCTGGCCAATGATGTCGGCCGCGTGCCGCTGCCCGCCATGGTGCGCAGCACGGCCGCGCTGGTGGAGCGCGCCTGCATCGAGCGCGCGCTGCGGCTGGCCGGCAACAACCGCACCGCCGCGGCCGATGCCCTCGGCCTCAGCCGGCAGAGCCTCTACGCCAAGCTCGAACGCTATGGCCTCAGCGAGGACCGGGAGGGTTCCCCGGACGGGCAGCCGTGATGGCGGGGGTGGGCCAGCAGGGGACGGGCCGGGAGGGCGCGGGAGAGGACCCGGCCTTCGGGGCCGCCGACCTGTCCAATTGCGAGCGGGAGCCGATCCACCTGGCGGCGTCGATCCAGCCGCATGGCGCGCTGCTGGCGCTGCGGGAGCCGGACCTGACCATCCTGCAGGCCAGCGCCAATGCCGCGGGCTTCCTCGGCCTCGGCGCCCCCCTGCAGGGGCGGCGGCTGGCGCAGGTGGAAGCGCGCATCGCCGCCGCGCTGGCGCCGCTGCTGGGCGACAAGCTGGACGAGGTGCCGGCCGCCTTCCGCGTGCGGCTGGATGGCGCGGTGCTGGACGGCATGGCGCATCGCCCGGCCGGCGGCGGCCTGGTGCTGGAGCTGGAGCATGCGGGGCCGGAGGAGAACTTCGCCGGGCGGATCGAGCCCGCGATGCAGGCGATCCTGGCGAGCTACGCGCTGCGGCCGCTCTGCGACGAGGTGGCGCGCATCTTCCGCGGCCTGACCGGCTATGACCGCGTCATGGTCTATCGCTTCGACGAGGACCATCACGGGGAGGTCTTCGCGGAGGAACGCGACCCGTCGCTGGAGCCCTACCTCGGCAACCGCTACCCCGACAGCGACATCCCGCAGGTCGCGCGGCGCCTCTACATCCGCAACCGGGTGCGGGTGGTGGCGGATGTGCACTACGCGCCGGCGCCGCTGGAGCCGCGCCTTTCGCCGCTGACGGGCCGCGACCTCGACATGTCGCTCTGCGTGCTGCGCAGCACGTCGCCGATGCATATCCAGTACCTCAAGAACATGGGGGTGGGGGCGACGCTGGTGGCCTCCATCCTGGTGGGCGGGCGGCTCTGGGGCCTGATCGCCTGCCACCATGACAGCCCGCGCCGCGCGCCCTTCGCGCTGCGCGCGGTGATGGAGCTGCTGGCGGAGGCGGTCGGCACGCGCATCGCGGCGCTGGAGAGCTTCGTGCAGGCGCAGGCGGAGCTGTCCGTGCGCCGGCTGGAACAGCGGATGATCGAGGCGATCTCCCGCGACGGGGACTGGCGGACGGCGCTGTTCGACAACCCGAACACGCTGCTGACGCCGCTGAACGCCACCGGCGCGGCGCTGCTGTTCGAGGGGCAGACCCAGACGGCGGGCGACGTGCCCTCCACCGCCGGGCTGCGCGACATCGGGCAATGGCTGGATTCGCAGCCGCGCAGCCCGGGGACCGGCAGCGTCATCGGCACGGCGGGGCTGGCGCAGGCGGCGCCGGCGCTGGCGGGGCTGAGGCAGGTGGCCTCCGGCGTGCTGGCCGCGCCGATTTCCGCCACGCCCGGCGAATACATCGTCTGGTTCCGGCCCGAGCAGGTGCGGACCGTGACCTGGGGCGGCGACCCGGCCAAGCCGGTGGAGCTGGGGGCCGACCCGCGCGACCTGTCGCCGCGCCGGTCCTTCGCCAAGTGGCACCAGGTGGTGGAAGGGCGGTCGGAGCCCTGGACGCCGAAGGACCTGGCGACGGCGCGCATGGTGGGCGACACGGTCGCCGACGTGGTGCTGCAGTTCCGCTCCGTCCGCATGCTGATCGCGGAGGACCAGCTCTCCCAGATCCGCCGGCAGGTCGGCAATTCGCCGCAGGCCGTGGTGATCTGCGACGCGCAGGGCAATATCGACCTGCGCAACGATGCCTTCGACGCGCTGCTGCCCGGCGTGCGCGGCGCCAGCCCGCGGCGGATCGACCAGCTGCTGCCCTTCTTCGCGGACCCGACCGAGGTCGGCCGCCGGCTGCGGGACGTGCTGGAGAACCGGCGGTCCTGGCGGGGGGAGGCGAGGCTGGCCGATGGGCTCGGCGCCGGGCGGCCGCTGCTGGTGCGGGCCGATCCCGTCTTCTCCTCCCCGGACCGGGTGCTGGGCTACGTCTTCCTGTTCAACGACCTGGCGGAGCGCAAGGCGGCGGAAGCCGCACGCCGGCGCTTCCAGCAGGGGATCGAGGAGGGGTCGCGGTCCCGCGCCGGGCGGCTGGACCGCCAGGCGGACCTGGCCTTCCGCGCCATCCTCGCCTCGGTCGTGGAGAATGCGCAGCTCGCGGCGCTGGAGATCACGGATGGCGTCGATGTCGCCACCATGCCGGAGCAGCTGGAAAGCGTGCGCGCTTCGGTCGCCCGCACGGCGGAGGTGCTGGAGGCGCTGATCCGCCACGCCGCCCGGCCGGGCGAGGGCAAGGGTTGAGCGCCACGGCGGAGGGCAGCGCGCGGGACGCGCTGCGCGCCGCGACGGGCGCGGTGCATGACCGGCTGCATGGCGTCCCCGCCTTCGCGCGGCTGGCGGGCGGCGCCATCACCCGGGGGGAATACCGCGCGCTGCTGGCGCGGCTGCACGGCTTCCACGCGGCGCTGGAAGGCGCGCTGGCGGCCCCGCCCGGGCTGGCGCCGGCGCTGGCGGGCTGGGGCATCGACCTTGCGGCGCGGCGGCGGTCGGCCCTGCTGGCGGCGGATCGCCTGGCGCTGGGGGATGCGGCGCCGCCCGACCCCGCGCCGATCCCGCCGCCCGGCAGCGCGGCGGCGGCGATGGGCTGGCTCTATGTGTCGGAGGGATCGACGCTGGGCGGGCTGCATCTGGCACGCGCGCTGGACGGGCTGCTGGGCCAGGCGGCGGAGGGGCGGCGCTTCCTGCTGGGCCATGGCGCGCGGCACGGGGCGATGTGGCGCGATTGCTGCGCGGCGATCGAGGCCTGCGGCGCCGACCCCGCGAGGCGCCGGGCGATGGTGGCCGGGGCGGTGGCGGGGTTCGAGGCCTTCGAGGCCTGGTTCGCCCCGGGCCGGGGGCCGCAATCCGGGCGGGGTTAGGCCTCGGTTCACCGCTGCTGCCGCATGCTGCTGGCATGACCCCCGTGCCCGACAACCCGGAATCCCGCCACGCCCCGGTCGCCCCCTTCCGCATGGCGCGCCGGGCGCTGCTGATCGCCGCCCTGCCGGCCGGCCTGCCGCGCGGCGCCGCGCGGGCGGAGGGGCTGACGCTGGGCGGCACGGGGATGGCGCTGTCCATCGTCCGGCTGCTGCTGGACGAACAGCGGCGGCTGGGGGCGGGCGGGCCGGCCACCGTGCTGAACAGCCTGGGCAGCGCCGGCGGGCTGGCCGCGCTGCGGGCGGGGCGGATCGACATCGCGCTGTCCGGCCGGCCGCTGACGGCGGCCGAGCAGGCGCAGGGGCTGGTCGCCACCACCTTCGCCACCAACCCGCTGGCCTTCGCCACCCATGCCGATACGCCGGTGGAGGGCATCACCAGCGCCGAGGCGGCCGATGCGCTGTCCGGCGAGATGATGAGCTGGCCGGGCGGCGGGCCGCTGCGGCTGATCCGGCGCGACCGGACGGAGGGCGACTGGATCCTGCTGGCCAGCCTGTCGCCGGAGATCGCGCAGGCGGTGGACCGCGCCCATGCGCGGCCGGGCCTGGCGACCGCCGGCACGGACCAGGAGAATGCCGAGCTGCTGGAACGCATCCCGGGATCCTTCGGCGTGATGTCCGCCGGCCAGGCGCGGGCGGAACGCCGCCGCGTGAAGCTGCTGCCGCTGGATGGCGTGCCGCCCACGGTGGAGGCGCTGCTGGCCGGGCGGTACCGCCTGTCCCGCGCCCTGGTGGCGGTGACGCGGGCGGAACCGGGCGCGGCGGTGGCCGGCTTCCTCGACTTCCTGGCCTCCGCGCCGGCGCATGCCGTGCTGCGCCAGCAGGGCTATGAACCCGTGCCGGCGTCCGGCGCATGAGCGATGCCGCGGCCCGGCGGCGCCCGGGTGGCAGCCTGGGCGGGTCCCTGGGCGGGGGCGCGGGGGGCGAGCCCTCGGCCGGGGATGCCGCGCTGGTGCGGCTGGTCACGGGCTTCGCGGCCACCATCGCCATGCTGGTCGCGATCGCGCTGCCGCTGATGCATGCCTGGGCGGCGTGGCGGGAGGAGAATGCGGCGATGGAGGCGGAGGCCCGCATCGTCGCCTACAGCGTCTCCCAGATCGCGAGCCGCGATCCCGACCTGTGGCGCTACCAGGAAGCGCGGCTGCGGGCGGCGCTGGATACGGCGACGCCGGAACTCGGCGCTTCCATCCGCGTGCGCGACCTGCGGGGCGAGGTGCTGGCGGAGATCGCGGCGGAGGTGGTGGGACCGCGCCACGGCGCCAGCGCCACGGTGTTCGAGAGCGGCCACCCGGTGGGGGTGGTCGAGATCGAGCATTCCGGCCTGCACCTGCTGGTGGAATCGGTCTGGGTCACGCTGGCTTCCGTGCTGCTGGCGGGGGCCTCCTACCTGGCGCTGCGGCTGCTGCCGCTGCGCATGCTGCGGCGCGCGACCAGCCGCATCACCCACCTGGCGACGCATGACCAGCTGACGGGGCTGCCGAACCGGCGGCTGTTCCATGACCGGCTGGAACAGACGGCGGCGGGGCTGAAGCGCTATGGCGGGCACTTCGCCGTGCTGGCGCTCGACCTCGACCGGTTCAAGGAGGTGAACGACACGCTGGGCCATGCCGCGGGGGACGAGCTGCTGCGCCAGGTGGCGCGGCGCATCACCGACGCGCTGCGGGAAAGCGACACGCTGGCGCGCCTCGGCGGCGACGAATTCGCCATCATCCAGCGCAGCGCCGAACAGCCCAACGCGGCGGAGGCGCTGGCGGCGCGGCTGGTGGAGCTGCTGTCGCAGCCCTTCGACCTGCATGGCCACCAGGCGCTGATCGGCACCAGCATCGGCATCGCGCTGTCGATCGAAAGCGCGGCCGACCACCTGCTGCAGGATGCCGACACGGCGCTGTACCGCGTGAAGGCGGAAGGGCGGAACGGCTTCCGCTTCTTCTCCGCCGAGATGAACGAGGCGCTGCGCGAACGCCGCGCGCTGGAGCACGATCTGCGGGAGGCGCTGGCGACGGGCCAGCTGCACCTGCACTACCAGCCGCAGGTCAACCTGGCCTCCGGCCGCGTGATCGGGCTGGAGGCGCTGCTGCGCTGGGACCACCCGGTGCGCGGCCGCGTGATGCCCGACCGCTTCATCCCGCTGGCGGAGGAGATCGGGCTGCTGAGCCGGATCGGCGAATGGGTGCTGCGGGAGGCCTGCGAGGTGGCGACGCGCTGGCCGGGGCTGCGCATGGCGGTCAACATCTCCGCCCACCAGTTCCAGGCCGCCGACTTCCTGCGCGCCGTGCGCGCGGCGCTGGAGGAGACGGGGCTGCCGCCCGCGCGGCTGGAGATCGAGATCACCGAAGGCGTGCTGCTGACGGATACGGAACGCACGCTGGCGACCCTGCAGGCGCTGCACGAGATGGGCGTGTCCGTCGCCATGGATGATTTCGGCACGGGGTATTCGTCCCTCGGCTACCTGCACAAGTTCCGCTTCGACAAGATCAAGATCGACCGCAGCTTCGTGGCCACGCTGTCGCATGACCCGCAGGCGGTGGCGATCGTGCGCGCCATGATCGGCATCACCCATGCGCTGGGCCTGCGCTGCAACGCGGAGGGGGTGGAGAACGCCGTGCAGGCCGCGCTGCTGCGCGCGGAAGGCTGCACGGAAGCACAGGGGTATCTCTACGGCCGCGCGGTGCCGGAGGCGGAGCTGGCGGCGCTGATCGAGGGTGCCACGGCGAAGGATGCCGCCGCGGCCCCGGCTGAGGAGGCGGCCGTCACACCCCCCCGAAGCCTGCGCGCGTGATCCAGTAGTCCCAGGCGCGGGCCAGCGGCATGTCGGAAAGCAGCATGGTCGCGGTCTGCTCGACCTCGCCGGGCGTCAGGTAGGTGACGGGGCCATGGGGCAGGCTGGCCAGCACCATCGCCGCATTGTCCTTCATGTAGACGGCGGTGAAGACGGCGGCGCGCAGGCTGACGCCGACATTGCAGGCGCCGTGGCGCGCCAGCAGCACGCTGCGGTTCTGGCCGAGCGCGCGGGCCAGCGAATGGCCGCGCGGCAGGTCATCCACCAGCATGTTGGTGTCGCCGAATTCGTCCTGGCTGTCCCAGACCGGCACCTCCGCCCCCATCACGCTGCCCATGTGGAAGACGGGCTTCAGCGGCGTCTTCGTGACGGTGAAGGGGATGACGGGGCGGGCGTGGTGGTGGATCACGGCGCGCACTTCCGGCCGCGCCATGAAGATGGCGGAGTGGATGGCGCGTTCGGAATAGATGCGGCGGCCATTCTGCGCGATCGGCGTGCCGTCCAGCTCGAACTCCATGATGTCGTCGCTGGTGACGGCGACGGGGCTGCGGCTGCGGGAGAGGAAGTAGCGGTCCGGCCGCTCCGGGTGGCGCAGGCTGACATGGCCGAAATCGTCGATCACATCCTCCCGCGCCAGGATGCGGTTGGCGATGACCAGTTCTCGGATGGCGTGGGCGACCGCATCAGAGCTCATGCTGCTTTGTCCTGTGTGATGGGCCCGGTGCCGCCATAGAGCCAGGCGAGGTTGTCCCGCCATTCCGCCTGCGACTTCGCGGCCATGATGGAGTTGCGCAGCGCGGCATGCGCGCCGGCGGGGTGGTAGACGTGGTCGCCGATGGCGCGGGATTGCAGCTGCACCCGCGCGGTGCGCAGCGCGCGGGCATCGCGATAGGCGGGCAGCGCGGCGGCGATGTCGCCCTGATGCGCGGCCAGGATCTGCGCCAGGCAGACCGCATCCTCCATCGCCATGCAGGCGCCCTGCGCCATGTACTGCATCATCGGATGCGCGGCATCGCCCAGCAGCGCCACGCGGCCATCCACCCATTGCTCGATCGGGTCGCGGTCGCAGAGGACCCAGAGCTTCCAGTCGCGGCCCTGGCGGATGATCCGCTGCGCCATGGGATGCACATGGGTGAAGCCGCGGAAGACTTCCTCGGCCTCCACCGGCTTGCCCGCGACGGGTTCCGGCGCGTCGTTGTGGTAGGTGACGACGAGGTTGAAGGTCTTCCAGCCCTGCAGCGGGTAGTGGACGATGTGGCATTTCGGCCCGGCCCAGAGCGTCGCCGCGTTCCAGCGCAGCTCCTCGGGCATCTGCTCCGTCGGGATGACGCTGCGATAGGTGGTGTGGCCGGAGACGCGGGGCGCGCCATCGCCGACGAGCTGCCGCCGCACCTTGGACCAGAGGCCATCCGCGCCGATCAGCGCGCGGCCGCGAAGCCTTTCGCCGGTGGCGAGGATGGCGGTGGCGCCGGTGCTGTCCTGCTCATAGGCGACGACCTCGGCGGAGGTGCGCAGCGTGATGAGATCGCTGGCGCGGCAGCCTTGCAAAAAGACGCCGTGGAGGTCGCCGCGGTGGATGACGGCGTAGGGGTTGCCGAAGCGCGCGCGGAAATCGGGGCCGAGGTCGATGTGGCAGATCTCCTCCGCCGTCAGCGCATCCATCAGCCGCAGCCGGTCCACATAGATCGCCATGGCGCGCGCGGTGTCGCCGACGCCCAGCCAGTCGAAGGCATGGAAGGCGTTGGGGCCGAGCTGGATGCCCGCCCCCACCTCCCCCATGACAGCCGCCTTCTCCAGGACAACGCTCGAAAAACCCTGGCGGGCGAGGCCGAGGGCGGTGGCGAGGCCGCCGATGCCGCCGCCGGCGATCAGGATGGGCGGGCTGGTCATGCCGCCATGCCTTTTCGCTGACACGAAAAGGCCCTCAGACGCCGGCGCTTCGCTTGGCTTCGCCGCATAAGCGGCGGGCCGCATTCGCGGCCTCGGCCGGCGTGAAGAACACCGGCCGCCATCGGATCACCAGAAACGCTCGCGGGCATCACTCCGGCTGGATCCCCGCGAGGTCGGCGATGCGGCCGTTCTTCACGTTCTCCTGCGCGATGAAGGCGGCGAAGGCGGCGGGCGTGTCGGCGGTGAAGGCCTCCGCGCCCATCTCCACCAGGCGGCGGGCGATCTCGGCCTCCTGGCCGATCTCGTTCAGCTGGCGGGCCAGCGCATCGGTCGTGGCGGCGGGCAGGCCCTTCGGGCCCCAGACGGCGTACCACAGCAGGAAATCGATGCCGGTGACGCCGGCCTCCGCGACGGTCGGCACCTCGGGCATGGCGGCGCTGCGCGCGGGCGCGCCGATCAGGGCGAAGGCGCGCAGCCGCCCGGCCTGGACCAGCGACTGGGCGGAGAGTAGCGGCGCCACCATCAGCGTGACGTTGCCGGCGACGACATCGTTGATGGCCGGCGCCGTGCCCCGGTAATGCGCCACCACCGCGTCATCCGCGCCGATGGCGCGCTTCAGCCCCTCCGCGGCCAGATGCGCCATGGAGCCGGCGCCGGAGGTGGAGAAGGTGTAGTGGCGCGGGTCGCGCCGCATCGCCGCCACGAGTTCCGGCATGCTCCGCGCGCGGGACTGCTCGGGATGGCCGACGACGAGCAGCGGCGCGGTGGCCAGGCGCGCGATGGGCGTGAAGTCGGCGACGGGGTCGTAGGACAGGTTGCGCACGACGCGGCTGCCCATCAGGTGGATGTCGGCATTCACCAGGAAGGTGCCGCCATCCGGCGCGCTGCGCGCGACCTCCGCCGCGCCGATGGTGTTGTTGCCGCCGGCGCGGTTCTCGATCACCCAGTTCTGGCCGGAGCGTGCCGCCAGGCGCTGGGCGTAGAGGCGGCCGATGACGTCGATGGCGCCGCCCGGCGCGGCGGGCACCACCAGCCGCACCGCCCTGCCCTGCGCGAGGGACGGGCCGGCCAGCGGCAGCGCTGCCAGCGAGGCCAGAAGGCTTCTGCGGTCCATGGTGCCGATCCCCCCATCGATTGGGGTCAGGATCGCAGGCGGCCCGGTCGTGTCAATGCAAGCGTCAGGCGGCCTTCAGGTGCCGGGACAGGCGGCCCAGCGCCTGCGCCTCGATCAGCGCCTCCGGCGTGTCGAGGGGCGTGAGCTCCGCGGCGGGGCCCTGGATGGCGACCACCTGGCGGCCTTCCGCCCGCGCGGCGGCGACGATGCCGGTCAGGCGCAGCTCGCCCCGCGCCTCCGCCGGGCGCACGGCGCGCAGCCAGCGCACCAGGTCCGTGCTGCGGGCGCAAAGCACGCCGGCATCGCAGAGGCCGATGGCGCGTTCCGCCGCCGTCGCCTCCACCCAGGGCACCACGCGGTCCACCTGGCCGGTATCGGCGCAGGCGATGACGCGGGCCAGCGGCAGGGCGGTGGCGGGGCGGAAGGCCAGCAGGGCGAGGGCCGCGCCATCCTGCCGCGCATCGCGCAGGGATCGCAGCGTGGCGGGGGAGAGGCCCGGCAGGTCGCCCCGGATCACCGCGGCATCGCCCCGGAAGCCCGAGAGCAGCGGCGCGGCGAGCAGCGCGGCATGGGCGGCGCCGCGGCGGTCCTGCTGCACCAGGGTGCGGTGGGGCGGGGGTGCCGGCGGCATCCCGGCCATCTCCGGCCCGATGACCAGGATGGCGCGGCCGAAGACGGCGCCGGCGGCATCCAGCACATGGTGCAGCATGGGCCGCCCGCCGATGGGCTGAGCCGGCAGGGGCGGCGCGCCGGGCAGGCCGCGGCGTGCCGCGAGGATGATGGCGACGCCGGCGGCGGCGGAGGATCTGGGCACGCGCGATTGGGGCATGGGGCTTCCAGGCCTCTCGCAAAAGGCGAGCAGGCGGGGACGCCGCCGCAACCGGCATGCCATGCAGAATGCGGCAGGACCCTACCGCCGCATCCCGGCCGCGGCCGCCAGCAGCCAGCCGCGCAGCGCCGCGCGTTCATCGCCGTCGCGGATGCGCTCCACATGGATGGTCAGGTGGCCCGGGCGGCGATCCGGCAGGATGCGGATGGCCTGGGTCCAGGTCTCCGCCCCCCGGCGATGCAGGACGACGTAGAGGAGGGAGGGCGAACATCGCCCGAGGCGGTCCCGCCATTCGCAGAATGCGACGAATTCCGCCGCGTCATGCGGGCCGAGCAGAAGGGTGAGATCCGGGGGCGTCCCCGCGCTGTCGAGCATGCCGTCCTCCACTGGTCCAGGAGGTCGATCCGACGGCGGCGCTGCCCGATTGGTTGCCGGTGAGGCCGCATCCCCCCTTGCGGGAGCGCCACCTTGCCCGGGAAGGCAGGTTGGCGTTGGGCGTCGGCCCAACTCCTGATGCTGGGACAGCGTGTAGCGAGTTTTCCGGCGGGATGGCAAGGGGCGCGAAGGCCCCTCACCCAACCCCCTCCCCCCGGCGGGGGGAGGGGGCGAGAGGGTCAGCCGACGCCGAGCAGTTCCACGTCGAAGACCAGCGTGGCGTTGGGCGGGATCACGCCGCCGGCGCCGCGGGCGCCATAGCCGAATTCCGGCGGGATGGTCAGGCGGCGATGGCCGCCGATGCGCATCCCGGCCACGCCCCGGTCCCAGCCCTGGATCACATGGCCCGCGCCGAGGGGGAAGCTGAAGGGCTCCCCGCGATCGCGGCTGCTGTCGAACTTGCGGCCCTTGTTCTCCGGCGCCTTCGCGTCGAACAGCCAGCCGGTGTAGTGCACGGTCACCTGCTTGCCGGAGACCGCCATGGTCCCCGTGCCTTCGGTGATGTCGGTCATGCCAAGGGCCATGGTCAGCCTGCCTTCCTGAAGGTGATGGGCTTGTTGCCGTCCCACAGCACGGAACGCCCGATCCTGTAGAGCCGATCCAGCCCTTCGCGGATCGTGAGGAAATGGTTGCCCGCCAGCGGCCCGGCCTTGGAGGCGAAGGCGACGGCGCCATAGGCGAGCAGGATCTCCGTCTCGCTCACGCTGGTCGGCAGGCCGCCGGGATAGACGATGATCTGGCCGGGGGCGGGGTGGCTGGTCGCGTTCTCGTACCCGATGGAGAGGTCGCGTTCGCCCATCGGAATCCAGCAGGCCTCGCCGGACCAGCGGACATGGATGATGCGGTCGCTGAAGGGCAGCAATTCGCGGAAGCGGGCGACCGTCTTCGGCGCGTCCTTCTCCTCGTAGAAGGCGTGAAAGATCTCGCCCCCGATGTCGATCTCGATGTCGGCCATGCCGTGGTCTCTCCCGGTCTGTCGCCCGCCCCTACGACGCCCGGGGCGGCTTGCCAAGCCGGGCGGTCACGCGGATGCGCGCAACCGGGGCCGGGCCGGGCCGTTGCGGGTCGCGTGCGGATGGGATGCTGCGATGCGAAGGCGCGCCTGGTCGATCATCAGGGAGACGGTGGAGGGCTTCATCGCGGACGAGGCGATGACGCGGGGCGCCGCCATCGCCTGCTACACCATGTTCTCCATCGCGCCGCTGCTGATCGTGGCGGTCGCCATCGCGGGCTTCGCCTTCGGGGAGGAACGCGTCAGCGCCGCCGTCGCCGACCAGCTGCGCGCCCTGGTGGGGCGGGAGGGGGCGGCGGCGGTCGAGGCGATCATGGAGGGGATGGATGGCGACGAGGCCGGCCCGGCTTCCGGCATCCCCGCGCTGGTCAGCCTGGCGGTGCTGCTGGTCACGGCATCGGGCGTCTTCGCGGAGCTGCAATCGGCGCTGAACGCCATCTGGAAGGCGCCGCCGCCGCCGGTGACGATCTCGACGCTGCTGCGGGCGCGGCTGCTGTCGATCGGCCTGGTGGCGACGACGGGTTTTCTCCTGCTGGTCTCCCTGATCGCGTCGACGATCATCGCGACGCTCTGGCGCTGGACGGAACGGCTGGCGCCGGAGCTGGTGCCGCTGCTGCAGGGCGCCAACCTGCTGGTGTCCTACCTGCTGACCGCGCTGCTGTTCGCGGCGATCTACAAGATCCTGCCGGACCGGCGGCTGCGCTGGCGGGACGTGGCGGTGGGGGCGCTGTGCACGGCGGCGCTGTTCGGCATCGGGAAGGCGGCGATCGGCTGGTACATCGGCGGCAGCGGCATCGCGGCCAAGTATGGCGCGGCCGGCGCGCTCGTGGTCGTGCTGCTCTGGGTCTACTACTCCGCGCAGGTCTTCCTGCTGGGGGCGGAGTTCACCCGGGCCTGGAGCGGGCGTCTGCGCCGGCACAAGGCGCGGCCGGTGGGGGTGGATGCGCCGAAGGCGCGGGTGGAGGAAGACGGGGCGCCGGGCCGGTAGCCCGGCCGGCGCCCCCCTCCATGCCTCAGAACAGGCCGCTGCGGCGCGCGCGGCGGACCAGCGCGGCGCCGATCCGGGCGGGGTCGGGCAGCAGTTCCGCCAGGCGGCCGGAGGCCAGAAGGCCGGGCAGGTCCCGCGCCCGGGGCAGGTGGCGGTAGCCCGGCAGGTCCCGGGCGCGCGGCAGGTCCCGGTAGCCCGGGATGTCCCGCGCGCGGGGCAGGTGGCGCGGCAGGTGGTCCATGGCGAGGGAGACGATGCGCCCCCGCCCGCTGCGCCGCGCGGCGAGCGCGCCCGCAACCAGCGCCACGCCGCCGGCCAGCACGGCCAGCGTCGCCACCGGGTGCATCTGCGCTTCCAGCACCAAGCTCGATTGCCGCGCGGCGGGGCCGGGCAGGCTCGACCGTTCCTCGCCGCCCGGGCGACCTTCATGCAGGTTGTCGCGGCGGCCGGGGCGGCCGGCATGCTGGCTGGTCTGCGCGGCGCGGGCGCCCTTGGCCATCAGCGCATCGGTGGCGCGGGGGAAGAGCGTGCCGAGGACGGAGATCAGCACGCCGCCGCCGCCGACATAGAGGTCGCGCCGCGGCGTCGTGGCCGCGAAGGTGATGGCGCGGGCCACCACCTTCGGATCATAGGTCGGCGGCGGCACGGCCAGGCCCGGGGAGCCCAGCAGGTTGCGGGCGTGCTCCGCGAAGAGGCTGTCGATGGCGGCGGGCTTGATCAGCGTGACGCTGACCGGCGCGCCCTCCGCCTCCAGCTCCATCCGCAGCGCGTCGGTGAAGCCCTTCACCGCGTGCTTGCTGGCGGAATAGGTGCCCTGGTAGGCGATGGCGCGGTCGGAGAGCACGGAGCCGACATTGATGATGGCGCCGCCCCGCCGCTTCAGCCGCTGCGCCGCCACCAGGCTGCCATGCACCACGCCCCAGTAGTTGGTCTCGAACAGGCGGCGCTGGTCGTCGATCGGGGTCTGTTCCTGGGTGCCGTAGATGCTGGTGCCGGCATCGTTCACCCAGGTGTCGAAGCCGCCGAACTTTTCTTCAGTGAAGGCCGCCGCTTTCTCGACCGCATCGAGGTCGGCGACGTCGGCCACCACGTATTCGGCGCGGCCGCCGGATTCCCGGATGCCGTTCACGGCGGAGACGAGGGAGGGTTCGTCACGCGCGACCAGCACCACCGCGGCGCCACGGCCCGCGGCCATGCGGGCGGTCGCGAGGCCGATGCCGGAGGAGGCGCCGGTGATGACGATGGTCTGGTCGGAGAGCTTCTTCAGGCGGACGGCCATGGCGGTGACGAACCCTTGCGGTGATCGTCGGCAACGGCCGGAGGGGGGCGGGGGTTCCGGCGGGGGCCTCCCCCTCACCCAACCCTCTCCCCCCCCCCGGCGGGGGGGGAGGGCCCCGGGGTCAGACCGTCAGCGTGCCGGCCTTGGCCGCCGCGTAGCGGGTGGCGACCTTCGACCAGTCGATCACGTTCCACCAGTTCGCCGTGTATTCGGCCCGGCGGTTCTGGTAGCGCAGGTAGTAGGCGTGTTCCCAGACATCGTTGCCGATCAGCACGCGCTGGCCGTCCATCAGCGGATTGTCCTGGCCCGGCTTGGTAACGATGGCGAGGCGCCCGGCCTGCGTCACGGTGACGAAGGCCCAGCCGCTGCCGAAGACGCCGTTCGCCGCCGCGTTGAAGCGGTTGCGGAAGGTGGCGAAATCCGTGAAGTCCTGCGCGATGGCGGCGGCGAGTTCGCCCGTGGGCTCGCCCCCCTGCCCGCCCATGATGCCCCAGAACATGGAATGGTTGGCGTGGCCGCCGCCATTGTTGCGGACTGCGGTGCGCACGGCTTCCGGCACCTGGCCGAGATTCATCAGCAGCTGGTCGAGCGGCAGGGCCTGCAGCGCCGTATGCTCCCGCAGCGCCATGTTCAGGTTGTTGACCTGGCCGCCATGGTGGAAGCGCCAGTGCAGTTCCATGGTGCGGGCATCGATCGCGGCCTCATTCGCCTCGAAGGCATAGGGCAGCGGCGCGAGGGTGTGCGGGCCGGTCGGCGCCGGGGCTGCCTGCGCCAGCGCGCTGCGGGGCGTGGCCCAGAGGGTGGTGCCGACGGTGGCGCCCAGCGCGGCGCCGAAGCCGAGCAGGTGGCGGCGATGCATCATGGTCATGGGGTTTCCTTTCCCTGGGAGCGTGCTGCGACAGATGGTGTCAGGGCCGTGCGAGCCAATCGGCGAAGCGCCGGGACAGGCGATCCATGTTGTCCAGCCAGAAGCGGTCATCGATGCGCAGCGCCGTCGCGGCATTGGGCGGCGCGGTCGGCAGCGTGGCGAGGACGGGCGGCGGCAGCAGGGCATTCGCCTCCCGCGCCGTGACGCCATAGGGGATCAGCGGCGGCAGCAGGGCCTGCACCTGGGGCTGGCCGGCATAGGCCAGGAAATCCAGCGCCTGCGCCCGGTTCGGGCTGCCGCGCATGATCACCCAGCTGTCCAGCGTGGTGAGGTTCTGCGCCCATTGGATGCCGAGGTCGCGTCCATCCAGCGCATTCGCCGCGGCGATGCGGCCATTATAGGCGGCGGCCAGCGCCACTTCCCCGGAAGCCAGCCATTGCGGGGGCTGGGAGCCCCTTTCCCACCACACCAGCTCCGCCCTGATGGAATCGAGCCGCCGCAGCGCGCGATCCACGCCGGCCTCGGTCGCCAGCAGGCGATAGACCTCCGCCGGCGCGGCGCCATCGGCCAGCAGCGCGATCTCCAGCGTCGTCTTCGGGCCGCGGCGCAGCGCGCGGCGGCCGGGGATGCGGGCGGTGTCGAACAGATCCGCCCAGCCGCGCGGCGGCTGCGCCAGCCGGCCGCGGTCCCAGGCCAGCACGAAGGAATAGATCACGGCGCCGACGCCGCATTCATGCACGGCCTGGGGCAGGTAGCGTTCGGTGCCGCCGATCAGCGGCCAGTCCATCCGCTCGAACAGCCCTTCCTCGCAGCCGCGCAGCAATTCATCGGCCTCGACCTGCACCAGGTCCCAGTTGTTGTTGCCGTCGCGGATGCGGTCGCGCAGCACGGCGATGCCGCCATCCCAGGTGCCTTCCAGCATCCGCGCGCCGCGCGCCTGCATCCAGGGGCGGAAGAAGACCTCCCGCTGCGCTTCCTGATAGGCCCCGCCCCAGGAGACGATGGTGAGGTCGCGCATCTGCGCGCGCGCGGGCCCCGGGGACAGGCCGAAGGCCAGGGCCGCCAGCAGCATCCCGGCCAGCAGCAACCCCACGCGCCGTCGCCCCCCGCGGCCCCCGATCACCATCCCATCCTCGCCCGGCTTCCCTTGCGGCGAAGGTAGCGCGTCGCGCCGCCGCGTCGAAGGGGGATGCCGCGCCGGAACCCGATCACGGTCGCGACGTTCGTGCCGCGACCCCGATACCCGGATGAAGGAAGAGACCATGTCCCAGACCGCCAACGACCTGCGCAACCTGCGCGACGATGCCGTGGACAGCGGCAGCCGCCTGGCCGACGACGCGCGCGCGGAACTCGCCCGGCTGCGCGGGCAGGTGGAACGCCTGATGGAGGAGCGGGTGACGCCGGCGCTTGGCTCCGCCGCCGAGACGGTGGAGGATTACGGCCGCCGCGCGAAGGAGACGATCGAGGAGAACGCCTACGCGCTGTCCGACACGGTGCGGGAACGGCCGCTGGTGACGGTCGCGATCGCGGCGATCGGGGGCTACCTGCTCGGCCGGCTGATGGGCGGCAACACCTACGTCTATCCGGACAAGCACCGCTAAGGCGGGGCCGGAAGGATGCGCCTGTTCCGGCTCGCCCAGGCCGCCTGGCAGGCGGAAAGCCTCTACCTCCGCCGCACCAGCCGGGGCTACGCCATGCAGGCGGTCTACGGCGCGGCGGCGGCGGTCTTCGGGCTGCTGCTGCTGCTGATGCTCCACATCGCCGCCTTCGCGGCGCTGGTGCCGGGGCTCGGCCCGGTCTGGGCCGCGCTGCTGGTGGCCGGGGGCGACCTGGTGCTGGCGGCGATCCTGGGCATGATGGCGCGCAACCCGCCGCGCGACCCGGTGGCCGAGGAAGCGCTGCGCATCCGCCAGGCGGCGACGTCCCAGCTCTCCGACGGGGCGATGCGGGCGGCGATGCTGGCGCCGCTGCTGCGGAGCCAATCCGCCAAGAAGGGCCTGTTCGGCGCCGCGATCACCGCGGCGGTGGTGGGGCTGATGTCCCGCCGCTGAGGGAACCCGTTCCCGCCCGCGCCCGATGGTCACATGCTGGTGAGGGCGCCCCGGCCGGGGCGCCCTTGCAGCGCATGGCGGCTAAGGGAGGAGGAGGGGGGCGGCGAGATGCGGCAGGCGGCGCGCCCGGGGCGCAGGGAAGCGGGGGCGGAGGCGATCGACGTTGTCCCGGCGCCCCTGCCCGCGCCCGGGCTCGGTACCCCGCGCCGCATGCGGGCGGGCTTCGCCATCCTGGTCGCCGGCGTCATCGCCGCGCTGGTGCCGCTGGCCGGCATCGGCGCCTATGCGGCGCTGGAGGCCAATCGCGGCCATCGCGCGGAAACCGAGGCACGGCTGATGGAGGTGGCGCGCACCATCGCCGCCGCGCTGGACGCGGAGCTGAAGCTGCGCATCGGGCTGGCGCGCTTCCTTTCCTCTCTGGCCGCCTTCGATGACCTGGGCGAGGCATCGGGTGAGGAATTGCAGCGCCTGTTCCGGCGGGTGCAGGACAGCTCCGCCTCCCTCGGCGGCGCCAACCTCGCGGCCTGGATCGCGCTCGGCCCCACGGAGACGCCGCGGCGGATCGTCAGCACGCTGCAGCCCTTCGCGCGGCTCGATGCCCCCGTCTCCATCCCCGCGGCGGAGGAGGTGATCCGCCGCGCCGCCGCCACGCGCATGCCGGCGGTGGGGCGGCCCTTCGAAAGCGTGGCCACGGGGAATACCGGCCTCCTCATCGCCTATCCGGTGCTGCGGAACGAGGTGGTGGTGGCGGTGCTGACCATCAGCCTGCGGCAGTCGGAGGTGCAGGCGGTGCTGGGCGCGCAGGCGCTGCCGCAGGGCGTGATGGCCGGCGTGCTGCACCGCGGCGGGCAGCTGCTGGCACGGGTGCCGGAGGTGCATATCGGGGAGACGGTGCGCCCCGCCGTGACGGGCGCGATCGGCGCCGCGCCCAGCGGCAGCTTCCGCGGCCAGACCATCGATGGCCAGGCGGTGGTGGTGGCCTTCACGGCGCTGCACCTGGCGGGCGACTACGTCATCGGCGTCGCGGCCCCGGTGGCGGTGGTGGAAGCCGCGTGGATCCGGGCGCGGACCCTGCTGGCCATCGGCGGGGCGGCGGCGCTGGCGCTGACGGCGCTCGCGCTGCTGCTGTCCGGCGGCGCCTGGCGGTCCACCCGCGGGCTGGTGCAGAACCAGGATGCCTGGCTGAACATCGCGCTCGACAAGACCGGGCTGGCCACCTGGGAATCGGACCAGGCGACGGGCCGCGCCGTGTGGTCGCCCCGGCATTTCGACCTGCTGGGCTATCCGCGCGTGCCCGGCGGGCAGGTGCCGGCCGCGATGTGGTGGGAAGCGGTGCATCCGGAGGATCGCGCCCTGGTGCGGCAGCAATGGCGCGCCAGCGATGGCCACCCGGACGGGCTGCTGCGCCTGACCTACCGCATCATCCGCCGGCATGACGGCCAGGTGCGCTGGTGCGAGAGCATCGGCCGCTTCGTCGCCCCCGGGCGGCTGGCCGGCGTCATCATGGACGTCACCGAGCTGCGGCGGCAGGAGGAGGAACGCCTGCTGCTGGCGCGGGAGGTGGACCACCGGTCGAAGAACCTGCTGGCGGTGGTGCAGGCCATGGTCTCCATGACCCGGGCGGACAGCGTGGCGGGGCTGCGCGCGGCGCTGTCGCAGCGCATCCTCTCCCTGGCCAAAACGCATACGCTGCTGGCCCGCAACCGCTGGATGGGATCGACGGTGCGGGAAGTGGCGGAGAACGAGCTGCGCGCCCATGGCGATGCGCTGCGGCTGCGGGGCGCGGAAGTGGCGCTGCGCGCCGGCGCGGTGCAGCCGCTGGCCATGGCGCTGCACGAGCTTTCCACCAACGCGCTGAAATACGGCGCGCTGTCCGTCCCCGGCGGCATGGTGACGCTGGACTGGCACCGCGGCGCGGAAAGCCTGGTGCTGGAATGGGTGGAGGAAGGCGGGCCGCCCGCCCAGGCGCCGGCGACCAGCGGCTTCGGCAGCCGGATGATCGCGCGCGTGCTGGCGCAACTCGGCGGCGGCATCGAATTCGACTGGCGGGCGGAGGGGCTGCGCGCCGTCATCGCCATGCCGCTGGACCGCATCGCCCCCGGCGGCAGCGACGAGCCCGCCGATGCGGTTGCGCTGGACGGCGGGGCCGCGTAACGCGACGTCCCATGCCGACCCCGGGAGGGACCTGAATGGGCGAAGCCGCCGAAGCCACCGTGATCCTGGCGCGCGAAGGCGCCGCGGGCACGCTGCTGATGAACCGCCCGCGCGCGCTGAACGCGCTGGACCTGCCGATGATCGAGGCCTTCGCCGCCGCCATCCCCGCCCTGCGGGACGACCCCGCCGTGCGGCTGGTCATCCTGGAGGGCGCCGGCGGCAAGGCCTTCTGCGCCGGCGGCGACGTGCGGCGCATCCGCGAACTGGCGCTCGCCGGCGATGCCGCCGGGATCGAGGCCTTCTTCGCCGGCGAATACGGCGTGAACGCCGCCATCGCCGGCTTCGGCAAGCCCTGGACCAGCCTGATCGACGGCGTCTGCATGGGCGGCGGCATCGGCGTCTCCGTCCATGGCAGCCACCGCATCGTCACCGACCACGCGCTGCTCGCCATGCCGGAAACCGCCATCGCCCTCTTCCCCGATGTCGGCACCAGCCATGTGCTGCCCCGGCTGCCCGGGGCCATCGGCACCTGGCTGGCCCTGACCGGCGCGCGGCTGCGCGGGGCGGAAGCGGTGGAAGCGGGCCTCGCCACCCATTTCGTGAAGCGGGAGAGGTTGCCCGCGCTCCGCACCGCGCTGCTGGCGGGCGATGCCGGCGCCGTGGACCGCCTGGCCGAAGCCGTGCCGCCCGGCCCCATCGCCGCGCAGCGTCCCGCCATCGACCGCTGCTTCGGCCACGCCACCCTGCCCGCCGTCCAGGCCGCACTGGCCGCCGAAGGCACCGAATGGGCCGCGACCCAAGCCGCCATCCTGGCCCGCATGTCGCCGACCAGCATGGCCGTGACCCTCGAACTGCTGAAGCGCGGCGCCGGGCTGGACCTGGCCGGCTGCCTGGCCATGGAACTGCGCCTGACCCGCGCCGTGACGATGCACCCGGACTTCGCCGAAGGCGTCCGCGCCGTGCTGGTGGACAAGGACAACAACCCCCGCTGGCAACCCACGCCCGACCCGGCCACGGTCGCGGCGATGTTCGGGTAGCGGGGGCGCGGCGCCCGGCCGACGTCTGGCTGTGCTCCTGGCCCCGGCGAGGGGCTGCGCGCCCCTCTCCGGACCTCACCCGCGCCAGGGGCGTCGCGCCCCTGGACCGCGAGGCTATCAGTGGAGTGAGGGAGGGGCACCGAACGACCGCTGGTCCGAAACGCGCGTCGTGCCCCTCCCTCACTCCACTGATCTCATGGGTTCCCAAGGGCCCGCTGGCCCTTGGCAGGGTTGGGGTACGGGGAAGGGACGGCGTCCCTTCCCCGGGCAAGCGGCGCAACCGCACGCCCGACCAGGCGCCGCGCCCCTCTACCGGAGCTTCACGTCGATCCGGACCATGTCTCCGCGGTAGATGCCGTTGGCGATGAGGAGGGTGGTGCCGCCGGGGTCCATGGCGGTGCGGTGGACATGGGCGACGGGGGCGTTGAGGGGCAGGTGGAGGGCGGCGGCGGTTTCCACATCGGCGCTGCCGATGGTCAGCGTCTGGCGGGCTTCGGCGATGGTGACGCCGGGCAGGCCGGCGACCAGTTTCAGGCTGGTCTTGGTGACCAGGTCCTCGGCCGTGACCTTGGCGGAGAGGCGGTCATCCATCCAGACATCGGCCAGCAGGAAGGGTTGGCCGTTGCGCCAGTGGCGGCGGCGGAGGTGCCGGTAGCTCGGCGCCGGTTGGCCGGCATGGGCGGGGGCGACGCTGCCGTCCTGGTTCGGGTGGTCGGAGAGGATCTCGATCTCGGCGCCCTCGCGGGAGCGCAGCAGGCCGTTCCAGTCCGTCTCCACGTCGCACCAGAGGCGGTCGGGTGGCGTGGCGCGGACGAAGGTGCCCTTGGCGCGGAAGCGTTCGATGAGGCCTTCCTGGGCCAGCTGGTCCAGCGCCTGGCGGATGGTGGCGCGGGCCACGCCGCATTCGGCGGCGAGTTCATCCACGGTCGGGATCTGCTTGCCGGCCGCCCAGATGCCTTGTTCCACGCGGTGGCGGAACAGCGTGGCCAGCTGGAGGTAGCGGGCGACGGCGCTGCGGTTGAGGTCGGGGGCCGGGCGGGGCGTGCCCGTGGAATGGTTCATGCGGGCATCCGGGTTACGCCGCCCGGGCGCGGGCGTGGCCGGACGCTAATGCTGGCGCGGGCGAAAGGCCACATCATTCGCCTTTCGCCGCCCATCCTGCGCGATCGCGGTCCCGCGCTGGTGCCGGTTCAGGCGCCGGCGCGCATGATCTTCGGGATTTCCTCCCGGAACCGGAAGCGCAGCGCGGACCAGGTATCGTCCAGCGCCACCTGCGTGACCGGCAGCAGGCCTTCCGTGGTCAGCGGGTCCCAGCCATGGTCCCGGTCGAGGTCGGAGCGCACCGGGCCGGTCTTTTTGGGGTAGGCGAACCACAGCCTGGCCCCGATTCCGTAGAGGTTCAGCGCGCGGGGCGCGACCGAGCGCAGCGTCGCCTTGTCCGCGGCGAAGGCCAGGATGAGGTCCGCGGCGGCGGTCGCCCCGTTCGGCAATCCAAAGGTCATTCCCTGCGGGGCACCCAGCACCGCGCAGGCCATCCCCGGGCGGTAGCCAAGTTTGCGCGCCACCTCCCCGATCACGACACCCATTCGAGTCTTTTCCGTCACCGAGTTGCCATCAGAGAAGGCGGTCTAGCGCATAAGTGGGCGGCGCGCATGCATTCAATGGGCAGGTCCGCCCTGCGTTTTTTGTCATCTTTGTTCGAAACGCGCGAATTCGGCTTCTGTTCCTGACTTATCCACACGCCGTCGTCCGATCATATACGAAGCAGCGCATGACCAAGGCATGAGCAGATCGTCATCCGGCAAGGGCCGGCGGGCGAATCCGGGGCGACTCCGCGGCGGGTGCCGCTTGCCCCGGCGCCGCGGGGCGTGGCACGGGGCGGGCGATGGATTCCTCCCTTTCCCGCGTCACCGTCGTGACCGTCACCTGGGCCAGCGAGGGCGCGATGCGGGGCTTCCTGGCCGCGCTGCCGCCGGGCGTGGCGCTGGTGGTGGTGGACAATGCCAGCCCGGACGGCACGGTGGCGGCGGTGCGCGCGGCGCGGCCGGGGGCGGTGGTGGTGGAGAACGGCACCAATCTCGGCTTCGGGGCGGGGTGCAACCGGGGGCTCGACCGGGTGGGGACGGAGTTCGCGCTGCTGGCCAACCCCGATGCCAGGCTGACGGCGGCGGCGATCGCGGGGCTGGTGGCGGCGGCGGAGGCGCATCCGGCGGCCAGGCTGGTGGCGCCGCTGATCCTGGACGGGGAAGGGCGGCCGGTCAGGTCCTGGAACGCGTCGCATCTCCGCCGTGGCGGGATGCCGGGGCGGCGGGAGGGGGAGCCCTGGCCGGCGGGGCCGTTCTGCGCCGACTATGCCTCCGGCGCCTGCCTGCTGCTGCGGCCGCGGGAGGGGCTGCGCTTCGATGAGCGCTTCTTCCTGTTCTACGAGGATGACGACCTCTGCCTGCGCGCCGGCGGCGTGCTGGTGGAGCCCGCGGTGGGCGTGGCGCATGAGGGGGGGCGATCCTCCGGCGGGTCGGCGCGCGTCACCTGGCGGAAGGCCTGGCACATGGCCTGGTCCCGCCTGCTGTTTCTCCAGCTGCATGGCGGCGGCGCCGGGCGCGAGGCGTGGCGCATGGCGGGGCGCCATGCGGGCAAGCTGCTCGGCCATGCGGTGACGCTGCGGGCGCGCAAGGTGGTGGCGGATGCCGGCGCGCTGGCGGGGACGCTGGCCTGGATCGGGGGGCGGCGGCGGGCGGTGTGACCGCGCGGCTCAGCGCGGGCGGAGCACCACCACCGCCTCCACCGTCGCGGCCACGGTGATGTCCTCCGCGATCGCGACGGGCGGGGTGGGGCCGCTGGCGCTGCTGGCGCGCATCGCGGCCATGGGTACCGGGCGGGGGGCGCGGTCCGGCGCATCGATCCGGACCTCCCGGATCCCGGCCACGGCGAGGTTGAGCTGCGCGGCGAGGGCATCGGCGCGGCGGCGCAGCGCATCGAGCGCGAGGCGGGAGGCTTCCTCCCGCGCCATGCGGGCGGCGTCGCGCGTCAGGGTCCAGGTGAGGGACTGCATCGCCAGGCCCTGGGATTGCAGCGTGGCGGCGAGGTCGAGCAGCGGGGCGGCTTCCGCCCCCCGCAGCGTGACGGATTGCGCGGCCTGCCAGCCTCGGCCTTCCTCGCCCCGCGCGGTCCAGTAGCCGCCGGTGGAGACGCGGATGGAGGAGACGGCCTGCGCGCGGGTGACGGCGGCGGTGATGGCGCGGTTCACCGCTTCCTGCGCCGCGGCGGCGGAGGGGGCGCGGGCCTCGGCGCGGAGCGTCGCCACCACCTCATCCGGCGCGCGGGAGATTTCGGCGGTCTCGGACAGGTGCAGCGTGGTCTCCACCGGCTGCGCGGCGGCCAGCGCGGGCAGGGTGGCGAGGGCGGCGCCGAGGATGAGCAGGCGGCGATGCATGAACGGCGTTCCTTCGTAGACGATCAGACGGCGATCACGCGCTGCTTATCACGCAGGTCGTGGCGGGATGGCGGCGGGACGGCGGCGACGTTCGGAAGGCGGTTGACGATTCCGCGATGCGGACGGACGCTCGCCCGACCCCAGCCGCCGGAGAATCCCGCCGCATGCGCCACCTCGCCCTTGCCGCCCTGCTCGCCCTGGGCTCGGTCCCCGCCGCGGAGGCCCGCAACTTCACCTGGGCCTTCAACGCGGATGTGCTGACGCTGGATCCGCACAGCTCCAACAACACCTTCACCAACACCTTCATGGGCAATGTCTATGAGGCGCTGGTGCGGCACAACGACCGGATCGAGATCGAGCCGGCGCTGGCGGAGAGCTGGGAGCGCACGACGCCGACGGTTTGGCGCTTCAACCTGCGGCGCAACGTGGTGTTCCACAATGGCGAGAGCTTCGACGCGGACGACGTGGTCTTCACCTGGGCGCGGGTGAACACGCCGGGGTCGATGGCGCGCGGGCTGCTGGGATCGATCAAGGAGGTCCGCAAGGTGGACAGCCATGTGATCGAGATCGAGACGCATCGTCCCTTCCCGATCCTGCCGGCCTCCATCACGCAGTTCTTCATCATGGATGAGGGCTGGAGCCGCGCGAACAACGCGACGGAAGCCGCAAACCTGGCGGGGCAGCAGGAAAGCGGCGCGACGCGGATCGCCAATGGCACGGGGCCCTTCCGCATCGTGGAACGGCGGCCGGATGAGCGCACGGTGCTGGAGCCGCATGCGGGCTGGTGGGACCGGCCCGTGCACAACCTGACGCGCGTGACCTTCCAGCCGATCCGCAGCGCCGCGACGCGCACGGCATCCCTGCTGTCCGGCGCCATCGACGCGAATGTGGAGGTGCCGCTGCAGGACATCCCGCGCCTGCTGCAGGACAACCGCGTGCAGGTGATCGAGGGGCCGGAGCTGCGCACCATCTATCTCGGCTTCGACCATGAGCGGGACGAGCTGCTGTACAGCGACGTGCGCGGCCGCAATCCGCTGAAGGACCGACGGGTGCGGGAGGCGATCTACCGCGCCATCGACGTGAACGCGCTGGTGCGCACCGTGATGCGGGAGAAGGCCTGGCCGGCGGGGATGATGGTGAGCCCCTTCCTGACCGGCGCGCCGCAGGACCTGAATGGCCGCCTGCCCTTCGACCCCGATGGCGCGCGGCGCCTGCTGGCGGAGGCCGGCTATCCGCAGGGCTTCACCGTCGGCATCGTCTGCCCCAACGACCGCTACGTGAATGACGAGCGCACCTGCCAGGCGATTGCCGCCATGCTGGCGCGGGTCGGCATCCGGCTGCAGCTGCAGAGCGAGCCGACGGCGGTGTGGTCCCGCCGCACGGCCAACCGCGACTTCTCGATCTATCTGCTCGGCCATGCCGGCCTGCCGCTGGCGGACAGCTATTCCACGCTGAACGAGGTGCTGCGGACGGCGACGCGGACGACGGGCGGGCTGAACTATGGCCGCTGGAGCAACGCGGCTTTCGACGCGCTGGTGGAGCAGGCGGCGGAAGCGGCGGATGAGACGGCGCGGCGCCGCTTCATCCGCGACGCGCTGGCGATCGAGCGGGCGGAGATCGCGCATGTGCCGCTGTTCCAGCAGCCCATCGCCTGGGCGGCGCGGCGGGGGATCGACCTGCGCCAGGCGCCGGACAACCGGCTGCGGCTGTGGCTGGTGAAGGTGGAGTGAGGGGCGGCGCCACCTTCCGCCATGAAGGCGCTGGACGATCTGCTGCTGCTGCCGAACGTCCTGCGCGTGTTCAGGCGCCATCCCGCCGATCCCGCCTGGTATCTGTTCAAGGAAGGGTGGCCGTGGAGCGGCGTCTGGGCGATCCATCGTCGAACCGACATGCAGGGGACGGATCTGTTCTTCAGTCTGAGCAGGTGGGACTGGACCACCTCGATGACGCCGTTGTTCGCGGTGCCGTTCTTCTGGCTGTGGATGACGGTGGCGCGGCGGCGCTGGCTGAAGCAGCACGCGCATCGCATGCCGCCGGCGATATGGCGGGACGGGCTGCGGCTCGATGACGAAGCACGATCAACGAATGACTGACTGACCAGGAGACTCCATGACCGATCTTCTCATCCGCGGCGGCGTCCTCATCACCATGGACGCCACACGCCGTGTCATCGATGACGGCGCCGTCGCCATCAAGGATGGCCGCATCGTCGCCGTCGGGCCGACGGCCGAGGTCGTCGCGGCGCATGGCAACGCGACCACGGTGATCGAGGCCAAGGGCCGCGCCATCCTGCCGGGCCTCATCGATGGCCATGCCCATGCGGGCCATGGGCTCGTGAAGACCATGGGCAACAATGACGGCGCCGCCTGGTCCGAGGCCTGCCGAATCATCTACACCCTCGCTTCCCCTCCTTCCTTCTGGAAGGCGGAGGCGATGCTGGCGGCGCATGAGCGGCTGCGCTTCGGCGTGACCACGGGCGTGTCGCTGCTCGGCGGCGGGGACAGCATCGGGCGCGTCGATGACCCGGCCTTTGCCGACGCGCATGCGACGGCGACGGAGGCGGTCGGCATCCGCAGCATCCTGGTCGTCGGGCCGACGCGGCCGCCCTTTCCGCGGCCCTATGTGGGGCCGGATGGCGTCGAACGCCCCGTCTCCTTCGAGCAGCAGCTGGAGACCATCACCGCGGCGCTGGAGGCCTGGCACAACAAGGGCCGCGTGAAGCTGGCGACGCTGATGCCGGTGTACCGGGAAGCGAAGCACGATCCGGCGAAGGTGCGCGAGATCGAGCGCCAGGGACGGCTGGTGCGCGACATCGGCAGGAAGCACGGCGCCTGGTTCCACCAGGACGGCCACCGCCAGGGCAGCATCGAGATGGCGGACCGCATGTTCGGCCTGATGGGGCCCGACAGCTGGCACAGCCACTGCACCGACCTGACGGATGCGGATATCGAGACGCTGGTGCGGACCGGTGCCTCCGTCGTGCACAACCCCTCCGCCATCGCCGCCGTGCGGGGGTACTGCCCGGCGCCGAAGATGATGGAGGCGGGCGTCACGGTGATGATCGGGTCGGATGCGACGGCGCCCGACCGCAGCGGCGACATGTTCCGCCACATGTTCCAGTGCATCCGCTACCATCAGCGCCACTTCCGCGACGAGACGATGATCCCGCCCGGCAAGGCGCTGGAGATGGTGACGATCGACGCCGCCAAGGGCATGGGGCTCGATGCGGAGATCGGCAGCCTCGAGGTCGGCAAGAAGGCGGATGTGATCACCGTCGATCTGACCGGGCCGCATATGGTGCCGGCCAATATGCCGGTGGCGCGCGTGGTCTATTTCGCCAATGGCCATGACGTGATGGATGTCGTCGTGGACGGCAATGTCCTGATGCGGGACCGCGTGACGCCGCATCTGGATGCGACGGAGATCGCGACGGCGGCGTGGCGGGAGGCGGATGCGATGCTGGAGAAGTCCGGCCTGCGGCACATGACCGTGGAGGATCCGGGCTGGGGCAAGGTGAAGCGGTAGGATCTGCCCCGCGCGCGGCGCGCTGGCCGCGCGCGATGGGCTGGGTGATGATCGCCCCCGGGAAACGCCACCCGGGGACCAGGAACCATGCCGCAGCGCCGCGCCCTTCTTGCCTCTGCCCTTGCGGGCCTCGCCGTGCCGCGGCTGGCGCGGGCGCAGGCCTGGCCGGCCAGGCCGATCCGGCTGCTGCTGCCGGATACGCCGGGCAGCGGGAATGACAGCACGGCGCGCATCTTCTCCCACTACCTGGAACAGGGGCTCGGCCAGCCCGTCGCGGTGGACAACCGCGGCGGCGCCGGCGGGCGGATCGGGGTGGAGGCCGCCTTCCGCAGCCCGGGCGATGGCTACACCTGGCTGCTGGGCAATGCGGGATCGAACGGCATCAACGCCGCGCTGTATCGCGACCTGCCCTATGACCTCGAGACGTCCTTCATCCCCGTTTCGCTGCTCGTCACCGGGCCGAACCTGCTGGCAGTGAACACGCGGGCGCTGCCGGTGAAGAACGTGCAGGAGTTGATCGCCTACGTCCGGGCGCGGCCGGGGCAGGTCAACTATGCCTCCGCGGGGCCGGGGTCCTCCGCGCATTTCTCGATGGAGCTGTTCAAGTCGGTGGCGGGGCTCGACCTGACCCACATCCCCTATCGCGGCGCGCCGGCCATGGCGCAGGCGGCGGTGCAGGGGGATGCGCCGGTGCTGATCGGCAACCTCGTCAACGTCATGGGCTTCATCCAGCGGGGCGAGCTGACGCCGCTGGCGGTGACGAGCCTGACGCGGAGCGTCGACCTGCCGGAGGTGCCGACGCTGGACGAGAGCGGCCTGCGCGGCTTCGAGACGCTGGCCTGGAACGCGCTGTTCGCGCCGCCCGGCACGCCGGCGCCGATCGTGGCGCGCATGCTCGCCGAATTGCAGCGGGTGGCGGCGATCACGGAGGTGCGGATGCGGCTGCGGGCGCTGGGCGGCGACCTCGTCGCCTCGGCGCCCGAGGTGCTGGCCGCGCGGGTGCGGGCCGATATCGCGCGGTGGAAGGACCTGGCGCAGCGCGCCAATATCAGGATCGACGGATGATCATCGAGCGCATCGCCTTCCGCGGCCTCAACGTCACGCCCAAGACCAACTGGTGCTTTCTCGAAGTCACGACGACCGATGGGCTGACGGGCCTCGGCGAATGCACGCTGGCGAACCAGGAACCGCTGGTGGCGGCGGAGGTCGCGCGGCTGGATGCGCTGCTGCGCGGGCAGGATGCGGGGGCGCGCAACCGCATCGCGCGCTGGCTGCCGCATGCGCCGGGCGGGCTGGTGGCGGCGACGGCGCTTTCCGCGCTGGACCAGGCGCTGTGCGACCTGGCGGCGCAGCGGGCGGGCCAGCCGATCCATGCCTGGCTGGGCGGCGCGCTGCATGATCCCGTCACGCTCTATGCCAACATCAACCGCGGCACGAATCCGCGCACGCCGGAGGGTTTCGCGGCCGCCGCGCGGCGCGCGGTGGCGGAGGGGTTCGTCGCGGTGAAGCTGGCGCCCTTCGAGCCGCTGGTCTGGGAGGATGGCCACACGCCGGCCAACCGCGCGGCCTATGCGGAGGGGCTGGCGCGCATCGCCGCGGTGCGGGATGCCGTCGGGCCTGATGTCGCCGTCATGGTGGATGCGCATTGGCGCTTCTCCGCCGGCGGCGCCGCGGCGCTGGTGCGGGATGTCGCGCCCTTCGCCCTGTTCTGGCTGGAATGTCCCGTGGCGGAGGCGAACCACCGCGAGATCGTCCGGCTGCGCGGCATGGCGAATGACCGCGGCATGCGGCTGGCGGGGGCGGAGACGCTGTCGGGGCTCGCTGCCTATCGCCCGCTGGTCGAGGCCGGCTGCTACGACGTGCTGATGCCCGATGCGAAGCATGCCGGCGGCATCGAGGAGATCCGCCGCATCGGCGCGCTGGCGCAGACGGCGGGGATCGAGATGGCGCCGCACAACCCGACCGGGCCCGTGTGCCACGCGCATTCGGTTCATCTCTGCGCCTCCATCCCGAATTTTCTCATGCTGGAGGTCCAGTTCGGGGAGACGGAAGCCTTCTTCGATATCGTGGAAGGCGAATCGCTGCGCTTCGATCGCGGCACCGCGCGCCTGCCACAGGCGCCGGGGCTCGGCGTGAAGCTCCGGCAGACATCGCTGCCGGAATGGAAGCGCATGGACCGGCCCTGGCTGGACCCGAGGCTCGGGTGATGCCGGGCTGGATCGTCTTCAGCGTCGCGGCGGCGCTGTTCCAGTGCTGGCGGACGGCCATGCAGCAGCGGCTGCGGGACCAGCTTTCCGTCAATGCGGCAGGGGTAGTGCGTTACCTCTATGGCGTGCCGCTCGGCGTGGCCCTCGCCGCGGGATACGGGGTGGCGATGGGGTATTCGCTGCCGGCGATCGGGCTGCTGGTGCTCGGCCTCTGCGCGGCGGCGGGGTTCCTGCAGATCCTCGGCACCAACCTGCTCATCATGGCCTTCGGCTATCGCAACTTCGCCGTCGGCACCGCCTATTCGAAGACCGAGGCGATGCAGACGGCCGTCGTCGCCACCATCCTGCTGGGCGAGCACCTCTCGCCGCTGGCCTGGGCCGGCATCTGCGTGGGCGTCGGCGGCGTGCTGTACCTGTCGCTCGCGGGGCGCGGCACGACGCCGATGGAATTGCTGCGCGGCGTGACTCAGCCGGCGGCGCTGTGCGGCATCGGCGCCGGCTTCTGCTTCGGCTTCACCGGCGTGCTGATCAAGGCGGCGAACCAGGCCATGCCGGGCGATGACCTGATCTTCAAGGCGCTGCTGATCCTGGCGATGACGAATGCAATGCAGACGGTGATGCAGGGCGGCTACCTGGCCTGGCGGGAGCCCGCGCAATTCGTGGCCGTCTTCCGCAGTTGGCGGATCTCCGCGCAGGTCGGGACGCTCTCCGCGCTCGGCTCCGCCTGCTGGTTCTCCGCCTTCGCGCTCGCCCCGGTCGCCATGGTGCGCGCGGTGGGGCAGGTGGAGATCCTCTTCACCCTCGCCTTCTCCCGCTTCTACCTGCGGGAGAAGGCGAAGCGCGCCGATGTGGTGGGCGCGCTGGTGGTGGTCTCGGGCGTCGTGCTGGTGCTGCTCGGCCGTTAGGCCTGGGGGTCGATGGGGCTGGCGGGGGTGCCCGCGGCCTCGATGGCCTCGGCGGCGGTGAAGAGCAGGTCTTCCCGGTAGCGGCCGGCCAGCAGCTGCACCCCGACCGGCACGCGGCCGACCAGGCCGGTGGTCACCACCAGGCCCGGCAGGCCCATCAGCGGCAGGCCGACCTGGGTGAGTTGCGCTTCCATGATGCGGCGGAAGCTCTCCGTCGACTCCACATCCGACTGGTCGCGGAAGGGCAGCTCCGCGGAGACGGGCGTGATGGCGACAGGGTATTTCTCGAAGAACTGCATCCAGACGCGGACGAAATGCGCGCGCTTCTGCAGGCCATCCTGGAAGGCGTTGAGGTCCGGCGTCGGGCAGAGCTCCTCCATCGCGGTGAAGATGAAGGTGGCGTCGGCATCGCCTTCCTGGTGCAGCGCGGCGTTGAGGCCGCGGCGGCTCTCGGCCAGCCAGAGCATGGCCTGGATGGCGGCGGGCTCCCGCAGCGGGGGCACGTCCACCTCCTCCACCGTCCAGCCGGCGGCCTCCAGCCGGCGGGCGGCGTCGCGCAGCGCGGCCTCGACCTCCGGCGTCGTCGGCATCCCCTCCGGCCGCACGCTGAGCGCGGCGCGCTTCGGCGCGGGCGGACCCTCGGCGGGGGCATCGACCCACCAGGGGTCGCGGATGTCCCGCTGGCTCATCGCGGCGAAGGACAGGCGGAGGTCACCGATGGTGCGCGCGAGGGGGCCGGAGACGGCCATGATTTGGCCGCCGATGGCACGCTCCGCACCGCTGGCATTCCAGACGGGGATGCGGCCGAGCGTGGGCCGCAGACCATGGATGCCGCAGGCATAGGCGGGGTAGCGGATGGAGCCGCCGATATCCGTGCCGTGGCCGACCGCGCCGATGCCCGCCGCCGTCGCCGCCGCCGCGCCGCCGGAGGAGCCGCCCGGCGTGATGGAGGGGTCGCGCGGGTTCTTCGTGTGGCCATGCAGGGAGTTGCGGCAGAACCAGCGCAGGCTGAAGGCCGGCGTGTTGGTCCGCCCCAGCAGCACGGCGCCGGCCTTGCGGAAATTGGCGACGACCGGGTTGTCCTGCTTCGCGATGAGATCCTTCTGGATCCGCAGCCCGTTGGTGGTGGCGTAGCCTTCCTGGTCCACATTGACCTTGATGGTGACGGGCACGCCGGCCATGGGGCCGGGATTCTCCCCGCGGGCGATGACGGCATCGATGGCGGCGGCCTGGGCCAGCACATCGGCGGGACGATGGTCCACCACGGCGTTGAGGGCGGGGTTCACCGCATCGAGGCGCGCGAGGGCATCCTTCGCGACCTCCGTCGCGCTGGCCTGGCGGGTGCGGACCAGGGTGGCGATCTCGGTGGCGGGAAGGCGCCAGAAGGTGGTCATGCGGGGCTCCGTGGGCGGTGGGGCGCGTCGTGACGACGCGGGAGCGGATCCCCACCCTCCCGCTCCGCGGGCCCCTCCCTCCCCCGCGCTTGCGGGAGAGGGTCGGGGTGGGGGTCGGCGCCGCCGCGACGGCAGAACGAGGCCTTGTCAGTCGCGAAGGCTGCGACCCGTGACGCCGCGCGTCAACTTACCCGGTCAACGCTTCCCGAAGACCGGCGCGCGCTTCTCCATGAAGGCGGTGCGGCCTTCGACGTGGTCGGCGCTGAGGAAGCACATCGTCTGCCAGTCGCGCTCCCGCTCCAGCGCCGCGTCGAGGCCTTCCGCCAGCATGCGCTTGGTCAGGGCGATGGGCAGCGGCGCCTGGTCGGCGAGGAAGCGCGCCAACTCGCGGGCCTTCTCCAGCGCGCCGCCCTTCGGCACGATGCGGTCCACCAGGCCGATGCGCGCGGCCTCCGCGCCATCGATCTGGTCGGGGTAGAGCAGCATCTGCTTGGCGCGCGCGGGGCCGATGCGGTTGGGCAGCGTCCAGGGCAGGCCGAGATCGGCCATCAGGCCGACGCGGCCGAAGCCGGCGGCGAAGCGCGCATCCTCCGCCGCCACGATGGTGTCGCAGGCGCAGGCCATGGAGAGGCCGGCGCCGACGCACCAGCCCTCCACCGCCGCCACCAGCGGGATGCGGCCGCCGATCATCAGGCGGATCATGCGGTGGGTGCGGCGCATGCGTTCGCGGCCCTGCTCGGCGTCGCGGACGTCCATGCCGGAGATGTCGCCGCCCGAGCAGAAATTCCCGCCCTCGCCCGTCAGCACGATGGCGCGCACGCCATCATCCCCCTGCGCGGCTTCGAGGATGCCGAACATCTGCTCCCGCAGCGCCACGTTCAGCGCGTTGCGGCGGGACGGATAGTCCAGCGTCAGCGTCAGGACAGCGCCGTCGCGCGCCTCGGTGACGCGGCAGATCGGCTTGTCGCTCATGAATCGGTGTGCAGCGTGGCGCCGGTCTTGGCCTGGAGATCGGCCAGCGACAGGCCCGGCACGATCTCCCGCACCACGAAGCCGCGGCCGCGGACCACGTCGATGACGGCGAGGTTGGTGTAGATGCGCTGCACGGCGCCATGCGCGGTCAGCGGATAGCCGCAGCTTTCCACCAGCTTCGGGCGGCCATCCTTCGTCGTGTGGTCCATGACGACCCAGAGCCGCTTGGCGCCGGCCGCCAGGTCCATGGCGCCGCCGACGGCTGGCGCGCTGTCATTCTCGCTGGTCGCCCAGTTCGCGATGTCGCCGTTCTCGGCCACCTCGAAGGCGCCGAGGACGCAGAGGTCGATATGCCCGCCGCGGATCATCCCGAAGCTGTCGGCATGGTGGAAGAAGCTGCCGCCGGGGCGCAGCGTGACGGGCTGCTTGCCGGCATTCACCAGCCAGGCATTGACCTTGTCCGGCGCCGGGGCGGGGCCCATGCCGAGGATGCCGTTCTCGCTGTGCAGGATGACCTCGCGGTCCATCGGCACATAATCCGCGACCATGGTCGGGATGCCGATGCCGAGGTTGACGAACCAGCCCTCGGGAATGTCCTGCGCGACGCGCGCGGCCATCTGCTGGCGGGTGAAGCTGGTCATGAATAGCCTCCGAGACGTTCGAGGATCGGGGCCGGCGTCCGATGACCGGAGGGCCACTGGGCCCGGAGGTCTGAATCGGCCGCCGTCAATTCCAAGGCGCGCCGCGCGCGACCTGGACCACGCGT
Source organism: Falsiroseomonas ponticola (assembly GCF_016805305.1). Lineage (GTDB taxonomy): Bacteria > Pseudomonadota > Alphaproteobacteria > Acetobacterales > Acetobacteraceae > Falsiroseomonas > Falsiroseomonas ponticola. Next base: position 1,229,801 of record NZ_JAERQN010000001.1, on the reverse strand, counting down.
TGCACGAAGATGCCGGGGGTGTGGACGTTGTCCGGCGTGATCTCGCCGAGGTCGCGGATGTTGTGCGTCTGGGCGATGGTCAGCGTCGCCGCCATGGCCATGACGGGATTGAAGTTCCGGCCGCTCTCCCGGTAGGTGAGGTTGCCCCAGCGATCGGCCTCCCAGGCCTCCACCAGCGCGACATCGCCGGGAAGGGCCAGTTCCATGATGTGCGGGCGGCCGTTGAACTCCCGCGTCTCCTTCCCCTGGGCGAGCTTCGTGCCCGCGCCGGTCGGGGTGTAGAAGGCGGGGATGCCGGCGCCGGCGGCGCGCATGCGCTCCGCCAGCGTGCCCTGCGGCACGATCTCCAGCTCCAGCTTGCCGGCGCGGTACAGCTCCTCGAACACCGTCGATCCGGCGGAGCGGGGGAAGGAGCAGATGATCTTCCGCACGCGCCCCTCGGCCATCAGCCTGGCCAGGCCGACCTTGCCGGCGCCGGCATTGTTGGCGACGACGGTGAGGTCCTTCGCACCCTGCTCGATCAGGCCCTCGATCAGCTCATCGGGCTGGCCCACGGCGCCGAAGCCGCCCATCAGGACGGTGGAGCCATCCTTGATGCCGGAGAGTGCCTCCGCGATGGACTGGACGATCTTGTTGATCATGCGCGCTGCCGCTGCCTCCGCCACCCAATGCCCCGCTCGGGGTGGGCTTCGGTAGCCGCTTGGGCCCGGGCCGTCCAGACGATCACCGCGTGGCCAGGCGGCCGTTGGAGATGACCACCACGTCGCGTTCCACGACCTTGGCGCGGAAGGCGGCGCCCGTCGCGTCCGGCCAGATCTCCGTGCGGATGGTCTCCCCGGGGAAGACCGGGGAGGAGAAGCGGCACTCCATGCGCCCGAAGCGCGCGGGATCGCCCCCGCAGACCAGGCGCAGCAGGGCGCGGCCGACGACGCCGAAGGTGCCGAGGCCGTGCAGGATGGGGCGCGGGAAGCCGGCCTTGGCGGCGAGGGACGGGCTGCTGTGCAGCGGGTTGTGGTCGCCGTTGAGCCGGTAGAGCAGCGCCATCTCCGGCCGCGTCGGCAGGTCCAGCGTCAGGGCGGGCGGGCCCTCCGGCTCCGGCGCCGGTTTCTTCACCGGACCCGTGGGGCCGCCGAAGCCGCCATCGCCGCGGAGGAAGATCGTCTGCTCGACGGTGGCGAGCTTCACCTGCGTCGCGCCGTCGATCACCTCCCGCGCCACATAGAGCAGCGCGCCCTTGCCGGCGCCGCGATCGACCAGGCCCGTGACGCGGGAGCGGCCGATGATCTCGCCCTCCACCGGCAGGGCCGCGTGGAGCTCGACGGATTGTTCGCCGGCCACCAGGCGCACGGCATCCACGCCCGTCGCGGGATCGGCCAGCCAGAAGCCGGGATAGCCGAGCACGACGGGGATGGTCGGCAGCGCCTGCATCGAAGCGCCTTCGGTGACGAAGCGGAGGTCGGCTTCATCCATCGGGTCCTGGGCCACGCCGAGCGACAGCGCGTAGAGCGCGGTGTCCTGCCAGCGCAGCTGCTGGCGGATCTCGGGGATGGGGAAGTTGAGGAGGGTTTCCGTGACGATGGGCATGGTCAGGCCTCGATCTCGATGACGGCATCGGCGGCGAAGGCGCCGTCCGGGGTGACGAGCAGCGGGTTCACCTCCGCGCTGAGAAGGCGCGGCCCGGCGCCGGCGGCGAAGCGGGAGAGGGCGACGAGGGCCTTTGTCAGTGCGGCGACATCCGCCTTCGGGCGGCCGCGGGCGCCGTCCAGCAGGGGAAAGCCTTTCAGGGAGCGGATCATCGCCTCCGCCCGCGCCGGATCGACGGGGCAGCGGGCGAAGGCGACATCCTTGAAGACTTCGATGAAGACGCCGCCGAGGCCGACCATGGCGACGGGGCCGAAGACGGGGTCGCGCACCACGCCGAGCGCCATCTCCACGCCGCCCGCCACCTGCTTCGCCACCAGCACGCCATCGATGCGCGCGCCGGGCGCGCGTTCCGCGGCGCGGGACAGCAGCGTCGCATGGGCGTCGCGCAGCGCGGCCTCGTCGGCGATGTTCAGGATGACGCCGCCGATCTCGCTCTTGTGCAGGATGTCGGGCGAGAGGATCTTCGCCACCACCGGGAAGCCGATGCGGCGCCCGGCGGCGAGCGTTTCCTCCAGCGTCGCGCAGGCGGCTTCGGGGACCATGGGCACGCCGGCCTCGGCCAGGATGCGCTTGGCCTCGGCCTCGTTCGGCGCCGTCGCGGGCAGCGTGACGGCGGGCACCGGTGCCAGCGCGGGCGGCACGGCCGAAAAAGCATCACCGAAGCGGCCCATGGCGGCCAGCGCCACCACGGCGCGGGACGGATCCTCGATGCAGAGGAAGCCATCGGCCTCCCATTCCCGCACGCGGTCGGTATTGGCGAGGATGGAGAGGACGAAGAGGCGGTCCGGGTGCCGGTCCAGCACCTTCTTCAACTCGGCGCGCAGCCGCGGCGCCATCGACGGCGTGCCGCCCCAGGCCGTGAAGAAGGCGATGACGCTCTGGTAGCCGCCATCGGTGACCATGCTCTCGGCGAAGCTGCCGATCACGCTCATGTCGTTGAAGGCCTGCGCGGTGCAGTCCACGGGATTGAGCGGCGAGGCGAAGGGGACCAGCTTCTTCAGTGCATCCTGCGCCGCTTGCGGCATGGGCGGCATGGGCAGGCCGGCGGCCTCCGCCGCATCCGACATCAGCACCCCCGCGCCGCCGGAGATGGTCACGACGCCGAGCGTATTGCCCGCGGGGTAGATGCGGCGCTGCGCGACGTAGCAGACATCCAGCAGCTCCTCCGTGGTGCGGGCCCGGTGGACGCCGTAGTCGGCCAGGATCGCATCCATCACCCGGTCGTCGCCGGCGATGGAGGCGGTGTGGGATTGCGCGGCGGCCTGGCCCAAGGCGCTGCGCCCGACCTTCATCATCACCACCGGCTTGCGGGCGGCGCGGGCGGCTTCGAGCGCGGCGATGAAGCGGGGCCCGTCCTTGATGCCCTCCGCATAGGCGGCGATGACCGACACCTCCTCGCTCTCCGCCATCCAGCCGATGATGTCGGCCAGGTTGGTGTCGGCCTCGTTCCCCGTCGTCACCAGCACGGGGGTGCCGATGCCGCGGTCCCGCGCCGCGGCGAAGAGGTGGCTGCCATAGGCGCCGGACTGGCTTGCGATGCCGACCGCGCCGGGCAGCGGCCAGCCGCCCTCGAAGCTCGCGGAGAAGATCGGGTAGTAGCCGAGCGCGGCGTTGAAGAGGCCGAGGCAATTGGGCCCGACGAGGCGCATGCCATGCCGGCGCGCGGCGGCGACGAGTCGCGCCTGCATGGCCGCACCTTCCGCCCCCACCTCCGCGAATCCGGCGGTGAAGACGATGGCGGCGCCGCAGCCGCGGGCGCCGAGGTCCTCCACCGCCTGGATCGCACCCTCACCGGGGATGGCGACGATGGCGGCGTCGGGCGTTGTCGGCAGTTCGGCGATGGAGGGGAAGGCCGGCAGGCCCTGCACCGTCGCGCGGTTCGGGTTCACCGGCATCAGCGGCCCGGCGAAGCCCCGCGCCTTCATATAGGCGATGGGCCGGCCGCCGATGCGCACCGGATCATCCGAGGCGCCGATGACGGCAACGGCCTTCGGCCGCAGCAGCCGGTCGAGATCCTTGAAGGACAGAGCCCCCTCCCCTCAGCAAAGCGGCCGCAGGGTGGGGGAGGCAGCAGCGGGGGACAAGACCCGGGCCGGGGCCCGGGCGCGCCTCAGCGGATCAGGAGTGCGATCGCGACGATGAACAGGCTGAGGACCGCGAGCGCCTTGACCGCGGTCATCAGGTCGCTGGTCTTGCCGCGGCTTTCCTGATCCTCGCTGTCCCAGCCGGAGGAGATCACCGGATAGGCCGGGCGTTCGGGGGGCTGTTCGGCCGCCTTGGGGGGGGCAGCCTTGGGCCGGGATGCCGGGGGGGCCGGCGCGCGTGCCACCGGGACCTCCGCCAGATCGGCCGGAGGACGGAGGCCTAGCAGGCCGGGGGGGGCCTGCCGTGTCGGAGCTTCCATCGCCATGTATCCATTATCAACATCGCGGCGGATGGTGCCACTGCCTAATGGGGGAATGGTCGCATTTTTTTGACCTCAGATCCGTGATCGGGCAGAGGCGACCACAACCTTAACGGGTATCCGCGGCCGCGGGAAACCGGCCCTGGTGCATCTGCGCCATAACGGATGGGGGCCGGGGCGCCCGCCCCGGCGTCAGACGCCGGGGGCGACGATCATGCAGGCGCCGCGGGCGCGCAGCCTTTCGCAGGCCTGCTCCGCCGCGCCGCGATTGGCGAGGCCCGTGACGCGGGCGCGGAAGAGCACGCCGCGACCCTGGCCGGAGGGCTCGACCAGCGCGCGGGTGCCGTTGGCGCCGACCTGGTCGCGCGCCTGGCCGGCGGCGGCGCGGGCCAGGTTCTCGGAAGCGAAGGCGCCGACCTGGATGCCCCAGCCACCACCCGCCGCCGGGGCGGCCGGGGCGGGGCGCGGCACCGCCGGCAGGGTGCCGGCATGCGCCTGCGGGATCAGGGAGAAGCTGCGCGCGGCCGGCGCCGGCGCGGCGGCCAGCGCGACGGGGGCGCGGGCGGGCGCCGGGGCGGAGAGGGGCGCCAGCGACTCGGAGCGGATCGGCGCGACGCCGGGGTCGCCGGCGCTGGCCACGGGGTCCATGCGCGTCACGCGGTCGCCGGGGCTTTCGATCGGCTCCATGCGCGTCGTGAAGTCGCCGGGGCTGGCGATGGGCGCCATGGCGACGACGCTGCCGGCGGGCGCGAAGCCGCCCGCGGCGGCAACCTGGGTGCGGACCGGCGGGGCCGGCGGCGTGAAGGCGGAGGCAACGCTGGTGCTGCCATCCGGGATCGGTTCCATCCGCACCACCGGGCCGGCGGGCAGCTGCGCCACCTGCACGCCCGGATCCACCGCGCGGCGCTGTTCGCGCAGCGCCAGCATGGTGGCGGCATCGCCGCGGCGGGGCCCGGCGGGGATGTCGAGCGGGATCTCGGCCGCGGCATAGACTTCCGGCGCGGCGCGGCGGTTCGGATGGGTGCCAGCGATGCGCGGCCCGATGCGGGCGACGTAGTTGCGCGTCTCGTTCGGCAGGCCGCGGCCGCCCCAGAGGTAGTCCTCCAGCCGCCGCGGGCCGGCATTGTAGGCGGCCAGGAAGGCGGGCGCGCCGTAGAGCTCATACATCTCCCGCACATAGGCGGTGCCGGCCATCAGGTTGTCCCAGGGGTGGTAGGGATCGGGGCCGAGGCCGTAGCGCGCCTGCAATTCGCGGTAGGTGCCGGGCATGACCTGCATCAGCCCCATGGCGCCGACGCGGGAGGTGGCGGAGACGCGGCCGGCGGATTCCTGGCGCATCACTTCGCGAATCCAGCGCTCCGGCACGTCGAAGCGGCGGGAGGCCGCCTGGATGTAGGGGCCCCAGGGATCGCTGGCCGGGCCGGGCGGGTCGTAGGAGGTGGGGCGGACCCATTCGCCGGAGGCCGACGGCGCCTGGGTGACGGCCCGCTGCGGGCTCTGCCCGCAGGCGGCCAGCGCCCCCACCAGCAGGCACGCGGCCAACGGGCGTACCAGGCCCGCAGCGCTGAACCCGACCATGCCTTGCTCTCCGTCCGTTGACGGAACCGGGGTCCCCGAGGCCCGCCCCCCCGGCCATGGCGCACCGCCCCCGCGATGCGACCCGGCCCAGGCCAACCCCCGATACCCGTCCCGTTCGTTCAAGCCATCCCGCACCGGGTGGCCATGCGGGCCATCTGGCAGGGTTTCGTGAAGGAACGCCAAAAAAACGGCGAGGGAAAGGCCTACCGCAGGGCGGTGGGCGGAGGCAAGGACGAGATCATGGCAGGGCCCGCCGTGTTACCGCCATGCTACCCGCCGAAACAGCACGCAATCATCCAGGGCGGGCATTCCGGCCCGGGATGCGCTACCTCTGCACCGACCCCGTCGCCCTGCGACGACTCATCACGAAGGGCATCACGATGCGCCTGAACCACCGCCTGATCCCCGCCGCCGCCGCGCTTGCGCTGCTGGCCGCCGTGCCGGCCTGCGCGCCGGCCAATACGGGCACGACCTATTCCGCCGGCGCGCTCGGCGGTGCCGCCTATGTGAACTACGGCACCATCGTCGGCACCCGCCCCGTGACGGTGGCGGGCAGCCAGTCCGGCGTCGGCACCGTGGGCGGCGCCGTGGCGGGCGGCCTGGCCGGCAGCTTCATCGGCGGCGACTGGCGGTCCAACGCCATCGCGGGCGTGGGCGGCGCCATCCTGGGCGGCCTGGCCGGCACGGCGATCGAGCGGGGCGTGACGCAGGGCCAGGCGGTGGAATTCATCGTCCGCCAGGACCGCGGCGGCGACATCGCCGTGGTGCAGACGAACGAGGAAGGGCTGCAGGCCGGCGACCGCGTGGTGATCACCCGCGGCGACCGCGTGCGCCTGTCCCGCGCCGCGGGCGGGCCCGTGCCGCCCATGACGACCCAGCCCATGGGCCAGCCCGCGACCCTGACCAAGTAGGGCCGCGGCGGTTCCTCTGGCCCGCCCCGGCAGGGCGGGCTATGAGGCGGCCATGCTCGACCGAACCGCGGCGACGACGCCGGCCTATATCGTCGATGCGGCGGAACCGCAGCATCTGCGCCGCGCCATCGCCGACATCACCATGGGCTTCAGCCGCTGGCGGCTGGCCCGGGCGCTTGCCTGGCTCGACCTGCGGAACCGCTACCGGGGCTCGGTGCTCGGCCCCTTCTGGCTGACGCTCTCGACCGCCGCCATGCTGATGGGCCTCGGCCTGCTCTACGCGGCGCTGTTCAAGATGTCGCTCGCCGAATACCTGCCGCACCTCGCCGTCAGCCTGGTGATCTGGAACGCCATCGCGCAGATGGTGAACGAGGCGACGACCAGCCTCACCTCCTCCGAGGGCATCATCCGGCAGATGCCCCTGCCCTACACCGTGCACGCGCTGCGCTGCGTGATGCGCAACGCGCTGGTGGCCGCGCACAACCTGCCGCTGATCGCGGTGGTCTTCCTGGTGTGCTGGCACATCCCGGGGCCGGAGGCGCTGCTGGCGATCCCGGGCTTCATCCTGATCGCGATCAACGCCTTCGCCGCCGCCCTGCTGCTCGGCATGATCTGCGCGCGGTTCCGCGACATCGGGCCGATCGTCGCCAGCGTGATGCAGCTGGCCTTCTTCCTGACGCCCATCCTGTGGAAGCCGCGGCTGCTGGGGCATTGGGAGGTGCTGATGCCCCTCAACCCCTTCTACGCGGTGCTGGAGACGGTGCGCGGGCCGCTGGTGGAAGGCGGCGGGCCGCTGATCGCCTGGGTGGCGGCGATCGTCTATACCCTGCTGCTGGTCGGCATCGCGGGGGCCTTCTTCGTCCGCTTCCGCGGCCGCGTCGCTTACTGGGTCTGACGGCAGATGGCGCTGATCGAGGCCTCGGGGCTCTGCCTCGACTTCCCCTTCTACCACCTGGGCGCGCGGTCGCTGAAGAAGCGGCTGCTGCGCGGCGCCCGGCTGCACACGGACGATTCCAACCGCGTCGTCGTGACCGCGCTGCGCAACCTGGGCTTCCGCATCACCACCGGCGAACGCGTGGCGCTGGTCGGGCCGAATGGCGCGGGCAAGACGACGCTGCTGAGGACGCTGGCCGGCGTCTATGAACCCGTGCAGGGACGGCTTTGCGTCGAGGGCCAGATCGGCGCGCTGATCGATGTCGCCGCGGGCATGGACGCCGATTCGACGGGGCGGGAGAATGTGACGCTCCGCGGGCTCTATCGCGGGCTGTCGGATGCGGAATGCGCCGCGCTGGTGGAGGAGGTGGCGGCCTTCTCCGGCCTTGGCGATTTCTTCGACGTGCCGATCCGCACCTATTCCGCGGGCATGGGCGTGCGCCTCGCCTTCGCGCTGGCCACCGCCATGCAGCCGCAGGTGCTGCTGATGGATGAGTGGTTCCTGGCGGGCGACGCCGCCTTCATGGCGAAGGCGGAGGAGCGGCTGGCGCGGCTGGTCGGCGGCGCCGACATCCTGGTGATCGCGACGCATGATTTCGGCGTGGTGCGCCGCTGGTGCACGCGGGCGATCCGGCTGGAGGGCGGCGTGATCGTGGCCGACGGGCCGGCGGAGGAGATCCTGGCGGGGATGGGCGTCTAGAGCACGCCGCGTTCAAATGAACGCAGCTCGTGCTCCAGAAGTCATTGAATCTAGAGCAATATGCGTTCAGATGATTCCATCTGAACGCATATTGCTCTAGCCGCCGCGCCTTCCCGCCACGCCGGCGGTCGACATCAATCGACCGCAGGCGACATCACGCCACGCCCCGCATCCGGGGCCATCGGCTATACGCGTTGCCGTGCGGGGCTGGCGGCGGGGTGATGCGAGGGGATGGATGGGGTGATGCGAGGGGATGGATCCTGCCGGTGGGGCTTCCTGCCGGCCACGGGTCCATCGGCGCCGGCTCAGCCGCTCCAGCTCCACCAATGCTGCTCGTAGCGGTTGTCGTTGAAGATCTCGTACCAGGGCGGGTTCTGGAGAGTCAGCGCGGCCTGGTGCGGGCCCGGCATCTGGCGGCGCAGGCGATGGACGGCGCGGCTGCTGTGCAGCGTCATGCCGGCGCGGCCCATGATCTCATCCGGCAGCAATTCCACCGACCGGATCTCCGCCAGCGCCTCCCGCGCCGCTTCCAGCGCGCCGCGGGCGAAGGCGGGCGCATGGCCGCGCTTCATCAGATGCAGGGCCAGCGCCTCCGCCAGGTCGAAATCCGTGCTGAGATGGCCGCAATAGGATTTGCGGTAGGAGAAGCAGGCCCGCAGCAGCGCCGTCGCATCCTCCACCGGGCGATGGGCGAAGGCGTAGTCCATGCCGGCCGGCGTGCGCCACAGGTACCAGGCGCGCAGATCCTCGATCTCGGCCCGCGGGTGCTGGGTGGTGCGCTCCTCCGGGTAGTTGTTGAAGACGCCCAGCATCTCCGGCACATGGACCGAGCGGATATGCGGCATGACGCGGTTCTTGAATTCCGTGTCGCCGGCGGCGCGGTAGGTCTCGTCGTACCAGCCGAAGCGTTCATGGATGGAACGGCGGTAGAGGCCGCCGACCCAGCTCAGGTAGCAGGTCTCGAGGTACACCAGGTCCTGGCTGTAGCCCGTGCGGTCATAGGGCATGACGTCGGCATCGAAGACGCCCTTCGCATCGACCGAGGTGACGACGCTGTCGGCCATCGCCCAGTCGACGCCGGGATCGCGGTCCAGCGCCGCGGCGAGCTTCGTCAGCGCCTCCGGGTGCAGGCCCTCATCCGCGCCGAGGAAGGAGAGGTAGGGCGCGCGGGCCAGGTGGATGCCGCGGTTCCAGGCGGCCTGGATCGTCTCCCGCCCCGCCGACCGCGCATAGACGATCGGGATGGCGGAGCGGCGGGAGGCCTGCCAGCGGCGCAGCGCCGCGCCCTCATCCTTCGGCGAATTGCTGTCCACCAGGATGATCTCGAGCCCGCCGGCGCGGGCCAGCGATTGCTGCGCGAGGTTGTCGAGCAGCGTCGGCAGCTTGTCCGAGGCGTTGTAGAGCGAGACGATGACGGCGACGCGCGCGACATCCCCCGGCTTGCGCGGATCGTCGAGGATGGCGAGGGGCTGGCGCGCCTTCACGCGGTTGCGGTCGAAGGCATCCTGCATCAGCGCGCGGCAGGCGGCATCGCGTTCCGTCGCCGGCAGGCCGAACATGGCGTGCGCCGTCGCCGCTTCGTGCTTGAAGCCGTTGGCTTCCAGCGTGGCGATGACGAAGGGCAGGTCGCCTGTCCGGTCCTCACCCAGCCAGCGGATGATGCGCAGCATGTAGGTGGCCGCGATCAGGTCGTTGCCCTGGCGCCGTTCCAGGCTGGCGAGTTCGCGGAACAGGCGGACGCGGTCCACCAGGCGCCAGGGAATCTCCCGCGCCAGCTCCGCGATCTTGGCCTTGATCTCCTCCGGCGTCGTCTCCGGCATGGTGAACATGGTGCGGCGGAAGCGGGGGAGCGAGCTGGCGCCCACGATCTGCTGCAGGGTGCGGGGGGAGACGCCCGTCACCTCCCGCATCCGGGTCTTGATGCGTTCCTTGGTGAGCTCCCCCATGCTGCCGCGATGGCGCAGGCGCCAGAGGCCCGCGGCGCCGCGGGCGGCCTTCACCGCGGGGCGGCGCAGCGGCACGGGCACATGGGAGGCGAGGGTGGTGGCGGTGGAGAGGCCGGTTTCCATGGTGCGCAGCACCGCCCGGCGGGGCAGGGAAGGTTCGCGCAGATCGGCCAGCATGGCGAAGCGGGCGGCGAGATCGACGACGGTCTGCCGCGCCTCCCCATCCTGCGTCGCGCCGGGCGCGTGGATGCGGGACAGGCTGCCCAGATCCGCGCGCGGCGCGGCGCGGGACAGCGCCGCCAGCACCAGGCCGCGATGGCGGTCATAGTCCCGCAGCACCGCCTCCACCTGCCCCGCCGTGGTGCGGCTGCAATCGAGGGAGATGGTCGTCCAGTCCAGCTCCGGCAGGCGGCGATGCAGCCAATGCGCGTAGCCGGAGCGGTCGGAGGCCATGACGACGCAGCCCTGGCCCAGCGCTTCCAGCGCCGTCAGGTTGAAGGTGTCGTGGCGGGAGGGCAGCATCAGCAGGCTGCGGCCGCGGAACAGCCGGCGCAGCTCCGCGGGCGGCAGGCCATCCGTGATCTCGGGCTTCAGGGCGCGGCGCCGGGCGATGCCGGCGAGGGTTTCCGTGGAGCCGATGCCGAGGCGGTTGGGCCCGTCCGGCCCCACCACCCGCAGCGCGCCGAAGGCGCGGGGATCGATGCACCAGGCGAGGTCGAGGAAGAGGTCGGGGCCCTTCCACTTCTCCCGCCGCCCGACGAAGAGCAGGTCCGGCGCCGCGCCCGCCGGCGCCGCCACGGGCGTGAAGGCATCGACGATGCAGAGCGGGTCGAGGATGTTGACCGGCAGGTCGGCGATGTCCTGCCATTCGGCGGCGTAGGATTCGCTGATGGCGTAGCGCGCATCGGCGGCGCGGAACTGGAGTTCCTCCCGCTCCCGCAATTCCTGCATGAAGGCGTCCTCGCCCGGCGCGCCGGGCCAGCCGGCCGCGAAGGCGCTGGAGAGCGTGCCATGCAGCGCGACGGCGACGGTATCGAGGTCGATCCCCTCCGCCGCCAGGGCCTGGCGGATGAACAGGGTGTGCTGGCTGTAGTCGGGGCCATCGGCCACGTCGAAATGGCGGCGCCCGGCATGGGCGGCGACGGAGGCCGCGAGGTTGCGGCATTCGACATACTGGCTGAGCAGGTGGCCGCCCTGGGCCTCCATCTCCGGCCGGACCTGCCAGGCGCGGGCATAGGGGATGGCCACCGCATTGGGCGGGCGCGGCGCATCGGCGGGTTCGCGGCGGGCGAAGTAGTAGAAGGTGTCCTGCGGACGGCCGGTGATGATGCGCCTGTAGGTGGACTGGCCGCCGCCGACCCGGTGGTAGAGGTCGAATTCCAGCAGCAGCACGTGGCGGCCGCCGGGATCGGGGGAAGCCAGGGGCGCCATCGCCATGCTCAACCCTTCAGGATGGTCGCGCCGAGCGTGTCGAGCGCGATGGGGATGATGGAGTGGCCTTCCATGCCCGCCCGGAAGGCGGCCTGGCGGTCCGGGGGCACGAGCATCAGCAGGAAGCCGCCGGCCCCCGCGCCGCAGAGCTTGCCGCCCAGCGCGCCGGCTGCGCGGGCCTGGGCATAGAGGCTGTCGATATGCGGGTTGGAGACCTTGGAGGAGAGGCGCTTCTTGGTCTCCCACCCCTCATGCAGCATGGCGCCGAAATCGCGCAGCATCGCCTCGGGATCGTCGGATTCCAGCACCGCCTGCGCCTGGTCCACCAGCGCCAGCAGGTGGCTGAGATCCTTGTCGGCGGCGCCGGACTTCGTCTTCTCCATCTGCTCGCCGAGCGTGGCGGAGGCGAAGCGCGTCATGCCGGTATAGACGAGGAAGAGGGAGGTGTTCAGCGCATCCTGGCAGGGCGCCGTCATCTGGATGGGGCTGATGCGCGTGCGGCCGCCTTCGAAATCGAAGCGGTTGAGGCCGCCGAAGGCCGCGTGGTGCTGGTCCTGCACCCCCACATTCTCCTGCAGCACGTCACGCTCGATGCGGACGGCTTCGCGGGCCAGGTCCATCTTGGTGGCGCCGCGGCCCTGGAGGGCGAAGATCAGGTTGATGAAGCCGACGGCGAAGGAGGAGGAGGAGCCGAGGCCGCTGCGCGCCGGCAGGTCCGCCATGATGGAGATGTCGAGCGGGCGGTCATAGCCGTAGAGGCGGATCGCTTCCCGCACCACCGGGTGCTGGATCTGGTCGAGCTCCGCCACCTGCTCCATGCGGGAGTAGGAGACGCGGTAGCGGTAGTCGAGGATGGTGGAGAGGCGGAGCGCCGCGACATAGACATACTGGTCGATGCCCATGCCGAGCACCGCGCCCCGTGCGCGGGCGAAATATTCCGGATAGTCGGTGCCGCCGCCGAAGAAGGACACGCGCAGCGGCGTGCGGGAGACGATCATCATGGCGCGATGGCTTCCCCGTAATCGGCGGCGAGCACCTGGGCCACGCCGGCTTCGACGCTGAGCCTCGGCGTCCAGCCGGTGGCGGCGAGGAAGCGGGAGGAATCGAGGCTCTTGTAGCCCGCGCCCTGGAAGGAGCCGGGCGGGCTGACGATGCGCGCATCCCAGCGCAGCGCGCGCAGGATGGCGGTGGCGCAATCGCCGATCTCGACCGGCGCATTGGGCGTCACGTTGATGATGCGGTCCTCGAAATGCCGATCGGCGAGGAGGACGGCGTCGATCTGGTCATGCGCATGCAGCAGGTCCCGCACGGTGCGCGGATTGCCCCAGACCTCGAACTCCATGGCGCCGGACCGCTTGGTGCGCACGGCACGGTCGATCATCGCGGCCATGAAATGGGCGCGGGTGTCCTCGGTGTGCGCATGCGGGCCATAGACGGTGGCGAGCACGCAATGCAGCCAGTGCAGGCCGTACTGCTTGCCATAGGTCTCGCAGCCCGTGGCCAGCAGCTGCTTCGCGAGCGCATAGCCCTGCACGGAGGGATGCGGGCGGCCGATGCCGAATTCCTCCTCCGGCGTCGGATGATCCGCTTCGGCGTAGGTGCAGGAGGAGCCGAGCGAGACGAGCTTGGCCTGCGGCTGGTGGTGGCGCCAGGCTTCCAGGATGTTCAGGTGGATGCTGGCATTGTCGCGCAGCAGCTCACCCTGGATGCCCCATTGGATGTTGCCGGTGCGCTGCTTGGTGATGACGTGGAAGATGCGCCCGGCCTTGGGCGCTTCGCGGAACACGCGGTCCACCATCGCCGGGTCGGTGAAGTCGCCGGCGGCGCGGCCGACGGGGTGGCAGGGCCAGCCTTCGGCGCGCCAGCGATCCACCAGGTTCCGGCCGAGGAAGCCATCGGCGCCGAGGATGATGGTGGGGCTATCGGCGTAGGGCATCGCGGTACCAGGCCAGCGTTTCGGCCATGCCGTCTTCCAGGCTGCGGAAGGGCGCGAGGCCGGGCAGCAATTCCCGCAGCCGGGCCGCGGTGGCGCGGCGCACCTTCACGCCGCGATTGCCCGCGGCGGGCGGCGAGGTGAGCTTGATCGGGCGCTGCTTTCCGGCGGCCTGCATCGTCGCCACGGCCAGGTCGCGCACCGTCCTGGTCTGGCCGTGCGCGAGGTTCACCGCCGCGGTGACGCCACGCAGCGTCAGCGATTCGACAAAGGCCTCGGCGGCATCGCCGGCATAGATGAAGTCGCGCTCGGCATCGGGGTCGCCGCGGACCTCGAATTCCGGGGCATCGCCGCAGGCACGGATGACGAAGGCGGTGGCGACATGGGCCTCGGCCTCGTCCAGCGTGTCATGGGGGCCGTAGGGGTTGGTCAGGCGAAGACTGATGGTGCTGATGCCGGCGCGGCGGGACCAGAGGTCCGCCGTGATCTCGCCCCAGCGCTTGGACCAGGCATAGGCGGCCTCTCCCTCATGCGGCCAGGCATTGAGGTCGAGGGGCAGCGCGTCGTCCTGCAGATCCCAGGACGCGGGATAGACGGCGGAGGAGGAGGCGGCGCGGACTTCGGTGATCCCGCGCGCCATGGCGAAGCGGTAGACCGCTTCCGTCATGGCGAGGTTCGCCGAGAGGATCTCCGCCTGCTGCTTGCCGAAGATGGAGGCGAAGTAGCGGAAGGCCGCGACATGGATGATGGCCGTGCCGGCGGGCAGCGGCGGCAGCGTGTCCACCGCATGCGCCGCGACCGTCTGCGTGCAGCCGGGGACGGGCGTGCCGGAGGCGTTGACGCCGATGATGGTGGCGACGCGGCCTTGCAGCGCATCCACCACGTTGCGCCCGATGAAGCCGCTGGCGCCCCAGACGACAACCGCCTCGGGAAGGCTCACGCCGACTCCTTCCCGTAGGTCTTCACCTTCGGGATCGGCACGATCAACTCCCCGCCGCTCGCCAGATACGCCTTCTCCTTCGCCAGGAACTCACTGATGAAATTCCAGGCGAGGACGAGGTAGGCGTCGGGGCGGGCGCCTTCCTCGGCCTCGATCGGGATGCGCACGCCGGGGATGGCGAGGCCCACCTTCATGGCGTTCTTCTCGACCGCCTTCTGCACCAGGTCGGGGCCGATGCCGAAGCTGTTGAGCAGCGTGGCGCCCTTGGCCGGCGCGCCATAGGCCCACACCGACTTGCCTTCCGCCTTGTAGCCCTCGAGCAGCGCGACCAGGCGCTTGCGCAGGTCGAGCACATTGCCCGCGAAGGTGCGGTAGGTCTCGATCTCGCCGAAGCCCTTGCGCACTTCCTCGGCCTGCATGGCGCGGACGCTGTCGCCCACCGGGCGCACGCCCTTGCGCGTCACATGCGCCTCGATGCTGCCGCCATGGATATCGACCAGCGTCGCCTCGAAGACCTCCAGCCCATGGCGTTCCAGCAGGGCGGAGAGGGACTTCAGCGTGTAGTAGCAGAGGTGCTCGTGATAGACTTGGTCGAAGGCGGTGTTCTCCACCATGCCGCCGAGATAGATGGCCTGCACGACGAAGACGCCATCCTCGGCGAGGAGGGAGGCGATGCCCTCCACCACGCTGTGCAGCTCCTCCAGGTGGAAGAAGACGCCGGCGGCGGTGATGACCTTGGCCGGGCCGTGTTCGCGGCGGATATCGGCGCAGCAGGCGGCGTTGAAGAAGCGGTTCCAGGTCGGCACGCCGGCATCCTGCGCCAGCTTGGCGACATTGCCCGCGGCCTCCACCCCCAGCACGCGGGCGCCGGAGAAGGCCCATTGCTTCAGCCAGGTGCCGTCATTGCTGCCGATATCGACGACCAGGTCACCCGGCTTGACCCCATACGTGGCGGCAATGCGCTTGCTGGTCTCCAGGAAGTGGGCCGGGAGAGTCTTCGTGGTGCCGGAAACGTAGGGATAATCGGAAAACATCGATTCCTTCGGAATCGTATGGTCGATCTGCACCATGGTGCAGTCCCGGCAGAAGCCGACGCGCAGCGGGTAGTGCGGCTCCACCCCCGGCGCCAGGTCCGGCCGCACCAAGCGGTTGCAATGCGGCTGGTCGCCGAGGTCGATGACGAGTTCGACATTCCGCCCGCCGCAGCAGCGGCAGGCCATGTCGAGCTTCACGCCCGGCGGGGGCACGACCATGCGCGATGCCACCTCAGACATTCGCGAAGCGCCCGTTGCGCAGCATGCGGTAGCCCTTGATCAGCTCCTGGATGCCCTTGTCGAGGCCGTGGTCCGGCATCCAGCCCGTCGCTTCGAGCTTGTCGTTGGAGACGATGTAGTCCCGCTTGTCCGGATCCTCGCCGACCGGCGCTTCCAGCCAGACGAAGCCGGGCACGTGCCTGGCGATGCGCTCGCAGAGCTGGGCCTTGGAGAGGTTGGCCTCCGACAGGCCCACATTGTAGGCCTGGCCGCGCATGGTGCCGACATTGTCGATGCCGTGCAGGAAGGCCTTCACCACGTCGCGGATGTGGATGTAGTTGCGGCGGAAATGCGCCTCGAACAGCACCACGGCGCGGTCGTTCACCGCGCGCCAGGTGAAGTCGTTCACCAGCAGGTCGAGCCGCATGCGCGGCGCCATGCCGAAGACGGTGGCGAGGCGGAAGGACAGGGAATTGGCGTGGCCCAGCACCGCTTCCTCGGCCTCCACCTTGGTGCGGCCATAGAGGGAGACGGGGCGGAGCGGCGATTCCTCGGTGCAGGCGGCGTTGCCCTCGCCGATCCCGTAGCCGGAATTGGTGGTGGGGTAGGCGATCAGCTGATCCTTGCCCGCCAGCTTCACCAGGTTGACCACCGCGTCCCGGTTCAGGGTGGTAGCGCCGATCTCGTCCCGGGCGCAGAGCGGCGCGCCGACCAGCGCCGCCAGGGGGATGACGACATCCGCCTGCTTCATCAGCGGCTCCAGCACCCGCATGTCCCGGGCATCGCCGCGGACGGGGTTGAAGTTCGGATCGGCACAGGAATGGGCCAGGAAGGTGTCGCCGGCGGCAAAGGTATCCAGCACCGTGACCTGCCAGCCGCGGGCCAACATCGCCGGCACCAGCATCGATCCGATATAGCCGGCCCCGCCGGTGACAAGCACATGCATCGAGCAGATTCCCTTCGGAGGCCGGTAACGCCGGGCGTATAGAGTCTGTTACCCGGCCGGGCAACCGGAGTACCGTGTTATCAGGTTGCAACGAATGCCCTGAAAAGCGCGTCAGGATTGTGTTCGTCCCGCCATGTTCGTGCCATGGTGCGGGACGTGGCGGTCATTTCGGGCAACCGCCCAATGGCCTGGGACAACGCCCCTGCCAAGCCCCCGGCACCGCCGCCTTGCGGGATCGTGACTGCCCGGGCGGGTCCGGCCGCGCTTTCCATCCAGCCGCCGGCCGGGACGATGGCGGGCAGGCCCATGGCCAGGGCCTCCGCCAGGATGCCGCTGCTGCGGGCGCCATAGGCCGGCCCGTCATAGGGCAGCAGCAGCAGGTCCGCGCTGGCCAGCAGCGCGGCATAGTCGGCCGCGTCCAGCGCCCTTTCCACCAGGACAAGGTCCGGCCCCTGCCGGGCCTGGAGGGCGCGGTGGGCGCGCTGGACCAGCGGGTCCGATTCCGGGCCGACCGGGCCGGACTGGATGGTGAAGCGGGCACGGCCGGACAGGGCCGCGACGGCCTCCGGCAGCAGGGGGTAGCCCTTCTCCAGCCGCGCGCCGCCGGCGAAGACGATGTGCGGCAGGGCGCCGGCGGGGCGCGGCGCGAGGTCCGGCACCACGATGGGCAGCGGCACGGTCCGCACCGGCAGGCCGGATAACTGCCGGAAGTCATCGGCCAGTTGGGCGGTATCCGCGAAGAGGCGGAGCCGCGGGCCGAATCGCGCGGCCAGGCCCCGCAGCAGCAGCGGGAGCGGCTCGGGCGCGGGGTCGTCCGCCTCCATCTCCGCGGGCATCCGCCGCAGCACCACCAGCAGGGTCACGCCATGCAGGTCCGGCCCCGCGGCGAGGGAGGCGAGGTTGGCGCCGGAGACGCTGTGCAGCAGCAGCCAGTCGCCCGGGCCGGCGCCGAGCGTGCCGAGCGCTGCCTGCAATTCGGCCGCCAGCCCATCCGGCGCGCGGCCCGCCAGGCGCCGCCGGGCGGCGCGCAGCAGGCTGGCGCCCGCGGCGGCGACCGGCGCCGGCAGATGCGACAGGGCGCCATAGAGCGCCCGCCGCGCCGCCCCCCCGCCACCCGCGCTCTGATAGGCGGTGCCGAGGATGGCGTGGGTCTCGATGCCCGGGATGGTGCCGGTGAAGCCGCGCGCGGCCAGGATCACGGGCGGCGTGCCGGCCCGCGACGCCGCCTCCGCCACCGATCGGGAATAGGAAAGGTGGTGGCCGAGGGGCCCCGCCAGGCCGGGATCGGCGATGATGAAGCGGGGCGCGCGCTCGGTCACAGCAGCCGGGCGATGAAGCCGTCCAGGTCCCCGCCGGGGAAGAGGTGGCCGGGCAGGCCCGCGGCGCGCGCGGCCTGGATGTCCGTATCCTTGTCGCCCACCAGGAAGGACCGCGCGGCATCCACCGGCCAGGCCGCCAGCAGGTCCCGGATCATGCCGGGCTGGGGCTTCCGGCGGCCGCAATCCTGGCGGTAGCGATCCTCCAGCGCCTGGGGATGGTTCGGGCAGTATTCGAAGGCATCCACATGCGCGCCGGCGGCGGCGAATTCGCGCGCCATCCAGCCATGCATCACGCCGACCTGGGATTCCGGGAAGAAGCCCTTGGCGACGCCGGCCTGGTTGGTGACGACGAAGACCAGCCAGCCGGCATCGTTCAGCCGCTTCACCGCCGCCTTGGCGCCCGGGATCCAGCGCGCCTCCGCCGGCTTGTGCGGCCAGCCGGTGTCCTCGATCAGCACGCCGTCGCGGTCCAGGAACACCGCGGGGCGGCGGGCCATGGCCGGGATCATGGACTGGGAGGCCGCCAGGTCCTCCGGGATGCCGATATCGATGAAGGCACCGTCATAGAGCGCGCCGCGCAGCGCGCCGGCCGTGGCCAGCTTCGGGAAGACATCCGATTCCAGGGAGACGGGGCCATCCCCGATATGGCGGATGATGTCCTTCCGGAGCCAGTAGATGCCGCCATTGATGGGACCGGTGCGGTCGGGCGAGCGGGCAGCGAAGCCCCGGATGCGGCCCGCCCCATCGACCTCCACCGTGCCGTAGCGGGCGCCGGGCGCCGTGCGGCGCAGCGCCAGGGTCGCCAGTGCGTCACCGGCATGGAGCGGCAGGTCGAGCAGGTTCACGTCAAAGCGGGTGTCGCCATTGAGGAGGAGGAAGCGGTCCTCCAGCCGGTCGGCGAAGAGCTTGAGGCCGCCCGCGGTGCCGAGCGGCTGGGGTTCGATCACCACGTCAATCTTCGACTCGCGCACCCGCCTGCCGTCATAGCGTTCGGCGATGGTGTGGCCGAGATAGCCGGCCAGCAGCGTGATGCGGGGGAAGCCGAAGCGGGACACCTCCTCGACCAGCCAGTCGAGGAAGGGGCGGCCCGCGACCTCCACCATCGGCTTCGGGATGGCATCGGTCAGGCTGCCGAGTCGCGTGCCGCGGCCGCCGACCAGGATCGCGGCCTGGCCGGGGACGCCGGTGACGGGCACGTCAGGCATCCGCGAGCCGTTCCTCCACCGCCGCGCAGAAGCAGTGGTAGAGCGCCAGGTGCACCTGCTGGATGGCGGGGGTGGAGCGCGACGGCACGGCGAGCAGGTGGTCGCAGAGCGGCGCCATCTTCCCGCCGCCCTCCCCGGTCAGGCCGATCGTTGCCATGCCGAGCTTCCGCGCGGCTTCCAGCGCCTTCACCACATTGCCGGAATTGCCGGAGGTGGAGAGGCCGAGCAGCACGCCGCCCGCTTCGCCATAGGCCTCCACCTGGCGGGAGAAGACCGTTTCGTAGCTGTAGTCGTTGGACCAGGCGGTCAGCACGGCGGGGTTGGAGGACAGGCAGATGGCCTTCAGGGCCCGGCGTTCCTTGAGGAAGCGGCCCACCATCTCCCCCACGATGTGCTGCGCGTCGGCGGCGGAGCCCCCGTTGCCGCAGACCAGCAGCGGGCGGTTGGCGGCCAGGGCCGTGACCGTGGCGTCCACCGCCGCCTGCATCCTGGCATCGAGACCCTGTGCCCGGGTGGCCGCGAGTACGGCGGCGGCGTCCGACAACCAGGCGTCGAGCGTGATCATGCGTCTCTCCATCACCGGGTTCATTGGCCCGGGGCAACGCCCGGGTTTAGGGCGGCCGGGCGGCGGCGTCACCCCCTTGGTACCCACCGGCGGGGGCCGGGCCGGCCCGCCCCACCCACCGCCGGCGGGGGGATGGGGCCACCGTCGCAATCGTGATGCAGCCGCAAGGAGCGCCCGGCGTTTCGGACCCCGATCGCAACACCAGGGCGCACCCACATGTTCATCACCGGCACCGACAACGCGGACACGCTGTTCGGCACAGGCTCCGACGACACCATCATCGGCGCGGCCGGGGATGACTACATCAACGGCGCCGGCGGCTTCGACATCGCCGCCTACTGGACCTCCCCCTTCGGGATCGTGGTGCGGCTGTTCGCCAACACCACGGACAATGACGGCTTCGGCGGGCGCGACACGCTGGAGAACATCTCCGGCGTCGCCGGCACGGGCCATGACGACCTGATCTATGGCAGCGACCTCGGCAACTACATCCAGGGCTTCATGGGCAACGACACGATCTTCGCGCTCGGCGGCGACGATCTGGTGCGGGCGGGAGAGGGCGACGACTACATCGATGGCGGCGCGGGGACGGACCGCGTCTTCTTCCTCGGCAACCGGGGCAACTACCAGATCACGGCCATCCAGGACGGCTTCCAGATCGTCGATACCGTCGGCAGCTACGGCAGCAACACCGTCCTGAACTTCGAGCTGTTCCAGTTCAGCGACCGCCAGGTGACGGCGGCGGAGCTGCTGGACCCGAACGCGCCCGGCGATGGCCTGCCCTACCCGCGGGAGGATGCGCCGCCGGAGGGGACGCCCCCGGCCCCGGCGACACCGCCCTCCGGCTTCAATGCCGCCGCGCTGCGATCCAGCCAGTTCGGCATCGATGTGGGCTGGAACAACGAGACGGTGCTGTCCCGCCACCTGGTCGATGTGAACGGCGACGGGCGGGCCGATATCGTGGGCTTCGGCAATGCCGGCGCCTTCGTCGCGCTGGCCGATGCCGCCGGCGGCTTCAACGCCGCCACGCTCGCCACCAGCCAGTTCAGCATCGATTCCGGCTGGAACAACGAGAACACCTATTCCCGCCACCTGGCCGATGTGAATGGCGACGGCCGCGCGGATATCGTGGGCTTCGGCAATGCCGGCGCCTTCGTGGCGCTCGGCACGGCCAGCGGCGGCTTCAACGCGGCGACGCTCGCCACCAGCCAGTTCGGCATCGATGCGGGCTGGAACAACGAGAAGGTGCTGTCCCGCCACCTGGCCGATGTGAATGGCGACGGGCGGGCCGACATCATCGGCTTCGGCAATGCCGGCGCCTTCGTGGCGCTCGGCAATGCCGGCGGCGGCTTCGACACCGCCCGGCTCGCCACCAGCCAGTTCGGCATCGATGTGGGCTGGAACAACGAGAATGTCTATTCCCGCCATCTCGCCGATGTGAATGGCGACAACCGGGCCGACATCATCGGCTTCGGCAATGCCGGGGCCTTCGTGGCGCTCGGCAATGCCGGCGGCGGCTTCGACACCGCGCGGCTCGCCACCGACCAGTTCGGCATCGATGCCGGCTGGAACAACGAGAATGTCTATTCCCGCCATCTCGCCGATGTGAATGGCGATGGCCGGGCGGACATCATCGGCTTCAGCAATGCCGGCGCCTATGTCGCCCTCGGCACCGCGAGCGGCGGCTTCGCCACGGCCACGCTCGCCACCAGCCAGTTCGGCATCGATGCGGGCTGGGCCAACGAGAATGTCTATGCGCGCAACCTGGCCGATGTGAATGGCGACGGCCGCGCCGACATAACGGGGTTCGGCAATGCCGGGCTCTGGGTGGCGGAGGCCGGCAGCATCTGGAGTTGAGGCGCCGCGCCCCGGGGCTGCGCGGGCGGCGCCTGGCCGGTAAGGTCGCCGCCGCCAGCAACGGGGAGGCCCCGGCGTGAAGGACATCGTGGTCTTCGGCACCGGCCCCGTCGCGGAGCTGGCGGCCTTCTACTTCCGGGAGGATGCGGGACGGCGGGTGGCGGCCTTCACGGTCGATGCGGCCTATGCGACCGCCGCGACCTTCGCAGGGCTGCCCCTGGTGCCGTTCGAGGCGATCGAGGCGCGCTTCCCGCCCGCCAGCCATGACGTCTTCGTGGCCCTGGCCTACACGCAGCTCAACCGCCTGCGCCGCGCGAAGGTGGAGGAGGCGAAGGCCAGGGGCTACGGCATCGCCCATTATGTCAGCCGCCGCGCCACCCGCTTCTCGACCTTCGAGGAAGCGGAGAACCAGTTCATCCTGGAGGACAACACGATCCAGCCCTTCGCGCGGGTGGGGCGGAACGTCACGCTGTGGTCGGGCAACCATATCGGCCACCACAGCACCATCGCGGAGGATGTGTTCATCGCCTCCCATGTCGTGGTGTCGGGCGGCGTCACGGTGGGGGCGCGCAGCTTCATCGGCGTGAACGTCACCATCCGGGACCATGTGACCATCGGCGCGGATTGCGTCATCGGCGCCGGCGCGCTGGTGCTGCGGGACATCCCGGACGGGTCCGTGCTGGCGCCGGGGGGGACCGAGGTCAGCCGGGTGCCGAGCCACCGGCTGAAGCGGATCTGATGGGCTGGCGGAGGATCGGCCGCGTCTTCGCGCCGCCGGCGCCGGGCGCCGATCCCGCACTGGCCAGCCATGCGGCGCTGCCCGTCGCGCATCCGCTGGGCGGCGACCTGGTGCGCATCTTCTACAGCGGGCGGGATGCGGCCAACCGCTCCGCCATCGGGTCGCTGGTGCTACGGGTGGGGGAGGCCCCGGTGCTGGAGGAGGCCTCCCCCCTGCCCGTGCTGGCGCCCGGCGGCACCGGGGCCTTCGACGATGCGGGCTGCGGCATGGGCTGCGTGGTGCCGGCGCCGGAGGGGGACCGGCTCTACTACATGGGCTGGAACATCGGGGGTTCGGCGCCCTGGCGGAACGCCATCGGCCTGGCCCTGGGCGATGCGGCGGCGGGGCGCTTCGAACGCTTCTCCGCCGGGCCGGTGATGGACCGGGACCCGGTCGATCCCTTCAGCCTGTCCTATCCCTGGGTGCTGCGCACCGGCCCGGATGACTGGCGGATGTGGTACGGCACCAACCTGGCCTGGGGCGCGGCGCGGTCGGATATGCGCCACGCCATCCGCGCCGCCCGGTCCATGGACGGCATCGCCTGGCGGCGCGACGCCGCGCCCTGCATCGCGCCGGAGGGGGAGGAGGTCGCGGTGGCGCGGCCTTCCGTGCTGCGGGACGGCGCGGGCTTCGCCATGTGGTTCGCGGCGCGCGGCGAGGCCGGGCCCTATCGCATCGGCCGCGCGCTTTCCGCCGATGGCACGTCCTGGCGGCGCCACCCCGGCGGCATCGACGCGCAGCCGGGGGGGTGGGAAGGCGGTGCCGTGGCCTATCCCGGCGTCTTCGACCTGCTCGGCCGGCGCTGGCTGCTGTTCAACGGCGCGGGCTACGGCGCCACGGGCATCGGGCTCGCGGTGTGGGAGGGGTGACGGAGGATCACCGTGAACTCCCACAGCCCGTAATCCTGCAGCACCGCCGCATGGTGGCCATGGCGCGCGACGATGGCGGCCAGGGTGGCGGCGGGATCGGCATAATGCAGGTCGGCGCGGCGACGATCGGGGTCGCTGTGCAGGCTCAGCATGTTGAAGGCGAAGCCGCGGCGCGATGCCCGGGCCAGGCCCTCGATCACCGCCTCCACATGGGCCGCCCAGGCGCCATGGTCGGCGCCGCGGATGACGTTGAGGATGCCGCTGGCGATGGCGTAGTCCACGGGTTCCGGGCTTTCGCTGCCCTGGCGGAAGATGCGATCCGCGCCTTCCCCATGCAGGCGGCGGGCGGTGGCCACCATGCCGGGGGCGATGTCGAGCCCGATATAGCGGCCGCGATGGCCATGGGCGCGCAGGAAGGGCAGGAAATCGCCATAGCCGCAGCCGAGGTCGAGGATGCTGGCATCGGCGTCGTGCTCCACCAGCCGGAGGAACTGGCGGTGGCGCAGGCGCTGCCCGGCCTCGTCCTTCCAGTCCACGCCGCGGGCCGTCGGGCCATGGGCGGCCAGCGCCTGTTCGTAATGGGCGGTGACGGCGGAGAGGATGGGCTGGTCCATCAGGGGCGGGCCTTCGCGGGGCGGCACGGCGCATCGCCTGGCGTGGGGCATCGGGCAGGGGCAGGCGGCGGGGATGGTCGCATGCCCGCACGAACCTGGCAGGAAGCGCATCGATCCGCCCGTCACGTCGAAGTCATCCGCCGGCGGGGCGTGGCGCCCGTTCAGGCGCCCAGAACCTGCCTCGCCCCCGCCGGCCCCAGGGTCAGCAGCGGGTCGAGCACGGAGACCGCGGGCTCGAACGCGCCCCAGAGCTGGGGGTATTCCGGCAGCCCCGCATAGCTCATCCATTCCACCGCCATGCCGCGGGCGGCGAAGGCGCCCTCATCCAGATAGGCCTGGGCGGAGGGGCCGGAGAGGTAGCGGGTGGCGCCGGCGGCCGCGGCCAGCTCGACCAGCCGCTGCGTCGGGTCCAGCGCATCCAGCCTCTCCCGCGGCAGCAGGTCCACATCCCGCAGGAAGGGGGTCGTGATGCCGAGCAGCGCGCAGAGCGCCCGCGTCAGATGCTGGTTGACCCCCGACAGCATCGGCTGGTCCGCCACATCAGCATAGGCGGCGCGGACGGTATCGATGACTGAAGAAAAGCCGGCGCCGCGGCGATAGGCGCCCTCGATGCTGCGCAGGTGCTTCGCGGCCCAGCCGGGCTCCGCGATCTCCATCGCATCGATGGGGCTGAGGTAGTTGCCCTTCTGCTTCACCGGGATGGTCAGCCACAGCGGGCCCTGCGCGGTCTTGATGCGGTTGCGCGTCCGCCAGTCCCGCCGGGTGAACTGCACGCTGTCGAGGAAGACATAGGCATCCGCCCGCGCCATCATGGCGAAGGCGCCGCGCCAGGGGATGTAGCTGGACTGGACGATGGCGACGCGAGTCACGCGTTCCGCCCATAGAAGGCCGCGATGGCGTCGATGACGCGCGCGACCTCGCCCTCACCGAGGCCGAGATACATGGGCAGCCGCACCAGCCGCGCGGCGATGTCGTCCGTCACGGACAGGTCGCCATGGGCGCGGCCGTAGCGCAGCCCGGCCGGGGCGGAATGCAGCGGGACGTAGTGGAAGACGGCGTGGATGCCGCGCGCGTTGAGATGCGCGAGCAGCGCGCCCCGCGCCTCCGCGTCCTTCGTCAGCAGCCAGAAGATGTGGCCGTTGGCCTCATCCGCCGTGGCGGCGGGCAGGGTGACATGGCCGGCCCGCGCCAGGCCGGCCAGGCCTGTGCGATAGGCCTCGTAGCTCGCGCGCCGCGCCTCGATGATCGCGGCCGCCTGCTCGAACTGGGCGTAGAGGAAGGCGGAGACGATCTCCCCGGGGCAGTAGGAGCTGCCGATGTCCCGCCAGGTGTATTTGTCGATCTCGCCGCGGAAGAAGCGGCTGCGGTCGGTGCCCTTCTCCCGCAGGATCTCCGCGCGCTCGATCATCCGCTCGTCATTCACCAGCAGCGCGCCGCCTTCGCCGGAGATGATGTTCTTCGTCTCGTGGAAGGACAGGCAGCCGAGATGGCCGATGGTGCCGAGCGCCCGGCCCTGGTGGTGCGAGAGGTGGGCCTGGGCCGCATCCTCCACCACCAGCAGCCCGTGGCGGTCCGCGATGGCCATGATCGCGTCCATCGCGCAGGCGACGCCGGCATAATGGACGGGGACCACCACGCGGGTGCGGGGCGTGATGGCGGGCTCGATCAGCGCCTCGTCGATGTTCAGCGTGTCGGGCCGGACATCGACGAAGACGGGGGTGGCGCCGCGCAGCACGAAGGCCGTGGCGGTGGAGGAGAAGGTGAAGGAGGGCATGATGACCTCATCCCCCGGCCCGACATCCGCCAGCATCGCCGCCATCTCCAGCGCCGCGGTGCAGGAATGGGCCATCAGCGCGCGGCGGGCCGGCAGTTCCCGTTCCAGCCAGGCCTCGCAGCGCTTCATGAAGGGGCCGCCGCCGGCGATGGTGCCGTTGCGGATCGCCTCCTCGATATAGGCGAGCTCGCGCCCCACCATGGTCGGGCGGCCGAAGGGAATCTTTCCCACGGGGGGGCCAGGGGACTGGCCCGGATCAGGCGCGGCGGCGTCGGTCATGCAGGGCGTGTCGGTCAGGGCGGCAGGGGCGTCAAGCCGAAGCCGCGCCCCGCCGGCACCAGTTGACGAATCGTAACAACAACCGCTCTATCGGCGGAACCATGGCGTGAAGCGGGAGAGATGACGCCTTGACCCATCCGCTGATCCGCAGCCTCGCCCGGATGGTGCCGCTGGTGCGGGCGCTGCACGACCGCCAGATCGCCCTGGCCCGCGGCGTGGAGGCGCTGGAACAGGCGCTGGCGGAGGCGCAGGCGCGAGAGAGGGCGGCGGAGGCCGAGCGCGCCGCGGCGATGCAGCGGCTGGAGGCGGCGGTCCGCGCCCAGCCCGCCACCACGATCGAGCAGGCGCTGACCATGGTGCGCGCCGAATACACGGTGATGCCGCGCTTCGGCTTCCACCAGCCGATCGACTACCTGGAAACCACCATCCCCCCCGTCTTCGGCCCGCCCGTGGCGGTGCCGGGGGAGGCGCTGCCCCTGCCCGCCCCGGCCGACCGCTACGGCTACCCCGCCGACGATGCCGCCTACCTGGCCATGGGGCGGCTCGACGCCGACATGTTCAAGGCCCAGATCGCCCGCCACCTCGGGCGGCGGGAGGGGCTGGCGGTGCTGGATTTCGGCTGCTCCGTCGGCCGGGTGCTGCGGCATTTCGAGGGCGAGCGGCGGGACCTCGGCTGGCAGCTGCAGGGGGTGGATGTGCAGGCCACCTGCATCGAATGGCTGCGGCTGCACTTCCCGCCGGAATACCAGGTCTTCACAGGCACCGTGCTGCCGCACCTGCCGCTGCCGGACAACAGCCTCGACGTCATCTATGGCATCAGCGTCTTCACCCATGTGAAGTACCTCTGGGATGCCTGGCTGCTGGAGCTGAAGCGGGTGCTGAAGCCGGGCGGGCTGCTGCTGCAGACCATCCATACGGAGAATGCCTGGGCCTTCTACCGCCGCCACAAGGACGAGCCCGGCATCATGCAGCACCTGCCGCCCGCGATCCTGGAGCATGAGGCGATGCCGCATGACTGGATCCATCGCGGCGACATCGGCATCAGCCAGGCCTTCTGGAAGGCGGAGGTCGCGCGCCGCTTCTGGGGCCGGTACCTGGAGGTGATCGACGTGCTGCCGCCCCAGCACCACGACAGCTTCCAGGACTTGATGGTCTGCCGCAAGCCGGTGGGCTGACCGGCCCGCCCGGCGCCCCGCGGGCCGGCTGTTCCCTGGACAGCCGCCCGACATTTCTCCACAAGCCTCCGCTGGACGGCCCGGGCGGCGGGCCGGCCCGCCGCCAGAACGGATGCAGCACCTGATGCGCCAACTGATCCTCGACACCTTCCGTCGCGCTGCCGGCACGAAGCAGCTCCGCCTCACCGTGGAGGCGCTGGCGACCGAGGTCTCGACCCTGCTCGGCACGCAGGGCCCGGGCAGCGAGGTCGCGAAGCGGCGGGAGGTGATGGAGCGCCTGGTCCGGGTGGGCGACTTCCCGCTGCAGGCCTGGTGGGAGCGGTCCTACTGGGAACCCGTGGTGCAGATGGCGATCCGGGACCATGTCCGGCCCGGCGACATCGCCTTCGACGTGGGGTCCAATGCCGGCGCCTTCGCCGTGCAGATGTCCCGCCAGGCCGGCCCGCGCGGCATCGTCTGCGCCTTCGAGGCCAGCCCGCGCATCATCGGCCGCACCCAGCACAACCTGGTGCAGGCGGGGGCGAACAACGTCACGCTCTACCACCGGGCCATCTGGCACCGCAGCGGCGACTTCGTGCATATCGAGGCGGGCTCCCACCTGAATGACCGCGTGGCGGAAGGCGCGGGCGGCGTGCCGGTGCCGACGCTGGCACTCGATGACTTCATCGCCGCCACGGGCCTCAGCCCCAGCTTCGTGAAGATGGACATCGAGGGCGCGGAGCTGGATGCGCTGCGCGGCTGCCCCAAGCTGCTGGCGGAAGGCCGCCCCGTCATGGCGCTGGAACAGGCGCCGGACGACATGCGCTGCCACGCGCTGCTGGTGGCGGCCGGCTATGTCGCGGTGGACCTTTCGACCGGCAAGCGCATCCGCCAGGCCTCCGACTTCTCCTCCCCCACCGGGGTCGTCAACGTGCTCTTCGTGCCGGAGGAGAAGGCCGCCACGAACCCCTATTGCGACGAGCGGCAGGAGGTGGTGATGGCCATCCCCGGCAGCCGCTTCACCCGCGATGCCGCCGGCGGCGCGGCGCTGTCGGACCCGCCGACCCTGCCGGCGGGGCGCTACGTGGTGCGGGCCGATTTCTCGGCCAGCGGCAAGCAGAACGAGGTCTTCGCCGGGCTGGAAGCGGATGGGGAGGTGGTCTTCCGCTACCACACCCACACCGCCTTCCTGGCGGAATGCTACCGCGAATGGGTGGTGCAGCTGGATCGCCCGGCGAAGGTCGCGCCCTTCCTGCGCTTCCTGAACGGGTCCGACCCGACGCTGGACTGGCGGGGCGTGGAGGTGATCCGCCTGCCGGGCTTCGACAGCGTGGCCGGCCCGCTGATCTTCTGACCGCCGCCCCTCCCGATCGACAGGCAGAGACGCGCATGCGCCGCATCATCCTCGACACGCTCCGGCGCGTCACCGGCACGGGCCACCTGATCCGGGAGGTGGACAGCCTGAAGGCCGACATGGCCGGGCTGCGGGCGGAGCTGGCCCGCGCCAACGCGACCGCGGAAGCCACGCTGGCCGCCATCCGGCAGCCGCTGCCGCAGCTGCCCGGCACGCCCTACTCCACCGTGGCGATCCCGCTGGAATACCCGCCTTCCCGCGACATGCGGCCGCGCTGGGGGGAGACGAAGCCCCTGCTGCAGCCGATCGTGGACTGGATCCGGCCGCATGAGGCGGAGTACCGGAAGACCCTGGCCGCGATCCGGGCGCGGGTGCCGGCGCTGTCCCGCATCGCGCTGGATTTCGATGCCGCCCGGCTGCCGGAGCCCGCCTGGCGCGGCGTGCCCATCGCGCCCTTCGACAGCGCCGCGCTCTATACCCTGGTGGGGGAGCGCAAGCCGAAGCTCTACCTGGAGATCGGGTCGGGCATCACCACCGCCTTCGCCTGGCGATCGGTGAAGGACCACGGCCTGTCCACCCGCATCGTCTCCATCGACCCGGAGCCGCGCGCCGCCATCGACGGCATCTGCGACGAGGTGGTGCGCGCGGGGCTCGAGACCTGCGACCTCTCGGTCTTCGACCGGCTGGAGGCGGGCGACATCCTGTTCCTGGATGGATCCCACCGCGTCTTCATGAACAGCGACGTGACGGTGTTCATGCTGGACGTGCTGCCGCGGGTGAAGCCGGGCGTGCTGATCCATGTGCACGACATCCAGCTGCCCTGGGACTACCCGGACATGTTCACCAACTGGTACTGGAGCGAGGCCTACATCCTGGCCGCCTACATCATCGGCGCGGCGGAGAAGCTGCGCCCCGTGCTGCCCACCACCTGGGTCTGCCGGGACGCCGCCTTCGCCGACTGGTTCGCGACGCCCCCCGTGGACCTGGGCGCGCAGAACGATGGCTGGCGGGGCGGCGGGTCCATGTGGTTCGAGAAGCTGGCCTGACGCCGGGCCGGCCTGCAACCGGCTGACTTAACGCCGGTTTCACCGCACTGCGGTAGGGATTGCCGACGGCCCGGCGGGGGCCGACGGAGCCCCTCTGGATGTCGCAGACGCTTTCGGGCGACAACGTCACCGACAGCATCTTCACCTGGACCTTCACGGCCAACTCCGGCGACAGCTGGGGGGGAACCCTGGTCGATGACAGCACGCGCTACGTCGTCGGCTCCATCCTGAACACCGCCTTCGGGCGCTACACCATCGTGGCGGCGGCGCCGCAGGGCACCGACCTGTCCCCCTTCGGGCTGGATGAGGGGCGGATCACCGTCTCCTGGTACCGGGATTCCTCCGGCGTCTTCCTGGTGACCCGGAACGGGGAGGGGGTGACCGCCGGCACGGCCGGGCTGGGGTCGGAAGCCGATGCCGCCTGGAACGGCGTGGCCTGGGACAGCTTCGGCGGCGGCGGCGCCGACCAGGCGGACCCCGGGGAGGTGGCGGACAGCTTCTTCACCTGGACCTTCACGGCCGATACCGGCGACGTCATCCAGGGCACGCTGCTGGACGACACCCGCAACTGGGACCCGGGCGACACGCTGCGCACCGCCTTCGGGATCTACCGCATCGATACCGAGACGCCCTATGGCCGGGATCTCGGCAATGCGGGGGTCGAGGGCACGATCACCATCCTGAGCTACACGGATTTCCACGCCGACATCCAGTTCACGCTGGAGACGGGGGCCTCCGGCCCCGCGGGCTATGGCGGCTTCGGCAGCGAATGGGACCGCGCCTGGACGGGCAGCGCCTGGGTGCCGGTGGGCCAGGGCGGCGCGCTGCAGGCGGACCGGCAGCCGGACCGGGTCTTCAACTGGCGCTTCACCTTCAATAACGGCGACTACTACGAAGGCACCTTCATCGGCCACAGCACCGCCTTCGCGGTGGGGGACACCGTCGACACGGCCAATGGCCGCTACCTGATCCAGCAGGAAAGCATCTATGCGGGCCCGATCAGCACCCAGGGCCTGGTCTGGGTGTTCCGCTACTACGATGCCTCGGTCAACGAGATGCTGCGGACCTACCAGTTCAACGTCGCCGGCACGGCCAGCGGCACGCGGGGGCTCGGCAGCGAATACGACTATGCCTGGGACGGCGACGAATGGGACGATTTCGGCGTCGGCGGCATCCACCGCGCGAGCGTCGAGCGCAACAACCTGTTCGGCTGGACCTTCACCGCGAATTCCGGGGACCGCTACTCCGGCTGGCTGATCGCCTCCGACGAGGCCTATGCGGCGGGCGACACGGTGGCGGGCGCGCAGGGCAGCTACCGCATCAACTCGGAAGGCGCCTGGGGCGGCAGCGCCGGGGCGGGCACGATCTACACCACCAACTACGTCGATGCGGGGTCGGGGCGGAGCTTCGACACCTATTGGTGGAGCGTGGCGGGCGGGCAGCCCAGCGGCCGCGGCGGCTTCGGCAGTGAGTACGACTACATCTGGAACGGCAGCGAATGGGATGATTTCGGCGTCGGCGGCATCCACCAGGCCAGCTACACCATCAACACGCTGCACGCCTTCACCTTCACCGGCACCAACGGCAGCCGCTACACGGGCTGGCTGGTGGAGGACAGCACGCGCTACGCGGTGGGCAACACCATCGCCACCAGCCAGGGCAGCTACCGCATCACCTGGGAGGGTGACTGGGGCGGCACGCAGGGGCGCGGCACCATCTGGACCGACAGTTATTTCGACGCGGCATCGGGCCGCAGCTTCGGGACCTATACCTGGACGGTGGGCGGCGGGCGGCCCAGCGGGCTCGGCGGCTTCGGCAGCGAATACGACTACATCTGGAACGGCAGCGAATGGGACGATTTCGGCGTCGGCGGCGTCCACCAGGCGCGGTACACCATCAACACGCTGCACGCCTTCACCTTCACCGCCAGCAGCGGCGACCGCTACACGGGCTGGCTGGTGGAGGACAGCGCCCGCTACGCGGTGGGCGACACCATCACCACCAGCCAGGGCAGCTACCGCATCACCTATGAGGGCGATTGGGGCGGCGCGGCCGGCCGCGGCAGCATCTGGACCGACAGCTACTTCGATGCCGGCACCGGCCGCACCTTCGCCACCTATTCCTGGGGCACGCTGGGCGCGCAGCCCAGCGGCCGCGGCGGCTTCGGCAGCGAATACGACTACATCTGGGACGGCGACGACTGGGATGATTTCGGGGTCGGCGGCATCCACCAGGCCAACGTCACCGTGAACACGCTGTTCGGCTACACCTTCACCGCCAACAGCGGCGACCGCTACACAGGCTGGCTGATCCAGGACGACACGCGCTACGCGGTGGGCGACACCATCGCCACCAGCCAGGGCAGCTACCGCATCACCTATGAGGGCGCCTGGGGCGGCGCGGCCGGCAAGAACTCGATCTGGACGACCAGCTACTTCGACGCCGCCAGCAACCGGACCTTCGACACCTACTGGTGGAGCGTGGCGGGCGCGCAGCCCAGCGGCCTCGGCGGCTTCGGCAGCGAATACGACTATGTCTGGAACAACGGCGCCTGGGACGATTTCGGCGTCGGCGGCATCCACCAGGTGAAGGTGGAGATGCGCGTGATGATCAGCTGGATCTTCCGCGCCACCAGCGGCGACGCCTATACCGGCCTGCTGCTGGAGGATGCGGACACCTACGCGCCCGGCGACACCATCACCCGCCCCAACGGCACCTACACGATCCAGTCGGAGACGGCGACGACGCGGACCGACCATCCGCTCGGCACCATCTGGACCGCGGCCTATTACGACGCGGGCACGACCCAGTGGCTGAACAACACCTGGTACTACGGCGTGTTCAACGGCCTGCCGAGCGGCCGCGGCGGGCTCGGCAGCGAATATGACTTCGTCTGGAACGGCGTGCGCTGGGATGATTTCGGCATGGCCGGCGTGCACCAGGTCGATGTGGTCCGCTCCTCCGGCGGCGACCTGTTCGGCTGACGCCCCGCGACGGCCTCGGCTTGCCCGCCCGCGCCGCATGGGCGAGAACGGCACGCCGCATCAGGATGACGAGGCATGGTCAAGGCGTTGCGTATCGTGTTCTTCCTCGGCTTCACCTTCGCCGGGCTGCTGATGCTTGGGGCGTCCTTCTGGCGCGCGCTGTTCGGCACGCTGGCGCTGGTGGCGCTGCGCGTCACGCCGGTGCCCGATACCGTGGTCTATGGCATCGGCGCCGTGATCTTCGGCCTCGGCATCCTGCAATGGAGCAGCGGGGTCGTCATCCCGCGGTGAGGAGGGGGCGGAGCCCCGCGAGCAGCCGGTCCACCTCCGTCGTCCAGTCCGGCCCGCCGGCGGCGCGCGCCTCCGCGCGGAGCCGCGCCAGCGCGCCGGGCGCCGCCAGCCGGTGGAGCGCGGCGGCGAAGGCCTCCGCCGTCACGGCGCCGGCCAGCACGCCGCCCGCGCCTTCCCGCACCTGCTCCACCAGCCCGCCCACCGGCGTCGCCACCACCGGGATGCCGATCGCCAGCGCCTGCGGCGCGATGCCGGACTGGCTGGCTTCCCGGTAGGGCAGCACCACCGCATCGGCCTCCGCCAGCAGGGAGGCGATGGCCTCCTCCGCCACCCAGCGCGCCTCCACCGTCACGCCGGGCAGCGCGGCGAGGCCGGGGGCGCAGCCCTCCGCATCCCCCTCCCCCACCACGCGCAGCGTCGCCCCGGGATGGGCGGCCTGGAAGACGCGGAAGGCATCGCGCAGCAGGTCGAGCCCCTTGTAGGCGCGGAGCCGCCCGAAGAAGAGCAGCCGCGGGCCGGCATCCGGACGGCCGTGCGGGGGAACGGCGGCTTCGCCGCGCGGCGCCGGCGCGGCGCCGGACAGCAGGGCGGGCAGCGCCATGCGGATCACGGGCAGGCCCGGCGCCTCCCGCGCCAGGGTCCCGGCCACGGCATCGGAGAGCGCGACCGCGGCCCGCGCCGCGCCAAGCTCCCGCCGCAGGCGCCACCCCCAGGCGAAGGCGGGATCGCCGGGATGCGGGGCCGCGTCATGCACGACGGGAACGAAGCGAATGCCGGCCGCAGCCAGGGCGGGCGCCACCAGCGGCGTCCAGGTATGCGTCATGCCGGACAGCACCAGGTCGGCGCCCCGCGCCTGGTCCACCAGGCGCCGCGCCAGGCCCGGCACGCGCAGCAGCCCGGTGGCGAATCCGCCGAGGTCGCGATAGGTCTTCACCATGTCGATCGGCGCGCCCAGGGCGCGGAACCCATCCAGCAACTCGCCCTGCGCGGAGACGGAAAGGCTGAGCCCGATTCCGGGCCGGCCAGCCAGCGCACGGGCGAGGCCGAGCGAGAACTGCGCGCCGCCGCCGCGCCGGCCCCAATACCACAGCAGGATCCGCATGCGCCGCCCTACCACCCGGGCGGGCGGGGCGGAAGCCGTGCCGCCCGGCCCCAACGCACCGGCCGTGCCAGATGGGCGGTGCCGCGCGGGCGGCCCATCACCCATGGCTGTATCATCGCCGTGATCGCGCCATCTTGGGTTGCAATGATCGGTGCCGTTAACACATCGTTCAGAGTCTATAAGGGAATCTGGACAATCCTGGCGGCCAGCCCGCCACCGGAGACGTGATGCTCGATTGTCTGATCCCGGGTGAGGCGCCGGCCCTGCCGCTGCACCTCGTCACCCGGGGGGGTCTTGAACCGCTGCTGAACCGCCTGCCGCCCGGCCAGGCGGCCTTCCTGCGCGCCAGCGGCTTCACGGCCAAGGCGCAGGAATGGCGGCTGCTGCCCGGCGGTTCGGGAATCGAGGGCGCGGTCGCCGGGCTGGGCGATGATGCGGCCTCCCCCTGGGCCTATGGCGGCCTGCCCATGGCGCTGCCCGAAGGCACGGATTGGCGGCTGGAGGGGGAAGCGCAGCCGGAGGCGGCGGTGCTGGGCTGGTGCCTCGGCGCCTATCGCTACACCCGCTTCAAGGCGCCGGCCCGTCAGCCGGCGCGGCTGGCGACCCCGCCCGGGGCCGGGACGGCGCTGGCGGAGGCGCGGGCGATCTGCCGGGGCCGGGACCTGATCAACACCCCGGCCGGGCATCTGGGGCCGGAGGAGCTGGCCGCCGCGGTCGGCGACCTGGCGGCGGCGCATGGCGCGGCGTTCGAGGTGATTGCCGGCGCGGCGCTGGAAGCGGGCTTCCCCGCCCTGGCCGCGGTGGGCCAGGGCAGCCCGCGGGCGCCACGCGTGGCGGTGTTGCGCTGGCAGGGGCCGGGCGCGGGCGCGGATGCGCCGCTGGTCGCGCTGTGCGGCAAGGGCGTGTGCTTCGATACCGGGGGGCTCGACGTGAAGCCCGCCGCGGCGATGCTGCGGATGAAGAAGGACATGGGCGGCGCCGCCACCATGATCGCGCTGGCGGAGATGCTGATGGCCGCCGGCACGCCGATCCGGCTGCTGCTGCTGGTGGGGGCGGTGGAGAATGCCGTCTCCGGCACCGCCTTCCGGCCGATGGACGTGATCGCGACCCGGAAGGGGCTGACGGTCGAGATCGGCAATACCGATGCGGAAGGCCGGCTGGTGCTGGCCGATCTGCTGGCCTTCGCCGCCGAACAGGCGCCGGCGCTGGTGCTGGATGCGGCAACCCTGACGGGAGCAGCGCGTGTCGCGCTCGGCCCGGATCTGCCTGCCTTGTTCTCCGATAACGCGGAAGTGGCGAAAACCATCCTCCGTTTCGGCCTGGACGTGCAAGACCCGCTTTGGCAGCTGCCATTACATAGAAGTTACGTTTCTTGGCTGGACAGCACGATCGCCGATCTCAACAACGTTGCAACGAAGCCGATGGCGGGGGCCGTGATCGCGGCCCTGTTCCTGCGTCGCTTCGTGCCGGACGACCTGCCCTGGGCCCATCTGGACCTCTACGCCTGGAACGACCAGGCGAGGCCGGGACGTCCGGAGGGCGGGGAGATCCAGGCGGCACGCGCGCTTTCCCGCGCGGTGGCAGCCCTGCTGCTTCGGCGCGACAACCCTTGACGGTAACGAAATCGAGATGAAACGGGAACTTTCTGCCTCAAAACGCTCTCAGAAGAGCATACAGCGGCAGCACCTTTCACAGAGCGATTCATCGGAAGGGCGCGCCAGGGGCCGCCAGGGCGCGCCATCCAAGGCGGCGCCAGGCAGCCGGAAGCGCGCCGAGGAAGGATTTGAGACCATGGCAACGCAATCTTCGCCCGACCAACTCGTCGGCATTCTTCGCGACACGGTCGTCGCCCTCGTCCGCCGGGATGGGCCCGACCTCTCCGCCCGGCAGCTCGGCGTGTTCCTGACCGTGTACCTGACCGACGGCCCGCACACCGTTCGCGGCCTGGCGGCGGCACTCAACGTCTCCAAACCCGCCATCACGCGGGCGCTGGACCGGCTCGGCGAACTCGACCTCGCCCGCCGCAAGGTGGACCCGATGGACCGGCGCAGCGTGCTGGTGCAGCGCACGCTGAAGGGCGCGTCCTTCCTGCGCGACATGCGCAGCATCATGGCGCAGGCCGAGCAGACGGCGCGGGAGAGTGCGCCGGCCGCCAGCGAGGCCCCGGCGGAAGCGCGCCGCGCGGGTTGACCCTGCGTGCCGCCCCGCACCGGGGCGGCTCCCGGGCCTGCCGGCCTCAATAGCCGGCGCTGAAATCCACCAGATTCATCAGGGGCTCCCCGGCCCGGGCACGGCGCAGATTCTCCACCACCTGGGGCGCCGCGCTTTCGGGGATGGTGATGCTGGCCGCGTGCGGCGTCATCACCACCTTCGAGTGCGACCAATAGGCATGCTCCGCCGGCAGCGGTTCCGGCTGGAAGACATCGAGCGCCGCGGCCGCGACCTGCCCGCTTTCCAGCGCCGCCAGCAGATCCGCATCCACCACATGCCCGCCACGCGCGCCGTTGATCACGAAGGCACCGCGGGGCAGCAGGCCGAGCAGCCGCGCATCGACGATGCCGCGCGTCTCCGGCGTCAGCGGCAGCAGGCAGACCAGGATGTTGGACTGCCGCGCCATCTCGGCCAGGCCATCGGCGCCATGGAAGTTCCGCACGCCCTCCACCGCCTTGGGCCGGCGCGTCCAGCCCATGACGGGAAAGCCGAGCCGCGTCAGCAGCCCCGCCGCATGGGTGCCGAGTTCGCCGAGGCCGAGGATGCCGATGCGCGTTTCCGCCGTGACAGGGGCGGGCAGCTCCTCCCACCGCCTGGCGGCCTGCAGCGCCCGGTACTCCAGGTCCTGCCGGTGAAAGCGCAGCACGTTCAGCAGCACCCATTCGCCCATCTGCGTGGTCAGCATCCGGTCCACGAGCCGCGCCACGGGGATGCCCGGCGGCGGCCCCGGCGGGCGCAGCAGATGGTCGACGCCCGCGCCCATGGAGACGATGAGCCTGAGGTTCGGGTAGCGGCGCAGCTCCGCCATGTCATGCGCCGTCCAGACCACCGCGGCCTCGATCGCCGCGGGGTCCCCGGCATCGGGGAAGAGGCGGATGTCGAGCGTGGGATCGACGGCCAGCAGCGCGCGGCGCCACCAATCCATCGTCGCGGCCTTGGTGGAAAGCAGCACGGCCATCAGGCGGTTTCCCTGGTCAGCAGGCGCACGAAGCCGCGCCAGTCATCGCGCCGCGTGGCGGCGAATTTCCGCCCGTCCGGCAGCTCGGCATAGAGGCTCAGGACCCCCTTGGCCCAGAGCGCGTCGAAATAGGCTTCCGAGCTGATGGCAAGCGCGCTGGTGCGTTCGAAGACGCCGTCGCGGATGCGCGGCTGCACCTTGGTGATCCACCACCAGCACCCCACCGCCAGGATCGCGGCGCCGAGATACCAATGCACCAGCGCCGTCCCGACGAAGGAGGCCGTGAGGATGCTCGCCGCCGGCCAGATGTTCTCGGCGTATTGGTATACGGGGCTGCCCGGCGAGTTCATCTTGCGGATATGGACGCCGAGCTTCAGCACCTGGCTGTCCAGCAGCGCGCGCAGCAGGTCGAGCGGCGGCCGGGGATCCGGCTCCTGCTCCTCGGTCTCACTCATGTCCGGACGTGGCCCTCTCCCCCGGCGGCGGAAAGGTCGAAGGCCGCCGCCATCAGGGCGCGCGTGTAGGCTTCCCGCGGCGCGGCGACAACCGCCTCCGCCTCCCCTTCCTCCACCACCCGGCCATCCTTCAGCACCACGATGCGGTGCGCCAGCGCGCGGACCACGCGGAGGTCATGGGAGATGAAGAGATAGGCGAGCCGGTGCCGCGCCTGCAGGTCCCGCAGCAGCTCCACCACCTGCGCCTGGACGGAGACGTCGAGCGCGCTCGTCGGCTCATCCAGCACCACGAGCCGCGGCTTGAGCACCAGGGCGCGGGCGATGGCGATGCGCTGGCGCTGGCCGCCGCTGAACTCATGCGGGTAGCGGTCGATCATGGAGGGGTCGAGGTTGACCTCCCTGAGCGCCTCCGCGACCCGCGCCTCCTGCTCCGCGGCGGAAAGCGCCTCATGCACGCGGAGCCCCTCGCCCACGATCTCGCCGACCGTCATGCGCGGCGACAGGCTGCCATAGGGGTCCTGGAAGACGATCTGCATGCGCCGGCGCAGCGGCCGCAGCGCGCCGCCGTCGAGGCCCTGGATGTCCTTGCCCTCGAAGCGTATCGGGCCTTCGGAGGATTCGAGCCGCAGCATGGCCAGGCCGAGCGTCGTCTTCCCGCTGCCGGATTCGCCGACCAGGCCCAGCGTCTCACCCTCCCGGATCGAGACGGAGACGCCATCCACCGCCTTCACCGTGGCGACCACCCGGCGGAGCACGCCGCGGCGGATCGGGAAATGGACCTTGATGTCCTCGCCGCGGAGGATTTCGGGTGCAGCCGACTGCACCGGTGCGGGGCGGCCGCGCGGCTCCGTCGCCAGCAGCATCTTCGTGTAGTCATGCTGCGGGTCGTCGAAGACCTGGGCGACGGGCCCAGCCTCCACGGCCTTGCCGTGGCGCATCACCACCACCTCATCGGCATGGCGGCGGACGATCTGCAGGTCATGCGTGATCAGCAGCAGCGCCATGGACAGGCGCTGCTTGAGGTCCCGCAGCAGCTCCAGGATCTGCGCCTGGATCGTCACATCCAGCGCCGTCGTCGGCTCATCCGCGATCAGCAGCGCGGGATCATTGGCGAGCGCCGCCGCGATCATCACGCGCTGGCGCTGCCCGCCCGAGAGCTGGTGGGGATAGGCGCCGAGCCGATCCGCCGCCTTGGGGAAGCCGGCACGGCTCAGCAGCTCGATCACCCGCTGGTCGAGCGCCGCGCCGGAAAGCGGCCGGTGCAGCGTCACCGCCTCCGCCACCTGGCGGCCGACCGTGTGCAGCGGGTTGAGCGAGGTCATGGGCTCCTGGAACACCATCCCCGCCACGCCGCCGCGCAGCCGCCGCAGCGCCTCGCCCTCCGCCGCCAGCACATCGGTGCCATCCAGCGTGATGCGGCCGCCGGGATTGGTGCCGCCAGGGCCCAGCAGCCGCAGGCAGGACAGGGCCGTGACGGACTTGCCGCTGCCCGATTCCCCCACCAGCGCCAGCGTCCGGCCGCGATGGACCTGGAAGGACACGCCCTCCACCACCGTCTTGCCGCGGAAGGCGACCGAGAGATCCTCGACCTTCAGGATGGCGTCGCTCACCGCCCACCGACTCCCCTTGAAGCGGTCGGCGGCCTCATCGGCCGCCTCCGGGTAGCTTCCGCGGATCGAAGGCATCGCGCACCGCCTCGCCGACGAAGATCAGCAGGGTCAGCACGCCGCCCAGCACGCAGAAGGCGGTGATGCCGAGCCAGGGGGCCTGCAGGTTGTTCTTGCCCTGCGACACCAGCTCCCCCAGCGAGGCACTGCCCGGCGGCAGGCCGAAGCCGAGGAAATCGAGGCTTGCGAGAACGGTGACCGACCCCGACAGGATGAACGGAAGAAAAGTCAGCGTGGCCACCATCGCATTCGGCAGGATGTGGCGGACCATCAGCGCGGTGTCGGAGACACCCATCGCCCGCGCCGCCCGCACATAATCCAGGTTCCGGCCGCGCAGGAACTCCGCCCTGACCACGCCCGTCAGCCCCATCCAGCTGAACAGCAGGAGAAAGACCAGCAGGGTCCAGAAACTCGGTTCGATCACGCTGGCCAGGATGATCAGCAGGTAGAGCTGCGGCATCCCCGACCAGACCTCGATGAATCGCTGGAAGCCGAGATCGACCCAGCCGCCGTAATACCCCTGCACCGCCCCCGCCGCGATGCCGATCACCGAACTCACCAGCGTCAGGGTGAAGCCGAACAGCACGGATATCCGGAACCCGTAGATCACCCGCGCCAGCACATCCCGGCCCTGGTCGTCCGTGCCCAGCCAATTCCGTGCCGAAGGCGGCGCCGGCGAGGGCCGGCCGAGATCCCGCACCACCGTGTCATGCCGATAGGGGATCAGCGGCCACACCGCCCAGCCGCCGCGATCCGCGAATTCCTTCCGCAACTCCGGATCATGCCAGTCCATCGTCACCGGCAAGCCATCCGGCAGGACCTCCTCCTCCGCATAACCGACCACGACCGGGAACAACCACTTCCCATCGACGCGCGCGACCAAGGGGCGGTCATTCGCAATGCCCTCGGCAAACAAGGTCACGACGAACAACAACAGGAACACCCATAGCGACCAGAATCCCCGCCGATTGGCGCGAAAGTTGGCGAGGCGCCTGCGTGTGATGGGGGTCATGCGCGGGTGGCCCTTCCGGGGGCGCTGCCCCCGGGCCCCCGCCGGGGGGCGTGGCGCCCCCCGGGCCCCGCCAGGACTCTAGATGCCCGAAGGGAGGGGGGCCGAAGTGCCCCCCTCCCTTCGGGCATGTATTGCCGGTGGTCCAGGAGGCCCCTGCCTCCTGGTGGGGGTCCAGGGGGCAAAGCCCCCTGGAAGAAGCCGCCAGCGCACACCCCCGCCATCACCGCCGGGCCTCGAAATCGATGCGGGGGTCGATGATGGTGTACATCACGTCGCCGACGATCTGCATGAGCAGTCCGAGCAGGGTGAAGATGTAGAGGGTGGCGAACATGATCGGGTAGTCGCGCCGGATGGCGGCTTCGAAGCCGAGCAGGCCGAGTCCGTCCAGCGAGAAGACGATTTCCACCAGCAGGGCGCCGGTGAAGAGGATGCCGATGAAGGCCGCCGGGAAGCCCGCGATGATCAGCAGCATCGCGTTGCGGAAGACGTGGCCGTAGAGGACGCGGTTTTCCGTATTGCCCTTGGCCCGCGCCGTGACGACGTATTGCTTGCCGATCTCGTCGAGGAAGCTGTTTTTCGTCAGCATCACGAGTCCCGCGAAGCCGCCGATGACGAGGGCGAGCGTCGGCAGCGCCATGTGCCAGGCGTAGTCCGCGGCGCGTTGCCAGAAGGGCCAGGTCTCGGAGCCGGAGGTGGCCAGGCCGCGCAGCGGGAAGAGTTGCAGGAAGGACCCGCCGGCGAAGAAGACGACGAGCATGATGGCGAAGAGGAAGCCCGGGATGGCGTAGCCCACGAGCACGACGCCGGAGGTCCAGAGGTCGAAGCGCGACCCGTCCCGCACCGCCTTGCGGATGCCGAGCGGGATGGAGACGAGGTAGATGATGAGGGTGGACCAGAGGCCGAGGCTGATGGAGACGGGCATCTTCTCGATGATGAGGTCCACCACCGGGCGGTCCCGGAACAGGCTGCGGCCGAAATCGAAGGTCAGGTAGCCCAGCATCATCTCCTGGAAGCGGACATGGGCGGGCTTGTCGAAGCCGAACATCTTCTCGATGTCGCGGACGATGGCGGGGTCGAGCCCCCGGGCGCCGCGGTAGTTGCCGACGGGGCCGCCGGCACTCTCCCCCGATCCCATGGAGGGTCCGGCGCTGCCGGGCTGGCGCGTCTCCCCGCCCCCTTCGCCTGTCAGGCGGCCGAGCACCTGGCCCTCTCCGCGCAGTTCCGCGAGCATCTGCTCCACGGGGCCGCCGGGGGCGAATTGCACCACGGCGAAGTTGATGACGATGATCCCGAACAGGGTCGGGATCACCAGCAGCAGCCGGCGGAAGATGTAGGCGGCCATGGGCGGTGTGGGGCGCTAAAGCGCGCGGCGTGCGTCGGGCAGGGCGCGTTCGCGCTCCGCATCCACCCACCACCAGTCGAGGGAGAGGTTGTAGCGGGGGTTGCGTTCCGGCCGCACCAGCTTGTCCCAGTAGGCGATGCGGAAGGTGCGGCTGTGCCAGTGGGGGATGACGTAGTTATGGGCCAGCAGCACGCGGTCCAGCGCCCGCGTGCGGGCCACCAGCTCCTCCCGGTCCGGCGCGGTCACGACGAGTTCGACGAGTTCGTCGATCGCGGGTTCGCAGATGCCGCCGACATTCTGGCTGCCGGGCTCCCGCGCCTTCTCGCAGGTGAAGTAGTCCCGCTGTTCGTTGCCGGGTGACAGCGACTGGCCCATGCTGTCGATGGTCATGTCGTAGTCGAATTCGTCCATGCGCTTCTGGTACTGCGCGGGATCGACGGTGCGCACGCGCACCGCCATGCCGAGCCGTTCCAGCCACTGGACGTAGGGCAGCGCCACGCGTTCGAAGGTGGCGCCCTGCAGCAGGATCTCGAACTCGAAGCGCTGGCCTTGCGCATTCACCAGGCGGCGGTCGCGCACCTGCCAGCCGGCGGCCTGCAGCAGGGCGAGCGCGCGGCGCAGGCCTTCGCGGTTGTTGCCGGAGCCATCGGTGACGGGCAGGCGGTATTCGCTGGTGAAGACCTCCGCCGGGACGCGGCCGCGAAAGCGTTCCAGGATCTCCAGCTCCCGCCCCTGCGGCAGGGCGGAGGAGGCGAGTTCGGAGTTGGAGAAGAAGGAGCTGGTGCGCGCATAGGCGCCGAAGAAGACATTGGCGTTGAGCCATTCGAAGTCGAAGACTTCCACGAGCGCACGGCGGACGCGCGCATCCTGGAACAGGGGGCGGCGGAGGTTCACCGCCCAGGCCTGCATGCCGGTCGGCAATTCGTGGCGGATCTCCTCCAGCTTCACCAGGCCGCGGCGGCGGGCGGGGAAGTCATAGGCCGTGGCCCAGTCGCGGGCCACGTTCTCCGTGCGGAAGTCGATCTGCCCGGCCTTGAACGCTTCCAGGGAGACGGTGTTGTCGCGGAAGTATTCGAAGCGGCGGACGTCGAAATTGTGCTGGCCGCGCATGGAGGGGATGTCCCGCGCCCACCAATCGGCGACGCGGCGATAGACGATGCTGCGCCCGGCCTCGAAGCGCTCGATCCGGTAGGGGCCGGAGCCCAGCGGGGGTTCCAGGATCGGGCGGGCGAAGTCGCGCCCCTGCCACCAATGCTGGGGCAGCACCACCATCTGGCCCAGGATCAGCGCCAGTTCGCGGTTCTGGTCGTCCTTGAAGCGGAAGGTGACGCGGCGCTCCGATTCAGCCACCACCTCCGTCACATCGGCGTAGTAGGCGCGGAAGCCCGGGCGGCCGTGCTGGCGCAGCGTGTTGAAGGTCCAGACCACGTCGGCGGCGGTGACGGGGCGGCCATCATGCCAGCGCGCGGCCGGGTTCAGTTCGAAGGTCACGCCCTTCCGGTCCGCCGGCAGTTCCACCCACTGCGCGAGGTAGGGGTATTCGGTGCTGGCCTCGTCCGCGCTTTCCTTCAGCAGCGTGTCGTAGAGCAGGTTGAGGCCCACGGCCGCCGTGCCGCGGATGACGAAGCCGTTGAAGCTGTCGAAGGAGCCGAGCGCGGTCAGCGCGATCTCGCCGCCCTTCGGCGCGGCGGGGTTCACCCAGGGGAAATGGGGGAAATCCGCGGGCAGGGAGGGCTCCCCCAGCAGGGAGAGGGCATGGGTGCGCACCGCCTGGCCCGGGGCGGCGCTGCCGCCGGCGGGGGTGGCGGCATGCGAAAGCCCCGGGATGGAGACCCCGAGGGCGGCGGAGAGGGAGAGCAGGTCGCGGCGGCGCATGCCCACAGTTTGGGGGTTCGCCCCCTCTGCCGCAACGTCCGCCGCTGGCGGAACGCGCGACAAGCGCGGCCTCAGCCGGCCAGGAGGCGGGAGATTTCCGGCAGCAGGGCGGCGTCACCCACCGCCAGCACGGTGCCATCGCTGTCGAGGCGAAGCGGCCGGCCGGCCCAGTCGGTGCAACGGCCGCCCGCGCCTTCGATCACCGGGACCAGCGCGGCCCAGTCCCAGGGCTTCATGGTGGCGTCCACCACGGCATCCACCAGGCCGAGCGCCAGCAGCCCATAGGCGTAGCAGTCGCCGCCCCAGGTGGTGCGGCGCGCGGCGGCCTTGGCGGCGGCGAAGCGCGGCGCGGTGTCGGCATCGAACATGTCGGGGGAGGTGCAGGACAGCTCGGCCTCCGCCAGGCGGCCGCAG
Organism: Falsiroseomonas ponticola; assembly: GCF_016805305.1. GTDB lineage: Bacteria > Pseudomonadota > Alphaproteobacteria > Acetobacterales > Acetobacteraceae > Falsiroseomonas > Falsiroseomonas ponticola. The sequence goes on along the minus strand of NZ_JAERQN010000001.1, from coordinate 1,186,057 downwards.
GGCCGGCAGCGGGGCGTGCCGCCGAAATCGGAGCGGAATTCCGTGGCCTGGCCGCTGAGGCCGATCCAGCGTTCGCGCGTCGCGGGCTGGTCGATCACGCCCAGCACGGGGACGCCCTTGTGGAGCAGGCCGATCAGCGTGCCGAAGAGGGGGCGGCCCGTGACGAAGGCGCGGGTGCCATCGATGGGGTCCAGCACCCAGACCCAGTCGGCGCCCGGGTTGGTCTCCCCGTATTCCTCCCCGATCACGCCGTGGTCGGGGTGGCGTTCGGCGATCAGGGCCCGGATGGTGCGTTCGGCGGCCTTGTCGGCTTCCGTCACCGGGCTGGCATCGCCCTTGGCTTCGACGAGGAGCTGGGACCGGAAGAGCGGGCGGATGACGGCACCGGCCGCATCCGCCGCCGCTTCGGCGGTTTCCCGGAAGGCTGCCGGGATCAGGGCAGCGGGACCGGGTTCGGCGAGAGGGTGCGGAGATAGGCGATGACGTCCGCGCGCTGGCCCGTGTTGCTGATGCCGGCGAAGGCCATGCGGGTGCCCGGCATGGCGGTGGCGGGGCGGGCGAGGAAGGCGTTCAGCGCCTCATAATCCCAGGGCTTGTCGGCGAGCGCCCGGTTGGCGGCGGAGTAGTTGAAGCCGGCGGCCTGGGCGTGGCCCTTGCCGACGATGCCATAGAGGTTCGGACCCACGCCGTTCGGGCCGCCCTGCGCGAAATTGTGGCAGGAGGCGCAGAGGCGGCCGGCGAGCGCGCGGCCATTATCGGCATTGGCGGCGGCCAGCAGCGGGCTGATCGGCTCCAGCGCCGGCGCGGCGGGGGCGGCGGCGGCGGCCGGCTGGGCGGCGGCCGGGGTGGCCAGCGCGCTGGTCTCCAGCTTGCGCGGATGGACGATCAGGTCGCCGATCAGGCCGGTGACCATGAAGGCGATGCCGGCCGTCAGCACGGCGGCGGCAACCTTGTTGACTTCCAGACTCATCCTGGAATGGACCCTTCCGAAGCGCTCCGCCCGCCCGAAGACGCGGCGGCGGAGCGGCGCTGCGACCCGGCTTGGGCGAAGCGATGCCCGAGAACCGTTAAAACCTTGCAAGTGGCTGGGCTTGCGCCCTGCCCGCCCTGCCGTAAAACCCGCGGGAACATATAGGCCGCCGCCGGCAACGACAACCCGGCTGGCCGCTGCAAGGCAGGACAACGCCCTCTCATGCCCCAGAATTCCCCCGGTGTGATCGCCTTCCAGGGCCTGCCCGGCGCCTATTCGGACCTGGCCTGCCGCAAGGCCTATCCGGGCTGGACCACCCTGCCCTGCCCGTCCTTCGAAGCGGCCATGGATGCGGTGCGGGACGGCCGCGCGGGGCTGGCCATGCTGCCCTGCGAGAATTCGCTGGCGGGCCGGGTGCCCGACATCCATCGCCTGCTGCCCGACAGCGGCCTGCATGTGGTGGGCGAGCATTTCGAGCGGGTGGAGCATTGCCTGCTGGCGCCGAAGGGCGCCTCCATCGCGACGCTGAAGCGCGCCCACAGCCACCCCGTGGCGCTCGGCCAGGTGCTGAAGCTGATCAAGGAGCTGTCGCTGCAGCCGGTGATCGAGGCCGATACCGCCGGCGCCGCCCAGCTGATCGCGGAACGCGGCGGCACCGGGGACGCGGCCATCGCCAGCGAGCTGGCGGCGGAGATCTACGGCCTCGAGATCCTGCGGCGGAACGTGGAGGATGCGGCGCACAACACCACGCGCTTCTATGTCTGCCGCACCACGCCGCTCGAACCGCCCTATGGCCCCGGCGACTGGGTGACGAGCTTCGTGTTCCGCGTGAAGAACATCCCGGCCGCGCTCTACAAGGCGCTGGGCGGCTTCGCGACGAACGGCGTGAACATGACCAAGCTCGAGAGCTACATGGTCGGCGGCGCCTTCACGGCGACGCAGTTCCTGGCCGATGTCGATGGCCGGCCGGACGATCCCGCCCTGGCGCGGGCGCTGGAGGAGCTGACCTTCTTCTCCGCCGATCTGCGGGTGCTCGGCACCTATCGCGCGCATCCCTACCGGCTGGCGCAGCGCGAGGGGAACTGAGGGGCGCGTTGGCCCGTCCCGGCTCCGCCGGGGTGTTCAGCCCGGCTCCGCCGGGATGATCAGGCCGGCTCCCGCGCCAGGGTCAGCACCAGGTCCGGGCGGGTGGCGAGGATGGCGGCGGGGTCCACCGTGGCCAGCGCCTCGCTCACCACGCATTCGGCGCAGAGCTGGCGCAGCCACCAGCCCGCGGCGGCGGGGCCGGCGCTGCCGCCGAGGCCGGGTTCCGTCATCACCACCAGGCGCCAGGGCAGCGGCGCGCCCGGGCTGGCCCAGGCCTCCAGCCCCGGCAGGGGCTGCGCCATGGGGCGCGGCGGCGGCAGGCCGGCGAAGAGGTCGGCGGTCAGCGCCGGCTCCGTCTCCCGCATCGCGACGCCGAGGAAGGCCGGGCCGGTGGCGGGGCCGCCCTCCTCCGCGATCTCCCGCCGCGGCAGGGCGGCGAGGTCGGCGCGGGCGAGGATGGCGGCGGCGCGGGCGATCGCCTCCGCCGCATCCGGCCGCAGCACCCGGAGCACGGCGAGCAGCGTCTCCACCAGCGCCAGCCCGCCTTCGATGGCGAGCCGCTGGCCATCCTGCCGCCACAGCGCGCCGGGATTGGGCAGGCGGGCGAAGGCCTGGCGCAGCGGCACCCAGCCCGCGGCGAGGGCGGGTTCGCCGGCGGCGGCGCGTTCGAGCGGCGTCGGCGCGGGGTCGGAGATCCCGGCCAGCACGGCCGCGCGGCGCGGCAGCACGAGGTGGAGGGTGGGGACCGGGCCGGCGGCGAGGCCGCGCGCCACCCGCAGCAGCGCGCCGAGCGGCGGCGGCAGCGCGGCCAGGTCGGCGACGAGGGGTGACGGCGGCGGGGGCGGGGCAGCTTGCGGTGGGGGCGCGGGCGGTGGCGATGCAGGCGGCGGCGGGGCGGGCGGTGGCGGCGCAGGCGGCGGCGGTGCAGGCGGCGGCGGCGCAGGCGGCGGCGGTGCAGGCGGCGGCGGCGCAGGCGGCGGCGGGGCAGGCGGCGGCGGGGCAGGCGGCGGTGGCGCAGGTGGCGGCGGGGCGAGGCCCTCGGCCTCGGCTTCCAGCGCATCGCGCATCCGGCGCGTCATGGCCAGGGTCGTCGCCACGGGGCGGCCGGGCAGCACGGCGCGGACGCGCACCCGCCCTTCCAGGAAATCGCGCGGCGTCAGCGGCTCCGGCGATCGCAGGCGGAAGCCGGGCTTGCCGTCATCGCGCGGGATGTCGGTGGGGCCCTCGGCCAATACCTCCACGCCGCGCATCAGCCGGATGATCGGGCGGGCCGCGGGGTCCTGCGGGTCGGCCGCCCAGCCGACGACGACGCGCCCATCCCGCAGCGCATCCAGGAAGCCGGCCAGGCCGCGCGGGGGCGAGGGAGGAGCGGCGCCCGACATCCGACGGCCTCAGAGGCCGGAGCGGCGAACCGGCTCCACGCCGCCGCCGCGCCGCACGCCGCGCCGCGCCAGGCAATCGGCATAGGCGCGGTTCACCTGCACCTCGCGCTCCCGCTCCAGGCGGTCCACGTTGTTCGGGTTCTGGGTGTTGATCCGGCTGTAGATGGCCTGCGCGCCGGGGGTGCGCTCGGCCTCCGCCCGGCATTCGGCCATGACGGGCGTCTCCGGCTCCCGCGGCGCGGCGCCGGCGCAGGCGCCGAGCAGCCCGGCCAGCAGCAGGGGAAGGGCGGCGAAAAGGGGCTTCATGCGCCGTGCTCCAGCCAATCCTCGATCAGGCGCCGCGCGATGGAATCGATCCGGGGCAGGGAAAATCCGTGCGCGGCCGCGTTGCGCATCTCGTCGCGCGTGAACCAGCGGGCGTCCTGCAGCTCCTCGGGGTCGATGGTGATCGAATCCGACAGACCCTCGGCGTGGAAGCCCAGCATGATGGAAGCCGGGAAGGGCCAGGGCTGGGAGGAATGGTAGAGCACGTCGCCGACCTCGACGCCCGTCTCCTCCCGCACCTCGCGCCGCACCGCTTCCTCCAGGCTCTCGCCCGGCTCCACGAAGCCGGCGAGGGTCGAATACATCCTCGAATTCGGGAAGCGGTGGGAATGGCCGAGCAGCGCCTTGTCGCCGCGCACCACCAGCATGATCACGGCCGGGTCGGTGCGCGGGAAGTGCTGGGCGTTGCAGGCGGTGCAGACCATGACGTTGCCGGCGCTGCGCGGCGCGCATTCGCCCCCGCAGACGCCGCAGAAGCGGTGCCGCGTGCGCCAATGCATCAGCCCGCGCGCATGGGCCAGCACCGAGGCCTCCCCGGCCGGCAGCAGGCCGGCGACCTGGCGGAGATCGGTGAAGGCGCCCATGCCGTCCGGCAGCAGGGGCAGCGGGTCCTCCGCCGCCGAGCAATCCACGGTGAAGACGGGGCGCGCTTCCCACAGGCCGAGGAAGGCCCAGGGCCCGCCCGCCATACGGACGGAGCCGGCCGCGGCGCCGGTCAGCAGCACGGCTTCGGGCTTCCCCTCCTCCACGCCCTTCATCAGGCTGCGGCTGCGCCAGACGGGGGCGAAGAGGGTCTCGGGATCGGCGAGGGCCTGGGCGATCCAGTCCGCATCGTCGCGCCGGTGGCCGGCGCGATCGAGGGGGCTGCCCGTATAGGCATTGGGACGGCTGGCGGGGACGGAGAGCATCGCGCCGACCCTGCCACGCGGCCCGCATGCGGTCCAGGGAGGGACTTCGCCGGCCGGGGTGTCGCCCTGGCGGCGCGGGGGGCATTGCCCCGGCGGCCCCGAACCCCGATATTGGGGGCGGAAGGTCGGCGACGGACGTGCTCCTCGCCAACCCGGTCAGGTCCGGAAGGAAGCAGCCGTAACGAGTTCTCGCGCGGGTCGCCCGCCGGCCTTCCACCTGATCCTGGCCCCTTTTCCGGGCGCCCGCTAACCCCGGACAACCGCATGGCCAGCGACATCTTCGGCAATCCGCTACCACCCGAGGCGCCCGAGGATGAGGGGCTGCCGCCGCCCCCGCCGCAGGAAGGGCCCGGGCTGTTCGGAGAGCCCGATCCGCCGGCCGCCGCCGCGCCACCGCCGCCGCCAGCGCCCGTTGCCGCCACCGGTACGCCGTACCGTGTGCTCGCGCGCAAGTACCGCCCGCAGAACTTCGCCGACCTGATCGGGCAGGAAGCGCTGGTGAAAACGCTGCGCAACGCTTTCGCGCAGGGGCGGGTGCACCACGCCTTCATGCTCACCGGCGTCCGCGGCGTGGGCAAGACGACGACGGCGCGCATCATCGCCCGTGCGCTGAACTGCATCGGCCCCGACGGCCAGGGCGGGCCGACGCCCGATCCCTGCGGGGTCTGCGCGGAATGCCGCGCCATCCTGGCCGACCGGCACCCCGACGTGCAGGAGCTGGACGCCGCCAGCAACAACGGCATCGACGATGTGCGGGAGCTGCGCGAGAGGCTGCGCTTCCGCCCCGCCCAGGGCCGCTTCAAGGTCATCATCCTGGACGAGGTCCACATGATGTCCACGGCCGCCTTCAACGCGCTGCTGAAGACGCTGGAGGAACCGCCGCCGGACGTGAAGTTCATGCTGGCGACGACGGAATTGCGGAAGGTGCCGACCACCATCCTCAGCCGCTGCCAGACCTTCCATCTGCGCCGCGTGCCGCAGGACCAGCTGATGGCGCATTTCCAGCGCATCTGCGGGCTGGAGGCGGTGCCAGCGGAGGCGGAGGCGCTGGCCATGGTGGCGCGCGCCGCCGATGGATCGGTGCGCGACGGGCTCTCCATCCTCGACCAGGCCATCGCCATGGCGGGCGGCGGCGGCGTGACGGCCGAGGCCGTGGTGGACATGCTGGGCCTGGCGGAGCGCGGGCTCGCCGTCTCCCTGATGGAGGCGCTGATGGCGGGCGATGCGGCCGCGGCGCTGGCGCTGTCCGAACAGGCGCATGCCCGCGGCACCGATCCCGGCGTGGTGCTGTCCGACCTGCTGGAGCTGACGCATCTGCTGAGCCGGATGAAATCCGTGCCCGCGCTGCGCAAGGACCCGGCGCTGCCGGAGGCCGAGCGCGTGCGCGGCGCGCAGCTGGCGGACCGGCTTTCCATCCCCGTGCTGGCGCGCTGCTGGCAGATGCTGCTGAAGGGGATGCAGGAGGTCGCGCAGGATGGCGTGGACCGCCGCGCGGCGGCCGAGATGGTGCTGATCCGCATCGCCCATGTGGCGGAGCTGCCGACGCCGGGCGACCTGGTGCGGCGGCTGACCGAACAGGGTGCGGGCGCCCCGGCCGGGCCCGCCGCGCCGCCGCCGGGCGGGGGCGGGCTGCGGGCGATTGCCGGAGGGGGCGCGGCGATGGCCGTGGCGCAGGCCGTGGCGGCGCCGGTGGAGGCCGTGGCCGCGCCGGTCGTCGCCACCTACCGCGACATCGCGGCGCTGGCGCATGGGCGCAAGCCGATGCTGCACGCCCACCTGGTGCACAGCGTCCATCCCGTGAAGGTGACGCCCGGCAGGGTGGAGATCCGCACCAAGCCCGATGCCCCGCGCGACCTGGCGCAGCAGATCACCGCGCTGCTGCTGGAGACGACGGGCACGCGCTGGACCGTCGCGCTGTCCAATGCCGAGGGCGAGCCGACGCTGGCCGACCAGGGCCGCGCGGCGGAGCAGGACCGCCGGGCACTCGCCCGCACCCACCCGCTGGTGCAGGCGGTGCTGGAAGCCTTCCCGGGTGCGACGATCGAGGCGGTGCGCGATGCCAGCCTCGACAATTACGGGCTGCCACCCCCCTCGGCCGATTCCGATCCGGGGCGCGACTTCGCGCCGCCGGATGCGGAGCCGGCGGGGCTTGATGACGACATCTCACCGGAGGATTGAGCGACGCCATGAAGAACCTCGGCAACATGCTGAAGCAGGCGCAGCAGATGCAGACCCGCATGCAGGAGATGCAGGCGAAGCTGGAGGCCGCCGAGATGGAGGGGGCTTCCGGCGGCGGGATGGTGAAGGTCCGCCTCTCCGGCAAGGGCGACCTCCGCAAGCTGACCATCGATCCCTCCCTGATGGATGACCGGGAGGTGCTGGAGGACCTGATCGTCGCCGCCCATGCCGACGCCAAGCAGAAGGTGGAGGCGATGATGGCGGAGGAGATGCAGAAGGCGACCGCGGGGATGAACATCCCGGGCGGCCTTGGCGGCCTCAAGCTGCCGTTCTGAGCTGACTGACCGGGGTGGGCGCAGGCCCACCCTTACCCCGACCCTCTCCCGCCCCGCGGGAGAGGGAGTAGCAGGGCCTCCCCTTGTCACTGCCGAATGATCCCATCGAACGCCTGATCGCGCTGCTGGCGCGCACGCCCGGCCTTGGCCGGCGCAGCGCGCGGCGGGCGGTGCTGCGCATGCTGATGAAGCCGCAGGAGACGATGCTGCCGCTGGCGGAGGCGCTGACGGCGGCGGCCGAGGCCGTGCGGCCCTGCCAGGTCTGCGGCAACCTCGATGCGCAATCGCCCTGCGGCATCTGCACCGACCCGCGGCGGGACCGCCACCTGGTCTGCGTGGTGGAGGGGGTCGCCGACCTCTGGGCGCTGGAGCGCGCCCATGCGCATCACGGGCTGTACCATGTGCTGGGGGGCACGCTCTCTCCGCTGGCCGGCATCGGGCCGGAGGAACTCTCCATCCAGCCGCTGCTGCGGCGGGTGGAGCAGGAGGGGGTGAGCGAGGTGATCATCGCCCTGCCCGCCACCGTCGATGGCACGGCGACGGCGCATTACCTGACGGACCGGTTGAAGCCCGCGGATGTCACGGTGACGCGGCTGGCGCAGGGCGTGCCGATGGGGGGCGCGCTGGATGTGCTGGATGAGGGCACGCTGGCGGCGGCGCTGCGGGCGCGGCGGCCGGTGTAACTGGTGACGGGTGTGACTTTTTAGTCGCTAGGTGACTTAAGCCGATTATGCCGTTTATGCGCCTTTAGCACCGTTTTCGAGGGGGTGCGGAGGGCGCGGAAGGGCGGCGGCGCGATGAACATAGCCGGAACACAAGGCGCGGCGCCAGCGCTTTCGCGGGGCACTTCGGGGGAGGCTTTGCCTCCCCCGGACCCCCACCACCAGGGCCGAGACGGCCCGGGACCGTCCTCGGTTTCCTATCCGGCGGCCCAGGGTCGCCTTCGACCCTGGCGTGGGGGGTATGGGGGGAGCGGCGCTCCCCCCGGGCCGATCAGCCGGCCTTGAACTTGCTGTAGAACCCCGTCGGCCGGACGAAGCGGTTCTCCTGCTTCACCAGCAGGCCGCGGGCCGCACCCTCCTTCAGATAGGCGCCCCAGGCGGGGTCGGCGGCCATGGCGGTGCGGCGGCGGTCGCGATCCGCCAAATCCGCATAGCCCCAGAGATGGACAACGGTGTTCAGCTCCCCCTCCACCGTCGTGAACCAGCCCAGGCAGTTCTCCAGGTATTTCAGCTGCAGCGGCCAGGCCATCGTCTCATAGAGCGAGACGAACTCGGCCAGCTTGCCGGGCGCCGTGGTGTAGATGCGCAGGTCGACGATCATCGGGCAGTTCCCCCTGGGGTTGGGCGCGGAGGATCGCCCAGGGCGGCGGGGCGCGGAAGGGCCCGGGCCGCCGGAATCGCTGCCATCAGACCATCATCCCCCTGCAACGGCGATGTCATACGGTGCATGTATAGGCCGCACCATCGAAGGGCGGCGGGGATGCTTGAGCTCCAGGGTCTGACACGGCGGTTCGGTTCGGTGACGGCGGTGAACGATGTCCGCCTCTCGATCCCGGATGGCCAGATGGTGGGGGTGATCGGCCGGTCAGGGGCGGGGAAATCCACGCTGCTGCGGATGATCAACCGCCTGACCGAACCCTCCGAGGGCCGGATCATCCATGATGGCCAGGACATCACCGCGCTGCGCGGGGCCGCGCTGCGGCGCTGGCGGACGGACTGCGCGATGATCTTCCAGCAGTTCAACCTGGTGCAGCGCCTGGATGTGCTGACCAACGTGCTGGTCGGCCGGCTGAACCACCGGCCCGGCGTGATGGGCACGCTGACCAGCCTGCTCTGCCTGTTCAGCGCGGAGGAACGGGCGCTGGCGATCCAGGCGCTGGACCGCTTCGACCTGGCGGATACCGCGCTGCAGCGCGCCGATACGCTCTCCGGCGGCCAGCAGCAGCGCGTGGCGATCTGCCGCGCCCTGATGCAGGAACCGAAATTCATCCTGGCCGACGAGCCGATCGCGAGCCTCGACCCGCGCAATGCGCGGACGGTGATGGAGGCGCTGCGCCAGGTGAACAGGGAGGATGGCATCACGGTGCTGACCAACCTCCATCACCTCGACACCGCCCGGCATTATTGCGACCGGATCGTCGCGATGCAGGCCGGGCGCGTGATGTTCGATGGCCCGCCCGCCGCGCTGACCGGGGAGAAGGTGCGCGAGATCTACGGCGTGTCCGAGGACGAGTTCGACGAGCAGGCCGAGGAGGCGGTGAAGCCCCAGGCCCAGCGCGCGCCGAAGGCCGGCCTCGCCATCGCCTGAGTGGCGGGCGGCGGGATCGGCGGCGTTCTTCCACCCAACGGAGAGACCCGCATGATCACCCGTCGCCTGATGCTGGCCGCCGCCGCGGCGGCCCCCCTGCCCGCGCTTGCGCAAGGCTCCGCCCCCGCGCCCGCCCCCACCCCCGCCATGCCCGCGGCCGGGCGCCGCGCCTGGGCGCAGCAGGTCCCCCAGATCCGCATCGGCCTGATGGGGGGCGAGAATGAATCCGACCGTCTGGGCCGCTACGACGCCTACCGCCAGTTGATCGAGGCGACCTTCGGCGTGCCCGTCCGCCTTTTCCCGGCCTCCGACTATGCGGGCGTGATGCAGGCCTTCAGCGCGCGGCAGATCGAGATGTCGAGCCTCGGCGCCTCCGCCTATGCCGGCGCCTGGCTCGACACCAATGGGGGGGTGGAGCCGCTCTTCGTGGCGCGGGAGGCCGATGGCGGCATCTCCTACATCTCCGTCATGGTGGTGCGGGCGGATAGCGGCATCACCAGCCTGGACCAGCTGCGCGGCCGGTCCCTGGCCTGGGCCGACCCGAACAGCACAAGCGGCTACCTGGTGCCGCGCAGCGAGCTGCGCGCCTCCGGCATCAACACGGAAGGCGGCCAGTATTTCTCCCGCACCGGCTTCGGCGGCGGGCATGAACAGGCGGTGGTCGCGGTGCTGCAGCGCCAGTATGATGCGGCGGTGACCTGGGCCTCCGGCCAGGGCGACGAGGCGCAGGGCTTCACCCGCGGCAACCTTCGCGCCATGGTCGAGAAGGGGATGCTGACCATGCGCGACCTGCGGATCATCTGGCGGTCCCGCCCGATCCTGAACGGGCCGATGACTGTCCGGAAGGATCTGCCGGCGGCGTTCAAGGCCGACATCACCGCCTTCCACCTGGCGCTGGCCACCGCCCATCCGCAGATCTATGCGCAGGTGGAGCGCGGCGGCGGGCTGGGCTACGCGGCCGTGACGCATGAGCAGTTCGAACCCATCGTGCAGCTGCGCCGCGAGGAAGCGGCCGAACGGCGGCGGCGCAGCTAGGCGTGTCGGCGGCGCTCCCCCTTCCCCGCCCCGTTGCCGTTGATCGGATCGAGGCGGATTTCCAGGCGGCGCGCCGCGCCCGACGCAACGCCACCCTGCTGTGGGGTGGCGTCCTGCTGGTGTGCATCTATGTGGCGGCGCTGGTCAGCGAGGCCTCTCCCGCCGCCATCCTGGCCGGGCTGCCGCGCATCGGCGAGTATTTCTGGCGGACGCTCCCGACCTTCCGCTGGGAGGTCTTCTTCGCGAATTGGGAGACGGAGGGCAGCTTCGCCTCCTGGATGTATCGCGCCGACAAATGGGCCTGGCTGCTGTTCGAGACGGCGCAGATGGCCCTGCTGGCGACGCTGGCGGGCACGCTGGGCGCGCTCGCGCTCTGCTTCCCGGCGGCGCGGAACATGGCGCCCAATGCCTGGGTCTATCACCTGTCCCGCCGCTTCCTGGAGGTGTGCCGGACGGTGCCGGAGATCGTCTTCGCGCTGATCTTCGTCTGGGCCTTCGGCATCGGGCCGCTGGCGGGCATCCTGGCCATCGCCATCCACACGCTGGGCGCCAATGGCAAGCTCTTCGCCGAGGTGGTGGAGAATGCGGAGCCGGGCCCGGTGGAGGGCGTGCGCGCCGCCGGCGGCAACTGGTTCCACCGCGCGCGCTTCGGCATCCTGCCGCAGGTGGCGCCCAATTTCCTGAGCTACGCGCTGCTGCGCTTCGAGGTGAATGTCAGGGGCGCCAGCGTGATCGGCTTCGTCGGCGCGGGCGGGATCGGGCAGGAGCTCTACCAGGTGATCGCCTTCAACTACTACGAGGAGATCAGCGCCATCGTCGTGCTGATCATCCTGGCCGTCGCGCTGATCGACGTGGTGTCGGAGAAGCTGCGCATGGGGCTGAACGCGGCCGCCGCCGGCGGGAAGGGCTGAGGCGATGGCGCTGGCGCATCCGACCCCGGAGCAGGTCGCGGCACTCCGCGCGCGCTACCCCCGCGCCTTCGGCGCCACCCCCGCCACTCGCGCGCTGCGCGCCCTGGCCTGGGCGGCGGGGATCGGCTGGCTGGTCTTCCTGTTCTGGTGGTTCGACATCACGCCGGCCCGGCTGTGGAACGGGCTGTCCGGCCTCGGCACCATCGTCACGCTGATGATCCCGCCCTCACCCGGGGAGCAGTGGGAGGAGATATTGAAGGGCATCGCGGAGAGCATCGCGATGGCCTTCCTCGGCACGCTGGCCGCCGCGATCATCGCCGTGCCGCTGGGCTTCATGGGCGCCAACAACGTGGTGACCAACACGCTGGCGCATTTCTCGCTGCGGCGGGTCTTCGATGGCTTCCGCGGCGTGGACCAGCTGATCTGGGCGCTGGCCTATGTGCGGGCGGTGGGGCTCGGCCCGCTGGCGGGCGTGCTGGCGATCGCGACCGCGGACATCGCCGTGCTGGCGAAGCTGTATGCCGAGGCGATCGAGAATGCGGAGAAGCGCCAGGCGGAGGGGATCGATGCCGTGGGCGGGAACCGGCTGCTGCGCACCCGCTTCGGGCTGCTGCCGCAGGTGCTGCCGGTGATGGTGGCGCAGGCGCTGTACTTCCTCGAGTCGAACACGCGCTCGGCTGCCATCCTCGGCGTTGTCGGGGCGGGGGGCATCGGGCTGCAGATCGCGGAACGGATCAAGGTCCGCTACTGGGACGAGGTCGCCTTCATCATCATCCTGATGATCGCGGCCGTGGCGCTGATCGATACGCTGTCGTCGCGCATCCGCCGGCGGTTGATCGGCGACCGGGACGGGATCGCGAAGCGCTGAGAATCGTGACGGGGAACAAGGCCGCCGGAGGCCGCGTTTCCGCCGCATGATCCTGCAACTCGACCCGCCCCTGCCGATGTCGACGCCGAAGGGCGAGGGAATCGCGCATTTCCTGATCGACTACGGGGCGGAGACGCACCTGATGTGGGTGGTCTTCCTGGATGCGGACGGGTCCTGCTGGACGGTGCCGAACCCGGAGGTGCGGATGGCGCCGAACTGGTCGCTCGGCCGGCGCCCGCTGCGGGCGCCGCGCGTGCCGGCGGCGGCGAATGAGGCGCGGGTGGATCCGGCGGCCATCGCCGCGGCTAACGGGCTGCCGCTGAAGTAGCGTCCTCGTACCAGCCGACATCCAGCGTTGCGACCTCTCCGAAGGGCACCCCCTTGCGGGCGGCGTCGCGGATGATGGGCCAGGATGTCCAGGGCATCGCCAGCAGCGGCCAGGGGTCGCGCGCCTGCCAGCAGACGTCGCGGGTGGTGAGCAGGCGACGGAGGTTGGCGCGGAAGGGGCCGCCCTTGAACAGGGAAAGCTGCGTCTCCGTCAGGCAGGACCAGAATTGCTGCAGGGTGCGTTCGGGCCGGTGGCGGGGCGGCGGCGCGGTGGGGTCGGCGAGACTTCGCGCGATATCCGTGGGCTCGAAGAAATGCAGGCCGCTGGTGGTGCGCGGGTTGCATTCGATGCCCCAGGGCGTGCCCCGCGCATCCACGATCAGGTCGAAGCTGATGAAGCCGGACCAGTTCGCACGCTCGATGAAGCGGGCCGCCCAGGCCTCGATCGCCGGGTGGTCCACCCGTTCGAAGGAGACGGCGACCGAGCCCGAGAATTGCGCGCCGCGATAGACCGTGGTGGCCAGCACGCGGCCCTGATGGGCCAGGGAGCAGGTGCTGAATTCCTCCCCCACGATTAGGCGCTGGACGAGGTGGGGATCGGCTTCGCCGGGCAGGGGATCGCCGGCGGCGAGGCGGCGGACACCGCGGCCGGAGCAGCTGTGGACGGGCTTGACCACCACGGCGCTGTCGCGCGCCAGGGCGGCCGCTTCCGGCGTGCCGAGGGGCAGGCTCTCCGGCACCGTCACGCCGTAGTCGAGGGCGGCGCGGATGAAGCCGCCCTTGTGGTGCAGGGCGAGAACCTGGTCCGGCGGCATGGTCGCGACGCGGGCGCCGGGGGGCAGCAGGGGCGGGAGGTGCGCGACATGCATCGTCTCCTCCGACACCGGCAGGACGAGCTCGGCGCGCTCCTCCCGCACGATCTTCGCAAGCGCCTCCAGATAGGCGCGCTTGCCCGCGCTGGGCGGCGGGACGCGGATGGAACGGGCGACGTCGCGGGAGGAGCCGCAGAGGTGGCGCGCGAAGGGCTCCGCGACGATCACACGCCAGCCAATCGAGGAAAAACCGCGGGCGAGGTCGAGGGCCTTGGGCAGCCGTCCCAGCGTCAGCACCACCGTCCGCGTCATCGCGCGCGCGTCACCCGGCACATGACCTGGCGCGTCGGGCGCGTGGTGAGGCGCGCGGCGGGGCGGACGGCGGCGGGGTTCTCCACCGTGAAGTCGAAATGGCGGAAGAGGCGGGCGATGAGCAGCGTCGCCTCCACCGTCGCGAAGGCGGCGCCGGCGCAGATGCGCGGGCCGATGCCGAAGGGGATATAGGCGCCCTGGGTCAGTTCCGACTTCCGTTCCGCCGTGAAGCGGTCGGGGTCGAAGACGTTGGGGTCCTTCCAGTAGAGGCGGTGGCGGTGCAGCACCCAGGGCGCCACCATGATCAGCGCGCCGCGCTTCACGCGGTACTCGCCGATGCGCGTGGCTTCGTTGGCCACGCGCGGCAGGAAGGTGATGGGGGGATAGAGGCGCAGCGTCTCGTTGAAGACGTTGCGCGTGAAGACGAGGCGGCGCGTCTGTTCGAAGCTGATCGGGCCTGGCCCACAGACCTCCGCCACTTCGGCGCGGATGCGCGCGACGAGTTCCGGGCGCGTGGCCAGCAGGTAGAAGCACCAGGTGAGCGCGCTGGCGCTGGTCTCATGCCCCGCCAGGAACAGCACGCCGAGCTGGTCGATCAGCTCCTCCCGCGTGAAGGCGCGGCCATCGACATCATGCGCGGCGACGACGGCGCTGGCGATGTCGTCGAAGGACTGTCCGGCATCGAGGTGGCTGTCCAGCAGATCGCCCAGGCAGCGGCGGATCAGCGCGCAGCTGTCGAGCACGGCCTGGGTCTGGGGAATCTTCGTCCAGGCGCGGTCCATGATCAGGCGGCGGATCTCCACCTGCGCGACGCTGCGTTCGAAGAAGGTGAAGGCGTCGAAGACCTCATGCGCCACGGTCGTGGCGAGCGAGGTGGAGAAGACGGAGCGGCAGATGATGTCGGCCGTCAGATGGCTCATGGCGAGGTCGAGGGAGAAGAGTTCCTTCGATTGCGCCTGCGCGTGCAATGTCTCCTCGTATTCGGCGGCGCCGGCTTCCATGCTGGCGAAGGCGCGGTTCACGCGCATCAGGGTCAGCGCGGGGTCCATCATGGCGCGCTGGCGCTTCCAGGTGGCGCCGTTGCTGACGAAGATGCTGTCGCCGATCAGCGGCTCCAGCGCATTCACCATCAGGTCCGATTTCGGGAAGATGCCCTGCGTGTCCACCAGCACGTCGCGCACCAGCTTCGGCTCGTTCACCACCACGATGGAGCGGCGGGAATAGCCGAGCGGCCCGATCGGCATGCGGTAGGCATCGGCCGGCAGCAGGCCCAGCAGGTTGCCCTCCCCCTGCAGCAGGGCGCGGAAGAGGGAGATGATGGGCGAGCGCGGCGTGGGGTGCGGCGGGATGAAGGGCGCGGTCATCGACATGCCGCACTATCCCTCGCTTTACACCGCGAAGTGTCAAGTGGCATTGTCACTTCCGTCATACGGGAGGCGAGGAATGGAGCTGCTGGTGTTCCATGGCCTCATCGCGGCGCATATCGTCACGGGCAGCACGGGCGCCATCGCCTTCTGGGTGCCGGTGATCGGGCGCAAGGGCGGCGTGAACCATGCGCGCTGGGGGAAGGTCTTCGCCTATGCCATGCTGGCGACGGGCAGCTTCGCCGTCTGCATGAGCCTGATGACGCTGGCCGATCCCTTCGGCACGCATCCGCACCTGGCGGACCGCTTCGACGCCAACTTCATCCGCGGGCTGTTCGGCTGGATGATGCTGCATACCGGCATCCTGACGATCAACCTGGCCTGGTATGGCTGGCTCGCGATCCGCAACAAGGCACGGCACGCGCTGAACCGCACGCCGCTGAATGTCGGGCTGCAATACGCGGTGATGGCGGCGGCGGTGGCCTGCGCGGTGGATGGGTGGTTCATCGGGCAGTACCTGATGATCGGCATCGCGGTGGTCGGCGTGGCGACGGGGCTGACGAACCTCTGGTTCATCCACAAGCCGCGCGTGGAGCGCGCGGACTGGCTGAAGGAGCACATCAAGGCCTTGGTCGGCGCGGGCATCAGCGTCTACACCGCCTTCATGGCCTTCGGGTCGGTGCGCATCTTCCCCGAACTGGCGCTGCATCCCGGCATGTGGTCGGTGCCGCTGATCGTGGGGCTCGCCATCATCATTTGGCACCGGCTCGACATCGACCGGAAGGCGCGGCAGGGGCGGGCGCGGCGCGTGGGCGTGGCGGCCTGATTCCCATGCGCGTGGTGGTGATTGGCGCGGGCATGGGCGGGCTGGCCGCGGCCACCGACCTGGCGCGGCGCGGCGCGGAGGTGACGGTGCTGGACCGCGCGGCGAGCGCGGGCGGCAAGGCGCGGCACGTGATGGTGGACGGCGCCGGCATCGATGGCGGCCCCACCGTCTTCACCATGCGCTGGATCTTCTCGGGTCTCTTCGAGGATTGCGGGCGGCGGATCGAGGATTTTCTGGAGCTGCACGCGGCGGAGACGCTGGCGCGGCATGCCTGGCGCAAGGGCGGGCGGCTCGACCTCTTCGCCGATGTGGATCGCAGCGCGGAGGCGATCGGGGAGTTTGCGGGCGCGGCCGATGCACGCGGCTACCGGGACTTCGTCGTCCGCAGCGCCGACATCTTCGCGACACTGGAGAGAAGCTTCATCGCGGGGCAGCGGCCATCCCCGCTGGAACTGGTGCGGCGGGTCGGGCTTTCGCGGATCGATGCGCTGTGGCGGACCATGCCCTGGGCGACGCTGTGGCAGGCGCTCGGGACGTATTTCAGCGATCCGCGGCTGCGGCAGCTCTTCGGGCGCTACGCCACCTATTGCGGCTGCTCCCCCTTCCTGGCGCCGGCGACGCTGATGCTGGTGGCGCATGTGGAGCAGGACGGCGTCTGGCTGGTGAAGGGCGGGATGAAGCGCGTGGCGGAGGCGATCCGCGACCTGGCGGAAAGCCAGGGTGCGCGCTTCCGCTTCGGCGCGGAGGCGGCGGAGATCATCGTGGAGGGCGGGCGCGTCATCGGCGTGCGGCTGATGGATGGCGAGCGCATCGAGGCCGATGCCGTGGTCTTCAACGGCGATGTGGCGGCGCTCGGCCAGGGGCTGCTCGGCGAACGCGCGCGGCGCGGGCTGCGGGACACGCCCCGCGCGGCGCGGTCGCTTTCCGCCATCACCTGGTGCGTGAAGGCGCCGACCCGCGGCTTTCCGCTGATGCACCACAACGTCTTCTTCGCCGAGGACTACGCCGACGAATTCGATGCCGTCTTCCGCCGCCGCCAGGTGACGGCGGCGCCGACCGTCTATCTCTGCGCGCAGGATCGCGGGCATGGCGATCTGCCGGAGGGCGCGGCGGAACGCATGCTGCTGCTGGTGAACGCGCCGGCCGATGGCGACCGCGGCGAGCCCGATCCGGTGGTGCTGCGGGATATCGAGCGGCGCAGCCTCGACCTCATGCGCGATTGCGGGCTCGAGATCGGGCAGGGCGAGCGCGTCACGACGACGCCCGCGGGTTTCCACCAGTTATTCCCGGGCACGGGGGGCGCGCTGTATGGGCGGGCGAGCCATGGCGCCACGGGCACCTTCGCGCGGCCTGGCGCGACGGGCGGCGTGAAGGGGCTCTACCTCGCGGGCGGGTCGGTGCATCCGGGCCCGGGCATCCCGATGGCGGCGATGTCCGGGCGCCTCGCGGCGGCGAAGCTGCTGGAGGACAGCGCTACGCGGTAGCCCGGGCCAGGGTCGCGCCATGCGGCACGACCTGGTCGAGGATCTTCGCGCTGCTGACCACGCCGGGCACGCCGGCGCCAGGATGGGTGCCGGCACCGACCAGGAAGAGGCCGCCGACTTCCTCGCTGACATTGTGCGGGCGGAACCAGGCGGATTGGAAGAGCTGCGGCTCCAGCGAGAAGGCGGCGCCGTTCACGGAGAGCAGCCGGTCGCGGAAATCCTGCGGTGTCAGCAGGCGGGAGGTGACGATGGAATCGCCGAGGCCGGGCAGGACCGTGGATTCAAGCCGCTGCTGGATGGCGGCGCGATAGGGTTCCGCCTGCTGCGCCCAATCCGTGCCGCTGCCGAGATGCGGCACGGGGGAGAGGACATAGAAGCTGTCGCAGCCCGGCGGCGCGAGGGAGGGGTCCGTCGCCGTGGGCCGGTGCAGGTACAGGGAGAAGTCCTTCGCCAGCTTCTTCCGCTTGAAGATGTCCGCCAGCAATTCGCGGTAGCGCGGGCCGAGCACCATGGTGTGGTGATAGACATCGTCGAAGCGGCGGTTGGTGCCGAAATACCAGACGAAGAGCGACATGGAGTAGCGCGTGCGCGCGACCTTGGCGTCGGTCCATCGCTTGCGCGGATGCTCGCTCAGCAGCTTCGAATAGGTCCAGCCGACATCGGCGTTGGAGACGACGACATCGGCGGCCAGGTGTTCGCCACCGCGCAGGCGCACGCCTGTGGCCTTGCCGTCCTTGACGGTGATCTGCTCGACCTCCGCATTGAAGCGGAAGCGGCCGCCCTGGCCATCGATCAGCCCGGCCAGGCCATTCACCACCGCGCCCATGCCACCCATGGCGTAGTGCACGCCATGCAGGCGTTCGAGATGGGCGATCAGGCAGTAATAGGCCGTCGTCGTCAGCGGGTTGCCGCCAATCAGCAGCGGATGGAAGCTGAAGGCGATGCGGAGCTTGTCGTTGGTGAAGTAGTCGCTGACCTTGCCATAGACGGTGCGCCAGCCGCCGAGCTTCATCATGTCCGGCACCGCGGCCAGCAGCGTCGAGAGCTGGTGGAAGGGCTGGTCGGCCAGCTTGGCGAAGGCCACGTCGAAGATGCGTTCGCTGACGGCGATGAAACGCTCGAAGCCCGGCAGGTCCTCCGGCGCGATGCGCGCGATCTCGGCGCGCGTGGCGTCGAGGTCGGCGGAGCAGTTCATCACCGTGCCGTCGTCGAAGCGGATCTGATAGAAGGGGTTCATCGCGCGGAGGTCGAGGTCGTCCGCCATGCGGCGGCCGCACAGCGTCCAGAGCTCCTCCAGCAGGTAGGGCGCGGTGATGATGGTGGGGCCGGCATCGAAGGTGAAGCCGTCCTGCCGGTAGACATAGGCGCGGCCGCCGGGGGCATCCAGCTTCTCCAGCACCGTCACGCGCCAGCCGCGCGCGCCGAGGCGGATGGCGGCGGCGAGGCCGCCGAAGCCGGAGCCGATGACGATGGCATGGGGCCGCGGATCGGCGTGGAAGGCGATGCCGTCCATCATGGGTGCTTGTCCTGGCGGGGTTTCAGGCGAGGCTCAGCGTCGCCCAGGCGAGGACGACGTAGCGGCCGGTCTTGGCGATGGCGACCAGCAGCAGGAAGGTGCCGATCGGTTCCTTCAGCACGCCGGCCACCAGCGTCAGCGGATCGCCGATGATCGGCGCCCAGCTCAGCAGCAGGGACCATCGGCCCCAGCGGTGATACCAGCCCGTGGCGCGGTCCAGCGCCTGCGGGGGCACGGGGAACCAGCGCCGGTCGCGGAAGCGGTCCACCTGGCGGCCGAGCCACCAGTTGAGCGCGGCGCCGAGCGTGTTGCCGATGCTGGCGACCAGCACCAGCAGCCAGGGGGGTGTCTCCCCCAGCAGCAGCAGGCCGACCAGCACGGGTTCGGATTGCAGGGGCAGCAGGCTGGCCGCGCCGAAGGCGGAGGCGAAGAGCCCGAGCAGGGCGAGGAGTTCGGTCATCGGCCTGGATATGCCCCATCGGCCGATGGCCCGGAAAGCGCCGCGGCCGGCCCCCCGGGAAGGGGGGCCGGCCGCGGTTGCGATGGCGCCGGTCCGGCGCCCGGCCAGCGCGGCCGGGCGCCGCGCCGGTCATTCGGCGGAAGCCGCCCTGGCCGGGCCCGCGCTGATGAGGCGCAGTTCCGGATAGCCGTCCAGCATGCGGGCCCCGTAGAAGGGACGGTTCGCACCCTGGTGGCAGGTGGCGCAGTTCACTTTCAGCGCGTCCCCGCCCGGGCCCAGGCGCGCGCCATGCGGGCCATCGGCCGGTCCGCGCGGGTTGGCGGCCCAGAGGGGCGTCAGCGGCACGATGTAGGCGGTGTTGATGTCCCGCACCATGCGGATGCCATGCCATGCCGTGAGCCGCGCGGGCGGGCTGGTTTCCCAGTTCCCGAAGGAACGGCTGTTGTGGCAGTGCGTGCAGTTCACGCCGAGCCCTTCGCTCATCGACATCATGAGCGAGTAGGTCCACTCCGCCTGCATGGTGTTGGCCGGATTGCGGCCAGGCAGGGAGGAGTTGCTGATCACGCGAATCTCGTTCGCCTGCAGCAGGAAGGGCGTGAAGGGATCGCCGGGCAGCGAGCTGTCATTGGCGACCGGCGCGGGGTGGTTCTGGCCGCGCGCCGCCTGCAGGCCGTTATGCGGGAGGACCGCGGTGGCCCACACCTCGGCCGGCACGGGCTGGCCGCGGTGGCAGGTGTAGCAGGTGACGCCGACCTGGCCGACATGGGCCGACCAGTCCGTGTTGATGCGCCGCGTCATCTGCAGCATCCGGCGCGCCACGACCTTCGTATAGACCTCGTCGGAGGCCATGTTCTCGGGGTTGTGGCAGTAGGTGCAGCCCTGCGCCGGCGCGATCCATTCGGTCATCGCCTGCATGATGCGGCCGAACTGCGCGGCGCTGAGTTCGCCCAGCACCTGGACGTTCTCGAACGTCTCGGATGCCTTGGGTCCATCGGCGTCGGCGGCGTCCGGCACTTCCGGCAGGCGGTTGGCCGCGACCCGCACCGCCAGGGTGCGGGGATTGTTCAGATCCTGCATCGCGACGCCGCGGAAGCCGATCTGCGTGCTGCGTACCGGCGGCCGCTCGAAGCTCAGCAGCAGCACGCCGGCCACGACCAGCCCGGCGACGCCGAGCAGGACCTGGGTGGAGAACCTCATCGCGGGGCTCCTTGCAGGGCTGCGGGATCGGCCACCGGTGCCCAGAGGGCGGGATAGGACGGTGCGAAATGCCGATCGACGGCCCAGAGGTACCAGTTGTCGACGACCGTCCCGGTCAGGAGGATGCCGATGCCGCCCGTGATGGGGCAGAGGACGGCGAACCACCAGGCCCAGCGGTGGATGCTTTCGAAGCTGGCGTTGAAGCCCATGCACCAGCGCCAGAACAGGCCACCGCGTTCAGCCGCGGTGCCGCGGTCCAGCACCAGCTCGATCTCTCGTTCGCCGCCGTAGCGGCCGAGCGCCAGGATCGTGGCGCCATGCATCGCGAAGAGCAGCGTGGAGCCGTAGAGGAAGACGATCGAGAGCGCGTGGAACGGGTTGTAGAAGAGGTTCCCGTAGCGGATCGAGAAGGCGGCGGTCCAGTCGAGGTGCGGGAAGATGCCGAAGGGCACCGCCTCGCTCCAGGAGCCCATCAGGATCGGGCGGATGAAGCCCAGCACCAGGTAGAGCCAGATCGCGGCCATGAAGGCCCAGGCGACATGCGTGCCCATGCCGAGCTGCCGTGCGCGGCGATAGGTGCGCGCCCACCAGAGCAGGATGGACAGCGTCAGGAAGAAGCCGGCGACGAGCCACCAGCCGCCTTCGCGCAGCGGCGGCATGCGCAGGCCGTACTGGGCCGGCGGCGGTTCGAGCGCCAGCCAGAACAACTGCCGGATGAACTGGCCGATGTTCCAGTTCACGGAGGCCAGCATGTTCAGGCCGATGATCTCGAAGGCGATGAAGCCGAAGAAGATCGACAGGATGCCGAGCTGGCCGAGATAGATCGGGCCGACCTGCGCGTCACCGAAATAGCCGAAGAGGGTGACGTTGCGGGAGCCGCCTTCCCGCGGCACGTCGCCGCGGGGAAGCGGGACGCCGGGGTAAGGGGTGGGACCCCTGACCTGCACCCGGGTGAAGAGGTTCTGATATTCGGGCATGGCTGTTTCCTCCTCGCCTCACTTCCAGATCGGCATGTTGAGCCACCAGCCCCACCATTCGGGCCAGCCACGCGTCCAGAAGGGCCCGCTGATGACGATGCAGACCGCGCTCCAGAACCCGGCGGAGAGCGCCAGGAACAGGCCGAGGCGATGGATGCCCAGCGTGCCGATGGAATAGCCGATCAGGTCGCGGAAGTAGGTGTTCTCATGCTCCGCCGTCTTCACCGGCTCGCCCTTCGGCGGGTTCAGCGCGGACAGCACCAGGCCACCATGCATCGACAGCGCCAGGACGGTCGTGAAGAAGAAGGTCACGGCCAGCATGTGCGCGGGGTTGTAGTGGAAATGCAGGTGCTGGTAGCCGACGTTCGACACCCAATCGAGGTGCGACCAGATGCCGTAGGGGAAGCCATGGCCCCAGGCGCCCATCAGGATCGGCCGGAAGACGACGAGGGTGATATAGGCGAACACCGCGACGCCGTAGGCGATCGGGATGTGGTAGCCCATACCGAGCTTGCGGGAGATCTCCGCCTGGCGCAGCGCCCAGGACACGAAGGCCCCGCACGCGCAGACGGTGATCGCCTGCCACAGCCCACCTTCCCGCATCGGCGCCAGGCGCAGGCCATAGGCCAGGTCGGGCGGCGGGATGTTGATGAGCCATGGGTTGAAGGTCCCCTGGATCGACGCCCCCATCAGGATCAGCCCCACACCGATGAAGGTGAAGAAGGCCGTGGTGATCCCGAAGAAGCCGATCCAGAACGGCCCTATCCAGAAGTCGAACAGGTCACCGCCCACCAGGGTGCCCCCGCGGACGCGATATTTCCGCTCAAAAGTCAGCATCGCCATCGCTTGACGCTCCCATCAGGGCGGGACGAGTGCCCGCCGTGCCGTGCCGTCCTCGACAGCGGGCGAAGCCCGCTGTGCTTGCCACGCCCGCTGTCGCGGAGCGACACTGGCGCGATCCGCCTATCGCCCCACGGGTTGCCCCGGGGTGAAGGTCGGGCTCGTGGCGCACCAGCCCCAGTGGTCGCAGTAGCGGGGCGAGCTGAGCACGACGATGTGCAGCAGCGCCGCGACCGCGAGCACCGCGACCATCGCCAGGAACAGCGACCGGCGGGGATCAACCACCATCCAGATCTTATGCATGGATCTTCTCTCCTTCGTTTCGTCGTGTCCGGGCCTTCGGCCTCAGCCGGTGGCCCGGCTCAGCCTCAGAAGAAGCGCCAATCCGGCGGGACCACGGAGTTGCCGTAAACCAACGGCCGCCACAGCCACGTCAGAATATGCGCGCCCATCGACGCGAAGACGGAGAACGCCCAGCCCTGGATGAGCAGGCGGTGGATCTCTCGCGCTTCGCCTTCGGTCAGGCCGGTCCTTGAACCTTCGGCCATGATGATGACCTCCAACTTGCCTTTCGGCCGTTACCGCGCTTTGCCCGCGCGGCAGGGTACGGCGTGGCGGGAAACCGCCATGGCCGACCCGAGGTCCTGGTACCGACGACGAAAGCGGTCGCTGGGTTGGGGACGACGGGATCGGAAGGACGCAGGGGCATCGTCATCCGACGCCCTCCGCAACAGGGGCCGCGGCGGGATTGCCGGCGGCATTGTTCCCGGCGCCGGCGCCTGGCGGAGGCACGGGTGCCTCCCCCAGCGTTGCCAGCACGCGGCCTCTCACGATGCGCGGCTCCCCAGCCTCGCGCGCCGCGCGTTCCACCTGTTCGCGCAGCCGCTTGGAGGCGGAGATGCGAAGCAGGAAGGGCGCGGCATCCACATGCGCGTCGAGCAGCGCCACCGCATCGTCATCCCAGGGCTCCGCCTTCCTGACCGGCGTGGGTTCCACGCGATCGAGGTCGGTGCCGAGGGGCAGGATGTGGAAGAGCGCGTCGAACAACGCGTTGCAGTATTCCTGGATGATGTAGGTCGCGCCCGCATAGCCCATGAAGGGCGTGCCGGTGGCGCGACGGATGATCGCCCCAGGGAAGGAAGCGGGGATGTAGGCGGCGCGGCTCTTCAGCTCCGCCGCGTACATCCGTTCGTTGAAGCTGCCGAAGAGGACCAGCGGCGGGTTCTTCTTCATGGCGTCGCGCACCGCGGCGTTGTCCGGCTTCTCGCCGGCCTTGCGGCTGAAGGCGAAGGCGCAGGGCACGCCCATCTCCTCGCCGAGGAAACGCTGCAGGCCGCGGGCATAGGTATCCGTCGCCACCACGGCGAAGCTCGCGCTGGCGTAGAAATCCTGCGTGACGCTGCGCCAGAGGTCCCAGATCGGCTTGATGGTGGTGTGCTTCTCCCGCTCGATGAAGGGCTCGGGGTCGAGACCCGTCAGCTCACCGAGCTTGCGGAGGAAGTTGGTCGTCGCGAAAAGGCCGATCGGCGCGCGCAGCCAGGGGCGTTCCAGCTCCTCGCACAGCTTCTGGCCGAATTCGCGGTAGAGGCAGATGTTGACGTCGGCATCGGGCAGCTTCGCGATGTCATCGACATGGCTGCCGAGCGGGAAGACCAGGTTGACCTCGCAGCCGATGCCCTCCACCAGGCGCCGCATCTCCGCCAGGTCGGACGGCATGTTGAAGGTGCCGTAGATCGGGCCGATCAGGTTGACGCGCGGCTTCGGGCCGAGCTTGGCGTTGCGCGCGCGCATCTTGCGGCCGCGGGCGCCGAATTCGGTCCAGAGCCACATGATGGCGCGGTCGGCGGCCTGCCACTGATCCTCATCGATCGTGCGGCAGATGAAGCGCTGCAGATTGCTGCCCTGCGGCGTCACGCCGCCGCCGATCATCTCCGCGATCGAGCCGGTGACGACGACGGCGGGAAGGTCGGGGTCCTGCGTCGCGGCGGCGCGGCGCATGGAATCCTCGGTGCCGTTCTTGCTGAGGCTGTCCTCGTCGAGGCCCGTGACCACGATCGGCAGCTCATGCGGCGGCAGCGCATCCGTGTAGTGCAGCACCGCCGTGACCGGCAGGTTCTCGCACCCTACGGGCCCGTCGATGACGACGCGCAGGCCGCGCACGGCGGAGAAGGCGTAGATCGCCCCCCAATAGCCACCGGCACGATCGTGATCGAGGACCAACATGGAGCTATGTCCCCACCGATTCTTCGGCCTTGGCCTTGGCCGCGCGCAGCTTGCGCTGCCGGTCGCGGAAGCCGGGGGGATCGACGGGCTTGTCCTTGAAGCCGTAGCCCGCGCCATCCGGCGTGCCGACGCCGTCGAAGAAGCTGACCATGCGGGAGAAGCGTTCGCGCCCCTTGGTCTGCGCGGCCACGATGGCGGCCATGGAGCCGGCGCCGGCGGGGCCGAAGAGGGGACGGGCGGAGACCATGTTGGTGAAGTAGAGCGCGGGGATGCCGAGCTCCTTCGCCTTCTGCACCAGCGGCGTGGTGCCGAGGGCCAGATCCGGCTTCGCGTCGCGCATGGCGGCGACGTCCTGTTCCAGGCTCGCGCGGTACTGCACATGCGTGCCGCGGGCCTCGAGCCACTGGCGGTCCGCCTCGCTCCATTCCGTGCGCGGGCAGGCGGTGCCGACATAGGGCACCTCGGCGCCGGCCTCGCTCAGCAGGCGCGCGACCAGCAGTTCGGAGCCTTCGTAGCCGGAGACGGTGACGCGCGCCTTGATGGGGGCATTCGCCAGCGCCGCGCGGATCGCGGGCAGCACGCGCTGCTTCGCCAGGTCCACCACGCTGTCGGCGATGCCGGCGGCGCGGCCGATGGCGCCGAGCCAGGCTTCCGTCCCCTCCAGCCCCACCGGGCCGGATCCCACCACCGGGCGGCCTGCGGCGCGGAATTCACGGATGGAGGCGGTGTAGAAGGGATGCACCGCGGCGGCGACTTCGCAATCCAGCGCGGCGTAGAGGTCGCGCCATTCGCGCGCCGGGGTCTGCGGCGCCAGCGCCAGGCCCATCGGCGCCAGCATGGCGCCGACGCCCATCGGGTCCGCGGGAAAGAGTTCGCCGATCAGGGCGACGGTGCGTTCGCCATCCACCATCTGGCGGGGGCGGGCGACGGGGCCGGATTCGGCCTCGTTCCGCGCATAGCGCAGCATGGCGCCGGCCAGCACGTCCTTCGCTTCCGCATGCGTCGGCACGCCGAAGCCCGGGACATCGATGCCGATGATGCGGACGCCGTCGATCTGCTTCGGCAGCAGGTCCAGCGGCACGCCGGAGGCGGTGGGCACGCAGAGATTGATGATGACGACCGCGTCGTAGTCTTCCGGCTTCGCCGTGGCGTGGACGGCGTCCCGGATATCCTCGAACAGCTTGCCGGTGACCAGCGTTTCCGAGTTGAAGGGCACATAGCCCACGGTGCGGCGGGCGCCGTAGAAATGGCTGGTGAAGGTCAGGCCATAGACGCAGCAGGCGCTGCCCGAGAGGATCGTCGCGGTGCGCCGCATGCGCAGGCCCACGCGCAGCGACCCGAAGGCCGGGCACATGGATTGCGGCTGGTCATGCGGGCCGCGCGGGTAATCCGCGGCCAGCTTGTCCATCGTCTCCGACTTGCCGGCCGCGCGCGCCGCATTCTCCAGCGTCTCCCGGCCGCCATGGCAGCCGGAACCGCTGGCCCCTTCGGGCGCGGCCGCAGGCACGGCGTTGAGGGGGAGCTGGTCCATGGGATCAGGCGCCCTCGTAGACCACTTCGAGGGACGGCTTGTTCAGCACATCCGCCGCGCACATGTCTTCCATCGTGGCGGGGTTCAGCACCACGCCGCGGCCGACCGCATCGCCCTTGAACAGGCCGAGCAGCGCGTCATGCGTCAGCGGCTTCGGCCGCAGCGGCGGCGCTTCCGCCACCTGCGTCGCCAGCTGTTCGAAGACGCTGGCCCAGGGGCCGCCCGGGACGCCGACGATCTCGTAATTCGCGGACTTGCGACGGATATCGTCATCCGCCGGGATGGCGGAGAGGATCGGGATGCCGGCGGCTGCCGCGAAGGCATGCGCCTCGCCCGTGCCGTCATCCTTGTTGATGACCATGCCGGCCACGCCGACATTGCCGCCGAGCTTCTTGAAGTACTCGACCGCGCTGCAGACGTTGTTCGCGACATAGAGCGACTGCAGGTCGTTCGAGCCGACGACGATCACCTTCTGGCACATGTCGCGCGCGATCGGCAGGCCGAAGCCGCCACACACCACGTCGCCCAGGAAGTCGAGCAGCACGTAGTCGAAATCCCACTGGTGGAAGCCGAGCTTCTCCAGCAGTTCGAAGCCGTGGATGATGCCGCGCCCGCCGCAGCCGCGGCCGACTTCCGGGCCGCCCAGCTCCATGGCGAAGACGCCATCGCGCTTGAAGCAGACATCGCCGATGGCGACGGGCTCGCCGGCCGCCTTCTTGCGGGAGGAGGTCTCGATGATGGTCGGGCAGGAACGGCCGCCGAAGAGCAGGCTGGTGGTGTCCGACTTCGGATCGCAGCCGATCAGCAGCACGCGCTTGCCCTGCTGGGCCATCATGTAGCTGAGGTTGGCCAGGGTGAAGGACTTGCCGATGCCGCCCTTGCCGTAGATCGCGATGATCTGCGTTTCCTTCTTCGGCGGCGCGGTGTGCACGGGGTCCGGGCCCTGCTCGGCCTCGGCACGCAGCGCATCGGCCATCGTGGACTGGGCGGAACGCACGGGCGTGATGGCGGCGGGGCCGTTCATTGCGTCTGTCTCCAGTCGAGGATCATCTTGAGGCAGGCGGGATCACCGAAGGCCGTGCGATAGGCTTCCGGCGCGGCGGCGGCGTCGCGCGTATGGGTGATGAGGCCTTCGAGGCTGAGCCTGCCCTCGGCGACCAGGTCACGCACGGCGATCAGGTCGGGCTCCCGCCATTCGGCGGCGATGCGGAAGCGGGCTTCGCGCATGAAGGCGGGCGGGAAGGAGAAGCTGATGGGCGCGCTGTAGAAGCCCGCCAGCACGATCTCCCCCTGCGGCGCCAGGCGCTGCACCAGCAGGTCCATCAGCCCGGCATCGCCGGAGACGTCGCAGATGCAGCGATAGTCGCGCCTCGGATCATCCTCCGGCTGCACGACCTTGTAGCCGATGGCGCCATCGGCGCGGGTCGGGTTCGTCTCCCACACCATGGGCGCGCCGCCGGCGGCGACGACGAGGCGCGCGACGAGGCGACCCAGCACGCCATGGCCGACGATGAGGTCCGGCAGCTCCGCATGTTCCGCCGCGATGGCGTGGCGCGCCGTGGCGGCCAGCGCCATCAGCACGCCATCGGCGCCGAGTCGTTCATCGATAGGCACGGCGCGCGCGCCGGGGACGACGAGGCGGGCGGCGGCACCGCCGAACAGGCCGCGCACCTGGCCGAAACACTTGGCGCCGGCGACGAAGACGCGTTCGCCGACGCGGCGATCCGCGCGCTGGCCGACGGCGCTGACGCGGCCGACGGTCTCGTAGCCGGGAACCAGGGGGTAGCCCATCCCGGGGAAGGGCGGCATGCGGCCGGACCAGAGCAGGCGCTCCGTCCCGGTGCTGATGCCGCTCCACTCCACATCCACCACCACGTCGTCATCGCCCGGGGGCGAGAGTTCGAGCCGGCTGAGGATGAGGCGCTCGGGCGCTTCTAGGATGACTGCGACGGTGTCCACTTGGACTGACCGCTCCCTCTGGTTGTTTGTCAGGGTAAATTGACGCTGGGCAATGTCAAGGGAAACTGACACCCCTTCGTCACGCGGGCACGACAGCGGCGTTCAGGCCACACCCGCTTCCGCGACCAGCACGCGCGTCAGCAGCGGCGTGCCCGTGGGAATGAGGCGCGAGGCGGCGAAGCCGGCGGCGGCCAGCATGGCCTGCAGCTCCGCCGGCCGGCGCGGGCGGCCGCGGCCCATGGCGAGGAGGTAGAAGCCGAAATAGGCATCGCCCATCGCCTCCGCCCCCGCCGTGCCGGCCATGGGTTCCGCCACCAGCAGCCGGCCGCCCGGCGGCAGCGCGGCGCGCACGCGCCGCAGCAGGCCCATCACCACGTCGTCGTCATGGTCGTGCAGCACGCGCACCAGGCTGATGAGGTCGGCGCCGCGGGGCAGGTCATCCGTCGTGAAGTCGCCGCCGAAGGTCTCCGCCCGCGCGGCCAGGCCCGCCTGCGCGAAGCGCGCGGCGCCGCGCGCGGCGACCGGCGGCAGGTCGAACAGCATGAGGCGGAGCGCGGGCGCGGCGGCGGCGACATGGGAGAGGAAGGCGCCCTCCCCCCCGCCGACATCGAGCAGGACCTGGTGGCGGCGGAAGTCGAAGGCGACGATCACCTCCTCCGCCACCATGGGCTGGGAGGCGGCCATCAGGGCGGAGTAGTCGGCGACCCGGTCCGGGGCGAGCTGGTCCGGGCTGTCGGCGCCGGAATAGGCCCAGTAGGCGGAGAGCGCGTTGCCGCCGCGTTCCCGGCGCAGCATGCCGACGGGATCCGCGAGGTCGGCGTAGAGCAGCGCGTGGTGTTCCACCATCGCGCTGATGCCGGGATTGCCGATCATGGCCGCACCCAGCGGCCCGAGCGTCCAGAGCCCGTCATCGCGGCGATGGGTGAGCTGCAGCGCGGCGGCGGCATTGAGGAGGCGGGACGCCCCTTCCGGCGGCAGGGACAGGCGATGGGCCAGCGCGGCCTCCGCCATCGGGCCCGTTTCATGCAGCAGGTCGAAGACCTTGAGGCGCACGCAGGCGAAGAGGACCTGCGAATAGACGAAGCCGGCGCAGAGGTCGAAGAGCTGCCCCGCCCGCTTGCGCGCCATGGGGCGCGTCAGCGGGAAGCGGGCGGCCCAGGCGCGGAAGCGCGGATTGGCGGTGACGCCTTCCCGCCATTCGCGGAAGCGGTCCCGCCAGCCCGGGGAGGCGGCCATGACGTCCGACATGGGTGGCGTCAGGCGGCCAGCTTCTGCGGCACGAGGCGCCCGGCTTCCTGCAGGATCAGGCCGCGCAGCATGGCCTGGCCGCGGCATTCGGGGATGCTTTCCACCGCATCCTGGGACAGGCGGCGCAGCCGCGCGACCGCGCCCATCAGGCCGAATTCCGCGACGGCGCTCGGCCGGCCCAGCGCCTTGTCCACGCCGACGGGTTTGCCGAGCGTGGCCTCATCCTCCACGGCGTCGCGCAGGTCGTCGGCCACCTGGTAGGCCTCCCCCAGCCGGTCGCCCAGCAGGCGCCAGGCCTCGGGCTCCGCATGGGCGCAGGCGGCGGCGCCGGCGATGGTGGCGGCGGCGAAGAGGCTGCCGGTCTTCTGCCGCTGGTATTCGGAGAGGTCGGCGCGCGGTTCGCATTCCCAGGCCTGGCCGGCGACGATGCCGAAGGGCACGCCGACGCCATCCCCCACCGCGATCATCACGGGGCCCAGCCGCTCCGGCGCCGTCGCGGCGGCGCGGGCGAGGGTCTGGAAGGCGAGGACGATCAGCGCATCGCCGGCCAGCACCGCCAGCGGCACGCCATAGGCGCGGTGGACGCTGGGCTTGCCGCGGCGCGTCGCGGCATCGTCGAAGCAGGGCAGGTCGTCATGCACCAGGCTGGCGCAGTGCAGCAGCTCGATCGCCGCGGCGGCGGCGGAGGAGAGCGCCGGCCGGTCATCCCCGCAGGCGGCGGCGACGGCGAGCGTCAGGCGCGGGCGGATGCGGCCGCCCTTGGGGAAGACCGCATGGCGCAGGGCGGAGGCCAGGCGCGGCGGCGCGCCGGTCGCCTCCGCGTAGAGCACCGCATCGGCCAGGCTCGATTCGATGCGCGTCATGGCGTCCATGCGGCTATCCTCCATGCGTCAACCGCCCCGGACGGGGCGGCGATGGGGTCGCGAACAGGCGAGCCGTCATCTTTGCTTGTCAGTTTCTACTGTCAGTCTATCTTGACACTGAAGTCAACGGCTTTCGGCCTGACTGCCCGATGGCACATCACCCAGGAGCCTTCCCATGGAAGCAGGTGCCGCGGCTGGGCCGGCCGGGGGTTCGCCCCATCGCATCGTCGTGGTGGGGGGCGGGGCGGCGGGGCTGGAACTCGCCACCCGGCTGGGCGACCGCTACCGGGACGGGCGGCGCGCGACCGTCACGCTGGTGGAGAAGGCGCGCACCCATCTGTGGAAGCCGCTGCTGCATGCGGTCGCCGCCGGCAGCATGGACCGCGCGCAGCATGAGCTGAACTACCTGGCCCAGGCGCATTGGCACCATTTCACCTACCGCTTCGGGGAGATGGTGGGGCTCGACCGCGCGGCGAAGGAGATCGAGCTCGGCGCCATGCTGGACGAGGAGGGGCGGGAGATCACGCCGGCGTCCCGCCTGGGCTACGACACGCTGATCATGGCGGTGGGCAGCGTGACGAATGATTTCGGCACGCCCGGCGCCGCGCGCCACGCCATCCCGCTGGAGACGCCGGAACAGGCCAGCCGCTTCAACCGCCGCCTGGTGAATGCCTGCCTGCGCGCCAATGCGCAGGAGGAGCCGGTGCGGCCGGGCCAGCTGCACATCGCCATCATCGGCGCCGGCGCCACGGGCACGGAGCTGGCGGCGGAGCTGCACCGCACGGTGCGCGCCGTGGTCGCCTACGGCCTTGATCGCATCAAGCCGGAGCAGGACATCCGCATCGTCTTGGTGGAGGCCGCGCCGCGCATCCTGCCCGCGCTGCCGGAGCGGATCTCCGAGGCCACGACCCGGCTGCTGGAGCAGATGGGGGTGGAGGTGAAGACCGGCACGCGGGTGGCGGAGGTGCGGGCCGATGGCGTGGTCTTCGCCGATGGCTCGCTGCTGCCGGCGGAACTCACGGTGTGGTCCGCGGGGGTGAAGGGGCCGGATTTCCTGAAGGAGATCGGCGGGCTGGAGACCAACCGCATCAACCAGATCGTGGTGCAGCCGACGCTGCAATCGACGCGCGATCCATCGGTCTTCGCCATCGGCGATTGCGCGGCCTGCCCGCGAGGGGAAGGCGCCTGGGTGCCGCCGCGGGCGCAGGCGGCGCACCAGCAGGCCGCGCATCTGTTCACGCAGATCGAGACCATCATCGCGGGCGGCACGCCGGCGCCCTTCGTCTACCGGGACTTCGGCTCGCTCGTCTCGCTCGGCAAGTACAGCACCGTCGGCAGCCTGATGGGGTTCCTGGTCGGCAAATCCATGTTCATCGAGGGCTATTTCGCGCGGCTGATGTACCGGTCGCTCTACAAGATGCACCAGACGGCGCTGCATGGCAGCGCGCCGACCTTGTGGCGGACGCTGGCCGGACTGGTCAGCCAGCGGGCGGAGCCCGGTGTGAAGCTGCATTGACAACCCTCACGGCGGGTTGAACGGGAAGCCGCGGGATTCGCGCCAATCTCCGGGATGCGGGGTCTGGTGCTCCGGCAGCGGGCCGTCCGCGCAACCCTCCCCGGAGGATCACGCGATGGCTGAGGCTTGGACCACGGCGACGGCATCGATGGTGGCCGATCGCCCTGAGGTGCGACGGATCGGGATGGAGGCGCTCGGCACCGCGCTCAGGCGCGGCTGGGCGGATTTCGTGGCGGCGCCGACGCAGTTGATGTTCCTCTGCGTGCTGTATCCGCTGATCGGGCTGCTGGCGGGCACGCTGGCGGCGGGCGGCGATGCGATGCACCTGCTCTACCCCATGGCGGCGGGCTTCGCGCTGGTGGGGCCGGTGGCGGCGCTCGGGCTTTATGAGATCAGCCGGCGGCGGGAACGCGGGCAGGCGGCGGGGTGGCGGAACGTCTTCGACGTGCTGCGGTCCCCGGCCATCGCCAGCATCGCGGGGCTGGCGCTGCTGCTGGCGGCGATCTTCCTCGCCTGGCTCTGGGTGGCGCACCTGATCTTCGCCGCCACGGTTGGCACGCTGCCGGCGGATGCGGGGGATGCGATGCGCGTGGTCTTCGCCACGCCAGCGGGGCATCGGCTGCTGCTGTGGGGCAACCTGGCGGGGCTCGGCTTCGCGCTGGCGGTGCTGGTGCTGACGGTGGTGTCCTTCCCCATGCTGCTGGACCGCGATGGCGGGGTGGCGCAGGCGGTCTCGACCTCGGTACGGGCCTTCGCGGCCAATCCGGTGGCGATGCTGGGCTGGGGCCTGGTGGTGGCGGTGGTGCTGCTGCTGGGGTCGCTGCCGCTGTTCATCGGGCTCGCGGTCGCGCTGCCGGTGCTGGGGCATGCGACCTGGCACCTGTACCGCCTGGTGGTCGCGAAGTAGCGCGCTACCAACGGACCTCGAAGAGGCAGGAGGTGGCGCCCATGGCGGTGCACTGGGTTTCCACCACCTGCGCTTCCGCATTGACCAGCGCGCGGAACAGCGTGCCGAAGGTCGCGGTGTAGAAGTCGCAGACTGGCTGTTCGGCGGGGCCCGCCAGCGCGATGGGCCCGCCCGCCACTTCCAGCACCAGCGGATTGCCGGGCCGCGCGCTGAAGCGGCCGCTGCCGGCGAAGGTCCAGGCATGGCGCGCGATGGCCTTGACCAGAAGCCGCGCGGCCACCGGCGCGGGCAGCGCGCGCAGCAGCCACTGCACGGGCTTCGGGATGCGATGGGCCAGCAGATACTGTCCCGTCAGCATCCCCGCCCGTCGCGCCAGCTGCGTGGCATGGGCGGTGCCGAGGGCTTCGCGCGCCGCGCGATGCAGCAGCGTCACCTCCCGCTCCGGCACCATCGCTTCCGGCGGATGGTCGAGCCGCTCCTCCAGCCCCGCCGCGGCGAAGATGGCGCGGGTGCGTTCCTCCCCGATCGAGTTGCGCATGGCTTCCGCCATGCGCGTGATGGCGTTGGGGCCGATGCGGCCGCCCGCCATCCCCGCGCCGCCATCCATCGCGCTATTCCCGCACCGGGGATTGCACGGATTCCGGCAGCTGCTGCGTGCCGCCGCCGCAGGCCTTCATGCGGGGCGGCTCATCCTCCTCCAGCTGTTCCTTGCCGCCGCCGCAGGCCATCGCGGCACTGGCCGCGTGGGGCGTGCTGGCCGCGTTGGCGGCGGGCAGCTTCACCTTCGGGCGGTGCATCGTCTTCCACATCGCGTTGTGGGGCACGGCCACGGGGTTGCGCGCGGCCAGCGTGCGGCTTTCGTCGAAGTGGAAATCCACCTGCTTCTTCGATTGCGGGCCCCAGTAGCCGACCTTGCCGAGGTCGTAGAAGGTCCGCTGGAAGCCCGACTTGAGAAAGGCCTTGAGGCAGCCGACGAGGTAGCTGCGCCGGCGCTTGTCCCTCTCCCACGGATAGCCCAGGAACGCCTTGCGCATGTAGAAGCGCCGGTAGTTCGCCATGGTGCGATCGAGCAGCGTGGCGCGGTCCATCGCATCCGGCTTCATGATCGGCGTGACGAAGTTGTACTTGGAGAAGTCGAAGACCTCCACCTTGTCGCCGAGTTCCTGGAACAGGTCGCTGAAGGGCCAGGGCGTGTACATGGCCCAGTTCGCCATGTCCGGGTTCCAGTCCAGCGCCATGCGGTAGGTTTCCTCGAGCGTCTCCACCGTCTCGTTCTCCAGCCCCACGATGAACTGGGCCTCGGTCACGATGCCGGCTTCGCGCAGCAGCTGGATGGCGCGCTTGTTCTGGGCGACGGTGGTTTCCTTGTTGAAGCGGTCGAGCTTGAGCTGCGCCGCGGCTTCCGTGCCGAGAGAGACGTGGACGAGGCCGGCCTTGCGGTAGAAGGGCAGCAGCGCCTCGTCCCGCAGGATGTCGGTGACGCGGGTGTTGATGCCCCATTGCACCTTGTCCGGCAGGCCGCGGGCGATCATCTCCTCGCAGAACTGGACGAACTTCTTCTTGTGGATGGTCGGTTCCTCATCGGCCAGGATGAAGAAGCCGACCTCATGGTCGCGGACCAGCGTCTCGATCTCGTCCACCACCTTCTTCGGGTCGCGCACGCGATAGTCGCGCCAGAATTTCCACTGGCTGCAGAAGGAACAGGTGAAGGGGCAGCCCCGCGCCATGTTGGGGATGGCGACGCGCTTGCCGGTCGGGATGTAGATGTACTTCTTCCAGTCGAGGATGCCCCAATCCGGCTGGATCAGGTCGAGATCCGCGATGGGCTTGGCGGCCGGCGTCGCGGTGACCTTGCCGTCCTCGAGATAGGCGATGCCCTTCACCGTGCCCCGCGCCGCCGGCCAGGCGCCGCCATCGATGCAGCGCACCAGGTCGAGCAGCACCTGCTCCCCTTCCCCGCGCACGATGGCATCGATCCAGGGCGCTTCGGTCAGCACCTGCGGGTACATGAAGGTGCCATGGATGCCGCCCAGCACGGTGACGGCCTTGGGGCAGCATTCCTTGGCCAGCTTCAGCAGGGATTCGGCGGCGTAGATGGCGGGGGTGATGGCGGTGGCGCCGACCAGGTCCGGCTGCAGCAGGCGCAGCGCATCGCGCACCTGGTCGTCACTCATGTGGTCCGTCATCGCGTCGATGAAGGTGACGTCGGTGTAGCCGGCGTTCTTCAGATAGCCCGCGAGATAGGCGACCCAGGCGGGCGGCCAGTTGCCGGCGATTTCCGCGCCACCGGAGTGGTAGTTCGGGTGGACCAGGACAATGCGCATCGACGCTTCCCTCCGTTGGCCGGCGGGGAAGTCTGGCGCAGCGCCAGGCGATCAGGCCTTGATGTGTGTCAACCCAACGCCACAGGCGGAAGCGTCAACGCGCGTAATGGCCGGGGTCGTGGTCCAGCCGGTCGAAGACCTGCACGGCCCAGGCGATGCGGTCCGGCAGGCGCTGCGGCGGGGCGCGATCCGCCGGCGCCGGCGTGGCGGAGACGGCATCGACGAGGAAGCGCGTGGCCGGCAGCGGCGGCGCGGCATCCACCGCCGGCCGCAGCGCCAGCGCCGCCATGCCGCGCGCCAGCAGCCAGGCCTTGCGGCGGCCGGAGACGGTGGCGCGGCGGCTGATGGAATCGAGACCCTGGCGTTCGACGGCGCGGCCGATTTCCGCATAGACGTGCCGCGCCGCGCCGATGCCCGCGCGGCAATCGCGCGGCAGCAGCGGGATGCCCTGCTCCGCCCGTTCATAGAGCGCATCCGCGGCATCGAGCAGCCGCTGCACGACGCGGCCGAGCGCCGGGGTGAAGACGGGATCGGCCAGGAAATCGGCGGGGTTCACGCCTTCCTGCCGCATCCAGTCGAGCGGGAGGTAGAGGCGGCCGTTGCGCGCATCCTCCCCCACGTCGCGGGCGATGTTGGTGAGCTGCATCGCGACGCCGAGGTCGCAGGCCCGCGCCATGGCGACCGGATCGCGCACGCCCATCAGCAGCGTCATCATCGCGCCGACGGCGGCGGCGACGCGCGCGGCATAATCCTGCAGCGCGGCGAGGTCGCGGTAGTGCCGGCCCTCCGCATCCCAGGCGAAGCCTTCCAGCAGCGCCTCCGGCAGCACGCGGGGGATGCCGAAGGCGGCGACCACGCCGGCGAAGGCGCGATCCGCCGCATGGGGCTGGGGCCGGCCGGCATAGATGTCATCGAGCCGCCGCTGGAGACCGGCCAGCGCATCCTGCGTCGCCGTCGCCTCATCGATCTCGTCATCCGCGACGCGGCAGAAGGCGTAGAGCGCGGCGGCGGGATCGGCGATGCGCGCGGGCAGCAGCAGGGAGGCGGCGCGGAAGGATTTGGACCCGCCGGAGAGCAGGCGATGGCAGACGGCAAGGTCCTCGGCGTTCGTCATGTCGGACCTCCCTGCCATGGCGGCAGGCTAGCGCGCGGAAGGATGGGATGCGAGCGTGAAAGGGTCATGGCCCGGCCTCCGCGCGGATGATCGCGGCGGCCTGGCCCGGCGCTTCCTCGTGCGCCAGGTGGCCGAGGCCGGGCAGCGTCACGATGCGCGCCGATGGCAGGCGGGCGCGGACGCGATCGGCCTGGGCGGGCGGCACGGCGCGGTCCTTCGCCCCCACCACCAGGACGAGTCGCGGCGCGAGGCGCGGCAGGTCCCGCAGCAGCGGCACCAGGTCCCAGTTCGCCATCATGCCGAGCGCCGCGGCGAGGTGACCGGAATGGCGGAAGAGCCGCGCGTAGTAATCGACGCCCTGGGCGTCGATCCGGCTGCCCGTATCCGTCAGCAGCCGCTCCGCCACCGATTTGTCGGCGGCGCGCCAGGCGAAGAGGCTCGGCACGAAGGGCAGGCCGACCAGCAGCCGCGCGGTGCGGGTGAAGAAGGCGGCGTGCTGGTCGCCGAGCGGCTGCAGCGCGCCGTTGAGGCTGATGATCGCCTGCGGCGCGATCCGCTGGTCCAGCGCCATGCGCAGCAGGATGGCGGCGCCGGCGGAATGGCCCGCGGCGAAGGCGGGCTGCTGCTGCATCACCTGCAGCAGCGCGCCGACACTGGCCGCCATGCCGGGCAGCGATTGCCGCGCGCCCGTCACCGCTTGCGTGAATCCGTGGCCCGGCAGGTCCGGCGCCACGACGGTGAAATGCTCCGCCAGCAGCGGCATGAGCGCGCGCCAGGAATGGGTGGCGGCGGCGGTGCCGTGCAGCAGCAGCAGCACGGGCCCCTGCCCCATCACCTGCACATGCCAGCGCAGCCCGGCAGCCTGCACGAAGCGGCTGGCCTCCCGGTTGGGCCAGTCGCGGCCCTCGCGATCCCATGCCGGATACTGGGCCATGGCGCGTCACGCCGCGCCGCGGGTGGCGGTGACCGCGGCCGAGAGTTTTTCCGAATTCGCCGCCGGCAGGGCGAGGTATTTCGCGCCCATCGCGGTCGCCATCTGCTTCGCGAAGGGGGCGGGGCGTGGCGCCGTGTCCACCAGCAGGGTCGAGAGGCCCGCCAGGCGGAAGGGCACGGCGGCGGAGAGCGCATCGGCCTCCGCCTGCGGGCGGCCCGGCGTGCCGGCGCGGGAGATGTTGGCCCGCCCATCCGTCAGCAGGATGACCAGCGGCGTGCGGCCGCGGCGCCGCTCCTCCTCCGCCAGCGCCATGGCGGCATCGAGGCCGAGGGCCAGCGGCGTCGCGCCGCCGCCGGGCAGCCCGGCCAGGCTGCGCTTGGCGCGGACGAGGGAGTTGGTGGGCGGCAGCAGCAGCTCCGCCGCCTGGCCGCGGAAGGCAACGACCGCGACGCGGTCGCGGCGGACATAGCAATCCGCCAGCAGCATCTCCACCGCGCCCTTCGCCTCCGCCAGGCGATGCAGCGCGGCGGAGCCGGAGGCGTCCACGACGAAGATCGCCGTCGTCTCCGTGTTCTGCTGGAAGCGCATCAGGCGGATGTCGTCGCGCTTGACCAGGATGCGCGGGCCGGGGCGGCCCGCCCGTTCGCGCAGGCGCAGCGGCTGCCAGGGCGCGGCGCTGCGCAGCGTCTCCACGATGGAAAGCCGCGCGCCATCCCGCAGCGTGCCGGCGCGGGTGCCGATGGGGCGGCCACGCAGCCGCGACTGGCGGCGCTGCCCT
Source organism: Falsiroseomonas ponticola (assembly GCF_016805305.1). GTDB lineage: Bacteria > Pseudomonadota > Alphaproteobacteria > Acetobacterales > Acetobacteraceae > Falsiroseomonas > Falsiroseomonas ponticola. The sequence continues at coordinate 1,148,238 of NZ_JAERQN010000001.1, read as the reverse complement.
TCCCTTCCCTGCGCGCCGGCGCTGCGGCGGGCGGCGTTGCGGGCATCGGCGCCGAGCGCGGCGAGCAGGCCGGCGGGGAGCGCCGCCTGGGTCGCAGCCAGCAGCATCTCCTGCAGCGCTTGCGGGTCCGGCCCGCCTTCCGGCTTCTGGTCCGCGCTGTTTTCGTCGTGCGGCGGCGGGTCAGAGGGTGGCGGCTCGGGCGGCGCTTCTTCCGCGGCCGGCAGGCGCGTGGCGCGATGGCCATAGACGAGGCGCGCGGCAAGGCCCGCCTCCTCCGGCCCCACCGTGTCACGCCCCGCGAGCGCCGCGGCGGCGCGGGCGGCACGGAGCGCCAGCAGGGGCGCGCGGGCGCTGTCGATGCCGAAGGCCAGCGCGGCGGCAACCAGGGCCTCCAGCGTTGCCTCCGGCACCGTCACGCGGGCCAGGCGCGCGCGGGCGGCGGCGATGGCGGCGCGGTCCGGCACTGGCCAGCGCAGCACCGCCTGCTGCGGCAATTCATCGAGGAAGAGGCGGAAGGCCAGGCGTTCCAGCAGCGCGGGCGGGGGCTGCTCCTCCTCCGACGCGCCTTCGTCCAGCGCCACCAGGCCAATGCGCGCGGGGAGCGTGATGCCGAGGCCATCGCGCTGGACCGCGACCTGCCCGGCATCGAGCACGGCGGCGATCTTGGCGGCGGTGGCGCTGTCCATCCGCTCCGCCATCGCGGCCAGCACCAGGCCGCCATGCGCATCGGCCAGCACGCCGCGTTCCACCACGGGACGGCCGGCGCTGAGCGTCGCGGTCAGGTCGAGGCCACCCAGCAGGCGGCTATCCGGCACGCCGGTCGGCAGGCGCTTCAAGGGGGCGCCTTCGGGCAGCGCCACGCGCAGCAGGCCGAGCCAGCGGTCGCGCGGAAAACCGGGCGCGCAGCGCAGCGCGGCACCGCCGAGGCCGGCGGGATCCACGGCCAGCAGAAGCGCGGCGCGGGCCGCATCCTCGGCCGGCGGGTGGCCCGCCGCTTCCGTCACGCGCCGAAGACCTCGGTCAGCGCGCGTTCCACACGGGTGGTGGCGACGGCCTCGTCCAGCGGGTTGCGGCGCAGGCGATGGCGGAGCGCCGGGGCGGCGATGCGGCGCAGATGCGCCAGGGTGACCTCCCGGTCCCCCTCCAGCGCCGCCAGCGCGCGCGCCGCGCGGATCAGCGTCAGCTCGCCGCGCAGACCGTCGGTGCCGAGCGCGAGGCAGAGCCGCGCGGCATTCTCGACCGTTGCATCGGGCACGGTGATGCGCGGCAGCAGGCGGCGGGCGGCGAGGATCTTCTTGCGCGTCGCCTGCGCGGCGCGGTGCCAGCGATCGACGAAGCCCTCGGGGTCATGCTCGAAGGAATCGCGGCGGCGCACCACCTCGACCCGGGTCGGCAGGTCGGTCGGCGTGCGGACCTCGACGCTCAGGCCGAAGCGGTCCAGCAGCTGCGGGCGCAGCTCGCCCTCCTCCGGGTTGCCGGAGCCGATCAGCACGAAGCGCGCGGGGTGGCGGATGCTGATGCCCTCCCGCTCCACGACATTCTCGCCGGAGGCCGCGACATCGAGCAGGAGGTCCACCAGGTGGTCCTCCAGCAGGTTCACCTCGTCGATATAGAGGAAGCCGCGATGGGCGCGGGCGAGCAGGCCGGGTTCGAAGGCCTTCACGCCCTCGGCCAGCGCACGCTCGATGTCGAGCGCGCCGGCGACGCGATCCTCCGTGGCGCCGAGCGGCAGGTCCACCACCGGAACCGGCACGGTCTGCGCGGGCGGGGCGGTGAGGCCGCGGCAATGGGCGCAGTCGCGGGCAGGCTTCGCCGGGTCGCAGCCAAAGCGGCAGCCGGCCACGACCTCCATCGGCGGCAGCAGGGCGGCGAGCGCCCGGACGGCGGTGGACTTGCCCGTGCCGCGATCGCCGAAGACCAGCACGCCGCCCACGGACTGGTCCACGGCGGCGATGAGCAGGGCGAGCTTCATCTCGTCCTGCCCCACGATGGCATCGAAGGGGAAGACGGGCTTCCCCGTGGGCGCCGGCGGTGCGAAGCGCCGGCGCCGCGTGGCGGCACTGGCCATCGTGTCTGCCCCCTGCGCGGGAAGCGTGCCCGGCGCCTGGTCCATCAGGCGGCCCGCCTGAGGCTGAATTGCGACCACACCGCGTGCAGGCTGGCCACCAGATGGTCCATATCCGCGTCGCTGTGCACCGGGCCGGGCGTGATGCGCAGCCTTTCCGTGCCGCGCGGCACGGTCGGGTAGTTGATGGGCTGCACATAGACCCCGTGTTCATCCAGCAGGATGTCGCTGATCGACTTGCAGACCACGGGATCGCCGACCATCACGGGGACGATGTGGCTGGGGTTGTCGAGATGCGGCACGCCGATGGCATCCAGCCGCTTCCGCAGCGTTGCGGCGCGCTCGTGCAGCCGCTCACGCTCGGCATTCGAGACCATGAGATGCTCGATGCTCGCCCGCGCGCCGGCGGCGACGGCTGGGGGGAGCGCGGTGGAGAAGATGAAACCGGAGGCGAAGCTGCGGACGAAATCGCACATCGCGTTGCTGCCGGCGATGTAGCCGCCGATCACGCCGAAGGCCTTCGCGAGCGTGCCCTCGATGACCGTCAGGCGGTGGGAGACGCCGTCGCGGTCCGTGATGCCGCCGCCATGCGCGCCATAGAGGCCGACGCCATGCACCTCGTCGCAATAGGTCATGGCGCCGTATTTGTCGGCCACGTCGCAGATGGCGGCGATGGGGGCGATGTCGCCATCCATGGAATAGACGCTCTCAAACGCCACGAGCTTCGGGCAGGCGGGGTCGAGTTCCGCCAGCACGCGCTCCAGGTCCGCCACGTCGTTGTGGCGGAACATGCGGCGCTGCGCGCGGCTGTGGCGCATGCCCTCGATCATCGAGGCGTGGTTCATCTCATCGGAGACGATCACGCAGCCCGGCATGCGGGAGGCGAGGGTGGAGAGCGAGGCCCAGTTGGACATGTAGCCGCTGTTGAACAGCAGCGCGTCCTCCGTCCCGTGCAGCGTGGCCAGCGCCCGTTCCAGCAGGACGTGTTCGTGGTTGGTGCCGGAGATGTTGCGCGTGCCGCCGGCGCCGGCGCCGTAGCGGTCCAGCGCCGCATGCATCGCGGCCAGCACCTTCGGGTGCTGCCCCATGCCGAGATAGTCGTTGGAGCACCAGACCGTCACCTCCGAGGTGCGGCCGTTGCGGTGGCGGATGGCCTTCGGGTAGTCGCCGGCGCGGCGTTCGATATCGGCGAAGACGCGGTACCGGCCCTCGCGCCGGAGGCCATCGAGCTGGGCGCGGAAGAAGGACTCGTAGTTCATCTCGGACCCCCCATGGCCGGTCTGGCAGCCGCCGGGAACCGCCCCGGCGGGTTAGTCTTCCGCGCAGCCTGCCAACGGCCTTCCGCCTTGGCCTTGCGCAGCATCAAGCCACGGGCGCGGGCGCGGGGCGCCCTTCCCGTTGCGCGGCAGAACGGGAGGCCAGCCCCCAGCGCCACAGCGCATCCGCGGGCACCGGCAGCACCATGAACCAGTGCTCCAGCAGCCCCAGCGCGACGAGGCTCGCGAGCAGCGAGTAGCCCGCCACCTCATGCGGCGTTGCCCCCGGCGCGGCCGCCTTCATCGACAGCAGCACGCAGGCCGCGGTGCCGGCGATGACGGAGACCGGGAACAACGCATTCATCCGCCGCCGGCGGAAGAAGCTTTCGAGATAGCGCAGATGGTCGGGAAGAAAAGCCTCCGCCAGGTTGCGCACCCCGAGGTAGACGTTGAGCTTGGCGCTCTGCCGCATCACCCAGAAGGCGATGAAGGTCCAGAATCCCACCTGGTTGGATCCGCCCCAGGTGACGGCCAGGATCAGCAGGGCGCCGGCCACGATGGCCAGTTCATGCCAGAGGATCGCGGCAAGCGCCGCGCGCAGCCGGACCCAGCCGGTGGCGCCGGGCGGGCAGGCGCGGCGGGACGGGCCGGTGACCATGCCGGTCAGGAAGGCCGTCTCGATCCAGCCCCAGACCAGCACGCCGCAGACGAAGGCGATGTAGGCCCCCTGCGTCGTCGTGTCCCAGGCCGTGGCGTGCAGGCCGGCGAGGCCCGCCAGCGCCAGGGTGGAGGCGCCGAGCATCGTCCACCGGAAGGTCTCCTGCCGGAGGCCATCGAGGTAGAGGATCACGCCCGTGCTGAACCACCAGAGGAACAGGGTGAACAGCGCGGGCAGGCCATGCTCGGCCATGGAATGCGGCCCCGCCTACCAGGCCGGCGCCAGCCGGGCATCGTCCGGCAGGGCGTGGCGACGGGGCTTCAGGAAGTAGAGCCGCGCGAAGCTGGCCGCCGCCGCGGCCGAGAGGCCGATGCGCTTGACGCGGCCCATCACGCCGCCCTGGCGCTTCGCCTCACCCAGCGCGTCGGAGATCTTCCGCAGCCGCTCCAGCCCGCGCAGGAAGGACGGGTTGTCGATGTCCAGCGTGGCGGGGAAGACCTGGCGGCAGATCTCCTCCGTGATGCGGAAGACCCGCATGTCGTACTCCGTCGGCGTCATGCCGAGCGCCTTGTGGAATTCCGGCCGCGCATGGTCGCGCACATACATGGTGGCGAAGACCGCGAGCTGGAAGAATCGCACCCAATAGGTGTTGAAACCATGAAGAAGGTGCGGGTTGGCGCGCATCAGCAGGGCGAAGGCCTCGCCGTGCCGGAACTCGTCGTTGCACCAGTTCTCGAACCACTTGAAGATCGGGTGGAAGCGCAGCTCCGGATGCCGTTCGAACTGGCGGAAGATGGTGATGTAGCGGGCGTAGCCGATCTTCTCGCTGAGGTAGGTGGCGTAGAAGATGAACTTCGGCTGGAAGTAGTGGTACTTCTTCGCCTTGGTCAGGAAGCCGAGATCGACGCCGACGCCGAGGTCCTTCAGCGCGTCGTTGATGAAGCCGGCATGCCGGCTCTCATCCCGCGCCATCACGCTGAAGATGTCCTTCATGTCGGGATTCGTGACGCGCTTCTTGATCTCGGCATAGAGCACGCAGCCCGAGAATTCCGCCGTCACGGAGCTGACCAGGAATTCCAGCAGCTCCTTCTGCAGCGGCTCCGGCAGCGCGCTCAGGTCGAATTCGTCGAACTCCGCGGTGCGGGTGAAGTGGCCGCGATTCGGGTCGGCGTGGAACTCGGCCATCATCTCGTCCCACTGCTTGCGCACGGGCTCGATGCTGATGTTGTCCATCGCGTCGAAATCGGTGGTGTAGAAGCGCGGCGAGAGCACCGTCTCCGTCAGCGCCATCCGCGTCGCGACGCCATCGGCATCCGGCCTTCCGCCGGGCGTCATGCCGCCGGGGGTCATGTTGTTCGGGGGAAGCGAGTCCATCACGCCACCTCCTTCGGCTCGAAGCCGCAATGGTAGAGCTCCGTCAGTTCGAAGATCGCGACCCATTGCGTCCAGAAGCGCTGGAAGGCGTTGGCGCGGATGACGGTCGCGCTGGTCTCGAAGGTGTAGCGTTCGCCGAACTCCACGCGGCCGGTCGTGCCGTGCACGATCACCTGGTCGCCGGGCTTGAGGAACACGTCCTCCGGCACCGCATAGGCGTGGAAGCTGTCGGCGGTGCGTTCGATATCCACTGAACAGGGCACTTCGAGGGTTTCGTTCCCACCGAAGATCGCCCGGCCCACTCCCCAGTGGCCGTTCATCTCTGGTTCTCCTTGGTTGACAGGAAGCGTGCGAAGGCTTCGGCGTTGGTGGCGCCGTAGGCGGCAAGGTCGAGCCGCGTGCCGGTTGCGGGATCCTCCAGCGTCAGTCTTCCATCCGACCAGCCGGTGAGGCGGAAGGGTGCCTCCGGCCCCAGGCCGCCGATGCGGCGTTCGCGCACCAGGCCGCGCAGCGCGCCGCGGATGAAGCCATCCTCGCCCGGGGCGAGTTCGCCGATCGCCTGGCCGGTCCGCGCATCGGTGACGGTGACGCCGCCATCGGCGCGATCGGCGAAGAGCAGCTCCCGCTGCGCGGAAACCTCGCCCTGGTACTGCACGCCACCGCCGGGCGGCGGCGCCGTGGTCAGCGCAAGCGTCGCCGCGATGAGCAGCGCGGCGGCAAGGAGCGGGCCCTTGCCGGAGAGCGGATGCCGGATCGCCTGCGCCATGGTCCTCCCTCCCCTTCTCAGGCCAGGGCCGCGGCGCCGGGGCGCGCGGCCTGGCGGTTGCTGTCCGCCGCCATCGCGGGGACCGGCATCGCCGCATGGGCGGCAAGCGCCCGGGCGAGGATCTGCGCGGCCTGGTCCGCATCGGCCAGTGCGCGCAGTGTGGGCTCCGGCCGCGCCACACGGAAGCTTTTCGTGTGCGGCCAGATCGCGATCCAGGCGACGCGGTGCGGCGCGGCGAGCGCCATGCTGATGTCGCCCGTGCCATCCGCATGCTTCATCACGCCCGCGCTCTGCATCAGGGCGAAGGGCAGGCTGATGGTCATGGGCAGCGCCACGCCGACGCGCATCACCACGCGGCGGTTGGTGATGGTGTAGAGCGTGGTCCTGGCGGCCAGCACCGCGAAGCCCGCCAGCAGGCCGATCGGCACGGCGCCGACCACCAGCATCAGCAGGCCACCCAGCGTGGCATCCAGCGTGGAGGCGCCCTCCGCCGCCATCGCCGTGCCGCGCAGCACGCCGATGAGGGCGAAGTAGAGCGCGAGGCCGCGGAGATGGAGCGCGCGGCGGGCGATGCCACCCCAGCGGGGGGCACCCTGCCAGAGGATCACCTCCCCTTCCGGCAGCACGGCCGGGAGGCCCGGAATGGGCTCCCCGTCATGCTCGAAGATGGGCAGCTTCGCCGGGTTGCTCATACGAAGGGCCCGATCCGGTCCGGCGTGGCGTACATGTGGCCACCGCCGAAATAGGCGGAGACCTTGTCCTCCTCCAGCAGCGTGATCTGCTCGGGATTCCTGATGCCGGGCGCGGCCGCCAGCTGTTCCGCCGTGACGGAGACGACGCGGACCACGCCGTTGCCGTTCACGGTGGCGAGGAACATGGGCACCAGCACGCGGCGGTCGCTGCCGGTGACCTCCACCTCCAGGTAGCGGAGGATGTATTCGGACTTGTCCACCCAGAGATCGACGACCACGCCGGCGATCTTGCCATCCAGCGTGCGCACGGGCTTGCCGCGCGGATCGGGGCAATCCTCCTCCACCGACCAGCCGGCGGCGGCGCGCAGCGGCACGATCTTGGGGACGTTGTCGTCGAAGGTCATGTCCGGCACATCGGCGCGATGCGCCCAGGATGCCGGGCCGATGCCGTCCTGCATCGGGTTGCCGGTCGGGATCAGCGGCGCGCCCGGATAGGGGTCCGCGGCCACGACATGGGCGCTGATGTCGCGCTCGGCCTCCCGCGCCGGGATGTGCTCGGGATGCGCCAGCTTGAAGGTCTTCAGCTCCGGCACGCCCGGGAAGCCCTGGATGGGCGCGCGGAGCGGCTTCTCCGGCCGGTCGGAGACCAGCGGATAGCCTTCCCGCTTCCCTTCCCGGTGCAGCCAGAGCACGAGCCCCGTGAAGAAGGCGAAAAAGACGTAGAGCGACATCGCGGCGATATCGAAGTTGACGGGCGTGGACATGCGGCCTCCGCTTCCTTGGATCCTGTTCGGGTTACACGGGCGCGGGGCCGGCGAGGCCGGTCCCGGGTTGCGACCGCAGCGCGGCCTGGTGGTGCCTGCGCACCAGCGGACCGACGACGGCCAGAGTGACGAAGAGCAGCGCGATCTCGATGAGATAGACGCCGACATAGCCGGTCGCGGGGCTCATCATGGCATCGCCCAGCGCGCCGGATTCGGCGAGCGAGGAGACGGCATCCCGCAGCCCGCCGCCGAAGGCCATGGCGCAGCCCGCGGCGGTGGCCTGCACGGCGCCCCAGACGCCGAGCGCCAGGCCCACCTGGTCCGCCGGCGCGGAGGCCATGCAGGCGGTGAGCGTGGCATGGCCGAAGAGCCCCGCGCCGAAGCCGATCAGCAGGATGCCGAGGGCGAAGAGGATGATCGTGTCGAAGGGCGCGGCGAAGACGATCAGCGTGAAGCCCGCGATGCCGAACAGCGCGCCATGGGCCGCGACCATATGGGCATCGGTCCCCTGGCTGAGCCGCCGCGCCGCGCGCAGGAAGCCGCAGACCGCCGCGGCGGCGAGGCCCGCGGAGAGCGCCGTGGTGCCGCCGACGCTGAGGCCGAGGATCTGCCCGCCATAGGGTTCCAGCAGCACGTCCTGCATGGCGAAGCCCGCAGTGCCCAGCCCCGCGCCGAGCAGCCGCCGGTTCCAGGGCCCGGTCCGGCGCAGCATGCGGAAGCTTTCGAGAAAGCCCGGCTCCTCCGCATCCGTCTGCGCGGTGCGGCTGGGGTCGCGCGCTTCCTGCTGCCAGGCCGCGATGAAGTTCAGCACCAGCGTCAGCGCGGCTGCGCCCTGCACCACCTGGATGAGGCGGAGCTGCGAGAAATCCGCCAGCAGCGCGCCGAAGATCAGCCCCGCCAGCACCATGCCGAAGAGCTGCATGGCGGAGAGCATGGCGACGACATTGGGCTGCTGGTCGCGCGGCGACAGGTCCGTCGCCAGGGCGAGCCCGACCGTCTGCACCATGTGCATCCCCGCCCCCGTCATCAGGAAGGCGATGGCGGCGGCGAGCTGCCCGGCCCAGGGATCGGCCCAGGTATCGCCAGACAGCACCAGCAGCGCGAAGGGCATCATGGCGAGCCCGCCGAACTGGATGGTGGTGCCGAGCCAGAGATAGGGCACGCGCTTCCAGCCGAGCACCGATTTGTAGTTGTCGGACCGGAAGCCGATGAGGGCGCGGAGCGGCGCGAAGACCAGCGGCAGCGCCACCATGCTGGCCACCAGCCAGGCCGGCACCTTCAGCTCCACGATCATCACGCGGTTCAGCGTGCCGACCAGCAGGATGGCGGCCATGCCGCAGGAGATCTGGAACAGCGACAGGCGCAGCAGCCGCGACATCGGCAGGCGATCCGAGGTCGCGCTGGCGAAGGGGAGCAGGTGCGGGCCGACGCCCTGCCAGAGGCGGATGATGCGGCCGGGCTGGTTGCTCATCGCCGGCGAAGCTCCAGGGCCTGGGAGATGTAGAAGCCGCCGGCGACGCGCCTCTCCCGCCCGATGGTCCAGTCGCGCAGCGCGGGATCGGCCTCGATCAGCGCGCGCAGGTGGCCGGGCGCGACGGGGACGATGGAGGGCGCGCGATCGCCGCGCGGGAACAGCTTTCCGACGTTGTGCATGGCGGCCAGCAGCGGCGTGCGGGGCGCGAAGGTGAAGACGATGGAGCCCGCGGTGCGCTTCGCCAGCAGGCCCAGCACGCGCGTGACGTCGGCGGGCTGGTAATGGATCAGGATGTCCATGGCGACGATGTGGTCGAAGGCGCCGAAGCCCTCATCCAGCATGTCGCCGACATGGAAGCTGACCTGGCCGGTGCCATGCCGGCCCGCCGTGCGGTCACGGCCGAGCTGCACCAGCGTCGGTGAGATATCGACGGCGACGACATCGGCGCCGCGCCGCGCGGCTTCCACCGCCAGCGCGCCGGTGCCGCAGCCCGCATCCAGGACGCGGCGCGCGGTGAGGTCGGCGGGCAGCCAGGAGAGGAGCGTGTTGCGCATCTCCTCCCGCCCCTTCCGCACCGTCGCGCGGATGCGCCCGACCGGGGCGTCGGAGGTCAGCCTCTCCCATGCCTTGACCGCGGTCCGGTCGAAGTAGGTCTCAAGCTCGCCCCGGCGCGTCTGGTAGGTCGCGGTCGGCATGTCAGTCATACCCCAGCAGGTCGAAGATCTCCCGGTCCTTCAGCGGCGTCGCGTCCAGCGGCGTGACGCCCGCCAGCAGGCCGGCGGCGAGGCGGAGATATTCGGCGCGCACGGCCTCGACCTCCGGCGAGCTGTCCATGTCGAACAGCGTCGCCTTCTTGAGGCGGGAGCGGCGGATGACGTCGAGGTCCGGGAGATGCGCGAGCATCTTCATGCCCGTCGCCTCGTTGTATTTCTGGATCTGGTCGGTGTCCTTCGACCGGTTGACGATCACGCCCCCCAGCCTGACGCCGTAATTCGCCGCTTTCGCCTTGATGGCGGCGACGATGCGGTTCATCGCGAAGATGCTGTCGAAATCGTTGGCCGCGACGATCACGCCGCGATCGGCATGCAGCAGGGGGGCCGCGAAGCCGCCGCAGACCACGTCGCCCAGCACGTCGAAGATCACGATATCCGTGTCTTCCAGCAGGTGATGCTCCTTCAGCAGCTTCACCGTCTGGCCGACGACATAGCCGCCGCAGCCCGTACCGGCCGGCGGGCCGCCGGCTTCCACGCACATCACGCCGTGGCGGCCTTCCACCACGAAATCCTCCGGCCGCAGCTCCTCCGAATGGAAGCCGACGCCGTCCAGCACATCGATCACCGTCGGGATCATGCGGCCGGTCAGGGTGAAGGTGCTGTCGTGCTTGGGATCGCAGCCGATCTGCAGCACGCGCTTGCCGAGCTTGGCGAAGGCGACGGAGAGGTTGGAGCTCGTCGTGCTCTTGCCGATGCCGCCCTTGCCATAGACGGCGAAGACCTTGGCGCCCTCGATCTTCAGCGGGTCGTCCATATGGACCTGCACGCTGCCATCGCCATCGCCGCGGCGGGAGATGCTGGTGCCCGGCGGTGGTCTCATGATCACGGTCATGCGGCCATCTCCACGGTGATTCCTTCGATCCGGTCCTCGAGTTCCTCGCCGGCGCGCTTCAGCGCCTCCAGGACCTCGGCATCCGGTTCCCAATAGCGGCGCTCCTGCGCCTCGATCAGGCGGTTGGCGATCTTGGCGGATGCGGTGGGGTTCAGCTTCGCCAGCCGCTCCCGCATCGCGGGGTCGAGCATGTAGGTCTCTGCCATCTGCTGGTAGATCCAGGGCGCGACCTGGCCGGTGGTGGCGGACCAGCCCATGGTGTTGGTGACCTGCGCCTCGATCTGGCGCACGCCCTCATAGCCATGCGCCAGCAGGGCCTCGAACCATTTCGGGTTCAGGGCGCGCGTCCGCGTCTCCAGCGCCACCTGTTCGGCGACGGTGCGGATGGTGCCCTCGCCGCGCGTCTGGTCGCCGACATAGACGGCGGCTTCCTGGCCGTGGCGGGCGCGGCGCACGGCGCGGGACATGCCGCCGAGCGTGTCGAAATACTGGTCGATGGTGGTCAGACCGACCTCGATGCTGTCGAGGTTCTGGTAGGTGACATCGACGCTGCCGAGCATGTGGCCCAGCACCTTGTCCTGCCGCGCGGCCTTGCCGTCGATGCCATAGGCGAAGCCCTTGCGCTTCACATAGGCCTCGGCCAGCTCGTCCTCATCCGTCCAGAGCCCGGCATCGAGGATCTGGTTGACGTTGGCGCCATAGGCGCCTTCCGCATTGCCGAAGACCCGCAGCGCCGCCTGTTCCATCGTGCCACCATGCGTCGCGATGAAGGCGAGGGCGTGCTTGCGGATGAAGTTGCGCTCCGCGGGTTCGTCGGCCTCGGCGGCCAGCAGCGCGGCTTCGGCCAGCAGGCGGGTCTGCAGAGGCAGCAGGTCGCGGAAGATGCCGGACAGCGTGACCATCACGTCGATCCGCGGGCGGCCCAGCGCCTCCAGCGGGATCAGCTTCGCCCCCGTCAGGCGGCCATAGCTGTCATGCCGCGGCTCCGCGCCCATCAGCCACAGCGCCTGGGCGATGGGGCCGCCTTCGGTCTTGAGGTTGTCGGTGCCCCAGAGGACGATCGCCACCGTCTCCGGCAGGCCCTTGCCATCGGCCTGGTGGCGCGCCAGCAGGCGATCCGCCTGGCGGGCGCCATCCTTCACCGCGAAGGCGGAGGGGATCTTGAAGGGGTCGAAGCCGTGCAGGTTGCGGCCCGTGGGCAGCACGGCGGTGTTGCGCAGCAGGTCGCCGCCGGGCGCGGGGCGGATATAGCCGCCATCCAGCGCATGCAGGATCGCCGGGATCTCATGCTCCGCCGCCAGCAGCGCATCGAGGCGCGAGCGTTCCTCCCCCAGCGGCACGCCGGCGGCATCCAGCATGGCGGCGCGCTGTTCGCGGTTCGGCACCTCGCCGACCACATGCAGGCCGTGCGGGATCAGCGTGTATTCCAACTCCAGCAGCGCGTTGCCGAGCAGGCGGATCGCCTCCGGCGCCGCATCGGCGGTCCAGGCGGGCTCCGCCGGGGCGAGATCCACCGCGGAGGCCTGCGCCTGGACCAGCTGCGCGAGGGAGGCGCGGATGGTGGCGTCGCAATCCGGCTCCAGCGCCCGCCAGCGATCGAGCGAGGCCTTGAGGTCCAGCAGGCCGCGATAGAGGCCGGCATTCGTCACCGGCGGCGTCAGGTAGCTGATCAGCGCCGCGCCCGCGCGGCGCTTGGCGAGCATGCCCTCCGACGGGTTGTTGGAGGCGTAGAGGTAGAGGTTGGGCAGGTCCCCGATCAGGCGATCCGGCCAGCAATCGGCGGACAGCCCCGCCTGCTTGCCCGGCATGAATTCCAGCGCGCCATGGGTGCCGAAATGCAGCACGGCATGGGCGCCGAAATCCTCCCGGATCCAGCGGTAGAAGGCGCTGAAGGCGTGGGTGGGGGCGAAGCCGCGTTCGAAGAGCAGGCGCATCGGGTCGCCTTCCCAGCCGAAGCCGGGCTGCACGCCAATGAAGACATTGCCGAAGCGGGCACCCAGCACATGGATCGTCGCGCCATCCGACTGCGCGCGGCCGGGGGCCGGGCCCCATTGGCGTTCGATGTCGCGCAGGTAGGGTTCGCGCCGCACATGGTCATCGGCCGGGATGCGGGCGGCGACATTGGCGACGGCGCCGAACTGCGCCGCGTTGCCGAGGATGATGGCGTCGCGCAGCGCATCCACATCCGCTGGCACGTGCACCGTGTAGCCGGCGGCCTTCATGGCCTTCAGCGTGTTGAACAGCGACTGGAAGACCGAGAGATAGGCGGCCGTGCCGGTATTGCCGGCATTGGGCGGGAAGTTGAAGACCACCGCGGCCACCTTGCGGTCCCGCCGCGCGGCGCGGCGCAGCGCCACCAGCTTCGCCACGCGGTCCGCCAGCGTGGCGGCGCGTTCGCGATGCGGGATCATGTCGCGGCGCACATCCTCGGCCCCCGCGGTGGAGCGGCCGCCATAGGTCATCGGCCAGATCGCGCCATCCAGCTCCGGGATCGCGACCATCATGGTCGCCTCCACCGGCGTCAGGCCGCGCGCATCCTCGTTCCACTGCTCGATGGTCTGGAATTCGAGGGGGTGGGCGGCGAGGTAGGGGACATCGAGGCGGGAGAGCATCTCCTCCGCCGCATGGGCATCGTTGTAGGCGGGGCCGCCGACCAGCGAGAAGCCGGTGAGGGACAGCACGGCGTCCACCGCCGGCGCGCCATCCCGCATGAAGAAGCGTTCCATCGCCGGGCGATTGTCGAGGCCGGAGGCGAAGGCGGGAATGACGCGCAGCCCCTTGGTCTCCAGCGCCGCGATCACGCCATCGTAATGCGCGGCATTGCCGGCCAGCACATAGGACCGCATCACCAGCAGCCCGACGGTGCCGAGGCGACCCTCGGCCGGCAGCTGGTCCACGCGTTCCGTTACCTGGCCGCGCAGCCGCGGGTGGTAGAGGCCGACTTCGGGATATTCGACGGGGGGCGAGACCTTCAGCGTGCCGGCCAGCCCCGCGCGCGGGCCCGCGGCGTAGCGGTTCACCAGCATGCGGACCAGGTTCGCCAGGTTCGCCTGGCTGCCGGCCAGCCAGTACTGCAGCGCGAGGAAGTAGATGCGCACATCCTGCGCGGTGCCGGGGATGAAGCGGAGGAGCTTCGGCAGCTCCCGCAGCATCTTCATCTGGCCCTTGCCGGAGGCCGGCGCGCCTTCCTTCCTGGCGCCGCGCAGCCGCTTCAGCATGCCCATGATGCCGGTGGCCTCGGCGCCCATGTCGAAGCGGCCGATGCGGGTCAGCTTCATCACCTCGCCCGCCGACATGCAGCAGACCATGGCGTCGCAGGCATCGCGCCGCGCCTTCAGCGCGGGCAGGACCTGGCGGATGTGGTCTTCCAGGAACAGCATGGTGGCGATGACGATGTCGCCGCGGGCGATGTCGGCCAGGCAGTGTTCCAGCGCCGCGGCATCGGCGCCCCATTCATCGGCGGCATGGACGGAGAGTTCGAGGCCCGGGATCTCCCGCCGCAGCGTGGCGCGCGCCTGCATCATGGCGCCGGCCAGGTGACTATCCATGGTGACGACCACGACGCGCATCGCGGTGCCTACTCTGTTCACGCCCTCAGGCATGGTGCCCCCTGCGTGTGTGGTCGAATGTCACCTCGAGTAATGCGCCTTGGCATCGTAGAGCGTCTCGAGCGTGATGGTCCCGATCCCGCGTTCCTGCGCGAACCGTTCGGTGTTGCGACGCGCCTTGCCGCGGACGAAGAAGGGGATCTTCTTCAGCTCCTTCTCGGCATCGGCACCCCAGGCGACCACCAGCGTGCCGGTGACGGCAGCAGAGGGGTCGCCCGCGGCAGCGTGGGGAGTCACTGCCGCGGGCGCGGGCAGGGGCTGCGCGGCGGGCGCTGCCTCCTTACCCAGCTCGGACGGCGCGCCATGCCCGGGGCGGGGCATGGCATGCCCGCCGAGGTGCGAAGGAGACACGCCGTCGTTGAACTCGAAATCCTCCCGGAACATGCCGAGGAGATGCTCCTCCAGCCCCATCATCAGGGGGTGGACCCAGGTGTCGAACAGCACGTTCGCACCCTCGATCCCCATCTGCGGCGAATGCCGGGCGGGGAAGTCCTGCACATGGACCGGGGCGGAAATGACCGCGCAGGGAATGCCGAGGCGCTTGGCCACATGGCGTTCCATCTGCGTGCCCAGCACCAGTTCGGGCTGCAGCGCCGCGATCTGCTGCTCCACCTCCAGGTAGTCGTCGGTGATCAGCGGCTCCACGCCATGGGCGGTGGCGGCGGCGCGGATCTCCCGGCCGAATTCGCGGGAGTAGCTGCCGAGGCCCACGACCTGGAAGCCGAGTTCCTGGCTGGCGACGCGCGCGGCGGCGATGGCGTGGGTCGCATCGCCGAAGATGAAGACGCGCTTGTTCGTCAGGTAGGTGCTGTCCACGGAGCGCGAATACCAGGGCAGGCGCAGCGTGCCGTTCGCGGTGGCGGCCGCCACGCCGGCGATCTGCGCGACCTCCGCCACGAAATCCTTCGTGGCGCCGACGCCGATCGGGACGATGGTGGTGAAGGGCTGGCCGAAGCTGCGCTTGAGCCAGGAGGCCGCCTGCCCCGCCACCTCCGGGTAGAGCACGACGTTGAAATCGGCATCGCCGAGTCGCGCGAGGTCCGCCGGCGTCGCGCCCATGGGCGCGATGACGTTCACCTCGATGCCCAGCGTCTCCAGCAGCCGCTCCACTTCCGGCACGTCGTCGCGGTGGCGGAAGCCGAGCGCGGTGGGGCCGAGGATGTTGCAGCGGGGCACGGCGCCGCGGAGGCGCCTGGTGCCGGGCGGGGGCACATGCGGCGCCGCGCAGGCGCGGACGAGCTGGTAGAAGGTCTCGGAGGCGCCCCAATTCTCCTTCCGCTGATAGGCGGGGAGTTCGAGCGGCACGACGGGGATGGGCAGGCCGAGCGTCTTCGCAAGCCCGCCGGGATCATCCTGGATGAGTTCCGCCGTGCAGCTGGCGCCGACCAGCAGCGCCTGCGGGCGGAACCGTTCATAGGCATCGAGCACGGCTTCGCGGAACAGGTTGGCGGTATCGCCGCCGAGGTCCTGCGCCTGGAAGGTGGTGTAGGTGACGGGCGGGCGCTTCGACCGGCGCTCGATCATCGTGAAGAGCAGGTCGGCATAGGTATCGCCCTGCGGCGCGTGCAGGACGTAGTGCACGCCCTCCATCGCGGTGGCGATGCGCATGGCCCCGATATGGGGCGGGCCTTCATAGGTCCAGACGGCGAGCTGCATGGCGCTACACCATCAGCTTGGCGCGGCGCACGAGCGGCCGCGCGAAGAGTTCGGCGAGGTCGGCGGCCTGGTCGAAGCCCTGGATGGGGGTGAAGACCAGCTCGATCGACCATTTGGTCGTCATGCCCTCGGCCTCCAGCGGGTTCGCGAGGCCGAGGCCGCAGACGGCGATGTCCGGCTTCTCCGCCCGGCAGCGGTCGAGCTGGCGCTCCACATGCTGGCCTTCGGACAGCATCGTGCCTTCCGGCAGCATGGCCAGTTCCTCGGCCAGATGCTGCTTGTGGAGGTAGGGGGTGCCGACCTCCGTCAGCTTCATGCCGAGTTCGCGGGAGAGGAAGCGCGCCAGCGGGATTTCCAGCTGGCTGTCGGGGAAGAAGAAGATGCTCTTGCCCTGGAGTCGTTCCTTGATGCGGCCGAGTGCCGCACGGGCGCGCGTCGCGGCGGGGGCGATGGCCTCCGCGATGCGGGCGGCGGGCGTGCCCCAGACTTCCGCGGCGGCGGTCAGCCAGGCCGTGGTGCCCTCCACGCCCAGCGGGAAGGGCGCCGCGATGCGGGTGGCGCCGCGGGCTTCGAGGGCACGAGCCGTATCGTTGAGGAAGGGCTGCGCCAGGATGTAGCGCGTGCCGGGGCCGATCGGCGGCAGTTCGGCGGCGCGGCGGCTGGGCAGGAAGCGGACAGGGCCGACGCCGAGCGCGGCGAACAGCCGGAGAAACTGGTCCTCCACCACCTCGGCCAGGGCGCCGACCACCAGCAGGGACCGCGCCGTGCCGGGCTCCGCGGG
The DNA here is from genome assembly GCF_016805305.1 of Falsiroseomonas ponticola. GTDB lineage: Bacteria > Pseudomonadota > Alphaproteobacteria > Acetobacterales > Acetobacteraceae > Falsiroseomonas > Falsiroseomonas ponticola. Next base: position 1,131,539 of record NZ_JAERQN010000001.1, on the reverse strand, counting down.
CATCTCCGGCACCAGGGCGGCGAGGCACGCATCCTCCCCTTGCGTGAAGGTCGTCTCGATGCCGCTGCCGCTGTAGTTCAGCACGCGGACGCCGGGGCTGAAGCGGCGGGACAGGCGCTGCGCGGCGCGGGAGAGGTCGAGCTTGATGACCTCGCTCGGGCAGGAGCCGACCAGGAAGAGCAGCTTGATGTCGGGGCGACGCTCGATGAGCCGCGTGACCACGCGGTCCAGCTCGTCATTGCAATCGGCGAGGCCCGCCAGGTCACGCTCATCGATGATGGCGGTGGCGAAGCGGGGCTCGGCGAAGATCATGACGCCGGCGGCGGATTGGAGGAGGTGGGCGCAGGTGCGGCTGCCCACCACCAGGAAGAAGGCATCCTGGATCTTGCGGTGCAGCCAGACGATGCCGGTGAGGCCGCAGAACACTTCCCGCTGCCCCCGCTCCCGCAGGACGGGGGCATCCCCGCAGCCGGGCACGGAAGACACGGGGAAGGCTGCGGCGGCGCTCATGCGGCCGACATCCCGGCCGGGCCACCACGGGCCTGGGCTTCATCCCGGCGGGCGGCGCGCAGCTTCAGGACGAACTGGGCCGCGTTGACGACGTAGGCCGCATAGGCGGCCAGGGCGAGGAACATCTGCCCCTGGCCATCGCCGATGCCGAACAGGACCGTGCCGAGATAGGCCGTGTGCAGGCCCAGCACGAGCATGGAGAAGACGTCTTCCCAGTAGAAGGCGGGGGCGAAGAGCCAGCGGCCGAAGACCACCTTCTCCCAGATCGAGCCGGTGACCATGATGACGTAGAGGACGAGAGTCTTCACGACGACCGAGGCGGTGGCGACGGCCAGGCCTTCCCCGGTGCCGAGGTAGCGGAGCACCAGGCCGAGGCTGACCAGGAAGACCGCGAATTGCAGCGGCGCCAGGATGCCCTGGACCAGCGTCCAGGGAGAGGCGTCACGGCGCCGCCGTTCCTCCGCCGTGTAGAGCGGTTGACGCTGGCCGGCCTGGGCCCGCGCATGGCGGGCAGAGCGACCGCTGGTTGCACCCCAGGGGGAGGCATCGAGCGCGTCCAGAAGGCCAGCCAAACCGTTCGTTGTAAGCATTGCTTGACAACCCTCCGTCAAAGGCGGTCCGTTGGCCCGTTGAGGCCGCCGCTGCCCCTGCACGACGGCCGACGAGGGGAGGAATCACCGAGAAAGGCTGCGCTGACTGGCCCCGAAGGCCTGGAACCGCGCATTTCTTTCTCTCCCACTCGTCCTTGTTCAGGGAGGCTAGAAGCCCCGACCTCACAGTGTCAAGCGCGATTGACGTAAATCACGATTGACAGGACGGGGCGTGGCGGTTGAAGTGTCATCACGGGAGCAGGGCGATGTCGCCGAAGCCCACCAATACGGGAAGCGCCATGAGCGAGGTCGGCACACAGGCCAGGGAGGGTGGGGCATCCGGCTCCACGGGCCTGTCGCGCGACCAGGCCGGCGATGGCGATCGACAATCCCCGCCATCCAATCCGCGGGCACCCCCGCGGCAGGCCAAGCCCCCGGGCGGCGAGAGGCGGCGCGTGGCGCTGCTGGCCCGGACGCTCGAGACGGAGGTCATTCCCCGTCTCGTGCTGGCGCGGCGGGAGGCGAATGCCCCCGCCTATATCGAGACGCCGGGCGGCGCCTTCCCGCAGCCCGAGGATATTTCGGTGGTCGCCGGCCTGGCGATGACGGGCGACCTGTCCGGGGCGCTGGAGTATATCGGCGGGCTTCGCGCCCGCGGCATGCCGCTGGAGATGGTCTATCTGCAGCTGCTGGCGCCGGTGGCGCGGCGCCTCGGCGAATTGTGGGAACAGGATCGCTGCGACTTCACGGCCGTGACGGTGGGGCTGTGCTGCCTGCAGCAGGTGGTGCTGGAGAACAGCCCGGCCTTCCAGCCCCGCATCGGCCGCGCCGATGTCGATCGCCGCATCCTGCTGGCGCCGGTGCCGGGTGAACAGCACAGCTTCGGGCTGCTGATGGTGGGCGAGTTCTTCCGCCGCCAGGGCTGGGACGTGACGTCCGGCAGCGGCACCACCACCAAGGAACTGGCCGCCATGGTGCGGCGGCAATGGTTCGCCGCGGTCGGCTTTTCGCTGGCCTGCGAGGAACGGCTGGAGGTGCTGGCGACGACGATCCGGGAGGTGCGCAGGGCCTCGCGGAATCCGCAGATCGGTGTGCTCGTCGGCGGACGGGTGTTCATCGACCGGCCGGAGCTGGCGGCGCTGGTTGGCGCCGATGCCACGGCTCCGGACGGGCAGCAGGCAGCATTGAAGGCGGAGACGCTGCTGGCGCTGCTGATGCGGGAAGCTTGACCGGCCGGAAGGTCGGCCGGTTTTTACACATTGGATCAGTATGTTGACGACCGTGAGGGGTGGGTTGAGAAGGGGGGCCCCTGGGATGAAGGACGGGATGCCTCGTGAAATCGTTCAATGCCCCAAGGACGTCGCTCGGTCAGCTCGATGCGGATGCAACCGCGGGCTTGATCGCGGCTGCCGCGGACATCGCGCTCGTGCTTGACGAGACGGGGGCCATCCGTGACCTGGCCTTCAGCAGCGAGGAACTCGCCCGCGAGTTCGACACGCATGATGGCTGGCTCGGGCGTCCCTGGGCCGAGACGGTGGCGAAGGACAGCCGGCCCAAGGTGGAGGCGATGCTGGAACAGCCGCCGGCCCGCGAGGCCCCGCGCTGGCGGCATGTGAACCAGCTTTCGGCGCGCGGCACCTCCATCCCCCTTCTGTGTTCCGTGGCGCCCGTCGGCGGGCAGGGGCGCCGCGTGGTGTTCGGGCGGGACCTCCGCCCCGTCTCCCAGTTGCAGCAGCGGCTGGTCGAGGTCCAGCAATCCATGGAGCGGGACTATTCCCGCCTGCGCCAGGCGGAAACCCGCTACCGCCTGCTGTTCCAGATGTCCGTGGACCCCGTCCTGATCCTGGATGCCGAGTCGCAGCGGATCATGGAGGCCAATCCCTCCGCCCAGCGCCTGTTCGGCCGCACCGCGCGGCGCATGCCGGGGCGCGTGCTGTCCGATGTCTTCGCGCCCGAGGATCGCGCCGCCGTCCAGGCGCTGCTGGCCACCGTCCGCAGCGCAGGGCGCGCGGATGATGTGCGCGCGCGGCTGGCGGAAGGCGCGCAGGATGTCCTCGTCTCCGCCTCCACCTTCCGGCAGGAAGGCGGGCTGCTGTTCCTGGTGCGCTTCTCCCTGGTCGGCGATGCCGGCCAGGCGCTGGTGCTGCCGGAGGCCAAGACCAAGCTGCTGAAGGTGGTGGAGGTGGTGCCGGACGCCTTCGTCGTCACCGACAATACCGCCCGAATCCTGACGGCCAACGCCGCCTTCCTCGACATGGCGCAGGTGACGACGGAGGAGCAGGCGCGGGGCGAGCCGCTGGACCGCTGGCTGGGCCGGCAGGGGGTGGAGGTGGAGGTGCTGCTCTCCACGCTGCGCAGCCGGGGTTCCGTGCGGCTCTATGCCTCCACGCTGCGCGGCGAGCTGGGCGGGCAGTCGGAGGTCGAGATCTCCGCCGTTTCCGTGATGAATGGCGGCCAGCCCTGCTTCGGCTTCGCCATCCGCGACATCGGCCCGCGGCTGCGCCCGCCGGTGCGCGCGCAGGAAGGCGCCACGCGGTCGGTGGAACAGCTGACGGAGCTGATCGGCCGCGTGCCGCTGAAGGATTTGGTGCGGGAAGCCACCGACGCGATCGAGCGGCTGTGCATCGAGGCCGCGCTGGAACTGACGGGCGACAACCGCGCCTCGGCGGCGGAGATGCTCGGGCTGTCGCGGCAATCGCTCTATGTGAAGCTGCGGCGCTACGGGCTTGGCGACCTCGGCGCCGATGAGGCGCAGGACTGACCATGCCGAGCGGGACCGAGATCGCCGGGCGCGTGGGGGGGCAGCGGTTGCAGCCCTCGGCGGTGCTGGAGCTGCTGAAGCCCGTCACCTGGTTCCCGCCCATGTGGGCCTTCGCCTGCGGCGCGGTGGCCTCGGGCGCCGCTTTCCTCGATGTCTGGCCGATGATCGCACTCGGCATCCTGCTGGCGGGGCCGATGGTCTGCGGCATGAGCCAGGCGGTGAATGACTGGTTCGACCGGCATGTGGACGCCATCAACGAACCGCAGCGGCCGATCCCGTCGGGCCGGATGCCGGGGCGAAGCGGGCTCTACGTCGCGATCGGCTGGACCTTCGCCTCCCTGCTGGTGGGCGCGGCGCTGGGGCCCTGGGGCCTGGCCGCGACGGTGCTGGCGGTGGTGATGGCCTGGATCTATTCCGCGCCGCCGCTGCGGCTGAAGCAGAATGGCTGGTGGGGCAACCTGGCCTGCGGGATGAGCTACGAGACCCTGCCCTGGATCACCGCGACGGCGGTGCTGTCCGGCGGCGCGCCGGATGTGAAGGTCGTCATCGTCGCCGTGCTCTACGGGCTCGGCGCGCATGGCATCATGACGCTGAACGACTTCAAGTCGATCGAGGGCGATACGCGCTTCGGGCTGCGGTCCCTGCCGGTGATCCTGGGGGCGGAACGCGCGGCGAAGGTCGCCTGCCTGTTCATGGCGGCGCCGCAGGCGGTGGTGGTGGCGCTGCTGCTGGCCTGGGGCGCACCGCTGCAGGCGGCGATGGTGGCGGGCGTGCTGGTGGCGCAGGGGCTGCTGATGCGGAAGCTGCTGCGGGACCCGCGCGGCCTGGCGCCCTGGTACAACGGCACGGGCATCACGCTCTATGTGTCGGGCATGATGGTGAGCGCGGTGGCGCTGTCTGGCGGCCTGCCGTGAACGCGCTGCCGCCGCTCGGCTGGCTCGGCATCCTGCGCCTCGGCCTGGTGCAGACGGCGCTGGGCGCGATCGTGGTGCTGACCACGGCGGCGCTGAACCGCGTGATGGTGGTGGAACACGCCCTGCCGGCGACGCTGCCGGGCGTGCTGGTGGCGCTGCACTACGCCGTGCAGATGCTCAGGCCGCGGCTCGGCCACGGGTCGGACCAGGGCGGGCGGCGCACGCCCTGGATCATCGGTGGCATGGCGGTGCTGGGGCTGGGTGGCGTGCTGGCGGCGGTGGCGACGGCCTGGATGGGCACGGCGCTGGTGCCGGGCATCGCGCTGGCCGTGCTGGCCTTCCTGCTGGTGGGGGTCGGCGTGGGCGCGGCGGGGACCTCGCTGTTGGTGCTGCTGGCGGCGCGGGTCGCGCCGGCGCGGCGGCCGGCGGCGGCCTCCCTGGTCTGGATCATGATGATCGCGGGCTTCGTGGTGACGACGGCGATCTCCGGCCGGCTGCTCGACCCCTATTCGGGGCCGCGGCTGGTGGCCGTCGCGGCGGGCGTCTCCGTGCTCGCCTTCATGCTGGCGGTGCTCGCGGTGGCGGGGATCGAGGGGCCTGGCGCGGCGCGGCGGCAGGCCGAGGCGGCGTCGAAGGCGCCCTTCATGGTGGCGCTGAAGCAGGTCTGGGCGGAGCCCGAGGCCCGGCAGTTCACCATCTTCGTCTTCGTCTCCATGCTGGCCTACAGCGCGCAGGACCTGATCCTGGAGCCCTTCGCCGGCACCGTCTTCGGCATGACGCTGGGGGAGACGACGCGGCTTTCCTCCCTGCAGCATGGCGGCGTGCTGGCGGGGATGATCGTCATCGCCATCGTCGGCAGCCTGTCCGGCGGGCGCGTGGCGGTGCTGCGGCGCTGGATCATCGGCGGCTGCCTGGTGGCGGCGGCGCTGCTGGCGACGCTGGCGGGCGCGGGGATGGCGGGCCTCGGCTTCCCGATCCGGGAAGCCTTCTTCGCGCTGGGCGTCGCCAATGGCGCCTTCGCCGCGGCGGCCATCGCCGCGATGATGCAGCTGGTCTCCCGCGGGCGGGACGGGCGCGAAGGCGTGCGGATGGGCATGTTCGGCGCGGCGCAGGCGATCGCCTTCGGCGCGGGCGGGCTCGCGGGCACGGTGGTGCTGGACCTCGGGCGGCTGGTCACGGGCAGCGCGGGGGGCGGCTACGTCACCGTCTTCGTGGCGGATGGGCTGCTGTTCCTGGCCTCCGCCGCGCTGGCGATGCGCATCGGGCGGGCGGCAACGGAAAAGTCACACGATTACGCTCCGATGAACGGCCGCGATGCGCGGCTGGCCAGTGGCGACTGAACGGAAGGATGGCCTCCATGGACAGCGCCGGGATCTTCGACGTGGTGGTGGTGGGGGGCGGCCCCGCGGGCGCCACCGCCGCGCATGACCTGGCGCGGCAGGGCCGCACCGTGGCGCTGCTGGACAAGGCGGGGCGCATCAAGCCCTGCGGCGGCGCCATCCCGCCGCGCGCGATCCGGGACTTCGACATCCCGAACCACCTGATCGTCGCCCGCATCAACGCCGCGCGCATGATCTCCCCCACCGACAAGGAGGTCGACATGCCGGTGGAGAACGGCTTCGTCGGCATGGTGGACCGCGACGTCTTCGACGAATTCCTGCGCGCCCGCGCGGCGGAGGCGGGCGCCGAGCGCCTGACCGGGAGTTTCGAGGCGGTGGAGCGCGACGCCGATGGCGTCACCGTCGTGACGTGGATGCCGAAGGGCGCGCCGGACGGCACCACGCCCCAGCGGCTGCGCACGCGCTGCGTCATCGGTGCCGATGGCGCGCGCAGCCAGGTGGGCAAGCAGACCGTGCCGGGGGCGGAGAAGATCCCCTGCGTCTTCGCCTACCACGAGATCGTGGAGGCGCCGAAGGGCGAGGTCGCGAAGTATGACGGGCAGCGCTGCGACGTCGTCTACAACGGCCGCTTCTCGCCGGATTTCTACAGCTGGATCTTCCCGCATGGCGACAAGGTCTCGATCGGGACGGGGTCGGCGCATAAGGGCTTCTCGCTGCGCGGTTCGGTCGGCGAGCTGCGCGCCGCGACGGGCTTCGACAAGGTGAAGACCATCCGGCGGGAGGGCGCGCCCATTCCGCTGAAGCCGCTGAAGAAGTGGGACAACGGCCGCGACGTGGTGCTGGCCGGCGATGCCGCGGGCGTGGTCGCGCCGGCCTCCGGCGAGGGCATCTACTACGCCATGCTCTGCGGGCGGCTCGCCGCGGAATCCGCCGCCGAATTCGTCGCCACGGGCGATCCGCGGGCGCTGGCCACGGCGCGCAAGCGCTTCATGAAGGCGCATGGGCGCGTCTTCTGGATCCTCGGGATCATGCAGTACTTCTGGTACTCCTCCGACAAGCGGCGGGAGAAATTCGTCAAGATCTGCCAGGACAAGGACGTCCAGCGCCTGACCTGGGAATCCTACATGAACAAGGAACTCGTGCGCCGCGACCCGCTGGCGCATGTGCGGATCTTCTTCAAGGACCTCGCGCATCTGTTCGGCTTCGCCCGGGCATGACGCACCTCCCCTTCCTCCCCGCGCGCGGAGACGCCTGAGCATGCTGCTGTCCTCACTCGACCAGACCCAGGAAGGCCATCGGCACCGGGGCGCGCTGCACGGGCATTCGCCGCATCACCGCCAGTCCACGCGTACCCTGCCGCTGAAGGTGGGCACGCGCGGCTCGCCGCTCGCGCTGTGGCAGACGCGGCACTTCCTCGACCTCATCACCAAGGTCTGCCCGCTGCTGCGGGAGGTGAAGGCCTTCGAGGAATGCGTCATCGCCACCAGCGGCGACAAGATCCAGGACAAGCGCCTGGCCGATATCGGCGGCAAGGGGCTCTTCGCGAAGGAGATCCATGAGGCGCTGCTGGATGGCCGCGTGGACTTCGCCGTGCACAGCATGAAGGACCTGGAGACGGAGCTGCCCCCCGGCATCGTGCTGGCCTGCGCGCTGAAGCGGGAGGACAGCCGCGACGCCATCGTCATCGGCCCGGATTGCGCCGGCGTGACGCGGGACGATCCCTATGCCTGCCTGCCGAAGGGCGCGCTGGTCGGCACCGCTTCCGTCCGCCGGCAGAGCCAGCTGCTGCATGCGCGGCCCGACCTGCAGGTGGAGATCATCCGCGGCAGCGTGCAGTCGCGCCTGTCCAAGGTGCGGGCGGAGGGCGGGCCGCAGGCCTCGCTGCTCGCCATCGCGGGGCTCAAGCGGCTGGAGATGGAGCACGAGGCCGCGGTGGTGCTGGATGCGGAGACGATGGTGCCGGCGGCCTGCCAGGGCATCGTCGGCGTCACCGTCCGCGCCGATGACGTGGAGCTGCGCGAACTTCTCTCCGCCATCGAGGATGGGGAGGCCGCCCATGTCAGCGCGGCGGAGCGTGCGCTGCTGGGCTCGCTCGACGGGTCCTGCCGCACGCCGATCGGCGGCCATGCGCAGGTGATGCCTGATGGGCGCCTGATGCTGACGGGCCTGGTGGCGCGGCCGGACGGGTCCTTCCTGCTGAAGCGGAAGCTCTGGGGCGCCAAGGCCGATGCCGCGGCGCTGGGGCGGGAACTGGGCGAGAGCCTGCGCCGGGACAGCCCGGCCGACATCTTCGGCTGAGGCTCGTCCTCAGCGGCGCAGCCGCAGCCGGAGGTCGAACAGATGGGCGGCGAAGGCGGCGCTGAGCGCCGCCGCCACCCAGGGCCAGCCCGCACCGACCAGGGCGGCCCGCAGGGCCAGCACCAGCGCCACGCCCGGCAGGGCCAGGCCGAGGATGGCGGCCGGCGCCAGGCCGCGGCCGGTGCGGCGGTGCCAGGCCAGCAGCAGCGCCGCTTCCAGCAGCAGCACCAGCAGCACCAGGTCGGCGACGCGCCCGGAGGCGAAGAAGTCATCCATGCGCGCATTCCTGCCCTTCAGCACGCAATCGTAGCGCGGCGGGTGGCAACCTGTAGGCAGTTTCATGCGCTGGGAGGGTTGCGCCCTCCGGTGCTGGCGCCACCTTGCGCCGGGCGGGAAAGACGCCATAAGCGTTGAGGCTCGTTCCACCTGCGCCGCGCCCGACCACGCCAGCGGCGGGGCCGTTTCGACGAGACACGTTCAAGGAGGATCGCTCGGATGCGACATGTGACCCTGGCCATGGTGACGGCCCTTGCCATCGCCCCCTTCGCCGCCCAGGCGCAGGATGCCGCCGCCGGCGGCCGCGTGTTCAACCAGTGCCGTGCCTGCCACACCATCGATGCCGGGGGCCGCAACGGCGTGGGCCCGAACCTGCATGGCATCGTCGGCCGCGCGGCGGGGTCCATCGAGGGCTTCCGCTACTCCGCCAACATGCAGGAATGGCGCACGGGCCAGACCTGGACCGAGGAAAACCTGCGCCGCTACATCACCAACCCGAAGGACGTCCTGCCGCGCGGCAGCATGTCCTATCCGGGCCTGCGGAACGAGCAGCAGCTGAACGACCTGATCGCCTACCTGAAGACCCAGGGCTGACCGGGCGGGCGGCCGGGCCGGCCGGCCGCCCCTTCCCCGCTACGCGATCGCGGCCGGCAGGCCTTCCCAGGCTTCCTCGACGGAAAGCGGCCGCGGCATCATGCCCTGTTCCGTGCAGTAGCGGATGGCCAGCGCCAGGGCCGGCCGCAGGCTTTCCCGCCGGTGCACGCGCGCGCCGGAAGCGGCGAAGAGCCGCATCAATTCGACCAGCAGTTCCGGCCGGGCCTCCGCCACATCGCGCCGCACCACGACCAGGTGATTGACGGGGATGAAGCCGTGCTTCCGGCGGAATTCCTCGCCGGCTGCCTGCGGGTCGGGGAAGACGGTGCGCAGGCCCTCCGGGAGGTCGTTCCCGAAGATGCCGGCCGCGGCCTCTCCCGATCGTGTCATCGCCAGCAGCTCCTGGCCGGGCGTGCCGCGCGTGACCCAGGGCGGGTCCGTGAATTCGGGGACATGCGCATCCTCGAAGGTCGTCCAGCGCTGCTGGTCGGCGCGGATGCCGTGGAACTCCGCCAGGCTGCCGCGCAGCCACATGCCCGTGGTCTGGCTGTAGGCGCGCACGGCGATGTGGGCGCCGGCCAGATCCGCGGGGCCGCGCACGGGGCCATCCACCGCCGTCAGCAGCGCCGATTCCTGCGCGCGTTCGGCCAGCACCACGGGCAGCAGCACCATGGGCTTCCCATAGGCCTTGGCCATCAGGAAGGTGGCGATCGCCATCTCGCTGACCTCGAAGGCGGATTGCCGCACCATGGCGGGAAAGGCCTTGCTCGGCGGCGTGTGGCGGATGTTGTCCAGCGCCAGCAGGTCCGACCCCAGGCGGCCTTCCAGCAGCGCGGCGGTTTCGGGATAGGCGCCGATGGCGGCGCGGAGCGTGGTGAGGGGCAAGGCGGTCCTCATCGCCGTCCGGCTGTACCGGGCGGCGTCCAGAGCAGGGAAGGGAATGGCATCTCAGGCCGCCGGACCGGTCGAACGACCGGTCCGAGCGCCCGAACGGGCGCCGCGGCAAGGGCCGCGCAGCCGGCGCCCGGCATCCGAGGGCACGAAAAGCGATGCCAGCGGGTCGCCGGAGGCGGCCGTTGGCATCAGTCGCGGTAGGAGGGGTCGAGCCGGTCCAGCTTCCGCAGCAGCGCCGGCCATTCCATCACGCCATAGGGGCGGCGCGTGCCGGGCTGGTAGTTGTTCCAGGTGGCGTCCACCACGGCCTGCGGCACCTCCACCAGCTTCTGCCCCGTCGCCTGCGCGGCGAGCTGCGCGCGGCAGGAGAGTTCGAGGCGGTGCATGGCGTTGAACGCCTCCCCCACCGTGCGGCCGATCGTCAGCAGCCCGTGGTTGCGCAGGATCAGCGCGTTGTTGTCGCCGAGGTCGCGGACCAGCCGTTCCTGCATCTCCAGGTCCAGCACCACGCCTTCATAATCGTGATAGCCGATCTTCGCGAAGCGCATGGAGGTCTGGTTCATCGGCAGCAGCCCGCATTCCAGCGAGGAGACCGCCATGCCCGGCCAGGTATGGGTGTGGATGACGCAGGCGATCTCGTGCTTCGCCTCATGGATCGCGCCATGGATGACGAAGCCGGCGCGGTTGACGCCGTAGGAGAGGCCGCCCGGGAAGTCCGGCTTCGCCAGGACGTTGCCGTGCACGTCGATCTTCACCAGCGAGGACGCCGTGATCTCCTCGTACAGCATCCCGTAGGCGTTGATCAGGAACGCCCCTTCCTCGCCGGGCACACGGACGGAGATGTGGTTCGCGGCCATGTCGGACATGCCGTAGAGGTCCACGAGGCGGTAGCAGGCGGCGAGGTCCACGCGGGCCTGCCATTCCTCCGGCGAGACGCGGTCGCGCATGGAGGGGATCTGGAAGCGTTCGGCGGCGCTGTCGGGCATGGGACGGTTCCCTCGTGACTTACTCAGGGGTTGCGCCGGAGGCGCGGACGATCGCGGACCAGCGGCGGATCTCATGGGCGATGAAGGCGCCGAAGGCCTCCGGGCCATTGCCCACGGGGTCGGCGCCCTGTTCGATCATGGTGCGTTCGATGGCGGGCACGCGCAATGCCGCGTGGCAATCCTCCGCCACCTTGCGGATGATCTCGGGCGGGGTTCGCGCCGGCGCCACCATGCCGAACCAGGAGGAGGCGTCGAATTCGGGATAGCCGAGTTCCACCATGGTCGGCACATCCGGGTTGGAGCGCGACCGCTGGGTGGAGGAGACGGCGAGCGGCCGCAGGCGCCCGCCCCGGATCTGCTCCATGACGGAGGGGATGGTGGCGAACATGAAGTCGAGCCGACCCGACAGCAGGTCATTCAGCGCGACGGCGCCGCGATAGGGCACATGCTCCGTCCTTATGCCGGCCATCTGGTCCAGCATCACGCCGGAGAGGTGGGAGGAGGTGCCCACACCCGTCGAGCCGTAGGAGAGCTGGCCGGGCCGGCGCTTCGCCTCCGCCACCAGCCCCGCGACATCCCGCGCGGGATGGTTGGGCGCGACGACGAGGATGTTCGGCACGCCGGCCAGCAGCGTGACCGGCGCCAGGTCCCGCAGCGTGTCATAGGGCATGTTGCGGACGAGGGACTGGTTGACCGCCAGCGGCCCGACGGAGCCCACCATCAGCGTGTAGCCATCGGGGGCGGAGCGGACGACATGCTCCGTGCCGATGTTGCCGCCCGCGCCCGGGCGGTTGTCGATGACGACGGATTGCCCCCATAGCTCCGCCAGATGGGCGCCGATCAGGCGGGCGATGATGTCGGTGGTGCCGCCCGGGGTGAAGGCGACGACGATGCGCACCGGCCGGTTCGGCCAGGGCGCGCCCTGCGCGCGGGCCAGGCCGGGGGCGGCGAGCAGGGGCAGGGCGAGGCAGGCGCGCCGCGCGATCGTCATGGTCGTTCCATTCTCCCGTCGGGCGGTCGTGATGCCGCCTCGTGCAAAGCGGGGCATCCTGTCCCCGGGCGCGCCATGCGACAAATGGAAAGAATGCGCGGGCCGTGCCGTTTCGTGCATCAATCCCCGGGGCGTCAATCCAGCCGCAGGCCGATGGCGCGGATCACCGGCGTCCAGGTCGCGCGTTCCTCGGCCAGGTAGGCGGCCAGGTGTTCGGGCCCGCTGGCGGCGGGCTCGGCGCCCTGGCGGGCGACCGCGCCGCGAACCGCCTCCTCGCCCAGCGCCTCCGCCAGCGCGCCGGCGATGCGGTCCAGGACCGGGCGCGGCGTGCCGGCGGGGGCGAGCAGCGCCTGGAAGTTGCGGACGATCAGCTGCGGGAAGCCTTCCTCCGCCGTGGTCGGAATGGCGGGGGCAAGGGGTGAACGGCGCGGCGCGGTGGTGGCCAGCGCGCGCAGGCGGCCATTCTCCACCAGGGTCAGCACGGCGGAGATGTCGCCGAACAGGGCCTCGATCTTGCCGCCCATGAGGTCCGGCAGCGCGGCGCCGGTGCCGCGATAGGGCACGTGTTCCAGGCGGATGCCGGCGAGCTGGCCCAGCAGTTCGGCCGCCAGGTGTGGCGTGGTGCCGATGCCGGCGGAGCCCATGTTGATCTCGCCCGGCCGCGATTTCGCCAGGGCCACGAATTCGGCCAGGTTGCGGGCGGGCAGGCCGGGCGTGACGACCAGCATCTGCGGGCTGTCCGCGATCAGCGCGACCGGCGCCAGCGCATTCAACAGGTCCGGCGCGCCGGCACCCCCCGCCGCCGGCGCGATGACCAGCGGGCCGGAGGAGCCGACGAGCAGCGTATAGCCATCCGGCCTGGCGGCGGCGACGTAGCGGGCGCCAACGACGCCCCCTGCCCCCGCCCGGTTCTCCACCACCACCGGCTGGCCGAGGCGCCGGCGCAGCCCCTCCGCCGCCGGGCGGGCGATGTTGTCCACCGGGCCGCCGGGGGCGAAGGGCACCACCAGCGTCACCGCGCGCTGTGGCCAGGGCTCCTGCGCCCGCGCCAGCGCGGGCAGCAGCAGGGGCGTGGCGAGGAGCGCGCGGCGATGCATGGCGTCAGCGTCCCTTGAAGGCAGGCTTGCGCTTCTCCGCGAAGGCCTTCCAGGCTTCCTGCGTGTCTTCCGTCGAGGCCAGCGCGACGGTCTGCGACTGCTCGAAGCGGTAGCCCTCATGCAGCGGCATGTATTCGGTGACCTGGAAGCTCTTCTTCGCGGCCTGGACCGCGAGCGGCACCTTGCCCGCGATCTCGCGGCCGATCTTCTGCGCCTCCGCCAGCAGCGCATCGCGCGGCAGGCAGAGCGAGGCCGCGCCCATGCGCAGCAGGTCGGGGCCGGTGAAGCGGCGCGCGGTGTAGATCATCAGCCGCGCATCGGACTGGCCGAGATGGCGCAGCACATGGCGCACGCCGCCGGCCAGGCCGACATCGACCTCCGTCATGGCGAGGTAGGCTTCCTCCGCCACCAGGATGATGTCGGCACTCAGCGCCAGCACGCAGCCCGCGCCGATGCCGAGGCCGTTGACCGCGGCGATGACGGGCTTGCCGCATTCCATCACGCTGTCGAAGACGGCGCGCGTCAGGCGGTTGTGGCGGGGATAGGCGCCGGGCTCACCCGCGATGTTCGGGCGTTCCTTGAGGTCCGCGCCGGCGCAGAAGGCCTTGCCATTCGCCGTCAGCACCACGGCGCGGACATCGGCGCGGTCATGCAGCTCGTCGAAGACGCGCACGATCTCCTGCCGCATGGCGAGGTTCATCGCATTCACCGGCGGGCGGTTCAGCGTGACGGTGGCGACGTAGTCCGCCACCTCCAGCGTCAGCGTTTCATACTCACTCATTCCGCTCGAATCCCCGCTGCCTCGATCACCTGTTTCCACCGCGCGCTCTCCGCGCGGATGGTCGCTGCCAGTTCCGCCGGCGTGGAGGGCGTGGCTTCCTCGCCCAGCGCTTCCATGCGGGCGCGGTAGGCGGGATCATTGAGGATGCCGACCACGGCCTGGTTCAGCCGCGCGACGATGGGCGCCGGCGTGCCGCCGGTGGTGGCGATGTAGTTGAAGGGCGCGGCATCAAAGCCGGGCAGCGCCTCCGCCAGGGCCGGCAGGTCGGGCGCGAGGGCGGAGCGCTGCGGCGTGGTGACGCCGAGCGCGCGGAGATGGCCGGAACGCGACGGCGGCAGCAGGATGGAAAGCGTGTCGAGCGCCATGCTGACCGTGCCGCCCATGAGGTCCGTCAGCGCCTGGCTGGTGCCGCGATAGGGGACATGGGTGATGTCGATCTGCGCGAGGAACTTCAGCATCTCCCCCGCCAGATGGGAGGATGACCCGATGCCGGAGGAGGCGAAGGTCAGCGTGCCGGGCCGCGCCTTGGCCAGCGCGATCAGCTCCTGGACGTTCCGCACGGGCAGGCCCGGATGCACGGCCAGCAGGTTCGGCGCGCGCTTGTAGCCGGCGACGGGGGCGAAATCGCGCTCCGGGTCATAGGGCACGCTGCGCATGAGGTGCGGGTTGATGATCTGCGGGCCGGGCGTGCCGTAGAGCAGCGTGTGGCCATCCGGCTGCGCGCGCGCCACCACCTGCGCGCCGATGGTGGCGCCGCCGCCCGGGCGGTTCTCCACCACCACGGGCTGGCCGAGGACCGGCGCCAGCGCTTCCGAGACCTGGCGCGCGCTGGCATCGGCGGAGCCGCCGGCGGCGAAGGGGCAGATCATGCGCAGCGGGCGGTTGGGGAAGGCCTGCGCCAGGGCCAGGGAGGGCGTGGCGAGCGCCGCGGCGATGGCGGCGCGACGGGTGATGCTCATTCGGCGGTGATCCCTCCCCTGCGGATCACCGGGCCCCAGCGATCCGATTCCTCCCGCACCATGGCGGCCAGCGCCTCCGGCGTGCCGCCCAGCTTCTCGATGCCCAGCGCCTCGAACCGCGCGCGCATCGCCGGCTGGTCGAGGATGGCGTTGACCGTGGCGTTGAGCACGGCGATCACCTCCGGCGGCGTGCGCGCCGGCGCCAGCAGGTAGTTGAAGCTGGCGTCGTGGTAGCCCGGCAGCGTCTGCGCCACCCGCGGCAATTCGGGCGCTGCGGCCGCCGGATCGGCGGTGGAGACGGCCAGCGCGCGCAGCCTGCCGTCCCGCACCAGCGGCAGCAGCGTCGCGATGTTGTCCATCATGAAATCGACGCGGCCGCCCATCACCTCCTGCACCGCGGGGGCGGTGCCGCGGAAGGGCACGTGCAGCATCTCCACATTCGCCATCTGGCCTAGCATGGCGGCGGCCAGGTGGCCGGAGGAGGCGACGCCGGCGGAGGCGAAGGTCAGCGCATTCGCTTCCCGCCGCGCCAGCGCGATGAGGCCCGGGATGTCGCGCGCGGGAAAATCGGGCCGCACCACCAGCAGCTTCGGCGCCTTCAGCACCGCGATCACCGGCGCGAAATCCGCGACGGGATCATAGGGCAGGGAGCGCATGAGATGCGGGTTGAGGATCTGCACATTGGGCGTGGCGTAGAGCAGCGTGTGCCCATCGGCCGCCGCGCGCGCCACGGCGACGGCGCCGATGGTGGTGCCGCCGCCGGGGCGGTTCTCCACCGTCATGGGCTGGCCGAGCTGTGCGGCCAGCTGCTCGGCGATGAGGCGCCCGACGGTATCGGCCGCCCCGCCGGGCGCGAAGGGCACCACCATGCGCATGGGGCGGGACGGGGCCCAGGGCGCCTGCGCCCACCCCTTCCGGACAAAGGCGGGCAGCGCGAGGCTGGAGAGGAGGAGCGTGCGGCGCGCGGTCATTCGAGGGTGATCCCCTGGGCGGTGATGACGCCGCGCCAGCGCGCGATCTCCTCCTGGATCATCGCGGCCAGTTCCTCCCGCGTGCCGCCCAGCGCCTCGGCCCCGAGGGTCGCGAAGCGGGCGCGGATGGCGGGGTCCTTCAGCACGCGGTCGAGCGTGGTGTTCAGGCTGGCGGTGATCTCGGGCGGGGTGCGGCCGGGGGCGAGCAGGTAGTTGAAGCTGGCGTCATGGAAGCCGGGCAGCGTGTCGGCGATCGGCGGAAGGTCGGGCGCGGCCTCCGCCCGGTCCCGCGTGCTGACGGCGAGCGCGCGCAGCCGCCCTTCCCGCACCAGCGGCAGCAGCGCCGCGGCGGTGTCGAGCGTGAGGTCGATGCGGCCCGCGAGCAGGTCCTGCACGCCGGGTGCCGTGCCGCGATAGGGGACGTGCAGCATCTCGATCCCCGCCATCTGGGAGAAGAGGGCGGCGGCGAGGTGCCCGGCGGAGCCGATGCCGGCGCTGCAATAGGTGAGCTGGCCGGGGCGCGCCTTGGCGAGCGCGATCAGCTCCGCCGTGCTGCGCACGGGCGAGTCGCCGCGCACGACGAGCAGCTTCGGTGCCCTCATCAGGGCGATAACGGGAGAAAAATCGTTGAAGGCGTCGTAGGGGACGCTGCGCATCATCAGCGGGTTCAGGATCTGCACGCCGGGCGGCGCGTAGAGCATGGTGTGGCCATCGGGTGGCGATTGCGCGACGGCGATGGCGCCCACGGATTGGTTGCCGCCGGGCCGGTTCTCCACCACCACGGCCTGGCCATAGGCCGCGCCGAGCGGCACGGCCACCAGGCGGGCCAGCGTATCCGCCGTGCCGCCCGGCGCCTGCGGCACGATGATGCGGAGGCTGCGCGTCGGCGCCCAGGGGGGCGCCCCGGGCGCCTGCGCACGCGCCACCGCGGGCAGCAGCAGCGGCGCGGCGAGGAGGGTGCGTCGCCGCATGGCGCTACTCCAGCCGCGCGCCGGTGGTGCGGACCACGTCGCCCCAGGTGGCATTCGTCTCGCGGATGAAGGTGTTGAATTCGGCCGGGGTGCTGCCGACGATGCGGCCGCCCTGTTCGCCGAGCACGCGGCGCACCTCCGCATCCTGCAGGGAAGCGCGCGCCGCGTTGACCAGGATGTCCACGCGGTCCTGCGGGATGGCGGCGGGGCCGAAGAGGCCATACCAGGTCTCGCTGATCATGTTGGGCACGCCGGCCTCGATGGCGGTCGGCACGTCCGGCAGGATGGCCAGGCGCTCCTGCGCCGTCACGGCCAGGGCGCGGAGCGCGCCGGCACGGACCTGGCCGATCAGCGCGGGGACGTCGGCGGCCAGGATCTGGATACGGCCCGCGAGCAGATCCGTCACCGCCGGCGCGGCGCCGCCATAGGGGATGTGGGTGATGTCGATGCCGGCGCGCAGCTTCAGCAGCTCACCCGCCATGTGCAGCGAGGATCCGATACCGGCGGAGCCGAAGGTGAGCTCGCCCGGCTTCGCCTTCGCCATGGCGACCAGCTCCGCCAGGTTGCGCACGGCGAGGTTCGGCGCGACGGAGACGATCTGCGGCACCGCCAGCACCTGCGTCACCGGCGTCAGGTCCCGCAGCGGGTCGTAGGGCATGTTGCTGCGCATATGCGGGATGATGACGATGGCGCCGGAGGACGCCATGACCAGCGTGTGGCCATCCGGCCGCGACTTGGAGGCGACATCGACGCCGATCAGGCCGCCCGCGCCGGCGCGCGCTTCCACCACGATGGGCCGGCCGAGGCGTTCCGACATGGCGCGGGCGACGACGCGGGCAATGATGTCGGCGGGACCACCGGCCGCGAAGGGCACGATCATGCGGATGGGCTGGTCGGGGAAGGTGGCCTGCGCCTGGGCCAGGCCGGGCATGGCCAGCAGGCCCATCGCGCCGAGGGCGCCGCGTCGTCCGATGTTCATGGGTGTTTCCTCCGCCGTTGTTTCATTCGTTCTAGTCGAAGAGCCGGGTGGGGTTCTCCACCAGGATGCGGCGCGCCAGGTCCGGGTCGCCCAGCGCGGCCCTGAAGGCATCCATCATCGCCCCCGCATCGGGCGGCGGCGTCATGCGCACATAGGGCCAGTCGGAGCCCCAGAGCAGCCGGTCCGGATTGGCGGCCACCAGCGCATCCTGGATGGGGCGCGGGTCGCAGGACAGGCGGCAGGTGGTGATCTTCACCCAGGCCAGGCCATCGCGCAGCAGGCTCAGCAGCTGCGCGAAGCCGGGATCATCGGCCCCGGCCGGCATGCCGCAATGATCGATGACGAGCGGCACGCCGAGCGGCGCGAGGTCCGGCAGCAGTTCCGCGAGCTGGGACGCGCTGGCCCAGAGATGCGCCTGCCACCCGAGCGCGCGGAGCCGCGGGGCGAGCAGCTTCAAGGTGTCCACGCCGATGGCGCCGGGATAGCGGCCGGTGCCGCCGGGGGCGCGCATCTCCACGAAACGCAGCGCACGGATGCCGGCCTCGTGCCAATCGCGCAGCGTGGCGTCGGTGACGGTCTCATCGGCGATCATCACGCCGCGCAGCGCGGAATCGCGGCGCAGCGCGTCCAGCAGGCAGGCGGGGTCGCGGCCATAGGGGGCGGGCTGCACCAGCACGGCGCGGGCGGTGCCGAGCTGCGCGCGCATCGCCGCATGCACCTCCAGCATCGCCTCCGGCAGCGCATAGGGCGAGGCGCCGGCGGGAAAGCGCGCATCGAAGACATGGGTATGCGTGTCCCAGGCGCCATCCGGCACCGCCTGGCGTGGGCGGGAGAGGCTCGGCGCGGGGACGGTCGCGTTCACGGCAGCGGCGCCAGGGTGAAGAGGCCGGAGGGCGGCGGCACCAGCGGCTCCGCCTCTCCCTCCGGCAGCGGCACGCCATGCGCGTTCAGCGTCATGGAGACCATGGTGTAGTAGCCGACCAGCGCCGTCAGCTCGACCACACCCTTCACGCCGAACAGCGTGCGCGCCTCGTCATAGATCGCGTCGGGCACGCGGCCATCTTCCTGCAGCGTGCGGGCGAATTCATAGACCACCGCCTCGTCGCGCTTGTCGAAGGCCGGTGCGCGGCCTTCGCGGATGGCATCGAGCACCGCCGCGGAGACGCCGACCTTGGCGGCGGTGGCGGCATGGACGAACCACTCCACCTGGCTGCTCCAGCGGCGGCCCGTGACGCAGATCGCTAGTTCGGACAGGCGCTTGTCGAGGCTGGTGGAGAAGCGCAGCGACTCGCCCAGCGCGGACCAGCGCCCGGCAAGTTCGGCATTGTGGATGGCCGCGCGCAGCGGGCCGATCACCTGGCCGCGGGGGCCGGAGACGACGCTGTCCCAGACCTTGCGCTGCGCCTCGTCCAGCTCGTCACGCGATGAGGGAAGCGGGATGCGCGGCATGGTCAGGTCACCTTCGCGGCGGCGAGCGCCGCCTGTTCGTCGTCATCGATGCCGAGTTCGCGCAGCACCTCCGCCGTGTGCTGGCCGAGCAGCGGCGGCGGGCGATCGAAGCTCAGTGGATTGTCCTTGAGGCGGATGGGGCTGACCACCTGCGGCACCTGCCCATGGGGATGCGGGACCATGCGCAGCATGTCGCGGTGCTTGACCTGCGGGTCCTGGAACACGTCGGGGACGGTGTTGATCGGGCCGCAGGGGACGCCGGCGGCATCCAGCATCGTGGTCAGCTCCAGCCGCGTGAAATCGGCGAAGCGCTCCGTCAGCATCGGCGTCAGCACGAGTTCGTTCTTCACGCGATCGGCGTTCTTGATGAAGCGCGGGTCCTGCGCCCAGTCGGGGCGCCCGATCGCCTCGCAGAGTTTCGCGAACTGCCCGTCATTCCCGACGGCGAGGACGATGTAGCCATCCGCGCAGGGGAAGACATCCTGCGGCTGGATGTTCGGGTGCCGGTTGCCGGCGCGGTGCGGGACCTTGCCGCCCACGAGGAAGTTCATCGCCTGGTTCGCGAGAAATGCCGTCTGCACGTCCAGCATGGCGAGGTCGATCGTCTCCCCCTGCCCCGTCCGGTCGCGATGCGCGACGGCGGCGAGGATCGCGGTCGCGGCGTACATGCCGGTCATGAGATCGACGATGGGAACGCCGACCTTCTGCGGCGGGCCCTCCTTCTCCCCAGTCACGGACATCAGCCCGCCCATGGCCTGGATCATGAAGTCATAGGCCGCCTGGTCGCGCCGCGGGCCGTCCTGGCCGAAGCCGGTGACGGAGCAGCAGATCAGACTGGGCTTGAGCTTGCGCAGGCTGTCGGCATCCAGCCCGTAGCGCGTCAGCGCGCCGGCCTTGAAGTTCTCCACGACGATGTCCGCCGTCTCTGCGATCTTCCGCACCACCGCCTGCCCCTCGGGCCGCGTGATATCGATGGTGACGGATCGCTTGCCGCGGTTGACGGAGAGGTAGTAGCCGGCCTCCTTCGTCGCGTTCCCGTCGCGATCCTTCAGGAAGGGCGGGCCCCAGGCGCGCGTGTCGTCGCCGGCGCCGGGACGTTCGATCTTGATCACGTCGGCGCCGAGATCGGCCAGGATCTGCGTCGCCCAGGGCGCGGCCATGATGCGGCCGAGGTCGAGGACACGGAGGTGGGAGAGCGGGCCGGCCATGGCGATCAGCCCTCAGCCACCACGGTCGCCATCATCGAGGGCCGCTTCGCGAATTCGGCATGCCAGGCGGCGAAGCGCGGGCAGGCGGTGCGCCAGTCGATATCGGCGAAGCGGAAATCGAGATAGGCGCCGACGACGCCGAGCGTGACCTGCGCGAGGCCGATCGGCCGCGAGGCGATGTCCGCGATCTCCGCGTCGATGGCGCGCAGCGCGTGCTGCGTCTTCAGCGCGAAGGCGTCGAGGAGTTCGGGCAGGGCGTGCTGCTTGTCCCGCTCGTTCCGCCAGAGGATGAGCGTGTCGAGGAAGCCCGTCGCCATGGCGTGGCGGCGGAGTTCCAGCCAGCGCGCGGGGCCCTCCACCGGGATCAGGCGCGGGCCGCCATGCAGCGTGTCGAGGTATTCGCAGATGACGCCGCTGTCGTAGAGGACGCTGCCATCGCCCAGTTCCAGCGTCGGGATCTTGCCGATGGGG
The DNA here is from genome assembly GCF_016805305.1 of Falsiroseomonas ponticola. Taxonomy (GTDB): domain Bacteria; phylum Pseudomonadota; class Alphaproteobacteria; order Acetobacterales; family Acetobacteraceae; genus Falsiroseomonas; species Falsiroseomonas ponticola. The sequence goes on along the minus strand of NZ_JAERQN010000001.1, from coordinate 1,110,499 downwards.
TTCAGCGGCAGCAGGTCATGGTTCGGCTTGGTCATGGCGACGGGCGTGCGCACCGTGCGCAGGCGATCCACCACCCCGACCTCATGCGCGAAGACCATCACCTTACGCACGAAGGGCGAGCGCGGCGACCAATGCAGCGTCATCGGCGGCGGGGTGGTCGTCACGGTTGGTTTCCTCCAGGCAGGCGCGATCCGGACCGGGCCAAAAGGTCAGGACTATGACCTTATGGCGGAAGCCCGGCCCGGCGTCCAGTCTCAGCCCTTGGTGGCGTCGTGGTGGGAGCGGCCGGCGGCGAAGGCCGAAATGCCATCGGCGAGCATGGCGATCATGTCGGCGCGGGTTTCGTGCGTCACGGTCGCGTAGTGCGGCGCGACCACCAGGTTGGGCGCTTCCAGCATGGCGGGGTCGGGCACGGGTTCGGCGCGGAAGACATCGGTGGCGGCGCCGCGGATGGTGCCGGCCTTCAGCGCCGCGACCAGAGCGGGTTCATCGACGACGGTGCCGCGGGAGATGTTGACGAGAAACCCCTTGGGGCCGAGGCGCTGGAGCATCGCGGCATCGATGATGCGGTCAGTCTCCGCCCCACCCGGGCAGGTCAGCACCAGCACGTCGCACTGATCCACCATGGCAGCGAGGTCCGCGACATAGGGCCAGGTGACCTCCGGCTTCGGGCGCGGGCCGGACCAGATGACGTGCATCCCGATGCCCTGAGCCCGCCGCGCCACGGCCTGGCCGATCTTGCCGAGCCCGAAGATGCCGCAGGTCTTGCCGATGAGGCGCGTGGAGGGGGAGAGGCGCCCCTTCGCCCAGGCGCCGGACCGCACGAAGGCATCGGCCTCCACCACACGGCGGGCGATGCCGTAGAGCAGCGCGATCGCGAAATCGGCCGTGTCCTCCGTCAGCACATCCGGCGTGTTCAGCACGGCGATTCCGCGGGCGCGGGCCGCGTCGAGGTCGATGCGGTCGAGCCCCGTGCCCATGCTGGCCAGCAGCCTCGCATCCGGGAAGCGCGCGAAGGTCTCGGCGGAGGCGCCGGCCATGGCGGTGCCGAGCAGCACGCGGAAGCCGGGCACGGGGCCGGGCGGCAGGGTGGCGAGGTCGGTGATCACATGCCCCTGCGCCTCGATCGCGGCCTTCAGGTCGGCGGCGGCAGGCACGATGGCGAGGACTTTCTCCCCGGCGGGTTGCGGCATGGGCGTTTCCTCGGTCTATACTGCCTTAAAGGTCAGGGTAGTGGCCTTTTCAGGGGAAGGATAGGCCAGCCGCCATGGCGATCACCTACCAGGGCGTGAAGACCCTGACGGCGCAGCTCTATGACTGGTCGCTGCGCCGCATCCCGGAGGATACGAAGGAAGGGCTGCGCCGCGCCCGCCAGACGGAGACCCACCCGGGCGCGCAACGGGTGCTGGAGATCATGCTGGGCAGCGCGTTGCGGGCCGAGCAGACGGACCGCTTCGTGTGCTCCGATTCCGGCGTGCCCGTCTTCCAGGTCGGCATCGGGACCAACGCGAAGTGGGAAGGCGATATCAAGGCCGCCATCGTCGATGGCTTCGATGAGTTGGTGGAGACGATCAGGCCGCCGCTGCTGAAGCATGTGACGAACCCGCTGACGAATGAGCGCGGCTACAAGGGCAAGGACATGCCGCTTGTGAGCTGGGACATGATCAGCGGCGCCGATTATCTCGAGTTCGCCTGCCAGCCCAAGGCGCTGGGGTCCGGCCGCTGGGCGGCGGCGGAGACCTTCAGCTTCCCGTCGCTCGCGGATATCGAGGCCTATGTGATGAAGGTGGTCATGCAGGCGGGGTCGCAGCATTGCCCGCCGGTGATCATCGGCGTCGGCATCGGCGGCAGCTTCGACGTGGCCGCGAAGATCGCGAGCAAGGCGACCTATCGCCCCATCGGCAGCACCAATCCCGAGCCCGTGCTGGCGGCGATGGAGGAGAGGCTGCTGCGCGCGGTCAACGCCACCGGCTTCGGGCCGATGGGTACGGGCGGCGACACCACGGCACTGGCGGTGCATGTCGATTACGCCAGCGGCCATGGCTACACGCCCGTCGCCGTCTGCTTCAATTGCTGGATCAACCGCCGCACCCGCGCCCGGCTGCATGCGGATGGCTCCGTGGAGCGCATTGAATGAATTTGCTCGAGTACCGTCGTGTACGGATGCCGCTCTCCCGCGAAGACGCGCGGAGCCTGCGGGCGGGGGACATGGTGCTGCTGGATGGGGAGATCGTCATCACGGCGGGGCTGCCGACGCATCACCGCATTCTCGCCTGCATGGAGAAGGGCGAGAAGCCGCCGATCGAGTTGCAGAACGGGTCGCTGCTGCATCTCGGCTCCTACAGCCGGGATGCGGAGGATGGGGGGCTGGAGATCCTCTACATGAACCCCACCACCAGCACGCGCTTCAATCCGCTGATGCCGCGGCTGATCCGCCACTACGGGCTGACATCCGTTGGCGGCAAGGGCGGGCTGGATGCGGCGTGCAGGGAGGCGATGCAGGAGGTGGGCTGCGTCTATTTCTCCTTCCTCGGCGGCGGCGCGCCGCTGCATTCGGCCGCGATCAAGGCAGTGAAGCAGGTCGCGTGGAATGACCTGGTCGCGCATTACCGCCTGGTGCGCGTGGCGGTGGAGGGGCTGGGGCCCGTCACCGTCGGCATCGACGCCCATGGCAACAGCCTGTTCGAGAGCATCGCCGCCGACGCGACGGCACGCATGCCGGCGATCCTGGAGCAGCTTTCGCGCGACAGGGCGGGTGCATGAAACGCCGCGCGCTGCTGCTGGCGACCGTCGCCTCGCCCGCGGTCGCGCAAAGCTGGATGCCGTCGCGGCCGTTGCGGCTGGTGGTGCCCTTCGCGCCGGGCGGCAGCGTGGACCTCGCGGCGCGATTGCTCGCAGAGCCGCTGGGGCAGCGGCTTGGGCAATCCGTGGTGGTGGAGAACCGCACCGGTGCGGGCGGCGCCATCGGCGCGGATAGCGTGGCGAAGGCGGCACCGGATGGGCTGACCCTGCTCTGGGGATCGTCGGGCGTGCTGTCCATCGCGGCGGCGCTGCGCGGACGGCTGCCCTATGACCCCGCGCGGGACTTCGCGCCGGTAAGCCTGGTGATGCGGGCCTGGCATGGGCTGCTGGCCTCGCCACGGCTGGGGGCGGTGGACCTGCCGCAGGTGCTGGCCATGGCGCGGACGCGGCCGGGGGCGCTGAACATCGCCTCCGGCGGCACGGGATCGGCGACGCATCTGCTGGCGGAACGCCTCAAGCTCATCGCCGGCGTGGACATGGTGCATGTGCCCTATCGCGGCAGCGGCGCGGTCTATCCGGACCTCGCGGCGGGGCTGGTGCAGCTGGTGTTCGAAAGCCTGCCCGTGGCGCTGGCGCAGTCCCGCGGGGACAGCGCGCGATTGATCGCGGTCAGCGCGCCCACGCGCACGGCGCTGGCGCCCGACGTGCCGACGCTGGTGGAAAGCGGCGTGCCGGGCTTCGTCACCAGCGCCTGGTTCGGCGTGCTGGTGCCGGCCGCGACGCCGGATTCCATCCGCGCCGTGCTGGGCGATGCGATCCGGGAGGTTTCCTCGGTACCCGACTTCCGGCGGCGTGCGCTGGAGGCCGGGCTCGAAGTGGTGGCTTCCTCCGCCGCCGAATTTGCCGAGTTGCTGGCGACGGAGACGCGGGACTGGGCGGAGGTCGGCGCGCGGACGGGCCTCAAGCTGGATTAGTTAAGGGAAATACCCTCGAGCCGCATGATGCCATCGGGCAAGGCCCGAAAGCCCGACAGGCGCGATGCGTGGGCGAAGCGCCAGCCCTCATGCACGAGGTAGATCCGGTGGCGGTCGGGCAGCGCGATGCCGAGTGCCGCCGCGTAGTGGCGCGCACGCTCCGCGGGCTCGACGCTGGCGCGCGCGGCTTCCAGCGCGGCATCCACGCGCGGGTCGCAGAATTTGCTGTCGTTGTTGGCACCGCGGCAGTGGTTGAAGGCGAAGATGTTGCCATCGGGATCGACGCGGCCGGACCAGCCGATCAGGAAGGCCTGGAACTCGCCGCGATTCATCATGCCGGCCGCGGTGGCGAGTTCGCGCACCTCGATCCGCAGGTCGAAGCCGCCGTCGCGCACCATGGCCTGCATCACCTCTGCCATCTGGCGGAATTCGGGGATGTTGGGGACCAGCATCGTGACCTGCGGGCTGGGCTGGCCGGCTTCAGCCAGCAAGCGGCGCGCGGCCGCGACATCGCGCGGCGCCATCGGGAAGGAAGCCGCGTAAAAGGGGCTGCCGGGCGGGATGGGCTGGTTGCCGGGGGTATTCGCACCCTCGAACACCACCTGGTTCAGCGCTTCGCGATCCAGCGCCAGGTCGAAGGCCTGGCGCAGCCGTGCATCCTGGCCGAAGGGGTTCTGGGCGCGCGGGCCGTTGCCGACATTGGCGATGATGGAGGTGAAGCCGAAGCCCCGCGCCTCCGCATAGCGCAGCCGCGTGTCGCGGCGCAGGCCGGCGACGTCATTCGCCGCCACGCGCTCCACCAGATCTAGCGTGCCGGATCGCAGGTTGAGGATGCGCACCGTGCTGTCGGGGATGGGGCGGAAGCTGACGCTTTCCACCTTCACCTCGGCCGCATTCCAGTGGCCAGGGAACCGACGGAAGTCGATCCGTTCCTGCGGCACCTGGGCCACGAAGGCGAAGGGGCCGGAGCAGATGGGGGCGCGGGCGAAGTCGTTGCCAGCAGCCTGCACGGCGCTTGGCGACATCACCATCCCCGCGCGATCCGCGAGTTGTGCCAGCAGGGGCGCGGAGGGGGCGGAGAGGCGCAGCACGACGGTGCGCGCATCCGGCACCTCGATCGCGCTGATCTCCGCGATCTCGCTGCGGCGTCGGGAGGAAGGGAGCGTCGCGGCGCGGGTGAGGCTGAAGCGCACGGCTTCCGCATCGACCGGCGTGCCGTCATGGAAGGTGGCGCCGGCCCGCAGCGTCAGGGTCAGCGCACGGCGATCCTCGCTCCAGGCCCAGCGCTCCGCCAGGCGCGGTACGAAGTTCAGGTTCGCATCCACGTCGAGCAGCTTGTCGCAGAGCGCCGTCAGCACGCTGCGGCCCGCGATGGTGTTGGACAGCACGGGATCGAGCGTATCGATATCCGACGCCAGGCCGATGCGCAGCGTGCCCGCTTGCTGCGCCAGCGCGGGTGTCGCGGCCAGCAGCGCGGCGGCGATGATGCGGCCTGCGGATTTCATGCGATGATGCCTCGTTTCCCCGTGAAGGAGCCTAGTGGATGCCGCGTGAGGTTGTGAAGTCGGCGGAATGCGCGCCGACCCCGCCCTTCTTCAGCCAGGCTGTGAAGGTGAACGGCATGGTGTTCATCTCCGGGCAGTTGGCGCGCGATGCCGCGGGCACGATCATCGGAAAGGGCGACATGGCGGCGCAGACGCGGCAGGTGATCGCGAACCTGCAAGCGATCATTCGCGCGGCCGGCGGCGATCTTCGCCACATCGTGAAGCTGACGGCCTTCATGACCGACATGGCGCGCGCGCCGGAAGCCTGGGCGGTGCGGGAGGAATTCTTCGGCGCGCATCCCCCGGCCAGCACCGGCGTGCAGGTGCAGCGCCTGACCCATCCCGACTTCATGATCGAGATGGAGGCGATCGCGGTGATCGAGGATTGAAGGGACTCACTTCATCATCGCCGGCAGCACCAGCGCGATGGAGGGCAGCAGGCACAGCAGCAGCACCGTCAGCATCATCGCGCCCAGGAAGGGCAGTGCGCCCAGCGCGATGGTGCGCAGGGATACATCCTTGCCGATGCCCTGCAGCACGAAGAGGTTCATGCCGACCGGTGGCGTGATCAGCCCGACCTCCGCCATGATCACCAGGATGACGCCCATCCAGATGGCATCGAAGCCCAGCGCCTGGCTGACGGGAAACACCACCGGCAGGGTCAGCACCAGCATGGAGATGCTGTCGAGGAACATGCCGAGGATCACATAGACCAGGATGATCGCCAGGAACACCGTCCAGCGATCAAGCCCGCCGCCGGTCGCGAGGCTCATCACCTGCTGCGACACCTTCAGGAAGTCGAAGCCGTAGGAGAGGATGTTGGCGCCGACGACGATGATGAAGATGAAGGAAGTGACGACGACCGTCTCCTCCAGGCAGGCCCAGAGCATGGCGCGGGAAAGGCGCCCGCGGGCCAGCGCGAAGAGGAAGGCGGCGGCCGCGCCGATGGCGCCCGTCTCCGACGCCGTGGCGAGCCCGCCATAGAGCGAGCCGATCACCATCAGGATCAGCAGCAGCACCAGCCCGCTATCCACCAGGCTGTCGCGGGACAGGGGCGGACCCTCTCCACGGCGGATGGAAGGCGCATCCTGCGGCCTCAGCCAGACCCAGCCCAGGATGACGCCCATGAAGAGCAGCATCATCAGGATGCCCGGCAGGATGCCGGCCAGGAAAAGCTCCACCACGGAAACGCCGACCGTGGTCGCGTAGATGATCATCGGCACGCTGGGCGGGATGAGGATGCCGAGCGTGCCGCCCGCGGCGACGCTGCCATAGGCCAGCGCCGGGCTGTAGCGGCGGCGCGTCATCTCCGGGCAGGCGACAGAGCCGACCGTCGCGGCGGTGGCGACGGAGGATCCGGAGACGGCGGCGAAGATGCCGCATCCCGCCGTCGCGGCATGGGCGAGGCCCCCCGGCAGCGGCGCCAGCACGCGGGCCATCACCACGAACAGCTCGTCCGACAGCCGGCTGCGCACCAGCAGCGCGCCCATCAGGACGTAGAGCGGCACGGCGGTGAGGGAGAAGCTGTTGACGCCGGACCAGGCACGCTCCGCGATCGTCATCGGGAAGGGCATGGGCAGCAGGAAGTAGATCGCCAGCAACCCGACCAAAGCGAGGGCGAAGGCGATGCGGAGCCCCGTGGCCAGGAAGCCCGCGATGCCGGCGAAGAGCAGCAGGGCCAGCGTGCCCGCGCCCCAATCCTTCGCCACGGCGAAGAGCGCGATGCAGCCGAGCAGCCCGCCCGCCGCCATCAGCCCCGGCCGCAGCCCCGCGACGAAGCTGCCCGACAGCACCGCCGCCAGCACCAGCACGCTGCCGAGGTCGATGCGCCCGATGCCGCTCATCGGCACGTCCCGCCCGAAGGACAGCAGCAGCAGCGCCAGGACCAGCACCAGCGCATAGGGCAGCGTCCGCCGCCAGCGCGGGAGATGCGCGGAGAGCGTCTCGACCTCCACCAGCAGCGCCAGCGCGAGCCCGGCCAGGCCGATGGCGATCGGCAGCTTCGGCATCCAGGTCGGCGTCAGCAGCAGGGAGAAGATCCGCGCCTCGTTCACATAATCCGAGGCCACCATCAGCGCCGACTGCCAGGCAGCCAGCAGGGTGATCAGCAGCCCGACCCAGGCGCAGGCGATCTCCAGGTCCCGCCGCACCGCGCCCTGCAGCAGGTTCGGCAGGAACTCCACGCGGACATTGGCGCCCGCGAGATGCGTGGCGCCGGCGCCGAGGAAGATGGTGGCGATGAGGAAATAGGTGCTGAGCTCCGTCGCCCAGACCGTCGGCGCGTTGAAGGCGTAGCGGACGCCGACGTCATAGGTGGTGGAGAGCGCCATGGCGACCACGCCGGCCACCGCCAGCCAGAGCATCACCTGGCAGAGGGCGCGGGCGATGCGCCCGCCGAGTGTTGCCGAATCCGCTTCGGTCGCACCGTGATCCTGCATCATTCCCCGCGCTTGACAGCGACAAAGCGGCAGCGTGAAGATTTGTCCGGACAAAGACAAGGGGGCGATGATGGTCACGCGACGCGGCTTGCTGGGGTCCACCATCGCGGCGGGGCTGGCGGCACCGGCCCTGGCGCAGGCGCCGATCCGCTGGAACATCGGCTTCGTGAACGCGACCGGCTCCTCCTATGTGGAGACGCTGCGCCCCTCCGCCGGGCGCATCGCGCAGGCGACCGGCGGGCGGCTGACGATCGAGCTCTACGACACGCTGGTGGCGGGGCCGGAGCAGCCGGCGGCGGTGCGGGACGGGCGGCTGGATGGCAGCTTCGCCGTCTCCCCGTGGTTGTCCGCGGAGGCGCCCTACATCAATTTCGGCCACCTCCCAGGCCTCATCACCGATGTCGCGCGCTACCAGCGCATGCTCGACCCGCTGCTGCGCGACGAGATGGCGAAGGTCTGGCGGGACCGCTACCGGTCCGTGCAGCTCGCCACCGGCGTCTTCGAGGACCAGTGCATCATCTCCCGCGCGCCGCTGCGGACGGTGGCGGATTTCGCCGGCAAGAAGGTGCGCGTGCACAACACGGAAGCCGGCGCGCTGATGCAGAAGATCGGCGCGGCGCCGACGCCGGTGCCCTTCGGGGAGATCGTGCCCGCGCTGCAGCGCGGCATCGTGGACCTCGTGATGACCAGCGTCGGCACCGCGGGCGGCTTCGGCTTCCACAACGTGACCAGGGATTTCTCCACCTGGCGCATCGGCACCATCGTGCCCTGGTCGCTGGTGGTGAATGCGCAGGTCTGGGGGCGGCTGCCGGAGGCGCTGAAGCCCGTGGTGCAGGCCGAGTTCCGCAAGATCGAGGATGAGCACTTCGCCAACCATGCGCCCTTCAGCGCGGCCGCGATCCAGCGGCTCGTCGCTTCCGGCATGAACCACTATGTCGCGCCGGAGGCGGAACTGGCGAAGATGTTCGCGCCCGCGAATGTCGAGGCGGTGTTCGAGAACTGGTACCAGCGCTGCGAACGCGCGGGCAATGACGGCCGCGCGCTGGTGCGCCGGATCCAGGCGCTGTGAGCATGGAACTGCCGCAGGCCGGCCTGGCGATGCTGGAGAAGGCCGGCGCCGAGGCGCTGGATGCGCCGGGGCCGGAGGAGGCGATGCAGGCCCTGGCCCGCGGCTGCTTCGACCTGCTGGGCGACCGGGAGGCGCATCTCCGGCCCGGGGCGCTGAAGCCGGGCGAGCGCCAGTATTTCGTGGCCGGCGCCTTCTTCGTGCTGCCTGACAAGCGCTACCACATGCTGGTCGGCAGCCTCGGCTTCCCGCCGGAACAGCGACGGCTGATGGTGCCGATCGATGGCGGCCATCCCGGCTGGGTCTATGCCAACCGCTCCAAGCTGCTGCTGGAGAACACGGATGAGCACGGGACCTTCCGGCAGTATTTGAAGACGTCCCGCATGGGCTCCACCATCTTCGCGCCCATCATGTGGGAGGGAGAGTTCCACGGGCAGCTGATCATGGCGGCACAGGCGCGCCACACCATGCGGCCGGTCGATCTCTCCATCATCGTCGCGGCGTCGCGCATCGCGGCGGGGTGCTGGATCGCCAAGGGCGGGCCGGCCTGGCTGGCCGCCAATGCGGACCCCGCCGATGCCTATCGGGTGGACCGGGAAGGCGTGGACGCCCAAGGCTGATCGTAAAGGGGGCTGAGCGGAAAGGGCGGCGTTGACGCCGCCCTGAATTTCGGCTGATCCTTACCCTAAGTATGAATCAGCCCGGCCTGGCGCCGGGCAAGGGAAGGATGATGTCCGAGCCACCGCGTTCCCGCCGCCAGACGCGCGCCGCCATCCTCGGCCGGCTGCTGGCCAGCGATGGCCTGTTCCGGCCACGCCTGGCCGCGGAATGCCGCCTGACGGAGGCCAGCATCTCCCGCATCCTGGCGGAGCTGCGACAGGACAATCTGGTGGAGGAGGTGCGCCGCCCCGCCCCCTATCCCGGCGGCCCCTCCGCCATGGTTACGCTGCGCAAGGATCAGCGCGTGGCCGGGCTGGAATTCGCCAATGACCGGCTGGGCGTCGGCCTCGCCACGCTGGGGGGGGAGGTCGATGGCAGCGCGCGCCTGGCCCTGCCCGCCGGCAGCCCGCCCGGGGCGGTGGCGGCCGCGATCGGCGAGGCCATTGCGGAGCTGCGCGGCTGGTGCGCCCGCGCCGGCGCGCCACCGCGGCAGATCGCCGTCTCCATCCCCGGCCATGGCGCCAGCCCGAACCCGATCCTGCCCGTCGATCCCGCCGGGCTGGAAGCGGCACTCGGCGCCGCCTTCCCCGGCGTGCCCGTCGCCATCGCCAACAGCGTCGCGGCGCTGGCCGCCGTGCACCTGCATGGGCGGGGCGCGGCACCGGTCGAGGAACGGCACCTCTTCGTCTATCTCGGCCATGGCGTCGGCGGCGCCTGGGTGGATGCGGTGACGGCCGCCGACCCCATCCAGCCGATCGAGATCGGCCACGTCGTGCTCGACCCCGCCGGCGATCCCTGCCGCTGCGGCCATCGCGGCTGCCTGGAGGCCAGTGCCTCCACCGTCACGCTCGCGCTGCTCTGCGGGGTGGAGGAGGCGGCGCTGGCGGCGGCCGGCGCGGGATGGCCGACCCTGGTGCGCATGACGCCGCGGCGGGAAGCCGCGATCCGCCTGGCCCTGTTCCGCACCGGCCTCGTCATCGGCAATGCGCTGAACCTGATGCCGGCGGCACGCGTCGTGCTTTGCGGCTGGCCGGCCGCGCTACCCGAGGCGATGCGCGAGGCGGTGACCGAGGGGATGGACCGCAGCCTGTTCGGCGGCGCCCGCCAGGCGATCCGCTTCATCGCCCCCGCCATCGGCCAGGAACCCGCCGCCGCCCTGGCCTTCGCCGTGCACGCCCTGATCCGCCAGGGCGGGCTGGCACCGCAGGATGAAACGCCGCCGGCCAGGCTTGCCGGCTGACCCCATCAGAGAGGAACGCAGATGAAAAGATCCGTCACCCTGGCGTTGGCGTTGCTCGCCGCCACCGCCCTCCCGGTCGCCGCGCAATCCACGCTGCGCGTGAAGCCCTCCGGCGATGTGCGCATCACGGACCCGCATCTGGGGTCGGACAGCATGGCCCGGAACATGGGCTACATGGTCTATGACACGCTCTTCGCCGTGGATGACCAGCTGCGCATCCGCCCGCAGATGGCGGAAAGCCATGAGGTGCTGGAAGGCGGCCGCGTCTGGCGCTTCCGCCTGCGCGAAGGGCTGGTGTTCCAGGATGGCTCCCCGGTCACCGCGGCGGATGTCGTCGCCTCGCTCCGCCGCTGGGCGCAGAATGACGGGCTCGGCCAGCAGCTGATCGCCCGCGGCGCGGTGTTCGAGGCGGAGGGCGCGAATGCCTTCACCCTCACGCTCAACACGCCCTGGGGCATGGTGCTGGAGGCGCTGGGCAAGCCCGCCGCGCCGGTGCCCTTCATCATGCCGGAACGCCTGGCGCAGACGCCCGCGAACCGCCCGGTGCCGGAAGTGCTGGGCAGCGGGCCCTATCGCTTCGTCGCGAATGAATGGCGCGCGGGCGACCGGCTGGTCTTCGCGCGCCATGCCGGCTACCGCCCGCGTGGCGAGGCCGCGGCCGGGCTTTCGGGCGGGCGCGTCGCGCGCTTCGACCGCGTGGAATGGCTGATCATGCCGGACCAGCAGACGGCGATCGACGCGCTGCGCAAGGGCGAGATCGACATCGCGGAGGACATCCCGGCGGACCTGCTCTCCGTCCTGCGCCGCGACCGCAACATCACCGTCGCCAACCAGGATGATCTGGGCGTCGCGCAGCAGATCCGCCTGAACACGACGCAGCCGCCCTTCAACAACCCGGTGCTGCGCCAGGCGCTGCTGCATGCCGTGAACGGCCAGGATTTTCTCAGCGCCGTCACAACGGACCCGTCCCAGGGGCGTGTGTGCAACAGCTTCTATGTCTGCTCCTCCCCCTATCATTCGACGGCGGGCTGGCCTTCGGTGAACCTCGACCGCGCGCGGCAGCTGGTGCGGGAGAGCGGGTATGACGGGACGCCGGTGGTGTTCCTCAATGCCGCGGAGAACACCAACATCAACGCCTTCACGCTGGTGGCCGACCAGCTGTTCCGCAGCATCGGGCTGCGCACCGATGTGCAGGCGATGGACTGGGCGACGGTGGTGGCACGGCGGCAGTCGCGGGAGCCGGTGGCGCGCGGCGGCTGGAGCGTCTTCATCTCCGGCCCCGGCGGGCTCGACATGATGGAGCCGGTCAGCCACCTCGGCCTGCGGTCCAACTGCGACCGCGCCTGGTTCGGCTGGCCCTGCGACGAGGAGATCGAGCGCCTGCGCGCCGCCTTCGCCGATACGCCGGACGAGGCGCGCAAGCGGGAGATCGCCGCCCAGATCCAGGCGCGCGCGCTGCAGACGGTGCCCTACATCCCGATCGGCGTGCAGTACCAGCTGCGCGCGCACCGGGCGAACCTGACGGGCCTGCTGAACCCGCCCGCTCCGGTCTATTGGAACGTCAGCCGGCGCTGACGGCGAAGGGGGCGCCGCGGCCGGCGCCCCCTTCTCCCCGGCGGAATGCGCGGAGCGCGACGCGGCGCGCGGGGATGTCATCGATACTTCATGGAAGCGTCATCGCCCGGCCGCATGGCCGGCCTTGCCCGCGGGCGGCGGCGAGGCGAGGCTCCTGCCGATGACAGGGGCGGATGACGCGTGGCCGAGGGATGCGGGGCGGGTGCCAGTTTCCATCGCGGGCACTGCATCCGCGTGTCGCGCCGCCGGCGCGGCTGGGCCGTGCGCATCATCCCCGTGGCGCCGGTGCCGGCGCGGCCGCCCATCCAGCTGCGCAACAACGTGCCGCAGGGCCGCGCCGCGTTGATGGCGGAGGCGCGCGCCTGGATCGACCGCCTGCTGGATGGCCCGCCCTGGCAGGGCCAGCCGTGACCGCCGCCACGACAACGTCACATCACCGTCAAGCAGCGGCAACGCGCCCTGTCTAAAGCCCGGCCCATCAACCGGGGGATGGACATATCGCGATGCGACGCCTGCTGCTTGCCGCCACGGCCCTGATCGGCCTGTCTCACGCCGCCATCGCCGACCAGCGCTTCGAAGCGACCCTGGCCGGCCATGCCATCCTGCCCGCCTTCACCATGGCGCTGCCGCCGGCCGATGCGCCGCGGGATGCGCTGGTCTCCGGCAAGTTCGCGGGGCCCGGCAACCTTCGCATCGACCGGCCGGGCGCGGTGATGGGCGATACGGGGCCGCTGCACGGCAACCGCCCCACCGGCATCGCCTTCCCCTTCATCGGCCAGCCCGTGCAGGGCTTCTCCGGCATCAAGCCCGTGGCGGGCGAGCCCGGCAACTACTGGGTGCTGACCGACAACGGCTTCGGCAACCGCCGCAACAGCGGCGACACGCTGCTGATGTTCCACAAGGTGCGCCCCGACTGGCAGAGCGGCCAGGTGGAACTGCTGCGCACGGTCTTCCTCTCCGACCCGCTGCGCCGCATCCCCTTCCGCATCGCGCATGAGGGCACCGATGCGCGCTACCTCACCGGCGCCGATTTCGATCCGGAGAGCATCCAGCCCCTGCCCGATGGCAGCTTCATGATCGGCGAGGAATTCGGCCCCTTCCTTGTCCATGTCGATGCCGCGGGCCGCGTGCTGCGCGTGGTCGAGACTCGGATGGACAACCAGGTGCTGATGGGCCCGGACAATCCCGCGCTGCAGGTCGCCGCCACGCCCACGGCCGGCGTTGCCTACCGCGTCCGGCGCTCCGGGGGCTATGAGGGCATGGCGCTGACGCCGGATGGGCAGACGATCTGGGCCATGCTGGAACAGCCGCTCTTCGCGCCCAATTCCGACCAGCCGGAAGGCCAGTTCCTGCGCGTGCTGGAATACAGCGTGCCGCGCGGGGAATGGACCGGCCGCACCGCGCGCTTCCGCCTGACGCCGGGAGCCACCGCGATCGGCGACTTCAACTTCATCGATGCCACGCGCGCCTTGGTGATCGAGCGCGACAACGGGGAGGGCGACCCCGGCCTCGCCTGCGGCCAGGGCCAGCAGCCGACGCGCGCCGCCCCCTGCTTCCCGCTGCCCGCGCGCGTCAAGCGCATCACGCTGGTGGACATGGCGCAGACGGATGCCGAGGGCTTCGTGCGCAAGATCGGGCATATCGACCTGATGGCCATCCGCGACAGCGAAGGCCTGGCGCGCATCCGCGGCGACCTGCCCGCGAATGCGCCGCGCGACCGCTTCACCTTCCCCTTCTTCACCATCGAGGATGTGGCGATGGTGGATGAAGACCACATCATCGTCGGCAACGACAACAACCTGCCCTTCAGCGCCGGACGCCACTTCTTCCAGGCCGATGCGAATGAGCTGATCCTGCTGCGCGTGCCCGAATTGCTGCGCGCGCGCTGACGCGGAAGGACTGGCACCATGCATCGTCGTCGCATCCTGCTCTCCGGTGCCGCCAGCCTGCTGGCGGCGCCGTCCCTGGCCCAGGCGGATTGGCGCAGCCAGTTCCGCGAGCTTCGGCTCGGCATCTCCTCCGCGGAGAATGAGCGGGATGCGGTGGCGCGGCAGCAGCCCTTCCAGGACTACATCCAGCGCACGCTCGGCGTGCCGCTGCGCGTCTTCCGCGCCACCGACTATGCCGGTGTCGTGGAAGCGATGCGGAGTTCCAACATCGAATTCGCCCGCATCGGGCCGGCCAACTACGCGCTAGCCCGGCGCGTGATGGGCGACCGCGTCATCCCCTTCGCCCGCGACCGCGACAATGAGGGGGCCACGGGCTATCACTCCGTCGCCTTCGTGAAGGCGGACAGCCCCTTCCAGCGGATGGAGGATCTGCGCGGCCGCAGCTTCGCCTTCGCGGATCCCAACTCCGCCAGCGGCTTCGCCTTTCCGGCCTATTTCCTGCGCCGCCAGGGCTTCGTGCCGGAGCAGTTCTTCGGCCGCACCGGCTTCTCCGGCAGCCATGAGCAGAGCGTCATCGCCGTGCTCAACGGCACCTACGACGCCGCCGCGACCTTCTGGTCCAACGACCGCCACGGCAACATCCAGCGCATGACGGAGAAGGGCATGGTCCCGCCCGGCGCCACGCGCATCGTCTGGACCAGCCCCATGATCCCGAACTCCCCCTGGGTGATGCGCGCCGACCTGCCGGAGGGGCTTCGCCGCGACTGGCGCGATGCCGTCTTCGCCATGCCGGAACGTGACCCCGCCGCCTTCCGCGTCGCCGCCTCCAATGCCAGCGGCGTCGCGCCGACGCGACATGAGGATTATGCCGACGTGATCGCCGTGGTGGAGGAGAACCTCGCGCGCCGTCGCAACCGCGGTACGTGAGCGCCATCACCATCCAGGCCGCGGAGGCCGCCTGGCAGCAGGCGCGCCGCCGCCGGCGCGGCGCCTGGGCTGGCTGGGGGCTGTCCTTCCTGGCCGCCATCCTGGTGGCCAGTTGGGTCGGGGAGGTCGATCTCGCCCGCCTGGCGCGCGGCCTGCCCATGGCCGCCGACTATGTCTGGCGCACCATCCCCGTGCTGCGCTGGGACAGGCTGGGCGATGACCTCGCGGAGTGGTTCTGGGGGCTCGATCATTGGGTCGTGCTGCTGCTCGACACGCTGCTGATCGCCTATGCCGGCACGCTGCTCGGCGCTGTTGCCGCGCTGCTCTTCTCCTTTCCCGCGGCGGCGACGCTCGCCCCGCGCTGGGCGGTGTCCCTCTCGCGCCGCGTGCTGGAACTGGCGCGCACGGTGCCGACGCTCGTCTTCGCGCTGATCTTCGTCTACGCCTTCGGCCTCGGCCCCTTCGCGGGCGTGCTGGCGCTGGCGCTGCACAGCTGGGGCGCGCTCGGCAAGCAGTTCGCGGAGGTGCATGAGAATGCGGACCTCCGCCCGGTGGAGGCGGTGCGCGCCGCGGGTGGCACCTGGCCGCAGGCGATGCGCTTCGGCGTGCTGCCGCAATCCCTGCCGGACATGCTCTCCTTCGGCCTGCTGCGCTTCGAGATCAATGTGCGGGAGGCCTCGGTGCTGGGCATCGTCGGCGCGGGGGGCATCGGGGAGGAGCTGTATCTCTCCGTCCGCCAGTTCAGCTATCCCGACATCTCCGCCATCCTGCTGCTCATCCTGCTGACGGTGACGGCGATCGACCTGGCCTGCGGGCGGCTGCGCCACCGCATCATCGGGCCGGGCGCGGCGGCGGGCGCATGATCACGCGTCGCACCAGCCTGATCGTCACGCTGGGATTCACGCTGCTGCTGCTGGCACTGTGGCGCGTCGATGCCTCGCCCCACCGTGTGTGGGAGGGATTAGGGAAACTCGGCTGGCTGGTCGTGCTGATGCTGCCGCCATCGCCCGGTGGCGCCCTGCCGGACCTGCTGCGCGCGCTGGCGGAGACGCTGGCCATGGCCTTCCTCGGCACGCTGTTGGCCGCGCTCGTGGCGCTGCCCCTCGCCTTCCTCGGCGCCGGGACGGTGGTCGCCAATGCCTGGGCGCGCTTCACCATCCGCCGCGGTTTCGACGGGCTGCGCGCCATCGATAGCCTGGTCTGGGCGCTGATCTTCGTCTCCGCCGTCGGCATGGGCCCCTTCGCCGGCATCCTGGCCCTCGCCCTGCCCGATATCGGGACATTGGCGAAGACCTTCTCGGAGGCGCTGGAGGCGACGGAACGGCGGCAGGTGGAGGGCGTGCGCGGCGCCGGCGCTTCCCGCCTGCTGGTGATCCGCTACGGGCTGCTGCCGCAGGCGCTGCCTGTCATGCTCTCGCAGGTGCTCTACGTCTTCGAGAGCAACACGCGCTCCGCCACCATCCTCGGCGTGGTCGGCGCCGGGGGCATCGGGCTGGCGCTGTCCGACCGCATCCGCATCAACAACTGGGACGAGGCCGCCTTCATCCTGCTGATGGTCCTGGCCACCGTCGCCCTCATCGATGGAGCCAGCCGATGGCTGAGGCTGAGACTGATCCGCGCGTGACCGCCTACCAGGATCCGGGGAGCGCGACCAAGCGCCTCGGCCTCGACCCGTTCATCGATCCGACGGCGAAGGTGCGCGACTGCCGCTTCGGCATCTACACGGAAGTGGGCGCGCGCAGCACGGTCGCGGAAACGGAGTTCGGCGACTACTCCTATGTCGTCCATGACAGCCAGATCATCTACGCGACCATCGGCCGCTTCTGTTCCATCGCCAGCCATGTGCGCATCAACCCCGGCAACCACCCGCTGGACCGCGTGGCGCTGAGCCATGTGACCTATCGCGCCAGCGCCTACGGACTCGGTGAGGACGAGGCCGGCTTCTTCGACTGGCGGCGGGGCAAGCGCGTCACGCTCGGCCATGATGTCTGGCTCGGCCATGGCGTCATCGTGCTGCCCGGCGTGACCATCGGCACGGGGGCGGCGATCGGCGCCGGGGCGGTGGTGACGAAGGATGTGGCCCCCTTCGCCATCGTCGTCGGCAATCCCGGCCGCGTGCTGCGCTTCCGCTTTCCCGAGGCGGTGCGCGACAGCCTGCTGCGCATCGCCTGGTGGGACTGGCCGCGCGATCGCCTGGCGGCGGGGATCGCGGAGATGCGCGCGGTCCCGGCAGCGGAAATCTGCCGCCGCCACGACCCGGCCTTCGCGGGCGGGGCCCCTACAGCCGCGGCATGATCCCGCCGACCCCGCTGGCCTGTTCCAGCGTCGCCAGCGCCAGCGCATGCGCGGCCTGGGCGGCATTGGCGGCCTGGCGCGTGGCGTTCAGCGTGCGCAGCGCATCCAGCACGTCCAGCAGGCTGCGCCCGCCGGCGAGGTAGGCGGCTTCCGTCGCGCGGTAGGCTTCCTCCGCCCGGCGCAACACCGCGCCGCTGGTCAGCGCCATCAGCGTGCGCGCCTGTTCGTAGCCCGCCCAGGCGGCGGCGAGGTCCGCCAGCGCATTGGCGCGCACGCCATCCGCCTGCGCCCGCGCCTGCGCGCGCTGCGCCATGGCCACCGCGATGCCGCCTTCCGTGATGCGCTGCGTGAAGATGGGCACGGACAGCGTGATGCCGACCGCGTTGTTGGCGCGCAGCCCGCGGCTGGCGGAAGGCAGGTCCTGGCTGAGTTCCGTGCGGCTGAGGCTGCCGCCGATGGAGAGGTCGCGCGACCGCCCCGCCTCCGCGAGGCGCGTGGAGGCATCCGCCGCCGCCACGCCGCGTTCCGCCGCCAGCACGTCCGGACGCTCCCCGATCGCGGCCGCCAGCGCGGCCTGGGTCAGCCCGAGCGGCGCCTGGTTCGCCAGGCTGCCGCCGAGTTCGAGCGTCGCGCCACGCGCCACCGCATCCTGCCCGAGCAGCGCCGCCACCCGCGCCACCGCCGCCGCCTGCGCCTGGATGGCGGCGGCGACCTGCTGTTCGAAGGGCAGGCGGCTGGCCTGGAAGCGCAGCAGTTCCGATTCCGCGATGCCGCCCTGGCGCACCTGCCGCGCCAGCAGCGCCTCCGTCTGGTTCAGGCTGTTGCGGTTGTCGAGCGCCACGCGCAGGTCGGCGCGTGCCTGCAGGGCATTGATGAAGGCCTGGCGGAGCTGGAAGAGCTGGTCGCGCATCGCATCCAGCAACTGTGCCTCCGCGACGCTCACCTGTTCGGCGGCGACGAGCGTGCGCAATTCCCGCTTGCCGCCGCGTTCCACCACCACGTTGAGGGTGAAGCTGGCATTGTTGAGCGGCGAGACGGCGCGGTTGCCGTAGAAGCCGGAGAGGCGGCGCTCCTCGCTCATCTGCGCGGCCGTCTGGCCATAGGTGATGGATCCCGCCGGCGCGGTATCCGCCACCAGGCGCTGGGCGCGGGCGATCTCCACGCCGCGCCGCGCGGCGGCCAGCGCCAGGTTGCGCTCCAGCAGCATCGCCTGCGCGTCGGCCAGCGTCAGCCCGCCACTGGCGGGGGCGGTGGCGCGGGTTTCGGCGGCCAGGGGCCGGGCGGCGGGCCAGGCGGCGAGGATCGCGAGGCAGAGGGCGGCGGCGGGCTTCATGGGCGGGAATCCGGGCTGCATCGGGTCATGTCACGCGGGGCGGGGCTGCTTCGCGGCGGCGGCGGCCTCCGCGGCATCGTCGCGCGCCGCCAGGCGGCGGCCGAACAGGTCCACCGCGGCGGGCAGCACGACGAGGATGAAGACCGGCACCAGCCCGATGCCGCCCACCACCACCACCGCCAGCGGCTTGGTGACGTCGGCGCCGATGCCGGAGGCGAGCGCCATCGGCAGCAGCCCGCAGAAGGAGGCGAAGCAGGTCATCATCACCGGCCGCAGCCGGTCCGCCCCGGCGCGGTTCAGCGCCGCCGTCCAGTCGAGCCCTTCCTGTTCCCGCAGCTGGTTGAAGTAGGAGAGGAAGATGATCGCCTCCATCACCGTGATGCCGAGCAGCGCCAGGAAGCCGATGGCGGCGGGGACGGAGAAGTTCAGCCCTGCCAGGGCGAGGGCGAAGACGCCGCCGGAGATGGAGAGCGGCAGCATGGCGAAGACCATCGCGGTTTCCCGCAACCGGCCGAAGGAGACGTAGAGAAGTACCGCGATGATGACGAGCGTGATCGGCACCACCACCATCAGCCGCGCGATCGCCATCTGCAGGTTGCGGAATTCGCCGACCCATTCCAGGCGATAGCCGTTCGGCAGCTGGACGGCGGAGGCCACGCGGCTCTGCGCCTCCGCCACCGTGCTGGCGGGATCGCGCCCGCGGACGGAAAAGCGCACCGGGACGTAGCGTTCGGAATTCTCGCGGTAGATGTAGGAAGGGCCGGAGGTCAGCTCAATGGTCGCGACATCGGCCAGCACCGCATTGCCGCCGACCGGCACGCGGCCGATCGCCTCGATCCCGTCGCGGTAGCGGGGCGCCAGGCGGACGATGATGGGGAAGTTGCGGTCGCCGCCGGCTTCATACACCGCGCCCGCGGCCTGCCCGCCGATGGCGGCGGACAGGGCGGTGTTCACGTCGCTCACGCTGAGGCCGCGCCGCGCCGCGCGGGCGCGGTCCACCGTGATGGTCACGGTCTGCTGGCCGGTGCTGAGCAGCACGCCGAGATCGGCCACGCCTGGCACCTGCGCCATCTCACGCCGGATCTGGTCGGCGAGGCGGGAGGCCACCTCCACATCCGGCCCCACCACCTTCACGGCATTGGCGCCCTTCACCCCGCTGGCGGCTTCCTGCACGTTGTCCGAGATGGTCTGGGAGAAGGAGAACTCGACACCGACGAACTCCGCCTCCAGCCGCCGCGCCACGGCCGCGACCAGGCCCTCGCGCTCATGCGCCGTCTTCCACTGCGCCTGCGGCACAAGGGGGACGAAGAACTCCGCGTTGAAGAAGCCGGCGCTGTCCGTGCCGTCATCCGGCCGCCCCTGCTGGGAGGTGACGGTGATCACCTCCGGGAACTCCATCAGCACGCGGCGGATGCGGTTGGCGATCGGGTTGCCTTCCTCCAGCGCGATGGTGGCGGGCATGGTGGCGCGCAGCCAGATGCTGCCTTCCTCCAGCGTCGGCAGGAATTCCGCGCCGAGCCGCGACAGCACGCCGCCGCTGCCCAGCAGCATCAGCGCGGCGAAGCCGAGCGTCACGGCACGGCGCCGCAGCCCGGCGGCGAAGAGCCGCACGAAGCCCCACTTGATGCCCTTCATGACGAAGGTGTCGCGTTCCTCCGTCTCCGGCTTGAACAGCGTAGCGGACAGGGCGGGCGTGATGGTGAAGGTCGCGAGCAGCGCGCCGGCGATGGCATAGGCGTAGGTCTTGGCCATGGGGCCGAAGATGCGGCCCTCGATTCCCCCCATGGCAAAGAGGGGGATGAAGGCCGCCATGATGATGAGGATGGAGAAGAAGATTGCCTTGTCCACCTCGCCGGCCGCGCGCAGCACCGTCATCGGCACGGGCCGTGGCGGCTGGCCGGGGTGCGAATGGCGCGCCAGGTGGAGGTGGCGGAAGATGTTCTCCACCATGATGACGGTCGCATCCACCAGCAGGCCGAAATCGAGCGCGCCGAGCGAGAGCAGGTTGGCGCTCTCGCCCCGGCCCAGCATCATCAGCACGGCGAAGAAGAAGGCGAAGGGGATGGTGGCGGCGATCACGATGGCGCCGCGCAGGTCGCCCAGGAACAGCCACTGGATCACCAGGATCAGCGCCACGCCTTCCAGGATGTTCTTCACCACCTTCTGCGTGGTGGTGGAGACCAGGTCTTCCCGGTCATAGAGCGGCACGATGCGCACGCCGGGCGGCAGCACGCCGCCGGCATTTATGCGCTCCACCTCCCGCTGCACGCCATGGATGGTCGGCAGCGTCTGCTCGCCACGGCGCATCAGCACCGTGCCGAGCATGACATCGTCGTCATTCTCATGCCCCGCGATGCCGAGGCGCGGCAGGTTGCCGATCTCCACCGTCGCGACATCGGAGACGAGCACCGGATTGCCGTCCCGCACGCCGATGACGACATGGCCGATATCCTCCACGCCGCGGATCAGGCCGATGCCCTGCACGACGAAGGATTGCGGTCCCACATTCAGCGTGCCGGCGCCGACATTGACGGAGCCGCCGCGGATCGCCTCCACCACCGCGGGCAGCGCGATGCCGTAGGCGGAGAGCCGGGCGAGATCCACCTGCACCGAATAGGTCTTGGACAGCCCGCCGAAGGAGGTGACGTCGATCACGCCCGGCACGCGCTTGAAGCGCCGGTCCAGCACCCATTCCTGCAGGGTCTTCAGATCCTCCAGCGGATAGCCGGGCGGCCCCACCAGGCGGTAGCGCATGATCTCCCCGATCGGGGAGGCCGGGGAGATGCCGGGCTGCGCGCCATTCGGCAGGTCGCCGATCTGGCCGAGGCGGTTCAGCACCTGCTGCACCGCTTCCTCATAGGTGTAGTTGAAGTTGAACTGCACGCGGACGTCGGAGAGGCCGAAGAGGGAGGTGGAGCGCACCGTCGTCAGGTTCGGCAGGCCGGACATCGCGACCTCGATCGGCACGGTGATGTAGCGCTCGATCTCCTCCGCGCTCTGGCCGGCATTCTGGGTGATGACGACGACGGTGGGCGGCACGGGGTCCGGATAGGCCTCGATGTTCAGCTGCCGGAAGCCGAGCACGCCGACCACGAGGAAGACGACGAAGAAGAGCAGCAGCAGCGGCCGTCGCTCCAGCGACACGGCGACAAGGAAGCGCAAGGCTGGCACTCCGGATACGGGATCGGCTGGCGGTCATCCGACGCGTCGCCGGGGATTGATTGCCCGCTCGCCGGCGCTTCCGGAAGGGCGCCGCCGCACCCGTAAGCTGGGTGTAAGCCGCCCGCGCTAGAGGAGAATGGCCGGAGGATCGCGGATGCGCTTCGCTCGGCGACAGCGCCTGGCCAGGACGACCACCGACCATGAACATGATGACGCCGCCTCAGGCTGCCGGCCTCACGGAAAGCGTGATGACGGAGGGCGTTTCCCCGCCGGCCACGGCGCCGCGGCGGCGCTTGGCACTGTGGCTGGGCGGCGGCGTGGTGCTGGCGGCCGCCATCGCCGGCTTCGGCTACCACGAGATGACGGGCGGCAGCGTCGCCGTCGTGCGGCCGGCGCAGGCGGCGACGAGCAGCCGCATGGCCGATGGCTCCTTCCGCCTCTCGCCCGCGGAGGCGCGGCTGCTGCGCGTGCAGCCCGTGGCGCTGCGCGCCTTCCGGGAGGAACGCGTGGCCGAGGGGCGCATCGCGTATAACGAGGATCGCGCGACGCCGGTCTTCGCCCCCTATTCCGGCCGTGTGCGCCGCGTGCTCGTCCAGCAGGGCCAGCAGGTGCAGGCGGGCGACGTGCTGTTCGAGATCGAGACGACGGATCTCAGCCAGGCGGCGAATGATCTCCTCGCCGCGGTGGATGGGCTGGGCAAGGCGCGGGCACAGGTGGAGCTGACGCGGCGGAACGAGGCGCGGCAGCGGGACCTCTTCGCCGCCCGCGCCGCGGCACGGCGGGACCTGGAACAGGCGCAGGCGGAGCTGACCAATGCGCTGGCCGATGAACGCACGGCGGAAGCGGTGCTGGCCGCGGCGCGGGACCGGCTGCGCGTGCTGGGCCGGGATGCCGATGCGGTGGCGCAGATCGAGCGCACGCGGCGGGTGGATGCGACCGTCGCCGTGGTGGCGCCGCTGGCCGGCACGGTGGTGCAGCGGCGGCTCGGCCCGAACCAGTGGCTGACGGCCGGCGGCGGCGATCCCGTCTTCACCATCGCCGACCTGTCGGAGATGTGGATGGTGGCGCAGGTGCGGGAGCTGGATGCGCCGGCGATGCGGCAGGGCCAGGCCGTGGAGGTCACGGTCGATGCCCTGCCCGGCCGCAGCTTCCCCGGCGTGATCGGCCATGTCGCCAGCGCGATCGATCCGGTGACGCGCCGCCTGACGGTGCGCGCTTCGGTCCGCGACACGGACCAGGCCCTGAAGCCGGAGATGTTCGCCACCTTCCGCATCGCGCTGGGCGATGCGCCGGATGCGCTGGCGGTGCCGGCCGGGGCGCTGATCCGCCACGGCCATGCGGTGACGCTGTGGGAGGCGCTGGGCGAGGATCGCTTCGTGCTGCGCCAGGTCCGCACGGGGCTGCAGGCCGATGGCTTCGTGCAGGTGACGGAGGGGCTGCGCCCCGGGGCCCGCGTGGTGACCGGCGGCGCGCTGTTCATCGACCGCGCCGCGCAGGATTGACGCAACGCGCTAGGCGGTACGCGCGACCGGCAGCCGGATGCTGAACACCGCGCCGCCCGGCCTTTCGTTCCGGACGGCGATGGTGCCGCCATGCGCCAGCACCACGCGTTCGGTGATCCAGAGGCCGAGGCCGAGGCCGCGGCGATGCGTATCGCCCGACCGCCAGTGGCGGCGGAAGATCGTCGCCATGTCCTCCTCCCGCACGCCGCTGCCGCGATCCGCCACCTCGATGGTCACGACGCCGCGGCGGGGCGGCAGGATGCGCAGTTCCACCGGCGCGCCCGCCGGCGAATGCGCCACGGCATTCTCGATGAGGTTGCGCAGCGCGCGGCCGATCGCCTCCGCATGGCCGCGGATGGATACCGGGCCGGAGGAGGCGAGGACGCGGATGTCATGGCCTTCCGCGCCCAGCACGGCGGCGATGCGGCGGCTCGCTTCCTCCGCCAGGGTGGCGATATCGAAGATGTCGTCGCGCATCGGCAGGTCGCGCGCGGTGATGGCGGCTTCCAGCAATTCGGAGACGAGCTGGGCCAACCCCTCCACATCACGCTTCAGCCGCGCCGTCACCTCGTCGCTGCCGAGAAGGTCGAGTTCGGCATGCAGCACGGCGAGCGGCGTGCGGAGTTCATGCGCGACTTCCGCGGAGAAGCCGCGCTGCCATTCCAGCGCGTCATCCAGCCGGTCGAGCGCGCCGTTCACGGCATCGATCAACGGCGCCACCTCCACCGACAGCCGGTCGCGGCTGAGGCGGGGCGGCCCGCCATGGCCGATCCGCTCCGCCTCCCGCGCCGCGGCGCGCAGCGGGCGCAGCGTCAGCAGCAGCAGCCCCACATTGGCGAGGAAGAGCAGCAGCGCGCCGGCGCCCAGCACGGTCATCACCGGGCGCAGCGCGGCCGTCGGCACATCGTCCAGCACGACGTAGCTGCGGCCCATGTCCTGCGCGACCTGGAAGGTCAACGGGCCATCCGGCGTGTTCAGCACCTCCGTGGCTCCCCAGACATGCGATCCGTCGCGGCCGGTGCGGAAGTCATGCGCCGGGGCGTCATCCCCCTCGAAGCGCGGCAGCGCATCCTGCGAGCCGGGCGAGGCGCCGATCTGGCGGCCGGCGGGGTCCAGCACCACATACATCAGCGAGCCGGAGGTCGAGTTGAAGCGGCGCGCGGTCTCCAGCGAGAAGGGCTGGCCGAGGCCCTTGACACCGTCGCGCTGCAGCCTTTCGGTGATCTCGCTGGCCGAGGCCATGATGGACCGGCGATGTTCGTTCCAGACCACCTCGTTGACGATCCGGTGCAGCAGGATGCCGCCGATGCCGAGCGAGACGAGACCGATTGCCGCATGCCAGAGGGCGAGACGGGCGATGAGGCTGTATGAGCGTGCCATGAGCATGGTCCCTTCCAGCGAACGGCGCCGCGATGGCGTTCACGGCGCGATCCCTGCCGGATCACGGAGCGGAGCATGACGATGCGTGTCCTGCTCGTCGAGGATCATGCGCGCCTGGCGGCGCTGTTCAAGGAGGGGCTGCGCCGCGCGGGGTGGGAGGTGGAGACGGTCGGCACGCTCGCGGATGCGCAGGCGTCGCTCGACAGCCTCGACTTCGACGTGGCCGTGGTGGATCGCGGCCTGCCGGATGGGGATGGGCTGGACCTGGTGCGCCGCCTGCGCCACCGCGCCGATGCGCCCGCCGCGCTGGTGATGACCGCGCGCGGCGAGGTGGCGGAGATCTGCGAGGGCCTCGACCTCGGCGCCGACGACTACATGGTCAAGCCGATCTCGCTGCAGGAACTCGTCTCGCGCCTCAATGTCGCGCTGCGGCGCGGCGGGCGCACGCCATCGGTGCTGACGCTCGGCGCGCTGGCGCTGGACCGGCTGTCGCGCAACATGACGGTGCGGGACCAGAATTTCGATCCGCCGCGGCGGGAACGCACGCTGCTCGAGGAGCTGCTGCGCGCCGCGCCGCGCGCCGTCTCGAAGGAGACGCTGGAAGCGCGGCTCGCGGGCCTCGACAAGGCGGTGCAGCCCAAC
This sequence comes from Falsiroseomonas ponticola, assembly GCF_016805305.1. Lineage (GTDB taxonomy): Bacteria > Pseudomonadota > Alphaproteobacteria > Acetobacterales > Acetobacteraceae > Falsiroseomonas > Falsiroseomonas ponticola. The sequence continues at coordinate 1,085,130 of NZ_JAERQN010000001.1, read as the reverse complement.
GCGGTGGAGGTCTATGTGCATCGCCTGCGCGCGCGGCTGGCTTCCGTCGATGCCGGGGTGGTGGTGCAGACCGTGCGCGGCCTGGGCTACCGGCTGGAGGCCGCGGCCGAGGAGGCGGCACCGCCGCCGGCGGGACCGTAAGCGCGGTGTAAGTTGCCGGCGCTATCGAAGGGATCGCGGATGCCCGCAGCAGGCGGGCACGGCCCTGAGGAGGCGTCGCCATGACCCTGTTCCCCTTCGCGCAGGCCTCGCGCATCACGGTGCTCGGCGCGGCCCTGGCGCTGGCGGGCTGCGCCGGCCACTCGGCGGTGGATCGCCTCCGCGCCAGCGACCCGCTGGCGATGATCGAGACGCAGGCGGAGTACCACGCCGTCAATGCCTGCATCGTCGATCACTTCGTCCGCCGCGACATGGTGCCGGTGGTGAACGTGATGGAAGCGGAGCGTCGCGCGACGATCACCGTCTTCGACCGCCATCGCACCGGACGCCGCACGGTGGAGGAGCGGCCGAAATTCGAGGTGACGACCATCGCCGCCGCGCCTACCGCGTCCCGCACCACGCTGCGAGGCGAGCCCACGATCTTCGGGGAGGGCACGGAAGCGGTGCGCCTGCGCCGCGACCTGCAGGCCTGCGGCTTCGCCACCGCGTCCCTGTGACGCCCCGGCGGCCGCGGGGCTATTCCGCCGCGGCCGGCAGCGGGTGCGGCCTTTCGCCGCCGATGCGGCGCGTCAGCGCGATGGCGGCCTCCGTCAGGATCGGCCGTGCCGAAGCGACCGCTTCCGGCGTCCAGCGGATGACGGGGGCGGAGAGCGCCAGCGCGCCGGCGAGCGCATCGCCCGGCCCGAAGACGGGCACGGCCATGGAGCCGGTATGCGGATCCGTGGCGCCCATGGTGACGATCGGCAGGTCGATCGCCGCGGCGTAATCCGGCAGGGGCCGCGGCGTGAAGGCGCGCAGCACCTGGGCGATGGCGGAACTGTCCAGCGGCAGCGCATCGCCGACGCGCACATGCAGGCGCAGCAGATGCGGGCTGTCCACGCGGAACAGGCAGAGCCGCTGTTCCCCGCGCCGGACGTAGAAGGCCGCGGTCTCCCCGGTGCGGGCGACCAGCTCCTCCAGCACCGGCATCACATGCGCCTCCATGCGGAAGGACTGGGTGTAGATGGTGCCGAGGCGCAGCACCTCCGCATCCAGCCGGTAGGACCCATCCGCCGCGCGGGCGAGGTAGCCATGCTCCTCCAGCGAGATGGCGAGGCGCATGATGGTGCTCTTCACCAGACCCGTCCGCTCCGCCAGCTCGGCCAGGGAGAGGTCGCGGTCGCCCTTGCGGAAGGCGGAGAGCAGCGTGAGGGCGCGGTCCGCCGAGGCCACGCCCTCCAGCGCCGGTCGCCGCTTCGCCTTCTCCGCCATGCCTGCCTCCGGCTGCCCCGCCCCCTGTCTAGCCCAGATCGAGCCGGGCGCGCAGCACGCAGCCTGTCTCGCTTTCCGTGATGAAGAGGTCGCGGCCCCCGGGGCCGCCCAGGCAGAGATTGGTGGTGGAGGCGCCGGCGCAGGAGGTGAGGGCGAGGGTCGGCTCCGCCCTGGCGTTGAAGCGCCAGACCGTGCCGATGCCGGTATGCGCCACCAGCAGCTGGCCATCGGGCGCGAAGGCCAGGCCATCCGGCCCGCCGGGGCCGCCATGCAGGTGGATGAAGATGCCGGCCTTGGTCACCGCGCCATCGCCATGCAGCTGCAGGCGCCAGACCTGGTTGGCGCGCGTCACGGCCACCAGGCAATGCGAGAGGTCCGGCGCGACGACGATGCCGTTCGGGCTCGGCACCGTGCCGATCAGCCGGTCGAGCCGCCCATCCGGCCAGAGGCGATAGACGCGGCCTGTCGGATCATGCAGGCCGGTCTGGCCCTGGTCGGTGAAGAAGATGCTGCCATCGGAAGCGAGGTAGAGATCGTTCAGGCCCTTGAAGCCTTCGCTCCGCGCATCCTCCAGCAGCGGCGTGACAGCCCCGCTGCCGGGATCGATGCGCAGCAGGCCGCGCTTGTAGTCCGTGACGAGCAGCGTGCCGTCAGGCGCCACCTTCAGCCCGTTCGGCCAGCCATCATAGTCCGCGACCAGCGTCCATTCGCCATCGGGGGCGATGCGGAAGATGCGGCCGAAGGGGATGTCGGTGACGTAGAGCCGGCCTTGTTCATCGAAGCAGGGGCCTTCGAGGAAGCTGTCGATTGCCCGCCCCCCGCGGTTCCAGCGCGCCCAGGCGGTCGGGCGCGGCTGGCGGAAGCGGTCGGGCAGGCGGGTGAAGACTTCCGTGCCGAGGCGCGGCGGCGGCGCGAAATAGCCCATGGCGCTACTGCCGCTCGATGCCGCTGGTCTCCGCCACGCCGCGCCAGCGCTGCGTCTCCTCCGCCAGCAGGGCGGCGAAGGCGGCGGGCGGCATGCCGCCGGGCACCGAGGCAATGGAGGCGAGGAAGTCGCGCATGTCGTCCGCCTGCAGCGCCTTCGCGACATCGGCCTGCAGCCGGGCCACGATGGCATCCGGCGTACCGGCCGGCGCGGCCAGGCCCGACCAGTTCACCACGCCCTCCCCGTTCGGGCCGAGATTCGGCAGCCCGGCTTCGGGGAAGGTCGGCACATCCGGGAAGGCCGGGCTGCGGCGCGCGCCGCTCAGCGCCAGCACGCGCAGCGCGCCGCCCTGGACGTGGCCGAGCGCGGAGCCGAGCGAGACCATGACGAGATCGACCTGCCGCGCGATCACCGCCGTCACCGCATCGCCGGCGCCGCGGAAGGGCACGTGCAGCATGCGGATGCCGGCGGCCTGGGCGAAGGCGGCGGTGGCGAAATGGGGCGCGCTGCCGATGCCGCCGGTGCCGTAGGTGATCCGCTCCGGCTCCCGCTTCGCCGCGGCGACCAGGCTGGCGAGGTCGCGCCAGGGCGCGTCCCGGTGCACGGCGATCATCACGGGGGAGAAGGCGCTGACCGTCACGGGGCGGAAGGCGGTGGCGTGGTCGAAGGGCAGGCGCTGGAACAGGTAGGGCAGCATCGCATAGGTGTTGTCCATCGCGAGCAGCGTGTGGCCATCCGGCGCGGCGCGGGCGACATCGGCGGCGCCGATCGTGCCCGTGGCCCCCGACTTGTTCTCCACCACCACCGGCCGGCCGAGGCTTTCCGAGAGCTTGGGGGCGAGCCGTCGCGCGATGGTGTCCACGGCGCCGCCGGGCGCCCAGGCCACGACCAGGCGGATGGGGCGGGACGGCCAGGCCTCGGCCTGGGCGAAAGCGGCGCGCGGCAGGGCCAGCGGCGCGGCGGCGAGGGCGGCGTGCAGGATCCGGCGGCGGGTGAGCATGGATCGGGTTCCTTCCCTGGCTGCGCCCTGATCGATCAGGGCTTGCATTTTGAAATGGCGTTTCGCTATGAGCCTCCTGCCAAGACGCTTGTCAATAAGATTGAGGGGAAGGAGACCGCCACCATGCCGCCAATCCGCTTCGGCCGTCGCGCCGCGCTGGCCGCGGGCCTTGCCCTGGCGACCCCGGCCCTGGCCCAGCGCGGCTGGCCGGCCGGGCGGCCGATCGAGATCATCGTCCCCTTCGCCCCGGGCGGCGGCATGGATGCCATGGCGCGCACCGTCGCGCCCTTCCTGGCGGCCAGGCTGCCGGGGGCGCGGGTGCTGGTCTCCAACCGCGCCGGCGCCGGCGGGCAGGTGGGGACGGAGGCGGTGGCCAATGCGGCGCCGGATGGCTTCGTGCTCGGCGCCTGCGCCACCCCCACCGTGCTCAGCCAGCCGATCGAACGCCCGGTGCGCTGGCGCCCGGCGGAGCTGACCTACCTGGCGCAGGTGGTGGAAGACCCCTGCGGCCTGTTCGTCCGCGCCGACAGCCCGCTGCGCGGCCTGCCGGGGCTGCTGGCCGCGGCGCGGGCCCGGCCGGGCGATGTCGCCTATGGCACGGCGGGCATCGGCGGGGACGACCACATCGCCGCCCTGCTGCTGGAGGAAGCGGCGGGGGTGCGGCTGAACCACATCCCGTTCAACGGCACCTCCCAGCTGCTGGTGCCGCTGCTGGGCGGGCAGCTGGAGGTCGGCGCCTTCAACATCAGCGAGGCCCTGCCCCTGCTGCGGGACGGCGCCATCCGCGGCCTGGCGCTGGCCAGCGAGGCGCGGGACGCGACCGCGCCGGACATCCCGACCTATCGCGAGGCCGGTGTCGATGTCGTCTTCTCCGCCGGCCGGGGGATCTTCGGCCCGGCAGGCCTGCCGGAGGCGATCCGGGGCGCGATGGAGGAGGCCTTCACGACCATCTTCGCCGATCCCGCCTGGGTGGAGGCCGCCGCACGGGCGGGCCTGCCGCTGAAGCCCCTGGTCGGCGCCGCCTATCGCGACGCCGCGCTGGGCGGGGAGGCGGCGCTGAAGGCCCTCTGGGCCCGGCGCCCCTGGAAAGAATGAAACCTGGTTTCGACGCCTGACCGTTCCCCCCATCAAGGATCCTCCCCATGCCCGCCGCCAAGCCCGTCGTCCTCGTCACTGCCGCTTCCCTCGCGCCGGAGGCGGTCGCGATCCTGGAAGCCGCCGGCTACGCCGTGCCCTGCACCTCCGCCTATCCGTCGGAGGGTGAGCTGCTGGCCGCCATCGCCCGGCACCGCCCCGTCGCGCTGCTGCACCGCCAGGGCCTGATCAACGGCACGGTGATGGATGCGGCGGCGCCGGCGCTCCGCGTCATCGCGCGCCACGGCGCGGGGGTGGACGGCATCGACCTGGCGGCGGCGGAAGCGCGCGGCCTGACCGTGACGCGCGCGGCCGGCGCCAATTCGCGCTCCGTCGCCGAACACGCCATGGCGCTGATGCTGGCCGCGCTGAAGGATTTGCCCGCGGTCACGCAGGGCATGCGCGACGGCAGGTGGGAGAAGACGGCGCGCATGACGCGCGACATCGATGGCGTGGCGCTCGGCATCGTCGGCTATGGCGCCATCGGGTCGAAGGTCGCGCGCCTGGCCGAGGCCTTCGGCATGCGCGTCGCGGCCTATGACCCGCTGCTGCCGCCGGGCCCGCTGCCGGGCCCCGGGGAGCGCATCACGGACCTGCCTGCCCTGCTGGCGCGGTCGGAGGTGCTGTCGCTGCATTGCCCGCTGGAGGCCGCGACGCGCGGCATGATCGGGCAGGCCGAACTCGCCGCGCTGCCTCGCGGCGCCATCCTGATCCACACCGCGCGTGGCGGCATCGTCGATGAAGCCGCGCTGCTCGCCGCGCTCGATTCCGGGCATTTGGCCTGGGCGGGCATCGATGTCTTCGCGAAGGAACCGCTGGCGGAGGACAGCGCGCTGCGCACCCATCCGCGGGTGCTGCCGACGCCGCACCTCGCCGCCAATACCCCGCGCGGCGCGGTCGGCATGTCCACCGGCGCGGCGGAGAGCATCGTCGCCGTGCTGGCCGGGCGGCTGCCGGCGCTACCGGGCGCCGTCGTCGTCGCGGGCGGCTTGCGCGCGGCGGCCTGACGCGGCGCGGCCATCATCATCAACGGGAGGAACAGCATGAGCATCACCCAGGGCCCGACACGGCGCGCGCTTCTCGCCGCCGGGGCCGCGACGCTGGCGGCGCCCGCCCTGGCGCAGCCTTCCTGGCCCGCCGCGCGGCCGATCGAGGTCATCGTGGGCTTCGCCCCCGGCGGCGGCACCGACGTGATGGTGCGCGCCATGGCGCAGTTCCTGGCGGCGGAACTGCCGGGGGCCAATTTCGTCGTCTCCAACCGCCCCGGCGCGGGCGGGGAGACGGCCTATGTCGCGCTGCAGGGCGCGCGGCCGGATGGCTATACGCTCGGCACCATCAACACGCCGGGCTACCTCTCGCTCGGCGTCCAGCGCCGCGTGCGCTACGACCGCGCGCAGATCCGCCTGATCGCGCGCATCGTGGACGACCCCAGCGCCTTCGTCGTGCACCGCGACTCCCCCTATCGCACGCTGAAGGACCTGGTGGAGGCGGCGAAGCGCCGGCCCGGCACGATCAGCGTCGGCTCCTCCGGCATCGGCACCGACGACCATCTCGGCCTGACCCTGTTCGAGGCGGCGTCGGGCACGGAGTTCATCCACGCCCCCTTCGCCGGCGCGGGCCCCGTGCGCAACGCGGTCCTCGGCCGCCAGATCGACGTCGCGGGCATCAACCTCGGCGAGATCGGCATGCTGGGGCAGGAGACGCCGCTGCTGCGCCCCATCGCCGGCATGGGCGAGCGGCGCTGGGAGCTGATGCCTGACGTGCCGACCTTCCGGGAGGAAGGCTATGACGTGCTGATGAGCAGCGAGCGCGGGCTCGGCGCGCCGCGCGGCATCCCGGACGAGATCGCGAAGCGGCTGGAGGATGCGATCGCGAAGGTGATCGCGACGCCCGAATGGGCGGAGAAGGTGCGCCAGCTGGAACTGGCCATGGCCTTCCTGCGTGGGGGCGAGTGGGAGGCGCAGATGCCCGCCCAGCTCGCCCGCTACCAGCGCATCTGGGAACGCACGCCCTGGCAGTAGCGATCAGCGCAGGGCATCGAGGGCGAGGTTGAGGCGGAGCACATCGACCCGCCTTTCGCCCAGCAGGCCGAATTCGGGCCCGCTGCTGTGGCGCGCGACCAGCGCCGCCACGCGGGCTTCCGGCAGGCCGCGCGCCTGCGCCACGCGGCGCAGCTGGCGCGCCGCATTCTCCGGGCTGATATGGGGGTCGAGGCCGGAGCCCGAGGCGGTGACGGCATCCGCCGGCACCGGCCCCCCGCCAAGCGCCGCGATGCGCGCCGCCACCGTGTCCCGCAGCGCGGCGGAGGTCGGGCCGAGCTGGGAGGCGGCGGAGGCGGCGGCGTTGTAGGGCGCGGCACGCATGCTTCCCTCCTTCTCCGGATCGGGCTCCGTGGTGGCGGAGGGGCGCGGGTGGAAGTAGCGCGCGCTGGTGAAGTCCTGGCCGATCAGCGCGGAGCCGACGACCTTGCCATCCCGCACCAGCAGGCTGCCGCCGGCCTGATGGGGCAGGACCACGCCCGCCACCCCGGTGAAGGCCAGCGGCACGGCCAGGCCAAGCAGCAGCGTGGACAGCACGACCATCGTGATGGCCGGGCGGAGAATGGCGTTCATGGTCAGGCAAGCCCCAGCAGGGTGAGGATGACGTCGATGATCTTGATGCCGAGGAAGGGCGCGAGGATGCCGCCCAGCCCGTAGGCCAGCAGGTTCCGCCGCAACAGCGCCGCCGCCCCCATGGGCACGTAGCGCACGCCGCGCAGCGCCAGCGGCACCAGCGCCACGATGATCAGCGCGTTGAAGATCACCGCGGACAGGATCGCGCTTTCCGGCGAGGCCAGCGCCATCACGTTCAGCGCGCCGAGTTCCGGGTAGCTGGCCACGAAGATCGCCGGCAGAACCGCGAAGTACTTCGCCACGTCGTTGGCGATGGAGAAGGTAGTCAGCGCGCCGCGGGTGATCAGCAACTGCTTGCCGATCTCCACCACCTCGATCAGCTTGGTCGGATCGCTGTCGAGGTCCACCATGTTCCCGGCCTCCCGCGCCGCCTGGGTGCCGGTCTGCATGGCGAGGCCGACATCGGCCTGGGCCAGGGCCGGCGCATCGTTGGTGCCATCCCCGGCCATGGCGACGAGGCGCCCTTCCGCCTGCGCCCGCCGGATGTAGGCGAACTTGTCCTCCGGCGTCGCCTCCGCGATGAAGTCATCGACCCCGGCCTCCGCGGCGATGGCGGCGGCGGTCAGGCGGTTGTCGCCGGTGACCATGACGGTGCGGATGCCCATGCGGCGCAGCGCGTCGAAGCGGTCGCGCATGCCGGTCTTCACGATGTCCTTCAGCTCGATCGCGCCGAGCAGCCTGCCGTTCCGCGCGACCGCCAGCGGCGTGCCGCCGGCGCGCGCGATGCGGTCCACCGCCAGGCGCAGCGCGGCCGGTGCCTCCCCGCCCAGGGCGCGCAGCAGCGCATCCACCGCGCCCTTGCGATAGGCGCCGCCGGGCAGGTCGAGGCCCGAGAGGCGCGTCTGCGCGGTGAAGGGGATAATGCGCGCGCCGTCGGGGAGCGCGGGCGCGGCGATGCCGTAGCGGTCCCGCGCGAAGGCGAGGATGGAGCGGCCCTCCGGCGTCTCGTCCGCCAGGCTCGACAGGACAGCGGCTTCCGCCACCTCCCGCTCCGTCACGCCGGGGACGGGGATGAAGCCGGCGGCCTGGCGGTTGCCGAGGGTGATCGTGCCGGTCTTGTCCAGCAGCAGCACATCGACATCGCCGGCGGCCTCCACCGCGCGGCCGCTGGTCGCCAGCACGTTGAAGCGCACCAGGCGGTCCATGCCGGCGATGCCGATGGCCGACAGCAGGCCGCCGATCGTCGTCGGGATCAGCGTGACGAGCAGCGCCGCCAGCACGGCGACGGAGGGCGGCCGGCCGTTCCAGGCGGCGAAGCCCACCAGCGTCGCGACGGCGACGAGGAAGATGATCGTCATGCCCGCCAGCAGGATGTCGAGCGCGATCTCGTTCGGCGTCTTCTGCCGGTTGGCACCCTCCACCAGGCCGATCATGCGGTCGAGGAAGGTGGACCCCGGCGCCGCCGTGATGCGCACCACGATCCAGTCGGAGACGACGAGCGTGCCGCCGGTGACGGCGCTGCGGTCGCCGCCGCTCTCGCGGATCACGGGCGCGCTCTCACCGGTGACGGCGGCCTCGTTCACCGAGGCGATGCCCTCCACCACCTCGCCATCGGAGGGGATGAGGTCGCCGGCCTCCACCAGCACGGTGTCGCCGGGGTGGAGGTCCGTCGCGGCGCGGGGCTGCCACAGCGCGCGGTCATCGGCGCGCAGCAGCCGCTTCGCCGGCGTGTCGCTGCGCGTCCGCCGCAGGCTGTCGGCCTGGGCACGGCCCCTCCCCTCCGCCACCGCTTCCGCGAAGGTGGCGAAGAGGACGGTGAGCCAGAGCCAGAGCGCGATGCCGCCCTGGAAGCCGGAGGGTTCGCCCAGCAGCGCCGCGCGGGCGGCGAGCAGCGTGACGAGGATGGCGACGATCTCCGTCACGAAGATCACGGGGTTGCGGACGAGCCGCCGCGGATCGAGCTTGCGCAGCGCGTCCAGCGTCGCGCGGAGCAGGAGGGCGCGGTCAAGCATCGCCGCGCGGCGGATGTTGGTTGCCATGGTTGCGTGGCCTTCAGAAGGTCTTGCCGGCGAACAGGAGAAAATGCTCGGCGATGGGGCCGAGGGCGAGGGCGGGCATGAATTGCAGCCCGCCCAGGATCAGGATCACGCCGGCCAGCAGCCCGGCGAAGAGCGGCCCATGGGTCGGGAAGGTGCCGGCGGAGGCGGCAAGCTTCGGCTTCGCCGCGATGGAGCCCGCGATCGCCATCACCGGCACGACATAGGCGAAGCGGCCGAGCGCCATGGCGATGCCGAGCGTCACGTTCATCCAGGGCGTATCGGCCGAAAGCCCGCCGAAGGCGGAGCCGTTGTTGCCGGTGGCGGAGCTGTAGGCGAAGAGCATCTCCGTCAGGCCATGCGGCCCCGGGTCCTGGACCGACGCCGCCGCCACCGGCAGCACCAGCGCGACCGCGGTGAAGCCGAGGATGACGACGGGCAGCACCAGCACCGCCAGCATGGCCAGCTTCACCTCCCGCGCCTGCACCTTCTTGCCGAGGTATTCGGGCGTGCGCCCCACCATCAGCCCGGCCACGAAGACCGCGAGCAGCACGAAGACGAGCATGCCGTAGAGGCCCGATCCGGCGCCGCCCGGCAGCACCTCCCCCAGCTGGATCAGGAACAGGGGCACGAGGCCGCCGAGCGGGGTGAAGCTGTCGAACATCGCGTTCACGGCGCCGTTGGAAGCGCCCGTCGTCGTCGCCGTGAACAGCGCGACCAGCGCCTGGCCGAAGCGCAGTTCCTTGCCCTCCATGTTGCCCTGCGCGGGATCGATGCCGAGGGCGAGGTGCAGCGGGTTGCCCGCGGCTTCCGCCGCATAGACCGCGGCGGTGCCGGCGACGACGAAGCCCAGCATCACCGCCGCCAGCGCCCAGCCCTGCCGGCGGTCGCCGACGATGTGGCCGAAGGCCAGCGCCATCGCGAAGGGGATCACCTGGTGCGACCAGATCTGCAGCGCCGTGGCCAGCGCCGAGGGGCCCTCGAAGGGATGGGCGGAATTGGCGCCGTAGAAGCCGCCGCCATTGGTGCCCAGGTGCTTGATGGCGACCTGGAAGGCGACGGGGCCGAGCGGGATGGCCTGGGTGCCGCCTTCCAGCGTCGTCGCCTCGACATGGGGCGAGAGCGTCTGCGGAATGCCCGTGGCGACGAAGGCAAGGCCCACCAGGATGGCCAGCGGCAGCAGCACGTAGAGCGTGACGCGCAGGAGGTCGGCCCAGAAATTCCCGAGCTGCTGCAGCCCGCCGGCGGCGAAGGCGCGGCACAGCGCCAGCGCCAGCGCCATGCCCGTCGCGGCCGAGAGGAAGTTCTGCACCGCAAGCCCGGCCATCTGGCTGAGGTTGCTCATCGTCGCCTCCCCGGCATAGGCCTGCCAGTTCGTGTTGGTGACGAAGCTGATCGCGGTGTTGAAGGCGAGCCAGGGCGGGATGCCGCCGAAGCCCTGCGGGTTGAAGGGCAGCACGCCCTGCAGCCGCAGCAGCGCGTAGAGCAGCACGAAGCCCGCCGCATTCGCCGCCAGCATGGCCAGCGTGTAGCCGCGCCAGCCCATGCCGCGCGACGGGTCGGTGCCCGCGGCCGCGTGGAAGGCACGCTCGACGGGCGCCAGGAAGGTGACGCGCCCGGCCGCGACGGCGGCGATGTAGCGCGCAAGCGGGATGGCCGCCGCCAGGATGGCCAGGAGGACGAGCGCGATCTGCGCCCAGCCGAGGAGGGTCATGGGATCACAGGTCCTCGGGGCGCAGCAGCGCCCATAGCAGGTAGAGGAGGAGGCAGGCGGCCACGACGCAGCCCAGGACGAGTTCGGCCATGGCGGTCAGATCCGGCCGCAGCCGATCGCGTAGGCGGCCATCAGGCCGAACAGGCCGGCGCCCAGCGCCAGCAGCAGAAGGTCGGGCATCGCGGGTTCCCCTCGGACATGCCGCCCATGCCTAGGCCCGGCCCGCGTAAAGGCTCCATGCGGGATCGGGGGCCGCCGCATAAAGAACGCGCAAAGATGCGGGCGGCGCGGCGCCCGGCCTGCTATCGCCACGGCATGACCGAGGAGCCCGCCCGCCCCGATCCCGATGCCCTGCTCGCCCTCGCGCGGCGGGAGGGGCGCGGGCGGCTCAAGGTGTTCCTCGGCGCCGCGCCGGGCGTCGGCAAGACGATGGAGATGCTGGCGGAGGCGCGGCGGCTCAGGGCCGGCGGCACCGATGTCCTGGCCGGGATCGTGGAGACGCATGGCCGGGCGGAGACCCAGGCGGCGACCGACGGCCTGCCCCTGCTGCCCCGCGCGCGCATCCCCTATCGCGGCCAGGTGCTGGAGGAGTTCGACCTGGACGCCGCGCTGGCCCGCCGCCCGCGGATCCTGCTGCTGGATGAGCTGGCGCACAGCAACGCGCCCGGCAGCCGGCATCCGAAGCGCTGGCAGGATGTGGAGGAGCTGCGCGAGGCCGGCATCGAGGTCTGGACCACGATGAACGTCCAGCACCTGGAAAGCCTGTCGGAGGCGGTGGCGCGGATCACCGGCGTGCGGGTGGCGGAGACGGTGCCCGACCGCGTGCTGGCCGAAGCCGATGCGGTGGAGCTGGTGGACATCCCGCCGGCCGAGTTGATCGAGCGGATGCGCCAGGGTCGCATCTACCGGCCGGACCAGGCCGGCCGCGCGCTGCGCGGCTTCTTCCGCGAGGGCAACCTGGCGGCGCTGCGGGAGATGGCGCTGCGCCGCGTGGCGGACCGCGTCGATGCCGACGTCACCGGCTACATGCGCGCCAATGCCATCGCCGGCCCCTGGCCTTCGGGCGACCGCGTCATGGCGCTGGTCGGCGCCGATGCGGCGGCGGAGACGGTGGTGCGGCACGCCCGGCGCATCGCGGATGCGCTGAAGGCGCCGCTGGTGGCGCTGCATGTGGAACAGCCGAGCGCCGCGCCGGGCCCCGATCCCGGCCCGGCGCTGAAGCTGGCCGGGCAGCTCGGCGCGCTGACGGAGACGGTCGTCGCCGCGGACCTGCCCGCCGCCATCATGCGGGAGGCACGGGCGCGGAATGCGACGCATCTCGTCATGGGGCGCGGCCGGCCGGCCTGGTGGCGGCGGCTGGCGGGCCGCGGCCTGCCGGCGGCCCTGCTGCGGCAGGCCACGGATTTCACGCTGCACCTGGTGCCCGACCCGGCCGCAGTGCCGCGGCCCCTGCGGCCGGAGCGCCCGGTGCCGCCGGCCTGGCTCGGCTGGGGGATGACGGGGGGCCTCGTCGCGCTGGCCACCCTGGTCGGCCTCGGCCTGGACGGCATCGTGCCGGACGGGGCGATGGGCATGATCTACCTGCTGCCGATCGTGGCGGCGGCGGTGGGGTTCGGGCCGCTGCAGGGGGGCATCGCCGCGCTGCTGTCCTTCCTGGCCTGGAACTTCCTGTTCCTGCCGCCGCGCTACACGCTGGCGATCGCCGGGCCGCAGGATGTCGTCGGCGTGGTCGTCTTCGCGCTGGTGGCGCTGCTGCTGGCGGGCTCGACGGGGGGGCTCGGCTGGTCGGTCCGCAGCGCGCGGGCGCGGGTGCTGGGGCTGCGCCGCCTGGTCGAGTTCAGCCGGCGGCTGGGCGCGCCCGGGGACAAGGGGGACCTGATGCAGGCGATCGCGGAGGAGGCGTCGCGCATCGCCGGCGGGCCTTCCTGCGTGCTGCTGCTGCTGCCGCCCCTGCCGGGGGAGGCCGCGCCCGAGCCGGTGCTGCGCGCCTGCATGCCGCTCGACGCCGAACCGGACGAGGCCAGCATGGCGGCGGCGCGATGGGCCGCGGCGAATGGCCGGCCGGCCGGGCGCGGCACCGATACCCTGCCCGCCGCGGCCTGGCAGTTCCGGCCCATGCGCACCGCCCGCGGCCTGGCGGGCCTGGTGGGGCTGCGCCCGCCGCCAGGGGGCGCGCCGCCCGGGGGCGAGGACGACAAGGCCCTGCAGGCGCTGCTGGACCAGGCGGCCGTGGCACTGGAACGCGCCGAGCTGATGGAGGAGCGCGCCCATGTCGAGGCGCGGTCGGAGACGGAGGCGCTGCGCACCGCGCTGCTGACCTCGCTCGGCCATGACCTGCGGACGCCGCTGACCTCCATCCGGGGCGCGATCTCGACCCTCCGCACCGCCGGGAGCGCGCTGCCGGAAGCGACGCGCGCGGACCTGCTGGCGGCGGCGGAGGAGGAGACGGAGCGGCTGTCGCGATGGATCGCCAACATCCTGGACCTGGTGCGGATCGAGAACCGCCAGATCGAACCGCGGCGCGAGGAGGTGGACCTGGCGGAGGCGGTGGAGACGGCGGCCGGGCGCGCCGGCCGGGCGCATGGGCGGGCCATCCTGCTGGACCCGCTACCGCCGGGCGCGCGCCCGGCCGGCCCGCGGCTGGATCCCGCGCTGCTGGACCAGGTGCTGGCGAACCTGCTCGACAACGCCTTGAAGTTCTCGGCGCCCGGCGGGCAGGTTCGCGCGGGCGCGAGGCGGGAGGGGCCGGAGGTCGTGATCATCGTGGAGGATGACGGGCCGGGCATTCCGCCGGAGGAGCTGCCGCGCATCTTCGATCCCTTCTTCCGCGCCACCCGCAGCGACCGCATCGCGGCGGGCACGGGCCTCGGCCTCGCGATCTGTCGCGGGCTGGTGCAGGCGATGGGCGGGCGCATCGCGGCCGAGAGCCCGATCCTGGCCACGGGACGCGGCACGCGCGTGACCCTGCGGTTCCCCGCCACATGAACGACGGCGGCGCGCCCCGCATCCTCGTCATCGATGACGAGCCGCAGATCCACCGCTTCCTGGGCCCGGCGCTGGAGGCCGCGGGCTATGCGCCCCGGCGCGCGATGACCATGGCGGAGGGGCTGCGCCTGGCGGCCGAGCAGGCGCCGGCGCTGGTGCTGCTCGACCTCGGCCTGCCCGATGGCGACGGCAAGATCGCCATCCCGCGCCTGCGCGGCTTCACCGATGCGCCGGTGATCGTGCTCTCCGCCCGGGATGCGGAGGCGGAGAAGGTGGCCGCGCTGGATGCCGGGGCGGATGACTACATCGAGAAGCCCTTCGCGCTCGGCGAATTGCTGGCGCGGATGCGCGCCGCGCTGCGGCGGGCGGGGGCCGCGGCGCGGCAGCCGCAGGCCAGCATCCTGCGCAGCGGGCCGCTGGAGGTGGATTTCGGCCGGCGGCTGGCGCGGGTGGAGGGCGGCGAGCCGCTGAAGCTGACGCCGCGGGAATGGGACCTGCTGGCCGCGCTGGTCCGCGGCGGGGAAGGCCGCGTGGTGACGCAGCGGCAATTGCTGATGGCGGTCTGGGGGCCGGCGCATGTCGAGGATGCGCAGTATCTGCGCGTCTATGTCGGCCATCTGCGCCAGAAGCTCGGCCCAGCCGCGGGGCTGATCCGGACCGAGCCCGGCGTCGGATACCGGTTCGGCGGGGAGTAGCGACGCCACCGGCGGGAAGCGCGCCGCCACGCGCATGGCCGTGCCGCTCAGCGCGTCAGCGCGATCCCCGCTCGTGCCGCCGAGTCCCGCCAGAAGCGGTCATCGGCGGCGATCACCTGGCGGAACGCCTCCGGCGGGCGGCGGTCGGGCTGGATGGCCATCGGCGTGAGCCGCTGCTGGATCTCCGGCAGCCCGCCGGCCTCGGCGACAAGGGCGGCGATGCGGTCCACGATCTCGGGCGGCGTCCCGGCCGGCGCGAAAAGGCCGATCCAGGATACGCGGTCCATGTCGGCGATGCCGAGTTCGGCCAGGGTCGGCACGGCGGGAAGGCCCGGCAGCCGCGCCGGCGCCGCGACGGCCAGGGCACGGACGCGCCCGCCATCCAGGGCCGGCACCGCCGGGCCCATATCCGTGAAGGCGAAGGTGACCTCATTCGCCGCGGCCGATGTCACGGCTTCCGAGTTGCTGCGGAAGGCGAGGTATTCCGCCGTGGTGCCGCGCTGGCGTGCCATCATCTCCGCCATCAGGCGGAAGGCGATGGCGCCGGTGCCGAAGGTCCCGCGGCCGGGATTGGCGCCCAGCCAGGCGAAGAGGTCGGCCATGCCGCGGTGCGGGCTGTTCGCGCCGACCACGATCACGGCCGGGAAGGTGCCGAGCATCGCGACGGGGACGAAATCCCGCGTCAGGTCATAGGGCGGCCGCTCCGCGCCGGGGTCGGAGAGGATCGGGCCGCTCGGATGCACCATCCAGGTATAGCCATCGGGGCGGGACCGCATGACGACATCGGCGCCGATGGAGCCGAAGCCGCCGGGCCGGTTCTCCACCACCACGGGCTGGCCCAGCTGCTGCGACAGGCGCTGGCCGTAGAGGCGGGCGAGGATGTCGTTGCCGCCACCCGCGGCGAAGGGCACGACGAAGCGCAGCGGCCGGTCGGGAAAGCCGCGTGGCGCGGCCGCGGGCGCCTGCGCCGAGGCCGCGCCGGGGGACGCCGTGGCGCCGAGGCCGAGCGCGCCGAGGACAGCCCCGCGCCTGGAAATCCGGTTCATGTTCCCTCCGAGGTGTTCTTGCCGGCCCGTCCGCCTGGCGCGGCGGGCGAACCCGCCCTTGCCCGCAGGCTGCGGCGGCCGCGCCGCCCTGGGTAATGCCGGTTTGCGATAGGGCTATGCGGGCGCGTGGCAGGCGCGCCGGCCGCCGGCCTGATACCGCTATCCCAAACCGGCATTACCACGCCGCCGGGCGCTGCCGCACCTTCGCCGCCAGGCGGGGGAAGCGGCATGACGGCAGGGCAGGCGGCGACGGAGACCGAGGTGCTGATCGCGGGGGGCGGGCCGGTCGGCATGGCGCTGGCCTGCGAGCTCGGGCGGCGCGGGATCGACTGCCTGCTGGTTGACGACAAGCCCGGCTTCCATGACCGGCCCCGCGCGGCCGTGGTCGGTCCCCGCACGGTCGAGTTCTTCCGCCGCTGGGGCATCGCGGACCAGGTGCTGGCGGCCGGGCTGCCCTTCGACTTCCCGATCGACGTGGTCTTCACGAACCGGCTGACGCAGCGCGAACTCGGACGGCTGAGCTACCCGAGCCAGGGCGCGGTGCAGGCGCGCAGCGCGGCAACGCTGGCCGCCTATCCGCCGCTCGCCTGGTCTCCCTATACCAAGACGATCATCGGCCAGCAGGCGCTGGAGCCCGTGATCCATGCCTGCCTCGCGCGATACCCCTCGGTGGCGGAGCGGCGCGGGACGAAGCTCCTCGGCTTCGCGGCCGACGAGGAGGGGGTAACGGCCACGATCCAGGGCGCGGATGGTGAGGCGACGGTGCGGGCGCGCTACCTGGCCGCCTGCGATGGCGGACGCAGCGAGGTGCGGCGCCTGCTCGGCACCCGCATGTCCGGCAGCGGCGATGTCGGCCAGTCCGTCAACATCTTCTTCCGCGCGCCCGGGCTGATACCCGCGCTGGGCAAGGCGCCGGGCTTCCTGCTCTGGAGCTTCGCGCCGGGTGCGACCGGGTCCTTCCTCGCCATCGATGGGCGGGAACTCTGGGTCTTCCAGCGCTACCTCGTCGCCGGGGAGAGCTTCCAGGATTTCGACCCGGTCGCCGCGCTGCGCGGCGCGATCGGCCTGGATGTGGGCGCGGTGGTGATCGACCACTGGCACTGGGTGCCCAAGCAGCTGGTGGCCGACAGCTTCCAGTCGGGCCGCGTCTTCCTTGCCGGCGATGCCGCGCATCTGATGCCGCCGAGCGGCGGCTTCGGGCTCAATACCGGCGTCGGCGATGCGGTGAACCTGGCCTGGAAGCTGGCCGCGGTGCTGCGGGGCTGGGGCGGGCCCGGGCTGCTGGAGAGCTACACCGCCGAACGCCGGCCGGTGGCGATCCGCAACAGCGAGGAATCCGCCGAGAACCGCGTCATCATGCACAGGACGATGCACGCCGCCGCCCATATCGAGGATCCCGGCGAGGCAGGGGCGCAATCCCTGGCGCGGTTCGCGGAGCTGCTGCCGCTGCATGACAAGCATTTCGACGGCGTCGGCGTGTATCTCGGCGATGACTACGGAACCTCGGCGATCGTCGTTCCCGACGGCACGCCGGAGCCGCCGCGCAGCGCGCTGCGCTACCACGCCCTGGCGCGGCCAGGCGCGCGCCTGCCGCACCGCTGGCTGGCGGATGGGGTGTCGATCCTCGACCGGCTCGGGCTGGACTTCACCCTGCTGACCGCGGAACCGGAGGACGCGGCACCGCTGGCCGCCGCCATGGCCGCCATCGGCGCGGAGACCCTTCTGCTGCCGCTGGATGCCGCCGGGATGCGCGACTACGAGGCGCGCCACCTGCTGGTCAGGCCGGATGGGCACGTCGCCTGGCGCGGCGACGGCTTCGCCGACCCGGCCGCCATCGCCTCGGTGGTGACGGGGCACCAGCCGCCGTAGCGAGGGCCCTGACGCGCGCTACACATCCGCGTCCCGGTAGCGGCGCGTGAGTGCCGCGAGGAAGGCGGCCGACATGCGCGAATGCCGGCCGATGCGCAGCATGCCGATGGGCTGCCGGGCGATGTCGAGATCATGCGCCAGCCGGACCAGGCGCCCGGCCGCGACCTCCCCCGCCACGTGATGCAGCTGGAACACGGAGATCAGGTCCGATTCCATCACCAGCGCGCGGCGGAGCGGCGTGAGGTCGGTCTCGATGGCGACGTCGGGGCCCTTGACGCCGCCGGTCTCGAACAGCCGGTACACGGCACCGCCCAGGGCATCCTCGCGCGGGCCCAGCGCCCAGCGCTGCCCGCCCAGCTCGGCGAGTGTCATGCTGGATTGCCGCGCGAGCGGATGACCGGGGCGGGCGAAGATCGCGACCTCGTCGAGCGCAAGCCGGTCCTGCACGAAGTCGCTCGCCTCATGCCCCTCGAGCAGATGCCCCAGCACGACCTCCACCTGCCCGGCGCGCAGCAGGTCCATCATCTCCGCCGCCGTGCCAAAGGTGAGGCGGATGTGGCGGTCCGGCACGGCGCCGACCGTCTCCACCAGGGCGCGGCAGAAGGGCAGCAGCGGATGGACCATGACCACGCCGACATGCAGCGCCGTATCGGCCTCGCTGTGGTAGGAACGGATGTCCTGCTCCGCCGCGCGGATCTCATGCTGGATGGCCGCGGCCCGGTCGGCGAGCATGCGCCCGAAATCGGTCAGCTCCACGCCGCGCGAACTGCGCGTCAGCAGCGTCGCGCCGAGCCGGCTTTCCAGCTGCTGCAGCGTGCGCGTCAGCGCGGGCTGCGAGAGGTTCAGCGCGACGGCGGCGCGGTTGATGCTGCCGTGCTGCGCGACGGCGAGGAAGGTCAGCAGGCCGTTGATGGTGCTCGGATGCACCGGGGCACTCCCGTCATCCCTTGCCGGCGGGCGCAGGCGTCGTCTCGACCGAGAAGCCGCGCCGCGGCTGAGACTCGAGAAAATCCTCCAGCGACTTCAGCCCATGGCCCATGGCGCCTTCCCGCACCGCCACGTCCTTGAACCGCGTCGCCTCGTAGAGCCAGCTTTTGGGCGGCGGCAATTCCCAGGCATGGCGGTTGCCGCGATGCCATCGCACGGGCTCGTCCTCGATGTCGCCCATCTGGATCGCGGCCGGCAGGATCTCCACCCGGTGCCCGTCGGGGTCGCGCAGATAGGTGTAGAGGACGTGGCCCTGCCCGTGCCGGCCCGGACCCCGTTCGAGGCAGCGGCTGAAGCCGATGTTGTGCGCCGTATCCAGCGCGCGGAACATCGCCTGCAGATCGGCGACGATATAGCCGAAATGGTGCATCACCGGCCCCGGCCGCGTCAGGAACACCACGTCATGCGGGTTGCTCTTGCGGTAGAGGAAGATGCCGAGCGGCCGCTCATCCTCCGGCCGGTCCACGAAGTAGTCGGAGATGCGGAAGCCGAGATCGGTGTAGAAGCGGCTGGCGGCGACGACGTCGGGCACGAGCAGCTGGAAGTGGTCCAGCCGCAGCGCCGCCGCGCCCTTGTGCAGCTGGAACTGGTCATGCAGCCGCGGCTGGGGTGGCATCCGCGCGCAGAATTCCAGTGGCACGCCTTCGGGGTCGCTGACATGCAGCGTCTTTCCCTGGAACGGCACGTCCACGAAGCGCGCGGGGATACCCTGCGCGTCGAAATACGCCTTCGCCTGGTCGAGGTCCCGGTCCTGCAGGACGCGCAGCCCGATGCGCTCGCAGACCGGCTCGTCCTGCGCCTGGCGCAGCACGAGCGAGTGGTGCGCGCTTTCCTCCACGCCGCGGAGATAGGCGACGCCATCCGCCTCCGCCGTGACCACGAGCCCGACGACGCCGGTATAGAAGGCCTTGCTGGCGGCCAGGTCGCGCGTCGTCAGGACGATGTGGCTGGCCCGCGTCACGTTGAAGGGCGGGTCGAAATTCGTCTGCGGGATCATGCCGCGTCCTCTCTCAGAGCCGCTTGAACCACGGCTCGTTCTCGATCCTCAGCGGCCCGTTGATCCGCGCCACCGCGTTGTACCAGGCGACCGCCATGACGAGGTCCATGACCTCCCGCAGCGGGAAGGCGCGGGTCAGCGCCTCCCAGGTCTCGTCCGCCACCTGGATGCGCTGCGTGGCTTCCACCGCGTAGCGCAGCAGGGCCCTTTCGCGGTCGTCGAAGAGGGGCGATGTCTCCCACTGGTCCAGCGCCTCCAGCTGCGCCCGCGGCACGCCGGCGCGGATCGCGTGGTTCCAGTGGTGGTCGAACTCATAGGCGGAGCTGGCGGCCAGCGCCGTCATCATGATGCCGAGCTCGCGGTGCCGCTGGCTCAGCACCGATCCCCGCTTCATCTCCCCGGTGAAGGACAGCAGCGCATCCATCAGGTTGGGCAGGTTCGCGAGTGCGAGGAAGACGTGGGAGGTCGGGTTTCCCCTCTCCCGCTGCATGCGGTCATAGGTGTCGTGCCATTCCGCCGGCATGTCCTCCCGGCGCGGCAGCGGGATCCGGGCCATGGCGACGGCCTATTGGGAGACGATGTTGCGTTCGCGGATGACGCGGGCCCAGTCGTCCCACTCCTTCTCCACCCGCGCGCGGATGGCGGGCAGGGGCTGCGGCGTGGTGAGCATGGAGGCCTCGGTCGCGCGCGCCTGGTATTCGGGCGTGCCCATGATGGCGGCGATCTCCGCGTTCAGCCGCTCGACGATCGGCTCCGGCGTGCCGGCCGGCGCGAAGACGCCGAACCAGTAGTCCATGTTCACCGCCGGGGCGACCGTCTCCGACACCAGCGGCACCTCCGGCAGCGCCGTCGCCGGGCGTTCCCCCACCACCGCCAGCGGCCGCCCCTGGCCGGAGGCGAGGAAGGGCCGCGCCGTCAGGATGTCGAACAGCACGACATGCACGTCGCCCGCGGCGAAGGCCGCGGCCAAGGGTCCGCCGCCATTGTAGGGGGAATGCACCATCTGCGTCCCCGTCTCCGCCATGAAGAGTTCCATGGCGACGTGGCTGAAGGCGCCGACGCCGTGGCTGCCGAGGTTGAAGCGGCCCGGATTCGCCTTCAGCTCCGCCACCAGTTCCTGGATGGTGGTGGCGCGGATGGCAGGGTTCACGACGATGACCGAGGGGCCGCTGAGCGTGACGGCCACGGCCACCAGGTCCCGCGGCGTGACATAGGGCGGCGGGCGGCGAAGCTGCGGCGCGACCAGCGACCCGCTGCTGGAATGCAGCATCAGCGTGTGCCCGTCAGGCGCCGCCCGCACCGCCGCCTGGGTGCCGACGATCCCGCCGCCGCCGGGACGGTTCTCGACGATCACCGGGCGGCCCAGGCGCTGGGCGAGCGGGGCGGAGAGGATGCGGGCGAAGATGTCGCTCTGGCTGCCCGGGGCGACCGGCGCGATGATGGTGACGTTGCGGCTGGGATAGCCCGCCTGTGCCAGGGCGGGCGTCGCGAGGGCCGGTCCGAGCGTCGCCAGCCCGGCGCCGGCCACCAGCCCGCGTCGCGTGATTCCGGTCATGACATTCCTCCCATTGTGTTGTGCTTGTCGTTCAAGAAGGCGGTCAGGCAGCCTCGACGCGGACCTCCACCGTGGCCACGCGGCCGACGCTCGCGCGCATCACGTCGCCGGGCCGGACGGGGCCCACGCCTTCGGGCGTTCCGGTCATCAGCACGTCGCCGGGATGCAGCGTGTAGAAGGATGACGCAAAGACGATCAGGTCGCGCACGGAAAGGATCAGGTCGCGCGTATTCGCGCGCTGGCGCGGCTCCCCGTTCACCTCGAGGGAGACATCGACATCGCCGGGATCGCCGAACGCCTCGGCCGTGACCATCCAGGGGCCGAGGACGGTGTAGCTGTCCCCGGATTTGCGGAAGGAGCGTTCCTCCGGCCCGCGCAGCGTCATGTCGAGGCCGAGCGTATAGCCCGCGACGTGGGAGAGCGCGTCCTCCGCCGCGATGTCCGTCCCCGCCTTGCCGATGATGGCGACGAGTTCGATCTCGTGGTCGTTCCGCCGGTCGGTGTGGCGAAGCCGCACGGGGTCGGAGGTGCCGATGATGGAGGAGGTCGCCTTCAGGAACAGGCCGCTTTCCTGGATCTGGCGGACATGAGCGCGGGAGAAGGTCTCCGGCTCCGCGATCGCCTCGTCGAGGTGCTTGCGATAGTTCACCGGCGCGGCGACGACCTTACCGGGATTGGCGACGGGCGGCAGGAAGCGCACGGCCGAGACGGGCTTCGCGGGCGCGGTCCGCGCGGCGTCCCGGATCGCCGGCATCAGGTCGGGCAGGGCGGCCAGCAGCGGATCGTGGCGGGGCATGATGCCGCGATGGGCGGGCAGGCGGTCCAGCACGGGGGTGACGTCCCGCACGACGTCGTCCTCCACCACGCCCAGGCGGTCGTTGTCGAACAGGCAGATCTTCATGTGGTGTGCACAGCCAGGTTCATCGCGGCCTCCCTTAAATTCGATCGTGATCGAAAATGGGGCGGACGGCAAGCGCCTTCGGAGGAGGGCGTGGGCCATGGGGCATCACGGCCCCGTCCTGTAGGATGCGCCATCCCGGAGGGTGCATGGACGACCAGGTGAACAGCACGGCAGGAGAGCCGGCCGCGACGGGCCGGCGCGCGCGGAACAAGCGGGACAAGCTTGACCGCATCCGGAACGCCGCCCTGCAGCTATTCTCGGAGCGCGGCTACGACGACACGACGCTGCGCCAGATCGCCGCGCTGGCCGGTGTCGGCTTCGGCACGATCTTCGCCTATGCGCATGACAAGCGGGACCTGCTGTTCCTTCTCTACACCGAGGATATCAGCCGGCTCAGCACGGAGCCGTTCCGCACGCTCGATCCGGCGCAGCCCTTCATCGGGCAGTTGCTGCATGTCTTCCAGGGCAACTACGAGGTCTTCGCCCGTGACCCCGCGCTGGCGCGCGTGCTGCTGCGGGAGATCACCTTCGACATGTTCAGCCCGTCACGCCGGAACCACCTGCCGGACCGCAGCCTCATCATCGCCGGGCTGGGTCGCCTGGTCGCGGCGGCACAGGCGCAGGGCCGCATCGGGACCCGGTGGCCACCGGACCTCGTCGCCCTGACGCTCTACTCGACCTATAGCGGTGCCGTCCGCGCATGGCTGCGATCGGCGCGGCCGGTTGCGGCGGAGGGGATCGCGCTGCTGCGCAGCATGCTGCTGCTGCAGATCGTCGGGCTCGATCCGGGAGAGGGCGAGGTGGGGTAGGCGACCGGTAAGGGCCGCTGCTCATCGCCGGGCCGCAGAGGCTAGCCGGAACGGCGTGCGGAACGCCATCGCGGGCCCGCGCGGCATGGGCCGTGCCGACTGGGACTAGGCGCCTGCGATCGGGGAAACGGTGGTGGAGGTGAGCGGGATCGAACCGCTGACCTCGTCATTGCGAACGACGCGCTCTACCAACTGAGCTACACCCCCGCACCGTGGGGGCGCGTTATCGTCGGGCGACCGGCAGGTGTCAAGCGGGGGGCCGTGCCTTGTTCGGTAACCCTTGGCCCACTAGGTTCCGGCCGCAACACCTGGGGTGCGCTGATGCTGCTCGATGCCGTGTTCTTCCTTCTCCGGGCGGCGCTCGACCTGTTCTGGTGGGCCGTGATCCTGGCCGCCATCGTGCAGACGCTGCTGGCCTTCAACGTGCTCGATGGGCGGAACCGGATCGTCTGGACGATCGCGGATTTCCTCTACCGCGTGACGGAACCCGCACTGCGGCCGGTGCGCGGGAAGCTGCCCAACCTGGGCGGCATCGACCTTTCGCCCCTTGTCGTCCTGCTGCTGATCACCGCGGCGCAGATCGCGCTGGGCGCGATCCAGGGCTACCTGCTGCGGGGCGGCCTCTACTTCTGACATGGCCACGCCCTGGCGCTGCCGCGCCGATGGCGTGGACCTGGCGGTGAAGGCGCAGCCCCGGGCGAAGCGGCCCATGGTGGGCGGACTGTCGCCGGATGGCGGCGCCATCCGCGTGGCGGTGGCGGAAGTGGCGGAGGATGGGCGCGCCAACCGCGCCATCGGCCAGGCGCTGGCGAAGGCGCTCGGCGTCGCGCCTTCCGCCGTGGACTTGCTGCAAGGGGGCGGGTCGCGCCAGAAGGTGTTCCGCATCGCCGGCGACCCGGCGGACCTGATCCCGAAACTGGAAAAGCTCATCGCATGACGGCCCGGATCATCGACGGCAAGGCGGTCGCCGCCGATCTTCGCCAGCGCATCGCGGCCCGGGTGGCCGGCCTCGGCTACCGCCCCGGGCTGCGCGTGGTGCGGGTGGGGGATGACCCGGCCTCGGGCGTCTATGTCCGCAACAAGGACAAGGCGGCGAAGGAGGTGGGCTTCGACAGCGCCACCATCGCCCTGCCCGCCGCGACGACGGAGGCCGAGCTGCTGGCCGTGGTGGCGCAGCTCAATGCCGACCCGGCGGTGGACGGCATCCTGGTGCAGTTGCCGCTGCCGCCGCAGATCCGGGCGGATGTCGTCATCTCCGCCGTGGCGCCGGAGAAGGATGCGGACGGTTTCCATCCGTTGAATGCCGGGCGCCTGGCGTCCGGCCAGGCGGGGCTGGTGCCCTGCACGCCGAAGGGGGTGATGCACCTGCTCGCGGCCTCCGGCGCCGTGCTGCCGGGCGCGCGGGCCGTGGTGCTCGGGCGGTCCAACATCGTCGGCCGGCCCATGGCGCAGCTGCTGCTGGCGGCCGATTGCACGGTCACCATCGTCCATTCGCGCACCCGTGACCTGCCCGCGGAATGCCGCCGGGCGGAGATCCTGGTGGCCGCTGTCGGGCGGCCCGAAATGGTGCGTGGCGACTGGATCGCGGAGGGTGCGACCGTCATCGATGTCGGCATCAACCGGCTGCCGGATGGGAAGCTCGTTGGCGATGTCGCCTATGCGGAGGCCGCGACGCGGGCGGCGGCGATCACGCCGGTGCCCGGTGGCGTCGGCCCCATGACCATTGCCTGCCTGCTCGAGAACACGCTGGACGCGGCGATCGCGCGAAGGAAATAGCCCGTGGGACGGGGCGGCTGGCTGATCGGCGGCAGCTTCGTCGCGATCTGGGCCTCGGCCTTCACGGTCGCGGGCGTGGTGGTGCGGGAATGGCCGCCGCTCTGGGCGCTCGGCATCCGCTTCGGGCTGACGGCGCCGATCCTGCTGGCCATCGCGGTGGCGATGCGGGGGCGGGTACCCTCCGCCGGCGATGCGCTGCGGGTCGCGGCGCTCGGCCTCTTCGGCATGGGCGGCTACCTGGCCTGCGCCTGGCTCGCCATGGCGCGCATCCCGACCGGGCTGGTGGCGCTGATCTGCGCCACGACGCCGCTGCTGGTCGCGGCCGGGGAGAGCCTGGTGCTGCGCCGGCCCCTGCCCCGCCTCGCCTGGGTCGGGCTGCTGCTGGGCTGGGCTGGGGTGGCGCTGCTGGGCTTCCTCCGCGCGCTGGACGGGCTGGATGGGGCGGAGGCCGCGGGCTTCGGCTTCGCCATCGTCGCCGCCGCCGGGCAGGCGGTGGGGCTGCTGATCTTCGCCCCCGCCAAGGGGCGCGTGGACATGTGGGCCGCGAGCCTCGGCCAGACCGCCGTCTCCGCCCTGCTCTGCCTGACCCTCGCGCTGATGCTGGAAGGCGGACCGCCGGGGCTGCCCGGGCCCGCGACGCTGGCGGCGCTGCTCTGGTCCATGCTGGTGGTGGGGATCGGGGCCTATGCCCTCTATTTCCTCATGCTGAAGCGGGTGCCGACCTCCACCGCCTCCGCCCTGCAATTGCTGGCGCCGCCCGTCGCCGCGGTCTTCGGCTGGGCGTTGCTGGGGGAAAGGCTGTTCCTCAGCGATATCCTCGGCGGGCTGCTGACCCTGTCGGGCCTGGCCCTGCTGTTGCATGCCCGATCGCGCGGATGAACCGGGAAGACCGACCTTGACCGACCAGACCCCCGACATCGTCGCGACCGCGACCCGCATCGCCTACGAGAATCGCTGGATGCGGGTGCGGGAGGATGCGATCCGCCGGCGGGATGGCTCCCCGGGCATCTACGGCGTGGTGGAGAAGGACGACTTCACCCTGGTGGTGCCGATCCATGCCGACGGGTCGATCGAGCTGGTGCAGCAATACCGCTACCCCGTGGGCGAGCGGCTCTGGGAATTTCCCATGGGCATGTGGGGCCCGCCGGGGACGGACCCGCTGGTGGTCGCCGCGCATGAGCTGCGAGAGGAAACCGGCCTGGTCGCGGCAGAGTTGCGGCATGTCGGCACGATGTTCGAGGCGCCGGGCACGATGAACCAGGGCGCGCATATCGTGCTCGCCACCGGCTTGACGCGAGGCGAGGCGGCGCTGGAGACGGAGGAACAGGACCTCATCGCCCGCCGCATCCCGCGCGCCGAATTCGACCGCATGATCCGGGAGGGCGAGATCCGGGACGCGATCACCATGGCCGCCTGGGGGCTGCTGCTGGTCAAGGGCTTGGTCAAGCCTTGACCAGGCTGCGCGCGACGGGTTAGTCAAGGCTTGGTCAACCCGACGGAGCCCGCCATGCGGACCGTGAACGTCTATGAGGCGAAGACCCACCTCTCCCAGATCCTGGCGGAGGTGGAGGCGGGGCAGGACGTGATTGTCGCCCGCAACGGCGTGCCGGTGGCGCGCATCACGGCGGTGGCGCCGAAGGTGCAGCGGGAGCCCGGCGACCTGCGGAAACTGCCGGGCTGGGAGAACTTCGTCTACGACCCCGCCATCTTCGCTCCCCTGACGGATGAGCAGATGAAGGAAGAGGGCTGGGATTGAGCCCGACCCGCAAAGGCTTCGCGGAGGCCGCGGCAGGCTGGCCGGCCTATCCGCCGGGCGCCTGCCTCGCCGATGCCTGTGCCCTGATCGTGTTCCATGCCCTCGCGGGCGCCGGTATGTCCGCGGCCGGCCGAGCGGGCATGCAGGGCGGGGAGGTCTACGTCATCGCGGAAACGGTCTGGGAGATCACGCGCAAGGCTGCCGATGGTAGGCTGCCGCCTTTCGCGCCCTTCGACGACCTTGGCTTCCCGGCCTTCCTGCGCGAACGCGGCTACAAGCCCTTGGCCGTGGACTGGGACATCGCCGCCCGCGCCGCCACCCTGCCGCCGCATCACCGGGACCCCATGGACCGGATGCTGATCGCGACCTCCATCGCGACCGGCCTGCCCATCATCACCAATGATGCGGCCTTCGCGGCCTATGGCGTCAGGCTGGTCTGGTAGGCCAGGTCAGCACCGGCCCGGCTTCCAGCACGCCCCCGCGGGCCGCTTCGGCCAGCAGGTCCATGGCGCGGTCGGAGGGTGCGACGCCCTCCGGCAGCGTCACCGCCAGCGACACCGCCTCCGCCCGCTTTTCCACGGCAAGGCCGATGCGGGCGCCCTGCGGCAGGCCGGGCACGGCATCCTGCACCAGCGCCAGCAGCGCCAAGTCCAGGCGGGCGCGATCCAGCGCCACTTCCGGTACCCCCTCCGCCAGAGTCAGGTCCACGCCATGCCGCGCGCCGGCCGCCACGGCCAGCAGCGGCAGCACCTGCCGCAGCGCCTGGGCCAGGGAAGCGCGGGTCGGCTCCTCCACCGGGCGCCGCGCGGCGTCGAGGAAGCCGCGCATGGTGGCGTCCAGCCGCTTCGAGGCCTCGATGCAGCGATCCAACTGCCGGCGCGGCGCGCCATCGGCCACGCTGCGGCCCAGCAGCTCCAGGTTCGACGCCAGCACCATCATGGCGTTGTTGATGTCATGCTGCACCGCCGGCGCGATGCGCCGCAGGCGGTCATGGCGCTGCGCGGTCAAGTCTTCAGCCAAGGCCGGACACTCCTTCATCCCCCGGCCGTGCCGCCGCCCGAGGCGGATGGCACGGGCTCGGATTGGGCAAGTCCCTCCAGGATATCCCGGAACAGCCGGGCCGGCAGGGTGCCGCCAGCCACATCAACCATCGGCGACCCGTCATCGTTGCCGAGCCATATGCCGATGACGAGTCCCGCGCCCGCAACGGGCGCGATTCCGATGAACCAGGCATCGCGGAAATCCTGCGTCGTGCCCGTCTTGCCCGCCACGGCGCGCGCGCCGGGGGGCTGCGCGGCGCGGCCGGTGCCGCGCGCCACCACCGCGTCCAGCATCCGGCGCATGGCCTGCGCCGCCTCCGGCGTTGTCACGCGGCGCGAAGCCGGGGGCGCCACGGGCACGGCGCGGCCATCGGCGCGGGCGGCGGCCAGCCCGCGCGGGTCCGGCAGCAGCCCGCCATTGGCGAAGGGGGCATAGGCGGCCGTCAGGTCCAGCAGCGTCACCTCCCCGGTGCCGAGCGCGATGGTCGCGTCGCGCTGGAAGGGGCCGGGCAGGCCGAAGCGGCGCGCCGTCTCGATCGCCGCGCGCGCGCCGCCCGCGCGCTGCAGGACCCGCACGGCCGAGGTGTTGACCGAATGGGCCAGCGCCTCCTCCAGCGTGATCTCGCCGCGGGGGCGCCAGCTGCCATTGCCCGGGGACCAGCCGCCCAGCGTCAGCGGGCCGTCCGCGACCGGGTCCTGCGGCGTCGCCCCCGCCTCCAGCGCCGTCAGGAAGACGAAGGGCTTGAAGGCGGAGCCCGGCTGGCGCCGCGCCTGCGTCGCCCGGTTGAACTGCGTGCTGCGATAGTCGCGCCCGCCGGCCATGGCGCGGATGTTGCCGGTCGCGGCCTCCATCGCCACCACCGCCCCCTGGCCGACCCGCGCGCGCTGCCCGGGGCCGGCCAGCAGCGCCTCCAGCCGCGCCTCCACCACCGCCTGCATCCGCAAATCGAGCGTGGTGCGCAGCACGAGGTCGGCATTGCCGGGGAAGCGGCTGCCGAGGTCATCCATCACCCAATCCGCGAACCAGCCCGAGTCGCGGGACGGGCGCGGCGGGATGCGGATGGCCTCCGCCGCCTGGGTCGCCTGGCGGGGGGTGATGACGCCGACATCGGCCATGGCGGCCAGCACCTCCGCCGCCCGCCCCGCCGCCGCTTCCGGCGCGCTGCGCGGATTGAGGCGAGATGGCGCCTTGGGCAGCCCCGCCAGGATGGCCGATTGCCAGAGGTTCAGCCGCGCCGCCGGCACGCCGAAATAGAGCCTGGCCGCCGCATCCACCCCATAGGCGCCGGCGCCGAGATAGACGCGGTTCAGGTAGATCTCGAGCAGCTCGTCCTTGCTAAACTTCCATTCCAGCCACAGCGCCATGACGGCTTCCTGCGCCTTGCGGCGGAAGCTGCGCTCCGGCGTCAGGAACAGGTTCTTTGCCAATTGCTGCGTCAGGGTGGAGCCACCTTGCGCGACGCGGCCGGTGGTGAGGTTCACATAGGCCGCGCGGGCGATGCCGATGGGGTCGATGCCGAGATGGTCGCGGAAGCGCCGGTCCTCGATGGCGATCACCGCGGCCGGCAGATGCGGCGGCAGATCGCGCAGCCGGACGATGTCGCCGACCACGTCGCCGGAGGTCGCGATGATGCGCCCATCCGTCGCTTCCAGCGTGACGCCCGCGCGCCGTGTCGTGGTCAGCGCCAGGTCGGTGCGCGGCAGGTCCCAGGTGAGGAACAGCAGCAGGCCCGCCAGCGCCACGCCGCCCCAGACCGCCAGCAGCACCAGCCAGCGCAGCCAGCGCCAGGCGCGGCGCGGGCGCTTCGCGGGCGCCGGCGGGGCGGCGCGCCGGGGGCTGGCCCGGGCGGCAGGCGGTTCCGGCTTGCGGGCGATTCGGGCCATCCATCGCGGCTGTAGCATGGCCGCCCCCGGGCGCCCCAGCGGCGCAGTGATTCCTTGCCTTTCAGTGACGGAACGTCCATCTGCGACCGCGATGGCAGCCCGCAGAAGGCCGCCCGACTCCTCGAACAGGGACCTCCTCCATGACCGATCTTTCGCGGCGCGCGGCGCTGCGCCTTGCCGCCGCCGGCAGCCTGGCCGGCCTTGCCACCCCTGCCCTGGCGCAGGACTGGACGCCGCCCGGCCCGGTGCGGCTGATCAACCCCTTCGCCCCCGGCGGCAGCCCGGACATCCTGGCCCGCGCCATGGCGCCGCACATGCAGGGCTTCCTCGGCCAGCCCATGGTGGTGGAGAACCGCCCGGGCGCCGGCGCCGCCGTCGGCACCCGCAGCGTGGCCCGCGCCGCGGCGGATGGCACCACGGTGCTGCTGGCGCCCATCTCCTCCGTCATCGCGCCCTTCATGATGCGGGAGCCCGGCTATGAGCTGGGCGAGTTCAAGGCGCTGACCTGGCTGGCGACGACGCCCTTCGTGCTGGTGGTGCGCAGCGGGCGCTGGGCGGATGTGGGCGAGTTCGACCGCCACCTGAAGGCCAATCCCGGCCGCCTCTCCGGCGCCACCGGCGGGTCCGGCACGCCGCACCAGCTGGCGGCGGAGCTCTATCGCGGCGCCAGCGGGGGCGACTTCACGCTGGTGGGCTATCGCGGCACGGCGCCGGCGCTGACGGACCTGCGCGCCGGCGTGGTGGACTTCATGTTCGCCGACATGCCGGCCGCGCTCGGCCAGATCCGCCAGGGCGGGCTGCAGGCGCTGGCGGTGTGCACGCCGTCCCGCGTGCCGGCCCTGCCCGATGTGCCGACCATGGCGGAGACGGTGGCGCCGGGCTTCGAGGCCAATAGCTGGGTGATGTGGTGGGTTCCCGCCGCCACGCCGGATCCCGTGGCGCGCCGCCTGTCCGCCGCCGCGCTGCACGGCCTGGCGCAGCCCGATGTCCGCACCCGCGCGGCGGAAGTGGGCTTCCTGCTGCATGGCACCGACATGGCGGGGGCGGAGGCCCACAAGCGCAGCGAGACGGAGAAGTGGGGCACGCTGATCCGCGCCCGCGGCCTGCGCTTCGAGGAAGGCTGAGGCCCGGCGGCGATGGCGCGGATGGCGGGCATTACACCGCCGAGCATATGTCGTGACCTGCGGCCGACACCGTCGGCCGAGGCCGCGAATGCGGCCCGCCGCTTATGCGGCGAAGCCAAGCGGCCGGATGGCCGCGCCGGCGTCTGAGGGCGGAAATGCGCCAGCATTTCCGCACATCGGTATTGGACCGCCACCCGGCCATCGCCCTCAACCTGCCAGGATCATCCCCGAGGCCTTCTGCGCCACCGCCAGCACCGTCGCGTTGATGTTGCAGACCGGGATGTCCGGGAAGACGGAGGCATCCACCACCCGCAGCCCGTCGACGCCGCGCAGCCGGAGCGCGGGGTCGAGCGGCGCGCCCGTGCCCTCGCCCCCCATGCGAACCGTGCAGGAGGGGTGATAGACGGTGCCGCCGGTCTCCGCGGCGAAGGCGGCCAGTTCCTCATCGGATTGCAGGGCGGCGCCGGGGCGGAGTTCACCGGCGACGATCCCGCGCAGCGGTTCCGCCGCCATCCAGCGCCGCGCCAGGCGGATGCCCCGCACCACCGCGGCGCGATCCTCCTCCGCCGTCAGGAAGCGCGGCGCGATGACGGGGGCGCGGGCGGGATCGGCCGAGGCGAGCGTCACGCTGCCCCGCGACAGCGGCCGGCATTGCCAGGCGCCGAGCGTCAGCCCGGGCTCCGGGTCCGGCACGCCGATCCTTCCCTCGGCCCAGGAGACGGGGCCGCCATTCAGCTGGATGTCCGGCGCCTCCAGCCCCGGCAGCGTCCTGGCGAAGACGCCGACCATGCCGGGGGACCAGGTCAGCACGCCATCGCCGCGCAGCGCCCAGCGGGCGAGTTCCAGCGCCAGTCGCGGCCAGGCGATGCGGCGGTTGGCGGACCAGCGATGGTCGGTCAGCCGCCAGGTCATGCGGGCGATGTAGTGGTCCTGCAGGTTCCGGCCGATGCCGGGGATGTCCCGCAGCACGTCGATCCCGTGGTCCCGCAGATGCTCCGCGGGGCCGAGGCCCGACAGCATCAGCAGGTGGGGCGAGCCGATCGCGCCCGCGCTCAGGATCACCTCCCGCCGCGCCGCGACGATGCTTTCCACGCCGCCGCGCCGGATGGCGACGCCCGTGGCGCGGCCATCCTGCACCACGATCCGCAAGGCGAGCGCGTTGTCGAACAGCGCGACACCGCGCGCCAGCGCCGGCCGCAGGAAGGCGCTGGCGGCGGAATGCCGCCGCCGCCCGCGCCGCGTCTGCTGGAAGGTGGAAAATCCCTCCCGCACCGGGCCGTTCATGTCGCGCGGCGTGGGCAGGCCGATGGCGGCGGCGGCCTCCCGCAGCTTCGCCACCAGCGGCGGCACTTCCGCGAGGTGCTCGACAGCAAGCGCGCCATCCCGGCCGCGATGCGGCGCCTGCTCCTCCGCCCGTTCATAGGCGGCGAAATGGGGCGCGAGGTCCGCCCAGGACCAGCCCGTGCAGCCCTTCTGCGCCCAGAGGTCGTAATCCGAGGGATCGCCCCAGACATGGCCGAGCCCGTTGATGGCGGAGGACCCGCCGAGCACCCGCCCGCGCGGGTAGTCGAGCGCCCGGTTGCCCGTGGCGGCGTCCGGCGCGGTGGCGAATCCCCAGGTGAGGGTTGGATGCGTCAGGATGCGGGCATAGCCGGCCGGGATGTGCAGCCAGGGATGCCGGTCCTGGCCGCCGGCCTCGATCACCGCGACCGAAGCGCCCCCCGCCGAAAGCCGGTCCGCCAGCAGGCAGCCCGCGCTGCCGGCGCCCACCACCACGAAGTCGAAAAGGGGGGGCGTCACGCCCCCACGCCCGGCACCGGCCCCACCTCCCGCGCCACGCTCAGCAGCAGGCGGCGGAGCCAGGCATGGCCGGGATCGGCCTCGAAGCGGCGGTGGAAGACGAGGCTGAGGCGCGTGTGGTTCAGCTCCACCGGGCAGGGGCGCAGCACGAGGCCATGCGTCTCCGCCAGACGCTGCGCGAGGCGGCCCGACAGCGACATCACCATGTCCGTCCGCATCAGGATGTCCGGCACCGCGCCGAGATGCGCGACGACGGCGCCGAGCCGGCGGGGGTGCCCGGCCTCCGTCAACGGCCCGTCCAGCGCGCCGTCGCGCGAGCCGTTGGCGGAATGCAGCAGGTGCGGGAAGGCGGTGAAGCGCTCCAGCGTCATCGGCCCTTCCGCCAGCGGATGGCCGGGCCGCACCAGTGTGAGAAAGCCCTCCGGCAGCAGGCGCACGCGGGTGTAGAGGGCGGGCGGTTCCGGCAGCACGGCGATCGCCATCTCCGCCGTGCCGGCCTCCAGGATCTCCATCGCATTGGTGCGGTCGGCGTGCCGTACCGCGACCAGCGCGCGCGGCGCGTCCTTCGCCATCAGTTCCAGCAGCGGCGGCACCAGCACGCTCTCCGCATACTCGCTCATCGCCAGGGTGAAGACGCGATCCGTCGTCGCGGGGTCGAAGGGCGCATGGTCCGCCAGCGTGGTGCGCAGCGTGTCCAGCACCTGCGCCACGGGGCCTTCCAGCGACAGGGCCAGGGCCGTGGGCTCCACGCCGCCGGGACGGCGCAGGAACAACTCATCCTTCAGCGCCGCGCGCAGCCGCGACAGCGCGTTGGAGACGGCGGGCTGGGAGAGGTTCAGCTTCTCCGCCGCGCGCGTCACATGCCTCTCCCGCGCCACCGCGTCGAAGACGCGCAGCAGGTTCAGGTCGAGGTTCTGCAGATCGGCCAAGTCGCCACCCCATCATTCGTCCTGGTGATGATGGGTGTTCCGTCCCGCTGTTGGAAGGGCGGGCCGTTGCGGGACCATACAGGGCGCCAAGAGGGGCGCCTGACGCGCCCCGCCCGGAGACCAAGACGATGTTCACCGACACCCGCACCACCACCCCCTATGCCGCCGCGCTGCTGCGCGTGACGCTGGGCGTGGCCTTCCTGGCCCATGGCCTGCTGCTGAAGATCATGACCTTCGGCCTGGCCGGCACGATGGGCTATTTCGGCTCCATCGGGTATCCGCCGATCCTGGGCGCCGTCGTCGCCATCGCGGAAACGGCCGCGGGCATCGCGCTGATCGCCGGCGTCTGGACCCGCCTGGTCAGCATCGCGGCGCTGCCGATCATGATCGGCGCCACCATCCAGCATGCCGGCCAGGGCTGGCTGTTCAACGCGCCGGGCGGCGGCTGGGAATTCCCGGCCATGTGGACGGTGCTGCTGGTGGTGCAGGCGGGCCTCGGTGCCGGGGCCTTCGCCCTCGACCCGGCCCGGCTGATCGGCCGCGGCACGGTCGAAGCCCGGGCCTGAACGAGGCCGGCAGGCGAACCCCCTGGGGGCAACCCCCGGGGGTGTTTCGCATCTACCCGCCCGTTGATCCGAAGCCGCCCGCACCGCGCGCGGAGACGCTGGAGAAATCCTCCACCACGCGGAAACTCGGCCGCAGCACCGGCACGAAGACCATCTGCGCGAAACGCTCGCCGGGCTCCAGCACGATCGGCTCGCTGCCCGGCCCGTTGCGGTTCCAGCAGCTGACCATGATGGGGCCCATATAGTCGGGGTCGATCAGGCCGACGAGGTTGCCGAGCACCAGGCCGCGCTTGTGCCCCATGCCCGACCGCGGCAGCACCAGCGCCGCCATGCCCGAATCCGCCATGTGCACCGCGATGCCGGAGGAGACGAGCACCGGCGCCGACCCCGGCATGATGGTCAGCGGCGCGTCGAGGCAGGCCATCAAATCCACCGCGGCCGCCATCTCGCTCTGGTAGCGCGGCAGGCCCCACTCCGCGAGCCGCGCATCCAGCACCTTCAGTTCGACATCCATCCGTCAGGCATCCCGCGCATAGGGCCGCATGGCGCGGCCGTGGCGCGTTATGCCAGAGGGCGCCTCACGCCTCCACCGGTGCCTCGATCGCCTCCGCCTTCACGGTCGCGTCCTTGTTCGCGGCGCCCCAGAGCTTGCGGGTCTTCTGGAAGCGGGAGATCAGGAATTCGCCGGACGTCACGGGCGAATAGGCGGGCTCCGCCACGCCGAGCTGCGCGGGATCGACGGTGGTATTGAAGTCGGGATTGCAGAACAGCGGCATGGAGATGCGCGGCGCGTTCTTGGTGTGGATCACGCGATGCACCGTCGCCTTGAAGCGCCCATTGGTCCAACGCTTCATCAGCTCGCCCACATTGATGACATAGCCGCCCGGGATCGGCGGCACGTCGAGATACACGCCATCCTTGCCCATCACCTGCAGCCCGCCGGAATAATCCTGCCAGAGGATGGTGATGATGCCGTGGTCGGTATGGGCGCCGGAGGCCGTTTCCGTCGCGCCGAGGCCGATCGCGGTGGCGTAGGGGTAGTAGTGGTTGATCACCATGTCGGCGACCGGCCGGGTGAAGTGGCGGGAGAAGAAATCCTCCTCCTGCCCCAGATACAGCGCGAAGCCCTTCAGGATGGTCGTGCCCACTTCCAGGCTGCCCTGGTAGTAGGCGGAGAGCGCTTCCTCGAAGCCCGGCAGAGCGGGCCAGTTGTTGGGGGCGTAGAGCGGCGTGCCGGCCAGCACCTCCGGATCGTCCGGCTTGCAGGGGAAGCCGAGGTCGAAGCTGTCGCGCGCGAATTTCAGGCCGCTGGCATGGATGGTGTCGCCCATCTTGCGATAGCCGCGATTGTTGCGGTCGCATTCCACCGCGAGCTTCGCCTCCATGGGCTGGGCGAAGAATTCCAGCGCCTTCTTCCAGGCGGCCTCGATCGTCTCCAGCTTCACATGGTGGCCGACGGCGTAGAAGAAGCCGATCTCATCGCAGGCGCGGCCGATCTCATCGGCCACGCGGCGACGCTCCGCGATGTCCGGCGAATAGAGGCCCGAGACGTCGATGACGGGGATGGAGGCCGGGGCCTCGACCTTGATGGCGGCACTCATGCGGCGTTCTCCTTGGGGGATGCCTTGCGTCGGGTCGCGGCCTCGCGCCAATCGAGGCGCCGGCCGATCTGGTGGACGATGGCGTAGAGGGCGAAGGACAACAGGGTCGCGAGCAGCGCGACGGCATAGACCTGGTCGCCGCGATAGGTCTGCATGGCGCGGTTGATGATGAAGCCGAGCCCCTCGGAGGAGATCATCCATTCCGCGGAGATGGCGACGATGATGGCGCTGGTCGCCGCGATTTCCTGCGCCGCCACCACATGCGGCACGGCATAGGGCAGGCGGACATGCAGGAAGGTCGTGGTCCATCCCGCATTCAGCACGCGCATGCGGTCCAGCATCACGGGATCCGCCGCGCGCAGCCCCTGCATGGTGTTGACCAGCACGGGGAAGAAGCCCGCCAGCGCCACCACCGTGACCTTGGAAACCAGCGTATCGCCCAGCGCCAGGGACAGCACCGTCACCAGC
Organism: Falsiroseomonas ponticola; assembly: GCF_016805305.1. Taxonomy (GTDB): domain Bacteria; phylum Pseudomonadota; class Alphaproteobacteria; order Acetobacterales; family Acetobacteraceae; genus Falsiroseomonas; species Falsiroseomonas ponticola. Next base: position 1,049,511 of record NZ_JAERQN010000001.1, on the reverse strand, counting down.
GCGACATAGGGCATGTTGCGCAGCGTGATCGCCGCCGGCATCAGCATGTGGCGCGTGGCCGGGATGGCGTCGAAGAGCAGCGCCATGCCGATGCCCGCGACATTGGCGAAGATCAGCCCGAGTGCCGCCACCTGCAGGGTCGAGACCAGGTGCACGGTGATGAAGGCCCGGTCCTCCACCAGCGTCGCCAGCACGCGCTCCGGCCGGGGGATGACGAAGGAAGGCAGGCCCGAGACGGCGATGGCGAGGTACCAGAGCGCGAGGATGGAGGCGATCGGCGCCACCACCCGCAGCACGGCCCAGAGCGGCTTCAGGCTGATCCGTGCGCGCGGCTTCGGTGCCGCGACCGGCGGCGCCAGCGCGACGGCGTGCCCCCCATCCATCATGCTGCCAGCGCCCTGCCGAACAGCAATTCCCGCGCCCGCGCCGCGGCCGCGATGAAGCGCGGATCGGCGCGGAAGGAAGGCGGGCGCGGCCGCGGCGCGTCCACCGCCACGATCTCTACGATGCCGCCCGGCGCCGGGGAGAAGACGACCAGGCGATCGGCCAGCATCACCGCCTCCTCGATATTGTGCGTGACGAACAGCACCGTCTTGGGGCGGCGCGCGAGTTCCGCGTCGAACCAGGCGCCGAGTTCCTCCCGCTTCATCTCATCGAGCGCGCTGAAGGGCTCATCCATCAGCAGCACGGCGGGGTCATGCGCGATGGCGCTGGCGATGTTCACGCGCTGGAGCATGCCGCCCGACAGCTCCGCCGGGCGCTTGCCCTCATGCCCCGCAAGCCCGAAATCGCGCAGCAGCAGGCCGGCGGGGAAGCCGATGCGGCGCGCGATCTTCTGGGTGAAGCGGACATCGTCCTCCGCCCGCTTCCAGGGCAGCACCGCCGGCCGCTGGGAGACGAGGCCGATCTGCCGGTTGCGCCGCGCCGCGGATGCGCTGTCCGCGCCGATCCGCACCTCGCCGCCGCTCGGACTCTCGAGGTCGGCCACGATGCGCAGCAGCGTCGTCTTGCCGCAGCCGGAGGGACCGATCAGCGCGACGAACTCCCCCGCCGCGACCTCGAGGTCCGTCGGCCGCAGCGCGACGCTGTCCCCGAACCGGCGCGAGACGCCGCGGACGGAGACGGGCGCGGCCATCAGGCGGAAACCGGACCGGGGAGGAAGCGCGTGGTCATCGCCTCCTCCGTCGCCACGGCGCGGGGGATCTCATTCGCCTCCCGCAGCAGCGTGGACATCGCCGTCCAGGTCGCGGCATTCATCGTCAGCGGCCCGCCCGCCGGCGTGTCGTCGCTGGTGAAAAGCGGGTTCTGCACCCGCCAGCGCCAGGCGAGTTTGTCCGCCGTCTCGATCTGCCCCTGGAAGCGGGCGACGAGCTGGATCGCCTCCTCCGGGTTGGTCAGGATGAACTGGATGCCCTGCGCCACGGCGCGGAGGTAGCCGCGCACGAGATCGGGATTCTCCTGCAGCGTGCGCGATGTCGCGAAGATGGTGTCGGCATAGGCGTTGAGGCCCCATTCGCTGAAGCGCAGCGCCTTCCAGGTCTTGCCGCGCAGCGCCGGCGGCGCGTCCGGCTTCGCGGCCTCCTGCTCGATCTGATAGGCCTGGTTGGTGATCCAGCCCGCAAAGAAATCGACACGGCCGACCATCAGCGGCTCCGCATTCGCCTGCACGGTCACGAGGCGGATCTTCGTCTCATCCACCCCGTTCAGCCGGGCCATGGCACGGGCGAAATATTCGGAGCCCGCCTGCACGCCGAGATTCTTTCCCTCCAGCGATTTCGGCGTGGGGTCGGGATCGCCGGGGTTGGCGATGGTCAGGTAGGCGGCGGGCGATTTCTGGTAGAGCGCGCCGATCGCCTGGATGTCGATCGGGTCCCGCGCCGTGCGCGCGGCCAGGATATGCAGGCCGGAGGTGGCGAGGCCGAATTGCGCCTGGCCCGCGGCGACGATCGGGATCGGGTTCCGCCCCGGCCCGCCATCGACGATGCGGTGCGCGATGCCCTGCGCGTCGAAATAGCCCTTGGCCTCCGCGATCATCAGCGGCGCGAATTCGCCATTGCGCAGCCATCCCAGCTGCGTCGCCGCCTGCATCGGCCGGCGCTGCGCGAAGGCCGGCGCGGCCAGGGCCGTGGCGGTCAGGCCGAGGAGGAGGGAGCGGCGGCCAGGCGACATCATGCGGGATCATCCTTCCCACGCCGCGTGTGGCGCGGGCGGGAAGGATGGTCCCGTGCGGAAAGGCGGGACAAGCGACTTGCCCCGCCCGCGCCGCCCAAAGTGGGGGCAGCGTGTCGCGATTCGCCTAGGAAGCGGTCACCACCGCCTCTTCTTCCGCCTTTTCGCCTGCCGGATCGGCAACCGCCTCCGCAGCCTCGGCTTCCGCATCCACCTCCGGATGCAGCGCGGTGCCGACCGGTACGGCCGGGGCAATGGCGAAGCTGCCCTTCTCCTCCGGCGGCGGCGCCGGGCGCTGGCGCATGCGCCACAGCCCCCAGCCCAGCACCAGCGCCTGCGCCGCCGCCATGGCCACCGCCAGCCCCATGGCGCCAGCCGCCGACATGGCGGCGCCCGACACGATGGGCCCGAGCGTCGCCCCCAGCCCCTGCAGCACCAGCAGCCCGCCGGCGGCGGAGACATAGTCGCCGGGCTTCACCGTATCGTTCACATGCGCGGCGACGATGCCGTAGGTCGGCATGACGCTGGCGCCGAAGATCGCGGCGCAGGCGCAGATCACGACCAGCCCCGCATCCGCCGGCACCAGGTTCACCAGCAGCGGCAGGACGATGGCGGCGACGCCGGCCATGGCGACGGCGACGATCCGCCGGTCGATCCGGTCCGACAGCCGCCCCATGGGCCAGGACATCAGGAAGCCGCCCAGCGTCGCGCTGGCCATGACGAAGGCGATGCCGCCGCCCTCCATCCCGCCATTGGCGAGTTGCAGCGGCGCCAGCGCGAAGAAGCTGGCGGTGGTGAAGCCGCAGAGCGCCGCGGCCACCACGCCGAAAGGCGACCCGCGATAGAGGCCGAGGAGGTCGATCCGCGCCTCCCCCACCGCATGGGCCGGCGCGCTGGCGCCGGAGACGGCGACGGGAACGAGGGCGAGCGAGATCAGCACCGCCACGATGCAGAAGGCCGCGAAGCCCGCCGTATCCACGGTTGTCAGCAGCATCTGTCCACCGATGCCCGCGACCAGGCCCGCCATGCCGTAGAGGCCGAGCACGCGGCCGCGATTCTCCGCCGTGGCGGCGGCGTTCAGCCAGCTCTCCACCGTCATGAAGAGGCCCGCGAAGCAGAAGCCCGTCAGGGCGCGAGTCGCGATCCAGGCGATCGGGTGCATGACCAGCAGGTGCAGCAGCGCGGCGGTGGAGGCGATGGCCGCGAGGGCCGCGAAGGTGCGGGTGTGGCCGACGCGGCGGATCAGCGCGCCCGCGCGCAGCGACCCCGCCACGACACCACCCCAGAAGGCGGCACCGACGAAGCCGATGATGGCGGCATCGAAGCCTTCGAGGTTGCCGCGCACGCCGAGCAGCGTGCCCTGCAGCGTGTTGCCCATCTGCATGCTGGCATAGCCCAGCAGCAGCGCGGCGAGGGTGGAGATGACGGCACCGAAGCTCGGCGCCGTGGTGGGGGAGGAAACCGACATGCAGACGTCCCGGAAGCCAACAGACGCCCCCGGTAACGCATCCCGGCGTGCCGGTTCCCCCTCAGCTCACGCGTTCGTAAGCGAGCCCCCGCGCCAGCCAGCACCCCACCGTGACGCCCGCCACGCGCCCCGCGCCATCGCGCCGGAAGGCCAGCGTCCAGTCGCCGGGTGGCGTGTGGTCCAGCGCGCGCGGGCAGGGCAGCGCCCAGAGGTCGGGGCCGATCGGCTCCAGCGGCTCCATCCGCCCCTGGCCGAGGAAGCCGCCGAAACCGCCCTGCATCGCGCCGCCGGCATCCACCACCGTCAGCGTCGCATCCAGCTCCGCGCAGCGATATTCGCCGGCGATGTCGGTGGCGGGCTCGCCGGGACGCGCGACGAGCAGCGCCACCTGGTTCTCCTGCGGGCGTTCCATGCGCAGGCCCTGCGGCGTCATCGCCAGGCGCGTGCGGCCATTATCCGCGCTGCCATCCTCCCGGATGTCGAGCCGCTCCGCCGAATGGCCGAAGCGCAGCCGCAGCAGGCCGGGTGCCGCTTCGTCGATGCGGGCGGAAAGCCCCGTCTCCGGGTCCTGGTAGGCGCCGAGCCAGGCGGGGGCGGGGCGCGGCACCGGCGCGGGCCGCGCCTCCCCCAGCACCGCGGCCACGGCATCCAGCGCCGCGGCGCCGGCATCCGACAGGTGGTTCAGCATCACGACGACGGACAGCCTTTCGGCCGCGACATGCACGCGATGGCTGCGCCAGCCGCGCAGCGCGCCGCCATGGCCCGTCGTCGCGCGGCCGAACTCCCGCCCCCGGCCGAGCCCGAAGCCATAGGGCGCGGGGGCGCCATCCGCGAAGGTCACGGGCGCCGACAGGCGGTTGTAGAGGCCCTCCGCATCGTCCCGCGTCGCGTCGATCCAGCGCTCCCACGCGATCATGTCATCGAGGCTCGCGCCCAGCCCCGCATCGCCGGTCCAGAGGATGTTGTTCCGCGCCGGCACGAAGCCGGTGGCGACGGAACCCTCATAGCCCTCCGTCCCATCCGGCATGGCGCGCGTATCGGCGGCGAGGAAGGCGCTGCCCATGCCGGCACGGCCGAGGACATGGTCGCGCAGCAGCTCGGCGAAGCCGCGGCCGGTGACGTCCTGCAAGGCGTCGGACAGCAGCCGGAAATTCTGGTTGACGTAGGAATAGCGGCTGCCCGGGGCGAATTGCAGCGACTGCGTGGCCCCGATGACGCGCGCCGTCTCCTCATCCCCGAAGGGCGCCTCCGCCGGCGACCCGTGCAGCATCGCCACCGCCCAGTAGTCGCGCAGCCCCGACTGGTTGTGGGCGAGGTGCCGGACGGATGGCATGGCGCCCTCGAGGCGGGGCAGCCGGGCGCGGATGGCCGGTGCCAGCGCCTCCGGATCCGGCAACGCCGCCAGCATCGCCGCGCAGGTGAACTGCTTGGTGATGGAGCACATGCGGAACAGGCTGCGCGGCGTGAAGGGGATGCGCCGCTCGGCATTGGCGTAGCCCCAGGCATGGCGCACCAATATCTCCCCCCGCCGCAGCACGGCGATGGCACCACCGGGGCCAGGGTAGCGGCGCGGCAGGCTGGCGATCAGCGTATCGAGCGTCTGGGTCATGCCGCGCAGTGTCACCGCCGATGCGCAAACGGCAAGCCCCGCCAGCCTGCCCATTCGCGCGGCAAGCCGATCGTTTCGCAGGCCCGTTGCGGGTTTTCGCTGTTGCTGCCTAGGCTCTTGCCGTTCCTCGGGGGCACGGCCATGGCAGGGATCGCGCGGCGCGGATTGGTCATCGGCCTCAGCCTGGCACCCGGCATCCTGCGTGCGCAGGGCAGCGCCTTCCCGGACCGCCCCATCCGCCTCGTCGTCCCCACCGCGCCGGGCGGCAGCCTCGACATCCTCGCCCGCGCCATCTCCCGCAAGCTGGGGGAGATGCGGGGCTGGCAGGTGGCGGTGGAGAACCGCAGCGGCGCGGGCGGCGCCATCGCCATGGATTTCGTCGCGAAGTCCCGCCCCGATGGCCACACATGGCTGATCGCGAGCGAGCCCTTCACCGTGAACCCCAGCGTGATGCCGAACCTGCCCTTCGACCCGCTGCGCGATTTCGGCCCGCTCGCGCTGGTGGCGCGGCTGTCCCAGGTGCTGGCTGTCGGCCGCAACAGCCCGCTGCGCGACTTCGCGGATTTCGTCCGCACCGTGCGCGCGGGGAACGAGGTGACGATCGGCCATTCCAGCGCGACCTCCCCAGGGCGGATGACGGCGGCGCTGCTGCAATTGGCGGGCCTGCGCGTGACGCCCGTGACCTATCGCGGCGGCGGCCCCGCGGTGCAGGACGCGGTGGCCGGCACCATCGATGGCACCATCGTCACCCTGCCCGCCACCCTGCCCTTCCTGAACGAGGGCACGCTGCGCGCGCTGGCCGTGACCAGCAGCCATCGCAGCCCCTTCCGGCCGGAGGTGCCGGCGATGGCGGAGACGCTGCCGGAGGTGGTCGTGGATAGCTGGCAGGCGCTGTTCCTGCCCGCCGGCGTGCCCGCCGACCTCACGCAGCTGCTCAACGCCGCCATCGCCGCCGTCATCCGCACGCCGGATTTCGACCGCTTCCTGAAGGACCAGGCCTTCGAGGCCGCGATCGGCCCGCCGGAGGAGCTGGCGGCGATGGTGCGGGAGGAAGTGCCGAAATGGCGCCGCGTGGTGCAGCAGACCGGCATGCGAATTGATTGATGCCCTCAGGCGCCGGGCACGGCCTCCGGCCGCCTGGCTCGCCGTGCCGAAGGCACGCCTGCGGCGTGACGGACCACCGGCGGGCCGCCTTCGCGGCCTCGGCCAGCTTTGCTGGCCGCACCTCTGACACGCGCCCCAGCACAGGGAACACCGCGCATGAGCCCCCGCCCCTTCCACCTCGCCTGGTTCCTCTCCCGCGGCTATGGCCCGAAGGCCTGGCGGCATGACTGGGGCGGCGATGCCTCGCGCTGGATGATGCCGGACCTCTTCGTCGATCTCGCGCGGTCCATGGAGCGCGCCTGCTTCGACTATCTGATCATCGAGGACAGCTGCAACGTGCCCTACACCTACCAGGGCTCGCACGACACCTACCTGAAATACGCCGCCGCCACGCCGAAGCTGGATCCCGCCGTGCTGGTCCCCTACCTCGCCATGGCGACGAAGCATCTCGGCATCGTGCCGACGCTGTCCACCAGCGAATACCCGCCCTTCCTGCTGGCCCGCCTGGTCAATTCGCTGGACCACGTCACCGAAGGCCGCGTCGGCTGGAACATGGTGACGGGCAGCAATGATGGCGGGGCGCAGAATTACGGGATGGAGCGGCACCACGCGCATGACGATCGCTACGACCGCGCCGATGAGGTGGCGGAGATCGTCACGCAGCTCTGGGAGTCCTGGGAACCGGATGCGGTGGTGCTGGACCGGGAAGGTGCGGTCTTCGCGGATGGCCGGAAGGTGCATCCCATCGACTACAGGGGAAAGTTCTTCTCCTGCCGCGGCCCGCTGAACGCGCCGCGTTCCCCGCAGGGGCGGCCGGTGCTGTGCCAGGCCGGCGGATCGCCGCGCGGCCAGCGCTTCGCCGCGCGCTGGGCGGACACCATCATCACCAATGCCGGCAGCGTGGAGGCGATGAAATCCTACCGGGAGACGGTGCGCCGCCAGGCCATTGCCGACGGGCGCGACCCCGACCGCATCAAGGTGCTGTTCCTCGCCTATCCCATCGTCGATGTCTCGATGGAGGCCGCGCGCATGCGGCGGGACCGGGAGGTGCAGGACGCCGCCGAGAACCTGGAGATGAACCTCGCCATGATGTCGCGGATGAGCGGCATCGACTTCTCGAAATTCGATCCGGACGAGCCGCTGCCGGAACTGACGACCAATGGCCACCAGTCATCGGTGGCGAAATACACGGGCCGCACGCCGCGCGCCATCGCGCTCGGCCTCGCGACCAAGTCGGGCATCGACTACACCGGCACGGTGGACCATGTGGCGGGGATGATGGCGGAGATCATGCAGGAAGTCGGCGGCGACGGCTTCCTGCTCTTCAACGGCGATTTCACGCGACGCTATGTCGCGGAAATCACCGATGGGCTCGTCCCTGAACTCCAGCGTCGCGGCCTGGTGAAGAAGGGCTACGCCCACCGCAGCTTCCGCGACAACCTGATGGAGTTCTGAAGCGGATCAGATCGTCCGGTAGGCGCGGTTGAAGTAGAGCAGCGGCGCGGCCTCCGGCAGCGTCTCCACCGCCAGCACCTGGCAGAACAGCACGCTGTGCGTGCCCACTTCCGTCACCTGCGCGATGCGGCAGTCGAAATTGGCGATGGCGCCGCGCAGCACCGGCGCGCCCGTCACCAGCCGGGTCCATTCGCCCAGCGCGAAGCGGTCCGCCAGGGTGCCGCTGCTGCTGCCGAAGGCACTCGACAGCGCTTCCTGTCCCGCCGCCAGCGTGTTGACGCAGACCACGCCATTCGTCCGCACCAGCGGGGTGGCGGAGCCGTTGCGCCGCACGCAGACCAGCAGCGTCGCCGGATCATCCGTCACGCTGGTGACGGCGGAGGCGGTGAACCCGCCGTCCCCGGCCGGGCCCGCGGTGGTCACGAGGTTCACCGCCGCGGCCAGCAGGGCCATGCCGCCGCGGAACTGCTTCTGATCGACGGGGGACAGGGTTTCGATGGCCGGCGCGTCAGACGGCATGCGGGACGGATCCTGGACAGTAAAGGGCGGGAGGCATCGGGCGGAGTCCTTGTTGCGCGTCGCAGATGGGGGCCAGGATACGCTCTGACGAGCCCCGGTCCATCGTTAGCTTCACCTGGGAGGAGCGGCCCCGTGCCGATCGAGGACATCGCCGACCATCCCGACGGCCTGCTGGCGCAGCTGCACATCCCGGAAGGCCCCGGCCCCTTCCCCGGCGTGCTGTCCGTGCATGGCGGCGCCTGGACCTTCGGCGACCGGCTGATGAACGAGGTCCTGCACCAGCGCCTGGCCGCCGCGGGCGTGCTCGTCATGGCGCCGGAGATGCGCAAGCCACCCGTGGCGCGCTATCCCGGTTCGATCCAGGACATCCACCTGGCGGCCCGCTGGCTGAAGGCGGAGGGGCCGCGACGGGGCCTGCGCGCCGGCGGCATCGCGGGGCTTGGCACCTCCTCCGGCGGGCACCAGGCGGCGCTGCTGGCGCTGCGGCCGCGCCATGCGGACTACGCGGCGCTGCCGGGGCCGGCGGGCGATGGCGCGCTGGCGCGGTTGGCGCTCTGCTGGCCCGTCACGGACCCGCTGGCGCGCTACCGCATGGCGCAGGCCACGGGCGCGCGGAACCTGATCGAGGCGCATGAGGCCTGGTGGCCGGACGCGGCGGCGATGGAGGATGCATCCCCCCAGCACATCCTGGACCGGGGGGAGGCCACGGCGCCGCCGCCGCTGCTGGTCATCCAGGGCGGGGCCGATGCCAATGTCACGCCGGACATGGCGCCACGCTTCGCGCAGGCCTGGTGCGCCGCGGGCGGCCGCGCGGAGCTGCGGCTGTTCCCCGGCCGCGGGCACCTCTTCGCCACGCAGGATCCGGATGCCGCGGATTCCCGCGCGGCGATCGAGGCCATCATCGCCTTCCTGCGGGAAGGCTAGGCGAGGGCCTCCGCCACCCGCGCGGCCAGGCGCTTCGCCACCTCCTCCTTCGGCAGGCGCGGCCAGTCCTCCACGCCAGCCGCCGTCACCAGGTGCACGGCATTCTCCGCGCCGCCCATCACGTCGCCGGAGACGTCATTCGCCACGATCCAGTCGCAGCCCTTGCGCAGCCGCTTGGCGGTGGCGTGTTCCACCACCTTCTCCGTCTCCGCCGCGAAGCCGATGACGAGGCGCGGGCGCTGCGTCGCGTGCTGCGCGACGGTCGCCAGGATGTCGGGGTTCAGCGCCAGGCGGATCTCCGGCGGCGGCGCGCCGGGTTCCTTCTTGATCTTCTGGGTGGGCGCGGAATCGGGGCGGAAATCCGCGACGGCGGCGGCGAAGATCGCGGCATCCGCGGGCAGCGCGGCCTGCACCGCCGCCAGCATGTGGCGGGCGCTTTCGATGCGCCTGACCGTGACGCCGGCGGGATCGGGCTGGCTGACCGGGCCGCTGACCAGCGTGACGCGCGCGCCGAGCGCGGCCAGCGCGGCCGCGATGGCATGGCCCTGCCTGCCGCTGCTGCGGTTGGCGATGTAGCGCACGGGATCGATCGCTTCCTGCGTCGGCCCGCTGGTGACGATGATGTGGCGACCCTTGAGCGGACCATCGCGCAGCATCGCCTCGATGGTCGCGGCCAGCGTCACGGGCTCCACGAGGCGCCCGGGGCCGCTTTCCGGCTCCGCCATCGCCCCTTCCTCCGGCCCCGCCACGGCGACGCCGCGGGCGCGGAGTGTCGCCATGTTGGCCACCGTCGCCGGATGCGCCCACATGGCCGGGTTCATCGCCGGCGCCACCAGCACCGGCGCGCGCGTCGCCAGCAGCACGGTGGAGGCGAGGTCATCCGCCAGCCCCTGCGCCATGCGCGCGATCATGTTGGCCGAGGCCGGCGCGATGACGACAAGGTCCGGCCAGCGCGCCAGGCGGATATGGCCGATCTCGGCCTCCGCCGCCCAGAGATCGTCATGCACCCGCGCGCCGGAGATGCCGGCCAGCGCCTCCTTCGTCACGAAGCGCGCGCCGCCGGCGGTGAGGATGGGGGAGACCTCATGCCCCGCCTTGCGCAGCAGGCGCGTCAGCTCCAGCGCCTTGTAGGCGGCGACGCTGCCGGAGATGATCAGGAGGATTCTGCGGCCATGTCCCATGGCGGCAGGGTAGCCATCCGGGGCCAGAGCGAACAGGGGTCGGGCATGGTGCAGGGCGGCGTGCGGTGGCTGCTGCGGGCGGAGGGGCTGGCGCTGCTGGCCGCGGCGGCCATGGCCTATGGCGCGACGGGGGCGTCCTGGTGGCTCTTCGCCGCGTTGTTCCTGCTGCCGGACATCGCCATGCTCGGCTACCTCGCCGGCCCGCGGATCGGCGCCCTGGCCTACAACACCGCGCATGCCACGCCCCTGCCGCTGGCCATCGGGTTGCTCGGCTGGTGGGCGGCGCCCTGGCTGCTGCCCTATGCGCTGGTCTGGCTGGCGCATATCGGCTTCGACCGTGCCGCGGGCTACGGGCTGAAATACGCCAGCGCCTTCCAGGACACGCATCTCGGCCAGGTCGGTCAGCGCAAGGCGGGCTGAGCCGCCATCACCGTCGCCATCATCGTCGCCATCATCGTGGCCACCAGCACCTCCCGCCCCGCCGCATCGCGCGCGAGCACATCGGCGCGGCAGAAGCTGAGCGTGCGCCCGGGCTTCACCACCTCGCCCCGCGCCACCACGGCGATGCCGGCGGCCGGGCGCAGGAAGCTGGCCTTGAACTCCACGCTCAGCACCTCCGCCCCTTCCGGCATCAGGGACAGGGCGGCGAAGCCGCAGGCATTGTCGGCCAGCGTCGTCAGCACGCCGGCATGGAACAGGCCGTGATGCTGGGTCAGGTCGTCGCGGAAGGCGCATTCGATGGCGCAGCGCCCCGCGGACAGTTCGACCATCCGCGCATCCAGGTTGCGCATGAAGCCCTGCCGCGCGAAGGCGGCGCGGACGCGCGCCTCGGCTTCTACAGCCGCCATCCCGTATGGATCGCGACGATCCCGCCGGAGAGGTTGCGGTAGGCGACGCGTTCCAGCCCCGCGCCGCGCATCATCTCGCAGAGTGTCTCCTGGTCCGGGAAGCGGCGGATGCTTTCCGCCAGGTATTCGTAGCTGTCGCGGTCCTTGGCCACGCGCGCGCCGATCTCCGGCAGCACCTTGAAGGACCAGGTGTCGTAGATGCTCGCGAGCGGCGCGATCTCGACGCGGGAGAACTCCAGGCAGTGGAAGCGCCCGCCCGGCCGCAGCACGCGCCGCGCTTCCCGCAGCACCGCGTCCTTGTCGGTGCAGTTGCGCAGCCCGAAGGCGATGGAGATCTTCTCCACGCTGCGGTCCGGCAGGGGGATGCGTTCGGCATCCACCACCGCGTAGTCCAGGCCGTCGACGATGCCGCGGTCCAGCGCCCGCTTCTGCGCGACCTCCAGCATGGCGGGGTTCACATCGGTCAGGATAACGCGCTTGGCGCCGCCGGCCAGCGCGCCGAAGGCGATGTCGCCCGTGCCGCCGGCCAGGTCCAGCAGCGTCTCCCGCTTCGAGGCGCCGATGGCGTTGACGAAGATGCGCTTCCAGATCCGGTGGATGCCGAGCGACATGAGGTCGTTCATGAGGTCGTAGCGGGGCGCCACGCTCTCGAACACCTGGCGGACCAGGCTGGCCTTTTCGGCCTTGGGAACCTCGCGGAACCCGAAATCAACGGTGTCGGTCATCGTCCCACCTTGCCACTCGCACCGCCCCCCGGCAATCAATCGCCCCCGGGCACGCCCTGCCATCCCGCGCCGCCCGCCCCATTCAAGCGCCCCGCCGCGCCACCATCCCGCGGCAGCCTGGAGAAAAAATGCCGGAATTGCCGGAGGTGGAGACGGTGATGAGGGGGCTGGCGGCCGTGTTGCAAGGCCGCCGGATCATCCGTGCCGAGACCACCCGCCCCGACCTGCGCTGGCCCTTCCCGCCCCGGCTGGGGGAGCGGCTGACGGGCGCGCGCGTCACGGGCTTCCGGCGCCGGGGCAAGTACATGCTGGCCAGGCTGGATACGGCGGAGAGCCTGCTGATCCATCTCGGCATGTCGGGCCGCATGGTGGCGCGGCCGGTCGAAGGCCCGCCCGTGCCCTGGATGGGCCCCACGGGCCGCTTTTCCGATGCCCGCGGCCATAACGGCCCGCCGGAGGCGCATGAGCACCTGTTCATGGAGACGGATGACGGCACGCGGGTCGGCTTCGTCGATCCCCGCCGCTTCGGCTGCGTGGACCTGATGCCGACGGCGGAGGAGGACCGCCACAAGCTGCTGGACGGCATGGGGCCGGAGCCGCTGGAGGCGGATTTCACCCCCGCCGCGCTCTCCGCCGCCCTGGCGGGGAAGAAGACGCCGATCAAGGCCGCGCTGCTGGACCAGGGCGTGGTGGCGGGGCTCGGCAACATCTATGTGGCGGAGGCGCTGTTCCGCGCCGGCATCTCGCCGCGCCGCCTGGCCCATACCGTGGCGGGCGCCAGGGCCGCCCGGCTGGTGCCCGCCATCAAGGCGGTGCTGGAGGAGGCGATCGGCGCCGGCGGCTCCTCCCTGCGCGACTATGTCCGGGCGGATGGGGAGCTGGGGCGGTTCCAGGACCGCTTCTCCGTCTATGACCGCGAAGGCCAGCCCTGCCCGCTATGCCCCGGGCCGGAGAGCGGCTGCGCGGGCGTGGCGCGCATCGTGCAGTCCGGCCGCAGCACCTTCTATTGCGGCAAGACGCAGCGTTGAGGCCCCCGGCATCCTGCGCTACGCCTTCATCATCCAAGGGAGCGTCGCCGCATGGCCCATGAAATGATCCTGGTCGAGACCCAAGGCCGCGTCGGCGTAATCACGCTGAACCGGCCGCAGGCGCTGAACGCGCTGTGCGACCAGCTGATGACGGAGCTGGGCGAGGCGCTGCGCGCCTTCGATGCCGATCCCGCGGTGGGCGCCATCGTGATCACCGGCAGCCAGAAGGCCTTCGCCGCCGGCGCCGACATCAAGGAGATGAAGGACCGGACCTATCCCGGCGTCTATTTCGACGACTTCATCGGCAAGCGGTGGGAGACGGTCCTCACCATCCAGAAGCCGGTCATCGCGGCGGTGGCGGGCTTCGCGCTGGGTGGCGGCTGCGAGCTCGCCATGATGTGCGACCTGATCCTGGCGGCGGACAATGCGAAGTTCGGCCAGCCGGAAATCAACCTCGGCATCATCCCCGGCGCCGGCGGCACGCAGCGCCTGGTGCGCTCCATCGGCAAGTCCAAGGCGATGGAGATGGTGCTGACCGGCCGCATGATGGATGCGCAGGAGGCCGAGCGCGCCAACCTGGTCTGCCGCATCGTGCCCGTGGCGGACCTGGTCGCGGAAGCCGTGAAGATCGGCGAGAAGATCGCGAGCCTCTCCGCCCCCTCCGTCGCCATGGCGAAGGAGGCGGTGAACGTCGCCTATGAGACGACGCTGCGCGAAGGCGTGCGCTTCGAACGCCGCCTGTTCCTCAGCCTCTTCTCGACGGAGGACCAGAAGGAAGGCATGGCGGCCTTCGCCGAGAAGCGGAAGCCGTCCTTCAGCAATCGCTAACGGAAACCCGGGCGGTTGCGGCCTGATCGTGACCGCCCTGTTGCCCCCGCGTGACGTCCGTCCATTGACTCGGACGAGCCGCGGGGGATAGAAACCGCGCCTTCGCTGACGGGTCCGCCCGAAGGCTCCCGAAACATCCCGACTGGTCAGATACAGCAACCCATGGCGAACACGGCCTCCGCGCGCAAGCGCATCCGTCAGACCGAGAAGCGCACGGAGCGCAACCGCGCCCGCAAGTCCCGGGTCCGGACCTTCCTCCGCAAGGTCGAGCAGGCGATCGCCGGCGGCGACAAGGCGGCGGCGGCGACGGCCTTCCAGGCGGCGCAGCCGGAACTGCAGCGCGCGGCGGGCAAGGGCGTGCTGCACGCCAACACCGTGGCCCGCAAGCTTTCGCGCCTTTCCGCGCGCATCAAGGCCATCGGCGCTTCCGCCCAGGCCTGAGCCCCGTCGGACCCGGCCGTTGGCAACAACGGCCGGCTCGCACGGCGCCTGTTTTCCGAACCTGTGTGATCGAACCTGGTGGCGCGCTGCTCCCCGCGCCGGCTGCCGGGCGATAACGCATGTTCTTTTTCTTGTGCTGCAAACTGAATACTTTCACCCTCGAAGGCATGACTTGGTCAGGGTGCAGTAATCATTTGCGTGGGCCAAGCGTGGCGCTGTAGCTTCCGGGAAGCAGGGTGCATCCCCCCCGGAACGCGCACCACTGCCCCCCATGGCGGGTCCTCCGCAGCACGCAGTTCACATCGACAGTGCCCGTCTGGGCCATGAGGTTGGCAGGTGCGTCTTATGGAGAATGCGGTCGGTCCGTCGTCTCCGTCCTCCCCCCCGGCCCAGCTGGCGGAGGTATGGGCGCGCATCCGCGGCCGGCTGCGCGAGGAAGTGGGCGAGGTCGAGTACCGCACCTGGCTCCGCCAGATGACCCTCTCCGCCATCCAGGGGGAGGAGGCGATCGTTCTTCTCCCGACCCGTTTCCTGCGGGACTGGGTCCGCGGCCATTACGGCGACCGCCTGCGCGCCCTCTGGCAGGCCGAGATCCCCGCCATCCGGCGCATCGATTTCCGCGTGACGCCCGAACCCCGGGCGACGGAGCCCGCGCCCGCCGCCGCCCCGGTGGCGGCCGACCCGCCCCGCCAGGCGCCCCGCCCCGCGCCCCTGCGCGCGCCGGAAGCGGCCGAGGCGCCGGCCGGCCTGGCGGAGCCGCTCGGGCGCAGCGCCCCCGCCGCGGAAGCCCGTCCCGCGGACCCGCGCAGCGACTGGACCGCGCCGCTCGACCCGCGCTTCACCTTCGATACCTTCGTCGTCGGCAAGCCCAACGAATTCGCCTATGCCTGCGCCCGCCGCGTGGCGGAAAAGCCGGCCAGCCCGGGCTTCAACCCGCTGTTCCTCTATGGCGGCGTCGGACTGGGCAAGACCCACCTGATGCACGCCGCCGCCTGGGCCATCCGGGAAAGCGGCGCCGCCGAGGGCCGCCCGCCGCTCTCCGTCGCCTATATGTCGGCCGAGAAATTCATGTACCGCTTCATCGCGGCGCTGCGGTCCCAGTCCACGATGGAATTCAAGGAAAGCCTGCGCAGCGTGGACGTGCTGCTGATCGACGACCTGCAGTTCCTGATCGGCAAGGACAATACGCAGGAAGAGTTCTTCCATACCTTCAACGCACTTGTCGATGCCGGCAAGCAGATCATCGTGAGCGCGGACAAGTCGCCCTCCGACCTCTCGGGCATCGAGGACCGGCTGCGCACGCGCCTCGGCTGCGGCATGGTCGCCGACCTGCACGCCACCACCTACGAACTCCGCATCTCCATCCTGCAGGCCAAGGCGCAGAGCCAGGGCGTGCCGGTGCCGCCCAAGGTGATGGAATTCCTCGCCCACAAGATCACCTCCAACGTGCGGGAGCTGGAGGGCGCGCTGAACCGGCTGATCGCCCACGCCAACCTCTTCGGCCGGCCCGTCACGCTGGAAGGCGCGCAGGAGGTGCTGCACGACATCCTCCGCGCCCATGACCGCCGCGTGACGATCGAGGAGATCCAGAAGCGCGTGGCGGAACACTACAACATCCGCCTGACCGACATGTCCTCGCCCCGCCGCGCCCGCAACGTGGCCCGGCCCCGCCAGGTGGCGATGTACCTGGCCAAGCAGCTGACCAGCCGGTCCCTGCCGGAGATCGGGCGGCGCTTCGGCGGCCGTGATCACACGACCGTGATGCACGCGGTCAGCCGGGTGGCGGAGCTGATGCAGGCGGACAGCGCCTTCGCGGAAGACGTGGAACTGCTGCGGCGGATGCTGGAGACGTAAAGGCCAACCCTGGGGCTCTGCCCCTGGACCCCGGCAGGAGGCAGCGGCCTCCTGCACCTCCGTCAATGGGCGCGGATTGCGGCCAAGAGGTCTTCCAGCAACTCGGGAAGGGCCAACGGCGTGGCGTCGCCGCCGCCGCGGCCGAAATGGCCAGCAGCCTCCGTGGTCGTCCTGCCGAGCCGCGCCGCCAGGCGCACCAGCGCATCCTGGCACTGCTCCCGCGTCGGCAGCGCGGTCAGGCGCAACCCCTCCGGCAGCAGGTCATTGGCGCCCACCAGCGGAAGCCGCTCCGCCCCCACCTGGCGCTGCGCGACGATGCCATGGGCGGCGCGCTCCCCCTTCGCCACGACGAAGCTGCGATGCGTGAGCCCCGGCGCCACCCAGCTGATGCGCCGCGTATAGACACCGCCGAAGCGCCCCAGCGCCTCCGCCACCACCCGCGCCATCTCGTTGTGCATGACGACATAGGCGCGCTTCTCGGCCGGTCCCCACTTCCACCGCGTGGCACTGACGCGCGTGGCCGTGTGGTCCGCCCGCCAGGGGGAGACCGCGTTGCCCCGCTCCTCGAACAGGCCGGGATCGTCATAGAGCACGGCCGGCGAGGTCCCGCCGGGATAGGCCAGCATGTGCTCATAGGGCACCAGGCCCAGCGGCTCGCTGATCACGGCGCGATGGATGACGATGCCATCGGGATGCAACAGCGGCGCCAGGCTGAACAGCGCCTCGGGCTCCCCTTCCGCCCGCAGTCCCAGCAGCGTGGGATCGGCCGGCGCCATCGGCACGAAGCCGGCCGCGATCAGCGCGGCATTGATGCGCTTGTGCTCGGTGGAGAGGATATAGGGCTTTGTGCGTGTGCACGGCAGCAGCAGCAGCACGCGATGCGGCACCTCCGGCAGCACGGGGGTGTAGTCCCGGCCGACGAAGTCGAACCAGGCCTTGATGCGGGGATGCGCAAGGCTGTCCACATTGTCCTGCGGGCAGTAGAGCGCCAGCGAGGGATCCAGCGTGAAGGGCGCGCGGAACTTCTGCGCGGATTCGCGCACGCGCGTGTCGCGGTCATCGGTGGTGACCATCGCTCAGGTCTCCAGCAGCGAAGCGGGGAACAGCTCTTCCGGCGCCAGGTCGCGCTTCAGCAGCCCCTCGTCGCGCATGTAGCGGATGAGGGTCGCGAAGACGTGCCGGTTGGCGGCGAAGCCGCTGGACCAGAAATCCGCGCCCAGCACGCGCTCCGTCTCCTCGAGGTGCTGGACCAGGAAGGGCAGGCCGAAGGCGAGCGTCGCGCTGTCATGCAGCCGGAGCCGGGACTGGCGCTGCGATTCCGCGAAGGCGTCATGGAGCGCCCGCGGCAGCCAGGGATTCGCCTCCGCAATCGCCGTCTTCACCGCCACCAGATGCATGGGCGGGAAGATGCGGGACCGCTGGAAGTAGTCGATCTCGGCGGCCATCGGATCGGCGAAGAGCCGCCCGACCTTGTCCGGCGCGCTGAAGAAGCTGCCAGGCGCGCGGGCGGTATAGATCGCGTCGATCTCGCCGCTCTCCAGCATCTCCGACAGCGACTTGTCCGTGACATGCTCGATGGTGACGCCGGGCGGATAGTCCTGCGGATGATCCTCCCCGGCGCGGGCCGCGTTCAGCCCGGCATTCACGTAGATCGGCGCGGCGACGGGAAGGTCGTAATACTCCGCGAAGATGCCGCGCAGCCAGACCGCCGCCGCCATGTCCCACACCATCGCGCCAACCCGCTTCCCCGCGAGATCAGCCGGCTTCGTCAGCCCCTTCGCCTTGTTCACATAGACGCAGGAGAAGCGGAAATGGCGGGAGGGGAAGACGGGAATGCCGACATAGTCCTGCCGCGGCCGATCGAAATGCCGCAGCCAGGTGGCGATGGGGAATTCGCAGCAATCGAATTTATGGGTCGTCATCTGCAGGTTGAACAGCGGCTGCAGCGCCATGACGGTCGTCTCCGCCGCGACGCCGGCGATCGGCACGCGGCCTTCCGCCAGCGCGCGGGCGCGGTCGCAATCGGACACGCCGATGGTCAGGCGAAGCGGCGAAGTCATGCGAGGCTGCTCTCCACGGGGATCTTGCGCGCGAAGGGCAGCGCGGCGCGGCCCTCCCGCTCGGCATAGGCGACGACATGCGGCTCCAGCCGCGCGGCCAGGGCGCGCGACGGTGCAAGCCGCTCCATCAACTCCGCCAGCGCATCGCGCGCGCGGTCACGCAGCGTCGCGGCGACGGGGGCGAGGCAGCGCCCCTCCGCCACCACCTGCCGGCCACCGACGAAAACTTCCCTGACACTGCCAGCGGTATTGCAGGTCACCGCCTGGTTCGCCGCGTCATGCAGCGGCACGAAGGCGCGGTGGCCGAGGTCGAGCAGCGCGAGGTCCGCCGGCGCGCCTTCCGCGATCCGCCCGCCCTCGATCCCCAGCACCGCGGCGCCGCCCTCCGTCGCCATGCGCAGCACATCGGCCGCCGCCAGCCATTCCTCGCGCGGCACGTCGCGGATGCGGGAGAGGTGCGAGGCCAGTCGCATCGCCTCCGCCATGTCCAGGCTGTCGGCGGAATTGCAGCCATCCGTGCCGAGCCCGACCGTGATGCCGCGCGCGCGCATCGCGGCGACGGAAGCGACACCCGCGCCGAGCCGCATGTTGCTCGCCGGCATATGCGCCACGGTGGCACCATGCGCCGCGAGCAGGTCCAGCTCCGCCGCTTCCAGCCACACTGCATGCGCCGCCGTGAAATGCGGGCCCAGCAGCCCGAGGCGCGCGATGTGGTGCACCGGACCCATACCCCAGAGCTTCCGCGCCACCAGCGCCTGCAGCTTCGATTCCGCGATATGCATGTGCAGCCGGAGGCCGCGCGAGGCCGCCAGGTCCCGGCACCCCGTCACGAAGTCATCCGTGCAGTGATGCGGGATGGTCGGCGCCAGCGCGAAGCTGATTCCAGAAGGTGGCGTGACGCTGGCGAAGGCGTCGCGCAGCGCGGCCAGGGTCTGCGCGGCCGGCGCCAGGCGGAAGGCACTGGCCTGCGCCCTCAGATCATCGGGTAGCGTGTCGAGGAAGCCGGGCAGCACCTCGAACAGCGCGCGGTCTGCCACCATCGGCGCCACCACGGCCCGCATGCCCGCTTCCGCATAGGCCGCGGCGACCGTGGCCAGCCCCTCGGCGCTGGGGCCGGGGAATTCGAAGAACAGGTCGTAGCAGGCGGTGCAGCCGGCCTCGAGCATCTCCACCGCGCCCAGCAGGGTGGAAATCCGGATGGTCTCCGCATCCCGCCGCCCGCCCATCCAGGCGCCGTTGGTCAGCGAGGATTCCAGCATCCACCGATCCGCCACCCCTTTCATCAGTGTGGCGTGCCCGTGGGTATGCGCGTTCACCAGGCCCGGCAGCACCAACCGATCGCTGGCATCGAAGCGGGGGACGTCCTTCGGCCCCTCGCCCGGCGCCAGCACCGCCGCGATGCGGCCATCCCGCAGCAGCAGGTCTCGCGGCGCCGCGCTGGCGCCGTCCCAGACCAGCCCGCCCGTGACCAGCAGCACCGTCACGCCAGCGCGGGCGCCAGCGCTTCCGCCGCCGCCAGCAGCATCGCGTCCTGGTAGGGCGCGGCGACCAGCGACAGGCCGAAGGGAATGCCATCCAGCGTGCCGGCCGGGATATTCACCTGCGGCAGGCGGCAGAGGCTCGCGATGCAGGTCAGCGCCAGCGTGTTGTCGCGGAAGGCGAATTGCGCGGAGACCGGCGCATCGCGCAGCGGCGGCAGGTCATGCGCCGTCGGGATCACCAGGATGCCGTCATGGCCGAGCAGCGCGCGGATATGCTCCGAGAGCGTCTCCCGCCGCACCCAGGCCGCCGCGATATCCGCCTGCGGCACGGTGGAGGCCAGCGCGATGCGGTCCCGCACCGCCGGGCTCAGCCGCCGCCCCGGCGCCGTCGCCCAGCTGCCATGCGTGGCCCAGAGTTCGCCGAGCTGCAGCGGCTTGAAGGTCTCCAGCCAGTAGGAATGGCCCCACGCGCCATAGGCCCGCACGCTCTCCATCGGCCCGAGCTTCGCCGCCGCATCGCGCATCACATCCTGCAGCAGCGGCACGGGAATGGCGAAGGCGTCCTCCGCGAAGAGAAGCCGCGGCGTTACGGAAGGCGCGTCACTGAAGAACAGCGAGCCCACCTTGCGCAGCAGCCCCGCATCGCGCGCGAACCAGCCCACCGTGTCGATGCTCGGCGCCATCGGCATCAGCCCCGCGGTGGAGACGCGGCCGTGGGAGGTCCGGATGCCGAAGACGCCGCAGAAGCTGGACGGCACGCGGACGGAACCGCCGGTATCCGTGCCGAAGGCGAAATCGCAGAAGCCACCAGCCACCGCGACGACGGAGCCGGAGGAGGAACCGCCCGGCACGCGGTCCGGCACCACCGGGTTGATCGGCGCGCCGTAATGCGGGTTCTCCCCGAACAGGCCGCAGGCGATCTCATCCGTATGCGTCTTGCCGATCATCGTGGCACCGGCGGCGAGGGCCGGCAGCAGCGCGCTGGCCGTGGTGACGGAAGGCGGCGTCTGCTCCACCCGGTCCGGGTTGCCCCAGCCGCTGACGGTGCCTGCCACGTCGAACAGATCCTTCACCGCGAAGGTGAGGCCCGCGAGCAGGCCTTCGGCCGCGCCTTCCACCCGCACATCGCCATGCGCGACGAAGGCGGAGGCCCTGATCTGGTCCGGCGTCATTCCGCCGCCGCCTTCGCATCCGGGCGATCGAGCCCGTAGCTGTCCATGAAGCCCTGCACCATGGCCTTCGGTCCTGTCCAATCGTGGAAGCGGTAGGAATTACCGCGGATCGCGAATTGCGGACCGGAGTAGAACATCTCGTATTGCAGGTGTCGCGACCCGAATTCGGACCCGATCGCGTCCCAGGCCAGCTTCATCAGCTTCACCCGTTCCTCGCTGCCTGCCACGGGCGATCGCTGGCTGGCCTGGATGATGCGCTCCACCTCCCCCCCGTCGAAATCCGCCGCCGAGGACGGCACCATGACGAGCCCGCCGCCCGACAGGCCGCGGATCGCCTCGATGAACTCCGGATAGATCGTCTGCGCCAGCACCTGTGCCGAGACCAGCAGCCGCCGATCCGGCACGAAGACACCATGGAAATCCTCGCCCTGCGCTTCCATGGCAATGACCATCGCCTCGATGCTGCTGGCCTTGGCGGCGAGAAGGCCGAGCGTCTCCCGCGTCTGCGGGAAGCCGAGGATGCCGTTCGTCTCCGCGATGCGATGCGCCAGGCCCAGCAGGAAGCGCAGCTTGACGGAAAGCCGCACAATGCACTGGTAGTTCTGCATCACATGCGCCCGCGTCTCATGCCACTGCGCCTGCATCATGCGGAGGTCGCGATGGACGAAGACGCGGTCCCAGGGGATCTTCACATCCTCGAAGAAGACGACGGCATCATTCTCATCGAATCGGGCGGAGAGCGGGTAGTCGAAGACGGAACTCGCCGCCGCCTCGTAGCTGCGGCGCGACAGCAGCTTGATGCCCCTGGTCGCCATGGGCATGACGGCGGTGAAGGCATAGGGCTCGTCGCCAGGCATCAGCGCCACGATGCCGGACACCATCAGCTCATTCGCCATCACGCCGGCGGTCGCCAGCATCTTGGCGCCGCGGATGGTGATGCCGCCCGCATCCTCGTCCACGATCCGCGCCACCAAATCGCCGCCCGGCTGGTCCTTTGCCTGCTTCGACTTGTCGGCCTGCGGGTTGATGATGACGTAGCCGATCCAGTGGTCGGCGCGCCGTGCTTCCTCGAAAGAGGCAGCGAGTGCCGCGCCACCGCGCGCCTCATAGGCGTGGCGGCCGGCCATGAAGCCCACGAAGGTGGAGGCGACGTGGTCGGGGCTGCGGCCCATCATGCCGCAGCTGCGCGCCGCGATGCGCTCCATCGCGACACGGCGCTGCACGAGTTCCGCGTGGTTGCGCGGCATCATCCAGGCGAGCCCCGTGCGCGTGCCATCGCCGAGGTCGAAGGTCATGCCCTCCGGATCCTCGGCCTGCAGGTCATAGAGCGAGGCGGCGGAGGCGACGGCGCCGGCGAAGGCCGGGTCCGTCGTCACATCCGCCACGCGCCTGCCATCGATGAAGATGGTGCGCGCGTCACGCAGGCTGCGCAGATGGGCGGCGCCGTCCTTCACCATGGGCGTGTCCCTTCCGATGCCAGGGTCAGGTCAACCAACTCACGCTCGTCATAGGCAACCAGCGCGGCACGGTCCGCCTCCGCCTGGTCCAGGAACAGGTCGCGCGTGATGCCGCGGGCGATGCGATCGACGGTCGGCCGCAGCGTCGAGATGCCGCCGGAGGAGGCCGTGCTCGCCATGGCGGCGAAGGACGAACTGCGAAGCCGCGCCAACCAGGGCGCGCTGCCCGCGACGCGCTCGGTGAAGGCGAAATCGCCGGTGAGGTAGGGGAACGCACCGAGCGCGGCATCCTCCTCGCCCGCCGGCGGCGCGTAGCGGTCCCGCCACCGCGCGAGATGCGGCGCGGCGGCGGCGAGTTCCGGCCGCAGCGCCGGTTCCACCACCAGCCCCGTGCCGACGATGAGGAAATCCGCCGTGACGGTGCCGCGCGGCGTCTCCACCACGATCGCCTCGCCTTCCATTCGCAGCGCGCGAATCGGCGCGCCGAGGTGCAGGTGAAAACCCGCATGCAGCGCGCACCGGGAAAAGGTTTCCTGCGGCGGCGGCTGGTTCATCGCGAAGATCGTCCGCATGAAGCGCCACTTCAGCGCATCCGGCAGGTCCGCGAAGTGGTTCAGAAACCCGGAAAACTCCATCCAGCGATAGGGATTGACCGCCGGCAGTTGCGGCCGCCGCGCCAGCAGATCGACTCGCGAAGCGCCATGTTCCAGCGCCATCGCCGCATTGTCGAAGGCCGAGGCCCCCGCGCCCAGCACGGCCACGCGCTTCCCCGCCAGCCGCGCGAAGTCGATCGCCTCCGCCGTATGGGCATAGCGACCCGCCGGCAGCGAATGCGCGACCATCGGCGGCGCCTGCCAGGCCCCCGCGCCATCTACCCCCGTCGCCAGCACCACATGCCGCGCCAGCCAGCGCATCCGCACGCCATCGTCGCGCTCCGCCGTGACGGCAAGCAAATCATCCGCCTCCGGCGTCACCGCATCGACGTGCCAGCCTGCCTCCACCGGCAGCGCCAGCATGCCCTGCAGCCAGTCGAGATAGGCCTGCCAGACGCCGCGCGGGATTTTCGTGAGTGCCGCCCAGGCGGCCTCGCCATACCGCGCCTCGAACCAGGCGCGGACGGAGAGCGAGGGCATGCCGAGTTCCGGCCCGGTCACATGCTTCGGCGTGCGCAGCGTGTGCATGCGGGCGAAGCGCAGCCAGATGCCGGCGGGCATTCCGGCCTCCAGCACCTCGGTGTTCGTGACGCGCGCGCGCCGCAGCGCGAAGGACAGCGCGAGCCCGCATTGCCCACCACCAACCACGACCACGTCCCGCACGCCATCGCCGCGCGGCTGCACCCAGTCCCGCGCGGGATAGGCCAGCGTCTGCAGCTCCCACGCCACGCGATCCGCCAGCGCCGCGAGTCGCGCCTCGGCATCCGGCAGCGGCATCAGGGGGTGAAGGGGCAGCGCATCCATGGGTGGCGGATCAGTTCCTGGCGACGGTGGCACGGCCGCGCATCCCCTGCGGGATGCCGCCACACGATGTCGCCCAGGCCCGATTCTCCGGCTCACCAGGGCGACGAAGCTGTAGCATGGCGGCCCGCGGGCGCGAAGATGTCACGAGGCCTGGCCGAACCACTTCTGGTCCAGCCCCGGCAGGAAGCCATCCGCCTGCATCGCGGCCAGGTGCCGGTTGATCTCCGCCATCAGCGCCGTATCGGCGTGCCGCGTGTTGATGCCGACGTCGCGCGCATCCCAGACGGGCGAGACGCCGAGCCGCACGCGGGCATTGCGTGCGATGTTCCAGCGCAGCACGGGCTGCGTGTTCACCACCGCCTCCACCCGCCCGACCACGAGGTCCTGCAGCGCCAGCGGAAATTCGTTGTAGACGCGGATCTCCTTCACGCTGTTGGCGTGGTTCTGCCGCACGAACTGCTCGCCGGAGGTGCCGACCTGCACGCCGACGATGCGCCCCGCCAGGTCTTCCGGCCGGTCGATCGCGAGGCCCGGGCGATAGCCCGCGGCGATGCCGGTCTTGTAGTAGGGGGTGGAGAAGGCGATGCGTTCCGCGCGCTCCGCCGTCCAGGCCATGGCCGTGATCAGGCAGTCCACGCGGCCGGAGGTGAGGCCCGCGATCAGCCCCGCGAAGGCGATCACCTGCCACTGGATGCGAAGCCCCATGCGCCGGCCCAGCTCCTCGCCCAGATCGACGTCGTAGCCCGTGAGGCGCCCATTTTCCATGAACTCGAAGGGCGGGAAGGCGCCGCCATTGCCGACCACCAGCACGCCGGCGGCGCGCGCCTTGGCTAGCGTGTCACCCTCCTGCGCCAGGGCCGGTGTCGCGAGCGTCGTCGCCAGCAGCGCGCGGCGCGTGATCCGGATGCGGTCCATCGTCCCAGTCCCCCTCATGCATCGATCGATTCGGGCCGCAGCACGCGGCCCAGGAATTCCCGCGTCCGCGCTTCCCGCGGACGGCCCAGCACTTCGGCAGGTGGCCCCTGTTCCACGACCAGCCCGCCATCCATGAAGATGACGCGGTCCGCCGCTTCCCGCGCGAAGCCCATCTCATGCGTCACGACGAGCATGGTCATGCCCTCCGCCGCCAGGCCGCGCATCACCGCCAGCACCTCCCCGACCAGTTCGGGATCGAGGGCGGAGGTCACCTCGTCGAACAGCATCACCTCCGGCTGCATCGCCAACGCGCGGGCGATGGCGACGCGCTGCTGCTGCCCGCCGGAGAGGTCGGCCGGATAGGCATCCGCCTTGTGTGCCAGCCCGACCCGCGCCAGCAGCGCGCGTGCCTCCGCCTCCACCGCGGCGCGCGGCCGCTTCAGCACCTGGACCGGCGCCTCCATGACATTGGCCAGCGCCGTCATGTGCGGAAACAGGTTGAACTGCTGGAAGACGATGCCGATGCGCCGGCGCGCCAGCGTCATCTGGCGCTCCGGAATGCGCGCCCCGCCGCTGCCCCAGCCGATATGCTGGCCTGCGACGACGACCTCCCCGCTCTCGAAGGGCTCGAGCCCGTTCAGGCATTGCAGCAGAGTCGATTTCCCGCTGCCGGAGGGGCCGATGACGCAGACCGTCTCGCCCTTCGCCACCGTCAGGTCCACGCCGCGCAGCACTAGCGTCGCGCCATAGGATTTGTGCAGGTTGCGGACGGCAATGACGCTCATGGCAGCGCCGCCAAAGCCGACGGTACCAACGCGCCATCGCGCATCAGGAAGTCCCCATCGCGCAGCACATGCCGCAGGTCGCGTGGCCGCGCCGCCAGCAGCAGACGCGTCACGATCTCGTCGGGCTTCGCGCCGGCGAAGGCGGCGGCGCGGAGGTCGAAGGCGATGACGTCGGCGCGCGCGCCCGGCACCAGCCTGTGCCCGCCCGTCGCCATCGAGAGCGTCTGCGCGGGCGTCGGCCATTCCGCATCGGGGCGGCCTGCACGCGGCAGCAGCATGGCGAATTTCGCGGCCTCCAGCATGTCCTGCGTGTCGTTGCTGCCGGGGCCGTCGGAGCCGACGCGCAGCCGCACGCCGCGCGCCAGCCCGCGCGCCACCGGCGCGATGCCGCTGCCGAGGCGAAGGTTCGCCAGCGGGTTGTGCACCATGGTCGTGCCCCGCGCCGCCATGCGATCCAGCTCCGCATCAACGAGATGGACGCAATGCGCGTATTCCACATGGGCGCCCGCCAGACCGAGGCCTTCGAGCCAGGCCACCGGATCATCGCCCCCCGCCCGCGCGCGGCAATCCACCGCATCCTTCGCGGTCTCGCAGAGATGGAGATGCACGAAGGCGCCATGCCGCTCCGCCAGCGCCGCCACGCCGCGCAGCAGATCATCGCTGCACCGCTGCGGGGCGGAGGGGCCAAGCCCCACCGACGCCCCTGGCGGCGGGTCGCGCAGCAGCGCCTCCGCCACTGCCAATGCTTCCGCCGTGCTCGGCGGCGTGAAGCTGGCCGACGGCGAGGGCAGGTCGCGCAGCATCATGGCCACGCGCGCGCGGATGCCGCCTTCCGCCCAGGCGCTGGCCGCGGCCGCCACGCTCTCCACGCTTGGCGGGATCTGGCGGAAATGGTCGGTGACCTGCACGGCGCCGCCGCGGATCGCCTCCGCGCAGCTGATCAGGATGGCCTGGCGGATGCGCGCAGCCGGCAGCGCATCCTGGCCATCCGCGTATTCCACGGCGAGCCAGTCATCCAGCCGCGCCATCGGCGCGCGGCCCCGCGCCAGCGCCTCCGGCGAATGGGTATGGGCGTTGACGAAGGCGGGCAGCAGCAGGAGATGCGTGGCCTCCACCACCTCCGCGCCCTCCGCCGGCCCCTCGGCCACCACGCCGTCGCGCAGCAGCAGGTCCACATCCGCCACCGGCGCCCAGTCATCGCCGCCGCGCAGCAGCGTAGCGCCCTTGAACAGCAGAGCGCTCACGCGACCCTCCATCGGGATTCCAGCCGCGCCACCAGCCAGACCAGCGGCAGGGTCATCATCAGGTACATCAGCGCAACGCCGGCGAAGGGGCTGAAGGTATTGGCCTGCCAGGTCATGATGTCGGTGCCCGCGCGCAGCAGGTCCGGGATGGCGATGACGCTGACCAGCGCCGTGTTCTTCAGCAGCGTGATCGCCTCATTCCCGATCGGCGGCAGCACGCGGCGCAGCGCCTGGGGCAGCACGATCCGCCGCATCGCCAGCGCCCATCCCATGCCGAGCGAGCGCGCCGCGCGCATCTGCCCTCGATCGATGGACTGGATGCCGGCGCGGACGATCTCCGTCACATAGGCGCCATTGGTCAGCGACAGCGCCAGGATCGCGACGGTCTTCGCCTCCAGCAGCAATCCCAGCGACGGCAGCCCGTAGTAGAAGAACAGCATCGTCACCAGCAGCGGCACGCCCCGCAGCAGGGTCACGCAGGCCAGCGCGAAGGCGTTCAGCGGCATGATGCCGGAGACGCGCGCGAGCCCGCCCATCAGCCCCAGCACCAGGCCCCCGCAGATCGAGACGAAGGCCAGCTCCGCCGTCGTCGCCGCGCCGCGCGCCAAGGCGGGCAGGCTCTCGACGAAGAGGCTCCATTCGAAATCCATGCCCTACAGCACCATCGCCGCATGACGCGCGATGTCGCCGGGCCGGCAGAGCCAGACATCGTCCCGAGCCGCCGCGATATGCGCGAAGACGCGGCGGAGGTGCTTCAGCCGGAAGGCATGCCCCACCAGGAAGGGATGCAGCGACAGGTTGAAGGTCAGCGGCCATTTCTGCGAGAGCCGCCGCTGTTCCTCGAACTGGTCGATCAGCGCATCCGCCCAGACGGAGGGTGGCCACTTCGCCGCATGCAGCACGGGAATGTCGTTGGTCGGCTTCGAATAGGGGACCGTGACCAGTGATCCACCGCCCCGCGTCGCCAGCCGCGTCGGCTGATCGTCATGCGTCCAGTCCATGACGTAGTCGAAGCCCGCCTCCGCCAGCAGGTCCGGCGTGACATGCGTCTCCGCCACCCAGGGGCCCATCCAGCCGCGGGGCACCGCACCTTCCTCCTGCGCGATGCGCGCGCGGCATTCCGCGATCATCGCGCGCTCCGTCGCCTCATCCATGTCGGATTGCCGCTCGGCATTGGTGCGGCCATGGCCCACCACCTCGTCGCCCCGCGTGCGGAAGGCCTCGGCGACGGGCGGGCAGAGGTCGTAGATCGCGGTGTTCAGCAGCGCCGCCGCGGGCAGCGCGTATTCATCCAGCGCGTCGAGCAGGTTCCAGACGCCGACGCGGTTGCCCCAGTCGCGGAAGCCGTAGTTCTGCACATCGGGCTCGGGCAGTGGATTGACCAGCGGAATGCCCATCCCCTCCGCGAAGGGAAACGCCTCCAGATTGACGGCGATGAAGACCGCGAGCCGCTTGCCGCCCGGCCAATCCCAGGCCGGGCGCCGCGCGATGGCGGAATAGGGATAGCGCCCGTGGTCGCGCATCACGCGCGCATGGCCGGCAGCATCCGCTCCGCCGCCGGCGGCAGGAAGTCGGTCAGCATGAAACTGGCCGCCGCGGGCGGGTTGGGCACGCCGAAGCTTTCCGCCATGGCGGCGACCATCGCCGTCGCCCGCCCGGCATCGACATGGCCGACGCCGTGCTGCGCGACCGTCGGCGTCAGCACCGCTTCCCGCATGATGAAGCGCATGCGCTCCGTCTCCAGCGGCACATCGGCCAGCGGCTCCCGCGCCTGCACGGCGGCGATGGCCGCGGCGGGGTCGTTCAGCGCGTCGCGCAGCCCGGCGATGGTGCCGCGCACGAAGCCCCGCACCATCGCGGGCTCCCGCTGCGCCAGCTCCGCCGGCAGCAGCAGCGCATTGCCGTAGATGTCCACGCCATGCGCGTTGAAGCCGAACCGGCGGATATCGGCCTCCCGCGCGCCCAGCGCCCGCAGGTTGAAGATGGCGCCGGAGACGAAGGCGGTGATGGCATCGGCCTCGCCGCGCATCAGCATCGGCTCCCGGATCGGCGGCGCGACGGTGATCCAGGTGACGGAATCCGCGGGGAAGCCATTGGCCCGCGCGAAGGCCGGGAACAGCACGCGGCCACTGTCGCCCGCCGGCGCCGCGATGCGCTTGCCCCGCAGGTCGGACGGCTTCTCGATCCCCCGCCCCGCCAGCGTGATCACGCCGGCCAGGGTGCGGTCGAAATACTGGAAGGCGTTGACGATGGCGCGGCCGGGATTCTCCGCATTGTGCTTCACCACCGCGCCCGGATCGCCGAAGCCGATATCGGCCACGCCCGCCGCCACCTTTGTGACGACGTCTCCCGACCCGAAGCCGCGCTGGATGGCGACGTTCAGCCCCTCGCGCGCGAAATGGCCGCGCTCGGCGGCCAGGAACCAGGCGGCGTGGTAGCCCTGCGGCGTCCAGTCCAGCATCAGCCGGATCGCGCGCGGCTGCGCGATCGCGGGCGCGGCCAGCAGGCCGGCACCGGCCCCCAGCAAGGCACGACGGGTCAGGCGGGTCATGCGCCGGGCTCCCTCAGGGCGTGATCGCGAAGGCGATGCCGAATTCGGCGTCGAGGCGGACGGTGTGGTGGTCCACCTCATTCGTGTCGGAGAGTTCGAGGTTGAGGAAATCCTGCGTCTCCGCCTCGAAGAACGGCCCCGCGTGCCAGGTGCCGCGATGGAGCGCGAGCGCCTTGTCGCCGGGGATGCGGAAGATGCGGATCGCCGCCGGGTCGGGCTTCGCCCCCGGCAGGTCCGGATCGCCCGCCGGCGCCAGGCCGATGAACCATTCGCCGCCCATCGTCGCCGCCAGGCATTGCGTCACGCGGGTGTGGCGCGTGATGCCGCGGACCAGCATGGGCCGCTTGTGCAGCCGCATGATGTAGAGCCGCGGCGTGCCCTGGCCGAGTTCCAGCCGCGCATCGGCGGGGCCGAAGGGCGTGCCGTCCTCCCCCGCCTCGACCAGCGTGCCGAAGGGGGCGATGGCCTCCACCGTCGCCGTCTCCGGCTCCACGGGGATGATGCGCGGGTCGCTCATGCGGCCTCCGTCTCGGGCAGGGTGAAGGGGGACAGTTCGGCGTGCTCGCCGCCCAGGAACCAGGCCCAGTCGCTTTCCTGCTGGTCCAGGAACAGCCGGCGCTTCACGCCCTCCACCAGCCGCGGCGCCACGTATTTCATCGCGCTGATCGAAGCGGCGATGGGGCCGAGGCTGAGGGAGGCGTTGTTGGTGATAGTGAAGACGCGGCCGAGCCAGGGCGCCGCGCCCGGCATGCGTTCCGTGAAGCCGCCGAAGCGGTCGAGGTAGGGCTGCCGCGCCAGCCGCGCATCCGCCTGCTCGGGCGGCGGGGTGAAGCGGTCCTTCCACAGCGCGGCATGCGGCAGCAGCGCGGCATACTCGCCCTTCAGCGCCATGTCGTTGAGGAAGCCCGTCGCGACGACCAGCCGGTCATAGACCAGCCGCTTGCCGCCGCCTTCGACGATGACCTCGCTGCCCGTCCAACGCACATGGTCCCAGGGCATGCCGGTGCGCAGCCGGAAGCCGGGCTGCGCCATCGCGGCATCGAAGGTGGGCTGCGGCGGCGGCTGGCCGATCTCGCGCAGCCGCGTCGCATAGGCCCATTTCGCGGCATCCGGCAGATCGACGTAGTGGGCGAGGTGCCCGGCGCTTTCCATCCAGCGCCGCGGATTGTCCCGCGGCAGCTCGGGCCGCCGGACGCAGACCTCCGCCCGCGCCGCGCCCGCCTGCAGCGCCGCGATCGCGACATCGAAGGCGGTCGCCCCCGCGCCCAGCACGCCCACGCGTTCGCCGGCAAAGGCGCCAAGGTCGAGAATATCGTTCGCATGCACCACGCGCCCGGGCGGCAGGGCGCGGGCGATGGCGTCCGGGATGGCATGGCCCCCCGCGCCGCCCGTGCCCGTCGCCATCACCACGCTGCGGGCGTGCTGCAGGCGCGGGCCGTCCGGCGTCTCGAACAGCAGGCCGAGCATCGCACCATCGGCGGCGGGCTGCATCTCCCGCAGGCACCAGCCATTGCGCACCGGCAGGTCGAGCACCCGCCGGAACCAGGCGAGGTATTGCGCCCAGGCCGTGCGCGGGATGCGGAACATCGCCTCCCAGGAAGCCTCGCCGTGCTGCGCCTCCCACCAGGCGCGGAAGGTCAGGGAGGGCAGGCCGCATTCGGGGCCCGCCAGGTCCTTCGGCGTGCGCAGCATCGTCATGCGCGCGAAGCTCATCCAGGGGCCTTCCATCCCCTCCCGCGCCGCGTCGAAGACGGCGATGCGCGTCACGCCTTCGCGCCGCAGCAGGCCGGCCAGCGCCAGGCCGTACTGGCCGCCGCCGATGATGGCGCAATCCAGCGCCGCCGCGCCGTCCGGCGCCTTGGCCGGCGTGACCCAGGGGATGGAGGGATAGGCCGTCAGCGACAGCTCGCGCGCCACCAGGCGCTCCAGCGCGGGCAGGCCTTCTGGGCAGGTCATGGCAACTCCGCCATTAATCCGGGATGGGGACGATCAGGGTGCGCCGCACCCACCGCGCGTCCCGCTGCGGGACGCGACGGCCACGGGATCAGGCCGTTGGTCGCCACCGCCCGCGCGCCCGGGCCAGCCCATGGGCGCGCGCCGGCCGGCCAGGGCGCCGGGGGCGGCCTGCGGCGGGGCGGGCGGAAAGGGGCGGCCAGGATGCCATGGGCCCTGTCAGGCAAACCGCATGCCAGGGGATGGACCGCGCTTCATCCGCGCAGCCGGGTGGCGCGGCGCCCGCGCCTGCCCGATCCGCGGGCACCGCCTGCCACCGTTGCGTCCTTGCGCGCCGCATGGGCATTCTCCGCGCCGCATGGACGCCGTGACCGACCTTTCCCCGCTGCTGTCCGCCGTCGCGCGGGGGGACCGGCATGCCCTGCGCGCGATCTATGAACGGCAATCGGTGCGGCTGTTCGGCGTGGCCAATGCCATCCTGCGGGACCGGGACGCGGCGGCGGATGCGCTGCAGGACGCCTTCCTGAAGATCGCCCGCCGCGCCGGCCAGTTCGACCCCGCCCGCGGGCCGGCGGAAGCCTGGCTCGCCGCCATCGTGCGCCACGCCGCGCTCGACCTGGCCCGCGCCCGGGGGCGGGAGATCCCGACCGACGATCCCGGCCTCGGCGACGTGCCGGTGGAGGCCGATGCGCTGGACCGCATCGCCGCGGAGGCGGAGGGCCTGCGCCTGCGGGAATGCCTCTCCTCGCTGGAGGAGCGGAACCGCCGCGGCATCGTCCTCGCCTTCGTGCATGGCCTGTCCCATGCCCAGATCGCCGCGCAGCTCGAATTGCCGCTCGGCACCGTGAAGGCCTGGATCCGGCGCGGCCTGCTGCGGCTGCGGGAGTGCCTGGCATGAACCCGATGGCACCCGAGGAGCGGGACGCGCTGGCCGCCGAATACGTGCTCGGCACGCTGGAGGCGCGGGAAGCCGCCATCGTCGCCGCCGCCCTGGCCACCGACCCCGCCCTGGCCGAGGCCGTGGCCGCCTGGGAGGCGAAGCTCGCGCCGCTGACCGCCCTCGCCCCGCCGGAGGCCCCGCCGCCCGGCCTCTGGGCGCGGATCGAGGCCGCGCTGGACCCCGCGCGCCCGGCCGCCACGCCCTGGTGGCGGCGCCTGCTGGACCCCTGGCGGGCCGGCGCCATCGGCGCCACCGCGGTCGCGGCCGGCCTGGCCGCCGTGATGATCCTGCGCCCGGCGCCGGAGCCGCGGCTGATGACCGTGCTGCTGACGGATCGCGAACAGCCGGCCTGGCTGGTGGAGGCCGATCGCGCGGGCATCCGCCTCGCCTCCCTCAACACCCGCCCGGCGCCGCCGGACCGGGTACTGGAATTGTGGGCGCTGCCCCAGGGCGCGACGGCGCCGACCTCGCTCGGCATCATCCCGGCCGATGGGCGCCTCACCGTCCGCCCCGCCACCATCCGGCCGAGCCCGGGCATGCTGATCGAGATCACGCTGGAGCCGCCGGGCGGGTCGCCGATCGGCCGCCCGACCGGCCCGATCCAGTTCATCGGCCGCCTGGCGCCGGCCACGGGTTCGTGAACGGATTTCTTCCGTAATCGCTGCGTCCAGCCGCGGCGCCGCTCCGTAACGCCGGCAGAGGGGCCCATCCGGCCCCCGCTGCGAACGGAGAAACGCGATGTCCCCCACCCTGCGCTACAGCATCCTCGCCGCCGGCCTCATCGCCGCGGCCGCCGCCCCCGCCGGCGCCACCACGCTGATCGGCCTGACC
Organism: Falsiroseomonas ponticola; assembly: GCF_016805305.1. Classification (GTDB taxonomy): domain Bacteria; phylum Pseudomonadota; class Alphaproteobacteria; order Acetobacterales; family Acetobacteraceae; genus Falsiroseomonas; species Falsiroseomonas ponticola. The sequence continues at coordinate 1,016,512 of NZ_JAERQN010000001.1, read as the reverse complement.
GCCGAGAACAGCCTGGTCCGCATCGATGGCGAGACGCGCCGCGCCGCCGCCCCCGTCCGCATCAGCGGCGCGGAGGGCCGCGTCATCGGCATCGACCAGCGGCCGCAGGATGGGCGCCTCTATGGCGTGACGGATCGCAGCCAGATCGTCGTCATCGATCCCGCGACGGGCCGCGCCACGCAGGTCTCCCGCCTCACCATGCCCTTCGATGGCGGCGGCCGCGCCGTGGTGGATTTCAACCCGGTCGCCAACCGGCTGCGGCTGATGGGCATGAACGGCACGAATTTCCGCGTGAACGTCGATACCGGGGAAGTCGTGCGCGACGGCACGCTGAAGTATGCGGAGGGCGCGAATGCCGGCACCACGCCGCGCATCACCGCCGGCGCCTACAGCAACAGCGTGGCGCCGCCCGCCAATGCGCCGGCGGCCGGCCAGCCCGGCGCGCCGACCACGGCGCTCTACACGCTCGACACCCTGCTGGGCAGCTTCAACCTGCAGGCGCCGCCCAATGACGGCGTGCAGCAATCCCGCGGCATGGTCGGCATGGCGCTGCCCGCCAGCACGGCCTTCGACATCCTGACGGATGCGCAGGGCGGCAATACCGGCTTCGTCCTGGCCGGCGGCACGCTGCACACCATCGACCTGGCGAATGGCCGCCTGACCGCGACGGGCACGGTCGCCGGCCTGCCGGCGGCCGAGGTGATCGACATCGCCGCGATGCGGTGACCGGGTCCCCCATGGCCGGCCACCCCAACCCACCCCGGCCGGCCATGGGGCGGGGGGCGCTGCCGTGAACGGGCAGGCGGATGCGCGGGCCGGGGCAGCAATCCCGGCCTCGCCCCCATCAAGCGAGTGGAGGCTTCGCCGCCTAGAACAGCGACAATTGCGCGGGCTTGGCCGCGCGGGCGAAGGCCGTCTCCGGCACCAGCAGCCCGCGCAGCCCCGGCATCTCCAGCCCCCGCGCCCGGTGGCCGGGCAGCAGCACGAAGGGCAGCACCTTGGGCAGGCTGACGCGGAGACGCGCCAGATCCTCCGCCCGCACCAGCGTGTGGCGCCGCGCGGCGATGATGCGGTCCACCGTCTTCGCCCCCAGCCCCGGCACGCGCAGCAGCGCCTCCCGCGGCGCGGTGTTCACATCCACCGGGAAGTGCTCCCGGTGCTTCAGTGCCCAGGCGGTCTTGGGGTCCAGCTCCAGGTCCAGCATGCCGCCCTGGCCGCCGGCCAGGATTTCCTCCCGCGAGAAGCCGTAGAAGCGCAGCAGCCAGTCGGCCTGGTAGAGCCGGTGTTCCCGCACCAGCGGCGGCGCGATGGGCGGCAGCAGGCGGGATGCATCGGGGATGGGCGAATAGGCGGAATAGTAGACCCGCCGCATCCGGTAGCCCGCATAGAGGTCCGTCGCGGTGCCGAGGATGGTGCCGTCATCCGCCCCATCGGCGCCCACGATCATCTGCGTCGATTGCCCCGCCGGCGCGAATCGCGGCGGCCGCGCGCGCCGCGCCGTCCTCACCGCCTCCTCCCGCGCCTCGATCCGGCCGCGCAGCCCCGCCATGGCAAGGCGGATTCTCGAAAAATCCTTCTCGGGCGCCAGCGTGGTCAGGCTCTCGGCCTTGGGCAGTTCCACGTTGATGGACAGCCGGTCCGCATGGCGGCCGGCCTCCTCCAGCAATTCGGGCGCCGCATCCGGGATGGTCTTCAGGTGGATGTACCCCCGGAACCCATGCTCCTCCCGCAAGGTGCGGGCCACCAGCACCAGCTGTTCCATCGTGTAGTCCGGGGAGCGGATGATGCCGGAGGAGAGGAACAGCCCCTCGATCGTGTTCCGCCGGTAGAAGGCCAGCGTCAGGTCCACCACCTCCCGCACCGTGAAGCGGGCGCGGCGGACATTCGAGGAAGCGCGATTCACGCAATAGGCGCAGTCGAAGACGCAGGCATTGGTCAGCAGGATCTTGAGCAGCGAGATGCAGCGCCCGTCCGGCGCATAGGCGTGGCAGATGCCCGACCCCTCCGTGCTGCCGATGCCCCCCTTCAGGCTGTTGCGCTTGGCGGTGCCGGAGGAGGCGCAGGAGGCATCGTACTTCGCCGCATCGGCCAGGATCTCGAGCTTCTCGCGCAGCTCCATGGGACGGAATCCAGCAGGTTTCCGTTCATGTTATGTTCAAGGCGCCGATGCGCAAGGTGCCGCGCCGCGCCGGCTACCGGATGCGCCACCGCCGCCACATGGCGACCCAGGCGCCAAGGCCGCCGACGAAGACCGTGGTGGCGACGGCCCAGACCAGCAGGATCACGATGACGGCCTTCACCGGCGATCCCGTCGCCATCGCGGTCCCGGCGAGGCTCGTGACCTCCGGCAGATGTTCAGCCGATGCGCTGCGCATGCGTCTCCTCCCGCCCCGGTTGGCTGCCTGATTGAGGCATCAACGCGGCGGGACGGAAGTTCCCGCAAGGGGATCGCTTTCTTGTGATCGCGCGCGGCGGGCCCGCCCCGATTCTTTCCTGTCCGCATGGATGCCGCTGCGCAATGGTACGCGGATGACCCCACGGCTTCCTGACCGCGCTCCCGCCGATGGCGGCCTGCCCGCCGGGGTGGCGTCCCTGGAATCGATCCTGGCCGCGCTGCGGCGCCTGGCCATCACCGCGCTGGATGGGGGGCATCCCCTCGTCGCCGCGCGCATCGCCGCGACGGCGGACCAGCTGGAGGCCTCGGCCTGGCCGGCCCGGCCCCCGCGCCCCAGCTATGGCAGCCCCCCGGACCGGGAGGCACCGCCCGGGGATGGCCTCAGCGCCGCGCCGCGCCGGGGGTGATCCCGAAGGCCTGGCGGAAGGCGGCGCCGAAGGCCGGCGCGCTGGCATAGCCGACCGCCGCCGCCGCCCGTGCCGGCGTCTCCCCGCTGGCGAGCCGCGATGCCGCCTCCGCCAGCCGCAGGGTCTGCCGCCAGCGGGCGAAGCCCATCCCCGTCTCCGCCACGAACAGCCGCTCCAGCGTGCGGGGGCTGGCGCCGGCTTCCTCCGCCCATTCCTCCAGCCGGCGCGGGCTGGCGGGGTCCCGGCGCAGCGCCTCCGCCAGGCGCTTCAGCCGCGGGTCGCGCAGCTCCGGCACCCGGAAGGGCAGCGCGGGGGCGCGGGCGATCTCGTCCAGGATCAGCGCCGCCAGGTGCCCGCCCCGCCCGGCCGGGTCCCATTCCAGCGGCTCCGCGCAGGCGGCCAGGATCAACTCCCGCAGCAGGGGAGACACGGCGAGCACCGTCGCCTCCCCCGGCCCCGCCGCCGCGGCATCGGCGCGCAGGAACAGCGCCCGCATGGCGACGCCCCCTTCGGTCGCCACCCGATGCGGCTCCCGCGCCGGCATCCACAGCGCATGGCCGGGCGGCACGACGAAGCCAGCGGCATCGGTCGCGATGCGCATGGTGCCGCGCGTGGCCCAAAGCAGTTGCGCGCGGTCATGGGCGTGGCGGGGCACGCCCTCCCCTTCCGCATAGTCGCGGGCGAAGGCGGCCAGGGGGCGGTCCACCTCATCCTGCGGCAGGTCGCGGCGCGGGGCGGGCTGGGGTTCGGAATGGCGGCTTGGCGACATGGGCTGTCGGGACGTCTCCTACGCGTCAGCCTAGCATGGTCCCCGGCAGCAAACAGCGGAACGGCATCATGGACGCGGCCCGGCGCACGATCTGGTTCATCAACGCGGCGCATGTCTTCACCCATTACGGGCTGCTGATCCTGGCCACCGCCGTGCTCGGCATCGTGCTGCAGGAACCCGACATCTTCGGCACCGCCTACGGCCCGATCGTCGCGCTCGGCACCGGCATGTTCGTGGTCTATGGCATGGGGTCGCTGCCCATGGGCAACCTGGCGGACCGCGTCGGCCGGCCGGCGCTGATGGCGGCCTTCTTCCTCGGCACCGGGGCCTCCATGGTCGCGGCGGGCTTCGCCACGGGGCCGGTCACCCTCGCCGTCGCGCTCGGCCTGATGGGCGCCTTCAGCGCCATCTACCACCCGATCGGCACCGCCATGCTGGTGGATGCGGCGGGCGACAAGGTGGGCCGCGCCATGGGCATCAACGGCGTCTTCGGCAATGCGGGCGTGGCGCTGGCCCCGGCCGTCACCGCTTTCGTCGCCGCCGCGCTCGGCTGGCGCTGGGCCTTCATCATCCCGGGCGCGCTCTGCCTCGCCGTCGGGCTGCTCTATCTGCGCGAAGGGCCGGAGGACAGCGCCAAGACCAAGGCCGCCGGCAAGCCCTTCCCGGAGATCCCCCCCGCCATCGTCCGCCGCGCCGTGGTGGTGCTGATGAGCCTGGCCGCCGTCAGCGGCTTCATCTTCAACGCCTTCACCATCCTGCTGCCGAAGCTGATGGAGGAGCGGCTGGCCAATTCGCCGGAGCTGCTGCCGGTGGTCGGCCTGCTCGCCTTCCTCGCCATCATCTGCGGCGGCATCACGCAGCTCACGGTCGGGCGGCTGATCGACCGCAACACGCTGAAGCGCGTCTTCCTGCCGCTGGCCTGCGTGCCGCTGCCGGGCCTCGCGCTGCTCTCCTTCCTCGATGGCTGGGCGGTGCTGCCGGTGGCGGGCCTGCTGGCGGCGGCGATCTTCGGCCAGGTCACGGTGAACGAGACGATGACGGCCCGCTATGTCGGCCCCGCGCTGCGCACCCGGCTCTATTCCATCCGCTTCTTCGTGGGCTTCCTCGGCGCCGCCGCGGCCAGCCCGGTCATCGCCTGGCTGCATGGCACGGCGGGCGGGCTCGGCAGCGTGCTGCTGGTGCTCTCCGCCTTCGGGGGCGTCACCTTCCTCTGCGCGCTCGCCTTCCCAGACCGGCGGGAGGAGCTGGCGCCGGAACTCTGGGCCAGCGCGCCGGAAGCGCCCCGGGCGGTGGGCAAGGGCCTGCCCCAGGCCGCGGAGTAGCGGCTACCCGAAGCCCCGCGTCACCGGTCCCAGCCGGGCGCGCAGCCCATCCGCCACGCCGAGGGCGAAGGCGCGCAGCGTCCCCCGCTCCCGGCTGGCGAGGAGGTGGATGACCGTCTGCGCCGCGATCACCGCCACCGCCCGGCACTTCCAGGCCAGCGGCACGAAGGGCAGGCGCAGCATCGCCATCTGGTTGCGCGCATGGGTGTAGAGCCGGAAGGGCGGCTGCCGCGCCAGAAGCAGCCCCAGCAGCGGCACCCGCAGCACCCCGCTGCCCAGCCGGTGCGGCATGGGCAGGGACGCCACCATCCAGCAGGAGAAGTGGCGCGCCCAGGCGCGCAGGCACCATTCGATATCGACGGCGTCGATGAAGAAATCCTCGCGGAAGCCGCCTACCGCCTCGAAGGCCGCCAGGTCGATCAGGGAGCCGGAGGAGATGACGAATTCCAGCGGCACCGCCCCCGCCGCCGGCGCCGCGCCATCCTGGCTGAAGCAGCGCGGCGCCTTGCAGCCGCAGCCCCGCGCCGCCACCGGCAGCGGCCCGACCACCGCCGGGCATTCGCCGGCGGCGATCAGCCGCGCCCGCGTGGCGCAGAGCGCCGCCGCCATGGCCGGCAGGGGGGAGGAATCCTGGTCCAGCAGCAGCAGCGCCTCGAACCCCTCGGCCCGCGCCATCGCCGCCATGCGGTTGTAGGCGACGCCGAGGCCCTGGTTCGTCCCATCCCCCAGCAGCACCGGGGGCCGGCGGCCGGGGCGTTCCACCACCGCCCGCGCCGCGGCCGATAGCGGCGCGTTCAGGAACAGGAAGACCCGCGCCACGGAGGCATCGAGCGCTGCCAGCGCCTCCTCCAGCAGGGCGGGCGCGGGGTGGAACAGCACGATGCCGGCGGCGGTCATGCGACCGCCCCGCCATGGCCCGCCGCTTCCGCCGTGCAGGCGGCCAGCGCCTCCGCCCATCGCTGCCGCATCACCGCCCGCGCCGCCTCCATCGCCGCGGCGCCCGGGGGGAAGTCGCCCGGCAGCAGGTCCGGCGCGCCGCGATGCAGCAGCATGGCGAAGGGCGTGTGCAGCACGCGCATCCCCCGCCAGCCCAGCCGCAGGCAGAGATCGACGTCGTGCAGCGCATGGGGCAGCGCCTCCTCGTCCAGGCCGCCCGCGGCCTCGAACACCGCGCGGCGCAGCATCATGGCGGCGCCGGAAACGGCGGAGACCTGCCGCGCCAGCGCCAGCATGCCGCCGGGGCCGACATCGCCGGCCATGGCCCCGGGCAGCACCGGCCGCACCACCGCGGCGGGGTCCAGCGCATAGCCCGCATGGCGCAGCCGCCCGTCGCGGCCCATCAGCTTGGCGCCCACCGCGCCGACGGGCTGGCGCAGCGCCTGGCCGGCCAGCTCCCCCAGCCAATAGGGCGACAGCACATCCACCGTGGGGTCCAGCAGCAGCAGCAGCGCGCCGCGCGCCTCCGCCGCCGCCAGGTTCAGCGCGGCGGCGCGGCTGGTGCCCGGCGGCACGTCGAGGAAGCGGATCCGCGCATCGGTCGGCCGGGGCACCTCCGCCGTGGCCGGCGCGGCGATGACCAGTTCCAGTGCCGCCCAGTCGGTGCGGCGCAGCAGGCCATCGGCGCATTCCGGCAGCCGCCCGCCCTGCGGCATCGCCACCAGCACGCTGACCAGGGGCCGCGGCGGCCGCACCGGATGCACCAGCCGGTGCCAGGATGGCGCCAGCGGCGCCGGCTGCAGCACCACGCCCCCCTCCCCCGCCGAGGCCAGGCTGTCCATCACCGCGGCGCGGGAGGCGCGGATGCAGCGCGCGGCTTCCCGCTTCGAATAGCTGCCCTGCGCGGGCTGGCGCCAATGGTAGAGGATGCGCGGGATGTGGTGGATGCGCGCCGGCACCGTCGCCGCGGCCGCGCGCAGCGCCAGGTCATGGTCCTGGCTGCCGTTGAAGCCCGGCCGCAGGCCGCCGATCCGCCGCAGCAGCCGCGTGGAATAGACGCCGAGGTGGCTGACCAGGTTCTGCGCGCGCAGCAGTTCCGGGTCGAAATCCGGCTTGAAGTAGGGGGCGAAGCGCCGTCCCTCCGAATCCACCTTGTCCTCGTCCGAATAGGCGATGTCGAGGTCGGGGTGCTGCCGGATCAGCGCCGCCACCTCGTGCAGCGCGCGGGCCGGCAGCAGGTCGTCATGGTCCATCAGCAGCACGAAGTCGCCGCGCGCCATGCCGATCGCGTCATTGGTGGCGCGGGCGATGTGGCCGTTGCGGGTGCGCCGGCGCCAGCGGATGCGCGGATCCACCGCCGCCATCTCCGCCAGCAGCGCCTCCACATGGCCGGAGGGGGAGGCATCGTCCACCACGCAGAGTTCCCAATGCGGGTAGGTCTGCGCCTTCAGGGACGCGATCGCCTGGCGCAGCAGCGCGGGCGGCGTCTCATGCGCGGGCATGGCGATGGACAGCAGGGGCGGGTTGCGCCGCGCCAGCGCGTCCTGGCGCATCGCCTGCGCCTCGGCCTCCGACAGCGTGTCATGCACCTCGATCCATCGCTGGTAGCCCAGCGCTTCCGCCGTCGGCAGGGCGTGCAGATAGGGGCGCAGCAGCGGCATCGCGGGCTGGGCCAGGCTGCGCAACCCGGCGCGCAGGGCCGGGTGGCGGCGCAATCCGCCCAGCACCGCGGCGGCGATGCGGGCGACGGGGCGGGGGGAGGGCTTGGGGGCGGGCATCACGGGTCCGGGCTGTGGTCTGCGTGCATCATGGCGTGGGAAAAACTCCCACGTCAATCATGTGGGCTGATTTCCCACGTCACGACGTGTTACGCTGTGCGGCACACCGAAGCGGTCCTCCCTTGCCCGACCTGCCCGCCCCTCCCCCGGCTTCCGCCCTGATGCGGCCCCTCGCCCGGCTGCTGCGCCCGCTGCTGCGGCTGATGATCCGCGCCGGCCTCACCTGGCCGGTCTTCGCCGACCTTGTCCGCGCCCTCTATGTGCAGGTGGCGGCGGAGGAGATCGCCGCCGCCGCCGCGCGCACCGACAGCCGGCTCAGCCTGATGACGGGCGTGCACCGGAAGGAGATCCGGCGCCTGCGCGAACAGCCGCCGGATGCGCCGGACCTGCCGCCGGTGGTGACGCTGGGCAGCCAGATCGTCGCGCGCTGGCTGGGCCTGCCGGCCTTCACCGACGCGGCCGGCCAGCCCCTGCCGCTGCCCCGCACGGCGCCGGACGGCCAGCCTTCCTTCGAGGCGCTGGTCAGCGCCGTGACGCGGGATGTGCGCCCGCGCGCCGTGCTGGATGACTGGCTGGCCCAGGGCGTGGTGCGGCTGGATGCGGCGGATCGCGCCGTGCTGCAGGAAGCGGCCTTCGTGCCCCGGCCGGGGACGGAGGCGCAGCTGCACTACTTCGCCCGCAACCTGCACGACCACCTGGCCGCGGCCACCGCCAATGTGGCGGGCGCGACGCCCGCCTTCCTGGAACGCGCGGTCCATTATGACGGCTTGCCGCCCGCGATCGCGGACCGCATGGAGGCGCTGGGCCGCGCCGCGGTGGAGCGCCTGCTGGTGGAGGTGAACCGCGAGGTGCTGTCGATGCTGGAGGGCCAGCCGGAACCGCCGCCCGGCACGCCGACGCGCCGCGTCAACCTTGGCGTCTATCTCTATGCCGAGGACGAAGCGCAGCCGGAGGCGCGGGGATGAGGCGCCTCGCCCTCGCGCTGCTGCTGGCGGCGGCGGCCTGCGCGCCCGCGCCCCCGCCGCACCCGGCCTGCCGCATCGGGCCGGATGACGGGCCGCCCCTGGCCGCGGGCGACCGCGGCATCGGCGGCACCGGCCGGCCGGCGGCGCTGGCGGGCGGGGACCGCGGCATCGGCGGCACGGGCGTGATCGGCGTCGTCACCGGCTTCGCCAGCATCTGCGTCAACGGCATCGCGGTCGAACACGACACGCAGGGCCAGGCCGTGCCCCGCGATGGCGGCTTCGGGCCGGCGGCGCCGCTCCGCGCCGGGCAGGTCGTGGTGATCCGCGCGGCGGGCCAGGGCGCGGTGCTGCGCGCGGAAGGGGTTGCCGTGCGGCAGGAAGTGGTGGGCCCGGTCACCGCGCTGCGGCCGGACGGGCTGGTGGTGGCCGGCCTGCCCATCGCCTTCGCCCCGGCGCTGCGCGGCGGCCAGGACTGGGCGCCGGGGCGCTGGGTGGCCGTCAGCGGCCTGCCGCGCCCCGATGGCGTCATCGAGGCGACGCGCATCGACCCCGCCCCCCCGGGCCGCGCCCTGCTGCGCGGCGTGGTGGCGCGGGATGGGGCGGGCCTGCGCATCGGCCCGGTGCGGCTGGAGGCGGCGGGCGCCGGCGGGATCGCGCTCGGCCAGCCCCTCATCGCCACCGGCGCCTGGCGCGACGGCCGGCTGGTGCTGGACGGGGTGGAGCCCGACCTGACCCTGGCCGATCCGCTGCGGCGCTTCGGGCCGGAGACCCGCCGCCTGCTGGTGGAGGCCTTCGTCGCCGGCGGCGCCGGGGGGCTGAGCCTGGGCCCGGCCGGCCCGCGCCTTCCGGCCGGGCCGGGCCTGCCCGGCCTGGTGGAGGCCCGCCGCCTGGTGGTGGAGGCGACCCGCGAGGCCGATGGCGGCTTCCGCGCCATCGCGCTGATGCAACCGCCGGCCATGTCGGCGGGCGATGGCGGCCCGGCCGGCCCCGGCCCCGGGGGCGCCGCGGCCGCCCCGCCCGGCGCCGGCCCGGGCGCCGCGCCACCCGGGACCGGTCCCGGCGGGGGTGGTCCCGGCGGGGCAGGCCGCGGCGGTGGCCCCGGCGGCGCCCCCGGTGCTGCTGGCCCCGGCGGTGCCGGCCCCGGTGGTGGCGGTCCCGGTGCTGGTGGCCCCGGTGGCGGCGGCCCGGGTGGCGGCCCCGGCGGGGGCGGTCCGGGGGGGCGCTGAGCCGCCCCCGGGCCTTTCCGCTGGCCTTCCGCCCCCGTCCATGCCATAGCCCCGCCCGGGCCGGTCCCCTGGCGGGGCCCCGGCCTTCGCTGCGATGGCAGCGGATGCTTCGAGGATGGGCCGTTCCCGGATGGGAGGATGACGGCGCCTCCGGCCACATGGGCGGCCTTCCCACTGCGCACACAACGCGGTGGGCCCTCCGCCTTCCCATGCCGCCCGAGTCGCCGACCATCCCTGTCCGACTGGACAGGAACGACGCCGCGCGCATCCGTCTCCCTCGCATTCAGCCGCCCGCGGGAAGCCCCGCGGGCGGTGTCATGACGTGGCCCCGCATCCGGCGGGGCCGAGAAGGACGACGCATGTTCGACAAATACTTCCGCAAGGACATCTCCTGGGGCGGCCAGCTGCTGACGCTGGAGACCGGGAAGATCGCCCGCCAGGCGGATGGCGCCGTGATGGCGCGGCTGGGCGACACCATCGTGCTCTGCACCGTGGTTGGCGCCCGCAGCGTGAAGCCCGGCCAGGACTTCTTCCCGCTGACCGTGAACTACCAGGAGAAGGCCTTCGCCGCGGGCAAGATCCCCGGCGGCTTCTTCAAGCGCGAGGGCCGGCCCTCCGAATCCGAGACGCTGATCTCCCGCCTCATCGACCGCCCGCTGCGCCCCCTCTTCCCCGAGGGCTTCCGCAACGAGGTGCAGGTGATCGCGACGGTCCTGTCGCATGACCTGGAGAACAACCCGGACATCGTGGCCCTCGTCGGCTGCTCCGCCGCGCTGACGCTCTCCGGCATCCCCTTCTTCGGCCCGGTCGGCGCCGCCCGCGTCGCCTGGATCGATGGCCAGTACGTCCTGAACCCGACCACGGCGCAGATGGCGCAGAGCCAGCTCGACCTCGTCGTCGCCGGCACCGCCGAAGGCGTGCTGATGGTGGAGTCCGAGGCGCAGGAACTGTCCGAGGACGTGATGCTCGGCGCCGTCGAGTTCGGCCACAAGTCCTTCCAGCCGGTCATCCAGGGCATCATCGAGCTGGCCGAGGTGGCCGCCAAGGACGCCTGGGCCCTGCCGGAGGAGAGCGAGGCCGCCAGGACGCTGAAGGCCCGCATCGCCGAGCTCGGCCGCGCGCCGATGGCCGAGGCCTACAAGATCGTCGAGAAGCTGGCCCGCCAGAACGCCGTCTCCGCCGCCAAGAAGGCCGTGGTCGCGCAGCTGGAGGCCGAGGGCCTCGATGCCGGCGCCGCCAAGGGCCTGCTGAAGGAGCTGGAGGCGGACGTGGTCCGCAACGCCATCCTGGATACGGGCCTGCGCATCGACGGCCGCGACACCAAGACGGTCCGCCCGATCGTGGCCGAGGTGGGCATCCTGCCCCGCGCCCATGGCTCCGCGCTGTTCACCCGCGGCGAGACGCAGGCCTTCTGCGTGGCGACGCTGGGCACCGGCCAGGATGAGCAGATCATCGACGCCCTCGCGGGCGAGTACCGCGAGAACTTCATGCTGCACTACAATTTTCCTCCGTACTCCGTGAACGAGACCGGCCGCATGGGCTCCCCGGGCCGTCGCGAGATCGGCCACGGGAAGCTGGCCTGGCGCGCCATCCACCCGCTGCTGCCGGAGAAGGAGAAGTTCCCCTACACGCTGCGCGTGGTCAGCGAGATCACGGAGTCCAACGGCTCCTCCTCCATGGCGACGGTCTGCGGCACCTCGCTCGCGCTGATGGATGCCGGCACGCCGCTGAAGCGCCCCTGCGCCGGCATCGCCATGGGCCTGATCAAGGAAGACCGCGGCTTCGCCGTGCTGTCCGACATCCTGGGTGACGAAGACCACCTGGGCGACATGGACTTCAAGGTGGCGGGCAGCGAGGCGGGCATCACCGCGCTGCAGATGGACATCAAGATCACGTCCATCACCTTCGACATCATGAAGATCGCCCTCGGCCAGGCGAAGGATGGTCGCCTGCACATCCTGGGCGAGATGGCGAAGGGCCTGTCCGGCGCCCGCGGCGACGTGGCGGCCACCGCGCCCCGCATCACCGTGATCACCATCAACAAGGACAAGATCCGCGACGTCATCGGCAGCGGCGGCAAGGTGATCCGCGAGATCACGGAGCAGACGGGCTGCAAGATCGACATCGAGGATGACGGCACCATCAAGGTCGCCGCCGTCAGCGTCGAGGCCGCGCAGAAGGCGATCGACTGGATCCAGGGCATCGTGGCGGAGCCGGAGATCGGCAAGATCTACAACGGCAAGGTCGTGAAGACCGCCGAATTCGGCGCCTTCGTGAACTTCCTCGGCGCCAAGGACGGCCTGGTCCACATCTCCGAACTTGCGAATGAGCGCGTCCAGAAGACCACCGACGTCGTCAAGGAAGGCGACCAGGTGAAGGTCAAGGTCATCGGCTTCGACGACCGCGGCAAGGTGAAGCTCTCCATGCGCGTGGTGGACCAGGCCACCGGCGCCGACATCACCGAGCAGGTCGGCGCCCGCCGCCCGCGCGAGGAAGGCGAGGGTGGCGACCGCGGCGACCGTGGCGATCGCGGCCCCCGCCGCGACCGCGACCGTGGCGGCGAGCGCGGCTTCCGCCCGCGCCGCGAAGGTGGCGAGCACGGCGGCGATTGATGCCGCCGGGGGCGGTGCTTCGGCCCCGCCCCCGACCACGGCACTCGGGTAATCCTGCGCCCCCCCTCCCGCATCGGGCCGGGACACGCCATATTAGCGATCCACGGGACGTCTTCTGGGACGCCCCGTGGTTCGTTTGTGACCCCCTACCGTCTGAGACAGTCACCGGAGCCCAAAGCCTTGAAGGCCATCAACCCGATCCGCATGGGCGGCGTCGAAGTCCTGCCGCTGGTCGAAGGCGGCAAGGGCGTGGCGGTGTCCAACGGCGCCACCTGCGGCGGCTGGGCCTCCGGCGGCGGCGTCGGCACCTTTTCCGCCGTGAACGCCGACAGCTACGACGCGGACGGCAACGTCATCCGCCAGATCTACCACGGCCGCACGCGGCGCGAGCGGCATGAGGAGCTTGTGGCCTACGGCATCGCCGGCGGCATCGCCCAGGCGCGCGAAGCGCATGAACGCGCCGGCGGCCAGGGCCGCATCCACATGAACATCCTGTGGGAGATGGGCGGCGCCGAACGCGTGGCGCGCGGCGTGCTGGAAGGCGCCAAGGGCCTGGTGCATGGCGTCACCTGCGGCGCCGGCATGCCCTATCGCCTGGCGGACCTCGCCCGGGAATACAACGTCCACTACTACCCCATCATCTCCTCCGCCCGCGCCTTCGCCGCGCTGTGGAAGCGGTCCTACAACAAGCAGCGGGAATTGCTGGGCGGCGTGGTCTATGAGGACCCCTGGCTGGCCGGCGGCCATAACGGCCTGTCCAACAGCGAGGACCCGAAGCGGCCGGAGGATCCCTATCCCCGCGTCCTCAAGCTGCGCCAGACCATGCGCGAATTCGGCCTGCACGACGTGCCGATCATCATGGCCGGCGGCGTCTGGTGGCTGGAGGAATGGGAGCACTGGATCGACAGCGAGGAGCTGGGCCCCGTCGCCTTCCAGTTCGGCACCCGCCCGCTGCTGACGCAGGAAAGCCCGATCAGCGAGGAGTGGAAGACCCGCCTCCTCCAGCTGAAGGAAGGCGATGTCCTGCTGCAGCCCTTCAGCCCGACCGGCTTCTACTCCTCCGCCGTGCGCACCGAATTCCTGAACGAGCTGGAAGCGCGCAGCGAACGCCAGGTGCCCTTCACGACCGAGCCGACGGAGGCGCATACCGCGCCGCTCGGCATCGGCCCGCGCAAGCGGCTGGTCTACCTGAAGCCGGACGACCTGCCGCGGGCGGAAGGCTACATCGCGTCCGGCTTCACCGAGGCGCTGCGCACCCCCGACGACACGCTGGTGTTCGAGACGCCGGCGGCAGCGCGGGAGATCCTGAACGACCAGACGGATTGCATGGGCTGCCTGTCCCATTGCCGCTTCTCCAACTGGACGCAGAACGGGCCGGACTACAGCACCGGCAAGAAGGCCGATCCGCGCAGCTTCTGCATCCAGAAGACCCTGCAGGACATCGCGCATGGCGGGCGGCTGGAGCGGAACCTGATGTTCTCCGGCCACAACGCCTACCGCTTCGGCACCGACCCCTTCTACTCCAACGGCTTCGTGCCCACGGCAAAGCAGCTGGTCGAGCGGATCATGACGGGGCGCTGAGCGCCCCGTTGCCGCCGGCGCTTCACGGGTATCTCATGGCGGCGGCGGTCCGTTCCGGCCCGGCCGCCATCGCCCCGGCGGCCGGCATCGCCTAACCTGCCGGAATCCGGAGGGCATCAGCGGCCATGCCGACTGCCAGCAGCATCGCGGTGCTGGAACATGATGGCGGCCTGCGCCTGCTCGTCACCGACTATCTGCGCCTGCACGGCTTCGCCACCCGCGCCTTCGCCGATGCGGCGGCGCTGCGGGCGGGGCTCGCCGGCGCGGCCTTCGACGTGGTGCTGCTCGGCCTGCCGCTGCCCGGCGCGGATGCGGCGGCGCTGGTGCAGGCGCTGCGCGCGCTGTCGCCCTCGCCGGGGCTGATCCTGCTGGGCGGCCCGGCGCTGCCCGGCGCCGACGACCTGCTGCCGAAGCCCTTCCCGCTGCGGGGCCTGCTGGCGCGGCTGCGCCTGCAGCTCCGCCGCCGCGCCGCCCCGGCGGCCCCCCCGCCGAAGCGGCCGGACCGGCTGTGCTTCGCGGGCTTCACCCTGTGCCGGGACAGCCGCCGCCTGCTGGACGCGGCGCAGGCGGAGGTGGCGCTGACGCCGATGGAGGTGGACCTGCTGCTGCTGCTGGCCGACCACCCGGCGGAGGTACTGTCCCGCGAAAGGCTGCTCGTGCTGGCGCATGGCAAGGATGTCGATCCGCTGGACCGCTCGATCGACATCCGCATCACCCGCCTGCGCCGCAAGATCGAGGCCGATCCCGCCCATCCCCGGCTGATCCGCACCATCCGGGGGCAGGGTTATGTCTTCACGCCGGAAGATGCCTGACGGCACCGCGCCCGGTTGGCCGGGGCGCGCCCCTCACGCCCCCAGCGGGGCCATGGGGCTGCCCGTCTCGCGCCGCATGCCCATGCGGGCGATGCTGCCCCAGGCGCGGTCGTATTGCGGCGGCGTGCGCGCGGCATCGACGCGGCCCAGCGCCACCGCGGCGCGCATCGGCCAGTAGGGGTCGCGCAGCGTGGCGCGGGCCAGCAGCACCAGGTCGGCCCGGCCTTCCGCCACGATCGCCTGCGCCTGCTCGGGCTCCGTGATCAGGCCGACGGCGGCCACCACCATGCCCGCGCCCTGCTTCACCGCCTCCGCCCCCGGCACCTGGTAGCCCGGGCCGAGCACGATCTTCTGCTTCGGGTCGATGCCGCCGGAGGAGACGTCCATCCCGTCGATCCCCGCCGCCTTCAGGCGCTTCGCCAGTTCCACCGTCTCCTCCGTCGTCCAGCCGCCCTCGATCCAGTCGGTGTGGGAGACGCGGACAAGCAGGGGCAGATCCTCGCCGACGGCTTCCCGCACCGCCTTGGCGATCGCCAGCGGCAGGCGGGTCCGGCCCTCGAAATCGCCGCCCCAGCGGTCGTTGCGGGTGTTGCTGAGGGGGGAGAGGAACTGGTGCAGCAGGTAGCCATGGGCGGCGTGCAGCTCCACCAGCCGGTAGCCGGCGGCCACGGCGCGCTTCGCGGTCGCGGCGAAGAAGCCCGGCATCGCCTCGATCTCCTCCGCCGTCATCATGGTCGGCGTGGCGAAGGCGCCCATGGGGATAGCGGAGGGGGCCTTGATCTCCCACCCCGGATCGGCCGGCGCATCGTCCCAGGCCGGCGCGCGGCTGGCCTTGCGGCCGGCATGGCCGATCTGGATCGCCGGCACCGCGCCGGCATGGGCGATGGCGGCGGCGAGGCGCGCATGGGCGGGGATCTGCGCATCCTCCCACAGGCCGAGGTCGCCGGGCGTGATGCGGCCATCCGCCGTCACCGCGGTGGCTTCCGCCATCACCATCCCCGCGCCGCCGATGGCGCGCTGCAGCAGGTGGGCCAGGTGCCAGTCGGTCGGCCGCCCATCCGGCCCGGCGCAGTACTGGCACATGGGGGAGATGCCGATGCGGTTCGGCAGGGTGGTGGCGCGCAGCGCGAGGGGGGCGAAGAGGTCGGTCATGGCGGTCATGCTCCGGGGCCCGGGAGGCGGGCGGCTTGCCCCTGGCATACAGCCGGTGCGCCGGGGGTCAATCGCCGCCGGGCGGGGACCAGGGCGGCAGCCGGCCGAGCCGGCTTTCCACATGCAGCAGCAGCGGCCGCCGCCCGGGCGGCGCCGGCAGCAGCCGCCCATCGGGCCCGGCGGGATAGCGCGTCATCGTGACGGCATCGAGGACATTGCCCCCGACCGCCCGCACCTCCCCCGGGGGTGTCCCGACCACGATGTCGCAATGCATCGCCCGCGCCCGCCCGGCCTCCGCCAGGCGTTCCGTCCAGTGGCGCAGCGGCTGCGGGCCGCGGTCGAAGCACAGCAGGTCCCCGGGCGCGGGGGCGCGATCCTCCGGCGCATGCGGGATGAAGGGCGCCTCGGCCGGGAAGCGGCGGGCGGTGTCCAGCAGGCCATCGAGGTAGAAGGCGTGGGTGGCGCTGGGCGGAAACTCCGCCGCATCCACCCCCGCGGCGCGGAAGACCCAGGAGATGAAGGCGGCGGACCAGTAGGGGGTGGACCACAGCGCCGCCCCTTCCGGCTGCCGGGCCAGCGCCGCGGCGTAGCGCCGGCGGTTCAGCGGGATGGCGCCGTGATCCTCCGGCACCGCCTGCCAATAGGCCATGACGCGCGGGAAGTTGGCGGGATCGGCCTCCCGCGCCGGCGACTCCTCCGCCGGGGTCCAGGCGTCCCGCGCCACCTCTCCCCAGTCCCGCCATTCCGCCACGGCGATGCGCACCACGCGATCCGCCGCGGCGGGGGGGTAGGAGAGCGGCGGCGCCGGGGGCGGCGGGGGCGCGGCGCAGCCCGCCAGCAGCGCCAGCGCCAGCCAGGCAACCAGCCCTGCGTCGCGGAACCCCCTCACGCCGCTGTCGCGGCGAGGCCGAGGATGACCGCGTCCGGCGCCATCAGGCCGAGGATCGCGGCGGCCTGGGTGGTGGGCTCCGGATCGCCGCCGAAGGGGGAGGGCATGACCTCCAGCACCCCGGCATTGAGGCGCACCAGCGGCCGCAGCAGCGCGATGGCCTGGTGGTGCAGGTCCTGCGCCTCCGCGATCGTGTCCTCCGCCAGCACGCCCGGGCTGGCCGTGGCCGCCAGCACCACCGCGCCGGCCGCCCGCGCCATCAGCGCCACCCCTTCCCCGTAGCGGAGCTCGGATTGCCGGGCGGTCCCGGCGATCAGCAGCCCCTCCGCGGCCACGTGGCGCGGCCCGGCCAGCAGCGCCACCGTGCCGGGCCGCACCGCGGCGATGGCGGCCTGGATGGCGGGGGCGAGGCGCGAGGGATCGAGCTGCGGCAGCGCCCGGGCCAGGGCCAGCAGGGCCTGGGCATGGGCGGCCGGGCTGGCGATGCGGCCATCCCGCTCCCGGAAGGCGCCGTCCGCCCCCTGCAGCGCCAGCAGCCGGCCGGCCAGGTCGCCGAGCGCCGCGGCATGGGCGGGGCGGCCTTCCCGGCGCAGCCGCGCCTCCACCCCCAGCGCCGCCTGGGCCAGATCCTCCAGCCCCGGCTCGCCGGCCTGCAGCCGGGCCAGCTGGGCGTCGAACCACGCGGCCAGCGCCGCCTGGCGATCCGCCGCCACGGGGCTGCGATAGGCCTCGGCGGCCGCGAAGAGCAGATGCGTGCCGATGGCGTTCAGCGTGGCGCCCTGCGGCGGCAGCGGGTGCAGGTCCAGCCCCGGCGGCCCCGCCTGCCCGTCCATGGCCCGGGCCGCTTCCGGCCCCGTGAGGCCGATGGCGAGGAACCGCTCCTCCCGCACCACCAGGGAGGCACCGGCGGCGAGGTCCCGCGGGCCGTGGCGGACCAGCAGCCAGTGCAGCTGGCCGGGCTTCAGGGCGGTGGCGCGGACGCTCACCACCCCGGCGGGGTCGGCGGCGCGCAGATGCAGGGCCGGGCCATCCGCCCACCAGCCCTCGGTCGCCACCGCCACATGGGCGGCGGGGCTGCCCTCCACCCAGGCGGTGTTGCCCGCCGCCGCCGGCGGGGGCACGGCGCGCCAGGCGCCGGCGGCCTGCAGCGCGCCTTCCGCGAAGCCGCTGTCGGACAGGCCATCGGCGGCGGTCGTGACGCAGACGCGGCGGAGCGCCACCGCCGCCGTGAAGGTGACGGTGACGCGCAGCAGCGGGGAGGCAGCGTCGATCGCGTAGTCGTAGCGCAGGCGCCCGGCCTCCACCGGGCGGGGCCGCAGCCAGCCCGCCCGGCCCATCACGCGGCTTTCGTGCCACAGCACCACCCGGTCCCCGTCCTGCCGCAGGCCGCAATCGACGATGGCGTCCTCCACATCCTCGCAGCGCCGGTGGCGGCCCTGCTGGAACTCGACCAGGTTGCCGCTATGCGTCACGGCCACCAGCCCGGCCATGGGGCCGCGCGGGCGCTGGTGCAGCAGCCCGGCGGAGAGGTCCCCGGTGAAGACGTGGAAGGGCGTCAGCACCACGAAGTCGCGCGGATCGTCCCGCTGCACCAGCAGCCCATGGGTGCCGAGGCGGCGGCAGGGCCGGGGCGGGTCCTCCATCGCGATGGCGAAGTCGATCGCCGCCTCCGCCAGGCCGGGCGCGGCATCGTGGATGTCCGGCATGGCCAGCAGCTCCGCCGCCCGGGCATTGGCGGGGGCCACGCAGTAGCTGCCGCCGGCGATGCCCTCCGCCAGTGCGGGCAGCGGGCGGTCGCCCAGCGTCACCAGGCGGTCGATCGGGCCGCGGAACCAGGCGGCCAGGCGGTCACGGTCCGTGGCGTGCAGCAGGTTGCGCATGACGGGCCGGGCGGCCTCCACCTTCGGTTGGGGAAGGCCAGGATACCGCGCCGCGCACCGGCACGGGAAGGCGGGCTCTGCGGGCTGGGAAGCCGGGCCCGATCCGCCCTATCCTGCCGCCATGGGCACGAATGATGGCGGCCGCCTCTTCTTCCGATCCGAGGTCTTCACCCCCGCCGCGCGGCTGCGCAGGCCCGCCACCGGCCTGACGGTGCGGGAGGAAGCGCGGGACATCCCCGTGCATGCCGATTGCGACGTGCTGGTGGTGGGGGGCGGGCCCGCCGGCACCGCCGCCGCGGTGGCGGCCGCGCGGCTCGGCGCCCGCACCATCCTGCTGGAGCGCCACAACCACCTGGGCGGCCTGTCCACCGGCGGGCTCGTCGTGTGGATCGACCGGATGACGGGCTGGGACGGCAGCCTGCTGATCCGCGGCTTCGCGGAGGAGCTGCTGGCCCGCCTGCCCGCCGATGCGGTGGCCGGCCCGCCGCGGGAGGCCTGGGGTTCGCGCGATGCCGCGACCGCCGCCTGGTGGGCGCTGCGCACCGCCGCCTTCCACGGCACCGTGACGCATTCCCCGACCGTCTGCCCCGAACACCTGAAGGCCGCGAGCCTGGAGCTGTGCGCGGAAGCGGGGGTGGAGCTGCTGTTCCACGCCTGGGGGGCGGAGCCCATCCTGCGGGACGGCGCCGTGGCCGGCGCGATCTTCGAGAGCAAGCAGGGCCGCCGCGCCGTGCTGGCCCGCGTCACCGTGGACGGCACGGGGGATGGCGACCTCTATGCCCGCGCCGGCGCGGCCTTCGCCGACGACGTGGATGAGCGCGACATCCACCATTGCATGAACACGTCCTGGACCTGGGGCGGCGTGGACATGCCGCGCTACCTGGCCTGGCGGGCCGAAAGCCCCGGCGAGTTCAGCGAGTTCATGCGGCGGGGGAAGGAGGCGGTCGGCTTCTTCGACAAGGCCTTCGCCAGCTGGCGGGACGACGTGGCGCTGTTCATGGGGCCGCGGCTCGCGGGCTATTCGGCCGTGATGGTCGATGACCTCTCGGCGGTGGAGGTGATCTCCCACCGCCTGATGTTCGCCCATCTCGCGCGCTACCGCGCGGAAGCGCCGGGCTTCGAGGGCGCCTTCCCGATGCTCTCCGCGCCCCAGCTCGGCGTGCGGCATGCGCGGCGGCTGGCGGGCGTCACGCCGGTGACGCGGGCCTGGTGGGATGGCCGGGTCTCGGCGGAGGAGATCGGCGTCTCCCCCAGCCTGGCGCCGGCCTTCGCGCCGGTTTCCGTGCCCTATGGCGCCATCCTGCCGGTGGCGCTGGACGGGCTGCTGGCGCCGGGGCGGCACCTGGCCTGCGATGCCACCAGCCATTCCTTCCTGCGGGAGATCCCCCAATGCTGGCTGACCGGCCAGGCGGCCGGCGTCGCGGCCGCGCTGGCGGCGGGGCGGGGCGTGGCGCCGCGGGCGGTGCCGGTGGGCGATATCCAGGCGGCGCTCCGCGCCCAGGGCGCCTTCCTGCGGCTGCCCGCGGAAGGATCGGCGCCGGCATCCTTCGCGCTGCACAATGACTGACCAAGCCTTCACACAGGCGTCACGCCCCTGTGAGGACCAAAGGAGCAAAGGGTAACACGTCAAGGCATTGCCTCGACGTTTTCTCCCGGCGGTTCCGCACATGGTGTGTGGACCAACACTTCCCCGGTGCCGCGAGGCGCCGGGGTTTTTTTTCGCGCCCGATTCGCGCGGCGCCGTGGCGTTGAGGCCACTAAAATCCGGGCAAATCTAAAGCCGGTTAAGCGGCTTTAGTGCTTTTAGCACCGAATTCGCGGGGTGCCGCCGCCCCTCCGCGCCGCCGGAAAGGCTTGGCCGTGGCGCCGCGGCCACGGCGGGGGGCAGGCGCGGGACGGCCGGTGATGGTGTGAACATAGCAGGAACACGGCGCTTCCGCCAGCGGAAACGGCCCGCGCCCGGCCCGGGGGGCAAGGCAGCGCAGGCCGGAAGCCCATGGCCGATGTCAGTCCAGCAGGGCCGCTTCCAGCGCCGCCTTCTCGTCCTCGTCCAGGCTCCGCCAGTCCCGCCCCTGCAACCCCGCCGCCATGGACCAGAGCAGGTTGCGGGAGGGATTGCCCCCCATGAAGCGCAGCCGGCGGAAGGCCCCCGCCGCGCCGATGGCGCGGAGGTCCCCCACCGTCTCGATCCCGGCATCGGCCAGCATCGCCGCGCTGCGCGGGCCGAGGTTGCGCAGCATGTGCACCCCGGCCCGGTCCACCAGCGGCGCCGCGCTGGCCATGGCGTGGTGCTTCACCCCCGGTTGCGATCGGCCTCGTAGCGGGCCTTCGTCTCGGCGTTGGGCGGGTAGAGGCCGGGCAGCGGCAGGCCCTTCTCCACTTCCTTCATGATCCAGCCCTCCAGCCTCTCCTGCTCCACCGCCGCTTCCGTCACGGCGTCCAGCAGCGCGGCGGGGATCACCACGGCGCCATCCTGGTCCGCCACGATGATGTCGCCCGGCACCACGGTGACGCCGCCGCAGCCGATCACCTCCTGCCAGCCCACGAAGTTCAGCGCGGCGACGGAAGCGGGGGCGACATAGCCCTGGCAGAAGACCGGCAGGCCGGTGCCGATCACGCCGGCGCCATCCCGCACCATGCCGTCCGTCACCAGCCCGGCCACGCCCTTCTTCGCCATGCGGGCGCAGAGGATGTCGCCGAAGATGCCGGCCGCCGTGTTGCCCATGGCGTCCGCGACGGCGACGCAGCCCTCGGGCATCTCCTCGATCGCCGCGCGGGTGGAACGGGGGGAGGACCAGCTCTCCACCGTCGCCAGGTCCTCCCGCGTCGGCGTGAAGCGGAGCGTGAAGGCGGGGCCGACGATGCGCTTCGCCGGGCCCTGCACGATCGGGCGGCTGCCCGCGATGTAGCAGAAGCGCACGCCCTTCTTCAGCAGGACCGTGGTGAGGGTGGCGGTGGTGACGCCCATCAGGGCATCGCGCGTGGCGGGGTTCATGGGGGCGGCTCCGGCTGCCATGGCAGAAAGGTTCGGGGCGCTTAAGCGCAGCGCGGCGCGCGCGTCCAGGTGGAGGGGGAGCGCTGCTCCCCCTCAGACCCCCTCGCCAGGGTCCAGGGGGACCCTGGACCGCCGGGTTCTGGCGCCGCCTATACCCGTGCCAGCGCCACGCCCCAGCCTGGCAGCACCTCACTCGCCGCGCCGACCGGGCTGCCCGACAGCGCCGCCCCACCCCGCAACCCCGCCGGCACGGGCACCGGGCCGGGCGAGAGGTTGAACAGGCAGCGCACCCGGTCCGCCGCCTCCCGCCGCTCGAACCCCAGCAGGGGGGCGGGCAGGTCGATCGGGTGCAGCGCGCCCGCCATCAGCGCCAGGCTGGCGCGCCGCGTGGCCAGCAGCTCCCGCGTGAAGGCCAGCATGCTGCCGGGCTCCTGCTGCATCGAGACGGCGAGGTCGCGATGCGCCTCCGGCACCGGCAGCCAGGGCGTGCCGGTGGTGAAGCCGGCATGGGGCAGCGCGGCATCCCAGGGCATCGGCGTGCGGGACCCGTCGCGGCCCGCGAAATCCGGCCAGAAGCTGATCCCGAAGGGGTCGCGCAGCGCCTCGAACGGCAGCTCGGCCTCGGGCAGGCCCAGCTCCTCCCCCTGGTAGAGGCAGGCGCTGCCGCGCAGCGTCAGCAGCAGGGCCATCAGCAGCCGCGTCACGGCGGGGTCCGGCACGCCGCCGGGGGACCAGCGCGTGGCGGCGCGGACCACGTCATGGTTGCTGAAGTTCCAGCAGGGCCAGCCCTCCGGCTGGGCGGCGGCCTCCACCAGCGCGCGGGCGACGCCATGGTCGAAGCCGGCGCGCAGCGGCGCCAGCGTATAGGCCATGTGCAGCAGCCCCGGCGCCGTGGCGCGGGCGACGCGGGCATGGGCGCCGGGCTGGGAGGACAATTCGCCCATCAGCGCGGCGCCGGCGGCATCGGCCTCCTGCCGGAAGCGGCGCAGGATGGCGCCGGTGCCCGGGCCCATCATGTCGTGCTGGTGCAGCTGCAGGCCGAAGAGCTTGGCGGGCGGTTCGGGGCGCGGGGGGGCGGCGGGGTTGTCCCGCAGCGCGGGGTCATGGGCCACGAAATCCAGCGCATCCAGCCGGAAGCCATCGACGCCGCGGGCCAGCCAGAAGCGCATGATGCCGGCCACGGCATCGAGCGTGGCCGGGTCCTCCAGGTTCAGGGCGGGCTGCTCGGCCAGGAAATGGTGCAGGTAGTATTGCCGCCGCCGCGGCTCCCACCGCCAGGCGGGGCCGCCGAAGACGGAGAGCCAGTTGTTGGGCGGCGATCCATCGGCCTTGGCATCCGCCCAGACATAGCGGGCGGCCAGAGGCCCATCCCGCCGCGCCCGGCTTTCCCGGAACCAGGCATGGGCGGTGCTGGTGTGGCCCGTCACCAGGTCCAGCATGACCTTGAGGCCGCGCGCATGCGCCCCCGCGATGACGGCATCGAGGTCCTCGAGCGTGCCGTATCGCGGATCCACCGCGCAGTGGTCCGCCACGTCATAGCCGAAATCGGCCTGGGGCGAGGCATAGACGGGCGCGAGCCAGACCGCGTCCACGCCAAGGCCCGCGACATGGTCGAGGCCCTGCAGGATGCCCCGCAGGTCGCCCACCCCGTCCCCATCCGAATCCCGGAAGGACCGCGGATAGACCTGGTAGATCACCGCGCCCCGCCACCAATCGGTCATCCCGCCGCTCCCGCCATCGCGCCCCTGCAAGGCACGAGGCCGCCCCGGGGTTCCCGCAACCCCCCGCGCCGGCCCCGCGTTCCCGCCCCCTCAGCAGGAGGACGGGCCATGGACGACAAGGACAGGATCGACGAGATGCGCGGGTCCGAGGACGCGCTGCGCCCGACCCTGCCGGGCGGCGAAAGGGTGCGGCCCGGGGAGAGCGGGGAGATGGCGGATTCCGCCGGGGACAATACCGACGAGGGCACGGGCGATCCCCGCGCCGCCGGCCATGTCGATGACCCGATCCATCCCGGGGAAACCCAGCCCGGGGAGATGATGGAGCAGGCGCAGCTGCGGGGCGGGCCGGTGGATATCGCGCCGGACCGGATCAGGCGGCGATAGGCCGCGCGGGGGGCCCTGCCCCCCGCAGGTCTCAGGGCGGGGCCTTCCGGACCAGCCAGCGCCAGACGCCGAAGAGGTTCAGCGCCAGCAGCACCAGGTTGGTCAGGCCGAGCTGGCTTTCCTGCTCCAGCTGCGCGGAGGCCAGCCAGCAGGCGGAGCCGCCGGACAGCAGCGCGAAGCCCCAGCCCGTGGCACGCCGGCCGAGATCGGCCGCGGTGGTGCCGGCGCCGGCAATGGTCAGCCCGGTCGCGGCCCATTTGAAGACATCGGGCCAAGCCGCCCCGAGGATCGCCATGCACCGCCCTTTCCGCACACCCCGCGCGAACGCGGCGCGAGGCCCGGGCGTTGCCGGCGGATTCGCTGAACGCGCGGTCAGTGAATGCGGGCGCGGTGGGCGGGATTGCCTGACCGCGCGGTCAGGCCGGCTTGTAGCCTTCCTCGGCCACCGCGGCGGCCACCTGGGCGGGGGTCAGCACCGTCTCCGCCGTGATGGTGCCGCTCTCCAGCGCCACCGCCACCCGCGCGGCGGGGTCGAGCGCCTGGATCGCGCCCGTCACCGCCTTCACGCAATGGCCGCAGCTCATGCCCTCGACCTTCAGCGTCACCGTCATGCCGGCTTGCCCTCCAGCTCCGCGATGATCGGGCAGTCCGGCCGGTCATCGCCGGCGCAATGCTGCGCCAGGTGGCGCAGGCTGTCAGCCACGGCCTGGAGGGAGGCGGCCTTGGCCTCCAGCGCCGTCACATGGTCCAGCGCCAGGCGCTTCACATCGGCGCTGGCGCGCGACCGGTCCCGCCACAGCGCCAGCAGCTTGCGGATATCCTCCAGCGGAAAGGCGAGGTCCCGCGCATGGCGGATGAAGCGCAGCACCGCCACATCCTGCGGCCCGTAGCTGCGGTAGCCATTCGCCCGGCGCGTCGCCGTGACCAGGCCGATGGATTCGTAGTGGCGGATCATCTTGGCCGAGACGCCGGAGCGCGCGGCCGCTTCGCCGATATTCATGCCGCGCGCCCGGAGGGCGGGGGCGCGGGGGGCTTCCACCGAGAGAGCAGCAGCGCGTTCGCCACCACCGAGACGGAGGACAGCGCCATGGCCGCCCCCGCCACCGGCGGAGAGAGCAAGCCCGCCGCCGCCAGAGGAATGCCGAGCAGGTTGTACCCGAAGGCCCATGACAGGTTTTCCTTGAGCTTGCGATAGGTTCTGCGGGTGATGTCGAGCGCGGCCGGGACCAGCCCCGGATCGCCCCGCATGAGGGTGACGCCCGCCGCCGCGATCGCGACATCGGTCCCGGTGCCCATGGCGATGCCGAGATCCGCGGCGGCCAGCGCCGGTGCGTCGTTTACGCCATCGCCCACCATGGCGACGCGCGATCCTTCCCGCCGCCAGGCGGCGACATGGGCGGCCTTGTCCTGGGGCAGGACCTCCGCCGCCACCCGGGCGATGCCGAGCCGGGCCGCGGCTTCCGAGGCCGCCGCCTGGTTGTCGCCGGAGAGCATCGCGACCTCCACCCCCATGGCCCGGAGCGTGGAGACGGCGGATGCGGCGCCGCGCTTCGGCGCATCCTCGAAGGACAGCAGCGCGAGGGCGCGCGGCGCGGCGGGATCGAGCAGCCAGGCGATGCTGCGGCCCTGCGCGGCCTCCACCCGGGCGGTGGTGGCGAGCGGGCCGGGATCGGCGCCGGATTCCGACAGCAGGCGGGGGCTGCCGAGCGCCAGGCGGCGGCCGGCGACCGTGCCCTCCACGCCGCGGCCCGGCAGGGCGCGGAAGCCCGTGGCGGGATCGGGCGTGGCGCCGGCGGCGGCGAGGACGGCGCGGGCCAGCGGGTGTTCGCTGCCGGCCTGGAGCGCGGCGGCCTGGGCCAGGGCCTCGGCGGGGTCGATCCCCTCCGCCGGGTGCAGCGACGCCAGGCGCGGCTTCCCCTCGGTCAGCGTGCCGGTCTTGTCGAAGGCGACGAGCGAAATGCCCTGGGCGCGCTCGATCGCCTCCGCATCGCGGATCAGGATGCCGGCACGGGCGGCGGCGCCGGTGCCGGCCATGATGGCGGCGGGCGTGGCGAGGCCGAGCGCGCAGGGGCAGGCGATGACCAGCACGGCGACGGCGTTGAGCAGCGCGGCCTCGAACCCCGCGCCCATCAGCAGCCAGGCCAGCAGCGTGACGGCGGCGAGGCCGATGACGACGGGGACGAAGATGGCGCTGACGCGATCGACCAGCTTCTGCACCGGCGCGCGGCTGGCCTGGGCGGCGGCGACCAGGGCGGCGACGCGGGCCAGCGTCGTGTCCGCGCCGATGGCGGTGGCGCGCAGCACCAGGCGGCCATCCAGCACCACCGTGCCGGTCGCGGCCTTGTCGCCGGGGCGCTTTTCCACCGGCCGGCTTTCGCCGGTCAGGGCGCTTTCGTCGATGCCGGCCTCGCCCTGTTCGATCACGGCATCGACGGGGATGCGTTCGCCCGGCCGGACCACGACGCGATCGCCGAGCGCGAGGGCGGCGGCGGGCACTTCCTGCTCCTGCCCCTGCGCATCCAGGCGGCGGGCGGTGCGGGGGCGCAAATCGAGCAGCGCGCGGATGGCCGCCCCGGTGCCGCGCTTGGCACGGGCTTCCAGGTACTTGCCCAGCATCACGAAGAAGATGACGACGACGGCGGCCTCGAAATACAGCGCATGGGTATGGCCGCCGCCATGCTGGACCAGCAGCCAGAGGCTCATCAGGAAGGCCGACAGCGTGCCGATGGAGACCAGCAGGTCCATGTTGCCGGTGCGGTTGCGCAGCGCCGCCCAGCCCGCGCGGAAGAAGCGCGCGCCGAACCAGAACTGCACCGGGATGGCCAGCGCCAGCTGCACCCAGCCATCCGGCATCCAGTCCCGGCCGAAGGGCATGCCCAGCATGCCGATGAGGAAGGGCGCGGCGAGCAGCCCGGCCAGGACGAGGTCCCGCCGCTGGCGCGCCAGTTTCGCGGCATCGGCGGCGCCGTCATCCTGCGCCGGCGTGCTGGCCAGGGCATAGCCGGCGCGGGACAGGGCGGCGGCCAGGGCCGCTTCCTCCACCCCCGCCAGGGCGCGGATGGTGGCCTGGTCCGCGGCCAGGTTCACGCTGACGGAGAGCACGCCCGGCACCTTCGCCAGCGCGCGTTCCACGCGGCCGGCGCAGCTGGCGCAGGTCATGCCCTCGATGCCCAGCGTGCGTTCCTGCTCCGGCACCTGGTAGCCGGCGGCGCGGATCGCCGCGGCCAGGGCGGCGGGCGCGGCGGTGCCGGCGACCGTCGCGGTCTCGGAGGCCAGGTTCACGCTGGCGGCGGCGACGCCCGGCACCTTCGCCAGCGCACGCTCCACCCGCCCGGCGCAGCTGGCGCAGGTCATCCCCTCCACGGGGAGAGAGAGGGTCGGGGGCGGCGCGAGGGGGGCCTCGGGCATCGGGGGCTTCGGTTCCATGGAGCGAAGGTGGTGTCTCCCACAATGGGAGGGTCAAGCACCCCGCCTCGATTTCCCCGAGATTGTCCGCTCTGGAAGGCGGCCGCCTTGATCCATCTCAGTTTCGCCGATGGTTTTCGAAGCCGTTGACGCGGAACCGGGGGCGAACGACATGGGCGGCGCCATGCGCAACATTTCGTCCGTGATCCTGCTCTCCCTCAGCCTCGCCGTGCCCGCCGCGGCCCAGGCGCCGGCGCCGCCCCAGGGGACTTCCCAGGCGGAGCCGGTCCGCATCGTCAACCGCACGGGGCAGGAGGCGACGGCGCTGCATGCCGTGCGCAGCGGCCGGCCGGACTGGGGCAGCAACCTGTTGAACCGGGGCCCGCTGCCGACCAATGCGGCCTTCCCGCTGCGGGTGAACCAGGATGCGGGGTGCCGCTTCGACATCCGCCTGGTGCTGGCCGATGGGCGGGAGGGGCTGCTGCGGGACCGCGACATCTGCGCGGAGGCGCGGATCGAGATCACCACCGCGAGCGCGCCGCTGCCGCCGGTGGCGCAGGCGCGGCCGAACCAGAACGCGCGGCGCGTGTCGTCCGGCACGGGCTTCGTGGTGGCGCCGGACCGGGTGCTGACCAACCACCATGTCATCGATGGTTGCGGCCGGATCCTGGCGCGGACCGCGGATGGGCGCTGGCTGGCGGCGACGGTGCAGGGGCAGGCGGATGCGCGGCTGGACCTGGCGCTGCTGGCGGTGCCGGGCAATCCGGGGCCGACGCTGGCCTTCCGCGCGGCGCCGGCGGTGCGGCGGGGCGAGGGGGTGGTGGCCTATGGCTTCCCGCTGTCCGGCCTGTTGTCGTCCGACCCCAAGCTGACGCGCGGGGAGATCAATGCCTTCGGTGGCGTGGCCAATGACCAGACGCGTTTCCAGATCAGCGCGGAGGTGCAGCCCGGCAATTCGGGCGGGCCGCTGCTGGACATGCAGGGGAATGTGGTGGGCGTGGTGGTGGCGAAGCTCGACAATCGCCGTGTCCAGAACGTGGACAATGTGAATTTCGCGGTGAAGGGGGAGACGGCGCAGGCTTTCCTGCGGCGGAACAACCAGGAGTTCCGCACGGCGGAGAGCCGGGGCGCGGAGAAGAGCGCCGCCGATGTCGGCGACATCGCCCATCGCGCCACGGTCATGCTGCGGTGTGAGCCCTGACTTGAGACGGTCCAGGCCCGTCTCGGGCCTGGCGGATAGGGTCTGGGAAAGGCAGAGCCTTTCCCAGAATCACGCATCCCCCTCCGCCGGTATCTCCACCCAGGCCCTGAATTCCTCCGACGCCCGCACCTCCCCCGCCGCGATCAGCCCGCGCCACAGCCCTGCCGCATGCACGACGTTGGGCAGCCCCGCCGGCTGCACCGTCAGGCACATCGCCTCCGCCATCCAGTTTTCCTCGAGCCCCGCCGCATAGGCGGCGCGGAGGTAGCGCTGCACCCCCGCGGAATCGCGCCGCGCCGTGCAGGCGGCCAGCAGCGCCAGGGCGCGGCGTGATGGCGGCAAGGTGGGCGTGAGGGCTTCGAGGGCGGAGGCCTCCGCCGCCCCGGCGTCCCAGCCTGGAAGCTGCCCGGCCCAACCCTCCTGCGCGAAGTCGAAGCGGGACCGCGCGGCGGCGAAGCCGGCCAGGCGGAGGGCGGCCTCGACGCCCTCGATCCCGCCGCCCGCTTCCCGGTAGCGGCGGACGTGGTGGCGGGCGGTGGCGCTGCCGACCACGGCGGTGATGACCAGCCAGAGGAACTCCTTCTCCTCCGCCGGCAGGGCCACGGGCTGCAGGGCGAGGCGGCCATAGGCGGCCTCATAGGCTTCCGCGAAGCCGGGCGAGAGCAGGCGGAACAGGCCGTGATGGGGCAGCAGGTAGCCGCGCTTGGCCCGCGCCGCCTCCAGCCCCGCGCGGAAGCTGTCGCTCATCCGAAGGCCTCGGCGCGGATCGAGGGGTCGAGGTAGCGCGACGGATCGGTGAGCGCCTTGCCGGTGAAGTGGCTGCGCAGCCGCAGCACGGTGGCGAGGCCGGCCTCGCTGATCGAGAGGTCGCGCGTGATGCCGCGGAGGGGATCGAGCAGCGCGGTCACGGCGCGGGCGGCGACGGGGGGCGGCATCTTCGCGCCCTCGGCCAGGATGGCGGCGGCCTCCGCGTGGTCCGCATCCAGCAGCGCCAGCGTTTCGCGAAATGCGCGGGCGAAGGCGACCAGCGCGGCGCGCTTTTCCGCCAGCACCGCCCTGCGGGAGGCCGCGACGATGCCCTGGTAGGGGCCGACCACATCCTGCGCGCGGGCCAGGCGCAGGCAGCCCTTCGCCTCCGCCGCCAGGTCGAGCGGCGTGTTCAGCAGCGTCGCCTCCTGCGCGCCCTCCACCAGCGCGGCCAGGCGCTGCGCGCCGCCGCCGACGGCCACCCATTCGACCGTGTCGGCGATTCCGGCGCGGCCCAGGATTTCCCGCAGCACGAAGGCGAAGCCGGTGGTCATGGCATCCACCGCGACGCGCCGGCCGCGCAGCGCGGCGATGTCGGCGATGCCGGGCACCGCCATGACGTTCAGCATGCCGTCATCCACGCCGAGCCAGGCCACGAAATCGGCGGGGCCGGGCAGTTCCACCTCCCCCTGCCCCTCGTCATAGGCGACGATGTTGTCCACCGCCGTCAGCGCCAGGTCGAAGCAGCCGGCATGGAGGTCGCTCGCCATCGCCTTGGAGTTCGGTGTCAGCGACAGCGCGATCTCCAGCCCATGGCGCGCGAAGACGCCGTGCTTCGTGCCCGCCCAGAGCGCGAGGTTGGAGGCGCCGGCGAAGGCGACGACGTTCAGGGTCTGCATGCGCACCTCAAAAGAAAAGGCAGGGATGCGGGTGCATCCCTGCCCGTGGCAGTCGTCAGGCGAATCCCATCAATCCGCGAACTGGCCCGCGGCCTGCAGGATCGGGCGCCAGCGCGCGATCTCCGCGATCAGATGGGCGCGGTGCACATCGGGGTTCTGGCGCTCCACCGGCTCCGGCGGGCTGCCCAGCTCATTCATCCGCGTCACCACGCGGGGATCGGCCAGCGCGGCGCGCAGCGCCTGGTTCAGCCGCGTGACGACCGGCGCGGGCGTGCCCTTCGGCGCGTAGATGCCGTGCCAGATGCCGATCTCGAAGCCCGGCAGCCCGGCCTGGCCCGCGGTCGGGATGCCCGGCAGCTGGGCCATCGGCTCCGCCGTCGTCACCGCCAGGCCGCGCACGCGCCCGCTGGTGACGAAGGAGGAGGCGGAGGTGGTCTGGTCGCAATAGATGTCGAGCCGGTCCGCCATCAGCTCCGGATAGATCGGGCCGGAGCCGGTGTAGGAGACGGTGGTGAAGCGCACGCCGAGGCTTGCCTGGAACAGCGTGCCGCAGAGCTGGCTGGCGGAGCCGAGGCCGGCATTGGCGAGGTTCACCGCCTCCCCCCGTTCGCGCACCAGGCGGATCATCTCCGCGAAATTCGTCACGGGCAGGCCGGGGCGGGACAGCCAGATCATCGGCGTCGCCGTCACCAGGCCCACCGTCTCGAACGCCGTCACGGGGTCATAGGGCAGGCGGCGGTAGAGGGTGGGGGCGGTGGCGATGCCGATGTTGTGCAGCAGGATGGTGTAGCCATCCGGCGCGGCGGCGGCGACGCGCGCCGTGCCGGTGGTGCCGCCGGCGCCGCCGACATTCTGCACCACCACGTTCTGGTTCAGCTCCCGCCCCATGGCCTCGGCGATCATGCGGCCGACCACGTCGGTCGGCCCGCCGGGGGCGAAGGGGATCACCATGGTGATCGGGCGTTCGGGCCAGCTCTGCGCCTGTGCCGCGCCGAGGAAGGGCAGGGCCAGCGCCGCGGCCGCCAGCAGGCGGCGCGTCGTCCTCATCATCATGGTTCGTTGTCCTCCGTTATGATTACGCGAAGCCGTCAGCGTTAGGCGAAGGGGTCAGCGGCCGCCGCCGATATCCACCAGCGTGCCGGTCATGTAGGAAGCGGCCGGGGAAAGCAGGAAGGTGATGAGGGCCGCGACCTCCTCCGGCTCCCCGGGCCTTCCGAGGGCGATGGCGGCCGTCATGGTCTTCAGCCGTTCGGCGCCGGCCTTCGCTTCGTGGGTGGCGGTGCGGATCACGCCCGGCCGCACGGTGCAGACGCGGATGCCGAGCTTCCCGACCTCATTGGCGAGGCCAGCGGTGAAGCCATCGACCGCGCCCTTGGCGGCGGCATACATCACGCGGCCGGGCTGGCCGCCCAGCACGCTGGCGCGGGAGCCGACATTGACGATGACGCCGCCCTCGCCGCCCCGATCCGTCGCCATGCGGCGCACGGCTTCCCGCGCGCAGAAGACGGTGGTGCGCAGGTTGCTGTCCATCATCCGGTCGTAATCGGCCGTGGTGAGGTCGGCGATCTTCGCATCCGCGCTGCCGCCGGCATTGTTCACCAGGCCGCGCAGGGGGCCGATGGCATCGGCCGCCTCGAACAGCGCGGTGATGCCGGCTTCCGTCTGCACATCGGCCTGCACGGCATGGGCCTTGCCGCCCGCGGCCTCGATCGCCGCGACGACGCCGGCGGCGCTGCCGGCGTCACGCGCGTAGTTGACGACGACGGTCCAGCCATCGGCGGCGGCGGCCTTGCAGGTTTCCGCCCCGATGCCGCGCCCGCCGCCCGTGACGATCAATACGCCGCGGCTCATCGCGACCAGCCGCCGACCTGGGAGAGCTCCGCGCGGGCCTCGGCGGCGGTCATCGGCTCCACGCCGAATTCACGCAGCAGGCGAACGGCGCGTTCCACCAGCACGGTGTTGCTCGTCGCGAGCTCGCCCTTGTTGAGGTAGATGTTGTCCTCCAGCCCCACGCGCACATGGCCGCCCAGCAGCCAGGCCTGCATCAGCATGGGGAATTCCATCCGCCCGATGGCGAAGGCGGCCCAGGGGCTGCCCGGGGGCAGGATGGACTTCGCGTAGTTCAGCGTCTGCGGATCCCAGTCGAAGCCCCAGCGGATGCCCATGCAGACCTGGAACAGGCAGGGGCCCTTCAGCACGCCCTGCTCCATCAGGTTTTTTGCCAATCCGATGTCGCCGGAATCGAAGACCTCCAGCTCCGGGATGGTGCCGACGCTGTAGATCAGATCGGCCATCTTCGTGACCGACCAGGGCGCGTTGATGACCACCGCATTGCCCGACCACATCGTGTTCAGGTCGAGCGTCGCGATCTCCGGCTTCAGCGCGACGATGTGCTCCACGCGCTTTTCCGGCGGCAGCAGCGTGCTGTTCGGCCCGGCCACGCGGGGATTGTCGCGGGACGGGTCGAAGCGGCCACCGGGGCCGGTGGTGAGGTTGATCACCACATCGGTGCCGGAGGAGCGGATGCGGTCCACGACCTCCTTGTAGAGGTCGAGGGACATGGAGGGCTTGCCCGTCTCGGGATCCCGCACATGGATGTGGGCGACGGCGGCGCCGGCCTTGGCGGCATCGATCGCGGCATTCGCGATCTGCTCCGGCGTGATCGGCAGGTAGGGCGTCTGCTCGGGGGTGGTGATGTTGCCCGTCACCGCGCAGGTGAGGATGACCTTGCGACGCATGTTCTCAGTCCTTCGCGGTAGCCGCATCCAGCTTCGGGATGCGGAATTCATAGGTGAGGCGGGCGGGCCTGCCTTCGGCCTTGGAGGCTTCCCAGTCGGTGACGAGGGAGGCCTTCACGCCGAAGACCGCATCATCATGCAGGTAGGGATCGCCATCCTTGAAGATGTGGGTGATGAGGTCCCGGTAGCCCGGCTTCTTGATCCAGAAATGGACATGGGCGGGGCGCATCGGCCCGCGGCCCATCGCCGCCAGCACGCGGCCCACGGGCCCGTCATGCGGCACGGGATAGGCGGCGGGGACGACGGTCGGGAAGGCGACCACGCCGTCGGGGCCCGTCACGAAGCGGCCGCGCATGTTGTGCTCGTCGCCGAGCTGGCTGTCGTAGAAACCCTCGGGCGAGGTGTGCCAGGTATCGACCTGCGCGCCCTCCAGCGGATGGCCGTCGGCGTCGAGGATGCGGATCTCGACCTCGAGCGGCTCGCCCTCCACGCCCGGGGACATGTTTTCCCCGTTTTTCATCACCGGCGGATTCTCCCGGTGGAAGGGGCCGAGGACCGTGGTTTCGCTGACGCTCGCATGGGTGCGGTGGGCGATGGCATCGACCAGCATGGAGACGCCAAGGATGTCCGACAGCAGGATCACCTCCTGCCGCTTGTCGTCGCACCAGCGGCCGAGTTCGGTGATGAAGGCGACGCCCTGCTCCCATTCCTCCGGCGTCAGCTCCACCTCCTTCACGAAATCATGCACGTGGCGGATCAGCGCCGTCATGACCTTCTGGATGCGCGGATCGGCGTCGGGGCGGATGCGGCCGAGCACGGCCTCCGTCAGGTTCTCGCTGGTATAGGTGATGTGGCCGTCGGCCATGGTCGTTCTCCTTCCCTGGGGGCGGGAATGGTCAGCGCATGTTCAGCACGACGCGCCCGCGGGTGCCGCGGGCGACGGAGGCGTAGGCGGCCGCGCCATCGGCCAGCGCGTGGCGTTCCGCGATGGCGGGGGCGGGGTAGGTGCCGGATTCGAAGCCGGGGCGCAGCGCATCCATCATCGGCGCGCATTCGGCCGCCTTGCGCTTCAGGCTGTCCACGCCGATCAGGCGGCATTCGCGGCGGTAGAAGGGGATCATCTCCACCTTCATGCTCTCACCGGGGCTGCCCGAGATGAGGATGGCGCGGCCGCCGAAGCCGAGCGCGGCCAGCGCGGGCTCCACCAGATCCGGCCGCCCGACGCAATCGAACACCACGTCGATCGCCTTGCCGCCGGTGGCCCTGGCGATCTGGGCGGCGAAGTCGGGCTCGTTCAGGTCGATGAAGTTGTCGGTCGCGTGGCGGGCGGGGGAGGAGGGCTCCGCCTGGCCGCGGCAGGCGGCGATGACGTGGGCGCCCTTGCCGCGGGCGATGCCGCAGGCGGCCCCGCCGACGCCGCCGCTGGCGCCGATGACCAGCAGCGTCTCCCCTGCCTTGATCGCGGCGTAGTCGAGGCCGATCCAGGCGCTGATGTAGTTCACGCCGACCGCGCCGGCCTGTTCGAAGCTGAGATTCGCGGGCTTGCGGGACAGGGCGCCGACCGGGACGGCCAGGTAGGCGGCGTGCGTGCCATCCCGCGTAAAGCCGATATCGCCGCCGGTGCCCCAGACCTCCGCCCCCAGCCACTCCGCCGGGCCGGCCACCACCACGCCGGCGAAATCCCGGCCCGGCGTGCGCGGCGGCACGGTCTGCTTCATGCGGCCGAGCACGTTCTTCACGTCGGAGGGGTTGATGGAGGCGGCATGCACCTCGACCAGCGCCTCGCCCGAGGCGGGGGCGGCCACGGGCATGGACTCCACGGCCAGCACCTCCGGCCCGCCATGGCGCTGGAAGCGCAGCGCGGGGGCGTGGCTGGGCAGGCTGGCGCGCGTGTCCAGGGCGAGCGGCGCGTCATTCATTGCAGGACGGTTCCTCAGGGCGTTCATCCCTTCGTAAGCATCGGCCCGGAGGGGGTCAAGCATCTTCTGCAATCGATTGCATTGCCCCAATCCCGACATGAGGGGCTAGGATGGTGCACCCATGCCGCAACGCCGCCTTCCCCGGGACCCTGGCCCGCCCGCCGCTTCCGCGCCCAGCTGCGGGCGCGCCACCATCGCCGATGTCGCCCGCGCGGCGGGGGTGCATGCCTCCACCGTGTCCCGCGCGCTGAACCCGGCGACGCGGGGGATGGTGACGGAGGCGGTGGTGGAACGCGTGGCGCAGGCGGCGGCGGCGCTGGGCTGGCGGCCCTCCGCGCTCGCGGCCGGGCTGCGCACGCGCAGGTCGCGCACCATCGGCATCCTGGTGCCGGACCTCGTGAACCCGATCTTCCCGCCCATCGTCCGCGCGGCGGAAACGCTGCTGGCGGCGCAGGGCTATGCGACGCTGGTGGCGAACACGGACAACGACCCGGCGCGGGAGGAGATGCTGATCTCCCGCATGGCGGAGCACCTGGTGGACGGGCTGATGATGGCCTCCGCCGCGGAGGGCACGCATGCGATCGAGCTTTGCGCCCGCTTCGGCATCCCCGCGGTGCTGATCAACCGGCGCCTGCCGGGCGCCAGCACCTCCGCCGTCACGAATGACGACCGGCACGGCATCGGGCTGGCGGTGGCGCATCTGGTGGGGCTCGGCCATCGCCGCATCGCGCATCTCGCCGGCCCGCCCGGCGTTTCCACCGCCATCGACCGGCGCGAGGGTTTTCTCGAGGCCCTGCGGGCGGCGGGGCTGGAACCGGCGGCGATGGTGGATGCGGCGGGCTATACGCGCGCGGCGGGGCAGGCGGCGATGCGGGCGCTGCTGGCGGGGCCGGGCTTCACCGCGCTGGTCGTCGCGAACGATATGTTATGCCTTGGCGTCTACGACGTGCTGCAGGGAAGCGGCCTGCGGGCCGGCGCCGACCTCTCCGTCACGGGCTTCAACGACATGCCCTTCGTGGACCTCATCGACCCGCCGCTGACCACGATCCGCATCCAGCACGCCGCCATGGGGCGGGAAGCGGCGGAAGCGCTGCTGGCCGAGATCGCGGAACCCGCCGCGCCGCGCCGCGACACCCGCCTGGTGCCGGAACTCGTCATCCGCGCTTCCACCCGCGCGCCGAAACAGGATCATTGATGCCCATCATCGTCGCGCAGATCTCGGACGCGCATCTCGGCCCCCGCACCACCGTCTTCCAGGCCAACATGGCGCGGATCGAGGCCGTGCTGCATGCGGACCCGCCCGTCGCGCTGGTCGCCAGCGGCGACCTCTCCCTGGATGGGGCGGACCGGGATGCGGACCTGTCCTTCGCCGCCACCGCCTTCCGCCGCGCGGCCGGGCGGGGCACGCTGCTGGCCATCCCGGGCAACCACGATGTCGGCAGCACGGCGGAGACCATGCCGGCGCAGGTGGTGGACGGGGCGCGGCTGGCGCGCTGGGACAGCCTGATCGGCCCGGACCGCTTCGTGCAGGACCTGGACGGGCCCGGCGGCGAATCCTGGCGCCTGGTCGGGCTGAACACGGAAATCATGGGCACCGGCCTGGCGCGGGAGGCCGAGCAGGTCGGCTTCATGGGCGCGGCGCTGGAGGGGCTGGGCCGGCGGCGCATCGCGCTGTTCCTGCACAAGCCGCCCTATCTGCAGGGGATGGAGGACGGCTTCGACTACTGGTCGGTGCCGCCCGCCGCCCGCGCGGCGCTGGCGCCGCTGCTGTCCCACCCGGCGCTGCGGCTCGTCGCCTCCGGCCACCTGCACCTGCACCGGCTGGTGCGGCGGGGGGAGGTGACGCATGCCTGGGCGCCCCCGGCCTCCTTCGTCTGCGAGCCGGAGATCCAGCCGGGCATCCCGGGGGAGCGCGTGGCGGGCTTCCTGCGGCACCGGCTGCATGCGGACCATGTCGAGGTCGAACTCGTCTCCCCCGCCGGGATCCGCGCGCCCTTCCTGGAGGAAGTGCGGGCGGAGACCTATCCGCGGCAGGGGTGACGCCGCTCACGAAAAAGAGATCGTCGTTATTTTGAGGAGGGCGAGAAACCGGCCTCCTCAACCCGTGATCGGTTTCCGGGTCGAATCGGCCCGGCTATGACTGCATCGTGGTCAAACAGGGCCGGCAATGTCGCAAACCAAGCAGCAAAAGTCGGAATTCCTGGGGTTGCGCGACCCCTATGCCGAGACAACCCCCGGTGAGGCGACGGCCCGCCGGCCCGCCGAGCCGTTGATGACGCGGGAGAAGGCGGCGGAGCTGGGCCGGGCGGGCGCGGCGCTCGCGGTCCTGCTGCTGGCCATCGCCGTGGTGGTCGCCGCCATCAGCTGAGGCGGCGCCGTCACGAAGCGTGACACTTCATCACCCACGCGTGATGGGCGGCCTTGTAGGACAGCATCCGTGACGTGACGGGTGCCGTGATGAGCAAGGTCCTTTTCCTGAAGCTGCACCGCTGGGTGGCGCTGGTCTTCGCGCTGCCGCTGCTGGCCGTGATCCTGTCCGGCCTCGTGCTGTCCGTCGAGCCGGCGCTGAAGGCGACGACCCCGGACGGCACCGTCACGCTGGAGCGGCTGGAACGCATCATCGAGGCCGCGGGGCCGGCCGGGCGCGGGGGTGCGCTGGCGATCCAGGGCTATGCGGGCACGGCGAGCCTGGGCGGGCGCGGGGCGTCCACGACCTATGACCTTGCCACCGCGGTGCCGGTGCAGCCCACCGCCCTGCCGGGCCTGTTCCGCACCATGCGCGGGCTGCATGAACGGCTGCTGCTCGACCTCGGCTGGCTGGTGGTCGCCAGCACCATCGCGCTGGTGGCGCTGGGCCTGGCCGGGCTGCTGCTGGGCTGGCCCAGGCTGCGCAACACGCTGGGCGGCTGGCACCGCGTGACGGGCTGGGCGCTGCTGCCGCTGCTGGTCGGCAGCCCGCTGACCGGCCTGGCGCTGGCCTTCGGGATCACCTTCACCACGCCCGCGCCGGTGCCGCCGGGCGCGACGCCCCCGCTGCTGGAGACGCTGCGCCAGGTGGCCGCGCGGCATGACCTGGATGGGCTGGACTTCATCCGCCCGATCGGCGGCGGGCGGCTGGTGCGGGTGCTGGATGAGCGCGGCACCGCCATCGCCTATCGCGCGGGGCCCGAGGGGCTGGTGCGCCAGCCCGACAACTGGCCGCGCCTGCTGCATGAGGGTGGCTGGGGCGGCCTGCTGGGCAGCGCGCTGAACCTCGTCACCTCGGTCGCGCTGGTCGGGCTGCTGGGCACGGGGGTGTTCATCTGGGCGCGGCGGACGCTGGCGAAGCGCCGGGCGAAGGCCGCGCGGCGGCTTACGGCTTCCCCGGCAGGGTGATTCCCGTCAGCGCCTGCCAGACGCGGATGACGAAGCCATCATCCGCGCGGCCATGGCCCATGGCGCTGGCGGCGGTGAAGAGCTGCTGCGCCTGGGTGGCCAGCGGCACGGGGTGGTTCAGCCCGCGCGCCATCTCCGCCACCAGGCCGAGATCCTTGACGAAGATGTCGACGGCGCTGCGCGGCGCGTCGTCGCCGGTCAGCACGCGGGCCATCCGGTTCTCGAACATCCAGGAATTGCCGGCGGCGCTGGTCACCACGTCATAGAGCTGCCGCGGATCGGCGCCGGCGCGGATGCCGAGGGCCATCGCCTCCGCCGCCACGGCGATATGCACGCCGGCCAGCAGCTGGTGCACGACCTTCACCGTGGCGCCGATGCCGGGTGCATCGCCGAGTTCCCAGACCTTGGCCGCCACCGCATCCAGCACCGGCCGCGCCTTGGCGAAGGCGGCGGGGGACCCGGAGGCCATCACCGTCATCTCCCCGGAAGCGGCCTTGGCGGCGCCACCCGATACCGGCGCATCGAGGTAGAGGAAGCCCGCCGCCTCGGCACGCTCCGCCAGCTTCTTCGCGTCCGCCGGGCCCATGGTGGCGGAGGAGAGGATGACGGCGCCCGGCGCGAGGCGCGGGGCGCAGCCCTCCGGCCCGAACAGGGCGGCTTCGGTCTGCGCGGCGTTCACGACCAGCAGCAGCACGGCCTCCGTGCCCTGCTCGATCCCGGCCGCGCTGGCGGCGGTGGCGCCGCCGGCCGCGGCGAATTCGGCGCGCGCGGAATCCCGCATGTCGCAGCCCGTGGTCGCCAGGCCCGCGCGGTGGCAGGACAAGGCCGCGCCCATGCCCATGGCCCCGAGGCCGATCACCGCCACCTTCATCGCGCGCGCTCCCTGCGTGTCGGCCGCACCCTTACCGGGCGCAGGGCTCAAGACAAGACGAGGCGCGCGATCTGCACGAGGGCGGAGATGACGAGCAGCACCAGCACGATGCGGCCGAGCTTGTCCGGAGATGGCATGGGCGGGAGATGGGGATCAGCCCGCTTCCGATGAAGGCCCCGCAATGTCCCGCAGCAGCGCCTTCAGGGCGGGGGCGGCGCCGGCATGGCGGGCGAGCAGCGCGGCCTCATGGGCACGGGCTTCCGCCACCAGCGCGGCGGCCAGGGTGGCGCCGGGCGGCGTCAGCATCACCCGCATCGTGCGGCCCTGGCGCTGCCGCGCCACCAGGCCATCGGCCTCCATCCGGTCCAGCAGCTTGGACATGGTGGGCTGCTGCATCAGGCAGGTCTCGGCCAGTTCGCCCACCGTCACGCCCTGCGGCGCGCCTTCCAGCGTCGCCAGCACGCGCCAGACCGGCACCGCCACGCCGCGCGCCTTGAGCTGCGCATGGAAGCCGGCGGAGGCCGCATGGCTCGCCCGCGCCAGCAGGGCCAGCAGGTAGCCATCGACGAAGCGGGGGGATTCGCCCATGGCGGCCAACATATGACTTTTCATATGTCGCGGACCAGCGTTATCCTTGGGGCAACGTCAGGGAGTGCCCGGGATTGCGCGACGACCGGATCGAGCCCGCCTGGATCGAGGCCTTCGAGGCCGTGCTCCGCCTCTGCAAGGCGCAGCCGGGGGAGGTCGTCTGCCTGCTGGCGGAAAGCCAGTCCCGTCCGCTGAACATCGACCTGGCGGAGTTGGCGGCGCATCGCCTGGGCTGCCGGCCCTTCCGCCTGGTGGTGCCGACGCCGCGGCAGACGGCGCCGGTGCCGGTGCGATCCACGGGCGCGTCCCGCGCGCTGCAGGGCCATCCTGGCGCGCTGGCGGCGCTGAAGGCGTCCTCCCTGATCCTGGACCTGACGCTGGAGGGGCTGCTGCACGCGCCGGAGCTGAAGGAAATCCTGGCGGCGGGTTCGCGCATCCTGATGGTGTCGAACGAGCATCCGGAGGCGCTGGAGCGGCTGGTGCCGCTGCCCGCGGATGAGGCGCCGGTGAAGGCCGCGGTGAAGCGGGCACGGGCCGCGAAGCGGATGACCGTGACGAGCGCCGCGGGCACCGACCTGGTGGTGGACATGGCGGGCGCCATCACCGCGGGGGTCTGGGGCTGGACGGACCGGCCCGGCACCATCGCGCATTGGCCGGGCGGCGTCGTCGTCAGCTTCCCGCGCGCGGGCACCGTCAACGGCACGCTGGTGCTGGCGCCGGGCGACGCGAACCTGACCTTCAAGCGCTACATCGAAAGCCCCGTCCGCCTGACGCTGGTGGATGACCATGTCACGGCGATCGAGGGCGCGGGCACCGACGCCATCGCCATGCGCGAGTATCTCGCCGCCTGGGGCGATCGCGCGGCCTATGCGGTCAGCCATGTCGGCTGGGGGATGAACCCCCGCGCGCGGCGGGAGGCGCTGCTGGCCTATGGCGCGCGCGACACCAACGGGACGGAGCTGCGCGCCGCCGCCGGGAACTTCCTGTTCTCGACCGGCGCCAATGAATTCGCGGGCCGCTTCACGGAGGGGCATTTCGACATCCCCGTCTTCGGCTGCACCATCGCGCTGGATGGCGAGCCCGTCGTCATCGAGGGGAGGCTCGTTCCATGACCACCATCCTGCTGCACGGCATCGGCGGCCCGTCCTGGGGTAATCTGGTGCCGGGCGCCCTCGACTGGCCGTTCCCGGGCTTCTGCGGCACGGCGCCCCTGCCTTCGATGACCTTCCCCGCGCTGACGGCGGCACTGCTGGCGGCGATGGACGCGAAGGGCATCGCGAAGGCGACGCTGGTCGGCCATTCCATGGGCGGCATGGTGGCGCAGGATTTCGCGGCGACCCATCCCGACCGCGTCGCGAAGCTGGTGCTCTACGGCACCACGGCGGCCTTCGGCGGCCGCGACCCGAGCTTCGCCGACGCTTTCCTCCGCGCGCGCCTCGGCCCGCTGGAGGGCAGCACGATGCGGGACGCGGCATCCGCGATGCTGGAAGGCATGTTTGGCCCGGACGCGGCGCCGGACGCCTATCCGCGCGCGCTGGAAGCGATGCAGGCGGTGCCGGAGGATGTCTATCGCGACACGCTGCGTTGCCTGACGACCTTCGACCGCCGAGCGGACATGGCGCGGATCAGCGTGCCGACCGTGCTGATCGCGGGCGAACGCGACCAGGCCGCGCCGCTCAAGACCATGCAGCGCATGGCGGAGACGATTCCGGGCGCGCGGATCATCGTGATTCCCGAAGCCGGGCATTTGATCCATCTCGAGAAACCCGCCGAATTCGCGGCCGCGCTGCGCGACGCATTGGAGAGCTGAGGGCTTGTGCATTCATGCCCGACAGCATGGCCGCGGAAAGAAGCTGCGTCCCGCACAGCGGGCATGAACGCTCAAGACCGATCCTGGAGATGACGCCGATGGACGCCCTGCCCGCCACCACGCTGGAAGACGCGCCGATCTTCGACGCGGAGGCCTTCCGGCTGACGCCCTTCGAGGCCGAGCTGACCGCCAAGGCGCGCCGCTTCGGCGCCACCGTGCTGGCGCCCCGCGCCGCGCGCTGGGACCGCGAGGCCGCCTTCCCCACCGACAACTACCGCGACATGCATCGCGAGGGGCTGCTCGGCATCTGCATCCCGGAGGATGAAGGCGGGCTCGGTGCGGATTTCCGTGCCTATTGCATGACCGCCGCCGAACTCGGCCGGTATTGCGGCGCCACCGCGCTGACCTGGAACATGCATGTCTGCTCCACCCTCTGGACCGGCGCGCTGACCGAGGATCTGGACATTCCCGGGGATGCGCGCGCCGAGCATCGCCGCCGGCGCCGGATGCATTACGACCGCATCCTGGCGGATGGCGCGATCTACTCGCAGCCCTTCTCCGAGGGCGGCGCGGCGGCGGCCGGCGCGGCGGCCTTCGGCACCACGGCCAGGCGCGTCGAGGGCGGCTTCCTCATCAACGGCAAGAAGATCTTCGCCAGTCTCGCGGGCCACGCCAATTACTACGGCATCCTCTGCACGGAGGTGCATGACGGGGAGAAACTGTCGCGAAGGGACACGCTCTATCTCGGCGTGCCGGCCACCGCGCCGGGTGTGACGGTGGAGGGCGAGTGGGATCCGCTCGGCATGCGCGGCACCGTCTCCCGCAACCTGATCTTCAAGGATGTCTTCGTGCCGGAGGATGCGGCGCTGATGCCGCCCGGCCTCTACTTCCAGGCGGCGACGCGGTGGCCGCACATGTTCATGACGCTGTCGCCGACCTATATGGGCATCTGCCAGGCGGCCTACGACTTCACCGTGAAGTATCTGCGGGGCGAGGTTCCGGGCACGCCGCCGGTGAAGCGCCGCATGTATCCGACCAAGCAGATCGCCGTCGCGCAGATGCGCATCATGCTGGAACAGACCAAGGCGCTGTGGTTCCAGGCCATCACCGATGCGCGGCCTGATCCCACCAAGGACCAGATGATGCGCGCGCTGGCCGCGCAATACACGGTGATGGAGAATGCGAATGCGCTCTGCGCGCTCGCCATCCGCACCTGCGGCGGGCAGTCCATGCTGAAGTCGCTGCCGCTGGAACGGATGTACCGCGACAGCCGCTGCGGCGCGCTGATGCTGCCCTGGACGGCGGAACTCTGCCTGGATCGCCTCGGCCGCGACACGCTGTATGAGAAGGGCGAGGTGGATTGAGCGCGCCGGTGCATCGCTGGGCGGGCTCGCCGCCGCCCGGCCGCATCGCGCTGCGCTTCGGCGGGGCTGTGCTGGATTATGGCGCGCTGGACGCTGCCGTTGCCGGCATGGCCGGGGCGCTGGCGGCGCGCGGCATCGGGCGGGGTGACCGCATCGGCTTCCTCGGCCACAACCACCCCGCGCAGATCGTGGCGCTGCTGGCCTGCGCGCGGCTCGGCGCGATGCAGGTCCCGCTGAACTGGCGCCTGGCCGCGCCGGAATGGCGCTTCATCCTGGAGGATGCGGGCGCATCCCTGCTGCTGGCGACCCCGGATTTTCTCCAGGCTGCCGCGGACGCCGCGCCCGAAGGTTGCGCCGTCGTCGATGCGACGATGCTGCATGGCGCGCCCGTTGAGACGACGGGCACCGACGATGATCCGCTGCTGCTGGTCTATACCAGCGGCACCACGGGCCGCCCCAAGGGCGCGGTGCTCGACCAGCGGGCGCTGCGCTTCAACGCGCTGAACGCCATCGCCACCTTCGGACTCTCGCCCGATGACCGCGTGCTGACGGTGCTGCCGCTGTTCCATGTCGGCGGCCTCAATATCCAGACCACGCCGGCGCTTTGCGTGGGGGCCGAGGTCATCCTGCATCCGCGCTTCGAGGCCGATGCCTTCTTCGACGCGGTGGAACAGGGGCGCCCGACGCTGACGCTGCTGGTGCCGGCCGTGATGCAGGCGCTGGTCTCGCATCCGCGCTGGGGCTCGGCCGACCTCTCCTCGCTCCGCGCCATCGGCGCCGGGTCGTCGGACGTGCCGCTGCCGCTGATAGAAGCCTTCCACCAGCGCGGCATCCCGGTGCAG
The DNA here is from genome assembly GCF_016805305.1 of Falsiroseomonas ponticola. GTDB lineage: Bacteria > Pseudomonadota > Alphaproteobacteria > Acetobacterales > Acetobacteraceae > Falsiroseomonas > Falsiroseomonas ponticola. The sequence goes on along the minus strand of NZ_JAERQN010000001.1, from coordinate 972,929 downwards.
CAGGTCTATGGCGCGACGGAGACCTGCCCCATCGCCATCGTCCAGACCCGTGACGAAGCGCTGGCCGCGCCCGGCTCCATCGGCCGCCCGGCCCTGCATGCGGAATGCCGCCTGGTGGATGCCGCCGGCGCCCCCTGCCCGCCCGGCGCGGACGGCGAGATCCAGGTGCGCGGCCCCGCCGTGCTGCGCGGCTACTGGAAGCGCGACGATGCGCTGACCGCCGATGGCTGGTTCCCCACCGGCGATGTCGGGCGCGTCGACCCGGAGGGCCGCTACTGGTTCACCGACCGCCTCAAGCACGTGATCATCTCGGGCGGCGAGAACATCTATCCCGCGGAGGTCGAACGCCTGCTGCGCACGGCCCCCGGCGTCGCGGAAGGCGCCGTGGTCGGCCGTGACGATCCGCGCTGGGGCGAGGTGCCCATCGCCGTCGTGGTCCCCGGGGAGGGGTTCGACCCCGCCCGCGTGCTGGCGCATTTCGAGGGCCAGATCGCGCGCTTCAAGCAGCCCCGCGCCGTCGTCGCCCTGCCCGCCCTGCCGCGCACCGCGCTCGGCAAGGTGGAAGTGGCGCGGCTCAGGGAGATGGTGGCCGCACACCCCAGTCGCTGAATTCCCGCGCGGCCACGGCGCGATCCTCCAGCACCACCAGGTCGCGGTGGCGCCAGTCCCGCTTGAGGCGCGCGAAGGCGTTGCGCACGGCGCGCGGCGGGCCTTCCAGCACCTGGCCGATGCAGTGGCCGCGCAGCGAGAGGCAGCCGGTGACGCCGCGCGCCAGCAGCCCCGCGCGCAGGCGTTCCGCCAGCGCGGCCACGGCGGCGGGGTCCGCCGCCACGCCGGGCTCGCCCACGCTCATCGCCACGATACGGTGCAGGGGCCGGTGCAGCGTCATGCCGCGCGCAGCGTCGCCAGCACGTCGCGGACCTCGCGGCGCAGCGCCTCCGCCTGGCTGGACAGGTCGCTGGCCGTGGCGTTCACCTGCGTGGCAGCGCCGCCGGTTTCCCCGGCCGCGGCGCGCACTTCCTCGATCCGCGTGGCGACGTCGCGCGTGCCGCCGGCCGCGGCCTGGACGCTGCGGGCGATGTCCTGCGTCGCGGCGCCCTGCTGTTCCACCGCGGCGGCGATGGTGACGGCGATGTCGCTGATGCGGACGATGGTGTCGCGGATGGCGCCGATCTCGGTGGCGGCGCCGCGCGTCGCGTCCTGCATCGCCTTGATCTGCTGGGCGATGCCTTCCGTCGCGCGCGTGGTCTGGCCGGCCAGCGACTTCACCTCGCTCGCCACCACCGCGAAGCCCTTGCCGGCGTCGCCGGCGCGCGCGGCCTCGATCGTCGCGTTCAGCGCCAGCAGGTTGGTCTGGCCGGCGATGTCGCCGATCAGGCGCAGCACTTCCTCGATCTTCTGCGAGGCGTCGTTCAGGTTGGCGACGGTGCTGTTGGTGCGTTCCGCCTGTTCCACGGCCGCGCGGGCGACGGTGGTGCTTTCATTCACCTGGCGCGCGATCTCGGCCACCGAGCTGGCCAGTTCCTCGGTCGCGGCGGCGACGGTGCCGACATTCTCGTTGGTGGCGGTGGTCACCTGGCTGACCGTATGGGCGCGGATCGCGCCCTGCTCCGCGATGCCGACCAGGGAGGTGGCGGCGGCGTTGAGCTCGGTGGAGGCGGAGGCGATGCCCTCCACCACCCCGCCGACGCGTTCCTCCAGCTGCTGGGCGACGCGCTGCAGGTCCTGCTTGCGGGTGATTTCCAGCGCGCGCTTCTGGTCTTCCTGCGTCGCGCGCAGCGCGGCGGCTTCGCGCAGGCCGTCGGCGAAGGTGGACAGGGCGCGCGCCATGGTGCCGACCTCATCGCCGCGGCCGGTTTCGGGCACGGCGGTATCGAGCCGGCCGGCGGCGACGCCGGCGGTGGCCTGCTGCAGGCGCTTCAGCGGGCGCACCACGACGCCGAGCGTCATCGCCACCGCCGCCATGATGGACAGCAGGATCGCGCCGGCCAGGACGCCCGCGGCGACCAGGACGGCCGCGTCCACCTCCTCGGAGACGACGGCGCTGCGGCGGTCCGCGCGCTCCACCAGCGTATCGGTCAGGCTGCGGGTGGCGAGGCGCAGCTCGGCCACCTGGCCCGTGAATTCGCGGCGGAGCTGCGCTTCCGCCACGCGCTGCTGGCCTTCCGCCATCAGCCGCAGCGCGCCGAGCGCCGTGTTGCGCAGCGCCTGGAAGCGCTGCTCGATCACGTCGATCTGCGCCACCACCGGGGTGCCGGCAACGGCTTCCCTCAGGTCACGGATGCGCGTCGCCATCAGGGCGCCCGCCTGCTCCACCTCCCGCTGCGCCTCCGCGATCGCGGCGGGTTCGCCAAGCGCCAGGCTGCGCCAGACCAGTTGCGCCATGTCGAGCAGCACGGGGTTGATGCGGGCCGAGGCGGTGGCGGCGCTGGCTTCGCCCTCCACCAGGGTGGAGTAGGTGTGGTCCACCTGGTTCGCCAGGCGCAGCGCGTAGGTGGCGCTGCCGATGGCCACGAGGACGAGCAGCCCCACCGGCAGCATCGTCTTCCAGAGCAGGGACAGGTTGTCGAACCAACGCCGCATCGGATTCTCCCGCCACAACAGGGCGGTGTTCGCCCCTGATCGCGGCCATGATGCCGCGATGCCGATCTGGCATGGCTACCCTTCAGTAAGAGCTAACGCGGTTCATTCCGTGACGGAAACACGCCAGGTGAAGCGGCGCGTTTCCCCGGCGTTCAGCATCTCGATCCCCGGCTTGGACCAGAGGTCCACCTCATAGCCCGCGATATCCGCGTAGCCCGCCCAGGGCTCGATGCAGAGGAAATCGGCGCCGGGCTTCATCCAGAGGCCGAATTGCCCGAAGCCCTGCCAGGCCACTTCCAGCACCGGGGCGCCCGGCGCGCCGTAATGCAGGCGCCGGCTGGCGGGGTTCAGCAGGATCATGGCGCTGGGGCGGAACAGGTCCTCCCGCAGCCCCAGCGTGCGGCCATGGGTCGGCAGGGCGTGCGGCGCCTGGTCGATCAGCCCGGCCTCGTTCAGGCGGAAGAAGGGGCCGGCTTCCTCCTGCTCGAACTCGATGCGGTGCGCCAGCTTGCCGGCGCCGCCGGGCAGCGGCCACCGGAAGGCGGGGTGCGCGCCGACCGAGAAGGGCAGCGTCCCCTCCCCCGGATTCGTCACGCTGTAGGTCACGGCGAGGGTCGCGCCATGCAGGGCGTAGGCGACCTCGAAGCGGAAGGCGAAGGGGTAGATGGCGCGCGTCGCCTCGCTGTCGGCCAGCAGGAAGCGGCAGCCGGTCGCGTCCTGCTCCACCAGGGTGAAGCGGCTGTCGCGGGCGAAGCCGTGCTGGCCCATGGGGAAGCTGGCCTCGCCCAGGCGCAGCCGGTCATCCTTCACGCGGCCGACGATGGGGAAGAGCACGGGGGAATGGCGGGGCCAGGCGGCTTCCGCCTGCCAGAGCAGTTCCCGGCCCTCCCCGTCCTTCAGGCTGGTGAGTTCCGCGCCCTCGGCCTTCACCATGGCCTTGAGCTTCGGCGTGCCGAGGCTGATCCGGTCCCCTGAACCGCTCATGGCAGTCGCTTCGCCTCCCGCCGCTGGTCATGCGCGCGGGCGTGCAGCAGGGCCAGCGCGTGAAGATCCTCCGGCACCCCGGCCGCGCGGGCGGAATCGGTGAGGAAGCCGAGGATGTGCTCCGCCTCCGTCCGTCCGCCCGCTTCCAGGTCCCGCAGCATGGAGGCGGTGTAGGCGCTTCCGGCATCGGAGAACATGGCCCGGTAGCCCTGCATGAAACCGGGCGACATGGGAAAGCCCTTCGCGGCGGCGATGGCGGCGTTGCGTTCCAGCAGCGCGAGCAGGAAGCCGCGGCCGCCGGCGCGCACGATCTCCCCCACGCTGGCGCGCATCAGCACCGTGCCGGCGGCCACGGTGCCGAGATGCACCAGTTTCTCCCACATCCGGCGCCGGATATCGGGCACCGCTTCCGCCACCAGCCCCGGCGCCTGGCCGAGGGCGGCGGCGAAGGCGGCGGCTTGGCCACCCATCGCGCCGTCCTGTTCGCCAAAGGTCAGCCAGTGCCAGTCGTTCAGGTGCTGGATGGTGCCATCCGGCCGCAGCGTCGCCGCGCATTTCGCGAGCCCGCCCCAGACGCGATCCGCGCCGAAGGCGGCATTCAGCCGGTCGATATGCGACAGCCCGTTCAGCACCGGCAGCACGCGGGCGCCGGCCTCGACGGCCGGGCGGATGGCCTCGATCGCCGCATCCAGGTCATAGGCCTTGCAGGACAGCAGCACGACATCGAAGCCGGGGCCGGCGCGCTCCACCGTCGCCACGCGCAGATCGGCATCGCCATGGGTGCTGCGGATGCGCAGCCCGTCCCGCGCCAGGGCGGCGGCCCGGGCGGGGCGGACCAGGAAGGTGACGTCCAGCCCCCGCTGCATCGCCCGCCCGCCGAAATAGCCCCCCAGCGCCCCCGCGCCGAGCACCAGCATCCGCATCGCCATCATCCGTTCCCCCGTGGGCGGCGAGGATCACCGATGCGGGCCGCCCCTCCAAGACTCGCTTGAGGGCGGGCGATGTGTTCTATATTTGTTCTGGCGGGCTTGGAGGAGCATCGGATGACGGTCGCGGCGATCCTGGCAGGGCCGGCGGATTTCGCGGGGTGGCGGCAGGCGGCGCGCGGCCTGGTGGCGGCGGGGCTCAGGCCAGACCAGGTGGAATGGCGCGTGGCCGGGGACAGCCCCGGCCTGTTCGGCGATTCGCCCGCCCCCCCGCCGCCGGCCGAGCCCGGCCGCTTCACCGTGCCCCGCGCCTTCATGGGGCTCGCCGAGATCGCGATCCGCCACAGCGATCCGGAGCGATTCGCGCTGCTCTACGGGCTGCTCTGGCGCATCCATGCGGGGGAGGCCGCGCTGATGCAGGTCTCGACTGACCCCGCCGTGGCACGGCTGGAGGCGATGGCCAAGGCGGTGCGGCGGGATGCCCACAAGATGCACGCCTTCCTGCGCTTCCGGCAGGTGGAGACGGAGGCCGGCACGCGCCACGTCGCCTGGTTCGAGCCCGACCACCATATCGAGGAGGCGGAGGCCGATTTCTTCGTCCGCCGCTTCGCCAGCCTGCGCTGGACCATCGTCACGCCCCGCCGCACCGTGGGCTGGGACGGCTCGACCCTGTCCTTCGGCCCCGGCGGCAACCGCGCCGAGGTGCCGCCGGACGATGCGGTGGAACCCCTTTGGCGCGCCTACTACGCCGCGATCTTCAACCCCGCCCGGGTGAAGCCCAACGCCATGCGGGCGGAGATGCCGCGGAAATACTGGCGGAACATGCCGGAGACCTTCGAGATTCCCCGCCTGCTCGCGGAAGCGCCCCAGCGCGTCCGGGAGATGGTGGCCCGGGGCGGCGCCGCGCCCAACCCGCAGCCGCAGCGCGCCGTGCATGTGCCCGCGCAGCCGATCGCGGCGCCGCGCGTTGATGCCGCCATGGACCTGCTCGACGCCTCCAAGGATCCCGCCCTGGCGCTGGCCGACCTCCGCCAGGAACTGCTCGGCAGGGCCGACCTGCCGGACTGGACCACGCGCGCGACGCAGCCGGTGTTCGGGGAGGGCGCGGTCGGCGCGCCGCTGCTCTTCGTCGGCGAACAGCCCGGCGACGAGGAGGACATCCAGGGCCGCCCCTTCGTCGGCCCCGCGGGGCGGCTGTTCAACCGCGCGATGGAGGCGGCGGGCCTGCCGCGCGATGCCGCCTACGTCACCAATGCGGTGAAGCACTTCAAGTTCACGCCGACGGGCAAGCGCCGCCTGCACCAGTCGCCCGACGCCGGCGACATCACCTACTACCGGCCCTTCCTGCTGCGGGAGGTCGGGCTCGTCGCGCCGAAGCTCGTCGTGGCGCTCGGCGCCTCCGCGCTGCTGGCGCTGACGGGCAAGAAGCTGCCGGTGATGAAGACGCGCGGCACCACCGTGACGGCGCTGGAAGGCCACCCGGTCTTCGCCACGGTGCATCCGAGCTACCTGCTGCGCATCCCGGACCAGGAGGGGCAGGCGCGGGAGTTTTCCCGGTTTGTGGAGGATCTGAAGGGGGCGGGCACCGCCGCGGGGTTGGCCGCCGGGGAATAGCGCGACTTGCGGGCCGCCCAACCCTGCACCATCTCATTCCGGAAATTCACGGAGTCGGGGGCGGTCTTGGGCGTCATTGGGGACGGCGAACGGGGCGGCTTGTGCTATCGCTTGTGGATGCGCTGCGCGGTCGGCGCGGCACCCGGCATGCCGGACTTCGCCGAGAAAATCCGCCAGACAGCCACCGTCCATATCGAGCCGCGCGCCGGCACGAGGCTAGCCGAACCGGGGGGGCCGACCTATGAGCCGGCGGAACTCTGGAGCGCGACCGGGAGCATCTTCGCGATCCTCGACAGCAAGACCGCGGCGTTGTTGACCCATGTTTCGCTGATGATCGCTGCCATCAGCGTCGCGATCTCCGCCGCCGAGAACCACTTCGTGACGAAGATATGCTCCGCCGCCTTCATCACGCTCTACATCCTCGCCGCCTATTGCTGCCTGCGCTGTCTTCGCTTCGAGATCTTCGGCTGGAACAGGCTCGGCAACCGGATGAGCGGTAAGGCGGCGACACCCGCGGAGCAGGCAGTTGCGCGCAACCACGAGACCTTCATCCTGGCCGAAATCGCGTTCAGGGATTCCTTGTACCGGACGGCCCTGCTGTGGGCCTCGGTCCTGACCGTGCTGTCGCCCTTCCTGTTCGTCGTCTATTTCATCGAGCATTCGCAGATCATGGGCAGGCCAGGCTGATCCCGCCGGAGAGATAACCTGGCGGGCACCCGGTCAGTTGAGGCGCTGGCGCAGCTCCTCCAGCAGGCCCTTCACCCGCGCGGCCTGGGGGCCCTCCGGCACCAGCTTGAGGAAATTCTCCAGCGCGGCGATGGCGGCGCCGATCTGGTCGAGGCGCTGGTGCATCAGCCCGGCCTCCCGCCACAGCGGCGCGGCATCGGGGGCGATGCGCAGCATGTCCTCCGTGCAGGCGATGGCACCGGCCAGGTCGCCATCCCGCAGGCGGCGCACCTTGATGTTGTTCTGCAGCCGCAGCAGCACCGCGCGCTTGTCCATGCGGGCGAGGGAAGCGGGACCAAGCTCCGCCTGGTCCCCCGCGAAGCGCTTGAGCGTGGCGCGCAGGTCGCGCGCCTCCATCGCATGGCCGCCGGCGAAGACATCCACCACCACCTGGCCGCGCCCCGCAAGGGCGACCAGGAAATGGCCGGGGAAGTCGATGCCATGCGCCTCCCACCCCGCGGCCTCCGCCGCATGCAGCCAGAGGATGCCGAGCGCGACCGGCAGGCCGCGCCGGCGTTCCATCACGCGCAGCAGGTTGGCGTTGGCCAGGTCCTCATAGGTTTCCTCATCCCCGACATAGCCGAACTGGCCATGGATCACCTGGGCGAGGACGGCACGGCGGCGCGCCACATCCCCGGCATCCGCCTCCTTATCCGCGGCCGCGGCATTCACCGCGGCGCGGGCCAGCGCCGTCAGGTGCTCCGCCCCCGCGCGCCAATCCGCATCCAGCGCGTCGATGCGCGCCAGCTGCAGCGCGGCAAGGCCGATATCGATCTCCGAATCCGGCAAGGTGCCGAGGGCGGAGAGCGCCGCGCGGGTGTCCTGCAGCGGGTTGCTCATGCGGCTTCCTCAGCCCTGCGCCGGCACCATGCGGCCGACGCGACGGCCGCCGAAGATGTGGACGTGGAAATGGGGCACCTCCTGCCCGCCATCCTCGCCCATGTTGGACAGGATGCGATAGCCGGTGGATTCGAGGCCGAGGTCCCGCGCGACCTTGCCGACGGCGCGCCAGAAGCCCGCGACCTCCGCATCGCTCGCATTCGCGCTGAAATCGGCGTGGGAGACATAGGGCCCCTTCGGGATCACCAGCACATGCACGGGCGTCTGCGGGTTGATGTCGTGGAAGGCGAGCGCGAAGGCATCCTCAAGCACGCGCTTGCAGGGAATCTCCCCCCGCAGGATGCGCGCGAAGATGTTTTGCGGGTCATAGGGCGGCAGGCCGGTGATGCGCGTCATCGTCGAAGCTCCGCGGGCGTGGTCAGCGCCCCTGTTCTGGCGACGGTGCCGGGAAGGCGCAACCCGCCGTCAGGGCAGCTTGGTGGTATTCGCCGCGCGCACCAGGCCCTTGGGGCGGGACGCCTTCTCCGCGATGCCGGAAATGCCCTGGCGGCGGGCGAGTTCGGCCCAGACCTCCGCCGGCGCGATGCCGGCATCCACCCAGAGCACCATGAGGTGATAGAGCAGGTCGGCGCTTTCCAGCACGGTCGCGGCGCGGTTGCCCATCGTCGCCTCGATCACGCATTCGACCGCCTCCTCCCCCAGCTTCTGGGCGACCTTGGCGGTGCCGCGCGCCAGCAGGCGGGCGGAGTGCGAATGCTCCACATCGCCGGCGGCGCGCCGCGCCTCCACGGTGCGCCAGAGCGTGTCGAGGATCGCGGCCTCCGCGCCCTCCACCGTGAAGGGGGCGAGCGCGCCGGCGCCGGCGGCGCTCGCGGCCTTGGGCATGGCGAGCTGCTGCGCGACGGGGATGGTGGGGGGCAGCGGCAGGGCGGCCGCCACCTTCAGCGCCTTCTTCTTCGCCTTGGGCAGCTTGGCCTTCAGCATCTTGGCCTTGGGGACCTTCGCCTTCGGGACCTTCGCCTTCGGGGCCTTCGCCTTGGGGGCCTTGGGCTTCGGGGCCTTCGCCTTGGGGGTCGCGGCCTTGCCCATCACGCGGCCTCCGCCATCGGGCGCACCGGCAGCCCCGCCTGTTCCAGCGCGGCCTTCGCCTCCGCGATCCGCATCTGGCCGTAGTGGAAGACGCTGGCGGCGAGCAGGCCCGTGGCGCCGGCCCCTGCGCCTTCCACGAAATGCTCCACCGCGCCGACGCCGCCGCTGGCGACGATGGGCAGCCGGACCGCCGCCCGCGCGGCGCGCAGCAGGCCGAGGTCGAAGCCCTGGCGGGTGCCGTCCCGGTCCATGGAGGTCAGCAGGATCTCACCGGCGCCGCGGCGTTCGGCTTCCCGGATCCACTCGATGGCGTCGATCCCGGTGCCGCGGCGGCCGCCATGGGTGAAGACCTCCCACTTTCCCTCGCCTGAGGACCGCGCATCGATCGCGACGACGATGGCCTGGCTGCCGAAGGCCTCCGCACCGCGTGTCACCAGCGCGGGGTCCGACACGAAGGCGGAATTGACGGACACCTTGTCGGCGCCGGCCAGCAGCAGGCGGCGCATAGCCTCCACCGCCCGCACCCCGCCGCCCACGGTCAGCGGGATGAAAACCTGCGCCGCGGTGCGGGAGACGACGTCGAGCATCGTGTCCCGCCCCTCATGGCTCGCGGTGATGTCGAGGAAGGTGATCTCGTCCGCGCCTTCGCGGTCATAGATCCGCGCCTGCTCGACGGGATCGCCCGCATCGCGGAGTTCGAGGAAGTTCACGCCCTTGACGACGCGGCCGTCCTTGACGTCGAGGCAGGGGATCACGCGCAGGGCCAGCACCGGGGGCGCTCCGCAGGGACGGGATGTCCAGGGTTGTCAGGGGCCGCGCCGGGTGGCGGCGGCAGGGCGTGATTGGAACCTGGGGCGCCGCCGGTCAAGCGATGATCTGGCGGACCCAGCCCAGCAGCAGCCCGGCGAATGCCAGGACCAGCGCGGCGCGCAGGTTGCGGTCCCGCAGCGGCACCGCCCGCCCCTTCAGCAGCCGCGCCAGCACCCGCACCGCGAGCCAGGCCGCGAGGATGAAGCAGGCCGTCTCCGCCAGTTGCAGCGGGACGGCCATGCCCGCGCTCAGGCGGCGGCGAGGGCCAGGGCGGCGGCGGGTTCCACGCGGCCGTCATAGAGCGCGCGGCCGAGGATGGCGCCGGCGACCACGCCTTCCGCCTTCAGCGCCACGATGTCATCGGTGGAGGCGACGCCGCCGGAGGCGATGACGGGCATGGTGACGGCGCGGGCCAGCGCCGCGGTGGCCGTGACGTTCACGCCGCTCAGCATGCCGTCGCGGGCGATGTCGGTGTAGATGATGGCGGCCGCGCCCGAGCCCTCGAAGGCTTTTGCCAGATCGACGGCGTTGGTGGCGCTGGTTTCCGCCCAGCCTTCGGTCGCGACGAAGCCGTCCCGCGCATCGATGCCCAGCGCCACGCGGCCCGGGAAGGCGCGGCAGGCGGCGCGGGCGAAATCGGGGTCCTTCACGGCGGCGGAGCCCAGGATGATGCGGGTGACGCCGGCGGCGAGCCAGGCTTCCGCCGTCGCCATGTCCCGGATCCCGCCACCCAATTGCACGGAGAGCCCCGGCACGGCGGCGATGATGTGCTTCACGGCTTCCACGTTGGCGGGCTTGCCGGCGAAGGCGCCGTCGAGGTCCACGACATGCACCCAGGCGAAGCCCTGCGCGGCGAAGCTGGCCGCCTGCGCGCCGGGATCATCGGCATAGATGGTCGCCTGCGCCATGTCGCCGCGCTTGAGGCGCACGACCTGCCCGCCCTTGAGGTCGATGGCGGGGTAGAGAACGAAACCCATGGGTGTCACCCGCCCCCGATCAGGCTTTCCGTGCTGCGCCCGCGGCCGGGCTCCAGCAACTTGTGGTAGAAATGGCCGGCGACGGTGCGGCTTTCCACCCGCGCATAGGCGGGATGGGTGCCCCAGCGCGTGTAGCCGAGGCCCTCGAACAGCGCGATGGCGCTCGACTGCGTCTCCCGCACGTCGAGGTTCAGCACGCGGATGCCGGTGCCGGCGGCGTATTCCTCGACGCGCTCGACCAGCTGCCGCGCCAGGCCATGGCCGCGGGCATAGGGGGCGATATAGGCGTGGGTCAGCTGGGCGGCGAAGGCCTGGGCCTCGTTGTTGCGGGGCGGGCGGACCAGCTGCGCGCTGCCGACTACGGTGCCGTCCAGCCGCGCCACGAAGAGCGTGCGGTCCGGCACCAGCAGCACGCCCTTGAAGTGGCGGGCCAGCGCGGCGCGGTCCTGGCTCTGCACCCAGCCGAAGCCGCCACCCTCGATGATCGCGGCGTTCGTCGCCTCGCAGAGTTCGTCGAGGTCATGGGCCGAGAGTTCGGTGACGATCTCCACCGCCAGCTTGTGCTGGCCGCCGCGCTGGATGGTCGGGCTCATGGTGTCCAGCGCAGGAAATTGGCGAGGATGCGCAAGCCCACCAGGCTGCTCTTCTCCACATGGAACTGGGTGCCGGCGATGTTGTCGCGGCCGATGATGGCCGGGACCTTGCCGCCATAGGTGGCGCTGGCCAGCAATTCGCCCGCCTTGCCGCCGGCCAGCGCGTAGGAATGCACGAAATAGGCATGCGCCCCCGGCGCCAGCCCCGCCAGCAGCGGATGCGCGGGCTGGTCCAGCACCAGCGCGTTCCAGCCCATCTGCGGCAGGGGTAGCGCGGTGCCGGATTCGTCGCGCGGGTCCATCGGCGCGATCTCGCCCGCGATCCAGCCGAGGCCGGGCGTCACGCCATGTTCCAGCCCGCGCTCCGCCATCAGCTGCATGCCGACGCAGATGCCGAGGAAGGGCTTTTTGCGAGTCATGACGCTGTCGGTGAGGGCGTCGACCATGCCGGGCAGGGCATCGAGCCCCCGGCGGCAGGCGGCGAAGGCGCCCTGGCCGGGCAGGACCACGCGATCGGCGGCGCGAACATCGGCGGCGCTGGTCGTCACCGCGACCTGCGCGGCGACGCCCGTTTCGCCGATGACCCGTTCCAGCGCGCGGGTGACGGAGGCGAGGTTGCCCGAGCCCGGATCGATGACGGCGATCCTCACGGCAGGCTCCGCACCAGGTCGGGCCGCTGCTGGCCAAGGCGGAACCAGGCGGTATCGAGGCTGTCCGCCACCACCACGCCGCGTTCCGGCAGGCCGATCCGCGCGAGGCGGGCGCGCAGGCGGTCCCGCGCCTCGAACCCCGCCAGCAGGTGGAGGACGACGGTGGTGACGCTCAGCACGGGTTCCGGCAGCAGGATGGCGGCGGCGATGACCAGGACCAGCAGGGCGAGGGCTTCCCACCACAGCCGGTTCCAGGCGAACCAGAAGGGGCCGAGGATGGTGGCGGCCAGCGAGAAGCCTTCCGGCACCAGGACCGGCGGGCGCACCTTGGGCTCCGGCCAACCCTCCGGCCCCTCGGACCAGGAGGGGGGCGGGGGCGGCGCCGCATGGACGGTGTAGAGCTTCACGATCAGCCCTCCAGCGAGCCCTTGGTGGAGGGAATTTTTCCAGTCATCCGCGGATCGGGTTCCACCGCCATCCGGAGCGCCCGGGCCACCGCCTTGAAGCAGGCCTCCGCCACATGGTGGGCGTTGCTGCCGGCCTTGAGGGTGACGTGCAGCGTGATCCCGCTGTTGAAGGCGAAAGCGCGGAAGAATTCCTCGACCAACTCGGTGTCGAAGGTGCCGATCTTCGGGCGCTGGAAGGGGACGGACCAGGCGAGGAAGGGACGGCCGGAAATGTCGATCGCGGCCTCGGCCAGCGCTTCGTCCATCGGCAGCAGGCACTGGCCGAAACGGCGGATGCCGCGCTTGTCGCCCAGCGCCTGGCGCAGCGCCTGGCCCAGCACGATGCCGACATCCTCCACCGTGTGGTGGTCGTCGATATGCAGGTCGCCCCTGGCCGCGACGGTCAGGTCCATCAGGGAATGGCGGGCGAGCGCGGTCAGCATGTGGTCGAAGAACCCGACCCCGGTCGCGACCTCCACCTGGCCGGTGCCGTCCAGGGCAAGGGTCAGGCGGATATCGGTTTCGGAGGTGGCGCGGGCGATGCTGGCGGTGCGCGTCATGGGCGCTGCACTAGCGGATAGGGCGGGCGGGGTCCACGGCCGGGTGATGACGGCGGGGCAACAATCGCCCCGACGGCCCTCAGGTGTTGCATTTCTGTTCTGCGCCGCCGGCGTTCCCGCTCGCATTGCACTGGCACTGCCCCGGTGCCACATGCGCGGGCCATGAACACACACTCCCCTCATGATCCCCTCGGCTGGCACGGCACCACCATCCTCTGCGTCCGCAAGGATGGGCGGGTGGCGATGGCCGGGGATGGCCAGGTCTCGCTGGGCCAGACCGTCGTGAAGGGCAATGCGCGCAAGGTGCGGCGCATCGCCCAGGGCAAGGTCCTGGCCGGCTTCGCTGGCGCCACGGCCGATGCCTTCACCCTGCTGGAACGGCTGGAGGCGAAGCTGGAACGCTTCCCGGACCAGCTGGAACGCGCCTGCGTCGAACTCGCCAAGGATTGGCGGACGGATCGCTACCTGCGGCGGCTGGAAGCGCTGCTCGCCGTGGCGGACGCCAAGCGGTCCCTGCTGCTGACCGGCCAGGGCGACGTGCTGGAACCCGAGGACGCCGTCATCGGCATCGGCTCCGGCGGCAATTACGCGCTGGCCGCCGCCCGCGCGCTGCTGACGGTGGAGGGCGTCCCGGCCGAGGAAGTCGCCCGCCGTGCCATGAAGATCGCCGCCGACATCTGCGTCTACACCAACGGCAACATCGTGCTGGAGACCATCGAGCCGTGACGGAAACCGTGAACCTCTCCCCGCGGGAAATCGTCAGCGAGCTCGACCGCCACATCGTCGGCCAGAACGACGCCAAGCGCGCCGTGGCCATCGCGCTGCGCAACCGCTGGCGCCGCCAGCAGCTCGGCCCCGGGCTGCGGGAGGAGGTGGTGCCGAAGAACATCCTGATGATCGGGCCGACCGGCTGCGGCAAGACGGAGATCGCGCGCCGCCTGGCGAAGCTCGCCAATGCGCCCTTCCTGAAGGTGGAGGCGACGAAGTTCACCGAGGTCGGCTATGTCGGCCGCGACGTGGACAGCATCATTCGAGACCTCGTCGAGGTTTCGATCACGCAGACGCGGGAGAACTCGCGCAAATCCGTGCAGGCCAAGGCGGAGCTGGCGGCCGAGGAGAAGCTCATCTCGGCGCTGGTCGGCGAAGGCGCTTCCGGCGAGACCCGCATGAAATTCCGCCGCATGCTGCGGGAAGGCCAGCTGGAGACGCGGGAGGTGGAGGTGCAGGTCGCCGACACCACCGGCGGCATGCCGATCGGCATGATGGACCTGCCCGGCGCCCAGGGCCTGCAGATGCAGAATATGCAGGAGATGCTGGGCAAGATGTTCGGCGGCCGCCAGAAGCCCCGCAAGATGACGGTGCCCGAGGCCCGCCAGGCCCTCCTGAAGGACGAGGCCGACAAGCTGCTGGACCAGGAGGCGCTGACGCGCGAGGCCGTGGCGAACGCCGAGAACAACGGCATCGTCTTCATCGACGAGATCGACAAGGTCTGCGCCCGCACCAGCGAAAGCGGCTTCCGCGGCGGCGACGTCTCCCGCGAGGGCGTGCAGCGCGACCTGCTGCCGCTGATCGAGGGCACGACGGTCACGACCAAGCACGGGCCGGTGAAGACGGACCACATCCTCTTCATCACCTCCGGCGCCTTCCACCAGGCGAAGCCGAGTGACCTGCTGCCGGAACTGCAGGGCCGCCTGCCGATCCGGGTCGAACTCTCCGCCCTGACGCGCGACGATTTCCGCCGCATCCTGACGGAGCCCGAGCATTCGCTGGTGAAGCAGTACGTCGCGCTGCTGGGGACGGAGGGTGTCACGCTCGACATCACCAGCGACGCGACGGATGCGATCGCGGAGCTGGCGGCCGAGATCAACGCGACGGTCGAGAATATCGGCGCGCGGCGGCTCGCCACCGTGATGGAGCGGCTGCTGGACGAGATCTCCTTCACCGCCTCCGACCGGGGCGGCGAGACGATCACGGTGGATGGCGCGCTGGTGAAGGCGCGCGTGGCGCCGCTGGCGGGCAGCGCGGACCTCTCGCGCTTCATCCTGTAATAACAGGCGTGGACACGGGTGGGGTCGGCGCGTTATAATCTCCGTATCCACGGAGGCGATGACATGGCGACCCTCAAGCTGCGCGCGATCGGCAATTCGGTGGGGGTGGTGCTGCCGAAGGAGTTGCTGGCCAAGCTCGGGCTGGCGGAAGGCGACACGCTCCATCTGCTGGAAGCGCCGGACGGGTTTCGGCTGAAGCGCGCCGATCCTGAATTCGACAAGCAGATGGAGGAAGCGCGCCGCGTCATGAACCGGCGCCGCGCCGTGCTGCGCGAGCTGGCGAAATGACCGACGGCGTCACCTGGATCACGCTCCAGGTCGCCCTTGCCATCCACGAGGCCCAGCTGGCCGAGCATGGCGGGGGCGAGGGCGTGCGTGACCTCGGCCTGCTGGAAAGCGCGCTGGCCCGCCCCTTCAACCTGGCGACCTATGGGGAGCCGGACCTTTGCGGGCTGGCCGCGTCGCTCGGCTTCGGCCTGGCGCGGAACCATCCTTTCGTGGATGGCAACAAGCGCACGGCCTTCGTGGCGGTCGAAGTCTTCCTCGGCCTGAACGGGCTCGACCTGACGGCGGGGGATGCGGACTGCGTGGTCGCCATGCTCGACCTCGCCGCCGGCGACCTCTCGGAAGATGAATTCGCGACCTGGCTGCGGGACCATACGGCGCCTCGTGCGTAACAACACGCGCGAGCGCGGTCGCGCCGCGTGCCGCGAACCCCCATATGGTGCCGTATGTCCCTCACCATCGCCCCTCCCCCGCCGAGCACCCTGAGCGACGAGGCGCAGGCCGAGTTGGCCCGCGCCGTGGCGCAGCTGGAGACCGTCTCGCTCGCCGCGCGCATCGCCGGCATGGTCGGCACGCCGGTGGAGGCGCTGCGGTCCCGCCTGCCATCCGGCGTGCAGTCCATGCTGGACGGCGCGGTGCGCAAGGCGCTGTCCAGCGCCATGCAGGCGGCGCTCAAGGCCTCGCCCAGCGCCAACCCGACCCCGCTGCCCACCGCCTGGTTCCACCGCGGCCTGGCGGCGGCCAGCGGCGCGGCGGGGGGCGCGCTCGGCCTGCCGGGCACGCTGATGGAACTGCCGGTCTCCACCACCCTGCTGCTGCGCCAGATCGCCGCCATCGCGGCGGAACAGGGGGAGGACCTGGCCGATCCGCTCGTGGCCGCCGAATGCCTAAAGGTCTTCGCGCTGGGCGGGCGGGATGCGCGGGATGACGCGGCCGAATCCGGCTACTTCGCCGTCCGCGTCGCGCTGGCGGAGGCGCTGAAGGGCGCGGTCGGCAAGGGCATGGCGGGGATGCTGCTGCCGGGCTTCCTCGGCCCCATCGCGGCGCGCTTCGGCGGGCCGGTGGCGCTGAAGGTCTCCGCCCAGGCGGCGCCGCTGATCGGCGCGGCGGGCGGGGCGGCCATCAACCTCGCCTTCCTCGAGCATTTCCGCGCCGTGGCGGAGGGGCATTTCACCGTGCGCCGGCTGGAGCGGCTGCACGGGCCGGCGGCGGTGAAGGCGGCCTATGAGGCGATCGCCGCCACGCGCGACGCCCGCTTCATGGCCTGAATGGGGCAGCCGCCGCCGCGGCGGCGGCGCCACACGCAGGCGTGACGCGGCAGGATCGCGCCGACGCGCAACGTTCCGCCCCCTGCCGCGCTGATTCTCACTAGCCCGTCAGAGCGCCGAACCATGACGGGCGCGCGGCATTGCCCCCCGGAACCAACAACCGGGGGCCTTCCGCCTTGCAGCTCGACCTCATCCTTCGCGGCCAGTCCAATGCCGCCTATCTCGCCGAACTCGATGGCTTCGCCGGCGCGGGGCGGCTGGTGACGGAGGTGGAGCGGCTGCTCGGCTTCGACGGGGTGAATGACCGCGTCACCCTGGTCTATGACCGGGACGGCCAGGGCGGCGACACCGCCTATCCCGCGACGGCCTTCCTCGACGAATGGATGGACCCGACCGCCAGCGGCGGCTGGCAGGCGGGGGAGCTGGAGCAGCTCTTCCTGGCCCGCATGCAGCAATACCGGGCGGAGGGGCCGGGCGACGCCACCGCCATGGTCTGGCTGCACAGCGAATATGACAGCCGCGACCCGGGCCTTGCCGCGGCATCGCTGGCGGAGGCGATGCGGGTGGATGCGGGGCTGGTCCGCCAGGTGCTGGGGCGGGACATCCCCTACCTCTATGTCGCGGCGCATCCCTATGGCGACGGCACGGATGCCGGCCACCAGGCGATCCGCCAGGCGATGGAGGCGCTGGCCGCCGACCCCGCCTTCAACGCGCGCATCGCGGCGCGGGCGCCGGACCTCAATGTCGATCTCGACAATTACGACGGCAACGACGCGACGCGGGAATATGGCGGCGCGCATATCTCGGCCTCCGACGCGCTGATCATCGCGGGGCGCATCGCCCGCGTGGCGGCGGAGGAATTCGCGGCCTTCGCGAAGCCGGGATCGCCGGTGGCGCTCGCGGGCGGCAACATCGCCTCCGACGGGCCGCAGGTGGTGGCGGCGACGCGGCTTGAGCCCACGAGGCTGCAGGTGGATGTGCGGCATGACGGCGCGGCGGGCTTCGCCGCGCTGGATGCGGATGCGGCCGCGGGCGTCGGCTGGTCCGCCCTGTTGCCGAACGGGGATCGCGTGCAGGCCACGGGTGCCGCCATCCTGGATGCGGACAGCCTGGTGGTCAGCTTCGGGCAGGCGCTGCCGGTGGGCGCGGTGCTCGACTATGCCTGGGGCATCGGCAAGCTCTGGGGCGCCGACCGCACCGGCCAGGGCCATGCGGTGACGGACAGCACCGGCCTGCCGGTCTGGACCGCGGCGACGGGGGTGGCGATCGGGACGCCGGCCGTGGCGGAGCCCGCGCCGCCTGTCGCGGAGCCCGCGCCGCCGGTCGTCGCGCCGGCGCCGCCCGTGGTGGCGGAACCCGTGCCGGAGCCCGCCCCCACCCCCGCGCCGCAGCCCGCGCTGCCCGCCGGGATCGACACCACCACCCTGCTGCGGGAGCAGGCGACGGTCACGCTGGTGGGCCCCGAGCTTGCGCTGGTGACCACCGCGGATGGCCGCAGCACCACCATCGGCGGCAGCGAGATCCGCTTCGCCGATGGGCGGGAGGTGATCGGCCCCGGCGGCAATGCCGCGCTGGCCGACCGGCTGCACGACATGGTGCTGGGGCGCGATTCCTCCCTGCTCGGCACCGGCTGGGCGGCGGATGCGCTGGATGCCGGGCGGATTTCGGCGCGCGACCTGGCGGAGGGCTTCCTGGCGCAGGGCGGCATCGGCGCCATCGCCGATGACCGGGACTTCGTCACCGCGGCCTGGACCAACGCGGCCGGGGCGCCGCCGCTGGAAAGCGGCGTCGCGCTGCTGCTGGAACGGCTGGAGGCCAGCAACCGCGCCGACTTCCTGGTGATGGTGGCGACGGAGCCCTATGTCCTCGCCGCCCAGCCCACCCCCGCCAGCGGCACCTTCGTCGCGGATTGGGGCATGAGCTTCGGCGCCGGCCTGGTACAGATGGCCTATGGCCGCGAGGCCACGCTGGCGGAGCTGCGCGCGCTGGATGCGCAGCTCGATGGCGGCTGGACGCCGGCGGATGTCGCCCGCGCCCTGACGGAGACGGCGGAATACCAGTCCCGCATCGCCGGGCTGGACGAGGCCGGGGTGGCGACGCTGCTGCACCAGGGTGCGCTCGGCCGTGCGCCGGATGCGGCGGAGCTGGCGGAATGGGGCGGCCTGTTCGCCCAGGGCGCCACCACCACCGACCTGGCCGCCGCGCTGGCCGATTTCTGGGAATTCCAGGCCGCCGTGCAGACCCGCGCGGCGGAGGGCGTTTCCGCCATCGCCTGACGGCCATCGCCCGATGCGCGGCCGCGGTCCCGGGCCCAGCCCGGGGCCGCGGCTTGCGGTTGTTTCACGTGAAATCCCCCGGCCCGGGCCCTATGTTGCGAACGACTCGCAATCGCACAAGGCCCTGTCCCGATGTCCCTCATGCTCGATGCTGGCCTGATCCTGCTGCGGGAGGGGCTGGAAGCCGTGCTGGTCCTCGCCGCCCTGGCCGCCTTCATCGGCCGTGCCGCGCCGGAACGGGGGGCCGCGCTGGGCTGGGGCGCCGCGGGCGGGCTCGGCGCCAGCATCGTCGTCGCCATCCTCTACGCCATCTTCCTGGGCGGGGAGCATGATGACCGGGTGGAGGCCGCCACCTGCCTGCTGGCGGCGGCCCTGATGCTGTGGACCGGCGGCTGGCTGGCGCGGCATGCGGACCCCCGCGCCTGGTCGGAGGCGCTGAAGCAGCGCACCGGCCGCGCGCTGGAAAGCCGGCGCGTGGCGCTGGCCGTCGCCGCGATCGGCTTCCTCGCCGTGTTCCGGGAAGGGGCGGAGACGGTGCTGTTCCTGGCCGCGCTGGGCGCGGAACAGCAGCCCCTGCCGGTGCTGGCCGGGGCCGCGGTGGCGGCGGCGGTGCTGGCCGGCTTCTGGGTGGTGATCCGCCGCGGCACGCGCCGCCTGCCGCTGCGGCCCCTCTTCCTCGGCACCAGCCTGTTCCTGCTGGTGATGGCGGCGCGCTTCACCGCCGCGGCGGTGCAGGAGATGCAGGAACAGGCCTTCATCGGCTTCACGCCGATCGACCTGCCGGCGGCGCTGCTGGCGATCGGCCTGCCGGACAATGCGGAGGCGCTGGTGGCCTTCCTCCTCGTGCTGTGCCTGGCGCCGGTTGCCTTCCTGCCGCGGCGGCGGCCGGCCCCCGGGCCGGCGGCCGCGGAATAGGGCCGGGCGGCCGGGTGGGGCGCCCCCCCGGCGCCGCTGCTGGCCGGGTGGAAGGCGGGCTGGTAGAATTGCCCCCGGAAGGATCTGGGGGGCGGCGGCCTGCGCGACATGGTGCCTGGATGATCGGCTTCGACCTGGGCTCGGAAGCCGGACGGGAACGGGCACGGCTGGCGATGGAGAATTTCGGCATCGCCTTCTTCGAATCCAACGTGGCGACCGGCCAGGTCGTGGTGACCCCCAACGCCTTCTCCATGTTCGGCCTGCCGGCGCCGCCCGGCATGCCCGTGGACCGCACGGGGTTCTGGGAGTGCTACCACCCCGAGGACCTGGAATCCGCGCGCGCCACCTTCGCGGCCGACCTGCGCGGCGAACGCAACCGCGACATCTATTGCGAGCGCGTCCGCATCATCCGCCAGACCGACCGCGCCATCCGCCATATCGAGTTCCTGGGCCGCATGTTCGGCCCGCCCGGCGCGCGCACCCACATCGTCGGCATGCTGCGCGACGTGACCGATGTGGCGGAGGCCGAGGAACGCCGATCCCTGCTGGTGCGGGAGGTGAACCACCGCGCCAACAACACGCTTTCCGTCGTGCAGGCGCTGCTGCGGCTGACCGATGCGGCGGATGTGCCGGACTACAAGCGGCGGCTGGAAGGGCGGATCCTCTCCCTCGCCCGCACGCAGACGCTGCTGGACCAGGCGGCGCGGCACCCGGCCGCCTTCGCGCTGCTGATCGCCTCCGAACTCGCCGCCTATCGCGACCACCTGACGCTGGAGGTCGATGAGGTGCCGGACCTGGTGCCGAATGCGGTGCAGCCGGTGGCGATGATCCTCTACGAGATGGCGACCAATGCCGCGAAGCACGGCGCCCTGGCCGCCGCGACCGGGGAGGTGCGGATCGAGGCGCGGTGCGAGGGCGCGGCGGTGGTGCTGCGCTGGGCGGAGCGGGGCGGCGCCCCGCTGGCCGCGCCGCCCGCGCGCAAGGGCACCGGCATGGCGGTGATCCAGTCGCAGATCCGGCGCCTGGGCGGCACGCAGGCGCTGGACTGGACGCCGGAGGGGCTGCGGGCGGAGCTGCGCTTCCCGATGGCGAGCTGGGCCGGGCCGGCGGCGGACGCTCAGCCGAAGCCGTAGAGCCGCGCGGGGTTCCCGGCCAGGATCGCGTCCCGCACCGCGGCCTCCGGCGCCCAGTCCGCCAGGCGGTCCAGCAGCGCGGCGTCGTCCGGGATGGTGGTGGCGTTGGGATGCGGCCAGTTGGTGCCCCAGACCAGCCGCTCCGGCACCGCCTTCACCAGGGCGCGGGCCAGGTCGCCCACGGCCTCCGGCCGCGCCTGGTCCAGCGCATAGGGGGAGGAGAGCTTCATCCAGCCGCGCCCCGCCTGCATCAGCTCCATCACCACGCCCCAGGCCGGATCGGCCTGCCAGCCGGACAGCGGCAGCTGCGCGAAATGGTCGAAGACCACGGGGCAGGGCAGCGCGCGCAGCACGGGGCCGAGCCCGGCGATGATGGACGGCGTCGCGTAGAGCTGGAGATGCCAGCCCACCTCCGCCAGCCGCCGGCCGAGCGGCGCGACATCCGCCACGCTCAGCGGGATGCCCTGCACCAGGTTGGCGCGCGCGCCGACCACGCCCGCCGCCGCCATGGCGCGCAGATCGGCGAGCGGCGCATCCGGCGCCACCACCGCCACCATCCGCGCCCGCGCCGGCCCGGCCTGGCGCAGCGCTTCCAGGTGCAGCGTGTTGTCGAGCCCGTAGGTGGAGGGCTGCACCAGCACATGCCGGTCCACGCCGAGCCGCGCCAGCACCCGCGCATGGTCGGCCAGCGTCGCATCCGCATGCGGCCGCCCGCCCGGCGCCACCGGCGCACGCCCGTCATAGACGTGATGGTGGCAATCCACCGCGCCACGCGGCACGGCGATGCGGGGGGGCGCGGTGCCCGCGGTGAAGGGGATCTCGTGCGGCATGCTCATGCCCCCTAGGCTAGGACCAGAAGAACCAAAGGGCGAGACGTCCATGATGCGCGTGTTCCTGACCCATACGCCGGAGATGCGGGCCGGCTACTACCCGCCCCGGGCGGAGGCCGCGCTGCGCGAGGTGGCGGAGGTGGTGCTGCACAGCGGCGACGCGCCGCTGTCCGGCGAAGCGCTGGCCCGGGCGGCGGAGGGCTGCCACTGCATCGTGGCCGACCGTTCGACGCCGGGCCTGCCCGCCACCTTCGCCGCGGCGCCGGGGCTGCTGGCCTTCCTGCGCGTGGCCGTGGACATCTCCACCATCGATGTGCCCGCCGCCTCCGCCGCCGGCGTGCTGGTGACGCGCGCGACGCCGGGCTTCACGGCGAGCGTCGCGGAACTCGCCATCGGGATGATGGTGGACCTGGCGCGCGGCGTCTCCGCCAGCAGCACCGCCTACCACAACGGCACGCTGCCGGCGGTGCGGATGGGGATGCAGCTGGAGGGCAGGACGCTCGGCCTGATCGGCTGGGGGCGCATCGCGCGGCGCATCGCCCCCATCGCGACGGCGATGGGCATGCGCGTCGTCGTCCATGATCCCCATGCGCCGGTCGAGGGCGTGGAGGCAGTGACGCGCGACGCGCTGCTGGCGATGAGCGACGTCGTCATGCCGCTGGCCGTCTCCACCCCCGAGACGCGGCACCTGATGGATGCGGCGGCCTTCGCGCGGATGAAGCGCGGCGCGCTGCTGGTGAATCTCAGCCGCGGCGAATTGGTGGATGAGGCGGCGCTGGAAGCGGCGCTGGAGGGTGGCCATCTCCGCGGTGCCGCGATGGATGTGGGCAGCGCGCCGGACCAGCGGCCGAATCCGCGCCTGGCGGCGCGCCCCGATGTGGTGGCGACGCCGCATGTGGGCGGCCTCACGCCCGAAGCGGCGGAGCACCAGGCGATGGACACGGTGCGCCAGGTGGGCATGCTGGCGCGGGGGGAGATGCCGGATGGCGCGGTGAACGAGGAGCAGGCGACGCGCTTCGCCGCCTGGGCGAAAGCGCGCTGATCGGCCGGGCCAGCCGGCGCGGCGCCCGTCAGGCCGCTCCGCGGTGCAGTTCAGGCCGCTCCGCGGCGCCCGTCAGGCCGCTCCGCGGCGGGCCGGCTCGGCCTCCCGCGCGCGCACGATCTCCCGCGCCAGCTGATCCACCGTCATCTCCTGCTCCACCGCGCCGGCCTGCATCGCGGCCTTGGGCATGCCATAGACGACGCAGCTCGCCTCCGTCTGCCCCAGCGTGCGCGCCCCGGCGCGGCGCATGGCGAGCAGCCCGTTCGCGCCATCCCGCCCCATGCCGGTCAGGATGATGCCCATGGCGTTCTGCCCCGCCGCCGCGGCGACGGAATGGAACAGCACATCGACCGAGGGACGATGGCCCGACACCGCCGGGCCATCATGCAGGCGGCAGGCGTAATGCGCGCCGGTGCGCGTCACCTCCAGGTGCCGGGCGCCGGGCGCGATATAGACCTGGCCGGGCAGGATGCGGCGGCCATCCGTCGCCTCCACCACCGTCATCGCGCATTGCTGGTCGAGCCGCCTGGCGAAGCTGGTGGTGAAGCCCGCCGGCATGTGCTGGGTGATGACGATGGCGGGCGCGGTCGCGGGCATCTGCAGCAGCAGCTGCTGCAAGGTCTCCACCCCGCCGGTGGAGGCGCCGACCGCGACGATGCGCCCGGCGGTGGAGAGGTTGGCATCCACCTGCAGCGGCGCGCTGGGCACGGCGCGCATCGCCCGCGCGCGCGGGCGCGCCGCCGCGGCGGTGCGGACCTTCGCGACCAGCTCCTCACCCAGCGCGGTCATGCCGCTGCGGATATCCAGCAGCGGCTTGGCGACATAGTCGATGGCGCCGAGTTCGAGGGCCCGCAACGCCGCATCCGTGCCCTTCTGCGTCAGGGTGGAGACGACCACCACCGGCATGGGGCGCAGCGCCATCAGCTTCTCCAGGAAGCTGAGGCCATCCATCTTCGGCATCTCGATGTCCAGCGTCAGGACATCCGGCGACAGCGCCTTGATCTTCTCCCGCGCCACCAGCGGATCGCCCGCCGTGCCCACCACCTCGATCCCCGGGGCGGCGGAGAGGAGTTCCGTCAACAGCTGCCGGATCAGCGCACTGTCATCCACCACCAGCACCCTGATCGGCATCGCCTGCGTCCTTGCGTTCATTCGAAGATCTCGATGCTGCCGGCCACGGGCCGGGTGGCGAGGTGGCGGCGCAGGCGGCCCTCGACGGCGGAGACGGTCTCCGTCGCCTCCGGCAGCAGGCGCATATAGGCGCGGCCCTCGACGGGCTGGTACACGACGCTGCGCGCGCGCGTGCCGCCGAGGTGCCGCACCGCCGCGACCATGCCCTCCGCGCGCAGATAGGCCTCGATGAAGTCGATGTTGCGCTGGCCGACGGAATCCGTGCTGGCGCCGAGCCGCGCGCCGCCGAACAGCTTGACCTCCATCCGGTCGCGCCGGGCGCCGCGGGCCATCAGCTCATTCACCAGGCGCTCCATCGCGAAATTGCCGTAGCGCAGGCTGGCCGCCGCCTTGCCCCAGCCACCCTCCACGCCGACCGGCAGCATGAAGTGGTTGAGCCCGCCGACCCGCGCGACGGGGTCGCGGATGCAGGCGGCGATGCAGGAGCCGAGCACCGTGACGATCACCGCCTCCTCCTCCGCCGCCACATGGAACTCCCCCGGGCCGACCTTCGTCGCGCGCCGCCCGGGCAGCGGATCGCCCGCGAGCAGCAGGCGCGACTGCAGCGCGGCGCCATCATGGGAAAGGCCCGGCAGCGCCAGGGCGGCGCTCATTGGACCCTGCGATAGATGGTCCGGCCGAGATGCGTGAACCGTTCGCTGACGCGGTAGAGGCTTTCGGAATGCCCGACGAACAGGATGCCGCCGGGCTTCAGCATCTCCGCGAAGCGGTCGAACAGCACGCGCTGCGTCGGCTTGTCGAAGTAGATGACGACGTTGCGGCAGAAGATCGCATCGAAGGGGCCGCGCATCGGCCAGGGGCCGAGCAGGTTGAGCGAGCGGAAGGCGATCAGCTCCTTCAGCTCGTCGCCCATGGCGACGGTGGAGGCATCGACGCGGCGCACATGGGCGCGCCGCAGCTCCGCCGGGATGGCCGCCGCGCGTTCCATCCCGTAGAGTCCTGCCGCGCCATGCGCCACCATGTCGGTGTCGATGTCGGTGGCAAGCACCTTCGCGTCCCAGGCCTCGAGGTCCGGCATGGCGCGGTGCAGCGTCATGGCGATGCTGTAGGGTTCCTCCCCGGAGGAACAGCCGGCCGACCAGATGCGAAGCCGCCGCTGGTCCCGCGGCAGGGCGGGCAGCACGCGGTCGCCGAGCGCGTCGAAATGATGCGGTTCGCGGAAGAAGCCGGTCAGGTTCGTCGTGATCGCGTTGATCATGCGGACCCGTTCCTCCGCGCCCTCCGGCCCATCCAGCATCGCGCGGTAGTCGGCGAAGCTGGTGAGGCGGAGCGCGCGCAGCCGGCGCCGCAGCCGCCCATGCACCAGGTCCCGCTTGTTCTGGCCGAGGACGATGCCCGACGCTTCGCGCACCATGGCGGCGATGGCGACGAAATCCTCGTCATGCAGGATCACGTCCTGCATGAGGGCCGCGACCGGGGATCCGGGCAGGGCTGCCGCGGCGGACATGGATCAGAACTCCTTCCACTCGTCATCCGCCGCCGCGGCCTTGGCCGGCGCGGCCTTGGCGGGCCGGGCGGCGGGCCGGGGCGCGCTGCGCGGCGCGGCGCGGCCCTTGGGGGCGGGCGGCGCTTCCTCCGCATTCAGCACGAAGGCGGAGACCATGCCGGAGAGGGCTTCCGTCTGCTCCTCCATCGACTTGGCGGCGGCGGCCGCTTCCTCGACCAGGGCCGAGTTCTGCTGCGTGATCTTGTCCATCTGCGCGACGGCGACGTTGACCTGCTCGATTCCCGCCGACTGTTCCTGCGACGCGGCCGAGATCTCCGCCATGATGTCCGTCACGCGCTTCACGGAGCCCACGATCTCATCCATCGTCTGGCCGGCGGAGGCGACGAGCTTCGACCCGCTATCCACCTTCTGCACGCTGTCGGAGATCAGCGCCTTGATCTCCTTCGCCGCATTGGCGCTGCGCTGCGCCAGGTTGCGCACCTCCGCCGCCACCACCGCGAAGCCGCGGCCCTGGTCCCCGGCGCGGGCGGCTTCCACCGCCGCGTTCAGCGCCAGGATGTTGGTCTGGAAGGCGATCTCGTCGATCACGCCGATGATGTCGCTGATCTTCCGGCTGGACTGGGTGATGCCGTCCATCGTCCGCACCACCTCCGTCACCACCATGCCGCCGCGCGTCGCGATCTCGCTGGCCGAGGCCGCCAGCTTGTTCGCCTGCAGCGCGCTTTCCGCGTTCTGCTTCACCGTGCTGGTCAGCTCCTCCAGGCTCGCGGAGGTCTCCTCCAGGCTCGAGGCCTGCTCCTCCGTCCGCTGCGAGAGGTCGGTGTTGCCCATCGCGATCTCGCGGGAGGCGGTGGCGATGGTGGCGCAGCTTTCGGTGATGCCGGCGACGACGCCCGACATGGTGTCGAGCAGCCCGTTGATGCCGGCGCAGAGCGCCCCGATCTCCCCCACCTTGCCATCCAGCGGCACGCGGCGGCTGAGGTCATTCGCCTGCGCCGCGCCCACCACCGCCTGGGTCTGCGCCACGGCCTGCTTCAGCGCTTCAGACGCCTGTACCTGGGCGGTGATGTCGGTGGCGTATTTCACGACCTTGAAGGGCTTGCCGTTCATGTCGAGGATCGGGTTGTAGCTGGCCTGGATCCAGACCTCACGCCCCCCCTTGCCGAGCCGCCGGTACTGGCCGGCATCATTCTCGCCACGCGCGAGCTTGTCCCAGAACAGGCGGTATTCGGGGCCCTGGCGGTAGGCGGCCTCGACGAACATGGAATGGTGCTGGCCGCGGACTTCATCCAGCGTGTAGCCCAGCGTCTGCAGGAAGTTCGGGTTCGCGGTCTGGATGCGGCCATCCAGGCCGAATTCGATCACCGCCATCACCTTGTCGATCGCCGCGATCTGGCCGCGGTAATCCGCATCCTGCAGCTTCGCCGCCGTGATGTCGGTGGCGTATTTCACCACCTTGAAGGGCTTGCCGTTGGCGTCGAGGATCGGGTTGTAGCTGGCCTGGATCCAGACCTCCCGCCCGCCCTTGGCGATGCGCCGGTACTGCGCGGACTCATACTCCCCGCGGCCGAGCTTGTCCCAGAACGCCTTGTATTCCGGGCTCTGGCGATAGGCGGCATCGACGAACATCGCGTGGTGCTGGCCGCGCACCTCCTCCAGCGCATAGCCGAGGACGGAGAGGAAGTTCTCATTCGCATGGATGACGCGGCCATCCAGCGTGAACTCGATGACGGCCATCGCCTTGTCGATGGCGGCGAGCTGCCCCTGCTGGGTGCGCAGCGCCGTCACTTCCTGCCATTCCAGGATGTTGCCGTCATAGCTGCCATCGGCCGCGTGGCTGGCATTGACCGTGAGGGCGAAGCGCACATCGCCCACGGTGATGTCGGTGCGGTGCGGCAGGCGCGACGGGTCCGCCAGCATGCGGCGTTGGTGGCCGGGGTCGCGGTGGAAGGTATCGATGCACATGCCGACGATGCGTTCCGGCACGAAGTTCGGCCAGATCTTGCGGAACTGCGTCTCGTAGCGCTTCAGCAGCTCGGTCGTGGTGCGGTTGACATGGGTGACGATGAAGTCGCGGTCCACCATCATGATGGCGGCGGAGACCTTCTCCAGCGACTGGCCCACATGCTGGCTCTTCGCCTCCTCCGTCACGTCGCGCGCCAGCACGACGAGGCGCGCCGGCTGGCCGGGTTCCGCCGCCAGCGACTGCGCGACCAGGTCCAGCACCGCCGCCTGGCCGCCCGCGGCCTGGTGGCGCAGCCGGGCCTGCGCGGGCTGCGCCGCCGCGATGGCATCGCGGAAGCGGCGATAGGCGCCGCCATCGCGCTCCGCCTCCAGCAGCAGCGCCGCATGCGGCCGGCCCACCAGCGCTTCCACCGGCACGCCCAGCAGCGCGGCGAGCGGCGCATTCGCGTCCTGCACCACGCCATCGGCGCCCAGCAGCATCATCGGCTGCGTCCGGTCGATGGCGGCCATCATGGCCGCCATGTCGCGCATCGAGGCGCGGCGGTCGGTTCCGCTGCGCCGCTCCGTGAAGCTGGCGGGCAGCAGGGCCCGCACCGTCCGGCTCATGAACATGGTGACTCCTTCGCTGACGAGGTCAGGAGAGGGTTGCGGGGAGGCCCGGCGCCAGGTCGGCGTCCGGCAGGTTGATGAGGTTGTCGAGAGAGACGAGGGAGACCATGCTGCCCTCGCGCGGGATCAGGCCGGCCAGCAGGCGTTCCGGCACGCCGGTGCCGATCTCCGGCACGGCGCGCACATCCTCCGGCGCCACGGTGATGATGTCGGACACGCTGTCCACCAGCAGCCCGGCCATGCGCGTCGCCGTCTGGATGATGACGACCACATGCATCGCCGTCGCCGCCGTGGGGCCGAGCCCGAAGCGCGCGCGGAGATCGAGGATCGGCACGATCGTGCCGCGCAGGTTGATCACGCCGCGCACCCAGGCCGGCGCGTGCGGCAGGGCCGTGGTTTCCGACCAGCCCTTGATCTCCCGCACCGACAGGATGTCGATCCCGTATTCCGCCGCATCCAGCGTGCAGGTGATGTACTGCGCCGCACCGCCCGCCCCGGCGGCCATGATCGCCCCGCGGGGCTGTGCTTCCATCCCGGCCGGCCGGGACTGAATCGACGTCTGCATCTCAGCCTTCCCGCATGGGGCTGGTGCCGGACCGCCCGGCACCCGAACCCGTCACCACGTCTCGAACCTGTCGCCCGCTTGCCATCAGAAGGACCGCCAATCCCCGTCGTCCTTCCTCGGCGCGCGCGTCGCGCGCCGCGCCACGGGCGCGGGTTCGGTGCGCGGCGCCTGCGCCGTCGCCGGCGGGGCCTTGCCTTCATGGAGGCGGAAGGCGGAGACCATCTGCATGAGCACGTCCGTCTGCTGCTCCATGGATTTCGCGGCGGCGGCGGCTTCCTCGACCAGCGCGGAGTTCTGCTGCGTGATCTTGTCCATTTGTACGACCGCGACGTTAACCTGCTCGATCCCCGCCGACTGTTCCTGCGAGGCGGCCGAGATCTCCGCCATGATGTCCGTCACGCGCTTCACCGAGGTGACGATCTCGTCCATCGTCTGGCCGGCGGAGGCGACGAGCTTCGACCCGCTATCCACCTTCTGCACGCTGTCGGAGATCAGCGCCTTGATCTCCTTCGCCGCATTGGCGCTGCGCTGCGCCAGGTTGCGCACCTCCGCCGCCACCACCGCGAAGCCGCGGCCCTGGTCCCCGGCGCGGGCGGCTTCCACCGCCGCGTTCAGCGCCAGGATGTTGGTCTGGAAGGCGATCTCGTCGATCACGCCGATGATGTCGCTGATCTTCCGGCTGGACTGGGTGATGCCGTCCATCGTCCGCACCACCTCCGTCACCACCATGCCGCCGCGCGTCGCGATCTCGCTGGCCGAGGCCGCCAGCTTGTTCGCCTGCAGCGCGCTTTCCGCGTTCTGCTTCACCGTGCTGGTCAGCTCCTCCAGGCTCGCGGAGGTCTCCTCCAGGCTCGAGGCCTGTTCCTCCGTCCGCTGCGAGAGGTCGGCATTGCCGACCGCGATCTCGCGCGAGGCGACGTTGATGGTGCCGCAGCTTTCGGTGATGGCGGTCATCACGCCCGTCATGGTGTCGAGCAGGCCGTTGACCCCGCCGCACAGCGCGCCGATCTCCCCGGCCTTGCCATCCAGCGGCACGCGGCGCGTCAGATCATTGGCCTGGGCGGCGCCGACGACGTCCTGCGTCTCGCTCACCGCCAGGCGAAGCGCCTCCCCGAAGCGGAACTGCTCCGCCATCCCGTCCACCATGCGGTTGATGCCGCCGGCGAGGCGCGCGACGGCGCCTTCCACGCCCTCGGTCGGCACGCGCGGGACGAAATCATTGGCGAGGGCCGCGGTGACGACTTCCTCCGCCTTGCCGACCGTGACGGCCAGCGCGCGCGCGGCCATCACTTCGGCCGTCACGTCGCTGGCATACTTCACCACCTTGAAGGGGCGGCCGTTGAGGTCGAGGATCGGGTTGTAGCTGGCCTGGATCCAGATCTCGCGGTCACCCTGGCCGAGGCGCCGGTAGCGGCCCGAATCGTATTCGCCGCGGCCGAGCTTGTCCCAGAAGGCGCGATAGGCGGGCGATTGGCGCTCCGCCGCATCGACGAACATCGAATGGTGCTGGCCGCGCACCTGGTCCAGCGTGTAGCCGAGCGTCGCCAGGAAGTTCGCGTTCGCCGTCAGCACGCGGCCATCCAGGCTGAACTCGATCACCGCCTGCGCCTTGTCGATGGCGGCGATCTGGCCGCGCAGATCGGCTTCCTGCAGCGCGGCGGCGGTGACGTCCGTGGCGTACTTCACCACCTTGACGGGCTTGCCATTGGCGTTGAGGACGGGGTTGTAGCTCGCCTGGATCCAGACCTCGCGCCCGCCCTTGGCGATGCGGCGATAGCGGCCGGCATCGTATTCGCCGCGGGCCAGCTTCTCCCAGAAGGCACGGTAGGCCGGCCCCTGGCGTTCGCCCGCATCGACGAACAGCGAATGGTGCTGGCCGCGGATCTCCTCCAGCGTGTAGCCGAGGGTCGAGAGGAAGTTGGCGTTGGCGTCGAGGACGCGGCCATCCAGCGTGAACTCGATGACCGCCATGACCTTGTCGATGGCGGTGAGGCGCCCGGCGGCATCCGCCTCACGCTCGCAGGCCGCGGTCACGTCGGCGGCGTATTTGACGATGCGGAGGGGCTTGCCATCCGAATCCAGCACGGGGTTGTAGCTCGCCTGGATCCAGACCTCCCGCCCGCCCTTGGCGATGCGGCGATAGCGGCCGGCATCGTATTCGCCGCGGGCCAGCTTCTCCCAGAAGGCGCGGTAGGCCGGGCCCTGGCGTTCGGCGGCCTCGATGAACAGCGAATGGTGCTGGCCGCGGATCTCCTCCAGCGTGTAGCCGAGCAGCGCCAGGAAATTCGCGTTGGCGTGGAGGATCCGGCCATCCAGCCCGAATTCGATGGACGCCATGGTGCGGTCCAGCGCGGCAATCCGGCGGCGGAGCGCCGCGGCCTGCGTCACCTCCTGCCACTCGACCAGGCGGCGGGGGACGCCGTCCAGCGCGGTGACGGAGACGCCGAACCGCGCCTCCCCCACATCGATCTCCGCACGCTCCGTGCCGCGGCGGCAGGCGGCCAGTTCGCGCGGTAGGCCCTCGAGCCGCGTGCCCGGCAGCCGGGTGGCCTCCGTCTCCCGCCACAGGGCGCGGAAGCCGGCCTCATGCTGCCGCAGCATGGCGCGGGCGGCATCGTTCATCTCCACCACGGCGAAATCGTCATCGACCAGGATCGTCGGCAGGGCGCAGGCCGTGACCATGGCGCGATCCGCCAGGGCGCGGGCCTCCGCCGCCGCCACCGCGGTGACATCCCGCGCGAGGATGGCGATGGAGGGCGGGCTGCCAGACTCCGCCGCCATCACCGCGGCCGAGAGTTCCAGCAGCACGTCGCCGCCATTGCCGCCGAGGTGCCACAGCCGCGCCACCGCGTCTTCGCCGCGCCCCAGCGCATCGCGGAAGCGGCGATGGTCGGCGCCGTCACGCTCCGCGCGCGTCAGCAGCGCGGCATGGGCGCGGCCGACCAGCGCCTCCGGCGCCAGGCCGAGCAGCGCGGCGAAGCGGTCATTGGCTTCCAGCACCTCGCCATCCGCCGCCAGGGTCAGCATCGGCTGCGTCCGCTGGAAGGCCGCCTGGGCGGCCAGCAGGCTGCGCATCGTGGCGCGCCGGTCGCGGCCGGATCGGCGATCGGTGAAGCCGGCGGGCAGCAGGGCCCTCGCCGCTCGTCCCATGAACATGGTTTTCTTCCTCATTGGTCTTCTGTTGGGCCGGCGCCTTTGCGGCGTCCGGCAGGGCAGGCAGTGGGGTGGACAGGACGATGCGGGCCCTGCGGCCCGTTCGCCGGCGCGCGGCCTCCGCGCATTCAGTGCAGCGCGGCGGCAGGCATCGCGGATGGGCGCGCGGCGCGCGTGCGCTCCGCCGGCTCCGCCAGCCCCGCGACATCCAGGATCAGCGCGACGCGGCCATTGCCGAGGATCGTGGCGCCGCCGATGCCGGGGATGGGGCCGTAATTCTCCTCCATGCTCTTCACCACGACCTGGTGCTGGCCGACGAGGTCATCGACCAGCAGCCCGATGCGGCCGGCATGGTCCGTCTCCGCGATCACGACGATGCCGCGCGACGGGTCGGTGACCGCATCGGCCACGCCGAAGACGCGGTGCAGCGCCAGCAGCGGGATGTAGGCGCCGCGGATGGAAAGGACCTGGCCGCGGCCGACGACATCATGGATGTCCTGCGGCCGCGGGCGGAGGCTTTCGACGATGGCGGAGATCGGGAGGATATAGGCTTCCCGCCCGACGGAGACGACGAGCCCATCCATCACCGCCAGCGTCAGCGGCAGGGAGAGGACGAAGCGCGACCCCTCGCCCAGGCGCGATTCCACTGTGATGCGGCCGCCGAGGGACTGGATGTTCCGCCGCACGACATCCATGCCGACACCGCGGCCGGAGACGGCGGAGACGACGGCCGCGGTGGAGAAGCCCGGCATGAAGATCAGCTCGTCGATCTCCGCATCCGTCAGCACGGCATCGGAGGCGACGATGCCGCGTTCCCGTGCCCGGGCCAGGACGCGCGCGCGGTCGATGCCGCGGCCATCGTCGCTCAGCTCGATCAGGATGCGGCCGCCGCGCTGCTCGGCGGAGAGATGCACGGTGCCCTGGCGCGGCTTGCCCGCGGCCTCGCGCTGGTCCGGCGCTTCCAGCCCGTGGTCGAGCGCGTTGCGCAGCAGATGCGTGAGGGGATCGGCCAGCTGCTCGACGACGGTCTTGTCGATCTCCGTCGCCTCCCCGGTCACGACCAGGCGCACTTCCTTGCCGAGCTGGGCCGAGAGTTCCCGCACCAGCCGCGGCATGCGGGAGAAGACGGATTTCACGGGCTGGGTGCGGATGGCCATGACGCCTTCCTGCAATTCGCGCAGGTGCTGCGACAGCGTCTCCAGCCCCGCGACCAGGCCGGGGCAGACCTCCGGCGGCACGGCGCTGCCGAGCTGGAGGAGCATGGCCTGGTTGATCACCAGCTCCCCCACCAGGTTGACCAGGCGGTCCACCTTCGCGACGTCCACGCGCACCGATTGCACGGCGGCCGGCTGCTCCGCCCGGGCCCCGGCGGGCGGGGCCGCGGCCTGCGCCTGCGCCTCGGCCAGCACGGGCTGCTCCACGGCGGGGACCAGCGGTTCGATCGCGAGATCGCAGTCATCGACGACGAATTCGAAGATCTCCTCCACCTGCCCGCGCGGGACGGGGGCGGCGAGGTCGAGCGTCCAGGCGAGGACCGCATCCTCCGGCTCCAGCGCCTCCAGCCCCGGCAGGCGGTCCAGCAGCGGCGTGACGGCGAGGGGGCCGAGCGCGCGCAGCGCGCGGATCAGCAGCAGCGGTTCGTTGGCGTGCCTGAACAGCGCGGCATGCGGGCGGAAGAGAATCCGCCAGCCGGTGCCGGGCTTCGCGGCGGGCGCGGCGGCCTCCGCCATGGCCGGTGGCGGCGCGCCGTTGCCAGGCGCCTCCACCATCGCGCCCAGCGCCGCGATCAGCGCATCCTCCGCACCGGCGGGCATCGCGTCCTCCCGCTGCTCCGCGCCGAGGAAATCCGCCAGCGCATCCGTCGCCTTCAGCAGCAGCGCCACGCGATCCGGCGTGGCCGCCAGGCTGCCATCCCGCATGCGGTCCAGCAGCGTCTCCATGACATGCGCCAGGCCGACCAGGCGGGTGAAGCCGAAGGCGCCGCCGCCGCCCTTGATGGAATGGATCGCGCGGAACAGCGCATGCAGCGTGTCACCATCCGCGCGATCCTCGGCCAGGGCCGAGAGCTGCGCATAGGCGCTTTCGAGAAGCTCGGCGCTTTCCTCGAAGTAGGTCGCGCGGAGGTGGTCGAAGCTCATGGCTCAGCCCGCGACCCGCTTGACGACATCGACGAGCTTGTCGGGATCGAAGGGCTTCACCAGCCATCCGGTGGCGCCGGCGTTCTTGCCTTCCATCTTCTTCCCGGAATCGGATTCCGTCGTCAGCATCAGGATCGGCAGCGACCGGCATTTCGGGTCGGCCCGCAGGGCGCGGATCAGCGCCACGCCGTCCATCACCGGCATGTTGAGGTCGGTGATCACCACATCCACCGGCTTCGCCTGCAGGGCGGACAGGGCCTTCTGGCCATCCTCCGCCTCGCTCACCTCGAACCCCGCCTTGCGGAGGGTGAAGGAGACCATCTCCCGCATCGTCCGCGAATCATCCACGGTCATCACACGCTTCGCCATGTCACCTGTCCCCTTCCAGGGCCTGTCCCAGTCCAAGATCCTCGATCGCTTCGGCCATCGCGGCCGAGGCATTCTCCAGCCGGAAGACGAAGCCGCGCGCGCGCGCGGTGGCCGCCGCCGCCGCCAGCACCTGGATGCAGGGCGTCGAGGCACGCTCGACATCCTGTCCATCCACGCAGATCGGCCCATCCGGCAGCCGCGCGCGCAGCGCGGCGGCCAGCGGCTCCGCCGCCGCCAGGTCAAGCACCGGGGGCAGGCGATGCACCGCGCCGGCCTCACCCATCATCGTCGTCACAGCCATCATCCCATTCATCCCGCCGGCACAGCGCCGGCGCATTCCCTCGACCGATCCGTCAGAACAGCTCGATATCGCCCGCGCCGTCCGGCTCCTCCGGCACGGGCGCGCCGTCATCGAGCAGGCGATGGAGGAAGCGCGCGCGCACGCTGCTGAGCGATTGCTGGTCCAGCATGCGGCGCAGCAGCGGGCCGTCGGCGCGGAGCGTCGGCACCAGCGCCGGCCAGGCGCGCGTCGTCTCCGCCTGCAGGGCGCCGGCGGCGTCTCCGATCACGCCCATCGCCTCCATCACATGGGTCAGATGCTGGTTGGTGCGGTCCTGGAACTGCGCGCCCGTGACCAGCCCATCGACGATGGCATCGATGCCGGCGGCGGCGTCGCGCGCCTCCGCCAGGGTTTCCGACAGCGCCCTGTTCTGGTCCACCATCCCCGCCATCACGGCGGCGAGCCGCGCCTGGCCCTTGCCGATATCGGCGTTGTCGCCGCCCGCGATGCGGGCGAGATCCGCCTGCGCGGCGCTGACGCCGCGGCCCGCGGCGGTGATGCGTTCATGCACGAGGCGGGAGGTGGCGTTGGTTTCCTTCGCCAGCTCCTTCAGCTCATGCGCGATGACCTTGAAGGTGCCGCCGGCGCCTTCCGCGCGATGCGCCTCGATGGTCGCGTTGATGGCGACGAACTGAGCCTGGCGGTTGATCGCCTCGATGCGCGTGACGCAGGCTTCCACGCCGCGCACTTCCTGCTTCACCTCATCCAGCGCCTTCATCATGCGGGCCGCCTGCGCCGCCGCATCCAGCAGGCCGGTCACGGCACGGCCCAGCATCGCCTCGACGAAGGCGGTGGCCTCCGCCAGCGGCATCGGGCGGCCCTCCACCTCGATCATCCGCGCGATCGCGGCCACGCGCTCCACCCGCGCGGTCTGCGCCTCCGCGGCTTCCGCCAGGTGGCGGAACTTCGCGCTGAGGGCGACGGTGCTGTCCTCGATCAGGCGGGCGGAGGCGTTCACCTCCTCCGTCATCGCGATGAAGGCGCGCCGCTCGATCTCGCCGAGCTCGACCCATTGCGCCAGCAGCGCCTCGGCCGCGCCGGGACGGGCGGGCAGAAGGGGGTCCGGCGCGGCCGGCACATCATAGGGGGTCACGAGGCATGTCCGCTGGTGGGATGACGCCCCAACCTGCGAGACAAGTGTTTAGCGTCTGTTGATTCCTATATCGTGCGACACTTCTCAACCGTTGCCGACACCGAAGCCCTGCACCAGGCTGCCCGCGATCAGGCGCCAGCCATCGACCAGGACGAAGAAGACCAGCTTGAAGGGCAGGGAGATGGCGGGCGGCGGCAGCATCATCATGCCGAGGCCCATCAGCACGCTGGCGACGACGATATCGATGATGAGGAAGGGCAGGAACAGCAGGAAGCCGATCTCGAAGGCGCGGCGCAGCTCGCCCACCATGAAGGCGGGCACCAGGGCGCGCCAGGGCATCTCCTCCCCGGCCGCGGGCACGGGCAGGTTGGCGAGGTCGAGGAACAGCGCCAGGTCGGAATCCCGGGCATGCGCCACCATGAAGGCGCGGAAAGGTTCGGCCGCGGCCTTGAGGCCCGCGATCTCGTCGATCGTGCCCTGGGACATCGGATGCAGGCCGAGCGTCCAGGACTGTTCCAGCACCGGCTGCATGACGAACCAGGTGAGGAAGAGGGCGAGGCCGATCAGCACCGGGTTGGGCGGCACGCCCTGCGCGCCGATGGCGCTGCGCAGCAGCGACAGCACGATGATGATGCGCCCGAAGGCCGTCGCCATCACAAGCAACGAGGGTGCCAGGGACAGCAGGCCGATCAGCGCGGTCAGCTGCACGAGGCGCGCCGTGGCGCCCGCGCCGCCCTGCTGGCCCATGTCGATGTTGACGCTCTGCGCCAGCGCCAGGCCCGGCAGCAGCAGCGCCAGCAGGCAGGCCAGCGGGACCAGGATGCGGCGCATCACCCGGCCTCCGCCGAAGGCGGCAGGGGCATCAGCACATCCTGTGGCCCGCCCGTCAGCAGCAGCAGCGGGCGGCCATCGCAGCGCAGCAGCAGCAGGCGGCGCCGCCCATCGAGGGGCAGCGCCTCCTCCACCGCCAGGCGGCGCGTGCCGGCCCCGGCCGAGGCGGGCGCCCAGCCCAGGCGGCGCAGCCCGCGGGCCAGCAGCAGGATGAGGAACAGCACGCCGGCCAGCGCGGCGAGTGCCGTCCCGATCAGTTGGGGGTCCATGAAGCCGGCCTCCTGCCGTGCCAGTCGATGGACCTGAAGGAGAACTCCGGCCGTTTATTCGCTGTTAACCGCGCGGTTCACGCGCGGACGGAGAAGGCGACGGCGCCGGTGCCCGGGCGGGCGGGGCGCGCATAGCCGGGCAGGCCATTGCCTTCCGGCCGCGTCGCGACGCGGGCGATGGCCTTCACCACCCGGGCCTGGAGCGCCAGCGCATCCTCCAGCGCCGCGCGATTGGCGGCCGCGGTGTCGCGCAGGCCATCGACCAGCAGCGCCAGGCGATGATCCAGCGCGGCGCCGGTATCGAGCGAGGCGCGCGCCTTGACGAATTCCTCCACCGCCACGGTCTTGGCGGGCTGCAGCGCGGCGGCGGCGCGCAGGTCGCGCGCCTTCAGCGCGGCGGTCTCCTGCCGCAGCAGGGCTTCCAGGGTCTCGGCGGCGTCCAGCAGCATCGTGGTCATCGGCTGTTCCTCTGCATCTGTCGGATGACCGCCTCGGCCAGGCCCAAGCCGCCCTGCCGCGCGATCGCGTTGCCCATTTCCTGCACCAGCATCGGCTGCCACTGCGCTTCGCCGGTGCCGCCGCCGAACAGGCCCTTGCCGTCCAGCCCCGCGAACATGGGCTGCAGCATGGCGCCCAGAACCTGGCCTTCGAAGGTCTGCGCGGCGGCGCGCTGCGCGGCGGTGGTCGTGCCCGGGTTGAGCGGACGCGGCGCGTTCACGGCGGGCAGCGTGCCGCCCGGCAGGCGGGTGGAAAGGTCCATGGCCACTACCTCACTTCCAGCTCCGCCTGCAGCGCGCCGGCGGCCTTGATGGTCTGCAGGATGGAGATCATGTCGCGCGGCCCGACGCCGAGCTGGTTGAGCCCCTGCACCAGGTCCTGCAGCGTGGTGCCGCCGCGCAGGATGCCGAGGCGCCGTTCGTTCTGGTCGTCCACCTCGATGTTGGTGCGCGGCACCACCACGGTCTGGCCGTTGGACAGCGGCCCGGGCTGGCTGACCTGCGGCGTTTCCGTCACGCGGATCGTCAGGTTGCCCTGCGCGATGGCGACGGTGGAGATGCGCACATTGGCGCCCATGACGATGGTGCCGGAGGCTTCCTCGATCACCACCCGCGCCACGCTGTCGGGTTCCACGCGCAGCTGCTCGATCTCCGCGATGAAGCCGATGGCGTCGCGGCCGGCCAGCGCGATGGTCACGCTGCGGGGATCCGTGGCGCTGGCGGGGTTGCCGGGGGCGTAGCGGTTCACGGCGGCGGCGATGCGGCGCGCCGTGGTCAGGTCCGGGTTGCGCAGCGCCAGGCGGATGGCGGGGCGGGAGGCGAAGGCGAAGCCCACCTCCCGCTCCACGATCGCGCCATTCGCGATCCGCGCCGCGGTCGGCACGCCGCGCGTCACCGAACTCGCCGCGCCGCGCGCCGCGATGGCGCCGGTCGCGACCGCGCCCTGGGCGACGGCATAGACTTCCCCGTCCGCGCCGAGCAGCGGCGTGACGACGAGCGTGCCGCCGGTGAGGTTGGTGGCATCGCCGAGGGCGGCGACGGAGACATCGATCCGGCTGCCCGTGCGCGCGAAGCCCGGCAGGTTGGCCGTGACCATCACGGCGGCGACGTTGCGCGTCTCCAGCTGCCGTTCCTGGTCCCGCGTGTTGACGCCGAGCCGTTCCAGCATGCCGATCAGGGATTGGCGGGTGAAGACGGCATTGCGCAGGCGGTCGCCGGTGCCGGGCAGGCCGACCACCAGGCCGTAGCCGACCAGCTGGTTGTCGCGCATGCCCTCGACATCCGCGATGTCCTTGATGCGCACGCCGCCCTGCCCGAGCGCGGGCAGCGAGACCAGCAGGCCGAGCAGGAAGATCAGGCTGCGCATGGTCAGAAGGGCAGGATGATGTCGAGCAGCTGCTGCCCGTAGCGGGGCTGCTGCACGTCGCTCATCGTCCCGCGGCCGCCATAGGCGATGCGGGCTTCCGCCAGGCGGTCATGCTTGACGGTGTTGTCGCTGGCGATGTCCTGCGGGCGGATGATGCCGGAGACCTGGAGGTCGCGCAGCTCATGGTTCACGCGCACCTGCTGGCGGCCGGCGACGACGAGGTTGCCGTTTGGCAGCGCCTGCGTGACCGTCGCGGCGACGCGCAGCGTCACCGTCTCCGTCCGCTGGATCTGGCCCGCCCCGGCCGAGGAACTGTCGGAGGCGCCGGAGACGAGGCGGGAGGGATCGAAGCCGTTCGGCAGCAGGCGGCCATAGCTGGCATCGAGGCCGAGCAGCCGCGGCAGGCCGAGCGATTCGCTGTTGGCGCGCGACCGTTCGGTGGTGTTCTGCAGCTGCGCGCGATCCTCGATCGCGACCAGCACGGTGACGAGGTCACCGACCTGCGCGGCGCGCTGGTCCCGCAGGAAGGTGCGGCTGCCCTGGCGCCACAGCGAATTCGCCTCCGCCGGCGCGGTCTGCGCGGCGGGCATGGGCATGCTGATCGGCCGGGCGCCGCCCGGATTCTCGATGGGCGCCATGGAGGGGGCGCGCCCCAGCTCCGCCAGGCGCTCCGAGCAGCCGCCCAGCGAGAGCAGGAGCAGGAGGGGAAGGGTGCGCTTCATCGTGAGGCTTGGTCCCTGCGGTTGACGCGGGCGGCGATGGCGGGGGGAAGCGTGATGGCGGCGCCGACGGCGCGCGCGCGGCCGGGGCCCAGCACTTCCGCCTGCACGACGCTGCCGCTGGCGAGGTTGAGGACATGCAGGGTGCGCCCGCGGAAGCCGTCTTCCAGCGCGCGGCCCTGGGCCGTCAGCGTCAGGCCCGGCGCCTGGTGCAGCAGCTGCACGACGGAATCGCGGGCGATGACGGGGGCGGCGGCGACATCGGCGGCGGAGACGGTCTGGCCCGCGGCGATGGCGCGGCGCAGGCGCTGGCCGGTGACGGCTTCCGCATCCTCCGCCGCATTCGGGGCGGCGCGGTCCACCGCCTGGCGGGTGACGGTGACGTCGCCCGGCATCACCATCTCCCCGGCCCGCAGCGGGCGCGCCGCGACGACGACATCGCGCATCGCGACCGCCCTGCCGCTGACGCGCTGCGTGAAGGTCGGCATGCCTTCCGCCACCACGACCAGCGTCGCGGAGAAGCGGCGGGAGACGCCGTCCCACAGCGCGCCATCCACCGCGATGCGCGCATCGGGCGCGCCGGCGGGCAGGTTGGGCGGCTGGAAGCCGGGGATGTCGAGGTCGAGTTCGGGATCGGCGCCGAGCGCGACGAGTTCGGCGCGCAGCGGCTCCAGCACCTCCTCACGCCGCATGGCGCGGCCGGGGCGTTCCACCACCACGCGCTCATCCCCCGCGAGGGGGCGCCAGGCCAGGCCATAGTCGCGCGCGATGGCGGCCAGCTGCGGCGCCTCCACCACGAAGCGGCGGCCGGGCGCGGGGGCGGGGCCGAGCGTGGCGTCCGCCCGCGCGCCCGCATGCTCGAAGATGTCGCCCAGCGTCACGACAGCCGCTTCCACGACGGCCTGCGCGCGCGGCGCGGGCGGCTGCGCGAGGGCGGGCAGCGCCAGGAGCGACAGTGCGAGAAGGGGCGACCACGCGCGCATCAGCGCATCCGCGTCAGGGTGGACAGCATCTCGTCACCCGCGGTGATGACCTTGCTGTTCATCTCGTAGGCGCGCTGCGCGGTGATGAGGTTCGTGATCTCCTGCACCACGTTGACGTTGCTGGATTCGAGAAAACCCTGCTGGATCTGGCCATAGCCGACCGCGCCGGGCACGCCGGGCTGCGCCTGGCCGGAGGCCGGGGTGGCGAGGAACATGTTGTCGCCGGTGGCTTCCAGCCCGCCCTCGTTCGGGAAGATGGCGACCTGGATCTGGCCGACATTCTGCGGCTGCACCTGGCCATCCAGCTTCACCAGCACCTCGCCGGCCGCGTTGATCGTCACGTCGCGCGCGGCGGCCGGCACCACGATACCGCCGGAGACCGGGAAGCCATCCGCGGTGACGATGGTGCCATCCGGCGCCAGGCCGAAACTGCCGGCGCGGGTATAGGCGGTCTCGCCGGAGGGGAGCGTCACGGGGAAGTAGCCATTGCCGCGCACCGCGAGGTCGAAGCGGTTCTCCGTCTGCGTCAGGCTGCCCTGTTCGGAGATGCGGTAGATCGCGGCCGTGCGCACGCCGAGGCCGAGCTGCGCGCCGGAGGGCAGGACCGTGCCCTGGTCGCTGCTCTGCGATCCGGCGCGGCGCAGGTTCTGGTAGATCAGGTCCTGGAACTCGGCGCGGCGGCGCTTGTAGCCCGTCGTGCTCATATTCGCGATGTTGTTGGAGATGACTTCGACGTTGGTCTGCTGGGCCTGCAGGCCCGTGGCGGCGATATCGAGTGCGCGCATGGCGTCTTCGGTTCCTGTCGGTTCAGCGGCGGCGGAGGATGCGGTCGACGGCGCCGCCCAGGCGCTCGCCTTCCTTTTCGATGAACTGGGCGGCGAACTGGAATTCGCGCAGCCCGGCGGTGAGGCGCGTCAGCTCCGCCACCGGGCTGACGTTGGATTCCTCGACGGCGCCCTGCACCACGGCGGGGCGTTCCACCGCCTGCGCGTCCACCCCCTGCGGGGCGCTGAACAGGCGGCTGCCTTCCGCCACCAGGCGCTGGGCATCGTCGAAGCGCACCACGCGCAGCCGGCCCAGCGGCCCGCTTTCGCTGGCGATGGTGCCGTCGCCCTTCACCTCCAGCCGGACATCGCCGGGCGGCAGCACCAGGGGCTGGCCACCCTCGCCCAGCAGGGGGTTGCCCTCGGGGTCCACCACCTGGCTGTCGGGGGAGAGGGTGAAGTGCCCGGCGCGGGTGAAGCGTTCGCCGCGCGGGGTCTGCACGGCGAAGAAGCCATCGCCGCCCAGCGCGAGGTCGAGCGGATTGCCGGTATGGCGCAGCGCGCCGGCGGACATGTCGCGCCAGGTGGCGCGGTCCAGCGTGAAGGCCAGCTGTTCGCCGCCCGCGGGCGTTTCCGCGCCGGATTGGCGTGCCAGCTGCTGGGCGAAGATGGTCTGGCTCGCCTTGAATCCCGGCGTGCCGGCATTGGCGATGTTCGCCGCCAGCACATCCGTCGCCCGTGCCTGCGAGGCCAGGCGTGACAGGACGATATAGCCAGGCGTGTCCATGCGCCGCGGTCCTTCCTGGTCGCACCGCCGGCGGTCCGGCGATGCGCGATGGGGCAGGCGGTCGGGATCCTCGCGACCACCTTGCCGGCCTTCCGGCCAGCCAGGGTCCACGGCAGTTCTT
The DNA here is from genome assembly GCF_016805305.1 of Falsiroseomonas ponticola. Lineage (GTDB taxonomy): Bacteria > Pseudomonadota > Alphaproteobacteria > Acetobacterales > Acetobacteraceae > Falsiroseomonas > Falsiroseomonas ponticola. Next base: position 931,127 of record NZ_JAERQN010000001.1, on the reverse strand, counting down.
CCGCCTCGGGTCCCGATCTACGGGCCAGTTGTTGCCGGGGTCTGAAGGGGGGTCCGGCCGGGCAAGGACGCGTTAACAGCCGGGGCATAGATCGATCCTGCATTCCAGGACGGGGGCCCCATGACCGACGGCGCTGCAGCAGCGAAGGACGCATCCGCCTCCAAGGGATCGGCGAAGAAGGGCAAGGCGCGCCTCCTCATCATCGCGGGTGCCGTGGTCCTGCTGGCGGGCGGCGGCGCGGGCGCTGCCTTCTTCCTCAAGCTGCCGCCCTTCGGCGGCGGCGCCGCGCACCACGAGGAAGCGGCCGCGCCCCAGGCCGCGCCGCCCGTCTTCGTCGAGATCCCCGACATCGTCGCCAACCTGAATGCCGGCGCGCGTCGGCAATCCTTCGTCCGCCTCAAGGCGCGGCTGGAGGTGGCGCGGCGGGAGGATGCGGCGATCGCGATGGCGGCCATGCCGCGACTGCAGGACCTGTTCACCACCTATCTGCGGGAGATGCGGCCGGAGGAGCTGCGCGGCAGCATCGGCACGCAGCGGCTGCGGGAGGAGCTGCTGGCGCGCGCCAACCTGGCGACGCGGGCCGGCACCATCACCGACGTGCTCTTCGTCGAACTGATCGTGCAATGAGCGACGAGCTGCCCAAGACCGCCATGGCAGAGCCGGCGGAGGATGATTGGGGCGCCGCCCTGGCCGAGGCCGCGGAGGACGACCTGGCCGCCCATGCGGCCGCCGAGCGCATCCTGACGGAAAGCGCGCCGCTGCCGGCGGCGACGGCGGAGCCGACGCGCGTGCTCAACCAGGCCGAGATCGACAGCCTGCTCGGCTTCGGCAACGGCAATGGCGGGGATGATGGCGGCGGCAGCGGGATGGAGCGCGTCATCGCGCGCGGCCTCGTCTCCTACGAACGCCTGCCGATGCTGGAGATCGTCTTCGACCGGCTGGTGCGCATCCTCTCCACCACGCTGCGCAACTTCACCTCCGACACCGTCGAGGTCTCGATCGACGAGATCCAGTCGCTGCGCTTCGGGGACTACCTGAACTCCATCCCCCTGCCCGCCATGCTGTCCGTCTTCAAGGCGGAGGAATGGGACAATTACGGCCTCGTCGTCGTCGATTCCGCGCTGATCTACTCGGTGGTGGACGTTCTGCTGGGCGGGCGGCGCGGCACCAGCGCCATGCGGATCGAGGGCCGGCCCTACACGACGATTGAGCGCACGCTGGTGGAGCGCCTGGTCAATGTCGTGATGAACGATCTGTCGGAGGCCTTCGCGCCGCTGTCGCCCGTGCGCTTCAAGTTCGAGCGGCTGGAGGTGAACCCGCGCTTCGCGATGATCTCCCGCTCCTCCAACGCCGCCGTGCTGGTGCGGCTGCGCATCGACATGGACAGCCGGGGCGGGGAGCTGCAGCTGATGCTGCCCTACGCGACGCTGGAGCCGGTGCGCGACCTGCTGCTGCAGCAGTTCATGGGCGAGAAGTTCGGCCGCGACAGCATCTGGGAAACACATCTGGCCGAGGAGTTGCGGCAGACCGGCGTCGCGCTCGACGTCGTGCTGGATGAGCAGACCATGGCCCTTTCCGACGTGCTGCGCCTGCAGGTGGGCGACCAGATCCTGCTGAATGTCGGCCCCGGCGCGCCGGTGCGGCTGCGCTGCGGGGAGACCTCGCTGTTCGAAGGCCTGGTCGGCCGCCGCAACGACCGCCTGGCGGTCAGGATCGAGAATGTGCTGGCGCGCGACGACGCCGGCCGGGGGGCGGAGGAAGCGGCATGAGCATGGCGATGATGGAATGGCTGCTGGAGGCGGCGCTGGTGCTGGGCATCGTCGCCGCGCTGCCGGCCGCGCTGCGGCTGGAACGGGCGCTCAGCGGGCTCAACAAGGACCGCTCCGCCGTCATGGACAGCGTGCGCGGCTTCACCGAGGCGACGAAGCAGGCTGAGGCCTCCATCGTGCGGCTGCGCGCCACGGCCGACAGCGCGTCCCGCAGCGTGGCGGAGCAGGTGCAGGCGGCGACGGCGCTGCGCGACGACCTGCGCTTCCTGACGGAGCGCGCCGGCGTGGCGGCGGACCGGCTGGATAGCGGGCTGCGGGGCGGCGGCCGCGGCCCGGCGGCGGAGGCCCCGGGCGCCACCCCCGTTCCCCGCGCGCGCGCCGAGCAGGAGCTGCTGCGCGCCATCAGCCGGAGCCGCAGCGCATGAACGCCGCCAATGCCGTCCGCCTTCTCCTCGTCGTCGCGGGCTTCCTGCTCGGGCTGAAGGGCATGGCGCTGATCCGCGACTTCCCGCTGATGAGCGGCGGCGTGATCAGCCTGTCCGCCCCCGCCATGGCGGCGGATCCGCCCCCCGCCGCGCCGGCGCCCGCCCCTGCCGCACCCGCACCCGCCGCCGCGCCGAGTGCCACGGACGCCATGGCCGCGGGGCTGCGCGCACGGCGCGAGGCGCTGGAGGACCGGGAGCGCGCCATCGCGACCCGCGAAGCCCTGCTGGCCGTCGCGGAACAGCGCCTGGCCGCACGGCTGGCGGAGCTGACCGCCCTGCAGGGCCGGCTGGAACAGGCGGATGTGGATGCGCGGGAACGCGAGGAATCGCACTGGCGCACCATGGCCAAGCTGTACGAGACGATGCGCCCGCGCGAGGCCGCCGCCGTCTTCAACGAACTCGACCTGCCCGTGCTGGTGCAGGTCGTCGAACGGATGAACGACCGCAAGGCCGCCCCCGTTCTCGGCGCCATGCTGCCGGACCGCGTCCGCCAGCTGACCGTCGAACTCGCCCGCCTCCGTGCCGCTCGCCCCCCGGCCTGATGCCGGGCCGGACCACGCCGCCTGAACAGAAGGGACAGGACTGCCATGACGATCGACCGCAACATGAAGGTTCTCGTCGTCGACGACTACAAGACGATGACGCGCATCATCCGCAACCTGCTGAAGCAGATCGAGTTCAACGAGACCGACGAGGCCAGCGACGGGCATGAGGCGCTGGCCAAGCTGCGGGCCGGCAATTTCGGCCTGGTGATCAGCGACTGGAACATGCAGCCGATGACGGGGCTCGACCTGCTGAAGGAAGTGCGCGCCGATGCGCGGCTGAAGCACCTGCCCTTCATCATGGTGACGGCGGAAAGCAAGACGGAGAACGTGGTCGCCGCCAAGCAGGCGGGCGTGTCCAACTACATCGTCAAGCCCTTCAACGCGGAGACGCTGCGCGACAAGATCGAGAAGGTGCTGGTCCATGCCTGACCAGGCGCCGCCCGCCTCGATCCGGGACGACCTGGACACCACCGTCCGGTCGCTGATGTCGGAACTCGATGCGCTGAGCCGCATCATCGCCGATGCGCGGCAGGAGGTCGCCGCACTGCGGGCCGATGACACGGATGCCGCCGACATCCCCGGCGCGACGGATGAGCTTGCGGCCATCGTCTCCCACACCGCCCAGGCGACGCATGAGATCCTGGACAGCTGCGAGGCGCTGGAGACGGTCGCCGCCCGTGTCGGCGACACGGATGCCGACCTGCTGCAGCACGCGATCACGCGGATCTACGAAGCCTGTTCCTTCCAGGACATCACCGGGCAGCGCATCGCCAAGGTGGTGGCCGCGCTGCAGGCGGTGGAACGGCGGATCGCGCGGGCGCGCCAGGGCATCCCGGAACGCCTGCCCGCGATGGCCGCGGCGGCCACGCTGCTGAACGGCCCGCAGCTGCCGGGCAACGGCATCAGCCAATCCGCCATCGACGCGTTGTTCGACTGAGGGCGCGGGCGCAGCGCCGCCCGCGGCCCTGTGCCCCTTCCCGTCCAGCCGAGGTTCCGCCCGATGTCCCGCACCCGTGTCGCCGCCTGGCTCTGCGCCGGCCTCCTCGCCCTCGGCGGTCCCGTGGCGGGGCAGGATGTGCGCGGGGCGGCGCCTTCCATCCGCGTGCGCACCGGCATCCACCCCACCTTCACGCGCATCGTCTTCGACTGGCCGGAGAACGTGCCCTACAGCGTCGTGCAGAACGGGGAAACGGCGTCGCTGCAATTCGGCCGCGCCGCGCGGCTCGACACCAGCGCGCTGGCGCGGCCGCTGCGCAACCTGGCGGGGGCGGAGCCCTCGGCGGAGGGCATGGTCTTCGCGCTGCGCCCGGGCGTGCGGGTGCGGCACCTGACGGTCGGCACCTCCGTCGTGGTGGACCTGCTGGACCCGGTCGCGCCGGCCGCCGCCGCGCCGCGCGCGCCGCAGGGCGCGCCGGCCGCCGTGCAGGCCGCGGCGGAGCCGCCCCCGTCCCACCGCGCCGCCACCCAGCCCGCCGCAGCAGCGCCGGGCAAGCACGCGCTGCCGACGCCGGTCGCTGCCGCGCCGCCTGCCGCGCCGCCTGCAGCGCCGCCGGCGCCCGGACCCGCGCCGATGCCGGTGGCCGCGCCGCCGCCGGCCCCTGCGCCCGCCTCGGCAACGGCCGCGGCGCCCCCCGTCCTGGCGCCACCTGTCTCGTCGCCCGCCCCTGCCGCGCCCCCGATGGCGCAGGCCCCCGCCGCGCCGCCGCCGATCGTCGCCGCGCCGCCGGGCACGGAAGCCGCGCCCGCGCCAATCCGCCTGCCCTTCTCCGGCGCCACCGCCGCGGTGATGCGGGGCGACAGCGTGCTGCTGGTGTTCGAGGACGCGACCGCGCCCGACATCGCCCGGCTGCGCCGCATCAGCCCGCTGCTGGCGGGGGCGGAGATCGTGGAGATGCCGGGCGGCACGGCGTTGCGCCTGCCGGCGGCTTCCGGCATCAGCCGCGACGCGCAGGGCTGGCTGATCACGCCCGCCACCGGGCCCAAGCCGCGCGGCACGCCGATCGACCCCACGCGGCTCGGCAATGCGCTGTCGCTGCTGCCGGATGCGCGGCATCCGATGGCGGCGCATGCCAGCATCCCGCGCCTGCTGCACCTGCGCGACGAATCCGATGCCACGCTGCTGGCGCGCCGGCAGGACCTGCTGGCGCGCATCGCCGCGGCGCCGGCGGCCACGCGCGATTCGCTGCGCGGCGAATTGGCGGAGACGCTGCTCGCCCTCGGCCTGGCGCCGGAAGCGCAGGCGGCGCTGAAGCTCGCCACCGGGGATGATCCGCGCCGCGTGCAGCAGCCCCAGGCGCTGCTGCTCTCCGCCGCCGCCTCGCTCCTCGCCGGGCGGCTGGAGGAGGCGCGGGAGGCGCTGGCCAACCCGGCCCTGCCGGCGGAAGGGGAGGCCGCGCTGTGGCGCGGCGTGGCGGGGGTGCAGGAGGATGGGCGCATCGCCGATCCCGCTTTCCGCGCGGCGCTGCCGCTGCTGACCGCCTATCCCGCCGCGCTGCGCAACCGCCTGCTGCCGCCCATCGCCGCCGCGCTGGCCGAAGGCGGCGCGATGCGGGATGCGGCGGCGCTGGTGGAGGCGGGGGGCGAGGCCTCCAACCACCCGCTCTCCCGCTTCGCCTGGGCCCGCGTGCTGGAAGCGCGGGGCGAGGTCGAGCCCGCGCTGCTCGCCTATTCCAGCCTGGCCGGGAACCGCGACCGCGATGCGCGCGCACGGGCGCTCGGCCGGCTGGCGGAGCTGCGCCTGGCGACGGGGCGGATCGACGCGGCGGCGGCGGCGGAGGCGCTGGAAGCCTCCATCCCCGCCTGGCGCGGCGACCAGCGCGAATTGCAGCGGCGCCAGCGGGCGGCCGAGTTGCGGTCCCGCGCCGGCCAGCACGGCCAGGCGCTGGCGCTGATGCAGGACACCGCGGGCGCCTTCCCGGAGGCCGCGGAAGGCCTGCGCGCGGCGATGCGGGGGGCGACGCTCGGCGCGCTGGCGGATGCCGCGCTGCCGCCGCTGGAGGCCACGCGCCTGCTGGCGGAACAGCGCGCCAACCTGGTGCCGGACCCCGCGCTGGATGCCGCCGTGGCGCGCATCGCGGAACGGCTGATGGCCATGGAGCTGCCGGCCCAGGCCGCCACCCTGCTGCGGGAAGCGATGCCGGCCAGCACCGATCCCGGCGGGCTCGCCGTGCGGCTGGCGGAAGCGCGGCTGGCGGAGGGCGATGCCACGGCGGCGCTGGAGGCGCTGCGCAACAGCGGCGGCGCCGCCCTGCCCGGGGAGATCGGGCTGCGGCGCGCGCTGGCGGAGGCGAATGCGCGGCGCCAGGCCGGCGACCGCGCCGGCGCCATCGGCGTGCTGCGGGCGCTGGGCCCCGATGGCGCCGCGCCGCTGGCGGAGCTGCTGGCGGAAGCGCAGGACTGGACCGGCGCCGCCACCGCGCTGGCCGAGCACATGCGGCGCAGCATGCCCGCCGAGGGCCCGCTGGACGACGCCGCGCGGCGCGACCTGCTGCGCATGGCCGCCTTCCTGGCGCTGGGCGGGGACCAGGCGGGGCTGGATGCGCTGCGCGACCGCTACGCGCCGCGCCTGCCGCCCGGCGCCTTCACGGAAGCCTTCGCGGCGCTGGCATCCCGCAGCAGCGGCGCGCTGACCCTGCCGCGGCTGCGCGAGGAGATCGCCGGCGCCCGCGCGCTGCAGAACCAGGCGCGGACGCTGCGCTGAGCGCGGTTAACAACGCTGAATCACCCCTGGGCGAAGGTCCCGCCATGGACAGCAACCGCACCACGCCCATGGCGCTGGCCGAACGGCGCCTTCACTGGCTGGAACAGCGCCAGCGCGTGCTGGCGCAGAACATCGCCAATGCCGACACGCCGGGCTACCGGCCGCGGGACCTGACGCCCTTCGCCCAGGCCGTGAACGCGGCGCAGCAGGCCATGGCGCAGACCTCCCCCCGCCACATGGCGGGCCCGAACGGCGATGGCCGCGCGCGGCCCGACCGCGCGGCGGTGGAGACCAGCCCGGATGGCAACGGCGTCTCGCTGGACCGCGAGGCGCTGAAGGTCGCCGATACCGACCAGGCCCATGCGATGGCGCTCGCGCTCCATCGCCGCTGGGCCGGCATGTACCGCACCGCGCTCGGCCGCGGCAGCTGAAGGAACGGGACCGCATGGACCTCGACCGCGCCCTCACCATCTCCGCCGCCGGCATGGCCGCGCAATCCACGCGGCTGCGCGTGGTGGCGGAGAACCTGGCGAACCGCGACAGCACCGGGCAGACGCCGGGCGCCGATCCCTATCGCCGCCGCACCGTCACCTTCAGCAACCGCATGGACCAGACGCTGGGCGCGCCCACCGTGCAGGCATCGCGCATCGGCACGGCGCCGGGGGAATTCCCGCAGCGCTACGATCCGCAGCATCCCGCGGCGGATGAACGCGGCTACGTGAAGATGCCGAACGTCAACAGCCTCATCGAGGTCATGGACATGCGCGAGGCGCAGCGCAGCTACGGCGCCAACCTCTCCGTCATTGAAACCACGCGCGGCATGCTGATGCGCACCATCGAGGCCCTTCGCGGATGATGACCTTCTCCAGCGCCACCCCCGCGCTCAATGCCTATCGCGCCACCGCCGGGCTGGGCGGGGCGGAAGCCCCCGCCGCCGGCGCCGGCGTCGGCGATGGGTTCGAGGCCGTGCTCGGCCAGGTGATGCAGCAGGCCGTCAGCCAGGCCCGCCAGGCGGACCAGGCGACGCAGGCCGGCCTCACCGGCCAGATGGGCACGACGGAAGTCGTGATGGCCGTCGGCCGCGCCGAACTCGCGCTGCAGACCGCCGTCGCGGTGCGCGACCGCATGGTCACGGCCTACCAGGACGTGATGCGCATGGCGGTCTAGCACCGTCGCGCTTTTCCGGGACTGAACCGCAGGAGGCGGTTGATCATGGCCGATGGCGACACGATCGCACTCGCCGGCCAGCAGGCGCTGTGGACGGCGCTGCTGCTGGGCGGACCGCTGCTGGTGCTGCTGCTCGTCATCGGCATGGCGATCGCCGTGGTGCAGGCGCTGACGCAGATCCAGGAGGCATCGCTGGCCTTCGTGCCGAAGATGCTGGCGCTGGGCATCGCGCTGCTGCTTGGCGGATCGGCGGCGGCCGGCATCATGCGCGGCTTCACCACCACGCTGTTCGACCGCATCGTCGCCGTGGGCGGCGCCGGTTGACCGGCACGCCCGAACTGGCGGAGATCGCCTTCGCGGCCATGCTGCTGGTGGCGCGGCTCGGCGCCTGCGGGCTGCTGCTGCCGGGGCTGGGGGAGATGGACATCCCCGCCCCCTTCCGCCTGGCGCTGGTGCTGGCCCTGGTGCCGCTGCTGCTGCCCGGGCTGATGCCCGCCCTGCCGCCGGCGCCGGACGATATCGGCGCCTATGCGCTGCTGATGGCGGGCGAGGTCGCGATCGGCCTCTGGATCGGCATGCTGGCACGGCTGGTGGCGCTGGCGCTGGTGATGGCGGGGCAGCTCGCCGGCAGCTTCATCGGCCTGTCCAGCATCTTCGCGCCCGATCCCACGATGGGCGCGGGCAGCACGGCGCTGTCGCGCCTGATGGGCCTGGCCGCCGCGGCGCTCGCGCTCTCCTCCGGGCTCTATGCGCTGCCGTTGCGCGCGCTGGCGGAAAGCTATGCGGTGCTGCCGGCCGGCGCGGTGCTCGGCGGCGACATCGCCGCCCAGGCGATGGTGGAGGCCAGCGCCGCCAGCCTGGTGCTGGCGACAAGGCTCGCCGCGCCGCTGCTGCTGCTGGCCGTCGTGGCGCAGGCGGCGACCGGCCTGCTGGCCCGAGTCGCGCCGCAGGCGCAGGTCTTCGTGCTGGCGGCGCCGGCGCAGGTGCTCGCCGGCCTCGCCCTCTTCGCCCTGCTGCTGCCCGCGATCTTCGCGCAATGGATGGACAGCGCCCGCGCCGCCTGGTCGCTGCTGCCGGGGCTCGGCTGAGCGATGGCCGAGGAAGAGAAGGACGCCGAGGACCGGACAGAGGCCGCCACACCGCAGAAGCTGGAGAAGGCGCGGCGCGAGGGCGATGTCCCCCTCTCGCGGGAAGCGGTGCACGCCGCCTCCCTCGGCGGTGCCGCGCTCGGCCTCGCGATGATGGGGCCGGAGGCGGGGCGGGCCATGATGCAATCCGGTGCCACGCTGTTCGCCCATGCCCATCAGCTGAAGCCGCATGACGCGGCCATCGACCTGGCGCTGGCGGCCGCGCCCGCCATCCTCGGCGTCGGCGGCCTGGCCGCGGCCGGCGCGGTGGCGGCGACGCTGCTGCAGACGCAGTTCCTGGTCTCCGGCAAGGGGCTGGCGCCGCAGTTCTCGCGCCTCAATCCCATCGCGGGCTTCAAGAAGATGGTCGGCAAGCATGCGCTGGAGGAATTCGGCCGCACGCTGGTGAAGCTCGGCGCCGTGGGTGTCGCGCTCTACTGGCAGGTGGAGGATATCGCCGCCCTCGTCGCCGCGCTGGCGGAGGGGCCGGAAGCGCTGACCGACGTGATCGCGACGCGGCTCGGCAGCCTGCTGTCCGCCACCCTCGTCTCGCTCTGCGGCATCGCGGCCATCGACGTGCTCTGGGTGCGCATCCAGCACGCCCGCAAGCTGCGCATGACGCGGGAGGAGATGAAGGACGAGCACAAGGAGAGCGAGGGCGATCCGCATTTCCGCGCCCATCGCCTGGCGCAGATGCGCCGGCGCGGCCGGCGGCGGCAGGTGGCGGAGGTGGCGAATGCCACCGTGCTGGTGACGAACCCGACGCATTACGCCGTGGCGCTGGCCTATGAACGCGGCCGGGACGCCGCGCCGCGCATCATCGCCCGCGGCGTGGACGAGCTGGCGGCGAAGATGCGCGCGGCGGCCGACAAGCATGGCGTGCCGATCATCCCCAACCCGCCGCTGGCCCGCGCCCTCTACAAGCTGCCGGAGGATGCGCAGATCCCGGAGGAGCATTTCCGCGCGGTGGCGGAAATCATCGCGCTGGTCTGGCGGCTGAAGCAGCCGCGCTACTGAAGGCGGGACGCTTGGCCGCGGCGCTGCGCGGCCTCGTCCAGCGCATTCTGCTCGGCCCGCATCGCCTTGTCCCGCGCTTCCTGCGCGCGGCGGTCCAGCAGCCATTCCACCGCGCGTTCCCGCGCGCGCTGCTGGGCCAGGGCGCTGCGCGCGGCCTCCACCGCCTGGGACGCCAGCGCGGCCTCGCCGGCCGCGCGTTCCCGCGCGGCGCGCGCCAGGGGCAGCCAGGCGGCCAGGCTGTCGGCGAAATCGCCGCCGCCGGCGAGCTCCGCCTCCATCGCGCGGCGCGCCGCGGCTTCCCGCGCCGCGGCCGCGGCGGCGCCGGCCTGGCGGGCCACCAGGTCCCGCCGCGCCGCCGCCACTTCCAGCCCGCGCAGCTTCAGCAACGCCGCCAGCGGATCGCGCCGCGCCATCAGCGCATCGCCTCCGCCAGCCGCGTGAAGGCGGCATCGACGCCGATGCGCGCCTCATCCTTCCGCTGCGCCAGGAACTGCTCGATCCGCGGCGCCAGGCGCAGCGCCTCATCCACCGCCGGATCCGTGCCGGCGCGATAGGCGCCGAGCCGGACCAGGTCCGCCATTTCCGCCGCGAGCGACAGCATCGCCCGCGCACGCAGCACCACCGGGCGCTCCGCCTCCGTCAGGCAGCCCGGCACGGTGCGGGACAGGCTGCGCAGCACGTCGATGGCGGGCCAGCGCCCGCGCTCCCCGATCCTTCGGTCCAGCACCACATGGCCGTCCAGGATGCCGCGCACGGCGTCCGCCACCGGCTCGTCATGGTCGTCGCCTTCCACCAGCACGGTGAAAAGGCCGGTGATGTGGCCGCCCTGGTTCTCCAGGCAGGGGCCCGCGCGTTCCAGCAGCCGCGGCAGCTCCGCGAAGACGCCCGGCGTGTAGCCGCGCGTCGCCGGCACCTCCCCGGCCGCCAGCCCGATCTCCCGGCAGGCGAGGGCGAAGCGCGTGACGCTGTCCATCATCAGCAGGACATGCCTGCCCTCCCGCGCCAGGGATTCCGCGATGGTCATGGCGGCGAAGGCCGCTTCGCGGCGCATCGGCGCCGGCGCGTCGGAGGTGGCGCAGACGACGACGCTGCGCGCGAGCCCTTCCTCGCCCAGATCGTCCTCGATGAATTCGCGGAGTTCGCGCCCGCGCTCGCCGACCAGGCAGATCACTGCCGCGTCGCAATCCGCGCCGCGCGCCAGCATGGACATCAGCGTGGACTTGCCGACGCCGGAAGCGGCGAAGAGGCCGAGGCGCTGGCCGCGCCGCATGGTGCAGAAGCCATCCAGCGCCCGCACGCCGAGGTCGAGCCGCGGGCCGAGCCGCGCGCGCAGCGCCGCTTCCGGCGCCTTGACGCGCACGGGCAGCGCGACGGGGCCGGGCGGCAGCGGCCCCTTGCCATCCACCGGGCGACCGAGCGGATCGACCACCCGGCCGAGCCAGCCGGGGCCGGGCGAGAGCGTCGCCGTGCCCGCCAGCGCGACGGGGGCCCCGAGCCGGATGCCATCCAGCGGCGCGAAGGCGACGGCCCGCGCGCCCTTGGGCGAGATCGCCACGACCTCCGCCGCCACCTCGCCCTCCGGCGAGGCGAGCGAGAGGCGCGAGCCGATGGCGACGAAGCCGCTGAGGCCCGTGACCTCTACCGACAGCGCATCGATCGCCGCGACGGCGCCCTGGATGCGTTCGCCGGAACCCACCACGCGCAGCGCATCGGCGGCACGGCGGGCGGAGAGCGCGATGCTCATGCGCGCCGCCACACGCCACGCAGGCTGGGCACGGGCACCAGCGGCGCCTGCAGGCCGAGCAGCGTCTCCGTGGCGCCCAGGCAGATGACGCCATCCGGCGCCAGATGCGCGGCGCAGGCGGCGACCACGCGTTCCTTGGTCGGCGGGTCGAAGTAGATCAGCACGTTGCGCAGCAGCACGATGTCGAAGGTGCCGATGGTCCGCAGATCGCCCAGCAGGTTCAGCACCTCGAACCGGCAGCAGCGGCGCAGCTGTTCCGCCACGCGCCAGCCCTCGGCCTCCTGCCGGAACCAGCGCATGCGCTGCGCGGCGGAGAGGCCGCGCTCCATCTCGAAGGGCGTGTAGAGGCCGCCCCTCGCACGCTCCACCATCGCGGCGGAGAGGTCGGTGCCGAGGATGTCGAGCCGCCGCCGGCAGCCCGCCTCCTCCGCCGCCATGGCGACGGAATAGGCTTCCTGGCCGGAGGAACAGGCGGCGGACCAGATGCGGATCGGCGCGCCGGGCGGGCGCGCCGCATCCAGCTCCGGCAGCACGGCCTCCGCGATCTGGCGGATCGGCAGCACGTCGCGGAAGAAGCTCGTCTCGTTCGTCGTGGTGGCTTCCGCCATCTCCCGCAACAGGGCGGGGCCTTCCGCGGTCGGCAGGCGGCTGGCGAGTTCCGTCAGCGTGGAGAGGCCGCGCTGCTTCATCATCGGCGCCAGCCGCGCCTTCAGCAGGTAGCCCTTGTCGGCGGAGAGGGCGAGGCCGGAGATGGCGCGGATGGCGCGCGCGATCTCCGTGAATCCGGCATCGGTCATGCGGCACCTGCGAGTTCGGCGACGCGCCGGGCGAGTTCCTGGATGGGGAGCACTTCCCGCGCCGCGCCGCGTTCGACGACGGCGCCGGGCATGCCCCAGACCACGCTGCTGGCCTGGTCCTGCGCCAGCACCAGGCCGCCGGCGGCATCCACCGCCGCGGCGCCGGCGCCGCCATCGGATCCCATGCCCGTCAGCACCACGGCGGCGCCGCGCGCGCCGAAGATGGCGGCAACGCTGCGCAGCATCGGGTCAACGGCGGGGCGGCAGAAATGCTCCGGCGGGGAGGAGGCGAGCGTCACCTCCGGCCCCGGCGCCACGACCAGATGCGTGCCGCCCGGCGCCAGCAGCGCGGTGCCGGGCACCAGCGCGCCATGGTCCTTCGCCACCGCCACCGGCACGGGGCCGAGGCGGGAGAGGTGTTCCGCCAGCATGGGGATGAAGGCGTCCGGCATGTGCTGCGTCAGCAGGATGGGGATTCGCGGCCGCACGCGGAAGGCGCGGAAGATGGTGGCCAGCGCCTCCGGCCCGCCGGTGGAGGCGCCGATCGCGAGCACCGCGGGGCCGGTGCCGGGCGCGATGGGCAGGCGGCGCGCCGGCACCGCGGGGGCGGGCGCGGGCTGCGGCGGCACGCCGCGGCGGCGCAGCGCGCCATTGCCCTTGATGCGCGCCAGCAGCTCCTCCGCGAAGGTGGCGTCCTGGCCTGGCGCCGGCTTGCCGAGGCAATCGACGGCGCCGAGCCGCATGGCCTTCATCGCGACGCCGGCGCCCTGCGCGCTGAGCGAGGAGACGACCAGCACGCGCAGCCCGGGATCGGCCTGCAGCAGCAGCGGCAGGGCGGTGAGCCCGTCCATCACCGGCATCTCGAGGTCGAGCAGCGCGACATCGATGCCGCCGGCGCGCACCGCCTCCACCGCTTCCCGCCCGTTGCGGGCGCGGGAAACGACGCGGATGGCGGGATCCCCATCCAGGATGCGCACCACGGCGGCGCGTGCCACGGCGCTGTCGTCGCAGACAAGGACGCGCAGCGGCTCGATGCTCATCGACGCATGTCGCCGCCGCTGCGTGCGCCGAAGGCCAGGATGCGGTCCGCATCCAGTTCGATCAGCAGGCCGTCATCCAGGCGGTGCACGGCCACCGCATGTTCGCGCCAGGGGCCGCGCAGCGTGTGGGGCACGTCGTCGCGCGATTCCGGGTTGACCGACAGCACCTCCCCCACCCCGTCGGCCAGCAGGCTGTAGAGTTCGCCGCGCTCCTCCACCACCACGTTCATGCGGGCGGCATCGGGCGCGGCGGGCGGCAGGCCGAGGCGATCGCGGAGATCCACCGCCGTGACGATGCGGCCGCGCAGGTTCAGCAGCCCGGCGACGCCGGGCGGCGCCAGCGGCACGCGGGCGATGCGTTCGCAGCGGATCACGTCGCGGATGCGGGAGACGGGAAGGCCGCAGAGCCGGCCGCCGACCTGCAGCGTCAGCAGCAGGTCGGTTTCATGGGAAGCGGCGGCGCTCATGCGCGGTTCTCCTGCCCGATGGCGGCGGCCAGCGCGCTCAGCACGCGGTCCCGGTCGAATTTCGCGACGAAGTCGTGGAAGCCGGCGGCGCGGCCGCGCGCCACCTCCGTCGGGCCGGCGCGGCCCGTCAGCGCCACCATCGGCGTGCGCTTCCAGGGGCCGTCGCGGCGCACCTCCGCCAGCAGCTCGAACCCGTCCATGCCCGGCATCTCGATGTCGGTCAGCACGGCGTCGAACATCTGGCCCTCGGCGCGCAGCTGCAGCGCCTGCACGGCATCGGCCTTGGCGGTCACGTCATAGCCGGCCGAGGTCAGGGCGGGGACGACGATCTGGCGGAAGAAGCCGCTATCCTCCACCAGCAGCAGCTTCGGCACGGTCGCATCCGGCTTGCCGAACCAGCTCGGGTCGCCCTGGCGCAGCCAATAGGCGCAGTCCAGCACATCGGTGACGCGGCCGCAGACGATGGCGGAGCCGAGGAAGCCCGCCTGTTCGGCGGAGGGGCGCAGCGCCAGCGATTCCTCCACGACGTCCACGATCTCGTCCACCACCAGGCCGAGCTGGCGCGCGCCGTCCTGGAAGACCAGCACGGGCTGCATCGCATCCGGCGCCGGCGGCGCCCAGGCGCCGATCGGCACCAGCGGCATCAGCTGGCCGCGATACTGCGCGGCATGCTTGCCGCCCGCGATCTCGATGCTCCTGCCCGGCAGGGATTCGAGCCGCGCGATGACGCCGAGGGGCACGGCGATGGGCGTCGGCGATCCGCCGGCGCGGAACACCAGCACCTGGGTCAGGTCCTGCGTCTCCACCAGGCTGTCATCCACCACGGCGCTGCCGGCGCCGACCCCCGCCATGCGGGCGATGCCGGCGGGATCGAGGATCATGATGACGCTGCCATCGCCGAGGATGGTGTTGCCGGAGAAGCCGGCGAGGTCGCGCAGGATCGGCGCGACGGGCTTCACCACGATCTCCTCCGTGTCGAAGACGGTATCGACCAGCAGGCCGTAGCGCCCGGCATCGCCCTGCAGCACGGCGACGAAGCCGCCGACGGGCGCGCCGCCTTCCTGCGCCGCTTCCAGCCCCAGCAGCGGGCCGAGGGCGACCAGCGGCAGCAGCTGGCCGCGCAGCCGCAGCACCGGCGCCGCATCCAGCCATTCCACGGTGGCGCCGCCGCCGCCCAGGCCGACCAGTTCCACCACCGTCGCCTGCGGCACCGCGAAGCGTTCCCCGGCGGCCTGGACGACCAGGGCGGAGACGATGGCGAGCGTCAGCGGGATGCGGATGGTCAGCGTGGTGCCGCGGCCGGAGAAGGTCTGCAGATCGACCGTGCCGCCGATGCGTTCGATGTTGCTGCGCACGACATCCATGCCGACGCCGCGGCCGGAGACGGCGGTGATGGCCTCCGCCGTCGAGAAGCCGGCATGGAAGACGAAGCGGGCCACGTCCTCGTCCCGCATCGCCGCCAGCTCGGCCTCCGTCGCCAGGCCGCGCTGCAGGGCGCGGGCGCGGACGCGCGCGAGGTCGAGGCCCCGGCCGTCATCGGCGATCTCGATGACGATGCGGCCGCCTTCCTGGCGGGCGGACAGCGCGATGCGGCCGGTTTCCGGCTTGCCCGCAGCGCGGCGCGCCTCCGGCCCTTCCAGCCCGTGGTCGCAGCTGTTGCGCACGATATGCGTCAGCGGATCGCGGATCAGTTCAAGCACCTGGCGATCGAGTTCCGTGTCGCCGCCGGACATCACGAGGTCGATGCGCTTGCCGAGCTCGGTGCCGAGGTCGCGGACGATGCGCGGCAGCGGCCCCCAGGCGGCGGAGACCGGCTGCATGCGCGTCTTCATCACCCCCTCCTGCATGTCGGAGGTGATGCGCGACAGGCGCGACAGCGGCGCCGCGAAGGGGGAGGCTTCCTCCCCGCGCGCGATCTGCAGCAGCTGGTTGCGCACCAGCACCAGCTCGGAGGCCAGCGTCATCAGCTCGTCGAGCACGCCGAGGGAGACGCGGATGCTCTGCGTCGGCAGGGCGGCCGCGGGGGCGGCGGCGGCTTCGGCCGGGGCGGGCGCCGGTGCCTCCGCCACCGCGGGCGGGGGCGGCGCGGGCGCGCTGGCGACGGGCGCCGCGACCTCCACCACCGGCTCCGGCTTCTCCACCGGCGCGGCAGCGGGGGGCGCGGCGGCGGGGGGCGCGCCGCCGGTCTGCGCGGCTTCCAGCGCCGCGACCAGCGCGGCATCGTCGCCCGCGGGCTCCGCGCCCGTCTCCGCCAGGCCGGAGAGGATGGTGCGGATGGCGTCCACGGCGCCGAGCACGGCGGTGACGCCGGCGGGGCTGACGGAAGCCGCGCCATCGCGGTAGAGGCCAAGCAGGTTTTCCGCCGCATGCGCCACGGCGCCCAGGCGATGCAGGCCGAGGAAGCCGGCCGCGCCCTTCACGCTGTGGACGGTGCGGAAGATCTGGGCGAGGGTTTCCCTGTCACCGCCCTGGCGTTCCAGCGCGACGAGGGCTGTATCGAGATCCGCGAGCGCTTCGCTTGTCTCCGCGAGAAACTCGGCGAGCAGGTCTTCCATCGCACATCCAGACATGAGGGTCGGCGCCTGGATCGCAGGCAGATGATAGCGCGGTGTTAATCGCAACCCGTTCCGACCGGGGTGCGGGGACGGCGGGTTCCGTCAACACCTGGGCAATAGACGTGCATCAGTTTCCGCTCACCGCCGCTCCATGAACGAGCGGACCTGATGGTGCCGGGGATGATCCCGAAGGCGACCGTCTTCCCCCTGGTGCCATGCCCCGAAGCGAGGGCCGCTGGCACCACGCCCCCGGAAGATCCGCGGGGCGATGTCGCAAGAGGATGACAACCATGGCTGCCAACTCCGTCATGACGAACTACGGCGCGATGGTCGCGCTGCAGTCCCTCAACCGGACAGCCGACGAAATGGCGACGACGCAGAAGCGCGTCTCCACCGGCCTGCGCGTCGCCGACGCGAAGGACGATGGTGCGGCTTTCGCCGTCGCCCAGAAGGTGCGCGGCGACGTGGCCGGCGTGACCAGCGCGAACGAGCAGCTCGGCAATGCCAAGGGCCTGCTCGACACCACGCTGGCGGGCCTGACCCAGATCTCCTCCGCCCTCAAGGACGTGAAGAGCGTCATGGTCAAGCTGGCTGACGACAACGTCACCGGCGAGGACCGCCTGAACTACATGAAGCAGTACGACCAGCTCGCCAAGCAGATCGGCCAGTACGTCAACGACGCGACGTACAACGGCAAGTCCCTGCTGGGCGTCTCGGCCAATGCGGACGGTGCGACCGCCGCGGCGGGCAGCGACTTCAACGTCGTGCGCAACGAGAAGGGCGACACCTACAGCTTCAGCGGCCAGGCCTCCGGCACCTTCGACCTGACGCTGGCCGATGACGTCGATGCCGATCCGACGGATGCCGCGGCGGCCGCCGCGCTCTGGAAGACGGCGCTGTCCGGCACCAATGCCGGCGATTTCGGCGGCATCGAGGCCCAGGCGAACCTGGCGATGGCGACGTACGGCAATGACAGCCGCGCGATCGACAGCCAGATCGCCTACAACAAGGACAAGCTGGACGCGCTGTCCGGCGGCCTCGGCGCCCTGATCGACGCCGACCTGGCCAAGGAAAGCGCGCGCATGCAGTCCCTGCAGATCCGCCAGCAGCTGGGCACCCAGTCGCTGAGCACGGCCAACCAGGCGCCGCAGGCGCTCCTGAAGCTGTTCCAGTGATCTGAACGGCTATGGGCCGGGGGAGACCCCGGCCCATGACCACCCCCTTCACCGAGACCCTATCCGTTCCAGGCGCCCCGCGCGCCCTCGCCGAGGAAGAGACCGGCCATGCTGTCCGAGGCCCAAGATGTGCCGCGTGCCAACGCCGCCCTGGCCTTCCGTGCCTATGGTGCCGCCCAGTCCGGCCGGTCCCAGCGCGAGCAGGAGGCGGATGTCTTCGCCATCCTCGCCGCCCGCCTGCGCAATGCGATGCGCGACGCCTCGCCCATGGCCTCCATCCGCGCCGCGGCCGATGCGCATCGCGTCTTCGCCACCGTGGAGGGCATCGTCCTCGATCCCGTCTCGACCCTGCCGCGGGAGCTGCGGCTGACCATCGCCGCCGTGGCGCGCCGCGCGGTGAAGGAGGCGAGCGCCCCCGAGCCCGATCTCGATTTCCTGGCCTCGATCGCCGAGGATTTTGCCGCGGGCCTCGGTGCCCGCCAGAGGGCAGCCTGATGAGCGCCGCGATGACCCCCCCTTCCAACCGCAGCAGCCGCCTGGTGCTGGAATTCCGCGCCGGCGACAAGATGCTCGTCAACGGTGCCGCGCTGCAGTTCCAGACGCGCGCCTCCGTCGTGCTGTCGAACCGCGTGCGCTTCCTGTTCGGCAAGCAGATCCTGGCGCCGAACGATGCGAACACGCCGGCGCGCCGGCTCTATTTCGCCATCCAGGCCGCCTATATCTGCGAGGATGCGGAGCGCCCGCAATTCCTGGAACTCGCCCGCGGCCTGGCCGCCGACTATGCCGAGGCCAGCACCTCCGCCACCGTTAAGCGCCTGATCGAGCGCGCGATCGAGGAGCTGGAGGAGGGCAAGTGCTGGGAGGCGATGCGCCGGGTGCGGGAGCTGTTCCCGCATGACGACGCGATGCTGTCCGCACCGCCGCAGGAGTAGCCGCGATGCTCACCGGGGCGCAGCTTTCCACGCTGTTCGGGTCCGACAACCAGACGGTCACGCTGACCGCCCCGGAGCGCTTCACCTTCTACAAGACGAGCCTGTCCTCGGCGGAGAAGGAGACGGCGCGGCTGAGGAAGGACCCCGCCATCCTGCGGGACATGGCGCGGCTGGACCGCGTGCTGGCCCGCGCGCGCAAGCCGGACGACCTGTTCCGGGACACCGAGGCCGTTCGCGTACTGATGCAGGGCCTGGGGCTCGCGGACAATGCGCAGAATGTCGGCATGGCGAAGCGCGTGCTGATGTCGGATCTCTCGGACAAGAAGTCGCTCGCCCTCAACCTCTCCGACAAGCGCTGGAAGACGGCGGCGGAGAAGCTCGACATGTTCAAGACCGGGCTGTCCACGCTGCGGCTTGCCGCGACGCGGCAGACGATCCTGGACGGGCTGGTGGACTACAAGCGCCTGACGGCGATCGAGGAGAAGAGCCAGGCGGTCTCCGACGCCCTCTACCTCAAGACCATGTCCACCACGACCAGGACGGGCGTCTATGACGTGCTGGGCAACAAGGTGCTGCGCCGGATCGCCAGCACCATCGCGGGCCTGCCGAAGGAGCTGGCGCTGCAGGAGGTGGAGGCCCAGGCCCGCACCCTGCAGCGCGGCTTCAAGGTGGAGGACCTGGCCGACCCCGCGAAGAAGGAGAAGCTGATCCAGCGCTACCTGACGATCGCGGAGGACAAGTCCTCCATCCCCGCGCCGAATTTCGGCTTCACCTTCTGAAGCCCGCCGCCTGCGCGAAGGGCCCGGTGCGCCGCACCGGGCCCTTTTCGCGTGCGCGTTGCCGCGCCGGGCGGGGAAGGCCGGCGCCTTCCCCGGGGGTTTCCGCTACAGCGCCCGCGCCAGCGCCGTCGCATCCATCGCGGCCATGGAATTCGGGTAGCGCAGCAGCAGCGGCGCCTGCTTGCGGATCGCGTCCGGCACGCGTTCGTCCCGCCGCAGGATGCCCGCGACGGGCAGGTTGCGGCGCAGGAAGGTGCGGCAGGCATGCTGCAGCGCCGCCGCGGTGCGCCGGCCCGCGGCCTCGTCCCGCGCCTGGTTCACCACCAGCCGCGCATCGCCATCCGGCCGGTCGCGGCCATGCAGCTTCAGCACGGCATAGGCGTCCGTCAGGCTCGTCGGCTCATCCGTCGTGACCACCAGCAGCGTGTCGGCGACCGCCGCCAGGTGGCGGTTGCCCGCCGCCAGCCCGGCGCCGAGGTCGAGCACCACCACATCCCAGGCATTGGCGGCGCTGCGCATCAGCAGGCCGACATGCTCGATCGCCTCCGCCGGCAGGTTGGCCATGGCGGTGCCGCCGGAACGGCCCGGCAGCACGTCGAACCCGCCTTCCGCATGATGCAGCACGGCGCCCTTGAAGCTGGCGCGGCCGGTCAGGACGTTCATGAGATCGATGGAGGGATGCAGGCCGAGCTGCACATCGACATTCGCCAGGCCGAAATCCGCATCGGCCAGCAGCACGCGCAGCCCGCGCTGCGCCAGCGCCTGCGCCAGCGTGATGGACAGCCAGGTCTTGCCCACACCCCCCTTGCCGGAAGCCACGGCGATCAGACGGCCGTTTCCAGCGCTCATGGTGCCACTCCCTCCCACGCGGAGACCTCGATATGCGATCGTTGCCGCAGCCTGGCGGCGAGCCAGGCCGGTTCCATCATCGTCAGCCCATCCGCGGCCTGCGGCCCCGTGCCGGCTTCCGCCAGCGCGAGCCCCGCCGTCGCCGCCGCCGACACCACCGCGCCGATGCGGCGGGAGGCATCGAGCCGTGTCGCCACCAGATGCGTGGCCCCCAGCGCGCTGAAGGCGCGCGCCAGGTCGGCGGCTTCCGCCGCATCCGTGCTGGCGGGCAGCACAAGGGCCACCACCGCGCCCGTCACCGCGATCAGCTGCGCGATCATGCGCGCCTGGGCGGGGTCGAAGGGATCGCAGCCGGCGGTGTCGATCAGCACGGGCTGGCCGGGGCTGCGGCTTTCCATCGCCAGCGCCACCGCGGCCGGCGTCAGCGCCACGGCCAGCGTGGCGCCCAGCAGCGTGGTGAAGGCCGCCAGCTGTTCGGCGGCGGCCGGGCGTTCGGCATCCGCGCTGATCACCAGCGGCGGCTCCTCGCCCCCCAGCACGCGGCGCGCGGCGAGCTTGGCGCAGGTCAGCGTCTTGCCCGCGCCGGCGGGGCCCGCCAGCAGCAGCGGCCGCGCCACGCCATCGGGCAGGCGCGCGAAGCGCAGGCTGGCTTCCAGCGAGGCCTCCAGCGGCGCCGCCGCCAGGCGCCGCGCCAGCGCTTCCGGCACGCGGTGGAAATCGAGCGCGATGGCCGCCGCATCATCGGTGGCGCGCGGCCGGCAGGCGGCCGGCAGGGGCGCGCGGGGCGGCGCGCCGATCAGCACCGGCAGCTCCTCCTCCTCGTCATCGAGGTCGAGGCCGCCCGTCACCTCCACGCCGCCATTCACCGGGCGGCTGGAGAGCAGCGCCGCATCCGGCCCCAGCTCCTCCCGCAGCCGCGCCATGGCCTCCGGCATGGAGGCCGCCTTCAACACCCGGATACGCATGGGGTCAGACCTGTCCGAGGGTTCTGATGCGGGCGCGGGCGTGGATCTCGCCCTGGGCCATGACCGCGGTCATGGGGCGGAAGCGTTCCACCACGGCGCGGACATGGGCGCGGATGGCGCCGGAGCAGACCAGCACCGGGGCTTCCCCCTGCGCCGCCGCCTGGTCCAGCACGTCCCGCAGCCGCCGCACGAAATCCGTGAGGCGGGAGGGCGCCATGGCGAGCTGCCGGTCCTCCGCCGGGCCGACCAGCGCCTCCCCGAAGGCGGCTTCCCATTCGGCGCCGAGCGAGATCAGCGCCACATGGCCGGAGGGCGCGCGGGCGGCCTCCGTCAGCTGCCGCGCCAGGCGCAGGCGGACGGTGGCGACGATGGCGGGCACGGCGCGGGCGCCGGCGGAGCAGGCTTCCTGGATGCCCTCCAGGATGGTCGGCAGGTCGCGGATGGAGACACGCTCCGCCAGCAGGGTCTGCAGCACGCGCTGCACGGTGCCCATGCTCGCCTGGGCGGGGATCAGTTCCTGCACGATGCGGCGCTGCTCCTCCGGCAGGCCGTCCAGCAGCTTGCGCGTATCGGCGTGGGACAGCAGCTCCGCCATGTTCTCCCGCATGATCTCGGTCAGGTGCGTGGCCAGCACGCCGGCGGCATCCACCACCGTGCAGCCGCGGGCCAGCGCTTCCTCCCGCTGCTGTTCCTCGATCCACACCGCGGGCAGGCCGAAGGCAGGTTCCTGGCAGCGTTCGCCGCGCAGCGAGGGCTCGCCGCCCGAGGGATCGATGGCGAGCAGCAGGGAAGCGCGCAGCGTGCCGCGGCCCGCCTCCAGCTCCTTGATGCGGATCAGGTACTGGTCGGGCTCCAGCGTCAGGTTGTCCTGCACGCGGATGGAGGGGAGCATGAAGCCCATCTCCGCGGCCAGCGTCCGGCGCAGCGCGCGGATCTGGTCCGTCATCCGCGGCGCATCGCCGGCGGCGAGCGAGAGCAGGCCGTAGCCGAGCTCGACCCGCACGCCATCCACGCGCAGCGCGTCCTGCGCCTGCGCCTCCTCCGCGGCCGGGCCGCTGGCGGCGGCGGCGATGGCGGCCGCCTCCGCCGGCTTCTCCACGCCATAGCCACGGCCGATCCAGGCGGCGGCGCCGGCGGCGCCGGCCAGGGCCAGGAAGGGCAGCATCGGCATGCCCGGCATCAACGCCATCAGCACGGCGCCGCCGGCCGCGATCGCCAGCGGCTTCGGCGCGGAGCCGAGCTGGGTGGCCAGCAGCTGATCCGCCCGGCCTTCCGCGCCCGCCTTGGTGACGACGATGCCGGCGGCGACGGAGACGAGCAGCGAGGGGATCTGGCTGACCAGGCCGTCGCCGACGGTCAGCAGCGAATAGGACTGCACCGCATCGGCCAGCGGCATGCCGTGGCGGCCGAGCCCGATGGCGAGCCCGCCCAGCAGGTTCACGAAGGTCACGATGATGCCGGCGATGGCGTCGCCGCGGACGAATTTCGCGGCGCCATCCATCGATCCGTAGAAGGCGCTTTCCTGTTCCAGCTCCTTGCGGCGGCGGCGCGATTCCGTCTCGTCGATGATGCCGGCGGAAAGGTCGGCGTCGATCGCCATCTGCTTGCCCGGCATGGCGTCCAGGCTGAAGCGCGCGGCGACCTCGGCGATGCGGCCGGAGCCCTTCGTGACCACCATGAAGTTCACGATCAGCAGGATGGCGAAGACGACCAGGCCGATCAGCACGTCGCCGCCCATCAGGAAGGCGCCGAAGGCGGAGACCACCTGCCCCGCCCCTGCCGGGCCCTCATGCCCGTGGGAGAGGATGGCGCGCGTCGTCGCGACATTGAGGCCGAGGCGCAGCAGCGTGGTCAGCAGCAGCACGGTCGGGAAGCTGGTGAATTCCAGCGGCCGGTTCAGGAACAGCGCCACCATCAGCACGAGGACGGAGGAGGTGATGGAGATGGCGAGGCCGAGGTCGAGCAGCACCGTCGGCAGCGGCACCAGCATGATCGCGAGCAGCGCGACGACGCAGAGCGCCAGCGCGATGTCGCCGCCCGGCCGGGCATCCGCCATCCAGCCGGGCAGGGCGAGGCGGTTGGTCGTCGTCGTGCTCATCGATCAATCCACCGCATAGCCGGGCGCCGCGGGCACGGAGAGGCCGGAGGCGCGATAGTCATGGATCTTGTTGCGCAGCGCGCGGATGGAGATGCCGAGGATCTCCGCCGCCCGCGTGCGGTTGCCGAGGCAATGGGACAGCGTGCCGATGATGAGGTCGCGCTCCACCTCCTCCACCTTCCGGCCGACCAGGCCCTCCACCCCCGCGGGCGCGGGCGCGGCGCTGGGCAGGGGCGCGCAGGGGGCGAGCTCGATCGCCTCCGGCCCGATCTCGGCCCCCTCCGCCAGCAGCACGGCGCGGTGCACGGCGTTCTCCAGCTCCCGCACATTGCCGGGCCAGGGATGGCGCAGCAGGGCGGCGCGGGCGGCCATGGAGAAGAGGCGCCGCGGCAGGCCGTTCGCATCCGCGTAGCGGCGGGCGAAATGCTCGGCCAGCGGCAGGATATCGGCCGGCCGGTCGCGCAGCGGCGGCAGCTTGAGGCGCACCACGTCGAGGCGGAAGTAGAGGTCCTCCCGGAACCGTCCGGCGCGGACTTCCGCGGCCAGGTCGCGGTTGGTGGCGGCCAGGATGCGGACATCGACGCGCACGGGGCGCGTGCCGCCCAGGCGGTCCACCTCCCGCTCCTGGATCGCGCGCAGCAGCTTGGCCTGCAGGCGCGGGTCCATCTCCCCGATCTCGTCCAGCAGCAGCGTGCCGCCATCGGCCTGTTCGAACTTGCCGCGGCGGGCGGCGACGGCGCCGCTGAAGGCGCCCTTCTCATGGCCGAACAGCTCGCTCTCCAGCAGCGCTTCCGGCAGCGCGGCGCAGTTCAGCGCCACGAAGGGGCCGCGCGCGCGGCGGCTGGCGGCGTGGATGTGGCGCGCCAGCACTTCCTTGCCCGTGCCGCTCTCGCCCGTGATCAGCACGCTCGCTTCCGCCCGCGCCACCTGGTTGGCGCGCGCCAGCACGGCCAGCATGGCCGGGTCGCGCGCCACCGGCGCCTGCGTGCCCTCCCCATGGCCCGCAGCCGCTTCCAGCATGGCCGCGATCAGGTCCGCATCCGGCGGCAATGGAAGAAAATCCCGCGCCCCCGCGCGCACGGCGGCGATGGCTTCCACCGCATTCTCCTCCGGCCCGCAGGCGATGACGGGGCAGGCGATGCGTTCAGCCGAGAGGCCGCGCAGCAGCGCCGCCACGTCATGCCCGACATGGCACAGCACCAGGTCCGCACCGGGCCCACGCAGATGCGCCAGCGCGGTGCCGAGACTGTCCGCCTGCGCGATGGTCGCCCCGCGGGACTGCGCCATGCGCGCGGCGACGCCGAGCGGACCGGACAGCGCGCCGAGGATCAGCAGGCGGGACATGCGATCACCCCGCCCTGTCGGTCTTGACGATCTCGGTCATGGTGATGCCGAGGCGGTTGTCGCCCACCATCACCACCTCGCCCCGCGCCACCAGGCGGTTGTTGACGTAGATGTCCACCGCCTCGCCCAGCTTGCGGTCCAGCTCGATCATCGCGCCGCGGCCGAGCTTCAGCAGCTGGCTGACCTGCATGGTGGCGCGGCCGAGCACGGCGCTGACCTGCACGGGGATGTCGTAGATGGCGCCGAGGTCGCCGCTGCCGGGATGCGCCACCTGCGCCGCGCGGCGCAGCGCGGGGTCGGCATCCTTCAGCTCGTCCAGCACCAGGGGATTGCGCGTGTCGCTCATGGGTCTCTCCTCACGCCAGGCCGAAGCCGGCGAATGCATCCATCACCGCGCGGCGGGCCGCTTCCGCGTGCCGCGCCGCCTCTCCGCCGCGCCAGGCCGCGCGGGCATCGCCGCGCGCCAGCGTCGCATCGGGCAGCACCTCCAGCCGCGGCTGGTCGGCGAAGCGCGCGGCGACGGGGGCGACGAGGTCCGGCGCCACGCGCAGGGCCACGCCGGGCTCCCCGGCCAGGCAGGGCAGCAGCGCGCTGGCGAAGCGGATCACCTCCGCCTCCGCGCACCGCTCCGCCAGCGTCGGCAGCGCGGCCAGCACGGCGGCCAGCGCCGCGCGGGCCACCGCATCCGCCGTCGCCTCCGCCACCTCCCGCGCCTCCGCCACGCCAAGCGAGAGGGCGGAGGCGGCATCGCGCAGCGTCGCGGCGGTGGCGGCCTCGATGCCGCGCAGCGCCTCCTCCCGCCCCGCCGCGTGGCCGGCGGCGAAGCCCTCGGCGCGGGCGGCCTCCAGCAGCGCGGGCAGCGGATCGGGCTCGGGCTCCGGCTCGGGTTCCGGCTCCGGCGCCGCCACCACCACCGGCTCCTGCTCGCTGAAATCATCCAGCGCGAAGGCGTAGGGCGTGCCGGCCAGGGCGGAGGCGCGGGAGAGCGGGCGCGGCAGCGCGGCGTACCAGCCGGCGCCACCTTCATCCGGCGTGCTCATTCGATCATCATCTCCTGCGCGCCATCGGTCAGGCGCAGCGCGCCCTGCTGGGCGAGGTCCTTGGCCAGCGCGACGATGATCGCCTGCGCTTCCTCCACATCCTTGAGGCGCACGGGGCCGAGGGCGGCGATGTCGTCGCGCAGCATGCGGCCGGCGCGTTCGGACATGCCGCGCAGGAACAGCTCCCGCAGCGCTTCCGAGGCGCCCTTCAGCGCGATCGCCAGCTTGTCCTTCTCCACCGCGCGCAGCAGCACCGGGATGCCGTTGGCGTCGAGGCGCTTCAGATCCTCGAAGGTGAACATCAGCTGGCGGATGCGCGCCGCGCTGTCATCCGACACGCTCTCCAGCGCCGCCATCATGCGGTTCTCGGTGGAGCGGTCGAGGTTGTTGAAGATCTCGGCCATCAGCTCATGCGGGTCGCGGCGCGTGGCGCGCGCCAGGTTCGACATGAACTCCGCCTTCAGCGTGCGCTCCACGCCCTCCAGCGCCTCCGCCTGCGGGCTTTCCATGCGCAGCATGCGCATGACCACTTCCATGGAGAAGGCTTCGGGCAGCAGGGACAGCACGCGCGCCGCGTGGTCCGGCCGGATGCGGGACAGCACTACGGCGACGGTCTGCGGGTATTCGTTCTTCAGGTAGTTCGCCAGCACGTTCTCATTCACGTTGCCGAGCTTGTCCCACATGGTGCGGCCCGCGGGGCCGCGCAGCTCATCCATGATGAGCGCCACGCGTTCCTTGGGCAGCGATCGCAGCAGCAGCCGCTCCGTCGCCTCCCACCCGCCCATGAGGGAGCCCGCATCGCCCAGCGCATCGCTGAACTCGTTGCAGAGCTGCTCGACCACCGGGGCGGAGATGGGGCCGAGCGACGCCATGGCGGCGGAGACGTCGCGCACCTCGTCATCATGCATCCGGCCGAGCAGCATGGCCGCGCGTTCCTCGCCCAGCGCCAGCATCAGCACCGCGGCCTTGTGCGGGCCGGACAGCGCCGCGGTGACGGAGAAGCTCGTGCTCATTTGCGGTCTTCCGGGGACAGCCAGCGGCGGATCAGGGCAAGCGCCTCATCGGGGTGCTTCTCCACCAGGCCCGAGACGCGGCTCAGCGAGGAGGCGCGGAGCTGCCCCTGCACCATCGCGACATCGACATATTCCTCGGGCGCCGGCGGATCGTTGGCGTTGCTGGGCCCGGGCAGCGCGCCGGCCGTGGCGGCGGCGACCACGCCGCCTTCCGCCGCCAGCATCGCGCCGCCGCCACCCGCCAGCACGGGCTGCGGCTGGAGCGAGGCGGTGATGCGGGACACCACGGGCCGG
This sequence comes from Falsiroseomonas ponticola, assembly GCF_016805305.1. GTDB lineage: Bacteria > Pseudomonadota > Alphaproteobacteria > Acetobacterales > Acetobacteraceae > Falsiroseomonas > Falsiroseomonas ponticola. Next base: position 904,225 of record NZ_JAERQN010000001.1, on the reverse strand, counting down.
CCGAGCAGCAGCAGGGCCATCAGCGCCACCAGCGCCAGCAGCGCGCTTTCCGTCAGCCGCGTCACCACGGCGGGCGTCAGCAGGGATGCCAGCAGGCTCGGCACATCCTCCGCCGCCGGGCCGCCCATCGGCTCCGCGAAGCGCAGGCTCGCCACTTCCAGCCGGTCGCCACGCCGCTCGTCGAAGCCGATGGCGCCGCGCACCAGGGCGGCGATGCGATCCAGCTCCTCCCGGTTCCTTTCGCGGAAGCGGGGTGCCGCGGTGCCATCGCCCGGATCCATCACGCCATCCACCAGCACGGCGACGGACAGGCGCTTCAGCACCGGCGCCTGGCGCACCACGGTGCGGCTGGTCTGGCCGATCTCGAAGTTGGTCGTCTCCTCCTGCTTGTTCTCGGAGGTCTGGGGACCGGAGGATTGCGTCGTCGGCGCGCCGGGAAGCTGGTTGGCGACGGAGACGTTCTGCGGCTCCCCGCTGCGGGAGCTTTCGGTGGAGGAGGAGGTGCTGCGCGGCACCTGGTTGTCCGGGTCGAAGCGCTGCTCGGTGATCTGCACGCGGTCGGTATCCAGCTCGACCGTCGCCTCCACCCGCACGCGGCCGGAACCCAGCGTGCGCTCCAGCATCTCCTCCACGCCGCGGGCGATGCGCATCTCCTGCGCGCGCCGCATCTCCTCCGCGCTCAGCGCGATCCCCTGCTCGGAGCCCGGCAGCGCCTGGCCGCCGCGCGCCAGCAATTCGGCGCGGCCATCGACGATGGAGACGTTCTGCGGCTTCAGGCCCGGCACGGCGGCGGAGACGAGGTGCAGCACCGCCTGCACGCCTTCGCGGTCCAGCCGCTGCGCGCCGCGCATCTGCAACACCACGCTCGCCTGCGCCTCGCCACGCTCCCGCGAGAAGGGCTCGCGCCGCGGCATCACCAGGTGCACACGGGCGGCGGAGACGCCGTAGAGGGTGCGGATGGAGCGCGCGATCTCGCCTTCCAGGGCGCGGACGCGGTTGAGGTCCTGCTGGAAGGGGGTGGCGGTCAGGCCGCCCTGGCGGTCGAAGATCTCATAGCCGACGGAGCCGCCGGCGGGGATGCCGTCACGCGCGAGCTGGAGGCGGAGGCGCGCGACCTGGTCGGCCGGCACCATCACCTCCGCGCCATTCTGGCTGATGCGGTGCGGCACGCGGGCACGTTCCAGCGCCTGCACCACCTGCGCGGCGTCGCGCTGGTCGAGATCGCCATAGAGCAGCGCCATCGGCGCTTCCGCGCTGCGCAGGGCCAGGAAGCCGATCACGCCGAGCGTCGCGACGGCGACGCTGCCCAGCGCGATCAGGCGCGCGGGGCCGAGGCCACGGAGAACCGCCAGAAGGTTGCCGAGGCCACCCATCACCGCCCCGCCTTCATGCCCGTTGCCAGCTTGCGCACCATGCGATCTCCCGGGCGGCGTCCTGCCGCGCGGTGGGCATCTTCTGCCGGGTGCCTTTACCTCCTGTTAACCGCGGCCCGTTCCGGTGGCATCGATTATCGAGTCATTTCAAGGCGTAGCAGCGCCCTGCAAGTCCTTGATTCCGGCGGCGTGGCACCGGCATTCCCTGCCGGGTGCCGCGCCGCCGCGCGTGCCGTCACTTCACGCGGCGCAAGGTATCGAAGCCGGTCGTCAGCGCGCCGAGGGCGAGCTGCACGCCATCCCGGTCCTGCGAGATGCCGGTGACGGTGCCGGCCACCACGGCGGCCAGCGGCCCGGTGGTGCCGCCGGTGGCGTCCACCCCCGTCACGGTCAGGCCGTAGCGCCCATCGGCCAGGGGGCGGCCCTGGCTGGTCCGGCCGTCCCAGCTCCAGCCCGTCGCGGCGCGGCCCAGCGGCACGATGGCGTCGCGGATCACCGCGCCGGTGCTGTCGGTCAGCGCCACGCGGGCGCGGGTGACGTTGCCGGCGGCGGCGGGCAGCCGCACTTCCTGCGCCGTGCCGTTGGAGAGCTGCAGGTGGTCGGCCGCCACTTCGACGTCCCGGCCCATCATCGGCGTCGCCGCCACCAGGGCGGAGGTGCGCTGCAGGCCGAGCAGCGCTTCCATGTGCTGGTTGGTCGCGATCTGCTGTTCCACCCCCGCGAATTGCGCGAGCTGCTGGGTCAGCTGGTTGGGATCCATGGGCTGGGTCGGGTCCTGGTGGCGCAGCTGCGTCGTCAGCAGCTTCAGGAAGGTGGTCATGTCCCCGCCGAGCGACCGCGCGGCATTGGCGGCGGCGGAGCTGGTGGCCGCATTGGCGCTGGCGGCGCTGGTGGGGGTGGTGGCGCGCGTCGCGGTGGCGGCGGCGGCATTGGTCGCGGTGGTGGCGGCGGTCATCGGGATCCTCCCTTCAGAGAGCAAGGTCGAGCAGCCCGCGCGCGACCAGACGCGCGGGGGGCATGGCAATGGCGGTGGCGGCGGCGCGGCCTTCGCGGGGCTGGCCGCGGCCATGCCCGCCGGCACCGCCGCCTGGATCGCGGCCAGGGTCGCGGCCTGAATCGCGGCCGGGATCGCCACCGGGCTCGCCGAGGCCGAGGCTGAGCGTCTCCGGCCTCGCCTCGATCCCCGCGGCCTGCAGCGCCTGTTCGATGGCGCCGCGATCGCGGTGCAGCAGCATCAGCGTCTCCGGCCGCTCCACGGTGATGCGCACCTGCGTGCCGCCCTCCCGGCGGGCTTCCACCGCCACCTCCACGCCGCCGAGCTCGGCGGGGCGCAGCTGGACGATGAGGCGGGAGGCATCGCCGCCGCGGGCGATCTGCGCGACGACCACGGGGGCCACCTGCTGCGCCGGCACGGCCATGGCGGGGGCATAGGCGCGGGCGGGCGGCGGCGCTTCGGGCGGGGGTGCGGCGGCCAGCGCCTGGTGCGGGCCGGCGGCGGGCACGGGTGGCGCCGTGCCATCGCCCGGCGGCGGGGCGCCCGGTGCTGCCTCGGGCAGCGGGGGCGCTGCGGCCTTGTCCGCCGGGGCCTCCGCGGCGTCCCCGGACGCGGCCTGGCCTGCCTGGGTGTCCTCCCCCGGCACTGCGCCGGCGGCGAGGGCGGCGGGCGTGGCGGTGCCGGCCGGGCCGCCCGGCCCGGCATCCGGCGGGGCGGAAGGCGGGCCGCTCGCGCCGAGGGGGGCCTTGTCGGCCGGGGGCGTGGCCAGCGGGGTGCCGGCCAGGGCGAGGGCCATGGCGGCATCGCCGGGCATGGGCAGGGCCGGCTGGGGGTCCGGCGCCGCGGCGGGCGCGGCCTCGGCCGGTACCGCGCCAGGCATCGCCTCGGCGATCTCCTCCCGCGCCGCCTCGCGCTGCGGCGCGGCCGGGGGAGCGGCCTCGGCGTCACCGGGGCGGCCAGGCTCCGCCGGCGCGGCTTGGCCATCCCCGGGCGGGGCGGCGGGGCCGCGATCCGCGCGCGCCTCCGGCTCCGGCGCCTCCGCCTGGCGCAGCGCGGCATCGAAGCCGCCGGCGGCGGGGCGGCGCGAGGCGCGGGGGGCGTCGGGCGCGGCCGGGGGCGCTCCCGGGGTCGGGGCAGGGGACAGCATGATGGGGGGTGATCCCTGGCAAAGGTGCCGAAGCTGTGAACAGCAATGAACGGGCCAGCCGCCCGTTCACGCCCCGCCAAGGATTTGCCCGCGCGCCAACCCGCGCGGCGGACGGTTCCGGCCCGGCCAGGGATGCCGGCCCGGCATCTATTGCCGGGCGGTCAACGCGGCCTGCCCGCGTCAACCCGGCCTTAAACCTTGCCTCGTCTCCTGGCACGGCCCTTGCCCTGTGCCTGGCACGCCACCCCAGGGGCTTCCCCCGGCGGCGATCAGCGTTCGGGCGAACCCACAGGAACCAAGGCCAGCCGCATGTCCCTCTTCAACTCCCTCGCCACCGCCGTCTCCGGCATGAATGCCCAGGGCCGGGCCATCGCGAACATCTCGGACAACGTCGCGAACAGCCAGACCACGGGGTACAAGCGCCTCGACACCAGCTTCGAGGACATGGTGGTCAATGCCGGCACCAGCCGCTTCACCGGCGGCGTGGTGGCGAACACGGACGCCACCAACGACGTGCAGGGCACGATCAGCCAGGTGGACAACCCGCTGGCCCTGGCGATCAGCGGGCGCGGCTTCTTCAGCGTGGCGCGCCCGGTCGCCAGCGCGGCGGGGGAGACCAGCTTCGACAGCCGCGCCATGTTCACCCGCGCCGGCGATTTCCGCCTGAACAGCGAAGGCTACCTGCAGAACGGCAGCGGCGACGTGCTGCAGGGCTGGTCGGTGAACCCCGCCACCGGCACCCCGGATGCGACGCGCCTGTCCCCCATCCGCATCGATCGCGCCAGCCTGCCGCCCGCGCCGACCGAGGCCGTGACCCTGTCGGCCAACCTGCCCGCCGGCGCGGCGGCCGGCACCACGGGTTCGACCCAGGCGCAGGTCTATGACCAGCTCGGCAACCTGCATCCCCTCGACCTCGGCTGGACGCGCGGCGCGGGGGACAACAGCTGGACGCTGGCGGTGACGCGCCCGGCGACCGGCGGCGGCGCGGCGACGGAACTCGGCACCTTCACCGTGAATTTCGGCACCAACGGCGCCCCCGCCGGCACGATCGGGGAGGTGCTGGACGCCGCCGGCAACACCGTCGGCCGCTTCGATCCCGCGAACCCCGGCAATGCGCTGCTGAACGTCACCGGCAGCTTCGGCGGCGCCGACCAGACCATCGGCATCGACCTCGGCCGCTTCGGCTCCACCGCCGGGGTCACGCAGTATGGCGGCGCGGCCTATGAGCTGCGCGGCGTCTCCCGCGATGGCGGGCCGGCCGGCGCCTTCGCCTCCGTCGCCACCCAGGCCGATGGCAAGGTGGTGGTGAACTACGACAATGGCGAAAGCCGCACCGTGGCGCAGGTGCCGGTGGTGAGCTTCGCCGATCCGGATGCGCTGGAACGGCTGGATGGCCAGGCCTTCGCGCTGACGCAGGAAGCCGGCCGCCAGCAGGTTTCCGCCATCGGCGCCAATGGCACCGGCACGCTGCAGGCCGGCGCGGTGGAGGGGGCGAATGTCGATATCGCCGCCGAATTCTCGAAGCTGATCGTCGCCCAGCGCGCCTATTCCGCCAACACCAAGCTGGTGACGACGGCGGATGAGCTGCTGCAGGAGACCGTCAACCTGAAGCGCTGACGGCGCCTGCATCCGGGGGTGGCGAGGATCGCCGCCCAGGCCCCGCGGCAGGATGCCGCCCTACCGATGCGCGGCAGGATGCCGCCCTACTGATGCGCGGCAGGATGCCGCCCGACTGATGCGCGGCAGGATGCCGCCCTACCGGCGCGCGGCAGGATGCCGCCATGTCCTTCCGCGGCAGGATGCCGCGGGGCTGCCCCGGCAGCGCGGTCGCCAGGAAGGCGGCCGCCCGCTTCGCGCCGCCCCCCGCGCGGCGGTTGACGCCATCCGGCGGCACGCGCGTAATCGCCGCAATCGCGGGGCCGCGAGGTGCCGGCGGGCATGGGTCGAGCCTCGCCAACGCCGAACACGGGAGGCTCCAGAATGTCATCGCCGAAGCGCCGCGGAACCGCGGCCCGTTTCGCCGCGGCCGCCGCCCTCGCCGCCCTGGCCGCCACCCCGGCGGCGGCGCGCGACATCACCATGGGCCGCGTCGCGGAACACGCCGCCATCGACCCGCATTTCAACAATGCGGGCAATGACGCATCGACGATGCGCAACATCTACGACAGCCTGCTGAACTTCGACGTCAACCAGGCGATCGGCCCCTCGCTCGCCGCCTCCTGGCGCGTGCTCGATCCGCTGACCTGGGAGATCCGGCTGCGCGAGGGCGTGCGCTTCCATGACGGATCGGCCTTCACGGCGGAGGATGTCGTCTTCTCCCTGACCCGCGCGAAGGACGTGCCGAACAGCCCGTCCAGCTGGGCGCGCAATGTCGGCGACATCGCGACCATGACGATCGTCGATCCGCTGACCATCCGCGTCACCTCCGCCGTGCCGACACCGCTGCTGCTGGAACAGATCGGGCAGGTCTACATCGCCTCCCGCCGCGCGGCGGAGGGTGCGAGCACCGCCGATTTCAACAGCGGCCGGGCGGCGATCGGCACCGGGCCGATGCGCTTCGTGTCCTGGACGCCCGGCGACCAGATGCGGCTTTCGCGCTTCGACGGGCATTGGCGCGGCGCCAGCGAGTTCGAGCGCGTGACGGTGCGCTTCATCACCAACCCCGCGGCGCGGCTTTCCGCCCTGCTGTCCGGCGGCGTCGACATCATCGATGGCGTCCCGCCCGGGGATGTGGCGCGGCTGGAACGCGAACGCGGCATCCGCGTCACCTCCATCGTCACGCCGCGCATGGCCTACATGGCCCTCGACAGCGCGCGGGACGAAAGCCCCTTCGTGACGGATGCCGAAGGGCGGCCCATGGCCCGCAACCCGCTGCGCGACCCGCGCGTGCGCCAGGCCCTGTCCATGATGATCAACCGCGACGCGCTGGTGAACACGCTGCTGTCCGGCGGCGGCGTGCCCGCCGGGCAGATCGTGCCGGTGGGCCAGGGCGGCTACGATCCGGGCCTGGCGCCCATGCCCTTCGACCTGCCCCGTGCCCGGGCGCTGCTGGCGGAGGCGGGCTGGCCGAGCGGCTTCGGCCTGACCATCCATTCCTCCAACAACCGCTTCCCGCAGGATGCGGCCATGGCGCAGGCGCTGGGCCAGATGCTGGCGCGCGGCGGCATCCGCGTGAACGGCGTCACCACCATGCCGTTCAACGTCTATATCGGCCAGGCGACGGACCAGCGCTTCTCCGCCTTCCTCTTCGCCTACAACAGCGCCTCGCCCCATTCCGCCGATGGGCTGCGCGGGCTGCTCGCCACGCGGGACCTGGCGCGCGGGCTGGGCGGCACCAACCGGGGCCGCTATTCCAACGCCGAATTCGATGCCGCCCTGGCCCGGGCGCTGGCCACCTTCGACGAGGAGGAGCGCAACCGCCTGCTGGTGGAGGCCACGCGCATCGCCATGGCGGACCAGGGCATCATCCCGCTGCTCTGGCAGAAATCCTTCTGGGCGTCGCGCGGCGATATCGAGCATGCCGCCAACATGCTGGACGAGACCTCCATCCGCTTCGCGCGCGTCGTGCGGTGAGCACGCCGTTGAGCATCCTGCGATGAGCACGCGACGGAGCATCATCCGATGAGCACGACGCTGCGCGTCCCGATGCGGGACGGCGTGACCCTCGCCGCCACGCTCTACCGGCCGGAGGGCGGCGGGCCCTTCCCGGTGGTCATGGAACGCACGCCCTATGGCCGCGACGCGCCCCGGCGCATCGAGGTGACGGCCGCCGACCCGGTGCCGATGGATGGCCCGCGCCTCGCCGCGCATTTCACCCGCGCGGGCTATGCCGTGCTGCTGCAGGACAGCCGCGGCCGCGGCGACTCCGAAGGCATCTTCGAGAAATACCTGAACGAGGGCCAGGACGGCTTCGACAGCTGCGCCTGGATCCTCGCCCAGCCCTGGTGCGATGGCCGCATCGCCACCATCGGCATGTCCTATGGCGCGCATTCCGCCGCCGCGCTGGGCTGCCTGGACCCGCCGGGGCTGGTGGCGCAGGTGCTGGATTCCGGCGGCTTCGACAATGCCTGGCGCAACGCCGTGCGCCACAACGGCGCCTTCGAGCTGAAGCAGGCGAGCTGGGCCTTCAACGAGGCGCGGCGATCCCCGGAGGCGGCGCGCGACCCGGTGCTGCGCGCGGCGCTGGAGGCGGAGGACCTGGCCGCCTGGTTCACCCGCCTGCCCTGGCGCGCCGGCCATTCGCCGCTGCGCCACCACCCCGATTACGAACGCGTGCTGCTGGACCAGTGGCGCGCCGGCACCTTCGACGCGACCTGGCAGCGCATCGGCCTGTGGGCGGAGGGATTCCACGACCGCTACAGCCGCGCCGCCGTGCTGCACATGTCGTCCTGGTTCGACCCCTATCCCGGCACGGTGACGGCGAATTATGCCGGGCTGAAGCGCGCCGGGCGGGGGCAGCAGCGCCTGATCCTCGGCCCCTGGACGCATGGGGAACGCAGCCAGCGCGTCTTCGGCGATGTCGATTTCGGGGTGGAGGCGCCGATCGATTCCTGGGCCGGCGACTGGAACCGGCACCGCGTGCGCTTCCTCGACCACGCCGTGCGCGGGATCGGGGATGGGGAGCCGCCGGTGCGCATCTTCGTCATGGGCGGCGGCAGCGGGCGGCGCACGCCGGGCGGGCACCTGGATCATGGCGGGCGCTGGATCACCGCCGCGGACTGGCCGCTGCCGGATGCCGTGCCGGCCGCCTTCCACCTGCATGGCGATGGCGCGCTGCGGCGGGAGGCACCGGCCGCCGGCGCGGAGCCCGCGCGCTTCCGCTTCGACCCCGCCCATCCCGTGCCGACCATCGGCGGCGCCTTCTCCTCCCTCGAACCCCTCGCGCTGCCGGGCAGCCAGGACCAGGTGGAGGGGCCGGGCTTCCATGGCTGCACGCCGCCCTTCCTGCCGCTGGCCTCCCGCCCCGACGTGCTGGTCTTCCAGACGCCGCCGCTGCGCGAGGCGGTGGAGGTGGTGGGGCCGGTGGTGGCGGAGTTGTTCGTCGCCACCGACGCGCCGGATACCGACATCACCGTCAAGCTGGTCGATGTGCACCCCGCCTCCGCCGATTATCCGCGCGGCTATGCGATGCTGCTTGGCGACACCATCCTGCGGCTGCGCTATGCCGAGGACCCGTCCCGCCCCCGGCTCGCGGAGCCCGGCCAGGTGCGGCGCATCCGGCTCTCCCTGCCCATCGCCAATCTGTTCCTGCCGGGGCATCGCATCCGGCTGGATGTCTCCTCCTCCAACTTCCCGCGCTTCGACGTGAACCCGAATACGGGGGAGGCGGAGGGCATGGCGCGCGGCCTGCGGATCGCGACCAACACCGTCTTCCTCGATGCCGATCGCGCCAGCCGCCTGGTGCTGCCGCTGCGGGGATGAGGGCGCGCGCTCAATCCAGCCGGATCTGCGCGCGTTCGGCGATGCCCTTCCACATCGGCACCTCGGTGCGCATCCGCTCGCCGAGCGGCCCGGGGCCGGAGAGCACGAGCTGCGCGCCGGCCGCTTCCAGGCGCTGCGCCAGGCTCGACCCCTGCGCCAGCGGCGCCATTTCCGCCGCCAGCGTCTCCACCACAGCCGGCGGCGCGCCGCGCGGCGCGAAGATCGCGTACCAGATCGTCACGCCATAGCCGGGCGCCGCTTCCGCCAGGGAGGGCACGTCCGGCAGCACCGGGCTGCGCCGGGGCGAGGTCACGGCGATGGCGCGCAGCCGGCCTTCCCGCACATGCGCCATCGTCTCCAGCAGCCCGACGATCAGCAGGTCCGTGTCCCCCGCATAGAGCGCGGTGACGCTCTGCCCCGCGCCGCGATAGGGGACGTGCAGCAGGTCGATCCCCGCCAGCGCCTTGAACAATTCGCCGCCCATATGCGTCGTGGCGCCATTGCCGGCGGTGCCGAAGCTGATGCTGCCCGGCCGCGCCTTCGCCCGCGCCACCAAATCCGCCAGGTCCCGGATCGGGCTGTCGGGCCGCACCAGCACGCCCATCGGCGCATCCAGCACGATGGAGACGGGCATGAAATCCGCGATGGGGTCATAGCCGGGGTCGCGCATCACGGCGGGCAGGATGCTGATGGCGGAGGTGGTGAAGAGGAAGTTATGCGCATCCGGCGTCGCCATCACCGCGCGCGTGCCCAACAAGCCCCCCGCGCCGGGCCGCGTCTCCACGATGAAGGGCTGGCCGAGCTTGCGCTGGAGATGCTCCGCGATGAATCGCGCGGGGATCTCCACCGGCCCGCCCGGCGCGAAGGGGATGATGAAGCGCACGGGCTTGTTGGGCCAGGCGGGCTGCGCCGCGGCCGGCAGCGGCAGCAGGGCGGCGGCGGCGCCCGTCAGGGCGCGGCGGGTGATGCGCATGGCGTTCCTCCAGGCTTCGTTGGAGGGGAGCCTACCCGACTATGCCCGCGCCGCCAGCAGGGCTTCGAGTTCCGCGATCCGCCGGTCCCGCGCCGCCAGCGCCGCCGCGACATCCGCGGCCTCGAAGCGCTGGGGGATGTGCTGGGGGCAGTTCGCGTCCCAGGCCTCGATGTCGAGGAGGATCGCCTGCTCCGCCGGTGTGGCATCACCCGGCATGCGCAGCCGTTCCAGCAGCGCCGGATCATCCTCCACGACGCGCGCGCGGCCCCAGATCTTCACGCGCCGCCGATGCGCGTAGTCGATCAGGAAGAGATGCGCGCGCGGATTCTCCGCCAGGTTGCCGAGCGTGATGTATTGCCGGTTGCCGCGGAGATCGGCGAAGCCGAGCGTCCTTTCGTCCAGCACGCGGAGGAAGCCGGGCGGGCCGCCGCGATGCTGGATGTAGGGCTGCCCCTCCGCATTCGCCGTCGCCAGGAAGATGCTGGTCTGCGCCGCGATGAAGGCGGCGAGGTCCGGCGTCACGGTCGTGGCCCAGCCGCCCCGCTCCTCCATCCGCGCATAGCTGGCGCGCGACCCGCGCCGCGCCTGGATGGCCTTCACCGCTGATGTGAAGGCGATGTCGCTGGAGGGGGTCACAGCCCGAGTTCCTCCAGCCCCGGATGGTCGTCCGGCCGCCGCCCGAGCGGCCAGTGGAACAGCCGCTGCGCGGGCTCGATCGCCAGGTCGTTGATGCTGGCGATGCGGCGGGCCATCAGCCCCTCCGCGTCGAATTCCCAGTTCTCGTTGCCATGGCTGCGCCACCACTGGCCTGTGGCATCGTGCCATTCATAGGCGAAGCGCACCGCGATGCGGTCGCCGCCGAAGGCCCAGACCTGCTTGATGAGGCGATATTCCAGCTCCTTCGCCCATTTGCGCTGGAGGAAGGCTTCGATGGCGGCGCGGCCCTCGATGAATTCCGCGCGGTTCCGCCAGCGGCTGCCCGGCGTATAGGCCAGCGCGACCCGCGCGGGGTCGCGGCTGTTCCAGGCATCCTCGGCCAGCCGCGCCTTCCGCGCGGCCGAACCGGCATCGAAGGGCGGCAGGGGCGGCCGTGACATGGTCACGCCGCCTGCGCCGCGGGCGGGAAATCCACCTCCGTCCCCGCCACGTTGTTCAGGTAGTTGGTCCAGGTGTTGAGCGCGACGTGCAGCACGATCTCGATGATCTCGGCCTCGTCATGGCCCGCGATCTTCACCAGGCGCAGCGCATCGTCATCCACATGCCCGCGGTCGCGCGCCACCTTGGAGGCGAAGCGCACCGCCGCATCGGCCTTGGGGTCGTTCGAGAAGCCCGCGCGATTGGCCGCGATCTCCGCGCTGTCCAGCTTCGCGAGGGTCGCGCCGATATGGCTGTGCGCCGCCAGGCAGTAGTCGCAGCCATTGATGGCGGCGACCGCCAGCGCGATGCGTTCCCGCGTGGCCGGCGGCAGGCTGCCCTTGGCCAGCGCGGCGCTGAGGCCGAGATAGCCTTCCAGCGCCGCCGGGCTGCTGGCCACGGTGCGGAACAGGTTGGGTACGAAGCCGATCTGCTTCCGCACGGCCTGCAGGAAGGGGCGGGAGGCCGCCGGGGCGGCATCGATATCGGCGTGGGTGGTGAGGCGGGTCATGGGTGGTCTCCTTCCGGGATGACGCCGCCGATCCTGCGCCGTTGCGTCGTTCGCGATAATCATGATCCTTGACACTTCATCATTGCCCTGAGTGCAATGGCGGCATGGACCGCTTCGACGCGCTGACCGCCTTCGTCACCATCGTGGACCGCCACGGCTTCGCCCCCGCGGCTAGGCATCTCGGCCTGGCGCCCTCCGCCATCACCCGCCAGGTCGCGGCGCTGGAGGACAGGCTCGGCGTGCGGCTGCTGGCGCGCACCACGCGCTCCGTCACCCTGACCGATGCCGGCGCCCGCTTCCTGGAACGCGCGCGGCGCATCCTGGCGGAGCTGCGGGAGGCCGAGGATTCCGCGCAATCGGAGCGCGCGCGCCCCGCCGGGCGCCTCACCCTGACGGCCCCCGCCGTCTTCGGCCGCCTGCACGTCGCGCCGCTGGTCGCGGACTTCCTCGGCCAGCACGCGGAGGTTTCCGTCCGGCTGCTGCTGAACGACCGCACCATCAACCTGGTGGAGGAGGGCGTGGACCTCGCCATCCGCATCGGCCAGTTGCCGGATTCGGGGCTGGTCGCGAAGCGGCTGGGCGAGACGCGGCGCGTCGTCGTCGCCGCCCCCGCCTATCTCGACCGCCACGGCACGCCGGCCCATCCCGGCGAGCTGCCGCGCCACGCCACCATCGGCTTCACCGGCCTGGCGGAGGCGTCGGAATGGCGCTTCGCGGACGACCATCGCGTGGTGGTGCAGCCGCGGCTCACCACCAACAGCGCCGATGCCGCGATCTGGGCGGCGGAGCAGGGCCAGGGGCTGACGCAGGTGCTGGGCTACCAGGTGAAGGACGCCGTGGCCGCCGGCCGGCTGCGCGTGGTGCTGGCGGGACACGAACCGCCGCCCCTGCCCATCCACGCCGTCCACCCGGCCTCACGCCTGCTCTCCGCCGCCGTGCGCGCATTCATCGACCTCGCCGTCGCGCGGGCCGATTGGCATTTCGCTACCGCCTGACGGGGTCGCGCACCGTCAGCAGGATGGCCGCGCCCACGCCGAGGAAGACCAGCACCGTCGCCATCCCCAGCCGCTGGCTGCCCGTCGCCGTCGTCACCGCCGCCAGCGCCGCCGGGCCGAGGAAGCCCGTGATGCGGCCGGACAGCGCGAAGAGCCCGAAATGCGCCGCCATCTCCTCCGGCGGCGCCAGCCGGGCCATGAAGGTGCGGCTCGCCGCCTGGGCGGGGCCGAAGAACAGGCCGAGCGAGAGCGCCAGCACCCAGAAGCCCAGCTCCGTCGTCGCCAGCAGCAGCCCCGTGCCGAAGACCAGCATCGCCGCCAGCGCCAGCAGCACCATCTGGCGCGACCCGATCCGGTCCTCCACCAGCGCGAAGCCCGCCGCCCCGAGCCCCGCCGTCACGTTCATGGCAATGCCGAACAGCAGGATGCGGTCGATCCCCATGCCGAAGACGCCCGCGGCATAGATCGCCCCGAAGGCGAAGAGGGTGTTGAGGCCATCCGTGTAGAACAGCCGCGCCAGGATGAAGCGCGCCAGCGACGGGTTGCGCGGCAGGGTGCGGACCAGCGCCACGATCTCCCCCAGACCCTTTCGCGCTGCCTCCCCCCATCCCGGCTTCGGGCCCGGCGCATCCGGCACCGCCACCAGCACCGGCCAGCCGAAGACCAGCAGCCACGCCGCCACCAGCAGCGCCGCCGCCCGCACATGCTCCGCCTGGCCGCGATCGAGCCCGATGGGCGAGGGGTTGGGCTGCACCAGCAGCACCAGGCAGAGGGCAAGACACACCAGCCCCCCCGCATAGCCGAGCCCCCAGCCGAGGCCTGAGACGCGCCCGATCCGCTCGGGCGTCGCGACACTCGGCAGCATCGCATTGTAGAAGACCGTGCCGAGTTCGAAGGCGATGGTGGCAAGCCCGACGCAGACCAGCGCATAGGTCATGAAGGCCGGGTCGGGCTTGGCGAACCAGATCATCGCCGTGCTGGCCGACAGCAGCAGGGTGAAGAAACCCAGCATCAGCCGCCGCCGCCCCCCCGCATCCGCCAGCGCGCCCAGCAGCGGCGAGAGCAGCGCCACGCCGAACCCCGCCGCCGACTGCATCCAGCCCCAGGCCGCCTGGCCCGTCGCCGGATCGGGCGCGATGCCCTGCGCGAAATAGGCGGCGATCACGAAGGTGGAGACGACGGTCGGGAAGGCGCTGTTCGCCCAGTCATAGAAGGCCCAGGCCCAGATGCGCCTGGTCTCCCCGCGATGCCCCGTCACGCGAACCCCGTGGCGCGCGCGCAGTCATGCCAGTGGTGACGCATCCTCGCCCAATGGCCATTGGCAGCCGAGGGGCTCGGCAGCACGAAGATCGCGGGCCGCCCCGGCGCCGCGGGCTGCGCCCCGAAGGCCATGTCCCGCTTGCGGCGGCGGAGCGCCAGGGCGCCGGCCTCCTGGCTCGTGAAGGCGATGGCGCGCGGCGACCAGTACGCCATGGCAGCCCAGAAACGATCGATGTCGAAATCCCCCGGGGACAGGTCCCGGTCCATACCGCGCCCGGTCTTGGACAGGTCCGTCAAGCCGATTCGGTGGTCCCGCAGCCGCGCATACTCCGCCGGGCGCAGCAGCCCGGGCGTGAAGCCGGCCTCCGCCAGGGTGGGCCAGAAGGCGTTGCGCGGGCCGGCGTAATAGGCGCCGAGGCGCGCGGATTCAGGGCCCGCCGCCGTGCCGCAGAAGACGAGGCGCAGGCCCCAGGCCAGAACGTCTGGCAGCACGTCGGGCGTCGCTGGGGAAGGCGCTGCCTTCCCCAGACCCCATCCGCCAGGCCCGAGACGGGCCTGGACCGTCATCAGGCGACTGCCGCCAGGGCGCGGGCGGCGACGCCGATGGCGACCAGATCGCCTACCGAAGCCGCCTCCCGCGCCAGGCGCGCGGCTTCCGCATCGGCCGGGGCGGCGCCACCGGCCAGCCTCGCCCGGGCAAGCCGCGCCTGCACGCCGGCGAGGTCCGCCAGCACCTCCGCCTTCGCCCGCGCGGCGAAGGGCCCGGTGGCGCGCGCAGCCTCCGCCGCCGCGCGCAGCGCCTCCAGCGCGAAACCCTCCCCCACCGCGCGCCAGGCGCCAGCAGCAGCCGCGGGATCGGCCCCCGTCTCGGCCGCCAGCCGCACCACCGCCGGCGCGGCTGCCAGCCGCGGCGCGGCGCCCGCCAGCGCGGCGGGCTCCGCCGGAATCCCGGCCTCCCGCAGCAGCGCCGCCTCCGCCCCCGGCGCCGCCACCTCCGCCGCCACCAGCGCCGCGACCCCAGGCCGCAGCGCGGCCAGCGCGGCGTCCAGCGCCTGCTGCCCGCCCGACATCAACTCCCGCGCCGCCCCCTCCTCCAGCCGCCGCAGCGCCAGCAGGGCCGAGAGCCGCGTGGCAGCCGGTGCCGCCGCGGCATCGATCGCGGCGGCCGCCGGCTCCACGCCGAACAGCGCACCCGCCAGCCAGGCCGCCCGCGCCACCGCGGCGCCCGATCCCGTGGCCCCCGCCAGCCGCCCCAGCGCGGCCACGCCCAGCCGGTTGACCACCTGGTTGCACAGCGCCGTCGCCAGCAATTCCCGCCGCAGCCGGTGCCGCGCGATCTGCGCGCCGAAGCGCTCCCTGAGCGCGGTCGGGAAGTAATCGACCAGCAGCGGCGCCAGCGCCGCCTCCTCCGCCAGCCCGCTCCCCTCGATCGCCTCCGCCAGCCAGAGCTTCGCCGCCGGCAGCAGCGCCGCGAGTTCGGGCCGCGTCAGCCCCTCCCCGGCCGCCGCCCGCGCCCGGATCGCCGCCGCATCCGGCAGGACGGAGACGGCGCGATCGAGAAAGCCCGCCGCCTCCAGCCGCGCCATCAGCGCCGCATGGGCGGAAAGGTCGTCCGCCGCCGTCATCGCCTCCAGGCTCAGCGCGATGGATTGCGCGTGGTTATCGGCCAGCACGAGCTGCCCGACCTCCTCCGTCATCGCCGCCAGCAGCTCGTCGCGCTGGCGGCGCGTCAGCACGCCCTCCCGCTCCGCCTCGGCCAGCAGGATCTTGATGTTCACCTCGTGGTCGGAGGTGCTGACCCCCGCGGAATTATCGAGCGCATCGGTGTTGATGCGCACGCCGGCGCGCGATGCCTCGATGCGCCCGGCCTGGGTCACGCCGAGATTGGCGCCCTCCCCCACGATCTTCGCGCGGACCTCGCGCCCATCGATGCGGATGGAATCATTGGCGCGGTCGCCGGCTTCCGCCTGCGTCTCCGTGCCCGCCTTCACATAGGTGCCGATGCCGCCGAAATAGAGCAGATCGACCGGCAGCGTCAGGATGGCGCGCATGATGGCTGCCGGCTCCGCCCGCTCCGCCTCGATGCCCAGCAGCGCGCGGGCTTCGGGCGAGAGCGGCAGCGTCTTGGCATTGCGCGGCAGGATCGCGCCCCCCTTCGACAGCAGCCGCGCCTCGTAATCCGCCCAGGAGGAGCGCGGCAGGGCAAACAGCCGCTGCCGTTCGGCGAAGGAGACCGCCGGATCGGGATCGGGGTCGATGAAGATGTGCCGGTGGTCGAAGGCCGCGACGAGCTTCGTCTTCGCCGACACCAGCAGCCCGTTGCCGAAGACGTCGCCCGACATGTCACCGACACCGGCACAGGTGAATTCCGCCTCCTGCACCCCCGCGCCGCGCAACTCCTGGAAATGCCGGTCGATCATCACCCAGGCACCGCGCGCGGTGATGCCCATGCCCTTGTGGTCATAGCCCGCGCTGCCGCCACTCGCGAAGGCATCGCCGAGCCAGAAGTTGTAGTCGGCGGAAAGCCCGTTCGCGATGTCGCTGAAGGTGGCGGTGCCCTTGTCCGCCGCGGCGACGATGTAGGGATCGGCGCCGTCGCGCGGCACCACCGCATCCGGCGTCACCACACTGCCATCGGCGGCGTAGTTGTCCGTCAAATCCAGCATGCCGCGCACCAGCGTGCGGTAGCCGGCGATGCCTTCCGCCAT
Organism: Falsiroseomonas ponticola; assembly: GCF_016805305.1. Classification (GTDB taxonomy): domain Bacteria; phylum Pseudomonadota; class Alphaproteobacteria; order Acetobacterales; family Acetobacteraceae; genus Falsiroseomonas; species Falsiroseomonas ponticola. Next base: position 887,709 of record NZ_JAERQN010000001.1, on the reverse strand, counting down.
GAAGGCGTCGCGGTCGGAAGCGGGCGGCGGATGCTTCAGGATGAAGCCGCCCTTGGCCCCCGTCGGCACGATGACGACGTTCTTGAGCCGCTGCGCCTTCATCAGCCCCAGCACCTCCGTCCGGAAATCCTCCCGCCGGTCCGACCAGCGGATGCCGCCGCGGGCGACGGGGCCCGCGCGCAGATGGCAGCCCTCCATCCGCGGCGAGTGGACGAAGATCTCCCGCCAGGGCCGCGGCGCCGGCATGTCCCCCGCCTTCGCGCTGTCGATCTTGAAGGCCAGGTAGTCTTTGGCCTGGAAGAAGTTCGTGCGCAGCATCGCGTCCAGCACGGTGCGCAGCCGGGACAGGATGCGGTCCTCGTCGGGGTTGGCCACGCCATCCAGCAGCGTGCGCCAGGCATCGTCGAACTTGCTCTCGTCGCGCTCCGCCACATCCGGCGCGAAGCGCGTGTGGAAGAGATCGACCAGGATGCGCGCGGCATCGGGATGCGCGGCCAGCGCCGCTTCCACGCTGTCCTGGGCGAAGGGGAAGCCCACCTGCTTCAGCCAGCGATATAGTGCCCGCAGCAGCCAGCATTCCTTCCAGTCGAGCCCCGCGCGCAGCACCAGGCGGTTGAAGCCATCGGCCTCCACATCGCCGCGCAGCAGCGCGTGCAGCGCGCCCGCCACGTCCTGCAGCCGCGCCTCCTCAACATCCGCCCGCGCCTCCAGCCGGTAGGCGTGCAGCACCACCACTGGCCCGCCTACGGGGTCCAGGCGATAGGGCACTTCCTCGATCGCGCGCAGGTCGAGGCTTTCGAACAGCGGCAGCGCGTCGGCCAGCGCCAGCGGCCCATCCGGGCTTGCCAGCCGCAGCATCACGCTGCGCGGCCCGCCGCCCGCCGGGCGTGTCAACTGGCCGCGCGGCCTTCCGCCATGCGTCAGTTCATTGGCCAGCGACAGATCGCCGATCGCGGTCGCCACCGTCTCCGCCTGGCGATAGGCCGGTGGGAAAGCATCCCGCCACCGCGCCAGCATCTGCGCGCCATATTCCGCGCCGGCCTCGCGCAGCAGCGCCTCCTCCAGCCGGTCGCGGAAGCCGCGCGTGGCCTGCGCCACCGCCGCTTCCAGCGCCGCCTCCTCCACCGCCGGCACGGCGCCCGGCGTGGTGCCGATCACGTAGTGGACGCGCGCCAGCGGCGCGTCGCCGAGCAGCGTGTAGAAGGCGGAAAGCCGGCCGCCGAAGCTCTCCGCCAGCAGCCTTCCCACGCGTTCGCGCATCTGCGTGTCGAAGGTATCGCGCGGCAGCCAGGCGATGACGCTCGCGAAGCGCTCGAAGGGATCGCGCCGCACCACCAGCGCCGCGCGCGGCCGGATCTGCAGGTCGAGCGCGCGGCGGCAGCCCGCCAGGATCGCCGCCTCCGGCGCCTGGAACAGCTCGTCCCGCGGCCAGGTGTCGAGGATGTTGCGCAGCGCGCGCCCGTCATGGCTTTCGGGATCGAGCCCGGCCGCCGCCAGGATGCGCAGCACCTTGGCGCGCAGCAGCGGGATGGATCGCGGGTTGCGGTTATACGCCCCGGCCGCGAAGAGCCCGAGGAACAGCCGCACCCCCACCACGCGCCCCGCCCCATCCGTGATGCGCGTCATCACCACATCGGCGTGCTGCGGCCGATGCACCGTCGCGCGCATATTGGCCTTGGCGACCGTCACCGCCTCCAGCCGCGCCAGGTTCGCGCGCACGGCGCCGGGCAGCGAAGCCAGGTCGCGCAGCGCATCGAAGACCGGCACGGTCGCGTCACGCAGCAGGCCGAGATCCTCCTCCGCCGCCACCGACAGCCCCGCCTCCGTCAGCACCAGGCGGCGATGGCCGAGCAGGACGAAATTGTCCTCCCCCATCCAGCGCAGGAATTCCCGCGCCTCGTCTTCCCCGGCCGGCAGTTCCGCCGCCGCATCGCCGAGCCTGGCGAGCATCGGGGAGAAATCATCGACGGCGAGGCGGACATCGCCCATGGCGCGCACCAGCGCCGCCTCCACGCCCTCCCAGTCGCCGGCCACCCCCGCGAAGGGCAGCGCGACGCCGGGGCCGAGGGTGATGCGCATCATGCTCTCCGGCGTCTCGCCGGCCAGCGAGACCAGCGCCCCCTTCGCATCCCGCGCCACGCGCAGCACGGGGTGCAGCAGCTGCCGCACCACGCGCCCCTGCACGGCCAGCGCCGCCAGCACGCTGTCCACCAGGAAGGGCATGTCGTCGGTGACGATCTCCGCGACCGCCAGGCTGCGGCCGGGTCCCGGCGGCAGCAGCCGCACCTTGGTCTGGCGCGGCCGGCGCTGCTCCGCGAAGGCGAAGAGGCTCGCCGCCGCCTCCGCCAGCGCCTCCGGCGGCGTGGCGGCGAGTTCGGCGGTCGGCACCGCCTCCTGCAACCGCGCGAGGAGGTCGGCCGCCATGGGCGGCAGCCCGGGCGCCAGCCGGCCCAGCGCGGCCTTGGCCTCCGCCAGCACCAGGGGCCGCACGCCGTCCTGTTCCCGCGCCGCGTCGTTCATCGCGCCTTCCTCCTGCCGCGCCTGTCACCGGATCGGGTGCAGCGCGGTCCCTGGAAGGTGGCGTCGCCGCACCACCCGCCGCAACCCCCGAGGCCGGATGACGGATCACGTGGATGTGCGGTAGCCTGGGGCCATGATCGACGACCTCGCCGCGCTCCTCGCCCCCGTCACGCCCGAGAAGTTCTTCGCGGAGCATTACGACAAGGCGCCGCTGCATATCCGCGGCAATGCGGGAAAATTCGCGCAGGTCCTGTCCTGGCGGCAGATCAACCGGCTGCTGGACATGTCCCATATCTGGACCTCCACCAGCCTGAAGCTGGTGCTGGACAGCCAGACGGTGCCCGCGGAGCAGTTCTGCACCCGCGCCACCAGCCGCGACAACGCATCCGTCCTGCAGCCCGACGCGAAGCTGGTGCAGGCCTGGATCGCCAAGGGCGCCAGCGTGGTGATGAACGACGTGGACAGCCTGACGCCGGGCCTGGCCGGCATCTCCGCCGCGCTGGAGGGTGCCGGCCTCGGCAAGGCCCAGGCCAATGTCTACATCAGCTGGCAGAGCCACAAGGCCTTCCACACGCACTACGACACGCATGATGTCTGGGCCGTGCAGGTGGAGGGCGAGAAGTCCTGGAACATCTGGGAAGGCCGCGCGGACTACCCGATCCCGCACCCCGCCTTCCGCGGCCAGCCGCAATCCCACCACGACCAGGCCCGCGGCAAGCTGCGCGGCACGGTCCACATGAAGACCGGCGACCTGCTGTATCTCCCCCGCGGCTGGTACCACGACGCGCTGGCGGAGGCGCCTTCCTCCGTCCATGTCGCCTATGGCGTCCACGCGCCGCTGGGCATGGACCTCATGAACATGCTGGGGGAGCGCGTGCTCTATGACGCGGAATTCAGGAAGCCCCTGCCCCGCCAGGATGGCAGCGCGGCGGCGCAATTCGCGTTGACGCAGCGCGCGGGGCTGCTCGGCCAGCGCCTCCAGGAATTGTGCAGGGATCCCAAGGTGCTGCAGGTGCTCGGCCAGTTCGTGGCCAATTACCGCTTCAGCCGCGGCGGCTACGACATCCTCGCCGCGCGCGGGATCGCCAGCACCGCCTCCGAAGCGGGCGATGCCCCCGGCTTCCGCATCCTCTCCCCCGGCGCCAAGCCCGTCCGCCGCGGCGCCGACTGGGTGCTGAAGACCGCGCAGGGCAGCCTGACCGTCACGCCGGCGGAGGCCGAGGCCGCCACCTGGCTGCTCTCCCGCCCCGAGGTGACGGAGGCCGAGCTGGCCGCCAAGGCCCCCGGCCTCGATGCCCCCGGCCTGCTGGCCCGGCTGGAAGCAGGCGGCCTGCTGGCGCGGTCCGCCTGATGCGCCCACTCGCCCTCGCGCTTCTCCTCCTCGCCGGTCCCGCCGCGGCCCAGCCGCGCAGCTTCTCCTGCGTCGGCGCGGAGGCGCTGGAGGATGACGTCTTCGCCGTGCCCTTCACCCGCGGCAGCACCACGCTGCGCGATGCCGGCCGCAGCGCCATCGCGGCGGCGGCGCAGCTGGCGGAGGGCGAGCGGGAGCGGAACATCTGCGTCTTCGGCCATGCCGACCGCAGCGCCGGGGCCGGCACCAGCACGCAGATCGCCGCGCAGCGCGCCCGCGCCGTGGCGCAGGCCCTGTCCCAGCAGGGGATCGAGCGCGACCGCATCCGGGCGGAGGCCCGCGTCGCAGCCTTCAGCGGCAGGCAGGCGGAACCCGAGGCGCGTGCCGTGACCATCGTGGTGCTGCCCACGCTGCCGTGAGGCGCCCGCCCGCGAAGCGCGCCGAAATATTGAAACTTAAGTCATTTGTTACCCTCGGGCTGTAACACTTGCCGAGTATGCGCAAGGATATGTTTTGTGGCGAAACGGCCGGCCGAGGCGGGCTGTCCGCGCCGCGTGGATCGCCCCAGCCAAAGGCCCATCGGGGCCCAATAGCCAGGACCGAGGAAAGCGCCGCATGACCGACCAACCCGAGGAAAAGCCCCCGCTGCGGCGCCGGCTTTTCGTGCTGCGCCTGGCCGCCCTGGGGGGCGCGGCACCCGCCGTGGCGGCCTGCGTGCCGCAACAGCCCGTCTATGTGCAGCAGCCCGTGTACCAGCAGCCGGTGGTGCGCCGCGGCACGGGGATCAGCGACAGCGACCCCTCCGACGCCCCGGGCAATGGCCGCGGCGGCCATCGCGGCAGCGGCGTGACGGATAGCGACCCGAATGACAGCCCCGGCTTCGGCCGCGGCGGCTATGCCCGCCGCACCGGCGTCAGCGACAGCGACCCGAACGACCCGCCGGGCGGCGGCCGCGGCGGCAGCTACCGCCGCACCACCGGCATCACGGATAGCGACCCCTCCGACGGCCCCGGCAATGGCCGCGGCGGCTATCGCGGCGCGCCCGTCCGCCGCACCGGCATCACGGATAGCGACCCGTCGGACGGCCCGGGCAATGGCCGCGGCGGCTATCGCGGCGGCGGCGGCTACCGCACCGGCCTGACCGACAGCGACCCCTCCGACGGCCCCGGCCGCGGGCGGCGGGGGTACTGACACCCCGCGCAACGCGTCCCTGTCTCCCCGACGGGGGGAGAGGGCAGGCGCTACACCATCGCCGTGAGGCGGGCCGAGGCGCCGAACGGCGCCCGCGGCTTATGCCGCGAAGCCAAGCGCGCGCCCGGCGTTTGAGCGGTGACATGCCTCTCCGGCATGTCACCGGCCGCCGTCAGGCGGTGGCAAGCGGCCCGCCGCTCTTCAGGCGGGCCGAGGCGCCGAACGGCGCCCGCGGCCTATGCCGCGAAGCCAAGCCGGCGCCCGGCGTTTGAGCGGTGACATGCCTCTCCGGCATGTCACCGGCCGCCGTCAGGCGGCGGCAAACAAATACGTCGGCATGGGCTGGGTGTTGTCCACCACGCCCTTCACGCCCGGCACATTCTCCGCCAGCACGCGCAAGCCCCGCTGCACCGCCGCGCTCCGGCTGAAGCCGTGGAACTCCACGACGCCATCCTTCACATCGACCAGCGCATAGAAGGTGTCCGCCCAGGGCTCCCGCTTCATCGCCGCCAGCACCGCGCGGCGGATGCGGTCATCGGACAACTCCCCCGCCTCCGGCGCCGGCGCCACCAGCGCGCGCAACAGGTCGGCGCGGGAAACCAGGCCCTTCAGCTGGCCCCCCTCCGTCACCAGCACGCGACGGATGCCGCGATCCTCCATCAGATGGGCGATGACGGACGCCAGCGTGTCCGGATCGACGGAAACCACCGCCTCCGTCATCACATCCGCCGCCGTCATCCCATGGGTGCGGGCATAACGCTCCGCATCCCGCGCGGGGTTGGCGAACATGGCGGCCAGCCACCCCGCCGGCTTGTCATCCTCCCCGGCCAGGCGGCGGATCAGGTCGGCCTCCGTCACGATGCCGGCCACGCCACCATCGGCATTCACCACCGGCACCGCCGAGATCCCGCGCTCCGCCAGCAGCCTCGCCACGGCGATCACGGGCGTGGCCGGCGGCACGGTGACGACATCCGCGGTCATCAGGTCACGCGCACGAAGACTGGTCACGGCTCAATCCCTCCACGGGTTGGTTCCCATGACCAGGAGGCTACGCGCCAGCCGCCGCCACTTCCTTGACCCAGGTCAATCGCGCCGCCCCCACCGCCAGGCGGGCTTCCGCCCCGCGCGAAGCCCCTGTATGCCTCGGACACAATCAAACGGGAGGGTCCAGATGACGACCAGCAAGATCGGCGCCGCCATGATCGGCCGCCGCAGCCTCGCCGCCCTCGGCGCCGCCGCCATCGCCGCACCATCCATCGCCCGCGCCCAGGGCACGCAGATGGCGATCGCGACGGGCACCACCGGCGGCGTCTACTACCCGCTCGGCGGCGCGCTCGCGAACTACCTCTCCCGCGGCATCCCGGGCATGTCCGCCACCGTCGAAGTCACCGGCGGCTCCGTCGCCAACTTCCAGCTGCTGGGCGCGGGGCGCGTCGGCATGCTCTTCGGCCAGGTGGACGCCGCCGTGGACGGGCTGCGCGGCGCCGGGCCCTTCCGCGGCCGCGCCGTGCCCGCCCGCGCCATCGCCGTGCTCTACACCAACCGCATGCAGGTGGTGACCACCGCCGCCACCGGCATCCGCTCCATCGCCGACCTCCGCGGCAAGCGCGTCTCCACCGGCGCCCCCGGCTCCGCCACCGAACTCTTCGCCTTCCGCGTCATCGCCGCCGCCGGCCTCGACCGCGAAAGGGACTTCCGCGCCCGCGAACGCCTGAGCCCCGCGGAATCCACCAACGCCATCCGCGACGGCAAGCTCGACGCCTACTTCTTCGTCTCCGGCGTGCCGACCTCCGCCATCACGGACCTCGCCGCCACGCCCGGCACGCAGATCCACCTGATCGACCACGCCGACCTGCACGCCCGCATCGTGCAGGAAAACGGCCCCGTCTACTTCCCCGAAGTCATCCCCGCCGGCACCTACCCCGGCCAGCGCACGGACAACCAGCAACTCTCCGTCGCCAACATCCTGGCGGTGCGGGACGACATGCCGGCCGAGATGGTCACCAACATCCTGCGCGTCACCTGGGAAAACCGGGAAGACTGGGCCCGCGTCCACGCGGAAGCCCGCAACTTCACGCTCGCCGCCCAGAAGACCGCCGCCGCCGGCATCCCCTGGCACCCCGCGGCAGAAGCCTTCTGGCGCTCCGCCGGCGCGACGCTGGCGTGAGGGGGCGGCTTGCAGGGGGACGCCGTCCCCCTGCACCCCCTGCCAAAGGGCAGCGGCCCTTTGGAAACCCTTTCGATGGGCGGCGTGGAGGAGGGGCAGGAAACGCCCGCCTGACCCGCGGCCCCGCCATGCCCCTCCTCCACGCCGCCCATGAATTGATGGGTTCAAAGGGGCCGCTGCCCCTTTGCGGGGTGCGCGAGGGGCAGCGCCCCTCGCATGCTCGCTCCCTCTCGCCCAGCAGGTCCCGCCGATGAGCACCAGTGTCCTCCCGCCCGAGGTGCCGAAGGGTGCCCTGGATGACGCGACCGCCGCGAAGGTGGAGGCGCTGATCGAGCAGGAGGAGGGTGCGCAGAACCGGCTGCCTGGCTTGCTGGGGCATGCGGCGGTGGGTGTCGCGCTCGCGATGTCGCTGTTCCATCTCTGGGCGGCCTGGGACATCGTGCCGACGACGACGCTGCGCTACGTGCATGTCGGTTTCGCGATGGTGCTGGGTTTCGCGCTGTTCCCGATGCACCGGCGTTTCCGGCACCGGGTGATGGTCTGGGACTGGGCGCTGATCGCGGCGGGGATCTACTGCATCTGGTATCTGATCGCCGGCGGCGATGATTTGCAGGATCGCTACATCTTCCCCGAGCCGATGGACCTGGTCGTCGGCTGGATGCTGATTGCGTTGGTGCTGGAGGTGACGCGCCGCGCCACGGGCTGGATCATGCCGGCGGTGGCGATCGCCTTCCTGCTCTATGCCTTCTTCGGCAATCACCTGGCGCCGCCCTGGCGGCACCAGGGCTACGACATGGAACGCCTGATCCCCCACATCACCATCACGCTGGAGGGGATCTTCGGCACGGCGATCGATGTCTCCGCCACGCTGATCGTGCTGTTCACGATCTACGGGGCCATTCTCCAGGCCACGGGCGCGGGAAAATTCTTCGTCGATTTCTCCTTCAGCCTGACGGGTGGCAAGCCATCGAGTGCGGGGCGCACCGTGGTGCTGTCCTCCTTCCTGCTCGGCGGGCCTTCGGGATCGGGGGTGGCGACCACCGTCACGCTCGGCACCGTCGCCTGGCCGATGATGCGCCAGGTCGGCTATCGCGCGGATGATGCCGGCGGGCTGCTCGCGGCCGGCGGGCTCGGCGCCATCCTGTCGCCGCCCGTGATGGGTGCCGCGGCCTTCCTGATCTCCGAGTATCTGAAGATCGGCTATCTCGACGTCATCGTCATGGCGATCGTGCCGACCTGCCTCTACTACGCCTCCCTGCTCTTCATGGTGGAGCTGGACCAGCGGCGCATCGCGGCGCGGCGGGCGGCGGACCCGAATGCGGCGCCGCCGGAGGCGATGAAGGTCGATCCCGTCGGCAAGCTGGTGCGGGAATACGGCTTCCACTTCTCCACGCTGGTCGCGATCGTCGTCTTCATGGGCATCGGCTATTCGGCGACGCTCAGCGTGCTCTACGCCACCCTCGTCGCCGTCGTGCTGTCCTGGATCAAGCGGGAGACGGCGATCACGCCCCGCAAGCTGATCGATGCGTTGGCCAGTGGCGCGGTGCAGTCCGTCGGCATCGCGGCCACCTGCGCCTGCGCGGGCATCATCGTGGGCGTCATCACGCTGACGGGGCTCGGGCTGAAATTCTCCGACATCGCCATCCAGGCGGCGGGCGGCAGCCTGGTGATCACGGCGATCTACACGGCGCTGATCGTCTGGGTCGTCGGCCTCGCGGTGCCGGTGACGGCCAGCTACATCATCTGCGCGGTGGTTGCGGCGCCGGCGCTGATGAAGCTTGGCGTCCCGGACTACGCCGCGCATATGTTCGTCTTCTACTATGCCGTGCTGTCGGAGGTTTCGCCCCCCACCGCGCTCAGCCCCTTCGCGGCGAGTGCGATCACGGGGGCCGGCCCCTACCGCACCACCCTCCAGGCCTGGAAATACACCCTGCCCGCCTTCGTCCTGCCCTTCGTCTTCGTGACCGATCCGGAAGGGGTCGGGCTGCTGCTGCGCTTCACCGCCTCCATGACCTGGGTCGATGTCGCCTGGCAGATCGTGCTGGCGACGGCCGGGCTGGCGGCGCTGGCCGCGGCCTGCCAGGGCTTCCTGATCCGCGCCATGCCGGGGTGGGAGAGGCTGGCGCTGGTGGTGGCCGGGGTGCTGATGATCTTCCCCGCCTCGCTCGATGCGCTGGCGCCGGGGGTCGTGCCGGTACCCCATTGGATCGGCCTTGGCCTGGCGGCGGCGCTGACGCTGTTGCAGTGGCGCGGGCCGGGCGCCCGGCCCGCCTGATGCGGCGGCGGGCCATCGGGCTGGTGCTCGCGCTGCTGCTCGCCGGCTGTGGCGACACGCCGGTGGCGGAGGCGCTGCGCGGCGTGATGCCCGCCGCGGAGGCGCCCGCCCCCGCACCCGCCCTGCCCGCCGGGGGGCTTCGCCTGTCCGGCCAGCGGCAATCCCTGGTCTTCGCCCTGGCGCAGCAGACCGGCAATCGCCGCCTCTGGCGCGCCGATGGCGGCGTGGCGGTGGCGACGGACGGGCCGCGCATCATCGCGACCGCGGGCCTCGGCCAGATGCTGACCGCGACGCGGCAGGAGGGGCCCGACCCGCTGGAGGATGTGGCCGCCCTGCTCGACCAGCCCGCCAGCACGCGGCGCACCGTGGACCTGGCGGGGGCGAGCCGGGAGCCTTCCACCATGCGCTTCGGCCTGGTGATCGAGTGCCGGCTCACCGCCTCCCGCCGCGCGGGGGAGATCCTGGTGCGGGAGGAATGCACCAGCCCCCTGGGCGGCTTCGTCAACCGCTTCTGGGCGGATCCCGAGACCGGCGCCGTGCTGCGCAGCGAGCAATGGGTGGGGAACGAGGTCCCGCCGGTCACGATGGAGATGCGCTGAGGGCCTCAGCCGCGCCCGATCCCATCCAGCCGCGCCATGGCCCCCGCCGGCAACACCAGCGCCCCGGCGTCCAGGTTCTCCCGCAGATGCGCGGGGGAGGAGGTGCCGGGGATCAGCAGGATGTTGGGCGACCGGCGCAGCAGCCAGGCCAGGGCCACCTGCATCGCCGTGGCCCCGACCTCCTCCGCCACCGACGCCAGCGCCGCGGATTGCAGCGGCTGGAAGCCGCCCAGCGGGAAGAAGGGCACATAGGCGATGCCGTCCCGCGCCAGCTCGTCGATCAGCGCGTCATCGTCGCGATGCGCCAGGTTGTAGAGGTTCTGCACGCAGGCGATGGCGCAGATGCCCCGGGCCTCCGCCACCTGGCGCGGTGTCGCGTTGCTCAGGCCGATGTGCCGTACCAGCCCCTGCCGCTGCAGCCCCGCCAGCGCTTCCAGCTGCGGCGCGACGGAGCCCTCCGCCGGGCCGTGCACCGCGAACATGCAGCGCAGGTTCACCACCTCCATGGCCGACAGCCCGAGGTTGCGGAGATTGTCGTGCACGGCCTGCACGATCTCGGCCGGGGAGAAGGCGGGCAGCCAGGATGCATCCTCCCCGCGCCGTGCGCCGACCTTGGTGACGATGACCAGGTCGTCCGGATAGGGGGACAGCGCGTCGCGGATCAGCCGGTTGGTGAGATGCGGGCCGTAGAAGTCGCTGGTGTCGATGTGGTTGACGCCGCCGGCCACCGCTTCCCGTAGCACCCTGCGCGCCGCTTCCGGGTCCCGTGGCGGCCCGAAGACGCCGGGCCCCGCCAGCTGCATCGCCCCGTAGCCGATCCGGCGCACCTGCCGGTCGCCGAGCCGATAGGTGCCGGGCTGCGTGATGCTGTCCATCGTCGTTCTCCTGTGAACGGGGCGAAGATGGTCGCGGCGGCATTGCGCGATAATCGGCTATGGTCGGCACAGCCCGTGCGGGAATTCGAACAATGGCCGTGGATCTCGGTGACCTGAACGCCTTCCTCGCCGTCGCCCGGGCGCGTGGCTTCCGTGATGCCGCCCGCGCCACGGGCGCCAGCGCCTCGGGGCTCAGCGAGGCCGTTCGCCGGCTGGAAGCGGGCCTCGGCCTGCGCCTGTTGCACCGGACCACGCGCAGCGTGCGCCCGACCGAGGCGGGCCAGCGGCTGCTCGATCGCCTCGGCCCCGCGCTGGGGGAGGTGGAGGCGGCGCTCGATGCCGTGGGCAGCCTGAGGGACACGCCGACGGGCACGCTGCGCCTCAATGTCCCGGTCAGCGCCGTGCGGCTGGTGCTGCCGCGGATCGTGCCACCCTTCCTTGCCGCCCATCCCGGCATCCGGCTGGAGGTGACGGCGGAGGACAGCTTCGTCGATGTTCTCGGCGCTGGCTGCGATGCCGGCATCCGCTACGATGAGCGGCTGGAGCAGGACATGATCGCGGTGCCGATCGGCCCGCGCCGCCAGCGCTTCGCCGCCGCGGCGGCGCCGGCCTATCTGCGCCGCCATGGCCATCCCACCCATCCGCGCGACCTGATGGCCCATGCCTGCCTGCGCGGCCGCTTCCCGGGCCGCCCCCTGCTGCCCTGGGAATTCGAGCGGGAGGGGGTGGTCGTGCGCGTGGACCCCAGCGGACCGCTGCTGGTCAGCATCGGCGGGGCGGTGGACCTGGCGGTGGAGGCCGCGATCGCCGGCACCGGCATCGTCTATCTGTTCGAGGACTGGCTGCGCCCGTATGTCGACCGCGGCGTGCTGGAACCGGTGCTGCCCGATTGGTGGCAGCCCTTTCCGGGGCCCTTCCTGTACTATCCCGGCCGGCGCCTGGTCCCCGGCCCGCTGCGCGCCTTCATCGACTTCATCCGGACAGCGGCGTGACCGCTACCGCCAGCCGAGCCCGGCCCGCTTCATCCGGCGCAGCACGAAGCCCATCCACACCAGCTGCCCCGCCACTGCCGGCACCACCACCAGCGGCTTCAAGGGCGGCGGCAGCTGCAGGAAGGCCAGCGCGAGTGCCGCGTGGAAGGCCGCGAAGCCCCAATGCACCGCCGCCACGGTGCGGACCGGCACGCCGGAGCGCTGCGCCAGCTGGTACAGGTGGGTCCGGTGCCCCTCCGCCAGCCTCTCCCGCATCAGCGCGCGGCGCGCCAGGGTGAAGCCCGCATCGAAGAGCAGGCCGAAGATCAGCAGCGGCACGATGAGGAACGACACCTGCTGCCCGTCGAAGCGCGATGCCGCGACGGCCAGCACCGCCAGCATGAAGCCCGCGAACTGGCTGCCGACATCCCCCATGAAGATGCGGGCCGGGTGCAGGTTGAACGGAAGAAAGCCCGCGAAGCCGGCGGCCAGGAACAGCGCCGCGGCATAGACGAACCAGCCCCCCTGCATCGCCGCCAGCAGCGCCAGCGCGGCGCTGGCCAGCAGCAGCGTGCCGCCCACCAGCCCGTCCAGCCCATCCATGAAGTTCACGGCATTGGTGCAGCCGACGATCCAGACCAGGGTCAGCGCCGTGCCGAGGAAGCCCAGCTCCACCACGCCGATCCAGGGCAGCGCCAGCTTCTGCACCACCAGGCCGCTCGCCACCGCCACCAGCGCCGCCAGGCATTGCGCGGCGAGCCGCAGCCGGGCGGAGAGGTCCCGCACGTCATCCACTAGCGCGACACCGGCGATGGCGCCCGCGGCCAGGATCACGCCGATGAACTGCCGGTCCGCCACCCGCGCGAAATTCGCGACCTGGTAGAGCACCAGCATCCCCGCCATGAAGGCCAGCACCACGCCGATGCCGCCGCCCCGCGGGGTCGGCCGCACATGGGCGCTGCGGGCATTCGGGTGGTCAAGGATCGGGAAGGCGATCATCAGCCGCACGGCGAGGGCGGAGAACACCGCCAGCGCGCCCGCGAAGGCCAGGTGTTCCAGGAAGGCGGGGACGGTCATGCGGGGCCGCTACAGCACGGCGGGGCGCGCCGGGGCAAGATTGGACGGTGCAGGGGCCGGGGCAGCGCCGCGGCGCCTGGACCGCGGCGCTTCGGCCTCAGAACCGCAGCTGGGTCCGCAGGCCGGCGACCACCGCATTGCGCCCCGGCACGCCGCCGGGGTGCCAGACGCGGGCCACCATGGGCTGCAGGCTGAAGCCCGGCACCACCTCCGCCTGCCAGGTCGCCTCCAGGTTCATCTCATGGCCGCGCACGCCCTCCGTGCCGCCCAGCCGCCGCGCCTCCCGGTCCTGGTCCCGCACGGCGTCGGAGAAGCGCGCATAGAGCAGGCTGATGCCGAGCCGGTCCTCCGGCCTCCCGGGGACCAGCCCCGCCGCCACCACGCCGCCATCCGCCTGGAAGCCGATCACGCTGCGCTCCCCCGGGCTGGCCGCCGCGCGGAGGAAGCCTGTCACGCCGCTGCCCGCATCGCCGCCCGCCGGCCGCCAGAGCTGCTGGTCCAGCACGCCATAGACGCCGCCCTGGCCGCGACGCCGGCGCGGGTCGCCGCCCTCCGCCACGCGCTGGTCGTCGAAGCCGCCGGGATGCGCCCAGCCGCCGAGCTTGGCCGTGCGGGCGAGGCCTTCCTCCCCCTGGTTGGCGCGGAACTGCGCCTCCGCGAAGATCAGGGCCGGGTCCCGGGTCCGGAAATTCGTGCCGTGGCGGTTGCGCTGCTGCTCGTCGCCTTCCCCCCGCCCGGCCGGGTCGCCGTTGAAGACCGCGAGCTTGAGGGTCGTGTCCTCCGCCACATCCCAGGCCACCATCACGCCGGGCGTCGCCAGCGGATAGGCCGGGCCGCCGCTCGGCAGGTTCAGCGCGGCGATGGTCGGGAAGTCGCTCTGCAGGAACAGGGCGGAGGCCTCGGAGAAGAAGAACTCCACATCCGCCGCCAGCTGCCCCGCCCGCAGCCGCACCGTGCCGCCGGCCAGGCCCTGTTCCAGCCAGAACTCGGACAGCCTGGCGGTCGGCACGCCCTCGATCGCCGCGATGGTGTTGACGCCGCCGACATAGTCGCGCCGCATCCGCCCGGTGTTGTGCAGCACGAAGGCGTTTCCGTAGAAGCGCAGCCCCGTGAGCCCGGCCAGCTTCTCCAGATCGGCGGCGAGGCTGGTCTCCAGCATCCCCTGGTCCACCGTGCCCCGCCGCTGCCCGCCGGAGAGGTTGGACAGCACGTCGTTGCGGTACCAGAGGTTGAAGGTCACGCCCCGCTCCGCCAGCGCCGCCCGGTGGCCGAAGGGATCGCCGCCGGCGGGCAGGCTGGTCGCGATCGACCCTTCCGGCACGCCGCGCTCGTCGTAATCGGGCTGGTCCGCCAGCGCCGGCGCCGCCCCCAGCATCAGCGCGAGGCACAGGATCCGGGGCAGGTGCATGGCGGCTTTCCTCACATCAGGCGCCCGGGCTCCAGGCTGGCATAGACATCGCCCGAATTGGCCTCATGCGGCAGCGCCTCGATCCAGGCGGCCATCGCCGCCGCCCCGATCGGCGCCGGGTGGGCGAAGCGCATGCCCTCCCCCAGGCAGGCATTGAAGTGGCGGAAACCGAGGGCCGAGAGCCGATCGAGGCAGGCAGCCGCCACGCCGCGCTGGATGGTGGTGAATTCGAAGGAGAGGCTGCGCGGCGCGCGCGTCAGCCCCGCCAGCGCCACCGCCTCATACCCCTCGACATCGATCTTCACGAAGTCGGGGATGCCATGCGCGGCCGCCAGCGCATCCAGCGTCGTCACGGGCAGGCGGAGTTCCCGGTCCCAGACCTGGCCCTCCCACCCCGCCGCGCCATCGGCGGCGGCCACGAAATCGGCGCTGGCGGTGGCGACCGTGGGGTTGGCGGAGTTCACCCGCAGCACGGCCTCGCCCACCGCCTCGCCCACCAGCGATTCCACCAGGGTGAAGCCGGCATCCCCCCGGAAGGCGCGGCGCAGGAAGCGCGCCAGCAGCGGCTGCGGCTCCACCGCCACCGCGCGCGCGCCGAGCCGCCGGAAGCTGGCCGCGCGATCGCCCACATGGGCACCCACATCGAAGCCAAGCTCCCCCGGCCCCAGGAACCGCGCCTGGAACCCGTCCAGCGCCGCCGCCCGCCCGGGCTCGCGCAGATAGGTGCGGATGGAGGCGCGGATCGCCGCGACGGAGGTCACCGGAACACCACCGCGGCGCCGCCCGCTGCCTCCGGCGGCACCATGATCCCACCCGGCACGTCCCGCAGCGGCAGCCCCGCCAGCACGGCGCGCGCGGCCCTTCCCTGGTCGCCCGTCCGGATCACCATCCCCGCCATGAAGGGCAGGGCGGGCGCCGCCACCCCCGGCAGCACCCGCCCCAGCGCCGCCGCCGGCAGGATGCGCACCACCGTCTCCATGGCCGGGGAGAACGGCCCCGCCGCGCCGGCCGCGCCCGGCAGCCTCACGCGAAAGCCCGCCACCGGATCGGGCTCCGCCGGCAGCCCCGTGAGGCGCGACAGCCGCGCCACCGTCTCCGCCGGGTCGGCGGCGGCCAGGATCGCCGCCTCCAGCGCCTCCGCGCCATTGGTGTGGCCCATCCAGCGCGGGTCCCAGACCAGCTCCGGCGTCATGTGCTGCACCAGCTGGATCCGCCCCTCCGGCGCATCGGGAAAGGGCAGCCGGGCGAAACGGGCGATCGGCCCGCCGGCCTCGACCGGGCGCTGCAGCCAGGCAATCCCCGGGATCGCCATCCCCCCCGCCCGCAGCCGCGCCAGATTCCCCTCCGCATCCTCCATCCCGAAGGCACAGATATGCGCGCCGGCGTAGCGCGCCAGGAAGCCGTCCAGCCCGTTGGAGAACAGCGACGCGTCATGGATGCCGAGCAGCTCGACATAGCCATGCTTCAGGAAGGCGCAGCGATTGGCCGAACCGAAGGGCTCCACCGGGCCATCCGGCGTCCGCCGGCCGGATTGCTGCGCGAAGGGGGAAAGGACGAAGCCCATCCGCTCCCACGCGGCCCACAAGGGCGCGGGGTCGCGGGCACAGAGGCCGAGATGGTCGAGGACCGTGGCGGAACTCATGGGAGCATCGGGGAAGGCTTTGCCTTCCCCGGACCCCATCCACCAGGCCCGAGACGGGCCTGGACCGTCGTGAAGGGGACCATCCTCACAGGGCGGGGTTCTCGTACTTGTCGAGCAGCCACTCCGCCGGCTCGGCCGCGGCTTCGCGGTACCAGCGATCGACCAGCGGATGCGCGCGCACGGCCGCGACATAGGCGCGGGAGGTGCCGTTCAACTCCGGCTGCCAGGTCAGGAAGCGCGCCACCACGGGGGCATACATCGCATCGGCCAGCGTGAAGTCGATGCCGGTCAGGAAAGGCCCGCCATACTCGCCGATCGCCTCCGCCCAGATCGCCTGGATGCGGGCGATGTCCGCCAGGCTCTCCGGATTGCGGCCATGGCCCGGGAATTCCCGGCCGAGATTCATCGGCATCGCCATGCGCAACGCCCGGAAACCCGCATGCATCTCCGCCGCGATGCTGCGCGCATGGGCGCGGGCCGCCCGCTTGCGCGGCCAGAGGTCGGCCTTGAACTCGGAACAGTATTCCGCGATCGCGATGCTCTCCCACATCCGCGCGCCGCGATGTTCGAGGTAGGGGACCATCCCGTTGGGGGAGATCGCCTTGATGGCCTGGGTGCCCCCGCCGCCCGCCAGCGGCACCACCACCTCCTCCACGTCGAGCTGCGCCAGCTGCACCATCAGCCAGCCGCGCAGGCTCCAGGAGGAGTAGCGCTTCGTCCCGATCACCAGCCTGCCCTCGGCCATGGCCGCGTTCCCCTGATCCGTTTCTCGATTCATGGCACGGCCAGCGCCGGCTGTCCCGAGGGGGGCGGAACCGGCCGCCACTAGCGACCGCGCCCGCGCGGGAGTAGCAACCGCCCATGGCTGCTTCGGCTCGGGACCGCATCCTCCTCAACCTCGCCCTGGATTCGCTGGTGGCGGCACTCGCCCTGCCCGCCGCGGTCTGGCTGGCCGCGCCCGGCGCCTGGCCGCCCGCCCTGTGGTGGGCGGCCGCCATTCCCGGCACCATCGCGGCGCTGCTGGCGGTCGGCGTGCCGCTGCGCCTGCCGCAGCAATACTGGCGCTTCGCCTCCCTGCCGGAGGCGCTTTCCACCACCGGCGCCGCCGGGGCCGCGGCGCTGATCACCGCCATCGGCCTGCACGGGGCCGGCGCCTGGGTGCCGCCCAACCCAGGCTTCCCCGCCATCCACGCCCTGGTCCTCGCCGCCCTGCTGGCCGCGCCCCGCATCGCCGCGCGCCTGCGGCACGCCGGCCGCGGCGGCCCGCTTTCCGACACGCCCGCCGCCCCCGTCCTGCTGGTGGGCGCCGGCGATGGGGCGGACCTCTTCATCCGCGCCATCGGCCAGGAACGCAGCCCCGCCTACCGCGTCACCGGCATCCTCTCGCTGCGGTCAAGGCAATTGGGCCGCCGCATCCATGGCCTGCCCATCCTCGGCACGGCGGAGGATGCGGCCGCCATCCTCGACCAGCTGCGGGAGGAAGGGCGCCTTCCCGCCCAGATCATCCTCGCCACCCCCCAGCTGCAGGGCCTGGAACTGCAACGGCTGCTCGACGCCGCGGACCGCCACGGCCTGCCCGTGAAGCGCGCCCCCCTTCCCACGGCGCTAGGCCCCGCCAGCCGCCGCCCCGGCGAACGCGCGGAAGCCGAGCCCCGCGTCACGCTCCGCGCGGTCGAGATCGAGGACCTGCTCGACCGCCCACAGGTGCCGCTGGACCGCGAAGGCATGGCCCGCCTGGTGCAGGGCCGCCGCGTGCTGGTCACCGGCGCCGGCGGCACCATCGGCGGCGAGCTCGCCCGCCAGGTCGCCGCCCTCGGCCCGGCCAGCCTCACGCTGCTCGACCACGGCGAATACGTCCTCTACGAGATCGACCTGGAGCTTCGCGAACGCCACCCCGGCGTGCCCCGCCGCGCGGTGCTGGCCGATGTCCGCGACAGCGCCCGCATGGCGCGCCTCATGGCGGAGATCAGGCCGGAGCTCGTCTTCCACGCCGCCGCCCTCAAGCATGTGCCGATGGTGGAGAACGACCCGCTGGAGGGCCTGCTGACCAACGCGCTCGGCACCCGCATCGTCGCCGATGCGGCGCGGGAGGCCGGCTGTTCGCTGATGGTCTTCATCTCCACCGACAAGGCGGTGAACCCGACCAGCGTCATGGGCGCCTCCAAGCGGCTGGCGGAGATGTACTGCCAGGCGCTGGACCGCGGCGCCCGGCAATCCGGCACCGGCATGCGCCTGGTCACCGTCCGCTTCGGCAACGTCCTCGGCTCCACCGGCTCCGTCGTGCCGCTGTTCCGCCGGCAGCTGGAGCGCGGCGGGCCGCTGACCGTCACCCACCCCGACATGCGCCGCTACTTCATGACGGTGCGGGAGGCCGTGGGCCTCGTCCTCCAGGCCAGCGTCGTCGGCGCCACGGACCGGCAGGACCAGCCGCCGGAACTGCGGGAGGGCGGGATCTTCGTCCTCGACATGGGCGATCCCGTGAAGATCGTGGACCTCGCCCGCCGCATGATCCGCCTGGCGGGGCTGCGTCCCGATGACGATGTCGAGATCCGCTTCACCGGCCTTCGCCCCGGGGAGAAGCTGTTCGAGGAGCTGTTCCACGGCCAGGAACCCCCCAGCCCCACCAACTTCCCGGGCCTGCTGGTGGCCACGCCGCGCACCACGGATGCGGCGGAGATGGGCCGCGCCATCGATGCCGTCGCCGCCCTCGCCGCCGCCGGGGACCGCAAGGCGGCCCTCGCCCGCCTCGGCGCCCTGGTTCCGGAATTCGAGCACGAGACCAACGGCAAGGCGCCCTGACGCGCCGGCTACATCAGCCCCAGCGCCATGATCAGCGCCGTCAGCGTCAGCACCGAGGCGGCGGTGGACAGCAGGATGATGCGCGAGGTCGCGGCCAGGTTGGTGCGGTAGCGGTCGGCCAGCATGAAGGCGCCCGTCCCCGTCGGCAGGGCCGAGAGCAGCACCAGCACGCCCAGCGCCTCCCCCTCCACCCCGAAGGCGTAGCGCCCGAGCAGCCAGGCCAGCAGCGGCTGGCCGAGCAGCTTCAGCAGGGCGATGCCGATCGGCAGGCCGCCTCCCTCCGGCATCCGCGCCGCCGGCAGCGCGAAGAACAGGCCGATCGCCAGCAGCGCGCAGGGGCTCGCCGCCGCGCCCAGCATCCGCGCCACGCTCGCCAGGCTCTCCGGCATCGTGATCCCGGCCATCGCCCAGGCCGCGCCCAGCAGCGGCGCCGCCACCACGGGGTTGCGCAGCAGGGAGGCCCCGACGCGCAGGCCGAGCCGCAGCGGATGCGCCTCCGCCTGCCGCCCCGCCTCCATCAGCGTCAGCGCCACCGCCAGCACCACGCTCGCCGTCAGGATGGTCGCGACCGAGACCAGCGCCACGCTGCCCGGCCCGAACACCGCCCCGCAGATCGAGAAGCCCATGTAGCCGACATTGGCATAGCCCGCGTTCAGCCCCTGCAGCGCGGCCGCCGTCAGCCCCTCCCCCCGCCGCAGCCGCCACGCCATCACCGCCAGCAGCATCAGGCAGGCACCGAGCACGAAGGCGGCGACGAAGCCCGGCTGCCACAGCCGGGCCCAATCCGCCTCCGCCATCACCAGGAACAGCATGGCCGGCAGGCCGAGCGCGATGACGAAGCGGTTCAGCTCCCCGCTCGCCGTCGGGCCCATCCAGCCGAAGCGCCCCGCCGCATAGCCCGCGCCGATCACGGCGAAGACCGGCACCACCGCCAGGAAGGCGGTCAGCATGAGCGGGCCCGGAGGAACCCCGCCACCGCCGCCAGCAGCGCCTCCGGCTGTTCGCGATGCGGCACATGGCCGCAGCCCGGCAGGATCACCGCCTGCCCGCCCGCGCCGGCCCGCGCCACGATGCGTTCGGGATGCAGCGCGGATCCGTATTCATCCCGCTCCCCATGCACCGCCAGCACCGGCGCCCGCAGCCGCGCCAGCGCCCCGTCCAGCGTCCAGCCCGCGAAACCAGGCGACAGCCAGGTGCCGATCCAGGCGTCGAGCACCCAGCGCGCCTTGGCCCCGTGATGGCGTTCCAGCCGCGCCACCTGCGCGGGATCGGCGAAGAGGGTTTCGGCCTGCCGGATCCCCGCCAGCGTCCGGTCCTCCACGAAGGCCTGCGCCGCCACCGTGACCACGGCCGGGCCATCGGCACCCGCCGCCACCGCCATCCCCCCGCCCACGCTGTGCCCCAGCGGGATGATGCGCCCCAGGCCGAGCGCCGCCCGGATCGCGGGGATGGCGACGCGCCCCTCTTCCTCGATGAAGCCCGGCGCCAGCCGCCCCGGATGCGGGTCGGACTGCCCGAAGCCCAGCCGGTCATAGGCGACGACGCCCATCCCCGTGGCCGCCGCCAGCCTCTCCGGGAAATCCCGCCACAGCGCCACGCAGCCCAGCGAATCATGCAGCAGCAGGATGGTCGGGCGCCCCGGCTTGTGCCGCCAAGCCCGGGCGAACAGCCTCCCGCCCGGCACGCCGATCCAGTGGTCAACAGGCGTCACGCAGGGGGCTCCCCATCAGGAGCCCCCCTTCTAGCGCAGGGTCACGCCGCGCGAATGGCCCCGAGGAAGTGGTCCACCTTGCCCCGCAGCCCTTCCGCCTGCCGCGCCAGCTCCGCCGAGGCGCCGCGCACCTCCGCCGCCGCGCTGCCCGTGCGTTCCGCATCCTGGCTGACGCCCGCCGCGTGTTCCGAGGCCTGGCGCGTGCCGGACGCGGCCTGCGCCACCGCCTGGCCGATCTCCTGCGTCGCGGCCGCCTGCTGCGCCGCCGTCTCCGCCACCTGCGCCGTCGCGGTGTTCAGCGTGTCGATGGTCCGGGCGATGGCGCGCACCACCTCGACCGTCCGGCCCGTCTCCGTCTGCATCGCCGCGATCTGCGCGCCGATCTCCTCCGTCGCCTTCGCCGTCTGCGCCGCCAGCGTCTTCACCTCGCTCGCCACCACGGCGAAGCCCTTGCCGGCCTCCCCCGCCCGAGCGGCCTCGATGGTCGCGTTCAGGGCCAGCAGGTTCGTCTGGCCCGCGATGTCGCCGATCAGGCGCACCACGTCGCCGATGCGCGACGCGGCTTCGGACAGGCCGCGCACCGTCGCATCGGTGCGCTCCGCCGCCTCCGTCGCCTCCCGCGCCGCCGCGGCGCTGGCGTCGATCTGGCGCACGACCTCCCCGATCGAGGCGGAGAGTTCCTCCGTCGCCGCCGCCACGCTGCCGACATTGGCGCTGGCCATGGCCGTGCTGTCCGCCACGGCGGCCGCGCGCGCCGAACCGTCCCGCGCCGTCGTCGCCATGCCCGTCGCCGTCGCGTCCAGCTCCGTCGCCGC
Organism: Falsiroseomonas ponticola; assembly: GCF_016805305.1. Taxonomy (GTDB): domain Bacteria; phylum Pseudomonadota; class Alphaproteobacteria; order Acetobacterales; family Acetobacteraceae; genus Falsiroseomonas; species Falsiroseomonas ponticola. Next base: position 866,308 of record NZ_JAERQN010000001.1, on the reverse strand, counting down.
GGAGGCGACGGTCCGCAGCGCATCGGCCGTCTCGGCCTCGAACTCCCGCAGCAGCGCGTCCACGCGCGCCGCCCGCGCGGCCTGCGCCTCGCGCTCCGCCGCCTGCGCCGCTTCCAGCGCGTTGCGTTCGGCGGAAGCCGCGCGCAGCTGCTCCACCGCCTGCGCCACCTCCCCCAGCTCGTCGCGCCGCGCGCTGCCCGGCACTTCCAGCGTCAGCTCCCCGCCGCCGATCCGCCGCACCACGCGGGCCAGGTCGCCGAGCGGGGAGACGAGGCGCCGCAGGATCACCACCAGCGCGCCGCCCATCACCGCCAGCGTGGCCAGCGCCATGGCGCCGATGATCATGAGGTCCTGCCACCCCTTGGCCACCATCGCCTCGCCCTTGGCGATCGCTTCCTCCAGCGCCGCATCCCGCACGCCGACCATCTGCGTCAGCGCGCCGGTGGAAAAGCGGCGATGCGCGGTCGGGTCGTTCGGCCAGGCCTCGCTGCCGCCCGCCAGGCGCACGCCGCCGATGCGGACCAGGGTGCGGAAGCCGGGCTCCCCGGTCACCAGGTAGCCCTGGCGGATGGAGGTCTCATAGGCCCGCGAGACGGGCGCGGACCCCACCGCCTCCACCAGCCGTTCCAGCGTCGCGAGGATCTCCTCCACCCGGCCGGTCAGCTGCTGCGCCGTCGCCAGCGCCTCGGGCGTGATGGCGCCGCCGCCGACCCAGCCGTTCAGCAGCAGGCCGCGCCGCCCGGCGATGTCGCGCAGCTGGCCGCCCTGCATCGCCGTCTCCAGCAGCGGTGCCAGCGCCGGCGCCAGGCGCGACAATTCGCGCGCCGCTTCCCGCGCCAGGCCGCTCAGCCGGTTGCCGTGGTCGTTGCGCACCTGGGAGAGTTCGCGCAGCAGCGCCGGATCCCGCTGGGCCGGCGGCTGGGGGGCCGCCGCGATGGCGCGCTGCGTCAGCGCCGTCATCGCCTGCAGCGCGTCCCGCGCCGGGGCGGAATCCAGCCCCACGGTGCGCGCATTCATCTCCGCCGCGGCCAGCAGCCGCTGCATCTCCTCCTGCCCCGCGCGCAGATCCGCCAGGTCCGGCTGCGGCACCGCCATGGCGGTGCTGATGCGCGCGGATTGCAGCGCGAAGGCGGTCTGCCCGCGCAGCACCTCGCTGATCAGCCGGGTGGAGGTCACCACCCGTTCCGTCTGCCGCAGTTCCGACCAGGCTTCGCGGGCCTGCCAGGCCAGGGCCACCAGCCCGGGCAGCGCGATCAGGGCGAAGCACAGCAGCAGCAATTGGCGAACGCGCATCCTGCTCAATCCTTGCCAGGGCCCGGGGCCGGGCCGCCTTGATACCGAAGGGGCACGCACGTCACGCCGCGCGGATGGCGCCCAGGAACTGGTCCACCCGCCCGCGCAGCCCTTCCGCCTGGCGCGCCAGGTCGGCGGATGCGGCGCGGACCTCGCTGGCGGATTGGCCCGTCTGCTCCGCGCCCTGGCTGACGCCCGTCGCGTGGTGGGATGCTTCCTGCGTGCCCTGCGCGGCCGCCGCGGCGGCGCGGCCGATTTCCTGCGTCGCCTCCGCCTGCTGCGCCGCCGCTTCCGCCACCTGGGCGGTGTTGCGGTTCAGCGCCTCGATCGTGCCCGCGATGGCGCGCACCACCTCGACCGTCCGGCCGGTCTCGGTCTGCATCGCCGCGATCTGCGCGCCGATCTCCTCGGTCGCCTTGGCCGTCTGCGCCGCCAGCGCCTTCACCTCGGAGGCCACCACGGCGAAGCCCTTGCCGGCCTCGCCGGCCCGCGCCGCCTCGATCGTCGCGTTCAAGGCCAGCAGGTTGGTCTGCCCCGCGATGTCGCCGATCAGCTTCACCACGTCGCCGATGCGCGACGCCGCCTCGGACAGGCCGCGCACCGTCGCATCGGTGCGCTCCGCCGCTTCCGTCGCCTCCTGCGCCGTGGCGGCGCTGACTTGCACCTGGCGCATCACCTCGCTGATCGAGGCCGAGAGCTCCTCCGTCGCCGCCGCCACGCTGCCGACGCTGCCCGATGCCTCCGCGGAGGATCGCGCCACCGCGGCGGCGCGCTGCGTGCCATCCGCCGCCGTCGCCGCCATGCTGGTCGCCGTGGCGTCGAGTTCGGTCGCCGCGGAAGCGACCGCGCGCAGCACATCCGCCGTCTCCGCCTCGAACGCCACCAACAGCGCGTCGATGCGCTGCGCGCGTTCCAGCTGCACCGCCGCCTCCGCCTTCTGCGCGGCCTCCAGCGCCTCGCGCTCCAGCGAGGCGCGGCGCAGCTGGTCCACCGCCCGCGCCATCTCGCCGAGTTCGTCCGGCCGATCGCGCGCCGGCACCGCCAGCGTCAGCTCCCCTTCGCCGATCCGGCGCACCGTGCCGGTCAGCTGGCCGAGCGGCGCCACCATGCCGCGCAGCAGCAGCAGCAGCGCCAGCACCACCACGCCGCCCGTCACCACCATGCCGGCGACGGAAGCCGCCAGCCGCATGCGGGCGGAGGAATCATCCGCCGACGCGCGTTCCAGCGCCTCGTCCAGCGCCGCGTCGCGCATGTCGAGCAGCCGCGCCAGGGTCTGGATGGTGTAGCGCGAATAGGTCGCCGTATCCTGCGGCCAGGGCGTCTCCGCCGTGGCCGGCTGCAGCCGCGCCCGCGCCACCCGCAGGAAGCTGCGCCAGTAGGGATCGGCCTCCTGCCCGAACAGGCGCTTGAGGTCGGCCAGCGCCCGCGTCAGGCGGGGGGCGGCCGAGGCCTCGACCAGCCGTTCGATATTGGCCATGGCATCCGTCAGCCGGCCGCTCAGCTCGACCAGCCCTTCCAGCGCCTCCGCCTGGATCGGCGCGCCGCCCACCCAGGGGGAGACGCCGAGCGCCCGGCGACCCGCCACTTCCCGCAGCGTCATGGCGTGCAGCGCCACCTCGATGAAGGGCGCGACGGCCGGCGCGGTGCTGGTGATGACGCGCGCCGCATCGCCGCCGACCGCGCTCATCCGCGTGCTGAGATCCGCCCGCTTCGCCAGCACCTCCGCCAGCAGGGCGGGGTCGCGCGCCGGCACCGGCTGGGCGGCCGCCGCCGTCACGCGGCGCATCAGGTCCTCCAGCGCGGCCGAAGCCTCCCGCACCACCGCGGCATCGCTGCCCGCCGCCCCCATGCTGCGCTCGGCCGCCGCCAGGCCCTGGATCGCCGCCTCATGCGTCTGCCGCATGCCGGCAAGGTCCGGCGCCGGCGCGCGCAAGGCGACGGTCAGGTTGCCGGTCTGCACCGCGAAGCTGGATTGCGCGCGGCCGATGTCGCTGAACACCTGCGTCGCGCGGATGGCCCGGTCCGCCCGCGCGGAATCACGCCAGGCCTCACTGGCAAACCATGCGGACAGCGCCAGGCCCGGCGCGGCGATGGCGATGAAGCCGAGGAGGAAGCGTGACTGGATTCGCATGGATATCCCGGACAGGCAGACGCATTCCGACCATAAGCCAGCCGGCTTGCCGGTCCCTTAACCCTGGCCCGCGCCTCAGGCAGCGCGGATGGCGCCCAGGAACTGGTCCACCCGCCCGCGCAGCCCTTCCGCCTGGCGCGCCAGCTCCGCCGAGGCGCCGCGCACTTCCGACGCGGATTGCCCCGTCTGGGCCGCGCCCTCGCTGACCCCGGTCGCGTGGTGGGATGCTTCCTGCGTGCCCTGCGCGGCCGCCGCGGCGGCGCGGCCGATCTCCCGCGTCGCCTGCGCCTGCTGCGACGCCGCTTCCGCCACCTGCGCGGTGTTGCGGTTCAGCGCCTCGATCGTGCCTGCGATGGCGCGCACCACCTCGACCGTCCGGCCCGTCTCCGTCTGCATCGCCGCGATCTGCGCGCCGATCTCCTCCGTCGCCTTGGCCGTCTGCGCCGCCAGCGTCTTCACCTCGCTAGCCACCACCGCGAAGCCCTTGCCGGCCTCGCCCGCCCGCGCCGCCTCGATGGTCGCGTTCAGCGCCAGCAGGTTCGTCTGGCCCGCGATGTCGCCGATCAGGCGCACCACGTCGCCGATGCGCGACGCCGCTTCGGACAGGCCGCGCACCGTCGCATCCGTGCGCTCCGCCGCCTCCGTCGCCTGCCGCGCCGTCGTGGCACTCGCCTCCACCTGGCGCATCACCTCGCTGATCGAGGCGGAGAGTTCCTCCGTCGCCGCCGCGACATTGCCGACGCTGGCACTCGCCTCGGCGGAGGACCGCGCCACCGCCTCGGCGCGCCGGGTGCCGTCCGCCGCCGTCGCCGCCATCGTGCCCGCGGTCGCGTCCAGCTGCGTGGCGGCGGAGGCGACGCTGCGCAGCACGCCGGCGGTCTCCTCCTCGAAGGCGCGCAGCAGCGCATCGACGCGCTGCGCGCGTTCCAGCTGCACCGCCGCCTCCGCCTTCTGCGCCGCTTCCAGCGCCTCCCGCTCCAGCGACGCCAGGCGCAGCTGGTCCACGGCGCGCGCCATCTCGCCGAGTTCGTCCGGCCGGTCGCGCACCGGCACGGCCAGCGTCAGCTCCCCCTCGCCGATCCGGCGCACCGTGCCGGTCAGCAGGCCGATCGGGCGCATCACCTGGCGCAGCAGCATGATAAGCGCCGCCACCAGCAGGCCGCCGATCACGCCGGCGGTCGCCGCCGCCATGCCGAGTTCCCACCGCGCCGCCGCCAGCGCGGCCTCGCCGAACTCCCGCGCCTCCTCCAGCGCCGCGTCGCGCAGCGCCACCTGCGCGGTCAGCGCGGGCGGGGCGAAGGCGCGGTATTCCGCCAGGCTCATCGACCAGCCCTGGCCCGCGGTGCCGATGCGGCCGCTGGCTTCCTCCAGCACCCGCCGCCAGGTCACCTCCGACCCGTTGAGGAAGCTCCGCCGCTGTTCCTCCAGCGCCGCCAGCAGCCGCGGCGTGCCGATCGCGCGCGCCAGGCGCTCCGCGCTCGCGAAGGATTCCCGGATGCCGCCGGAGAGTTCCACCGCCGCGCGCCAGGCCTGCGGCTGCACCGGCTGCCCGCCGACCCAGCCCGTCATCGGCAGGGATCGCTGGCCGCTGAGGTCACGCAGCGAGGCGACATGCATCGCGATCTCCAGCCGCATGGCCAGCGCCGGCTGGGACAGCGCCAGGTCCCGCCCGATGGCCAGCGCCAGCTGCGTCATGCCGCCGCCAAGCTCCGCCCGCGCGGCCGGCAATTCGCGCAGCAGCGAGCCATCGCGCTGCGCCGGCGGCAGGCGCGCCAGTTCGATCGCCCGCAGCCGGAAGGCCTCCATCCGGCTCTGCGTCGCCGCCAGGGGCGCCGGGTCGAAGCCGGCCGCGGTGGCGCTGGCGATGGCGGTCGCCAGCAGGCCGCTCATCTCCGCATGGCCGCGGTTCAGGTCATCCAGGTCCGGCTGCGCCGCCAGCGCCACCGCGCTGACCCGCCCCGCCTGGGTGCCATAGACGGAGGAGGCGCGCAGCACGTCGCTGATGGCGCGCGTCGCCAGCAACCCGCTTTCGGCGACGGAGACGGCGCGCCAGCCCTGCCCCGCGAACCAGAGCGCGAGGACAAGCCCCGGCAGGGCAACCAGGCCGAAGCCGAGGAGAAAGGCGCGGCGGAGGCGCATGCGGGGACCTTCGGTTCAGTTCGTTGCCGCCAGCATGATCCCGCCTTCATCACCGGCACGCTAACGGGGCCGCCCGGCAACGCCCTGAAACCCCCGGTGATTTGGCCGACGCGGCACCCCGGGGCTATTGAACCCCGGCATCGACCGGATGACGCATGACCATGACCACGCCTCCCCCCATCGCCCTGTTCGACATGAAGGCCCAGCAGGCCCTGATCCGGGCGGAGATCGACCGCCGCCTGGCCTCCGTGCTCGACAGCGGCCGATTCATCAACGGGCCGGAGGTGCAGGAGCTGGAGCAGAAGCTGGCCGCATTCGCGGGCTGCGCGCATGCCGTCGGCGTCTCCTCCGGCACCGATGCGCTGCAGATCGCCATGATGGGCGCGGGCATCGGCCGGGGCGACGCGGTCTTCCTGCCCGCCTTCACCTACACCGCGACGGCGGAAGTGCCCCTCGTGCTCGGCGCCACGCCGGTCTTCGTCGATGTCCATCCCGGCACCTTCAACATCGACATCGATGACCTGAAGCGCCGCATCGCGCTGGTGGAAAGCCAGGGCCGGCTGCGCCCCGCCGCCATCGTGGGCGTGGACCTCTTCGGCCTGCCCGCCGACTGGCCGGCGATCGAGGCGCTCTGCGCGGAGAAGGGGATGTTCGCCCTCGACGACGCCGCCCAGGCCTTCGGCGCGGCTCTGCATGGCAAGCGCCTCGGCCGCTGGGGGCATGCGACGGCGCTGAGCTTCTATCCGACCAAGACGCTGGGCTGCTACGGCGATGGCGGCGCGCTGCTGACGGACGACGCGGACCGCGCGGAGCTGTGGCGCAGCCTGCGCACGCATGGCGAAGGCAAGACGCGCTACGAGGTGGAGCGCACCGGCATGAACGGGCGGCTCGATACCATGCAGGCCGCGATCCTGCTGCCGAAGCTCGGGCTGCTGGAGGCCGAACTCGCATCCCGCGCCCGCATCGCTTCCGCCTACAACCAGGGCCTGGCCGGCAAGGTCCAGACCCCCGTGACGACCGAGGGCACCGACCACGCCTGGGGCCTCTATTCCATCCTGGTGGAGGACGAGGCCGCCCGCGCCCGCGTCCAGGACGCCTGCAAGGCCGCCGGCGTGCCGACCGCGATCTACTACCCGAAGTCGCTGCACCGGCAGCCCGCCTACGCCGCCGCCCATGCCGGCGCCATCAGCAACGCCCCCGAACTGCCCGTGGCGGAGATGCTCTGCCAGCGCATCATGTCGCTCCCGATGCACCCCTACCTGACGGAGCAGGAGGTCGCGCGGGTCATCTCTGCGGTCAGCGGCGCGGTCTGAACCCTCCCAGGCTGAAAATCTTTATTGAGGCTTGAACCGGCGGCCCCCGTTGCTGTTGCATGACGGGACCATCAGACGCGGAGGCCGCCGATGCGCCGCAGGTCCCTGATTGCCGCCGCCGGCGCGGCGAGCCTCGCCAGGATCACCCCGGCCCGGGCGGATGAGCCGGTGGATGTCGCCCTCGTCCTCGCCGTCGATGTCAGCCGCTCCATCGACGAGGATGAGGCCAGGCTGCAGCGCGAAGGCTACCGCAGCGCGATCAGCGACCCCAAGGTGGTGGAAGCCATCCGCGGCGGCATGCTGGGCTCCGTCGCCCTCTGCTACATCGAATGGGCCGGCATCGAATACCAGCGCACCGTCATCCCCTGGACGCGCATCGCCAGCCAGGGGGATGCCGATGGCTGGGCCAATACCCTCGCCCAGGCGCCGCGCGCCTCCCTCTCCTGGACCTCCATCTCCGGCGCCATCGAGGCCTCTCGCCGCGCCATCGGTGAATGCCCGCATGAGGCGACGCGAAAGGTCATCGACGTCTCCGGCGACGGCGTGAACAACAGCGGCCCGCCGGCCGAACTGGCGCGCGACCGCGCGGTGGCGGAAGGCATCACCATCAACGGCCTGCCCATCCTGAACGACCGCCCGACCTTCGGCCGCGCGCCGCCCGTGCCGCTCGACATCTACTACCGGGACAGCGTCATCGGCGGGCAGGGCGCCTTCATGATCGCGGCCGAGGATTTCGAGGCCTTCGGCAATGCGGTGCGGCGCAAGCTGATCCGGGAGATTGCGGGGGTGGCGGGGCCCGTCATCCGCCATGCCTGACCGTGGGGAAGGCGCTGCCTTCCCCACACCCCATCCGCCAGGGGCGAACCGCCCCTGGACCGTCTCTCGTCAGCGTTCGATTTCTTCCAGGGACAGGCCGAAGGCGGCGACGCCCTCGCTCAGCAGGTCGCCGAGATTGTCGATGCCGAGGAGGTAATCGGCGGCATCGCGGCCATCATTCCGCTCCGCGGCCAGGCCCACGGCCTCCTCCCACTCGCCGGCCTCGTAGTCGCCGCGGCCGACCCAGCACAGCGCGATCAGCGCGGCCTGCTCATCCTCGTTCAACTCGGTGATGTAGGCGCGCAGGCTGTCCTCCGTGATGTCGTCCGGCCCGGCCACGTCGGTATCGTCGCCGCCATCATCGGCCGCCGCGCCAAGCTCCGCCTCCTCGTCACCCTGCACGGCACGGGCCTGGTCCACGATGGTCGCGACGGTCTCCAGGCTGATGCCCAGGTCGATCTCGTCCTCGGATGCTGCCGCCATGGGAATCCCCCCTCCTGCCTGCGCGCCCATTACAAAGCAGCGGGGCGTCACAGTTCCAGACGGGGGGCGAAAAAATCGCCCGGCAACGGCAGCCGGCATCGCCGCGTTGTGGCCGGGAGCAACGGAAGATCCCGCCATGCGCGCCTGGCCGATCCTCGTCCTGGCCCCGATGCTGGCCCTGCCCGCCACGGCCGATGCGCTGCCGGAGGTGGCGCAGATGCGCGGCCCCGGCTTCGGCTGCGCCGCGCCCTTCCTGCTGCACGCCGCGGATCCGGCACGGCGGGATGCCATGGCGGAAGACCCGCCGCCCTTCCGCCGCGCCATGCTGACCTGCCTGGCGGAACCCGGCATGCGCAAGCGGCCGCTGCACCACACCTGAGCGTTCAGCGCGCCACCGCCAGCCGCAGCCCGAGCCCCATCAGCACCACGCCCACCACCAGGTCGAGCCGCCGCTTCGACGCCGCATAGGCGGCCTGGACCCTCGCGGTGGAGAACACCACCGCCAGCCCCGCATGCCAGGCGGCGGACAGCGCGCCCAGCATCAGCACCGCCGCCAGCCGCAGGCCATCGGGCGCGGCTTCCGGCAGCGTGACCACGAAGACGCTGCCGAAGAAGGCCGCGGCCTTGGGGTTGGTGATGCTGGCCAGGAAGCCGCGCCGGAAGGCGCTGGCGCCACCGCGCGGCAGGCCCCCCGGCGCCACCGGCGGGCTGCCGGCGCCCCGCAGCATCCGCCACCCGATCCAGACGAGGTAGGCCGCCCCCGCCAGGCGGATCGTCGTGCCGATCCATTCCATCCGCGCCAGCACCAGGCCGAGCCCCGCCATGGCGATGCTCGCCCAGATCAGCGTCGCGCAGGCCACGCCGAGCCCCGCCAGCACGCCCGCCCGGCGGCCGGCGCCGATGGCGGTGGAGGTGATGACCAGCCAGACCGGCCCGGGGCTGGCGCAGGCCAGCAGGAACAGCCCCGCGATCGCCGCCAGGGCCGCCATGGCGCTACCCGTTCACCCAATCCGGCGCCATGCCGGGATTCACGTAGCGCCGGTCCTTCGGCAGCGCCGCGATGGCGGCGAGGTCCCCGGCATCGAGCTTCACATCCAGCGCCGCCAGGTTCTCCGCCTGCCGCGCAGGGCTGGCGGCCTTGGGCACGGCGGAGACGCCCGGCATCGCCATCAGCCAGGCCAGCGCCACCTGCGCCGCCGTCACCCCATGCTTCCGCCCGATGCCCTGCAGCACGGGGTCGGAGGGCACGTTCCCCTTGCCCAGCGGCGAATAGCTGGTCAGCACCATCCCCGCCGCCGCGCAGATGCGCCGCAGCGCGGACTGGTCCAGCAGCGGGTGGTGTTCCACCTGCAGGCAGGCGAGGCCCACGCCCTGGCCGATGGCGCGCTGGAGCAGCTTCGGCGGGAAGTTGGAGACGCCGATCGCCTTGGCCCGCCCCTCGGCGCGCAGCGCCGCCAGCGTCTTCAGCGCATCCGCCAGGTCGAGCTCCGGCGACGGCCAGTGGATGAGGAAGAGGTCCACATAGGGCGTCGCCAGGCGCTTCAGGCTGGCATCGAAGGCGCGGCGGATGGCATCGCCCTTCGGCTTGTCGTTCCAGACCTTGGTGGTCAGGAAGATCTCCCCCCGCGCCACGCCGGACCGCGCGAGGCCGGCGCCGACCGCCTCCTCATTCCCGTACATCTCCGCCGTGTCGATGTGGCGGTAGCCCAGGCCGAGGGCGGAGATCACGGCCTGCGTGCATTCCTCCCCCTTCATCGGCCAGGTGCCGAGGCCGAGGCGCGGCATCCGCAGATGCGCCGTCTCCAGGATCTGCATCGGTTCCGCTCCTACCGCTTGGACAGGTCGACGACGCCGCAGAGCCCGGCTTCCGTCCCGAAGGCGAGATGCGTGCCCGCCGCGTTCCAGGCGAGGGTCGAGACGGCGCTGCCCTTGGGCGGCGCCACCGGCACCACCTTGCCGCTGGCCACTTCCGCCATCAGCACCAACCCGTCCCCGAAGCCGGCCGCCACCACCTCGTGCTGCGGGTGGAAGGCGACGGCGCTGCACAGCACCTCGTCGCCCCCGGCGAGTTCCGTCGGCGCCTTGCCCATCGGCCCGCCGCCGAAGAAGGGCCAGAGCACGACGCTCTCCGCCCCGCTTGTCGCCAGCCAGCGGCCGCGGCCGGAGAAATGGATGCTGCGCGTCTTCCCGGGATAGCCGGACATGCGCATGTGCTGGCCATCCGCCAGCCGCCAGCCATGCAGCGCCGGTTCCTGCATGGCGGTCACCACATGGGTGCCGTCCGGGCTGAACAGGATGGCGTGGTGGCTGCCCTTCCATTCCAGCACCTTGGGCTTGTCCTCCTTCGCGGCGACGAACCACAGGGACGCGCCGCCGTAATGGCTGGCCGCGATCCGCTTGCCCTTGGCGTCGATGGCGATGCCGCCGACCGTGGTGGGGTGGACCAGCGACTTCAGCGCCTGCCCCGCGCCATCCAGCACATGCACGGTCTTGCCGACGGAGGCGGCGCGCACGCCGCCCTCATGCGCCGCGACGTGATCGACCCATTTGGAGCCGTAGCTGGCCACCTGGGTCGCCGTGCCATCCGGCAGCACCTGCACGAGCCTGCCGTCATCGCCGCCGGAGAGCACGCCCGCCCGGCAATCCGCCACGGCGGAAAGCACGGCGCCGTCATGCGCCTCCACGCGCTGCCACTCGGCCGCCGGCGTGCCGACGCCCGCCACATGCACGGTGCCATCCGCCAGCGCGAAGGACAGGCTCCGCCCTTCCCGCCCGAACACCGCCGCCACGGCCCAGGCGCCGAGGTCGCGCGCCACGCCCCGGCTCGCCAGCAGGAAATCGGCTTCCGTCACTTCGGCCATTGCTCAGTCCCGATCATGCTGCCGCCCGCCTTCGTCGCGCGGGCGGCGCCTGTCAACCTCAGGCCGGAACCTGGCACGCCTCGAACCCCCGCCGCAGCTGCGGGCGGTTCAGGTTGCGGCCGATGAAGACGATCTTGGACTTGCGCTCGTCGCCGTCCTTCACCGGGCCGATGTAGTCGCCATCGGCGATCATGTGCACGGCCTGGAAGGCGAAGCGGCGATCGTCATTGGCGTAGTAGAGGATGCCCTTGGTGCGCAGCAGGTCCTGGCCCTTGGACTGCAGCAGCTCCCCGATCCAGACGTTGAACTTCTCCGCGTCGATCGGCCGCGACACCTGGAAGGACATCGAGTTCACCTCGCTGTCATGCTCGTGATGGTCCTCGCCGGAGAGGAATTCCGGCTCCCGCTCCAGGATGCGGGCCAGGTTGAAGGCGTCCCGCCCCACCACGCTCTCGATCGGCACGTCGGACTTGGTGCTGCGGCGGATCTCGGCATAGGGGTTGATGCCGCGGATCAGCTTCTCCACCGCCGCCGCTTCCGCCTCATCCACCAGGTCCATCTTGTTCAGCACGATGATGTCGGCGAAGGCGATCTGCTCCTGCGCCTCGGCGCTGTCGGCCAGCCGCGCGGGCAGGTGCTTCGCGTCCACCACGGTGACGATGGCGTCGAGCTTGGTGGCCCGCTTCACATCCTCATCCGCGAAGAAGGTCTGCGCGACGGGGGCGGGGTCCGCGAGGCCCGTCGTCTCCACGATGATGCCGTCGAACTTGCCGCGGCGCTTCATCAGCCCGCCGATGATGCGGATCAGGTCGCCGCGCACCGTGCAGCAGATGCAGCCATTGTTCATCTCGAACACTTCCTCGTCCGCATCGACGACGAGGTCGTTGTCCACGCCCAGCTCCCCGAACTCGTTGATCACCACGGCGTATTTCTTGCCGTGGTTCTCGCTCAGGATGCGGTTCAGCAGCGTGGTCTTGCCGGCGCCGAGGTAGCCGGTCAGCACGGTGACGGGCACGGGGGCGGGGGTGGTGGCAGCACTCATGGATCGGGGGCCTCTCGGGGCGGTCGGACAGCGTTCGGGCGGTTATATGGGGATGCGGGGCTGATTCCAGGCCCGGGGGGACCTTACAGCGGGGTGCCGCCCGCCTGCTTCGCCCGGTTGGCCAGCGCGCGGGTGATGACGCCGGCCAGATCCGCGGCGGAAACCGGCTTCACCAGGAAGGCGTCCATCCCCGCGGCTTCCGCCTGCGCGCGGACATCATCCCCCCCCTGCGCGGTCACGGCGATGACAGGCAGGCGGCCGGCGGGGCCGGGCAGCGCCCGCAGCCGCCGCGTCGCCTCCAGCCCGTCCACCTCCGGCATCTGGAGGTCCATCAGCACCGCGGCATAGGGGCGGGACTGCACCAGGGACAGGGCGGTCGCCGCATCCCCCGCTTCCTCATGCCCCCAGCCCGCGCGGTCCAGCACATGGCCGAGCAGCCGGCGGTTCACCGGCACGTCATCCACCACCAGCACCGGCGGGCCGGGCCGCCGCGGCGGGCTGGCGGGCGCGGGGGCGGCGTGTTCCGGCACCACCACCTCCTCATCCGCCACGCGCGGCAGGGGCAGGGTCACGGTGAACAGGCTGCCGCGCCCCGGCGCGCTGGTCACCGCGATGCCGCCGCCCATCCGCGCCGCCAGGTCTCGGCAGATGGAAAGCCCGAGCCCCGTGCCCTGTTCGCTGCGCTGGAAGCGGTCGAACAGCGTCGCCATCCGGTCGGCGGCGATCCCGGCGCCGGTATCGCTGACGGAGAGTTGCAGATGCCCCGCCGCCGTCTCCCGCGCCTCGATCCGCACCTCGCCCCCTTCGGTGAAGCGGATGGCGTTGGCGGCCAGGTTGGTCAGGATCTGGCGGATGCGCGCGGGGTCGCCGCGCCAGGCCGGATGCGTGCCGGTGGCGATCGCGACGGCGAGCCGGTTGCCATGCGCCGCCGCCCGCGCCCGCAGCAGCGCCACCACCTGGTCCATCGTCTCGTCGATGCGGAAGGGCTCGGCCGCCAGCGGCGCCTTCACCTCGCCCGGCACCTCGATCAGGTCGCGCAGCAGCAGCATGAGGTCCGCCGCCGCCTGCCGTGCCGCCTGCGCATCCGCCCGCGCGGCGCGGGACAGGCCGGTTCCCCCCAGCACCAGGTCCAGCAGCCCGAGCACCCCGCTGAGCGGCGTCCGGATCTCATGCGCCGCGGTCGCCAGCATGTCGGCATGCAGCTTGGCCGCGTGCTGTTCCGTCTCCGCCTTGGCGGCGGCGGCCCGCGCCTCGGCCTCCGCCTCCCCCCGCGCCACCTCCGCGCGCCAGAGCACCGCGCCGAGCAGCGCCGCGCCCGCCATGACCAGGGCGAGCGTGAGCAGGGGCGCCTGCGACAGTTCCGCCCGCATCATGGACAGCACCGCCGCCCCCAGCGCCCCGGCCAGCGCCAGGGCGGCAAGCAGCAGCGGCGCGAGGCGGCGGGCGCGTGTCAGGCGGGCACGGCCCGGATCGCATCGGCCAGCGTGCCGAACAGCCGGTCGATATGCGGGCGCTCCACGATCAGCGGCGGCGAGAGTGCCACGATGTCACCCGTGACGCGCGTCAGCACGCCCCTATCGAAGCAGGTCTTGAACACGTCCATGGCGCGGGCCGTGGGCTTGCCCGCGCGTGGCGCCAGCTCGATCCCCGCGACCAGGCCCATGTTCCGCACATCGATCACGCCGGGGACGTCGCGCATGGAATGGGCGGCTTCCTCGAAATAGCCTTCCATGGCGCGGGACCGGCCGGGCAGATCCTCCGCCCGGTGCAGCTCCAGCGTCGCGATCGCGGCGGCCGCGGCCAGCGGGTGGCCGGAATAGGTGTAGCCGTGGAACAGCTCGATGCCCGACGGCACGCCCTTCACGATGGTGTCGTACACCTCGTTGCTGGTGGCGACCGCGCCCATCGGCACCGCGGCGTTGGTCAGGCCCTTCGCCATGGTCATGATGTCGGGCGTCACGCCCAGGCGCTCCGCGCCGAAATTCGCGCCGATGCGGCCGAAGCCGGTGATGACCTCGTCGAAGATCAGCAGGATGCCGTGCTTCGTGCAGGTCTCCCGCAGCTTCTGGAGATAGCCCTTGGGCGGCACCAGCACGCCGGTCGATCCCGCCAGCGGCTCCACGATCACCGCCGCGATGGTGTCGCCATGCAGCGCGACCAGGTTCTCCAGCGTCTCCGCCAGATGCGCGCCATGCTCCGGCTGGCCCTTGGCGAAGAGGTTGCCCGGCACGCCATGGGTGTGCGGCAGGTGGTCCACGTAAGGCAGCTGCGCACCGAACTGCTTGCGGTTGCCGCCGATGCCGCCCACCGACATGCCGCCGAAGCCGACGCCGTGATAGCCGCGTTCCCGCCCGACCAGGCGCACGCGCTGGCTGTCGCCGCGGGCCTTGTGCCAGGCGAGGGCGATCTTCAGCGCGGTATCCGCGGCCTCGCTGCCCGAATTCACGAAGAAGACGCGGTCCATCCCCTCCGGCGTCATCTCCGCCACACGGGCCGCGGCCTCGAAGGCGATGGGGTGGCCCATCTGGAAGGTCGGCGCGAAATCCATCACCGCGGCCTGCTTCTGGATCGCTTCCACGATCTCCCGCCGCCCATGGCCGGCGTTGCAGCACCAGAGGCCCGCGGTGCCGTCCAGGATCTCCCGCCCCTCCGGCGTGAAGTAGGACATGCCTTCCGCCCGCGCGAGCATGCGCGGCTTGTCCTTGAAGGACTTGTTGTCGGTATACGGCATCCAGAACGCGTCGAGGTTGTTCGGACGCGGCACGCTGATCTCGTTCATGGGGCGGGGTCCTTCTGTGCCGCCACCAAAGCAAGAGGGCGGTGGCGCCGCAAGCCTGTGATGGACGCGACTCCTGGAGGCGATTAGAGCACGCGCCATGCGCCTGCTCGTGCTCGATGGTTCGCTGGCCCGCTGCTCCGCCGCCCTGTTCCAGGACGGCGCGCTGGTCGCGCATGCCGCCCAGGGGGGCGCCCGCGGCCAGCCCACCGCCCTGCCGCCCTTGGCCGAGCAGGTCCTGGCCGGCGCCCGCCCCGATGCCGTCGCCGTCGTGGTCGGCCCCGGCGGCTTCACGGGGCTCCGCACCGCCATCGCCCTCGCCGAGGGCATCGCGCTCGCCACCGCCGCGCGCCTGGTCGGCGTCACGACCGGGGAGGCCCTGGCCGCCGCCCTGCCCGAGGGGCTGCGCGAGGCGCGGGCCGTCTGGGCCGCGATCGACACCAAGCGCGGCCGCTTCCTGCTGGAACGCCTCGACGCCGGCACGGCGCCCGAGCCGATGGCCGAGCGCGACATCCCCGCACCCCCGGGCCCCGTCGCCCTGGTCGGCGACGCCGCCCCCCTGGCCGCCGCCCGCCTGCTGGCCCGCGGCTTCGACGCCATGCTGACCGACAGCCGCCTGCCGGATGCCGCCGCCGCCGGCCTGGTCGCGCTGCGCCGCCTGACTGGGGAAATCCCCTGGCGGGACGCGACGCCCCTCTATGTCGAGCCCCCCGCCGTCCGCCTGCCCGCGGCGCGATGAGCGGCTTCGACATCGCCGAGGCCGCCCGCCTGCACGCCCTCGCCTTCGAGCCCGCGGAACGCTGGGGCGAGGATGCGATCCGCCTGATGCTGGAGATGCCCGGCGCCTTCGGCGTGCTGCGGGACGGTTCAGGCTTCATCCTATGCCGCGTCGCGGCCGATGAGGCCGAGATCCTGACCCTCGCCGTGGCGCCCGACGCCCGCCGGAAGGGCGTGGGCGGCGCGCTGCTGGCAGAGGCCATGGCCGGCGCGGTGGTGCGCGGGGCGGGGGCGATGTTTCTCGAGGTCAGCGAGCGGAACGAGGCGGCGCGGGCGCTGTATGCGGCGGCGCGTTTTTCGACGGTCGGGCGAAGGCGGCGATACTACGCGGATGGGGCGGATGCGGTGGTGATGCGGCGGGGGCTGGAGACGTAAGACGCCTCCTCATTCGAGCGCGTCAATCGCATCGCGTGCCGCGAAATGGCGCCGGGGCGATCAACTCCATGATGCCTACACCCTTAACTGGCCAAATGAAACGAAGCCAGCCACAAGCAATGTTAGCAGGCACAACGAGCCGACAATCAACCAGAAATACATGAAGATCTTCGGCATTTTGCCGGATATATTGAAGCCGCGATTCTGAAGATGTCGATCTCCCCCGCCAGTGATCGGAACTAGGGAGTAAATCCGCTCGAAGTCGTTCGTTTTGGCAACGCAATCGTAATTCCGCCTTACGGCGTCGATGGCGTCGTAGGCCGCCCTCACCGAGCGCTTTTGCGAAACCGCCGTCATCAGCCCGACAATGCAGAGCGGCAGCAAAAACAGCATGAATATGAGTATGAACTTCGCCAGCAGGACTGACGCCGCAGCATCGCTGTGAGACAAAATCTTCTCCGCGACCTCGAATATCTTCTGAACCGAGAAGCCAAATGTAGCGATAAGGAACGACTGAATCGTTGTTCCCCACGTATTGCGATGGTTTATCAGATTATCCTCGTGCTCAATATAGGCACGTTGTATCTTATAGTACTCGTACACTCTGGCTTGGTCCCACGGGGAGGTGCCGGACACGTTCGCAGACATTCTGCTCTCCTGCCAACAGAGCCGGAGGACGCTATCATCCGACTACAAGCGTCGAGAACTCAGATAAAAACAGGTAGTTTTTTAGACACGCCATTTGTCGACAAGGTGCCGACGAAACGAGACACTCGACTGGCAGCGCGCAACCTCGCGGTGCGAATTCTCACTCGTCGTCCAGCGGCCACGCAAATCAGTATATTGATACGAAATCGCAATAATTGGCTGCGGTCGATCTGCAAGCCATGGTGCTTGCTCCCTCACTTCCGCCGCAGCCAGACCTCCGTCACCCCGCCCTCGCCCTCCCTCACCCCCAGCACCCCATGCCCCTGCTCCGCCGCCGTGCGCGGCACGTTGCGGCGCGGCTCCTCCCCCTTCATCCGCACCAGCAGCACCTGCCCGCTCGACATGCGGTCCAGCGCCAGGCGCGTGCGGACGAAGGTCATGGGGCAAGTCTCGGTGGTGATATCCAGTGCCACATCGTGACTCTGTTCTTGCAATCCGGGATGATTCACCACGCTGCGACCCTTCTCATCACCAAACGTCATTGCGAAACGGCGATTCACGGCAATATGGTGGCAACGGCGCGTCGCGGCATCGGGCATGGCGCCCGCCGGCCGGGGAAATAGTCGGGCAATCGCGCCCCGACGACGCGGGCAGGACGAGACGCATGGCCGATACAACGGCATACCCTGGGGCGAACCCTGATCTGCTGGGCCTGACGGCCGAAATCGTCTCGGCCCATGTCTCCAACAATCCCGTCGCCGTCGCGGATCTGCCGAACCTGATCCAGGACGTGTACCGCACCCTCGCCACCATCGGGCAGCCCGCCGCGGAAACCCCGGAACGGCCGCAGCCCGCCGTCCCCGTCAAGAAGTCCATCACCCCGGAATACCTGATCTGCCTGGAGGACGGGAAGAAGCTCAAGATGCTGAAGCGGCATCTCAAGACCTCGTTCAACCTGACGCCCGACCAGTATCGCGAACGCTGGGGCCTGCCGGCGGACTATCCCATGGTCGCCCCCAACTACACCAAGCATCGTTCCTCCCTCGCCAAGCGCATCGGCCTCGGCACCAAGCCCCGCCCCCGCGCCGCCGCGCGCGGCCGGGCCGGCGCCGCGGCACGCGAAGCCTAGGACCCGCCCCCGCGGAGCCCGGCCCCCGGCCGAGCTACCCGGGTGGTGGCCTCCGGCCACAGGCGCTATTGATGCCGCCGCCTCGGCCGGGCTGAACCCCGGCCCCAGCAGGACCCATCGCCCGACGCATGCACAGCCACGACCGCCACGCCGAGACGACCCGCCCCGATCCCTCCCGGATCGAGCGGCTCTGCGTGGAACGCGGCCTGAAGATGACCGGCCAGCGCCGCCTCATCGCCCGCGTGCTGAGCGAGGCGGAGGACCATCCGGATGTCGAGGAACTCTACCGCCGCGCCGCCGCGCTCGACGACCGCATCTCGGTCGCGACCGTCTATCGCACCGTCCGGCTGCTGGAGGAGAAGGGCATCCTGGAACGCCGCGACTTCGGCGGCGGCCGCGCCCGCTACGACCCGACCGATCGCGGCCACCACCACCACCTGATCGATGTCGATACCGGCCGCGTCATCGAATTCGAGGATGCGGAATTCGAACGCGTGGCCCGCGCCATCGCGGAGCGCCTCGGCTTCACCCTGGTCGGCCAGCGGCTCGAGCTCTTCGGCCGCAAGGGCGCCCCCACCCCCGCCCCCCGCGGCCGCTCCAAGCCCAAGGCCTGAAACCGATGAGTGTCGATGGCCCGCTGCCCGAGGACGCGCCCCTGCCCGCGGACCCGCCCCGCGCGGCACCGCGCGCCGAGGGGTTCGAGGAGCTGCGCGCCGGCAATCTCGGCCTCCGCATCGCGGAAACCGCCGCCGAGATCGACGCTGCCCAGGCGCTGCGCTTCCAGGTCTTCTACGAGGAGATGGGCGCGCGCGCCGATGCCGCGACGCTGGAAGCCCGCCGCGACGGCGACGAATTCGACGCGGTGGCGGACCACCTGCTGGTGCTGGACCATGACCTCGGCAACGGCCCCGAGGCCGTCATCGGCACCTACCGGCTGATCCGCCGCCCGGCCGCCGAACGGCTCGGCCGCTTCTACTCCGCCGGCGAATACGACATCGCCCCCCTGCTGGCCTTCCCGGGTGAGGTGATGGAACTCGGCCGCTCCTGCGTCGCCGCCGCCTATCGCACCCGCGGCACGCTGCAGCTGCTGTGGCGCGGCATCGCGGCCTTCGTCTTCCGCCACCGGATCGACCTGATGTTCGGCTGCGCCTCCCTGGCCGGCACGGATGTCGATGCGCTGGCGCCGCAGCTCTCCTACCTCCACGCCAACCACCTGGCCCCGCCCGCGCTCCGCCCCCGCGCCGTGCCGGGCCGCCACGTCGCCATGGACCGCATCCCGCCCGGCGATCTCGACATGCGGGCGGCCATGGTGGCGCTGCCGCCGCTGGTGAAGGGCTATCTCCGCCTCGGCGGCTTCGTCGGCGATGGCGCGGTGATCGACCACCAGTTCAACACCACCGATGTCTGCATCGTGGTGAAGACGGACCTCATCACCGACAAGTATTACCGCCACTATGAGCGGACGGCGGGCGGGTAGTCTTTTCGCGCCTCAGGTGCCGGCGGGGCCTCCTCCCCCTTGGTGTCATTTATGGCCTCAGGCGCCGGCGGGGCCTCCTCCCCCTCGGCTGGGTGGCACAGGCCGCAGCACGAACAGCCCCACCACCACGGTGACGCAGGCCAGCAGCAGGTAGGGCACCAGGTAGCCGCCGCTCAGGCCGATCAGCCCGCCGAACAGCGATGGCCCGACCACCGAACCCAGCGGCGTCAGCACCATGAAGACGCCCATCGCGGCGCCGATCTGCGCCCGCGGCGCCGCCGTGGCCGCCGCGCCCTGCGCCACCCCCGCGAAGCCCGCGATGGTCATGCCGAGCGCCAGCGCCGCCGCCCCCGCCGCGGCCTGGCCCCAGGGCGCGCCGAGCCCCGACCCCAGCCCCAGGCCCAGGAAGCCGAGCCCGGCGGCGAAGGCGATCAGGCGCAGCACCCGCGGCCCATCCCCGCCCCAGACCCGGTCCGCCAGCAGCCCCCACAGGATGCGCGCGATGGCGGAGACGATGTGCGTCGCCCCGAAGATCAGCGCCGCCACCGCCGGCGAAAGCCCGACCGGCCCGACCAGGTACAGCACGAGATAGGCGTAGAAGGCGCCCTGCGCCGTGTTCAGCAGGAAGGTCGTCAGGCAGACCCGCATGAGGGCCCGGTTCCGCAGCACCGTCAGCAGCCCCGCCAGCATCGGGCCGCGCGCCAGGGATGGCGCGCCCCCGCCCGGCGTCGCCAGCGCCAGCACCGCCGTCAGCGCCGCCGCCACCGCCACCGCGCCGGCGGAAACCCGCCAGGCATCCGGCCCCGCCAGCCCCGCGATGATGGCCGCGATCAGCCCGCCCGCCGGCACGCCGGCCTGCTTCACGCTCATCATCGTGCTGCGCCAGTCCGGCGGGAACCAGGTCACCACGCCCACGCTCGTCGCCGGATTCACCAGCGAATAGGCGATCCCGGCCAGGATCAGCAGCCCCGCCGCCATGCCGCCCCCGGCGGAGGTCGCGAAAAGCCCGGCGCTGATGCTCACCCCGGCCATGGACAGGGCGAGTGCCGCCTTCACGCCGATGCGGTCCACCAGCCAGCCGCCGGGCAGCGCCACCACCGGCTGCGCGCCGTAATAGGCCGCGACCAGCAGGCCGAAGGTCGCGGTATCCAGCCCCAGATCCCGCTGGATGGCCGGCGCGAAGGCCATCACGCCCATGATGTTGATGGTGCCGACGCAATGCGCGGCGAAAAGCAGGAAGAGCCGGACGCCCCCCACCGGCCTACCCCAGCGGCCCCGTGCGGAACAGCGTGACGCGCATCCCCCCATGCGGCACCGGCGGGCCCGGGGGCAGGAAGGGCAGCCGCGTCTCCCGCGCCAGCGCCGGCTCCGCCGCCACCAGGCCGACGCGCCAGCCGGCGAAGCGCTCCCTCAGCACCTGGCCCAGCGCGCGGTATAGCGGCGCCAGCGCCTTCCGGTCGCCGATCCGGCTGCCATAGGGCGGGTTGACGATCACCAGCCCCGGCGCGCCCTCGGGCCGCCGCAGGTCGCTGATCGTCCCCTGCGCGAAGCGCGTGCCCGCGGAAACGCCCGCGCGTTCGGCATTGGCGATGCTCATCGCCACCGCCCCCGCATCCCGGTCGAAGCCGAGGCAGGTCACCCCCTCCACCCCCGCCCGCGCCACCGCGCGCATCCGCGCCCAGGCCTCCGCATCGAAGTTTCTCAAGTGCTCGAAGGCGAAGGTCCGCGCCCTTCCGGGATTGAGCCGCGCCGCCATCTCGGCCGCCTCGATCACGAAGGTGCCGGCGCCGCACATCGGGTCCAGCAGCGGCTCCGTGCCCCCATAGCCGCACTGCATCAGGAACAGCGCGGCCATCGTCTCCCGCAGGGGCGCCGGGTTCACCGCCTGCTTGAAGCCGCGCTTGTGCAGGACATCGCCCGACGTATCGATGCTGAGGGTGCAGAGGTCCTTCTCCACCCGGGCCCGCACCAGCACCGGCGCGTCCTCGGCCTCAGGCGCGCCCACCGTCTCCCGGATCGCGGTGGCGACGCGCTGCGCGACGGCGCCGGAATGCCAGAGCTTCGACCCGGCGCAGGATGCTTCCACCCGGAAGGGCACGTCGCGCCGCAGCAGACTGTTCCACTCCACGGCATGGGCGCGTTCATCGAGCTGCGCGAAATGCACCGCCCGGAACTGCGCGACACGCGCCAGCACGCGGCTGGCGCCGCGGATCCACAGATTGGCGCGCCAGACATCCGGCCAGCCGCCCGTGGTGACGACACCGCCCGGGACCACCTTCGGCTGCCGGAAGCCCTTGCCCGCGACCTCCGCCGCCAGCGTCTCCTCGAGCCCCGGCGGGGCGGCGAGGAAGATCTCGAACCTGTCGTCGGTGCCGGTCATCGGGGACTTTGTCGGGGCCATGCGCGTCGGCTGTAACACCCGCGCGCGGGGGTGGCGATGGCCGCCTGCCGATCGCCCATTGGGGGTGTTGCCGGGGGGGTCGCCTGGGGGGGGTCGCATGCGGGGCTCTTGAGGCCCGCATCGCATAAAGATATGTTGATGGGGCGTTGGTCCCGCGCGAGCGGGTGAAAAGGGAAGTCCGTGCGGGGTTCGCGCCCCCAGTCGGACGCTGCCCCAGCAACTGTCGGCGGGAAGCCGCCGGCCCGAGTCACCCCTCCCTGTTCCAGGGGGGCGGGGGACGCCACTGCGCAAGCGGGAAGGCAGGGCCGGTGGCGATGGGCGCAAGCCCGGCACCCGCGAGCCAGGAGACCTGCCCGCGCCGTGCACCCCTCGACGCAGGGGGCGCGCCACCCCCACGGCCGGGCTGGGTGCACCGGGCGACGGAGACGACTGCGATGACCATCGCCGCCAATCTCGGCTACCCGCGCATCGGCCCCCGGCGCGAGTTGAAGACCGCGCTGGAGGCCTTCTGGGCCGGCAGGATCGGGGAAGCCGACCTGCACGCCACCGCCGGGGCGCTGCGCGCCGGCGCGCGGGCCCTGCAGCAGGGCACCGGCATCAGCCACATCCCCTCGGCCGATTTCGCGCTCTACGACCATGTGCTGGAAACCGCCTGCGCCTTCGGCCTGATCCCCCCCGGCTATGGCTGGAACGGGGAGGGCCCGGCCTCCCTGGCCACGGTCTTCGCCCTCGCGCGCGGCGCGCGCGGCAGCGCCGCCGAACGCGCCGCCGGCATCCCCGGCGATGCCGTGGCGCTGGAGATGACCAAGTGGTTCGACACCAACTACCACTACATGGTCCCGCGCCTCTCCGCGGCGTCCCGCCCGAGGCTGCTGGACAATCGCTGGGCCCGCGCGGTGCGGGAAGGGCTGCAGCACGGCACGCGCACCCGCCCGGTGCTGCTCGGCCCCGTCTCCCTGCTGCTGCTCTCCAAGGCCGAGGACGGGCTGCGGCCGCTGGAGCTGCTGCCGGCGCTGCTGCCCGCCTATGCCGATGCGCTGCGCTACCTGGGCGAGGCCGGCGCCAGCTGGGTGCAGCTGGATGAGCCCTGCCTGGTGACGGACCTGCCCGCCGGCGCGTCCGAAGCCTACCGCACCGCCTTCCGCGCCCTGGCCGATGCCGCGCCGGGGCTCGACCTGCTGCTGACGACCTATTTCGAGGGGCTGCGCGACAACCTCGCCCTCGCCACCTCCCTGCCCGTCGCCGGGCTGCATCTGGACCTGGTGCGGGCGCCGGGCCAGCTGCCGGCGGTGCTGGAGGCGCTGCCGCGCGACCGCTGGCTCTCGCTCGGCCTGGTGGATGGCCGCAACGTCTGGCGCACCGATCTCCGCCAGGCGCTCGGCCAGGTCCAGCTGGCGCAGCAGGCGGGCTTCGGGCGGCGGCTGATGGTCGCCCCCTCCTGCTCCCTGCTCCATGTGCCGCAGAGCCTGGCGATGGAAACGGCACTGGACCCCGCCCTGGCCCGGCGCCTGGCCTTCGCCAATGAGAAGCTGAAGGAGGTCTGGGTCCTGGCCCGCGCGGCGGATGAGGGGGAGAAGGCGGTCTCCGGCGCCTTCGCCGACAGCGACCGCGCGCTGGCGGAAGCCCGCGCCGATGCGCGGCTGCATGATGCGGCGGTGGCGGCGCGGATCGCCGCGGTGACCCCCGCCATGGAACGCCGCGCCAGCCCCTATGCCCTGCGCGCCGCGGCGCAGCAGGCGCGCCTGAACCTGCCGGACCTGCCCGTGACCGCCATCGGGTCCTGGCCGCAGACGGCGGAGGTCCGCACGCTCCGCGCCCGCCTGGCGCGCGGCGAGATCGACCAGGCCGCGCATGACGCGGCGATGGAGGCGCTGATCGCGGAGGCCGTGCGGTGGCAGGAGGAGATCGGCGTGGACGTGCCCGTCCATGGCGAGTTCGAGCGCAACGACATGGTCAAGCATTTCGGCGAGAAGCTCGGCGGCTATGCCTTCACGAAGCATGGCTGGGTGCAGAGCTATGGCAGCCGCTGCGTCGCGCCGCCGATCATCTGGGCGGATGTCACGCGCCCCGCGCCGATGACGCTGCGCTGGTCCGCCTTCGCGCAATCCCTGACGGCCAAGCCGATGAAGGGGATGCTGACCGGGCCGGTGACGATGATGCAGTGGTCCTTCGTCCGCACCGACATCGCGCGGGAAGATGTCTGCCGCCAGGTCGCCCTGGCGATCCGGGAGGAGGTGGCGGATCTGGAAGCGGCGGGCATCCCCGTCATCCAGATCGATGAGCCAGCCTTCCGCGAAGGCCTGCCGCTGCGCCAGGCCGATCGCGCGGACTACCTGCGCTGGGCCACCGCCTGCTTCCGCCTGGCCGCCAGCGCGGTGCGGGACGAGACGCAGATCCACACCCACATGTGCTACAGCGAGTTCAACGACATCATCGACAGCATCGCCGCGATGGATGCCGATGTGATCTCGATCGAGACCGCGCGCAGCGACATGGAGCTGCTGGAAGCCTTCTCCGACTTCGACTACCCGAACGGCATCGGCCCCGGGGTCTGGGACATCCATTCGCCCCGCGTGCCGGGGGCGGCGGAGATGGCGCGCCTCGCGCAACGCGCGGCGCAGCGCATCCCGCGGGACCGGCTATGGCTCAACCCGGATTGCGGCTGCAAGACGCGGGGCTGGGCGGAGGTGAGGCCGGCCATGGAAAACCTGGTGGCGGCGGCGCGGCTGCTGCGGGCGGAGGCGGTGTAGCGGCACAGGCTGGGGAAGGCGCTGCCTTCCCCCGGCCCCACCCGCCCAAGGGACCAATGGGGCCGAACCGGCCATGGACCGTCTCTGGTGGCCGGCACGAGCCGGTCCGTGCATGCTGCGCGCAGCGCGGGGGAGGACGGCGATGACGGCGCGATTCGGCAGGCGGATGGTGATGCAGGCGGCAGCCGGCACGCTGACACTGCGCTTCGCGCTGCCTGCATCCGCATCGGGCGGCGGCGGCGAACTCAACGCCTTCCTCCGCATCGACTCGGCGGGCCTCGTCACCGTGCAGGTCCCGCATCTCGAGATGGGGCAGGGTGTGGCGACATCGCTGCCCATGCTGGTGGCGGAGGAGCTGGACGCCGATTGGCACCAGGTGCGCTTCGCCCTGGCGCCGGCCGGGGAGGCCTTCAAGCGCCCCGGCGGCAAGCGGCAGATGACGGGCGCGGCACTCAGCATCACCGAACGCTTCCTGCCGATGCGCCAGGCCGGCGCCGCGGCGCGGGACATGCTGCTGCGCGCCGCCGCCGCCCGCTGGGGCGTGGCGGCGGCGGAATGCACGACGGAGCCGGGCTTCGTCATCCACGCCGCCTCCGGCCAGCGCCTCGCCTATGGCGAGTTGGCGGCGGAGGCTGCGCGGCTGGCGCCGCCGGCCGATCCGCCGCTGAAGGACCCCGCGCAGTTCAGGCTGATCGGGCGATCGATGCGCAGCCTGGACGCCGCGATGAAGGTGAATGGCAGCGCCACCTACGGCATGGATCTCCGCCTGCCCGGCATGCTGTGCGCCGCCGTGAAGCGCAGCCCCGCCCATGGCGGAAACGCCGTGCTGCCGCCAGCGCCGCTGCCGCCCGGCGTCCACGCCATCCTGCCCATCCCGAACGGCATCGCCGTGGTGGCGGACCGCCACTGGGTGGCGAAGCGCGCGCTCGCCACGCTCGATGTCCAATGGGAAGGCGGCGCGGTCTTCGACGATGTCTCGCTGGAACGCGATCTGCGCGCGGGGCTCGACCTGCCAGGCGTGGAGATGCGGAACGAGGGCGACGCCACCGCCCATGCCGGCGCCACCGTCACCGCCGATTTCTACGCGCCGCTGCTGCACCACGCCTGCATGGAGGTGCCGAACTGCACCGCCCGCATCGCCGATGGCGCCTGCGAGGTCTGGATCGGCACGCAGGAGCAGAGCTACGCCCGGACGCTGGCCGCCGAGGTCGCGGGCCTGCCGGAGGACAAGGTCACCATCCACACCATGCTGGCCGGCGGCGGCTTCGGCCGGCGGTATGAGCGGGACGAGATCGTGCAGGCCGTGACGCTGGCCAAGGCGCTGGGCCGCCCCGTGCAGGTGCTGTGGTCGCGGGAGGAGGATTTCGCGCAGGGCTACTACCGCCCCGCCGCCGCGACGCGGCTGTCGGCGACGCTCGATGCGCAGGGCTATCCCACGTCGCTGCTCGCGCGCACCTGCACCGCCTCCCTGTTGCAGCGGGCCTTCCCGCAATTCTTCCACAACGGGAAGGACGGGACTTCCACCTATGGGCTGAAGGAGATCGCCTACGCCATCCCGAACCTCCGCGTGGAGTTCGTGCTGGCGGAGGCGCCGCGGCCGGTCGGCTTCATGCGGGCCGTGAGCTACCAGAACAATGTCGCGGCGGTGGAGATCTTCGTCAGCCGCCTGGCGCGGCGGGCCGGCATCGATGATGTCGCCTATCGCCGGCATCTGTTGCGTGGCGAGCCGCGGCTGCTGGCGGTGCTGGATCGCGTGGCGGCGATGGCCGGGTGGGGTGGCGTGGTGCCCGCGGGCCGTGCGCGGGGTGTCGCCGTGCATGAATGCGATGGCGCGCATGTCGCGCAGGTGGCGGAGGTTTCGCGCGGTGCGCAGGGTATCGTCGTGCATCGCGTCTGGGCCGCGGTGGATTGCGGCCGCATCATCCATCCCGACCATGCGCGGGCGCAGATGGAGGGCGCGATCATCTTCGGCCTGTCCAATGCGCTGCGCGAATCCCTCACGGTGCGGGGCGGTGCCGTGGTGGAGACGAATTTCGACGCCTATCCCCTGCTGCGCCTGGCCGATGCGCCGCTGATCGAGGTGGCGCTGATCGACAGTGCCGAGCATCCCGTCGGGTTGGGCGAGGCCGGTGTCCCGGGTGTTGGCGCTGCTGTCGCGAATGCCCTGTCGGCGCTGGGTGGTGATGTTCCCGCGCGCATGCCCCTGATCTGACGACGGTCCAGGGGCGTCTCGCCCCTGGCATGGGGGGTGTGGGGGGAACAGCGTTCCCCCCGCGTCACTGTCCCCGGAAGACCGGCCGTCGCTTCTCCCTGAACGCCGCCTGCCCTTCCTTGAGGTCCTCGCTTTCCGCGCAGGCCTGTGACAGCGCCGCGATGCGCGCGGGGTCGCGCAGCGCCGGGTCGCCGCTGACCTGGTCGATGGTGATCTTGGCCGCGCGCATGGAGAGCGGTGCGTTGCGCGCGATGATCCGCGCGTAGTCCATCACCGCGTCTTCCAGCTCCGCCGCCGGCACCACGCGGTTCAGCAGCCCGCGGGCGAAGGCGACCTCCGCCGGATAGTTGGTGCCTGTGAACAGCATCTCCTTCGCGAAGCCCGGCCCGACCAGCGCCGTCAGCCGTTCCAGGCTCCAGGTCGCATAGGCGATGCCGAGCTTGGCGGCGGGCACGCCGAAGACGCTGTCCTCGCTCGCCACGCGCAGATCGGCACGCAGGGCCAGCGCGAGCCCGCCGCCGATGCAGTGCCCCTGGATCATCGCGATCAGCGGCTTCTCCAGCGTGTCGAGCACGGCGCGCGCGGCGGTGGCGCGGGCGGTGTACTCCGCCGCGCGCCCTTCCGCGCGCATGCGCTCCATCTCCCCGATATCCGCGCCGGCGGCGAAGGATCTTCCGCCCGCGCCGTTCATCACCACCAGGCGCACGGCGTCGTCGCGCATGAAGTCCGTGACGGCGGCCGCCATCGTGTCCCACATCGCCAGCGTGATGGCGTTGCGCTTCGCGGCGTTGTTCAGCGTGATCCAGCCGATGCCGTCCGCCTTCCGGACGAGGACCAGTTCCGTCACACCACGCCCTTCTCGCGCAGGCTCGCGATGGCGGCTTCGTCATAGCCGAGCGAGGCCAGGACTTCCGCCGTGTGCTCGCCATGGCTCGGCGTCGGCCGGCGGATGCCGTCCTCCACGCCCGCCATGTTGATGGCCGTTCCCACCATGTGCTGCTCGCCGAGGCGCGGATGCGTCACGGGCTGCGCCATGCGCAGGTGCTGCACCTGCGGATCGGCGAAGACCTGGTCCACCGTGTTGATCGGCCCGCAGGGAATGCCGGCTTCCTCCAGCAGCGATATCCAATGCGCGGAGGGCTGCGTGGCGGTGACGGCGGAGATGGCCGCGTTGATCGCGGCGCGATCCTTCGACCGCCCGTTCATGGTCTGCCAGTCCGGGTGCCGCAGCCATTCCGGCTTGCCGACCACCTCGCAGAACCGCGTCCAGTGCCGCGCGGAAGACGCCGCGATGGTGATCGGCCGGTCCACCGTCGGGAAGACGCCGGTCGGGATGCCCGTCGGGTGGTCATTGCCCGCCTGGCCCGGCACCTCGCCGGCCATCAGCCAGCGGGAAGCCTGGAAGTCGAGCATGAAGATCATCGCCTCCAGCAGGCTCGTCTGCACCCATTTGCCGCGGCCCGTCGCCTCCCGCTCGAACAGCGCCATCATGATGCCGAGCGCGAGCAGGTTGCCCGCCGTCAGGTCCGCGATGGGGATGCCGACGCGCACCGGCCCCTGCCCCGGCAGCCCGGTGATGGACATCAGCCCGCCCATCCCCTGCACGATCTGGTCGAGCCCCGCGCGATGCGCATAGGGCCCGTCCTGCCCGAAGCCGGAGATCGATCCATAGACGATGCGCGGGTTCAGCGCGCTCAGCGTCTCGTAATCCACCTTCAGCTTGTACTTGACCGGCGCGCGCATGTTCTCGACGACCACATCGGCCTCGCTTGCCAGGCGGCGGAAGATCGCCTGCCCCTCCTCCGTCTTCAGGTCCAGCGTCATGCAGCGCTTGTTGCGGTGCAGGTTCTGGTGGTCGAAGCCGTCCTGCTTGCCGGTGATCTCTCCTGCCGCCGATCCCGGCGGCTCGATCCGCAGCACATCCGCCCCCCAGTCGCCGAGGTGCCGCACGCAGGTCGGCCCCGCCCGCGCGAGCGTCAGGTCCAGCACCTTGATGCGCGACAGCGGCAGGGTGGCACCGGTCATGTCCGTGTCGTCCTCATTCCTGCAGGCTCATCGCGCCCAGCACGGCGCGGAAGCGCGCCTCCCTCTCCCGCATCCCCGCCAGCGCGGTCGCGCCATCCAGGTCCACGGGCGTCAGCTCCGCCGCCAGCAGGCGGTCGCGCAGCGTCGCGCCGTATTTCTCCATCACCGCGCGATGCGCGGCCAGCAGCCGCGCCGTGACCGCGGGCGGCAGGCCGCGCGGCCCCGCGACGGTGTTGGTGAAGCCGAGTTCGAGGTCATGCCCCAGCTCCCGCATCGTCGGCACGTCAGGCGCATAGGCGAGGCGCTGCGGCGCGGAGGTCGCCAGCACGCGCACCCGGCTGGCATCGCTGCTGCCGCCGAGCGAGCCGATGATGCCGATATCCACCTGCCGGCCGAGCAGCGCGACATTCGCCTCCGCAGTGGAGCGGTAGGGGATATGCGCGACATCGACGCCGAGCGCGCGCCACAGCATGGTGCCGCCGAAATGCGCCAGGCTCGCGATGCCGTAGCTGGCATAGGTCAGCCTGCCCGGATCGCGCCGCGCCGCGGCCGCCAGCTCCGCCAGCGACTGGTAGGGCGAGGCCGCATGCACCGCGACGAAGAGCGACCCGACGCCGTAGGAGAACAGCATGGTGAAGCTGTCGAGCGTATAGCCCGTGTCGTTGCGCGTCAGCGGCACGGTGACGAAGGAGGAATCGCTCGCCACCAGCAGCGTGTAGCCATCCGGCGCCGCCTGCGCGACGGCCCGCGTGCCGATCGCCGATGCACCGCCCGCGCGGTTCTGGATGACGATGGGCTGGCCGAGGAACTCGCTCCAGAGCGGCGCCAGCATGCGGGAGGAAAGATCGAGCGTGCCACCCGGCGAGGTCGGCACGATCAGCTGGATCGGCCGCGCCGGATAATCCTGCGCGGCCACGGGACGCGAGCCCGCGAAGCCCGCCAGCAGGACGAGGATCGGCGCCAGGCGCCGCAACGGGAACAGCGACATGCCGCATCCTCCCTGGGCCGCCGCGCGCATCCTGCGCGGCAGGCCCGGGAAGACGACCGGATGCGGATGGGCCTGTCAATCGCGTGCGAGGCGCGCAATCCCGCCGTCGCGGGGCGCGATCACATCTCCGCCGCGCCGGCCTCCGCCGCGAAGGTCTTCACGATGGACAGCAGCCGGCGGCGGGATTGCGGATGGCGCATGGAAGCGAAGGCGGAGACAAGCTCCGCCGTCTCCCGCTCATCCGGCCCCTGGTGGGGCGGCAGCGGGGGCTCCTGCCCCTGCACGCCGGCCAGCAGCAGTTCCGTGTCCACGCCCAGCATGCGCGCCAGCACGGGCAGCATGCGCGCGGGCAGGCGGGTCTTGCCGGTCTCGTATTTCTGCACCTGCTGGTAGGTCACGCCCAGCGCCTGGGCGACATCGGCCTGCGACAGGCCGCGCAGGCGCCGCAGCTGGCGGACCCGCACGCCGAGCCTGGCGTCGGAGGTATCGGCGGCCCGGCTGCTCGCCGGCCGTTCCTCGGTGATCTGCACCTGCATGTCGGGCATTCCTGTGCGCCTCAGATCGCGGCGCCGAAGGCGTTCACGGGGTTGCCGATGCCGGGGCGGACGCCGCTCGACGGCGCCTCCACCCGGTAGCCCACGCCCCAGACGGTGCGGATGATGTCATCCGCGCCGGCCTCGGCCAGCTTGCGGCGCAGGCGGCAGACGAAGACGCGCAGCACGCCCGGGGCGGCATCGCCCTCCCCCTCCCGCAGCGCGTCGCAGATGCGTTCCTTGCCCAGCACGCCGCCGCGCGCGCCCATCAGCATGTCCAGCACGCGCAGCTCGCAGGGCGTCACCTCCACGGGCTGGCCGGCCACGCTCAGCATCCCGCTCTCGCGGTCGATGCTGACATTGCCGCAGCGGATGCCGGCCACCTTGCGGGCCGGCGCGCGGCGGCGGATCGCCTCGATCCGCGCCAGCAGCGTGGCGGCGGGGGCGCCGCGCGGCATCACGGCATCGGCGCCCAGGTTGAAGGCCTCCGCCTCCATCCGCGGCGAAGCGGCGCCCAGCAGCAGCAGCGGCAGCTTGTGCCCGGCCTCGCGGAAGCGGCGCAGCAGCGGGAAGCCCATGCCGGCCAGGTCGGCGGTATCGATCACCACGCCATCCACGCCGTCATCCAGCGCCTGCTCGGCCTCCGCGATCCGGCCTGGCGTGGTCACGCGCGTCTCGACATGCGCCGCGGCCAGTCTTTCCGCGATGCGGTTCGGCCCCGTCGCCGCATCCGCAATGATCAGAACCTGCATGACCCTGTCCCGTTCCTACCCCCCGCGCCGCTCAACTCGCGGGCGAGTGATCATTCTCTACCGCCGGGACTGTCGCGGCGCCTGTCGGGCTTCGTCGGGAATTCTCGTTGTCGGGGAACCGTTGCGGCGGCTGGGACGGATGCGCCCAGCCGGCGGGATTTCAGCCTTCCGCCATCACCAGGGCGGTGGCCGCGGCGGGTGTCAGCGGGCGGCCGAGCAGGTAGCCCTGCGCGGCCTCGCAGCCGGCCTGGCGCACAACCTGAAGCTGACCATCGGTCTCGATCCCCTCCGCCACCACCTTGAGGCCGAGCGCATGGATGGTGGCGACCAGGCCCGTCAGCAGCCGGCGCTCCCGCGTATCCGTCACCACGCGCATCACCAGTGCGCGGTCCAGCTTCACGGTATCCACCGACAGCCCGCCCAGCACGCCGAGGGAGGAGTAGCCCGCGCCGAAATCATCCAGCGCCACGCGGACGCCGAGCGCGCGGATCGCCTCCACCACCTCTCCCGCCTTGGGGCCGAGCGCGACGGTTTCCGTCACCTCCGCCACCAGCGCCTTGGCGGGCAGCTTCTCCGCCTCCAGCGTCGCCTTGAACAGGCCGGGCATGTCCGCTTCCGCGATCTGGCGGCCGGAGAGGTTGACCGTGACGTAGAGATCCCGCGTGGTCCCGGCCCCCCATTGCGCCGCCTGCGCCGCCGCGACGCGCAGCGCCCAGGCGCCGAGGTCGAGGATGACGCGCCCTTCCTCCGCGATGGCGATGAACTCGCCCGGGGAGATGAAGCCGAGGGTCGGGTGCCGCCAGCGCATCAGCGCCTCGAACCCCAGCAGGCGGCGGTCGGCGATGTTGAAGATGGGCTGGTAGTAGATGGCGGTTTCCTGCCGGGCGACGGCATGGGGCAGGTCCCGCACCACGGTCAGGCGGCGCTCCGCCGCTTCCTGCATGGCGGGGGTGAACAGCACGCAGCGGCTGCCGCCCTCACGCCGCGCCACGCTGCCGGCCACCAGCGCGGCATCGTCCAGCGCCACGCGGTCGGCCGTGGCGCGATGGGCCACGCCGATGCTGGCGGTCAGGCGCAGCGCGCCGGTCGGGTTCGGCACCGGCTCCTCGATCGCGGCGCGCACGCGCTCCGCCACCGCCAGCGCATCGGCCTGGCTGGCGCAGGCGGCGGAGGCGATGGCGAATTCGTCGC
This sequence comes from Falsiroseomonas ponticola, assembly GCF_016805305.1. Taxonomy (GTDB): domain Bacteria; phylum Pseudomonadota; class Alphaproteobacteria; order Acetobacterales; family Acetobacteraceae; genus Falsiroseomonas; species Falsiroseomonas ponticola. The sequence goes on along the minus strand of NZ_JAERQN010000001.1, from coordinate 834,196 downwards.
TGCCGATGCGGGCGACGAACCACTCCGCCCCCGCGGCCTGGCGCAGCCGCGCGCCGATGGTCTGCAGGATGGCATCGCCGACCGCGCTGCCCCCGGCCTCGTTCAGCGCGGCGAAGCCATCGAGGTCGATGGCCACCACCGCCATGCCGCTGCCGTCGCGCGCCGCATCCACCGTCATCTCCGCCAGGCGGGCGCTGAAGGCGGCGCGGTTGGGCAGGCCGGTCAGCGGGTCGCGCGCCCGCGCCTCCTCCCGCTCCGCCTCCGCCGCGGCCAGGCGGCGGCTTTCCTGCAGGCGGTTGCGCGCTTCCTGGCGCTTGGTGGCGGCGCGGCTGCGCGCGGCGGCCACCACCGCGATCATCTCATCCAGCGTGAAGGGCTTGCGGACGAAGTCGAAGGCGCCGGCGCGCACCGCGGCCACCGCATCCTCGATCGTCGCATGGCCGGTCATCACCACCGTCTCGATCGCATCCGTCTCAGGCCGGTTCATCACCAGGCGGCGGACCAGCGACAGCCCATCCTCCCCCGGCATGCGGATATCCGTGACGACCACGCCGATATCGGCGGTCTCCGCCAGCGCCGCCTGGGCGGTGACGGCGGAGGTGGCGATCTTCACCGCCATGCCCGCTTCCTCGAGGCCGAGCGCCAGCTCCTCCGCGATCCAGACCTCGTCATCCACCACCAGCACGACGAGCCTGGCTTCGTCAGCCGGCGTCCCCTCACCGGGCGGGGACTGGGTCTCGTTGGCGAACATGCCTGGTCATCCTTGGCAATCTGTCTTGGGCAGCGACCGGCCAATGTCGGGCGCCGCTGCGATGCGGCGCCACACAAGCAGCATGATATTAGCAACTGCTGAAGCAGGCGCTACCGGGATGAGACGGCCGGCACGCGCCCGGCCAATCCGGCGCTCCGCCAATCCGGCGTAAGGCTCAGTCCGGCGCGGAATCCGGGACCGAGGCGCCCGCCCGCCGCGCGCGGGCGCGGTCCAGCCCCAGGTCCACCGCGCGGGCCAGCTCGTCCCAGGCGAAGGGCTTGTTGAGCACGGCCAGCGCGCCGGCCAGGCGCGCCGCCTGCTTCTCGGCGGCGGAGGCATGGCCGCTCATCATCACGAATTCCGGGATGGCGGCGCCGCGCGCGGGGTCGCGCAGGCGGCGGATCAGCCCGATCCCATCCATGCCCGGCATGCGCAGATCCGTCACCACCACGGCGATGCTGCCGCCATCGCGGTCCAGCAGCGCGATCACCTGTTCGGCGGAAGCGGCGACCATGGTCTGGAACCCATCGGCGGCGAGGCCTTCGGCGATTTCCCGGGCGATGTCGGGTTCGTCGTCAACCACCACCACCATGGCGCAATCGGTGGATGACACGGTGCCAATGTCCATTACCTGGTCTCGCTGGACCCCCTGCGGATCCGATGCCGAAGGGGGACGGATCCGTGGTGCGGGGCACCCCGCGGCGTGGATGGCGCCGCCCGCCTTCATGGCTGCCCGATATTGGCGGAAGAGAGGGCTTTGAGTTTGTCGGGAAGTGTCGGATTTTCTGTCCTGTTGTCCCGAAGATACCCTGTCCCCACGGATTCGGGGCATCATGGGCACGACGCGGGCTGCGGATCGGGAGCTTTGGTCTTGTCAATGTCGTCAGGCACGGAACTCGGCGCCGAGGAGGCGGGCCCGGCGCCCAACGTCCTGATCGTCGAGGACGACGAGGCGCTGGCCGAGGAGATGGCCCTCACCCTGTCGGACTACGGCATGCGCCCCACCACGGCCGCCACCTGGGAAGCCGCCATCGCGGCGGTGGAGGCGGCGCAGCCGGACCTCGTCGTGCTCGACCAGCGGCTGGGCCGCGTGGATACCCTGCCGCGCATCGGCGCGCTGCGCGCCCTGACCGATGCGCCCGTCCTGATCCTGACCGGCAACCGGGCGGAGACCGACCGCATCGTGGCGCTGGAGATCGGCGCCGACGACTTCCTGCTGAAGCCGATCTCCGGCCGGGAACTGGTGGCGCGCATCCGCGCCCATCTGCGCCGCGTCCAGCAGGCCCGCCCGGCGGAGAAGGAGCGGGAGAAGGAGCCGGAACAGCCCGCGGCCGGCACCTGGACCCTGCTGACGGTGGAACGCGAACTCCGCCGCGGCGACGGCTCCGTCGTGCCGCTGACCGGCGCGGAGTTCGACCTGCTGGCCGTGCTCGCCGAGGCCCCCGGCCACCCGGTGGACCGGGAGACGCTGACCAAGCGGGTGCTCCGCCGCCCCTGGCGGCCGGATGACCGCGCGCTCGACAACCTCGTCATGCATCTCCGCCGCAAGCTCGGCCCGGGCGGCGACCGCGCGATCACCGCCATCCGCAGCCAGGGCTACGTCTTCACGGGCTTCCCGCGGGGCTAGCGGCGGTGGCGGGGGCAGGCAGCCCGGCTTCCCGGCCAGGCGCCCGCACCAGCCCCGCGCGCGGTTGCGCGGGGGCCGCCCAGCCGCGCCCCGGCGCGGGCGCCCCGCGCCACATTCCGGCAACACCCGCCCGCCATGCTGCGCCCGGCTGCACCGGAACAGGCCTTCCCGCACCCCCGCCATGCCCGTCGCGATCCGTCCCATGACCGCGCCGCCCCCCCCGGCGCGCACGGCGCCGCGCCGCTGGATCGCCTGGCTCGCCGCGCTGGCGATCGCGGCCGCCCTGCTGCTGGCCGGGGAAGCGCTGATCGGCCGCCTGTCGCGCGACGCCACCGAAAGCGCGCGGGTGGAGGCGGAGGCCGCCGCCGACGTGGTGCACCAGGTGCTGCTGCGGCGGCTGGAGGCGGTGGAGGTCCTGCACCGCCTGACCCAGTCCTGGCTCGTGCTGCGCGAATCCGGCAACGACCAGGGCCGCTCCGCGATCGAGACGGAGCTGGCCAGCACCGTGAATGCCGGCCAGTTCGGCTTCATCCAGGTCGCCATCATCGGGCGGGATGGCTGGATGCTCTGGTCCTCCATCCCCGGCTCCGGCGCGCCGGTCTATCTGGGGGACAGGGAGCATTTCCAGGTCCATGCCCGCGGCCTGCGCGGCCTGTTCATCAGCATCCCCCTGGTCGGCCGCGTCAGCCAGCGCTGGACCGTGCAGCTGACCCGCCCGCTGCTCGGCCCCGATGCGGCCTTCGCCGGCGTCGCCGTCGTCTCCATGGACCTGCACGACCTGTCGGAAGCGCTGGCCGAGATCCAGTTCCGCCCGCAGGACAGCGCCATGATCCTGCGCGGCACGCTGCGCGCCGCCCACAGCCGCATCCCCGGCACCGCCATCGGCACGGAGCTGCCGGCGGATGACCCGCTGCGCGCCAGCCCGCCCGACCAGATGACCGGGTCCGTGCTGCGCCGCACGCCGGAAGGACAGCAGAGCATCACCGCCTGGCGCCGCGTGGCGGGCACGCCGCTGACCGTCGCCTACATCCAGGACTATGCGGCCAGCCAGGCCGGCGTCGCCAACCTCGCCCTGCTGGTGCGGCTGACGGCCGGGGCCGGCGGCGCCGTGACGCTGATGCTGGTCTGGGTCGGCCTGTCGCTGCGCGCCCGCGCCACCGCCCGCCAGGTCGCGGCCGCGGCGGAGACGGAACGATCCCTGGCCGAGGCCGCCAGCGCCACCTATGCCCGCCGCATCGCGGGCCTGCCGGGCCTGATCTATGGCGGCGACATCCGCCCGGACGGCACCTTCACCCTGACCCATGCCAGCGAAAGCGCCGAACGCGTGGTGGGCTGGACGCCCGCCCATCTGCTCGACATGCCCGACCCGCATGAGCTGATGGAGCCGTCGGACGCCGCGCGCCAGGCGGAGTTCTACGCCAGCGTCGGCCAGCAGGGGGAGGCGCAGCGCGAATTCCGCCTTCGCCGCGGCGATGGCCAGTGGATCTGGGTGCGCGATTCCGTCCGCGTGGTGGACCGCCGCGCCGACGGCACGGCCGAGATGGTGGGCTACATCGCCGACATCTCCGACGAACGCGCCATCCAGGCCAAGCTGCAGAATGCCGGCCGCCTGACCACGCTGGGCGAGATGGCGACGGGCCTGGCGCATGAACTCAACCAGCCACTGGCCGTCATGTCGCTGGCGGCGGACAACGCCTCCCGCGCCCTGCAGCGGCGCGGCGCGGCGGCGCTGCCGGATATCCAGGAACGCCTGTCGCGCATCGGCCAGCAGGCGCAGCGCGCGCGCGACATCGTGGACCACCTGCGCGTCTTCGGCCGGTCGGATGAGGGGGAGCCCGAGCCGCTGTCCCTGGCCCAGGCGGTGGAAGGCGCCTCCGTCCTCACCAACGGGGCGCTGCACGCCGCCGCCATCGACCTCTCCATCGACCTGCCGGCCGGCCTGCCCCCGGTGATGGCCCGGCTGGTGCCGCTGGAACAGGCCATCGTGAACCTGCTGATGAACGCCCGCGACGCGATCGACGACCACCGGCGGGAGACGGGGCGGGAGGGCGAGGGCGCGGGCTGGATCCGCATCGCCGCCGCGGTGGAAGGGCCGATGTTGGCCATGACCATCGCCGACAGCGGCGGCGGCATCCCCGACAGCCACATGGACCGCCTGTTCGAACCCTTCTTCACCACCAAGGCGCCAGGCAAGGGCACCGGGCTCGGCCTGCCGCTGGTCCATGCCGCCATGCGCGCCTTCGGCGGCTCCATCACCGCCGCCAACGGCCCGGATGGCGCGGTGATGACGCTGACCTTCGCCATCGCGGGGGCCCCGGCGGCCGCCCCCGTGGCCACCGCCGGCGCCGGCGCGCCGACGCTTCCGGACGCGGCGCCCGACATTTCCTGACAGAGTTGGTCAAACACGTAAACGAGAGCGCCGGGCGTTGACCAACCCTTAAGAAAGCCGACTCGTACCCGCGACCCCCTCCAGCGACATTGATGCCGTTACGGATCGAGGGCGGACGAACATCGTTCGCTGCCGGGCGAAGATCGCGAGGGATACCGACATGCGCATTCTGGTTGTCGCTTCCACCCTGCCGGCGGGACAGAGGCTCAAGGTTGCCCTGGGCCATGAAGGCCTGATGGTGGACACCGTCGCGCTGGATGACGATCCCGGCGCCGTCGCGGCCCAGACCGGCCCCTATGACGCCATCCTGATCGAGGCCGCGGGCCTCGGCCACGCCGTCATCGCCGGCATCCGCGCCGTGGCGCGCCAGCGCCTGGGTGTCCCCACCGTGGTGCTGGTCGCCTCCGCGACGCCGGAGAGCGAGGCGGAGGCGCTGGATGCCGGCGCCGACGATGTGCTGATGGCGCCGATGGCGATCACCACCCTCGTCGTCCGGCTGCGCGCCCTGCAGCGCCGCATGCTCGGCCATCTCTCCGCCTGGATCACCATCGGCAACACCACGCTGGACCAGGCGAACCTCGCCCTGACCGTCGATGGCCGCGATGTCCGCATCACCCGCCGCGAATACGACGTGCTGGAGATGCTGTTCCTCCGCCGCGGCAGCCTGGTGACGAAGGCCGATTTCCTGCAGCGCCTCTACGGCTCGGACGAAGGGCCGGACAGCCGCACGCTCGACGTCTTCATCTGCAAGGTGCGCCGCAAGCTGGCCGCCGCCGGCGCCGCGGAATTCATCCGCACCGCCTGGGGCCGCGGCTACATGGCGGAGGAACCGCCGGTGACCGCCATCGCCGCCGCGCGGTCGCGCTTCGCGGATGGCCATCTGCGCCGCCCGAACCGCCTGACCAGCCCCGCCAAGGCATGGGCCGAGGCCGCCTGACGGCACCCCTTCCCGACCGACGACGCCCGAAGCCCGTCCGGAGCCCCCTCCGGCCGGGCTTCGCCGTTTCGCGCATCCGGCGCCGCCCGATATTCCGCGGCCTTTTCCGATACTTACGACCGGTTTCTGAACCTTCCCGACCGAACCCGACGCGATTTTTCGCCCCCGATGCGGCAACGATGCGCCAGCGCCGTCGTGCCCCGGGAAGGGGCCATGGACGGTGCGGAGGAGTATCGTGGTCATCAACGAAGCGTCCCGCACGCCGCCACCGCCCGCGCCGGCAGCGCCGCGCGGCTCCGTGCTGCCCGGGCGGCGTGCCCTGCTGACCCTCGGCCTCGGCGCCGCGGCCAGCCTGACCCTGCGCCCGCGCACCGTCGCGGCGCCCGCCGCCAATCCCGGCATCCTCCACCTGCCGCCCGCGCCGCCCCTCGCCTCCACCGCCGACGACCGCGACATCTCGGAATGGCGCCAGTTCCGCGACCGCTTCGTGACGCGCGATGGACGCGTGATCGACAGCGGCAATGGCGGCGTCTCGCATTCCGAGGGCCAGGGCTTCGCGATGCTGCTGGCCGAATGGTGCGCGGACCGCGCCGCCTTCGAACGCATCCTGGGCTGGACGCGCGACAACCTCGCCCGTCCCCGCGACACGCTCTTCGCCTGGTCCTGGCGCCCCCACCAGGCCGTGGCGGTGCCGGACAACAACAACGCGACGGATGGCGACATCGCCATCGCCTGGGCGCTGCAGCGCGCCGCCGCGCGCTGGTCCGTCCCGGCGTGGGAGGACATGGCCGCCGCCATCACGCAGGACATCGTGAAGCTCTGCACGCGCGACATCGCCGGGCGCACCGTGCTGCTGCCGGGCGCCTACGGCTTCACGCGCCCCAATGCCTGCGTGGTGAACCCGTCCTACTACAACCTGCCCGCCATCCGCTCCCTCGCCGCCCTGGTGCCGGGGACGGAGCTGCGCCGGGTCGAGGCCGATGGCCGCCACATCCTGGCCGCCGGGCGCTTCGGCACCTGGCGCCTGCCGCCGGACTGGCTGCACATCGATGCCACCACCGGGCGCATGACGCCCGCCAATGGCTGGCCGCCGCGCTTCTCCTGGGACGCGATCCGCGTGCCGCTCTACCTCGCCTGGGCCGGGCTGCATGAGGCGGAATCGCTCCGCGCCGCCGCGGCCTTCTGGGAACATGCGCGGCCGGAGACGCTGCCCGCCTGGGCGGACCTGCAGACCGGCGCGCTCTCCCCCTATCCCGGGCATGAAGGCGTGCGCGCCGTGGCGGCGCTGACGCTGGCCAGCCGGGGCGCCGGCGCCGGGATCCTGCGCCCGTCCTTCCCCGCGGTGGCGACGGCGCCGGACTACTATGCCGGGGCGCTGATCATGCTGGCGCGCATGGCATCGATGGAAGCCGGCCGCGGCGCCGCCGCGGGCTGGGTGCCGGCCGAAGGCGCGGCCTGACCGCAGCCGGCAACGTTTCCCTGCCGACCCGACGGGGGTTATGGTTGGGCATGGGGCTTCGCTCTGGTCTTCGCGGCAAGGGAAGGGCGATCGGGGCCGGCGCCGCGCCGACCGTGCTGGTCATCCTCGCCCTGCTGGTCGCGGTGCCCGCCTGGCTGGTGGCCGAAGCGGTGGTGGACCGCGCGGAGCGGCTGAGCGCCCAGGACGCCTATCTGCGCGCCAGCGCCGCCGCCGCCGCGGTCGGGCATGTCGCCTCCCACGTCGTGGACGATGCCGGCTTCGCCACCGTGCTGGCGCGGCGCTGGATCGCGCTTCGCCGCAGCGGCGACGACAGCGCGCGGCAGGAGGCGGAGCGCATGATGCGCTCCATCATCAGCGAAGCCGCGGCGGGGCGCACCACCCTCGCCAACATCGTCATCGCCGGCCCGGCCGGGGAGACGCTCTGGCATTCGGACCCGGACACCCGGCCCTTCTCCGTCGCGGACCGGCCCTATTTCACCGAGGCCGCGGCCGGCGCCGCGGGGCTGCGCATCAGCGCCCCCTTCGCCGGCCGCGCCACCGCCCAGCCGCTTTTCGCCGCGGTGTCGCGGCTGGAGGATGAGGGCGGGCGCTTCGCCGGCATCGTCATCGCCTCCATCAGCCCGCGCGACGTCTCCCAGCGCCTGGCGCAGATGACGCCGCGGCCGAACGACGTCGTCGCCATCCTGCGGCGGGAAGGCGAATTGCTGGCGCGCAGCCATGACGTCGCCTCCCTGCTCGGGCTGCTCATCCCGCTGCCGGCCGATGCCATGGCCGGGCTCAGCCAGCGGGGCGCCTTCACCTTCCGGCAGGAAAGCCAGGTGAATGGCCGCGACCAGTTCATGGCCGTGCAGGCGGTGGACGACACCAACCTGGTCGCCTTCGCCGCCGTCGATGCGGAAGCGGAGATGGAGGCGATGCCCCTGCTGCGCGGCGCGGTGCGCTTCGCCGTGCTGGCGCTCTCCGCCGGCGTCCTGCTCGCGCTGCTCTTCGGCCGCGTCACGCGGCGCAACCACGCGCTGGCCGATACCGCCGCCGCGCTGCGCCAGGGGCGCGAACAGGTGGAGCGGCTGCATGCGGGCCTGCCCGTCGGCCTCTTCCTCCTCGATGTCGCGGCCGATGGCGCGGCCGGGCTGCTCTACCGCGCCGGCGGCGCGCAGGACCCGCCGCCGGCCGCGCTGCGCAGCGCCCTGCTGGAAGCGCTGGCCACCGGCACCGCCAGCTTCGAATGGACCGCCCCATCCGCCTTCGCGCCGCGCCCGATCCTGGTGACCAGCCTGCACCGCCTGTCGCTGCGCCCCGATGGCGGCGGGGAGGTGGTGGGCTACAGCCGCGACGTGACGGTGGAGCGGGAGGCGACGGCCCAGGTGGAAGCCGCGCGGCGGGAGCTGGACCGCACGCTGGAAGGCGCGCCGATCGTCGTCTTCCGCGTGACCATCGCGCCCAATGGCCGCGGCACCAAGACCTATGTCAGCCGCTCCATCGAACGCATGACGGGCTGGCCCTATGACCAGGTGAACGCGCCGGGCGGCCTGCGCGCGATCTTCGATCCGCCCCAGGCCGGCTATACCGGGGACCGCAGCCTCTTCGCCGGCGCCGATGAATGGTCGAAGGATTTGCGGCTGCGCTGCGCCGATGGGCGGCTGCTGCAGGTGAAGGTCACGCTGACCGTCATCGCGCGCCTGCCCGATGGCAGCGCCGATGCCGTGGGCTACATCGCCGACGTCACCGCCGAACGCGCCGCCGATGCGCGCGCCATCGCCGCCGCGCGCCTCGCCTCGCTGGGGGAGATGTCGGCGGGCCTGGCGCATGAACTCAAGCAGCCGCTGCAGGCCATCGCGCTGGCCGCCAACAATGCGCGCACCGCCATGCGGCGCGACCGCGTCGATGTCGCGGAACAGCGGCTGGACCGCATCGCCGGCTACACCCAGCGCGCCGCCGCGCTGATCGAGCATCTGCGCCGCTTCGCCCGCGGCGTGGACGAACACGCGCCGCCCCAGCCCGTGCCGCTGGGCGATGCCGTCGAAGGCGCCATGGCGCTGGCCGGCGGCGTGCTGCGGGAAGCGGGCATCGAGATCCGCTGCGCACTCGGCGATCCGGCGCCCATCGTGCTGGGCCACCTGGTCGCGCTGGAACAGGTGCTGGCCAACCTGCTGGCCAATGCCGGGGATGTGCTGGCCGCCCGGCCGCCGGAGGCGCCGCGCTGGATCGCCATCACCGCGACGCCGGCGGAGGATGGCTTCACCGCGCTGCGCGTGGCCGATAGCGGCGGCGGGCTGCCCGACCTCGTGCTCGCGCGCATGTTCGAACCCTTCGTCACCACCAAGGGGCCGGATCGCGGCACCGGGCTCGGCCTGTCCATCTGCCACGGGCTGGTGGTGGCGATGGGCGGGCGCATCGCGGCGGAGAACGGCCCGGACGGCGCCATCTTCACCATCCACCTGCGGGACGCCCCCGCGCCCGAGACCCTGGCCGAGAGCGCCACCGAAGCAGGCACTGGTTAATTCGGGGGTCACATCCCCGGCGTCTCCTCCACCGGTCGGAATGCCGCCCGGGCGGCCTTCCCCTCGGAAGACCCAGAGCGGCCGGGATCATCCCGGCGGAGGACGAAGCGGTGGCCAGGATGATTGCCAGCAGGCGACAGGGAAGGCCGTCATGAGCCTGGAATCCGCGCTGCTGCGCGCCACGGCCGGCATCCGCCACGCCTCCCGCCAGCTGGAAGCCACCTCGCAGAACGTCGCCAATGCGGGGGTGGAGGGCTACACGCGCAAGGCCGTGCGCGGCGAACAGACCGCGGCCGGCGTGCGCAGCTCCACCCCCCAGCGCGACGTGGATCGCGCGCTGCGCACCGAAGCCCGCGGCGCGCGCGGCGAAGCGGCCGCGGCGTCGCTGCGGGCCGGCGTGCTCGGCCCCCTCGCCGAATTGCAGGGCGCGCCGGCGGATGGCGCCAGCCTCGGCGGCCGGATCGGCGCGCTGCGCGACCGCCTCACGGAACTCCGCGCCACGCCGAACGACACCGCCGCGCAGGGCGCGGCGCTGGGCGTCGCCGGCGACGTGGCCGCGCAGCTGCGGGACCTCTCGGGCGCCGTGACCCGCGCGCGGCAATCCGTGCAGGACGGGCTGCGCACCGATGTCGATGCCGCCAACGGCCTGCTGCGCAACGTCGCCGCGCTGGACAGCCAGGCGCGCGCCATGCGCGCTGCAGGGCTCGACGATAGCGGGCTGCTGGACCGGCGCGACGCCGCGATCGGCCAGCTCTCCGACCTCATCGGCGTGACGCCCGCGGAAGGCCGGGACGGCTCGCTCACGCTCATCCTCCAGGGCGGCGCCGTGCTGCCGCTGGACGAGACGGGCAGCCCCCTCGGCATCGCCGATGCGGTCATCGCCCCCGGCTCCTACCACGGCGCCCCCGCCGGCACGCTGCCGGGGCTGACGCTGAACGGCGTGCCGCTTGCCGACGTGCCGCGCGGCGGCCGCATAGGCGCCGGGCTCGATCTGCGGGACGAGACGCTGCCCCGCATGACGGCGGAGCTCGACACCCTGGCCGCCACCATGGCCGGGCGGCTGCGGGAACAGGGGCTGACCCTGTTCACGGACAGCGACGGGGCCGCGCCGCCCGCCGCCGGCAGCGCGCAGGCCGTGGGCTTCGCGGGCCGCATGATCGTCAATGCCGAGGTGGCGGCGAAGCCCGCGCTGCTGCGCGACGGCACCGGCGACGTGCCCGCCTTCCCGCCCAACCCGGACAACCAGGCCGGCTACACGAAGCTGCTCGATCGCGTGCTGGACTATGCCTTCGGCAGCCAGCGCGCGGCCGGCGTGCCGCACAGCCCCATCCCGGGCAGCGGGCTCGGCCCGGGCGGCACGCTCGCCTCCGCCTTCTCCCCGCCGCGCGCGCTGCTGGACTACGCCGCCGCGCTCACCGCCGCCCACGCCAGGGATGCGGGCGATGCGAGCGCGGAGGAGACGACCACCGCCACCCTCTCCACCCAGATCAACGCGCTGGTGCAGAAGCGGGAGGGTGTCGATGTGGATGCCGAGATGGCGTCGATGGTGACGCTGCAGAATGCCTATGCCGCCAATGCGCGCGTGATCTCCGCCATCCAGTCGATGTGGGACGCGCTCATGGGCATGGTGCGCTGAGGGATAGAGGGCCATGACCATCTCCGGCTTCGCCGCCATCGATCGCGCCACGGAAGCGGCGGGCACGCTGCGCGCGCGCCTCGCGGAGCAGACGCGTCAGACCTCCGGCGGCCAGCGCGCCGCCACCTATGCGGGGCTCGGCGCCGATGCGCGCCGCGCCATCGACCTGCGCACGGAAGTCGCGCGCCACGAATCCCTGGCCCGCGCCGCGGAACGCGGGGAGGCGCGCGCCGCCGTCACGCAATCCGCCCTGTCGCGCATCACCAGCATCACCACCGACATGGTCGCGACGGCCACCGCGCTGCTCAGCGGCGGCGCCACGCAGGTCAGCGCCGCCGCCATCGGCGCGCGCTCCGCGCTGCGGGAGGTGACGGGCATGATCAACGAACGCTACCAGGGGGAGAGCCTGTTCGGCGGCGCCGACCTGGACGGCACCCCCATCCCGGGCCGTGTCGAGGACGGCACCCTCTTCGCCGCCATCAAGGACGCGATGAAGGGTATGGCCAAGGGCGGCGGCGCCGCGCTGCGCGGCGCGCTGCGCGACCTCGGCGCCAGCAACGACCCCGCCATCACGCCCTTCTCCGCCTATGCCACCGCCGCCGCGGCCGGCGAGGTGGAGGACAGCCTGGCCTCCGTGCCCGTCAGCGAGGGCGGCGCCGTCGAGATCGGCCTCTACCCCAACCGCAACGCCGGCGCGCTGCCGTCCAAGGCGGCGGACAGCACCGGGTCCTGGGCGCGGGACCTGATCTACGGCCTGTCCGTCATCGCCAATCTCGACCAGCTCGGCGTCACCGACGGCGCCGACTACCAGCAGGTGGTCACCGGCGCGCTCGGCGCGCTGCGCGCCGGCCTCTCGGGCGTGAGCGACGAGGCCGCGGGCCTCGGCACCGCCGAACAGCGGCTGACCGATTCCCGGCTGCGCCACAGCGAACTCGCGACGCAGCTCGAAGGCCAGCTCTCGGAGGTCGAGGGCATCGACCTGGCGGAGGCGATCAGCCGCGCCCAGGCGACGCAGACGCAGCTGGAAGCGAGCTACCGGTCGCTGGCCATGCTCTCCAGTCTGTCGCTGACCAAGTTCCTGGGCTGACGCCAGGCCCCATCGCCGAGCGGAACGCGCCGCGCCATCCCGCAGGGGGTGGCGCGGTTTTCCGTTGCGGGCGCGGGACGGCCGGGAGGGGCGCCGCCGCCCTGCGGCCACTTGTGTCTTGGCGATGGTGCATAGTGTGACCGCCGGTGCAGGGCTGCAGCCCTGCACCGGCGGCGCGATCTCGAGGCCGTCGGCCCCCCGGTCCTAAGACCGTTTCTGAGCTTGGCCCGGATCCGTCTCCCTTTGAACCCGAACGGTTGCCCGGGGCGCAACCCCGAACGGCAAGGATGGGACGGAGGATCAGACGATGGAGCCTCACCTGGTGATCGGTGTGGATATCAGCGCCGAGTGGCTCGATGCCGCGCTACCTGACGGAACCACCAAGCGGCTTCCTCACGATGCGCTGGGATATCAGCAGCTTATACAGTCTTCCCGGAGCCACGCTCCCGCTGCGCTAGGCCCCCTTGTCTTCGCCTGCGAAGCCTCCGGCGGCTACGAACGCGCCTTCGCCGAGGCCATGACCGATGCCGGCTTCGGCGTGCGCATCCTCGATCCGCGGCGGGTGCGCCAGTATGCCCGCGCGGCCGGCCACCGGGCCAAGACGGATCGCATCGATGCCCGGGTCATCGGCGCCTGTGCCGCGGCCTTTCCCGGCCCGCTCTTCCAGCGGGATGTCCCACGCGATGCCCTGTCCGAGATGGTTCGGCTGCGCGACCAGCTCTCGACCGAGCGGATGGTCGCTGAAGCGCAGCGCCGCGGCCTGCGCCTGCCCCGCATGGTCGTGCTCGCTGACCAGCGCATCGGGCAGCTGCGGCAGATGCTGAAGCAAGTCGAGGCGGAGATCGCAGACCACATCGCCGCCCATCAGGCCCTGGCCGCGGATGCCGCGCTGCTGCGAAGCATGCCGGGTGTCGGCCCCGTCACCGCGGCACGCTTGATTGCTGATCTGCCAGAGTTGGGGAAAGCCTCGCGCGGGGAGATCGCGGCCCTGGTCGGTGTCGCGCCCTTCGCCGACGACAGCGGCAAGCGCCAGGGCAAGCGGCGTTGCGCCGGTGGCCGTAAGGCCGTGCGCAACACCCTCTACATGGCCGCCACCGTGGCCGTGCGGCACAACCCCACCCTCAAGGCCTTCAACGACCGGCTGCGGGCTGCCGGAAAGCCGCCCAAGGTCGCCCTCGGCGCCGTCATGCGCAAACTCGTCGTCATCCTGAACACCATGATGCGCACACGACAGCCTTGGGCCACCTCCAACCACCAGACCGCCTGACCCCACCACGCCCAGCGCAAGACGGTTGCTCAGAACAGCCGCCGGTTCCCGATCCCGCCCAGCCCCACCTCCGCCACCACATGCGGCGCCCGCGCGGCGGCCACCTGCACCGGGGCGGGCGCTGCAGCCGGTGCCGGGTTCGGCGTCGCGGCCGGCAGATTCTGCCCAGCGCCGCCGGGGCCACGTCCCGCCACCGGGATCGGCGCGGCGCGGTAAGCATCCAGCGCGCCGCGCGCGGGCGGTGCCGGCGCCACGCCACCCGGCGCCGCCGGCGCGGCGGCCAGGCGCGGCACCGCCGCGGGTTCCGGCGTCGGCGACCGCCGCTCATTCGCCATCACCGCGGCCAGGCGCGCGCGATAGCGCTCCGCGAATTCCGGCGTCTGCGAATGGTAGTGCCCCGCCGCCACCGTCCAGTCGCCCGCGCGGGCCTGCAGGCTCGTCAGGAAGCGCGCCGCGTAGCGCGCGCTGGCCATCGGGTCGAAGGCCTCCTCCAGGCTCGCGAAGGCATTGGGGTGGTGGCGCAGGTTGATCTGCATGCAGCCCACATCGATCGACCGCACGCCGGAGGCCTGCAGCGCGCGCACCGCCTCCACCGCCGCCTCCCGCGATGGGAAGAAACTGCCGCGTCCCTCCGCATTGATGGTCCAGGGCCAGGGATCGAAGGCGCCGGTTTCCGGATCGCGCCGCCCGCTCTCGACGCGGCCGATGCCCAGCAGAAGCCGGTCGGGAATGGCGAACTCGGCCTCCGCCGCCGTGATGGCGGCGCGGCACAGCGCGACCTGCGCGCGCGCCGGCGCCGTCGCCGCGACCAGGGACAGGAACAACAGGGAAGCCAGGATGCGGATCATGCGGCGCGCATCGCAACGCCCATGCCAGCACCGCTACCAACTCTGAACAGCGCCGCGCATCGCCCGCCCCGCGATCACGGGGCCGTGCCGGGCCCACTGTTCACACCGCAGAAATCGACGGCGCGCAAATGGGCAAGCCTGAAACCCAGAAGGGGTGCCCCTGCCCATGCTGCGCGTTGCCACCGCCGCCCCTCCGTCGCTGCCGCCCGCGGCATCGCGGCTGCGCGCGCTGCGCGGCGACTTCGGCGCGCTGCTCGGCGCGCCCGGGGCGGAATCCGCCGGCGGCGTCATGGCCAGCGCCGGCGCCTCCGCCGCCGCCGCGCTGCTCGCGATCCAGGGCCAGGATGATCCGCCCCCGCGCCGCCGCCGCCCCTCGCCGCAGGATGCCGCGACGCGCGGCCTGGCGCTGCTGCGCGACATGCAGCGCCGCCTGCTGGCGGATGAGCCCCCGGCGCTGGCGGTGCTGGAAGCCGCCGCGGCGGAAGCCGAATCCCTGGCGGAGGAGGGTGCGGAAGCCCGGCGCGTCTGCGCCCCCGTCGCGCTCCGCCTGCGGATCGAGATCGCCAAGCGGCTGCCGCCCGACGGCACCGCCCAGGGCCGCGCGTGAGGCGCGGTGGACATGTCCTTCTTCAGCGTCGTCACGACGCCGACCACTCCCCCTGCGAAAAACGCGAGGCAAAGACCGATGAGAATCCTGCTCGGCGTCACGGCCGATGACCAGGTGCCGCTCCGCCAGGCGCTGACGGGCTCCGGCCGTTTCGTGGAGCAGGCCGGCGATCTCGGCGGCATCGGCAACGCCACGGTGGAGAATGGTCCCTTCGACGCGGTCGTGCTCAGCGTCGCCGACCTGTCGCGCGAAGCCCTGCCCGTGCTGCGCGACATCCGCCGCCATGGCGTGCAGTCGCCCATCCTCGTCATCGCCGGCGCGGTCACGGCGGCGGAGGAAGCGGCCGCGCTGAACCACGGCGCGGATGACCTCGTCGCGCGCCCCGTGGCCAGCCCCGTCGTCGTCGCGCGCGTGCAGGCGATGGTGCGGCGCACCGGCGCGCATGCGCCCACCCTCCTCCTCTGCGGCAATGTCGCGCTGGACCGGGACCGGCAATGCGTCGCCGTCGATGGCCGCGCCGTCAGCATCACGGGGCGGGAGTTCGAGGTGCTGGAGACGCTGCTGCTCCGCCGCTCCGCCCTGCTGAGCAAGGAGCGCTTCATGAGCCGCCTCTATGGCGACGAGGAAGGGCCCGACCAGCGCATCATCGACGTCTTCGTCTGCAAGCTGCGCCGCAAGCTGGCCGCCGCCGGCGCGGCGGAGATCGTGCGCACCGTCTGGGGCCTCGGCTATGTGGCGGAAGATCCCGGCCCCGCCGCCGTGGCCGCCGCCCGCGCGCGCTTCGCCGCCGGCCAGCCGCGCCTGCGCCGCGCGCATCTCGTCCCCGCCGCCGGCCTCGGCCTGGCCGGCGCCTGATCGCGGCAGGAGGGACGGCGATGCCGAAGCCCGGCGGCAAGGGCAACCTGCCCCCCATCGTCATCAAGCGGATCGAGGAAGGGGAGCACGGCCATCACGGCGGCGCGTGGAAGATCGCCTATGCCGACTTCGTCACGGCGATGATGGCCTTCTTCCTGCTGATGTGGCTGGTGAACGCCACGACCGAAGCGCAGCGCCGCGGCATCGCCGACTATTTCGCGCAGCCCAACGACCTGGCGCGCGGGCCGAGCGGTTCCGGCCAGCCCTTCGGCGGCCGCAGCCTCTACAGCGATGGCCCGCTGATCGCCGATGCGCCGCTGGTGCCGACCATGCGCACCGCCCAGCCCGGCCTCGATTCGGAGGAGGAGGAGGAAGGCCCGGAGATCCGCCTGCCCCGCCCCTCCGCCCGCCAGCAGACGCCGCCCGCCCAGGCCGTGCCGGATGGCGACGCCATGGCCGATGCCGCGCGCCGCGCCGGGGAGCTGGAAGCGGCGCTGCGCGGCGCCGACAACGCCGCGCGCCGCGGTTCCGTGGACAATGAGGCGCTGCGCCGCGCCGCGGAGGCCGCGCGCCAGGAATTGCTCACCCGCGCGGCGGAGGAGATCCGCCAGGCCGTCCGCAACGACCCCACCCTGGCCTCGCTCGGCCGGCAATTGATCGTGGAGGAAGTGGCGGAGGGCCTGCGCATCCAGCTGGTGGATGCGGAAGGCCAGCCGGTGTTCGAAACCGGCCGCGCCGCGCCCAATGAACGCGGCCGCGCCCTGCTGCTGCGCGTGGCCCAGGTGCTGGCCCGCCTGCCCCATCCCATCGAGATCACCGGCCACACCGATGCCGCGCCCTTCCGCGGCGGCGGGGAACGGTCGAACTGGGACCTCTCCGCCGAACGCGCCAATGCCACGCGCCGCCTGCTGGTCGATGCCGGCGTCACGGATCGCCGCATGCGCAGCGTGTCCGGCCGCGCGGAACGCGAACTCCTCGTCCCCGCCAACCCGCTTGATGCCGCGAACCGACGCGTCGCGGTGCTGATGCTGCTGCCAGCCCAAGGAGGCACCGCGCCATGATCCTGATCGGCGGATTCGCCATTCTGCTGGGCTGCGTCTTCGGCGGCTTCATCATCGCCGGCGGCCACATGGAGCCCATCCTCCATTCGCTGCCCTATGAGATGCTGATCATCGGCGGCGCCGCGGTCGGCAGCTTCCTGATGTCCAACTCGATCTCCGACGTGAAGCACACGCTGGGCGGCATCGGGAAGGCGATGAAGGGCAGCCGCTACAAGACGCAGGACTACCTCGACCTCGGCGTGCTGCTGCACCGGCTGCTGAAGGTGGCGCAGTCCAAGGGCGCCGCGGGGCTGGAGCCGCATATCGAGAAGCCGGAGGAAAGCGCCATCTTCCAGGCCTATCCCCGCATCCTGGCCGACCACCACGCGACCCACCTGATCTGCGACTATCTGCGCATGGTCGGCATGAACGCCGACGATCCACATCAGATCGAGGACATCATGGCGTCCGAGCTGAAGAAGGTGAAGAACGAGGAGCTGCACGCCGCCCATGCCCTGCAGAACATGGCGGATGCGCTGCCCGCGCTCGGCATCGTCGCCGCCGTGCTCGGCGTCATCAAGACCATGGGCTCCATCGACAAGCCGCCGGCGGTGCTGGGCGCCATGATCGGCTCGGCGCTGGTCGGCACCTTCCTCGGCGTGCTGCTCGCCTACGGCCTCGTCGGCCCCATCGCCGTGCGCCTCAAGGGCGTGGTGGAGGAGGATGCGCGGTTCCTGGAGGTGATCCGCGCCGTCCTCGTCGCGCATCTCCACGGCAATGCGCCGCAGGTCGCGATCGAGGTCGGCCGCAAGACCATCCCCTCCGGCCTCATGCCCAACTTCGCCGCGATGGAGACGGCGCTGCAGGAAGCGAAATAGGCGTCACGCCGCGGCGGCCATCGCCGCGGGCAGGCTGAAATCGGGCAGCGTCAGCGCCGCCAGCACCATCCCGCCGGCGCTGGCGAAGCGCGCCTCTTCCCCCGGCGCCAGCTCGATGGCGCTTTCCGGGAGAATGGCCTGGTCCTGCACCAGGCCCTCCCCCGCCAGCACGTAGAACAGCCGGCGCGCCCGCGCCGTCTCCGTCACCGCCCCGCCGGCGGCCAGGCGCAGCTGCGCGATGGTCACGCCGCGTTCGGTGAAGCGCCCCATCTCCCGCCGCGCCGCGCCGCCGCCGGCATCGATCCAGGCGAAGGCGTCGGGGTCCATCAGCAGCGGCGCGGCGAAGCGCGGGCGCGGATAGACCACCGGCGTGCCCATGGCGTGCTGCCACACCGCCTCATACCCATCCTGGTTGCGCTTCACGCCCGGCGGCAGGTTGCTGGCGT
The DNA here is from genome assembly GCF_016805305.1 of Falsiroseomonas ponticola. Classification (GTDB taxonomy): domain Bacteria; phylum Pseudomonadota; class Alphaproteobacteria; order Acetobacterales; family Acetobacteraceae; genus Falsiroseomonas; species Falsiroseomonas ponticola. Next base: position 815,847 of record NZ_JAERQN010000001.1, on the reverse strand, counting down.
CGTGCCGCCGGTAGATGCCGTCCTGGAAGCTGCCGAGCTTCGCCAGCTCCGCCGCGCTGGCGAAGAGCTGGTCATAGGGCATGAAGCCGGAACCGGTCGGCGCGCCGCATTGCAGCGTCAGCTGTTCGCAGGGGCCGGTGGCGTCGATGGCGTAGTAGGTGCCCTCGGGGTAGTAGCCCACCCAGCCCGCCGGCAGGTCCTCCCCCTTCCCGTCGCCGAAGCGCCCCGCCAGCTGCCAGCGCACCTGGTCGAAATTGTGCCGGTGGCGCGGCGCCTCGTAGCGCGTCACCACCCTGGTCAGCGACAGCTCGTAGCAATCCGGCGTGCCGGGCGCGCCGGTCAGCAGGTGCTTGAACAGGATGCCGGGTTCCCGGTGGCGGGTGCGGGGCGCCGTGAAGTCGATGTCTCGGCCATGGACCAGGCGCATGCTTCCCATTCCTTGCGGTTGGCAGTATTGTAGGACAATCATGTTGGATGATTCAACCGCGACGGCGCCGTCGCCGACGCCCGAGGCCCGCAACCGCGTGGATGCGCTGGCGGATGCGCTGCGCGACCGCGTGCTGGGCGGCCTCTACAGCCCCGGCCACCGGCTGGTGGAAGCCGCGCTGGTGGCGGAATTCGGCACCAGCCGCGGCGTGGTGCGCGAAGCCTTCCAGCGCCTGGCGGCCGAAGGGGTGCTGGAAATCGCCGCCAATCGCGGCGCCGCGGTGCGCCGCCTGGCGCGGGCCGATGTCGCCGCCGTCGCCCCGGTGCGGGAAGCGCTGGAAGGCCTGGCGGCGCGGCTGGCCGCCCCCGCCGCCCATGCCGCGCGGGACCGGCTGATGGCGAGCCTGGCCGAACAGCGCGCGGCGGAAGACGCGGGTGATCCCGTCGGCGCCTTCGCCCGCGCCAACATCACCTTCCACCACCTGGTGCTCGACCTCGCCGCCAATCCCCGGCTGGCGGAGGCGCTGCGGCCGCTGACCCTGCCCCTGTCCCGCCTGATCTATGCCCGGCTCTTCGACCGCGCCGCGCGGCTGCGATCGGCGGAGGAACATGCCCGCGTGGTCGCGGCGCTGCTAATGGGGGATGGCGCGGCGGCGGAGGCGGGGATGCGCCTGCATGTCCGCAATGCCTGCGCCGAATTGCTGCTGCTGCCCGACGCCTACCTGGCCTGATCCGCGGCCAGGGGCGCGGGCGCCGCTCCACCGGGAGGAAGAAGCGCATGAAGAAGCGCCTGCTGCTTGTCCTCGGGCTGCTGCTGCCCGCCCTGCCCGCGGCGGCGGAGGAGCTGCCGCGCGGGCCCTTCCGCATCGTCAGCGGCTTCGCCGCCGGCGGCAGCATCGACACGCTGGCCCGCTTCATCGCCCGCGCGGCGCAGGATCGCACCGGCCGCACCTTCGTGGTGGAGAACCGGCCGGGCGCCGGCGGCACGCTCGGCGCCGCCTCCGTCGCCCGCGCGGCGCCGAGCGGGGAGACGCTGCTGGTCAGCGAACTCGGCACCGTCGCGACCGCGCGCGCCATCTTCCCCAACCTGCCCTATGACCCGGAAGCCGACCTGGCGCCGGTGATCCTGGCCGCCACCCAGCCCATCGTCATCGTCAGCGGCACCGGCGCGACCACCCTGGCCGGGCTGCTGGACCGCGCCCGCCAGGCGCCGGGACGGGTGACGCATGGCGCCACCGGGGTCGGCAACGTCACGCAGTTCCTGGCCGCCGAACTCGCCCGGCGGGGCGGCGTGGAATTCACCGACGTGCACTACCGGTCGGGGGGCGAGGGCACCAACGCCCTGCTGCGGCGGGAGGTGGATTTCAGCTTCGCCTCCCTCGCCACCGCCACGCCGCACATCCAGTCCGGCGCGCTGCGGGCGCTGGCGGTGCTGGAAGCCGCGCGGCTGCCGGAATGGCCGGAGCTGCCGACGGCGGCGGAGACCCTGCCGGGCCTTGAGGCCAGCTTCTGGTACGGGCTGCACGCGCCGGCCGCCACGCCGCCCGCCACCATCGCCGCCCTGAACGCCGCCATCGGCGATGCGCTGCGGCAGGAGGAGACGCGCCGCGCCCTCTCCGCCGCCGGCTTCCGCGTGGCGCCCGGCACCAGCGCCGAATACGGCGCGCTGGTGGCCCGGGAACGCGCGACCTGGATCCCGGTGATCCAGCGCCTCGGCCTCGCGGTGCCGTAGCGCCCCCCTTCCGCGCGGGCGCCGGCCCGCCGATGATGCGCCATCGACCGGCGGGGAGCGGCAGGCATGGGTGGCATGGCGGAGGAAGCCTGGGCGCTGGGCTTCGGCGAGCTGTCGGTGGAGGACGGCTTCGCGCTGCGGGAGGGCACGGAATGGCGCCACTTCCCGGCCCCCGATCCCGCCCGCTACCGGGGCCTGCTCTCCATCGCCGATCTCGATGCCTTCCTGGCGACCGATGCCGCCCGGCGCCCGCGCATCTCCATGGCCGATGGCAGCCGCCAGGGCAGCGCCGCGGTGCCGGAGGATGACTATGCCGGCGCGGATGGCGCGGCCGACCTGCCCCGCCTGTTCCACGCCTTCGACCGCGGCGCGACGCTCGTCGTCTCCCAGTTCCACGAACTCCACCCGGCGCTGGCGCGGTTCTGCCGGGGGCTGGAACAGGTCTTCCTGCATGCGGTGCAGGCCAACATCTACCTGACGCCCCCCGGCGCCCAGGGCTTCCGCATGCATTACGACACGCATGACGTGCTGGTCCTGCAGGTGGAGGGGGAGAAGCACTGGCGCATCTGGCCCGGCCAGCCCTTCCCCGCGCCCACGCGCCGCACCCCCTGGACCGGCGGGGTGGAACCGCTGGCGGAGGCCGTGGAGATCACGATGCGGCCGGGCGATGCGCTCTACGTGCCGCGCGGCGTGCTGCATGACGCCGCGGCGCAGGACGGCACCGCGCCATCCCTGCATGTGACGGTGGGCTTCATGGAACCCTCCTTCGCCAGCGTGCTGCGCATGGCGGTGGACCTGCTGGAGGAGGCGGAGCCAGGGCTGCGCGCCGCCTTCCCCACCTGGCGCCTGGCGGAAGGCCCGGGCGCGCTGGCGCCCCTCGCCCGGCCGCTCGCGGCGATGCTGGCGGAGCCCGCCGCGCTGGAACGCACGGCGCTGGCGCTGCTGGACCGGCTGGCGGCGGATCGCGCGCCGATGCTGGGGCGGGGGCTGTTTCCCCGCCTGCCCGGGGCCGGCACGCCGCTCCGCCTCGCTTCCGGCGTGCTGCACGCCCTGGTGCCGGATGAGGAAACCGGCGGCGCCTGGCTGCGCTGGGCCGGGGATCCGCTGGCGCTCAGCCCGGCCGAGGCCGGCTGGATGGGCGCGCTGGCGGAAGGCACCACGCCCGGGGCGCTGGGGGAGGGCGGGCTCGATTTCTGCCGCCGCCTCACGCGCCTCGGGCTGCTGGAGGAGGCGTCGTGATGCGCATCGTCGGTCTCTGCGGCAGCCTCCGCGCCGCCTCCACCAATGCGGCCCTGCTGCGCGCGGCGGCCACGATGCTTCCGGAGGGCGCGGTGCTGGAGGTGGCGGAGATCGGCGACCTGCCGCTGATGAACGAGGATCTGGAGAAGCCCGCCTGGCCGGCGCCCGTCCAGCGGCTCCGCCGCCATCTCTGGACCGCCGATGCCCTGCTTATCGCCTGCCCCGAATACAATGCCGGCATCCCCGCGCCGCTGAAGAACGCCATCGACTGGGCGTCCCGCGCCGAAGGGACCGGCGGCACCACGGCGCCGGAGGGCGAGGCGCGGCGGACCCCGCTGGCGGACCTGCCCGCCGGCATCATCGGCACCTCCCCCGGCATGCTCGGCACCGCCCGCGCGCAGCAGCACCTGCGCATGTCCCTGCAATCCATCGGGGTGCGCGTGATGCCGGGGCCGGAGGCCTTCGTGGGCAGCGCGCGCGGGAAATTCGACGCGGAGGGCACGCTGGTGGATGAGCCGAGCCGCGCCGCCATCGGCCGCGTGGTGGCGGGGCTGGTCGCCTGGGCGCGGCGGGTGAAGGACTGACAGCCCGCCCCGGGGCCTGCTACGGCGCCCCCGGCCCCGGCACGATGCCGAAGATGTCGTCATCCTGGTTCGGGGCGGGCAGGCGGCGCGGCACGGGGCTCCCCGATGCCTCCAGCAGCCGCCTCTCCATCTCGGCCTTGGCGCGGTCGCCGGCCAGCGACAGGGGGCTTGCCGTCAGGCCGAAGCGGCCCTGGAACAGCTCGATCAGTTCCTGGTCGCTGATATGCAGGACAATCTGGTATTCCGACTTGCGGTTCATGTTCGCGGCGCCGCGGAACCAGAGCTTCAGGCCGCGATCATCGGCGGAGTCCGCCAGGACGCTGTCGCGGCGCACCTGGCCGTCGTTCCAGCGGATCGCGGCGGGCGCGTCGGCCATGCCGTGCCAGCCATGGTTCTTGGCGTTGCCGACATACTCGATCTTCATCCCGCGCGCTCCCGCTGCGTGGGTATTAATACAATACAAGATGCCTCACCGCAACGCTTTTCCGGCCCTTGCGACGGGAAGGGCAGGCCGCGTCATCCGCCCCGCCGCAGCCCCTCCTGCTCCATGAAGGTCGGGTCGTTGAAGTCGAACAGCTTGTTGTCGAGCCGGATGCCCGTCTCGACCTCATAGAGCGTCACCCGCGTCTCCCGCCCCTGCGCGTCCAGCACGGTCCATTGCCGCAGCTCCATCGGCTGCTCCTGGAAGGCCAGCGTCAGCCGTCCCTCCTGCGGTGCCCCCGTGCGGTGCAGGCCGATGCGCAGGAAGCCGCCCGTCCGCTCCGTCCCCGTCACGGTGATGTCGCCGGAGAGCCGGATCTCCTGCCGCAGCAGCAGGCCGAGCGGCGTGGAGGAAGCGGGCACCGTGCTCGGCTGCCGCAATTCCCGGTCATACATCATCACCTGCCCGCCGGAGGCGACCAGCAGCATCGGCTCCGGCGGGTTGTAGTCGAAGCGCATGCGCCCGGGCCGGCTGATCAGCGCCATCCCCTCGGCCGAGGCGCCGTTCTGCGCCACCTGCAGGAACCGCGCCTTCAGGGTCCGCAGCCCATTGAGATAGGCCTCCACCCGCGCCACCGCCGCGCGGTCGATGCCGGGCGCCGCGGCGGGCGGCGGCGGCGCGGCCGGCCGGGACTGCTGCGCCAGCGCCGGCGGGCTGAACAGGGCGGCGGCGGCGATCAGGGTGCGTCGTTGCATGGCTGCCAGATGGCCCATCCCGGGCCCTGCGGAAAGTCCCCGCGGGATTTACCCGTCGTCAACCCTCGGTGCGCTTTTATGAGCCTCGACGCCCCGGACCAGGAAGGCCGGCACCACCCGAGAAGCGGGATCAGCACCCCCGATCCCGGTCACGGAGCTTCCCATGCCCTTCGATTTCGCCCCCTCCTCCCTCTCCGGCAACACCCTGCTGCCGATCGATGCCGGCACCATCCATGGCGTGCCGCGGCATGAGCTGGTGGCGCACGCGATGGAGCAGCTGGCCCCCGCGCTGCGCGGCCAGGTGGCGGAGATCGAGCTTTCCGCCGGCGGCCAGTTCTTCCACATGGGCATGGTGTTCGACCAGGTCGCCTGGCGCGTCGTGTGGCGCCGCCCCGGCCTGCCCGTCGCCTCCGGCAACTTCCCGGTGTGGAACGGCGCGCTGGTCTGACGCAGCCGTCCCGCGCCCCGGTTTGACGCGACGCCGACAAGACTTCTAGCGTCCCCCCTGTCGATGGGAGACGCCTGAATGTTCGATGCCCCGCAGACGCGCGACGCGCGCATCGCCGGCGCCGCCGCCCTGCTGGCGGATATCCGCCGCGGCCGGCGGGAGAAGCCGGAAGGCCTGCCCCCCGAACTCCGCCCCGCCGACCAGGCGGAGGCCGAGGCCGTGCAGATCGCCACCTACGCCGCGCTGGGCTGGTCCATCGTCGGCTGGAAGGTGGGCCGCGCCAATGCCCATGTCTTCGCCGCCCCGCTGCCCGACGCCGCCATCGCCCCCGTCTCCGACAAGCCGCTCCGCCTGCCGCTGCACAGCGGGATGGAGCTGGAGGTGGCGCTGCGCCTGACCCGCGCGCTGACCGCCGCCGACCTCGCCACCCTCACCCCCGCCGCCCTGCCGGGGATGGCGGAGATGGTGATGCTGTTCGAGCTGGTGGAGACGCGCTACGCGCCCGGCGCCAGGCCCTCGGACCTCGAGAAGATCGCCGACATCGTCTCCAACGGCAGCTGCGTCGTCGGCCCCTCCGTCGGACCGTGGTCCTGGGCGGATGTCGAATCCGCCGCCATGCGCCTGACCGTCGATGGCATCGAGGTCGCGAAGCATGAAGGCCCGCACCGCGCCATGCCGATCGCGCCGCTGATCGAGGCCTGGCGCGACCGCTGCCTCGCCATCGGCCATGAGCCGAAGGAAGGGGAGGTCATCACGCTCGGCAGCCTCACGGGCCTGCTGCCCGTCCCCGCCGCGGGCGGCGTGCTGCATGGCGAATTCGCGGGCCGCGGCACGCTGGCCATCACCGTGGGGCCGCTCGGCGCCTGAAGCGGCGGGCCCCTGGCACGCTAACCCCCCGTCAAGCCTCCTCGCGCTATCCCCCAAGGCCGGCAGTACGCCGGCGGAGCGGGAGAAGCCCATGAAGCGCGCATACCAGCAGGACCCGACGACGCCGGCCGCAGGCTGACCGCAGGCGCGCCCCATGCCTCCCGCCCTCACGGCGATCCGTTGCGTCTTCCTCGTGGCCATGCATCACGGGCTGCGCCTGCGGCCGGACCAGCTGCCGGCGGTGGCGGAGGGCGACATGCTCGCCCCCGTGCTGCGCGCGCTGCGCGCCGCGGGGCTGAAGGCGCGCGCGCTGCGCGGCTGCGGCTGGGACAAGGCCTCGGCGCTCGGCACCGCCTATCCCGCCATGCTGCTGCGGCGCGACGGGTCCTGGGCCATCCTGATCCAGACCGTGCCGGGGCCGGAGGGCACGGGCATGGCCGCGGTGCTGGACCCGGCGGCGGAACATCTCGGCGTCCAGCTCATCCCCCCCGACCGCTTCCTCGCGGAATGGGCCGGCACGCTGCTGCTGGTGAAGCGCGTCCATGCGCTGACCGAGGATGACCAGCCCTTCGGCTTCCGCTGGTTCCTGCCGGAGATCATCCGCCACCGCCGCCTCTTCGCCGGCGTGGCCGTCGCCGCCATCGTCGCCAACCTCATCAGCTTCGCCACACCGCTGCTGATGCAGGTGCTGATCGACAAGGTCATCACCCACCAGGCCACCCAGACCCTGGCCGCGGTGGTGGCGGTGTTCCTGCTGCTGACGGTGTTCGACAGCGCCTTCGGCTACCTCCGCCAGCAATTGATGCTGCTGGCCAGCAACAAGATCGACGCGAAGCTGAATTCCCGCACCTTCCGCCACCTGATGAGCCTGCCGCTGCACTTCTTCGAGTCGCATTCGGCCGGCGTGCTGGTGCGGCACATGCAGCAGACCGAGAAGACCCGCCACTTCCTGACCGGCCGGCTGTTCCAGGTGATGCTGGATGCGCTGCTGCTGCCGGTGCTGCTGGTGTTCCTGGCCCTCTACAGCGGCGTGCTCACGGCCGTCGTGCTCGGCTTCTCGCTCGCCATCGCCGCCGTCATCGGCGCCATGGTGCCGGCCTTCCGTCGGCGGCTCGATGCCCTGTATCAGCAGGAAGGCGCGCGCCAGGCCTATCTGGTGGAAACGCTGCACAACATGCGCGCGGTGAAGTCGCTGGTGCTGGAACCCGCGCGCCAGAAGGTGTGGGACGACCGCATCGCTGGCGCCGCGCGCCAGCACGCCGCGGTCGGGCGAATCTCCGCCGCCGGCAACGTCATCACCACGACGCTCGAGAAGCTGATGCAGATCGGCGTACTCGCCATCGGCGCGCTGCTGGTCTTCGACGGATCGCTCACCATCGGCGCGCTGGTCGCCTTCACCATGCTGTCCAACCGCGTCACCGGGCCGCTGGTGCAGATCGTGGCGTTGATCAACGAATACCAGGAAGCCGCGCTGTCCATTTCCATGCTCGGCACGGTGATGAACACGCCTCCCGAACGCGGCGCGCATGACCGCACCGCGCGCCCCACCATCACCGGCGCGCTGCGGTTCGAGAATGTGGTCTTCCGCTATCCCGGCGCCGCCACCCCCGCGCTGAACCGCGTGACCTTCGCGGTGGGCGAAGGCCAGGCCATCGGCGTGGTCGGCCGCTCCGGCTCCGGCAAGACCACCGTCACGCGGCTGATCCAGGCCATCCACGCGCCGCAGGACGGCCTCATCCAGCTCGACGGCGTCGATATCCGGCACATCGACCTCGACCACCTCCGCCGCTCCGTCGGCATCGTGCTGCAGGACAACCTGCTGTTCCGCGGCACGATCCGGGAGAACATCGCCGCCGCCCGCCCCGACGCCACCCTCGACGAGATCATCGAGGTCGCGCGCCTGGCGGGGGCGGAGGAATTCATCCAGCGCCTGCCGCTCTCCTACGACACGATGGTGGAGGAAGGCGCCACCAACTTCTCCGGCGGCCAGCGCCAGCGCATCGCCATCGCCCGCGCGCTGCTGACGCGCCCGCGCCTGCTGATCTTCGACGAAGCCACCAGCGCGCTGGATCCGGACAGCGAGGCGATCATCCAGCGCAACCTGGCCGAGATCGGCCGCGGCCGCACCATGATCATCGTCTCCCACCGCCTGTCCTCGCTGGTGCAGGCGGATGCGATCCTGGTGCTGGACCAGGGGAAGCTGATCGACTGCGCGCCGCACGCCGTGCTGCTCGAACGCTGCGACATCTACAGGCACCTATGGCAGCAGCAGACGCAGCACCTGCACTAGCCCCGGCCCCCGCCGCCGCGCCCGCCCTGCCCCGGCTGGGCGGCGGGCGCGCGCGCGGCAAGGCGCCGCGCCTGGCGCCGGAGGCGATCGAGTTCCAGGACGAGCTGGACCGGCTGATCGAGGAGCCGCCGCCACCCTCGCTGCGCTTCTGGCCCTGGGTGCTGGCGCTGCTGCTGGCCGGGCTGGTCAGCCTGGCCAGCGTCGCGCAGGTGGATGTCGTGGTCACGGGCACGGGGCGCCTGGCGGCGGATGCGCCGCCGCTGGTGGTGCAGCCGATGGAACGCGCCGTCATCCAGGAGATCCGCGTCCGCCCCGGCCAGGTGGTGGTGCAGGGGCAGATCCTGGCGCTGATGGACCCCACCTTCGCGGAAGCCGACCGGCTGTCGCTGGTGGCGCAGCGCCGCAGCCTCTCCGCCCAGCTGGAACGCATCGAATCCGAACTGGCCGGCGCGCCCGCGCCCATGCCGCTGACCGCCGATGGCACGCTGCAATCCCTGCTGCTGGCGCAGCGCGCCTCGCTCTATGCCGCGCGCATGGCGGGCTATGCCGCGGATATCCGCGCGCTGGAATCCGCCATCGCCGCGCTGCGCGATGGCGATGCCATCCGCGCGGAGCAGACCGCCATCGCGGCGGAAGTCGAATCCATGCGCGGCCGGCTGCTCGCCAGCCAGGTGGGCTCGCGCCTCAATGCCCTGGCCGCGCGGTCGGAAAGGCTGCGCGCGGAACAGGACCAGCGCCAGGCCCGCCACCGGGCGGAGGAACTCTCCGGCGTGCTGGCCGCCAAGCAGGCGGAACGCGACGCCTTCCGCGACGATTGGCGCCGCCAGCTGCTGGAGGAGGTGGTGCGCCTGCGGGGCGAGTTGCAGCGCACGGAGGACCAGCTGTCCAAGGCCGAGCGCCTGGCGGCGATGAGTGTCCTCGTCGCGCCCGCGGATGGCGTGGTGCTGGACATCGCCCGCCGCTCCGCCGGCTCCGTGCTGCGGGAGGCCGAGGCCCTGGTCACGCTCGTGCCCCTCAACGCGCCGCTGGTGGCGGAGATCACGCTGCGCTCCAGCGATATCGGCCGGCTGCGCGGGGACGATCCCGCGGTGGTGAAGGTGGATGCCTTCCCCTTCCAGCGCCACGGCGCGCTGCAGGGCCGCCTGCAAAGCCTGGCGCCCGATTCCCAGCCGCGGGAGGGCGAGGCCCCGGGCCCGCCCGCGCACCGCGCCCGCATCACCTTCGACACGCCGAGCCTGCCCGATGCGCCGCCCGGATCGCGCCTGATCCCGGGCATGACCGTGACGGCGGAAATCCAGGTCGGTGCCCGCCGCATCATCACCTTCTTCATCGAACCGCTGCTGCGCGGCCTGCAGGAAAGCATCCGCGAACCGTGACCCCCTTCCCCCAGGATGGAGACTCCGCCATGCCCCACGACGACGGCTTCATCTACGGGTCGGATGCCAATCCGGACCTGCTGGCGCGCATCCCGCGCGATGCCGCGACGATCCTCGATGTCGGCTGCGGCGCCGGCGCGCTGGGCGGCGCCTTCCGGCGGATCAACCCGAAGACGCGCGTGATCGGCATCGAACCCGACCCCGCGCTTGCCGCCCGCGCCCGCACCCATCTGGACGAGGTCCTGTCGATCGACATCGAGACCACGCGCCCGCCGATCGAGGACGGGTCGCTGGATGCGATGATCTTCGGCGACGTGCTGGAACACCTGCGCGACCCCTGGGCGGTGCTGAAGCGCGATGCGTCGCTGCTGGCGGACCAGGGCGTGCTGCTGGTCTGCATCCCCAACCTGGAACACTGGTCCTTCGCCGCGCGGCTGCTGGCCGGCGCCTGGAACTACGAGGATCACGGCCTCTATGACCGCACGCATCTCCGCTGGTTCACGCCGCGCATGATGCAGCAGGCGCTGGTCGAGGCGGGCCTGGTGCCGATCGAGGTCGCGCCCCGCATCTTCCTGCCCGAACAGGCCGAAGCCTTCGCCGCCGCCATGGCGCCGGCGCTCGCCGCGCTCGGCATCGACCGCGCCGGATGGCTCGATCGCAGCAAGCCGCTGCAATATGTCTGGCGCGCCGTGCGCCGCGCGCCGAAGACGATGATCGTCGGCGCCCGCACGCTCGCCGACCCCGTCACCGCCATGGCGGAAGTGCGCGTGCTGGCGCCCTTGCGGGACATCGCGACGGCGCCCGGCATCGGCACCATCGCCTCCGCCGACCTGCCCATGCCGCCGGGCGGGGCGGAGATCGACCGCGTGATGATCCTGCAACGCCTGTTCCTGCGGCCGGGCGCCGAATCGCTCGGCTACATCCACGGCCTGCGCGGCAGCGGCGCCGTCATCGTGCAGGAATTCGACGACGATCCCGAACGCTGGCCGGAAATCGCGGCGGCCGAGGACATGACCTTCCGCGCCGTCCACGCCGTGCAGACCTCCACCCCCAGCCTCGCCCGCCTGCTGCGGCAATGGAACCCGGAGGTGGAGTGCTTCCCCAACAGCATCGAGACGCTGCCCATCCCCCGCAATTTCCGGGAACCCGGCCAGCTCACCATCTTCTTCGGCGCGCTGAACCGGGAAGCCGATATCGCGCCCTTCCTGCCCGTGCTGGACCAGGCGATGGCCGAAGCGGATGGCCGCCTGCGGATCGAGGTGGTGCACGACCGCGCCAGCTTCGATGCGCTGGCCACCCCCCACAAGCGCTTCACCCCATCCTGCGACTACCCGACCTATCGCGGCATCATGGCGGGCTGCGAACTCGCCTTCCTGCCGCTGGCGCGCACGCGCTTCAACAGCATGAAGTCCAACATCAAGGCGGTGGAAGCGGCTTCCCACCGCCTCTGCTGCCTGGCCAGCCCCACCGTCTATGCGGACAGCATCCGGGACGGGGAGACGGGCGTGATCCTGCCCGATCCTGCCGCGCTGCTCGCCGCGCTGCGCGGCTTCATCGCCAACCCCGGCGCCGCGCGCCGCATGGCGGAAGCGGCGCATGGCTGGGTGCGCGATGAACGGATGGCGGCCTACCAGATGCGGCGGCGGATCGACTGGTACCGGTCGCTCTGCGACCGGCGCGCGGTGCTGGATGCGGCGCTGGAGGCGCGTCTGGCCAGCCTGGCACAGGCGGCCTGAAGGGGGAGCGCTGCTCCCCCTTCACCGGTCGTTGGTTGCAGGGGGGCGCCGCCCCCCTGCACCCCCGGCCAGGGTCCAGCCGGACCCTGGACCGGGAGATGATGGACGATGGTCCAGGGGGCTCTGCCCCCCAAATCTTCCAAGGAGGGCGGATAGGGTCCGGGAAAGGCAGCGCCTTTCCCGGAATCACCCGCGCCGCATCACCCCGCGCAGGCTCGCCTCCAGCCGCGCCGTGAAGGTCGCGGTATCCCCCAGCGTGCGCATCCAGGCATCACCCGCCAGCGCCGCCTTGGCCCGGGCATGCAGGGCAGGCTGCGTCGCCAGCGCGACGGCGCGCGCGATGTAGTCCGCGCGGCTGGTGGTGATCCCCTCCGGCAGCCCGATCGCGGCCAGCAGGCTGCCCGCCATGCGGGATGCGAAGGCCTGGCCCGACAGCGTCAGGATCGGCAGGCCCATGCGCAACGCATCGCTTGCGACCGTGCCGGCATTGTAGGGCGTGGTGTCGAGGAAGAGGTCGCCGAGCGCCAGCCGCGCGCGATACCGCGCGGGATCGACGCGCGCGGCGAAGACCAGGCGCGCCGGCGGGATGCCCGCCGCGGCCGCCCGCGCCAGCAGGTTGCGCCGGCCCGGCGGATTGTCATCCACCAGCCACAGCACGCTGCCCGGCACCTGGCGCAGGATCTCCATCCAGGCGCCCCACATCTCCTCCGTGATCTTGTAGTAGTGGGAGAAGTTGCAGAAGACGAAGGCATCCTCGGGCAGCCCTTCCTCGGCGCGGGAGACTTCGGGCAGCGCGATCGGCTGCGCGTCATTCGCCTGGTAGAGCCCCGGCAGCGCCAGCGGCGCGGGCGCGTAGAGCGGCGCCGTCTCCGCCGGGATGGTGCGCGCGTCGCAGATCAGCCAGTCCAGCTCCGGCACCGGCACCGGCCCGATATAGCCGAGCCAGGTCGCCATCACCGGCGCCGGCTTCCAGCGCAGCGCGCCGAGCCGCGCGCCGCGCGTCAGCCCGTTGAGGTCGATCAGGATGTCGATCTCATCCGCCCGGATGCGCCGCGCCACGTCCTCCTCGCTCAGCGCCGTGACCTTCACATGGTGGTCCAGCGCGGCGATGACGCGCGCGCGGATGTCGCTGCCATCCTCCGGGGAGGAGCAGTAGCCGAAGACCTCGAACTGCGCGCGGTCATGCCGTTCCAGCACCTCCGCGATCAGGAAGCTCATCGCGTGGCGGCAGAAGTCGGAGGAGAGGTAGCCGAGCCGGATGCGGTCGTGCCGGTAGCCCCCTTCCGGCGCAAGGCGTTCCGGCGCCGCCGGCACCTTGCGCGCCACCCAGCCCGCGGCGATGCGCGTCTGCAGGGCGACGTCGTCGAACAGCGCCAGCGCGCCGAGCGGCCCGGCATTCAGGCACAGCTCCTCCAGCCCCAGGCCGGGGATCTCCGGCTCCAGGATCGGCCAGGCGCAGATGCGCTGGCGCAGATGCGTGAAGTGCTGCAGCACGTCGGGCTGGTGCGGGTCGATCAGCAGGCTGGATCGCAGCGCCGCCACCGCCTCCTCCAGCGCGCCGCGCAGCTCCAGCAGCCGGCCGCGATGGTTCAGCAGCGTGATGCGCGCGTCATCCGGCTGCAGCGCCTGCTGCCAGGCCGCCAGCGCCGCATCCGGCTGCCCCGCGGCTTCCAGCGCCAGGCCGAGATTGACCGCGGCCTGGTGCAGGTCCGGCTTCAGCAGCAGCGCGTTGCGATAGGCGGTGATGGCATTGCCGTGGTCGCCGGCCTGGGCGAGTTCGACACCCAGGTTGAACCAGGCGGCGAAGCCCTGCGGCGCCCCCGCATTGGCGCCGATCCAGGCGCGGTAGCCCGCGATGGCGATGTCCCGCCGCCCCCGCGCCACCGCCGCCTCCGCCCGCGGCAGCACCGCTTCCAGGCCGAGCCCGGCGAAGCGCGGATCGTCGAAGCTGGCGTCCTGCGCGGCGAAGAAGTCATCGAGCCAGTGGGGATGGATGCTGTCCAGCATGGCGTCAGGCCGCCACCGCATGGCCGGCCGCGGCGGGCCACAGCCGCTGGTCCGGCGACAGCGGGCTGAAGGCATCGCGCCGCGCCAGCGCCGCCCGCCACCGGGCCGAGAGCGCCGCGGCATCGGCCGGCGCCGCGCCATCCAGCGGGAAGGCGGAGCCGAGTTCGAGGTAGTCCGCCAGGTTCTGCAGCGCCGGGCGCGGCAGGCGCCCCGTCGTCACGTCGCGCCACATGCTGCGGTACAGCCCTTCCAGCGCCCGCACCAGCGCCTGCGTGTCGAACAGGACGGAGGTCATGCGCCCCGCCAGCAGCCGCGCCCGCGCTTCCGCCAGCGGCGCCGGATCGGCGGCCAGCGCGATGGCGCGCTGCTCGTACTCGTCCCAGTCCCGGCAGAGGAAATCGCCCAGCCCCGCCGCCCGCACCAGGCTGCCGCAGACGCGCGACGCGAAGCTCTGCCCTGGCACGGTCAGGATCGGCGTGCCCATCCACAGGCAGTCGGACGCGGTGGTATGCGCGCCATAGGGCCAGGTATCCAGGAACAGGTCCGCCGCGCCATACCGCGCCACATGCTCCGCATTGCGCATCGGCGGCGCGAAGATCAGCCGCGCCGGATCCACGCCCTGCGCCGCCGCCTGGCCGCGCAGCGCGGCCTCCGCCTCCGCCCCGCCGCGGATCAGCCACAGCACGCTGCCCGGCGCCGCGCGCAGGATCGCCATCCAGCGGTCGAAGACGTAGCGCGTGATCTTCTGCATGCCGTTGAAGCAGCAGAAGACGAAGGCGCCCTCCGGCAGGCCGAGTGCCTCCCGCCCCGGGGTCGGGGCCACGATGCGGTGGCGGTCATTCGGCTGGTAGCAGGGCAGGCGCCGCACCGCTTCCGAATAGAAGGGTTCCGCGGCCGGCGGGATGATCGCCTCGTCGGCGATGATGTAGTGGTGGAAGGGGCTGCCCATGGTGCCCGCGAAGCCCAGCCAGTTGACGATGACGGGCGCCGGCCGCCGCGCCAGCAGGCCGAGCCGCCCGCCCCGCGTATGCCCGTTGAGATCGACCAGGATGTCGATCCCATCCTCCCGCATCAGCCGCAGCGCGGCGTCGTCATCCAGTGCGATGATATCCCGCCAGTGCTCGACGCTGTCGCGGATGCGCGCCTTGGTCGCATCCTCCCGCGCGATGCCGCAATCATAGACGAAGACCTCGAAGGCCTGGCGGTCATGGTGGCGGAACAGGTCCGCGGTCAGGTGGCCGACGGCATGGTCCCGCAGGTCGGAGGACAGGTAGCCGATCCGCCGCCGGCCGAGGCGATGGAATTGCGGGCCGAAATCCGCCGTCGCGGCGAAGCCCTCCGGCATCGGCGCTTCCCGCCGCGTGCAGGCGGCCGCATGGGCCAGCAGCAGCATCGGGTCCTCCGTCATGTTCGCCACCGTCAGCGGCGCCGCGTCCCGCAGCAACGCGGCCGGGGTCATGCCCGCCGGCGGTTCCAGCAGCGGCCAGGCGCAGCGCCGCTGCCGCAGGCTCAGCCAGCGCTGCAGCACGTCGCGCTGCGCGGGATCGATCTCCAGCGCCAGGCGCAGCCCTTCCTCCGCCTGCGCGAAGGCGCCGAGGTCCTCCTGCAGCCGGGCCATCTGCTTCAGCGCGCTGCCGCGGATCGCGATGCCGTCGCGCGTCACCGCCTGCAGCGTCGCGCTGACATACTGCCAATGCTCCAGCGCCTGCACCACCTCGCCCCGCCGTTCATGCGCCAGGCCGATGCTGATGAAGGGCGGCAGGAAGCCCGGGTTGCGCTGCGCGGCCAGGCGATGCGCCTCCGCCGCTTCCTCATGCCGCCCATCCCGTTCCAGCAGCACGGCCAGGTTGAAGGCCGCGGCGTAGAGAAGCGGATCCTCGCCATGCGCCGCGATCCAGTCGCGATAGGCCGCGATGGCATCCTCCACCGGCAGGGCCTGCGCGGCGGCGATGAGGTCGGCGATCCTGCCTTGATGCATGCTCCGGTCCTGGCGCAGCGCTGAGGCTTCCCCGCTACGCCGCCAGCGCTGAACAAGCGGTTAGCGCGGGTCCGGATCGCTATCGCATCGGTCTTCACGATCCGGAAACCCTTGCCCGGCTAGCTTGGCCGGGAGCCGGGACGACAAGACGTCACCCCCGCGTCGGTGCCTGTGATCCGCCCTTCAGGGACGGACGGCGCTGGCTTCGCGCATGCGATCCTCCAATGCGGAGCGGGCCGATGTCGATTCTTGCTGGCTTCACGACGACCCAGATCCAGGGTCTGACCACCACGACCATCGGTGTCCTCAGCACGACGGATATGCGCGCGCTGGCCTCCACCCAGCTGGCCGCGCTGACGACGACGCAGGTCGCGGTGCTCAGCAGCACGCAGCTGGCGGCCTTGACCAGCACGCAGGTCGCGGCGCTGGAGACGACGGATCTCGGCGTCCTCGCCACCAGCCAGTTGCGCGGCTTCGGATCGACGCAGCTGGTCGGCCTCACCACCACGCAGCTCGGCGCGCTGACGACGACGCAGCTGGGCGGCTTCACCTCCACCCAGGCCGGCGCGCTGACCACGACGCAGGTCGCGGCCCTCACCACCACGCAGCTGGGCGGCCTCGCCTCCACGCAGATCGCGGGCCTCACCTCCAGCCAGGTCGCCTCGCTTACCACCACGCAGATCGGCGCGCTGACCACGACGCAGATCGGCGCCTTCTCCACCGCCCAGATCAGGGGCATGGAGACGACGGACCTCGCCGCGCTGACCACCACCCAGGTCGCGGGCCTCACCTCCAGCCAGCTCGGTGCGCTGACCAGCACCCAGGCGGCGGCGCTGGAGACCACCGATCTCGGCGTGCTGACGACCACGCAGTTCGCCGGCCTCGGCTCCACCCAGATCGCGGCGCTGACCACCACGCAGGTGGGCGCGCTGACCACGACGCAGCTGGGCGGCCTGACGGCGGCGCAGTCGGCGGCGCTGACCTCCGCGCAGATCGCGGCGCTGACCACCACGCAGATCGGCGCGCTCTCCTCCACCGCCATCGGGTCGCTCGCCACCGCGCAGATCCGCGGCATGGAGACGACGGACCTCGCCGCCCTGACCACGACACAGATCGCGGGCCTCACCTCCGGCCAGCTCTCGGCACTGACCAGCACGCAGGCGGCGGCGCTGGAGACGACGGATCTCGCCGTCCTCACCACCACCCAGCTCCGCGGCTTCGGCTCCACCCAGCTCTCGGCGCTGACCACGACGCAGCTCGGCGCCGTCACCACCACCCAGCTCGCGGGCCTGACCTCGACGCAGGTCAGCGGCCTCACCACGACCCAGGTCGCGGCGCTGACGACCACTCAGGTCACCGCCCTCGGCTCCACCCAGCTGGCGGGCCTCACCTCCGGCCAGGTCGCCTCGCTGACGACGACGCAGATCGGCGCCCTGACGACGACGCAGGTCGGTGCCCTCTCCACCGCCCAGATCCGCGGCATGGAGACCACCGACCTCGCGGCGCTGACCACCACGCAGGTCGGCGGCCTCACCTCCGCCCAGCTTGGCGCGCTGACCTCGACGCAGGCGGCGGCGCTGGAGACCACTGACCTCGGCGTGCTGACCACCACGCAGTTCCGCGGCCTCGGCTCCACCCAGCTCTCGGCGCTGACCACCACGCAGCTCGGCGCGGTCACGACGACGCAGCTGGCGGGCCTCACCTCCTCCCAGGTCGCCGGCTTGACCACGACGCAGGTCGCGGCGCTGACGACGACGCAGATCGGCGCGCTCGGCTCCACCCAGATCGCCGGCCTCACCTCCGGCCAGGTGGCCTCGCTCACCACCACGCAGATCGGCGCCCTGACCACGACGCAGATCGGCGCCCTCTCCACCGCGCAGATCCGCGGCATGGAGACGACGGACCTCGCCGCCTTCACCACCACGCAGATCGGCGGCCTCACCTCCACCCAGCTCGGCGCGCTCACCACCAGCCAGGCCGCCGCGCTGAAGACCACCGATATCAGCGTCCTGACCACGACGACGCAGTTCGCGGGTCTCGGCTCCACCCAGATCGCGGCGCTCACCACCTCCCAGATCGTCGCGCTGACGACGACGCAACTGGCGACGCTGACCACGGCGCAGGCGGCCGGCCTCACCTCCGCCCAGATCGCGGCGCTGACCACCACGCAGATCGGCGCGCTCTCCTCCACCGCCATCGGCGGGCTTCCCACCGCGCAGATCCGCGGCATGGAGACGACGGACCTCGCCGCGCTGACCACCACCCAGGTCGCGGGCCTCACCTCCGCCCAGCTTTCCGCGCTGACCAGCACCCAGGCCTCGGCGCTGGAGACGACGGATATCGGCGTGCTGACCACCACGCAGTTCCGCGGCCTCGGCTCCGCCCAGCTCTCGGCGCTGACCACGACGCAGCTCGGCGCCGTCACGACCACGCAGCTCTCCTCCCTCACCACCACCCAGGTCGCGGGGCTGACCACGACGCAGGTCGCGGCGCTGACCACCACGCAGATCGGTGGGCTGGGCTCGGGGCAGCTGGCGGGGCTTTCCACCGGCCAGGTGGCGTCGCTGACCACCACGCAGATCGGCGCCCTGACCACGACGCAGGTCGGCGCCCTCTCCACCGCGCAGATCCGCGGCATGGAGACGACGGACCTCGCCGCGCTGACCACCACCCAGGTCGGCGGCCT
The DNA here is from genome assembly GCF_016805305.1 of Falsiroseomonas ponticola. Classification (GTDB taxonomy): domain Bacteria; phylum Pseudomonadota; class Alphaproteobacteria; order Acetobacterales; family Acetobacteraceae; genus Falsiroseomonas; species Falsiroseomonas ponticola. Next base: position 797,302 of record NZ_JAERQN010000001.1, on the reverse strand, counting down.
CACCTCCGCCCAGCTTGGCGCGCTGACCAGCACGCAGGCGGCGGCGCTGGAGACGACGGATCTCGGCGTGCTGACCACCACGCAGTTCCGCGGCCTCGGCTCCACGCAGATCGCGGCGCTGACCACGACGCAGCTCGGCGCGGTCACGACCACGCAGATCGCGGCGATGACCTCCACCCAGGCGGGTGCCTTCACCACCACGCAGGTCGCGGCGCTGACGACGACGCAGATCGGTGCGCTCGCCTCCACGCAGATCGCGGGCCTCACCTCCGGCCAGGTGGCCTCGCTGACCACCACGCAGATCGGCGCCCTGACCACGACCCAGATCGGTGCGCTGGGCACCGACCAGATCCGCGGCATGGAGACGACGGACCTCGCCGCGCTCACCACCACCCAGGTCGGCGGCCTCACCTCCGCCCAGCTCGGCGCGCTCAGCAGCGGCCAGGCTTCGGCGCTGGAGACCACCGATCTCGGCGTGCTCACCACCACGCAATTCGCCGGCCTCCGCTCCACCCAGATGGCGGCGCTGACCACGACGCAGATTGGCGCGCTGACGACCACGCAGCTTTCCACGCTCAGCACCACGCAATCGGCCGCGCTGACCTCCGCGCAGATCGCGGCGCTCACCACCACGCAGATCGGCGCGCTCTCCTCCACCGCCATCGGCGCGCTGGCCACCGCGCAGATCCGCGGCATGGAGACGACGGACCTCGCGGCCCTCACCACGACGCAGGTCGCGGGCCTCACCTCCGCGCAGCTTGGTGCCTTGACCTCGACGCAGGCGGCGGCGCTGGAGACCACTGACCTCGGCGTGCTGACCACCACCCAGTTCCGCGGCTTCGGCTCCACCCAGCTCTCGGCGCTCACCACGACGCAGCTCGGCGCGGTCACCACCACGCAGATCGCCGGCCTGACCTCGACGCAGGTTTCCGGCCTCACCACGACCCAGGTCGCGGCGCTGACGACGACGCAGCTCGGCGGCCTCGGCTCCACCCAGATCGCCGGCCTCACCTCCGGCCAGGTGGCCTCGCTGACCACCACGCAGATCGGCGCGCTCACCACCACCCAGGTCGGCGCCCTCTCCACCGCCCAGATCCGCGGCATGGAGACGACGGACCTCGCGGCGCTGACCACCACCCAGGTCGGCGGCCTCACCTCCGCCCAGCTTGGTGCCCTGACCAGCACCCAGGCGGCGGCGCTGGAGACGACGGATCTCGGCGTGCTGACCACGACCCAGTTCCGCGGCCTCGGCTCCACCCAGCTGGCGGCGCTGACCACGACCCAGCTCGGCGCGGTCACGACGACGCAGATCGCGGCGATGACCTCCACCCAGGCGGGCAGCCTGACCACGACGCAGGTCGCGGCCCTGACCACGACGCAGGTCGGCGGCTTCGGCTCCACCCAGATCGCCGGCCTCACCTCCGGCCAGGTGGCGGCGCTGACCACGACGCAGATCGGCGCCCTGACCACGACGCAGATCGGCGCGCTCTCCACCGCCCAGATCAGGGGCATGGAGACCACCGACCTCGCGGCGCTGACCACGACGCAGGTCGGCGGCCTGACCTCCACCCAGCTGTCGGCGCTCACCTCGGGCCAGGCGGCGGCGCTGGAGACGACGGACCTCGCGGTGCTCACCACCACGCAGTTCGCCGGCCTCGGCTCCGCCCAGCTCGGCGCGCTGACGACGACGCAGCTGGGGGCGCTGACGACCACGCAGCTGGCCGGCCTCACCTCCGCGCAGGGCGCGTCGCTGACCTCCGCGCAGATCGCGGCGCTGACCACCACGCAGATCGGCGCGCTCTCCTCCACCGCCATCGGGTCGCTCGCCACCGCGCAGATCAGGGGCATGGAGACGACGGACCTCGCGGCCCTGACCACGACGCAGATCGCGGGCCTCACCTCCGCCCAGCTCGGCGCGCTGACCTCGACGCAGGCGGCGGCGCTGGAGACGACGGATATCGGCGTCCTCACCACCACGCAGTTCCGCGGCTTCGGCTCCACCCAGCTGAGCGCCCTGACGACGACGCAGCTCGGCGCCGTCACGACGACGCAGCTGGCGGGCCTGACCTCCACCCAGGTCAGCGGCCTGACCACGACGCAGGTCGCGGCGCTGACGACGACTCAGGTCACCGCCCTCGGCTCCACCCAGCTGGCGGGCCTCACCTCCGGCCAGGTGGCGTCGCTGACGACGACGCAGATCGGCGCGCTCACCACCACCCAGGTCGGCGCCCTCTCCACCGCCCAGATCAGGGGCATGGAGACCACCGACCTAGCCGCGCTCACCACCACGCAGGTCGGCGGCCTGACTTCCGCGCAGCTTGGCGCGCTGACCTCGACGCAGGCGGCGGCGCTGGAGACCACTGACCTCGGCGTGCTGACCACCACGCAGTTCCGCGGCCTCGGCTCCACCCAGCTGGCGGCGCTGACGACCACGCAGTTGGGCGCGGTCACCACCACGCAGCTGTCGGGCCTCACCTCCACCCAGGCGGGCGCCTTCACCACCACGCAGGTCGCGGCGCTGACCACCACGCAGATCGGCGCGCTCGGCTCCACCCAGATCGCCGGCCTCACCTCCGGCCAGGTGGCCTCGCTGACCACCACGCAGATCGGCGCGCTGACCACGACGCAGATCGGTGCCCTCTCCACCGCCCAGATCAGGGGCATGGAGACCACCGACCTGGCGGCGCTGACCACGACGCAGATCGGCGGCCTCACCTCCACCCAGCTCACCGCGCTCAGCAGCGGCCAGGCGGCGGCGCTGGAGACGACGGACCTCGCGGTGCTCACCACCACGCAGTTCGCCGGCCTCCGCTCCACCCAGCTCGGCGCGCTGACCACGACGCAGGTGGGCGCGCTGACCACGACGCAGCTCTCCTCGCTCTCCTCGACGCAGGCGGCGGCGCTGACCTCGGGCCAGATCGCGGCGCTGACGACCACGCAGATCGGCGCGCTCTCCTCCACCGCCATCGGCGCGCTGGCCACCGCGCAGATCAGGGGCATGGAGACGACGGACCTCGCGGCGCTCACCACGACGCAGGTCGCGGGCCTCACCTCCGGCCAGCTCTCGGCGCTGACCAGCACCCAGGCCTCGGCGCTGGAGACGACGGATATCGGCGTGCTGACCACCACGCAGTTCCGCGGCCTCGGCTCCACCCAGCTCTCGGCGCTGACCACGACGCAGCTCGGCGCCGTCACGACGACGCAGCTGGTGGGCCTGACCTCCACCCAGGTCAGCGGCCTCACCACGACGCAGGTCGCGGCGCTGACCACCACGCAGCTGGGCGGCCTCGCCTCCACCCAGATCGCGGGCCTCACCTCCGGCCAGGTGGCGTCGCTGACGACGACGCAGATCGGCGCGCTGACGACGACGCAGGTCGGTGCCCTCTCCACCGCCCAGATCCGCGGGCTGGAGACGACGGATTTGGCGGCGCTGACCACCACCCAGTTCGGCGGCCTCACCTCCGCCCAGCTTGGTGCCCTGACCTCGACGCAGGCGGCGGCGCTGGAGACGACGGACCTCGGCGTACTGACCACGACCCAGTTCCGCGGCCTCGGCTCCACCCAGCTGGCGGCGCTGACGACCACGCAGCTCGGCGCGGTCACGACCACGCAGCTGTCGGGCCTCACCTCCTCCCAGGTCGCCGGCCTGACCACGACGCAGGTCGCGGCGCTGACGACGACGCAGCTCGGCGCGCTGGCCTCCACCCAGCTCACCGGCCTGACCTCGGCCCAGGTGGCGTCGCTGACCACGACGCAGGTGGGCGCGCTGACCAGCACGCAGGTGGGCGCGCTCGGCACCACGCAGATCCGCGGGCTGGAGACGACGGACATCGCCGCCCTCTCCACCACGCAGACGGCGGCGCTGACGACGACGCAGCTGGGCGCGCTGACCTCGGCTCAGGTCACGGGGCTGACCACCACCAGCCTCGGCGCGCTGGCGACGACGCAGGTGGTGGGCTTCGGCACCAGCCAGATCCGCGGCCTGACGACGACGCAGGTCACGGCGCTGACCAGCACGGCCATCACCGCGCTGACCACGACGCAGATGCTGGGCTTCACCACCACCCAGCTCGGCGCCCTGACCACGACCCAGATCGCGGGGCTGGAGACGACGGACATCGCGGCGCTGACCGGCGCCCAGGTGGCCGGCTTCACCACCACGCAGATCGGCGCGATGACGACGGGCCAGTACAACGCGCTGTTCGTGTAGCGCGAGCGATCGGGGCCGATCCGTCCCACCGGACGGGTCGGATCTCTAGGTGCCGCAGAAGGTCGCGAGGACGCGCTCCTCCGCCTTCGGCGGCAACTGGAACCGCTCCGCCCCGGGCTGGTCCTGGTAGGGACGGGCCAGCACGGCGAGCAGTTCCTCGAAGGGCGCGAAATCCTGGCGCTCCACGGCGGCGGCGATCACCGCCTCCACCTGGTGGTTGCGCGGGATGAAGGCGGGGTTGGCGGCCTGCATCATCGCCTGGCGTTCCGCCGGCGATAGCGGATCGGCCTCCAGCCGCGCGTGCCAGCGCGCCAGCCAGGCCTCCAGCGGCGCCGGGTCGGCGAAGAGCCTGCGCAGCGCGTCGTCATCGCCGAGTGCCCGGAAGGCGAGGGTGAAGTCCGCCCCCGCCTCCGCCAGCAGCGTCAGGAAATCCTGCGAGAGTTCGGCATCGCCCTCCCGCAGGCCGGCCAGGCCGATCTTGCGCGCGAGCCCGCCGAGATAGGCCGCCTGGAAGGCCGGGCCGAAGCCCGTCAGCACCTGCTTCGCGGATTCCAGCGCCGGCTCCTCCGCATCCGCCAGCAGCGGCAGCAGCGTCTCCGCCAGCCGCGTCAGGTTCCACTGCGCGATGCGCGGCTGGTTGCCATAGGCGTAGCGCGCGCCGTGATCGATGGAGCTGAACACCGCGCCGGGGTCATAGGCATCCATGAAGGCGCAGGGCCCGTAGTCGATCGTCTCGCCGGCGACGGACATGTTGTCCGTGTTCATCACGCCATGGATGAAGCCCACCAGCAGCCATTGCGCCACCAGCGCCGCCTGCCGCGCCACCACCCCTTCCAGCAAGGCGCGATACGGATTGTCTTCAGCCGCGGCCTCGGGATAGTGCCGCGCGATCGCATGGTCGGCGAGGATGCGGATCCCCTCGATGTCGCCCCGCGCCGCGAAATACTGGAAGGTGCCGACGCGGATGTGGCTGGACGCCACGCGCGCCACGATCGCGCCGGGCAGCGCCGTCTCCCGGAACACATCCTCGCCCGTCGTCACCGCCGCCAGCGCCCGCGTGGTCGGGATGCCGAGCGCGTGCATCGCCTCGCTCACCAGGTATTCGCGCAGCACCGGTCCCAGCGCGGCCCGCCCATCGCCCCGGCGGGAGAAGGGGGTGGGCCCCGATCCCTTCAGCTGGATGTCCCGGCGCCGCCCATCCGGCCCCACCACCTCCCCCAGCAGGATCGCGCGGCCGTCGCCGAGGGCAGGCACGAAATGCCCGAACTGGTGGCCCGCATAGGCGGCGGCCAGCGGCGCGGCGCCCGCCGGCACCGCATTCCCCGCCAGCACCGCCACGCCCTCCGGCGTCTCCAGCCAATCGGGATCCAGCCCCATCGCCCGCGCCAGCGCGTGGTTCACCTTGATGAGGCGCGGCCCCGCCACCGGCGTCGGATCGAGCCGCGCATGGAAGCGCGCCGGCAGGCGGGCATAGCTGTTGTCGAAAGTGAAGGCGGGGGTCGTGCTCATCCCCGCCACATCGTCCCCCGCGCGCCCCTTCACAACCCCACCCGGCTTCCCGCCACACACAACCCCACCCCGCTTCCCGCCACACACAACCCCGCCCGGCTTCCCGCCACACACAACCCCGCGCGGCTTCCCGCCACACACAACCCCGCGCGGCTTCCCGCCGCGACGGTCTGGCCCGAGAATGCCGCATGCGCACCCCCTACCCCCATGCCGCCCTCCGCCGCCTGTTGCATCCCGGCTCCCTCGCCATCATCGGCGCCTCGCCGCGGGAGGGGTCCTTCGGCCTCCGCACGCTCCGCAACCTCCGCGGCTTCGCGGGCGCCGTGCATCCGGTGAACCCCCGCTACGAGTCGATCGAGGGCACCCCCTGCTTCCCCACCCTCGCCGCCCTGCCATCGGTCCCGGATTGCGCCATCGTCGCGCTGGGCCGCGACCAGGCGGAGCAGACCATCGCCGACTGCATCGCGGCCGGTGTCGGCGGCGTGATCCTCTACGCCTCCGGCTATGCGGAGACGCAACGGCCCGAGCTGATCGCGCTCCAGGGGCGGCTCGCCGCCATGGTGGCGGGCACCGGCACGCGGCTGCTCGGCCCCAACTGCCTCGGCGCCACCAACTACGCGATCGGCGCGCGGATGATGTTCGGCCGCATGCCCGAACCCCGCGCGATGGACGGCGCCGCCATCGGCATCGTCACGCAATCCGGCTCCGTCAGCATGGCGCTGGCCCAGGCGATGGAGCGCGGCGTCGCCGTCAGCCACGCGATCCCCGTCGGCAATGCTTGCGATGTCGGCATCGCCGACCTCATCGCCTATCTCGCGGAGGACGAGACCTGCCGCGCCATCGCCGCCGTCTTCGAAGGCGTCGAGCATCCCCGCCAGCTCGCCGAGGCCGCCGCCCTCGCCGCCCGCGCCGGCAAGCCGCTGGTCATCCACAAGATGGCGTCGAGCGAGCAGGGGGCGGAGGCCGCGCTCTCCCACACCGGGGCGCTGGCCGGCAACCACGCCGCCTATCGCGCCATCCTGGAAGCGGCAGGCGCGGTGATGGTGGAGAGCCTGGACGCCGTGATGGAAACCGCCCGCTTCCTGGCGAAGGCCGGGCGCCCGCGCGGACACGGCGTGGGCGTCGTCCTCGCCTCCGGCGGCTTCGGCGTGGCGGCGGCGGATGCGGCGGCGGCGGCAGGCGTCCCCCTTCCCCAGCCCGAGGGCATCACGGCGGAGACGCTGCGCGCCCATGTCCCCGAATTCGGCGCCGCGCGGAATCCCTGCGACGTCACCGCCATGGCGCTGAACGACGACACCGCCTTCGAGGCCTCGGCCGGCGCCTTCCTGGCCGACCCCGCCTATGCCTGCCTGATGGTGATCTACCCCTATGCCGACCCCTTCGGCGCCACGCGGTTCGAGGGGTGGAAGCGCCTCGCCGCCCGCCACGGCAAGCCCATCGCCTGCTACTGGGCGAGCGAGTGGCTGGAGGGAGAGGGCGTGCGGCGCCTGGAAGCCGAGCCCGGCATCGCCACCTTCCGCAGCCTGCCGCGCCTCTTCGCCGCCATCGGCGCCTGGCTGCGGCGCGATGCCGAGGCGGGCGCCGCCCTGCCCCCCACCCCGCCCGATATCCGCCAGGCCGCCGCCACCGCCCTCCGCACCGCGCCGGACCGCGTGCTGGCGGAGCGCGCGGCCAAGGCGCTGCTCGCCCCCTATGGCATTCCCGTGGTGCCCGAACGCCTGGCCCACAGCGCCGCGGAGGCCGTGGCCGCCGCCACCGCGCTGGGCTTTCCCGTCGCGCTGAAGGCGGAAAGCCCCGACATCCCCCACAAGACGGAAGCCGGCGTCATCCGCCTCAACCTGGCCGATGCCGCTTCGGTCCAAGCCGCCTTCGATGCCGTCATGGAGAAGGCGCTCCTCGCCACCACCGCGGACCGCATCGCCGGCGTGCTGGTGCAGCCCATGGTGCCGCGGGGGGTGGAGATGCTGATGGGCGCGCGCATCGACCCGGCCTTCGGCCCGCTGGTCGCCTTCGGCTTCGGCGGCGTGATGGCGGAGCTGCTGCGCGACACGGCGCTGCTGCCCGCCCCCTTCACGCCGGAAGCGGCGGCGGCGGCGCTGCGCCGCCTGAACGGCGCCGCGCTGCTGGATGGCTTCCGCGGCTCGCCGGCGGTGGACATCCCGGCCCTGGCCGGAACGCTCTCCCGCTTCTCCCGCTTCGTCGCGGACCAGGCCGAACTGGTCCAGGAGATCGACGTGAATCCGCTGATCTGCCTGGGCCAGTCCATCACCGCCGTCGATGCGCTGGTGGTGCGGCGGCCCTAGCGGTCACGCCGCCAGCGCCGCGTAGTCCAGCGTCGCCATCACCTGCACCCGCAGGATGTAGCGATGCTCATCCGGCCCGTAATCGGCCACCGCATTGTGGGTGGTGGCGATGTTGTCCCACATCAGCACGTCGCCCGGCGTCCAGGCATGGCTGTAGAGGTATTTCTCCTGCGATTGATGCCGGAACAGGAAGTCCAGCATCGCTTCGCTTTCGGCCGCCTCCATGCCCTCGATCACGGTGGCGTAGCCGGGATTGCAATACAGCACGCGGCGGCCCGTGATCGGGTGCAGGCGGAAGATCGGCTGGCTCACCGGCGGCTTGCGCCGGCGCTGCTCCTCCGTCAGCGGCGCCCGCGCCGATCCCGGGCGCGCGCGCATCATCTCCCAGAACTTGTTGAAGTCGTGGATGGCGGTGCGGCCCTCCAGCCGCGCCTTCACCGCCGGCGGCAGATCCTCATAGGCCCGGTGCATGTCGAGGAACTGCGTGTCGCCGAGCGGCCTGCCATCCCGCATCGGCACCTGCTTCGCATGCAGCACATTCGCAATGGCGATGTCGTGGCTGTAGCTCATGTCGGTGTGCCAGCCCTGCCCGGCATCGCCCAACCCGACCGGCTGGCCCGCCTCGTCCTTCATGTTGGACAGGATCATCACCTCGGGATGGCCGGGGGCGTTGAACATCGCGGCCACGTTGTGCTCCAGCGTGCCGAAGCGGGACCGGAAGGCGGAAAGCTGCGCGGCCTCCAGGTCCTGCCCCGGGAAGCACAGCACCCCGTGATGGCCGAGCGCCCGCAGCAGCTGCCGGAAATCCGGCTCGGCCAGCTTCTGCGCCAGGTCGATGCCGGTGATGCGCGCGCCGACGCCGCCGTCATGGGGGGTGATCTGCATGGGCATCCTCCTGCCGCCCTCGTCGCGGGGCGGTCCGGGCCCGATGCTGTCAGCGGCGGCTTCCGCCGGCAACCGCGCCGCCGGTCACAGCCCCGCCGCCGCCAGCCCGATCAGCGCGGCACTCGCGGCACCCAGCATGGTGAAGGTCAGCCCCATGCCGATGGAGCGCCACTTCATCTCCTCCGGCTCGCGGGAGATTCCATAGGCATGCGCCGCTCGCCCGGCCAGCAGCACCACGCCCAGCACATGCAGCGCCCAGTCCGGCAGGCCATTCGCCTCCGCCAGCGCCATCATCACCAGCGCCAGCGGCACGTATTCCGCGAAATTGCCATGCGTGCGCACCGCGCGCTCCACCAGCCGGTGCTGCGTGCCCAGCGCCAGGCGATAGGCGTGGCGCTGCTGCACCACGCGCAGCGAGAGGTACAGGAAGCCGAAGCCGAGCAGCCCGGCATGGAAGGCCGTCACCGGCAGCATCACGCCACCTCCTTCACATCGGCCCGCCGCCCGCCGCTCATCCGCAGCAGCGCCTCGGCCGTCGTCTCGAAGACATGCATGGGCGATCCCGCCGCGGCCCAGATGCGGCCCAGCGCGAAGAGGTCCTCATCCACCAGCACCACCGGCGGCGTCAGATGCGCAATGGGCGCGACGCCGCCGATGGCGAAGCCCGTCACGTCCCGCACCCAGCCGCCATCGGCGCGTTTCACGTGAAACGCCGTCGCGGCCGCGACCTTGCCCATATCCACGCGATTGGCGCCGGAGGTGATGACCAGCACCGCCTGGCCGCCGGCGCGGAAGATGATGGACTTGGCGATCTGCGCGACATCGCAGCCCACCGCCGCCGCGGCATCCGCGGCGCTCCGCGTCCCCTCCGGGAAGGCCTGGATGGTATCGGGATGCCCCGCCGCCGCCAGCGCCGCCCTCACCCGTTCGACCGAACCGCCCGACATCGCCACCCCGCTCCCTCGTCACGCCGGCCCAGGCCAGCCATATACGCGCCTGCTCGATCCCCGGAACCCGATGCGCGAACCCCTCGCCCTCTACATCCACTGGCCCTTCTGCGCCGCCAAGTGCCCCTATTGCGACTTCAACAGCCATGTGCGGGACCGCATCGACCAGGCCGCCTTCGCCGCCGCGCTGCGCCAGGAATTGCAGCGGGAGGCCGATCGCGCCGGCCGCCGGCCACTCGCCAGCATCTTCTTCGGCGGCGGCACGCCGAGCCTCATGGCCCCCTCCACCGCCGCGGCCCTGATCGAGGACGCGACCCGCCTCTTCGATCCCCTGCCCGATATCGAGATCACGCTGGAAGCCAACCCCACCAGCGTGGAGCTGGCGAAGCTGCGCGACTTCCGCGCCGCCGGCGTCAACCGCGCCTCGCTCGGCGTGCAGGCGCTGGACCCCGCCGCCCTCGCCTTCCTCGGCCGCCAGCATGACATCCGCGAAGCCATCGCGGCGCTGGAGGCCGCGCGCGAAACCTTCCCGCGCCTCAGCTTCGACCTGATCTATGCCCGGCCCGGCCAGCAGGAAGCCGCCTGGCGCGCGGAACTCCGCCAGGCGCTGGCGCTGGCCGCCGACCATCTCTCGCTCTACCAGCTCACCATCGAACCCGGCACGCAATTCGCGACGCTGTTCGGCCGCGGCGCCTTCACCCTGCCGGAGGGCGAGGAGGCCGAGCGCCTCTACACCGCCACCGCCGAGGAAGCCGCCGGCTTCGGGCTCCGCGCCTATGAGGTCTCGAACTACGCCAAGCCCGGCGCGGAGAGCCGCCACAACCTCGCCTATTGGCGCTATGGCGACTATCTCGGCATCGGCGCCGGCGCGCATCAGCGCCTGTCCTTCGCCGATGGCAGCCTCCGCGCCGCCCGCCGCCACCGGGCGCCGGAGGAATGGCTGGCCCGGGTTCGGCGCGACGGGCACGCGGTGGTGGAGGAGGAGGCGCTGTCGCCGCGCGACCGCGCGCGGGAGGCGCTGCTGATGGGGCTGCGCCTGCATGAGGGCATCGACCCCGCCCGGATCGAGGCCCGCAGCACCCTGCCCTTCGAGGAATGCGTCGATCGCCGCGCGCTGGACGGGCTGGCGGAGGAGGGCCTGCTCGAATGGCGCCCCGATGGCCGCCTGGCCGCGACGCCGGATGGGCTGTTGAGGCTGGACGCGCTGCTCCCGGTGTTGTTGCGTTAGCGGATGCAGCAGCGCCTCGGCTTCACTGACGACGGTCCAGGGGCGGTTCGCCCCCCTGTTCCCCCTGGGCGGATGGGCCGTGGGGAAGGCAGCGCCTTCCCCACGGCACCCTGACCCGCATGCGCACCGCCTTCCTCGGCGCCTATGGCTACGGCAACCTCGGCGACGAGCTCTGCCTGCTGGAAGCCCTGCAGGCCTTCCCGACGGCGGAGGCGCATGCCTTCTCCGTCAATCCCGGCTGGACGCTGCGCTGCGTCCCCGGCCTGCAGGGCTGCTTCGGGGATGGGGAGGCGATGCTGGCCCTGGCCCCCGCCCGCATCGTCTTCGGCGGCGGCATGTTCGGCGTGGTGGATGCCTTCCGCTACTGGATGCCCTTCCTGGCCCGTGCCATGGCGGCGGGCGCGCAGATCCACCTGCACAACCTCGGCGTCGCCTGGCTGCTGAAGGACCGGTCCTGGCTGGACGCCACGGCGCAGCACGTCTTCGCCAACCTCGCCGGCCTGTCGGTGCGCGATCCGCTCTCCGCCGAGCGGCTGGCGGAAGCGGGCCTCGCCCGCCTGCCGCGGCTGACCTTCTTCCCCGAAACCCGCATCGCCGCCGATCCCGGCCTGGCGGAGGCGCTGCTCGGCCCGCGGCGGCCGGGCGGGCCGAAGCTGCTCGGCGTCTCCATCATCCCCTCCCCGACCATGCGGGCCTGCCTGCTGCATGACGCGGCGCGGGTGCGGGCGGTGCTGGCGGAATTCGCGGGCCATGCCGTGGTGCCCATCGTCAGCACCGTCCATATCGACAGCGTGGAGGAGGATGACCTGACCGGCGCCGCCGACTTCATCCGCACCTTCCTGCCGCAGGCCCCCATCGCCGCGCCCCTGCTGCTGGACCGCGCGCATTGGCAGGCGGAGATGACGCCGCGGCGCCTGAAGGGCCTGATCGCGCGCTGCGATGCGCTGGTGACGCAGCGCAAGCACAACGCCATCCATGCCATCGGCGCGGGGGTGCGGGTGATCGGCCTGCATCCGCTGATCGACAACAGCCTGCGCCGCACTTTCGTGACGCTGGCGAACGATCTGCCGCCGGGCTCGCGCTGCGTGGGGCTGGACGAGGTGCCGCCGCCGGAGCCGGTGGCGGCATGATGGCGCTGCCGCGCCGCCCGGGACGCCGCCCGCCCCTGGCCCCTGGCCGATCGACGACGGTCCAGGGGCGGTTCGCCCCTGGCCGGGGGTGCAGGGGGGCGGAGCCCCCCTGCGTTGACGGGCGGTGCAGGGGGGCGGAGCCCCCCTGCGTTGACGGGCGGTGCAGGGGGGCGGAGCCCCCCTGCGTTGACGGGTGGTGCAGGGGGGCGGAGCCCCCTTGCGTTGACGGGCGGTGGAGGGGGGCGGAGCCCCCGTGCGTTGACGGGTGGTGCAGGGGGGCGGCGCCCCCCTGCGTTGACGGGCGGTGCGGGGGGGCGGAGCCCCCCTGCGTTGACGGGCGGTGCGGGGGGGCGGCATCCCCCTGCATGGCCGCATGACCCAGATCCTGCTCATCGCCGAGCGCCCCTTCAGGGAACTCCGCTCCCGCGCCATCCTCCTCCCCCTGCCGAAGGCGCTGGGCGCGGCCGCGCCGATCCTCGTCCCCACCCCCGCCACCCGGACGCCGCCCGCCTTCGCCCCCGTGCCGCCCAAGCCGGATGTCGTGGCGCTCGGCGTCACCCGCGTGGTGCTGGCCGGCGTCTTCGAGGATCGCCCCACCCTCAACCGTGCCCTGGCCCTGGCGGCCCGCGCCGTCGCCGCGGGCGCGACGCTGGAGGCAAGGGGCCTGACGCTGGAACGCGCCGCCGCGCGGCGGGACCCGCCCCGGGGGGTGGAGGTGCTGGACCAGGCGACGGTGATCGAGGCGCGCGACCACCACACCGCCAATACGCTGCTGGTCTGGCGCGTCGCGGCGCCGGTCCGCGTGAATTTCTATGCGGAGCGCGAGGCGCCGCCCGACTCCGCCCTGCTGCCCGGCCTGCCCCCCGGCCCGCTGCTCGGCCTGGCCCTGCTCGGCGCGCCGGAGATGCGCACCACCTGGCGGGCGCGGCTGGCGGAGCTTTCGGCCTGGCTGGGGCCGATGAAGGGCTGGCCCATCCTGCCCCTGCCCGCCGATGCGGCGGAGGGCGAGGGCGACGACTATGCCGGCAGCATCGCCTTCGCCCAGGCCCTGCTGCCCAACTCCCCCATCCTGCTGCCCCAGCTGGCGGATCCGGTGGAGCGGCGGCGGCAGCTGACCGCCGGGCGGATGCGGGCGCTGATGGGCCGCTGCGGCGCGGTGATCACCAACCAGGACCTGGTGGCGGCGATCGCCGCGACGGCGGGGGTGCCGGTGGCGGGCATGGTGCTGGGGCGGGACCGCCGGATCGTCGCCTGCATGACGACGCTGGCGAACCAGATGGCCCCGGGCAGCCTGCTGATCTACCCGCCCCATCCCGGCTGAGGCGGGCGAATCCGCTGGCGGCGGCCCGCCTGTTGCTGCTATGTTCCTGCCGCCACCCGCCGCGCCCTGCCCGGCCGGCTCACCCACCACCCCGCGAAAACGGTGCTAAAAGCCCTAAATCGGCATAAACCGCCTGGGGGTACTACGGCTTTATGTCACATCGCGGGACAGTTCGAGCGCCCGCGCATAGACCTGCTTGCGCGGCAGCCCCGTCGCCGCCGCCACCATCGCCGCCGCGTCTCGCAGGCTCTGCCCCGCCATGGCGTCCCGCAGCCGGGTGTCGAGGTCCTCGGCCCCCATCGTCTCCTCCGGCGCCGGGCCCACCACCAGGCAGATCTCGCCCCGCGCCTCGGCGGTGGCGTAATGCGCGGCCAGCCCGGCCAGCGTGCCGCGCCGCACCTCCTCGAACCGCTTGGTGAGTTCGCGGGCGACGGCTGCGGGGCGGTCGGGGCCGAGCCCCTCGGCCAGCGCGGCCAGCGTCTCGGCCAGGCGGTGCGGCGCCTCATGCAGGATGATGGTCGCGGTCAGTCCCGCGCGCTCCGCCGCCCGGTGGCGGGCGATGGCGGTGGCGCGGGGCCCGTCCTTCGGCGGCAGGAAGCCCAGGAACACGAAGGGGTGTGGTGGCAGGCCGGACAGCGTCAGCGCGACCACCGCCGCGTTGGGGCCCGGAATGGCCGTGACGGCGTGTCCCGCCTCGATCGCCGCCCGCACCAGCCGGTAGCCGGGGTCGGAGACGAGGGGCGTGCCGGCGTCGGAGGCCAGGGCCAGCTTCTCCCCCCGCGACATCCTGTCCAGGATTCGTGGAATCATCTCCGCTTCGTTGTGGTCATGCAGTGGCACCAAGGTCGCGGAGACGCCATAACGCTGCAACAGATGGCCTGTTACCCTGGTGTCCTCGCAGAGCACGGCATCCGCACCGCCGAGCACCGCGAGAGCCCGGGGCGACAGGTCGCCGAGATTGCCGATCGGCGTCGCCACCAGGGACAGCCCGTCAGGAACTTCCCTGGGGGCGTCCCGGTTCGTCGCCCGCTCTGGAGGGTCACCGCTTGCCACGTCGTTCTGCCCCTCAGCCGCAAGACCGCCGCCTGCCTCGCAGGGCCCTGGGCGGCATCGCCATCGCCGCCCTTCTGGGCATGGCCGCCTGCGCACCGCAACCCCCGCGGCCTTCCTTCATCGGCGTGGCGCCGCCGATCGGCGCCCAGGCGCCGGTGCTGGCCGCGCCCATCGGCCCGCAGCGCGCGGCCATGCTGCTGCCGCTGACCGGCCCGCAGGCGCCGCTCGGCCAAGCCATGCTGAATGCCGGGACCATGGCGCTGTTCGACGAGGCGCCGCAGGGCGTGGAGATCGCGCCGCGCGACACCGGCGGCACGCCCCAGGGCGCCGCCGCCGCCGCCCGCGCCGCCATCGCGGATGGCGCGCGCATCATCATCGGGCCGCTGACGAGCGCCGAGGCCGCCGCCGTGGCGGAACCCGCCCGCGCCGCGGGGGTGCCGGTGCTGGCCTTCACCAACGACGCGCAGCGCGCCGGCGGCGGCACCTGGGTGCTCGGCATCACGCCGCAGCAGCAGGTCCGCCGCGTGGTGGCGGCGGCCGCGCAGCAGGGGGCGCAGCGCTTCGCCCTCGGCGCGCCGGACAATGAATTCGGCCGGTCGCTCGCCGCCGCGCTGCGCGGCGCCGTGGCCGAGCTCGGCCTGCCCGCCCCCGCCATCGCGCTGCATCCCGCGGCCGCGGAGCCCGCCATGGCCGCCTCCGGCGCCCGGGTCTCCGCGCCCCGGGCGGATGCGGTGCTGATCGGCGAAGCCGGGGAGCGGGCGCGCCGCTTCGCCGCCGCCTGGGTGGCCGAGGCCGGGGAGACGCCGCCGCGGCTGCTCGGCACCTCGCTCTGGCTGCAGGATGGCGCGGTGCGCAACGAACCCGCCCTGGCCGGCGCCTGGTTCGCCGGGCCCGATGGCCGCACCCGCGCGCGGTTCGAGGCCCGCTACCGCGACGCCTTCCGGGAGACGCCGCCCCGCGTCGCCGCCACGGCCTATGACGCCGCGGCGATCGCCGCGCGGGCGCTGCGCCAGGGCGCCACCCCCGCCCAGGTGACGGCGGTGGAGGGCTTCGCCGGCGCCGACGGGCCGGTGCGCCTGCTGCCGGAAGGGCAGACGCTGCGGGGCCTCGCCCTCTACGCCGTCTCCAACGGCGCGGATCCGGTGCAGGTGGAACCGGCGCCCCTGCCCGGCGCACCGGGCAGCTGACGCCAGCCGCCATGCCGCTCTCCACGGGCCGCGTGCTGGCCGCCGCCGGGCTGATCGGCGGCGTGCCGGGTGCGGCGCTGGTGCTGCTGCTGGCGACCGATACGCTGCCCCCCCTGCCCGGCCTGGCGGCGCTGGGGGCGACGGCGGCGGCCTCCCTCGCCCTGGCGCGAATCTGGCTCGGCAACCTCCGCCAATTGTCGGACGCGCTCCGCCAGGCGGCGGATGAGCAGGGGCCGGTGCCCGCCCTGGAAGGCCCGCTGCTGCTGCCCTCCGTCGCCGAGATCGGGGAGGCGGCGCGGCGCCTGACACGCACCCTGGCCTCCCAGGCCGAGCAGGTCGCGCGGCTCCGCCAGGCCGATGCCGCGATCATCGAGCGGCTGCCCGACCCGCTGGTGGTGCTGGACGAGGCCGGCGCGCCGCTGCGCGCCAATGGCGCCGCGCGCCGCCTGTTCGGCGGCGGCGGCGGCGTGCCGGGCAGCGACCTCGCGGCCCTGCTGCGCCATCCCGCGCTGGCGGAGGCCGTCGCCGCCGCGCGGGCGGAGGGGGAGCCGCAGCGCGCCGACATCGCGCTGCCCGTGCCCGTGCCGCGGGAGCTGACGGTGCATGCGGTGCCGCTGCACCCGCCGCTCTCCGATGGCGGGCGCTTGCTGCTGCTGCTGTCGGACCGCACGCGGGACCGGGCGGTGGAGCGGATGCGCGCCGATTTCGTCGCCAATGCCAGCCATGAGCTGCGCACGCCGCTCGCCAGCGTGATCGGCTTCATCGACACGCTGCGCGGCCCGGCGAAGGACGATGCGGAAGCGCAGGCCCGCTTCCTCGGCATCATGGCGGACCAGGCGGACCGCATGCGCCGCCTGATCGACGACCTGCTCGGCCTGTCGCGGATCGAGGTCACGGAACACCAGCCGCCGACCGGGCGGGTGGACCTGGCGGCGCTGGCGACGGCGGAGGCGGAGGCGATGGCCCCCATCCTGGCGCAGCGCGGCGCGACGGTGGCGCTGGCGCTCTCGCCCGCCGCGGTGGCGGCGCCGGCCGATGCCGGGCAGGTCGGCCAGGTGCTGCGCAACCTGCTGGAGAATGCGGCGCGCTACGGGCGGGAAGGCGGGACCATCCGCCTGTCCGTCGCGCCGGCGGAGACCGGGACGCGCTGGCCCGCCAGGCCCGGCGTGGTGCTGTCCGTGGCGGATGAGGGGCCGGGCATCCCCCGCCACCACATCCCCCGCCTGACGGAGCGCTTCTACCGCGTGGATCGCGGCCGCGGCCGCAGCATCGGCGGCACGGGCCTCGGCCTCGCCATCGTCAAGCACATCGTCAACCGCCATCGCGGCGTGCTGCTGATCGAAAGCGAGGAAGGCGTGGGATCCACCTTCCGCGTCTGGCTGCCGGCGGAGGCTTCGGCCGAGGCGGGATGAGGCCGCCGCGGAGGGCGGCGGCCCCGTGCCTCAGATGGTGAAGATGAAGTCGCTCAGCGCCAGACGGGTGGTCCCGCTGACGATGATCTCCAGGTCCACGTCGCCATTGCCGGTCACGTCCACCTGATAGACCAGGTGGCCGGCGCCGACGTCGTAGCGGATCTGCGGCGTGCCCGGGGAGGTGAAGGCCGCCTGGCCGATCAGCGCGCCGCCGAAGGTGAAGTCGGCGATGTTGATCTTGTCCACGCCGCGCTGGAAGTCGCGGATCGTGTCGGCGCCGCCGGGCTGCGATTCCACCGTGGAGCGGTAGTAGAAGACATCCGCGCCGGCGCCGCCGAACAGCTGGTCGGCCCCGACATCGCCCACCAGCGTATCGGCGCCCGCGCCGCCGAACAGCGTGTCGCCGCCGCCCGGGCCGGTCAGCGTGGCGTTGCCGTCGCCGATGATGAAGTCGTTGCCGCCATCGCCATAGAGCTTGTCGGCGCCGCCGAAGCCCTCGATCCGGTCGGCATCCGCGCCGCCGCGGGCGGTATCGTTGCCGGCCCCGCCCGAGATGGTGTCGGCGCCATCGCCCGCGACGAGGTGGTCGTTCCCGGCGGCGCCGCTCAGGGTGTCATTGCCCGCGCCCCCGAACAGCGTGTCGTTGCCCGCGCCGCCGTTGAGGACGTCGCTCCCCTCCTCGCCATCCAGGCGGTCATTGCCGTCGTCTCCGTTCAGCGTGTCGCCGCCGGCGCCGCCGAACAGCACGTCGTTGCCATCGCCGCCCTGGATGATGTCGTTGCCGGCCATGCCGAACAGGCGGTCGTCGCCGCCCTCGCCCGCGATGCTGTCGAAGCCGTCCTCGCCCCGCACCGTGTCGTTGCCAAGGCCGCCGGACAGCGTGTCATTGCCGAGGCCGCCGAAGAGCTCGTCGCTCGCGCTGCCGCCGCGGATGACATCGTCGCCTTCGAAGCCGAAGATCTGCTGCGCGAAATTCGCGCCCACGAGCGTGTTCGCCCCGGAGGTCCCGAGCAGACGGGGAAGCGTGGCCATTGTTGTCCTGTCCGTTTGTTGCCGTGCCGGTATAACGGTATCGTGATCTCAAAAATTTGGCAAACTTTCCGTTAACTGAGATGTCGCGCCGCTTTCTGCGCCTGTTGAGACAGCCCGGCGGCTTCACGGCAGCCGCTTCGCCCGCGCCCGGCGCGATTCCGCTGGACAATATTGAATACAATAGGCGATACGAGGGTCGCCCGCCTCACGCGTGCGTGATCGCGGGCGATGAACCCACCGACCTGGCGGCGTTAGCGCCCCAGGCCCCTCCCCGGTCCGCCTCCCTCTCCACGGAGTCCCGCGTGATCCCCCACCAGCCCCTGTTCCAGTCCTTCTTCCTCGGCGGGTTCGAATGCTCGACCCACCGCAACATGTCCCGCCGGCGCCTCGACATGATCGCCGCGACCCGGCACGACCTGCTGGCGCGGGAGGATTATGCGCAGCTCGCGGAGCATGGCATCCGCGCGGCGCGGGACGGGGTGCGCTGGCACCTCGTGGAGACCTCCCCCGGCCGGTATGACTGGTCGGCCGTGCTGCCGCTGCTGCGGGCGGCGGAGGCGACGCGCACCCAGGTGATCTGGGACCTCTGCCATTACGGCTGGCCGGATGACCTCGACGTCTTCTCCCCGGCCTTCGTCGATCGCTTCGCCCGCTACGCGGCCGCCTTCGCCCGCCTGCACCGGGAGGAGACGGGCCGCGCCCCCTTCGTCTGCCCGGTGAACGAGATCAGCTTCCTGGCCTTCGCCGGGGGCGACATGGCGCGCTGTTCGCCGCATGAAACCGGGCGGGGGATGGAGCTGAAGCGCAACCTGGCCCGCGCCGCCATCGCCGGCACGCGCGCGGTGCGGGAGGCGGCGCCCGGCGCCCGCTTCGCCGCCGTCGATCCCGTCATCAACATCGTGCCCCGCGAACCGGCGGAGGCCGAGGAGGTCGCGCGCCACAATGCCAGCCAGTGGCAGGCCTGGGACATGCTGGCGGGGCGGGAGGAGCCGGAGCTGGGCGGGTCGGAGGACATCCTCGACGTCATCGGCGTCAACTACTACTGGAACAACCAGTGGCTGCACCATGCGGAGCCGCTGAGCGTCTTCGACAGCGCGCGCTTCCGCCCCTTCCGGGACCTGCTGGCCGATACCGCCCGCCGCTACGCGCCGCGCGACATCTTCGTGGCGGAGACGAGCATCGAGGGCGCGCCCCGCGCCCCCTGGCTGCGCTACGTGGCGGAGGAGACGATGGCCGCCCGCCAGGCCGGGCTGCCGGTGCATGGCGTCTGCCTCTACCCCGTCATCTCCCATATGGGCTGGGACGAGGACCGCTACTGCCCGAACGGACTGTTCGAGCTGACGCCCCGCCACGGGCGGCGGGACGTGCATCGCCCGCTGGCGGAGGAGCTGGCCCGGCTGCAGGCCAGCTTCCGGGCCCAGGGGGTGGAAGGTCCGCTCAGCGCCGTCGGCTGATCGATCGGCCCGATAGGCGGCGTCGATCGCCGGGGCGATTCCGGGCCGGAATCGCCCCGTTTCGCGTTTTCATGCGCCTCGCGGCGAAGCCGAGCCTTGACCCCGGGCCGCGACGTGGCATGTCCCGCGCACCATGGATCTCCCCGCCCCTTCCCCGCCCGTCCCGACCGCCTCCGGCGGCCGTCGCCGCGTGGCGGTGGTGCTGTTCAACCTTGGCGGGCCGGACGCGCCGGAAAGCATCCGCCCCTTCCTCGTGAACCTCTTCACCGACCCCGCCATCCTGCGGGTGCCGGGCTTCGTCCGCCCCTGGCTGGGCCGCATCATCGCCTGGCGGCGCACCAAGCCGGCGACGGAGAACTACGCCATCCTCGGCGGCAAATCGCCGCTGCGGGAGCTGACGGAGGAGCAGGCGGCGGCGCTGGAGGTGCTGCTGAACCAGGATGCCGGCATCGAGGCCAAGTGCTTCGTCGCCATGCGCTACTGGCACCCGATGAGCGACGAGACGGCGCGCGCCGTGAAGGCCTGGGCGCCCGACGAGGTGCTGCTGCTGCCGCTCTATCCGCAATTCTCCACCACCACCACGGGCAGCAGCGCCATCGACTGGGCGCGGGCGGCGGCGCGGGCGAAGCTCGAGGCACCGACCACGACGCTCTGCTGCTTCCACTCCCATCCCGGCTTCGCCGAGGCGACCGCGGCGCTGGTGCGCGGCGCCTGGGACAAGGCGCGGGCGGAGCTCGACCCGGCCATCAAGCTGCGTGTGCTGTTCAGCGCCCATGGCCTGCCGGAAAGCATCGTGAAGGCGGGTGACCCCTACCAGTGGCAGGTGGAGCAGACGGTGGCGGGCGTGGTGGAACGCCTCGGCCTGCCCGATCTCGACCACGTCGTCTGCTTCCAGTCCCGCGTCACGCCGCAGAAATGGATCGGCCCCTCCACGGAGGATGAGCTGGAGCGCGCGGGCCACGACAAGGTCGCGGTGCTGGTCGTGCCCATCGCCTTCACCTCCGAGCATTCGGAGACGCTGGTGGAGCTCGACGTCGAGTACCGGGAGGAGGCCGAGAAGCTCGGCGTGCCTGGCTACTACCGGGCGCCTGCGCAGAATTCCGACCCCGCCTTCATCGGCGCGCTGGCCGACCTGGTGCGGCATGCCCGCGGCAGCGGCCGCAGCCTCTGTTCCTTTGCCGGCGCCCGGCAATGCCCGAAGCAGCATGGCGACTGCCCGCATGCGACGCTGGCCGCCGCCATGCAGCGGGCGAGGGAAAGGGCGTGACCCGGCGCCCGGCGGCCGTCCTGTTCGATTGCGACGGCGTGCTGGCCGATACGGAGGCGATGCACAACCGCATCATCGCCGAGGAGATCAGCGCGCTGGGCTGGGAGATGACGCCCGAGCAGTGCGAGCAGCACTTCATGGGCCTGTCCTGGGAAGCGATCATCCCGCGGGTGCAGGCGCGGCTCGGCCCGGATTCGGTGCCGTCCGACTTCATCCAGGGCGTGGTGCGCCGGGTGCTGCGGGAACTGCACCAGGAAGTCGTGCCGGTGCGCGGCGTGCTGGCGGCACTGGAGAAAATCGTCGCGGCGGGGATCCCGGTGGCGGTGGCCAGCAACTCCTCCCGCCCCGAGCTGAACACCAAGCTGGCGGGGCTCGGCCTGGCGGAGACCTTCCGCGGCCGGTCCTTCACCTACAACGACGTGCCGAACCCGAAGCCCGCGCCCGACATGTACCGCGCCGCCGCCGCCGCCTGCGGGGCCGATCCGCATGACTGCGTGGTGGTGGAGGACAGCGTGACGGGCGCCCGCGCCGGCCGCGCCGCCGGCTGCCGCGTGCTGGGCTTCGCGCATCCGACACCCGCTGCGGCGCTGCAGGCCGTCGGCGCCGAGACTTTTGTCAGTATGGCGGAGCTGCCCCGGCTGCTGGGGCTGGAGCCGGATCGGCAAGCGGGGGGGCAGGGCTGACGCCCTCCGCGCGGCGCTGGTAGCCTGCCCGCCCTGGGGGAGGACCGGTGCATGAAACTGGCAAGGATCATCGGCGCCGCGCTGCTGGCGCTCGGCATGGGGACCGCGGCGGCGCAGGAGTTTCCGTCCCGACCCATCACGCTGATCGTCGGCTACCCGCCCGGCGGCAACACGGACCTCATGGCGCGCGCGCTGCAGCCGGAACTGTCCCGCGCGCTCGGCCAGACGGTGGTGGTGCAGAACCGCGGCGGCGCGGCGGGCACGATCGGCGCGGCGGAAGCGGCGCGGGCGCGGCCGGATGGGCTGACCCTGCTGTTCAGCCCGAACAACCCCATCACGGCGCAGCCGCACCAGGTGGCGCTGTCCTACAACCTCGACAGCTTCCGCTTCCTCTGCCTGGTCTATGACAACCCGCAGGTCGTCGTGCTCGGCCGCCAGGCGCCCTTCACGGACCTGGCCGGCATGGTCGCCTTCGGGCGATCGGCGCGGGAGGCGCTGATCTTCGGCTCCCCGGGGCAGGGGAGCACGCAGCACATCCTGACGGCGGCGCTGCTGAAGGCGCATGGGATCGAGGGGCTGCACGTGCCCTTCACCGGCGCGGGGCCCATGGCGCAGGCGGCGCTGGGCGGGCAGATCCACATGTTCATCGAAAGCGGCTCCATCCCCGCCGCCACCGGCCTGCCCGTGCTGGGCGTGCTGGCGCGCGACAGGCTGGCGGGCCTGCCCGCGGTGCCGACGCTGGCGGAGCTCGGCCAGCCGCTGGAGGGCAGTTCCCATGGCGGCATCCTGGCGCCTTCCGGCATTCCGGAGGCCGCGGCGGCGGTGCTGGAACGCGCCTGCGCCACGGCGGTCGGCGCGGAGAGCTTCCGCACGGCGGCGGAGCGGCTGAACGCCATCCCGCTGCACCTGAACGGCGCCGCCTTCCGCGACCGCTTCGCGCAGGAGAGTGCCATGAACGCCACCGTGCTGCGGGACCTCGGCCTGGCCCGCGAGGGAACCCGATGACCTTGGACTTCCTGGCGCCCGCCTATGTGTGGATCAAGGCGCTGCACCTGATCTCGGTCATCGCCTGGATGGCGGGGCTGTTCTACCTGCCGCGGCTCTACATCTACCACATGCAGGTGGCGCCGGAGGATGTGCGCTCCGCCACCTTCAAGGTGATGGAGCGGCGGCTGCTGAAGGCCATCATGAACCCCGCCATGATCGCCACCTGGACCTTCGGGCTGCTGCTGATCCTGACCCCCGGCGTGGTGGATTGGACGGCGGGGTGGTGGCACCTGAAATTCGCCTCGGTGCTCGCGATGTCCTGGTTCCACCACGACCTGGCGCTCGCCCGGAAGGCTTTCGAGCGCGACGAGCGGCCGCGCACGGAGCGCGGCTGGCGGATGCTGAACGAGGTGCCGACGGTGCTGATGATCATCATCGTGCTCATGGTGATCGCGAAGCCGTTCTGATCGCCGCGCGGACGGGTTGCCAGTCCGCGCAGTTCAAGATTGCTCGCTCACGATCTATTGTATACGAATTGGGCCCCTGCTGGGGGAGGGGCCCATGGCTGTGGAGACCGAGGCGACGTCGGGGGACGGGGCGCTGCGGGAGACCTGGCGGCTGGCGCGCGGCTGGTATGGCGCCGCGCCCTGGACCGCCTGGGGGCTGACGGCGGTGGCGGTGGTGCTGACGCTGCTGCAGATCGCGCTGTCCTACGCCTTCAGCGACTGGCAGCGCGACGCCTTCGATGCGCTGGAGAAGCGCGACGCCGATGCCTTCCAGGGGCAGCTCTGGTGGTTCGTGGCGCTGACGCTGCTCAGCATGGCCGTCGCCGTCGGGCGGCTCTGGGCCCGGCAGGTGCTGGCCTTCCTGTGGCGGCGCTGGCTGGTGCTGAAGCTGCAGGGCGCCATGCTGGCGAACCACCGGCACTACCGGATGGAGATGGGGGAGGGGGGCGCCGACAACCCCGACCAGCGCATCGGGGAGAATACCCGCTGGGCCACCATCATGACCGTGGATCTGGTGCTGGGCCTGCTGCACAGCGTGGCGCTGTTCGCCTGCTTCGCCGGGCTGCTCTGGCACCTCTCCGGCACGCTCGAACTGGCCATCGGCGGGACGGTGATCGCCCTGCCGGGCAGCATGCTGATCGCCGCCGCGCTCTATTCGGGGCTGGGGGCGCTGGTGGTGTGGCGGGTCGGGCGGGCGATGCCGCGCATCCACCTCGACCGCAACCAGGCGGAGGCCGACCACCGCTTCGCCCTGCTGCGCATCCGGGAGCATAGCGAGGGCATCGCGCTGATCCGCGGCGAGGCGGATGAGGAGCGGGGCCTGGCGCGGGCCTATCGCGGCGTGGAGGCCGCCATGCTGCGGCTGCTGCGGAGCGAGCGGCAGCTGATGTGGCTCGGCGCCGGCTACATGGCGGTGGCGGGGGTGCTGCCGCTGCTGCTGGGCGCGCCGCGCTTCTTCGCCGGCGCCATCACCCTCGGCGTGCTGATGCAGATGACGCAGGCCTTCGTGGAGGTGACGCGGGCGCTGTCCTGGTTCGTCGAGAACTGGCCGCGGCTGGCGGATTGGCGCGGCCATGTGGTCCGGGTGGTGGAGCTGGAGCGCGCCTGCGAGGCCGCGGACGGGCAGGCCGGGGCACCGGGCATCGTCATCGGCGCGGGGGAGGCGCTGGCGCTGACGGGCCTCAGCCTGGGCACCGCCTGCGGCCGCGCGCTGGTGGCGGAGGCCGCTGTCACGCTGCGGCCGGGCGAGCGCGTGCTGGTGACGGGGGAGAGCGGCAGCGGGAAATCGACGCTGTTCCGCGCCATCGCCGGCATCTGGCCCTGGGGGCAGGGGGGCATCGCGGTGCCGGACCGGGCGGCGACACTGTTCATGCCGCAGCGGCCCTACCTGCCGCTCGGCAGCCTGCGCGCCGCGCTGGCCTATCCCGCCGCCGCCGATGCCTTCCCGGCGGAAGCCGCGGCCGCGGCGCTCCGGCGCTGCCGGCTCGGCGCGCTGGTGCCGCAGCTCGACAAGGTTTCGCGCTGGGACCGGGTGCTGTCGCTGGGGGAGCAGCAGCGCCTGGCCTTCGCCCGGCTGCTGCTGCACCGCCCGCGCTGGGTCTTCATGGATGAGGCGACCTCCGCGCTGGACGAGGCGAACCAGGCGGCGATGTTCGCCCTGTTCCAGGCGGAGCTGGCGGGGGCCGCGCTGCTGTCCATCGGCCACCGGCCGGGGCTCGACCGCTATCACGATCGCGTGCTGGCGCTGCGCCCGGCGCCGGGCGGTGCGCGGCTGGAACGGGTGGTGCCGGCGGCGAGCCTCTGGCCGGTGGAGGCCTTCCGCCGCGGCGCGGCCTAGCCGGGGGTTGCGGGGTGGCGTGGGACGGGGTCTCAGCATCGGCACGAAACCCCTTGAATGTCGCGCCCTGGCTTCCATCTGCCGGTTGACGGGGACGGTTCGCCTCCTTAGGGTCGAACTGCCTTCCGGCAATCGGTCGTGCGTTGCCCCCTTCTTCCTGGCGGGTCCCCGTTCGGGGTTCCAGGCAGCTGGTGCGGCGCCGCCGGTCCCTCCCTCCCCAAGCTCCCTGGCCACCGCGACAAAGCCCGAGAACGGGGCGCGCGGCGGGCAAAGGGCATGGTGACGCTGGCCTCCGGCCACGCCGCCAACCCGCTCCGCCTCTGCCAGGGTCCGCCCGATCTCCCTTTCCGCGGGACCCGTCCGCCCATGCATCTTTCCGAACTGAAGGCCAAGTCACCGGCCGATCTGCTTGGCTTCGCCGAGTCGCTCCAGATCGAGAACGCATCCAGCCTGCGCAAGCAGGACATGATGTTCGCGATCCTGAAGACGCTGGCGGAGAACGAGCAGGCCATCTACGGCGATGGCACGCTGGAGATCCTGCCCGACGGCTTCGGCTTCCTGCGCAGCCCGCAGGCCAACTTCCTGCCCGGGCCGGACGACATCTACGTCTCCCCCGCCCAGGTCCGGCGCTTCGGCCTGCGGACCGGCGACACGGTGGAAGGCCAGATCCGGGCGCCGAAGGATGGGGAGCGGTACTTCGCCCTGCTGAAGGTCGATACCATCAATTTCGAGCCGCCCGAGGCGCTGCGGCACCGCATCAACTTCGACAACCTCACGCCGCTCTACCCCACGCGGCGCCTCAAGATGGAAAACCCGGACGCCGAGAGCGTCGCGAAGGGGCCGACCAAGGACTACACGCACCGGGTGATCGACCTGGTGGCGCCGATCGGCATGGGCCAGCGCGCGCTGATCGTCGCGCCGCCGCGCACCGGCAAGACGGTGATGCTGCAGAACATCGCCAAGTCCATCACCGCCAACCACCCCGACGTCTTCCTCATCGTGCTGCTGATCGATGAGCGGCCGGAGGAAGTGACCGACATGGCCCGCACCGTG
Source organism: Falsiroseomonas ponticola (assembly GCF_016805305.1). Classification (GTDB taxonomy): domain Bacteria; phylum Pseudomonadota; class Alphaproteobacteria; order Acetobacterales; family Acetobacteraceae; genus Falsiroseomonas; species Falsiroseomonas ponticola. Next base: position 771,298 of record NZ_JAERQN010000001.1, on the reverse strand, counting down.
CGGGGCGAGGTCGTGGCCTCCACCTTCGACGAGCCCGCCACCCGCCACGTGCAGGTGACGGAGATGGTGCTGGAGAAGGCGAAGCGCCTGGTCGAGCACAAGCGGGACGTGGTGATCCTGCTCGACTCCATCACGCGCCTCGGCCGCGCCTACAACTCCGTCGTGCCGTCCTCGGGCAAGGTGCTGACGGGCGGTGTCGATGCCAACGCGCTGCAGCGGCCGAAGCGCTTCTTCGGCGCGGCGCGCAACATCGAGGAAGGCGGATCGCTGACCATCATCGCGACGGCCCTGATCGATACCGGCAGCCGCATGGACGAGGTGATCTTCGAGGAGTTCAAGGGCACCGGCAACAGCGAGCTGATCCTGGACCGCAAGCTGTCGGACAAGCGCACCTTCCCGGCCATCGACATCACCAAGTCGGGCACCCGGAAGGAGGAGCTGCTGGTCGATCGCGGGACGCTGTCCAAGATGTGGGTGCTGCGCCGCATCCTGAACCCGATGGGCACGCAGGACGCGATGGAGTTCCTGCTGGACAAGCTGAAGTACAGCAAGACCAACCAGGACTTCTTCGACGCGATGAACACCTGAGGCGTCTGGCCCTTTCGCCGAGGCGAAAGGGCCTCCGGACGCCGGCGCCGCGCCTGGCTCCGTCATGCCGCGGCCACGCCTGCGGCGGGCCGCCCTCGGGGCCTCGGCCGGCGTTAGGAACGCCGCCCGCCCGCTATCGCGGCAGCGATTCCAGCATCCGCAGCGCGCGCCGCGCCTGCCGCGCGGCGGCCTGCTCATCCACCGATTCGAGCGCCTGCAGCGCGCGGCCGATCGGGCGGCCCGCCGCCGCGGCGCGCCGGCCGCCGGCCTGGCCGGCGACCTCCACGGCATCCCGCGCGGCCTCCAGCGCCGGACCGGCGAGGATGGCGCGGCGCATCGCCCGGTTGACGCCCTCGGCCTCCACATCATTGCTGCAGCGGGGGCAGAGCACGGCGAGCGCGAAGCGCAGATGGCCCTCCGCCGTCGTGAGGGGGCTGACACCCGCTTCCGCCCGGCCCGGCACCAGCACGGACAGCAGCGCCGCCAGCAGGGCGGCAGGCACGGCAGGCGCCATCAGGCGGAGGCACCGCGGCGGCCGCGCCGGGCGGGATGCGACGCGGCGCATCCGGGATGCGGCGCAGCGCATCCGGGATGCGGCGCGCCGCCGCATGGCGCAGTATGCGACCCGAAGGACACCGAGACACAAATGGACACCATCGTACCCCCGGACACCGGCCAGGCCGAGACCGCCGCGGCCCGTCTCCTCCGCGCTGCCACCTTCGCCGCCCGCGTCCACGCCACGCATCGCCGCAAGGGCGCCTCCGCGGAGCCCTATGTGAACCACGTGCTGGAGGTCGCCGCCATCCTGGCCGCGCATGGCGCGCCGGAGGAGGCGATCCTGGCCGGGCTGCTGCACGACACGGTCGAGGACAGCGACAAGGACCCGGAGCCCATCACGCATGAGCGGCTGGTGGCGGAGTTCGGCGAGCTGGTCGCGGGCGTCGTCGCGGAGGCGACGGACGACAAGACCTTGCCGAAGGAGGTCCGCAAGGCACTGCAGGTGAAGCATGCCGCGAAGAAGACCGATGCGGCGAAGATGCTGAAGCTGGCGGACAAGATCTCCAACCTCCGCGCCATCGCGGCCAGCCCGCCGGCGGGGTGGGACCATGCGCGGCGCCTGGAATACATCGGCTGGGCGGGACGGGTGGCCGCGGGGCTCCGGGGCGTGAACCCGGCGCTCGACGCGCTGTTCGATGCGACCTATCGGGAGGCCGTGGCCCGGTTGGCCCAGGAAGCGTGAGAACAGGCATGAGCGTGAGTGAGTTTCCCGGCGTCTTCGCCATCGAGCAGGCGACGCTGACAGCGGTTCCGGCCCCGAGGCTGATCTTCGACGGGCCCTTCGTGGTGCGCCGCTACCTCGGCGGCACGGGGCGGGCCAATGCGGCCTGCCCGATGGACCCTCGGCCCGATCCGGGGCTGGCGGGGCGGATCGACCGGATCGAGGCCTTCTATGCCCGGATGGGCCAGGTCTGCCGCTTCCGCTCCACGCCGCTCGACCCCGAGGGGATGGTGCCGATGCTGGAGGCGCGGGGCTACCGGCGGCATGACGAGAGCCAGGTGATCGCGGGGCCGCTGGCGGATTTCGCGAAGCCCGATCCCGCTGCCGAGATCCTGACGGGCCCGGAGGAGCGTTGGATGGCCGTGGTGGCGACGGCCGAGCACCAATCCCCCGCGCGGCGGGCGGAGAAGGCGGGCATGGCCGATCTGCTGGCCGTGCCGGCCGCCTGGGTGCTGCTGCATGAGGATGGCGTGCCGGCCGCCAGCGCCTTCGTCACCGCGGATGGCCCGCTGGCGGGTCTGTTCGACCTCTCGGTCCGCCCGGAATTCCGCCGCCGTGGCCTCGGCCAGCGGGTGATGGCGGCCGCCGGTGCCTGGGCCCTGGGGCAGGGCGCCAGCTGGGCCTATGCCCAGGTCGCCTGCACCAACAAGGCGTCGCTGGCGCTCAACGCCGGCCTCGGCCTGATCGAGCGCTACCGCTACGTCTATTACCTGAAGAACTGACGGCGGGGCCCGGGGGCCGCCACGGCCCCCGGCGGGGGCTTACGGGGGCAGAGCCCCCGTATCCTCCCTTCACGGCAGCAGGACGGTGCTCCCCGTCGTCTTCCGCGCCTCCAGCGCCCGATGCGCGTCGGCCGCATCCTTGAGCGCGAAGCTCTGGTTCACCCGGATCTTCACAGCGCCCTTCGCCACGACGTCGAACAGCGCCGCCGCATGGGCTTCCAGGTCTTCCCGCTTCGAGGTGTAGGTCGCAAGCGTCGGGCGCGTCAGGTAGAGCGAGCCCTTGGCGGCGAGGATGCCGATATCGGTGGTCACGGGGCCGGAGGCGTTGCCGTAGGACACCATCATCCCGTAGGGCGCCAGGCAGTCGAGGGAGGTGGTGAAGGTGTCGCGGCCGACGCTGTCATAGACCACGGGCAGCATGGCGCCGCCGGTGATCTCCTTCACCCGGGCGGGCAGGCCTTCGATGCCGACCACCACATGGTCCGCGCCATGGGCGCGGGAGAGTTCGGCCTTCTCCTCCGTGCTGACGCAGCCGATGACGGTGGCGCCGAGGTGCTTGGCCCATTGCGTCATGATGAGGCCGACGCCGCCGGCGGCGGCATGGACCAGGATGGTCTGGCCGGGCTGCACCTTGTAGGTGCGGGTCAGCAGGAAGCCGGCCGTCATGCCCTGTAGCATCATGGCGGCGGCCTGGTCGAAGCCGATCGCCTCCGGCACCTTCACCAGGCGGTCCGCCTTGATGGTGCGGGCTTCCGCATAGGCCCCGATCGGCGCCGTGGCATAGGCCACGCGGTCGCCGGGGGCGACGTTGGTGACGCCTTCGCCCACGGCTTCCACGATGCCGGAGGCTTCCATGCCGATCGTGGCCGGCAGGGCGGGCGCCTTGTAGAGGCCGGTGCGGAAATAGACGTCGATGTAGTTCAGGCCGACGGCCTTGTGCCGGACCAGCGCTTCGCCGCCCTTGGGCGCGGGGAGGGGCACTTCCTCCCACACCAGCTTGTCGGGGCCGCCATATTCATGGACGCGGATGGCACGGTTCATCGGGGGATGGTCCCTGGAGATGAGGGGAAGAGCTCGGCCTGGGGGCCGGGGGGGTTGGCGGCCGCGCGCCGCTCCAGGTCGAGCAGCGCGCGCTTGGTGGGCGCCCCGTCGCCACCGGAATAGCCGCCGAGCCGTCCGGCCGCGGCAACCACGCGATGGCAGGGGATGACGATGGGTATCGGGTTGGCGCCATTCGCCTGTCCGATGGCGCGGGCGGATGAACCGAGCAACTGGGCAAGGTCACCATAGGACCGTGTCTCGCCCGGGGGAATGGCGCGCAGCGCGTCCCAGACCCGACGCTGGAAGGCGGAACCGAAGGGGGCGAGGGGCAGGTCGAAGCCGGTGCGCCGGCCATCGAAGTAGTCCTGCAACTGGGCGACGGCTTCCACCAGCAGGGGCGTGCGGTCCTGGTCGCGGCCGCGCCCCCAGTCCAGGGCCACGATCGCGCCATCCTCCTCGGAGAAGGTCACCTCGCCAACGGGGGTCAGGCAGGAGAGTTGGGGCATCGCATCCGTCCAGGGCGCGCCATGCGCCACATTCCCGCCCCCCTCGTCAAGCCAGCGGATGCGGGCGGTGCGATGCGCCCTGGCCGCGCGGGAATGCGGTCGCTACATCGAGGGCGCCGCCAGCCCTTGCCGGGAGTTGCCCTGTGACCGACGCCGCCATCCCTTCCGTCGCCGCGGAGGCCGACCCGCCGCCCTATTTCACCGCCCATGTCTTCGTCTGCTGCAACCGCCGGCCCGATGGCCACAAGCGCGGTTCCTGCGCCGCGGCGGGCAGCGAGGCGCTGCGGGACTACATGAAGGCGCGGGCGAAGGAGCTTGGCCTGAAGGGCGTGCGGATCAACCAGGCCGGATGCCTCGACCGCTGCGAGTTCGGCCCGACGCTCGTCATCTATCCCGAGGGGGTCTGGTACGCGCCCAAGACGCGGGAGGATGTGGACGCCATCCTGACGGCGCACCTCCAGCAGGGCGGGCGGGCCCGGCACCTGATGCTGACCGAGCGTGACGTGGTGCCGAAGGACTGATCGCGCGCCCCTGTTTCACGTGAAACACCCGCCACGCGCCGCCCGGTGCTGACCGACACGATCTTCGCCCGGGCCTCCGGCGCCGGGCAGGCGGCCGTCGCGGTGCTGCGGCTGTCCGGGCCGGGGACGGCGGGGGTGGTGGCGCGGCTGGCCGGAAGGCTGCCGGCGGCGCGCCGGGCCAGTCTCCGCCGCCTGCGCGACCCCGATGACGGGGAGGTGCTGGACGAGGCGCTGGTGCTCTGGTTTCCCGGCCCCGCCAGCTACACGGGGGAGGATGCGGCGGAGCTGCACCTGCATGGCGGCAGCGCGGTGGTGGCGGCGGTGACGGATGCGCTGGGACGGCTGGGCTGCCGGCCGGCCGAGCCCGGCGAATTCACCCGGCGCGCCTTCCTGCATGGCCGCATGGACCTGACCCAGGCCGAGGCCATCGCCGACCTGATCGCCGCGGAGACCGCGACGCAGCGGCGCCAGGCGCTGCGCCAGGCCGATGGCGCGCTGGGCCGCCTCTATGGCGGCTGGACGGAGCGGCTGACACGCATCCTGGCGCAGCAGGAAGCCGCCATCGAGTTCGAGATGGACGATCTGCCGACCGACGTCGCCGACCGGGCGCGGGAGGCGGCCGCCACCCTGGCGCGGGAGATCGGTGCCCATCTGGATGATGGGCGGCGCGGGGAGAGGCTGCGCGAGGGCCTGTCCATCGCCATCCTGGGCGCGCCCAATGCGGGCAAGTCGTCCCTGCTGAATGCGCTCGCCGGCCGGGATGCGGCCATCGTCTCCCCGATCGCCGGGACGACGCGGGACATCGTGGAGTGCCGGCTGGAGCTGAATGGCGTGCCGGCGGTGATCGCCGACACCGCCGGGCTGCGCGCCAGCACCGACGCGATCGAACAGGAAGGGGTGCGGCGCGCGATGCGGCGGGCGGAGGAGGCGGACCTGATCCTCGCCGCCTTCGCCGCCGACAGGCCCCCGGATGCGGAGACGCTGGCCCTGCTGCGCGACGCCCCGGGCGCCATCCTCGTCGCCACGAAATGCGACCTGGCGCCGCCGCCGGCACTCGACACCCCAGGCACCGTCATCGCGACGAGCGCGCGGACGGGGGAGGGGCTCAAGGCGCTGCGCAGCGCCCTGGCGCGGGAGGCCGCCCGCCATGCGGGGCTCGGCGACGCGCCGGCGCTGACGCGATCCCGGCATCGCGCGGCCCTGGCGGAAACGCTGGAGCAGCTCCGCCTCGCCCAGGGCGCGCCCCTGCCGGAACTGGCGGCGGAGGGCTACCGCGCCGCGCTGCTGGCGCTGGGCCGCATCACCGGGCGCGTGGAGGTGGAGAGCATTCTCGATTCCATCTTCCGCGACTTCTGCATCGGCAAGTAGTGGCCCTATACCCCGGCGCATGAACATGGCGACGACGCAGTACGACGTGGTGGTGGTGGGTGGTGGGCATGCCGGCTGCGAGGCCGCGGCGGCCGCCGCCCGCTGCGGCGCGCGGACCCTTCTCCTCACCCACCGGATCGAGACGGTCGGGGAGATGTCCTGCAACCCCGCCATCGGCGGCATCGGCAAGGGCCATCTGGTGCGGGAGATCGATGCGCTGGACGGGCTGATCGCCCGTGCCGCGGATGCCGCCGCCATCCACGCCAAGGTGCTGAACCGCAGCAAGGGCCCGGCGGTGCGCGGCCCGCGCATCCAGGCTGACCGCAAGCTCTACCGGGCGGCCATGCAGCGCATGCTGGCGGAGACGCCGAACCTGACCCTGCTGGGGGAGGCGGCGGAGGATCTGGCGCTGGATGCCGCCGGCGCCGTCGAAGCCGTGGTCACGGCATCCGGCACCCGCATCCGCTGCCGCGCCGTCGTCATCACCACCGGCACCTTCCTGCGCGGCGAGATCCATCTGGGGGAGCAGCGATTCCCCGCCGGCCGGGTGGGGGAGGCCCCCGCCATCGGCCTGGCCCGGACGCTGGAACGCCTCCGCCTGCCACTCGCCCGGCTGAAGACCGGCACGCCGCCGCGCCTCGATGGCCGGACGATCGACTGGGAGGCGCTGGAGCCGCAGCCCGGCGACGACCCGCCGGAGCCCATGTCCTGGCTGACGGAAAGGATCACCAACCCGCAGGTGATGTGCCGCATCACCTGGACGGGGGCCGCAACGCATGCGGTCATCCGGGAGAACCTGCACCGCTCCGCCGTCTATTCCGGGCAGATCCAGGGCGTCGGCCCGCGCTACTGCCCCTCCATCGAGGACAAGATCGTCCGCTTCGCCGACCGCGAGCGGCACCAGATTTTCCTGGAGCCGGAGGGGCTGGATGACGACACGGTCTATCCGAACGGCATCTCGACCAGCCTGCCGGAGGCCGTCCAGGCGGCGATCATCGCCTCCATCCCCGGGCTGGAACGCGCCCGCATCCTGCGGCCGGGCTACGCCATCGAATACGACCATGTCGATCCGCGCGCCCTGCACCGGACGCTGGAGGTGCGGACGGCGCCAGGCCTGTTCCTGGCCGGCCAGATCAACGGCACCACGGGGTATGAGGAGGCGGCGGCGCAGGGCCTCATGGCCGGGCTGAACGCCGCGCAGCGGGCGGCGGGCGAAACGCCGGACCGCGTCCTCGGCCGGGGGGAGGCCTATATCGGCGTGCTGGTGGATGACCTGGTGTCGCAGGGCGTCACCGAGCCCTACCGGATGCTGACCGCGCGGTCCGAGCACCGCCTGAGCCTTCGCGCCGACAATGCCGGGCTGCGCCTGACCGATCGCGGCATCGCCTGGGGCTGCGTCGGCCCGGACCGCGCCGCCCGGCATGCCCGCTTCGCCGCCGATGTCGCCGCCGCCCTGGCCCGGGCCGGCGAGGACCTGGCCACCCCCAACGCCCTGGCCGCCGCCGGCATCCCCATCCGCCAGGATGGCCGCCGCCGCACGGTGCTGGAGGTGCTGGCCCTGCCCGAGACGACCGCCGCCATGGCCGCCAGCGCCTTTCCCTGGCTGGCCGCGCTGCCGCCCGCCATCGCCGTGCAGGTGGAGGCCGAGGCCTTCTACGCCCCCTACCTCCGCAAGCAGGAAGCCGAGCGCCGCCTGCTGGCGCGGGAGGAAAGGCTGGCCATTCCCGACGGCATCGACTTCCGCGCCATCCCCGGCCTCTCCACCGAAATGCAGCAGCGCCTGCTGCGCGCCAGGCCAGACAGCCTCGGCAGCGCCGGCCGCGTGCCGGGCGTGACGCCCGCCGCCATCGCCGCGCTGGCCGTCCATCTTCGACGGATGGCCGCGCAGGCGGTATAGGGGTGTTTCACGTGAAACAGCCGCCCCCGCCGACCCTGTCGCGCCTGCCCGACCGCGCGCCGCCCGATGCGGCGCAGCAGGCGATGCTGGACGCCTATCTCGACCTGCTGATCCGCTGGAACGGCCGCATCAACCTGGTGGCGGATGCGGCGCCCGAGGTGCTGCGCCAGCGCCATATCCTGGATTGCTGGCAACTGGCGGCCCTCGTCCCGCCCGGGGATGAGCCGATGGCCGATCTGGGCGCCGGGGCCGGCCTGCCCGGCCTCGTGCTCGCCATCGCGACGGGCCGCCCGACCCATCTGGTGGAATCGGACCGGCGCAAGGCCGCCTTCCTCACGGAAGCGGCGGCGCGACTCGACCTGAAGCGCGTAAAGGTGCACCCGACCCGCATCGAGGACGCCATCCTGCCGCCGCTCGCCCTCGTCACCGCCCGCGCCCTGGCGCCGCTGGACCGGCTGCTGCCGCATGCCGCCCGGCTGCTCGCGCCCGGCGGCATCGCCATCTTCCCGAAGGGCCGCACCGCGGATGCCGAACTCGCCGCGGCCCGTGCCGCCTGGACCTGCCAGGTGGAGCGCTTCGCCAGCCAGACCGACCGGGAGGCCACCATCTTCCGCCTGAGCGATATCCGACATGCCAGCCCGGAAGCCTGACCACCGCCCCCGCATCCTGGCCTTCGCCAACCAGAAGGGGGGCGTCGGCAAGACGACGACGGCGATCAACCTCGCCAGCGTGCTCGCCACCGACCACAAGGTGGCGCTGCTGGACCTCGACCCGCAGGGCAATGCCTCCACCGGCCTCGGCATCGGCCGGCAGGACCGCGCCGCCGGCACCTATGCGCTGCTGGCCGAAGGCCGGCCGCTCGGCGATCTCCTGCGCCCGACGCCCGTGCCCAACCTGGCCATCCTGCCGGCCGACCCCGACCTCGCCGGCGCGGAGATCGAGCTGGTGGGCCTGGAGGCGCGGGAACGGCGCCTCGCCCAGTGCTTCGCCGAAGCCGCCGGGACGCTGGCCGGCTACGACTACGTCTTCCTGGACTGCCCGCCCTCGCTCGGCCTCATCACCCTCAACGCGCTGGTCGCGGCGGATGGCGTGATCGTGCCGCTGCAGACCGAATTCTTCGCCCTGGAAGGCATCAGCCAGATCACCCGCACCATCGACCGCGTCCGCCGCGCGCTGAACAGCCGGCTGACGCTGGAAGGGATCGTGCTGACCATGGCGGATCGCCGCAACAACCTCTCGGAACTCGTCGCCAGCGATGTCCGTGGCTTCTTCAAGGACAAGGTGTTCGAGACGGTGATCCCCCGCAATGTCCGCGTCAGCGAGGCCCCTTCCCATGGCCTGCCCGTGCTGCTCTACGATTTCCGCTCCCCCGGCGCGCAGGCCTACGTCAAGCTGGGCGCGGAATTCCTGAAGCGCGAACGGGCGCGGAGCCGTCCATGAGCAGCACGACACGCAAGCCGACCTCCCGCCTGGGGCGCGGCCTCTCCGCCCTCATCCCGGATGCGCCCACCCCCGCACCCGGCGAGGCGCTGCGCCAGGTCCCGATCGAGGCGCTGGAACCCGGCCCCTTCCAGCCCCGCGGCGTGATGGACAACGACCGCCTGGAGGAACTCGCCACCTCCATCCGGGAACACGGCATCCTCCAGCCCATCCTGGTGCGCCCCAAGCCGGACCATCCCGGCGCCTATGAGATCGTGGGCGGCGAGCGCCGCTGGCGCGCGGCGCAGGTGGCGCGGCTCCACGAAGTCCCCGTCGTCGTCCGCGACCTCGGCGACCGGGAAGCCATGGCGGCCGGGCTGGTCGAGAACCTGCAGCGCCAGGATCTCAACGCGGTGGAGGAGGCGGAGGGCTACAAGCGCCTTGTCGAGGAATTCGGCCTGACGCAGGAAAGCCTCGGCCAGTCCGTGGGCAAAAGCCGCAGCCACGTCGCCAATACGCTCCGCCTGCTCGGCCTGCCGCAGCCGGTGCGGGACCTGGTCCGCCAGGGCAGCCTCTCCGCCGGCCATGCCCGCGCGCTGATCGGGGCGCCGGACCCGGTGAAGCTCGCCACCCAGGTCGTGGTGCGCGGCCTGAATGTCCGCCAGACCGAGGCCCTGGTCGCCTCGAAGCCCCGGCCGTCCGGACCGCGGGAGAAATCGGAGGACCGGGAGACGCGGGCGCTGGAGCGCGACCTGACGGAGAAGCTCGGCCTCCAGGTCCTGGTGAAGCACCAGGGCAAGGGCGGCGAGGTCACGATCCGCTACAAGGACCTCGACCAGCTCGACGGCATCGTCCGCCTGCTGTCGGGCGGGTGACGCTCAGCGCCGGCTGAAGCCGGCCGCCTGTCGGGCGATGGCGGCGATCGCGGCGCGGGCGATGGCCAGGTCGGCCTCCTTGAAGGCGGTGGTCTTGGTGCGCTTCTCCGCCTCCAGCAGCGCGGCACCCTGCGCTTCCAGCGCGGCCGTCGGCCAGTGGCGCAGCGCGCGGTCGAAGGCGGCCTTGTGGCGGAAGAAGACCGGCGGCCGCAGCACGCCGGAATCGCCGCCCGCCACCGCCGCCTCGTGCAGCCGCTGCATGTGCCGCAGCGTGGCGCGCACCACCATCACCGGGTTCGCGCCCTCCGCGAAGGCCGCGTCCAGCGCCCGGTCGGCCGCCACCGCGTCGCCGGCGGTCGCCGCCATCAGGGCCTCGTCCAGGTCCATCGACGCGCCCTCGGCCACGCAGGCCATGGCCGCCTCCTCATCCACCCGGCCACCGGCACCGACATACAGCGCCAGCACCTCCACCGCGCGGCGCAGCATCATCCGGTCCTCGCCCAGCCGCGCCGCCAGCCAGCCGACGGCGGAGGCATCGGCCTGCACGCCCTGTTCCTTCAGCAGGCGCGCGATGGTGCCCGCCAGCGCCTCATCCCTCTCCCGGTAGCAGGGGATGACGGCGACGTCCTGCGCGGCCTCGGCCAGGGTCCGCAGCTTGGACCGGGCCTGCAGCTCGCCCGCCTCCATCACCACCAGCGCCTCGCCCCGCGCGGCCAGCATGTCCTTCAGCGCATTGGCATGGGCATCCGTGGCGTCCCGCAGCCGCACCACGCGCCGCCCGCCCGTCATGGCCAGGGCGGCGGCTTCCCCCGCCAGCACGCCGGCGCGCGCGGCTTCCTCCCGCGTCAGGTCCGCCAGGCGGAAGGGGTCGTCCATGGCACCGCCAAGGACGGTGCGCACCAGCGCCTCCGCCCTCTCGCGCACCAGCCCGGCATCCTCGCCGAACAGCAGCACGGCGCGCATGTCGCCGGGATCGGCCAGCACCGCCTGCACGCGCCGCGCATCGATCTTCGCCATGGGACGGCGTCAGCCCGGCATCAGCGGGAGCCCGGCGGCAGCCCCAGCAGGCCGGGGGAGGCCGGGTCCGACAGGCCCTGCGGCACCGCATCGCCCGGCGTCGCGGGCAGGATGAGGGGTGCTTCCACCGGCTCCGCCGCATGTCCCTCCGCCCGCCGGCGGAACTCCGCCGCCACGCGCTGCACGATCTGCTCCGCCAGCGTCGCCGCCAGGCGCTGCTCGGTCGCCTCCCGGCTGCTGTCGGCCGCGAAGAACTGGTTGGCGGGGATGTTGTAGGCCTCGATGGCGCGTTCCTGGCCGGACATGATTCCCTCCGGCGGCGGGCCGAGCCGCACCAGCACCCAATTGGCCGTGGCGATGTAGCGCACGCGCGTCGCCGCGCCGTCCACCTGCACGCCGACGCCCTCCGCCGCCACGCCGGGCCCGACCCGGAGCTCATAGAGCGGCTGCCGCGCCCCCGTGATGCCGTTCCCCAGGCGCTGCAACAGCCCCCGCCGGATCAGCTGGCCGAAGCGCTCATTGATCGGCGCCACGCGGGTCGCGAGCAGCTGGTCACGCACGGAGGGCTCGCCCGCCGCCACGGCCGCGGCGCCGTTGCTGCCATAGAGCGGCCGGAACCCGCACCCCGCCAGCAGGCCGCAGGCCCCCAGCAGGGCGGCGCGACGCGCGAACAGCGCCGGGCGCTCAGACAACGAAGTTGACGACCCGTCCCGGGACATGGATGCGCTTCCTGACCGGCTTGCCCGCGAAGGCACGCTGCACGTTCTCCTCCGCCTCGGCCAGGGCGAAAATCTCCGCCTCGGAAGCGCCGGCCGCGACCTCGATGGTGGCGCGCAACTTGCCCAGCACCTGCACCGCCAGCGTCACCGTCTCCGCCTTCAGCAGCGCGGGGTCGGCCTCCGGCCAGGGCATCTGCGCCACCAGCGCCTCGCTGCCCGGGGAGAGCAGGCTGAACAGCTCCTCCGCCAGGTGCGGCATCATGGGCGCGGAGAGGCGCGCCAGCATCTCCAGCGCTTCCCGCCGCGCGGCACCCATGCCCTCGGCGGAGGCCTGGGCCTCGGCCTCGCCGATCGCATTGGCGAATTCATGGATGCGGGCGACGGCGACGTTGAAGGCGAAGCTCTCCAGCGCCTCCGTCACCGCGGCGATGGTGCGGTGCGTGGCCTGGCGCAGCTTGCGGGCGGCGCCCGTTGCCCCCTCGGCGGAGGTCCCGGCCGGCGGCAGGGCCGGCAGCGCGTTGCTCGCCAAGCGGAACAGGCGCTGGGTGAAGCGGAAGGCGCCGGCCACGCCGGATTCCGTCCATTCCATGTCCCGTTCCGGCGGGTTGTCCGCCAGGATGAACCAGCGCGCCGTATCGGCCCCGTATTTCGCGATGATCGCGCCGGGGTCGATGGTGTTGCGCTTGGACTTGGACATCGCCTCGATGCGGCCGATCGTCACCGGCTCGTTCGTGCCCTTCACCGTCGCGGTGCGGCTGCCATCGGCGGCGGTGCCGAACTCCACCTCCTCCGGGTAGAGCCAGCGGCCATCGGCGCCCTTGTAGCTCTCGTGCTGCACCATCCCCTGGGTGAAGAGGCCCGCGAAGGGCTCCGCGACCGCCAGGTGGCCCGTGGCCTGCATCGCGCGGGTGAAGAAGCGGCTGTAGAGCAGGTGCAGGATCGCGTGCTCGATGCCGCCGATATACTGGTCCACCGGCAGCCAGGCATCGACGGCGTCGCGCGTCACCGGCGGCTCCGCCTGCGGGCTGCAGAAGCGGGCGAAGTACCAGGAGCTGTCCACGAAGGTGTCGCAGGTATCCGTCTCCCGCCGCGCGGGCTTGCCGCAGGACGGGCAGGCGACATGCTTCCAGCTGGGGTGGTAGTCCAGCGGATTGCCGGGCTTGGAGAAATCGACGTCGTCCGGCAGCACCACCGGCAGCTGGTCCTGCGGCACGGGCAGCGCGCCGCAATCGTCGCAATGGATGACCGGGATCGGGCAGCCCCAGTAGCGCTGGCGGCTGACGCCCCAGTCCCGCAGGCGCCAGTTCACCACGCCATTGCCGGTGCCCATGCCTTCCAGCCGGTCGATCACCGCCCGCTTGGCCGCCGGCACCGCCAGCCCATCCAGGAAGTCCGAGTTGTAGATGGTGCCGTCATCGGTATAGGCGACGTCGCCGACCGCGAAGGCGGCGGGGTCGGCGCCCGGCGGCAGCACCACGGGCGTGACGGAAAGCCCGTATTTCCGGGCGAAATCCAGGTCCCGCTGGTCATGCGCCGGGCAGCCGAAGATGGCGCCGGTGCCGTATTCCATCAGCACGAAATTCGCGATCCAGACGGGGTATTCGCGTCCGTTGAAGGGGTGCTTCACCCGGAAGCCGCTGTCGAAGCCGCGCTTCTCCGCCTGCTCGATCGCGGCCTCGCTGGTGCCCATGCGGCGGCATTCCGCCACGAACTCGGCGGCCGCGGGGTTGGCGGCCGCGGCGGCGGCGGCCAGCGGGTGTTCGGCGGCAACCGCCAGGAAGGACATGCCGAACAGTGTGTCCGGCCGGGTGGTGAAGACCTCCACCTCCTCGGTCCCGTCCACGGGCTGCGCCAGCTGGAAGCGCACTCGCGCGCCCTCGCTGCGGCCGATCCAGTTGGACTGCATCAGCTTCACGCGTTCGGGCCAGCGATCCAGGCCGCCCAGCGCCTCCAGCAGGTCGGGCGCGTACTTGGTGATGCTCAGGAACCACTGGCTGAGCTTCTTCTTCTCCACCAGCGCGCCGGACCGCCAGCCGCGGCCGTCGATCACCTGCTCATTCGCCAGCACGGTGCCATCCACCGGGTCCCAGTTGACCCAGCTCTCCTTCCGCTCGACCAGCCCGGCCTTCCAGAAATCCAGGAACAGCTTCTGCTGCTGGCCGTAATAGGCGACGTCGCAGGTGGCGAATTCGCGGGACCAGTCCAGCGACAGGCCCATGCGCTTCAGCTCCGCGCGCATATTGGCGATGTTGGCGTAGGTCCATTGGCCCGGATGGATGCCCCGTTCCCGCGCCGCATTCTCCGCCGGCAGGCCGAAGGCGTCCCAGCCCATGGGGTGCATCACCAGGTGGCCGCGGGCCCGCTTGTAGCGCGCCACCACGTCGCCCAGCGTGTAGTTCCGGACATGCCCCATATGGATCTTGCCGGAGGGGTAGGGGAACATCTCCAGCACATAGTATTTGCGCGCCCCGGCCGGCGGCACGTCCGGCACGGAGAAGACGCCGCGCCGGTCCCATTCCGCCTGCCAGCGGGGCTCGGCGGCGGCGAAGTCGTGTCGCGCGGGAGGGTTGGGGGCGATCTCGTTCATCGTATTGCGCTGCGTCGGTCTGCTGGGAGCCGCAGGCATAGAACCCCCGCGCGCCGCTGGAAAGGGCACGGGGCCGGATGAAACGGGGGGGACCGGGGCGGTGCCGCCCCGGCCCGGTCAGTGGTTGCCGTTCAGCGGGCGGCGGCGGTGGCCTGGGAACGCAGCTCGCGCGCCCGGCTCAGCACCTGGTCCTCGAGCTCGGACGCCGTGCCGGCGGAGACGGGGACATCCACCCAGGCATTGCCGCGCAGTTCCTGGCGGAAGATCGCGATGCGCACGCCATCGGAGCGCAGCTGCCGGCCGAGGATATAGGCCGTGGCGCGGAAGCGTTCGCCGGTGGTGCCGGGGGGCGAATACCAGTCGGTGATCAGCACGCCGCCGAAGGGATCGGCGGAGGCCAGCGGCATGAAGGACAGGGTGTCGAGCGAGGCGCGCCAGAGGAAGGCGTTGACGCCGATGCCGCTCTGCTCGCCGGCGCCGCCGCCGCGCGATCCGGGGCTGCTGCGGTCATTCCCGAAGATCAGGATGCCGTCCTCGCCCGTCAGGCGGCCGCGGACGCGGGCCCGCTTGCTGTCGTCATTGTATTCGTCGAGGCCGGGGACGCGCATGTTCTCCGACAGGGTGGAGCACCCCGCGAGGACGCTGGCGACGAGGCCGACCGACAAGACATTCCTGAGCCGCCGCATGATTCCCATCCCGAGCGATCGGGGGCGCAACCGCGCCCCGGCCTGCTTCCTAGCCGCTTTGCGGGCGGAGGAAAACTGGCCCGCGGCCGAAGGGCCCAAAACCGGCCCTGGCTGAAACCGATTCCATCACCCCGGCGCCGGGGGCGAAGCAGGCTGAAACGAAGAAGGGCGGCGGGTTTCCCCGCCGCCCCCATCCCGGGCCGTCAGCCCTTCCGATCCCAGGGGGATCAGAAGGTCAGGCGGGTGCCGATGACGAACACGTCGATGTCGCGGTTACGCGCCAGCGGGCCGTTGCCGACCGGGGCCAGCGCCGTCGCGGAAGCGGCGATGTTCTTGTCCGAGATGTTCGTGTAGTTCGCGAACAGGTCCATGCCCGGCGCGAGGGTGTAGGAGGCGCCGAGGCCCCACACCGTCTGCGTGCGGTCGGCCAGCGCGCCGCCGTTGTCACGCTCGGCCTTGGCGTAGAAGCCGCCGACCGCGATCGCGCCCGTCACGTAGGTCGCGCCCAGGCCCCAGGTGGAGGACTGCGCACGGCCGGACGGCAGGGCCGTGGCGGTCACGCCGCCGTACTTGCCCCAGCGGTACATGCCGCCGACGGTCAGGCCGAAGCCCGTGACCTGCAGGCCGGCCTGGTATTCGGACACGTCCTGGAGGTTGTTGTTGTTGGACGCCGCGTCGGCGCGGTGCGCGGCGAGGCCGGCCGTCACGCCGATGTTGCCGAAGCTGCCGCGGTAGCGGATGGCGCCCGACAGCTCGTTGCGGAGGCTGTCGTTCGGGTCGCGCTGCAGGACCTGCGTGCCGGCGGTCAGGCCGGACGTGACCGTGCGGTATTCCTCGCCTTCACGACGGTTCGGCGCGAAGCTCACGCCGAAGTCGAAGCCGAAGAACTGCGGCGACATGTAGATGATCTTGGTGCTGTCGTTGCCGTCGTTGATGTCGGCGACGAGGTAGCGGTTGCCGTCCGCGGCGAGGGCCACGAACTCGTCCCACTGGGAGGAGATGCCGAGCTGGGCAACGGCGCCGGGCAGGGAGACGGCCATCTGGGAGGCCGCGCTGTCCTGGTCACCGAACTGCAGGGTGCCGAGGGTCGGGGAGGAGATGAAGCCCCAGGCCTCGTCCGTGTCCACGCCCGTGCCGGCCGTGGTGTTGGCCTGCGGGATGAAGTTGTCGATCTGCAGCTCGACCTGCGCGCCGTAGCTGAGGCCGTTGGCGGCCTTGCCACCGACGATCACGACGATCTCGGCGTCCGTGCGGAAGTCGATCTTGTCGCGGTTGACCGTGCGGGCCGGGCCGGCCGTGCCGGCGGCGATCGTGACGGCGTTGCGGTCGGCGCTGTCGTCGACATAGGCGCCCGTGAACTCGAAGTAGCCGCCAATGCGGACCGTCGGAGCCGTCTGCGCCTGAGCGACGTTGCTCAGCAGCGCAGCGCCGACCACCGCGGTGGTGCCCAGCAGAATCTTGCGCATAGTTAAACCTCCTCCTGCACCGGGTGGCCCCCGGCATGCGACGACCCGCCTGCCCCCCTCGGCAGGACGCCGCCACCGGGGGAAATCCCCCAATGGCAGTCAGGCCCGGGCCGACTATGGTCCGGCCTCATCCCCGCCGGCAACGGGCCAGCAACCAAGCTCGCGACTTCCGTGAGACAGTGTGGCGGCAGAGCCACAGCATGTTGCGCGACATTTCGCGGCGCGTGAGCAGCCCGCGACGCCATGAGACACCACGAAGGCCCACCGCCGCGCAGCAATCAGCCGCGAAGCGCCCCGATCGCGGCCAGGCCCTTCACCCGGCGAAGCGGCAGCCGCCCGGCCGTCCGTGGCCCGACGCCGCCCAGCGCCACCGCCGGCACGGGCAGCCGCGCCGCCAGGCCGGACCAGCGCAGCGGGCCCAGCGCCGGCGCGCCGGGGTGGCTCTCCGTCGGGAAGGCGGGCGAGACGAAGCCGAGATCGGGCCGCAGCCGCCGCGCCCGCGCCAGGGCCGCCCGCCCATGCACGGCCACCGACAGCAGCGCCCAGGGCGCCCCCGCCCGCCGCGCCAGCAGGAAGGGCAGCAGCCCGCGCGCCCCGGCACGGTCCGGCAGGTGCAGCCCGGCCCGCGCCCGCAGCGCCGCCCGCCCATCGCCCCCCACCAGCAGCACCAGCCCCCTGGCACGCGCCAGCCGCGCCAGGCCGCGCAGCACGCCGCGCTTCGCGCCCCGCGCCAGCACGCCCTGCCCGCGCGGCAGCCGCGCCGCCGCGGCGCGCGGATCCGGCAGCCGGCCGGGGTCCGACAGCAGCCACAGGCAGGGCAGGCGCCTGCCCCGCGCGCGGGGCGGCTTGAGGCGCCGCGACCAGACCTCTAGCGTCCGCGCCATGTCCGATCCCTCACCGCACCCCATCGCCGCCAACCTGGCGCGCATCCGCGACAGCATCGCGGAAGCCTGCCTGCGCGCCAATCGCGATCCCGCCTCCGTCACCCTGGTCGCCGTCTCCAAGACCAATCCGCAGGACGCGGTGCTGGCCGCGCTGGCCGCCGGGCAGGCGGTGTTCGGCGAGAACCGGGTGCAGGAGGCGCAGCAGAAATTCCCCGGGCTGCGGGCGGACCATCCGGGGCTCCGCCTGCACCTCATCGGCGCGCTGCAGACCAACAAGGCGCGGGACGCGGTGCGGATCGCGGACGTCATCGAAAGCCTGGACCGCCCGAAGCTCGCCACCGCCCTGGCCGAGGCCATGGCGAAGGAGGGCCGCCGCCCCGGCCTGCTCGTGCAGGTCAATATCGGCGACGAACCGCAGAAGGCCGGCGTGCCGACCGCGGAGGCCGATGCCTTCATCCGCGCCTGCCTCGACGACCACGGCCTGCCGGTGCAAGGCCTGATGTGCATCCCGCCGGTGGAAGGCGACCCCCGCCCGCATTTCGCCGCGCTGCGGGAGATGGCGGCGCGCCATGGCCTCAGGACGCTGTCGATGGGCATGTCCGGCGACTACCAGGCCGCCATCGCGGAAGGCGCCACCCATGTCCGCATCGGCACCGCCATCTTCGGCCACCGGCCGTACCCGGCTTGACGTTGCCCGCCCGCCCGGCACAACCACGCCCCATCACACGAGCGATACAGCCCATGACCCGCGTCTTCTCCGGCATCCAGCCCTCGGGCGTCCCGACCCTCGGCAACTACCTCGGCGCCATCCGCAACTGGGTGCCGATGCAGGATACGCATGAGAGCATCTTCTGCGTCGTGGACCTGCACGCCATCACCGTCTGGCAGGACCCCAAGGAGCTGGCGCGGCAGACGCGGGAGATGGCGGCGGCGCTGATCGCCTGCGGGCTCGACCCGCGGCGCTGCACGCTGTTCATCCAGTCCCACGTCCATGCCCATACGCGGCTGGCCTGGATCTTCAACTGCGTGGCGCGGCTCGGCTGGCTGAACCGCATGACGCAGTTCAAGGACAAGGCCGGCAAGGACCGGGAAGCGGCGGGGTCGGGCCTCTATGTCTATCCGAACCTCATGGCCGCCGACATCCTGACCTACCACGCCACCAAGGTCCCGGTGGGCGATGACCAGCGCCAGCACCTCGAGCTCGCCAACGACATCGCGGAGAAGTTCAACCACGACTACGGCGTGGATTTCTTCCCCCGCATCGAGCCGATGATCCAGGGCGTCGCCGCCCGCGTCATGTCGCTGCGCGACGGCACCAAGAAGATGTCGAAGTCGGATCCCTCCGACCAGTCGCGCATCAACCTGACCGATGACCACGACGCCATCGCGCTGAAGATCCGCCGCGCCAAGACGGACCCGGAACCGCTGCCGGACCATGTCTCGGGCCTGGAGGCGCGGGCGGAGGCGCGCAACCTGGTCGGCATCCTCGCCGCCATCACCGGCACCATGCCGGAGAACGTGCTGCGGGAACATGGCGGCAAGGGTTTTGGCAGTTTCAAGGAGGTGCTGGTGGAGGCGCTGGTCGCGCATCTCACGCCCATCCAGGGCACGATGAAGCGCCTGCTGGACGATCCCGCCGCGCTCGATGCCGAATTGCGGCTCGGCGCCGACCGGGCGGAGGCGATCGCCTCCCCCATCTGCGCCAGGGCGGAGGAGATCGTGGG
Source organism: Falsiroseomonas ponticola (assembly GCF_016805305.1). GTDB lineage: Bacteria > Pseudomonadota > Alphaproteobacteria > Acetobacterales > Acetobacteraceae > Falsiroseomonas > Falsiroseomonas ponticola. The sequence continues at coordinate 751,999 of NZ_JAERQN010000001.1, read as the reverse complement.
CTTCCTGCCCCGGCGCTAATCCTGCACGGGGGGCGTGCCGAGCGCGGCCGCCTCCCGCCCCTCCGCGATCTTGGCCTCGGCCTCGGCGTGGTCGTCCTCGTCGGGCTCGGGAATCTCCGCCTCCACCGCCGCCGTCGCGTCATGGCAGAGCGTGATGCACATGGCGAAATGGTCGGAGCCGTAATAGGGCAGCACCCGCAGCCCCGCGACGCGGAAATGCGCGTCGTGGAAGACATGGTCCAGCGGCCAGCGCGCGAACCAGTGCTCCGCATGGAAGGTGGGGTAGAGCCCGCGCCCGACGCGCGGATCCAGCAGCCCGCTGAGGCGCTGGAACAGCCGCGTGGTGTGGGACCAGGCGACATCGTTGAGGTCCCCGCAGACGATGGTCGGCCGCGGATTGCCCGCGACCTCCTTCGCCACCAGCAGCAGCTCCGCATCCCGTTCCGCCACGTCGTTGCCGATCTGCGGCGGCTCCGGATGCAGGCAATGCAGGTCCACCAGCCGCCCGGACCGCAGCCGCACGCGGGCGAAGACGGAGGGGATGTCCTTCGTCACCCTCTCCCGCACCACCGCATCCCGCAGCCGGAGGCGGGAGAAGAGGTGGATGCCGTAGGTGTTCTCCAGCGGGTGCAGCACGGCGAAGGGATGGGTCTCCAGCAGCGGGCGCAGCTGCCCCTCCCACCAGGCATTGGTCTCCAGCGTCAGGATCACGTCGGGATCGACCCGGCGGATCAGGGCCAGCAGATCCGCGGCGCGGCGGTTTTCCTGCAGCACATTGGCCACCAGGATCGTGAGGGATTCGGCCGGGTCCGGCCGCCGCGTCCCCGGCACCTGCGTGCGGTGCAGGATGGTGTAGGGCCAGATGCGGAAGACCTGCCAGGCGAAGCAGGCCAGCGTCACGATGCGCAGCGCGCCCTCCGCCCCGCCCCAGGGCAGCACCACGGCCTGGAAGGCGGCCATGCCGATCAGGCCCGCGGCCAGCTGCAGGCGCGGATAATCCCACAGCCGGATCCACCACCAGGGGCGCTTCGACAGCGGCAGGATGGTCAGCCCCACCAGCAGCAGCGACACGGCCCATACCAGGATCACGGGCACGCTCGCCCAGCCAGCCGTCATGCGCCCCGCCTGCTCCTTCCGGATCCGCCCCGGCCGCGCCGGAGATGCGGCCGGCCGGGGACCGTGACGAGCCTCAATACGCCAAACGCACGAAGAGTTTCCCGCGGCGGCCAGGGCCGGCGGCCGCTACAGCAGCCGCCCCAGCAGGAACAGCCAGACCGGCAGCGTCAGCAGCGACAGCACGTGTTCGCTGGTGGTGATCGCCGCCATCAGCGGCGCATCGCCGCCCATGGCGCGGGCCATCACATAGCTCGTCGCCGCCGTCGGCAGCGCCATGAACAGCACGGCGATCACCGTCGGCATGGGGCCGATGCCCATGGCCGCGCAGAAGGCCCAGGTGACGGCCGGCATCGCCACCAGCTTGAGCAGCGCCGTCGCCGCCTGGGTCAGCGGCCGCGTGGTCAGCCCCTGCGGCGTCAGTGCCGCGCCGACGCAGAGCAGCCCGAGCGCGACGGAGGCCTGGCCCAAATTCCGCACCATCGGCCCGATCCCCGGCGGCAGCCCCCCCAGGGCGGAGAGCAGGAACCCCGCCAGCACCGCGATGATCAGCGGGTTGGCGAAGACCTGGCGCAGCAGCCGCCAGGGCCGCACCCGGCCCTCCGCGCCCAGCGCGAAGGCGATGGTGGAGATCGCCTGCACCACCGGCACGATCAGCCCCGTGGCCACCGCCGCCAGCGCCAGCCCCGCCTGGCCCCAGACCGCGCCCGCGATGGCGAAGCCCATCAGGTTGTTGAAGCGGATGCCCCCCTGCAGGACGGAGGTCATGGCCGCATGCCCCTCCCCCAGCAGTCGCGCCAGCCCCACCGCCGCCAGCGTGCCGAAGCCCAGCGCCGCCCAGATCGCCACCGCCATGCCGCCGACCGGCAGATGGCCGAGATCGACGCCCGACAGCGCCGTGGCCACCAGGCAGGGCAGCAGCACCCAGAAGATCAGCCGCTCCATCCCCGCCCAGACCAGGTCGTTCGGCAGCAGGTGGCGCCGCAGCACGGCGCCCAGCGCCAGCAGCCCGAAGACCGGGACGAAGGCGTTCAGCCACTGGATCATGGGGGAGACGGGCAGGGCATGCCCCTATCTCCCCGAAGCCTCAGCGCCGCGCCAGCGCCACCACGTAGAGGCAGGGCTGCGTGGCGGAGGGGTTCTCGTAGGCGCAATCCGCCGGCGGGCCGAGCGCCAGGCAATCCCCGGGCTCCAGCCGGTGCGTCACCGCACCCTCATGGAACAGCAGCGTGCCTTCCAGCAGCCAGACGCATTGACCCCGGATCAGCGCATAGGATTCGGCGGGGTAGGGCACGCGGGCCAGCGGCGGCAGTTCCACCCGCACCAGTTCGGGATCCGCGCCGAGGGGCGAAAGCTGCCGGCGGAGATACCCCGTGCCCGGGTCCCGCCACCGCGCCTGGTCGGCCACCCGCGCCACCACGCCGCCCGCCGGCGCCGCCTCCGCCCGCGCCAGCAGGCCGGACAGCGTCAGGCCGAAGGGGCCGGAGAGGCGCCCGAGCAGCGCCGCCGTCGGGCTCGCCTCCGCCCGCTCCACCTTGCTGATCATGGCGCGGGAGACGCCGGACCTGGCGGCCAGCTCCGCGATCGACCAGCCCCGCGCCTCCCGCTCCAGCCGCAGGCGCTCCGCCAGGCGGCGGGCGGCCTCATCCGCCTGCGGCGGAGCGGCGGGATCGTATTGCGGCGGAGCGGCGGAATCGTATTGCGGCGGGGCGGCCAAATCATGTTGCTGCGCCGCAGCGGGTTCGTCTTGCATGGTGGACATGCGTCCATCATAGTCACATCGGCAGCACGGAACCAGCCATGAACCGAGACGCCCCTCCCCCGATCCGTCGCCTCGATGCGACGGAGGCCGCCAGCCTGGCTCCGGCGCTGGCCGAGGTGCTGGTGGATTGCGTGGCGGGCGGCGCCTCGGTCAGCTTCATGCATCCGCTGGACCCGGCCCGGTCCCTGGCCTTCTGGCAGGGCGTGGCGGCGGGCGTCGCCAGGGGCGACCGCGCCCTTTTCGTGGCGGAGGAAGCGGGCACCGTCCTCGGCACCGTGCAGCTGCTGCTCGCCATGCCGGAGAACCAGCCCCACCGGGCGGAGATCGCGAAGATGCTGGTGCGCCGGACCGCCCGCGGCCGCGGCCTCGGCACCGCCCTGATGCGGGCGGCGGAGGGGCTGGCCCGTGACCTCGGCCGCAGCCTGCTGGTGCTGGACACGGCGGAGGGCGGGGAGGGGGAGCGGCTCTACCGGCGCCTCGGCTGGACCGCGCTGGGCACCATCCCGCGCTTCGCCCTGCACCCGGATGGCCGCCCCTGCGGCAGCACCTTCTTCTACCGCGACCTGGCGGCGTGATCCCCCCCGGCATCGGCCACAATGGCGGCCCGCCGCTGGAGGAGGAGCCGGACCCGGGCGGCGGCCGCCTGTTCCTGTGGAAGCGGGCCCATCGCAAGGCCTGGAAGACCCCGCCGCCGGAAATCGCCCTGCGCCGCCTGGCGCGGGCGGAGGAGTTGGGGATGACCTACAGGCAGTACACGCTGGAGATCATGGAGCGCGGCAAGTACCTGTAGCTGCCGGTACAGCACCCACCGCTCAGGCGCCCGCGCGCGCTTCCTCGGTCGGCGGCGCGCCGTTCGGCCGCAGCATGGCGCCGCGGGCGATGTCCCGCAGGCAGGCGGCTTCCCCGCGCCGCGCGGTGCCCACGGCGCGGGCGGCGGCATGGGCCACGCGCATCGCGGGGCGCGGCCCTTCCTCCCGGTACAGGATCAGGTCCAGGTGGCATTGCGTGGCCTGGTAGTGCCAGATCTCCGCATTGCCCTCGCTGCGGCGCAGCCGGGGCTCGCCCAGCCACTGCGTGACGGCTTCCGGAGGCTGGCCGACCAGCTGGCCCGCCAGCGTCGGCACGCTGCCGGGCGGCGCCGGCCGCGCGACGATGGGCGCCACCGTCGCGGGTTCCGTGCCCTCTCCCCCGGCCCCGGCCGGGCGGGGCGCGATGCCGGCCAGGCTCGCCTGGTGCGTCGCCAGCGCCTCCTGCAACACCTGCGCGGTGTCGGAAGGGCCCTGCGCCACGCAGGCCGCGAGCGGCAGCAGCAGAAGGGGGAGGAGGCGTCGCATCGTGCCCGGCATCGGCCGGGGCGGCGGGGTGCGCCCGCCGCCCCGGCCCGAAGGCCTCAGCCCTCGGCGTAGGCGCGGGGCGCCGGGCCGGGGGGAACCTGCGTGTCGCCCAGCATCTCCATGCGGCCGGAGATCTGGCCGCCATCCTCGACCATCAGGCGGCGGCAGCGCGCCACGCCGATGACGCGGCCGGTGCCACGGATGACCAGCTGGCCGCGCGCCGTCAGCGTGCCGTCGAAGGTGCCGGCGATCTCGGCGTCCTCGACCTGGACCTCGCCCTTGAAGACGCCGGTCTGGCTGATGGACAGCTCGGTCGCCTGGATCATCTGGCTCTCGACCGTGCCTTCCACCACCAGGCGCTCGGCATCCGCCACCGTGCCCTGCAGGCTGATCCCGCGGCCGACGACCAGCGTGCGGCGATCGGGGCTGGAGGGGCGCGGCGTCGGCATGGTGGGCGCGCCGGGCTGGCCGACCGGCATGCCACCCCCCATGGCCCCGCCCATCTGGGGCGGCCGCGGCGGGATCGCCGTGCCGGCGGGCGGCGTCGGGCCGCCCGGCATGGACGGGGTGGGGGAGGGGGGCTTCGGCGCGAGGCTCATGGTGGAGGCATCCCTGGAGGGTCGGAACGGAGGCGCGCCCAGATCGGGGTCGCGCGTGGTCGGCACGGTGGCGGGCTGGGGCTCGGGGGCTTCCGCGGCCGGCTTCTCATCGCGGCGGCGGCCAAAGACATTCATGATCGTCCCCCTTCACATCCCGGCGTCGATAGCGGCGACGTCACTGCCGCACCGGGTCGCCCCGATCCGGCCGCCGGGCGCTTCCCCGCCGTGCCCGTACTCAGGCCCCCGGCTAACACGCGGGCATGCGCGGAGACAACGGCGGGAAGCCCTTGTCCCGCATTTGTCCACAGACTCATCCCCCGGATTTCGCTGGATTCGCGGCCGGATCGACCCGGTGCAGCAGGTGCGTCATCGCCGCGGTGCCGAGCACCGGGACCAGCAGGTTGAGCAGCGGCACCGCCGCCATCGCCGCGAGCGCGCCGCCCAGCCCCCAGATCGCGCTCCGGCGCCGGCGGCGCAGCGCCTCCGCCGCCGCGCGGTCCATGCGCCGCAGCGCCACCCCCTCGAACAACCCCTCGCCCAGCCCGATGGCGGCGACGCCCCAGAGGCCGAGCGTGCCGATCATCGGCAGCACCAGCGACAGCGGCAGCAGGATCAGCGTCAGCCCCGCCATCTTCGCCGCCAGCACGAAGCCGGACCAGGCCTGCCCCGCCGTGCTGGCGCCGGCGGCCGGGGGCAGGGCCGGGTAGTGCCGCCGCTCCACCGCCGCCGCGACGCCATCCAGGAACAGGCCGGAGATCGCCAGCAGCATCGGCACGAACAGCCACCAGGCCGCGAAGACCACCAGCACGCCGCCGGCCGCCGCGGCGACGCCCGCGAACCAGCCGGTGCCGGCCGCGAGGTGGCCGAGGCCCCAGGAAGCCAGCGCCCCGATCGCCAGCAGCCCCGCCAGCGCCCCCGCGGCGCCCAGCAGCACCGGCTGGCGGAAGGCGGGGTCGGGAAGCTGGCGAAATGCCGTCATCAGGGCTCTGAGCATCCACCGGCACTAGCGGCGGCCCGCCCCTTCCGGCAACTTCCGGCCGCCTTCCACCCCCTGACGCCTGCGCGAGGTTCCCCGCCCCATGCCCAACGCCACCCTGCCCACCCTCGACCTGCTCGGGATCGGCAACGCCATCGTCGATGTGCAGGCCCGGGCGGAGGACAGCTTCCTCGCCGCCCATGGCATGCCCAAGGGCGGCATGGCGCTGATCGATGCCGCGACGGCGGAGGCGATCTACGCCGCCATGGGCCCCGGCATCGAAAGCTCCGGCGGCTCCGCCGGCAATACCTGCGCCGTCGCCGCCGCGCTCGGCGCCCGCGTCGGCTATCTCGGCAAGGTGGCGGATGACGGGCTGGGGAAGGTCTTCGCCCATGACATCCGCGCCGCCGGCGTCCGCTTCCCGACCGCGCCGCTGGTCGGTGGCGCGCCGACCGCGCGCTGCCTCATCCTCGTCTCCCCCGACGGGCAGCGGACGATGAACACCTTCCTCGGCGCCTGCGTCACCTTCGGCCCCGACGATGTGGACGAGGCCGAGGTCGCCTCCGCCGCCATCACCTACCTCGAGGGCTATCTCTTCGACCCCCCCGCCGCCCAGGAAGCCTTTCGCAAGGCCTCCCGGGCCGCGCATGCGGCCGGTCGGAGGGTGGCGCTCACGCTCTCCGACGCCTTCTGCGTCGGCCGCCACCGCGCCGCCTTCCGCGCCTTCGTGAAGGAGGAGACCGACATCCTCTTCGCCAATGAGGCCGAGCTGCTCTCCCTCTACGAGACCGAGGATTTCGACGCCGCCCTGGCGCAGCTGCGGCAGGAGGTGGCGCTGGCCGCCGTGACCCGCAGCGAGAAGGGCAGCGTCGTCATCGCGGGGGCGGAGCGCTTCGACGTCGCGGCCGTGCCGACCACGGTGGTGGACACCACCGGCGCCGGCGATGCCTATGCCGCGGGCTTCCTGGCGGGGCTGGCGCATGGCAAGGCGCTGCCGGAATGCGGCCGCTGGGGCAGCGTGGCGGCGGCGGAGGCGATCAGCCATTTCGGCGCCCGCCCGCAGGCGGACCTGAAGGCGCTGGTCGCCCAGGGGTAAGGGAACCGGCCGGGCGGGCCGGCGGTTCACCGGGCCGGGGGATGCCCCCGCCGGAGAACACGCCATGCCCGCCCGCCCGCCGATCCTGCCTGCCCTCCTCCTCCTCCTCTCGCCCCTGCTGGCCTGGCCCGCGGCCGCGCAGGATGGCACCGGCGCCGCCGTGGCGCCGACGCGGCCGGGGCCGCGCGCCACGCCGCCCGCCCCCTCCCTCGCGGAGGCGATCGACGACCCCGCCACCCTGCTGCGCCTGGCAGGCGGGGCGCTCGGCGCCGGCCGCGCCGGGCAGGCGCTGGACCTGCTGGAACGGGCGGAGGCCCGGCTGCTGACGCGGTCCGAACTGGCCAGCGAGGCCGACCGCCCCCGCCAGGGCGGCGCGGTCGGGCAGATCGCCGCGGCGCGCGCCGCGCTCGGCCAGCGGGACGGCGCGGCGGCCGCCACCCATATCGACCAGGCGCTCGCCTGGCTCGACGCGCCGCCGCCCCGGGCCGCCGCCCCGGCCGCGAACCCGGACCCGGCGCCCCCTCCCCTGGCCCAGCGCCCGCTGCCCCTGCCCGGCATCGCGCCGCAGGACATGCCGGTCGGCGGCACGGCGAGCCCGCCGGTGCCGATCGGCGCCGATACCAGCTACCCCCGCGCGCCCGCCGGGCCGGGCGACATCCCGCCCAGTTCCTCGAAGGCCCCCGGCTGAGCGCCGGCACGCGGCCGTGACCGCGACGCAGGGCTGCCGCCCGCCGGCCGGGCGCGGTTCCTGCTCGCTTTTTCCGGCGGGCGCCCTTATGTGTGCGCCGCATCAAGTCAAAGGGCCCGCTTTGCGCCTGTGATGGACGCCGTCCGGCGATCCGTCGCGGGGCGGCCGGGGTCGGCCCGAACCGGAAGTCGGACTGTACCCATGGATATCCGCAACGTCGCGATCATCGCCCATGTCGACCACGGCAAGACCACGCTGGTGGACAACCTGCTGAAGCAAGCCGGCGCCTTCCGCTCGAACCAGGTGGTGGCCGAACGGGCCATGGACCGCAACGACCTGGAGCGCGAACGCGGCATCACCATCCTGGCCAAGTCCACCGCCGTGGAATGGAAGGGCGTGAAGATCAACATCGTGGACACGCCCGGCCACGCCGATTTCGGCGGCGAGGTGGAGCGCATCCTCTCCATGGTCGATGGCGCCATCGTGCTCTGCGACGCGGCGGAAGGCCCGCTGCCGCAGACCAAGTTCGTGCTGACCAAGGCGCTGGCCCGCGGCCTGAAGCCCATCGTCGTCATCAACAAGGTCGATCGCCAGGACGCCCGGCCGGATGAGGTGCACAACGAGGTCTTCGACCTCTTCGCCGCCCTCGGCGCGACGGATGAGCAGCTGGACTTCCACACCATGTTCGCCTCCGGCCGCCAGGGCTGGGCCGACATGTCGATGGACGGTCCGCGCAAGGATCTGGCGCCGATGTTCGACCTGATCCTGAGCCATGTGCCGGCGCCGAAGGTCGATCTCGAGAAGCCCTTCGCGATGAACGCCTCCATCCTGGAGAGCGACAACTTCCTGGGCCGCATCCTGACCGGGCGCGTGGAACAGGGCACGGCGCGGGTGAACATGCCCGTCCGCGTGCTGCGCCAGGACGGCACGGTGGTCGAGACCGGCCGCCTGACCAAGCTGATGACCTTCTCCGGCCTCGACCGCGTGCCGGTGGAGGAGGTGCAGGCGGGCGACATCATCGCCATCGCCGGCCTGTCGGACGCCACCATCCCCGACACCATCGCCTCCCCCGAGGTGACGGAGCCGCTGCCCGCCATCCCGGTCGATCCGCCGACGCTGGCCATGACCTTCCGCATCAATGACGGCCCGCTCGGCGGCCGCGAGGGCAAGAAGGTCACGTCCCGCCAGATCCGCGACCGCCTGTTCAAGGAGACGGAAGGCAACGTCGCCATCAAGGTGAAGGTCAGCGAGGAAGTCGATGCCTTCGAGGTCGCCGGCCGCGGCGAACTCCAGCTCGGCGTGCTGATCGAGACGATGCGCCGCGAGGGCTTCGAGCTGACCATCGGCCGCCCGCGCGTGCTGACGCGGGAGAACCCGGAGACCGGCGAGAAGGAAGAGCCCTTCGAGGAAGTGCTGGTCGATGTGGACGAAGGCTATTCGGGCGTGGTGGTGGAGAAGCTCTCCATCCGCAAGGGCCAGATGCAGGACATGCGCCCCTCCGGCGGCGGCAAGGTGCGGCTGACCTTCCACATCCCGTCCCGCGGCCTGATCGGCTACCACGGCGAGTTCATGACGGACACGCGCGGCACCGGCATGATGAACCGCCTCTTCCTCGGCTATCAGCCCTGGGCCGGGCCGATCGAGGGCCGCCGCAACGGCAGCCTGATCAGCAACTCCGACGGCGAGGCGATCCAGTACGCCCTGTTCTACCTGCAGGAACGCGGCACGCTCTTCGTGGACCCCGGCGTGAAGGTCTATGTCGGCATGATCCTCGGCGAGCATTCCCGCGACAACGACCTTGATGTGAACCCCATCAAGGAGAAGAAGCTGACCAACATCCGCGCCGCCGGGAAGGACGAGGCGCTGCTGCTGGTGCCGCCGCGGCGGATGAGCCTGGAGCAGGCCATCGCCTATATCGAGGATGACGAGCTGGTGGAGGTGACGCCGACCGCGGTGCGCCTGCGCAAGCGCTTCCTCGACCCCAACGAGCGCAAGAAGCAGTCCCGCCGCGCGGAGAGCGAGGCGGCCTGAGCCACGAGGCGCCGGCATGAGGCGAGGATCCCGCCCGGGGTCCTCGCCTTTTTTCATGCCACGGCCCCGGCCCATAGGATCCACCGAAGGCGGCGATCGGTTCAGGCTCTTGGCCCCGGACCCGCCCTGCGCCCTAGGCTCCGCCGCGAGGATGCCCCCCGCGGGAACGACGACCATGCACCGGCCCCCCGCCCCCGACCCGACCCGCGCTTGCCATCGCTGGTATCCCGATGAGGGGGACGAGGTGGTGCATGGCGGCCGCGGCATCGATGTGCTGAGCCTGCCGTCCCTGACCGCCGCCAGCCTGATCGGGACGCTCCGCCTCTCCGGCCGCGACCTGGCCATGGTCATCGGCGCCGATGGGGCGGTGACCTTCCCCGATGAGCAGGGGCGGGAGGCGCCGGTCAGCGGCACCCTGACGCTGCATGGCCACCGCCTGCGCTTCTTCGGCATCCGTCGGATCGTCTTCCCGGCGGCGGGCTGAGAGGCGGGCCGGCGCGCGGCATCCCGCGCCGCGCCCGCGCGTTATGCCGGCCCGTCCCGGAGCCGCGCGATGCGCCCCTTCCTGCCGCCCCTCCTGTCGCTGCTGGCGCTTGCCGCCTGCGCGCAGCCCGCGCCGCCCTTCGATGCCACGGGGCTGACGGAGGCGGAGCTGGTGCAGCGGCTCGGCGTGCCCGCCGGCAGCTACGAGGCCGAGGGACGCCGCTTCCTGACCTTCGAGCAGCAGGGCGGGTCGGCCCCCGCGGTCAGCCCCTCCATCGGCTTCGGGGTCGGGCGTTTCGGCGGCGGATGGGGCGGGGGCACCGCCTTCGGCACGGGCATCGGGCTGGGCTTCGGCGGCGGCGGCGCGCCGCGCGGCTGCAGCAGCACCTTCGAATTGCGCGACGGGCGCGTGGTGGGATCGACGCGGCAGGGCGCCGGCTGCGGTTGACGGCGGGGCGGCGCCTCCGCTCCCATGGCCGGCATGGACCCGATCGACGATGCCGCGCTGATGGCGGCGGCGGAAGCCGCGCGCGGCGCGGCCCATGCGCCCTATTCCCGCTTCGCCGTGGGCGCCGCCCTGCTGGCCGCGGATGGCACGGTGGTGCCGGGCTGCAACGTGGAGAATGCGAGCTTCGGCGCGACGATCTGCGCGGAGCGCACGGCGGTGGTCTCGGCGGTTTCGGGGGGGCGGCGGCGCTTCGTGGCGATCGCGGTGGCGGGGCCCGCCGGCATCGCGCTCGGCCCCTGCGGCCTCTGCCGCCAGGTGCTGTCGGAATTCTCGCCGGACGGATCGCTGCGGGTGGTGACGCGGGATGCGGCAGGCGCGCTCCGCGCCACGACCATCGGCGCCCTGCTGCCGGCCGCCTTCGGCGCCACCGACCTCGACGCCGCGGCAAAGCCCTAGCGGGGGGGGGGCGCCCGCGGCGCACCGCCGGAGGAGGTCCGGTTTGGGGGGGGGTGCAGCGCGCCGCGGGCGGCCAGTCCGCAGGGTGGGGGGCACCCGCTGGACCTGACGGGAATCCTACACGGATGGCCGGATGACCCCAAGGATATTCCACCCGCGGGATGCGCAGGGCGGGCGCGCCACCCATGCTGCGGACGCGCAACGCGGTGAAAAGCTCCTTCATCCAGCGCCGTTTGCGAAACGGCCCGCATCTGCGCCACACTCAACCCAGGCGATGATACGGGACCCGCATGGACACGCGAGACCACGACCAGCCGGGTCAGGACGGGCCCTCCAGGGCAATGCCGGCGGAGAAGCCGCATCGCCTGCGCATCGATACCCGCGGCCGTGTCCTGCTGCCGCCGCCGCTGCGCGCCGCGACCGGCCTGCAGCCGAACCAGCCCCTGCTGGTGGTGCTGGAGGATGACGAGCTGCGCGTCTCCCCCGCCGGCGCGGAGAAGCCGGAGGGCAATATCCGCCTGCCGACGCTGGACCGGAAGGGCCGGCTGACCCTGCCGGGCCCGCTGCGCGGCACGCTCGGCCTGGTGCCGGGCGGCACGGTGCTGATGCAGCCCTCCCCCCCCGGCATGCGGCTGGTGACGCCGGCCCGCCTGCTCGGCCGGCTGCGGGAGGCGCGGGAATCCCTGACCCGCCACCTGGAAGGCGGCTGATCCGCCGCGCGGAACCGCGCCGGGGGGCTGGCGGCGCGGCGCGGGACATGGCGAGAGTGCGCACATGAACGACACTGCCCCCCCGCGCCGCGGCCGCTTCTTCGGTGCCCCCCTGTTCCGGGATCGGCGCTTCCTGCTGATGCTGGCGCTCGGCTTCTCCGCCGGCCTGCCGCTGCCGCTGGCGGCGGGGCAGGTGCTGCGGCAGTGGTTCACGGAAAGCGGCATGTCGCTCTCGGCCATCGGGCTGACGGCGCTGATCGGCCTGGCCTATGCCAACAAGTTCCTCTGGTCCCCCTTCTTCGACGCAGTGCGCCCGCCACTGCTGGGGCGGCGGCGCGGCTGGCTGATCATCCTGCAGGTCGCGCTGATGGCGGCCATCGCCGGCATCGGGCTGACCGACCCGGCGCAGGGCGCGACGCTGACGGTGGCGCTGGCCGTGCTGGTCGCCTTCCTCTCCGCCAGCCAGGACATCGTCATCGATGCCTGGCGCATCGAGATGCTGGGCGAGGATGACGAACGCCAGGCCTATGGGCTGGCCGCCTATGTCTGGGGCTACCGCCTGGCGCTGCTGGCGAGTGGCGCGGGCACGCTGTTCCTGGTGGCGCATCTCGGCTGGTCCGGCGCCTATCTCTACGCCGCGGCGCTGATGCTGGTCGGCATCGCCGCCACCCTGGCGGGGCGGGAGGGGGTGGCGGCGCCCGCCCTGCCGATGGGCTGGGCGGAGCGGCTGCGCCAGAACGTGGTGGCCCCCTTCCTCGACTTCATGGGCCGCCGCTACTGGCTGGCGATCCTGGCCTTCATCGCGCTCTTCAAGCTGGGGGAGGCGCTGGCCAGCATCCCGCTGACGGTCTTCTACCGGTCGGAGGGATTCACCCGCGACGATGTGGCGGCCGTTGGCACCGTCTTCGGCCTCGGCGCCACGCTGGCCGGCGCGCTGGCGGGCAGCTGGCTTGTCGGGCGCATCGGCGTCGGCCGCGCGCTGATCCTGACCGGGCTCGGCCAGATGCTGTCGAACCTGATGTACCTGGCGCTGGTGGGCGGGGGTCGGGACATCCCGATGCTCTTCGCCCAGGTGGGGATCGAGAACTTCACCGATGGCCTCGCGGATGCGGCCTTCCTGACCTACCTCTCGGGCCTGGTGAACCGCAGCTTCAGCGCCACGCAATATGCGCTGCTGTCGTCGCTGGCCGCCGTGCCGCTGCGCAGCCTGGGCGCCAGCGCGGGGGCGCTGGCGCAGTCGCTGGGATGGTCGCAGTTCTTCATCCTGACCACGCTGGCCGCCCTGCCCGCCATGGCGGTGATGCTGTTCCTGCTGTGGCGGCTGCCGCCGCCGGACAGGCGCGCGCCCTCAGGCGGCTGAGGGTCGCGTCTCCGCCAGCCAGCGCCACAGCGCCGCCGCGCCGATGGCGCCCGCCATCTGCGCCAGCACGAAGCCCGCCACATCCGCCGGCGCGATGCCGGCGAAGCTGTCCGTCATCGCCCGCGCCAGCGTCACGGCGGGGTTGGCGAAGGAGGTGGAGGCGGTGAACCAATAGGCGGCGGTGATGTAGAGGCCGACCGCATGGGGCAGCGCCTCCGGCCGCGCCCGCCGCACGCCGAGGATGGTCAAGACAAGCCCCGCCGTCGCGACGGCCTCCGCGATCCAGGCGCCGGCGCCCGCCCGCGCCGTGGTCCCGGCCTGGACCAGCGGCAGCTCGAACATCGCATGGGCCAGCACGACGCCGGCCAGGGCACCGGCCACCTGCGCGCCGGCATGGGCAAGGGCGATCCGCCCGGGGATCTCCCGCCGCATCGCCAGCACCGCCGTCACCGCCGGGTTCATCGCCGCGCCGGAGAGCGGGCCGAAGACCAGGATCAGCACCGGCAGCATCGCGCCCGTGGCCAGCGCATTGGCCAGCAGGGCGATCCCGTCATTCCCGCCGGACAGCCGCGCCGCCATGATGCCGGAACCCACCACCGTCGCCAGCAGCAGCGCCGTCGCCAGCGCCTCCGCCACCAGGCGGCGGGGCAGGTCAGCCACCGGGGCTGACCTTGCGGCCCGCCGCATCCACCACCGCGGCCCCGTCCTCCTTCGCGAAGGCGCCGCGCTGCGGGGCGGGCAGGATGTCCAGCACCACCTCCGACGGCCGGCAGAGCCGGACGCCGAGCGGCGTGAAGACCATCGGGCGATTGATCAGGATGGGATGCGCGACCATCGCATCCAGCAGCGCCTCCTCATCCAGCGCCGGGTTGTCGAGGCCGAGTTCCGCGAAGGGCGTCCCCTTCTCCCGCAGCAGGGCGCGGATGGTGATGCCGGCCTGGCGCGCGGCATCGCGGATCGCCTCCCGCGATGGCGGGGTTCGGAGGTATTCGACCACCCTCGGCTCCGCGCCGCTGTTGCGGATCAGCCCGAGCACGTTGCGGGACGTGCCGCAGGCCGGGTTGTGCCAGATGGTGATGGCGGGGTCAGGCGGCGCGGTCATGGCTCGGTCTCCTGCTGGTCAGCGCGCCGCACAGCTCCGCCCGCCCGCCGCAGCAATCCCGCAGCAGGAAGTCGATCAGCGCATCGATGCCGGGCATGGCGGCCGCGTAGATCACGCTCCGCCCCTGCCGCCGCGCGGTGACGAGGCCGGCGCGGGACAGCACGGCGAGATGGGTGCTGAGCGTGTTGGGCGGCACGGAGAGAAGGCGCGCGATCTCCCCGGCCGGCAGCCCCTCGGCCCCTGCGACGACGAGGCGGCGGAACACCAGCAGCCGGGTTTCCTGCGCCAGGGCGGCAAGCGCCTCGATGGCTTCGGTTGTTTCCATGATTCCCGAAATATCGAATCATTGCGCCAGGCGCAAGGCTGTGATGGCCGCCGGCCCTTCCGCGATCCCGGGCGCGGCGTCACCTTCGCGGCCCGACCACGCCCGAGGCCTCCCCGATGTCCGCCCTCTATGCCACGCCGATCCTGCTGCTGTTTTCCAACATCGTCATGACCTTCGCCTGGTACGGGCACCTGAAGGCGCCGGCCTGGCCGCTATGGCTGGCGATCCTGGTGAGCTGGGGGATCGCCTTCTTCGAGTATTGCCTGGCGGTGCCGGCCAACCGGCTGGGCTATGGCACCTTCACCGGCCAGCAGCTGAAGGTGATGCAGGAGGTGATCACGCTGGCGGTCTTCGCCGTCTTCAGCGTGACCTTCCTGGGCGAGACCATCCGCTGGAACTTCGTCGCCGCAGGCCTCTGCCTGGTCGCCGCGGTGGTCTTCATCTTCCTGCCCGTGGGCGATTAGGCCGAGAGCACCCCGTGCTGCCGCAGGAAGCGCAGCAGCGGCAGCAAAGGCAGGCCGAGGATGGCGCTGTGCTCGCCCTCGATCCGGTTGAAGAGCTGGATGCCCGGCCCTTCGACGCGATAGGCGCCGACGCTGGAGCAGAGGATCTCCCCCTCCAGCGCCAGATAGTCCTCGATGAAGGCGTCGGAGACGTCGCGCATCGTCAGCCGCGGCGTCGAGACGTCCTGCCAGATGCGCTCGCCGCCGCGCCAGGCGACGGTCGCCGTCACCAGCTCATGCCGCCGGCCCCGCAGGGTGCGGAGGTGTTCGCGCGCGCCGTCCAGCCCGATGGGCTTGTCGAACCAGCGCACCGTGCCGTCGATGGTGCAGGTCAGCAGCTGGTCGCCGCCGATGATCAGCGCCTCCGGCCGCCGGGCCGCCACGCGCATCGCCTTGGCATCCGCCAGCATGAGGGCGGCCTCGGCCGGGGGGATGCCCTCGGCCTGGGCGGATTCCTTGATGGCGCCCTCATCCACCGCGGCGGCGATCGCCTCGAACCGCAGCCCCGCGCCTTCCAGCATGGCGCGGCGGCTGGCGGAGGCGCTGGCCAGCACCAGGGCGGGCGTCTCCGACTGGATCACGGGCTAGCCTTCAGCACGCCGGCGGCGGGGTCTTCCGGCTGCTGGGCCTGGGCGGCGGCGCGGCCGCGGCGGGCGTGCCAGGCCTCCATCAATTGTAGGACAGTAGCGGCCGTCTCCTCGATGGACCGGCGCGTCACGTCGATCACCGGCCAGCCATGCGCGGTGCAGAGGCGGCGCGCGGCCTGGATCTCGGCCTTCACCGCCTCATGGTCCACATAATCCGTGGTGTCGTGGTGCACGCCATGGGCGCCGATCAGCTTCAGGCGGTGGCGCCGGATCTCGATGAGTGCATTGGTCTCGATATGGAGGCCGACGACGGGGCAGGGCGCCGTCTCCAGTTCCGGCGGCAGGGGCGCGCCCGGCACCAGGGGGACGTTGGCGGCCTTGATGCCGCGGTTCGCCAGGTAGAAGCAGGTCGGCGTCTTGCTGCTGCGGGAGACGCCGACGATGCAGACATCGGCCTCCGCGATCCCCGCCGTGCCCTGGCCGTCATCATGCGCCAGCACGTAGTGCATGGCGTCGATGCGGCGGAAGTAATCGGCATCCATCACATGCTGCGCGCCGCGCTTCTCCCGCGCCCGCTCGCCGAGCGCGTTCTGCAGCAGCTCCATCACCGGCTCGAGCGGCGAGAGGCATTCGAGGGCGAGGCGGCGGCAATGCTCCTCCAGCGCCAGGCGCAGGCTGCGATCGACCAGGGTGAAGAGGACGGGGCCCGGCTCGGCCTCGATCCCCTCCAGCACCCGGTCGAGCTGGAGGCGGGAGCGGATGAGGGACCAGCGGTGGTGCACCACATGCGGGTCGTCGAAGCGGGACAGCGTGGCGCGGGCGATGGAGTTCAGCGTCTCCCCCGTGCTGTCCGACACCAGGTGCAGGTTCGTCGTGCGGAGCGGCATGCGGTTCCCTGCCCGGCCGGGGCCTGAGGAGAATAACGGGGAGAGCGGGGATGACGGGGAAAACCCTGCCGGGTCAAGCCCGGCGCCGGGGCGAGTGGGGAGAACCGTGCAGCCCGCCGCACAAGGGGGGAATCCGCCACCCTTCGGCGCGCGGCTGGGGATGGTCCGGATTGCCGAACCGGGCCAGGGACTTGGCCGCCGAAGCTCGCGTGGACAGGGCTGTGGATGAAAGCGCCGGGACCGGTGATCCACATCGCCCACACCCCCCAATATCTACCCCAAGACTCCTAAGGATTCTTTCTTCTTGCTTGGATGGGTCGCCGGAAGCCGCGCCATCGGGCAGGATGCGGGCACGGATCGAGGGAGGCTGGGTTGACGGTTGAGGCGGGAGCGGCAACGGGCGAGAACAAGCCCCTGCTGCGGGCGGTGTCCGGCGAGGCCGTGTGGCCCCCGCCCATGTGGCTGATGCGCCAGGCCGGGCGCTACCTGCCGGAATACCGGGAGGTGCGCGCCAAGGCCGGCGGCTTCATCAACCTCTGCACCACGCCGGAGATGGCGGCCGAGGTCACGCTGCAGCCCATCCGCCGCTACGGCATGGATGGCGCCATCCTCTTCTCCGACATCCTCATGGTGCCCTGGGCCATGGGCCAGGGGCTGCGCTTCGCGGAGGGCGAGGGCCCGGTCCTCGACCCCATCCGCGATGCCGCGGGGGTCGCGGCGCTGGAGCTCGACCGCGTGCGGGAACGCGCCGCGCCGATCTTCGAGACGGTGCGCCTGACGCGCGCGGCGCTCGACCAGCATGCGCCCAAGGTCTCGCTGATCGGCTTCGCGGGCAGCCCCTTCACCGTCGCCTGCTACATGGTGGAGGGGCATGGATCGAAGGATTTCCACACCGCCCGCGGCATGGCCTTCAACGACCCGGCGCTCTTCGGCCGGCTGATCCGCACCCTGGTCGATGCCACCACCGACTACCTGCTGGCGCAGGCGGAGGCGGGGGCGGAGGCGCTGATGCTGTTCGACAGCTGGGCCGGCATGCTGCCCCCCAGCCAGTTCCGCCGCTGGGTGATCGAGCCGACGGCGACCATCGTGCGGTCGCTCAAGCGCCTCCATCCCTCCATCCCCATCATCGGCTTCCCGCGCCTGGCGGGGCCGCTGATCGGCGAATATGCGCAGCGGACGGGGGTGAACACCGTGGCGATGGACACCGCCATGGATCCGCGCTTCGCGGCCTCCGCCGTGCCCGCCAATGTCGGGCTGCAGGGCAACCTGGACCCGCTGGCGCTGATCGCCGGCGGCGCGGCGCTGGAGGCGGAGGCGCGGCAGATCCTGGCCGCCATGCGCGGCCGGCCCTTCGTCTTCAACCTCGGCCACGGGATCGAGAAGATCACGCCGCCGGAGAACGTGGCGCAGCTCGTCCGGATCGTCCGCTCAGGGGGTTGAGGGCGGGAGCAGGACGAAGAGGCGGGCGGGGTCGCGCATCGGGCCCGCCGCCTCGGCGGCTGCCTCGCCCCAGCCGGTGAAGAGATCGGCGCGGGCGGGCCCGCGGATGGCGCCGCCGGTATCCTGGGCCACGGCCAGCCGCTCCAGGCCCCTCCCGGCGACCCAGACGGGGGTGCCGAGCGGGGTCTGGGTGCGATCCACCGCCAGGGACCGCCCGGGCGTCAGGGGGGCGCCCAGGGCGCCGAGCGGGCCCTTCCCCGGCGCCAGGCCGGTCAGCTCCCGGAAGAAGACGTAGCTGGGGTTGCGGGCCATCAGCGCGGCGGCGTCCGCGGGCGGCGCGGCGCGCAGCCAGTCGCGGATGGCCTGCATGGACATCGCCTCCCGCGCCACGGCCCCGCTCTCGATCAGGAAGCGGCCGATGGCGACATAGGCATGGCCATTCTGCGCGGCATAGCCGAGCCGCCGCACGCTGCCATCCGGGAAGGTGACGCGGCCCGATCCCTGGATGTGCAGGAAGAAGGCATCGATGGGATCCACCCAGGCCAGCTCCAGCCCCTGCCCCGCCAGGGCACCAGCCGCGATGGCGGCACGGTCCGGGAAGGGCTGCAGCCGCCCATCCCGCACCAGCCCGGCCGTGCGGCGGCTGCGGAGGTCACTGGCGAAGCTGCCGAGATCGACCTCCACCAGCGCGGGCGGGCGGGCCAGCAGCGGGGCGGAGAGCGCGGGCGTCGGCACCGGGCTGCCGCGCAGCTCGGGCTCGAAATAGCCGGTCAGCGTGCCCTCCCCCACCGCCCAGGGGGTGAAGTGGCGGGTCAGGAAGGCGCGGGCGGCGGGCTCGTCATCCGGCGGGACCGCGGCGGCGGCGGTGCAGGCGGGGGCATAGTCGCCGGCATCGCGCGCCAGCGGGCCATCGCCGCCCAGGGCACGATCGGCGGGCATGCGGGCGAGGACGGCACAGCTCTCGCGGAAGGCGGGGATGGCCTGCGACACGCGGTCGGAGGACCAGCCGGGGAGGTCGGTGAAGGGGATGGGGTGGGGAAGGGGCTGGGCGCAGGCGGAAAGCGCCAGTGCCAGCAACAGGGAAAACGGGGAAGGCGCTGCCTTCCCCGGACCCCATCCGCCAGGGGCGAGACGCCCCTGGACCGTCAGCAGTTTAGACGCTCCTGGTGGCAACCAGGCGCCAGGTGGGGTCGGGGTTGCGGAGGTCGCGCTGGAAGGTCCAGACATCGGTCAGCTCCGTCACCGCCTCCGCCCCCGCGGCGATGCTGCCATCCCGCGCGGTGGTCAGGTTGATCTGGTCGCTGACGAACCGCACCGTGACATCGGCGGTGGTGCCGCGCAGATCCGCGGCCTCGATCGCCATGTCCTGCATGGCGCGGACCTCGCTGCGCTGGGTCTCGCCCTCCCGCTCCCGCCGGCTGATCTCGCCCTCGAACCCCGCATAGGTGTCGTCGGAGAGCAGCGCCCGCAGCGTCTGGCGATCACCGCGCGCGAAGGCATTGACGATCATGCGGAAGGCACCCTCCGCCCCCGCGAGGAAGGCATTGGGCTCGAAGGACGGATCGACGCCACGGATGCGCATCAGCGCCTGGCCCACCGGGCTGCGCGGATCCGGCACCGAGACGCGGGCCTGGCTGGCCGGGGAGACGCTGGCCGGCGGCAGAGTCGGCTGGTCATTGTCCACCGGGCGGGGGCCGCGCGGGTCATAGCCCGCCCCTTCCTCCCGCCGCGGACGTTCGAAGCCCGTGCGGCGGCCCAGCACGCTGCGCAGGCGCAGGACCAGGAAGGCCGCGATCATGGCGAACAGGATCAGATCGACAGGAAAGCCGCCGGACATTGCCAACTCCTCATTCTTCACTCACTTAAGGCCGGCCGTGGTCCCCCGCAACGCCCCGCATCAGCTTTGGGCCCGATTGCGGCGCACAGGGTCCCCCGCTAACGCATGACCGTCCCTCGGGAGCCGCCTGCCCCATGATCCTGCTCCGCCACGGCCAGAGCGAATTCAACCTGCATTTCAGCGCCACCCGCCGCGACCCCGGCATCAAGGACCCGCGCCTCACCCCGCTCGGCCATGAGCAGGCGGAGACGGCGGCGGAGGCGCTGGCGGGGGAAGGTATCACGCGGATCATTGCCTCCCCCTATACGCGCGCGCTGCAGACGGCGGCGCCGCTGGCCAGGCGGCTCGGCCTGCCGGTGCTGGTGAATTCGCTGGTGCGGGAACGCTACGCCTTCACCTGCGACATCGGCAGCCCCGCCACCGCGCTGCGGGCGGAATGGCCGACACTCGACCTGGCGCATATCGAGGAGGTGTGGTGGCCGGCGACGGAGGAACCCGCCGACCAGGTGCTGGCCCGCGCCGCGCTGTTCCGGGGCGAGATGGCATCCCTGCCGGACTGGCGGACCACGGTGGTGGTGGCGCATTGGGGCTTCATCCTGGCGATGACGGGCCAGAGCGTGGCGAACGGCACCTGGCTGCGCGTGGACCCGACCGAGCCGGCCCTGACCGAGGTCAGCTGGAAGCACCACTGAGTGATCGGGCGGGCCGGGCGCCGCCGCGGCCGCCGGGACAAGCCGCTGATTCCGAACAATTTTAGGATGTTTAGCCGCTGTATTTTGAGGGCGTCTAACCCGCCTTCGGCCAAGCCCTTGATATCGCGTCATTCGTGCCGGCGAAATACTATGCCTTTAGCCGACTAGATGCCTTTAGCACCGTTTTTCGGGGTGCCTCCCGCCCGCCCCGGGCCTGGATCGGGCTTGGATCGGGCCCCTGGGCACCCCGAACATAACCGAAACATCGGTCCCGCCGCCAGCCCTTTCCGATGCGCCCGGCGGTGCATGCTTCCCCCCGCCATGGCCCGGGCGGCCCTGGCGGGGTCGGGGGGCGGCGCCGCCTGCTGGCCCCCGCCCCCTCACCCGTGCTAGCTCCGCGCCCGACCGCACCAGACGGAATTCCGATGTCCGACCAGAATGCCAATCCGAACGGCACCATGCCGATCCAGCTGAACATCCAGTACACCAAGGACCTGTCCTTCGAGGTGCCGGGCGCGCCGGAGATCTTCGTCTCCCTGAAGGAGCAGCCGCGGGTGGACCTGGCGCTCGATGTCCAGGCGCGGCCGGTCGAGTCCGGCGGCAATGTCTATGAGGTCTCGCTGCAGATCCGCGCCGATGCGAAGGTGGGGGAGACCCCCTGCTTCATCGCCGAGCTCGCCTATTGCGGCGTCTTCACGCTGAACGTGCCGCAGGAGCATCTGGAGCCGGTGCTGCTGGTGGAATGCCCGCGGCTGCTCTTCCCCTTCGCCCGCAACATCCTGGCGGATGTGACGCGCGATGGCGGCTTCCCGCCGGTGCTGCTGGCGCCGATCGACTTCGTCGCGCTGTGGCAGAGCCGCCGCGGCCCGAACGCGCAGCAGGTCGGCACGGCCTGATCCATGGCAGGCCGCGTGCAGCGCCTTCGCGGGGCGCTCACGCGCCGCCTGCATGGCCCGGGCTTCTGGCGGGCGCTGGCGACCGCCTTCGGGCTGGGCGCCTTCGCCGCCCTGGCCCTGCCGCCGGTGCATGCGGTGCCGGTGCTGCTGCTGGCCCTGCCGGGCCTCTTCATCATGACGATGGAGGCGCCGACGGCGCGCCGGGCGGCGCTGGTCGCCTTCGCCTGGGGCTGGGGCTTCCATGTCGCGGGCCTGCATTGGCTGACCAACGCCATCCTGACGGAGGCCGAGCGCTACTGGTGGCTGGTGCCGCTGGCGGTGCCGGGGCTGGCCATCCCGCTGGCGGCCTTCACCGTGGTGCCGGCGCTGGTGGCGCGGCGGGCGGCGCCGGGCTGGCCGCGCATCCTGGCCTTCGCCGCGGCCTGGGTGGCGGCGGAGCTGCTGCGCGGCATCCTCTTCACCGGCTTTCCCTGGAACCTCATCGGCACGGTCTGGGCCTTCGGCGCCCTGCCCATCCAGGCGGCGGCCTGGATCGGGGTGCATGGGCTGAGCCTGGCGACGCTGCTGATGGCGCTGGCGCCGCTGCGGGGCTGGCGCGGCGCGGCGGGCAGCCTGGCGGCGCTGCTGCTGTTCGCGGCCTTCGGCCTTGTCCGCCTGCTGCCGCAGGAGCCGGATCCCGCGCCGGTGGCGCTGGTGCTGGTGCAGGGCAATGTGGCGCAGGAGGCGAAGTGGCGGGAGGAAAGCCGCATCCCGATCTTCCAGCGCTACATCGACCTGACGGCGGCCGGGGTGCAGGCGGCGCGGCGCGATGCGCCGGACAGCCGCATCCTGGTGATCTGGCCGGAGACGGCGAGCCCCTATCTGCTGGCGAATGACCCGGCCGCGGCGCGGCTGGCCACCGCGCCCCTGCCGCCGGGGGCGACGCTGCTGGCGGGGTCCGTCCGCGCGGAATTCGCGCCCGATGGCCGGCCGACCCGGGTCTGGAACAGCCTGGTGGCGCTGGATGCGCAGGGGACGGTGCTGGATGCCTATGACAAGGCGCATCTGGTGCCCTTCGGCGAATACACGCCGCTGCGCGGGCTGCTGCCGATCCGCCTCGTGCTCTCCGCGCTGGATTTCACGCCGGGGCCCGGGCTGCGCCGCATCGACCTGCCCGGCCTGCCGGGCTTCGGCGGGCTGATCTGCTACGAGGTGATCTTCCCCGGCGCCGTCACGCCGGCGGCGCGGCCGGGCTTCCTGGTGAATGTGACGAATGATGCCTGGTTCGGCGTCTCCGCCGGGCCCTACCAGCACCTGGCCGCGGCCCGGCTGCGCGCGGTGGAGGAGGGCCTGCCGCTGGCGCGCGCCGCGCAGACCGGGATCTCCGCCGTCTTCGACGCCAGGGGGCGGGAGGTGGAGCGGATGGGGCTGGCGGCGACCGGGGTTGTGCTGGCGCCGCTGCCCGCGGCGGGAAGCCCGACACCCTTCGCCATCCTGGGATTGTGGATGCCGGTCATGCTTCTCGTGGGGGTAGGTGGGGCGTCGGGTATTCTCTCCCGACGCAGGACTCATGCCCCCTAGCGGGCTGACGAGGGGCTGCGATGCGCGTAGCGGGCGTGCACATTAATGAGATTTCTCAAAAGAGTTGACAAAGTCCTACCACGCCGATACCCCTTGGGCCGGCCCGAAGACCGTCGTTATGCACGCGGTGATGGGTCCCAACCGGGCCAGGACGGCCCCAGCAAGGGTTGGTAACCTTTCTGGCGCGGAGTTCGGAGTGTTGGTCATGGCGAGTGAAGACGTCGTCGAGCGGGCGGAGCGCGAGCACCGTCCGAGCCCGATCGACGTGCATGTAGGCAGCCGGGTCCGCCTGCGCCGCACGCTGCTGGGAATGAGCCAGGAGAAGCTGGGCGAAGCGCTCGGCCTGACCTTCCAGCAGGTCCAGAAGTATGAGCGCGGCGTGAACCGGATCGGCGCCAGCCGCCTGTTCGACCTTTCCCGCGTGCTGGACGTGCCGATCGGCTTCTTCTTCGACGACATGCCGCCGGAGATGGGGGGCAGCCAGCAGAACCGTCGCTTCGGCGGCTTCCAGGAAGTGCAGGAAGGCTTCGAGGACGACACGCTGCACCGGCGGGAGACGCTGGAACTGGTCCGCGCCTATTACCGCATCACGGATCCCTCCGTCCGCAAGCGGGTCTTCGACCTGATCAAGAGCCTGGCGCCGATCGAATAGCGCCCATCGCGTAGCGCCCACCGGAACGCACGGGGCGGCACTCGTCCCCGGGGCGTGCCCGCGGCGCCCTCAGCGCAGTTGCGGGTTGTCGAAGACCGGGTTGCGGTAGCGCGTCAGCGCGGCGGAGAGGGCGCGGGCCAGGTCCCGCTTCTCCTCCGGCGCCAGGAAGCCGCCCAGCTCGATCCGGCGGCCGCGCTGCACCAGCAGCAGGCGGGGCGAACCCTCCACCTCCTCCTCCAGCGCCACGCGGGTCCAGTAGGGCTCGAACTCCGTCACCCTTCGGCCGCCGCGGCCATCGGCGGTGACGACGCTGAGCCGCCCTTCCGTCAGGCGCACCACCTCCCGCGCCGCCTTGGTCCAGCGGCGGTGCAGCGTGACCAGGAAGAGGACGAGCATCACCTCCATGCCCAGGAAGGGCAGGACGGGCCAGGCGCCGAGCAGGGTGAAGAGCACGGCGGGGATGGCGGCGCCCAGGCAGCACAGCACGGCAAGCCAGCGCATGCCGCGGTCGCTCAGGCTGCGGGGCGGCGTGCTGACGGCCTCGAACAGGATCGGGTCGGAAGCGGCTGACATCGCCTTCCAGTATGGGGTAGGGCTGCGGGAACGCCATGCCCCAGACAACACCGCCCCGCCCGAAAAAATCCGCCGCCACGCCCGCCAGGGCGGCGAAAGCCAAGGCCGCGCCGCCGGCCGCGCCGCGGACCCGTCGCGCCAAGGTGATGAAGGCCGACCAGGCGGCCGCCTTCCTGCGCGCCCTGGCGGCGGCCAACCCGGCGCCGGAGACGGAGCTGCATTTCCGCGATGCCTATACGCTGCTGGTGGCGGTGGCGCTCTCCGCCCAGACCACCGATGTGGCGGTGAACAAGGCGACGGCGACGCTGTTCGAGGAAGCCGCCACCCCCGCCGCCATGGTGGCGCTGGGGGTGGAGGGGGTGGCACGCCACATCCGCCGGATCGGGCTGTGGCAGGGCAAGGCGCGCAACGTCGTCGCCCTGTCCCAGCTGCTGCTGGACCGCCATGGCGGCGTGGTGCCGGAGGACCGCAAGGCGCTGGAGGCGCTGCCCGGCGTCGGCCGCAAGACCGCGAATGTCGTGCTCAACGTGGCCTTCGGGCAGGAGACGATGGCGGTGGATACGCACATCTTCCGCCTCGGCAACCGCACCGGCATCGCGCCGGGCAAGACCACGCGGCAGGTGGAGGATGGCCTGGTGAAGCGCTGCCCGCCGGAGATGCTGCGGGACGCCCATCACTGGCTGATCCTGCATGGCCGCTACATCTGCAAGGCGCGCATGCCGGAATGCTGGCGGTGCCCGGCCCTCGCGTTCTGCAACCACACCGCCAAGGTGCTGGCGCCACCGGCGCGGTAGCGGGCACACGCGCTCGTGCTTCCGCCGGGGGCTGCCCTGCCGGCAGAAGCGAATAGTATACGATCCATTGCGCGGGGGTGGATCATGGCGGTTCTGACGGGTCTTTCGGGGGCGGACCGGCTGCGGGGCACGCAGGAGGGCGACGTGATCCTGGGCGACCCGGCCGGGCAGGTGCCGGGGGGCGGCAATGTCATCCAGGGCCTGGGCGGCGATGACGTGGTCTTCGCGGGCTATGGCCGGGACACGGTGCAGGGCGGCGCGGGCAACGACACCATCACGGGCGGCGGCCTGTTCCCCGGCCCCGGGCAGGGCGGCGCCTTCCTGGCGCGGGACGACGGCGCGGACCGTCTGCAGGGCGGCGCGGGCGACGACGTCATCCAGGGCGCGGGCGGCGACGACACGCTGGAAGGGGCGGAGGGCCATGACCTGCTGCTGGGCGAATGGGGGGCGGACCGGCTGCTGGGCGGGGATGGGGATGATTTGCTGGTGGGCGGGCTCGGCGCGGACCGGCTGACGGGGGGCGCGGGGCTGGATGTCTTCGTCTTCGGCTTCACCGCGGCGCCGGCGGCCTTCGGGCTGGATGCGGGGGTGGGCGCGGCGCGGGACCAGGTGCTGGACTTCGCCCAGGGCCAGGACCGGCTGCGCTTCGAGGGCATCGCGCCCGAGGCCGTGTCCTGGGAGATCCGGGCCGGGGGCGTGATGGTCCACATCACGGGCTTCGACGGCAGCCAGGGGGAGATTTGGCTGCGGGGCGTGACCGGCCTGACCGCGGATGACGTGATCTACGCCTGAGGGGCGGGTCCGTGCGGATCCTTCGCGATCCGCCGCAGCCGCCAGCCGATGGCGAGGAAGAGCCCGCCCGTGACCAGCGCCTGCACGCCGACCAGCCAGACCAGGGCGAGCAGGCCGGGGCCGGGTGCCACGATCATCCAGGCGCCGACGAGGACCGCGAGCGCGCCGAGCAGGCCCATCAGCACATCGCCGCTGCGGAAGGCCATGACCAGGCGCATGGCGCCGACGATGGCGGCCCAGGCGCCGACCATCACCACCAGCAGCACGGCGGAGACGCCGGGCATCACCAGCACGCCGATGCCGGCGAGGGTGGAGGCGATGCCATCGATCCAGAGCCAGGTGCGGGACCGGTTGCCCGCCAGGTCCGGCGCGCCGCGGGCGGCCTGGGCGAGGGTGGCGATGCCCTCCACCAGCAGGAAGGCGGCGAGGAAGCCGAGGACGAAGGCCAGGCCGAGGCCCGGGGCGAACAGCGCCAGCAGGCCGAACAGGATGCCCGCCACGCCGCGCAGCAGGAACAGCCACCAGCCCTGCGCCAGCATGCGCACCACGGCGAAGCGGCCTTCGGGCGGCGTGGGCGGCATGGCGGGAATCCCTGTGCGGTGGCGGCGCTGCAACGCCGCCGGTGCCGTCACAGTTCGACCAGGCCGCGCGGCAGGGTGGCGCCGGCCAGCGTCTCCGCGCCCGTGTCGGTGACCAGCAGCATGTCCTCCACGATGAAGCCGCCGATGCCGTCGAGGTACCAGGGCAGCTCGAAGGCCATGACCATGCCGGGTTCCAGCACCACCTCGCTGTCGGCGGCGGTGAAGGGCCATTCCTCCGACCAGATGGAGGCGCCGAGGCCATGGCCGAAATGGCCGCGGGCGTAGGAGGGGAAGCCGGCTTCGCGCACGGTGCGCAGGCAGGTTTCGTGGATTTTCCTCAGTTCGGTGCCGGGCCGGAACAGGGCGCGGCCGGCTTCGAAGGCATCCAGCAGGGGGGCGAAGACCTCCTTCGCGAGGCAGGGGGCGGGGCCGAGGGTGAAGGTCCGGGCGAGATCCGCCGAATAGCCGCCGACCACGGCGCCGACATCGACCTTGATGACGTAGCCGCGCTGCAGGCCGCCGGGGCTGGACCAGGGGGAGGTGCCGAAGCCGACATACTCCCACGCCGTGACGGGCGCGGTGGCGTCCCGCCCGTGCTGCTGCACCAGGTCGAGGAAATGGCGGCCGAGGGCGGGGCGCGTCGCGCCTTCCCGCATCGCGGGGATGAAGGCGTGGAAGGCGGCCTCCGTGATGGCGCCGGCCTGGCGGAGCAGGGCGATTTCCGCCGGGGATTTGTGGGCGCGCAGGCGGTCGAGCAGGGCGGAGGCGTCGGCGAGGCGCGCGGGGGCGATGGCGGCTTCCAGCGCGGCGAGGTCGGCGGCGGGGACGGCGGAGAACTCCACGCCGAGGCGCGCGGTGGCGAGGCGCTGGTCGGAAAGCAGGGCGCGCAGCTCCGCCAGCGCCGCGGCGCGGTCGAAGGTGGCGGGGCGGGCGAAGCCGGGGGGACGGTCAGCCGTGGCCGCGGCCACCAGTTCCGCGGCGCTGGCGCCGTCCCGCATCACGGCGCGGAGCGACAGGGCCTCCGGCCAGATGGGATGGGTGCGGAGCGGCGCGCAGCCGGCGGCCTGCGCCGAGGGCGCGAAGAGGTCGCTGGCCACGGCACCGACGGGCTGCCCGGGATCGGCGGGGATGACGGCCATGGCGGCGCCGAGGCGACGCCAGCCGGCCGCGACGCCGGCGGGGGCGCCGGTGGCCCAGGCGAAGGCCTCCGGCGAGACGACCAGCAGGGCATCGAGCCCCGCTGCCTCCATCATCCCCGCGGCGCGGGCGCGATCGACATGTCCTGGCATCCGCGCATCGCAGGGTGGGCGTGACAGATTGTCAATCATCCCGCGTGGCCCCTATCGTCGCGCGGATGGGATGGGAGTGACTGTCATGAAGCGGTTCGTGCTGGGGGCGCTGGCGGCGCTGATGGCGGGCGGGGCGCAGGCCCAGACGACGGAGTGGCGCTTCCACAACAGCTACGCGCCGACGCGGATCGAGAGCCAGCATGTGCGGGAGCTGGCCGCCGATGTGCGCACGCGGAGCAATGGCCGCTTCGTGCTGAACGTCTTCGAAGGCAATGCCATGAACCTCAGGGATGCGGACGCGCTGCGCACCATGCAGGGCGGCACGCCGGAGATCAGCTTCATCTGGCCGCCCTTCCTGGGGCGCGACGATGCGGCCATGTCCTCCATCCTGGTCTTCGGGCTGATCCGCAACGCGCAAGAGCTGAACCGCATCATGCCGGCGCTGCAGCAGAGCCTGAACGAGGGTATTCGCCGGTGGAACATCGAGCCGGTGGGGTACATGCAGCTCGGCCTGCTGGATGCGGCGGTGTTCTGCCGCAGCCCCGTGCGGAGCCTGGATGAGTTGCGGCGCGTGAAGCTGCGCGTGGGGTCGCGGGAGCAGGTGGAAACCTTCCGGACGCTCGGCGTCGCGGCGCAGATCGTGCCGCAGCAGGAGCTGTACAGCGCGATGCAGACGGGCGTGGTGGATTGCGCGCTGTATCCGCCGCGCATCGTGCACACGATCAGCCTGCAGGAAGTGGCGAAGCACGCGACGAGCACGGGCTTCGCCTTCCCGCCCACGCCCTACATCGTGATGGCGCACCAGGCACGGTTCCGGGCGCTGTCGGCGGAGAACCGCACGGCGCTGCAGCAGGCGACGGCCGCGATGGAACAGCGCAGCGCGCGGTTCGAGCAGGATGCGGCGGATGACGAGGCGGCGCGGGTGCGGCTTCGGGAGGCCGGCGTGACCTTCCACCCGACCTTCACCGAGGCCGAGCAGCAGGCCATCCGCACCGCGGCGCTCAACACATGGGACACGCTGATGCGGGAGGCCGGCGGGCAGGGCCCGGCCTGGCGCGCGCGCATCCAATCCGCGCTGACCGGGAACTGATGCAGGCCATCGACCGCGCGTTGCTGCTGGCGACGCGCGGGCTGCTCGCCCTTTCGGCCGCGTGCTGCGCGGCGATATTGGGGCTGGTCGTGGCGGCGGTGGTGATGCGCTACGCCGTCGCGGCGCCGTTCCGCTTCACGGAGGAGCTGTCGGGGCTGCTGCTGT
This sequence comes from Falsiroseomonas ponticola, assembly GCF_016805305.1. Lineage (GTDB taxonomy): Bacteria > Pseudomonadota > Alphaproteobacteria > Acetobacterales > Acetobacteraceae > Falsiroseomonas > Falsiroseomonas ponticola. Next base: position 723,178 of record NZ_JAERQN010000001.1, on the reverse strand, counting down.
CGGCCATGGCGTTCCTGGCGCTGCCCTTCGCGATGGCGGGGAATGCCAACATCCGGGTGACGCTGGTGACGGACAGGCTGCCGCCGCTGGGCAAGCGCGTCGCCTGGTTCCTGGGGCAATGCATCATGGTCGCCTTCTGCGCGGTCTTCGCGTGGGAGGGCTGGGCGATCGCCGAGTTCACGCTGATGCTGAAGCTGATGAGCGAGCAGGCGCGGCTGCCGCTCGGCCCCTGGGTGGTGCTGATGCCGGTGAGCCTGGGTGTCACGGGGCTGGTGGCGGCCTGGGTCGCGTTGCGGCCGCCGCCGGATGAGAAGGCGGCGCATCTGTGATCTGGACCACGCTGCTGGGGATGCTGACGGCCACCGTGCTGTCGGGCGCCGTGCTGGGCGCGGCGCTGGGGCTGACGGGCTTCGCCATCCTGCATTTCTTCGCCGGCGGATCGACGCGCATCGGCGTGCAGACGGTGTGGAACACGCTGAACGAGTTCACGCTGACCGCCATCCCGCTGTTCATCCTGCTGGGGGAGTTGCTGGTGGCGTCCGGGCTGGCGCGGGGCGTGTATCGCGCCATGGCGCCCTTCTTCGGGCGGCTGCCGGGGGGGTTGCTGCACACCAACATCGCGGTCTGCACGATCTTCGGGGCGGTGTCCGGATCCTCCATGTCCGTCGCCGCGGCGGTGGGGTCCGTGGCGTATCCCGAGTTGAAGTCGCGGGGCTATGACCGGGCGGAGACGGTGGGGACTCTGGCGGCGGGCGGGACGCTCGGGCTGCTGATCCCGCCATCCTTGTCGCTGCTGATCTATGGGGCGCTGACGGATACCTCGATCGGGCGCTTGTTCATCGCGGGCGTGCTGCCGGGCCTGATGATGGCGGCGATCTTCATGGGCTGGATCGTCTTCGCGGCGCTGCGCAACCCCGCCATCGCGCCGGAGGAGAAGCGGGTGGCGATCGGGGAGGCGGTGCGGGGATTGCCCGCGGTGCTGCCGCTGCTGGTGCTGATCGTGGCGGTGCTGGGCAGCCTCTTCGCGGGGCTGGCGACGCCGACGGAGGCCGCGGGGGTTGGCGTGGCCGCGGCCGCGATCCTCGGCTTCACCATCGGCGACCTGACGTTGCGCGGCGTGGGCGTGGCGTTGATCGGCACGGTGCGGACCTTCGCGGTGATCGCGATGGTCTTCGTGGGTGCGCTGGTGCTGGCGCAGGCGATCAGCCTGCTGGGCCTGCCGCAGCAGATGCTGACGGTGGTGTCGGAGTGGGGCCTGTCGAAGTGGCTGCTGCTGCTGGTGGTGGTCGTCGTCTATCTCATCCTCGGCTGTTTCTTCGATGGCCTGTCGATGATGATCATGACCTTGCCGCTGGTGTTTCCGCTGCTGACGGGCGTGGGGTTCGATCCGGTGTGGCTGGGGGTGGTCGTCACCATCATGATCGAGGTGGGGATGCTGACGCCGCCGGTGGGGATGAACCTGTTCGTGCTGGTCGGCATCACCGGGGGCGAGGTGAAGCTGGGCGAGGCGGCGGTCGCCGCCCTGCCCTACTGGATCGCGCTGCTGCTGGGTGTGTTCCTGCTCTGCCTCTTCCCCGGTATCGCGACATGGTTGCCCAGTCTCGCCTTCGGTTGAGGCGGGGTCCGGGGGGCGCCACGCCCCCCGGCGGAGCGCGAGGCAGCGCCTCGCATCAGTTCCGTGTCGCCAGCCTCTGCCCCGCCACATAGCCCCAGGTCATATACGGCCCGATCGTCGTCCCCGTCCCCACGCCGCGCGTGCCGAGCGGATTGGCCGATGACGCGCCAGCCGCGAAGAGTCCCGCGATGACGCTGCCATCGGGCCGCAGGACTTCCGCGTGTTCGTTGGTGCGGGGTCCGCCCTTGGTGCCGAGGATCGATCGGTTGAAGGGCATGGCGAGGAAGGGCGTGCGTTCGATCGCTTCCAGCCCGCCACGGCGGCGCTTGTCGCCGGAGGCGGCGGCATCCGCGGCGGAGGGGCGGTTGAAGTCGCTGTCCTTCTGCGCCGCGCAGTGGGCGTTGTAGCGCGCGATGGTTTCCGCGAGTGCCGTCGCGTCGAGGCCCGTCTGTTGCGCGAGGTCCGCGATGGTGTCGGCGCGTTTCAGCCAGGCGGGATCGGCGCGGGCGCCCCAGCGGGCGGGGGGCAGGCGGTCCAGCAGGCGGGCATCGCTGATGACCCAGCAGGGCAGCTGCACCGGGTTGCCGGCGGCGTCTCGTTCATCCATCGACTCACCGATGTTGAAGCGCAGCTCGTTGGCGAAGCGCTGCGCGTGGCGGTTGACGATGATGGCGTTGGGTTCGGTGTGGAAGGGCACGGGGCGCGCCATGAGGCGGCCGTGCAGCGTGGTGGGGATGGAGGGGGTGAGCGTCGCCTGGTCCATATGGGCGAGGGCGGCGCCGGCTTCCGCTGCCATGCGGTGGCCATCGCCGGTGTTGCCGGCGGGGCTGCCGAGGTAGTCCACGGGGCCGGGGAAGTGCTGCGCCAGCAGCGCGGAATCCCATTCGAAGCCGCCGGTGGCGATGACGACGCCGCGCCGGGCGGTGATGGTGTGGCGGGCGCCACGCTGTTCCACGATGGCACCGGTGATGGCGCCCGTCTCGTCGCGCGTCAGCTCCACCGCGCAGGCTTCGAGTTCGATCTGCACGCCGGCATCGAGGCAGCCGCGCAGCAGCCCGGTGATGAGTGCCGTGCCCTTGCCGCGCGTGTTGGTCAGGATGCGCCAGAGCAGCCGCGGCCAGAGCTGCCAGGCCGTGCGGAAGGGATGGTGGTAGAGGTCGGTCTCGACGGCCTCGTGATAGGTGAAGAGTTCGGGGATGGTGGATTTGCGGATGCGCAGCGCGAAGCGCCCGGCCTTCCAGCGGGAGAGCGGCAGCGGCGAGAGCATGCGGCCGCGCTTCCGGGCGCCGGGCAGGTCGCGCAGCGGGTCGGGCTCGGGCGTCAGGGCGAAGCGCAGCGGGGAGTTTTCTTCCACGAAGCGCAGCATGGCCGGCGAGGCCTCGACCAGGCGCTGCCAGAGCGCGTCCTCGGTCTTCGCCCAACCCTCGGGTGCGGCGGCGCGGATGTAGGCGAGCGCATCGGCCTCGCTGTCCTCGATGCCCGCGGCGGCGGCGTGGTGGTTGGCGGGAATCCAGGTGCCGGCGCCGGACATGGCGCTGGTGCCGCCGAGGCGGTCCGTCTTCTCCAGGACGGTGACGCGCAGCCCCGCCTTGGCGGCGGTCAGCGCCGCCGTCAGCCCGGCAGCGCCGGAGCCGAGGATCAGGGCATCGGTCTCGTGCTTCATTCCGCGCGGATGCCGCCGGCGCGCACCACCTCGCCCCATCGGCGATATTCCTCGGTGAAGAGGGTGGCGAAGGCGGCGGGGTCGCGGGCCGCGCGCAGCAGGCCGAAGCCCGTGATGCGGGCGGCGATGGCAGGGTCGGCCAGGGCTTCCGCCAGCAGCGCGCGCAGGCGGTCGATGCCCGCAGGCGGCACGGCCTTGTTGGCGAAGAGCGCCTGCCAGCCATCGGCCTCCACATCGCGCACGCCCTGTTCGGCCAGCGTCGGCACCTCCGGCAGCGCCTCCAGCCGCGCGGGGCCGAGCACGGCGAGCGCGCGCAGCCTGCCGTCGCGGATCAGCGGCAGGGCGGAGGAGAGGGAGGCGAAGGAGAAGCCGATATTGCCGGCGACGAGGTCCGGCAGCATCTGGCCTTCCCCGCGATAGGCGACGGACTCCACCGCCGCGCCGGTGCGGGTGCGAAAGACCTCGATGGCGAGGTGGGAAAGCGTGCCATTCCCGCTGTTGCCCGCGTTCAGCGGTCGTGTGCGCGATGCGGCGACCAGGCCCGGCAGGTCGCGAAGGGGCGAGGCGGCGGGCACCACCAGCACGAAGGGCGCGGAGGCGACGAGGCCGACGGGGACGAAATCCGTGGTGACGTCATAGCCCACGGGCTGCGTCGCGAGATGCGGCACGATGGTCATGCTGACACTGCCGAGCAGCAGGGTATGCGCATCACTGCTGCTGGCGGCGACGCGCGTGCCGATCATGCCGCCGGCGCCGGCATGGTTCTCCACGATGCAGGGCTGGCCGAGGCGCGGCGTGAAGAATTCCGCCAGCATGCGCGCCAGGATGTCCGCGGGGCCGCCAGGCGCGAAGGGGACGATGAGGCGCACGGGGCGCGTGGGCCAGGCGGGCTGCGCGAGGGCGGGCGTGGCGAGGAGCAGCGCGGGCAAAGCGCGGCGGGTGAGGGTCATCGGGGCTTCCTCCTCATGGCAGATGGGCACCGCCTTCTCGCAGGGCGGCTTGCAGGGCCGGCACGTCGCAGGAGGCGGGCGCGGCATTGCCGCGCGCGGCCATGGCGGCCGCGAGGCCCGCGGCCTGGCCGATGGCCATGACGGTCGGCATCACGCGGGTGGCCGCATGCGCCTTGTGGGTGGCGGAGATGCCGCGCCCCGCGACCAGCGCATTGTCGAAGCCGAGCGGCAGCAGGGACCGCAGCGGGATGGCATAGGCATGGTCCTCGCCGAAGCCTTCGAAGTGCAGGCCGGCGCCCTTGGCGGGGTGGATGTCCATGGGATAGGCGCCCCAGGCGATGCGGTCGGCGAAGGGGGTGGCGGCGCGCAGCTCCTCCTCCGCCAGCACATGCAGGCCGCGGATGCGGCGGCTTTCGCGCACGCCGATCTGCGGCGCGAAGGCGACGAGGCGCCCCTGCGCGCAGCCCGGCACCAGATCACGCAGGAAGGCGCTGGCGGCGAGGGACTGGCGGCGGCCCTCGACCTCGGCCGCGGAGAGCGCCAGCGGGTCCGTGGCGTCGAAGGCCAGGCGGCCGATGTTGAACCAGGCGTCGCGCGTGCCCTCGATGCGGCTGGCGTGGAGGGCGGCGCGGGCAAGGCGGCCTTCGGCCACTCCCTGGCGGGACAGCGCGGCGAGGTCCTGCGGCGAGAGGGCGTCGAAGACGGCGAGGTCGATGGGCCCGAAGCGGAACATCGCCGTTGCGGGCTGCATCGCCTGGCCTTCCTCGAGCGGCAGGAAATCCGCGCCGAGGCGCGCGAGCAGGTCGAGATCGCCGGAGGCATCGATGACGATGCGCGGCAGCACGCGCCAGACACCGGCCTTGGTGAGGAGATCGACCGACGTGATGGTGCCGCCCGTGCGCTGCGCGTCGAGGATGGAGGCATGAAACAGCAGCCGCACGCCGGCTTCCTGCGCCATGAAATCCAGCACGGGCTTCAGCACTTCCGGGTCGTAGCAGACGCGGTCCATGCGGTGGCCGGTGGACATGGTGAAATACGAATGGCCGTCGCTGGCGCCGAGGGCCATGAGGCGCGCGACCACTTCCTCCGCGATGCCGGCGACCACGCGGCGGCCGGTGGCGGTTTCCCAGCCCACGAACTGGCCGACAGCCGCCGCGGTGGCGGCGCCGCCGAGGAAGCCCCAGCGTTCCACCAGCAGCACATCCGCCCCCGCCCGCGCCGCCGCGATGGCCGCCACGATGCCCGCCATGCCGCCGCCGGCGACCAGCACATCCGCCCTGAGTTCCATGCGCGGCACCCTAGCCCGAGCCAGCGAAGAGCGGCAGCAGGGCGGCCTTCACCACCTTCCCCCCGGCATTGCGGGGCAGGGTTGCAACCAGCGCCCAGCGGCGCGGCACCTTGTAGGCGGCGAGGCGCGTCGCGGCGGCTTCGCGCAACGCTGCGGGATCGAGGCCGGGGGCGATGACCGCCGCCGCGACTTCCTGCCCGTATTCGGCGTCGGGGATGCCGAGGACGGCGGCGTCCTCAACGCCGGGGATGGCGCGCAGCGCTTCCTCCACCTCACGCGGGTGGATGTTGGCGCCGCCGCGGATGATCATCTCCCCTTCCCGGCCCGTGACGCGCAGCCAGCCGCCGGAATCGATCACGCCGCGATCGCCGGGGCGGAACCAGCCATGGCGGAAGGCGGGGTCGCCGGGCACGTCATCGGGCACGGAAGGGCCGCGCCAGCGGATCGCGCCTTCCTCCCCGGGGGGCAGCGCGTTGCCGGCGGCATCCACCACCTGGAGATCGATGCCGAAGCCCGCGCGGCCGACGCTGTCGCCGTGATCGTCCATCTCGCCGGGCGGCAGCACCGTGGCGCCGCCGCCCTCCGTGCTGCCGTAATAGTCGTGCAGGCGGGGCGAGAGGCGGGCGCGCACGGCCAGGCGCTCCGCCGGCGCCAGCGCGGCGCCGGTGGAGATGAGGGTGCGCAGGCCGGGCCAGCGCGGCGGCGCATCGGGCGCGCAGGCGGCGAGGCAGCGGCGCAGCTGCGTCGGCACCAGGAAGGTGGCGGTGGCGGCGAAACCGGCGATGGCCTGGTCCAGCGCCGGCGGGTCCCAGGGCGGGCAGAAGAGCCGCAGCGTGGCGCCGGCCCAGAGCACGGACATGGCGAAGCCGCGGCCGCCGCCATGGTGCAGCGGCGTCGCCACCAGGAAGCGGTCGGCACGATCGAAGCCGAGGCCGACATGATGGCCGATGAAGCGCGCCCGCATGTGGGAATGGCGGATCAGCGGCCCCTTCGGCGTGCCGGTGGTGCCGGAGGAAAGTGCCACGACGAGGGGCGGATCGTCATCGGCCGGGCGCGGCGGCGGCGTGGCGGGGGCGGCGGCGACTTCGGCGAGGAAGGCGTCGTCGGCGATGATCTCGCCAGGCAGGGCATCGGCGCAGCGGGGCTCCACCAGGCTGTGCGCGCAGGGGAAGACGGCGCGCGCGGCGGCACGCTCCGCCGGGGACCAGCGATGATCCATCGGCAGCACGGCGATGCCGAGCCGCGCGAGAGACCAGAGCGCGACGACGTGCAGCGGATGATCGCCGAGGCAGAGGGCGAGGCGCGCGCCGGGCGCGACACCGCGCGCCAGCAGCGCCTGCGCCAGGCGGTTCACCGCGGCATCGAGTGCCGCATGGTCCAGCGCCACGCCATCGGCCAGCAGCGCGGGATGGGTGGGGCGCATGCGGGCATGGAGGGCGAGCGCATCGGCGAGCATGGCGGGTTGACAGCCCAGGTGAGGCGGCCAGAGTTCCGCCGCACGCGGCACGGGTCAATCGCCGCGCCACGACGCGGCGATGCCGCGACAAGGAATCCTGACGCGATGGGCGACGAGATCTGGGCGATCGATTCCGTGGTGAACATCTGGACGAAGGAGGCGCTGGCCGCTCGGCCGGACCGCACCGCCTTCTTCCGCGGCAAGATCGGCGTGGACCAGGAAACCTTCGAGGGCATCAGCCTGGAGACGATGCTGGCGCGCATGGACGCCGCGCGGATCGAGCGCGCCTTCCTGGTGGCCGCCAAGGTCGGCGTGAAGTGGCACCCCGCCTGCTACCACGTCCCCTACGAATTGGTGGCGGCGGCGGTGCGGCAATACCCCGACCGCTTCTCCGCGCTGGCGGGGCTGGACCCGACCGAGGGGATGGACGGCGTGCGCGCGCTGGAGCGCGCGGTGAAGGAGGACGGCTTCATCGGCGCGCATTTCTACCCGCATTGGTTCGAGCTGCCGCCCGACCACGCCAAGTGGTATCCCTTCTACGCGAAATGCGTGGAACTCGGCGTGCCGGTGCAGCTGCAGGTCGGGCAGAGCCTGGTCTATGACGCCAGCTACCCGCGGCGCTCCGTCGGGCGGCCGATCTGCCTGGATGCGGTGGCCTGCGATTTCCCGGAGCTGAAGATCATCGGCATCCATGTCGGCATCCCCTGGACCGACGAGATGATCGCGATGGCCTGGAAGCACCGGAACGTCTTCATCGCGGCGGACGCGCACAGCCCGAAATACTGGCCGGAGAGCTTCGTGCGCTACATCGACAGCTACGGGCAGGACAAGGTGATGTTCGGCACGGATTTCCCCGTGCTGCAATTCGAGCGCACGCGCGCGGAGGTGGAAGCGCTGAACCTCCGCCCGGGGCCCTTGCGGAAATTCCTGCGGGAGAATGCGCTGCGGATCTACGGGCTGGCGCCATGATGAACATCGCGGATGCGCTGGCGCATCACGCGGTGGCGCGGCCGGACCAGGCGGCGCTGGTCGCGGGCGATCGCCGCGTGCTGTACCGGGACCTGGACGGGCTGGTGCGGCGCTGGGCGGCGCATCTCACGGCACTCGGCCTGCGGCAGGGCGATGTGGTGGGGATCGCGCTGCGGGACAGCCTGGAGCACATGCTGGCGCTGTGGGCCGCCGCGCGGATGGGCGCGGTGGCGCTGCCGCTGGACTGGCGCTGGACCACGGGGGAGCAGCAGGCCGTGGCGCTGCGTTTCCGGGCGTCGCTGGTGCTGGTGGAGCCGGGGGCGGCGGCGCTGGAGGGGCTGCGCTGCGTTCCGATGGATGACGGTTTCGCGCGCGGTGTCGAAGCGGCGCCGGCCGACCTGCCTTTCCCCAGCGGGCGCGATTGCGGCGCGATGCCGCTGCTGATGTCGCTGTCATCCGGCACCACGGGGCGGCCGAAGGGGCCGGTGGTGACGCATGAACAATTCCTGCGCCGCTTCTGGACGCATTGGATCGACCTCGGCCTGAACAGCCGGGAGGTCTATGTCTCCGCGACGCCCTTGTATTTCGGGGGCGGGCGGACGTTTCCGATGTCGCTGATGTTCAGCGGCGGCACGGCGGTGCTCTTCCCGCCGCCCTACAAGCCCGAGGCGCTGGCCGCCGAGATCGCGAAGCGCGAGGCGACCTCGGCCTTCCTGGTGCCGACGCTGCTGCGGCGGCTGCTGGACCTGAGTGAGGCAGAGGCCGCGCCTCTGAAGAAAATGCGGCTGCTGCTGTCGTCGGGCGCGCCGCTGCATCCCTGGGAACGCAAGGCCATCCGCGACCGGCTCTGCGCCGGGTTCCATGAGTACTACGCCAGCACGGAGGGCGGCGGGATATCGCTGCTGCGGCCGGAGGATATCGACGCGCATGAGGCGAGCGTCGGCCGCGCCGTCTTCGGCGTGGAGATCGCGATCTTCGACGATGCCATGAACCGGCTGCCGCCGGGCGAGGTCGGGCGCATCGGCTATCGCGGGCCCGGCGTCGCCACCGGCTTCTTCGAGGATCCCGAGGCTGACGCGGAAGTCTTCCACCAGGGCTGGTTCCTGCCCGGCGACCTCGCCTCGGTCGATGCCTCCGGCTACGTCACGCTGAAGGGGCGGAAGAAGGACATGATCATCCGCGGCGGCGTGAACATCTACCCGCCGGAGATCGAGAGCGTGCTGCTTGCCGACCCCCGGATCGCGGAGGCCGCGGTGGTGGGCTTTCCCTCCGCCAGCATGGGGGAGGAGATCGCGGCCTTCGTCGTGCCGCGGCCCGGGGAGGCGCCGGATGCGGCGAGCCTGGAGGCGCTGTGCCGCGCCAGGCTCGCCCCCTACAAGGTGCCGAAGCGGATCGAGCTGATCGCCGACCTGCCGCGCAACAGCAGCGGCAAGACGGTGAAGGCGGAGCTGGCGAAACGCCTCACACGAAGCTGAGGTCGAGGAAGTCCGGCAGCGCGCCCTGGATGCGCGCCAGCACCACCTCATCCCCACTGCGCGCCACGCCATCGGCATCGAAGACCAGGTCGCGCCCGGCCATCGCCAGCGTCCAGCCATCGCCGCGGCCATAGCCGAAACGGCTTTCCGTCACCGCGCCCAGGGCGATGAACAGGTCGCGCCCGGGGTCGATGCTGTCGCGGTCCAGCAGGATGCGATCCGTCTCGTCATAGTCGAGGATGCGGTCGATGCCGCCGAAGCGCCCGAGCAGGAAGGCATCGGCGCCACCCTCCCCGCGCAGCGTGTCGTTGCCGGCGCCGCCGGTCAGGGTATCGGCGCCCTCCCCGCCCCGCAGGCTGTCATGGCCCTGGCCGCCATCCAGGCTGTCATCCCCTTCCCGCCCCAGCAGCGTGTCATGGCCGATGAGGCCGAGCAGGACATTGTCCGCCGCATTGCCGGTGATGCCGTTGTCGCCCGCATTCCCCGTGCCGCTGGCGGCGGTGCCGAGCAGGACGAGGCGTTCGACATTCGCCGAGAGCGTGATGCTGAAGCTGGCGCGCACCATGTCGTTGCCGCGGCCGGCGGCTTCCTCGATGGTCGCGCCGGGCTGGTTGACGATGTAGGTGTCATCCCCCTCCCCGCCCGCCAGCAGGTCATGGCCGCCGCGGCCATCCAGCTGGTCGTTGCCCTCCCCGCCCATCAGCGTCTCCGCCCCGCTGCCGCCGAGCAGCGTGTCGGCGCCGGCGCTGCCCTCCACCCTCTCGACGAAGCGCAGCGTGGCGGTGGCGCCGGCGCGGGTGACGCTGGCGGCGCCGAGGTCGATGCGCGCGCCCACCGCATCGTCGCGCAGCGAGAAGGTGTCGGTGCCGCTGCCGCCATCGAACAGCTCCCCCGCCTGCAGCCCGGCGCCCAGCAGCAGGTCGTCCCCCGCGCCGCCGCGCAGCGTATCGCGGCCGGTGAAGCCATCCAGCGTATCGGCGCCGCCATTGCCTTCCAGCCGGTCGTCGCCGGTGCCGCCGGCCAGCGTATCGCCGGCCTGGCCGCCATGCAGCGAATCATCGCCGCCGCCGCCATCGGCGGTCCAGGCGACGGTGCCGGCGGTGGCCAGCAGCCGGTCATCGCCCTCGCCGAACAGCGCGGTGGCGGTTTCGAAGGCGCGGGCGATGCCGGGGCCGAAGCGGATGACGCCCGCGGCATCGGTGGTGACGGTGGCCGCCGCCGCCGCCAGGTGCAGCACGAGGACGTCCTGCCCGTAGCCGCCGCGCAGGTCATGCCCGCGCAGGCCTTCCACCGCGACGGTATCGTCGCCGGTGCCGCCGGAGAATTGCAGCACCTCCACCCCCGTGACGGTGCTGCCATCCAGCAGGTCGGTCGTGACGTCGGGGTTGGTGAGGTTCACGCCATAGCCGAGGAAGGCGGTGGCGCGGTTCAGCATGAGGCGGTCCAGCCCTTCCCCGCCCACCACCATGGCGGGCGCATCGGCCACCAGCGTATCGTCGCCCGCGCCGCCCAGCAGCGTATCGGCCAGGATGCCGGGCAGGGTGAAGTCGCCCGGCCCGAAGCCGCCGCCGGTATCGACCAGCGCGAAGGTGGAAACGACGGCGGGCCCGCCATTCGCGACCAGGCGATCCGCGCGGTCCCCGCCCTCGATCAGGTCGGCGCCGCTGCCGCCCAGCAAGGTGTCGGCGCCATCGCCGCCCAGCAGCGTATCGGCCAGGGCCGCACCCTCGATGGAATCGGCGCCGCGGCCGCCGGCCAGGCGGTCCGCGTGGAAGCCGCCGATGAGCGTATCGTTGAAGATACCGCCTTCGACATCGACGCCATCCGCCGCGCCGGTGCCGATGTAGCGCAGCCGTTCGACATTCGCGATGCGCGATCCGTCGCTGAGGAAGGTCTCGTTCTCATCCGTCGTGTCGTCGCCGTCATCGGCATCGAGCGGCGCCATGGCGATGGCGAGCGGCGCGCCGCGGCCGGCATCCACCCAGAGCGTGTCGTCCCCCGCCCCGCCATCATAGAGGTCGCCGCCCGTGGACCAGACCAGCCGGTCATTGCCGCCTTCGCCGAACAGCGCGTCGCGCCCGCCGCGGCCATCGATCTGGTCGTTGCCGCCGCCACCATAGAGGCGGTCGCCGAAGGCGCCGGGGCTGCCGCGCGGGGCGGCGATGGGGGTGGCGGCGTCGCCGCCCTCGATCACGTCCTTGCCGGCGCCGCCGCGGAAGGTCAGGCGCTCGAAGCCCGCGAAGGCGGTCGGGCCGTTCGGGCCCTGGACATAGGTGAAATCGTCATTGCCCTGCCAGCCGGAGACGTTGAGGCTGCCGGTGGCATCGGAGAGATCGAGCACCAGGCGGTCATCGCCCGTGCCGCCCAGCAGCGTGTCGCCGCCTTCCCCCTGCCGCACGGTGACGACATCGTCGCCGCTGCCGCCATCCACCTGGTCCTTGCCCGCGCCGCCATCCAGGCTGTCCGCGCCGCCCGATCCCATCAGCGCATCGGCATGCACGCCGCCCGTGACCTGGTCATTGGCCGCGCCGCCGGTCCAGTCGATGCGTTCCGCGCCCGCGATGGTGGTGCCGTTGCTCAGCACCTGCGTCTCATTGGCGCGGAAGATGAACTGCCAGGAGGCGGGGGTGCCGAGGCGGGTGGTGGAGGGCGCCAGCACCACGACAAGATCGTCGCCGCCGCCGCCATCGACGCTGTCGATCCCGGCCGTGACGATGGTGTCGTTGCCGCCGCCGCCGTACAGCCGGTTGCGCCCGGCGCCGCCGCCCAGCACATCGTCGCCAAGGCCGGTGCGGATGATGTCGTTGCCCGCGCCGCCGGCGACGATGTCGGCGCCGGTGGCGAGCACGCCGCTGTCGAAGTCCAGCCGTTCGAAGCCGCGGGCAATGGTGCCGGTCGCGAAGGTCATCTCCGGCTGCAGGGCGAGGATGATGGCCTTGGGGGAGGCGACGCCCGCGCCGCGATAGACCAGCGTGTCCTGGCCATCGCCGCCATCCAGCACATCGGCCTTGCCGGTGCCGGATTCATCCATCGCGATGATGGTGTCCGCGCCGGCGCCGCCCAGCACCGTGTCCCGCCCCGTGCCGCCATCCAGCAGGTCATCGCCCGCGCCGGCATCCAGGCTGTCCGCGCCCGTGCCGCCGGTCAGCGTATCCGCGCCGAAGCCGGTGGCGATGTCGAGGCGCTCGATCGATTTCAGCACGGTGCCATCGGGCAGCGTGACATCGACGCCGGCGGCGACGCGGAAATCGGCGAGGGAGCCGCGGCGGGCGATGACGGCGCGGTCCTGGCCGGAACTGCCATCCAGCGTATCCACGCCGCCATCGGTGCCGCCGGCATAGAGCGTGTCGTTGCCCGCGCCACCCTTGAGGGAATCGCTGCCGCTGGCGCCGGTGCCGAGGTCCCCGCCCGTCAGCACGTCATGCCCGCCCTGGCCATCCAGCGTGTCGTTGCCGGCGCCGCCGAGCAGGATGTCATCGCCCGGCACGGCGATTCCGGGCGCGTTGTAGCCGGTGTAGAAATCGGCCGGCCCGCCCGGGCCGCTATCGCCATAGAGGCGGTCATGGCCGGCGCCGCCGCTCAGCAGGTCCCCGGCCCCGAAGCCGTGCAGCGTGTCGGCGCCATCATTGCCGAAGATGTTGTTGAAGACCTTGGACCCCGCGATCAGGTCGTTGCCCGCCTTGGCGTCCAGCGCCGTCTGCTCATCCGTCAGCCGGCGCGTGTCGTCGCCATCGGTGGCGGTGACGTCGTTCTGGTAATGGGCGGTGTAGGTGGCCTGCACGCCGGTGATGCCATCGGTCGTGTCGGGCCCGTCCAGCACCACCTTGCGCGAATTGTCGTAGAGCCAGAGCGGCTCCGCCGACCAGCCATCGGCATCGGGGACGAAGAAGTGGATGAGGGGGCCGACCGAGACGTCGAAATCCTTGAAGCGCGTGTTGCGCAGCCCGATTTCCAGCGCCGAGACCTCCATCGTCGCGGTGAGCTGGATGCCGACGCGGGCGCTGTAGGTGCCATAGGCGGTGTAGGTGACGGTCGCGTCCACATCGCCCTGGCCCTGCGGCGTGTCGATGGTGAAGCTGTCGCCCAGCGCGCCTTCGGCATGCTGGCCGAGGCTGGTGTCGAGCTGCAGGCGGATGCCGTCGAGGTGGAACTCCACCTCCTGCACCAGGCGGAGCGTGACGTTGGTCTCGACCTCCAGCACCGTCCAGTAGAGCTGCGTCTTGGGGCCGGCGATGTCGAGCGTGCCGGACAGCACCTTGGCCGCGGGGAAGAGGTTCGCCAGGAACTGCGCCATGGAGAAGGTGGCGTCGAGGAAGGCGGGCCCCTGGCCGCTGCGCATGAGGGAGGGGAAGAGCCCGTCGCCGAAGGTGACGCCCTGGTATTCGTTCGGCGCCTCTGGCACCGTCAGCTTGTTGATGGTGATGGGGAAGGTGCCGAGGTCGAGGTCGATCGCCTCCCCCGTCGTGATGCTGAGGATGTTCTCCCGCCCATCCGGGATGTCCACCAGCGGGATGTCGAGGTCGGAGATGATATCGACCTCATCCACCCAGAGGTCGGCAGAGACGTCGATATCCTTCACCCCGGCCTGGAGGCCATAGACGAAATCGACGGAGAGGCTGGAGGGGCCCTTGGGCGCGACGAAGGGCATGTCGCCGGTGACGAAATCGAGCGTCGGCAGCAGGATGGGGTTGGCGTTCTGGTACTGCGCGAGCGGCGTCTTGTCCGCGGCATCCGGCGGCGGGATGTAGGGGGCGGCGCGTTCATCCACCCATTCGCTGAAGCCATCGGCCTTGTCGTCCACGACATAGTCGATGCCGAAGCTGCCGGCATCCCAGGTGGCCGTCACCTCGATGCCGAGCTGGCCATGGGCGTAGATGGTGGCGCCGGCATCGATGACGGGGACGGGGATGCCGAAGCTGTCCTCCGTCAGCCGCTGTTCGAAATCCAGCCGCGCCACCAGGTCATCCCACACCAGGCTGCCGGCGGCGGGCCCTTCCAGCGCCAGGGCGTTGATGTTCCGGGTCTGGAGGGTGAGTTCGGTCATGGTGCGGGGGCCCTGGGCACGTCGGGCCCAGGGAATCACGGGATCACGCCGTCGCGATGTTCCCGCGCTTCGCCGCGGTTTCGCGCTGTTTCGCGCGGGCGGTCAGGGCACGCCGATGGCGAGCCCGTCCCGCTGCGGATCGGCGCCGCCGGCCAGCACGCCATCCCAGAGGCTGATGCCGTGCGGGGCGGCGAAGGGGTAGGAATGGTAGTTGCGGCGCACCGCCTCCCCGGCCGCGACCAGGGCGCGCTCCACCGATCGGGGGATGCGGTTGCCGATATCGATGGCGGGGCCGGTGGCGGCGAAGCGGGGGGCCTGCACGGCTTCCTGCATGCCCATGCCGAAGTCGAGCACATTGACCAGCACCTGGAGGATGGCGATGCCGATCCAGGCGCCGCCGGGGGCGCCGAGCGTCATCACGGGGCGGCCATCCTGGAAGACGATGGTGGGGGTCATGGAGGAGAAGCGCTTCTTGCCCGGCGCGATGGAGCCCGCGCGGCCGGGGCGCGGGTCATACCAGTTCATCGCGCCGTTCAGCATGAAGCCGGTGCCGGGCGGGATGACGCCGGAGGGGACGCCGAGGGTGTGGGTGAGCGAGGCGACCAGGCCCGAGGCATCGACGCAGGAGATCGTGGTCGTGTCCTTGGCCGTCGCGGTGACGCGCGCGGGTGCCGCCACCAGGCCATCGCGGATGCGGGCGGCGCAGGCATCGGCATAGGCGTCGGAGAGCAGGTGGTCGAGCGGGGGCGGCTGGGTGGCGGGGTCGCCGATGTGATCCTCCCGGTCCTTCAGCGCGATGCGCATGGCGGATGAGAGGATGCGGATGAAGGCCGGGCTGTTGTGGCCCAGGGCGACGAGGTCGAAGCGTTCGAGGATGCGCAGCATCTCCGCCACCACGATGCCGCCGGCGGGGGGCGGGGGCAGGGAGATGTCGAAGCCGCGGTAGCGGACGGTGAGCGGCGCGGCTTCCGTCACGCGGAAGCCGGCGAGGTCGGCGGCGGAGAGGAGGCCTCCATTGGCCGCCATGTCGTCCAGGATCACGCGGGAGAGGGCGCCGGTGTAGAAGCTCTCGACGCCATCGGCCGCGATGCCGGCGAGGGTGCGGGCGAGGGCGGGGTTGCGGACGGGGTCGCCCGGGCGTTTCGGGGTGCCGTCCGGGCGGCAGTAGAGGGCCGCGCCTTCCGCGGTGAAGGCGAGTTTCCGGACGTAGTCGAGGCGGCCATAGGCGGCTTCGTTCGCCGTGAACATGGTGTGGACGTGGGGGCGGATGATCCAGCCTTCCTCGGCGAAGCCGATGGCGGGGGCGAAGAGATCCTTCCAGGGCAGGCTGCCGAAGCGGGCATGGGCTTCGGCGAAGAGGCGGAGGATGCCGGGGGTGGTGACGGCGCGGTGGCCGACTTCGTTGGCGCGGTCGGCCAGGATGAAGCCGTAGCCATCGGCGCATTCGCGCTGGAAGGCCGCTTCCCACATGGTGGGGGTGCAGGCGCCGGGGCAGGTGGAGAGGCCGTCCAGCACGGTCGTGCGGCCCGTGGCGGGGTCGTGCAGCTGCAGGATGCCGAGGCCGCCGATGCCCGACATCATGGGGTCCACGACGCCTTGCGTGAGCGCGCAGGCGAGCAGCGCGTCGATGGCGTTGCCGCCGGCGGCGAGGATGCTGGCGCCGGCCTCAGCGGCCTCCGGCTGCGGCGCCACGATCATGGCCCTGGGCTTGGGAAGCTTGTTCGTCGGCATGGCTGCGATCCCCCTCTGGGAGTCGCATAGTGCCGGCGGGGCCCGGGGGGCGCCACGCCCCCCGGCGGAGCGCGAGGCAGAGCCTCGCACTTTTCAGATGCGGCGCGCCGCCTGTACCGCCGCCGCGGACCCGTTCCCCACCAGCCACGCCCAGCCGCGCAGCAGCATGCCCGGTGGTGCCGTGGCGGCGTCGCGCGCCTCGTCCCGGTGGTGGACTTCCTCGGCCTGGCAATGGGCCAGCAGGGCACGGATTTCCGGGTGGATGTCCTCCGCGTCCAGCCGGTCGATCTGCTGCTGGTAGTGGTGGTCCACGAAGGTCTCCACCGCGTCGATCGTCGCATAGACGGCGCGGGGGCCGAAAAGGGAGGGCAGCGCGCCGGTCAGCCAGCCGGCGACGCGCCAGATGGGCAGCAAGCGGCTGTGCTGGTGCGGCGGCAGCAGCACGTTCAGCAGGTCGAGGTGCCCCTGTTCCGTCGCCATGTGGCGGCGGGCGAAATCCACCACGCCGGGGTCGCGGCAGACCGCCAGGATGCCGCGGTAGATCATGACGGCCCCTGTCTCTCCCGCATGGTCGGAGCGGAGTTCGCCCACCAGCCAATCGGGCAGGGGCGGCAGGGTGGAGAGGATCGGCGCCGTATAGGCGGGGGGGCGTCGGTCATGGGTCATGGCGGCGCGGATGTGGTCCGCGACCCCGGCGGGGGCAAGTGTTGCCTGGCCGGCATGGTGGACGCAGTCTGCCCCGCATGCCCGACCCCTCCGCCCTGGAGGCGCTGACGAAGCGCCTCGGCCCGCCCCGCATCGCGAGCCTGATCGTGACGATCTGGGGGGATGCCGTGGCGCCGCGGGGGGGATCGCTGTGGCTGGGGTCGCTGCAGCAGATCCTCGACCATTTCGGCTGCAATCCCGGGCAGGTGCGCACCGCCATGTCGCGGCTGACGGAGGAGGGGTGGCTGGCGCGCAATCGCGTCGGCCGGAATTCCTTCTACCGGCTGGGGCCGCGGGGGGAGGCCGCCTTCGGCGCGGCGGCGCGGCGCATCTACCGCACCGTGCCGCCGGCCTGGGACGGCCAGTTCCGCCTGGCGATGACGAGCGACCCGGCGGTGGTGGAGGCGCTGGTGGCGAGCCAGTTCGGCCAGGCGGCGCCGGGCCTCTGGATCGGCCTGCGGGGGGCGGCGGAGGCCCTGCCGGCGGCCGCCACGGTGCTGATGGCGACGCCGCGCCACCTGGCGGAGGCGCGGGACCTGGCGGCGCGGGCCTGGCCGCTGGAGGCGATCGCCGCGGCGCATGAGCGCTTCGTCGAGGCCTTCGCGCCGCTGGACGAGCTGCGGCCGGAGGCGGCGGAGGCGCTGCCGCTGCGCCTCAGGCTGGTGCATGAGTGGCGGCGGATCGCGCTGCGGGACCCGGCGCTGCCGGATGCGCTGCTGCCGGAGCGCTGGCCGGGGCGGGATGCGGCGGCGCTGGCCGCGCGGCTCTATGCGCGGCTGGTGCCGGCGGCGGAGGCCTGGCTGGACGAGGCGGGCCGGGCGGAGGCGGGGCAGCTGCCGCCGGCGGAGCTGGCGGGGCGGTTCGGGCTCGGCTGACGTGTTACGTCATTCTTGCTTTACTTGGCGGTATCTGTGACATAACCTCCCCCGAAAGCGGAGGAGGCGCCGGTGTACACCCAGGCCCTGAGCCAGAAGGATGTGGCGCCGGCTTCGGGCCCGGCGGAGGATCCGGAGCGCCTGGCGCGGTTCGAGGCGCGGGTCGCGGCCGAGGACAAGATCGAGCCGAATGACTGGATGCCGGAGGCCTACCGGCGGACGCTGACGCGGCAGATCAGCCAGCACGCGCATAGCGAGATCGTCGGCATGCTGCCGGAGGGCAACTGGATCACCCGCGCGCCGAGCCTGCGCCGCAAGGCGGCGCTGCTGGCCAAGGTGCAGGATGAGGGCGGGCACGGGCTCTACCTGTATGCGGCGGCGGAGACGCTGGGCACGGGGCGCGAGGAGCTGGTCGACCAGCTGCTGTCGGGCAAGGCCAAGTATTCCTCGATCTTCAACTACCCGACGCTGAGCTGGGCCGATATCGGCGCGATCGGCTGGCTGGTGGATGGCGCGGCGATCATGAACCAGATCCCGCTCTGCCGGACGAGCTACGGCCCCTATGCGCGCGCCATGGTGCGCATCTGCAAGGAGGAGAGCTTCCACCAGCGGCAGGGCTACGAGATCATGCTGACGCTCGCGCGCGGCACGGCGCAGCAGAAGGCGATGGCGCAGGATGCGCTGGACCGCTGGTGGTGGCCCTCCCTGATGATGTTCGGCCCGCCGGACGCGGAAAGTGCGCATACCGACCAGTCCATGCGCTGGAAGATCAAGCGCTTCACCAACGATGCGCTGCGCCAGCAATTCGTCGATGCGACGGTGCCGCAGGGCCATTTCCTCGGGCTGACCTTCCCGGACCCGGCGCTTCGGTACGACGAGGAAGCGGGGCATTGGCGGTATGGCGCCATCGACTGGGAGGAGTTCCGGCAGGTGCTGGCCGGGAACGGGCCCTGCAACCGGGAGAGGCTGGAGGCGCGGCGGAAAGCCCATGCGGAGGGCGCCTGGGTGCGGGAGGCGGCGCTGGCGCATGCCGCCAAGCGCCGCGCGCGCCGCGCCGCGATGGCCGAGGCGGCGGAGTGAGCGCGATGAGCGAAACCCCCATGCCCATCTGGGAAGTCTTCGTGCGTGCCCGCGCGGGACTCGCGCATCGCCACGCCGGCAGCGTGCATGCGGCGGATGCGGAGATGGCGCTGCAGGCGGCGCGGGATACCTATACGCGGCGCGGCGAGGGGCTCTCGCTCTGGGTCGTGCCGTCCTCCGCCATCACGGCGAGCGACCCGGCGGACCGGGATTCGCTGTTCGAGCCGACGGCGGACAAGATCTACCGCCACCCCACCTTCTACGAGGTGCCCGACGAGATCGGGCATATGTGAGATGACGACGATCACCGTCGCTGCCTCGCCTTTCGTGGAGGCGCTCCTCGCCCGCGCGGATGACGCGCTGGTGCATGCGCATCGCCTGTCCGAATGGTGTGGCCATGCGCCGATGCTGGAGGAGGATCTGGCGCTGGCGAATGTCGCGCTGGACCTGCTCGGCCAGGCGCGGTCGCTGTACCAGTACGCGGCGGAGGTCGAGGGCGCGGGGCATGGCGAGGATGACTTCGCCTATCGCCGCGACGCCCCGCAATTCCGCAACGCGCTGATCTTCGAGCTGCCGCGCGGCGATTTCGCGGAGACCATCGCGCGGCTGTTCCTGGCCAGCGCCGTGATGCTGCCCTGGTGGCAGGCGGCCATGTCCTCCCCCGATGCGCGGCTTGCCGCCATCGCGGCCAAGGCGGAGAAGGAGGTGACCTACCATCTTCGCCATGCCGGGGAATGGATGATCCGGCTGGGCGACGGGACGGCGGAAAGCCGGGCGCGCGCGGCGGCGGCGGTGGCGAAGCTCTGGCCCTATACCGGCGAACTCTTCATCGCGGAGCATGGCGCGGTGGCGCTGCTGCTGCCCGATCCGGCATCGCTGCGCCCGGCCTTCGAGGCGACGGTGGCGCGCGTCCTGGCCGAGGCGGGGCTGGAGCGGCCGCGCGATGGCTGGATGCAGAAGGGCGGGCGCCGCGGCGTGCATACCGAGCATCTCGGCCACATGCTGGCGGTGATGCAGCATCTGCAGCGCGCCTATCCCGGGGCGACGTGGTGAGCGTCGTCACGCTCGACCTGGCGCGTGCCAGGGCCATCGCCGGCGCGGTGGTGGACCCGGAGATTCCGGTGCTGGGCATCGGCGATCTCGGCGTGCTGCGCGATGTGCGGATGAGCGGTGGCGGGGTGGAGGTGGACATCACGCCGACCTATTCCGGCTGCCCCGCCATGAACGTGATCGCGTGGGAGGTGGAGGCCGCGCTGGCCTCCGCCGGGTTTCCGCAGGTGCGCGTGCGGCTGGTGCTGTCGCCCGCCTGGACGACCGACTGGATAACGGAAGCCGGGCGCCAGGCGCTGCGGGACTACGGCATCGCGCCGCCGGCGAAGCGGGCGGGGCGGCGCGCGCTGTTCGGCGCGGATGACGACACGCCCTGCCCGCGCTGCGGCAGCGCGGCCACGGAGAAGCTCTCGGAATTCGGCAGCACGGCCTGCAAGGCGCTGTGGCGCTGCACCGCCTGCCGCGAGCCCTTCGATGCCTTCAAATGCCTGTAGCGAGGCGCCGATGAACGCCGTGTCCACCCGTTTCCATCCGTTGCGGGTCGTCGATGTTTCCCGTGAAACAAACGATGCCGTCGCCATCACGCTGCAGCCGCCGCCGCAGGCCGATTTCCGCTTCACGCCGGGCCAGTACCTGACCTTCCGCCGCGTGGTGGAGGGGGTGGAGCAGCGGCGGAGCTATTCGATCTGCTCGGGCCTGGATGACGGGACGCTTCGCGTCGGCATCAAGCGCGTCGCGGGCGGTGCCTTCTCGACCTGGGCGGTGGAGCGGTTGAAGCCGGGCGATGTGGTGGAGGCGATGGCGCCGGAAGGCCGCTTCGGGCTGATGCCGGATGCGGCGGCGGCGCCCCGCACGGTGCTGGGCATTGCCTGCGGCAGCGGGATCACGCCGATCCTCTCCATCGCCGCCAGCCTGCTGGCGCGGGAGCCGCGCGCGCGCTTCGTGCTGCTCTACGGCAATCGCGACGCCGCCGGCATCATGTTCCGGGAAGCGCTGGAACGGCTGAAGGACCGGTACCTGTCCCGCTTCGCCGTTGTGCATGTGCTGAGCCGGGAGAAGCATGAGCTGAGCGCGCTGCATGGGCGGCTCGATGCCGCGCGGATCGCGGCGCTGCTGCCGGGGCTGGTGCCGGTGGGCGCCGTCGACGCGGCGTTCCTCTGCGGGCCGGAGGGGATGGCGGAGGGCGCGCGCCAGGCGCTGGAAGGGCTCGGGATGGATCCCGCGCGCATCCAGGAGGAACGCTTCACGCCGGCCGCCGGCGCCTTGCCCCGCCCCCGGCCCGTGGCGGCACCGGAAGCGCCGCCGGCGGCGATGGCGACCATCACCGTCGATGGCGTCACGCGCGACGTGCCGATGGCATCGGGGGAGACGGTGCTGGAGGCCGGGCTGCGCGCGGGGCTCGACCTGCCCTGGTCCTGCCGCGGGGGCATGTGCTGCACCTGCCGGGCGAAGGTGACGGAGGGCGCGGTCGCGATGGCGACGAACTACTCGCTCCAGCCCTGGGAGACCGAGGCCGGCTTCGTGCTGAGCTGCCAGGCGCGGCCGCTCGGGGCCAGCGTCTCGGTTGATTACGACGCCAGCTAGCAACTCGGCGCGCCGCCGCCGCGTCATCGGGGCCGATGGACGAACTGACGGGCTGGCAGATCTGCCGCGAGGGCCAGGTGGGGCTTTCCGGCGACAAGGCGCGGGACGGGCAGCGCTGGAACAGCCCCGGCCGCGCGCTGGTCTATCTGTCCGAGCATCCCGCGCTCGCGGTGCTGGAAGCGCGCGTGCATCTCGACATGCCCTATGCCGGGGTCACGCATGACCATGTGCTGGTCCGCGTCGCGCTGCCCGCGGATGTCGAGGTGGTGGCCGCCATGCCGGAGGATCCGCGCGCGGCCGGCGATGGCTGGATCGCGGGCGGGCGGAGCGCGGTGCTCTCCGTGCCCTCCATGGTGCTGCGGGAAGGCCGGAACCTGCTGCTGAACCCGGCGCATCCGCGGGCGGGCGAGGCGCGCATCCTGGCCGTCACGCCCTTCCGCTTCGATGAGCGGTTGTGGGGAGGCTGTTCCTAGCCTCCCCGCCCGTCGTCACACCCGCATCGGCATCAGGACGTAGAGCGCTTCCGGCTTCGCGCTGTCCGTCACGATCGTCGGCGCCGATCCGTCGGAGAAGCGGAACTCCACCGTCTCCGCGATCTGGTCGGTGATGTCGTTGAGGTAGCGGGCCTGGAAGCCGATCTCGATGGGGGCGTTCTCGTAGCTCACCACGTCGCCATCCAGCTCCTCCTGCGCCTGGCCGAGCTCGGCGCTGGCGGCGGAGAGCAGCAGGTGGTTGCGGTCCACGCTGAGCTTCACGGGGCGCGACCGCTCGCTGCTGATGCCGGCGACGCGGCCGACGGCCTCGGCGAAGTCCTTCTTCGTCACCTTCAGGATCTTGTCGTTCCCGCGGGGGATGACGCGCTCATATTCCGGGAAGGTGCCGTCGATCAGCTTGGAGGTCAGCTGCACCGGGCCGAGGGTGAAGCGGATCTTGGTGTCGGAAAGCGCGACGGCGATCTCGTCCTGCACCTCCTCCGCCAGCTTGCGCAGCTCGTTCACCGTCTTGCGGGGGATGATGACGCCGGGCATGCCGCTGGCGCCGTCCGGCAGCGGCTCCTCCACGCGGGCCAGGCGATGGCCATCCGTGGCCACGGCGCGCAGCACCTTGGCGCCGCCGGCTTCCGTCGCGTGGATGTAGATGCCGTTGAGGTAGTAGCGCGTCTCCTCCGTGCTGATGGCGAAGCGCGTGCGGTCGATCAGTTCCCGCAATTGGCCGGCCGGCAGCGCGAAGCGGTGCGGGAGCTTCCCTTCGGTCATCGAGGGAAAATCCTCGACCGGCAGGACGGCGAGCTTGGCGTCGAAGCGGCCGGCGCGGAGCGTCAGCTGGCTGTCGCCGCCGGGGTGGTCCAGCTCGATCTTCGCGGACTCGGGCAGCTTGCGGACGAGTTCGAACAGCGTCGCGGCGGGGGCCGTGGTGCGGCCGGTGCGGGCGACGGTGACGCCCGGCACTTCCTCCACCACCGCGATCTCCATGTCGGTGGCGGTCAGGCGCAGGCCGCCATCGCGGGCTTCCAGCAGCACATTCGCCAGGATGGGGATGGTGTTGCGCCGCTCCACCACGCTCTGCACATGCGCGAGCGCCTTGAGCAGCACTGCCCTGTCCACCGTGAACTTCATGGCACCCGATATCCCGACGTTCTGAAGCGGCCCCGGGGCGGACCCGCCCCCAGGCCCCATGGCCCCCGATAACGGACCCTACATAACAGGCCGGAATCGCTTGTTGAAGGCGGGGTTTTCCTAAGTTTCCGGCCCTATCGGCGGAACGAAGGCGCGCGGGCGAGCAGGCAGATCACCTGAAACATGACCTGGGCGCCGATCTGGGCGGTGGCGGTCGATCCATCATATTGCGGCGCGACCTCCACCACATCGCCGCCCACCACGTCGAGCCCCGCCAGGCCGCGCAGCAGCTCCAGCACCTGGACCGGCGCCAGGCCGCCCACTTCCGGCGTGCCGGTACCCGGCGCGAAGCCGGGATCGACGGCATCGATGTCGAAGGAGACGTAGATGGGCCCCGTCGCCACCTGGCGGGCGCGTGCGATGACGGCGGGGATGCCCATGGCCGCCACCTCATGCATCGGCAGCAGGGTCATCCCTGACGCGGTGGAGAATTCCCAGAGGTAGCCGGCGCCGCCGCGGATGCCGATCTGGATGGTGCGGTCGGGGTCCAGCACCCCCTCCAGCACCGCCTGGCGGAAGGGGCCGCCATGGTGGAAGCGGGTGCCCTCGTACTCGCCCCCCGTATCGGCATGGGCGTCGATATGGACCATGCCCAAGGGGCGGTCCCGGCCCAGCGCCTTCAGGATGGGCAGGCTGATGGAATGGTCCCCGCCGGCGGAGACCAGGCGGATGCCGGCCGCGTGCAGCCTGGCCACATGCGCCTCGATATCCGCATGGCATTGTTCCAGCGAGAAGCGGGACGCCATGGGCACGTCGCCGATATCGGCCACGCGCGCCTCCGTCAGCGGCGCCATGTGCAGGGCGGGCTCATAGGGGCCGATGCGCTCCACCGCGCGGAGGGCGCGCGGGCCGAGGCGCGAGCCCGCGCGGTTGGTGACGCCGAGGTCCATGGGCACGCCGAGCAGCCCGATCTCCGGCGGGTTGGCGATCGGATCGGCTTCGAGGCGCGCGCCGCAGAAGGTCGAAATGCCGGCGAAGGGCCAGGCGCGGCGGTCGCCCTGGAACTGGCTGTCGATGATGCGGCGGAAGAGGGGGTCCTCGGTCTCCCCGGCGCCGGAGGCCGCGGCGCCGAAGCGCGCCTTGAGTCCCGCGAGCCTGTCCTGGTCCATGATGGGTGCCCCTTGCGATGCGGCCATGATGCGCTCGGAAAAGCGCCCGGTCAGGGGGGTGACCGGGCGCCACGCTAACGTTCCGATCGGAATGGTCGGGCGAGCCGGCAGGGGAACCGGGCTTCGTCCACCGGCGAAGTCAAGGCCGGCACGGGAAGGTTAGCCCGCCGCAAGCCCCGCTTGCAAAAGGCGAATGCATGTCCGACCGGGAAAATCGGGCATGGCCAAGGCAGGTCGCGTGGACGTGAAGCGCGTGGCGATGGTCGTTGCGGAGTCAGGCCGCGGCGCGTCGCGCGGCGGCGGCTTCCGGCCTTCGTCCCGCGGCCCAGTCGGCGCAGGCGGCGCCGAAGACCTCGAAGATCGTGCGGCTCAGCGCGTCATGCTCCCAGTCATATTCCGGGTGCCATTGCACGCCCATGGCGAAGCCCGGCGCATCGGCGACGCGCACGGCCTCGATCGTGCCGTCGGGCGCCCAGGCTTCCGCCACCAGGCGCGGCGCGATGCGGCAGATGCCCTGGTTGTGCAGCGAGTTCACCGGCACCGCTTCCGGCCGGAAGCGCAGCCCCGCCGCCGCCCAGATTTTTGCCAATTGGCTGTCGGCCGAAAGGCGCACGGGGTGGGCCTTGCCGGTGCGGACTTTCGGAAGTTTCTGATCCGAGGGGGTGGAATGGTCGAGGCGGCCGGGCAGGTCCTGGATGCGCTGGTCGAGCGAGCCGCCGAGCGCGACGTTGAGTTCCTGGAAGCCGCGGCAGATCGCCAGCACGGGCAGGCCGGCCGCGATGGCGGCGCGGATCAGGGGCAGGGTCGTGCTGTCCCGCGCCACATCCTCCGGCGTGCCCTCGGCATGGGCGGGGCCCTGGTAGTGGTCGGGATGCACGTTGGACCGGCTGCCCGTCAGCATCAGGCCATCGAGGCGGGGCAGGATCTCCGGCACCAGCGCCTCCCCGGCCGCGGGCAGCAGCACGGGGACGCCGCCGATCGGGCCGAGCGTGACCCGGATGTAGCTGTCGGACGCCGCGTGATTGGGCGTGGCGAAGATGCCGAACGCCTTCACGCAGCAGGAAATGCCAATCATCGCGCGCATGCCGCGAATGTCCTGCCTCGGTATGGCAGGATCAAGACAGGTTTCGGGTTAATCGCGCGCTGACTGCGCATGGCTGGCCCTTGTTGCCGCATTGCCGGGCAGGGAATGCCCGCGCCGGGCGCCATGGGGCCGCGCATTCCGGTTGCGCCGGGCGCGCGGGCCCGCAGAATGGCCGCCCTGAATTCCAGGAGATCGGGGCATGGTCGGACGTCGGGGGCTCATCGCGGGCGCGGCGGGGTTGGGGGTGGCGGGCCTGGCGCGGGGCGCGGCCGCGCAGGCCGCCTGGCCGGACCGGCCGCTGCGCTGGATCGTCGGCTATCCGCCGGGCGGCGCATCGGACGCCTTCGCGCGGCTGATCGCGGCGCAGATGGGCCCGCGGCTCGGCCAGAACGTGGTGGTGGAGAACCGGCCCGGCGGCGGCGCCGTGCTGGCCAGCGAGATCGTCGCGCGGGCCCCGGCGGATGGCTACACCTGGATGCATGTGGACAACGGCATCCTGACCTACAACCCGGCGCTCTATGCCCGGCTGCCCTACGACCCGGACCGGGATTTCGCCGGTGTGGGCTTCATCGGGCGCTTCCCGCTCTACATCGTGGTGCGGCCCAATGACCCGGTGCGGGATTTCGCGGGCCTCGTCGCGGCATCGCGGGCCAAGGCGCCGACCTATGGCACGCCGGCCGTCGCCTCCCCCCACCACCTGGCGATGGAGCTGGTGAAGCGGCGCACGGGCCTGGCGGCGGAGCATGTGCCCTATCGCGGCGGGCCCGCCGCCATGCAGGACCTGCTGGCGGGCAATGTGGACGTGGTGGTGATCGACACCGCGACGGGCACGCCCTTCATCCGCGATGGCCGCGTCCGCGCGCTCTGCGTGATGAGCGAGGCGCGCAGCGCGCTGTTCCCGGAGGTGCCGACGCTCCGCGACCTGGGCCATGACGCGGTCGCCTATGGCTGGCAGGGGATGAGCGTGCCGGCCGGCACCCCCGCCCCCGTCATCGCCCGGCTGGCGGAGGAGATGATCCGGGCCATGACCTCGCCCGAGCTGGCGCGGCGGCTGGCGGACCTCGGCATCGAGTACCAGCCCTGGACGCCGGCGCAGTTCAACGCCTTCGTGGCGCAGGAGAACGCGACCTGGCGGCCGCTGATCCGGGACCTCGGCATCCGCCTGGATAGCTGAGGCGCGCGCATCCCCGGCGCGGCCGGCGGCCGCCCGGGGGGCATGGCCCCACCCCATCCCACCCGTTGCCCCGGGCGGGATTCGGGGGCAGAGGGAGCGGCATGGACAGACACGGCATGCTGCGGCGCGTTTCGGCGCTGATCACGCGCGGGCGGCAGGGGGTGGCGGACCTTGCCAGCCGCGCCGCCGGACCCTCGGCGGAGGCACGGCACGCGGCGTGGAACACCAAGGTGCTGGGCTCCGCCTTCGCGCGGCAGCTCTATGCCAGCGGCATCGCCGGGCCGGGGGTGCCGCCGCAATCCTTCCCCGTGCAGGTGCGGCTCACCTCCGGCCTCTGCCGCCAGGCGGATATCGAGCAGCCCTGGCTGCACTACTGGTGCGCCCGGCTCGGCATGCTGCCGGTCTATCACCGCAAGGTGTGGGAGGATTGCTTCGTCGCCCAGGCGCTGTGGGAGGCCGGCATGCTGAACGGCCGCCGCCGGGCGCTGGGCTTCGCCGTGGGGCGGGAGATGCTGCCCGCCTTCTTCGCCGCCCATGGGGTGGAGGTGCTGGCCACCGACCTGGCGCAGCAGGAGCAGGCGGCGCGGGGCTGGCAGGCGACGGGGCAGCATGCCAGCGAGCTGGACGACCTGTTCTGGCCGACGCTGGTGGAGCGCGAGGTCTTCGACCAGCGCGTGACCTTCCAGCCCGCCGACATGCGGCGCATCCCCGATGAGCTGGCCGATGGCGGCCGGGATTTCGTCTGGTCCGTCTGTTCCCTGGAACATCTGGGCAGCATCCAGGCGGGCCTCGATTTCGTGGTGCGGGCCATGGACTGCCTGCGCCCCGGCGGCATCGCCGTGCACACCACGGAATTCAACATGGCCGCCGAGGGGCCGACGCCGGAATCCGGCGTCACCGTGCTGTTCCAGCGCCGCCACATCGAGGCGCTGGGCGAGCGGCTGGCGGCGGCGGGGCATGAGCTGCTGCCGGTGGATTTCGACCCCGGCCGGGGCGTGCTGGACCAGTTCGTGGACCTGCCCCCCTTCGCGGAGGAAGGCGGCGCGCTGCCGGTGGCGGATACGCCACATCTGCGGCTGGCCATGGGCGAGCATGTCGCGACCTCGATCGGGCTGATCATCCGCAAGGCCCGGTAGGGCCCGCGGATGGCGGGCCGGCCCGGCCGGGGCGGTCAGGCCCCGATGATCGCGCGCAGCTCCAGGGCCAGCGCCAGGCGCTCCGCCGTCGGGTGGTTGCGGTTGGCGAGGATGACGAGGCCGAGCCCCCGCCCCGCCGCATAGGCCGCGTAGCCGCCGAAGCCGTTGGTCGCGCCGGTCTTGTTCACGAAGGCCCCGTCCGGGGGCGGGAGCGGCGGCGACAGCGCCGCGGCGGCGTTCGGGCGGAGCACCATGCCATCGGCGTTCCCGGCGGCGATCGCCTCCGCCGTGGCGGGCGGGGGGTACCATTCCCAGATCGCCCCCTGCGTCAGCGCCCCGCTGCGGTAGCGGCCCAGGGGCAGCGCGGCGAGCGCGGCGCCGAGCGGCGCGGGCGGGGGGAGGAGGCCCATCTGCGCCTCCACCAGCCGCAGCAGGTCGGGGGCCGTGGCCCGCAGGCCATAGGCTTCCAGGTCGAGCGGCCCGGGCGCCAGGCGGATCGGCCGGCCATCCCGCGTATGGCCCTGCGCATAGGCGCCCTGCCGCGCGGCCGGCACCGCATGCCAGCTGGCCTCGAGGCCGAGCGGGCGCAGCACGCGGTCCCGCGCCAGGGCGGCGAAATCCCCCCCCAGCGCCCGCGCCGCCACCACGCCGAGCAGGCCGATGGAGGGGTTGGCATAGGCGCGCAGCGTGCCGGGCGGGGCGGGCGGCACCCAGGCGCGGTACCAGGCCGCCGCATCCGCCCAGCCCCGGACCTCGGCGGGGAATTGCAGCGGCATGCCGCCGGTGCAGTGGGTGGCGAGGTGCAGCAGGGTCAGGCGATCCGTGCCGGGGCCGCTGATCTCCGGCACATGGCGGCCTGGCGCATCCTCCCAGCGCAGGCGCCCCTCCTCCACCGCCAGGGCGGCGAGGGCCACGGTGACCAGCTTGCTGAGCGATCCGAGTTCGAACAGCGTCCCGTCCCCCACCGGCGCGGCGCGGGCGGGATCGGCCATGCCGAAGAAGAAGAGGCGCCGCCCCGCGGGGCCGGCGAGGCCGATCGCCAGGCCCGGCGCGCCCGTCCGTTCCATGAAGGCGCGCGCGGCCTGCGCCACCCGGGCCTCGAGCTCCGGCGCGAAGGCGGCGAGGCCGGCGGTGGGCAGCGCCGTGGCGGAGAGAAGGCCGGCCGTGACGGCGCGGCGGGTGGGGGCCGCGGGATGCCGGGCCGGGGCATGTCGTGAAGGGGTCATGGCCGGCTGGGCTATCAGCGCCCCCGCCGCCGGCAAGGCGCCTGGCCGGCGGCCAGGGTTGCGGAGATATCGCTTGGCGGGGCCAGGCCCTTGGCGCGCCTGGCGGAATCGCCCGGCCCGCCCGGGGGCGCTCCGCCGGATGTGAAGGGGGCATCCCGCCAGCCGCCCGGATCGGGGGGGAAAACGCGACGCCGCTAAGGGACCATTCATGGGGCTCCCGCATGATGACCCAAGGCGGCCCGAGGCTGCCCCGCCAGGAGGGCGCACCCCATCGCCAGCGGGGAGCCCCGCCATGCCCAGCATCACCGCCCTTCCCTTCCGCGCCCGCACCCCGGTGCGCGACTTCCTGCGCAACCTCCGCCGCTGGCTGACCTACCGGCCGGAGCGCGCCTATATGCGCGGGCGCTGAGCGGCCGGTATCATCGCCCCCCTCAACCGGGGCATGGGGATCGGGCGCCTTGCATGACGTGATCGTGGTGGGGGGCGGGTCCGCGGGCGCGACCCTCGCCGCCAGGCTCTCCGAAGACCCGCGCCGGCGCGTGCTGCTGCTGGAAGCGGGGCGGGACTGGCGGGCGGCGGAGGCCCCGGCCGCGCTGCGCAGCCCCAACATCATCCCCTTCATGCACCACCCCGCCCACCAGGCGGAATGGCAATGGCCGGGGCTGATGGCGCGCCGCACCCGGGCGCAGGCGCCGCGCTTCTACTGGCGCGGCCGGGCCCTCGGCGGGTCCTCCACCGTCAATGCCCAGATCGCCATCCGCGGCGTGCCCGCCGCCTTCGATGCCTGGGCGGAAGCGGGCTGCGAGGGCTGGTCGGCATCCCGCGTCATGCCGCTGTTCGACGCGATCGAGGACGATGCCGATTTCGGCGCGCCCGGCCGCAAGCAGGGCGGCCCCCTGCCGGTGTGGCGCATGCCGGAGGATCGCTGGGGCGCGGTGGACCGCGCGCTGCGCGACGCCGCGCTGGCCGCGGGGCATCCCTGGAAGGCGGACCTCAACGCGCCGGAGGGGGAGGGCATTTCCTGCAACCCGATCAACCTGCGCGACGGGCGGCGCGTGACCACCAATGACGGCTACCTGGAGCCGGCCCGCGGGCGGCCGAACCTGGAGATCCGCGGCGAGGCGCTGGTGGACCGCGTGGTGTTCGAGGGCAGCCGCGCCCGCGGCGTGCGGGTGCGCTTCGGCGACGGGCCGTGGGAGGAGGTCGCGGCGCGGCAGGTCGTGCTCTGCGCCGGCGCCATCCATTCGCCGGCCCTGCTGATGCGCAGCGGCATCGGGCCGGCGGCCGATCTGCGGGCGCTCGGCATCGCGGTGCGGCATGACCAGCCCTCGGTCGGCGCGCATCTCATGGACCATCCGATCCTGCGCGCCAGCCTGGCGCTGAGGCCGGGCCACCGGGCGCAGGGCGCGGAGGCGCGCCACACCAATTGCTGCGTGACCTATTCCAGCGGGATGGGCGGCGAGCGGGACATGATCCTGATCGCCTACAACCATCGCGGCCTGTCCGGGGATGACGACCCGGCGCCGAACGGGGCGATCGGCATCGCGCTGTATGACGCGCTGTCGCGCGGGTCCCTGCGGCTGGCCTCCGCCGACCCCGCGGCGCAGCCGGAGGTGGAGGAGAACATGCTGGACCATCCGCTGGACCGCGCGCGGATGCGCGACGGGGTGCGGCGGCTGGCGCAGCTCTGCGCCCTGGATCCCGTGGCGGGGATCGCGGAGGCCATCACCTTCGGGGAGACGGCGCTGACGATGGAGGAGGCTGCCTCGCTGCCGGATGCGGCGCTGGACGCGCTGATGCTGGCGGAGGCCGGGGACATCCAGCACGCCGCCGGCACCTGCCGCATGACGGCGCATGAGGATCCGCGCGGCGTGGTGGACCCCGACCTCCGGGTGCGCGGGGTGGAGGGGCTGCGCGTGGCCGATGCCTCCATCATGCCGTCGGACTGCCGGGCCAACCTGCACTTCACCTGCGTGATGATCGGGGAGATGGCGGCAAGGCGGATGGCCGCGGATGCGTGACGGAAGCCCGGTCATGGACAAGGGCCGGCCGATCTGGGACATCACCGCCGCGCCGGTCTTCCCGGCGGGCGGCCGCTTCGGTTGCCGCCCCGGATGCCAGTGGGGATGACGAGGCTGCACGAGACGCTACCCCCCCCGACGCAGGATGAGGCGCTGGCGGAAGGCCGGGCCCTGCTGCGGGCCGGCCGGCTGGAGGCGGGCCTGGCCGCGCTGGAGGAAGGCTGCCGGCGCTTCCCCGAGGCGCTGGCCGAAGGCGGCGCGCCGCTGTTCGGCCTGGCCTATGTGGAGGCCGTGCTGGCGGCCTGGGATGGCGGCCCGCAGACCACCGGGCGGCGCCTGGCGCTGCAGGCCCGGCTGGTCGGGCTGATCGACCGCCACCCCGGCCTGGTGCTGCCGCGGTTCCAGTGGCTCGACTTCATCCTGCGGTCGCAGCGGCAGTTCGGCGGGCCGGTCCGCACCCATCTGTGGAACCGGGCCGTCGTCCATCCCGCCGTTCCCTTCCCGCACCTGCTGCGCCTCGTCTCCTTCGCCTTCCATGCCAGGACGCGGGAGACGCTGCGCCTGGCGGCGGCGCCGCTGCGCGGCCGGCTGGCCGCGCGGCTGGCGGCCCATGGCGCGGAGGATGTGCCGGTCTGGTGCCAGCTTGCCGACATCCACCTGCTGGAGGATGAGCTGGACGCCGCCGAGGCCTGCTACCGGACCGCGCTCGGCCAGGATGCGGGCTGCGCGCGGGCGGTGGCGGGGCTGGCCTGCGTGGCGCTGGGGCGCGGCGCGATGGAGCTGGCCTGCGGGCTGGCGACCCGCGCGGCGGACCTGCTGCGGGAGGCGGGGGAGGCGGAGGCGGCGGCGGCGATCGACGGGGCCGTCATGCTGTGGTCACGCCGCCTGGCGGTGCCGGCGCCGGCGAGCCTGGAGGTCGTCTTCTTCTGCCACGTCTCGGGCAAGCTGCATCGCAACGCCCATCTCGGCGCGCCGGGGCTCGGCCTGCTGGAGGCCGCGGTGCGGTCGCTGCGGCAGTCGATCGAGCTGCCGGAGGGTGTGCCGATGACGGTCTTCTACGACCATCGCGACACCGCCATGAACCGCGCCTTCCTGGCGAACCTGATGCGGTTCTGCGAGGCGGAGGGGCTGGGCCTGGTGATCAACACCGAGCACGGGCTGCGCCGGCAATGGCTGCACGCCTTCGGCCGCGGCACGGCGGAGCTGGTGATGGTGGTGGAGCAGGACCATGAATTCATCCCGCCCGGCCCGTCGCTGGCCGGGATCCTGGACCTCTTCGCCCGCCGCCCGGACATCAACCAGCTGCGCCTGAACCGCCGGCCGAATGTCGCGGTGGGCTTCGACGCGCTGCTGGCCCAGGCGGCACAGGATAAGGCGGATGGGGTGACCATCACGGCGCGCTTCTCCAACACGCCGCAATTCCTGCGCCGGGACTTCTACGCCGGCGTGGTGCTGCCCCGCATCGACCACGATATCGGCAATGACGGGCGTAACCAGGGCGCGGGCGGGGTGGAGGACAACATCAACCCCTGGCTCCGGCGGCTGGAGGCGGTGATCGGCGTGCCGGCGGTGATGCGCCTGGCGGGGCTGGCGATCTGGGGCCAGCCGGGCGACGAGGCGCGCTGCGCGCATCTGGGGGTCTGATACCGATGTGCGGAAATGCTGACGCATTTCCGCCCTCAAGCGCCGGCGCGGCCATCCGGCCGCTTGGCTTCGCCGCATAAGCGGCGGGCCGCATTCGCGGCCTCGGCCGACGGTGTCGGCCGCAGGTCACGACATGGGCTCGGCAGTATGATACCGGCGGCCGGCGCCGTTCACGGCGCGAGGTGCGTGACCGGCAGGCCCAGCGCTTCCGCCACCAGGGTCCGGTGGCAGCGGCGGTGGTCGGCTTCCAGGCAGAGCAGGCAGACGGGCTCCCGCCGCGCCTGCTCCCGCAGGTCGGCCAGCGCGGCCTGGGCCTCGGTGCCCGCCAGCGTCGCGGCGAAGATGCGCTTCATGTCGTCGGGCCGGCCTTCGCGCACGGCCTGCCGGCCTTCCGCGGGGGTGCCGAGGGCGCGGAGGTGGCGGTAGCCGATGCCCGCCTCCTCCAGGCTGGCGGAGAGCGCCCGCTTGGCGAAGCCGGGGCGCCGGCTGTTGGCCAGCGCCCGGACATCGACCAGCGTCCTCACCCCGGCGCCGGTCAGCGCCGCCAGCAGCCTGGCGGGCGTCGTCTCCTCATAGCCGATGGTGAAGACGGTCATTCCCTACCCCTCAGGCACGCCTGCGGCGTGAGGCGTGGCCTCCGGCCCGCTTCGCTGCCGCAGGTTGCTCATCCGGCCTGCCGTCTCACTTCGGCAGGGCGGCGTGGGCGGCGAGGCAGGCGATGTCGAGGATCTGGTTCACCCCCGCCTCCATCCCCACGATCTGCACCGGCGCGGAGAGGCCCATCAGCAGCGGGCCGATGGTCTGCGCGGAAGTGAGGCGCGGCGCCGCCTTGGTCAGGATATGCGCGGCATGCAGGCCGGGCATCACCAGCACATTGGCCGGGCCGGTCAGGCGGCAGAAGGGATAGAGCTTGGCGCGCAGCTCCGGGTCCAGCGCCACATCGGCCGCCATCTCACCATCGTATTCGAAATCGACCTCCCGCTGGTCCAGCAGCTTCACGGCATCGCGGACATTGCCGGGGATGCTGCCCTTGGGATCGCCGAAGGTGGAGAAGGAGAGGAAGGCGACGCGCGGTTCCTGCCCGATGCGGCGGGCAGCCGCCGCGGCGCGGATGGCGATTTCCGCCAGCGTCGCGGCATCCGGCCGTTCATGGATGGCGGTGTCCGCCACCAGCACGGTGCCCGACCGCCGCGCCAGCATCAGCGTCAGCCCGAACAGCACCGTATCCGGCGCCGGGTCGATCGCCATGCGCACGCCCTCCAGCGCCGCGGCGTAGCTGCGCGTCACGCCGGTGACCATGGCATCCGCATCGCCATTGCCGACCATGCAGGCGGCGAAGACGTTGCGGTCCAGGTTCACCAGGCGCTGGCAGTCGCGCAGCAGGAAACCCTCCCGCTGCCGCCGGGCGTAGAGCCATTCGGCATAGGCGCCGTTCTTGGCGGAGACGCGGGCGTTCTGGATCTCGATCCCCTCGCCCAGCGGGATGCCGAGGGAGGCGACGGTGGCGTTCACCCGGTCCTCCCGCCCCACCAGGATCGGCGTGCCGTAGCCGGCGTTGCGGAAGGCGATGGCGGCGCGGATGACCTTCTCCTCCTCCCCTTCCGCGAAGACCACGCGGCGGGGATGGGCGCGGACATTTTCCGCGATCGCCTCCATCGCGCCGGCGGTGGCATCGAGGCGCCCGGCGAGGTCGCGGGCGTAGCGGGCGAGGTCGGTGATCGGCTTGCGGGCGACGCCGCTTTCCATCGCCGCCTTGGCGACGGCGGGGGAGACGCGGGAGATCAGGCGCGGGTCGAAGGCGTTGGGGATGATGTAGTCGGGGCCGAAACGCAGCGACTTGCCGGCGCCGGCGCCCGCCACCTCCTCCGGCACATCCTCCCGCGCCAGCATGGCGAGAGCCTCGGCGGCCGCGACCTTCATCGCATCGTTGATGGTGGAGGCGCGGACATCGAGGGCGCCGCGGAAGATGAAGGGGAAGCCGAGGACGTTGTTGACCTGGTTCGGGTAGTCTGACCGGCCGGTCGCCACGATGCAGTCGGGGCGCACGGCGCGCGCCTCATCCGGCGTGATCTCGGGGTCGGGGTTCGCCATGGCGAAGATCACGGGATTGGGCGCCATGCTGCGCACCATGGCCGGCGTCACGGCGCCCTTCACGGAGAGGCCCATGAAGCAGTCGGCGCCCTCCATCGCCTGGGCCAGCGTCCGCGCCGGCGTTTCCACGGCATGGGCCGACTTCCACTGGTTCATGCCCTCCGTCCGGCCGCGATAGATCACGCCCTTGGTATCGGCCAGGATGACGTTCTGCGGGCGGATGCCCATGGCCTTGACCAGCTCGGCGCAGGCGACCGCGGCGGCGCCGGCGCCGTTGATGACGAGCTTCACCGACTTCAGGTCACGGCCCGTCAGGTGGCAGGCATTGATCAGCCCCGCGGCGGCGACGATCGCCGTCCCATGCTGGTCGTCATGGAAGACGGGGATGTCCATCAGCTCCCGCAGCCGCTGCTCGATGACGAAGCATTCGGGGGCCTTGATGTCTTCCAGGTTGATGCCGCCGAAGCTGGGGCCGAGGTAGCGGACGGCGTTGACGAAGGCGTCCACATCCTCCGTCGCCACGCAGAGGTCCATGCTGTCCACATCGGCGAAGCGCTTGAACAGCGCCGCCTTGCCCTCCATCACCGGCTTGGAGGCGAGGGCGCCGAGGTTGCCGAGGCCGAGCACGGCGGTGCCGTTGCTGATGACGGCGACGAAATTGCCCTTGGAGGTGTAGTCATAGGCCAGCGACGGGTCGCGATGGATCTCGAGGCAGGGCGCCGCCACGCCCGGGCTGTAGGCCAGCGAGAGGTCGCGCGCGGTGATCAGCGGCTTGGTGAGGCGGATCTCCAGCTTGCCGGGCCGGCCCTCGGCATGCATGGCGAGCGCTTCCTCGCCCGTCACCCGGGCCGTGCGTGTATCCGCGACGGCCTCGACGGAGTTCTTGCGCGCATCATCCATGGTGCTTGATTTCCCCCAACCTTCAGCCCCCGTTATGCGACCGAAGGCGGCGGGGCGAAAGCCGGTCGCTTCGCGATTGCGAGGGGCTTAGCGGCGCGAAGGGGGAGGGGAGGGTTCAGCCGGAGCCGTCAGGCTCCCCGGGCGCGCCCCCCTTCACCTTGATCTGCACGGGGCTGCCCTTGGCCGGCTTGCCGCCGGCCCGGCGCGCCGCGTTCACCTCCGCGATCTCGTTCGCATAGCCGGCGCCGGGCTCGATGCCCTTGTCGGCCGGGTCTTCCTGGTCCCGCGTCGCGTGGTGCGGGCCGACGCTTTTCGGGCGCGCGGTCTTGGTCTCCAGGTCGTATTTGCCGGTGAAGGAGGTGCGGTCCTTCTCGCTGTCGCTCGCCATGGCGTGGTCCTTCCTGTCGCGTCGTGGCACCAACGCGGGGACGCCCGGAAGGATCACCGCCCCCATGCTCAGCCTGCCCCCGCTTCGGCTGATCGGCCAGGCCAGCTCCATCAATGTGCGCAAGGTCCTCTGGACCTGCGCCGAGATCGGCATCCCCGTGGCGCGGGAGGATCGGGGCGGGGAGGCGGCGCTGCGCGCCCTCAACCCCAATGGCCTGGTGCCGGTGATCGAGGATGAGGCGGGCGTGCTGTGGGAGAGCAACACGATCTGCCGCTACCTGGCCGCGAAGCATGGAAGGGCGGACCTGCTGCCGGCGGCGCCCCGCGCCCGGGCGGAGGTGGAGCGCTGGATGGACTGGCAGGCGACGGATTTGAACGCGAGTTGGCGCGGCGCCTTCATGGGCCTGGTCCGCCGCCACCCCGACCATGCGGATGCCGGCCGCATCGCCGCCAGCGCGCGCGCCTGGAACGGGATGATGCGGATCCTGGACGGGCACCTGGCCCGCACCGGCGCCTACGCGGCCGGCCCCGATTTCACGCTCGCCGACATCGTGCTCGGTCTGTCCGTGAACCGCTGGATGATGACGCCGATCGAGCGGCCCGCCCTGCCCGCGGTGGCCGCCTATCTCACCAGGCTCACCGCCCGGCCCGGCTTTCGCGAGCATGGGGCCAATGGGGTGCCGTGAGCGGCACTACCGCGGCCCCATCGCCCCGATCAGTGCCCGCAACGCCGCTTCGCGCTGAACCGTGATCGTCAGCCGGCATGCCGCGATGTCGGCCGGCGCTTCGCTGCCGGCGGATTCCCCATCCCGCTCACGCAGGCCGCAATGAAGGTCACGGTATCGCCGCCAATGGTCCTGTGCGGCCACAAGGTCCTGGTCACGCAGACCGAGGTGTGGCGCGGCCGCCTGCCGCACCAGCGCCGCGACCCGACGTTCGCTTTCCTGCAAAGCACCGTTCAGGCACATCGCCCGGCCGATGGGTGTCGGCTCCTCCAGGCAGGCGGGCGGCACTTCGGACGCCAGCACGCCACCTCCGTGGCCAAGCAGCAAGGCGCCGAGCAGCAGCCCGTGCCTCACACCACCCTGACGCCGCTCTCCACCGGCACATCCGGCGCGCCGAGCGCGACCAGCAGCGCGCTGCGCAGCGAGGCCAGCTTGCGCTCATTCTCCACCTTCAGGCCGAAGACGTCCTTCACGTAGAAGACGTCCACGGCCCGCACGCCATAGGTGGTGATGTGGGCGCTGGCGATCTGCAGGCCCTGCCCGCTGATCGCCGCCGTCACCGCATGCAGCAGCCCCGGCCGGTCGCGGCCATTCACCTCGATCACCGTGTGGGTGTTGCTGGCGTGGTTGTCGAGCACGACGCGCGGCGGGATGGTCACGGCGCGCAGCCGGGCGGGTTCGCGGCGGAGCTTCGCGATCTCCTGCTCCAGCCGCAGGCGGCCGGAGAGCGATTGCTCGATCAGCACCGCGAGCCTGGCCAGGCGATGCGGCGCATCGAAGGCCCCGCCGGCCGCGTCCTGCACCCAGAAGGTGTCGAGCGCCATGCCGTTGGTCATGGTGTGGATGCGCGCATCGACGATGGAAGCGCCCGCCACCGCCAGCGCGCCGGCGATGCGGCTGAACAGGCCGGGGTGGTCGGAGCAATAGACGGTGACTTCCGTGACCGACCGTGCCTCGATCACGCGGGTGCGGACCGTGAGCGGCGCCTGCTCGGCCTCCGCATCGCGGATCATCTCCGCGTGGCGGGCATGCGTCTCCGGGTCGAAGGACAGCCAGTAGCCGGGATAGCCGAGGCCGAGGAACCGGTCGAGGTCCGGCTTCGCCATCGTCTCCAGCAGGGAAGCCGCCGCCGCCCGCGCGCGCGCCACCCGGGTGTCGCGCTCCGGCACGGAAAGCCCGCCCGCCAGCACCTCCGCGACCCGCCAGTAGAGCTCCCGCAGCAGGGTCGCCTTCCAGCCGTTCCAGACCTTGGGGCCCACCGCGCGCATGTCGGCGACCGTCAGCACCAGCAGCAGCCGCAGCCGCTCCGGCGACTGCACCGTCTCGGCGATGTCGAGGATGGTCTTGGGGTCGTCGATGTCGCGCTTGAAGGCGGTGGCGCTGATCAGCAGGTGGTTGAGCACGAGCCAGGAGACGGTCTCCGTCTCCTCCGGCGACAGGCCGAGGCGGGGACAGAGCTCCAGCGCGACCTGCGCGCCGAGTTCGCTGTGGTCGCCGCCGCGGCCCTTGGCGATGTCGTGCAGCATGACGGCGACATAGAGCGCGCGGCGGGACTGCACCTGGCCGATCAGCTCCGACGCCACCGGCGCGATCTCGTTCAGCTCGTTGCGTTCGAGGGCGGAGAGGACGCCGATCGCCTCGATCGTGTGCTCCTCCACGGTGAAGACGTGGTAGGTGTCGAACTGCATGAGGCCGACGATGCGGGCCCAGTCCGGCATGAAGCGGGACAGGAACCCCACCTCGTTCAGCACGCGCATCCAGCGCGGTGAATCCTTGCCCGTCAGCAGGTCGAGGAACAGCGCATTGGCGGCCGCGTCGTCGCGCAGCGTCACGGCATAGCGCGCGTTGCGGATCAGCGCGCGATGCGCCAGCGGATGGATCTCGAGCCCCCTGTCCCGCGCGGCGCGCACCAGGCGGAGCATGATGGCGGGGTCCTCCGCCACCTGGCGGTCGGGCGCGAAGAGCACCTTGCCATCGGCCAGCGCCATGCCGGCATGGGACAGCGCGGCATCGCCGGCCGGCACCACGGCGGGCGGGCCGAGCGCCGCGCGTTCGATCGCGGGTTCCAGCAGGCGCGTCAGGCGCACCACGTCCCTGGCCGTCAGGAACAGGTGCTTCATGAAACGCTCGACGCCGTCCTGCACGCCGTGGCGGGTATAGCCCATGCGGGCGCCGACCACGGGCTGCAGGTCGAAGGTCAGGCGTTCTTCCGCCCGTCCCGTCACGTAGTGGAGGTGGAAGCGGACGGTCCAGAGGAAGTTCCAGGCGCGGCGGATGCTGCGCGCTTCCTGCGGCGTCAGCAGCCCGCCGCCGGGGCTTTCGGGGCCGACGAGTTCGGGCATGCGCTGCACGCCGAAGGCATGGCGCGCCAGCCAGTAGAGGGTCTGCAGGTCGCGCAGCCCGCCCCGGCCTTCCTTGACGTGGGGCTCCACCAGGAAGGGGCTTTCACCGTAGCGGGCATGGCGCGTGGTGCGTTCCGCGCGCTTGGCGGCCAGGAAGGGGGCCAGGCCGCTGGCCTTGCGGGCGGCGGCGAAGGTGTCCTGGAAGCGGTCATGCACGGCGCGGTTGCCGGCGAGGTAGCGGGCATCGATCAGCGCCGTCTGGATGGTGACGTCGCCGCGCGCATCCTCGATGCATTCATCGATGGTGCGCGTGGCGTGGCCGACCTTCAGGCCGAGATCCCAGAGCAGATACAGGAGAAATTCCACCGCGCGGCGCCCCTGCGGGCCGAGCGGCGCTTCCGACAGGAAGAGCAGGTCGATGTCCGAATAGGGCGCCAGCACGCCGCGGCCATAGCCGCCCGTCGCGATGAGGGAGAAGGTCTCCTCCGCCGCGCCGCCGGGTTCCTGCGGCGGCACCTGGGCGAGGGTGTAGGTGTGGATGGCGCCGACGATGCCGTCCGTGAGGGCTGCCAGCCAGCGCGCGGCGCCGAGGCCGGAGAGGTCATGCGCTTCGAAGGCGCGCTGCACGCGGCCCTGGACGCGGCCCAACTGCCGTCGCAGCTGGCCGAGCGCGATGTCGCGGGCGACGGGCCGGCCGCCCTCGACGAGCCCCGCGATCAGGTCCGGCAGGACCTCGGGTGGCTCGGCGGGTGGCAGCGCGGAAGCGGCCGCCGAGGCGGGCGGTTGGCCGAGGCTGACTGTCATCCGTGTCACACTACCGTGTCACCTGGGCGCGCAACAGGGTTCTCTTGCTGCGCTGCGTCAACTTCCACCGAGAGCGCCTTCAGCCGGTAGAGCGCTTCCTGTGCTTCCCGCGGGGACAACGCGTCCAGGTCCATCTCCGCCAGTGCGCTTTCAATCGGGGAGAGTGTGCGGCGCGGTGCGGACACGCGCTGCGCGAAGAGGGGCAGTTCCTCCGCCAGCGCATCCGGCCCGCCGCCGCGCGCGCGGGCTTCCAGCGCCTGCAGCACCTGGTTCGCCCGCGCCAGCACGGGGCGCGGCACGCCGGCCAGGCGCGCCACATGCACGCCCCAGCTGCGTTCGGAGGCGCCGGGGCCGACGAGGTGCTGGAACACGACCTCCCCCCGCCATTCCCGCACCTTCATGGAGGCGAGCGCCACATCCGGCAGGCGCCCGGCCAGCGCCGTGAGTTCATGGAAATGGGTCGCGAAGATGGCCCGGCAGCGGATGCGGTCATGCAGCGCCTCCAGCACCGCCCAGGCGATGGCCAGCCCATCCCAGGTCGCGGTCCCACGGCCCACTTCATCCAACACAACCAGTGAACGGGCTGTTGCCTGGTTCAGGATGGCGGCGGTTTCCGCCATCTCCACCATGAAGGTGGACCGGCCGCCGGCGATGTCGTCCCCGCCGCCGACACGGGAGAAGAGCCGGTCCACCAGGCCGATGCGGGCGGATTGGGCGGGGACGAACATCCCGGCCTGGGCGAGGACCACCATCAGCGCGTTCTGCCGCAGCCAGGTGGACTTGCCCGCCATGTTGGGGCCGGTCAGCAGGCAGAGGCGCCGGCCGGGCGAGAGGTCGCAATCATTCGGCACGAAGGCGGCGCCGCGGGCGCGCTTCTGCATCGCCTCCACCACCGGGTGGCGGCCGGCCACGATGCAGAATTCCGCGCGTTCCGTCAGTTGCGGCCGGCACCAGCCGCCTTCCGCGGCCAGATGCGCGCTGGCGGCATGGACATCGACCTCCGCCAGCGCGCGCGCCGCCCGCGCGATGGCATCGCCCTGCGCCAGCACCAGGCGCTTGAGATGGGCGATGCAGGCACGCTCCCGCGCCGCGGCGCGGTCGCCCGCTTCCGCCACC
This sequence comes from Falsiroseomonas ponticola, assembly GCF_016805305.1. Classification (GTDB taxonomy): domain Bacteria; phylum Pseudomonadota; class Alphaproteobacteria; order Acetobacterales; family Acetobacteraceae; genus Falsiroseomonas; species Falsiroseomonas ponticola. The sequence goes on along the minus strand of NZ_JAERQN010000001.1, from coordinate 682,258 downwards.
TTGCGGTCGAGGTCGGCGAGCGCGGCGCAGGTGAAGCGGACGGCATTGGCCATGGTCTGGCGATGGATCGGCGCCAGGGGCTGGCCGGCCGGGACGGGAGAGGCGCGGAGCAGCTTCTCGGCCGGCGCCGCCGGCACCTCCGCCAGGAAGCCGAATTGCTGGTGGTGGCGGATCTTGACGCTGGCGATGCCCCAGGCCTGGGCCAGGTCCTGCTGCAGGGCCGCGATCGCGTCCCGCCCGCCATCGCGCAGCCGCCGCAGCGCATCCAGCTCCCCATCATAGCCGGGGGCGATCACCCCCCCATCCTCCAGCCTCGCCGGCAGTTTTTGTACATTCAGCGCCCGGGAGAGTTCGGCCTCCAGCGAGGCCTCGACCGCCAATGCGACCGCCGCCTCCGCCAGCAGGGCGGGCGGGGGCAGCACCGCTGACAGCACGGCATCCCGCACCATCGCGGCGATCCGCAGCCCCGCCAGCAGCGCCGCCAGATCCCGCGGCGCGAAGCGATCGAGCGCCAGCCGCGCCAGCGCGCGGGCCATGTCCGGGGCGCCCTTCAGGCTCGCGCGGATCGCGCCCCGCGTCGCCTCCGCCCCCAGCAGGAAGGCGACGGCATCGTGGCGGGCGGAGACGGCCTCGGCCTCCGCCAGCGGCGCGGCCAGGCGGCCGGCGAGTTCGCGCGCGCCGGCGGCGGTCAGCGTGGCGTTGACCGCGCCGAACAGCGTCGCCTGGTCCCCGCCGCGCTGGTCGCGCAGGATCTCCAGGCTGCGGCGCGTGGCGGCATCCAGCGCCAGCGTGCCGGCCGCACCCGCCTGGGGGCGCGGCGGGTCGAGGCGCGGCAGGGCGCCGGCCTGCGTTTCCCGCACATAGGACAGGGCCTGGGCGGCGGCGGCCAGCTCGGCCTCCGTGAAGACGCCGAAGCCTTCCAGGGTGGCGACGCCGAAGGCCTCCCGCAGCAGCCGGGCGGGGTCGCGGGGCTTCACGCGATGGGCGATGCGGCCGGGCAGGCGGGCGAGCAGCTCGGGCAGTTCCGCGAGATCCCGCTCCGCCACCGCCTCCACCGGCTCCAGCCGGGCCAGCAGCGCGCCGAGATCGCCCTTGGGCAGGGCCATCGTCTCGAAGCCGCCGGTCGAGACATCCAGCCAGGCGCAGGCGAAGGCGCCGTCGGTTTCCGCGAGGGCCAGCAGCCAGGCGGGGCGGGTGGCCTCCAGCAGCCCGTCCTCCGTCACGGTGGAGGGCGTGACGACGCGCACCACCTCCCGCCGGATGGTGCTCGCCTTCCGGGCCTTGGCCTGTTCCGGCGTCTCCATCTGGTCGCAGACGGCAACGCGGAAGCCGGCGCGGATCAGCCGGGCGAGGTAGGCTTCCCAGGCATGGACGGGCACGCCCGCCATGGGCACGGGCTGGCCGCGATGCTCGCCCCGATGGGCCACCGCGATGTCCAGCACCGGGGCGGCGCGTTCGGCATCGTTGAAGAAAAGCTCGAAGAAGTCGCCCATCCGGAAGAACACCAGCGCATCGGGGTGCTGGGCCTTGGCGGCGAACCATTGGGCAAGGGCGGGGGTCGCGCCCTCGGCGGGGGGAATGCTGTCCGTCACCGGCCCGATGCTACAGCAGGCCCGCCCGGCGCGGAACCGGATGGCTTGCCGGGTCGTGACAGCCGGCCCTAGCCTGCCCGCCACAGCGGCCGGTCAGCGCCGCGGGGTCGGGGAGCTAGCATCATGCGTCGTCGGGACCTTTTCGCCGCGGGCGCGGCCCTTGCGGTTGCCGCGCCGGCTGTCGCGCAGAACAGCCGTGCCACCACGCTGCGCATGGCGCCGCAGGCCAATCTCAGCGTGCTGGACCCGGTCTTCACCACCGCGACCGTCACCGGCAACCACGGCTTCTACGTCTTCGACACGCTCTATGGCGTGGATGCGCAGCTGCGGCCGACGCCGCAGATGGCGGAGGGGCATGAGGTCTCCGCCGATGGGCTGACCTGGCGCATCCGGCTGCGGGAGGGGCTTCGCTTCCATGATGGCGAACCCGTCCGGGCGGTGGACTGCATCGCCTCCATCCGCCGCTGGTGCGCCCGCGAACCCTTCGGGCAGCTGCTGGCCCGCGTCGCGGAGGAATGGATCGCCGCCGATGACCGCACCATGGTCATCCGCCTGCGCCGCCCCTTCCCGCTGATGCTGGACGCGCTGGCCAAGCCCGACGCCGCCAGCCCCTTCATCATGCCGGCCCGCCTGGCGGCGACCGATCCCTCCCGCGCCGTGACGGAGATGGTGGGATCGGGGCCCTACCGCTTCATCGCCAGCGAGTTCAATTCCGGCAGCCGCGTGGTCTATGAGAAGTTCGACGGCTATGTGCCGCGGCAGGAGGCGCCCACCTGGACCTCCGGCGCCAAGGTCGCGCATTTCCGGCGGATCGAGTGGCACATCCTGCCCGACCCCGCGACGGCGGCGGCGGCCCTGCAGGCCGGCGAGATCGACTGGTGGGAACGGCCGCATCCGGACCTGCAGCAGCTCCTCGCCCGGTCCCGCGACGTGCGGCGGGAGGTGACGGACCCCACGGGCCGCATGGCGGTGCTGCGGATGAACAACCTCCAGCCGCCCTTCGACGATGTGCGGGTGCGGCGCGCCGTGCGGCTTTCCGTGGCGCAGGACGAATACATGCGGGCGTCGCGCGGCGACGACATGCGGGACTGGTCGGTGGGCCGCAGCCTCTGGCCGCGCCACACCCCCTATTTCGAGGATCTGGGCGCGGAGGTGATGCCGGGCGACCTTGACCGCGCGCGGGCGGCGCTGCGGGAGGCCGGCTATGCCGGGCAGAAGGTCGTCATCATCAACCCGACCGACTTCCCGGATATCGGGCCGCTCGGCCAGGTGACGGCGGACCGGCTGAAGCGGGCGGGGATGAACGTCGAGCTGTCGGAGAGCGACTGGGGGACGGTGGTGCAGCGCCGCGCCAATCGCGAACCCACGGATCGCGGCGGCTGGTCGATCCTGCACACCACGGGCGGCGCCTCCGCCTGGGCGAACCCGGCGACCTCCTTCCTCGTGCGCGGGCAGGGGGCGAATGGGTGGTTCGGCTGGTGGAAATCCGACCGGGCGGAGGAGCTGGCCGAGGCCTGGCTGAACGCGCCGGATGAGGGGCGCCAGCGGGCGCTGGCCTCCGAGCTCGGGCGGCATGCGCTGGATGAGGCGGCCTTCGTGCCGCTCGGCCAGTTCGTGATCCGCACGGCGTTCCGGCGGGACATCACGGGGATCCTGCCGGGGTCCTCGCCCTATCCGTGGAACGTCCGCAGGGCCTAACCCAGCAGGCGGCCGATCACGCGCGCGGTGTAGTCCACCACCGGGATGATGCGGCCGTAATTGATCCGCGTGGGGCCGATGACGCCGATGGCGCCCACGATCTTCTCCTGCCCGTTGCGGAAGGGCGCCACGACCATGGAGAGGCCGGCGCTGTCGAAGAGGCCGCTCTCCGCGCCGATGAAGATCTGCACGCCTTCGCCGCGCTGGGCGAGGTCGAGCAGCCGCAGCATCGTCTCCTGCGCCTCCAGCCGCTCGAACAGCGCCTGGATCTCCGTCACCTTCTGCACATGGTCGAGGTTCTGCAGCAGCTTGGCCTGGCCGCGGAGGATGAGGCTGCCGCCGCTGCCGCCGGACCAGGTGCCGAGCCCGGCCTCGATCACCTGGTTGGTCAGGGCATCGAGGGCGGTGCGGTTGGCGGCGATCTCCTGCGCCACGGTGCCGCGCGTCTCATCCAGCGTGCGGCCGGAGAGGCGGGCATTGAGGTAGTTGCTGGCCTGCTGCAGGGCGGAGGGGGGGAGGCCGGCCGGAACCTCGATGACCCGGTTCTCCACCTGGCCATCGGCCGTGACCAGCACGACCAAAGCGCGGCCGGGGCCGAGGGCCACGAATTCGATGTGGCGGACCGGCGCCTCCCGCTTCGGGGCCACGACCAGGCCGGCGGCGCCGGCGAGGCCGGAGAGCATCTGGCCGGCCTCCCCCAGGGTTTCCTGGAGGCTGCGGCCGCCGGAGGCGCAGCGGGCGGCGATGGCGTCGCGCTCCTCCTCCGCCAGGGCGCCGAATTGCAGCAGGCCATCGACGAAGAGGCGGAGCCCGCGTTCGGTCGGCAGGCGGCCGGCGGAGGTATGGGGGGCGAAGAGCAGGCCGGCATCCTCCAGATCCGCCATCACGTTGCGGATGGTGGCCGGCGAGAGCGCCTGGGGCAGGCGGCGGGAGAGGGTGCGGGAGCCCACGGGCTCCCCGGTCTGGACGTAGATCTCCACCAGCTCCCGCAGGATGGCGGCGCTGCGGTCATCGAGGTTGGGCGGCAGGGGGATGGTCGTCCCTGCCACCGTCATGTTGGGGGCCCCCGTCGGACGCGGCGGCCTGGTGAGTGGACCCATGGGTCAGTGTCCCGGACCGTTTTCTTGGGGTGGAACGCTAGGGGGCGGGGGCATCGCCGGTCAATCGGCGCCTTTCGGCGGCGCCTGTCACGCGGCGGGCGCCACCGGCAAGGTTTCGACACAAGCGCGCCATGCCGGCGTTACCGTCCTCCCCCCATGTGGGGTCAGGACAGGGACAAGGGGAGACCCCGATGGGCGCGAAGGATGGGGCCGGGCTGTGGCCGGCGGCGCTGGCCTGGTGGCTGGGCGGCGGAAGCCGGGCGTGACGGCGGTGTTCGCGGCGGCGTCGCTGATGCTGGCGGGGGGTGCGGGGATGATGACGTCCCTGATGCTGTCGCCGGTGCGGGGCGCCTTCCGGCTGGCGGCGCTGCTGATGGTCTCGGCGCTGGCGGTGGGGGTGGGGCTGCTGCTGATCGCGGGGCCGCCGGAGGGGGATGAGTTCCTGCTGACGGGGCTGGTGGCGGTTCGCGCGCTGGTTGGTTGACGCGGCCGGCTGGCGGGCGGCAGGGGTGGGGCATGCGGCATGTCCTGGTCCTGCTGGCGCTGCTGGTCCCAGCTGCCGCGCGGGCGGAGGGGGCATGGAGCGCCTGCCGCCAGGCGATCGCGGCGGCGGAGCGGGGGAGCGGGATCCCCGCCGGGCTGCTGCTGGCCATCGCGCAGGTGGAAAGCGGGCGGGCGGCGCCGGGGGGTGGGGTGGCGCCCTGGCCGTTCGCGATCACTGCGGAGGGGACGGGGCGCTTCCCGGAGACGCGGGCGGCGGCGGTCGCGATGGTGGAGGCGCTGCGGGCGCGGGGCATCACCAGCATCGATGTGGGCTGCATGCAGGTGAACCTGTTCCACCACCCGGATGCCTTTCCGGGGCTGGAGGCGGGGTTCGATCCGGCGCTGAACGTGGCCTATGCCGTGCGCTTCCTGCGGGATTTGCGGGCGCGGAATGGGAATTGGGCGGAGGCGGTGGCGGGGTACCACTCCGGCGAGGCGGGGCGGGGGATGGCGTACCATGCGCGGGTGACGGTGACGCGGGTGGCGGGCGGCGTGGCGCTCTCGGCGCCGGGGGCGCTGCGGGGGCTGTGCGCGCCGGGGCTGCGGGCGGCGATGCTGGTGGCGCCGAATGGACGGCCGCGGGTGGTGTGCAGGGGTTAGGGGAGAGAGGCGAGGCGGGTGAGGAGGCGGTCGCGGAGGGCGGTGGCGCGGGCGATGTCGTATTGGGCGCCCGCGCGAGTGTATTCTTCGAGCGCGGCCTTGGCGTGTTCCAGAGCGGATTGCCAGTGCAGGCGTGGTGTTTCGCGGGCGCCCAACGTTTCCTTGGCCCGCGCCATATTCTCCACCGTCTGTGCCCAGAGAAAGGGCACGCGGCCGCGGTGGTATTCCTCCAAGGCAAGGCGATAGGCGGCGACGGCCTCCTCCAGCCGGGCGGTGCCGCTCTCCCGCTCCCCGAGCGTCGCCAAGGCATTGCCGAGGTTGTTCTGCGTCATGGCCCAGTCGAGTGGGACGCGGTCGCGGCGGTATTCCTCCAAGGCGAGGCGATAGGCGGCGACAGCCTCTTCCAGCCGGCAGGTGCCGCCCTCCCGCTCCCCGAGCGTCCACAAGGCGAGGCCGAGGTTGTGCTGCGTGGCGGCCCAGTCGAGCGGGACGCGGTCGCGACGGCGTTCCTCCAAGGCGAGGCGATAGGCTGCGAGGGCCTCCTCCAGCCGGGCCGAACCGCTCTCCCGCTCCCCGAGCGCTAGCAAGGCATTGCCGAGGTTGTTCTGCGTGGTGGCCCAGGCGAGCGGGACACGGTTGCGGTGGCGTTCCTCCAAGGCGAGGCGATAGGCGGCGACGGCCTCGTCCAGCCGGGCCGTGGCGCTCTCCCGCTCGCCGAGCGCCGCCAGGGCAATGCCAAGGTTGTTCTGTGTCATGGCCCAGTCGAGCGGGACGCGGTCGCGGCGGACTTCCTCCAGGGCGAGGCGATGGGCGGCGACGGCTTCCTCCAGCCGGGCCGTGCCGCTCTCCCGCTCCCCGAGCGTCCCCAAGGCATTGCCGAGGTTGTTCTGCGTGGTGGCCCAGTCGAGCGGGACGCGGTCGCGGCGGCATTCCTCCAAGGCGAGGCGATAGGTGGCGACGGCCTCCTCCAGCCGGGCCGTGCCGCTCTCCCGCTCCCCGAGCGTCGTCAAGGCAATGCCGAGGTTGTTTTGCGTCATGGCCCAGTCGAGCGGGACGCGGTCGCGGGGGGCGAGGGCGAGGGCTTCGCGATAACGGGCGATAGTCTCGTTTAGCGCAGCATTGTCGCCATATTCCCGCCCGTGATCTTCCAGCACGTCGGCCGACAAGAGCAACCATTGCCAAGCCTCGCGCGGATCGAAGGTGACCAGGGCTGATGCTTCCTGGTACAGCGCCGCGGCTTCCCGGTAGCGCAAACCGGCCTTTTCTACCGCGGCCTGCGCGGCCTTGGTCTCCGCCAGGCTCGTGCGGCGCGTGCGGCGCTCGGCTTCGATCTCCGCGGCATGCGCTTCCAGCCGCGTCAGCGCTGCCTCTTCCTCCGCGGCCATGGCGGCCAGGGCCTGGCGGGCATCGTCCAGGCGGCCGGCGGCGTGGGCGATGCGGGCCTGGTCGCGCAGGGCCTCCGCGCGGGGGGAGAGGTTGCGGGAGGTGGAGAGGGCGTCGATGCGTTCGCCGGCCTGGCGCCAATCCCGCGCGATAGCGAAGAGGGTGGCGGGGAATTGCTCGGGCGGGATTTGGCGGCCGACCATGGTTTCGAGGAAGCCGGTGACCAGCGCCAGCGTGCCCTGCTGCTCCGCCTGGACGCGGGCGAGGTCGCTGACCAAGGCGCGCTTCTCGCTCTCGGACATGGAGAGATCGCGGGTCAGGCGGTCCACCAGCAGGCGCAGTTCGCGCAACTCGGCCTGGATGGCCTCCATGGTCGCGCGCATCGCGGCGGTATCGCCGGCAAGCGCCGCGACGGCGTGGCCGATGGCGGTCGTGTCCTCTCGCAACGCGGCGAGGCGGGAGATGTCGAAGGCGATCTTGACGCGGGGCTTGTCCTTCAGGGCTTCGCGGAGGAAGGCGCGGAGGATGTCGCGCCAGGCGGGGGTGCCTTCGACCTCGCCGAAGAAGCGGGCGCGGAAATCGGGTGGGGGGGTGCCGGCGCCGGTGACGAGTTCGTCCCAGGCGGCGGTTTCCATGGCGGCGATGCGGGAAAGGGCGGCCTCGGTAGGGTTGCCGCTGCGGAGCAGGGCGTCGAGGGCGCGTTCCATTTCCGCCACCAGGGGTGCGTTCTCCACCACGGTCATGCGGGGGCAGAGGCCGATCTGGTTGCGCAGCCAGGCGTGGGCGTCGGTGATGAAGGGGGGTGGGGTGGCGGTGCGGGTGTCGAAGCGGTCCGCTTCGTCCCAGCCCTGGTAGTCGCGGAGGAGGTAGAGGTTGGTGCTGAGCTGAATCAGGCGGAGGGTGCGTTCCAGATCGTGGTTCGGGGGGATTTCGCCCGCATAGCCGCGGAGGCGGGCGCCGACCTCTTCCAGAACCTCGGAGGCGCGCTTGCCGAAGAGGGCGCCCAGCACCTCATCCGCCGCGCCGGCCATTTCCTTGGCGGCCTCGACGCCGAAGGCGCCCAGCACGCCCGAGATGATCGGAATCGCCATCCCATCCCCCTTCCCAGCGGAGGCTACCTTTCCGGCTCCGTTCTGTCCCCCTCGTCTGGCGGAAATCCGAAAAAAGGAGGGGGCACGGGGGAGTTCACTCCCCCGCTCTTCCTTCCCGTGTTACCCCCCCGCCCCATGATCGATTTCCCCGCCGGCTTCAAAGCCCCCTTCGTCCGTCCCTCCGGCCGCGTCGCCGATGTCATGCGGGAGGTCACGCTCACCCCGGGCCAGGCCCGGCATGCGGAGGGGTCCTGCCTCATTCGCTTCGGGGTGACGGAGGTGCTCTGCACCGCCAGTGTCGAGAGCAAGGTGCCGCCTTTCCTCCGCAATACGGGCCAGGGCTGGGTGACGGCGGAGTACGGCATGCTGCCGCGCGCGACCCATACGCGGGGCGATCGTGAGGCCGCGCGGGGCAAGCAGTCCGGGCGGACGCAGGAGATCCAGCGGCTGATCGGGCGCAGCCTCCGTGCCGTGACGGACCTCAAGGCGATGGGGGAGATGTCGGTCGTCGTGGATTGCGACGTGCTGACGGCCGATGGCGGCACGCGCTGCGCCAGCATCACCGGCGCCTGGGTGGCGCTGCATCTCGCGTTCCAGCACTGCATGAAGATGAACGTGCTGAAGACCAACCCGCTGAAGGATCAGGTCGCCGCGATTTCCTGCGGCATCTGGAACGGCACGCCGGTGCTGGACCTCGACTATGCCGAGGACAGCAAGGCGGAGACGGATGGCAATTTCATCATGACGGGCTCCGGCGGGATCGTGGAGATCCAGGCGACGGCGGAGGGCGCGCCCTTCTCCGAGACCGAGCTGCTGCAGCTGCTCGGCCTGGCGCGGGCGGGGACGGCGAAGCTGTTCGAGCTGCAGAAGGCCGCGGTGCGGGGATGAGCCACCGGATCCTCACCGGGCCGAAGCTGGTCCTCGCCACGCACAACAAGGGCAAGGTGAGGGAGGTGGCGGCGCTGCTCGCGCCCTGGGGGTTCGAGGTGGCGGCGGCCGGGGAACTCGGTTTGCCGGAGCCGGCGGAAACTGAGGAAGATTTCCTCGGCAATGCGCGGATCAAGGCGCTGGCGGCGGCGACCGCTTCCGGCCTGCCGGCCCTGGCGGATGACAGCGGGTTCAGCGTGGCCGCGCTGGACGGCGCGCCGGGGGTGCGGACGGCGGATTGGGCGGAGACGCCCACCGGCCGCGACTACGCCATGGCCATGGGCAAGGTGGAGAAGCTGGCCCGGCATGCCGCGGATCGCGGGGCCTGGTTCTCCTGCGCGCTCGTGATCGCCTGGCCGGATGGGCATACCGAGGGCTTCCTGGGCGAGGCGCATGGGCAATGGGTCTGGCCGCCGCGGGGCGCCAATGGCTTCGGCTATGACCCGATGTTCGTGCCGAAGGGTGGGGCGGAAACCTTCGGGGAGATGACGCCGGAAGCCAAGCACGCCATCAGCCACCGCGCGGACGCCTTCCGGCAGCTCTCCGCGGCCTGCCTGCCGCCGCTGTGATCCGGCGGGCGGCCCTGCTGCTGGCGTTGCTGCTGCCGATGGCGGCGGCGGCGGAGCAGGCGGGGCCGCTGGTGACGGAAGCGGGGGTGGTGCCGCGGGACGGCGCGGCGACGGGCGCCATGGTCTGGCTGCACCCCCATTACACCGAGGGTCCGCCGCCCGAGGCCCCCGCCTTCATGGCGCGGCTGGCGGCGCGGGGCTGGGATGGCTGGCGGCATGACCGGCCGACCGGCGGGCCGGTGCCGCCGCTGACGGGCTGGGTGGAGGAGCTGGCGGCGGGCACGGCGGCGCTGCGGGCGCGCGGCTACCGGCAGGTGGTGCTGGTCGGCGAAAGCCGGGGCGCCTTCCTGGTGCTGGCGGCGCTTCGCGTGCCGGGCCTGGCGGATGCGGCGGCGCTGGCCGCGCCGGCCGCGCATGGGCGGCGGCCCGAAAGGCGGCCCCAGGCGCTGGCCGATTTCGCCGCGGCGCTGGACCGGGCGGCGCCGGATGCGCTGCGGCGCCTGGCGCTGCTGCTGTTCGAGGATGATGGCTGGGACCCCGATCCCGCCGCCCGGGCGGCGTTGTTCCGCGCGGCCATGGCGCGGCTCGGCTGGGATTCGCTGCTGCTCGACCGGCCGCCGGCGCCGACAGGCCATGGCGGGGTGCAGGCGCCGGAATTCGACGCGATCTTCGGCGCCTGCCTCGCGGATTTCCTCGCAGGGCAGGGCGCCGCCTGCCGCTGAGGGTTGTGGCGGGGCCCTCCCCGCTCATCGTCCGGTTGACGGGCGCGGCCCGGTTCGACCACGGTCAGCCCGCAGGAGACGGCTGGGAACGAGCGGCGGATGACCCGGTTCAGCACGAGCACCACCACCGATGTCGGCGGGCATGCGCTGACGATCATGAGCCGGCCGGAGGAGGCCGGCGACCCCGCGGTGCTCCGGGCCATCGCCGCCCTGCCCGGCCTGCTGGAGGAGGCGCGCGCCGCCCTGACCCTGGTTTCCGCCGTGCTGGGCGACCCGGGCCGGCATCCACGCCTGGCGCGGGTCGCGCGCCAGCTGTTCCTGACCGACGCCGCCCGCATCGCGGATGAGGACCTGCAGCACATCAAGGCGACCTTCACCCTGATCCATAACGGGCTGAACAGCGACGTGACGCTGAAGATCGGCACCGTGATCGGCAAGGAGGATGACGATCGCTCCGAAGGCGCCGTGATGTTCCGCCCGGCGCACAGCAAGCGCGCCGCCAAGCCCTACACCACCATCGTCCAGGCCTTCGACCCCAATCCAGGCTTGTTCCAGTCCAGCACCTGGATAGCCGCGACGGGTGCCATCCGCCTGACCCGCCAGGCCGTGACCGGGACCACGCCGATCCGCAACCTGGTGCATGAGGCGTCGCACAAATACGCCGGCACCGGGGATTACCGGTACCTCGACTTCGACCCGCCCGATTTCGTGTCGCGGACCACGCCGATGACGGACAGGAAGAAGGCGCTCCGCAACGCCGACAGCTACGGCTACCTGGCGCAGTACATCGACGTGATCGCGGGCTGAACCCCGGCGCGTGGCGCCACGTTCTGCTCCCTCGGCAAGGGAGAGAACGAGATGGCCAATCGCCAGCAGACGCCCGACGACACGGAGGGGGCCACGGCCTCCGACAAGCCCGGCTACCGCGGCGGCGCCCGCACCCAGACGGAGGACACCGGCGTGCGCCAGGGGGGCAAGGGGCAATCCATGGCCGGGGAGAAGGATGCGCGCGGCCTGACCATCGACAGCACGGTGCCGAAGGATAACGAGGCGCCGGTGCCGGGCGATGCCGCCAAGGGGCCCTGGGCGGTCCATCCCGAGCCCAAGGGGGACTGAGGGGGGCCGGGGGGGGCGCCGAACCAGGCCCCCCTTCCCCGCCGCGCCGCGCCGTGCCACGGGAGCGCCAACCCGTAGCGGAGCGCCACCCCATGACCCGCAGCCTCAAGGTCGCGGTCCAGATGGACCCGATCTCCTCGATCAACATCGATGGCGACAGCACCTTCGCCCTGATGCTCGAAGCCCAGTCCCGCGGCCATGCGCTGTGGCACTACCATGTGCGGGACCTGGCGCTGCAGGGCGGGCGCGTGATCGCCCGCGCGCAGCCCGTGACGGTGCAGCGGGTGAAGGGGGACCACTTCACGCTGGGGGCGGAGGAGGAGCTGGACCTCGGCCAGGTGGACGTGGTGCTGATGCGCCAGGACCCGCCCTTCGACATGGCCTACATCACGGCGACCCACATCCTGGAACACATCCACCCGAAGACGCTGGTGGTGAACGACCCCGCCAGCGTGCGGAACGCGCCGGAGAAGCTCTTCGTCACGCACTTCCCGGAGCTGATGCCGGAAACGCTCGTGACCGCCGATGTCCGGCAGATCCGGAAATTCCGGGAGAAGCACGGCGACATCATCATCAAGCCGCTGTTCGGCAATGGCGGCGCCGGCGTCTTCCACCTGCGCCCCGACGATCCCAACATGAACGCGCTGGTGGAGATGTTCACGGAGCGGTCGCGGGAGCCGCTGATGATCCAGCGCTACCTGCCCGCCGTGCGGCAGGGCGACAAGCGCATCATCCTGGTGGACGGCATCGCCATGGGCGCCATCAACCGCGTGCCGGCCTCTGGCGAGGCGCGGTCCAACATGCATGTCGGCGGGCGGCCGGAACCGACGAAGCTCACGGACCGGGAGCGCGAGATCTGCGCCGCCATCGGGCCCGCGCTGCGCGACCGCGGGCTGATCTTCGTGGGCATCGACGTGATCGGGGACTACCTGACGGAGATCAACGTCACCTCCCCCACCGGGCTGCAGGAGCTGGCGCGGTTCGACGGGGTGTATCTGGAGCGCGCGATCTGGGACGCGATCGAGGCGAAGGTCTCGCGGTAGCCGCAGGGGGCGCTGCCCCCTGCACCAACCATAGCCCGCAGGGGGGCTCCGCCCCCCTGCAACCCCCGCCAGGGTCCAGCCGGACCCTGGACCGGGAGGTTTTGGTTCAATATCAAGCTGATGACGGTCCAGGCCCGTCTCGGGCCTGGCGGATGGGGCGCGGGGAAGGCAGCGCCTTCCCCGCATCGAGCCGCGCCCGTCCTGTCACCCCGGGAACACCGGAACGGCGCCCGGCCGGGCTTCACTCCGCCTTGCCAGCCAATCCCAGCAAGGAGCCCCGCCGATGCCCCGCTTCCTCACCCTCGCCGGCCTGACCCTCGCCGCCTCCGTCAACCTCGCGGCCTGCGGGCAGTATGTGCAGAACGCGCAGCTCGGGCGCTGCACGGCGCTGCCGGCCAGCGGCGGCTCGCTCTGCGAGGAGATCGGCGGCGAATACATCTTCGTGGATGGGATGACGCGGTCGATGCAGCGCGTCAGCGCCGCCCAGGCGCAGCTCATCACCCAGGTGAACGGCGCCTTCGCCGCGGCGCAGCCGGCAACCGGCGGGGGGGCGGCGGGTGGCCAGCGGAACTGCCTGGCCAACCCCGGCATCGCCTGCTCCGGCGCGCTCAACAACCGCGTCACCGGCTATCGCTCCGGCGGCTATTCCGGCGTCTGCAGCGGGGGGCAGTGCCTGTCGATGGGGCGGTGAGGCCCTCCCGCTACCGCGGATGCCCGTCCCGCATCAGGGTGGGCAGCTGCGCCAGGTCCAGCCCCTCCAGCAGGTCATCGCCCGACAGCGCGCTGCCCCACAGCGCTTCCAGCACCGACACCGCCGCGGCGGTCAGCGGCATCGCCAGGCCCCGCGCCTCCGCCAGGCGCAGCCACAGCGCCAGGCCATAGGTCACGCTCTCCGCCAGGTGGGTGGCGTCCAGCCCCAGCGGGCCGGGGGCGGGCGCCTTCGCGGCCAGCGCGGCCGCCAGGCGGGACAGCGGCGCTTCCTCCAGCCCATGGGCGCGCGCCAGCGCGGTGGGCAGGGGCGTGATGGCATGGCCCAGCGCGTGGGCGAGGTGCAGGCGCTCCGCATCCAGCCGCTCCGCCAGGCGGCAGACGGCGGGGGTCAGGCGTTCATGGATGTCCCAGGGCTCCGCGCCCTCGATCCGCGTGGCATTGGCGATGGCGAGCGCGGCCTGGAGCACGGCGTCGTGGTTGGCCAGCGCCGCGCCCACCGCATCGGGCAGCGGGCGGAAGGGGATGCCGAAGAGGTCGGCGGCCAGCCGCGCCAGGCCGGATGCCGCGGCGGCGGGGACGGCGGCGATCTCCACCCCCTCCCGCAAGGCGGTGATGCGGACCAGGTCGCCGGCTTCCCGCACCGCCTGCAGCGGCGGCGTCGCCATGGCGCCGATCGGCGCGCCGCGGCCGAGGCTCGCCAGCAGCCGGTCCAGCAGCAGCGCGGCGAGGGAATGGCTCGGCGCCAGCAGCACCGGCACGCCGTCATGCAGCATGGGCGCGACGCGCCGCAGCACGGGGCCGAGCGCGTGGGGCGGGACGGAGACCAGCACCGCCTCCGCCTGCCAGAGCGCGCGGGAGACATCGACGGCGACATCGACGCGGGCGGTGCCAGCGATGATGCCCTCCACCCGCAGGCTCGCGCCGATGCCATGGGTGCCGCCGCCGCGGGGGGACCAGAGCGCCACGGAATGGCCGCGGCTGACGGCCAGCGCCGCCGCCCCCGGCCCGACCGACCCCGCACCCAGCACGGCCAAGCGCATGGGCGCGGCCTACTCCAGCGAGATGGAGAGCGGCGCCGCGACGCGGGTCCAGCGCTCCAGGTCTTCGCGCAGCAGGCGGCCGAATTCGGCCGGGCCGCTGCCATTGGCGGTGGAGCCCAGCGCGGGCAGGCGGGATTTCACGAGGTCCGTCTCCAGCGCCTTGGCGAATTCGGCGCGCCAGCGCTCCACGATCGGCGCCGGCGTCGCGGCCGGGGCGGCGATGCCGGTCCAGATGGAGGCCTCGAACGCCGCGAGCCCGCCCTCGATCAGGGTCGGCACGTCCGGGGTGGGGGGGAAGCGTTCGCGCGACGAGACGCCGAGCACCTTCATCTGCGCGCCGGAGACGGCCAGGACGGAGGCGACGGAGATGAACATCAGCCCGATCCGCCCCGCCGCCAGGTCGTTGAAGGCGGCGGCGGCGCCGCGATAGGGGATGTGCTCGACATTCAGCCCCTCCCGCGCCTTCAGGTCTTCCATGATCAGGTGGGTGTTGGTGCCGATGCCGGTGGAGCCGTAGGGGACGGGCGTGCGGGCGGCCTTGCAGTAGGCGATCAGCTCCCGCGTGTTGTTCACCGGCAGGCTGGGCGCCGTGGCCAGCGCCACGGGGCTGTCGGAGAGGTGGATGATGGGGGCGAAATCGGCCACCGGGTCATAGGCGAGCCGGCGGCCGACCGCCTTGGCGATGGTGAGCTGCCCGGCGGTGGCCAGCAGCAGGGTCAGGCCATCCGGCGCGGCGCGCGCGGTTTCCTGCGCGCCGATGATGCCGCCGGCGCCGGCGCGGTTCTCGATCACCATGTTCTGGCCGACGGACTGCGACACCGCCTGGGCGAAGAGGCGGCCGAGCACGTCCTGGCTGCCGCCCGGGGCGAAGGGGACGATGAGGCGCACGGGCCGGTCGGGCGACCAGGGGGCCTGGGCGCGCGCCGGGGTCGCCAGGAAGGGCGCGGCGAGGCCGGCGCCGAGCAGGGAGCGGCGAGGCAGCATGGTGGTGGCCTTTTCGCGGGTTCGGTCCATGCCCCACCCTGCCTCGCCCGGGGCCTTCGCACAACGCGAGTCCTTGTGCCCGGCACAATGCGCAACCGGCACGGGGTGATTTGTTCCCCGCCAAGGGGTCGCGCGTCGGTCTTCACATGGCGCCGCTTCCCGCCACCGGCGGTGCAACCAATCGTCACGCGATGGTCGCGCGGCTTTCATTGCCATGTCGCGGATCGCGGCGTTAATCCCCGCCCATGGAAGCCACCGCCCGCCTGACCGCTTCCGACGCGCTGCGGCCCCGCCGCCTGCTCCGGAAGTCCCCGATCCAGTTCTCCTCCGCCGATCCCGAGGGGTTGTGGGGGGATGTGCTGGGGTTCCGACGCCTTGGCGGGCGGTTCCGCGCCTCCCGCCGCCTGGTGACGATCCTGCTTTGGACGGTCATCGCCATCCCGATCCAGGCGCTGCTGCTGGTGCTGCCGGGGCGCGCCAATGTCGCCTTCGGGCAGGTCTATTTCCGCGTGCTGTGCTGGCTGATCGGCATGAAGGTGCGGGTGGTGGGGGAGGCATCGCGCCAGGCGCCGGTGCTTTTCGTCTCCAACCATTCCTCCTGGCTCGACGTGCTGGCGCTGGGCACCACGCTCGATGCCTGCTTCGTGGCGAAGGCGGAGGTCGGGCAATGGCCGCTGATCCGCACCGTCGCGCGGCTGGGGCGCACGCTCTTCGTCAGCCGCACCCGCACGGCGACGAAGGGGGAGGCTGGCGTGATCCGCGAACGCATGGGCCAGGGGGACAGCGTGATCCTGTTCCCGGAGGGCACGACCAGCGATGGCGGCCGCGTGCTGCCCTTCCGCAGCGCCTTCCTCTCGGTCGCGGACCATGCGCGGCAGGTGCAGCCGGTTTCCGTGGTGTTCGACCGGCTGGGCGGCCTGCCGGCCTGCCGGCGGGACCGGCCGCTGTTCGCCTGGTACGGGGATACCGACATCTTCACCCATTTCTGGCGCCTGGCGCGCCACCCCGGCGGGCGGGCGACGATCGTGCTGCATGATCCCGTGGACCCCGCGGACTACCCGGACCGCAAGGCCCTGGCGGCCGCCTGTTCGGCGGTGATCGCGCGGGCCTGCGCCACCATGCGGCAGAACCGGCCCGTCGTGCCGCTGCGTGCCCGCATTCCCGCTTGACCCGGCGCGGCGGCGTCCCGCAGCCTGCCGGCATGGCGATCATCCCTCCGGCCGCATGTCCTTCGGACAGCGCGGCGCCTCGGGTCGCTTGACCCGGGCGCGGCGCCTGCGCACATCCCCCGCTTCCCCCCGCCGTCTGCCCGGCGGGGCGGCGGAGTGTTTTCACCGGTGAACGCCCCCAGCTCTCGCCCCCTGAAGCGGCTCTTCATCCGCACCTGGGGCTGCCAGATGAATGTCTATGACAGCGCCCGCATGGCGGATGTGCTGGCCCCCCTCGGCTATGCGCCGGCGGAGGCGCCGGAAGACGCCGACATGGTGGTGCTGAACACCTGCCATATCCGGGAGAAGGCGTCGGAGAAGCTGTTCTCCGAGCTCGGCCGGCTGCGCGTGCTGAAGCAGGCGAAGGAACAGGGGGGCGACCGCATGATCCTGGCCGTCGCCGGCTGCGTGGCGCAGGCGGAGGGGGCGGAGATCACGGCCCGCGCGCCTTACGTGGACCTCGTGCTCGGCCCGCAGACCTATCATCGCCTGCCGGAGATGGTGGCCCGCGCGACGCGGGCGGCCGGCGCGGTGATCGAGACGGATTTCCCAGCGGAAGAAAAATTCGACTTCCTGCCGGACAGCACGACGCCGCAGGGCGTGACCGCCTTCCTGACCATCCAGGAAGGCTGCGACAAGTTCTGCTCCTTCTGCGTCGTCCCCTACACGCGCGGGTCCGAATACTCGCGCTCCGCCGCCACCATCATCGCGGAGGCGCGGCGCCTCGCCGCCCAGGGGAGCCGGGAGATCGCGCTGCTCGGCCAGAACGTGAATGCCTGGCATGGCGAGGGGCTGGACGGGAAGACCTGGAACCTGGCCCGGCTGCTGCGGGAGCTGGCCGGGATCGAGGGCGTGGCCCGGCTGCGCTACACCACCAGCCACCCCCGCGACATGGATGACGAGCTGATCGCCGCCCATGGGGAGATCCCGGCCCTGATGCCCTTCCTGCACCTGCCGGTGCAGTCGGGCTCGGACCGCATCCTCCAGGCCATGAATCGCGGCCACAAGGCGGATGAATACCGGCGGATCGCGGAGAAGCTGCGCGCGGCGCGGCCGGACATCGCCCTCTCCTCCGACTTCATCGCCGGCCATCCCGGGGAGAGCGAGGCCGACCACCAGGCGACCATGGCGCTGATCCGCGATGTCGGCTTCGCGCTCGCCTATTCCTTCAAGTATTCGCCCCGCCCCGGCACGCCGGCCGCGGGGGCGACCATGCAGGTGCCGGAGGCCGAGAAGGACCGCCGCCTGCAGGAAATCCAGGCGCTGCTGCGGGAACAGCAGGACGGGTTCAATCGTTCCTGCGTGGGGCGACACTGCGAGGTGCTGGTGACCGGGCCCGCCCGGCATCCCGGCCAGCTCGCGGCGCGGTCGCCCTGGCTCCAGCCCGTGCATTTCGAGGGCGGGGGCCAGCAGCCTGGCGACCTGGTGGCGGTGGAGATCCTGGCCGCCCACCCCAACTCCCTTTCCGTGCGTCCCCTTGCCCCCCCTTCCCTTGAGCGGCCCGCGGGGAACGGACCGCCCGAGAGCAGCCCCCAACCCCCCTGTCAGGAGAAGGCCGCCGCTTGAACACAACGCCCGCCGCGCTTTCCATCCTCCCCCCCGGCCGGGTCGCCGAGCCCGTCGCGCGACAGCGCCTCGCCTCCGCCGACCAGCCCGCCCAGCGCGTCGTCACGATGCAGTTCGACGACAATGCGCTGGTCCCGCTCCTCTACGGGGAGCATGACCGCAACCTGGCGCGGATCGAGGTCCGGCTGGGTATCAGGCTGAACAGCCGGGGCAACCGGCTGACCGTGACGGGGACGCCGGAGCGGACGGAAGTGGCGGAAGCGGCGCTGGGCGCGCTGTGGCGACGATTGCAGAAGGGCGAGGCCGTGGGTTCGGCGGAGGTGGAGGCGGCGATGCGGATGGCCGAGGGCGTGCAGGAAGCCGATCCGCGCCTGCCGCTGCAGGACATCCCGGCGATCCGGACGCGGAAGGGCGCCATCGCGCCCCGCACCCCCGCCCAGGCCGCCTATATCGACATGCTGGCCCGCAACGACATGGTCTTCGGCATCGGCCCCGCCGGCACCGGCAAGACCTATCTCGCCGTGGCACAGGGCGTGGCGCTGCTCCAGGCCGGGCGCGTGGACCGCATCGTGCTGTCGCGCCCGGCGGTGGAGGCGGGGGAGCGCCTGGGCTTCCTGCCCGGCGACATGAAGGAGAAGGTCGATCCCTATCTCCGCCCCCTCTATGACGCGCTGCACGACATGATGCCGGCCGAACAGGTGAAGCGCCGGATCGAGGCGGGGGAGATCGAGGTCGCGCCGCTGGCCTTCATGCGCGGCCGGACGCTGGCCCATTGCTACGCCATCCTGGACGAGGCGCAGAACACCACGCCGGCCCAGATGAAGATGTTCCTGACGCGCATGGGGCATGGCAGCCGGATGGTGGTGACCGGCGACCCCACCCAGATCGACCTGCCGCCCGGGCAGAAATCCGGGCTTGCCGAGGCCCTGTCGATTCTTGATGGGGTGGATGGCATCGCGGTGGCGCGATTTGCGGAACGGGATGTGGTAAGGCATCCCCTCGTGGCACGGATCGTCGCGGCCTATGGGCGCCTGGATGAGGCCGCCCAGAGGGGCCGGGGGCAGAAGGAGAAGGATGGAACCGTTAAGTAGACCGCCCGGCGCGGCTGGAGATGTCTCCGGTGGCGCTGGGATCGGGAATGGGGCGGCGGAGATCACCGTCGTCCTCGCGGCGCCCGGATGGCGCGCCGCCGTGAAGCGGCCTGAGGCACTCGCCAGGCAGGCCGCCATGGCCGCCTTGCGCGAAGCGGGGGCCGAAGGGGCGGTCACGGTACTGCTGGCGGATGACGCCACGGTGCGGCGCCTCAACAGCGATCACCGATCGAAAGCCAAGCCCACCAACGTGTTGTCCTTCCCGGGCGGCATGCCGGGGCATCTCGGCGACATCGCCCTCGCGCTCGGCGTGGTGCGGCGGGAGGCACGGCAGAACGGCCGCCGCCCGGCCGACCACCTGGCCCACCTGGTCGCCCATGGCGCCCTGCACCTCGTGGGGCATGACCACCTGGAAGCCGGCGAGGCCCGACGCATGGAGCAGGCGGAGGCCCGCGTCATGCGCCGGCTCGGCCGGCCGAATCCCTGGAAGGAGGGTGCCGCGGCGACGCGGGCGCGCTTCGCGCCATGAGCGGGGGCAACGGCAACGGCCATGACCGCCGGAACAGCTTCTTCGGCCGCCTCCAGACCCTGCTCGGGCGGCGGGAGAATGAAAGCGTCCGCGACCGGGTCGAGGAACTGCTGGAAAGCCGGGAGGAGGAGCGCGCCAACCGCGCCGCCGCCGATGACGACAGCGGGCTCGACCTCAACGAACGCCTGCTGCTGTCCAACGTCCTGCTGCTGCGGGACAAGACGGCCTATGACGTCATGGTGCCGCGCGCCGACATCCTGGCGATGCCGGAAGACCTGACGCTCGACCAGGCGATCCGGCTGATCCAGCGCGAAGGCCATAGCCGCTTCCCGGTCTATCGCCAGAACCTCGATGACATCGTGGGGATGGTGCACATCAAGGACGTCTTCGCCTCCGTGGGCCGGGACCCCGCCAGCTTCTCCCTGAAGGGGATCCTGCGCCGGCCGCTCTTCGTGGTGCCGACGGTGCCGGTGCTGGACCTGCTGCTGCAGATGCGCGCCGCCCGGATCCACATGGCGCTGGTGGTGGACGAATACGGCGGCATCGACGGGCTGGTGACGATCGAGGATCTGGTCGAGACCATCGTCGGCGACATCGCCGACGAACATGACGAGATCACGCCCGTCACCATGCAGGACCGGCCGGACGGCACGGTGGAACTGGACGCCCGCACGACCGTCGAGGCCTTCGAGGCCAAGTTCGGCACCGTGCTGACGGAGGAGGAACGCCACTCCGACATCGATACCGTCGGCGGCCTGGTCTTCACCCTCGCGGGCCGCGTGCCGGCGCGGGGCGAACTGATCTCGCACCCCTCCGGCCTCGAATTCCGGGTGCTGGACGCGGACCCGCGGCGCATCCGGCGACTGCGGGTGCGGATGCCGGGGACGGAGCCGGCGAAGCAGGCGGCGGAGTAGCGCGGGTTGCTTGCAGGGGGGCGCTGCCCCCCTGCACCCCCCGCCAAGGGCCAGCGGGCCCTTGGGAACCCATGAGATACAACGACGAAGGGGGAGGGGGCCGAAGTGCCCCCTCCCCCTTCGTCGTTATGCCCGCGGTCCAGGGTCCCGTTGGACCCTGGCATGGGGGTCCGGGGGAACAGCGTTCCCCCGGAATCACCCGCGCACCATCCCGCCCTCCGCCTCGACCGCCTCGCTCCCCGGGAACGCCGCCGCGACGGCCTGTGGCGGCAGGCGCAGGTGGTCGCGCAGCAGGCCCTTGGCGATGGCGCGCAGGTCGCGGGTGGGTTGGACGTCCCGGTTCTCGAAGAGCTTGCCCTGGCCGAGGCCCGGCCAGTCGGCCAGCACGCGGCCGCCCTGGATGGCGCCGCCGGCCAGGAAGGCGGCGCTGGCGGTGCCGTGGTCCGTGCCGCCGTTCCCGTTGACGCGGGCGGTGCGGCCGAATTCGGTGATGCAGAGCACGGCGGTGCGGGCCCAGGCGGTGCCGAGTTCGGCGCGCAGCGCGGCGAGCCCGCCATCGAGCTGGCGGAGCGCCGGCAGCATGCGGTCCGCCTGGGCGGCGTGGGTGTCCCAGCCGCCGATTTCCATGGCGGCGATCCGGGGGCCATCGGGCGCGGCCAGCAGGCGGCCCGCGGCGCCGGCCAGGCGCAGGAAGCCGCCCTGGTTGGCGGGAAGTGGCGCGCCCATGGACAGCGCATCGGTCGCGAAGCCGCGGCCGCGCAGGCCTTCCGCCACGCCGGGGCCGAGCAGCGGATCGTCATGCAGCAGCTCCGCCATGCGGAGGTAGAGCGCGGGGTCGGGCCGGGTGGGGCGGGGCGGGGCCCACATGCCGACGGGCTGGCTGCCGCGCAGGATCAGCGGCAGGTCGATGCCGAGCGCCAGGCCGCGCCGGGCCTTGCCTTCCCGCAGCGCGGCGGCGGCCAGGGCGCGGTTGAGCCAGCCGGAGGTCAGGCGCTGGTCGCTGCCGCCTTCCAGCAAATCCTGGCCATCGAAATGGCTGCGGGTGCGGTAGGGGCCGGCGACGGCGTGGATGGGCAGCAGCGCGCCTTCGCCATACATCCCGTGCATCGCGGAGAGGGCCGGATGCAGGCCGAAGAAGCCGCCGAGGTCGAGCACGCCGCCCTCCTGCCCCGGCTGGGGCAGGGCGAGGGGGCCGCGCAGCCCGGCGTAGTCGGCATCGCCATAGGGAGCGAGGGCGTGCAGCCCATCCATGGCACCGCGCAGCAGGATGATGACGAGGCGCGCCTCGCCGGGCGCGGTATCGGCCAGGGCCAGGCGGGCATGGCCGAGGGTGGCGACGGCGCCGAGGCCGAGCAGGAAGCCGCGGCGGCCGAGCTTCGGGAGGTGGGTCATCGGCGCTGCATCTCCTGGCTGGCGAAGAGAAGGGCGATGGCGTCGCGCGCGCTGCCGGCGCCGGTGACGGCGCGGCGCGTGGCGGCGCCGGCCAGGGGGCCGAGCGTGGCATCGAGCAGCATGCGCGGGTCCTGCCGGGCGAAGCGGCCGGCGACGTCATAGGCGAGGTCGAGGCGCTGCATCACGCCCTCCGGCCCCGCCCAGCCCTGCGCGGTGTCGGGCCAGCCATTGGGCTGGGGCGCGTTCCACAGGGGCTGCGCCAGGGCCGCCATGCCGCCCATGACGGGGCGCGGGTCCGTGGTGCCGCCGGCGCGGTGGATGGCGAGCACCCATTCCATCGGGCTCCGCAGCTTTGCCAGCTTCGGATCGGCGGCCTGGGGCAGGCGGAGCAGGGCGCGGGAGGCGGCGCCGAGGTCGCCGCCGGTGTCGCGCAGCACCTGTTCGATCGCGGCCACCGCCCCGGGCGGCGGGTCATCGGCGATGAAGTGGCGGACCAGCTTGAAGGCGAGGTGGCGGAGCGTGGCGGGGTGGGTGGCCAGGAAGCGCAGCGCCTCCTCATAGGCGGCGGGCCCTTCCTCGAACCGCTTGCCCATCACCGTCTTGGCGCCGGGTTCGTGGTTGGCGGGGCGGAAGATGGTGCCGAAGGGCTCCCGCATCCGCTCCACGCCCCAGCCCGTCATCAGCCGGGCGAATTCGGTGACGTCGGCCTGGGTGTAGCCTGATGCGGGCGACAGGCTGTGAAGCTCCAGGATCTCCCGCGCCAAATTCTCGTTCAGCCCGCGCCCGCTGCGGCGGCCGAAGGTGCTGTTGGGGCCGACCGAGGCGACCTGGTCGAGGTAGTAGAGCATGGAGGGCGAGGTCGAGACCGCCACCAGCAGGTCGGCGAAGCGGCCGGTGATGCGGGGGCGCACCACGTCCCGCAGGAAGCCGGCATAGGCGGTGGTCACGCCGAAGCCGCCGCGCTCCGCCACCGTGAAGTGGTTCAGCCAGAACATCACCAGGCGTTCGCGGAAGGGCTCCTCCGCGGTGAGGAGATGCTTCGTCCAGGCCTCCTGCTCCGCGCGGAACAGGCGGGTGACGGGGCTGGGCTGGCCGGCGGGGGGTGGCGTTGCGTCATGCTCCCGCCAGGCGGCGTAGCCTTCGGCGAGGGCGAAGGCGGCGTCCCGGCCCTCCGGCGGCGGGATGGGAGGGCCGGCGCCGGTGGTCTGGGCGTCGAGCCAGGCGAGAGGATCGGCGGGAAGGGCCGCACGGGGCCCGAGACCGAACCGGTGGACGGCGAGGTGGGGCGTGATGCTCATGGCGGGAGCCTCCGACCCAAGAATGGCGGAATCTTGGGTTACGAACCATTGCTGTTTTCGTAACCCGTTGATTTGCCATGGCGGCGCCTACACAACTGCGTGCCTTGTCGGCACGCCAGGCGTGTCAGGGCCTGGCGCGATACAACCCCATGGCCAGGGGCAGCCCCGCCAGCACGGTCGCGAGGCCCAGCCATTGGACGGGTTCCGGCCATTCCCCGGCCACCGGGATGCCGGCCAGCACGGCGAGGGCCGGCACCATGGCGGGGAAGATCGCCGCCCGCGCCGGGCCCAGCAGCGCCGCCGCCCGGCCGAAGGCATGCACGGCCAGCAGGCCGGAGAGCGCGCCCTGCACCAGCGCCTGGGTGCCGATCACGCGCCAGCCCTGGGCCAGCAGCGCCGGGCCATCGCCGAAGGCGAGCCAGAGCGGCAGGGCCGCGGCGCCGCCGATCACCGCCACCGCGATCGTCGCGCGCCAGGCATCCACCTTCCAGCGGCGCGACGCGATGGTGAAGAGCGCCCAGAGAAGGCCCGCCGCGGCGAAGATCAGGTCGCCCTTCCAGGCCTCCCCCTGGGCCATGCCGGCGCCGGAGACCAGCGCCAGGCCGCCGATGACGATGGCGACGCCGATCCAGCGCTGCCGCGCGATCCGCTCGCGCAGCACCAGCATGGCCAGCGCCATGGTGGCGATGGTGACGGTGGCGGGCTGCACCACCGCGCCATGGGCGAGGGGTGCGAAGCGGTAGCCCCAGGTGCCGAGCAGGATGAAGGCCGGCCCGGCCAGCAGCGCCAGCACCGCCCCCCTCCCCCAGCCGATGCCGCCCAGGTCGCGCATCCCGATCCGCGGCAGCAGCGGCAGGACCAGCAGCGCAGCGGTGCCGTAGCGCAGCAGCGCGAAGTCGAGCGGCGCGAGGCCGCCCGTGATGCCCGCGCGGGCGAAGGCGAGGTAGCCGCCCCAGATCACCGCCGCGGTCAGCCCCCAGAGCAGGCCGCGCAGGGTGGGCGTCAGCGCCAGGCCATGGGCCTTCATGACCGTCGCGCTCATGCCACCGCCTCCGCCAGGGGTTCCACCAGCGCCAGCACCGCCTCGGGATCGACGCGCCGGCGGTAATCGGCCTCCGCCCGGGCGAAGCGGATCCGGCCATCGGTGCCGACCAGGAAGGTCGCCGGCATGGGCAGGCGCCAGCCGGCCGGGCCGTTCACCGCCGGCAGATCATGGCCGAAGCGCTGGTAGAGCGCGATCAGCTCGGCGGGCAGGGCGAAGCTGACGCCGAAGGCCTGGCCGGCGCGATCCTCGCTGTCCGACAGCACCGGGAAGGTGAGCGCATTGCGCTCCGCGGTGGAAAGCGAGCCATCGGGACGCTGCGGACTGATCGCGACCAAAGCGAGGCCGCGCGCGGCCAGGTCCGGCAGGCGCTTCTGCCAGGCGCGGAGCTGGAGGTTGCAATAGGGGCACCAGCCGCCGCGGTAGAAGACGATGACCGCCGCGCCGAAGTCGCGCAGCCGCCGGGGGCGGAAGCTGGCATCGGGCAGCACGAGGTCGGGCAGCATCGCGCCTTCCGCGAGGATGCGGTCCTCGGCGCCATCCTGTTCCAGCGCCGCGATCTGCCCGGCGATCAGCGCCTGTGCCTCCGCGGGGGCCTTCCGCGCCCATTCGGCGCGGAAGGCATCGAGGTCGCTCTGCAGCGCGCCCATCACGCGGCCACCTTGGCGCGGCGGGAGGGGGCGACCCAGGCGGTCTTCGCCATGAAGCCGTCGAGCTTCGTGCCGGCCAGGTGGTTGGCGTAGTTGCTGATCGTCTTGGCGGCGATCACCACCAGCAGCTCCAGCGCCTGCGCTTCCGTGTAGCCGGCGGCGAGAAAGGCCTCGACCTCCCCGGGCGGCACGCGGCCGCGGTTCAGGACGAGGGAGGCGGTGAAGGCCCGCAGCGCCTGCTGCCTCCCATCCGGCAGGGCGCCGCCTTCCCGCAGCGCCGCGATGCTCCGCGCGTCCAGCCCGGCCTTGCCGGCCAGCATGGAATGGCCGGAGACGCAGTATTCGCATTCATGGATGGCGGAGACGGTGAGGAAGGCGATTTGCTGCTCCGCGGGGGTGAAGCTGCTGCGGCCGACCATGTCGAACAGCGTGCCATAGGCCTCCAGCGCCACCGGGGCCTCCGCCAGGCCGGCATGCAGATTGGGCACGAAGCCCCAGCCCGCCTTGATGGCGGCGAGGGTCGGGCGCGCGGCCTCCGGCGCGGTGTCGGCGGTGTGGGTCGGGAAATGGGCCATCGGGGTCTCTCCTCTCGGGTCGGCGTGCTTGCCGGTGAGGGGAGAGTGCCGGGCAGGCGGCGCGGGCGGATCGCGGCGCGACCGGCTCGGGGCCATCCGGTTTCCGTATGGGCGGCGCGCGCGGGCCTTGGCAGGATCGCGCGCCATGGACCTGCTGCTGCATTTCCGATCCTTCCTGCGCGTGGCCGAACTCGGCGGCTTCTCCGCCGCCGCGCGGGCGCTCAACACCTCCCAGCCCGCCGTCTCGCGGCAGGTGGCGGATCTCGAGGCGCGGCTCGGCGCCCGGCTGCTGCACCGCTCCTCCACCGGCGTCGCGCTGACGGAGGATGGGCTGGCGCTGCTGCCCCGGGCGCGGGCGGCGCTGGAGGCGGCGGAGGCGGCGATCGGCACGGTGGGGGACCGGCGCGGCGAGGTCGCGGGCCGCGTCAGGCTCGGCGCCGGCGTCGCCTTCGGGCGGCTGCAGGTGGTGCCGCGGCTGCCGGCGCTGCTGGCACGGCATCCCGCGCTTTCCGTCGATCTCCAACTCGGCGACCGGGCCGCGGACCTGGTGGAGGAGGGGCTGGATGCGACGATCCGCATCGGCACCATCACCGACCCCGCCGTGGTGGCGCGGCGCATCGGGCTGACGCGCCGCGCCGTGGTGGCGACGCCGGACTACCTGGCCCGCGCCGGCACGCCGGAACGGCCGGAGGATCTGGCGCGGCACGAATGCCTGATCTTCACCGGCCTCGCGAGCGGGGAGGCCTGGCCCTTCCAGGGGCCGGACGGCCCGGTGCTGGTGCCCGTGCGGGGCCGCTTCCGCGCGAGTTCGAGCGAGGCGGTGCGCGCCGCCGTGCTGGCGGGGATGGGGCTCTATCTGGCGCCGCTATGGCTGCTGGCGGAGGAGTTGCGGGATGGCCGCGTGGTGGCGGTGATGCCGGGCTGGACGCCGACGCTGCTGCCCATCCAGGCCGTCTTCCCGACGCGGCGGCAGGTGCCGACCCGGGTGCGCGCGGTGGTGGACCACCTGGCGGCGGAATTCCGGCTGGACCCGGCGCTGAGCGACCATGGCGGGCCCTGACGGCGGCCCAGCCGGTCAGGCCGCCGCGGCCGGGATGCGGGGCGCGGCCCCGGCCGGGCACAGGTCCAGCAGCGTGGCGAGGGGCTGGATGGTGGCGTGGGGGCGAAGCGCGGCCAGCAGCCCGTCCAGGTAGCGCCAGGCGGCTTCGTCATGCGCAAGGTGATGCGTCAGGATGCCGATCGGCGCCTGCCAGCGCCCTTCCCGCCGGCGTTCGCGCAGCAGCGCCACCAGCCGCATCGTCAGGCGCAGCCGGCCGCGGAAGCGCGGCTCCGCCCCCCATCGCATCAGGTCGAGATGGACATCGAGCCGCGGCAGCGGCGCCAGGCCGGGGGCATGGCGCGCATGCCCCGACAGCGCCGCGACGCCCGCCTTGGCGACGGCGGCGGCCAGGGCGGGGGTCAGGCGGTTCCAGGCGGGGATGAAGACCGGCAGGCGGTTCGGCAGCCCGTCCAGCATCGCGGCGGCGCGGCCGACCTCCGCCGCCAGGGAGGCGAGGCCGGTGACGCGCGGCACGTCCGAGGCCGGTTCCCCGGGCAGGGCGGTGTTGCGATGGGTGATGCCGTGCTGCGCGACCGCCGCCAGCGGCGCGGTGGCGAGCAGGGCGGCGAGCGAGGCGACCTCCGCCCCCGGAATCACGCCGAGCGTGACCGGCGCCGCATGGCGGCCGGACAGGGCGAGGAGGCGCCGCAGCGCCGGCGTGTCCGCCCGCGCGTCATCGTCGCGCCACCACAGGACGGGCCGCCGGCCCGCCCGGCGCCAGAGCGCCAGCTCCAGCCGAAGCAGCATGCGGGACAGGGGCAAGCGGCACCTCGTGAAGCGGGCGGGCGGCGGGATGGGCCGGGGCCGACCCTAGCCCCGCCACCTTTCAACCCGCTTACGCCCCCTTCATCCGGGGCCGCCGGCTCAATCGGCGGTTCCGGCGCGGACCACGCGGCTGTCGTCATTGGCGAAGGCCGGCGGCACCACCTTCTGGATCCGCTCGAAGGTCGCCAGCGCCTGCCCCACCACCTGGTCCATGTTGTAGTAGCGATAGGTGGCGAGGCGACCGACGAACCAGGTGTCCTGCTCCGCATCGGCCAGCGCCTCGTACCGCTTGTAGAGCGCGGCATTCTCCGGCCGGGGGATCGGGTAGTAGGGGTCGCCCTCCGCGGAGGGGAATTCGTAGGTCACGCTGGTGCGCGGATGCTGCTGGCCCGTGATCCACTTGTATTCGGAGACGCGGGTGAAGGGCGTCGCCTCCGCCGGGTGGTTCACCGTGCCGGTCGGCAGCGCCCATTCGCGGTCCAGCGTCTCATGCCGGAACTTCAGGCTGCGATAGGGCAGCTTGCCGTAGCGGAAGCCGAAATATTCATCGACCGGCCCGGTCCAGATGATGCGGCGGAAGCTGAAGCGCCGGCGCGCCTCCGCGAAATCCATCCCGGTGCGGACCGTGATGCCGGGCTGGTCCAGCATGCGGGCGAACATCGCGGTGTAGCCATCCCGCGGCATCGCCTGGAAGCGGTCGGTGAAGTAGCGGTCATCCGTGTTGGTGCGCGTCGGCACGCGGGCGGTGACGGATTTGTCCAGTTCGCTGGGGTCGAGCGCCCATTGCTTGCGCGTGTAGCCGCGGAAGAAGAGTTCGTAGAGCTCCCGCCCCACCTTCGCGACCACCACATCCTCGCTGGTGCGGATCTGGTCGGGCTTCTCCGCCCGCGCCGCCATCCAGCCCTCCACCTCCTCCTCCGTCAGCGACAGGCCGTAGAGGGTGTTGATGGTGTCGAGGTTGATGGGCATCGGCACCTGCACCGTCCGGCCGGTGGTGGGGCTCACCACCTCCGCCAGCACGCGATGCTCGTAGGGGCGCCAGGCCGTGAACTTCGAGAGGTGGCCGAACACCGCCTCGCTGTTCGTGTGGAAGATGTGCGGGCCGTAGCGGTGGATCAGCACCCCCGCCTCGTCCAGGTGGTCATAGGCATTGCCGGCGATGTGGTCGCGCCGGTCGATGACCAGCACCTTGTCGCCGCGCTGGGTCGCGAGCCGTTCCGCGAGGACGGAGCCGGCGAAGCCGGCGCCGACGATGAGCCAGTCAAACATGGGCCGCCCCCGCTGCTCGGATGGTCTGGAAGGCACGGCCCGCACCCGCCCGCGGCGCCGCCTGCGGCGCGGTGACATCGCTGATCAGCCCCGCCATGCGGCCCCAGGTGATGTCCCAGGAATTGCGGGCGATCGTCGCATCGACGCGGGCGAGCCAGGGCGCGCGGTCGCGCGCCAGCATCATCTCCACCCGCGCGGCCATGGCCGCGGCGTCGTCGGCGATCTCCACCAGGCCGGCATCGCCATAGTCCCGCACCACGTCCACGACGGGGGTGGAGACGACGGGCAGGCCGGCGGCGAGGAATTCCGGCGTCTTGGTCGGGCTGATGAAGCGCGTGCTTTCGTTCAGCGCGAAGGGCATGAAGCCGACATCCCAATGCGCGAGATGCGCGGGCAGGTCCGCATAGTCGCGGCCGCCGAGCCAGTGGATGTTGGCGGCGCGCGGCAGCGCGGCTTCATCGATCTTCACGACCGGGCCGATCATCACGAAGGACCAGGCCGGGCGCAGCGCGGCCAGCTTGGCGACGAGGTCGATATCCATCCGTTCGTCGATGACGCCGAAGAAGCCGAGGCGCGGATGCGCCAGGCCGCGCATCGCCTCGGGCTCCGCCGGGCCGAGCCGCGCCTGGCCGAAATGCGCGGTATCGATGGAGGAGGGGAAGCAGTGGACGCGGGCATGCCGGCCTCGCTTCGCCTCATAGAGGCTGCGCCCGCCGGTGAAGACGAGGTCCGCACGCGCGATCAGGCGGCGTTCCATCTCCAGCATCGCGGGCGGCGCGCCGCGGAAGGCGGAGAGTTCGTCCATGCAGTCATAGACGGTGACGTCAGGATGCAGGTGGCCGGCGAAGGCCAGCGCCATCGGCGTGTAGAACCACGCGATGAGGCGGCGCCCGGCGCGGGGCGCGAGCAGCCCATCGAGCAGCGCGCGCTGCGCGGCGACGGCGGCATCGGGCGCGGTGCCATGCGGCAGGATGGGCTGCGCGACGGTGACGCCGCCGGGACGGGCGGAGAGGTCGAGGCGCGGGGCGGGGACGTCCTGGTGGAGCGGCTCCTCCAGGAAGATCACCTCATGCGCCGCCGCCGCGCGCGTCATCAGGTGCTGCGGGCGCTGGAAGACGAAGTCCCAGCGGAGATGCGAAAGGCAGAGCAGCACGGGGCGCGCATCCGCCGCACACGGCATGGGGGCACAAGGCGGGGCCTCGTTCATCCTGGTCTCCTTCGGTGAGGCGGGCGGATGGACGGGCACACGGCTTCCTGCCGCGCGGCGGGACCGCCGCTGCCCTGGACCATCCGGACGTCCTGGATGTGCCGAGAACGCGGGATGCTGCGCTGCGGTTCCGGCCAGGATTCCTAAGCCGTGATCACGCGGGCCGGGGCGCCTGACCGGCACGGTTCAGCACCGCTGCGCGAACGCATCGCGTGAAATCCGCGCAAGACGGGCATCCCGGCGCGGGCCGGTGGCGTTCTTCCGCCGTCCCTGCCGCGGTTCTTCTGGAACGGCGGAGGATGGGCCGGACAAGGGCCCCAACCGAGAGAGAGTGGGAGAACGACACCATGGCCAGCAACAACCAGGGCAACTCCAACCCGGGCAATTTCGCGAATGACCGCGAGAAGGCCGCCGAGGCCGGCCGCACCGGCGGCCAGCACCAGGGGCGGGAGAACAACCCGGGCAATTTCGCGAACGACCCGGAAAAGGCGGCGCGCGCCGGCCATGTCGGCGGCACGCACCAGGGGAAGGAAAACAACCCGGGCAACTTCGCCAATGACCGGGAGAAGGCCAGCGAGGCCGGCCGCATGGGCGGGCAGAGCCAGGGGAAGGAAAACAACCCCGGCAATTTCGCCAATGACCGGGAGAAGGCCAGCGAGGCCGGGCGCACCGGCGGCCAGCACAGCCAGGGCGGCGGCGGGTCCCAGGGCAATTCGGGCAACTTCGCGCAGGATCGCGAGAAGGCCTCCGAAGCCGGCCGCAAGGGCGGGCAGAACAGCGGCGGCGGCAACCGCCGCTGAGCAGGGATGGGGGCCGCCGGCGCGATCCGGCGGCCCCTTCCCGTCAGAAGCGGAACTGCACGCCCGCGAAGACGCTGCGGCCGAAGCCCGGTTCGAACAGCGCGCTGTTCGCGGCCGCCACCGTCGCGACGCTGGTGCTGGCGATGTAGCGGGTGTCGCCGAGGTTCCGCGCCT
Source organism: Falsiroseomonas ponticola (assembly GCF_016805305.1). GTDB lineage: Bacteria > Pseudomonadota > Alphaproteobacteria > Acetobacterales > Acetobacteraceae > Falsiroseomonas > Falsiroseomonas ponticola. The sequence goes on along the minus strand of NZ_JAERQN010000001.1, from coordinate 651,560 downwards.
CCGCGAAGGCCGTCACGCCGTTGCCGAAGTCCCAGCCGCCGCGCAGGCCGAACAGGGCGTAGCTGCTGGTCTTCAGCGTATTCGCATTGTCCGCGTAGAAGGCCTGCGGCACCCAGTCCAGGTTCGGCGCCACCCAGCCCCCAGCGGGGTGGGCATAACGCAACTCGGCCCGCAGCAGGTGGCGCGGCGCGCCGGGCAATTCGTTGTCGCCATAGCTGCGGTCGCCGTCGAAGCGGAAATCGCTGAAGGTATAGGCGCCGCGCAGGCGCAGCGTGTCGCCCGCCGCCAGCCAGTCCCGCGCCGCCAGCCAGTCGGCCCCGGCCTCGATCCCCTGGTGGATGGTGCGATCGACGTTCTGCGCCAGCGAGGAGCCGGCCGTCGGCCCCGCCAGCAGCTGGATCTCGTCCCGGATCCAGGAGCGGTAGAGCGTGACCTCGTAGCCGAGGTCGCCCTGCCGCCCGCGCGCGCCGAATTCCGCCGTGACGGCGCGCTGCGCGTCGAGGCGGGAGAAGCCGCCCACGGCCACGAGCGGCGTCAGGTCCGAGAGCGTCGGCGGCTCCGTGCTCCAGGTCAGGTTGGCGAAGAGCTGCGCCTGCTCCGTCACGTCCCAGATCGCGCCGAAGCGGGGATTCACCCATTGCCAGCGTCCGCTGCCGCTGTCGTCGCGGAAGGGGTCCGCGGCGGTGACGGCTTCCGTCAGGAAGCGGTCGCGGGATGAGCGGTAGGCCTCCCCGGCCTGCAGGCCGGTGATGATCGCGACATCGGGGCGCACCCGCAGCGTGCTTTCGGCGTAGAGGTCGTTGGTGCGGGCGCGGTCGAGCGAGGAGGCGGTGCGCGCGCCGGGCCTGCCGCCGATGTTCACGTAGCGGTTGCTGTCGGTGACGCCGATAGCGGCATTGGCGCCGACCACCAGCCGATGCTCCATGCCGCCGATCACGCCATCCAGCGTGGCGCGGGCATAGGCGCCGACATCGTCGTTGCGCTGGTCGATGTACTGGAAGATCGGGTGGTCCAGTTCACGCCGCACCAGGCTGATGCCGGCTTCCAGCAGCACGCCCTCCATCGGGCGGACCGCCGTGCGGCTGCCGAGGCGAAGGCTCTCGATGTTGCGCATGTAGTCGCCGGTCAGGTTCGCGGTGGCGGCGCTGCGGGGGGACCGCAGCGCCTGGTCGCGCGTCACGGCGCCGGGGATCTGCTGCCAGATGTTGTTGTAGGTGACGTAGAAGCGTGTCTCCGCGTTGTCCGACCAGCGATAGCCGACATTGCCGTTGACGCGCTGGCTGCGGCCGGCGCTGTGGTCGCGATAACCTTCCTGGCTGAGGGTCGAATAGGCGATGAAGGCATCGGCCTGGCCGGCCACGGCGCCGTAGCTCAGCAGGCCGCGCGCGAAGCCGTCGCTGCCCGCCTCCAGCCTGACCGTGCCGCCGGGGTTGCTGCGCGCGGTCTGGGAGACGGCGTTGAGCGCCCCGCCCAGCGTATTGGCGCCGAGCGCGAAGGCATTGCCGCCGCGGAACACCTCCAGCCGCTGCAGCACCTGCGCATCCAGTTCCTGGAAATCGCCGCTGCCATCGGCCTGGTTCAGCGGCATGCCGTCCAGCGTCAGGCGCACGCCGCGCAGGTGGAAGTTGCGCGCGAGGCCCGAGCCGCGGATCGAGAGGCGCGAATCCTCGCCCCATTTGGGCTGGGCGAAGACGCCGGGCGTGAGGTCCAGCATCTGCCGCAGCGTCGTCGCGCCCGGGCGGTCGAGGAAGGCCTCGGCCGGGACGATGGACACGTTGCCGGGGATGCGGCGGGCATCCTCCTGCGCCTGTTCGTTGGAGGGTGTCGCGGCGGCCGCCGGGATGGGCGGCGCGGTGACGGTGATGGCGATGCCCGGCGTGGCGTCCGGGGTTGCCTGCTGGGCGAAGGCGAGCGTGGGCGCGAGCAGCGCCGTGCCGGCCAGCAGCCGGCAGCGCGTGAGGATACGCATGATGATTCCTGTCCTGATGGGGTGTGCGAAAGCGCGGCGCGGGGCCGCGCGGCCCGTCAGGAGAGGGGTGGCGCCTGGGCGCCGAGCGGCGGCCCGCGGATGGGCGGGCGCGGCGCGGCGGGTTCGGGGATGGGGTCGGCCTGCGCGACCCGCACCCAATGCGGCGCGGGCAGCAGCGGCGGGTCGAGCGCCGCCATGGCGGGCAAAGCGTGGCAGGCGGGGCAGAAGCCCGGCGCGTGTTCCGCCTGTTCATGGTCCGGCAGCGGCGCGAGCTGGCCATCGGCGCCGATGGCGACGCGCTTCAGGCCATCCGGCCCGCAGATCTCCATCACCAGCGCCGCATGGCCGGCGCCGCGCGCCAGGCACAGCGAGGGCGCGAGCACCGTCTGCAGCAGCAGGACGGCGCCGAGCAGCGGCCCGAGGCGGTGGAGGAGGCGGCGGATCAGGTCGCGACCTCGACCAGCACGGGCACGTGGTCACTGGCCTTGGGCCAGTCCCGCGCATCCTTCAGGACGCGGTGGCTGCGAAGGCCGCCCGCGAGGTCGGGCGAGACCCAGACATGATCCAGCCGCCGGCCGCGGTCGGAGGCGCGCCAATCCGCGGCGCGGTAGGACCACCATGTGTAGAGCTTCTGGTCCGCGGGCACGAAGTGGCGGAGCGCGTCATGCCACTCCCCGGCCGCCATCATCGCCGTCAGCGCCTGCGTCTCCACCGGCGTGTGGGACACCACGTCAAGCAGCTGCTTGTGCGACCAGACATCGTGTTCGAGGGGGGCGATGTTGAGGTCGCCAACCAGCACCGCGCGCCGGAAGCCGCCCTCGGCCTTACGCTTCGCGGACCAGGCGGTGGCTTCCGCCACGAAATCCAGCTTGTGCGCGAACTTCACGTTCGTCGCGCGGTCGGGGATGTCGCCGCCGGCCGGGATGTAGAAATCATGCAGCTCGACCGCGCCGCCGGGGGCATCGACCTCGACCGCCAGATGGCGGCAATCGCCCTTGCCGCACCAGTCGGGATCGGCGCCGTCGCGCGTCGCGAAGGGCAGCTTCGAGAGGATGGCGACGCCGTTGTAGCCCTTCATGCCGCGGATGGCGCGATGCGTGAAACCCAGCGCGGCGGCGCCCTCATGCGGGAAGTGCTCGTCGGGGCACTTCGTCTCCTGCAGGCAGAGCACGTCGGGATCGAGCGCCGCGACGAGATCCGCCAGCAGGGGCAGGCGGAGGCGGACGGAGTTGATGTTCCAGGTGACGATGCGCAGCGGCCGCGCCGGGCTTACCAGCGCGGGCGCGGCTGTCGCCGCCGGGATGATCGCGGGGGCCTCAGCCCCCTTCTTCCGCCCCGCCATGCGACCTCAGACGATCTTGGTCTTCACGGTGCCGACGCCCTCGACGAAGCCCTCGAGGACATCGCCGCGGACCACGGCGGCCACGCCTTCCGGCGTGCCCGTCATGATCAGGTCGCCCGGCTCCAGCCGCACCAGGCCGGAGAGGTTCGCGATCACTTCCGGCACGGACCAGATGAGCTTGGAGAGGTCGGAGGTCTGCGTGACCTTGCCGTTCACCTTCAGCTCGATCTTGCCCTTGGAGGGATCGATGCCGGCGGCGGGGACCAGCAGGCCCATCGGCGCGGACTGATCGAAGCCCTTGCCCATGTCCCAGGGACGGCCGGTCTTCTTCGCCTCGTTCTGAATGTCGCGGCGGGTCATGTCGAGGCCGGAGCAGTAGCCCCAGACATGCTTCAGCGCGTCCTCGATCTTGATGTCCACGCCGCCCGTGCCGATGGCGACGACCAGCTCCATCTCATGGTGCAGGGACTTGGTGACGGAGGGGTAGGGCATGTCGGCGTCGTTGATGACGACGGCGTCGGCGGGCTTGGTGAAGTAGAAGGGGGGCTCGCGCGTCGGGTCGGAACCCATCTCGATCGCGTGCTCGGCGTAGTTGCGGCCGACGCAGAAGATGCGGCGCACCGGGAACAGGCCGCCGCCCTTGACGGGCAGCGCCGCCTGGGCGGGCGGGGGAACGACGTAGTCGGCCATGGACGATCCTTGCGAATGGGGCGCGGCGGCCCGGGAAGACCGGCGCGGACCATAGCCGCGCGCGGGTTCCGCGCAAGATCATGAGGGGGCGCGGCCTATCCCCGATTGCAGGCCGCGGGGCAGGTCGGCGAGGTCGATGGCGTCCAGGACCGGGTTGGCGCGCAGGTCCCGGCCCCACAGCGCCTCCAGCGCCGTGACCACGGCGGATGTGACGGGCATGGGCGTGTCGCCGGCGAGCGCCAGGTAGAAGGAGAGGCCGAAGGGCACGTCCTCCGTCACGTAGCGGGTCGCCATGGTCTTCGGGCCCAGCACGTCCGGGCGCCTTGCCGCGATGGCGGCGGCGGTTTCCGCGAGTGGCGCAGGGGGCACGCCATTGGCGCGTTGGAGAAAACTCGCCAGGCTGTCGAGGCGATGGCCGAAGCGGGCGGCGAGCGCATCCCGCTCCGCGCCCATCGCCTCCATCATCCGGCAGGCGGCCGGGGTCATCATGGCGTATTGGGACCAGGCCTCGGCCCTCTCCATGCGGGTGACGTTGGTCAGCGCCATCACGGCATGGGCGATGGGGTTCAGGTTGAGCAGGCTGGCATGCAGCGCATCGGGGGATGGCGGGCAGGCATGGCCGAAGAGGTCATGGGCCAGCGCCGCCATGGCGGGGCCGGCGGCGGCGGGGATGGCGGCCACCTCCACCGCGCTGCGCAGCATCGCGACCTTCACCCTGTCCGGCCCCAGGCGCCGCGCGCCGCCGGGGGTGGTGGCCATGGCGCCGATCGGCGCGCGGTGCGGGTCCGCGCCCCGGGCCGCCAGCATCGCGTCCAGCGCCAGCGGCGCCAGGCTCGCGGCGGGGGCGATCAGCAGGGGCAGGCGGGCGGGCAGGCTGGCCGCGATGCGGGGGAGCACATCGGCGAAGGCATAGGCGGGGACGGCGAGGAAGGCGGCATCCGCGCCCTCGAAGGCCTCTGCCAGGCTGGTGGTGGTGGGCAGGGGGAAGGCGCCCTCGATCAGGCCCTCCGCCCGGATCGTGCCCTCGATCCCCGCGATCCCGGCGCCCGAGGGCGACCAGAGGATCGCGCTGTGCCCGCGGGAGATCGCAAGGACGGCGGCGGCGGGCCCGATGGCCCCCGCACCCAGGACGGCGAGGTGCACTGACGAAAATCCTCAGGCGAGACGGAGGCAGAAGGCGCCGCCGGTGATGGCGATGGCGCCGGCGAGGCGGGAGAGGCCCGGCCTTTCCCCCAGCAGCAGGGCCGCCAGCGCCACGCCGAACAGGATGGAGGATTCCCGCAGAGCCGCCACGCTGGCAATCGGCGCCTGCGTCATGGCCCAGAGCGCCAGCGCATAGGAGCCGAGCGTCGCCATCCCCGCGCCGAGCCCGATGCGCCAGCGCCGCCGCACATGCCCCGCCAGCGCCGCCGGCCGCTGCCAGGCGACCAGCCCCACGAAGAACAGCGCCGTCAGCAGGAAGACCCAGAGGGTGTAGGACACCGCATGGCCCGATGCCCGCGCGCCGGAGCCATCCACCAGCGTATAGACCGCGATGACCAGCGCATTCGCCAGCGCGAAGCCGATGGTCGCGCGGTCGGGCGTGGCACCCCGCTTCCAGGCCATGGCGAGCACGCCGCCGCAGATCAGCACCACGCCCGCCCAGCCGGCCAGGCCCAGCGCCTCACCCAGCACGGAACCGCTGAGCAGCGCCACCAGCAGCGGCGCGGTGCCGCGCATCAAGGGGTAGGCGAGGCTCATCTCCCCGCTGCCATAGGCGGCGGCGACCAGCCAGAAATACAGCAGGTGGATGACGCCGGAGGCGAGGACGAAGGCCCAGGATTCCGGCTGCGGCAGCGGCAGGAAGGGCAGCGCGAGGGCGGCCAGCGCGCCGGAGCCGAGGACCACCAGCGCGGTGTCCAGCAGCTTGTCGCCGCCCGACTTCACCAGCGCGTTCCAGCTTGCATGCAGGGCGGCACCCAGCAGGACCAGCAGCATCACGGAAGTGGACAAGCCCGGTCCTTCGCGCCGTCATCGAAGTGTCATCAAAGCGCGGGGGGGACGGGCCGTCTACCGGCCGGCGGCGCGGCGCAGGCGGGGCTTCTCCGGTGGCGCTTCCCGGTCCAGCAGGGCGTGCATGGCGGCCACCGTCTGCGGGCTGAGGCGGTGGATCGTGTCCGACAGGCGGTTGGCGAGCGCCGTCGCCTCCGGCGTCAGCCCGCCCGTCTCCAGCGTGACCTTGGGGTGGGAGAGGCGGGCGAGTTCCGACAGCTCCTCCGCCTCGTCCCAGATCAGGCCGAAGAACTCGTTCACCTGGTGGACCAGGCCGGCGGAGGGGCGGCCGCGATGGCCGTGCTCCAGCGCGGAGAGATAGGCGGAGGAGACCTGCAGCGCGGCCGCCATGTCCTTCAGCGTGACGCGGCGGGCGCGGCGGAGGGCGCGGAGGCGGGCGCCGAATGGTGTCATGGCTGCCCGGGGGGAGCGCTGCTCCCCCCGATGCCCCCCACGCCAGGGGCGAACCGCCCCTGGACCGTCTCAAATTGACGATGGTCCAGGGGGGTCTCCCCCCTGGCGGATGGGGTCCGGGGAAGGCAGCGCCTTCCCCGGCGAACCCGCGCTACCACCCCTTCGCCCGATGCACCCGCCGCAGCAGCAGGTTCACCGCCCCGGCATTGGTGGGATGGGGGTGCGCCGCGCCCAGCACCAGCGGGCGGAGGTCCGGCGCGTTCAGCCAGTGCGGCAGCTCCCGCCGCAGGATGCCGCCCTCGGGCTGCGGGCCCTTGCCGGTCACGACGGTGACGGTGCGGATGCCATCCGCCGCCGCGTCATGGATGAAGGCGCGCAGCGCCGCATGCGCCTCCTGCACCCGCCTTCCATGCAGGTCGAGCGTCCGTTCGGCGCGCATGTCGCCGCGGCGCAGCGCTGTCCAGCGCTTGCGGTCGAGGCCGCTCGGCGCCTCCCCCACCCGGATCTCCGGGATGGGCGGCCGGCCGGCGGGCTTCGCGGGGGCCGGCTTCACCAGGATGGGCTCCGCCGGCGGCACCGGGGGCGGGGGCGGCGCTTCCGGCGCGGCGGGGCGCTGGCGGCCGAAGAGGGGCGTGATCTCGGCCGTGTAGGCATGCCACAGCGCGAGGTCGGTGCCGCTCAACCCCTTCGGTCGCAGGCGTCGCATGGGGGGTGGTCAGTCCCCCGGTGCGGCGGGCTGGCCGGGTTGGACGGGCGCCTCCGCCCGCGCCTCCGCGGGGGTCGCCATGCGGGGGGCGGGTTCGTCCTCCACCAGCAGCACATGCAGGCGGCGGGGGCCGTGGGCGCCGAGTTCCAGCGTCTGCTCGATATCGGCGCTGCGCGACGGGCCGGTCACGAACATCAGGTTGCGCGGCATGAAGCCGCCGGTCGTCGGGTCCTGCCGCTCTGCCCGCAGGCGGTCCCAGGCCTCCTCATAGGCGCCGACCACGGCGGAGGCGCGGAGCACCACGATCTCCGTCTCCGGCAGCAGGTTCAGCGTCGCGGGGCGGACAGGGTCGGAAGGGAAGAGGATCGTTCCCGTCTCCGCCACCCCGGCCCAGCCATGCTGGAGGGAGACGACGTCGCCATCCCGCGCGCGGCGTGCCTCGCGCTCGATCATCGGGCGGGCGGACCAGTCGATGGAGGCGAGTTCGGGGTGCGGCGCCACGACCAGGCGGGCGGGCAGGTTCTGCGCAGCGAGGAAATCCGCCACCGCGGCGGGGATGGCGGCCAGGTCCGGCACGCGTTCCACCGTGCCGAATTCCTTCTCCACGTTGCGGATGAAGAGCGCGACCTGGTCGGGCCGCGGCAGGCGGGACCGGGCGGGGATCAGGTGGCGCGGATGGGTGGCGAGGCGCCCTTCCAGCATGGCGCGCTGGTCGGCCGGCAGCGGGCCGCGCTTCAGCCCGCGGCGGATGGCGCCGAGGATGGCGTCCTTGCTCATGCGCCCCGGTCCTCGTCAGCGTCCTGCTGCGCGATGGCCTGCTCGGCCTCGAAGGCCTCCCGCACCGCCTGTTCCAGCACGGCCAGCGACCGTTCGATGCGGTCGAGGTCGTTGTTCAGCCGCGCCGCGGGGGTATCGGCATCGATGGCGGCGTAGATCTCCGCCAGCGTGCCGGTCGGGCGGGGCGCCACGCGGGCGGGCTGGTTCTGGGGAAAGCGCTGGCCATAGACGCGCTCGGCTTCCTGGTCGCTCATCGGCGGGCACCCTTCTGCTGGGCCTGGTAGCGGGCCATGAAGGTGCCGCCGGGCTCCGGCGCCGGCAGGTCACGCCCTTCGGTCCATCCGCCGGCGAAGGGCAGCCAGCGGAAGGCCCCCTTGCCGCGGCTCAGGGCCGACAGCGCGCGGATGCCGAGGCGGGTTGCCAGGCGATAGACGGAAGGCCGCCGCGCGAACCAGGCCCAGAGCGCCAGGTTCGATCGGACGCCCTGGGGCGTCAGGTGGCGTTCGAACTCCCGTTCGCGCCAATGCCGCATCAGCTTGGGCAGCGGGATCTTCACGGGGCAGACGCTTTCGCACTTGCCGCAGAAGGTGCTGGCATTGGGCAGGTGGCCGGCCTTGTCCACGCCGACCAGGGTCGGCGTCAGCACGCTGCCCATGGGGCCGGGATAGACCCAGCCATAGGCATGGCCGCCCACCGCGCCATAGACGGGGCAGTGGTTCATGCAGGCGGCGCAGCGGATGCAGCGCAGCATCTCCTGGAAGTCGGTCCCCATCATGTTGGACCGGCCATTGTCGATGAGCACCACATGATACTCCTCCGGCCCATCGAGGTCGGCGGGCCGGCGGGCGCCGGTTGAGAAGGTGGTATAGACCGAGAAATCCTGGCCGGTGGCGGAGCGTGCGAGCAGCCGCAGCAGGCTGGTGCAGTCCTCCAGCGTCGGCACCACCTTCTCGATGCTGGCGAGGACGATGTGCACGCGCGGCAGGGTCTGGGTCAGGTCGCCATTGCCCTCATTCGTCACGATGACGCTGCTGCCGGTCTCCGCGATCAGGAAGTTGGCGCCGGTGATGCCGACATCGGCGGCGAGGAATTTCTGGCGGAGGCGTGTGCGGGCCTCCGCCAGGATGTCGCGGCGTTCGTTGAAGACGCGGTCCTTCGGCAGGTCCGTGTGGGACATCCGGAACTGCGCTTCCCAATCCTCCCGGTTCAGGTGGAAGGCGGGGGCGATGATGTGGCTCGGGTGTTCGTGGCGGAGCTGGATGATGTACTCGCCGAGGTCCGTCTCGACCGGCTGGATGCCATGGGCCTCCAGATGGTCGTTCACGCCGATCTCCTCGGAGATCATCGACTTGCCCTTGGTGACCGTCTTCGCGCCGGCCTTGCGGCAGATGTCGAGCACGGCGGCGCGGGCATCGGCGGCGGTCGAGCACCAATGGACCTGGCCGCCGGCGCGCTCGACATTGGCGGCATAGGTCTCGAGGTAGAAGTCGAGGTTGGCGAGGGTGTGGTTCTTGATGTCGCGGCCGGTGTTCCGCAGCGTCTCGAATTCCGGCAGGGCGGCGACGGCGGCGGCGCGGCGCTGCAGGAAGGCGCCCTTGGCCTTGCCGAGCGCCTTCTGCAGGCCGGGGTCGTCGAGTGCCGCGGCGGCGTTCCGCTTGAAGGCGGGGGAGGTGACCTGGACCATGGGAACTCCTGTCCCGTCCAATCTAGCGCGTCTGGCGCGATCGGTCAGGGGTTTGGCTGCGCGGTGATCTCGCGACCCTGTGCCTTCTCGGCAACAGGCTTCCAGTATACGATGCTCGCCTGGGTGGGTAATCGATAACGAAGCAGCAATGACCTTGTTGCAGCGTGGCGCCGCCCCTACCGTGAAGGCATGGCCATTGTCCTCAGCTACCGCACGGGGGCCGCGTTGAGCTACACGCCAGCGCCCGCCCCGACGCAGGATCCGTCGCCGGAAGCCGCGGCTGCCGCGACCGTCTTCGCCGCGGCCGCTGGTGCGGAGCTTGAAGCGGGGCTGGCGCGTGGCGCCCCCTATCCGACCCTCGAAGCCGGCCGCGTCGTCTGGGTGCATCCTGACGGGTCGCGTCGCCTGGCAGCAAGTCCCGCCTCGCCCAAGGCCTGACCCGGCCCGTGTCGGCGGAAGGCTGGCTCTGGATCATCGCGGGGCCCAATGGCTCCGGCAAGTCGACCCTCGCCCGCAGCGGGGCGCTGCAGGCTTGGCATCCGTCGATACCCTCCGTCGCCCAATCGCCAGACGACATCGCGAAGCTGCTGCCGCCTGTCGTTCCGGGGGCGTCAGAATTCGCCTATGTCAGGGCGGCGCAGACCCTGTCCGATTCCCTGGTGGAGGAGGCGGTGCATGCGGGCCGCACGGTCCTGGTGGAGACCGTGGGCAGTTCTCCGAAGTTCTTCGCCCTGATCGACCTTGCGCGGCAGATCGGGCGCCGCTTCGGCATCATCTACGTCACCGTCGAGCTGGCTGACCTGAACGTCGCCCGGGTCGCCCATCGCGTGGCGCTCGGCGGCCACGATGTGCCGCGCGAACGCATCCTGGCGCGTCGCGATGCGTCCCACGACAACTTCCCGCAATTCGCCGGCCGTGCCGATGCCGGCCTCGTCATCGACAATTCGCTGACCGATCGCGCGACCCATCAGCCGCAGATGCGGATCCTGGCGGAGAAGCGCGAGGGCGGCGCATGGCGCGTCATCGATGGCAGCGTGGCGCCAGGGCTGACGCACTGGATCGCCGCACAGGGTTGAGGCGCTATCGCGCCTCCCCGATCGGCGCGACATCGCCCGTAACGCCCGCCAGCACCTCCGCGACATGCCGCACCTTCACGGCCGATCCGTCGCGTCGGAGCTTCCCCGCCATGTTCAGCAGGCAGCCGAGGTCGCCGGCCAGCAGGGTGTCGGCACCAGTGGCCGCCACGTCCTTCGTCTTGTCGCCGACCATGCGGGTGGAGATGTCGGGGTATTTCACGCAGAAGGTGCCGCCGAAGCCGCAGCAGATCTCGGGTTCCGCCATCTCCCGCACCGCGAGCCCCTCCACGCTCGCCAGCAGCGCGCGGGGCTGGGCCTTCACGCCGAGCTCGCGCAGTCCCGAGCAGCTGTCGTGGTAGGTGGCGATGCCGTCGTAGCGGGCGGTGACGGACTTCAGGCCGAGCACGTCGAAGAGGAAGCTCGTCAGCTCATGCGTCTTGGCGCCCAGCGCCTCCGCCTTGCCGCGGTAATGCGGGTCATCGGCGAAGAGCGCGGGGTAGTGGTGCGCGATCTGGCCGGCGCAGGAGCCGGACGGGACCACGGTGTAGTCATAGGGGTAGAAGGCATCGACGACGGCGCGGGCCAGGTCGGTGGCGGTGGCGCGGTCGCCGCTGTTGTAGGCGGGCTGGCCGCAGCAGGTCTGGGTGTCCGGCACCACCACCTCGCAGCCCGCCTCCTCCAGCAGCTTCAGCGCGGCGAAGCCGACACTGGGGCGATAGAGGTCCACCAGGCAGGTGACGAAGAGCGCGACGCGGGGGCGGGGCGGGGTCATGCGCCCAATGTAGGGCAACCCCCCGCGATGCGGGAGGGTCAGCCTTCGGCGGGCGCCGGTTCCGCGAAGGGCGGCTTGAGCCAGAGGGGGTCGCCCTTGGCGAGCCGCTTGGTGACGAAGGCGGCATGGGTGGCGATCTCCGCCTCGCTCGGCTGGATCAGCACCGGGGTGCGGGCGACCGGGGCCTCGATGACGATGCCGGGCAGGGCGGGCTTGGCCTGGGCGGCCGCCAGCTCGAAGCCCGGCTGCTTGCCGCCCATCAGCTCCAGATAGACTTCCGCCAGCAGCTTCACGTCCAGCAGCGCGTTGTGGCTGGTGCGCATGGAGTTGTCGACGCCGAGGCGGCGGCATAGCGCATCCAGGCTGTTGGGCAGGCCGGGGTAGCGGCGCTTGGCGATCTCCAGGCTGTCCACCATCCGCGCGCGGTCCAGCTTCCTGTGGCCGGCGCGGACCAGTTCGGCATCGAGGAAGCCGAAATCGAAGCGGGCGTTGTGGGCGATGATCTCGCTGTCGCCGAGGAAGTCGAGCATGGGCTGGGCAATGTCGCGGAACAGCGGCTTGCCGCGCAGCATCTCCGCCGTGAAGCCGTGCACGCGCGTCGCTTCCTCCGGGATGTCGCGCTCCGGGTCGATCAGGACGTGGAAGGTCTGTCCCGTCGGCATGAAGTTGTAGATCTCGATGGCCGCGACCTCGATGACGCGATCGCCGGTGGCGGGGTCGAGGCCGGTGGTCTCGGTGTCGAGCACGATCTGGCGCATGGGGACCTCAGGAATAGGTGGCGCCCGCGATGGGCAGCAGGATCACGGCGGCCAGGGCGATACAGGCCAGGACGATGCCGAGCCAGCGGGGCCGGCACCAGAAGGTTGCGAGGATGCCGCCAGCGCAGAAGCCGATCTGGAGGGCGTTGCAGGTCAGGTAGGCCGCTTTCGACCGCCAGAACCAGAAATCGTCGAAGGGGCCCTCGAAGCCCCAAGGGTAGCAGCTCGCAAGGAGCCCTTCCGTGCGGTTGCCCAGGCCAGGCCCGCAGGCCGGCGCCAGCACCGCATTGGCCGTATCGGCGGCGATGAACAGGAGCGGCAGGCCGAGGAGGAGGCGGATCGGGGCGGCGGGCGTGGCGAATGGGCCACCCACGGCCTCCAGGATCCGGTACCAGGGCGGCAGGGTCACCCCGACAGGCCCCGCACGATCGCCCTGATCTGGCGCTGCGCCGCGTGCTTCGAAAGCCCCGTGCGCACCACGTGATCGGCGCGGCGTCGCTTCTCGGCATCCGGCATCTGGCGGGCGAGGATGGCGGCGAGGCGTTCCGGCGTCATGCCGCCGCGGGCCAGGACACGCGCGCGCTGGGTGGCGGCGGGGGCGGAGACGACGATGACCTGATCGACGCGTCCCTCCCCCTTCGTCTCGAACAGCAGGGGCACGTCCAGCACCGCGATCCGGTCGCCCCGGCGTCGGCATGCGGCGAGGAAGGCGCGCTCGGCCTTCCGCACCAGGGGATGGACGATGCGTTCCAGCACGCGCAGCGCAGCGGGGTCGCCAAGGACGCGGGTGCGCAGCGCCTCCCGCTCCACGCGGCCGTCACGCGTGGTGCCGGGGAAGGCGGCCTCGATGGGGCGGACCGCGGCGCCGCCCCGGGCCTGCAGGCGGTGGACGGCGGCATCGGCATCGAAGACCGGCACGCGCAGCCGCCGGAAGGCGCGGGCGGCGGTGGACTTGCCCATGCCGATGCTGCCCGTCAGGCCGATCACCTTCATGCGCGCGGGATGTCATGGGCGACGTAGTCCCGCAGCGCCTGGTCCACCTGCGGCTCCACGCCGAACCAGGCCAGGAAGCCCGGGCGCGCCTGGTGGAGCAGCATGCCGAGGCCGTCCACGCCGCGCAGCCCCCGCGCCCGGGCGGCGGCCAGCAGCGGCGTCTCCAGCGGCACATAGACCATGTCGGCCACCACGGCGGTGGCGGGCAGGGGCGCCAGGTCGATCTCCAGCGGCGGTTCCCCCTGCATGCCGAGGCTGGTGCCGTTCACCAGCAGCGCGGCATCCGCCAGCGGCGCCGCCGTCGCGACCTCCACCGGCCCGCCGAGGTCCCGCGCCAGCGCCTCCGCCCGCGCCGGCGTGCGGTTGACCAGCACCAGGCGCGGGCAGCCGGCATCGAGCAGCGCGGCCGCCACGGCCCGCACCGCACCGCCGGCGCCGAGGATCACCGCAGGACCATCCGCCGCGTGCCATCCCGGCGCCTGTTCGCGGATGGATTCGAGGAAACCGTAGCCATCGGTGCTGGTGCCATGGATGCGGCCATCGGCATCGAAGACCAGCGTGTTCACCGACCCCGCGCGCTTCGCCACTTGGTCCACCACGTCGCACAGCGCATAGGCCGCTTCCTTGTGGGGGATGGTGACGTTGGCGCCGGCGAAGCCGAGATCGGCCAGCGCGCGCACCGCCGCCTCGAAGCGCTGCGGCCGCACCGGCAGGGGCAGGTAGGCGCCATCGATGCCGTGCTTCGCCAGCCACCAGCCATGCAGGCGGGGCGATCGGGAATGGGCGACGGGCCAGCCCAGCACGCCCGCCTTGCGGGCCTTGCCGGACAAGACAGGGCGGGGAAGCGTTTCCATGGCCTTGCCAGTGAAGCATCGCCCCGCGCCGGGTCAATGGCACCACCGCCAGCTTCTCCGCTTGCTGTTTTCGAAAATCGATTATACAGAATCAACCCATGGCCGAACCGCTCTCCACCCCCGCCTATGCCCGCCTGCGGGACCGCCTGCGGGCCGATATCCTGGGCGGCGCCTGGGCGCCCGGCACGCACCGCACCCTCGGCGCGCTGGCCGCGGAGCACGGCGTCTCCATGTCCCCGGTGCGGGAGGCGCTGCTGGCGCTGGAGGGGGAGGGGCTGGTCGAGATCCGCCAGCATCGCGGCGCCGTGGTGCCGGTGCTGGATGCCAAGCTCTTCGCCGACCTCTACGACCTGCGTGGCGCGCTGCAGTCCCTGCTGGCGCGCCGCGCGGCCGAACGAGCGACGGCCCCGCAGATCGCCGCCATGGCGCGGCACGAGGCCGCCTATGCCGCCGCGGCCGAAGCCGGCGATGCCGCCGCGGCGCTGGCCGCCAACGAGGCCTTCCACGACGCGCTGGAGGAAGCGGCGGACAACCCGCAGGCGACCGCCCTCTACAAGGCGCGCAGCGCCTTCGTGAATGCGGTGCGGCTGCGCCTCGGCTTCGGCCAGGCGCGGATGGCGGAGGCCGCCGCGCAGCACCGCGCCATCCTGGCCGCCATCGCGGCCCGGCAGCCGGAGGCCGCCGCCGCCGCGGCCTTCGCCCATGCCATGGCGGCCAAGCGCGACCTGATCGCGCGCCTCGAGGAAGGAAACCGATGATGACGGGCATCACCCGCCGCACCGCGCTCGCCGCTTCCCTGGCCACGTCCCTGGCCCTGCCCGGGATCGCCGGCGCGCAATCCTGGCCCGAGCGCCCGCTGCGCCTGGTGGTGGGCTTCGCGCCGGGCGGCGCGGCCGACCTGGTGGCGCGGCTGGCCGCCGCCGAGATGGGCCGCGCGCTGCGCCAGACCGTGGTGGTGGAGAACCGGCCCGGCGCCTCCGGCAACATCGCGACGCAGGCGGTGGTGCAGGCGCCGGCGGATGGGCTGACGCTGGCCCTGGCGGGGCTGCAGCTCGTCACCAATCCCGGCCTCATCCCGCAGCTCGGCTACGATCCGGCGCGGGACCTGGCCATGGTGGGGCAGCTGACGGCGCTGCCCGTCGTCGTCATGGCCAGCGCGCGATCCGGCATCACCAGCATCGAGGAGGCGGTGGCGCGCGCCCGCGGCCCGGGCGTGACCATCGGCACGGCGGGGGTCGGCACCTCCTCCCACCTCGGCGCGGAGCTGCTGTTCCGGGCCATCTCGGGAAAGTTCGAGGCGGTGCAGTATCGCGGCGGCGCGCCCGCCTTCCAGGCGCTGATGAGCGGCGATACGGAGATGATGTTCGACCTGGTCGCCAGCTACCAGGCGCCGGCGGCGGCGGAAGGGCGCATCCGCATGCTGGGCGTGATGCAGCAGCGCCGGGCGGAGGGGCTGCCGGAGGTGCGGTCCTTCGGCGAGGCCGGGCTGCCGGAAGCCGCGATGATGCGGTCCTGGCAGGGGATCTGCGTGAAGGCCGGCGCGCCGCCCGCCGCCATCGCCGCGCTGCATGAGGCGACGCGCGCCGCCGTGCGCTCCGCCGAATTCCAGTCCCGCATGAAGGCGCTGGCGATCGAGCCGGCCGAGAGCGCCGATCCCGCCGCCTTCGAGGCGCTGTACCGCGCGGAGCTGCAGCGCTGGACGACGCTGATCCGCGAGGCCGGGATCACCGTGACATGAGCGGCGACCCCGCCGCCCGGCTCCGCGCCGAGGTGAAGGCCATGAAGCTCGACTGGCTGGTGGAGGAGCGGGAGGCGCGCGCCCTCTCGCCCCTGCCCGTGCCGCCGGCCGGGCTGCTGGCGCGGTATGAGCGGCTCTACACCGGCGCCATCAGCGACGTGCTGCGCGAGCACCGGCTGATGGACCAGGCGCTGCCCCACCGCATCCAGCCGCTGCGGGCGGAGACACGCTGCGCCGCCGGTTTCGCCTTCACGGTGAAGAGCCAGCCGCACACGCTGCTGACCGGGGAGATGCCGCTGCGCAGCGCCATGCTGGAGGCGATGGGGGAGGGCGACTTCGTGCTCTGGGACTGCTCGGGCGCGGAGGACAGCACGGCCTGGGGCGGGGTGATGACGGCGGCGGCCAAGGCGCGCGGCGTGCGGGGCGCCGCGATCGATGGCGGCGCGCGGGACATCCGCCAGATCCTGGACGCGGATTTCCCGCTGTTCTGCCGCTTCCGGCACCCCAACGCCGCGCTCGGCCGGGCCATGATCTCCCACTACCAGGTGCCGCTGCGCATCGGCGGCGTCCTCGTCCATCCCGGCGACATCGTGGTGGGCGACATGGACGGCGTCATCATCGTGCCGCGCGCCCTGGCCCTGCCCGTGCTGGAACGGGCGGAGGCGATCCTGGGGCTGGAACGCGACATCTTCGGCTGGATCGAGCAGGGCGACAGCGTCGCCGAGATCAGCGCCAAGGGCGGCTATTTCTGAAGGCCCGGCGGAGGGGGAACGCATGATCGTCACCAGGCGCCGCGCCCTGGGCGCGGCCTCGGCAGGCCTCGCCCTGCCGGCCCTCCCGTTGCCGGCGCGCGGCCAGCCCGCGCGCTGGTCGCCGGACCGCGCCGTCACCTTCCTGGTGGGCTTTCCCGCCGGCGGCGTCATCGACTACGTCGCCCGGCTGCTGGCGCGGGAGCTGGCGCCGCTGCTCGGCCAGAACGTGGTGGTGGAGAACCGCACGGGCGCCTCCGGCAACCTCGCCACCCAGGCGCTGGCGCGGATGCCGGCGGATGGCCACGCCATCGGCTTCGCCGCCATCCACCTGGCCGCCAACCCCGCCCTGATGCCGCTGGGCTACGACCCGGCGCGGGATATCGAGATGCTGACCCAGACCGGCCATGTGCCGGTCTATTTCCTGGCCAGCCTCAAGGGCGGCCTGGCCAGCGTGCGGGATGTGGTGGCGGCGGGCCGCGCGCGGCCGGGGGAGCTGAACTTCGCCTCCGGCGGCATCGGCACCTCCTCCCACCTCGCGGCGGAACTCTTCTCCCGCCAGGCGGGCTTCCGCTTCACCCATGTGCCCTTCCGCGGCGGCGCGCCTTCCATGCAGGCGCTGCTGCAGGGGGAGGTCGATTGCTCCTTCACCGTCGCGGAGGCCGCGATCCCCGGCAATGTCGCCAGCGGCCGCATCAGGGGCCTCGCCGTGATGCAGGAAGCGCGCATCCCTGCCGCGCCCTCCGTCCCCGCCATCGCCGAGGCCGGCTTCGGGCCGGAGGTCTTCATCAGCTCCTGGCACGGGGTGATGATGCGCACGGGCTGGCCGCCCGCCGTGAAGGCACGGTGGTTCGAGGCGGTGACGGAGGCGATGCGCACCCCCGCCCTGACCGAAGGGCTCGCCCGCGCCGGCATCGAGCCGCGCGCGAGCGCCAGCCCCGCCGATTTCGCCAGCTTCGTCGCCGCGGAGACGGAACGCTGGACCCGCGTCATCCGCGAAGCCGGGATCACCGCACAATGACCTCCCTGACCAAGGGCCCGCGCATCACGGCCATCCGCACCTTCCTCATGCAGGCGGGGCCGCTCGGCGTCTCCGGCTGGGCCGCCGATGTGCGCAACTCCATCACCACGGGCACGCGCAACTGGCTGTTCGTGAAGGTGGAGACGGAGGACGGCATCACCGGCATCGGGGAGGGCAGCGGCTGGCCCCGCGTGGTGGAGGCCGCGGTGCGCGACCTGTCTTCCGTCGTCATCGGGCAGGATGCCTTCGCCATCGAACTCATGACCCAGCGCATGAACGTCGCGATGATGGGGCATGGCATGTCCGGCGTGGTCGGGCAGGGCGCGATCGGCGCCATCGACATGGCGCTGTGGGACATCAAGGGGAAGGCGCTGGGCGTGCCGGTGTGGCAGCTGCTGGGCGGCAGGCTGCGGGACCGCATCCGCGCCTATGCCCATGCCAGCACGCCCGACCAGGCGCGCGCCGCCGTCGCCAAGGGTTTTCGTGCCTTGAAGACCGGGGGCGTGAAGAACCCGGTGGCGAAGGCGTCGGCGATCCGCGACGCGGTTGGCGACGACGTGGACATCATGATCGATGCCCATGGTCCGCCCTGGCTGACGGCGCCGGACGCCATCGGCATCTGCCACGCCCTGGCGCCGCTCTCGCCCCTCTTCGTCGAGGAACCGCTGGCGCCGGAGGATCTGGAGGGCTACCGGCGGCTGCGCGGTTCCACCGACGTGCCGCTCGCTTCTGGCGAACGCCATGCGGGCTTCCAGGGCATCGCGCCCCTGCTGCATGAGGGGCTGGTGGATGTGGTGCAGCCCGATGCGGGGCGCTGCGGCGGCATCACGGGGCTGCGCAAGATCGCCATCCATGCCGAGAGCCGTTTCGCGACGGTGGCGCCGCATGCGGGCTCGCTCGGCCCCGTCGCGGAATACGCGGCGCTGCATGTGCTGGCCGCCATCCCCAACGCGCTGATCCTGGAGAAGATGGACCCGGACTGGGAAGGCCGCGCGCGCTGCGTCACCGCCACGCCGGAACTGCGCGACGGCCATCTGATGGTGCCGGAAGCGCCGGGGCTGGGCATCGATATCGACGAGGCATTCGTGGCCCTGCATCCGAGTGTCCGCAATGTCGGCCTGCCCGCCGGCGGCTGGCCGGAGGGGACGGAGGAGGCGACTCTCTACGCGCAGCCGCGGCATCCCCGCGCCCCCGCCTTCCGCCGCGCTTGACCGTTCCGGCCCGGTGGGCGGAGGCTTCCCCCGGACCCGCCGCCACAGGCGGGCCGTTGGAGGAAATGTCATGCGCCCCATGCTTCGCCTGGCCGTCGCGGCCGGGCTGATGGCCGGCCTTGCCGTGCCCGTGACCGCCGCCGAACTGCCCCGCGCCTCGCGCGCCGAGGAGGTGGGGTTCTCCGGCGAACGCCTCTCCCGCCTCGGCGAATGGCTGGAAGGGGAGGTGCGGCGCGGCTTCATCCCCGGCGCCGTCATCGTCATCGGCCGCAAGGGCCGCATCGCGCAGGAGGTGACGGCCGGCTTCCGGGACCGGGAGGCGCAGGCGCCGATGCGCCCCGACAGCATCTTCCGCATCGCCTCCATGACCAAGCCGATCGTGTCGCTGGCGGTGATGATGCTGGCGGAGGAAGGGCGGCTGTCCATCGCCTATCCCATCGGCACCTACCTGCCGGAATGGCGGGAGACGCCGCGCGTGGCGGAGGTGCGGGACGGGCAGATGACCCTGGTGCCGGCGCGCCGCGCCATCACCATCCAGGACCTGCTGCGCCACACCTCGGGGCTCGCGGATTCATCGCCGGGCGACCATCCGGTGCTGGCGGCCTATCGCGCTTCCGGCGCGCGGGACCGCGGCATTTCGATGGAGGAGATGAGCCGCCGCGTCGCCGCGCTGCCGCTGATGCACCAGCCCGGCACGACCTGGGAGTATTCCTGGTCCACCGACATCCTCGGGCGCCTGGTGGAGGTCGTCAGCGGCCAGGACCTGGATACCTTCGTGCGCAGCCGCATCACCGGGCCGCTCGGCATGGTGGATACGGGCTTCGTGGCGCCGGAGGGTTCGGCGGAGCGCCTCGCGCATCCGCAGGTGGATCCGGCGACGGGGCAGCGGCCTTCGATGCCCAACCCGCTGCAGCGGCCGGGCTGGTATTCGGGCGCGGGCGGCATGGTCTCCACCGCGCGGGACTATGCGCGCTTCTCCCAGTTCCTGCTGAACAAGGGGGAGCTGGACGGCACGCGGCTGGTGTCGCGGACCACGATCGACCTCATGATGGCGGACCATTTGCCGCCGGGCACGCGGACGCGTGACGTGGTGGAGGGCCGCTTCGGGCCGCTGGCGCCGACGCCGGAGATGGGCCAGGGCTTCGGGCTGGGCTTCGCGGTGCGCAACACGGTGGGCCACAACCCGCTGCCGGGCAGCCCGGGCGATGCCTATTGGGGCGGGGCGCACGGGACCTATTTCTGGGTCGATCCGAAGGAGGAGATGTATGTGGTGCTGATGATGCAGAGCCCCACGGCACGGCTGCCCTTCCGCTTCCAGCTGCGCGCGCTGGCCTACCAGGCGCTGAACTGAACAGCGCGACAGGGCGGGAACCCGGGCCTCTGCCGTGGCTTACCTCGCGGCAGAGGCAGGAGCGCCGCCATGGGTTTCATCTGGACCATCATCATCGGGCTGATCGCGGGCGCGATCGCCAAGTTCATCATGCCCGGCCGTGATCCCGGCGGCATCATCGTCACCATCCTGCTCGGCATCGTCGGTGCGCTGGTGGCGACGTGGCTCGGCCAGGCGATCGGCTGGTATCGCGCCGGCGAGGGGGCGGGCCTGATCGGCGCGGTGGTCGGCGCCATCATCGTCCTGGTCGTCTATCGCATGGTCGCCCGCCGCGACACCGTCACCCGCGGCTGACGACGGTCCAGGGGCGTCTCGCCCCTGGTGGATGGGGTTCGGGGAAGGCGACGCCTTCCCCGATTGCCGTTCAAAGATTGCTGACGCCCGCCCGCTTCACCGCATCCGCCCAGAAGGCGATATTCTCTTCCACGAAGCGCGTCGTCGCCGCCGGGTCCACGATCTGCGGCTCGAATCCGATCTCCCTGAATTTCGTGACGAGTTCCGGCTGGGCCAGCGCCTCCGCCATCGCGCGGTTCAGTCGTGCCGTCGCGTCTGCCGGCATGCCGGCCGGTCCGGCGATGCCGAACCAGTTCTCGACGATGACGCGCGGCAGGCCGGATTCACCGAAGGTAGGGATTTCCGGCATGGTCGGCAGGCGCGTGCGCGCGGAGATGGCGATGGCGCGCAGCGAGCCTGCGCGGATGTGCGGCGCGGCGCTCGGCAGGCTGTCGCACATGGCCGGCACCTCATTGGCCAGCACGGCCTGCAGGGCGGGGCCGGCGCCGCGGTAGGGGACGTGGACGATGTCGACCCCTGCTTCCAGCTTGATGAGTTCCCCCATCAGGTGGTTGGAGGACCCGTTGCCGGAGGTGGCGTAGTTCACCGCGCCCGGCCGCCGCTTCGCTTCCGCGATGAAGCCCGCGAGGTCGCGGGCCGGGAAGCTCGGGTGCACGACGAGCACGGAGTGGAACAGGCCGAGCATGCCGACATGGGTGAAGTCGCGCAGCGCGTCGTAGCCGGGGTTGGCGACGACGGCGGGGACGATGCCGTGGGAGCCGACGCCGGAGACGACGAGGGAATAGCCATCCGCCGCCATCCGCGCCACGGCCTGGGAGCCGACGCCGCCCGAGGCGCCGCCGCGGTTCTCCACCACCACCGACTGCCCCAGCACGGATTGGAGCCGTTCCGCCGCCAGGCGCCCGACCACGTCGGTGGAGCCGCCTGGCGGGAAGGGCACGACGAGGCGGATGGTGCGGTTGGGATAGGCGCCCTGCGCACGGGCGATCCCGGGCGCGAGGAGTGTCGCGGCGAGGGCCGCGCGGCGGGTGATCTTCATGCGGTTCTCTCCGGGGCGTCAGCGGCGGCGCAGGATCTGTTCCTTGACGAACTGGTCGCCATGGATGGCGGTGACGTCGATCTCGTCCGCGAGGTAGACGATGCGGCCTTCCAGCGTCTCCGGCAGCTTCGCGGCCGATGGGCTGTGCGTGGCGATGATGTGCAGCACGGGCAGCGGCACGCCGTGCTGGGCGGCGATGCGCGCGGCTTCGAAGGCATGTGGCATGGCGCGGCCGATCGCCGTCTTCTCCACGCCACCGCCTGGCTTGGGCTGGTACTCCACCAGCTTGGAGGCATCCTGCAGCAGGCAGGCGGCGATCAGCACGTCCCGGTCGATCCTCGTGCCGTGGAAGCGTTCCAGCACATCGGCGATGGAGAGCGCGAGCGCCGTGACGCTGCGGGTATGCGGCACGTTGGGATAGGCGATCTCGCCGGAGGTCGGCACCGATGCCAGATCGTCAAAGGATGATTGCGCCCAGAGGTCGCGCCACACCGCGCGCACCTTGTCGGCCAGCGAGGCATCGCTGATGTCAGCGACTTCCGGGAAGTGCGCATCGAGGTCGAGCGGCGGGCGCGGCGCTGTCGTCATGCGCGAAGGCTAGGCGCGGTTCGCGCGCATGGACAAGATGCCTTGGGACACAGGGACCATCGCGCGATGAAGAAGACGGCACGCATGCGCCAGCTGCTGGCGGGGGAGGAGGTGGTGGTCTCCCCGGGCGTCTATGACGGCTACAGCCTTCGCCTGGCGCAGCGCGCGGGCTTCCAGGCGGCCAGCACGAGCGGCGCGGGGATCGCGAATGCCAGGCTCGGCGTGCAGGACACGGGCATGATGTCGCTGCACGAGAATGTCGATGCCTGCCGCGCCATGGCGGCATCGGTGGATATTCCCCTCATGGCCGATGCCGATACGGGCTACGGCAATGCCGTCACGGTCTTCGGCGTGGTGCGGCTGTTCGAGGATGCCGGCGTCGTCGGCATCAACATCGAGGACCAGGAATTCCCCAAGCGCTGCGGCCACATGAAGGGGAAGGAGCTGATCCACCCGGCCGAGATGGCGAAGAAGATCGAGGCCGCGGTGAAGGGCCGCCGCGACCCCGACTTCATCATCAACGCCCGCACCGATGCGATTGCCGTGGAGGGGATCGAGGGCGCGGTGGAGCGCGCGCGGATCTATGCCGCCGCCGGCGCCGACATGATCTTCCCCGATGCCGTCAGGGGAGAGGACGACATCAAGCGCCTGGTCGATGCCGTGGACATTCCCGTCAGCATCAATATCGGCTTCGGCATCCGCAGCCGCCCGACCACGCCGCTGATCCCGGTGAAGCGGCTGAAGGCGCTCGGCGTCCGGCGCGTCAGCGTGCCGCGCATGCTGCCCGCCGCCGCGCTGCGCGCCATGGAGAATGCGCTGGCCCTGCTGCGCCACACGCTCGAGACGGGCGAGGCGGTGGACCGCCCCGACCTTCTCTTCTCCATCGACGACATCAAGGCGCTGATGGATTACGAGGCGCTGGAGCGGCTGGAGGAGGAGTTGCTGCTGCCCGAGCAGCTCTTCCGGAAATACCAGGCGGAGCGCGCCCGGATCTGATCAGCGCGCCCGGTAGGCGAGGATGGCGGCGGCCAGGTCCTCCCCGGCCCAGCCGACCGATTTGAACAGCGTCACCTCCTCGGCGCTCGTCCGGCCGGGATGGGCGCCGCGCGTCAGGCCAGCCAGGTCGGCGACGACGGCGGCCTCCGTGATCGCGCCCTCGGCGATCGCCTGCACCACGTCCCCGGCCTCCGCCAGCACGCCGGCGCGGGTATCCGCCACCACGGTGGCGCGGGCCAGCAGGGCGCCGTCGCTTTCCCGCATCGTCGGGCGGAAGGCGCCGACCAGGTCCACATGGGTGCCGGGCGAGACCGCCGCGCCGCGGACCAGCGGCGCCTCCGACAGGGTGGCGCAGGAGACGATGTCGAAGCCCGCGGGGTCCGGGCTGGCGGCGGCGCGGGCGGGCAGGCCGTGATCGGCCAGGCGGCGGGCCAGCGCCTGCGCCTGGTCGGGCTTCCGGGCCCAGATCGCCACCTCCTCGATCGGGAAGCGGTCGCACCAGGCCTCGGCCAGGGTGGTGGCGACGCGGCCGGCGCCCAGCACCAGCAGGCGGCGGCTGTCGGGCCGCGCCAGGTAGCGCCCGGCCAGCGTGCTGGCGGCGGCGGTGCGGCGATCCGTCAACTCCCCGCCATCCAGCATGGCGAGCGGCTGGCCGGTGGCGCCATCCGACAGCAGGTACACCGCCTGCACCGCCGGCAGGCCGCGCGCGCCATTGCCGGGCAGGACATGGACGATCTTGACGCCGGTGAAGCCATCCGCCGTGGCCGGGCCGGTCCAGGCGGGCATCAGCAGCAGCATGCCCTCCGGCTGGCCATCGGCCTGGGGCAGGGGGTGGCGGTGGCGGAGGGGCGCGGCGCAGCCCTGGCGGAACATCGCCCCCAGCGCATCCTCCAGCGCGCCCCAGGGCAGGGCGGCGCGAAGCTGTTCCGCGGTGACGATGCGCATGGAGGAAGACCTTCTGCGGGACAGCCCTGCTGTCGCATCCCGCGCCCGAACCGCCAAGCCCATCCCCGTGCGCTCAGCGAACGCCCGGTTTGACAGAGGCTTGCGGCATGCGTAGGGGCGTGGGCGGGGGGCACGGCGCGAGATGCGCGTTGATCCGGACAGGCGGCTGGCGCAGCATCCACGGGAAGGGATGCTGGGTGGGCCTGCCGGGCCGGTGGCGCGGCGCGGTGGCACCGGGAATGAAACGGCCCGAGATCCGCAAGGACCGGGCCCATGAGGGAGATGACGGTATGAAGGCGCTTCGCCTTTCTGTGACGCGCGCCCTGGGCGGCGCCGCCCTGGCGGCATCGCTGGCGGCCCCGCTGGCGGCGCAGCAGCCCGCCGCGCCGGCGGCCGGCACCGCGGCGACGCTGGACGCGATCCGCGCCCGCGGGACGCTGATCTGCGGCGTGAACACCGGCCTGGCCGGCTTCGCCCAGCCGGACAGCCAGGGCGTGTGGCGCGGCTTCGACGTGGATTACTGCCGCGCCGTCGCCGCCGCGCTGTGGAACGACGCCAACCGCGTGCGCTACGTGCCGACCACGGCGCAGAACCGCTTCACCGCGCTGCAATCCGGCGAAGTGGACATGCTGTCCCGCAACACGACCTGGACGCTGTCGCGCGACACCTCGCTGGGCTTCGACTTCACCGGCATCAACTTCTATGACGGCCAGGGCTTCATGGTGAAGGCCTCCGCCGGCGTGCGGACGGCGCGGGACCTGAACGGCGCCACCATCTGCGTGCAGCCCGGCACCACCACCGAACAGAACCTGACCGACTGGGCGCGCGCCAACCGCATCCAGTTCACCCCGGTGGTGATCGAGCAGCTGAACGACGTGGTGCAGGCCTATGTCTCCGGCCGCTGCGACGCCTATACGACGGACGTCTCCGGCCTCGCCTCCACCCGCTCCGCCCAGCCGCGGCCGCAGGAACACGTGATCCTGCCGGACGTGATCAGCAAGGAACCGCTCGGCCCGCTGGTGCGCCATGGCGACCAGCGCTTCGCCGACCTGCTGCGCTGGATCCACTTCGGCCTGATCGGTGCCGAGGAATTGGGCATCACGGCCGCCAACGTGGCGCAGGCCGCGACCAGCGACCAGCGGCCGGAAGTCCAGCGCATGCTGGGCCGCACGGGCGACCTGGGCCGGATGCTGACGGTGGACAATGCCTGGCTGGTCAACGTGATCCGGACCGTCGGCAACTACCAGGAGATCTTCGACCGCAACCTGGCGCCGATCGGCCTGCAGCGCGGCCCGAACGCGCTGTGGACGAATGGCGGCCTGCAGTACTCGCCGCCCTTCCGGTGAGGTGACGGCGGGGCGCCGGCGGCGCCCCGCTGCCCGCCGGGCCCCAGGGGCATGAGCCCAGGGGCAAGGCCGGTGGGCAAGACCAGGAGGGGGCCGCGCCGCCGGCGGACGCCTTGATGCGGCCCCACTCTTGCATGGTCCCGTTGCATGGGCCCCCCTCGGGGCCACCCCGCCACCGGACCCCTTGGAAGACCTTCACGCCGTGCCTGACCGCCTGGAGCGGGGCCAACCCCGCCGGGCCAATCCACCAGGGAAGCCTTCATGTCATCATCCACCGCCGATCCGCGCCTGGCCTCCGCCGGCCCGCCGCGCCGCCCGATCCGCCTGTCCTGGTCGGATGAACGGCTGCGCGCCATCGTCTGGCAGGTCATCGTCGTCGGCATCGTCGGTGCCATCGTCTGGTGGCTGTGGTCCAACACGGTGCACAACCTGGAGGTCCGGCGGATCGCGACCGGCTTCGGCTTCCTGAGCCGGGAGGCGGGGCTGCCGATCGGCGAATCGCTGATCGACTACGACCCGACCCACAGCTACCTGCGCGCCCTGACCGTCGGCGTGCTGAACACGCTGAAGGTGGCGGTGGTGGGCGTGATCCTCGCCACCCTGCTCGGCACGGTGATCGGCATCGCCCGGCTGTCGAAGAACTGGCTCGTCTCCAAGCTCGCGGGCTTCTATGTCGAGGTCATCCGCGACCTGCCGCTGCTGCTGCAGCTGCTGTTCTGGTACACCATCCTCCAGGGCCTGCCCGGGCCGCGCCAGGCGCTGAACCCGGTGGACGGCGTCTTCCTGTCCAACCGCGGCATGAAGCTGCCCTGGATCGAATGGCTGCCGGCGCATAGCTGGGCGCTGCTGGCGATGGTGGCGGGGATCGTCGGCACCTGGGCCTATGCCCGCGCCATGCGGAAGAAGCAGTATGCCGATGGCCAGCCGCGCAAGATCTGGCCGGCGGGCCTGGCGCTGATCGTCGGCCTGCCGCTGGTGGTCTGGGCGGCGCATGGCGCGCCCTTCACGCCGGACATCCCGGTGCTGCGCGGCTTCAACTTCCGCGGTGGCGTCACCGTCAGCCCCGAATACTTCGCGCTGCTGCTCGGCCTCGTCACCTACACCGCGGGCTTCATCGCGGAGATCGTCCGCGCCGGCATCCTGGCGGTGAACCAGGGGCAGTGGGAGGCGGCGGAGGCGCTCGGCCTGCGGCGGGCGGAGATCCTGAAGCGCATCGTGCTGCCCCAGGCGCTGCGCGTGATCGTGCCGCCCATGACCTCGCAATACCTGAACCTGACGAAGAACAGCTCGCTCGCGGTCGCGATCGGCTACCAGGACATCGTCAGCATCGCGAACACGACGCTGAACCAGACCGGCCAGGCGATCGAGGGCATCGCGATCATCATGCTGGTCTACCTGACGATCAGCCTGTCGATCAGCCTGTTCATGAACTGGTACAACGCGCGCATCGCGCTGGTGGAGCGGTGAGCCCCATGAAGCCGATAGACATGAAGCGTTGCCGCGCGTTGTACGTTTCCCCGTGCGCCTTGCGGCGCAACGCCAGCATTGCCTTGGTGGAGCGCTGAGCCATGAGCGACATCACCGCCAACGCCGTGCCGGCCGCCGCCGGCAGCGAACGCCGCCAGCCCCCCGTCGCCACCACGGGCATCGTCGCCTGGGCGCGGATGAACCTCTTCTCCTCCTGGATCAACACCGCCATCACCCTGGCGCTGGCCTATCTGGTAGTGCGCTGGACGATCGGCTTCATCGACTGGGCCTTCCTCAACGCCATCTGGTCCGTGCCCGTGGTGAACGGCCAGGCGCAGACCCAGGCCTGCCGCGAGATCAAGGGGGTGGGCGCCTGCTGGGCCGTGGTGACGGAAAAGCACCGCTTCATCCTGTTCGGCACCTACCCCTATGAACAGCACTGGCGGCCGCTCCTGGTCTGCGTGCTGTTCGTGGGCCTCTACATCGTCTCCGCCCTCCGCCGCTTCTGGAACTGGCGCCTGATCCCGATCTGGATCGTGACGCTGACGGTCATCGGCGTCCTCATGTGGGGCGGCGTCTTCGGCCTGACCTATGTGCCGCAGGAACGCTGGGGCGGGCTGCCCATCACGCTGATCCTGTCCACCTTCGGCCTCGCCTTCGCCTTCCCGCTGGCGGTGCTGGTGGCGCTCGGCCGGCGGTCGAAGCTGCCGGCGATCAAGACGCTCTGCGTGCTCTATGTCGAGCTTATCCGCGGCGTGCCGCTGATCAGCCTGCTCTTCATGGCGAGCGTGATGTTCCCCCTGTTCCTGCCGGAAGGCATGAACATCGATAAGCTCCTGCGCGCGCAGGTCGCCATCACGCTCTTCGCGGGCGCCTATCTGGCGGAAGTCGTGCGCGCGGGCCTGCAGACGCTGCCGCGCGGGCAGTACGAGGCGGCGGATGCGCTCGGCCTCTCCTACTGGCAGAAGACGGGCTTCATCATCCTGCCGCAGGCGCTGCGGCTGGTGATCCCGCCGCTGGTGAACACCTTCATCGGCTTCTTCAAGGACACCTCGCTGGTGCTGATCATCGGCATCTTCGACCTGCTGACGGCGGGCAAGACCTCCATCGTCGAGCCCGCCTGGCAGGGCTTCGGGATCGAGGTCTATGTCACCATCGGCCTCATCTACCTGGTCTTCTGCTTCGCCATGTCGAAGTACAGCCAGGATCTGGAACGCGAACTCAACCGGCACCGGCGGCGGTAGCAGGCATCGCCCGCGCCACCATGCCGACCAAGCCGGAAGCCGGAAGACAGGGAAAGACACAATGAGCGAGACCATCGAGACCGAGGCCCAGATCGCCTCCGCCATGCGCACGGACGCCCCGCCGGCGATCGTGCTGGAAGGCGTCAACAAGTGGTTCGGCGCGCTGCACGTGCTGCGGGACGTCAACCTCTCCGTCGCCGCGGGCGAACGCGTCGTGGTCTGCGGGCCGTCGGGCTCCGGCAAGTCCACCCTGATCCGCTGCATCAACCGGCTGGAGACGCACCAGGAAGGCAAGATCATCGTCGATGGGATCGAGCTGTCGGACGACCTCCGCTCGCTGGACGCGATCCGGCGCGAGGTCGGCATGGTGTTCCAGTCCTTCAACCTCTTCCCGCACCTGACGATCCTCGAGAACTGCACCCTGGCGCCGATCTGGGTGCGCCGGATGCCGAAGAAGGAGGCCGAGGAGCTGGCGATGGAATACCTGACCCGGGTGCGCATCCCGGAGCAGGCGAAGAAGTATCCGGGCCAGCTTTCCGGCGGCCAGCAGCAGCGCGTCGCCATCGCCCGCGCGCTCTGCATGAAGCCCAAGATCATGCTGTTCGACGAGCCGACCTCGGCGCTCGACCCCGAGATGATCAAGGAAGTGCTGGACACCATGGTGATGCTGGCCGCGACCGGCATGACCATGATCTGCGTGACGCATGAGATGGGCTTCGCCCGGCAGGTGGCCGACCGCGTGGTATTCATGGACCGCGGCGAGATCGTGGAGAGCGGGGAGCCGGAATCCCTGTTCAACGACCCCAAGACGGATCGCCTCAAGCTGTTCCTCAGCCAGATCCTCCGCGGGCATTGAGGCGGGGCGGCCGCTGATGGCCCGGCCCCGGCGGGCGGCGGCGCGCTTGCGTGCCCCCACCCGCCGGGCCTATGCCTTGCCGCGTTCCGCCTTCGGAGCGCATCCTTGAGCCATTCCCCCGCGGCCGACCGTCCGATGACGCTGGCCGCCCTGATCGGTGTCCTCGGCGTCGTCTATGGCGACATCGGCACCAGCCCGCTTTACGCGCTTCGCGCCGCCCTGCTGCATTTCTCCGCCGACGGGATCGAGCGGTGGGAGATCCTGGGCATCCTGAGCCTGATCTTCTGGTCGCTCGTCCTGACGGTGACGGTGAAATACGTCGTCTTCGTCTTGCGGGCCGACAACCGGGGAGAGGGCGGGATCCTGGCGCTGATGGCGCTGGCCCAGCGCCATGCCCGCACGCCGCGTGGGCGATCCTTCGTCGCCATCCTCGGCATCACCGGCGCCAGCCTCTTCTTCGGGGATGGCATCATCACGCCCGCCATCTCCGTCCTCTCGGCGGTGGAGGGGCTGAAGATCATCTCGCCCGCCTTTGAGGAGGCGGTGGTGCCGATCGCGCTCGGCATCCTCGTCGCGCTCTTCCTGGTGCAGTGGCGGGGCACCGCCAGCATGGGCAAGATCTTCGGGCCCGTCTGCGCGCTGTGGTTCGGCGTGCTCGGCCTGCTCGGCCTGATCGAGGTGGTGCGGGAGCCGGAGGTGCTGGTGGCGCTGTCGCCGCACCACGCCATCACCTTCTGCCTGCACTACAAGCTGGCGGCCTTCATCGCCTTCGGCTCCGTCGTGCTGGCGGTGACGGGGGCGGAGGCGCTCTACGCCGATATGGGCCATTTCGGCCGCAAGCCGATCCAGCTGGCCTGGGTGGCCTTCGTGCTGCCGGCGCTAGCGCTCAACTATTTCGGCCAGGGCGCCCTGCTGCTGTCCGACCCCGAGGCGATCGAGAACCCCTTCTTCCTGCTGGCGCCGGACTGGCTTCGCCTGCCTCTGGTGATCCTGGCGACGGCCGCCACCATCATCGCCAGCCAGGCGATGATCTCCGGCGCCTTCTCCATCGCGCGGCAATGCGTCCAGCTGGGCTTCGTGCCGCGGCTGGAGGTGCGCCACACCAGCGAGACCGAGCAGGGCCAGATCTACATGCCCCAGGTCAACATGATGCTGCTGATCGGCGTCATCATCCTGGTGCTGGAATTCAAGAACAGCGACAGCCTGGCCGCCGCCTATGGCCTGGCGGTCACGGGCACCTTCCTGGCCACCTCCTGCCTCGCGATGCTGGTGTTCCGCCGCGCCTATGGCTGGCCGCTGGTGCTGGTGGTGGCGGTGTTCGGGCCGCTGCTGCTGCTCGACCTCGCCTACTTCATCTCCACCGCGCTGAAGATCCCCGAGGGCGGCTATGTGCCGCTGCTGCTCGGCATCGCCACCTTCACGCTGATGCTGACCTGGCGGCAGGGTCGGGACCTGCTGTTTGCCCGCTTCCGCCAGGACAGCCTGCCGCTGAAATCCTTCATCGCCCGCCTGCCGCAATCCCGCACCATTCGCGTGCCGGGGATCGCGGTGTTCATGACCGGGCAGGCGGACCTCGTCCCCGGCGCGCTGCTGCACAACCTCAAGCACAACAAGGTGCTGCACGAGCGCGTGCTGTTCGTGACCGTGATCAACGAGGACATTCCCCGCGTGGAGCAGCGGCGGGAGGTGACGGAGCTGGCGCCCGACATCCACCGCGTGATCCTGCGCTACGGCTTCCAGGAAAGCCCCCACATCCCGCGGGAGCTGGAGGCGCTGCGCGACATCGGCATCGCCTTCGAGCCGATGCAGGCCAGCTATTTCCTGGGGCGGGAGACGGTGGTGGCGGCGGCGGTGCCGAAGATGCCACGCTGGCGGCAATGGATCTTCACGCTGCTCAGCCGGAATGCGGTGCCGGCCACGGAATTCTTCCGCATCCCGTCGGACCGGGTGGTGGAACTCGGCGTCCGCGTCGCGATCTGAGGGCGCGGCGTCGAACCGCGGGCCGGGGCGCGCGTTCGCGTCGCCTCGGGATCGTCCAGGAGGGGATCGAGGGTGAGCGCCGCCAGGCTGGTTGAGGTCACGCTGGTGAAAGCCTGGAGCCCGGACTTGGCGCCGGGGGACGCGCCCGCGCGCATCGTCTTCTCCATCGCGCTGGACGGGCAGGGCCAGCCCGACGCGGGTGCCTGGCTGGCCGACCCGGCCCCCTGGCCCGCGCGCCACGAGCCGCCCGGCAGGCCGCCGATGGGCGGCGATGTGACGCATGACGAGGATGGCTGGTCGCTGCGCTTCTTCGCCGAAGCCACCGCCGCGCCGGACGCGCCGATGCACCGCATCCTCCACCTCGGCATGCCGCGGCCCGGCGAGGTGCTGACGATCCGCGAGCCCGGCGGGGCGGAAGCGGCGTGGCGGGTGGTGGGGATCGGGTAGCGACCCGCCTCCCCCAAGGGGAGATACCCCCCAAGTGAAAAGGGCGCCCGCCTGGCCGGCGGACGCCCTTTCGAACTGGTGGAGCCAAGGGGAGTCGAACCCCTGACCTCTTGAATGCCATTCAAGCGCTCTACCAACTGAGCTATGGCCCCGCAGTCTTGCGAGGCCGGCCGTATAGCGGCGGCGCGAGGGGTGCGCAAGCCTCCCCCAACCCCCTTTCGCTCGGCCCTCGCGCCGCATAGTTTCGCCCCATCACCGGCCGGCCTTCACGCCGGCCGCGGGCGGGAGAGCGTGATGCGAAAGATCCATCCGGATGCGAAGGCGGCGCTGGCCGGCCTGCTCAGGGACGACATGACCATCATGTCGGGCGGCTTCGGAATCTCGGGCATCCCCTCCCTCCTCATCGAGGCGATCCGCGAGAGCGGGGTGAAGGGCCTGACCGTCGTCTCCAACAATGCGGGGATCGACGATGCCGGGCTCGGCCTGCTGCTGCACACGCGGCAGATCCGCAAGATGATCAGCAGCTATGTGGGCGAGAACGCGACCTTCGCGAAGCAGTACCTGGCCGGCGAGCTGGAGATCGAGTTCAACCCGCAGGGCACGCTGGCGGAGCGCATCCGCGCCGGCGGCGCCGGCATCCCCGCCTTCTTCACCAAGACCGGCTACGGCACGGCGGTGGCGGAGGGGAAGGAGACGCGGGAATTCGACGGCGAGCACTATGTGATGGAGCGCGGGCTCTTCGCCGACCTCGCCATCGTGCACGCCTACAAGGGCGACCATGAAGGCAACCTCGTCTATCGGAAGACGGCGCGGAACTTCAACCCGATCATGGCGACGGCGGCCCGCGTGACGGTCGCGCAGGTGGAACACCTGGTGAAGCCCGGGGAGATCGACCCGGACCACATCCATACGCCGGGCATCTTCGTGAAGCGCCTGGTGCTCTGCCCGCCCGATTTCCAGAAGCGCATCGAGCAGCGCACCGTCCGCAAGCGCGAAGCCGCCGCTGCCGCCGGCGTAGAATCCCAGGCCTGAGGAGCACCACGACATGCCCTGGACCCGCGACCAGATGGCCGCGCGCGCCGCGCGCGAGCTGCAGGACGGCTTCTACGTCAACCTCGGCATCGGCATCCCGACGCTGGTGGCGAACCACGTGCCCGCGGGCATGACGGTGCAGCTGCAGTCGGAGAACGGCATGCTGGGCCTCGGCCCCTTCCCCTATGAGGGGGAGGAGGATCCGGACCTCATCAATGCCGGCAAGCAGACCATCACCGCGCTGCCGACCAGCAGCTACTTCGACAGCGCGCAGAGCTTCGGGATGATCCGCGGCGGGCATATCGACCTGTCCATCCTGGGCGCGCTGCAGGTGGCGCAGAATGGCGACCTCGCGAACTGGATGATCCCCGGCAAGATGGTGAAGGGGATGGGCGGCGCGATGGACCTGGTCGCGGGCGTCAAGAAGGTGATCGTGCTGATGGAGCACACGGCGGGGAACAGCGCCAAGCTGCTGAAGGCCTGCAACCTGCCGCTGACCGGCCGCCGCGTGGTGGATCTGGTGGTGACCGATCTCGGCGTCTTCGCCATCGACAAGAAGGGCGATGGCGCCATGCGGCTGCTGGAGACGGCGCCGGGCGTCAGCGCGGAGGAGATCCGCGCGAAGACCGAGGCCGACTACGTCACGGCCTGAACGCCGGCCGGGGCGGGCTTCGGCCCGCCCCCCTTACTGCAGCTGCGGCTGATTTCTACTGCAGCTGTGGCTGCTGGCGGCGCTGGTAGCGCAGGCGATCCTCCTCGAGGATCCGGCGCAGGCGGTCGAGCTCCCGCTCTCGCTCCGCCAGCGAACGCTCCGCATCGCTGGTGGCGCTGGCCGGCACGGCGGCGGGCTGGGGCGCGGGGTCGCGGAACACCGGCTCCTGCGCCGCGGGGGGGGCGGGCGCGCGGGTGCGGCGGACGGTGCTGGTGCCGGTGCGGCGGGGCGCGGTGCCGGCGGCCGGCACGGGGGGCGGCGGCACCCAGTCCAGGATCGGGATCGGGCCGCGCGGCGCGGCCGCGGTGGCGGGCACGCCCGGCGTGGTGGGCGTGAAGCGGGGCTGGGCCGGCATGCGCTGGCGGAAGCTGTCGAATTCCTGCGCGGTCGAGCTCATCAGGTCCCGCCCCGGGCCGCTGTCGTTCCAATGCTGGGCCGCGGCGGGGCCGGCCATCAGCAGGCCGACCGGCAGGGCGAGAAGGGTGCGGAGGCGCATTGACCAGAATTCCGGATCGGACGGTGGGATCACCGGAAGATGAACGCGCGCGCCACGCGGCACAAGCATCCGCTTGCGCCGGAACAATCGCTTAGCGTCAGCGCAACAGAAGAAACGCCAGCATGACGCTGCCCAGCGCGATGCGGTACCAGCCGAAGGGGGTGAAGCCGATGCGGCCGATCACGCCCATCACCCAGCGCACCACCACCAGCGCCACGACGAAGGCGGTGACGAAGCCGACGCCGATCTGCGCGAGGCCGGAGAAGTCGAGCTCCGCCCGCGCCTTGAACAGGCTGTAGGCGGTGGCGGCGACCATGGTCGGGATGGCGAGGACGAAGGAGAATTCCGCCGCCACCTTGCGGTCCACCCCGATCAGCAGCGCGGTGATGATGGTGGCGCCGGAGCGCGAGGTGCCCGGGATCATCGCCAGGGCCTGGCCGAAGCCGATGATCAGCGCCGCCAGCGGGCCGATCTGCGGCACGGAATGGATGGTGGGCGTGTGGCGCAGCCGCTCGATCGCGATGATGGCGATGCCGCCGACGATCAGCGCGAAGCAGACGACCCAGGGGCTGAACAGCAGCCGCGTGATGGTGCCGTGCAGGGTCGCGCCGATGGCGGCGGCCGGCAGGAAGGCCAGCAGCAGGTTGATGGCGTAGAAGCGCTCCGGCCCCGGGCGCCAGGCCTTGGTGACCAGCGACATCAGCGTGGGCCAGAACACCACCACCACGGCCAGGATGGCGCCGAGCTGGATGACGATCTCGAAGGTCTTGCCCGGCGGGCCCTGGAAGCCCAGCAGCTCCCCCAGCAGGATCAGATGGCCGGTGGAGGAGATCGGCAGGAATTCGGTCAGGCCCTCCACGATGCCCATCAGCAGGGCGGAGAACAGGGTGGCGGCATCCATGGGCGCGGGACACTCCGGGCAGGGCGGGCGGTGCAATACAGGCCCGGGCGGCCGCTGGCTATTCCATCTGCAGCCGGCCCAGCAGGCCGAGGCTGCCGCGATCCGCGCGCAGCAGCAGCAATTCGCCGTGCGATGCCTCGATCCCCGTCACCGCCAGGATATTGGCGCGGTGCGTGATCATGATCACGGGCCCCGCGCCCTGCCGGCGCGCGCCTTCCAGGGCGACGACATGCTGGCGCAGCTGTTCGCCGCGGGTGGCGCCCTCCGCCCGGTCCCAGGGGTCCAGCGCCGGATCGGTGACGACGGGGCCGAGGTCGAGCAGCACCGCCGTCTCCCAGGCCGAGCATTGGTGGGAGGTCAGCAGCGTGACGGGCGGCAGCCCCGCGCTGCGCAGCGCGGCGCCCCAGCGGCGCATCTCCTCCCGCCCCATCTCGGTCAGCACCGCGCCGGGATCGCAGCCGGGGACGGGGGGCGTGGCGCCGGGCGGGGCGGGGATGGCCCCGCCATGGCGCATCAGCGCCAGGCCCCTTTCGCGCAGCAGGGAGAGTTCATGATCCGCCCGCGCAGGCGGCACGCCGACCAGGGCCAGCAGCAGCAGCAGCAGAAGACCGATGATCCGCATGGGGCATCCCCATCAAGGCGGTTCGGCCCGGGGGGGCGGTTCGGGGGTAGTCCGGGGGGATCCGGGCCGGGATCCCCCCTTGGCCTGGGCGTGGTGGCGCCTCAGCGCACCGTCTGGGCGGCGCTGAAGGCGAAGTTATCGTAGCTGTTCTCCGCGATCCGGAACCACTGGAACTGTTCGGTCCGGAAGCGATTGTAGCTTTCCATGATGCGGGCGAAGCGGGCGTTCTGGCGGCCGATATCGGCCACCATCTCCTCATTCGCGCGCCAGGCGGCTTCCAGGATCGGGCGCGGCCAGAAGCGCAGCTGGGCGCCGGCGGCGACCAGGCGGCGCAGCGCCTGCGGGTTCAGGTGGTCGTAGCGCGCCACCATGTCGCTGTCGGCCTCGGCGCAGGCGACGTCGAGCGCGTGCTTGTAGAGGTCCGGCAGCGCCGCATAGGCGCGCTGGTTGGAGATGAAGTGCAGCCTGGCACCCGGCTCCCAGAAGCCGGGCGCGTAGTAGAAGCGCGCCACGCGCACGTAGTTGGCGCGCTCGTCGTCATGCGGGCCGACGAATTCGGCGGCATCGATCACGCCGCGCTCCAGCGAGGGGTAGATGTCGGCGGGCGCGATCAGCGTCGGCGCGGCGCCGAGGCGGGTGAAGAGCTGGCCGGCCAGGCCCGTGATGCGGAACTTCAGGCCGCGGAGCTGGTCGACCGAGGTGATCTCGTTCCGGAACCAGCCGCCCATCTGCGCGCCGGTGTCGCCTGCCGTGATGCCGTGGATGTTGTATTCGCGGAACAGCTCCGCCGCCAGCTCGTTGCCGCCGCCATAGCGGAACCAGGCGGTCATCTGCCGGGTGTTCAGGCCGAAGCACATGGCGGTGAAGGGCGCGAAGCCGGGTTCCTTGCCGAGGTAGTAGTAGGCGGCGGTGTGGCCGGCCTCGATCGTGCCGGCCTGGACGGCGTCCAGCACCTGCAGGCCGCCCACGATCTCACCGGCCGGGAAGGGCTGGATGCGGAACCTGCCTTCCGTCAGCTGCGCGACGCGGGCGCA
The DNA here is from genome assembly GCF_016805305.1 of Falsiroseomonas ponticola. Taxonomy (GTDB): domain Bacteria; phylum Pseudomonadota; class Alphaproteobacteria; order Acetobacterales; family Acetobacteraceae; genus Falsiroseomonas; species Falsiroseomonas ponticola. Next base: position 615,386 of record NZ_JAERQN010000001.1, on the reverse strand, counting down.
GATGCGGTCGAAGGTGCCGTAGAGCACGTCGAAGACGCGGGGGAAGGAGGAGGCGGCCCGCCAGCGGACTTCCGGCAGGGCCTGGGCGACGGCGGGGGTGGCGATCGCGGCGGCGGGGATGGCGGCGGCGGCGGCGCCCACCATGGAACGGCGGTTCATCGTGATTTCTCCTCCCTCGGGCAGGACGCGGATGGCGGCCATCCGCAACTGGGGCGCACGCTTAATGCATCCCCGGCCCGGCGGAAATAGGCGCCTTTCGCGCCCGATCGTTCACAGGACGAATCCAGCCAGGACCACCCCCGCGACGATCATCTGGAGCAGGTTGGCGGCGACGGAGAGCTTGTGCGCCCGGTCGAAGGCGCGCCCGGCCTCCGCATCGCCGGCCTTGGCGGCATCGGAGAGCAGGTTGATCCGCGGCATCAGCACCTGGCGCAGCCAGAAGGCGAGGCCCGCGATCGCCGCCATCATGCCGGCATCGGGCTTGGAGAGCGGGAACAGCGCCACGCAGGCGGCCGCCGAGGTGGCGAGCACCCAGAGGTAGTAGGGCGGGAAGACCGCGCGGACGAAGCGGGACGCCATCTCGGCGGGCAGCGCCTTGAAGATCATCGGCGCGATGAGGGCGGCGAAGAAGGCCATGCCGCCGAAGAGAAGCGCGGTGGCGAAGAGGGCGAGGGTGGCGAGGATGGACACGCGGGGCTCCGGATCGGTCGCCCCCCATGTCGCCCCGCGCCGCCACGGCGCAAGGCGCCGCCTTCAGTGGCCGCGGGAGACCCTGGCCGCCGGCGCGCCGCGGCCGCCCAGGCGCCGGATGCCGCCGCCGCCGAACAGCAGCGCGGCGCCGAGCGCGAGGAAGCCCGTGCTCCAGAGCAGGACGTCGCGCAGGCTGGTGCCGGTGAGGTGCGGGCCGGCGGGGGGGATGAGGCCGAGGAAGATCGCCATCAGCATCCCGAAGGTGCCGCAGCCAAGCGAGGCGAGCGCCAGCCCATGCGCGAGGGTGGCGAGGAGCGCTGCGGCGCGGGAACGGGTGGTGAGGCTGTTCTCCTGCGCCTGGCGGCCGAGCAGGAACAGGAAGACGGCCGCGATGACGAGCCAGATCCACATGCGGGGCGGTATCCCAGGAAGGCGCGGATCATGCGGTGGCGGGGCCCCGCGGGCAAGGCCCGCCAGCATTCCGGCATGGGCAAGGCCCGTCCCCTGGCGGGGACGGGCCCTTGGGCACTCAGTAGCGGTACTGGTCGGCCTTGAAGGGGCCGCTCTCGGCCACGCCGATATAGGCGGCCTGCTGCGCCGTCATCTTGGTCAGCGTCGCGCCGACCTTGGCGAGGTGCAGGGAGGCGACCTTCTCGTCCAGGTGCTTCGGCAGCACATAGACCTTCTTCTCGTACTTGCCGGGGTTGGTCCACAGCTCGATCTGCGCCAGCGTCTGGTTGGTGAAGGACGCGGACATGACGAAGGAGGGGTGGCCCGTGGCGTTGCCGAGGTTCACCAGGCGGCCTTCGGACAGCAGGATGATGCGCTTGCCCGTGGGGAACTCGATCTCGTCCACCTGGGGCTTCACGTTGTCCCACTTGTAGTTGCGCAGCGCCGCGACCTGGATCTCGCTGTCGAAGTGGCCGATGTTGCAGACGATGGCGCGGTGCTTCATGGCGCGCATGTGGTCGGCGGTGATGACGTCCACATTGCCCGTGGCGGTGACGAAGATGTCGGCCTGCGGGGCGGCCTGCTCCATCGTCACGACCTCATAGCCCTCCATCGCCGCCTGCAGCGCGCAGATCGGATCGACCTCGGAGACCATGACGCGGCAGCCGGCGTTGCGCAGCGAGGCGGCGGAGCCCTTGCCCACGTCGCCGAAGCCGCAGACCATCGCGACCTTGCCGGCCATCATCACGTCCGTGCCGCGGCGGATGGCGTCCACCAGCGATTCACGGCAGCCATAGAGGTTGTCGAACTTCGACTTGGTGACGCTGTCGTTCACGTTGATGGCGGGGAAGAGCAGCTTGCCTTCCTTGGCCATGTTGTAGAGGCGGTGGACGCCCGTCGTCGTCTCCTCCGACACGCCGACGATGTTCTTCGCCAGCTCCGCGAACCAGCCCGGCTTGGTCTTCAGGCAGTCCTTGATGAGGGCGAAGAAGACTTCCTCTTCCTCGTTCGTGGCCTTGTCGAGGAAGGCGACGTCGCCCTGCTCGGCGCGCAGGCCGTAATGGACCAGCAGCGTCATGTCGCCGCCATCGTCCAGCAGGACGTTCGGCGTGCCGCCATCGGCCCATTCCAGGGTGCGCTTCACGTACTGCCAGTATTCCGGCAGCGTCTCACCCTTCACGGCGAAGACCGGCGTGCCGGTGGCGGCGATGGCGGCGGCGGCGTGGTCCTGCGTCGAGAAGATGTTGCAGGAGGACCAGCGGACATCGGCGCCGAGTTCCTTCAGCGTCTCGATCAGCACGGCGGTCTGGATGGTCATGTGCAGGCAGCCGGCGATGCGGGCGCCCTTCAGCACCTTCTTCGGCCCGTATTCCGCGCGCGTCGCCATCAGGCCGGGCATCTCGTCCTCGGCCATGGAGATTTCCTTCCGGCCCCAGCCGGCGAGGGAGATGTCCTTGATGACGTAGTCGGTGGCTTCGGGCATGGGCTTCTCTTCTCGCGACGCGGGTTGTGGGCGGCCCGGTAGCATGGGGCGGCCGGAAAGGCCAGATGGACCCATTACCCATAAGGATATCTTTATGCGGGGTTGCCCTATGCGGGGTTGCCCTGGCCGGGCCACCGTTCGGCGGGCGTGACGGCCGGGCCGGGGCGGGCCTATCCTTCCCGCCAGGCAGGCCGGCAGGGCCGCCATACCCTGGGGAGGGACATGCCATGATCGGTTTCGGACGGGCCTTGGGCGGCCTGATGCTGGGTGCGCTGCTGGCGTTCCCCGCCCTGGCGCAGCAGGCGCCGCGCCCGGCGGTGACGCGGGTGGAGGCGCCGGCTTCCGCCATCTTCATCGGCAACAGCTTCTTCTACTACAACAACGGCATCACCAATCACCTGACGGGCTTCCTGCGGGGGGGCGAGCCGGTGGGGCCGTTCCGCTCCACGCTGGTGGGCATCGGCGGGTCCAACATGCAGTGGCATGACGTGGCCAGCTATTTCCGCCCCGATGCGGTAGCGAGCTATGGCTTCGATGCCCGCAACAACATCGTCTTCCGCGCGCCGGGCAAGCTGTTCGACCTGGCGATCATGATGGATTGCAGCCTCTGCCCCGTGCATCCGCAGCTGGCGCCGGTGTTCGAGGATTATGCGCGGCGCCACAGCGCGACGGTGCGCAGCCATGGGGCGGAGCCGGTCTTCTTCATGTCCTGGGCCTACAAGGACAAGCCGGAGATGATGGCGGGGCTGGCCGCCGCCTATACGGCGGTGGGCAATGCCAACAACGCGCTGGTCATTCCCGCGGGCCTGGCCTTCGAGCGTTCGATCGCGCAGCGCCCGGCGCTCGACCTTTATGTGTCGGACCTGCGGCATCCGTCCCTGGCCGGCACCTACCTGGCCGCTGCCACGACCTATGCCGCGGTGTTCGGCCGCAATCCCGAGGGCAACCGCTACACGGCCGGGCTTGATGCCGACACGGCGGCGCATCTGCAGCGCGTGGCGTGGGAGACGGTGCGCGAGTATCTCGGCACGCAGCGCGCATCGGCGAACTGACGACGGTCCAGGCCCGTCTCGGGCCTGGCGGATGGGGTCCGGGGAAGGCAGCGCCTTCCCCGGCTCACGCGTCCTTCGTCCAGGCCACCCGATCGAGGTAGGTCTTCAGGAACGTCTTCACCCGCGGCTCCCCCCCGCCGCCGAAGACCTCCGCCGGCGGTGCCGCCTGCACCACCACGCCGTGGTCGAGAAATACGACGCGGGTGGAGAGGCTGGCGACGAAGCCCATCTCGTGGCTGACCACCAGCATGGTGACGCCCGACGCCGCCAGCGCCCGGATCACGTCCAGCACTTCCGTCGTCAGTTCCGGGTCGAGTGCCGCGGTCGGTTCGTCGAAGAGCAGCACGCGCGGTTCCATGGCGAGCGTCCGCGCGATGGCGACGCGCTGCTGCTGCCCGCCCGAGAGGGCCGCGGGCTTGCGGCCGCCGAGTGCGCCGAGCCCGACCTTCGTCAGTGCCGCCTCCGCCTTGGCGTCCGCGTCGCGGGCGGGCATGCCGCGGACGAGCTTGAGGGCGAGGGCGACATTGTCCCGCGCCGTCAGGTGCGGCCAGAGGTTGAACTGCTGGAACACCATGCCGATGGCGCCGTCGCCGGGCCTGGCGCTCTTGCCCTCCACCAGCACCTCGCCGCCCGAGATCGGGTCGAGGCCCGCGATGCAGCGGAGCAGGGAGGATTTGCCGGAACCGCTCGGCCCGATGACGCCGATCGCCTCCCCGGGCATGACGTCGAGGCTGATGCGGCGCAGGATTTCCACATCGCCCACGCGGCGCTCCAGCGCGCGGACCTGCAGGACGGGATTCATGCGGCCATCCGGCGTTCGATGCGGCGTTCAAGGCCGCGCGCGGCCCAGGAGGTCGCCTCGGTCAGCGCCCAGTAGACCAGCGCCAAAACCAGCGTCGTCTCGGCGAAGGCGAAGGTGGCGGAGCCGACGCCCTGCACGCGGAAGGTCAGCTCCGGCACCGTGATGATGGACAGCACGGCGGTTTCCTTGATGAGGATGACGGCGAGGTTGACGAGGGAGGGCAGCACGGCCAGCGCCATCACCGGCAGCATGATGCGCAGCACCGTCTGCGGGCGGGACAGGCCAAGCATCCGTGCCGCTTCCAGCTGGCCCTTCGGCACCGCCATGAAGCCGGCGCGGAAGACTTCCGAGAAATAGGCGGCGCCATAGGCCGACAGCGCGACCAGCCCCGCCACGACGGGCGAGAGGTCGATGCCGATGAAGGGCCCGCCGAAATACAGGAGGAAGCACTGGACGAGGAAGGGCGTGCCGCGCACCGCCTCCACCACCGCGGCCAGCGGCCAGGTGAGGGCCACGGGCGCGAAGAAGCGCAGCGCGCCGATCAGGAAGCCCGCCACGATGCCGATGGCGACGCCGCCGAGCCACAGCGCCAGTGTCATCGGCAGGCCGAGCGCGGCGGCGGCGAGACTGTCGATAAGCGCCTGGATCATGCGGGCTTCCCGCGCGCGAGCAGCGTCAGCAGCAGGTTCATCACCAGGTAGATCGCGCCGCACAGCGCATAGGCCGGCAAGGGCTCGAAGGTGGAGGAGGCGATGGCCTGCGCGCTTCGCGTCAACTCCAGGATGCCGACGACGGAGACCAGCGACGAGGCCTTCACGATCAGGATCGCCTCATTGATCACGGCCGGGCGCATGGCCTGGATGGCGATGGGCAGGCGGATGCGGAGCAGGATCTGCCGCGGCGTGAGGCCGAGCAGCCGCGCGGCCTCCAGCCCCCCCTTCGGCACCAGCGCGAAGCCGCCGCGGATGATCTCCGCCATATAGGCCGCGCAGCAGAGGCCGAGCGTCGCCGTCGCGGCGAACCAGGCGGGCAGGTCGATGCCGAGGAAGGGCAGCGCGTAATAGGCCAGCATCAGCTGGATCAGCAGCGGCACGCCGCGGAAGAAGCTGACATAGGTGAGCGCCCAGGCGCGCCGCGCCTCGCACCCCACCGCGATGGGCACGCCAAGGACCAGGCCGAGGGCGATGCCCACGGCCGAGATCCAGACGGTATTGCCCGCCGCCCAGAGCATGGGCGGCAGGGCTTCGGCGATGAAGTCCAACTTTACGCGTTGGCTTCGACGACGCGGGCCGGCACCTCGAAGGATTGCCCGAACCACTTGGTCTGCAGCGCGGCCAGGCGGCCATCGGTGCGCATCGCGTCGATCACGCCATCCACGGCATCCAGCAGCGGCGCCGTGTCGGCATCCTTCCGGCCAAGATAGCCGAAATAGACCTTGGCGCCGAAGGGCGGGTTCACCACGGCGAAGACGCCGCGGCGCTGCTGCGCGACATAGGCGATGTTGGGCAGCGAATTGGCCACCGCCACGATGCGGCCCGCGGCGAGGTCCGCATAGGTCTCGCTGAAGGACTGGTATTCGCGGATCTGGACGTTGAGGTTGTTGGCCGCGATGAAGTTCTGCAGCTGCGTCAGCTGCGCCGTCGCCTGCGCGGAGCCGACGATCTTGCCGTTGATGTCCTCCGGCTTCTGGATGCTGGCATCGTTCGCCCGCTTCAGCAGGGCCACGGTGGCATCGGCGATGGGGGCGGTGAAGCGGTAGCGCTCCATCCGCGCGCGGGTGATGGTGGCGGGGCCCGCGACCAGGTCGAAGCGCCCGGCTTCGAGGCCCGGCAGCACGCCCGGCCAGGGCAGGTCCTGGAAGCGGATGCGCAGGTTCAGCGCGCGGCCGACCTCGGCAAACAGCTCGCTGTTCATGCCGACCTGGCGGCCGCCCTCGGTGAAGTCGAAGGGGGCGAAGTGCAGCTCGGTGGCGATCGTCAGTTCACCCGCCCGGCGCGCCTTCTCCAGGTTGTTCGCGTGGGCGAAGCGGGGCGCGAGCATGGGGGCGAACAGCGCGGCAGCCGCGCTGATGCCCGCCTGGCGGCGGGTCAGGGTGAAGGCAGTCATCATCGTCTCCTGGGCCATTCGGCCGCCTGTGAATACCGTCCGGGCCGTGCCGGCGTCTTCCCCGTTCGTCTGCGTCACGCCCCGTCTGCGCGGGGCTGGTTGCAGCCCCGTCTGCACGGGGCTGCTTGACATGACAGGTCATGACCGTAGGGTCGCCTTCCCTGCGTATCAAGCCCAACCTTGGCGGGAGCTTGCACCATGACGCACCAGCTTGGAAACAGCAGCCTTCCGGTCATCGACCTGACGCCGCTCGACAGCGCGGGCGGGGAGGCGGCGGTGGCCGCCGCCATCAACGCCGCCTGCACGGGCCCGGGCTTCTTCTACGTGCGCAACCACGGCGTGCCGGAGGCAACGATCGCCGCCGCCATGGCCGCCGCGCGCCGCTTCTTCCTGCTGCCGCAGGAGGTGAAGATGCGCACCAAGGCGAACCTGATCCATCGCGGCTGGCACGCCGCCGGCGGCGCCGTCATGGAAGGCGCGAAGAAGCCCGACCTGAAGGAGTTCTTCTCCATCGGGCTCGACCTGCCGGCCGACCACCCGACCGTCCTGGCCGGGGAGAAGCTGCGCGGCCCCAACAACTGGCCGGCCGAGGTGCCTGAACTGGCCCCGGCCATGGAAGCCTATTTCGACGCCATCGGCGCCTGCGGGGCGAAGCTGCTGCGCGCCGTCGCCTTGAGCCTCGGGCTCGACCGCGACTTCTTCGCGCCGCACTACAAGACCCCGCTGCAGCGGACCCAGGCGATCTTCTACCCGCCGCAGGCACCGGACGACACGGATGGCTTCGGCGTCGCGCCCCACACCGATTTCGGCTGCATCACCCTGCTCTGGCAGGATGACAGCGGGGGCCTCGAGGTGCGGGAACGCCAGACCGGCGCCTGGATTCCCGCCCCGCCCCTGCCGGGCACGCTGGTGGTGAATGTCGGCGACCTGCTCGGCCGCTGGAGCAATGACCGCTTCGCCAGCACGCCGCACCGCGTGGTGAACCGCAGCGGCCACGAACGCATGTCCATCGCCACCTTCTACGACCCCGATTTCTCGGCGCCCGTCGATCCGCGCGCATTGGGCGCGACCGACCCGCACTATCCGCCGACGACCTGCGGGGAACACATCCTCGGCCGCTTCGCCCAGGCCTTCGCCTACCGCAAGCAGGCATGAATGATGCGCAGCCGCGCCACGCGGCGGAGCCGCAGCCGCGCCATGCGGCGGAGCCGCAGCCGCGCCATGCGGCGGAGCCGCAGCCACGATACGCGGCGGTGAAGGACTACGTCCGGCGACGCATCCTCAACGGGGAATGGCCGCCGGACACGAAGATCCCGTCGGAGAACGCGCTGGGGCCGGAACTCGGCGTCAGCCGCATCACGGTGAACCGCGCCTTCGCGGAACTCGCCCAGGAAGGGCTGCTGCGGAAGGTGCAGGGGGTAGGCACCTTCGTCGCCCGCGCCCGGCCGCGCTTCGGGCTGATGACCATCCACGACATCGCCGACGAGATCGCCGCCCGCGGCATGGCCTGGACCTGCCGCGTGCTGCGCCTCGGCATCTCGCCCGCGCCGCCGGAAGCGGCCGCGGCGCTGCTGCTGCCGCCAGGCGCGCCCATGCCGCACAGCGCCATCCTCCACCTCGGCGACGGGGCGCCGATCCAGCAGGAGGAACGCTGGCTCCGCCCGGGCTACGCGCCCGGCTACCTCGATCGCGACTACACGACGGAAACGACCTTCGCCCACCTGATCCGTGCGGGGAACGCGACGGCCATGGAGCAATCCATCACGGCCATCCTGCCCGACCCGGGGCTCGCGAAGCTGCTGGCGGTGAAACGGGACCAGCCTTGCCTGGTGATCCAGCGCACGACCTTCACGGAAGGACAGGCGATGACGTTTTCGCGGCTGGTGCAGCCGGCGAACCGGTTCGAGATCGCGGGAAGGGCGACACTGTGAACGCAGGGGGCTCTGCCCCCTGCACCCCCGCCAGGGTCCAGCGGGACCCTGGACCGCGGTTACTTCAATCCAAAACCCAACGCCGTGAGCGCCTCGCGCATGCGGTCGCGGCCGGACAGGGCGGCGGCGGTGCCGACGCGGCTTATCATGCGCTGCGTCCAGTCCTGCTTGCCCATGCCGACCGCCTGCGAGAAATCGCCGAGCGCCTTGTCATAGCCCGCGATCGCCGCGCTCTCATCCGCAATCCCATACTGCTCCCGATGCAGCACCAGGGATTGCGGCAGGCGCGGCTTGACGGCGCCCGGCACGGCGGGGTCCGGATGGCCGACCGCGAGTCCGAAGGCGGCGAAGGCATTCGGCGGCAGGGCCAGCTCCGCCGCTACCTTCTCCGGATGATGCCGCAGCGCGCCGACATAGACGGTGCCAAGCCCGAGGCTCTCCGCCGCCACCACGCAGTTCTGCGCGGCCAGCGCGGCATCGACCAGCGCCACCATGAAGCTCTCGAGGTAGTCGAGACCCTCCAGCCTGCGCTGATGCGCCTCCCCCAGCCGCGTCAGGCGCGAGAGGTCCGCGACCCAGCACAGGAACAGCGGCGCCTGGCGGATGAAGCGCTGGCTGTTGGATAGGTCCGCGAGCCGCCCCTTCCGATCGGGATCCTGCACCGCGACCACCGACCAAGCCTGGAGATTCGAGGAAGTCGGCGCCGATTGCGCCGCGGCGACCAGCGTCTCCAGCACCCCCGGCGCCAGCGCATCGGGCAGATAGGCGCGGACGGAGCGGTGGCCGAGCATCGTCTCCAGCACCGCATTCACCGGCGGCTCCACCGCCGGGGCGGCGCCGCCATAGCGGGACTGGAAATCGGCGGGGAGGGGCGAAGGCTGCTGGTCCATGGGGAGGCTCCTGTGTTGCGCACAGGTATCCATGGCGAGGGGCGGGACGCTACCCCCCTCGCCCGCGTCTGCCGACGGTCCAGGGGCGTCTCGCCCCTGGCGGTAGGGGTCCGGGGAAGGCAGCGCCTTCCCCGGAATCACCCAACCCGGTTGTCGACGAGTTCCTGCACCACCGCCGGGTCCGCCAGGGTGGACGTATCCCCCAGCGCATCCGTCTCATTCGCCGCGATCTTGCGGAGGATGCGGCGCATGATCTTGCCCGACCGCGTCTTGGGCAGGCCTGGCGCCCATTGGATGGCGTCGGGGCTGGCGATGGGGCCGATCTCCTTGCGGACCCAGGCGACGAGTTCCTTCCGCAGCGCCTCGGTCGGCTCCTCGCCGGCCTTCAGCGTGACATAGGCGTAGATGCCCTGGCCCTTGATCTCATGCGGCATGCCGACGACCGCGGCCTCCGCCACCTTGGGATGGGCGACCAGCGCGCTCTCGATCTCGGCCGTGCCCATGCGGTGGCCGGCGACGTTGATGACGTCATCCACCCGTCCCGTGATCCAGTAGTAGCCATCGGCATCGCGCCGCGCGCCGTCGCCGGTGAAGTAGGTGCCCTTGAAGGTGGAGAAGTAGGTCTGCTGGAAGCGCTCATGGTCGCCATAGACCGTGCGCATCTGGCCGGGCCAGCTATCCAGCAGCACCAGGTTGCCCTCGGTCGCGCCTTCCAGCGGGTTGCCGTCATTGTCCACCAGCGCGGGCTTCACGCCGGGCAGCGGCAGCGTCGCGGAGCCCGGCTTCTGCGCGACGGCGCCGGGCAGGGGCGAGATCAGGATGCCGCCCGTTTCCGTCTGCCACCAGGTATCGACGATCGGGCAGCGTTCGTCGCCCACGTTGCGATAGTACCAGAGCCAGGCTTCGGGATTGATCGGCTCGCCCACGGAACCGAGGATGCGCAGGGATGCGCGGCTGGTCTTCTTCACCGGCGCCTCGCCGTCGCGCATCAGGGCGCGGATCGCGGTCGGCGCGGTGTAGAAGATGTTGACCTGGTGCTTGTCGATCACCTCCCAGAAGCGGGAGACAGTGGGGTAGTTGGGCACGCCCTCGAACATCAGCGTGGTCGCGCCATTCGCGAGCGGGCCATAGACGATGTAGGTGTGGCCCGTGACCCAGCCGACATCGGCCGTGCACCAGTAGATCTCGCCGTCGCGGTAGTCGAAGACGTTCTGGTGCGTGAAGGACGCCCAGACGAGGTAGCCGCCCGTCGTGTGCAGCACGCCCTTCGGCTTGCCCGTCGAACCGCTGGTATAGAGGATGAAGAGCGGATCCTCCGCGCCCATCGGCTCCGGCGCCGCGGTGGTCGGCTGGCTGTCGCAGGCCTCGTGCCACCAGACGTCGCGGCCTTCCTGCATGGCGACGTTGCCGCCGGTGTTCTTGGCGACGATGACGTGCCGGATGGAGGGGCAGGTCTTCAGCGCCTCATCCGCATTCACCTTCAGCGGCACCTTGCGGCCGCCGCGCCGGCCCTCATCGGCCGTCAGCAGCACCGTGCATTCGCTGTCCTGGATGCGGGATGCCAGGCTGTCGGGGGAGAAGCCGCCGAAGACGATGGAGTGGACGGCGCCGATGCGGGCGCAGGCCAGCATGGCGACCGCGGCCTCCACGATCATCGGCAGGTAGATGCAGACGCGGTCGCCCTTCTTCACGCCCATGCCGCGCATCGCGTTGGCCAGCTGGCAGACGCGGGCGTGCAGCTCCTTGTAGGTGACCTTGGCATCGGCCTTGGGGTCGTCGCCTTCCCAGATGATCGCCACCTGGTCGCCCCGCGTGGCCAGGTGCCGGTCGAGGCAGGATTCCGTCACGTTGAGGACGCCGTCCTCGAACCACTTGATGGAGACCTTGCCGGAGGTCCCGCCGAAATCGACGTTCTTGATGATCGTCGGCGGCTTCATCCAGGCGACGCGCTTGGATTCCGCGGCCCAGAAGGCGTCGGGGTCGGCCGAGGCGGCGTCGTACATCGCCTTGTACCTGGCCGCGTCCACATGGGCGCGCGCGGCGATCTCGGGCTTCACGGCGATCAATGCATCAGACATGGGCGTCCCCAAACCTTGTTCCGGCCTTGCGGCGGGTTCCTAGCGGCCGAATGGGCCACGCCCCTTGATATGCGTCAACCGGCGCTGCGGTGCAGCGGAAATCGGTAACGAATGGGACGGAAAACGGAAAGGACCGCCGCCCCCGAGGGGGACGGCGGCCGAGTTGGGGAGAGAGGGAAGCGGTAATCCGGCTGTCAGTTCGTCGCGCGCGGCGCCTGCGGGGCGGCGGGCGTGGCCGGGCGGGCGGGCTGGGCCTGCTGGCCCTGCGTGGCGGGGCGCGCCGCGGGGGTGGTGGCCTGCACGCTGCCGCCCGGGTTCGCCGGCGTCGCCGCCTGCGCGGGGCGCTGCGCCGGCGCGGCGGGCGCCACCGCGGCGGGGCGGGTGGAGGTCACGGGGGCGGTGGAGGTGACGCTGCCGCTCGTGCCTTGGGCGAAGGCGGGGACCGCGCCGATCAGGATCAGCGTGGCGGCGAGGGGCAGGCGGGAGAGGGAACGCATCGGATCCATCCTTCAGGTTGCGCCGTGATGTCTGGCGCAGGACGGAGGATGGGCATGCCCCGTGTCGGCCCTTGGGCGCGCCCAAGGTGTTTTCAGGTCAGGCGCGGCGGCCGCGTGGCGATGGCGGCGGAACGGTGGCGGGGGCGGGAATCCCGAACAGGCGCGGGTCCCAGTCCAGCGGTCCCACCGGGCCGGGGACGATCCGCGCGGCATCGGGATGGGCGGGGTTGATGACGATGTTGGCCTCCCGCGGTACCAGGGCGGAGGGCACGCGCAGCAGCGCTGTGCGCGCCCGCGCCAGCCAGGCGGCGCCGGCGGCCACGGCCTCCGGGCTGCCGGGGCTGCGCCAGCCGGTCGGCGGCGCGGCGCAGAGATCCTCCATCGCCAGGTCGTCCGGCACCTCCGCTTCCACCAGCAGCGTGCCGCCGAGGTTCCGGCGCTGCGCGAGCCGTTCCAGCATGGCGAGCGACAGCGTCGCGGCGGCATAGATCACCGGCCGGCCCGGCGGGTTCCAGCGGCCGCCATGCAGCGCGGCGCCCAGCCCATCCCAGACAGGGTGCTGCGCGGTGCCGAGGCGATAGACCTTCACGCGGGTGCTACGCCGGCAGCCCGTATTCGATGTTGACCAGCATGCGCTCCACCTGCCGCGCGCCGAGATCCGTCGCCGCGACCTCGATCGGCGGGCGGTTGCCGAGCAGGGGGTGGGGCTCCGTCAGCCAGGCCTTGGCCTCCGCCGCCTCCCCCAGCGCCTGGGTGGCCAGCGCGGCGACGCGGGCGAGGCGCTCGGCCCGCTCGCTGGCCGCGGCGGAAAGCCGGGGGCTGCGCTTGAGCGTGGCGGGGGAGGCGACAAGCGCCTCCACCTGGCGCCGCAACGTGGAGCCCCTGTCCCCGCCCGGCACCACGGCGCTGGCCAGCGCACGCACCACGCCGCGCGGGAATCCCTGCTCCACCGCCTCCGTCAGTTCCCCGAGTGACCGCACCTCGGTGCGCAGCGTGCGGCTGCCGCCCAGCGCGGCGGCGACCTTGGCGACCTCGACGGGATACATGGCGGGCGGGGCTCCGGGATCAGCCGAGCCCATCATATGGGATCAGGCGAGCCGAACGCTACAGCCCCGCCTCCGCCGGCACGATCACCCGGCCTTCCCCGTCGATCCGCACCGGCACGGCCTCCAGGCTCTCCCCGTAGCAGGGGCCGGAGAAGCATTCGCCATCCTCGATCCGGAAGCGCGCGCCATGGGCGGAGCAGACGATGTGGGCCCGCTTCGCGTCCAGGAAGCGGTGCGGCGCGGGGTCCAGCGGCAGGCCGACATGCGGGCAGGAATTCACATAGACCAGCACCGCGGCGCCCCGCCGGATCGCGAAGAGACCCGTGAAGGCCCCCGGCGCGGGCGCGAAGCCGCGGCTTTCGCCATCCGGGATGTCCTCCACCCGGCAGAGCACGCGTTCGGACGCCGAAACCTCGCTCACGCCTTGATCCCGCCCATCTTGCACAGCGTCTTCCAGTGCTCCGGCGTGATGGGCATGACGGAAAGGCGGGACATGCGGATCAGCGCGATCTCGGCCAGCGCCGGCTCCGCCTTGATCGCCGCCAGCGTCACGGGCGTCTTGAGCGGCATCAGCGCCTTCATGTCCACGCAGACCCATTCGCCCTTCGGGTCGTCGGGGGCGACGGTCGGGTCGGGATAGGCCTCCCGCACCACCTCCACCACGCCCACGATCTCCTTCCCGATGTTGGAATGGTAGAAGAAGGCCCGGTCGCCCTTCTTCATGGCCTTGAGATTCGCCTTGGCCATGTGGTTGCGCACGCCGGTCCAGGGCTCGACCCCGTTGGCGACCTGCTGGTCCCAGGAGAAGGCGTCAGGCTCCGACTTCACGAGCCAATGGGACCGGCCGCTCATCAGGCCGCGACCCCGTCCTTGAAGACGGTGCGGAAGGGGCGGATGACCACGCTCTCGAACAGCCCCGCCTTGGCATAGGGGTCGCCGGCGGCGAAGGCTTCCGCCGCCGCGCGGTCGGCCACATCCACCACCAGCAGGCTGCCGCAGGGCTTGCCCTCGGGATCCAGCACGGGCCCCACCAGCACGAAGCTGGCGGCGTGCTGCTTCAAGTATTCCAGATGGGCGGGACGGGTTTCCATCCGCAGCGCGAGCGAGGCCGGCTTGTCGGTGCAGGAGATGGCGAAAAGCATGGGCGGGATGGTCCTTCGGGACGCTGCGGGCACGAAAGGGACGTAACGCCCCCGGGCCCCGGCTTCAATCCGGCGCGAAGCACCCCTAGTCTAAGGGCGTGGACGCCAGACCCCTTTCGCCGCCCGCGGGGCCAACCCCGCCGGGCGCGCCCCGTAACGACCCCCCCGCGACCGCGGGCGGGGCACGGTCGCTGCATCGCTTCGCCAACCCCGGCCGCTTCCTGCGGCTGACGGATGCGCTGATGCCCTGGCTCTGGGCCGCCGCCATCCTGGTGACCGGGATCGGCGCCGTCTGGGCCCTGTTCCTCTCCCCCGCCGATTGGCAGCAGGGGGAGACGGTGCGGATCATGCACGTCCATGTGCCGATGGCTTGGCTGGCCATGGGCGGCTACACGGGGCTCGGGATCCTCTCCATCATGTCGCTGATCTGGCGGCATCCGCTGGCCGACCTCACGGCGCGGGAATTGTCGCCGGTCGGCGCCGCCGTCACCGCGCTCTGCCTGGCCACCGGCAGCCTCTGGGGCAAGCCGATGTGGGGCACCTGGTGGGTCTGGGATGCGCGGCTGACCAGCGTGCTGGTGCTGTTCTTCCTCTGGCTCGGCCACGCCGCGCTGGTCCGCGCCTTCGACGACATGGAGCGTGGCGCGCGCGCCGGCGCCATCCTGGCGCTGGTCGGCCTGGTGAACGTGCCGATCGTGAAGTTCTCCGTCGATTGGTGGAACACGCTGCACCAGCCCGCCTCCGTCACCCGCATCGACGCGCCAGGCATGCATGTGGACCTGCTCTACCCGCTGCTGGTCAACGCGCTGGGCTTCACGCTGCTCTTCGCCGCGGTGGTGCTGGCGCGCACCCGCAGCGCCGTGATGGAACGCCGCGTGCGCGCCCTGCAGACGGCCCGCGCCCGGCGGGCGGAGGCCGCGTGATGACCACGCATTGGATCCACGTCACCGCCTCCTGGGGCGTCACGCTCGCCACCTTCGCGGGGCTGGCCGTGGCGGCGGTGCTGCGCCACCGGGCGGCGGCCGCCACCCTGAAACGCCTTGACCCGCGCGGGGATTCCCGCGGGAGGGATGCATGATGACGCGCAAGAAGCGCCGGATGTGGATCCTGCTGCTCTGTGCGCTGGGGCTGGGCAGCGCGACGGCGCTGACGCTGACGGCCTTCCAGGACAACCTCGTCTTCTTCCGATCGCCCTCCGACATCATGGCGGAACGCCCGGGCCCCGACCGCGCCTTCCGCCTGGGCGGGCTGGTCGAGGCCGGCAGCGTGGAGCGGGAGCCCGCGGTCAGCGGCCAGCGGCCCACCGTGCGCTTCCGCGTGACGGATGGCGCGCATGCCATCGCCGTCACCTACCAGGGCGTGCTGCCGGACCTGTTCCGCGAAGGCCAGGGCGTGGTGACGATGGGGCGCCTCGGCGTCGATGGCACCTTCCGCGCTAGCGAGGTGCTGGCCCGCCATGACGAGACCTACATGCCGCCCGAGGTGGCGGATGCGCTGAAGCGGTCCGGCCACTGGAACCCCGCGCAGGGCGCGGCACCGCCGCCCGCCACCTGGAACACGCTGGACCCCGCGCGGCCTGCCGCGGCGGGGAGGACCGGATCATGATGACTGACGTCCAGCGCTCCAACCTGCGGCCCGAAGGGCCGAGGCCGCGAATGCGGCCCGCGGCCAATGCCGCGAAGCCAAGGGCCGCGGATGCGGCCCGCCCGGCGTCTGAGGGGCACGAAGGCAAAGCCTTCGTGCAGCAGCAATGATCGCCGAACTCGGTCACTTCGCCCTCGCGCTGGCCATGGTGCTGGCGCTGGCGCAGGCGCTGCTGCCGCTGATCGGCGCGCATGTGCGCGATGCGCGGATGATGGCCTCCGCCGCGCCGCTGGCGATCGGGCAATGCGTGGCGCTGATCGCGTCCTTCGCCTGCCTGATGTACGTCTATGCGATCAACGACACGACGGTGCTGAACGTCGTGCAGAACAGCCATTCCGCCAAGCCGATGCTCTACAAGATCACCGGCACCTGGGGGAACCATGAGGGCTCGCTGCTGCTCTGGGTCAACATCCTCGGGCTCTGCGGCGCCGCCGTCTCCGGCTTCGGGCGCGAATTGCCCACCGCGCTGCGCGCCCGCGTGCTCGGCGTGCTCGGGCTGATCTCGGTCGGCTTCCTGCTCTTCACCATCAAGACCTCGAACCCCTTCGACCGCATGTGGCCGCCGCCGCCGGATGGCCAGGGGCTGAACCCGATCCTGCAGGATATCGGGTTGGCCATGCACCCGCCGCTGCTCTACCTCGGCTATGTCGGCTACGCCGTCACCTTCGCCTTCGCCATCGCGGCGCTGATCGAGGGCCGCGTCGATGCCGCCTGGGGGCGCTGGGTGCGGCCCTGGTCGCTGGCCGCCTGGTCCTTCCTGACGCTCGGCATCGCGCTGGGGTCCTGGTGGGCCTATTACGAGCTGGGCTGGGGCGGCTACTGGTTCTGGGACCCGGTCGAGAATGCCTCGCTGCTGCCCTGGCTGATCGGCACCGCCCTGCTGCACTCCGCCATCGTCGTGGAGAAGCGGGACGCGCTGAAGACCTGGACCATCCTGCTCGCCATCATCGCCTTCGCCATGTCGCTGCTCGGCACCTTCCTGGTGCGGTCGGGCGTGCTGAACAGCGTGCATTCCTTCGCCAATGACCCGGAGCGCGGGCTGTTCATCCTGGCGCTGCTGATGGTCTATGTGGTGGGCGCGCTGCTGCTGTTTGCCTTCAGGGCCTCGGCCATGATCCCGACCGGGATCTTCGCGCCGGTGTCGCGCGAGGGCGCCATCGTGCTGAACAACCTGCTGGTCTGCTCCATCACCGCGGTGGTGTTCGTGGGCACGCTCTGGCCGATGTTCGCCGATGCGCTGTTCGGCATGAAGGTCTCGGTCGGCCCGCCCTTCTTCAACTCCGCCAGCTTCCCGCTGGTGGTACCGCTGCTGATCGCCATGGCGGCGGGGCCGTTGATGCCCTGGAAGCGCGCGCAGCTTTCCTCTGTTGTGATGCGGCTCTGGTGGTGCGCGGTCATCGCCTTCGCGGCCTTCTTCCTGGCGCTGCTGCTGAGCGGCCAGCATGTCATGCCGGCCGTTGGCTTCGCCTTTGCCGTCTGGGTGATTGGCGCCGCCGTGGCGGACATCGCGGATCGCACCGCGCTGTTCCGCACCAATCTCGGCAATGCGTGGAACCGCGCGAAGGGCCTGCCCCGCGCGGCCTGGGGCGCGGCCATCGCCCATGCCGGCATCGGCATCACCGCGGCCGGCATCGCGGGCATGGGGCTCGCGCAGGAACGCATGGTCGCGCTGGCGCCGGGCGAATCCACCACGCTGGCCGGCTATGAATGGCGGCTCGAGGGCGTGCGCGACGTGCAGGGCCCGAACTGGACCGCGCGGCGCGCCACCATCACGCTGCTGCGGGACGGCGCCGAGGTGCGCGTGATGGAACCCTCCCGCCGCTTCTTCCCCATCGCGCGGCAGAACACGACGGAGGTCGCGATCCACACCAACCTGATCGCCGACCTCTACGCGGTGATCGGGGAGGAGGAGGCCGGCACGGGCAAGGCGGTGATCCGCCTGCACTACAACTTCCTGGCGCCCTGGATCTGGATCGGCGCCGCGATCATGGCGCTGGGCGGCGCGCTGTCGCTGGCGGACCGTCGCATCCGCGTCTCCGCCCCCAATCGCGCCGCGGCCCGGATGGTCCCTGCCGAATGACGCCGAATACCCGTCGCCTTCTGCTGATGGCGCCCTTCGCCGCCGCCGCGGCCGGGGGTGTCGCCTTCTATGCCGCGCTCGATCGGCAGCGCCGCGGCGTCTACAACCCGCGCGGCGTGCCCTCCGCCCTGATCGGCCAGCACGCGCCGGACTTCACTCTGCCGGCGCTGGAGGAAAGCGGCGTGCCAGGCTTCGGCGCCGCCGATCTCCGCGGCTTCGGCCGCCCGCTGCTGGTGAATTTCTGGGCCAGCTGGTGCGTGCCCTGCGTGATCGAGCATCCGCAGCTGATGCGCCTGTCGCGCGAAGGCGTGCCGGTGCTGGGCATCGCCTACAAGGACAAGCCGGCCGACAGCCTCCAGTTCATCCGCCGCCACGGCAACCCCTTTCTCCGGTTGGCGAAGGACGAGCCGGGTCGCGTCGCGATCGACTGGGGGCTCTACGGCGTGCCGGAGACCTACCTGCTGGACCGCCAGGGCATCATCCGCTGGCGCTACGCCGGCCCCATCACCGACGAGGTCCTTGCACAGGACCTTCGGCCGCTGCTGGCCCGCTACGCCGCATGAAGACCCTGTTCCTGCTGCTCGCGCTGCTCTTGCCCGGCGCGGCGCACGCCACGACCAACCCCGCCGACATGCTCCGCGACCCCGCGCAGGAGGAGCGCGCCCGCGCCCTCGGCCGGGAAATCCGCTGCATGGTCTGCCAGAACCAGTCGATCGAGGACAGCGAGGTGGCGCTGGCGCGCGACCTGCGGCTGATCGTGCGCGAACGCATCGTGGCCGGCGACACGGATGCGCAGGTGCGGGACTTCCTGCATGCGCGCTACGGCGACTTCGTGCTGCTGCGCCCGCCCTTCACCTGGTCCACCGCGGCGCTCTGGCTGACGCCGGTGCTGGCGCTGATGGCCGGCGCCAGCCTCATCATCCTCTCGCGCCGTCGCAGCGCGCAGCCCGCGCCACCCGCGCCGCTGACGGAGGAGGAGAAGCGCCGCCTCGCCGCGCTCGACGCCGAGACAAGGGACGGAAACCGCGCGTGACCCTCTGGCTGCTGTTGGGTGCGCTCGCGCTGTTGGCGCTGCTCCCGCTGATCATCACCCTCATCCGGCCGACCCGCGCGCGTGGCCGGGCGGAGGCCGACCTCGCCCTCTATCGCGCGCAGCTGGCGGAGCTGGATCGGGAGCGTGAGGCCGGGCGGCTCGATGCCGCGCAGCACCAGGCGGCGACGCTGGAAGTGCAGCGCCGCATCCTGGCCGCACCGAAGGAGGATGCGCCGGAGCTCCGCCCGGGCCGCACCGCCGCCGTGCTGGCGGCCATGGTCTTCCTGGTGCCGGCCGCGGCGCTCGGCCTCTACCTCGTGCGCGGCACGCCCGACATGCCCGCCGCCCCCTTCGTGGAGCGCCAGCGCCTGGCGCAGGAGGAGGACGCGATGCTGGAGACGCTGCGCGGGCGCCTCGCGATGCTGGAGCCCGGCAGCGACGCGGCGCGGCAGGGGCAGATCCTGCTCGGCAATGCCGAACGCTCCCGCGGCCGGCTGGATGAGGCCGCGCGCGCCTATCGCACCGCGCTGGAAGCCCGCTTCGATGGCCCGCTCGCGGCCGATCTCGCGGAGCTGGAGATCGAGCGGGGCGACCACGCCGCCGCCGCCGCCCTGATCGCCCGCGCGCTGGGTTCGTCCCCCCGGGAGCCGCGGCTGCGCTTCCTGGCCGGGCTGGCGGAGGCGCGGGCCGGCCGCACCGACAATGCCCGCCGCACCTGGCAGGCGCTGCTGGCGGATGCGCCGGCGGAGGCGCCCTGGCGGCCGGTGGTGGAACGGCAGCTCCAGGCCCTGCCGTAGCGGGCGGCCGGCGCTACACTCCCGCCAAAGGGAGAGGGCGCCATGCGGAAATTCCTCAACGATCCCCGCGCCGCGGTGCGGGAGATGCTGGAAGGCCTGGCGGATCTCTCGCCCGGCCTGGCGCTGCTGGCGGAGGAGGGCGTGATCCTCCGCGCCGGGCTGCCGGCCTTCGGCGAAAGGCGGGAGGTCGCGGTGATCTCGGGCGGCGGCGCGGGCCATGAACCCGCCCATGCCGGCTATGTCGGCCCCGGCCTGCTGCATGCGGCGGTGGCGGGCGATGTCTTCACCAGCCCGCCGGTCGATGCGGTGCTGGCCGCCATCCGCGCCGTGGCCGGGCCGCCGGGCGCGCTGCTCATCGTCAAGAACTACACGGGCGACCGGCTGAATTTCGGCCTGGCGGCGGAGCTGGCCCGCGCCGAGGGCATCCCCTGCGAGGTCGCCGTGGTGGCCGATGACGTGGCGCTGGCCGGCACGGTGGAGCCCGCGCGGCGGCGCGGCATCGCCGGCACGGTGCTGGTCCACAAGGTCGCCGGCGCCGCCGCGGCCGCGGGGCTGCCGCTCGATGCCGTGGCGGCGGAGGCGCGTGCGGCGGCGGCGGCGCTCGGCAGCATGGGCGTGGCACTCGGCGCCTGCACCGTGCCGGCGGCGGGACGGCCGGGCTTCGACCTGCCGGAGGGCGAGATGGAACTCGGCCTCGGCATCCATGGGGAGGCCGGGGTGGCGCGCGTGCCCCTGGCGCCGGCGCGGGAGGTCGCGGCGACGCTGCTCGACCGCATCCTGGCGGAGACGCGCTGGCAAGCGGGCACGCCGGTGGCGCTGCTGGTCAACGGCCTCGGCGGCACGCCGCCCATGGAACTCGCGCTGATGGCGCGGGAGGCGCTGGCCGGCCTGCGCGCGCGGGGTATCGGCGTGGCGCGGGCGTGGTGCGGCACGGCGCTCTCGGCGCTGGAGATGCCGGGCTGCTCCTTCTCCGTCATGGTGTTGGACGCGGCGCGGCTCGCGCGCCTCGATGCCCCGGCCAGCGCGCCGGCCTGGCCGGGTAGCGGCGTGATCCCGGCGGCGCGGGCGGTGGTGGCCCCGGCCGAGGCCCCGCCGCATCCCTGGACCGGCGCGGCCGATCCCGCCATCCGCGCCGCCGTGCTGGCCGTGGCAAGCGCGCTGGAGGCGGCGGAGGCGCGGCTGACGGCGCTGGATGCGGCGACGGGGGATGGCGATCTCGGCCTGTCGCTGGCGCGCGGCGCGGCGGCGCTGCGGGCGCTGCCGGAGGGCGCCTTCGCGGATGCGCCGGCGGCGCTTTCCGCCATGGCTGGCACCTTGCGCCGGGCCATCGCGGGATCCTCCGGCCCCTTC
The DNA here is from genome assembly GCF_016805305.1 of Falsiroseomonas ponticola. GTDB lineage: Bacteria > Pseudomonadota > Alphaproteobacteria > Acetobacterales > Acetobacteraceae > Falsiroseomonas > Falsiroseomonas ponticola. The sequence goes on along the minus strand of NZ_JAERQN010000001.1, from coordinate 594,315 downwards.
TACGCCACCGCGCTGCTGCGCGCCGCCCGCGCCCTGCCAGCCCGGCCGGCGCCGGCCGACTGGGCGGCGGCGCTGGAGGCGGCGGTGGCGGCGATCGGCGAACTCGGCGGCGCGCAGCCGGGCGACCGCACCATGCTGGATGCGCTGCACCCCGCCGCCCTGGCCTTCCGGGACGCCCTGCCGGATGGGCGGGCCGCGCTGTCGGCCGCCGCGCGGGCGGCGGCGGCAGGGGCGGCGGCGACCGCCGCGATGCGCCCGCGGCTCGGCCGCGCGAGCTACCTCGGCGACCGCGCGCTCGGCCACACCGATGCGGGCGCCGCCGCCGTCGCCGCCTGGATGGCGGCGCTGGAGGAGGCGGTGAGCAGCCGGTAGAGCCGGACCAGCCGCGCCGCCTCCGCCGCCCAGCCGAAGCGGGTCAGCGCCGCGTCGCGCCCCCGCTGGCCCATGGCGTCGCGCACGCTGGGGTCCGACAGCGCCTGGATGGCGGTCGCGACCGCGACGGCATCGGCGGTATCCACCGTCAGCCCGCAATCGGCGCTGCGCACGATGCCCGCCACCTCCTCCGCCAGCGCGGGGACGATCACGGGCAGGCCCGCCAGCATGCAGTCGAACAGCTTGTGGGGCAGCGCCAGGCGGTGGTTCTCCACCCCCGGCTGGAACAGCACCAGGCCGATATCGGCCTCCGCCGCCAGGGCCAGCGCTTCCTCCCGCGGCATCCAGTCCAGGTAGTCCACCTGCCCCGCCAGGCCGAGCGCCAGGCTGCGTTCGCGGAAGGCGGCCTCGCTGCCATCGGTGAAGCGGCCGATCAGCCGCAGCCGCGTGCCCGCGGGCAGCAGGGCCAGCGCATCCAGCATGACGAAGGCGCCCCGCGCGCGGGTCAGCGCGCCCAGGTGCAGCAGGGTCAGCGGCCCGGCCGCGTGCCGCCGCGGCACCAGCGCCACGGGGGTGGCGTAGTTGCGCACCGGCGTGCAGCGCGCGGCACCGCCGAGCCACCCCTCCAGCCCATCCTTCGCCACCACCACCGCATCGGCGCGGGATGCCAGCAGCCGGCAGGCGGCGCCGACCAGGGCACGGCCCAGCGGCCGCAGCACCCCCGGCAGCAGGGGATCGAGGCGCGAGGGGTAGTGCTCATGCACGTCCAGCACCACCCGCGCGCCGCAGCGCCGCGCCGCCAGCAGCGCCGCCACCCAGCTGTCGGGCTCATGCGCATGGATCACGGCCGGGCGCAGCGCGGCGGCGCGGCGGGCGAGCGCCGGGATGCCGAGCAGCCGCGCCCGCCACCCCCCCGCCGGCCGCGGATAGGTCTGCAGCGCGACGCCATGCAGCAGCCTGGTCCCGGCCTCCGGCCCCGGCGCCAGGTGGCGCACCGGGAAGCCCGCCGCGGCCAGCGCCGCGCCTTCCTTGGCCACGATCCGCACATCCTCCGCCGGATGGGCGGCGGAGAGCATGAGGATGGCGGGCGGGGTCATTGGGCCAGCGCCGTGGCGGGGGCGGGGGCGTGGCCGGCCGCCGCCTCCACCGTCGCCACCAGCCGGGCGGCGATCTGGCGGCTGTCGAAATGGCGTTCCGCCAGGCGCCGGGCCGCCTGGCCCATGACGCGGCGGCGCGCCGGGTCATCCGCCATGGCCAGCAGCGCCGCCGCCAGGCCATCGCCATCCCCGGGCGGCACGGTCAGGCCGCAGCCGCCTTCCGCCAGCAGGCGCTGGGCGCGGCCCGGCACATTCGCCACCACCGGCAGCCCCGCGGCCAGGCATTCCGCCAGCTTGTTCGGCGCCGTCCATTCCGCGAATTCGGGCACCGGCGCCAGGCAGAGCAGCCCGGCATCCGCCCCGGCCAGCAGCCCCGCCAGGCGGCGCTTCGGCATGGGGTCGAGGAAGAGCACCGGCAGCTCCTCCGCCGCCGCGCGGGCCATCAGGGCCGGCTTCTCCGCGCCATCGCCCACCAGCAGGATGCGGATGCCGGTGCCCCGCAGCCGCGCGGCGGCATCCAGCAGCACGCCGAGGCCATTCGCCCTTCCATGCGCGCCGGCATAGACCGCCACCATCTCCTCCGCCCCCACCCCATCCGGCCGCCAGGGCCGGGCATCGGGGCCGAACAGGGCGAGGTCGGCGCCCTGCGGCAGCACCCGCAGCCGGTCGGGGTCCGTCCCCCGCGCCAGCGCGGTGCGGGCCATGCCCTCGGTCAGCGCGACGACGACGCTGGCGCGGCGGCAGGCGGCATCGGCCAGCCGGCCGATCGCCGCCAGCACCGCGCCCGGCACGCCCCCGCCATCGCCCCCGCTGGCCCCTTCCCGGGGCCGCGACAGCGCGGCGGGCAGTTCCGGCCAGGGGTCGCGGATCTCGAACAGGAAGGGCGTGCCGCGCAGCAGCCGCGCCAGCAGGGCGGGGATGGCGACGGTGGGCGGGGTGGAGGAGGCGAGGATGAGGTCCCAGCGCTGGCGGAGCGCGAGCCGCGAGGTCGCCGCGGCATAGCGCAGGAAGACGCGGCTGCGGCGGGCCAGGGACTGCGCATTGCCATAGGGCAGGTCGAATTCCACCACCTCGAACCCCGCCACCGCGCCGCGCCGGGCGCCGTGGCGGAAGGGGCCCGCCAGCCCGGTGGCGGCGCCGGCATAGCGGCCGCAGGCCAGGGTCACGGCGTGCCCGGCCTCCGCCAGCGCGGCGGCGTGGTTGTAGGCGCGCGTCGCCGTGGCGCCGTCCGGCGTGGAGAAATGCTGGTGCAGGTAGAGGATGCGGAGCGCCATCGCCGTCACGCCCGCGCGCAGGACCGCACGAGGTCGATCACCCGGGCCTGGTCGGCCTCCGTCATCCCGGTGCCGGAGGGCAGGCAGAGCCCGCGTTCGAACAGCGCCGCGGCGGTGGCGCCGCCCACCTGTGGCGCGTCGCGGAAGGCGGGCTGCAGGTGCAGCGGCTTCCAGGCCGGGCGGCTTTCGATGCCCGCGGCCTGCAGCACCCGCCGCACCACCTCCCGGTCCGCGCCGAAGGGGGCGGGGTCGATCGTCAGCACGGTCAGCCAGCGATTGGCGCGGCCCCAGGCGGGTTCGGCGATGAAGCCGAGGCCCGGCAGCTCCGCCAGCCCCGCCACGTAGCGGGCGAAGATCTCCCGCCGCCGCGCCACGCGCGCCGCCAGCGCCGCCAGCTGCGCCAGCCCCACGGCCGCGAGGACGGAGGAGAGGCCGTAGGTGTAGCCCGTCGTCTCGTGCTCGTAATGCGGCCAGGCTTCCTTGGCCTGGCCGGCCAGCTGCCGGGCGCGGGAGAGCAGGGCCGCATCCTCCCCGGCCAGGGCCCCGCCGCCGCCCGCGGTGACGATCTTGTTGCCGTTGAAGGAGAAGGCCGCGAGCCGCGCGCCCCGCCCGGCATGGCGGCCGCCGCGCTGCGTGGCCCCCATGGCGGCGGCGCTGTCGACCATCACCGGCACGCCCCAGCGGTCGCAGGCCGCGACGATGGCGTCGAGGTCGCAGCACTGGCCGTAGAGATCGACCGGCACCACCACGCGCGGCAGCCGCCCGCGCCGCGCGGCCCTGGCCAGCTCCTCGGCCAGCAGGCCGGGGTCCATGGTCCAGCCGGTCTCCACCACGTCGAGGAAGCGGGGGATGGCGCCCATCTGCACCGCCGGCGCCACGCTGGCGACGAAGGTCATGGCCGGCGCCCAGACCTCATCCCCCGGCGCCACGCCCAGCACCCGGTAGCCCAGATGCAGCGCGGCGGTGCCGGAGGCGGTGGCCAGCACGGAGGGCAGCCCGATCGTCTCGGCCAGCGCGGCCTCGAACGCCGCGGGGGTGGGCCCGGCCGGGGCCAGCCATCCGGCTTCCAGCGTCTCCCGCACCCGCTCGGCCTCCCCGCCCGCCAGTTGCGGCGGGGACAGCAGCAGGGGCACGGGCTGGGGCCGCGGGGGGAAGGGGAGGATCGCGCCGGCGGCAGCGGGAAGGGGCGTAGCCATGCGAACCCATAAGTTGATAAACAGTGAATCGATATCACATCGTGATTGATACCCCGGCGGTTTCGCAAGCCCCGTCTTGCAGCCACAACCGTTTGCAACCGCGCTTTCCGCGGCCGGCGTCAGCGATCCGCCCGGTCCCCCGGCTCGAAGGCCGGCATGGTGGCGTGGCCCGGCGCCGTGGTGCCCTGGCCGCGCAGCCAGACCGCCAGGCTGCGCAGCGCCAGGACCAGGTCGGTGCGCAGGCGGAGCGGCGCCGCCGCATAGGCGGCATCCAGCTCCAGCCGCCTCTCCCACGGCACGGCGTTGCGCCCCGCCGCGACGCCCGGCCCCAGCAGCCCGGGGCGGACCCGGAGCCGCAGCGCCTGGCGCGCGGAATAGAGGCGGCCATAGTCCAGCGGCAGCGGCCGAGGGCCGACCAGGCTCATCTCCCCCCGCAGCACGTTCACCAGCTGCGGCAGCTCATCGAGGCCCGAGGCGCGGAGCGCGCGGCCGAAGCCGTCCAGCCGCTCCGCATCGCTGCCCGGCCCCACCGCCATCGACCGGAATTTCTTCAGGTCGAAGGCCGCGCCGTGCAGGCCCGCGCGGGGCTGGGTGAAGAGGATGGGGCTGCCAAGGCGCCACCGCACGGCCAGCGCCACCGCGGCGAAGAGGGGCGACAGCAGCACCAGCAGCAGCGCCGCCACCACCAGGTCCAGCGCCCGCTTGCCGAAGCGCTCATGCATGGGCGGCCTCCAGCGGGCGGGCGGAGAGGCCGAGGCTCAGCGCCAGGCCGAGCGCGAACCAGGCCATCCGGTTGCCGAGGTCGGTCGAGACCATGATCGTCATCGCCACCGGCAGCACCATGGCCGCCATTCGCGCCAGCCGCGCGGGCGGCACGCCGGGCGCCAGGCGCAGCATGGCGAAGGCCGCGCCGCCGAAGGTGCCGAGCCAGAGCAGCAGCCCCGGCAGCCCGCCCTCCGCCAGCGCTTCCAGCGCGTGGTTGTGGGGGTAGAGGCCGCGCCTCTCCCCATGCCCGGCCGCGATGGTGAAGCCGCCGGTGCCGAGGCCGAAGGGCGCGGCTTCCCCCGCCCAGTCCAGCGCCGCGCTCCAGAGGCCGCGCCGCGCATCGAGCCCCGCCGCATCGCCCGTCAGGCGTTCGAGGGTGCGCAGCCCCTCCGCATGGTCGGGATGCAGCAGCAGCCAGAGCAGCCCCGCCATCCCCGCCGCCGCCACCGCCGCCGTCCAGGCCAGGGCGCGGCGGCGCGGCAGGCGGAGCGCCGGCGCCAGCGCCACGCCCAGCAGCAGCGCCACCAGCGCCGTCCGCCCGCCCGGCAGCAGCGCCGCCGCCGCCAGCGCCAGGATCAGCGCCGCCCAGGCGGCGCGGCCGGGCCAGGACGGCGCCTCCACCAGCTTCACCGCCGCCAGCGCCGCGGCGGTGGCCATGGCGAGGCCGGCCAGCTGGTATTGCAGGCGCTGCGCCTCCGCCTCCAGCAGCGCGGCCAGGCCCCAGCCGCCCGCGACGCCCCAGGCGACGGTCGCCGCCAGCAGCGCGCCGATGGCGATGGTGGTGGCGGACAGCGCCCGGCGCGCCGACGGTTCCGCCCCCACCAGCATCCCCGCGGCCAGCATCAGCGGCCCGGCCAGCGTCGCCTCCGGCAGCTTGGCGGAGAGCACGACGGAGGAAGGGCTCCAGGCCCCGGCCACCACCAGCCAGGCCCAGAACAGCCCCGCCGCCGCCAGCGGCAGGGCCAGCGCCCGTTCCACCCGCCAGGCCCGCGACACGGCCAGCAGCGCCAGCGCGGGCAGCAGCAGCGCCAGGCTCGCCAGGGTGAGATCGACCGGCAGGCCCGCCAGCGGCGGCGCCGTCTTCAGCGCGCCGGCCATCTGCAGGATGGCGGCCAGCGCGCCGGCCGCCAGGGCGACGGGGGCCAGGGCGACGGGGGCCATAGCGACGGGGGCCCAGGGCATGGCGGGCCTCATTCCGCCGGCTCCACCCGCATCGGGCGGGCCAGCGCGCCGCCGGTGGGCCGGCCGGCCGGCGGCGCCTGGCGCAGCAGGATCCCCGCCCCCACCAGCCCCGTCGCCGCCATCGGCGCCGCCACCAGCAGCAGCAGCAGCAGCAGCGGCCGGTTGGGCAGGGAAGGGCGGATCTCCACCATGGGTGCGGAGACGAGGCGCGCGGCCACCGCCTCATCCGCCGCCACCACCACCGCGGCGCGCTGGTTCAGCGCCAGCAGTTCATAGAGCGACTGCCGGATGTAGAGGTCGGGCTCCCGCGCCAGCCGCGCTTCCAGCGCCGCGACGCGGCGGCGGGCCAGCTCCGCCAGGTCCCCGCGCACCTTGGCCTCGGCGAAGGCATGCAGGCGGGCCAGGGCATCCAGCGCGAAGTCCCGGTCGCGATGCGGCAGCGCCAGGCCCCAGGTCAGCGCGCCGAGCGTCTGGGTCAGGGCGAGGTTGCGCTCCAGCCAGTCCCGCGCATCGTCCAGGTCGGCCTCGATGCGCAGGTCCAGCGCCTCCCGCACCGCGCCGCCGGGCCAGGCGCGCCGCCTTTCGGTCAGCAGCGCCAGCAGGGGTGTGTCCCGCACCAGCATGGCGGCGGCCTCCGCCGACCGCAGCGCGCCGAGATAGATGGCGAAATTGCCCGTGGGCCGTGTGTCCAGCAGGCCGGAGACGGTGGAGGCGGAGGAGAGCAGGGTGGAGGTGGCGATGCCCGTCGTCTCGGCGGGCGCCACCATCGCCTCCGCCACATATTGCCGCGGCCAGAGGATGATGGTGGTGCCCCCCGCGCCCAGGATCAGCGCGGCCAGCAGCGCCACGCGCCAGCGCAGCGCCAGGATGCGGGCAAGGAGGAGGTCAAGCGGCATGGGGGGCGCGGCCCTCCTCGATCGCGGGCGGATGGCGCCGCGGCATCATGGGGGGGCTCCGGCAGGCAGGGTGACGCGGGTGAGGAGGCGGGAGAGGGGCGCGGCGCCGGCCACGACCAGGATGGGCACCGGGCGCAGCGCGCCATAGGCGGGGCTCTCCCACCCCTCCGCCAGGCGCAGCGAGAGGGGGGCATCGGCAGTGACGGCGATCCGCGCCGCCGCCCCCGCCACGCCATCCGCCGCCAGGCGCCAATCCCCCGGCGGCAGGCGCCAATGCCAGGCGACCTGCCGGAAGGGGCCGGCCAGGCGATCCTCGATGATCCAGTCGCGGCCCTCCGCCGAGACGCGCCGTTCCGTCCGGTTGCCGGCATGGTCGCGCGTCCAGGCGCCCCCCGGCACCGTGCCGAGGCGCGGCCAGCGCGCCAGCAGGAAGCGGCCCGCCCGCGGCATCGGGTCCCGTCCATCGAAGACCGGCGCGTTGTGGGCGGCGGCGGCCCCGATCGCCTCCCACCAGCCCGGCGAGGGCGGGTTGTAGGACCCCGTCCCCCCATCCCGCAGCACCGTGGCGGCGCCGTCGCGCAGCGTCAGGTGCAGCAGGTCCGACTGCGCGGGGCGGAAGCGCAGCGGGCCGGTGCGCAGCAGCGCCGTGGCGCCGCCGGCCGCCCAGCCCATGGTCCCCGCCGCCGCCCAGCGCGCCGGGCGATCCAACCCGGCATCCGGGCAGGGCAGCCCGAGCCAGGCGCAGCCCGGATCATCCGCCTGGCCGGCCGAGGCGCCGGCAAACAGCCGGGCGGCGCGCTCCACGCTGCCCCGCGCATCCGCCGGCCCCCGCAGGCCGAGATCGGCCAGCGCCGACCCGTCCTCCACCCCGATCGCGGGGCCGGTGCCGTCCGGCGCCACCACCCGGTGCAGCCAGGCCGCCAGCGCGGCGGCGCGGGCCGGCAGCGGCGCCGGGAAGGCGGGCGCGCCATGCCGCCGGCGCAGCCATTCCGCGACGGACAGCGTATCCAGCGCCAGCCGCGCATAGCCGGCCGAGACCTGCGCGAAGCCACCATCCGGCGCCACCAGCCGCCCCACCGCGGCCGAGAGACGCCGCGCCGCCTGCCCGGCCGCGCGACGGTCCCCGAGCAGCAGCGCGCAGGCGAAGGCGCCGGCGGGCTCCGAGATCGCATGGTTGTTGTCCTGCGCCGCCGCATAGGCGGGGGTGGCGGCGATGCGCCGGGCGCAGAGGCCGAGCAGCCCCCGCGCCCCCCGCGGCAGGCCGCGATCCGCATCGAGCAGCGCGAGCGCCAGGGCGAGCGCCAGCGCCCGCAGCGCCGCTTCCTGCCCGCAGGCCCAGGCGGGGCCCCGGAAGGCCGGGTTCGCCGCCACCCAGCCCCGCAGCAGCGCCTCCGCCCGCGCCAGGTGGCCGCCGCCGGGGTCGATTCGCGCGGCCTGCGCCAGCAGCAGCAACTCCCCGAAGCGGTGCCCTTCCCAGACCGGCCGGACATCGCCCGCCCGGAACAGGTCCATGCCGAGCGCGGGGGCCGCGCCATCGAAGGGGCCATGCCAGTCCGGCGCCGCCGGCAACGCCGCCGCCGCCCGCAGCAGCCGGTCCGCCGCGCCATCCGGCAGGGGCGGCGCCGGGGGCGCGGTGGCGGGCAGCATCGGCGCCTCGATCGCCGCCGGGTTGCGCAGGCGCCGCGCCGGCAGGCCGAGCGCCATGGTGGCGCGGTGCCACAGGAACAGCCCGACCGGCCGGGGGCCCAGCCGCCAGGCGGCATCCAGGCGCAGCAGGGCCGCGCCGCGCAGCGGCGGCGATGCCGCTCCGCGTGGCTGCGGCGACGCCGCTTCGCGGCAGGGGGGCTTCGTCAGGGTGGGCGCAACCGGCGCCCGCCGCCCGGGCGAAAGGGGGGCTTGGTTCGGCATGAACGTAATGTTTATGCTACACAGGGTCGTAAATCATGCCATCGCAATTAACGCCTGAGTTGAGACTTGTCTCAGCCGTCCTGGCCGGGCTGCTGGCCTGGATGCCGGTTGCCCGGGCCCAGCCGGCCGGCCCGCCGGCCATCTCCGCCTCGCCCGGCTCCGCGACCGGCCCCGCGGTGGGGTCCGCCCTGTCGCCGCCGCCGCTGCCCTCCCTGCTGCCCGGCGGGCTGCCGCTGCCGACCCTGCCGGCCGGCACGCAGCAGGAGATCATGCAACGGATCCTGGACGCCGCCGGCGGCCGCACGCCCCCCGGCCCGCTGCCCGCACCCGCGGCGCCCACCCCCTCCTCCCCCTTCCCGGCCCTGCCCGCCGCGCCGCCCGCCGCGGCCCTGGCCGCGCCGGAGGAACCCTATTCGCATACCGAGATCTTCTTCGCCGAACGGCTGGGCCTGGCGCTGCGGCAGTTCGGCTATGACAGCTTCCGGGCCGGCCCGGGCGGCGCCAGCGTGCTGGGCGCGCTGCCGGACGACTACATCATCGGCCGGGACGATGAGCTGGTGCTGGCGCTGCGCGGCCGCACGCGGTCCACGCAGAACCTCCGCGTGCTGCGCGACGGCACGCTGGTGACGCCCGACCTGCCGCCCATCCCCGCCGCCGGCCGCACGCTCCGCGACCTGCGCACGGACCTCGAGGCCCGCATCAGCCGCGACATGCCGGGGACCGAGGCCTACCTGGCCATCGGCCAGGTCCGGCAGATCGCGATCTTCGTCGGCGGGGAGGTGCAGCGGCCGGGGATGCAGGCGCTGACGGCGCTGTCCTCCGTGCTCGACGCCCTCCAGCAGGCCGGCGGCGTGCGCAAGACGGGATCGCTGCGCGGCATCCGGGTGGAAGGGCCGCGCGGCAGCCGGGTGGTCGATCTCTACGCCGTCATCGCGGGGGAACGCGGCAGCGTCGATCTCTCGCTGCGCGAGGGCGAACGCATCGTCGTCCCGCCGCTCGGCGGCGTCGTCGCCCTGGCCGGGGAGGTGACGCGGCCCGGCATCTACGAACTGCCCGCCGGCAGCACCGGCGTGCCGCTTGCCGTCGCGCTGCGCCTGGCGGGCGACCCGCTGCGCCCCGCGGGCAACCGCTTCCTGTCCCAGGGCACGGATGGCGGCGGCCGGCGGAGCTTCACGGAACTCCGCCCGCAGGACCTGGTGCGGCGGGGCGACAGCGTGCTGGTGCAGCCCGGCGCCGACGTCATCGCCAACCAGCTTCGCCTGGCCGGGCACGTCACCGCCCCCGTCACCCGCGCCATCGGGCGCGGCGGCGCCTCGCTCAACAGCCTGCTGTCGGACCCCCGCCTGGTGCGGCCCGATCCCTATCCGCGCCTCGCGGTCATCCTGCGCCTGGATGGGGAAACGCGCGTCCGGCGCTTCATCCCCTTCGACCTGTCCCGGGCCCTGCAGGGCCAGGGCAACCTGCCGCTGGTCGAGGGCGACGAGGTGATCGTGCTGGCCAACAGCGACATCGCCTGGCTGGCGAGCCCGCCGGTGCAGCGCGCGCTGCGCGGGGAAGCGCCGGCCGATGACAGCTGCCCGGCGCTCACCCAGCTGGCCATCGCCGCCCGCAGCGCCCCCGCCCGCTTCGCCCATGCCCGCGGCGCCGGCTTCCCCGATATCGGTGCGCCGGCCTGCCCGCCGGTGTTCCGCGACTACCCGCCGCTGCTCTCCTTCCTGCTCGACACCGCCGTGCTGCTGGCGGGCGAGGTGCGGCAGCCCGGCCTCTTCCCGATCCAGGACAATACCGGGCTCGACGCGCTGCTGGCCGCGGCCGGCGGCGTGACGGATGGCGCGGACCTCTCCGCCATCGAACTCGCCCGTGAACCCACGGAGCAGTCCGGCACCATCCCGCTGTCGCGCACGCTGCTCGACCTGCGCAGCCGCAACTTCCGCGCCGTGCGCCTTTCGCCGCGCGACGTCATCCGCGTGCCGCGCGGCTTCACCGACCGGGAGACGGGGCCGGTGACGCTGGCGGGCGAAGCGGTGCGCCCCGGCGTCTACGACATCCGCCGCGGCGAACGCCTCTCCGAACTGCTCGCCCGCGCCGGCGGGCTGACCGGCCAGGCCTATGCCTACGGCACCGTCTTCACGCGGGACAGCGTCCGGCTGCGCCAGCAGGAAGGCTTCGCCCGCACGGCGCGGGACCTCGAGACCTCCCTCATCCAGGTCGCCGCGGGCCAGGCGGTGGCGGGCGGGCGGGGGCAGAATGTCGATGTCGGCAACGCCATCAGCGCCGGGCGCGAACTCGCCAACGCACTCCGCCAGGCGCAGGCCGCCGGGCGCATGGTGGTGGAAGCCAACCCCGTGCTGCTGGCGGCGCGGCCGGAACTCGACGTGCTGCTGGAACCAGGCGACCTCATCGTCATCCCGAAGCGGCCCAACGAGGTCACCGTGGTCGGCGCCGTGCTGAACCCGGGCAGCCTGCAATTCCAGTCCGGCTGGCGCGCCGGCGACTACCTCCGCGCCGCCGGGGGGCCGCAACGCTTCGCCGATACCTCCCGCGCCTTCGTCGTGCTCCCCAACGGCCAATCCGCCCCCGCGGGCCTGTCCGGCTGGCAGGCGGGCGGGCCACCCGTGCCGCCCGGCAGCCTGGTCGTCGTGCCGCAGGACCCCTCCCCCTTCGAGACCTGGGGCTTCATCCGCGACCTGACCCAGGTGCTGAGCCAGGTCACCATCTCCTCCGCCGCGCTGGCCGTGATCGCGCGAGAGATGCGCTGAGGAGACATGAGGGCGCGCTGCGGGGGCGCTGCCCCCGCGCCCCCGCCGGGGGGCGTGGCGCCCCCCGGACCCCGCCATCGGTTTTCAATGCCGGTAGGGAGGGGGGCCGAAGTGCCCCCCTCCCTACCGGCATGCAACGGAAGGTGGTCCAGGGGGCCCCTGCCCCCTGGTGGGGGGTGCAGGGGGGCAAAGCCCCCCTGCTGCTCGCCCTCGCGCTCCTCACCGCCCCCGCGCCGAGCCGCGCCGCCGACGAGGTGCCGGGGACCGGGTCCAACTACGGCGGTGTGGGCCTGCTGGAGATGCGCAATGCGCGGTTCCGGCCGGATGGGGTGTTGGAGGGGGGCACGGCGGTCCGGCACCAGCGGCGGTTTCATCTCCTCTCCTTCCAGGCCCTGCCGTGGCTGGAGGCGACGTTCCGGCTGACGGAGCGGCTGGATGGCACGACGGGCGCGGGGATGACGAATGACCGCGCCTTCGACCTGAAGATGCGGATCTGGGAGGAGACGGACTGGACGCCTGCCATTGCCGTGGGGCTGCAGGACTTCATCGGCACGGGGCTCTATTCGGGCGAGTATGTCGTGGCCTCCAAGCGCTTCGGGCCGCTGGATGCGACGCTGGGCCTGGGCTGGGGGCGGCTCGGCACGGCGGCGGATGGGCAGAACCCGCTGGCGGTGCTGTCGCCGCGGTTCGAGGAGCGGCCCCGCCGCGTGGACCAGGGCGGCTCCATCAACACCTTCCAGTTCTTCCGGGGGGAGAGCGCGGCGCTGTTCGGCGGGCTCGAATATTCGCTGCCGCCGGTCTGGACCCCCTGGGGAGAGGTCGAGGGGCTGCGCGCGAAGGTGGAGGTTTCCGGCGACGCGCTGCGGGATGAGCGGGGCGGCTGGCCGGCGCGGACGACGGGGTTGCGGGGTGAGGCCGGATCCCGCGTGAATTACGGCCTGCAATGGTCGAATGGCTGGCTGGATGCGGGGGTGCAGTTCGTGCATGGCACGGACCTGCTGCTGCGGGTCTCCGCGCGGCTGGATCCGGATCGGGTGCCGGAGGTGGAGCGCCCGCCGCCGCCGGCCATGACGGCGCGGCCGGTCGAAGCGCCGCCGGACGCCGAGGCGGCGGTGGCGGCGGCCTTGCGCGCCATCGGCTTCCGCCCCGTCCGCATCCGGATCGAGGGCGAGGTCGCGCGCATTGCCGTCGCGGGCGGGCGGCAGCGGACGCTGGCGCGGGCGGCGGGGCGGATGCTGCGCGCCGTGCAGCCGCACCTGCCGCCGGGGGTGGAGCGCATCGTCTTCTCCTGGCGCCAGGCGGGGGTGGAGGTGGCGCGCCTCACGCTGCCGCGGGGCGCGATGGAGGCGGCGGTCCGCGGCGATGGCAGCGCGGAGGAGATGTTCTACGCCAGCCGGCTGGAGGCGGCGGGGGCGGATGAATTCGGCCTGCTGGATGGCGGGCGCGGCTTCTCCTGGGGGTTGGAGCCGCGCTTCTCGACCCTGTTCGGCGATCCGTCCCGCACGCTGCGCTGGCAGGCGCAGGCGGTGCTGGGCGCGCGGGCGGAGGTCGGGCATGGCGTGGCCGTCGCGGGCAGCCTTTCCCGCGTGCTGGCGGGGAACCTGGCGGGGGCACCGGCTTCCGACAGCCGCCTGCCGCGCGTCCGCAGCGAGGCGGCGCGCTATGCGCGGGAGGGGGAGACGGCGATGCCCGCGCTGTATGGGGAGCGCATCTGGGGGCTTGCGCCCGATGTCTTCGCGCGGGTGACGGGCGGCTATTTGGAGCCGATGTTCGCGGGCGTGTCGGCCGAGGTGCTGTGGCGGCCGGAGGGGCGCGCCTGGGGCGTCGGCGTCGATGTCGCGCAGGTGGCGCAGCGGGACTACGACCAGCGCTTCGGCCTGCAGGGCTACAACGTCACCACCGGGCATGTGTCGGTCTATGCCGACCTGCCCTGGTTCGGGATGTATGGCGTGGCGCGGGCGGGGCGGTACCTCGCGGGGGATTGGGGCGGCACGGTCGAGATCGGGCGGCGCTTCCGCAGCGGCATCGAGGTCGGCGGCTTCGCGACCTTGACCGATGTGCCCTTCAAGACCTTCGGCGAGGGCAGCTTCGACCGGGGGATCTATGTGCGCGTGCCGCTCGATTTGTTCGGGATCGAGACGCGGAGCGTGGCGCCGCTGACCATCCGCGGCGTGACACGGGACGGCGGCGCCAGGCTGGCGGTGGACAATCCGTTGTGGGAGGTGACGCGGGAGGGCAGGGCGCGGGCCTTCGAGGAGGGGTTCGGGGGGTTCATGCGGTGAGGGCGGCATGCTGCGCCACGAGCAGCGTTCCAAGCGGCAAAGCACGATGCGATCTGCTCGCTTGTCGTGCGAGCGTGACCGAGCCAGTGTATCATGACTCGCGCTGCCTTTTCCAAATAGCTTCCGCTTCGATGCGCTTCCGCTTGAGATACGCCTTAACATCCCAAGCCGACTTCGTGGGATCGAACGACGGCAGTTGGTACCGGGAGCGTAAGTCGCCCGCCAGTTCGAACGCGCGCGCGCCATGCAGTGCCGCCTGACGTGCGCATTCGCGAGCTACGTCGTCGGCGTCACTGATTTCCCATTCGAACGAAAGCTTCTGATCTGCGAGAAGAAGCTCGTTTGGCATAGCCAGTGCGCGGGCCGCTAACGATGATTCTAGGCTCCCCCACGCGCCATCCGCAGGAAAGGCAGCCAGCGTCGGTAGCGAGAGATGCGCTTTGCCGGCATGCCCCCCGGAGCTTACTGACATCTCGGTATCGCCAACTCTATCTGCGCACTCGATCGCGAAGCGTTCAAGCGCCACAGAGATTTGCAGGGCCAGATGGCGAGCATTCGCTTCGCTCTTTTTCGCCTCACGCCAGCCGGTCAGAAAGTGGGTGGCGAAGGCCGCGAACAAGCCGGCACCCACGACCTTAATGAGATCAAGCCACCAGGGCGTCGGCTCCGGCACAGTCGGGTTCCCACAAAATACATTCCATGATCGTACCATATGTGCTCGTCATTGGCGAGCCACCACCAACTCCTCCGGCGTGCTCGCCACCCCCTTCTCCCGCAGCCACGCCGACACCCGCGGATCGGCGCTCCACACGCATAGCGGAATCGCCAGCACCATCCCCGCCGTGAAGGGAAGCGCGATCAGCAGCGCCGTCCCCGACACGCTCGCGAAGCAGGCCGTCAGCACCACGCCGATCACGGTGTGCCGCCACAGCAGCCGCGCGGCGTCGCGCCAGGCGATGCCGCGATCCGCGCGGTTCTGCGGCGCCCAGCCCGTGCGCGCGCCGAAGGGCAAGGTCAGCAGGAACATCGCCTTGTTCAGCGTGGACAGTGGCTCGAACAGCTGCATGAAGACGAATTCCGCGACGGCGCCGCGCGCGAAGGCGCAGCGCCCGCCATAGGTCGCGGCGACCTCGCGCTGGATCAGCGCCTGCGCATAGCCCGACAGCTTGGGCGAGAAGTAGCAGAGCGCATGCGCCAGCACGGCCAGCGCCAGCGCGCCCATCGGCGTGCCCGCGCCGCCGCCGCTCAACGCATTCCCCGCCGCTAGCAGCAGGATCGCGGCGTAGAGCGGCGCGCCCAGGAACAGCAGGATGGCCTGCACGAGTTGCAGCCGCCCGAGTGCCGTCATTCCCGGCAGATCGAACAGGCGGAAATACTGCATGTTGCCGGCGCCCCAGCGTTCGTCGCGCTGGAGAAATTCGGGCAGCGCGGGCGGGTTGGCCTCCATGCTGCCATCCTCGGCGGGCAGGCAGCGCACGGCCCAGCCCGCGGCC
Source organism: Falsiroseomonas ponticola (assembly GCF_016805305.1). Classification (GTDB taxonomy): domain Bacteria; phylum Pseudomonadota; class Alphaproteobacteria; order Acetobacterales; family Acetobacteraceae; genus Falsiroseomonas; species Falsiroseomonas ponticola. The sequence continues at coordinate 579,091 of NZ_JAERQN010000001.1, read as the reverse complement.
TGCAGGCGCACGCTCTCCACCATGTCGTGGCTCAGGATGCGGCTGCCATCGGGCAGGGGTTCGAGCTTCGCGTGGTCGCGGAACGGCGCCACGCGGATGATGGCGTTGTGGCCCCAATAGGGGCCGGAATCCAACTGCCACCAGGCCTGCCCCGTCGCCCAGCTGCGCATCCCCGCCCGCATCCCGAACTGGAACAGCCGCGGGAAGGCGGCGGTGGCGGGACGGCCCACGATCAGCTGCTGCACGATGGCGAGCCTCGGCTCGGCCTCCATGATCGAAACGAGGCGCAGCACGGCGGCCGGCGTCATCACGCTGTCGGCATCGAGCGTGATGAAGAAGGCCTCGTCCGTCACGTGGTGGTCGAGGAAATCCATCACGTTGCCGGCCTTGTAGCCGGTGTTGTCGGTGCGGCGGCGGTACCGCACGCGGCCGGGATGGGCGCTCGCGAAGCCAGCGATGGCGGCTTCCTCGGCGGCCGCGATGGCGGGGTCCTGCGTGTCCGACAGCAGCCAGAGGCGAAAGCGGTCGGCGGCGCCCTCCCGCGCCAGGCCATCCAGCAGCGTGCCGAGCGGCGGCAGCACCGCCTCCATCGCCTCGTTCCGGATGCAGACGGCGATGGCGGTGACGGCATCCGGCGGGCCGGGGCGGGCGCGGGCCAGCGCGGGCAGCACGGCGGCGGGCGGGTCCCGCGCGCCCAGCAGCAGCGCGAGCCCGAGGAGCGAATTGGCGGCCGACAGCGCTGTCCAGGGCGTGGTCAGCGCGACGGCCAGCAGGATCAGCGCCTCCCACCCGTTCACCGGCGTCAGCGCGCGCCAGGTCAGCCAGAGCAGGAAGGCGGCGATGCCGGCCACCAGCGCGGCGAAGGCGGCGCGGCGCAGCAGGGGATTCTCGTCGGTCACGCGCCATCCATCGTCCGGGATGATGGCGCGCTTACGGCATCAGGGGGATGCCCGCCAGCGCGGCCGCGAAGGCGGCCAGGCTCAGCGCCAGCCAGGCCAGCGCGGCCAGCACCACCCCCGCCACGCCGGGGGAGGCCAGCAGGGCGAAGGCCGGCACCGCCTGCATGGCGTGGGTGCCCAGGAAATGCGCGATGCGAAGGTCGCCGCCATCCCGCGACCAGAAGAAGGGCGGCCAGGCCCCGGCATCGGACAGCGTGCCGCCGATGAGGGGCGAGCCATGCCCGCCGATCGCGAAGCCCGTGACGCCGCCCATCACCCCCGCCACCACCAGCCCCAGCCCGACGGCCATCCGCCAGGGCCGCGGCTGCGCCGCATCGCCACGCGCCAGCACCAGCAGACCGAGCACCGCCGCCAGCAGCACCAGCCCCAGCGCCGCGGCACCCATGACGCCGAACATGAAGGCGCCCAGCGCATCCGTCGCGAAATGGCTGCGCAGGCCGAGCGCGGCGCGCAGCGTGATCCACCCCTGCTCGAACAGCGCCGCCGCGACGGTGCCCCACAGCACCACCCGCGCGACCCAGCCATCCCGCACCGCCGGCGCCAGCACCCCCCAGGCCCAGGCCAGCGTCCAGCACCAGACCGCCAGCGAGGCCGCGAATTTCGCCGGCTTGGTCCAGACGGAGACACCGTTGAGGCCCCGCCCATCCACCAGCATCGCCATGAGGCTTGCCGCCAGCACCGCCGCCATCCCCCAGCCGAGCCGCGCGAGGGTGGGCTGCCGGCGGTCCAGCTCCCGCAGGATCGCGATCATGCCGCCCTCCCCAAGCGGGTCCCCTTGGCGGCGCGGAGGCCGAGGAACAGCAGCAGCCCGACCGGCCCCACCAGGAAGGTCGGCGGCAGGCAGAGCCGCACCAGCCAGGGGTTCATCCCCTCCGCCGCGCCACGCCGGCAGATCCAGGCGCCGATGAAGAGATCGAAGGCGAGGTAATGCACCCAGCCCGCCAGCAGCACGCCCGGCGTGCGGAACAGCGCGGCGACGCCGGCGAGGGAGGAGAACCCGCCCTCCGCCCCCGGGGCGTAGGTGGCCAGCAGCACCAGATAGAGCACCGCCAGCAGCGCCGGCAGGGCGAGCCCCGCGAACCACCAGGTGACGGCGCGGGATCGCGGCGCCGCCAGCAGGCCGACCCAGCCCGCCAGCGCGATCAGGTTCACCGCCGAGAAGAAGGTTTCCACGGGTCAGGGGCTCCGACTGTCCAATGGTCAGTTTGATCGCCCGAGGGACTGACCATTGTCAAGTTCGATCTTGCGCGGCAGGATCGCGGCCATGACCGTCACCCCCAAGCCCCGCGGCCGGCACCATCACGGCGACCTCCGCCGCGCCCTGCTGGATGCGGTCGCTGAGATCGTGCTGGAGCAGGGGCCGGAGGCGGTGACCCTGCGCGAATGCGCGCGCCGCGCCGGCGTGTCGCACTCCGCCGCCGCGCCGCATTTCGGCGACAAGCGGGGCCTGCTGACCGCCTTCGCGGTGGAGCGGTCGGAGCGCCTGGCGCGCGCGATGGAGGATGCGGTGGCGGCCCTGCCGGCCGGCGCCGATGCCCGCGCGCGCCTGGCCGCGACGGGCCGCGGCTACCTGGCCTTCGCGCGGGAGAACCCGGCCCAGTTCCGCCTGATGTTCCGCACCGACCTGATCGACACGGCGGACGAGGCCTGGCGCGCGGCCGCGCGGGGCGCCTGGGCGCCGCTCGCCACCGCCATGGCGGCGGCCGCGCCGGCGGCGGAGGGGCGGGCACGGCGCGCGCGCCTGGCGCTGGCCTGGTCCGCCGTGCACGGCTTCGGCACGCTGCGGCTGGAAGTGCCGGGGGCGGAGCTCTGGGCCGGGGAGGATCGGGCGGCGGAGGTGGCGGAGGACATGCTGGCGCTGGTGGTGGAGGCCTGCGCGGGCCCCTGAACGTGCTCAGAACCCCGTCAGCAGCAGGTCCAGCGCGCGGGTGATGTCATCGCGGTGCGGGGCGAGGTTCCCGACGGGCCGGCCGAGTTCGCGGCGGGGGACGGCGGCCATCAACTGCGTCGCCATCAACAGCCGATGGCCCTCGACCTCGAAGGCCGGGTGCAGGTCCGTCATGCGGGTCGGCACCTCATCCGGCGGCAACAGCGGCACCACGACCCGGGTGCGGAGGTGGTCCAGGAAATCGGCCTGGACATCGAGCAGCCAGGCCGCCGACCCCTTCGGCCGATAGAGGTCGAAGCGTGCCACGCCTCAGAACATCCGGTACTTCGCCAGCGGCAGCCCGTTGCGCTCCGTCCATTCGTTCCAGGCGTCCATCGCCGCCCGGTTCTCTTCCTTCCAGCGGCGAGTCTTTTCGGCGCGGATGGCGTCCTGGATGGACTTGGTGGCGATTGCGTCGGGGTCGAGTCCGAGTTCCACCGCGTCGGTCATCAGCGACTGTCGTGCGTCTGGAAAACCTTGTGCCGCCCCCGGCGTGACGTTTGCCGTGAGGCGACGCTTCCGTCCCTGTGAAGATGCGCGACGTCCGGGCCCTTTCGGCGCTGCGCCTAGAAAATCCGCCAATTTCACCGCACCCCCAGTTTGCGCCTCAATTAAAGGCAGCTTGCGGGCGTCAGGGACGTTGCGGCCTGAAATCCAGCCGCTCACCGTAGCGTCGGACACCCCAAGGCGACGGGCAAACTCCCGCTGGGACATCCCAAGTTGTCGGAGCCGTTCATCTAGCCTCATGGTCCCAGGTTATTTCAGCTAGGCTGAAGGTGCCAGCAAATTCAGCGTGGCAAAATCATGCCGCCATCCGCCGCACCCAGGCCCCATAGAGCCGCGGCCCCACCAGCGCCGCCACCGCCACCAGCAGGATCGCCAGGCTGATCGGCCGCGTCACGAAGACCGACCAGTCCCCCTGGCTGATCGTCATGGCCTGGCGCAGCGCCTGTTCCGCCATCGGCCCCAGGATCATGCCGATGACCACCGGCGCCACCGGGAAGTCGAAGCGCCGCATGAACATCGCGATGATGCCGATGCCATACAGCAGGAACAGGTCCACGACGGAGTTGCTGATGCCGTAGGTGCCGATGGTCGCGAAGACGAGGATGCCGGCGTAGAGCTGCGGCTGGGGAATCTTCAGGATGCGCGCCCAGAGGCCCACCAGCGGCAGGTTCAGCACCACCAGCATGACATTGGCGATGAAGAGGCTCGCGATCAGCGTCCAGACCAGCTCCGCCTGGGAGGTGAAAAGCAGCGGGCCCGGCTGGATGCCATAGGACTGGAAGGCGGAGAGCATGATGGCCGCGGTCGCGCTCGTCGGCAGGCCCAGCGTCAGCATCGGCACCAGGATGCCGGCGGCGGCGGCGTTGTTCGCGGCCTCCGGCCCGGCCACGCCCTCGATCGCACCCGTCGTGCCAAATTCCTTCTGGTGCTCCGGCTTCGTCAGCTTCCGCTCCATGTAGTAGCTGAGCATGGTCGGCATCTCGGTCCCGCCGGCCGGCATGACGCCGAAGGGGAAGCCGATGCCGGCGCCGCGCACCCAGGGCCAGAAGCTCCGCTTCCAGTCGGTCTTCGACATCATGATGCTGCCGACGGGCAGCACCTCCTGCTTCCCCTCCACGTAGCGCCACGCCAGGTACAGCGTCTCCCCCACCGCGAACAGCGCGACGGCGACCAGCACGACATTCACGCCATCCAGCAGCTCGGGGATGCCGAAGGTCAGCCGCGGCTGGCCGGTCTGCAGGTCGATGCCGACGAGCCCCAGCAGCAGCCCGAAGAACAGGCTGGTGAGCCCCCGCAGCGCGGAGCCGCCGAGCACCGCGGAGACGGTGACGAAGCAGAGCACCATCAGGCAGAAATACTCGGCCGGGCCGAGCTTGAGCGCGAGTTCGACGACGACGGGCCCGAGGAAGGCGATGCCGATGGTCCCCACCGTGCCCGCCACGAAGCTGCCGATGGCGGCCGTCGCCAGGGCCGGCCCCGCGCGGCCGTTCCGGGCCATCTTCGCCCCTTCGAGCGAGGTGATGATGGACCCCGATTCACCCGGCGTGTTCAGCAGGATGGAGGTGGTGGAGCCGCCATACATGGCGCCGTAGAAGACGCCGCAGAACAGGATGAAGGCGCCCGTCGCCGGCACGCTGAAGGTGATGGGCAGCAGCAGCGCGATGGTCAGCGCGGGGCCGATGCCAGGTAGCACGCCGATCGCGGTGCCGAGGAAGCAGCCGAGCAGCGCCCAGCCGAGATTGGTGAGCGTCAGCGCGTGGCCGAAGCCCATCGCCAGCCCGGAAAGCGCATCCATCAGCCGGGGTCTCCGAAGATCAGGGCCTCGATCACCCCGGCGCCGATATTGACGCCGAGCGCCTTCACGAAGAGGGCATAGGCGCCGAGCGAGACGGCGAAGGCGATCGCCACGTTGCGCGCATGGGCGGTGCTGCCGAAGGCGGCCGCCACCAGCGTGAACTGCACCGTCGCCGCGACGGTGAAGCCGAAGGGCACGATCAGCGCGATATTGGCCAGCAGCCCGGCCAGCAGCAGGGACAGGGCGCGCCAATTGGTGGGGGGTGCTTCCTGCACCTCCTCCAGGTCATGCGACCAGCCGCCGCGCAGCGCCGCCGCGACCAGGCCGATGCCGAGCGCGATGAGCCCGGCCGCGATCAGGTAGGGGATCGCCTTCGGCCCCACCTGGGCATAGAGCGGCGTGGTCGGGATGACCGCCGCCTGCCAGGCGGAGACGAGGCCGAGGACCAGCACGAAGACCGCCGCGCCAAGGTCCGACCGTTGGGTATCACGCATCCGGCCTCAGCCTCCGTGACGGTGGGGGCGCCGTGCCCGGGCCGGGGCACGGCGGGGAAGCATCAGCCGGCCAGGCCGATGTCGCGCAGCACCTGCTCGGTGTCCGCCTGGTCGCGGGCCAGGAAGCGCTCGAACTCCGCGCCGGAGAGGTAGGCCTCGTCCCAGCCCTGGCGGGCCACGATCTCCTTCCACTGCGGCGTCGCGACCAGCGCGCCGATGTAGTCGGACAGCGCCTGGCGCTGGGTCGCGTTGATGCCGGGCGCGCCGAAGACGCCGCGCCAATTGCCGATGACGATGTCGATGCCGCTTTCCTTCAGCGTCGGCACGCCCTCCAGGCTGCGCGTCTCGCCGGTGGTCGCCAGGGCCCGCATGCGGCCGGCCCGGATCTGCTCGGCGAATTCCGACACGCCGGAGATGCCGGCGCGGACCTGCGCGCCGAGGATCGCGGCCTGGGCCGGGCCGCCGCCGGCGAAGGCGACGTAGCTGGCTTCCCGCGCATTCTTGCCGAGCGACTTCAGCAGCAGGCCGAGCGTGATGTGGTCGATGCCGCCGGCGCTGCCGCCGCCGACCGACACCGCGCCCGGATTGGCGCGCAGCGCCGCCATGAAGCCCGCGAGGTCGCGCAGGTCGCTGCTGGCGGGCACCACGATCACGCCGGGCTCCGTCGTCATGCGCGCGATCGGCGTGACGTCCTTGATGCCGACGGGGGTGCGGTTGGTGATGACGGCGCCGACCATCACGGCGCCGGCCACCATGATCGCATCGCCGCGGCCGCGGCGCTGGCTGACGAAGCGCGGCAGGCCGACCGTGCCGCCGGCGCCGCCGACATTCTCGAACTGGAAGGAATTGACCAGGCCGGCGCCGCGGGACGCCTGCTCGATCGCGCGGCCCAGGCCATCCCAGCCGCCGCCGGGGCCGGCGGGGACGAAGACGTAGAGGCTGTTGAAGCGCTGTTGGGCGCTGGCGCCGCCGGGCAGGAGGGTGGCCATCGGCAGGGCGGCGGTGGCGGCGATCAGGCTGCGGCGGGTGGTCATGTTTCCTCCAGGAATGGCGCTTTCGCGCCCACCTTATAAGCCCATCGTCCGCACAGGAAGGTGGCTGGGCGGCGGCGCTCGCGCACGAAGCGGCGCGCCGTGCCACCCTGCGCGCAACCGGAAGGGTCGGCGCGGGACCGCGTCCAGACGAGCCGAATGGCCGTGAAACCCTGTCGGAACATCGGCAGCCGTTGAACCACTTCCCGCACTGCGAACATGGGGCTTATCCGGCCTCGCGCCGCGTCGCAGGGCGGTGGCTCGGGGCACGAAAATGGGCGGACGGCCAGCCAGCGCGCCGCCTCGGCTCGCCCCACAAGTGTCAGATAATCGGACGAACGGCGACGACTTCATGGTCGTTTCGTCAGGTTTCTTTTCATGACATCTCAGGGGATTAGCGCCAACGTTGGCCGCATGGCATTGTCGGCTCGCACAGACATTGTCCGGCGCCTTCGCGCGATCCGGCTGGAGATGGGCTATCCCAAGGCGCCGGAATTTGCCGCCCTGCTTGGCGTCGGCCGTACCCGCTACCTCAACTGGGAGAATGAGGGACCGAGCGGCAACTACCCGGCCGAAGAGGCCATGGCGTACCTGTGCGATCTGCTACCGGGCCTCACCATGGACTACATTTATCGCGGCGTCCTCGACGCCGTTCCAACGCGGTTGGGCATCCGACTCACCGCGAGGGAGCAGGGGTTGGATCCGGACGCGGCGCGGGCTTCGGGCGCGGTTGCTGCTGCCCGGTAGGTTTGGCGGGCCAGCAGAAAGGGCGCAACGTCGATGGCCGCGCGCTTGAGGCATCGGGAAAATACTGAGCGCCCATAGGGTCAGAATCCCTCCTAGAGTCCGCAAGCTATCAGATCTTCTGACATTCTGTCAGATAAATCATATTGCGATCGTCAGAAAAGCTGTCAAAACGAAATCGTCCGAGCATGGTGATTCCGTGATGCCCAGCGCTGAGATCGATACGCCCGGTCCCTGGAAGCGGCTGCCCGATCAGGGACACTGTGCCGCGCCGCCCGATGGGCTTGCGATTTGCAGCACGGACGTTCCAGGCACGTATTGGCCCGACTACGACCAGATCTCCGCCCGCGCAAGCTTGTTTTCTGCTCGGTCGATCGGTAGCCGAAACTTCGGCTGTTGCTGCCATCGTGCCAATTGTCGCGGACCGCAGGTGATAGCGCGGCGGTTGCATTTGCCGCGCTTGGCGCCGTCCGCATCGCCATCGCGCGAACTCGCCCGCGCGCTGCGCGCAGGTCAGTGTCGCGTCGTCTTGGACGGCGGAGACCACAGAGCCGGCCGCAACCCTGTTGCCCTCGGCCACGATGCCACACGGGATCAGCCTGGCGCGGGAAGCCGCACGGGCGCCGCAGCGCGGGCCGTGATGCATGCAGTCCCCGGCGCCATCCTGGCCGGATGGTCGGCGCGCAACGCCTTGCGCGCCGCGACGGGAGGCCGCGCATGAGCCACCCCGGCGAATTCTGCCAGAAGCTTGTCGCAAAGCCCGGCGAACCGAACGGCCGCGACCAGGGCTCCGGTTCCGGGCGAATCCCCGCTGCGCGGCTGGCGGGAGGCTGGCAACCCATGGCCACGGCGCCCGCGATCGATGGCGCCCGCCTGCTTCTCCGGCTGATCCTTCCGGACGACGAGACGCCCTACATCTGCGAGGCGGAGTGCGTCGAAGGTGTCTTCGATCAGGGAGCTGACGGTGTGCGGGAGGAACTGCCACCGCAGTGGATCGTGCGCATCGCGACCGCGGGCAACACGGTCACGGACTACGCGACGCACTGGATGCCGCTGCCGGAAGACCCGGCGCCGTGACCGGGACCGCGTGAAGCCCGGCCGCGAAGGATGGGGCTTGCCCGGCCTGCGCGGCCTGGCATGGCAGGCACCCGAAGCGGGTTGCCTTCCGGCCTATGCGCTGTGGCGCCCGAAGGCGCGCGACCTGGAAGGGCCGGAACCCACCGCCCGGCCCGGCGCCGCCGCCCAGGGCCCGGGTTGACCGCCGGGGCGCCGGGCCCCGGGGGTTAACGACCTGGAAAGAAACGGTTGCTTGCTTCGGGCGTTGCGGATGCGCATTGTCGGGGCGACCAGCGGGAGCCCGGCCAGACATGCGATCCATCCGAGCCATCAGGCGAGCATGCGCCCTGGCGGTGATCGGCCTTGCCATGGCCGGCACCGCCGCGATGGCGCAGCAGCAGCAGCCCGCGCAGCAGCCGCCGAACCGGGAGATCACGCTGCAGAACGAAACCGACCTCGTGCTGCAGAATTTCTACCTCTTCACCCCCAACAGCCAGGACCGGGGCCAGGACCGGCTGGGGCGGGACACCGTGCCGCAGGGCGCCACCTTCCGGCTTCGCCTCGGCCGCGTGCAGAACTGCGTCTGGGACGCCGTCGCGATCTTCCAGGACGGGTCGGAGGATGTCCGCCGCCGCGTCGATATCTGCCGCACCCAGCGCCTGATCTATGGCGACCCCGCCATGCCGACGCTGGAGGCCGAGATCGCCAACCGCAGCGACACGGTGCTGCGCGAACTCTACGCCGCCCCCGCCCGGCCCGAACCCCGTGCGCCGGAAGCCTGGGGGCCGGATCGCCTCGGCGCCGGCGTGATCGACGCCAACGCGACCTTCCGGCTGCGCATGCGCACGCGGGACTGCGCCTTCGACCTGCGCGCCGTCTATGCCGATGACCGGGAGGAGGTGAAGCAGGGCATCGACCTCTGCGCCAACCGGACCGTCGCCTTCGACCGCAGCGGCATCCCCCGCCCGCCGACGCAATCGGTCGCGCTGGTCAACCGGCACCTCGCCACCGTGCAGGAAGTCTATGTCTCCCCCAGCAGCGACAGCGACTGGGGGCCGGATCGCCTCGGCGCCGCCACCCTGCCGCAGGGGCAGGAGACGGTGGTGCAGGTGGAAGGCGGCTGCGAGGCCGATATCCGCATCGTCTTCCCGAATGGCGGCGCGGAGGAGGCGCGGGAGGTGAACATCTGCGACCAGCCGCGCATCGTCCTCGCCCCGGGCTGGGTGGTGCAGCGGATCGAGGAGACGCCCGTCCCCGCCACCACCCCCGCGCCCTCCCCCGGCAGCTTCCGCCTGCGCAATGCCGGCCCGCTGCCGGTGGTGGAGGTCTATGCCTCCGCGCCCGGCGCCCCGCGCGGGTCGGACCGCCTCGGCGCCGATGTGGTGCCGGTGGGCGATGCGATGGACCTGCCGGGGCTGGAGGGCGGCGCCTGCGCCGCCGACCTGGTGGTGGTGTTCCGCGATGGGCGTGAAGTGTCGCGGCCCGGCATCGATCTGTGCCGCGGCGAGGAGATCGAGGTGCGATGATGCCGGCACTCCCCACCAGCCTGGCCCGGGCGGCCATCCTGCTGCTCGCCCTGGCCGCCCCGGCCGCGGCGCAGCCCGCCGCCGAACTGCCGGAAGCCCAGCGCGGCGCCTGGTTCGCCGGAGACTGCGCGGACCCCCGCGGCATGCTGCTGGTCACGGCCCGCAGCGTGGCGCGGGTGGATGCCGAAGCCCCCGCCCGCCTGTTCCGCCTGGCCGCCACCCGGGCGACGGAAAGCTGGACCATCGCCACCGCCACGGGGGCGGAGGCGCCGCGCATCATGCTGCGCAACGCCGGCAATTCGCTGGAGACGGCCGAGCCCGACGCCAAGACGCGCGATGACCGCCTGCCGGGCGCGACCCCCATCGCCGCCTGGCGCCGCTGCCCCGCGCCGCCGCCCGTGCTGGCCGCGCTGCATGGCGAAGGCGCCGCCTTCCTCTCCATCATCGAGAACCTGGAAGCCGGCTGCGCCAGCGCCACGCCCGGCGTCTGCGCCCAGGCCATCGTCGCCCAGGCCGATGTCAGCGGCGACGGCCTGCTGAGCTCGGCGGAGATCGCCCGCCTGGCCCGCGGCGCCGCCTGGCTGGCGGCGGTGCAGGAAGGCGGCACGCAGGATGTGATCGCCGCCGCGGTCGGCGCCGGTGCCGTGGCCGGCATCCTGGCCGGGCGCGTGCTGCTGGAAAGCCTGGACTATGACGGCGATGGCCGGCTCTCCGCGGCCGAACTGGCGCAGGACCGCGCCGCCTTCGCCGCCGGGGCCGGCACCGCCGCCGGCCGCCCGCTGCGGGTCGAGGGCCTGACGGAGGGCGCGGGCATGCTCCGCGGCCTGTTCGAGGGCCTGATGAACCTGCGCTGAGCCGGCCGGGACCGCGCGATCGGATGCTGGGCCGACGGGCAAGGCCCGCGCCCCTGCCGCCGGCCCGGCTGGCGGCGGCCGCGGGGCTCTGGGCCGGCGCCGCGCTGCTCGGGCTCGGCTGCTTCCTGCTGTTCAGCGCGGCGGTGCCGAAGATCGGCCTGCCCGCGCATCTCGCCATCGGCACGCTGCCGCTGGCCGCCGCGCTCTGGGTGCAGGCGGTGGTCTTCCCGAAGCCGCGCCCGCCCTCGCCGCCGCCGCGGACCCTCGCCATCGTGCCGGCGCCCGCCCGCGCCCCGCCCGCCCTGCCGGACGCGCCCGCGCCGCTGGTGGCCCGGCTGCTGCTGGATGCCGCGTCCCGGCCGGAGACGGAGGCCGAGCGGCGTGAGATCGCGGCGCGCCGGGCGCATGACCCCGCCTTCGCCGCCGCCGCCGCCGGGCTGGACGAGACGGCGACGCGCGCCCTCCTGGCCAGCCGGCGCCATGCCGTCCTGGCCGGCGACCTGGCCGCCACCGCCCGCCGCATCGCCGCCGCCCGGGCGGTGCAGGCGCCGCTGCCGCCCGACCCGCGGCGGGATGAGCTGCATGCCGCCCTGGCCGCCACCGCCCCCGCCGCCGCGGCCGCGCTGCTGGAGGTGATGCGCGTGGCGCCGGACCTCGACCCCGCCCGCGTCGCCGCCAATTTGCTGCGGGAGGCACCGCCCGGCCCGGACCCGCAGGCCGGGCTGCCGCTGGACGAGGCGCGCCTGGCCGCGGCGCTGGAGGCGCTGAGCCGGCTCGGCCCCGTCACCGCCCAGCCCAACCCGGATGGCAGCATCACGCTGCGGCCGGGTGCCGCGCCCTCAGGGGTCCTCCTCGCGCCGCCAGGGTGACAGCAGCAGCCATTCCGGCGGGCCATCGGGGCTGCCGGCGCGCAGGTCCGTGGCTAGCAGCCGGGGCGCGACGGCGCTGCCCGGCAGCAGCGGCAGGCCGGCCAGGGCGGATGACCCCGCCCCGGTGCCCGGCTCCACCGGCACCACCACCGGGGGCTGCACCGGCGGCACGACGGGCGGCGTGACCGGGCCCGGCTCGTCCGGCGCCGCCGGCTGGCCGCCGCAGAGCGTCGCCCCCATGACGCAGCTGTTGAAGAGGTAGTTGGATCCGGTCGAGGCCACCGCCACGGATTGCGCCGCCGTGCCGCCGCCCGCGCCGCCCAGCGTGCCGACGATGAAGGCGGAACCGCCGCTGCCCAGCACGCCGAGCCGCCCGGCCTCCAGCACCCCCACCGCGCTGCCGCTGTCCAGCAGCAGGAAGAGGGGCGAGGACCCGACGGCGAGGTCGAAGGCCGCCGGCCCGGCGGCGGCGGCGGCCGGGGCGCCGAAGGTGGAAAGCTGCGTCGCCTGGGACGCGGCGGGCAGGCCCGGCAAGTCCGCCGCCACGCCGGTGGGGATCGCCACCAGCCCGCCGGTCCGGCGCGTATCGACGATCATCACCGGCAGCAGCGTCGGGTCCCGCGCCAGCAGCCGGCTGGTGGCGCCGGAGGCCAGGCCCCCCGGCACCGCCAGCAGCACCGCCCGGTCCGCCGCCAGGCCGGCGCCGGCCAGCGTCATGGTCCCGCTGGCGCGCAGCACGATCTCGCTGCCCGCGACGCTGCCGGAGACGGTCAGCGCCCCCGCATTGGCCAGGGCGAAGGCGCCGCCGGCGCTGCCGGCCGACAGCCGCGTCACGGCATTGCCCGCCCCCTCCAGCGCCACGGCGCCGCTGGCCTGGACCGTGAGGGTGCCGGTGGAAAGGCCCGCGCCCGTCGCCGCCTGGGTGACGCCGCCCGCGCGCGCCACCAGCGCGGTGCTGCCGGCGGAAAGCCGCGAATCGAGCGACAGCGCGGTGGCGGAGAGCGAGGCCGCGCCCGTCACCGCCAGCGGATCGGCGACGGAAAGCGCGCCCTCCACCGCCAGCGCCAGGCTGCCGGCCCGCCCGGCCACCGCATCCAGCAGATGCTGCCCGGCGGCATCCAGCCGCACCGCGCCGGTGGTGTCGAGCACGAGCATCCCCGCCCGCAGCCCGCCGCCCGCGGCATCCGCCACGCCCCCTTCCGTCCGCAGCGTGGCGCTGGGCGCCACCAGCAGCCCGTCCAGCACCAGGGCCGCGGCGCCTTCCTGGGACAGGGCGAAATCCCCGGCCGCGGCGCTGTAGCTCAGCACCGGCACGCGGTTGCCCGCCCCGGTCAGCGCCACGTTGCCGCCCAGCGACACCACGCCGAGCCGCGGCGCCACCAGCCCCGCCCCGGTGCCGGACTGGGTGATGTCCCCGCCCGCCTGGAACTCGATCCGCGTGCCGGCGGTGACGGCGCCTTCCACCGCCAGGCCGCCGCCGGTCGAAAGCCGGAACACCCCGCCCGCCCGCCCGGCGGCCAGGCGCGGGATGGCGTTGGCGCCTTCCGGCAGCAGCACGTCGCCCGCGCCGCCATCCAGCCGCGCCACCCCCGCCGCCAGCGGCGCGCCGGTCAGCTGCGTGATGCCCTGCGCGGCGGAGAGGGTGGCGCTGGGCAGCGCCAGCGGCAGCGCGAGCGTCAGCTCCGTGGTGGTGGACAGCCACAGCCCCCCCGGCGCGGTGATGGCGCCGACTTCCCGGATGGCATTGGCCGCGGCGCGCAGATCGACCCGCCCGGCCGCGCTGGCGGTGATCCGCTCCGCCCGGATGCCGGCCGCGCCGCTGGCCTGCACCAGCTCCCCGCCGACCGTGATGCGCACCTGCGGCGCGGCGATGCCGGTCGTGGCGTCGGGGGCCGCGCTGCCCGCCGCCGCGACCTCCCACTCGAACCCCGCGCCCCCGCCGAAGGCGCCGAGGCCGTTGGAGGCGCTTGCCAGCCGGACATTGCCGAGCGGGCTTTCCGCCAGCAGCCGGGGCGTGTTGATGCCGCCGGCGGCGGTCTGCGTCACATCCCCCGATTCGGCCCGCAGCACGACGAGGGGCGCGGCCAGCGGTGCCTCCACCGACAGGCCCTGGCCGGTCAGCCGCAGCGTGCCGCCCGCATCCACCGCGCCCGTCACGCGCAGCACGTCCCGGTTCACCAGGGTGAAGTCGGTGGCGGCGCCGGAAGCGCCCAGCGCCCCGATCGCGTTGTCCCCGGCATCGAGGCGCACCTGCCCGGCGATGGAGGCGACGCGCAGCAGCGGCGTCTCGATCCGCCCGCCGCCGCTGGTGATGTCCCCGCCCGCCGTCAGCCCGACGCTGGTGCCGGACACCGTGCCCTGGACCGACAGCGCGCCGGCGGTGGCCAGCACCAGGGCGCCGCCCGCCGCGGCATCGCCCAGCGCCGCCACCTGGTTCTGCGGGTCATCGAGGGTGATGGCGCCCCCCGTCGCGTTCAGCCGCAGCCGCGTCGCGGTGACGGGGGCGCCGAGGTCCTGCGCGATCTCCCCCGTCGCGCGGATCTCCACATCGGTGCCGCTGATCGGCGCCGCCAGCAGCACGGCGCCGCCGGCATCGACGACGAAGCTGTCCCGCGCCCGGCCATAGAGCAGGGGGATGCTGTTCAGCGTGCCGTCGAACAGCACGGAGCCCGCTTCCGCCACCGCCTGCACCTCATCGGCGATGAGGCGGGAGGCGGCGGGATCCTGCGTCAGGTCGCCGCTGCGCGTCGTGAAGGAGAGCCGCCCGCCATTGATGGTGCCGGCGATGTTCAGCGCGCCTTCGTTCACCAGGGAGAGGCCGAGCGGCACGATGGCGTCGCCCAGCGTGGTCATCTGGTTGCCCGCCCCGGTCAGCGCCACGGCGCCGAGCGGCGCCTGCAGGCGCAGCAGCCCGGTGGTGATGCCGGCGCCCGCCGCTTCCTGCGTGATGCCGCCATCGGCGTTGAGGTCGAGGCTGGTCGTGGCCGAGAGGGGCGCGCGCAGCGACAGCGCCTGCCTCGTCGCCAGCGCCATCTCCGGCGCCGCGATGGCGCCATCGACGGACAGCGCGGTGGTGGTGGCGATGCCGAAGCGCGTGGCGGCGGCGCCGCCGGCCAGCGCGCGGATGGCGTTGCCCGCAGCTTCCAGCCGCACCTGCCCGCCGCTGCTCCGCGCCTCCAGCGTGCCGGCATTCACCAGGGCGGTCGCGCCGAGCTGCGCTATGTCCCCCGCGCTGCGCAGCACCAGGTCGCCCGCCACGGTGACGGGGCGGAGGAGGGTGATGCCCTGGCCGGCGGTGGCGGCCGGGTTCGTCGTCTCCAGCGTCAGCGGGCCGCTCGGCTTGTTGATCGCGGCCTCCACCGTGATGGCGGCCTCCGCCTGCAGGGTCAGGGCGCCGGTGGTGGCGTTGACGGCGGCGGCGGTGATCTCCGCCGGCTCGGTCGATCCGGACAGCGTCGCCACCACGCGCAGCGTGACGGGATCGACCAGCACGCGCTCCGCCGCCATGGACCCATCGAGGGCCAGCGCGCCGCGCGACGAGACCTCGATCTCCCCCCCGGTGGCGGAGAGGCCGCCCCGCATCTCCGTCCGCCCCTCGGCATGGACCAGGATGCTGCCGCCGCCATCGGCGGAGATTCGCGCCCCCTGTTCCACCACCGTCCGCCCAGCGAGGCGCCGGGGCGCGCCCGGGCGGCTTTCCGCCCCGGCGCCGATCGCGACGCGCCCGCCTTCCGCGGCGATGCGCGCGCCGGATGCGACGCGGACGGTGCCGGTCGCCGTCGCCTCCACCACGCCGCGCGGCGCGGCGACATCGCCGGTGATGGTCACGCCCCCGCCCTGGCCGCGCAGCGCGACCTGGGCGGCGGTGGTGGTGCCGCCGGCCTGGACCAGGGTCTCGATGACGGTGGAGGCGGCGGAGGCCGAGAGCAGCACGCTGCCGCCCTGCGCCTCGATCGTGCCGGCCTGCGTGACCAGCGCGGCGCCGCCGCCCGGCGCCGCCTGCACCTGGCGCGTGACGTCGAGCGCCAGGAGCCCGTCGCCCGCGAGGTCCAGCGCGAAGGCCTCCCCCCCCGCCAGCGCCACGCGGCCGAGCCGCGCGCGGATGGTGCCCGAATTGGCGACGCTGGGCGCGACCAGCGCCGCCAGGCCGCGATCCGCCACGGTGATGGTGCCCCGGTTCTCCACCCGCGCGCCCGGCCGGGGCTGGCCATCGAAGACCATGCGGCCCGCCATGAAGGCCTGGTTCGTGGTGTCCGACGTCGTCGCGATCAGCGCCGCCACATCCACCTGCGCGCCCTGCGAGAACACCACCCCCGCCGGATTGACCAGCGCCACCCCGCCATTCGAGGTGACGCGCCCCGCGATGGCCGAGGGATCGCCCCCCGTCACGCGCTGGAGGGAGAAGGAGGAGGCGGCGGGCTGGCGGATATCCACCCGGTGCTGCGCGCCCACATCGAAGCGCTGCCATTCGATGATGGCGCGATCCGTCGCCTGGTTCACCTGGGTGCGCGTGGCGGTCTGGCTGATGCTCGCCTGGCCCGCCACCACCTGGCCGCCGCTGGGCCGCGCATCCACCGCCTGGCCGAGCGCGGGCAGGGGGGCCAGGCTCAACGCGACGGCGATCTGGAACAGGGGCGGGGGCCGGGCCATGCGGCAGGATAGCCGCAACACTGGCCCAACCGGAAGGCGATTGTTGCGTTAACGTATGCATCTTCCAGCTGCATTCGTTAACGCCCCCCCCAGGCTTGGCGCCGCGCCCCCGCCATGCCGTTATGCCGCCAGGAACCCAGGAAACCCCCGCCATGGCCACCCCCAGCAACAGCGTCCGCATCGCCCTCCTGCCCGGTGACGGCATCGGCACGGAAGTGACGGAAGCCGCGACCTTCGTGCTGGAGAAGCTGGCCCGCCGCCACGCCATCGGCATCGCGACGGAAACGCTCGAAGCCGGCGCCTTCGCCTACCAGCGCACCGGCACCGCGATGTCGGAGGAAACCTTCGAGCGCGCGAAAGCGGCCGACGCCATCCTGCTCGGCGCCATGGGCTGGCCCGGCATCCGCTACGAGGACGGGACGGAGATCGCGCCGCAGCTCGACCTCCGCTTCCGCCTCGGCCTCTACGCCGGCGTGCGCCCCATCCGCGCCATCCCGGGCGTGCCCCTGCCGCTCTCCCATCCCCGGGCCAAGGACATCGACCTGGTGATCCTGCGGGAGAGCACGGAAGGCCTCTTCTACGCCCGCGGCCGCGGCACCGTGACCGACGATGCCGAGGCGCGCGACACCATGCTCATCACCCGCGCCACCACCGAACGCCTCTCCCGCTTCGCCTTCCGCCTGGCGGAGCGCCGCGCCGCGCGCATGGGCCGCGCGCAGCGCGTGACGCTGGTGGACAAGGCCAATGTCTTCACCTCCATGGCCTTCATGCGGAAGGTCTTCCTCGAGGTCGCGACCGAGTTCCCCGGCGTGCCGGCCGACGCGCACTACGTCGATGCCATGGCGCTCGACATGATCCGCAAGCCCTGGGACTTCGACGTGCTGCCGACCGAGAACATGTTCGGCGACATCCTCTCCGACCTCGGCGCGGGCCTGATCGGCGGCATGGGCTACGCCCCCTCCGCCGATATCGGCGATACCCACGCCGTGTTCCAACCCAGCCACGGCACCGGGCCCGACATCGCCGGCAAGGGCATCGCCAACCCGACAGCGGCGATCCTCTCCGCCGCGCTGATGCTGGACTGGCTGGCCTCGCGCGGCGCGGGGCAGGGATTCGCGGATGCGGCGAACGAGCTGGAAGGCGCGGTCGATGCGGCGTTCGCGAAAGGGCTCCGCAGCGCGGAATTCGGGGGCGTGGGGACGACCGCGGTGGCAAACGCCATCGCGGAACAGATCGGATAAGGACGAGGCTCCGCCTCGTGCTCCGCCGGGGGGCGTGGCGCCCCCCGGACCCCGCCGGGAATTTGCGCCAAGGCCACCAGCGGGACAGACTGATTCCAACCAAACGGGAGCAGCGCCAAAAACCATGGACGTGTTCGAGGCCCTGGCCACGCGCCGCAGCATCCGCGGCTTCCGGCCAGACCCCATCCCGCGCGCGACCCTCGAAAAAATCCTCGGCGCGGCCTCCCGCGCGCCCTCGGGCTCCAACATCCAGCCCTGGCGCGTGCGCGTCACCGTCGGCGAGGAGAAGGCCGCCCTCTCCCGCGCACTCCGCGCCGCCCACGATGCCGGCGCCAAGGTCGCACGCGACTACCACTACTACCCGCGGGTGTGGCGCGAACCCTACCTGGCACGCCGCCGCGCCTGCGGCTTCGGGCTCTACAAGCTGGCCGGCATCGGGCGCGGCGACACGCAGGCGGCCCACGCGCAGCGCGCCCGCAACTTCGATTTCTTCGGCGCACCCGTCGGACTCTTCTTCACCATCGACCGCGACATGGAACAGGGCTCCTGGCTCGACTACGGGATGTTCCTCCAGTCCATCATGCTGGCCGCCCGCGCGGAGGGCCTCGACACCTGCGCCCAGGCCGCCTTCTGCGACCACCACGACGTGGTGCGCGCCCATCTCGGCATCCCCGATGACCAGGCGCTGGTCTGCGGCATGTCGATCGGCATCGCCGATGCCGCGGAGCCCACTAACGCGCTGGTGACGGATCGCGAGCCGCTCTCGAACTTCGTCACCTTCGGGCCCGGCGCGTGACGCATCTCGACAGCCGGCAGAGCTGGATCCGGCTCTCCGCCATCATGGCGCTGTCCACGCTGGGCGGCGCGGGCATGTGGTCCGTGGTGGTGGCGCTGCCCTTCGTGCAGGCGGAATTCCAGGCGACCCGTGCCGAGGCGTCCCTGCCCTACACCCTCACCATGGTGGGCTTCGCGCTCGGCGGCATCCTGATGGGGCGCATGTCGGACCGCTTCGGCGCGATGTGGCCGGTGATGATCGCCTCCTGCGTCATGGGGCTCGGCTACATCCTGGCGGGCCTGGCGCCGAGCCTGCTGGTCTTCGCCCTGGTGCAGGGCGTGCTGATCGGCGCGCTGGGGTCGTCGGCCAGCTTCGGCCCGCTGATGGCCGATGCCTCCATGTGGTTCATGCGCCGGCGCGGCATCGCCGTGGCGCTGGCGGCTTCGGGCAACTACCTCGCGGGCGTGGTGTGGCCGCCGCTGCTGACGGTGCTGATCGGCAACTGGGGCTGGCGCGTGGCGCATATCGTCGTCGGCTGCATCGTGCTGGCGACCATGCCGCTGATCGCGCTGATGCTGCGCGCGCGGCCACCCGTGGCGAAGGTGGCGCCAGCCGTCGCCGGCGCGCCGCCGCCGCGCGCGGACCGTCCGCTCGGCATGTCGAAGAACACGCTGACGGGCGTGCTGGGCTTCGCGGGCATCGGCTGCTGCATCGCCATGGCCATGCCGCAGGTCCACATCGTCGCCTATTGCGGGGACCTCGGCTACGGCGTGGCGCGGGGGACGGAGATGCTCTCCCTCATGCTCGCCTTCGGCATCGTCTCCCGCATCGCCTCCGGCTTCATCGCGGACCGCATCGGGGGCCTGCGCACGCTGCTGCTGGGATCTCTGCTGCAGGGCGCGGCGCTGGTGCTCTACCTCGGCTTCGACAGCCTGGTGTCGCTGTATGTGATTTCCGCGCTCTTCGGCCTGTTCCAGGGCGGCATCGTGCCCAGCTACGCCATCATCGTGCGGGAGTATTTCCCGGCGCGGGAGGCCGGCACGCGCGTCGGCATCGTGCTGATGGCGACGCTGGCGGGGATGGCGATCGGCGGCCTGCTGTCCGGCTACATCTTCGACCTGACGGGCAGCTACGCCGCCGCCTTCCTCAACGGCGTCGCCTGGAACGCCGTCAACGTCATCATCGTCACGACGCTGCTGATCCGCGCGCAGGGCATGCGGGGCAAGGCGGCGATGGCGTGAGGCGCCGCCTCGCCTGGCTGGCGGGTCTCGCGCTGCTTGCGATCCTGGCCGGGCTGGCTTGGGCCTATGCGCAGGCGGGGCTCTACGGCGTCACCATCGTGTTGCGGCGGGGTGGCAGCTACTGGGTCGATGTCACGCGGGACGATGCGCGCCTCTCGCCTTCCATGCGGCTGGCGCTGCGCGATCCCATGCCCGAGGTGCGCGCGGGCCCCATCGCCTGGCGCAGCCTGGCCGAGGGCTTCGAGGTCGCGGAGATGCCCGTGCTGGCCGGGGAGGCGGAGGTCGATCGCCTGCTGCTGGCACGCATCGATCCCCGCCATTTCCGCCTCATCGCGCGCGCCGCGCCGGCCGGCAACCGTGACCTCCAGGACTGGCGGCGGGCGCTGGGCGCCGTGCTCGTCGTCAATGGGAGCTTTTACGATCGCTACGGCGATCCCGACACGCCGATGGTCAGCGACGGACAGCGCCTCGGCCCCGCCACCTATGAGGCACGCCATGGCGCCGTGGTCAGCGATGCTTCCGGCACGCGCCTCCTCGACCTCCGCGGCCAGGATTGGCGGGCGGCGCTGGCCGGCGCGCGGGATGGCGTCGTCTCCTGGCCGCTGCTGCTGGCGCCCGATGGCAGCATCCGCGCGGCCGGCGATCCGCGCTGGCTCGCCAATCGCAGCTTCCTGGCCGAGGACCGCGCGGGGCGAATCCTCATCGGCACCACGGCCGATGCCTTCTTCTCGCTGCGGCGTTTCGCGGACTTCCTGCGCGACGCGCCGCTCGACCTTTCCATCGCGCTGAACCTGGATGGCGGGCCTGTCGCCTGCCAGGGCATCCGGCTTGCAGGCTATGAGCGCGACTTCTGCGGCTTGTGGGAGACGCAGACGGTGGAGGATCGCATCCGCCTGCTGCACTGGCCGCTGTGGTGGCGGCGCTTCGGCCTGCCGGTGGTGCTGGCCGTCGTGCCGCGCTGAGCTACGCGCTTCGCCGCCGCAGCGCGTCCAGGCTCCACGGCCCCGGCCCCGCGACGCTGATGTAGAGGAAGACGAAGCAGTAGAGGATCGCCGCGTCGCCGCCATTCAGCACCGGGTAGAAGTTCCGCGGCGCATGGCCGATGAAATAGGCCACCGCCATCTCGCCGGAGGCGATGAAGGCCGCCGGCCGCGTCAGCAGGCCCAGCACCAGCAGCGCGCCCAGCCCCAGCTCCAGCACCCCCGCCACCCAGGACAAGGTCATCGCATCCGGCAACGGCGCCCCGCCCGCCATGGGCGGGAAGCCCAGGATCTTCTGCGTGCCATGCGCGAGGAACAGCAGCCCCGCCATGATCCGCAGCACGGACAGCATCCGTGGCGCCCAGGCGAGCATCGTCGGGTGGGTGGTCTGGTCTGGCATGCAGGGCTTCCCGGCCATGGGGCGGAATGCCCTGGCTTTCGCGCTGCAACGCGCGAAAGCGCGAGCGGCTGCGCGGCCCTACGACGCCGTGACGATCGCGCGGCTGAACAGCAGCGCCCCCGCCGCATCCGGCCCGCCTTCCACCCAGCCCTGCCGCCGGTAGAACTCGGCCGCGCGGGTGCCTGGTGCGGTATCGAGCGTCGCGGTCGCATGGCCCGCCGCCGCCAGGCTGGCGCAGGCGCGGGCCAGCAGCGCGCTTCCGATGCCGCGCCCCTCGAAGCCCGGTTCGACGAACAGCGCCCAGATCGAGCCATCCCGGGGATCCCCGGCGGAGAAGCCGCGCATCGCGCCCGCTTCCTCCCACACCCAGACCGGCGCCTGCTCCACGAACCAGACCACATCCGCCGGGGAGACCCGCGCCGGATTGAAGGTGTTCTCCCGCACCGCGAGGCGGATGCGCATCAGCGCCGGGATGTCGTCCAGGATCGCCCGGCGGATCACCCGCCGGCGCGCGGCAGCGCGACCCCCACCAGCGCATCCCGCGTGACGATCGAGGCGAGGCGCGCTGCGTCCCAGCCCTCGGTGCCTGCCGGCCGCTGAGGCAGCACCATCCAGCGGTAATCCGCCGTGCTGTCCACCACCTTCACCGCCACGCCATCCGGCAGCGTGGTGCCCCATTCCGCCAGCACGGCGCGGGGTTCCCGCACCGCCCGCGCCCGATAGGCGGCTGATTTGTACCAGTGCGGCGGATAGCCCAGCACCGCGCGCGGGTAGCAGGAGCAGAGCGTGCAGACGACGAGGTGATGGACCTTGTCCGTATCCTCCAGCACGCCGAGCGGCGGCGCGCCGGCCATGGACACGCCCATCGCCTCCGCCGCCTGGCCGCCATTCTGCAGCAGCAGGGCGCGGTACGCGGGATCGGTCCAGGCGCGGGCCACCATCCGCGCGCCGATCTCCGGGCTCGCGCGGTCCGTGCTCGCGATCTGCGTCGTGATCTGGTCCTCGGTCAGCACGCCCTGGGCGACCAGGGCGGCGACGAAGCGGTCGAGCAGCGCGACGCTCTCCGCCGTGGGTGCGTGGGCCATCAGGCCGTGCCCTCCAGCCAATGCTCGTAGAGCTCGACCAGCACCGTGTCCCCCGCCGCGCCCTCGTTCCAGAGCGAGGGCTGGTCGAAGCGGACATGGTAGAGCGGGATGCGCGCCGCGGGGCGCGCGAAGGCCAAATCCTCGGGGTTCGGATAGGCGCCGAGGGGGCGCTCCACCACGCCCTCCCGTCCGCGCAGGTAATGCGGCGTGCGGATGTGGCAGGGGCCGCGCAGCTCCGGGAAATCCAGCTTCACGCGCACGCGCTGGCCCGCTTCGAAGGCTCCGGTCATCGCAGGCTCTCCGCGGGCACGACGCCCTTCTCCACCATCAACGCCGAGATCGCCCGCAGCCAGCGCTCGTAATAGCCGAGCGCGTGGTATTCCGGCTCCGGGATCGCCTCGATGCAGCGGCGCATCTCATCCACCGTCATCAGCCCGCTGCGGCCGAGGATCTGGCGCAGGGCATCGACGCGCTTGCCGAATTCATCGGGCGGCGCCTCGTCATCCGGCTCGACGGCCGTGCAGCGGAAGCGCGGCGCGCCGCCGAGGTCGTGGGTCGCGGGTGGGGGTGCTTCTTCCGTCATGGCGAGCATCGTAAGCCCAGCTTGCTGGGCGGGCCAAGCTGCGGCCGCCTCCGGCGGCCGAGGCCGCGACGGGTTCCCATGCGCGTTGCCTCGCAACGTGCATGGGGTCCCGGAATGCGGCCCGCCGGCGGTCCGGCGAGCCAAGCGGCCGGAGGCCGCGCCCGTCACGCCGCAGGCGTGCCTTCGGCACGACGCCTGAGGGCGTGAAAAATTGCGCTACCACCATCCCCGGAGCGCGGCGCCGAGGTGCCAGCGATCGTCGCGCCAGGGCGTCGCGGCGGGGGTCACCGTCTGCCAGCCTTCCGCCGCCAGCGCCGCCGCCAGCCCGGCATCGCGCGTCACCGCAACCCAGACGGAGGGCTGGCCGCCCGGCGCCGCGGCCAGCGACAGCGCCTGCGCGCCCGCTTCCCGCGCGGCGGCGGCGATCAGCGGCGGCAGGTCGAAATGCGTGTTGCTGACGTGGAAGCCCGCCGCGCCCCCGGGCGCCAGCCGGTCCAGGAACAGCGCCACGCCCTCCGCCGTCGCCATATGGACGGGGACGGAGGCGCCGGAATAGGCGTCCAGCACCACCAGATCGATCGAGCCCGGCGTGGCCTCCCGCAGCCCGACGCGGCCATCGGCGATTGCGACCGGCGGATCGCCGCAATCCCGCAGGAAGGTGAACCACCGCCGCGCCGCCTCCACCACGGCGGGCGAGATCTCGATGTAGGAGAGGCGGAGCCGGTCCGACCCGTAGCAGGCCATGGCCCCGGCCCCGAGCCCGACCAGCACGGCCTGCATCGGCGCCTCCCGCCGCGCCAGCATGGTCGCGACAAGGCGTCCGCCGCCGGCTTCCCGATGGTAGTAGCCCGTCGGCTCCAGCGCGCGTGACGAATCCTTCCACTGGTAGCCATGCAGGGTGCGGCCATGCGCCAGCACCAGGCGGTCTCCCTGGTCCTGCACCTGCACCGCGCCGTAGAAATCCCGCCCCCAGCGGATGGACCCGCCCATCCCCTCCAGCAGCGGCGCCACGGCCAGCAGGGCGGCCGCGCTGCCCCAGATGATCCGCGGCCCCAGCTCCCGCCCGATGGCCGGCAGCAGGCAGAGCGCGGCCAGCGCCAGCGGGTATTCCAGCGGCCGGTCGAACAGCAGCGGCGCGACCAGGGCGTTCACCGTGCCGCCCAGCGCGCCGCCGAGCGACAGGCAGAGGTAGAAGCGCGTCAGCCCCGCGGGCTCCGGCCGCATCAGCGCGAGCCGCGCATGCGCCAGCGTGCCCGCCGCCAGCAGCCCGCCGACATGGATCAGCACGCCGAGCCACGGGAAGGCACTGCCGAAGGCCGGGGCCACCACCTCCAGCAGCATGGCCGGCAGGAACAGCGTGACGCCCAGAAGCCCCCCGCGCGCCGCCGCCGTGGGCCGCCAGAAGGCCAGGATCCAGCTGAGCAGATAGGCCGCCAGCGGCAGCACCCACAGCAGCGGTAGCGGCGCGATGGTGACGGTCACACGCTCCGTCGCGCCCAGCAGCAGGCTGGCCGGCAGCGCCGCCAGCGCCACCCAGGGCAGCGCCTGCCGCAGCCCCATTCCCGCCACGGCCTGCCGCGCCACGGGCGGCGAGGGCTGGCGCAGCACCGGCCAGGCGCAGGCCAGCAGGCCGAGTGCGCAGGCGGCAAACCCCAGCGTCCAGAGCCGCCCCTGCGCGCTGAGGGCGAGGGCGGGCTCCAGCAGCAGCGGATAGGCCGCGAGCCCCGCCAGGCTGCCGGCATTGGAGACGGCGTAGAGCCACCAGGGCGCCTGCCCGGCCACGCGGGCGTACCAGGCCTGCAGCGCCGCCGCATTGGCCCCCAGCACCAGCACGGCCGGGCCATAGGCCAGCGCCAGCGTCGCCAGCACGTCGATAGCGGGCCCCATCCCGGTGGCCACGGGCCGCGGCACCGGCGCCAGCAGCGGCAGGGCCAGCAGCGCCAGCGCCAGGTGCACCGCCGCCGCCCCCCGCGCCCCGAGCCGCGTGGAGGTCAGGTGGAACAGCGCGCTGCCCGCCAGCAGGCCGATCTGGAAGAACAGCATCACCGCCGTCCAGACCGCCGCCCCCCCGCCGAAGGGCGGCAGCAGCGCCTTGCCCAGCATGGGCTGTACGGCGAAGAGCAGGGCGGCGGAGGTTGCGACGGTGGCGGCGAAGAGCGCCGGGGTGGCGCGGTGGGCGACGGGCGAAGGCGGGGCCGTGAAGACCGCGTCCTTCACTTCACCTCTTCATCCGCGCCGACGCCCCAGATCTCCGCGCGCCGCAGGAAGCCCTTGTGGCCGGCCACCTGCACCTCGCACCAGGCGTTGTTCGCCTCGCATTCCCGGATGCGGCCGATGACGCCGGGGCGCAGCCGCGCCACCGCCACGCCGCCATCCTCCGGCCGCCGCCGCAGCGTCACCTCCTGCGCCGCGGCGGGGGCATTGGGGGCGGCGCCGGCGGGGGGGCGGATCAGCGCGGTGCGCCGGCCGGCCAGCGTCGAGGAATGCACCCAGCCCTCCGCCCCCTCCGCATCCCGGATGCGGCGCCAGAGCTGGAATTCCCCCACGATCTGCACCGGCAGGTCGCGGCGCTGGTAGGTCCATTCGATCGGGTAGCTGGTGGAAGGCCCGACCCGCATATTGACCTCGTCCGACCGCAGCGCGGCGAAGCGCGGCAGGGGCAGGCCGGTCACCGACCCGGTGGAGGGGATGGGCGGCGGCGGGGGCTGGGCCGGTTCCGGCGCGCGGCTGGCCGCGGCGGCGGCGCCCGCGGCGGCAGCCCCGGCGGCGGCGCCGGCCGCGGCGGCCCCGGCGGCGGCCGGGCGGCGGTTCTGCGGTTGCGGGTTGCGGCCCACCGTGGGGGGCTGGCCGGGCCGCTGCGCCTGCGCGGCGGCGGGTGGCCGCGCGGCGGGCGTGCCGGCCTGCTGCGGCGGCCGGGCTGGCGCCGCCTGGCCCTGCGGCGGCCGGGCCGGCGCCTGCCCCTGCTGCGGCGGGCGGGCGGGCTGGGCCGCGGTGCCGGTGGCGGGTTGCGTCGCCGGCCGGGCGGCCGGCTGCGCGGGGGCCTGGGCGGCGGCCGGCGGCGGCGCGGCTGGCGGCGTGGCCTGCACCGGCCGGGGCGGGGGCAGGGAGCCCGTGGCCGGCGCGATGCTGGATTGCGGCAGCGCGACGCCCCCGGAGAGGGCGACCAGCAGCACCGACAGGGCAGCGGGACGGGCGAAGCGCATGGCCGATCCCTTCCGCATTCCATGGCGCCGGGTCAAGCGCCTGAATGCGGTTCCTGCGATGTCATGAGAGGATTGAAGGGGGGAGGATTGGAGGGGGGGCGGGCGGCGACGCGGGTGGGACCTTGGACCGCGCCGCCGCCTGCCTGGACCGCCGATGGGGGGATGCGGCGGTCAGGGGCTGAACGGCGCGGCACCGCCGGGGTTGCGGCCCGGCGGCCCGGTCACGCAGCTGTCAGGCGGTGGCCTATTTCAGCCCGTCCCAGAATTCCTTCACCTTGGCGAAGAATCCCTCGGATTCGGGGCTGGACCGCCCGGTCTTCTCGCATTCCTTCTCGAACTCGGCCAGCAGCTCCTGCTGCCGCTTCGAGAGGTTCTGCGGCGTCTCCACCGCGACCTGGACATACATGTCCCCCCGCGCGGCGGAGCGCAGGACGGAGAAGCCCTTGCCCCGCAGCCGGAACTGGTCGCCGGTCTGGGTCCCGGCCGGGATGGTCACGCGGGCGCGCCCGCCATCGATGACGGGGACTTCCACGCCGCCCCCCAGCGCCGCCTGCGTCATCCGCAGCGGCACACGGACGAAGATATTGGCGCCGTCGCGCTGGAAGATCGGGTGGGACTTCACCCCGACATCGACATAGAGGTCACCGGCCGGCGCGCCCCTCAGCCCGGCCTCCCCCTCGCCGGACAGGCGGATGCGCGTGCCGTCCTCCACCCCCGCCGGGATGGTCACGGCCAGCGTGCGGTCGCGCTGCGTGCGGCCCTGGCCGGCGCAGACCTTGCAGGGGTTCTTGATGATGCGCCCGCTGCCCGAGCAGGTCGGGCAGGTGCGCTCGATCAGGAAGAAGCCCTGCTGCGCGCGCACCTTGCCGGCACCCTGGCAGGTCGGGCAGGTCTGCGCCGCCTGCGCGGCGGGGCCTTCGCTGCCGGTGCCCTTGCAGGCCTCGCACACGACGGAGGAGGGGACGCGGATGGTCTTCTTCGCCCCCGCGAAGGCCTCCTCCATCGTCACCTCGACCTGCTGGCGCAGGTCGGCGCCGCGGCCCACGGGCCCGCGCCCGCCCCGGCCACGGCCGCCGAGGCCGCCGAACATCTCCTCGAAGATGTCCTCGAAGGCGCCGCCGAAGGGGTTGCCGCCGCCACCGCCGCCGAAGCCGCCCGGGCCGCCGCCGCCCTGCTCGAAGGCGGCATGGCCGTAGCGGTCATAGGCCGCGCGCTTCTCGGCATCCTTCAGCACGTCATAGGCCTCGTTCAATTCCTTGAACTTGGCCTCGGCCGTCTTGTCCCCCTGGTTGCGGTCGGGGTGGTACTGCATGGCGAGCTTGCGGTAGGCCTTCTTCAGGTCCTCCTCGCTCGCGTCCCGGGCCGCGCCCAGGACCTCGTAGTAGTCGCGCTTGGCCATGGGGCCCCAAGTCCTCACGCTGGCTGCCCCGGTCGGGCCTGGGCCCCTGGGGTAGCGTGTTCAGCGACACTGTTTCAACAAGGCAACGCCCGACCCCCTTTCGGAAGCCGGGCGCGCCGGGAACGGTGGCCGATCCGGAGACCTCGCCCTGTTACGAGGGCTTCTTCTTCTTCGGATCGACTTCCTCGAACTCGGCGTCCACCACCTTGTCGTTGGGGTTGCCGCCCGGCCCGCCCTGGCCACCGCCAGCCGCGCCGGCCGCATCGCCCGCCGCGGCCTGCGCCTTGTAGAGCGATTCGCCCATCTTCATGGCGACCTGGGAGAGGCTGTCATTGGCGGCCTTGATGGCCTCCAGGTCCTGCCCTTCCATCGCGGTGCGCGCCGCGGCGATCGCGGCCTCGACCTCGGCCTTCTCGTTCGCCGGGACCTTGTCCGCGTTGTCCTTCAGCGTCTTCTCGGTCGAGTGCACCAGGGCGTCGAGCCCGTTGCGCGCCTCGACGGCCTCGCGCCGCTTCTTGTCGGCCTCGGCATTCGCCTCCGCCTCGCGCACCATCCGCTCGATGTCGCTGTCGGACAGGCCCGACTTCGCCTGGATGCGGATCTGCTGTTCCTTGCCGGTGGCCTTGTCCTTCGCGCTGACGCTGACGATGCCGTTCGCGTCGATGTCGAAGGTCACTTCCACCTGCGGCACGCCGCGCGGCGCCGGCGGCAGGCCGGTCAGGTCGAACTGGCCGAGCAGCTTGTTGTCCGCCGCCATCTCCCGCTCGCCCTGGAAGACCTTGATGGTCACCGCGGACTGGTTGTCATCGGCCGTGGAGAAGACCTGCGACTTCTTGGTGGGGATGGTGGTGTTGCGCTCGATCAGGCGGGTGAAGACGCCGCCCAGAGTCTCGATGCCGAGCGACAGCGGCGTGACGTCCAGCAGCAGCACGTCCTTCACGTCGCCCTTCAGCACGCCGCCCTGGATGGCGGCGCCGATGGCGACCACCTCGTCCGGGTTGACGTTGCGCGCGGGTTCCTTGCCGAAGAACTGCTTCACCACCTCGATGACCTTCGGCATGCGCGTCATGCCGCCGACCAGGATGACCTCGTCGATCTCCCCGGCGGAGAGGCCCGCATCCTTCAGCGCCTGCTTGCAGGGCTCGAGCGTCTTCTGGATCAGGTCATCGACCAGGCTTTCCAGCTTCGCCCGCGTCATCTGCATCACCAGGTGCTTCGGCCCGGAGGCGTCGGCGGTGATGAAGGGCAGGTTCACCTCGGTCTGCTTGGAGGAGGAAAGCTCGATCTTCGCCTTCTCGGCGGCTTCCTTCAGGCGCTGCAGCGCCAGCTTGTCGCCGCGCAGGTCGATGCCCTGCTCCTTGCGGAACTCATCGGCCAGGTAGTCGATGATGCGCGCGTCGAAATCCTCGCCACCCAGGAAGGTGTCGCCGTTGGTGGACTTCACCTCGAAGACGCCGTCGCCGATCTCGAGCACGGAGACGTCGAAGGTGCCGCCGCCGAGGTCATAGACCGCGATGGTGCCGCCCTTCTTCTGGTCCATGCCATAGGCGAGCGCGGCCGCCGTCGGCTCGTTGATGATGCGCAGCACCTCCAGCCCCGCGATGGAGCCGGCTTCCTTGGTCGCCTGCCGCTGCGCGTCGTTGAAGTAGGCGGGCACCGTGATGACGGCCTGCGACACCTTCTCGCCGAGATAGGCCTCGGCGGTCTCCTTCATCTTGGTCAGCACATTCGCGCTGATCTGCTGCGGCGCGTAGGTCTTGCCCTCGACCTCCACCCAGGCATCGCCATTCGGCGCGCGGGCGATGGCATAGGGCACCAGGCCCTTGTCCTTCGTCACCATCGGGTCGTCGAAGCGGCGCCCGATCAGGCGCTTGACGGCGTAGAGGGTGTTGGTGGGGTTCGTCACCGCCTGGCGCTTGGCGCTCTGCCCGACCAGGCGCTCGCCATTCTTGGCGAAGGCGACCATGGAGGGGGTGGTGCGGGCGCCTTCCGCGTTCTCGATGACCCTGACGTCCTTGCCTTCCATGATGGCGACGCAGGAATTCGTGGTACCGAGGTCGATACCGATGACCTTGCTCATCCGATGTGGCTCCTCTTGCGGCGGCGTGGGTGCGGCCCCTGAAGGCACCGCGCCCGGCCCCTGCCGGATGGGGGTGGTGGATGGGCTGTGACATATTCATCGCAGTCGCCCCGGGCAAGGGGGCGAAAGGGGGATTGAGGCAGCGACTCAACCTTCGCGCGCGGAAGTTCCGAAGCCTCCCGCCCCATGTGGCGCAAAAGTCGCTTCTTTCGTTCCGGCGCTGGCCCTCCTTCGTGTAGATTGCGGCCGCCGATGATCCAGACCCTCCCCCTGCATCCCGACCGCGACCTGCTGGCGGGCGAGCTTCATGCCCGCCCGGCCCTGCCGCTCGCCACCCCCGTCACGATCAGCCGGCTCGCCCTGCTGCGCGATCCCGGGGCCGACCGGGGGGCGGCCATCCGCCACCTGGAGACGCTGTGCCGCCGCTACGGCGTCACGCCGCCGGCGCCGGGCGCCGATTTCGTGCTGGCCGATTTCGGCCGCTTCACCCTGCGCTACGAACGCCACACGGAATTCGATGGCTGGACCTTCCTCCGCCCCGGCCCCGATGCCGGCGCGCCCGATCCCTTCGAGGATACGGCGATCGAGGCCGTGCCCACGGACTGGCTGGCGGAGCTGCCCGGCCGCGTGCTGGTGGCCGCCCATATCGCCGTGCCCCGCACGGCCGGGGAGGATGAGCCGCCGCCCCCCGGCTGCTTCGTGCCGGACAACCTCGCGGGCTCCAGCCTCTCCGCCGGGGCGGCCACGGCCTGGACGGATTTCCGCCCCGGCGCGGATGGCTTCACCCGCATCCTGCTGCAGGACCACGGGATGACGGCGGCGCTGGCCGGCCGCCTCGCCCAGGCGGTGTGGGAGGTCGAGACCTACCGCCTGCTGGCCCTGCTGGCGCTGCCCCAGGCGCGCGCCTGCGGCCCCGAACTCGCCCGCGCCTCGGCGGGCCTCGCCGCGCTGACCGCCCGCCTGCCCGGCCTCGACAAGCTGGATGAGGAACGCGCGGCGCTGGAGGAGCTGACCGACCTCGCCACCACCATCGAACGCCTGGCCGCGGAGACGGCGGACCGCTTCAGCGGCACGCGGGCCTACCACGCCCTCGTCGGCCGCCGCCTGCAATCGCTGCGGGAGGCCCGGCTGCACGGGCTGCCGACGCTGACGGAATATCTGGAACGGCGGCTCGACCCCGCCGTCGCGACGGTGGAGGCGACGGGCACGCGCATCGCCAACCTCTCCGTCCGCTGCGGCCGGGCGGTGGACCTGCTCCGCGCCCGCGTCGCCGTGGCGCAGGAAGCGCAGACCCAGAAGCTGCTCGGCGCCATGGCCGATACCGGCCGAGCCCAGCTCCGGCTGCAGGAGACGGTGGAGGGCCTCTCCGTCGCCGGCATTTCCTACTATGTGCTGTCGCTGGCGGGCTATGCGCTGAAGCCCGTGCCGCTCGGCGCCTGGAAGGCGGATACGCTGCTGGCGCTGCTGGTGCCGGTGGTGGCGGCGCTGGTCTGGGTGCGGATGCGCCGCAACCGGCGGAAGGCTACCGCAGCGCCCTGACCAGGTAGCGCACCCGCTTCCCGTTGCGCGGATCGCTTGCTTCCCCCGCCGGCAGGAAGCCCAGCCGCTCATGAAAGGTCATGCTGCCGGGATTGGGCGGGTCGAGGTTCACCTCGCAGGCCAGCAGCGGCAGCCCCGCCGCCCGCGCCTGTGTCGCGAGGTCGTCATAGAGCACCCGCCCCAGCCCGCGCCCCTGCCAGCCATCGGCCACGACGACGCGATCAACATAGGCGAAGCGCGGATGGCGGGCGAGGAACCAGCCATGGTTCGGCCCCTGCGCCGGCGTCTCGTGGCTCAGCGCCAGCAGGAAGGCGGCGGGCGAGCCATCCGGCGCCGCGATCATCCGCGCGCTGAAGGCAACCGCCACCAGCGCGGCGAAATCGCCGGGCGCCAGCGCGTTCACCGCCGCCGCATGCGCGTCGTTCAGCGCGTTCAGCGCCGGCAGGTCCGCCGGCGCGATGGCGCGCGGGGCCACGGGGCTACTTGCCCGCGACCACCACCATGGCGGGCTTCAGCAGGCGGCCATGCAGCGTCCAGGCCGGCGTCCAGGCCTGGATGATGGTGCCGGGCTCCACGCCCTCCGGCGCCGGCTGCTCGGCCATCGCCTGGTGCAGTTCCGGGTCGAAGGGCTTGCCCTGCGCGTCCAGCTTCTGCACGCCGTGGCGTTCCAGCATGGCGGTGAAGGCGCGCTCCACCCCCTCGAAGCCGCCGCGCAGCTTGGCCAGCAACTCCGGCTCGTCCTCCGCCGCCGGCGGCAGGCTGTCCAGGCCCCGGCGGAGGTTCTCCGCCGTCTCCACCACGTCGCGGGCGAATTTCTGCACGGCATAGAGCCGCGCATCCTCCGCCTCCCGCTTCGCGCGGGCGCGGAGATTGGCGTTGTCGGCCTCGGCCCGCAGCCACTTGTCGCGCATCTGGCCGAGTTCGGCCTCGAGCGCCGCGATGCGTTCCGCATCGGTCGGCGCCGCCGCGCCGGGCTGCGCGCCCTCGGGCGCGGGGGCCTCGGCCGGGGTCTCGGCCGGGGTGGGGGTATCCTGCTTGTCGCTCATGTCGATGGTGATCTGGATCTCGGCGGATCGGGAGGGGGAGGCGTGCGAAACGCGCCGCCCCCACCTAGGCGCCCCGATGCGCCGGGGCAAGCACCCCGGGCCTTCCGCGTCAGGCCGCGCGCAGGCCCTGCACCGTGGCGCCCAGCATCCCGCGCAGCGCCGCGGCCCCCTGGTCCAGCCGCCGCGCCGTCTCCTCCAGCACAGTGACGGCCGCATTCGTCGCGCCGATCGCCTGCTCGGCGCGGCTCACCGCGCTGGCGGCCGCATCGGTGCTGCTGGCCACCTGCGCGGCCGTGCCCGCGATCTCCCGCGTCGCGGCGCCCTGCTGTTCGACGGCGGCGGCGATGGCGCCGGACACCGCATCGAGGTCGCCCACCACATCGGCGATGCCGCGGATGGCCTTCACGGCCTCGGCGGTGGAGCCCTGGATGGCCGCGACCTGCTGGCCGATCTCCTCCGTCGCCTTCGCCGTCTGCGCGGCCAGCGCCTTCACTTCCCCGGCAACCACGGCGAAGCCCTTCCCGGCCTCCCCGGCCCGCGCCGCCTCGATCGTCGCATTCAGCGCCAGCAGGTTGGTCTGCCCCGCGATGTCGCTGATCAGCCGCACCACCTGGCCGATGCGCGCGGCACCCTCCGCCAGGCCGTTCACCAGCGCATCCGTCTCCCGCGCCTGGGTGGAGGCCTGGCCCGCCACCCGCGCGGCGCCCGCCACCTGGCGCGTCACCTCCGCCACCGCGGTCGCCAGCTCCTCCGCCGCCGAGGCCACGGTCTGCACCCCCGCCGCCGCGGCCGCCGTGGCGCGCGCGGCATCCTGGGCGCTGTCCCGCCCGGCCTTGGCCGCCTGGCCCAGCCCCCCGGCCGCCTGGCCGATCTCCCCGGCCGCCGCCACCACATCCCCGGCCACGCCGCCCACCTGGGTTTCCATCTGCGTGGCCAGCGCCTGGCGGCCGGCCCGGGCCTCGGCCGCCGCCGCGGCTTCCCGCTCCTCCCGCCGCGCCAGGGCGGCCTGTTCGGCGGCCCGCGCGCCGGTCGCCTCCGTCATCGCGGCCTCGGTCGCGGCGAAGGCGCGCTGCAGCCCGGTGATCAGGGCGATCAGCGCCGCCGCTTCCGCCACCAGGATGCCGGCATGCACCGCGACGCGCAGCAGCGACGCATCGCTGCCGAAGACGATCACCGGCGCCAGCGCGGCCAGCACGGTGTGGTGCACCGCGACGGTCAGGGTGCCGAGGATGATCGCCCGCCGGTCCACCAGCCCCGCCGCCACGGCCAGCGCGGCGAAATAGGCCATGTGCATGTCGATCCGCAGCCCGTCGGGCGAGACCCAGACCAGCAGGGAGACCTGCACCATCAGCGCCACCGCGATCACGGGGCGGATGGCCGGATGCGCCACCCCCGCCTGGGCGGCCAGCAGCGCCGCGGCAAGGGCGGCCGCGGCCAGCGCGCCCGCGCCCAGCACCGTGCCCAGCCCGGCGCCGGATGCCCAGGCGGCCAGCACCAGCAGCGGCACGCAGGCGCCCAGCGCCCACAGCAGCATGCGCGCCGTCCCGCGGCGCAGTCGATCCAGATCCATGGGCACCCAGTCTCCGCAAGATGGCCGGCGCGCCGCGGCGCGGCGTGGAGCGGTCGTTTCAGTCCAGGCGCGCCGCCCCGGCGACGCGCCGCATCACCCCATGCGCCCCGCGCAGGCCGCGCGGCCGGGGGCCGGCAGGCTGAGCCACGCCCCGCTGCCCCGGCGCAGCGCCCCGGCATCCGCCCGGGCGGCCACCGGTGCCGCGATGGCGATGGCGAAGGGCCCGATGCCCCGCACCAGCGCGGGATCCCAGCCCGGCACCGCCAGCACGCCGGCCAGGGCCCGATCGGCATCGAGCCCGGGCGGGAAGACCAGCAGCACCGGCAACTCCGCCCTCGGCAGGGCCTGCATGACGAGGAGCCCGATCGTCGCCGCCCCCAGCAGCGCCCAGGCCGCGGCCAGGGCGCGCGGCCCGGCGGGCTGGGGGGAGCGGAAGGGCGGTATCGCCATGCGCCTGGCCTTGGTGACCGTTCGGGAACGCCGGCGGGCCGGCATCGCCGGGCGCTTCCGCCCCGGAGCGTCGCCGGACCCGCCGATGCCATCGGCATCGGCTGCGCCCGGCCGCTGCCAGGGACGAAGCCTCCCTCGCGAAGCCTCAGCCGCCAGTCTCCTGGCGCGGTGTTCTAGTCCCGGCATGATAACCATCCATGAACCGCCGGGCCGGCGCGGTTCCCCGCCCCCGTCTTCCGGACTAAACCCGGCGGATGCTGCGCAGCATCTTCACCGTCGGCGGCTGGACCATGGCGAGCCGCCTGCTCGGCTTCGCGCGGGACATGCTGATCGCCGCCCGGCTCGGCGCCGGGCCGATCGGGGATGCCTTCTTCGTGGCGCTCCGCCTGCCCAACCTGTTCCGCCAGCTCTTCGGGGAGGGCGCCTTCAACGCCGCCTTCGTCCCCGCCTTCGCCGGCGCCTATGCGCTGGACGGGCCGGCCAAGGCGCGGGCGCTGGCCAATTCGCTGGCGGGGCTGATGACGCTCTCCCTCAGCGGCCTGGTCGCCATCGGCATCATCTTCATGCCGCAACTCCTCTTCGTCCTGGCGCCCGGCTTCGTGGGAGAGGCGCTGCGCTTCCCGCTGGCGGTGGAACTCACCCGCATCACCTTCCCCTACCTGCTGTTCATCTGCCTGGCCGCGCTCGTCTCCGGCGTGCTGAACGGGATGGACCGCTTCGCCGCCGCCGCCGCGGCGCCGGTGCTGTTCAACCTGATCTCCATGGCGGCGCTGCTCGGCCTCACGCCCTATGTCGCCACACCCGCCCATGCCCTGGCCTGGGGCGTGGTGGCCTCGGGCCTCGTGCAGCTGCTGATGCTGATCGTGGCGGCGCGCGTCGCGGGGATGGCCATCAACCCGCTTTCCGTGCCGCGGCTGACGCCGGAGGTGCGGGGCGTGCTGCGCCGGATGGGGCCGGGGCTGGTCGGCGCGGGGGTCACGCAGCTCAACCTGGCCATCGGGATCATCATCGGGTCCCTGCTGCCGGCCGGCGCGGTCAGCTTCCTCTACTACGCCGACCGGATCAGCCAGCTGCCGCTCGGCGTCATCGGCGCGGCCGTCGGCACCGCGCTGCTGCCGCTGCTGTCCCGGCAGCTCCGCACCGGCAAGGCGCTCTCGGCGCATCGCAGCCAGAACCGCGCCATCGAGCTGACGCTGGCCTTCGCCCTGCCCGCCGCCTTCGCCATGGCCTGCGTGGCGCGGCCCATCATCGGCACGCTGTTCGAACGCGGCGCCTTCGATGCCGCGGCCACTGCCGCAACCTCCCTGGCGCTGGTCGCCTATGCGGTGGGGCTGCCGGCCTTCGTGCTGGTGAAGGCGCTGACGCCGGGCTTCTTCGCCCGCGGCGACACGGCGACGCCGGTGAAGGTCGCGATGGGGGTGGTGGCGCTGAACCTGGCGCTGAACCTGCTGCTGACCCGCTATTTCAGCCATGTCGGCATCGCGCTCGCGACCTCGCTCGCCTCCTGGACCAATGTGCTGGTGCTGGGCTGGCTGCTGACCCGCCGGCGGCAGCTGGTGCTGGACCGGCGGCTGCGCCGCGCCGTGCCGCGGCTGCTGGCGGCCGCGCTGGTCATGTCCGCCGTGCTGCTGGCGCTGCAGGCCGCGATCTTCCCGCTGGAGCACGGGCTGGCGCGGCTGGCGGGGATCGCGGTGCTGATCGGCGCCGGGCTCGTCACCTATTTCGGCGCGGCGCAGGCGCTGGGCGGGTTGGACCTGCGGGAGGCGCTGCGCAGCCTGCGGCGCCGCAGGAGCTGACGGCCTGTCGAAACGGGCCCGGCCCGCGCGTCATCCCCGGGGCGCCATTGCCCCGAGGAGACCGTCCATGCCCCCCATCGAGATCATCGGTATCCCGCAGAGCAACTTCGTCTGGGCCGCCCGCATCGCGGCCGGGGAGAAGGGGGTGCCGCATGTCAGCACGCCGCTGCCGCCCGGCCATCCGGACCTCGCGGGCCTGCACCCGCTCGGCCGCATCCCCGTGCTGCGGCAGGGCGAGCTGGTGCTGGCGGAAAGCCGCGCCATCATGGCCTTCATCGACCAGGCCTTCGACGGCCCGGCGCTGATGCCGCGGGACCCCCGCGCCGCCGCGCGGGCCGAGCAATGGGTTTCCCTGATCGTGACGGCGGCGGAGCCGGTGCTGATCCGCCAGCACCTCTTCGCCTATCTCTTCCCCGGCACGGCGGATGGCCGGCCGGACCCCGGCCGCGTGGAGGCCACGCTGCCGGGGCTGGAGCGCCACCTGGCCTGGCTGGACGCGGCGCTGGAAGGCGGTTTCGCCGGCGGGCAGGCCTTCACCCTGGCCGATGCCTATCTGGTGCCGATCCTGCACTGGCTGCGCGGGCTGCCGCTGGCCGGCGCGCGGATGGCGGCGGCGCGGCACCTGGTCCCCTATCTCGACCGCATGATGGCGCGCCCCGCCGTGGCCGCCACCGTGCCGCCGCCCCTGCCGGGGTGAGGCATCAGCCCTCCAGCACCGTGACCCCGCGCAGCCCCGCCTCCAGCACCGCGCGGAGATCGCGGGCTGCGAGGGCCACGCAGCCCTCGGTGGGCGAGAAATCGTCCCGCGCCAGGTGCAGGAAGATGGCGCTGCCCCGGCCGCGCTCCACCGGCGCGTCGTTCCAGCCCAGCACGCCGATCACGTCATAGACCGCATCGTCCCGCCACAGCCGCTCATGCGACCCCCCGAAGGGCAGCTGGACGGGGCGGTTATAGGCGCGGTCGGCCGGGTCGTCGCACCAGCCATCGCTGGGGGAGAGCGGCTCCACCGGCACGGCGCAGCGGGGCGGCGGGCCGCGATCGGCCCGGTAGAGCACGCGGCGCAGCGCCATGCTGGCCGCGGGGGTCGCGCCATCCCCCTCCCGCTTCTGCGTCGCGGGCCGCACGCCGCCCTTGCCGAGGGCACAGCGCAGCACCAGCCCGTCCAGGACGAACAAGCCGCGCTTGCCGTCGCCCTGGGGCTGGATGCGCGCGTAGCCCGCCTCCGCCGCCATCAGGCCAGCAGGTGCCCGAAGCGGCGGGCCTTGGTCTCCAGATAGGCGTCGTTCACGCCATTGGCCTCGAACTGATGGGCCTCCCGCCCCTCCACCCCGATCCCGCAGGCCGCGAGCCCCGCCAGCTTGTCCGGGTTGTTGGTCAGCAGCCGCACCCGGCCGATGCCCACCGCGCGCAGCATCTCCGCCGCCACCCAGAAATTCCGCTCAT
The DNA here is from genome assembly GCF_016805305.1 of Falsiroseomonas ponticola. Taxonomy (GTDB): domain Bacteria; phylum Pseudomonadota; class Alphaproteobacteria; order Acetobacterales; family Acetobacteraceae; genus Falsiroseomonas; species Falsiroseomonas ponticola. The sequence goes on along the minus strand of NZ_JAERQN010000001.1, from coordinate 541,848 downwards.
CCGCGCCATAGCCCAGCGCCCGGTTGGCATCGAGCGTGTCGAGCCCGGTATCCTGCAGCGCATAGGCGCGCAGCTTGTTGACCAGCCCGATGCCCCGCCCTTCCTGCGCCAGGTAGAGCAGCACGCCGCCGGCCGGGTCCTCCGCCATGCGCTTGATCGCGCCGCGCAGCTGCGGCCCGCAATCGCAGCGCAGGCTGCCCAGCAGGTCGCCGGTGAAGCATTCGGAATGGATGCGGGCCAGCGGCGCCGTGCCGGCGGCCAGCGCCGCTTCCGGCTGGCCCACCAGGATGGCCAGGTGCTCGATCCCGCCATCGGCGGCGCGGAAGGCCACGATCCGGGCCTCCGGCGCATCCTCCAGCGGCACGCGCGCCTCCGCCACGCGCGCCAGCGTCATGGCGGCGCCGGTCGGGTAGGCCAGGATGTCCGCGGCATCCACGGCCAGCAGGTTCAGCCGCGCGGCGGTGGCTTCGGCCGCCGGGGCGGCGACCAGCGCGGGCAGCAGCCGCGCCAGCTTGGCCAGCGCGATCGCGGCCATGGCGTGGGGCGGCGGCGCGCCGCGCTCGGGCTCCGCCGGCAGCAGCCGCTCCGCCGTCGGGTCCGCCAGGCTGCGCAGCGCGGCGGGGTCCAGCAGCCCGGCGGGCAGGCGCAGCGCCACCACGCCCATCTCCGGCGGGGATCCGGCATTGGCCGCTGCCAGCGCCTGCGGCACCGGGCGCTGCAGCACCGCCGCCGCCCGCACCGGCGCCAGCAGCAGCAGCGCCGGGCCGATCGCCGCGCTGGCGAGTTCCGAAAGGCCGCGGGCCGATACCGTCTCCGCCGCCGCGACCACGATCGCGCCTTCCGCGCCGCGCACCAGCACGGGCGTGCCGCGCCGCAGGTCGCTGGCCACGCGATGGACGGCGCGCAGCGCGGCCACCTGCGCGTCGCCGGCGCCGGGTCCGGCATCGGTGCCGTGGTCGCGCATCTGTGATGCGAGGGGGGCGGTGGTTTTCATCATCTGGCGTTCCGGTACTCGCCCATTGGCGCGCCCGAATGTGGCGTGCGGAAGGCGTTTGGGAGGGGGCAGGCCCCGAGAAAAACGTTCTGCCCGTCAAGCGAGGGTGATCGTGACGTAATGGTCACGAGGCTTGCCCCTCGCATGACGCCTCGGGCAAGATTGGGACGCGCAGATCGCCTGTCGCGTCCCAGTATCGCGAGATTCGGGCACGGCTGCGTGAAACCGATGCGCATCGCGCCCGTTGTGAAGGCGCCTCACAGATACGGGAGCTACCATGGCCGGTCCACGCCCCATCCTCGTCGTGGACGACGACGAAGCCCTCCGGCAGACGCTGGCGGAACAATTGGCCCATGACGGTGAATTCGTCGCCTCCGAGGCCGCGACCGCGGCGGAAGCCGCGGCCAGGCTGGCCGCGGAGGATGCGCGCTTCGATGCCATCGTCCTCGACATCGGCCTGCCGGATGGCGATGGGCGGGAACTCTGCGCGCGGCTGCGCAAGCAGGGTCTCCGCATGCCGATCCTGATGCTGACCGGCGCGGATGGCGAACAGGACATCGTGCGCGGGCTCGATTCCGGCGCCAACGACTACATCGCCAAGCCCTTCCGGGTCAGCGAGCTGATGGCGCGGCTGCGCGCCCAGCTGCGCGTCTTCGACAACAGCGAGGACGCGGTCTTCACCGTCGGCCCCTACACCTTCCGCCCCTCCGCCAAGCTGCTGCTGGAAGTGGCGCGGAACCGGAAGATCCGGCTGACGGAGAAGGAGGCGGCGATCCTCAAGTACCTCTACCGCGCCGGCGGCCGGCCGGTCGGGCGGCAGATCCTGCTGAACGAGGTCTGGGGCTACAACAGCGCGGTCACGACCCACACGCTGGAGACCCACATCTACCGCCTGCGCCAGAAGATCGAGCCGGATCCCTCCAATGCCCGGCTGCTGGTGACGGAAGGCGGCGGCTACCGCCTCGACCCCACCGCGGGGCGCGCCCAGGCCGCCTGAGGGCTTCGACCCCCACCCCCCCCTCCCCGCCAGCGCGGGGGAGGGGGGGAAGGGCTTCACTCGAAGCGGCAGGCCTCGTCGAAGCTCAGGCGCGGGTTGCGCGGCGGCAGCGCCGCCGCCTCGCCATAGCCCAGCGCGACCAGGAAGTTCGACTTCCACCGCGTGCCCGCGAAGAACAGGTTGTCCAGCTGGTAGTTGTCGAAGCCGCTCATCGGCGCGGCATCCAGCCCGACGGCGCGGGCCGCCATGATCAGGTAGCCGCCCTGCAGCGTGCCGTTGCGCAGCGCCGTCGCATCCGCCAGCGCCGGGTTGTCGGCGTACCAGCCGCGCAGCTCCGCGCCCGGGAACAGGAAGCCGAGCTTGTCGTAGAAGGCCTGGTCATGCGCCACGATGCAGACCACCGGCGCCTTCATCGTCTTCTCGACATTGCCGGGCGACAGCACCTGCTTCAGCCGCGCCTTGCCTTCCGAGGTCCGGATGAAGACGAAGCGCGCCGGGCTGCAATTGGCCGAGGTCGGGCCCATGCGCAGCAGGTTGTACATCGCCTCCAGCGTCGCCTCCGGCACCGGCCGGTCCTGCCAGGCGTAGTGGGTTCGCGCTTCCCGGAACAGCAGGTCCATCCCCGCGCCATCCAGCACCGGGCGCTCCACCACCGGGGTGGCCGCGACCGGCGGCGGGGCGGGCGGCACGGGCTCGGCGGTCGCGGGGGCGGGGGCTTGGTCGGTCATGGAAGGCGGCTCCGGCAGGTCTCTGCCGGAGGGAGATAGGCCGGGGGCGTGGTGACGCCAATCCGGCCCGTCAGGAATGGAAGTTCAGGCTTCCACCTGCTCCACCCGCACCACCTCCGGCACGTAGTGGCGCAGCATCGTCTCCACCCCATGCTTCAGCGTGGCGCGGGAGGAGGGGCAGCCGCTGCAGGCGCCCTGCATGCGCAGCCGGACCACGCCCTCGCGGAAGCCGCGGAAGACGATGTCGCCGCCATCGCCGGCCACCGCCGGGCGCACGCGGGTGTCGAGCAGTTCCTTGATCTGGGCGACGATCTCGCCGTCCTCGGCCTCGAAATCCTCGGCCTCGGCCTCCTCGTCCTCGCCTTCCATGGTGGGAAGGCCGGCCAGGTAGTGCTCCATGACGGCGCCGAGCACGCGGGGCTTCAGCAGCTGCCAGTCCGCCTCCTCGGTCTTCGTCACCGTGACGAAGTCGTTGCCCAGGAACACGCGGGCGACGTCGCCGACCGCGAAGATCCGCGCGGCGAGGGGCGAGCGGCCATCGGCCTCCGGCGCCGCGGTGAAGTCGGCGGTGCCGCGCCCGCCCATGACATCCCGGCCCGGGATGAACTTCAGGGTCGCCGGGTTCGGCGTGCTTTCCGTTTCGATGAACATCGGGACTGGTTTCCGGGGTGACTGGCTATACCGGACTTATGTGGTCCTTTTCACCGCCCCGTGCAACGGCGGGGCGATGGCCGGGGCATGGCGTTCAGGTCACGCGTTCCAGCTCCGCATCGCTCAGCGCGCCGGGCACGATCGTCATCGGCACCGGCAGCTTGGCGGCGTAGCGCCCGGTCAGCGCCGCGATCAGCGGGCCGGGGCCGGACCCGTCCGTCGAACTCGCCAGCACCAGGATGGAGATGCGCGGATCCTCCTCCAGCAGCGCCAGCAGCTCGTCCCGCGGCTCCCCCTCCCGGATCAGCAGGATGGGCAGGCCGCCGGTGATGTCGTTCACCTCCGCCGCCAGGGTGGAGAGCAGCTTCTCCGCCTCCTCCCGCCGTTCCTCCGCCATCAGCGCGCCGATGCCGGCCCATTCCACCTGGCCCGCGGGCTCGATCACCCGCAGCAGCGCCACGCGGCCGCCGGATTTCTTGGTGCGCAGCGCGGCGTAGCGCAGCGCCACGCCGCGTTCGGGGCTGTCATCCACCACCACCAGGAAGACGCGGTCGCGCCGCGCCTTGGCGGCCTCCGCCGTCTCGTCCCTCACCTCATCCGGCATCAGCCCCTCCGGAACAGCACGCTGCCGATCCACCCCGCCAGGGCGGCGAGCAGGATGCAGGCCAAGCCATACAGCACGGGCTGCCCGCGCGCGACGTCGGCGATCCAGGCCGCCGTGCCGCTGCGCACCACGTCCATCCGCAATTCCTGCCGCGCCACCACGCGGCCTTCCCGCACCAGCATCACCTGGATCAGGTAGGGCCCCGTCGCGACGGTGGCGGGCAGCGGCAGCCGGGCATGGAACAGCCGCCCGCCCGAGACCTCCACCGGCTTCACCTGGTCCACCCAGAGCCCGGCATCCTGCTTCAGGCTGGCGAGCGCGGCGCGGAACTGCGGCCCCCGCGCGCCCAGCTGCACCAGCGGCAGCAGGTCGAGCCCGAGGCGGAGGTCCTGCCGCTCCACCCCGTCCAGCAGCGTCGCCACGGGGCTGGTGGAGGCCAGCGCCCAATAGGTCGGCACCCGGTTGAAGCGGGCGGAGGGCCCGTTGATCCAGGCGCCCAGCATCTCGACCTTCTGCCGCACGACGAGGGAGGTGGAGGGCCCGGTCGCCAGCACCACCACCTCATCCCCCTGCGCGCCGATCAGCCGTTCCGTCGCGCCGAAGACCAGGATCTCGCCGCCCGTGAAGGCGGTCGTCACTTCGATGGTGGCGACGGCGAGCTGCGCGGCGAGCGAGGGCGGCGCCAGCGTCGGCGGCGCCGCGGGCGGCGGCGGCGCGACCTGCGCCGCGGCCGGGAAGGCCAGCGCCAGGGCCAGCAGCAGCGCGCGGATCACGGCGCCCCCAACCAGGCCGCGCCTCACGGCGTGCCCAACCAGGCCGCGCCTCACGGCGCGGGGCCGATGACGAACAGCTGCTCCGGCACCCGCAGCAGGTCCCACAGCAGCGCCAACGCGACGGAGAGCACCAGCGCGCCGAGCAGCGCGCGCGTCTCCTCCCCGCGCAGCTTCGTGCCCATGGCCGCGCCGATCTGCGCCCCCACCACGCCGCCCGCCAGCAGCAGCAGGGTCAGCACGATATCGACGCTGCCGACCTGCACGGCCTGCAGGAAGGTGACATTGGCCGTGACGAAGACGACCTGGAACAGCGAGGTGCCGATGACCACGGCGGTCGGCATGCCGAGCAGGTAGATCATCGCCGGCACCAGCATGAAGCCGCCACCCACGCCCATCACGGCCGACAGCAGGCCGATGGCGAAGCCGATCAGCAGCGGCGGGATGACGGAGATGTAGAGCCGCGACTTGCGGAACCGCATCTTCAGCGGCAGGCCGTGCATCCAGAAATGCTCGTGCAGCCGCCGCGGCCGCGCGCGGCGGCGCCGCAGGATCGCCGTCAGGCTCTCCCGCACCATCAGCCCGCCGACGGTGCCGAGCACGACGACGTAGAAGATGGCCACCGCGAGATCGACCTGCCCCATGCGGCGCAGCCAGGCGAAGAGCTGCACGCCGAGCAGCGAGCCCGCGAAGCCGCCCACCAGCAGCACGCTGCCCATGCGCACATCGACATTGCCGCGCCGCCACTGCGCCATGAGGCCGGAGACCGAGGCGCCGAGCGTCTGGTTCGCGCCCGACCCCACCGCCACGGGTGCCGGGATGCCGATCAGGATCAGGATGGGCGTCAGCAGGAAGCCGCCGCCGACGCCGAACAGGCCCGACAACCAGCCCACGCCGAAGCCGATGCCCAGCAGCAGCAGGGCATCAACCGACATCTCGGCGATCGGCAGATAGACCTGCATCGCTGTCCATTCTTCCCGGGCGATATGGCGGGACTGCGGCGGTTTGGACCCGGAACGCCGGCGCCGCAAGTTTGCGACGGGAAAAAATCCGGCTGCCGGGCCCACATTTGGCGGAACATCCATCGCCGCCGCGGCCCGGCCCGAACCCGCCCCGGATCGCGGCGTTCCGCCCCAGGCATTCAAGCCGAGGGGAATTTCCATGCAGACCCATGTTGCCACCGCCCAGGGGAGTGCCCTTGGCATGACCGGCGGCGCCGCGCCCGAAGGCGCGCCCGCCCTGCCCAGCCGCATCTCCTGGGGCGCCGTCTTCGCGGGCGGCGTCGTCGCCGTCGCCGTCGGCGCCATGCTGAACGTGCTCGGCCTGGCCATCGGCGCCACCACCATCGATCCGACGACGGTGGGCGATACCCCCTCCGCCAGCAGCTTCGGCATCGCCGGCGGCATCTGGCTGCTGGTCGCGAACCTCATCGGCCTGGCGGTCGGCGGCTATGTCGCCGCGCGGCTGTCCGGCACGGCGGATGACACGGATGGCGTGCTGCACGGCCTTTCCGTCTGGGCCATCGGCTTCCTGATCTCCGCCGTGCTGCTGGGCAATGCCGCGGCCGGCGCGGCCGGCGGCATCAGCCGCATGGTCGGCAGCGCCGCCCAGGGGATCGGGCAGGGGGCTGGGGAGGCGATTGCCGCCGTGGCGCCGGCCGCGCGCGGCATCGACCCGCGCGCCGTGGTGGAACGCCTGCAGACGGGCCTGCAGACCGGCGGCGACCCGGCCGCGATGAACAGCGACCAGCGCCGGGCGGAGATGGCGCAGATCGTCGGCAACCGCATCAGCAGCGGCAGCGCCGATGCGGGCGCGCGCGACCGCCTGTCCCAGCTGGTCGCCGCCGAATACGGCATCCCGGCGGAGGAAGCCCGCACGCGGGTGGACCGGCTGGAGGCCGAGGCGACGCGCGTGGCGCAGGAAGCCGAGACGCGCGCCCGCGCCGCGGCCGATGCGGCCGCCAACAGCGCGGCGATCGGCGCCTACTGGATCTTCGCGGCCATGCTGCTGGGCGCCGTCGCGGCGGTGTTCGGGGCCCGCACGGGCACCCGCACCACGGTGCGCGCCACGGATCGCCGCCTGGCCTGAGACTGGCCTGAGCCTTTGGGAGGGCCGGGGTGCCGCGCGCACCCCGGCGCTTCAGTCGAGATGCGCCAGGAAATGCGCCAGCGCGGCGATATGGGCGTTGCTGAGACCGACGACGGCGCCGTTCATCTGCGTATCCACGCCGGCGCGCTTGCCGTCGCGATACTCCGTCATGGCATGCACCAGGTATTCCTCCCGCTGCGCTGCCACGCGGGGAATCTGCGCCCGCCCGCCATAGTCGGCGACATGGCAGGTGGCGCAGTGCCGCGGCCCCGCCAGCGCCTGGCCGGCGGCGAACAGCGCCTCGTCCTTCGGCGCGCGGTCATCGGGCGGGCCGGGGGGCAGGCTGGCGAAGAAGGCGGCCAGATCCTCGATGTCCCGGTCCGGCAGCCCCTGCGCGAAGGGGTTCATGGCCGGCGCCTGGCGGATGCCTTCCCGCAGCAGGATCATCTGCACGGTGATGAAATCGGCCGGCTGCCCCGCGAGCGAAGGCACGCCCGGCACCTGGCTGCGGCCATTGTCGCCATGGCAGTTCACGCAGCGATGCGCGGCCAGATCGGCGCCCCGCCGCGCATCGGCGGCCTGCGCGCCGGTGGAAGCGGCGGCGGCCACCAGGGCCGCCGCCAGCATTTTCAGGCCCTCAAGCGCCGGGCGCGGCCTCCGGCCGCTTGGCTCGCCGGACGACCGGCGGGCCGCATTCGCGGCCTCGGCCGCCTGCGGCGTCCGTCGATCACACCCGGTAAGGGCGCCCAGAACGCCCCTCACTGGCGATAGGTGATGCGGTAGATCGCACCCATCTGCTCATCCGCCACCAGCATCGACCCGTCGCGCAGCACCTGCACATCGACCGGCCGGCCGAGGAAGCGCTGGTTGGCGTCGTCACGCAGCCCGGTGAGGAATTCCTCCACCGCCGTGACATTGCCCTGCGCATCGAGCTTCGCGACCACCACGTCGAAGCCCGTCAGCCGGGTGCGGTTCCAAGACCCGCGGCGGGCGATGAAGATCTGGTTGCGATACTGCTCGGGGAACATCGTGCCGGTGTAGAAGCGCATGCCGAGGGCCGCGACATGCGGGCCCAGCAGCGCCGCGGGCTGCGAGAATTCGGAGCAGTTGCGCCCCTTGTTCTCCTGCGGGTCCGCCCAGCTGCCGACGCAGAAGGGATAGCCGAAATCCTCGCCGGCGCGGCGCACGCGGTACAGCGTGTCGTCGGGGCTGTCGTCGCCCGCCCAGTCGCGGCTGTTGTTGCTGGCCCAGAGCTCCCGCGTGATCGGGTGATGCGCCATGCCGACGCTGTTGCGCACGCCGCGCGCCTCGATCCGCCGGTCGCTGCCATCCGGGTTGAAGGAGACGAGCAGCGCGAAGCGCTCCCGGTCGATCTCGCAGATGTTGCAGGGCGCGCCGACATTCGTATAGATCCGGCCATCCGGGCCCAGCGTCGCGAACTTCCAGTGGTGGTTGCCGCCGTGGTCGGCATCGCCCGGCAGGCCGAAGGCCTCCGTCAGCTCCACCGGCGCGGGCACGTTGTCGAGGTTCGCCTCGATGTTGTCGTAGCGCAGCACCCGGTTCAGCGCGATGACGAAGAGGCTGTTGCCCACCATCACGATGCCGTTCGGGTTGTTCAGCCCCTGCGCGATGATGCGCGTGCGCGTCGTGCCGTCCGGGTTGCGGCTGATGGCATAGACGCGGCCGATGGCGCGGGTGCCGGCGAAGACGGTGCCGTTCGGCCCTTCCGCCATCATGCGCGCGCCGGGGATGCCATGCGCGTAGATCTCCGCCTGGAAGCCCGGCGGCAGGCGCAGCGCGCCGACCGGCACCTGGTCCACCGGCGTCACGGTCAGCCGCGGCGCATGGGGGGCGAGGGTGGAGCCTTCCGGCCGCCCGATCGCCCAGCCTGGCACGGGGGCCGGGGCAGGGGCCTGGGCAAGGGCCGGGAATGTGGCCAGCGCGGCGAGGAAGCCGGCCGCCAAAAGCGATGTGCGGACCATGTATCTCTCCCTTCCGGTGCGCTCTTCGGATGGCCACCGGGAGGGGGAGCATGGCCCAGGGCAGCCCCGGGGTGCAATCGGTTGCTCCCCGGGTTCGGCCGGCTGATTCGATGTCAGATCGGGTCGCGCGTCATCCCCGTGCCGCCGGTCGCGTCACCGGCCTCCCCGCCCACCGCCGGCTTGTCGCCCTGGCGCTGGGCGATGCCGGGCTGGGCCTTGCCGGGCTGGGCCATGCCCGTCCCCTCCTGCCGCTGGCCGCCGCCGCGCCCGGCCTCCGCCGCGCCCAGCATGGTGCGCTGGCCCTGCGTCGCGCCGGTCATGGCCGGGTTCATGGCGGGGTTCATCGGCTCCGCCTGCCATTGCCGCTTCGCCTGCGCCGCCGGCATGGACAGCCGCACCTGCCCATCGCCGACCGAGGCGACGGCCTCCCCCGGCAGGAAATGGTGCTGGCCGCTCTGGTCGCGCGTCAGCTTGATGCGGTCGCCGTCGAGGTGATCGACCGTGCCGACCTCCTCCCCATCGCTGCCGACGACCTTCATGTGTTCCTGCACCTGGTGCAGCGTGTGATGCGTCATGGCGTGTCCTCCTGGCCGCCCATCGCGGCATGCGGGGGAAACGGGATGCGGCGCGCGGGGTTGCCGGTTGACGGCGCGCGGCGCCGGGCGGATGCCGGGGGGCATGAGCGACGATCCGCGCCGATACGCCCCCGCCACGCTGCGCAACCGCGACCCGATCCTGGCGCAGCTGCGCCGCCTGCTGCCGCCGCGCGGCCTGGTGCTGGAAGTGGCCAGCGGCACCGGCGAGCATTGCGCCCATTTCGCCGCGGCCCTGCCCGCGCTGGACTGGCAGCCGACGGACCCCGATCCCGGCAACCGCGCCAGCATCGCCGCCTGGTGCGGGGGTTTCGCCAATATCCGCCCCCCGCTCGCGCTGGATGCCAGCGCCGATTGGCCCATCGCCGCCGCCGATGCCCTGCTCTGCATCAACATGATCCACATCGCCCCCTGGACGGCGACCAAGGGCCTGCTGCGCGGCGCGGCGCGGGTGCTGCCGCCGGGTGCCCCCCTGATCCTCTACGGCCCCTACCGCCAGGCGGCCGTGCCGACCGCGCCGAGCAACGAGGAATTCGACCAGAGCCTCCGCGCCCGCGACCCCGCATGGGGGCTGCGGCATCTGGAGGAGGTTGCCGCGCTGGCCGCCACCCGGGGCTTCGCCCCGCCCGAGGTCACGCCCATGCCGGCCAACAACCTCATCGTCGTGTTCCGCCGGGCATGACGATCCCGGAGGGCATTCCGCTGGCCGCCCTGGTCCTGGCATCCCTCGCGAGTGGCATCGCCCGCGGCTTCTCCGGCTTCGGCGCGGCGCTGATCTTCATGCCGCTGGCGGCCTTCGCGGTGGGGCCGCGGCTGGCGGCGCCGCTGCTGCTGGTGATCGACTTCGTGCCGATGATCCTGCTGCTGCGGGGCGCCTGGGGCCTGGCGGACAAGGCGGAGGTGGGGTGGCTCAGCCTCGGCGTGCTGCTGGGCCTGCCCTTCGGCATCGGGCTGCTGGCCATGGCCGATCCGCTGGCGCTGCGCTGGCTGGTGGCCGGCGTGATCCTGGCGCTGCTGGCGCTGGCGGCCTCGGGGCTTCGCTTCCCCGCCACGCCGCATCGGGGGGCCGCCATCGGCGTGGGCGGGGTGGCGGGGGTGCTGGCGGGCGTGGCGCTGGTGCCGGGGCCGCCGGTGATGGCCTGGCTGCTCGGCCGCCACCTGCCGCCGGCGCAGCTGCGCGCCGTCTTCAACCTGTTCCTGGCGGCGAGTGGCTTCCTGACCGCGGCGGGCTTCGCCATCGCCGGCCTGTTCAGCGCGGCGCTGCTGGGCCCGCTGGTCGTGGCGGCACCGGTCTATGCCTTCGGCACCTGGGTCGGCACGCGGCTCTTCACCATCATGTCCCCGGTGGTCTTCCGCCGCGCCTGCTACGCGATGATCGCGGCCTCCGCCCTGCTGTCGCTGCCGCTGCTGGATCCCTATCTCCGCTGAAACGCAAAAGGGCCCGCCGTCGCCGGCGGGCCCTTCCATGCCTCAGCGGCGTGGTCGTTCAGACCTGGCGCTCGGCCAGCATCTTCTTGATCTCGCCGATCGCCTGGCCCGGGTTCAGCCCCTTCGGGCAGGTGCGGGCGCAGTTCATGATGGTGTGGCAGCGATAGAGCTTGAAGGGATCCTCCAGCGCATCCAGCCGCTCGCCCGTCGCCTCGTCGCGGCTGTCCGCGATCCAGCGATAGGCCTGCAGCAGCACCGCCGGGCCCAGATACCGGTCGCCGTTCCACCAGTAGGAGGGGCAGGCCGTCGAGCAGCAGAAGCAGAGGATGCATTCCCAGAGGCCGTCGAGCTTCGCCCGCTCCTCCTTCGACTGCAGCCGCTCCCCATCCGGCGGCGGGGGCGTATCGGCCTTCAGCCAGGGCTCCACGCTGCGGAGCTGCGCGTAGATCTGGCTGAGGTCGGGCACCAGATCCTTCACCACCGGCATGTGCGGCAGCGGGTGGATCTTCACCTCGCCCTTCACATCCTCGATCGGCTTCAGGCAGGCCAGGGTGTTCAGCCCGTCGATGTTCATCGAGCAGGAGCCGCAGATGCCCTCCCGGCAGGACCGCCGGAAGGTCAGCGTGGTGTCCACCTCGTTCTTGATCTTGATGAGGGCATCGAGAACCATCGGCCCGCAGGCATCGAGGTCGATGTCATAGGTATCCGTGCGCGGGTTCTCCCCGCTATCGGGATCCCAGCGATAGATCTTGAAGCTCCGCACCTTCTTCGCGCCATGCGGCGCGGGATAGTGCTTGCCCTTCGAGATCGTGGAGTTCTTGGGCAGCGTAAAGGTAGCCATGATCCATCGGGCTCCTAGTACACGCGGGCCTTGGGCGGGAAGACCTGCACTTCGTTGGTCAGCGTGCGCATCTTCACGTCGCGGTAGTCGAGCTTGACGTTCCGCTTGTCATCGACCCAGGCGAGGGTGTGCTTCATCCAGTTCTGGTCGTCGCGCTCCGGGAAATCCTCATGCGCATGCGCGCCGCGGCTTTCCTTGCGCGCATCGGCGCCGACGATCGTGGTCAGCGCGTTGCCGAGCAGGTTGTCCAGCTCCAGCGCCTCCAGCAGGTCGCTGTTCCAGATCAGGCTGCGGTCGGCGATGCGGATATCCTCGTAGCCCGCCGCCACCTTGTTCATCTTCTGCACGCCCTCGGCCAGCAGCTCGCTGGTCCGGAACACCGCGGCGTGTTCCTGCATCGTCCGCTGCATCTGCAGCCGGACATCGGCGACGGAGGAACCGCCCTTGGTGTGGCGCACCTTGTCGAAGCGGGCGAAGGAGGCCTCGCCCGCGCCCGGCGGCAGCGGCGCCTGGGTCGCACCCGGCTTGATCGTCTCGGCGGCGCGATGCGCGGCCGCGCGGCCGAACACCACGAGGTCGAGCAGGCTGTTGGTGCCAAGCCGGTTGGCGCCGTGGACGGAGACGCAGGCGGCCTCGCCCACCGCCATCAGCCCACGCACCACCCGGTCCTGGTCGCCCGCCGTCGGGTTCAGGACCTCGGTGTGGATGTTCGTGGGGATGCCGCCCATGTTGTAGTGGACGGTCGGGAGCATCGGGATCGGCTCCTTCGTCACGTCCACGCCGGCGAAGATCTTCGCCGTCTCGGAAATGCCCGGCAGCCGCTCATGCAGCAGGTCGGCGCCGAGGTGCTCCAGGTGCAGGTGGATGTGGTCCTTCAGCGGGCCGACGCCGCGGCCCTCCCGAATCTCCATCGACATGGCGCGGGAGACGACGTCGCGCGACGCCAGGTCCTTCGCCGTCGGCGCGTAGCGCTCCATGAAGCGCTCGCCCTCGGAGTTGGTGAGGTAGCCGCCCTCGCCGCGCGCACCCTCCGTCACCAGGCAGCCGGAGCCGTAGATGCCGGTCGGGTGGAACTGGACGAATTCATTGTCCTGCAGCGGCAGGCCGGCGCGCAGCACCATGCCGCCGCCATCGCCCGTGCAGGTATGGGCGGAGGTGCAGGAGAAATAGGCGCGGCCATAGCCGCCCGTCGCCAGCACCACGGACTGGGCGCGGAAGCGATGGAGCGAGCCATCCTCCAGGCACCAGGCGGTGACGCCGCGGCAGGCGCCTTCGTCATCCATGATCAGGTCGAGGGCGATGTACTCGACGAAGAACTCGCAATTGGCCTTCAGCGCCTGCTGGTAGAGCGTGTGCAGGATGGCGTGGCCCGTGCGGTCCGCCGCGGCGCAGGCGCGCATCGCCGGCGTCTTGCCGTAATGCTGCATGTGGCCGCCGAAGGGGCGCTGGTAGATCTTGCCGTCCTCGGTCCGGCTGAAGGGCACGCCGAAATGCTCGAGCTCGATGATCGCCGGGATCGCCTCGCGGCACATGTACTCGATGGCGTCCTGGTCACCCAGCCAGTCCGACCCCTTCACGGTGTCGTACATGTGCCAGCGCCAGTCATCCTCGCCCATGTTGCCGAGCGCGGCGCCCACGCCACCCTGCGCGGCCACCGTGTGGGAGCGCGTCGGGAAGACCTTGGTGATGCAGGCGGTCTTGAGGCCGGAGGCCCCCATGCCGAAGGTGGCGCGCAGGCCCGCGCCACCGGCGCCGACCACGACCACGTCATAGGTATGATCGACGATGCGATACGCACCATTGCCGATCGAGGGCTTCGAGATGGCGTTCATCAGCTGTGCCGTCCATTCATCAGGCGGGGCCCCGTAGCCCCTGCCGCCAGGCCTTGAACTATGGTCGCCGCGTCAGACCGCAATGCGCAGCACGGCGAGCGCCGCCGCCAGCGCCAGCAGCACGCAGACGAACTTCACCGCCAGCACGGCAGCGATCTTGGAACCCTCGGTGCTGGCATAATCCTCGATCACCACCTGCAGCCCCGCCGCGATGTGGTGGAAGGTCAGCCCGATCAGCGCCAGCAGCAGCACCGCGTTCAGCGGATGCCCGATCCAGGCCTGCGCCACATGGTGCGGCATGCCGGCGGAGGTGGCGAGCGAGGCGATGAACCAGATCGTCAGCGGCAGCAGCGCGATGGAGGTCACGCGCTGCCCCCACCAATGCGCGACGCCGGACTTGGCGGAACCCGCGCCCCGCACGCGGCCGAGCGGCGTGCGGAGCTGGGACTGGCGGGGCGCTTCCCCGGTCGAATGCGACATGGTTCAGCCCCTTACCAGGAGATCAGCAGCGCGAGCCAGGTGAGCGCCGTCAGCACGCCCGTGCCGACCAGCACCGCACGGCCCGTCTTGTAGACGGTCGGGATGTCGTAGCCCCAGCCCGCATCCCACAGCAGGTGGCGGATGCCCGCCAGCGTGTGGAACCAGGCCGCGCCCGTCAGCCCCATCAGGAACAGGATGCCGATGAAGGAGCCAAGAAACCATTGAACCGTGGCGAAAGCCTCCGGCCCCGACGCCGCGGCCACCAGCCACCACACCATGACAGCCGCGCCCACGGACCAGATCACGCCCGTGATGCGATGGCTGATCGACAGCGCGCTCGTCATCTGCAGCATGTCATAGACCTGCAGATGCGGCGACAGAGGCCGCCTGACCGGCGTGCCATCCGACCGGCGACCGATCATGGTCGCCTCCCGCGAATCCTGCATTGTCGACATGCGGCGCCCGCTCCTCATGGCGCGCCCGACGTCGAGGCAGGGCGCGCGCTCAACCTTGTGGATGCTTTTATGGTGCACCGCGCCATAGCGTCAACGCGGTGCAACATGGACAGGCGTCCATCCGACGAATCGTGCATCGAGGTTATAGGAATGCTATCCTATAGCCATGCGCAAGCCCGAGCCTCGCACGCTGCCGCGCTTCGCCCCCCGCCGCCCGGCCGCGCCCTGCCCGCCCCCCGGCGCCGAAGCGCCCGCCCGCCCTCGCCTGGCCCGGGCGCTGGAGGTGCTGCACAAGCTGCTGACCGGCGGCGCGGCGCTGGGCGCCATCCTGCGGCTGTTCTTCTGAAGGCGTCCCCCCGCCACCCCTTCCTTGCCCATCCGGGAAGGCCCGCCTACCGTCTTGTTGATGGAGACGCCACGACGCCGCGGCAAGCGGGCAACAGGCAGGGTAGCGGTGCTCGGGGCGGGCATCACGGGCTGCTCGACCGCGCTGTACATGGCGCGGCAAGGCTACAGCGTGACTTTGTTCGACCAGGCGCGACAACCCTTCGAGGGATCGAGCGGCTGGAACGACGGCAAGCTCCATCTCGGCTACCTCTACGCCGCCGACCCCAGCCTGGGCACCGCGCGCCAGCTGCTGCCCGGCGGGCTGCTGTTCAAGGACATCGTGGAGGACCTGCTCGGCGGCTCCATCGCCGGCGCCACCACGCCGCGGGACGAGATCTTCCTGCTGCACCGCGATTCCGTGGTCCAGCAGCCCGGCATCGACGCCTATTTCCGCCGCGTCTCCGACCTGGTGCGCAGCCATCCCGATGCCGGGCGCTACTGGGACGACGCCGCCCGCCGCGGCGCCACCCCCCTGACGGGCGCGGAGATCGCGGGCCTGGCGCCGGAAGGCGGCGCCATCCTGGGCGGCTGGCGGCTGCCGGAACGCAGCGTCTCCTCCCGCTGGCTCGCCCGCCGCTACATCGCCGCCCTGGCGGCGGAACAGCGGATCGAGCTGCGCGCCGGCACCCGCGTGCTGGGCGTGCGGCCGGCCGCGGCCGCGGACGGGCTGGACGGCCCCTTCCGGGTGGAGACCGAGGCCGGGCCGGACGGGCCCTTCACCATCGTCGTCAACGCGCTGTGGGAAGGCCGCTGCGTGATCGACCAGGGCATCGGCCTGGCCCCGGCGCCGGAGCTGACCCACCGCTACCGCTACGCGCTGTTCATCCACACCGCCCGCCCGGTGGCGCAGGACAATGCCCTGATCGGGACCGGCCCCTTCGGCGACGTGAAGGCCTATGGCGACCGGGATTTCTACCTGTCCTGGTATCCCGCGGGGCTGGTGGCGGAAGGCCGGGACGCCGCGCCACCGCCCCTGCCGGCCCTGGACGAGGCCGGGCGCCAGGCCCTGGCGGCGCGGATCCTGGACGGGCTGGCGGAACACCTGCCGGCCATCCGCCGCGTCGCGGACGGGGCGGCGCATACCGATGTGCAGGGCAGCTGGGTGGTCGCCCCGGGCAGCGGCCCGCTGCACGACCCCGCCGCCGGCCTGCACCGCCGCGACCGCTTCGGCATCCGCCGCACCGGCCGCTACGTCTCCGTGGACAGCGGCAAGTTCAGCACCGCGCCCTGGATGGCGCGGGAAGTGGCGGCGATGTTCCGGGGCGGCTGAGGACGCCTCACTTCCCCACCAGCTTCCGCGCCACCAGTTCCTCCGCGATCTGCACCGCGTTCAGCGCCGATCCCTTGCGCAGATTGTCCGTCACGCTCCAGAAGCCGAGGCCATAGGGCACCGTCAGGTCGCGGCGCAGGCGGCTGACATAGACGGCATCCTCGCCGGAGGTCTCGGCCGCGGTGGCGTAGCCGCCATCCTCCCGCCGGTCGAGCACGATCACGCCCGGCGCCTCCCGCAGCGCGGCGCGGGCATCGGCTTCCGTCACCGGGCGTTCGAAGGCCACCTGCACGGCCTGGGCATTGCCGATGAAGACCGGCACGCGCACGCAGGTCGCCGCCACGGCGATGTCGGGGTCCAGGATCTTCCGCGCCTCCGCCGCCAGGGCCCATTCCTCCCGCGTCGCGCCGTCATCCATGAAGTCGCCGACATGGGGGATGCAGTTGAAGGCGATCTGCTTCGGGAACTGCTCGGCGGGCGGCGTCTCGTTCACATAGACGCCGCGCGTCTGGGTCCAGAGCTCGTCCATCCCCTCCCGCCCCGCGCCGGAGACGGACTGGTAGGTGGAGATCACCACGCGCCGCGCCTTGCCGATGTCGTGCAGCGGCTTCAGCGCGACCGCCAGCTGGATGCTGCCCGGGCTCGGATTGCCGATGATGCGCCGCTTGCGGAAGCGGGTGAGCGCCGCCGCATTCACCTCCGGCACCACCAGCGGCACGTCGGGCTCCATGCGGAAGGCGCTGCTGTCGTCGATCACGATGCAGCCCTGGCCGGCGGCGCGCGGCGCGTGCATCTGGCTGGCCGCGGCGCCGGCCGCGAAGAAGACAAGGTCCGTGTCGCCGAAATCGTGCCCGTCCAGGCCGCGGACCTTCAGCACCGCCTCCTCGCCGTAGGAAACCTCCTGTCCGCCGCCGCGGCCGGCGCTCAGCGCCACGACCTCATCCGCCGGGAAGGACCGTTCCGCGAGTGTCTTGAGGATCTCCCGCCCCACCGCGCCGGTGGCGCCGACGACCGCGACCTTCATGCCCATGCTGCCGCTCCTGCCTGGAAGGGGAGGGGCGGCTTAGGCGGAAGGCGCGGAGGGGGCAAGCCGCAGGCCCCCTCCGCCGCCGGGCCGGCGCATCTTCAAGTCGGGCGGGGCCGCCCGACGATCCGGAACATGCGCGAAACCAAGCGTCCGGACCGGTTCCAGCGTCGCGGCCGACGCTGAAGCCGGGCTACAGGGCGCGGACGGCGCGCAGGAAGCCGTCCGTCTTGGCGCGCAGCAGCTCCGCCTGGCTGGCCAGGGTGCCGCTGTCGTCGCGCACCGCGGTCGCCGCGCCGCCGGTGGCGTTGGCGGCGCCGCGGATGCCCTCGATCCCCGTGGCCACGGTCTGGGTGGCTTCCGCCACCTGGGCGGCGCTGCGGGCGATCTCCTGCGTCGCGGCGCCCTGCTCCTCCACCGCCGCGGCGATGGCGGTCGCGATCTCGCTGGTCCGTTCCACCGTCGTGCCGATGCCGCGGATGGCGGCGACGGCCTGGCTGGTGGCGGCCTGCATCTGGCCGATCTGCTGGCCGATCTCCTCCGTGGCGCGGGCGGTCTGCCCGGCCAGGGTCTTCACCTCGCTCGCCACCACCGCGAAGCCCTTGCCGGCATCGCCGGCGCGCGCCGCCTCGATGGTCGCGTTGAGGGCGAGAAGGTTGGTCTGCCCGGCGATGTCGCCGATCAGCCGCACCACGTCGCCGATGCGGGAAGCCGCATCCGCCAGCCCCTGCACGGTGGTGTCCGTGGCCCGCGTCTCCGCCACCGCCTGGCTCGCCACGCTGGCGGCTTCCGCCACCTGGCGGGAGATCTCGGTGACGGAGGCCGCCATCTCCTCGGCCGCCGCCGCCACGGCCTGCACATCGGCCTGCGCCCGCCCGCCCGCCGCGGCCACCGCCGCCGCCTGGGTGCCGGATGTCTCGGCCGAGGCGCTGAGCCCGACCGCGGATTGCCGCAGCCGCTGCGCGCTTTCCGCGACCGCGCCGACCACATGGCCCACTTCCCGTTCGAAGGTATCGGCCAGGCGCACCTTCTCCGTCGCCACGTTCCAGCACAGCATGGCGGCGGTGTAGTGGCCGGCGGCGTCGCGGATGGCGGAGATGCGCAGCTCGATCACCTCATCCCCCAGCATGATGCGGGTGGTATGCGGCAGGCGGGCGGGGTCGGACAGGATGGCCCGCTGGTGGCCGGGGTCCTTGTGGAAGATGTCGATGGACTGGCCGATCATGCTGTCCGCATCCGTCGGCATCAGGTGCCGCAGCCGCGCCACCAGCGCCTTCGTCTCCGCGTTCATGTAGGTCATGCGGAAATCGTCGTTGGGGTCGGCGGACATCACCGCGGTGGGCAGCTGCTCGATCATCTGCTGCTGGGCGAAGGCGCGGCCGGTGGTCACGCGCAGCGTCTCCAGCGCCTCGGCGATGGCGCCGATCTCGTCCCGCCGGCCGCGATGCGGCACGGCGATGGTCGCGTCGCCATCGGCGATCCGGCCCATCACGCCGGACAGGCGGCGCAGCGGCGCGCCGATGGCGCGGGCCAGCAGCAGGCCGGACAGCACCAGCACCACGGCGATGGCCAGCGCCGCCCAGATGGTGCCCTGGCGGGCGCCCTCGGCCTCCTGCGCCACGGCGGCGCGCTGCGCGGCGGAAATCCGCAGCGACGCCTCGCTCACCGCGCCGATCGCCTCGCGCAGCGCCGCGCGGGCGGGCTCCACCTGTTCGCGCCGCAGCTTCGCGATTTCCTCGCCCGCCGCCAGAACCTTGCTCGACGCCTCGCCCACCGCGATGGCGCGGTCCATCAGGCGGTTGATGTCCTCCTTCACGCGCGGCGGCGCCTCGATGGAGGCGAGGCCCCGGCCATGCACGCGCCCCTGCGCGATGCCGCGGCGCACGCGGCGCACCTGCGCCTCCTCCCCGGTCGCCAGCAGGCGCTGGATGCCAAGCCGCGTGTCGTTCACCGCGGCGTGCACCGTCATCAGCCGCTGGCGCGCATCCTCCTGCTGGTCGGCCGGCACGTCGAAGCCGATCGCCGCGGCCACCGCCTCGAACAGGCTGTCATATTCGCTGCTGCGGGGGAAAAGCTCGTTGTCGCGGGCCTGGATCATCAGCAGCCGCTGCCGCGCCACCTGTTCCAGCGCCTGGCCGTAGGTGGCCGCCGCGCCGTCCAGCCGCTGCAGCGCCGCCGTCATCTCCGGCCGGCCCAGCCGCTGCCCGGCATCCCGCACCACCCGGCGCCCCTGCTCCAGCGCGGCGGCGATCCGCTGCCAGGCCGGCTCCTGCTCCGCCTCCAGGTGCAGCAGCAGCAGGTCGCGCTCCAGCACCGCCACCTCGCGCAGCAGGCCCTCGCCCTCGTCCAGCCGGTCCATCGCGGCCTCGGTCTGGGCGGAGGCGGCCTGTTCCCCGATGATGCCGGTGGTGGCCCGCCACACCAGCGCCGTCAGCACGGCCAGCATGGCCAGGGTGAGCAGGGCCGAGGCCGCCAGCTTGCGGCCCACGGTGAAGTCCGGGATCAGTCGCATTCTTTTCGAGCTTCCGGATGAGTGTATGCCGGAAAACTCTCAGACCCACCTTGCCGGACAGTGAACGACGGGCGGTTGTAACGGCCCGCCTCACGGTTGTGTGAGGCAGCGGCGCAGGATCGTCAGGGCTGAACCAGCCGGTCCGGCACCGCATGCCCCGCTTCGCGCAGGTAGCGCGCGGCGCCGGGGTGGAAGGGCAGGAAGCTGTTCTTCGTCCAGTTCTCGGCCAGCGTCTCCGCCGCCGCGGCGATGGCCTGGCGGAAGCGCGCATTCTGCCCCAGCACCGCCTTGGTGATCTCATAGGCCACCTCGTCCGGCAGGCTGCGGTGGCCGATGGCGAAGTTGTACATGCCGACGATGGTCAGCGGCCTTTCCTGCTTGCGGTAGGTGCCCATCGGAAGCGTGCCCGGCGTCAGCTCCGCGAACTGCATCGTCAGCCGCCGCACCTCCTCCGCCGTGAAGTCGAGGAAGTGGACATCCGCCTGCGCCTCGACCTCGCTGAAGGCCGGCACCGGCACGCCGGAGGCGAAGAGGAAGCAGTCCAGCAGCCCGTCCTGCAGCTGGCCGACCAGGTCGGTGGCCGATCCGTAGCGCACGGCGGAAGGCCGCACGCCCAGCGTGTTCAGGATCTGCGGGTAGTAGGTGCCGGGCGTGCCGCCGCGCGGCCCCGCGCCCACCGACCGCCCGCCGAGCTGCGCATGGCCGGTGATGCCGCTGCGCTTCAGCGCGATGCCGTGGAAGGGCGTGTCGTACATCGGGAACAGGGCGCGGATCTCGCGGAAGCGGTTGCCCTGCGTCCATTCCGCCTGGCCGTTCCAGGCCTGCAGCGCGACCCCCATCGTCACCATGCCCAGCTCCGCCTCCCGCCGGTTCACCAGGATGATGTTGTGGTTGGGCCCCTGGGTGTTGCGGTAGGCGATGGCGATCCCCGTCGCCTCCTGCGCCATCTGCCCCCAGGCCGGGCCATAGAGGGCATAGGTCCCGCCGGGCGCCGCCGTGCCCATGGTCAGGCTGCGCGGCCAGGAGGGGTTGCGTGGCTGGGCGGAGGCCGCGCCCGCGCGCCAGGACGCCGCCAGGCCGAGGGCCGGGGCGGCAAGGATATGGCGGCGACGCATGACGCTTCCTCCCGTTCATTTATTGTTACCGGACGCCTTACTGCCGGACCGCAAGGGGGGGCAAGCCTGCCCGCGCGCCGGGCGGGGCTTGCAGGGACTCGGCCTGCTGCCACATGGCAGCGCCATGCTGCACCTGCTGAAACTCTGCGTCGGGCCGAAGGAGGTGGCGGAACTCGCCGCCAACCAGGCGCGCCGCGCCGCGATCGACCCGCCGCTGCGCCACCAGACGCGCATGGTGCCGAAGCGCGCGGCCGAGCTGACGGAGGGCGGGTCGCTCTACTGGGTCGTCTCCGGCTTCATCCGCGTCCGCCAGCGCATCCTGGATGTGCGGGAGGAGCGGTGGGACGATGGCAGCGCCTGCGCCGGCCTGGTGCTGGATCCCGAGCTGGTGCTGGTGGAGCCGCGGCCGCAGAAGCCCTTCCAGGGCTGGCGCTACCTGGAGCCCGCGGCCGCGCCGCCGGACGCGCCCCGCGGCGGCGCCGCCGCGACGGGGCTGGAAGCCCTGCCGCCGGCGCTGCGGCGCGAACTCCAGGCCCTCTGCCTCATCTGACGAGACTGCGCGCGAAGAACGCGCGCCAAGCGCTTTGGATTACATGGATTTCAGTTGCGCCCCATGGCCCCGTCAGGGGCCAGGGCGCACCCTGGGGCTCCCTCGACGGCGTTTCCCCCCGGTCGCCAGCGACGCTACCCATCCGCCCCGGAGTCAGGAACGCATCCATGCGCATGTCCCTTCGCCTGTTGTTCGCCGCCGCCGCCATCGCCGCGCCCGTCCTGCTGGCGGCGCCCGCCGGCGCCACCAGCCCCGTCGCGCCGAACGGCACGCCGTATGAGGAAGTGGCCGCGGCCCGCGACGGCCAGACCCAGACCCGCGCGCAGCGCCGCCAGCGCCGCGAAGCCGCGGCCGCCCGCCGCCACCGGCAGAACGGCCAGCGCGCCGCCGCCCGCCGCGCCCGCCCCGCCGCGCAGACGCCGGCCGGCCAGGGCTGAGACTTCGGCGCGCCCCAGGC
The DNA here is from genome assembly GCF_016805305.1 of Falsiroseomonas ponticola. Taxonomy (GTDB): domain Bacteria; phylum Pseudomonadota; class Alphaproteobacteria; order Acetobacterales; family Acetobacteraceae; genus Falsiroseomonas; species Falsiroseomonas ponticola. Next base: position 520,090 of record NZ_JAERQN010000001.1, on the reverse strand, counting down.
GCGCCCGGCTTCGGCGCTGGCCATTTCCCGGCAGGCCTGCGCCGACGAGGCCGATCTGGTGGAGCCCCAGGCCCTTGTGGCCTTCGGCCCCCGCCCGGGGTCGGCCCCTTCGGGCCGGTCGCAGCGATGCGACCGGCCCTTTCTTTTGCCCGGGCGCCGCCGCCGCCACCCTTGGCCGCCGCCCCCCTTCCGCGCCACCATCCCACCCCTGGAGGAGACGCGCGTGCCGATCACCCGCCGGGATGCCCTGACCGCCACCGCCCTGCTGCCCGCGGCCGCCCTGTCGCCCCGCATCGGCGCCGCGCAGTCCCGCATCGTCATGAACGATGCCAGCCGGCTGAACCCCACCCCCGTCGCCCGCCACTGGCGCCCCGCGACCGACCGCGCCGGCGCCTGGCACGAAGCTCTGCGCGCCGAGCTGCGGGATGCCGCCGCCGCGCGCCGCCCCGTCGTGGTCGGCGCCGCCCGCCATTCCATGGGCGCGCAATCGCTCGCGCGCGACGGCACCGGCATCACGCTCACGAATCCCTGGTTCGAGCTGGACCGCGCCAACGGCATCGCCCGCGTCTCCGCCGGCGCCACCTGGTCGGAGATCATCGGCTGGCTGGACCCGCAGGGGCTCTCCCCCAAGGTGATGCAGTCCAATGCCGATTTCGGCGCCGCCGCCACCTTCAGCGTCAACGCCCATGGCTGGCCCGTGCCGCACGGCCCCTTCGCCAGCACCGTCCGGTCCTGCCGCGTCATGCTGGCGGATGGCACCATCCTGGACTGCGCGCGGGACCGGAACGCGGAGCTCTTCGGCCTGATGGCCGGCGGCTACGGCCTCTTCGGCGTCATCCTCGACCTGGATATCGAGGTCGTGCCCAACCTCATGCTCCGCCCCTATGCGCAGCTGCTGCCGGGCGCCGATTTCGCGGAGGCCTTCATCCCCCAGGTCGCGCGCGATCCCACCGTCTCCATGGCCTATGGGCGGCTCTCCGTGGCGCGGGAGGCGCTGTTCGAGGATGCGATCCTGACCGTCTCTCGCGCCGTCTCGCCCCAGCCCGCCACGCTGCCGCCGGCCGCCAACCACAGCCTGATGACCGGCATCTCCAACACCATCTACCGCCAGCAGATCGGCAGCGAGACGGCGAAGCGCCTGCGCTGGGTGGCGGAGACGCGCCTGATGCCCGCCATCGGCACCGGGCTCGCGACCCGCAACACGCTGATGGTCGAGCCCGTCTCCAACCTGGCGAACACCGCCCGCCGGCGCACCGACATCCTGCACGAATACTTCGTGCCGCCCGAGCGCTTCCGCGATTTCCGCCAGGCCTGCCGCGACATCATCCCGCCCGCCGCGGCGGAATTCATCAATGTGACACTCCGCTATGTCGGCACGGACGAGTTGAGCGTGCTCCGCTACGCCCCGCAGCCGCGCATCGCGGCGGTGATGTCCTTCTCCCAGGACATCTCGGCGGAGGGGGAGGCCGACATGCTGCTGATGACGGAGGCGCTGGTGGAGCGCGTCATCGCCCTCGGTGGCGCCTACTACCTGCCCTATCGCCTGCATACGCGGCGGGACCAGTTCCAGCGCGCCTATCCCCGCGCCGCCTTCTTCGCGGAGCGCAAGCGCCACTACGATCCCGGCCTGTTGTTCCGACACGCGCTGTGGGACGGCTATCTTGCCTGAAATGAGCCCACGTCTTGCCGCCTCGCTCCTCGCCGCCGCGCTGCTCTTCGCGGCCATCACCAACTACGTCCCCGCCTTCGTGGATGATGAAGGCCGGGTCTTCGGCCTCTTCCGGCTCGACATCTACAAGGATGCGCTGCACCTGGCGTCCGCGCTCTGGGCGCTGGCCGCGGTCGCGATGGGGCGCGCGGCCTCCGTCACCTTCCTCAGGGTCTTCGGCACGCTCTACTTCATCGATGGAATCTGTGGCGTGCTGACCGGCGCCAGCTTCCTCGACCTCAGCCTCTTCATCCACGGCATCGCGCGCGACATGCCCTGGATGGTCAGTTTCCTTTCCAGCATTCCCCATCTGGCATTGGGCGGCTTCGGGATGGCCACGGGATGGCTTGGCGCGCGTCGCGGATGAAGCGCCGGCCCTGGCGGCGCTGGGCCCGGCGCCTCGCGCTGGTGGTGCTGCCGCTGCTGCTGCTGGCGGCCGCCCCCGTGGTGGTGGTGGAGCAGCGCTGCGTCGCGGAATCCACCGACCGTGCCCCGCCCGCGCCGCGCTACGACCTCGGCGGCGCGGAATGGCGCCGCGCCGCGGGCGACAGCTTCCTGACCTATCCCGAATGGTTCATCGTCCACGCCTATGAGGACATGGCCGGCGTCGCGCGCCAGGCCTCCGAATCCTCCTTCGACTACCTCGCCTCCATCGCCGGCTTCTGGCGCAGCCTCTGCCACGCGACGCGGGAGGCCGCGCGCACCGGCGCGGCGACCGCCGACCAGAAGACGACGAACTACGTCATCGGCATCAGCTTCACCGCGGAGATGGCGGTGATCGGCGCCTATGAACGCACGATCGGCGCGCTCACCGCCTGGGCCCGCGGCCCGCGCCGCACGCCGGAGGACGAGTTCGCCCTGCGCGTCGCGGAGGACTACGCCACCTTCCTCCGCCAGGTGCCCTGGTACGAATACCCCTTCGCGACCGAACTCTCCCGCCTGTGGGAGGAGACGCCCTATGGCGAGGTCAGCCTGCTCCGCAGCACCGAACGCCGCGCCTGGCTCAGCGCCCTCTATGGCGGCCGCGCCGCCTATGCGGTGGCAATCGGCGCCCTGGCCGGCGCCGCCCCGGCCGCGCTCCGCATCCGCAGCGTCATCACGGGCGGCGATCCCGAGGCCGATCCCCGCATCACCATCCTCCGCCGCTTCGAGGACGGCGCCACCCTGATCGAGACCCCCCGCTACCGCGCCTTCACGGAAATCCTTGGCGGGATCGCGCAGCGGGCAGGGGAGGTGCGGGAGATCGCGGGCAATCCCCGCATCCTCGTCACCGTGCTGGCGCCCGATGGCGTGGCGCTGCCGGGCGACCCGGTCTTCGCCCTGCCCATCCAGTCCCGCCCGGGCTGGCGCCGCCTCGGCCTGGACGTGGCCCTGCCGGACCTCACCCGGCTGATGCGGGACGCCGCGGCGGCCGGCGCCAGCTTCGAGCACGCCTATGACTATTGAGGGCACGCTCCGCCTGCTGCGCGGCATGGGCCTGGCGCTGCTGGCGTGGTTCGGCGGCATGGCGGCGCTGGCGCTGGTGGTGGACCCGCCCGGCGCCATCGCCTTCGGGCCCTCCGCCTCGCTGGGCCGGGCGGTCAGCGCCACGGACGCGGCGCTGCTGGAAACCGGCAACGGCTTCGTGCTGCTGCGGGATGAGGCGCCGGGACTGCCGGCACGGCTCTATGCCAATGGGGCGTGGTTCGTGTGGCCGGCGCTGCCGAAGGGGTGCCTGCGGCTCTGATGGGGAAGGCTCTGCCTTCCCTTATCCTTCTTTGCCGAACGCAGCGCCGCGGCGGCCAAGCTGGTTTGGTCCCGGGCTGCCGGCCCCGCAAAGGGCGTAACGCCTGCGATGCCGAGCATAGCCGCGAGGTCACCGAAAAGCTCAATCCTGGGAGGCCCGCCATCGTCATCCGGCTGACCGATGACGATACGGTCGATCAGCGCACGCGCAGCCTCCCGGGCCTCGGTGGCCTCAGCACCACCGAGGGCCGTGTTCAGCGCCGCAACCCGTTCTCGGTATACGATTCCAAGATTCGGCACTGACTGCGGCGCGGGAGGCGGGCAGGCCTTCAGCGATGCTTCAAGTTTGCTCCGGCGCGCTTCCAGTGCGACCAAGCGCTGCTTCACGCTGTAGGCGGCCACCCCCTCCGCCAGTGCATCGACGAGGTGGGTGATGCGCCGCTCGACGTCGCGCAACTCTTCCTCATGGCCTGCCATCCCGGCCCGCTGCTCCGCGGCTAGGCGTTTCCATTCCTGTTCAAATGCCACGGAGAACTCGTCAGCCAGCCCGGGATCCATCAACTGCTTTGCCAATGCGTCACAGACCCTGTGCTCCAAACGACCCCGCCGTACAAAGGCGCGGTTCGTGCATATCCCCTCGCGCGCAGCCGTGCAGGCGAGGTAGTCGCTGCCAACGGCTTTGAACGTCCGCCCGCACTCGCCGCAGAACACCTTGCCTGAGACGACGGAATGCGGCCGGCGCCGTTCCCAGAAGTGCGGGCCGTCCGCCTCGATGCGGGCCGTGGCATCTCGGGCCAGCCGGTCCTGCACGGCGGCCCAGGTGGGCTCGTCGATCAGCCGGAGCTCCGGCAAGTCAGTCGTGACCAGGGCTTGGCGCGGGTTCGGCCGATTGACGCATTTGCCCGTCGTCGGATCCTTGAGCGTCTGCTGGCGGTTCCACACCCCTCGACCGGCATAGAGGGGATTACGAAGGATCCCGCTGCCGCGCCCGGCTCTGCCGCGGATGGTGCCCTCCAGCCAGGGTCCGCCGGCGGGGCCTGCGATGCCATCCGCATTCAGGGATCGCGCAATCGCCTTTGGGCTGACGCCGGCAGCGTAGTCCCGGAAGATCTTCTGCACGACGGTCGCCTTGGCGGGGTCGATCTCCCGTAGGCCGCGCTCCAGCTCGCCATTCTCAGCCAGCTTGCCGCGAATGAAGCGGTATCCGTAGGGGGCGCGGCCGGTACCGCGTCCGGCACGAGCGCGCCCTTCGAGACCACGCCTTGTCTTATCGGCGAGATCCTTGAGGTAGAGCGCCCCCATGGTACCCTTCAAACCGATATGGAGTTCGCTGATCTCGCCCTCTGCCAAGGTGATAACGCGGACGCGGGCGAACACGGCCTGCTTATAGAAGGAGGCGATGTACTCCTGGTCGCGCGACAGGCGATCCAGGCTCTCGGTCAGGACGACATCGATCGCCCCCGCCCGAAGAGCGCAGAGCAGTGCCTGATAGCCCGGGCGTTCTGTCGTGGCACCGGAGATCGCAGCGTCGCTTAAGACCTCAACGACCTGCCAGCCTTCGCTCTCGGCCCTTCTGTAGCAGACGCGAAGCTGGTCGGCGATCGACTGCTCGCGCTGTTGCTCGGATGAGTAACGGGCGTAGACGGCGCAACGCGGCTGGATCATGGAGGGCCTCCGTCTCGATCACGACGGGCTGTCGTGCGGGGTGCCCTCCTTGGCGTTCCGACATCGTAGCCGCTTTCCGATGGCCGTTCATCCCCCTTCTGAACCTGTTCCGCCCAGAGGCGGCGCGCCTCCAAGCGAGCCAGCGAGCGAGCCAGCTCACCCAGCGCTGCGACTGCTGGGGCGCTCGATCGTTGGATCTCGATAGTCGGGGTTGGATGCGAGATTCGACTGGGCTTCTGCATGGCCACGTTCGAATGCCAGCGCCGGGCTCACCGCGCGCAACCGGTTCAGCGGCCCGGTGCTACTCTGTGTCCACTCACGCCTCTGACCCGTATATCCAAGTGGTCGACGGGATGTGCTGATGCTTGCAGTGGATCCCACAATCCCCCTACTGCCTACTCTTGCACTCGAGTGCACACGCCGCGCGCGTCTTGGGCCGAGTTGGGATCGCCCTGGCCCTCGCGGGCTTGGCTGCGATCCCGGCGGTATTCCCGCAGAAGCTTCTGTGCGGTCTGGAGGGCTACAGCGCGCCGGGACGCGACGTAGTGGCGCTCGGTCGTCCGAAACCCGGTATGGCCCAGGAGAGCCGCGGCATCGCGGGCCTTTTCCGGATGCTGCATAAAGAACGCTGTCGCCGCCGCATGGCGGAACGAATGCGGCAGCACAGGCCGACCGAACCGCGCTTCGGTAATCGTCCTGATCCTCGCCCGTACGCCCTGATGCTCCAGCGGCTGCCCGTAGGCTCCGACCCAGATGCGCGCATGCGCGGTGTTTAACTTGCCGCGGGCGAGCATTCCTGGGCGCAGCTCATCGACGAAGTACTGGAGAAACCGGGCAAGACTTCGGGGTGTCGGCCAGGTATCGGCACGGCCCGTCTTTGTCTCACCCGCCGACAGTTCGATGGTCCAGGTATCACCCACGTTTCTCAGATGGACACCCAGTTCCAGCGACGAGAAGTTGGAAATGCGTATCGGGGCGGCGGCGAGCAGTGCCATCATGAGGCCGGACTGCCAGCTGTCAGCGTCTCGGCAATTGCCTTCCTCGTCGAGGGTCGCCTCCATCCACCCGATCCCGGCGGCGTAGAGTTCGGCAGGTTCCACAAAGTGCCGCGTTGCGGAGCGCTGCTGCCGTGCTCTCTGCCGAACGGCGTCGATGACGTTCCAGAGCCTATTGCGGCGCTCCTGCTCGATCTCCGGGCCAATCGCGTCAACGACACCGACGACGTTGCCAAGCGCTGTTGCCAGCGAGTTGTAGCGAAGCCCGCGAGCACGTTCGGCGCGGCTGAAGCGATACAGCAATTCAGGCGAGAGGATCGAGCCAGGCCTTTCCATCAGCAGGGCCTCAGGCTGTTCGCGCCCAAGCCAGGCCAGGAAGCGTTCCGCGTCCCAGGTCGCCTGTCGCCGTCGGCGCAGCGACCAGGTCCCGGCGCGCACCGGCTCGTCGAGAAAGCCACGAGGGGTGCCCGTCTCGAGCCAGCCGATGCGCCAGAGGGGTGGCCACTCCGCGATCGGAAGGCCGAGCCTCCGGTGATGCACTGCCCTCACCGCCCCCTCCTCACCCTGTCCATCGTTTCCTGATGAAGCCGCCGAGACCGCGCCGCCTTCCTTCGGGCGTAGTGGGCCTCGGTCGTCTGGATGCTCCGATGGCCAAGAACGTCGCGGGCAAGACCGAGCGCGCCCGGTGCCGCCTCCTCCAGGATCTCGGCGATGACAGCTCGCACCAGGTGCGGATTTACCGGCACGCCGATGTATTTCGCAGTGATATCCTGCAGCGTCTGGTTTGCCTCGGTCCTGGGCCAGTGGCTGCCATCGGATCGAGCGAACAGCCATGACGAGGTGGATTGCCCGCTGTGCAGCGGGCGGTACTCGCGCACGTAGGTATCGAGCATCGCTGCTGTCTCAGGCGGCAGAGGCGCTTCCAGCTCGACTCCGTTCTTCGTCTCCGCCCCTTCGATGAAGATCCACATGCTGCCATCCCGGAGCCGACAGACGTGGCGTTCAAGATCAAGGCAGACAATGTTGCCCTGCCGGGACCCTGTATCGACCAGCAGCTGAAGGAACAGCGCGGCGCGGACCAGCCGTGCCGACGAAATATCGACTGTTGCTCGTGCCTTCACCTCTCGCATCAGCTTGCCTGGGAGATTTAGCAGCGCGCGACGCTTGGCTGGATCGTCAATCTCTTCCAGCTTCCTAACCGTCCTGTTGCCCATGCCGCGGCCGGCACGGACGGCCCGCTCCATCTGCATCAGGAGCTTCACGTCCTGCTGAAGCAGATCTGGGTATTCGCGCGCTACAAGGGTGAGAACAATCGCGGTCTGGCTAACCGAGCTGCCCTTGGACCGATGCGTACGGTTGCGGATACCGGTCAGAATGCGCTTCACGCGGTCAGGGCGTACCAGGTCAGTCAAAGATGAAATGTCCTCCGGCGGAATGCCCGACGCGACGAGTTCACCTGCGGCCCGACGCAACGTCCCGAGGTAGGCCTCGCGCGTTGCAGGCCGAAGAGGCGTACGCGGCGTCTGCGCCAGCCAGTCCCCGTCTGCCTCGGCTCCACGTGCCACGAAGGCCTTCGCCTCCGCCTCGAGGCTGGGCGGATAGACGGACCACGCCGGTGACGCCTCACCCTTTTTTGGATGAGGCATCGGCAGTGGCTGTACTGGCCAGCCGGGGACCTTGGCCTGAGCGATTCGCCACGCCCGAACCACCTGCCGTTCAGCCTTGTCGGCACGCTGCTTCAGCGAGGTCTGGCCGACGAGTGCTACGAAGCGCGCAACATGGCCCTGTTCGACGTACGCGGGCTCGACGCCATTCTCCGAGCACCAATGGGCGAAGCGGCTGACCGCTGGCCATGAACCACTGGGTTCAGCGGCTTCGCGCAGAATGCCCCAGGCCGAGCTCAGAGATGTGCGCGACTTGCCTGGCATGACCGTCAGCCCAGCGATGCGCAGCGCCCGATGAAAGGAACTCTTCATGGATGACAGCCCGCCTGGGCTGGAGTAGCCAATCATCGCCGGGGTGAGCTTTTCGAACAGGCGCCGGATACGGCTGATGTCGACGGGCGCCGAGATGCCTGCCGCGCCCATCTGGCCGGCAACGATATCGACAGCCCGCAGCAGGTTCTTGCGCGCGCCTTCGGTGAGGTCCGGCGCGGCCTGCACCGACTCTCGAACGGCAGCGAATGTCGGAAGTGCTGGGATCGCCGCCATCGCGGTGGGCGTGTTGTAATTGCTCGAAAGCAGCTGATCGACCGATTTCTGCGTGGCCATTCATGCCCTCCTGCGGACAAGACCGGCCAAATGCGACCGGCGGTGAAAGGGGTAGGGGTGAAAACCCTTGTGTTTGAGAGGTGATGGGTTGATGGCGGGGTGGCCAAATGCTGCCATGCACTGCGAAACGGTGCCGCGTGATGCCGTGTAGTGGGGGCCGAGCAGAGCGATACGCCTATCGCTTCCGTGGTCACGGCGCCCCCCTCGCTAAGGGACCACGCGTCCTCGCTCGATAAGCGCCGCGAGATCTTCAGCCTTGACCATGAGCCGGCCGCCGACCCAATGGGCGGGCAGCACACCGTCCTTGATCCATCGCCGCAGGGTGCGTGGCCGTGTGCTGATGATGACGCCCACCTCCGCCATCGTCAGCAAACGGGGGCGTGCCGCCAGGGGGAACGGCCGGGCCGCTCCCGCCGATGTCGAGGTTCTCGGTCGGGGCAGATCCGGCATTGGTGGGTGTCTCCGCGTGATGCGGGCGGTGCGAGACGCAACGCCGTCAGGCGTTGACGTCGCATGCCAAACGCCCGCACGGGGCGGCACCGGACGAAGCTGGCACGCAGGTGTACCACGCTCAGAAAATCAACTGGCGGCCTCTCGTGGCACCGATCAGACGTAAAGCGACCGCACCGGCCGCGAATCGTACGACTTGGCTGCGCTCGGCACTTAACTGCCCACCCGCCGAGGAAGGCGGTGGCGAGCCCTCATGCCCGGAGGATCCAATGACATTCGTGGGTGATTCTAACAGCCCCGCCCTGCAGAAGAAGACAATCGCGATGGAGACTCAGCCAGCAAGCCAGAAGAAGGCCTCCCTCAGGATCGACCGCGTTACTCTCCTCATTGATCTCCACCCAGCGGACACTGAGGCAGCGTTGAATCATCTCATAAGTGTCAAGCTCAATGGCGGGGCTGAGGGGATCGTCCCAGCGGGTTCTAAGGCGAAGTCGGGCAGCATGGTCGCCTTCCACGTGAAGGTCCCGACCAGCACCTCCCCACTGATCTGGTCGATCGACAACGCTGCGACCGTTCAGTTGAAGCAGGGCAAGGGCGGCAAGCTGCAGATCCGCATCGAGATCTTCCCGCTGGGCCTGACCACCGCTGGCTTCGAGCATCTGTACGACGAGATTTTCTGCGGCGCGATGGTGCTTCACTCGTCGGACATTCTGAAGGCGCGTGTCAGCCGGATCGACCTGGCGCTCGATCTCCACGGCGTTCGGCTGCAGGACTTCGCCTGGCATATGCCGCAGCGGAACGTTATCCGGCACTACGTCAGCAAGCGCGGACTGGAGACCATCTACCTGGGTTCGCCGAAGCATGGGGCCGCCTGCATCTATGACAAGGCGGCCCAACAGAAGCTGCCGGCCAGTGAGGCCTGGACGCGTCTTGAACTTCGGCCGAAGCCGAATACGCCGCTCTGGCAGTTGCCCGATCTCGCAAACCCCTTCGGTGCTTTGACGCCATACGACGTCGCGACCGCGTTCAGCGTCGTCAATGTTGGGGAGATCTGTCGGAAGGCCGCCCTTTCCCACGCCCAGCTTCTTGGCATCCGTAGCCTCGTCGCGATGGTGCCCGACGTGAAGGCACCAGGCTCGCCGAAGTCGGCGCGGCAACGGTTTACCGACGCGCTGGCCGCCTCGGTGCCGAAGTGGTGGGCCTCGGCGGATATCTGGGCGCTTTGGCCGAACGCACTGGCTACCGCAATGGCAGGCCTGTTCGATTGATGAAACTTTCAGTGCACTCGAGTGCACAAATAGCCCGGCCCGCGATCGTGCCCCAGGGCGTGGTGTAGGAGCGGTGCTCCTTGGCGGCTTGGGCCGCCGGTCAGGCGGCCACGGCGGGCAGGCTGACGGTGGGGTTGTCGCTCACGGAGCCGATGGTTTCCAGGGTCATGTAACGGGCGCGCTGGGTGGCCCATTCGTCGGACTGTTCCAGGAGAATGGCGCCGATCAGGCGGGTGATGGCACCCTCGTTCGGGAAGATGCCGACGACATCGGTGCGGCGCTTGATCTCGCCGTTAAGACGCTCGATCGGGTTCGTTGAATGCATCTTGGCGCGATGCGCGGCGGGGAAGTGCATGTAGGCGAGCCCGGCTGCGCCGTGATGCCGCGGCGATCGGTTCCGCCACGACCGGCATGGTCGAGGCGATCCTGGCCGCCAAACCCCACCCCGAGCAGGGCTTTCGCGCCTGCCTTGGCATCCTCGGCCTGGTGCGCGGCTAGGGCGCTGGCCGGGTCGAGGCGGCCTGCCAGCGCGGCCTCGACATCGGCGCCCGCAGCTACGGCTAGATCGCATCCATCCTGCGCAACGGCCTCGACCGCGCCTACGCGCCCGAGCCCGTGCCGGACACCCCGCCCATCCGGCACCCGAACATCCGCGGCGGCGGCTACTACCACTGAGGAGACAGCATGCTTACCCACCCCACGAGCGAGCGGTTGCGCGCCCTTGGCCTGGTCGCCATGGCGCAGGCCCTCGAGGAGCAGAGACGACAGCCGGACCTGGATGGCCTCGGCTTCGAGGAACGCCTGGCCCTGCTGGTCGAGCACGAGGCGACCGGCCGCGAGGACCGACGCATGCGGGCCCGACTGAAATTCGCCGGCCTGCGCCAGTCCGCCTGCATCGAGGATGTCGACTGGCGCGCCGCCCGCGGCCTGGACCACGCCATGTTTCAGCGCCTCGCCAGCGGCGACTGGATCGACCGGCATCAGGGCGTGCTGCTGACGGGGCCGACCGGGGTGGGCAAGACCTGGCTGGCCTGTGCGCTCGGCCGCAAGGCCTGCCGCGACGGACGCAGCGTGCTCTACCAGCGCCTGCCGCGGCTGCTGGAGGCGCTTGCCCTGGCCCGTGGCGAGAGGCCGCTACGCCCGCATGCTGAAGGGCATGGCGCGGGTCCAGGTGCTGCTGCTGGAGGATTGGGGCCTGACGCCGCTGACGCCCGAGGGGCGGCGAAACTTGCTTGAGGTCATCGACGACCGCCATGGCCGCGCTGCCACCGTCGTCACCAGCCAGCTGCCGGTGGCCGCCTGGCACGGATGGATCGCCGACCCGACCCTCGGCGACGCCATCCTCGACCGCCTCGTCCACAACGCCCACCGCATCGAGCTCAAGGGAGAGTCCATGCGCCGCCGGGCCGCCCACCGCGCCGTCACCGTTGACGCCGAGGGGGAAAGCTAGGCCACACCCACACCGCCCGCAGATCGCCACCCAACCCCCGGCCGCCTTCGGTCGGAACAGGTGGCCGCCTTCAATCGGAATCCGTGGCCAGCTTCGTCGGAATCCGTAATCGAGGCCGAGATCAACGGCAAACCCGCCGATCAGCGCCGAGCCGAGCGCCAGGCGCGCAGCAAGCCACTGCTGGAGGAACTGCATGACTGGATGCTGGCGCAGCGGCGTCGCCTGTCCGCCAAGTCGACGCTCGGCCGCGCGATGCAATACGCGCTAAACCGATGGGAGGCGCTGGCGCGCTACCTCGACGACGGCAGGCTCTCCATCGACAACAACCTGCCCGAGCGGCAGCTGCGCGGCATTGCGCTGACAAGGAAGAACTTTCCGTTCCTAGGCTCGGACGTCGGCGGCGATCGTGCCGCCATCATCTACACAGTGGCCGAGACCGCCAAGCTGAACGGCCTCGACCCCGAGGCCTACATCGCCGCCGTGCTCGACCGCCTGGCCCGCGGCCACACCATCGATCGCCTCGACGACATCCTGCCCTGAAACATAAAGCTGGACAGCACGCCGTGATCGACCATCCCGAACAGGTGGATCGGTTGCTGGTCGCGCTACGCGCCGCCCTGCCGATACGGGCGCGGATGACGCCGCGGCTGCTGGCCACCCTGCGGGACCAGAACCCCACATTGCCGATCGTGGCAGCCTGCCGCATCACCCGTGTCGACTATGCCGGTGACGAGGGCGGCATCACCCGCCACCTCGCCCGCGAAGGCGCCGATGAGAGCGGCCGCCTCGTCGTGACCTCCATCACCCATCTCGACTTCGACCCGCAGCTGCCGGTCGCCTACATGGACTTCCCGCGCGAGCACCGCGCCAAGATCCATAGCACCAACCCCATCGAGCGCCTCAACGGCGAGATCAAGCGCCGCACCGATGTCGTCGGCATCTTCCCGAACGAGGGTGCCATCACCCGCCTGATCGGCGCCATTCTCCTGGAACAGTCCGACGAATGGGCCACCCAGCGCGCCCGTTACATGACCCTGGAAGCCATCAGCACCGTCAGCAATAATGCCACCGTCAGGCTCTCGGCTGTGCCCGCCTGACCCGGCGGCCCAGCCCGCCGACGATCATCGCGCTCCTACACCACGCGATGGGACACGATCGGAATGGTCGGGCAGGCGCATCGGCCGATCTGGTTTCCGCAGCCCGTGCCTGCGGACTGCCGCAAGCCTTGAAATTTCCCGGAGGGGGATCGTGAGCAGCACGGGAGCAGGGCGGTGCAGGCAGTGGGTGGGCAAAGGCCAGGATCGCAACACCCCTTGCGGGCTGCGCCTCACTGCTGTGCCGCCACGATGATGGCGACAATGCGCCACTCCATGCAGGTTCCACTGAAGAGACGGCGCAGCCCGTCCGGTATCGCAGGCGATGCTGTTGCGCTGTTACGGGCCAAAGTGCTGGGGCTTCGGGCGAGCCCTGGGACAGAAGCAGCGTCTTCATCCGAAATCCGGCCGCCATAGCCAATTTAGTTTCGTTTTTTGCGGCTCGCCTTTGTTCGTTGCGGGACGGCAGCAACTGGCTTACCTTGAACCCGTGCACCCGGCATCCGGTCGGGTGGCACCGCGCCATGGAGGGCTTCCATGACGGAGAACCTTGCGCTTGATCTGCCACAGCGCTGCGGCCCGTGGCTCCTGCAGGAGCGGATCGGCCACGGCGGCTTCGGCACCGTGTTCAGGGCACGCCGCATCGAGGGCAAGGAAGTCCACGGCGCGCCGGTGGCGGTAAAGCTGGTGCGCAGCGATGTCGGTCCGGTCGAAGAGCGCCTGATCAAGCGCGAGCGGCAGGTGCTGGAGGCAAACGCCCATCCGAACCTGATCAGGGTGATCGACGATCCAGGGGAGGCGCAGGTCAAGGTGACCGGCGGTAGCCTGGTGCCGGCGGTATACTTTGCGATGCCGCTGGCGGAGACCAGCCTGCATGGCCGCATCGCGGGGCGACCTATGCCGCTGGCGGAGGTCTGCTCGATGCTGGCGCAGGTCGCTACTGGACTCGCGGCGCTTCATGCGGCCGGGCACGTCCATCGCGATATCAAGCCCAGCAACATCCTGCTGGTCGGCGGCGTCTGGAAGCTGGCCGATTTCGGCCTGGCGCGCCCGACCCATGGCGATGCCAGCGGCAATCGTGGGACGCCCGGATTCGCTCCGCCGGAACAGGCGATGGAGGTTAGCAGTTCGGTCGATATCTTCGCGCTGGGCATTACCGCCATCGAGGCGGCGACCGGCCGGCGGTATTTTGAATGGCTGGAGAAGGAGCTCGGTCCGAAGCCGGCGATAGATATCTTCGCCTCACTGTTTAAGCCGCTGCCCCTGCCGCCCGCCCTGCCGGCAGTTCTGAGGCCGTTGGTCGAGGCGTGCGTGGCAAAATCCGGCACCAGCCGGCCTACCGCCGCGCAGCTCGCGCGCCAGGCAAAGAGGGTGGGGGCCGGGCAGCGGGTGCAGCCAGCCAGCAGTACAACACCAGAGCAGCTTCGCTTCGGGATAGCCGCCGTGCTGGCCGTGGCGCTGCTTGGTGGCGGGACGGTGCTTGCGCTGGCGCCCAGTTCCAGCCCTGGGGTCGTGCGCTCTGCATCGGCTCCGGCACCACCACCACAGACTGCCCCACCCCGGCCTGCGCCGACACAGGCTGCGCCGACCCAGGCTGCGCCAACCCAGGCTGCGCCAACCCGGCCAGCCCCGACGCAGGCTGCCCCGACCCAGGGCGCTGCGCCGCCGCAACCTCCGGCACGTCCAGCCCCACTGCCGCAGGTCCCGCCTGTTATCCAAGCGCAGCCGCCCGCGCCTCCGCTGCCAAGCCCGTCCCTCGCCAAGCCGCCGCCAGCCCCTGCTCCGGCACCCGAAGTTGTCGCCCGGCTAGCCCTGCTGGAATTCGAGGCGGCGATCCGCTCCACGGCGCTCGACCCGGAGTGGCAGGGGATGCGCGCCGACTGGATCGCCCAGGCGCGCGCCGCGCAGGATCCAAGGGTGCTCGGTCGCCTGCTCGTCCGCTTCAGCAAGCAAGTGGCGGACCATGCCGTTGCGCCGCGTTGGCTCCCCCGGCGCGGCGCCTGGTATGCCGAGGCAGCGAACCTCGCCACTTCCGCGGAGCTCGCACGGCTGCTGCTGGAGATGGAGCAGGCGATGGCGTGGAACGCGGTGGCGCCCAACTGGGGCGCCGCCCGCCAGGACTGGACCGGCCGCCTGCAGCTTGTGCAGGCGGCAAGATGATGAGCCGCCGCGGCCCCCGTCCTCGCTTGGAACGAGTGAATGCGGACCAGGCCCGGAGGGCGCGATGACCGATATGCTGGACAACCTCCCGGGCCGCAGGATCGGCGTCTTCACGCTGGGCCCACAACTCGGCCGGGGCGCCTTCGGCGTGGTCTTCCGCGCCAGCGCGGAGGGCCTGGCTGGCGATGTGGCGGTGAAGCTGCTGTGGCCGCAGGGCCTGCTGGCGCATGATCCGTTGCGGGAGCTGCGCAACATGGCGCAGTTCGTCCATCCGAACATCATTGCCAGCCGCGGCGAGCCCGGGATTGCCGCGCTGCGCCGGGGCGATGGGGTGGAGCTTTCCTTCCCGTATTTCGGCATGGAACTGGCGCAGCAGTCGCTGCATGCCGCCATTGCGAGGAGCGGCCCGCTGGCGGCGGCGGAGGCGCGCGCCCTGTTGCGGGACTTGGCAACCGGGCTGGCCTGGACGAAGCAGGCTGGCTTCGTGCATCGCGACCTACACCCGGGCAACATCCTGCGAACTGAGAAGGCGTGGAAGATCTCCGACCTTGGCCTGGCGCGCACTGAGGTGCGGGGCGAGTACATGTTTCGCCGCGGTGCGGTGCGCTTCCAGCCGCCGGAGGTGATTGAGCAGCCGGCGCCGCGCGCGCCATGGGATGTCTGGTCACTCGGCCTCAGCCTGGTGTGGGCGCTGGCCGGGGGTTTGCCGGGTGAGCGCCAGACGGTGGCGCAATGGGGCGCCGAGCTGCTGCGCGACCGGCCGCTGCCGCTGCCAGCGCTGCCGGCGCCGTTCGACGCCATCGCGGCGGGCTGTCTTCTCAAGGACCCCGCCAAGCGGTGGACCCCGGAGCGGATCCTGGCCGCGCTCGCCGGTGATCGTGCGGCTCCAGCCCCAGCGCCGGCAAAGGCATCGCCGCCAGCGCCGCCCACTTCGCCACAGGCCGCACTGCGCAGGGCTGCGGAGGCGGGCGATGCGCAAGCGATGATGCGGCTAGCAGTGGCCCATGCCGATGGATTGGCGGGCCTGCCCGCCGACCCCGTGCGCGGCACCGCCTGGTTCCGGCGTGCTGCCGAAGCCGGCCACCCGCCCGCCATGGCCGCGCTGGCGGAGCGCCTGGAATTCGGCCTTGGCACCGTGCCCGACGCAGCCGAGGCGCGCCGCTGGCACCGCCGCGCGGCGGAGGCCGGCGACCCCGATGCGATGGTAGCATTTGGCGCCATGCTGGCCGATGGCCGGGGTGGCCCGGCCGACGAGCGCGCTGCCGCCGACTGGTTCGCCCGCGCAGCGGCACTGGATCATGTGCCCGGCCTCACCCTGCTGGCCGAGGCACGGCGTCAGGGCCGGGGCGTAGCGGTCAATACCGAGGCTGCGCGCGACCTCTATGCCCGCGCCGCCGCCTTCGGCGATGGGCTTGCTCATCACGAGTTGATGCGGCTGCATGATACGGGGGAGGGCGGCCTGCCGCCCGACCCCGGCAGCGCGGCGGCCCATGCTGTGGCGGCGCTGCGGCTTGGCCACCGGGCAGCGCTCGTGCGGATCTGCGATGGCGGCGGAAAGCGTCTCCGCCCGGCGACGCGGGCGGCGATACGGCGGCTGCTCGACCCTTCGGCGCGGGCTGGCGAGGCGCCGTTCGAGGCCGCGGTGGTGGCGCGGCTGAACGCCTTGGCGGCACGGAGTTGAGCGCGCTTGCGGCGCGGAGTTTGGCGCCCTTCAGGACGCGGGACCGGGCCACATGGTTTTTCCCGGAGGAAGGGGGAGCAAGCTGCCATGGAGGATGGACAATGGCCCGCGAAGCCGGTGACGACGCCGTGCTGGAAGTGCTGGACGGCCCGATGCGAGGTGCGCGGTTTCCGCTTCGCCAGGACGAAATGCTGCTCGGCCGGGCGGATGCCGGGCGAGGCATTTTTCCGGATATCGACCTGACTGCGGCCGATCCCGAAGGGGGCCGCGGCGTCTCACGCCGCCATGCGCTGCTGCTGCGAGGGTCCGGCGGCCATGCGATGGAGGCGCTGAGCCGCAACGCACTGACCGCGGTCAACGGCGAGGCGCTGGCACTCGGCCATGACGGCAGGCGGCGGCTGACGCCGGGCGACGAGTTGCTGCTGGGTACGGTGCGGCTGCGCTACGCCGCGGCGCGACCTGCCGCCACGCCGCGCAGCCCGGCGGTGGCCGTGCTTATGCTGCTCTGCCTGGCCGGGCTTGGTGCGATGCTGGCCTGGCCGGAACCGCCCCGTTGGGACGCCCGCTTGGCGCTGGCCGAGCCGGCGCCTGCCGAGCAGCTGCGCAATCTCGACGACCTGCTGCGCATCCCGCGCTGAGCCTGGAGGGAGGCCCCGATGCTCGCCTGCGATCTCAACCGTCCTTTCCAGGCCATGGAAGGGGAGGAGGTCCGCTACCTCCGCCTCCGCATCACGCCGAACGCGGGGGGCCAGACCTTGGGCCGGCCCCTGCCACTCGACGTGGCGCTGGCGCTGGACGCTAGTTCCTCGATGATTGGCGCTCCCTTCGACCAGGCGCGGTTGGCCGCCACCCGCCTGGCGGAGTTGCTGCGGCCGGGCGACCGGCTCTCCCTCGCGCTGTTCCACGGCGCGGTGGTGGAACTGGTTCGCGGGCTGAACGGCGCCTCCGCCCAGCGCGAGGCAGCTTCTCGCCTAGCCGTCGCGACCACCGGCTTCGGCACGCGGATAGATCTGGCGCTGGACTGGCTGGCAGCGGCCGCCACCCCGGTACCGGGCCGCGCACGGCTGGCCGTCCTGGTTACCGACGGGCACCCCTATGATGCGGCGCGGAAGCCGATGGTGGACCTGGCGCCGCTGCACAGTCGGGCTGCGGCACTCGGCCGGGCGGGCGTGCCGCTACAGGCGATCGGCCTCGGGCGGCCAGAATTGTTCAATGCGCCGCTGCTGCATGCGCTTTGCAGGGTCGGCGGCGGCGGGCGCTTCATCCATGCCCGCACCACGGATGCGCTGACGCCGGAGCTGCTAGACGTGCTGGAGCCCGCGCAATCCGTGCGTGACGCCGATGCGCGGTTGGTGGTGGAACCGCATTTGCCCGGGCTGCAGCTGGAAGCCGCGGCCCGCATCGCGCCCAGCTTTGCGCCGTTGCCCATCGCGCCGGGGCAATCCCGCGGCCCTGTGGTGGCGGTGGGCGAGGTCGGCGGCGTGACCGAGCTGATGCTGCGCCTGCGGGTGCCGGGGCCGGGGGAGGGCGCGCAGCCCGGCCAGCGGCCATTGCTGTCGTTACATCTAAATGTGGCGGGAAGCCAGGCCAGCTTGGCGGTGCCGATCACCTTCACCCTCTCGCTGGACCGAGTGATGACGGTGCAGGAAAGCGTTGAGCGCGCGGCTGCCGATTGGCGCTTCCAGGACCAGGCGGCGCTGCTGATCTCCAGCCAGGATCCCGGGCGCACCGGGGAGATCGCGCGCGCGATGCTGCGTGAGGCGACGCGATCCGGGAGCATCGCGCTGGTGAATGCGGCGCGCCAGCTGCAGGCGGATCTCGGCACCGGGGCGAACCCGGCCGTGTCCACCTCGCGGCTGCTGGACGAGGCCGGGCGACGGCGCATTGCCGAGGGCAAGCCGGCATGACGAAGCCGCTGCGGCTGGTCGGCGACATATCCGGCACCTTGCCTTGGCAGGAAGGCCAGTGGGCGGGGCTGGACTGGGCCGCGGTGATGCACCGGGGTTTCCGCCGCGCAAGGCAGGAGGACCGGCTGGTGGTGGTGCCGCTCGTTCTGTCCCCTGTGCCCCTGCTGCTGCTGGCAGTGGCCGATGGGCTGGGCGGCTCCGCCGATGGCGCCGCGGCAGCCGAGATCGCGGTACAGGGCCTGGCCGATCGCTTCCTGGAGGCGCTGGCCGAGCAGCCGACGCCGCCGGACACGCCGCCGGACACGCGGAGCTCCCATACCGCGCTGGTGCTGGCCTTCGGGCGGCTGGACGCCGCAATCCGGGCGGCGGCTGCGGACCAGGAGCCCGGGGCAACGACCCTGGTCGCTGTCCTGGCCACTGCAAGGGAACTGGTGCATGCAGGGGCGGGCGATAGCCGGTTCTACCACCTCCCGGCCCAGGGGCGGGCCTATCGTACCCGCGATCACAGCATGGCGCGGATCTATGTGGACGGCGGGCGTATCGCCAATGAGGAGGAGGCGCCTGCACAGCTGCGCAACACGCTGTTCAGCACGCTCGGCGGGCCGGACCCCACGCTGGTGATCGAGCCGAACTGGGGCGGCAAGGAGGCCGATGGCACCGATCAGGCCTCGCCGGCCTTGCGCGGCATCGCGGCCGGCGATCTGCTCATGCTGTGCAGCGATGGCCTATGGGGAGAGGTGGAGCCGGCGCGCTTCGATGCCATCCTGGCCGAGGAAGCCGGCGCACCGCTGCGCCAGATCGGCGAGAGGCTGGTCGCCGCTGCATTGGCCGCAGGCGGGCGCGACAACATCGCCGTCATCCTGGCGCGGCCTGCGCCGATGGGTAGCCCGCCATGAGCCATCCGGATTTCGGCCATTTCCCGTTCCGGCAGCTTCTGCGCATGCTGTGTGAACTGGGGGTGGAGCAGCGTGCCACGCTGCTGCGCTTCTGCCCGGTGGGCAGCGTGCCGGTGGAGGAGGCGCGCGCCGTGGCGCAGGCCTTCTTCCGCGCCATGGCAGCGGAACTGGAACGGCGAGCACAGCTGAACGCCGCGGCGGCGGAGGAGCCTGCGGAGCCGCCGTCCAGCGGCTCCGGCGCCGACCTGCCTCCCGCCCCCTCATTCCATATCTGTCCCTGGCGCGCCTGCCAGGCGATCCTGTTCGCGGCCACGGAAGCCGAGGCGGCACCGGGCCGAGCGGCGGCCGTCCTACCGAATGACCGGCTGGCGGCGCGGCTGCTGCGCGACCGCGGGGCAATCTGCGCGCCCGCCGAGGCTGTGCCGCAGCCGGTGGCCGTGCTGTATCGCAGCCTGTCCCTTTTCGGTCGCGACCAGGGGGAGATCCTGCGCTCGCCGCAGGCCCCGGCGCGCGGTCGCGCATGGGCGGGGCTGGCGCGGCTGATTGGGGCCATCGAGCGAGAGGTGGCGCAAAAAACCCATCGCCTCGACCTCGCACGCGCGGGCGATCCTCTGGCAGGGCGCGATGCCGCGCATATCCATCCGCTGGAGGACTGGTTCATCGACGCGCTGATCGCCAGCATCCCGCCGGACGACCACCATTTGCCGAATGCCCGCAACAACCCCGCGCTGCAACGGGCCCGCGTGGTGGGATACCTGGAGGAATTTCACCCGCTGCTGCGCGCTCGCGGCGACGAGGACGCGACCCTTGTCCCGCCACCCGACCCCGAGATACTGGCCAGCACCACGCAGCGGGCCGAGGCGGTGCGGCGCGATGCCTTCGGGCGGCTGGATGCATGGCAGCGCGCGGTGTTCCTGCACCATGAGGATGAATCGCACTTGGCAGACCTGAAAATTCCTGACTTTGCCGCGCGTTTCGGCCGCAACGAAGCAGAGTACGACGCCGCGCTGGCGGCCGCCCGCGCGCAATTCGTGCTGGCGATCAAGCGCTTCAACGCAACGGTGGCACCAGAGGACCGGATTTCATGGCGGCGATAGGCAAGGGGCGAAACCGTCTGTTGCGGGAGATCATGGCCGACCAGCCCTGGGACGATCCCGAGGCCGCGCCCCCGGTCGCCTTCTACCAGCGTGCGCTGTCCGGTCGCGCCCCGGCGCTGACCCCCGCGGACGAACAGCGCCTGCTGCTCTCTCCCGCTGCGCGCCTGCACCATGCCCAGGCCCGCGATGCACTCCGCAGGATCGCCGCGCATCGGTTGGCCAGGGCCGGCGTGGAAACCGAAGCGCGACGACTGGCCGCCGCAACAGAGGCCGACACCTTCGAATTGCGGTCCGCAGATTTCACCCTGGCCGGGCAGCGCGACGAGGAAGGCGCCGACCCGGAATGGCTGCTGCTGCTGCGCCTGTCGGACCGCATATGCGCGGCACTGGATGGGCTGCCGTTGCGGCTGCTTGACGAGGAGGGGCTGGTCTGGCTCGAAGGCTGGCCCGATGCGAGCGGCACGCTTGGCGGTGTCTGGACCGAGCACGGCACGCCGATGGCGCGGCTGGCACGCATGGGCGTGCGCATCGAAGGCGGCTAGCGCGGCCATGGCCGAGGTCCGCTTTCCCCTAGCCGGCCCGCAGCCGGCGATCGGTGCGCTGCGCGTACTGACCGCGCAGGTGGACCTAGCGGCGCGCGCGACCGTGCGGCTCATCGCTTTTCCACCGCATGTCTCGCCCCCTGCCGTGGAGGCGGTGCTGGCGGCGACCCGCCCGCCCGACCGCCTGGCGGAGCCGGTCTTCGTTCGGTACCGCGCCCTGTCCGGCAGCGGCGACTTCGAGGGGCGCAGCTACGAACTCGCCCTTGCCCTCGCGGACCGGCTTCTGCTGGCGGGCGCTGCCGGTGGGCGGCGCCTGCACGCGACCGGCACCATTCCACCGGGTCGAGGCGGCCAAGTGGGGGCGGTGGAGGAGCTTGGCACAAAGCTGGTTTTCCTGGCGGAGGCGGTCTGCGCCGCCGGCGACGTGCTGTTCTTCCCCCTCGCCAACCTCCGCGCCTTGAACGCCGAGGGGCATGCCGCCATCGCGCGCGCGCGGCAGGCGGGCGTGCTGGTGCATGCCATCGGCCATATAGAGGAAGCGTCCTTCCTCTGGGCTGCTGCGAAAAACGCCTGATTCATCGTCTGACTGTGCCATTTTTCCCGGAGGAGAAGGGTGTGACGGGGCGACAGGCGCCCCGGACTGGCACGGAGATATCAAATGCCTGTTTCGAAGCTCGGTTACCTCCTTCTCGGCGGCGCGACCTTCGGCGCGCTGCTGCTCGGCGGCGGCGCGGTGCTGCCGGACCTGACCGCCCAGGCGACGAGCCAGGCGCGCTCCGCCATGCGGGGCGCCACCAATGGCTGGGATGTGGCCGCCTGCCAGGCGGATGCGGTGGGCTGCCTGGAATACCAGCAGGCGAAGCTGCGTCGTTCGGAAGCCGCGGTGGAGGCGGGTCTGCAGCCGCTGGCCGTGGCTGCGCGCGAGGTGCAGTCGCTGATCGTGCGGGAGGAGGCAAAGGCCTCGCGCGCTGAGATGTTCCTGCACGAGGGACGGCGCCTGCTGCTGGCGAATGCGACGACGCCGCAGGCCCCGATCGCCTATGTCGGCGTGACCTTGCCGGGCAGCGCATCGTTGGAGCGGCAGATGCAGCTGACCTGGACGGAACGCGACGGCGTGTTGGCCTTCCTGGACAATGCGCGTGCCCAGCGGGCTGCGATCATCGCCCGGCATGACGAGTTGCTGGTGGCGCGTGGCGAGGTGCGGGCGCAGTTGGCCATCCTGCCCGCGCAGATCGAGCTCGCGCGCACCGCGGGGGTGATGGGCCAGGTGGAGGCCGCGCTGCGCGGCATCGACGCGGCGGTGGCCCGCAACGAGCGCGGTGTCGCCAGCGCGGAGGCGCTGATCCGCACCACGGAGGAACTGGTTCGCGCCCAGGCGGCCGAGCGGCCGCGCGGCCCGCTGGCGCGCGATGCTGCCCGCCCGGCTGGCTTCGAAGCCTTCCTGAGGGCACAGGGCAGCTGACAGGGAGCCGCACGGCCAGTTGCTACGCAGGAGTTGGCTCACGAAAGCGGGTCAACTCCTGCGGCCTGCCGAGGCGTCGCGCGGCCGTGACAAACATAGCCAATGGCGCCTTCTTCAACGCTGTAGAGGTTAGTTCACTATCAAATTATGGGATCAAACACTCCAGATAGCTCAGGAGATCCCACTCGCTCGCCTCGTTGGCCAAGCACTGCCAACCTTGCATTGCGTGCACTCAAGTGCACTCCTTGGCCAACGCCTTGTTGATGACCTGCACGGGCTCCGGCAACTTGGAGACCCTGCCGTCGCAACGACCGGCACAGAGCTGCCTACGCCTGATGCCGAAAGAGCTGGTTGCTCCGGCTATGTTGGAGGGAGCGGCTCCGACAGCACGCCGCCAAGTTTATGCGACGACGCCAGGGCTTTCCGACCTTGCTCTACAGCGGCTTGCAATGCCTGCACGGACTGACCTGGCGTTGCCAACTGTGCAGCAGCGTGCCGCAGATGAGTCACAGCGATCCAGGCGGCCTCAGCATGTTCCATCACCAGCGGCTCAAGGTCGTCGATGGCCGCGAGAACCTCGTCGATCTCGGCACTGAGCGCGGCAGGCGTACCCGCAGGCAAGCTTTCCCGAGGCCAGACGTCGCCGTCTTGCCGCCGCTGCTCGATAAAGCGCTCGGGCACCGACGCTTCACTGACCAGATGGCCACTGCCGACGACCCTCACGAACCAGCCGTGAAGCCGCTCCAGGTGCCGTGGCCATTCGACGCCTGGAAACACAAGGCCCTGCTCGTCCATGATCAGCAGTGCGTCCGCCAAGGCCGTGGCGACGAAGCCGTCTGGCAATGGGATCCTGCCGTCGAATTCGAGATCAACTTCGAGGCGCAACCTTCGGCTGGGCGGCAGGCTGGTATACTTCGGCTTGGTGGCTGATCGCGGCGTCATTGCTTGGGCCCCTTTGATGACTGCGAGATCTTGTGGTTGCGTGGCGGATGCCGGTGCATTAGCGGGACATAGTGCTCCATCGCGAGACGAACGTGGCCGTCGAGATCGCCCCGCTCCAGCCACATCCTGAAGCCGGGTCCGACACGGAATACGGCGTTCTCTTCCAAGATAATAATGTCTCCGAAGGGCGTCGCGACTTCGGCGGCGCCTCCGCCGTCAATTATGCGGTTGATCATCCAGATATCGGTGCCGTCGATCCGAATGCCTTCGCCCTCCTTAATAGTCCAGAATATCGCCATTTGTCGCTCCGTGGTTGGTGATGAGGTTAGAATAATGAGTGGCGGGCATTAATCAAGATTATTAATTCCGAGCGCGACATATTGTGGCCGTTGCCATCAGAGGAAAGGGGGTTAAAATACTCTGCATGCAACCCGATTCATCATATTTCCTTGACGAATGGCGAGGCGGTGCTGCCGGTGACTGCGGGCCTGCCAATAATTGAATGCTCGCGGAAGCGATTAGAATGGGTTGGCTCAGCAAACACCGTTGCGTTGAGATGTCCGGGCGTACGCCGCGCCTCGTGACCATGCGAATGGCGGCTGACGCCTGGGCCACAGCGATAAGTAAGCTCCTTGCTCGCTGCGGCGACGCATAAGGGGGTGTCGCGCACCGGTGAGCATTCCATGGTCGTCCCACAGGCAATGTGGGACGCGGCCCACGCCCTCTTGACGATCAGCCCGCTGACCCGCGCCAACCGCACGCGCTGCCAGACGCCTTCGCTTCCGCGCTGGCTGATCTTCGGCAGCGACAGGCGCGCCATGTCGCCCACCTACGCGCGGGGGCGCCGCGGCCAGCAGTACCGCTACTATGTCAGCCAGTAGGTGCTGAAGGGCAGCGCCGCGGACGGGCCAGCCATCGCGCGCATTTCCGCCGCGGAGATCGAGGGCGCGGTCATCGCGCAGGTTCGGGGGCTGCTGCGGCAGCCGGAGGTGGTGCTCGGCGCCTGGCGCGCGGCACGGGCCTCGGCGCCGGACATGACGGAGGACGAGGCGCCGCTGGCACTGGAGCGGTTGGACCCGCTGTGGGAGGAGCTATTCCCCGCGGAGCAGGCGCGCATCATCCGCCTGCTGGTCGACCGAGTGGACATCGGGGTGGGCGGCGCCGACGTGCGGCTCAAGCTGGAAGGGCTGGCCAGCCTGGCGAGGGACCTGGCGACGCCGCCGGCCGAAGCGGCGAGGGCCGCAGCGTGACCGGCGCGGCGCAGATGCTGACCGTCCGTGTGCCGCTGGCGGTGCGGAAGCAGCGAGGCGGGCGGAAGCTGATGGTCGCACTTGCCACCCCCACGAACCGGGGCTCATCGGCTTCGGACACCACGTTGGTGAAGGCGGCGGCCCGGGCGTTCAGGTGGCGGCGAATGATGGAAGCTGGCCGTTACGGCACGATCAGCGAACTGGCGGCGGCTGAGAAAATCAACTCGTCCTATGTCTCGCGCCTGCTCCGACTCACGCTGCTGGCGCCGGACATCGTCGACGCGATCCTGGATGGGCGGCAGCCGGAGGGGATGACGCTGCCGGGGCTGATGGAGCCGTTTCCGGTGGAGTGGCATCGCCAAGGCGAGCCGAACCAGGAAAGAACACCTACCACAACCCCTCCGACCCGGCCCGCTGCCCAAACGGCGGTGCGAGGCGGCCCGAGCCCCAGGGGCTGAAGGCCATGAGATACGTTCCGTTTGGCGACGCGCGACGGGGTGACTACAGTCCTGAGTGTGCGAATCGGCATGGAGGCGAATCGGGGGCGAGCGTGCAGGCGGGCATCAAGAAACCAGTATTCATTGACGCCTTCGCCGGCTGCGGCGGGCTTAGCCTCGGCTTGCTCAAAGCAGGTTGGCGCGGCTTGTTCGCGATCGAGAAGGATGCCTTCGCGTTCGATACATTGCGAACGAACCTCACTGGCAAGGTGTCGAAGTGCAGGTTCGACTGGCCCGATTGGCTTCCGGTCCAGCCCTGGACCATAGAAGAACTCATGGAGCAGCACGCAGATCAGCTATCAGGGCTGCGGGGGCATGTTGATCTTCTTGCGGGCGGGCCACCTTGCCAGGGTTTCTCCAGCGCAGGGCGACGTCGCACTGGCGATCCACGCAACGTGCTCTTTGAGCGCTACTTGGACTTCGTAGAGCTCGTCAGGCCGCGCCTTGTGCTGATCGAGAATGTCCGGGGCATCACCTATGATTTTGGTGCTGGCTGCGATCTGGACGACAAGCGGAACTTTGCCGATGAGCTCGTGGCCAGACTTGGGAAGATGTACCATGTGTATGCCGACACGATCCGCTGCTCGTCATTTGGCGTGCCGCAGCACCGGCCCCGTTTCTTCCTCGTCGGGATGCTGAAGTCGGAGTTCAAGAGGCTGCCGAGCGGAGAGGACCCGTTCGCCTGGCTCCGGGCATCGAAGGTCCGCTTTCTCGAAAAGCGCTCGCTGGGCACCAAGGTGACCTCGCGGCAGGCGATAGGCGACTTGGAAATGGCGAGGGCTGGCGTCGGACCAAGCCCCGACACCAAGGGCTACGAGGCACTCCTGGCACCACGTCCGCTCTCAAACTTCCAGCGCTTGATGAATGACGGCCACCGCGGTCCGGTCTCGGACACTCGGCTAGCTAACCACACCCCCCGCATCGTAGAGAGATTTGAAAAGATCATTGCTGAGTGCAAGGCGAGCGGGCGGCTGAATGTCCAGCTCAATCGGGAGATGCGAGAGCGCTACGGGATCAAGAAGATGGCTACCCGAGTCCTCGACCCAGAGGCGCCGTCCCCCACCATCACGAGCATGCCGGACGACTTGCTGCACTACAGCGAGCCTCGCACACTTACTGTGCGGGAAAACGCTCGTCTCCAGACCTTCCCAGACTGGTTCGTCTTCAAGGGGAAGTACACGACTGGCGGCGAGCTGCGCGCACGGCAGGTTCCTCGGTTCACCCAGGTCGCCAACGCCGTGCCCCCCCTCATCGCCGAGATGTGGGGCGAGGTCTTGCTTAGCTACGCGGTAGACCAACGAGCGACGATCAAGAGGGAAGTTGCGGCATGAAGCCAGTACCATTGGCTTCGCGACCGCCACTAGCCGGGGGCAACCATCGACGTGTGCGCGAGGGACTGCGGTTCACCCAGCCAGCAAGCGAAGTGCCATCACTCCCGGCCGCGCTATTTGGAACTGTGCTCAGCTCAGCGTCAGGCTCGTATCGAAGGCTGGCGCTGACCAGCAAAAGCGAGGCGGCCTGAAGTGGCTTACTCCACGAATCCACTGGTCGGTTACTTGCTACGGCACTCCTACGGTCAGGGCGGCACGGTTGCGGTGCCAGATCGAGAAGTGACAGCGTCTGCACGCTCGTTGCACGTCAGAGGCAGGCTTCCCGCTGGCGTCCAGGATGTGCTTGATCGGCTCGTTGACGTCTATGCCGGCTGGGCACCGTCACCAAGTGGTCCGCCTCTGGAATGGTGCTTTTTGGTCGGTGGGCCGGGAAATGGGAAATCGGAGGCACTGCGCGATCTCGCAGGTGCGCTCCAAGTCGAGTTGCCGCTGCGGTCCAGTGGGCAACCCGCGCCAAGAACTGTCCCGCCAACTTGGCCGCTCCAAGGAGCAACCATAGTTCCTGGGTTAGACATTGCGTTTGTGAATGACGCCTCCGTTCCGAGGCAGGACGCCTACGGCGATCGACGAACCGGGTCGCTGTTTCTCGATCTCCGCGACGGTGTTCACCACCTCTTCAAGCCAGGCCCGGCGCTCGTCGTGTTCGCCAACGTGAATCGGGGTATTCTCGTTGAAGAATGCCGAGTACTCGACAACCTGACGCGTGCCGAACCGGCTACGCAGGCAGCCGCCGCAATCATTCGCTGGCTTGCAGATCCGAGGGCAGCACCCGGCGAGTCATTGGTTCCCGTTCAGACGACTGTGCCGCTCACCGCCGCGTCGCCGTACTACGGACAACTCGCCATTAGCGTTACAGACCAAGGCGTGACCCACGACATCATCGTTCACGCGGTCTTCCTCGACACGTTGTCGCTGCTTGAACCGACGCCGGGGCACGATGGTCGATCAGTAAATTTCTCTGTTCTGCCAGCTATCCCCGCTCCATATGAGCCGCTCGGGGGACTGTCCGACGATGCGGGGTCGCGTTCTGGCACGATCGCTGGCGGCATTACTGGACAGCTAGCCGACGCGACGCACTGGGACGGAGCCGGCTGCCGCGAGAACGGGTCCGGCTCGCTGTGCGAGGCTTACGACTTGTGCCCGTTTGCACAGAATGCCCGGTGGCTTCGTGAGCAACAACTCCGAGACCGATTCCTCGACGCACTTCGGGCGGCCGAGCTCGCTGGTGGGCGGCGTTTCACCTATCGCGACTTGCTCGGTCACTTGGCGCTAGCAATCATCGGAACTCCCGCGCAGAGCTGGCTCACAGACGAACATCCTTGCCGGTGGGCTGAACGCACCGTTCGCGAGGCGCGCAATGGAAATGCGCAGAGCGTGGCTGAACTTGCGAGCCATCGAATCTACGCGAACCTCTTTCCGATCACCGATCCTGCAGCTTGGCCGAAGAGAAGGCCCCTCGCTGAACCGCGCGCGTACCGCGTAGTGGCATCTACGATGCGAGCTGTTCACGACGCGCCGCGCGTGCGCGTCTTCGAGCAGGCCTTCAACCTAATCGATCCGGCGCGCGACACTGACTCTTGGGGGGGGCTTCGCCCGACGATCCTGGACATCATTGAGGCCATGGATGTCGCGCCGCCAGCGGACGAGATTCGGAGCGTTGAAGGGTGGAGCGACGCTGCAAGCTCCGAAGTCGAACGGAGACTGGACGCGGTGGTCCCGGGAGAGGTAACCGCGGATCTCGGCCGGGGTCGCGAGGGCACAGGCCGTGCCGAGCTTTTACGAAAATGGCGCGCAGTGTTGCTGCTGAGGCAGGCGGGCCTCGCGTTGGGCTGGTTGCCCTACAAGTCGGTGGTCCAGAGCTGGTTGAACGAGCATCAAGCGGCACTATGCAACCGGCCCTCCGGCGCTCTTAGGCTGGGGCTGAACAACCTCGTGCTCCCCAGCCAGGCCGAATTTATTCTGGCGCCATTCCGTCCTCGCACGATGGAGCTAGGACGCTCTCTGCCCGCAAATTGCGTGGCTGTGTCGCTGCTCGCACGGGATCTTCGGCTCGAACTCGTCGCCGATGGGGACACGCTCTCGGCGGAGTTGCGACTGGCGGCCGTGCAAGGCGGCACGGCAGAAACCGTCGCGAAGCTTCCGATTGACCTGCGGATAGCAAGGGAGGCGCTACTCAATATCGACGGTCCGTCGGGGTCGTTCACCGAGATCGGCGAAGCGGCATTCGCGCGTATCGAGCGAGCGCGCGCCGCGCTGATCAGTGGGCGCTATCTCGCAAGCGTACGGCTGCTGTTCTCTGATGCCGCAGGGCAAGCATGGGAAGTTGTGCCGCCTACATCCGGAGTAAGTCCTTTCCGGGTGCAATCGCGAAGCGGAGGTCGGCGGTGACCGGAAGTTGGTTGGTGAACAAGCTCCTCCCGTTACCGCGGCCAGAATACGCGAAGCAGACCGAGGCACTACTCACCGATCTTTTCTGGAGGTCACCAGGGTCGAGCCTCAGCGGAAGTGCGACGACCGAAGGGTACTTCGACGAACTGGCACGTTCCCAATTGGCAGCAGGCCTCGACCCGCGAAGGCTAGTAGCGCGAAGGACGCACGGTGCCTCTCCGAAGGCGCTGGAGACGTACGCGATCGCATTGGGTACACCGCTGGCAGGATTGATCGACCGCGTGCCGCCAGGGCTAAACGCTATGTCAGTAGTACTCGACTCGCTTCTCGCGCCACGCGCTAGGGGCGACAAGTCCCTGGCATGCGTACCTATTACCCCCGACGTAGTCAGCCTGCAGACACTGCACGGCATGGTCAACAAGGATAGCCCAGCAAACCAAGCGCGCGCGATCGAGGTCGTTGGATTGCTCGGTGGCTCATCGGGGGAAGGGCACGTTGCATCGACCCTTCTCAACTTGCTTCTCACCGAACCTCCGGGAGATGCCCTACACCGCCTGATGGCCACTACACTACAGGCCATGGCGCGACACGTGTGGAATGAACTCGGGCAGGGCGTGGAGAACTGGCGGCCTTGGCCTGTCATCGAACCTGTTCCTATCTTGGAAGGCACGGTGCATCCGTTGGCCGCTGCCCGATTTACCCCGTTCCGATGGTTCTGGACGAAATGGTCGAACCTTTGTGATCCCCGGAACAATTGGCGCAATGCCCTGCCGGGTCGGCGGTTCACGGACTGGTCGCTGTGCCTCCTTCGCACCGGACTAGCATTTGCCTACATTTGGGAAGCAGAGTTCTTCCGCCTTCTTCACCGAGCCGCAATCGAGAGCCGGCAGAACTCGAGCGAGGCTGCTGCGGCTGTCTTAGCGGTCACCAGCTTCATACAGGACGGCGCGCGGCTGGCATCCATCGAGCCGGCAAATATTCCGCCTTCGGAAAAGAACGCTTGGCCAGCCCTCGAGACGCTCCTGATGCATGGCAGTCTGGCACGCCAGGCGCTCGAAGACGCGCTCGGAGAGCACCCCCACGATCTCGACCTCTCGACGATCCAAGCGGGGACATTTCCTGCTCGGCTTGCCACGTGGCTCCGTGAGTTTTCGTCGCTCGGAGCCGGAGCCCTAGAAGCTAGGCTCGAGCCTGAGGCCAGCACGGCCAAGAACACGCGAGAGTTTGTGCGATATCTCCTCATTCCGAGGACATCGGACGACGACACGGCGGATCAGGCCGACTTTTATTACCTTGCGCGGAGCAACCAGCGGAATTTCTGGTTCGAGCCGGGCCCCGAGTGGCTCGTCGTCGTTTGCAGCCTACTAGCTGGTCGACCAGGTGGTCACTGTACTCTGGGAGAGCTGGTGGACGATCTGGCGTCACTCGGTATTCGAAATGAACGATCGGTGCTTGTCCGATTGCTCGAGGAGGCCGGGCTAAGCACTGATAGTCCCGATGCCGACAACGCACTCGTAATAAGATCGGCGTTCTAGATGGGCGAAGGCTGAATAGCATGGGACTCGTCGGACGCGCGATAGCGGCTCACCTTGGTACCCTCAAAGGACTGTACTCAGTCGAGCTGCCGCTCGCACTTGAAGCAGAAATGTTTGACGTCGTTGCGGGCTGCAATACCGCAACGCCGGCTCGTGCCGTCCTACTCGGCGAGCGCCCAACCGTCCCAAGTGGCGTCGTCCAAGTGAGTTGGCCCGACGTTTTGGGATGGCGAACCGCTGAAGACCGAGTATTCGTGTGGAGGCGGAGCGAGCGGGATCCGGATACGTCGTTTCGAGACGTGGTCCGGCCGTTTATCTCAGCTCGGTTTCCGGGGACCGGCGGAGGAGAATGCTCCACGGCCTTGCTCTCAGGCCTTTGCGTCGGCGAGCTTTGGAGGGGTTTGTCACTTCCTCCTGGAGGACCAGCGTTTGCGGCGTTCATGGAAACCGCTTCTTGGCTTGCGGACCTGCTCGTAGCTGCATTCGAGCAAGCGGGCAGCAGCGCGACAGGGCATTGGAGCGATCGGTTCCTTGAGCACTGGACACTTATATGGTCCGACCTCGAGCAGGGGATGCGAGGCCTGCCGTCAGCACCGGAAGAACGCCACGCATGGGAGCTCTTCCGGCTTGCGGGGATCCCGGTTCCAGCACGCGAAAGGGATACCGACAATCCGTTCCTGCGAAGCCCGATGGAGCGGCTCGTAAACGATGACGCCCCTCGGCTTGCACGCCGGTGGCAACAGTTAGTCGATGAGTTCGTTATCCCGCGCGGCGGAATAGAGCTATTGCTGATGGCACTAGATCTCCAAGTGCCTGGTGCGCAGAAGCCTACACCGTGGCGCGGGCTCGGTTGGGCGGGCGCACTTGACCTGTCTCCCGAGGCGCCGGCACCGGTTGTTGGAAGAAGAGTGTTCGCCCGCGCCCCTTCTCCAACTCTCCTGACCAGCAGCCCGCCTGTCTTTCCGATCGCGCCCGTCCCAGCATGGTGGGGAGTCAATATCGTCCAGCTTGAGTCCGCGAGGGCAGCACTTCATCAGGCGCGCGGCATCGCCAGCAACCCTTCGTGCGCGGCGCTGACCGCGTTGCCCGGGAGGGAAGCCGTACTGGTCTTGCAGACACGCTGTGGCAGCGTCTCAGACAACGCTTCCCCTACAAAGTGGCGAACAACCGTCTCGCTGAATGCGGTGTCATTGCGCCTGCGGGAGCCGTGGGCTTCGCTTCACGTCACTCATTCATTGCCAGTTCAAGGCGCACATGGGGCGACGACCATTGATCCGGACAGTGTAAAACTCTCGGTTTCGGGTACAGGCGTGAAAGCGGACATCCGCGCCCTCCGAGTTGTTCCGGGCGAGCAGTTAGAGATCGAATTCGATATCGCGGTCACGTACTCGGCAGCCGTCGATAGCGGGGGCGCTAGTTCCGGCTCGTGGCATCCTGTTCGCACGCTGCGTATCGTCGCGTCCGCACGCGATTGGACTGGAACTGGGTGGGGCGAAGCACGGCCAGTAGATCACTCGGTAGAAATCATCGTACCGTCCTGCTTCTCACCAATATTGCTTGCTTACAATGGAATTCGCGGAAAGCTGGTCGCCACACCTGATCGCGGGGACACTTTCGAGCGTGGCCCCAGCGACTCTATGTGGAACGCAGGCTCGACGCCGGACCTGCTCCTCGCAGAGGAGGGCTCGTACACCCTGGTTGGCTATGACGGCCGGGTCGTAGGCGGGGGTTCGTTTGCTGCCGAAGCAGCGATGGACGTTATGGGGCGGGCATTCGCTGCGGTTAGTGGACTGCAGCAGGTCGATGCACGGCTAGATGAGGGCGACCAAGTTGAGGGCTCGACGGCGGGCGTCATAGCGGTCGTCAAGGTTAAGCAACGCGCGCGGTCAGTCACGTCTGGACTCGTCGCTGCCATTCGGAATGCCGGCGCCGGCCGAAAGCCTCCGTCTTCGAACGCTCGCGCCAGCGTCTTCGGTCGCTTTCAAGGCGGGATCGTTGGCGCAGTCCGGAATTCGAGCAGCGGGCTCCCAAACAGCTTGTTCCAGTTCGTGCTGGGGAGCAACCGCTCCTCAGTCGACTGGCCGGCAATCGTCAGCACCGCGCCGACCGTCTTGGCCAATCTCCCCCCAAGCTTCAAGTTGCCCGGGATTGGGAACGGCCCAAGCGAAGCGCTCACAACGAGTGCGGCCTGGCAGAGATTCGTGGCCGCATCGGGCGGGGTTCTTGATCACCTCGGGGTGCGGTGTGGTGGAGAAGACATATGGCTCTCAGCGACTAATCCGGGCGAGCTCCCGGGCCGAGCTGTGCGAACTCTCGTTGACGCACACTCCGATCTAGTCGCGCAAGCCAAGACACTGTCTGCGGCAGATGTGTTCTGGGCGAGCTATCCTTTCTCGATCGTCGTGGTGGACGATGCGCCAGGCCCGAACCTGGGGCATGTCCAAGCCGTGTTTCTATCGCCGCTGCATCCCGTGCGACTTGCCTGGGCGTTTTCTGTTGCTCGGCTCGCACAAAGCTCAAATATTGACCGTGTCCTGCTAGGCATCGCCGAAGGGTGGAATCTTCCGCTTACGGGGGTAACCGTCTCTGTTACGGGTCAGCCAGTGCCGCTGGTCGCCTTGCCGCTCGACCCGGGAGAGGATGCGGATTTCGCGGCATGGAGCGCGTTGGGCATCCTCGGCAACGACGGCCTGATGCGTGTTCCGAGGCTCGCTGCTGGCCTCGAGCTTCCGTGGGGTGGACCAAGCGGGATCAACCAGAAGGTCGTTGATCAAGCCATCAAGGATTATCTGGCCATCCACCCTTACCTGAGCTCCTTCGAAGTCGATGTCCGGTCAGTATCGCCGGCGCCGCGAGCGACCGAGATCGACGACGCCCTAGTCCGCGCAATCGGAGGAGCAGCGGTGCGCGAGATCTCGCTCCTAGGTGGAGCGACACGCATTTGGGATTCTGAAAACAGGCTCGGTACGCCGCCGTCGCGGGACCAGTTGCGTATGCAACGCGATTCCGATTGGCGGGATCGCCCGTTCGAGTGGCGCCGATACGCGGCAGACTCCGCGCCTCCGAGTTCCGACATAGCGCTTATCGAGAACGCTAGTGCCCACATGGGCGTGGTCGACGCTATCGCGACCGGAGTGCTCGCTCCGTTGCCGCTGCGGCGCTTTTCGGTTTCTGCGATCTCTGGTCAGGTCCTCGACCAGCAATATGCCGGACATCCTGGTGACGACGTCTTAGGCCTCTCGCGCCTATTGGCAGGAATCGAATACTCGCTGCCGAACGGGGCTTCGGCCTTGCGCGTTGCGCCTCAGGCGAACGCGCTTGGAATCGGTAGGAATGCACGCTGGGAGGTCTTGGGTACCCTCAACGTTGATCCGGCACTCCTCTCGAGCACTATTAGGGCCGGAGGCCACGCCGACCGTATGCTCTGGGAATGGCGGCCATCATGGCTTGCCGACGCGCCGGGAGATCGAGACGCGCTTGCAAAGCGTGCGCACTATGTCGTGGCGCGCGTTCCGGCATCCTTGATCAAAGGGCTCGCGAGTCGCCAAGGCTTACCCGAGGCTGCCGCGCAGGAGATGATTGCCGAGTTAGGGCGCCGCGGAATCGGTTTGGCATCCTTGCAAGCAGCAGGCGGGACCCAGGAAAGCGCGACGGCGGGCCACTTCTATGCGACACGCATCCTGCTGCCTCCCGCGGGGCACGCGCAGCCCCAAGGCTGGGTAACCCTCAACAGCAATACATTCGCCGGACTTTTGCCAATCGACCCGGTTGCGCCGATCCTGTTAGGTATCGCTGGAGAGTCGCCGCGCCGTCGGGCCGACCTTCTGGTTTTCAAGGTAAGCCTTGAAGCGGACGCGGTTCGTATCGGCATTGTGCCAGTCGAAGTAAAGCACCACGGCCAACCTCAAGCTCCTACCCCGTTGCCTGCGGACAATGATCCCGAACTTAGGCGAGCGAGGGAGCAACTCAGGGACGCGGCAGGACTGGTTGGTGCGTTAGCTAGGGCTGTAAATCCCGCACCGGGCGTCGCCCAAGATCCAGTCGCTGCTGTGGTCCGCCGGCAAGCCTGTGCAATGCTTCTCGACCTTGCGCTGAGCTTCACTGACGAGCCAGTGAATGCGCGCGCGCGCGCGACTATCCTGCGCCACGTCGTGCAGGGACGCGTGGCAGTAGATGCTGGACCGGCAATGTTGCTGTGGTTTGCCCCGGGCTCGATTACGACAAGTGGCTCAGCGTGTATTGTTCGCGAAGATGAAAGTGGGAGCTACGAAGCGTTCATCGACCCGGCCGCCGTGCCTGGTACTTGCTGGCCCGGGCGTGAAATAGGACCGGACGACGCAGAGCTAAGGCGGGCAATCGACGAAGCGATGCGAGCGATGTTCGTAGAAAGGGTGAACATTCCACCTGCCACCGAGACCGATGTCACTGCTGCGCTGTCAGCGATGCTCGGGCTTATGCCAGATCCGACAGACGAACTTACGCCGCCCGCCGCAGTCGCGAATGAAGGTGGCGCGCCGTCGCATGCAAGCCCGGTAAATGACGGTGCATCGGCTATTTCAGCCAGCGGGGAGCAATCTTCCCCAGCAGTATCAGGCGGCCCACCGGGAGCCGGGGGCGATGCTGCGCAAGATACTCCACCATCCGTTGCTCCGTCTGCCCGTCTCGCGCCGCCAGCGGCTTATGTCGGGTGGGCCGAGCCGGCAACTCGGTTCTGCCTCCTCGGCAACATGGTAGGCACGAACGAGCAAGTGGCCGTGGATCTAGACAATCCGAAGGCAATTGGCGTCTTCGGGTACATGGGCTCTGGAAAGAGCTATCTTCTTGGCACGCTCGTTGAGTCGGCGCTCGTTCCGATTCCGGGGATCAACTCGCTGCCGGCACCGCTAGCGGTGGTTGTGTTCAATTACCGCCGGCACTCTGCAGACCGGTTCGAACTAGGTTCGTTCGCGCATCCAAATCCTAACCAAAGCGATCGCGAGCGGCTGGAACAGATGTACAATGCATCGCCGCGCAGCGTCGATGACATCCATATCCTCTGCTTACCCGGGCAGTTGACCCCGGAACGCATCGCCGAATACGGAGGCTTGCCGGCTTCAGAACTCTACTTCGACCCATCTACGCTGGGTGTTGAGGATTGGGAGCTGCTGATGGGCGAGCCGGGGAGCAACGCCGTCTTTGCTCGAGCGATTAGGAACACACTGATGGACTTGCAGGCTGCCGGTGACGTCAGCCTCCAGAGCCTCGAACGAAGCATCGCGAACACGCTGAACCGCTCAAGCCAAGCGGCAGCCCAACTTAGGCTTGATTTCATACGCCGGTACCTGTCCGACACGGGAGGTTTGCAATTTAGCGAGATCCTCCGGCCGGGCCGTGCGGTGATTTTCGATTTGCGGCAGCCATTATTCAACAAAGATGACGCTCTGCGCTTCTTCCTAGTCTGCTCGAACCATATCAGCCGAGTGCAGGGAGACTTCAACAAGCTCGTAGTGTTCGACGAGGCGCACGAGTATATGAGCGAGGCCTTTGGTGAGAAGATCGAGGCGCGAATCCGGCTAATGCGCCATGAAGGGACCTCGTATGTCTTTGCAACGCAAGATGTTGGTTCAATTCCACTGCAGATACGGCGGTTTATTA
This sequence comes from Falsiroseomonas ponticola, assembly GCF_016805305.1. Lineage (GTDB taxonomy): Bacteria > Pseudomonadota > Alphaproteobacteria > Acetobacterales > Acetobacteraceae > Falsiroseomonas > Falsiroseomonas ponticola. The sequence goes on along the minus strand of NZ_JAERQN010000001.1, from coordinate 484,083 downwards.
CGACAAGATTCGTGTTTAGCTTGGGAACACGGGACAACATCAACGATTTGATTCGGTTTGCGCCTGAATTTGCAGATTTGCCGCTCCAACAGATCGCGCCGGGAACCTGCTATGTTCAGTCAATTCCATCCCAACGAAACTTGTTCGCGCGCCCACGGTTGGTGCAGGTGCGCCCGCGGGTAACGCAGCATGGTGGCACGAGCCGTATCTTCACGGGCGACGACACGGGGTAAGCTGGCACGGGGTCCTGTTGTTTTCGACCGGCCAACGATTGGCAAGGCTCGCTGGTGTCGGCGCCGGCTTTTGGCTTGGTATGCGCAGCACGGCCGCCAGTTTCCGTGGCGGTCACCAGATGCAGGCGTTTATCGACAGGTCGTGGTGGAGGTGTTGCTCCAGCGGACGCAAGCCTCCGCGGTTGGCCGGATGTTCGACGCGTTTTTCGAGGATTTTGGAAGCTGGGAAGATATAATTTCTGCGCCAGACGAACTGCTGGAGAGCGTCCTTCGTCCAATCGGTCTCTGGCGGCGGCGTGCGATAGCCCTGAAGGCACTTGCCAGTGCGATGATTGCGCGCAAAGGACACTTTCCAGAATCGCGCGGTGAACTCGAGTCATTGCCAGCGGTTGGGCAGTATGTTGCAAGTGCGGTCCTACTGTTCGCGAAACGCCGCCCTGAGCCTCTTCTTGACTCAAGCATGGCGCGTGTTCTGGACCGTGTTTTTGAGCCCCGTCGTCTAGTCGATCTCCGCTACGATCCGCGCCTGCAAGGCCTCGCGCGGTTGCTCGTGCGATCGCGCGCGCCTGCTTTAGTCAATTGGGCCATTCTCGATCTCGCGGCACGGTACTGCGTCCCTCGGATGCCTTCATGCGGAGAATGTCCCTTGAGGACGCGTTGTAACTTCGCAATCCTCCGTAAACGGCATCCGTCAGGCGCTCGCCGGGCGGCCCCCAGCACCGGTCGTGTCAAAGGAATATAGGGCGGGCCGGATCCATTCGTCGTTGCCAGATGCGCCAGCGGCGACGCCGTTCAGCGATGTCGGGACAGTTCTGCTAAAGAGTGGCTTAGCCGCACGCGCATTGCCGATCAGGCCCTCCCACAACGGAGTAGCTATGCGAACCTATCCAAGCTTGCCTTGCGTGCAGCCTGGAACGCATCCACCGCCTCGGCAAAGGGCCGTTCGGGACCGCAGAGAGGCCGGACCATCATCAAGGACGGTTTGCGGCGCTGGTAGTAAGCGCCTTCCATGACCGCGAGCCACCCCGCGAGACCCTGGGCTGCCAAGCCGGCCTCGGCCTGGGCGATTTCGTCGGGCGAGGGGTCGGAATGGCGCCCCAACGTGACATGCCGCCCGTCCTCGCCGAGGACGATCCAGCGCCGCTCCCCGCGAGACTGAATTTCCTCCGTCGTCATCCGTCGCTTCCGGCCTTGGGGCATTGCGTGATCCATGGGCCTACAAAGGCGCTGAATATCTCTCGAAGCAAGGGTAACCGGGGTTGGGATGGGACAAAGCCAGCCTTCATGCCGTAGCGAGTGTTCGGTTTCGAAGTACGGATTTCTGACAAGTGAGGTTCGAACCGGAGCAAGCGCCGACCACGCTGAAACCGGCCTTTGACCAGGGTTTTTGAGTTCCGTACTAAACCGGCCAAGTCAGGAGGTCCGGAGAGAATGGGCCTCCAGAGAGCGATCTTCGGGGGTCTCCGCGCTGGGCCAGTCAACAGGTCTGCCCCAAAAACCCCAGGAAACCTGCCACTCAGCACGGCGTCCGGTCTGGCAGAGAGCACGGCTCGTATGGGAACTGGCGGAGCAACCGGGATTCGAATGCGCAGTACGCTTCATGGGATTTCTCGACCGGCATGGTCGCCGCCACGCTACCGTGCGATCACCGCAGATATGTTCGGTAAAGGAGGCTTTGCCTTCCCCATACCCCATCCGCCAGGCCCGAGACGGGCCTGGACCGTCGTCGGTTACACCCCCGGCTCCGCGGCTGCCCCGGCCACCACGCGCTTCGGCTCATCCTGCGCGCCCAGCAGCGCCAGCAGCCCTTCGAGCAGCTGGGCCGGCGCCGGCGGGCAGCCCGGGATCACCAGGTCCACGGGCAGCACGGGCGTCACGCCCCCCTCCACCGCATAGCTGCCCTTGAAGACGCCACCATCCGCCGCGCAATCGCCGACCGCCACCACCCAGCAGGGCTCCGGCGTGCAGGCGCGGGTCCGCTCCAGCGCCTCCCGCATGTTGCGCGTCACGGGGCCCGTCACGAGCAGCACATCGGCATGCCTGGGTGAGGCGACGAAGCGCAGCCCGAAGCGCTCCAGGTCATAGAGCACGCCGTTCAGCGCATTCACCTCCAGCTCGCAGCCATTGCAGGACCCGGCATCGACCTGGCGGATCGACAGGCTCCGGCCGAGGCGCGCCCGCGCCGTCGCCTCCAGCCGCGCGGCCAGCGCCTCCACCACCTCCGGCGGCGGCGGCGTTGCGGGTTCCGTGAGCGGTTTGCCCACCAGCCCCTGGGCGAGGCGGGGCCAGAGCAGGCGGCGGAGGCTCTTCATGCCGTGCGTGCCATCCGAAGCAAATCGTTGCCCTCGGGATCGCGCAGCAGCAGCTCGGTGCCCGGCGGCACCCGCTCCGCGATCCAGCCGATCTCGTCCAGCGCATGGGCGCGGTCGGAATAGGCCCAATGCTCCATCACGCCGCGGCCGGGGCCCGGCTTGAACAGCGTGACGGTGAACTGGCCCGTGGCGCCCTTCGCGGCGCCGGCCTTGCTGTGAATGCGGCCGCTCATGCGCCGACCACAGCCCAAACCGCCGTGCCTGTCACCCGACACCTTCGCGACGGCATAACACCGGCGCGATGGCCTGTCCGGCGGCCGGCGAAGCCGGCCGAGGCCGCGACGGGCGCCCATGTGCGTTGCTTCGCAACGCTCATGGGGTTCCGGAACGCGGCCCGCGGCAAGTGCCGCGCAGCCAGGCGCCCGCCCGGCGCTTGAGGGAACGAAAAACATGCCAACGGGTCGCTGCAAGCGGCCGTTGACCTCACAGGTCGCACCCGCTGTAGGAGCAGTTGAAGGATTTGTTGCACAGGGGAAAATCGGCGACGATGTTGCCCTCGATCGCCGCTTCCAGCAGCGGCCATTGCAGCCAGGACGGGTCGCGCGGGAAGGCCGCGCGGATCAGGCCCCCGTCATCCAGCGCCATCCAGGTGACGATCTCGCCGCGGAAGCCCTCCACCACCGCGATGCCCTCGCCGCCCTTCTGCGGCAGGGGGACATGGATCTCCCCCGGGGCCGCGGCGGCCAGCGCCTCCCGCACCAGGGCGATGGATTCCGCGATCTCCGCGATGCGGATGCGCACGCGGGCATCCACGTCGCCCTCGCTCCGCAGCGCGGCCTCGGGCGCCAGCGACTCATAGGGCGCATGCGGCAGCGCGACGCGCGCATCGAAGGCGCGGCCGGAGGCCCGGCCGACATGGCCCCCCGCCGCGAAGGCGGCCGCCAGCGCCGGCTTGACGATGCCCGTGCCGACCACGCGGTCCTGCAGGCTGGCATGGCTGTCGTAGATGGAGATCAGCGCCGGCATCTCCGCCTCCACCGCCGCCAGCGCCGCCAGGATGGCGTCGCCGCCGCCTGGCAGCATTTCCATCGCCAGCCCCCCGGGGATGACGCGGTCCATCAGCAGCCGGTGGCCGAAGGCGCTGGCATTGGCGCGCAGCACGCCCTCCCGCAGCACGCCGAGCCGCGCATGCGGGAAGGCGAAGGCGGCGTCGTTGCAGACGAAGCCCCAATCGCCCAGGTGGTTCGCGATCCGCTCCATCTCCAGCATCGCGCATCGCAGCCAGGTGGCACGCGGCGGCGGCGTGGTGCCGGTCGCGGCCTCCGCGGCCAGGGCGAAGGCCAGCGCATGCGCCACCGTCGTGTCGCCGGAAATCCGGGCGGCGTAGCGCGCGGCGGCGCGGGGGGACTTGCCGGCCATCAGCCCGATCGTGCCCTTATGCGTGTAGCCGAGGCGCTGCTCCAGCCGGACCACCATCTCCCCCTGCACGGTGAAGCGGAAATGCCCGGGCTCGATGATGCCGGCATGGACGGGGCCCACGGGAATCTGGTGCCAGCCCTCGCCCTCGATGGGCAGGAATTCCGGCTGCTCCGCCGGCAGGGTGCGGCGCAGCGGCTTGGCGGCATTCGGCCCGATGACGGGCCAGCGCCCATGGTCCAGCCAGGGCCGCAGATCGACGCCCCCCTCCGCCTTCAGCGCCCAGAGGTCGCCCATCATCCGCTCGAACCGCACCGCGCCGGGCCGGGCCGGGGAGAGGGCGGGGTAGCGCCCGCCCTCCGTCGGGGTGGAGGCCAGCAGCAGCGTGCTCTCCACCTCATCCAGGAAGGCGGCATGCACGAAGCCCGGCTCCGCCCAGAAGGACAGCAGCGCCAGCGTCGGCTCCGCCCGCAGCGCATCGCGCAAATCGCCGAAGGCGGCGGGCGCCAGCAGGTAGCGCTCGAAGGGCGCGCATCCCTGCGGCGAACCGCGACGGATCCAGGCGGAGGCCGCGCCGCTCATCCCACCATCCTCGCGCCCTCGCGCAGCATCGCCGCCAGCCCCGCCGGCGCCGCCAGCGCCAGCAGCGCCGCCAGCACCAGGTGCAGCCAGGTGGGGATGCTGGCCCAGAGCAGGCCGCCCGGCAGGGTGAAGGCGCCCTCCGCCGGGTTGTCCGGCGTGGGCGTGCCGAGGCAGAGCCGCTGCAGCGCCGTCACCAGCGCCGCCGCCGCCACCAGCAGCCCCACGCCGAGCGGGAGCAGCAGCCAGGGCTGCGCCGCCGCCGCGGCCGCCACCATGGAGAATTCGGAGACGAAGAGCGTGAAGGGCGGCAGCCCCGCCAGCGCCGCGATGCCCAAGGCCAGCGCCCAGCCGAGCCCGGGATGGCTGGCCGCCAGCCCGCCGATATCCGCGACCTTCTGGCTGCCCTTGATCCGCGCCGCCGCGCCGATCGCGAAGAAGACGCCCGACTTCACCAGCGAATGCCCCAGCAGGTGCAGCAGCCCCGCCAGGTTGGCGGCCGCGCCGCCGATGCCGAAGGCGAAGGTCGCCAGGCCCATATGCTCGATGCTGCTCCAGGCGAAGAGCCGCCTGGCATCCCGCCGCCGCCACAGCGCGAAGCCCGCCAGCAGCAGGGACGCCAGGCCGAAGCCCACCATCAGCGGCCCCGGCGCCATCGCATCCGGATGCGCGCCCACGATCGCCTTGGCCCGCAGCACGGCGAACAGCGCGGCGTTCAGCAGGAGCCCCGACAGCACGGCATTGATCGGCAGCGGGCCCTCGGCCTCCGCATCCGGCAGCCAGGAATGCAGCGGCACGAGGCCGGCCTTGGTGCCGTAGCCCACCAGCAGGAAGACGAAGGCGAGGCCCAGCACCCCGCCATCGCAGCGCGCCGCCACCGCCATCAGCGCGCCCCAGGACAGCCCCGGATCCCCCGCGCCGATCACCGGCTGCGCCGCCAGGTACAGCAGGATGGTCCCGAACAGGGCGAGGGCGATGCCGACGCCGCACAGGATGAAGAACTTCCACGCCGCCTCCACGGCCGATGGCGTGCCATGCACCGCCACCATCAGCACGGAAGCGAGCGTCGCGATCTCGATCGCCACCCACATGACGCCGAGATTGTCCGACAGCAGCGCCAGGAACTGCGCGCCCATGAAGACCTGGAAGGCGGCGTGATAGGCCCGCGCGCGCAGCTCGTCGAAACGCTCGGCATCGACGGTGGCGGCGGAGAAGGCGGCGGTGGTGCAGCCCACGATGGCCGACAGCAGCACGAAGGGCAGGTTCAGCGCATCCGTCCGCGTCCAGCCCTGCACGCCATAGGGCTGCGCCACCAGCACCAGCGCGAGCACCAGGCTGAGCGCGGAGACGCCGAGGTTCACCAAGGCAGGCACCCGGCCGCGCGGCGGCATGGCGGCGAGCGCGACGGCGCCGATCCAGGGGAGGAAGACGATGGCCCAGGGGAGGTGGAAACTCATGGGACGTTCCGCAGGGGGGCGCTGCCCCCCTGCACCCCCCGCCAGGGTCCAGCGGGACCCTGGACCGCGTCGAGCGTCATCATGCGGGGGGCTCCTCCCCCCGCGCCCGATGCAGGAACGAGGTGTCCAGCGTCTCCAGCCGACCCCTGATCTGGAAGACGACGACGCCACCCACCACCGCCACCATCAGCACCAGCGCCGCCGTGGACAGCTCCACCACCAGCGGCATGCCCGTGACGGCGACGGCACCCAGGATCAGCCCGTTCTCCAGGCTCATCAGCCCGATCACCTGGCTGATCGCATTCCGCCGCGTGATCATCATCAGCATGCCCAGCAGCACGACGGACAGCGCCAGCGCCAGATCCTCCCGCGTCAGCGCCTGCGCCTGGCCGGCGGTGATCGGCAGCACCACCAGCACCGAGAGGCCGACAAGCGCGACCGCCGCCAGCAGCGAAGGCCCGACGCCCAGCGCCGGCTCCACCGCCCGCTGCAAGCCGAAGCGCCCCAGCACATGGCGCAGCGCCAGCGGAATCAGCACCGCCTTCGCCACCACCGCGATCACGGCGGTCACGTAGAGCCCCGCCGCCCCCTGGATGTAGCCCTGCCACGCCGCCGCGGCGGCCAGCAGCGCGCCCTGCACGGCGAAGGCATTGATCACCGCATCGATCCGCCGCTGGTAGAGCAGCACGAAGGACAGCAGCAGCACCCCGCCCCCCAGCAGATGCGCGACGTCATAGGCGGGCGTGCCGAAACTCATGCCAGCCTCGTGGAGACGAACAGCAGCAGCGCGCCCAGCAGCCCCAGCAGCAGCGCCGCCCCCAGGAATTCCGGCACCCGGAAGACCCGCATCTTGGCGATCGCACTCTCGAAGGCGGCCAGCGCCAGGCACAGCACGCCCATCTTGGCCAGGAAGGCGAGCAAGCCCACCACCCACCCCAGCGGCGCGAAGCCCGCCGGCGCCGTGCCGAAGGGGAAGAAGATCGCCGCCAGCAGCGCCAGCCAGAGGGTCAGCCGCAGCGCCGCCGCGGCCTCCCACAGCGCCAGGTGGCGGCCCGAGGCCTCCAGGATCATCGCCTCATGCACCATCGTCAGTTCCAGGTGCGTGGCGGGGTTGTCCACCGGGATGCGCGCATTCTCCGCCACCGCCACCGCCAGCAGCGCCACCAGCGCCAGGCCGAGCGAGACGCGCAGGCCGAGCGCCCCCTCCTGGAACGTCGCCGCGATGGCATCGAGGCCGGTGGTCCCCGCCAGGATCGCGAAGCTCATCACCGCCAGCAGCAGTGCCGGCTCCGCCAGCGCCGCGAAGCTCATCTCCCGCGCCGCGCCGAGCCCCCCGAAGGCCGTGCCCACATCCAGCCCCGCCAGCGCCATGGCGACGCGCCCCAGTGCCAGCAGCCCCGCGATCAGCACGAGGTCCGCCAGCGGCGCGAAGGCCATGCCACGGGCGAAGGAGGGCACCAGCGCAACGGCGGCCAGCGCCGCCCCCGCGCCGAGATAGGGCGCCACGCGGCTGATCCAGCTGGCATTGTCGGCCAGCACCGGCCGCTTCAGCAGCAGCTTGCGGAAATCCCGCAAGGGCTGGAGGGGGCTGGCGCCGATCCGCCCCATCATCCGCGCCTTCAGCCAGCGGATCACGCCGACCACCAGCGGCGCCGCCGCCAGCATCAGCGCCAGGTGGATCGCCTGGGTCAGCACGCCGGTGACGAAGCCCATCACCGCGCCTCCAGCCAGGCGATCACCGCCAGCAGCGCGACCAGCGTGCCGAAGGGCAGCATCAGGCATTGCGCCAGCGTCAGGTCCCGCAGCCTCTCCGTCCGGACCACCACCGCATCCCGCAGCCTGGCCAGCGGCGCCAGCAGCAGCCGGTCGGAGGGATCGGCGAATCCGGCCTCGATCCGCGCCGGGGAGGGATCGCCCGGCGGTGGCATCGTCACCCCCTCATGCACCGCCAGCACCGGGTTCCCCAGCATTCGCCGCAGCGGCTGGCCGAGCCCGGCGGCGCTGGGCTGGGTGATCGGGTCGCCGAAGGGCAGGTGCTGCGGCGGCGCGATGAAGCCGCAATCCCAGGCCGGGCTGCGCGCCACGCCCGCCGGCGCCCGGCGCTTCACCGCGAAGACGATGGCGGCCCCCAGCACGGCCAGCAGGACCGCGATGCCCAGCGGCATATAGGCCCCGGCGCCATCGCCCACCCGGATGGCGCCCGCCGTCGCGCGCCCCGTCACATCCTGCCGCACCAGCACCTGCAGCGCGGCCTCCGCCAGCGCCAGCATCGGCCCGGGCAGCAGGCCGAACAGCACCGTCAGCCCCGCCGGCAGCAACAGGGCCGCGCGGGCGGCCCAGGGCCCATCCTGCGCCCCCGCCGCGCGGGGCGTGCGCGGCCGGCCGAGGAAGGCCATGCCGAACAGCCGCACCATCGCCGCCGCCGCCAGCGCCGCGGCCAGCGCCGCCATCGCCGCCACCCCCACCGCCAGCACCTGGAAGGCGAGGTCCCCCACCCGCCAGGCCGCCAGCAGCGCCTGCAGCAGCAGCCATTCGCCGGCGAAGCCGGACAGCGGCGGCAGGCTCGCCGCCGCGCCGGCGCCCACCAGCACCAGGGCCGCCGTCCAGGGCATGGCGTGGATCAGCCCGCCGAGGCGATCGAGCCGCCGGGACGCCGCCCCATGCAGCACCTCCCCCAGCCCCAGGAACAGCAGGGATTTGAACAGCGCGTGGTTCAGCGCGTGCAGCATGGCCGCCCCCGCCGCCAGCGCCGCCAGCGCCCCGAGGTCGGCCGCCCGGAAGGCGCAGGCCAGGCCGAGCCCGATGGCGATCAGCCCCACATTCTCGATGGTGGAACAGGCCAGCAGGGTCTTGCTGTCCTCCTCCAGATTCGCCCGCAGCGCCCCCAGCACGGCGGAGGCCGCGCCCAGCACCAGCAGCGGCACCCCCCACCAGATCGGCTGGGCGGGGCCGCTGAGGTCCAGCAGCAGCCGCGCCAGGACATAGAGCGCGACCTTGGTCATGGCCCCCGACATCAGGGCGGAGACATGGCTCGGCGCCGCCGGGTGGGCCAAGGGCAGCCAGGCATGGAGGGGCACCAGCCCCGCCTTGGCGCCCGCGCCCGCCACCACCAGCGCCAGGATGGCCGCGGCGCGCAGCCCCTCCGGCGGCGCGTTGCGCATGGCGGCGAAGGTCATGTCGCCCCCCGCCGCCAGCAGCCCCACGGCCGGCACCAGGCAGAGGCCCGACAGGATGGCGAAGACCAGGTAGAGCCGCGCGGCGCGGCGGTTCTCCGCCCCCTGTTCGTGGTCACGGTCATGGTCCGCCGCCACCAGCACCCAGCTGGCCAGGGACATGGCCTCGAACCCCAGCAGCAGGGTGAAGCCATCGGCCGCCAGCAGCGTCAGCGCCATGGCGCCGAGGAACAGCGGATAGGCCGCCAGCACGCGCGGCGGCGCCTGGCCGCCATGCGCCAGCGCGAACAGCGCCGAACAGGCCCCGGCCAGCCCCAGCAGCAGCAGGAACCAGGCCGACAGACCATCGAGCGCCAGCAGCATCGGCGCCCAGCTGCCCGGCATCAGCGCCTGCGGCGCCGGCGCGCCGCCCAGCAGCGCGGCCAGCCCGCAGCCCGCGAAGACCAGCGCGGCCAGCAGCGACCCCCCATGCACGGCCGCGCCGGCCGGCAGCCCCCGCCCGGCCAGCAGCACCGGCACGACGGCCAGCACCACCAGCCCGGCCAGCGTCAGGGAGAGTGCCGTCAGCACGGCGGGGTGTCGGGGAACGTCACGCCCGTGACGATACGCAGGGACCCGTCGGGGCAGAAGGGGGCGGGTGGATCATGGATGCCCCGCAACGGTCCGGCCATGCGCCGGGTTGCACGCCCGAATCGCCCTTGGCCAAGGGGGATTGGCGGCGCTAGATGGCGCCACTCGGCGCCCCCGGCGCCCAAACCATCGAAATCCAGGGAGTGCGCCCGTCTCCATGGGCCCCTTGCTTGCCTTCAGTCGCGCGGTCGATGCCATGAACACCGCCTTCGGCCGCCTGGCCGATTGGCTGGTGCTGCTCGCCTGCCTCATCAGCGCCGGCAACGCCTTCGCGCGCTACGGCTTCTCCTCCGGCTCCAACGCCTGGCTGGAGGTGCAGTGGTACTTCTTCGCCGGCGTGGTGATGCTCGGCGCGGCCTATACGCTGTTCCGCAACGAACATGTGCGCGTGGACCTGATCTACGGCTCGATCAGCGAAAGGGCGCGGCTCTGGGTCGATGTGGTCGGCATCGCGCTGTTCCTGCTGCCCGCCATGGCGCTGCTGGCCTGGATGACCTGGCCCTTCTTCGTGGAGAGCTGGGTGCGGGCGGAAACCTCCTCCTCCCCCGGCGGGCTGATCCGCTGGCCGGTGAAGCTGCTGCTGCCGGTCGGCTTCGCGCTGATGGCGGTGCAGGGGCTGTCGGAGCTGGTGAAGCGCGTGGCGCTGCTGCGCGGCATCAAGCTGGAGGATGGGCGCCTCCACGCCAGCTACGCCCGGCCGGACCAGTAGGCCCCCGTGCCAGCGTACCACCCCGATTTTTTGGCCGCCCATGGCGGCCCGCGCACAGCGCCCCCGCTTGCCCCCGCGCCGCAGTGCCCAGGCGCGAAGGCAAGCCGGCGGATGCCGGCGCCCGCCACTTGAGGGCACGATGAACATCTTCGCCTACATCGCATCGATCCCGCATGAGGACCTGATGCCCCCGCTGATGTTCGCGGGGCTCATCGTCTTCCTGCTCATCGGCTTCCCGGCCGCCTTCTCGCTCGCCGCCGTGGGCCTCTTCTTCGGCTTCATCTCGGTCGCGCTGGGCTTCTTCCCGGAAGCCTGGATGTTCAACCTGCCGCTGCGCATCTTCAACATCCTGTCGAACGACCTGCTGCTGGCCATCCCCTTCTTCACGCTGATGGGCGCCATCCTGGAACGCTGCGGCCTGGCGGAGGATTTGCTGGAAGGCACCGGCCAGCTCTTCGGCAAGGTGCCGGGCGGCCTTGCCTATGCCGTCATCATCGTGGGCGCCATCCTCGGCGCCATCACCGGCACGGTGGCCGCTTCCGTCATCGCCATGGGCATGATCAGCCTGCCCATCATGATGCGCACGGGCTACGACATGCGCATCGCGACGGGCGTCATCGCGGCATCCGGCACCATCACGCAGGTCATCCCGCCCTCCCTCGTGCTGATCGTGCTGGGCGACCAGCTCGGCCAGAGTGTGGGCGACATGTATGCGGGCGCGATCGGCCCCTCCTTCCTCCAGCTGGCGCTCTTCATCGCCTTCATCGCGCTGGTCAGCATCTTCGCCCCCCACAAGGTCCCGCCCCTGCCGGATGAATTGCTGGAGCCGCGGACCTGGCGGCTCTGGTGGCGCGTGCTGAAGGGCATGGTGCCGAGCATCGTGCTGATCTTCATGGTGCTCGGCACCATCTTCCTCGGCCTGGCCACGCCCACGGAAGCCGGCGCCATGGGCGTGGTCGGCGCGCTGGTGCTGGCCGCCATCAACCGGCGCCTGACGCGCCCGCTGGTGCGCGAGGCCATGGGCACCACCATGCGCATCACCGCCATGGTCATCTTCATCCTGATCGGCGCCACGGTCTTCTCGCTCGTCTTCCAGGGCGTCGATGGCGGCATCTGGATCGAGCACCTGCTGGCGCAGCTGCCGGGCGGCCAGACCGGCTTCCTGATCTTCGTCAACGTCTTCATCTTCTTCCTGGCCTTCTTCCTCGACTTCTTCGAGATCGCCTTCATCGTCATCCCGCTGCTGGCCCCGGTCGCCAAGAACCTCGGCATCGACCTCGTCTGGTTCGGCGTCCTCATCTGCATCAACCTGCAGACCAGCTTCATGCATCCGCCCTTCGGCTTCGCGCTGTTCTACCTCCGCGGCATCGCGCCGAAATCGGTGCTGACGCGGGACATCTACTGGGGCGCGGTGCCCTGGCTCGGCCTGCAGCTCATCCTCGTCGCCATCGTGATCTTCTGGCCGGAGAGCGTGACCTACTGGCTGGATCGCGGCCCGCGCGTCGATCCCAGCACGGTGACCATCGACCTGCCGCCGCCCCCCGCGCAGCCGGACATGCCGGCGGTGCCGGTCTTCCAGTGAGGTCGTTCCCATGATCCTCGCGCCCATCGCCCATGTCCGCGGCGGCCGGGCGGAGCCGGTGGATGATGGCTGGGATGCGGTGGAGGCCGGGATCGTGCTCGATCCCGCGCAGCTCGGCCCCGATGCCGCCCTCGGCCTTGACGCCTTCAGCCACGTCACGGTCGTCTTCGTCTTCGACCGCATCGACCCCGCTTCGGTGGAGCGCAATGCCCGCCACCCCCGCGGGCGGCAGGACTGGCCCCGCGTCGGCATCCTCGGCCAGCGCGGCTCGCCCCGCCCGAACCGGATCGGCGTCACCACCTGCGCGCTGCTGGGCGTGGAGGGCATGGTGCTGCGGGTGCGGGGGCTGGATGCCATCGACGGCACGCCGGTGCTCGACATCAAGCCGCACATGACGGGCTTCGACCCGCGCGGCCCCGTCCGCGAACCGGACTGGGCGCGGGAGATCATGCAGGGCTACTGGTAGAGGCCCATCGCCCCGAGCCGCGCCGCCGCCCGCGCCGCCGCCTCCCGCAGCCCCGCCGCATCCAAATCGTCAGGCCCGCGCAGCGCCGGGTCGGGGCAATAGGCATCGACATCGGCGAAGAGCGTATCGAGCACCAGGAACACCGCGCGCGGCCGGTGCTGCCCATCCTCCCGCGAGGCGCGGCGATAGCCACGCTCGAAGGCATCGGCATCGATGCGGCCGGCCAGGAAATCCCGGATCAGCGTGACGAAGGGGCTGAGGGCGAGCGGATCGTCGCTCACCGCAGCGCCCAATCCCCCCAGATCGCCTTCGCCTCCTCCGTCTTCTCCTGCCGGTCCTTCAGGTGGTTCGGCTTGCCCTTGCCGCCCACGGCGTTGGGGCCGAGGTTGATGGCCTGGCTGACCTTCAGCGCATCATCCAGGTCGGCGTGGTCGTTCAGCTTGTGCCTGGTCCAGTACCAGGCGGCGGTCTTCAGCGCGACCTCGGCATCCTTCCACACCAGCTGCGGCTGCGCCTCCAGCGGCAGGCCGAGGTCCTTCCCCGCCGCCCGGTAGTTCTCCCGCCCCGTCAGCTGGATCAGCCCCCGCCCGCGATAGGTCCAGCCATCGCCGGAAGCGACGCCGCCATTGCCCATGCGGTTGGCATAGACGGTGCTGGCCAGCTCCTGCGGCTTCTTCTTCTCCGCCGCGTCGCTATCCGCCAGCGCCTTCTCCAGCGCCTTCTTCTCCTCAGGCGTCTTGGGCTCGCCCTTCTCCGCCTTGATGGCGTCGTGGCGGGTCTTCTGGTCCTCCGGCACGAAGGCCTTGGCCTGCTCCTCCGTCAGGTACTTGCCGTGGATCTCGAGCAGCCGCGCCACGGTGCTGAAGACGAACCCCTCCTCCAGCTTCTGGAAGGAGGAGCTTTCGATGCAGCACTGCGCGAGGAAATGGGACAGGCGCAGCCCGCTGCGGCTGATCTCATGGAACCAGAGCGCGCCGGATCTCGACGCCTCGATCAGCGCGTCGAAGACGCGACGCTGCGTGCCGGGCTGCGTCTTGGCCTGGCCGACCAGGCGGAGGAGGTCCTCCTCCGTGATCGGCACGTCCGCCAGCTGCGGCACCGGGCCCGGATCGGCGCTGGGCGGGAAGCAGCTGACGGGCAGGTGGCAGCCCATGCCGGGCCGCGGCAGGACGGCCGGGCAGAGGTCCCCCATCGGGTTGCGCTGCCATGGAGGTTCCTCGAAGGCGAACAAGCCGCCTGGCAGGCCCATCGTCCACTCCCCCGTTGCGGGGGCGCAGCATAGGCCCGGGCGCTACAGCATCGCCAGCGCGCGCTTGCGCCTGGGCGGCGGGAAGGCCGCGTCCAGCACCGCCATGTCATCGGCCGTCAGCACCAGGTCCCGCGCCGCCGCGTTCTGCCGCACATGCCCCGGATCCGCCGCCTTGGGAATCGCGATCACCCCCGGCCGCGCCAGCACGAAGGCCAGCGCCACCTGCGCCGCCGTCACGCCATGCCGCGCCGCCACCGCCTTCAGCGCCGGGCTTCGCAGCAGCGCGCCCCCCTGGCCGATCGGCGAATAGGCCATCACCGGCATCCCCCGCCCCGCGCAGAAGGGCAGCAGGTCGAACTCCACGCCGCGCGCCTCCAGGTTCCACAGCACCTGGTCCGTCGCGCAATCCGCCAGCGCCGCCCCCAGCTCCTCCAGGTCATCCACATCGAGGTTGCTGACGCCCCAGCGCGCGATCTTGCCCTGCGCGATCGCGCGCTCCATCGCCGCCACCGTCTCCGCCAACGGCACGCCGCCGCGCCAATGCAGCAGATAGAGGTCGATCCGCTCCACCCGCAGCCGCTTCAGGCTGGCCTCCAGCGCCAGCGGCAGCTTCCGGGCCGAGGCGTTGTGCGGATAGACCTTGGAGACGAGGAAGACCTCCTCCCGCCGCCCCGCGATGGCTTCCGCCACCACCTGCTCGGCGCCGCCCTCCGCATACATCTCCGCCGTGTCGATCAGGCGCATGCCGAGGTCGAGGCCAAGCCGCAGCGCCGCCGCCTCCGCCCGCCGGTCGGACCCCCGCTCCCCCATGTACCAGGTGCCCTGGCCGAGGGCCGGCACCGTCGTCCCATCCGGGAATTTCACCTGTTTCATGGAACCTCGACCCCTGGCCGCCTATCTTCGCCGACATGAAGACCGCCGCAACCCATGCCCTGCTCCTCACCCTTCTCGCGGTCCCCGCGGGGGGGCTTCTCGCGGTCCCTGCGGCGGCGCAGCCGACGACGACCCCCGCCGCCGTGCCGCCGGAGGAGATCGGCAGCTGGCGCCTCTCCTGCATCACGGACCGGATGACGGACCGCGCCGACTGCCTGCTGCGGCACCGGGAGCCTGTGGAGCGCGCCCAGGGTCCCGGCGGTTCCTCCCTGGTGCTGGAGGTGCAGGATCGCGGCGGCCGCCTGGTGCCGGTCGTCACGGCCCGCGACCTGACGCTGGAGGCCGCGGGCCGCGGCCTGCTGGCCGTGACCGGCACCGCCCAGCTCCGCTTCCCCCCCAACCGCTTCTACGAGATGCCCTGCACGCTGGAGGGCCGGACCCTGGCCTGCGCCCCCAAGCCCGAGGACCTGGCCCGCGCGGCGGAGGAACTGCCCGGCGCCGGCGCCGCGCTGGTGCGCGTCACGGGCCTCGGCGCCGGCACCACGCAGGCGGAGCCGGTGGAGCTGCGCCTGGAACGCACCCGCGACGCCCTGGCCCGCTACCGCGCCCGGGTGCCGGAGGGCACCGCCCCCCAGCCCCAGCCGAGCGGCCTGACACTCCCGGAAATCCTCGGCCGCCTGCAGCGCCTGTTCGGCAACTGACGGCGGCCGCCGGGTCAGACGACCTTCGCCGGATCGGTGTTGGACCCGCACACCACCACCGCCACCCGCGCCCCCGCCGGCAGCGCCAGCACGCCGGAGGTCAGCGCCGCCAGCGCCGTGGCACCCCCCGGCTCCGCCACCAGCCGCAGCGCCTGCCACAGCCGCTTCTGCGCCTCCAGGATCGCCGCGTCCGGCACCAGCACCGCGCGGGCCACGTGGTGGCGCGCCACCTCGAACATCAGCGCGCCGACCTGCCGCGCGCCCAGGCTGTCCGCCGCCATGCCGCCGACGGGGCAGGGGACGGGCCTTCCCTCCCGCAGCGCGGTGGCCAGCGTCGGGCAGCCCTCCGGCTCCACGCTGATGATCTCGGCGCCGCGGCCCGCATACCAGGCGGCGATGCCGCCGATCAGCCCGCCGCCGCCGGTCGCCACCAGCACATGCGTCGCCTCCGGCGCATCCTGCCACAGCTCCAGCCCGACCGTGCCCTGGCCCGCCAGCACCTCCGGCTGGTCATAGGCATGCACGATCATGGCGCCCGTCTCCGCCGCCCGCGCCTCGCTCGCCTCCCGCGCCTCGTCATAGGCGGCCCCCACCTGGTGCAGCACCGCGCCATAGGCGCGGATGCGGTCGGTCTTGGCCGCCGGCGTCGGGACGGGGCAGAAGACCTCCGCCTTGTGGCCCAGCGCGCGCGCGGCATAGGCGACGGCCGCGCCGTGGTTGCCCCCCGATGCGGTGGCGACGCCCGCCGGCGGCACCGGCAGGGACAGCATCCGGTTGAAGGCGCCGCGCGGCTTGAAGCTGCCGGTGGCCTGCAGCAGTTCCAGCTTCAGGATGAGCGGCATGTCGAGCCCGAGGTCGCCGCCCGCCATCCGCATCACCGGCGTGCGCCGCACATGGGGGGCGATGCGCGCCGCCGCCGCCTCGATCAGCCCCGCCTTGATCGTTGCTGCCTCAATCATCGCCACGCTGCCATTCCCCGATGCAGGCGCGCAGGCTGGCAGCCCCCCCGCGCCGAGGCAACCGCGCCCGCCGCTGCCGCTGGCGCCGGCGTTCATTTGACTCCCGC
This sequence comes from Falsiroseomonas ponticola, assembly GCF_016805305.1. Taxonomy (GTDB): domain Bacteria; phylum Pseudomonadota; class Alphaproteobacteria; order Acetobacterales; family Acetobacteraceae; genus Falsiroseomonas; species Falsiroseomonas ponticola. The sequence continues at coordinate 467,637 of NZ_JAERQN010000001.1, read as the reverse complement.
CACCTTTCTGCCATGGTCCGCCCGCCATGAGTTGGGGGTCTTCGGACCGCTATGCCGCTGCACGGGTCCTGCGTGGCCCTGGATGATGATGGCGTCCTGATCCTGGGCCCCTCGGGCGCCGGGAAATCCGATCTCGTCCTCCGTCTCCTCGGCCGCGGCTGGCACCTCGTCGCCGATGACCAGGTGGAGGTCGCGGCGCGGCAGGGCGCGCTCATCGCCTCCTCCCCCGGCCCGCTCCGCGGCATGCTGGAAATCCGCGGCCTCGGCCTGATGCGGGACCTGCCGGCGGCGGCCAGCGCGCGGCTGCGCCTCGCGGTCCAGCTGCGGGATACGCCGCCGCCCCGCCTGCCCGACCCCGCGCGCTGGACGGCGCATGACATCGACCTGCCCCTGGTGGCGCTGAGGGGGAAGGAGCCTTCGGCGCCGGACAAGCTGGCCTTCGCGTTGAAAGCCGCGTGTGGCCGCGCCGCCATGGCCGCCGGGGCGTTTGCCCCGTGATGGATGCGCCGCTCCCCCCCGCCCGCCCCGTGGTCCTGGTCACCGGCCTGTCCGGCGCCGGCAAGGCCTCCATCCTCCGCACGCTGGAGGATCTGGGGTTCGAGACGGTGGACAACCCCCCGCTGACGATCATCGAGGAGCTGGTGGGCGATGGCGCCACCCCGCTCGCCATCGGCGTCGATGCCCGCACCCGCGGCTTCGATGCGCCGGAGGTGCTGCGCGTGGTCTCCCGCCTCCGGCTCCGCCCCGATGTCGCGGTCAGCCTGGTCTTCGCCACGGCGGAGGCGCCGGTCCTGCTCCGCCGCTATTCCGAGACCCGCCGCCGCCACCCCCTGGCGCCCGGGGGCGCGCTGGGCAGCCGGGTGGACCAGGGCATCGCCCGCGAAGCCGCGCTGCTGGCGCCGCTGCTGGATGCCGCGGATGTGGTGCTGGATACCTCCGACCTGCCGCTGCCGGAGCTGCGCCTGCAGATCGAACGGCGCTTCCGCCCGGCCAATGCCGCCGGCCTCGGCATCGGGGTGATGTCCTTCGGCTTCCCCAAGGGCCTGCCGCGGGAAGCCGACCTGGTGCTGGACATGCGCTTCCTGCGCAACCCGCATTACGACCCGCTTCTCCGCCCCATGACCGGTCGCGAAGCCCCGATCGCCGCGTTTGTCGAGGCCGATCCCGCCTTCCGCCCATTCTGGGACCGCATGACGGGCCTGCTGGACCTGCTGTTGCCCCGCTACGTCGCGGAGGGGAAGAAGTACCTGACGATCGCCTTCGGCTGCACCGGGGGCCGTCACCGCTCCGTGCTTGTGGCGGAGCGCATGGCATCCCACTTGACGTCGCTGGGCTGGCGCGTGGACCTGATCCACCGCGAACTCGCTCCCTCGGCCGCCACCCATGCCCCCGCTGCGCAGGGGGTGGCCGCGGGAGACCATCCTGTTGCGGGGCGGGAGGCCCTGTCGCACTCATCATGATCGGATTGGTCCTCGTCACCCACGGCCGCCTCGCCGAGGAACTGCGTCTCGCCATGGAGCATGTGGTGGGCCCGCAAGCCTCGGTCGCGACCGTCTGCATCTACCCCGAGGACCGGCTGGAGACGCGGCGGGAGGATATCCGCGCCTCCATCGCCGGCGTGGACCAGGGCGACGGGGTGGTGGTGCTGACCGACATCCTGGGCGGCACCCCCTCCAACCTCGCCTTCCAGCTCTGCGACCACCGGACGGTGGAGGTCATCGCGGGCGTCAACCTGCCGCTGCTGGTCAAGCTGGCCAAGATCCGCGGATCGGAACCGCTGGCGGAAGCCGTGGCCCATGCCACCGCCGCCGGCCGCAAATACATCGCCTGCGCCGCCGACATGGCCGAGGCCCCCAAACCCAATGGCACCCCCCCCAACGGATCGTCCCCCAGCGGGTCTCCCGGGGGCCATGCGCGCGACGCCGGAGGCTCTGCATGAACGAATGGCCGGATGAAGCCGGGGAGGCGAAAGCCACCCCCCAGCCGGGCGCGGCCCTGGTGGCGGAAGGCGATGGCGCCTGCGGCTGCGACCCCGCCGGCGGATTGGTCATGCGCAAGACCCTGAAGATCATCAACAGCCGCGGCCTGCACGCCCGCGCGGCCGCCAAGCTGGTCACGGTCGCGGAACGTTTCTCCGCCTGCGTCAACGTCTCCCGCCACGGGCAGACCGTGCCGGCCTGCTCCATCATGGGCCTGATGATGCTCGGCGCCGGGCAGGGGAGCGAGGTGGTGGTGGAGGCCGAGGGCTGGGACGCGAAGGAAGCGATGGACGCCATCGCCGGCCTGATCGAAGCTGGCTTCCATGAAGACTGACAAGCGGGCCGGATGAAGACCGACAAGCCCGACAAGGCGGAGACGAAGGCCGGCCCGGCGGCCGACCGGCGTGCCGCGCGCCGGGTGAAGGAAACCGTCATCCGGGGCATCGCCGTCTCCCCCGGCATCGCCATCGGCCCCGTCTTCGACACCACCGAACCGCCCGCCGAAGCGCCGCGCCGCAGCATCGCGGAAACCGCGGTGGATGCGGAAAAGCAGCGCCTGGCCGCCGCCGTCGCCGCCAGCCGCAAGCAGGTCGCCAAGCTCAAGATGCGGCTCGGCGTGCTGCCGGAGGAAGCGCAGGAGGAACTCGAACCCCTCCTCGACGCCTACGCCATGATGCTGGGCGACAGCCGCCTGATCCGCGGCGCCCGCAAGCGCATCGAAAGCAACCTGCTGGCCGCCGAGACGGCGGTGGCGGACGAGGCCGATGCGATCGCGGAAGTGATCCTCTCCGCCAAGGATGACGACAAGGCCGGGCTCCGCCGCCGCGCGGGGGAGGTGCGGGAGATCGCCCGCCGCCTGACCCGCAACCTCACGCAGAACCCCTTCCGCAGCTTCAAGGACGTGCCGGAGGGGGCGATCCTGGTGGCGGAGGAAGTCACCCCCGCCGATGCCGCCCTCCTCGACCCCGCCCGCATCCTGGGCGTGGCGACGGAGGAAGGCGGCGCCGATGGCCATACCGCCATCATGCTCCGCGCGCTCGGCATCCCCGCCGTGCTCGGCGTCCATGGCCTGACCGAAGCCGCGCGGCGCGGGGACCAGATGGTGCTGGACGGCGCCGCCGGCACCATCGCGCTGCACCCCACCCCCGCCACCCTCGCCTGGGCCAAGGACCAGGTCGGCGTCTATGCGCGGGAACGCACCAAGCTCGCCAAGCTCCGCCGCCTGCCCTCCATCACCACGGATGGGGAGGAGGTGGAGCTGCAGGCGAACATGGAGATCCCCGCCGAGCTGCCGCTGATCGCCCAGGCTGGCGCCCAGGGCATCGGCCTGCTGCGCACCGAATTCCTCTTCATGAACCGGGAGGATCTGCCGGACGAGGATGCGCAGGTCGCCGCCTATGCGCCGATCGTGGAGGCCATGGCCGGCGATCCCATCACCATCCGCGTCCTCGACTGGGGCGGGGAGAAGGAGATGGAGGCGCTCGCCGCCGGCGTCCCCGCCCATACCAGCACCAACCCCGCGCTCGGGCTGCGCGGCATCCGCATGCTGCTGAAGCGGCCGGAACTGCTGGAAGCGCAGTTCGCCGCCATCCTCCGCGTCGCCGGGAAGGCGCCGGAGGGCGCGGTGCGCGTGCTGCTGCCGATGGTGACCATCCCGACCGAGGTGAAGGCGGCGCGGGAGATCTATGACCGCGTGGCCCGTCGCCTGCGCCGGCGGGGCGAGAAGCTGCCGGAGAAGCTGCCCGAGCTGGGCGCCATGATCGAGACGCCGGGCGCCGCGCTCGCCGCCGACGCCATCGCGCTGGAGGCCGATTTCTTCGCCATCGGCACCAATGACCTCGCCATGTACACGCTGGCCGTGGACCGCGGCGATGCGGAGGTCGCCCACCTCTACGACCCCCTGCACCCCGCCGTGCTGCGCCTGATGCAGTTCGCCACCGAAGCCGCGCTGCGGCTCCGCATGCCGGTTTCCGTCTGCGGGGAGATGGGCGGCAATCCGCGGCTCGTGCCCCTGCTGCTGGGCCTCGGCATCCGCTGCCTGTCCATGAATGCCAGCGCCATCCCGCGCGTGAAGCAGGCGGTCCGCTCGCTCGATATCGGCGATTGCGCCCGCTTCGCCCGCCGCGTGATGGAGCAATCCGACCCCGCCCGCATCCGCGAACTGGTCGATGGCTTCGCGACCGGGGTGACGGAGCGCGGCTGAGCTTCACCGACTGCCGGATCGCCATCCCCCCGCGCATGCCCGCCGCCCCCGGCCGCCCCGGGCCCGCCTTCTACCTCGCCGGTGATTCCTTCCCGGACGATGTCGGGGTCGAACGCGCGCTGGAACCGCGCCTCTCCCCCCATCTCGGCGGCTGGGTCGGCCAGGCGGCGCTGGCGGGCGGCCGCTTCGATGCCGGCATCGCGGCGCGCGTGGCGCAGCTGGAAGCCGCGCTGCCCGCCGGGCCCGCCCTGGCGCGCACGGTGCTGATCGGCCGGTCCTCCGGCGCCCGGGTGGTGACGGAGGTCGCGTGCCGCCGGCCGGTGCTGGCGGTGATCTGCCTCGGCTACCCCTTCCGCCGGCCCGGCGCGGCGGAGGAGCCGGCGCGCTTCGCCCACCTGGCCCGGCTCTCGGTGCCGACGCTGATCCTGCAGGGCAGCCGGGACGATTACGGCACGCCCGCCGCCGCCGGCGCCCATCCCCTCTCCCCCGCCATCAGGGTGGAGGCGCTGGACGCCGACCACCGGCTGCGCCTGGCCGCCCCCGCCTGGGATGCCGCCTGCCGGCTGATCCGCGCCTTCTGGGGCCTGGCGGCGGAAGGGGCGCTGCGCTGGCCGCTCACGGGTTGATGATCGGGCGGCGGCTTTCGCCCCTTTCCCGCCGCGATCATGCCGCCCGGGCGCCGCGCGGCCTTCGGACCCTTCGGCCGACTGCCACGGAAAGGGGATCGCCATGCCGCCCATCCGCCGCGCCGCCGCCACCGGCCTGCTGGCCCTGTGGCTGTCGCCCCTGCCGGCCGAGCCCGGCGGGACGACGGCGCCGACGGAAGCCGCGCTGCCGGCCGGGGAGGCCGGCGGCCCGGCGCCGCTGGAAGCCTGGCGCGAAAGCCAGCGCCGCCGCCCGGGCGGGGCGCAGGGGGAGGGTCCGGACAAGGCGGGGTAGCCGCGATTCGGCTGGCCCTGGCCCGATGTTCGTTCTATGTTCCGAAAGCCGCCGGGCGGATCGCGCCCGGACGGGTCCGGGAATTTGTCCAAAGCCACCCCGGAATCGCGACTAAAAGCACTAAAACGGCTAAATCGGCTAAATCCGCCTTATTCCGGTTTCATGGTTTTCCAGGGACTTACGCCGGCCCGCCCGGCACCACCGGCAGCGGCAGCGTGCCGATGCCCGGCCGGGCGAAGAGGTAGCCCTGCATGGCCCGCACCCCCATCGCCCGCAGCGCCCGCATCTCGCCCACCGTCTCCACCCCCTCCACCACCGGCACCAGGCCGAAGGCGTTGAGCTGCGCCAGCGTCAGGCGCACCTGCTCCAGCCGCTGGGGATCGAGGTCGAGGCCCATGATGACCTCCCGCGCGATCTTGGCGCCGTCCGGCCGCCAGGCCATCAGCAGCGGCATGCGCGCATGGCCGGTGCCCACGTCGTCGAGCGCGATGCGCAGCCCCCGGCGCTGCAGGGCGGAGAGTTCCACCGCCAGCGCCTCCGGGTCCTCCACCGGCTCCATCTCGCTGATCTCGAAGACCAGCCGGTCCATCGGGAAGCCCAGCGCCGCCGCGTCATCCGCCGTGCGGCGCACCCCGAAATCGGGGTGGGAGACGCAGCCGGGATACAGGTTCAGCGTCAGCGCCGCCGTGGTGGCCGGCAGGCCTAGCCGCAGCGCCTCCTCGATCGCGGCGCGGCGGATCTCGGCATCCACGCGGTAGCGGTCGGGCAGGGGCACGGCGGCCAGCACGCTGCCCGCGGACTGCCCCGCGGGGCCGCGCACCAGCGCCTCCTGCGCGATGGTCAGGCCGGTTTCCACATCCACGATGGGCTGGAAGGCGATCGCGAAGGCGGCGGCGAAGGTGGGGGCGGGCGGGGGTGTCACGACGCAACACTCTGTTCCACAACTTGTCCGGCCACACCAGCGTTCCGAGGCCACGGTCCGTGTCGCCGGGTTGCGCATTCAGCCGCCCGGCCGCACATCCGCCCGATGGCATCCCCCGCCGGCACCGGCCGATTGATCCTGATCCTCGGCCTGGCCTGCTTCGCCGCCAACCTGGCGATGCGCTCGCTCGACCCGCTGGTGGGCGTGCTGGCCGGGGAGTTCGCCCGGCCGCCGGAGACGGTGGCCCTGCTCTCCACCGCCTTCTCCCTGCCCTATGCGCTGGTGCAGCCCATCCTGGGGCCGGTGGGCGATGCGGTGGGCAAGCGCCGCGTCATCCGCGCCTGCCTGGTGGTGCTGGTGCTGGCGCTGGTCGGGCACCTCTTCGTCACGGACCTCGCCACGCTGGCGGTGCTGCGGGTGATCGCGGGCGGCGCCGCGGGCGGCACCTTTCCCCTGTGCATCGCCGCCATCGGCGACCGCGTGCGGATCGAGGACCGGCAGCTGGCGCTGTCCCGCCTGCTGGTGGCGGGGCTCACGGGCTCGGCCGCCGGCGCGCTGCTCGGCGCGGGGCTGGAGCCCTATCTGGGCTGGCGGGGCGTCAGCCTGGTCTGCGCCGTCGCCGCCGCGGGCGCGGTGCTGGTGCTGCGGCGGGAGGCGGGGGAGCCGCCGGTGGAGCCGCGCCGGCTGAACCTGGGGGAGGCGCTGGCCCGCTACCGCCAGCTCTGGTCGCTGCGGGCGGCGCGGGTGCTCTATGGCAGCGTCTTCCTGGAGGGGATGCTGGTCTTCGGCCTCTTCCCCTTCATCGCGCCGCTGGTGATCGAACGCGGCCTGGGCGGGCAGGCGGAGGCCGGGCTGGCCGTGGCGGCCTTCGCCGGCGGCGGCTTCCTCTTCGCCGCCCTCGCCCCGGCCATGCTGCGATGGGGCGGCCAGCGCCTGACGCTGCGCTTCGGCGGCTTCGTCGCGGCATCGGGCATGGTGGCGCAGGCGATGGCGCCCAGCGCCTGGGTGCTGGTGGCGGGCTGCCTGGTGCTGGGGCTCGGCTTCTACATGATGCACAGCGCGATCCAGACCCGGGTGACGGAGGTCGCGCCCATGGCCCGCGGCAGCGCGGTGGCCATGCATGCCTTCTGCTTCTTCATGGGCCAGTCGCTCGGCCCCGCCATGATGGGGCTCGGGCGCGGGGCGCTGGGGGCGGAGCCGCCGCTGTTCATCGCGGCCATCGGGCTGGCCGGCCTCGGCCTGTTCCTGGCCCGGTCGGGGCGCCCGGCCGCCCGTTGAGGTTCGCGATTCGCCCCGTGATCGGAACACAGGGTGAATCGGAACAGGGCAGGGCCATCGGACCTGTCCTGGAATCAACACCCTGGCCCGAGTCGGCGGAACGAATCGCTGACCCGGGCCGGATGTTCACGCGGCCCAACATCTGGGGGGCGCGTTCCGATTCGCGGCACAACCGCGTTCCCCGATTCGGGTCCGAGTCGCGGCCCGAGTCGCGGAACACCTTGAGGCGACTCAAAAATCCGTCGCGCGGCCCTTCTGTTCCCAGTCGCCATAGCGCGTCGGCTCCGGCCCCTTCGGCCCGCCGATCTCCTTGGGCCCCGACTGTTGCAGGGAGGCCATGCGGATGGGCTCCCCGCTCGGCGGATCGCCGACGGGCTTGGGCGGCGGCTCCCCGGGCAGGGGCATGTCGCCATCCGGCGGCGGCTGGATCACCGGCGGGTCCTGGGAGGGTGGCTGGCCCGGCGGCGGGCCCGGCGGCTCGCTCGGCGGGATCGGAAGCTGCTGGGCCATCGGGCCGTGATTGGCGTTGCTCATGCCCCACATGTAGGACCTCCTCCTGCTGATGCGGACCCCTGGAACGCGCGGCGCGGGCGAAAGACGAAAGGATCGGTGACGCATGGGCGGATATGTGCGGACGGCCGTGCTGCTGGCGGCGATGACGGCGATCTTCGTGGGCGTCGGCTTCGTCATCGGCGGCCAGCAGGGCATGGTCATCGCCTTCCTGGTGGCCTGCGGCATGAACGTCTTCGCCTGGTGGAACAGCGACCGCGTCGTGCTCGGCATGCACAATGCCCAGCCCATCGGCCCCGCCGATGCGCCGCGCCTGTTTGCCATGACGGAGGCGCTGGCCGCGCGCGCCGGCCTGCCCATGCCCGCCCTCTACGTGATCCATGAGGACCAGCCCAACGCCTTCGCCACCGGCCGCAGCCCGGACCGCGCGGCGGTGGCGGTGAACACCGGGCTGCTCGACCTGATGCCGGAGCGGGAGGTGGCGGGCGTGATCGCGCATGAGCTCGCCCATATCCGCAACCGCGACACGCTGATCATGACCATCACGGCCACCATCGCGGGCGCCATCGGCATGCTGGCGCAGTTCGGCTTCCTCTTCGGCAGCCGCAACAGCGAGGGACGGCAAAGCCCCTTCGGCCCGATCGGCGCCATCCTGCTGGTGGTGCTGGCGCCCATCGCCGCCATGATCGTGCAGATGGCGATCAGCCGGTCCCGGGAATACGAGGCCGACCGCGTCGGCGCCGAGATCGCGGGCGATGCGGAGGGCCTGGCCAATGCGCTGATGCGGCTCGAGGCCTACAAGGAAGGCCGGGTGAACGAGGCCGCGGAGGCCAACCCCGCCTCCGCCCATGTCTTCATCATCAACCCGCTCTCGGGGCTTCGGATGGATGGGCTCTTCTCCACCCATCCCAGCACGGCGAACCGGGTGGCGGCGCTGCAGGCGCTGGCGGGGCGCATCGGCCCGCCGCCGGGGGGTGGCGGCATGGCCCCGCCGCCCCGCCGGATGCCGCAGTCCGGCCCCGCCCGCCCGGGCCCCCAGCCGGGCCCCTGGTCGAACCCCGGCGGGCGGCGGAACCCATGGGGCTGATCCTTCGTTGGCCGGGGCGAACCCCCGGAGGGCCCCCGGCCATGCCGAGCCGCGCAGGTTGGAACCGCCTGCCGATCCTGGTGCGCTTCCTGCTCTCCCACGCCCTGGTGGGCTTCGGCATCTCCGCCATCTTCACGGCCGGCTTCGTGCTGGCGAACCCCGGCGGCGCCGGCGGCATCCTGCTGAACGCCGCGGGGCATTGGTGGCCCGTGGTGGCGCTGTGGTTCTTCGCGGGCCTCACCTTCGGCAGCGTGCAGATCGGCGCCGCGACCATGCTGCTGGCGGAGCGGCCGGAGAAGCCGCGCGGCCCGCGCGGCGGCAACCGCGCGCCGGCCCCGATCCTGGCGCCGGTGCCGGTGCCCGTCCGGCGCTGACGCTCAGCCCTGCTTGCGGATGCGCGTGGACCAGATGTGCCAGAGATAGGTGCCGAGGATCCCCGCGACCACGACATAGGAGAAGGGCTCCAGCCACCCCTCCACCTGGTCGTAATGGTCTTCCATGAAGTAGCCCGCGCAGATCAGGAAGGTGGTCCAGACCGTGCTGCCGAGCGTGGTGTAGAGATAGAACATCCCGCGCGGGATGCGGATCAGCCCGGCGGGGATGGAGATCACGGTGCGGATGCCCGGCAGCAGCCGCCCGAAGGACAGCGCGAAGGGGCCGTACTTCTCCAGCGTCCGCTCCGCCTTGCGCAGATCCTCCTCCCCCACCGCGAACCAGCGGCCATAGCGGCCGACCAGCGGGCGGATGCGGTCGGCGCCGATGGCGCGCGACAGTTCATACCAGAAGGCGTTGCCCAGCAGCGTGCCGACGATCCCGGCGATGAGCGCGAGGGTGAAGGACATCTGCCCGCGGGCGGCGGCGAAGCCCGCCAGCGGCATGATCACCTCCGACGGGATGGGCGGGAACAGGTTCTCCAGGAACATCAGGAACAGCACGCCGGGCCAGCCGCCGGCGGCCACCGTGTTCGTCACCCACTCGATCATCCACCCACTCCGTACAGCACGATCGCCACGCGGCGGCCGCGCGAATAGTTGAAGCCCGCCACCGTCCCGCGTTCCCGCAGCGCCAGGCCGAGCGTCGCGGCCTCCGCCCGGAAGCGCGCTTCTTCCCGGTCCGATACGGCGGCGAGGCGCCCGGGTTCCCCGGCCAGGAAGCGCGCCGCCTCCTCGCCGCCCCGCAGCAGGCGGATCTCGGAGCCCAGCGCGAACATCAGGCTGGGCTCGTGGTAGCCGGCGATGCCGAAGCGTTCATCCGGCAGGCCCGGTGCCGCCTGGTTCACCAGCGCCGCCAGGCGGGGGGAGATCCAGGGGGCCGTCATGCGCGGCAGCACCCCGCCCAGCACCACGGCCTGGAGGGGGATCGCCAGCAGCACCGCCAGCAGCGCGGCCCGCGCCGGCGCGCCATCCCGCAGCATCAGGAAGACGCCGGCGGCGAAGAGCGCCGCCGCCGGCAGGGCGAGCAGCGCGACCAGGGAGACGCGGCCATCCGCCAGCACCGGCAGCGCCACCGCCACGGCGGCCAGCCCGAAGGCCACGGCGATGGCGACGACGAGGGAGAAGACGGACAGCCAGCGCGGCGGCTGGCGGCGCAGCGGGTCCAGCGCCCAGGCCGCGGCCAGCAGCATCAGCGCCGGATAGGCCGGCATGGCGTAGTGCGGCAGCTTGGTGGTCACCGCCTCGAACATCAGCCAGACCGGCACGGCCCAGGCGAGGAGGAAGCGCGTGGCGGGCTGCAGCCGGTCCATCCAGGCGCCGGGCGCCGCCCGCAGCACCAGGAAGGCGGCCGGAAACGCCGCGACGCCGAAGCTCAGGAAGTAGTAGCCGGGCGGGCCCCAGTGGTTCTCATCCGCGCCGCCGACCTTGGAGAGCATGTCGCCGCCCAGCGCCTCCGCCAGGAAGCGGCCGTCCGTCGCGATGGTGACGGCGACGAACCAGGGGGCGGCGGCCAGCACCATCAGCGGGATGCCCCAGCCCGGCCGCAGCGCCCGCAGCCAGGGCGCGCCCCCCTGCCAGCCGCGGTCGGCGGCGAAGAGGGTGATGCCCGCCAGCAGCGGCACGGCGGGCCCGATCGGCCCCTTCAGCAGCACCGCGCCGCCCAGCACCAGCCAGAAGCCGGCGGCCTGCTTCGCGGTGAACTGCCCCGGCGCCAGATAGGCCCGGCCCATCAGCCCCATGGCGACGACGATGGTGCCGAGCAGCGCCGCATCCGTCTTGGCGATATGCGTCTCGACGCCGAGGACGAAGCAGCCGGCGAGCATGGCCGCGCCCAGGAAGGCCGCGCGCCGCCCGACCAGCGACCGCCCGAAATGCGCGGTGGCCAGCACCGCCAGCAGCGCGCCGAGCAGCGAGGGGATGCGATAGGCCCAGATATCGGCCCGCGTGCCGAGCCGGAGCCCCTCCACCACATGCACCGCGGTCGCCTGTGCCCAGTGGATGCCGGCGGGCTTCTTGTTGCGCTCGACCTCGCCGAAGCGGATGCGGACATAGTCGCCGCTTTCCACCATCTGCCGGCTGGCCTGGGCGAAGCGGCTTTCGTCGCGGTCCCCGGCCGGCAGGGCGAAGAAGCCGGGCAGCCAGAGCAGCAGGCACAGGAGCGCGAGCCAGGGAAGCGGGCGGCGCGTCTCCGGCAGCCTGTCGAGGAAATCGCGCAGCGCTTGCATGGCGCGGCCCTAGCACGGCGCGGGCCGGGGGGCCATAAAGCGCCGCTCATGCCCCCCCGTCCCCCGACTGCCGTACCGCAACGAAGCCCGCAACGCGCCAGCCCCGGCCGCCAGGCACCGGGCGTGCTGACGCGCAACGCGGCGCTCGCGCTGCTCGCCGCCGTCTTCGAACGCCGCCGCCCGATCGAGGAGGCGCTGGACGCCCTGCCCTCCACGCTGGAGGCGCGGGACCGCGGCGCCGCCCATCGCATCGCCGCCGCCGTGCTGCGCCGCGCCGGCAGCCTGGACGCAGTGCTGGAGCCCTTCCTGCGGCGGGAACCGCCGCCCGTGGTGCGCGCCGCGCTGCGCATGGGGGCGGCGGAGTTGCTGCTGCTCGGCACCCCCGCCCATGCCGCCGTCGCCGCGACGGTGGAGGTGGTGCCCCGCCCCTTCGCGGGCCTGGTCAATGCCGTGCTGCGCAAGGTCGCGGCCGAGGGTTCGCTGGAGGGGCTGGATGCGGAGCGGCTGGACACGCCGCCCTGGCTCTGGTCCGCCTGGCACGCCGCCTATGGCCCCGCGGTGCGCGCCATCGCCCGCGCCCACCAGGTGCCCGCGCCGCTCGACATCTCCCTGAAGCCGGGCGTGGCGCCGCCGGAGGGGGCGGTGGAGCTGCCCACCGGCAGCTGGCGCCTGCCCGCCGGCACCCGCGCGGCGGACCTGCCCGGGCTGGCGGAAGGGAAGTTCTGGGTGCAGGACGCGGCCGCTGCCCTGCCGGCGAAGCTGCTCGCCGTGAAGCCCGGCGAACGCGTGGCGGATCTCTGCGCAGCGCCGGGCGGCAAGACCGCGCAGCTCGCCGCCGCCGGGGCCGCCGTGACGGCGGTGGAACGCGACCCCCGCCGCGCGGCCCGGCTGCGGGAGAACCTGGCGCGCCTCGGGCTCGACGCCGTGGTGCTGGAGACGGATGCCGCGACCTGGCAGCCCGATGGCGCGGGCTTCGACGCCGTGCTGCTGGACGCCCCCTGCTCCGCCACCGGCATCATCCGCCGCCACCCCGACATCCCCCACCTGAAGCGCCAGGCGGACATCACCGCGCTGGCGGAGACGCAGGCGCGGCTGCTGGAACAGGCGATCCGCCTGCTGCGCCCGGGCGGGCGCATGGTGCTCGCCACCTGTTCCCTCCAGCCGGAGGAGGGGGAGGCGCATCTGGCGCGGGCGGAGGCGCTCGGCCTGGTGCCCGACCCCATCCTGCCCGCGGAACTGCCGGGGCTGGAGGAAGCGGTCACGGCCCGGGGCACGCTGCGCACGCGGCCCGACCTCTGGGCCGACCGTGGCGGGCTGGACGGGTTCTTCGCCGCGCGATTCCGGCGGCTCTGAGGGGTCGGGGCGGAAAATCCTTCTCATTTCCCCGCCCCCTGGCGTGATGCGAAAAAATTTGTTCTAAAGTTCCGGCATCGTCACCCGGGACCCCCAAGGCATGGCCGCCGCCGAACTCGACCGCATCGACCGTGAGATCCTCCGCCTGCTGATGCAGGACGCCGCCCGTTCGCTGGCGGAGATCGCGCAGGAAGTGGGGCTGACCCCCACCCCCTGCTGGAAGCGCATCAAGCGGATGGAGGAAGCGGGCGTCATCACCGGCCGCGTCGCGCTGGTGGATGCGACGGCGGTGGGCCTGCCGATCTCGGTCTTCGTCTCGGTGGAGACCGGCGACCATTCCGCCGACTGGATCGCCCGCTTCGCCGCCGCCGTGGACAGCCTGCCGGAGATCGTGGAGTGCTGGCGGCTCGGTGGCGACGTGGACTACCTGCTGCGCGTCGTGGTGCCCGACATGGCGGGCTATGATGCGTTCTACCGGCGTTTCGTTGCTGCGGTGCCGTCCCTGCGCAAAGTGACCGGCCGCTTCGCCATGGAACGCGTGAAAAGCACCACCGCCCTGCCGATTTGACCGCGCTTGCGGGGCCCCGCCCGGTTTCCCCGCGGGGCGGCGGCGGGTAGAAGCGGGACTGTCATGCCCGCTTCACGCCCCATCCGCATCGCGCCCTCCCTCCTCGCCGCCGATTTCGCGCGGCTGGGGGAGGAGGTTGCCGCCATCGAGGCCGCCGGCGCCGATTGGCTCCACCTCGACATCATGGACGGTCATTTCGTCCCCAACATCTCCTTCGGGCCCTCGGTGGTGAAGGCGCTGCGCAAGCACGCGGCCATGCCCTTCGACGTGCACCTGATGATCGCGCCGGCGGATCCCTACCTCGCCGCCTTCGCGGAAGCGGGCGCGGACCTGATCAGCCTGCATCCCGAGGCCGGGCCGCATCTGCACCGCTCGCTGCAGACCATCCGGGCGCTCGGCAAGAAGGCTGGCGTGGTGCTGAACCCCGCGACGCCGGTCGCCGTGGTGGCGGAGGTGATCGACCTGGTGGACCTGGTGCTGGTCATGTCGGTGAACCCCGGCTTCGGCGGCCAGTCCTTCATCCGCAGCCAGCTGGCCAAGATCGCGGCGCTGCGCGGCATGATCGATGCCGCCGGCCACGACATCGCGCTGCAGGTGGATGGCGGCGTGACCGCCGTGACGGCGAAGGATTGCATCGCGGCCGGCGCCGATGTGCTGGTGGCCGGCACCGCGGTCTTCGGCGCGCCGGACTACGCCGCCGCCATCGCCGGCCTGCGGGGATAGGGGAGACGCCATGATCGGGGGGGTCCTTCGCGGCGCGCGCCGCATCCTGGCGAATCTGAAACCGATCAAGGTGCCGGACGGCCCGGCACGGTCCTTCCGCGACCTCTGGCCCGGCGATGCCGCCCGCGGCGCCCGGCTGCTGCGCGGGGAGTTCGAGGTGCAGGGCACCGTCCGGCCGCTGCGCCCGCAGGAGGCCGATGGCGGCCCCGGCGACTGGGGCGGCGGTGGTGGTTCCGCCGCCTGGCGCAGCGCGGCGCATGGCTTCGCCTGGCTGCGGGACCTGCGCGCGCTGGGCACCGATGCCGCGCGGCTGCGCGGCCGGGCGCTGACGGCGGACTGGCTGGCGCTGGCCAGCCATGAGGCGCTGGCCGAGGCGCCGGAAGTGGCTGGCGCCCGCATCTCCGCCTGGCTCGGCCATTGGGACTTCCTGGCCGCGACGGCGGAGGACGGGTTCCGCAAGCAGCTGATGCAGCGGCTCGCCCAGGATGCCCGCGGCGTGGTGGCCGGCCTGCCGGCGGAGGCCGCGCATCGCGGCGCGCTGGTGGCGCTGAAGGGCGGCATGGCGGCCGCCGTGGCGCTGGAGGAGGAGACCTGGCTCGCCCGCTGCGTCCGCTTCCTGCCGCAGGAGCTGGAGCGCCAGTTCAACCCGGATGGCGGCCATGCGGAACGCAGCCCCGGCGCGCAGCTGCTGGCGCTGCAGGACCTGATCGAGATCCGCAACCTGCTGCATGGCGCGGGGATCGAGGCGCCGCCCCAGCTGGCCGGCACGCTGGATCGCGCGGCGCCGGCGCTGCGGCTGCTGCGGCATGCCGATGGCGGGCTCGCCCTGTTCAACGGGACGCGGGACGAACAGGCCGCGATCATCGACCTGGTGCTGACCCAGGGCCAGTCCCGCGGCCGGGCGCCGACCCACCTGCCGGAGACGGGCTTCCAGCGCCTTTCGGCCAGCCGGACGCTGGTGATCGCCGATTGCGGCGCGCCGCCCGCCGCGCGGCGGGATGCGGCGCCGGGCGGGCTGCCGCGCGGCGCCGACCGCAACGCCCATGCCGGGACGCTGGCCTTCGAGATGTCGGTCGGCCGCGACCGCCTGATCGTCAATTGCGGCGCCGCCCCGGCGGCGGAGGGCGAATGGCGCGACGCGCTGCGCGCCACCGCCGCCCATTCCACCCTGGTGCTGGCCGATACCAATTCCAGCGAGCTGAAGCCCGAGGGTCTCGGCCGGCGCGTGGAGCAGGTGGAGGCCGACCGGCAGGAGGCGAATGGCGCGCAGTGGCTGGAGGCGAGCCATGATGGCTGGGTGCGCCAGTTCGGCCTGCGGCACCGCCGGCGCCTCTATCTCTCGGAATCCGGCGACGACCTGCGCGGGGAGGATGTGCTGGAGGCCGAGCGCGACGTCGCCATCCCCGGCTTCGCCGTGCGCTTCCACCTGCACCCCGCCGTGGTGGCGAGCCTGCAGCAGGATGAGCAGGGGGTGCTGCTGCGCCTTCCCTCCGGCGTCGGCTGGCGGCTGCGGGTGAAGGGGGCCCGCGTCGCGATCGAGGAGAGCATCTACCTGGCCGCGGAGCCGCGGCGCAGCCAGCAGGTGGCGCTCTATGCCGAGCCGGGCGCGAACAGCCTGCAATGGGCGATCGTGCGCGCGAGCATGAGCGCGCCGGGCGCGGTGGAGGCGGCGGAGGAGTAGGGGTGCGGTACGCCCTGCGCCCTCTCCGCCCGCAGGGGTGGAGAGGGCTTTCCCGGCGTGCGGTGTCGGCACACCCATGAAGATCCTCGAAGTCACCAACGTCGATTTCTCGCTGCGGCACTTCCTGCTGCCGCTGATGCGCGGCCTGCGCGACCGCGGCCATGAGGTGGTGGGCGTCTGCGCGGAGGGCCCGCTGCTCGACCTGCCCCGCGCCGAGGGGTTCCGCATCGCCCCGGTCCCCATGGCGCGCAGCCTGAACCCGGTGGCGCAGGCGCGGGCGCTGCGGGCGCTCGTTTCGCTGATGCGGGCGGAGAAGCCGGACCTGGTGCACGCCCATATGCCGATCAGCGGGTTGCTGGCGCGCGCGGCCGCGCGCCTCACCGGCGTGCCGCGCATCGCCTATACCTGCCACGGCTTCCTGTTCAACCAGCCCGGCCCCTGGTGGCGCGGCGGCCTGGCGCTGGCGCTGGAACGCGCCGCCGGCCGCATCACCGATACCTTCCTCACCGTCAGCGCGGAGGAGGCGGAGGATGCCCGGCGGCTCGGCATCCACCCCCGCGCGACGGCCGTGCTGAACGGCCGCGACCCCGCGCGCTTCCGGCCGGACGCGGAAGCGCGGGCGCGGCTGCGGGCGGAGCTGGGTGCCGGCGACGATGATTGCGTCGTCATCGCCGTCTCCCGCCTCGTCCGCCACAAGGGTTTTCCGGAGCTGCTGGCGGCCATGCCGGCCACGCCGGGGAATTGCCTGCTCTGGGTCGTCGGCGAACGCCTGCCCTCCGACCATGGGGAGGATCTGGAGCCGCATTTCGCCCGCGCCGCCGAAGCCCTCGGCCCGCGGCTCAGGCGCCTCGGCTACCGCCACGACATCCCGGCGCTGATGGCCGCCGCCGACCTCTTCTGCCTGCCCTCCCATTTCGAGGGCCTGCCCATGTCCATCATCGAGGCCATGCTGACCGGCCTGCCGGTGGTCGCGACCGATATCCGCGGCCCGCGGGAGCAGGTGGCGGCGGAGGAGACCGGCCTGCTGGTGCCGCCCGCCACCGTCGAACCGCTGGCCGCCGCCCTCTCGCGCCTCGCCGCCGATCCCGCGCTGCGCGCCGCGATGGGGGAGGCCGGGCGCGCCCGGGCGCTGGACCGCTTCGACGAGGCGAAGGTCGTCTCCCGCACCATTGCATTGCTGGAAGGCACGCAACGCGGTTGATGCCCCGGGGGGAGGGGTCTATGCCGCGCCGCATGAGCCAGACCCTCCCCGTCCGCCGCGCCCTGCTCTCCGTCTCCGACAAGACGGGCATCGTGGAATTCGCCCGCTTCCTCGTCGCCCAGGGCGCCGAGATCCTCTCCACCGGCGGCACCGCCAGCGCCATCCGCGCGGCGGGGATCCCGGTGAAGGACGTGTCGGAGCATACCGGCTTCCCCGAGATCCTGGACGGGCGGGTGAAGACGCTGGTGCCGCAGGTCCATGGCGGGCTGCTCGGGCGCCGTGACCTGACGGACCACCTGGCGCAGATGGAAGCGCATGGCATCGCGCCGATCGACCTCGTCGCCGTGAACCTCTACCCCTTCGAGGCGACGGTCGCGAAGGGCGCCGAGTTCGAGGATTGCATCGAGAACATCGACATCGGCGGCCCCGCCATGATCCGCAGCGCCGCCAAGAATTTTTCCTCTGTTGTCGTCATCACCGAACCCGACCAGTTGGCCGAGGTTCGCGTCGAATTGGAGGAAGGCGGCACGACGCTCGCGCTGCGCCGGCGCCTCGCCCAGGCCGCCTATGCCCGCACCGCGGCCTATGACACCGCGATCAGCACCTGGTTCGCGGGCGAGAACAGGGACGTCTTCCCGCAGCGCCTGGCCACCGCCGGCATCCTGCGCCAGGGGCTGCGCTACGGGGAGAACCCGCACCAGCAGGCGGCCTTCTACACCGATGGCACGGACCGCCCGGGCCTGGCCACCGCACGCCAGGTGCAGGGCAAGGAGCTGTCCTACAACAACCTGAACGACACCGACGCCGCCTTCGAATGCGTCGCCGAATTCGACGAGCCCAGCATCGTCATCGTCAAGCACGCCAACCCCTGCGGCGTGGCCACGGCGGCGACGCTGGCCGAGGCCTGGGACCGCGCGCTGCTCTGCGACCCCGTCTCCGCCTTCGGCGGCATCGTCGCCGCCAACCGCGCGCTGGATGCCGCCGCCGCCGAGAAGATCGCTGCCATCTTCACGGAAGTCGTCGTGGCGCCGGATGCGGATGACGCCGCCAAGGCCGTCTTCGCCCGCAAGAAGAACCTTCGCCTGCTGCTGACGGGAGGGCTGCCCGACCCGGCCGCGCCCGGGCGCCTGATCAAGTCGGTGGCCGGCGGGTTCCTGGCGCAGTCCCGCGACAATGGGCGCGTGACGGAAGCGGGGCTGCGCGTCGTGACGCAGCGCGCGCCGAGCGCGCGGGAGCTGCGCGACCTGCTCTTCGCCTTCCGCGTCTGCAAGCATGTGAAGTCGAACGCCATCGTCTATGCCAAGGACCTGGCGACGGTCGGCATCGGCGCGGGGCAGATGAACCGCGTCGAATCCTCCCGCATCGCGGCGTGGAAGTCGGAAGCGGCGGCCAAGGCGGCGGGGCTGGATGCGCCGCTGGCGCAGGGCTCCGTCGTCGCCTCCGACGCCTTCTTCCCCTTCGCCGATGGGCTGGAGACGGCGGCGGCGGCGGGCGCGACGGCGGTGATCCAGCCCGGCGGGTCGATGCGGGATGCGGAGGTGATCGCGGCCGCCGACAAGGCTGGACTCGCGATGGTGTTCACGGGGATGCGCCACTTCCGCCATTGAAGGCGATGACGTGAAGCACGCCGCGCCCGCGGACGCGAACGCACACCGTTACGCTGTCAGCACCCCATGACTGGCCGCCTGCCGGACGATCCACCGGCCGGCGCCACCACCCCGGAAGGCGCCCGTGCCCGACATCCTCTCCCTGCTTCCGCTGCCCGTGATGTTCTTCATCCTCGGCTTCGCCGCCGGTCTGCTTCGCGCCGACCTGTCGATCCCGGAGGCACTGGCCCGCGCCCTTTCCATCTACCTGATGATCGCGATCGGCCTGAAGGGAGGCGCGGCACTGGCCAGCCCCGGGGCGACGGATGGGCTGTGGGCGGCGCTCGCGCTCGGCATCGGGCTGTCCTTCCTGCTGCCGCTGCCGGCCTTCCTGTTCCTGCGCGGCGCCCTGCGGCTGGAACGGGAGACGGCGGCAGCCATCGCCGGCCATTACGGCTCGGTCTCCGTCGTCACCTACGCCGCCGCGGCCGGCACGCTGGCGACACTCGGCGTCGCGCCGGAAGGCTTCATGCCCGCCATCCTGGCCGCCATGGAAACGCCGGCCATCCTGACGGCGCTGCTGCTGGCAAGGCTGGGCGCCGGGCCCGGCCAGCCGCGCCTGAACGCGGGCAAGCTGGCGCATGAGGTGCTGCTGAACGGGCCGGTGGTGCTGCTGCTCGGCAGTTTCCTGATCGGTTTCATCGCCGGCGCGCCCGGGCGCCAGCAACTCGCCCCCTTCACCGAGGCCCTGTTCCCCGGCGCGCTCTGCCTGTTCCTGCTGGAGATGGGGCTGATGGCGGTGCGCCAGCTTCGTGCCGGAGGCGGGGGCCTGTCCCCGGGGCTCGTCGCCTTCGGCATGGCGATGCCGCTGGTCGGTGGCACGGCGGGGCTGCTGGGCGCGCAGGCCATCGGCCTGTCGACCGGCGGTGTCGCGCTGATGGCGGTGCTGTCCGGTTCCGCCAGCTACATCGCGGTGCCGGCCGCCATGCGCCTGGCCTTGCCGCGCGCCGATGCGGGCGTCTATGTCACCCTCTCCGTCGCCGTGTCCTTTCCCTTCAACATCCTGGTGGGAATCCCGCTCTGGGTGAAACTGGCCGGGGGCTGACCATGCATCACCGCAAGCGCATCGAGATCGTCGTGGAGCGCGTCCGCGCTGACGATGTCACCGCCCTGCTCGACCGTCTCGGCGCCACGGGCTGGACCATTCTGCCCGTGCTGTCCGGCCGCGGGCGGCGGGGCGTGCGGCTTGGCGGCGACCTGTCCGGCGTGCTCGACAACGTCGTCATCCTCTGCATCGCCAGCGAGGCGGTGACGGCGCGCGTGCTGGACGCCAGTGACGAATTGCTGGGCGCGCGCCCCGCCATCGTCAGCATCACCGACTGCACCATCCTGCGCGCCGACCACTTCTGAACGGGGCCCCGTGCCGATGCAGCGCCTCCTCGACGGCTACCGGCGATTCCGGGAGGACACCTGGCCCCAGCAGCGCGCGCGCTTCGAAGCCCTGGCCGCGCAGGGCCAGCGCCCGCGCACGATGATCATCGCCTGCTCCGACAGCCGCGTGGACCCGCAGATGATCTTCGCGGCCGCGCCGGGGGAGCTGTTCATCGTCCGCAACGTCGCGAACCTGGTGCCGCCCTACATGCCGGACGCCGCCTTCCACGGCACCAGCGCGGCGGTGGAATTCGCCGTGCGCGTGCTGGGCGTGCGGGACCTGGTGGTGATGGGCCACGCGCTGTGCGGCGGCATCCGCGCGCTGCGGGAGGGCGTGCCGCCGGAGGCCGGGGACTTCATCGCGGGCTGGATCAACATCGCCGCCCGCGCGCGGGAAGCGGGCCTCAGCTGCGACACGCCGGAAGCCGCGCAGGAAGCCTGCGAGCATGAGGCGGTGCGCATCTCCATCGCCAACCTCATGACCTTCCCCTGGGTGGCGGCGGCGGTGGCGGCGGGCACCCTCACGCTGCATGGCGCGCATTTCGGCGTCGCCACGGGGCGGCTGGTGCTGATGGACGCCGAAGGGGCTTTCGCGCCGGCCTAGGCGCCGTGCGACACTCGCCCCGACGAATCGGGGGATTCCGGTGCCGGACTGGCTGCCCATCGCGCTGATCGCCGGCATCGCGGCCCTCGCGGTGCTGCTGCTGATGCTGGCGCTGCGCGGGCGCGCCGCCGAACGCATGGACCGCATCGCATCCACGCTGGATGCCATCACCGCTGCCCAGGAACGGCTCGCCGCCCGCACCGACGAAAGGCTGCGGGAGCAGGAGAGGGCGCTGGGCCAGCGGCTCGACGTCGCCGCCGAACGGACCCAGGCGACGGCGAGTGCCATCCAGCAGCGCCTTTCCGTCATCGACAGCGCGCGCCAGAACATCGAGGCGCTGGGCGGCCAGGTCACCTCCCTCGCCGCCGTGCTCGGCAACAAGCAGGCGCGCGGCGCGCTGGGGGAGGTGCAGCTGCGGGACCTGGTGCAGGACCGGCTGCCGCCTTCCGGCTTCGCCTGGCAGCACACCCTGTCCAACGGCACGCGCTGCGACTGCCTGATCCGCCTGCCCTTCCCGCCGGGGCCCATCGCGGTGGACAGCAAGTTTCCCCTCGAGGCCTGGGCCGCGATGCAGGAGGCGCCGGACGCCCCCGCCCGCAACCTCGCATCCCGGCGTTTCGCCACCGACATCCGCCGCCACGTCGATGATATCTCGAAAAAGTACCTGATCCCCGGGGAGACGGCGGAGGGCGCGCTGATGTTCCTGCCCTCGGAGGCGATCCACGCCGCGCTGCTGGCCAACCACGGCGACCTCTTCGCGGAGGCCGCGCGGCGCGGCGTGCACATCGTGGGCCCTTCCAGCTTCTGGGCCGTGCTCAACACCATGCGCGGCCTGCTGCGCGACGCGCGGCTGCAGGATGAGGCGCGGCGCATCCGCCAGCAGGTGGAGGCGCTGGCGGAGGAGACGGCGCGGCTGGAGCGCCGCGTCGGCGCGCTGCGCGGCCACTACGCCGCCATGGCGCAGGACATGCGCGACATCGAGGTGACGGCGGAGAAGATCGCGCGCCGCGGTGACGCCATCCGCGCCCTCGACATCCCCGACGACACCAGCCGAAGGGCCGCCGAATGAGCTTTCTCCAGTTCCAATCAGGCGTGGGATTGCTCGCGCTGGCGCTGCTGGCCTGGGTGCTCGGTGGTTGCCGGCGCGGCGTGCCCTGGCGCGTGGTCCTGGCAGGCCTTGGCTTGCAGATCGTGCTGGCGGCCGCGTTGCTGCACATCCCGCCGCTGCGCGAGGCCTTCGCACTGCTCGGCCGCGTCGTCGATGCGCTGGCGGCGGCGACGCGGCAGGGCACGAGCCTCGTTTTCGGCTATCTCGGCGGCGGGCCGCTGCCCTTCGCGGAACCCTTTCCCGGCGCCGGCTTCATCCTGTTCTTCCAGGGCCTGCCGCTGGTGCTGGTGGTCGGCGCGCTCTCCGCCCTGTTCTACCACTGGCGCATCCTGCCGGTGGTGGTGGCGGGCATGGCGCGGGTGCTGACGCGCACGCTCGGCATCGGCGGCGCCACCGGCTTTTCCGTCGCCGCCAATGTCTTCGTCGGCATGGTGGAGGCGCCACTGCTCATCCGCCCCTGGCTGGCGCGGCTGACGACCAGCGAGATGTTCGTGGTGATGACGGCGGGGCTCGCCACCATCAGCGGCAACATGCTGGTGGTCTATGCGCTGATGATCGCGCCCGTGGTGCCGGATGCGGCGGGGCAGTTGCTGGTGGCGTCCCTGGTGGCCGCGCCGGCATCCATCGTGGCCGCCCTGCTGATGATCCCGCCAAGGCCGGGGGAGGTGCCGGACGAGGCCGAGGCCGCCGATGCGCCCCGCCTCTACGACAGCGCGATGGAGGCGGTGGTCCGCGGCACGATGGACGGGCTGCAATTGCTGTTCGGCATCATGGCCATGCTGATCGTCTTCGTGGCGCTGGTGGCGCTGGTGAACATGGTGGTGGAGCCCATCACGGGGCTGACCCTGCAGGTGATCGCCGGCTGGCTGTTCTGGCCCATCGCCTTCGCCATGGGCGTGCCGCTGGAACACGTCCCGACCGTCGCGCAGTCGCTCGGCATCAAGGTCGTCGTGAACGAGTTCGTCTCCTACCTCCAGCTCGCGACGAGTGGCGGGCAGGGGCTGGATGCCCGGTCGCGCCTGATCCTGACATATGCGCTCTGCGGCTTCACCAGCTTCGGCTCCGTGGGGATCATGCTGGGGGGCATGACGGCGATGGTGCCGGAACGCCGCGCGGATATCGTGCGGCTGGGGCTGCCCGCGCTGGTGGCGGGCTTCATCGCCTGTTGCATGACGGGGGCCGTGGTGGGGATGCTGGTGGCGCCGTGACGGAGCCACCGGCCGCGCTCCGCCAGGCGTTGCTGCCGGGGGAGGAGATCCGCTGGCATGGTCGCCCGGCCGCCACGGAGGGGATGGGCTGGGGCATCGGCCTGTCGCTGTTCGGCATTCTCTGGACCGTGCTGGTCGCGCGGGCGCCCACGGACCGCGCCATCTTCATCAACAATGTCCCGATCGACGACCCGGCGACGCGGCTTGCGGCATGGATCCTCTTCCTCGTCGTCGGCATCGCGATGAGCTGCGCGCTCCCGGTCCTGATGATGGTTTTCCGTCGCACGACCTATGCGGTCACGGACCGCCGGGTGCTGGAACTGATGCGGCTGCCGGTCATCGGCAGCCTGCACAGCTATCTGCCCGCGCGCATCTGGGGGACGGAGCGGGCCGACAAGCGCGGTGCGGAGGCGGCAGGGCAGCTCGATATCCTGCGCCGCGCACCGGCGGGACAGCGGGACGGCGCCGGCGGGGCGCTGGTCCGGTTCTTCGCCATCCAGGACGACGTTGCCGCGCAGGCCGCGGTCCATGCGCTGGTGGCGGCGCCCCGGCCGACGATGCGGGGCGCAGCAGGGCCGGCGCCGGATTTGCAGGCGCTCTTCGCCCCGACGCTCCGGCCTGGCGAGGCACTGCTCTGGGCCGCGCAACCCGACCGGGCGCGCTATGCCTGGGCCACGCTCGTGCCCTCGGTGCTGATCCTGTTCTTCTTCTCACCGGTCTTCGTCGCGGTGTTGCACGACCAGTTCAACGATCCCATCGCGATCGGCTACGGCGCCTTCCTCCTGGTGGCGCCGGGCCTCGCCTGGCGCCGGGCGTCCTTCACCGCCTATGGCGTCACGACGGAGCGCGTCATCGTGCTGGATCGCCGCCCGGCCCGCAGCATCAGGACGACCTGGCCGCTGGCGGCGATCGAGAGCATCGAGCGGACCTGGCCGCTGGCCGGGACCGGCAGCCTCGCGGTGAGGCACATGCGCGACCGGGATGCGGAGGGCCATCCCGCCAGGCTGGTCCTGCGCGCCCTGCCCGATGCCGCGGCGGCCGAGGCCGCGCTGCTCGTGGCGCTCGATGGGCCAAGGCGTGACGAGGCCGCTCGATCGCGCCAGGATGCCCCGGCATGATCTCCTTCATCGACCAGCCCGAACCCGGCAGCGCCCGCCCCTTCAGCCGCGCCGCGCGCGCCGGCGGCCTCGTCTTCGTCTCCGGCCATTCCGCGCCGCATGACCCCGCCCGCGGGGTGCATCGCGGCGCGACGCCGGCGGAGGAGGTGCGGAACGCGCTGGCCGAGGTGGCGCGCATCCTGGCGGAGGCCGGGTCGAGCCTGGAGCGCGTGGTGCAGGTGACGATGCTGATCACCGATCCCGCCGACTACGCCGCACTCAACGCCGAATACGTGAAGCACTTCCCGAACGGCCTGCCCGCCCGCCACACGGCCCGCTTCGGCGTGCCGACCGAGGCGCGCGTCGCCTTCTCCTGCATCGCGCTCGTTGGAGACTGATCACGCCATGCGTTCCCGCCTTCTCCAGCGCAACCTGCGCGTCGATCCGCCGCTGGCCCTGACGGGGCAGGGCATGTTCATCCACGATTCCAACGGCAAGGCGGTCATCGACGGCTCCGGCGGCGCCGCCGTCGCCTGCCTCGGCCATGGCCATCCCCGCGTGCTGGAGGCGATGCGCGCGCAGATGGATCGCCTCAGCTACGCGCACACCGCGCTCTATTCCTGCGAGCCCGCTGAACAACTCGCCGACCTGGTGCTGGAGGGCGAGCCGGGCGGGCTGACCCACCTGTATCTCTGCTCCTCCGGCTCCGAGGGCGTGGAGGCCGCGCTGAAACTGGCGCGGCAATACTTCGTCGAGATCGGCCAGCCAAACCGCCGAAAATTCATCGCGCGGCGGCAGAGCTACCACGGCAATACCCTCGGCGCGCTGGCCGCCGGCGGGAACATGATGCGGCGCGCCATCTACCAGCCGATCCTGTCGGACGCCTTCCACCACGTCTCGCCCTGCTACGCCTATCGCGACCGGGCGGCGGATGAATCGGATGCCGACTACGTCGCGCGCCTGGCGGCGGAGCTGGAGGCGGAGTTCCAGGCGCTCGGCCCCGATACCGTCGCGGCCTTCATTGCGGAGCCTGTGGTGGGCGCGACGCTCGGCTGCGTCGCCGCACTCCCCGGCTATTTCCAGGCCGTCCGCGCCATCTGCGACCGCCACGGCGCGCTGCTCATCCTGGACGAGGTGATGTCCGGCATGGGCCGCACCGGCACCATGCATGCGTGGGAGCAGGAGGGCGTGCCCCCCGATATCCAGGTCGTCGCCAAGGGTCTCGGCGGGGGCTACCAGCCGATCGGCGGCATCATGATCGGCGGCCGGATCATCGAGGCGCTGCGGGATGGCTCCGGCGGCTTCATGCATGGCCATACCTACCAGGCGCATCCGATCGCCAGCGCCGCCGCGCTGGCCGTGCAGCAGGTGATCCGGGAGGAGGGGCTGCTCGACAACGTCCGCGCCATGGGCGCGCTGCTGGAACAGCGCCTGGTGGAGCGGCTCGGCAACCATCGCCATGTCGGCGACATCCGCGGCCGCGGGCTGTTCTGGTGCGCGGAGTTCGTCGCCGACCGCGCCAGCAAGGCGGTCTTCGACCCCGCGCTCAAGCTCAACGAGCGCATCAAGCGGGAGGCCTATGAGCGGGGCCTGGCCTGCTACCCCATGGCCGGCACGATCGACGGCAAGCGCGGCGACCATGTCATCCTCTCGCCCCCCTACATCGCGAATGCCGCGGATATCGAGGCGATCGTGGCCCGCTTCGGCGATGCGGTTGATGCCGCCATCGCCGGACTTCCGCCAAGTGGTTGAAGTGTAACGGGGGAACCCCCCGCTTGAACGCGCGTTTTTGCCCTCGAACCGGCCATCGTGGCCGGGCAAGAGGAGAACGCGACCATGGACAAGGACCGTATCGCCGGCGCCGGCAACCAGGTGAAGGGCAGCATCAAGCAGGGCGTCGGTGAGCTGACCGGCGACGCGAAGCTGCAGGCCGAGGGCATGGCCGACAAGGCGAAGGGCAAGGCGCAGAGCGCCGTCGGTGGTGCCAAGGACGCGGCGCGTGACGCCGTGGACGGCAAGGACCGCGTCTGACCTGACGACGGTCCAGGCCCGTCTCGGGCCTGGCGGATGGGGTCCGGGGAAGGCAGCGCCTTCCCCGGCTCCCGCCCACGAAAAAGGCCCCGGGAGTTCCCTCCCGGGGCCTTCTTCATGCCCGCCTCGCGGCGGAAATTGCTGTTCGCGCGCCTTACGGCACGACTCAGCGGCGCAGGCCGAGGCGCCCGATCAGGCTCTCGTAGCGCTTCACGTCCTTCTTCTTCACGTAGTCCAGCAGGCCGCGGCGCTGGCCGACCAGCACCAGCAGGCCGCGCCGGCTGTGGAAGTCCTTCGGGTGGGCCTTCAGGTGCTCCGTCAGCATGGCGACGCGCGCGGAGATCAGGGCGACCTGGACCTCCGGGCTGCCGGTGTCGCCCGGCTTGGTGGCGTATTCCTTGATCAGGGCCGCGCGGGCCTCTGCCGTCATGGTCGACATCATCGATCCTTCCAGGTGCGGGTTAAGCCTCGTCCCTGACCTGGATCCAAGGGCCGTCGGGATGGCCGAGCTGGATCAGCCGCTCGGGCTGCATCCAACCGCCATCCAGCCGGCACAGGCCGAGGAGACGCTCCCCCGCCATCGCGCGCAGCAGGCCCCCTTCGGGGTCCGCGTCGCGGGGAATCCTGCCCATGAGGTCCACCAGGCTGATGGCCTGGCCCTGCATGAGGCGGGTGGCCTCCTCTCCATTGACGGCCAGTGCCGGGATGTCGGCCAGCGCGGTCGTCACGGGAAGAAGAAGGTCCGGGGAAGGGGACGGCGTATCGCCGGTTCCGAGCAGGCTGTCCAGGGAAATCGCATGCGATTCCCGGAAGGGTCCCACGCGCAGGCGGCGTAGCGCGGTGATGTGGCCGACGGAGCCCACCGCCTTCGCCACATCGCGCGCGAGGGAGCGCATATAGACGCCCTTGCCGCTTTCGACATGGAAGATGGCGGTGTCGATGTCCGGCCGCGCGATCAGGTCGAAGCGGTCGATCCGCGCGGGGCGGGGCGCGATCTCCACCGCCTGGCCCTCGCGCGCCAGGTCATAGGCGCGCTCGCCGCCGATCTTGATGGCGGAATAGGCGGGGGGAACCTGCATGATGTCGCCGCGGAAGCGGGGCAGCACGGCCTCGATCTCGGCATCCGTGGGGCGGATGTCGCTGGTGGCGGTCACCTTGCCATCGGCATCGTCGGTGTCCCGCGCCTCCCCGAACCGCAGCGTGAAGTGGTAGCTCTTGGTGCCGTCCATGACGTAGGGCACGGTCTTGGTCGCGGCGCCGAAGGCGACGGGCAGCAGGCCGGTGGCCAGCGGGTCCAGCGTGCCGCCATGGCCCGCCTTCTGCGCCTGGAAGGCGCGCTTCACCTTGTTGACCACATCCGTGGAGCCGATGCCCGACGGCTTGTCCACGATCAGCCAGCCATCGAGCGCGCGGCCCTTCGGCTTCTTGGGGGGACGGTGGCGGTTGGGCGGGCTCACGATTCGTCTTCGTCCTTGGTGGCGGGCTTCGGCGCCAGGTCCTGCTGCACTTCCGGCCGCTGCATGACCTTGTTGATGTGCATGGCGTAGTCGAGCGCGGTGTCGGGCTGGAAATGCAGTTCCGGCGCGAAGCGCAGCCGCACCGCCTTGCTGACCAGCGTCCGCAGGTAGGGCGCCACCCGCTTCAGCCCGGCATGCTGCGCGGCCGTCAGGTCCTTCCCCAGCCCGCTGACGAAGGCCGTCATGTGCCGCAGGTCCGGGGAGGCGCGGACCTCCGTCACGGTCACGTGCAGCCCGGCCAGGTCGGGGTCGCGGAATTCCTCCCGCGCGAAAATGGCGGAGAGCGCGTGGCGCACCTCCTCCGCCACGCGGAGCTGGCGCTGGGACGGGCCCTGCGGCGCGTCGCGCTTCGTGGCGGGCCTGGCGTCGCGGCGCCCGGCGCCGCGGTCCTTGTCCGTGGTGGTCGCATTCCCGGTTCGGCGGGCCATGCTGGTGTTCCTCAACAATCGAACGGGCAAAGCAAAGGGGCGCGGCGTGTCCGCCGCGCCCCCCTGATGGCCCAGGCCTGTGGCGTCAGAGCGTGCCGGCGACCGTCTCGGTCTCGTAGCACTCGATCTGGTCGCCGACGCGGATGTCGTTGTAGTTGGCGAAGGACATGCCGCATTCGTAGCCGTTGGTCACTTCCTTCACGTCATCCTTGAAGCGGCGCAGCGTGCTGAGCTCGCCCTGGTGGATGACGGTGCCGTCGCGCAGCAGGCGGACGCCGCAGCCGCGCTTGACCACGCCTTCGGTGATGCGGCAGCCCGCCACGTTGCCGATGCGCTTGACCTCGAAGACCTGCAGGATCTGGGCGTAGCCCAGGAACTTCTCCCGCTGCACCGGCGCCAGCTTGCCGCGCACCAGCTCCTCGATGTCGTCCGCCACCTCGTAGATGATGGAGTAGTAGCGGATCTCCACGCCGTCGCGCTGCGCCAGTTCCCGCGCCTGGGTGGTGGCGCGGACGTTGAAGGCGACGATGACGGCGTTGGACGCCTTGGCCAGCTGGATGTCGCTTTCGGTGATCTGGCCGACGGCGCTGTGCAGGACACGGACCCGCACCTCGTCGTTGCCCAGCTTGCCGAGCGTGACGCCGATGGCTTCCGCGCTGCCCTGCACATCCGCCTTGCAGACGACGGCCACTTCCTTCTGCTGGCCCGCCTGGATGCGCGCCAGCATGTCGGTCAGGCTGCCGCGGCCGGCGCTGATCGCCGCCACCTGCTTCTCCCGCAGCTTGCGCGTGCGGAATTCGGAGATCTCGCGCGCCTGCGTCTCGTCCTTCACCGCGACGAAGTTCTCGCCGGCGGTGGGAACGCCCGACAGGCCCAGGATCTCGACCGGCAGGGACGGGCCGGCTTCCTTCAGCTGGCGCGCCTTGTCGTCCAGCATCGCGCGCACCCGGCCCCATTCGGCGCCGGCCACGACGATGTCGCCCGTCCGCAGCGTGCCCTTCTGGACCAGCACCGTCGCGACGGGGCCGCGCCCGCGGTCGAGGCGGCTTTCGATCACCGTGCCTTCCGCCGCGCGGTCCGGATTGGCGCGCAGGTCCAGGATTTCCGCCTGCAGCGTGATGGCCTCGAGCAGCTTGTCGAGGTTCAGCTTCTGCGTGGCGGAGACCTCGATCTCCTGCGTCTCGCCGCCCAGGCTTTCCACCACGATCTCGTGCTGCAGCAGTTCCTGCTTCACGCGTTCGGGGCGCACGCCCGGCTTGTCGATCTTGTTGATGGCCACGATGATCGGGACGTTCGCCGCCTTGGCGTGGCTGATCGCCTCGATCGTCTGCGGCATCACGCCGTCATCCGCCGCCACGACCAGCACGACCATGTCGGTCACGCTGGCGCCGCGGGCGCGCATGGCGGTGAAGGCCGCGTGGCCCGGCGTGTCGATGAAGGTGACCTTCTCGCCCGACGGGATCGTCACCTGGTAGGCGCCGATGTGCTGGGTGATGCCGCCGGCCTCGTGCGCGGCGACGTCCGCCTTGCGCAGCGCGTCCAGCAGGCTGGTCTTGCCGTGGTCGACATGGCCCATGATGGTGACGACCGGCGCGCGGGGCTCCAGGTCGACATCCGTGTCCTCGTCGCCCTCGATGCCGATCTCGACATCGCCTTCCGCCACGCGCTTCACGCGGTGGCCGAATTCCTGGACGATCAGCTCCGCCGTGTCGGCGTCGATGGACTGCGTCAGCGTCGCCATCACGCCCATGCGGAACAGGGCCTTCACCACCTCGCCGCCACGGGCGGCCATGCGGTTCGCCAGTTCCTGCACGGTGATGGTTTCCGGCACCACCACGTCGCGGACCACGCGCTCGGCGCCGGAGCGCAGGCGCGCCAGCTCCTGCTGCCGCCGCTCCCGCTCCCGCGCGCGGCGGACGGAGGCGATGGAGCGCGTGCGCTCATCCTCGCCCTCGATCGCGGCGTTGACGTCGATGCGGCCTTCGCGGCGGCGGTCGGAGGGCGTCAGCGTCTTCTTGGGCGGCGGCGCGACCGGCTTCTTGGCGCCGGGCGGGCCCACCATGCCGGGGCGGCGGACGGGGCGTGCATCCTCGTCATCCTCCCGCGGCGCGCGGGCCTTCAGCGTCAGCTTCGCGGCGGGCGCATCCGGCGGCGGCACGTTCGGGGCCACGTTGGGCGGCGCGCCGGGCGGGCCGGCCGGGCGGCGCGGGCCGATCGAGCTCGGCACCGGGCCGGGGCGGCCGGTGCGCAGCGGCGGCGCCATCGGGCGCGGCGGGCCGCCGGCCCGATCGCCATAGCCGGGGCGCGCGCCGAAGCCCGGGCGCGGGCCGGCATCGCGGGACGGGCCATCGCCCTGGCGGGGCGGCGGGCCATCGCGGCGGGGCGCCGGGCCGGCGGGTTCCGGCCGGCGCGCCATCGGCGCGGGCGGGGCCTGCGGGCGGGGCGGGGCCACGGGCTGGGCCGGCGCCGGGGTGGGGGCGGCGGGGGCGGCGGCCACGGGGGCGCTTTCCTCGACCGGGGCGGGCGGCGGCGCACGGCGCGCTTCCTCGGCGGCGCGGCGCGCCTCCTCGGCGGCCAGGCGCTCCTCATCCTCGGCGCGGCGACGCTCCTCCTCGGCGCGGCGGGCCGCTTCCTCGGCGGCGGAGCGCAGCTGGAGCGCCTGGCGCTCCCGCTCCTCCCGCTGGCGCTGCGCCTCGACGCGGCGCTGCTCCTCCAGCACGCGCTGGCGCATGGCGACTTCCGCCTGCGTCAGCGGGCGGCCGGCCGCGGCGGGCGGCTTGCCGGCCGGGGCGGCATTGCCCGGGCGCGGCGGCCCGCCCACGGCGGGGCGAGGCCCGCTGGGCTGGGCGCCGGCCGGCGCTGCGGCCGCCGGGGAAGCACCCGGCTTCGCCGGGGCCACGGTTGGGGTGGGGGCGCGCTTCTTCAGCACCTCCACCTGCACCACCTTGCTGCGGCCATGGCTGAAGGACTGGCGCACGCTGCCAGCGTCCACCGTCTTGCCCAGCTCCAGGCGGCCGCCGGGCCGGAGGGAAAGCCGGCCCTTTGCCGCATCCTGGTCGTTCTGGTCGCTCATCCGCCGATCCGAACCCGATCTCTCGTCCGTCATGTCTCGCCGCGTGTTGAACGCGGCACCCTGTGCAGTCCGCGCAAGCGCGGGTGAAGTCGGTCCCCGCCCCGGCGAACCGGGGCGCGGTATTCAGTCCCCGGCCTCGGCCGGGGGGTCCGTTGCCTCGGGCGGCGCGCCCGGCGCGTCCCCCTGTCTTGGCCCCGCGGCGGCAACGCCCGCGAGCCGTGCGGCTTCCACCGCGATTCCGTCCGCCAGCTTCCCTGGCGCGATCACAACATGCACTGCCCGGTCCCGTCCGAACAGCGCCCCCAGCTCCGCCGCCGTCAGCGGCGCCACCGAAGCGACGCGCCGCAGGCCGAGGAGCCGTTCCCGCTCCGCCAGGCTGCCATCGGAAGCCTGGACCACCAGGCCGGCATGTCCGGCCTGCAACCATTCCCGCGCCGCCTGCCAGCCACTGACAGCCTGCCCGGCGCGACGGGCGAAGCCGATGAGGTCGCGGACGCGCCCCCGTAGGCCGTCCTCGATCCGCGCGCGAAGGTCAGGGGGCACGTGCACCGAACCGCGCGATGCCTTGGCAAAGGCCCCACGGGTCGCGGCACGTTCTATCACATCGGCCTTCGCGCTCAACCACATTCCCCGGCCCGGCAGGCGCCCGGCCAGGTCGCAGACCACCAGGCGGTCGGGCGAGAGCACGAAGCGCAGCATCGCCTCCTTCGCCAGACGCTCCCGCGTCACCAGGCAACGGCGCAGAGGGCCCTTCTCGGGCTCCTCCATGTCATCGCCCGGATCGCCGGGCCCGGCCGCCGGGAAGGCGGCCTGGTCCTCGGCCAGCATCGCCGGGGCGCCGGTTCCGGCCGGGTGCCGCGGCGTGTCAGGCGTTGCGCTCGTCGCCCTGCTCCCCATCCGCGGCGTCCTCGCCGGCGCCTTCTTCCGTGCCCTGGTCATCGCCCTCGGCCCCCTCGGCTTCCGCCTGGGCGGCAAGCGCGCCGACCACATCCTCATCGCCGAACCAGCCCGCGGATTGCCGCGCGGCGAGGATCACGGCATTCGCCGTCTCCTCATCCACCGCATCCGCGCCCAGGATCTCGATCAGCTCGTCGCCCGCCAAATCGGCCAGGTCATCGAGCGACTTCACGCCCTTCTCGCCCAGCGCCACCAGCATGGCGGGGGAGAAGCCGCCGACCTCGGCGACCGCGTCCTCCACCCCCATCTCGCGACGCTTCTCGTCCAGTTCAAGGTCGCGCTTGTCGAGGAAGGCCTGCGCGCGGCGCTTCAGCTCCGCCGCGACATTCTCGTCGAAGCCCTCGATGCCCGCGAGTTCCTCGTCATCGACGTTGATGATGTCCTCGATGGAGCCGAAGCCCTCGGTCACCAGCAGGCCGGCGATCACATCGTCCACGTCGAGGCCTTCGACGAAGAGGCCGGAGCGCTTGCGGAAATCCTCCTGCCGGCGCTCGCTCTCCTCGGCCTCCGTCAGGATGTCCACGTCATAGCGCGTGAGCTGGGAGGCGAGGCGGACATTCTGGCCGCGGCGGCCGATGGCCAGGCTGAGCTGGTCGTCCGGCACCACGACTTCCACGCGCCGCGCATCGTCGTCCAGCACCACCTTGGTGACCTCGGCGGGGGCGAGGGCGTTGACGATGAAGGTCGCCTGGTCCTGCGACCAGGGGATGATGTCGATCTTCTCGCCCTGCAGCTCCTGCACCACGGCCTGCACGCGGGAGCCCCGCATGCCGACGCAGGCGCCGACGGGGTCGATGGAGCTGTCGCGGGAGATCACGGCCATCTTGGCGCGGGAGCCCGGGTCGCGCGCCACCGCCTTGATCTCGATGATGCCGTCATAGATTTCCGGCACTTCCTGGGCGAAGAGTTTTGCGAGGAAGCCGGGATGGGTGCGGCTGAGGAAGATCTGCGGGCCGCGCGGTTCCTCCCGCACGTCGTAGATATAGGCGCGGACGCGGTCGCCGTTCCGGAAGGCTTCGCGCGGGATGGTCTCGTCGCGGCGCAGCAGGGCCTCCGCGCGGCCGAGATCGACCATCAGGTTCCCGTATTCGGTGCGCTTGACGACGCCGTTGATGATCTCGCCGACGCGGTCCTTGTACTCGTGGTATTGCTTGCTGCGCTCCACCTCGCGCACGCGCTGCACGATCACCTGCTTGGCGGTCTGCGCGGCGATGCGGCCGAAATCGATCGGCGGCAGCGGATCGACGATGAATTCGCCGACCTGGATGCCGGGCTTGATCTTCTGGGCGATGCGGAAGGAGAGCTGCGTCGCCTCGTTCTCCACGGGCTCGGCTTCCACCACCTCCGTCCAGCGGGAGAGGCGGACCTCCCCGCTCTTGCGGTCGATGGTGGCGCGGATGTCCTTCTCATGCCCGTATTTGGCGCGGCCGGCCTTCTGGATGGCCTGCTCCATCGCCTCGAGCACCTCGTCGCGCTCGATCATCTTCTCCCGCGCGACCGCATCGGCCACCTGCAGGAGTTCCGGGCGCGCGATCGCGACATCCATCGCCATGGCGTCAGTTCCTCTTGGGTTTGCGGCCGCGGGGGGGCGCCCCGGCGGCCTCGTCAGTGGCCTCCTCCGCGCCGGCGTCATCGGCCGGCACGGCGGTGGCCGCGATCAGTTCGTCGGTCAGCACCAGCTTGGCGCGGCGGATATTGCCGCGCGGCAGGTCGAGCTGCGTGCCATCCTCCAGCCGCAGCCGCGCGCTGTCCGCATCCGCGCCCAGCGCGATGCCGCGGAAGCGCTTGCGGCCGTCCTGCGGCACGACCAGCTCGACGGTCGCCAGGTGGCCGGCGAAGCGGTTCCAGTCCTTGGCGCGGGTCAGCGGGCGGTCGATGCCGGCGGAGGACACTTCCAGCATCCATTCGCCCTTGATCGGGTCTTCCACGTCCAGCACGGCGCCGACGGAATGGCTGATCGTCTCGCAGTCATCGACGGTGAAGGGCGCCTGGTCGGCCCGGTCGGCCATGATCTGCACCACCGGCCGTTCCTTGCCGCTGACCTGAACCCGCACGAGTTCATAGCCGAGCTGCCCCAGCGTCGGCAGGATCGCCGTGGCGATCCGGGCCTCCAGGCCCTCATGATGCGGAAGGTCGTCGTCCATTGCGCGTTCCAGGCCGACGCGCCCGGGGCCACAGGAAGCGGCCAACAAAAAAGGCGGCCCGTTTCGGGGCCACCTCCCGGTCTCGTCGGAAAGCGATCTCTCGATTGCCATATAGACCCGGGCCGTGGCGGCTGCAAGCGCGGCGGCATGCCGACCGCCAGCGTCAGTCGATGACGGCGCTGAAGCCGATCGGCTGGATGCGGAACAGGAGGGTGTTCCCTCCGCCCGGGCCGTGGCCCGTCTCTGACCAGACGAAGCGCATGCGGAACGCCTCGTCATTCACCCAGCCAAGAAATTCCTGCGCCTGCGCGCCGGAGACGAAGCGCCACACCGGCTGCCATCCATGGCCTGGGCTGTGCTGGATATACTGGATGCCGGCGGCCGGCCCCCCATCGACGGGGCGCTCCACGACGATGAAGGCCCGGTCGCCGTGGCGGAAGAAGAAATTCGCGTTGTTCACGGCGAAATGCCGGCCGCTCAGCCAGTCCACCAGGAACAGTTCATCCAGCTCAGGCTGGAACACCCGGACCAGCGCGTATCGCCGGGCGACCTCGCATAGCACCAGTCGCGGCGCGATGAGGGGCTCGCCATCCTGGTCCACCAGATCGACGAACTCCTTCCAGCGCGCCTCCGGCGGCAAATGTGGCTGGTCGGTCCGGATCGCGAGGGTCCGGCCGCGCCGTTCCGCCCGGCCGCCACAGGCCGTGATGGCGGCGGCGTCGCTCATATCGCGCCGCTCTTCGGCCCGTTGCGGCTCGACCGCGGATTGCGCCTGCGCCCCCGCCGTGAATGCCGGTGCGATGGCCAGAAGCGCGCGCAGGACGGCGCGGGCGGCCGAGGACGGCGTTCCGCTCACCGCCGCCCCGCGCCCGGCCTGCCCGCATCCGCCTGTTCCAGCGTCAGCCGATAGACCGGCGCCGGCAGGCCGGGCCAGGTGCCGAAGCGCACGCGGATGCGCTCCGTCGGGCTGATCCCCGCCGTGTCCCCGTCCTGGAACACCGGGCCGGCATTGAGGAGATAGGCCGCGATGTCGATCGCGCGCCGCGCGAGCGTGGCCGGCGGCAGCGCCACGGTCGGCTCCATCACCAGGTCCCGCCCGACGAAGGCATCCAGCCCCCGCACCGCGATGCCCACGGCCTGGCCCGTCCCAGGCACCAGCCGGACATCGAGCCAGAGCGAGAGGGGCAGCGTCTCCCGCGCCAACTCCGCCATGCCAGAAGCAGGTTGCAGGACCTCGGAGGCCGACCAGTGCACCGCGATCGCGCTGGGCATCGTCGCGACCAGCGTGGCGAGCAGAGCCGTCAGCGATCGGGCCATGGCGACCGATTCGGCGACCGCCGTGGCGTCGGCCGAGGCCATCGGCGCGACGATGAGGTGCGCGGCCTGGCGCCGGATCGCCTGGCCCGCTTCCGGCCACCAATAGGCCTGCGCCGCCGCGGCCTCAATGGAGCCGTCCGGCACCGGGCGATCAATCCTCATGATGACGAAGATCCGGCCATCCAGCCGCAGCAGCATCCGCTCGCCGGCCGCCTGCGCCCCATCGCCCAGCAGGCTGGCCCGGGCCGGGCCCAGCGTGGCGAGGAGGCGATCGGCCGGAATGCGGGCGGCCCGGTCAGCCAGGATCACCATCGCCATCAGCCGAGACATGCACCCTCCGCCCGTGTCTGCCGACGACTCCCTACGACATCCGGTGCTGGATCGGAACCATCGGCTGGGGCGCGCCCTACTCCGCGCCGGGCGGCGTCGGCACCCGGGCCAGGTGGGTCACGCGCCGGCGGCCATGGGCGCGGGGGGAGAGCTTCTCCCCATGCAGGCGGTTGTCGAAGACGCGGGCGCCGCCGCGGGCGACCTCGACCAGGCAGAAATGCCCGGTGACGCGGGCCAGCCACCAGCCCTCGGGCAGGCCCTCCCGCACCGCGCGGGTCAGGGTCTTGCGGCCCTCCACCGGGCGCGGCTCGGCGGGCACGCCTGCCAGGTCCAGCGCGCCGACCAGGTCGCGCCACCAGGCCGTCACCACCTCCCGCCCCGGCGGGTAGCGGTCCGGCGCCACGCGGGCGAGCAGCGCGCAGGCGCTGGCATAGTCGAGGCCCGCGGCGGTCGCGACGGCGGTCGGGCCGCACCAGGGGGCATAGCCGCCGCGCTCGCCGGCGAAATCCTCCGGGCGGCGCAGGCGGCGCGGGCGCAGGTCATTGGCGGGCAGCGGCAGCATGGCGTGGGGCCCCGAACATCGAGGACCTCACGATAGCGTGAAATATACAATCACACAATCGCGATCTGGCGCGCTGGGCGGGATCAGGCCTTGCGGAAGATCCACCAGATGGGTTGCCGGCCTTCCCGCCTTGCCTTCGCCTCGTACCGCGTGCCGGGCCAGCCCGCCGGGCGCTCCGCCGCATGCCGCTCGGCCTGGGTGAAGAGGGTGGTATTCGCGAAGACTTCCTCCACCCAGGCCTGGTAGGTCGGGTCGTCGCTGGCGATGCGCCATTCGCCGCCGGGCCGCAGCGCGCGGGCGACGAGAGCCAGCAGCTCCGGGTGCACGAAGCGGCGCTTGGCGTGGCGCGACTTGGGCCAGGGGTCCGGGAACATCAGCATCAGCCTGTCGAGCGACCCCTCCGGCAGCGCCTGCACCAGGTGCCGGGCATCGGTCGGCCAGAGGCGGAGATTGGCGGGCAGCGCGCCGGTCGCCTCCTCCCCCTCCGCCACCAGCCGCGTCAGCAGGGAGCAGAGGCCGTTCTCGAACACCTCGGAGGCGATGTAGGCGACCTCGGGATGGGCGGCGACCTGTTCCAGCGCGTGCTCCCCGCCGCCGAAGCCCACTTCCAGCCAGAGCTTCGCGCCCGGCATGCCGAAGGCCGAGAGCGGGTCCCGCGCCTGCTCGGCGGAAAGGCGCAGCCGCGGCAGGGTCACGTCCAGCAGGCGCTGCTGGCGCGGCCGCAGCGGGTGGCCGCGGCGGCGGCCATAGAGGCGGTCGGGCACGCCCTCGGCGAGGGGCGGACGGTCGGCGGTCATCGATCTTCCCGGAACGAAAAAGGGGGCGGCGGGCCTGCGCCCACCGCCCCCAAGTCAAGCAAAGCCTGGAATCAGCGGCCGAAGGCGCGGCGGATCTCGTCGGCGAGGTCCGTCTTCTCCCAGGTGAAGGTGCCCTTCTCCGCATCCGGCGTACGGCCGAAATGGCCATAGGCCGAGGTCGGGACGTAGATCGGGCGGTTCAGGTGCAGGTGCTCCCGGATCCCGCGCGGGGAGAGGTTCACCATGCCGTCGATCACCTTGGCCAGCTTCGTCTCGTCCACATCCTTGCCCGTGCCGTGCAGGTCGAAATAGACCGAGAGCGGCTTGGACACGCCGATGGCGTAGGAGACCTGGATGGTGCAGCGATCCGCGAGGCCCGAGGCCACGACGTTCTTCGCGACATAGCGCGCCGCATAGGCGGCCGAGCGGTCCACCTTGGTCGGGTCCTTGCCCGAGAAGGCGCCGCCGCCATGGGGCGCCGCGCCGCCATAGGTGTCCACGATGATCTTGCGGCCCGTCAGGCCGCAGTCGCCATCCGGCCCGCCGATGACGAAGGTGCCGGTCGGGTTCACGTAGAACTCGTTGTCCGGGCACATCCAGCCCTTGGGCAGGCTGCTCTCGACGATCGGGCGCAGGATGCGCTTGATCTCGGCCTGGTCCAGATGCTCCTCATGCTGCGTCGAGACGACGATGGAGGTGGCGCCCACCGGCTTGCCATCGACGTAGCGCAGCGTGACCTGGGACTTGGCGTCCGGCAGCAGGCCCTTGACGGAGACGTCGCCGGCGCGGCGCAGCTCGCTCACGCGGCGCAGGATCAGGTGCGCGTAGTAGAGCGGCGCGGGCATCAGCTCCGGCGTCTCGCGGCACGCATAGCCGAACATGATGCCCTGGTCGCCGGCGCCTTCGTCCTTGTTGCCGGCGGCGTCCACGCCCTGCGCGATATGCGCGGACTGGGCATGCAGGTGGCATTCGATCTGGGCGTTCTTCCAGTGGAAGCCGTCCTGCTCGTAGCCGATGTCATGGATCGCCATGCGGGCCAGGTGGATCAGCAGCTCCGGCGTCACGCTGCCGGGGCCGCGCGTCTCGCCCGCCAGGACCACCCGGTTGGTGGTGCAGAGCGTCTCGCAGGCCACGCGGGAATAGGGATCGGCCGAGAGGTAGGCGTCGAGCACGGTGTCCGAGATGCGGTCCGCCACCTTGTCCGGATGGCCTTCGGAGACGCTTTCAGACGTGAAAAGGTATTCGCCCTTATCGCGCATGGCTTGGTTCGGCCTCTTGTCGCGGGAGAGCCGGATCGCCCCGGCCTGGCAAGATTGGCCCGGCGGATCCGGGACGGGCGCGTATCGCAGTGCAAGATGGCGGGGTCAAGGCAGGAGGGCCCTCGCGTTGGGTTTCGATCGCGTCAGGGTTGAGGCCAGGGGTCCAGCAGCAGGCCCTCCACATCCGGCACGGCGCCGGGGATGGCGAGCTCCACGGGCGGCCTGCCGCGCGGGTCCGCATAGGCCCCGACCGCGTGCCAATCCGCCAGGCTGCGCCGGTGGCCGGGGTGGCGGACGGCGCCGGTGTTCATCGGCGTCAACCGGGCCGCGTCGCCATGGCGGGCCAGCAGCAGGCGGAGGTCGATCCGCAGCGCCAGCTGCGGGCGGGCGGGGTCCGCGGCGCGCAGCCCCTCCACCCGCCGCCGGTCCAGCCAGAAGAAGACATGGCCGTTGACGTGGCGGCGCCACGCCGCCGGGCTGGTCCCGCTGCCCGCCAGCGCGCCCGCCAGGGCGCCATCCGGCATCTTCTGGCGGCGGAGTTCTACCACCCCATGCAGGGGGTGGCGCAGCGTGGCGAAGCCGGCGCGGTTGGCTTCCAGCAGCAGGGCCGCCTCGGGCGCCGGCACCTCGAACAGCGCGACCAGCGCCTCGGCGCTCAGCAGGCCGTGGCGGCGGATCAGGGGCAGGGCGGCCGGGCTCGTCAGGTGCCAGGCGACGCCGCCGCCCCGCGCGACCAGCGCGGCGGCGTCCCAGCGCCGGGCCGTCACCGGATGCCGAGCACGTCCATCATGGAATAGAGGCCGTTCGGCCTGCCATGCAGCCAGAGCGCCGCGCGGATCGCGCCCGTGGCGTAGGAACGCCGGTCGAAGCTGCGATGGGTCAGGGCGATCTGCTCCGTCCCGCTGGCGAACAGCAGGGTATGCTCCCCCACCACCTGGCCGCCGCGCAGCGCGGCGAAGCCGATCGGGCCGGTCTTGCGGGCGCCGGTATGGCCATCCCGGCCGGAGTCGATCCCCACCTCCTCCAGCGTCTTTCCCCGGCCCTTGGCGACGGCGCGGCCCATGGCGATGGCGGTGCCCGACGGGGCGTCCACCTTCTGGCGGTGGTGCATCTCCAGGATCTCGGCGTCGTACTGCTCCGGCGGCAGGGTGGCCCCCATGCGTTCCGCGATGGCCAGCACCAGGTTCACGCCGGTGGAGTAGTTGGCGGCGTAGCAGACGGGTGCGGAGCGGGCGGCGGCGGCGACGGCGGCCTCCTCCTCCAGGGTCAGGCCGGTGGTGCCCAGCACATAGGCGCGGCCCGCGGCGGCGGCGGCGGCGGCATGGCCGGCGGCGGCGGAGGCATGGGTGAAGTCGATCACCACGTCGCTGGCGGCGAACAGCGCGCCGGCATCCGGCAGCAGGGGCGCGGGCAGGCCGGCGGGATCGGCGCCGGGTCGGTCGATGCCGCCGGCGAGCGTCGCGCCGGCCAGCACGGCTTCCTCCGCCAGCAGCCGCCCCATGCGGCCGGCGATGCCACAGATGCCGATGCGGACCATGCCGAACCCCCCGTTTCCCAGGCGCACAGGCTTCGCCCGGCGCGGGATGGGGGTCAAGGCGACTAAAGGCTGACGATCTGCCCCGGCCCGACCGCGGCCAGGAAGGTGACGACGCCCTCCACCTCCACCCCCGGCGCCAGGGAGGCGGCGGCCAACCCTTCCGCCTTCAATCCGGCCTCGCAGGCGATGAGGCGGATGCCGAGGTCCCGCGCGGCCTCCATCAGCGGCGCGATGCCCGCGACGCCGCGGGATGCCAGCAGGGCCTCCCGCGCCTCCTCCACCAAAGGCGCGGTGGCCAGGAACAGGCGGCAGCCGCCATTGGTGGCGAAGAGCGTCACCTCTCGCCCCACCGCCGCGGCGCCCGTCGCCAGCACCAGCGCGTAATGCGCGGCCTCATGGTCGCCGTGCCGCAGCAGGATGCCGAGGGGCTGGGTCAAATCGCGCAGGCCGGGGCTGTGGTCTCGGCATGGGCCGAGAGGTCGTGGATGGTCGCGGCGTCCCCGCACAGGGCGCAGGCGGGGTCGCGCCGCAGCTTCACGGTGCGGAAGCGCGCATCCAGCGCATCCCACAGCAGCAGCCGGCCCGACAGATCCTCCCCGATGCCGAGGATGAGCTTCAGCGCCTCCGTCGCCTGCAAGGTGCCCATCACGCCGGTGACGGCGCCGAGCACGCCGGCCTCCGAACAGGTGGGCACCAGCCCCTCCGGCGGCGGTTCCGGGTGCAGGCAGCGGTGGCAGGGGTGCGGCGCGCCGAGATGGGACTTGAAGACGGAGAGCTGGCCCTCGAACCGCAGCACGGCGGCGGAGACCAGCGGCCGGCCGAGCAGGTGGCAGGCATCGCCCAGCAGGAAGCGGGTGGCGAAATTGTCGGTGCCGTCGCAGACTAGGTCGTATTTCGGCACATTCTCCCACGCCCAGGCGGCATCCAGCCGCCGGGCATGGACCTCCACCTTCACCTCCGGGTTCAGGGCGCCGATCGTCTCCGCCGCGCTGTCGGCCTTGTTGCGGCCGATCCGGGCGGTGACGTGGGCGACCTGGCGCTGGAGGTTCGACAGTTCCAGCCGGTCATCATCGATGATGCCGAGGGTGCCGACCCCGGCCGCGGCCAGGTAGAGCGCGAGCGGCGAGCCGAGCCCGCCCGCGCCCACCAGCAGCACGCGGGCCGATCGCAGCCGCGACTGGCCGATGGCGCCCACTTCCTCCAGCAGGATGTGCCGGGAGTAGCGGCGAAGCTCCGCATCCGTGAAGTCGAGGTCCATGCATGGGATATGGGCGCGGGGCCGGGCGCGGCGCAAGCGGGCGGCGGGCGCGGCCGGGTGTGACAATAAAGTCGCTAACCCCTTTAGCCCGATTATGCCGATTAGACGCCTTTAGCACCGTTTTTCGCGTGCCTGCCCGACGCTTGGGGTGGCTTTGGGGTGGTGGCGGGGCGCGCAGCCCGCGGGGGTGGCAGACCGAACATACCGCGAACAGGTGCCCCGGCGCCATCATTTTCGTGATTCCTGACGAAACCCTTTCGGGGGTTGGCGCGCTGCGCCGGCCGGGTTATGCCCCCGCCCCCGCCTTCCGGCGGGTTCCCCCCTGCCGCGCGCCAACAGGGCCCGCAGGGGTTCCGCGCCCCGGCCCCGCCGGCACGCGGGCGGGGCCCTGGCCCCAACGGCACGACCCCATCGGGTTAACGCCATGGTAGCAACCCCGGCGCCACATGCGCCGGCGATCGCAGGAGGTGATGGCGAAGCATGCGCATGCGGACGCGCCCTGGGCTGGACGGCAGAATCGCGCGGGGCCGTGTTCCCCGCGGCCGCTGGGCCCTGCTGCTGCCGCTGCTGGGCTGGCTGATGGCCGCCCCCGCGCCTGCCGCCGCGCAGAATGGCTGCCCCGACGTGCTGCTGGGCGACAGCCTGGCCGTCGGCATGGCCCCCTTCGCCCAGGCCCAGGGGTTCGAGGTGATCGCCCGCAACGGCGCCGGCATCACCTGGCTGCGCCAGCAGGAACCCCGCTGCGCCCGCCGCCTGGTGCTGGTCTTCGGCACCAATGACCTGCGCGGCATGCGGAACGAGGAGGCGGACCAGTACCTTCGCCAGATCAGCGCGGTGATGGAACGCTGGCCGGCCGCGCGCATCATCTGGGCGACGCCGGGCTGCTTCAACCGCGACGCCCAGCTGGAACAGGGCAGCACGGCGCTGGACCGCGTGCTGGCGCGCCGCGTGAACCAGGCGGATGACGCGCTGCGCCACCTGCCCGCCATCAACCGCGGGCGGGAAGCGCGCTGCACCTACGAATCCCATGACGGCGTGCACCCGACCGGGGAGTGGTACCGCAACTGGTGGTCCGCGCTGGTGCGGTCGATGGAGCGCACCCAGGTCGCCGGCATGCGCTGAGGGGCCCGCGCCCCTATCCGCCCCGCGCCATCTGCCGTAATCGCTGCGCACGGGCCGGGGCCGGGGCACACCGTGCCGCGGGCGCCGCGCGCGCCCCAGCACAGACGCCGCGCGCTTGCGCGGCCGCAACCGAGGAACCGCGCCCTCCATGTCCAGCTCCGAGATCGAGAAGGCGGAGGCGATCGTCGCCGCCGTGACGGCCACGCTCGACCTGGCCTACCAGGCGGGGCGGGACGAGCTGCCCGTCATCCTCTACGCGGATGAGGAGGCCTTCCGCCTGGCGCATCCCGCGGCCCACCGCACCGACAATGCCGGGCATGCGCGCATCGCCCGCACCCTGGCGCGCGCGGCGCACCGGCACGGCTTCGACATCGCCGTGCACCGGCTGCGGGCGGAGCCGATGCGCGCCTGGCTGGCGGCGCGGGGGGAGGGGGCGGACCTGTCCGAATATCCCGGGGAGCCCGCCGACCGCCTGCACGGCGATGCGGCGCTGCGCGCGCTCGGCCTGCGGGCCGCGGATCTGCGCCAGGCGCCGCGCAAGCCGGCCACCGGCCGGACGCTGGCCGCGCGCATCGCGCGCTGGGCGACCGACCCGGAGGCGCCGGAGGACGAGATCGAGGAGCTGACGGAGGAGCTGCTGGCCCAGCGCCTGGACGGCGCGCTCGGCCCGCTGGAGGGCATGCTGGAGCCCGAGGATTTCGCCCATGCGCGCCGGGAGATCGACTTCGCGGCCGCGATGGCCCTGATGGGCGAGGCGGGGGAGGAAGGGCTGGCGCCGGTCTTCGTCAGCCCGGTGATGCGCAGCGGCGAGGATCCGC
This sequence comes from Falsiroseomonas ponticola, assembly GCF_016805305.1. GTDB lineage: Bacteria > Pseudomonadota > Alphaproteobacteria > Acetobacterales > Acetobacteraceae > Falsiroseomonas > Falsiroseomonas ponticola. The sequence continues at coordinate 424,350 of NZ_JAERQN010000001.1, read as the reverse complement.
GCGATTCCGCGGTGCCCGCGACGCTGGCGGAGGCGCTGATGGCGGTGGCGATCGACCCGGCCTTCGCGCATCTGGTCCTGGCGCCGCGCTTCATCGCGACCGCGACCATGGCGCGGCTCCGCCCCTCCGACCTGCGCGACCTGGCGGAGGCGCTGGCGAATGGCGTCGAACCCTCCCTGCCCCCCGCCACGCCGCTCGACCGCGATGTCTGCCTGGTGGGCCTGAACCTGCCCTTCCTGTCCGATGAGGAACCGCCGGCGGATGAGGAGGCGGTCGCGCGCCTCGATCGCTGGGAGGCGCTGGTGGCGGAGGCCGCGGGCGGCGGGGAGGCATCGCTGCCCGTGCCGCTGGCTCGGGCGCTGGACCTGTTGCGCCGCGCCAAGCTCGCCATCCCGGATGACGGGCAGGAGGACGAGGACGAGGAGGAGCAGGACGGGGAGGACCCGCCGGTGAAGGAGGCGCTGCTGGCCGCCATCGCCGGCCACCTGGCCGGGATCGGCCAGGGCAGCGCCCTGCTGGTGGGGCAGGAGGATGGCGCCGTCGCGATCGGCATCGCCGATGGGGTGGCGAGCCTGGCGCCGGAGGAGCTGCGCGCGGTGCTGGCCGATGCGCTGGCCGAGGGTGGCATCCTGTTCGTGGCGCCGGCGGGCGCGGCCAGGGGCCATGCCTTCCTGCTGGAAGCGGGGGAGGCCGAGGGGGTCTCCGCCGCCGATGCCGCGGCGATGTTCGCGGAGGAAGCGCCGGCCGACTGGGCCGCGGCCCCCGCGGGCTGGCAGGACGCGCCGGCGCTGGACTACGACCCGGGCGCGTGAGGCGGGGGCACCCCGCGGCGTTGCGGCGGCTGGCGCCCGGTGCCTGGGGTGCGATCGCCCGAGGCGGAATCGCCGAAGGGCGTGAACCGCGCGACAAGACGGAAGGCCGGGGTCCGTCAGGCGCTTCTACCCGCGCCTGACAGACCCTGGAGCACGCTGCGTTCGAATGAACGCAGCTCGTGCTCCAGTAGTCATTGAATCCAGAGCAAGAAATGCGTTCAGATGATTCCATCTGAACGCATATTGCTCCAGGATGCGGGCACCGGGCCGACCACAAGGCCGGAGGAGGAAGTGCCCATGAAGCGCAGGCCCATCCTGGCCGCGACCCTTGTCGCGCTCGCGGCGCCCCGCGTCGCGCATGCCGCCTGGCCGGCGGAGCGGCCGATCCAGGTCCTCGTCTCCGGCCCGCCGGGCGGCGGCATGGACATGCTGGCGCGCACGGTGCTGCCCTTCGTGGCGCGCCGCCTGCCGGGGGCCAGCTTCGTCATCATCAACCGCCCCGCCGCGGGCGGGCAGCTGGCCTTCGAGGGCGTGGCCCAGGCGGCGCCGGATGGCTTCACCATCGGCGCCGCGCAGGCGCCCAATTCCATCGTGCTGCCGATCGAACGCGCGGTGCGCTACCGCGTGCAGGACTTCACCTTCCTCGGCAACGTCATCGAGGATCCCTGCGGCCTCTGGGTGCGGGCGGACAGCGCGATCCGGAGCGTGGCGGACCTGGTGGCGGCGGCGCGGCAGCGGCCGGGGCAGGTCACGGTCGGCACCGCCGGGGCGGGCAGCGACGACCACCTGATCATGCTGGGGCTGCAGGGGGTGGCCGGCGTCGAATTCTCCCATGTGCCGTTCAACGGCACGCCGCCCATCATCACCAACCTGCTGTCGCGCAGCATCGATGTCGGCTCCTTCAACATGAGCGAGGGGCAGTCCCTGCTGCGGGACGGGTCGCTGCGCGCGCTGGCGCAGGGCGGGCCGCAGCGCTGGTCCGGCACGGCCGATGTGCCGACGATGCATGAGCAGGGCTTCGCGGTGGAACAGGGATCGACGCGCGGCCTGGTGGCGCCGCCGAACCTGCCGGCCGAGATCCGCGACACGCTGCGCGCCGCCGTCGCCGCCGCCAATGCGGACCCCGACTGGATCGCGGCGGCGGAGCGGGTGAACCTGCCGCTGCGCCCGATGACGGCGGCGGCGCAGCAGGCGCTGTTCCTGGAACAGGATGCGGCGCTGCGCGCGCTGTGGGCCCGCAAGCCCTGGCGTGACTGAACGGCCGGCACCCTGGCGCGGGCGACGCGGCTGGCGCATGTCTCCGCCCGGGCGCCGCCGGTGCCGGTGGCCCGAGGGAGAGAGAGCATGAAGGCCGTCATCATCCATGGTCCGCACGATCTGCGGGTGGAGGAAGCGGCGCCGCCCGCCGCGCCGGGGCCGCGCCAGGTGGCGGTGCGCATCCGCGCCGGCGGCATCTGCGGGTCCGACCTGCACTACTACCACCATGGCGGCTTCGGCACGGTGCGGCTGCGGGAGCCGATGGTGCTGGGGCATGAGGTGGCGGGCGAGGTGCTGGAGACCGGGCGCGACGTCACCACGGTGAAGCCGGGCGACCGCGTGGCGGTCAGCCCCTCCCTGCCCTGCGGCGCCTGCCGCTACTGCCTGGAAGGCAAGCCGAACCACTGCCTCGACATGCGCTTCTACGGATCGGCGATGCGCTTCCCGCATGTGCAGGGCGCGTTCCGGGAGGTGCTGGTCTGCGAGGAGGCGCAGGCCGTGGCGCTGCCGCCCGGCATGGACCTGGCCCGCGCCGCCTTCGCGGAACCGCTGGCGGTCTGCCTGCATGCCGCGCGCCAGGCGGGGCCGCTGATGGGAAGCCGCGTGCTGGTGACGGGCACGGGGCCGATCGGCGCGCTCGCGATCCTCGTCGCCCGCCATGCCGGGGCGCGGGAGGTGGTGTGCACGGACCTGTCGCCCGCGCCGCTCGTCATCGCGCGGCGGCTGGGCGCGGATGCGGCGCTGGACCTGCGCGCCGATCCGGCGGCGCTCGATCGCTACGGCGCCGACAAGGGGTATTTCGACGTGGTGTTCGAGGCATCGGGCGCCGGCGCCGCGCTGGCGGGCGCCATCGCCGCGGCCCGGCCGGGCGCCACCATCGTGCAGCTCGGCCTGGGCGGCGAGGTGCCGCTGCCCGTGAACGCGCTGGTGGCGAAGGAGATCACGCTGCGCGGCACCTTCCGCTTCCACGAGGAATTCCGCTGGGCGGTGGAGGCGCTGGGCGCGGGGCGCATCGATGTCGCGCCCCTGCTGACGGAGGTGGTGCCGGTGGCGGAGGCGCGGCGCGCCTTCGACCTGGCGGGCGACCGCGCCCGCGCGATGAAGGTGCAGCTGGCCTTCTGAGGCGCCTCAGCGCAGCGCGGCGACGGCGCGGGCGATGCGGTCCGCGCCTTCGTCGAGGATGTCGGCCGACGCCGCGATCGACAGCCGGAAATAGGGCGAGAGCCCGTAGGCGGCGCCGGGCACCAGCGCGACGCCGACGCTCTCCAGCAGGTGCATGACCACGTCGTGGTCGCTGGTGAGCACCCGGCCTTCCGGCGTCTGCCGCCCGATCAGGCCGGCGCAATCGACGTAGAGGTAGAAGGCACCCTCCGGCGGCGTGCAGCGCAGGCCGGGGATGGCGTTGATGCGCGCCGCCATGCGGTCCCGCCGCGCGCGATAGGTGGCGACGCTGGCGGCGACGAAGGACTGGTCGCCGTTCAGCGCCTCCACCGCCGCCGCCTGGCTGACGGAGCAGGCATTGCCGGCGGCCTGGGAGAGCAGGGTGGCCAGCGCATCCACGATGTCGCGCGGGCCGGCCGCCCAGCCGATGCGCCAGCCCGTCATCGCATAGGTCTTGGAGACGCCGTTGATGGCCAGCGTGCGGTCGCGCAGTTCCGGCGCGGCGGCCAGCAGGTGCGGCGCCGGGCCCTCGGCCCCGAAGCGGATGTGTTCGTAGATGTCGTCCGTCATCACCAGCACGCGCGGATGGCCGCGCAGCACATCGGCCAGCGCGCGCCATTCGGCCGGCGAATAGGTCGCGCCGGTCGGGTTGCCGGGGGAATTGAGGACGAGCCAGCGCGTGCGCGGCGTGATCGCCGCGGCCAGCTGCGCCGGCGCCAGCTTGAAGCCCTGGCCTTCGGGGCAGGGAAGGCAGATGGGCGTGCCGCCGCAGGCCAGCGCCATGTCGGGGTAGGACACCCAGTAGGGCGCGGGGATGATGACCTCGTCGCCCGGCTCCAGCGTCGCTTCCCAGGCGCTGTAGATCGCGCTCTTGCAGCCATTGGTGACGACGATGTCGCGAGGGTCGTAGTCCAGCCCGTTCTCCCGCTTCAGCTTGGCGGCGATGGCCTGGCGCAGCTCGGGCGTGCCGGCGAGCATGGTGTAGCGCGTCGCGCCGCGCTCCATCGCCTCGGCCGCCGCGCGGCGGATGGGCGCGGGCGTGTCGAAATCGGGCTCCCCCACCACCAGGCTGACGATGCTGCGGCCTTCGCGCCGCAGCGCGCCCGCGCGGTCGGCCGCGGCGGAACTCGGCGATGGCTTGATGCGGCGCACCCGGTCGGCGATGCGGGGCTCGGCGGCGGACATCGGGGTGGGGCGCTCCTCAGGGCATGGGGGCCGGACGCTAGCCCCGGCGGAAACCCCTGGCCAAAAGGACTTCACGCTGGCCTTATAGCGGAATCTTATGGCGTTCGAGATGCGGGTGGCGGCGTGAACCTGCGGCGGCTGCAGTATTTCGTGAAGATCGTCGATACCGGCAGCCTGACCCGCGCCGCCAATGTGCTGCACATCGCCCAGCCCGCGCTCAGCCAGCAGCTCGCGACGCTGGAGAGCGAGGCGCGGCAGACGCTGCTGACGCGCACCAAGCGCGGCGTGGTGCCGACCGAGGCCGGGCGCGTGCTGTATCGCCACGCGCAGATCATCCTGCGGCAATGCGACCAGGCGCGGGTGGACATGCGGGCGGCGGTGCAGGGGCTGTCCGGCGCGGTCTCCGTCGGCCTGGCGCCCGGCACGGCGGCGGCGGGCTTCGCGCTGCCGCTGCTGCGCACGGTGCGCGCCCGGCATCCCGGCATCGTGCTCTACCTGAACGAGACCTATGGCAGCACGCTGTCGGAACTGGTCATGAACGGGCGCATGGATTTCGCCATGCTGTATGGCGGCAAGGCTTCGGTGCACGGGCTGAGCTTCGAGCCGCTGCTGAAGGAGAGGCTCTGCGTCGTCGCGCCGGACAGCATGCCCGCCCCGGCCGGCGACGTGCCGGTGCCGGAGCTGGCGGAGGTCGATCTCTTCCTCGCCCGTCCCTACAACGTGGTCCGGCGCATGGTGGACGAGGCCTTCGCCGCCCATGGCATGACGCCCCGCGTGGTGGCGGAGATCGAATCCGACAGCACGCTGAAGCAGGTGATCGCGGAGGGGCTGGGCGCGACCATCCTGCCGGAATCGATGGCGCGGCAGGTCGTGGCCTCCTGCGCCGCCTGGCAGCGCCGGCTGGTGAAGCCGGTGATCGAGGCGCCGCTCGCGCTCTGCCTGTCCGACCATCTTCCGCTGTCGGAGCCCGCGCAGACCGTGAAGCTGATCGTGCAGGAGCTGATCGAGGCCCGCGCCCAGGGCGCGATGGGCGAGGCCTGGCCCGCACCATAAGCAGGTCTTATTGCGCTAAACCCAAACCGTCTTGGCCAGCCGCGGCGGGGCGACGATAGCCTGCCGCCCCGATGGCTGACCGGCGGCGCATGGACCTCCTCCAGATCAAGACCTTCATCGATGCCATGGCGGCGTCCGACCTCTCGGAGATGGTGGCCGGCAAGGATGGCTGGACGCTGCGCCTGCTGCGCGACGGGGCTTCGCCAGGGGCGGCGGCGCCCGCCCCGGCCGCGCCGCGCACCCGGCCGCGCGCCGCGGCCCCGGCCGAGATCCGTTCGCCCATGGCGGGGATCGTCTATCTCCGCCCCTCGCCCGGCGAGGCCGATTTCGTGGCCCCGGGTTCCACCATCGCCGCCGGCGCGGTGATCTGCGTGGTGGAGGCGATGAAGACCTTCCTGCAGGTCCGCGCCGAGCGCGGCGGCACCATCGCCGCCATCCTCGTCGCCTCCGGCGAGGAGGTCGAGCTCGGCCAGCCGCTCATGCGCCTCGGGTGAGCGGGATGTTCGACACGGTCCTGATCGCCAATCGCGGGGAGATCGCGCTGCGCGTGCAGCGCGCCTGCAAGGCGCTGGGGCTGAGGACCGTCGCCGTCTTCTCCGAGGCGGACAGGGACCTGCCGCATGTCGCGCTGGCCGATGCCGCGGTCTGCATCGGCCCGGCGCCCGCTTCGCGCAGCTACCTCGACCAGGCGGCGATCCTGTTCGCCGCGCGGGCCAGCGGGGCGGGCGCGATCCATCCGGGCTACGGCTTCCTGTCGGAGAATGCCGGCTTCGCGGCGCGGGTGGAGGAGGCGGGCCTCGTCTTCATCGGCCCGCGCCCCGGCAGCATCCGCCTGATGGGCGACAAGATCGCCGCCAAGCGCGCGATGCGGGAGGCCGGCGTGCCCTGCGTGCCGGGCGGGGAGGAGGCGCTGTCCGGCGATGCGGCGGAAGCGCGGCGGGCGGCCGCGGCGATCGGCTATCCCGTCATCCTGAAGGCCGCGGGCGGCGGGGGCGGGCGCGGCATGCGCGTCGTCACCGGCGAGGCCGGCCTTGCCGATGCGCTGGCGGTGACGCGGGAGGAAGCGCGCCGCGCCTTCGGCGACGGCACCGTCTATGTCGAGAAGTTCCTCGGCGGGCCCAGGCATGTCGAGATCCAGGTGATCGCGGATGCGCAGGGCGGCGCGCTCTGGCTCGGCAGCCGGGACTGTTCGCTGCAGCGCCGCCACCAGAAGGTGGTGGAGGAGGCGCCGGCGCCGGGGCTGGCCCCGGACCTCGTCGCCCGCATCGGCGCGGCCTGCGTGGAGGCCTGCCGCCGCATCGGCTATCGCGGCGTCGGCACCTTCGAATTCCTGGTCGAGGATGGCGCCTTCCACTTCATCGAGATGAACACGCGGCTGCAGGTGGAGCATCCCGTGACGGAGATGACGGCGGGCCTCGACCTGGTGCAGCTGCAGCTGCGCGTCGCGATGGGGGATAGCCTGCCGATCGGGCAGGGCGACATCGCCTGCCGCGGCCACGCCATCGAATGCCGCATCAATGCGGAGGATCCCGTGAGCTTCGCGCCCTCGCCCGGGCTGGTCACCGCCTGGTCCGCCCCGGGCGGGCCGGGCATCCGCGTGGATACCCATGTCGCCGCGGGCTACCGGATGCCGGCGCATTACGACTCGCTGCTCGCCAAGCTGGTCGTGCATGGCGACAGCCGGGCGGAGGCGCTGGCGCGGCTGCGCGTCGCGCTGGCGGAGATGCGGGTCGGCGGCATCAGCACCAATCTGGATCTGCACCGGCGCATCGTCGCCGACCCGGCCTTCATCGCCGGCGGCGTCGATATCCACCACCTCGAACGGCTGATGGCGGCGGGATGAGCGACGATCCGCAGCTCAGCCTCCTCGGCACCACCGCGCTGCTGTTCGAGGCGCCGGGCGAGACGACGCTGGAGGCGCAGCGCCGCATCTGGGCGCTGGCGCGGGAAGCCGCCGCCTGGCCGGAGGTGGGGGAGGCCGTGCCCGGCATGAACAACGTCATGGTCACCTTCGCGCGCCCGCCGCGGGACTGGGCGCCGCTGGCCGCGCGGCTGCGCCAGGCCTGGCAGGCCATCGAACCGCTGCCGCTGGAAGGGCGCTGCGTGGAACTGCCCGTGGTCTATGGCGGCGAGGGCGGGCCGCACATGGCCGATGTCGTCGCCCATACCGCGCTGACGCCGGAGCAGATCGCGGAGATCCACGCCGCGCCCACCTACCCCGTCTTCGCCGTCGGCAGCCATCCCGGCTACTGCTACCTCGGCGGCATGGATCCGCGCATCGCGACGCCGCGCCGCCGCACGCCGGTGCTGCGCATCCCGGGCGGCGCGGTGTCCATCGGCGGCGCGCAGACCGGCGTCTCGGCCTCTCCGGGGCCGAGCGGCTGGAACACCATCGGGTCCACCGGCATGGTCTTCTTCGATCTGGGCCGCATGCCGCCCACGCTGCTGCAGCCCGGCGACAGCATCCGCTTCCGCATCGCGCGGGTGCTGCGATGATCGAGATCCTGGCGCCCGGCGCGCTGGCCACCGTGCAGGATCCGGGCCGCCACGGCGCGCTCGGCTGGGGTGTCGGCGTCTCCGGCGCCATGGATGGCATGGCGCTGGCGGCGGGCAACATCCTGCTGGGCAATGCGGAGGATGCGGCGGCGATCGAGATGCCGGTCTTCCCGGTGCGCCTGCGCTTCGATGCCGCGGCGCGCTTCGCCGTGACGGGCGCGCATGCCGCGCTCACGCTGAACGGGCGGACGGTGATGCCCTGGTGGGCGCTGGCGGCGGCGGCCGGGGATGTGCTGGAGATCGGCGCGCCGGAGCCCGGCCCCTGGCGGGCGAGCCGCGCCTATCTCTGCGTGGCCGGCGGGATCGACGTGCCCGCCGTGCTCGGCTCCCGCTCCACGCAGCTGCGCGGCGCCTTTGGCGGGCATGAGGGGCGGCCGCTGCGGGCGGGGGACCGGCTGCCCATCGGCGCCACTGCCCTGGCGGGGATCGATGCCGGCCTGATCCCGCCGGCGCAGGCCCTGCCGCTGGAGGTGGATGGCATCCCCGCCATGCGCGCGCTGCCGGCGGCGGAGCATGACCGCTTCACGCCCGCCGCGCTGGATGCCTTCTGGAACCAGCCCTGGAAGGTCACGCCGCAGAGCGACCGCTACGGCTTCCGCCTGGCCGGCACGGCGCTGGAGCCGCTGGCGCCGATGGAATTGCGGTCCCACGGCATCGTCCCGGGCGTGGTGCAGGTGCCGCATGGCGGCCAGCCCATCGTGCAGATGCGCGATGCCCAGCCCTCCGGCGGCTATCCCAAGATCGCGACGGTGATCGAGGCCGATCTCTGGCGGCTCGGCCAGGCGCCGATCGGCGGCCGCATCCGCTTCCTGCGCACCAGCTGGGCGGAGGCGGTGGCGGCGCTGGAGGAGGCGCGGGGCTGGCTGGCGGAGGCGCGCCGCCTGGTGGCGCTGCGGCGCCTGCAGGAGCACGGCGCATGACGCCGGACGACGCCTTCGTCGCCACCCTTCGCCGCTGGCTGGAGGCGACGGATATCGACCAGCTGGAACTCACCGGGCCATCCGTGTCCCTGCTGCTGCGCCGCGCGGGCGGCGGGGCCGCGCCCCCGGCGGCCGGGCCCGCGCTGGTCGAGGTGCGGGCCGCGTCGCCGGGCCTCTTCCTCGACCGCCATCCCCTTTCGGGCCGGCCCCTGGTGGAGACGGGGGAGGAGGTCGCCGCGGGCGACGATCTCGGCTGCCTGCGGGTCGGCGCGCTGCTGCTGCCCGTGCGCGCGCCGCAGGCGGGCCTGGTGGCCGCCCGCCCCTGCGCGCCCGGCACGCTGGTGGGCTACGGGGACACGCTGTTCCGCCTGCGGCCCCTGCCGCCCGGCGATGCGCCATGACGGGGAATGCGCCATGAGGATCGACATCAACGCCGATCTCGGCGAGGGCTTCGGCCCCTGGACCATGGGCGACGATGCGGCGCTGCTGGAGGTCGTCACCTCCGGCAACCTGGCCTGCGGCTTCCATGCGGGCGATCCGCCGATCATGCGCCGCACCGTGGCGGTGGCGAAGGCGCGCGGCGTCGATATCGGCGCGCATGTCGGCTTCCCCGATCGCCAGGGCTTCGGCCGCCGGCCGATGCAGGTGGAGATCCCGGAGCTGGCGGCGATGGTGATCTACCAGCTGGGCGCGCTGGACGGCATCGCGCGGTCGCTCGGCGCGCGCATGACGCATATGAGTTTCCACGGCGCGCTGGGCAACATGGCCGCCGCCGACCGGGAGCTGGCGCTGCCGCTGCTGGAGGCGGTGGCCGCCTTCGACCCGCGGCTCACCATCCTCACCTCCGCCAGCCCCGCGATCGAGGGCGCGGCCGCCACGCTCGGCCTTCCCGCCGCCATCAGCTTCCTTGCCGACCGCGCCTATGGCGATGACGGGCTGCTGGTGCCGCGCCGGCTGCCCGGCGCCGTGATCCATGACCGCGCGCAGGTGCTGGACCGCGTCCTGCGGCTGCTGCGGGAGGGCTGCGTGGTCACCGCCAGTGGCGCGCGGCTGCCGGCCCGGGCGCGATCCATCCTGGTGCATGGCGATACCGCCGGCGCGGTGGAGCTGGCGCGGGCGATCCGCGGGGCGATCCTGGCGGAAGGGGGAGAGGTGGCGCCGCTCTCCCGCGCCGAGGATAAGAGTTCCTTATCTCCCCAAACCGAAACCCTCTTGGCCGGCCCGATCGCGCCTCGGCTAGCGTGAGCCCGGAAGGAGCAGGCCGATGCCATTCCCCGACTACCGGACAGCCCTTGTCACCGGCGCATCCTCCGGCATCGGCGCCGCCGTCGTCCGCCGCTTCCGGCAGGAGGGGCTGGAGGTGCATGCGGTGGCGCGGAGCGGCGACGCGCTGGCCGCGCTGGCCGCGGAAACCGGCTGCATCGCGCATGCCATCGATGTCTGCGACCGGGACGCCATCGCGCGGCTGCTGGCTTCCCTGCAGGTCGATATCCTGGTGAACAACGCCGGCGTCGATCGCCCGCGCAAGTTCCTGGAGGCCGAGGCCGGGGATATCGACCTGCTGGTGGATGTGAACCTGCGGGCGGTGCTGCACCTCTGCCGCCTCGTCGTGCCGGGCATGGTCGCGCGGGATCGCGGCCATGTGGTCAACATCAGTTCCATCGCGGCGGCTTATAATTTCGGCGGCAATTCCACCTACCACGCCACCAAGGCGGCGGTCAGCATGCTGTCCAGCCAGCTGCGCATCGACGCCTTCGGCAAGCGCGTGCGGGTGACGGAGATCTGCCCGGGCCGCATCGCGACCGACATCTTCGCCCATGTCCATGGCGACACGCCGGAGACGCGGGCGCGCTTCCTGGATGGCTTCGAATTGCCGGAGGCGAAGGACGTGGCGGACGCCATCGCCTTCGCCATCGCGGCGCCCGTCGCGGTGAATATCGGGCATATCGAGATCACGCCGACGCTGCAGGTGCCGGGCGGGCTTTCCACCGCCAGGCCGCCATCCGCCCCCGGCGGCTGAGGCGCGGATGTCCGGCTTCGACGTCATGGCGATCCTCGCCAACCCCGAATTCAGCCGGATGCTGCTGCACGGCTTGCTGATGACGGTGGTCGTCTTCGCCGGGTCCTGGACCCTCGCCATGGGGCTGGCGGCGCTGCTGCTCTCGGTCCGCATGCTGCCGTCGCGCATCGCGGAAGGCGTGGTGGCGGCCTACATCGCCTATCACCGCAACGTGCCGACGCTGGTGCAGCTGATGTTCTGGTATTTCGGCATCGCCAGCCTGCTGCCGCCGGATGTCCAGTTCTGGCTGGCCGACCACAACAGCGAAGCGGTCTTCGCCATCATCGCGCTCGGCCTCTGCCAGGCCGCCTATTTCAGCGAGGACCTCCGCTCCGGCCTCCGCGCCGTGCCGAAGGGGCAGTGGGAGGCATCGCGCGCGCTGGGCCATTCCTTCATCGGCGCCATGCGCTGGGTGCTGCTGCCGCAGGCGCTGCGCAATGCCGGGCCTTCCATCGTCAACCACACCGTCTCGCTGTTCAAGAACAGCAGCCTGGCCATGGCGATCGGCGTGTCGGAAGTGACGCATGTGATCAAGGAGATCGAGAGCCGCACCTTCCGCGCCTTCGAATCCTACCTGCTGGGCACGGTCATCTACCTGGCCTGCACGCTGCTGCTGATGGCCTTCGGCGCCTGGCTGGAGCGGCGCAACCGGCACATGAGGCCGGTGGCATGACGATGATCGGCACCATCATCGACATCGTCCGCGACAACTGGCTGCTGCTGCTGATCGGGCAGTATCCGAACGGGCCGGTCGGCGGCATCGTCGCCACGCTGATCCTTTCGGCACTCGGCATCGCGCTGGCCTTTCCGCTGGGGGTGCTGATGGCGCTGGCCAGCCTGTCGCCCTGGCGGCTGCTGCGGTGGCCGGTCTTCGTGCTGATCTACGTGGCGCGCGGCGTGCCGCTGCTGCTCATCATCCTCTGGGTCTATTTCCTGCTGCCGATCCTGATCGGGCGCAGCGTGCCCGGCTTCCTGGCCATGCTGGTCACGCTGACGATCTACGAGGCCGCCTTCATCAGCGAGATCGTGCGCAGCGGCATCCAGGCCCTGCCGAAGGGGCAGATGGAGGCGGCACGGTCGCTCGGCCACAGCCACCTTGGCGCCATGCGCTGGGTGATCCTGCCGCAGGCGCTGTTCAACACCATCCCGAGCATCCTCAGCCAGTTCGTCTCCACCATCAAGGAGACGACGCTGGGCTACGTCATCAACGTGCCGGAACTGACCTTCGCGGCGGGGCAGATCAACAACCGGCTGATGATCAAGCCCTTCGAGGTCTATGCGATCCTCGCCATCACCTACTTCATCGTCTGCTGGACGCTGACGCGGATCGCGCAGTCGCTGGAGGCGCGGATCGCGGCGAGCCGCACGAGCCAGCCCGCCGCCCCCACCTTCCTCTCGCCCCGCCCCGGGGAGGCCTGACCGATGAGCGAACCCCGCCCGGCGATGATCGGCTTCAAGGCGGTCAACAAATCCTACGGGCCCCTCGCGGCGCTGATCGATATCAACGAGGCGGTGGCGCGCGGCGAGGTGGTGGTGGTCTGCGGCCCCTCGGGGTCCGGCAAATCCACGCTGATCCGCACGGCCAACCGGCTGGAGGAGATCCAGTCGGGCTCCATCACCTTCGATGGCCAGGACGTGCATGCGCCGATGAGCAGCGCGCAGCTCAACCGGCTGCGCAGCCGCATCGGCTTCGTGTTCCAGAGCTTCAACCTCTTCCCCCACCTCTCCGCGCTGGAGAACGTGATGCTGTCGCCCGTGAAGGTGAACGGCACGCCGCGGGCGGAGGCGCGGGAGAAGGCGCTGGCGCTGCTGGACCGCGTGGGCCTTTCCGCCAGGCGCGATGCCTTCCCCGGGCAGCTTTCGGGTGGCCAGCAGCAGCGCGTGGCGATCGCCCGCGCGCTCGCGATGGAACCGCCGGCCATGCTGTTCGACGAGCCGACCAGCGCGCTCGATCCCGAGATGGTGGCGGAGGTGCTGAGCGTGATGCGCGCGCTCGCCCGCGACGGCATGACCATGATGTGCGTGACCCATGAGATGGGCTTCGCGCGCGACGTGGCGGACCGCGTCTGGTTCATGGATGCGGGCCGCATCGTCGAGACCGCGCCGCCGGAGGATTTCTTCGGCCGCGCCCGGCATCCCCGCGCGCAACGCTTCCTGTCGGAGCTGCGCGGGCGGTGAACAAGAACTGCAACAGGTCGAGGAGATCGAGAATGACGATGCGGAGATCACTGCTGTCCCTGGGCCTGGTGGCCCTGGGCCTTGCGGCGGCGCCCGTGGCCCAGGCCGACCAGCTGGCGGACATCATGCAGCGCCGGGAGCTGCGCTGCGCGACCTTCGCGGATGTGCCGCCCTTCGCCGCGCCGGACCCGCGGACGCGGGAGATGGTGGGCCATGACGTCGATCTCTGTCGCGCCATCGCACGGCGCTGGGGCGTGCAGGCCCGCATCACGCCGGTCTCGGTCGAGGCCCGCGTGCCGGAGGTGCGGCTGGGCCGCGTCGATCTCACCATCGCGAACCTCGCCTATACGCTGAGCCGCGCGGAGCAGATCCAGTTCAGCGATCCCTACTACCTGGCGAAGGAGATGCTGGCCGTCCGCGCCAATGATCCGGGCCGCGCGCGGGCGGATTATGCCGGCCGGCGGCTCGCCTCCACCCGCGGCTCCACCTCGGAACTCGCGATCCGCATGAACGGGTCGGAGCCGCTGACCTTCGCCGATACCGGTTCCGCCTTCATGGCGGTGCAGCAGAACCGCGCCTTCGGCATCGTGGCCAACACCATGACCATCACGAAGCTGGTGAACGATTCCCAGACCGCGGGGATCCCGATGCGCATGATCGAGGAACCGATGGCGTTCCAGCCGATCGGCATCGGCATGAAGCGGGACGAGGCGGCGCTGCTGGCGCGGGTGAACGAGACGCTGGTCGCGATGGAGAACGAGGGCGAGCTGACCGCGATCTGGAACCGGTGGCTCGGCCCCGATACCGAATTCCGCATGGTGCGGACGGACCGGGTGACGCCCTTCTCCCAGCTGCAGTTCACGCCGCTGCCGTGAGGCGGCGGTGACCGGGGCGGCGCGGCGGAAGCGCGGCCTTCAGGCGGATGCCTTTCTTCCGCCCGCCCCGTTCCACTGGCGGATGGCCGCGATCACCGTCTCGATCTCCGCCATCCCCAGATGCGGCCCGACCGGCAGGCCCAGCAGCCGGTCGGCGGAGGCTTCCGTCCCCGGCAGCCGGCCGCGCGTGACGCCGAGCCGCGCATAGACGGGCTGGAGGTGCATGGGCGGGTTGTAGAGCGCGTTGCACTGGATGCCCTGGGCCGCCAGGTGCCGCGCCAGCGCTTCCCGGTCCTCCGTCTCGATGACGTAGTTGCGCCAGGCGTGGCGCATGCCGGGCTGCTCCGCCGGGATCTGCACGAGGCCCGCGAGGGCGTCCGAATAGCGTGCGGCCTGCGCGCGCCGCTGGGCGAGGGTGCGGTGGAGGGAGGGCAGCCTGGCCCGCAGCACCGCGGCCTGGATCTCGTCCATGCGGTCGTTGTGGCTCTCCTCCTCATGCCGCAGGTCGAGCGGGCGGGGCTGCAGGCGATGCCGCGCGCGGTCCTGCCCATCGCCCGAGACCAGCCGGAGCCGTTGCGCGAGGCCGGCATCCTCCGTCGCGCAGCCGCCGGCATTGCCCATGGCGCCGAGATGCTTGCCGGAGGAGAAGCTGAAGCAGGTGATGTCGGCCAGGCGGCCGACGAGCTGGCCCTCGATCTCCGCGCCCAGCGCCAGGCAGGCATCCTCGATCAGCGTCAGCCCGTGCCGGTCCGCCAGCCGGCGCAAGGCGCGGATGTCGCAGGGATGGCCGTAGAGATCGACGGGCAGGATGGCGGCGGTCCGCGGCGTGATGGCGGAAGCGCAGGCGCCGGGGTCCATGCAGCGCGTCAGCGGATCGATGTCCACCCACACCACCGTGGCGCCGACCGAATGGATCGCGGTGCTGTTCGCCATGTCGGTGTTGGCGACGGTGATCACCTCATCGCCTGGCCCGATCCGCAGCGCGCGCAGCGCGGCCTTCAGCGCGGCGGTGCCGGAGCCCGTGGCGACGAAATGACCAGCGCCGAGCCATGCCGCGAGCTCGGCCTCGAAGGCCGGCACCTCGTCGCCCCAATCGTAGCGGCCGCTGGCCAGCACGCGCGCCACCGCGGCATCGATGGCGTCCTTGTCGTCGAGGTAGAGCTTCCGCCGGTCATAGACAGGGATCATGCGGCGGGGGCGCCGGCCTTCGGCGCATAGGCGATCACCTCGACCTCCATGGTGATCTGCGGCCGGCCGAGCACCGGCACGTAGAGGCCCGTATGCGGCGGGCGATGGTCGCCGAGGTAGGCGAGGCGCACGGCCGTGACCGCTTCCCGGTCCGCGACATCGGTCAGGATCGTCGTGACCTTGGCGATGTCGTCCTTCGTCGCGCCCATATGCGCCAGCACGCGGTCGATGTTGCGCCAGATCTGCCGCGCCTGGTTGGCGGCATCGCCGCCGACCCAGCGCCCGTTCTCATCCTTCGCGACCTGGCCGGAGAGGAAGATGAAGTCGCCGGCGCGCGAGGCCTGTTCGTAGCTCTCCCCCGCCGGTACCTCGGGGGGGCTGGCGGTGAAGACCTTCCTCATCATCGCGTCCCGGTGTCGCGGCCGCCGGCGCCGCGGGTGATGCCCGCCGCCGCACGCCGGCGCCGGGGGGATGTGAGCCGGAACGCCATTGCCTGCTCCTTCGCGCATCGCCGGGAAGGCCGCCGGGCCGCGCCGCCGCTGTCCCGCCTTCCCGGGCGCATCCTCATCCGAAGGCGCGCGGCGCTCCAA
This sequence comes from Falsiroseomonas ponticola, assembly GCF_016805305.1. Classification (GTDB taxonomy): domain Bacteria; phylum Pseudomonadota; class Alphaproteobacteria; order Acetobacterales; family Acetobacteraceae; genus Falsiroseomonas; species Falsiroseomonas ponticola. The sequence continues at coordinate 408,516 of NZ_JAERQN010000001.1, read as the reverse complement.
GACAATCCGCGCCGCCTTTCATAAGGCCGCCTTATGCGGAGGATCGCGATCGGTCTGGGCGCCGCGATGGGCAGCCGGGCAGGGGCGGCGTATCACCGGATGCTCGAGGTCATCAGGGACATGCGCGATGCTCGTCATTCACCATCCCGACCAGGCCAGGCACGATGTGGAAAGCGTGTTCCGCACCGGCAAGTTCATCCCGCATTTCGACCGGGCCGAGCGATACCGGGTGTTCCTGGAGGCGGTGACGGGCCAGGGGCATCAGGTGGTACAGGCGCCGGCCGGGGGGCTGGAGGCGATCACCGCCGTGCACGATCCCGCCTATGTCGATTTCCTGAAGGGGGTGCATGCGCGCTGGATGCGGCGGCCGGAATTCGGCCCCATCGCGGTGCCGAGCGTCCATCCCACGCACCGCATGCATCGCAGGCCCACCGACCTGGTCGGCGAGCTCGGCTGGTACAGCAATTCGACGACCTGCCCGATCACCGCCGATACCTGGACCTCGGTCCTGGCCAGCGCGCAGGTCGCGATCCATGGCGCGGAGCGCCTGGCCGCCGCCGATGCGCCCGTCTATGCGATGTGCCGGCCGCCCGGGCACCACGCCTATCCCGACCTGATGAGCGGCGGCTGCTACCTGAACAACACGGCGATCGCCGCGCAGCTTCTCAGCCGGCGGTTCGGGCGCATCGGCATCCTCGACATCGACGTGCATCACGGCAATGGCACGCAGGCCATCTTCTGGGACCGCGCGGATGTGCTGACCTGCTCCATCCATGTCGATCCGAATGACGGCGCGCCGCTCTATGCCGGCCATGCGGATGAGGTCGGGGGCGATGCCGCGCGCGGCTGCAACGACAACCAGCCGCTGCCGCGCGGCACCGGCGACGGGCCCTGGCTGGCGGCCCTGGATGGTGCCCTGGCCCGCATCCGGCGCTTCGCGCCGGGCGCGATCGTCATCGCGCTGGGCTTCGACGCCGCGGAGCACGATCCCGTCGCGACCTTCCGGATCACCGAGGCGGGCTTCGCGGCGGCGGCGGCACGGATCGCGGCGCTGGGCTGCCCCACGCTGCTGGTGCAGGAGGGCGGCTATCTCAGCCCCTCCCTTGGCCGCTACCTGCGGAGCTTCCTCGGCGGCATGTCCCGCCCACGCCCGGGCTGCTGACGTCGCGGAGGGGAGGGGGCGCGGCCAGCCGGCCGTGCTTCCCGCGCGGCGAAGGCGGCCCGACCCCGCCGGGCCGGCCACCTGGCGGGGACGACATCACCCCAAGCCTCTGAAAAGATTGGCGGACCCGATACGATTCGAACGTACGACCTTTGCCTTCGGAGGGCAACGCTCTATCCAGCTGAGCTACGGGTCCCGCACCCCCTCCATAGCCAATGCCGGGGCGCGACGGAAGCCCCGGCAGCGTCACGCACCGGCATTTCACCGCAGCCCCCTCCTCGGCTACCCTTGCCGCCAATGAAGGGGAGGGGCCCGGCCCATGACAGACGCGCTGCCCACCGGCACGAATGACCCGAAGGCGCTGCTCCAGGCGCTCTATGCCGAAATGGCGCCCAGGCACCTGTTTCCGCTGTGGGAAGTGCTGTCCGCCCTGGTCACGCCCACCCCCACCTCCCCGGTCCGGCCGCATCTCTGGCACTACGGGGAAGCGCGGGACCACCTGCTGCGGGCGGGTGACCTGATCTCCGCCGAGCAGGCGGAACGCCGGGTGCTGATCCTGGAGAATCCGGGCCTGCCGGGGACCTCCTCCGTCACCACCAGCCTTTATGCCGGGTTGCAGCTGATCCTGCCGGGGGAGGTCGCGCCCTGCCACCGCCACACCCAATGCGCGCTCCGCTTCGTGATGGAAGGCGACGGCGCCTTCACGGCCCTGGATGGGGAGAAGGCGGTGATGCGCCCCTTCGACCTGGTGCTGACGCCGAACTGGCAGTGGCATGACCACGGCAATACCAGCGGCGCGCCGATGATCTGGCTGGACGGGCTGGATATCCCGACCGTGCGCCACTTCGCCGCCAGCTTCGCCGAACGCCTGCCGGATGGCGCCATGGCGCATGCGGAAACCGCGCCGGCGGGGGATACGGCGGCGCGCTACGGCCGCAACCTCCGGCCCTTCGCGGGGACGGCCGCGGCCCGGCGCCCGGCGCACCAGCCGATGTTCCACTACCCCTATGCCGAATGGCGGGACAGCCTGGCGGCCATGGCGCGGTCCGGCGACCCGGACCCGCATCTCGGCCATGCGCTGGAATTCGTGAATCCGGCCGATGGCGGGCCGGTGATGCCGACCATCGCCGCCCATGTCCGCCTGCTGCCGGCCGGCTTCGCCACGCGGCCGCGCCGGTCCACCGACGCGATGGTGCTGGTGGTGGTGGAGGGCCAGGGCAGCGCCCGGGTCGGGGAACAGGATTTCGCGCTCGCGGAGCGCGACCTGCTGGTCGTCCCCTCCTGGTCCAGCGTCACCCTCTCGGCGGAGAGTGACCTGGTGCTGTTCGGCTATTCGGATGCGGCGGCGCAGCAGAAGCTCGGCCTGTACCGGGAAGCGCGGCTGTAGCCGTTACGGTCCCCGGCAACCCCGCGCGCCCCGGCCGCGTTCGCCCCAGGCATCGCCGCCGGGAAGCCTCTCCGGCGGCCCGAGCCCGGAGGACCACGCCATGCCGAACCCGACCAGCCCGAACGAACGGCCGGAGAACACGCCGGACCGCAACATCGAGAAGGGCGTGGTGGACAGCTTCCCCGCCAGCGACGCCCCCGCCGGCACCGCCACCCAGGGCGCCCGCGCCGTGCCGCCGGCGGCGATGATGGGCAGCGCCGCCGCCCCCGAAGCCGATGCCGTGACGCTGGCCCGCCACTTCCCGGATGCCGAATCCGCCAAGCTGGCGCTGGAGAACCTGGTCCGCGCCGTCCCGCTGGACCGCCACTGCACGGCGATCGAGGGGCTGGAGCTGCGCCTCACGGTCGCCCGTGCCGATGCCGGGCGGGTCGAGGACATGCTGATGTCCGTGTGACAGGGCCCGGCGGCGGGGGGCGCTTCCCGTCCGCCCCCGGGACGCGTAGGAACGCCCCGTGCCTGGAGAATGAATGGCCATGCGCTGGGTCCTGTTCCTGCCCCTGCTGATCCTGATCGCGCTTTTCGCCCTGTCGAACACGCAGGAGGTGGAGCTGCGGCTCTGGCCCTTCGATATCGGCTGGGCCTCGCCGCTCGGCATCGCGGTGCTGCTGCTGTCGGCGGTGGGCTTCCTGCTGGGCGCCTCCATCGCCTGGGCGGCGGCGCTGCCGGCGCGGCGGCGGGCGCGGGAGCTGCAGAACGCCGCCCGCCTGATGGAGGCCGAGCTGGCCGGCTACAAGGCGCGGGAGGAGCAGGCGAAGCGGGACGCCGATCTCGGCCGCCTGCCCGCGCCGTGACCGCCGCGATCCGCAACGCGCCCTGCGGCCTCTGCGTCGCGCTGGATGCGCCGGACCTGGCGACGGCGGAGGCCTGGGCGCAGGCCGTGGCGCCCTCGGCCGGGCTGCTGAAGGTGGGGCTGGAGCTGTTCTCGGCGGAGGGGGCGCCCGCGGTCCGGCGGATCGCGGCGCATCGCCCCGTCTTCCTCGACCTCAAGCTGCATGACATCCCGAACACGGTGGCCGGCGCCATCCGGTCCCTCGCGCCTCTTGGCGCCGACTGGATCACCATCCACGCCGCCGGCGGCGCCGCCATGGTCGCCGCGGCGCGGGAGGCGGCGGAGAAGGCCGGCGGTGCCACCCGCCCGAAGATCCTGGCCGTGACCGTGCTGACCAGCATCGATGCGGCGACGCTGAGCGAGATCGGCGTCGCGGGCGGCACCATGCAGCAGGTGCTGCGCCTGGGCCGCCTGGCGGTCGCCGCCGGCGCGGATGGCCTGGTCTGCTCCCCGCGGGAGGTCTCCGCCCTGCGCGACGCGCTGGGGGAGGGGCCTGCCCTCGTCGTCCCCGGCATCCGCCCCGCCGGCAGCGCCGCCGACGACCAGGCCCGCACCGCGACGCCGGAGGCGATGGCGGCAGCCGGCGCGACCTGGGTCGTGGTCGGCCGTCCCATCACCAAGGCAGGGGATCCCGGCGCCGCGGCGGAGCGGATCGCCGCCTCGCTCGGCTGGTAGGCACCCCATGCTGGTGAAGATCTGCGGCATCAACGATGCCGCCGCCATGCAGGCCGCCGCGGGCGCGGATTTTCTCGGCTTTGTCTTCTTCCCGCCCTCGCCCCGGGCGGTGACGCCCGCGCGGGCGGCGGCGCTGTCCGCCACCCTCGCGGGTGGCCCGCAGCGTGTCGGGCTGTTCGTGGACGCAACGGACGACCAGCTGGCGGAGACGCTGGCCGCCGTGCCGCTGGATGTCCTGCAACTGCATGGGGAGGAGACGCCCGATCGCTGCGCCGCGGTGCGCGCCCGCTTCGGGCGGCCGGTGATGAAGGCGCTCGGCATCGCCTCCGCGGCCGATCTCGACGGGCTGGCCGCCTATGCGCCGCATGTCGATCGCTTCCTGCTGGACGCCAAGGCGCCCCCCGGCGCGCCGCTGCCCGGCGGCAATGCCGCGCCCTTCGACTGGACGCTGACCGCCGGCCGCGCCATCCCGCGCCCCTGGTTGCTGGCGGGTGGCCTGACGCCCGGCAATGTGGCGGAGGCCATCCGCGTTGCCGGCGCGCCCGGCGTCGATGTCTCCTCCGGTGTCGAGGCCTCCCGCGGCGTGAAGGACCCCGCCCGCATCGCGGCCTTCATCGCCGCCGCCCGGGCGGCGTGATCCGCCCCGCGACCCGCGCCGACGCCCCCGCGATCGGGGAGATGCATGCGGCGGCCTGGGTCGAGACCTATCCAGGCCTGGTGCCGCCGGCCCTGTTCGAGGAGATGACGGACCCCGCCCGCCGCCGCGCCGCCTGGGCGCGCAACCTGGCGGAACCGCTGCTGGAGGGTGGCACCTTCGTGGCGGAGGAGGCCGGCGCCATCCTCGGCTTCATCAGCGTCTGCCGGGCGCGGGACGCGGCGCTGGGCACGGGGGGTGAAGTCTCGGGCCTCTACCTGCTGCGGCGCGCGCAACGAAGGGGCCTCGGCGGGGCCCTGCTGGCCGCGGGGGCGGCACGCCTGCGTGCCGAGGGCCTGGCCGATGCCGCGGCCTGGGTGCTCGACGCCAACCACCCGGCCCGCGCCTTCTACGCCGCGACGGGCGCCGTGCCGGGCGTCAGCCAGACCGGCTATCACGGCCGGATCGCCGTTTCCGAGATCGCCTATGTCTGGCGCGATCTGTCTTGCATCCCACCTGCCCGTGACCCGCCCGCGCCCCTGCGCTAAACACCGCGGAACGCCCAGGAATATTGCCCCGTGAACAAGCCCCTTCCGAACTCCCTCCGCCAGGGCCCCGACGCCCGCGGCCGCTTCGGCGATTTCGGCGGCCGTTTCGTCGCCGAGACCCTGATGCCCCTGATCCTCGAGGTCGAGGCCGCCTACGAGGCCTCCAAGAAGGACGCGGCCTTCCAGGCGGAATGGCGCCGGCTGCTGACCCACTATGTCGGCCGCCCGAGCCCGCTGTGGTACGCGGAACGGCTGACCACCCATCTCCGCAAGACCGCCGAACCCGGCAAGGGCGCCAAGGTCTATTTCAAGCGGGATGAGCTGAACCACACCGGCGCGCACAAGATCAACGCCGTGCTCGGCCAGATCCTGCTGGCCAAGAAGATGGGCAAGACGCGCATCATCGCGGAAACCGGCGCGGGCCAGCACGGCGTCGCCACCGCCACCGCCTGCGCGCTGATGGACCTGCCCTGCGTCGTCTATATGGGCGCCACCGATGTGGAGCGTCAGCAGCCCAACGTCTTCCGCATGAAGCTGCTGGGGGCGGAGGTCGTGCCCGTCACCTCCGGCGCCGCGACGCTGAAGGATGCGATGAACGAAGGCCTTCGCGACTGGGTCGCGAATGTGCACGACACCTACTACTGCATCGGCACCGTCGCCGGCCCGCACCCCTATCCCGCCATGGTGCGCGACTTCCAGTCCGTGATCGGCACCGAAGCCCGCGCCCAGATGCTGGAAGCGGAAGGCCGCCTGCCGGATGTGCTGGTCGCCGCCGTCGGCGGTGGCTCCAACGCCATGGGCCTGTTCTTCCCCTTCCTCGACGACAAGGATGTCGCGATGGTCGGCGTGGAGGCCGCGGGCCGTGGCCTCGACACGCATGAACACGCCGCGGCGCTGTCCCGCGGCCGGCCTGGCGTGCTGCATGGCAACCGCACCTACCTGCTGCAGGATGGCGACGGCCAGATCACGGAAGCGCACAGCATCTCCGCCGGCCTGGACTATCCCGGCGTCGGCCCCGAACATTCCTGGCTGCACGAGATCGGCCGCGTGCAATATGTCGGCGCCACGGATGAGGAGGCGCTGGCCGCCTTCCAGCTCTGCTCCCGCCAGGAAGGCATCATCCCGGCGCTGGAGCCCGCCCACGCCCTGGCCCACGTCATCAAGGCCGCGCCGACCATGCCGGCGGAGAGCATCATCCTGATGAATCTCTGCGGCCGCGGGGACAAGGACATCTTCACCGTCGCGAAGCACCTGGGCGAGAACATCTGAGATGAGCCGCATCGCCGCCAAATTCGCCGCGCTCCGCCAGGAAGGTCGCGGCGCCCTCGTCACCTACCTCCAGGCCTTCGATCCGGACCGGGAGACGTATCGCGCCATCCTGCACGGCCTGCCCGAAGCCGGCGCCGACATCATCGAGGTCGGCGTGCCCTTCACCGACCCCATGGCGGATGGCCCCTCCATCCAGAAGGCTGGGCAGCGCGCGCTGAAGGCCGGCGCCACCGCCGCCGGCGTGCTCGACCTGGTGCGCGGCCTGCGCAAGCTGGACGACACCACCCCCGTGGTGCTGATGGGCTACTACAACCCGATCCTCACCTACGGCGTGGAGAAGTTCTGCGCTGACGCCGCCACCGCCGGCGCCGACGGCCTCATCATCGTCGACGTGCCGCCGGAGGAAGCGGATGAGGTGGAGCCGCACGCCACCGCGAACGGCCTCGACCTGATCCGCCTGATCGCGCCCACCACCGACGAGGCGCGGCTGCCCCGCGTGCTCGCCGCCACCACGGGCTTCATCTACTACGTCGCGATCACCGGCATCACCGGCACGCGCAGCGCCGACTACGCCTCCATGGCGCCGACCATCGCCAAGCTCAAGCGCCACACGGACCTGCCCGTCGCCATCGGCTTCGGCATCCGCAGCCCGGCCCAGGCCGCGGAAGCCGCCAAGGCCGCGGACGGCGCCGTGGTCGGCACCGCGCTCGTGGACACGCTGGCCGCGAGCCTCGACGCCGAAGGCCGCGCCACGCCCGACACCGTGACGAAAGTGCTGGCCCAGGTCAGCAGCCTGGCCGAGGCCGTGCGCGCGGCGAGGAAGGTCGCGGCGTGATGGCCCGGGGGGAACGCCGTTCCCCCCGTACCCCCCATGCAAAGGGCCCGGCGGCCCTTTGAACCCATGAGATTGGTCGATGGAGGGAGGGGCACGGCGCGCGCTCCGGACAGGCGGTCGCGCGGCGCCCCTCCCTCCATCGACCAATAACCTCGCGGTCCAGGGTCCCGCTGGACCCTGGCAGGGGGTGCAGGGGGACAGCGTCCCCCTGCGCGGCCACCCGCGCGCCCCTCACCCCGCCACGGGCACGCCTTTGCTGGTGCTGTACTCGAAGTGCAGCGCTTCGCCGGGGAAGATGCGGGGGTGGATGGCGTGGGCGGCCATGGCGGCTTCGGAGAAGCCTTGCAGGATCAGTTTCAGCTTGCCCGGGTAGGTGGCGATGTCGCCGATGGCGTGGATGCCGGGGATGGTGGTTTCGCAGGTCGCGGGGGTGACGGCGATGTGGCTGCGTTCCAGGCCGAGCCCCCAGTCCGCGATCGGGCCGAGTTCCATGGACAGGCCGAAGAAGGCCAGCAGGTGGTCCGCCGGCACGGTCTTCACCTCCCCCTTGAGGGTCGCGAGCGAGACGCCGGTGAGTTGACCGTTCGTGCCGTCGAGGCCGTGCAGCTGGTAGGGGATGGCGAGTTCGATCTCGCCGCGTTCGGCGGCCTGCTTCAGTTGCGCGGCGCTTTCGGGGGCGCAGCGGAACTTGTCGCGGCGGTGCACCACCGTGACCTTGGCGGCGATCTGCTTGAGGCTGAGCGCCCAGTCCACCGCGCTGTCGCCGCCGCCCGCGATCACCACCTGCTTGCCGCGGAAGTCTTCGCGGCGGCTGACCATGTAGCGCACGCCGCCCGAGGCCTCGAATTCCGCCAGGCGATCGAGCGGCGGGCGGTTCGGGCCGAAGGCGCCGGCGCCGGCGGCGACCACCACGGCCTTGCAGCGGATGGTGTCGCCGGTGCTGGTGGCGAGGACGAAGCCATCCCCTTCCTGCCGCAGCGCATCGACGCGGCGGCCCAGCATCAGCAGGGGATTGAAGGGCGCGCATTGCTTGTGGAGGGAGGCGATGAGGTCCGCGCCCGCGATCTCGGGATGGGCGGGGATGTCGAAGATCGGCTTTTCCGGGTAGAGTGCGGCGCATTGTCCGCCGATCGCTTCCAGCGCGTCGATCACCACGGTCTTCATCCGCAGCATCCCGCATTCGAACACCGCGAAGAGCCCCACGGGGCCCGCGCCGATGATCGCCACATCCGTCTCGACCACTGCGGTCATACGCCTTGTCCCCACGCCGATCGTCGCGCCACCCCTTGGCGGAAGCGCCGGGGCCGATCAAGCCTGCGGGATCAAATTGGGAACGGGTGCGCTTGTGCCAGGGGGGTGGGGAAGGGCAGATTGGGCCCTCATGTCGCTCACGCTGCTCCTCCCCGATGAAGCCGCCACCGCCGCGCTGGCGGCGCGTGTCGCGCGGCATGCGCGGGCGGGGGATGCGGTGCTGCTGGAAGGCCCGCTCGGCGCCGGCAAATCCGCCTTCGCCCGCGCCTTCCTGCGCGCCGCCAGCGGCGATCCGGCGCTGGAGGTACCATCGCCGACCTTCACGCTGGTGCAGGCCTATGACCTGCCCGCTGGTCCCGCCTTCCACTTCGACCTCTGGCGGCTGGATGGGCCGGACGGGCTGCGGGAGCTGGGGTGGGAGGAGGCGCGGGAGGGAATCGTGCTGGTCGAATGGCCGGACCGGCTGGGCGATTGGCAGCCCGCCGATGCCCTGGTCATCGCGCTGGCGCCGGGCGAGACGGAGGAGCAGCGCGTGGCGACGCTCTCGGGCTGGGGCGCGCGGCTGAAGGAACTGGCGGCATGATGCGCGCGGCGGAGGCGGCTTCCTTCCTGGCGGAGCATGGCTATGGCGCGGCGGATTACGCGCCGCTGCCGGCCGATGCCTCCTTCCGCAGCTATGCCCGGCTGCGGGGTGGGCCGCGTCCCGTGCTGCTGATGGATGCGCCGCCGCCGCAGGAGGATCTGCGCCCCTTCCTCGCCATCGCGGCGCATCTGCGCGCTGCTGGGCTGTCGGCGCCGGAGGTCATCGCGGCCGACGTTTCCCGGGGTTTCTGCCTGGTCGAGGATTTCGGCGCCTCCACCGTGGCGCAGCTGCTGGATGCGGGCGACGACCCCGCGGCCCACTACCTGGCCGCCACCGCCGCGCTGGCCCGGCTGCACGCGGTGCCGCCGCCCGAAGGCCTGCCCGCCTGGGGCGTGGACCGCATGACGGAAACCGCGGGCGCCACCTTTCTCCAGTGGTGGTGGCCGGCGGCTTTCGGTGCGGCGCCCTCGGCCGCGGTGACCGCGGCCTTCGAAGCGGCGATGCGCGCCATGCTCGCGCCGTTCCAGGGAACCGGCTTCGTCCATCGCGACTACTTCCCGGCCAACCTCATGCCCCTGCCGGATCGCGAAGCGCCGCGCGATGTCGGCATCCTGGATTTCCAGGACGCCGCCATCGGCCATCCCGCCTATGACCTCGTCTCCCTCACCGAGGATGCGCGGCGGGATGTGGACCCGGCCCTGCGGGAGGAATGCATCGCGCGCTACCTGGCGCTGCGGCCGGACCTCGATGCCGGTGATTTCCGCGCCGCCATGGCCGCCTGCGCGGCGCAGCGGCATCTGCGCGTGGCCGCGCTCTGGGTGCGGCTGGCGCGGCGGGACGGCAAGCCGCATTACCTCGTGCACGGGCCGCGCTGCTGGGCGCAGCTGGGCCGCGCGCTGGAACACCCCGCCACGACACCGCTGCGCGACTTCCTGGATGCGCATGTGCCGCCTTCCATGCGACAGAATCCCCCCGTTCTTCAGGACGCCACGGCATGATCACCCTTTCCCACGCCATGGTGCTCGCCGCCGGCCTCGGCACCCGCATGCGGCCGCTGACGGATGACCGGCCGAAGCCGCTGCTGCCGCTCGAAGGCCGCAGCCTGCTGCACCATGCGCTGGATCGCCTGGCCGCCGCGGGCGTCGCGCATCACGTGGTGAACGCCCACTACTTCGCCGACCAGGTGGCGGAGGCCGTCGCCGCGCATGACGCGCCGGACCGGACGGTGCTGCGGGAGGAGGTGCTGCTGGAGACCGGCGGCGGCATCACCAACGCGCTGCCGCATCTGGGCGACGGCCCCTTCGCCGTCATCAATGGCGATGCCTTCTGGCTGGATGGCCCGACGCCGGCGCTGGACCGCCTGGCCGCCGCCTTCGACCCGGACCAGATGGACGCGCTGCTGCTGCTGGTGCGGACGTCGCAGGTGGATGGGGAGGTCGGGCGCGGCGACTTCCTGCTGGACCCCCTCGGCCGCGTGCGCCGGCCGAAGGAGCGGGAGATCTCCCCCTACCTCTTCGCCGGCGTGCAGATCCTCTCCCCCGAGCTGTTCCGCGATGCGCCGCCCGGCCCCTTCTCGCTCAACCTCCTGTTCGACCGCGCGATCGAGGAAGGGCGGATGTTCGGCCTGGTGCATGACGGCGCCTGGTTCCACCTCTCCACGCCGCGCGACCTGCAGCGGGCGGAGACGATGCTGCGCGCCGGGATGCTGACCGCCTTGTTCTGATGCACCTCTACGACATCCCCGCCGAGCTGCCCTTCCTGGACTGCCTGGCCGCGGGGGTGCTGGAGGCGCTGAAGCTGAAGGAGGCGCCGCCGGAAGCCCTGGCCCGCGCCACCATCCTGCTGCCGACGCGCCGTTCCGCCCGCGGGCTGCGCGATGCCTTCCTGGCGGCGGCGGAGGGCCGGGCGCTGCTGCTGCCGCGCATGCGGGCCCTGGCGGGGCTCTCGACCGAGGATGCCGACGAGTTGGCGCTGCCCGCGCTGCTGGACCTGCCCCCGGCCGTGGCGCCCCTGACGCGCCAGGCGGTGCTGACCGGCATGGTGATGCGCCTGCCCCCCCGCCATGGCGGCCCCGCCACCCCTGAACAGGCCTGGGGCCTGGCCGCCGAGATGGCGCGGCTCTTCGACGAGGTGGCGCTGGAGGAGAAGGACCCGGACCTGCTCCGCCAGGGCAACCCGCTGGCCTATGCGGAGGCCTGGCTCGCGCGGCTCGAAGCGCTCGTGCCCGGGGAGCAGGCGACCCATTGGCAGATCACCACCACCTTCCTGCGCGGCGTCGCCACCGCCTGGGCGGGGTGGCTGGAGGAGCGGGAGCTGCTGGATATCGGGCTGCGCCGCGTCCTCGCCCTGCGCGCCCAGGCGGAGGCCTGGCGCGAGGCCCCGCCGGATGCGCCGATCATCGCGGCCGGCATCGGTGTCGGCGGCACCATCCCGGCGGCGGTGGAACTGCTGAAGGTGGTCGCCGCCCTGCCGCGCGGCGCCGTGGTGCTGCATGGGCTGGACCGCGCCGCGCTCGGCCAGGTGTGGGACGCGGTGTCGCAGGCGCCCACCCACCCCTTCTGCAGCCAGGCAAGGCTGCTGGCGGCGATGGGCGCGGAAGCCCGGCAGGTGAAGCGCTGGCCCGGCTGCGGGCTGCACCAGCCCCGCGCCGTGCCGGAAGCCCGCCCCGCCCTGCTGGAGATGGCGCTGCGGCCGCCGGAGGGCATGGCCCCCTGGACCGTTCCCGCCGCCGATGCCTGGGCGCCGGGCCTCACGGGGCTGCAGGTGCTGGCCGCCCCCGATGCCCAGACGGAAGCCGCCGCCATCGCGCTGCTGCTGCGCGAAGCCCTGGAGAAGCCCGGCGCCCGCGCCGCCCTCGTCACGCCGGACCGCGACCTGGCGCGCCGCGTCTCGGCGGAGCTGATCCGCCACGGCATCATCGCCGATGACAGCGCCGGCGAGCCGCTGGGCCAGACGCCGACCGGCGCCTTTCTTCGGATGCTGGCCCGCGCGGTGGCGGAGGATTTGGCGCCGGTGCCCCTCCTGGCGCTGCTGAAGCACCCGATCGCGGCGGCGGGCATGGCGCGGGCGGATTTCCTGGATGCGGTGCGGCTGCTGGAACGCCGCGTGCTGCGCGGGCCGCGGCCGCAGGGCGGCCTGGCCGGGCTGCGCGCGGCCATCGCGGCGCTGCCGGAGGGCGCGTCCAAGCCCCGGCTGGTCGCGCTGCACGCCGCGCTGGAAGCCGCGCTGGGTGACTTCGCGTCCCTGCACGGCACGCCGCGCCCGCCCGCGGACCTGCTGGCCGCGCATCTGGCGGCGGCGGAGGCGCTGGCCACCACCCCGGAGGCACCGGGCGGGCTGCGGCTCTATGCGGCGGAGGAGGGGGAGGTGCTGGCCTCCCACCTCGCTGACCTGGCGCCGGCCATGGCGATGCTCCCGCCGCTCGACCCCGGCGCCTGGCCCGCCTTGTTCGACGCGGCGATCGAGGGCATCGCCGCGCGATCCGTCCGCGCCCAGGCGGGGCGCGATGCGGGGGCGCATCCACGGGTGGAAATCCTCGGCCTGCTGGAGGCGCGGCTGCTGGCCTTCGACCGCGTGGTGCTGGGCGCGCTGGACGAGACGGTCTGGCCGCTGGCGACCGATCCCGGCCCCTGGATGAGCCGCCCCATGCGCACCCAGTTCGGCCTGCCCGAGCCCGAGGCCCGCATCGGCCGCGTCTGCATGGATTTTTTCCTGTTCGCCTGCGCGGCGCCGGACGCCGTGCTCTCGCGGGCGGCACGCCGCGGCGGTGCGCCGACGGTGCCCGCACGCTGGATCACGCGGCTGGAAACCTTCCTCTCCGGCCAGGGGCTGGAATTGCCGCGGAGCCAAGCCGCCCGCCTGGCCGCGGCGCTGGACCAGCCGGCGGCGGTCACGCCGCTGCGCCGCCCCTCGCCCTGCCCCCCCGCCGCGCAACGGCCGCGCGAGATCAGCGTGACGGAGGTCGCGACCCTGCTGGCCGACCCCTACGCCTTCTACGCCCGCCGCGTGCTGGATTTGAGGAAACTCGATCCGCTGGATGCGGATGTCGGCGCGCTGGACTACGGCATCATCGTCCATGCCGCGCTGGCCCGCTTCGTGCGGGATGTCTCCACCGCCCGCGCCGGCTGGCCGGGGGACGACGCCGCCCGCGCGATCTGGGCGGAGGCGGCGGAGCAGGCGCTGGCCGAACAGGGCCCGCGCCCCGCGCTCGCCGCCTTCTGGCGGCCACGCCTGTTGCGCATCGGCGCCTTCGTGATCGAGCTGGAGCGGGAGATGCGCCGCGACGGCCATATCCGGCAGAGCTGGGTGGAGCGCGACGGGCGGCTCGACCTGCCGCGCCCCCGCGGCAAGGTCACGCTGAAGGCCCGTGCCGACCGCATCGACCAGCTCGGCGACGGCACGCTGGCGGTGCTGGACTACAAGACCGGCACCCTGCCCAGCACCGAGGACCTGGTGGACGGCACCGCCCCCCAATTGCCGCTGGAAGCCGCCATGGCCTGGCGCGGCGCCATCCAGGGCGTGCCGGACAGCCCGGTGCGGGCGCTGACCTACTGGAAGCTCTCGGGCGGGGAGACGGCGGGCGAGGTGAAGGCGATGATCACCGAGCCGGAGGAGGTGGAGAGCGCCGCCGAGGATGCGCTGGACCGCCTCGGCCTGCTGGTCGATCGCTTCCTGCTCGGCGACGCCCCCTTCACCGCGCGGCCGCATCCGGCACGCAGCGCCAAGGGGGATGACTACGACCACCTCTCTCGCGTCGCGGAATGGGCGGATGCGGAGGGGGAGGAATGAACCTTCCCCTCACCCCCCGCCAGGAAGCCGAATTCGAGCAGGGCCGGGCCTCCGACCCACTCTCCTCCGCCTGGGTCGGCGCCTCCGCGGGTTCCGGCAAGACCAAGGTGCTGACGGACCGCGTGCTGCGGCTGCTGCTGGCGCCGGGCACGCGGCCGGCCAGCATCCTCTGCCTGACCTTCACCAAGGCCGCGGCGGCGGAGATGGCGACGCGTCTCGCCCGCGAACTCGGCCGCTGGGCGGTCGATCCCGAATCGCGCCTGGCGGACCGGCTGGCGCGCCTGCTCGGCCGCGCGCCGACGCGCGATGACCTCGACACCGCCCGCGCCCTGTTCTGCCGCGTGCTGGAACTGCCGGGCGGCATGCGCATCAGCACCATCCACGCCTTCTGCCAGTCCCTGCTGCGCGCCTTCCCGCTGGAAGCCGGCCTCGCCCCCCAGTTCGGCGTCGTCGAGGATGCCGATGCCCGCACCCTGCTGGCCGAGGCGCGGGAGGCCGTGCTCGCCGGGCCGATGACGCCGCGGGAGGCGCTGGAGGCCCTGGCCAGCCTGGTGCCCCCCGATGCCTTCGCCCGCCTCGTGCAGGCCCTCGATGGGGACCGCGAACGCCTCTCGGCCGCGCTGCGCGGCACCGGGTCGCTGGAGGGGCTCTGCGCCGCCATCGCCGGCCATCTCGGCCTGCCCGATGGCGCGCATGAGGCGACGCTGATCGCGACCGCCGCGGAGCAGGTGGACCGCGACGCGGTGATGGCCGCGCGCCTCCTCCAGGCCAGCCGGAACGAGAACGACCAGGCGCGGGGGCTCCGCATCCTCACCTGGCTGGAACTGCACCCGGCCCATCGCACCGCGCGCTGGGGGGAATGGGCGGAGATCTTCCTGACCAAGGAAGGCACGCCCCGGAAATCCATGGCGACGAAGCAGGTCGGCCCCCGCCAGGGCGAATGCGCCGCCGTGCTGGCGCGGGAGGCCGAGCGGATCGCGGCGCTGGAGGGCAGCCGCCGCGCCTGCCGCCTGCTGGCCGCGACCCGCGCGCTGCTGGCGCTCGGCGCGCCCGTCCTTGCCGGCTATGCCGCCCGCAAGCAGGCGCGCGGGCTGATGGATTATGACGACCTGATCCTCTCCGCCCAGCGCGTGCTGCAGGACCCCGGCAGCGCCTGGGTGCTGTTCAAGCTGGATGGCGGGCTCGACCACGTCCTGCTGGACGAGGCGCAGGACAGCAACCCCGCGCAATGGGGCATCGCCGCCGCGCTGACGGAGGAATTCTTCGCCGGCGCCGGGCGCGAATCCCGCCGTGATGAGCCGCCCACGCCCCGTACCATCTTCGCGGTAGGCGACATCAAGCAGTCCATCTACGGCTTCCAGGGCGCGGATGCCGCCGGCTTCTCCCGCTGGAAGGGGCATTTCGGCCGGCGCATCGCGGCGCTGGGCGATGCGCTGCGCGACGTGCAGCTCAAGGTTTCCTTCCGCTCCACCGCGCCGGTGCTGGCCCTGGTCGATGCCGTCTTCGCGGAGGGCGAGGCGCGCGACGGCGTGGTGAACCCCGGCGAGGAGCTGCTGCACCGCCCCGACCGCGCCGGCCATGCCGGGCGGGTCGAGCTGTGGCCCATGCTGGAAGCCGCGCCGACGGAGCCGCCGCCGCCCTGGGAGGTGCCTGAAACCCCTGCCGCCACGACCGGCGCCGATGCGCTGCTGGCGGAGGCGATCGCGGCGCGCATCGCGCAGTGGATCAGGTCCCGCACCCCGCTCGAAAGCCGGGGCCGGCCGATCCGCGCGGGTGACATCCTGGTGCTGCTGCGCAAGCGATCCGGCGGGCTGCTGCCGCGCCTGGTGCGCGCGCTGAAGGAACGCGGCGTGCCGGTGGGCGGCGCCGACCGCATCCGCCTGGTCGAGCAGATCGCGGTGCAGGACCTGCTGGCCCTGGCCGATGTCCTGCTGCTGCCGGATGACGACCTCCAGCTCGCCGCCCTGCTGAAGTCGCCGCTCATCGGCCTCGATGAGGACCAGCTCTTCGCCCTCGCCCATGGCCGCACCACCAGCCTCTGGGCCGTGCTGCAGAAGGCGCGCGGGGCGGAGACGCCGGAGGGCAGGGCGGCCGACTGGATCGCCGGGCTGATGGCGCGGGCCGACCTGGTCACGCCCCACGCCCTCCTCGCCGAAGTGCTGGGGGAGCATCGGGGGCGGGAGAGGCTGCTGGAGCGGCTCGGCCCCGATGCCGCCGACCCCATCGATGAGTTCCTCAACGCCGCGCTGGACCATGGCAGCCGCCACCCGCCCAGCCTGCAGCATTTCGTGGGCTGGCTGCGGCGCGGCGGCGCGGAGGTGAAGCGGGAACAGGAAGGCGCGGGCGATGCCGTCCGCATCATGACGGTGCATGGCGCCAAGGGGCTGCAGGCGCCCGTGGTCATCCTGCCGGACACGATGGGCGGCGGGCGGGACAATGCCGATGTCCGCTGGCATGCGCCGGAGGAGGGCGTGCCCCTGCCGCTCTGGGCCCCCAACAAGGACCACCACGCCCCCGCCTATACCGCCCTGCTGGCCGCGGAGAAGAAGGCGCGGGCGGAGGAGGAGCACCGGCTGCTCTATGTCGCGCTGACGCGGGCGGAGGACCGGTTGCTGGTCTGCGGCTGGCAGAAGAAGCGCCCCAAGGACGCGCCCTGGAAGGAAGGCACCTGGTACGACCTGGTCGCCCGCGGTTTTTCCCGGATGGACACGGCGGTCGCGGAGGCGTTTGACCCCGAACAGTTTGGCGCCCCCGCCGAATGCCGCTTCGCGAGCGGGGAGGCCCTGGTGCTCTCCACGCCGCAGGAAGCCGCGCCCGTGCCGGATGGGCGGGATGCCCCGCCCCCCGCGGCGGCGGACCTGCCGGCCTGGGCGCGAAGCCCGGCGCCGCCGGAAGGCGTCGTGGACGCCCTCGCCCCCTCCGCCGTGCCCGGGGAGAATGAGGGTGGCCCCGCCGCCGCCCCGCATGGCGCCGCGGACCCGACAGGACAGCGCTTCCGCCGCGGCCGCATCGTCCACGCCCTGCTGCAGCACCTGCCCGACCAGCCCGCCGGCCGGCGCGCCGAGGCCGGGCGCGCCTTCCTCGCGCGCCCCGGCCATGGGCTCGATCCCGCCGAGCAGGCGGAGACGCTGGCGGAGGTGCTGGCGCTGCTCGACGCGCCGGGCATCGGCCCCGCCTTCGGCCCGGGCAGCCTGGCGGAGGCGCCGATCGCGGGCCAGGTGGGCGAGCTGCTGGTCAGCGGCCAGGTGGACCGGCTGCTGGTCACGCCCGGCCGCGTGCTGGTGCTGGACTACAAGACCAACCGCCCGCCGCCGGCCACGGTGGAGGGCGTGCCCCGCCTCTACCTGCGCCAGATGGCGGCCTACCGCGCCGTGCTGTCCCGCGCCTTTCCGGGCCGCGCCGTGGACTGCGTGCTGGTCTGGACCTATGGCGCGCGGCTCATGCCGCTTCCGGGCGAGTTGCTGGATCGGCATGCGCCGGGCGCATGACGGCCCGCGCCGCCCTCACGCGGCGCTTGCTTGACCCGGGCCGGGCCCGCCACGATCTTGCCACATAACAGCCGGGCCCCCGCCCGGCGCTGGAGACGACCCCCCATGAGTGAACTCACCAAGGCCGTGACCGACGACAGCTTCCGGCAGGACGTGCTGGAGGCCCCCGGCCCCGTGCTGGTGGATTTCTGGGCCGAGTGGTGCGGCCCCTGCCGCATGGTCGCGCCCATCCTCGACGAGATCGCCAAGGAATACGAAGGCAAGCTGACCATCGCGAAGGTCAACATCGACGACAACCCGATGACGCCGAACGACTACGCGGTGCGCGGCATCCCGACCATGATCCTGTTCAAGGACGGCAAGCCGGTGGACACCAAGGTGGGCGCCCTGCCGCGCGGCGCCATGAAGGAATGGGTCGCCAGCAAGCTGGGATGAGGCATCCCGGCAAGCCCGGCTGATCCGATTCCGGCCGCGGGGCGCTTCCCGGCGCCCCGCGCCTGACTACATGCGGGCGATGATCCATCGCCGCACCCTCCTCGCCACCTCGCTGCTGCCGCTGCCGGCCCTCGCCCAATCCGGCGATGCCGTGCGGTCGGACCGCGCCGCCTTCCGGCTGACCACCCTCGCCACCGGGCTGGAACATCCCTGGGGCGCTAGCCTGCTGCCCGATGGCCGGCTGCTGGTGACGGAGCGGCCGGGCCGCCTGCGCGTGGTGACGCCGTCCGGCCAGCTCTCCAACCCGCTTTCCGGCGTGCCGGAGGTGGAGGCCCGCGCCCAGGGCGGGATGCTGGACGTGGCGCTCGCCCCCGATTTCGCCCGGACGCGGGAACTCTACCTCTCCCACGCCATGCTGGTGCAGGGCGGCGCGCTGACGCGGCTGACCCGCGCGCGGCTGTCGGCGGATGCGACCGCGCTGGAAGCGGTCACGCCGGTCCTGGATGCCACCCCCGCCCAGCCGAGCGGCCGCAACCACTATGGCAGCCGCATCGCCTTCGGCCCCGATGGGCGGCTCTACCTCTCCACCGGGGACCGGCAGAACGACAAGATGCGGTCCCAGCGGCTGGACGATCTGGCGGGCAAGATCCTGCGGCTGGAACGGGATGGCCGCGCCGCGGCCGGCAACCCCTTCGCAGGCCGCGGCGACGCCCGCCCGGAGATCTTCTCCTACGGCCACCGCAACCCGCAGGGCCTGGCCTTCAACCCCTGGACCGGCGGGCTGTGGCAGGCGGAATTCGGCGCCCGCGGCGGGGATGAGATCAACATCGTTCGCCCCGGTCTCAACTATGGCTGGCCCGTCGTCAGCCATGGCGTGGACTACAATGGCAGCCCGATCGGCACCGGCCAGAAGACCGCCGAGGGGATCGAGGCGCCGCTGCATTTCTGGACGCCCTCGGTCAGCCCGTCGGGCATCGGCTTCTACACCGGCGGCGCCTTCCCCGGCTGGTCCCGCAGCCTCTTCGTCGCGGCGCTGAACCCGCCCGGCCTGGTGCGGCTGGAGACGGAGGGCGACCGGGTGGTGGCGGAGGAACGCCTGCTCTTCGACCGCCGCATCCGCATGCGCCAGGTGGTGGTGGCCGCCGATGGCGCGCTGCTGGTGCTGACGGATGAGGCGCGCGGGCGGATCCTGCGCCTCAGCCCGGCCTGAGGCCCTCAGGCGGGCAGGGAACCGTCCAGCTTCAGGATCTCGCCCGCCAGATAGAGGCTGCCGCAGATCAGCACGCGGGCGGGCGGGCCGTCCTTCGGGATGGCGGCCAGCGCCTGCGCCGCCGTGCCGCCCGCCGTGGCCGCGCCGCCGCTGGCGGCGATGATGGCCTCGACCGGCATCGCCAGGTGCTGGCCGGGCTCCGCGATCGCCTGGATGGAGGTCGCGACGGGGATCAGCGGCGCCAGGAACTCCGCCGCCTGCTTCGACCCCTTCATGCCGACCAGCAGGTGGCAGGGGCGGTCGGCGAAGGCGCTGCGGAGATGCTGGCCCAGCACCACGCCGGCGCCCGCATTGTGCCCGCCATCCAGCCACAACTCCCAGCCCGCCGGCAGCAGCGCGGCCAGGTGTCCGCCCAGCCGCTGCATCCGCGCCGGCCAGCTGGCGCTGGCGAGGCCGCGGGCGATCGCATCCTCCGTCAGCCAGGCCGGGTTCCAGGCGCGGAGCGTCGCGATGGCGATGCCCGCATTGTCCGCCTGGTGCGGCCCGGCCAGGGCCGGCGGCGGCAGGTCCAGCACGCCCGCCGCATCCCGCCAGCGCAGCCGCCCGTCCGGCTGGGGCGCCACCTCCCAGGCCTCGCCCCGCGCCAGCAGGGCCGCGCCCTGGTCGGCCGCGACCTGGCGCAGCACGGCGGCCGCGCCGGGCGCCTGCGCCCCCGTCGCGCAGGGCACGCCGGGCTTGATGATCCCCGCCTTCTCGAAGGCGATCTTCTCCAGCGTGTCGCCCAGGAAATCCATGTGGTCCATGGAGATGCTGGTGATCGCGGTCGCCACGGGATCGATCACGTTGGTCGCGTCGAAGCGCCCGCCGAGGCCCACTTCCAGCACCAGCAGGTCGGCCGGGACACTCGCGAACAGATGGAGCGCGACGGCCGTCGTGACCTCGAACACCGTGATCGGCGCGCCGGCATTCACGCGCTCCACATGCTCCAGCGCCTCGGTCAGCGCCGCCTCGCTCACCAGCGCGCCGGCCAGGCGGATGCGCTCATGGAACCGCACCAGGTGGGGCGAGGTATAGACATGCACGCGCAGCCCCGCCGCTTCCGCGATGGCGCGCAGGAAGGCGCTCGTGCTGCCCTTGCCGTTGGTGCCGGCGACATGGATCACCGGCGGCAGCCGCCGCTCCGGATGGCCGAGCTTCGCGAGGCACTCCCGCATGCGCCCCAGGCTGAGGTCGATCAGCACGGGGTGAAGGCTGTGCAGCCGGTTGATGATGGCCTCGCTGCGGGAGGCGGGAAGGGTGCTCACGCCGGCTTGGCGACCTCGGCCGGGGCATCGGGCGCGGGCAGGGCCGGCAGTTCCGCCGCCGGCGCCACCAGCGGCATCGGCTCCCGCAGCAGGGAGATGACGCGAGCCAGGGTGGCGCGCATGTCGTGCCGCTTCACCACCATGTCGAGGATGCCGTGCTGCAGCAGGTACTCGGCGCGCTGGAAGCCCTCCGGCAGCTTCTCCCGCACCGTCTGCTCGATGACGCGCGCGCCGGCGAAGCCGATCAGCGCGCCGGGCTCCGCGATGTGGATGTCGCCCAGCATGGCGAAGCTGGCGGTGACGCCGCCGGTCGTCGGGTCGCACATCACGACGATGAAGGGCAGGCCCGCTTCCTTCACCATGCGCGTCGCGATCACGGTGCGCGGCATCTGCATCAGGCTGACCGTGCCTTCCTGCATGCGCGCGCCGCCGGAGGCGGTGAAGACGATCAGCGGCGCATCCTGCAGCACGGCGAGCTTGGCGGCCGTGACCAGCGCCTCACCCACGCCGGCGCCCATCGACCCGCCCATGAAGGCGAATTCGAAGGCGGCGACCACGGCCTTGCGGCCCTCGATGCTGCCCTGCGCGACCAGCACCGCGTCATCCATCGCGTTCTTCTGCTGGGCTTCCTTCAGCCGGTCGCCGTAGCGCCGCTGGTCGCGGAAGCGCAGCGGGTCCGCCGGCGCCTTCGGCAGCTCGATGCGGGACCAGCCCTCATCCAGTGTCGCCTTCACCCGCGCATTGGCGGAAAGCCGCATGTGGTGCCCGCAATGGGTGCAGACATGCAGGTTCCGCTCGAGGTCGCGGTGGAAGATCATCTGCTCGCAGGAAGGGCATTTGTGCCAGAGGTTGTCCGGCACTTCCCGGGTTCCCCCGAAGATCGCCTTCACCTTGGGCAGGGCCCAGTCGCTGATCCAGTTCACTTCGTTCATGCCCTCAAGCGCCGGGCGCGCAAACCAGGTCCCCTGGGGCGCACTTGGCTCGCCGGACTGCCGGCGGCGCCCGGTCGGGCGCTCGGCGCGCCGTCGGCGCGCCGCCAGTCCTTGGCGGGGGAGGTAGGGCGGGATGGGGGCGCGGTGCAAGCCCCTGCGGCTTTGCTACCCGCCCGGCCGCCGGAACCGCACCAGGATATCGACCTCCCCCGGCCGCTCGGCCAGCGCCTGGCGCAGGATGGCGATCAGCGTCTCCGGCGAGACGTCGAGGTCCACGACCTGCGCCGTCTCCTCATAGAGCAGGTGGGAATGCGGCGCGGGCACGGTGTCGAAGACCGGCTCCGTGCCCGTGCTGGGCAGGCGGGCCAGCAGGCCGTGCCGCTCCAGCGTCTCCAGCTGCGAGGCCAGCTCCGCCGGCGCCAGGCCGAGCCCCGCGGCCCCCGCCAGCCGGTCGATCTCGCCCCTGGTCAGATGCGTCTCCGGCGCCGCGCGCAGCGCGACCAGCAGCCGGGCCAGCTTGCCCTGCGCCGGCAATCCCGCGCGGCGCAGCTCCCCGCGCGCCACGGCCTCCGCCGCCTGCGCCATCGCCTCCTCCCCGGTATCGCCTTGTCGGCTTGAAAGATGGGGGGCGGCATCCCCCGCCGGGTTGCCGCCCCCCCTGGTCAAGGCTTGCGCCCCCCGCTTACGCCAGGTCGAAGCGGTCCGCGTTCATCACCTTCGTCCAGGCGGCCACGAAGTCCTCCGCGAAGCGCTGCTGGCCATCGGCCTGGCCATAGACCTCCGCGATCGCCCGCAGCTGGGAGTTGGAGCCGAAGACGAGATCGACGCGCGTCGCCGTCCACTTCACCTGGCCGGTGGCGCGGTCACGCCCCTCGAAGGTCTGCGCGGCCTCCGAGGTCGGCGTCCAGGCCGTGCCCATGTCGAGCAGGTTGACGAAGAAGTCGTTCGTCAGCGTCCCCGCCCGCCGGGTGAAGACGCCGTGGCTGTTCGGCCCGACATTGGTGCCGAGCACGCGCAGGCCGCCGACCAGCACCGTCATCTCCGGCGCCGTGAGGCCGAGGAGCTGCGCGCGGTCCACCAGAAGCTCCTCCGCCGGCAGGGCGAACTGGGTCTTCAGGTAGTTGCGGAAGCCATCCGCCTCCGGCTCCAGCACCGCGAAGCTCTCGACATCCGTCTGCTCCTGCGTCGCATCCGTCCGGCCCGGCGCGAAGGGCACCGTGATGCCGAGGCCGGCGCGCCGCGCCGCTTCCTCGATCGCCGCGCCGCCGCCCAGCACGATCAGGTCGGCCAGCGAGACCTGCTTGCCGCCGCCGGCCGCCGCGTTGAAGGCCTTCTGGATGCCCTCCAGCTTGCCCAGCACCACGCTGAGCTCCGCCGGCTGGTTCACCGCCCAGTCCTTCTGCGGCGCGAGGCGGATGCGCGCGCCATTGGCGCCGCCCCGCTTGTCCGACCCGCGGAAGGTGCTGGCGGAGGCCCAGGCCGTGGAGACGAGCTGGGAGATGGAGAGGCCGGAGGCCAGGATCTGCGCCTTCAGCGTCGCGATGTCGCCGGCATCCACCAGCGCATGCGTCACCGGCGGCACCGGGTCCTGCCAGATCAGGTCCTCGGCGGGGACGAGCGGGCCGAGGTAGCGGACCTTCGGCCCCATGTCGCGATGCGTCAGCTTGAACCAGGCCCGCGCGAAGGCATCGGCGAACTGCTCCGGGTTCTCATGGAAGCGCTTGGAGATCGGCCCGTAGATCGGGTCCATCTTCATCGCCATGTCGGCCGTCGTCATCATCGGCGGGTGGCGCTTGGACGGGTCATGCGCGTCCTCCACCAGCGTCCAGGCGGCGCGGTCCTTCGGGTGCCACTGGTGGGCGCCGGCCGGGGACTTGTGCAGCTCCCACTCATGGCCCAGCAGCATGTCGAAATAGCCCATGTCCCAGGTCGTGGGGTTGGGCTTCCAGGCGCCCTCGATGCCGGAGGTGATGGCATCGCCGCCCACGCCCGACTTCCAGGTGCTGAGCCAGCCGAGGCCCATCGCCTCGATCGGCGCGCCCTCGGGCTCCCGCCCCACATGCTCGGCCGGGCCCGCGCCATGCGCCTTGCCGAAGGTGTGGCCGCCGGCCACCAGCGCCACCGTCTCCTCGTCGTTCATCGCCATGCGCGCGAAGGTCTCGCGGATGTCGCGGCCGGAGGCGATCGGGTCCGGGTTGCCGTTCGGGCCTTCCGGGTTCACGTAGATCAGGCCCATCTGCACCGCGGCCAGCGGGCTCGCGAGCTCCCGGTCGCCGGAGTAGCGCTTGTCACCCAGCCAGGTGTCCTCGGCGCCCCAGTAGATGTCCTCCTCCGGCTCCCAGATGTCGGCGCGGCCGCCGGCGAAGCCGAAGGGCTTCAGGCCCATGGACTCGATCGCGCAATTGCCCGCGAAGATGAACAGGTCGGCCCAGGAGATGCGGTTGCCGTACTTCTGCTTGACCGGCCACAGCAGGCGCCGCGCCTTGTCGAGGTTGCCGTTGTCCGGCCAGCTGTTCTCGGGCGCGAAGCGGTGCGCGCCATTGCCGGCGCCGCCACGGCCGTCACCGGTGCGGTAGGTGCCCGCGCTGTGCCAGGCCATGCGGATGAAGAAGGGGCCGTAATGCCCGTAATCGGCCGGCCACCAGGGCTGGGAGACCTTCATCAGCGCGAAGATGTCCTGCTTCAGCGCCTCGATGTCGAGCTTCTTGAACTCCTCCGCGTAGTTGAAGGCCGGGCCCATCGGGCTGACCTTGCTGGAGTGCTGGTGGAGGATCTTGAGGTTCAGCTGGTTCGGCCACCAGTCGCGGTTCGACCGGCCGCCGAAGGTCGCATGCTTCGCCACGCCATGCGCGGCGCCGTGCATGACCGGGCACTTGCCCACGCCCGTCCCACCATGTCCGTCCATTCTTCTCTCTCCGTTGCTGGCCGTGCCACGCCGCGCGCCCCTGGGGGCACCCGGTCCTGCGCCCAGGCTAGCGGCAGGTGGAGGATAGGCGGAAGCGAATTGGTTCTACCGGTTCGATAGATCGTGACTATAATGTAAGCCGACCTGACCGGATCGCCGTGCCGCCTCCCCATGAACCTGCGTGACCTCCGCTACCTCCTCGCCGTCGCCGAGCATGGCCATTTCGGCCGCGCGGCGGAGGCCTGCGGCATCAGCCAGCCCACGCTCTCCGTCCAGCTGCGCAAGCTGGAGGAGCTGCTGGGCGTCACCCTCTTCGAGCGCGGGCCCAAATCCGTGGTCCCGACCGCGGCCTGCGAGCGGCTGATCGGCCATGTCCGCAGCGCGGTGGCGGAGGCCGATACCATCCTCGACGTCGCGCGCAGCCTGCGGGACCCGATGGCGGGGCGGTTCCGGCTGGGCATCATCCCGACGCTGGCCCCCTACCTGCTGCCCCTGGTCTTCGGCCCGCTGCGGGAGGCGCTGCCCGCGCTGGAGATCGAGCCGTGGGAGGACCAGACCGCGGCGCTGCTCGACCGGCTTCGCGCCCATGACCTGGACGCCGCCCTGCTGGCGACGGAGGCCGAGGGGCCGGACCTGGCCGGGCAGGCCCTGTTCGCCGAACCCTTCCTGGCCGCCCTGCCGCCCGACCACCGCCTGGCGGCGCGGGAGGCGGTGGCGGAGGCGGAGCTGGCCGGGGACATGCTCGTGCTGTCGGACGGGCATTGCCTGCGCGACCAGGTGCTGGCGGCCTGCGGCACCCAGGGCGGTGCGCTGGGCGGCACGCTGCGCGCGGCCAGCCTCTCCACCCTGCTGAACATGGTGGCGGCGGGCTACGGCACCACGCTGATCCCGGGCCTGGCGGCCGGCGTCGCGCAGGATGCGGGGCTGGTGCTGCGACCGCTGGCGACGCCGGCGGGGCGGACCATCCGCATCGTCCACCGCGCCAGCTACCCGCGCCGCGCGGCGGTGGAGGCGGTGGGCGGCATCATCGCCGGCCGGCTCCGCCACTTCGCCGCGCCCTGATCAGGGCAGGCCGGCGAAGCTGACCCCGGGCGGCGGCAGCGCCCCGGGCTGCGCGGCCATGGCCGCGCAGGCACCGGCGAAGAAGCGGCAGAAGCGGTCCACATGCTTGCCCGTGCCGATGGGGTACTGGCAGAGCTTCCAGCGATTGCCGGCCGAGCCTTCGAAGCGCAGCGAGCCCGCATTGTAGGCGGCCGCCACCAGGGGCGGGTCGAAGCGCGTCTGCGCCGCCTGTCGCCACATCATCGCCATGCCGGCGCGGATGGAGACGGAGGGGTTCTCCAGCGCCGCCAGCGTCACCCCCTCATCGCCCAGCACCTCCCGCGCCGTGGAGAGCAGGGTCTGCGTCAGCCCGACGGAGACGCGGCGCGGCGTCAGCGAGGGATCGACCGGGTCGCAGCCCGGCTCCAGCCGCCGCGCGGCGGGCAGGCCGCCGGATTCCGTGCAGATGGTCGCCACCACCAGCTCCGCCGGCACGGGGAAGCGCAGGGAGGCGGTGGCGATGGCATCGCCGTAGTCGTGCAGCACCCGCGCCGCCAGCGCGGCCTCGGCGGCGGAGGGGGCGGCCAGCGCGCCCTCCACCTCGATCCCCCCCGGCACCAGGCGCCAGGGGACGCCGCCGGGGAAGCGGGTATGCGGGGTGCGCAGCGCGGCCAGCGTCGCCGCATCCAGCACCGCCTGCACCCCCGTCGCCAGGGCGGAGGCGACGCGGACCTCCCCGTTCAGCGCGGCCCAGGTGGCGGGGCCGAGCACGCCGTCCTCCACCAGGCCGCGGCGGCGCTGGAAGGCCTTCAGCGCATCCCGCGTCGCGGCGCCGAACAGCCCGTCCGGCTTCAGGGCGGCGCCGGCCCGGTCATTCAGCAGGCGTTGCGCGCGGAACACGTCGTCCCCGCGCATCATGGGCTGGGTGAACCACCAGCTGCGGGCCAAGGGGGCCGCCAAGGGGGCCGCCGCCGGGGCCGGGGCGGGATCGATGGTCTGGGACATCAGGGGCACCTCGGGTCCTGGGCCGCGCGGGCGGTGGCAAGGGCGGCGCGGCGCTGGGCGATGCGGTCGTCGATCGGCGGCAGCCCGAGGGCGGAGGCGGCGGCGGCGACATCGGCCGCCACCACGCCGAGCGCGGCGCAGCGCGCCGCCGGCGGCACATCGCCCGCCAGCACGCGGTTGAGCCCGACGCCGGCCCGGTAATGCGCGGCGGCCCCGGCGGGCAGCGCCGGGATCGCCGCCAGGATCGCCTCGTTATCCGCCCGGCGGGCCTCCGCCACGGCGCGGTCGCGGCGGCGTTCCAGCGCATCGGCCAGGCGGAAGGCGGGTTCCGCCCGCTCCGCCGCCGGGGCCTCGGCGGGTGTCAGCGCCTCCGCCTGGCGGAAGGCGGCGATGGCGCAATCCGCGCGCCCCTGGTCCTGGCAGGCGGCGCCGCGCGCCAGCCAGAGCGTGGCGCAGGCGCGGTCCCGCACCGTGCAGTCGAAGGGCCGGTCGGCCATGGTGCGGGCCACCGCCGGGTCCCGCCGCACGGCACCGGCCAGCTCCACCGCCTCCCGCGACGGTTCCGTGCCGCAGGCCGCGACCAGCAGCAGCAGGGGGATGAGGGCGAGGCGCATCTCAGCCGCTCCCTCCCTCGGGGCTCGACAGGGGCGTGGAGGCCGCCTGCGCCGCCTGCGCCTTGGCCGCCGCCTCCTGCGCCGCCCTGGCGAGGAACCCGGCATCGCCGAGCTGGCCCGCGACGGTGGCGAGCATGGCGGGATCCGCCTTGCCCAGCGCCTGCACCATGTAGACCAGGCGCTCGATCTCCGCGGCCACGCGGCTGTCCTGGCGCGCGGCGCGCACCGCCGTGGCCAGGGAAGCGGTCGGGATGCTGGCGCCCGCCACCGTCACCTGCGGCAGGTCGAGCCCGGCCAGCGCCGCGGCACCCGTCATGGCGGCGCGGAAATCCTCGATGGCATCGGCCAGCGCGTCGGGGTGGCCGGCGAAATTGTCGCGCAGCGCCTGGGCGCCGGGGCCCGCCACCACCCCCTGCAGGATGCGCACAGCCAGGCTGGCGGCGGGCTCCGGCGGCGTGCCCTGCACCGCTTCCCAGACCGACAGCGCCAGCGCCGGCTCCACCGCGCCCTGCCGCGTCAGCGCCGCCAGCGGCGGGGACCGCAGCAGCGCCGCGGCGGCCAGGCTGGCATCCACCACCGGCGGCAGCAGGCCGAGGTCGAGCGGCGTGTCCAGCATGGCGGCCTTCCAGCGGTCGAACTTCTCGCGGTCCCGCACCAGCCCGATGCCGCCCACCACCACCGCGGCGACCAGCCCGGCGGGCCCCGCGAGCGCGCCGGCGCCCGCGATGCCGCCGCTGCCGACCAGCCGGCCGAGCAGCCCCGCGATGGGCAGGCTGTCCGAGGCCACGC
This sequence comes from Falsiroseomonas ponticola, assembly GCF_016805305.1. Classification (GTDB taxonomy): domain Bacteria; phylum Pseudomonadota; class Alphaproteobacteria; order Acetobacterales; family Acetobacteraceae; genus Falsiroseomonas; species Falsiroseomonas ponticola. Next base: position 380,772 of record NZ_JAERQN010000001.1, on the reverse strand, counting down.
GCCCGACCGTCGCCATCGCATCCGCCACGGCGGTGCCGACCGGGCCGAGGTCGCCGAGTTCCCGGATCGCCGTGCTGGCCTCCTCCGCCAGCCGGCCGATGCTGCCGAGATCCGCCTGGCCGCCCACCACCGGCGCGATGCGGTCGAGCAGCCCGTCCACCCGGGCCAGCGCCCGGTCCGCCCCCGCCAGCGCCCCGGTGCCGACGCCGAGCGTGCCGACCACCGAGATCAGCCCGCGCAGCGACTGCAACTGGCCCTGCGCCTCCCGCAGCCGGGACTGGATGCCCTGCTGTTCCGGCGTGGCGGCGGGCGCGACGGCGCCGGCCTGCACGCTGTTGGCAAGGGTGGTGGAGGCCGTGGCGGCCGTGTTGGCGGCGGTGCCGGCATCCGTCGCGGCCGTGGTCGCGCGGTCCGCCGCCCCCGCGGCCTGGCGCGCCGCATCGGCGGCGGTTTCCGCCACCTGGCGCGCCTGCTCCCCGGTCCGCGCCGCGAAGTAGAAGGAGATGACGGCGCCGATGAAGCCCGTCAGCGCCTCCCCCGACCCGAGGCCGAGCGGGCCCTGCAGGGCGAGGAGGAGGAAGCCCAGCACGATGATGAAGATCGACAGCAGGGCGCGGATCGACCCCTCCGGCACGCCGAGCGGCAGCTCCATCAGCCGGGTGGCGAGCCGCGGCTGGTCGGCTTCCGGCGCGGCGGCGGCCTTGGCCTGCATCTCCTCCGCCAGGCGGCGCAGCATGACCCAGGCGCCGATGAGGAAGAGGACGAGGACGAAGACGACGCCGAGCGCCGCGCCCCCCGTGGTGGCCGGGGCCGGGGTATCGGCCGGGGATGGCGGCGCCTGCGCCAGGGCGACCGGGGGCAGCGCCATCGCGGCCGCTGCGACCCATCCCAGGATCCGGACGGAGCCCGAGCTGCCAATCCCCATGGAGGTTCCTCCCCACACGCGGGAGGGGAGGCTAGAGGGGGGCGTGCAACCGAAACAATCGAATCCTCGCGGATCGGACGGAAAAAACAACATTCCGGAATCTCCCGGCGGTGTGCCGGGAAACTAATCCTAATTCCGCGAACATTTCAAGAACAAAATCCAGGCGATTCGTTGCGGCGCGGGGCTGCGCGGTCAGGCCTTGGCGGTGGCGGGGGCGGCGCGGGTCTTGCGCGGGGGTTCCTGCAGCGGGCCGCCATTCACGCGCTCCCGCAGCTCCTTCCCCGGCTTGAAGTAGGGCACGGCCTTGCCGTCCACCGCCACGGCGGTGCCGGTGCGGGGGTTGCGGCCGGTGCGGGGGTCCCGGCGCTTGGTGGAGAAGGCGCCGAAGCCGCGCAGTTCCACGCGATCGCCGCGCGCGAGCGCGGTGATGATCTCGTCGAAGATCGTGGTGACGATCAGCTCGACATCGGGCTGGCGCAGATGCGGGTTGGCCGCGGCCAGCTGGGTGATCAGTTCGGACCGGGTCATGGCAACCCTGCAGCCTTCTCCCTCGTTGCGCTCAAGGCTGCCAAAGCGCGCGCACGCGGTCAACGCCAAGCCATTCATTCACAAGGCCTTTCGTGAAGGCCCCGACAACCGCCCCGAAGGTCCTTTCCGTGAAGGACCGCGTCTCGATCTCCCGGACGGGGAGGTTGGCCGGGATCTCCCGCTCCGCCGCCAGCCATTCCCGCGCCTCGGGCTCGCCGCCGATGGCGTCGATCAGGCCGAGGCTGAGGGCCTGGCGGCCGGTGAAGATGCGGCCATCGGCGAGCGCGCGGACATGCATCGGCTCCAGCCGCCTTCCAGCCACGACCATGCCGACGAACTGCTCGTAGAGGTCGAGCACCACGCGGTTGAGTTCGGCGCGGCCTTCCTCCGTCAGCGGGCGGAAGGGGCTCGGCTGGTCCTTGAAGACGCCGGAGGCGACGGTCTCCGCCCGCACGCCGAGGCGCGCCATCAGCTCCGTCGCCTCGAAGTTCTGCAGGATGACGCCGATCGAGCCGGTGACCGTCGCCTCCCGCGCGAAGATCCGGGCGGCGGGGAGGGCCACCATGTAGCCGGCGGAGGCCGCGGTACCGCCCATGACGGCGACCACGGGCTTGTCGGCGGCGATGCGGGTGAGGGCGCGGTAGAGGCCCTCGCCCCCCGCCACGCTGCCGCCGGGGCTGTCGATCGCGACGATGACGCCGCGGACGGAGGCGTCGCGCCGCGCGCGGTCCAGCCCCTCCAGCAGCTTGCGGTCATCGCCGATGAAGCCCTGCAGGGTGAGGCGGGCGAGGTGCGGGCCGGTGGAGCCGGTGATGGCCGCGCGCAGATCCGGCTGCCAGGTGGCGGCGACGGCCACGGCCGCGATGGCGACCACCGCGAGCGCGCGCCAGAGGGAGAGGCGCCGCTTCAGGCGACGGCGGTCGAGGAGGAGATCGGCATCGAGGGGCATGGCCCTCAGATAGGCGCAGGCGGCGGCGGCGGCCACTCCGCAATGTGGCCCGCGGCCAGATAGCGCGGGACTTTCGCGACCTCCCCCAGCACGCGCGCGCGCGCCCGCGGGTCGAGGTGCCAGGCGCCGCGGCGGACGGGGCCGTACTCCACCGCGCGGCAGCGCTTCGCGGGCGCCGGCCAGTGGCGGTGCAAGGTCATGGCGTAGCGGCGGCCGGTGCAGAAGAGGCCGATGCAGAAGACGCGCCGCGCGGCGAGCAGCCCGGCTGCGGCGAGCAGGGGGAGGGAGAGGGTCACGTTCTCCCCGGTGTGGGTGGCCTGGTGTTCCAGGATCAGCGCGTCCCGCGGCACGCCGAGCGCGACGATGGCGTCGGCGATCACGCCGGCCTCCGTGGCCGGGCCACCGGGGGTGGCGCCCCCCGTCACCAGCAGGCGCGGGACGTGGCGCTCGAGAAACAGCGAAGCGGCCGCCTGGGCCATCCCGGCCACCGCGATGCGGTTGCCGAAGACGATGGCCAGGTCGGCCGCTTCTGCCGGATGGTCCAGGCAGTGGTCACGCTCGATCCGGGCGACCTCGCCCGGATCGCCGAGGCGGGCGACTTCGCCCGCCTCGTGCACGCACGCCTTACTCGTCGGAGGCGCTCTGGTTGCGGCGGCGGATGGCCGCGCCCAGGATGTCGCCCAGCGAGGCACCGCTGTCGGTGGAGCCGAACTCCTTCATCGCCTCGCGCTCCTCCTCCACTTCCTTGCCCTTGATGGTCAGGGCCAGGCGGCGGCCGGCGCGGTCGACGGCGGTGATCTTCGCATCGACCTTCTCGCCCACGGCGAAACGGTCGGGGCGCTGGTCGCCACGGTCGCGGGCCAGTTCGGCGCGGCGGATGAAGCCCGTCAGCACCTCATCGACCTTCACCTCGATGCCGTTCGGCTCGATCTTGGTGACGATGCAGGTGACGACGTCGCCCTTGCGGATGCGGTCCAGCACCTCGGCGGCCGGGTCGGCCTGGAGCTGCTTGACGCCGAGCGAGATGCGCTCCTTCTCCACATCCACGTCGAGGACCTTGGCCTTGACGTTGTCGCCCTTGCGGTAGGCGGTCATCGCCTGCTCGCCGGGGACGTCCCAGCTCAGGTCGGACATGTGCACCATGCCGTCCAGGTCCGGGCCGAGGCCGACGAAGAGGCCGAACTCGGTGATGTTGCGGATCTCGCCCTCGATCACCGTGCCGGGCGGGTTGGCCTCGGCGAACAGCTCCCACGGGTTGCCCTGGGCCTGCTTCAGGCCGAGCGAGATGCGGCGCTTCGGGCCGTCCACGTCCAGGATCATGACGTCCACCTCCTGCGAGGTGGCGACGATCTTGCCGGGGTGCACGTTCTTCTTGGTCCAGGACATCTCGCTGACGTGCACGAGGCCCTCGACACCCGGCTCCAGCTCCACGAAGGCGCCGTAGTCCGTGATGTTCGTGACGCGGCCGGAGAACTTGCCGTTGACCGGGTACTTGATCGCCACGCCATCCCAGGGATCGGCCATCAGCTGCTTCATGCCGAGGCTGATGCGCTGCGTCTCCGGGTTGAAGCGGATGACCTGCACCTTGACCTGCTGGCCGATGGTGAGGGCCTCGCTCGGGTGGTTGATGCGGCGCCAGGCGATGTCCGTGACGTGCAGCAGGCCGTCCACGCCGCCGAGGTCCACGAACGCACCGTAGTCGGTGATGTTCTTGACCACGCCGTCGAGCACCATGCCTTCCTTGAGGCCCTGGATGAGCTCGCTGCGCTGCTCGGCGCGCGTCTCCTCCAGCACCGCGCGGCGGCTGACGACGATGTTGCCGCGGGCGCGGTCCATCTTGAGGATCTGAAACGGCTGCGGGCTGCCCATCAGGGGGGTCACGTCGCGGACGGGGCGGATGTCGACCTGGGAGCCGGGCAGGAAGGCCACGGCGCCGCCGAGGTCGACGGTGAAGCCACCCTTCACGCGGCCGAAGATCACGCCGTTCACGCGCTGCTGGGCGGTGAAGGACTTCTCGAGGTTCGTCCAGGCTTCCTCGCGCCGCGCCTTCTCACGCGACAGGATGATGGAGCCGTCGCGGTCCTCGTAGCGCTCGACGAAGAGCTCGATGACGTCGCCGACCTTGACCTCGGGCTTCGCACCCTGGGGCGCGAACTCCTTGAGGGGGACGCGGCCTTCCGACTTCAGGCCGACATCGACCACGGCGAAGTCATCGTCGACGCGGATGACCTTCCCGGTGATGACGGAGCCGTGGAAGGAAGAGTTCTCGCCCAGCGTCGCGTCGAGGAGGGCGGCGAAGTCCTCGCCGGCATCGGTGGCGAGGGTGTTGGCGGTTGCCATGTAGCAGATGTTTCCCGGTCGATGCCCCGCGGGGCGGGGCATGGGGTATGCGCCCCCGCGGCGAGCCGCCACGGGCACGACCTGGCCGGCATCGGTCCCCTGGATCCGCGCGGCCCACAGTCTGATGACGGGATAACGGTCCGCCGATGCCGGCCCCGGCCAATGCGGTGAACAGCGGGACGCTGAGCGCGCCCCCCTGGCTCCCCTTCCGCGATGGCATGGGCACCGCGGGGTCCCCGGAGGGGCAGCGCGGTTCGACCCTCGCCTACGCCCCGGGGCTTACGAGAGTCAAGGGTGAATCCCTTGTGCAGCGCCGCATCAGGCCGCGGCCATCCGGGCGCGGACCAGCAGCAGGGCGGCGGCGAAGGCGGCCTCGGCATCCAGCGCGGTGGTGTCCAGCACCGCCGCATCCTCGGCCGGCTTCATGGGCGCCACGCTGCGGCCGGCATCCTGCGCGTCCCGCGCCCGCAACTCGGCCGCCACCTGGTCGAGATCCGCCGCCACGCCGCGGGCGTGGAGTTCGGCCCAGCGGCGGCGGGCACGCTCCTCCGCCCCTGCCGTGACGAAGAGCTTGATGGGGGCGTCGGGGAAGACGACGGTGCCGATGTCCCGCCCATCCATCACCGCGCCATGGCGGCGGCCGAACTGGCGCTGCCAGTCGAGCAGCGCGGCGCGCACCGCGGGGATGGCGGCGACGGCGCTGGCGGCCATGTCGGCGGCGGGGCCGCGGAGATCGGTGCGGGAGAGGTCCTCGGCCGTCATGGCGCGGGCCTCGGCCTCCGCCGCCACGGCGTCACGCGGGTCGAGCCCCCGGTCCAGCACGCGGCGGCCGGTGGCGCGGTAGAGCAGGCCGGTATCGAGGTAGGGCAGCCCCAGCTCCGCCGCCAGCCGCCGCGCCAGCGTGCCCTTGCCGGCGGCGGCGGGCCCATCCACGGCAACAACAAGGGGGGCGATGACGAGGGGCCGCGCGGTCATGGCGCGGAGAGCGGGCCGCCGGGGGCGCCGTTGCCGGCCAGGCCATTGATAAGGCTGGCGAAACCGGGGAAGGACGTCTCGATGAAGGCGGCGTCGTCGGCGGTGACGGGGCGCCTCGACGCCAGGCCCATGACGAGGGCGGACATGGCGATGCGGTGGTCCATGTGGGTCTCCACCAGGCCGCCGCCCTCGACCGGGCCGCCGGTGCCGTGGACGATGAGGTCATCGCCCTCGATCTCCACCCGCGCGCCATTGGCGACCAGCATGGCGGCGGTGGCGGCCAGGCGATCGCTTTCCTTCACCCGCAGCTCCTTCAGCCCGCGCATGCGGGTGGTGCCGGAGGCGATGGCGGCGGCGACGGAGAGGACGGGGTATTCATCGATCATCGAGGGGGCGCGGCTGGCCGGCACATCGACGGCGCGGAGCGCGGAGGCGCGGATGACGAGGTCGGCCACGGGCTCGCCCCCCTCCACCCGGCGGTTCGCCTCCGTGATGTCGGCGCCCATCTCCCGCAGCGTGAGGAAGATGCCGGCGCGGAGCGGGTTCATGCCGACGCCCCGGATCGTGACCTCCGACCCCGGGACCAGCAGGGCGGCGATGGCGGGGAAGGCGGCGGAGGAGGGATCACCGGGCACCACGACCGGGGCGGCGACGAGTTCCGGCTGGCCGCGGAGTTCGATGATGCGGCCATGGCCTTCTTCCTGCACATCGACCACGGCGCCGAAGTGGCGGAGCATGTTTTCCGTGTGGTCGCGCGTGGCCTCGACCTCCGTCACGCGGGTCACGCCGCGGGCGCAGAGGCCGGCGAGGAGGCAGGCGGACTTCACCTGGGCGGAGGGGACGGGCACGGCGTAGTCGAGGGGCAGGGGATCGGCCGCGCCCTCCACCGCCAGCGGCAGGCGGCCGCCGGCGCGCGTCGCGAAGCGGGCGCCGGTGGCGGAGAGGGGGTCCGTCACCCTCTTCATGGGGCGCTTCCGCAGCGAGGCATCGCCCGTCATCACCGCGAAGATGGGGTGGCCGGCGAGCAGGCCGCAGAGCAGGCGGGCGGCGGTGCCGCTATTGCCCATGTCCAGCACATCGGCGGGCTCCACCAGGCCGCCGATGCCGCGGCCGGCGACGCGCCAATGGCCCTGGCCCAGATTGTCCACCGTGGCGCCGAGCGCGCGCATGGCGGCGGCGGTGCGGAGCACGTCCTCACCCTCCAGCAGGCCGGTGATGTCGGTGGTGCCGATGGCCAGCGCGCCGAACATCAGGGCGCGGTGGCTGATGGATTTGTCGCCGGGCACGGTGATGGTGCCCCGGAGCGGGCTGGAAGGCGCCGCCGCCTTGAGCGGCCGGGCGGCCTGGTGGTGGTGGGGCGCGGGTTCCTGCATGACGCGGCGTTTGACATGCAGGGCGTGAAGTGGCAATCGCGCGCACCCCGCCCTACCACCCCTCCGCCCCGGCCGCGCCCTGATGAAGGGGGTATGCCCGGGCCTGACACGAGGCTGATGTTCCCCATGGCGAAGCCTGAACTCGGATTGAAGCGCGTCTGCGTCGCCTGCGGCACGAAGTTCTACGACCTGACCCGGGCGCCGGCGATCTGCCCGAAATGCGGCACGGAGCAGCCGGCGGAACAGCCGCGGCTGAAGCGCGCGGCGGCGGCGGCGGATGAGCGGCTGAAGAAGCGGGCCGTGGCGGCGGAGGTCGATGCCGAGGAGGGGGTCGAGGTCGAGGCGGACGACGACGCGGAGGCGATCGAGGACGCGGACGAGCTGGAGGACGACGCCGAGGCGCTGGGCGAGGAGATCGAGGTCGAGACCGACCGCGAGGAGGAGCCGTAAGGCTTCCCCGGATTTTAGGGGTTTTAGGACCTTGAGGGCCGGAAACGCGGCCCTTTTGGACAAATTCCCCGGCTTCAGCATCTACCGAACCCCCGGCGCCGCGAGGCCCGGGGGTTCTGTCGTTCTGAACAGCCCCGGCCTTCCGGCGATGAGGCGGTGGAGGCGGGCGAGGAGCGTGATCTCCGGCTGGGTGGGCACGCGGCGCGTCCGGAAGATCTTCCTAACAAGCTCCATGAGGCCTGGCTCCAGCTCCGGATAGGGGAGGCACCAGGGGGGCGCCGGCATGGCGGAGAGCATGCCGAGGCGACGGACCAGCGCCATGCTGGTGACGGGCAGGATGCGCGCGGCGCGGCGCCAGGCGCGGACGATCCGCCATTCCAGGCTTCTGGCGGATGCGAAGGCCATGGGGTGGCGGGAGGCGGCGACCAGCAGCCGATCCAGCGCGCCGCTATGCGCCAGGCGGGCCAGCAGGCGATGGGCGGAATTGGCGGGGCCATATTCCGGCGGGAGGGCGCGCCAGGGGCCGGCGGAACAGGCGACCCAGAAGATGGCATCCATGGTGCGGCGGGTGTTCCGCGCTGGCCTGCCGCGGGGGTCGGCGCGGGCGATGAGGGGGGCGAGGGCGGCCCATTCGGCGTCGGTGAGGGGGCGGAAGGGGTGGGGGGTGGTGCGGTGGAGGGGGGAGGGGAGCGGGGGCATGGGCAGGGCCTCGCGGGGGGAGGGAGCGAGGGAGCGTATAGGAAAATAGTCTGATAATCAACGAAAAGCAGCACGTCTGCGTGCCGGGCAGACCGTTGCGCCCATTATACGATCTGTCGTAACCATATCGCCCGTACCGTCAGACTGACTGTACCCCGAGGCTAGTAGCCGCTCGGAAAATCATCGGCTGAATTTAAGTTTTTTTCGGGCAATCTTGGCTATTTCTCAAGAGGGTAGAACGGAATGTCAAGTACAACCCCTACTCTCCACGAAATCGAAAATGCATTTCAGCCAGCAAAAGAAATAAGCGATATTGAGCGATTTGCAGGGCGAGCGAAGCCGGTCACGGAAGCGTTCCTCGCCCTGCTTGCGTCGGGAGCGAATTTGGCGATAGTCGGAAATCGAGGCATTGGCAAAACATCGCTCGCGCGCCAAATCCAAAATTTCGGCCGTGGCGATAATGGCCTTATTCAGAAACTGGCTATCGGCCTGGATCACGTACACGACTTCAACGTGATGTATTTTGCTTGCGGTACAGGCGTAGACGACCGAGACGCGTTGCTGGCGCGGCTGCTGACATCTGATAACTGTCTTGGTCCTTGGTTGTACGATGTTCCAAAAAATCGCCGGCTCATAAATGCACTATCGCCAAAGCTCAGTGCAAAGATATTTGGCGTTGGAGCAGAGGTCGGCACGTCTCAAACCATTGATGAAACACGCGAACTCGTTGTGGTGCCCCAAGTCATCGAGGGAATATTCGAAAATGTTGTGAGAAATTTGGTTGAGCAACGACTAACGCGTGACGGTGTACTAATAGTAATTGACGAGTTCGATCAAATTAAGGATCCGGCGGGAATAGGCCCCTTCCTGAAAGCTATGGCCACAAATACGGAAAATGTGAAGTTTTGTATTATTGGGGTTGCCGCCGATATCCAAGAACTTATGAGAGAGCACGAATCCGCAGATAGGCTTTTTGCGGGAACGATTATCGCGTTGGATCCGATGTCAGGGAACGAGCTATCGGAAATTATTAAGCTCGCCGAAGAGAAAATTCATAATTACATCAAGTTCTCCGACGCTGCGCAAACTCGACTTGTGGAATTGGCGCAGGGTCATCCGTATCTGGTCCATCTCGTAGGCAAATTCGCATTTCGGGACGCCTACAGAAACAACAAGCATATTATTGAGTCCCAAGATATTGATTTGGTTCTCCAATCAATTGCTGAAAATGGGTCAGATCCGGTTTTGGAGGGGCGTTACCGAAAAGCTGTTGCTTCATCTCGCCAGAGAGAAATTGTGCTTAAGGCCTTGGCAGCGAACCAAGACGATCGGGGTGAAATATGGACGACGAATGCGTACAAGGAAGCTTTAGAAAAAGGAGTCGATAATTCAAGTCAGTATGTTGGGCAGCTTGTAACTGAAGAATTTGGCGCCGAAATAGAGCGGGTGAGGGAGCGTTATTATCGCTTTAAGGATTCGCTGTTTTGTGCCTATGTCAAGGCGCGTCCCTCCATGAGAGGGCTTGCGCGCGACAGCTGAATAAATCGAGAGCGGATATTTGTGGGAATGGTCTAAGCTTGATATGTTGATCCTGCAGGTCGGTATGCAAGTTTTGACGACAACGTTGCGGTGACCGCCTCATGTTTTGAATTGGGTTGCAAGGGGCCGCTGCCCCTTGCTGGGGGAGTTTGAGGGGGCGAAGCCCTCTCAAGGGGCGTTTGGCTGCTGTTGTGCTTCGTTCTGCGACGCCCCCGTCACCCCGACCCTCTCCCCCATGGAGGGGGGAGAGGGAGTTGCGTTGCGCGGGGTGGGGCTGGGGGATCGGCTGCCCTACAGCCGCCGCCTCACCCGTTCCCACAACACCAACGCCGCGTCGTACGGCAGGGCGGGCACCTCTCGCAGGCGCCAGAACCAGCGGCGTTGTTTCCCGGTCGCGGCGGGGCCGGCGGGTGGGGGGACGGGGCGGGCCTTCACGCCGGCGAGGCGGAAGAGGGTGAGGGATCGGGGCAGGTGGTAGCGGTGGGTGGCGATGCGGATTTCGCCCGCATGGTTCATCGCCTTCAACAGCTTCAGGCAGGCGAGGACACTGGAAAAAGTGTCGGTGGCGGTGGGGTCCTGGGTGATGCGGGTGTCGGGGATGCCGGCGTCCCGCAGCAGGCGGGCCATGACCTCGGATTCGGCGGGGCCGTGGCGGCCGATGCCGCCGGTCGGGAGGTAGTGGGCGGGCGGGGATTGGCGTTCGCCCCAGGCGCGGGCGGCCTGGACCCGTTCGCGCAGCGCGCGGCTCGGGGTGCCGTCGGGGCGGACGGCGGCGCCGAGGATGATGATGGCGGGGGGGTGTGTCGTTATGGGGCGGGGTGTTCCTTGAGTTGAGACGGCCGGGAGTACCCCCACCCCGCCAGCCTTCGGCGTCGCGGCAGTGCCGCGACCCCCCTCAAGCGCGGGGGAGGGAGCCTCCGATGGCGGGGGCTGGTCGTGTTCTCTACGGCGCCGCCAGCAGAAGGCGGTTGAGGGGTTCGAGGGCGGCGACCAGGCCATGGCGGTCGCGGGCGATCTGGTCACTTGGGGCGGGGATAGTTGAGCAAATCTCGGACCAGGGGGTGCGGCCGTCGATGCGGGAGAGGAGGGCGGCGGCCAGGCGGGGGAGGGGGATCTGGACGCGGAGGCTGTCGAAGGTGACGGGCAGCAGGCCGTCCGGGCGGAGCGCGCGGGCCATGGCGGGGCCGTCGAGTTCGCGCAGCAGGGGGATGGCGGCGTCGCTGGTCCAGTCGGGCTTCGGGGCTTCGTCGCGCGTCAGGTAGGCGATGTGGATGCCCATGTTGCCGCAGAGCGCCTCCGCCAGGGCGGCGCGGGCGATGGGGTCGAGGGTCGCGGTGCGGGCGCGGAGCTTGGGGTCGGTCAGCCAGGTGTCGGGGTTGTAGCGCAGGGGCTCCACCAGGCAGGCGATGCGCAGCCCGGCGCCGGCGACCAGCGCCGCGAGCTGGGGGATGGTGTAGGCGCGGTCCCGGGGGTTCAGCAGCAGGTCGTAGAAGCCGGCGTCGCCGCCCTTGAGGTGGTCATCGATCCAGGGGTTCCGGCGGAGCCAGGCGGTCTCGGGCAGCTGCTTCCAGACGCGCCTGCCGGTCTCGACCCGGGCGGCGGGGGGTTCGTCGGCGGGGGCGAGGAGGCGCAGCGCCTCCTGCAGCATGTAGACGCCGGTGCGGCCGTGGGGGGCATAGACCATGATGCCCATGCCGCCGCCGGGGGCGAGGACGGAGGCCAGCGCCGCCAGGCCTTCGTCGGGGTCGGGCAGGTGGTGCAGGACGCCGCAGCAATCGATGTAGTCGAAGGGGCCGAGGCCGGAGCGGGGGAGGTCCAGCAGGGAGCCTTCCTCGAAGGTGATGTTGGCCAGGCCGCGGGCGGCGGCGCGGGCCTGCGCGACGCGCTTCGCCTGGGCGGAGCGGTCGAGCCAGGTGACGCGGCCGGGGCGGTTCGCGCTCGCCAGTTGCTGGGCGAGCATGATGGTGCCGTCGCCGGAGCCGCCGCCGGCCATGAGGGCGTTGAGGGGCTGGGCGGCGGGGCGGCGGGCGCCGAAGACCCAGTGGTCGATCTCGCGCAGGTGTGACGGGCTGCCGATGATGAGGCGCTTCGCCTCCTCCCGCGGGTCGCGGGCGGGGTAGGGGAAGGCCTCGTACTGGGCGGCGAGCTGGGCGTCGGCGGTGTCGCGGGGGGGCATGGCGTGCATGCATAAGGGGGTTGGCGCGGGCGCGGAAGAAGCGGGGGATGCGCGGTTGCCGGGGGGCGGGGGCGGACGTATCTAGGCAGCCATGCTCCGCACAGCCCTGACCCTTGCCGCACTGGCCGTGCCGCTGGCTGCCGTCGCGCAGCAGCGGGCCGCGCCGGCCCAGCCCCAGCGCCTCGGCACCCATCAATCCTGGATCGCGGCGACGCATCAGGAGAACGGGCAGAAGGTGTGCTACGCCTTCGCGCGGGCGGCGCGGAGCGAGAATGCGCCGGCGAACCGGCAGACGGTGACGCTGACGATCACGCACCGGCCGGGGGGGCGGGACCAGGTCGCGATCTCGGTGGGGTATCCCTATCCGCGGCAGGGGGAGGCGGTGCTGAGCGTGGGGACGACGGAGTTCCGCAGCTACGGCGTCGTGCAGTCCAGCGCCTTCTTCCAGAACGGGCAGAGCCTGGTGAGCGCGTTCCGGGGCGGGCGGGATGCGGTGGTGCGGAGCCCGGGGCCGCCGGGGCGGCCGACGGTGACGGATACCTTCCCGCTGGCGGGGTTCTCGGCGGCGTATGAGGCGATCAACCGGGAATGCCCGGCCAATCCGGCGGCAAGGCGGTGAGCGCTGACCTGACCAGCGCGGAGCGGGACCGGATCCTGGCGAAGGCGGCGCTGTTCTCCCCGCCGCCGGCGACGCTGGCGGATGGGCGGCGGGACCTGGTCGGCTTGTCCCGGGAAGAATTGGCGGCGGAGATGGTCGCCATTGGAGAAAAGCCGTTCCGGGCGAAGCAGCTGTGGCACTGGATCTACCACCAGGGTGTGACGGATTTCGCGCGGATGCCGTCGATCGCGAAGCCGATGCAGGCGAAGCTCGCCGAGCGGTTCGTGGTGGGGCGGCCGGCTGTGGCGACGGAGCAGACCAGCCAGGACGGGACGCGGAAATGGCTGTTCCGGTGGCGGGACGGGCAGGAGGTGGAGACGGTCTATATCCCCTCGCCGGATGAGGATCGGGGGGCGGTCTGCATCTCGACGCAGGTGGGGTGCACGCTGTCCTGCACCTTCTGCCATACGGGGACGCAGAAGCTGGTGCGGAACCTGGGGGCTGCCGAGATCGTGGGGCAGTTCATGGCGGCGCGGGACAGCTATGGCGAATGGCCCAGCCCGAAGGACGGGACGGCGCGGCACCTGTCGAACATCGTCGTGATGGGGATGGGGGAGCCGCTCTACAATTACGAGAACACCGCCAAGGCGCTGCGGATCGTGATGGACCATGAGGGGATCGCGCTGTCGCGCCGGCGGATCACGCTGAGCACGAGCGGCGTGGTGCCGATGATGGACCGCTGCGGGGCGGAGCTGAACGTGAACCTGGCGGTGTCCCTGCACGCGGTGACGAATGAGCTGCGGAACGAGATCGTGCCGCTGAACCGCAAATATCCGATCGAGGAGCTGATGGCGGCGTGCCGGCGGTATCCGGGGGCGTCGAATGCGCGGCGCATCACCTTCGAATACGTGATGCTGCGGGGGGTGAATGACAGCCCGGCGGAGGCGCGGGAATTCGTGCGGCTGCTGAAGGGGCTGCCGGCGAAGGTGAACCTCATTCCGTTCAATCCCTGGCCGGGGTCGCCGTACAAGACCTCGACGCCGGAGGCGGTGCGCGCCTTCGCGGCGATCATGGAGGAGGGGGGGTATTCCAGCCCGGTGCGGCGGCCGCGCGGGCGGGACATCCTGGCGGCCTGCGGGCAGCTGAAGACGGCGAGCGAGCGGGCGCGCAAGGCCTCGGCCAAGGCCGACGCGGCGTGATCTGCGTGCCGCGCGGGTAGGGGGATGAACCCTCCCGTCTGGCTGATGGCGACCGCGGCCTTCACGGTGGGCTGCGGGATGCGGATGATCGAGCCGCTGCTGCCGATGATGGCGCGGGATTTCGGCGTGGGCCTCGGCGGTGTCGCGCCGCTGATCGGGGGCTTCGCGCTGGCCTATGGGGTCGGGCAGTTCGCGATCGGGCCGATGGGGGACCGGTTCGGGAAGATCCGCGTCGTCGCCATCTCTCTCGCGCTCTATGCGGGGATGCTGATCGGGGCGGGGCTGGCGGAGGGGCTTTCCACGCTGCTGGTCTTCCGGGTGCTGATGGGGCTGGCCGCCGCGGCCGTCGTGCCGCTGTTCATGGCGCATATCGGGGACAGCGTGCCCTACGGGCAGCGCCAGGCGGTACTCGGGAAATTCCTCAACGGGATGGTGCTGTCGCAGCTGCTGGCGGGGCCGCTTTCGGGCATCGTCGGCGAATATGCGGGGTGGCGGTGGGCGTTCCTCGGGCTTGGGATCGTCGCCGTGCTGATCACGGGTTTCTTCATCGTGAGGCTCGGGGCGCCGCTGTGGCGGGCGCCGGCGGAGGGCGGGCGCGGGGCGGGGCTGGCGGGTTTCCTCCGGATGCTGCGCAAGCCGGCGGGGCGGCGGCTGCTGATCGGGACGGGGCTCGATGGGCTGCTGATGTTCGGCGGCGCGTTTCCGTTCCTCGCCTCGCTGCTCATCGAGCGCTTCGGGATGAGCGCCGCGGAGGCGGGGCTGGTGGTGGCGAGCTTCGGGCTTGGTTCGCTGGCCTATACGCAATCGGCGGGGCGGCTGCTGGGGTGGCTCGGCGAGCGGGGGATGGTGATGGTGGGGGGGCTCGGCGTCGCGGCGGCGCTGCTGGTCTTCGCGCTGTCGCCCTGGTGGCAGGCGGTGGCGGTGGCGCAGGCCTGCGTCGGGCTGCTGTTCTTCATGCTGCACGGATCGCTGCAGGCGCGCGCGACGGAGGCGCTGCCGGAAGCGCGCGGCACCGCCGTCGCCGCCTTCGCGATGTCGCTGTTCCTGGGCCAATCGATCGGATCGGTGATCTTCGGGACGCTGATCGTCTGGGCCGGTTTTTCCGTGAGCCTGCTGGTGGCCTCGGCGGGGCTGGTGGCGCTGACGCTCTGGCTGCGGGGGGCGGTGCTGCGCTGATCGTGCTGGCGCTGCGGCGCTGGTCTTTGGCAGGCTCAGGGCCACAGTGGCCGCCTGAGAACACTGGCGGGTCGGTTTCGCTGGGCTTTTCCGCCCCTGGTTCATCACCGGACTTGCCGATGCAACCAGCATCGGCCGCGTCCGCCGCGGCAGTGCCGCGGCCCTGCCAGGGACGAAAAATCCCTCGCGAACCCTCAGCCGCCAGTGTTCTCAAGCGGCCACAGACCAGGAGGGTTGGCGCGATGTGCGATGCCTGCGTGATGGAGGGCGTGTCCCGGCGGCTCGGCCGGCGGGGCGTGATGGCGGCGGTGGCGGCGGGGATGGCGACGCTGGGCCTTTCCGCCAACCAAGCGGGGGCGCAGGCGGTGCGGAGCGCGCCCGTCACCCGCGTCGTGGACCTGACGCACACGCTGCACCCGGCCTTCCCGACCTTCGGCGGCACGCCGGCGATCGAGATCGAGCAGGTGATGGCCTTCGCGCGGGACGGCTACAACGTCAACAAGCTGACCTACACGGAGCATGTCGGCACGCATTTCGACGCGCCGATCCATTTCAGCGCCGCGGGGGCGACGGTGGATGCGCTGCCGGTGGCGTCGCTGGTGTGCCCGCTGTTCGTGCTGGACGTGACGGCGAAGGCCGCCGCCGACCCGGACTACCAGGCGACGCCGGAGGATCTTTCGGCCTTGGAGGCTTCAGTGGGCCGCCTGCCGGCGGGGGCGTGCCTGGCGCTGCGATCCGGCTGGGACGCGCATGTGGCGGGGCCGATGTTCCGCAACGCGGGCGCGGGGGGCGCGATGCGGTTTCCGGGCTTCCGGCCGGATTTGGTGCCGCTGCTGCTGGAACGCGGCGTGGCGGGGGTGGCGGTGGATACGCTGTCACTGGACCATGGAGGGTCCTCGACCTTCGCGTTCCATACGGGGTGGCTCGGCGCGGGGCGCTGGGGGGTGGAGTGCGTGGCGGGGCTTCGGGAGCTGCCGGTGGCGGGCGCGACGCTGGTGGCGGGGGCGCCGAAGATCGCGGGGGGGACCGGGGGGCCGGGGCGGGTGGTGGCGTTGGTGTGAAGTCTTGCTAATTCCACAACCCGCTGGACATACTGCGTGACCGTGCCTGCATCAGAACGAACGCGCGGTCAAACGTACAGAGTTCGTCCGGCATGGCTGGCGGCACGGCAGCAATGAGGTGATTAGTTGAAGCCTTTACTCAAATGGGCAGGAGGCAAACGTTGGCTGGCTAAGAAACTTGTTTGCCAATTTCCGGACAAGATAAGCCGATATATAGAGCCGTTCTTTGGTAGCGGGGCGGTATTTTTCGAATATCGTCCGGAAGCGGCCATCATTAGCGACGCGAATGCTGCATTAATCGAAATGTACCAAGCTATAAGGGAAAATCCAGAAAAGATTTATCAACAGCTACAGGTTTTGCATATGTTGCATGATAAGGAGCTTTACTACAAAATTCGCGCTACCGTTCCAGGCGACCCTAACGAGCGAGCGGCAAGATTCATCTACCTCAACCGAACTTGCTGGAACGGGCTGTATCGCGTCAACAAGAAAAATGAATTCAATGTTCCAATTGGGACAAAGTCGGCGGTCATCTTCGATGACGATGATTTTTGTGAGTTGTCAGAGCAATTAAAGAAGGCGGAGATATCTTGCTGCGACTTTGAAGCATCGATAAGTCATGCGGGTGCTGGTGATCTAATATATGTGGATCCGCCATATTGCAAGAGAGACGATAATCGAGGATTTCTGAAATATAACCGCAACGTGTTTTCGTGGCGTGACCAGATTCGATTGAGGGACTGTCTTACTGAAGCGCGTGGTCGTGGAGCTCATATCGTGCTGTCAAACGCAGATTCGACGTGCGTTAGATCGCTGTATGAAGACGGCTGGACTTCATATAGTGTGCCGCGATCTAGCGTGATCTCGGCTTCTTCCGATTTTAGGGTTGCTACTACCGAGCTAGTGGTGACCTGCCATGGAGGATAAGGGCTATATCTACATTCTACTTAATGCTGGACGCCGAATTTGGCTGCTAGCTCTTCAGGAAATCGCTGTTATTGTAGGACTATCTCTTGCGCCTCTTCTATTGAGTATAGGGCGAGATTTTCTGGCGAAGGATCCACCCTTCAGCCTGCTCGGCTCACTTCAGCGGGCGTATTTCAGTGGGCAGTTAGTCTTCTATGCTGTCGGCCTGGGTGCGACGGTCTATTGGCTCGCCAGCTCGGATTTGAAGGGCTTCAGGCCATGGCGTAACATATTTCAGTTGGCGGTTGTTGTGATATTGCTCGTGGCGGCTCTGATGATCGGGCTTGACCCAAATGCCGCGACGTTCAATGCCGATAATGTCGGAATTTTGTCGTCGGTTTTGTTTGTGGTGGCCATGATACTGTATGTTCTTATCACCGTAATCACGCAAGCGAAGCCGGATGTTGGCGGTGCTATCGCTGATGAAGACGCTAGGTTGGCAATGGCGGTGCAGCAAAGTAGAGGCCTGCGTCAATGAAAGAAGATCGCAAGTTTGTTCCCGTTCCGGCTGTACGCATTCGACAGCCGATTGGCGATATCTACGTTGGCAGCATTTCTGCAAGGGTTTTGGTTGAGATAACGGACTTCGACATCCGTCAACTGATTGATGAACCCGGCATCGATTCTTATCTTGGTATTCAGAGAGAGATCGATAACAAGCGAGTCGCAGAGATTCGTCAGTATGTTAAGGGGGCAGATGCGACGTTTCCGACTGCAGTTGTTTTGGCGGTCGCCGAGCGGTGTGTGACCGTTGAGCCCGCTTGCCCTGGTGCAGACGATCGCTTCACGCTTCTCACGCTTTCAAATTTTCAGCCGTCCACTGACGATGAAGGAGATCCCGTTCTTTACCGTCACATCGCGCGAGTAATTGATGGGCAGCATCGGATTAAGGGCCTTGAAGGATATGAGGGGGACGACTTTGACGTCAATGTTTCTATATTTGTTGACGCCGATATTGCGGACCAGGCGAGTATCTTCGCTACGGTGAATTTGGCGCAGACTAAGGTCAACAAAAGTCTCGTTTACGATCTTTTTGAATACAGTAGAAGCCGGAGTCCAGAGAAAACATGCCACAGCGTAGTGGTCGCGCTAGAGTCGACAGTTGGAAGTCCTTTACACAGGAAGATTAAGCGTCTGGGCAAGGCGACTCCAGGTAGGCTAACTGAGACGTTGTCGCAGGCTACTGTGGTGGCTGGTATATTACAGTATATTTGCCGAGATAAACTCCAAATCATAAGAGATCGGCAGGCTGGTCGCCGTGGCGGGAGATTTGAACCAGTTCAGGCGCAAGACGTGGACAAACTCGTTCTTCGCCCGTTTTTCATTGCAGGCCGAGATATTGAGTTGACTAATTTGATCTGGAATTATTTCGACGCGGTTCAGGCTAGATGGCCAGATGCTTGGTCGAAAAATGCTGCGGGATACATCTTGAATCGGACTACTGGCTTCGATGCTTTGATGAGATTTTTTCGACTCGCATATAGATATCTGGCGACGCCGGGAGAAATGGTCTCAACGGACGATTTCCTTGGTATTTTGAGGAAGAGCTCTTTGAGTGATTCCGACTTTAACCCGCAGCGATTCGTTCCCGGCTCCTCTGGTGCGGCGGAGCTTTACAAAACACTCCGGGCTGAAACCCGACTTGGTTAACTTGTGTGGAGGGCAAAAATCGGCTCCGTTGGATTATCTATCTGCGATGAGGATGGCGTCGATCTAATGGCGCCTCCATGTTGTGCGCAGGTGATGTGCCCGCGCTCTATTCGAAATATCTGGAGGCGATGATAACGACATCTCGCGGTATACTGCGGGACGAGTTATTGTGCTGGGTCTTATAAAGGTTAGGCGGCGCCTGCTTCCACATTTTCGTTGGCGTGCTGCGCTATAGGGCCTAACTCGTGTAGCTCGGAACCAGCCGCCAGCCGTTAGGCCCTTCCTGCCGACAGCACACGCCGCACCGCCTCCACCACTCCCGGCACGCCGATCGCCTGCATCGCGCCGTCCCAGGCTTCCGCTGCTGCGATGATCGTTTCCGTCCCCGCCACCACGGGCAGTCCGTAGGCGGCGTCGAGGATTTCGGGGGATCGTCCCGCCGCCATCACCACCAGCGCGATGCCCACGGCCACGGCGGCGCCGCCTGCCGTGCGAGTGGCGCTGCGGGGGGAGAAGTCGTCCGGCACGCCGCTTGGGGCGGGGGTGTCGGCGGTATGGAGCCAGGGTTGGCGCATCGTGTCCTCGGTCAGCTCCAAAGCCTCGCGGTCCAGGGTCCCGTTGGACCCTGGCGGGGGGTCAGGGGGGCGGCGCCCCCCTGCTTCTGCGAAACAACCATCAGAACTGGAAATAGATGAACGGCGCCACGCCTTCCGGCGCCGCCAGCAGGATGCCCAGCAGAGCCGCGCCGAAGACCAGGCCGAGCACGACAGGGTGCAGGGGCGCCAATACCGCTTCGCTGCGCTGGCGGAGGTCGGCGGGGAGGAAGTGGAGCGCGAGGCCCAGCGCCACGAAGGCGAGCAGGCGCCAGGTCCAGGCCTCGCTCGGCATGTCCGCGTCGAACAACCCGCTCGCCATGGCGCCGACGGTGGCGAGGTCCGGGGCGCGGAACAGCACGAAGGCGGCGACGACGATGTGGAAGGTGATGGCCCAGCGCAGGATGCGGCCGGCCCAGCCGGAAGGTGCCGCGCGCAGGCCGAGGGCGCGTTCGATGACGAGGGCCGCGCCGTGCAGCGCGCCCCAGGCGACGAAGGTCCAGGCGGCGCCGTGCCAGATGCCGCCGAGCACCATGGTGAGCATCAGGTTGCGGGCGGTGCGGCCCTCCGTGCCGCGGCTGCCGCCGAGCGGCTTGTAGAGGTAGTCGCGCAGCCAGGTGGAGAGGGAGATGTGCCAGCGGCGCCAGAACTCGGACAGCGACAGGGCGCGGAAGGGCTGGTCGAAGTTCTTGGGGAAGTGGTAGCCGAGCAGCGCGGCGAGGCCGATCGCCATGTCGGAGTAGCCGGAGAAGTCGCACCAGATCTGGATGGTGTAGCCATAGGCGGCCAGCGCGATGTCGAGCGCGCCGTAGGAGGATGGGTCGCGGAAGACCGGGTCCACGATGCCCGTCGCGATCTCATTCGCCAGCACCATCTTCTTGAAGAGGCCGCCGAGGATGAGGAGGCCGCCCATGGCGAGCGGCACGCGGAGCCGATCCGGCAGGGCGGCGACCTGCGGCAGGAAGTGGGCCGCGCGGACGATGGGGCCGGCGGCGAGGTGCGGGAAGAAGGTGAGGTAGACGAGGACGTTGAGCGGCGAGCGTTCGATGGCGGCGTCGCCGCGCTTCACGTCCACCATGTAGGAGATGGCCTGGAAGCAGTAGAAGCTGATGCCGACGGGCAGCAGGATCTCCGGCGCCGGCAGGGGCGGCAGGCCGAGGGAGACGGCGATCGGCGTTGCCTCCCGCAGCAGGAAGCCCGTGTATTTGAAGTAGGCGAGCCAGCCGAGCGTGCCGCCGACGCCGAGGATGAGCCAGTTCTCGTCGTCCCGCACCTTCAGGCCGATGGCCCAGGCGAAGAGGCCGACGGCGAGGAGCGCCGCGCAGAAGGGGATGCTCCAGAAGCCGTAGAAGGCCAGGCTCGCCAGCAGCAGGAAGGGCCTGGTGAGCGCGGGGGCGAAGCGCACCAGCAGCCAGTGGGTCGCGAAGACCACGGCGAAGAACAGGGCGAAGATGCCTGTCGGGAAGAGCATGGGGGGTGGTCAGGCTCCGGTGGGCCGTGGTGCGGCGCCGGCCAGGCCCGCGCCGCGGAGGATGGCGGCGTGCAGGCGCTCCGCCGTCAGGCGGTAGCCCTCGGCGGTGAAGTGCACGAGGTCCCGCTGCATGAGGGGCTGGGCGCCGGCGGCCAGGCCGGGCAGGCGGCAGGGGTCCTGCGTGACCTCCGCCGACCAGTCGAAGAAGCCCGCGCGGGTGTCGGCCACGGCGCGGCGCTGCGCGGCCTTGACGGTGGCCAGGGAGGGGAGGGGCGTGACGGCGGCGCAGCCGGTCGCGGGTCGCGCGGGCTGGCCGCGGCGGGGGGGGGCGGCGCGGACGGGGCGGCCGGCATCGGGGGCGCCCATGAGCATGATGCCGCTCCTCGGCAGGGCGGCGCGCAGCGTGCGGATGCGGCGGGAGAGGGCCGCGGCATAGGCATCGGCGTCGAGGTCGCGGTCCGTCGCCTCGTTCGTCCCGTATTCCAGGATGACGAGGGCGGGGGGCGTCAGCGCCAGTTCGCGGGCGAGGATGGAGGGGTCGCGGTTGTCGAGGGTGGAGAGGGTGGCGCCGTTGATGCCGAAGGCCTCCACCAGCACGCCGCGGCCGCGGCGGTCGATGCCCCAGCCCAGCAGGTCGATGGGGCCGTCGCCGACGAGCTCCAGCGCCATCTCCTTGGTGCCGGGGGAGACGTCGTAGCGCATCTGGCGGAGGTCGGGGGCGGGGGTGGCGGTGGCGTGGGGGGTATCGGGCGTGCCGGCGGCGCGGAGGCGGAAGCTGCCGGAGGCGGGGCCGGTGGCGAAGGTCAGGCCGATGCGGTCGAAGCCGCGGGGGTCGGTGGTGCGGAGCGTCAGCGTATCGCCGGCGCGGGCGCCGGTCAGGCGGTAGCCGGTCAGGCCGAAGGGGCCGGGGCTGGTGCTGCGGAGCGCGTTGCGGGCCTCCCATTCGCCGTTCTGGGCGATGAAGAGGCCGGAGGGGTTCCAGAAGCGCTGCGCGCGGGCGGGGGGCAGGCGGCCGGGGCCGAGGGCGCCGTAGCGGGCCTGGAACAGCTCCCTCAGCCGTTCGGCGAGGATGGGGCCGGCGGCGTGGCTGTCGCCCAGCAGGAGGATGAGGGCGCGGCCCTCCTGCCCCGCCTCGAGGGCGCGGAGCGCATGGCCGAGGGGCTGGTAGGGATCGGGGCCGGCGGCGGGGGGGAGAAGCGCCTCGAAGCTGGGGTCGGGGGGCAGGGCGAGGCCCTCCGCCCAGCGCGCGGCCTCGGCCGGGCTGGCGGGACGGTCGCCGCTTTCGCGGCCGCAGGCGGCCAGCAGCGCGCCGAGGCCGATCGTCGTCATCAGGCGCCGTCGGGCGAACATTGAGGCTGGCTGGTCCTTACCGGTTAACCCTCTGCATGATATACCCGGATCGTTGTCCTGCGAATTCGGAGTGCCTGGATGCGGGCTGGTCGGTGCCGGGTGTCCTTGTCGCGTCGTGGCGCGCTGCTGGGCGCGGCCGCGGGGCTGTTCTCCCTGCCGCGGATGGCGGGGGCGGCGACGCCTTCCGCCGCGGAGGCCGCGGCGCCGGCGGCCGGGGCGACGGAGCGCGGGGCGCCGCAGCGGGTGGACCTGTTGTTCTGCGGGGACAGCCTGGCGCAGGGGATGTTCCTGTCGCTGCAGCCCGCGATGCGGCGGCGGGAGACGCTGCGCATCATCAACGGCACGCTGCACGCCACCGGCGTGACCCGCGGGGATGAATACGACTGGACCGCGGTGTCGCGGGACCTGGTGCAGCGGCACCGGCCGCACCTGGTGGTGTTCTGGATCGGCGCCAACGACTTCCGGCCGATGGTCCTGCGATCGATGCGGGCGCGCTACCCCTTCGGCACGGCGGCCTTCGCGGAGCTGTATGGCCAGCGCGTGGCGGAGATGGCGGGGAACGCGGTGCAGGGCGGCGCGCGGGCCGTGTGGCTCGGCCTGCCCAACATGCGGGAGAGCCAGTTCGCCGGCGCGGCGCGGCAGCTGAACGCGATCCAGCAGGCGGCGGCGGAAGGGGCGGGGGCGGTGTTCCTGCCGACCTGGGAAGCCACCAGCGACGCGCAGGGGCGCTACATGCCGGCGGTGGCGCTGGAACGCTCCACCCAGACCATGCGGGCGGAGGATGGGGTGCACTTCACCCATTTCGGCTATCGCCGCATCGCCAGCCTGCTGTTCGACGCCGCCGGCCAGCGCTTCCCCGAGCTGGCGCCCTGCCTGGGGCGCGTCAGCGAGGCCTGAAGCGCGCGCTTGCCGGCCGCAGGCGCCGCTTCCATCATTGCGCCGATGGCATGAGGGAGCGCGGGCAATGATCGGGCGGCGAAGCCTTGGCATGATGGCGGCAAGCCTGCCCGGGGCGGCGCTGGCGCAGGGCGCGGCGCGGCCGGTGCGCATCCTGGTGCCCTTCCCCGGCGGCGGCACGATGGACCTGGTCGCGCGGCTCTTCGCGCCCACCATCGGCCAGCTGCTCGGCGCGCCCATGGTCATCGACAACCGGCCGGGCGGCGGCACGGTGATCGCGACGCAGGAAGCCGCGCGCGCGGCGCCGGATGGCACGACGCTGCTGATGGCCTCCAACTCCTTCACCATCAACCCCTTCATCCAGCGCAACCTGCCCTATGACGGGGAACGCGACTTCGCGCCGCTCGCGCATGTGGCGGTGCTGCCGCACATGCTGGTGGTGCACCCCTCGCTCGGCGTGCGGGACCTGGCGGGGCTGGTGGCCCTGTCGCGCAGCCGGCCGGGCGGGCTGAGCTACGCCAGCTACGGGACCGGCACCTCCAACCACCTCAGCACCGAATTGCTGAAGGCGCGCACGGGGGGCGACTTCACCCATGTGCCCTATCGCGGATCGGGCCAGTGGCTGCCGGACCTGCTGGAGGGGCGGGTGCACATGGTGCTCGGCATCCTGGCGGAGGTGGTGCCGCCGGTGCGGGAGGGGCGGCTGACGCCGATCGCGCTGGCGCATGGGCAGCGCCTGGCCGCGGCGCCGGGCGTGCCCAGCTTCGCGGAACTCGGCATGCCCGATTTCGCCTCCAATTCCTGGTTCGGCTTCTTCACCAACGCGGCGGTGCCGGAGGCGACCCGCGCGCGGCTGGAGGCGGCGGTGCGCGCGCCGCTGGCCGAGCCCGCCATCCGGGCGCGCTTCGGGGAGCTGTGGATCGAGCCGACGGGCCAGGGCGCCGGCGACTTCGCCGCCTTCCTGCGCGGCGAGCGCGCGCAATACGCGGAGGCGGTGCGCCTTGCCGGCCTGCAGCCGCAATAGGCCCCGCGGGGCGGGATGAGGGCGCGATGACGATGCGGCCACTGCTTGGGGCGGCGCTGCTGGCCGGCCTTGTCGCGCTGCCCGCGGCGGCCCAGCCGGCGGACGGGGCCCGGCCCGGCCCGCCGCCGGCGGAGGCGCTGGCGGCGCCCGGGCGGCCGGGCTGGATGGTGGATGGGCTGCGGGGCTGCTGGCTGTGGAACCCCGCGCCGCGGGCGGGCGAGACGGCCAGCTGGTTCGGCGCCTGCCCCGCCGGGCCGGCGGAAGGGCCGGGCAGCGCCGAGTTCCGCGTGGCGGCGGAGGGCCAGGCCACGCGCTACATCGGCGTGATGCGGGATGGCCGGCCGGATGGCATGGGCCAGGCGCGCAACGCGGCGGGCGATGGCTATGCCGGCGAATGGCGCCAGGGCCTGCCGCATGGCTTCGGCATCTTCACCGCCGCCAATGGCGACCATTTCGAGGGCGCCTGGCAGGAAGGCCGGCGCGCCGGGCCGGGCACCCAGGTCTTCGCCAATGGCGACCGCTTCGAGGGCGGCTGGCAGGAGGACCGGCCGCATGGCTATGGCCGGGCCGTGCTGGGGGGCGTGGCCTATAGCGGCCTCTGGGCCGCGGGCTGCTTCCAGGACCCGGCGGGCGGGGCGGCGGGCATCGCCTGGGCAGGCGCGGGCGCTTGCGGCCGGACAGGGCCGTGACGGCTTCCACCGCCTGACCCGGCGGCCCCCCCGGCCCGCTACGCCAGCAGGCGGCGCGCATCCTCCCACAGGGTGCGGGCCACGGCCTCGGCGGGCTCCGCGCGGGCCAGCATGGCGGATTGGCCGGCCCAGGCCTGCATGCGGTCGATGTCGCCGGCCTTCGCCGCGGCGTCGCGCATCGGCTGGGTCAGGCCGCGCTGCACCGGGTAGGGGGCGGGGGGCGGCGCGTCGGGGGCGGCGGCGGCCTTCACATAGGCGGTGGCGATGCCGCGCCCCGCCCGGCCGCTGAAGGCGCGGGTCACGGCCGTGCCCTCCGGCGGCGTCGCGGCCAGGGCATCGGCCCAGGGGGCGGGGATGCGGGCTTCCGGGCAGCGCAGGAAGCCGGTGCCGATCTGGGCGGCGGAAGCGCCCAGCGCCAGCGCGGCGGCCACGCCCCGCCCATCCGCGATGCCGCCGGTGGCCACGACGGGCAGGCGCACCGCATCGACCACCGCGGGCAGCAGGGCGAGCAGGCCGACCATGGCGGCTTCCGCGCGCCCGGCCTCGAAGGCGCCGCGATGGCCGCCGGCCTCCATGCCCTGGGCGACGATGACGTCGGCGCCCGCCTCCTCCGCCGCGCGGGCTTCCGCCACCGTGCTGGCGGTGGCCCACCAGGCGATGCCGCGCTGCTTCAGCCGCGCCACGAAATCCGCGGGATAGACCCCCATGATCGAACTCACGACGGCGGGGGCGGCCTGCAGCAGCGCCTCGCATTGCGCGCCGAAATCGGGCGGCGCGGCATCGCCGGCCTCCGGCGGCACCGCCGGGCCCCAGCCCTGGAGGAAGCCGCGCAGCGCCGCTTCCCGCGCCGCGTCGCGCGCCGGCGGCGGGTCGGGGATCCAGAGGTTCATCTGGAAGGCGCCGTTGGTGGCGGACCGCACCGTGCGCGCCCAGTCCAGGATGGCGTCCGGGCCCATCAGCAGCGCGCCGCAGGCCCCCATGCCGCCGGCCTGCGCCACGGCGATGGACAGGCCGGGCGGGCAGGCGCCGGCCATGGGCGCCAGCAGGATCGGGATGCGCAGGCCGAAGCGGGCGCAGAAGGCTTCCGCACGCGATACCGGGTTCATAGGCCCCTCCGCTCCACGCCCATGGGCAGGGAATCCAGCCGGCGCATCGCCGGCGTGTCGAACAGGCCGGGATCGGCCAGGTAGGCTTCCGCCATGGGCATGGCGTCGGCGCCCCAGAACAGCTCCTCCCCCACCGCCAGCGTCGGCACGCCGAAGACGCCGCGGCCGATCGCCTCCGCCGTCGCCTCCCGCAGCCTTTCCCGGGCGCCGCTGCCCGCCACCAGCGCGGCGGCGTCATCCACGCCGAGTTGCGCGGCGAAGCCGGTCGCCTCCACCACCGGGTCGCGGCCTTCCGCCCAGATGAAGGCGAAGGCGGCGGAGACGACCGGCGCCGTCGCGCCCAGCGCCGTCACCAGGCGCAGCGCCTCCAGCGACCGGAAGGGATGGGCGGGCGGGAAGCGCAGCGCGGCGCCGCCCTGGAACTGCACCTGGCGATAGGTCTGCCGGCGCTTCGGCGCGATCTCCGCCGGGCCCAGCTGCCCCCAATGCGCCAGCACCGCGCCCAGCACGATGGGCTTCAGCGTCACCTTCCGGCCGAGCCGCTGTTCCAGCGCCAGCACGCGCGGCAGCGCCAGATGCGCGAAGGGGGAGACGAGGTCGAAATACCAGTCGATGGTCATGCGGCATCCGATGGCGAAGGCGGCGGCGGGGGCCCGTCGGGCCCATCCAGCAGGGACAGCACCTTGGCCACCAGCCCGGCCGCTGAATAGGGCTTGCCCAGCAGCTGCACCCCCTCATCCAGCCGGCCATGGTGGATGATGGCGTTGCGGGTATAGCCGGTGGTGAACAGCACCGGCAGGCCGGGGCGGCGTTCCAGCACGGCATTGGCCAGCTGCCTGCCGTTCATCGGCCCGGTCAGCACCACGTCGGTGAAGAGGATGGCGATGCCGGGATGGGCGTCCAGCGCCGCCAGCGCCGCCGGGCCATCGGCGGCGGCCACCACGCGGCAGCCGCCTTCCTCCAGCGCCGTCACGGCGAAGTCCCGCACCATCGGGTCGTCCTCCACCAGCAGCACCAGGCGGCCGGCGCCGTCGCGCGGCATCTCCGGCAGCGCGACCACGGTCGGCGCATCGGCGGGCAGCTCGCCATCCCGCAGCCGGGGCAGGTAGAGCTTCACGGCCGTGCCATGGCCGGGTTCGCTGTAGATGGCGGCATGGCCGCCGGACTGCTTGGCGAAGCCATAGACCTGGCTGAGCCCGAGCCCCGTGCCCTTGCCCACGGGCTTGGTGGTGAAGAAGGGTTCGAAGGCGCGGCCGACCACGTCGGGGGGCATGCCCGCGCCGGTGTCGGAGACGCAGATCGCCACATACTGGCCGGGCTTCACCTCGTCCCGCCCCGCCGCATAGGCCTCGTCCAGATAGGCGTTGGCGGTCTCGATGGTCAGCTTGCCGCCGCCCGGCATGGCGTCCCGCGCATTCACCGCCAGGTTCAGCAGGGAGGATTCGAGCTGGTTCGGATCGGCATGGGCGCGCCAGAGGCCGCCGGCCAGCACCGTCTCCACCGCCACATCCTCCCCCAGCGTGCGCCGCAGCAGGTCCGACATGCCGGCCACCAGGCGGTTCACATCCACCGCCTCCGGCGCCAGGGGCTGCTGGCGGGAGAAGGCGAGGAGGCGCGCGGTGAGGCTGGCGGCGCGCTGCGCGCCCTCGATCGCGCCCTCGATCCCCCGCCGGACGCGCTCCTCCACCCCCTCATCCAGGCGGCGCTTCACCAGGGTCAGGTTGCCCAGCACCACGGTCAGCAGGTTGTTGAAGTCATGCGCCACGCCGCCGGTCAGGCGGCCCACGGCCTCCATCTTCTGCGCCTGGCGCAGCTGTTCCTCCGCCCGGTCGCGCCCGGTGGCGGCGGCGATCAGGCGGGCATTGGTCTCCGCCAGGTCGCGCGTGCGCTCCATCACGCGGATCTCCAGCGCCTCGTTCAGGCGCTTCAGCTCCTCCTCCCGCGCATGCAGGGTGGCGGAGGCGGTGGCCAGCGCATCGCCGATCTGCGCGACTTCCCGGATGCCGCTGGGCACCGCCGGGACCACCGCGCCATCCCCCATGGCGCGCGCGCTGGCCGCCACCGCCTGCAGGGGGGCGGCGATGCGGCGGCCGAAGGCCAGCGCCAGCAGCAGGGAGATCAGCGCCAGCAGCGCGCCCGTGGCCACCAGCAGCAGCAGGGACCGGCGCAGCGGTTCCGCCAGCGTGTGGTCCGGCACGCCGACCGCGACCCGCCAATCCGCGAGCGCCGAGCGCGCATAGGTGCCGAGCACCGGGCGGCCATCCGCGGTGGTGCCGCGCCACGTCCCCTCCCGCCCCCTTGTGTTGTCGCGCAGATCCTGCGTGGCGGGGCGGCCCACGAATTCCTCGTGCCGCGCGTTGCGGGCCAGGATGGTGCCGCCATCATCCACCACCGCCACGGTCCATTCGCGGGGGATGCGTTCGCTGGCCAGCACGTCGCGGATGCGCGTCACGGGCAGGCTGAGGCTGAGGAAGGCCGGGCCTTCCCCCGGCCGCAGGGGCGGGATCTGGATCTCGATGGCGAACAGCGCCTCCCCGGCCGCGGCGCCCTGGAAGAGGCCGGAGATCATGGTGGGCCGGGGCCGCGTGGCCGCGGGCGCGGGCAGCGTGGTCATCAGCTGGGGGGAGCCGAAGGGCACGCGGGCATTGACCAGGCGCCGCCCCGCCGCATCGCGCAGCACGGCGGTGACGCCGAGGCGTTCCTGCAGCTCCACCACCTGGGCGTGGAAGGCCGGCAGGTCCCCCGCCCGCAGGGGCTGGGAGAGGCTGAGCAGGTTGAGCATGGCGGAAAGCCCCGCCAGCTCGCGGTCCACCGCCACGGCGGCGCCGCGGGCGGCGGCCAGGGCCTCCTGCTCCAGCCGCGCGCGTTCGACATTGCCGACGCGCCACAGCAGCGCCGCGACGAAGACCAGGATGGGCAGCGCCAGCACCGCGGCGAAGAGGGCGAGGTGCCATTGCACCGGCCGCCCGGGCGGTTCCGCCCGGGCTGCCGCCGGTGGTTCCCTTGGAGTTTCCCTTGGGGGTTCCCTTGGGGGTTCCCTTGGGGGCTTCGGGCGCAGGGGCAACGATGTCGTCACGGCCAGGTCCCGCCAACGGTTGGGGTCGCGAACACCGGCGCCTCCATGCCCCGCCGCCCCGGGGGGGGCAAGCGCGCCCCGGCCCCGGGCGCAACGAAAGCCCGCGCCTCACCCGGGCGTGATGCAACCGGTCAGGGTGCGAAGAAGGGCAGGATCTCGGCCAGCACCTCCTCCGGCGCGTGTTCCGCGAGGTAGTGGCCGCTGCGCACGGCGCGGCCGGAAAGCGGGCCCGTGACGTAGTCCCGCCACACCGGCAGCACGTCGTCGAACACGGCCTGGGTGTGGGAGAGGCGGCCCCAGAGCACGTGCACCGGGCAGGCCAGGCGCCTTCCCGCCTCGTAATCCGCATTGTCCATGGCGAGGTCGAGCGTGGCGCAGGCGCGGTAGTCGGCGCAGGAGGCGCGGATGGTCTTGGGCGTGAAGCAGCGCACATATTCGGCGACCGCGCGCGGGTCGAAGATCGACATGCCCATGCCCTTCTTGCCGATCTTGCGGGCCATGAACCAGTCGGCGGGGACGGATTCCATCATCCGTTCCGGCAGCCCTTCCTCCTGCGGCATGAAGACCCAGTGCCAGGACTTCATCGCCCAGTCCCTGGTGACATTCGCATAGACGTGGCGCTGGGGCAGGATGTCGAGGATGGCGGCGCGGATCACCGCCTCGGGGTGGTCGAGGCCCAGGCGATGCGTCACGCGCCCGCCGCGGTCATGCCCGCAGACATTGAAGCGCGCATGGCCGAAATGGGCCATGACGGCGATCGCGTCCTGCGCCATGGCGCGGAAGGTGTAGTCGGCGGGGTCGTAGTAGGGCAGCGACAGGTCGCCCGGGCCGGTGCTGTCGCCATAGCCGCGCAGGTCGATCGCCACGCAGTCGAAGTGCTTCACCAGTTCCGGCGCCATGCGGTGCCAGATGACGTGGGATTGCGGGTTGCCGTGCATCAGCAGCAGGGGCGGGCCGGAGCCCGCGCGGCGGGCGCGGATGCGGGCGCCGCCCGGTGTCTCCACGACCTGGTCGGACCAGCCGGGCAGAAGATCGTCGCTCATGGTGTTTCCCCCTCCCGCGCGCGGCGCAGGATGGCGGGGATCATGCCACCGCCGCGGATCAGCGCCACGTCCCGCGCCGTGTCCAGCAGCGCGGTGGCGATGCCCTGCTCCGTCCGGCCATCGGCGCGGCGGATCGTGACGGCGATGGGCGCGCGGGGCGCCAGGGCGGCGGGATCCAGCGCCACCGCGATGGTGTCGCCGGGGCGGAGGCCGAGCGCGGCCGGCCGCCAGCCCTCGGGCAGGCGCAGCGGCAGCACGCCCATGCCGATGAGGTTGGCGAGGTGGATGCGTTCGAAGCTGTTCGCCAGCACCGCCCGCGCGCCGAGCAGCTGCGCGCCCTTCGCCGCCCAGTCGCGCGACGAGCCCGTGCCGTAGCGTTCGCCGGCGATGATGACGACGGGCAGGCCATCCGCGGCATAGCGCGCCGCGGCGCGCCAGGCGGGCAGCGCCTCGCCGCTCGGCGCATGGATGGTGTGGCCGGGGGGCAGGCCGGGGGGCGCCAGGTGGTTCACCACGGTGCGGTTGGTGAAGAGGCCGCGCAGCATCACCTCCCAGTTCCCGCGCCGGGCGGCATAGACGTTGAGGTCGAGGGGATCCTCGCCGCGTTCCACCAGCCAGGCGGCGGCGTCGCTGGTGGCGGGGATCGCGCCGGCGGGGGAGATGTGGTCGGTGGTGATGTCGTCGCCCAGCACCAGCAGCGGATGCGCGGTGAAGGCGGCGGCGGGGGGCGGCGACAGCGTGACGAAGGGCGGCGGGCGGAGATAGGTGCTGGCGCCGTCCCAGGGGAAGCGCGGCGTGGCGGGGGCCTGCAGCGCCGCCCAGGGGCCCGCGGCCTCGGCCTCCGCCGCCGCGGCCGCCACATCCCCGGGATCGGTCGCGGTGGCGAGCAGGGCGGCGACCTCGGCCTCCCCGGGCCAGAGATCGGCCAGCGTCACGGCGCGGCCATCCGCGCGGTGGCCGATCGGGTCGCGCGCGATGTCGAGGGCGGCGCGCCCGGCGATGGCATGCGCGACGACGAGCGGGGGCGAGGCCAGCAGCGCGGCATCGATCTGCGCATGCACGCGGCCCGGGAAATTGCGGTTGCCGGACAGCACGGCGATGGGCTTCAGCCCCTCCGCCTCCACCGCCCGCGCGACCTCCGGCAGCAGGGGGCCGGCATTGCCGATGCAGGTGGCGCAGCCATGGCCGACGATGGCGAAGCCCAGCGCCTCCAGCTCTTCCAGCACGCCCGCGCGGCGCAGCCGCCGCTCGGCCGCCGGCGAGCCGGGGGTGAGGGATGCCTTCACCCAGGGCGGGGTGGAGAGGCCGAGCGCGCGGGCGTTCCGCGCCAGCAGCCCGGCCGCGACCAGCAGCCCCGTGTCGCTGGTGTTGGTGCAGGAGGTGATGGCGGCGATGGCGACGGCATCGGCGGGGATGGTCGCCGTCGCCTGGCCGCGCAGCGGGGCGAGCGCGGCGGGGACGGCGGCGGTGTCCAGCCGGTCCTGCGGCCGGCGCGGGCCGGCCAGGGAGGGGCGCAGCGCGGCGAGGTCGATCTCGACCAACGCGGTCACGCGCGGATCGGCGGCGGGATCGGCCCAGAGGGCATTGGCCCGCGCATAGGCTTCCGCCAGCGCGACCTGCGCTGCGTCGCGGCCGGTGGCGCGAAGGAAGTCGAGCGTCGCGGCATCGATCGCGAAGCAGCCGGTGCTTGCGCCGTATTCGGGGGCCATGTTGGCGACCACCGCACGCTGCATCGCCGTCAGCGTCGCCGCGCCCGGGCCGAAGAACTCCACGAACTCGCCCGAGACGCCGGCGCGGCGCAGCCGTTCCGTCACCACCAGCGCGAGGTCGGTGGCCAGCACGCCGGCGGGCAGCGCGCCGGTGAGGCGCACGCCGACCACATCGGGGATGCGCAGCGCGACGGGCACGCCGAACATCACGCCCTCGGCCTCGATCCCGCCGACACCCCAGCCCAGCACGCCGATGGCGTTCACCATGGGCGTGTGGCTGTCCGTGCCGACCAGCGTGTCCGGCACGGCCCAGGATTCGCCATGCCGCCGCTCCGTCGTGACGACGGTGGCCAGGCGCTCCAGGTTGATGGTGTGCATGATGCCCGTGCCGGGCGGGAAGACGCGGAAGCCGTGCACGGCCTGCGCGGCCCATTTCATGAAGCGATAGCGCTCCGCGTTCCGCTCCATCTCCCGCGCCATGTTGTGGGCGAGGCCCGCGCGCGTGCCGGCGAGGTCCACCGCGACGGAATGATCGACGGAGGTCGCGACGGGGACGGCGGGGTTGAGCCGCGCGGGATCGCCGCCCGCCTGCGCCAGCACGTCGCGCATCGCGGCGATGTCCACCAAGGCGGGGCCGCAGGTGGTGTCATGCATCAGGATGCGGCCGGGGGCGAAGGGGATTTCGGCGGCGCTGCGGCCGGTCTCCAGCCAGGCGAGGAGGGCGGCCTGGCCGGCGCGCGCGGTCTCCGCATCGGCGGTGCGGAGCAGGTTCTCCAGCAGCACGCGATGCGACCAGGGCATGCGGGGGAGATGCGCGCCGGCGGCGGCGGGGAGGTCGATGATGCGGTGGGGGCCGAGGCGACGGGTCGGGGGCATGAGGTCCTGCGCGTGATGCGGGGGGAACTCTGTTCCCCCCGCGCCCCCCATGCCAGGGGGCAACCGCCCCCTGGACCGGGAGGCCTTAGCGCAGCAGCGACGTGCCGGTCATGGCGGCGGGCTGGGGGAGGCCGAGCAGGGCCAGGAGCGTCGGCGCCAGGTCGGCCAGGCGGCCCTCGGCCAGCGTGGCACCCTCGGGCGCGCCCATCAGCAGCACGGGGACCACGTTGGTGGTGTGCGCCGTGTGGGGGCCGCCCGTGACGGGGTCGCGCATCATCTCCGCATTGCCGTGGTCGGCGGTGACCAGCAGGCAGCCGCCGGCCTCCCGCACCGCGCCGGCGATGCGCGCCAGGCCCGCATCCACCGCCTCGCAGGCCTTGATCGCGGCCTCCAGGCTGCCGGTATGGCCCACCATGTCGGCATTGGCGAAGTTCAGCACGATGAGGTCATAGGCGCCGGATTCGATCGCCGTCACCGCCTTCTCCGCCAGCTCCGGCGCCGACATCTGCGGCTGGAGGTCATAGGTCGCGACCTTGGGGGAGGCGACCATGACACGATCCTCCCCGGGATAGGCCGCTTCCTCCCCGCCATTCAGGAAGTAGGTGACGTGCGGATACTTCTCCGTCTCCGCCATGTGCAGCTGCTTCAGGCCGGCGCGGCTGACGACGGCGGCCAGGATGTCCTCCATCGATTGCGGCGGGAACAGCGCGGCCATGAAGGGCGCCAGCGCGTTGCTGTATTCCGTGAGGCCCGCCGCCGCCACGAAGTGCACCGTGGGGTCCGGCGCGAAGCCGGTGAAGGAGGGATCGAGCAGCGCCGTCATGATCTCCCGCACC
The DNA here is from genome assembly GCF_016805305.1 of Falsiroseomonas ponticola. Taxonomy (GTDB): domain Bacteria; phylum Pseudomonadota; class Alphaproteobacteria; order Acetobacterales; family Acetobacteraceae; genus Falsiroseomonas; species Falsiroseomonas ponticola. The sequence continues at coordinate 347,498 of NZ_JAERQN010000001.1, read as the reverse complement.
CGGTCGGCGCGGAAGTTGAAGCAGAGCACGGCATCGCCGTGGCGCATGCCATCCCGGTCGCCATCCGCGCGCAGGCCGTAATCGCCGATGGCGGTGGCGGGGATGAATTCATCGGTCTTGCCGGCGGCATGCGCCGCGGCGATGGCGGCCTGGGCGGTGGGGTGGCGGGCGCCCTTGCCCGTGGCCATCACGTCATAGGCCTGGGAGACGCGTTCCCAGCGATTGTCGCGATCCATCGCGAAGTAGCGGCCGCAGACGGTCGCGATGGTCGCACCCGCCGGCAGCGCGGCCTCGAAGTCCCGCACGAAGCCCGCGGCGCTGTCGGGCGCGGTGTCGCGGCCATCGGTCCAGGCATGCACCAGCACGGTGATGCCCTGCGCGGTCGCGGCGCGGGCCAGCGCCACCGCATGGTCCTGGTGGCTGTGCACGCCGCCGGTGGAGAGCAGGCCCATCAGATGCAGCCGCCCGCCGCTGGCCTTCAGCTTCGCCAGCAGCGCCACCAGCGCCGGCAAGGTCGCGATGGAGCCATCGGCGCAGGCGGCGTCGATGCGGACCAGATCCTGCATCACCACGCGGCCGGCGCCGATGTTGAGGTGCCCGACCTCCGAATTGCCCATCTGCCCCTTGGGCAGCCCGACATCGAGGCCCGAGGTGTGCAGGAAGTTGCGCGGCCCGGCCTGCCACAGCGCGTCGAAGCAGGGGGTGGCGGCCTGGCGCACGGCGTTGTCCGCCACCTCCTCCCTCCAGCCCCAGCCATCGAGGATGGCGAGCATCACGGGGCGGCGGGCGGGTGCGGGCATGGGCGCGGTCTCCGGCGGGGCTGGCGGGCCCGCTTTAACCCGGCCGGGCGCCGGCGCAAAACCCGCCCGGGCGCCGGAAACGGCTTCCCCATCTCATAACGATATGGTTTCGTTCCTCCGCTGCCGCGAGGAACGTCCCATGGAAACCAGGGTCTATTTCGCCACCAACCGCAACCACACCGCCGATCCGGCCGAGCCCTTCGGGAAGAACTACAACCCCGATGGCCCCTTCTGCGTCCGCTACGGCTATGCCGATGTGACGGTGAAGGGGAAGAAGCCGCACGACCCGAAATCCTACGCCGTGAAGACGGTGGAGGTGATCGCCGATGTCATCGATGCCGGCGACCCCGCCACGAAGCGCCCGCCCACCTACGGGTCCGACATCGCGCTGCCGGCGCTGCGCGACCGGATGCGGGCGAACAAGGCGGACCTGCTGGTCTTCATCCACGGCTTCAACTGCAGCTTCACCGATGCGCTGGAGAATGCGGCGCAGCTCCGCCAGGTCTATGCGACGGCGAAGCGGCCGCTGGAGGTGGCGGTCTTCTCCTGGCCTTCCGATGGCCGCACGGTGGTGCCGGACGTCTCGGCCGAATCCTCCCGGCTGCGCCTCGCCTATTTCAACGACCGGACGGATGCCGAGGCCTCCGCCAGCGCCATGGCGCGGGTGCTGAAGAAGCTGGTCGATTTCGTGAAGGAGATGGCGCAGGACGAGATGTGCGGCCAGCGCATCCACCTGGTCGTGCATTCCATGGGCCATTTCGCGCTGCGCCACGCCATCCAGGCCTTCGGGCGGGACTACAAGCCGGGCGGCATGCCGCGCATCTTCGACAACATCTTCCTGATGGCGGCGGATGAGGACAACGACGCCTTCGAGCTGGCGCACAAGTTCCAGCGCCTGCCGGAGCTGGCTTCCGCCGTGCATGTCTACTACGCCAACAACGACCGCGTGCTGCAGGTCAGCGACATCACCAAGTCCAACCCGGATCGCCTGGGCGTCGCCGGGCCGCGGACGCTGACGGACCTGCCGCGCAAGGTCACGCTGGTGGATTGCACCCAGGTCTCCGGCGGCGGCAGCGGGCACAGCTACTACCGGCTGAGCCCGCCGGTGACGAATGACGTGCAGGCGGTGCTGGCCGGCATCCCCGGGGACATCATGGACTGGCGCCACTACGTCCCGGCCGAGCGCGGCTTCCGGATCACTCCCTGACGGGGGGCGCGGCGCCGCGCAGCGCCGCCACTTCCGCGCGCAGGGCCCGGATTTCCTGCAGCAGCATCCGGGTGTCGAGATGCGCCTCGCTCCGCGCCGCCTCCGTCGCCACCTGGGCGGCGCGGGCATCGGCGCTTTCGCGCTGCTCGCGCAGCGTCTGGATGCTTTCCACGATCACGCCGATGAAGAGGTTGAGCACCACGAAGGTGGCCAGGATGGTGAAGGGGAAGAAGAACAGCCAGGCCAGCGGCACATGCTCCATCGCCTGGCGCACGACATTGCCGAAATCATCCATCGCCATCAGCTGGAACAGCGTGAACAGCGCGGTGCCCAGGTCGCCGAACTGCTCCGGCATCACGTCGCCGAACAGCTTCGTCGCCATCACGCCGAAGACGTAGAAGATCAGCGCCATCAGCAGCACGATGCTGCCCATGCCGGGCAGGGCGGCCAGCATCGCCTCCACCACGTTGCGCAGGCTCGGCACCACGCTGACCAGGCGCAGCACCCGCAGCACGCGCAGCGCGCGCAGCACGGCCAGCGGGCCGCTGGCCGGCGCCCAGGCGATGCCGACCACGATCAGGTCGAAGATGCCCCAGGGGTCGCGGAAGAAGCGGCCGCGGAAGGCGTAGATGCGCAGCGCCAGTTCCGCCGTGAAGATCCAGAGCAGGAGGTGGTCCAGCGCCACCAGCGGCCCGCCCCAGGCGGCCATGATGCTGTCCGAGGTCTCGAGCCCCAGCGTCACGGCGTTCAGCAGGATCAGCGCGGTGACGCCGTGCTGGAACCGCTTGGACAGGATCAGGCGCGCCAGGCGTGCGCGCGGCGAGGCATCGGCGTCCGCCGCCGTCAGGACTTCCTGCATCGAATCGATCACCCCCGGTTGCCGCAGGGAATGGCGGCAGGCCGGGGCGATTTCAAGGCATCGTGATCAGCCGCCGAGGAGGAGGGCCGGCACGCCGAAGATGCCGCGGTGGAAATGCAGCAGCGCCGCCCAGACCAGCAGCCCCACCAGCGGCGGCATCAGGCCGATTTCCTTCAGCGCCAGGCGGTTGCGGCCCGCGGCGATGGCGCCGAAGGGCAGGATGGAGGTCTGGGCCGCGAAGCGCGGCCAGGCTTCCGGGTGGCGGGCCGCCAGCTTGGCGTCGATCGAGGGCATGCCGAGGAAGGCCGTCACCGCGAAGGCGCCGAAGAAGACCAGGGCCGCGGTATCGCCATTGGCGATCATGTGGATCACCGCCCAGCCGCCGAAGGACCACAGCATGGGGTGGCGCGTGACGCGCTGGATGCCCCGCGCTTCCTCCCCCAGCCCCTTGTTGCCGAAGGCGGTCGGGTTCCGCTTGTGGCTGGCCATGAACAGGATGAAGACCGGCAGCATCAGGAAGGCCAGCACCCAGCGCAGCTCCGCGGGCGCGGACCAGAGGAAGACCGTCTCCGACCGCCGCCAGGCCATGACCATGGCGAAGATCAGCACGAAGGAGAGGATGGAATAGCCCAGCAGGAACCGCTTCTCCCCGACCGCGGCCACCAGGCGGCCGCGCAGCGCGGTGCCGGAGACGCCGACATGGACGCCGACCCAGGCGATGGCGAGCAGGATCAACAGGACGAACATGCGGCAGGCTCCGGCGCGGTGTCGCCGGGCAGGGTAGCCGAAGCGCGGCGCCGCGGGCAGGTTCATCCGCAACAGCGGGACCGGAAGCCATGGATGACGAGACGATGCGCCCCTTCGCCTTCGTGCTGGCGGTGAAGGACCTGGAGGCCAGCGCCGCCTATGCGAGGGATGCGCTGGGCTTCGAGCTGGGCTGGGCGGAGATGCGCGGCTGGCGGCTGCTGACGCGGGGCGCGGTGCGGCTGATGATGGGCCATTGCCCGGAGGCGCTGCCGGCCGCGGAGACCGGCGACCACAGCTGGTTCGGCTACCTCGAGGTCGATGACATCGACGCGCTGCATGCCGAGTTCGCCGCCCGGGGCGCGCTGGTCCTGAACCCGCCGAGCGACCGGCCGCACGGGATGCGGGAGATGGTGGTGGCCTTCCCGGAGGGGCACCGGCTGATGCTGGCGCAGGCGCTGGACTGACGGTTCAGGGCCGCCAGGCGCGGTGGTAGGGATGGTTCGTCCGGATCGCCTGCGCCCGGAACAGCTGCTCCGCCAGCAGGCCGCGGACCAGGAAATGCGGCCAGGTCAGGGGGCCTAGGGACAGGCGGTGGTCGGCGCGGTCCAGCACGGCGGGGTCGAGCCCCTCCGCGCCGCCGACCAGGAAGGTGATGGGGCGGGCGAGGCCTTCCCATTTCTCGACCAGCGCGGCCAGGGCCTCGCTGGTCGGGGCCTGGCCGCCGAGGTCGAGCGCCACCGCGAAGGCCTGGGGCGGCAGGGCGGCGAGGAGGGCCTGGCCTTCCCGCCGCCGGATCTCCGCCGCGCTGGCGCCCTGGCCTTCGGGCAGCTCCGTCACGGCCAGGGCCGGGCGGAGACGCGCCGCGTGCTGGTCGAACAGCGCCTTCTCCGGCCCGGGCTTGATGCGCCCGATGGCGAGGAGGCCGAGCCCGCGGGAGCGGGGAGCGGCCCCGCCGCGCGAGCTGGAAGCGGCGCCGCCGCGGGTCACGCCTCGTCGTCGTCCTCGATGCCGGGTTCCGGCACGCTGCCGTCATCGGGCAGGGGCGTGCGGTCGAGCGTGGAGGCGCCGGGGCTGTCCGGGCCCCACATCCGTTCCAGCGCGTAGAGCTGGCGGGCTTCGGGCTTGAAGAGGTGGATGACGAGGTCGCCCGCATCGATCAGCACCCAGTCCGGGGAGGCCTGGGTGGCGTCGCGGCGGAGCTTCAGGCCCTCCTTCTCGAAGGCATCCTCGAGGTGGCTGGCCATCGCCTGGATCTGGCGGTCCGACAGGCCGGTCGCGATCACCAGGCGGTCGGCGTAGTCCGCGCGGCCGGTGACGTCGAGGATGGCGATGTCCTCGGCCTTGTCCTCGTCGAGGGATTTGCGGGCGGCTTCCACCAGGCGGTCGAGCAGGGCGAGGGGCACCTTCTCCCGCTTCGCGGCCTTGGCGCGGGTGGGGCGGGGGGCCTTGGTGGCGGTGGCCTTGGCGGCGGCGGCCTTGGGCTTGGCGGGGGCCTTGGCGGGCGCCTTCTCCGCGGCGGCCTTGGGCTTCGCGGCAGCCTTGGCCGGGGCCTTGGTGGCGGTGGCCTTGGGCTTCGCGGGCGCCTTCTCAGCCGCTGCCTTGGGCTTCGCGGCGGCTTTGGCCGGGGCCTTGGCGGCCGTCGCCTTGGGCTTGGCGGCGGGCTTGGCGGGCGCCTTCTCAGCCGCTGCCTTGGGCTTCGCGGCGGGCTTGGCGGGGGCCTTGGCGGCCGCTGCCTTGGGCTTGGCGGCGGGTTTGGCGGGCGCCTTCTCAGCCGCTGCCTTGGGCTTCGCGGCGGGCTTGGCCGGGGCCTTGGCGGCCGTCGCCTTGGGCTTCGCGGCCGCCTTGGCGGCGGGCGCCTTCGTCGTCGCGGCCGCCTTGGCAGCGCGCTTCGGCTTCACATCCTCCTCGGCGGGCGCCGCGGGGGTCTTGGGCGTGCGGGCGATGGCCGCCTCCTCTCCAGAACAGGGTTCAACACGACCTAGCACAACGGCCACCGTCACGCCGCGCGCATCGCCGCCCGGATCGCGGTGGCGGAGGCAGCGTGCTCGGTCGCCGGCACGAAGGACCAGGGGGCATGCGCCGGGCGGGGGCCCGAGAGCAACGCGGCGGGCCGCCGACGGTGGCGCGCCATCCGATGCGCCGCCTTGCCCGCCAGCGCCACTCTTGTCCAGCCCGGGCGCGGCAGCACGGCGATCGGCGTGCGCGCCACCAGCGCCTCCCACCCCCGCCAGCGCGGCAGCTGCGCCAGGTTGTCCGCCCCGATGACGAAGACGAAGCGCGCCCGCGGGAAGCGCCGGCGCAGCGCCGCCAGCGTCGCGATGCTGTAGCGGGTGCCGAGCCGCGCCTCGATGTCCGCGGCCACGATCCGCCGGCCATCGGCGATGCGCCGCGCGCTGGCCAGGCGCTGCGCGAAGGGCGCCATGCCGGCGCGGGGCTTCAGCGGATTGCCCGGGGAGACCAGCAGCCAGACCTCATCCAGCCGGAGCGCCCGGCGCACCACCCGGGCGACATGGGCGTGCCCCTCATGCGCCGGGTTGAAGCTGCCGCCCAGCAGCCCGATCCGCCGGCGCCGCCGGTCCCCCCAGGAATTGATGGTCAATGGATGCGCACCGTCACGCTGACCGGCTGCCCGGCCAGCCCCGCATAGGTGGCCGTGTAGGTCCGCCCCGCCTGCACCGGCAGCGCGGGGGAGAAGCCGCCGAGCGAGACGATGTCCCCCGCCCGCAGCCGGCGGCCCTGTTCCCGCAGATCCTTCACCAGCCAGGCCAGCGCGTTCAGCGGATGGCCGAGCAGCGCGCTGCCCGGGGCGCGGGACAATTCGCGCGTGTCATCCGCCAGCGTCACGGTCATGGAGGCCAGCGCCGCGGCGAATTCGGGCGTCGCCTGGGCCGCGATCTCCTCCCCCACCACGCCGAAGCGGGCGCCGACATTGATGGAGACCAGCAGCGGCCCGGACCAGGGCACGTTGCCGCCATGGACCAGGTCCGGCAGCTCGATGAAGGGGATCACGGCGTCGAGGTGGCGGAGCAGCGCGACGGGATCCTCGCCGGCCTCGTTCACCCCCTCATCCCTGACGCGCACCAGCAGGTCGCTTTCCACCGCGGGGACGATGCCGAAATTCGCGGGAAACTCGGCGCCGGAGCGGGCGCGCAGCGTGCCGTGGAAGATGGCGCCGGCCACGGGATGCGGCACGCCGAAGCGGGCCTGGGCGGCGGGGTTGGTCAGGCCGACCTTCCAGCCGACCTGGTCGCCCCAGGGCTGCGCCAGCACCGCCACCAGCCGGTCCCGCGCGCAGAGGGCATCGGCCATGCTGAGCGGGGCCTCCGGCAGGGGTGCGGGCCGGCGGTCGAGGATGGCGGAGGCGAGCCGCGCCACGGAGGGCACGTCCGGGCAGGCGGCCAGGGCCGCGCCCGGCAGCAGGGCAAGGGCCAGTGCAGCCAGGCTGCGGAACATCGCGTGTCTCTCCCCGACAGGATGGTTGGCGCCATCCTAGCCGGGAATCCGCGCGCGATGCAGCCTGCTAGCTGTTCGGCCGCCCGCCGGTGGCGCCCTGCACGTCGCCGGTCGTGTAGCTCGCCTCCGCCGAGGCCAGCAGCACATAGGTGGCCGCCAGCTCCACCGGCTGGCCCGGGCGGCCCATCGGGGCCTCCGCGCCGAATTGCGGCAGCGCGTCCGGCTGCTGGCCGCCGGAGGGCTGGAGCGGTGTCCAGAAGGGGCCCGGCGCCACGGCGTTCACGCGGATGCCCTGCGCCGCCAGCTGCTTCGCGAGCGAGCGCGTGAAGGCGATGATGGCGGCCTTGGTGCCGGAATAGTCTAACAGCGCGGCCGGCGGGTCATAGGCGACGACGGAGGCGGTGTTGATGATCGCCGATCCCGGCCTGAGATGCGGCAGCGCCGCCTTCGTCAGCCAGAACAGCGCGTAGAGGTTCGTCTTCATCGTGCTGTCGAACTGCTCGGTCGTGATGTCGGCGATCGAGGTCTGCGCCGTCTGCCGCGCCGCGTTGTTCACCAGGATGTCGAGCCCGCCCAATTCGCGCGCCGCCTGCTCCACCAGCCGCGTGCAGAAATCCTCCTGCCGCAGATCGCCGGGGATGGCGACGGCCTTGCGCCCGGCCTCGCGGATCAGGCGCACGACGTCGCGCGCATCCTCCTCCTCGGCGTCCAGGTAGTTGATGGCGACGTCGGCACCCTCCCGCGCATAGGCGATGGCGGCGGCGCGGCCGATGCCGCTGTCGCCGCCGGTGATCAGCGCGCGGCGGCCGGCCAGGCGGTTGCTGCCGCGGTAGCTGGTCTCCCCGTGGTCGGGCTTCGGATCCATGCGGGAGGCGAGGCCCGGCCAGGGCTGTTCCTGCCGCGGGAAGGGCGGGCGGGGGAACTTCTCCCGCGGATCCGCCAGCAGCGCGGGGCCGGGCTGGGCGGGCGTGGCGGGCTGTGCCTGGGCCTGGGCCTGCGCCAGGGTGAGCGGGACCGCCGCGCCCGCGGCGCCGAGCACCAGGCGGCGCGCGAAGTTCTTCTGTTCGTCGGTCATGCGGGCTTCCCCCCTGTGTGTCAGGGGGAAAGACCGTGGCGCCAGCAAGGTTCTAATCGACAGCGAGACTGTCGGCGCCGTTACGGTCGCGTCTGGCCCGTGCCGATCACCTGGTAGCGCCAGGTGCAGAGCTGTTCCGGCCCCACGGGACCGCGCGCATGCAGGCGGCCGGTGGCGATGCCGATCTCCGCGCCGAAGCCGAATTCGCCGCCGTCGCAGAACTGCGTGGAGGCGTTCCACAGGCCGACGGCGGAGGCGAGGCCGTTCAGGAACTGCGTGGCCACGGCTTCATCCTGCGTGACGATCGCCTCCGTATGCTCGCTGCCGAAGCGGCGGATGTGGTCGAGCGCCTGCCCGACGCCCTCCACCACCTTCACCGAGAGGATCGCATCCAGCCATTCCGTGCGGAAATCCTCCTCGGTCGCGGCGGGAAGGTCCGGCACGATGGCGCGCGCGCGGTCATCGGCGCGGAAATCGCAGCCCAGCGCGCGAAGATCGGCGACCAGCAGCGGCAGCAGGGATGGCGCGATGGCGGCGTCGATCAGCAGCGTCTCCGTCGCGCCGCAGACGCCGGTGCGGCGCATCTTCGCATTCGCCAGGATCGTGCGCGCCATGGCGGGATCGGCGGCCGCATGGATGTAGGTGTGGCAGAGCCCCTCCGCATGGGCCAGCACCGGCACGCGCGCTTCCTGCTGCACGCGCGTCACCAGCCCCTTGCCGCCGCGCGGGATGATGAGGTCGATGAGACCCGCCGCGCGCAGCATCGCCGCGACGAAGGCGCGATCCGCCGTCGGCGCGATCTGCACCGCGGCCTCCGGCAGCCCCGCGGCGCGAAGCCCCTCCGCCATGCAGCCATGGATGGCAGCCGCACTCCGCGTGCTTTCGCTGCCGCCGCGCAGGATCACGGCGCTGCCGGCCTTGAGGCAGAGCGCGGCGGCATCCGCGCCGACATTCGGTCGGCTTTCATAGATCATGCCGATGACGCCGAGCGGCTGCGTCACGCGCCTTATCACCAGGCCGTTCGGCCGCGTCCATTCCGCCAGCACGCGGCCCACGGGATCGGGCAGCGCGGCCACCTCCTCCACCGCGCGCGCCATCGCCTCCACCCGCGCGGGATTCAGCAGCAGGCGGTCACGGAAGGCGGCGGAGAGACCCGGCGCACCCTCGACATCCGCGGCATTGGCGGCGATCACCACATCGGCGCGCGCCCGCAGCGCCGCCGCCGCCGCCATCAGCGCCGCATCCCGCTGCGGTCGCGGCGCGGTCGCCAGCACGGCCGAGGCCTCGCGCGCGGCGCGGGCAGCGGTATCGAGCAGCTGGGCAACATCGTCAGCGATCACGTTCATGCGGGGTCATCCTCCGCGCGTATGGGTAGCGCCTCGCCACCGCCAAGGGAAGCGCACGGAAGCGTGCCATCAGGGAAGCGAATATCGGCGATGCGGATGCGCGATTGGCGTGAACGGCGCGCCGGAACCATCCTGGGTCCAACAACGAAGCCCTGGATGACGGACCCATCGATCCGCCCCGCTTCGTCGCCAGAGAGTAAGGAAGAGTATCATGAGCACCATCAACCGCATCGCCGCCGCCGTGATCGCCGCCGGCGTCGTCGCCGCCTCCCCCGTGCTGGCGCAGGACGCGTCCTACCCGCGCAGCGTGGGCACGGGCGAGAACTCCTCGGTCGAATACGGGCCCGCGGGCAGCAGCAACATCGTCGGCGGCGGCCGCGTGGCCGTGCAGTACAACAGCCGCGGCGAGGCGACCGTGAACTACCTCGACCAGAACCTCGCCCAGGCGCCGCGCCCGGGCCAGGTGCCGGTGCAGGTCGGCACGGGCGAGAACTCGGAGACGGTGTGGGTGCCGTCCACGGGCAACGCCTACACGACCCGGCTGCAGGCCTTCGGCGCTCGCGGCTGACGCGGGTCGTCCCTGGAGAGGGGCTGCGCGCCCCTCTCCAGACCTCACCCGCGCCAGGGTCCAGCGGGACCCTGGACCGCGAGGTTATTGGGCGGTGAAGGGAGGGGCACGGCGCGACCGATGGTTCGGAACGCGCTCGGTGCCCCTCCCTTCACCGCCCAATCTCATGGGTTCCCAAGGGCCCGCTGGCCCTTGGCAGGGTTGGGGTACGGGGAAGGGACGGCGTCCCTTCCCCGGGCCACCCGCGCTACCGCGGCAGCCGCAGCCCCGCCAGCCGGATGATGCCGTCCGGGCTGGGTTCGAAGCCTTCCATGCCCGCGCGCATGGCCCAGAACCAGCGGTAGTGGAACAGCATCATGTGCGGCCGTTCCGCCATCCAGAGGGTGGCGGCTTCGCGGTACAGCGCCTGGCGTTGTGGCGTGGCCGTGACGGCGCGCGCGCGGGCGAAGAGGTCGTCGAGGCGCGGGTTGGCGTACTTGCCCCAGTTGAGGAAGCCGTCGGAGGCGAGCCAGAAGCTGATATTGCCATCGGGGTCGGGGCGGCCTGACCAGATCGCCATCGCGGCTTCGTAGTCGCCGCGCACCGTGCTGGCGACCATCGTGCTGGCCTCCAGCGTTTCGATGCGGATGTCGAAGCCGCCTTCCGCCGCCATGGACTGGATGATGGTGGCGATCTGCGTTTCCATCGGCTGGTTCGCGACCTTCAGCGTGAAGGAAACGCGGTCATGCCCCGCGGCGCGCAGCAGCGCGCGGGCGCGGGCGGGGTCGCGCGCCGGTGCGGCGAGATCCGCGAAGTGGTAGGGCGTGCCGGGCGCTTCCGGCTGGTTGTTCGGCGTGAAGCGCCCTTCCATTGCGACCTGGTTGATGATGGCGCGGTCGATGGAGAGTTCGAAGGCTTCCCGCACGCGCGGATCGGCGCCGAGGGGCCGCTGCGCCAGCGGCCCGCCGGCGATGTTGAAGCTGATGGTCTGGTAGGCGATGGAGGGGCCGGCGACGATGCGGATGCGCCGGTCGCGCTCCGCGGCCGGAAGGTCGGAGGGTGCCACGCGCTCGATGAGGTCGAGCTGCCCGCCGCGCAGATTCAGCAGGCGGACATTGTTGTCGGGGATGGGCAGGAAGACCAGGCGATCGGCGTGCATGTTGGCCGCGTTCCAGTGCCCAGCATGCTTCTCCATCTCGATGCGGTCCTGCGCCACGCGCCGCGTCAGGCGATAGGGGCCGGAGCAGACGGGATTTTCCCCAATTCGCTCCGCCAGAGGCAGCACGGCGGGGGACAGCATCATGCCCGCGCGGTCGGACAGCACGGAGAGCAGCGGCGCGAAGGGCTCGCTGAGCATGAGGCGCAGGGTGCGGGGATCGACGACGACGACCTCGCTCACCTGGCGGAGTTCGGTGCGGCGGCGGCTTTCGCGCGCGGTGCGGTAGCGGTCGAGATTGGCCTTCACCGCCGCGGCATCGATCGCGCTGCCGTCATGGAAGCGCGCGCCGTCCCGCAAGGTCAGCGTCAGCGCCATCCCGTCCGGCGACCATTGCCAGCCGGTCGCGAGTTCCGCGCGGAAGGAAAGGTCCGGCGCCACATCGACGAGCTTGTCGCAGAGCGCGGAGAAGACCACGCGCTCCACGAAGCTGCCGCTCTGCGCGGGGTCCAGCACGTTCGGATCGGCGCCGATGCCGATGCGCAGCGTGGTCTGCGCCGAGGCGGGCGCGGCCAACAGGGCCAGCGCGGCGGCGAGGTGAAGGGGGCGCATGCGGTGGCTCCTGCCTGGGGCCGCCGAGCCTGCCGCAGGACCAGGCGGGACGGAACCCTGCCTCAGAGACCGTTTGAGAACACCGGCGGGTCGGCTTCGCTGGGCTTTTCCGCGCCGGGGTCGTGCCGTAGGCACGCCTGCGGCGTGACGCCGGGCTTGCCGATGCAACCAGCATCGGCCGCGCCCGGCGCCTTCCCCGCACGAAAAATTCCTCGCGAATCCTCAGCCGCCGGCATTCTCAAACGGTCTTTCAGCCCGGCGGCAGCGCGACGCGTCCCAGCGCGGCCTCGCCCCTGCCGCCAGCCGACAACCCGCCGGTGCCGAGCACGTAGAGCGCGGGCTGGCCGGGCGCCAGCAGCACCGCCGTGCTGCCATCGAGCCCGGGCGCGGGAAACATGACAGGCGTCGCGGCGCCGGGGGGAAGCCGCGCCAGGCCCTCGGCATGGGTCGCGGCGTAGATCGTGCCGTCGGGCGCGATGTCGAAATCGTCCACGCCGCCGGTCATGCGCGCCATCGTCTCCGGCACGCCCTGCGGCGCCGTGCCGGCAAGGCGCAGCCGGAGCAGCTGGCGCGTGGCGGAATTGGACAGGATCAGCGTATCGCCCTGGCGCTTGATGCCGTTGACGCCGGGATAGGGCAGCGCGGGGTCGGGCGCGAGGAGGGGATGGTCGAGCCAGGCGCGCGCGCTGCCGGCCGCGAGGTCCACCTCCCACACCCGGCCGAGCGCGCTGTCGGCCAGCAGCAGGCGGCCGGGCGCAAGCAGCAGGCCGCCATTGGGGAAGATCGCCTCCGGCAGGGGGATGCGGCGCGTCACCGCGCCGGCGGCGTCCAGCAGCAGCACCGCGGCCTGCCCGCGCATCGCGCCGGGCCCGGCCAGGAAGGAGGTGCCGTGCACCGCGAGCGCGTGCCCGCCATCGCCGGTCGCGGCCAGGCTGACCGGATGCACGTCGAGGGTCGCGAAGCGCGTCGCGCCGCCGGCGGGCGACCAGGCCTCGACCGCGCGGGCGAAGTAGCTGGTGAACAGCACGCTGCCATCCGGGCGGATGGCCAGGTTCTCCAGGAAGGTGCCGTTCGGGTAGCGGGCCAGGATCTCGGGCGCGGGCTGCGCGCGCGCGGCCGGGGCGAAGGCGAGGGACGCGGTGGCAAGGCCGAGGCCGCGGCGGTTGAGCATGGCGGTTTCTCCTGGGCAGGGCGGCGGTCAGCCGCGGAAGATCGTTTCGGCGCGGAAGGCGCCGGGCGGGTCGCCATGCAGCGCCCAGAAGGCCTCCGCCACCCGGTCAGGGTCGAAGGCGGTGCCGGGGGCGACGGGGCCATCGACGGTGACGGTCGCGGCGTGGATGCCCTCCGGCGCCAGTTCCGCGTGCAGCGTCAGCGCCAGGCTGCGCAGCCCGGCCTTCCCCACCGCCAGCGATGCCGCCGGCAGCCAGTTCAGCGGGTTGAGCGCCAGGCCGCCGCCGGTCAGCAGGATGGTGCCGCGGCCCGCGGCGCGCATGCCCGGCAGCACCGCGCGCAAGGCCGCCAGCGCACCCGTGACGTTCACCGCGAAATCCCGCGCCAGATCGGCGGGGTCGAGCGCGGAGGGGCCGGGCATGGCGATGGTGGCGCGATAGGCGTTGTAGACCAGCACATCCGCCCCGCCCGCCAGCGCCCGCGCCAGGCTTTCCGGCACGCCGGCATCGGCGGCCGAAAGGGTGACGCCGGGCGCCGCCAGCGCGGCGTGGCGCGCCGGATCGCGCGCCAGGCCCAGCACCTGGTAGCCCCCGGCCGCGAAGCGCCGCGCGATGGCCGCGCCAAGCCCCGGGCCGAAGCCGACGACGGCGCAGCGGGCGGTGTGTTCATCCATGGGGTGGCCCCTTCGAATTCCCTCGACCGCAGCGGATGTCTGTCTGCTAGTGGCGATGAACAACGCGCGAGGGGCTGATATCGTCATGAAGCGCATTCATAGTGCGGCGCTCGACCTCAACCTCCTGAAGGTCTTCGACGCGGTGATGCAGGCGCGCAGCGCGTCGCGCGCCGCGGCCCTGCTCGGCATCAGCCAATCCGCCGTCAGCCACGCCCTGGCCCGGCTGCGGGAGGTGACGGGAGACCCGCTGTTCATCCGCACCGCCGGGCGGATGGAGCCGACGGCGCGCGCGCAGCGCCTGGCGGCGCCCATGCATGACGCGCTGGTGCAGGCGGCGCGCGCCCTGTCGCCGGAGGGGGAGGAGAGCTTCGACCCCATGGCCAGCGATCGCGTCTTCACGCTGGGCGCGGGCGACTATGCGGCGACGGTGCTGCTGGCCGGGCTGGTGGCGGAGATGGCGTCGGCGCGCTGGGGCATCCGCCTGGCGGTGCTGCCGGTCGATCGCCAGACGGCGCCGGACATGCTGGATTCAGGGCGCATCGACCTGGCGCTCGGCCTGCTGCCGCAGCAGCGGCGCTGGCATGAATCCGCCGTGCTGTTCGAGGAGATCCAGTCCTGCGTCTTCGACGGCATGCGGCTCGGCATCGAGGCGCCGATCTCCCTGCCGCAATTCTGCGCGCTGCCGCATCTCATCCCCTCCCTCCACGCGGATTTCCCGACCTTCGTGGATGAGGAACTGGCGGCGCGTGGCCTGGCGCGGCGCAGCATCCTCGCCACCGCGCATTTCCTCTCGATCCCGCTGATGCTGAAGCGCGCGGCGGCGATCTCCAGCCTGCCGCGCCGGCTCTGCCTCGCCTGCGCCAATGCCTCCTCGCTGACGGTGAGTCCGCTGCCGGTGCCGGCGCGGCGCTTCGACATCTCCCTGCTCTGGCACCGGCGGGACAGCGCATCGCCGGCGCATCGCTGGCTGCGCGACCGGATCAGGGCGCATAATCCGCCGGGATGAGGCGCTATTCCACGCGGATGTTGCCCGATCGGATCACGGGTTCCCACTTCACGCGTTCCGCCTGCCAGGCGGCCGCGAATTGCGCGGGGGTGGTCGGCATGGGTTCCAGCCCGTTGCGGTTCAGCGTCGCGATCACCTCCGCATCGCCCAGCGCCTGGCGCATCGCCTCCGACAGCCGGTTGACGATGGGGTCGGGCGTGCCGCGCGGCGCGGTGATGGCGTACCAGGAGGCGACGTCGAAGCCCGGCACGCCGCCTTCGGCCACGGTCGGCACGGCGGGCAGCAGGCGGGACCGCTGCGCGGTCGGCACGGCGAGGGCGCGCAGCCGTCCCGTCTCCACATACTGCATCACGGATGGCGCGGTGGCGAAGGAGTAGTCGATGCGGCCGGAGAGCAGGTCCGTCGCCACCTGCGCGCCGCCGCGGTAGGAGACGCCGATGGTCTCGATCCCCGCCAGGCGGTCGAGCATCAGGCCGGAGAGATGCGGCGAGCCGCCGATGCCGCTATGGCCCCAGGAGAGCGTGCCCGGCGCCGCCTTCGCCGCGGCGACGAGGTCCGCGACACCGCGCCAGGGCCGGTCCACCGGCACGGCGAGGATGTTGAAGAGATCGACGGCGATGGAGACCGGCACCAGGTCCCGCAGGGGATCGACCGGCATGCGCATGACCATCGGGTTGATCACCAGCGTGCCGATGGTGCCGAGCAGCAGCGTGTGGCCATCGGCGGGCGACCGGGCCACCGCCTCCATCGCGATGTTGCCGCCGGCGCCGGGCCGGTTCTCCACCACGATGGACTGGCCGAGGATCTCCCCCATGCGGGGGCCGAAGGCGCGCACGGCGATATCCGTGGCGCCGCCGGGCGTGAAGCCGACGACGATGCGGATGGGGCGGTTCGGGAAGCCGTCCTGCGCCAGGGCGGGCGCCGCCAGCGGCAGGCTGGCGGCAAGCAGGGCACGGCGCGTGAGGCGCGGCATGGTCGTTCACTCCCCTTGGTTGCCTCCCTTGTAGGGGAGGCACCCGGGGGGATGAAGTCAGGCGACGGTCAGGCCGACATCGACATTGCCGCGGGTGGCGTTGGAATAGGGGCAGACCTGGTGGGCGCGGGCGACCAGGGCCTCGGCCTCCGCACGGTCCCAGCCCGGGATGCTGACGGTCAGGTCGGCGGTGATGCCGAAGCCGCCTTCGCTGCGCGGGCCGATGCCGACCTGCGCCGTCACCGTCGCATCATCCGGCACCTTCCGGCGGTCCTGCGCGGCGACGAACTTCATGGCGCCCAGGAAGCAGGCGGCGTAGCCGGCGGCGAAGAGCTGTTCCGGGTTGTTGCCGGGGCCGCCGGCGCCGCCGAGTTCCTTCGGCGTGGCGAGCGTCACGTCCAGCGCGCCATCGGCGGTGCGGGAACGGCCATCGCGGCCGCCATTGGCGGTGGCCTGGGTGCGGTACTTCACATCGACGGGCATGGGAGCCTCCTTGCTGAGGGCTAATCAGTAGCAGGCGATTCAATTGCGCACAACTCAATTGGACGCGATGGGGTGGCGGTGCTAGAGGATGGGCGATGACCGATCCCGCCCGCTGCCGGAGCCTGGAGGACAACCTCTGCTTCGCCGTCTACCAGGCGAACCACGCCTTCACCGCGGCCTATCGCCCGCTGCTGGAGCCGCTGGGCCTGACCTATCCGCAGTATCTCGTGATGCTGCTGCTGTGGGAGGCCGATGGCCTGGCGGTGAAGGAGATCGGCGGGCGGCTCGGCCTCGATTCCGGCACGCTGACGCCGCTGCTGAAGCGGATGGAGGCGGCGGGGCTGCTGAAGCGGGCGCGGGATGCGGCGGATGAGCGGCAGGTGCGGATCGCGCTGACGCCGCGGGGCCGCGCGATGGAGGCGGAGGCGGCCGCCATCTTCCCCGCGCTGGCCTGCCGCGCCGGGCCGGATGCCGCGGCGCTGCGCGATGCGCTGCTGGCGCTGGCGGAGCGGCTGCGGGAGCCCGCCCCGGGCCAGGGCTCGCTCAGCCCGCCATGAAGTTCCAGTCGGTGCCCTGGTTCGCCACATAGCCATTGGCGGCGATGGTGGTGGACTGCATGGCCCAGTACCAGGACATGCCGTTGCTGTTGCGGAAGACGATGTCCGCCAGCCCGTCGCCGGTGACGTCGGAGACGGCGACGATGCTCCAGGCCGCGCCGGGATTGCCGATCGGGGCGTTGCGGGCGGCGATCGGCCCGTCCATCAGCCAGGCCCAGACCATGCCGTCGCTGTGCTGCCAGATCACGTCGGCCCGCCCATCGCCATCGAGGTCGCCGAAGCCCTTCACCTGCCAGCCGGCCCCGGGGCTCGGCTGGCCGCCATTGCCGATGATGCCGGTGCCGTCCATCAGCCAGGTCCAGAACAGGCCGCTGGAATGGCGCCAGAAGATGTCGCCCTTGCCGTCGCCATCGGCATCCGCGATGCCCTGGACGGTCCAGCCCGCGCCGGGGGTGTCGAGCCATTGGTGGCGCGAGGAGCCGCTGGTGCCGTCCATCAGCCAGAGATAGGTCTGCCCGCTGGCATTGCCCCAGACGATGTCGGCGCGCGTGTCGCCATCGAGGTCGCCGGTCGCGCGCACGGTCCAGCCGCTGCCGGGGTCGAACAGCGTGGTGCCGCTGGCGCTGCCCATGGTGCCGAAGCGCAGCCCCGCGCCGCCGGGCAGGCGCCACAGCAGCTCCGCCGCCCCGTCGCCGGAGACATCGGCGGTGGCAAGCAGCACGGCGCCGGAGGCGGGCGAGGCGACGCTGCCCGCGGTGGCGCCGCCGGTCCCGAAGACGAGGGCGGTGAGCGCGCCGTCGCTGCCGCGCTGGGTGATGAGGTCGGCGCGCGCATCGCCATCGAGGTCGCGCCGCAGCGGCTGCGCCAGCGTGACGCGGCGGTCGGTGAATTGCAGGAACTCGACGCCGTAGAGGACATCGACGCCGTCCTGCCCGGCATCGACGGTGACGGCGCCATCGGCGTTGCGCCGCCATTCGACATCGGCGGCGCGGCGGCCATAGGCCACGGAATCGCGCCCGAAGCCGGCCAGGATGAAGTCATCCCCCGCATCGCCGCGCAGCGTGTCGTTGCCGAAGCCGCCATCCAGCACGTCGTTGCCGTCGAAGCCGCGCAGCGAATCATTGCCGTTGTTGGCGTAGAGGCGGTTGTCCGCCGCATTGCCTTCCAGCGAATCATGGCCGCGGCCGGTGATCGCGATCTCGATCCAGGTGTCGTAGGCGATGGCGTAGGGCACGCTGCCCGTGCGCACCACCCCGGGCTCCAGGCTGATGGAGAGGCTGGCGCTGCTGGCGGAGAAGTCGAAGGTATCGGTGCCGCCGGCATCCCAGATGGTGCGGATGCCGCCGCCGAAGCCGGTCGGCAGATAGAGGTCGTTGCCCGTCGCCGTGGTCATGTTGCGGCCGTACATGACCTGCAGCGTGATGAGGTCGAGCGGCAGGAAGGTCGCGGCCTCGATCCCGCCGGGGGCGGCGGTGTAGGACATGACCGTGACGCCGCGATTGTCGAGCGCGGTCGGCAGGCGCACCGGCGCCTCGAAGGAATGCTTGAGGCCGAGCGCGTGCCCGATCTCATGCACCAGGGTCAGGTAGTTATAGCTGCCGGGCGTGACGCCGGTGATCTGGCTGCTGCGGTTGGCGACCCAGACATCGCCGCCGGCCTCGTTGGCATTGGGGTAGTAGGCATAGGCGGCGGCGCCGGCATCGATGTAGCGGGTCAGGCCGAAGCGCATCTCCCCGGCGCTGTTGCCGGAATCCAGCACCTCCGTGAAGCGGATGCCGACGGCGCGCGACAGGTCCGTGAGGATGGCGCGCGTCGCCGTCTGCATCTGCGTGGTGAAGAAGCCGGCGCCGAAGAAGGGTGCGGAGTTCGGGTAGACGGTGTTGCCGTAGGTGGTGTCGAAGAGGCTGCCGGCGGTGATGAAGCTGTAGGTCAGGCTCACGCCGCTGCCCATGCCGCCGCCCCATTTGCTGCCGACGATCAGGGCGTTGATGAGGCTGTTGTCCGTCAGCGGCACCTGGGAGACGGGCGTGCTGCTGGAGAGGATGGTCATGGGGGACTCCCGGTGGGCGAGTCCATGATCCGCCGAACGGATCGAAGGTGTAAAGAATTGATTAACCGCTGAGGGAATTGTGAACGGCGGCCCTCAACCCCGCGCGCCGCCCGCCTGGGGCAGCACGACCAGGTCGTCGCGGTGGATGATCTCGTCCCGCCCGCGCCAGCCCAGGATCGCCTCGAGCTCCTCGCTGCGGTGGCCGGCGATCAGCTTCGCGGCATCGACATCATAGGCGGAGAGGCCGCGGGCGAGTTCGTGGCCCGCCTCGTCGCGGACGGAGACGGGGTCGCCGCGGCCGAAGCTGCCTTCCACGGCGCGGACGCCGGCCGGCAGCAGGGAGGAGCCGCGCGCGAGCGCGCGGGCGGCGCCGGCATCCACGGTGAGCACGCCGAGCGGCGCCAGGCTGCCCGCGATCCAGCGCTTGCGGGCGGAGCGGCCTTCGCCTTCCGGCAGGAACCAGGTGCAGCGGGCGCCCTGTTCCATGGCGGCCAGCGGCCGGTCCTGCTTGCCGAGCGCGATGGCCATGGCGCAGCCCGCGCCGGTGGCGATCTTCGCCGCGATCAGCTTGGTGCGCATGCCGCCGGAGGAATAGCCGGGGGGCGGTTCGCCGCCC
Source organism: Falsiroseomonas ponticola (assembly GCF_016805305.1). Taxonomy (GTDB): domain Bacteria; phylum Pseudomonadota; class Alphaproteobacteria; order Acetobacterales; family Acetobacteraceae; genus Falsiroseomonas; species Falsiroseomonas ponticola. The sequence goes on along the minus strand of NZ_JAERQN010000001.1, from coordinate 328,168 downwards.
ATGGCCATGATCTCCTCCGTGATGTGGGGCACCACGGGCAGGTGCGCGGCATCGGGGTTGCTGCGCGGGTCGGCGGTGTAGAGGCCGTCGATGTCGGACAGCAGCACCAGCGCATCGGCCTCCACCATCTCCGCCACGCGGGCGGCCAGGCGGTCATTGTCGCCGAAGCGGATCTCCGCCGTCGCCACCGTGTCGTTCTCGTTGATCACGGGGATGCAGCCCAGCGAGAGCAGCGTGCCGAGGGTGGCGCGGGCGTTCAGGTAGCGGCGGCGATCCTCGCTGTCCTCCAGCGTGAGGAGGAGCTGCGCGGCGTTGAGGCCGACGCCGCCCAGCGCCTCCGCCCAGGCGCCGGCCAGGCGGATCTGCCCGACCGCGGCGGCGGCCTGCTTCTCCTCCAGCCGCAGCTTCTTGCGCGTGAGGCCGAGCGCGCGGCGCGCCAGCGCGATGGCGCCGGAGGAGACGAGGATGACCTCCACCCCCCTGGCGCGCAGCGCGGCCACATCCTGCGCGACGCCGGCGAGCCAGGCCGCGCGGGGCGCGGCCGTGCGGTCATCGACGACGAGCGCGGAGCCGATCTTGACGACGACGCGGCGCGCCGCGCGGAGGTCGGGGCTGGGGGGGGCAGGCTGCATGGTGCGGGCGGGCGTAGCATGGGCGGGCGGGACCGGGGAGGCCCGCCCGGGCCGGGGTCAGCGCTGCGCCACCCGCGTATTGCCGGCGGGGCGGATCTCCACCGGCACCACGCCGGTCTGGAAGCCGATTTCCCGCGCCGCGCGGGGGGACAGGTCGATGATCCGGCCGCGCGTATGCGGGCCGCGGTCGGTGATGGTCACGGTGGTGGTCGCCCCGGTGCGCAGGTTCGTCACCTGCGCGCGGGTGCCGAGCGGGAGGTGCAGATGCGCGGCCGTGGCGGCCTGGGTATCGAATCGGGCGCCATTGGCCATGGGTCGGCCCTGGAAGCGCGTTGAATAAACTGCCGCGTCCCCGCGCTGAGGCTCGAAGGCCTGGGCGTTGAGGGGGACGAAACATGCGAGGGCCAGGGCCGCCGGCAGGAGCCGGAACCCGAGGATCGATGTCGTCATGCCCCCACCAAAGACTCGGATCGGGGGGCTTGGCAACCCCGGCAGTGGCAATGGGGGCGGGGCGCCCTGGCCCGGGGAAGGGCGGGGGAGGGCCCTTCATCCCGGTTTTCAGGGCCTTCCGCCGCCCCGCTGCGGCTTCACGCGAAGACCATATCCGCCGCGCCCAGCGCCGTGGTGACGCCCTGGAGGAACAGCTCCTCCCCCGCCGTGCCCAGATGCACCGCGAGCCCGGCCATGCCCCAGCGCGTCTCGACCGCCTGGGTCACCTCCGCGGCGCCATAGCCTTCCAGCCAGAGCCGGTCCGTGCCGCGGGTGAAATCCACTACCCAGTCATGCCCGTCCCCCTTGGCGAAGACGAAGACATCCGCCCCAGCGCCGCCCGTCAGCCCATCATCGCCGAGGCCGCCGCGCAGCACGTCATTGCCGCCCAGGCCCTGGAGGTCGTCCGAGCCCGCGCCCCCCTGCAGGTAGTCCGCGCCGCTGCCGCCCTTCAGCCAGTCATCCCCCGCCGTGCCCGCCACCGTCGCCGTCGTCGCCGGCAGCGCCACCGCCACCACGCTTCCGGCCGCGAAGCTGCCGGAGAGGCCGAGCTGCTTCGGCGTCACCGCGCCCACGCCATCCAGGAACAGGGAGGTGCCGTCCGCCACCGAGAGCAGCAGGCCGGAGACGCCGGAGACCACCGCCAGCTTCGCCGTGATCTCCGCCGTCGTGATGCCGGACAGCACCACCTTGTCCACGCCCGGCGTGAAATCCGTGACGCGGTCCTGGCCCTCGCCCCGCACGACATAGATGCGGTCCGCCCCCGCGCCGCTGGTCATGACGTCATTGCCCGCCTGGCCGCGCAGCTGGTCGTCGCCATCGCCGCCGATCAGCACGTCATTCCCCACCCCGCCATAGAGCAGGTCATTGCCCGCGCCGCCGGCCAGCGTGTCGTCGCCCGTGCCGCCCTGCAGGTAGTCATTGCCGGCGCCGCCGGAGAGGCTGTCCGCCAGGCTGCCGCCGCGCAGCGTGTCATCGGCCGCGGTGCCCGCCAGCACCAGGCCCGAGGGTGCGGCCACCGGCACGTCCTTCAGCACCAGGTCATTGGCGCCGAGCGCGGTGACGCCCTGCAGGAACAGCTTCTCCCCGTTCGGCAGCAGCACGTCGAGCCCGGCCATGCCCCAGTAGCTGGCCGCCTTGGTGGTGACCTGCGCGGCGGTGAAGCCGTGCAGTTCCAGCCTGTCCGTGCCCGGGGTGAAATCGACCACCCAGTCCACGCCATCGCCCTTGGTGAAGACGACGGTATCCGCGCCGCTGCCGAGGGTCAGGCCATCATCGCCGCGGCCGCCCTCCATCCGGTCATTGCCCGCGGCGCCCTGCAGGTCGTCATGGCCCGCGCCGCCGGTGATGGTGTCCGCGCCCGCGCCGCCCGCCAGCGCATCATCCCCGGCCGTGCCGGTGAGCGTCTGGTTGGTGACCGCGGGGGTGGGCGTGGTGGGGGTGGTGGTGCCGGTGTACTGGGAGACGCGCACCCAATCGACGCTGATGTCCACGCTGTTGACGCCCGACGCGTTGGGCGAGCCGTACCAGCCATCATAGGCGGTGCCGACATGGCCCTGGAGGCCGACCGACATCTTCTCATGCGGGATGTTCTGCGTGGTGGTGTAGATCGCCTTGCCATCGACATAGAGCGTCATGCGATCGGGGAACCAGTCCAGCGCATAGGTGTGCCACTGGCTGTGGTCGAGCGGGAATTCGTAGCTGGCGTACCAGTCGTCGTTGTTGCCGCCGGGCCCCTGCCAGTGGTTGGTGAACATGCCGTTGCCGCTGGCCGGCGTCTCCAGGATATCGACCTCCGGCGGCCAATGGTCGTTGGAGGTCGGCCAGAGCAGGAAGCAGGGGCCGGCGCCCGTCACCTCCGCGCTGGTCTTGGCGCGGATCTCGACGCGGCCATAGAGGAAGCCGTTGCCATGGCCATCGGGGGCGCCGGCATAGGGCGCGCTGCTGAGGCCGCCCACGGACCACAGGCCGTTGGACTGCTTGTCCATGCCGATGGTGAGTTCGCCATTGCCGACCGTGAGCTGGCTGGCATCCCAGTAGAAGGCGCCGTTCCAGTAGGTGGAGCCGCTATAGGTGATCGGCCATTTCTGCCAGTCGAGCTGCGAGCCGTTGAAGCCATCGAAGAAGACGGTGTTCCAGCCCGTCATGTCGAGCGGCGTCGGATTGGTGTCGGTGGTCGTGCCCATGGGGGTCGTGTCCTCGTTCCATCACGGCGCCGTGATGCGCTCGCGGGAGTGTGAGGCCACAACTCACGGTAGTGTGTCTAGTATAAAAGTATGCAATCTAAGTTTGCCCGATAAACCAACAGGTTGCGCGGCGCCGTTAAGGTATCAAACCGGCCCTGTTGCATCGAAAACGGCAGCGAAAGCGGCAGCGGCGGGGCTCCGCGCGGCGTTCCGGGGCGGGTGGCGGGGGCTTTCGCCGGCCTGGATCAGCCTTGGCGACGGGCCTCGATCGCGGCCTGCAGCGCCTTCAGCACGGCGGCCACACCATCCCCGGTTGCACCGGAGACCAGCAGCGCCGGCCGCCCCGCGGCGCGCGACAGCGCCTTGAGGCGGGACGCCGTGGCCTGCGGCGTCATCGCATCGCATTTGTTCAGCGCCACCACTTCCGGCTTCTCCGCCAGGCCGCCGCCATAGCCGGCCAGCTCCTCGCGGATGATGCGGTAGGCGCGGGCGGGGTCGGCGGCGGTGCCGTCCACCAGGTGCAGGAGCACCGCGCAGCGCTCCACATGGCCGAGGAAGCGGTCGCCGAGGCCCGCCCCCTCATGCGCGCCTTCGATCAGGCCGGGGATGTCGGCCAGGACGAATTCCAGCGAGCCGTCCGGCGTCGGCCGCCCATCCGGCTGCAGCCGCACCACGCCGAGCTGCGGGTGCAGCGTGGTGAAGGGGTAGTCGGCGATCTTCGGCCTGGCGGCGGAGACGACGGAGAGGAAGGTGGATTTGCCGGCATTGGGCAGGCCGACCAGGCCGGCATCGGCGATGAGCTTGAGGCGCAGCCAGATCGACCGTTCCTCCCCCGGCCAGCCCTTGTCGGCGCGGCGGGGGGCGCGGTTGGTGGAGGTCTTGAACATGGCGTTGCCGTGCCCGCCATCGCCGCCGCGGGCGATGACCACGCGCTGGCCGACCTCCGTCAGGTCCGCCAGCAGCGTCTCCTTGTCCTCGTCCAGGATCTGGGTGCCGACGGGGACCTTCATGATGACGTCGTCGGAGCCCGCGCCGGTGCGGTCGCTGCCCGCGCCGTTGCCGCCCTTGCGCGCCTTGAAGTGCTGGGCGTAGCGGTAGTCGATCAGCGTGTTGAGGCCGTCCACGGCCTCGATGATCACGTCGCCGCCCTTGCCGCCATTGCCGCCGTCGGGGCCGCCGAATTCGATGTATTTCTCGCGCCGGAAGGCGATGACGCCATCGCCGCCATCGCCGGCCTTCACATGGACCTTGGCTTCGTCGAGGAACTTCATGGCGGTTCTTCCCGGCGCCTGGCGTCAGGCCAGCGGCACGATGGAGTGGCCTGCGGCCGACGAAATCGGCCGAGGCCGCGACAGGCGATGCCAGCGGGGCGCCGCAGGCGGCCCCTGGCATCAGCCGGTGCCGTGCGGCCGCCATCCCCCGGACATGCGAACGGGGGCCTTGGGGCCCCCGTCCAGAACCTCGCCGGGATGGCGGGCGTGATTACTCGGCGGCGACCGCGAGCGGCGTGACGGAGACCTGCACGCGGCCTTCGGCCTTGCGCTCGAACTTCACATGGCCATCGACGACCGAGTGCAGCGAATGCGTGCGGCCGACGATGACGTTGGTGCCGGCCAGCATCTTCGTGCCGCGCTGGGTCACGAGGATGTTGCCGGCCTGGACCAGCTGACCGTCGCCCCGCTTCACGCCGAGGCGCTTGCCGGCGGAGTCGCGGCCGTTGCGGGACGAACCGCCTGCCTTCTTGTGTGCCATGAGGGTGCTTCCTGTCTCTTGCTCAGGCCGCGGCGATCGCGGAGATGCGGAGCACGGTCTGCATCTGGCGGTGGCCGTTCTTCCGCCGGCTGTTCTTCCGGCGGCGCTTCTTGAAGATGATCACCTTGTCGCCGCGGGTCTGGGCTTCGACCACCGCGGTGACGGTGGCGCCCGGGACGGTCGGCGCGCCGACGGTCAGGCCGGCATCGGTGCCCAGCGCCAGGACGTCGTGGAAGGTGATGGTGGCGCCCGGCTCGGCCTCGAGCTTCTCGACGGTCAGGACGGCGTCAGGGGTGACGCGGTACTGCTTGCCGCCGGTGCGGATCACTGCATAGGTCATGTTCGCGCTCGGGCTTTCGGGGTCCGGTGCTTCTGGGCGGGTACGCCCGGAGAGGTGGTGACGCTGCGGCCATGTCTGGCCGCCGGCGGCCCTGGGGTTGAGCCTGGAACGCCGGAGGGCGCAGCCTATAGCGGCGGCGCGAGGGAGGAGTCAACGGGAACGCCGCGGCGGGAGGTTGCGCGCCGCGCCCCGCGTGACTATACGGCGCCACCGCCTGCGGAGAGGTGGCGGAGTGGTCGATCGCGTCGGTCTCGAAAACCGAAGTAGGTGCAAGCCTACCGTGGGTTCGAATCCCACCCTCTCCGCCAGAATCCCGCCCCCCCCAGCATGGCCGGCACCCCGCTGAAGGGGGGCAAACGCGGCCCCACCCTCCCCTCGCTCCGCCCGGCCGCCTACCGCGCCACGCGGCCTTCCAGCGGATAGGCCGGGTCGTTGTAGCCCGGCGTGGAGGGATGCCCGGCCGTCACCAGGCCATCGACCAGGGCCTCATCCTCCGCCGTGAAGCGGTAGGAGAGGGCGCCGACATATTCCTCCCACTGCTCCATCGTGCGCGGGCCGCCGATGACGCCGGTGATGAGTTTGTTGTTCAGCACCCAGGCGAGGGCGAATTGCGCGGCGGAGACGCCGCGAGTCGCGGCATGGGCGGCGATGTCGGCGGCGATGTTCAGGCTTTCCGGCCGCCATTCCGTCTCCATCATGCGCTTGTCGCGCCGCGCGGCGCGCGTGCCCTCCGGCGGCGCGACATTCGCGCGGTACTTGCCCGTCAGCACGCCGCGCGCCAGCGGCGAGTAGGGGAAGACGCCGAGGCCGAAATGCGCGCAGGCGGGCAGGTGCTCCACCTCCACCATGCGGTTCAGCGCGTTGTAGAGGGGCTGGCTGACCACGGGGCGATCGATGCCGGCCTCGTCGCAGAGGCGGCAGATTTCCGCCACGCGCCAGGCGCGGTGGTTGGAGACGCCGAAGTAGCGGATCTTGCCGGCGCGGATCATGTCGGCCAGCGCGCGGACCGTCTCCTCCAGCGGTGTGTCGTGATCCTCCTTGTGCAGGTAGAGGATGTCGATGACGTCGGTGTTGAGGCGCTTCAGGCTGGCATCGACGGCGCGCATGGCGTGGTAGCGGGACAGGCCGCGGCCATTCGGGCCGGGCTCCATCGGATTGGCCATCTTGGTGGCCAGCACCCACCAGCCGCGATCCTGCGCGATGGCGCGGCCGACGACTTCCTCCGACTTGCCGCCATTGTAGGTGTCGGCGGTGTCGATGAAGTTCACGCCCTGCTCCTTCGCGCGGGCGATGATGGCGTGGCTGTCGGCCTCGCTGGTGGCGTCGCCGAACATCATGGCGCCAAGGCAGAGGGGCGAGACCTTCAGGCCGCTGCGGCCAAGCTTGCGATAATTCATCAGATGCTTCCTGCCCGTTTGGTGGGCTGGAGAATGCTGGCTCAGCGGCGCCCGCGCAATGCGCCGCCGGCCAGGCGATCGAGCCCCAGGTCCTGGGCGGCGAGGCGCGCATTAGCGTCGAGCAGCGGCGCGATGGCGGGGGCCTGGCGGGGCAGCAGGCGGGCGTAGTCGGCCTCCACCTGCTCCATCACCTCCGCCAGTTCGGCGCGGTAGCTGGCCTCGTCCAGGGTGGTGAGGCGACCGTGGCGGACGACGACGCGGCCATCGACCAGCACGGTGTCCACGCCGCGACCGGTCTCGCTGAAGACGAGCTGGCGCGTGGCGCTGGTGAAGGGCAGCCAGGCGGGGTCGTGCAGGTCCAGCAGCAGCAGGTCGGCCTTCATGCCGGGGGCGATGGCGCCGATCTCGGCCTCCAGCCCGACAGCCTTCGCGCCGCCGGTGGTCGCGGCCTCCACCGCATCGCAGGCGAGCACGCCGGCGGGTTCGGCATCGCTGCCGGCGGCGAGCAGGCTCATCATCTTCATGGCCTGGAACAGGTTCTGGCAGTCGCTGCAGGAATTGTTGTCGCAGCCCAGCGCCACGCGCACGCCGGCGCGCTTCATGGCGGCGATGGGGGCGACGCCGTTCTTCAGCTTGAGATTCGCCAGCGGGTTGTGCACGACGCCGGCACCGGATTCCGCGACCAGCGCGATCTCCTCCGCCGTGATGTGGACGGCATGGGCGAGGGTGGTGCGCGGCGTCAGCAGGCCGACCGCGGCCATGTGCCGCACCATCGATCCGCCCTGCGCGCCATAGACGCGCCGTGCCTTGGCGAGCTGCGCGCGGGTTTCATAGACATGGGTGAAGACGGGCAGGCCGTAGCGTTCCGACAGATCCGCGATGCCCTCCAGCAGCGCCGTCGAGGATCGCTGCGGGCCCGAGGGGCTCAGCGCCCAGTGCAGAAGCGGCGGCAGCGGGCGGAGGCGGCGCAATTGCGCTTCCACGAAGGCAAGGTCGGCGGCGGGATCGCCGGGCTTGCCGCCGATGATGGCGGCCGCTTCCGCGGACAGATCCGGGGCCATGAAGGGCGCGATGTCGAGGTCCGGCAGGTCCCGCAGCGCGATGGAGAAGACGACGCGGATGCCGATCTCCGCATAGGCGGAGAGGATCGTATCCAGCGTCTCCTCATCCTGCGGCACCAGGCTGTTCATGTCCTGGATGGTGGTGATGCCGTTGCGCAGGCATTCCATCGCGCCGAGCAGGGTGCGCGCCCGGATCTCCGCCTTGCTGCGCCGGCCCCAATAGGCGGGCTGCGAATGCAGCGCCCAGACATCGAAGGGCATGTCCTCGAAACGGCCCTTCAGCAGCGCGTCGTAGGAATGGTAATGCGCGCTGACGAGGCCGGGCATCAGCAGCCTGTCGCGCGCATCGATGATCTCCGCGCCCGGCGGCGGGACCAGGGGCGGGCCATCGGGGTCGCCGATGGCGGCGATGCGGTCCGCCACCACCAGCACGTCCCGCACCGCCGGGCGATGCGGGTCGCAGCCCGGCGTGAAGGCGCGCGCGCCCCGGATCAGCAGCGCGGGGGCGATGGGCATGGCGGGGCCTCCCTCCAGTCAGGCCGGGCGGCCCTGCAAGCCGTGCGCCGCGTCAGGCGCGCACGGGCGTCACCACGCGCTCCGCCGCCGGCGGCAGGAAGGTCCGGTTGAAGACCTCGTCCGGCCGCGGGGTGCGCGGCAGTTCGAAGACCTCCACCACCTGCGCGATGGCGCGGGCCAGGCGCGCATCGTCGAGGTCCCCGGCGCCGACGCGGGCCGCTTCCTCCGTCGCGATGATGGTGCGCCAGGCGAATTCGATGCGCTGGCGCTCCATCTCCTGGTTGAAGGTGGGATCGACGCGCTGCATGGCCTGCACGCCGACGGCGGGGTTGCGCACCGTCTCCAGCATCGCGCGGTTGATGGCGGCGACCATGCCGCGCACCTGCTGCGGCCGGTCGCGGATCATGCGCTGGGAGACCATGACGCCGTTCGAATAGATGTCGATGCCGTGGTCGGCGAAGAGGAAGAAGCGGTAGTCCCGGTCCGGGTTCTGCCCCAGCGCCAGCAGGTTGATATAGGCGGTGACGGTGAAGACGGCGCCGATATCGAACTGGTCGCGCAGCAGCATCGGCTCCTGCATCGCGGGGGCGATGTTCATCACCTCGTTCCGCGCCATGTCGAGGTTGTTGAGCCGCGCGAAGATGGGGATGAGGCGGAGCGCCGGCGAACCGGTGGAGCCGCCGATGCGCCTTCCCTGCAAATCCTGGATGCTGCGGATGCCCGACGAATTCTTCACCAGCAGGGCGAAGGGGGCCTTGTTGTAGATCTGGTAGACCATCACCGGCGCCTCCCCGGGCCGGTTGGCTGCCTGCTGGATGATCGCGTTCATGTCGCCGAAGCCCGCTTCATAGGCATTCGACATGATGCGGGTGATGGTGTTGGCCGAGCCGTCGCCCTGGTCGATGGTCACGTCGAGGCCGGCCTCCCGGAACCAGCCACGCTCCCGCGCCAGGTAGTACCAGGAATGGATGCCCTGGAATCGCCAGTCCAGCGTGAAGCGGATGGGCGTCAGCGCCTGGGCGAGGGCGGGGGCGGCCAGGGGTGCGGCCAGCAGGCTGGCCGGGGCGGCGGCCAGCAGGGTGCGACGGGAAAGGGCCATGGGGCGGGTCCTTTGGGGTTGGTGCCGCGCCCGGTATGCAAAAGATGGGCCAAAAATTGCCGCCCGGTAATGTTCAGATCGCCCGCCCCGCGGCCTCCCCCTCCCGGATCGCGCTGTCGGCCCGGCGGGGGGCCAGCGCATCGCCGATCAGCCGCAGGTCGAGCCCGGCGGCGCGGCGGGGGGCCAGGGCGTGGAAGAGGCCGTCCTGCGCCTCCGCCCCCAGCGCCAGCACCACCGTGTCGATGGCCTCCCGCACCACCTCCTCCTTCGTATAGACGTCGCGGAGGCGGACGACCGGGCCCTCGATCGCGACGAGCTCGAGGTCGGTGGCGAAGCGCATGCCCATGCGCTTCAGCATCCCATAGGTCTTGCCCCAGTCCCGGCTGGCGGCGAGGTCCGGCGCCGGCTGGCCGAGCCAGGTGACGAATTCGACCTGCGCGCCCTGGCTGGCGAGATACTCCGCTGTGACGACCGCCTGGCGGCCGCCGAGGCCATCATAGATCAGCGCGCGCTGGCCGGGCGCGATGCGATCCCGCAGTGCCTCCATGTAGGAGATGACATGCGGCTGGTCGGTGCCGGGGACGGGGGCGCCGTTCCAGCGTTCGGGGCGCAGCGGCGTCCAGCCATGGCGGAGGCCCTTCGATCCCGTCGCGACGACGATGGAATCGTAGCCATCAGCCAGCAGCATGTCCTCCGTCGCGATGGTCTGGGTGCGGATCTGCACGCCGGCCTTCACCACCTGCCGCTCCAGCCAATCCGCGACGCCGGCGAGTTCGGTGCGCGAGGGCGCGCGGGACCAGAGCCGCACCTGCCCGCCGAGTTCCTGCCCGCGCTCGAACAGCGTCACCTCATGGCCGCGCTGCCGCGCCGTCAGCGCCGCGCGCATGCCGCCGGGGCCACCGCCGACCACGGCGACCTTCTTCGGGCGCTCCGCGCGCCTCAGCGTGCCCGCGCCCAGCTCCTTCTCCTGCCCCGCGGCGGGGTTGTGGATGCAGGCGATGGGGGCCTGGGCGAAGATGGAGGACATGCACCAATTCGCGCCGACGCAGGGGCGGATGTCCTCGGCCTCCCCGCGCTGCGCCTTGGCGACCCATTCGGGATCGGCGATCAGCGCGCGCGCCATGGCGACGAAGTCGCAATCGCCGTTGGCGAGGTGCTTCTCCGCCTCGGCGGGCGTCACGATGCGCCCCACCCCGACGACGGGCTTGTCCACCGCCTGCTTCACCCTGCGCGTCGCCGCCATCTGGAAGCCGTGGCTTTCCGGCGAGGTCGGGTAGATCAGCATCCGGTTCAGATAGGTGCCGTGGCTGCAGGAGACGTAGTCGATCAGGCCCGACGCCGTCATGCGCGACGCGATCTCCGCCCAATCGTCGGGGCGCAGCCCGCCCTCATGCCCGTCATCGCTGTTGATGCGGACGCCGACGATCATCTCCGCGCCCACCTCCTCCCGCGTCGCCTGGATGATCTCCATCACCAGGCGCAGGCGATTCTCCAGGCTGCCGCCGAAGGCATCGTCGCGATGGTTGGTGGCGGGGGAGAGGAACTGGTTGAGCAGGTAGCCATGCGACATCGAATGCACCTCGACGCCATCGAGGCCGCCATCCCGCGCATGGCGGGCGGAGAGGCGATAGCCTTCGCGGATCGCGTCGATGTCCTGCACCGTCATGACATGGGGCATCTCCCGGTACACCGCGCAGGGCACGGCGGAGGGCGCCCAGACGGGATGGCCGGAGGCGACGGAATTCGTCTCCCGCCCCCGATGCCAGGGCTGCGCCAGCAGCAGCGCGCCATGTTCATGCACGGCATCCGCGATCTTGCGGTATTGCGGCACCATGCGCGGGTCGAAGGACAGCGCCTTGCCGCGATAGGGGAGCGAGGTCTCATGCACCGCCATCGCTTCCATGGTGATGACGGCGACGCCGTGCTTCGCGCGCTCCGCATAGTACGCGACGTGTTCGTCGGTGAAGACGTGGTCCTTCACCAGCAGCGTCGCATGCGCGCTCATCCAGGTCCGGTTCCGCGCCACCTTCGGGCCGATGCGCATGGGGCTGAACAGCGTCGGGTAGGGCGTGGCGTTCATGGCGTTCCGCTTTCCGGGTTGCCTTGAGCCTTGCCAGCGCGCGGAGGCGCGTCAAGACTGTTGCCGGAAACGACAGGAACGGCGGCGTGGCGGAACTCGACGTCGATTGGGTGGTCGCGGGCACGGGTGCCGCGGGCATGGGCGCCGCGCTGGCGGGCGTGATGCGCGGGATGCGCGTCGCCGTCATCGAGAAATCGGATCGGTTGGGTGGCGCCACGGCATCGTCGCTGGGCGGGCTCTGGGTGCCAGACAACCACCTGATGGCCGAGGCCGGGCTGTCCGACACGCTGGAGGAGGCGCGGCGCTACATGCGCTTCCTGTCGGGTGGCTATGCGCTGGCGCCGATGACGGAAGCCTATCTGGGCGCGTCACGCATCGCGTTGCGCGAATTCGCCGATGCCGGCGTGGCATTGCGGCTGCTGCGCGGCCTGCCCGATCACTACTTCCCGAGCGCCGAGGGATCGTCCCGCGACGGGCGCATGGTGGAGGCCAAGCCCATCACGCGCGCGGCGCTCGGCGCATGGGGCGATCGGCTGGAGGAAGGCGTCTATAACGAGGCCGGCGTGAGCTGGGGCGATGCCATCGCCTGGGGCGGGCTTGGCGCGCGCAACACCTGGCCGGAGCAGGAGCTGGAAGCGCGGCGCGCGGGGCGGCTGCTGGCGGCGGGGCCGGCGCTGGTCGGGCAGTTTCTCGCGCGGCTGATGGCGGCCGGCGTGCCGGTGCTGGCGGGCTTCCGCGCGGAGCGCCTGCTGGTGGAAGGCGGGCGCGTGACGGGCGTGGAGGGCGCGGGCACGCGCATCACCGCGCGGCGCGGCGTGGTGCTCGCGACCGGCGGCTATGAGGGCAATGACGCGCTGGTCAATCGCTTCGAGGGCCTGCCGGACTGGATGAACATCTTCCCGCGCAGCATCGAGGGCGACGGGCTGGTGATGGGCAGCGAGATCGGCGCCGCCACCTGGCGCGTGCCGAACAACCTCGCGATGCTGGTGGGCTACGCGATCCCGGCGCCGGCGCCGATGGAGGGCGAGGTCTTCTTCAGCGCGGGGCTACGCGGCCTGTCCTACCCCCACAGCATCGTGGTCAACGATGCCGGAGCGCGCTTCTGCGACGAGAGCCAGTTCCAGCATGTGGTGGCGGGGCTGACGCGCTTCGACCTCGGCCAGCATCGGCACCCCAACCTGCCGGCCTGGATGCTCTTCGATGCCCAGTATTTCTCGAGATACAGTTTTGCGAGACGGCCACCGGGGGCGGCGATCCCGGATTGGGTGGTCCAGGCGCCGACGCTGCGCGAATTGGCGGCGAAGATCGGGCTGGATGGCGCGGCGCTGGAGGCGACGGTCGCGCGCTTCAACGAGGGGGCGGCGCGGGGCGAGGATCCCGAACATGGCCGCGGTTCCTCGGCCTTTGCGCGATCCACCGCCGGCGATCCCAATGCCGCGCATCCCAACCTCGGCACGCTGTCGCGGGCGCCCTTCTGCGCGGTGCGCATCCGGCTCGGCGGTATCTCCGCCGCGGGGCTGCTGACGGATGAGCAGGCGCGCGTGCAGCATGTGCGCGGCCGCCCGATCCCGGGCCTCTATGCCTGCGGCAATGCCGCGGCGCCGACGGAATCCGGCGCGGGCTACCAGGCCGGCGTCTCGCTGATGCGCGGCGTCACCTTCGGCTGGCTCGCCGCGCGCCACGCTTCGACACAGGCTTCACAAGGAGAGGAATCATGACGGTGATGAAGCGCCGCACCCTTCTGGCGGCGAGCGCGCTGCTGCCCCTGCCGGCGCTGGCGCAGGGGGCCTGGCCGGCGCGGCCCATCCGCCTGGTGGTGCCCTTCGCGCCCGGCGGCACCACGGACATCGTGGCGCGCATTCTGGCGGCCAACCTCCAGGAACGGCTCGGCCAGCCGGTGGTATCGGAGAACCGGCCCGGCGCGGGCGCGACGCTGGCTTCCGCGCAGGTCGCGCAGGCGGCGCCGGATGGCTATACGCTGGTGATCTCCAACAGCGCGTCGCACGGCATCTCGCCGACGCTGTTCCGCAACGTGCGCTACGATTCCATGGCGGATTTCACGCATATCGCGCTGGCGGCGACCACCTCCACCGCCGTCGTCGTCAATCCGCGGTATGAGGCGCAGTCGATCGCGGACCTGATCCGCATCGGGCGCGCCAGGCCGGATGGGCTGGACTTCGCGATTTCCGGCCATGGCACGACGACGCATCTGCTGGGCATGCGCATCGGGCTGGCGACGGGGATCAGGATGAACCCGATCCTCTATCGCGGCGCGGGGCCGGCGCTGATCGATGTCATCGCCGGCACGGTCGGGCTGTTCGTCGATGGGCTGCCTTCCTCCATCCCGCATCTGCGCGACGGCACGCTGAAGGCCATCGCGGTGGCGGATGCGCAGCGCAACCGGCATCTGCCCAATGTGCCGACGCTGGGGGAGCAGGGGCTGCCCAACATGACGTCCTATTCCTGGTTCGGCGTGTCGGGGCCGAAGGGCATGGCGCCGGCGGTGGTGGAGCGGCTGAACACGGAAATCCGCGCCATCCTGCAACTGCCCGCGGTGCGGCAGCGCTACAACGAACTCACCGCCGATGCGCCGGACATGTCGCCCGCGCAGTACGCCGCCTTCATCGAGGAGGAGGTGCGCGTCTGGGGCGAGGTGGTGCGCGCGACGGGCGCGACGGCGGATTGAACGCGGCACGCGGCATGCCGACCGCGGCACGCGGCATGCCGACCGCGGCATGCGGCATGCCGACCGCGGCATGCGGCATGCCGACCGCGGCATGCGGCATGCCGACCGCGGCATGCGGATTGCAAACCTCTTGCTCCGAACGCGATCGCAACGGCACGCTTCCGTGCCGCAGGGTCGCGGCTTCGGCGTATACAGCAGGAGGATGCCCATGATGCGTGCACCGACACGGCGTAGCGTGCTCTCCACGGGCCTGGCGGCGGGGCTGCTCGCCGCGCCTGGCGTCCGCGCCCAGGCCGCGCGGCGGCGCGTGCGCTTCTGCCTCGACTGGACCTGGCAGAGCGCGCATTCCGCCTGGACGCTGGCGGCGGACCGCAACTTCTTCGCCGAGGCCGGGCTCGACGTGCAGATCGACCGCGGCTTCGGCTCCGGCGATACCATGACGAAGGTGGCCGCGGGCACCTACGACATCGGCTTCGCCGACACCAACCTGCTGCTGAAGTTCAACCACGAGAACCCGACGGCGCAGCTCACCTCCGTCTTCATCCTCTACGACGCCTCGCCCAATGCGGCGATCTTCCTGAAGTCGAGCGGCATCACCAAGCCGAAGGATCTGGAGGGCCGCAAGATCAGCGTGACGGATGGGGAGGGGACGCGGCTTCTCTTCCCGATCTTCGCGCGGGCGAACCAGCTCGACATGGCGAAGATCGAGCTGCTGTCGGTGACGGCGCAGCTGCGCGACACGATGGTGGTGCAGCGGCGCGCCGATGCGACGCTCGGCTTCCTGACGACGACGGCGTTGAACATGGTGGGCGCCGGCGTGCCGCGCGGCGATATCGGCTGGTTGCAGTACAACAGCTGGGGGGTGGCGCTGTATTCCTCGGGCCTCGTCGTGCGGAAGGATTTCGCTGAGCGCAATCCGGAGGCCGTCTCCGCCTTCATCGCCGCCACCATCCGCGGGCTGCGCGCCATGCTGGCGGAGCCGGCGGCGGCGATGGCGTCCCTCAAGCGGCGGGAGGCGCTGGTGGATGAGGCGCTGGAGATCAGCCGCAACGAGCTGATCAACGAGGTCGCGCTGCTGACGCCGAATGTGCGCGCGAATGGCGTCTCCACCGTGGATCGCGCGCGGTTCGAGGCCTCCGCCGCGCAGGTGGCGGAAGCCTTCGGCATCCCGATCCGCCCGGCGATGGACTTCACCTACACGGATCGGTTCCTGCCGGCGGATCGCAGGATCATATAGCGCCGCGGTTTGGCTTCAAACCGCGCCGCGTTCGGCGACGCCCTTGGGGATACGGCCCATGCTGCGGGCCGTGTCCCAGACGCGCCGGATGGCGGCGGCGCCGCGCTTCACCACCGCGGCTTCGTCCGCCACCACCACGCGATGGTCGCTGAGCAGCGCCACGCCATCGACGAAGAGGCTGTGCAGGTCGGCGGCCACGCCATTGGTCAGCAGCGCCTGCAAGGGGTTCCAGACGGGCTGGTAGCGCGCGCCCGCGAGGTCGAAGAGCAGCAGGTCGGCGGTGGCGCCGGGTGCCAGCGTGCCGAGGTCGTGCCGCCCGATCGCCGCCGCGCCATCCGCCGTCGCGGCCCGCAGCATCCGCTCCGCGGAGGCGATGCCCGCACGGCCGGCCTGCACCTTCGCCAGCATCTGCGCCGCGCGCAGTTCCGCGACCATGTCGAGCCCCACGCCATCCGTGCCGACGCCGAGGCGGATGCCGCTGTCGAGGAAGCGCGCGAAGGGAACGCCCAATCCGCTGCGCGCGAAGGCATAGGGGCAGGAGGCGACGGCGGCGCCGTATTCCCTGATGATGGCAAGCTCCTCATCCGTCGCCATCACGCAATGCGCCAGCACCGTGCCGGGCTTCAGCAGGCCGAGGTCGCGGAGGTGCTCGATGGGCGACTTGCCGTAGCGCGCGCGGACGATGTCGAGCTCCACCTGGCTCTGCGCGGCGTGGATCGTCAGCGGGCAGCCGATCTCCTCGGCGGTGCGACCGATCTGCGTCAGGAGTTCGGGCGTGCAGGTATCGAGGCCATGCGGGCCATAGCCCACGCGCGTGCGGCCCATGGGGCCTTCGTCGTATTGGCGGAACAGGGACAGCACGGTGTCGAAGCCGGTATCGGCGGCGGGCGGGGCCGTGATGGGCTTGCCATCCGGCGTCATGTCCATCTTCGGCGTGGAGAAGAGGTAGGGGCAGGAATAGGTGCGCAGCCCCAGCCGGCGGCCCCGCTCGATGAAGGGTGCCTGCTGCAGCCGCCACACATCCATGATCGTGGTGGAGCCGCCCTTCAGCGTCTCCAGCAGCGCCATCTCCGCGACGTCGCCGATCTCGTCAGGGGAGAGCGTTTCCGCCGCGATGTCGCCCATCGGCATGAGCAAGGAATAGACGATGTCGCCGGGCAGGTCGCCATCGGCGATGTCGTCGGCCAGGCCGCGGAAGAGCGGCGCGGAGAAGGCGTGGTTGTGCAGGTTGACGAAGCCCGGGATCAGCAGCCCGTCCGGCAGCGTGAGGCGCCGCGCCTCCATCGTCGGGCGTTCGCGCGTGACGTCGGCGATGCGGTTGCCCTGGACGACGACGTAATGGTCCCCGCGCAGCCCGCCCGCGGCGTCCCAGATCCAGCGCGGCTCGATGATCAGCGTCTCGGTCATGCGCGGCTCCGGCTGGGGGTGCGGGAGCGTATCAGCGGCGCAGGAAATCCCGCAACGGGATGACGGTCTCCGCCGGCGCTTCCTCCATCGGCACATGGCCGATGCCGGGGAGTGTCACGACGCGGCTGTCGCGCAAGGCCGCGGTGTAGTCGGCGGCGTTGGCGACGGGCACCATCGCATCCGCCTGGCCCCACAGCAGCAGGGTCGGTGCCTCGATGCGGCGGAGCAGCGGCACGGGATCGACCAGCGCGCCCTGCGCCATGCGGTCCAGGATCGCCTGGCGGTTGCCGGGCACCAGCAGCATGTCGCGGTAGCGCGCGAGCGTCGCCTCCGTCAGCACCGCGGGGTTGGCATAGGCGGGGGCGAGGCTGGATCGCAGCAGGCTGTCCGGCAGCGTGTAGGGCAGCACGCGCGCGAGCAGGGGCACGGAGGGCGTGGTGCCGTAGCTGCGGCCCGGGCTCGCGAAGCCATCGGGCGCCATCAGCACCAGGCGATCGACGCGCGCGGGATGCGTCGCCGCGAAGGTCCAGGCGATGCGCCCGCCCATGGAACTGCCGACCAGGCTCGCGCGCGGCAGTTCCAGGCGGTCCATGAGCGAGAGGATCACCGCCATGCTGCGCGCATCGGTGTAGTCGCCGCTGGGGTCGGGACCGGTCAGGCCGAAGCCTGGCAGGTCGAAGCGGATGACACGGAATTCGCCTTCCAGGGACCGCGCCCAATCCTCCCAGGTATGGAGGCTGGAGGCGAAGCCGTGCAGGAAGATGACGGGTGGCGCCGTGCGCGGGCCGCTGTCCCGCACATGCAGGCGCAGCCCCGCCACGGGCTGGAAGTCGCCGGGCCGCGCATATTGCGCTTCCAGCTCCGCGCGCGGCTTGTCGGGCGTGTAGAGCCAGCCGCCGCCGAGCAGCAGGACCAGCAGCGCGATGATCGCGGCGGCGGTCATTCGGCGCTGGCGGCCTCCAGCGTGGCCAGCGCCTCCGCATCCAGCGCCAGCGTCGCGCCGCGCAGCAGCGCCGCGAGCTGCTCCGGCGAGGTCGCGGAGGCGATGGGCGCGGCCAGCGCCGGGCGCGTGCGCAGCCAGGCGATGGCGACCTCCACCGGCGCGGCGTGCAGGCGCGCCGCCACCGCGTCCAGCGCCGCGATCACGCGCCAGCCGCGATCATTCGCATAGGCCGCCAGCGCCTTGGCGCGCGGGCGGCCCTCGATATCCGCGGCGCTGCGATACTTGCCCGTCAGGAACCCCGCGGCGACGCCGTAGAAGGGGATGACGGCGACGTTGCGCGCGACGCAGAGGGGTTGCAGCGCGGCCTCGAACTCCGCGCGGTCCATGAGGTTGTACTTGGGCTGCAAGGTGGCGTAGCGCGGCAGGCCCTGCGCCTCCGCCACGTCCAGCGCTTCCGCCAGCTGCGTGGCATCGTAGTTGGAGGCGCCGATGGCGCGGACCTTCCCCTGTTCGATCAGGCGCTGGAAGGCGCCGAGCGTTTCCGCGATGGGCACCGATGGATCGGGGCGATGCGCCTGGTAGAGGTCGATGTGGTCGGTGCCGAGGCGCTTCAGCGAATCCTCGACCGACTGCGCGATCCAGCGGGGCGAGAGGCCGGTGCGGTCCGGGCCGAGCTCCATGCCGACCTTGGTCGCGATGACGACGCGGTTGCGGGCACCGCGCGCCTTCATCCAGGCGCCGATGATCGTCTCCGATTCCCCGCCGACATGGCCGGGCACCCAGCGGGAATAGACATCGGCCGTGTCGATGGCGTTGAAGCCGGCATCGACGAAGGCGTCGAGCAGGCGGAAGGACATCGCCTCGTCGGCCGTCCAGCCGAAGACGTTGCCGCCGAACATCAGCGGCGCGATGGAGAGGCCCGTTCCGCCCAGCGTCACGCGTTCCATGCCCATCCCCTCAATTGATGCGGCCGAGCAGGCCGCGGACGATGACCTGCGCCTGGATCTCGGCGGCGCCTTCGAAGATGTTCAGGATGCGGCTGTCGCAGAGCACGCGGCTGATCGGGTATTCGATGGCGTAGCCATTGCCGCCATGCACCTGCAGCGCGTTGTCGGCGTTGGACCAGGCGACGCGGGCGGCGAGCAGCTTGGCCATGCCGGCCTCGATGTCGCAGCGGCGGCCGGCATCCTTCTGTCGGCCGGAGAAGTAGGTGAGCTGCCGCGCCATCATCGTCTCCGCCATCATCCAGGCGATCTTGCCGTGGACGCGGGGGAAATGGAGCGTGGCCTTGCCGAACTGCCTACGGTCCTTCGCGTAGGACACCGCGAGTTCCAGCGCATTCTGCCCGACGCCGAGGGCGCGCGCGGCGGTCTGGATGCGGGCACTCTCGAAGGTTTCCATCAGCTGCTTGAAGCCGCGGCCCTCGACGCCGCCGAGCAGGGCGGAGGCGGGAACCTCGAAGCCGTCGAAGGTGATCTCGTATTCGCGCATGCCGCGATAGCCGAGGACATGGATCTCCGTCCCCGCCATCCCCTTCGCGGGGAACAGATTTTCCTCTGATCCACGCGGCTTCTCGGCCAGGAACATCGACAGGCCCTGGTAGCCCGTGGAGGACGGATCGGTGCGCACCAGCAGCGTCATCACATCCGACCGCGAGCCATGCGTGATCCAGGTCTTGGCGCCATACACACGATAGAGGTCGCCATCCCGCACCGCGCGGGTGCGCAGGCTGCCGAGGTCCGATCCCGTGTCGGGCTCCGTGAACACCGCCGTCGGCAGAATCTCGCCCGATGCGATCCCCGGCAGGAACTTCTGCTGCTGCTCCGGCGTGCCGGCCAGGCGGATCAGCTCCGCCGCGATCTCGGAGCGCGTGCCGAGCGAGCCGACGCCGATATAGCCCGCGCTCAGCGCCTCCGAGACCAGGCACATCGCGACCTTGCCGAGGCCGAGGCCGCCGAATTCCTCCGGCACCGTCAGGCCGAAGACGCCCATCTCCGAGAGCTTGGCGATGAGGTCCAGCGGGATCAGTTCGTTTCGCTGGTGCCAGCCCTGGGCGAAGGGCGTGACCTCGGCGGCCGCGAACTTCACGAACTGGTCCCAGGTGGCTTCCAGCAGCTCGTCCTGCAGATGCGGCGCGCCATACAGGCCCTCGGCGGCCGACAGCGCCAGATCATGCCGCACCGCTTCCAGCGCGCGGGGATCGGAGAGCGCGGCCAGCGCGGGTTCCGCCAGGAAGCGCGCCACATCCTCGGCCGGCACGCCAAGGTCGCGCGGGCGCACCACCTCCACCTGGCTCATCGGGATGCCGCCGGCGAGCTGCGCGAGGTACTCCGCGAAGCCGAGATGCAGGATGCCCTGCTCCACCGGCGTGAATCGGCCTGCTTCCTGCAGCCGTTCCGCCCAGCGCAGCGTCTCCCGCAGCGCCTCGACATAGGTCGCATACCAGGCCAGGCCATGGGCGGCGAACTGGTGCCGCTCCAACGCCGCCGCATCGACCTTCCCGCCGGGTGCGACCAGCGCGGCCACCTGGCGCCGCGCCACATCGGCCAGCCGTTCCGCCGCCACGAGGCCCGCCGCGCATTGCGCCAGAAGGTCCCGGGTCTCGATCCGTACCGTCGCGTCCATGTCAGTGATCCTTGGCGCCGGCGACGATGCCGGCATCATGCAGTTTTCCGATCGCGGACATGGTGAGGCCGAGGCGTTCCGCCAGCACCATGTCGGTATGCTCGCCCAGCCGCGGCGCCGGCACCGGCGGCAGGCGCACCGCGGGGCCGCCGAAGCTCAGCGGGATGGCGGGCGCCAGCAGGCGGCCGATGCCGGGCTGCTCGATCTCCGCGAAGAGGGGGTTTGCGGTGGAGCATCGCGCATCCTCCCGCACCAGCTGCCCGAAATCCTGGTAGGGGCCCCAGAGGATGCCGCTGCCCTCGAAGGCCGTGGTGATCTCGGCCAGCGTGCGCTTCGCGAACCAGGGCGCCAGCACGGCGGAGATGGCGTGCCGCGCCTCGAACCGCCCGCCCTCATCGTCGAGGTCCACGTCGAGCATGGGGCCGATCATCGCGATCTTGTCGCTAAGGCCCGTCGCCTTGCCGATCGCCTTCCATTGCCGGTTGGAGATGGCGGCGATCATGATGCGGCGCCCGTCGCTGGTCGGGAAATCCTTGCCATAGGCGCCGTAGAGATCGTTGCCCATGGCGGGCCGCACCGCGCCATTCACCTGCACATCGGCGACATAGCCGAGATTGGCGACGGTCGCGAGCATCACGTCGGAGAGCGCCAGCGTCACCTCCCGCCCCTGGCCGTCCTTCTTCCGCGCGCGCTCCGCCGCCAGCAGGCCGGTCGAGAGGTAGAGGCCCGCCGCGACATCCCAGGCCGGCAGCACATGGTTGACGGGATTGGCGCCCTCCCCGGTCGCCATGGGGAAGCCGCTGGCGCAATTCACGGTGTAGTCCACCGCGCCCGACCCATCATGGTTGCCGGTCAGCTTCAGCATGATGAGGTCGGCGCGCTTCGCCGACAGCGCGGCATGGCTCATCCAGCCGCTGGCGGGCAAATTGGTCAGCAGGATGCCTCGGCCCTCGCCGGGCTGCGTGATCAGCGCGGTCGCGATCTCCCGCCCCTCCGGCGTGTTCAGCGCCAGGCAGACGGATCGCTTGCCCTTGTTGAGGCTGGCCCAGTAGAGGCTGTTGCCGTTGGGCGCCAAGGGCCAGCGGCCATGGTCGATGTTGCCGCCGATCGGGTCGATGCGGATCACCTCCGCCCCCATCTGCGCCAGCGTCATGCCGCCCATCGGTGCCGCGACGAAGGCCGAGACCTCCACCACGCTGAGATCGGCAAGGATGGCGTCACTGGTCATGCGAGGGCCCCGGGCGTGTTCCTACCCGCCAGTATAGCGCGCCGCCCGCGCCCGCCCACCCTTGACCCCTTGCGCGCGGCGTGATCGACCCCGGGCCAGGCAAGAAGGAAGGCCCCCATGAAAATCATCGTGCTGCCCGGCGACGGCATCGGCCCCGAGATCACGGAAGCCACCACCGGGGTGCTGCGCGCGGCGTCGGAGGCCTTCCAGCTCGGCATCGAGATGGAGCATGACGTGGTCGGGCTGGAGAGCTTCCGCCTGCATGGCACGACGGTGAAGCCGGAGCTGCTGGACCGCGTGAAGGCCGCGGATGGCTTCGTGATGGGGCCGACCTCGACGCTCGACTACAAGAAGGGCGATGCGAAGCAGGTCGGGCCCTCCGCCTTCTTCCGCAAGGGGCTCGACCTCTACGCCAATATCCGCCCCGCGCGCACCTATGCGGGGATGCCGGCGCGGCTCGGGCAGTTCGACCTGGTGGTGGTGCGGGAGAATACGGAGGGCTTCTACGCCGACCGCAACATGGAAGCGGGCAATGCGGAAATCCTCGTCACGCCCGATGTCGTGGTGTCCATGCGCAAGATCACGCGCCCGGCCTGCCTGCGCATCGCGCGCAGCGCCTTCGAGCTCGCGGCGCGCCGCCGGGGCAAGGTGACGGCGGTGCACAAGGCGAATGTGCTGAGCGTGGGCGACGGCATGTTTCTGGCGTGCTGCCGGGAGGTGCAGAAGGATTTTCCTGAGATTGAGCTGGAAGAAATCATCGTCGATGCGATGATGGCGCATGTCGTGCGCAACCCCGCGCGCTTCGACGTCATCGTCACCACCAACATGTTCGGCGACATCCTCTCCGACCTCACGGCGGAGATGTCGGGCAGCCTCGGCCTTGGCGGGTCGCTGAATGCGGGGGCGGAGACGGCGATGGCGCAGGCCGCGCATGGATCGGCGCCGGATATCGCGGGGCAGGGTATCGCCAACCCGGCCTCCCTGATCCTTTCCACCGCGCTGCTGCTGTCCTGGCATGGCCGCCGCAAGGGCGAGGCGCGGTTTGTCGAGGCCGGCACGGCGATCGAGCAGGCGATGGCGGAGGCGATCGCCGCCGGCCAGTGCACGCGCGACATCGGCGGCAAGCTCGGCACCGCCGAGGCCGGTGCCGCGGTGGCGTCGCGCTTGAAGCGCTAGGTTGCGGCCGCCAGGGCTGCCCAGACCCGGGCCGGGGTCATGGGCAGCTCGATATGCGTCACGCCATCCGCCGCCAGCGCATCGATCACCGCATTGGCGAGGGCGGCGGGGGCGCCGTTGGTCGGCAATTCGCCGACGCCCTTGATGCCGAGGATGTTGTTGGGGCTGGGGGTGGGGACGGAAACCCAGTCCAGCGCGGGAAAATCCCCGGCGCGCGGCATGGCGTAGTCCATCAGGGTCGCGGCCTGCATCTGGCCATCCTCGTCATAGCGCGCATCCTCCATCAGCGCCTGGCCGATGCCGGCGGCATAGCCGCCATGCAGCTGGCCGCCGAGCAGCATCGGGTTCACGACCAGCCCGGCATCGATGGCGGCGGCGAAGCGGTCCAGCGTGACGGCGCCGGTCTCGGGATCCACCTCCACCTCCGCGATGGCGATGCCGGTCGGCCATGTCTCCACCGTGTCGGCGAAATCGGCGGAAGCGCTCAGGCCGCCGGTGCGGGCGGCGAGATCGAGGAGCGTGATGCGGCGGTCGGTGCCGGCGATGGTGTAGGCGCCGGCCTCGAAGACGATGTCGATGGCGGCGGCTTCCAGCGCCTCCGCCGCTGCCTCCCGCCCCTGCTCGATGAGGGTGTCGGCGGCGCGGGTCATGGTGGCGCCGGAGATGATGGTGGAGGAGGAGCCGCCGGTGCCGCCGCCGCGCGGGATGCGATCGCTGTCGCCCTGCACGATGCGGATCAGCGCCGGGTCGAGGCCGAGCCGCGCGGCGAGGATCTGCGCATAGGCGGTGGCATGGCCCTGGCCCTGGCTCTGCGTGCCGGTGCGGGCTTCGACGGTGCCATCGGGCAGGATGCTGACGCCGGAGGTCTCCGTGCCCCAGCCGCCGGAGCCGTGCAGGTGGCAGGAGAAGCCGCGGCCGCGGCGGAGGCCGCGTGCGCGGGAGGCCGCGCGGCGCGCGGCATAGCCGGCATCGTCGGCCCGCGTCAGCACCTGGTCCATCAGCGCCGGGTAGTCGCCGCTGTCATAGCGGTAGCCCAGCGGCGTCGCATGCGGGAAGGACGGCACCAGGTTGAGGCGGCGCAGCGTGACGGGGTCGCGCCCCGTCTCCCGCGCCGCCTGGTCCACCAGGCGTTCGAGCAGCACCAGCGCCTCCGGCTTGCCGGCGCCGCGCACGGCATCGACCGGCGCCGTGTGCGTGAAGGCGCAGCGCAGATGAAGGTGGGCGGCGGGGATGGCGTAGAGGCCGGTGATGACCTTGGCCATGCCGCCGGTCGGGATGGTGGGATTCACGGTGGAGACATAGGCGCCGAAATTCGCCACCCCTTCCACGCGGATGGCGGTGAAGCGGCCGTCTTCGTCGAGAGCGAGCGCGGCTTCGGCGACGAGGTCCCGCGCATGGGTGTCGGCAAGGTGATGCTCCGTGCGGTCCTGCACCCAGCGGACATCGCGTTCCAGCCGCATCGCGGCGAGGACGGCGAGCGCCTGTTCGGGATAGGGCGGCAGCTTGGGGCCGAAGCCGCCGCCGACATCCTCCGTCACCACGCGCAGGCTCTCGCGCGGGATCTTCAGGATGTGGTCGCAGAGGATGCGGTGGAGCAGGTGCACGCCCTGGGAGGGCGTGGTGAGCGTGACGCGCCCCGCCTGCCACTGCGCCAGCGCGCCGCGCGGCTCGATATAGCCGGCCAGGATGCGGGGGGACCGGAAGGCGACGCGGGTGACATGCGCGGCGGCGGCGAAGGCGGCGTCCACCGCGGCGGCATCGCCCTTGTGCCAGTCGCAGACCAGATTGCCGGGGGCTTCCTCATGCACCAGCGGCGCGCCGGGCGCGAGCGCATCGTCGCCGCGGATGACGGCGGGGAGGGGATCGTAGTCGACCACGATGGCCTCCGCCGCGTCGCGCGCCTGGGCGAGGCTTTCCGCGACCACCATGGCCACGATCTCCCCGACATGGCGGACGCGGTCGCGGGCGATGGGCAGGCGGGGCGGCTCGATGTGGCGGCGGCCGGTGGGGTCCTTGATCTCCGTCACGGCGGGGTTGTGGCCGAGCGTCGCCGTGTCCTCCGCCGTGATGATGGCGGCGACGCCGGGCAGGGCGCGGGCTTCCGCCGCATCGATCGCGACGATCCGGGCGTGGGCGTGGGGGGAGCGGAGGAAGACGGCGTGCAGCGCGTGGGGTGCGGCGGCATCGGCCATGTAGCGGCCGCCGCCGGTCAGCAGGCGGGGGTCTTCCAGCCGCCGCATCGGTGAACCGAGACCCGGAAGGACGTCGAAGGCCATGCAGACTCCCTTGGATGCCGGGACCATCGCCGCGCGGGGCGGCGATTGCAACGGTGGGCCGGCGGCGCCTAGGCTGGGCTGGGATACAAGGGGTGCGGGCGATGGTGACACGGCGGGCGATGCTGGCGGCGGCGCTCTCGGCGCCCGCCCTGGCCCAGGAGGCCTGGCCCGCGCGGCCGGTGCGCGTCATCGTGCCCTTCGCCGCCGGTGGCGGGGCGGACCTCGTCGCGCGGGCGGTGTCGGCGAAGCTGCAGGAACGGCTCGGGCGGCAATTCGTCATCGACAACCGGCCCGGTGGCGCGGGGAATATCGGCACGGATGCGGCGGCCAAGGCGGCGCCGGATGGCTACACGCTGCTGATCACCGGGCCGAGCCACGTCAACAACGCGCATCTGTTCCGCAGCCTGCCCTTCGACCCGATCCGGGGCTTCGCGCCCGTCTCGCTGCTGACCTCGGCACCCTATGTGCTGATCGCCGATCCGGCGCTGCCGCTGCGCAGCCTGGGGGACCTGGTGGCGGCGGCGAAGGCCAGGCCGGGGGCGCTCTCCTACGGCTCCGCCGGCAATGGCACGGCGGGGCACCTGGCGATGGAGATGATCAAGTCCCAGGCGGGGATCGACATGGTGCATGTGCCCTATCGCGGCAGCCCCGCGGTGCTGACGGACATCATGGGCGGGCGCATCGCGGTGGCCTTCGACAATGTGCTGTCCTCCGCCCCCGGCATCGCGGCGGGGCAGCTGCGGGGCCTGGCGGTGAGCGGCGCGCGGCGGGCGCCGGCATTGCCGGAGGTGCCGACCATCGCGGAGAGCGGGCTGCCGGGCTTCGACGTCACGGTCTGGCAGGGTGCGCTGTTCCCGGCGGGCACGGACCCCGCCATCGTCGCGCGGCTGGGGGCGGAGATGGGGCTGGCGATGCAGGCGCCGGATCTGCGGGCGCGGCTGGCGGAGCTGGGCGCGGAGGCGATCGGCGGCACGCCCGCCGATTTCGCGCGCTTCCTGGAGCAGGAGATGCGCGTCTGGGGCGAGGCGGTGCGGCAGACCGGCGCGCGGCTGGACTGATTCGAGACGGTCCAGGGGCGGTTCGCCCCTGGCCGGGGGTGCAGGGGGGCGGCGCCCCCCTGCAAGCATGCTTTGGATGGACGAGCGACCTACAGCACCCGTTCGACGGCTACCGCCCGGCAATCCATCTCGTAGTCCAGCCCGACGACGGGCGGCCGGCAGAACTGCCAGGTGACGCCGTGGCGCGCCGCGCCGCGCGCGACCAGCGCCTCCGCCAGGAAGGGGTGGATGTCGTGCACGGTATAGGCCTGCACGCCGGTGGTCATGGCCCAGCGGCCGTCCAGCGCGGCCATGCGGCGCTCCATCTCGCCCAGCACCCAATCGGCCTTGCGGCGCATGCCGCCAGCGGAGGTGTCGTCCAGCGCCACGATGTGGTCGCGGTAGTTGGCGTGGCCTTCGGGGGCTTCCCCGCTGCCGGCGACGACGAAGCTGGGCGGGGCGGCGGCATCGGGAACGGTGTAGCTGAAGGCGTGGAAGCCGGGCTCCGCGGGGGGTGCGAGTTCGGGGCAGACATTGCTGCGCGCCACGGGGTTGCGGCCGTCCACCAGCACGCCCCATTCGCCGAGCACCGCGGCATAGGCGCGGTTGAAGGTGACGAAGCCTGCCTCCGTGAAGGGGGCGGGGGAGCGGAGTTCGCAGGCGCAGAAGGCGGTGAGCGGCCGGCCGAGCGCGGCCAGGTGGGAAGCGATGCGGCGCCAGCCCTCCGCCATCGGCACCGGCTCCGCGAAGCGGGCGCGTTCCAGCCGGAAGCCCGGCAGCGCGGCGACGCCGCCGGAATACTGGAAGACGCCGGGCATGAAGCGGAAGCCGGCCTGCGCGACGGGGATGGCGGTCACGGCATGATCCTTCCGGGCTGTGCCGGCAGGCTACGCAGCGCGGCGCGCCGCCTCAATCCGGCTTGATGTTGCCGCGGCGCACGACCTCGCCCCATTTCGCGATCTCGGCACGCTGGAAGGTGGCGAATTCCTCCGGCGTGCTGCCGACGAGGTCGAGGCCGAGGGCGGCGGAGCGTTCCGCGACTTCCGGCACCTTCAGCGCGGCGTCGATCTCCGCCTGGAGGCGCATGACGAGGGGCGCGGGCGTGCCGGCGCGGAGCGTCATGCCGTACCAGTTCACCACCTCATACCCCGGCACCGTCGCCGCCACGGGCGGCACGCCGGGGAGGGATGCCATGGGCCGCGGCCCGGTGACGCCGAGCGCGCGGACGCGGCCGGAGGCGATGTGCGGCTGCGCGATGGCCAGCGCATCGAACATGAACTGGCACTGCCCGGCGATGACATCCGTGAAGGCCGGCGCGCTGCCGCGATAGGGCACATGGATCGTGCTGATCCCGGCTGCCGCGTTCAGCAATTCGCCGGAGAGGTGCGGCAGCCCGCCATTGCCGGAGGAGGCGTAGTTCAGCGTGCCCGGCCGCGCCTTGGCGAGCGCGATGAATTCCGCCACGTCCCGCGCCGCGACGGCGGGGTTCACCACCATGACGAAGGGCAGCGAGGCCACGAGCGAGAGCGGTGCCATGTCCCGCAGCAGGTCGAAGCCCGCATTGGGGTAGAGCCCCGCATTCACGGCGAGGTTGCCGGTGGTGCCGAAGAAGATGGTGTGGCCATCGGGCTCCGCGCCCAGCACCGCCTGGGTCGCGACCAGGCCATTGGCGCCGGGGCGGTTCTCCACCACCACGGGCTGGCCGAGGCGCGCGCCCATATGGGGCGCCATGAGGCGGGCCAGGATGTCGATGCCGCCGCCGGGCGGGAAGCCGATGACGATGCGGATGGGGCGCTGGGGGAAGCTGCCCTGCGCGCGCGCGGGCATGGCCAGCAGCGGGGCGGCGCCGAGCAGGGCGCGCCGGGTGATCCTCATGACGTTCTCCTCGCCAGGCGGCGGCCGCCTTGACATTGTTTTTCGTATGGTGGGATTGATTCGCCCCAAGGGTCAAGCACGACCCGCGCGGAGGAACGCTTGGCCGCCAAATACCTCTATGCCGGCACGGCCGGCCATTCGGCCTGGTTCAGCGAGGATCTCGGCCTGCGCTGGGTCCATCCCAACAGCCATTCCGGGATGTATCTGGAAGCGCGCGTCTGGGGCTTCGCCGCGCATCCCGCGACTCCCGGGCGGATGTTCGCCGCCACCGATATGGGCGTCTATCGCTGGGACGAGACGACGGCGCGCTTCACGAGGCTGCCGGCGCCGATGGAGGATGTCTGGGCGATCGCGATCGATCCGCAGGACCCGGATGTGCTGGTGGCCGGCACGCGGCCGGCGGGGTTCTGGCGCTCCACCGATGCGGGGCAGAGCTGGGCGCGGATGCCGGCGCCGGGCATGGCGGATTTCTCGACGCAGAACATGGGGCCGACGCGCGTCACGCAGATCCTGTTCGACCCGGTGGATGACGGCACGGTCTGGGCCTCCGTCGAGATCGGCAGCATCTTCGTCAGCCGCGACCGGGGCCTCACCTGGGCGGAGCGGGGCCATGGCCTGGTCTCGGGCGATGTGCATGGGCTGGCGGTGATCCCGCTGCCCGGTGGCGGCAAGGCGCTGCTGGCCACCACCAATCGCGGGCTGCATCGCAGCGAGGATGACGGCGCCAACTGGGTGCTGCAGGATTTGCCGACGCCCTGGCCCTATACGCGGGGCGTGACGCCGCGCGCGGATGGGTCGGGCGTGGTGTTCCTCGGCAGCGGCAACGGCCCGCCGGGGAATGACGGGTTTCTGCTGCGCTCGCGCGACCATGGCCGCACATGGGAAGATGCGGGGCTGCCGGGTGGGGTGAACAGCACGGTGTGGTGCATCGCCGCGGATGCCGCCGACCCCATGTTCCTGCTCTGCGCCACCAATCTGGGGGAGGTCTTCCGCAGCAGGGATGGCGGCGAAAGCTGGGAGAGGCTGCCGCACCAGTTCGGGGAAATCCGCGCCCTGCTGTGGCGCAGCCTGCCCGATGATATCAGGCAGCAGCCCCATTCCATCACCCGCCCGGTGCAGACCGCGGCGGAACTCAACCACCCCATGGCGAGGCAGCACGCGGCATGAACGAGGTCCGGTTTCCCGCCATCCCGGCGGAGCAGATGAGCGACGCGCAGAAGGAGGTCGTGGCCGCGATTGCCGGCGGGCCGCGCGGCAGCGTGCGCGGGCCCTTCCTGGCGCTGCTGCACAACCCCCAGCTTGCCATGCGCGTGCAGGCGCTGGGGGAGCATCTGCGCTTCGGCACGGGCATCACGCAATCCCTGGTGGAGCTGCTGATCCTGGTGACGGCGCGGAAGTGGACCTGCCAGTACGAATGGTTCGCCCATGCCCGCATCGCGCGCAGCGAGGGCCTGCCCGAGCCGATCATCGAGGCGATCGCGAAGGGCCAGCGGCCTGCCGGGATGAACGACGACCAGGCGCTGGTGCATGATTTCGCGGTGGCCGTGCACAGGGACGGCACGCCGCCGGATGCGCTCTACGACCAGGCCGTGGCGCGGTTCGGCCGGGCAGGCGTGCTCGATCTGCTGGCGCTCTGCGGCTACTACACCATGCTGGCGATGGTGCTGAACACGGCGCGCCCGGCCCTGCCGGACAATACGCCCGATCCGCTGCCTGTGCTGTGAGGGGGGCGCTATGATGCGCGCGCTTCGTGTCGGGCTGATGGTGCCGATCAACAACACGACGATGGAGGGCGAACTCGCGGCCTGGCTGCCGCCGGGCTCCACGGTGACGCGCGTGGGCATTCCCCGCGGCGCGGGGCTGCTGACGCGGGAGACGATGCCCGCCTATCGCGATGCCGCCGTGGCGCTGGCCGCCCAGCATTTCTCGAGGACCACGCACGACATCCTCGCCTATGGCTGCACCGCGGCGGGGTTCATCAGCGGGCCGAAGGGGGATGCGGCGCTGCAGGCGGAGCTGGCGCGGGTGACGGGGCTGCCGGTGGTGACGACGGCGCGCGCCATGGTGGTGGCGCTGCAGGCCGCCGGGGCCAGGCGCATCGCGGTGGTCACGCCCTACCAGGATGCGGTGAACGAACAGCTCACGCATTTCCTGGCCGATGGCGGGATCGCGGTGGAGCGGTTGGCGAGTTTCCGCGCGCCGGATGTGAACGCGCTCGGCCGCATCACGGCGGAGCAGGTGCGGGGCCTGGCGGAGACGACGATGGGGCGGGATTGCGACGCCCTCTTCATCGGCTGCTCCCAGCTGCCGACGCATGCGGTGCTGGAGGGGCTGGCCGCGAAGTTCCACCGCCCGGCGCTCTCCTCCATCCAGGCCACGGCCTGGGATGCGCAGCGGGTCATGGCTTAGCGCAGCGGGGAGTGGGGGGCGGGCAGCATCAGGCTGGTCTCCACCTCCTCGACCAGCGCGGCGTGGCGGACCATCGCGCCGTCCGGGCCGCAGAGGCTGCGCGTGAAGCGCGCGGCGGGGTCCGCATGGGCCAGCAGCTGCACGACCTCATTGATCGGGCCGGCGAAGCTGGTCCAGAGCGCGATCTGGCCGGGCTCCCCGTCCCGCGCCAGCGCCTCCGCCAGGCGCGCGGCCTCCCCGGCCCGGGCGCGGAACAGGCGCTGTTCGTAGAGGTGTGGGCCGGGCGTCGTCGGTGCCGCCAGCGGCAGCACGGGGTCCAGGAAGCGCACGATTTGGCGCAGCATCAGCGGGCGCACGCCGGCGAGGTACTGCTCCCGCCATGCGGGCAAGGCCTCCAGCGTGCGCCGCACGGCCTGCCGGGACTCCAGGCTCCGGTGCCGCCAGAGATTCACCACGCTGTTGGCGGCGCCGGCCTCGTTGGACCAGAAGCCCAGCAGCGTGCCGTGGCGATCGCCGCGGATGGGCACGGCGACCTTGGCCGCCAGGTCCAGGTAGCGCGGCATGGCGCCCGGGCGCAGCGTGTAGATCCGCAGCTCGTCGATCACGCGCTTCCCCCTTGATTTTCTCCCGTATCGTGGGACCAATCATCGCCAACCGGCAATAGCCGGGCGGAGGAAGCGAAGGATGCGGCGTCTCGTTCTCGGCGCGCTGCTGGCGATGGGATTGTCCGTGCCGGCGATGATCTCACCGGCGGGGGCCTTCCCGGACCGGCCGATCCGGCTGGTCGTGCCCTATGGCCCCGGCGGCATCACCGACATCGCGGCGCGCATCCTGGCGCCGAAGCTGGGCGATGAGCTCGGCCAGCAGGTGGTGGTGGACAACCGGCCGGGCGGCGCCGCGATGATCGGCTTCGGCTTCGCCGCCCGCAGCGCGCCGGATGGGCATACGCTGGTGCTGGGCACCACGGCGCTGGCCGCGAATCCCGTGCTGTTTCGCAGCATCCCCTATGACGCGCGCACGGATTTCACGCCGGTCAGCCTGGTGGGGCTGGTGCCGACCGTGCTGGTGGTGCACCCGTCATCGCCCGCGCGCAGCGTGGCGGAGTTCATCAGCCTGGCGCGGGCGCAGCAGGGGCAGATGAACTACGGCTCCGCCGGCAATGGCAGCGGCAATCACCTGTCGTCGGAGATGTTCAACCATGCCGCCGGCATCCAGGCCGTGCATGTGCCCTATCGCGGCGGCGGGCAGGTGATGACGGACCTCGTCGCGGGGCGGCTTTCCTACGTGTTTGCCGTGCTGCCGACGGCGCATCCCTTCATCACGGCGGGGCAGTTGCGGGCGCTCGGCGTCACGGGCGCCACGCGCAGCGGCGCGCTGCCCCAGGTGCCGACCATCGCGGAGGCCGCGATCCCGGGCTTCGCGCTGTATGAATGGCTGGGCCTGATGGGCCCCGCGGGGATGCCGCCCGCCATCGTGAACCAGATCCAGCAGGGCGTCGCGGCCGCGCTGCGCGACCCCGCCATCGCGGAGCGGTTCCGCGGCATCGGGGTGGAGGCGCAGGGCGGCACGCCGGAGCAGATGCGCGCCTATCTGGAGGGCGAGTTGAACCGCTGGGCTGACCTCGCCCGGCATGTGCGCTTCGAGGTGGCGGAATGAGCGTGGCGAAGGACGCGGTGCTGCGCGAACTCGCGGAAGTGCTGTGGGAGGAAAGCCCCGGCCACCATGGCGGGGCACTCTCGAAGATCCTGGTCGCGGCCGGGGAGGGCGGGTCGCGGGTGATCGACTACCGCATCTCCTCCTACGAACCGCGCGCGCATGTCGCGCTGCACGCCCATGAGGCCAAGGAGCAGATCTACCACTTCATCGAGGGCGAGGGCCTGCTGACCATCGGGGAGCGCAAGGTGGTGGTGCGGAAGAACAGCTACGTCTTCATCCCGCCGACCGTGCCGCATGCCCTGCACAACACCGGCCTCGGCAACCTGGTGTTCCTGGTGATCACCGCGCCGGTGGCGGTGTAGGCCTCGTCGTCTGCTCCGCACGACATCCGGTCAAGCTGCGTCGGCTCGACCGGATCGTGCTTCACCCGACGGCGCGGGCGGGCAGGGCGGCCACGGTCTGCTGTTCCGCGATGGCGTCGCAGGCTTCCCGCGCCGCCTGCATCACGCGTTCGGCCAGCAGCGGGCGGGTGGTGGCGGGGGCATTGCCGATGGGGGCGGCGATGCCGATGCTGCCCAGCACGCCGCGATCCGCGTTGAACAGCGGCGCGGCGATGCCGATGATGCCCGGCATGAATTCGGACTGCGTCACGCAATGCCCGGCATCGCGGATGGCGCGCAGCGTGGCGCGGAAACTCTCCCAATCCGCGCCCAGCCCGGCGGCGCCGATGGTGCTGCGGTGGCGGCCGAACAGGGCGCGCAGCTGGTGCGGCGGCAGGTGGGCCAGGATCACCTTGCTGGCCGCGCCGGCGAAGAGCGGACGGCGCATGCCGCGGCTGAACAGCCCCTCCGGCGCGCCGGGGGCGGGGGCATCGCCCACGCACATCACCGTGTCGCTGAACAGCAGGCAGAGCAGGCCGGTATGCCCCGTCTCCGCCGCCAGGCGCTGCATGGCGGGGGTGCCGCCGGCCGTGACGGGGTCGCAGAAGCGCATGGTGCGGTCGAGTTCGATGATCCGCGGCCCCAGCATCCAGGCCCCGCCCGCCACCGGCGTCAGCAGCCCCGCCGCCTGCAGCGCCTTGATGTAGCGGTAGCAGGTGGAGCGCGAGGTGCCGGAATGGCGGATCAGCGCCTCCGTGGACCAGGCGGGGGCGGCGGTGGTGAAGACGTCGAGCAGGCCCAGCATCTTCTCGAGGCTGCTGGCGCTGCGCGCGT
This sequence comes from Falsiroseomonas ponticola, assembly GCF_016805305.1. Taxonomy (GTDB): domain Bacteria; phylum Pseudomonadota; class Alphaproteobacteria; order Acetobacterales; family Acetobacteraceae; genus Falsiroseomonas; species Falsiroseomonas ponticola. The sequence goes on along the minus strand of NZ_JAERQN010000001.1, from coordinate 294,847 downwards.
CTTCCGAAGGAAATCCCGTCATGCTGGACAATCCGAAAGGGCCTGGATAGCGTCGGCTCGTATGGGGGAGAAAGCGACCATTTCCGCAGCGTGTATAGCGCGGCTGTGCCCATCCGCGCAGGGGCGGGGTTCCGCCGCATGACGGCCGGCCGCCTGACCATCCTCTCGGCGGCGGAACGGCCCTATTGCGCCGCGCTGCTGGCGGGCTTCGCCGCCCGGCATCCGGGGGTGGAGGTCGATTTCGTCTTCGGCATCTCGACCGCCCTGCACCAGCGCTACCTGGCGGCGCATGCGGCCGGCGGCGCCATGCCGGACCTCTACTGGTCCAGCGCCATGGACCAGCTGATGGGCCTGGTGCTGGAGGGGCATGCCGAGCCCCATGGCGTGGCGCATGCCCTGCCCCCGGGCTGCGACTGGCGCGGCCTGGCGCTGGCGACGACGCGGGAGCCCGTCTTCACCCTGCTGCGCGGGCCGGTCGCCCCTGCCGGAAGCTTCGGGGAGATCGCGGCGCTGATCGGCGCCGATCCCGCACGCTTCGCGGGCCGGGTGGCCATGCCGGATATCGAGGCGAATGGGCTGGGCTTCCTGGCGCTGCTGGATGCCTCCCTGCGCGATCCGGGGTTCGAGGCGGGGCTGGATGCGCTGGCGGCCTGCACCCCCTTCCTGGGCGGCTCCGCGCCATCCCTGGTGAACCATGGCGGGCAGCTGGCGGTGCATGTGCTCGGCGCCTATGCGCTGCGGGCGGAGGCGGCGGGCCAAGGGGGCGGGAATCCCGTGATCGCCCCCTCCGCCGCCCCGGCGCCGGCGGTGGCGCGGCTGGCCTTCATCCCGAAGCGCGCGGCGAATCCGGCGGCGGCGAGTGCCTTCCTGGCGCATCTCGTATCCCCGGAAGGCCAGGCGGCGCTGGCGGAGGGGGGGTTCTGGCCCGTCACGCAGCCGCCGCCGCGCCCGATCGCGCCGATCGCGCTGGACGAGGATTTTCCGCGCCTGCTGGACCCTGCCCGACGCGCCGCCTTGCTGGCACGCTGGCGGGACGCCGTCGGGCGCCAACCGGGAGGAACAACCGCATGAACCGCCGCACCCTGCTGCCGCTTCTCGCGGTGCCCTTCCTGCCGCGGGGCGCCCGGGCCCAATCCGGGGCGCAATCCGGCTGGCCGGGGCGCCCCATCCGCATCATCGTGCCCTTCGCGCCGGGGTCCTTCACCGATGCCTCCGCCCGGCTGCTGGGGCAGGAGCTGACGGAGCAGCTGGGCCAGCAGGTGGTGGTGGAGAACCGGGGCGGCGCGGGCGGGACGCTGGGCGCCACCGCGGCGGCGCGATCCGCCCCCGATGGGCTGACCCTGCTGCTGACGGATAATTCGCTGGCCATGTCGGTCGGCCTCTACCCCGCCCTGCCTTACGATCCGCTGACGGACCTGGTGCAGGTCAGCCGCATCGCGGACAGCCCCTCCATCCTGCTGGTGAAGCCCTCGCTCGGCGCGAAGACGGTGGCGGAGGTGGTGGCCATGGCGCGGGCGCGGCCGGGGGAGCTGTCCTTCGGCTCCGGCGGGCAGGGGTCCTCCGCGCATCTCGCCATGGAATTGCTGCTGAACGTGACGGGCACGCGGATGCTGCATGTGCCCTATCGCGGCGTCGCGGCCGCGATCGCGGAGGTGATCGGCGGGCGCGTGGACATGGCGATCGCGAGCCTCGCCTCCGGTGTGGCGCATGTGCGGCAGGGCACGCTGCTCGGCCTCGGCGTGAGTGGCGCGCAGCGCTCCGCCGCGCTGCCGGAGGTGCCGACCTTCATCGAGGCGGGCGTGCCCCGCTACGACATGAGCTACTGGTGGGGCATCGCCGCACCCAAGGGCACGCCGCCCGAGATCGTCGTGCGGCTGAATGCGGAGATCGCGACGGCGTTGCGCCGGCCGCGCCTGGTGGAAGCCTTCGCCGCCGCCGGCGCCACGCCGGTGCATTCGACGCCGGAGCAGATGCAGGCGCACCTGGCGCGGGAGGTGCCGCTGTGGAAGGACGTGATCACCCGCGCGAATGTAAGGCCCGAATAGGAACATCATGACGCTCGACCACCAGGCGGAAGGCCCGCCGGCCTTCCGCGCGCCGCCGCTTGCCTGCGACGCGCATTTTCACGTGTTCGGTGCGGAGGGTCGGTACCCCTACGCGTCGGAGGAACCGCTGCGCTACAGGCCGCCGCACGCGCCGCTGGCGGATTATCTCGACCTCGCTTCGCATCTCGGCATCGAGCGTTTCGTCTTCGTCCAGCCCAGCGCCTATGGCCGCGACAATGCCTGCATGCTGGACGCGATGCGGGAGGTGGGCATCGCGCGCTGCCGCGGCATCGTCGATGTGGATGAGGATGTGCCGGATGCCGTGCTGGCGGAGATGGACGCGCTGGGCGTACGCGGCGTGCGGATCAACTATTCTCCGGTGAAGCCGCGTATCGATGGCTTCTCCCGCCAGATGCTGCCGCGCATCCGGCGGCTGGAGGCGCGGTGCCATGAGCTGGGCTGGCACCTCGATTTCCTCGGCCCAGGCTGGCTGACGGCGGAGCTGCTGCCGACCCTCGCCAGCCTGAAGGTGCCCTTCAGCGTCGCGCATATGGGCATGTTCCTCGCGAAGGACGGCCCGGATCAGCCGGGCTTCCGCGCGTTCATCGAGGTGCTGAAGCGCGACGAGGTGCGGGGCTACGCCAAGTTCACCGGCACCTATCGCATGGCGACGCCGCCGGACTACGCCGATGCGGCGCCGATGGCGCGCGCGCTGGTGGAGGCGGTGCCGGACAGGATCATCTGGGGCAGCGACTACCCGCATCTCTCCTTCGCGCATCTCGTGGGATCGGTGCAGCTGTTCAACCTGCTGGGCGATTGGGCGGGGGAGGACGCGCGGCGGAAGATCCTGGTGGAGAATCCGGCGCGGCTGTTCGGGTTCTGACAACGGGTGGTAGTGAGGGCGGACAAGACCGAGGAACCTGTCCGCCCATGCTCGACTCTCCCCGCCACGACCCCGCCAGCCTGATCGCCTTCGCGGCCGCGCTCTGCACCGCGGCGGGGCTCGATGACGACAAGGCCGGTGCCGTCGCGCGGACGCTGGTGGAATCGGACCTGCTCGGCCACGTCACGCATGGGCTCGCGCTGCTGCCCAAGTATCTCGATGACCTCGAGGCCGGGACGATGCGGAAGGAGGGCGGGCCGGAGGTGGTGCGGGACCTCGGCGCCTGCGTCACCTGGAATGGCCGCCGCCTGCCCGGCGCCTGGCTGGTGCACAAGGCGCTGGACCTGGCGCTGGAGCGGGTGCGCAGCCACGGCACCGTCACCATCGCGATCGGCGACAGCCACCATATCGGCTGCCTCGCCGCCTATCTGACCCGCGCGACCGATGCGGGCTGCATGCTGGTGCTGCATTCCTCCGCGCCAGGCGCGAAGGCGGTGGCGCCGCATGGGGCGCGGCAGGCGGTGCTGTCGCCCGATCCGGTCGCGGCGGGGTTCCCGACCGGCGGCGATCCGGTGATGCTCGATGTCAGCGCCTCCATCACCACCATCAACATGGCGAACACGCTCTCGCGCCAGGGGAAGCGCTACCCCGCGAACTGGCTGCAGGATGCGGAGGGCAATCCCTCCGACGATCCCGCCGTGCTGTCCGCCGGCGGCAGCCTGCTGCCCGCGGGCGGCTTCGACCACGGCCAGAAGGGCTATGCCTGGGCGCTGATGAACGAGGCGCTGACCCAGGGTCTGTCGGGCTACGGCCGCGCCGACGCCCCGAAGGGCCAGACGGCCAGCGTGCTGCTGCAACTGATCGACCCCAATGCCTTTGCGGGGATCGACGCCTTCACGCGGCAGACCAGGCACACGGCGGCCGCCTGCCGTGCCGCGACGCCGCGGCCGGGCGTGGAGAAAGTCCGCCTGCCCGGCGAATCCGGTCTGGCGCATCGGCGGGAGGCCGTGGCGCGGGGCCTTCGCCTCGCCCCCCATATCCTGGCCGCGCTGGAGGGCCCGGCTGGCAAGCTCGGCGTCCCGGTGCCACAAGCCCTGTCCTGACACCCACGGAGCGACCCCACCCCATGGCCCTCGACCACACCGCCAGCGGCGTCTACGTCATCGCCCCCACCCCCTTCCACGATGACGGCCGCGTGGATGAGGCCAGCACGGACCGGATGACGGACTTCTTCATGGAAGCCGGCGCCACCGGCATCACCGTGCTCGGCGTGATGGGAGAGGCGCCGAAGCTCGACCAGGCGGAGGCGCTGGCGATCGCGACGCGGATGATCAGGCGCGCCTCCATCCCCATCGTCGTCGGCGTCTCCGCCCCCGGCTTCGCCGCCATGCGCGCGCTGGCGCGGGGATCGATGGAGGCGGGCGCGGCGGGCGTGATGATCGCGCCGCCCAACACGCTGCGCACCGACGACCAGATCGTCACCTATTACCGCCAGGCGGTGGAGGCGATCGGCCCGGATGTGCCCTTCGTGCTGCAGGATTATCCCTTGTTGTTCCAGGTGCAGATGACGCCGGGCGTCATCAAGCGGATCGTGACGGACAATCCCTCCTGCGTCATGCTCAAGGCCGAGGATTGGCCGGGACTGGAAAAAATCTCGACGCTCCGCGCCTGGCAGGCGGAGGGATCGCTGCGGCCGATCTCCATCCTCTGCGGCAATGGCGGGCTCTTCATCGATTTCGAGGTCGAGCGCGGCGCCGATGGCGCCATGACGGGCTACGCCTTTCCCGACATGCTGGTGGAGGTGGTGGGCAAGCTGCAGGCCGGGCAGCGCGACGCGGCGCATGATCTGTTCGACGCGCATCTGCCGCTGATCCGCTACGAGCAGCAATTCGGCCTCGGCCTGGCGGTGCGGAAATACGTGATGAAGCGCCGCGGCATCATCGCCAGCGACGCGCAGCGCAAGCCGGGCGGCATGCTGAGCGCGAAGGCGGTGGCGGAGGTGGAATACCTGCTCGGGCGCCTGGCGCAGCACGACAGCCGCGCGAAGGTCTGACCGCAGCGGCCGCGGGACGCTACCGGCGGCCGACGCAGTCGGCCGAGCGCCCGAATGGGCGCCGCCGGCAGTCCGGCGAGCCAAGCGGCCGGAGGCCGCGCGTCACGCCGCAGGCGTGCCTTCGGCACGACGCGCCTGAGGGCATGAAAAAACACGAGGCTCCGCCTCGTGCTCCGCCGGGGGGCGTGGCGCCCCCCGGACCCCGCCTCTACCGGCGCGACGGCATGCGCTGGTAGCCGGCCGGGGGTTCGAAGCGGGAAGGGTCCTGCGGGGCATAGGTCACCTGCGTGGCCTCCATGCCGCCGGATTGGCCGGCGAAACTGCCCTGGCTGCGCAGCATCACGCCATCGGCGGTCATGCAGACACGCCCCTCATCCCCGCCGGACTGGTAGCGCCAGATGGTGCAGGCCTGGCCGGCGACGCGGTCCGAACCCTCGCGCACGAAGCGCGCATCGCGCGGCGCGCCGATCTGGCGGTTCAACACCTGCGCGGGCATGTCCATCACGCGCCGCGCCTCCTCCATCACGATGAAGCCGCTGGGCGGCGTCGCGCCATGGTTGGCGACGGACCAGCCCATGCCCGGCATCTCCATCCGCACGGCCTGCCGCGCGGCCGACCAGGCCATGACGATGGTCACCGCATCGCCGCCACCCGTGCCGCGATAGGTGATGGCGACATCGCGCGTTGGCAGCGTCAGCGGCGCCTGCTGCGCCAGCGCGGGGCCGGCGCAGAGCAGCGCGGCGAGGAGGAGGCCCCGCATGGCTACTTCGTCACCGCGCCGGCGGGCGGGCGGCCACCCGGCATCTGCCCACCGGCTGCGCCGGGCATCTGCCCACCGGCGGCGCCGGGCATCTGCATGCTCTGGTAGCCCTGCGGGCGCTGGAAGCGGGACGGGTCCTGCGGGCCATAGGCGACCTGCGTCGCCTCCATCCCGCCGGACTGGCCCTGGCCGGTGCCGGCGGCGCGCAGCATCACGCCATCGGCGGTGATGCAGGCCGTGCCGCTGTTGCCGCGATCCTCGAAGCTCCAGACCGTGCAGGCCAGGCCCGCCACCGTGTCCGTGCCGGTGCGGCGATAGGTGGCGTTCCCGGTCGGGCCGTATTGCTGCATGGCCTGCTGCATCGGCACGTCCATGATCATCCGCGCCTCCCGCATCACCATGAAGCCGCGCTGGGCGTGGTGGTCCGCCACCATGTAGCCGGCGGGGCCCATATCCATGCGCATGGTCTGCGCGGCGGCCAGCCAGGCGATGGTCAGGGACTGCATGCCGCCGCCCTGCGCCGGCACGCCATTGACGCGATAGGTGACGGCGACATCGCGCGTCGGGAACAGCGCGGGCCGGTCCTGCGCCCCCGCGGGCAACGCGGCGAGGCCCAGCAGGGCGGCGATCAGCGTGCGGCGCATGGCATCTTCCCCGGTGCGGATGGCCGGCACGGTCGGCCCCGGGGGGCAGCGGGTCAAGCGCGGGGCGTTTCAGGCTGTTTCGCGCGGCGCCACGCCGGCGGTAGCATCGCGCCATGGCCCCATCCCCGATCACGCGCCTGCGACGCATCTGCCTGGCGCTGCCCGAGGCGCAGGAGATCGAGACCTGGGAGACGCCGACCTTCCGCATCCGCGGCCGGATCTTCGCCCTGGTGCAGGATGACGGCGTCTGGCTGAAGGCGCCGAAGGGCAGCCAGGAGATCCTGCTGGAAGCCGCGCCGGACCGCTTCTTCCGCCCGCCCTATCTCGGCCACAAGGGCTGGGTCGGCGTGCGGCTGGGCGGCGCGGCGGATTGGGCGGAGGTGGCGGCGCTGGTGCGGCGCAGCTTCAGCCTGGTGGCGCCAAGGCGCCTGGCCGCCACCATCGCCGCGGACCCCGCGCCGCCGGCCGGCGGGCGCGTCAGAACCGGAAGGCCCGGCTGATGCTGGACCCGACCTTGGACGCGGTATTGGCGACCGTGTTCGCGGCGCCCTGCGCGGCATTGCCGACGGTGCTGGCGGCGCTGCTGGCGGCATTGCTGGCGGCGGCCGCCACGCGCTGGGCTTCCGCCGCCGCGGCCGCCGCCACGCGCTCGGCCTCCGCCGCCGCGGCCGCGGCCACACGCTCGGCCTCCGCCGCCGCGGCGGCCGCCACGCGCTCGGCCTCGGCCGCCGCGGCGGCCGCCATGCGTTCGGCCTCGGCCGCCGCGGCGGCCGCGGCGCGCTCGGCCTGGATGATCGTCTGCACCGCCTGCGTCACCGCCTCGGAGGCGCCGCGCAGCAGCCCCTGCTGCAGCGCCTCGGCCTCCCGCAGCGTGGCCTGGCCGGCCCGGTAGCCGGCCTCGGCCGTCGCCAGCGCGTCCTGCGTCCGTTCGGCCACGGCCTCGGCGCGTTCCAGCTCGTTGCGGAGGGAGGCGGCCATGGCGCGGCCCATCCCGCCGGGCTGGCGGGGAAGCGCCTCCAGCCGGTCCTCCAGCACATCGACCAGGCGGCTCGCCCCGGCGGCGGCGGAGCGTGCCTCCCGCAGGCCGGCCTCGGCCGCGGCGACGCCTTCCCGTGCCTCCGCCACCGCAGCCTCCGCCGCGATCAGGGCGCGGGCCTGGGCCATGATGGCGGCGTCGGACGCCGCCTCGGCCACCGCATGCCCGTCCACCGTGCCGCTGACGCCGAGATTGACGCCGCCGATGCCCAGCGCGAGCTCGGCATTCACGCCGAGTGTCACCGCCCCGTCCTGGTAGCCCGCCACGGCCTGCGCGCCGGCGCCCGCCGAGCCCGGATCGACATAGCCCGCGCTGACGGTGCCGGAGCCCTGCTGCCCGCCGATCGAGGCCGCCACGGTGACGGAGGCATAGGCGCCGACGGAGAGGTCCGCCCCCGCCTGCGCGCCGTTCACGCCGAGCGATGCCCCGGCCTCCGCCATCGCCCGGACGCCGACCTCCGTGGTGGTGGCGGTGGTCCCGTGGCCGAGGTCATGCGCCGTCTCGACCCGCACCGCGACCGTGCCGCCGATGCCGGCCACGGTGCCGTAGCCGATCCCCTGGGGCCCGGCCTCCGCCGCCACCTGCGCGCCGGCGGCGGCGACGAGCGTCACGGTCGTGGTGACCTGGCCTTCCGTCACGCTGCCGCTGGCGGCGATGCCGGCGCCGGCGGCGGCCCCGGCGCTGGCGCCGGTCCCCGTCACCTCGAACCCCGCCGCCGCGCCCCAGCCGGCGCCCGCCTGCAGGGTCACGCCATGGACGACCAGGCTGGTGGAGACCTGGTTGCCGGCGGAGACGCTGCCCCCGGCCAGGCGCGGGCCGGAGAGGGTGACGCCATGCTCGCCTTCCTCCTCCTCGCCGCCGGCCTGGGCGGGGGCGCTGGTCCCGCTGCCGCCGGTGACGGCGGCGAGGGCGGCATCATCGAGGTCGGTCCAGGGGCGGGCGGTGGCTTGGGTCATGGCCCGGAGTCCTGGGGCGGGAAGGTTTCCGGACCGGTAACGGGCGGGGCGCGCGGCCGGTCAGGGGCGCAGGCGGCCGATCACGACCACGGCATCGCCCTGGCGGCGCATCACCACGCCTTCCCCGGGCGCGGGCACGATGCCGGTCAGGGCGGTGATGTTGACCTGGTGCGTGCTGACGAAGAGCGCGCCGGGGCCCTGCCAGGCCAGCAGGATGGCCCGCGCCGCGGCGGTCTGCGCGGGGGCGCTGCCGCGATCGGCGAAGAAGGAGTTGAAGGCGGGCTCGACCCGGGCCTGGCCGGGGAAGGCGAGTTCGGCCGTCTCCGTGGTGCGGCACCAGGCGGAGGCGAGCACCGCGCCCATGGGGACGCCCTCCGCCCGGAAGGCGGCGCCGATGCGCCGGGCCTGCGCGCGGCCGGCCTCGTCCAGGTTGCGCTGCGTGGCGCAATCGCCGGGGCGGAAGCCGGGCGGGTCCCCGCCGCCCGGGGCATTGGCGTGGCGGAACAGCACCATCGCGCCGTCCCGCAGCGCCTGCCAGGCCGCTTCCTCCGCCCGGGCGGGCAGGGCGGGAAGCAGCAGGAGGAGGAGCGGCAGGGCGCGGCGCAAGGGCATGGCGCCGGGGAGATGGCGGCGCGCCCCCGTTCGGGAAGGGCCTGATGCCTGGGGCCTAATCCCTGGGGCCTAGTCCCTGGGGCCGGGCGCCAGCACTTCCCGCTTGCCGACATGGTTGGCGGCGCCGACCACGCCCTGCTTCTCCATCTGCTCGATCAGCTTGGCGGCGCGGTTGTAGCCGATGTTGAGGTGGCGCTGGACGAAGCTGGTGCTGGCCTTGCCTTCCCGCGTCACCAGGGCCACGGCCTGGTCGTAGAGCGAGCCCTCGGCATCGGTATTGCCGCCGAGCAGCCCCGGCGGGCCATCGCCATCGCCATCCTCCTCCACCTCCGTCACCTCGTCGATGTAGGAGGGCTCGCCCTGGTCGCGCAGGAAGGCCACCACATCCTCCACCTCCTGGTCGGAGACGAAGGGGCCGTGGACGCGGCTGATGCGGCCGCCGCCGGCCATGTAGAGCATGTCGCCCTGGCCCAGCAGCTGTTCGGCGCCCATCTCGCCCAGGATGGTGCGGCTGTCGATCTTCGACGTGACCTGGAAGCTGATGCGCGTCGGGAAATTGGCCTTGATGGTGCCGGTGATGACGTCCACCGAAGGCCGCTGCGTCGCCATGATGACGTGGATGCCCGCCGCGCGCGCCATCTGCGCCAGGCGCTGGACCGCGGCCTCGATATCCTTGCCCGCGACCATCATGAGGTCCGCGACCTCGTCGATGATGACGACGATCATGGGCAGGGGCTCGAGGGCCAGGGGCTGGTCCTCGAAGAGCGGCTTGTTGGTCTCCGGGTCGAAGCCGACCTGCACGCGGCGGGTCAGCACCTCGCCCCGCGCGCGGGCGGCCTGCGCCTTCTCGTTGTAGCCGGCGATGTTGCGGACGCCGAGCTGCGACATGGCGCGGTAGCGGCGCTCCATCTCCCGCACCGTCCACTTGAGCGCGCCGATCGCCTTTGGCGGTTCGGTGACGACGGGGGCCAGCAGGTGCGGGATGCGGTCATAGACCGACAGTTCCAGCATCTTCGGGTCGATCATGATGAAGCGGCACTCATCCGGGCTGTGCCGGTAGAGCAGCGACAGGATCATGGTGTTGACGGCGACGGACTTGCCCGAGCCGGTGGTGCCCGCGATCAGCAGATGCGGCATGCGGGCGAGGTCGGCGATCACCGGCGCGCCGCCGATATCCTTGCCCAGCGCCAGGTTCAGCTTGCCGGTGTTGCGCGCCCAATCCTCCGCGCCCAGCAGTTCGGAGAGCAGCACCGTCTCCCGCTTCGCGTTCGGCATCTCGATGCCGATGACGTTGCGGCCGGGCACGGTCGCGATGCGCACGGCGGTGACGGACATGGACCGCGCGATGTCGTCGGCGAGGCCGATGACGCGGGCGGATTTGGTGCCGGGGGCGGGTTCGAGTTCGTAGAGGGTGACGACCGGGCCGGGGCGGATCTGGTTGATCTGGCCGCGGACGCCGTAATCCTCCAGCACCGTCTCCAGCATCCGGGCATTGCCCTGCAGCGCTTCCTCGGACGGGCCGGTGGCGCGGCGGGTCGGCGGGGCGGCGAGCAGGGAGAGCGGCGGGAAGCGCCAGGTGCCGGTGGGCAGGTCGAGGCTGCCCTGCAGCGCGCTCGGCGCGGGCTTGGGCGCGGGGGCGCGTTCGGCGACCTTCGGCACCACGGCCTTGGGGCGCGGCGGCTCCACCGGGGGCGGCACGGGGGCGGGGGGCGCATGGGCCTCCGGCGCGCGCAGCATCTGCGCCTCCGGCGCTTCGAAGCCGCGGGCGCGCGGCGCCGTGTCCAGCACGGGTTCGCGGCGGCGGATGGTGGTGCCGGGGGCGACGCCCTGTTCCGCGGCCTCATCCGCCTTGCGCAGCATTTCCGCCAGCGGCGTCTCCCGTTCCCGCCGCCGGCGGATGGCGCCGCCGATGGCGCGGAAGGGCCAGGTGAGGGTACGCGTGACGAGGCCCGGCGGCACCTGTTCGCCGACCTTGCGCGCGCCCGCGGCGGCGGTGCGGGCGGCGCCGAGCGTCGCCTGGCCGGCGCCGGCCGCGGCGGTGGCGGCCACGCTGCCCGCCGCGGAGCCCGCGCGGCGCCATTCGCCCAGCGTCAGCGCGAGGGCGATGAAGGTGAAGAGGCCGGTGAAGCCCGCCAGCACCAGATGGGCGATGCCGGCGCCGACGGGGCCGAGCAGGTCCCCCAGCAGGCCGAGCACCCCATCCGCCACCACCGGCCCCGCCGCGCCGCCCGGCCCGGCATGGACGGGCGCGCCATCCGGCAGGGGCAGCAGGGTCAGCGTGGCGGCCAGCAGGGGCAGGGCGGCCAGCAGGCAGGCCAGCCGCAGGGCGAAGGGCGCCAGGCCCTTATGGACCGCGAGCCGCCAGGCCCAGGTCATCATGCAGGCCACCGGCAGGAAGGCGGCATAGCCGAAGCCCTGCAGCAGGATATCCGCGACATGCGCGCCGGGCGCGCCCATCAGGTTGCCGACCGGCCGGCTGGTGGCGGTGGAGAAGGAGGGATCGGCCGGGTCATAGGTGCCGAGCGCCAGGCCCGTGACCAGCCCGGTGACGACCAGCGCCAGGCCGAGCAGCTCCGCCAGCCGGCGCCGGATGACGGCCTTGACGGCGGGGGAGGCGAAGCGGCGGCCGGCGGCGGCGATCCGGTCGCCCACGGCCGGAGGTGTGGCGGTGCGCGGCATCAACGACATGTCCTGAACCCAGGACACAACTCTACACCGGAAGTGCCTCCAATTGCACGGTCTTGCTTCCGGGCGCGGGGTGTGCAGGGGGCGGGCCCCCACGGACCGCAAGGCGGTCCGGGGCGCCGAAGGGCGCCCGCCGCTGATGCGGCGAGCCAAGCGCGCGGAGCGTGCGCCCGGCGACTGGGGGCGAGAGTCAGGCGGACCGCGACGCGGTCCGAGGCGCCGAATGGCGCCCGCCGCTGATGCGGCGAGCCAAGCGCGCGGAGCGCGCGCCCGGCGACTGAGGGCCCGAATCAGGCCGCCAGCGCCGCATCCCGGGTCGCGACCAGGGCGGAGAGCATGGCATTGGCCTGCTTCACCGCCGCCGGTTCGCTGGCATCCACATCGGCCACCTGCTCCTCCGCCGCGCCGACGCCGGCATCCAGCTGTTCGCGCAGCGATTCGAGGGAGGCGGCGAGGTCGAACTTCTCATCCGCCTCCGCCAGCGCGCGCCATTCGGCGATGATCGCATCCACCTCCCGCGCCATGCGGCCGGGCGCGACGCCGCGGCCGGCCAGGGCCAGAAGGCGTTGAAGGGCCGCGTCGATCGGACGCGGCGCGCGGGCTTTGCGGGCTGCCATGGGGTCTGTCCTGCGGGTTTGCGCAAGCCATAGCATGTTCTTGATTCGTTCGCAAACACCGCGAGTCGCGGGGGCAACAGCCCCCGCAGGCCGCGCTCAGCGGCGCTCCGGCCCGATCCCGGACAGGCGCACCAGCTCCACCCCCGCGGCGCGTTCGCGGGTGATGATCTCCGCGAATTCGGCCGGGGTGTTGCCGATGCCGTTGAAGAAGTTGGGCGCCAGGATGCGGGCGCGGAAATCCTCGTTGGTCACCACGCTGCGCACCGCGCGGGCCATGCCGTCCTGGATCGCCGCCGGCAGGTTCGGCGGGCCGGAGAGGCCCCACCAGGCGCCGCCATAGGGGTAGTCGTAGCCGAGTTCGCGCATGGAGGGCGTGTCCGGCAGCTCCGGGTGCCGCTCGCCGCCCAGCATGGCCAGCGGCCGCAGCCGCCCCGCGCGGATCTGCGGCATGGCGAGGGCGAGGGCGGAGTAGCTGAACTGCACGCGGTCCGCGACCGTCTCCCGGATCGCGTCGCCGATGCCGCGGAAGGGCACGTGCTCCATCTGGATGCCCTCCTTCGCCTTCAGCCATTCGTAGAGCAGCTGCTGCGCGGAGCCGACGCCGGAGGAGCCGTAGTTCACGTCCCGCCGCCCGCGCGTCCAGGCCACGGCATCGCGCAGCGTGCCCGGCGGCACGCCGGGGGAGGAGACGAGGACGGAGGGCGCGGTGGCGAGCTGCGTGACCGGCACGATGGAGGCGAAGCGGGCGAAGAGCTCCGGCTCCGCATGCGGCATCGTCGTCATCACCTCGATGTTCACGGCGCAGAAGGTGGTGCCGTCCGGCGCCGCCTGGGCGCAGGCCTCGAGGCCGATGACGCTGTTGCCGCCGGCGCGGTTCTCCACCACCACGGGCTGGCCGAGTTCGCCCCGCAGCCCTTCCGCGATGGCGCGGACCAGGATGTCGAGGTTGCCGCCCGGGGGCTGCGGCACGATGATGCGCATCGGCCGGCGCGGCCAGTCGGATTGCGCCAGCGCCGGCAGCGCGGGCAGCGTGGCGAGGCCCGCCAGCAGGGCGCGGCGGGTGAAGGTGGCGCGGTTTCGCGTCATTGGATGGTCCTCCCTGGGCTTTGGCGGGTTCAGCTTTCGTCGGCGACGGTGTTGGTCAGCAGGCCGACGCCGTCGATCTCCACATCCACCACGTCGCCGGGCTTCAGCCAGAGCGGGGGGTTGCGCTTGGCGCCGACGCCGCCGGGCGTGCCCGTCGCGATCACGTCGCCGGGCTCGAGCCGCGTGAACGTGGAGCAGTAGGCGATCTGCGTCGGGATATCGAACAGCATTTCCTCCAGCTTCGCGTCCTGGACGACCTGGCCGTTCACGCACGTCTGGAGGCGCTGCGGGCCGATCTCGCCGACCTCGTCCGGCGTCACCATCCACGGCCCGAAGGGGCCGGTGCCAACAAAATTCTTGCCGGGGGTGAACTGGTGGGTGTGGCGCTGCCAGTCGCGCACGCTGCCATCATTGTAGCAGGCATAGCCCGCGACCTGCGCGAAGGCGTCGGCCTTCGACACATGGCGGCAGGAGGTGCCGATGATGACGGCGAGTTCGCCCTCATAGTCGAAATCCGAGGAGACCTTCGGCCGCACCAGCGGCGCCTGGTGGCCCACCTGGCTGTTGGCGAAGCGGGTGAAGATGGTGGGGTTGCCGACGACGCTGCGCCCCGTCTCCTTCCGGTGCTCCTCGTAGTTCAGCCCGATGCAGAGGATCTTCTCCGGGTTCGGGATGACGGGCAGCCATTCGATGGCATCGAGCGCGATCCGCGGCGCGCCGGCGGCCGCATCGCGCGCCGCATCCAGCGCACCGGCGGCGATCGCCGACCTCAGGTCGGGCAACTGCGCCAGGACGGCGCCGACATCATGGATGACGCCGTCGCCGACGACGCCCCAGCTGGTGCGGCCCTGGTGGCGGAAGGTGGCGAGCTTCATGCGAGTTCCTTCACGGGATGCAGCACGGCCGCCAGCGCGGCCCGCAGGGATTGCAGCGCCGCCGCATCGGCGGCGACGCCATGGACATAGTGGTCGGGGCGGATGAGGGCGGCGCGCACGCCATGCCGCGCGAACCAGGCGGCGACGATGCCGTCCCGCTCCTCCAGCCCCGGGCCCTCCGCGCCCGGCGCCTTGATGCGCGTGGCGCCGGGCCCTTCGTCGATCGAGATGACGCGCCAGCCATGGCCGAGCACGCGATCCATCAGCACCCACTCGCCCTGGTATCGGACGAAGGGCTGCGGGAAGAGCGTGCCCTGGGCGGGGTGCGGCGGATCGGCCAGGAAGCCGGTCTCCAGCGGGGGCACGATCTCCTGCCGCGTCACCACGGGCGGGCGCCCGCCGCCCTGCGCGATCAGCCCCGCGTCGCGCGCCGCGGCGGCGGCGGGATCGCGTTCGCAGATCTGCTGGCCGATCTTCTTGATGCGCGCGGTCAGGGTGCGGACATGCTGCGCGCGCTCCGCCGCGTAGCTGTCGAGCAGCGACGGCGCCGCGCCATCGCGCACCGCCGCCAGCTTCCACACCAGGTTGGAGACGTCGCGCAGCCCCTGGCACATGCCCTGGCCGATGAAGGGCGGCTGCTGGTGCGCCGCATCGCCGGCGAGAAACACACGCCCCTGCCGCCATTCCGCCGCGACCAGCGCGTGGAAGCGGTAGCTCGCCGCGCGCCACAGCGTGGCGTCGCCGGGGGCGAGCCAGCGGGAGAGCAGCGCGCGGACGGCCTCCGGCTCCTGCATCGCCTTGGGGTCCTCCCCGGCATTCAGCATGATCTCGAAGCGGCGGTGCCGGCCGGGGCCGACGATGTAGGTGATGGGGCGCGCGGGGTCGCAGAACTGCGCGGCATTCGCCGGCAGCTTCGTCAGGCCGCTCTCCTCCACCAGCAGGTCCACCACCAGCCAGGGCTCGTCGAAGACCAGGTCCTCGAAGCGGATGCCGAGCGCGTTGCGCGTGAAGCTGGAGGCGCCGTCGCAGGCGATGACGGTGTCCGCCGTGACCACGCGATCGCCATCCGCGCCGCGCAGCCGCAGCGTGACGCGATCCGCATCCTGCGTGATGGCGACGAGTTCCGTGCCGAGTTCCACCGTCACGCCCGGCAGCGCCGCGGCATGGTCGCGCAGCAGCGCCTCCACCGGGGGCTGGGTGAAGACCATGGTGGGGGTGAAGCCCATGGGATAGGGCGCGGGCACCATGTCGATGCGGCGGATCAACTGGCCCTCGGCGCCGAAATGCTCGCTGGCCGGGAAGGGCGCGGTGTGCGGCAGGACGGCCTCGGCCACGCCGAGATTGTCCAGCAGCCGCATGATCTCATGGTCGATCGCGATGGCGCGGGGCTTGTCATAGACCGCCGTCGCGCGATCGATGGCGAGCGTCCGGAAGCCGTGCTTCCCGAGCAGCGCGGTGGCGACGGCGCCGGAAGGGCCGAAGCCGATGACGGCGACCTCGTGATGCATGGCGCGGCTCATGCGAAGCGGATGGCGAGCTGGGCCTTCTTCGTCGCCTCCGGCTTGGGCGGCGCGATGCCCCATTGGTCCGTGCGGCCGGGCGGCCAGGTCCAATGGTCGGGGCCGCGGGCGACATGGTCGTCCGCCACCTGCTCCACCTCCGCCGTGTATTCGATGACGATGCCGAAGGGGTCGATGAAATAGGCGAAGACATTGTCGCCCGGCCCGTGGCGCCCGACGCCCCAGGCGATGGGGAAGCCCGCATCGATCATGCGGCCCGACCCGCGCATGACGCATTCCCAGCCCGGCATGTTGAAGGCGACGTGGTTGAGGCCATCGACCGGCGCCTCCGCCAGCACCACCGCGTGGTGGTCGCTGTTGCAGCGTTCGAAGGCCATCAGCTTCGATCGGTCCGCCAGCCGGAAGCCGAGCCCGGCTTCGAAGAAGCGCGCCGTCGCGTCCACGTCGCGGCAGTTCAGGTTCACATGCGCCAGGCGATCCGGCGTGTCGCGGGACGGCGCATCGGGCGCGCGGCGATCATCGCCGGCGACGAGGCGGAAGACGGAGCCCGCGGGGTCGCGCAGCGTGCAGGCCAGGCCGCCGCCGGGCTCCGCCAGCGGTGCGGGCGCGGCCAGCAGCGTGGCGCCCGCCGCCTGCGCCATGCCGGCCAGGCGGTGCAGCGCCGCCTCATCCGCCGCGCGGAAGGTGACGGAGCGGATGGCGGCCTTCTCGCCCGCATGCAGGGCCAGCACATGGTGGTCGTCGCCCGTGGCGTGCAGCCAGAGGGATCCGTCGCCGCGCGCGGCGACCTTCAGGCCCCAGGTGGCGGTGTAGAAGCGCTCCGCCACCGACAGGTCGGGCACCAGCAGGTCCACGCTGCGCAGCGCCGTCACCGGGAATCCACTCATCGGCCGCTCCATCCGCCGGGCGCTGCGGCGCCCGGTTTCCACCCTTCTTGCGGGATGGATGATGCATATTGCGCCGGATGTAAACCCCAATGTATATATTTTGCCAGAACGGAGCCCTTTATATGCCACCCCAGCAGGAGCGGCGGCGGTGAGCGCCGCGCGCGGCGTGACCCACGCCACCAGCGTTTATGAACGCATCCGCGCCGATATCCTCGGCGGGCGGCTGCTGCCCGGGCGGCGCCTGGCCATCAAGGCGATGATGGAGAGCTACGAGATCGGCCAGACGCCCTTGCGGGAGGCGCTGAACCGCCTGGCCGCGGATGGCCTGGTGGCGGCGGAGGACCAGCGCGGCTTCACCGTGCCTGGCATCAGCGCGGAGGAATTGCTGGAACTGACCCGCACGCGCTGCTGGCTGGAGGAACGCGCCCTGCGCGAATCCATGGCCAATGCCACCCCCGCCTGGGAGGAGGCGGTGCTGCTGGCCGGCCATCGGCTGCTGCGCACGCCGCGGGAGCCGGATGACCCGACCTGGGAGGCGCGGCACCGCGACTTCCACCGCACGCTGGTGGGGAATTGCGGGTCGCGCTGGCTGGTCGGCTTCTGCGACCAGCTGACGGACCGCCACCAGCGCTACCGCAAGCTGGCCGCCATCCGCGCCTTCCCGATGCGGGACGTGGAGGCCGAGCACCGCGCCATCCAGGCGGCGGTGCTGGCGCGGGATGCGGATGGGGCGGTGGCGCTGCTGACGCAGCACTACACCGCCACCGCCCGCGTCATCCTGGAGGATGAATCGATCTTCCCGCCGCGCGGCTAGTTGGTCGCGAAACAGTAGAACAGCCCCGCGCCGCCGCTGCTGCGCAGCGCCTCCGCCCCGCAGCCGCGGGAGGGGTGGGAGGTGTTCCAGGACCTGCTTTCCGTGTCGTCCCGCAGGCCGATGCGGTCATGGTGGCCGACCATGGCCGCGCCCTCCGCGCCGGCATAGGTCCAGTTGCGGCAGGTCATGTCGGGATTGCCGGGGAAGGCGGTGCCATCGGGGCGCGATCCCGTCAGCACGTCATGCGTGTTGGGGCTGTCGCCGCGCCCGTTCACCACGCGCCCGCGCTCATCGACGGAGGTCTGCTTGGTCAGGTTGTTCGCCTCGCCATGCAGCTCGGCGACGCTCCGCGCCACCACCACGCCCTGCGCGTTGCGCCAGGGGCCCTGGCCGATGCGGTCCCGCGCATTCACCGCCGGCGCGGTCGCGGTGGCGCTGGTGCTGAGATAGGCGCGCCAGGTCCTGGCACCCGCGCCGGCGGCCTGGGCGAGGGACTGGCAATGCGCATCCGCGCCGGCCAGCCCGCCGAGATCGGCCGCGCCGCCGATGCCGGTGCTGGTGACGAAGAAGCCCATGCCGGCCGGGTCCAGGGCGGGCGGGGTCTGCGCGGGCGCGGCTCCGCCGATTGCCAGCAGGGCAAGGCCGGCGGCGGCCGGCAGCATCGATCGGGTCATGGCGTTCCTCCATGCGGCGGGCCTTGGCGGCCGCTCGCGCAGCGATGATGCGCGCCCCCGCGCGCGGTTTCGAGTCCCGGCCTTGCCAGCGCCGCCCCCAGGCTGTTCAACCCGCCGCTGACCTATTTCGCGGCGCAGCATGCAACCCGTCATCGGTATCGACTTCGGCACGACCAACAGCGTCGTCACCGCGCTGCGGGCGGATGGCAGCGCCACGGTGCTGCGCCATGCGACGGATGACGTGTTCCGCTCCGTCCTCTGCTTCTGGTCGGATGGCGCCGGCGTCACGCGCCATGCCGCCGGGCCGCGGGGGATCGAGGCCTATCTGGAGGATCCGCTCGACAGCCGCCTCATCATGTCGATGAAGAGCTACCTGGCGCAGAGGAGCTTCCAGGAGACGCGCATCTTCGGCCGCGCCTATGGGCTGGAGGGCATCGTCGCGCTGTTCCTGCGCGACCTGCTGGAGCCCTTCGGGCGCGAACTGGCCGGGGCGCGCATCGTGGTCGGCCGGCCCGTGCGCTTCGTAGGCGACAGCGCGGATGACGCGCTGGGGGAGCAGCGGCTGCGCGCCGCCTTCGCCGCCGCCGGGCTGCCGGAGGTGCAGGTGGCGCTGGAACCGGCGGCGGCGGGGCAGCGCTTCGCGGCCGGGCTCGACCATCCCGCGACGGTGCTGGTCGCGGATTTCGGCGGCGGCACCAGCGACTTCTCCCTGCTGCGATTCGATCCCGGCCCGCCGAAGCGCGTGACCGCGCTGGGCCATGCCGGCGTCGGCGTGGCGGGCGATACCTTCGACTACCGCATCATCGACAACGTCATCTCGCCCCTCCTGGGCAAGGGCGGGACCTATCGCGTGATGGGCAAGCCGCTGCCCATCCCGCCGGCCTGGTTCAGCAGCTTCGCGCGCTGGCACCTCCTGTCCCTGATGCGCGCGCCGAAGACGATGCGCGACATCGAGCAGGTGATGCGCACGGCGGAGGAGCCGGAGCGGCTGGCACAGCTGGTGCGGCTGGTGAAGGACGAGGCCGGCTACGCGCTGTACCGCGCCGTCTCCGCCGCCAAGGCCGCGCTTTCGGCGGCGGAGGAGGTGGTGCTGCGCTTCGCGCATGAGGATCTCGACATCGCCGCGCCGATCCGCCGCGCGGATTTCGAGGGCTGGATCGCGCCGGAGCTGGCGCGCATCGCGGCCAGCGTGGATGCCGCGCTGGCGGATGCGAAGGTGGCGCCGGGCGCGGTGGACCGCGTCTTCCTGACGGGCGGCACATCGCTGGTGCCGGCGGTGCGGCGGCTTTTCGCGGACCGCTTCGGGGAAGGGAAGCTGGTCACGGGCGGCGAATTCGTCTCGGTGGCGGAGGGGCTGGCGCTGCTGGGGCGGGAGGCCGCGTGACGGGCGCCGAGGCGCTGCTCCTGCTCGCGGCGGGGGCGGCGATCGGGGCGGTGGGCGGGCTGCTCGGCATCGGCGGCGGGGTGATCGCGGTGCCCGTGCTGCTGGAGGTGCTGGCGGCGCGGGGGATGGCGCCGGCGGCGGCGGCGCCGCTGGCCATCGGCACGGCGCAGGCGGTGATCCTGCTCTCCTCCGTCTCCGCCGCGCTGGCGCATCACCGCGCCGGGGGCATCGATCCCGCGCTGCTGCGCGCCTGGCTGCCGGCGGTGGCGCTGGGCGGGCTGGCGGGGCTGGCGCTGGCGCCCTTCCTGCCGGCGGCGCTGTCGCTCTCGGTCTTCGCGGCCATCGCGCTGGCGCTGGCCGTGAGCCTGCTGCGCGGCCCGCCGGAGGGCCGCGGCGATGCGGTGCCGCGCGGGCTGCTGCCGCCATCCGCCATCGGGCTGCTCTCCGCCGCGCTCGGCGTCGGCGCGGGCACGCTGAGCGGGCCGGTGCTGGGGCTGCTCGGCCTGCCGCTCAGCCGCGCGGTGGGGGCGGGGGCGGTGTTCAACCTGGCGGTCGCGCTGCCCGCGGCGCTGGGCTTCGCCGCCGCGGGGCAGGTGGACGGGATCGCGACCGCGCTGCTGGCGCTGCCCGCCATGGCAGCGGCGCCGGGCTTCGCGCGGCTCGCCACGCGGCTGCCGGTGGCGCGGCTGCGGCTGGTCTTCGCGCTCTGCCTGATGGCGATCGCGCTGCGCGTGGGGCTGCGGCTGCTGTAGGCGCTACCCGACCTCCGCCAGGAAGGCCTCCACCACGGCGTTGAAGGCGGCCGCGTGCTCGAAATAGGCGGAGTGGCCGGCGACGGGGATGCTGGCGACGCGCGCGCCCGGGATCAGCGGCGCCATGGCGGCGCCGGCGAAGGGCGGCAGCACCACATCGTCGCCGCCGGGCAGGAACAGCACGGGGCAGCCCGCCGCGGCCAGGTCGGCCGGATGGCGCTTCCGCTGGTCATAGAGCCGCTTGCGCACCGCTTCCTTGTCCAGCCCCGCGCTCAGCGCATCGATCTGGGCATAGAGGTGGTGCAGCGCGGGCTGCCGTTCCGCCATCGCCGCGCCGCCGGCGGCCAGGATGTTGCGGGATGCCAGTTCGGCGCGCGTCGTCGCGTGCTCCGCGTTCCAGGCCTCCAGCTTCGCGCGCGTCGCCTCATCCACCTGGCGGGCATCGAGCGAGCCGGTGGTGGCGGCGAGCACCAGGGCCTTCACGCGGCCCGGGCGCAGCAGCGCGTATTCCACGCCGGTCCAGCCGCCCATGGACTGGCAGACCAGGCGGATATCGCCGAGGCCGAGTTCATCGACCAGCGCCGCGAGGTCGCCCGCGTAATCCTTCGGGTCCGGCCCGCCTTCCGGGGCGGTGGAGGGGAAGAAGCCGCGATGGCTGAACGCCAGGCAGGTGTAGCGCGGCGCGAAATGCGCGACCTGCTGCCACCAGGAGAGCAGCCCGCCGCCCAGGCCATGGGCGAAGACCAGCGCCGGCCCGCTGCCCGTCACCTCATAGGCGATGCGGCAATCCGGGCGGGTGAGCACGCCGCGGCGGCGGGGGGGTGCGGTGAAGGGCATGGCGCGGCTCCGGCTGCTGGGTGGCGGAGCCTAGGCTGCCGCGGCGGCGGCGGGAATTGCATGCGGCAGGGCCGCCATTGCATGCAATGCGGGGAGGGTGGTATCCGAAGCCCGTCCCGGAACGAGCCCCATGCCCCTGACAGGACAGGCCGCGCGCGCCCTGACCGAGCTGCGCGCCCGCATCTTCACCGGCCGGCTCCGCGCCGGGGACCGCCTGGCGGAGATCCCGCTGGCGGAGGCGCTGGGCATGTCCCGCACCCCCATCCGCCTGGCGCTCTCGGCCCTGCAATCGGAGGGCCTCGCCGTGCCGGCACCCGGCGGCGGCTTCGCGGTGCGCGCCTTCACGGTGCGGGAGGTGGACGACGCCGTCGCGCTGCGCGGGCAGCTGGAGGGCATGGCCGCGCGGCTGGTGGCGGAGCACGGCGTCTCCCGCGGCCTGTCGCGGCGGCTGCATGAGGCGCTGGACCAGGGCGATGCCGCGCTGGCCCGCGGCGTGCTGGATGAGGAGGCGCTCGACGCCTATGGCGCCATGAACACCGCGCTGCATGCCGCGATCGCGGAGGCCGCGGGCAATGCGCCCCTGTCGCGCGCCATCGCGGCGGTGGAGGCGCTGCCCTTCGCCAGCGCCTCCGCCCTCGTCCCCAGCCCCGGCAGCGCGCCGCAGCGCCACCGCCTGCTGACCTTCGCCCACCAGCAGCACCACCTGCTGGTGGAGGCGCTGGAGGCGGGGCAGGGTACGCGGGCGGAGGCGCTGGCGCGCGAGCATGCCGACAATGCGCGGCGGAACCTGCGCCTGATCCTCGATTCGGGGGAGGCCGAGGGCCTCGCCGCCCTGATCGCCTTGAACGACGTTCCCGCCTGACCTGCATGCAAGGGAGGACAACGACAATGATCACCCGCCGCACCCTGGCGCTTGCCGCCACCGCCACGCTCGCCGCGCCAGGCCTGGCCGCCGCGCAGTCCGGCAATTTCCGCATCGGCCTGATCCTGCCGATGACCGGCCCCTTCGCCAGCACCGGCCGCCAGGTGGAAGCCGGCATCAAGGCCTGGCTGCGCCGGAACGGGGAGAGCGTCGCCGGCCGCCGGGTGGAGATCCTGCTGCGCGACGATACCGGCACCCAGCCCGACGTGACGCGCCGCCTGGCGCAGGAACTGGTGGTGCGCGAAAGGGTGAAGGCGCTGGCGGGCTTCGGGCTGACGCCGCTGGCCCTGGCGGCCGCGCCCATCGCGACGGAAGCCAAGGTGCCGATGGTGGTGATGGCCGCGGCGACGAGCGTGATCGTGCAGCGATCGCCCTTCATCCTGCGCACCTCCTTCACCCTGCCGCAGGCCACCGCGCCGATGGCGCAATGGGCGGCGGCGAACGGCATCCGCAACGTCGCGACGCTGGTGACGGATTTCGCCCCGGGCCTGGATGCCGAGCGCGCCTTCAAGAACCGCTTCACCGCCGCCGGCGGGCGCGTGGCGCTGGAGCTGCGGACGCCGCTGCGCAACCCCGACTACGCCCCCTTCCTGCAGCGCGTCCGCGATGCCGCGCCGGAAGCCCTCTTCATCTTCGTGCCCTCCGGCGAGGGCGCGGCGCTGATGAAGCAGTTCGCGGAGCGCGGGCTGGCGCAGGCGGGCATCCGCGTCATCGGCACGGGCGACGTGCTGGATGACGACATCCTGAACGAGATGGGCGAGGTCACGCTGGGCGCCATCACCAGCCACCACTACTCCGCCGCGCATGACAGCGCGGAGAACCGCGCCTTCCTGGAAAGCTACGCGCAGGTGCTGCCGAATGTCCGCCCGAACTTCATGGCGGTCGGCGGCTTCGACGGCATGCACCTGATCGCGGAGGCGCTGAAGCGCACCAGCGGCAATGATGACGGCGAACGCCTGGTCGCCGCCGCCAAGGGCCTGTCCTGGACCAGCCCGCGCGGGCCGGTGACGATCGACGCCAATAGCCGCGACATCGTGCAGGACATCTATATCCGCCGCGCGGAACGGCGCGACGGGCAGATCTGGAACATCGAGTTCGACCGCATCCCGCAGGTCCGCGACGAGGGATGACGGCCTTCCTCTCCGTCCTGCTCGATGGCGTCGCCAGCGGGATGCTGCTCTTCGTCCTGGCGGTGGGGCTTTCGGTCACGCTCGGCCTGATGAATGTGGTGAACCTGGCGCATGGCGCCTTCGGCATGGTCGGCGGCTATGTCTGCGTGGTGCTGCTCAACCGGATGGGCGTGCCGTTCCCGCTGGCGTTGCTGGGCGCGACGGTGGCGGCGGGGCTGCTGGGGCTGGTGCTGGAACGCACGCTCTATGCGCGGCTCTATCGCCGCGACCATCTGGAGCAGGTGCTGTTTTCCATCGGCCTGGTCTTCGTGCTCGGGGCGGCGGTCGATTGGTTCATGGGGGCGCGGCAGCAGCTGATCCAGCTGCCCGCCTGGCTGTCCGGCCGCGTGGAGTTCTGGGGCATCGGCCTCGGCCGCTACCGCATCTTCCTGATCGCGGTCTGCGGGGCGCTGGTGGCGGCACTCCACCTCGGCCTGGTGCGGACGCGCTTCGGCGCGCAGCTGCGCGCGGCCGTCGATGACGGCGTGGTGGCGCGCGGCATGGGGCTGCCGGTGCCGCGGCTGTTCGCGCTCACCTTCACGCTGGGCTCCGCGCTGGCGGGCCTCGGCGGTGCGCTGGGGGTGGAGGTACTGGGCCTCGATCCGACCTTCCCGCTGAAATACATGGTCTATTTCCTCATCGTCGTCGCCGTCGGCGGCACCAACACCGTCATCGGGCCCTTCATCGCGGCGCTGCTGCTCGGCATCGTCGATGTGCTCGGCAAGTACTATGTGCCGGAGGTCGGGGCCTTCATCATCTACACCGCCATGGTCGTGCTGCTGCTGGCGCGCCCGCACGGGTTGCTGAAGCGGGCCGATTCATGAGGATCGCGCTGCACGCCCTGCCGTGGATCGTGGCCATCGGCGCCTATTTCGCCCTTGCGGAACAGCTGCCGCTGCTCTCGGCCATCGCCATCGCGGCGCTCTTCGCCCTCTCGCTCGACCTGCTGGTGGGCTATGCGGGCTTCGTCACGCTGGGGCATGCGGCCTTCTTCGGGCTCGGCGCCTATGTCGCCGGCATCCTCGGCCAGCAGGGGTGGGGGGAGCCCATCAGCGGCTTGCTGATCGCGGCGGCGGTGGCGGCGCTGCTGGGGCTGGTGACGGCGCCGCTGGTGCTGCGGGCCGGCGAATTGGCGGGGCTGATGGTGACGCTCGGCCTCGGCCTGATGCTGTATGAGGCCGCGAACAAGGCGGCCTTCCTGACCGGCGGCGCGGATGGGCTGCAGGGGGTGGAGATCTGGCCGGTCTTCGGCCTCTGGCGCTTCGATCTGTGGGGGCGCACCGCCTATCTCTACAGCCTGGCCGTGCTGTTCCTGCTGTTCCTGCTGGCGCAGCTTCTCGTCCGCTCGCCCTTCGGGCTGTCGCTGCGCGCCATTCGTGAGAACCCGAAGCGCGCGGCGGCGATCGGCATCCCGGTGAAGCGGCGCCTCGCCGCGGCCTATGTGATCGCGGCGGGCTATGCGGGGGTGGCGGGGGCGCTGCTGGCGCAGACCACGCAATTCGCCTCGCTCGATGCGCTGTCCTTCCAGCGATCGGCGGAGGGGCTGCTGATGCTGGTCCTCGGCGGGCTCGGCACGCTGCATGGCGCGCTGATCGGCGCGGCGGCCTTCACGGTGGCGCATCACGCGCTGTCGGAGGCCAGCCCGCAATTCTGGCAGTTCTGGCTCGGCATCGCGCTGGTGGCGCTGGCCTTGCTGGGGCGCGGCGGGCTGATGGGCGCGCTGCGCCGGCTGGTGCGGCGATGACCGCGCTCGGCACCTGCCACCTGACGCGGCGCTTCGGCGGCTTCACGGCGGTGGACGCCGTCAGCTTCACGCTGATGCCCGGCGCGCGCCACGCGCTGATCGGCCCGAACGGCGCGGGGAAGACCACCTTCGTGAACCTGCTGTCCGGCGCGCTGCCGCCCTCCGAGGGCCGGGTGATGCTGTTCGGGCAGGACATCACGCAGCTGCCGCAGCACGCGCGCGTGCGCGCCGGCCTGGCGCGCACCTTCCAGGTCAACCAGCTCTTTCCCCAGTTCACGCCGCTGGAATCCGTGACGCTGGCGATCGGCGAACGCGAAGGCCAGGGCACCACCTGGTGGCGCGGCGCGCGGCATGGGGCGGAGGCCGCGCGGCTGCTGGATGACCTCCATTTCCCCGAGGCCGACCGCGGCCGCGTGACGGCGGAGCTTCCCTATGGCCGGCAGCGGCTGCTGGAGATCGCGCTTGCCCTGGCGCTGAAGCCCCGCGTGCTGCTGCTGGACGAACCCGCCGCCGGCGTGCCGCCCGCCGAGAGCCGGGAGGTCATGCAGGCCATCGCCGCCCTGCCGCGCGAGGTCGCCGTGCTGCTGATCGAGCACGACATGGACCTGGTTTTCCGCTTCGCGGAGCGCATCACCGTGCTGGCCTTCGGCGCCGTGCTGGCGGAGGGCGCGCCGGAGGCCATCGCGAAGGATCCCCGCGTGCGGGAGGCCTATCTGGGCACGGCGGAGACGCCCCATGGCTGAACCGCTGCTCAGCGTCGAAAACCTCAGCGCCGGATGGGGCGAGGGGCTGGTGCTGGAAGGCGTCTCGCTGCGCGTCGGGGAAGGCGAGGCGCTGGCGCTCCTCGGCCGCAACGGCGCGGGCAAGACCACGCTGATCAACGCGCTGATGGGCATCGCGCGGCAGCGCGGCGGCGCCATGCGCCTGGGCGGCACGGTGCTGGACCGCCTGGCGCCGGAACGCCGCGCGGCGCTCGGCCTGGGCTGGGTGCCGCAGGAACGCGCGGTGTTCCGGTCACTGACCGTGGCGGAGAACCTGACCGCGGTGGCGCGGCCCGGGCGGTGGGATGAGAAGGCGGTCTATGCGCTGTTCCCGCGCCTCGCGGAACGCCGCCGCAACCTCGGCAGCCAGTTGTCGGGGGGCGAGCAGCAGATGCTCGCCATCGGCCGCGCGCTGATGCTGAATCCGCGCCTGCTGCTGCTGGACGAGCCGCTGGAAGGGCTCGCCCCCGTCATCGTGCAGGGCCTGCTCGCCGCCATCCAGCGCCTGGTGCGGGATGAGGGGATGGCCGCGATCCTCATCGAGCAGCATGCCACGCAGATCCTGCCCATCACCGATCGCGCCGTGATCCTGGATCACGGCCGCGTCGTCGCCGAAGGCGCCTCCCCGCAGATGCTCGCGGATTCCGCGCTGCTGGAACGGCACCTCGGCCTCGCTCTCCACTGACCCAGAAAGGAAACGCCATGCCTGGCACCCTTCCCCCTTTCCGCGCCGACCATGTCGGCAGCCTGCTGCGCCCGATGGAGCTGAGGGAGGCCCGCGCGGCGCGTGCCGCCGGCACGATGACGGCGGAGGCGCTGCGCGCCATCGAGGATCGCTGCATCATCGATGTGGTGGCGCAGCAGAAGGCGATCGGCCTGAAGGCCGTGACGGATGGCGAGTTCCGCCGCGCCTTCTGGCATTTCGACTTCCTCGCCAAGCTCGGCGGCGTGGACATGTACGAATCCGACCAGGGCATCCAGTTCAAGGGCGGGCAGACCAAGGCCTATGGCCTGAAGGTCACGGACCGCATCAGCTACAAGCCGCATCCCTTCGTGCAGGATTTCGCCTTCCTGGCCGCGAATGCGCAGGGCGCGGTGCCGAAGATCACCATCCCGTCGCCCTCCGTGCTGCATTTCCGTGGTGGCCGCCGCGCGGTGGACAGCCACACCTATCCGGAGATGGATGGCTTCTTCGCCGATCTGGGCGAGGCCTATGCCGCCGCCGTCGCGGATTTCGCCGGCGTGGGCTGCCGCTACCTCCAGCTCGATGAGGTGAACATCGCCTATCTCTGCGATCCCGAGCAGATCGCGGGCCTCAAGGCGCGGGGCGAGGAGACGGAGGGCCTGCTCGGCAAGTATGCCACGCTGATCAACCGCGCCATCGATGCAAGGCCGAAGGACATGGTGGTGTCCATGCATCTCTGCCGCGGCAATTTCCGGTCCATGCACATCGCCTCGGGCGGCTATGACCCGGTGGCGGAGGTGCTGTTCAACGGCATCAATGTGGATGCCTATTTCATGGAGTATGACGACGAGCGGTCGGGCAGCTTCGCGCCGCTGCGCTTCCTGCCGAAGGGCAAGACGGTGGTGCTGGGCCTGGTGACGTCGAAGCGCGGCGAGCTGGAGACGAAGGAGCTGCTGAAGCGCCGGCTGGACGAGGCGGCGAAGTATGCGCCGCTCGACCAGTTGGCGATCAGCCCGCAATGCGGCTTCGCCTCCACCGAGGAGGGCAACACGCTGACGGTGGAGGAGCAGTGGGCCAAGCTGTCCCGCTGCGTCGAGGTGGCCCAGGAAGTCTGGCAGAGCCTGTAACCGAGGACGGTCCAGGGGCGGTTCGCCCCTGGCAAGGGGGTGTGGGGGAACAGCGTTCCCCCACCACTACTCCGCCCGAATGTTGGCCGCCCTGATCACGGGTTCCAGCTGCGCCTTCTCCCGCGCAATCAGCGCCGCGAATTCCGCCGGCCCCCCACCGCCCACGATGGCGCCCTGCTCGCTCAGCCGCCCCCCGATCATCGGCTCCCGCAGCGCATCCCGCACCAGGCCCGCGACGCGGGTGATGATCGCTTCCGGCGTGCCGGCGGGGGCCACGAGTCCGAAGGCGGTCCCGAAGACGAAGTCGATGCCCGCTTCCGCCATCGTCGGAACCTGCGGCAGTTGCGGCAGGCGCTGCGGCGTCGCGACCGCCAGGGGCCGCACCTGGTTGCCGGTGATCTGGCCGAGGATGTTGGGCAGGTTGTCGATGACCAGGTCGATCTGCCCCGCGACCAGATCCGTCAGCGCCGGTCCCGCGCCGCGATAGGGCACGTGCTGGATATCCGTGCCCGTCGCCTGCTTGAAGAGTTCGAGCGCGAGGTGGAGGCTGGTGCCCGCGCCGGCGGATCCCGCCGTCAGCCGGCCCGGTTCCGCCTTCGCCGCGGCCACCACGTCCTGCACGCTGCGCCAGGGCCGGCCATTCGTCACGCACATCACCTTGGGCGTGCTGGCCAGCAGGGTGATGGGGGCGAAGGCGGTCTGCGTGTCGTAGGGCATGGTGCGGTAGATGAACTGGTTCACCGCGACCGGGCCCATGGAGGTGGCGAGCAGGACATGGCCATCCGGCGGTGACTTGGCCGCGACATCGGCGCCGATATTGCCGCCGGCGCCGACGCGGTTCTCCACCACCACGGGCTGTCCGAGCTGCGCGGAGAGGGGCTGCGCGATGGAGCGCGCCAGCACATCCACCAGCCCGCCGGGCGGGAAGGGGACGATGATGCGGATGGGGCGCGATGGCCAGGTCTGGGCATGGGCCGGCAAGGCCAGCAGCGCGGGCGCGGCGAGCAAGGCACGGCGGTTCACGCGGATCATGATGGTCCTCCCTGCGGGCTCTGATGGCCCTTCCTTCAGTGGCGATGATAGAGCGTCGGCACCGCCGCATCGACAACGACCTGCACGAGCATCGGGCCTTCATGTGCCATCGCGGTGGCCAGCGCGGCGTCCAACTCCGCGTGCTTCGTCACCAGCACGCCGGGGCAGCCCATGCCGCGGGCGAGGGAGACGAAATCGAGCCCCGGCAGGTCGATCCCCGGCACGTCGCGGACCTGCAGCACCTGGCTGAAGGAGCGCATGGCGCCGTAGCCGGCATTGTCGATGACGATGACGGCGAGGGGCAGCTTCTCCTGCACCGCGGTCCAGAGGGCCTGGGGCGAATACATCATCGATCCGTCGCCGATCAGGCACGCCACGCGCGTGCCCGGCCGCGCCAGCGCGACGCCGACCGCGCCCGGCAGCCCGTAGCCGAGCCCGCCGCTCGCCATGGTGAAGAAGCCGCCCCAGTCGCGCATCGGCATCTGGGCATGCATGGCGGGGCGGTGGGAGGGGGCTTCCTCCACCAGCACCGTGCCCGGCGGCATGGCGGCGTGGAGGCGGGAGAGCAGCCAGGCGGCGGGGATGGGGTCGGCGGGCGGCGGCGGCGCGGGGCGGATGCGCGGCGCGGGCGGCGCGCGGTCGGCCTTCGGCAGCAAAGCGAGCAGCGCGGGGATGGCGAGGCGGAGGCTGCCCAGCACGGAGAGCCCGGCGGGGGCGGATGCCGCGGCTTCCGCATCGGTGGTGAGGTGGATGATGGGCGGGCCGTCGCGGAAGATGGCGGCGTCGCCCACGACATGGAAGGTGAAGACCGGCGCGCCCAGCACCAGCACCAGGTCATGCGGGGCCAGCGCCTCCGACACCGCCTGGGGGGCGGCGGCGAGGAAGCCGCCGAAGAGGGGGTGATCCTCGGGGAAGGCGATGCGGCTGGCGAAGGGGCTGGTCAGCACGCGCGCGCCGATGTGTTCCGCGAGTGCCACCAGCGCGGGGCCCGCGCCTTCCTGATCGACCTCCGGCCCCACCACCAGCACCGGATTGCGCGCGTCCGCGATCTGCGACGCGGCGCGGTCGAGCAAGGCAGGGTCGGGCGCCGAGTCCTCAGCCATCTCCCGCATCGGCACGGGCCAGCAGGGCGCGGCCCAGTCATCGGAGGGGATGGAGACGAAGGTCGGCCCCCAGGGTTTCCTCAGTGCGATGCGGTGCGCCTGCGCGATGGCGGCGGGCACATCCTCGGCCCGCGCTGGCTCGATGCTGAACTTGACGTAGGGGCGTGGAAACTGCGCGGCCTCGGTCGCGCCCAGGAAGGGCAGGTTCGGCAGCAGGGAGCGCGCCTGCTGGCCCGCCGTGATCACCATCGGCGCCTGGTTCTTGTACGCCGTGAAGACATTGCCCAGCGCATGGCCGACGCCGGCCGCGGAGTGCAGATTCACGAAGGCGCAGCGCCCGGCGGCCCGCGCATAGCCATCCGCCATGCCGATCACGCTGGCTTCCTGCAGCCCCAGCACGTAGCGGAAGTCGCCCGGCCAGCGGTCGAGGAAGGGCAGCTCCGTCGAACCCGGATTGCCGAAGACCGTGTCGATGCCGCGATCCCGCAGCAGGTCGAAGACCGCCTGCCGCACCGTGGTCCTGCCGCTCATCCCTGTTCCCCCCATCCGCCCGCGATGCGGCGCAGCGCGGCGAGGACGGCGTCCCGCGCCTCCTCCCCCACCAGCGCATCCAGCTCCCGGTCATGCGCCGCCGCATGGGCGGCGAGGCGCGTCAGCATGGCGCGGCCCGCCGGCGTCAGCCGCAGTGCGTAGCTGCGCCGGTCCCCCGCCACCCGGTCCCGCCGCAGCAGGCCGCGCTTCTCGAGGTCCCTCAGCGCCGGCGTCAGCGTCGATTTGTCCCGCCCCGCCGCCTGGCCGAGCGCGGTCTGGGAGATGCCGGGATGCGCGCCGACCAGGCTCAGGATGGCGTAGCGGCCGGGCCGCAGCGCGGCTTCCCCGGTGCGGCGGGCGAAGGCGGCGAAGCTCGCCTCCTGCGCCAGGCGCAGCAGGAATCCGACCTGCCCCTCCAGCCCTTCCGGTGCCCGCACCGCCCTGGTCCCCCCGTTGGATCGTAGGATATCCAACGATCCGGCGCGGCCGCAACCGGATGTTCCGCGTCGCGATCCGGAACCCCCCGCGACCCGCCCCGTTCACCATCCACAGGGATGGTGCATGGATGGCAGGCGGATGGAACAGCGACCCAAGGGCGTGGCGGAGACCGAGAAGATCACGATCAACCTCGGCCATGTGGACCTCGGCCATATCGACCTGCTGGTGCGGGACGGCTTCTACGCCAACCGCACCGACTTCATCCGCACCGCCATCCGCAACCTGGCCGACCGCCATGCCGATGCCGCGCGGCATTCCATCATGCGGCGCGGCCTCGACCTCGGCCTTCGCCATGTCACGCGGGCGGAGCTGGAGGCGGTGGTGGAAGCGGGCCGGATGATCGAGATCCGCGTCCTCGGCCTGGCCAGCATTGCCCCCGATGTCACGCCCGAACTCGCCAGCGCCGCCATCGCGGAGATCACCGTGATGGGCGCGCTGCAGGCCAGTGCCGCGGTCCGCGCGGCGCTGGCCGACCGCATCCGCTGATCGCTTCCCGATAACAACTCTGCCCTATCCTGAAAGTACCGATGACCATGATGTCTGACATCGAGGAAGCCACCCGCCTGACCCGTGCCGGCCGCCTGGCGGAGGCCACCGCCCTGCTGCGCCGCGCCATGTCCGGCGCTGCGGCGCCTGCGCCCGCGCATCGACCCGCCCCTGGGCCCGCATCCTTCACCGCCCGCAAGCCCCTCATCGTCGATGTCGATCCCGGCACGGGCGACCCGATCCCGCAGCCCGGGCGCTTCCTGTCGCAGACCTGCCGCATCGCCGCCGGGGCGCGCGACTACCGCCTGTACATCCCCGCCCGGGCGCCGCCGGGGCCGGCGTCGCTGCTCCTCATGCTGCATGGCTGCACGCAATCGCCGGAGGATTTCGCCGCCGGCACGCGGATGAACGCGCTGGCGGAGGAACGCGGCTTCCTCGTCGCCTGGCCCGCGCAGCCCCCATCCGCCAATCCGCAGAAATGCTGGAACTGGTTCGATGCGGGCCAGCAGCGGCGCGAGGGGACAGAGGCCTCGATCCTCGCCGCCATCGCGCGGCAGGTGATGCGCGACCACAGCGTCGATCCCCGGCGCGTCTTCGTCGCGGGGCTCTCGGCGGGCGGCGCCGCGGCGGCGATCCTGGGCCAGGCCTATCCCGACATCGTCGCGGCCGTCGGCGTGCATTCCGGCCTGCCGGTGGGGGCGGCGCGGGACATCCCCTCCGCCTTCGCCGCGATGCGCCAGGGCGGGGCGGCCCCCGCCGCGAAGCGCCTGGTGCCGACCATCGTCTTCCATGCGGACAAGGACGCGACCGTGCATCCCCGCAACGGCGATGCCGTGCTGGCGCAGCAGGAAGCGGCCGCCACGGGGCTTCGCCTGTCGGAGGAACGCGGCCAGGTGCCTGGCGGCCACGCCTTCACGCGCCGCCGGCAATGCGATGCGTCAGGCCGCGCGGTGCTGGAGCAATGGTTGGTGCATGGCGGCGGCCATGCCTGGTCCGGCGGCGATGCGGCGGGCAGCTACACGGACTCGCGCGGGCCCGATGCCTCCCGCGCCATGATCGACTTCTTCGACCAGCACAGGCTCAATCGCTGATCGTCAGCAGCCTTCGCGGCGTCTCCACCAGGATCGTGTCGATCTCGGCCTGCGAGAATCCCTTCTCCCGCATGAAGGGCACGACGTTGCGCAGGATGTGGCCATAGCCGTGGCCGCCATAGGCCAGCAGCCGCGTCAGCCGGCAGATGTCCTGGGAGATCGCGATCTGGTGGAGGTGTCCGCGATCCACTAGCGCGCGGATCATGTCGATACGCACGCCGTCATTCGGCATGGTGATCGGCGCGAAGGACCAGTAGGCGTGTTCGTAGCCGAAAAGGTCGAATTCCAGCACGCAGCCGGTATCGGCCAGGCGGAACCGCCTCTCATGGTCGAAGATGGTGCGGTCGATATGGTCGATGATGGTGCGGCCGATGTCGCCGCCCCGCGCCTTCAGGAAATCGATGATTTCCATGGGCTGATCGGGCACGGCGCCGGGATGGATGGTCAGCGCGGCGCCCGTCTCCCGCTGCGCGATGACGGCGCCGGCCATCACGCGCTTCTCCTGCTCGGTCCACTCCTCCGTGCAGCCGATCTCCCCGATGATGCCGGCGCGCACCTCCGTGCCCCAGGCGCCCTGCCGCACCGCCGCGACCATTTCCCGCGCGAAATCGTCCACGCTCCGCGTCGCATTCCCGGGCGCGTGATAGGCATGGACGTAGTGGCCGCAGCCCATCACCACATGCACGCCGGTGCGGCGGGAGACCTCCACCAGCCCGAGCGGATCCGGCGCCAGGCCGCCGATGGTGAGTTCGACGATCGCCTGGCCGCCATCCTCCCGGAAGGCCTCGACCTCCGCCACCGCCAGCTCCCGGTCCAGCAGCTTCGTCTTCTCGGTGTTCGGGCGGCGGCCGTAATCGATGTCGTAGCGGTTCCGCGGCGTGATCGGCACGGCCAGCTCCGGCCTGCCGCGCAGCGCGGGGGGCGTGATGTCGCAGAGCAGGTGTTCATGCATCAGCGTGGTGCCGAGCGCCTGCGGCGCGATGGGCCCCAGGACCGTGGTGATGCTGCCCGCCATGCGCCGCCCCCGTGATGCGGCGCGCAGCATCGCCCGCGCGCCCACCCGTCACAACCCGGGCTACTCGTCCCGCGGCCGCCCGCGATCCCGCTTGATCTCGCCGCGCCGGCTCTTGCCCTCCAGCCGCCTTGTCTTGGAGGCCAGCGTCGGCCGGGTGGCGCGGCGGGGCGGGGGCGGGGGCTCGGCGGCCTTGGCCAGCAGCTCCTCCAGCCGCTCCCGCGCCTCCGTCCGGTTGCGGTCCTGGGTGCGGTGGCGCTGCGCCTGGATGACCAGCACGCCCTCCCCGGTGATGCGCCGGCCGGCCAGGGTCCGCAGCCGCCGCGCCATCCCCTCCGGCAGGTCCATCCGCGTCAGGTCGAGGCGCAGCTCGACCGCCGTCTCCACCTTGTTGACGTTCTGCCCGCCAGGGCCGGAGGCGCGCAGGAACCGCTCCTCCAGCGCATCATCGGGAATGGGGGGGATTCGGGCCATGGCGGAAGGCTTATAGCGCCGGCGGGGGGGCTGCGGGGAAGGCGCCGGCCCCCTTGGCCGGGGAAACGGCGCGGGTCATTGCTAACAAGGGTTGAACCGCCATCGTTAATGACCCCAGATTGCAACCAGGGCGTGCCTCCGCCGCGGGCGGCGCGGGCACGCGGCCTGTGGCGTGATCGGAGACCAGGCCGCCCCGCCCCACCAGGGCAGGATGGCGGCGCAAGCCGGGAGGGGAGGGCACCATGACGTCTGCGCTGGTGGTCGGGACGGCAAGGGGCGACCGCATCGTCGTGGATCAGCGCCGGGGGCGCTCGCCGGTGGAGGTGCTGGGCCTCGCGGGCGACGACACCATCATCGGCGCCCGGGAGAATGACACCCTGGATGGCGGTGCCGGGGACGACTTCCTCCTCGGCGTGCAGGGGCGGGACAGCCTGGTCGGCGGCAGCGGGCATGACAGCCTGTTCGGCGGCGGGGGCGACGATGTGCTGGCCGGCGGCCGGGGCGACGACCTGCTGGTGGGCGGCGGCGGGATCGACACCGCCCGCTACCTCGGCAATGCGGCGGACTACCAGGTCATCGACCTCGGCGGCGGCACCTTCATCGTCCGCGGCATCGGCGGCGCCGGCCTGGCGGAGGGCACGGACCTGCTGCGGGACGTGGAAAGGCTGGCCTTCGCGGATGGCACCGTCGTCGCCGGCGCGCCGCCGCCGCCCCTCATCACCGGCCTCGTCACCGATACCGGCGTGGCGGGGGATGGCATCACGGCGGATGCCACGCCCCGCCTCACCGGCACCGCCGCGGCCGGCGTGCGGGTGGAGGTGTTCCGCGACGGCGTCAGCATCGGCAGGACCCGCGCCGACGAGGATGGCAAGTGGAGCCTGGAGGACCGCCGCGGCGGCGGCCCCGGCGATGGCGATCATACCTATTCCGCCGTCGCCATCGGCCGGTCGGGCCAGGAAAGCGCGCCTTCCGCCGATTATGCGGTGACGGTGGACACGACGGCGCCGGCGGAGGCGACGGTCGGCCTTGCCAATTCCTCCGACACCGGCGCGCTGGGCGATGGCGCCACGGGCTTCGCCTTCGTCACGCTGACCGGCACGGCGGAAGCCGGCGCCGTGATCCTGTTCGAGGGACGCAGCATCGATGTCGGCGCCGATGGGCGCTTCACGCTGGCGGATGTCGCGCTCGATGCCGGGCTGAACAGCTTCGCCCTCACCATCACCGATGCCGCGGGCAACAGCACCGCCCAGACCATCGAGGTGACGCGCGACGCGACGACGATCGCGGACCCGGTGCTGTCCTGGAACCATGCGGCGCTGGAAGCCATCAAGGCCGCGGGGTCCGTCACCGCCGTCGCGACGCGCGTGCTGGGGATGGAAAGTGCTGCGGTGCTGGACACGCTGGCCGCCATCGACGGCACCCGGACGCTGATGGTGAACCTCGACGCGCCGGAGGGCATCTCGAGCTACGCGGCCGTCGTCTCCGCCGCGCATCGGGTGCTGTCCTCCCTCTACCCGTCGCAGGCCGCGACCTTCGACGCCAAGCTGGCCGCCGACCTGGCGCTGGTGCCGGATGGCCCCGCCAAGGAACAGGCCATCGATTTCGGCCGCAGCGTCGCCGATGCGGTGCTGGCGATCCGCGCCGTCGATGGATCGGACCGCGTCGTCACCTATGAAGGCGGCACCGATCCCGGCGAATGGCGCCCGACGCCGCCCGGCTTCCTGCCCGCGCACCAGCCGCAATGGCCGCAGGTGACGCCCTGGGCGCTGGAACGCGGCGACCAGTTCCGCCCCGATGGCCCGCCCGCGCTGGACAGCGCCGAATACGCCGCCGCCTTCAACGAGGTGAAGACGCTGGGCGAACGCAACTCCACCGCCCGCACGGCGGAGCAGACGGAGATCGCCTTCTACTGGCGCGACCAGGCCGGCACCTACACCCCCGCCGGCCGCTGGGCGCAGATCGCGGAGGAGGTGCTGGCCGATGGCGGCTACTCCACCGCGACCAATGCCTGGGTGATGGGCGTGCTCAACTTCATCCAGGCCGATGGCGCCATCGCCGCCTGGGACGCGAAATACACCTACGGGTCCTGGCGCCCCGTCACCGCGATCCGGCTGGCGGATACGGATGGCAACCCGCTGACCGACGCGGACCCCAACTGGAATTCGCTGCTGACCACGCCGAACCACCCGGACTACCTCTCCGGCCACGCCACCTGCTCCGCGGCCTCGGCCTATGCGCTGACGATGATGCTGGGGGAGATCGCCTTCTCCAACGAAAGCATCGGCCTGCCGGGGGTGACGCGGCATTTCGACAACTTCGTCGATGCGGCGCTGGAAGCGGGCAAGAGCCGCATCTATGGCGGCATCCATTTCGACTTCGCCAATGTGGACGGCATCGAGACGGGCCGGAAGGTGGCGGAATTCGGCGTGGCGCGGCTGTCGGCGGAAGCCGATACCTTCGCCCCCGTGGTGCTGCTGGGCGCCAAGGCCGGCATGCAGGCGGCCGGCCCGCCGGTGCTGGAGGGGCTCGCCTTCGACAACCGGGATGGGCTGGATGTCGTGCTGGCCCGGCTGGATGGCGGCGCCACGCGGCAGGTGGCGATCGACGCCAAGGGCCGCTTCACCCTGGACCTGGAGGCGCTGTTCGGCCCGGTGGCGGAAGGCACCCACAGCCTGGTGCTGACGGCGGAGGATGCCGCCGGCAACGATGCGGCGCCGGTGGTGGTGACCTTCAGCTACCTCGATGGCCAGACGCTGATCGGCTGAGCCGGGGCGGGGCGCCTCAGCCCGCCAGGGACCGTTCCACCGCCAGCCCGGCCAGGCGGGCGGTGGCGAGCAGCCGGTCCAGGCCATGGCCGTCCCGCGCCATGGCGGAGAGGCCGGTGGTCACCGTCATGACGTAGTCGGCCAGGCGGCCGGCGGCCTGCGGGTGGGTCCGCGCGACGAAATCGCGGATGGCCTCCGCGGCGGCGGCGGCGATGGCGCGGGCGGCCTGCCGCGCCTCCGGGTCGTTGCAGCGCGCGCCCTCGATCACCAGGCAGCCGGCGGCCGCGGGGTCGGCGGCGTAGCGGCGGGCGGCGTCCTCCAGCAGCGCGGCCAGCGCCTCCGCCACCGGGCGGCCGGGGCGCAAAATCTCCTGCAGCGGCAGGGCGCCGGCCGCGCTGTAGCGGCCGAGGATGCGCCCGTAGAGCCCGGCCTTGCTGCCGAAGGCCGCGTAGAAGCTGGGCGGGTTGATGCCCAGCGCCTCCGTCAGGTCGGCGATGCTGACGGCGTCATAGCCGCGCGCATGGAACAGTCGCTGGGCGGTGGCGACGGCCTGGTCCGCATCGAAGCGGCGGGGCCGGCCGCGCGGCCGCGCGCCTTCCGGGGGATTATTTGTATTCATCGCTACAGAATACCTTGACGGGGCTGTCCATGGATTTATGTAGCGATCACTACGTTGCTCATCAAGGAGGGCCTCCATGGCCGGTTTCCAGGGACAATCCGTGCTCGTGCTGGGCGGCAGCCGCGGCATCGGGGCGGCGATCGTGCGGCGCTTCGCGGCGGATGGCGCGGCGGTGACCTTCACCTATGCCGGGTCGCGGGAGGCGGCGGAGCGCCTGGCGGCGGAGACCGGCGCCGTGGCGGCGCTGACGGACAGCGCGGACCGGGACGCCGTGATCGCGCGGGTGCGGGATGCCGGGCCTCTCGACGTGCTGGTGGTGAATGCGGGGGTGGTCGTCTATGGCGATCCGCTGGAGATGGATCCGGATGCGGTGGACCGGCTGGTCCGGATCAACGTGACGGCGCCCTACCACGCGGCGGTGGAGGCGGCGCGGCGGATGCCGGCGGGCGGGCGGATCATCGTCATCGGCTCCGTCAACGGCGACCGCGTTTCCTTCCCCGGGGTCGCGGCCTATGCGATGAGCAAATCGGCGCTGCAGGGCATGGCGCGGGGGCTGGCGCGGGATTTCGGGCCGCGCGGGATCACGGTGAATGTCGTGCAGCCCGGGCCGATCGACACCGACATGAACCCGGCGGAGGGGCCCTTCAAGGACCTCGTCCATCCCGCCATGGCCTTCAAGCGGCATGGGCGGCCGGAGGAGGTGGCGGGGATGGTGGCCTGGCTGGCGGGGCCGGAGGCCGGCTTCGTGACGGGCGCCATGCACACCATCGATGGCGGCTTCGGCGCCTGACCTGGCCGCGGGGCCGGGGTGGAAATTGCTGGCGGAACCGGCGTGTTCCGGCTATGTTCTCTCCGCCCCGGTCCCCTTGCGCCGTGTCCCTGAGGCCGCGATTCAGCGACTAAAGGCGCATAATCGGCATAAACGGCTAAATCGGCTGAATGTCCTAAAATCCAGGGAAAACAGGGGGATGCGGGCGCGCTACTGCGTCAGCGTCACCCCGCTTTCCCGCACCAGCGCCGCCCAGCGGCCGACCTCCGCCTGGTGGAAGCGGGCGAAGTCGGGGACGGTCATCGTCTCCACCCGGAAGCCCGCCGCCTCCAGCCGCCCGCGCACCGTGGCATCCGCCAGGGCGGCCACGGTCGCCGCGTTCACCGCCTCCAGCACGGCCGGTGGCGTGTTCAGGGGGGCGAAGAGGCCGAACCAGCTGTCGCCGCTGAGGTAGTCGTACCCCTGTTCGCGGAGCGTCGGCACCGCGGGCAGGTCGGGGAAGCGCGCATCGCCGCCCACCCCCAGCACGCGCAGCCGCCCATCGGCGGCCAGGGCGGAGACGCTGGCCCAGGTCGCCATCATGAAGTCCACGGTGCCCGCCACCAGATCCATCGCCGCCGGGGCGGCGCCCCTGTACGGCACATGCGTCGCGTTCAGGCCGCTGCGCCGGGCGAAGGTCTCGCTCATGAGGTGGGAGGCCGATCCGGCGGAGGAGGAGGCGTAGGACAGCCCGCGCGGCGATTGCCGCCCCAGCGCCACCAGCTCCGCCACGCTGCGGGCGGGGGAGGAGGCCGGCACCACCAGCGCATGCGGCGCCTTCGCCACCAGCGTGATGGCGGCGAAGCCGGCGGGGTCATAGGGCAGGCCCGGGATCAGCGCGCCATTGGTGCCATGCGTCTGGTTGTTGCCGAGCACGAGGGTCAGCCCATCGGGCGGCGCGCGGAACACGGCTTCCGTCCCGATCACGCCGCCGCCGCCGCCGCGGTTGTCCACCACCACCTGCTGGCCCCAGCCTTCCTGCCATTTCTGCGCGATGGCGCGGGCCAGCACATCCGTGGTGCCGCCGGGCGGGAAGGGCACCACCAGGCGCACCGGCCGCTGCGGCCAGGCGCCCTGCGCGTGGGCCACCGGGGCGGCCAGGCCGAATGGCAGGGCGAGCAGCGCGCGGCGGGATGGCATGCCTTCGGGGCCTTTCAACTGTTCCGTGGCAGTGTTGCCGCGCCCGGCCGATTGCGGCAGAGGGAATCTCACCGATCAGGGCAGCCCGTCTCGCAAGATGCCGCACCATGTCTTCCTGCATGTGCCGAAGACCGCGGGCTCCTCGCTCCGCACCGTGCTGTCCCGGCAATATGGCGCGCGGCATGTGCTGTATTTCGACCTCGGCAGCGGCGATCCCCGCCCGATGCCGGAGGTCGCGAAGGCCGTGCGGGCGGGGATGGCGGGGCGGGACATCCGCCTGGTGACGGGGCACCAGTTCCTCGGCCTGCACCAGGCGCTGCGGGAGCCCTGCCACTACTTCACCCTGCTGCGGGATCCCGTGGAACGGGCGCTGTCCGAATACTTCTACGCCTTCACCTACCCCCACCATGCGCAGCGCGAGGCCATCACCAGCGGCGCGCTGTCGCCGATCGGCTACCTGACGGGCCAGGGCAGGGGCGACGCGCAGGCGCGCCAGATCGCGGGCCGCACCACGCGGCCGGTGCTGGAAGCGGCGCTGGCCAACCTGGCCGATGCGGTGCTGGTGGCGGGGGTGGCGGAGGAATTCGACCGGTCCCTGCTGCTGATGGCGCGGCGGCTGGGCTGGGCGCCGCCGCTCTACATCGCGCGCAACGTCACGCGCCTGTCGCCGGACCAGGCGGCGGCGCGCGACCGGGCGCGGGCGGAGGCCGCCGCGCTGCGCGACCTCTTCGCCACCGACATCGCGCTGCATGAGGCCGCGCGGGCGCGGTTCGAGGCCGATGTGGCGGCGGAGGGCCCGGCCTTCGAGGCCGCCTTCGCCGCCTTCGCCCGCTGCCAGCAGGCGCTGGCGGCGGGGGCGGGCGACAAGGTCTTCGACCGCTACGAGTTCCAGGGCGACGACGTGCTGCCCCCCTTCGTGGACGCCATCCGGGTCAGCGCGGACCATGCGGCGGTGGCCGCCTTCCTCGCCGCCCCGCCCGTGCCCGCCGCGGCGCCGCGCAACATCATGGGGCGGGTGGACCGGGTGGAGGATGGGGTGGTGCATGGCTGGGCGCTGGACCTGCTGGCGCCGCAGCCCGTCACCGTCGCGCTGAAGGCCGGGGAGGCGGTGCTCGCCGCGACCCGGGCCCAGATGCTGCGGCCGGACCTGGCCGCGGCGGGCCTCGCCGATGGCCATTGCGCCTTCCGCCTCCGCCTGCCGGAGGGCGCGGCGCGGCGCCATGACCTCCGCCTGGTGGTGGAGGGGACGAACATCGCCCTGCCCGATCCGGAGACATGCCTGGGATGACCGAGAGCCTGCTGGGCCTGGAGGAGGCCACCTGGCTCGGCGGCATCGCCGCCGCGCCGCGCGCGATCGGGGCGGCGGGGCTGACGCCGGACCCCTTCGCCGCCTGCCTGGCGCGGGGCACCACGCTGGTGGTGGCGGATGCGGAGAGTGCCGGCGGCCTGGCCGGGCTGCGGGACCTGGCGGCGCTGGCCCGGGCCCTCGGCGTGACGCTGGCGGTGAGGCCCCAGGGGGAAAAGTCCGGGGCGGGCGGGCTGCCCCGCGCCGTGGCGCTGGCCGGCGCGCTGGATGCGGCGGTGGCGGCGGAGGGGCCCCTGCCCGCGCTGCCTGCCGCGCCGCGCGACGCGGCCACGCGGATCGAGCGCATCACGGTGCAGCGCATCGCCCTGCCGCTGCGGCACCTCTATGTCAGCTCCATGTACTGCACGCCGAAGCAGGACCGGACGCTGGTCTGCATCCGGCTCGCCGATGGCACGGAAGGCTGGGGGGAGACCAACGGCACGCCGGATTGCGCGGCGCGGGTGGTGGCGATCGCCAGGGGCTGGGTGGGCCGGGATGCGCTGCGGGACCGCGCGGCGCTGCGGCGGAGCTTCGCGCGGATCAGCTTCGACAACCGCCACGGGCGGAACGGGCTGGCGGCCTATGCGGGCCTCGACCTCGCGGCCTGGGACGCTGCCGCGAAGCATCTCGGCGTGACCCTGGCCGCGCTGCTCGGGCAGGCGGGGCCGCTGCGGCCCGTCGAGGTCGCCTGCCCGCTGCCCGCCGCTGTGCCCGGCCGGGCGATGGACCGGGCGGAGATCACGGCGCACATGGCCGATCTGTCCCTGGCGCCGCGCGTGGCGGAGCTGGCGGCGGGGATCGCGGCGGCGCACGGCATCCGCGCCTTCAAGTACAAATCCGCCGCCACCGGCATCGACTGGGACATCGCCGCGCTGACGGCGCTGCGGGCGACGCTGCCCCCCGGCACCCGGCTGCGCTGCGACCCCAACGGCGCCTACAGCCCGGAGGAGGCGCGGCGCCTGGTGGCCGGTACCGCGGCGCTGGACCTCGAATTCCATGAGGACCCGACCGACGCGCTGGAGGGATTCGCGCGGCTGCGGGAAGCGGGGGCGGGGCGGCTGGCCTCCAACATGTGCCTGATCGAGCCGCCGGATTTGGTGGCCGCCCATCGCCTGGGGCTGACGGACCTGGTGGTGCTAGGGGACATCTTCTATTGGGGCGGCATCGCGGGGCTGCGGGACGCCTCCGCCGTGGCCGCCCGGCTCGGCCTGACGCCGTCGCTCCACTCCTTCTACGAGACGGCGGTGGCGACGGCGGCCAATTGGCAGATGGCGCAGGCGCTCGGCCTCGATGCCCATCACCCCATGGATTGCGGCGTGACCTCGCTGGCCGAGGATATCGTGGCGCCGGGGGTGCTGACCGTGAGGGACGGCCGGCTGACCGGGCCGGCGGGGCAGGGGATCGGCCTGGCGCCGGACCCCGCGCGGATCGCGGCGCTGGCCCTCGCCGATCCGGTGGTGATCCCCGCCCCGTAAGGGGCTATAGGCCCCCCCATGAGCGACACCCTGGCCCTCGAGGCGGTCGCGCGCGAAGCCGCGCGCCGCCGCACCTTCGCGATCATCGCCCACCCCGACGCCGGCAAGACCACGCTGACGGAGAAGCTGCTGCTGAAGGGCGGCGCCATCCAGCTGGCCGGCGCGGTGCGCGCCAAGGGCAATGCGCGGCGCACGCGGTCCGACTGGATGAAGATCGAGCAGGATCGCGGCATCTCCGTCGCGACCTCCGTCATGACCTTCGAACGCGGCGGCGTCATCTTCAACCTGCTCGACACGCCGGGCCACGAAGACTTCAGCGAGGACACCTACCGGACGCTGACGGCCGTGGACGCCGCCGTGATGGTGCTCGACGCCGCCAAGGGCATCGAGAGCCAGACCCGCAAGCTGTTCGAGGTCTGCCGCCTGCGCGACATCCCCATCGTGACCTTCGTCAACAAGATGGACCGGGAGGCGCGCGACCCCTTCGAGCTGATCGACGAGATCGAGCAGACCCTGGCGCTGGACGCCGCCCCCGTCGCCTGGCCGATCGGCCGCGCCAGCACCTTCTGGGGCACCTACGACATATTGGCGAAGCGCCTGATGCCGGTGGATGCGACGGAGGAGGAGGGCATCGCCGTCTCCGGCGCCGATGACCCGCGCATCGCGGAGCTGGTCGGCGAGGAGCGGGCCAACCAGCTGGCGGAGGACATCCTGCTGGCGGAAGCCGGCCTGAAGCCCTTCGACCTGGAAGCCTTCCGCCAGGGCACGCTGACGCCGGTCTATTTCGGCTCGGCGCTGCGCGATTTCGGCGTCGGCCACCTGCTGGACGGCATGTCCCGCTACGCGCCGCCGCCCGGTGCCCGCGCCGCCGACGTCCGGCCGGTGGAGCCGGAGGAAGGCAAGCTGACCGGCTTCGTCTTCAAGGTGCAGGCCAATATGGACCCGAACCACCGGGACCGGGTCGCCTTCGTGCGGCTGTGCAGCGGGCGGCTGACCAAGGGCATGCGGCTGCGCCAGGTGCGCACGGGCAAGCAGGTGCCGGTGAACGCGCCGCTCTTCTTCTTCGCGAAGGAACGGCAGGTGGCGGAGGAAGCCTGGCCGGGCGACGTGGTCGGCATCGCCAACCACGGCACGCTCCGCATCGGCGACACGCTGACGGAGGGCGAGGACATCAATTTCCGCGGTGTCCCGAGCTTCGCGCCGGAAATCCTGCGGCATGTGCGGCTCGATGACCCGATGATGGCCAAGAAGCTGCGCACGGCGCTGGACCAGCTGGCGGAGGAAGGGGTGGTGCAGATCTTCCGCCCCCTCGACGGCTCCGCCCCGATCGTCGGCGTGGTGGGGGAGCTGCAGCTCGATGTGCTGCAGAGCCGCCTCAAGGTCGAATACACCGTGCCCGCGGGCTTCGACGCCACGCGCTGGTCCACCATGCGGTGGATCTCCTCGCCATCCGGCGACCGCGCGGCGATCGAGCGCTGGGCGACGCGCAACCGCAGCGACACGGCGGAAGACCATGATGGCGAATACGTCGCCCTGTTCGGATCGGACTGGCGGCGCAAGCGGGCGGAGGAGGAGTATCCCGAGCTCCGCTTCGACGCGGTGCGGGAACAGTCGGGGCTGGTCGCGATGGTGCGGTGAGCGCGGGGGAACGCCGTTCCCCCGCACCCCCATGCCAGGGGCCTCGGGCCCCTGGACCGCGAGGCTTTGGCGCTGGCCTCAGAGGCGCTCGAACAGGCCCGGATAGCTCAGCACCAACCCGTCCTCATCGACGGTGATGTCACGAACGAAATCGCTGTCGCGGGATTCGTAGCGCCACAGACGCTCCTCCAGCCGCGTGTAGCGCTGCGGGTCGCGCGCCACGGTCATCGACGGCAGGTCCACATAGGCCGTGTCGATGTCGACGGATTTGCCCACCGCGGTGCGCAGCCGGCGGATCGGCAGCGTGTTGGTGAAGGGCGTGGCGCTGAGGTCCACATC
Source organism: Falsiroseomonas ponticola (assembly GCF_016805305.1). Taxonomy (GTDB): domain Bacteria; phylum Pseudomonadota; class Alphaproteobacteria; order Acetobacterales; family Acetobacteraceae; genus Falsiroseomonas; species Falsiroseomonas ponticola. The sequence continues at coordinate 250,963 of NZ_JAERQN010000001.1, read as the reverse complement.
CTGCACGCCGGCGAGGTCCGGGAGGTCGGCGCCCTCCGCATCCGTCCAGCCGCCCTTGCCATCGGCCAGCAGCACCAGCACCGCGGGGTTGCCCAGCACCGCGACGGAAAGCCGCCGCGTGCGCCAGCGGCTGTCCATCAGCAGGCGGAAACGCGCGGCGAAGGGGGCTTCGCCACCCGCGACGATCATCCCCTCCGCGGCTATCTGCCCCGGGCTGCGATCCAGCACGAGGTGCTGCACGCCCTCGCCGGCGGCATCCCGCCAGCGGTAGTGCTTTGCCATGAGTGTCATCCTGTGCCGGGGAAGGCGCGGTCACACGCCGAGATAGGCTTCCCTTACGGCGGGATCATGCAGCAGCGCCAGCCCCGTTCCCGCATGGGCGATGCGCCCTGTCTCGATGACATAGCCGCGATCGGCGATGGACAGCGCGGCCGCGGCATTCTGTTCGACCAGCAGCACCGTGACGCCCTGCGCCTTCAGCGCCACCACGGCGGCCAGGATCTGGTCGACCAGCAGCGGCGCCAGGCCCATGGAGGGCTCGTCCAGCAGCAGCAGGCGCGGTTGCGACATCAGCGCGCGGCCGATCGCCAGCATCTGCTGCTGCCCGCCCGAGAGGCCGGCGGCCTGGAGGTGGCGCTTCTGCTTCAGGATGTCGAACATGCCATAGACGCGGTCGAGCCCGGCCTCGGTCTCCGCACGGCCGCGGCGGAAGGCGCCGAGGCGGAGATTGTCCTCCACGGTCAGCGGGCCGAAGACCTGGCGGCCCTCCGGCGATTGCGCGATGCCGGCGGCGACGCGGGCATGGGCGGACCAGGCGGTGATGTCGTCCCCATGGAACTTGATTCGGCCGGACTTCACGGGCTGCACGCCCGACAGGCAGCGCAGCAGCGTCGTCTTGCCCGCGCCATTGCCGCCGACCAGCGCGGTGATCTCGCCGGTCTCGACGCGGAGCGTGATGCCCTTCAGCGCCAGGATGCGGCCATAGGCGGAATGGAGGTCGGCGACGTCAAGCAAGCGCGGCCTCCTTCGCGCCATGCAGGCCGAGATAGGCGGCGATGACCTCTGGGTTGTTGCGCACCTCCGCCGGCGTGCCGGCGGCCAACAGCCTTCCCTGGTTCAGCACCACCACCTGGCGGCTGATTCGCATGACCATCTTCATGTCGTGCTCGATCAGCACCACCGCGACGCCGCGCGCGGCGATGGCGGCGATGAGGTGGTCGATCTCCGCGGTCTCCACCGGGTTGCAGCCGGCGGCGGGTTCGTCCAGCAGCAGCACGCGCGGTTCGGTGGCGAGCGCGCGCGCGATCTCGAGGCGCTTCAGCGCGCCATAGGGCAGCGATCCCGCGGGGCGGTCCGCGTGATCGGCCAGGCCGACCTCGGCCAGCAGGGCGAGGGCGGCGTCGCGGGAGGCGCGGTTGGCGCGGCGGGCGGCGGGCAGGCGCAGCAGGTCGGACAGAAGCGAGGATTTCTCCCGCAGATGCCGCCCGGCCATGACGTTCTCCGCCGCCGTCATGCGGAAGAAGATCTGCAGGTTCTGGAAGGTGCGGGAGAGGCCGAGCGCGGCCAGGCGATGCGGCGGCGCCTGCGTCACCTCCTGCCCCGCCAGCACCACGCGGCCGGCATCGGCGCGGTAGAGGCCGGAGACGATGTTGAACAGCGTGGTCTTGCCCGCGCCATTCGGGCCGATGATGGCCAGCACCTCGCCGGCCCGGGCTTGGAACCCCACGCCATCCAGCGCGCGCAGGCCGCCGAAGCCGATTCCGATGTTTTCCGCCGACAGCAGGATGTCGCTCATGCGGGCCGCCGGCGCAGCAGGGCGGCGAGGCCGGGGACGATGCCGACCCGGAGAAAGATCATGAACAGCATGATGAGCAGGCCGAGCACGGCGTGTTCGTAGTCATGGAAGACGGTCAGCGCCTGCGGCAGCAGCACCAGCAGCGCGGCGCCGACGACGGCGCCGGGGACGGAGGCGAGGCCGCCGATGACGACCATCGTCACGTATTCGACGGACTGGAGAAAGCCCGCGGCATCGGGGGTGACGAAGCCGTTCATCATCGCCATCAGCCCGCCCGCCACCGCGCCATAGACGGCGGCGATGACGAAGGCGCGCAGCTTGTGGCGGGCGACGTCGATGCCGATGGTGCGCGCCGCGACCTCGCTGTCATGCAGCGCGGCCAGCGCCCGGCCGGAGGGGCTGTGCTGGAGGTTGAGCGCCAGCCAGACGCCGATGAGCAGCGCGGCGCCATTGATCCAGTACCAGGCCTCGCCGCCGCGCGGGCGCCAGCCGAAGATCTCGGGGCGGGGGATGCGGATGCCGTCGGGGCCGCCGGTCACCGCGATCTCGCTGACCAGCACCATGGCGACGAGGATGCTGAAGCCGAGCGTGGCCACGGCAAGGTAATGGCCCTTGAGGCGCAGGATCGGCCGCCCCACCACGAAGGCGATGAGGCCGGCGAGGGCGGCGCCCAGCGGCAGGCAGGCCAGCACGGGCAGGCCGAGATATTTCGGGCCGAGTGCCATGGCATAGGCGCCGATGCCGACGAAGCCGGCATGGCCGAGGCTCACCTGCCCCGCCTGGCCCATCAGCACCTGCAACCCCACCGCACCCAGCGCCGTGACCCAGACCAGGGCCGCCACGCGGAAGTAGTAGCCGGAGGGGAAGAACCAGGGGATGACGGCGATGACCGCCGCCAGGATCAGCAAGGTCGCCCAGCGTGGGTTCATCACACGCGCTCCACGCCGCGATGGCCGAAGAGGCCCTGGGGCATGGCGAAGAGCACGGCGAGGATCACCAGGAAGGCGACGGCATCCTTGTAGGCGGAGGAGACGTAGCCTGCGCCCAGCGCCTCCAGCAGCCCGAGCAGCAGGCCGCCGACCACGGCGCCGAGTGGGCTGCCCATGCCGCCCAGCATGGCGGCCGCGAAGCCCTTCAGCGCCAGCAGCGTGCCGACATCGAAGGAGGTCAGCGTGATGGGGGTGATGAGGATGCCCGCGAAGGCGCCGATGGCGGCCGAGAGGCCGAAGGAGAGCGCCAGCACGAAGCTGGTATCGACGCCGACGAGCCGCGCCGCCAGGCGGTTGGCGGCGGTGGCCAGCACCGCCTTGCCCATCAGCGTGCGCTCCAGGAACAGGAAGAGCCCCGCGAAGACCAGCAGCGCGCCGCCCAGCACCCAGAAGCTCTGCGGCAGGATGGCGGCGCCGAGCACCATGATCGGATCATTGCCGGAGAAGCCGGGCAATTGATGAAAACGCTTGTCGAAGATGATCTGCGCGACGCCGCGCAGGAAGATGCTGGCGCCGATGGTGATGATGATGAGGGTGACGGCGGAGGCGCCGCGCGCGGGCTCGATGGCGAGCCGGTGCAGCGCGAGCCCGACCAGCACGGCGACCGCGATGGCGAGGAGGGCCGCCAGCGGCAAGGCGAGGCCCGCGGCGGCGGCGAAGACCGTGACCATGCCGCCCAGCATGACGAATTCGCCCTGCGCGAAGTTCACGACATCGGAGGCGTTGTGGATCAGCGTGAAGCCCAGCGCCACCAGCGCATAGACCGCGCCGACGGTGAGGCCGGAGACGAGGAATTGCAGCAGTTCGGGCATCGTCTCCGGTGCTCCCACAAGGCGGCATGCGATACTTCTCGCATGCCGAGGCCGCGAATGCGGCCCGCCGCCTATGCGGCGAAGCCAAGCGCGCGGAGCGCGCGCGTCACGCCACTGGCGTGCCTGCGGCACGACGCGTCTGAGGGCATGATCAATTCCCCAACAGCACCCAGTCGCCGTTCCTGATTTCGACCATGCGGAAGGCGGAGAGGTCGAGGCCCATATGGTCGGTGGCGCTCATGTTGACGATGCCGCCGGTGCCGACGAAGCCGCGGGTGGCGCGGATGGCGTCGCGCAGGCGCGTGCCATCCGTGCTGTTGGCGCGGCGCATCGCCTCCACCAGGATCATGAGGCCGTCATAGGCATGGCCTCCGAAGGTGGAGACGGGTTGGTTGAACTCCCGCTCGAAGGCCGTCTTGTAGTCCAGCACCACCTGGCGCTGCGGATCGGCGGCGGGCAGCTGCTCCGCAATCAGCAGGGCCGCGGCGGGCAGGCGCACGCCCTCGGCCGCGGCGGGGGTCGCGAGGTTGATGAATTCCCGGCTGGCCACGCCGTGGGACTGGTAGAGCGGCAGGCGGATGCCGAGCTGGTGGTAGCCGCGCGTCACGATGGCCGGGCCCTGGCCGAAGCCGGGGTTCACCACGGCCTCGATGCCCTGCGCGTTGCGCAGACGCGTGAGCTGCGGCGTCATGTCGCTGTCGCGGGGGCCGTAGCTTTCCTCCGCCACGATGGTGATGCCGGCGGCACCCGCGACGCGCACGCATTGGCCGCGCATGGACTGCCCGAAGCCATCGGTGCCGGAGATCATGCCAACCCGGGATAACCCCCGGGCGCGAATATCCGAAAAAATCTTCTCGCAGGCCATGCGGTCGGTGTGGGGGGTCTTGAAGGTGTAGGGCTGGACGGGATCGATGATCTCGATGCCCCCCGCGAGGGAGATGAAGGGGATGCGCGCATCCTCGAAGACCGGGCGCATGGCGAGCGTCGTGCCGGTGGTGGTGCCGCCGACCATGGCGACGACGCGGTCATCCTCCACCAGGCGGGTCGCGAAGGTGCGGGCGCGGTTGGCGTCGCCGGCATCGTCATAGATGATCAGCTGCAGCGGGCGGCCATTGACGCCGCCGGCCTGGTTGATGCGATTGACGTAGAGGCGGAGCGTCTTGTCCTCGGGATCGCCCAGGAAGCTGGCGGGGCCGGTGACGGAGAGCACGGCGCCGATGCGGATCGGCTCCGGCGCGCGCTGCGCGAAGGCGGGCGCGATGACCAGCAACGCGCCGGCGGCGATCACGCCCCGGCGCAGCAGCGTTCCCAGTGACATGCGGACACTCCCTTGAAATTTGTTGTTCGTTGGTCAGGCAGCGGCGGGGCGACGCACCATCGCGATGTGGAAACGGTTGGCGACGAAGGCGGCGTCGGTGAGGCAGGAGGTCCCGGCGGGGTTGGCGCCGGAGACGTGGTAGTCGCTGAAGGCGGCGGATTGGTTGACGAAGACGCCGCCGGTCAGGTTTTCGGAGAGCGCGACGCCGGCCTTGGCGAAGGCGGCCTCCGCGCGGGCGAGGAAGGCGTCGTCCGTGCTGTGGACCAGCGCCGTGATGGCGCCGCGGGCCTTGGTGGAGGCGGCGGCCAGGCGCAGCGCGGTCTCCGCATCCGGGCAGCGGATGAGGAAGGCGATGGGGCCGAAGCGTTCCTCGCCCCAGGCTTCCTCGGCATCGGCCAGCACTTCGACCAGCAGGGGTGTCGCGGTGCGGGCCTCGCCGGGCAGCGGCGCGCTGTCGCGCAGCACGCGGCCGAGGCGGCGCGCGGCGGCGATGCGTGCCAGCGTCGCGGGATTCTGGATGGCGCCGAGCACGCCGGCGGCGCGGGCGGGGTCGGAGAGGAGTTCGTCCAGCGCGGCGACGATGGCGGCGCCGACCTCGTCGAAGGATTTGTGGCCCCGGTCGGTCTCCATCCCGCCGGCACTGACGAAAATATTCTGGGGCGCGGTGCACATCTGGCCGCTGTAGAGGGCGAGAGAGAAGGCGAGGTTGCGGCAGAGGCCGGCGAAATCGGCGGTGGAGTGCAGCACCACGGGGTTGATGCCGGCTTCCTCCGTGTGCAGGGGCTTGGTGCCCGCGATCAGCCCGCGGAGGCGGGCGCCGAAGGCGGGGCCGCCGGTGAAATCGACGATGCCGATGGCGGGATGGGTCGCGAGCTGCTCGGCGATCGGCGCCTCCGGCGTGTCGGGGGCGAGCTGCACGATGTCGGCGGGCAAACCGGCCTCCGCCATCACGGCGCGGGCGGTGCGGACCGTCAGCGCGAGGGGCAGGATGGCGGCGGGATGCGGCTTGACGATGACGGCATTGCCGGTGGCGAGGCTGGCGAAGAGGCCGGGATAGCCGTTCCAGGTCGGGAAGGTGGCGCAGCCGATGACGAGGCCGATGCCGCGCGGCACGGCGGCGAAGCGCTTGTCCATGCGCAGCACGTCACGACCGGCGGGCTTGTGCCAGGATGCGGTGGTGGGAACGCGGGACAGTTCCTGCATCGCATAGGCCACGGCTTCCAGGCCGCGATCCTGCGCATGCGGGCCGCCGGCCTGGAAGGCCATGACGAAGGCCTGGCCGGTGGTGTGCATCACCGCATTCGCCATCAGGAAGCTGTCGCGGTTCAGCCGGTGCAGGATCTCCAGCAGCACGCCGGCGCGGGCGGCGGGGTCGGCCGCGGCCCAGGCGGGCGAGGCGGCCTCGGCGCGCGCGACCAGCGTGGCGGGCGGGGCGGCGGGGTAGGTGATGCCGAGGGCGGGGCCGAAGGGGGAGCGTTCGTCGCCGACCTGCGTCTCACCCGTTTCGAAGGCCTTGCCGAGCAGCGCGGCGAAGGCGGCCTCGGCATCCGCCTTGGCGCTCTCCCCATAGAGCTTGCCGGAGGGCGCCTCCGGATAGGCGGAGAAATGCGCGCGGCTCCGCGCGGCGGCGATCGCCTGGTCCAGCAGGGCCTGATGACGCGCCGCGAACTCCACCATGACGCTGGAGCCTCCCCGTTTGACTTGGTCGTTGCGGCGAGAATAAGCTGAACGCGCGTTCAGTCAATAGGGAGGCGACTATAGGCATATAAGCCTATTTCGGACCTCCCGTCAAGCAAGAAATGGGGAGGGCTGCATGTCCGAGACGGCGCCGGTGCTGCTGGTGGAGCAGCGGGACGGGGTGCGCAGGCTCACCTTGAACCGGCCGCAGCGGCTCAATGCCTTCGATGCGGCGCTGCAGGTGGCGCTGCGCCAGGCGCTGGCCGCGGCGGGCGACGACCCCGCCTGCCGCGTCGTGCTGCTGGCCGGCGCGGGGCGCGGCTTCTGCGCGGGGCAGGATCTGGCGGAGCCGGGGCTGACGGACGCGGATGTCGATCTCGGCGCGGTGCTGGATCGCGGCTGGAACGCGCTGGTGGCGGCGCTGCGCGGGCTGCCGAAGCCCGTGGTCTGCGCGGTGCAGGGCGTGGCGGCGGGGGCGGGCGCCTCCATCGCGCTGGCCTGCGACATCACGCTGGCGGCGGAGGATGCGAAATTCTCCCAGGCTTTCATCCGCATCGGCCTGATCCCGGACAGTGGCGCCACCTGGATGCTGCCGCGGCTCGTCGGCCCCGCGCGGGCGCGGGCGCTGGCGATGCTGGGCGACACGATCAGCGGGGCGGAGGCGGCTTCGATGGGCCTCGTCCATCGCGCCGTGCCGGCTTCGTCGCTGATGGCGGAAGCGGAATCGGTCTGCGCCAGGCTCGCGCGCCTGCCGGCGGAGGCACTGGCCGCCACCAAGCGTGTGCTCGATGCGGCGGAGGGCAATACGCTCGAACAGCAGTTGGCGCTGGAGGCCGAGGTGCAGCGCGGCCTCGGCCGCAGCGCGGATTACGCGGAGGGCGTGGCCGCCTTCCAGCAGAAGCGCCCCGCCCGCTTCCAGGGTGCGCCGGAATGACGCCGCAGCAGGTCGCGGAAGCCTGCGCCCGCGCCATGTGGGCGGAGGACCAGGCCTCGGCCGGGCTCGGCATGGCGATCACGCGCATCGCCCCCGGGGAGGCCACGCTGACCATGCGCATCGAGCCCCGCATGGTGAACGGGCATGGCATCGCGCATGGCGGCTTCATCTTCGCCCTCGCCGACAGCGCCTTCGCCTTCGCCTGCAACAGCTTCAACCGCCGCGCCGTCGCGCAATCCAACACCATCACCTATCTCCGCCCCGCGAAGCTCGACGACGTGCTGACGGCCCATGCCGTGCAGGTGCAGGCGGCGGGGCGCAGCGGCATCACCGATGTCACGGTGACGGACCAGCAGGGCCGCGCCGTCGCCGTCTTCCGCGGCCTCTCCCGCGTCATCGACGGCCATCTCGTGGAGGAAACGAATCATGGCGCATGACGATCTGCTCGATGAGGGCGAGCGCCTGTCGATCGGCGACCTGCGCGCGCTGCAGCTGGAACGGCTGCGGGCGACGCTGCGCCTCGCCTATGACAAGGTCCCGCATTACCGCCGCGCCTTCGAAGCCGCGGGCGTGACGCCGGATGACCTGCGCAGGCTGGAGGATCTGCGGCGCTTCCCCTTCACCACCAAGGCCGATCTGCGGGACAACTACCCCTTCGGCATGTTCGCCGTGCCGCGGGAAAAGCTGGCGCGCATCCACGCGTCATCGGGCACCACGGGCAAGCCGACCGTGGTCGGCTACACCGCCGACGACGTCGCCATGTGGGCGGGGGTGATGGCGCGATCCATCCGCGCCAGCGGCGGGCGGCCCGGCATGATGGTGCATATCGCCTATGGCTACGGGTTGTTCACCGGGGGCCTCGGCGCGCATTACGGGGCGGAGGCGCTGGGCTGCGCCGTGGTGCCCATGTCCGGCGGCATGACGGAACGCCAGGTCCAGCTCATCGAGGATTTCCAGCCGGATATCATCATGGTCACGCCCTCCTACATGCTGGCGCTGCTGGATGAGTTCCGGCGGCAGGGGAAGGATCCGCGGGGCACCAGCCTCAGGATCGGCATCTTCGGCGCGGAACCCTGGACGGAGGCGATGCGCGCGCAGATCGAGGATGCCTTCGGCATCCAGGCCGTGGACATCTACGGGCTGTCGGAGGTGATCGGCCCCGGCGTGGCCAATGAATGCGTGGAGACGAAGGACGGGCCCCATATCTGGGAGGATCATTTCTACCCCGAGGTGGTGGACCCCGATACCGGCGCGCCGGTGCCGGAAGGGGAGCCGGGCGAGCTGGTCTTCACCTCGCTCACCAAGCAGGCCATGCCCATCATCCGCTACCGCACGCGGGACCTGACGCGGCTGCTGCCCGGCACGGCGCGCCCGGCCTTCCGGCGCATGCAGAAGATCACCGGCCGCAGCGACGACATGATCATCCTGCGCGGCGTGAACCTGTTCCCGTCCCAGGTGGAGGAACAGATCCTCCGCGTGCCCGACCTGGCGCCGCATTACCAGCTGATCCTGACGCGGGAGGGACCGCTGGACGCCATGACCATCGCGGTGGAGGCGGAGCCCGGCGCGACGGCGGAGGAGCGCGACCGCGCCGCCAGGACGCTGGCGCATTACGTCAAGGCGATCATCGGCGTCACCGCCGCGATCGAGGTGCGCGACGCCGGCGCGATCGAGCGCAGCCTCGGCAAGGCGAAGCGCGTGCTGGACCGGAGGCCCCGCTGAGATGGCACGCCCCCGCGCCGCGGACCATGAGGAGAAGCGCCAGGCCATCCTGCGCCAGGCGGCGGAGCTTTTCGCCGCGCATGGCTATGACCGCGCCTCGCTCGCCATGCTCGCCACGGCGGGCAAGGTCTCCAAGACCCTGGTCTATCACTACTGGCCGGACAAGGCGGCGCTGCTGTTCGACGTGCTGGCGCAGCACCTGCAGCAGCTGGTGGAGATCGCGCGCGGCGCCGGCGGCCCGACGCCGCGCGCGCGGCTGGAGACGCTGGCCTTCCTGCTGCTGGATGCCTATCGCGACGCGGATGCGGTGCACCGCGTGCAGATCACCTGCCTGACGCTTCTGGCCCCCCCGCAGCAGGAGGCGCTGCGCGCGCTGGAACGCGCGCTGGTGGCGGAAGCGGCCGCGATCATCGCCGACCTCCATCCCGCACTGGCGGAGGACCGGCGGCTGCTGAAGCCGCTGACCATGAGCTTCTTCGCCATGCTGAACTGGCACCACCTCTGGCACCGGGAACAGGGGCCGCTCAGCCGGGAGGATTATGCCCGCATGGTCGCGGCGCTGATCGCCGAGGGCGGCGGCCCGGCGGCGCGCGCCGTGGCCGGGCGTTGATTCCGCTTGATTTTAGGAATATTATCCTTTAAGCCGATTAGGCCATTTATGCGCCTTTAGTCGCATTCCGCGCGGGGCGCCGGGTGGCGGAGGGCTGAAGGATGCGCGTGCTGTTGAAGCTGTCGCCGCAGAACCAGATCACCCTGCGGAAGGATCTGCGGGCGGCGTTAGGACCATGTTCCCATGTCGAGGTGGAGCCCGTCAAGGGCGGCCTCATGCTCCGCCCCGCCATCGGGCTGACGATGGAGGAGGCGCGGGCCGCCTATGGCAAGCACGGCTTCACCGAGGAGGTGCTGGCCGAGGCGCTGCGGATCGTCCAGCGGCGGGGGCCGGGTTCCGCCGCCTGACCGCCGCCCGCCGTCACGCTCGCGTGACACGGCCCGGGAGTGGTTGCGGCTTCGGCGCGGCGCGGCGAGGCTCTGGCCGCAACCATGGGTGGCAGGGGCGGGCAGCGCTTGGGCAGCGCCGAGGGAGGCAGGGTGGCCGGGAGGGGGCGGGCGGCCTCCGGCTGGGCGCTGCCGGCGGCAGCCCTGCTGCTGCCCCTGGCGCTGCTGCTGGGCGGCGGGCTGCTGGCCTGGCGCAACACCCTGGCGGAGGCCGAGGCCGCCCTGCGCCAGAGCGCCGATACCGGCGCGGAATTCGGCACCCGCGTGCTGGCGGGCTATGTCGTCAGCGCCGGGCGGGTGAACGACCTGACGCGGGGCCTTTCCGATGCCGAGATCACGGCGCGGGAGGAGGCGCTGCACCGCCAACTGGCGGAGCTGATCCCGGATGTGCCGGAGGCGGAGGCGGCCTATGTGATCGACCGCACCGGCACGGCGCTGCTGGCGGCCAATCTCTACCCCGTGCCGCGGGACCGGCCGACGGCGGCGGACCGGGACTTCTTCCTGGCGCTGCGCGCGGACAGCCCGCCGCGCTTCCATGTCAGCCAGGTCTATGTCTCCCGCTTCGATGGCGTGCCCTTCTTCGCGGTCAGCCGCCGGCGCAGCGGCACGGCGAACGGGCTGGCGCCGGATGAGTTCGATGGCGCCGTCAACCTCTCGGTCTATCCGCACCGGCTGCAGCCCGCGATGCGGCGCCTGCTGCGGCGGGATGGCGATGGCCTGGCCCTGGTGCGGGAGGATGGGCAGCCCCTGGCCAGCACCGCCGCCGCCAGCCCCGAAGCCCTGGCCGCGCTGGCCGCGGGCGCGGCGCCCGGCGGCCAGGCGCTGCGGCATGAGGCGGGGCTGGTCCTGGCGGCGCAGAAGCTCGAAGGCTTCCCGGTGGTGGCGGTGGCGAGCCGGCCGATCGCCTCGGTCGCGGCGGAATGGCGCGCCACCATGGCCAACCACATGCTGTTCGGCGTGCCCGCCACCCTGGCCCTGCTGCTGCTGAGCCTGCGGGAGCGGCAGCAGCAGCGCCGGCTGGAAGCGGCCAACCAGGCGCTGGGGGATGCCAATGCGGCGCTGGCGGAGGCGCTGCGCGCCAGCGAGGGCAATCTGAAGCGGGCGCAGGACGCGGCCGGCGTGCTGTCCTTCGACATGGCGGCGGATGGCACGGTGGCGGATGCCGGCGGGCTCCGGGCGCTGTTCGGCCTGCCGCCCGGCGCGGCGCTGGACCAGGCCGCGCTGGTCGCCAGCCTGCACCCGGATGACCAGGAGGCGGCGCGGGCGGAATGGCGGCGCCTGGCGCGGGATGGCGGGCGGCTGGCGGCGGAATACCGGGTGCGCCTGCCCGATGGCGGCCAGCGCTGGGTGATGCTGCGGGGGGAGGCCTCGCCCGGCTACGGGCCGGCGCCGCCCGCCGGCCTGGCGCTGCCCGGCCGCGTGTCCGGCGTGGCGATGGATGTCACGCAGCGGCGGGAATCGGAGGAGCGGACGGCGCTGCTGGCCTTCGAGGTGACGCACCGCGCCAAGAACACCCTGGCCGTGGTGCAGGCGGCGCTGCGGCTGACCAAGGCGCCGGACTACGAAAGCTATGTCCGCGCCGTGGAAGGCCGCGTCGCCGCCCTGGCCCGGGCGCAGAGCATGCTGGCGGAAAGCCAGTGGCGTGAGGGCGACCTGCGCGCGCTGCTGGAGGCGGAGCTGCGCGCCTTCCAGCCCGCCACCCCGGGCGGCGGCCCGGTGGCGGAGGGGGAGCCGGCGGTCAGGCTGTCCGGCCCGCCCGTCTCCCTGCCCGTCCGCGCCGTGCAGGCGCTGGCCATGGCGGTACATGAGCTGGCGACCAACGCGGTGAAGTATGGCGCGCTGTCCAGCCCGGGCGGGCGGCTGCACATCAGCTGGTGCCCGGACGCGGCCTGGCTGTACCTGGCCTGGCGGGAGGCCGGCGGCCCGGCGGTGACGGCGGAGCCGGCGCGCAAGGGGTTCGGGTCCCGCGTGATCGAGCAGACCATCCGCTTCCAGCTGGGCGGGCGGCTGGAGAAGCGCTGGGCGCCCACCGGGCTGGAATGCGACATCGCCATCCCGCTGGCGGCCGAACCGCCGGCGGCGCAGGAACCGGGCCAGGCGCCACGCCCCGGGGGCGCTTCTTGACGTTCCGTCTTCGTTCGCCCTAATCGCGGGGATCGCGCCCCAGCACCGGAACAGGCCCCTGGCCGCCCCCCCAGACGCAGCCCAGCCAGACGCAGCCCCGCCAGACACGGCCCCGCCTGGCCCCGCGCCGGGCCCCGCGCCGCTCGAGACGCCGCCGCTGCGCCTGCTGCGGCTGCGGCTGACCGATTTCCGGTCCTACCCGGCCTTCGAGGCGCGCTTCGGCGGGCGGATCGTGGCCATCGCGGGCCCGAACGGGGTGGGCAAGACCAACCTGCTGGAGGCGATCAGCCTGCTCGGCCCCGGGCGCGGGCTGCGCGGCGCGCGGGCCGGCGAGATCGGGCGCCGCCCGCCGGGCGGGGCGGCGCTGCCCTGGGTGGCCTGGGGCGCCTTCGACGGGCCGGACGGGCCCGCCGAGATCGGCACCGGGACCACGGCGGAGGGTGGCGACGCGGCGCGGCGCAAATACACGCTGGATGGGGAGCCCGCGAAAAGCCAGGCGGAGCTGGCGCGGCGCGCGGGCGCGGTGTGGCTGACGCCGCAGATGGACCGGCTGTTCCAGGATGGGGCCTCCGGCCGCCGGCGCTTCCTGGACCGGCTGGTCTGGGCGCTGGAGCCCGGCCATGCGCGGGAAGTGGCGGCGCATGACACGGCGATGAGCGGGCGGAACCGGCTGCTGGCGGAGGGGCGGCGGGATGCCGCCTGGCTGGCGGCGCTGGAGGATGCGATGGCCCGCCACGCCGTCGCGGCGGTGGCGGCGCGGCGGGCGCTGGCCCTGCGGCTGAACGCGCTGCTGGAAGCCGGCACCGCGACGGGGGCCTTCCCCGCGGCCCGGATCGAGCTGGCCTGCCCGATCGCGGCCGCGCTGGAGGCGGCGCCGGCGCTGGCGGTGGAGGACCGGCTGCGGGCCGAGCTGGCCGCCGGCCGGGGCCGGGATGCCGCCGCCGGGGGGGCGCAGCAGGGCGCGCACCGCACGGACATGACCCTGGTGCACCTGCCCAAGGGCCAGCCGGCGGAGCTGTGCTCCACCGGGGAGCAGAAGGCGCTGCTGGTCTCCACCGTCCTGGCCCATGCGGCGCTGATCGGCGCGGCGCGGGGCTTCGCGCCGCTGCTGCTGCTGGACGAGGTGGCCGCCCATCTGGACCTGGGGCGCCGGGAGGCGCTCTACGCTGCCCTGGCCGGGCTGCCGGCCCAGGTCTTCCTGACCGGGACGGAGCCGGATATCTTCGCCCCGCTCCAGGGCATCGCCGAGACGTTCCGGGCGACGCCCGAAGGGCTGCGGGACCCATGATTGCGGGTCCGAATCACCCCGTGCCGAATCCCGCCTGAAAGCCTATACTGGGCGGGTTTCCAAGCCGATTTCCAGGAGCCTCCGCCGGCATGTCCGACGCCGATGCGCGCGCCAACGACCCGAACACCCCCGGCGGCAACGCCAATGGCGGGTCCAATCCGGGGGCGGACGCCTATGACAGTGCCTCGATCACCGTGCTGCGCGGGCTGGAGGCCGTGCGCAAGCGGCCGGGCATGTATATCGGCGATACCGATGACGGCTCCGGCCTGCACCACATGGCCTTCGAGATCATCGACAATGCGGTGGACGAGGCGCAGGCCGGCTTCGCCACCAGCTGCCATGTGGTGCTGAACGGGGATGGCAGCGTCACCGTCACGGATGACGGGCGCGGCATCCCGGTGGACATCCACCCGGAGGAGGGCGTTTCCGCCGCCGAGGTGGTGCTGACGCGCCTCCATGCCGGGGGCAAGTTCAACCAGAACAGCTACAAGGTCTCGGGCGGCCTGCATGGCGTGGGCGCGGCGGTGGTGAACGCGCTGTCGGAGTGGATGGAAGTCCGCATCTGGCGCGACGGAAAAGAACACTTCATCCGCTTCGAGCATGGCGACACGGTGCAGCCGCTGCGCATCGTCGGCCCCTCCGACCACCAGCATGGCACGGAGGTGACGTTCAAGCCCTCCGCCGGGACCTTCACCAAGACGGAATACGACTTCGCCATCCTGGAGCGGCGGCTGCGGGAGCTGGCCTTCCTCAATTCCGGCCTGAAGATCACGCTGAAGGACGACCGGCATGTGCCGGCGCAGGAAGTGGCCTTCGAGTTCAAGGGCGGGCTCGTCGCCTTCGTCGAATGGCTGGACCGCAGCAAGGAGCCGATCTTCAAGCCGCCGGTCAGCCTGATCAGCAAGGCGACGGAGGGCATCCGCGTCGAGCTGGCGATGTGGTGGAACACGTCGCCGCACGAAGTCGCGCTCTGCTACACCAACAACATCCCGCAGCGCGACGGCGGCACGCACCAGGCGGGCTTCCGCCAGGCGCTGACGCGCGTGGTGATGAAGTATGCCGAGGACCTCGCGAAGAAGGAGAAGGTGGAGCTGATCGGCGACGACATGCGGGAGGGCCTGACCGCGGTCATCTCCGTGAAGGTGCCGGACCCCAAGTTCAGCTCCCAGACCAAGGACAAGCTGGTGTCGTCCGAGGTGCAGCCGGTGGTGCACATGGCGGTGGCCGATGCGCTGTCCCACTGGTTCGAGACGCATCCGAAGGAAGCCAAGCTCGTCATCGAGCAGGTGGTGCTTTCCGCCGCCGCGCGGAAGGCGGCGCAGCTGGCGCGGGACAAGGTGGGGCGCAAGAACGCGCTGGATATCTCCACGCTGCCCGGCAAGCTGGCCGACTGCCAGGAGAAGGACCCGGCAAAATCGGAAATCTTCATCGTCGAGGGTGACAGCGCGGGTGGCTCCGCCAAGCAGGGGCGCGACCGGCGCTTCCAGGCGATCCTGCCGCTGAAGGGCAAGATCCTGAATGTCGAGCGCGCGCGGATGGACAAGATGCTGTCCAGCGCGGAGATCGGCACGCTGATCACGGCGCTCGGCACCGGGATCGGGCCGGGGCCGGAGGAGAAGGGCGGCTTCTCCGCCGACAAGCTGCGCTACCACCGCATCGTCATCATGACCGACGCCGACGTGGACGGCAGCCATATCCGCACGCTGCTGCTGACCTTCTTCTTCCGGCAGATGCCGTCGCTGATCGAGCGCGGGCACCTCTACATCGCGCAGCCGCCGCTCTACCGCGCCAAGCGCGGCAATGACGAGCGCTACCTGAAGGATGACCGGGCGCTGGAGGATTTCCTGCTGGAGAAGGCGCTGGGCGGGGCGAAGATCCGCTTCGCGGATGGGCGGGAGCTGCGGGGCGAGGAGCTGGCGGAGGAGGTGGAGCGGCTGCGCCAGGTGGCGGCGCGCATCCGCAGGCTCGCGACGCAGGTGCCGGCGGGCATCGTGGAGCAGGCGGCGGTGGCCGGCGCGCTGACGGTGGATGCCGACCGGGCGCTGGCGGGTGCCGCGCTGCTGGCGCAGCGGCTGGATGCGCTGGCGCCGGAGAATGAGCGGGGCTGGAAGGCGACGGTGGAGAACGGGCTTTCGCTGTACCGCGTGGTGCGCGGCGTGACGGAGCGCCATGTGCTGGACGCGACGGCGCTGCGCAGCGCGGAGGCGCGCTGGCTGGATGAGCGGCGCGAGGTCTTCGCGCGGGACTATGCCGCCGGGCCCGCCATGGTGTCCTTCGAGGGGCCGGAGACCGCGCAGCACGGCCCGCTGCTGGCCTTCGAGCGCATCTTCGCGCAGGGGCGCCGCGGCCTGACCATCCAGCGCTTCAAGGGGCTGGGGGAGATGAACCCCGACCAGCTCTGGAAGACCACCCTCGACCCCGCCGCGCGGACGCTGCTGCGCGTGCGCGTGGAGGATGTGGAGGATGCGGAGCAGGTCTTCTCCACCCTGATGGGCGACGTGGTGGAGCCGCGGCGCGAGTTCATCGTGGGCAATGCGCTGAAGGTCGCGAATCTGGACGTCTGATACGGCGGGGGGCGTGTCGCGACCGGCGGCCCGCGCCCGCCGCCTGATCGGCGCTTGCAACCCCGCGGCGAGTGGACCTAGGCTTCGCACACGCGATGCCGCGGGGCCGGAGCAGGCGCCCAGCCGCAGCATGGCCGCGCCCGGATCGCCACGCCGCGGACCCGGGCCGCCCATGGCCTGCCCTGGATGCCGGGCGACGCCCCCCCACCGGGCAGCGCGTCGAACAAGAAGGCATTAGGGGAGGCGCAATCATGACGAATGGTCTGACCCGGCGGGGCGTGTTCGGCCTTGCGGCGGCGGCGGGGGCGGCGGCGGTGCTGCCGGGCGGCGGGGCGCAAGCCGCCGCGCCGATGCGCAACGAGCTGCCGCCGGCCTGGCACCGCTTCAAATGGGGGGAGTTCGAGGCGACCGTCATCTCCGACGGCAGCCTGCCGCTGGGCAAGCCGCAGGACAGCTTCGTGGGCCCGGGCGCCGGGCAGATCCCCGGCATGCTGGCCGCCGAGTTCCTGGACCCCGAGGCCGCGACGCTGGAACAGAACATCCTGGTGCTGAACACCGGCCGCCAGCTGCTGCTGTTCGACACCGGCATGGGGGAGAGCATGGGGGCCGATTCCCAGATGTTCGGCCCGACCACCGGCCGCATGCTGGCCAACCTCCGCGCCGCCGGCATCCAGCCCGAGCAGATCGACCTGGTCGTCGCGACCCACGCCCATTGCGACCATGTCTGGGGCCTGGTGGATGCGCGCGGCCAGCGCGTCTTCCCCAATGCCCAGGTCGCGATCAACGAGGCCGATGTGCGCTTCTGGACGGATGACGGGAACAAGCGCGGCCCGGCCTTCATGAACGCCTTCATCGAGGGCGCGAAGAAGAACCTCAACGCCTATCGCGACCGCCTGGTGATGGTGCGGAACGAGCAGGAGGTGGTGCCGGGCGTCACCGCGATCTTCACGCCGGGGCACACGGTCGGGCACACCTGCTATGCCATCACGTCGCGCGGCCGGACCATGGTGAATACGGGCGACCTGGCGCATCACCAGGTGCTGCTGCTGCGGCACCCCATGATGGAATTCTCCTTCGACACGGACCCGAAGCAGTCCGCGCAGACGCGCTCGCGCATGCTGGACCGGCTGGCGACGGACCGGCATGCGGTGCTGTCCTACCACTTCCCCTGGCCGGGCCTCGGCCATGTGCGGAAGGCCGGCGAGGGCTATGACTGGATCGCCTCGCCGATGAACGTCACCAACCTCGGCTGAGTCAGGAGTCTGCGCGCCCGCTGAGGGCGCGCTGCACGGCGTGTTCGACGACTTCGGCGACGCGCCGTGCGCCCTGGCTCAGGGGACGTTCCGCGGAGACGGCCAGCGCGACGGGGCGGCGCACCACGGGGTCCACGATGCGGCGGGCGATGAGGAGGCCGGCGCGCACCTCCTCCCGCACCGCGGCGAAGGGCAGGATGGTGAAGCGGTCGCCATCCCGCACGAGTTCCTTCATGTGCACGAGGGATTCGACCTCCACGCCGACATGCAGCGCCATGCCGGCGCGGGTGGCCGCGGCCTCGATGTTCTGGCGCAGCCCGTGCTCGCGGCTCGGCAGCACCAGCGGCAGCGGGACGATCTCCGCCATGGGGATGGAGGCGCGATCCTCCTCATGCCCGGCCCGCGCCGCGATGAGGTAGAGGTCCTCCGTCAGGATCGGCGTGATGCGCAGCCCCGGCGCGCCATCGACCTTGTAGAGCAGCGCGAGGTCGAGCCGGCCGGAGGCGAGCCATTCCTGGAGATAGCCGCTCATGCTCTCGATCACGCGGAGCCGGATGCCGGGGAAGCGGCGGGTCACCTCCCGCACGATGGGCACCGTCAGGTGCAGCGCGACGGAGGTCGGCAGGCCGATCGCGACATCGCCGGCCGGATCGCCGGTGCGGGACCGGGCCTCGGTTCTGATCTGCTCGACCTGGCGGAGCACCGCGCTGCCCTGGGCCACGACCTGCGTGCCGAGGTCCGTCAGCCGCACGCCGAAGCTGCCGCGCAGGAACAGCTCCCCGCCCAGCTCCGCCTCCAGCTCCCGCATCCGCTGGCTGAGGGAGGGCTGGGAGAGGCCGAGCGCGCGGGCGGCGCGGGAGAAGCTGCCCTGTTCCGCGATCGCCTGGAGGTATTCGAGCTGCCGGAGGTCCATCCTTCCCCTGTTCTATAGGCTGCGCCTATGGGGGGCTAGCGTCTCTGCCCCTTCCGCCGCGCATCGCGCCCGTGGCAGCGTCGCGTCGGGAAGGAACAGTCCAATGGCGGATCTCAGCGGCCTGCTGGTCGTGGCGGTCGAACAGGCGGTGGCGGCGCCGTGGTGCAGCTGCCGGCTGGCGGATGCGGGTGCGCGCGTCATCAAGATCGAGCGGCGGGAAGGCGATTTCGCGCGCGGCTATGACCGGCATGTGCAGGGGCAGAGCACCTATTTCGTCTGGCTGAACCGGGGCAAGGAATCGCTGGCGCTCGACCTGAAGGCGCCGGGGGACCGGGATCTGCTGGCGCGCATCGTGGCGCGCGCGGATGTGTTCATCCAGAACCTGGCGCCGGGGGCGCTGGGGCGGCTCGGGTTGGACAGCGCGACGCTGCGGGCGCGGCACAAGCGCCTCATCACCTGCGACATCTCCGGCTATGGGGAGGCCGGGCCCTTCAGCGACCTCAAGGCCTATGACCTGCTGGTGCAGGCGGAAAGCGGGCTCTGTTCCGTCACCGGCGATGCCAGCGGGCCCGCGCGCGTCGGCGTCTCGGTCTGCGACATCGCGGCGGGGATGAACGCGCATGCGGCGATCCTGCAGGCGCTCTATGCGCGGGAACGGACGGGGGAGGGGCGGGCGATCAAGGTCTCGCTCTTCTCCGGCATGGCGGAATGGATGAACGTGCCCTTCCTCCAGCGCCGCTACGGGGGCGAGATCCCGCCGCGGCCGGGGCTCGCGCACCCCTCCATCGCGCCCTATGGCGTCTTCCGCGTGCGGGACGGGCAGGTGCTGATCTCCATCCAGAATGAGCGCGAATGGGCGCGCTTCTGCGCGGAGGTGATGGGCGATGCCGCGCTGGCCGCGGACCCGCTGTTCCGCGACGGGCCGACGCGGGTGCGCAACCGCGCGGACCTCGATGGCCGCATCGCCGCCTGCTTCGCGCAGATGACGCTGGCCGAGGCCGCTTCGCGGCTGAAGGGCGCGGAGGTCGCCTTCGGGCGGCTCAACGACGTCGATGGGCTGATCGCGCATCCGCAGCTCCGCAAGGTTTCCTACGACACGCCGGAGGGCATCGTGGAAGTGATCGCGCCCGCCATGGAGATCGTGGGCGAGCAGGTGGCGCTGCGGCCCGTGCCCGTGGTCGATGCCCATGGCGCCGCCATCCGCGCCGAGTTCCAGGCGGGGGACGCTGCCGCCTGATCCTTCACCAAGGCCGGTCGCGAAAGGCCGGCCGACACCAAGGGAGATCGTTCATGCCGTCATCCTTCCAGCCCACGCGGCGCCAGGCGCTGGCCGCCGGCTTCGGCTCCGTCCTGCTGCCCTCCGCGCTCTCGGCCCAGGCGCCGGCGCAGCGGCCCACCGAGATCAAGATCGGCGTCACCACCTTCCTCTCCGGCGCGCCCTCCGTCTTCGGCGTGCCCGGCCGCAACGCGGCGGAGATGCTGGCGGAGGAGATCAACCAGTCCGGCGGCATCAACGGCGTGCCGGTGCGCCTGTTCTTCGTGGACGAGGCGCCGGGCATCGACCACCTGGTCGGCGAGTTCCGCCGCCTGGTGCAGAATGAGCGCGTGGACGTGATGCTGGCCTCCATCTCGTCGGGCTCCTGCCTCGCCTGCACGCCGCTGGGCGAGGAGCTGCGCAAGGTGACGCTGCTCTGGGATTGCGGCACGCAGCGCATCTTCGAGGAACGGAACTACCGCTATGCCTTCCGCACCCAGGCGAATGCGACGCCGGAGATCCTGGCGCCGCTGCTCTACCTGCTGAAGACCAAGCCGGATTTCCGCACCATCGCGGTGCTGAACCAGGACTATGCCTGGGGCCGCGACAGCTGGGAGATCTGGAAGACCGCGATGGATGCGCTGAAGCCCGGCGTGCGCGTGGTGGCGGAGCTGTTCCCGCGCTTCGGCGCGACGGATTTCTCGGCGGAGGTCACGCGGCTGCTGGCGCTGCGGCCGGATGTGATCCTTTCCACCTCCTGGGGCGGGGAGCTGGATACTTTCATCCGCCAGGCGGCGGAGCGGCGGCTGTTCGAACGCTCCACCTTCGTGCTGCCGCTGGCCGAATCCTCGCTGGAGCGCGTGGGCCGCAGCCTGCCGGCGGGCCACATCGTGGGCAGCCGCGGCGACCATTGGCACCAGCACCCGCGCCCCGCCAACCCGCAGGCGCTGCAGCGCTTCGTGGAGAATTACCGCCGGCGCTACAACGCCTACCCGATCTACCCGACCTACCACATGGCGCAGGCCTTCAGCGCGCTGCGCGCGGCCTATGCCAAGGCGATCGCGACGAATGGCGGCAACTGGCCGTCCGACGCGCAGCTGGCCGCCGCCTTCCCGGGGCTGGAGTTCGAAAGCCCGACATCGCGCATGCGCATCCGCGAGGATGGCCAGGGGCTGGAGCCGCAGCTGATCGGCACCACCGCCCATTCCGACCGCTTCCCCTTCGCGGTGATGGACAACATGGTGATCTTCCCGGCCGACATGGTGACCACGCCAGCGGGGCAGAACAGCGTCAACTGGCTGAAGACGCTGACGGCCGACATGGTCAACCGCGTGCCTGACCCGATCCGCCTCGGCTGACGCGAAGGGCCGCATCGCATGGGTGACTGGTTCGAACAGAACGGAGCGCTGCTCGGCCTCGCGCTGCTGGATGGCATCGCGAGCGCCGCGCTGATCTTCATGGTGGCCGTGGGCCTCAACCTGGTCTTCGGCGTGCTGCGCGTGCTGAACGTGGCGCATGGCAGCCTGTTCGCGATCGGCGCCTATGCGGCGGCCTCGATCGGCCTCTTCTTCACCTCGGCAGGGCTGCCCGCCTGGGCGTCCCTGCCGGCGCTGCTGCTGGCGGCGATGATCGTGGGCCTGGTGCTGGGCCCGCTGATCGAGCGGCTGCTGCTGCGGCGCATCTACAGCGAGGAGCCGGTGCTGCAGCTGCTGGTCACCTTCGCGCTGTTCATGATCCTGGAGGATGCGCAGAAGCTGGTCTGGGGCGTGCAGCCCGTCTCCTTCAGCGCGCCGGTATCGCTGATGGGCACGGTCGATGTGCCCTTCGGCCTGGATGTCATTCCCTACAATACCTACCAGGTGATCCTGCTGCCCGCGGTGGCCGCCGTGACGCTGCTGGGCCTGGCGCTGTTCCTGCGGCGGACGCTGACGGGGCGCGTGATCCTGGCGGTGACGACGGACCGGGAAGCCGCGACGGCCATGGGGATCGACGCGCGCAAGGTCTATCTGCTGACCTTCACCTTCGGCGCCATGCTGGCGGCGCTGGGGGGCGCGCTGTCCACGCCCACGGCCTCCCTCGTGCCGGGCATCGGCGCTTCCACCATCGTGCTGTCCTTCGCCGTGGTGGCGACGGCGGGGCTCGGGCAGATCGAGGGCGCGGCGCTGACCGCGCTGATGATCGGCATCGGGCGGTCCATCGCGGTCACCTTCCAGCCGGAGCTGGAGGTGGTGGTGCCCTACCTCATCATGGTGGCCGTGCTGCTGGTGCGCCCGCAGGGGCTGTTCGGCGTGGTGGAGACGAGGCGCGTATGACCCTTCCCCGCATCGAACTCCTGCTGGCGCTGCTGGGCGCGGCCGCGATGGTGCTGGCGGCGATGGCGACGCCCTGGCTGAAATTCGTCCTCACCATCGCGCTCGCCAAGGGCATCGCGGTGCTCGGCATCATGCTGCTGCTGCGGGCAGGCCAGGTGAGCTTCGGCCATGCGCTGTATGTGGCGCTCGGCGCCTATACGGTGGCCTTCCTCGCGCCCGCCATGCCGGATGCGGTGCTGCTGCTGGTGGCGGCGGCACTCGGCACCACCGTTGCCGGACTGTTGATCGGCCTCTTCGTCTCCCGCTACCGGGAGATCTTCTTCGGCATGCTCAACCTGGCGCTGAGCATGGTGTTCCATTCCATGCTGGAGAAGTTCTACCACTACACCCGCGGCACGGATGGCATCCGCGTGCCGTCGCTGACCGTCGCGGGCGTGCCGCTGGATCGCGTCTCCTACGAATGGACGATCTTCGGCCTGGCGCTGGCGCTGGCGCTGGGCTTCGGGGTCTTCGCGCGGGTCTATCTGGCCTCTCCCATGGGGCAGGCGCTGTCGGCGATCAAGACGCGGGAGACGCGGCTGGATTTCATGGGCGTCTCGTCGCGCAGCGTGCTGCTCTCCGCCTATGTGCTCTCCGCGCTGATGGCGGGCTGCGCGGGGGCGCTGATCGCGATGACGTCCCGCCACGTCACGCCGCTGCTGGCCTATTGGACGGCGTCGGGGGAGCTGGTCTTCATCGCCATCCTGGGCGGGGCGGGCGGCGTGCTGGGGCCCTTCCTCGGCGCCGCGGCCTATGAGCTGGTGCGGGTCTATGCGGCGGCGACGGTCGCCGACATGTGGCAGATGATCCTGGGCGCGGTGCTGCTGCTGGTGATCCTGTTCGCGCGGGGCGGCATCTGGGGAATGGTGTCGAGCCGGCTGCAGCGGGGGCGCGTGGCATGAAGGCGCTGCTCGAAGCCCGCGGGCTGAAGCTCGCCTTCGGCGGCGTGAAGGCCGCGGATGGCATCGACCTGGATGTGATGGAGGGCGAGTTCCTCGCCATCATCGGCCCGAACGGCGCGGGCAAGACCACCTTCATCAACATGACCACGGGCTACCTGAAGCCGCAGGGCGGGACCATCACCTATGACGGCGCGGAGATCACCGGCCGCCGCCCCCGCGACATCGTGCGCCGCGGCGTCGCGCGGTCCTTCCAGCTGCCGCAGCTCTTCTCCGAGCACACGGTGGAGGAGAACGCCGCGCTGGCCATCGCGTCGCGGGAGGGGATCTGGTCTCCCTTCGCGCCGCTGCTGCGCCCCGCCTGGCGGCAGGAGGCGCGGGGATTGCTCGACCGCTTCGGCCTGCTGCCGGTGGCGGCGCAGCGCGCGGATGCGCTGAACGAGGGCACGCGCAAGCTCGCCGACATCGCCATGGCCGTCGCGCTGAAGCCGCGCCTGCTGCTGATGGACGAGCCCACCAGCGGCGTGGCGGCGGCGGAGAAGATGGGGATCGTGGAGACGCTGGTGCGCGTGCTGCGCGATGCCCGCGTCACGGCGGTCTTCGTCGAGCACGACATGGATGTGGTGGAGCGCTTCGCGGATCGCGTCGCGGTCTGGTCGCAGGGCAGGATCGCCGCGCTGGGCCCGCCGGCGCAGATCCTCTCCGACCCCGCCGTGCAGCGCGACGTGATCGGGATCGAACGGCCGGCCGCGGGGGGCGCCCATGCTTGAGCTGCAATCCGTGGTGGCCGACATCGCCGGCGCGCCGGTGCTGCGCGGCGTCTCGCTCGTCCTGCCGCCCGGCGGCCGCGTGGCGCTGATCGGGCGCAACGGCGCGGGCAAGACGACGACGCTGCGCGCCCTGATGGGCCTGCTGCCGCTGCGCGGCGGGCGCGTGATGATCGGCGGGGAGGACGCGACGGCGCTGCCCGCGCATCACCGCACGCGGCTCGGCATCGGCTATGCGCCGGAGGAACGGCGCCTCTTCGGGCTGTTCAGCGTGCGGCAGAACCTGCTGCTGCCGGCGGAGGTGCTGCGCCTGCCGAAGGCGGAGATCACGCGGCGGCTGGATGCCGTCTTCACCTTCCTGCCCGAACTCGCGACCTTGGCGGATCGGCGCGCCGCGGGGCTTTCGGGCGGGCAGGGCAAGATGGTGGCGCTGGGCCGCGCGCTGATGGTCGGCACCCGCGCCGTGCTGCTGGACGAGCCCTTCCAGGGCCTGGCACCCGCCCTGGCGCTGCGCTACGCGGAGGCGCTGCGCGGGCTGCATGCCTCCTTCCCCGATGTCGCGCTGCTGGTGACGGAGAGCAACCCGTCGCTGCTGACGCCGCTGGTCGATTCGACCTATGTGATCGAGCGCGGCGAGATCGCGCATGACAGCGCGATGGCGGCGCCGGGCTGAACCTCAGGACGGGCGGCGCAGCGCGTCCAGCGCCAGGTCGGGCCCGCGCAGGACCAGGCGGTTGATCGGGCCCGCCTGCTGCATGCCGACCAGCATGGGCCGGCGGGCGCGGGGCAGCAGCGCGACGTCGTAGAGTTCCCGCACCACCCCGCCGAGGCGCAGCCAGTGCAGCGCCTTGCCGGATGACAGCTCCACCACGACCAGCGCGCATTGCGGCTGGAAGCCTTCCGCCTTCAGCCGGTCATCCAGCGGCAGGCCGGCGAAGACCTCGTTCGCGCGCGGCAGGGACAGGCCGACCAGCGCGTGGCCGCCATGCAGGACGAGCCCGCGGGTGAAGCCGGGCAGGAAGGCCAGCGGGTGGAAGCGCCCCGCCGCGACATCGACCAGGCCGAGTTCGCCCGTGCCGGCATTCAGCACGTAGAGGCGGCCATCATGCAGCCGTGGCGAATGGGGCATGGTCAGGCCGCGGCAGACCACGGCGCCGGTGGCGATATCCAGCACCACGCCGCGGCCCACGCGGTTCTCCCGCCAGCCGCGCGGGCCATCCGTCTCCCCGGCCGCGGTCGCGTAGCGGGGCATGGCGGCGGCATCCATGGCGAGGCCGTTGAGGTGGCAGCGATCCTGGGGCGCGAGGGCGGAGATGAAGGGCGGCGTCCAGACCGGGCGGAAGCTCGACCGTTCGTCCACCGCGGCGATGCAGGAGAAGAGCGTGTTGACGAAGACCGGCCGGCCATCCGGCGCCACGCCGACATCATGGGCGAAGACGTCGCCGGTGAACCAGGCGGCCTGGGGCACATAGACGGCGTCATGCCCCTCCAGCTCCCGCCCCGGGGGGACGACGTTGCCGAAGCGCCAGATGGCGTTGAGCCCGGCCAGGACGAAGCCGGAGCTGCCGTCCGAGGCGATGCCGAGGCAGCGTTCGAAGGTGCGTTCGCTGACCGAGAGCGCGGCCTCGCCCTCCGCCCCGATCAGGAAGACCTTGCCGATCTGGTAGGTGGTGAGGGCGAGGGTGGCCCCGGCCGCGTGCAGCCAGGCGGCGAAGCCCGGGGAGGCCTGGACGGAATAGGGGGGCGCGCTGTCGCCGCCGGTGCGGATGAGGGGTGGCGCGGCGGTCATGGCGGGCGGCGGGTCAGCGGCCGAGCCGGATCTCGATCCCGCGGGGCGGGCCCTCCGCCACCGTCACGGCCGATTCCTCGAAGCGGGGGGCGCGCATGGTGGGGCGGATGTTGTTGGAGACGCCCCAATCCTCGGTCGGGATGCCGAACATGTTGGTGTCCGTGCGGCCATTGCCGTTGGCGTCGTGGGAGACGGCGACGGCATAGGTGCCGGGGGCGATGCCTTCGAACCGGCAGCGCACGCCGGCGGTGGCGGCGGGCTGGGAGCGCAGCAGCAGGGCGGCGGTGGGGTCGCCGGGGAAGCCGCGCTCCGCGTTGAAGAGCAGGCAGCCGATCCGGCCCTCCGCGGAGCGGATGTTGGTCACGCTTACCGTGAGTTCCGCCGCCAGCCCGGGGGTGGCGGAGAGCAGGATGCAGGCCATCATCAACGGGCGGCGCATCGGCGGAGGCCTTCACTGTGACAAGCCCAAGTCCGTGGCATGGCGGGCGCGATGCCGTCAACGCCTGGCGGGGTGGCGCCGCGTGACATCCCGCCACGGGCTGGAGATCCGCGCCGCGACGGCGGCCGATGCGGCGGGGCTGGCGGAATTGCTGGCGGAGGGCGGGGCGGAGGCCGCGGGCCGCGTCGTCGCCGCGCGGCTGGAGGCGCTGCGCCAGGGCCCGGGCGCGGTGCTGATCGCGCAGGAATGGGGGCCGCCGAGCGGCGTCATCGCCGTGCATTGGTATGCCTCCCTGCTGGAAGACCGGCCGGTGGCGCAGGTGACGCTGCTGCTGGTGGGGCGGGACAGCCGGCGGCGGGGCCTCGGGCGGCTGCTGGTGAAGGCGGCGTCCCAGGCCGCGCGCAGCGCCGGCTGCGGGGCGCTGGAGATGGCGCTGGCCGAGGCCGGGGAGGCGATGCGCGGCTTCTGCGCCGCGACCGGGTTCACGGAGGCCGGCGCGCGCTTCACGCGGAGCCTTCGGCGCCAGGGCTGACCGCGGCGAAGGCCTGGCGCAGCGCCTCCAGCACCGCGCGCTGGCCGGGGGTGGGCAGCCAGTCCCGCCGCGTGGTCAGGCCGATGGCACGCGGCGGGCCGAGCGGCGGCACCGGCAGCGCCACCAGCCCGGGCGCCGCGGCGACCTGGCGGCGGGACAGCAGCGCCAACGCCCGGGTGCGGCGCAGCAGCGCGATGGTGGCGTGGGGGGAATTGGTCTCCATCGCCAGGCGCGGGTGCCGGGGCAGGGTGGCGAAGAGGGCCTCGGCCGTCGCGCGGCGGGGCAGGCCGGGTTCCGGCACCACCCAGTCCTGCGCGGCCAGCGCGGCGGCGGCGACGGGGCCGCCATGGGCCAGCGGATGGCCGGCGGCGGCGGCGATGACGAAGGGGTCGGGGGACAGCATCTCCTCCACCACGTCATCGGCCGGGGCGGGGTTCCGCAGCGCGCCCAGGATGGCGTCGATCGCGCCGTGGCGGAGCTGGTCCAGCAGCGCGGCATGGGTGCCGTCGCGCAGCGTCACCCGCGGGCCGGCGCCGAGCGCGGCGTCAGGCCCCACGCCGAGCCCGGCGTCCGGCCCCACGCCGAGCCCGGCGTCCGCCCCCACGCCGAGTCCGGCGTCCGGCCCCACGCCGAGTCCGGCGTCAGGCCCCACGCCGAGTCCGGCGATGGCGCGGGCGAGTTCGTCCTGCGGCAGCATGGGCAGGGTGCCGAGGCGGAACCACTCCACCCGGCCGCTGGCCGCGAGTTCCGCCAGGCCCTGGTCCAGCTCCTCCGCCGCCAGGGCGAGGCGGCGGCCGAGCTCCACCCCGCCGGGCAGCGGCACCATGCCGCCGGCGGCGCGGCGATAGAGCGGCACGCCGAGCGCGCCTTCCAGCCCCCGCGCGGTGCGCGCCAGCGTGGGCAGGGAGACGCCGCGCAGCCGGGCCGCGGCGGAGAAGCTGCCGGCGCGCACGATGGCGCGATGGGTCTCGGCCGCCGTGTCGGTCAGCAGCCCGACCCGCGCCGCGCTGCGGCAGGCGGCGAGGCCGGCCTGGAGCTGCCCCATCATGCGCCGGCAGCGCGCGAGGAAGCGCGCGCCGGCCTCCGAGGCGAAGCTGCCGCGCGGGCCGCGCAGCAGCAAAGGCTGGCCGACCGCGGCTTCCAGCCGGGTGATGGCCTGGCTGAGGGCGGGCTGGGAAAGGCCGAGGCGGCGGGCGGCGGCGCCGAGGCTGCCATCCTCGGCCGCCGCGAGCAGGGCCTCGATGTCGCGGAGCCGGGGCGGGGTGGTGGGCATAGCCCTGAGCTTATGACCTCGGCCGACGATCTTGCGTAGCGGGGGCGGGGGCCGGCGGGCAGGCTGGGGGAAAGGGGAAACGCATGCCAGGCCTGATCATCGACACCCACACGCACGTCATCTCCACCGACCGGGTGCGCTAACCCGACGGCGCCGCTGGGGGGCAAGCAGTCCGACTGGTCGGCCGAGCGGCCGGTGGAGGTGGCGGGGTTGCTCGCCGCCATGGAGGCGGCGGGCATCGCCAAGGCCGTGGTGGTGCAGGCCTCCACCGCCTATGGGCACGACAATTCCTGCGTCGCCGATTCCATCGCGCCGCATCGCGGGCGGCTGGCGGGGGTGTTTTCCGTGGACATCCTCGCCCCGGACGCGGTGGAGCGCATCCATCACTGGCACGGGCTGGGATTCTCGGGGCTCCGGCTGTTCACGACGGGCACCACCATGCCGGGCCAGGCGGGGTGGATCGACGATCCGCGCGGCCATGCCGGCTGGGCGGCGGCGGAGAGGCTGGGCCTGCCCATCGCCATGCAGATGACGGCCAAGGGCATCCCCGCGCTGCGCGCCATGATGGACCGCTTCCCCGGCGTGACGGTGCTGCTGGACCACCTGGCGCGGCCGGAACTCGCCGATGGCCCGCCCTATGCGAAGGCGGCGGCGCTGTTCGACCTGGCGGCCTATCCGCAGGTCGTGCTCAAGCTGACCACGCGGGCGCTGGACCTGGCGGGGGAGGGCGCCTCCACCCCCGCCGCGCTGCTGGCGGAATTGCTGGCCCGCTTCGGGGCCGGGCGGATCATGTGGGGGTCGAACTTCCCGGCCCATGCGGGGGGGCTGCCGCATCTGCTGGAACGCAGCCTGGCGGCGCTGGAGAGCCTGTCGGAGGCCGACCGCGACCGGATCCTGGGCGGCACCGCGCAGCGCGTCTATCCCGCGCTGAAGGGGGCGTGAGATGAGCACGCCGCTCCGCCTCGCCATCGCCGATAGCAGGCTGACCACGGGGTTGAAGGCGGCAAGCGCGCTGCCGGATGGCACGCCCCTGGCCTTCGAGGCGGTGAAGCCCATCCACCGCGCCTTTGCCCCCATGGCGCGGGAAGGCCGCTACGACGCCAGCGAGATGGCGATCGTCACCGCGCTACAGGCGCTGGCCTATGGCAAGCCCATCGTGCTGCTGCCGGTGACGCTGGCCGCGCGCTTCCAGCATCGCTGCATCATCCGGCTGGCGAGCCGGCCGGACCTCACGCCGGCGGGGCTGGCCGGCAAGCGGGTCGGCGTGCGGGCCTATACCCAGACCACGGGCATGTGGGTGCGCGCCATCCTGGCCGAGGAATCCGGGCTGCCGACCCAGGCGATGCGCTGGGCGACGCAGGAAGGCGCGCATGTCGCGGAATACGCGGACCCTGATTTCGTCGAGCACCTGCCGGAGGGCAGCCTGCCGGAGCTGCTGCGGAACGGGGAGCTCGATGCCGCGATCCTCGGCAACGACCTGCCGGATGATCCCATCTTCGCGCCGGTGATCACGGCGCCGGAGCAGGCGGCGCAGGCCTGGTTCGCACGGCATGGCATCGTGCCCGTGAACCACATCCTCGTCGTGCGGCAGGATGTGGCGGAGACGCGGACCGGGGAAGTCGCCGCGCTGATGGCGGCGCTGCGCGCGGCGAAGCCGGAGGCGCTGCCGGACATGCTGCCGATGGGCGAGGAGGCGATGCAGGCGCCCATCGCGCACATCATCCGGACCTGCCTCGCGCAGGGGCTGCTGCCCCGGCCGGTGGCGGTGGAGGAGGTCTTCGCGCCGGCGCGCGCGCTCGGCCTGGCCTGACAAGAACAAGACCGGAGGAAACCATGACCATGATGCGACGCGGCCTTCTGGCCGCCGGCGCGGCGCTGCTGGCCTCACCGGTGCTGGCGCAGTCGCAGCCCAATGGCCCCGTGACGCTGGTGGTGCCGGTCACGCCCAGCACGGCGCAGGACGTGCTGGCGCGGCTGCTGGCGCCGACCCTGTCCGAGATCCTCGGCCAGGCGGTGGTGGTGGAGAACCGGACGGGGGCGAGCGGCGTCATCGGCACCGGCGCGGTGGCGCGGGCCGTGCCGGATGGGCGGATGCTGCTGATGCAGGGCGCCAATTTCGTGATGAGCCCGCCGCTGATGCCGAACCTGCCCTTCGACCCGGTGCGGCAGTTCATCCCGATCATCCGCATCGCCGATGGCAATTCCGTGCTGGCCGTGCGGCCCGACCTGCCGGCGCGGGACGTGGCGGAATTCGTGGCGCTGGCGAAGGCGCGGCCGGGTGACCTGGACTACGGGTCGCCCGGCAACGGCACGGCGCCGCACATGTCCATGGCGCTGTTCATGCTGGCGGCGGGGATCGAGCTGAACCACATCCCCTATCGCGGCACCGCGCCCGCGCTGCAGGACCTGCTCGGCCGGCGGCTGGCCGCGATGGTGCTGCCGGTCGCGGTCGCCATGCCGCTGGCGCGGTCCGGCCAGCTGCGGATGCTGGCCGTCACCGCCGATCCGCGCTGGCCCGACCTGCCGGAGGTGCCGACGCTGGCCGAGGCCGGCTATCCGCAGGCCACCAACACCATCATCTACGGCGTCTATGGCCCGGCCGGGCTGCCGGCGGAGATGGTGGCGCGGATCAACACCGGGTTGAACGAATGGCTGGCCCGCCCCGCCACGCGCCAGGCCATCCTGGCGCAGGGGCTGAGCCCGACGGGCGGGCCGCAGGAGGCCTTCGCCGCGACCGTGCGGTCCGAATTGCAGCGCTGGGCCGATGTGGTGCGGGAGGCGCGCATCAAGCCGGATTGACGGGCCCCGCGGCAGCGTCGAAGGTTTTCGGCAGACCGGAGGCCACGCATGCTGACCCAGACGCTCCGCCGCCTGCTCCTCCTCGCCATCCTTGCGCTGCCACAGGCGGCGCCCGCGCAGACGCTGACCATGGCGGTGCAATCGACCTTCGGGATCGATCCGCATTTCTTCTTCAACGGCCCCAACATGGCGGCGGCGCGGCACATCTACGACACCGTCATCAGCCGCGACGAGAACAGCCGCCAGGTGCCGGGCGCCGTGCAGAGCTGGCGCGCGGTGGAGCCGCAGGTGTGGGAGCTGAAGCTGCGCCCCGGCGTGACCTTCCATGACGGCACGCCCTTCACGGCGGACGACATCGCCTTCTCCATCGCGCGCATCCCCGACGTGCCGGGCAATATCGGGCCCTACACCATCAACCTGCGCACGATCAGCCGGGTGGAGGTGGTGGACCCGCTGACGGTGCGGCTGCACACCAGCGAACCCAATCCCGTGATCCCCGGGCAGATGACGAATGTCTTCATCGTCTCCGCCCGCGCGGCCGCGCAGGCCAGCACGCAGGATTTCAACGCGGGGCGCGCGGCGATCGGAACCGGGCCCTATCGCGTGGTGGGCGGCGGCGTGACGCCATCCGGCATGCAGCTGGAACGCTTTGCTGGCTATCACGGCGCGCAGCCGGCCTGGGAGCGCGTGAATATTCGCGTCGTCGCCAATGACGCCGCGCGGCTGGCGGGGCTGCTGGCCGGCGATTTCGACCTGATCGAGGATGTGCCGCTCGGCGACATCGCGCGGCTGCGGCGGGAGGGGCGCGTGAATGTCGCGACGCGGCCGACCGACCGCATCATGTATCTCTCGCTCAACGTGGCGCGGGACCCGCTGCCGCTGGCGGTGGATGGGGCGGGGCAGCCGCTGCCGGTGAACCCGCTGTCGGATGTGCGGGTGCGCCAGGCGCTGTCGCTGGCCATCGACCGGAATGCGCTGGTGGAGCGCGTGATGGAAGGCCAGGCCGTGGCCTCCGGCCAGCTGACGCCGGAAGGCTTCGGCGGCTACGACCCCGCTGCGCGCGTGCCGGCGGGCGACGCGGCCGCGGCGCGGCGGCTGCTGGCGGAGGCCGGCTATTCCGATGGCTTCGGCCTGACCATCGCCTGCAGCAATGACCGCTACGTCAATGATGCGCGCATCTGCCAGGCGGTGGGGCAGATGCTGTCCCGCGCCGGGCTCAAGATGAATGTGGACGTGACGCCAAGCACGGTGTTCTTCCCGCGCATCCGGCCCGCGCGCGTGACGCTGCCCGTGCATTTCGTCGGCCGGTCCTTCTCCTCCGGCGATGCGTCCTATGTGCTGTCCACCTCGTTCCATACGCGGCAGGCGGATGGCGTGCTGGGCGGTGCCAACCGCTCCGGCTTCAGCGACCCGGCGCTGGATGCGCGCATCCGCGCCGTGATGGTGCGGATGGATGAGGGGCGGGAGGCGGCGCTGCGGGAGATCATGCACGATGTGGAGGCGATGCAGGTGCAGATCCCGCTCTATGTGCAGATGAGCGCGATCGGCACGCGGCGGTCCATCACCTACACGCCGCGGATGGATGAGCAGGTGGTGGCCGTGCATGCGCGGCCGGCGCGCTGAGGGAGCGGGCGGCGTCGTATGGCAGCCTCGGTCCTGGTGCTGGGCGCCGGCATGGTCGGCGTTTCCGTCGCGCTGCACCTGGCGTGGCGCGGGCGCGACATGGTGCTGGTGGACCGGCGCGATCCTGGTGAGGGTGCCTCCTTCGGCAATGGCGGGCTGATCCAGCGGGAGGCGGTCTTCCCGCATCCCTTCCCGCGCCAGGCGCGGGAGATCCTGCGCATCGCGGGCAACCGCGCCATCGATGCGCGCTACCACTGGGACGCGCTGCCGGGCCTGGCGTCACCCCTGCTGCGCTACTGGTGGCAGTCGGAGCCCGCGCGCTACGAACGCGCCGCGGCGGCGCATGCGGCGCTGATCGAGACCTGCCTGGATGAGCACCTCGCCCTGGCGCGCGGCACGCCGGCGATGGCGCTGCTGCGGCCGATCGGCTGGATGCGGCTCTATGGCGATGAAGCGGGGATGGAGGCGGCGCTGCGCCAGGCGGAGCGCGCGCGGGCCGAGCATGGCGTGAACTTCGTGGCGCTGGACCGCCAGGGGCTGGCGGCGGCGGAGCCGCATCTGATGGTGGGGCGCGCGGGGGCGATCCACTGGACCGATCCGCTGTCGGTCAGCGATCCGCAGGCGCTGGTGCTGGCATACGCCGCGCGCTTCGCGGCGGCGGGCGGGCGGTTCCTGCATGGCGATGCGACGACGCTGGAGCGCGCGGGCGCGGGCTGGCGGGTGCAGACCGTGGAGGGCGCGGTGGAGGCGGCGGAGGTCGTCATCGCACTCGGCGCCGCGGCCACGAAGGTCACGCGGAAGCTCGGCTATGCGCCGCCGCTCTTCGGCAAGCGCGGCTACCACCGGCATTTCGGGCTGCGCGGCAATGCGGTGCTGCATCGCCCGATCCTGGATACGCCGAGCGGCTTCCTGCTGGCGCCGATGCGGGCCGGCATCCGCCTGACCACGGGCGCCGAATTCGCCACGCCGGATGCGCCGCCGACGCCGGTGCAACTGGAACAGGCGGAGCCCGTAGCGCGCAGCCTGCTGCCGCTGGCGGAGCGGGTGGAGAGCGAGCCCTGGATGGGCACGCGCCCCTGCATGCCGGACATGCTGCCGGTGATCGGCGCGCTGCCCGGCCAGGAAGGCGCCTGGTGCGCCTTCGGCCATGCGCATCAGGGGCTGACGCTGGGCCCAACGACCGGGCGGCTGCTGGCGGAGATGATGACGGGGGAGGCGCCCTTCATCCCGCCGGAACCCTACCGGGCGGAGCGTTTTCTCTGATTCAGACCGCGCCTTCGTCGCGCATGGTGGCGATGGCGGCCTCGTCATAGCCGAGGCGCCGCAGCCAATCCGCCGTCTGGGCGGAGAGCGCGGGCGCCGGGCCGGCGGGGGCGGGGTTGGCATCGCCGAAGCGGAAGCCGCAGCGCGTCAGGCGCTGCACGCCCTCCGGGGCCTCGATCTCCGTCACGAAGCCGCGGTCCCGGACATGGGCGTGGTTGATGATGGCGGGCACGGTCATCACCTGCCCCGCGGGCACGCCGGCGGTGACGAGCAGCGATTCCCAGGTCGCGGCATCCTTCGCGGCGAGGGCCGATTCAACCTCCACCGTCAGCGCGGCGCGGTTGGCCTTGCGGGCGTGGCGGTCGCTGAAGCGCGGGTCCGTCAGCAGGTCCGGCCGGCCGAGCTGCTCGCAGAGCGCGGCGTATTGCTTGTCCTCATTCGCCGCGATGTTGATGAGGCCATCGCCGGTGCGGAAGGCGCCGGAGGGGGCGGCGGAGAAATTGTCGTTGCCCATCGGCGTGGGCACGACGCCGGCATTGAGGAAGTTGGAGACGATCCAGCCCATCGTCGCCAGCGTCGATTCCAGCATGGAGACATCGAGGAAGCGGCCCTGGCCGGTGGCGCGGGCGCCGACCAGCGCGGAGGCGACGGCGAAGGCGGCGGTCAGGCCACCGACCGTGTCGGAGACCGGGAAGCCGACGCGCAGCGGCGCGCTCTCGGCGCTGCCGGTGATGCTCATCACCCCCGCCATGCCCTGGACGATCTGGTCATAGGCCGGGCGATTGGCCAGCGGCCCGTCCTTGCCGAAGCCGGAAATGGCGCAGAAGACCAGCGATGGGCGGATCGCCGACAGCGCTTCCCACCCCAGGCCGAGGCGGTCCATCACGCCGGGGCGGAAATTCTCGACGACGACATCGGCCTCCGAGACCAGGCGCTTGAAGACCTCCTTGCCCCTCGGATGCTTCAGGTCGAGCGTGACCGACTGCTTGCCCGCATTCACCGCGACGAAGGAGGCGCCCATGTTGCGCTTCGCGGCCTCGGGATCCGCGCCCAGGCGGCGGGCGAGGTCGCCGCGCACGGGCTGCTCGATCTTGATGACCTCGGCGCCCATCAGCGCGAGCTGGTAGGTGGCGAAGGGGCCGGCGAGGACATTGGTCAGGTCCAGCACGCGGACACCATGCAGGGGCAGCGTGGTCATTGCGGCTGCACCCCGGCCTCGCGCAGCACCGCTTCCCAGCGCGTCATCTCGGCCTCCACATAGGCGCGGGCCTCGGCGGGGGTGTTCGCCACGATGCGCTCCGCGCCGAGATCCGTGAGGCGGGCGCGCAGCGGGCCATCGCCGAGCAGGGCGGCGACTTCGTCACGCAGGCGGGTGATGATGGGCTCCGGCGTGCCCGCGGGGGCCAGGATGCCCTGCCAGACGCTGAAGGTGGCGGCGGGGAAGCCGGCCTCCCCCACCGTCGGCACCGCCGGCATGACGGCGCTGCGCTGGGCGGAGGAGACGACCAGCGCCCGGGCCTGGCCGCTGGTGGCGAGCGGGAAGGCGGTGGCGCCGGCGTCGTAGAGCATCTCGATCCGCCCCGCGATCAGGTCCTGCGCCGCGGGGGCGCTGCCGCGATAGGGGACTTCCTCCATCCGCAGCCCGGCGGCCTTCAGCAGCAGCAGGCTGACCAGTTGCAGCGCGCCGCCCGTGCCGGTGCTGCCATAGCTGAAGGCGCCGGGCTGGGCGCGGACACGCTCCACGAACTCGGCCAGTGTGCGGGCGGGGGAGCTGTTCGGCACCAGCAGCACCATGGGGCTTTCGGCGACGATGGTGACGGGCGTCAGGTCCTTGGCGGGGTCGTAGTCCAGCCGCGCATAGAGCGCGCGGTTCACGGCATGGCCGGTATTGGTGAAGAGGAAGGTGCCGCCATCCGGCCGGGACTTGGCGACGGCGGAGGCGCCGATATTGCCGCCCGCGCCGGTCCGGTTCTCCACCACCACGCGCTGGGGCAGGCGTTGCGATAGCGCATCGGCGATCAGGCGGGCGATGATGTCGGTGGGGCCGCCGGCGGCATAGGGCAGCACGAGGCGCACGGGCTGGCTGGGCCAAGCGGGCTGGGCGCGGGCGAGGCCGGGGGCGGCGAGCAGGGCCGCCAGCAGGGGGCGGCGGGGCAAGGGGGGCATGGGCGTCTCCTTCGCGTGGGGCGGAGCATCCCCCATGGGGCGGGCGCGGACAATGCGGGGCGGTCGCGCGGGCGGGGGCGCTGTGGCATAGGGGCCGCGAAACCGCACCGGGCCTTCCATGATCCGCCTCGACAACATCAGCAAGCAGAACGGCGTCCAGCTTCTGTTCATCGAGGCCTCCGCCGCCTTGCAGCGGGGAGAGAAGATCGGGCTCGTCGGGCCGAATGGCGCGGGCAAGACCACGCTGTTCCGCATGATCACCGGCCAGGAACCGCCCGATGAGGGCCAGGTGCTGGTGGATCGGGGCGTCTCCATCGGCTTCTTCAGCCAGGATGTGGGGGAGATGGCGGGCCGCTCCGCGGTGGCGGAGGTGATGGATGGCGCGGGCGATGTCTCCACCGTGGCGGCGGAGATGCGGGCGCTGGAGGCCGACCTGGCCGATCCCGACAAGGCGGATGAGCTGGATGCGCTGATCGAGCGCTTCGGGGAGGTGCAGGCGCGCTTCGATGACCTGGGCGGCTATGCGCTGGAGGGCAAGGCGCGGGAGGTGCTGGCGGGGCTGAGTTTCAGCCAGGACATGATGGATGGCGATGTCGGCGCGCTGTCCGGCGGCTGGAAGATGCGCGTGGCGCTGGCCCGCATCCTGCTGATGCGCCCCGACGTGATGCTGCTGGACGAGCCGTCCAACCACCTCGACCTGGAAAGCCTCATCTGGCTGGAGAATTTCCTGCGGGGCTATGACGGCGCGCTGCTCATGACCTCCCACGACCGGGAATTCATGAACCGCATCATCAACAAGGTGATCGAGATCGATGGCGGGTCGCTGACCAGCTATTCCGGCGACTACGAATTCTACGAACAGCAGCGCGCCATGGCGGAAAAGCAGCAGCAGGCGCAGTTCGAGCGCCAGCAGGCGATGCTGGCCAAGGAGATCAAGTTCATCGAGCGCTTCAAGGCCCGCGCCTCCCACGCCGCGCAGGTGCAGAGCCGCGTCAAGAAGCTCGACAAGATCGAGCGGGTGGAGCCGCCGAAGCGGCGCCAGACCGTGACCTTCGAATTCATGCCCGCGCCGCGGTCGGGCGACGACGTGGTCCAGATCCGCGGCGTGCACAAGCGCTACGGCGACCGCGTGATCTATGACGGGCTCGATTTGCTGCTGCGGCGGCGGGAGCGCTGCTGCGTACTGGGCGTGAATGGCGCGGGGAAATCGACCCTGCTGAAGCTGGTGACGCAGACGACGGAACCCGATGCCGGCAGCGTGACGATCGGCGGCAGCGTGAAGATGGCCTATTTCGCGCAGCACGCGATGGAATTGCTGGATGGCGACCGCACCGTCTTCCAGTCCCTGGAAGATGAGTTCCCCCGCGCCAACCAGGGGCAGCTGCGGTCGCTGGCGGGCTGCTTCGGCTTCTCGGGCGATGAGGTGGAGAAGCGCGTCCGCGTGCTCTCGGGCGGCGAGAAGGCGCGACTGGTGATGGCGCGGATGCTGTTCGACCCGCCCAACTTCCTGGTGCTGGACGAGCCGACCAACCACCTCGACATGGCGACGAAGGAGATGCTGATCACGGCGCTGTCGAACTACGAGGGCACGATGCTCTTCGTCAGCCACGACCGCCACTTCCTGGCCGCGCTGTCCAACCGGGTGCTGGAGCTGACGCCGGAGGGGGTGCACCTCTATGGCGGCGGCTATACCGAATACGTGGCGCGGACGGGGCAGGAGGCGCCGGGCCTGCACGCCTGATGCGTTAATGAGACTTGCGCGGTGCCGCGAATCTGGGCCCCATTGGTCCGGACAAATCGCAGGAGCCGCGCTTGCCGCATCGCGTGTTTTCTCGCTGGGTGAAACTCCGCGCATGAGCGCCGCGGCGGGGATGCGCGGGGCGCATCCGCTGGTGGTCTCGGCGGCGGTGGCGATGGGCTGCGTGGCGGCCATCGCGGGGCTGGCCGCGCTGCCGGGGGGCGCGACGCTGGCGCAGCAGGTGGTCTCCGGCCTGATGCTGGGCGGCATCTATGTCGCGGTGGCGGTGGCCTTCACGCTCACCATCGGCGTGCTGAATTTCCTCAACTTCACCATCCCGACCATGTTCATGCTGACGGGCATGGTGGCCTGGGGCCTGGCGCGGCACGGGCTGCCCTTCACCGAGGCCTGGCACTGGGCACTCGCCCTGCCGGCGGGGATCGTGGTGGCGATCCTCGCCTCGCTGGTCGTGGAGCGCTTCACCTTCCGCTACCTCAAGACGCGGCATGGGGATGCGACGGAACATGCGATCCCGCTGGTGTCTTCCCTTGGCTTCCTGCTGATCTTCGAACACCTGGTGCTGATCGTTCTGGGGTCGGAGGCGCAGAGCTTCCCGGTGCGCTTTCGCCTCGACTGGCAGGTGGGGCCGCTGGTGGTGGGGCTGCCGCAGTTGACCTCCCTGCTGCTGTCGCTCGCCATCGTCTTCTGGCTGTCCTGGCTGCTGGCGAAGACGCGCACCGGCCGCGCGCTGCGGAGCATCGCGGAAAGCCCCGATACCGCGACGCTGCTGGGCGTGGAGGTCACGCGCATCGTGCCGGTGGTGTTCCTGCTGAGCGGGCTGCTCTGCGGGGTCGCCGGCGCGCTGTTTGTCGTGAACTACAGCGATGTCTCCCCCTTCATGGGCGACCATGTCGGCACCAAGGCGATCGCGGCCATGGTGCTGGGGGGGCTGGGGTCGATCTGGGGCGCCATCGCGGGCGGGTTGCTGGTGGGGCTGCTGGAGACGCTGGGCATCCACTTCTTCGGCGGCGATGCGGCGCAGGTGGTGGTCTGGACCGTGCTGCTGGCGGCGATCGTGCTGCGGCCGCAGGGGCTGTTCGGCGGTTCGCGCATCGGCAAGGGGAAGCTCTGACATGTCCGGCTACTGGTCCGGCATCCTGGCGATCCTCGCCATCAACATCATCTTCGCCTATGGCATCTTTGTCACCGCGACGGCCGGACAGCTGAATCTGGGCGGCGCGGGCTTCATGGCGATCGGCGCCTATGGCGCGGCGATGTTGGGCGAACAGCTGGGCTGGACGCCGGCCTGGACGGTACCGGCGGCGACGCTGCTGACGGCGCTGGTCGGGATCGGCATCGCCTTTCCCGTGCTGCGGACACGGGGCGTGTACATGGTGCTGGCGACCTTCGCCTTCGCGCAGGTCGTCACCGGCATCATCCTGACGCAGCCCGCGCTCGGCGGTGCGATGGGGCTGGTGGTGGCGGAGTATGTGGACCTGCCGGTTCTGCTTGGCGCCGCCGCGGCGGTGACGACCGGGGTCTTCTGGCTGACGGCGACCAGGCTCGGCCTGGCGATGCGGGCGCTGCATGACGACGAGCTGGTGGCGGTGCTGATGGGGGTGCCGGCGCGGGCCGTGCAGGTGGCGGGCTTCGCCATCGGCGGCGGGCTGGCGGGGCTGGCGGGCGCGCTCTACGCGCATCACTTCTCCTTCGTGGAGGCGCAGTATTTCTCGCCCCTGCTGTCGATCTACGTGCTGCTCTTCGTCCTGATCGGCGGCACGCAGACGGCCTGGGGGCCGCTGGTGGGCGCCACCTTCTTCACCATCGTGCCGGAACTGCTGCGCATCGGCGGGTCCTGGCGCTACGTCGTCTTCGGCGTGATGATCGTCGCCATGATGATGTTCCGGCCGGAGGGGATGGTCACGCGCACGCTGCTCGCGCGCCTGATGGGACGGCGGAGGCATGCCGATGCCGGATGAGGCGCTGCTGACCGTCGTGGGCATCGGCAAGGCCTTCGGCGGGCTGCGCGTGGTGGATGACGTCTCCTTCACCGTGCCGCGCGGCGGACGGCTCGGCCTGATCGGGCCGAATGGCGCAGGGAAGACGACGGTCTTCAACCTGATCTCCGGGGTCTATCCGCTGGATGCGGGGACGATCACGCTGGATGGCAAGGCGATCGGCACGCTGCCGCCGCGGGACCGCGTGCTGGCGGGCATGGCGCGGTCCTTCCAGAACATCCGGCTGATGCCGCATCTCTCCGCGGTGGAGAACGTCATGCTGGGCCAGCAGGCGCGCGCCTCGGGCCTCGGCGCGCTGCTGACGCCGATCGGCTGGATGCCGCGCGGGCGCTGGCGGCGGGATGCCGAGGCGCTGCTGGCGGAGGCCGGGCTCGACATCGATCCGGGCGATGTCGTCTCAAGCCTTCCCTACGGCATCCGCAAGAAGATCGAGGTGGTGCGCGCGCTGGCCAGCCGGCCGAAGCTGCTGCTGCTGGACGAGCCGGCGGCGGGGCTGAACCCGGCGGAGACGGCGGAACTGGCGCGCTTCCTGCGGAAGATCGCCGATGGGGGCACGGCGCTGCTGGTGGTGGAGCACGACATGGGCTTCGTGGACGAGGTCTGCGACCGCGTCGTGGTGCTCAACTTCGGCAAGCGGATCTATGAGGGCAGCATGGCCGGCGCGCGGGCCGATGCGCTGGTGCGGGAGGCCTATCTCGGTGCCGATGCTGCTTGAGATCGAGGGGCTGGAGGTCCGCTACGGCCGCACCCATGCCGTGCGGGGCGTGTCGCTCGGCGTGGCGGGGGCGGAGGTGGTGACGGTGCTCGGCGCCAATGGCGCGGGCAAGTCGAGCCTGCTGAAGGCGATCGCCGGCGCGGTGACGCCGGCGGGTGGGCGCATCATCTTCGACGGCGCCGATGTCACGGCGCTGAGCGCGCCGGAACGCGTGAAGCGGGGCCTGGTGCTGGTGCCGGAGGGGCGGCAGATCCTGGTCAGCCTGACGGTGCATGAGAACCTGCTGATGGGCGCCTATGGCAGGCGGGATGGCGATGTTGCGCGCGACATCGACGGCATCTATGCGCGCTTCTCCAACCTGGCGGCGCGACGGGACATGCTGGCTTCCGTGCTCTCGGGCGGGGAGCAGCAGATGCTCGCGATCAGCCGCGCGCTGCTGGCGCGGCCGCGGCTCATGATGCTGGACGAGCCCTCGCTCGGCCTCTCGCCGCTGCTGGTGGGGCGGCTGTTCGAGCTGGTGCGGGAGCTGAACCGCGACGGGCTCGCGATCCTGCTGGTGGAGCAGAACACCCGCATGGCGCTGCGCACGGCGTCGCGGGGCTATGTGATGGAATTGGGCCGCATCGTGCTGGACGGTCCGGCGGACCGGCTGGCCGACAATGAGGCGCTGGCGGCGGCGTATCTCGGATCGCATTGAGGGACGGAGAGACGATGATGATGAAGCGCAGGACCCTTCTCGCCGCCTCGGGCGGCCTTCTCGCGCTGCCGGCGCTGGCGCAGGCGCGGGAGATCGTGATCGGGCTCACCATGGTGAAGTCCGGGCCGCTGAAGACGCCGGGGGAGGCGACGGAGACCTGCGTCGATATCGCGGTGGCGGAGATCAACGCCGCCGGCGGCATCAATGGCCGCCGCATCCGGATCGAGAAGTTCGACACGGGATCCGACCCGCGCCAGGCCGCGACGGCGGCGCAGAAATTCGCGCGCGACGACAATGCGCTGGCGATCATCGGGCCCTTCTCCTCCGGTGAATCGGCGGTGGCGTTCCCGGTCGGCGAGCGACTTGGCATCGTGCAGATCTCCAACTCCGCCTCCCAGCCCGGGCTCACCGGCAATTTCAGCTATGCCTGGCGGCTGACGGAGGATGAGGGCAAGCAGTTCGGGCGGCTGCTGACGTCGCTGACCCGCAAGGGCGTGCCGGCGAGCAAGGCGGAGATCATGTTCATCTCCGATGAGCGCATCTCCAACATCACCGCGACGCAGTTCTACCCGGCCCTGCTGCGGTCGCGGAACATCGCGTTCGGGGAGCCGGTGAGCTTCCAGTACCGCACCTTCGACGTGGCGCCGCAGGTCACGCAGATCCTGCAGCGCGGGCCGGAGGTGGTGGCGCTGGCGGCGACGCCGGATGGCGCGGGCAAGGTGCTGCGGGAGCTGCGCCGCCAGGGCTTCACCGGCCGCGTGATCGGCAGCCAGATCTTCGCCGACCCGAACTCCGTCGAGCTCTTCGGGCCGGAGGGCGAGGGCATGATCATCGTCGCGGGCTTCTGGTGGGACCGCAACGATGCGACCCGCGCCTTCACCCGGAAATATGCCGAGGAGAATGCGAAGCGCGGCCTGACCAGCAAGCGCATCCCGCATCACAGCGATGCGCAGGCCTATGACATCGTCTATCTGATGAAGCAGGCGGCGGAGCGTGCGCAGGTGACGGGCGAGGCATCGCGCATCGCCGCCGAGCGCACCGCCTTCCGCGACGCGCTGCGCGGCATCCGCTTCACCGGCGTGACGGGCGAGGATACCTGCTTCGACGCGGCGCGGGACGCGGAACTGCCGGGCTTCATCATCGAGATCAGGAACCAGGCCTGGTCGCTTTTCGACAGCTTCCCGGCCGATACCTGCGCATGAGGCGCCTCGCGGTCCTCGGCGGCGCGGGCGGCATCGGGCGCGCGCTGGTGGCGCGCGCGGTGGCGGAGGGATGGCGGGTTTTCGTGCTGGACCTGCCGGCCTCGCTGGAGCGCCACAAGGTGCCGGACGGCGTGCGGGCGATCCCGGTGGATGCCGCGGATGCGGGATCGGTGCGCGCGGCCTTCGCGCAGCTGGAAGACGGGCTCGAGGGTTTCGTGAACCTGGCGGGCTTCCTGCTGGGCATGCGGAAGCTGGAGAGCGTGGAGCCGGAATTCTGGGACGAGGTGGTCGCGGGCAACCTCCGCGCCGCCTTCCTGACGGCGCGCGCCGCGCTGCCGCTGCTGGCGAAGGGCGAGAGCCCGGCCATGGTGCAGATGGTCTCGGGCCTCGCCGCGCATACGCGGCCGGGCTACGGCCCCTATGCCGCCTGCAAGGCCGCGGTGGTGTCCATGACCAAGACCATGGCGCTGGAGGCGGCGCCGCTGATCCGGGTGAATGCGGTCGGGCCGGGCGCGGTGGATACGGCCTTCCTGCGCGGCGGCACGGGGCGGTCCAGCGAGGATGGGCAGACCAATCTCGACATCGCCGCCTACAGCGCGATGATGCCGCTGAAGCGCATCGCGGTGCCGTCGGATGTGGTGGGGCCGGTCATGTTCCTGCTCGGCCCCGACAGCGCCTACATGACGGGGCAGGTGCTCTGGGTGAATGGCGGGGCCTATATGCCATGAGTGACTGGTCGCTCGACCTCGGCGGGATCGTGCTGCGCGGGGTGGCGGATGAGGATCCCTTCCGGCTGCCGCGGGAGGTGCTGTTCCATCGGACCGATCCCTCGATCCTGGCGCGCGGGGCGGCGCTGGATCCGCTGAGCGTGGAGCCGGAGACGGACAGCCTGCTGCTGCGCATCCAGGTCTTCGTCATCGAGGCCGCCGGCCGCACCTTCGTCGTCGATGGCGGCGTCGGCGACGACAAGGAACGCCCGGCGCGATCCTCCTGGCACCGCCGGAAGACGGATTTTCTCCAGCGGCTCGGCGTGGCGCCGGAGGAGGTGGACGGGATGCTGTTCACGCATCTGCATGCGGACCATGTCGGCTGGGCGACGCGGTGGCAGGAGGGGTGCTGGGTGCCGACCTTCCCGCGCGCGCGCTACGTGACGGCGGCGCGGGAGTTCGCGCATTGGGCGGCGCTGGATGCGGTGGCGCCGGTCGGCCATGGCTGCTTCCGCGACAGCGTGCTGCCGGTGGCGGAGGCCGGGCTGCTGGACCAGGTGCCGGATGACCATTCGCCCCACCCCGGCATCCGCTTCCGGCCGCTGCCGGGGCATACGCCGGGGCAGGTCGGCATCACGCTGACGGGCACGAAGCGCCAGGTGCTGATCGCGGCGGACGCCGTGCATCACCCGGTGCA
Organism: Falsiroseomonas ponticola; assembly: GCF_016805305.1. Classification (GTDB taxonomy): domain Bacteria; phylum Pseudomonadota; class Alphaproteobacteria; order Acetobacterales; family Acetobacteraceae; genus Falsiroseomonas; species Falsiroseomonas ponticola. Next base: position 207,648 of record NZ_JAERQN010000001.1, on the reverse strand, counting down.
GCTCGCCATGCCCGAGATCGTCTCCCGCTTCTGCAGCGATGCGGAGCAGGCGGTGGCGACGCGGCGCGCGCTGCTGGCGGAGGCGGCCGATGAGGGGCTGGCGCTGGTGCCGCACCACGCGCGCGGGCGGGTGGTGTGGAACGTGACGCGGGATGGTGACGCCTTCGGACTGCGCGATGAATGACGCGCTGCTGATCACGGGCTGCGCGCATGGGATCGGGCGCGCCGCGGCGGTGATGGCGGCGGCGCGGGGGGTGCCGCTCGCGCTGCTCGACCTCGATGGCGCGGCGCTGGAGGCGCTGGGCGACGGATTGCGCGCGGCGCATCCGGGGCTGCGCGTGGTGACGGCGGTCGTCGATGTCACGCAGGCCGAAGCCGTGGCGGCGGCGATGCGGCGGGCCGCAAGCGCGCTGGGCGGGTTCCGCGCCGTCATCGCCAATGCCGGTGGCGTCAGCAGCCTGGTGGTGGCGGGCATGCTGCCGGGCGCCTTCAGCCCCTTCACCGACAGCCGGCCGGAGGAGTGGCGCCGCATCATCGACCTCAACCTGTTCGGCGTGCTGAACACCGCCCATGCGGCGGTGCCGATGCTGCTGGAAGTGGGTGGGGGACGGCTGGTGCTGGTGGCCTCCGTCGCCGGGCTGGTCGGCGCGCCGGGGCTCGGTGTCTATGCGGCGTCCAAGGGCGCGGTGATCGCCTTCGGCAAGTCGCTGGCGAAGGAGCTGGCGCCGCGCGGCATCAGCGTGAACACCGTGGCGCCGGGCGGCGTCGCCACGCGCGCCTTCCCGCCGGGATCGCCGGGCGCGGCCAAGCGGGCGGAGCGCATCCCGATGGGGCGGCTGGCGGCGCCGGAGGAAGTGGCGAATACGCTGCTCTACTTCGCGCTCGATGCGCCGGACTATGTGACGGGCGAGGTGCTCTCCGTCTCCGGCGGCCCGCCGGCCTGAACGACATCGAAGAGCCTGCCGAGCGGGAGGCGATCTTCGATGCCGGCGCGGCGCAGCGCGGACCAGAGCAGCGCCTGGTTGCTGCTGATGACGGGGCGGCCAATCTCCGCTTCCAGCGCCTCGATGATCGGGAAGGTGACGAGGTTGGTGCCGCTGAGCATCACCGCATCGGCCTGCGCCACCGGCAGGGGCGCGAGGGCGGCGCGAATCTCCTCCGGCCCGATCAGGTGGATGCCGAGCCTGCGGCCGGGGGCATAGGTCTGGTGGCCGAGGGAGGCGATGGCGGTGACCTCGATGCCCTCGCCGGCCAGGAAGGCGGCTTCGTGCTTCGTCACATTCTCCGAGAAGGGGGAGAGCAGCACGATGCGCCGGCCGCCCACGGCCAGCAGCGCATCGGCCATGGCGGCGCCGGCGGTGGCGCCGGGGCGGCCGGCGGCTTCCTGCATCATCGCCTCCATCTCCCGCCGCGGATTCACGGCGGAGGGGGCGGTGCAGCCGAAGGCGACGACATCGACGCCGGCCTCGGCGACCAGCGCGGCGGCCTCGCGCAGATCGGCGCGGAGCTTCGCCATCTCCTCCGGCGCGCGGGCCAGCGGGTTGAGGCGCATGCGCGTGGCATGGAGCGAGACGCCTGGCGGCAGGGCGGATTGCCACTCGGCCTCGTTCACCGTGTTGTTGGGCGGCACGATGAGGCCGAGCTTCGCCCGGGTGCTGAGGTGGTGATGCATGCGGCGTCCGGTCAGGGTTCGGGCAGGGCGTTGTTCGTGATGCCCTCGATCGCGATGCGCCCCATGGCGAGGCGCGCTTCCTCCGCGCTGCCGCCGATATGGGGCGTGCCGAAGAAATTGGGCAGGTCCACCAGCGCCTGGTTGATGGCGGGTTCGCCCGCGAAGACATCGGCGCAGGCGGCGGCGAGCCTGCCGTCGCGCAGGCGCGCGATCAGCGCGGCTTCATCCACGATCTCGCCGCGGGCGGTGTTGATGAGCACGCAATCGGGGCGGAGGCGCGCCAGCATCGCATCGTCGTAGAGGCCGCGGGTTTCGGGCGTGAGCGGGATGTGCAGGGACAGCACCTCCGACCGCGCCAGCAGCTCATCGAGCGCGACGGCGGTGACGCCATGCGCGGCGTAGAAGGCAGCGCGATCGGCCACGTCATGCGCCAGGACGGTGCAGCCGAAAGGGGTGAGCAGGCGGACCACCTGCTGGCCGATATGGCCGCAGCCATGCAGGCCGACGATGCGGCCGCTGAGCAGGCGGCCCATGCGCTGGGGCGGGCGTTCGCCGGCCCGCAGCGCGGCGTTGAGCGCGCCCATGTGGCGCAGCGCCAGCAGCGCGAAGGCGATGACGAGTTCGGCGATGGACAGCGCATTGGCGCCCGGCGCCCAGCCCAGCCGGATGCCGCGGGCGCGCATGGCGGCGAGGTCCAGCATGTCCGTCCCGGTGCCGAGCTTGCTGACGATTCGGAGTTCCGGCAGCGCATCCATCATCGCCGCCGTCAGGTGTTCCAGGCCGAGCACCGCGACCTCATGCCCCCGCAGGAAATCGACCAGCGCATCGCCTTCCAGCCGGTGCGGGCTGGGGTTCAGCTTGGCGTCCGGATACAGGGCAAGCAGTTCGGCGCGCAGCACCGGGTGCTGGCAGAAGCTGGGGGAGGCGACGGCGATGCGAGGCCGGTCAGGCGCCACCGGGCTGCTCCAGCAATTCGAACAGCACGCCGCCGGTCGTGGCCGTGTCCAGGAAGGCGACGCGCGTGCCGGCATGGCCCGCCATCGGGGAACCCGCGCGCAGCCGCAGCCCCTTGGCCGAAAGCTCGGCGATGGCGGCGTCCAGGTCCTCGACCTCCAGGCAGATGTGAAACAGGCCCTCGCCCTTTGCCGCGATGAAGGCGGGGACGGAGGAGCCGGGGCCGGTCGGGCGCAGCAGCTCGATCGCGCTGTCGCCGGCGTGGAAGACGGCGATGTCCAGCGCCGCGCGGCTTTCGCGATGCGGCGTGCCGAGGGCGAAGGCATCGCCCAGCACGGCCTCCAGCGGCGCGGGGTCCGTCACCGCGATGGCGACATGGTGCAGGCGCTTGACGCGCATCAGTCGAGTCGCACGCCGGAACGCTGCACCACGTCCCGCCACACCGGCGCTTCCGCCTGCATCTGCGCGGCGAATTCGGCCGTGGTGTTGCAGACGGGATCGCTGCCGAGGCGCCGCAGCCCGGCGCGGACGACCTCCTCCGCACAGGCTTCGCGCACCGCGGCAGCCAGGCGCGCGATGGCGGCGGGGGGCGTGCCGCGCGGGGCGAGCAGCCCGTTCCAGGTCTCGAAGCGGAAGCCCGGGAAGCCCTGCTCCGCCACGGTCGGCACATCCGGCGCGAGCGCCGAGCGTGCCGCGCCGGAGGAGGCGATGACGCGCACCTCTCCGCTCTGCAGGAAGGGCGCCATGTCGGAGGGATTGCCGAAATAGCCGGCGGTGCGGCCGGCCAGCAGGTCCTGCACCGCCGGTGCGCCGCCGCGATAGGGGATGTGCTGCATGTCGAGGCCCGCACGCAGCGAGAGGAAGATCATCACGAGGTGGGTGCCGGACCCGGCACCGCCGCTGGCATAGTCCAGCGCGCCGGGCCGCGCCTTGGCGGCGGCGATGAAGTCGCCCAGCGTGCGGAAGGGGGAATTGCCGGGGACGCCGAGGAAGAAGGGGTTGGCGGCCAGGTTCACGGCCGGCAGCAGATCCGCCATCGGGTCGTAGCTGAGGCGCATCAGCACCGGCAGCACCATCAGATGGGATGGCGACAGCATGATGTAGGAATAGCCGTCGCCCTGGGTGCGGGCGATGAACTCGCCCGCCACCGCGCCATTGGCGCCGCTGCGGTTCTCCACCACCAGCGGCTGGCCGAGCCTGGCACCCGTGCGGTCGGCGAAGAGGCGCGCGAGGCTGTCGGAGATGCCGCCGGGCGGGAAGGGGACGACGATGCGGATGGGCCGCGTCGGCTGCCAATCCTGCGCCGCGGCCGGCAGCGCGGGCAGCAGCAACAGCAGCAGGGCGAGGACTCGGCGCATCATTCGTCTCCGCGTCAGGGGTGGCTGGTCAGATGTGGCTTTCGTGGTTCGCCAGGTACCATTCCGCGATCTCCTCCCGCGTCGTCCACCAGACATCGGGGAAGGTCTTCGCGTAGTCCACGAAGTCGCGCAGCGCGCGGATGCGGAAGGGCTGGCCGATGACGTGGGGGTGCAGGCCGATATTCATCAGCCGGCCGCTGGTGGCGCCTTCGCGGTACAGCTCGTCGAACTGTTCCTTAAAGACGCCGAAGCCGCCATTCACGTCCTTGCCCTGGCGCAGGAAGACGGTGAAGTCGTTGACCTCCGAGGTGTAGGGGATGGAGACCATCGGCTTCCCCGATTCCGTGTGGATCAGGTAGGGCTGGTCGTCGTTCAGCAAATCCGTGAAGAAGATCAGCCCTTCCTCCGCCAGGATATCGGCGGTGTTGGGCGTGGAGCGCAGCGAGCAGGAGAGCCAGCCGCGGGCGGGCTTGCCGACCACGTCCTTGTAGACGCGCAGCGTCTCCCGGATCACGCGCCGCTCGCCCTCGATGTCGAACTGGTAGTTGGTCAGCAGGTCGGTCTGGACGTAGTTGTGGGCGACGATCTCCCAGCCCCGGTCGATGGCGTGCTGCACCACGGGGCGGCGCTCCAGCCCCATCTTGGCGTTCATGGTGCAGCTGGTCGGCACGCCGGCCCGTTCGAAGGTCTCGAACATGCGCCAGACGCCGACTCGCTGGCCGTATTCGCGCCAGGTCCAGTTCGGGTTGTCATAGACATTGCCGGGCAGCATGTCGGTGATGATGGAGGGGCCGCCGGGGTAGAAGGGCTTGTCGGTATCCTTGGTCTGGTCCCAGTACTCGAAGTTGGTGGTCAGCAGCATCGCGATGCGCGCGCCGTTCGGCCAGCGGAGCGGCTTGCGGTGGGGCATCGGGACGAAGTCGTAGCGCATCGCGCGGGCTCTCCTGCAGTTGTCCGTACTTCACCACGGGGAAGGGCGGCGCGATAGGGATGACGTGGCGCGCGATGCCATGCCATGCTCGGCCCATGCAGAACGCCGCCCCTTCCGCCTTCCCGCTTCGCGTCGGCCTCCTCGTGCCCGGCAGCAACACGACGGTGGAGGCGGAGATGAACCGCGCCGGCCTGCCGGAGGCCAGCTTCCACGCCGCGCGCATGACGCTGCCGCTGGGCCTGACCGGGGAGGAACTGGCGGCGAAGCTGACGGAGAATGCGGCGCCGCCGCTCGGCCATCTCTCCGCCTGCCAGCTCGACCTGGTGATGCTGGGCTGCACCAGCGCGGCGATGGCGCTCGGCCCCGAACGCTCGCTCGGCCTGGTGGCGGGGGCGCAGGCGAAGGGGGCGCTGGAGGTGGGCGGCGCCATCGTGGCGGCGCTGCGGGCGCTGGATCTGCGGCGCATCGCGCTGTTCACGCCCTATCTCGACACGACGAATGCCGCCGTCATCGCCTATCTCGCCGCCGCGGGGATCGAGACGACGGCCTCGCTCGGGCTCGGGCTGAATACGAGCCTGGAGCGCTTCCGCGTGGTCTCCCGCACCAGCGCGGATGCGCTGGCGGCGCATCTGGAGGGGCTGGACCATGCGGGCGCCGATGGCGTGCTGATCTGCTGCACGGACCTGCCGACCATCGCCGCGCTGCCGGGGCTGGAGGCGCGGATCGGCAAGCCCGTGGTGAGCAGCAACCAGGCGATGCTCTGGGCCATCGCGCGGCAATTGGGCCAGCGCCCGGCGCGGGCGGGCGGGAGTCTTTTCGCCGCGGCGTGACGCCGTTCACGGAACCGCAAGGGGTGGAAGGGCTTTGAGGGGCATCGCCTTTCATTGCCATGAGGACCGCTTCGCCCCATGCCGGGCCGCCCCATCACCGTCATCGCCCTGCTGCTGGCGCTCGGCGCCGGCGCGCTGGCTGCCACCCTGGCCGTCCAGGCACCGTCGCGAGAGGTGGCGGCGCCGGCCGCGTCACCCGGCCCCGATGACCAGGTGGAGGGGCAGAGCGCGGTGGAGGCGGTGCGCCAGCATCTGCGCCGCGCCGGCCTGTCCGACGAGCTGCTGGGGCTCGAGACCCATCGCGGCACGGGGGCGCGGGAGGAGGTGGTGGTCTGCGCGCGGATCGCCGCGCCGGGCCGGGCGGGCGGCGGGCTTTCCGACATCGTGGCGCGGGTGCTGGCGACGCCGCGCAGCAATGCCGCCATGGCGTCCAGCGCATCGCGCCCCCTGCCGCCCTTCGTGGTGCTGGAGGATGGCCCCGGCCTGACGCGCAACCGGCCGGCGGGCGAGGCGTGGCGGCGGCTTTGCGCCGCGCCGCCGGCGGAGGCCGCGCCCGTGCCCGAGGCGGCGGCGCCACCGCCCGCGATGCCGGCTGCCTATACCCCGGCCGTGGCCGCCGCGGGCGGCGCCGAGCAGGTGGTGCTGCGCGGCCCCGGCAATATCCGCAGCGGCCCCGGCGGCGGCGCGGCGGTGCTGCGCGTGGCGCCGCGCGGCACCAGCCTGACCGTGCTGGACCGCGCGGCAGGCGGCTGGCTGCAGGTGGATGACGGCGCCGGCGGCGGCTGGGTGCATGGGAGCCTGGTGGAGGCTCCCTGAGCCTCACCAGCGGTGGCTGGCGGCCGCGTGGGTATCCGGCAGGCGCGGGCCGGCGCCGAACAGCTTCTCCCGGTAGGTGCCGGGGGCGTAGCCGGTCTTGAACAGGCCGCGTTCCTGCAGCACGGGCACGACCAGGTCGATGAAGGCCTCCAGGCATTCCGGCATGACGGTGCGGGAGAGGTTGAAGCCGTCCACATCGGCGTCGCGCATCCACCCCTCCAGCGCATCGGCCACCTGGTGCGGGTCGCCCACGATGGGGGGCTGGCGGCTGCCGAGGACGGATTGCTCCAGCAGCTTGCGCTTGGTCCAGGCGGGGCCCGCGACCTGCTTCATCGCCTGGACGTTGGACTGGATGGCCTGGGTGGGGCCGGCCTCGATCGGCTCATCCATGTCATATCGGGAAAAATCGATGCCGAGGGAGGCGGCGGCATGGGCCAGCGTCGCCTCCGCATTGGCATGGGTCGCGTAGTCCGCCAGCAGCGCGCGCGCCTCGGCCTCAGTGCGGCCCGTCACGATGGTGGCGCCGACGAAGACCTGGATGGGGCGTGGCGCGGCGCGGGCGCGGAGATCCGCCACCTGGCGCGCCACGATGGCGGGGCTGGTGCCGTTGACGAAGACGCATTCCGCGTGGCGCCCCGCGAAGGCGCGGCCACGGTCGCTGGCGCCGGCCTGGTAGAGCACGGGGGTCCGTTGCGGAGAGGGTTCGCAGAGATGCACGGCGTCCAGCCGGTACTGCTTGCCCTGGTGGCGGATGCGGCGCACGCGGGCGGGGTCGGTGTAGATGCCGCCCGCCTTGTCGCGCTTCACCGCATCATCGGCCCAGCTGCCTTCCCACAGCGCATAGACCGCCTCCATGTATTCCTCGGCCAAATCGTAGCGGTCGTCATGCTGCATCTGCGCGTCATGGCCCAGCGCGCGGGCGGCGCTGTCGAGGTAGCCGGTGACGATGTTCCAGCCGATGCGCCCGCCCGTCAGGTGGTCCAGCGAGGACATGCGCCGCGCGAAGAGGTAGGGCGCCTCATAGGCCAGGTTGCAGGTGACGCCGAAGCCGAGATGCGTCGTCACCGCCGCCATGGCGGGGATGGTGACGACGGGATCGATCAAGGGCACCTGCACGCCGCCGCGCAGCGCCGCATCGGCGCTGCCGCCCAGCACATCGTAGATGCCGAGCACATCGGCCAGGAAGAGGCCATCGAAGAGGCCGCGTTCCAGCAGCCGCGCCAGCTCCATCCAATGGGCGAGGCTGTTGTAGCCCGTGCTGCCGTCGCGCGGGTGGGTCCACATGCCCTGCTGGATATGGCCCGGCGTCGCCATGTCGAAGGCGTTGAGGCGCATCTGGCGACGTTGCGTCACGGCGTTCAGCTCCGGTAGCTGACCGGGTCCTTCTCGATCAGGCGGAGCGAGGCTTCCCAGGCCAGGTTGATGTGCGGGCTCGGCGGGTCCTTCGGCGCGAATTGCTGCGCGGTCTTGAGGCGCACTTCCTCCGGCGGCAGCACCAGCTTGGCGCCGCCGGCCAGCGCGGCGACCTGCGCCTGGCAGGCGCGCTCCAGGTAGTAGATCTGGTTCCAGGCATCGGGGATGGAGGTGCCGCCGACCAGCAGGCCGTGGTTGCGCAGGATCATCGCCTTGTGCGGGCCGAGATCGGCGACGAGGCGATCACGCTCATCGAGGTCGAGCGCGATGCCCTCATAGCCGTGATAGGCGAGGCAGCCGTAGAATTTCAGCGCGTGCTGGCTGATCGGCAGCAGCCCGTGTTCCTGGGCGGAGACGGCGATGCCGGCGGCGGTGTGGGTGTGGATGACCGCCACCAGATCCTCCCGCGCCATGTGGATGGCGGAGTGGATGGTGAAGCCGGCGGCGTTCACATGCAGGCCGCTGCGGCCCTCCGGTTCCAGGATGTTGCCGTCCACGTCGATCTTCACCAGGTCGCTGGCGCGCATCTCGTGGAACATCACGCCGTAGCTGTTGATGAGGAAATGGTGCTCCGGCCCCGGGATGCGGGCGCTGATATGGGTGTAGATCAGGTCCGTCATGCGGTGATGCGCGACCAGCCGGTAGAGCGCGGCCAGGTCGCAGCGGATCTTCCATTCCTCCTCGCTGATGCCGGCGGGGATGGGGCCAAGGGGAGGAAAAGGGGAGGCCATGTTCATGGGAGGGGTCTCGCGCTGGGATCGGGGGCGAGTGTCCCGCATCACGGGCGCGGCGGGAAGGGCCAGGAGGTCCGCCGGGGCTGGACGGGGTTCACGATCCGGCCCGACCATGTGCATGAAAGGGGCAACGAAGCCCCGTTGAGGAACGCATCATGGCCCTGAGCCCCGAGACCCGTGACAGACTGCGGAAGGTGAGCACCGCCACCCTGGCGACCGCCCTGTTCAAGCGCGGCTTCCGCACGCAGATGATCCAGGGCCCGCTGCCGCTGCACACGCCGACGGAGAGCATGGTGGGGGAGGCCTTCACCGTCCGCTACATCCCGGCGCGGGAGGACCTGAACACGCTGGAAGCCTTCCGTGACCCGAACCACCCGCAGCGCAAGGCGATCGAGGCCTGCCCGCCGGGCCATGTGCTGGTCTTCGACAGCCGGAAGGACGCGCGCGCGGCCTCCGCCGGCGCCATCCTGGTCGGCCGCCTGAAGGCGCGCGGCGTGGCGGGGGTGGTGACGGATGGCGGCTTCCGGGACAGCGCGGAGATCGCGGCACTCGGCATCCCGGCCTTCCACACCAGGCCCTCCGCCCCCACCAACCTGACGCTGAACCACGCCATCGACATCAACGTGCCGATCGGCTGCGGCGATGCGCCGGTCTTCCCGGGGGACGTGCTGGTGGGGGATTGCGACGGCGTCATCGTCATCCCCGCCCATCTGGCGGACGAGATCGCGACCGAGGCGACCGAGATGACGGCCTATGAGGATTTCGTGGCGGAGAAGGTGGCGGAGGGGCGGACGATCGTGGGGCTGTACCCCGCGACCAATCCGGCGAATCTGGAGGAGTTCAAGGGGTGGCGGGCGGCGAAGGGGCGGTGAGGTCCGTGGGGAAGGCGCTGCCTTCCCCACACCCCATCCGCCAGGCCCGAGACGGGCCTGGACCGTCGTGAGAAGCGATCAATCACAGGGAGGAACAAGAACGATGTATCGCCGTACGCTGATGGGCGCCCTCGCGGCGCCCGCCTTCATCCGGCCCGCGCTCGCGCAGCAGGATTGGCCGTCCCGCGCCGTCACCATCGTGGTGCCCTTCGCGACGGGCGGGCCCTCCGACCTCATCGCCCGCATCGCCGCCCAGCACATGCAGCAGACGCTGGGCCGGCCCTTCGTGGTCGAGAACCGGCCGGGGGCGACCGGGGAAGTGGGCGCGCGGCAGGTGATCCGCACGGCGCCGGATGGCTACACGCTGATGCATGCGCCGATCAGCACCTGGGCGATCAACGTCGCGCTGCGGCCGAACCTCGGCTACGACCCGACGACGCAGCTGACGCGCATCACCGTCACGGTGCGCACGCCGAACGTGCTGGTGGTGAACCCGCAGGCGGTGCCGATGCAGGATTTCGCGGGCCTCATCGACTGGATGAAGCGGAACGCGGCCACGGCCAGCTACCCCTCCTCCGGCGTCGGCTCCTCGGACCACCTGACGGCGGAGATGTTCAAGCAGGCCACGGGCACGGAGATGGCGCATATCCCCTACACCGGGGGCGGGCCGGCCATGACGAGCCTGATGGCGGGGACCACGCATATCTCCTTCCAGAACCTCGGCGCCGTCATCCCCCACATCCAGTCCGGGCGGCTGAAGGCGCTGATGGTCACGGCATCCCAGCGCACGCCCGTGCTGCCGGATGTGCCGACGGGGCAGGAGGCGGGGCTGCGCGACTTCGTCGTCTATTCCTGGCAGGCGCTGGGCGGGCCGCCCGGCATGCCGCCCGCGCTGGTGGAGCGGGTGCGGGACAGCTTCATGGGCGCGCTGCGCGTGCCCGCGACCGCACAGCGCCTGGTCGAGGCCGGCTTCGATATCGGCGGCGACACGCCGGAGGAATTCGCCACCTTCCAGGCGGGCGAGATCGCGCGCTGGAAGCGGGTGGTGGAGGCCGGGAACATCAAGCCGGAGTGACGTGCGATGGCTTGAGGCGGCTTCGCCGAAAAGCCTGAATCGCCCGTCTCAGCGTGGTGCGGCCCTTCGGACGGCCAGCCGTACCGCGGCGGGCACGGGCTCGATGATCGGGACGGCGAAGCGTGGGCGGAGCGCTTCCGCCACCGCGGCCAGCGGGCCGCCGCCGATGATCATGGCGTCGGCGCCGGTTTCGGCCAGCGCGGCGCGGGCGGTGGCTTCCAGCGCGGCCTCCAGCCGGGCGGGCTCCGCCATCAGCGCGGCGGCGGGGCCCTCCGTCAGGAAGGTGCCGGCATGGCGCGCGGCATGGCCGTACTGCGCCACGCGGGCATCGATGGCGGGCTTCAACAGGCCCGTCGTCGTGACGATGACGAAGCGGCCGGCCGCCGCGGCTTCCGCCATCGCGGCCTCCGCGATGCCGGTGAGCGGCACGGGGGCGGCGGCGCGGCTTTCGGCCAAGCCGGGATCGCCGAAGGCGGCGACGATGACGCCGGCAAAGGGGGAGAGGTCGGTCGCGCCGAGCAGCGCCTGCACGGCCTGGGCGCCCTCCGCCAGCTTTGCCGGATCGTCCAGCAGCGGCGCGCCGGTCGCGACCGTCGCGCCCTCCACCACCACGCCTTCCGGCGCCGCGCGCTGCGCGATCGCCGCCATCACCGCCGTGGTGCGGGTGTTGGTGTTGGGGTTGACCAGTAGCAGGCGCGTCACAGGCTGAACAGCCGGCCCCAGCCCTGGACGCGGGCGGGGTCGAGGCCCGCGACCGAGAGGCTCTTCCACACCGCGGTCGCGATACTGTCGAGGATGGGGATGCCGAGCTCCGCTTCCAGTTCCGCCACCAGCGGGCCGGCGCGGAGGTTGGTGCAGACCACCGCGATGGCGTCCGGGCGCTCCGCCGCCACGGCGCGGGTCATCGCGCGCAGCTGGTCTTCCGTGACCTCCGCGAAGGCGAAGTTGTCGCGGATGCCGGCATGGGCATCGCCCCGGCAGGCCAGGCCGTGGCGCGCATACTGCGCGACGATCTTCGCCTGCACGTCGTCGGTATAGGGCGTGACGTAGCCGAGGCTCTTCGCACCCAGCCGGTCCAGCGCCTCGTTCATCGCGAGGATGGAGGTGGTGGCGCGGATGCCCGTGGCGGCGGTGATGCGCTCGCAGAGGCGCTGATCCGTCTCGAAGCCGAGCCAGGTGGCGGAGGTGCCGTTCCAGGTGATGCAGTCCACCTTCGCATGGGCCAGCAGCTCCGCCGCCGCCAGGATGGCGCTGTCGTCGAACTGGGCGAGGGCGGAGGGGCTGAGCGCGATCTCCGTCACCTTGAAGCGGCCGAAATGGACCGAGACCTCCGGCAGCCCCGCGACCATCGCCTGGGTCACGGGCTCCAGCACCGTGTTGGAGGAGGGGGTGAGCATGCCGAGGCGGATTCGGTGGGTCATGCCCGGCAACCTAGCCTTGGATGTGAGGTCCGCAAACGCGGCTTTTCATTGACGCGCGGCGCCGGCCACGGCAGGGCAGGCGAAACGACGCCGCCGGAGATGCCGTGAGCACGGGCCTGATCGCGCTGCTGGATGATGTGGTGGCGCTGGCGAAGGTCGCCGCCGCCAGCCTGGACGATGTCGCCTTCCAGGCGGGCAAGGCGGGGGCCAAGGCGGCGGGCGTCGTCATCGACGACGCGGCGGTGACGCCGCGCTACGTCGTGGGCTTCGCGGCCAGCCGCGAATTGCCGATCGTCCGGCGCATCGCCATCGGGTCGCTGAAGAACAAGCTGCTGATCCTGCTGCCGGCGGCGCTGGCGCTCAGCCTGCTGGCGCCCTGGGCCATCACGCCGCTGCTGATGCTGGGCGGCGCCTTCCTCTGCTACGAGGGGGCGGAGAAGGTGCTGGAAGCCATCCGCCCCCATGCCGCCCATGCGCATGAGGAAGCGGTCGGCGCCGCGCCGGCCGACCCGGCGGCGCTGGAGGAGGCGCGCGTCGCCGGCGCCATCCAGACGGACTTCATCCTCTCGGCCGAGATCATGGCCATCGCGCTCTCCTCCATCCCGGAAAGCGGCTTCCTGGCGCAGGCGGCGATCCTGGCCGTGGTCGGCATCGGCATCACCGTCGTCGTCTATGGCGCCGTCGCGCTGATCGTGAAGGCGGACGATGCCGGCGTGGCGCTGGCGCGGGAGGAAGGCATCGCGATGCGGCTGCCCGCCGGTCTGCGGCCGGCGGCGCGCGCGCTGGGGCGCGGCCTGGTGAAGGGCATGCCGCCCTTCCTGAAGCTGCTCAGCATCGTCGGCACCGCGGCCATGGTCTGGGTCGGCGGCGGCATCCTGATCCATGGGCTGGAGGAATTCGGCGTGGCGGGGCCGGGGCATCTCTCCCACGACCTCTCCGCCGCGGCGGGGGCGGTGCCGGGGGTGGGTGGCGCGCTGGGCTGGCTGGCGGGCGCGGCCTTCGCCGGCGTGGTCGGGCTGGTGGCGGGGTTCGCGCTGATCCCGCTGGTGGAACGCGTGCTGGCCCCGCTGGCGAAGCGCTTCCGCCGGGCCTAGCCTTCCGGCCTGTCCAAGCAAGGAAGCGCCGCGTGATCCACGTCCTCGCCATCATCACGACGAAGCCCGGGATGCGGGAGGCGGTGCTGGAGGCCTTCCGCGCCAATATGCCGGCGGTGCATGCGGAGGAAGGCTGCATCGAATACGGCCCGGCCATCGATGCGGAGGGGATCGGCGCCATCCAGACCAAGCTCGGCCCCGACAGCTTCGTGGTGGTGGAGAAATGGGAAAGCCCCGCGCACCTGGCCGCCCACGCCGCCGCGCCGCATATGGCGGCCTACGGCGCCAAGGTGCGGGAGATGATCGCCAGCCGGGTGATCCATGTGCTGTCCCCGGCGGGATAGGGGTCCGATCACTCGATTGTATAAAGTATTTTAATGGCCAGTCGTGCTGATCTGTCCGGCGGAAGGGGACGATCGGCATGGCGGGGCAGGCGCGGCTGGTGGAGCGCCGGGAGCCGGTAATCGGCTGGCAGGCGCTGGCGCCCGAATGGCTGGCCCTGCCGGGCCGCAGCCTCGCGGGCCTGCCGGATGGCGCCAGGCCGCCGGAGCGGCGCGTGGCGCTGCTGCATCCCGGGCGCGGCGTCGCGCTGCTCGACCTGTCCTGGACGGGTGCCGCGCCGCCATCGCCGCGCGAGGCGATGGAGACGGTGGCGGCGCTGCGGCACCGCCTGGCCGTGGCGGGCTTCCCCCAGGTGTTTTCCGGCCATCTGCCGATCCTGCACCTGGTGCTGGAGGAAGCCGCGCTGCCCGGCCTGGCGCGGCGGCTGGAGGAGGCCTTCGCGGCGCTGCCGCCGCTCAGCCTGCCGCGCGGCGATGCCTGGATGGGCGCGCTGCAACGGGCGCTGACGACGCCGGCCCCCGCCGCCCCGGTCGAGCCGCCGGGGCATGGGGGGCGGTGGCGCATGGCGGGCCTCGGTGGGCTGGGCGTGGCGGGACTCGGCCTGGGGCTGGCGGTGATGATGCCGGAGGGGCCGGTGCCCCGGGCGGCGGAGGCATCCTCCACCGCCATGCCGCAGGCGGCGGTGCTGGCCGGGGAGGCCGGGAGCGACGGCGAGGCGCCGGCGGAGGGCGGTGCCCATCTGGCGGCCTTCGACCGCGCCCTGGCGGCGCTGGTCGCGAGCTACGGCGCCGAGTCCGGGGCGCGCGCCGAGCCGGTGCCGGAGCCGGAGGAGGCGCGGCTGCCGGCGTTGGCGGCGGAGACGCCACGCGCCGAGCCGATGCCGGAGCCCGATGAAGCGCCGCTGCCGGAGTTGGCGGCGGAGGCGCTGCGCGTCGAGCCGATGCCGGAGCCGGAGGAAGCGCGGCTGCCCGATCTGGCGGCGGAGGCGCCGCGCGCCGAGCCGATGCCGGAACCCGAGGAAGTACGCTTGCCGGACCTGGCGGCGGAGACGCCGCGCGCCGAGGCGATGCCGGAGCCGGAGGAGGCGCGGTTGCCGGACCTGGCGGCGGAGACGCCGCGCGCGGAGCCGATGCCGGAGCCGGAGGAAGCACGCTTGCCGGAGCTGGCGGCGGAGATGCCGCGCGCGGAGCCGGTACCGGAGCCGGAGGAAGCACGCTTGCCGGCGCTGGCGGCGGAGGCGCCGCGGGCCGAGCCGGCGGCCGCGCCCCGCGTGGCGGCGCTCGACCCCCGCCTGGTCGAGGCGCTGCTGGCCCGGGGCCAGGCGATGATGGCGCAGGGCGACATTTCCGGCGCGCGGCTGCTGTTCGGCCGCGCGGCGCAGGCCGGCAGCGCGGAAGGGGCCGCCGCCATGGCGCGGAGCTTCGATGCGGCGGTGCTGGCCGCGCTCGGCGCGCGCGGCATCCGCCCCGATGCCGCCCAGGCCGCCTTCTGGCAGCAACGCGCCGCCGAACTCGGCGCCGCAAGGCGGGAGAGCCCATGACGCGACGACGCAGCCTTCTGACCGCGGCGGCCACGCTGCTGGCCGCGCCCGCCCTGGCGCAGGGCAACCCCGTGGCGCTGCTCAACGCCATGGCGGCGCGGGCGAATGCCGGCACGGTCGGCATCGTCGCGGGTGGCGTGGACGGCACCTATATCCGCATCGCCGCCGACCTGGCCGCGGTGCTGGACGATGCGGAGAGGCTGCGCGTCATCGCCATGATCGGCCGCGGCAGCGTGCAGAACATCGCCGACATCATGGTGCTGCGGGGCGTGGACCTCGGAATCGTGCAGTCCGATGTCCTGGCCTATGCGCGGCGGGAGCGGCTGTTCCCCTCCGTCGAGCGGCTGATCCAGTATGTCTGCAAGCTGTATGACGAGGAGATCCACATCCTCGCCGCGCCGGGCATTGCCTCGGTCCAGGACCTGGCGGGGAAGGCCGTGAATGTGGACCTGCCGGGCAGCGGCACGGCGATGACGGCGTCCCTCGTCTTCGACGCGCTCGGCCTGCGGGTGCGGGAGGAGAATGCGCCGCAGGACGCCGCGCTGGAACGGCTGCGGCGTGGCGAGATCGCGGCGCTGGTCTATGTCGCGGGCAAGCCCGCGCGGCTGTTTGCCGGCGTCCGGCCGGAGGAGGGGCTGCGCCTGCTGCCGCTGCCGGCGGAGCCCGCGCTGCTCGACACCTACCTGCCCGCGCGGTTCGAGCGCGCGGATTATCCCGCGCTGGTGCCGGAAGGCGGGATGGAGACGATGGCGGTGGGCGCGGTGCTCGCCGTCTATGCCTGGGCGCCGGGGACGGAGCGGCATCGCAAGGTCTCCCGCTTCGTGGACGCGCTGGCGGAGCGCTTCGACGCCTTCCTGCGGCCGCCGCGGCACCCGAAGTGGCGTGAGGTGAACCTCGCCGCGGAGGTCCCGGGCTGGACGCGCTTCACGCCGGCGCGCTGACGGCTATCCTGCCCCCGCAACGGGGAGCGGGCGATGCGGGTGATCACGCTGAGGGCCGAGGCGGCGACGGCGGAGAATGTCGCGCCCTTCGGCACGCTGATGGGCCCGACCGCGCCCACGCCGGTGATCCGCAGCCCCTTCTATGGCGATCGCGTCGCGCTGCGGAAACCCGGCCGCTTCGTGGCCGACGACACGCTGGAATTCACCGTCGCCACGCTGGAACGCCGCCCGCTGCGCGCGGTGTGGATGGAGCGCCACTTCCTGCACACGCAGAGCTTCTTCCCCCTCGGCGGCCGGCCCTTCCTGATGGTGCTGGCGCCGCCCGGGGAGGGCGAGGTGCCGGTGCTGGAGGAGGCGCGCGCGCTGGTCTTCGACGGCAGCGCGGGGCTGATGCTGCACCTCGGCACCTGGCATGAATTCCCGCTGGCGCTGGTGGATGCGACGAGCCTGATCATCGCCATCCGGCGCGACACGGCGCGGGACCTGCAGCATGTGCAGGGCAATGAGGCGCGGGGCCCGGACCTGGACAAGAAGGACCTGGCCGCGCGGCTGGGGGTGACGATCAGCGTCGAATTATAGTCGGGCGATGCTGGCGAGCTCCGCCGCCAGCCAGGGCCGCGCGGCGATGGCGCGGCGGAGGTAGTGGTCCCAGCGCAGGCCGAGCACCTTGTCCGAGAGCAGGAAGCGCTTCGCCTCCTGCGCCGTGGCGTCATCGACCAGCGACAGCGGCTTGCCCGCGGCGGCGGCCATGGCGCCGAGCTGGATGCGGCAGGCGTCGTCCAGCATGATGGCGCAGTGCACGGCCTCCCGCACATTGCGCCCGACGACGAGCGTGCCGTGATTGGCGAGCAGGAGGGCGCGGCGCGGGCCGAGGGCGGCGGCGAGCTCCACGCCCGTCTCCACCGTATCGACGATGCCGCCATATTCCGCATGCAGGGCGCAATCCTCATGGAACATCAGCGCGGACTGGAACAGCGGCAGCAGCGGCGTACCTGTGGCCGTCAGCATCACGGCGTTCAGGCTGTGGGTGTGGATGACGCAGCCGATATCGGGTCGCGCGCGGTAGAGGCCGGTATGGATGACGAGGGAGGGGTTGATCTTCCCGCCGTGGAGGACCTTGAGGTCCATGTCCACATGGCGGAGATCGTCGGCGCGCACTTCCTCGAACCCCTGGCCATAGCCATGGCACCAGAAGGTCTCGCCGCCGGGCTGGCGCGCGGTCAGGTGGCCCGCGATGCCGGCATTCTGCCCGTGCACATCGAGGATGTGGTAGGCGGCCAGTAACTCGCGCCGCAGCGTCGCCTCATCCATGGGCATCCTCCAGCGCGGGAATCCGGTTGGCGCCTTCCGCGATGCGCAGGCAGGCGGCGCGATGCGCGGCATCGCCCGCGACGGCATCGAGGCGCGGGGTTTCCGTGCGGCAGCGCGGCACCGCGACGGGGCAGCGGCTGGCGAAATGGCAGCCGGGCGGCAGGTTGATGGGCGAGGGGATCTCCCCCTGCAGCACGTGGCGCTTCAGCACGGCGTCGGGGTCCGCCGGCAGATGCGCCGACATCAGCGCCTGCGAATAGGGATGCGCGGCGTCGGCGAAGACCTGCGCCGTCGGCGCATATTCCACGACGCTGCCGAGATAGAGCACGAGGATGCGGTCGCTGATCAGCTTCACCGTGCCGAGGTCGTGGCTGATGAACATCATCGCCGCGCCCGTCTCCGCCTTCAGCTCCGCCAGCAGGTCGAGGATGCCGGCGCGGACGGAGAGGTCGAGGGAGGAGGTGGGTTCGTCCAGCACGATCAGCTTGGGGCTGGTCGCGATGGCGCGGGCGATGCAGACGCGCTGGAGCTGGCCGCCGGAGAGTTCGGCCGGGAAGCGCGTAAGGAGTTCGGGCGTGAGCCTCACGCGGATGGCCAGGGCTTCGGCGCGGTCGCGCCGCTCGGCGGCGGAGAGCCTGGTGTGCAGCTTCAGCGGTTCGGCGATGAGATCGCCGATGCGGATGCGGGGATTGAGGGCGGACCAGGGGTCCTGGAACACCATCTGCATCTCCGCGCGCAGCGGGCGGCAGGCGGATTCGGGCAGGTTGGTGATGTCACGCCCGCGGAAGCGGATGGTGCCGCCGGTCGGCGAGAGCAGCCGGATGACGCTGCGGCCGATGGTGGATTTGCCGGACCCGCTTTCGCCGACGACGCCGAGCGTCTCCCCTTCCCGGATCGAGAAGCTGACGCCGTTGACGGCATGCACCTTCACCTGGCGCGAGACGTCGAAATGCTTGACCAGGCCTTCGACTTCGAGGACGGGGGCGGTCATGCCGCCACCCGGTGGCAGCGCGCGACATGGCCCTCGCCAAGGGCCACGTCGGGCGGCGTGGTGGTGCAATCCGCCCCGGCCTGCGGGCAGCGATCCTGGTAGGGGCAGCCGGGCGGCAGGGCGCGGAGGTTGGGCGGCGGGCCGCCCACGGTGCGGGTCGCGCCGAGGCGCAGGCGCTCCGGCGTCGCGCCGATCAGGTTGACGGTGTAGGGATGCGCGGGGCGGCGGAAGACCTGGCGGACGGGGCCGCTTTCGACGATCGCGCCGGCATACATCACCGCCATCTCGTCGCAGTAATGCGCGACCACGCCGAGGTCGTGCGTGATGATCATGGCGGCGATGCCGGTGCGCCGCACGAGGTCCCGCAGCAGGTCCAGGATCTGCGCCTGCACCGTGACGTCGAGGCCCGTGGTCGGCTCATCCGCGATCAGCAGCCGCGGTTCGTTCATCAGCGCCAATGCGATCAGCACGCGCTGCGCCATGCCGCCGGAGAGTTCGTGCGGCCAGGCCTGCATGCGCCGCGCGGGATCGGGAATGCCGAGCGCGCCGAGCGTCGCGATGGCCTTCTCCCGCGCCTCCGCCACCGAGCCGCCGCGATGGGCGCGGCGGATGCGGATGAGCTGGTCGCCGATGCGCGACAGGGGATCGAGCGAGGATTTCGGGCTCTGCACCACCAGCGCGATGTCGCGGCCGCGCAGCGCGTTGAGGTCGTCATCCGGCATGGCGAGCAGATCCTGCCCCTGGAACAGCGCGCGGCCGCCCATGATGCGCGCGGGCGGGCGGAGCAGGCCCATGATGGAGGTGGCGGTGAGCGACTTGCCGGCGCCGGTTTCGCCGACAAGGCCCAGGATGCGCCCGGCATCGAGGGAGAAGGAGACGCCGTTCAGCGCCTTCGCCACCTGGATCTCGTTGTCCAGGTCGCGCGAGATGAAGTGGGTGTGGAGATCCTCCACGCGCAGAAGGCTCATCGCGTGGCTGCCTTCCGCCGCGGATCGAGCAGGTCCTGCAAGCCGTCGCCCAGCATGTTGAGGCCGAGCACCATCAGGATCAGTGCGATGCCGGGGAAAACGCCGACCCACCACTGGCCGGTGACGAGATATTCCGCGCCCTGCCGGATCATCGCACCCCATTCCGGCGTCGGCGGCTGGATGCCGACGCCGAGGAAGGCCAGCGTCGCGCTGATGCGCACGGCCCAGGCCGCGCGCACCGCCGTCTGCGCCATGGCGCCCTGCAGGGCATTGGGCAGGATATGGACGAAGAGGATGCGCCAGGTCGGATTGCCGGCGGAGACGGCGCTTTCGACGAAGGTGGAATGGCGCAGCGCCAGCACCTCCGCCCGCACCACCCGGGCGAAGACGGGGCTGTCGAGGAAGCCGATCACCAGCACCACGTTGAGCAGCGAGGGACCGGCCGCGGCGACCACGGCGAGGGCCAGGATGATGGAGGGGAAGACGCGCAGCGCATCGAAGAAGCGCATCGCGATCTCATCGAACCAGCCACCGCGATAGCCCGTATAGAGGCCGAGCGGCACGCCGGCGAGCAGCCCGACGAGCACGGCGGGGATGGCGATGCCGAAGGCCCAGCGCGCGCCGGCGATGACGCGGGAGAAGACATCCATCCCGTTGCCGTCGGTGCCCATGAGATGCGCGCCGCCCGGCGCGGCCAGCACGTTGCGGGGCTGCGCGAATTCCGGGTCGAAGGGCGCGATCCAGGGCGCCAGCACGGCCATGACCGCGAAGCCCAGGATGATGAAGACGCCGGCCGCGAGAGTCGGGCTGCGGCGGGAGATGCCGCCGATGCGCCGGACCCAGCGGGGGGAGGCGATGGTGGCGCTCATGCCGCGCGGGGCTCCGTCAGCGTGACGTAGATATCGACCACCAGGAAGACGAGGACGGAGAAGAGCGCCAGCATCAGCACATAGCCCTGCACCGCGGCGAAATCGCCCGCGATGATGGCCGACAGCCCGTATTGCCCGAGCCCGCCCCAGGCGAAGACGTATTCGATGAGGGAGGTGGTGCCGACCAGGCCCGTGATCTCCGTGCCGATGAAGGTGACGATGGGCGTGGCGCTGTTGCGCAGCGCCATGGCGCGGATCTCCCGCTTCGGCAGTCCCTGGGCGCGGGCGTAGCGGATATAGTCGCTGGCCAGCACCTCCAGCGCGATGGCGCGGGTCTGCTTGATGATCGGCGCCGCGGAGATGATGGCGACGCAGAGCACGGGCAGGATGAGTTGCGAGGCGGCGGAGGAGGCGACTTCCCAGTCGGCGGCGATGAGGCCGTCGATCAGGTAGCTGCCGGTGACGCGGGGCGGCGGTTCCAGGAACAGGCTGATGCGCCCCATGCCGGGCGGCGCCCATTCCAGCAGGTAGAAGAAGACGAAGAGCATGATGAGGCCGAGCCAGTAGGTCGGCACGGAGAAGCCGAGCAGGGAGAAGAAGCGGCTCAGCTGGTCGAAGGCACGGTCGGGCCGGAAGGCGGCGCGCAGCCCCACGGGGATGCCGATGCCCGCGCCGATCAGCACGCCCCAGGCCATCAGCTCCAGCGTTGCCGGCGCGCGGTCCAGGATCTCCGCCAGCACCGGCCGGTTGCTGAGCCAGGAGGCGCCGAGATCGCCCTGCACGACCTTGCCGAGATAGACGCCGAACTGCACCCAGATCGGCTGGTCGAGCGCGAGCGAGGCGCGCACCAGCTCGATCTCCGCCGCCGTCGCGGTGGGGCCGGCCAGCAGGCCCACGGGGTCCTGCCCGCTGAGGCGCACCAGCATGAAGGTGCCCAGCAGGATCACGAAAAGCAGCGGCACCACCAGGACCAG
This sequence comes from Falsiroseomonas ponticola, assembly GCF_016805305.1. Lineage (GTDB taxonomy): Bacteria > Pseudomonadota > Alphaproteobacteria > Acetobacterales > Acetobacteraceae > Falsiroseomonas > Falsiroseomonas ponticola. The sequence continues at coordinate 186,542 of NZ_JAERQN010000001.1, read as the reverse complement.
GCGCCGCGCCAGCATCCGCCCGATCGGCATGGGTGCGTCAGGCCACCTTCAGATCGTACCAGCGCTCATGCTCATCCGGATGCGGGCACCAGCCGGAGATGTTGCCGGCCATCGCCTCCCACACCGTGGGATAGACGGTGACGATCCAGGGCGCCTCCTCCATCCAGAGCTGCTGGGCCTGGCGCATCAGCTCGTTCCGCCGCGGCACGTCCAGCGTCTGGCGCGCCTCGTCGATCAGCGCATCCATGCGCGGATCGGCGAAGCGGGCGCGGTTGGAGACGCCCTGCGAATGGGCGAGCAGGAAGGTGGCATAGACGGGGTCGAGGACGATGGGCCCGTCCTCGAAGGAGAACATCGGCATGTCCTGGCGGTTGGGGGCGCCGCGGGCGCGCATGTCGCTGTCGCTGATCCGCACGGCGCGCGCCTTGACGCCCACGGCCTGGAGCTGGGCGGCCACCTGGATCGACATCGGCTCCTCCCAGTTGAAGATCTGGGAGTAGAGGATTTCGACCTGTTGGTCGAAGTTGAAGTTGGCCTGGGCGAGCAACGCGCGGGCCTTGGCGGGATCGTAATCGTAGTTGAAGAAGCTCGGGTCGTAGCCCGCGACGATGGGCGGGACGATGGAGCGCGCCTGTTCCGCGAAGCCGAAGAAGACGCCCTGGATGAGCGCCGGCTTGTCCACGGCATAGTTGAAGGCCTGGCGCACCAGCTTGTTGTCGAAGGGCGGGAAGCGGACATTCATCCGCACGGAGGAGATGGTGCGGCCGAAGCTGTCCTGCGTCTTCACGCGGCGGTCGCTTCGCAGCTCCGCCACCTGCTGCAACAGCGGGCGATGGATCCACTGCACCTGGCCGCTGCGCAGCAGCGTGATGCGCGACGCGGCGGAGGGCACGGCGCGATAGACGACGCGGGTGAAGTAGGGCTGTTCGCGGAAATAGTTGGGGTTGGCGACGAAGACGGCCTGTTCGCCGGCGCGGATCGATTCCAGGTGATAGGCGCCGAAGCCCGCCGTGTTCGTCTCCATCCACTTCAACGCCCAGGGGTCTTCCGGCGTCGCGTGCTTCTTCACCTCCGTGCTGTCATAGACCGCCGGCAGGTAGAGCGTGAGCGCGCTCAGCAGGATCATGCTGGGGGCGGAGAGGGTGAACTCGACCTCGTATTTCGAGATCGCCTTCACGGCGGTGACGTTGGAGACATTGGCGATGAAGGCGCCGGTGCGGCGCTGGGCGAAGGACTTGGCCCAGCCCCATTCGACATCGGCCGCCGTCATCTCATTCCCGAAGAAGCTGCGCACGCCCTGGCGGAGCTTGAAGACCCAGGTCTTGCCGTCCGGCGAGGTCGTCCAGCTTTCGGCGAGATGGCCTTCGATGACATCGGGGTTCAGATAGGGCCGGCCGTCGCGGATCACGCGGCCATAGCGCGTCAGCCCCTCATAGACCTGCACCACGGTTTCCTGCGTGCCGGGGCGCAGCGCGTCGCCGTCGAAACCCTCCGGCGCGCCGGGTGCGGCCAGCAGCAGCGTGCGGCCGGCGCGCGGCTGCGCCAGGGCGGGGGTGGCCAGCGGTGCACCGGCCGCCATGGCCATGGTGCCGAGCAGGATGTCGCGCCGTTCGATCGCCATTGGTCTGTTCCCCCGTCGCCCCGGTCACAGCCGGAGGATCGGTCCCCGATCCCCGTTGCCATCCCGCGCGGCCGGGGCCATTGTCCGGACAACCTCGATCCTTGGCAAGGAGCCTTCATGCACGACCTGGTCATCCGCGGCGGCACCATCGTGGACGGCACGGGGGCGCCCCGCTTCACCGGCGACGTGGCGATCGATGGCGACCGCATCACGCAGGTCGGCGGCAAGGCGGGCCCCGCGAAACGCGACGTGCAGGCCGAAGGCCGCATCGTCGCCCCGGGCTGGGTGGATGTGCATACGCATTACGACGGGCAGGCCACCTGGGACCCGGTGCTCGCCCCCTCCGTCTGGCATGGCGCGACGACGATCCTGTTCGGGAATTGCGGCGTTGGCTTCGCTCCCGTGCGCAAGCGCGATCACCAGGCGCTGATCGATTTGATGGAAGGCGTGGAGGACATTCCCGGCATCACGCTGGCCGAGGGGCTGCAGTGGAACTGGGAGAGCTTTCCAGAGTATCTCGATGCGCTGGACGCCATGCCGCGCACCATCGATGTGGCGGCGCAGGTCGCGCACCACCCGCTGCGCGTCTACGTCATGGGCGAGCGCGGGCTGAACCGCCAGGCCGCGACGGATGACGACATCGCGGAGATGGCCAGGCTGACGGAGGAGGCACTGCGCGCCGGCGCCTTCGGCTTCACCACCAGCCGCACCGACCAGCACAAGACGCCGACGGGCGATCTGGTGCCCGCGCGCTATGCGGAGCATCGGGAATTGCTGGCGATCGGCCAGGCCATCGGCCGTTCGGGCCGCGGCACCTTCGGCATGCTGAGCGACTTCGAGGATGAGGCCGCGGAATTCGCCTGGCTGCGCCAGGTGGCGGCCAGCACGCAGCGGCCGGTGTGGTTCCTGCTGACGGATCGCAACGCGGACCCCGGGCGCCTGCAGCGGCTGCTCGGCCATGTCCGCGCGGCGCGGGCGGATGGGTTGCCGCTGGCGGCGCAGGTGGCGTCGCGGCCGGTCGGGCTGATCCTCGGCCTGACCACCTCGCTCAACCCCTTCGCGCTGCGTGAAAGCTTTCACGAACTGGCGCATCTGCCGCCGGCGGAGCAACTCGCAAAACTGCGGGAACCGGCGGTGCGAGCGAAGATCCTGGCGGAGGAGGCGTCTCCGCGCCTGCTGCATATGGTGCCGCCGCTGTCGCGCCAGATCGCGACGCGCTGGGACCAGATGTTCGCCCTCGGCGACCCGCCGGACTACGAGCCGCCGCCGGAGCGCAGCATGGCCGCGATGGCCGCCGCGGCGGGGCAGGACCCCGTGGCCTTCTGCTACGACTACCTGACGGGCGGCGATGGCGGGCGGATGCTGTATTTCCCCGTCGTCAACTATGTCGGCGGCGACTTCAATCGCCTGCACGGGCTGCTGCAGGACCCGCATACGGTGGTGGGGCTGTCGGATGGCGGCGCGCATTGCGGCGTGATCTGCGATGCCTCCATGCCGACCTTCGGCCTGACGCATTGGACGCGCGATCGCCAGCGCGGCGATCGCCTGCCGCTGGAATTCGTGGTGCAGCGCCAGACCAGCGGCACGGCGGATTTCTTCGGCTTCCATGATCGCGGGCGCCTCAAGCCCGGCCTTAAGGCCGACATCAACGTCATCGACCTGGACGGGCTGCGCCTGCACCATCCGGAGATGATCTACGACCTGCCCGCCGGCGGCCGCCGCCTGGTGCAGCGCGTGGATGGCTACGACATGACCCTCGTCTCCGGCGTGCCCATCATGGAGCGTGGCGCGGAGACGGGGGCGCGGCCGGGGCGGCTGGTGCGTTCCTAGAGCCGGTCGAGGAAGCCGAGCACGGCGTCGGCCATCAGTTCCGGGGTCTGGATGGCCATGAAGTGGCCGCTCTCCACCTCCCGGAGCTCGGCGCCGGCGATGGCCTCGGCTACGGGCCTCACGCGTTCCGGCGGCCGAGTCAGGTCATGCTTCGCGGCCAGCACCAGCACGGGGCAGGCGATGCTGGCGAGGTCGGCCGTCATGTCGAGATCGGCCAGCATCCGCGCCGTGGCGGCCTGGCCGGCGGGATCGACGCCGAGGCGCGAGGCGCGGCAATGCGCGAAGCGTTCGGCATCGCCGCGCATGGCGGGCGGGTAGCTCGTCTGAAGGCCGGTATCGACGACGGCGCGGGCGCCCTTCGTCTCCATCTCCTGCGCCCGGGCCAGCAGCGCGACGCGAGCGGCTTCGTTCACGCCCGTGGCGGGAGAGGAGACGACGACGCCGCGGACGCGGCCGGGATGCGCGGCGGCGATGTGCAGCGCGAGAGCGCCGCCGACCGCCATCCCCACTGTCACGACGGGCTGCGTGATGCCGAGCGCATCCAGCAGCGCGACCGCGTCATTGCCCTGCGCGGGCATGGTCAGCGGCGTGCGCGGCTTTTCCGACAGGCCCGCGCCGCGCTGGTCATAGCGCAGCACGCGGCAGCGCGGTGCCAGCAGCGGCAGCATGAAGTCCCAGCTTTCCAGGCTGCCGCCCATCTCATGCAGCAGCAGCAGCACGGGGCCATCGCCGCCCGTGTCGTGGTAGCGCAGCGCGGCGCCGTCCAGGTCGATCCAGCGCATCATGGCGTGTCTCCGTCGAGGTCGAGCGTCCAGGCATCCGGCACCAGGCGATAGCCGGAGCCTTCGCGCGCGACATGCGCGAAGGCGGGGAAGTGCAGGTGCATGCCCGCGATGGCGAGCCGGTCCGTCGCGACCTGGTCGAGGATGCGGCGGCGCGTGGCGATGGCCAGCGCCGGGTCGGTATCCACCTTCATCGTGACTTCGGGCCGCGCGATCTGCACTTCCGGGACATGCACGATGTCGCCCCAGATCAGCAGGGACTTTCCCTGCGATGACACCATGAAGCCGGTATGGCCGGGGGTGTGGCCCGGCAGCGGGATGGCGGTGACGCCGGGGAAGACCTCGCCCTGCGTGAACGGCGCCATGCGGTCGCGATAGGGGCGCAGGCGGTTGCGCGTCTCGATGAACATGGCCTGGCGCTGGGCGGGGTCAGGCAGGCGCATCATCGCCTCGTCGCTGTCCCAATGCGCGAGTTCATCGGCATGGACGTGGAGCGTAGCGTTCGGGAAGGCGGCATTGCCCGCGCTGTCGGCGATGCCGCCCCAATGGTCGCGATGCAGATGCGTCATCAGCAGCGTGTCCACTGCGGCCGCCGCGACGCCCGCCTCGGCCAGGTGCTGCGCGACGAAGCCGACGGTGGGACGCACGCCCTGGCCGAGGCCCGCATCGACCAGCGCGATGCGGCTGCCATGCCGGATCAGGAAGGCATTGACCGCGGTGCGCCGCGCCGGGCGGAAGGAGGCGGCCAGCAGCGCCGTCGCCTCCTCCGCGCCGATGCCATCCATCGAGGAGACGGGCGCATCCTGGTGGCCGTCATGCAGCGCGGTGACGAGGATCTCGCCGACGCGGCGGTGGAAGACGCCCGGGACCTGCGTGGCGATCATGCGGGCAGGGGATGCGCGAGGAGATAGGGCATGTAGTCCGGCTCCACGTCGATCTCCATGGTCCCGAGGAAGCGCACCAGGCCGCAATAGGTCGCGATGATCAGCGTGAGTTCCACCAGCGCCTCCGCATCGAAATGCGGGCGCAGCGCGTCGAAGGTGGCGGTGGACATGGCGGGGCCGTGCCACATCTCCCGCGCGCCCTGCAGCACCAGCTTCGCCAGCGGCTCCAGCGCGGAATCGCCGCCGGCGGTCTCCACGCCGATGGCGCGGATATCGGCCTCCGTGCAGCCGAAATCCTGGCTGATGCGGACATGGTGCGACCATTCATAGGGGCTGCGCGCCAGCCAGCCGATCTGCAGGATCGCGAGTTCCCGCAGCCGTGCATCCAGGCGGCTGGCGTGGCGGATATGCATGGCGAGGCCGGTGAAGGCGCGCGCCAGGCCGGGGCTGTGCGCCAGCAGGCGGTTGAGTGCGATATCGCGCTTCAGCAGGTCCTGGTCGTGATCGGGGAGGTCGGCGCGGGTGAGGTAGGGGAGGCGGGCCATGATGATCCTCAGCGCTGCAGCATGTGTTCGTAATCGGCGCCCATCACCAGGCTGACCGGCTTCCCGGCCTCCACGTCCCGCGCCATCGCGGCCTCCCGCGCCGCGATCATCTCGGCCGCGTCCAGCACGCGGGCGATGTCGGCGGCGGCGATGAGGACGACGCCGCTTCCATCGGCCAGCGCGAAGTCGCCGGGGCGTGCCACCACGCCGGCGATGGTGACGACACCGCCCGTCTCGGCCTCATGCAGCCTTCCGCGGGCGGTGCGGGCGGTGGTGGCGGCGGCGAAGACGGGGAAGGCGATCTCCCGCGCCTCGTCGATGTCGCGCGCGGCGCCATCGGTGATGATGCCGGCAAGGCCGCGGGCGCGCGCGGCGCGGGAGAGGATGCCGCCCCAGCCGCCGGCATCGAGGCCCGGTACGTGCTGGATGAGCAGGATATCGCCGGCTTCCGCGGCCTCGATCGCGGCGGAGCAGAGGTGGCGGGGCGGGGTGCCGGGTGGCGGCGGGCCTTCCGCCAGGCGCACCGTCATCACGCGGCCGGCGATGCGGCCTTGCACGGTGCGGGGCGGCAGGCCGGAAAGCGCGGGCGGCAGGCCGAGCTTGTCCATGGCGTCGGAGAGCGCGCAACTGTCGAGGCGCGAGAGGCGCGCGATGATGTCGTTCCCGGCCACGATGCCGTGTTTCCCCCGCTGGTCGCCCGCATCATGGGCACGCCGCGCCGTCCCGCCAAGCCGTGCTTCTGGCATGCTTCCTGCAAGCATCGCGTGTGTTTCCAGGACGGAGCCTCGCCATGCCCGACATTGCCGCGCTGCTGCAGGAGATCGCGGATGTCCCCCATTCCGCCGATCCCGCCGTGGTGCGCGCGAAAAGCCGGGACATGTATGCGATCAGCCCGCTGCTGCGGAAGGCGCTGCGGGGGCGGGAGGCCGAGGCCGTGGTCAGCCCGCGGGACAACCACGAATTGCGCGCCGTGCTGCGCTGGGCGGTGCGGCATCGCATCCCGCTGACGCCGCGCGGTGGCGGGACGGCGAATTACGGGCAATCCGTGCCGCTGGCGGGTGGCGCGATGCTGGACATGACGGGCTATACCGGCGTCGTCGCCGTCAGCGACACGAATGTCCGCGTCCGTAGCGGCACGCTGATGGGCGAGATCGATGAGGTGCTGCGCGCCCATGGCAAGGAATTGCGCATCCATCCCTCCACGCGGTCGGACAGCACCATCGGCGGCTTCATCGGCGGCGGCAGCGGGGGCATGGGGTCCTGCCGCTGGGGCATGCTGCGCGATTCCGGCAATATCACCGCGATCCAGGTGATGAGCGTCGAGGCGGAGCCTCGGCTGGAGGAGCTGCGTGGTGCCGACACGCTGCTGGTGCAGCACGCCTATGGCACCAACGGCGTGATGACGGAGCTGGAACTGCCGCTGGCACCGGCGGAGGCGTGGAAGGAAGCGGTGGTCGCCTTCCCGGATTTCATGGAGGCCGCGCGCTTCGGGATCGCCTTCGCCAGCCATCCCGGCATCGCGCGCAAGCTGGCTTCCGTGCAGGAATGGCCGGTGCCGCGGCTGATGAAGAACCTCGGCGACATCGTGCCGGAGGGGCATTCCATGGCGATGGTCATGGTGGCGGGGCGGCACCTCGCGGAATTCCGCGCGCTGGTCGCGATGCATGGCGGGCAGATCGTGACCTGCGTGGCGGAGGGGCGTGGGCGTTATGGCGCGCCGCTCTATGAATTCGCCTTCGGCCATGCGCTGCGCCAGATCCAGAAGCACCAGCCGCGCTACACCGTGCTGCAGGGAATGTTCCCGCCGCAGGGGCTGGAGGCCTCCGTCGCGCGGCTGCACGATGCCATGCGCGGCGTAGGGCCGCTGCGCTTCGAGATCTTCTACAGCCAGGGCCAGCTGGTCGGCATGGGATCGCCCTATGTGGTGTTCGAGAGCGAGGCGCAGCTGGCGGGCCTCGTGGACCAGATGCAGGCGCTGGGCATGAATGTCGCGAACAGCCACACCACGGGCGTGCGCGCCGTCGGCATCAAGGCGATCGATGAGCGTGACGCCGCCTTCAAGCGCGCCATGGACCCGCATGGCCTGCTGAACCCCGGCAAGCTGGGGCTGGAGGAGAAGGAGAGCGCGGCGGTGACGACGCTGGCGACGAAGGGCTGGGCGACGAAGCGGCCGGCGGCCTAGCCGGCCATCGCCTGGTCCAGCAGGCCCGAGACCTGCCGGCAGTATTCCGCATAGGCGGGCGCCAGGCGGAAGCGCCGGTCGCGGGGATAGGGCTCCTCCACCGCCATCTCCCCGATGATGCGGCCGGGGCGCGCGGCCATGACGACGATGCGGGCGGAGAGATAGACGCTTTCATAGACGCTGTGCGTGACGAAGACGACGGTGCAGCCCGCCTTGCGCCAGATGCCGAGGAGGTCGTCGCAGAGCTTCTGCCGCGTGATCTCGTCCAGCGCCGCGAAGGGCTCGTCCATCAGCAGCAGCCGCGGCTTCATCACCAGCGCGCGGGCGATGGAGACGCGCATGCGCATGCCGCCCGACAGCTCCCGCGGGAAGGCCTTGGCGAAGCCGGAGAGGCCGACGAGGTCGAGTGCCGCATCGACCTCCGCCGCCACCTGCGCGCGCGGGCGGTCGCGGAGCCGCAGGGGCAGGAAGACATTGTCCCAGACGCTGGCCCAGGGCATCAGCGTGGGTTCCTGGAAGACGAAGCCGAGGTCGCCCGGCACGAAGCCGCGGCCGGGCCAGTCGATGCTGCCGCCGCTGTGCTTGCCGAGGCCCGCGATCAGGCGCAGCGCCGTCGATTTCCCGCAGCGCGACGGTGCCGCTGGTATAGACCTTGTCCACGCCACGCAGGCGCAGCAGGGGCTCGGCGGGATGGTGCATGTCCATGCCGCTCAATTCTCCCGCGCCAATTCGCTTTCGTGCCAGCGGCGCAGCAGGGCGCGCTGCACGGCGGACATGACCAGCCAGATGGTGATGCCGAAGGCGGAGAGCAGGAAGAGCGCCGCGAACATGCGCGGCACGTTCAGCAGCGACCCGCTCTCCACGATGACCCAGGCGAGGCCGGTGGCGGACCCGCTGCCCGCCACGAATTCCGCGACGACGGCGCCGATGACGGAGAGGCCGGAGGAGATGCGCGCGCCGGCCAGGATGTAGGGCAGCGCGCCCGGCAGCTGCAGGTAGCGGAAGCGCTTCCAGCGCGACGCCCCGCAGAGGTCGAAGACGTTGCTCAAGCCGTGATCGACGGACTTCATCCCCGCCGCGGTGTTCGACAGGATGGGGAAGAAGGCGACCAGCCAGGCCAGGATCAGCAGCGCCAGCCACACCCGATCCAGCCCGACCCAGATGACGATGATGGGCGCGATGGCGATGACCGGCGTCACCTGCATCATCACGGCATAGGGCCAGAAGGTGCGCTCCACCATGCGGTTCTGCGTCAGCGCGACGCCGAGCGCGATGCCCGACAGCATGGCAAGCACGAAGGCGGAGAGGGTGATGGTCGCGGTGAAGCCCAGCGCCTCCAGCAGGCTCGCCCGATCTTTTATCAATGTCTCGAAGATCAGGCTGGGCGCGGGCAGAATGAACTTCGGCACGCTCAGGACACGTACCAGCGTTTCCCAGCCGCCGAGGAAGATCGCGCCGCCCAGCGCTGGCAGCAGCCAATCCGCGGCAGCGGGACCGGGGCGGGCGGGCGCATCATCGGCGCTGGTGGCGGACATGGTTCAGCTGCCGGTGGCGCGGTTCAGGAAGCGCAGCGTATAGGCGCGGCGCCAGTCGAAGCCGGGCTGGACGATGCCTTCGCGGGCGAGCGCCTCGTAATGCGACTGCCAGCGCGCATCGCTCATGGTGCCGACGCCGTGGATGCGCGTCTCCTCCGTCTCCACGATGTTGGCGCGGCGCAGGCTGTCGAAGGCGTTGCGCATGATCTCCGGCGTGTTCTGCGGATTCTCCCGCGCCACGGCGGCGAAGCCCGCGGTCGGATCGGCCAGGTAGTCGGTCCAGCCACGGACGGAGGCCTGGACGAAGCACTGCACGAGTTCCGGCCGCCGGTCGATCAGCGCCTGGCCGACGACGACGACGGAGCCGTAGGTGCCATAGCCGCTGTCCGCGATCATGAAGACCTTGGGCGGGCGGCCGAGCGCCTGGGTGGCGAGATTGGGCTCGTTGGTGATCAGCCCCTGCTGGATGGCGTTGCGGTCCGCGAGGAAGGCGGCCATCTGGCCGGTGTAGTTGCGGATCTGGCTGTCGGTGAAGCCGTAGCGGCTGCGCAGGAACGGCCAATAGGCGTTGCGCGCGCTGCCCGCGATCATGATGGGCTTGCCGCGCATATCCTCGAAGCTCTCGATCCCGCTATCGGGATGCGCCATCAGGATCTGCGGCGTGCGCTGGAAGGCGGCCATGACGGCGCGGGCGGGGAAGCCCGCCTGGTGCATGTGGAAGGTCGCGTCGCTGACGGAGGAAAGCCCGATTTCCACCGCGCCGCCGACCAGCAGCTGCACGGGGTCGATCGACGGGCCGCCCTGGCGGATGACGAGGTTCAGCCCGCATTCGCGGTAGAACCCCTTCTCCAGCGCCTGGTAGTAGCCGCCCTGTTCCGCCTGGGCGCGCCAGGAGGTCACGAAGGTGATGCGTTCCTGCGCGGTGGCGCTGGCGCCTGTCAGCGCCAGCGCGGCCGCCCCCAGCCGCGTGATCCAGTTGCGAAGACCCATGGGTGCATTCCCCTGCCGATCGGGGCTGGTGGGTTGCAATCGCCGTGCCGCGCCTTGCCTGCCATCCGCCCTGGCGGGATGAGCCCGGCTGGCGTCCCGCTGTGCAGCTTGCATGCAACCCGCCCATGGCATGGGCAGCGTGGCGCCCGCCGGGGCCGCGCTACCGCGATGGCGCGACGGGCACGGGTCTTGCTGCCCCGGGGGCAGGACGCCTCGCCATCGGAGTTCGCATGGACCGCATCGCCGCCTTCGCCGCCGCCATCGGGGATGTCCCCTGCATCACCGATCCCGCCGCCGTCAGGCTGCGCAGCCGGGATCGCTTCGCCGTCTCGCCCATGCTCCGGCGCGCGCTGAAGGACAAGTTCGCGGAGGTGATCGTGACGCCGCGCACGAGGGAGGAGATCGCCCGCGTGCTCTCCGCCGCCTGCCGGCTCGGCCTGCCGGTCACGCCGCGGGGCGGGGGCACGGCGAATTTCGGGCAATCCGTGCCGCTGGAAGGCGGCGTGCTGCTGGACATGACGGGCTTCGCCGGCGTGGTCTGGCAGAAGCCGGGCGTGGTGCGCGTGAAGGCGGGCACGATGTGCATCGATGTGGATGCGGAGACGCGGCCGCAGGGCTGGGAGCTTCGCATCCATCCCTCCACCAAGCGCAGCGCCACCATCGCGGGGTTCATCAGCGGCGGGCATGCCGGCATCGGGTCCTGCGTCTGGGGCATGCTGGCGGACAAGGGCAACATCCTGGCGCTGGAAGTGATGAGCATGGAGGAGGAGCCGCGCGTGGTGGAGCTGCGCGGCGCCGACATCGCCCTGGTGCACCACGCCTATGGCGCCAATGCCGTGATCCTGGAATGCGAGATGCCGCTGGCGCCGGCCTGGGCATGGCGCGAATGCCTGGCCTCCTTCCCGGACTTCATGCAGGCGGTGCGCTTCGGCGTGCAGCTGGCGCAGGAGGATGCGATCATCCGCAAGCTCGTCAGCATCCAGGGCTGGCCCATCCCGCGCCTGATGAAGCCCATGGGCACCATCGTGCCGGATGGGCATTCGATGGTTTCCTGCCTCATCGCCGCGCCCTTCATGGACGCTTTTCGCCAGTTGGTCGCGGAGCATGGCGGGCTGATCGCGAGCGACAGCGCGGAGGGCGAAGGGCCCTATGGCGCGCCGCTCTACGAATTCTCCTGGGGCCATTCCAACATCCACATCCAGAAGAGCGATCCGCGCTTCACCGGCGTGATGGGCCTCTTCCCGACCGAGGACCTGGTCGGCTCCATCGGCCGCGTGCATGCGCGCTATCCGGAGGCGCCGATGCGGCTCGAGCTGGAACGAACCGGCGGCAAGCTGCTGGCCATGGGCACGCCGGCGGTGCTGTATGAGAGCGAGGCGCAGATGGCGGCGCTGGTGCAGGCGATGCAGGCGGAGGGGGTGAGCGTGGCCAATTCGCACAGCTCCTCCGTCAAGAAGGTCGGCATCAAGCAGTTCGATGCGCGGGACGCGGTGTTCAAGCGCGTGATGGACCCGAGGAACCTGCTCAACCCCGGCAAGCTGGTCTTCGATGCGCCGGAGGATTCCCGCGCGGGCATCGACCTGCCGACCAGCGGCTGGTCGCTGCGGAAGGCGCTGTGATGCGGCCCGACGACACCGTCTCCATGCGCCTGGCGGACGGCACGCGGCTGGATGCGGCGGTGTGGCGTCCGGCCTCCCCTGGGCCGCATCCCGTGCTGCTGATGCGCCAGCCCTATGGGCGCGGCATCGCCTCGACGGTCGTCTACGCGCATCCCGCCTGGTATGCCGCGCGGGGCTTCATCACCGTCATCCAGGATGTACGCGGCGCCGGCACCTCGGAGGGCAGGTTCCTGCCCTATTCGGCGGAGGCCGCGGATGGGGCGGAGAGCATCGCCTGGGCGGCGGGGCTGCCGGGCTCCTCCGGCGTGGTCGGGATGTACGGCTTCTCCTACCAGGGGGCGGCGCAGACGCTGGCGCTCTCGCAATCGCCGCCGGCGCTGAAGGCGATCGCGCCGGGCATGGCGCTCTGGGATTTCTACAAGGAGCGCATCGCGCCGGGGGGCGCCTTCACGCTCGGCGGCAGCGCCTATTGGGCCGCGCAGATGGCGGCGCTGATGGCGAAGCGGGCGGATGATCCGGAAGCCTTCGCGGAACTCGCCGCGGCGGCCAATGGCGGGATGCGCTTCGATGGGCCGGTGCCGGCGGATCCCAGCGTGCTGCGCCGGCATGCCGCCTACAGCCATTACGCGCTGTGGCGGGAAGCGGGGCCGGAGCATCCCTATGTGCGGCAGGCGTCATCGGCCGCGCTGATCGGCGAGGCCCGGCCCGCGGTGCCCGCCTTCTTCACCGGCGGCTGGTTCGACTACCATTTGGCGGGGACGGTGGCTGGGTTCAGGCATCTCGGCGGGCACCTCGTCATCGGGCCCTGGACGCATCTCGCCTGGGCGCCGCAGGGGGCGGGGGTGGATTTCGGCGCGCAAGCGCTGAGCGGCATCGACGGGATGCAGGTGGACTTCTTCGACCATGCGCTGAAGGGCCATGATCCCGCGCCCTGGATGCGGGAGCCTGCCGTGCGGCTCTTCGACCTCGGCACGCGCGGCTGGCGGTTGTTCGAGGCCTGGCCGGAGGGGCCGCGCCAGGTGCTGCACTGCGCGGGCAACGGCCTTGCCGCCATGCGCAGCGACGACGGCGCGCTGGTGGCCGATGCGCCCGCGGCCGAGGGCTGGGAGCGCTTCGTGCACGATCCCTGGCGGCCCGTGCCGGCCTTCGGGCTCGCGCATGGCGCGGGGCAGGGCTGGCGCGACCGGGCGGAGATCGATGCCCGCTTCGACATCGCCTGCTTCACCAGCGCGCCCGTCGCCGCGCCCGTCACCTATGCCGGCGATCCCGCCGTGGTGCTGAGCGCGGAGACGGATGCGGAATCCTTCGACCTCAACGCGACGCTGTCGCTGGTGACGCGGGAAGGGCGCGTCATGGCGCTCTCCCAGGCCCATGCGCGGATCGAGGCCGGCGCCGTCTCCGGACTCCGCCTCGCGATGCGCCCGCTCTGCATCACGCTGCAGCCTGGGGAGGCGCTGCGCCTGTCCATCGCCGGGGCCTGCTTCCCCGCGCATCCGATCAACCCCGGCACCGGCACCGATCCGCGCCGCGCCACGGGGGCGGAGGCGCATCCCATCGCCATCGCGCTGCGCACGGGCGCGGCGGGCTGCCGGCTGGAGATGCCGCTGCTGCCCTGATCCTCAGGGCCTGGCGTGGCGCGTGCTGCCGGGGATGGCGGCGGCGCGATGCGCCAGGCTCTGCGACAGCGCCTGGTAGGGGCTGGCGGAAACGCCGATGCTGCTGCGGAAGGGTTGGTCCATCAGGAAGACGAAGGCGATCAGCGCGCCCACGCCGGCCGCCTGCACCGCCAGCATCGCCACCGTGTGCAGCCGCGGCGGATACAGCGCGCCGGTCAGCGCCAGCAGGCCGAACAGCACCAGGATCAGCATCCAGAATTCCTGCGGCAGGCCGATGCGCGCGCCATCCAGGCGCTTGTCCCGCGCGCCGTCCATGTCGTCGAATTCCTGCAGCATGTCGGTGGCCAGCACTTCCGGCGCCGTCGCGGCCAGTTGGTAGAAGCCGGCCTCCAGCCGTTCCAGCACCGCCTGGGTCGCGGGGTGGCGGCCCTGCAGCGCCATGACCGGGAACTCGTCATCGGCGATGCTGCGCGCATAGGCGGCCAGGTCCTGCCGCAGCGCATGGCCGGCGACCCCGGCGCGATCCGCGATGCGCGCCATGGTCGCGATCGCCGCGACCTCCGTCGTGACCAGGCGCTGCGCATCGCCGGCCTGGCTGCGCGCCTGCACGGCGCAGAAGGCGAGGATGAGGGTCAGCGCCGCCATCACCGCGCCGGTGGTGCGCATGGCGATGTCGATGTGTTCCTTGGTCTGCGGGATGCGCGCCAGCGGCGCCAGCGCGGCGCAGGCCAGCGCGGCCGCCAGCGCGGCGGCGGCCATGAAGCTGGCGTAGATGGCGGGGCTCGGCAGGCCGTGCAGCAGCGGCGACAGGTCCATGCCCCAGCCTGCGCCCGCCGCGCTTAACCGGCCGTTGATGGCGCCTGGTGCTAGCTTCGCGCGCGAGGAGGCGAGGCGATGGCGCAGGCTGTGATGCGTGGCAGGGGCTGGAAGCCGGATCCCGTGCTGGCATCGCTGCACGGCATGGGCGGGCACCTGGTGCTGCATGCGGACCGGCTGCGCATCCTGCGCCACGGGCCCTGGTTCACGGCGGTGAACCTGCTGTCGCATCTGGAGCGGGAGATGGAGACGACCATCCTGCTGCGCAGCCTGGTCGGCGTGCACCTCGTGCGGTCGCTGCTGCTGGTGCAGTTCCTGCGGCTGACCTATGCCGGCGCGCCGGCGCCGACGGGCCACTACCTGCGCGATGCCTTCGCGGAGAACGCCTTCCTGTTCAGCCTGGCGGATAACCGCCCGCTGCAGGCCATGGCCGCGCGCATCACCCAGGCGGCGCGCGCGGCCGGGGCCGGGTAGCGCTACGCCTCCGCCAGGCGGCGGTACCAGGTGGTGGTGCGCAGCACGCCGTCGGGGCGCGGGGACAGGCCCTCGGCCTCCATCAGCTTCGCCACCGCGCGATCGGCATCGGCGCGGCGGCCCTGGTTGCCGGCCAGGCCGTGATACAGCGACGCCGCATGCCCGACATCGCGGCGGGAGACGCGGCCCTTCCCATCCGCCTGCGCGCGCAGGAAGACCACGACCTGCCGCGCGGCGGTGCTGGGCGTGGCGCCGTGGCGCGTGGCTTCCGCCGCCAGCGCGGCGCGCGCTTCCGCCGCCGTCAGGCCGTAGCGCGTGACGCCTTCGGTCAGCAGCGCGCGCTCGGCCTCCGCATCCGCGAGGCCGCCGGACAGGCGCAGGCGCACCAGCTCCGCGAAGGCGGGCGCGCCGGCGGGCGGAGAGGGCGGGGGCGGGGGTGCCACGGCCTCGGCCCGCAGCATCGGGCGCATCGTGTCCAGGCGACGCTCGGCGGCCGCGTTGCAGGCCGCGCAGGGCAGGCGCTGCGTGCTGCCATCCAGCGCCATCAGGTGCAGCTCCACCGCCATGTCGGGATGGCGGCGCAGCACCTCCGCCGCTGCGCGGTCCATCACCGCCTGGTGCTGGCGCTCCTCCTCCACCGGGTCCGCCGCCAGGTTGCGTCCGGCCCAGAGGTTCATGGCGCCGCAGTCGCGGTGGTTGATGATGATCACGCGCCGCACGCCATGCAGCTGGCGGGAGGCGGCGAGGTTGTCCCACACCGCGCTGTTCCAGCCCGGCCGCGCCTCGTCCACCGCGGCCAGCGCCGCGCCGGCGATCCGCATCTCGCTGTAGCGGTTGGTGCGGCCCATGGTGGCCAGCAGCTGCGTCACGTCATCGACCAGGCGCGGGTCGATGCAGCTGAGCACGAAGGCATCGGCCTTCGATGCGTCGGGGGCTACGGGAGTCACTTTTTGACTTCCTCCGTGTGGGTGATGCCGGTCAGGCGGTGGTCGAGGTGGGAGTAGGACAGGCCGGCGGTGAAGACGGCCGCGATGCTCACCAGGGCCCAGATGAGCAGGGTGGCTCCATCGAGCAGCGGCTGGCCCGTCAGCTGCGCCAGGGTGACGCTGGTGCCGATGGAGAAGAGGAGGACGAGCGCGACGCCGGTGCGGCCGAGCACGCCCATCGTCGTTCGCCACAGCAGGATCAGGATCGTGGCCAGCACGGCGCCGATGGCGAGCTTGGCCCAGAACCAGTCGAAGCCGCCCAGCACCCAATGGAGGTAGGAGGTGCCGGAGGGGTTGTAGATGGCAAAGACGATGAACAGGCTGAACAGCCCCCGCGCCACCACGCCCCGCCAGTTGAACGGTGCGACGCTCATCGCGCCGCGACCCGCTGCAGGGCAAGGGCCGCCAGCTGGCGCGCGGCGGCATCGGCGGCCAGGCGCCGCTGCAGGCCTTCGCGCCAGGGGCGGAGCGCGGCGGCCGGGGCGGGCGGCAGGCCGGCCAGCGCGGCCTCCGCCGCCGGAAGGTCCGCGGCCGCCAGCGCGGTGGTGGCGGCCTGCACGGCGGCCAGGGTGGGCGTGCCGGTGCTGCCCAGGCTGGCGCCGAAGCGCATGGTGGCGGCGGCGCGCCGTGCCAGCCAGCCGGCATCCGGGGCCAGCCCCATCTCCGCCAGCAGCGCGGCTTCCGCGGCTTCCCCGAAGCTCTCGGCCAATTGCCGGGCGGAGGGCGCGCCATGCGGCGCCACGGCGTGCAGCGGGGCCAGCAGCGCGCTCGCCTCCGCATCGCCGGCGGCGAAGGCCAGGGCCAGGGCGAAGGCGCGCGGGAAGGGGGCGGCGCGCGGCAGGTGCGGCAGCAGCAGCTCGATCCCGATCAGCGGCAGCGGCGCATCCGCCGGCAGCGGCGCGGGCATCACCGCGGCGGCCGAGGCGACGACGGGCGGCAGGGGCCGGTCCAGCGCCGCCGCCAGCGCCGCGGCCGAGAGCAGGAAGGCCCCGGCCGAGAGCAGCAGCGGCAGGCGCGACGCGCGGGGCGCGGCGGGGGGCGGGGCCGGCGGCGCGGCCGGCTCCTCCGCCGCCGCGGGGGTGGGCAGGGGCATCATGGGCAGGGTGCGGCGCGCAGCAGCGCGTCCAGCCGGGCCTGCAGCGCCGCGGCGGTGGCCTGCGTGGCTTCGGCGGCCAGCCGCCGCTCGGCATTGCCGATCGCCTCCAGGGCCTGTGCCTCGAAGGCCGTTCGGTTCAGCGTGGCATCGAGCTTGTTGAACAGCCAGTCGATGCCCCAGGAGGCGCCGATGCCGCTCGCCACGCCGATGACGGTGCCGGGCAGCCCGGCCATCGCGTAGCCGAAGACGCCGCCGGTCGCGACGATCGACCCCGCCTCGCTCACCCGCACCACCACGGCGCCAAGCCGCGCGGCCATGGGGCGGAGGGAGCGCATGAACACCATGCCGGTCTCGGCGCCTTCCTCCGCGATCACCGCCATCGGGTCGTCCGGCGCGGCGGCGGCCAGGGCCGGCGCCAGGGGGCGGGCGGCGGCGGCCAGGTCCAGCACCGCCACGGGCTGGCCGGTGCCGGGCGGCAGGGCGCGCAGCCGCCGGGCGGCCGCGTCCAGCGCCCGGGCCCATTCGGCATCGACCACGGCGCCGACATGGGCGAGATCCGCGCCGAAGCCGCCTTCCTCCAGCGCCGGGTACAGGACGCGCAGTCGGAATTCCTCGCGGATGGGCGCGGCCATCTCCTCCGCGATCCGGGCGGGGTCCGGCACCTCGCCCCGCCCGGCCAGGGCATCCGCCAGCCCCACCGCGCCGCGCACCAGGACGCGGTATGAGGTGACGTAGCTCTGCACCCAGCCATAGGCCCAGTCGCCGAAGCGGGGCACGCGTTCGCGCGCCGGCGCCAGGCGCATGGTGGCGGCATCGGCCAGCAGCCGGGCGGCCATGTCGCGGATCTGCGTCGCGTCGCGGGCCAGCTCCTCAGCCACCTGGCGCGCCGCGCCCTCCGGCGCCGCCAGCAGGGTGCAGCCGCCGTCGGGCAGGGCGAGGGCCAGCGTCTCCGCCCGCGCCGGCGGGGCGGCGCAGGCCAGCAGCAGCGCCAGCAGCAGGCCGTAACGGCTGGGAAAGCGGTGCGGCCGCATGATGCGGGACGGCTCGGCGCGGTTCGGAGGAGTGGCACCATGGAATATGGCGGCATGGCGGCCCTGGCCTGGGGCGCGATCGAGGCGGTGGTGGCGCTGCTCGTCGCGCTGCTGCTGCTGCGCGGCGCCAGCGGGGCCTTCAGCCTGGCCGCGCCCCATGATGCGGAGGCGGTGCCGCTGCTGCATGTCGCGGCCCTCGGCACCGGCCTCGCGCTCGGCCTCGCGCTCCTGCTGGCGCTGCCGCATGGGGAGGCCTTCCGCCTGGCGCAGGTCTTCGACGGCCGGGGCCGCTGGGACCAGGGGCTGGGCGGCTTCCTGGCCGGCAGCCTGGTGCCGGGGCGGGAGACGCTGCAGGCTGCCCTGCTGGCCACGCGGCGCCTGGATGGCCCGGCCGGCTTCGCGGGGCTGCTGACGCTGGCGGGGCTGCTGGCCGGCGGCGGCGTGGCGCTGCGGCTGTGGCGCGGCCTGGCGCGGCTGCGCGCGCTGGTCGCCTTCCTGCTGCTGGCCGCCTGCGTCGCGCTGCTGCTGCATTATGCCGCGCACCTCGCCGCCTGGCTGGCGGCCAGGCTGAACTTCTGGGTCTTCGCCCTGCTGCTGCTGGGCTTCCAGCGTTGGCGCTACGCGCCACGGGCTGCGCACTAGCGCTATGCGCCACGGGCTGCGCACTAGCGCGACGCGCCACGGGCCGCGCGTGAGGGCGACGCGCGCCATCACGTCACCTCCATCAGCGCCAGGAAGGGCCGGGGCGTCAGCAGCGCGGGGTCGCCGACATAGGGGAAGGCGAGCTTGAGGGCGACGAGCAGCACGGCGCCGACGATCAGCGCGATGACGCTGCCCATGGCGTAGTGCATCGTCGCGCTGCCGCCGTTGAAGAACCACTGGAAGGCGATCACCGCGACCGAGACGGTGATGACGAGCAGCCAGATCAGCCCCGCCAGCGACCGGCTGGTGACGGAAAGCCGCCCGATGCGCGCTTCCGCCACGCTGCCGATCCAGTCGCCGATCTTCTGCTGCAGGGCCTGCTGGCCGGAGGAGACGCCATCGATGTCGAGGAAGGCGCGCGTCAGGCGCTGGAAGGCGGGGTCGGAGGCCGGGACGGGCGTGCCGGCCTGCATGCCGGGCCAGTCGTCGGAGACGACGGCGGCGGCATAGCCGCGGATGGCGGCGCGCATCTCCTGCCGCGCCTCCGCGAAATCGGGCCCGCTGAAGGTATCGACGGAAAGCGCCAGCATGTAAAGGCCGCTGGCTTCCTTCTGCAGCGTGTCGCGCGATGTCTGGTAGGTGTCCCAGGCGCCGACCAGCGCCAGCGCCGCGACCACCGCGTAGATCTCCACCACGAAGCCGTACTTCACCGCGCCGACGGTGGCGTTGGTGGCGAATTCATGCGGCGTGAACAGCGCGTACATCGCCCGCCCGAAGAGCAGCGCGATCACCACCGGCACGCCGATGGTGACGATGATGCCGGCCCAGGCCGGCAGCGCCGCCAGGCTGTGCGGCAGCAGGATGTCCAAGACCGGGCTCCTCCTCGGCGTCTCGGGCGGGAAGGCCCGGCATCCTGCCGGGCCGCGGCGATGCGCGCCGCGCGGGGCGCGGCGGCCTCGATCCTCCGGCTCAGTCCTCCGGGCCGTGTTCCTTCCAGGCCCAGTTGCCGATGGTGACGCCCGCGATCGCGCCGATGGCGGCGCCGAAGAAGCCGCCCTGGATCAGCGCGGAACCCGCCAGCGCCCCGGCGAAGAGCCCCGCGCCGAGCGCCGCGGCATGGCCGGCGGAGATGTCCGGCACCGAAGGCAGCTGCAGCTGCGGCAGGGTGACGCTGGCCGCGCGCGGCGCCGGCGTGGCGGTCTGCGCCGCGGCGGATGGCGCGGCGGCGGGAAGCGCGAAGGCGAGGAAGGCGAGCAGCAGCAGCAGGCGCGGCATGGTCAGTCTCCGTCGGGATGGAAGGATGGTCAGGCGTCGATCGATCGGTACCAGCGGCGCGTCCGCAGGATGCGGCCGCTGGGCCGGGGCTGGAGGTCGAGTTCCTCCATCAGCCGCTTCACGCGGCGGCGGGCTTCCGCTTCCGTCAGCTCCCCGCCCGCGCGGGCGCGGTAGAAGGCGACGGCGCGGCCGAAATCGTCGCGCGCGACGCGGTTGTGGCGATCCGCCAGCGTGCGCAGCAGCTGGCGGGAGGAGGTGCCGAGTTCCGCTTCCATGGCGACGTCGCCATCCTGCGCCGCGCCGCGCAGCAGGCCCTGCGCCTGGTCGAGCGTCAGCCCGTAGCGCGTCAGCCCTTCCTCCAGCAGCTTGCGTTCCTGGTCACGGTCCAGGAAGCGCCGGCCCTGCGTCTGAAGCTTCACCAACTCCGTGAAGCGGGCACGGCCCGCGGCATCGGTCATGGACATCGATCGTGTCGCCTTCCTTCCTGGAAGCCGCGCACCCTTCTGGTGCGCCGTCGGTGGGGGTGGGGAACCGTCAGAAATCGAGCGTGGCGGGCCGCAGCGCCGGGCCGCGCTGGCCGGGTGCCGGGGCTTCGAAGCCCTGGCCCTGGGTGCGCGGCAGCGCGCCCTGCACGCGCTGGTTCAGCCGTTCGATGGCGCGCATGATGCGGCTGGCCTCGATGCCCAGCGGCGCATCGGTGGGCGTCAGCACCAGCTTCACCTTCGGCAGCGGGAAGAGGTCCACCTCCACCTTGTCCACGGTGAAGCCGCCGATCTCCCCGGCATCCATGATGCCGCGCACGATGGTGCGCTGGATGGCGGAAAGCGGCCCGGGATTGGCGCGGGCGTGGCGTTCCAGCATCCGCTCCAGGTAGTCGCGGTCGCCCTCCGTCAGCTCCCGCGCCTGGCCGAAGGTGAGGCTGAGGCTGGGGAAGAGGCTGACGGCCGATTCGATTTCCTTCAGCTTGTAGCCCGCGACATCCATCAGCCAGGTGAAGTCCTCCCGCGCCTGGTCATGGGCGCCGGCGGCGGGGCGGCGCATGAAGTTGCTGGTGCTGAGCCCGAAGCCGAAGGCGTCCAGGATGCCGGACCACAGGCGTTCCGCGCGGTCGCCGAGCGAATCGCCGGAGGGCAGGTCCTGCAGCGGCACCGTGACCACGGTGCGCGGCACGGGGGTGGCGCCGGGCGCGGTCTGCGCCCCGGCGGCGCCGGGCAGCGCCAGCAGCGCGGCAAGGGCGAGGGCCGCCGGCAGGCGGGGCAGCATGGGGCGGGGGGCTTTCGCGGGCATGGGGCGTTCCTTCGGCGTCAGCGGGACATCAGCGTCTGGCGTTCGGCGATCCGGCGCTGGGCCGCGCGGTCCGCGGGCGGCAGCGGCACCAGCCCGGCCAGCGTCAGGTAGCCGCCGGGCCCGCCGGCCTGTTCGCTGCTGGCCTCGTTCAGGAATTCGCGCAGGCCCCGCACCACGCCCACGCCCTGCTGGTTCCGCCCGTGCTGGCGCTTGGCGTAGAGGTAGTAGGTGCGCGACTGCTCGTAGTTGCCGTTCGCGATGCTGCCGGCCGTCGGCAGGTCGCCATCCAGCGAGACGGCGAGGAAGTTGCCGCCGCTGGCGACCAGCTGGTCGTAGCTCATCACCGCCAGCGTGCCCGGCGGCGCGGCGAGCAGGCGCGCCGGCACCTCGGCGGCGGGCACCGCCGTCACCACGCCGTCGTTGCGCAGCGTCACGCATTTGCCGCGGCGGTAGCTGGCTTCGAAGATCAGGCGGATGTCGCGCACATGGCGGCAGCCGGCCTCGAGGACCAGGTCCTCGAACAGCATGCGCGTGCCGCTGCCGGCGGCGGGGACGATGACGCGGATCGGCTGGCGCGGCAGGCCCGGGCCGATATCCGCCCAGTTCGCGAAGCGGTTGGGGACGAACTCGTCCTCCACCGGCTGTTCCGCCGCCAGCGCCGACCACACCTGGCGGGAGCTGACATTGGGCAGCACCTCCCCCCGCCGCGCGGCCAGCACCACGGCGCCGAGGCCCACCTGCAGCTCGATGATGTCGCGCACGCCGTTGGCGGCGCAGTTCTCCGCCACCGCGCGCGGCATGCGGCGCGTGGTGATGGCGATGTCGGGCGTCTGCACGCCGACGCCGGCGCAGAACAGCTCCAGCGCCTGGCTCGACCCGATGGCGCGCAGCTGCGGCGCGTTGGCGCCCTCGAACCGCTCGGTGAAGTTCTGCGCCAGCAGCTGCGCGATGCCGGCGGAGGAGGAGGAGCTGACGATGATCAGCCGGTCGCGCAGCGTCAGGCCGGCGGCGGGGGAGCCCGCGGCCGCCACGCCGGGCGCCGCCACGGGCTGCGCGGCGGCGCTGGCACCGCCCAGGGCGACGAGGGCCGCGATGAGCGGCAGGAAGGTCCGGCGCAAGGGCTTCTCCTTCGTGGAGGATGGCGGGGGGATCATGAGGGGCGGCCCGCGGCGGCGACGCCCGCGCCGGGGGTGGCGGCGGGCGCGGCGGCCGGGGACAGCGCGCGCAGCAGCGTCTCCTGCACCGCCTGTTCGACGGCGAGACGGGCCCGCGCCTGCGCCAGCCAGCCGGCCAGCAGGGGCTGCAAGCCGGCATCCAGCGCCGCGGCATCGGCGACGGCGCCGGCGAGGTTGCCGCGCCGCAATTGCTGCGCGACCGCGCTGATCGCCACTTCCTGGTCCGAGGGCGGCGGCGGGGCGGCGAGGCCGATGGCGGCGAAGCCGCCGCGCATCATGCCGAGCCCCTGGCTGATCAGCCCGCCATGCTGCGGCGCGCGGGCGATCAGCTGCGGCATCAGCGCGGCGAAACGCTCGCGCAGCTCGGGCTCCGAGGGCAGGCCGCGGGCGGCGTGGCTCATCAGCACCTCCGCCACCGGGCGGGGCAGGGCGCCGGCGGGGGCCAGCTCCGCCATGGTCTGGAATTCGCGCAGCCAGGGGCGCGGCGTGGCGATGCTGGATTGCAGCAGCAGCGCCGCGGCCAGGAAGCGGTCCCCCTGCGGGCTGCGCTGCGCCAGGCTGCCTTCCACCCGCTGCGCGGCGGCCTCCGCCCGGTCCGCCTGCGCCTCGGCGCGGCGGGCGGCTTCCAGCGCCGGGGCGACCATGGCCTCCACCGGCACCGGGTTCGCGGCGGGCTCCGCCACCACCACGGCGGGCGCGGGCGGGCGCATCAGGGCGGCGGCCAGGACCGCCACCGCGACGCCGCCGCCGAAGGCCACCCCCGGCAGCAGCAGCCTGTGCCAGGCCGGCACGGGCCGGTCGGCCGGGGCCGGCAGGGCCAGGAGCCGCGGGCTGGGGGAACGGTGCTGCGCTGACACGGGTCTTCCGGTGCTGGGCGGTGCGATGGGCCCACCATGCCCCGCCGCGAATTACCGCCCGATTAAGCCCGCCACCGCACTGCACCATGCCGTCGCCGCCGGCCCGCTGGACCCGCCGGTGGACCCGCCCCGCCGATCAGGCGAGGATCGCCCCGACAGAAGGGGAGGAACGACCATGGCCGGCTTCACCAGGCGGGATGGCGGGCGGCTGCTGCTGGGCGGGCTGGGCGCCGCGCTGGCCGCGCCGGCGCTGGCGCAACCCTATCCCACCCGCCCCGTGCGGCTGGTGGTGGGCTTCGCCGCGGGCGGGCCGACCGATGTCATCGCCCGCGTGCTGGCGCAGGACATGACGGCCGCGCTCGGGCAATCCGTGGTGGTGGAGAACCGCACCGGCGCCAATGCCCTGGTGGCGACGGAGGCCGTGGCGCGGGAGGCGCCGGATGGCCACACGCTGCTGGTCAGCACCCTGTCCCACAGCGTGAACGCCATCCTGCTGCCGAATGCGCGCTACCACCCGCTGCGGGATTTCGCGCCCGTCAGCCTGCTGGCGATGCTGCCGCTGATCGCCGTCGCGGCGCCGGGCGCGCCCTTCGACTCCATCCAGGGGCTGGTGGCGGCGGCGAAGGCGCAGCCCGGCGCCATCTCCTATGGCTCCGCCGGCAATGGCGGGTCCGCGCATCTGGCGGGCGCGCTGCTGGCGGCGCGGTCGGAGACGCAGATGACCCACGTGCCCTTCCGCGGCAATGCACCGGCGCTGAGCGAGGTGATGGCCGGGCGCGTCAGCTTCATGTTCTACCCGATGATCGGGATCGGGGAGCAGATCGCCCGCGGCCAGCTGCGCGCGCTCGGCATCTCCACCCCCCTGCGCAACGCCGATTTCCCGGATGTGCCGACCATGGCGGAGGTCGGCTTCCCGGGCTTCGAGGACTACACGCAGGGCCTCGGCGTGCTGGCGCCCGCGCGCACGCCGCCCGCTGTGGTGGAGCGGCTGAACGCCGTCATCCGCGGCTCCCTCGCGAAGCCCGAGACGAACCAGCGGCTGAAGGCGCTGGGCGCCATCGTGCAATCCTCGACGCCCGACGAATTCGCCACCTTCCTCGCCGGGGACCTTGACCGCTGGCGCCGGGTGATCGAACTGGCCCGCATCACCGCCGACGAGAATTGACGCCATGCCGAGACGCCGCCGCAGCGCCCTGTTCATGCCGGGCTCCAATGCCCGCGCGCTGGAGAAGGCGCGCGGCATCGCCTGCGACACGATCCTCTTCGACCTCGAGGATTCCGTCGCGCTGGAGCAGAAGGCGCTGGCGCGGGACCAGGTGGCGGCGGCGATCCGCGCCGGCGGCTACGGGACGCGGGAGCTGGTGGTGCGGGTGAACCCGCTGGGCAGCGACCTGGTGGCGGATGACATCCGCATGGCGGTCGCGGCCGGCGCCCATGCCGTGCTGCTGCCGAAGACCGAAAGCGCCGCCGATGTGGTGGCGGTGGAGCAGGCGCTGGCCGATGCGCCGGCCGCCATGGGCATCTTCGCCATGGTGGAGACGCCGCGCGCCATCCTGGCGGTGGCGGAGATCGCGGCGCGGGCCGGGGCCGGGCGGCTGCAGGCGCTGGCCGTGGGGCCGAACGACCTGGCGAAGATGACGGGCGTGCGGGCGGGGGCGGATCGCGCGCCGATGCTCTCCTGGCTGTCCCAGGTGGTGCTGGCGGCCAAGGCCTATGGCCTCTCCGCCCTCGATGGCGTCTACAACAACTTCCAGGACGAGGAGGGCTTCGCGGCCGAGTGCCGCCAGGGCCGGGCGCTGGGCTTCGATGGCAAGACGCTGATCCATCCCCGCCAGATGGAGCCCGCCAATGCGCTGTTCGGTGCCTCGGCGGAGGAGGTGGCCTGGGCGCGCCGCATCGTCGCCGCCTTCGCGGAGCCGGCCCATGCCGCGGCCAATGTCATCAACCTCGATGGGCGGATGGTGGAGCGGCTGCACCTGGAGGAAGCGGAGGCGCTGCTCGCCTCAATCGGGTAGGGCGGGGCGCCGCAGCAGCGCGATGCCGACGACCAGCGCGGGCAGGCCGCAGGCGGCGAAGCCCCAGCCATGCTGGCCGGTCAGGCTGAGCACCAGCGAATAGGTCAGCGGCAGGACCAGCGCGCCGAGCTGGCCGCTGGACAGCACGCCGCCGGTGGCCGCGCCGCTCATGCCCTTGGGCGCCAGGCGCGCCGCTTCGGACAGCAGCACGCCATGCCAGGACATGGCGGTCAGGCTGATGCCGATGGCGACGCTGGCGAAGAGCGCGAGCGGCCAGGCGGCGCCGGAGAGGCCGAGCAGCCCCGTGCTGACGGCCATGCCGAGCGACAGCGCCCCCATCAGCGCCCGCGGCGCGACATGCCCGCTGCCGAGCCAGCCCCAGAAGATGCGCGCCGGCACCGCCACCACCATGGCCAGCGAGAACACCGCGCCGGCGATGGCCAGGCCATGGCCGAGATGCACGAGGTAGATGACGAAGAAGCCGATGAAGACCGTCTGCAGCCCGTTGAAGGCGAAGCAGGCGAAGGCGAGGTTGCGCAGCGCCGGGCTGCCCGCCACCACCTGGCCCGACAGCCAGAGGTCGCTGATCTTGAAGGCGCGGCCCGGCATGCGGTCATTGTCGAAGGTGGCGCGCAGCGGCTGCAGCGCGACCGCGAAGACCAGGCAGAACAGGGCCGCGATCTCCAGCGCCGCGCGCCAGCCGAGCCAGGCGGTCAGCCAGGGCCCGACCAGGCCCGAGAGCAGGAGGCCCGCCGGCACCGCCGTCTGCTTGATGGAGAAGACGAGCGGCGCCTGCTTCGGCGGCGAATGGCGGCCGAGCAGGTGGGAACTCGCGGGGGTGGAGACCGCCGCGCCGCCGCCGCCGATGATGGCGGAGAGCGCGAAGAAGAAGAGCGGCCCGACCGCCGCCGCCGCCAGCCCGATGGCGAGCATGACCAGCGCCAGCTGGCTCATCCGGAGCGCGCCCCAGCGCAGGATGAAGCCGCCGCAGCCCATCTGGAAGACGAGGGAGGCCGCCGCCGCCAGGCCGACATAGACGCCGGCCAGGGCGGGATCGAGGCCGAGATCGGTGATGATGGCGGGCGCGATGATGGAAGGCAGGTTGCGCCCCAGCGCCGCGCAGGTCTGCTGCAGGAACATCGCGCCGAGGATGACGAGCAGCAGGCGTGGAATCTGGACGGCCATCTCGCCTTGCCGGACGCTCCCTGGAAGGGGGCCAGGATAGGCGCCCCGCGCCGGGGCCGGAACCCGCTTCAGGCTTCGCCCTGGCCCGCTTCCCGGGCATGATGCGGCGCATGACCGCCGATCACGTGACCTCCCCCCAATCCCCCTATGCCCTGCTGGGCGGGGAGGAAGGGCTGCGCCGCCTGACGCGCCGCTTCTACGCGCTGATGGACGAATTGCCCGAAGCCGCCGCCTGCCGCGCCATCCATCCGGAAAGCCTGGAGCAGGCCGAGCAGCGCTTGTTCGAATACCTCTCCTTCTGGTTCGGCGGGCCGCCGCTTTTCCTCCAGTCTCGTGGCGCGCCGATGCTGCGCGCGCGGCACCTGCACGCCCCCATCGCGGGGCCGGAGATCGAGGGCTGGATCGCCTGCTTCCGCCAGGCCTGGGCGGAACAGGTCCGGGACCCCGCGCTGACCGAGGCGGTGATGCCGAAGGTCCTCGCCATGGCGATGCATATGCGCAACCGGGAGGATGCGGCATGAGCCTGCTGCTGCGGGGAGCCGCAGTCGTCCTGACGATGGACGCGGCGCGGCGCGAGCTGCGCGGCGGCTGGGTGCATGTGGCGGGCGGCGCCATCACCGCGGTCGGGGCCGCCGGCGAAGCGCCGCCGCCGGCGGCGGAGAGCATCGACCTCCCGGGCCATGTGCTGATGCCCGGCCTGGTGAACACGCATCACCACATGTACCAGTCCCTGACACGCGCCCTGCCCGCGGCGCAGGATGCGGAGCTGTTCGACTGGCTCGGCGCGCTCTACCCCGTCTGGGCGCGCATGACGCCGGAGGCCCTGCGCATCGCGGCCGCCACGGCGATGGCGGAGCTGGTGCTGAGCGGCTGCACCACGGCGGCCGACCACCACTACATCTTCCCCAATGGCTGCCGGCTGGACGATACGATCGAGGCGGCGCGGGAGATCGGCATCCGCTTCCACCCGACGCGCGGCGCGATGAGCCTCGGCCAGTCCAGGGGCGGGCTGCCGCCGGATGCGGTGGTGGAGGAGGAGGATGCGATCCTGGAAGACATGGAACGCGTCGTCGCGCGCTTCCACGACCCCGCGCCCCATTCGATGCTGCGCATCGGCATCGCCCCCTGCTCGCCCTTCTCCGTCACGCGGGAGTTGATGCGGGATGCCGCGGGCTTCGCGCGGGCGCGGGGGCTGCGGCTGCACACGCATCTGGCGGAGAACGACAAGGACGTGGTGTTCAGCCGGGAGAAGTTCCGCTGCACGCCGGCGGAATATGCGGAGGAGCTGGGCTGGGTCGGGCCGGATGTCTGGCATGCCCATTGCGTGAAGCTGGATGAGGCGGGCATCGCGCTCTTCGCCCGCACCGGCACGGGCGTCGCGCATTGCCCCTGTTCCAACATGCGGCTGGCGTCGGGGATCGCGCCCATCCCGGCGATGTGCCGCGCGGGCGTGCCGGTCGGGCTCGGCGTCGATGGATCGGCGTCCAATGACGGCGCGCATATGCTCGGTGAGGCGCGGCAGGCGATGCTGCTGGCGCGCGTTGGCCATGGCCCGGCCGCGATGACGGCGCGGGATGCGCTGGAGATGGCGACGCTGGGTGGCGCCCGCGTGCTGGGGCGGGACGATATCGGCGCGCTGGCGCCGGGCATGGCGGCGGATCTCGTCGCCTTCGATCTCGGCGGCATCGACCATGCCGGCGCGGGGGCGGACCCCGTCGCCGCGCTCGTCTTCTGCACGCCGGCGCGGGCCGCGCTCTCCGTCATCAATGGCCGCGTCGTGGTGCGTGACGGGCGGCTGCTGACGCTGGATGAGCGGGCGCAGGCCGCGCGCCACCGTGAGGCGGCGCGGGCGCTGCTACAGGGCTGAGGCGCAGTCCAGCACGACGTTGCCCATGACCTCGCCCCGCGCGACCAGGTCATGCGCCTCCGCGCAATCCTCGAGCGGCATGACGGCGCCGATGGCGTGGCGCAGCGCGCCCGATTCCATCCAGCGCGTCAGCGTGGCCAGGCCCTCGGCGCGGGCCTCCGCGGGCAGGTCATAGACGATGAAGAAGCGGATCGCGACGCCGGAGAGGATCAGCGGGAAGAAGGGCAGCGCCATCTCCGGCTTGCCGCTGCCGTAGCAGGTGCAGAGGCCACCCCTGGCCACGATCTGCGGCAGCAGCGCGGCATTGGCGGCCAGGTCCACCTCCACCACGCGATCGACACCCTGGCCGCCCGTCAGTTCCTTCACCGCCGCGGCCACGTCCTGCGTCCGGTAGTCGATCACCGCATCGGCACCGGCGGCCTTGGCATGCGCCGCCTTGCCCGGGCTGCTGACGGTGGCGATGACCTGCGCGGCGCCCAGCAGCTTCGCCATCTGGATGGCGTAGTGGCCGACCGCGCCGGCGCCGCCCGCCACCAGCACGCGCTGCCTCGCCACGCCGCCATCGAGCTGCACGGCCCGCCAGGCGGTCAGCGCGGGGATGCCGAGGCAGGCACCTTCCTGGAAGCTGGTGCCGGCGGGCAGGGCCACGGCCTGGGCGGCGGGCAGGGCGATGTAGCCGGCCGCCGTGCCCAGCGCCCGCTGCCACTGGCCGTTCCAGATCCAGACGCGCTGCCCGATCCGCGCGGCATCGACGCCCGCGCCCACCGCCTCGATCGTGCCGGCGCCGTCGCTGTGCGGGATGATGCGCGGCGCCAGCATCGGCCGGCTGCCGCCCCGCGCCTTCCAGTCGGAAGGATTGACGCCGGAGGTGGCGAGGCGGACCAGCACCTCGCCCGGCCCGGGTGTCGGTGTCGGCATCTCGCCGACGGTGATCACCTCCCGTGCCGGTCCCGTCCGCTCATACCAGGCTGCGCGCATGCTGCTGTCTCGCTACTGATCGAGGCGGATATTGCCGATGCGCACGGCCTCGCGCGAGGTCTCCATCTCGTCCCGGATCACGGCCGTGTAGTTGGCGGGGGTGATGGCCTCCGCGGCCGGGATGGCGCCGCCGAGGCTCTCCAGCCGCTGCCTGATGGTCGCGTCATGCATGGTGCGGGCCAGCGCCGCGCGCAGCGTCTCCACCACATCGGCGGGCATGCCCGCGGGGCCGAGCAGCCCGAGCGTCGTGGTGAGTTCCTGCTGGACCAGGCCCGCTTCCCGCAGCGTCGGCACATCCGGCAGCTGGCCGGCGCGGCTCGCGGAGGCGACGGCGATGATGCGCGCGCGGCCATCGGCGTGCAGCGGCAGGGCGGAGGAGAGCTGGTCGAACACCACCGGGATGGTGCCGGCGATGAGGTCGTTGATGGCGGGCCCGGTGCCGCGATAGGGCACATGCACCAGGTCGGCCCCCGTGCCCGCATTGAACAGCTCCACCGCCAGATGGGCGCCAGACCCGATGCCCGCGGTGCCGGCGGAGAACTGGCCCTTCTGCGCCTTCGCCGCGGCGACGAATTCCGCCAGGTTCCGCGCGGTGACCTGGCGGGAGACCATCATCACGATCGGCACGCGGTAGCAGATGCCGATGGGGCCGAGGTCGCGCAGCGTGTCATAGGGCAGCTGCGCCATGGCGACGGGGAAGAGGGAGAGCGGGCCCGTCGAGCCCAGCAGCAGCGTATGGCCATCCGGGCGCGACCGCGCCACATGCTCCGTGCCCACGATGCCGCCGGCGCCCGCGCGGTTGTCGATGACCACGGGCTGGCCGAGCGCGGCGGAGAGGCCGGGGGCGAGGAGCCGCGCGGTGAAATCGACGTTCCCGCCGGGCGGGAAGCCCACCACGATGCGCACGGGGCGGTCGGGGAAACGGGTCTGCGCGCGCAGCGATGGGGCCGCGAGCATTGCGGCACCGGCCAGCACCAGGCGTCGGTGGAGGGTCATGGGGTCGCTTCCTCTCGGGCTTGTTGCGCGCGGCGCTCGGCGAATTCGCGTTCCAGCAGCGGGATGATGCCGCCCGCGCGCCAGATCTGCACCATGCGGGGGGAGAAGGGCTTGGATTGCAGAATGCGGCCATCGGCCAGCGTCACCACGCCGGTTTCCGGATCGGCGCCGATGACGTCGCCATCCCGCACCGCGCCCTGGATGCCGGGGCAGATCATCACGGGCAGGCCGGCATTCAGCGCGCGGCGCAGCAAGCCGGCATCGCAGCTTTCCACCACCACCACCGCGATGCCGGAGGCGCGGATGGCGACGCTGACCTCCACATGGTTGTGATGCGCGAAGTTGCGGCCGCCCACGACGATATCGCCCGGCCGCACCTCGGCGGGGAATTCCGGCCGCAGGCGGCGGAAGCACATGGCGCGCAGCGCGGCCTCGTCATGTTCCTTGCCGAAGCTGTCGCGGATGATGGCGAATTCGATGATGCCGTCATCGCCGGAGACATCGTCCCCGAAGACCCAGGCGCGGCCGCGCGGGCTCATGCCACGCCCTCCGCCATCATCGGCCGCGGGTCGGCGATGCGGCCCTCGATCGCGGAAGCGGCGACGACGGCGGCGCCGGCCAGGTGGACGCGCGCGCTGCGGGCGCCATTGCGGCCGGCATAGTTGAACTGCTGGGTGGAGATCAGGACCTCATTGTCGTTCAGCACGCCCTGGTAGCCCCAGCAGGTGGTGCAGCCCGGCGCGAGTACCGTGGCCCCGGCCTCCGCGAAGACTTCCAGCAGGCCCTCGCGCGCCGCGGCGGCATAGACGTTGCGGCTGCCCGGCGTGATGTAGAGCGTGACATGCGGTGCCACGCGCCGGCCGCGCAGCAGCCCGGCGGCGAGGCGCATATCCTCCATCCGCCCGCCGGAGCAGGAGCCGATCGTCGCCTGGTCGATCCGCTGGCCTGCAACGTCGCCGACCGGCACGGCGGCATGCAGGTCCGGCGGCAGCGTCACCATGGGCGCGATGGCGCCGAGATCGTAGGCGAGGTCGGCGATGTAGGGCACGCCGGGATCGGCCTCCACCAGCTGCCAGGGGCGGCCCTGGGCGCGGGCCTCGACATAGGCGATGACCGCGTCATCGACCGGCATCACGCCGGTATAGGCGCCGCTGTGGAACAGGCTGGCCAGGATCGTCTCCCGCTCATCCATCGAGAGCGTCGCGATGCCATCGCCCGCGAATTCGACGCAGGCCTGCAGCAGCGCGGAGTTGGTGGTCTGGTCGCGCAGGATGGTCTGGATCACGTCCCGCGCGCCGACGCCGAAACCCAGCCTGCCCCTCAGCGTGATGCGGGCCGAGGGCGGCACGGCGATCCAGGTGCCGTCCTGGATCAGCGCCACGATCACCTCCGTCGAGATCGGCAGGTTCAGCGCGCCGAGCGCGCCGATGGAGGCGATGTTGCCTTCGTCGGAGAAGATCAGCGTGCCGGGCCGCGCGAAGCCGCGTTCCGTCAGCACGAGGTGGCGGAGCCCGTTGCCGGGGCCGAAGAAGGTCTCGATGCCCTGGCTGGCGCACCAGTCGCGCAGCGTGCGGTGCGTCTCGTGGTGATGCGATCCCATCGCCGCGCTGGTGGAATGGTCGATGACCATGATCGCCTTGTCGGGGCGCGGGATGCGATCGACGCCGATGCGGTCCAGGTTGCGCTTGTGGCCTGGCCAGAAGAGTTCCTGGCAGGCGACATAGTCCGGGGAGAGGGTGACATAGTCACCGACCTCCACCGCCGGCAGGCCGGCGGCGCGGGCGATGATCTTCTGCGCGACGCTGCGCGGCGTCCCGTCCATGCGCGTTTCCCCTGGTGGCAGGCTTAGGCCAGCTTTATGACCTTAGGCCCGCCACCCCGGGGTGTCCACCGCCCCTCAGGGCAGTTGCGCCAGCGTGCCGGCCCGGGCGCGCTCCACGGCGCGCGCGGCATCCTCCGGCAGCAGCAGCCGTTCCGCCACCGCGCGGTCGGCCGCGGCGCGCACGGCGGCGACATAGGCGGCGTCATCCGCATAGCGCTCCGTGATGGAGGGACGCGGATCGTTGGCCGCGATCCGTGCCTCCCGCGTCGGCGCGAAGGGGGAGACGGCGCCCTGCAGCGGGAAGAGCGTGCCCGCGCCGAAGCCCGGCGCGCGCGGGTTCCAGCCGGTGTAGCTGGCGCGCGGCACGGCGAGTGGCAGCATGCGGATGCCCGCGATCGCCATGCCGTCCGCATCGGCGCGCGGCACGAAGACCGGGTATTCGCCGATCAGCCGCGGCGGCAGCACGGATTGGTCGGAGATGGCGGCGCCGGTCATGATGGCGGCATAGGGCAGGCCGGGGATGCCGGCGGGCACGGCGCCCGCCGCTTCCACCAGCGTGCCATGGGCGCGCATCGGCACGCGGCTGGCGGGGGGTTCCACGCCCTCCGCGATCCAGGCCTCCATCGCCACCAGCAGGGCGCGCATCGGCGGGCCCGCATGCATGGGGTTGGTCGGCAGCGCCATGGTCGGCACGCGCCGCACGCTGTCGTTGGGCTGCGCGTAATGCGGCGTGCCGGCGACCATGTAGGCGCGCACATCGGGCGGCAGGTCGATGTGGTTGCCCGCCAGGTCCGTCACGATCAGCGAGGCGCGCGAGGCCCACCATTCATGCTCGCTGTCGGTATGCATCACCTTCGGGCAGGTGCCGTTCAGGCGGCAGCGCATCAGGATGCCGTCGGTGCGGCCGGACAGGGGGTCGCGCATCGCCGCATAGGTGAAGGGGAAGGTGTCGGCCTGCCAGGCCGGGTCCTGCGGATGGCGCGCATTCCGCCCGGGATTGCCGAAGCGGTAGTTGGTGGCCATTCGGCGCCCGCCGGCGATGTGGGGCATCACGCCATCGAAGACCATGCGGCCGCGCATGTCCTCGTTGAAGCCGAGCCAGAGGAAGTCCCGCAGGAACCGCCCGGACTGGGAGACGCCGAAGCCGATGGCGCGCTGCACGGTGGAACGCCCCTGCGCCGCCAGCGGATTCGAATCGCTGCCGTCGCGGCGCAGGAAGGCGGCGACGTCGCGCGTGGCGGCGAAGCCCAGCCCCAGCACGATCGGGTCCTTCGCGGTGTAGGTGACCTCGTAGAGCGCGGCGGCGTCGAAGCCGGTCGCGGGCCGCGTGATCTCCACGCTGCGCGGGCCGGTGGCGCGGATGGCGAGGTCCGGCGGCGTCTGCCGCGCTTCCGACCAATGGCCGCGCACCGTCACCGCCAGGCTGGCGGCATCGGCGATGGGCCAGGTCAGCGTCGCGGTGGCGGGATTCCGCGTGTGGTCGAAGAGGAACTCGTCGCGGGAGGGGCCGGTCACGCCCTCCAGCACCGGCGCGCGCAGCGCGAGCTGGTTGGGCTCCGAGGGGATATCCGCCTGCCAGCCGATCCAGGCCATGGAATAGCCGAGGCGGTGCAGGAAGCCGATGCCGGCATCCGCCGCCTGTTCCGCCCGCGTCGCGCCGGGCTGCGCGACATCGTCGAAGAGCTGCGGCGCCAGCTTGGTGCCGCGGTTCGGCACATCGACCAGCAGCGTCCCATTGCCGCGCGCGGGATCGGCGGGCCGCAGCACCACCACATCCGCCACCGCCTCCACGCGGCCCTGCGCGTTGCGGGGCGCGCGTTCGATATCCGCGATCACCGCGTTGCGCGGATCGGCGGGATCCACCGCGATGGTGGCGCGCCCGGTGATGCGGAGATAGGTCCCCACGCCATCGAAGCTGCGGCCCTGGAAGGCGGGGACGCTTTCCAGCACCTCGAACCGGATGACCTCCGACAGGGCGGGCGAGGCGAGCGCCCCGATCCCGCCGGCGAGCACACAGGCAAGCAGCGCGCGCTTCATGGCTGTTCCTCCGTCGCGCGCTCGTCGCGGCGCGCTGCGGGAAGCCTCCCGCAGACAGGGCGCGCTGGCAACGGGTTCAGCGGCGCCGGATGCGGATCGGGGCGGCGCTGGCGTGGCGCAGATGGTCCGGGAAGGCCCGCGCCGCGAAATCGGCGAAGGCGCGGACCTTGGGCGCGGTGAAGCGCGCCTTGGGATAGGCGACGTAGAAGACCTGCGCCTCCGTCTCCCATTCCTCCAGCACCGCGCGCAGGCGTCCGTCGCGCAGATGCGTATGCGCCAGCAGGCCGAGCACGTAGCAGAAGCCGCCACCCTCCGCCGCGGCGTTCAGCAGCGCATCGCTGCTGTTGAAGGCGAGCGGCCCGGCCGGTTCGATGACGACGCGTTCCGCCCCGCGCTGGAACCGCCAGGCGCGCGGCGGCGCGCCGGTATCGGCGACCCAGGCCAGGCCCCGCGCGGGATCGATGGCGCCGGGATGCGCGGGCACGCCGTGGCGGGCCAGGAAGGCGGGCGCGGCGCAGACGACATGGGTGCTGCGATAGACGGGGCGGGCGACGAGGTCGCCGGTCTCCACCTCATCCATCCGGATCGCGACATCGATGCCGCGCCGCGCCAGGCTGTCCACCTCATTCCCCAGGATCGTCACCACGCGCAGCCCCGGATGCGCCGCGGCGAAGGCGGCGAGTGCCGGCGCCAGCACCATGTGGCCGACGGCGATCGGCACCTGCACGCGCAGCACGCCGCGCGGCGCGTCGCCGCCGGCTTCCGCCTCCGCCTCCGCCACCGCGCCGAGGATGGCGCGGGCTCGGGGCAGGAAGGCCTCCCCTTCCGGCGTCAGGCGCAGGCTGCGCGTGGAACGATGCAGCAGCGCCGCGCGCAGATGCGCTTCCAGCGCCTGGAGCTGCGCGGTGACGGTGGGTGCGGAGAGGCCGAGCCGCGTGGCGGCCGCGGCCAGGCTGCCGCCCTCCGCCACCGCCACGAACACCTGCATCGCCTTCAGCCGGTCCATGGCGGGAGCCTATCCCATCATTCGGGAAATCCGAAGACTGTCTTCGGCGCCACCGGCGTCCTCGGCCGTTGCCCTCCGGCCGTCGCGGGTGAAGGCTCTGCCCGTCCAAGCAAAGGGGAGCGGCGCCGGTCACATGGCAGCGGGGGAGGGATTCGACCTGGTGGTGGCGGGCTGTGGCGTGGCGGGGCTTTCCGCCGCCGTGGCGGCCGCCGAGCAGGGGGCGCGCGTGGTGGTGCTGGAACGCGCGCCGCAGGCCGAGCGCGGCGGGCAGAGCCGCTACACCGAGGCCTATCTCCGCATGAAGAGCGAGAGCGAGGTCACCGACGATTTCGAGACGCACCTCGCGGAGAATGGCGCGCTGCCCTATGCCGATCCCGACCTGGCGCCGGAGGTTGCGCGCCCTATGGCGGATCGCGCCGGCCATGCGCGCGCGCTGTCGATGATCGATCCCGATGTGGTGCAGGAATTCGCCAACCAGGCCGGGCCGACCATCGCCTGGCTGAAGACCATGGGCGTGCGCTTCGACTTCCTGCCGACGCAGTTCCTGACGAAATCCCAGCCGCGCCTGCTGCCGGTCGGCGGCGGCGCGGCGCTGGTGGAGGCGCTGGCCAGGCGCGCGGAGGCGCTGGGCGTCGCCTTCCGCTACGAGACGACGGCGCAGAAGCTGATCCAGGACGAGGAAGGCCGCGTCACCGGGCTGGTCGCGCGCCAGGCCGGGCGGATGCTGCGCTTCCACGGGCCCGTGACGCTGGCCTGCGGGGGCTTCGAGGGCGATGCGGAGATGTCCACGCGCTACCTCGGCCCGCGCTCCTCCTTCCTCCGCACCATCTGCAAGGGCGGGCTGTTCAACCGGGGCGAGGGCATCCGCATGGCGCTCGACATCGGGGCGGCGCCGAGCGGCGATTTCGGCAGCTACCATGCGGAGCCGATCGACCCGCGCTCCTCCATCGCGGAGCCGTCGGTCTTCCTCTTCCCCTATGGCATCCTGGTCAACAAGGAAGGCCGCCGCTTCGTGGATGAGGCGCCGGGCACGGTGGACGCGACCTATGAGCGCGTGACGCGCCGCATCTACGACCAGCGCGACGGCATCGCCTGGGTGATCCTGGACGCCCGGCACCGGGAGATTCCCAACTGGCGGCTCGGCCTGCGCACCGACCAGCCGCCGATCGAGGGCGAGAGCATCGAGGCCCTGGCACGCGCCATCGGCCTGCCGGAAGCGGCGCTGGTGGAGACGGTGGCCGGGTACAACGCCGCCTGCGTGCCGGGCGACTGGAAGCCGCTGCAGCTGGATGGGCTGGCGACGCAGGGGCTGATGCCGCGCAAGTCGAACTGGGCGACGCCGCTCGTGACCGGCCCCTTCCACGCCTATCCCATCATCTCCGCCAATGTCTTCACCTTCGGCGGCGTGCGCGTGGACGGCAAGGCGCGCGTGCTGGACACGGGCGGCGATCCGATCCCCGGGCTCTACGCCGCGGGCGAGGTCGTCGGCATGTATTACGGCACCTATACGGGCGCGACGTCGGTGCTGAAGGGGCTCGTCTTCGGGAAGCTCGCGGGCGCGGATGCCGCGACGGCGAGGCGCAACCTGTGACGGCGACGCTGCAGGGCCGCGTCGCGCTGGTGACGGGCGCCGCGGGCGGCATCGGCGGCGCGACGGCGCGCGCCCTGGCCGCGCGCGGCGCGCGGCTGGCGCTGGCGGATCGCGCGGCGCCGGCGGTGGAGGGTGCGCTGAACCTGGCCGTGGACGTCACGGATTCCGCGCAGGTGCGCGCCATGGTGGATCGCGTCGTCGCGGAGTTCGGGCGGCTCGACATCCTGGTCAATGTCGCGGGCACCGTTTCCATGGGCGCGGCGGCGACGCTGCCGGAAGCGGAGTGGGACCGCGTGATGGCGGTGAACCTGAAGGGCAGCTTCCTCTGCTGCCAGGCGGTGATTCCCGCCATGCGCGCCAACCGCCACGGGCGCATCATCAATATCGGCTCCATCATCGGCAAGAATGGCGGCAATGCGCGCCCCTGGATCGACGCGGCGGAACAGGACCGCGCGAGCAACGTGGCCTATGGCGTCTCCAAGGCCGGCGTGCATGCGATGACGGCCTTCCTGGCGCGCGAACTCGCCGCCGATGGCATCACGGTGAATGCGGTGGCGCCGGGGCCCATCGCCTCCGCCATGACGACGAATTTCCCGGCGGCGCTGCAGGCGCTGATCCCCGTGGGTCGCATGGGAAGGGCGGAGGAGGTGGCGGCTGCCATCGCCTTCCTCGCAGGCCCCGACACGGGCTTCATCACCGGCGAAGTGCTGGACATCAATGGCGGCATGTGGAGCGACTGAACCGATGAAAATCTGGCACCACAGCTTCACCGTGCTGCAGAACCTGCCCGCCTATGCGGAGGCGATGGCGGCGCATCTCGCGCGCGCCGCCGCGCCGGGGACGGAGGTGGTGATGCATGGCATGCATCCCGAGACCTACCTCACGGAATATCCCGGCAACGACATCAGCTTCCACTACTTCCAGACCCTGCACAGCCAGCAATTCGTGCTCGGCGCCATCGCGGCGGAGGAACAGGGCTTCGACGCCTTCGCGATGATGACACTGCCCGAGCCATCCCTGATGGAAATCCGCAGCCTGGTGGACATCCCCGTCGTCGGCTACGGCGAAAGCGCGATGCTCGCGGCCTCCATGCTCGGCCAGAGGATCGGCGTGCTGCTCTTCATCCACGGCATGGCGGGGACGGTGGAGCGCAATGTGGAGCGGATGGGGCTCACCTCCCGCTTCGTCGGCGCGCAGCCCGTCTCCTTCACCTTCAACGATGTGCTGGCCGCCTATGCCGGCGATCCGGCGGAGGTGGTGGCACGCTTCCACGCCGATGCGCGGGCGCTGATCGCGCGCGGCGCGGATGTGATCATCCCGGGCGAGGCGCCGCTCTGCCTGCTGCTGTCCAAGGCCGGCGTGACGGCGGTGGATGGCGTGCCGGTGCTGGACCCCGTGACGGCGACGGTGAAGGCGGCGGAGATGATGGTCGGCATGCGGCGCATCACCGGCGCGAAGCCCAGCCGCCGCGGCTACTTCCAGGCACAGCCGCCCCGCGCGCGGGTCAAGGAGCTGCTGAAATTCTACGGCATCGACCGCCTCGGCGGCTGAACGACAACAAGGGGGAGGAAACGAGGCATGATGGAACGGCGCACCCTTCTGGGCATCGCGACCGGCGCGGCGCTGGCGCGGGGCGCCACCGCGCAGGAACGCTTCCCCACGCGCGGCCTGCGCATCGTCATTCCCTTCGCGGCCGGCGGCAGCACGGATATCCTCGCGCGGCTCTGCGCGCAGATCCTGACGGAGAAGCTCGGCCAGGCGACGGTGGCGGAGAACATCACCGGCG
This sequence comes from Falsiroseomonas ponticola, assembly GCF_016805305.1. Lineage (GTDB taxonomy): Bacteria > Pseudomonadota > Alphaproteobacteria > Acetobacterales > Acetobacteraceae > Falsiroseomonas > Falsiroseomonas ponticola. The sequence goes on along the minus strand of NZ_JAERQN010000001.1, from coordinate 148,016 downwards.
CCGGCGGCACCATCGGCGCGCAGCGCGTGCTGGATGCGCCCGCCGATGGCTATACGCTGATGGCCGGCACGCCGGGGCCCATCACCATCAACCCGCACCTCCAGCCCCGCATCCCCTACCAGCCGCTGCGGGATTTCGAGCCCGTGGCCTTCGTCGGCGCCAGCCCGGCCGTGGTGGTGGTGCGGCGGGACAGCCCGATCCGCAACCTCGCGGACCTCATCGCCGCGGCGAAATCGAGCCCCGGCCGCCTCACCTACGGTTCCGCCGGCATCGGGTCCTTCGCGCATCTGTCGGGGGAGCTGTTCAAGTGGCGCGCGGGCGTGGACCTCACGCATGTGCCCTATCGCGGTACCGCGCCCGCCGCCACCGATATCATCGGCGGGCGGCTCGATGCGATGTTCGAGAACTACCCCTCCGTCCAGGCCTATCTGACGGGGGGCGAGCTGCGCACCATCGCCATCGGTGCCGCCACGCGCTCCGCCCTGCTGCCCGGCGTGCCGACGGTGAGCGAGGCCGGCGTGCCGGGCTATGAGAGCACCTCCTGGTTCGGCCTTTTCGCCCGCGCCGGCATTCCGGCCGCGGCGCTGGCGGCCATGAATGCCGCGATCAATGCGGGCATCGCGGAACCCGCGATGACGGCGCGGCTCGCGGGCCTCGGCATCGAACCCGCCGGCGGCCCGCCCGCCGCCTTCCGCGACTACATCGCCCGCAAGCTGGACGAGACGGGCGAGCTGATCCGCACCGCACGCATCACCGCCGAATGAAGGGGAACGCCATGACCACGCTCTCTCGCCGCGCGCTCCTGCTCGCGGCCCCTGCCATCCTGCCGGGGGTCGCGCTGGCCCAGGGCTGGGCGCCGACGCGGCCCGTGCGGCTGGTCGTTGCCTATCCGCCGGGGGGCGCGACGGACCTGGTCGCGCGCTGGGTCGCGCGGGAACTCACCACGCGGCTCGGCCAGCCGGTGGTGGTGGAGAACCGGCCGGGCGCCAATGGCATCCTCGGCAGCCAGGCGGTGCAGCAGGCGGCGCCGGATGGGCAGACGCTGATCTTCACCACGGCGGACACGCATTCCGTGAACCCCGTGGTCTATCGCCGCCTGCCCTACCAGCCGCAGAGCTTCGTGCCCGTTTCCGCCGTGGCGCGCCTCGTCTTCTCGCTCGTCACGCGGCCGGGGCTTGGCCCGAAGAACGCGCAGGATTTCGTCGCGCTGGCGCGCTCGCGCGCCTCCAACCCGCTCACCTTCGCCTCCTGGGGTGTGGCCAGCACCTCGCAGGTGATGATGGAGACGATGAAGTTCGAGACGCGGGTGGAGATGCAGCACATCCCCTTCCAGGGCGCCGCGCCGGCCGTGCAGGCGCTGCTGGGCGACCAGGTGGATGCGATGATGCTGCCGGTCGCGGTCGCCATCGGCCAGCAGGGGCGCCTGCCCATCCTGGGCGTCGCGACGGCGCAGCGCTTCTCCGCCATCCCCGATGTGCCGACCTTGACCGAACAGGGCATCAACCTGGCCGGCGACCTCTGGCTCGCCATCCTCGCACCGCCCGGCACGCCGGTGGCGATCGCGGAGCGCATCGCGCAGGAAACCCAGGCCTTCGTCCGCACGCCGGCCGCGCTGGAATTCCTGACGCCCAACGGGCTGCTGGCGGATACGCAGGATCGCGCGCGCTTCATCAGCTACCTGGCGGAGGATGACGCGGTGTGGCGCGCGCGCGTCGAACGCCTGGGCATCAAGCTCGACGACTGAAGACAGGAACACGCAGAATGAAGTCGATCTACCTCGTCCTCGACATGGAAAACGACCTGGTGGCGGAGGACGGGCCGAACGGGAAGGGGCCGCTCGGCGCGCAGGTGCAGGGCCGCGGCATCATCGCGAAGACCGCCAAGGCCATCGCCAAGGCGCGCGCGGCGGGCGTGCCCATCGGCTATGTCCGCGTCGGCTTCTCCCCGGACTACCGGGAGGCGCCGACCACCTCAATCATCTTCAACGGCGCGCGGCAGCATGGGCTGTTCAAGCTGGGGTCCTGGGGGACGGAGATCCACAAGGAGCTGGCGCCCCAGCCCGGCGATTTCGACATCGTCAAGCACCGCGTGAGCCCCTTCTACGCCACCAACCTGGAAGCGATCCTGCGGGCGCATGGCATCGGGCGCATCATCTGCTCCGGCGTCTCCACCGTCGCCGTCGTGCAGGGCTGCGTGCGGGACGGGCATGACCGCGACTACGTCATGACGGTGCTGGAGGATTGCTGCGCCTGCCCGACGCCGGAGGACCACGAGGCCGCGATCCGCGCGCTGCAGCGCTTCGCGACCTTCACGACGTCGGAGGCCATCGACTTCAGCGCCTGAACGGCAGCGGCGGCGCTTGAAGGGCGCCGCCGATCCGGTGCAGGCTGGGTTGCATACAGGGAGGATACCAGGATGCTCACCCGTCGCGCCCTGCTGGGCATGGCTGCCGCCGGCATCGCCGCGCCCGCGCTGGCGCAGCCTGTCGCCGGCGGTCGCACCATCCGCATCATCGTGCCCTTCGGCGCCGGCGGCGCGGTGGACATCGTGGCCCGGCTGGTGGCGCAGGAAATCGCGCCGCGCCTCGGCCAGACCGTGGTGGTGGAGAACCGCACGGGCGGCGGCGGCAACATCGCCATGGAGCATGTCGCGCGATCCGCGCCCGATGGCACGACGCTGCTGATGGCCTCGCCCTCCGTCATCGTGAACCCGCATCTCTATCCGAGCCTCACCTATGACCAGGCGACGCAACTCGCGCCGCTGATGCTGGTGGGGGAGGTGCCCTCCGTCATGATCGCGCCCCCCTCCTTCGAGGCGAATGACGCGCGCGCCTTCATCGCCATGGCCCGCGCGCGGCCGGGGCATTTCACCTTTGGCTCCGGCGGGTCCGGCACCACGGAGCATCTGGCGAGCGAATTGCTGAAGCTGCGCGCGGGGCTCGACATCGTGCATGTGCCCTATCGCGGCGGCGCGCCGGCGATGACGGACCTCCAGGCCGGGCGGCTGTCCATGATGTTCACCAACCTGGCGCAGGCGCTGCCGCTGATCAGGGGCGGGCAGTTCAAGGTGCTGGGCGTCGCCGACCGCCAGCGGCATCCCGCCCTGCCCGATTCCCCCACCTTCGCGGAGCAGGGGATCGAGGGCATCAACGTCACGGTCTGGTGGGGCATCATGGGCCCTGCCGGCATGCCGCCGGAAACCACGCAGCGCCTGCACGCCGTGCTGGCGGAGAGCATCGCCGCGCCCGGCATGACCGCGGCGCTGGAACGCCTCAGCGCCAAGCCGCTCGGCGGCAGCATCGAGAGCTTCGCCCAGCGCCTGGCCAGCGAGGGCAGGTCCTGGGGCGAGGTGATCCGCGGCGCCAATATCCGGGCGGAGTGAAGGCATGAAGCTCTGGTACCAATCCCTGACGCACCCTGATGCCTGGCCCGCCTACCAGGCCGCGCTGCGCCGCGTGCTGGCGCAGGCGACCGATCCCGGCACGACCATCGAGGTGCATGGCATCGAGAAGCGCGGCGGCGTCGGCGACCAGTACCGGCGGCTCGAATTCATCGAGACGATCGAGGTGCTGGAGAATGTCGAGCGCGCGGAGGCCGAGGGCTTCGATGCCGTGCTGCTCGGCAACATCGCCGATCCCGGGCTGCGCACGGCGCGGGAGATGGCGCGGATCCCCGTGCTGGGCCTCTGCGAATCATCCCTGTTCACGGCCTGCCAGATGGGCGTGACGGTCGGCCTCGTCGTCTCCAATGACAAGCACTACTCCCGCATCCTGGAGAACGTCGCGCTCTACGGGTTGAACACGCGCGTCGTGGCGGTGGAGCGGATGGCGGTGGACCGGCTGGTCGATCTCGATGCCGCCTTCAGCCCGGGCGAGCAGCGCGACCGCATCCTCGGCCAGTTCCATGCGGCGGCGGAGGCCTGCGTGGCGAAGGGGGCGGAGGTGGTGATCCCCGCCGTCGGCGTCGCCATGGTGCTGCTGGCGGAAGCCGGGGTGCATGAGACGGTGAAGGACACGCCCGTGCTCTGCGGCCCCATGGCGCTGGTGCAGGCGGGGCAGGCGGCGGTCCGCCTCTCCCGCGCCATGGGCGGGCGCTACGCCAGCCGGCGGGGCGCCTATGGCCAGCCGCCGCCGGGGCAGATCGAGGAGCTGCGCCGCTACTACGGCCCGGTCTACCCCGCCGTGAAGGCGGGGTAGGCCAGCCCCTACTTCCGGCGGAGCCCGCTGAGGTCCCGCACCGCGCCGCGGGACGCGCTGGTGGCCAGCGCCGCATAGGCGCGGAGCGCGGTGGAGACGGCGCGCTTGCGCGGCTCCGCCGGCTGCCAGGCCGCATCGCCCTTGGCTTCCATCGCCGCGCGGCGCTGCGCGATGATGTCATCGGGCACCGCCAGGTGGATGCGGCGGTTCGGGATGTCGATCTCGATGATGTCGCCTTCCTCCACCAGCCCGACCAGGCCGCCCTCGGCCGCTTCCGGCGAGAGGTGGCCGATGGAGAGGCCGGAGGAGCCGCCGGAGAAGCGGCCATCCGTCACCAGCGCGCAGGCCTTCCCGAGCCCGACGGACTTCAGGTAGCTGGTGGGGTACAGCATCTCCTGCATCCCCGGGCCGCCGCGCGGGCCTTCGTAGCGCACCAGCACGATGTCGCCGGCCTTCACCTTCTTGCCGAGGATGGCTTCGACGGAGGCATCCTGGCTCTCGAACACCCGCGCCGGGCCGGTGAAGGTCAGGATGGAGGCATCGACACCAGCCGTCTTCACGATGCAGCCTTCCTCCGCGATGTTGCCGAACAGCACGGCCAGGCCGCCATCGGCGGAGAAGGCGTGTTCCTTCGACCGGATCACGCCCTTGGCGCGGTCGGTGTCCAGGCTCTCCCAGCGCTCCGCCTGGCTGAAGGCGACCTGCGTCGGCACGCCGCCGGGCGCCGCGCGGAAGAATTCCAGCACGCTGTCATCGACCTTGCCGGCGATGTCCCATTCCTGCAGGGCTTCCGCCAGCGTCGGGCTGTCCACGCGGCTGACGCTGGTGTTCAGCAGGCCGGCGCGGTCGAGCTCACCCAGGATGCCCATGATGCCGCCGGCGCGGTGCACGTCCTCCACATGCACATCGGCGACGCTGGGGGCCACCTTGCACAGCACGGGCACGCGGCGCGACAGGCGGTCGATATCGGCCATGGTGAAATCGACGCCGCCTTCCTGCGCGGCCGCCAGCAGGTGCAGCACCGTGTTGGTGGAGCCGCCCATGGCGATGTCGAGCGTCATCGCATTCTCGAAGGCCGTGCGCGTCGCGATGGCGCGGGGCAGGACGGACATGTCCTCCGTTTCGTAGTGGCGGCGCGTGATCTCGACGATCCGCCGCCCGGCTTCCAGGAACAGGCGCTTGCGGTCGGCATGCGTCGCGACGACCGTCCCGTTGCCGGGCAGCGCCAGGCCCAGCGCCTCCGTCAGGCAGTTCATGGAATTGGCGGTGAACATGCCGGAGCAGCTGCCGCAGGTCGGGCAGGCGCTGCGCTCGATGACCTTCACCTCCTCATCCGTCACGGTCGGGTCGGCGGCGACGATCATGGCGTCGATCAGATCGACGGAGCGCTTCTGGCCGCGATGGATGACCTTGCCCGCTTCCATCGGCCCGCCGGAGACGAAGATGGCGGGGATATTGAGGCGCATCGCCGCCATCAGCATGCCGGGCGTGATCTTGTCGCAGTTGGAGATGCAGACCATGGCATCCGCGCAATGCGCATTGACCATGTATTCGACGCTGTCGGCGATGAGTTCGCGCGACGGCAGGCTGTAGAGCATGCCGTCATGCCCCATGGCGATGCCGTCATCCACCGCGATGGTGTTGAACTCCTTGGCGACGCCGCCCGCGGCCTCGATCTCCCGCGCCACCATCTGGCCGAGGTCCTTCAGGTGGACATGGCCGGGCACGAACTGGGTAAAACTGTTGACGACGGCGATGATGGGCTTGCCGAAGTCACCATCCTTCATGCCGGTGGCGCGCCACAGGCCCCGCGCGCCGGCCATGTTCCGGCCATGGGTGGTGGTACGGCTGCGGTACTGGGGCATCGTGGACGGTCCTGTGCCGGGTTGGGAATGCCGGGTCGGGCCGGCCTGCCGGCACGATCTAGACCCTGGGCGGCGCCTCGGCCAGACCGTCAGGCCGCGTCGTGCAGGATGATGCCGAGCGTCCGGCGCAACCCTTCCCGCACGCGGCTGACGCCATGGCGCATGGCGACGCGGTAGGTCCCGCGCGTGCCCTGCACCGGCCGGTGGTTCACCGCGAAGATCACGGCCTGGCCCTGGGCCAGCGGCACCACCTCCGCCCGGGACTGCATGCGGGGGCGCTGTTCCGTCACCACGAACTCGCCCCCTTCGAAGTCGCGCCCGGGGGCGGAGAGCAGGATCGTCGCCTGCAGGGGGAAGACATGCGGGCCATAGAGGTCCTGGTGCAGGCAGTTGTAGTCGCCCGGGCCATAGGACAGCAGCAGGGGCGTCGGCTTCGCCTGGCCGGCGGCGTGGCAGCGCGCCAGGAAGGCGTCGAGGGTGGCCGGGAAGGCCTCCCCCGCGCCGCCCAGCGCCTGGCGCCACCGCTCCGCCACCGGGGCCAGGCCGGCATAGAGCGCGGCGCGCAGCGCGGGCAGCGGGTCCGGCAGCGGATAGGCGAAGTAGCGGTATTCGCCCCGGCCGAAGCCGTGCCGGGCCATCACCACGCGGCTGCGGAAGGGGGCGGGGTCGTCGTAGAGCGCGGCCAGCCGCGCGCAGTCGGCCGCATCCAGCAGCGGCGGCGTCACGGCGCAGCCGGTCGTGTCGAGATCCGCCGCGATGCGCGGCCAGTCCAGGGGCAGGTCCATGCCGCGCAGCCTGCCACGGCGCGGCCGGTCGCACCCTCCGCCCGTTGCTACGGCAGCCCGTCCCGACCCGGATCGCCCGCCGGGGCGGGGCCGCGCCCGGCCTCGATGGCGCCGCGCAGGGCTTCGCGCAGCAGCATCACCTCATGCCCGATGCAGAGGCAGCGGAACCCGGCACCCCGCGCCGCCGCGGCCTGCGCGCCATCGGCGGCCAGCCAGCCGATCGGCTTGCCCTGCGCCGCCGCCGCATCCCGCAGCCGCGCGGCGGCGGCGCGATAGGCCGGATCCTCGAACCGCCCGGGGATGCCGAGGCTGTCGGAGAGGTCGAAATGGCCGAGCCAGAGCAGGTCGAGCCCCGGCACGGCGGCGATCGCCTCCGCGGCCTCGATCCCGGCGGCGCTCTCGACCAGGGCGATGGTCAGCACCGCCTGGTTGGCGGCAGCCATCTTCTCCAGCGGCGCGCCCGCCGCGTAGCCATCATGCGCCAGCCCGAAGGCGAGGCCGCGCCTGCCTTCCGGCCGGTAGCGGCAGGCCTCCACCAGCGCGCGGGCCTGGGCGGCGCTCTCCACCAGCGGCATCATGATCCCCAGCGCCCCGGCATCCAGCAGCGGCGGCGCCAGGCCGGGATCGGGGCGCGGCAGACGCACCAGCGGCACGATGCCCGCGGCGCGGGCGAAGGCGCATTGGGCCTTCACCCCCTCGATGCCGAGGCCGCTATGCTCCATGTCCAGGATCACGAACTCGGCGCCCGCGGCTGCCAGCACGGGCGCCAGGCCGGGGGTGAAGAACTCGAAGGCCATCAGGCCGAAGCAGGTCTCCCCGCGCAGCAGGCGCTGGCGGACCGGGTTCACGATCATCGGCCTCTTCCTCCCAGGCGGCGGCGATGCTGCGCCGGGCCGGGCGGAACGGGAAGGCTTGACCGCGGGGCGCCGCGATCCATATGCTTAACTCGATGGTTAAGCAAAACCCCGCCGCCGAGCCCCGCCTGGACCGCGTCTTCGCCGCGCTGTCGGACCCGACCCGCCGTGCCCTGATCGCGCGGCTGGATGCGGAGGATGGGCTCTCCGTCTCCGCGCTGGCGGAGCCGCTGGCCATGTCCCTGCCCGCGGTGATGAAGCACCTGGATGTGCTGGAAGGCGCGGGCCTGATCGCGCGCCGCAAGGCGGGCCGCACCGTCACCTGCCGGCTGACCGCCGCGCCGATGGAGGACGCCATGGGCTGGCTGATGCGCTACCAGCGCTTCTGGACCGAAAGCCTGGATCGCCTGGCCGCGGCGCTGGAGGCGGAGCAGCCGTGACCGCCGTGGTGCCGAGCCTGACGCTGGTGAAGCGCATCAAGGCCCCGCCCGCCACGGTCTTCGCCGCCTGGACGCGGGCGGAGATGCTGGCGCGCTGGTTCGGCCCGCACCACACGACGGTCGAGCAGGCGGAGATCGAGGCGCGGGAGGGCGGGCGCTTCCTGGTGCGCCTGATCGAGGACAATGGCGAACGCCACGGCGTCGGTGGCACCTACACGGTGTTCGAGCCGGAGCGCCGCCTGGTCTTCACCTGGGCCTGGGTCTCCATGCCCGAACGCGAATCCCGCGTGACCGTCGAATTCCGCGCCGTGCCGGAAGGCACGGAGGTCACGCTGACCCATGACCGCTTCGCCGATGCCGATACCGCCACGCGCCACCGCCGCGGCTGGACGGAATCGCTGGAGCGGCTGGAGGCGCTGCACGAGCACGCCTGACGTGCCCACCGGCTGAACCGCATCGCCGAGGAAGGAACACGGCATGGATATCCCGCAGCCCACGGCTGACCATGAATGGCTGCTGCGCCTGGTCGGCGACTGGACGATGGAAAGCACCTGCTCCATGGGGCCGGGCCAGCCCGAGCAGACCCTGCGCGGCACGGAGAAGGTCCGCGCCATCGGCGGCCTCTGGGTGCAGGGGGAGGGCCAGGCGGAGATGCCGGGCGGCGGCACCTGCACCAACATCATCACCTTCGGCTACGACATCGCCCGCGGCCGCTTCACCGGCAGCTTCATCTCCTCCGCCATGAGCATGATGTGGCTCTATGACGGGGTGCGGGAGGGCGAGGTGCTGACGCTGGACAGCGAGGGGCCGGACTTCACCGATCCCACCCGCCGCCTGAAATACCAGGACATCGTCGAGATGATGCCGGATGGCACGCGGTCCCTCTCCTCCCGCGTCCAGATGCCCGATGGCAGCTGGCAGCCGATCATGCGGGGGGTGTATCGCCGGGTGTGAGCCACGCGCCGGATTGACAGCGACGGGCCGGACAATGCTTAGTCTTCGAAGTGTATGCCCGGCCGTCCCCGCGCGGCCCAAGGGTTCGGAGAGGAAGCCGCCATGCCCCGCCTGCCCAACCGCGTCGAGGACATCATCGCCGCCCCCACGCGCCGCGGCCTGCCACGGAAGGTGACGCATCCGCCGGCGGACATCGCCGCCTCCATCAAGGGCATGGACAATTTCTGCCGCGTCATGGCGATCCGGCCCGGCGACCATGTGGTGATGCTGATCGACCCGCTGCTGGACCCGCGGGTGGTGCAGGCGGTGCAGGGCCTGGCGCGCGGGCGCGGCGCCACCTTCATCGCCTATATGGGCGACAGCACGCGCTACGTGACCATCCCGGATGAGGCGAAGGCGCTGCTGGAACGCGCGACCTTCGTCGTCTCCACCTGGTTCGCCAGCGTGATCGATCCCTTCTGCATGGCGCTGCGCAAGAACAAGGGCCAGCGCTGGGTGAAGATCACCTTCTTCCGCGACCTCGACCTGCTGAACACGCCGCAGGCGCAGTTCCCGATCGACCTGCTGGGCGAGATCATCCGCGCGACCTCCCGCCTGTTCCCGGAGCAGGGCGACTTCACCCTGCGCTTCACCGACCCGCGTGGCACCGATTTCCGCATCCCCTACACGGATGCGATGCTGCAGAAGCTGAAGCGGCACAATCGCTGGCGCGGGCACAATGTGGCGGATGAGGATGGCTGCTACGTCCACTATCTGCCGACGCATGGGCCGAACCTGTTCGAGCCGGGCATGGTGGGGCTGAAGCCGGAGGACAAGGTCGGCATCTCCGGCACCATCTGGGCGCAATGGGCCGTCGGCTTCGATCATCCCTTCGCCAGCCCGGTCGGCGTCGAGTTCCGCGACGACGTGGTCTTCGCCGTGCATGGCGAGGGCTTCGAGGCCGAGGTGCTGCGCGACTACCTGATCGGCGGCACGCTGGAGGAAGTGGGTTGCGGCCACAACCCGAAGGCGCCGCGCTTCGACATCTACCCGGCCGGCCCCAACAGCCCGGGCGCGCTGCATTTCGGCATCAATGCGCTGAAGCCCTCCGAGTATCTCCGGCGCGTCATGCCGAACTGGGAGGAGCCGCACATCCACATGGACCTCGTGACCTATGACAGCACGGTCACGGCGGGCAACAGCCCGATGATCGAGGATGGCTACCTGTTGTCGCTCCGCGACCCGAAGGTGGTGGCCCTGGCGGAGCGCTACGGCGATCCGCTGGAACTGCTGGAGGGTTTCCCGGTCTGAGGGGAAACCCCTCAGACCTTGTGAGCCTCGAGCGTGCTGGGGTGGAAGAGTTCCTCCGCCGCCAGCACGCGGTTCGACAGGCCCTGCGCATGGTGGTGGCGCAGGAAGTAGTCGAAGACGTGGCGGTTGGGTGCCAGGCCGTAGCTGAAGAAATCCTCGCCCATCAGCTGCCGCGCGCGGCGGAGATTCTCCTCCACGAAGGGCAGCGTGACCTTGGTGGCGGAGGTGTCGGTCAGCCGTTCCAGCGCGATGTCCTTCGACCGCTGGAAGCCCTTCATCACCGCCGTCGGCAGCCAGGGATGCTTCTCGACGAGGGTCTTCCGGATGCCCAGCACATGCATCACCGGGAAGATGCGCGTCTTCTGGAACCAGGCGGTGGCCTCGGCGGTGGGATCCTCGAACAGCCAGCGGATCGCGGGATCGCCACGCTCGAAGCAGGAGGGCGCGCGCGGGCCCATCACGCCATCCAGCTCGCCGGCGGCCAGCATGCCGGAGATGGTCTTGCCCTCCGGCGCATTCTCCACGACGACGCCCTCCGGCAGCGTGACGTTCAGCTTCTCGATCCGGCCGGGGCTCTCATAGCCGCCGCGCACCCAGGTGATGTCGCGCTGGTGGACGCCGTATTCCTCCGCGAGGATCGCGCGCGCCCAGACATTCGCGGTCAGCTGGTATTCCGGCATGCCGATGCGCTTGCCGCGCAGGTCGGCGGGCGAGGCAATGCCGCGGTCGTTGCGCACGACGATGCAGGTGTGGCGGAAGGCGCGGGAGGGGAAGACGGGAATGGCGACATAGGGGCTGTCGCCCCGCGCCACGCGCAGGCTGTAGGAGGAGAGCGAGAGCTCGCAGATGTCGAAGGCCTCATGCCGCATGGCCCGGAAGAAGATCTCCTCCGGCTCCAGCAGCATGAATTGCGGATCGACGGCATCGATCCGCGCCTCGCCGCGCACCAGCGGCATCATGCGGTCATAGGGGCCGATGGCGACGGAAAGGGAGAGGTTGGTCATCGTGCCTATTCTGCCGCCTGGGCCGGGGCCGCGCCGGGGAAGAGGCTGCGCTCCAGCTCCGTGGTGCCGAGGGTGCGCCAATCCGTGGTCTTCGGCACCACGCCCTCGAAGCTCGCAATGTCCCGCTTCGGCACCATCGGCTCCGTCCGGCCGAGCGCGGGCGCGCCTTCGGCGAAGGCCTTCGCGGCCTCGATCATCAGCCGGCGCCACTGCACGATCGCGACATCGCTGGCGCCGAGCCGTTCGGAGGTGCGGTCCGCGATCAGCCCCATGCCTTCCCACATCGCCATGTCCTGCGCGGGGATGCCCTTGATGCCGGTGAAATTGCCGAGCTTCATCAGGTTGCGGTCCTGCAGGTAGTCATTCTCCCGCACCCGCAGCCGCGTCCAGCCCTTGGCCGGATCCACATCGACCCCCGGCGTCAGCGCCAGGAACTTCCGCCATTCCGCCATGGAGGGCACGTCCGGCCCATCGCCCCAGGCGATGAAGTGGAACATGCAGGTATGGTCGTCGATCGGGATCGTCACCTGCGCCACGTTGTAGCTGGCGTTCGGCGGGATCAGGCAGATCAGCGGCGCGACGAAGGTCGTGATGCGCACATAATCCTGCGTCGCCGCATTCTGGATCGGGCGGCGGATGGCGGCGTAGCGGAAGCCGTAGGAGGTGAGCTGCACCTGCAGCCGTGGCGCCTTGTCCGTGGAAGGGCGCGTCCAGAGCTTCGCATTGGCGCTGGCCCGGCCGACGCGGGCGGGCACCATGTCCGAGGAATGCAGCGAGGAGGAATGGGCGCTGTCGATCTGCCCTTCCACCACCTGCGCCCAGTTGCAATCCACCCGCGCGGTGCCGATGGAAACCCGCGTCTCCGGCGTCGGCGCGAAGGGCGGCGGCTCGAATACCGGCATCGTCGCGCGGTCGCCCATATAGGCCCAGACGAAGCCGCCCGCTTCCTCGGTCGGGTAGGCGGGGTGCTTGAACTTCGCGGCCGCGCAGGCCTCCGGCGGCTCGGAGGGCATCTCCACCACATTGCCCTCCGCATCGACCTTCCAGCCGTGATAGAGGCAGCGCAGCCCGCCTTCCTCGTTCCGGCCATAGACCAGCGACGCCTTGCGATGCGGGCAGAATTCGCCGACCAGGCCGACGCGGCCCTCGGCATCGCGATAGGCGACCAGGTTCTCGCCCAGGATGCGCACGCGGATGGGTTTGCCCTCGGGCTCCTCCACCTCCTCCGACAGGCAGACGGGCAGCCAATGCTGGCGCATCAGGCGGCCCATCGGGGCATCGCCCTCGACGCGCGCCAGCAGCTGGTTTTCCTCATGGGTCAGCATGCGCTTCCTCCCTTCCGCCGGATCGCCCGATACTTAGCGTTCTAAGTGCCTGCGCCGCAAGGCGTGGTGCCGGGGGCTTGACCGAAATTCTTAGAGAGCTAAGTAAATCCGCCATGGAGGATCGCGCATGGATGAGGATGGGGCGTTCCGGCCGCTGCGCGTGCTGGCGGCGGAGCCGATCGCGCAGGGCATCATGCGCTTCGACCTGGCCGATCCCGATGGCGCCGAGCTGCCCGGCTTCACCGCCGGCGCGCATCTGCAGGTGCGGGTGCCGAACGGGATGATCCGCCGCTACTCGCTATGCGGCGACCCGATCGAGACGGCGTCCTACAGCATCGCCGTGAAGCGGGACGCGGCCGGCCAGGGCGGCTCCCTCGCGCTGTGCGACCAGGTGAAGGCGGGGGACCTGCTGCCCTGCGCGGCGCCGCGCAACGATTTTCCTCTGCTTGGCAACCCGGTGTCGCGACTGTTCATCGCGGGGGGCATCGGCATCACGCCGATCATGTCCATGATCCGGCAGCTGCAGGCGGAAGGCCGGCCGCCCTGGAAGCTCATCTACCTCACGCGCTCCCCGGCCGAGACGGCGTTCCTGGATGATCTCTCCACGCCCGCGCTGAAGGGCAAGGTCGTCATCCACCATGATGGCGGCGACCCCGATCGGGCCTTCGACCTCTGGCCCCTGCTGGACCAGCCCAAGGGCCGCCACATCCATTGCTGCGGCCCGCGCGGGCTGATGCAGGCTGTCAGGGACATGACCGGCCACTGGCCCGCCTCCGCCGTGCATTTCGAGGATTTCGGCAGTGGCGGCGGGCAGAAGCGCGCGGATGACGCGCCCTTCGCCGTGCGGCTCGCGCGGTCCGGCACGCGGATCGACATCCCCGCCGGCACCACCATCCTGGACGCGCTGCGGGCTGCCGGCATCGCCGTCTCCCATTCCTGCGAAAGCGGCACCTGCGGGTCCTGCCGCACCGGGCTTGTGGCGGGGCAGGCCGATCACCGCGACCTGGTGCTGATGGAGCATGAGAAGGCGTCGCACCTCATGGTCTGCGTCTCCCGCGCCGCGCCCGGCACGGATGAGCTGGTGCTGGACCTGTGACGCGCCGCCTGCGGCTGGGCGTCGTCGGGCTGAGCCGCGCCTTCACGCTGATGCTGCCGACGCTGGCCGGGCATGCGCGCGTGCAGCTCGTCGCCTGCGCCGAGCCGCGGCCGGAGGCGCGCGCGCGCTTCCTGCAGGATTTCCCCGGCAGCCGCGCCCATGCCGACATGGCGGCGCTCTGCCGGGACGAGGCGGTGGAGGCGATCTATGTCGCGACGCCGCACCAGTTCCACGCCGCCGACGTCATCGCCGCCTGCGCCGCCGGCCGGCACTGCCTGGTGGAAAAGCCCATGGCGGTGACGCTGGCCGAATGCGCCGCGATGATCGAGGCCGCGGACCGCGCCGGCGTGCAGCTCGTCATCGGCCACAGCCATGGGCAGGACGGGCCCGTGCTGGCGGCGCGCCGCCTGATCGCGGGCGGCGCGCAGGGGCGCGTCCGCCTCATCACCGCGCTGACCTATACCGACTTCCTCTGCCGCCCGCGGCGGCCGGAGGAGCTGGACACGGCGCGCGGCGGCGGCGTGGTGTTCAGCCAGGGCGCGCACCAGCTGGATGTGGTGCGGCTGCTGGGCGGCGGCCTGCTGCGCAGCGTCCGCGCCCAGTGCTTCGGCTGGGACCCCGCCCGCCCGACGGAGGGCGCCTATACGGCCTTCCTGCAGTTCGAGGATGGGGCCGCCGCGACCCTGACCTATAGCGGCCATGGCCGCTACGATACGGATGAGCTGATGGGCTGGGTGGGCGAGCTTGGCCAGCCCCGCGACCCCGCCGCCTATGGCACCGCGCGCCGCGCGCTTGCCGCCATCACCGATGAGGAAGCGGCCAAGGCGCGCCGCGCCTATGGGCCGGAGACGCCGCCGCTCGCCGCGCCCGCGCCGCCTGCCTTCCACAACCAGTTCGGCTTCCTGCTGGCGAGCTGCGAGCGCGCGGACCTCCGCCTGACGGCGGAGGGCGTGATGGTCCATGCCGATGACCGCCGCTGGCTGGAACGCGCCCCCCTGCCCGCCGTGCCGCGGGGGGAGGTGCTGGACGCCTTCTGCGCCGCCGTGCTGGATGGCGTGGCGCCGGTGCAGTCCGGGGCCTGGGGCATGGCGACGCTGGAGGCCTGCCTCGCCATCCTCGATTCCGCGCGGACCGGCCGCGACGTCACGCTGCGCCACCAGGTTGCCGTACCCGGCTGAGGAGAACGCATGGCCACGCTACGCATCGAGGCGACCCGTGACGCGGCGACGGGCCTCTTCTACCTCGCCGTCTTCATGCCGGCGGAGGCGACGGAACCCTTCGTCACCACGGCGCCGCGCTACATGAGCGCGGCGGCGGCCGAGCAGGACATGATCGCCACCATCACCGCCACGGCCAGCCGCCCGCGATAGGCTGCCCCCGGCGGGGGCACCGCCGCGCCGAAGCAGGATCGTCATCGCAATGATCGGCGCCCCATTGGGGAATTGCTAACCTCGATACCGCATACCGTGCCGCCATCCCTTCCGGACAGGCGCGCAACATGTCTATCCCTGCCCAAACCCCTGCCCTGCGCCCCTTGCGGCTGCAGGGCCGCCTGACCATCGCCACCATCCAGGAATCCCGGGCGGCGCTGCTGGAAGCGATGCGCGCTTCCCCGGCCGTGGAGCTGGATTGCGCGGATGGCACGGCCTTCGACACCTGCTTCGTCCAGCTGCTGGAATCCGCCCATGCCCTCGCGCAGCGGGACGGCATCGCCTTCTCCCTCCGCCAGCCCGTGCCGCCGCCGCTCGCCGCCATCCTGGCCGAGGGCGGCTTCCGCGACTGGACCTCTTCCCCCGAACGGAGCGCCGCATGAAGACCGTCCTCACCGTCGATGACTCGGCCAGCGTGCGGCAGATGGTCCGCCTGACGCTGTCGGGCGCCGGCTACCAGGTGAAGGAAGCCGGCGACGGCGCGGAAGGGCTGCGCCAGGCGCAGGCTTCGCCGGTGAACATGGTGGTGACGGACCTGAACATGCCGGTGATGGACGGCATGACCTTCATCCGGGAACTGCGCAAGCTGCCCGCCTACAAGGGCGTGCCGATCATCTTCCTGACCACGGAATCGGACGCCACCCGCAAGGCGGAGGCGAAGCAGGCCGGCGCGACGGGCTGGATCACCAAGCCCTTCGAGCAGACGCAGCTCCTCGCCATCGTCAAGAAGGTGCTGGGATGAGCGGCGCCGGCGATCCCGCGGAGATCTTCCGCCAGGAAGCGGCGGAGCTGCTGGAGCAGCTGGAGCAGGCGCTGCTGGACCTGGGGCGGCGGCCGGATGACCGCGGCCTGGTGGATACGGCGTTCCGCGCGCTGCACACCATCAAGGGCTCCGGCGCCATGTTCGGCTTCGAAGCGGTGGCCGCCTTCGTCCATGATTTCGAAACCGCCTTCGACCGCGTGCGCAGCGGCCTGGCGCCCTGCTCCCCCGCCCTGGTGGCGGCGGCGCTGGAGGCGCGCGACCACATCCGCGCCCTGATCGAGACGCCCGCCGAGGCCGAGCCCGGGCGCGGCACGGCCCTGCTGGCGGCGCTGCGCCTGGCGGTGGAGGGCGCCGATGCGCCGGCCGCGCCGCCCGGGGTGGAGCCGCCCGGGGCGGAGCCCGAGGCCGAGTGGCTGGTGCGCTTCCATCTGGGCGGGGAGGCGCTGGTCAACGGCGCCAATCCGCTGCTGATGCTCGACGAGCTGCGCGCGCTGGGCAGCGTGACGGTCACGGCCCTGACCGAGGCGGTGCCGCCCCTCGACGAGATCGATCCGGAGAGCTGCCACCTCGGCTGGCAGGTCCGGCTGCGGGGCCGCTGTTCCCGCGCGGCCATCGAGGAAGTCTTCATCTTCGTCAGCGACGACGCGCGCATCCAGATCGAACGGCTGGACGCCCCGGCCACCCCGGTGGCGGAGGCGCCCGCCGCCGCGCCGGCCGCGCCCGTGCCGGCGCAGCCCGCATCGGCTCCGTCCACGCCGGCCCAGCCCGCGCCCGCGCAGCCCATGGCGGAGAAGCCGCGGGGCGAGGGCGAGATCGCCCGTGTCGGCGGCAGCCTGCGCGTGCAGGCGGAGCGGCTGGACGCCCTGATGGACCGGGTGGGGGAGCTGGTGATCGCGCATGCGCGGCTCAGCCAGATCGCCTCGGGCGGCGAGGCCGGGCTGACGACGGTGGCGGAGGAGATCGGCCGCCTGGTGGCCGAGCTGCGCGACACGACGATGAGCATCCGCATGCTGCCGATCGGATCGCTGTTCACCCGCTTCCGCCGCCTGCTGCACGACCTGTCGCGCGACCTCGGCAAGCCGGTGGAGCTGGTGACGAGCGGCGAGGAGACCGAGCTCGACAAGACCATGATCGAGCGCCTGGCCGATCCGCTGGTGCACCTGATCCGCAACGCGGTGGACCATGGGCTTGAAGCGCCGGGCGCGCGGATCGGCGCCGGCAAGCCGGAAGCCGGCAGTATCCGCCTCTCGGCGCGCCATGCCGGGGCGGAAGTGCTGGTGACCGTCAGCGATGACGGGCGCGGGCTGGATGCCGAGCGCATCCGCGCGAGCGCGATCGAGAAGGGCCTGATCAGCGCCGAGGCGCGGCTGGCGGAGCATGAGATCCACCAGCTGCTGTTCCAGCCCGGCTTCTCCACGGCGAAGGAGATCTCCGCCATCTCCGGCCGCGGCGTCGGCATGGATGTGGTGAAGCGGACGGTGGAGCAGCTGCGCGGCTCCATCGAGATCGCGACGCGGCCGGGCCGCGGCACCGATGTCACGCTGCGCCTGCCGCTCACGCTCGCGATCATCGAGGGTCTGCTCGTCCGCGTGGGCGATGGCTGCTACGCCATCCCGCTGTCGGCCGTCGAGGAATGCGTGGAGCTGCCGCCGCCGGAGGATGGCCGTTCCGGCGGCTACAGCCTGCTGCAGATCCGCGGCGCGCTGGTGCCCTTCCTGCGGCTGCGGGAGGTGATGCGCTGCACCACGCCGCCCGACCCGCACCAGAAGGTGGTCATCATCACCGCCGGCGACCAGCGGCTGGGCGTCGTGGTGGACCAGATCCTCGGCAGCCACCAGACCGTCATCAAGTCGCTGTCGCGGCTGCATGCGGATGTGAAGACCTTCTCCGGGGCCACCATCCTCGGCGATGGCAGCGTCGCGCTCATCCTCGATGTCGCGCACCTGCTGGAGATCGGGGAGGAGGAAGGCCGCCGGACGCGGATGAGGCAGGCGGCATGACGCAGGAAACCCCCTCCCAGACCCCGGTCGATGTCCTGACCCTCGGCATCGGGGGCGAGGTCTTCGCCATCGAGGCGGCCGATGTGCGGGAGATCCTGGACCTCGTGCCCATCACGGCGGTGCCGGGCGCGCGGCCCTTCGTCGGTGGCGTCGTCAATGTCCGCGGCCGCATCGTGCCGCTGGCCGACCTGCGCCTGCAATTCGGCATGGCCGTCACGGCGCCCACCACCGACACGCGCATCATCGTCGTGGAGCTGGACCTGGCCGGGGAGCCCACCCCCGTCGGCATCCTGGCGGACCGGGTGTTCGAGGTGACGCAGATCGTGCCCGCATCGCTGGAGACGGCGCCGCGCATCGGCATCCGCTGGCGGCCCGAATTCATCCGCGGCATCGGCATGCGCGGCGACGATCTGCTGATCCTGCCGAACCTCGCCCAGATCCTCCACTGATCCTTCCTGCAACACGCAAGGACACCACCCCCATGCGCATCACGGTACGGACCAAGCTCTTCGCCGCCTTCGGATGCGTCATCCTGCTGATGGCAGGCATGGCTGCCTTCGGCGTGACGGGCCTCGCCTCCGTCGGCCGGACCTATGAGACAGTGCTGGAGGATGCGGTGCCGCGCATCCAGCGCGCGCAGACGGTGCAGTCGGAGCTGGCCCTGCTGGTCCGCGCGGAGAAGAACGTGATCGTGGCGCCGACCCGCGCGCAATCCGACCAGTTCGTCGCGGAAATGGAGCAGCGCCGGCAGGCGCTGCTGGCGGCGATCGACTATGCCATCGCGAGGGCATCGGAGAACGGGCGCCCGCGCTGGATCGAGGTGCGGGCCTCACTCCTGCAGTATATCCAGGCGCAGGACCAGATCCGCGACCTGGTGCGCGCCGGCGATGCGGCGCAGGCGGCGACGCTGTCCACTGGCGCCGCGCGCGGCCATGTGACGGCGATGATGGATCGCCTCCAGCAGGTCATCGGCATCAATGCCGAGCTGCTGCGCGCCGAGCGCGCGGAAGCGATGGAGACGCAAGCCGAGACGCGGATGGCGCTGCTTCTGGCCGCGGGCGCCGCGCTGCTGGTCGCGATCGGCGCCGCGGTCTGGATCGCGCTGTCCATCGCCAACGGCCTGCGCAAGGCGGTGGGCATGGCGGATGCCATCGCCGGCGGCGACCTGAGCCATACGGTGGACCAGCGCAGCAACGACGAGATCAAGGACCTCGTCAACGCGATGACGCGGATGAACACGGCGCTGCGCAAGATCGTGACGGAGGCCTCGACGGCGGCGCAGAACGTGGCGTCCGGCAGCCAGGAACTCGCCTCCTCCTCCGAGCAGCTGGCGCAGGGTGCGACGGAGCAGGCTTCCTCCGCCGAGGAGGCCTCGGCCTCGATGGAGGAGATGGCGGCGAACATCAAGCAGAGCGCCGAGAACGCCAGCCAGACGGAGAAGATCGCGCGCCAGGCGGCGGAGGATGCGGAGCGCAGCGGCGCGGCCGTGGTCCAGGCGGTGGTCGCGATGCAGAGCATCGCGGAGAAGATCAACATCGTGCAGGAGATCGCGCGGCAGACGGACCTGCTGGCGCTGAACGCGGCGGTGGAAGCGGCGCGCGCGGGCGAACACGGCAAGGGCTTCGCGGTGGTGGCGAGCGAGGTGCGCAAGCTGGCGGAGCGCAGCCAGGCGGCGGCGGCGGAGATCAGCACGCTGTCCTCCACCACGGTGAAGACGGCGCAGGAGGCGGGCGAGATGCTGCAGCGCCTGGTGCCGGACATCAAGCGGACGGCGGAGCTGGTGGACGAGATCAACGCGGCGTGCCGGGAGCAGGATCTGGGCGCCGGGCAGATCAACCAGGCGATCCAGCAGCTGGACAAGGTGACGCAGCAGAACGCCAGCGCGTCGGAGGAGGTCTCCGCGACGTCGGAGGAGCTGTCCACCCAGGCGGAGGTGCTGCAATCCACCATCGCCTATTTCCGGCTGGGGGAGGCGGAGGCGCCGCGCGTGCCACCGGTCGCGGAACAGCGCCCCGTTTCCTTCGCCCGCCCCCAGGTCAGGCCCGCGCCGCGGCGCGAGGCGCCGGCCAAGGCCAAGCCCATCCGCGTGGCGGGCCGCGCCAACGGCAATGGCTTCGCCCTCAACATGAGCGCGGGCGACAGCCTCGACGCCGAATTCCAGCGACACTGAGCCGCACCCCTTCCGTCATTCGATCGACAACGGAGAAAGACCAGCACCATGCGCGCGACCATCAAGGCGAAGCTCTTCGCGGCCTTTGGTTTCCTCCTGCTCATGCTCGCCGGCATGGTCGGCCTCGGCCTGTTCAAGCTGTCGTCGATCACCGCCAACTACGAAGGCACGCTGGATGGATCCGTCGTGCGCGTCCAGCGGGCGCTGACTCTCCAGTCGGAAGCGCTGCTGCTCGTGCGGGCCGAGAAGAACATGGTCCTGGCCAATGACCGCCCCTCGGTGGAGCGCCAGGCTGCCGAGATGGACCAGCGGCGGCAGGCGCTGCTGCAGGCTTTCGACGCCGCCATCGCGGTGGCTTCGGCGGAAGGCCGGCCGCATTGGGTGGCGGCGCGGGCGGCGCTGCAGCAATACATCACCCTGCAGGACCGGATGCGGGAATTCATGCTGGCCGGCGACGATGCGCAGGCCGAGGCGCTGTCCATGGGCGCGGCCCGCCAGAACGTGGTCGAGATGCTCGACCGCCTGGGCCAGGTCATCACCATCAACCAGCGCATGATGCGCGAAGCGCGCGCGGAAGCGACCACGGATGCGCAGGATACCAAGGTCCTGCTGCTGTCGATCGGCCTCGTCGTGCTGCTGATCGCCGCGGCCTCCGCCATCTGGATCGCGCTCGCCATCAGCCGTGGCCTCGGCCAGGCGGTGGCCGTGGCCCAGGCCGTGGCGATCGGCGACCTCAGCCAGAAGGCGAATGTCACCACCAATGACGAGATCAAGGACCTGATCGTCGCGATGGACCGCATGACGGAGGGTCTGCGCGCCACCGCCGCGGTGGCGGAGGAGATCGCGCAGGGCAACCTGGCCGTGGTGGCGAAGCCGCTCTCCGACAAGGACGTGATGGGCCAGTCGCTGGAACGCATGCTGGCGAAGCTGCGCGCCGTGGTGAGCGAGGCCTCGACGGCGGCGCAGAACGTGGCGTCCGGCAGCCAGGAACTCGCCTCCTCCTCCGAGCAGCTGGCGCAGGGTGCGACGGAGCAGGCTTCCTCCGCCGAGGAGGCCTCGGCCTCGATGGAGGAGATGGCGGCGAACATCAAGCAGAGCGCCGAGAACGCCAGCCAGACGGAGAAGATCGCGCGCCAGGCGGCGGAGGATGCGGAGCGCAGCGGCGCGGCCGTGGTCCAGGCGGTGGTCGCGATGCAGAGCATCGCGGAGAAGATCAACATCGTGCAGGAGATCGCGCGGCAGACGGACCTGCTGGCGCTGAACGCGGCGGTGGAAGCGGCGCGCGCGGGCGAACACGGCAAGGGCTTCGCGGTGGTGGCGAGCGAGGTGCGCAAGCTGGCGGAGCGCAGCCAGGCGGCGGCGGCGGAGATCAGCACGCTGTCCTCCACCACGGTGAAGACGGCGCAGGAGGCGGGCGAGATGCTGCAGCGCCTGGTGCCGGACATCAAGCGGACGGCGGAGCTGGTGGACGAGATCAACGCGGCGTGCCGGGAGCAGGATCTGGGCGCCGGGCAGATCAACCAGGCGATCCAGCAGCTGGACAAGGTGACGCAGCAGAATGCGAGCGCGTCGGAGGAGGTCTCCGCGACGTCGGAGGAACTGTCCACCCAGGCGGAAGTGCTGCAATCCACCATCGCCTATTTCCGGCTGGGGGAGGCGGAGGTGCCGCGCGCGGCGGCGGTGGCGGAACAGCGCCCCGTCTCCTTCGCCCGCCCGCAGGCCAAGCCCGCGCCGCGGCGCGAGGCGCCGGCCAAGGCCAAGCCCATCCGCGTGGCGGGCCGCGCCAACGGTAACGGCTTCGCCCTCAACATGAGCGCGGGCGACAGCCTCGACGCCGAATTCCAGCGGCACTGAGGCGGCGATGGCGGAGCATGACCAGTACGTCACCCTGGGCGCGGCGGCGGAGATCTTCGCCATTCCCGTCGCCCAGGTGCAGGAAATCCTGGACCTGCGGCCGATCGCGCGCCTGCCCCATGCCCCGGCCAGCTTCCTCGGCCTGACCGATGTGCGGGGGCACAGCGTGCCCGTCGTCGATCTGCGCCGCCTGCTCGGCCTGCCGGTGGCGGAGCCGAGCCAGGTGACGCGCATCCTGGTGCTCGAACTGGACCTCGATGGCCGGCGCCTGCGCATCGGCCTGCTGGTGGACCGGGTGTTCGAGGTGACGAGCCTGGATGCGGCGCAGTCGGAGCCCGCGCCGGATATCGGCCGGCGGTGGCGGTCCGACTGCATCCGCGGCATCGGCCGGCGCGCCGGCGCCTTCGTGGTCGTGCTGGACATGCCGCGGCTGATCGGCGCGGATGAAGGCGCGGCGCTGCTGCTGGACGATCCGGCGCTGGCCGCCTGACCACATGGCGGACATCCTGAGCGACCGCCGCTTCCGCCAGGTGGCGGGGCTGATCGAGCGCGACATCGGCATCAAGCTTCCCGCGGTGAAGCGCACCATGGTGGAGGGGCGGCTGCGCAAGCGCGCGCGCAGCCTCGGCATCATGGATGTCGACGAGTATTGCGGCGCGCTGTTCGATGACGGGCTGCTGGAGACGGAATACCAGCACGTCATCGACATGGTGACGACGAACAAGACCGATTTCTTCCGGGAAGCCGAGCATTTCGACTTCCTGGCGCGGGTCGCCGTGCCGAAGCTGATGGAACGGCCGCGCGCGGGGCGGCCGCTGAAGATGTGGTCGGCCGCCGCCTCCACGGGGGCGGAGGCCTATACCATCGCGATGGTGCTGGCGGAGCTGGCGCTGGAAGGGCGCATCGCCTCGGGCTTCCGCATCCTCGGCACCGACATCTCGAGCCAGGTGCTGGAGGTGGCGCGCCGCGGCATCTATCCGGAGGAGGCGATGGCCCCGGTGCCGCCGGCGCTGCGCCGCCGCTACGTGATGCGGCATCGCGATCCCGCGCGGGCGGAATGCCGGATCGTGCCGGAACTGCGCGCCGCCACCGCCTTCCAGCTGCTGAACCTGATGGAGACCAGCTACGCGGTGGATGGCGACATCGACGTGATCTTCTGCCGCAACGTGCTGATCTACTTCGAACGGCCCACGCAGGAAGCGGTGCTGGCACGGCTGGCCGCGCATCTGCGCCCCGGCGGCTTCCTCATCGTCGGCCATTCGGAAACCGCCGCGGGCGCCACGCTGCGCGGGGTGCGGAGCGTGATGTCCACCATCTGGCAGCGGGAGGAGGGAAGGGCATGACGGCGCGTTCCGGCAAGCCGATCCGCGTTCTCATCGTCGATGACAGCGCGGCGGTGCGCCAGGCGCTGACGCGCGTCATCGCCGATGCCCCGGATATCGAGGTGATGGGCACGGCGCAGGACCCCTTCTTCGCCGCGCAGCGCATCCAGCAGGAAATGCCCGACGTCATCATCCTGGACATCGAGATGCCGCGCATGGACGGCATCACCTTCCTGCGCCGCATCATGGCGCAGCGCCCGGTGCCGGTCATCATCTGCTCCTCCCTGGCGGAGGAGGGGTCGGAGACGCTGCTGCACGCGATGGATGCGGGCGCGGTGGACATCATCGCCAAGCCGCGGGTGGATACCGCGCATTTCCTGCTCGAATCCGGCATCCGGGTCTGCGATGCGGTGCGGGCGGCGGCGCGGGCGCGGCCCGGCCGGCGGATGGCGGGCGCGCCCAGCACGACGGTGGAACGCAAGCTGAGCGCGGATGCGATGCTGCCGCCGCCCGTCAGCCGCGCCATGGTGCGCACGACGGAACGCGTGGTCTGCATCGGCGCCTCCACCGGGGGCACGGAATCGCTGGCGATGGTGCTGCAGGCGCTGCCGCCGGACAGCCCCGGCATCGTGATCGTCCAGCACATGCCCGAACGCTTCACGGCCGCCTTCGCGCGCCGCCTGGACGGGCTGTGCCGGATCGACGTGAAGGAAGCGGAGGATGGCGACGCCGTGCTGCCCGGCCGCGCGCTGATCGCGCCGGGCAACCGGCACATGCTGCTGCAGCGCGGCGGCGCGCGCTACCACGTGGCGGTGAAGGACGGGCCCCTCGTCTCCCGCCACCGGCCCTCGGTGGACGTGCTGTTCCGCTCCGCCGCGCAATATGCGGGGCCGAACGCCGTCGGCGTCATCATGACCGGCATGGGCGATGACGGCGCGCGCGGCCTGCTGGAGATGCGCCATGCCGGGGCGCGGACCGTGGCGCAGGATGAGGCGAGCTGCGTCGTCTTCGGCATGCCGAAGGAGGCGATCGCGCTGGGCGCGGCCGAACGCGTCATGCCGCTGGACCGCATCCCGGCGCTGCTGGCGGAGGTGCGCCGATGGAACTGAGCACGCCGATGCTGCGCGCGCTGCGCGACCGTCTGGCGCCCGCCTTCGCGCCGGTGGATGACGACCTGCTGGCGGTGGGCGACCGGCTGGGCCAGGCGGCCGCCCGCATCGACGGCATCGGGGAACGCTTCGGCGACCTCCGCCGCCTGCTGGACGGGGAGGCGCTGGAGACCGCCTCCACCCAGCTCGCGGCCGCGTCGGCGGGGATGGTCGCGCTGGCCGCCCGCAAGGAGCAGGCGGTGACGGCGCTCGGCGTGCTCGGCACGCGGCTCGGCGCGGTCGGCGCGCGCATCGCCTTCCTCTCCCGCATCAACGAGGCGCTCGGCGTCCTCACCCTCAACTCCGCCATCGCCAGCAGCAGCCTGGATGCCGACAGCCGCGACATCGTCACCTTCCAGACCGACCTCCGCCGGCTGACGGACCTGGCCGCGCAGACCGTGCGGCGCTTCGGCCAGCAGCATGCCGCGGCGGTGAAGGACCTGGGCTGCATCGCCGCGCAGCAGGCGGCCTTCAACCGGCAGCATGGCGCCGCGCTGCGGCAGGTTCCGGCCCGCATCACCGCGGGGCTCGACGCCATCACCGCCCTGCGGCGGCAGGCCAGCGCGGCGGCGGAGCAGACGCAGGACCGGGGCCGCGCGATCAGTGGGGCCATCGGCACCGTCGTCACCGCGCTGCAGGTGGGCGATGCCACGCGCCAGCGGCTTGAACATGTGACCGACGCGCTGGGCCAGGTCCTGGCGGGGCTGGAAGGTGCCGGCGTCCCCTGGTGCGCCGGCCTCTCCCCGGCCGAGGCTTCGGCCCTGGCGGCGCGCGCGCTGGCGATGCAGGCCGCGCTGCTGCGCGATGCCGGCGCCACGCTGGGCACGGAATCGCGCAGCGTCACCGCCTCCCTCGCCCGGCTGGGGCAGGAGGCGGAGGCGATGGTGGCGCAGGGCCAGGCGCTGTACGGGCGCGGCGGGCCGCAGGGCCGGTCCTTCCTCGGCGCCCTCGATGGCGATCTGGGGCAGGCCGCGTCGCTGGTCGGGTCCAGCCGCGCGAGCCTGGAGGCGCTGGACGCCGCGATGGCCGCGATCGATGGCCATATGCGCAGCCTCCGCGCCGGGCTCGGCGAGATCCGCGGCATGGAGATCGACCTGCGCGTCGCCGGGCTGAACGCCGTGTTCCGCTGCGCCAGGCTCGGCAAGCAGGGCGCCGCGCTCGGCGCCGTGACGATCGAGCTGCGCGCCTATGCCAAGCAGATGGCGGAAGGGGTCGATGGCCTGTCGGCGGCGCTGGAGGCCGCGCTGGAGACCAGCGCCACGCTGATGCAGGGCGGCGGCCAGGGCCAGGTCGCGGCGCTGGAGGCGATGATGGCGACGCTGCGCGACGGGCTGGAACGGCTGGGCGATGCCGGCCGCGCCATGGATGCGGCGGTGGCCGGGCTGCGGGAGGAAGGCGGGCGCGTGCCCGGCGAACTCGCCGCCATGGCCGAATGCCTCGGCGCCGCGCTCGGCCTGGCGCAGGAACTCGGCGGCATGGGCGGGGAGCTGGAGGCGCTGTCGGCCGGCGCGCCGGAAGTGGCGCCCGGCCTGGTGCATGACCGGCTGCTGCTGGTGCACGCCGTGCCCTTCACGATGGAACGCGAAAGGGAGATCGCGCGCGGCTTCGGCGCCGATGTGCCCGCCGCCGCCGCCCCGGCCGCCGCGATGGAGGTGGACGACTTCCTGTTCTGAGCCCGGCGGGCTCAGGCCAGCAGCGCCGCCGCCCCCACCACCATCGCCGCGATGCCGGCCAGGCGCGGCAGCCGGCCGAGCGCCGGCCGTTCCGCCGCCAGCTTCGCCACGCCGAGCACGATCGCCGCCTGCACGGCCGCGAGGCCGAGGAGATAGGCCAGCACCGGCGTCGCCTCCGCGCCGATCACCGCTTCCGCGAAGGCCTGGCCATGGGCCAGCCCCGCCGCCGCCAGCAGCGCCGCCCAGGCGCCCGCCGGCAGCTCGGCCCGCGCCAGCAGCGCGGCGCCGATGCCGATGACGGACAGCGCCACCAGCGCCTCCGCCCCCGGCAGGGCGAGCCCGGCCCAGGCCGTGACGACCCCGGCGAGCGAGCCCGCGACGAAGACCAGCGCCCGCACCGCCCCCCATCCCGCCAGCCCCGCCACCAGCGCCAGGCCGAGCAGGAAGGCCAGGTGATCCGGCCCGATCACGGGATGGCCGAGGCCCGAGAGCAGCCCCTCCATCAGCGTCGCGGGCGTCGTGCCGCCCATCGGGTGATGCGCGGCGGCCGGGCCGGCGGCGAGGACCAGGGCGCTGAGGACGGGGGCGGCGATCGGCGGGATGGGGCGCTTCATGGCGGCGGGGGCTCCGGGGGGCATCAGGCGGCGAGGGCGGGGCGGCGCTGGCGCCAGGCGGTGGCGCGTTCGAAGGCATGGCCGGCGCGCAGCACCACCGCATCCTCGAAGGGCCGGCCGATGATCTGCGCGCCGACGGGCAGCCCGCCTTCCCCGAACCCGGTGCAGACCGTCATGGCGGGCTGGCCGGTGAGGTTGAAGGGGATGGTCAGGCCGGGGGCCTCCAGGCTCGCGAATTTGGAGACCTTGTCGATCGGCGGTGCCTCCGATGCCTGCGCCGCGGTCAGCAGCAGGTCGCAACCCCGCATCGCCGCCGCCATCGCCCCGCACAGCTCCCGCCGCCGGCGCTGCGCCTGCACGTAGTCGGCGCCGGAAACCAGGGTCGCCAGCGCCAGGCGTTCGCGCAGGATCTCCCCATAGTCGCGGAAGCGCGTGCGCAGCCAGGGCTCATGCACCGCCAGCGCTTCCACCATCAGGATCAGCCAGCCGGTCGCGTTCCAGTCCATCAGCGGCGGCAGGGTGACGTCCTGCACCTCCGCCCCCTCGGCGCGCAGCACCTCGGCTAGGTGGTCCACGCCCTGCCGGACGGCAGGCGTCACCACCAGGTCGGATTCATGGAAGTGGCGGATGACGCCGATCCGCAGGCCCTTCACGCCATCCCCGAGCCCCGCCAGCAGCTCCGGCGCGGGCCGGTTGGCGGAAGAAGGGTCCGCCGGGTCATGCCCCGCCATGGCCTGCAGCAGCAGCGCGCAATCCTCCACCGTCCAGGCGATGGGGCCGGTGGTGTCGAGGCTCTGCGCCAGCGGCAGCACCCCCGCCCGGCTGCACAGCCCATAGGTCGGCTTGATGCCCGCCAGGCCGCAGAGCCCCGCCGGCCCCCGGATGGAGCCGCCGGTGTCGCTGCCCGTGCCCGCCGGCACGATCCCGGCCGCGACCGCCGCACCCGTGCCGGTGGAGGAGCCGGCGGTGAAACGGCTGGTGTCCCAGGGGTTGCGCGCCGGCGGCCAGGGCAGGTCGAAGGAAGGCCCGCCCCAGGCGAATTCATGGGTGGCGAGCTTGCCCACCATGACCATCCCCGCCTCCGCCCAGGCGCGCACCACCGTCGCGTCCCGGGCGGGCACATGGTGTTGCATGAAGCGGGAATGGCCGGTCGTCGGGATCCCCGCTGTCTCGAAGATATCCTTGTGGCCGACGGGGATGCCATCCAGCGGGCCGCGCAGCGTTCCCGCCATCTGCCGCGCCTCCGCCGCGCGGGCCTGCTCCATCGCGACTTCCGGCGTCAGCCGGATGAAGGCGTGCAGCACGGGGTTGAGCCGCTCGGCCCGCGCCAGCGCTTCCCGCGCCAGCTCCACCGGGGAGAGCTGCTTCGCCGCGACCAGCCGGTGCAGGCCGGCGATGGTGGCGGGCAGGGCGCTCATCGCCCTTCGCCCGGCACGAAGATGGTGGCGGGTTCCAGCGCGACCTCGCGCGCGGCCTCCCGCGGGATGCGGATGCGCGCGGTGCTGGCGGCGATGTGGCGGGAGACGGCGATCAGCGTCGCGCGCTCGGCCTCCGTCAGCGCGATGCCGGCCCGCGCCATGGCGGCGTCGAAGACGGCTTCGGGATAGGGCTCGGCCATGGCGCGCCTCCGCGTGACTGCGGGGGCAGGATGCGCGCCCTGGGGGGGCGCGTGAAGGGGAGGGGGCCGCGGCCCCCTCCCTCACCGGTCAGACGCCGGCGGTCTGGCCGGCGCTTTCGCGCTGCATATAGCGCCGCGTGGTGGCGTCGAGGTTCTCCTCGATCCAGCGCGCCATCGCGATCTCCTCCTGCAGGCTCTGCTCCAGCAGCCGCGGCGCGCCGGTGTCGCCGGCGGCCTGGGCCATGGTCAGCAGGGACCGGTAGCTCGCGATCTCCATGTGTTCGAAGGCGAAGTTGGCGAGCGTGTTCTTCATCACCTCGTCCGGCGCCAGCGCATGGCCGATGGCGGCGACGTTGCCCATGAGCGAGGTGCCGATGTCCTTGATGCTGGAGGGCGAGGTGCCGAGCCCGTCCAGGATCTGCGCCAGGCGTTCCTGCTGGCGCTTGCTCTCCTCCCCATGCAGGCGCAGGCGCTCCCGCATCTCCGGGTAGTTCTCGATCCGCTCGACCTGGCGGTTGATGAGCTGGATGGCCTGGGCTTCCAGCGCGTGGGCGTTGGTGAGGCCGGCGATGTAGATGTCGCGGATGCTGCTTGCCATGTGTCGATCTCCCTCGGTCGCTTGTGGCGGGACCTGGGGGGACGAACGGGCTGGCGTCGCGCGGGTTTCCCGCCCCCCTCGCATGGCGCGGGCGGGCTGTGCTATCCGGGGCGCGGCGTCCTCGTAGCTCAGCAGGATAGAGCACCAGATTCCTAATCTGGGGGCCGTGGGTTCGAATCCCGCCGAGGACACCAATCAAATCAGTCGTTTAAGGGCATATTTCGCGCTCTTATTTCGCGGACCTCCGATATGCGGACCCGGTGCGGACCCCTCGGCTGGGTCCCTCTCGCGGAAATGCAAGCGCAGGTGTTCCGGCGCCGTCTCCGCTCCAGGTGCAGCAGTGGCCGGGCGTAGCATCACGTTCTGGATGGGTAGAAGGAGGAACCTCTAGGCGGCGGCGGAACCTAGCGCGGTGGCGCCGTCCGAAACGCTGCGACTCGGCGCCAGCGGACAGGACCCCCGGCCCTTAGCGCCGCAGACAATCGCGCTTTGGGCAGCCGGCGGCGTCTCGCTGTTAGGCGGATATTCCGTCCGCCAGAATCCGGCCTTCCGGGCAGCTTCTAGCGCGGCGCCGGCCATGGTCCACAAACCAGTCCACAAGATGCCGCTTGCGTCGCCGCTCTAGCGCCGTGGGCAACGCGCCTTTGACCACCTGGCGCCGTCCATCGTCCGCCCTACGTCGCGCCCATGGGCCAGGACCGTAGCAACCACCCGGCTATGGCTACCGTGGTGCGGTAGGATCACCAGCGGGGCCGCCTCCGTCATATCAGCACTAGCAGGTGCCAGTGCAGGCGTTACCACCGGTCAGGAGGGATCACCGGACGTCACGCCCCCGCTAGACGCCCGCCACGTCTCCCGGCACCGTTGCGCCCGGTTATCAATCGGAGGGACCTATGCGCCGCCTGCTAACGCTCCTTGCCTTGCTCCCTTTGGCTGCCTGCGCGCTAGAACCCGACTACATCCACGTTCGGCACACGCCAGTAGCCGGCGTCCAGGCTATCCCCGGGGCTGAGCGTATCGGGCTGCAAGTGGAAACTCGTGATGCCAGGACGGCCAATAGGGATCGGGTCAGCGTCAAGAAGAACGGATACGGCATGGAGATGGCGCCGATCATCGCGACCAACGATGTGATCGCGGAGACACGCCAGGCAGTTATTGGCGAGTTCGAGGCACGCGGCTTTCGGATCGGCGGCACCGATGGCCGGGTCGAGGTGGAGGTGTTGCGCTTTCACAGCGAGTTCCGCGCCGGGTTCTGGAGCGGCGTGGCCGCCGCTGACCTACAGGTCAACGTCAAGATAACGGACCCCACCGGCCGCATCGTATTCACTCGCACCTTCACGGCGGAAGGTCTGAACCCCAACATCCAGATCGCCAGCGGAGAGAACGCCCGAATTGCCCTAGAAGCAGGGTTGCAACGTCTGATCCGGCAGATTGGAGACGATCCAGACTTGGCGCGTGCCCTGATGGCGCTGGCGCCACCAGCGCCCGTCCCAGCGCCTACTGCCGGGCGTCGTCCTATCAGTTAAGCTTCGCCAAAGGCGGGTCAGCGTCTAGGTGGTGGCACTGCGCTGGCCTGCCGATTGGCAAGAACGCGATCCATATGGCGGGGGGGCGGGCGAAGTGTTCAGCCCAACGCCCTCCACGACCGCGCCACTCATGCGGCCATGCTAATCCGTGACTTTCGGGCGGCGGTGCGTGCCGCCGGGGGGGGCGGGGGTGCGATCTCCATACGATCCCCGCACCGGGACCGCTCCCCGTCACCTCCGCACGCATCCGCAATTCAAAATATGACCCCTAAGCCCGCGCGCGTGGTTTCCCAGCCTGCCCGCCTCCTCCCTCCGCCCAGCCCGTAACGCGGTTACAACCCCGGTTTTCCGCCGCTTTCCGCCCATTCGCAGCCGTAACAGGATCGCACCCTGTAACCGCACCCGAACGGCCGCAAAGCCTAGAGTTTCCTCGCTTGTAACCGCGTTACCGCTCCAGCGCCCTTAGTTGGCGGGCGCAGGTGCAGCAGGCGTCAGATACCGGGACCACGCCTCCTCAAAATGGTCGCTGATGTAGCCCTTGACCGGGGCACCACCGCCCGGCGGCCGGTAGGTGATCGGCCGCACCCGGAACGGCGCCAGCGCCGCCGCCAGTTGCACCGGGGTCATCGGCCTCCCGTTCTTCCACTCCGGCCACGGCCGCTCCTCCAACTTCTCCAGCGCCGCGATAATGTCAGTCGAGGGAAGGCGGGTCGCGCCGCGTTCGGTGAACAGCGCCCGCAGGTCCGCCAGCAGCAGGGCGCCGGCCTCGGCATTGCCCTCGGCCGCGTTGCGGTGCCCGAACACCTCCAGCAGTGCCCGGCGGGCACGCTGGGGCCATTCCCCGCCGGCATCGTCCGCGATGGACAGCAGCACCACGGAAATGTCGCCCTCCCGGTCGCCCATCGCCTCCGGCACCTCCGGGTCCAGCGGCAGATGGTCGCGCCGGTCCGCCGCCCATCGGGCGAGGCACCGGGCGGCATTGTGCAGCGTTGCGCGAGCGCCAGGCGCGCGGAGTTTCGTCACCGTCTCCGCCGCCGCCTTCCGCTGGAGCGTGATCGGCACGCAGCGGTCCGCCAGCGTGTCCGGCAGCTTGCCTATCCCAGCCAGCGCCACGGGGCAGAAGGTGGCGAACCTGACCGGCACCCACTCCCCTTTCACCTCCACCACGCGCACCACCTCCCCGCTACGCTCAAAGCCGGAGTTGAGGATGCCGCGCAGTTCTTCGTTGTCGCCCACGAAGGTGTCCGCCTCATCCACCAGCAGCGTAATCCCGCCTTCCTCCCGCAACGCCTCCACCGTGCGGAACACTCCGCTGGCGCTGATGTTGTCGGCTTTTAGCGGGCGGTGGCAGGTGGCGCGCAGCAGGTCCAGCAGCGTCGATTTCCCGCATCGCTTGGCAGGTGATCCAATGTTCAGACGGGGCGAGTGCTGGAACCGCTCAGATACCCAGGTATGCGCGATCCACAGCGCGACAGCATCGGCGGCGGTGGCGGGCAGGATGACGTGGCGCCGGATCGCAGCGGCCAGCCTGTCCAGCACCATTCCGGCCTCCACCGGCTCCGGCCAGGGCACGACGACCTGTAGCTCCACGCCTCGGCCGCGCGGTTGCTCGGGCGCCGGCCGCATCTCCTCCACCATGCTGTCCAGCGTGCCGACGCGAACGCGCAGCCGCTTTGCTGCCGCATCGCGTTCGCGGTCATAGGTCACGCGGTCCAGCAGGGAGAGGCGCAATATCTCGGCGGCATCCTCGGCCACCATGGTTGCGGCTTCCGTCATGCCCGCGCCTCCGCCGCGCCGCGCGCGATGCCGTCGCGGGCAGTTGCCTCGGCGTTGCGCCTGTCCTTCCCGCCGCCATCCATCGCGGCCTGAACCAGCGCCACATGGGCGCTGGTTTCATCGAGGATGCCGGCCGCGATCAATTCGCCAGCGCGACACGATGCCCAAAACAGCAGCCGGTGCCGCTCTCCCTCCACCGCGTCCTGCACCACGCGCAGGAGGCGGGCGAAGCGCATCACCTCGCCCCCGCTGTAGAGCCTGCCGGAGCGCCGCAGGGCGGTTGCAGCAGGCGGTGGGGGCGGTGGTGCCAGCAGCGGCGCCGGGGGCACCACAACGGCCTCCAGCCCCTCCAGAACGGCCAGCCGGCGCGGCAGGTGATCGCGCTGCCCGACGAACAGCGGCTCCGCCGTGTAGTGCGGTTGCGCGGCGCTGTAGAGGCTACGATCAACCGGCGCCGCCGCCAGCCACGCCTTACACTCGGCGGAGGTCACGGGGCGGCTGCACCAGCCCCATAGCCGCAGGCGCGCACCGGGCTTGATCCCGTGCGATGCCGTGGCTTGCACCACCAGCTTCGCCACCCGAAACGGCGCCGGCAGTAGTGGCAGTATGGCGCGGGCGTTCGCCACCAGGTCCGCAGGGTCCATCCCCTCTGGCACCGGCAGGCTGTCCACATCCAGCGCGATCCAGCGGCGCGGCACCTCGCGCAGCGTAGGCGCCTCGCCTGTTTTCGGATCGCGGTGGAGGAGGCGCCGGACACCGTGCGTCCTGTCCGCGTCGAGGATCGCGCCGCGCACCACGCAGGTGTCCGGGCGCTGCGCCAGTTCCTCCAGCAGCATCGCCAGCGCCGCCAGCCCCGGAACCTGGAGGTTGTGCAGGTTGACGGTGCGGGTCCGTTGCTGCGCCTCCACCGTGCCATCCGCATGGATCAGCTTGGCGAGGCGCCGTCCCGGCGCCTGCACCACCGTCATCGCGTCGAGGTCATCCATCATGCGGCATCCTCCAGCATGGGCCAGGGTCCGGCGGTCACGGCGATATCGCCGGCCAGGCGGTAGCGCACGAACAGCACCTTGTTGCCGTCCGCGTCGGTGCCGATCACGGGGACACTCTCAATCGGGCAACCGGCCTTCCGCAGCCGCGCGACGTGGCATGTCGCGTTGAGTGCCAAGCGGGGCGGCGCCGCGTTCAGCATCTCCACCCGCGTCATCCCGGCAGGGTGTTGCAACAGCAGTCGCGCCACCTCCGCCGCCCGCTTCGGGATCGGCAGGAACGTGTCACCGACGCGCAGCAGGTGACGGGGGCGCTGCGCCACCGGGCGGTGGTCGGCAGGTTCAACGGGATGCATGGGCGGCCTCCATGGCACGCAGGGCGGACAGCGCCGCCGCGAGGTTCGGATAGGCCAGCGGCACGCGCTGGCCGGGAATGGCGATGCAGGCGCGCGGCTCTCCCTCGGCGTCGAGCATGTCGGCGCGGAGGAGGAGGCGGGCACCGATGGCAGGCGGGCGAGGATGCCGTGCAGCCCATGCGAACAGCGGCAGCGGGGCAGGCGTCATCGCGCGCCGCAGCCGGTGGCGCCGGCCGCAGGTGGGGCAGGTAGTGGTGGCGTTCATGGTGGTTGTCCTGATGTCAGGACCACCGGACACAATTGGAGCGTGGCGCGGAGCGCGCAGCGTGCTAGAAGGCGGGCGTCACCACCGCATCATCACACCGAACGCTTGCCGCCGGGTCGCTCCACGCGCCCGGCGGTCTTGCGTTAAGGGGATGCGATGTTGAGGAGGCGCAGCGCCGCCAGGATCACCAGCGTCGCGACCAGCGCGGCCAGCGGCAGGAACACGCGGCTCATGCGCGGCTCCTCCCATCCTGCGCCAGTTCTGCGGCGCGATGCGGGAATGTCCTCGCCGCTGCCCACTCCTCGGCCGCCGCCAGCGGATACACGATCCGCCGCGCGCCTAACCGGATGTAGGGCGGCCCCTCTCCGGTGCCTCGCCAGCGTTGTAGGGTTCGGGCCGCGATGTGGTAGCGCGCGGCGATATCGCGTTCAGTCAGATAAGTTTGTGTCACGGGACCCTTTCCAGGGGGGCGCCCGCCGTCGCGACTATTTTTGCTCAGGCGCGGCTTCGAACCCTTGGATTCGTCACCGGCTGGCCCCTATGGTCGCGGCGGCGGTCTCGCCCTTGATCTAGCCATCAAGCCCGGCCCCTCCGCGCGCCAACGCGGGGGGGCCATCTCTCCGCCATATCGACGGATCGAAAGCCCCCATAGGGACCCCTAGCTACCGTGTCGCCTTATGGCTGCACGACCGTGGGCCTTCGGTGGTCAGCGCAGTCCCGACTACCCCGGGGTTGTTGCGGCACCGATGCGTAGGCGTTACCCCAGCCGGGCCGGGGGGGCTAGCCCTTTGCGTCGTACCCCGGGGGTGGCGGGATCGGGTTACGCCTTGGCTTGAGTTGCGGCACGCCTCCACTTCATAGGCAGCACGTTAGAGGATGGGTCCGCGTTCGCCTTGGCGCAGGCGAGAACCTGCTTTCCCCACGCTTCCAGCGCCGCCTTCCGCTCCGGCAAAAACTCATTGCGCTGATACACGGCGGCCACACCGCTGATGGTGCCGCTGATGTGGTTCAGCAGTCGGTCGCACACATGCGGCGGGAAGCCGGCACCCGCCAGCCACGTCACGCCGCTCCGCCGGAAATCGTGCAGAACCCATCGAGGCATCTCCGCCGCTGTGTCGCCAGCGGCTTCCTTCCGCTCTCCGTCAATCGCGGCATCAACCTGTCGCTTGGTCCACGAGTGGGCTGTAATCGGCCGGTTGTCACCAATGCCGAATACCATCCGCTCCTGGGCTGGAAGTGCTGGAAGTGGCTTGCCCGACTCGGCGCCCAGCACGGCGCGCAGGATGTCGCGCGCGGCGCCGCTCAGATGCACGACATGCGGCTTCCCGTTCTTCGTCCGCGTTCCGGGCTGGGTCCATGTGGAGAGGTCCGCCGACACCTCGCTCCAGGTCATGCTGCACACCTCCTCCCGGCGCGCGAGTGTCAGCAGCAGGAAGCGCACCATCGGGCCATGCGGCGCCGGCACCTTGCTGGCAGCACGCCACACCTCTCCAATCTCGGCGTCGGACAGCACGCGGTCGCGGGCCACGCCTCCGCCATCTGCCACCGGCAGACCAGCGAAGGGGTTCAACACAAGCCGGCGCCGCTTCACCGCCCAGCCGTAGCAGGCGCGACCATAGGCGAGTGTGAGGCGGGCGGTTGCGGCCTTGCCCTCGCCAGAAAGCGAATCCAGCACCGCCACCACCGCGCCATGGTCCAGGCTGGCGGCGGGGCTACCCATGTGTGCCTTGAAGGCAAGCCGGAGCGCGCGTGTAGCCTCGGCGGCGTAGCGCGGGCGGCGGCCTGCCAGATGCAGCCGCGCCCAATCCGCGATCAGGGCCTCTACCGTAAATGCCTTGTCCGCCTTCGTCCGCGCTTCCTCGGCCCGGCGGCGGGCATCCTCCGCCTTCCGGGCTTCGCGTTCGGCCTTCGGGTCGAAACCTGCCGCGACTCGGCCAAGCCGCGCCCTAGCCGCTGTCCGGGCCTGCTCCAGCGTGATCGAACCCCAGGTGCCCAGCGGCTCCCGGACCTTCCGCTTCGTCGCGGCATCGGTCCATTGGACGAGGAACACCTTGTTGCCGTTGGCCGTGGCCCGAACGCCAAGCCCCTTCGTCTCCGTATCGAACACCAGCCTGTCCTTAGCGCCGGGCGCCGGGGCCAGGCCGGTGATGAATTTCTCGGACAGCTTCGGCATGGCGCGGACCCCGGTTGCGGACCCCGTGCGGACCCGGCGGCTAGGTCCGCTACGGGTCCGCATGGCGGCTTATGGCGGCCACCTTATTTGCGGACCCGTCTAAAAGCAAGGTATTTGGCGGCTTACGGCGAGGCAGGGCGGCCCCTGGCGGGGCAATCCTCCCTATTCCTAATCTGGGGGCCGTGGGTTCGAATCCCGCCGAGGACATGCCCCGATTCCCGCGCGCCGCCGGTCGAACCCACGGTGACTGTCCCGCCTGCCTGCGGCAGGACGGTTCGAATCCCGCCGAGGACATGCCCCCAATCCCCGCGCGCCGCCGGTCGAACCCACGGTGACTGCCCCGCCTGCCTGCGGCAGGACGGTTCGAATCCCGCCGAGGACATGCCCCCAATCCCCGCGCGCCGCCGGTCGAACCCACGGTGGCTGCCCCGCCTGCCTGCGGCAGGACGGTTCGAATCCCGCCAAGGACATGCCCCGCCGCCGCCGCCGCCGCGCGCCGCTCAGCCCGCCGCGGGCTCCGCCATCACCGCCTCGACCCGCGCCATCGCCTCGATCAGCCCGTCGCAGCGCGCCATGCCGCCCGTGCCGTCGGGGCGGCGCCAGAGCAGCGTCACCGGCACCACGCTGCGCCCGCCCTGGCCGACTACCGGCCGCGTCCAGAGCCGGAAGCGGATGCCCGCCCCCACCCATTCCCAGCGGGTCTGGCCGAGGATGCTGGGCGGCGGGGTCATGGCAGGTCCTTTCCGGCGGCGGCCCCGGCGGCGGCTCCGGCCCCGGCGGCGGCCAGCTGCGCGGCCTCCGTCAGCAGCGCGGCGGGCAGGGCGGGGTGGCGCGCCGCCACCACCTCCCGCGCCAGGCTCACGCCATCCCCCGCCGGGCCGGCCGACGCCGCGGCCTGGCGCATCAGGGCGAAGGTGGCCGGGGAGAGCCAGGCCGGCCGGCCAGCCACCACCCGGCCGCCGGCACAGGCCGCGAGCAGGGGCAGGGCTCCGGGGGGCAGGGGCGCTTCGGGCATGCGCCCAGCATGCCGTGGATGCTGGAACGAATCAAGAACATCAACGCCGGTCCCGCCAGCGCGTTGTCCCGCCATGCGATCCCCGCCCCCCCCTCCGCGTCAACCGCGCCCCGGCCCTGGCCCTCTGGGCGGCGGTGGTGGCCGAACGGCTGGGCCATGCGCCCGGCACGGCGCTGAGCCTGGCCGCGGTGCTGGCGGGAATCGCCCCGCCGGCGCCGGGCCGGCCGCCGGGCCCGGTCGCGCTCGGCCCCGCGGCGCGGCTGGTGGCCGGGAACCCGCCGCTGGCTGATCGCGGCGACGGCGTGGGCGTGCCGCCGGGGCCCGCGGAGGCCTATCTCCACCGCGCCTTCGGGCCGCGATTCGGGGAGGCCCGCGCGGCGATGCGGGCGCTGGCGGCGCGGCAGGATCCGCTGTGGCTGGAAGAGCGGGCGCTGGCGCTGTTCGCCGCCTTCGCCCCCGAACCCGGCGATGGCCTGGCCCGCGGGCGGCTCGACCCCGCCCGCATCGCCGGCGCGGATTGCCGGGGCTGAGCGCCGGGGCCTAGATCGGTTTCAGCGTCGGCCGCGACGCTGAAACCGATCTAGAATTCTGTTTTTGCGCATTTTCCGAGTCGTCGGGCGATTCCGCCCGACTTGAAAATGCTCCAGGCTTCCCGCAACAGGGGAGGGACCGCCCCGGGCCGCCGCCCTCCGGCCGCCCGGCCCCGCCCGCCATGCCGGAGCCCGCGCCATGACCGTCCAGCCCGCCGACATCCTGCGCAACCGGGTGCGGGAGATGCTGGCCCGGGACGAGGTCGTGGCCAGCATGACCGTGCGCCTGGTGCGGGGGATCGAGATCGCGCAGATCGCCGCCAGCGCCGGCTTCGACAGCCTTTATGTGGACATGGAGCACAGCCCGCTGACGCTCGACATGACCGGCCAGGTCTGCATGGCGGCGCTGGCGGCGGGCATCACCCCCTTCGTCCGGGTGCCGGCGCTGACGCCCGATTATGTCGGCCGGGTGCTGGATGCCGGGTCGCTCGGCATCATCGCCCCCCATGTGCGCTCGGCGGCGGATGCGAAGGCGGTGGTGGCCATGGCGCGATTCGCCCCGCTCGGCACCCGCTCCGCCGCCGCGCCCTTGCCCCAGTTCGGCTTCCGATCCTTCCCCGCCAGCCTGGCCAACCCGGTGCTGGACGCCGCCACCATGGTGATCCCGATGGTCGAGACGCTGGAGGCGCTGGACCGGGTGGAGGAGAT
Organism: Falsiroseomonas ponticola; assembly: GCF_016805305.1. Taxonomy (GTDB): domain Bacteria; phylum Pseudomonadota; class Alphaproteobacteria; order Acetobacterales; family Acetobacteraceae; genus Falsiroseomonas; species Falsiroseomonas ponticola. The sequence goes on along the minus strand of NZ_JAERQN010000001.1, from coordinate 109,683 downwards.
CGTGGCGGTGGAGGGCGTGGACATGGTGCTGGTCGGCACGAACGACCTGACCGCGGAAATGGGCATCCCCGGCCGCTACGACGATCCGCGGGTGCGCGACGCCTATCGCCGGATCATCGATGCCGCCCGCGGGCGGGGGAAGCATGTGGGGATCGGCGGCCTCGCCTCCCGCCCCGACATGGTGGCGGAGATCGTGGGCATGGGGGCGCGCTACGTCTCGACCGGCACCGACCTCGGCTTCCTGGCCGCCGCCTGCGCGGCCAAGGCGCGGGAGGTGATGGCCCTGCGGGGGTGACGGGGGCTGGTCCGGGCCTGTGGCATCGCGGTTCTGTGAGTGTGTCCCGGGTGCCACACGCACACGCCACCCGCGAGCATCCTGGCAGGTCCCTCTCGCCTTGTGCGCGCCGGCGGTCTAGAGAGGCGATCGATCCGGCAGCCGCGCAAGCGGCAATGACCGACCCCCCCGGCGAAGCCGGGGACAAAGGAGCGATGATGATGCGTATCCGCAACGCCCTTCTGGCGGCGACCTTCCTGGCGCTGCCGCTGGCGGCTCAGGCCCAGCCGATCAGCGGCCTCTACGTCGGCGCCGGCGCCGGCGTGAACCTGCTGCAGGAGTCGGACGTCTCGATCACCGGCCCGCTGGCCGCCGGCCTGACGCGCGCCGACCGCAGCGCGACGGTCGAGTTCAACTACGGCTGGGTCGGCGTCATCAGCCTCGGCTACGGCTTCGGCAACGGCGTCCGCGCGGAAATCGAGGGCAGCTACCGCGAGAACGAGGTGGACAGCATCACGGGCTTCAACACCCGCCCGCTGCGCGCCGACGGCAAGGCCCGTTCCTACGGCATCATGGCGAACGCCTTCTACGACTTCGACCTGGGCGCCGGTTCCTTCCTGACGCCGTATGTCGGCGTCGGCGCCGGCTACCAGTGGCACTCCTATGACAGCGTCCGCGCCCGCGCCTCCAACGGCGCCTCCGTGACGATCGACGGTGACGACGGCCAGTTCGCCTACCAGGCGATCGTCGGCGCCGCCTTCCCGATCGCCGCGGCCCCGGGCCTGGCGATAACCGCCGAATACCGCTTCATGGGCACGCTGCAGCCGAACATCGACGTGCCCGCCAGCGCCTCGGGCACGACCCGCGGCAACACGGATGTGGACAACTACAACCACAGCCTGCTGATCGGCCTGCGCTACGCCTTCGGCGTGACGCCGCCGCCGGCCCCGGTCGTTCCCCCGACCCCGGTCGTGGCCCCGGCCGCCCCGCGCACCTACCTGGTGTTCTTCGACTTCGACCGCGCCGACCTGACGGACCGCGCCCGCCAGATCATCGGCGAGGCCGCGACCAACAGCCGCACCGGCACGACGCGCATCGAGGTCTCCGGCCACGCCGACCGCTCCGGCACGCCGCAGTACAACCAGCGCCTGTCCGAGCGCCGCGCCCAGGCCGTGGCCGCGGAGCTGGAGCGCCGTGGCGTCGCCCGCTCGGCGATGTCCATCCAGGCCTTCGGCGAGAGCCGCCCGCTCGTCCCGACGGCGGACGGCGTGCGCGAGCCGCAGAACCGCCGCGTCGAGATCGTCCTGCGCTGATCAGCGCCGGACCTTCCGGACACGGCTACGGGTCGGGGGCGCCGCAAGGCGCCCCTTTCCTTTTGTGGGCTCCCCGGCAGGATTGACGGCCCGCGGCCTGCCGTGCGGCACTAGCCCCCGAAGCAACAAGGGGGGCAGGGCGTGCCAAGGGTTCGGGGATGCTGCGTGGGATTCCGGGCGGCCACGCCATGGGCGTGATCCCGACCAGCGCCGACCCGCGCAGCGACAGCTTCCGCGCCAATGCCGCCCGCATGGCGGCCCTCGTCGCCGATCTCCGGACAACCGTCGAAAGGATCCGCCTCGGCGGCGGTGAAGCGGCACGGCTGCGGCATACGAGCAGAGGAAAACTGCTGCCCCGCGACCGCATCCGCACCCTGATCGATCCGGCCTCCCCCTTCCTGGAATTCAGCCAGCTCGCCGCCCAGGGCATGTATGGGGAGGAGATTCCCGCCGCCGGCCTCATCACCGGCATCGGCCGCGTCTCCGGCCGCGAATGCGTCATCGTCGCCAATGACGCGACCGTGAAGGGCGGCACCTACTACCCGATGACGGTGAAGAAGCACCTGCGGGCGCAGGAGATCGCGGAGGCCAACCGCCTGCCCTGCCTCTATCTGGTGGATAGCGGCGGCGCCAACCTGCCGAATCAGGACGAGGTCTTCCCGGACCGCGACCATTTCGGCCGCATCTTCTTCAACCAGGCCCGCATGTCCGCGGCCGGCATCCCGCAGATCGCGGTGGTGATGGGCAGCTGCACCGCCGGCGGCGCCTATGTCCCCGCCATGTCGGACGAGGCGATCATCGTCCGCAACCAGGGCACCATCTTCCTGGCCGGCCCGCCCTTGGTGAAGGCCGCGACCGGGGAGGTGGTCTCCGCCGAGGATCTCGGCGGGGCCGAACTCCACAGCCGCACCTCCGGCGTCACGGACCACATGGCGGACAGCGATGCCCATGCGCTGGGCCTGGCGCGCCGCATCGTGGCCGGCCTCAACCGCGCCAAGCCCGCGGGCCATGACGACGTCACCGAACCCCGCCCGCCCCTCTACCCCGAGGCCGAGATCGGCGGCGTCATCCCCGCCGACCTCCGCGAACCCTATGACGTGCGGGAGGTGATCGCCCGCCTGGTGGACGGCAGCGAGTTCGAGGAGTTCAAGCCGCTCTACGGCCCGACGCTGGTGACGGGCTTCGCCCGCCTCTGGGGCTACCGCATCGGCATCGTCGCCAATAACGGCGTGCTGTTCGGTGAATCCGCGCAGAAGGGCGCGCATTTCATCGAACTCTGCGACCAGCGCGGCATCCCGCTGGTGTTCCTGCAGAACATCACCGGCTTCATGGTCGGCCGGAAATACGAAGCGGGCGGCATCGCCAAGGACGGCGCCAAGATGGTGACGGCCGTCGCCACCGCCCGCGTGCCCAAGTTCACCGTCGTCATCGGCGGCAGCTTCGGCGCCGGCAACTACGGCATGTGCGGCCGCGCCTATGGCCCCCGCTTCCTCTTCATGTGGCCCAATGCCCGCATCGGCGTCATGGGCGGCCCCCAGGCCGCGAGCGTGCTCTCCACCCTCCGCCGCGACGCGATCGAGGCCAAGGGCGGCACCTGGCCGGCGGAGGAGGAGGCCCGCTTCAAGGCCCCGATCGAGGCGCAATACGAGACCCAGGGCAACCCGACCTATGCCAGCGCCAGGCTCTGGGATGATGGGGTGATCGCGCCGGAGGATACGCGCATGGTCCTCGCGCTCTGCCTCTCCGCTTCCCGCAACAACCCGGTGCCGGGCTGGCAGGGGGAGCCGCGCTTCGGCGTCTTCCGCACGTGACCGCCTTCACCTCCCTCCTCATCGCCAATCGCGGCGAGATCGCCTGCCGCGTCATCCGCACGGCGCGCGCCATGGGGCTGCGCACCATCGCCGTCTTCAGCGATGCCGATGCCACCGCCCTGCATGTCGCCCTGGCCGATGACGCCATCCGCCTCGGCCCCGCCCCCGCGCGGGAAAGCTACCTCTCCATCCCCGCGCTCATCGCCGCCGCCCGCGCGACCGGCGCGCAGGCCATCCACCCCGGCTATGGCTTCCTCTCGGAGAATGCCGATTTCGCGGAGGCCTGCGCCGAAGCGAGCCTCATCTTCGTCGGCCCGCCCCCCGCCGCCATCCGCGCCATGGGCAGCAAGGCCGCGGCCAAGGCGCTGATGGAACAGGCCGGCGTCCCCCTCGTGCCCGGCTACCACGGGCAGGACCAGTCGGACGCCACGCTGCGGGCGGAGGCCGCGCGCATCGGCTTCCCCATCCTGGTCAAGGCCAGCGCCGGCGGCGGCGGGAAGGGCATGAAGGTGGCGGCCGATGCCGCCGCGCTGGAGGAAGCCATCACCCTCGCGCGCGGCGAAGCGCTCGCCGCCTTCGGCGATGGCCGCCTGCTGCTGGAACGCTACCTGACGAAGCCCCGGCACATCGAGATCCAGGTCTTCGCCGATGCGCACGGCAACGTCGTCCACCTGCATGAACGCGACTGCTCCATCCAGCGCCGCCACCAGAAGGTGGTGGAGGAAGCCCCCGCCCCGGGCATGACGCCCGATCGCCGCGCCGCCATGGGCCGCGCCGCCTGCGATGCCGCCCGCGCCATCGGCTATGTCGGCGCCGGAACGGTGGAGTTCATATCCGAAGGCGACACCTTCGCCTTCATGGAGATGAACACCCGCCTGCAGGTCGAACACCCCGTGACGGAGGCCATCACCGGCCAGGATCTGGTCGAATGGCAGCTCCGCGTCGCCATGGGCGAGCCCCTGCCGCTGGCGCAGGCCGAGATCCCGCTGGAAGGCCACGCCATCGAGGTCCGGCTCTATGCCGAGGATCCGGCGCGGGATTTCGCCCCCTCCATCGGCACGCTGCGCCACCTCCACCTGCCCGCGCATCTCCCCGGCATCCGCATCGATTCCGGCGTCCGAGAGGGCGACGCGGTGCCCATCCACTACGACCCGATGCTGGCCAAGATCATCGCCGCCGGGCCGGATCGCGCCACGGCGCTGCGCCGCCTCTCCCGCGCGCTGGATGCCGCCGCGGTCGCCGGCATCCGCAGCAACCTGCCGCTGCTGCGCGCCATCGCGGTCCACCCGGCCTTCGCGGCCGCGGACCTCGACACCGGCTTCATCGCCCGCCACGCCGCCGCCCTGCTGCCGGAAGCCGGCCCCGCGCCCCGCGCCGCCCTCGCCGCCGCCGCGCTCCGCCTGCTGCGGGATGCCGAGGCGCGGGACGCCGCGGACCCCCATTCGCCCTGGGGCAGCGCCACCGCCTGGCGCCTCAACGGCGATGGCTACCAGGATTTTCGTCTGATTGACGGCGAGGATGAGATCGACCTTCGCCTTCATCCTGGCCGCGGAATCGACTTCGCTGATGGCAGCGCCGCCCTTGGCGTGCCGCGCTGGGAGGGCGATGCGGCCACCTTCACCCTCGATGGCCGCGCCATCCGCGCCACCGTGGCGCGGGAGGGGGAGCTGCTGCTGGTGGTGCTGGATGGCGCCACCCATGAACTCCGCCACCGCGACCCCCGCGCGCCCTCCGGTGAGGAGCAGGCCGGCGGCGGCCGCATCCTCGCCCCCATGCCGGGCCGCGTGCTGCAGGTGCTGGCCGCGGCCGGGGACCGCGTGGCGCGCGGCGCGGTGCTGCTGGTGATGGAGGCGATGAAGGTGCAGATGCGCATCACCGCCCCCATCCCCGGCACCGTCCAGGCGCTGCGCTGCCAGGCCGGGGACCTGGTGGAGGATGGCGCCGAGCTGGTCGTTGTGGAGCCCGATCCTCCCGCTTGACCGCACCCTTCCCTGCCGTGATGCTTAGGCACTGAAGCAATTCCGCCGGGGCCTGAATGCGGCGGGAAGGGGAACGACCATGACCATCCGCATCACGCGCCGCCTGGCGCTGGCCGCGCTTGCCGCGCCCGCCCTCTCCCGCGCCGCGGCCGCGCAATCCGCGCGCAGCACGCGGATCATCGTCCCCTATCCCCCCGGCGGCACCACGGACCTGACCGCGCGCCTCATCGCGCCGCGCGCGGCCGAGCTGCTCGGCCAGAACTGGGTGATCGAGAACCGCTCCGGCGCCAATGGCGCGGTGGGGGCGGAGGCCGTGGCCCGCAGCGCGCCGGATGGCACCACGCTGCTCTATTCGAACGAGGTGCTGACCGTGCTGCCCTTCGTGCAGCGCAACGTCCCCTTCGACCTGCAGGCCGATTTCACGCCGATCGCGCGCACCGTCTCCATTCCCTACGTCATCGTGGGCGGCACGGCGCTCGCGCCGCGCAGCCTGGACCAGCTGCTCACGGCCATCCGCACCAGGCCGGATGACTTCTCCTTCGCCGGCTCCTCGCTCGGCTCCGTCGGCCAGCTGGCGACGGCGGCGATCTGGCAGAAGCTCAACGTCACCACGACCTTCGTCAGCTATCGCGGCACGGGCCCCGCGATGAACGACCTCGTCTCCGGCGCCGTCAGCCTCTTCATCGCCCCCCTCGGCCCCTCCATGCCGCTGATCCGGGACGGGCGGCTGCGCGCCTATGGCGTGCTGTCGGCCGCGCGGCAGCGCGTGCTGCCGGACGTGCCCACCATGGTGGAGGCCGGCTTCCCCGACATGGTGCTGGATGGCTGGACGGGCCTCTGGGGCCCGAAGGGCCTGGCGGCCGACATCGTCGCCCGGGTCAACGCCCAGGTGAACCAAGCGGCGATGGAGCCGGCGGTGAATGCCCGCATGGCCGATCTCGGCCTGACGCCGGTGGCCGAGCCCGCCGAGGCCTTCGCCCGCTACATCGCCGCCGAGATCCCGCGCAACCAGGCCCTGGTCGCCGCCGCCCGCATCCAGCCGGAATGAGCCTGCCCATGCTCCGCCGCCGCCACCTGCCCGCCCTCGGCCTGCTCGCCCTGCCGGGTCTTGTTCCCTCGGGCATCGCCCGCGCCCAGGCGCCATGGCCGGACCGGCCCATCCGCGTCGTGGTGCCCTTCGGCGCCGGCGGCCCCACCGATGTGGTGGCGCGGCTGCTGGCGGAACCCGTCGGCGCCGCGCTCGGCCAGCCCCTGGTGATCGAGAACCGGGCCGGCGCCGGCGGCAATCTCGGCTCCCGCGTCGTCGCCCAAGCGGCGCCGGATGGCTACACGCTGGCGCTCAACGCCTCCTCCCCCCTGGTCATCAACCAGTTCCTCTACCGGGACCTGGGCTACGACCCCGCCACGGCCTTCGCGCCGATCTCCATGCTCACCACCGGCCCGCTGCTGGTCGTCACCAACCCCCGCCTGCCCTTCGCCAGCATCGGCGACCTGGTGGCGGAGGCGCGGCGCCGCCCCGGCGCGCTGAACTACGCAACCGCCGGCAACGGCACCGTCCCGCACCTCGCGACCGAGATGTTCCTGCGCGAAGCCGGCGTGCAGATGACCAACGTCACCTACCGCCAGACGCCGGACGCCACGCAATCCGTCATGCGCGGGGACACGGCGGTGTTCTTCGACAGCCCGCAATCCATCCAGCATGTCCGGGCCGGCACGCTGAAGGCGCTGGCCGTGACCACGCCGCGCCGCTTTGGCGCCTTCCCGGAGGTGCCGACCATGGCGGAATCCGGCGGCCCCGCCATCAGCGTGGAGGCCTGGTACGGCCTGCTGGCGCCGGCCGGCACCCCGGCGCCCATCATCGCCAAGCTGCATGAGGTCTTCGCCACCGCCCTGAAGCGGCCCGAGGTCGCCGGCCGCATCGCGACGCTGGGCTTCGAGACGGTCGGCAACAGCCCGGCCGAGTTCGGCCGCTTCCTGGCGGCGGAGCCGCCCAAATGGCGCGACGTGATCCGCGCCGCCGATGTACGGCTGGAGTGAGGCCGGCCCGCCGCCGGCCACCGCGCCCGCATGCCCCCCGCGAGTCGCCGCCACCGGCCGGTGGCGGGCGGCCGGTCGCGCGCATGTGATGGCCGCGCCGTGTCGTCAGTCGCCAATAAATATCCTTGTCTGACAGGGGCGCCGGCCTGACGCTGGTTGCGCTTTGGGGATGAATTTCGCGTCCCGGTAGCGGACGCGGATGACGGCACCCCATCCGATGCTGTAATCCTGGCAAGGGTCTGGTGCCTGGGGCACTGCCGTCGCGACCCCAGCAAAAGGTGAAGCGCCAGCGTGCCAGAAACCGCCACGCCATCCCGTGTCCCTGACGGCGGCGGGTCCTGGCTGTCCCGCCGGCTGATCTCGCGGCTGACCTTCCTCGCGCCCTTCCTCGCCCTCGCGCCCCTCGCCGCCTTCGGCCTGATGCTGGTCCTGGCCCTGCAGGCGGAGCGGGAGGCCGACCGCCGCGCCGACCTGCAGCGCGCCGCCACCGCGCTGTCCACCGCCGTGGAATCCGAGCTGCGCGGCGCCATCCGGGTGATGGAGGCGCTGGCCGGGTCGCCGCGCCTGGCCGCCGGGGACCTGGCCGGCTTCCGGGCGGAAGCGCAGCGCGTCATGGCGCGGGACCCCGCCTGGTTCAGCATCGTGCTGACGGATGGCGAAAGGCAGCTGCTGAACCTGCGCTACCCCGCGGAGGCCGAGCTGCCGCCGCTGCGCGACCCGGCCTCCGTCGCCAGCGTGCTGCGCACCGGGCGCGCGCAGCCCAGCGGCCTGCTGGACGGCTTCGTGGCGCTGCGCGTCCCCGTCCGGATCGAGGGGCTGGTCCGCTTTTCCCTGATGGTGGCGCTGGAGGCATCGGCCTTCGCCAGGGTGCTGGACCGGGCGGACCTGCCGCGCGGCTGGTCCGCGGTGCTGCTGGATGCCGAGGGCAGGCTGATCGCCCGGGCCGCCGGCGGCGCCGCGTCGCCGGAGGCGCTGCGCCCTTCCCTGGCCCAGCCGCGGGAGGCGCTCTCGCTCGGCGCCCTCACCGCCTATGCCATGCCGGTCGGCGATTCACGCTGGACGCTGGTCGCCGCCGCCACGCCGGATGATTTCGCCACCCGGGCGCTGGGCTGGCTGGTGCTGGCCGTGGGCGCCGCCGCCGTGCTGGCCGGCATCGGCGTCGCCGCGCGCATCGCCTCCCGCCACCGGGGGCAGGAGGCGATGCGCCATCGCAGCCAGGCGGAAGCCCTGGCCCGCGCGGCGGAGCAGGAGCGCCGGCGCACCGACATGCTGGCGACGGTGAGCCATGAGCTGCGCGCGCCGCTGACGGGGCTGCTGGGCTACACCGACCTCCTGGCCAAATCCGACCTCTCCGCCACCGCCAAGGCCTGGGTGGAACAGCAGCGCCGCGCCGGCCAGGCGCTGCTGGCGCTGATCGGCGACGTGCTGGATTTCGCCCGGCTCGACGAAGGCGCGGTGGAGCTGGAGGACGCGGATATCGAGATCGCGCAGCTGCTGGAGGATTGCGCCGGGCTGATGCGCAGCGTCGCGCAGCAGAAGGGGCTCGGCCTGCGGGTGCAGCTGGATCCCGGCCTGCCGCGCTGGATGCGCGGCGACCCGATGCGGCTGCGCCAGGTGGCCACCAACCTCATCAGCAACGCCATCAAGTTCACGGAGCGGGGGGAGATCGTCGTCTCCGCCCGGCTGACCGCCCGGCCGGAACGGGTGGAGGTGGCCGTGGTCGATACCGGCATCGGTATCGCGCCGGAGGCCCTGCCCCGGATCTTCGACCGCTTCCGCCAGGAAAGCGCCGATACCGCGCGGCGCTTCGGCGGCAGCGGCCTCGGCCTCGCCATCTGCCGGCGGCTGGTGGAGGCGATGGGCGGCGCGATCGGCGCGGAGAGCCGGCCGGGGCAGGGCAGCCGCTTCGTCTTCTGGGTGCCCTTCCGCCCCGGCGCCGCGCCGCTGGCCCCGGCGCATGAGGCCCGGCTGCGCATCCTGGTGGCGGAGGACGTGGCCGCGAGCCGCCTGCTGCTGACCGCGGTGCTGGAACGCGCGGGCCATGCCGTGACGGCGGCGGAGGACGGGCCCGCCGCGCTGGCCGCCCTGCATGGCGCCGCCTTCGACCTGGCGGTGCTGGACCTGCACATGCCGGGCCTCGATGGCTTCGGCGTCGCCGCCGCGCTGCGCACCCTGCCCGGGGAGCAGGGGCGCGTGCCGCTGATCGCCCTGACGGCGGAGCAGCCGGAGGAGGTGGAGCCCGCCTGCCGTGCCGCGGGCTTCGATGCCGTGCTGCGCAAGCCCTTCGAGACGCGCCGCCTGCTGGGGCTGATCGATGCGCTGCGGGGCCGCGGCGGCGATGCCGCCGGGCGCCCGGCTTCGGCCGGGGCGGCGATGGAGGAGCGCCGCGGCGTCCGCTCCGCCGGGAACGACTGATCCCGAGACGCGGAAATGCCGAGGCGTTTCCGCCCCCAGGCGCCGGCGCGGCCATCCGGCCGCGGGTCAGGACATGGGCTCGGCGGTATGGGAAGGCCCGGCGGGCGGGCCTAGCGGCGCGTCAGCCCCGCGGCGGGCGGCGGGCCGGCGTGGCCTCGGGCGGCGGCACGGCGCCGGCGGGGCGGCCGGCATCGAAGCCCAGGAAGCCGATCTCCGGCTGCGGCGCGCCGCCATTGCCGGCCCAGAGCGCGGCGGAGCGCGGCTGCGCCACGGCGGCGGCGGGCGGCGTGTTGAGCGGCGCGGCCGGGCGCGCGGGGCGCGGCGCCGCGGCCGGCGGGGTGGCGGGGGCGCGGGCGGCAGAGGGCGGCGGGCCCTGCGTGCCGCTGCGCGCCACGTCCCGCGCCGAAAGCAGGTAGAAGGCGATGTCGTTCCGGCCCTGGTCCACGGCGGCGTCCAGCGCCGTCAGCCCCAGCGCGTTCCGCGCCTCCACATCCGCCCCGCGCGCCACCGCATCCCGCGCCGCGGCGATGTCGCCGCGCGCCACCGCGTCGAACAGCGCGGCGTTGGGGGAGAGGTTGGCGGAGGGATCGCCCGGGATCGGCGCCACCGGGCGGCGCGCCGCCAGGCCCGGCAAAGCGGGGGCGGGGGCCTGGGTCTGCGGCGCCTGCTGCGGCGGGCGCGGCATCTCCTGCGCCCCGGCCGGCAGGCCGGCCAGCACCGCCGGCAGGCCGAGCAGGGCGGCGGGGATCAGCAGGGCGGGCAGGCGGGGGGTGCGTCGCATGGGCGGCAACCTACGCATTTACCGGGCGGCGAGAAAGGCCCGGCCTCACCGGCAGCCCTCGCCCCGGGTGGAAAAACCCTGCACCCGGCCCTCGGCCAGTTCGAAGGTGATGTCGCAGCCGACCACGGCATAGGCGGGCGGCTGCGGCCAGTAGCCGTAGCGGGGCCCGAAGCGGCCGTAATAGGGGATGGGCGCGGGGGCGGCGACGGCCACGGTGCGGCGCTGCTCGAATTGCAGGAAGCGCCGCCCCTCCGCCTCATGGGTCCGGGCCGGCACGCCGAGCGCCGCCACCAGGTCGGCCTCCCCCTGGCCCATGAAGACCGAGAGGCGCTGCTGCAGAGTCGGCCCCTGGGCACAGGCACCGAGCAGGAGGAGACCGCCAAGGGCACCGATACGGATCATGCGACCGATGTAGGGCGCCGCGCCCGGAACGTCACCGCCCCTCCCGCCGCCAGGCCAGCAGCGCCAGGCCGAGCACCAGCGGCAGGGCGAGCCAGGGCGGCAGCAGCGGCAGGGCGGTGATGCCGGTCACGGTGTGGTCGGCGTTGCGGCGCAGCCCGATCCAGCCGGGGCCGGGGCTGGCGCCGCCATGCTGGTCCCGCCCCAGCGCCACGCGGCGGAGTTCCGGCACCAGCGGCTGGGCCTCGGTGCCGAGCCAGCGCACCGCGCCGCCCGTCGCCTCCGCCAGCGGGCGCAGCCGGGATTCCTCGGCGCGGAGGTCCGCGACCTCCATCGGGTTGGGCGCCTCGGCGGCGGCGAAGGCGGTGCGGCGGCCATCGGCGGCCTGCCAGACGCCGGCGCGGATGGCCGGCATCTCCACCACCGCCCGGCCGCCGCCGCGCGGCTCGGCCTGCTGGCGGGTGATGGTGCCGTCGGGGGCGGTGATGGTGATCTCGGGCGGCGGGCCGGCTTCCAGGCTGCGGCGGACCACGGTCAGGTGGCCCTGGTCGATCCGCGCCGTCAGGTCCTCCTCCTCCAGCTCCGGCTCCTTCATCGTCCAATGGGCGATGCGGCGGAGCAGTTCCTGCTGCGGCCCGCCGCCATCATGGCCGCGGGACCAGAGCCAGATGTGGTCCGACAGCATCAGCGCGACGCGCCCCTCGCCGACCCGGTCCAGCACCATCAGCGGCGTGCCGTTCGGCCCTTCCATCACGGTGCTGCCGGCCCGCGCATCGGCCCGCATGGCGCGGTACCAGCGGCCCCAGGTGGCATCCGCCAAGGCGGGGCCGAGGACATTGGCGCCGGGCAGCCCCTCCGTCACCGGATGCCGCGCCCCCGTCTCCGTCACCATCGGCCGGAAGGGCTGTTCGAGCAGCGCGGCCTGGGCGGCGCCGGCGCCGGTCGGCGGGCGGGCGGGCAGGATCTGGCCGAGCGGGGTGGAGGCGAGGCTGGTCGGCCCCGCGAATTCCGGCCCCACCGACATCAGCAGCGCGCCGCCGCCGCGGACGTAATCCGCGATGTTCCGCAGATAGACCGGCGGCAGCAGGCCGCGATTGGCGAAGCGGTCGAAGACGATCAGGTCGAATTCGCGGAGCTTGACCTGGAACAGCTCCCGCACCGGGAAGGCGATCAGCGCCAGCTCATGCAGCGGCGTCAGGTCGTCCTTCTCCGGCGGCCGGAGAATCGTGAAGTGGACGAGATCGACATTGGGGTCGGCCTTCAGCAGCCGCCGCCAGGTGCGCTGCCCCGCATGCGGCTCCCCGGAGACGAGCAGCACCCGCAGCCGGTCCCGCACCCCGTTGATGGAGACGACGGCGCGGTTGTTGAGGTCGCTGACCTCCCCGGGCCGCGTCTCGGCCGTGATCTCCACCACGGTCGGGCCGCCGCGCTCGATCGGCACGGCGATGCGGTGCTCCCGCCCCACGGGGACGGATTCGACACGGGGCGGCTGGCCGTCCCGCCGGATGGTCAGGCGCGCGGCGCCGCCGGGGGGCGCGCCCTGGTCCTCCACCACCACGCGGAGTTCGACCGGCCTGCCGACGATGCCGAAGCCCGGCGCCTCCACCACGCGGATGCGCCGGTCCACCTCGCCCGGCCGCCCGGGCAGCAACAGGTGGAAGGGCGCGTCCAGCGCCGGGGCGGCGGGCACGTCATGCACCTGGCCATCCGTCAGCGCCACCACGCCGGCCAGGCGCGCGCGGGGGATGTCGGCCAGGGCGCGTTCCATGGCGCTGAACAGCCGCGTGCCCTGGTTGCCGCCCTCCGGCACCTCCACGGTACGGAGTTCGAGTTCGGGCAGGCGGCGGGCGCGGGCCTCGATCTGCTCCCGCGCCGCGGTGATCTGCGCCTCCCGCGGGCCGAGCACGGCGCTGTCGCTGCGGTCCACCACCAGCAGCGCGATGTCGGGCCGCGTCTCCCGCGTCTCCTCCACCAGGCGCGGATTGGCCAGTGCCAGCACCAGGGCCGCGAAGGCCAGCGCCCGCAGCCAGATGCCGGGGGCGGGGGCCCAGGTGGCCGCGCCCGCGCTGTTCCGCACCACCCGCAGCAGCCCGGGCAGCAGCGCCAGCAGCGCCAGCGCCGCGAGCGTGGCCAGCAGCCACAGCGGGATGACGGGCGCGAAGTCGATGCCGGCCAGCGCCTGCTTCATTGGTTCATGCCCTCAAGCGCGTCGTGCCGCAGGCACGCCAGCGGCGTGACGAGCCGGCTTGGCTCGTCGTGCCGCAGGCACGCCAGCGGCGTGACGGACTTCCGGCGGGCCGCGTTCGCGGCCTCGGTCGGCTTCGCCGCCCGCCAGCTTCGGGAATTCCCGACCGCCCTCAATTGCCGAGCCTCTCCAGGATGGCCGGCACATGGACCTGGTCGCCCTTGTAGTTGCCGGTCAGCGCGTACATCACGAGGTTGGTGCCGAAGCGGTAGGCCAGCGTCCGCTGCCGCGCGCCGCCGGGGATGACGGCATAGGGGTTGTTGCCCCGCGCATCGATCGCCCAGGCGGAGGCCCAGTCATGCCCCCCGATGATCACGGGGCTGACGCTGTCATTCGCCCGGTCCTGTTCCCGCGCCACCCAGACATTGCCGCCGGTGAAGCGGCCGGGCAGGTCCTGCAGCAGGTAGAAGGCGCGCTTCAGCACATGGTCCTCCGGCACCGGCGCCAGGGGCGGCACCGAGAGATCCCGCGTGAGCCGCCGCAGCGCGGCGCGCGAACCCGGGGAGAATCCCTCGCCCGATCCCTCGTCCCGCGTGTCGAACAGGATGATGCCGCCATTGCGCATGAAGCCGTTCAGCGCGGCCGCCGCCGCGGCGCTGGGGGCGGGCGCGTCGCCCAGCACGGGCCAGTAGAGCAGCGGGAAGAAGGCGAGGTCGTCCCGCCCCGGCGTCACCGGCAGCGGGTCCGCCAGCGCGGCCGCGGTGCGGCGGTTGACGAAGTCCGACAGGCCGACCAGGCCCGTGCGGCTCACCTCATCCACCGCCGCATCGCCGGTGACGACGTAGCCGAGCCGGGTCGCCAGCGCCGCGTTGCCATCCTGCGCCAGGGCCGGCCCGGCCAGCATCGCGGCCAGCGCCACCGCCCCCGCCATGGCCCGGCTGCGCCCGCGCCCCATCAGGCCGCGCAGCAGCAGGCTGACCACCATATCCGCCACCAGCAGCAGCATCGCCGCCGCCAGCAGCCAGGGGCCGAGGTCGCGTTCCGCCGGCACGCCGCCGATCGTGGTCATCGCCGTGCCGGCGGGAATGCCCGTCACCGGCCGTGGCGGGGCCACCCCGGCGCCGAGGTTCAGCGCGCGGCGATGCGCGGCCTCCCCCCCCGTGCCGCTGCCGTACCAGCCCGGCGGGTGGCGGGGCGAGGGCGCCTCGTTCTCGATCCGCGCGGGCGGGATGGGCTGCGCGCCGGGCTGGGGCGGGCCGAGCCGGCCGAAGCCGTCCAGCGTCTCGAAGGGCGGCAGCGGCGCCTCCCCATCGGCGCCGCCGACGCCGGCGGAGAGGGCGACCAGGCGCTTCATCATCTCCACGAACAATCCCGAGAGCGGCAGGTTGGACCATTCGGCATTGGCGGTGACGTGGAACATCACGATCCGCCCGGCGCCCCGCCCGTCCCAGGTCACGAGCGGCGTGCCATCCGCCAGCCGCGCCCAGGTATGGCCCGTCAGCCGCGCGGAGGGCTCCGCCAGCACCTGGCGCTCCACGGTGACTTCCGGCGGCGGCATCAGCCCCTGGAAGGGCGAGCCTTCCGGGAAGGCGGCCAGCGTCTGCGGCCTTTCCCAGGACAGCGCGCCGCCGAGCTGCCGCTCGCCCGCCCGCAGCGGCACCGGCATCAGCGTGTCCGGCGCCTCCGCCAGCCGCGGCCCGGCGAAGCGGACGAGGGTGCCGCCGGCCTCGATCCAGCGCGTCAGCTGGTCGCGCTCCCGCCCCTCGGAGACAGGGCGGTCGGCCAGCACCAGCACGGAAAGCCGCCGCGCCAGCAGGCCCTCGACGGAGCCGCGCCGCAGCTCCGCATGGGGCGACAGCGCGCGGTCTAGGTAGAAGAGCTCCCCGATCAGCGGCACATCGGCCGCCGCCTCCTCGCCGCCCGCGATCAGCCCGACGGGGCGGCGGCGGAAGCGTTCATCCAGCAGCACGGTCGCATTGGCGCCCGCGACGCCATCGAGGTCGAGCCGCACCACCTGGTTGCGGATCTCGAGCGGCAGCGGCATGGCGGCCTCGGCCTCCGTCGCCCCGGCCGGGATCGGCACCACGGCGCGGTCCAGCGTGCGGCCATCGCCGGTGCGGGCCAGCACCACGGCCTCCGACGCGATGGGCAGGGGCGTGGTGCGGACGGTCAGCACCAGGCGATCGGCCTCTCCGCGGGGGGGCGGCAGCAGGCGGGTGGGGCGGCCCTCGGACCGCGCGAGGGTCAGCGCCCCGCCGGCGGCCAGCGCCTCCGCCAGCGTGCCGAAGCCGCGCGCCTCGCCCGCCTCATGCTCCACGCCATCGGCCACGTAGAAGGTGGCGAAGGGGCCGGGGTGCTGCACGCGCCAGGCGGCCAGCGCCTCCCGCGCCGCGCCGCGGTCCGGCGCCCAGGGTTTCGGGCGCAGCGCGGCGAGGCGGGAGCGCAGCTCCTCCGCCGGCATCAGCCCGGTAATGCGTGGCGCGTCGGGGGTGGCGGGCGGGGCGGTCAGCAGCAGGGCGGTGCGGCGGCCGCTGCGCGCGGCGGCGTCCAGCACGGATTCGAGGGAGGCCAGCCGGTCCGGCCAATCCGCCGCCGCCGCCCAGCCATCATCGATCGCGACCAGCAGCGGCCCCTCCCCACCCTCGCCGGCCGTCGCGTTCCAGACCGGGCGCGCCAGGCCCAGGATGATGAGCGCCGCCGCCGCGATCCGCAGCGCCAGCAGCCACCAGGGGGTGCGGGAGGGGGTTTCCTCCGGCGCCGGCAGGTCCTGCAGCAGGCGCAGCGCCGGGAAGCTCTGCCGCTTCGGCGCCGGCGGCGTGACGCGGAGCAGCCACCAGAGGACCGGCAGCAGCGCGAGCGCGGTCAGCAGCCAGGGCGCCGCGAAGGCGATGGGGCCGAGGATCAGCATGGGGCGGTGGCCGTCCAGCAAGGGAGCGCTCCGGGGAAGGCGCTGCCTTCCCCGGGCCCCATCCGCCAGGGTCGAGACGACCCTGGACCGTCATCAGTGAAGCGCCTCATTGCGGCGCCAGCGCCTGATGCAGCGCCAGCAGCGCGGCTTCCGGCGGCTGGTCGGTGCGGTGGGTGGCGAAGCTCCAGCCCGCGGCGGCGGCGATCGCCGCCAGCCCCGCGCGGTGGCGGGCCAGCCGCTCCCCATAGACCTCCCGCACCGATTCGACGCGGGGGACGAGGGCGGCGGCGAGGCCCGCGGCCACCTCCTCGAAGCGGATGCGCCCGGCATAGGGCAGCGTCTCCTCCGCCGGGTCGATCACCTGCAGCAGATGGCCGCGCACCCCCTGGGCCGACAGCGCGCCGAGCGCGCGGCGCGTCTCCTCCAGCCGGCCCCAGAAATCGCCGAACAGCACGGCGCGGGCGTGGCGGGCGATGCGGGGGTCCTCCGGCGTGGGCGCCATGGCGCCGAGCGAATCCGCGATCTGCGGCAGCGCGCCGCGGCCGGCGAAGGGGCGGGGCAGGCCGAAGAGCCGCACACGCTCCCCGCCCCGCAGCAGCAGGGCGGACAGCGCCAGCAGCAGCAGGTCGGCGCGCAGCTGCTTGGGCGGCACCTCCGGCCCGCTGCGCCAGGCCATGCCGGCGTCCGCCGCGCGCCACAGCGCCACGGTCTGCGCGGCCTCCCACTCCGTCTCCCGGATGAACAGGCGGTCGGACTTGCCGGATTGCCGCCAGTCGATCCGGCTGGCCTGGTCGCCGGCGACATAGGGGCGGAACTGCCAGAAGGCCTCGCCCGGTCCCGCGCGGCGGCGGCCATGGATGCCGGGCATGACGGTCGCCGCCACCCGCTCCGCCTCCACCAGCAAGGGCGGCAGGCGGGCGCCGAGCTGTTCCGCCCAGGGGATGGTCAGCCGGGCGGGGGAGGAGGAGGGGGGCGCGGGGCTAGCCAAGCTGCGCCTTCAGCACATCGAGCACCTCCGACAGCTTCACCCCATCCGCCCGGGCCGAGAAGTTCAGCGCCATGCGGTGCCGCAGTACCGGCTCCGCCAGCGCCACCACGTCATCCACGCTGGGGGAGAGGCGGCCCTGGAGGACGGCGCGCGCCCGGGTGGCCAGCATCAGCGCCTGGGCGGCGCGGGGGCCGGGGCCATAGGCCAGGTTCTGGCGGATCGATTCGATCTCCGTCGTCTCCGGCCGCGCGCTGCGGACCAGCTTCAGGATGGCGTCCAGCACCTGTTCGCCGACCGGCAGGCGCCGGATCAGCAGCTGCGCGGCGGACAGCTCCGCCCCCGTCATGGCGGGCTGGGGCTTCGCCTCCTTCGCGCCGGTCGTCGCCAGCAGCATGGCGCGCTCCGCCGCCAGGTCGGGGTAGCCGACATCGATCTCCAGCAGGAAGCGGTCGAGCTGCGCCTCCGGCAGGGGGTAGGTGCCTTCCTGCTCGATCGGGTTCTGGGTGGCCAGCACATGGAAGGGGGCGGGCAGGGGGTGGACCTCCCCCGCGATCGCCACCTTGTGCTCCTGCATCGCCTGGAGGAGGGCGGATTGGGTGCGCGGGCTGGCGCGGTTGATCTCATCCGCCATCAGCAGCTGGCAGAAGACCGGGCCCTTGATGAAGCGGAAGTGGCGGCGGCCATGCGCATCCTCCTCCAGCACCTCGGAGCCGAGGATGTCCGATGGCATGAGGTCCGGCGTGAACTGGACGCGCCGGGCATCGAGGCCGAGGACGGTGCCCAGCGTCTCCACCAGCTTGGTCTTGCCGAGGCCCGGGACGCCGACCAGCAGCACATGGCCGCCGGAGAGCAGGGTGATGAGCGTGCGCTCCACCACCGTCTCCTGCCCGAAGATGACGCGGCCGACCCCTTCGCGCACCCGGGCCAGCCGGTCCGCCAGCGACTCGGCCTCCCGGATGAGAGATTCCGCCTCCGCGGCGTCGGCCACTTCCACCATGCGGGTAAGGCTCCCTATATGCGATCCGTTCGATATGGGGCGAGTATCCACCTCGCCCATCCCTGGCGCCACATCGGCGTGCATCAAAGCGTCACGCTTCGATGCCGGCGGCCTGGCCGGGGGAGGATTTCGTGGTGTGGCTGGGGAGCCAGGGGCCGGAAGGCCCGCGGGGTCACGGGGTGCGGAAGGTGTGATGAACGAAGCGCGACGTGACGCTGTGCCCGATGGGGCGCCCGATGGGGCGCTGAATGGCGCGGGGCCGAAAGGGCGTGAAGGCCGGATGCCGGCCATGCCGCGGCTCAAGCCGAACCAGAACTGCGGCGATTTCTCCATGCGCATCGCCAAGGACGGGACCTGGTTCTACCGGGGCAGCCCGATCGGGCGGAAGGAGCTGGTCTGCCTCTTCGCCTCCGTCCTGAAGCGGGAGGAGGATGGCAGCTACTGGCTGGAAACCCCCGTCGAGCGCGGCCGGATCGAGGTGGATGACGCCCCCTTCGTGGCCGTCGAGATGTGGTGGCGCACCTGCGCCGACCCCTTCGCGCCGCTCGGCTCCCGCTCCGCCGAGCCGCGGCAATGCCTGACCTTCCGCACCAACCTCGATGAGATGGTGACGGCCGACGCCGAGCATCCGATCCGCGTCACCATCGACCCGGAATCGCGCGAACCCCGCCCCTACATCACCGTCCGCCCGGGGCTGGAGGCGCGGATCAACCGCGCGGTGTTCTATGAGCTGGTGGCCCTCGCCCAGCCGGAGACGGTGGAAGGCCGCGCCGTGATCGGCGTGTGGTCGGAAGGCGTCTTCTTCCCGATCGACGACGCCCCCACCGCCCAGCAGGACGACGAGGACGACACCTACGACCAGGCGGCGGAGTGAGCGGCGCCCCGCGCCAGGCCCTCATTCCCGTCCCGAGCCTGCCGAGCCGGGAGGAGATCGCCGCCCGCCTCGCCGACCCCGTCGCGCTGGAACGCGCCCGGGACAGCACCTTCGAGGAGCGGGACATCTTCGTGATCCGGCCGAACGGGCCGGTGGCCGCCGCGGTGCTGATCCCGATCGTCTGGCACGGATCGGGGCCGGGCATCCTGCTGACGCTCCGTTCCGACCGCCTCTCCTCCCATGCGGGCCAGGTGGCCTTCCCCGGCGGGCGGATCGAGCGGGGCGAGACAGCGGAGGCCGCGGCGCTGCGGGAGGCGGCGGAGGAGGTGGGGCTGGACCCGCGCCTGCCGGAGATCGTGGGGGCGCTGCCGGAACACCTGACGGGCACGGGCTACCGCGTGACTCCCGTCGTTGCCTTCCTCGACCCGCCCTTGTCGCTGTCACCGGAACCAGGCGAGGTGCAGGCGATCTTCGAACTGCCGCTGGCCACCGTGCTGGACCCCGCGGCGCCCGCGCTGAAGTCGCGGGAGGTGCGGGGGAAGATGCGGGACTACTGGGTCTGGCCGCATGACACCCACCTGATCTGGGGCGCCACCGCCGCCATGCTGATGGGCCTGGCGCGGGTGCTGAGAGGCTGAGGCCGCCGCTTCGGGTTGCGCCAGGGGATGAAGCCCGCGGTCAGCACATGGGCGCGCGCCTGCGGCCAGTGCGCGGCGGCCAGGCTGCGGGCCAGGGCGAGGGGGAGCGGCTTCACGGGCATCGGGCACCTTCCGGGTCGTTGCCGTGACGCTAGGATCGGCGGGCGGCCGGGGTCGAAGAGACGCTTCCTCTCGCCGCCATCGGCATCGCCTTGGGGGATGAACGGGTCATGATGGCGATCGCCGACATCCTGCTGATGCTGCTGCCGCTGGGGCTGTTCCTGGCCTGGCGGCGGCTGCGGCCACCCTCCTCCACCGGGCCCTCGCCCGGGCTGGTGCTGGCGCTGGCGCTGGGGGCGGCGGCGGGGATCGGGGCGGCGATCTGGTTCGGCACCGAAGGCGCGATGGGTAAGGGCGAGGCCTATGTGCCCGCGACCCTCGCCCCCGATGGCACCATCACGCCCGGGCATGGGGAGCGGCGCCCGTGAGCGAGGCGGCCCATGCGCGCATCGCGCCCCCCGCCTTCCTGGCGGAGCCCGCCCCCGCCGCGGTGCTGGCCGCGCTGCCGGGCAGCCGGGCGGTCGGCGGCTGCGTGCGGGACGCGCTGGCCGGCGTCGCGGTGCATGACGTGGACGTGGCCGCGCCCCTGCCGCCGGAGGCCATTGCCGAACGGCTGAAGGCGGCGGGGCTCAAGGTGTTCGAGACCGGGCTCGCCCATGGCACCGTCACCGCCGTGCTGGGCGGGCAGCCCGTGGAGGTGACGGCGCTGCGCCGCGATGTCGCGACCGATGGCCGCCATGCGGAGGTCGCCTGGACCACCGACTGGGCGGAGGATGCCGCGCGGCGGGACTTCACCATCAACGCCATGTCCTGCGACGGGGAAGGGCGGCTCTGGGACTATTTCGGCGGCCGGGCGGACCTGGCGGCGGGGCAGGTGCGGTTCGTGGGCGATGCCGCGACCCGGCTGGCCGAGGACTACCTCCGGGCGCTCCGCTTCTTCCGCTTCTGGGCCCGCTACGGGCGCGGGGCGCCGGATGCGGAGGCCGTGGCGGCGATCCGCGGCGCGGTGGAGGGGCTCGCCCGCCGCATCGCCGTCGAGCGGGTATGGATGGAGATCAAGCGGCTGCTGGAGGCCGCGGACCCCGTCGCTGCGCTGCGTCTCATGGAGGAGACCGGCATCCGCGCCGCCGTGCTGCCGGAAGGCGCCGATCCCGCCTCGCTGGCGGCGGGCCTGGCGCGCGGGCTGCCGCGGGACCCGGTGCTGCGCCTCGCGGTGCTGGTGCCGGCGGGGGCGGCGGACCGGCACCTGCCGTCGCGCCTCCGCTGGTCGCGGGAGGAGGCCGGGCAATACGCGGCGGCGCGCGATACCGCCCGCATCCGGGGCGCGCTGGACGAGGCCGCGCTGCGCCGCCTGCTGGCGGACCACAAGCTGCCCCGGCTGCTGGACGCGACCTGGGTGGCGGAGTCGCGGGGCGAGCCCGGGGATTGGCCGGGGCTGCGGGCGCGACTCGGGGCCATGCCGGTGCCGGCCTTCCCGCTGCGGGGGCAGGACGCGATCGACCTCGGCCACAGGCCGGATGCGCGGATCGGGCAGGCGATGAAGGCGGTGCGGGGCTGGTGGATCGAGGGCGGCTGCGTCGCGGGCCGGGCGGACTGCCTGGCGCGCCTGGCCGCGCTGCTGGAGAGGTCCGGGGCGGCGGACGGGCCCGCCGCCCCGGAAGGGAAGAACCCGGGGTCCTGACTCCCCGGGCCTTACCGGAACGAATGCAGAACTAGCACCGGGCATGCTGGGATGCAAGTCTTGACGGGGGCGGCGACATGGCCCTCGGCGTGCCGCGAAGTGGCCCTTCTCGCCGGCTTGGACTACACGGCGGGCATGGCCCGACCTGCCTTCGATGCCGCCTCCCTGCCGCTCGTCCGCCGCCTCTGGCGCGACTACATCCGGCGCTATCCCTGGGGCGTGGCGCTCGCCATCGCCTGCACGCTGGGGGTGGCGGGGACGACGGCGCTCTACCCGCTGATCATCCAGCAGGCCTTCAACCTCTTCGCGGAGGGCGATGCCCGCGTGGTCTGGGCGCTGCCGCCCGTCATCATCGCCGTCACCCTGGCGCGCGCCCTGACCATGTACGGCCAGGCGGTCGCCATGCAGCGGGTGGTGCTGAGCGTCATCACCGACCTGCAGCGGGACCTGTTCCGGGCGCTGACCCGCGCCGACCTGGCGGCCGTGGCGCGGGACGCCCCCGCGCGCCACGCCGCGCGCTTCACCACGGACGCCGCCCTGATCCGGGAGGCGCTGTCCAAGGCCATCAGCGGCATCGCCGATGTGCTGACGGTGGTGGGGCTGGTGGGGTCCATGCTCTGGATGGACTGGAAGATGGCCCTGCTGGCCTCCCTTCTCTATCCCATCGCCATCGTGCCGATTCTCCGCATCGGCAAGCGCATCCGCCGCGCCTCCGCGGGCATGCAGGACCGGGTGGGGGAGACGGCGGCGCTGCTGGTGGAGAGCTTCGGCGCCGCCCGCGTGGTCCGCAGCTACCGGCTGGAGGCGCAGGAGGAGGCGCGGGCGGATGCCGCCTTCACCCGGCTGCGGGACAGCCAGCTCGCCATCCAGCGGACGCGGGCGCGGCTCGACCCGGTGCTGGAGGCGCTCGGCGGCTTCGCGGTGGCGCTGGTGCTGGGCTTCGTGGGCTGGCGGGTCTCGGAAGGGCTCGGCACCATCGGCGACTTCACGGGCTTCGTGGCCGCGCTGCTGATCGCGGCCCGCCCGGCGCGGGCGCTGGGCAGCCTGAACGCGGCGCTGCAGGAGGGCCTGGCCGGCCTCTCCCGATCCTTCGCCAGCATGGATGAACGCCCGCGCATCCTGGATGCCGCGACCGCGCAGCCGCTGCCCGCCGGCGAGGGGAGCGTGGCCTTCGAGGGCGTTGGCTTCGCCTATGAGGGCGTGCCGGATGCGGCGCTGCGGGGCCTTTCCTTCACCGCCGAGCCCGGGCGGACGGTGGCGCTGGTCGGGCCCTCGGGGGCCGGCAAATCCACCGCGCTGGCGCTGGTGCCGCGCCTCTATGAGGTGACGGAAGGCGCGATCCGCATCGATGGCGCGGATATCCGGGGCGTGACGCTGGAGAGCCTGCGCGACGCCATCGCCTATGTCGGCCAGGACGCCGTGCTGTTCGACGACACCGCCTTCGCCAACATCGCCTGCGGCCGCCCGGGCGCGACGCGGGCGGAGGTGGAGGCGGCCGCGCGGGCGGCCGCCGCGCATGAATTCCTGGCGGCGCTGCCGCAGGGCTACGACACGGAACTCGGCACCGGGGGCAACCGGCTCTCGGGCGGGCAGCGGCAGCGCGTCAGCCTGGCCCGCGCGCTGCTGCGCAACCCCCGCGTCCTGCTGCTGGACGAGGCGACGAGCGCGCTGGATGCGGAGAACGAGGCGCTGGTGCAGCAGGCGCTGGAGAGGCTGCGGGCGGGGCGCACCACGCTGGTCATTGCCCACCGCCTCTCCACCGTGCGGGACGCCGACCTCATCGTGGTGATGGAGGGCGGGCGCGCGGTGGAGCAGGGGACGCATGCGGGGCTGATGGCGCAGGACGGGCTCTATGCCCGCCTGGTCCGCACCCAGGCCTTCGCGGCATGACCCGCACCCGCGCCGAGGCGGAGGCGATGCCGGACCCCGACGCCATCCACCCCATCCCCAACAAGCCGCGGGTGGTGTTCCTGAAGCCGCTGCTCGACAGCCTGCCGGAGATCCGCAACGTCGAGGTCGGCGCCTTCACCTATTACGACGACCCGCTCCACGCCCGGGACTTCTTCCGGCGCAACCTGCTCTACAATTTCGGGGCCTCCGGCGCGACGCTGCGGATCGGGCGCTTCGGCGCCATCGCGACCGGCGCGCGCTTCATGTTCCCCGACGCGATGCATGCGATGGAGGGGCCCTCCACCTACCCCTTCGGCATCCTCGGCGGCGGCTTCCTGGGCGCGCTGCCCTTCGCGGACTACCCCTTCAAGCCCGGCCGCGACACCGTCATCGGCCATGACGTGTGGGTGGGCATGGAGGCGCTGGTGATGCCGGGCGTGCGGATTGGCCATGGCGCGGTGGTGGGCGCCCGCGCCGTGGTGGGCAGCGACGTGCCGGATTATGCCGTGGTG
The DNA here is from genome assembly GCF_016805305.1 of Falsiroseomonas ponticola. GTDB lineage: Bacteria > Pseudomonadota > Alphaproteobacteria > Acetobacterales > Acetobacteraceae > Falsiroseomonas > Falsiroseomonas ponticola. Next base: position 85,941 of record NZ_JAERQN010000001.1, on the reverse strand, counting down.
GCGGGCAACCCCGCCCGGGTGATCCGCCGCCGCTACACGGAGGAGGAGGCCGCGCGGCTGGTGGCGCTGGCCTGGTGGGACTGGCCGGTGGCGCGGATCGCCCGCGCCATCCCGCTGCTGGTCAAGGGCGGCGTCGCGGCGCTGGAGGATTTCGCCGCGCGCCAGCCGTGACTTTTTAGTCACTAAGCCCTTTTAGCCGATTATGCCGATTAGCCGCCTTTAGCACCGATTTTCGCGGGTTTTTTCGGACGAATCGAGGAAAGGTCTAGCGAACCACCGTCACCGCGCGGCGGTTCTGCGCCCAGGCCGCCTGGTTGGAGCCGAGTTCCACCGGCCGGTCCTTGCCGTAGGAGATGGTCTGGATGCGCGTGCTGGCCACGCCATCGGCCACCAGCAGGTCCCGCGCCGCATTGGCGCGGCGCTGGCCCAGCGCCAAATTGTATTCGCGCGTGCCGCGTTCATCGGCATGGCCCTCGATCGTGACCTGTACCTGGCGGTAGCGGTTCAGCCATTCCGCCTGGCGGGACAGGACTGGGCGCTGGTCGGCGCCCACCTGCACGGAATCGGTGGCGAAGAGGACGCGGTCCCCGATGGCGCCGGCCAGCTCCTCCTGCGATCCGGGGCGGAAATTGCCGCCGCCCGGGCCGCCCAGCGCCGAGGTGCCGATGCCGCCGCCCCGGCCATCCCCGCCGCCGGCGCCGCCCCGGCCGGCCGCCGCCGCATCCGAATCGGCGCTGGAGGAGCAGGCGGCCAGGCCGAGGGCCAGGCCGAGCACGGCAAGGGAGGCGAACTTCATGGTGGGCAACTCCGCGTCGGGTCGTTGGGCGTCTGATCCCCCAGGCGGGGGGCAGGTTCAAGGGGCGGGGAAGGTCATTCCGCGGAGATGCCGGGACGTCAAGGACTATATTCCTTTCGCCCGCGGGCTGCAAGCCTATTCGCGCTTCAGCACCCCATCCACCAGCCGGTCCGCCCAGGCCTTGGACCGGAACCGGGCGCGGAGATCGGCCTCGTCATAGTCCTGCGTGAGCCATTGGAGAAACGGCTTCGGGCCGTGGGCGGCCTGGTGGGCGGCGTAGTCCTGGAAGAAGGCGTCGAGGATGCCGGTGCGGCTGGCAGCGATGTGGCCGAAGCGCCAGTGCAACTGGCCCAGCGCTTCGGCCACGGAATGGCCATTCAGGATGAGCCAGATTCCGGCGATCAGCCCGGTGCGGTCGGCGCCGGACTTGCAGTGAATCAGAAGTGGCTCAGGCAATGTGGGCAGCAGCTCCACCAGGCGCAGGATGCGGTCCTTGTGCGGCGCGCCGCGGCTTTCGAAGGGGGCATCGGCATGGATCAGGCCGAGTTCGCCCGCCCGCGCCCGGCCGAGCGCATCCGACCCGCAATCCTGCCGGTGGCCGCGCAGGTTCAGCACCGATTTCAGCCCGAAGCGCCGCTGCGCCGCGGCCAGCTGCCAGGGCAGGGGGTGGTTGGAGCGGTAGAGGCGGCCGCGCGAGACCTCACCCCAATTGCGCCAGGAGATGCGCAGGATCGCGTGATCCACGAGCAGGGAATTGAGCCAGGCGCGCTGCCGGCCGGCGGGGGAGGAGAGGTCCACGGCGCCGATATGGCGGGTCCCGCCGCCGAAGGCCAGGAGGGGCCCGCCCGGGAGACCCGCAACGAACGGCGCCGGGCGGGGGGCGTTGGGGGAGGCGTCAACCCAGGAGGACCAGCCCATGTCCAACGCCAAGGTGCCGCCCGTGCCGCCGGCCAACCAGAGCCCCGGCGGCGGCAACAACCCCGGCGGCAGCCCGCTGCCGCCGGAGGAGGCGCAGGCCAACATCGATTCGAAGAACCGGAAGCTGGAACAGCAGGGAAGGCAGGGGAACACGCACCAGAACACCCGCCACCAGGGCTACCAGCAGGATCGATGAGCATGGCGACGCAACGGCAGACCGATCCGAAGCCGGGGGCGGACCGCACCGGCGGCGGCCCCGGCAGCAGCCACCAGGGCGGATCCCACGGCCACACCACGCGGGACCGGGACGATCACGGGCCGGCGCCGGGGGAGGCCACCAATGCGGGGAAGAGCCGGGTCTCCGGCGGGGGTGGGGAGCGGGACAGCCACCATACCCATGACGGGGAGAGGAAGGGCGGCTGATGCCGGGGAGGGCGCTGCCTTCCCCGGACCCCTTCCGCCAGGGGCGAGCCGCCCCTGGACCGTCCCCGCCTTCCGTCAGTCGAGCCGCGCCCCCGAGATCCGCACCACCTCCTGCCAGACCGGCCTTTCGCGCGCGACGCGGGCCGTGACCTCCGCCGGCGTGCTGAACACGCCCTTGGCGCCGGCGCGGAGGAAGCGTTCCTGCATGGCCGCGGGCTCCGTCACCTCCCGGATCAGGCCGGCGGCGCGTTCCACGATCGGCGCGGGCACGCCGGCCGGGAAGGCCATGGCGCACCAGGAGGTGATGACGAAGTCGGGCACGCCGACCTCCGCCATGGTCGGCACATCCGGCAGCGTGGCCCAGCGTTCCGCCCCCGTGACCGCGAAGGCCTTGGCGCGGCCTTCCTGGATGACGGGGACGTAGCTCGCCAAATTGTCCAGCGCGCAGTTCAGGTCGCCCGACAGCATGGCGGGGATGATCTGGGCGGCGCCGCGGAAGGGGACATGCGTGCCCTCGATCCGCAGGCGGCTGGTGAAGAGGGCGCCGGAGAGGTGGGCGGTGGTGCCCACGCCCGGGGAGCCGTAGGAGATCCCCTGCCGCTGCGCGCGCGCCCAGGCCAGGAATTCCGCGAAGTTGGTCGCGGGATTGTGCTGGGCGGAGACGACCAGGACATTGGGCAGTTCCCAATGCATCGAGATCGGCTGGAAGTCCCGCTGCGGGTCATAGGGCAGGCGCGCGTAGAGGAAGCTGTTGATATGCCAGGCGCCGAGCGTCAGCGGCGCCATGGTGTAGCCATCCGGCGCCGATTTCGCGAGCGCGTCGGCGCCGATGTTGCCGCCGGCGCCGGGGCGGTTTTCCAGCACGAAGGACTGGCCGGTCTTCTGCTGGAGCTGTTCGCAGAGCAGGCGGCAGAGCACGTCGGTGGACCCGCCGGGCGGCCAGGGGACGATCACGCGGACGGAGCGGTTCGGCCATGCCCCCTGCGCCAGCGCGCCGGTGGTGGCGAGGAAGGGCGCGGCCAGGCTGGTGCCCAGCAGGATGCGGCGCGTGGTCATTCCGGATGTCTCCCCTTGGTTGGCGCCAGGATAGAGGCTTGGCGGGGACGCGGCCAGGGAGGGTGAAGCGCCGCCCTTTTACCGAAGCCTAATCCGGACAGCGGACAAGGAAGGCCGGAGGTATGCATGGCGGCGCAGGCCCAGTCGCTTTCCGAGTTGCGGATGCTGGTGGAGCGGCTGGAGCAATCCGGCCTGGCCGGGCAGCGCGCGGATGTGGCGGCGCTGCTCGACCGGTCCCGCGCGACGCTGGCCAGCCACCAGGAGGCGCGGCCAGGGGGATGGCCCGGGGGATGGAATGGCGGCCGCCGGCCGCGGCAGCGCCCGGTGGCGGCGCCGGCGGAACGCCCGCCGCGGCGGCGCCGCGTGCGGCGGGGCTTCAAGGTCGCCTCCCTGCTGCTGGTGATGGTGGATGGGGTGGCGGCGATGCTGGGCGCGGCGTCGCTCGCCGGGCTGCTGCTGGCGGATGTGCCGCCGGAGCCGGCGCCGCTGGTGCTGGCGGGGGCGGTGCTGTGGGGCATCGCCCATCGCGGCCGGCTGCTGGTGGCGGAGGCGGCCTTCGGCCTGACCTACATGCTGCGCTGGGCCTGGCTGTGGGTGGCGGAGGCCTTCAGCGACGCGGCCTTCGAGAAGCTGCAGATCCTGCTGGATGCGCGGGACGTGATGGCGCATTGGCGCGACTGGCGGCGCAGCCTGTCCCGCCCGCCCCGCATGGCGGATGTGGAGGCCTTCCTGGCGGAGACGCATGGCCCGGCCGTCGCCGCGCTGTTCCTGGCGCAGGGGGAGGCGCGCTGGGGCAGGCGGCGGGTGCATGTCGGCCGCGGCGCGGGGCTGCAGGCGGCGGGGGAGGGCTTCGCCGAGCAGCGCGTGCGCTGGTCCCGCCTGATCCGGCTGTTCGAGGGGCTGGCGGCGGCGGATGCCTTCTGGCCGGAGGCGCCGATGGTGCTGACCGGCGGGCCGGGCCACGGCATCACCGCGGACCCGGCGCCGGAGCCGGAGCCCGAGCCCGACCCGCCGGAGCGGATCGCGCGGCGGGAGCAGCTGAAGGAGATGATCCTGGCGAAGCGGGAGGAGATCCAGCGCGCGCAGGACTGGAAGATGAAGACCCCGGGCGAGATGGCGCAGCGCGACGCGCATGTCGCCGATCTGCGCCGGCAGCATGACGCGATGGAGGCGGAGCTGCGGGAGATCGGGGGCGTGCCGCCGCCGATCCTGACCAAGCGGCGGCGATAGGGGCTTTGCCGTCCGCTGCACCAGGGCGGCGATCTGCCGGCGCCGTGCCTCCAGGAAGCGATCCCGCACCGCGCGGAAGAAGGCGGGGGGCAGGAAGCCATAGGCGACGGAGCCGGGGTTCTGCCCCGGCAGGGGCCGGAGATCGGGCCCGGGCCAGGTGAAGGCATTCGCCTCCGTCACCACCACCCAGGAACGTGCGTCATCCAGGCCCAGGCGCCGCTTCGTGGCCTGGGGAATCTCGATCGCGTCCGCCGGATCGGCAGGCGGGCTGCGGGTGATGGGCAGCGCCAGGACGCGGTGCTGGCCTGCATCGTCGTGCACGGCAAGGATGATGGCGCAGGGCCGGTCCTTGGCGCCTTCCTCCCGGCCCTGCATCGCCTCCCGCCGCCAGAGATAGGCGTAGCGGATGACGAGGCCCGGCTGCGGGGCGGGCCAGGTCAGGGGCGCCAATCCGTCAGCTCGGCATCCAGCTGCTCCTGCCCGGCCGGGACTTCCGCGCTGGCGATCAGGGCGGCGTTCGCGTCCGGCACCTCGGCGGCGGCGATGGCCTGGCGGTCACGGCGCTTGAGGCGTTCGTATTCGGCGGCCGAGACGACGACCAGGCGGTCCCGCCCGTTCTTGGTGATGGTCAGCGGCTCCGCCAGCGCGCGGTCGGCCAGCGTGCCGAAGTTCCTGATGAAGTCGGCCGTCGTGACCCGCATGGGCGCGGACTCCCTCGGTGGTGCGGAATGCGAATTATACATATAATTCGCATTCTTCGCGAGGGCTTCCCGCGCCCTCACGCCGCGCCGATGCGTTCCTTCGCGAAGGGCAGGCTGCGGATGCGGCGGCCGGTGAGGGCGGCGATGGCGTTGGCGACGGCGGGGGGGACGCCGGGGGTGCCGGGTTCGCCGATGCCGCCCATGGGGGCGCCGGATTCGACGATGCGGACATGGACCTTCGGCATCTCCGCCCGCGCCAGGATGCGGTAGGCGTCGAAGTTGCGGGGGATGGGGCGGCCATCCTCGAAGCCCATCTCCTCGAAGCAGGCCGCGGACAGGCCGATGGCGGCGGCGCTTTCGACCTGGGCGCGGATGATGGCGGGGTTGACGATGCTGCCAGGGTCGATGGCGATGAAGAGGTCATGGACCACCACCTCGCCCTCCCGCAGCGAGACCTCGGCGATGGTCGCGACCTCCGTCCCGAAGGGGGAGGCCATGGCGATGCCGCGCGCCCGGCGGGTGCCGTCCGGCGCCTCGAAGGGCCCGCGGCGCCAGCCGCCGGCCAATTCCACCACGGCGTCGAGCAGCGCCTGGTGGCGCGGCGAATGGGCGAGGTGGGCGCGGCGGAAGGCGAGGGGGTCCTGGCCTGCCACTTCCGCGACCTCGTCGAGAAAGGCCTCCAGGAAGAAGTCGTTCATGGAATGGCCGACGGAGCGCCAGAAGCCGACATTGATGGGGTGGGGGACGTGCACCCATTCGATGCGGCGGTTGGGGATGGCGTAGGGCTTGAAGGCCACGCCCTCCACCGCGCTGGTATCGAGCGGCGGGTTGCCGAGGCGGGCGGTGCCGAAATGCTTGGCGACGGGGCCCTCGCCCGGGATGGTGGCGTGCAGCGCCTCGATCCGGCCATCGGCGCCGAGGGAGGCGCGCAGCCGGGCGAAGCCCATGGGCCGGTAGGCGTCCCGCGCAAATTCCTCCTCGCGCGTCCAGATGACCTTCACGGGGCGGCTGGCGGCGCGGGCCAGGCGGATGGCCTGCTTCATCGGGTGGATGCTGCCATAGGTGAAGTGCCGGCCGAAGAAGCCGCCCAGCAGCGGGGTGTGGATGCGGATGCGGTCCTCGGCCAGGTTGGCTTCGCGGGCGGCGATGGCGCGGAACTGCTCCGGCGCCTGGTTCGGCGTCCAGACATCCAGCGTGCCATCGGCGTTGAAGCGGACGGTGGCGGAGGGCGGCTCCAGCTGGGCGTGGGCGAGGTAGGGGGCGTCGTAGTCGGCGGTGATGGTCCTGGTGGCGACGCGGAGGATGGCGGGGGCGTCGCCCTGGGTGTCGCTGGCCGGGTTGCCCGGCGCATCGGCCTGGGAGCGCAGCAGGTCGAGCATCGAGGAGCTGGAAAAATCCTCCGGCACCACGGACTGGCCGCCGACCGCGGTCCAGGCGACCTGGGCGGATTCCACCGCCTTGCGGGCGCGCCAGAAGCTGTCCGCCAGCACGGCGACGGCGCCGGGCAGGCGGTGCACGGAATGGACGCCGGGCATGGCGCGCAGCGCGGCCTCGTTCAGCACGGCCCCGGGATCGGCGCCGGCGCGGGGGGCGTGGAGGATGGCGGCCTGCAGCATGCCCTCCACGCGCATGTCGATGCCGTAGCGCGCCTGGCCGGTGGATTTGGCGCGGGTGTCGAGGCGGGGCGCGGGCTGGCCGATCAGGCGCAGCGGCGTGCCGGCGGGCTTGGGCTCGGCATCCGCCGGGATGGGCAGCGCCGCGGCGGCCTCCGCCAGCGCGCCATAGGGGATGCGGCCGCCGGGATGGATGACGAAGCCGGGTTCGGTGGAGAGGCTGGCCACGGGCACCGAGAGGCGCTGCGCCGCGGCCTGGAGGAGCATGGCGCGGGCGGTGGCGCCGAGGACGCGGAAATGGGTGGCGCTGTTGCGGATGGAGAAGCTGCCGCCGGTGACGCGGCGCGTGCCGTTGAACAGCACCTGGTAGTCGGCGCCGGCGGGGGCGGTTTCCACGGTGAAGGCGGCGAGGTCGGCGTCCAGCTCCTCCGCCACCAGCTGGGCGATGGCGGTGTGGATGCCCTGCCCGCCCTCCGCGAAGGGATTCTTCAGGCTGATCCGGCCGTCAGGATGGATCGTGAGGTAGGCCGGGACCTTCCGGGCGTGCTGCAGGCCGCCCATGGACTGGGCGCGGGCGGGGCGGGGGGGCACGCGGAGCGCGAGGACGAGGCCGCCCGCCAGACCCAGCGCCGTGCGGCGGGAGAGGTTGAGCGCCTTCATCACGCGGCCTCCGCGGCCCGGCGGATGCCGGCGGCGATGGCGTTGTAGGTGCCGCAGCGGCAGAGATTGGTCATGGCGGCGGCGATGGCGGCGTCATCGGGCTTCGGCGTTTCCTTCAGCAGCGCGGTCGCCGCCATCAGCTGGCCGGACTGGCAATAGCCGCATTGCGGGACGTCGAGCGCCACCCAGGCGGCGACCAGGCGGGCGCCGATGGGATCGGCCTCGATCGCCTCGATGGTCGTGACGGGGCGGCCGGCCAGGGCATCGAGGGGCAGCTGGCAGGAGCGGGTGGCGACGCCATCCACCAGCACGGTGCAGGCGCCGCACTGCGCGACGCCGCAGCCATACTTGGTGCCGACCAGGCCCAGCGTGTCGCGCAGCACCCAGAGGAGGGGGGTATCGCCCTCCACATCGGCGCGGCGCGTCTCTCCATTCACGGTGATCTCGGCCATCGAAGCGTCCCCGGGCAACCCGGGGGCATCTTGGCGTCCGTGGGCGGGATGTCGAGCGTTGTTCTGCAGCCGGCCGCCACCGGCGGCCGAGGCCGCGGATACGGCCCGCCGGAGGCGTGCCCGAGGGCATGGAAAGGGTGGCCAGGGCGCCGCCGGAAGCGGCGCCTGGGCGTCACGGCCAGCCGGTCTCGGGCGGGAGCGACATGAGGATCGCCTCCACATTGCCGCCGGTCTTGAGGCCGAAGATGGTGCCGCGGTCGTAGAGCAGGTTGAACTCCACGTAGCGGCCGCGGCGCATCAGCTGGTGGGCGCGCTCGGCCTCGGTCCAGGGCTCATGCATGCGGCGGCGGACGATGGCGGGGTAGGCGTCGAGGAAGGCCTGGCCGACGTCGCGGGTGAAGGCGAAGTCGGCCTCGACACCCTTCCCCGGCGTGCGGTCGCCGAGCCAGTCGTAGAAGATGCCGCCGAGGCCGCGCGGTTCGTTGCGGTGGGGCAGGAAGAAGTACTCGTCGCACCATTGCTTGAAGCGGGGGTAGTAGGTGGGGTCGTGGCGGTCGCAGGCGGCCTGGTAGGCGGCGTGGAAGGTCGCCGCATCCTCCTTCGAATGGGGGGCGGCGTGGTCCATCGGGGTCAAATCCCCGCCGCCGCCGAACCAGGCCTTCGTCGTCAGGATGAAGCGCGTGTTCATGTGCACGGCCGGCACGCGGGGGCTGCGCATATGCGCCACCAGGCTGATGCCGGTCGCCAGGAAGCGGGGGTCTTCGTCCGCGCCGGGAATCTGCTTCCGGAAATCCGCCGAAAATTCGCCGAAGACGGTGGAGACGTTGACGCCCACCTTCTCGAACACCCGGCCCTTCATGACGGACATGACGCCGCCGCCGCCCTCCGGCCGGTCCCAGGCGGTGCGGATGAAGCGGCCGGGGGGGAGGGTGGCGTGGGGGCCGGTGGCGAGTTCGTCCTCGATCGCCTCGAACTCGGCGCAGATGCGGTCGCGCAGGCCTTCGAACCAGGCGCGGGCGGGGGCCACCATGGGGTGGGAAGGCGGGGTGGCGGGCGTATCGGTCATCCGGGGATGGTCCTAGATCGGCGCGGCGGGGCGCCGCGCCATGGCCTCGATCGGCGCGCCGGTCGCACGCCATGACCGGAAGATTGGCAGGGGATGAAGAGGATGCCCATCCTGGCCCGGAAGTGAGGCGGCGGGGCGGCTTCGCGATGAAGCTGTTGCGATTTCAGGGCTGCCGCCGGATGGACACCATCGCAAGCCACCCTTTATATGCGGCGCAGCGTCGTTGGTGGCAGCCCCGGCTTGCGCGCGCCCCTGTTCGGGCAGTGCCGGCCACGGTTGGTTCATCTTCTGGCGCGAAGCATGCGCGAGGATGGCGGTTCGCCCGGATCTATCCGGCGGGCGGAGACCGGAAGGGGACGACGACATGGCCGAGACGATGGCGCCTGCGCAGGCGCCGCACGGTGCGCCCCATGGAGCCGATGGCTCCGGGGAGACGCGGCGGGACTTCCTGAAACTGACGACGGGCGCCTTCGCCGCGGTCGGCGTGGGCGTGGTGGCGTGGCCCTTCATCCATTCCATGAACCCGGCGCGCGACGTGCTGGCGCTGTCCTCCACCGAGGTGGATCTGGGGCCGATCGCCTCCGGCCAGGCGGTGACGGTGATGTGGCGCGGCAAGCCGGTCTTCGTCCGCAACCGCACGGCGGAGGAAGTGCAGGCCGCGCGCGCGACGCCGCTGTCCGAGCTGAAGGACCCGGCGCCGGACCAGCGCCGCGTGCAGCGCGACCAGTGGCTGGTGGTGGTGGGGGTGTGCACGCATCTCGGCTGCGTGCCGCTCGGGCAGAAATCGTCCGACCCGCGCGGCGACTACAATGGCTGGTTCTGCCCCTGCCATGGCAGCCACTACGACACCTCGGGCCGCATCCGTAAGGGGCCGGCGCCGCTGAACCTTGCGGTTCCCGAATACACCTTCACCTCTCCCACCCAGATCCGGATCGGCTGACGGCGCCGGGGCGCGGTATGGTCCGCGCCCGCCCGTGAGCCCCGCAACCCCCGAGGAGCCAGGCAAGATGGCCATCGGCCTTCACGACAGCACCATCTCAAACCCCGTCCTGCGCTGGGTGGACCAGCGCCTGCCGGTCTTCACCATGATGCAGAAGGAGTACGGGACGTTCCCGACGCCCCGTAACTTCAACTACTTCTGGAACTTCGGCGCGCTCGCCATGGTCACGCTGATGATCATGATCGCGACCGGCATCTTCCTGGCGATGAACTACACGCCGCACACCGCCTACGCCTTCGACAGCGTCGAGCGCATCATGCGCGACGTGAACTACGGCTGGCTGATCCGCTACGTGCACATGAACGGCGCGTCGATGTTCTTCATCGTCGTGTACATCCACATCTGGCGCGGGCTCTACTACGGGTCCTACAAGGCGCCGCGCGAGCTGCTGTGGATCCTGGGCGTCGTCATCTTCCTGCTGATGATGGCCACCGCCTTCATGGGCTACGTTCTGCCCTGGGGCCAGATGTCCTTCTGGGGCGCGACGGTCATCACGAACCTGTTCTCCGCCTTCCCGATCGTGGGCGAGCACATCGTGACCTGGCTGTGGGGCGGCTTCTCGGTCGACAACCCGACGCTGAACCGCTTCTTCAGCCTGCACTACCTGATGCCCTTCGTGATCGCGGGCGTGGTCTTCCTGCACGTCGCCGCGCTGCACATCACGGGGTCCAACAACCCGCTCGGCATCGACCCGAAGGGCCCGCAGGACACGCTGCCCTTCCACCCCTACTACACGGTGAAGGACAGCGTCGGCCTGGTGGTCTACTTCATCGTCTTCGCCGCGCTGGTGTTCTTCGCGCCGAACTACCTCGGCCACCCCGACAACTACATCCCGGCGAACCCGCTGGTGACGCCCGCGCATATCGTGCCGGAATGGTACTTCCTGCCCTTCTACGCGATCCTGCGCGCGGTGCCGGACAAGCTCGGCGGCGTGCTGCTGATGTTCGGCTCCATCGCGGTGCTGTTCATCCTGCCCTGGCTCGACACCTCCCCGGTGCGGTCCATGCGCTTCCGCCCGGTGGCGAAGTGGGCGCTGTTCCTGTGGCTGATCGCCTTCTTCGTCCTGATGTGGGCGGGCGGGAAGCCGGCGGAGGAGCCCTATGTCACGATCTCCCGCATCGCGACGGCCTACTACTTCGCCTACTTCCTGCTGATCCTGCCGCTGCTCGGCCGGCTGGAGCGGCCGCTGGCGCTGCCCGAAAGCATCGCCCTGCCCGTGCTGCGCGGCGGCGGGCCGCTGCCCGCCGGTGCCCTGGCCAAGCCGATGGAGAAGGCCTGATGCGCGTGTCCCTGCGGGGCTTCCGCAACCTGGTTGGCGCGCTGGCCCTCGGCGCCGCCACCGTGATGAGCGCAACCCCGGCCCGCGCGGCCGGGGAGGCGATCGCCCTTCCCGACGTCCGGTTCAGCTTCGAAGGCTTCTTCGGGGTCTATGACCGCGGGTCGCTGCAGCGCGGCTTCCAGGTCTACAAGGAAGTCTGCTCCGCCTGCCACGCGATGCGGCAGCTGAGCTACCGCAACCTGCTGGAGATCGGGCTTTCCGAGGAGCAGGTCCGCGCCATCGCCGCCACCTTCCAGGTGGTGGACGGCCCGAACGACCAGGGCGAGATGTTCGAGCGCCCGGCGCGGCTGTCCGACCGCTTCCGCCGGCCCTTCCCGAACGAGCAGGCCGCGCGGTCCGCCAATAACGGCGCCTATCCGCCCGACCTCTCCGTGATGGTGAAGGCCCGCCACAACGGCGCCGACTACATCCACGCGCTGCTGACCGGCTACCGCGACGCGCCGGCCGGCTTCCAGCTGATGGACGGGATGAACTACAACGCCTACTTCCCCGGCCACCAGATCGCGATGCCGAACGTGCTGAACCCGGGCCAGGTGGAATACGCCGACCGCACCGAGTCCACCGTGGACCAGATGGCGCGCGACGTGACCACCTTCCTGGCCTGGGCGGCGGAGCCGGAGGCGGAGAAGCGGCGGGCCATGGGCATCCGCATCATCCTCTTCCTCATCATCCTCGGCGGGCTGACCTATGCGGTGAAGCGCAAGGTCTGGGCCGACGTGAAGCACTGAACCCGCCCGCAAGGCCGGGTTGAGCGAAGGGCCGTCCCCGCGAGGGGCCGGCCCTTTTCCGTTGCGATCCCTTTTCCGTTGCGATCCCCCCGGCGATGCGGCCCCATCCATCCCCGCGGCAGGGGGAGGGGCGGGATGCGCGTTCTGGTCGTGGGCGGCGGGCCGGTCGGGCTCGCCCTGGGGCTGGCGCTGCACCGCCAGGGCATCGCCTTCCGACATATCGACCGGCTGGCGGCGCCGAGCCCCTTCTCCCGCGCCCTGGCGATCCAGGCGCGGACGCTGGAGGCGCTGGAGCCGCTCGGCCTGGTGCAGCCGATCCTGGCGGAGGCGCTGCGGCCGCGCGGCGTGCGCCTGCATCTCGGCGCCCTGGAGACGGGCTTCGCCTTCGACCATGCGCGCCATCCCCGCTTCCCCTCCGTCGTCATCCTGCCGCAGTCGCGGACGGAGGCCCTGTTGTCGGCGGCGGGCGCCGCGGCCGGGGCGCCGCAGCTGGAACGCGGGGTGGAGCTTGCGACGCTCGACGCCGGCACGGGCCAGGTGGTGCTGCGCCATGACGGGGGGCGGGAGGAGGCGGCGCGCTTCGACCGGGTGCTGGGGGCGGATGGCGCGCATAGCCTGGTCCGCAAGGCGGCCGGCATCGCCTTCGAGGGCGCGGCCTATGAGGAGCGCTTCGTGCTGGCGGATGGGCGGGCGGAGGGGCTGGCGCCGGACTGCCTGCACATGTTCCCGGGGCGGGGGAGCGCCGGCTTCTTCTTCCCGCTGCCCGGCGGCAGCTGGCGCGTCGTCTCCGCCCTGCCGCCCGGGGCGCCGGCGCCGGCGGAGGGCGACCTGGCGCCGCTGCGATACCCCGGGGTGCGCTTCGGCGAGGTGGCCTGGTGGAGCGCCTTCCGCACCAGCCACCGCATCGCCGACCGCTACCGCGCCGGTTGCGCCGTGGTGCTGGGCGATGCCGCGCATATCCACTCGCCGGCGGGCGGGCAGGGGATGAACCTCGGCATCCAGGATGCCTGTTCGCTCGCCCTGGCGCTGGCGCGGGGGGAGGGCGCGCTGGAGGGCTGGGCGGCGCAGCGCCGGGCCGTGGCGCGGATGGTCATTGCCCGTACCCATGCGATGACGCGGGGCATGCTGGGGGCGAGCCTGCCGGTCCGCGCGTTGCGGGCGGTGGCGCTGCGCCTGGTGCCGGTGCTGCCGCCGGCGCGGCGGCGGCTGGAGGGGGCGCTGGCCGGGATGGATTATCCCGCCCCGCTTTGAGGGGCGGGCGCCGTCCTGTAGAAGCCGCGCGGTTTCCCAGGAGCACCGCATGTCCGACCTCGTCACCCCCGTCATCGGCCTGATCGGTGGCTCCGGCCTCTACGACATTCCCGGGTTGCAGGATCGGGAATGGAAGCGGGTGGAGAGCCCCTGGGGCGAGGCCTCCGACGAGATCCTGCATGGGCGGCTGGGCGAGGTGCAGGTGCGCTTCCTGCCGCGGCACGGGCGCGGCCATCCGACGCCGCCCTCCGCGCTCAACTACCGCGCCAATATCGATGCGATGAAGCGGTCGGGCGCGACGGAGATCATCTCCCTCTCCGCCGTCGGTTCGCTGAAGGAGGAGCTGCCGCCGGGGCACTTCGTCATCGTGGACCAGTTCATCGACCGCACCTTCGCGCGGGCGAAGTCCTTCTTCGAGACGGGTTGCGTCGGCCATGTCTCCGTCGCCCACCCGGTCTGCCCGCGGCTCGGCGATGCGCTGGAGGCTTCGGCGCGGGGGCTCGGCCTGCCGGTGACGCGGGGCGGCACCTACCTCGTGATGGAGGGACCGCAATTCTCCACCAAGGCGGAGAGCCTGCTGTACCGGCAATGGGGGTGCAGCGTGATCGGCATGACCAACATGCCGGAGGCGAAGTTGGCCCGGGAGGCGGAGCTTTGCTACGCGACGGTCGCCATGGTGACCGACTTCGATTGCTGGCACCCGGACCATGATGCGGTGACGGTGGACCAGGTGGTGAAGGTGCTCTTCTCCAACGCCGACAAGGCGCGGGCGCTGGTGGCGGATGTGGTGCCGCGGCTGGGCGCGCCGCGCGGGCCCTGCCCGGCGGGCTGCGACCGGGCGCTGGACCATGCGCTGATCACGGCGCCGGAGAAGCGGGATCCGGCGCTGCTGGCGAAGCTGGATGCGGTGGCGGGGCGGGTGCTGGGGCGGTAGGCCGCCGAGAGAAAAGTTAATTAATTTCCACATAATCGCGCAATGGTTGCGTTGATATACTGATGTCGGAATGATGACCCGTCGAACCGGTGGGGATCATGACGATGCGCCTGCTCCTGGGACTGTCCGTCATGGCTGTCGGCCTGGCGGGATGCGGGGACCGCAATTTCGGCTTCGTTCGCACCACGACGACGGAAGCCGATACCCGCGTCGTCATGGCCGCGGTGCCGCAGCGCCCGCCGGAGAATGGCCGGCCGGTGGTGCCGAACCAGATCTTCTGCGCGGAGCCGAGCCCCGACGTCGCCAAGGCGGTGTCGAGCGCGAGCCAGGCGGCGGCGAGCCTGGAGGTGAATGCGACGGAGCCGCAGACCGGCACGGCGGTCGCGGCGGCCGGCACCGTCGCCGCCGGGCGGTCCCGCGCCGAGGCGCTGGCCCAGCTGGCGGAGCGCCTGGCCACCATCCAGCTGCTGCGGGACGGGCTCTATCGCGCCTGCGAGGCCTTCGCGAATGGCGCGGTCGGGCCGATCAGCTACGCGCTGATGCTGAGCCGCTATGGCGACACCATGGTGACGCTGCTGGGCAGCGAGATGGCGGCGGGCGCCTTCGGCCGGCAGATGGCGGCGCTCGGCACCTCGGCCGATGGATCATCGCAGTCGAGCCTGGTCCAGGCGCGCCAGGCGGCGGAGCAGGTGACGGCGACCGAGACGCGCATCCGGGAGCTGGAGACGGAGCGGGCGCGGGTAGTTGACGACATCGCGGTCCAGGCCGGGCTGATGTCGAGCGAGAATGAGACGACGAAGTCGCAGGCGACGGAGAAGAAGCAGCAGCAGGAACGGCGGCTGCAGCAGATCGATGCGGAGGTGGCGTCGCTCCGCGCGCGGCTGCGGACCGACCAGGCGGCGCAGGCGCTGACGGCGGCGCGGGCGCAGACGCTCGTGCCGGGCGGCGGGCTGACGGAAGCGCAGCGCCGGCCTGATGCCGGGCCGGTGCTGGAGCGGATGCAGGACCGCTACATGCAGACGGGCGACCTCTCCGCCATGACGCTGGCCTGCATCACGGCCTTGCAGCAATCGACCGAGCCTGTCGTTGGCCCTGGCGGTCCGCGGGTCATCGGCTACCAGACAGAACTGGCGCGGCTGTGCGGTGAGGGCAGGCTGCTGCAGATGCTGGTCGAGGCGAACATCGCGGCGGGCCGAGCGCGCATGGCGCTGCAGGGGTCGCAGCCGCCTGGCGGCCAGCGCCGGCCATGAACGACGGCGGGACGCCTGATTCGCTCGCCTGGCTGATGAAGGAGCGCGAGGCGATCGAGAAGCGGCGCCAGGCCGCAGGCACCGCGCGGGAGGGCAAGCCGATCGTCGGCCTCGCCCTCTCCGGCGGCGGCATCCGCTCCGCCTCCGTCTCGGTCGGGGTGTTGCAGGCGCTGGACGAGGCCGGGCTGCTGAAGGAGGTGGACTACCTCTCCACCGTCTCCGGCGGCGGCTATACGGGCATCGGCTGGGTGTCGCGGCTGGCGAATGAGGGGCCTGCCGCGGGTGGTCGCTTTCCCTATGCGAAGGACCAGGAGGCTTTCGCCTGGCTGCGCAACCGCGCGAGCTACCTGCTGCCGCCCGGCGCCTGGGAGGTGATGAAGGTCCTCGCGATGATCGTTCGCAAGCTGGCGGGGAACAGCTTCCGCCTGCTGTCGGGCCTGCTGCTGCTGGCGGCGTGCCTGGCGCTGCTGGACCTGGCGTCCAGGGTCTTGCCCTGGGGGTTGAACGAACCCTCGACCCTGGCGCTCCATGCCGTGGTGGCGGTGCTGGGCATCGCCATCGCGACCGGCTTCGTCACCTGCCTCATCGATACGCGTCGCTTCGCTGCGCCGGCGGATGACAAGGGCATGCTGACGCGCGTCGAGCGTGCGAATGGCAAGGCGATCGGGAAAGTGAGGACGGCCACAACCGACAGGGCGGCCGCCCTGGTACTGTGGTTTTCGCTCGGGCTGCTGGTGCTGGCGGTGCAGCCGCTGATGCTCTCGCTGGCGCCGCGGTTCATGGCGTCCGGCAGCGAGGCGGCTTCCTGGAAATGGGACGAGTTGGCCGGCCTCGCTGCGGGGGTGCCGACCATCCTAGCGGCGCTCGGCCTGGGCGCGCGGCTGCGCGGCCGCATCGCCGGCATCGCGACGACCGTGCTGGCCGCCGCGGCGGTGGCGGCCTTGTATCTCCTGGCGCTGCTGGTGGCGGCGACGCAGTTGATGCCGCCCGCCGGCGGCGGACTGGCCACCTTCGGTCCCGCCGTGGGGGCCGGCCTGGGGGCGGTCGGTCTGCTCCTGCTGGGCGGCGCCATCAGCCCCAACGCCACCTCCATGCACGGCTTCTACCGGCACCGCCTGGCGGATGCCTTCATCGGCAACGGGCAGGCGCCGCCCTTGTCAGCCCTTCGCCCGGCACGGACCGGCGGGCCCTTTCCCGTCGTCAATGCCACGGTCAATGGCGTGGTGGATGGGGGTGAGGCGCGGCGCGGGCGGACGACATGCGCCTTCACCATGACGCCCTTCGCGATCGGGAATGACGCGCTCGGCTATTGCCGGACCGAAGCCGTGGAGGAGGCCGATCCGCGCTTCGACGCGGCCAGCGCGATGGCGATCTCGGCGGCCGCGATCGGGGGCAACCAGGCCTCCATGGGATTGGGTGCGCGGCTGCTGCGCGGGCTGCTCAACCTGCGAACGGCGCGGTGGATGCCCAATCCCAAGCGTCTGCGGGAGGACGGGGCGACGCCCAGGTCCGCCGCCTGGTGGGCCCGGCTGCAGCCGAAGCTGCAGGTCACGGAGTTCTTCGGCATCAGGCGGATCGGCAGCCGCACGCGCCACATCCTGGTCAGCGATGGCGGGCATCACGAGAATCTCGGCCTCAACGCGCTGGTCCATCGCGGCTGCGACGTGATCATCGTGGTGGATGCGGAAGCCGATCCGGGGATGACGTTCAACGGACTCGCGGTCGCGACGCGGCTGGCGCGGCTGGATGCGGAGGGGACGCTGATCGACATCACGCCCGCCGCGCTCGGCCATGAGAAGGAGACGGGGTGCGTTCGGGCGCATTACTGCCAGGGTGCCATCGTCTATGGCGGCGAACTCGCGGCCCGGAGTGCGGATGGCGAGGCGAAGCTCCTCTACATCAAGGCGAGCGTCAGCGGCGACGAAGCGCTCGACATCCTGGAATACCGCACGCGCAACCCGGACTTCCCGCATGAGACGACGGCGGACCAGTTCTTCTCCGAGGAGCAGTTCGAATCCTACCGCTGCCTCGGGGAGCATATCGGCGCGAAGGTGGTCAAAACCTCGCCGCTGCGGCAGTGGCTGGAGGAGTCCTAGTCCTCCGCCCCCTCCGCATAGGGATTGTCCGTCCCGCGCAGGTTCAGCCGGATCGGCACCCCCGGCATGTCGAAGGCCTCGCGGAAGCTGTTCACGAGGTACCGCCGGTAATCCTCCGGCAGCAGCTCCGCCCGCGTGCCGAAGACGGCGATGGTGGGGGGGCGGGCCTTGGGCATGGTGGCGTAGCGCAGCTTGATGCGCTTGCCCTCCACCAGCGGCGGCTGGTGGCGGTCCTTCATCACCTCGAACCAGCGGTTCAGCTCGCCCGTGCCGATGCGGCGGTTCCAGGTCTCATGCACCTGGCGCACCGCGGGCAGCAGGCGGTCGATGCCCCGCCCGTTGGCCGCCGAGATCGGCACGACCATGATGCCCTTCATCTGCGCGAGGCTGGAGGTCAGCACGTCATCCAGCCGCTTGCGGGTGGCGGTGCGGTCCTCCACCGCGTCCCACTTGTTCAGCGCGATCACCACGGCACGGCCCTCGCGCTCCGCGAGGCGCGCGATGCGCAGGTCCTGCTCCTCCATCCCCAGCAGCGCGTCGAGGACGAGGATCACCACCTCCGCCTCCTTCAGCGCGGCGATGGAGGCGCCGGTGGACATCCGCTCCAGCTCCTTCTCGATCCGGGCCTGCTTGCGAAGGCCTGCGGTATCGACCAGGCGGATGGGGCCCACTTCATCGCGGATCTGGACGGCGATGGCGTCGCGCGTCAGGCCGGGCTCGGGGCCGGTGATCATCCGCTCCTCGCCCAGCAGGGTGTTGAGCAGGGTGGATTTGCCGGCATTGGGGCGGCCGACGATGGCGAGGCGCAGCGGGCGCTCCCGCTCCCCGCGCTGGCCGCGCGGTTCCTTGCGCAGATGCTCCCGCACCTCGTCATGCAGGGTGCCGAAGCCATCGCCATGCTCGGCGCTGACCGGGATGGGATCGCCGAGGCCGAGCTCATAGGCCTCCAGCGCATTCTGCACGCCGAGGCGCCCCTCCGCCTTGTTGGCCAGCAGCAGGACGGGAACGCTGGACCGGCGCAGCCAGTTGGCGAAGGCGCGGTCGGCGGCGGTGAGGCCCGTGCGGGCATCGATGACGAAGAGGACGAGGTCCGCCTGGCGCAGCGCGGCGTCGGAGCTGGCCGTCATGCGCCCGGCCAGGGTTTCGGGGGCCGCTTCCTCGAGGCCGGCGGTGTCGATCAGCGTCACGGGGATGCCGCCGATCTCGGCCTCGACCTCCTTCCGGTCGCGGGTCACGCCGGGGATGTCGTCCACGATCGCGATCTTCCGCCCGGCCAGGCGGTTGAAGATGGAGGATTTGCCGACGTTGGGGCGGCCGAGGATGGCGACGGTCTGCATGGGGGAGCGGTTCGATCAGGAAGTGCTGGCCGCGCCTATAGCACGGCCAGACTGCCTGTCCCGTCTTACCGCCCCGGGGGTGGCGCCCTCAGCGCAGCGCCATCAGGGTCCCGTCATCGCCCAGCACCACGACGGTGCCCTGCGCCACCGCCGCCGGCAGGGTGCTGCCCGCGGAGAGGGGGACGCGGCCGGCGATGGTGCCGGCGGCGGGGTCGATCTGCAGCAACTCCCCCCGGCTGGAGGGGATGAGCACCAGGCCGCCCGCGACCAGCGGTGGGCCGAAGCGCGCGGCATCCCGCCGGCGGCCGCCTTCCGGCGTCGGGTCCAGCTCCACCACCCAGCGGATGCGGCCATCGTTGCGGCCGACGGCCACGGCCTCCCCCGCCCCGGTGACGGCGAAGACCCAGTCGCCGGCGGAGGCGACGCCGTTGCCGCCGCCGAAGGCCCGTTCCCAGAGGCGCCGGCCGCTGCGCAGATCGACCGCGATGGTGGTGTTGGACAGGCCGGCGGCGAAGACGCGGCCGCGGTCGATCACCGGCAGGCCGGTGATGCCGACGATGTCGGCCAGCCCCGTGGCGCCGGCATTGCCGAGGCCTTCCTGCCAGAGCAGCCGGCCATCGGTGGCGCGCACCGCCGCCATCTCCCCGGTGCCGAAGCCGGCGACGACGGTCTCGCCCTCCACCGCCGGGGCGGGCAGGCCAAGGGGGATGGTGGCCTGGGCGCCGGCGCGATGGGTCCAGAGGCGGCGGCCATCCTCGGCCGAGAGGCCGAGCAGGTGGTTTTCCACCGTGGAGACGAAGATGCGCCCGCCCGCGACGGTGGGGGCGCCGCGCGTCGGCGCGGGGATGCGCACGCGCCAGCGGACGGCGCCATCCTCCGGCGACAGGGCCAGGATCTCCGCCTGGCCGGTGGCGACATAGACGACGCCGCCTTCCACCGCGATGCCGCCGCCCACGGCGCCGTCGCGGTCATCCTCCGGCGCCGTGTCCCGGCGCCAGCGGCGGCCGCCGGTATCCAGCGCATGGGCCGTGACCTCGCCATAGGCATCCACGGCATAGACCGTGTCGCCGGCGATGACGGGCCCGGTGGTGATGCGCTGGCGGTAGCCGGAGCCGTAGCCGATGGAGCTGCGCCAGGCCTGGCGCAGCGCGCCGGGGATCTCGGCATGGGGGGCGGCGTGGCTCGGCGTGCCGCCGGCCTGCGGCCAGGCGGCGACCGGCTGGGGCGGCGGCAGGGTGACGGCGCGGCCTTCCAGCCCGGCATCGGCGGCCAGCGGCGGGTCCGCGCGCATCACCGTGCGGCGTTCGCCGGGCAGGGGCTGCTTGCGCGTGCCGAGGATGCCGTCGAGCGTGTCGCAGCCCGCGAGCAGGCCGGCGGCGCCGAGCAGCGCGGCGCGGCGATTGAGCAGGTGTGTCATCAGCTTCCGAGCCCCGCGGCAACCCGTTGTGCGCGTTCCCGCATGGTGGGGGAGACGGTGGCATCCGTCGCCAGCGCCTGCAGGCGGGCGCGGGCATCGGCGGTGTCGCCGCGCCGGATGGCGACCAGCGCCGCGATCTCCCGCGCCGGGGCCTGCCAGGGATTGCCGGCGACGGTCAGCGGCCCGATCCGGGCGGCGAGCTGGGCGGGGTCCCCGCTTTCCAGCGCATGGCCGACGGCGAGCAGGGTGGCGAGGTCGCGGTAGAGGCGGTCCGCGTCATTGTCCGCCGCGACCGCTTCCCACAGGGCCAGGGCCGCGGGGGTATCCCCCGTTTCCGCCTTCAGGGCGGCGGCGCGCAGCCGGGCCAGGGTGCGGTAGCCCGGGGGCGCTTCGCGCGACAGGGCGGCGAAGCCATCCGCCGTGGCGGGCAGGTCGGCGCCGTCGCGTTCCGCCCCGCGATGCAGGGTCATGTAGGTGCTGGCGGCCGTCGCGGCCTGGCTGGCCTGGTGCCAGCGCCAGGCCTGCCAGCCGCCGGTCGCGGCGAGCACCAGCAGCGCGGCACCCAGCGCCACGCCGCCCCAGCGCCGCGCGAGGCGGCGGGCACGGTCGGCGCGAAGGTCCTCTTCGACCTCGTCGAAGATATCGGGCACGGGCGATCCTCATTGGTCCGGCGGGGGCCGGACCATAGCGGCGTGTTCAGGTGACGTTAAGCCCGGCGGCGCAGCTTCCCGCCATGCAGCCCCGCAAGACCCCGCCCGCGCGTCCCGTCCCCCCGCTTCCGGCCGCGCTGCTGCTGCCGCTGCTGCTGGGGGGGTGCCTCGCGGAACAGGCGATCGGCCCGGGCCTGGTGGTGGGCGGGGCCAGCGTGGTGCTGACGGGGCGGACGCCGGTCGACCATGTGGCGAGCCTGATGCGCGGCCAGGATTGCTCGATCGTGCGGCTGGAGCGGGGGGAGAGCTGGTGCGCGCCGCCGCCCGGCCCGCCGCCGCCGCAGGCCTTCTGCACGCCGAGCCTGGGGCGCGTGGATTGCTGGACCAGCCCGCCGCCCGGCAGCGCCCGCCAGGTGGCGGACCCGCCTTCGCCGCCGCCCGCCCTCGCGGCACCGGCCGTCACGCCACCGGCCGAGGCCGCGGCGCCGATCCTGGTCCCGCCGCCGGCGCCCAGTGCCGCGCCCAGTGCCGCGCCAAGCCCCGCGCCGAGCCCCGCGCCGAGCCCGGCGCCAAGCCCGGCGCCCAGCCCGGCGGCCGCGCCGCCGCGGCCCGCGGCCACCGCCCCGGCCCCCGCCTCGGCGCCGGCCGCGCGGCCGGCGGCCGCCCCGGCCAGGCCCGACATCCGGACCTGAGCGTCAGGCCAGCGGGCCGCGCCAGACCTGGGTGCCGTTGCGCTGCGCCTTGCGGGGCGCGGAGAGGTCGAGCAGCGCGGGCCGTTCCGCCATCAGCCGCCATCCCGCCGCATCCAGGATGCGCACGGCCAGCGCCTCCTCCCCCCGCGCATGGGTGGTGAGGACGAGCCAGCGTACCCGCGCGCTCAGCAGCGTCTCGGCATTGTTGAGCAGCGGCGGGATGATGCCGCGCAGGCCGACCCGGACCAGGTCCCAGGCCGGGGCCTCCGCCAGCAGGTCCTGCGCCAGGGTGGTGGCGGGGCCGGCGCGGTGGGGTTCGGCCGCGATGGCGCCGCCGAGGAGGCGCGCGGCCGTCGCATCCAGCCCCTCCGCCCGCAGCGCGGATTCGAGGCGGCGGAGGCGGTCCGTCGCGGCCTCGGTCGCGACCAGGCGGGGCACCAGGCCCTGGGCGCGGGCGGCGCGGGCGGCGACCAGCGCGACCTCCGTCCCCTGGTGGCCGGTGGCGCCGAGCATGAGGGCGGCCCAGCCGCCCCGCGCATCGCGCAGGCTGCGCTCGATGGCCAGCCATTCGGTGCCGTGGTGCCGCGCGGCGGAGGGCATCGCCTCCCCGGTCAGGGCCGCATAGGCGGCGGCGACCGCGGCTTCGTCCAGCGGGTCTGGCAGCACGGGGGCATAGGCGGGCAGCGGCGGCGGCGCGTCGCGCGATGCGGGCGGCGCGGCGGGCAGGGGCAGGGGCGGCAGCGCCCAGGAGGGGGCCGGCGGGACGGGCGGGATGCCGGGCGCCATGCCCGGCGGGGGCGGCACCGGGACGGGCGGCGGGGCCAGCGGCATGGGGATGGCGGGCGGCGCGGCAACCGGGGTTGGCGGGGGCGCGAGCGTGGCCGGGGGCGGCGGGGGCGCGGCCGGGGGTGGCGGTGACGCAGGGGCGGGCTGCGCCGGGGCGGCGACCGGGGTGGGTGGGGGCGCGAGCGTCGCCGGGGGCGGCGGCGGGACCGGGGCGGGCGGGGGCGCGAGCGTTGCCGGGGGTGGCGGTGGCGGCGGGGCGGGCTGCGCGGGGGCGGCGACCGGGGCGGGCGGTGGCGCGAGCCTCGCCGGGGGCGGCGCAACGGGGTCGGCGGGCGGCGCGGCAACCGGGGCGGGCGGGGGCGCGAGCGTGGCCGGGGGCGGCGGGGGCGCGGCCGGGGGTGGCGGCGGGACGGGCTGCGCCGGGGCGGCGACCGGGGTGGGTGGGGGCGCGAGCGTCGCCGGGGGTGGCGGCGGGGCGGGCTGCGCGGGGGCGGCGACCGGGGCGGGCGTCGCCGGGGGCGGCGGGGCGACGGGCTCGGCGGGTGCCAGGGCTTGGAAGGTCGGCAGCGGCGGCAGGGCCGGGATGGGCGGGGGCGCGAGCGCGGCGGGCGCCGGGGCTTCGGCGGCCGGCGGCGGGACCGGGGCGGGCGGGGGCGCGAACGGGGGCGGGGCTGGCGGCGCGGCGGGCTCGGCGGGCGCCGGGGCTTCGGCGACCGGCGGCGCGACCGGCGCGGGCGGGGGCGCGAGCGCGGCCGGCTCGGCGGGCGCCGGGGCTTCGACCGCTGGCGGCGGCGCGAGCGGGGCAGGTGCCTGGGCTTCGACGGCCGGCAGCGGGACCGGGGGAGCGACGGGGGCGGGCGGCGGCTCGGCGGGCGCCGGGGATTCGAGGGGCGGCAGCGGCGGCAGGGCCGGGGCGGCGGGCGGGGGCGCCGGAGGCGCGGCGATGGGGGGCGCCAGCGGGGCGAGCATCGCCCAGGCCTCCGGCGCGATGGGCGGCAGGGGGGCGGGCGCGGGCCAGGGCTCGGCCGGGGCGGCGGGGGGCGTCTCCGGCAAAGGCGGGGGGGCCGCCTGGGGCTGGCCGAAGGACCAGGTCTCGACCGCCGGCGGCGGAGGCGCGGGCGCCGGTTCGGGTGCGGGCTCCGGCTCGGGCTCGGGACGGGGCGCGGGGCGCAGGCCGCCAAGGGCGGGCAGGCGGGCGAGGATGGCCTGCGGGCTGGCCGCGGGCGGGCGGGGCGGCGGCGCGGGCGGGGGCACGGCCTCCGCCAGCGCGGCCAGCATCGCGGTGAAGGCGGGCGGGGCCGCCGCGGCGGGGGGCGGGCTGGCGATCAGCGAGGCCAGCAGCGGCGCGGCCGGGGCCACGGGCGTGGGCGGCTCCGGCGCGGGTGGGGGCGGCTCGGGCGCGGAGGCCCGGGCGGGTTCGGGCTCGGGCTCGGGGGCGGCGGCCCGGGCGGGTTCGGGCTCGGGCTCGGGGGCGGCGGCCCAGGTGGGCTCCGGCTCGGGCTCGGGCTCGGGCTCGGGCTCGGGCTCGGGCTCGGGCGCGGCGGCCCAGGTGGGCTCGGGTTCCGGCTCCGGCTCCGGCGCGGGCGGGGCGGGGGGCGCGGGCGGCGCGGCCGGTGGCTCGCTGCCGAGCGAGGCCAGCAGCGTGGTCAGCGGCGGCAGGGGCGGCGGCGGCGGCGGGGCCGGGGGGCGGGCGGGCGGCGGGGCGGCGGGCGCCTCGCCCGTGGGCGCCAGCGTGCCCAGCAGGCCGGGCATGGGGGGCGCGGCGGGCTGCTCGCCGGGCGGCGCCAGCGTGCCCAGCAGGCCGGGCGGCGTGGCGGGGGCCTCGCCGGAGGGCGCCAGCGCCCCCAGCAGGCCGGGCAGCGGGGCGATCGAGGGCGCCGGCTCCGCCGGCCGGGCGGGCTGGGTCGGCGCGGCGGCATCGGGCAGCAGCCCGGCCAGCAGGCCGGGGAGCGGCGCCGATGGGGCCCGTGCGGGGGCGGCGGGCGGGGGCGGGGGCGTGCGCGGGGTGGCCGGGGCCTCCGCCGCCGGGGCCAGGGCGGCGAGCAGCCCGGTCATGGGCGGCGCCGGGGCGGTGCCGAGGGCGCCCAGCAGGGGGGAGGCGGCGGGCGCCTCCCCGGCCGGGGAGGGGGCCAGGAAGGAGAGCAGCCCCGGGGAGGCCGCCGGCCCGGGCGGCGGCGGGGGACTCGGCGGCGGGGGACTCGGCGCCTGGGGGATCGGGGCCTGGGGGATCGGGGCCTGTTGGACCGGCGCCTGCTGGACCGGCGCCTGGGGGGGCGGCGGGGCGGGCTCGGGCGGCGCGACGGGGGGCTCGGCGGGCGGCGCCGGGGGCGCAACGGCCTGGCCGAGCGACATCTTCAATCGCGCGGCCCAGTCGGGAAAGCCGCCGCCTCGTTCCGCCATTGCCATCGTCTCCGCCGCATCCCCGGGCGGGCCTTACCAGCCCGCCGCACCACCCTCAACCACCACGAGATGACGTCCATGGCCCGGGCGCACGCCCCTGCCCGCGGCACGGGCAGGGGCCGGTCAAACCGCAGGCGCGGGCTGGAGCAATATGCGTTCAGATGGAAGCATCCGAACGCATTTCTTGCTCTAGCTTCAATGACTTCTAGAGCACGAGCTGCGTTCGTTTGAACGCAGCGTGCTCTACGGCGCGAAGCGCACCGGGGCGCCGGCGGGGGTGCCGATCACCTCATCCTCCCGCATCACCGCCTGGCCGCGCAGGATGGTCATCACCGGCCAGCCCGTGCAGCGATGGCCGGCGAAGGGCGTCCAGCCGCAGGGGGAGACGATCCAGCTCTCCTCGATGGTGCGGCTGCGCTTCATGTCCACCACCGTGAAGTCGGCATCGTAGCCGGCGGCGAGCCGCCCCTTGCCCACCATGCCATAGACCCGCGCCGGGCCCGCCGCCATCAGGTCCGTCAGGCGGGAGAGGGAGAGGCGCCCGGCCGAGACATGGTCCAGCATCACCGGCACCAGCGTCTGCACCCCCGTCAGGCCCGATCCGCATTCCGGCCAGGGCTTCTCCTTGCTGGCGCGGCTGTGCGGCGCGTGGTCGGAGCCGACGGTGTCCACCGTGCCATCGGCCACGGCGGCCCAGGCGGCCTCCATGTGCCGCGCGTCGCGGATCGGCGGGTTCATCACGGCGTAGCCCTTCAGGCGGTCATAGGCCTCATCCGTCTGGGTCAGGTGGTTCAGCAGCACCTCCACCGTGCAGAGGTCGCGGTAATCCTTGAGGTAGCCGAGTTCCTCCGCCGTCGAGACATGCAGGATATGGGCGGGGCGGTTGGTCTTGCGGGCGATCGCCATCAGGCGGCGGGTGCCGAGGAAGGCGCATTCCACGTCGCGCCATTCGGCATGCATGCGGTGCGGCATGCCCGTGGTGTAGTTCGGGCGGCGGGCCTGCAGGCGGTACTCGTCCTCGCTGTGATAGGCGATGCGGCGGCGGCCGCTGCGCATCACGGCCTCCAGGCTCGCATCATCCTCGATCAGCAAATCGCCGGTGGAGCTGCCGGCGAAGACCTTCACGGCGCAGATGTTGGGCTGCGCCTCCAGCTCCGCGAGGCTCGGGATGTTGGTCTTCAGCGCGCCGACATAGAAGCCCATGTCGCACCAGGCGCGGCCATGAATGAAATCGCGCTTCCAGTCGATCTTCTCCCGCGTCGTGATGGAGGGCGCGGTGTTGGGCATGTCGAAGACGGCCGTGAGGCCGCCGAGGATCGCGGCCTTGGTGCCGGTCTCGATCGTCTCCACCGCCGGGTCGCCGGGTTCGCGCAGATGGACGTGGCTGTCGATCAGGCCGGGCAGGACATGCAGGCCGCGGCAATCGATCTCCTCCTCCGCATGGGCGCGGGAGAGGTCGCCGATGGCGGCGATGCGGCCGGCGCGGACACCGACATCCGTGACCTGCTCGCCCCAGGGCAGCACGCAGGTGCCGCCGCGCAGCACCAGCTCGTAATGCGCCATCGTCTCTCGATCCCCTGACTGCCGCCGATATCCGGTGGGGGCTTCTGCCATGAAACGGCGCGGCGCGGCAGGGTGGGTGCGGCTTGCTTGCGGGGGCGGGGGGCTTGTGGCTTGGTGCCCGCCCTGACCGCCCGATGGATGCCCGCGTGACGCCTGCCTCCCCCTTCTCGCGAAGCCCGACATTGCCGCTGGTGGTCATGCTGGTGGCGGTGCCGGTGGTGGCGGTGCTGCAGTTCCGGGCCATCGCGCTGGTGACGAGCCTCGGCCTGCTGGCGGTGGTGGTGGCGGGGCGGCGGGTGACGGGCGCCTGGCCCTGGCCGAAGCCCGGGCCGGTGGTGATCGCGGCGGTGGCGCTGGGCGCCTGGGCGGTGGTGAGCGCGGCCTGGGCGCCGGATCCGATGCGCGCGCTGGGCACGGGGCTGCGCTTCGCGGGCTTCGTGCTGCTGGCGGCGGCGGCGGCGCGGGCGATGGAGAGCGAGCCGCCCGCGCGGCTGGCGGTGGTGGGGCGGGCGCTGGTGGCGGGGCTGGCGGTGGGCATCGCGCTGGCGGCGGCGGACCACCTCAGCGGGAACGGCATCCGCGCCGCGGTGCGCGGGATGCGGGAAGCCCCGTCCTGGCTGTTCTTCGGGCTGAAATCGGCGGTCGCGGTCATCGCGGTGCTGCTGCCGGTGGCGATGGCGATGCGGGGCCTGGCCTGGTGGTGGCGCGCGGGGCTGGCGGTGGCGGGGCTGGCGGCGTCCCTGCTGCTGCCGGCGGAGAGTGCGAAGATCGCGGCCTTCGCGGGGCTGCTGGCGCTGGGGCTGGCCTGGCTGCTGGGGCGCTGGGCCGGGTGGCTGGTCGGCGCGGCGGCGGCGGTGGTGATGCTGGTGGCGCCGCTGCTGACCGGCGCGGTGCTGCCCCGCCTGCCGGGGCTGGAGGCGATCCAGCCCTCCGCCGC
Source organism: Falsiroseomonas ponticola (assembly GCF_016805305.1). Taxonomy (GTDB): domain Bacteria; phylum Pseudomonadota; class Alphaproteobacteria; order Acetobacterales; family Acetobacteraceae; genus Falsiroseomonas; species Falsiroseomonas ponticola. The sequence goes on along the minus strand of NZ_JAERQN010000001.1, from coordinate 58,646 downwards.
GCATCGCATCCTGATCTGGGATTTCGCGGTGCAGCGCATCGCGGAACGGCCCGTGCTGGGCTGGGGCGCGGAATCCGCCCGCGCCATCCCGGGCGGGACCGGGCTGTTCGACCGGGAGACGCTGGACCGCTTCGGCCTGACCTCGGAGGCGTCCCGCACCTGGTTCGCCCGGCCGCCGGCGCAGCGCCTGCCGCTGCACACGCACAACGCCGCGCTGCAGGTGTGGCTGGAGCTGGGGGCGGTGGGCGCGGCGATCGCGGCGCTGATGCTGGCGGCGATCGGCGTGGCGGCGGCGCGGCTCGGGCCCGGGGCGGTCGGCGCCTATGGCGCCGCGCTGGTGGTGGGGATGCTGAGCTACGGCATCTGGCAGGAATGGTGGATCGGCATGCTCCTGCTGCTGGCCGTCGCCGTCTCGGCGCTTCAGGGGCCTCGCAGCAGCGCGACGTAGCGGGCCGTCACCGCTTCCCACACGAAATCCCGGCGCACCCGCGCCGCCGCGGCTTCGCCCATGGCGGCCAGGCGCGGCCGGTCCCGCAGCATGGCGGCCAGGGCATCGCGCACCGCATCCGGATCGGCGCCGTCGCAGACGAGGCCCGTCTCCCCCGCCGCCACCGCATCCACCGCCCCGCCATCGCGCCCGGCGAGGGAGGCGACGCCCTGCCAGGCGGCCTCGAGGTAGGTGAGGCCGAAGCCCTCCACCGAGGCGCCCTCCCGCCGCACCGGCATGGCGAAGAGGGTGGCGCGGCGGTAGAGCGCGGCCTTCAGCCCCTCCTCCACCCGCCCGGCGAAGACCACGCGGTCCGCGACGCCGCATTCGGCGGCCAGCGCGGCCAGCCGGTCCCGGTCCGGCCCGCCGCCGGCGATGACGTGGCGGATGGCGGGGAATTCCCTGGCGAGCGCGGGCAGGGCGCGGATCACCTGGTCGAAGCCCTTGCGGGGCTCGAGCCGCGCCAGGCTGAACAGCAGCGGGTCGGCATCGCCGCGGAGGGCCGCGGCGGCGGCGATGTCGGCGGCGGTGGGCTCGGGCTGGGGGCGGATGACGGGCTGCACCACCTCCAGCACCTGGCCGGCGCGGAGATGCGGGCGGACGAGATCCGCCGTGTAGCGGGAATTGGCGGCGATGGCGTCGGCGCGGCCGAGGGCGGCGCGGATGCGGGCGATCTTGGCGGGCGAGGCGTCGGGCGGGAATTCCATGCCATGCGCCAGCACCAGCAGGCGGGCGCGGGTGGCGGGGATGGCCTCCACGCTCTTCCAGGTATCGGCGATGATGGCGTCGGGCGGCGCCGCGCGGAACGCCCGCCACAGTGCCAGGCGCCGGGCGAGTCTGCGCAGCGGGCGGGGGCCGCCGAAGCGGCGGATGGGAAGGGTGGGGGGCGTATCCTCCGCCCGGCCGGAGCGGATGCGCTCCGCGAAGACGGAGACGGCATGGCCGGCCGCCGCCACCTCCCTCGCCAGGCCGCCCATGGTGGTCTCGATCCCGCCGGGGTCGGGGGTGAAGTTCTGCGTGACCATGATGACGCGCATCAGCGTGGCGCCAGCAGGGCGGTGGCTGCGGCCAGCACGCGGGGGGCGGGCAGGTCCGTCATCGGCGATTCGTAGGGGGGGCCATCGGCCTCGACGGCCCTCGCACGGGGGCCGGCGGGGCCGTATTCCGCGGCGCTGCTGCGGCCGAACAGGCCGATGGTGGGCGCGCCCGCGGCGGCGGAGAGGTGCATCAGGCCGCTGTCATTGCCGATGAAGAGCGCGGCGCGCTTCAGCACCGCGGCCACTTCCGGCAGCGCCAGCGTGCCGACCAGGTCCAGCGCGCCGGGAAGTGCCGCCAGCACCGGCGCGGCCATGGCGCGTTCCCCTTCGCCGGGGCCGCCCAGGATGGCGATGCGCGCGCCGGCCAGCGCGGCGCCGGGGGCGGTCAGCGCCTGCGCCACCTGCACGAAGCGGTCGGCGGGCCAGACCTTCTTCTCCCAATTCGCGGTCGGGCCCAGCACCAGCCAGGGGCCGCCGGGCAGCAGCGCGGCCGCCTTCGCCTCATCCGCCGGCGCCGTCCAGGCGACGGGCAGCGGCGGCGGGTCGAGGCCGAGCAGCGCGCCGAGATGCGCAAGGCGATGGCCGGGGCGCCGCCCGCCCTTGGCCGTGGCGCGGGCCCGCGCCGGCACCATCCAGGCGAGCGCGGAGGCGCGCAGGTCGATCACCAGGTCCCAGCGCGTGAAGGCCACCTGGCGCCAGAGGTCCAGCCAATGCGCGGACCAGCGGCGCTTGCGCAGCACGATCAGGCGATCGAGCCCCGGCATGCGGGCGAAGACACCCTCCGCCGCCGGGCCGCAGGCGACCGTGACCCGCGCGCCGGGATGGGCGCGCAGCAGATGGTCGAGCAGCCCCGTGGAGAGCACGGCATCGCCGATCCGGGTGGAGGTGACGAAAAGGATGCGCATCGCGCACCCCGCATAGCACGAAGGCGGCGGTTGCAACGCGGCGCCGCCTCTCCCACCTTCCGGCCCATGCCGATTGCCGTATTGCCGGGCCGTGGAGTCGTCGAGGTGGCGGGGGAGGACCGCGTCCCCTTCCTGCAGGGGCTCGTGTCCAACGACGTGGCGAAGGCCGCGCCGGGCCAGGCCGTCTGGGCCGCGCTGCTGACGCCGCAGGGCAAGTGGCTGGCCGATTTCTTCATCCTCTCCGATGGCGAACGCCTGCTGCTGGATGTGGAGCGCGAGCAGGCCGGGCCGCTGGTGCAGCGCCTGTCCCGCTTCCGGCTGCGCAACCGCGTGGCGCTGCGCGACGTCTCCGCCGATTTCGTCGTCATGGCGGGCTGGGGCGGCGCGCTGCCGCCGCCACGCAGCATCGCCGCCCCCGACCCGCGCCTGCCGGAGGCGGGGTGGCGGATCCTCGGCAACACGCCGCTCGGCGATGCGGATGAGGCGGCGTGGGACCTGCACCGGCTCTCGCTGGGGCTGACCGATGGCAGCCGGGACCTGGAGCCGGAGAAGTCCGTGCTGCTGGAAGGCGGCTTCGACGAACTCGGCGGCGTGTCCTGGACCAAGGGCTGCTACATGGGCCAGGAACTGACGGCGCGGACCAAGTATCGCGGGCTGCTGAAGCGGCGGATCGTGCCCGTGACGGTGGAAGGCGGCCTGCCGCCACCCGGCACGCCGGTGCTGCGGGACGGGGTGGAAGTGGGGGAGATGCGCTCCGCCCGCGCCGGCCATGGGCTGGCGATGCTGCGCCTGGATGCGCTGGCGGAAGGCGCCAGGCTGTCGGCCGGCGGGGCGGTGCTGACGCCGCGCGTGCCCGCCTGGATGCACCTGCCGGCGGAGAAGACGCCGGCGGGGTGATGGGACAGCCGCGGGGGGGCGCCCCGCTGCACCTACCGATGTCGGCAGGGGGGCGCCGCCCCCCTGCACTCCTGGCCAGGGCCGAACCGCCCCTGGACCGTCATCGGTGGGCGGCTGCCTCGATCTGCGCGCGGGTCATCAGATCGGCGTATTTCTGGCCCATGTCGAAGAGGTTCGCCTCATGCGGGCCGATCGCGCGGTCGCCGACGCAATCGGTGGCGACGACCGTGCGGAAATTATGCTGCAGGCTGTCCACCACGGTGGCGCGCACGCAGCCGCTGGTCGTGCAGCCCGCCACCACCACCGTATCCGCCCCCTGGTAGCGCAGCCAGGACGCCAGGTTGGTGTCGAAGAAGCCGGAGGCGCCCTGCTTGCGCACGATGTGCTCGCCCGGCACCGGGGTGAGTTCGGGCACGATCTGCGACAGCGGCGAATGCTCCGTGAGCTTCAACAGCGAGGGCGCCTTCAGCGTGAAGACGCCGGCATCCGACCCGTCATCCGCATAGACCACGCGGGTATGCGCCACGGGCCAGCGACGGGCACGGGCGAAGGCCAGCAGCTTCACCGTCTGCTCGATGGCGGGGCCGATATTGCCGCCGCCGAAATGCTCGGGATCGGCGAAACCATTGACGTAGTCGACAATGACCAGCGCCGGGCGCTGGCCCATGCCGGCCGTGTTGCCCATGCCCTGGCGGTGGTAGATGTCGGCCTCGGGATGCCCGCTCATGCCACCGCCTCCAGGTCCCGCAGCGACTGGATCATCGCGCTGCGCAGCAGGTAGGCGCGGTGCTTCGCGGGGTCGGCGACCGTCGCGCGCAGCTCGTCGTGATAGGCGCGGCGCTGTTCGGGGTCCCGCTGGTTCAGGATCTGGCGGTTGCGCAGCGCCTGCTGCTGCACGACGTCGAGCGCCACCTTGCGCCGCTGCCGGCCGTAGCGGCCCATCAGCGACAGGTCGGCGCCCTTCCACACCTCGGTCAGCTTGGAGGCCAGGTTGAAGGCATCGTGGATGCCGCCATTCATGCCCATGCCGCCGAGCGGGTTGTTGATATGCGCGGCATCGCCGGCCAGGAAGACGCGGCCATGGACGTATTCGTCCACCACCCGCTCATGCACCCGGTAGGCGGTGCGGTGCACGACCTTGTAGCCCGCGGGATTCGGCACCACCGCCTGCAGCCGCGCATCCATCCGCGCGGGGTCGGTCATCTGCTCCTCCGTCTCCTCCGGATCGGTCGGGAACAGCACGCGCCACAGCGACGCCGTGCGCAGCAGCACGAACCATTCCTGCGGGTCGCTGATATAGGCGATGTTGGAGAGATCCCCGATATGCTCGTGGAAGGGGAAGGTGGTGGAGAGGCTGAGGAAGATCTCCGGGATGGTCTGGCCGCGGAACTCCGTGCCGACGGAACGCCGCACCGCGCTGCGCGCGCCATCCGCGCCGATCAGGTAGCGGCCGCGGACCGGCTCCTTCGTCCCGTCGGAGCGTTCGATGGTCAGGGTGACGCCATCGGCGTCCTGCGCCACGGAATCCGCCTTGGCATCGTAGATGAACCGGACGTCGGGATTGCCGGCCATGCGTTCGCGCAGCATGCGCGTCAGCCGCCACTGTTCGCATTGCAGGCGGTAGGGATGCGCCGTGTCGTCCTTCAGGCGCTCCATCTCGAAGGTCGCGATCACGCCCTGGTGGCGGTCGCGGAACTGCCAGAAGGGGCAGACCAGGCCCTGCTCGATCAGCGCATCCACCACGCCGAAGCGGCCCAGCATGTCGAGCGTCGGCGGGTGGAAGGTGGAGGCGCGCAGGTCATCCGGCAGGTCCTGCGCCTGCTCCACGATGGTGACGGGAATGCCTTCCCCGGCCAGGTAGGCGGCGGCGACCATGCCGACCGGGCCTGCCCCTGCGATGATGACGCGATCGTCCTTGGCCATGCTGTCCCTCGGGATTCGTCCGGACAATATTGCCTCTGTCGCGCGCCGGGGGAACCCTTCGCGGGCTGCTTGTGCGCGGGGACCGTGGGCGCATCTATGGGGGCATGAAAATCCCCTTCCTGGATCGGCCGCCCGTGGTGGCGGTGCTGCGGCTTTCCGGCGTGATCGCGGCGCGCGGCGGCGGGCCCTTCGCGGCCCCGGGCATCAGCGCGGAGGGCATGGCCCCGCTCATCGAGCGCGCCTTCCGCCTGAAGCGCCTGGCCGCCGTCGCGCTGGTGATCAATTCGCCGGGCGGCTCACCCGTGCAGTCCAGCCTGGTGGCACAGCGCATCCGCCGCCTGGCCGAGGAGAAGAAGGTGCCGGTGACGGCCTATGTGGAGGATGCCGCGGCATCCGGCGGCTACTGGCTGGCCTGCGCGGCGGATGAGATCGTGGTGGACCGCGCCTCCATCGTCGGCTCCATCGGCGTGATCAGCGCGGGCTTCGGGATGGAGGAGGCGATCCGGCGCCTCGGCGTGCGGCGGCGGATGCACACGGCGGGGGAGGAGAAGAGCTTCCTCGACCCCTTCCGCGCCGAGAGGCCGGAGGATGTGGCGCGGCTGGAGGCGCTGCTGGCCGACCTGCACGTGACCTTCAAGGACTGGGTGCGCGCCCGCCGCGGCGCGGCGCTGAAGGCGCCGGAGGAGGAGCTCTTCACCGGCCGCTTCTGGACCGGGGCGCGCGGGGTGGAACTCGGCCTGGCGGACCGGATCGGGGAGGTGTCGTCCGACCTCCGCGCCCGCTTCGGGGAGAAGGCGCGGCTGGTGCCGGTGGGCGCGCGGCGGCCGCCCTGGCCGCTGCGGCTGCTCTCCGGCGCCGCGATCGCGGAGGGCGCCCTGGCGGCGGCGGAGGAACGCGCCGCCTGGGCCAGGCTCGGCCTGTAGCGAAGCGCCGCGCATCGTGCCGGTGGCGGTGCGGGGCCTGCCGCTGATCCCGCCCGGCGCCGCCGGGTTGCGGCGCGGGCGGCCATGGCACAATCCTCCCGCCCCGGGGCAGAGTGGGGATGGGATGCGATGAGGCGGCTGGCCGGTTCCGTGGTCACGACGACCATCGAGGGGCGGGAGATCCGCTTCTTCGTCGCCAACGAGCATGACGTGATCCAGCGCCACCATGCGCAGGGCGAGTTCTATGAGCCGGAGGAGCTGGGCATCATCGCCCGGCATTGCGCGGCCGGCGCGCGCTTCGTCGATATCGGCGCCAATGTCGGCAACCATGCCGTCCATGTCGCGCGCTTCCTGGCCCCCGCCGGGGTGCTGGTGCTGGAGCCCAACCCGCCGGCGGCGGAGATCCTGCGCCTCAACGTGCTGCTGAACGGGCTGTCGGGGATCGTCGATACCAGCCTGCTCGGCATCGGGCTGGCGGGGGCGGAGGGCGTGGCGGCGGCGGTGGGCGGGCGCAACAACCTGGGCGGCACGCGCATGGTGCCGGGGGCGCCGGACGGCGCCATCCCGCTGCGGACGGGCGATGCGCTGCTGGCGGGCCGCCCTGTCGATTTCCTGAAGATCGACGTGGAGGGGATGGAGATGGAGGTGCTGGGCGGCCTGGCCGGCGTGATCGCCGCCCATCGCCCGGCCATCTTCATCGAGGTGCACAACCGCAATGCGCGGGAGTTCCGCGCCTGGGCCGCGGCGCAGGGCTACCGCATCACGGAGACCTTCCGGCGCTATCCCTCCAACGAGAACTTCATGGTGGTGGCGGGGTAGCGGCGGCTACCGGTCGGAGAAGAGGACGCCGCCCTTGGCCTTGGAGTCCGGCGCCGATTCGACGATCTGCACGGTCACGCTGGCGGCCGGGACGCCGAAATTCTTCACCATCGCCTCCGTCAGGTCGCGCACCAGGCCGCGCTTCTGTTCGACGGTGCGGCCGGTGGCGGCGAAGACCATGATCTCGGGCATCGGGGTGCTTCCTTGGGGGTGCCGGGGTAGCCTCCGCCGCGGCGCGGGGACTGCGCAAGGGGGTGTGGCCTGATGGGCGTGGTGCTGCTGCCCGGCTTCATGCTGGATGCGGGGATGTGGGAGGAGCTGGCGCCGCTGCTGGCGCCGATCGGCCCCATGCATCACGGCGACCTGTTCCAGGACGGCACGCTGGCGGGGATGGCGGCGCGGGTGCTGGCGGACGCCCCCGGGCGCTTCGTGCTGGTGGGTTTCTCCATGGGCGGCTTCGTGGCGCGGGAGGTGGCGCGGATGGCGCCCGGCCGCGTGCGGGCGCTGGTGCTGGTCGCGACCTCCGCCCGGGGTGACAGCGCGTCCCAGCAGGCCAGGCGCCAGGCGGTGGCGGGGCGGCCGGAGGGGCAGGCCTTCCGGGGGATGAGCCGCGCCGCCATCGCCCGCGGCCTGCATCCGGACCGCGCCGGGGATGCCGCGCTGGTGGACCGGCTGAGGGCGATGGGCGACCGGCTGGGCGGGGAGGTCTTCCTGCGCCAGACCTTGATGCCGCGCCCGGCCTTCGATGACCGGCTGGGCGAGATCGCCTGCCCGACGCTGGTGGTGGCCGCGGCGCAGGATGCGCTGCGCAGCGTGGCGGAAGCGCGCGAGATCGCCGATGGCATCCCCGGCGCGCGGCTCGCCATCATCGAGGGCAGCGGCCACATGGTGCCGATCGAGGCGCCGGGCGCGCTGGCGCGGCTGATCCTGGATTTCGTGGCTCCGAGACCGCTTGAGGATGCCGGCGGCTGAGGGTTCGCGAGGGATTTTTCGTGCTGGGCAGGATCCGGATGCAGCCGATGCTGGTTGCATCGGCAAGGCCGGAGACGCACCCAGCGCGGAAAAGCCCAGCGAAACCGACCCGCCGGTGTTCTCAAGCGGTCTCCCGGGCGGAGACCTGACGGACCCAGTCCTCGAGGTTGTAGTAGGTGGTGATGCGGGCGATCAGGCCGCCCTCGATGGCCAGGAAGGCGCCGGCGGGCAGGCGGTAGGCCTGGCCGCGCGCCTCGGGCAGGCCTTCATCGGTGCGGAGGTAGGTTCCGACCACGGTGAACTCCGCCGCGGCGCGGGTGCCGGTGGGGTCCACCATCACGGTGATGTCCTCCAGCTGCTCGGCATAGGCGCCGTCCATGCGGGCGAGGAATTGCTCGAATGCCGGCTTGCCGATGCGGCGCGTGCCCTGGTTGGGGTCATGCGCGACCTGGTCATGCAGCAGGGCCAGCATGGCCGTGCGGTCCCCGGCATTGAAGGCGGCGTAGTAGCGGCGGACCAGGGCTTCGGTGGCGTGCATGGACAGGTCTCCGGCGGGAAGAGCGGGGTTGCTTGCCGGCTTCCCCGCGCGGGGGGTAATGAACGCGCGAAACCTCCCCCGGCAAGACCCGCCCCCGCATGTCCGACACCGCGCCGTCCTTCCAGGAAATCATCCTGCGCCTCCATCGGTTCTGGAGCGCGCAGGGCTGCCTGATCCTGCAGCCCTACGACATGGAAGTGGGCGCGGGCACCTTCCACCCCGCGACGACCTTGCGCGCGCTGGGGCCGAAGCCCTGGGCGGCGGCCTATGTCCAGCCCTCCCGCCGGCCTTCCGACGGGCGCTATGGCGAGAACCCGAACCGGCTGCAGCACTACTACCAGTACCAGGTCATCATGAAGCCGAGCCCGCGCGACGCGCAGGATCTGCTGCTGGCGAGCTACCGGGATCTCGGCCTGGATCCCATGAAGCATGATTTCCGCTTCGTGGAGGATGACTGGGAGAGCCCGACGCTCGGCGCCTGGGGGCTGGGCTGGGAGGTCTGGTGCGACGGGATGGAGGTCGGCCAGTTCACCTATTTCCAGCAGGTCGGCGGCATCGCCTGCGAGGTGCCGTCCTTCGAGATGACCTACGGGCTGGAACGGCTCGCCATGTTCATCCAGGACGTGGATGACGTGTACGAGCTGGACTTCAACGGACGCGGCGTGAAGTACGGGGAGGTCTTCCGCCGCGCGGAGGTCGAATACTCCCATCACAATTTCTCCGGCGCCGACACCGCCATGCTGTTCCAGCACTTCGCGGATGCGGAGCGGGAGTGCCAGTCGCTGCTGGCCTATGACCCGCCGCTGGCCCTGCCGGCCTATGACCAGTGCATCAAGGCGTCCCACCGCTTCAACCTGCTGGATGCCCGCGGCGCCATCAGCGTGACGGAGCGCGCGGCCTATATCGGCCGGGTCCGCGCGCTGGCGAAGGCGTGCTGCGAGGCCTGGGTGGCGGGGGAACGGGTTTGAGCTTGCCGCTGCCAGGGCGTTCTACCATGTTGATGGGGGTTTATACCATCGGGGTGGTGCCATGGGGCAGTTGAACATCAAGGACGAGGCGCTGATCGCGGAGGCGAAGGCGCTGGCGGAGATGCTGGGCACCAGCACGACGGGCGCGCTGCGGGAAGCGGTGCGGGACCGGCTGGCGCGGGCGCGGGCGGAGAAACAGGCGGATCGGAAGGCCCTGGCGGCGGAACTGATGGCGATCGGCGCACGCGCCGCCGCGCGCATCCCGCCGCATCTGCGGACCAGCGACCACTCCGACCTGTATGACGAGAATGGCCTGCCCGTTTGATCCTCGACACCTCGGCCCTGTTCGCGATCCTGTCCCAGGAACCCGACGCGCAATCCTACGCGGATGCCATGGCGCTCGCGGCTGGAGATTGTGCCATCTCCGCGGCGACGCTGGTGGAGGCGACCATGGTCGTGGAGGGCCGGGGCGGCGCTGAACTGGGGCGTGACCTGAATGACCTGCTGCGCAGCGTGAACGCGGCTGTTGTGCCGGTCAGCGCGAACCAGGCGGAACTGGCCCGCGATGGCTGGCGCCGCTTCGGCAAGGGCCGCCACCCCGCGAAGCTCAATTTCGGCGACTGCTTCTCCTACGCGCTCGCGCAGGAACGGGGTGAGCCGTTGCTGTTCAAGGGCGATGACTTCGCCCAGACCGATGTGAAGAGGGCCATCTAGGCCATGCCGGAACTGCTGCTTGAACTCTTCTCCGAGGAAATCCCGGCGCGCATGCAGGCGCGGGGGGCGGAAGACCTGGCGAAAGCCTTCGCCAGCGCCGTCGCGCCGGTGCTGGAGGGCGCGCCGAAGCCCTTCTACGGCCCGCGCCGCATCGGGCTTTCGGCCACGCTGCGCGCCGAGGTGACGACCGAGGGGAAGGAGGAGCGCGGGCCGCGCACCTCCGCGCCGCCGGCGGCACTCGACGGCTTTCTCAAGAAGCATGGCGCGACGCGCGACATGCTGGCGGAGCAGAACGGCTTCTGGGTGCTGCAGAAGCCGGGCGCCACGGTGACGGCGGCTTCGCTGGTGGCCTCCGCGATGCCGGGGCTGATCCGGGGCTTCGGCTGGCCCAAGTCGATGCGCTGGAACGGGCCCTTCACCTGGGTGCGGCCGCTGCACCGGGTGCTCTGCGTGCTGGATGGCCAGGTGGTGCCCTTCGCCATCGAGGAGTTGCCGGGGCTCGTCAGCGGCAACGAGACCGAGGGCCACCGCATCATGGCCGCGCATGCGGGGAAGGGCGGCGCCTTCGCGGTGACGGGGCTGGCCGATTACGAGGCCGGGCTGCGGGAGCGCTTCGTGGTGCCGGATGCGCAGGAGCGCATGCGGATCATCGAGGAAGGCATGAACCGCCTGGCCGCCGCGCAGGGCGTGCGGGTGGTGCCGGACAAGGGGCTGCTGGAGGAGGTGGCGGGCCTCGTCGAATGGCCGGTGCCGCTGCTGGGGCGCATCGACGACGCCTTCATGGATCTGCCGCCGGAACTCATGCGCACGACGATGCGCGTGAACCAGCGCTACTTCTCGCTGGTGAAGCCGGATGGCTCGGCGGCGCCCTTCTTCGCGCTGGTCGCCAATATCGCCGCACTCGATGGCGGCGCGACGCTGGTGGCGGGGAATGAGCGCGTGCTGCGCGCCCGGCTCTCCGACGCCCGCTTCTTCTGGGACCAGGACCGCAAGCAGCGGCTGGAGAGCTACCTGCCGAAGCTGGAGAGCGTGGTGTTCCACGCGAAGCTCGGGACGCAGGGGCAGCGCGTGGCCCGCCTGGTGAAGCTGGCGCGGCACCTGGCGCCGCTGGTGGGCGCCGATGCGGGCCTGGCGGCGCGCGCGGCGGAGCTGGCGAAGGCGGACCTCGCCTCCGGCCTCGTCGGCGAATTCCCGGAGCTGCAGGGCATCATCGGGCGCTACTACGCGCTGCATCAGAACGAGGACGCCCGCGTGGCGGAGGCGATCGCCGCGCATTACCGGCCGCTCGGCCCCGGCGACGCGGTGCCGACCGAGCCGGTGGCGATCGCGGTGGCGCTGGCGGACAAGCTCGACACGCTGGCGGGGTTCTTCGCCGTCGATGAGCGGCCGACCGGCTCCGGCGACCCCTTCGCGCTGCGCCGCGCGGCGCTCGGCGTCATCCGCATCCTGCGGGAGAACGGCCTCAGGCTGCGGCTTGGCGAGGTGATCGGGGAGGCCTTCTTCGGCTTCCCGCAGGCGGTGGGGGAAACATCCTCGCCCGATTTCGGCATGGCGGTGGCGCAGGAGAAGCTGCGCGCGGGCTACCAGGCGCCGAAGGGCAGCCTGCACCCGCCCATGGTCGCGGCCTTCGCGGCGGGGCTGGTGGACTTCCTGGCCGAGCGGCTTCGCGTGCAGCTGCGCGCCGAGGGCGCCCGCCACGACCTGGTCGCCGCCGCTTTCGGGGCGGGCGCGGAGGATGATTTCGTCCGCCTGCTCGCCCGTGCCGATGCGCTGAAGGCGCTGGTGGAGGGTGCCGACGGGCCGAACCTGCTCGCCGCCTACAAGCGCGCGGCCAACATCCTCCGCATCGAGGAGAAGAAGGACGGGCCGCACCAGGGCGCCATCGACGCCGCGCTGCTGGCGGCGCCGGAGGAGCAGGCGCTGGCCGCCGCCCTCGATGCCGCGGAGCCGGCCGTCACGGCCTCGTTGGCTTCTGAAAATTACATTTCTGCCATGTCGGCCTTGGCAGCGTTGCGAGGCCCACTTGATGCCTTCTTCGACCGCGTCACCGTGAACGACCCCGTTCCGGAACTCCGACGCAACCGTCTACGCTTGCTCGCACGGCTCCGCGCCGGAATCGACGCGGTGGCCGATTTTTCCCGGATCGAGGGCTGACACACAGGCCGCCTCCGCTTACCCGGCATAAGGCTTGCCCCGGCCGGGACGCGGTGGCAGTTCGTCGCGAACAGCCACGCAGTTTGCAGGAGAGCGCCGTCCAATGACGAAGTGGGTGTACAGCTTCGGTGCCGGTCACAATGAGGGCCGCGCCGACATGCGGAACCTCCTGGGCGGCAAGGGGGCCAACCTGGCGGAGATGGCCAGCATCGGCCTGCCGGTCCCGCCCGGCTTCACCATCACCACCGAGGTCTGCACCTACTACTACGACCACGGCCAGTCCTACCCGCCGGAGCTGCTGGACAGCGTGAACCAGGCGCTGGCGCTGGTGGAGAACGCGGTGGGCGCCAAGTTCGGCGATCACCACAAGCCGCTCCTCGTCTCCGTCCGCTCCGGCGCCCGCGTCTCCATGCCCGGCATGATGGACACGGTGCTGAACCTCGGCCTGAACGACGCCACCGTGGATGGGCTCGCGGCCGCCTCGGGCGATGCGCGCTTCGCCTGGGACAGCTACCGCCGCTTCATCCAGATGTTCGGCTCCGTCGTGCTCGGCGTGGACCATCACCGGTTCGAGGAGATCATCGAACATGTGAAGATGGACAAGGGCGTGGACGAGGACACGCAGCTGACCGCGCAGGACTGGCACCGCGTGGTGGATGGCTACAAGGAGATGGTGGCGGAAGTCACCGGCAAGCCCTTCCCGCAGGACCCCCACGCGCAGCTCTGGGCCGCGATCGGCGCCGTCTTCGGCAGCTGGATGAACCCGCGCGCCAATACCTATCGCCGCCTGCACGACATCCCCGCGCAATGGGGCACCGCCGTCAACGTCCAGGCCATGGTCTTCGGCAACATGGGCAATGACTGCGCGACCGGCGTCTGCTTCACGCGCGACCCCAGCACGGGCGAGAACTTCTTCTACGGCGAATACCTGGTGAATGCGCAGGGCGAGGACGTCGTCGCCGGCATCCGCACGCCGCAGCCCATGGCGGAGGCCCGCGCGAAGCCGGGCGAGAAGTCCATGGAAACCGTGATGCCCAAGGCCTACGCGGAACTCATCGAGGTCCGCGCGAAGCTCGAGAAGCATTACCGGGACATGCAGGACATCGAATTCACGGTCCAGCAGAACAAGCTCTACATGCTGCAGACGCGCAACGGGAAGCGCACCGCGGCGGCCAGCCTGAAGATCGCGGTGGACATGGCCCGCGAAGGCCTGATCGACCGGACGGAAGCGGTGAAGCGCGTCGATCCCAAGGCGCTCGACCAGCTCCTGCACCCCACGCTCGACCCCAAGGCGCCGCGCAAGGCACTCGCCAAGGGCCTGCCGGCATCGCCTGGCGCCGCCTGCGGCGTCATCGTCTTCTCGGCCGATGAAGCGGAAGCCCGCGCCGCCAAGGGCGAGGCCGTGATCCTGGTGCGCATCGAGACCAGCCCCGAGGACATCCACGGGATGCACGCCGCCAAGGGCATCCTGACCACGCGCGGCGGCATGACCAGCCACGCGGCCGTCGTCGCCCGCGGCATGGGCCGGCCCTGCGTGGCCGGCGCCGGCACCATCAACGTGGACTACGCGCAGCAGACGCTCTCGGCCGGCGGCAAGCGCCTCTCGGCCGGGGACACCATCACGCTGGATGGCGCGACCGGCGAGGTCTTCGCCGGCACCGTCGCCATGATCGAACCCCAGCTCTCCGGCGACTTCGCGACGCTGATGGAATGGGCCGATGGCGTGCGCAAGATGAAGGTGCGCGCCAACGCCGAAACCCCGCTGGATGCCGAGACCGCGCGCAAGTTCGGCGCCGAGGGCATCGGGCTCTGCCGCACCGAACACATGTTCTTCGACCCGGAGCGCATCGGCGCCGTCCGGCAGATGATCATGGCGGAGACGGAAGGCGGCCGCCGCGACGCCCTCGCGCGGCTGCTCCCCTTCCAGCGCAAGGATTTCCTCGACCTCTTCAACATCATGGCGGGGCTGCCCGTCACGATCCGGCTCCTCGACCCGCCGCTGCACGAATTCCTGCCGCACAAGGAAAGCGAGATCGAGGAAGTGGCCGAAAGCCTCGGCGCCGACGTCGCGCTGATGAAGCGGCGCGTGGCGGACCTCTCGGAAGCCAACCCGATGCTCGGCCACCGCGGCTGCCGCCTCGGCGTCACCTATCCCGAGATCTACGAGATGCAGGTGCGCGCGATCTTCGAAGCGGCCGTCATGGTCGGCAAGGAAACCGGCGCGGCGCCCGTGCCGGAAATCATGATCCCGCTGGTCATGACCAAGCGCGAGCTGGAAATCACCCGCGCCCAGGTGGACAAGGTGGCGCAGGAAGTCTTCGCGGAAAGCGGCTACCACATCGTCTACCAGGTGGGGACGATGATCGAACTGCCCCGCGCGGCCCTGACCGCCGACACCATCGCCGAAAGCGCGGACTTCTTCAGCTTCGGCACCAACGACCTGACGCAGACCGTCTTCGGCCTGTCCCGCGACGACGCCGGCAAGTTTCTTCCGTTCTACGTCGAGAAGGGCATCCTGCCGAAAGACCCCTTCGTCTCCATCGACGTGGACGGCGTCGGCGCCCTCGTCGAAATCGCCGCGCAGAAAGGCCGCAAGACCAAGCCGGACCTGAAACTCGGCATCTGCGGCGAACACGGCGGCGACCCGGCCTCCATCCACTTCTGCGGCTCGGTCGGCCTCGACTACGTCTCCTGCTCCCCCTACCGCGTGCCCGTGGCACGCCTGGCCGCCGCCCAGGCGGCGCTGGCGGGCGGTGGGGGCGACAGGACGGCGTGAAGGTCGCGCTGGCAGGGGGGCGCCGCCCCCCTGCACCCCCCGCCAGGAGGCAGGGGCCTCCTGGACCACCGTTCATGGGAGGAAAGGGAGGGGGCGCCACCCGCGCTCCCTTCGCATCCGTGCGACCGCGCCCCCTCCCTTTCCTCCCATCAAGTCATGGGTTCCAAGGGGCCGCTGCCCCTTGGCGGGTGGGGTGCGGGGAGGGCGGAGCCCTCCCTGCGGCAGCATGACCGCCACGCCGACCCTCTCCGCCCTCATCGTCGCGCGCAACGAGGCTGAGCGGCTGCCGGATTGCCTGGCCTCGGTGGCCTTCGCGGATGAGGTCGTGGTGGTGCTGGATCGCACGACGGATGCGAGTGCGGCGATTGCGCGCGCGGCCGGGGCGCGGGTGATCGAGGGCGCTTGGGAGTTGGAGGGCGAGCGGCGGAATGCCGGGATTGCCGCCTGTTCCAGCGATTGGGTGCTGGAGGTCGATGCGGATGAGCGGGTGAGCCCGCCGCTGGCGGCCGCGGTGCGGCGGGTGATCGCGGTGTCGGGGCACGCCTGGCATCAGGTGCCGGTGGACAATTATGTCGGCGCTCGGCTGGTGCGGCATGGCTGGGCGGGGAGCTTCGGGACCACGTCGGTGCCGCGGCTGTTCCGCAAGGGCGCCAAGCGGTGGCGGGCGCAGCGGGTGCATCCGGGGCTGGACTGGGTGGGGAAGGAGGGCCCGAAGATCACGGAGGGCGCGCTGATCCACCTGGTGGACCGGGACATCTCCGACATGCTGCGGCGGTTGGACAAGTATTCCTCCGCCAAGGCGGCGGATCTGATCGCGCAGGGAAATATCGGGTCGATGCCGGACAATCTCCGGCGTTTCGTGTCCCGGGTGTGGAAGAGCTACGTGTCCCGGAAGGGGTATCGGGAGGGGGGCTGGGGCGTGCTGCTGGCGCTCTGCACGGGGGCCTTTCCGCTGCTCGCCTATCTCAAGGCCCGGCTGGAGCCGGAGCGGCATGGGGGCGTGAAGCGGGACTGACGTTTCGGCGGTGGGCCTGAACTCCGGGGCCTCGGGCGCCGTTGCCGGGGGATAACCGGAGAGAATCCCCATGCCCGATACGCCGCAGCCTCGCCAGTCCCAGTCCCACCAGCCCGGCATCGAGGCCGAGATGGAGCCGCGGCCGGAATCGGCCATGGCGAAGTGGAAGGGCTCCGGCAAGCTCACGGGCAAGGTCGCGCTGGTGACGGGCGGCGACAGCGGCATCGGCCGGGCGGTCGCGATCGGCTTCGCGAAGGAGGGCGCGGATGTCGCGATCCTCTACCTGGATGAGGGCCAGGATGCCGAGGAGACGAAGCGCCTGATCGAGGCGGAGGGGCGGCGCGCCGTCGCCATCGCGGGCGATATCGGCGATGCGCAGGTCTGCGACATCCTGGTGCAGCGCGTGGTGGGGGAGCTGGGGCGGATCGACGTGCTGGTGAACAACGCCGCGGAGCAGCATGTCTGCGAGGATTTTTCCGAGATCCCGACGGAGCAGGTCGAGAAGACGTTCCGGACGAACATCCTCGGCATGATGTGGGTGACGCGCGCGGCGCTGAAGCATATGGGCGAGGGCTCGGCGATCGTGAACACGACGAGCATCACGGCCTATCAGGGCAATCCGACGCTGATCGACTATGCCAGCACCAAGGGCGCGATCGTGGCCTTCACGCGCAGCCTGGCGAAGTCGCTGCAGAAGCGGGGCATTCGCGTGAATGCGGTGGCGCCGGGCCCGATCTGGACGCCGCTGATCCCGGCCAGCTTCAGCGCGGAGCGGACGGCGGAGCATGGCGCGCAGGCGCCGATGGGGCGGGCGGGCCAGCCGGATGAGGTGGCGCCGGCCTACATCTTCCTGGCCAGCAACCTGGACAGTTCCTACATCAGCGGGCAGGTGATCCACCCGAATGGCGGGACCGTCGTGAACGGGTGACGGCCCCGCCCGCTGGTCAGACGACCTGGTTCTTCAGCGTCGTCTCCCCGGCGTGGAGGCGCTTCAGGTTCTCCTCCATCAGGTCCAGCACATTGCCCTCATAGGCCCGCGTCTCGCCGCCCGTATGGGGGGTGATGAAGACGTTGGGCATGGACCAGAGGGGCGAGGCCTCGGCCAGCGGTTCCTCCGCCGTCACGTCCAGCGCGGCGGCGCCGAGATGGCCGGAGGCGAGTGCCGCGACGAGGTCCGCCTCCACGCAGACGGCGCCGCGGGCGACGTTCACCAGGATGGCGGCGGGCTTCATGGCGGCGAATTGCGCGGCACCCATCAGGCCGCGCGTCTCGGGCGTCAGCGCGCAGGTCAGGGCGACGTAGTCGGCGCGGGGAAGCTGGGCCATCAGCGCGCCCATGCCGTGGATCTCGTCCGCGCCCTCCGCGCCCTTGGAGGGGTCCTGGCGCAGGCCGATGACGTTCATGCCGAAGGCTTTCGCCAGTCGCGCCAGGCGGCCGCCGATGCGGCCGATGCCGACCACCAGCAGGGTCTTGCCGCCGAGTTCGTCCTCGCGCTTCGTCAGGTCGCCGATCATGCCGCGCCAGTGCTTGCGGGCCTGGTTGTCGCGGGCCTCCGGCAGGCGGCGGGCGATGGCGAGGATCAGGGAAATGGCGTGTTCGGAGACGGCATTGGCATTGGCGCCCTGGGCGGAGGCCAGGCGGATGCCGGCGCCGGCCAGCACGGCGCGGTCATACTGGTCCACGCCCGCGCTGATGGACTGGATGAACTTCAGCCGCGGCGCCTGCGCCGCCAGGTGGTTCCGCCACATGCCGGAGACGAGGAGGATATCGGCCTCCCCGATCCGGGCCTCCAGCTCCGGCAGGCTGCGGACCTCGAAATGGGGCAGGGTGCCGCCGCGCTCCGCGTAGCGTTCGGCGAAGCGGTAGGCGACATGGGCGAAGCAGATCGTCGGCTTGGGCGGCAGCATGGACGGGTCCTCTTCTCAGCCCCGCGCGAAGAGGGCGCGGGCCAGGCGGTCGAATTCGGGGATGGTCAGCGTCTCCGCCCGGCGGTCGCCGGCGATGCCGGCGGCGTCCAGCAGCGCCTCCGCCTGGCCGAGCGACTTCAGCGATCCGCGCAGCATCTTGCGGCGCTGGCCGAAGGCGGCGGCGGTCAGGCGTTCCATGGTGGCGAAGAGGTCCGGCCCCGGGTCCTCGGCATGCGGCACCAGGCCGACCACGGCGGAGTGGACTTTCGGGGGGGGGCTGAAGGCGCCGGGGGGGAGGCTCAGCAGGAAGCGCGCCTGGCAGCGCCACTGCGCCAGCACGCCGAGGCGCCCATAGGCTTCCGTGCCGGGCGCGGCGCAGATGCGCTCCGCCACCTCCTGCTGGAACATCAGCGCCATGGATTCGAAGTGCCGGGCGTTCCGCAGCCAGCCCACCAGCAGCGGCGTCGCGACGTTGTAGGGCAGGTTGGCGATGATTTTTCGTGGAGTCGGCAGCAGGCTTACGGCGTCGATCGTCGTCGCATCGGCCTCCAGCACGCGCAGCCGGCCCGGGAAGGCATCAGACAGCTCCGCCAGCGCGGCGATGGCGCGGCGGTCCAGCTCCACCGCCAGCACGGCGGCGGCGGGGGAGGCGAGCAGCGCGCGGGTCAGGCCGCCGGGACCGGGGCCCACTTCCAGCACATGGCGGCCCGTCAGGTCCCCGGCCAGCGTCGCGATGCGGTCGCAGAGGTTCTGGTCCAGCAGGAAATGCTGGCCGAGCGACTTCCGGGCATCGAGGCCGTGCCGCGCGATGGTGTCGCGCAGCGAGGGAAGCGCCGTGCTCACGACGACGCCGTCCCCGCTCTCAGCTGCGCATCTCGATCTGGGCGCGGCGGCGGAGGTCGCGCTGGAGCTGGCGGGAGAGCAGTTCCACGCGGTCGCGCAGCAGCTGCTGGCGGGCGACGTCGGGCGTGATCTCGGCCTGGTTCCGCGTCTCCCGCGTGCAGACCATGATGATGGCGACGCCGTCGGGCGCGATCACGGGCTGGCTGGCACGGCCGGGGGGCAGGCTGCCGATCAGCTGGCGCAGCGGCGGCGGCTGCACGGTTTCCAGCCGCACCGGGCCGGGATCGGGGTCCCGCCCGCTGCCGGCGGCGCGGGCGGCCTGCTCCACCGCCTCGCAGCTGCGGGCGCTGGCGGCCAGGGCGCGGGCGCGTTCCACCACGGCCACCTGCTGGGCCGTGGGGGCCTGCGGGTTCAGCGGGGTGGCGAAGGGGAAGAAGGCCTGGCGCAGCGTCAGCATCGTCGCCTCGTCCCGGCCCACCTCCCGGCGCTGGCGCAGCGCCACGATCTGGAAGCCGCCGGGCACGGCGATGGCGTTGCTGATGGCGCCGGGGGGCATCTGGCCGACGATGCGGGCCACCGCCTCGTCCAGCGCCTCCAGCCCCACCCAGCCGAGGTCGCCGCCCTGCAGCGCGGTCTGGGCCTGGCTGAACTGGGTGGCGGCGACGGGGAAGGGCACGCCGCGGCGGAGCTGGGTGACCACCTCCTCCACGAAGCGGCGGACTTCCGCCTCCTCCCCCGGATCGTCCACGGGGACGAAGATCTCGCTGACCAGGAATTCCTGCTGGCCGGTGCGGGCGCGCTGCAGGGCGATCTGCTCCGCCACCTCGGCATCCGTGGGCTGGGCCTGGGGGCCCAGGATCTGGCGCAGCAGCCGCGCCCAGCCGATCTGCACGCGCAGCTGGTCGTAGAGCACGCGGGGCTCCACCCCGGCGCGGCGCAGCTGGGCCACCAGGCCGCCGGCGGGCAGGTTGTTGCGGCGCTCGAGCTCCGCCACCGCCTGGGCGATGTCGGTATCCGTCACGGGGATGCGGCGGCGCTGCACGTCCTGCATGCGCAGCCTTTCATCCACCAGCAGGCGCGTGACCTGCGGCGTCAGGCGTTCCAGCACCTCCGGCGATGCCGGCAGGCCGGCATTCAGCGCGAAGAGGCGCCGGCGGCCATCCACGTCGCCACGGGTGACGATGTCCCCGTTGATGACGGCGACGATGCCGTTGGTCGCGCCGTCCGGCGCGCGGCCGTTCGTGGAGCCCGCCGGCGCGGGCGCGGGCGCGGCCGGCGCCTGGGCCAGGGCGGGCGCCCCCGCCACGGGGGGCAGGGCCAGGGCGGAGAGCAGCAGCAGGGCGCGGGCGGTGGGACGCATGGCGCTTTCCTAGGCGTGCGGGGGGGTATTGGGAAGGGCGCGAGCGTGCCCCGCCGGGTCCGGGCGCGTCATCACAAGGCGCGGAACCCGAAATCGCCGACCGTCTTCAGGCTGATGCGGAACAGCAGCAGCGTGCCGCCGGCATAGTCGCGCCCCGTATTCGGGTCCTGCGCCCGGTTGCGGACGAAGCGCGTCTCGAAGATCAGGCACTCATCCTCGTAGATCGCGCTGGCCGATCCGCTGACCGCGCGGTCCAGGTGGATGTCGTAGCGGCCGAAGGCGCCGATGCGCCAGTTCTCCGTCAGGCGGAGCGTGCCGCCGATCGACACCTCCTCCCGCTTCCGTGTCGTCACATAGGGGGCGGGGTCGGTCAGCAGGTAGCCGCCGGTCAGGGAGAAGGGGCCGCCGAAGACGGTGGCGCTGCCGTCCCACAGGCGGGGTTCCGTCGTCTCCCGGTCCAGCCGGGTGCGGCCGACCAGTTCCAGCCAGGGCACCGGCGCCAGGCGGAGGCGGCCGACCCAGTCGGAGGACCGGCCCTCCAGCCCCGTGCCCTGGGCGAAGGTGGCGTCCGTCGCGGCGCGGAAGGACCGGCCGGCGAGCGCCTCGAGCTGCCCGCCATTGGGGAAGAACCAGGCGCCGCGCAGCGCGGCATCCACGCGGGTGCCGCCTTCCAGCCGGTCCCGCCCCGGGAAGCGGTTCAGGCTGAACAGGTTGGCGTCGGTGAATTCGAGGTCGAGGCTGTCCTCGTTCGGGAAGCTGGTCTGCGCGCCGGTGGAGGGGCCGGTCACGACCTGCACCCGCGGCTCGATCAGCTGCGACCCCCATTCCCCCGCGCTGCGCAGGAAGGGCATGCGCCAATCCACCGCGCTGCGGATATGGGCGCGGCCGTAGAAGCCATCGCCCCCCGCATCGCCATAGGTGGGCGCCAGCGCCAGGCCATCCGCCCAGCCGCCCAGCACATCGGCATGGGTGCGGAAGGTCCAGAGATCGCCCGCTTCCCCGGTGAAGGGCAGTTCGTAGGACAGGCGGCTGCCGACGCGGCGCGTATCCGTGCCCGTGGTGCGGAAGATGCTGTAGGCGGAGGCGTCGAGGGTGAAGTTGCCGCCCAGCTCATCGGTCGGGAAGACGTAGTCCGCATAGCCCCGCGGCAGCACGACCGGGATCTGGCTGGTCGTCGTCTGCGAATCGAGGCCCTGGTAGATCATGCTGTCGATGCGGGCATAGCCTTCCGCGCCCCAGAAGCCTTCCAGATAGGCGCTGGTGGTCAGCACCCGCGGCCCGCCATAGCGCCAGGCGCGGAGATATTCGCGGGAGGAGGCGCGGTTGATGCCGAAGCCCGCGCGCCAGTTCTCATCCAGCGAGAAGCGGCCGCGGGAGAAGAGGTGGCCGCCCGTGCCGTCCGAGGAGGTGCCGTCCAGCGCGCCGATCGAGCCCTCGACCGAGAGGTCGCCGCTGTTGAAGCGGCGGCGATAGGCGACGCCGAGATTCGGGATCTGCTTCTCCGACAGCGTCGCGGTGACGGTGGCGTCGGAATGGTCGTCGATCGCCCAGTAGTAGGGGATCTCCGCGAAGGCGCCGAGCAGGCGGGTGGTGCCGAGCGTGGGCGAGAGGAAGCCCGAGGCGCGCGGCGCATCCGGCGAGGCATGGCTGAAATAGGGGGCGTAGAGCACCGGCCAGCCGCCGAACTGCACGGCGGCATCGCGGTAGCGCACGCGCTGTTCCGTGCTGTCCAGCGTCGCGACCCGGGCGCGCAGCTGCCAGAGCGGCGGGCGCGTCGGATCCTCCGGGCACAGGTCGCAGGAGGAATAGACGACGCGCGCCAGGTCCGTGACGGTGCCGCCGGTGCGCCGCGCGCCGGCGGCGGCCAGGCGGGCATTGTTGGCCAGCAGGCCGCGGATGCCCTCGATCGCGGCATCGCGCATGCCGCCCTGGAGTTCCGCGCGGTCGGCGAAGAGGGTCTGGCCGTCCGGCTCGATCAGCGCGACGTTGCCGGTGGCCACCGCGACGCCGGTTTCGCGGTTGTAGGTGAATTCATCGGCGCGCAGCACGCGGTCGCCCTGCCAGGCCTCCACCCGCCCGCGGGCGGTGACGGTGTTGGAGACCTGGTCGTACTCCACCTCCTCCGCCGTGAAGGTCACGGGTTCGTCGCTGCTGGCGCGGCTGCCGAAGCCGCCGAAGCCCTGGGGGGTGGCGGGGATGATGGGCAGCAGGACCAGCCAGGCGGCGGCCAGCGCGGTGCCGAGAAGCAGGCGGGCGCGGGTGCGCGGCCCGGCGGCGGGCGCGGATGCGGGCAGCGGCGCCGGCACCGCCAGGGACACAAGCCGGGGCGCGCGGCGCGGGCGCAGGCCCGTGGGCGCGCCGCCCGGGGCGCGCAGCGGCGGGGGCAGCTTTCCCGATCGGCCGCCGGGCTGGCGCATCAACCATCCTCCAGGTGCAGCAGCAGGGCGAGGGCCAGCAGCAGCCCCGCGACGGTGGGGGCCCAGGCGGCCAGCACCACCGGCAGGGACCCCGCCTCCCCGAATTCATTGCTGACCTTGTCCACGACGAACAGGGCGAATCCGGCGGCGACGCCACCGCCGATCATCTGCGCGACGCCGCCGCGCCGCGTCTGGCGCATGGAGAAGCCGGCGGCGAGCAGCGCCATGGCGATGGCGAGGACGGGCAGGGCCAGCAGGGACTGGAACTGGATGCGGTGGCGGACGGCGGAGAAGCCCGCCTCCTCCAGCACCGCGATGAAGCCGGGCAGGGCCCAGAAATCCAGCGTTTCCGGGGAGGCGAAGCTGTCCTCGATGCGGTCGGGCGTCAGCTCCGTCGGCAGGCTGATGGTGCCGATGGGCTTGGCGATGCGGTCGGCGCCGAAGGCCACCGCATCCTCGATCACCCAGGCGCCGGCGGTCAGGCGGGCGCGCGGCGCCTCCAGCCGCGACAGGGGCTGGTCCGCGGCGGTCAGGCGCCAGACCGAGACTTCCTGCAGCTCGAACCGCGCGCCGGCGCGGGGCAGGGGCTGGTCCGCGCCGCGCATGGCGACGGGGCGGCCGGAGATGATGGCGACGCCATTCGCCTCCAGCTCCCGGTCCGCCTGGCGGAGCCAGAGGCGCCCGCCGGCCAGCGCCGTCATGCCCCCGCCGGTGCGCAGGAAGGTCTGGTCCAGCCGTTCGGCGCGCGACAGCAGGGCGGAGGAGATGGGGGAGATGGCGCCGGTGGCGACCATGCCGAGCAGCAGCGCCACCACCAGCGGCCCGGTCAGGAACCCCCAGGCGGAGATGCCGGCGGCGCGCGCCACGATCAGCTCCGACGACCGGGTGAGCCGCCAGAAGGCGATGATGCCGCCGAGCAGGATGGAGAAGGGCAGGATCTGGAGGGAGACGAAGGGCAGGCGCAGGCTCGCGATCTCCAGCGCGATGCCGAAGCCGACATCGGGGCGGGTCGCGGCGCGGCGCAGCAATTCGATGAAGTCGAACAGCGCGACCAGGCCGGTCAGCGCCCCCAGCATCGCGAGCGTCATGCCGAAGAAGGCACGCGCGACATAACCCGTGAGGGTGGGGGTGAGGATCATGGGCTCAGGGGCCGCCGGCTGGCAGCGGGGGCGGCATGGGCAGGCTGCGCGGCCGCGGCAGGCCGGGCGCGCCCAGCATCCACCACAGCGCGACCAGCCCGGGGACGGTGGCGTGCAGCCAGATCAGCCAGACGAAGCTGTTGTCCCGCGTCGCGAGGTTGCCGATGGTGAGCCCCACCGCCAGCAGCCCGACCACGATGCCGATGCCGGTGGCGAGCCGGAGGCCGCCGCCATGCCGGCGGAACTGGCCGGTGAGGGCCACCGAGAGCCCGACCAGGGCGAAGGACAGCGCGGTGAGGGGGGCGGACATGCGCTGATGCGCCTCCCCCACGAAGCGCGCGATCTCCCGCGGGCGGAGGCCCTCCGCCGGGTCCGGGTGCAGCAATTCGGGGATGCTGCGTTCGCGCGAGTCGCGGAAGCGCGCTTCCTCCTGCCGCGTGGCGCGGGCCAGGTCGATGCTGTTCTCGTTGAAGGAGAGGACCGAGAGCCGCATGGGCTGGGCGCCGGGGGCGGGGTTGGGGACGCGCTCCATCTGCTGGCGGACGCCGTTCTGCAGCGTGACGCGCGGGCCGTTGGGGCCGGTGGTGATGCGGCCCTGTTCGGCCAGGATGGTGACGGGCGCGCCGCGTTCGCGGGCATCATGCACCAGGATGCCGCGCAGCGTGCCGTCCCGGTCCCGCAGCCGCGCATAGACCGTCAGGTCCCCGCCGACGGAGGAGAAGACGCCTTCCTGCACCAGGATCGCCGCCATCTGGTTGCGGATCTCGAACTGCCAGATGCGGAAGGCGGTGTGGGAGAGGGGGACGAGCCAGAGGTTCAGCACATAGCCCGCCGCGACCGCCATCAGCGCCAGCAGGATGCCGGGCCGCGCCAGGCGGAGCTGGGACAGGCCGGCGGCGCGCATCACCACCAGTTCCCGGTCGCTGTTCATCCGCACATAGACGAAGAGCACCACGACGAAGGTGGTGATGGGCAGGATCACGGCGAAGAAGCCGGGCAGCATCAGCCCCGTGAGCTGGATGAAGACGCCGAGCGAGAGGCCGCGGTCCAGCACCAGCTCGATGAACCGGAGCGACTGCGTCAGCCACACCAGCGCGGCCAGCCCGATGGTGACGGCCAGGAGGCCGCCCACCAATTGGCGCAGGATGTAGCGGTCGATCCGGGTCATCGCGGCCCTTCTACCAGCCCTTCGGGGCGCGCGGCAAAGCGGGGCCCCTCACGGCTGCATGAATCGCGCGATGGTTGACGCGGGGACGAGGCGGGTGCTGGGCGGGCCGCCATCCGAATCCCGGTGGCTGACGATCCCGGCCAGGCAGCCAGAGGCCGCTTCGAACACCGCGCCGCCGGATTCGCCGGGGGCCAGCGTCTCCGGGATCTCCAGGTAGCTGCCGAAGGCGCGGTCGGGGTCCGACCAGGGGGCGAGCAGCCGGGTGCGGATGGCGCGGCGGGGCGTGACGAGCAGGGCGGGCGTGCCGGGGGCGGGGGCGGCGGCGCAGGGGGTGGCGGCGGGCAGGGCGGGCAGCGCGCGGGTGGGGGTGACGATGGCCAGATCCTCCCCGCCCCAGTAGCGCTGGCCGATGCCGGCATCGACGCGGTCCCGCCCGGCGCGGAGGATGCGGGCCGGCGCTTCCGTGCCGCGGACGCCGAGCGTGACGGCGGGCTGGCCCTGGCGGTCCGGCGGGCAGAAGCCGCGCAGCCGCTGGACGGAGCCATCCACCACATGGGCGGCCGTGACGAAGCGGCCGCCGCCGAGATGGATGGCGGCGCCGGAGGCGTTGCAGTTCGGCGCCTCGCCGGAGCGGATCTCGGCGACGGTCGCGGTGGCGGCGAGGCCGGCCTCCGGCGGGCGGGCGGGGGTGGGGGCGCAGGCGGCGAGGAGAAGAAGCAGGGGGAGCGCCGCTCCCCCTGCACCCCCTCGCCAGGGTCCAGCCGGACCCTGGACCGGGCTCCATTGACGATGGTCCAGGGGGCTCTGCCCCCTGGCGGATGGGGTATGGGGAAGGCAGCGCCTTCCCCATCGCACCCGACCAGCCCCTGGCTTCAGGGCAGCACCTTGCCCGGGTTCATCAGGCCCGCGGGGTCCAGCGCCGCCTTGATGCGCTTCATCGCATCCAGCTCCGCCCCCCCTCGCCATGCCTCCATCATGTCCGTCTTCAGCCGGCCGATGCCGTGTTCCGCGCTGAAGCTGCCATCGAGGTCGCGGACGATGGCGTTGACGCAATCCATGATGTCGTGGCTGCGGGCCAGGAAGGCGGCGGGGTCCATGCCCGGCGGCTGTTCCAGGTTCATGTGGATGTTGCCGTCCCCGATATGGCCGAAGGGCACGGGGCGGCTGCCGGGGATCAGCTCCATCAGCGCGGCGGAGCAGCGGCGGATCATCTCCGGCACCTTGGAGACGGGGACGGAGACGTCGTTCTTCACCGACGCCCCCTCCCGCTTCTGCGCCTCGGGATGCTCCTCCCGGATGCGCCACAGCTTCTGGGCCTGGGCCTCGCTTTCGGCCAGAACCGCGTCGAGCACGATGCCCTCCTCCATCGCCTCGCCCAGCACGCCCTCCGCCATGTCGCGCAGGCCCGCATCGGGGCGGGGGGAGGCGAGGTCGACCAGCACGTAGTGGTCGGCGCGGTCGGAAAGCGGGCGGCCGATGCCCTCGATGTGCTGCACGCAGAAATCGACGCCGGTGCCCGACATGTATTCGAAGGCGCGCACCGCGCTTTCGTCCCGGTCGCGGAAGCGGCGGAACAGGCCGAGGGCAGCATCCTCATCCGCCACGGCGCAGAGCGCCAGCGCCGTGTCGCGCGGGCGGGGGAACATGCGCAGCACGGCGGCGGTGACGATGCCGAGCGTGCCCTCCGCACCGACGAACAAGTGCCGCAGCGCGTAGCCGGTATTGTCCTTCCGGAGGCGCCGGAGGCCGTTCCAGACCTGGCCGTCGGGCAGCACCACCTCCAGCCCCAGCATCAATTCGCGGGCATTGCCGTAGCGCACCGTGGTGTTGCCGCCGGCATTGGTGGAGAGCACGCCGCCGATCGTGGCCGTGCCCTCCGCACCCAGGCTGAGGGGGAAGAGGCAGCCGGCATCCTGCGCGGCGTTCTGCGCGGTCTTCAGCACCACGCCGGCCTCGGCCGTCATGGTCATGTCCACGGGATCGCAATCCCGGATGCGGTTGAGGCGGGCGAGCGAGAGGATCAGGTGGCGGCCGCTCTCATCCGGCACGGCGCCGCCGACCATGGAGGTGTTGCCCCCCTGCACGGTGATGGGCGTGCCGGTTTCCTGCGCCAGCTTCACCACGGCGGCGACTTCCGCCGTATCGGCCGGGCGCGCCACGGCCAGCGCGCGGCCCTGGTAGAGGGCGCGCCAGTCGCACAGATGGGGGGCGATGTCGGCGGGATCCGTGAGCAGGCCACGGGGGCCGAGGAGCGCGTGCAGCCGGTCCAGCAGGCCGGCCGGGGTGGGGGCGTCGGGCATTCCCTGCGTATAGCGCCGCCGCGCGGGGCTGTCGCCGTGGGGGGCTAGAGAAGCAGCGCGCCCGCGACCGCGCCGACGGCCAGCACCCAGAGCGGGCTGCGATCGGTCAGCCAGACGAAGAGGGTGGAGAAGACGGTCAGCCCCACCGCCAGCAGGCTGATGGCGGTGCCGGGGCCGGCGGGGTGCGCCGCGCCCTGCGCCAGGATGATCCCGGACGAAAAGATCAGCCCGACCGCGATGGGGACCAGGCCCTTCTCGATGATCCGCAGCCAGCGCGCCCCGGCCAGGCGACCACGGAGCTTGGAGAAGCCGAAGGCGAAGAGGCCCGCGGGGCCGGTCATGGCCAGCGTCGCCACCAGCATCCCCGCAAGCCCCGCCACCTGCCAGCCGATCAGGCCCACGACCAGCACATTCGGCCCCGGCGCGGCCTGGGCGAGGGCGAAGAGCTGGGCGAAGCGCGCATCCGTCATCCAGCCATGCACGTCCACCACCAGGCGGTTCATCTCCGGCACCACGGCGATGCCGCCGCCCACCGCGATCATGGAGATGGCGGCGAAGCCGATGGCGAGCTGGAGGAGGATGCCGCCCTGGTCGTTCATGCGCGGGTCCTGGTCGCGTTCACGCGCGGGTCCCGGTCGTTCACGCGCGGGTCCTCAGCGTCCACCAGGCGGCGGCGATGCCGAAGGGGGCGAGGCCGAGGACGATGTAGGGCAGCGGCAGGCGGAGAAGCGCGCCGCCGACCAGGGCGGCGATGCCCACCGCGACGATGGGCAGGGCGGGCCTGAGCCTGGTCGCCATCTTCAGCGCGGTGCCGAGGATCATCCCCGCCGCCGTCGCCGCCGTGCCGGCGAGGATGGCCTTGACCAGCGGCACCTCCCCATAGGCGTCATGCAGCGCGGCCAGCCCCATCAGCACCAGCAGCGGCCCGCCGAACAGCCCGAGGGTGGTGGCGAGCGCGCCCGCGCCGCCGCGGAAACGGTCGCCCAGCTGGATGGCGACGTTCAGCGCATTGGGGCCGGGCAGGACCTGGCCGAGGCCCAGCACCTCCGCATATTCCTGCTCGGTCAGCCAGCGCTTCTCCTCCACCAGCACGCGCCGCGCCCAGGCATTGACGCCGCCGAAGCCGACCAGGCCGATCTTGAGATAGGTGAGGAAGAGCTGCCCGACGGTCGGGCTGGGATCCGGCATGGCTGCAAGGGAGCGCGCGGGGCGCCCGGGATCAAGCCCCCCGCATGCCGCGGGCCAGCAGGTCGATCAGCGCGCGGGCGGCGGGGCCGGGTTCCGCGCCGCGCTTCAGCAGCAGGCCGGTGGCGCGATCCACCGCCGGGTCCGTCAGCGGGCGCGCCACCAGCACCGGGTGGGGGTCCCGCGGCAGGGCGAGGCGGGGGACGACCGCGAGGCCGAGCCCGGCCTCCACCAGGCCGAGGCTGGTGGAGAGATGCTCGGCCTCGTAGTGCCAATGGGGGCTGATGCCGCGGGGAAGCAGGGCGCGGTCCAGGATCAGGCGGTTGCCGGAGCGGCGGGAGACGCCGACCAGGCGCTCCCCCTCCAGGTCCTGCCAGCGGACGGCGCGGCGGCGGGCCAGGCGGTGGTCGCGGCGACAGGCGAGGACGAAGGGGTCGCGCCGCATGGGGCGGAACTCGACCTCCGGATGGGCCGCGCCTTCCATGCCCACGCCGAATTCGGCGGCGCCGGTGGCGACGGCATCGGTCACCCCCTCCGCCGAGAGGTCCATGGCGCGGACGCGGACGGCGGGGAAGCGCCGGGCGAAGGCGGCGAGCGTCGCGGGCAGGAAGTAGTAGGCGGCGGTCGGGATGCAGGCCAGGACGACGAGGCCGCGCCGCTGGGCCGCGACCTCCCGGATGCCGAGCAGGCTTTCCTCCAGCTCATCCAGCAGGCGGCGGGCGCGGGGGAGGAATTCGCGCCCGGTCTGGGTCAGCGCCACACGGCGTGTTGAACGGGTGAGGAGGGCGACGCCCAGCTCCTCCTCCAGCGCCGTCAACCGTCTGGAAATCGCGGGCAGGGATAGATGCAGCGTCTCCGCCGCGGGGGTCAGGCCGCCGGCTTCGGCGACGGCGACGAAGGTGCGCAGCTGGTCGAGGGCGATGGCCATGGTCGGGGAAGCCTGCGGCCGTCTTGCGCCGCGCGCAAGAGTACTGCCGATCTTTGCACTACTCCGCAGGGATCGGCGCGGCTATCACGCGCGGCGGAAACGGCCGGACAATCCATGCAGACCCGCATCCCCTGCGTCCTGATGCGCGGCGGCACCAGCCGCGGCCCCTTCTTCCTGGCCGATGACCTGCCGGCGGATGAGGCGACGCGCGACGCCGTGCTGCTGGCGGCGATGGGGTCGCCGCATCCCATGCAGGTGGATGGCATCGGCGGCGCGCAGACGCTGACGAGCAAGGTCGCGATCGTCTCCCGCTCCGCCATGCCGGGCATCGATGTCGACTACCTCTTCGCGCAGGTCGATGTCGGCCGCGCGCTGGTCGATACCAAGCCGAATTGCGGGAACATGCTGGCCGGCGTCGGCCCCTTCGCGATCGAGGCCGGGCTGGTCCGGGCGCGGGAGGGGGAGACGCTGGTGCGCATCCGCAACGTCAACACCGGCGCGCTGGTCGATGCCGCGGTGAAGACGCCGGGCGGGCGCGTGACCTATGAAGGCGATGCGGCGATCCCCGGCGTGCCGGGCACGGCGGCGCCGGTGGTGCTGCGCTTCCGCGACGTGGCCGGCAGCAAGACGGGCGCGATGTTCCCGACCGGGCGGCGGAGCGAGGTGATCGAGGGGATCGAGGTCACGCTGATCGACGGCGCCATGCCGATGATGCTGGTGCGCGCGGAATCGCTCGGCGTCTCGGCCGGGGACCGGCCGGAGGCGCTGGAGGATGACGCCGTGCTGCGCGCGCGGCTGGAGGCGCTGCGCCTGGAAGCGGGCCGGCGCATGGGCTTCGGCGATGTCTCCGACAGCGTGGTGCCGAAGCCCGCGCTGGTCGGGCCCCCGGCGGAGGGGGCGGACCTGGCCGCGCGCTACTTCACGCCCCATGCCTGCCACCGCGCCATGGCGGTGACGGGCGGCATCACCCTGGCCGCCGCCGCGCGGCTGGCCGGCACCGTCGCGACCGTGCCCGGCGCGGGCGAGGTGGTGCGGATCGCCCATCCTTCCGGCATCATGGAGGTGCCGATCGGGATGGAGGGCGACGCCGTCGCCTGGGCCGGCACGCTGCGCACGGCGCGCCGCATCTTCGAAGGCACGCTGCTGATCCCGGGGTCCGTCTGGCCGGGGCATGCGCGGCTGGCGGATGCGGCGGATTGAAGACCTGACGCCTCACACAACAAGAAAGCGGAAACCAGTCACCATGATCGATCGTCGCACGCTGCTCGGCACCGCGCTTGCGCTGCCCTTCGCGGGCCCCGCCCTGGCGCAGGACGGGCCCTTCCCCAGCCGCCCGATCCGCATCCTGCTGGCCTTCGCGCCCGGCGGGGGCACGGACCTCATCGCCCGCACGGTGGCGAATGCCATGAGCCCCGCGCTCGGCCAGCCCGTGGTGGTGGAGAACCGGCCCGGCGCCGGCGGCAACATCGCGACCGAGGCCGCGGCCAGCGCGCGGCCCGATGGCTACACGATGCTGATGGGCAACCATGGGCCGATGAGCGTCAACGTCTCCCTCTTCCGCAACATGCGGGTGAACCCGGAGACGGCGCTGGAGCCGATCGGGCTGGTGGCGGATGCGCCGCTGATCGTCGTGGTGGGGCCGAAGTCCCGCGCGACGAACCTGCAGGAGCTGCTGGGCGAGATCCGCGCGGCGCGCGGCAACATCACCTATGGCAGCGCCTCCAACGGCTCCGCCAGCCACCTGGCGGCGGCGCTGATGCTGCAGATGGCGGGGCTGGAGGCGGAGCACGTCCCCTTCCGCGGCGCCGCCCCCGCGCTGACCGACGTGGTCGCCGGGCACCTGCACTTCATGATCACCACGCTGCCTTCCGTGGTCGGCCTGCTGACCAGCAATTCGCTGCGGCCGCTGGCGGTGACGGGCGATGCGCGCATGACCATCCTGCCCACCATCCCGACGGTGGCGGAGACCATCCCGGGCTACAAGGCGACCGCCTGGTACGGGCTGCTGGTGCCGCGCGGGACGCCGGAGCCGGTGAAGGCGCGCCTCTTCGCCGCGATGCGGGAGGCGCTGGCCAATCCGGAGGTGGTGCGCCGCCTGCGGGATGAAGGGGCGGAGCCCTCCACCCTGGATGGCCGCGGCTTCGCCGAACTGATCCGGTGGGAAAGGGAACGCTGGGCAACCGTCGTCCGGCAGGCCAACATCACGGTGGACTGACGCCCGCCACGGGTGTGTCGTGCGACCCGGCCATCAAGGCCGGGCGCAAGGCGACCCCGCCAGCAAGGCGGGGCGCGGTGCGACCCCGGCATGCCGCCGGGGCGCAGGGGAAGGGGACGGGTACCATGAAGCACACCCTCGCGGTGGCGGCGCTGGCCGCTGCCGCCCTGCCCGCCATGGCGCAGCCCAGGCCGCCGGCCGAGGCCTGCGCGGCGCTCACGGGGCTGCGCATCCCGGCCGCCGCCATCACCCTGCCGACCACCGGCGCCGCCGTGACCGCGGCGCGGCTGGTGCCGGCGAACGAGGCCGGGAACCCGAACGGCGAATACTGCCGCGTGATGGGCGCCATCGCGCCGGTCGATCCGCAGGCGCCGGAAATCCGCTTCCAGGCCAACCTGCCGACGCATTGGAACCGCAAGGCGCTGCAATTCGGCGGCGGCGGCTACAATGGCCGCATCCCCGCCACCACGGGGCCGGAGGTGCATGGGCTGGAGGGTGCCGCGACGCCGCTCGCCCGCGGCTTCCTGACCTTCGCGGGCGATAGCGGCCACCAGGCGGAAAGCGCGGACGATGCCTCCTTCGCGCTGAACGAGGAGGCGCTGCACAATTTCGGCTATGCCCATATCCGCAAGACGCTGGATGCGGTGCGCGCCGTGGCCGGGGCGCGATACGGCGAGGCGCCGCGCCGCGTCTATTTCAACGGCGGCTCGACCGGGGGGCGGGAGGGGCTGACGGCCGCGATGCGCTGGCCGGAAGCCTATGACGGCATCATCTCCTGGTATCCCGTCAGCAGCTACATGGGGCTGCGGCTCTGGGGCGCGATGCTGGGCCGCGCGGTCTATGACGATGACGCGGCGGGCTGGATCCCGCCGGCGATGGTGACGCGGATCGCGCAGGAATCGCTGGCGCGCTGCGACGGGCTGGATGGCGTGGCGGATGGGCTGGTGAGCAACCCCGCGGCCTGCCGCGCCGGCGCGAGCGCGGCGCTGGAGGCGCTGCGCTGCAAGGCGGGAGAGACGGGGCATCCCGCGCATTGCCTGACCGCGACCCAGATCGACCGCACCATGCGCGTCTATCACCAGGGCTACACGCTGCCCTATGCCTTCGCGAACGGGCTGAACGACTACCTCGGCTACAACAGCCTGGAGGGGATCGCGATGCAGCTCGGCTCCCAGGCCGCGCTGACATCGCCGCCGCGATCGGGGCCCAACGCGCATCACGTCGATCGCGCCTACCAGTTCTTCCGCTACTTCGTGAATGGGGGCCGCGACCTCGACATGCGGAGGCTGGACGTGACGGCGGAGGGGCCGCAGCGGGAGCGGATCCTGGAAATCTCGCGGCTGTTCGATGCGTCGCGCGCCGACCTCTCCGCCTTCGCGGCGCGCGGCGGCAAGCTGATCCTGCTGCAGGGGAATGACGATCCCTCCGTCAGCCCCTGGGAGAATGCGCGCTTCCACCAGCGCATCGTGCAGGCGATGGGCGCGGAGCGCGCCGATGGCTTCGCGCGCTTCTTCCTGCTGCCGGGGCTGGCCCATGGCGGCGGGCGCTTCGCGCCGCAATGGGGCAGCGTGAGCGCGCTCGACAACTGGGTGGAGAATGGCGTGCCGCCGCAGGGGCAGGTGGTGGTGGACGGCACGGCGAGCCCGACGCGCGGGCGCACCCTGCCGCTTTGCGCCGCGCCGGCCTTTCCGCGCTATCGCGGGGAAGGCGATGTGAACCGCGCCGCCAGCTTCGTCTGCGCGGTGGAGTGAGAGGAAGGAACCGATGAAGAAACTCGTGATGGCGGCGGCGATGGCTGCGATCTTGGCCGCGCCGGCGATGGCGCAGCAGGCATCGCAGCTGCCGCCCGTCTCGCTGCAGAGCTGGGGCAGCTTCCATGTCGGCGGGCGGGAGGTCGTGATCTCCGGCCAGCCGGTGCGGGAGGTGCTGTTCAGCCCGGGCGGCGTGCCCGCGCGCGTGGATCCGAACGGCACCTACCTCATGGGCTCGATGTACGCGCAGTACATGATCCCATCCAATCCGCGCGGCCAGGCGCCGATCCTGCTGTGGCATGGCGGCGGGCTGACGGGCGTGACCTATGAGACGACGCCCGACGGGCGCGAGGGGTGGCAGCACTTCTTCCTGCGCCGCGGCTGGCCTGTCTATGTCAGCGACGCGGTGGAGCGCGGCCGGTCCGGCTGGTCCATGATCCCGGAGCAGACCGGGGGCTCCCACCTCCTGCTGACGGTGGACAATCCCTTCGAGCGGTTCCGCATCGGCAATGGCCCCGGCAGCTTCGCGCGCGGCGAGGTGCTGCCGGGCAACCAGTTCCCGGCGGATCGCGAGAGCTACATGAACTTCATGCGGCAGATCGTGCCGCGCTTCACCACGACGGATGAGCTGACGCTGGAGGCCTATCTGGCGCTGCTGGACCGTGTCGGGCCGAGCGTCGTGGTGGCGCATAGCCAGGCCGGGCTGTTCGGCTGGCGCGCGGCGCAGGAGAGGCCGGACAAGGTGCGCGCGCTGGTGCTGGTGGAGCCCGCGGCGGTGGGCGATCCCGCCAAGGTGGCGGCGCTGCGCAACATCCCCGTGCTGATGATCTATGGCGACTACATCGCGCAGGACAGCCGCTGGCCGACCATCCGCGCCAATGGCGTGCGCTTCGCGGAAGCCGTGCGCGCGGCGGGCGGCAGCGTGGATGTGGTGGACCTGCCGGAGCGCGGCATCCGCGGCAACAGCCACATGCTGATGATGGACCGCAACGGCGACCAGGCCGCCGGCGTGATCCAGGAGTGGCTGGCGAGCAAGGGGCTGTACCAGTAACGACGGTCCAGGCCCGTCTCGGGCCTGGCGGATGGGGTCTGGGGAAGGCAGCGCCTTCCCCAGGATTCACTCAGCGGCGGCAGGGGCGCGGTTCAGCTTCGCGCGCAGCGCCCCTTCGATCTCCGCCTGCCGGCTGACCGCGTAGAGGAAGGCGCCCACCAGCGCATAGGCCGCGGCGACGCCGGGCGTGACGGCGATGCCCACGGCGGGCCCGTGCATGAAGCCGAAGAAGGTCAGCACCGCGCCGGCGCCGGCGAAGTAGCTGGCCTTCACCCATTCCTTGTCGATGATGAAGGCGGCGATGGCGGCGAGGATGAGGCCCGAGAGGATGGAGCCCTCCCCCAGCACTTCCAGCCCCGGATAGAGCACGCCGACCTGGCCGAGCTTGTCCATGCCGACCGAGACGGCGTTGGTGCCCGCCGCGCCCAGCGCGCCATCGATCAGCGTCTTCGCCCAGGCCGCGAGATGCGGCACCAGGCCGAGCACCACGGCGGGAGCGTGGGATTTCGGCGTCTCCTGGAAGGCCTGCGCGCCGATCAGCATGCCGATGTAGAGCAGGATCGGCGCGATCGCGACGACCGGGATCAGGTCCAGCAGCAGGGAGATGATGCCGAGCCAGGTGACGACCAGCACGGCCAGGCCCGTGGCGGCGGAATAGCCGATGCGCCCGCCCATGGATTTCCAGCCGGGGTGGCCGATATAGACCGCGTTGATGAAGGGGTTGCCCATCAGGCAGCCAACGAGCGAGACGGCGCCATCGGCCGTCAGCACGCGCGTGGTCGGGAAATGGTCGCCGGCCGCCTCCGCGCTCTCCACATTGTCCATCGCCTCCACCAGGTCATAGATCCCGAAGGGGATGGCGGTGACGAGGATGATGCCGATGAACTCGAAGCCGCCGAAGACATGGTCGATGGCGGGGATCGGCACGGAGAAGCCGATATTGGTGAGCCCGCCCAGCAGCTTGTCGAGGCTGCGGCCGCCGAAGCCGAGGCCGAGCGCGGCGGCGCCCCAGGCGATGAGCATGCCGAAGGCGATGGCGACGAGGCCCGCCGGGATGCCGCGGGGATAGCGCAGCGCGCCGAACCAGGCGGCCAGCACGATGGCGAAGCAGACGATGCCGATCACCGGCGTCATGAACATCTCCAGCGCCGGGCGCATGGAGATGAAGGTGATGGAGACGCCGGCCAGCGTGCCGAGCAGCGCCGCCCGCGGCGTCACCTTCTTCACCCAGGGGGCGAGGAAGGCGCCGGCCATCAGGATGAAGCTCTGGACGAACACCCAGGTGAGGCCCGCTTCCCAGCCCTTGATCGGGTCGTTCGTCCGCGCCGAGATCGGCAGCATGATGACGAAGACGACGACGAACATGTGCGGCACGGAGATGCCCGATGGCAGCGCGCAGACATCGGATCGGCCGGTCCTGAGCGCGAGGCGGTAGGCGAGCCAGGCGTAGTACATGGTGGACAGCGCCATCATCAGCCCCGCGGCGGGCAGGATGCGGCCGAAGACGATGCTGTCCGGCATCTGCAGCACGAAGCGCAGCAGCCCGGTCAGCACCAGCAGGTTCACCAGGATGTTGGTGCCGAAGCCGAACAGCGCGTTCCAGTCGCCGGGCGACCAGAGCACGGGTTTTTCCGTCGTGGTGCTCATGCGGCTTTCCCTTCGCGATGCGGGTGGAGCGCGGCGGTGACGCGCGCGGCTTCGGAGACCCAGCCGAAGATTCCCCCCTGCGCGCTGATCATGCGCAGCGCCGTGGCGTGGAACTCCGGGAAGTAGGAGGCGCAGGCATCGGCGATGACGAGGCAGCGGAAGCCCCTGTCATTCGCCTCGCGCACCGTGGTGTGGACGCAGACTTCGGTGGTGACGCCGGCGACGAACAGCACCTCGATCCCCCGGTGGCGGAGCATGGGTTCAAGTTCGGTCGCGTAGAAGGCGCCCTTGCCGGGCTTGTCGATGACGGGCTCGCCGGGGAGGGGGGCGAGCGCCTCGATGATGTCGTGGCCGGGTTCGCCGCGGATCAGGATGCGGCCCATCGGGCCGGGATCGCCGATGCGCTGGCCCTTCGGCCCGCGCTCCACCTTGGCGGGCGGGGCGTCGGACAGGTCGGGGCGATGGCCTTCCCGCGTGTGGATCACCAGCATCCCCGCGGCGCGCGCGGCGGCGAGGACGGCCTGGCAGGGGCCGATGGCGGAGGCCAGCAGCGAGACGTCGTTGCCGAGGCTTTCCCCGAAGCCGCCGGGTTCGAGAAAATCCCGCTGCATGTCGATGACCACCAGCGCGCTGCGCGCGGGGGTGAAGGCGAAGGGCGCGGGATCGGCGGGGATGACGGCTGCCATGCTTGTCCCTCGGGCGGTGGCCACGGAGGGGGACAAGCAAGCGCGGGGCCAGCCTGAATGGCGGGCGAATGGTCAGGGGATGGCGCAGCGATGCCCGATCGGCAAGCGTGCTGCGCGCGAAACGGTCAGTCAGCCCCGCGGGGCGGCGGCGCGGGCCAGGCGGTCATTGATGGCCTCGCCCAGGCCTGACCCGGGGATGGGCATGGCGGCGATGCCGACCAGGCCGAGGCGCGCGCCTTCCGCATCCAGCCAGCGCAGCCCGGCGAAGAGCCGCGCGGCGGCCTCCGCCATGTCGCCCGACGGCGAGAGGTTCCAGAGCGCGCCCGCACCCCGCAGCGGTTCGGGTCCGAAGGCGAGCAGCGCTTCCTCCGCCAGCACCACCGTCGCTTCCAGCCGCACCGGCAGGCGGGGCGCGTAGTGGGAGAGCATCAGCCCCGGGCTGCGCAGCGTCTGCGTCGCGGCGGCGGCGGCGGCGGGGATGGGGCGGCCGATCGGGCCGATCACGGCCTCGATCGCGGCGGCCGTCACGCCGCCCGGGCGCAGCAGCACCGCGCCGCCCGGCGAGGACAGGTCGAGCACCGTGCTCTCCACGCCCACCGCGCAGGCGCCGCCTTCCAGCACGGCGGCGATGCGCCCGCCGAGGCCGGCCAGAACATGGGCGGCGGTGGTGGGGCTGACCTCCCCGGAGCGGTTGGCGGAGGGGGCGGCGATGGGGATGCCGGCCTCCGCCAGCAGCGCCAGCGCCTGGGGGTGGCCGGGCACGCGGACGGCCAGCGTATCCAGCCCCGCGCCGGCCAGCAGGTCGATCCGGGACTCCGGC
The DNA here is from genome assembly GCF_016805305.1 of Falsiroseomonas ponticola. Taxonomy (GTDB): domain Bacteria; phylum Pseudomonadota; class Alphaproteobacteria; order Acetobacterales; family Acetobacteraceae; genus Falsiroseomonas; species Falsiroseomonas ponticola. The sequence goes on along the minus strand of NZ_JAERQN010000001.1, from coordinate 21,101 downwards.
CGGCGCGGCAGCACCATGGTCAGCGGGCCGGGCCAGAAGCGCTGGGCCAGCGCGCGCGCGCGGCCATCCGCCACCACCTCCGCGAAGGCGGCCTCGGCGCTGGCGAAATGGGAGATCAGCGGGTTGAAGTGGGGGCGGCCCTTGGCCTCGAAGATCGCGGCCACGGCGCGGGCGTTGCGGGCATCGGCGCCGAGGCCATAGACCGTCTCGGTGGCGAAGGCGACGAGCGCACCCTCCCGCAGCAGCCGCGCGGCTTCCGCCACCTCCGTCAGTCGCAGGGTCACGCGGGAAGGCCCTTGCCCTCGGCGATGAAGGGCGGGTTGCGCCAGCCGGGCTTGCCGTAGCGCAGCGGCGCGCCGGACCAGTCCGCCATGCGGCCGCCGGCGGCGATCAGCACGGCTTCCGGCGCCGCCGTGTCCCATTCGCTGGTGGGGCCGCGGCGGGGGTAGTAGTCCGCCGCGCCTTCCGCCAGGCGGCAGAACTTCTCGGCCGATCCGATGCTGGTGACGGAGACGACGTGCCGTTCGGCCAGGAAGTCCAGGATGCGGGGGTCACGGTCATGCCGCCGGCTGACCATCGCGGTGGCGCCGCTGGCCGGGATGCCGCGGACGGCGATGGGGCGTTCGCCGGCGGCGTCCCGCTTCCAGGCGCCCTGGCCGACGATGCCGGAGAAGACCTCCCCGGTCGCGGGCAGGGCGACGGCGCCGAGGATGGGGCGGCCATCCTCGACCAGGCCGATATTCACGGCGAAGCTGTCATGGCCCTCGGTGAATTCCGCGGTGCCGTCCAGCGGATCGACCAGCCAGAAGCGGCCGGCGGGGACATCCGCCTGGCCGGCGGCGACGGCTTCCTCCGCCACCACGGGGATGCCGGGGGTGGCTTCCCGCAGGCCTTCGACGATCAGCGCCTCCGCGATCCGGTCGGCGACGGTGACGGGGGAGTGGTCGCGCTTGTGTTCCACGACGAAGCCGGCGGCGCGCACGGCGTTGATGGCGGCGGCCGCCGCCACCGCGAGACGCACGGCCAGGCCGAGCAGATCCTCGTTCCGCATATCGGTGCTGTAGCGCCGCCGCGGCGGCTGGGAAAGCAACGGCGTGTTTCGCGCGTTTCTGGACGGTGCGGCGCCCTGTTCCCCGGTTGTGACCGGCGGCGGCGGGGATGATAGTCTGGCGGCGAACAAGCCGGACGGACGCCGCACCCCATGCCCGACATCGCCTTCGTCAAAGCCGCCCTCCCCAAGTCCGGCACGCTGGTCCTCCCGATCGCGGAGGGCGCGGCGCCGGCGGGCCTTTTCGCGCAGGCGGAGCAGGAGGCGGGCGGCGCGCTGGCCCGGGCGCTGGAGGCCGCGGGCTTCAAGGGGCGGAAGGGCCAGGCGACCACCCTCTGGGCGCTGGGGGGCTTCACCAAGGTCGTCGCGGTCGGCCTGGGGAAGGAGGCGGAGCTGGACGCCGCGGCGGCGGAGGCGGCGGGCGGCGCGCTGATCGGCGCCCTGGCCCAGGACCGGGAGGCGACGGTGGCCGCCGATGCGCTGCCCCCCGCCCTGGCGGCGAGCCTCGGCCTTGGGGCGCTGCTGCGCGCCTGGCGCTTCGACCGCTACCGGACGCGGGAGAAGGAGGAGGACAAGCCGAAGCTGGAACGCCTGGCGATCGCGACGGCGGAACCCAACGCCGCCAAGCAGGCCTTCGCGCCGATGCGCGCCGTGGCGGATGGCGTCTTCCTGACGCGGGAGCTGGTGAGCGAGCCGCCCAACATCCTGCACCCCATCGAATTCGCCGAACGCTGCCGGGGGCTGGAGAAGCTCGGCGTCGAAGTGGAAGTCATGGGGCTGAAGGAACTCGCGAAACTCGGCTTCGGGGCGATGATCGGCGTGGCGCAGGGCAGCCAGCACGAACCCCGCCTGGTGGTGATGCAGTGGAAGGGCGCGCCGAAGAACCGCCGCGGCGCCAAGCCCATGGCCTTCATCGGCAAGGGCGTCACCTTCGACACCGGCGGCATCTCCATCAAGCCGGCGGGCGGGATGGAGGACATGAAGTGGGACATGGCCGGCGCCGGCACCGTGGTCGGGCTGATGGCCGCGCTGGCGGGACGGCGCGCCAAATGCGACGTGGTCGGGCTGGTGGGGCTGGTGGAGAACATGCCGTCGGGCACCGCGCAGCGGCCGGGCGACGTGGTGAAGACCTACAGTGGCCAGACGGTGGAGGTGATCAACACCGATGCCGAGGGGCGCCTCGTGCTCGCCGACGTCATCTGGTACGCGCAGGAACGCTTCCAGCCCCGCTGCATGATCGACCTCGCGACCCTGACGGGCGCCATCATCATCGCGCTCGGCCACGAGCATGCCGGGCTGTTCAGCAATGATGACGACCTTGCCGCCCGCATCCTGGCCGCCGGCCAGGCGGTGGGGGAGAAGGCGTGGCGCATGCCGCTCGGCGATGCCTATGACAAGCAGATCCGCTCCGACATCGCGGACATGAAGAATGTCGGCGGGCGGCCGGGCGGGTCCATCACCGCCGCGCAGTTCATTCAGCGCTTCGTCAACACCAAGGACGGGCCGATGCCCTGGGCGCATCTCGACATCGCGGGCACGGCCTGGAGCAGCAAGGACCAGCCGACGGTGCCGAAGGGCGCGACCGCCTTCGGCGTGCGCATGCTGGACCGGCTGGTGGCGGAGATGGGCGAGGGCTGAGGCCGGGCCATGCTGGCCGTCCGCTTCCGCAGGACCGCGCCGCTGGGCGGGCGGCTGGTGCTGCCGCTGGCCGCCGGCGCGGCGCCGCCCGCCCCCTGGGCCGCGGCCGCCGGGGCCGCCGGCTTCCGGGCGGAGGAAGGCGCGGTGCTGGACCTGGCGGGCGGGCCGCTGCTGCTCGGGCTCGGCACGCCGGGGCGGGCGCTGGACTGGGAAAGGGCGGGCGCCGCCGCCGCGCTGGCGCTGAAGGCGGGCGATGCGGTGCTGGATGCGCGCGGCCTCGGCGCCGGGGACGCCGCCGCGCTGGCGGCCGGCATGGCGCTCGGCGCCTGGCGCTTCGACCGCTACCGCCGCAGGCCGGCGGAGGAAGCGCCGCCCCGCGCCGTGACGGTGCTGGCGGATGACCCCGGCGCGGCGCGGGCGGCCTGGCGGGGCGCGGCGGCGGCGGTGAAGGGCTGCCTGGTGGCGCGGGACTGGACCACGGAGCCCGCCAATGTGCTGACCACGCGGGATTTCGTCCGCCGCCTGCGCGGCCTGGCGCGGCACGGGATCGAGGTGGAGGTCTGGGGCCGCAAGCGCCTGGCGCGGGAAGGCTATGGCGCGCTGCTGGCCGTGGGGCAGGGCAGCGCCTTCCCGCCCCGCCTGGTGACGCTGCGCTGGAAGGGCAGCCTGGTGGCGCCGCCGGTCGCCTTCGTGGGCAAGGGCCTCGTCTTCGACACCGGCGGCATCTCCATCAAGGGGGCGCAGGGGATGGAGGCGATGCGGGCGGACATGGCGGGGGCCGCGGCCTGCGCGGGGGCGATGCTGGCCCTCGCGCGGCGCAACTCCCCCTGCCCGGCGGTCGCGGTGCTGGCCATCGCGGAGAATGCGACGGGCGCGGCCTCCTACCGCCCCGGCGACGTGCTGCGCACGGGGTCGGGCCGCACGGTGGAGGTGATCGACACCGATGCGGAAGGGCGCCTGGTGCTGGCCGATGCGCTGCATCACGCCGTGACGCGCCATGCCCCGCGCGCGGTGGTCGATCTCGCGACGCTGACGGGGGCGGTGGTGACCGCGCTCGGCCACCATCGCGCCGGGCTGTTCGGCAATGACGGCGCGCTGGCCGCCGCCCTGGCCGCGGCGGGGGAGGCGGTGGGCGAACCGCTCTGGCCGCTGCCGATCGGGGAGCGGCACCGGGAGGATCTGCGCTCCGACATCGCCGATCTCCGGCAGTGCCAGGCGGGGCGCCTGCTGCCCGATGCCTGCCATGCCGCGGCCTTCCTGGAGCATTTCGTGGGGGATGTGCCCTGGGCGCATCTCGACATCGCGGGGGTGGATACGCAGGACGGGGCGCATGCGCTGGGCCCGGCGGGGGCCACGGGCTTCGGCGCGCGGCTGCTGGATCGCTGGGTGGCGATGCACCATGAGGAGGCGGACCATCACGCCGCGCCGGGGGCGCGCGGCTGATGGCGGAATACGGCTTCTACCACCTGACGCGCACGCCGCTGGAACAGGCGCTGCCGAAGCTGCTGGGCCGGGTGCTGGCGGGGGGCGGGCGGGCCATGGTGCGGCTGGCGTCCCAGGAGCGGCTGGAGGCGCTGGACGCCACGCTCTGGACCTGCCCGGACCCGGACTGGCTGCCCCATGGCACGCCCCGCATGGGCCATGCCGCCCTGCAGCCGATCTGGCTGACGACGGAGGATGGGGAGGCCCCGAACGGGGCGCGCTTCCTCTTCCTGCTGGAGGGGACGAGCAGCGCGCATCTCGAGGCCTTCGACCGGGTGCTGGACCTGTTCGATGGCGGGGATGAGGCGGCGGTGGCGGCGGCGCGCGGGCGCTGGAAGGCGGCCAAGGCGGCGGGGCATGCGCTGGCCTATTGGCAGCAGGGGCCGCGGGGGTGGGAGAAGAAAGCCTGACGCGATTCGCCGCGCGGCAACGCGCGCCAGGGTTGCAGGACACCGCCGGGCGGCGTTAACGTTCCGGCCGCGCAAGGCGGTGGGGGCGGGCGATGCAGGTCAAGCGCAACAGGCTGGACGGCGTGCCCTTCGATGCCACGCCGCATGTCGGCGGCAAGATCACGCCGCGCTTCATCGTCATGCACTACACCGCCGGCGGCTCCGCGCTGGGCTCCGTCCGCGCCATCAAGGATCGGGGCCTCTCCGCGCATCTCTTCGTGGAGCGCGACGGCTCCATCATCCAGACGGTGGAGTTCACGACCGAGGCCTTCCATGCCGGCCCCTCCACCTGGCGGGGCTTCAACGGGCTGAACGGCCATTCCATCGGCATCGAGATCGCCAATCTCGGCTTCCTCGACCGGCGCGCCGGCGATGGCTGGACGCGGGACGGGCTGGGCCGCGTCTTCACGGCCGAGCAGGTGGTGGTGGCGCGGCACCGCAATGGCGGGCCCGAGATGGGGTGGGAGGCCTTCCCGGAGCCGCAGCTGCGCGCGGTGGAGGCCATCACCCTCGCGCTGCGGGAGGCCTATCCGACCATCCAGGAGGTGGTCGGCCATGACGACATCGCGCCGACGCGCAAGGTGGACCCCGGCCCGGCCTTCCCGATGCGGCGCTTCCAGGCGCTGGGCGGCGGCGCGGCGGGTTCGGGCAGCCTGGCGGAGCGTGACCTCGGCCAGTTCGAGGTGGTGGTGCGGGACGAGCTGAACCTGCGCGGCGGGCCGGGCCCGGCCTTCGCGGTGGTGGGGAAGCTGCCGCCGGGGACGAAGCTGCGCGTGCTGCGGGAGGAAGGCGACTGGCGCCTGGTGGATCTGCAGGGCGATGGCGTGCAGGACGGCTTCGTGCACGGCGCCTTCCTGCGGCGCCTGGGAAGCTGACCCGGCCTGGACATCTGTTTCCGCGCATTGTCCGGGTCGCCGGGCGATGCCGCCCGACTCGAAAATGCCCTATCCCACCGCGCGCTGCGCCTTGCTGTCCGCGAAGGCGGCGGCGACGATCATGCCCGCGCTGATGCCGGCCAGGTAGGTCGCCATGGCGACCGCGGCCTCGGACACGCCGTAGCGCAGCACGGATGGCGCCTGGTCGAAGACCAGCAGCCCGGCCAGCGCCATGCTGACGGCATAGGCCACGGGCATCAGCCTCTCCCGCGCCAGCACCATGCGCGCCAGCGTCACCGCCACGCTGCCGGCCAGGAAGCCCAGCGCGACTTCCGCGACGACGGCGCGCATGACGATGTCGAACAGCCCGGCGCTGTGCTGGTTCAGCACATAGCGGATGTCATGCGTCGAGAGCGGCGGGGTGGTGAAGGCGGGGGTGATGAACAGCGGCCGCACGATGAGCCCGGCGATCACGCCCGGCAGCAGCAGCAGGGAGACCAGGATGACCGCGGCGACGACCATGAGACCCTCCGCCGCGAAGGGTAGATGACTCGATGCCGCGGAACAAGTCGACAACGAAATATTAACGATTTAGTTGGAAATTTGGACAGCGTCCTCCGGCGCTTCGGCCGAGGGCGGCAGCCGCACCACCACGCATCCCCCGGGGCCCGGTTGCACCGCCAGCGCGCCGCGCAGCTGGCGCGCCATGGCGAGGGCGACGCGCATGCCGAGGCCGCGGGACTGCGTCGGGTCGAATCCCGGGGGGAAGCCCGCGCCTTCATCCGCCACTTCCAGCACCGCCCCGGCCGGCCCGGGCTGGAAGCGCACGGCGATGCGCCCGGCGCCGTGCTTCAGCGCATTGGTGACGAGTTCCGTGACCAGCAGCCCCATCGCCGCCATCTGCCCCGCCGGCAGGCGCAGGCCGGGCGCGGCCGAGAGGTCGATGGCGCGGCCGGAGGAGCCGAGCGAGTGGCCCAGATCCTCGACCAGCGCGCGGAGATGCTCGGCCACTTCCTGCGCCATGCCGGGGGCGCCTTCGTAGAGGCGGCGATGGACGGCGGCGATGGAGACGATGCGGCCCGCGGCTTCCCGTAGCTTGGCCGCCAGCGCGGGGTCGGCGGCGCCGCGGGCCTGCAGCAGCAGCAGCCCCTGGACGAGCTGGAGGCTGTTCTTCACGCGGTGGTGCATCTCCTGCACCAGCAGGTCCTTCTCCGCGATCCGGGCGTCCCGCTCCTGCGCCAGCAGGCGCTGTTCCGTCACGTCATGGCTGGCGCCGACAAGGCGCTCGGGCGTGCCGTCCGGCCCGTATTCGACGGCGCCGCTGGCACGGATCCAGCGGATGGCGCCATCGGCACGGCGGATGCGCGCCTCCGCCTCATGCCGCCCGGTCAGCCGGGCGCGCTCCATCGCGGCGATGCCGGCGGCGCGGTCCTCCGGCAGCAGGTGGCTGCGCCACAGCGCCAGGCTGGGCGGGCCCTGCGTGGCGGGGTCCAGCCCATAGAGGCGGAACATCGCTTCCGACCAGCGCAGCTCCCCGGTGGCGAAATCCCAGCGCCAGGTGCCGACGGCGGCGGCGCGCTGGGCCTGTTCCAGCCAGGCGGTGCGTTCGCGCAGCGCCGCTTCGGTGGCGGTGCGCGCGGCATCGGCGGCGGCGAGCGCGCGGGCCAGGTCCTGCACCTCCGCCAGCTTCGGGCCCGGCGCCAGGCCGGCGGGGGGGATGCTGTCCGGCATGGCGGACAGCGCCGCCAGCGCCCGGCGCAGCCGGAGCGCGAGCAGCAGCGCGATGCCGAGGCCGAGCACGGCGACGGGCAGGGTGCTCAGCAGCAGGCGCGTCAGCGCCTCCCGCAGCCCGGCCTCGAACACCGCCTCGGGCTGCGCGACGGCGGCGCCGTAGCCGGAGACGGGGGCGCGGGCGAAGGCGATGACCGAAACCTCCCCGTCCCGGTTGGCGATGCCCTCCACCACTCCTTCGCCGGCCTGCGCCATCGCCTCCACCAGCGCGGGCACGGCGGGCTGGCCGATGGCGGCGGCGGCGTCGCGGCTGCGGGCGATGATGATGCCGCGGCGGTCCATCAGCCCCGCCACCGCGCCCTGCGGCAGCGGTGCGTCGCCCAGCGCCGGGGCGATCGCCTCCCCGGGCAGGGACAGGCCGATGGCGAGGCGGGGCGGGTCCGCCCCGGCGGGCAACGGGATGGCCACCGCGACGGTGGGGCGGCCGCTGAGCGTGCCGCGATACTGGTTGGAGATGGCGGTGCCGCCGCGGGCCAGCGCCTCCGCCAGCGCCGGGGGGATGGGGGTGGGGCCGGGCAGGATCCCCATCGCCGTGTTGGCGACCTGGCCTTCGCCCATCCGCGCCATGGCGAGCACGCGCCCATCCGGCAGCGGGCCGAGCCGCGCGGCGGCCGCCATGAAGGCCGCCGCATCGCCCTCCGCCAGGCCGGGCTGGGCGGCGAAGCCGGTCAGCAGCGCTTCCGCCCGGGCGAATTCCAGGTCAATCCGGTGCGCCATGGCGCGGGCGGCGGCCAGCAGCCGGTCCCCCGCCTGGCGGCGGCTTTCCGCATGCGCCTGCCAGACCGCGAGGCCGCCCAGCCCGATGAGCGCCACCACCAGCAGCGCCACCAGGGCGAGCAGGCGGGCCCGCAGGCTCGGCGCGCCGCGGGCGGCGGGTGGCGGCATGGGCGTGGCGACGATGGCGGCGGCCTCCTGCATCGATGCGGCGTGACGAAGGCCCGTGGCCGGGCGATGCGCCCCGGCGGGGGCGCGGGACCACCGGCCTGCGTCCTGGCGGGCAATGGCGCCGGACCAGGACGGTTCCATCCCGCCCCCCATCGTCGCACGGGGGGATGCCGTCCTCGATGTCGGAGTGTAGCGGCGGCGTGCTGTGACGAAAATGCAACGACCCATCACGCTTGCGGCAGCGGATGCAGCGCCGGGTTGCGGAAGCCGCCGGCGCTTCGCCAGGATGGCGGGGCGGTACATCCGCGGGGACAACGCCATGGGAAGAAGGGCGGATACCGGGCCATCCGAGGCACCGGGGGGAAGCGGGGCCGGCGCGGCGCGGGATGCGCGGGCGGCCCGCCATGCCGGGTCCGGGGCGGATTCCCTGGCCGATACCCCCGCCGAGCCCGGCACCGCCTGGGCGCTGTGGCCGACCTTCCTGCGCCGGACGCTGGCGGAGGAGCAGGTGGCCCCCGCCCGCGGCGCCATGATGGGCGCGGAGTGAGGGCTCAGGCCGCCGTCAGCCGCGCCACCAGCCGCGCCAGGTCCCGCTGCCCATAGGGCTTGTTGATGCGGGGCAGCCAATCCGTCTCCGTCGCCGGCAGTTCCGCATGGCCGGTCGCCAGCGCCACCTTCAGCCCCGGATGGTCGCGCCGCAGCAGCCCTGCCAGGTCCAGCCCGTTCATGCCCGGCATGGCGTAGTCCGTCAGCACCAGGTCGATGGCGGGGTCGCGGGCGAGAAGCTCGATCGCCTCCTGCGCCGAGCGGGCGATCAGCGCGCCATGGCCGAGATCCTCCAGCATCAGCGCCGTCCCGGCGGCCACCAGCGGATCGTCATCCACCACCAGCACCCGCCTGGCCTCGACCGCGGGCAGGGCATCCGGCGGCGCGGGGCGGGGCGCGGCGGCGGCCTGGCCGGCGCGCGGCAGCCAGATCTCCGCCAGCGTGCCCTGGCCGGGCGTGCTGGCCAGGGCGAGGCCGCCGCCGGATTGCTGCGCCAGCCCCTGCACCATGGACAGGCCGAGGCCGGAGCCGCGGCCGGCGCCCTTGGTGGTGAAGAAGGGCTCCACCGCGCGCGCCAGCGTCGCCGCATCCATGCCCGTGCCGCTGTCCCGCACGCCGAGGCGCAGATAGGCGCCCGGCGCCAGGCCGGGCGGCGCGCCGGGGGAGGGGGCCTGCGCTTCCGCCAGCGTCACCGCCAGCGTGCCGCCGCCCGGCATGGCGTCCCGCGCATTCACCGCCAGGTTCAGCAGGGCGAGTTCCAGCTGGTTGGCATCGACCAGCGCGGCGGGCAGGCCGGGCGGCAGCTCCACCCCGATCCGCACGCCGGGGCCGGTGGAGCGTTCCAGCAGGCCCCGCATGCCGAGCACCAGCGCCGCCAGGTCCACCGCGGCGGGGCGCAGTTCCTGCCGCCGCGCGAAGGCCAGCAGCCGCTGCGTCAGCGCCGCGCCGCGTTCCGCCCCCTGCAGCGCGCCATCCAGCAGCCGGGCCAGGCGGGGATCCTCCGGCAGCCGCTTCTTCAGCAGCGCCAGGTTGCCGAGCACCGCCATCAGCAGGTTGTTGAAGTCATGCGCGACGCCGCCCGTCAGCTGGCCCAGCGTCTCCATCTTCTGCGCCTCCCGCAGCCTTGCCTCGGCGGCCTTCAGCTCCGTCAGGTCATGGCCTTCGGGCACCAGCAGGGTGATGCGCCCCTCCGTGTCCCGCAGCGGGCGGATGGAGAAGTCGATGGCGGCCAGGCGGTCGGCCCCGCGGACCACCTCCTCATAGCGCTGGGGCGTGCCGGCGGCGGCGGCGGCGATGGCGGCGCGCAGGCGGTCCTGCACCGCCTCCCCCATCTCGAACCACCGGGCCTCCCACAGCCTGCGGCCGACCACCTCCTCCCGCGTCACGCCGCCGAAGGCGAGGGCGGCGTCGTTCGCTTCCAGCACCGTGCCGTCCGGCGCCAGCAGGCCGATGAACTGGAAGGTGCTGTTGAAGATGGCGCGGAAGCGGTGCTCGCTCTCCGCCAGCTGGTCGCGCGCGGTGGCGAGCGCCCGGGTGCGCTCCGCCACGCGCTGCTCCAGCTCCGTCGCCGCGTCGCGCAGCGCGGCATTGGCGCGGGCCAGCGCCTCCCGCCCCTGTTCCTCCCGCCGCGCCAGGCGCAGCGCGATGGCGGTCAGCAGGATGATGGCGACGGCGACGGCGCCGACGATGCTGCCGGACCAGACCAGCGCCGCGCGGAAGGGGGCGAGCGCGCTGTCCACCGGCACGCTGGCGGCGACGATCACGGGCCAGTCCGCCAGGCGGCGGTAGGAGATGATGCGCGCATCGCCATCGAGGGCGGAGGGGATGCGCAGCGTGCCCGCCGCGTTGGTGGCGCTCGGCGGCGCCACGGCGATGGCGCGGCCCACCGTCTCCCGCGTCATGCCGGTGCGGGCGAGGATCCGGCCCTCGATGTCCAGCATGGCGAGCACGGTGCCCTGGCCGATCTCGCTGGCCTCCGCCTGCTGCTGGAAGAAGCCGGGGCGCTGGGCGATCTGCACCGCGCCGGTCAGGCGGCCATCGGCATCGCGCATCGCGACGGAGTAGGTGAACAGGATCTCCCGCGTCACGCGGCTGTAGATCGCCTCCCCCACATGGCGGTCATTGCCGGCGAGATGCGCCTGGAACCAGCGGCGGTCGCGGAAATCCAGGTCCGGGGCGGGGAAGAGGCTGTTCAGCGCGACCGGCCGCGCGCCCTCATCCACCACCATGATGTAGTCGCCGGCGGAGCGGGCGGAGAGGTCGCGCAGCCAGTCATGGAAGCCCTCATCACCCACCACCGCGGCGGGGCCGCCGAGGGAGGCGACGCGGTCGGCCACGCGGTTGGAGACGAGGTCCGCCGTCTCGAAGGATCGCCGGGCGTATTGTTCCAGCAGCCGGGCCAGTTCGCGGGTGCCGATCTCCGCCCGTTCCAGCGCCGCGACGCGTTCCTGTTCCAGGAAAGCCATGCGGATGCCGACCAGGGAGGCCAGGAAGACGCCCGCGATGGCGAGGATCGCGACATTGACGCGGCGGAGGGACAACAGCGTTTCCAAGGTGTTGGTTGCGGCCAGGGTCCCCGATCCGGTCACGCGGCGGGAAGGGCCGCGCCCGCAGCCTCACCCGATCGTGACGATCAGGCAGCGTCCAGCTGTTCGGAGATGGCGAGCCATTCCTCCTCCAGCGCCGCGATCTGGCGGGCCAGGAAGGCCTGGCGCGTGGTGGCCCAGGCGATGTCCTGCGCCTTGCGGGAGGCATAGGTCTCGGGGTCGGAGAGCTTCTTCTCGATCAGCCTGCCTTCCAGCGTGTGGCGCTCGATCAGCTTCTCCACCTCCTTGAGCCGGGCGCGGAGCGGTGCCAGCTGGGCGCGGGCCTGGGCGCGGGCGGCGCGGTCGGTCGGCGCACGCTCTCCGGCGCCGCCGCCGCCGCTGCCCCGGGCGCGTTCGGCCAGCAGGGCGCGGTATTCGTCCATGTCGCCGTCGAAGCTCGTGACCTTGCCATCGGCCACCAGCCAGAGGCGGTCGGCCACGAGTTCCACCAGATGCGGGTCGTGGCTGATCAGCAGCACCGCGCCCTTGTAGTCCGCCAGCGCGCGGACCAGCGCCTCCCGCGCATCGATGTCGAGGTGGTTGGTCGGCTCGTCCAGGATCAGCAGCTGGGGCGCGTCCCGCGTGCAGAGGGAGAGCAGGAGGCGCGCCTTCTCCCCGCCCGAGCAGCGTTCGATCCGCGTCTCCGCGCGTTCGGCGTTCAGGCCGAAGCGGGCGAGCTGGGCGCGGCATTGCTGGATGGTAGCGGTGGGCAGCGCGGCCTGCATGTGGCTGAGCGGCGTGCCCGTCGGGTCCAGATCCTCCGACTGGTGCTGGGCGAAGAAGCCGACGCGGAGCTTGGAGGAGCGGCGCACCGTGCCGCGCTGGGGGGCGAGGCGGCCGGCGACGAGCTTCGCCAGGGTGGACTTGCCGTTGCCATTGGCGCCCAGCAGGGCGATCCGGTCCTCCTGGTCCAGCCGCAGATCGATGCCCTTCAGGATGGGCGGGCCGCCATAGCCGGCATCGGCCTTCTCGATGGCCAGGATCGGGGGCGGCAGTTCCTCGGGCTCGGGGAAGGAGAAGGTGCTGGCCGCATCCTCCACCACCGCCTCGATCACCGGGAGCTTGGCCAGGGCCTTGAGGCGGGATTGCGCCTGGCGGGCCTTGGTGGCCTTGGCGCGGAAGCGGTCCACGAAGGCCTGCATATGGGCGCGCTGGGCGGCGATCTTGACGCGCTGGCTTTCCTGCTGGGCGGCGCGCTCCGTCCGCACGCGGACGAAATTCTCGTAATTGCCGGGGTAGAAGGTGACCTTCTGCTGGTCGAGATGGGCGATGCCGTCCACGGCCCGGTCCAGCAGCCCGCGGTCATGGCTGACGACGATGGCCGCGCCGGGGAATTTCGCGAGCCACCCCTCCAGCCACATGGTGGCTTCGAGGTCCAGGTGGTTGGTGGGCTCGTCCAGCAGCAGCAGGTCGGGTTCCGGAAACAGGGCGCGGGCGAGGGCGACGCGCATCCGCCAGCCGCCGGAGAAGGCGGAGAGGGGGCGGGCCTGCGCTTCCGCATCGAAGCCGAGGCCGGACAGGATGGTGGCGGCGCGGGCGGGGGCGCTGTCCGCGCGGATGTCGATGAGCCTTTCGTGAATTTCCGCGACACGGTGGGCCTGGGCCGGGTCCTCCAGCGCCTGGAGCAAAGCGTGGCGTTCGGTGTCCGCTTCCAGCACGCTGTCGAGGAGCGTGGTCTCGCCGCCCGGGGCTTCCTGGGCGACGACGCCCATCTTGGCGCGGGCGGCCAGCCTGATCTCCCCGCCATCGGGCTGCAGGTCGCCGGTGATGGCGCGGAGCATGGTGGACTTGCCGGCGCCGTTCCGCCCGACCAGGCCGATCTTCCGGCCGGCATCCAGCATCAGGTCGGCATTCTCGAGCAGGGTGCGGCCGCCGAAGCGGATGGTCAGGCTGCGGATGGCGATGACGGTCATGGCGGCGGTTCATACAGGGAAGGCGCCGGGGCGCGTAGCCCGGCGGAGGGCCAGGGTGGCATGCGGCTCAGGGATTTCGGGACGCTGGAGGGGCTGCTGCGGGTGCTGGGCGGGCTGGTGGCCGATACGGTGCGGCAGCCCTGGCGGGTGGTGGTCAATCTGGCGGCGCTGGTCGTGGTGGGGTTCATCACCCTGGCCGCGATCATGGCCAAGGCACCCTGGCTGCTGGCCGGGCTGGTGGAACTGGCGGCCTGGCTGTTCGGCGCCCCGGCGCCCTGACGGCAGGGCTGCCCGCCGGCCCCGGGGCTTGCGCCGGAACCGTTCCCCCCTTATCCGGCGCCAGCTTTCGCACCCGCACAACAGGAAAAACGCCCCATGGCCATCGAGCGCACCTTCAGCATCATCAAGCCCGACGCGACCCGCCGCAACCTGACCGGCGCGATCAACGCGGTGTTCGAGAAGAACGGCCTGCGCATCGTCGCCCAGAAGCGCATCCAGATGACCAAGGCCCAGGCCGAGAGCTTCTACGGCGTGCACCGCGAGCGCGGCTTCTTTAACGACCTGGTCAGCTTCATGATCTCCGGCCCCGTCGTCGTGCAGGTGCTGGAAGGCGAGAACGCCGTGGCGAAGAACCGCGAGCTGATGGGCGCCACCAACCCGGCCAACGCCGCCGAGGGCACGATCCGCAAGCTGTTCGCGGAGAGCATCGAGGCGAATTCCGTGCATGGCTCCGACAGCGCGGAGAATGCGGCGATCGAGATCGCCTATTTCTTCGCCGGCGCCGAGATCGTCGGCTGACCTTTCGTCAGCTGGAAGGTTGAGAGGGCCGCGCCCCGGCTGGGGGCGCGGCCCTTCTGCTATCCGAGCAGGTCAGCCTGGAGCGGTTCCAGGGCGTCGCCGACCGCGACCCGGCCGCCTTCCAGCACCTCCGCATAGACGCCCATATCGGCGTGGCCGTAATGCTCCCGCAGCCATTTCTGCGGCTTGGCGTCCCGGACCGCCGTTTCCGGGTTCACCTCCGTCGCCGGGCAGCGCTGGGTGCGCTTGAAGATTTTCATTCGTGTCCCGCCGACGAGGAATTCCCGCCCGACCCAGTCCAGCTCCGCGAAGGGGGCGGCGCCGGAGAACAGGATATTGGCGCGGAAGCGGGTGGGGTCGAGCTCCATGCCGACCTTCTCCGACAGCGCCTTCACGCTGCTGAGCCCGATGATCGAGACCGCCTTGGCGGCGATGTCGGTGAAGGCATGGCCCGGGGCCTCCGCCAGGCGGAGCGAGCCGCGGGCCTCCGGGCCCAGATAGGCGGTCATCCAGGCCGCCGCCCGTTCCCGGTCGCCGCGCAGGGCGAGGTCCACCGCCAGATGGGGAAAACCCGGGGCCATCAGCAGCAGCATGCCCGTCACGGGGTCATAGGCCGAGCGGATGGCGGCGATGCCGGCATTGGCCATCAGGCAGGCGAAGTGGCGCTTCTGCATCCAGACCGGCGCCGCGGGGTCGAAGGGGCTGTCGCCCTGGGCGAAGGCGAAGCGGCGGTCATGCGGCAGGCCCTGGCCCGCCTCGATGTCAACGACATCCATCAACTCCCCGGTCAGACCCTTCACGGGAAAGCGGGTGATCCGTTCGACACGCATGGGTCATCCTCTTGAAGCCCCGCCGCGCCGCATACCACATCAAGGCGGAAGGCAAACCCTTGCCGCCCGATCGGGGGCTTGGGGAGCCAGTCCGCTCCAGAGAGGGACATGCGAATGGACATCGAGAAATTCACCGACCGGGCGCGCGGTTTCCTGCAGGCTGCGCAGACCATCGCGATCCGGGACTACCACCAGCGCGTCACCGCCGAACACCTGCTGAAGGCGCTGCTCGACGATGAGCAGGGTGCCGCCGCCGGGCTGATCACCGCCGCGGGGGGCGACCCCAAGGTCGCGCGGCAATCCGTGGAAGGCGAGCTGGCGAAGCTGCCCAAGGTGACGGGCGGCGGCGCGGGCCAGCAGCCGCAATTCATGCCGGATATCGTCCGCGTGCTGGATGGCGCGCAGCAACTGGCGGCCAAGGCCGGCGACGAATTCGTGGCGCAGGACCGGCTGCTGCAGGCGCTGGCCGCCAGCGACACCCAGGCCGGCCGCGCGCTGCGCCTGGCCGGCGCCGATGCGCAGCGGCTGGAGAAGGCGGTGGCCGACCTCCGCAAGGGCCGCACCGTCAACAGCCAGAATGCCGAGGAGCAGTTCGACGCGCTGAAGAAGTATGCGCGCGACCTGACGGCGCTGGCGCGCGAGGGCAAGCTCGACCCCGTCATCGGGCGGGACGAGGAGATCCGCCGCACCATCCAGGTGCTGGCGCGGCGCACCAAGAACAACCCCGTGCTGATCGGCGAGCCCGGCGTCGGCAAGACCGCCATCGTCGAGGGGCTGGCGCTGCGCATCATCCGCGGCGACGTGCCGGAGGCGCTGAAGGACAAGAAGGTCATGGCGCTCGACCTCGGCGCGATGGTCGCCGGCGCCAAGTATCGCGGCGAGTTCGAGGAACGCCTCAAGGGCGTGCTGAAGGAGGTCGAGCAGGCCGCCGGCGACGTCATCCTCTTCATCGACGAGATGCACACGCTGGTCGGCGCGGGCAAGGCGGATGGGGCGATGGACGCCTCCAACCTCATCAAGCCGGCGCTGGCGCGGGGCGAGCTGCATTGCGTCGGCGCCACCACGCTCGACGAATACCGCAAGCATGTGGAGAAGGACGCGGCGCTGGCGCGGCGCTTCCAGCCGGTCTTCGTGGGCGAGCCGAGCGTGGAGGACACCATCTCCATCCTGCGCGGCATCAAGGAGAAGTATGAGCTGCACCACGGCGTGCGCATCGCCGATGGCGCGCTGGTGGCGGCGGCCACGCTCTCCAACCGCTACATCACGGACCGCTTCCTGCCGGACAAGGCGATCGACCTGGTGGACGAAGCGGCGTCCCGCCTGCGCATGCAGGTGGACAGCAAGCCGGAGGAGCTGGACGCGATCGACCGCGACCTCATGCGCATGAAGATCGAGCGCGAGGCGCTGCGGAAGGAGCAGGATTCCGCCAGTCGCGACCGTCTGGTTAAGCTCGAAAAGGAGCTGGCCGATCTGGAGGAAGAGAGTCGGACCCTGACCCAGCGCTGGGAGGCGGAGAAGGGCAAGGTCGTCGAGACGCAGAAGGCCAAGGAGGAGCTGGACAAGGCGCGCACCGAGCTGGAACTCGCGGAGCGGCGCGGCGACTATGCCCGGGCCGGGGAGCTGAAATACGGCCTGATCCCGGACCTCGAGAAGAAGATCGCGGCGACGGGCGATGGCGATGCGCGGCTGGTGAACGAGGCGGTGACGGAGGAAGGCATCGCCGGCGTCGTCAGCCGCTGGACCGGCATTCCCGTGGAGAAGATGCTGGAAGGGGAGCGCGCCAAGCTCCTCAAGATGGAAGACCAGCTCCGCCAGCGCGTGGTGGGGCAGGAGGAGGCGCTGGAGGCGGTCTCCAAGGCCGTGCGGCGCGCCCGCGCGGGGCTGCAGGACCCGAACCGGCCGATCGGCAGCTTCCTGTTCCTCGGCCCGACCGGCGTCGGCAAGACCGAACTCGTGAAGTCGCTGGCCAGCTTCCTGTTCGATGACGAGCGCGCGATGACGCGCATCGACATGTCCGAATACATGGAGAAGCACGCCGTCAGCCGCCTGGTCGGCGCCCCCCCGGGCTATGTCGGCTATGACGAGGGCGGCGCGCTGACCGAGGCCATCCGCCGGCGGCCCTATCAGGTGATCCTGTTCGACGAGGTGGAGAAGGCGCATGAGGACGTCTTCAACATCCTGCTGCAGGTGCTGGATGATGGGCGCCTGACGGATGGCCAGGGGCGGACGGTCGATTTCCGCAACACCATCATCGTGCTGACCAGCAACCTCGGCAGCCAGGCCATCGCCGAACTGCCGGAGAGTGCGGATATCGAGGCCGCGCGGCCGGCGGTGATGCGGGCGGTGCGGGAGCGGTTCCGGCCGGAATTCCTGAACCGGCTGGACGAGGTGGTGCTGTTCCGCCGCCTGGCGCGGGGCGACATGGCGCATATCGTCGATATCCAGCTGGTGCGGCTGCGCAAGCTGCTGGCCGACCGGCACATCACGCTGGAGCTGGATGACAGCGCGCGGGAATGGCTGGCGGAAGCGGGCTACGACCCGGCCTATGGCGCCCGGCCGCTGAAGCGGGTGATCCAGCGCAGCCTGCAGGACCGCCTGGCCGGCTTGCTGCTGGAAGGCACGGTCGGCGATGGCGCGGTGCTGCGCGTGACGGCCAGCCCCGACGGCCTCGAAGTCCGCCCCGCCTTGAAGCAGGCCGCCTGACCGACGACGGTCCAGGCCCGTCTCGGGCCTGGCGGATGGGGTCCGGGGAAGGCGGCGCCTTCCCCGGTGCGCCCTTCTGGGCCTAATCTCTCTGTTTCAGTTTTATGACAGAGGGGTGAGGCCTTGTCCCAGGCATTGCTGCTGGTGGAGTTGGCTGGCGAGGCCGCCTTGCTGCTCTGGGGCCTGCACATGGTGCAGTCCGGGGTGCAGCGGGCCTTCGGCATGCGGCTGCGCCAGGGGCTGGGCGTGGCGCTGGGCAGCCGGGTGCGCGCCGTGCTGGCCGGGCTGTTCGCCACCGCGGCGCTGCAATCCTCCACCGCGACGGCGCTGATGGTGGGCAGCTTCGCGGCCGGTGCCGGGGTGGCGCTGGCGCCCGCGCTGGCGGCCATGCTGGGGGCCAATATCGGCACCGCGCTGATCGTCTTCGCCCTGTCCTTCGAGGTCTCCGCCTTGGCGCCGGCGCTGGTGCTGGCGGGGGTGGTCGCCTTCCGGCGCAGCAGCGGCAGCCGGGGGAAGGATATCGGCCGGGTCTTCATCGGCGTCGGGCTGATGCTGATCTCGCTGCACCTGCTTTCCGCCAGCATGGCGCCGGTGGAGGCATCCCCCACCCTGCGGGCGCTGGTCGGCGTCTTCGCCGACATGCCGCTGCCGAACCTGGTGGTGGCGGCGCTGCTGGCCTGGGCGGCGCATTCCTCGGTCGCGGCCATGCTGTTCATCGCCTCGCTGGCCGCATCCGGCCTGCTGGGGGCGGAGGCCTGCATCGCCATGGTGCTGGGCGCCAATATCGGCAGCGCGGTGAACCCGCTGCTGGGCGCGCTGGGGGAGGCCGGGCCGGAACGGGCGCGGCTGCGCGTGGCGCTGGGCAACATCGCCAACCGGGTGGCCGGCGCCGTGCTGGTGCTGGGCGCCATGCCGCCGCTGCTGCCGGTGCTGGAGGCGGAGCCGGGCGCGATCTTCGCCGCGCAGGCGCACCTGGCCTTCAACCTCGGCACCGCCATCCTGGCCTGGCCGCTGCTGGGGCCGCTGGCGCGGGGGCTGGAACGGCTGGTGCCGGACCGCCCGCCGGCCGAGGACCCCGCGGCGGCCCGCTACCTCGACCCCGATGCGCTGGAGACGCCGCCCGTGGCGCTGGCGAATGCGGCGCGGGAGGTGCTGCGCATCGCGGATACGGTGGAGGCGATGCTGGCGGCCTCCACCGCCGCCTTCCAGGAGGGGGACCGGGAGCGGCCCAAGGTGGCCAAGCGGCTGGATGACCAGGTGGACCGGCTGCACCGCCAGGTGCAGGGCTACCTGGCGCGCATCCCGCAGGAGACGCTGGGGGAGGATGATGCGCGCCGGCTGGCCGAGATCCGCGCCTTCGCCGTCAGCCTGGAACATGCGGGGGATGTGCTGGAGCGGGACCTGCTGGGCCTCGCCCAGAAATGGACGCGGCGCGGGCTGGTGCTGCCCGGCGACATCGCGGCCGAGATCACCGGGCTGCATCTGCGCCTCCAGGCGCAGCTGCGCCTGGCCGTCGCGGTCTTCATCCGGGAGGATGCGGAAGCCGCGCGGCGCCTGGTGCGGGAGAAGGAGGCGCTGCGGGATGCGGAGCGCAGCGCGCTGCGCCGGATGGCGGAGGCCGCCGACCGTTCCGCCGCGGAGGGTGGCGCCGCGGCCGGGCTGCTGCTGGATGCGGTGCGGGACCTGCGCCGCATCGGCGCGCATTTCGCGATGGTGGCCCACCCGCTGCTGGAGCGGCGGGGGGAATTGCTGCCGAGCCGCCTGGCGACGGAGCCGAACCTGGCGGAGAGCCTGGCCGGGGGCTGATCAATCGCCCGCCCCAAGGGGGGGAAAGGCTGGCGGGCGATCAATCGCCCGCCCCAAGGGGGAAAAAGGCTGGCGGGCGATCAATCGCCCGCCAGCGCCACCTCCGTCCGGCCGGAGGCGATCTGCGCCATCTGGCGGGTCAGCTCCCGCCGCCGGTCATGGAAGGCGGCGAGTTCGGGGCCGCGCAGGCGCTCCCCGGCCGGCAGGGCGGCGCGGGCGGGGTCCTGGGCGCGGCCGGCCAGGCGGATCTCATAGTGAAGGTGCGGGCCGGTGGACATGCCGGAGGAGCCGACATGGCCGATCACGTCACCCTGCCGCACGCGGTCGCCCGGCTTCAGGTTGCGGGCGAAGCGGGACATGTGGGCATAGACGGTCTCCACCCCGCCGGGATGGCGCAGCCGCACGGTGCGGCCATAGCCGCGTTCCATCCGCGCGGCGGCGACCACCCCGTCGGAGGCCGCGTAGATCGGCGTGCCCGGGGGGGCGGCGAAGTCCAGGCCTTCATGTCGGCGGGAAAAGCCGAGCACGGGATGGCGGCGCATGCCGAAGCCGGAGGTGAGGCGCGCGCCATCGAGCGGCGTGCGGAGGAAACCGCCGGCCAGCGGGCGGCCATCCGCATGGTACCAGGCGACGTCGCCATCCGCCTCGACATGGCGCCAGACGGAAAGCTCCCGGCCCGAGAGGGTGAGGGAGGCGTGCAGCAGCTGGCCATGGCCGAGCAGGTCGCCATCCGGGGCGCGCAGCCGTTCGAAGGCGACGGCGATGCGGTCGCCCGGCTGGATGTCGCGCTGGAAGTCCACCTCATGGGAGAGCGCGCGGATCAGCGAATGGGTGAGCGGCGCGGGCATGCCGGCGCGGGTCAGGGTCAGGTAGACGCCGCCGATGATGGGGGCCTCGATCCGGGCGAGGTGGCGCTGGCGGGGGATGACCTGCTCCTCCACCACCCAGCGATCGGCCTGGCGGCGAAGCGCGATGGTGCGGCCGGGGGCGGGCTCGATCTCCAGCGACAGGAGGGCGTTGTCGCGATCGGGGTCGAGGCGGAGGCCGACCTCCTGCCCCACGGCGAGGCCGCGGGGCGGGAAGACGGGGCGGAGGGCGGCGATCGCCTCATGCGCCTCCGCCTGGCTGACGCCGGCGCCGGCGAGGAGCTCGCCAAGGGTATCGCCCCGGCGGACGGTCAGGACGCGCTGCGCCTCGGCCGGAGGTTCCGATGCTGCGGCGGCCGCGAGAGGGGCGGCGAGAAGGGCGCAGATCGAGAGGGCGAGGCGGGTCGCTGGCGTCATGCTGTGGTCTTGTCCGGGCGGTGAGGGGGCGGACCATCTGGGCGAAGGCGAATGAAGTCAACGGGTTGACCGCTTCGGCTGCGTGACGAGAAGAGGTTTGTGTCAACGGCGTGGCGGTCATGGCTGCCATGTCCGTTTGGTGACGGGGTATCGTTGACACCCCCCGGCCCCGCCCGTAAAAGCCGCCTCACCAGAACGGAGCCGATGGTTCCCGGACGGTGCGCTGGAAAGCGGGGTTGCACTCGGTGGTGAAAGCCACTAGATGCTGCGCCCCGCCATACGGCGCCGATCTCTTCCACGCAGCGATGCGATGGTGCTTCTGGTCAGGGTACTGGCCAGGGACGGGATCTTGTTCATTCAAGCTGTGCATCTGTTGAGGGAAGAGAAGTTAGGTTGCCTTTTGGCTTCCTGCTGCTTTTGCTGTGTGGCTTTTGGGTCATGTGGCGGGGGTGGACACGGGGGGAAGGGT
>NZ_JAERQN010000019.1 GCF_016805305.1 Falsiroseomonas ponticola | reverse complement strand
GCTCGACGGGTGGGGCGAGGGGGTGCGGGTGGAGCGCGGCCTCGTGCGCGACGAGGACGCCATGCCCGACGAGCCGGCGGACGACGACGAGGGCGGCGAGCCGGGCCACGAGGAGGCGGGGGAGGCAGGGGGCGCCGACGATGCGGAGGACCGCTCTCCGACGCTCCCCGGCGTGCTCCGCGCCGAGTTGCTCGCGCACCGCACGGCCATGCTCCGCGCGACCCTGGCGGAGCGCCCGGACCTCGCGCTCCGGGTGATGACGCACGCGATGGCGCTCGCCGTCGTCCATCGCCACCCCTGGGGCGGGGTGGTGCGGGCCCCGCTGCCCGGCACAGGGCTGGACGCGGGCGCGCCGGGCGTCGAGGCGTCGCCCGGCGCCGCCGCGCTGTCGGGCGGCCTCGGGCGGTGGCGTGAGGCGCTGCCGGCCGATCCCGCCCGCCTCTGGGCCTGGGTGGAGGCAGCCGAAGCGGGCGAGGTCGCGGCGCTGCTGGCGGTGTGCGTTGCGGCCTCGGCCGACGCCGGGTCCGCCGACTGGACGGCGGGGGAGGGGGCGTCGGAGCCTGCGGCACGCGTGGCGGTCCTCGCCGGGCTGGACCCGGCCGCGTGGTGGACGCCGACGCGGCCGGCCTACCTCGACCGGGTGACGAAGGCGCTGATCACCGAGGCCGTGCGCGAGGGCGCAAGCGAGGCCGCTGCCCGCGGGCTGGCCGGCGCGAAGAAGGGCGACATGGCCGAGGCGGCGGCTGGGCTGCTGGCCGGCACGGGCTGGGTGCCGTCAGTACTCCGCATGCCGGCGGTCGCGTCGGCGACCTTGCCGTTGGCCGCCGAGTAGAGGGTAGCAAGGGATGCCGGGCCGCCGACAGCACGGCGGCCTGGGCGCGGCGGCGTTTTCGTGTCCCTTGGGGCTGCGGTTCGCTGGCGCCCTCACAGCGGACACACCCCGGACGCGCAGGCGAGGTGGGCCATGTCCACGGCCTCGTGCAACGCGGGATCCTGGATGCCCTCCACAATCGCCGCGAAACGGCCGAGCGCCACCTCCTCCTCCGGCAGGTACTCGTAGCCGAGCTCGCTGTCGGGCCGGCTCGGCAGGATGGCGCAGCAGCGAATGCGCGGCTGGTGCTCCAGCAGCAGGTCGCGGAACGCCTCCAGGTCGTGGCGGTCGGTGTAGATCTTCAACGTGTAGGAAACCTGGTTGCCGCGCTCCGCGCCGATCCAGTGGCGCTCCAGCATGGAGAGCCAGCGATACTGCAGCTCTGGCGGAGCCTCTGGTGCAGTGACCAGCTTTTCCCCGATGCCGAGGCGTTGGATCAGCGTCAGTGTGGGGAAGCCGACGATGGACATGCCGGGGAAGGACCGCAGCCCGCGGACCGGGTAGCCGCGCGCTTCGTAATCCGGCAGCAGCCGGTCGCTGTCGGCCGCCCAGCGCCCCTCGCCGTCGCGCGTGCCCTTGAACTGCACCCAGCGCAGGTACTGCCGCCGCGCCGGCAGGTGCGCGCCTTCCGTCAGGCCGAAGAGCTTGCTCGTCGTGCCGGCCGGCTTGACGGTGGTCACGGTGACCGGCGCCTCCAGCCCCAGCTCCGCGGCATAGGCCAGCCCCTCGGCCTTCGCAGCCTCCGACAGGCGTTCGAGCATGGCCCAGAAGGGCGCGGCGCGACCCTCGTCGAGCAGGTCGTCGAAGCCAAGGCCCCAGCGCATCCAGGCCCATTCGTGCAGCCCCGTGGGACCGATGCCCATGCGGTTGGTGCGCCGCACTTCCTCGCCGTAGAGCGCGTCCATCAGGTTGGCGCGCATCAGGAAGCGCACGCCGAGGCGCACGCTGTCCTCCACCCGCGCATCCCAGACACGCGCCAGCTCCTCCGGCACGTCACCCGGGACGACCCGCGACAGGTCCTCGGGGCACGCCAGGAGCGGCGCGAAGTCGGCGATGACGCAGTAACCGCCCGTGACGTGCAGCGTGATTTCGCCGCATGGGTTGGTGGTGACGGGGAAGCGCGCCGCCTGTGCGCGGCGCGCGAGCTCGGCCAGCAGGGGCACGGCGTGGTCCGCCTGGTAGCGGGAGGAGCGGAGGTCGCGCCCGTCCGCGTGTACCGGCTTCTGGCGTGCCGCGCCGGTGCGGTGGTCCTCCAGCTTGTCGCCGTTGATGAAGCCGGGCTCGCCATTGATGTAGCCGCAGCGCGTCGCTTCCTCGAAGACGGCAAGCGCGTGGCGGTCGAGCGGCGCCTCGCTGCCTGTGCGGGCCGCGCGCACGCCATCCCAGAACGCCGCATCCACCATGACGGAGTTGTTGGCGGTCCAGAGGCCGCCTTCCGACTTGGCGCGGACGAAGCGGAAGATGCCGGGATCGCGCCAGGACTTGGTGGCCATGCGGGCAGCGCGGCGGGCGCCGCCGACCTGGACCTCAACCGACAGGTGGTGGTCCACCAGCAGCGCCTGCTCCCAGGGCTGCAATGCCTCGTCATCCGGCGCACGGTGGCGGGCGGGTTCCAGGACGTGGTGGCGGAGGTTCACGAAGGCCCGCATCAGGGAGAGCGGGCCCGAGGCCGGGCGCCCCTGCATGCCGCCGATCGGCGCACCGCGTGGGCGGATGGCGGAGAAGTCGAGCAGCAGCGTCCGGTCGCGGGCGCCGGCGAAGGCGAGGCTCTCCAGCAGTTCCACTGCCTTGCCCCAGCCCTCGCGACTGTCGGCGACGGCGTGGCGTATCGCATCGGACGGCGCGGCTGAGGGATCGGCAAGGAACTCGCGCGCGAGCCAGGCGCGGATCTCCGCCTCCTGGACATCGGAGAAGGCGCCAAGGCCCGTGCCCCAGGGCAGCAGGCCGAACTCCGTGCCGAGCCGGTGCAGCTCCTCGCGCGTGTCGGGCCAGTCGGCGTGATCGCGCGAGAGGTGCAGCAGCAGGCGCGGGGCGGCCGCCCAATCGACGGCGATCAGCTCGTCGTCATAGGACCGCCCGACGCCGCTGCCGTTCAGCAGCAGGTAGAACAGCGCGAAGGAGGAGCTGGCGGTCGCGCAGTTGGTGAACACCTCCATGTTGCGGCCCGGCTGGTCCGCATCGCCGTGCTGGAGGTGCCGGCCGGAGGTGATCAGGGCGCCGGTGGCGATGGCGTTCCGCAGCCGCGCCTGCTCGAGGCGGTCGGCGGAGGGGCCGAGGAGCGCCATGTTGCCGGCCGCCACGCGGTCCGCCACGCGGCCGAAATCCTCGTGGTCGGCGTCACGGAACACGGTGCGGCGGGCGACCGCCAAGCCCATGCCGGGATCGAGGGTCCGTGCCGGCGCCGGCGCCTCGCCGAAGCTCGAGCCGGGAGGGGTGGCCAGGCCGAACGCGCGAAGCCCGCGGAGAGAACCGTCCATCTCATGCCTTCCTCGCCGCTCGCATGGTCGAGTCGGGAAACACAAGATATAGACATTAAAGCAGCGCGTCGCCCACCATATGTTGTAATTTCGACGGATTGCTGGGCTGTGACGGCTCGCTGAGGTGTGCCCTGCACTGGGCCGGGCCTGGCAAGCAGAAAGCCCTGCGCCTCGTCACAACCAATGTCGCGCAAGGCAGCCAGTTGGCCGGGTGTCTCCACACCCTCCGCGCAGACCGTCATGCCCAGCCCATGTGCCATCTCCACGATGCCGCCGACGATCACGTGCATGCCGCGGTCCTCGCAGAGGTCGCGGACGAAGCATCGGTCGAGCTTGATTTTGTTCACCGGCAGCCGCGCGAGCACGCCAAGCGACGCCTGGCCAACCCCGAAATCGTCGAGAGCCACCGTGACACCCATGGCGCGCAGGTCTGCGATCTTTGCGGCGGTCGTCCGGACGTCGGCGAGCGCCGCATCCTCGGTCAGCTCGAGCTGAAGCCGTGCTGGCGGCAGCCCTGTCGCCGCAAGTGCACGCTCCACTGCCCCTTTAAGATCCTCGGCGAAGCCCTCTGGCGTGATGTTCAGCGCGGCAATGGCCGCATCATCCCAGGCGGCGGCCTCGGCGCAGCCCTGGCGGAGCACCCATTGATCCAGTGCCCAGAGGCGCCCCTGCAGGCGCAGCGTCTCGAGGAGCGGCCCAGGTCCGCCTGGCAGACCGCTGTCGGACCCGATGCGCAGCAGGGCTTCCCGCCGCACCGGCGGTGCCTGGCTTCCGGCAGCGAGGGCGAAGATATCCTGCCAGACGAGTTGTGTCCGCAGCGCGACGAAGTCGGGCGAAGCGGCGATCGGCACCCAGGCGAGCCGCATGCCGACCGGTGCGAGCTCGGGGTCCGGAGCACCGGTGCCCTTCTGCCGCGCCTCCCTCCGCCGTGCCATCTCGCCGACGCAGCGCAGCGGCACGATGCCGAGCGCGCCGAGGCCGCAATCCACCACGCAGAGGCGTCGGCATTGATCGCTGCGCTCCCCACCCCGGGAGGAGGGGCTTGGCTCGTCGTGTCCGAGACCTTCCACATACGCCGTGACGGTAGCCTCGGGGATGCCGGCCGGCAGCGCGCTCAGCACGGGGAGCAAGTCATCGGCCGCGGCGGCGGCAGCTGCGGGCGCCCGAGGGATGGCCGGTATCTCCGTCATGCCTCCAGCGCCTCCACCGCGTCCGAAGACGTGCCTGGGGTCGGCGCGCAGTCTGCGAGGCTAGTGCGGTCCAGCGTGGCCAGGAACGCCTCGCGCGCCCGCCACAGCACGCCGCGCAAGTGGCAATCCGGGCTGAGGCAACAGGCGCCGCCATCCGGGCGGAAGCACTCGACCAGCGCCTGGCCCCCTTCAAGCCGCCGGACCACGCTGCCGAGGCTGATCTCCGCCGGCGACCGCGCCAGCATGACGCCGCCGCGGGCGCCGCGCAGTGTCCGCACGATGCCGGCCTCGGCCAGGTCCTGGACGATCTTGTGCAGGTGGTTGCGCGGCACGCCGACCTCCCCGGCCAGCGCCTCGGTGCTGCGATGCCGGGCAGGATCGGCGGCGAGGCGCATCAGCACCCGCAGGGCGAAGTCGGTGGAGGCGAGCAGGCGCACGGGCCATCCCTCAAATTGGTATTGACGATACCACGATCCTGGCAGAAGGTAAGTGGCATTGGAGATACCAGTTTGTCCGCCGCGCTCTCAACCTCCCCAGACCCCCACCGCCGTACGGCCTTCGCGGATGCGGTGACGGAGGCCACCGGGCTCGACCGCCCGGCCATCGAGGCCTTCCTGCGCGCCTTCTACGGCGCCGCCCGGCAGGATCCGCTGCTCGGCCCCGCCTTCGCTGGCGTCGCGGATTGGGAGGCGCATATCGCGCAGCTCACCCGCTTCTGGTGCTCGGTCGCCCTGATGACCGGCGAGTACCATGGCCAGCCGATGCGGGCGCATGCGCATCTCGACCTCGCGCCCGAGCACTTCTCCCGCTGGCTCGCGCTGTTCGAGCGCACCGCCTGCGCGTCCTTCAGCCCTGAGGGCGCCGGGCACATGCTCGACCGCGCCCGCCGCATCGCCCGCAGCCTGGAGATGGGGCTGATCCCTCTCGCGCTGCCGGCCAGCCCGCGCCGTCCGGCGCCAGGAGACCACCCATGACCGAGACCCTCGTCGTCGAGCCCGGCTTCGCCGTGCGCAGCGTGGCGGACATCGCCGCGACGCTCCCCGGCGCGACGGCGGTGTTCCGGCGCCACAAGCTCGACTTCTGCTGCGGCGGCGCGGCGCCGCTCGCCGAGGCCGTGGCTGCCCGCGGGGCGGATCTCGGCACCGTGGAGGCCGAGCTCGCCGCCCTGGTGCGGGCCGAGGCCGACGCTCCGGCCGACACCGACGCGCTGATCGACCTTATCGTCACCCGCTACCATGCCGCCCATCGCCGGGACCTGCCCGAGCTGATCCGCCTCGCCCGGCGCGTCGAGGCGGTGCATGGCGACCGCGAGGGCGCGCCGGTCGGCCTCGCCACCGTGCTGGACGATCTGGCGGCCGAGCTCGAGAGCCACATGGCGAAGGAGGAGGGGGTGCTCTTCCCCATGATGCGCCGTGGCGGCCACCCGATGATCGCGCATCCGATCGGCGCCATGCGGCACGAGCATGATGACGCCGGCGAACACCTGAAGCTCATCGAAGGCCTGACGAATGGCGGCGTTCCGCCCGAGCACGCCTGCAACACTTGGCGCGCGCTCTATGCCGGCACGCGGGCCTTCGCCGACGAGCTGATGGAGCACATCCACCTGGAGAACAACGTGCTCTTCCCGCGCTTCGGCGCCTGAGCGCGCCGGGAGGCCAGGGATGCTCGCCGACGCCGCGGAGGCCGACGACGCCGCGCTGATCGCCCATATCCTCGACCGCTACCACGCGGAGCACCGGCGCCAGCTGCCGGAGCTCCTGCGGCTGGCGCGGGGGGCCACGCCGGCGCTCGCCGAGGCGCTGTCGCGCATCGCCTACGAGATGGAGGGGCACATGCGGAAGGAGGAGGACGGGCTCTTTCCGATGATCCTAGGCGGCCATGACAACCTCGGCATGGCAGTCGAGATCATGCGCGACGACCACGAGGCGCATCTCGAACGGCTCGACGCCCTGCTGGCGCTGCCCGTCGCGCCGGGCGGCGAGGCGCTGCGCGATGCGCTCGGCCGCTTCGCCGCCGACCTGCGCGAGCACATCCGGCTGGAGGACGAGGTGCTGTTCCCGAGGTGCGGCGCATGAGCGGGGCGACGCCGGCGACCGGCGGCACCGCGCCGTCGGTGCCCATCGGGGTCGTCACCGTCTCCGACCGCGCCTTCCGCGGCATCTACGATGACAAGGGCGGGCCCGGCATCGAGGCCGCGCTTGCCCGCATCCTGCTCACGCCCTGGCACCCGCTGCGTCGCTTGGTGCCCGACGAGCGGCCGGAGATCGAGGCGGCGCTGCGCGAGCTGGCGGACGAGGGGGGCTGCCCCCTGATCGTCACGACCGGCGGCACGGGCCCCGCGCCGCGCGACGTGACGCCGGAGGCGACCGAGGCGGTCTGCGACCGGATGCTGCCGGGCTTCGGGGAGCTGATGCGCGCGGTCTCGCTCCGCGCCGTGCCGACCGCGATCCTCTCCCGCCAGACCGCCGGCACGCGCGGGCGCAGCCTGATCGTCAACCTGCCGGGCAAGGCCTCGGCCATCGCCGAATGCCTGGACGCCGTCTTCCCGGCCATCCCTTACTGCATCGACCTCATCGGCGGGCCGCGCCTGGACGCCGAACCGGCCGTCTGCGTCGCCTTCCGGCCGAAGGGGGCATGATGGGCGGGTGGGGCGAGTTCGTCGCGGCCTTCGCGGCGTTCCTCCTCTCCCACACTCTGCCTGCGCGCCCGGCGATGCGCCGGCCGCTGGCGGCGGCGCTGGGCGAGCGCGGCTATCTCCTCGCCTACAGCCTCGTCTCGCTCGGGATGCTCGCCTGGCTCGTCGCGGCGGCCGGGCGCGCGCCCTACCTGGAGCTCTGGCCCTACGCGCCCTGGCAGGCCTGGGTGACGAACCTGCTCATGCCGCTTGTCTGCCTACTGGTCGCCTTCGGCATCGCGGCACCAAACCCGCTTTCCTTCGGCGGGCGCGCGGCGGGCTTCGACCCGCAGCGGCCGGGGATTGCGGGCGTCGCGCGGCATCCGTTACTGCTGGCCATCGCGCTCTGGGCGGTCGGGCACGCGGTGCCGAACGGCAATCTCGCCCACCTGCTGCTGTTCGGTGCCTTCGCCGGCTTCGCCGCCCTGGGCATGCAGATCATCGACCGGCGCAAGCGGCGGCTCCTTGGCGAAGAGGCGTGGACGAGGCTCGCGGCGCACAGCTCCGGCTGGCCGCTTTCCGCCCTGCTCGATGGGCGCTGGCGGCCCACAGGCCCGCCCAGCGCGCTGCGCCTCTGCGCGAGCCTGCTGCTCTGGCTGCTCTTCCTGGCCGCGCATCCGGGCGCGATCGGCATGTCGCCGCTGCCGTACTGACGTGCGCCGCGGACGGCATCTTGCCGGTTCGGACGGGGCGCCCGGATTTGACACTCGCTCCGCGTCAGAGTGCGATCCCGTCGGACTGCCGGCCTCGGGATCGAATGCCTGATGCGTTCGTTGCGAGGCGCGCCCGAGGTCCCAAGGGGATAGGTGTGCCCTCGCGCGTCATGCCTTGGTCGGGTGGCGTCGCGTCTCAGGGTCCGTGACGTCCTCGACCCAGGTCAGCGCGGCGACGGCGCGTGGGAAGCCGAGGGTCGGGATTGCCAGCAACGCCACCTGCCTCAGCGCAGCGGCCGGCACGCCTTCCTCGAGCGCGCGGCGGCAATGGGAATGGACCCCTCCTTCCGACCCGGCGCCGATAGCCAGCGCCAGCTTCACCAGACGCAACGCCTGGCCGTCGACAGGCCCGGCTTCGGCGCAGGCCGCGCCCAACGCGGCATAGGCGCGCCAGATCTCAGGATAGGCCTTCGCAACCTCGCCGGCCGCCGCTGGCAGCTTCCGTTCGTCGTACATTCGATCAATCTCCTCATCGTCGTTCTTATGACGCCTGGAAACGGACAGGCTCAGCCGGGCTTCCCGTCCGGCCGCGGCGCCAGGAGCATGGGCCCGAAGACGGCCACGAAGACCGCGAAGGCCGCGATCCAGAGCAGCGCGGCCACGGCCAGGGCCGTCATGGCCGGCAGCGCCAGACCTCCGAAGACGCGCAGCAGGACGGCACCGAGCAGCAGGCCATAGGCTGCCGTGACGGGCAGCGCGGCCGTCAGGTCGCGGCCGGTGTGCCCGAGCGTCGCCCGCGTCATCACCGCCAGGATCATCATCGCGATGGCGCCAGCCGCCTGCAGGTGAAGCCAGGCCGTCGCCCAGGGCGCCGCCGTTAGCAGGAACCCCGCCTTCAGCAGCAGTGCGGCCGGGATCAGAGCGTAAGCGGCATGCAGCACCCAGAGCAGCGGTTCCTGCCCGGTCCTCAGCCCGTGCCAGCGCGACAGGCGGAGCGCCGCCAGCAGGCCTGCCGCCGCCGCCACGCCGCCGGCGAGCAGGCTGCCCGGCGCGGCGAGGTCCACCAGGACCACCGCGATCAGCGCCAGGATGCCCGCGCGATCCACGCCCGGCAGCGGCCGGAGCTCCACCGGGCGGCCTGCCTTTCGCAGCGCGTTTACCGTGAAGGCCGGCACGATCCGCCCGCCGATCAGCCCGACCAGCGCCAGCGCGACGTTCAGCGCGAGCATCTGCCCTACTGCCCAGGTGCCCGCAAACCAGCCGGCGGCCTCGCCCAGCATCAGCAGGTCGCCGATCCAGAACGCCAGGATCAGGGCGGGCGGGCCGAACAGCCGCGGTGTCCGGGCCGCGAGGAGGGCCGGCAGCACCGTGAGGAACAGTGCAGGGATCGGCAGCAGCGCCAAGGCCGCCGCGACCGCGGGCGGGAGCGGCACGCCCGGCAGGAGGACTAGCCGCGCGGCGACGAACAGCGCCGAGAGCCAGATCACGGGCCAGCCGGCGTAGCCCGGGCGTTCCGTCCAGTTCGGGACGGCGGTCAGCAGGAAGCCGCCCATCGCGGCGCCCACGAAGCCTGCGATCATCTCGTGCGCGTGCCACCGCACGTCGGGGAGCAGGCCTTCGGGCAGCCGCGTACCGTGCAGCGCTGCCGTCCATACGAGCATCGCCGCGACGGCCCAGAGGCCGCAGAGCAGGAAGAAGGGGCGGAAGCCATGCCGGAACAGCGGCATCGCGAAGGGCGTCGGGCGAGCGGCGGCCGCGGCCGGGCGCCGGGAGGTCGCGGCGGCCGGGGCGCTCATGCCGGTGGCTCCGCTGCGGCGCGGCCCATGGCGGGCGCCGGCGGCATGCCGCGGTCCACCTGGCGGAACGGGCCGTCCGGTCCCTCCGCGGCCTGCAGCAGGCCCCAGCCGAAGTGGAAGTACCAGCCGTGCAGGGAGAGCCGCCCATCCGCCACGCGCTCTGCGATGAAGGGGTAGCTGTGGAGGTGCCTAAGGCTCGCCAGCACGGCCGCCTGCTCGGCCCGGCGCGCGATGACCGGCCGGTCGGCCTCGGTCACCAGCCCGTCCATCTCGTCGCGCACCTCCGAGGCGATCTCGACCCAGTCCGAGACGAAGTCGAAGCGCCGGGCGCCGTGGTCATGCTCCAGCAGGCACCGGACGCCAGCGCAGAAGCTGTGCCCGAGCACGATCACGTGCCGCACGCCGAGCGCGACCACGCCGAACTCGATCGCCGCCGAGGTGCCGCGCGGCCGGCGGTCCGGCTCGTAGGTCGGCACCAGCGCGGCGACGTTGCGCACCACGAAAAGATCGCCTGGCTCGGCGCCGCAGATGATGGCGGGGTCGGTGCGGCTGTCCGAGCAGGCGATCACCATCACCTCCGGCCGCTGGCCGTCGAGCAGCGTATCGTACAGCTCGTGGTCGTGCTCGAAGTGCTGGTCGCGGAAGCGGTCGAACCCGTCCACGAGGCGACGCAGCGCCCCACGGGTCGGCCGGGTAGGGTTGGCGCTGGCCATCTCAGGCGATCCCCTGCAGGGGCAGCATGCCGAAGCGGCTGCCCACGGGGACGGAATCGAGCGCTGCCGGGACGCGCAGCAGGCCCTCGGCGGCGGCAAGCGGCAGCAGCCGTGCCGATCCGGCCGGGCCCGTCCGCTCCACCAGCAGCAGACCGTCCTCGGTCTCGCCAAGGGTCCGCACGGGGACATACTCGACGCGGCCGGGCTGGCGCGCGAAGCCCTCGGCCAGGACGCAGGGCGTGAGGCGCGGCGCCGCGGCGTGCAGCCCCGCGAGGCGGTGCAGCAGCGGCAGGCCGAGCGTCAGCATCCCGACGAGGGCTGCTACCGGATTGCCGGGCAGGAACAGGCAGCGCGCGGCGCCGAGCCGCCCATGCGCCAGCGGCTTGCCGGGCTTCTGCGCCAGCCTCAGCACCTCGACCTCGCCGCCCGCGGCCGCGAGCGCGGCCGGCAGGTAGTCCGCGTCGCTGCCGGAGACGCCGCCGGAGGCGAGGATCAGGTCCGCCCGCGCCGCCGTCTCCCGCAGCGCGGCGGCGAGCCGAACCGGATCGTCGGGCAGCAGCCCGAGATCCTCGACCTCCGCCGGCTGGCCCGCGAGCACCGCCCTGAGCATCGGACGGTTGCTGTCCCGCAGCCCCTGCCGCCCGTCGAGCTCGTTGCCGTTGGACAGCAGCGCCACGCGCACGCGATCCCGGACGTGCACGCGGGGGACGCCGAGCGCGGCCAGCAGCGCCACGTGCCGCGCGCCGAGGCGCGTGCCGGGCGCCAGGACCTCGGTGCCCGCGGTGACGTCCTCGCCGCGCCGGCGGATGTTCTGGCCCAGCCGCGGCCGCCGCCGAGCCCGCACCTGGCCGGCGCGCACCGCGGCGTGCTCCTCCATCAGGACGGCGGCGACCCCGGCGGGGACCGCGGCACCGGTCAGGATGCGCACCGCCTCGCCCGGCGCGACCTCCGTACCGGGCGCGTCGCCCGCGGCAATCCGGCGGCCCAGGCGGGGCGGCACATCGGCCGCGCAATCTGCGGCCGTGAAGCCGAAGCCGTCCATGGCCGCCTGGTCGAAGGGCGGCAGGTCACATTCCGCCACGACGGCGCGCGCCAGCACGCGGCCCAGCGCGGCGGTCGCCGGCATCGTGGCTTCGCGTGCGACCGGCGCCGCGTCGTCGAGCAGGATGCGCAGCGCGACGTCGGGCGCGATCAGCCCGTCCTGTTCGTCGCAGCCGCACACACGCGATCCGTCGGGCATGTCGCCCTCCCCCCCTCAATTCCGGCGTTGCCGCATCTCGGCGGCGATGGCGTCGAAGGCGGCCGCGTCCAGCACGCGACGCGCGGTCGGCAGGACCTCCGCCTCCTCGGTGGCGAGGCGCTGCCGGTAGAGCTGCGCGAAGGCCAGGGCCGTCGCCGCGAATCCGTCTGGCGCCGCGTGGCCGGCGGCGATCGGTGCCACGGCCTCTCGGAGTTTCTGGCGGAGGTCGCGCAGCGCCAGGTCCTCGGCCTCGAGGCGGACCACGAGCGCGGGCGCCGCTGCCGCCAGCCGGGGCATGATGCTGTCGGCCTCGTCGGTCAGGTGCAGCGGCAGCTCGCAAGCGAGCCAGGCGACGAGGGCCTTGGCGATCGCCGGCTGCGCGGCCCCGTGCGCGCGCCGCGCGAGGCGTTCAAGGTGGCCGAGCAGCGCGCGCTGGCGGCCATGCTCCGCCGCCAGGAAGGCGCAGGGATCCGCGAGGAGGTCGGACCCGAGGCCGCCGACCTCCGCCTCCACCGCGTCCATCGCATCCTCCCGCTACTGCACGAGGGGGCCTGAGGCGACGCCGTCGAAGGCGTAGCCCTCGATCTTCGCGCGGGAGGCCAGCACGGCGATGTACTGCCGCGCCGCCGCCTCCCAGGAGGCGCGGACGAGGTCGCGGGCGACCTCCTCCGCCACGTCCTCGAAGGCCACCGCCTGGGCCGGGAGGTGGCGATGCACATGCACGACGTGCAGCCCGTAGCGGGTTGGTACCGGCTCGGGGAGGAGCCTGCCGGCCGTGGCACCGGCGAGCGCCGCCTCGAACTCCGACACGGTGGAGCCGCGGGCGATGCGGCCGAGGTCGCCGCCCTCTTCCCGCGAGGGGCAGTCCGAGTGGAGGCGCGCGAGTTCCGCCAGGCGCCACGGCGCCGCCCTGACCTGCGCGAGGAGATCGCGCGCCCGCGCCTCGGCTGCCGCACGCTCCTCCGGCACTTCCGGATCGGCGGCGATCAGGATGTGGCTGGCCTCCCACGCCTCCGGCCGGCCGAACCGCTCCGGATGGGCGGCGAACCAGCGGCGGCGGGCCGCCTTGTCCGGCGTGGGGATACGGATCTCGGCGGCGAGAAGTGCCAAGATCGCCGCGTCCTCCTCTGCCTCCCCGGCCGCGGCGGTGCCGGCCTCGGCCGCGGCGTCGAGCAGCAGGCGGCGCACGACAAGGGCGCGTGCGGCCGCATCCCACGCCGCGTCGGGGCTGCCGGCGGGGTGGTGCTGCATCTCGGCCGCGACGTCGCGCGCGGTGATGACGCTGCCGTTCACGGTGATGTCGTGCTCGGGCAACGCCGGCCCCTGGGCCTTCGGTGCCGGCGTCGGGGCGGCGGGACGCGGGTGGTAGTGGACGGCCATGGTCTGTCACTCCGCCGGCACGCGGGGGCGCTCGTCCGCCAGGACGGGCGCGGGGATGGGCACCAGGCCTGGCCGCTGCACCGGGCCGGGCCGCGCGGTCGAGCCGCCGCGGACGCGGACGATCTGCCAGGAGCGGAACAGGTACCAGACCGGCGCGGAGAAGATGTGCACGAGGCGTGTGAACGGCGTGACGAGGAACAGCGTCATTCCGAGCACCAGATGGGCGAGATAGGGGAAGTCCAGCCCGCGGATGATGTCCGCCGCCCCGCCCTGGAAAGTGACGATCGCCTGCGCCCAGCCGGAGAGCTTGAGCATCGCAAGGCCATCGCTGTGCCCGAGCGAGAAGGGCAGTGTGATGAGGCCGAGGCTGAGCTGCACCCAGAGCAGCACCAGGATGAAAGTGTCGGCGTAGGTCGAGGTGCGGCGGATGCGCGGGTCGTAGAGCCGCCGGTGCAGCAGCAGCGACAGTCCGACGAAGCAGACCGCGCCGGCGATGCCGCCGGCGGTGACCGCGACGAGCTGCTTGTCGGCCGGCGCGATCGCCCATTCATAGGCCCAGTGCGGCGTCAGCAGCCCGAAGAAGTGGCCGAAGAACAGGAAGAGGATGCTGTAGTGGAAGAGGTTCGAGCCCCAGCGCAGCTGCTTGGCGCGCAGCATCTGGGACGAGCCGGAGCGCCAGGTGTACTGGTCGCGGTCGAAGCGGATGAGCGAGCCGATCACGAACACGCCCATGCAGATGTAGGGATAGATCCCGAACAGGAAGTCGTGGAGGTAGTCGGTGAAGCCGGTCCAGACGACGGACATGGCGTCGCTCCTTCAGCGGATGGCGTGGCTGGCGCGCAGCCCGCGCAGGCGGTCGATCATGGCACCCACCTTCGCGCGGGCGCCCTGCTTGTCGGGGTCGGATTCAGGGCCGAACACCACGGGCTCGGCCTCCCAGGCCGCATCGAGCTCAGCGAATTCCTCGGCGTCGCTCCGTTCCTGCTCGGCCGTCGGCTGCTGCGCC
Organism: Falsiroseomonas ponticola; assembly: GCF_016805305.1. Classification (GTDB taxonomy): domain Bacteria; phylum Pseudomonadota; class Alphaproteobacteria; order Acetobacterales; family Acetobacteraceae; genus Falsiroseomonas; species Falsiroseomonas ponticola. The sequence goes on along the minus strand of NZ_JAERQN010000019.1, from coordinate 47,925 downwards.
GGGCGAATCCCGGCCTCGGCCAGCGTGGCGGCAAGCACGGCGGCGTAGGCGCGCGCATCGGAACTGCCGCGGCCGAGCAACTTCGCATGCAGCCCGTCGAGGATCGGCGCGCACTGGCCGAGCAGGTTCGTCGTCACCTCCGCCGGCGCATGGGCGCAGAATTCGAGGAAGAGCGGCAGGAAGTCCGGCAGCTCGCGCGCATCCATCGCGAAGCCGGCCTGCTCGTAGACCTGCGCCAGCTCGATCATCGCCGGCCCGCGGTTGCGGGTGTCGCCGTGAACATGCTCGAAGAGGTGCAGGCTGGTCCCCCGGCCCCGGTCGAAGAGGCGCACATAGGCCTCCTCGCGGTCGAGCCCGTCGCCGAGGCCGAGCCGGCGCACGAGCCGCGCGATGCGCGGCGCGAGGTCCGAACGGAAGCCGGCGGCCGGGATCGCGCGCCCGATCTCCGGCAGGTCCGCCCGCAACGCCGCGTCCGGGTAGCGCAGCAGGACGGAGAGGATGGCGAGGCGGCGGTTCATCGGCCGGTCTCCTGTGTCGCGGCGGCGGCTTCGTTCGCCTCGCGGATCGCCGGCGGCGCCATGCGGCCCGCGGAGGGGCCGGTCGCGCTGAACAGGTTGCCGACGGTGCGGCCGTCGTAGCAGCCTTGGCCGAAGGTGAAGCCGCAGGACGACTTCAGGTCGAAGGCGTTCTCGGCGTATTCGCGATGCGTCGAGGGGATGACGTAGCGATCCTCGTAGTTGGCGATGGCCAGGGTCTGGTACATCAGCTCGACCTGTTCCGCCGTCATGCCGACGCGGGCCAGGATCGCCGTGTCGTCGCGGTTCTCCACGGTGCGGGCCCGCATGTGCATGCGCATCGCCATCATCCGCTGCAGTGCGCTGACGACCGGCGCCTCGGCCCCCGCGGTGAGCAGGTTGGCGAGGTACTTCACCGGGATGCGCAGGCTCTCGACGTCGGGCAGGCCGTCCTTCCAGCCGACATGTCCCGCCTCGGCCGCCGACTGCACGGGCGAGAGCGGCGGCACGTACCAGACCATCGGCAGCGTGCGGTACTCGGGGTGCAGCGGGAAGGCGATCTTCCAGTCGATCGCCATCCGGTAGACCGGGCTGCACCGCGCCGCTTCCAGCCACGCTTCCGGCACGCCGTCGGCGCGGGCCTGCGCGATGACCTGCGGATCCTCGGGATCGAGGAAGAGGTCGAGTTGCTCCTGGTACAGGTGCTGCTCGTTCTCCGTCGCCGCGGCCTGCTGGATGCGGTCGGCGTCGTAGAGCATCACGCCGAGATAGCGGATGCGCCCGACGCAGGTCTCGGAGCACACCGTCGGCTCGCCCGCCTCGATGCGCGGGTAGCAGAAGATGCACTTCTCCGCCTTGCCGGACTGCCAGTTGTAGTAGATCTTCTTGTAGGGGCAGGCGGAGACGCACATGCGCCAGCCGCGGCACTTCTCCTGGTCGATCAGGACGATGCCGTCCTCCTCGCGCTTGTAGATCGAGCCCGAGGGGCAGGAGGCGACGCAGGCCGGATTGAGGCAGTGCTCGCACAGCCGCGGCAGGTAGAACATGAAGGTCTTCTCGAACTCGCCGTAGATCTTCTTCTGGATGCCGTCGAAGTTGCGATCGGCGCTGCGCTTGCGGAACTCCGTGCCCAGGATCTCCTCCCAGTTCGGGCCCCACTTGATCTCCATGCGCTCGCCGGTCAGCAGCGACACCGGGCGCGCGACGGGCATCGTCTCGCTCTCCGGCGCGGTCTGCAGGTGCGTGTAGTCGAAGGTGAAGGGCTCGTAGTAGTCGTCGATCTCCGGCAGGTCCGGGTTGGCGAAGATGTTCGCCAGGATGCGCCACTTCGCGCCGATCCTGGGCTGCAGCGTGCCGTTGCGCTTGCGCGTCCAGCCGCCCTTCCAGCGGTCCTGGTTTTCCCAGTCCTTCGGGTAGCCGATGCCGGGCTTGGTCTCGACGTTGTTGAACCAGGCGTATTCGACGCCCTCGCGGCTGGTCCAGACCTGCTTGCAGGTGACGGAGCAGGTGTGACAGCCGATGCACTTGTCGAGGTTGAGCACCATCGCGATCTGCGCGCGGATCTTCATGGCGTGATCTCCTTTCCCATCCCGCGCTTCACTCGGCCGCCCGAAGGTCCGCCGCCTGCGGCGTGACCCTCGGGCCGTCCAGCCATTCGACATTGGCCATCTTGCGCACCACCACGAACTCGTCGCGGTTGGTGCCGATGGTGCCGTAGTAGTTGAAGCCGTAGGCGAGCTGGGCGTAGCCGCCGATCATGTGCGTGGGCTTCACGGTCGCCCGCGTGACGGAGTTGTGGATGCCGCCGCGGGCATGCGTGATCTCGCTGCCCGGCACGTTCACGATCTTCTCCTGCGCGTGGTACATCATGATCATCCCCTTCGGGACGCGCTGGCTGACGACGGCGCGCGCGCAGAGCGCGCCGTTGGCGTTGAACGCCTCCACCCAGTCGTTGTCCTCGATGCCCATGGTCCCGGCGTCGGTCTCGCTGATCCAGACGATCGGCCCGCCGCGCGAGAGCGTCAGCATCAGCAGGTTGTCGGTGTAGACGCTGTGGATGCCCCACTTCTGGTGCGGCGTGATGAAGTTGAGCGCCACTTCCGGGTGGCCGTTCGGCTTCGCGTTGTGCAGCGACTGGTGCGCGCGGAGGTCCACCGGCGGACGGTAGAGGCAGAGCGCCTCGCCGAAGGCCAGCATCCACGGATGGTCCTGGTAGAGCTGCTGCCGCCCCGACAGCGTGCGCCAGGGGATCAGCTCGTGGACGTTCGTGTAGCCCGCGTTGTAGCAGACCTCCTCGCTCTCCAGCCCCGACCAGATCGGCGAGGAGATGATCTTGCGTGGCTGCGCCTGCACGTCGCGGAAGCGGATCGCCTCGTGCTCCTTCGGCAGGGCGAGGTGGCGGTGGTCGCGCCCCGTGGCCTTGCCCAGCGCCTCCCACGCCTTCACGGCGACATGGCCGTTGGTCTCGGGCGCGAGGTGCATCAGCGTCTCGCAGGCGTCGATGTCGGTGTCCATCTTCGCCAGCTTGCCCTCGACGCCCGGCACCTCGACCGTGCCGTTGAGGTGGCGAAGGAAGCCGACCTCGTGGTCGGTCTTCCACGCCATGCCCTTGCCGTTGTTGCCGAGCTTATCCATCAGCGGGCCGAGCGCCGTGAAGCGGGCGAAGGTATTGGGGTAGTCGCGCTCCACCACGGCCACCGCCGGCATGGTCTTGCCGGGGATTGGCTCGACCTCGCCCTTCGTCCAGTCGCGCACCTGGTGCGTCTGGCCGAGTTCGCCCGGGCTGTCGTGCATCAGGGGCGTGAGCACGACGTCGCGCTCCTTGCCGAGGTGCCCGTGGCACAGCGCGGAGAAGCGCTTCGCGATGCCACGGAAGATCGCCCAGTCCGTCCGGCTCTCCCAGGCCGGATCCACCGCGGCGGAGAGCGGGTGGATGAAGGGGTGCATGTCCGAGGTGTTGAGGTCGTGCTTCTCGTACCAGGTGGCCGTGGGCAGCACGATGTCGGAGTACATGCAGGTGGTGCTCATCCGGAAGTCGAGCGTCACCAGCAGGTCGAGCTTGCCCTTTGGCGCCTCGTCGTGCCAGGCGGCCTCCTCGGGCTTCGCGGCGCCCTGCTCGCCGAGATCCTTGCCCTGCACGCCGTGCTGCGTGCCGAGCAGGTGCTTCAGGAAGTACTCGTGCCCCTTGCCCGAGGAACCGAGCAGGTTGGAGCGCCAGACGAAGAGGTTGCGCGGCCAGTTCGCCGGGTGATCGGGATCCTCGCAGGACATCTCGAGCGTGCCGGCCTTCAGCGACTGCGCGACATAGGCCGGCACCTGCATTCCCGCGGCTTCCGCCTCGCCCGCGATCGTCAGCGGGTTGCGCACAAGCTGCGGCGCGGAGGGCAGCCACCCCATGCGTTCGGCGCGGATGTTGAAATCGATCAGCGCGCCGGAGAGCGGCTTCGGCGCCGTCGGCGAGAGCAGGTCCTTCACCTGCACCGTCTCGTAGCGCCACTGGTCGGTGTGGGCGTACCAGAAGGAGGTGCTGTTCTGCTGGCGCGGCGGCCTTGCCCAGTCGGTGGCGAAGGCGACCGGGATCCAGCCCGACTGCGGCCGGAGCTTCTCCTGCCCGACGTAGTGCGCCCAGCCGCCGCCCGACTGGCCGACGCAGCCGCACATCACCAGCAGGTTGATGATGCCGCGGTAGTTCATGTCCGAGTGGTACCAGTGGTTCAGCGCGGCCCCGAGGATGACCATGGACTTGCCGCGGGTCTTCTCGGCGTTGTCGGCGAATTCCCGCGCGACGGCGACGATCTGCGCGCGCGGCACGCCGCAGACGGCCTCCGCCCAGGCCGGGGTGTAGGGCGCCATCGCGTCGTAAGCCGCCTGACCCGTCACACCGTAGTTCGCCAGGAACAGGTCGTAGACGGTCGCGACGCGCGCCGTGCTGCCGTCGGCCAGCGTGACGCTGGCGGTCGGCACCTCATGCGTGACCGTGTCGCCGAGCCTGGTCGGATTGAAGAACTCGGGTGCGCCGTCGCCGAAGTAGGGAAAGGCGACCGGAGCGGTCTCGCCGCCCGCGAGCGACAGACGCGGCGTCACGTTTTCCAGCGTGCGGGCGTCGCGGCCCTCGAGGTTCCACTTGCCCTGCTCGCCCCAGCGGAAGCCGACGGAGCCGGTAGGGATGTAGGGGGCGCCGGTCGCGTCGTCGATCGCGACCGTCTTCCAGTCCGGGTTGTTCCCCTCGCCGGCGTTGCCCGCCAGGTCGCTCGCGCGAAGCTGCCGGTCCGGGACGAGGCGCCCGTCGCGCTCCGACAGCAGCACCAGCATCGGCATGTCGGAGTACTTCCGGCAGTAGTCGAGGAAGTAGTCGCCGCGGCCCCTGGCGTGCCATTCGCTGAGGATGACGTGGCCCATGGCGAGCGCGAGCGCGGCGTCCGTGCCCTGCTTCGGATGCAACCATAGGTCGGCGAATTTGGACGCCTCGGAATAGTCTGGCGTGACGGTCACCACCTTGGTGCCGCGGTAGCGCGCTTCCGCCATGAAGTGGGCGTCGGGCGTGCGCGTCTGCGGCACGTTGGAGCCCCACATCATGATGAAGCCGGCGTTGTACCAGTCGGCGCTCTCCGGCACGTCGGTCTGCTCGCCCCAGGTCTGCGGGGAGGACGGGGGCAGGTCGCAGTACCAGTCGTAGAAGGACATGCAGACGCCGCCGATCAGCGAGAGGTAGCGGCTGCCCGCCGCGTAGCTCACCATGCTCATCGCCGGGATGGGCGAGAAGCCGATGACGCGGTCGGGGCCGTGCTGCTTCGCGGTGTGGACGTTGGCGGCGGCGATGATCTCCTCCGCCTCGTCCCAGTTGGCACGCACGAAGCCGCCCTGGCCGCGCACCTGCTGATACTCGCGGCGCTTCACGGGATCGTCCTGGATGGACTTCCACGCCGCGACCGGATCGGCGTGCAGCGCCTTCGCCTCGCGCCACAGCTTGAGGAGGCGCTTGCGGATCATCGGGTACTTCACCCGGTTCGCGCTGTAGAGGTACCAGGAGTAGGACGCGCCGCGCGAGCAGCCGCGCGGCTCGTGGTTGGGCAGGCCGGGGCGCGTGCGCGGGTAGTCGGTCTGCTGCGTCTCCCAGGTGACGATCCCGCCCTTGACGTAGATCTTCCAGGAACAGGACCCGGTGCAGTTCGCGCCGTGGGTGGAGCGAACGATCTTGTCGTGCGCCCAGCGCGAGCGGTAGGCGTCCTCCCAGGCGCGGCTCTCGGTCGTCGTCTCGCCGTGGCCGTTGCTGAAGGTGCCCGCGTACTTCTTGAAGTAGGTCAGGCGGTCGAGGAAGTGGCTCATCGGTGCGTGTCCTTCCCGGTCATTCGGCCGGCATGGCCGCCGCGCTCGGCGGCTTGCGTTCGACGTCGTGCAGCAGCCCGCCGCGGCGGGTGTAGACCCACCAGGTCACACCGATGCACAGCAGGTAGAAGATGAAGAAGCCCCAGAGCGCCGCGAGCGGTCCGCCAGTCATGGCGATCGAGGTGCCGTAGCTCTTCGGAATGAAGAAGGCGCCGTAGGCGGCGATCGCCGAGGTGAAGCCGATGATCGCGGCGCTTTCCTTCTCCGCCTGGACGCGGCGCTGCGTGGCGTCGCCCTCCGGCATCAGGCGCGCCATGTCCTTGCCCATGATCGCGGGGATCATCTGGAAGGTGGAGGCGTTGCCGACGCCGCTGGCGAAGAAGAGGAACATGAAGGACCCGAAGAAGCCCCAGAAGGCGCCGGGCTGGTCCTTGATGCCGATGAAGTGGATGACGCCGTAGACGCCGAGCGCCATGGCCACGAAGACCCAGAAGGTCACGCGCCCGCCGCCCCAGCGGTCCGAGACCCAGCCCGTCAGCGAGCGCGAGACCGCGCCGACAAGCGGGCCGAGGAAGACGAACTGCAGCGCGTCCACGGACGGGAACTGCGTGCGGGTCAGAAGCGGGAAGCCCGCCGAGTAGCCGATGAAGGACCCGAAGGTGCCCGTGTAGAGGAAGCACATGATCCAGTTGTGCTTCCGCTGGAAGATCACGGCCTGGTCGCTGAAGGAGGCCTTCATGCTGGCCAGGTCGTCCATGCGGAACCAGGCCGCGAAGGCCGCCGCCGCGATGAACGGCACCCAGACGAAGCCCGCGTTCTGCAGCCACAGGCTGGTCTGCGCCTGGCCGACGCGCGCCGCCTGCGGGTCGCCGCCGAGGGCGCCGAAGACGCCCGCGGTGATCACCAGCGGCACCACGAACTGCACCACGCTGACGCCGAGATTGCCGAGCCCGGCGTTCAGCGCCAGGGCGTTGCCCTTCTCCCGCTTCGGGAAGAAGAAGGAGATGTTCGCCATGGAGGAGGCGAAGTTGCCGCCGCCAAAGCCGCAGAGCAGCGCGAGGACCATGAAGATCCAGTACGGCGTCTCCGGGTTCTGCACCGCGAAGCCGATGCCGAGCGCGGGGAGGATCAGCGACCAGGTCGCCAGCGTCGTCCACAGCCTGCCGCCGAAGATCGGCGGCATGAAGGAGTAGAAGATCCTGAGCGTCGCGCCCGAGAGGCCCGGCAGCGACGCCAGCCAGAAGAGCTGTTCCGTCGTGAACGCGAACCCGACCTGCGGCAGCTTCGCGACCACCACGGACCAGACCATCCAGACCGCGAAGGCCAGCAGCAGGCAGGGGATCGAGACGAAGAGGTTGCGCCGCGCGATGGCGCGCCCCTTCTCCTGCCAGAAGACGGGATCCTCCGGGCGCCAGTCCTCGATCCCCCGGCCGCGCAGCGCGCCGGCCTGCGCCGGCCCGTGGATCGGCTGCATCTCTGGGAGTTCCGGCAACGCGGCGAGCGCCGGCGCTGCGGCCTCGCGCTCCATGCGCAGGATGGCGAAGTGCATCCACACCAGCGCGACCGCGCTGATCGCGAACAGCAGCATGAAGCAGGACTGCCGGATGCCGGTCAGGTCGTTCAGCATGCCGAAGACGATCGGCAGGATGAACCCGCCGAGGCCGCCGATCAGGCCGACGATGCCGCCGACCGGGCCGACGCGGTTCGGGTAGTAGACCGGGATGTGCTTGTAGACCGCCGCCTTGCCGAGGCTCATGAAGAAGCCCAGGACGAAGACCAGCACGATGAAGGCGCCGACGCCTGTCGCGAGGCGAAACTCGATCGGACCCTTGATGCCGTCCATCACGTAGGTGGTCGGCGGGTAGGACAGGATGAAGCTGACCAGCACGGAGACGCCGAGCGTCCAGTACATGATCCGCCTGGCGCCGTACTTGTCCGACAGCACGCCGCCATAGGCGCGGAAGATCGAGGCCGGCACGGAGTAGGCCGCGCCGATCATGCCGGCAGTCGCGATGTCGAAGCCGTAGGCATCGATGATGTAGCGCGGCAGCCAGAGCGCCAGCGCCACGAAGGCGCCGAAGACGAAGAAGTAGTAGAGGCTGAAGCGCCAGACCTGCACGTTCTTCAGCGGCTCGAGCAGCGCCGAAATCGGCTCAGGCTTCGCGCCGGAGGCGCGCCGGGCGGCGAGCGAGGGGTCGTCCTTCGTGCCGAACCAGAACGCCGCGGCCATCACCAGCAGGCCGACGGCCCAGAGCTGGGCCACCATCTGCCAGCCGAAGGCGACCATGACCACTGGTGCCAGGAACTTCGTCACCGCCGCGCCGACATTGCCCGCACCGAAGATACCGAGCGCGGTGCCCTGCTTCTCCTTCGGATACCACTTCGAGACATAGGCGATGCCGACGGCGAAGGACCCGCCCGCGATGCCAACGCCGAGCGCCGCGAGCAGGAAGGTCGGATAGTCGTAGGCGAAGGTGAGGAGGAAGGTGGCGATCGCCGCGGCCACCATCACGCCGACGTAGACGACGCGTCCGCCATATTGGTCGGCCCAGATGCCGAGGAGCAGGCGGATCAGGCTGCCGGTCAGGATCGGCGTGCCGACGAGCAGGCCGAACTGCGTGTCGGTCAGCCCGAGATCCTTTTTGATCTGCACGCCGATGATGGAGAAGATCGTCCAGACGGCGAAGCAGACCGTGAAGGCGATAGTGGAGAGCCAGAGGGCGCGTGATTGCGCTCCAGGCTCTGCTGAGATCGATGCGCCGCTCATGCCCTCCTCCTGTTCCAGCGGGAGTGGCGCAACAGAGCCTTCTGTCGGGTCGCGCGGAGTTGAGCGAGATCAAGCTGCAGGGTCTGCAACCGTTGAATCTTTGGAGTTTGGCGATCCACATCAGCCGGCGCATTGACCGTGAGCACTGTGGGTCTTGATTCAGGTCAATGAGGCCGGGCAGGCCCGCGAGCTACATGGTCTGGCGACGGAGGCAACTCGCGATGAGCAAGCGCGAAACCAGCTATGCGATGACCGAGCGGTCTCCGTTCTTCCAGGCGGCAGGAGCGGCCGCCATGGCCGAGCTGTTGCGGCCGAGCTTCACGCAGCTACTGCCGAAGGGCACGGTGCTATTCGACCAGGGGGAGGAGCCGGAGTTCCTGCACTTGGTATTGGAGGGCAGCGTCGGGCTGCATGCGACGGGCGAAGGCGGCGGTTCCACCGTGGTCGAGATCTTCGGCGCCGGCGAGGTCTTCCTCGCCCCGGCCGTCATCCTGAGGCTGCCCTACCTCGCGACAGCCGCCGCCCTGACCGAGATCCGCGTCCTGATGATCCCGGCCGAGCATTTTCGCGACACCCTGCAGCGGTCCTTTGAGGTGAGCCGAGCCTGCAACGAGTTGCTGTCGCGCCACTGGCGTCTCATGGTGGACCAGGTGGTGGACCTCAAGCTGAACAGCGTGGAGATCCGGCTTGGGCGCTTCCTGGCCCGCCGCATCTCCGAGGAGGCGGGAGCGGGTTGCGCGTCCCTCCCGGAACCCCGTTCGGCGATCGCGGCGCGTCTCGGCATGACGCCTGAGACGCTTTCCCGCACGCTCGCGGCACTTGAAAGCAGCGGCAGACTGCGGCGCACGCCGAGCGGGCCGACCGTATCGGACCGCAGCGCCCTCCTCGGTCGCGCAGACGCACCGCGTAGACGCCAGCGGGCAAATCGCCCGCGCTAGGCGGCCCATCCTCTTTCGGCGGCCTGTGGACGCGGGTGACGACTGGTAGCGGCCGTCTCCCCCCGTTGTGACGGGGGCCGCGCCCTACTCGCGGCCGCTGGCCGCTCCCGGAGCCGCCGTCGGCGTCTCCGCCCTCCGGGTGACGACCGCTGACGCGGCGGACGCCGGAGAGGCGTCCGCACTCTCGCCGCGGACGCGGCGCGGTGCGGGGCACCACGGGGCGCTGCCCCGAGGTTCCCCTCGGCATGCCGGCTACGGCGCGGCAGCACGCCTCGCTCGCATGGCTGCGCCACGCTCCCTCGGCGCGCGGCCGGGCCCGCCCGCATGCCCCCCCTCCTTCCCCGGTCTCGCCGACGGGCAGGGAAGCAGCGGGGCTGCTTCCCGCTGCGCAGGAAGAGAAAGGGCAAGACACCATGTCGTTCATCGGCCGCACCACCATCCTCCGTCCCGACGGCGTCACCCCCCTCACCGACGAGGACATCCGCCGCGTGGCGCCCTCCGCCTTCGCGGCCGAGGCGCACGAGAGCCGCAGCGCGCGCTACGCCTACATCCCGACCGCCGACGTCATCCGCGGCATGCGCGATGCCGGCTTCGTGCCGATGGCGGCGGGTCAGGCGCGGACGCGCGACGAGGGGCGGCGCGGGCACACCAAGCACATGCTCCGCTTCCGGCACGCCGACGCGAGGCCGACGGTGGAGGGGCGCGTTGGGCAGACCTTCCCGGAGATCGTGCTGCTGAACTCGCACGACGGCACGAGCGCCTATCGCGTGATGTCCGGCGTGTTCCGCCTCGTTTGCCTCAACGGCATGATCGTGGCCGATCGCGAGGGCGCGGAGGTGCGCGTGCCGCATAAGGGCGACGTGGTGCGGCAGGTGGTCGAGGGCAGCTACGCCGTGCTCGACGATGCGCGCCGCGCGCTGGAGGCGGCAGAGACGTGGCAGGGTGTGACGCTCAACCGCGATGAGCGCCACGCCTTCGGCGAGGCGGCGCGCGTCCTGCGCTTCGGCGACGCGGAGGGCCGGACCGAGACGCCGATTACGGCCGATCAGTTGCTCGCGCCACGCCGGGTGGACGACGCCGGCGACGACCTCTGGCGCACCTTCAACCGGGTACAGGAGAACGCCATCCGCGGCGGCCTGACGGCCTGGGGCCGCGACGCCCGCAACCAGCCGCGCCGCGTGACCTCGCGCGAGGTCACCGGCATCGACGGCGACGTGCGGCTGAACCGGGCGCTGTGGACGCTCACTGAGCGCATGGCCGAGCTGAAGGGTGCGGCCTGAACTCTACCGGGAGCGGGGCTTCGGCCCCGCCCCTTCCCCGCTTCAGACAGGCCCTGCGCAGATTTTCGGCCCGCCCTCCGGGCGGGCCGAAGTGGGGCACGCCCCGCCGATCCAGGCGGCCAAACGCCGCACACGATGCTCGACGCGCGGCCCCAGCATCGCGAAGTAGTCCCCGCTGTAATCCGACACCGCGTAGGACGCGGCGAGCCACAGCGTGTACCACCCGGCGCCGTGCCTGCCCTACGCCTTGGCGTCGTCGAGGATCGCGCGCGAGCAGCAGGCGGCGGTCGGCGGCGATCCAGCCGTGGCAGTGGATGCTGCGGCGGCGCCCTATACGCGGTGCCAGTGCCAGAACATCGCCCTCCAGGCCGCGCAAGGCGACGAGGTCGGGTTCACCGTCCATGCCCACTGCCGCAGCGGTTCGTGCGAGCAGTGCCAGCGCCGCCGCGGAGTGCTCGCCCTCGTCCGCGGCCTCGGCCAACGCGTCGGCGACGAGGAACCGCACAAGCGCCAAGCGGCGCCGCGCGTCCTCGGTGGCGAACCGCGCCACGGGGATGAACCGCTGCGGCGTCTCGCGCCGTCCCCCGGCCAGGTTATCGGCTACCTGCTCCAGCCGCGCGGCGAGCCGCGACCCGTCATCCGCGACGCGCATCGACGACCCGCTTCACCCCCATCGGGTGCCAGATGCGCCCGCCCGCCGGCGTCGGCACGCCGCGCGCGGTGAGCGCGGCGGCGATCTCCCGCAACGTCGTGCAGCCGGCGCGCCGTGCGGCCTCGACGTAAGGCAGGATATCGGCCGCGCGCGAGCGCGAGGTCTCGGCACGCACGGCCGCGGCGGCGCGGGCCATGTCGGGCGTGCCCGCGCGCAGGCGCGGGTTCCCGAGCTTCACGCCGCGCGCCTTCGCAGCTGCAAGGGCGGCGCGCGTGCGCTGGCTGATCAGCCCGGCCTCGAGCTCGGCGACGGCCGCCATCTGCGTCACCAGGAACTTGCCGACCGGGCCGGGCGGGACGGTGGGTAGGTCGCAGAACACAACGCCCCCTTCCCCGCTGCCCTCGACGACGCCGAGCAGGAAGCGCGCGTTGCGCGCCAGGCGGTCGAGCTTGGCGATCAGCAGTGTCGCGCGCTGCGCGCGGCACGCTGCCAGCGCGGCGGCGAGCTGCGGCCGGTCGTTCCTCTTGCCGCTCTCGACCTCCTGGAAATCGGCCACGACTTCGCCGCCGGAGGCGCCTACGTGACGCGCGACCGCCTCGCGCTGCGCGTCGAGGCCGAGGCCCGAGCGCCCCTGCCGTTCGGTGCTGACACGGTAGTAGGCGACGAAGCGGACCGGCCCGGACGGGCCGGCGGGGAGCGCCTGGACGGAATTCCTAGGGTCGGATGGCATGGTCGGAGTGACTTACCCCCTTCCCGGCCGGTTTGTCACGTTTCCAAAGGAACGTTTGACGGTCTGTGACAGAGCGGAGAGGCAGGTAGACCTGCGGAACTCGTATTTGCCGCGTTATGCGGCTATATCGCGTTAGGCAGATTTGAGGTCACTCCATGGACGAGCCTATCCCTGTCCCGGCAGGCGAAGTGCAGCGGCACTTCGCCCTCTGGCAGGACCGGGCGCTCACCCGCCCCGTGGCCGTCACCAGCCGCGGCCGCCCGCGCGTGGTGATGCTCTCCGTCGAGGAGTACGAGCGCCTCCGCCGCCGCGACCGTCAGGCGCTCCGGGTCGAGGACCTGCCGGACGAACTGGTGGACGCGATCGCGGCCGCCGAGCCGCCCGAGGAGGCGCGCCGCTTCGACGGCGAGGTTGGCTGAGCCGACGCGGCGCCGCGGACCACCGCCGCCGCAGCCGGGCGAAGTGATCCGGTACGCCTACCTCTGGACACACGAGGCGGATACTGGCGCGGAGGACAGCCGCAAGGACCGGCCCTGCGCGGTGATGCTAGCGCTCGCCCGCTCCGAAGGCGTCGTCGAGGTGGTCGTCGGGCCGATCACCTCCAGCGCGCCGGCGCGCGGCGCTGATGGTGTCGAACTGCCGACGGAGACGCGCCGGCGCCTCGGGCTGCAGGACGCTCCGTGCTGGGTGGTGCTGACAGAGGTGAACCGCTTTGCCTGGCCGGGTCCTGACCTCCGCCCTGTCGAGACCGCAGCCGGCTTGGTGTGGAGCCACGGGCTGCTGCCGGCGCGGCTGTTCGAACGCATTCGCGAGACGATCGTGGCTCGGGCCAGAGCGCGGACGCTCAGGGCGGTGCCACGTCTGGAGTAGACCTTGACCACCATAGTTCCGGAGGCACGCTCGGCTACCAAACACCAAACTGGAACGTAGACGAATCGAAGGGTGCTCCGCTTTATTGGAGCGCCTATGTCGCTGCATCCCGCAGCACGGACCAAGGCAGTGCACAACTTTGGGACTGAAGGCATCTGGCTGCGGAAGGACAGAGAGTGACCGAGCGGCGACGCATTGATCTGCGGGATGCGGTGAACGCCGTGTCGGATGTTGTGCAGAACCGGCCGCGCCCGATCCGCAGCTTCGACCAGATCTACATGAAGGCGGGCGATATGGTGATGCAGGCCGAGCTCGTTGCGGACTGGGCAGACGGCAGAAAGCTCGCCTTCATCGGTGACGGCGACGCGATTAGTGTGTGTGTTGCCTACATGCGCAAGCGCGGCATCATCGACTATGGTCCATCTCTCATCACCGTTTTCGACTTCGATGAGCGGATTGTCCATGCGGTCAAGCGCTTTGCCGAGCGCGAGCAGATCCGGGGACTGCACGCCGAACTTTACAACTGCCTCGACGCCTTTCCCAGGCCGAGCCGCTTCAACTATTTCTATACGAACCCTCCTTGGGGCCAGAGCAACGAAGGGGCGAGCGTCCACCTTTTCGTCCAGCGCGGAATTGAGGCTTGCGGTTACGGGGGGCAGGGGATGGTGGTGATCGGCGACGACGAAGAGCTAGAGTGGCCGAAGAGGGTGCTTTCGACGACGCAGGCCTACGCCCTGGAGAGGGGCTACATCGTGTCACGGATGCAGCCTAGAATGCATCAGTACCATCTCGACGACGATAAGCTCCTGCGCTCCTGCAACCTCTTCTTCGAGGCGCTCCCTGGAAACGCGTCGCGCGGGAAGAGTGCCGCCGTGACCGACCCCGTGTTGCTCAAGAACTTCTATGGTCGTGGCAAGGACCCGATCGTGCGCTATGTGCGCGACAAGCGCCCGAACGAGCCGGAGGGCGCGCACCCCAGCGAGTATGAGCTCGAGCATTTCAAGGTGGGAAAGTGAGCGAGATCATAAAGCCTGGTGCCGGCGTCATCTTCATGAAGGTCGGCACGCACGCGAAGGAGGACCTGGCGGCGATTATCGCGCGCAAGCGAAGGGAGATCGAGGACGAAGGCATCGCGATGTGGGGTTACGGCGGCAATACCTGCCACCCGTCCTCCATGGTCCAGCCCTTTGCCCGCGACTTTGCCGAAAGGCAGCGGCCGATTCACCTGGTGATGCAGCGGATGAACTCGCGCCACTACGCCGAGCAGGTCCGAGCGCGCCAGTACTCGGTCGACGGCGTGACGTGGAAGCTGGTGCCTCCCGGCATCAACGTGCTGGGCTCCAGGTTCGCGCTTGTGATCAAGAGCCTGCGCGAGTACGAGGACACCCTTGATCTCTCCAGCACCCGTGTCGCCATGGGCCGGAATCAGGGTCGGCTCGGGAGCCGCTACGTGCAGGGACAGGCGGATAAGGCGTGCTTGGAGGTCGTCGAGCCGGAACGCTCCAACGAACCTCGGAAGGCCGTACCGATCAACCTTGTGGCCGAGCTCGAGGAGCCCTACGCGGTCTTCCTGCGCGAGGACTGACGCAGGCACGGAAGCTGCCAGTATGCGGCATGGCCTGCATTGTTTATGCGCCAGCGCCGGATCCGTCTTGGCGCGGCGCTGGCGGATGTTCCCGCTCTTGCGAAGCCTTGCGCATGGAAGCCAGCTCGGAAATGCCCACGCACAGGAGGGCTCCGCAAGCCTTGCGCACGCTTCCAATGTAGCTAGCGAGGCCCTCCAAAATCGACGCTTCATTGGCCACATCTCGGCCGCAGGCGAAGCAGATGCTGGCTGCCTTGTCTCCGGCGGACCAGGTGCAGATCGCTCGCCGAACCTCCGCCAACCCGATCGTGCTGGCCATAGCGAGCAGCAGCTGCTCAAGGCAGGCTAGGCGCCCATCGCAGGCTGCGAAGCGGCCGACCTCCGCGAGAGCAGGCCCGAGTGCCACGATCGCACGCTTGTCGCCCGTGACCATCACCGGCAGCGTACGAGAGATGAGCACGGCCGCGATCTGCGCCTCTCCTCGATCAAGAGGCAGGTTGAGCCTTGCCGCCGCTTCCACGATCTCGGCCGCGAGCCCGATCTCATCCACATCCGGCTCTAGGCGGCCGAGCTGGCCAAGAAGCCCGGCAAGCTCGGCCTCCGCAGCGGCAACGTCGCGCAAACCCTTCAGGCGGCGGATCTGCTTTTGGGCAATAAGGTGCGTAAGGCCCAGGGTTCCAGGCTGCCCGAGCGGACGTAGGGTCGCGAGTAGCGCGTCGGCTAATCCCCACGCGGAGGCCTTCAACAGCACGTCGGTGTCGAGCGCAGCTCCGTCAGCCATCTCTCAGCTCGAGTATGCGCGCCAGGAACGCCGTACTGTCGCTGCCGGCATCCGTCAGATCGAGCTCACGCGCGGCCACTTGGTTGACCGCCTTCCAAACAGGCGAACCAGAACCGTAGATGAAGCGCATCGCCGCCATGGCGACCGGATAAGCGTCGCGCCGATACGCCACCGCAAGCGCGAGTGTCCCCGGCTCCACGCCGTACTCAGGGGCAGCCCTGAGCACGGCATCCGCGAGCTCGGCGCTGTTGAAGCTGTCAAAGTTGATGCGGATGTCAGGGTCCGGCGAGCCCATCAGTAGCTCGAGCGCGTAGCGGTCGGCGGCGAGCTCCTCGTCGTCTCCGTCAGCGCCGCTCGCCGGATCCTCTGCATCCACGATGATACCCGACCCGCCGACGTGGCCAAGCGCTATGTGCCCTATCTCGTGGGCGAGCGTGAAGGCAGTCAGCGCAGGGTACCTGGCATCCCGGCTCAGCAGCACAGCGTGGCGCCCGCCGTTACCGACGACCATAGCGTGCATCGACTTCGTCGCGAGTGGCGATACACGCAGGTGCACCACTGGTGTCCCGGTCGACCAGCATGCAGTAAGCAAGCCAAGGAGGTCGACGGTGGCGCTGCCGTCCAGCAGCATGCCCCGGAGGTCAGCCGCAGAGATGCCGACGAGGCCGGGGCCAGGCGTTGTGCTTCGGACGAGGGCGCCGCCGACACTTGCGCCGAAGGAGTTCAGAGCGGCCCGAGCTTCAGCGCCGACGTCAGCCAAGTGCTTGAAGCGCGCGGTATCGCGCCAAACGAACTCGACACGTTCGCCCACGAGCGCCTTGGCGGAGAGGCCAAGATTGCGGGCAAGCGCGAAGCGCAGCTCAGCGCGGGCGGACGGGGACGCCTCGGCCCCGTCTTCCCACCACACTGGCCATGCGGCTTCTACAGCCTCGGTACTGAGGCCAGCTTCGCGCAGGCGCTTACGAAGTTCTCTGGTGGTCCCGGTCACCTCTCCCTCGATGCTCAGCGGCGCTGATCCGGGCCGGCTAGGCAACCTTTCAGAGCACAAATAGCCGAGGCTGGTCCAGATCTCGGGCAGATGGAGCGGACGGCTTTAAGTGCCGGATGCGACGTGCAAACTCGAGCCAGCTCACGGAATCCAGTTGGCCTACGCTCCTCACCTCGGCGCGTTCCGCCGGACCCAGTTCTATGGGATCCACCAGCTTGACCCAGAGATCCCCGCAGAGGAAAGCGGACATCGAGACCCCGTAGCTCTTGGTTTCGCTGGTGCCTGACTTCCTCAAGAGTGCGGTGACTTGCGAGGCCCCGATAGTTGCGCCTGTCCCTCCGATGTTTCGGTAAGCCGTAGGATCAAACCAGCCCAGGTCCGCAAGCGCCAGAGGACGGTCGGAGCGGCAGACCAGTGCGTAATGGTAGGTACGCGTCGTCGCGCGGCTTGTCACCAGCGCGTGGGGCGGTAGGGGGCGGACAACCCCCGAGTGGTCGACAAAGCGTCGCCAGGCAAGCACGCGCTCCGGCGCTACGTCTTGCGGCTTCGGCCGAGACTTCATGACGGAGAACAGCAAGGGGATAGTAATGCCCGTCCTCGACAAAGCGGGGACAGCGTTCGGCGGTGCACTTCCGACCCCCCAATAGAACGTGCCCTGCCCGGCGCGTCGCTCCAGCTCCTTTCGCTCGATGATGCGTCCCAGCTCCTGGCCAGCCTCGGCGTGCATGCGCGTCCAGCACACGAGATCGCCGGTTTCAGCGTGCTCGCACCATGCCCTTCCATCAGCCGCGCTACGGGCGTCCATTCTGCGGATCCTCCCTGGCGATCGCGATACTGGGCCGCCCAGTTCCAGAACGCCCAATGGCAGGTTTGAGAGGCCACCTCACGGCCGAGTGCGAGGGGGAGGAGGTGTCCTCAGAACCGACTGACGAGCTCGGCAAGGAGGTCCTCCCGGTCACGGGCAGAGTCGAAGAAATAGACGGGCACGCCGAGCGACATGCCGTAGGTGATGGCAACGGAGGCTTGCATCTGCGTGTGCATGCGCGCCTCCTCAGGCGAGATCATTGGCCGGCCGGCTGCATCGCTGCCGATCCGCTCAAGCGTCACCTCCGGCGAGCAATACAGAACCCAGATCTTCGTGGGAGCAAGGCGTGCGAAGTCGGCCAAGCTATAAGGCGTGACGCGGAAGCCGTACCGCTCCTTGGTCACTGGGTGACTGTCGATGATCACGTGCGAGGAGCCGCGGACCTTGGCCGTCCATTCGACCAATTGCCGGTCCACCGCAGCAACGTCTGCCGGAGTGATGACGCGAGCGGAATCTCGTCGCAGATCTTCTTGCGAGATCATTGGTGTTGTCTGGCTCAGATGTTGCCTTAACCGGTCTCCAAACTCCCAGACCTCGACCGGCTGCACACGCTCCTTCAAGGCGTGAGCCGTCGAGCTCTTGCCGGCTGCCGGCGCTCCAGTCAGGTAGATTACCTGAAACTCGCTCAGCAGATTTCCTCCTCCATCGGCCCCCAAGGTTGTGCCGTTTGCAAAGCAGGCCGGGGCAGCAGTCTGCACCGGCGTCGAATCGACCGGCCAACGCCCGATGTTGGACCGAGATAAACCTCTCCGTCCACCTCGGGCCGACTTCCTACGCCGCCTCTTCTGTGTGCTGCCCGCCCCCGCCAATGTATTCTGCCGTGGCGGTGATCACGTCCCTCGCGGAAGCCAGCCGAGGAGAGCCGACCAACGAGAGACGAAGGTGATGCCTAGGTCATCGAAGTTGTCGTTCAGCGGCGCCCGCACGCTCCGCCCCTCCATGTAGTCCTTGGTGTTTGAGCTGAGGAAGGCGACGGCGGCCGCTCCCCCGCAGGCGCGGTACTCGCGGACGAACGCCAAGGACGTCTCGACGATGAGGCAGTCCTTGTACGACTGCGATCCCCGTCGGGACGGCGCGGTGTTCAGCAGCACGCGAAGGCTGGCGCGGTCGCGGTCGTCGACGCTATGGCGGACCAGGACGGCGCGCGTGAGGGCTTGGTTCGCCAGCGTCCGACCAAAGGCGGGATGCCCGCGTTCGCCCAAGGCCGGCATGGGATCGGGTGCCGCGCCGTCCAGCCATCCCATGCGTCGGGCCGCGGCCTGTGCTTCACTGTCAAGGCGCGCGAGCCCCTCCGTCACCTCCCTCTCCGCCCTGGCCACGTTGTCGGCGAATTCGGCCGGCACCAGTTCGGGCACGACTGCGACGAGCCGTGGCGGCGTGCCGTCCAGCGCGTGCAGCACGCGACGGATAGCCATGGCGTCCTCCACCCGGAACGTGTCACGGACCGGCGCTTGGATGATGTCGAGCAGCGCGCAGGTATCGGGGATGAGGATCGGCAGCCCCGCCTCCGCGATGGCCGGAGCCGTCATCCGTCGTCCCGGACCTCGTCGTAGAACCTCAGCAGCCCGCGACCTTGCTCGTACTGGATGACCAGGTCGGAGGCCCGGTCGCCCGGCCAGCCCTGCTCGTCGACCAAGATGCGCTCCAGCAAGTCCGCCCCGATATCAAGCGAGGCGCGGTGCGCCGCCACGACGAAGGCCGCCCAGCGCTCGAAATCCCTGGGATGGGCCGTTCCGGTCGCCTGGTTGGCGGCGCCGGAGAACCGATCGAGAAGATCGGCGATCTCGCCGCCGAGCAGCCGGACCGCGTTCGTCTCTCCCTCTGTCGTCAGCACCCGCAGGCCGAGCGGCTCCGCGGCGGGCCGGATGAAGTCCGCCACGAACTCATCGAGCAAGGCGTTGTATGTCCGATGGCCCAAGGAGCCGCCGTCGAGCGGGACGATGTTCGGCACAGACCAGCAATCTTCCTCACGGAGGAGCGTCAGCCCTGCGGCGGGAAGGCTGCCGTCCGCGGCGCGGCGAAATGCCAGGACAGCCGGTCCAAGCCGGAGGCGCACCGCTTCTGCCTCGGCGCCCGCGTCGCGTTCCCAGGGTGCCCGGAGCATCTGGGTGAGGGCGTGCGGCAGGTTGTCGAGCGCCTCCGGCTGTCCCACGACGTGGAGGTCCTTAAAGATCTCAATGGCCATGATGAACCCATCCGCGCCTGTGCCAGCGGCGCTCTGCGCTGGCAGCGTCCGGAGAAATGCGGCCTGCGTCAGACAAGCAGGTCCCCCTGTCGCGCCTCGCGCCGTGCTGCGCGCCGCGGCGGCGCGGGCTGTGCGTTGCGCGCCGCCTTCACCTGCGCGGCGCTGATCAGCTTGCCGGCGCAGATGCGCGCGAGCAGGTCGGTCTGCCGCGCCTCCAGGCGCACAAGCAGGCCGAGGACGTTGAGCAGGTTCAGCAGCTCGGCCGTGTACTCCGCGAGCCACCGCCCGGGCCCGATGTCGCCGAGCGGGGACGGCGGGCGGCGGTCGCCGATCAGGGGGCGGGAGCGGTCGCGGCCGCGGTAGCTGAACCACTGCGGCAGCACCTGCTTGCCGGAGACCTCGTAGGCCCAGACCTCCGGCGGCACGTTGTCCACGTGGCCGGTGCCGATGCGCAGGCGCCGTGCCGCGGGGTCGTAGGCGATCTCGTCCGGCATGGCGTCCGGCGCCTCGGGGATGGCGCCGTCCTCGGGGATGAGCGGCCGTTCGCCAGCCGGCAGGCGCGGCGGGCTTGCAGGGCGGCCGGCCGTGGGGTCGGCGCAGCGCTCGCCGAAGGTGTGCAGCCAGAGCACCTCCCGCCCCAGCACCGCGGCCTCGGCGAACAGCGCCGGCTCCGCCGTCAGCGGGATGCGCAGGCCGGGCTGCACCAGGTCGGCGGCGAAGCGCGCGACGTAGCCGGGGTGTGCAGCGACGGCCGCCAAGTAGACCATCAAGTCCTCGGGCGAAACCGGCGCGCCCAGCGCCTCCGCTAGCAGCGCCAGCAGGCCTGTCGGCACGTTGGGTGTGGTCGCCGCTGCATCCGCCCAGAGCGGGAAGGCCCGACCGCCACGGCCGTTATAGTGGTGCAGGTCCGGCACGGCGGCCGCGAAGGTCAACGCGGGGCCGTTCGTCGGTGTGCGGTCGTGCGGCGCCGTCAGATAGATTTGGCGCCCCGAATGGCCTTCCCAAAGCGTCGGATTGGGCCTGTTCAGAAGCCGGTTGTCGGGAATGATCCATTGCCGGTCGAAAGACCGAAACGCATAGCGGATGGGCGGCACGACCGATGCCTTGTCCTTGCCGACCGACACCGCGCGGTGCTCGTGGCCCGGCAGGCCTGCCGCCAGCACCTTGCCCGTATGACGGTCGCCCAGCTCGCCGTCCGAGCCGTGAGGATGGAACAGAACCTCCTTGCGCGCCGGGTCGCCTTCGGCGACCAGCCGCTGCCAGCGGGCCTCGAGCGAAGCACGGTCTGGCGCGATGACCCAGGTACGGCCCGGCATCACGCCAGAGCCGTTGTAGAGGAACAGATCGTCGAGGGCCGGATAGCTGGTCCAGCCGGCGGCCGGCGCCGGCAGGAAGGGTGCCCTGCCCTCCTCCGGGCAGTCGGTCCACCCCTCCCCGTCCAGCGACAGCGCGGCGAGGGCGGCGAACTTCCCCTCCCGCCGGCCGACCGGCAGGGCGCGGTATCGCACCCGAGCCGGCGCCGGGCCGCGGCGGCCGGTGCGCGCCGCCAGCACGATGCAGACAGGCTGCTGCACGCCCTGGAAGACGCGCGAAGCGACGGCCGGCTGGTGGCCCTCCGGCGAGCAGTCCACCACCCAGATCTCGTCGGCAGTCTGCCGCAGATCCTCGCGCATGCGCTGGAAGCCGGGACCGTTCAGGAAGCCCGCGACGGTGATGAAGCAGACGATGCCCTTGCGCGGCCCGGCCGTGCCGGCTGCGTCGCCGAACACCTTCCAGGTCGCCCAGCGCCAGAAGTAGACGTAGAGGTTCCGCAGGTGCTTCGCGTGGGCGCCGACGCTCCACTCGCGCGGGGGCTGCCAGCGGTCGAGCGGCGCTGCGACGTTCGCGCTACCGGCTTCCACCCACCCGCCGCGGCCCATCGCCTTTTCCTTGTAGGGCGGGTTGCCAATAACGACGGTGATCGGCTCGGCGCGCTTCACCGCATTGGCTTGGCGGCGGGATTCGGCCAGCGGGCGGAGGATCTGCGGGATGTACTCCGCTTCCTCGTCCGGGTTGCCGAGCGTGTCGGTGACGTAGAGCCGCAGCCGCAGGTCCTCCGGCACCGTGCCCTTCACCTTCAGCAGATCCGCAACCTCCGCCAGCAGCCGGAGCTGCGCGACGGCGAAGGGGCCGAACTGCAGCTCGAAGCCGATGACCCGTTGCAGCGCCGCCCGCACGACGCCAGGCACGGCCCCTGCCCCGTCGGCCCGCGCGGTCTCGGCGATCCGGCGCAGCACGCCGAGCAGGTAGGTGCCGGTCCCGACCGCAGGGTCGGCCAGGGTCACCTCGTCCGAGGCGAGGCCGCCGGCGACGCCGAAGCGCGCGGGGTCGCAGAGCGCCTCGTCCACCAGGCGCACCATCGCCGTCACCACCTCAGGCGGCGTGTAGTAGCTGCCGGTCTGCTTGCGGAGGTCGTTGTCGTAGGCCTCGAGGAAGTGCTCGTAGAAGTACAACCAGGCCTCGGGGTCGCCCTTGCCGATCGCCGCCCAGTCGACCACGCCGAGCACCCGCGTCAGCGTGCCAAGAGAGGTCTTCAGCGCCGACTGCCCCTCCACGTCGTCGGTCAGCACGCGAAACGCGCTGCCGATGACCGTGCTGGTGCGGGCCAGCGCCTTTGCTACCCGGTCCAGGCCGTCGTCGAGCCGGATCCCCTGCGCGCGGGCCATCAGCAGCCCGAAGGTGACGGCTTGCGCGTAGCCGTCCGCGAACTCCTCGTCGGTGGCGTCAGGGAAGAGCAGGCGCCGCCAGTCCTCGGCCAGTCCGGTCAGCGCAGGCGTCCCGAGGCCGAGCTGCTCGGTCACCTCGTCGCGCAGGAAGCGGCAGAGCTGGGCGCTGACTTCGGCGAGCGCCCGTGCGCTGGTCGGCGCCACCGGCTCCCAGCGGAGGAAGTCGGCGACGAGGCGTTCCAGTGCGGGCGGGGCGGCGAGCGCGGCGCCGGAGGTCTCCACGTCGCCCGTGAGGCGGACCACCTCGCCCACCAGCTTGCCGCCGCGCCAGAGGGAGAAGGCGTTGCCGTCGGTGTAGAGCAGGTTGGGCAGGGACCGGAGGCGCTCCCACTGCCCCTTGTCGTGCTCGTCCTTGAAGCGGCGGGGGTCGGCCCCCTTCCCCGGCGCCTTCAGCTCGATGAAGCCGACGAGGGCGCCGCGGACGGTGACGGCGTAGTCGGGCCGCGTGCGCAGCTCGGCCAGCGTCGCCTCGCCGACGGCGACTACGTCGCCGGGGCGGAACAGGGCGAGCTCGGCCAGATCCGACAGGAGGCCCTCCAGGGGGCTGCGAAGCTGGTCTTCGGGCGCGCCGGTGGCGCCGCGGCCGGACAGCTTGCCCTTGGCCGCCGCGCCGAACCGGGAGACGGCCTGATCGAGAGTGACTGCGGGCAACCCCGGCCTCGCGCTTCGTTGCGTTCCCGCAGAGGCTAGGGCGTGCGGGGTCACGGCGCCAGCGGTGCTGCCGTGCTCTGGGCTTCGCCCGGATACAGCCGGGCGATCAGCGTCGCGCACTGGTGCAGGGTCTCCGCGGCCCATCCCGGCGTGCCGAGGTAGGCGTCGCCATGTGCCACCTGGTTCCGGAGCTCGGTGAGGAACGGGGCCACGGTGTCGAGGGTGCCCTCAGGAAGCCAGCCGCGCTCCACAGCTGCTCCGAGCAGCCGCCGCAGCCCAGGAGGCCGGGGCAAGGCCCCTCCCTCGGCGAGGAACCGCTGGCGGAGCGCGCATTCCAGTGCCGCGCAGGCCTGGTGCTCGGCCAGCGGCGTGAGTTCGTAGGCGAACCACCCGTAGAGCAGCGCCGCCCTGGCCCGCTCGAAAAGGGTCAGCACGTCGGCCGTGACGCCTGCGGGCAGCACGATGCCGGCGACCATGGCGTGGTGATCGGCGAGCGTCAGCGGGCGCAACGCGCCTTGGTCATGGACTACCAAGGCCCGGAAGCGCGGGTCCGGTTCGGTGATCTCGCTCAGCGGCCTCATGGGACGGCAGCATGACAGCCTCCAGCTCGGAAAGCTTGACGTTGCCGGGTCGAATCGCCGAGTTTCGCCAGAGGTCAGCGGCACCTTGGACCTGTCGCCGGGTCAAACGCCGCCTCTCTGCACATCGCTTCACGAGGTCCCTCGACCGGGGCCGTCGCGTAATCGGCGAACGACGGTCTCCAGAACGAGGAACCGATCATGAGGCTCGCCGTCTCCCTCCCGCTCGTCGAGGCCGTCAAGGCCGAGCTCCGCACATCCCTGCCGGACGTGAAGTCCTCCCATCGCGTCGAGGCCCTCGCCCGCGGCTTGGGCTGGGCAACGAACGCCGCGATGCGCGCGGCCTTGGCGGCCGGGCCATCGGACCGCGTTGCCGATCCCGCCGCATTCCAGGTCTACCTAGCGGAGCGCGGCTTTGCCGTGCCGGACCACGCGCTGTTCGACGGCGTCCTCCGCGCCCAGGTGCGTGCCGTGATGGCGTCGAACGGCCGGCTGACGCACCACGGCTTCGGGGTCTACGAAGAAGGGCGGATCTCAGTCGCCGAATGGCAGACGCGGTTTGCCGCCAGCCGCGCGGAGATGCTGGAGCCCGCGGCCCTCGCGGAGTTCGAGCGAGCCTGCGAGTTTCTGTCCAGGCTGAGCAGGACACGGGCCCCGACCAGGGTCCTGACCACCTACAACCTCAAGCACTCGGCCGAACGCTGGCATCGGCACCGGGGGATCGAGGGGCGCTGGGACCGGGAATACGTGTCGAACGGCATGCTGCTGGCGGCCGCCTACCACCTTGGCTTTCAGGTCAAGCGCGCGTCTCCGACGGCGTTCAGCGGCCACCTGAACGTCTCCACGGCCTCTGTCAGGGCGCTGGAGGACGAACGGAAGCCGATCCTCCCGCAGCCGGAGCCGGGGGAGCCGTTCCGCGTCCTGGGGCGAGTCCACCCGAGCAGCTTCATGCCCCGCTACGGCTACCTCGCCGCCGGTGGGGCCGAGCCGATCCTGCTTCGTCCCACGGCGCACACGGCGACGAACCTGCTGAGGCTCGCCCCTGCGGACTGGTGGGCGTCAAGGTTCCCTCCGCGGAGCCGGCGGGTGCCCTTCGACACCTTGGCGGCCATGAGCCATCTGGTGGGGCTGGCTCACGCGGCCGGGTTCTTCGAGCCGGCTGCCTTCCGGTGAGGCGGCTGGTAACCCGCTTCGGGCCCGTCCACTGACTGCGCGCCGGGGACGAAGGAAGCTCGCGCCCCGGCGAGCCGGCGCTGTGCGGGAGTGTCGCAGTAGTCTGCCTAGATATCGATCAGCACGCGCTTGTATATCGTGACGATGGCAGGGAGTAGCGTATCGCCGTCGCTTCGCTGCTCGTTGCACCTCAACACTCGACGGCTTCGAGGTAATCGGGGGCCGACACAGCAAGAGCCAGCATGCGTCCATCCCGGGTCACCACCGGCATCCGGCGCACACGCGCGGTCGCAATGATGAAGCAGTCCCCAGGGTCGCCGCTGCCGTAGACGGCGGGCACGGTAGAGGCCTCGGCCGCCACGGAGACCGAGATCGTGGCGAGCCGTGCCCCTGTGGTCGCCAGAGCCTGTCGGAACCAAGCCGCGGACGGCATGCCGAGGTCAGGCCGGTCCCGCCGCTTCAGCTCCGCAACGCCGAGCTCCCAGGACGAGATGGCGGAGACGTAGAGGCGCCCCTCCTCCTGCGCGGTGCGAACGGCGGCGATCGCCGCCTCGGTCCGGAACTCGCCACGCACCAGCCAGAGCAGCGCGTGGGTGTCGAGCAGCACGATGCCCTGCGGCTAGCGGGGCTTCCCCGTCCGCTTCGGCGTGGCCGCCTTCCGCAGCGCGGCGGCCTGCTCGTAGATCGGCTTCGTCAGGTCGATGCGCGGGTCGAGGGCGAGCGGCACGTCGCGCATGGCCCCGTAGCCGCGCGGAAGGCCCCCGCGCACCGGCGCCGCCCCGCGCGGGCGCGCGGTGCCCGTCTTCCCGGTGGCGTGCGGCTTCGTGGGCATCCTGACCTCCAGCTCCTGACTTGATGGGCGGGGCGCGGCGCTTCAACGCCGGCCCCCACCCGACGTCTGCATTTGTATATCGGACCGCTTGCGTGACGCCAGTCTTCGGGCTCCCTGGCCCGCTCGCGGCGGTGTTCGAAGGCGCGCCGATCGCCGCCACCGCGATCCAGCGCAGGTCTATCGGAACACAGCACAAGCGCATGCGATACGATTTACAGGCAATATCGCTAATCCGTTTGCTGCCGAGCCCGCGTGCGGCTGCGCGACGCGCCCCCTCCCCGCTTGCCTCGCGGTCTGCGCGGCATCGACCTCGGGAGGCCCCACCACGACGGTCCTCCGACGAGGGCGCCCGGCCGGAGCGGCGAGGACAGGCGGTGGCCGCCTTCCTCCCCGGCCGGAGGTAATCGGCTGAGCGTGGCGCCGGCCCGTACGCGGCGTCGCCATTGCACCCGGCGACGCCCTGCGCGGTCGTGAGCTGCTTCCGGCGCATGGCCGGAGGAAGTCGCCGGCCCCCCTCCCCTGCCCGCGGCACCCACCATCAACACCGACTGCTTCGCGGTGTATATCGCACTGATGGCGAATCGCCGTTATGATGCGCGCGGGGCGGTATCGGAGCGGGACCATGATCCTCGTCGTCGGCAACACCAAGGGCGGTGTCGGCAAGACCACCCTCGCGGTCAACCTGGCGATCGCCCGCGCCCTTGACGGCCGCGACGTGCTGCTGGTGGACGGCGACGAGCAGGCCACCGCCATCGGCTTCACCGAGCTCCGGACCGAGCAGCTCGGCGCGCCCGGCTACACCGCCGTCTCGCTGCAGGGCGCAGCCATCCGCACCCAGACCCGCCAGCTCGCCCCGAAGTACGCGGACGTTGTGATCGACGTCGGTGGCCGGGACACGGGCAGCTTGCGCGCCGCCCTCACCGTCGCCGACACGGTGCTGATCCCGGTGCAGCCGCGCAGCTTCGACCTCTGGGCGGTGGACAACATCGCGGCGCTGGTGCGCGAGGCTCGGGAGATCAACGAGCGGCTTCGCGCCGTCGTGGTGCTCAACGCCGCCGATGCGCAGGGCGCCGACAACGACGCCGCGGCGGAGGCGCTCAGGGAAGCGGACGGGCTCGAATACCTCCCAACCCCGATCGGCCGCCGCAAGGCCTTTCCGAACGCCGCCGCTGCCGGCCGCTCTGTGCTGGAACTGACGCCGCGCGACGCAAAGGCTGCGCAGGAGCTTGCAGCGGTGGTCAAGGCAGTGTTTGTATAGCGGACCGAAAGCGGAGCGACATCGGATGGCCATCGCACGTAGGCCGAACGGCAATCGCACCCCTGCCCCTCCGGCCGCCCAGGAGCGGGCAGCGGAGGCGTTCATCCAGGGCGCGGCGAAGGCCGCCGTAGCCGAGCCGGAGGCGGGCGGGCGCAAGACGCCGATCATGCTTCGCTTCGACGCGGCGCTGCTGCGGCGCGTCGACAGCGCGGCGAAGCGCCGCGGCATCAGCCGCAGCGCCTGGATCGCGTTCAAGGTGAGCGAGGCGCTCGACGCCGAGGAGGCCTGAGGTGACTGCGCCGGAGAAGCCTCCAGCGAAGGCCGCCGGCCGTGCCGCCCCGCGCGGCGAGGACCAGCTCGACCTTTTCGCAGCGCTGCCCGGCGACCTGCCGACCCACGACCAGATGGAGATGATGGAGCGGCCCTTCTTCAGCCTCTCCAAAGGCAAGCGCACCGAGCCGATCGACTACCACGTCCGTAATGGCACCACCGAGATCCGTGTCCGGGTGACCGCCAACGCCGAGACCGGCATGGCAACCATCTGGGACGCCGACATCCTCATCTGGGCAGCGAGCCAGGTCCGCGAGGCGATGACCCGCGGCGTGCCGACCTCCCGCCGCTTCCGCGTCAGCCTCTACGAGCTGCTCCGCGCCATCGGGCGGCCGACCGGCGGGGCGGAGTACGGCCGCATCGTCGAGGCGCTGCGCCGCCTGAAGGGCACCGTCATCGAGACGACGATCCGCCAGAAGGGGACGCGGCCCCAGGGCTTCGGGTGGATCGAGGAATGGTCGGCGCCGACGGACGAGGAGGGGCGGTCGCTCGGGATCGAGTTCACCATCGCCGAGTGGCTCTACCAGGGCATCCGCGACGACAAGCTCGTCCTGTCCATCGACCGCGAGTACTTCGCCCTGACCGGCGGCATCGAGCGCTGGCTCTACCGCGTGGTGCGCAAGCACGGCGGCCACCAGGGCGGCGGCTGGGGCTTCACCATGGCCCAGCTGCACCACAAGTCCGGCTCGACGCGGCGGCTCGCCGACTTCGCGAAGGACGTGCGCAAGGTCGTCGAGCGGCAGCGCCTCCCGGGTTACTGGCTGGAGCTCTACCGCACCGAGGGCGGGGAGGAGGCCCTGCGCTTCTCGGCGCGTGCCGTGCTGCCCACCGACCATCCGGGCTACGCGCCGAAGCGCCTGCCGCGGCTGCGCGTGGCAGCCAAGCGCGAGCCCGGGACGGCGGCGCCCGAGTGACGACGGCGCCTCCGCGCCGCAGGGGCAGGGGCAGGGGCAGGGGCAGGGCGCGATAGCCCGATAAGGTGGCCTGCCACAGCTCGCCTGTAGCCGGGAAGGCGCCCGCAGGGCGCGATAGCCCGATACCGGAGACCGCAGATGGCAGTCTACCGTTGCACGTGGCGTCCAAACCCGGCCGGTTATCGGGCGATCACGCCCCGGAACAGCGATTCGGGCAGCCTCGGCCCTATGTTTCGCCTCGGCGGAATGACGGCATATTCCCGAATCGGGCGATCACGCCCTGGAACGGATCAGAAAAGCGGTCTGCAGCCCTGTGGAGAGGCAGACGTCCAGCTGTGGATCGCATCGGGCGATCACGCCCCTGCGACATCGGGCTATCGCGCCCGTCCAGCACGGGCTTTCGCGCCCCGATTCCCGCCTGAAAAGCATGGCGCTCCAATAAGATCGGGAGTCCGTAATACCCTTAATCCTACTTACGTAGATTCTCCTTAAGGGACGCAGGCTGTGGATAACGCGGCTCTGGACGGGTCCGCGAAAAAGAGGCTCAGGAAGGGGCGCCAGCGAGAAGGGCGGACCCGGTGACGTCAGGCCGAGCGGCAATAGCGGCAGGAGGGCTATCGACCGGCGGGGGCAATCCACACGGGCGGAAGTGTGCAGGCGCGTCCACCGGATTGATCGTAGGCGGTCCGCTCGCAGTGTCGGCGAAGAGTGGCGGCATCGTTCAGCTCGGCCACGGAGGCCAGAAACGAGGCGCCTGCCGATCCGGCGACCTTCGCCGTGCCTTCCCAGCGGCCGACAGCATAGCCGCCGCCGAGCAGCAGCAGGGCGGCGAGGGCGAGGAGGGCCGACGTCCGGAGGTCGATCCGCCGGGCCAGAGACGCCATCTCCCGCTCAGCCCCTGTGGCGGCGGCCTCGGTCACCCTCCGCACCAGCTCAGCTTCCCCATCGGGCGTGAGACCACGCGCGCCGCCCGCCGCCTCCCGCGCGGCCGAGGCCGCCTGGAAGGTCGCCAGTAGAGCCGCGCGCAGCGGGCTGTCGGCTCGCATCCCGGCCCTCTCGCACCAGCTCCTGACGTCCTCCGGCGTCGGCACGGGCGCCGGGGTAGGGGAGGGGGAAGAGGCCGCGCCCGTCACGGCAGCCAAGCCGCGGCACCGGCCTCGGCGCGGCGCTTCTCGAGGTCGGCCAGCCAGTCCTCGACCATGAACTGCTCGACTGGATCGAGCGGGTCGGTGCCGTCCCCCGCCGCCGCGGCGTAGAGGCCGAGGCCTCGCTGGCGCAGGAGGTCCATGCAGGCGAGGCGGTGCATCAGAACCGGCACCGCGCCGCCCTCGTCCACCATCTCCCGGAAGCCGGGATGCTCCAGCGTGCGCTCGAAGGCGCCGATGACGGTGTGGCCCTCGCGGATGACACCCTCGTTCAGCACGAGCAGCGTCCGCTTGGGACGGAAGTAGCCCGCCTCCCAGATCGACAGCACGTGCCGCAGATCCTCCTCCTCCGGACCGAGAAAATAGAGTGCGACGGGCTCGATGCCGCGCCGGTCGCAGAACTCCACAAGGCGCAGGTCCCGCCCGTACTCCTGCAGCACCCGGTCGCCGCCGCCGAGGTCGAGCACGGCCGAGCGGCGCTCCTTCACCATCCGGTTCAGCACGCCCGTCAGCCAGGCCTTCACGTCGGGCAGTTCCTCGGTCGGCGGGTGCGTCGCCCCCTCGAACATGCCGGCGAGGGTGCGGCTCCGCGGGTCGCCGTCCGCCACGATCACCTCGCGGCCGGCGTTGCGCGCCCGCCAGACCAGCTCTGCGAGCCCGGTGGACTTGCCGCCGAAGCCGCGTCCGAGGCCGACCGCGAGGACCACTCCCGAAGCGGGCTCGCCGGCCGGGCTGGCGCCGTTTCCCTTACCCATCTGGTTTCCTTCCACTGCGTGCGTTCAGCTCCGCCCTCAGCCTCGCCAGGGCCGCGGACGGGCCCGAGGCCGGCTCAGCCGGGCTCTGTGGTGGTGGCGAGGGTGCCGGCCTGGAGACGGGCGTCACGGCCGGCTTCGGCGGCTTCCCGACGGTCCGCCTGTCCATGGCGGCGGCGACGTCCCGCCTGACCCGCCACCAGGTGTGGCGCACCGTCTCCGGCGCGATCGGCCCGCCGTCCGGGGTCGTCATGCCGAGGCGCGCGAAGCCCTCCGCGAGGGTGCGCCACTCCGGCCTCGTCTCCTCGAGGAGGGAGGCGAAGGTGTCGTGCCGGGCCCGAAGCCAGCGATAGAGCGGCGAGCGCGTGATGCCGGGCTTGGCCCTCGCCAGCTCCGTCAGCTGCTGCATCTCGGCATCGGAGCGCTTCGGCCTCATCGGTGTCGAGCATGCACGCGAGGGATCGCAACGACACACGCGAGGCGTGTAACCCCCGTGGACGTGAATCGCGCGACCCGTGGTGGAGGGCGTGTGCTGTCCGTGGAGAGAAACAGGCCTAGCAGACCAAGGCATTGACCAATGCGGTCGGCGCCTTCGGCGCAAGGGCAGGGGACGAGCACCATGGCAGCGACAGCCGACGACGACGACCGCCTCGCCCGCCTGGAGGAAGGCCAGGACGCGCTGGTCCGCGGCGTCGCGCAGATGAACGAGACCCTCGCCACGCACACCGCCATGCTGGAGCGGATCCTGCTGGCGGCTGCGGAGGAGGCGCCCGGGGGCGGCGACCTGGCAGAGGCGCTGCGCGACATGGCGACCGCGCTGGCGGCCCAGGAGGCGGCGCTGGCGCGGCTGGACGCGCGGCTCGGCGCCCTGCCCGGGCAGATCGCCGAAGCCGTCGGCGCGGCGTCCTGAGCGCCCGCCGTGCTGACCTACTCCACCATCGCCGGCGGCCAGCCCGCCGACACGGCGGCGATGACGAATCACCTCCTGACCCAGACCCTGCCGCGCGAGGTGGCGGATCTCGCGCGGTACTACACACGGGGCATGGAGGGGGGCTCGGCCGAGGATCGCGCCGTGGCCGCCCTGGCCAAAGACGTTAGCAAAGGGCAGCTTTCGTATAGCGAAGCGATATCGGAGTTGATGCTCCGGCATGCCGATCGCGGTGCCGACCCCGACGACGAGGAGACGCGGCTCGGAAGGCGGCTTGCGGAGACGCTGGAGCGGCGCGACTTCGAGGCGGCCTATGGTCCGCCCGTGGCCGAGCCGAGGCGGGACATGCACCCCCTTGTCGCGCGCGGCCTCGGCGTCGACCCGGATCGCGGCGTGACCTGGGAGGAAATCAACGCGCTGCTGGCCGGGCGCCGCGCCGACGGGGAGGAGATCGAGGGCAAGCGCTACGCCTCGGCGCGCCAGGTCACCAATCGGCGGACGGGCGAGGTGAAGGACCTCACCCCGATCGGCTCCGTCGATTTCTGCCTCACCCCGGACAAGTCGGTCTCGGTCGCCTGGGCCTTCGCCCGGCCCGCCGAGCAAGCGTCGATCTATGCTGCGCACCGCGACGCCGCGGCAGAGGCCATGGCCGTCATCGAGGCGCGCATCGGGCAGGCCAGGAAGGGCAACGGGGGCCGGGACGGCGCGGACCC
Source organism: Falsiroseomonas ponticola (assembly GCF_016805305.1). Taxonomy (GTDB): domain Bacteria; phylum Pseudomonadota; class Alphaproteobacteria; order Acetobacterales; family Acetobacteraceae; genus Falsiroseomonas; species Falsiroseomonas ponticola. Next base: position 16,405 of record NZ_JAERQN010000019.1, on the reverse strand, counting down.
AGGCCACGTCGCCTGGATCGCCTTCGACCACTACACCTCGCGCCCAACCCTCTGGACCACCCGGCAGGAGGGCGGGCGGACCGTCACCGAGAGCGTGGCGGTCCACGTCGCTGGCGACCCCGACCTGCACACCCACTTCACTGTGCCGAACGCCGTGTTTTGCGAGAACGGCCGGGTCGGCTCGCTCGACCTCGACCGCCTCGACGGGCTGATCAAGGAGGCCGGCGCGCTCTACCAGGCGCACCTCGCCGCGAACCTCCGGCGGCTCGGCGCGGAGGTGGTGCTGGACAACCGCACCGGCATGGCTCGCCTCGCGGCAATCCCGGACGCCGTGCGCGACCACTTCTCGAAGCGCACCCTCGGCGGCGAGGAGGCGGCGCGGGCCTACGCCAAGACGCTCGGCCTCGAGTGGGATGAGCTGCCGCCCGAGCGCCGGACCGGGCTGCTGAAGGCCGGTGTGCAGGGGATGCCGGCCGGGCTCGACTTCGAGACCCGCGCGAAGCTCAAGAAGGACGACGTGGCGGACTTCGCCGACTGGCGGCGTCAGGCCGGCGAGCTCGGCTGGCAGTACGGCGGCATCGAGGGGCCCCGCCGGGAGGGACCAGCCCCGACCCGCGAGGAGCGCCTCGCGCAGGCCTACGAAGCGGCGCTGCCCTGGCTGGAGCGGGAGCTGGACCGCCGGGCGGTCGTCTCCGGGGCGGATGCCAGGACGGCCGCCACCCGCGGCCTGATCGCTGCCGGCATCGAGGAGACGGCCGACGTCGGTCGGGTGACCGCGCTCTTCCGGAGCGAGGGCGTCCGCCAGTACGGCGAGACCACGTCGCTCGTCTGGGGACAGGCCGGCGAGCGGGGCGAGGTCGGCATCACCACGGCGCTGCACGCCTCCGACGAGGCGGAGTTTGTCCGGCTGGCCCGCGCCGCGGCTGCCGACCGCTGCGGCGCCCTCCAGGCGGGAGAGATCACCGCTGCGGCCGGGCGCGCCGGCCTCGCCTTCAAGGGCGAGCACGGGGAGGCGCAGCGCCGGGCGATGCACCGCCTCGGCGAGGGTGGCCGGCTCGGCGTCGTTGTCGGCGCCGCGGGCAGCGGCAAAACCACGCTCCTGCAGCCCTTGGTGGCCGCCTGGACGGGGCAGGGGAGGGCGGTGCACGGCGTGGCGCTGGCCTGGCGGCAGGCCGACGACTTGGCGGACGCCGGCATACCGCGCGGCAACGTCCGCGCGCTCAGCGTCTTCCTGGAGGCCGCCAAGGCGGACGGGATCGTACTCGACCGACGCTCCGTGGTGGTGGTGGACGAACTCGGCCTGCTCGGGACACGCCAAGGCCTCGAGCTGCTGCGGCTGCAGGAGGCGCGCGGCTTCCGCCTCGCCATGCTCGGCGACGACCGGCAGTGCCAGGCGATCGAGGCGGGGCCGATCGTGGACCTCGTCCGCCGCGCGCTCGGGCCGGATCAGGTGCCGGAGATCCTCACGACGGTCCGGCAGCGGGTCGAGCGGGAGCGCGAGATCGCCGGCCACTGGCGCGAGGGCCGCGCGGCCGAAGCCCTCGCCATGAAGCGCGAGGACGGCACGGCCGAGCTGGTGCCCGGCGGCACCCGCGAGGCGATCGAGCGCGTCGCCGTCCTCGTCGGCCAGCGGCTGCGGGCGAACGCGGACGACCCGTCCTACACGCTCACCGTCTCGGCGCCGACCAACGCCGACGCGCACCGGCTTGGGGTCGCCATCCGCGAGGTGCGGCGGGGGCTCGGGCAGGTCGGGGAGGACCAGGTGCGGGTGGGCGCGGCCGACCGCGACGGGAACGCCTACGAGATGGCGCTCGCGCCCGGCGACCGGGTCCGGCTCTTCGCCAGCACGCGCGCGGAAGGGGAGGGGGGCAGCATCGGGCGTAACGGCTCGGTGCTGACCGTGCTCTCGGCTGACGCGAAGGGGATGCGCGTGCGGAACGCCTCCGGCCGCGAGGGTAGGGTGGCCTGGTCGACCCTCGCCGAGCGCGGCACGGGTCGGGTGCGGCTCGCCTATGGCGAGGTGATGACCACCCACACGGCGCAGGGCTCGACGGCGACCGAGCACGTCCACGCGCTGCCGGCCGGCACGAGGGCGGTGACGGGCTTCGCGGCCTATGCCTCGGGCACGCGGCACCGCCGGACCTCTTGGCTGCTGGTCTCGGCCGGGGCGGAGCACGCCGAGGTGGTGCGGCGCCGGCCACTGAACGACGTCCGGCCGGTGACGGAGGCGGACGCCTGGGCGAACGCGGCGCGCAACCTCGGCCGCCAGCCGCGGCAGGAGGGCGCGCTGGAGTTCCTCGCCCGGGCCGGCGAGGTCCGGCGCGGCGCCGCGCGGGCGCTCCGGCACGGGGTGCTGCCGGCGGAACGGCGGGCGGAGAAGGGGCTGCCGGAGACGACGCTCGGCGAGCGGCTGGCGCGGAACCGGCGCGACCGGATGGCGGCGCCGCTGGTCGAGCGGCTGACCGAGGCCGTCCGTGCCAGCGGAACATTCGTGGAGAGGCTTTCCCGCTTCGGCGCGGAGGTCACGGCGGCGGTACGGGAGCGCTTCGCACAAATGCGGGCCCCCGCTGCCAATCGCGGGCGCGACGAACGGTCCATGTCACTGGACCGGTGAGGAGCCGGCGGCGGACGCCGGCGCCGTGGTCGCTTCGCCAGGCGGCGCGGCGTCGCGCTCCACCCGCACGGCGAGGGTCGGCACGGCCGGGGGCTCGCCGGCCCGGTCCCGGAAGTGCGGGTCGCGGTACCAAACGAGCCGGTCGAGGAGCAGCAGCGCCAGCCGCCGGCGCAGCACGAGCAGCTTGTCGGCTGGCAGGCGCTGCACCTCCTGCGCCAGCATCAGCGCACGGCGCCGCACGGTTTCGCTCTCGCTCTGCCGCGACGGGCTCAGCCATCCGAAGAAGCGCGGCCGGCTCTGCGTCGTCTCCACAACCGTGTCGCTGCCGCCGCGCTGGCTCACCTCTTCCGCTTGGCGCTGGTCGAGGCCGCCGAGCGCGATCTCGGCGCCGGCGTTGGCGTAGATGTTCCGCGACCCGTCCTCGCCGAAGGCCAGCCGCGTCTGGTCCTTCGACTGCACGACGATCGCCATGCGGAGGCCCGAGGAGCGGATGAAGGCCGTCGCGTCGGCCAGCACCCGGTGCTCGCCGAGCGCCCAGAACTCGTCGAGGAGCGCCAGCACGCGGTGCCGGTGCTCCCGCTTCTCCCCGAACTCCTCCCGCGCCATGGCGTCGATCAGCTGCTGGAAGAAGATCGCGTAGATCGGCCGCATCCGGCGCAGGTCCGAGGGCTGGGCGCAGAGGTAGACAGACATCTGGCGCGACCGCAGCTCGCGCACGTCAAAGTCGCTGGCCGCCGTCGCGGCGGCGATGCGCGGCACCTCCCAGAGCGACAGCGCGGTGAGGATGGTCTGCCGCACGCCCCTTGCCTCTTCGCTCCCCTTCTCGATCCCGTCCGCCCAGCCGAGTGCCGTCTCGACGGCCGCACGCGGGTAGGGGCGGTTCTCCCGCCTGGCGTCCGCCACCAGGGTACGAAGGTGGGCGACAGCGTCGCCTCGCCGGGCGAGGCCGGCCACCGCCGCGACGGTCAGCGGCGCGCCGGGCGTCTCAGATTGGATCACTGCGAGGGCGGTGGCGACGCGGCGGCCGGCGTTGTCCCAGTAGGGGTTGTTCGCCCGCGTCTCCGGCACGAGGGCGAACATCGCCTTCTGAAGGTCGTCGGTGGCGTCCGGCGTGCCGCGGCGGACCAGGCCGAGCGGGTTCCAGCGGTGCGTGCGGCCCTCCGGGTCGCCGAAGTCGAGCACGAAGACCGCGTCGCCCTTCCGCGCCCGCTCGGCCGCCGTCCAGCGCACCAGGTCGCGCTTGACCGAGAAGGCGACGAGCGCGCCGCCCCAGTTCATCGCGTTCGGCACGACGAAGGAGACGCCCTTGCCCTCCTCGGTCGGCGCGTAGACCGCGACGTGCTGCTGGCCGGGGAGGCAGGCATAGCGGGCGAAGGGGCCACGGCCCCACCGGCCCAGCAGGATCCCGTCCGGGACCGGGCGGGGAGCAAAGACAATGCCGCTGCCCTCCGCCTCGCTCCGCGTGGCGAAGTGGGATTCGCCGTGCAGGGGGCGCTCGCCGCGGCGCCGCACGGCGACGGCCGCGGTGCCGGCCAGCAGCAGGGGCGCCAAGCCGAGGAAACCCGATAGGCCGACCGTGACCGCCGCCCACCAGTTCGCCCCGGCCTGCGGCGCGTAGAGCGTCCAGGCCGTCGCCTTCGTCCAGAGGCCGGCGGCGGCGAAGTAGGGGTGCGCCCCGAGCCCGGTGATGGCGAGGTAGGTCGCCGAGGCGACCGGCACCGCGGCGAGCGCCGCCGCGCCGAAGGCGCCGGCAAGGAGGGCGCCCTGTCGCGTCACGGCCGCACCTCCAGCACCGCGGTGACGCGGTAGGGATCGCGCGCGCAGTGCGCGACCAGGTCCACGTGCTGGCGGAGCAGGCCATGCACGGTCGCGGCCTCCAGCGCGCGGCCCTCCGGGCTCTGCCGCACCATCAGCGCCGCCGCCTCGATCGCCGCCTCGGGGTCGGCGCCGTGGATCGTGGTGACGGAGGGGTGGCCGACGACGCGTGCGCGGAGGAAGGCCCAGGCCTCGGAGCCGCGCAGCTCCTGGAAGGGCAGCCAGTCCGGCCGCAGCCGCATCGCGTCCTGGAGGCAGTCGGTTGCGGTGCGCCGCTCGCCGTCGAAGTAGAGCGGCGACCAGTTCCCGTGCGGCAGGTCCATCCACTCCGGCGTGTCCTCGATCGTCACGAGCCTGCGGTCGGGCGGAATGGCGCGGAGGAGTGCCTCGGCGAAGGTGGTCTTCGAGGAGCCGATGGCGCCGGCGACGAGGATCGTCCGTCCCGCCTCGACCGCCGCCCGCCACCAGGCGGCGCCGCGCCCCGGCACGGCGGCGAAGTAGCCGCCGGCCTCAAGCCATTCGAGGGTCGGCGTGAAGTCCTTCGCCCGGCGCCGGATGGCGAGCGTGATCGTGCCGGGCGGCGCGGCCGGCGGGCGCGCGCCCATGATGCGCTCGCCGCCCGGCAGCACCGAGGAGGCCGAGGGGCGGTCGGGCCCGACGCGCCGCGAGGTGCGCGAGGCGGCGAGCGTGAGGATGGCGTCGAGGCGCGCGAAGGTCAGCTCCGGGGCGTCGTGCCAGGTCCAGCCATGCTCGCCCTCCACGCCGAAGCGGCCGGGGCGGTTCACCACGATCTCCCGCGTCCCCGGCCGCGCCAGCGCCGCCGCGAAGGGCTCCAGCAGCCGCAGCAGCGTCGCCTCGCCGGCGAGCATCAGCGGAGCCTCAGGCGGTAGGCGTCGGAGAAGTCGACAGGCTGCGTGACGAGGACCGCGATCTCCTCGCCCTGGTTCTTCGTAACCGTGTTCGGGATGTTGATGCTGTCGCGCAGCACCGAGGCGACCGCGCCCTGCACGCCGCCGGTCTGGAGGTTCAGGTAGGTGTTGTTGTCGCCACGCGCGAGCGCGGCCTGCACGGCGCCCTGCGCGGCGCTGATCGCGCTGCCGGAGAGCATGAGGAACACCGCGCCGCCGAAGCGCTCCCAGAAGTGCCGGTCCACGGCGCCGTCCATGCCGACGCGGCCGAGCGCGTCGCCGACCGGGGCGCCGAGCGGGACGGGCACGCCCTGCGGCGTCCAACCGGTCGCCGCGAGGGAGAGGATCCGGCTCTGGCCGACGGCGACGTGGCTCTCGTAGCTGCCCTGGATGCGGGTGCCGGCCTCCATCAGCCGGACGCCGGCGGGCGAGAGCCAGTCCTGCGTGACGTGGCAGAAGAACGGGCCCGGGCGCTCGCTGCTGACCGCGGTGTCGAGCGTGCAGCGGTAGACGCCGGGCATGAGCATCAGGGTCGTGTCGAGCGGGGCGCCCGCGCGGGCGCCGGCGATCGCGGTGCCGCGGAAGGTCACAGAGGTCCCGCGCCGCGCCGCGTCGGCGTCGGTGCCGCCCGCCGCCGGACGGGGCCCGCCGCCTTCCGCGCCGGAGCGGTCGTCAGCGCGGGGAAGGGCGGTGATGGCATAGGACATCATGCGCGGCGCCCGGGGTCCGGCGGCCGCCTGCGACGGAGCCGCGGCGAGCTGGGGGGGCGGGGGCGGGGGAGGGAGCGCGAAGGCGACCGGCTCGGCGGGCGGCGTCGCCGGAGGCGGCTGCGGCGGGTCGAAGGTGACGCGGCGCCCGATGCCGCCGGCCGGCTGGGGCGGCTCTGGCGGCTCGGTTCCCGGGTGACGCCAGAAGACGAAGGCGATCAGCGCGGCGGCGCCCAGGATCGACGCCGCGTAGGTCTGCTTCTGGGTGAGCAGCCGGCGGCCTGTGGTGTCGGGAGCGCCGCGGTCCTCGGTCATCGGCGGCCCGTCCCCGCCAGCTCGCGCACGACGTCCGGGTGGGTCGTCCCGGTCGCCGGATCGCGGCCGACCGGGTCGTAGGCGCGGTTGTAGACAGCCAGGACGGCGTTGCCGGGCAGCCGAAGGCGCAGCTCGCGGTGCACGCCGGGCACGATCCACCAGATGCCTCGCAGGCCAAGTTCGCCCGCCGGGCGGGCGACCGCCTGGACCGACTGCTCGGCGCCGGAGGCGTCGACCGTGAAGACGCTTGGCACCTGGCGGTTGCCAAGGAAGCGGAAGGCGGTCCGCTGGCCGTCGTCGCAGGTCTCGTCCGGCACCAGGTCGGCCGAGCCGCGGCCCTCGAAGGTCCAGTTGCGGCAGGCGAAGTCCACCGCCAGGCGGTCCCGCGCGACCTCGGCCTCCCGGCGCGCGCGGAAGGAGGCCGCCCGCTCCGCCGCCTCGCGGCGCGCCTGCGCGGCCTCGGCCTCGCGCCGGGCGCGCTCGTCGTCGGGATAGGTGAAGGCGAGGCCATAGATGGCGCCCGGATCGTCGGCGCACTCGGCCCGACCGTCGGGGCCGCAGGTCCGCGGCAGCGGGCGGACTTCGGCGGAGAACTGGTAGACACGGTCCGCAGCCCCGTGCCGCGCGGTGACGACCTGCAGCGTCGTCCGCCCCGGCGCCACCGCCCAGAGCGGCAGGACGTTGTTCAACGGCGACTGCGCGAGGGCCGCCGCGTTCGGCGGCTCCCAGACGGTTTCGACGCCGAGGACTACGCGCTTCACCTGCTCGTCCGGCCCGAAGGTGATCACAGTGGCTCGCCCGACCGTGCCCACGAGGAGGGTGCGGCCGGCCGGGTTGTAGGCCAGCGTCCGCATGTGCGGCTCGGCAGGGTCCACGGGCCGCGGCTCGTCGAGCGCGGCAGCGGGGGAGGGAAGCGCGAGGGCCGCGGCGAGCGCCGCCGCGAGTGGGGCGTGCCGCATCATCGCCCGGTGTCCGGCTCGATGCTGTAGGTCACGACCTGCATCCCGGCCGTGTTCCAGTCGCGGTCCTCGGCGAGCTGCGGCAGCTCGGGGCGCCACCGGAAGTTCACCATCGCCGTCATCGGGGTGCGCGTCGTCACGCCCGGGCCGCCGGCGCCGACGCGCGTCTCCACGCGGGTGAACTGCACCCTCCAGGTCTGCGTGGCACCCTCGGAGGGGTACTTGAAGTAGCGGAAGCCCTCCGTCGTGCGGACGCCGTTGCGGCCGAGCGTGGCGAGCGGGCTCTCCGGGTTCGACCGCGCGACGCTCGCCCGGAACCGCTCCTGCATCGGCTCGGTCAGCAGGATGGCGCAGCGGTGCAGGTCGCGCTGGAGCGTCGTCGGGTTCGGCGTCGGCGCGTAGCCGTCGCAGGCCTCGACGAAGCGGCGGAGGTACTGCCGTGCGGTGTGGTCGGTGAAGGCGCGCGGCGCGTCGCGCGCGGCGAGCGTCGGGCTCACCTCGCCGGTGTCGCGGTCGAGCAGGGCGAAGTCGAGCCGCGCCGGCTCGGCGCGCAGGACTACGGTCGCCGCGACGCCGACGTCGGCGAGGCCGAGGAGCGCGCCGAAGGTGCCGGCGATCCAGCCGGCGCGGCGGAAAGCGAGGCTGGTGCGGCGCACCTCGTCGGCGCGCGCTGCGGCATCCGCGAGGAATTGCTGGGCGGCCTCGGGGCTCAGCGGCTCGGCGGGCCACACGCCGGGCTTGAGGCGCAGGGGGGCGTTCATCGCAGGGCAGCCCTCCCCGCCGGCGGAACCGCGTCCGGCCAGCGGTCCGGGTTCAGCCGGAAGACCGGCCCGGAGGGCTCGGCGAGGCGCCGGGCCCCGTCGGAGCAGCCAGCGCCCAGCGTGGCGAGGGCCATGGCGAGGAGCAGGAGGCGGCGCGGCACGGCGGCGATGCTCCTATCGGTTGGACATGGACGGCCCAACCGGGCCGGAGGACGGCCGAGGCAGGGCGAGCGGGATCGGCGCGGGGGCGACGGGCGCGGGCGACAGGGGCTCGCCGTTCTGCACGAGCGCCTGCCACATTAAGCGGCCGGTGACGTAGACAACGAGGGCCACCTTCAGCCAGCCGGCGACCCAGCCGGTCATGGCCGCGATCATCGCGTCCACGCCGGCGACCAGCGGGATCGCCACCAGGTCGTAGAGTTGGCTGAAGACGTCCCAACCGTTCACGAACGCGGCCTCCGCGCCTCAGCTTCTGCGGCGCGCGCGGCGTCGCAATAGAAGCGCGTCTGCTGCTGTGGGGTCAGCCGGCCACAGTGGGCGAGCTGCTGCGCCCGTTCCATGGGCCGGGTCGCCCAGTAGCGGGGGCTTGTCGGTGAGGTGAGGTCGCCCTGGTTCCGGCGCGCCTCTGCCTCCGCCTGGCGCGTCCGCTCCGCGTCGGGCGTCGCCGCCGGCGCCTCCGGTCGCATCCCGGCCCGGGCGCGTGCCTCGCGCTCGGCAACCACGATCCGGGCCTGGTCGGCGTTCACGCAGTCTGGGCTGCCGCGCAGCCGGCCCGGATCGTCGCGGCAGGCGCGCGTAACGGCGTCCAGGGCCCAAGGGTTGGCGGCGTACCAGGAGACGGTCCGCTGTTCCCTCGGCGGCAGCGTCTGCGTCACCCCGAGGGCGGCGCTCAGCACCAGGAAGGCGAGCGTCCACAGCAGCAGTCCGAGCCCCCCGAGCAGATCCGGGTCGAGCAGCCGCGGTGCCCGGCACCGCGGCAAGGAGCGCCAGTGCCGGATCACCGCCACCACCCCCGGCCGCGCGCCTCCTCGAGGATCTCGTCGATGCTCTGCTGGAGCCGCTCCTCGCGCTGCTGCTCCCGTACCTGGGTCTGCGCGATGAGGTAGGTCTGGATGTTCTGCGCCTGGACCTGCTGGTTCTGGATGTAGGCCTGCTCGACGCCGAGCCTTGCGATCAGGGCCTCGCGTTCGGAGGGGTCCGGCGCGCCGTCGATCCGGCCCTGCAGTTCCGCGAGGCCCGTGACCCGCTCCGCCGCCGACTGGTAGAGCTGGAGCGCGAGCGCCTGCGCGCCGGCGAGCCCGCCGCCGTTGGCGACGATCTGGCGCGTGGTCCAGGTGTCGTCGCGCGGCGCATAGACCGTGTTGCCGCGCACCGTGCCGGTGTAGAGGCCCGACAGCGAGTTCAGCATGCCCCCCGCACCGCCCGTGCCGTTCATCAGGCTCTGCGCCGCGTAGGGGTTGATCGGCAGCGGGTTGCGGATGCCCATCATGCTCAGCGCGGAGACGGCGCTGCCGAGGTCGGTCACCCGCGTGATGGCTTGGTAGGTCATCACGAGCTGCTGGTACTGCTGCTGCATCTGCTGCAGCTGCCGGATCATGTCGCCGGCCTGCTGCGCCCAGGCCAGGTTGTCCGTCAGTTCCTGCCGGCACGTCGGACACACCACGGTCCACTGCGCGTGGACTTGCGCGGGCGCAACGGCGAGGACGGCGAGCGCGGCGACCGCCGCCAGGGTGGGGACGCGCGTCATGCCGGGACCTCCTCCTCCGCGGCGGCGCGGCGCCGCCGGAACTCGTGCTCGAGCCGGCGCGGGTCGGCCCGCACCTCCTCCGGGAGCGCTTCGTAGGCGCGCAGCGCCGCCTCGCTCGCCGACAGCGCGGCGAGCTGCGGCAGCCCGCGCAGGCGCAGCTCAGCGATGAGGCTCTCGCGCCCCTTGCAGACGAGGAACTGGCCGGAGCCCTTCCCGAGCGCCCGCAGCGCGGCGAACTCGCCCGGCGTGCGCTTCAGCCGCCCCACGTAGTCCGCCTCCGAGGCGCGCGGGTTCGGCAGGTGGATCTGATTCGGGCACTGCTCCAGCAGCTCGGCCGCGATCGGGCTGTTGGCGGCGTCCGACGGCGACTGCGTGATGAACACGACGACGCCGTTCTTGGAGCGGATGGTGCGGAGCTGCGCCGCGATCGGCCGGTAGAAGGCCGGATCCTCCAGCACCCGCCAGCCCTCGTCCACCGGCAGCAGCAGGCGCCGCCGGCCGTCGAGGTGCAGGCCGATGCGGTGGAAGAGATAGAGCAGCGTCGGCGCCGCCGCTCGGCCATTCTTGAGCACGTCGGTGGCGTCGAGGCCGACCGTGCCGCCCGAGAGGTCAAGCGCGTCGCGCGGCGCGTCCAGCACCCAACCGAGCTCTCCGCCCCAGCACCACTTCAGGAGCCGCGCCCCGGCGCCGTCCACGTCCACGTCGGGCGCTAGGAAGGCGGCGACCTCGGCGAGCCGGCGATCCTCCGACGGGTTCTCCATCACGGTGCGGATGCCGAGCGACAGCAGCCGCTCCTCCTCCGGCGTCAGGTCGCGCCAGCCGCCCTGGACGATGCAGCCGCGCAGGAGTTCGAGCAGGAAGTCGAGGTTCGCCGGGGTGGGCTCCAGCCCCTTGAGCGGTGCAAACATCGGGTTGCCGCCGCCCATGACCGCGTAGGGCGCGCCCAGGTGCCCGAAGAGCACCTGCCAGCCCTGCTTGTGGTCGAGGCCGACCACGTCGGCCCGACCGGCCGTGCAGGCGATGAGCGCGCCGACGAGGGTCGTCTTGCCCGAGCCCGTCTCGCCGGTGATGAGGGTGTTGCCGACCGCGTCGTCGCCTTCCCCGTCGTGCCAGTGGAAGGGGTAGGCGGTGCCGGCCGTGGTGCGGAGGGTGATGATCGGCGCGCCCCAGCGCGAGACCGGGACGCCCCGCGCCGGGCCGTGCAGCGGCGCCATGGCGGCCAGGTTGCGGCTGGAGAGCGCGCCCGGCCGGGCGCGCAGGCGGTGGTTGCCCGCGAGCTGCGAGAGCCAGGCCGCCATCAGCGCCCTGTTCTCGCGCGCGATCGCCGCGCCGCAGTTGGCGAGCGTCTTCCAGGCAGCGTTCACCACGTCGTCGAGCGGGTTCCGGCCCGGCCCGCCCGTGGCGTCGTCGAGCGCCGCCTCGACGCGGGCCGCGGCGACGGAGCCGAGGCCGGCGCCCTGGAGCGCCGCGGCGAAGCGCCGGTACCACGGCAGCGCGCCGCCCGCGCGGTCCGAGAAGACGGCGAGCGAGACGCTGTGCGCCCCCATCGCCATCCGGCCGGAGGCGACGCGGTCCGCGGCCTCGTCGAGCTCCGCGATCTGGCTCCGCGCCTTGTCGCCGGCCCAGACCATCTTGTTCTGCTGGCGCGTCAGCAGGCCGATGCCGCCGGAGGTGGCATGGCGCTCGAAGTGGTGGAGGAGCGTGCCGCAGAACGGGGCGCGCTCGACGGCGGCGAGCATCCCCGGGTAGGTGGCGGCCGGGTAGCCCTTGAAGGTGAGGATCGCGACGAACCGGGTGTAGCCGGGGCCGCGCAGCTCCACGGTCTCGTAGTGGAACGCCACCTCCTCGGCGAACATCGCCTCGGCGAGCCGTCCCGTGGTGAGCGGGACGGGCCGCCACACGCCGGTGGCGGCGAAGGCGAGCGCCTCGCCGATCTCGCTGAAGACACCCTTGCCGCGCTCCGCGAGGCCGAGCTGCCGCGGGCCGTAGTCGTCCAGCTCGGACGCGAGCCAGTCGCAGACGCGCTCGAGCTGGCGGGCGCGGTCGATGGCGCGCTCCCCGGCGGTGTCCGCGCCGCGCTTGCGCGCCTTGCGCCGCGCCCACCACTCTGCGCCGCCGCCGGCCGCGGGGCGCAGGTGCAGCCCGATGAAGAGCCGGTTTTCGTAGAGCAGGCCGTCCAGCAGCCGCTCGCGGTAACCTGCCCCGAAGGCGCGCGCGAAGGGGGTGAGGTGCGGATCCGGCTCCGGCACGGCTGCCGGGTCCGCGAGGCTCCGGCAAAGGTAGACCGAGATCACCATCCGGTCCCCGGCGGGAACGCCCATGAGGGTGCCGTTCAGGCGGTCGACCCGCTCCAGCAGGTCGGCGTCGCCCGCGGTGTCCGCAGACGGCAGGCCGTCAAGCGTGAGCATCGCGTAGGCGCCGTCGTCGGAGAGGCGCAGCACGCGGTCGGTGAGGTGCCCCTCGATCGGGACGTGCTCGCCGAGCGTCGGAACGCTGGGGGTGAAGCGGCTAGACACCGGACACCAGGTCCTTCGCACGCCGCGGCGCGTGGTCCGGCATGGCGCGGAGCACGCCCCCGATCGTCTGGCCGCGCGTGACGTACCACATGCGCAGCTCGTGGAAGAAATGCGGGTTGCGGTTCGTCAGCGCGACCATGGGCAGGTGCCAGACGAGGAAGGTCGCCCACCAGATCGGGCTGCCGAGCACCATGCCGAGCAGCCATGTGCCGAAGAGGTTCAGGTAGTAGCCCTCCATCGGCACGCCCCACCGCATCGCCGGGCGCGTCGCGGCGAGGAACAGCGTGTCGCGTCCGGCGGCGGGGGACATGCTCAGCTGCCGATGAAGGTGTTGACGAAGTAGGCGCCGGTGAACGCGGCGGCGCCGAAGAACATCGCCACGAAGCCGGCCGAGGGCGGCGCCATGCGCGCCGCCGCGGCGAGGAAGGCGATGACGACGCAGGCGATGATGAAGGCGATCCCGAAGGGACCGACGAGGAATGTCGCGAGCGAGGTCAGCGCGCGCGTCAAGACGTCTCCGCCACCCATGGGCGATCTCCTACCGGCCGGTCACGAGGTCCCGCCCTGGTCGGCCGCGACCCAGGTCGGGGATAGGGGGAGGGGGGACCGGCGCCATCTCGGCGTCGGGCGTCTCGCCTGCAGCGAGCGCTGCGGCGTGGCTGCCGACGCGGCGCGCGACCGCGGCTGCGTAGCCGGGAGCGCCGCCGACGCGACCGCTGTTGTAGAGCTGGAAGGCGGCGTCCCGGAGGTTACCGGCCAAATGCGCCGCACCCGCACGCATGTTCTCGCAGGGGTCCAGCGCCGTCTCGACGGTGAGGCCGTGGCGGCGCCAATTGGCGCGGTGCGTGATCTGGAACCAGCCGAGCCCGAGCGTGCGGCCCGCCGCGTCGCGCGCGGCGGCGACCGCCACAGCCTCGGCGCGCGTCGCCGGGAACAGGCTCTCGCCTGTTGCCTCGTCGCGGATGGCGAAGGGACGGAAGCCGGATTCCCGCTCGGCGACGGCCGCGAGCTCGGGGAGCAGGCGCCGGTGCTCGTCGGGCAGGCAGCGGGGATCGCGCGCGACGCAGGCGAACAGGGCCAAGCCGGCGAGCGCCGCGCAGCCGGTCACCGCGCACCGCCGGCGCGGCGCGCGAAGCTACTCGGGCGGGACCTCGGGCACGTCCATGCCCTCGGGCGGCTGGCTCGCGTCCGCCTTGACGTGCTTCGTGATGGCGCTGCGGGGGAGGACGGAGCGCAGCCGCGCGAGGCGTGGGCAGTCCTCCTCGTAGAGCGAGACGGGCAGCTTGAAGGACATGTCGTCGCGCAGGTACCGCAGCAGCCGGTCGAGGTCGCGCCAGCCGCGCACGCCGGGGCCGCGGAAGAGCTCGATGGCGACGTAGCCGCGGCGCCAGGAGGGCAGGAGGTAGGGCACGTGGTCGACGCCGCCGTCGGGGTCGCGACGCGCGACCACCACGACGGCCTCGATGCGGCCGCCGCGCAGCAGACCCTCGCGTAGATCCGCCTCGCCGAGTGTGTCGCCCACGCCCCGAACGTCCCTCCCGTTCGGGGCTGCAGGCTAGCGATTTCGGCGGTTTGCGCGAGATGGCGCGGGCCGGGCTGGCCGGAATCGCCGCGGTTGCAGAGTATCGAATTTTGCACTGCGGTCGGACCCCCGTGGCGCGGCGAGGGGGGATGCTACCGACGGCAGCGACCTAAATACAATCTGCAATCTGGGCGTGTAGACGTTCGAAATCCAGTTTTCAACGTCACTCTAGTGTGAGGAACAAAACCGGACTCGTAAGAATGGTCAGAAAACGAGACCGGAGTCATCCCCTGTGTCTGAGCGCGCCAGTCGCCAGCGGCGGCGTCAGTCCCACTCCGACGTTCCGCCTCGCTGGTGCCGACACGTCCGCGTTATCGAGCGGGACAGGCCAGAAGCATTCGGTCGCGCCGTCTTCACGCAGCGCAAGAAACACCACGCGGGTCACCTCGCCGCCCTCGCCCGTCTCGACGGCGAGGCGGAACATCAGCCCCTCGGCGGCCCCAAGGTCCCCGAGCGCCAGCGCCATCTGCTGCGCCTCGCTCTCCTGCTGCCTCAGCGTGCGCTTCGTCGGCTCCTCCGCGTCGCCGCGGAAAAAGCGCACGGGCGCGCCGTCGATCAGGAACACGAAGTGATGCGTCGCGTCGAGCACGCCGAGCCAGCGATAACGCCCGCCCTCGGCAGCCTGGCGCAGGCGGTTGCGCGAAAAAGAGTAGGCGCGGCAGCCGATGGACCAGGCGTCGTCGCCCGCCCACGGGTCGGCCATGGCAACGGCATCCGACCGCCCTCGCGCGAGCAGGCGGGCGCAGGCCGACAGCCGGTCCTCCGTCAGCGCGGGATGCAGATCCCACGGCAACCGGCGTCCCGCGTCGGCCGAGACCCCGTCAGAGCTCCCGCTCGCATCGCTCATGCATCGCTAGTATCCGCCCGCGTCGTCGCGCGGCCAAGCCTTGAGCGTCTCCCCCGTCGCTGACGGGGGCCGCGCCCTACTCGCGGCCGCTGGCCGCTCCCGGAGCCGCCTTCGCCGTCTCCGCCCTGCCGGGTTGCGGTCGCTGACGCGGCGGATGCCGATGCGGCGTCCGCGCTCCGGCCGCGGACGCGGCCCAGACCAGGGGGACCACGGGCTCCGCCCAAGGTCCCCCTCGGCATGCCGGCTACAGCACGGCAGCACGCCTCGCTCGCATGGCCCTTCGGGCCACGCTCCCTCAGCGCGCGGCCGCGCCCGCCCGCATGCCCACCCCTCCTTCCCCGGTCTCGGCGACGCCAGGGAAGCAGCGGGGCTGCTTCCCGCTGCGCAGGAAGAAGGGAAAGCGCGACATGACACGCACCACGACCACACCAGCGAGCGCCACGGTCCATGTGAAGCTCAACTGCCTCCACCCCGCGCCCGAGAACGTGCGGCGCACCGGGGCAGGGGAGGGGCTCGACGAGCTGGCCGCCTCCATCGAGGCGCACGGCCTGCTGCAGAACCTCAACGTGCGGCGGGAGGTCGGGCCGAGGGGCGCGCCGACCGGGCGCTACTTCGTGGTCGCCGGCGGGCGGCGGCTCGCGGCGCTACGGCGGCTGGCCGAGGCGGGCCGGATCGGGCGCACGGCGCGCATCCCCTGCCGCGCGGTGGAGGACGAGGACGCCACCGAGGCGAGCCTTGCGGAGAACGTCGTGCGGGTCGCCATGCACCCGGCCGACCAGTTCGACGCCTTCGCCCGGCTGCACACGGAGGGAGCGGACGCGGAGCGCATTGCGCGGCGCTTCGGCGTCTCGGTCCTGACCGTGCGGCAGCGCCTGCGGCTCGCGGCGGTGGCGCCCTCGATCATGGACGCCTACCGGGCCGGCGCGCTGACGCTCGACGCGGTGACCGCCTTCGCGGTGACCGACGACCACGAGGCGCAGGAGTGCGTCTGGCGGCAGACCTCCGGGCACGGACATCCCGCCACGATCCGGCGGTTGCTCACGGAGGGCCGCGTGGCGCTCACCGACCGGCGCGTGCGGCTGGTCGGGCTCGCGGCCTACGAAGCGGCCGGGGGAGCCGTGGATCGCGACCTGTTCGACGTGGAGGGGGGCGGCGGGTGGATCGCGGACCCCGGGCTCCTGGACCGGCTGGTCGACGCGAAACTGACGGAGGCGGCCGAGGCGGTGCGGGCCGAGGGCTGGCGGTGGGTGGAGGTCACCCGCGACGTCCCGCACGACCGGCTCTGGCGCATGCGCCGGCTGCGGCCCGAGGCCGTGCCGCTGACCGAGGACGAGGAGGCGCGGCGGGAAGCACTGGCGGAGGAGTACGACGCCATCGTCGCGGAGGGTGGCGACGAGCAGGAGGGCGAGGCAGGGGAGCGCCTCGCGGCGATCGAGGCCGAGTTGGCCGCCCTTGAGGCGGGCGAGATGCTGTGGACGGCCGAGGCGCTCGCGGTAGCGGGGGCGGTGGTGTCGCTCGACGGGTGGGGCGAGGGGGTGCGGGTGGAGCGCGGCCTCGTGCGCGACGAGGACGCCATGCCCGACGAGCCGGCGGACGACGACGAGGGCGGCGAGCCGGGCCACGAGGAGGCGGGG
>NZ_JAERQN010000018.1 GCF_016805305.1 Falsiroseomonas ponticola | reverse complement strand
TCGCCGCCCACTGCCGGTCCGACAGCCAGAACTCTCCCGCCATGACCCAAGCTCCGCTACCCAGCAGCTTGAATCACAGCCCGCCGCGCCGCGCCTAGAACTGATTGGGTTTGGAGCCTAGAGCAGGCTGCGTTCGCTTGGACGCAGCGTGCTCTAGAAATCATTGAATCTAGAGCAAGAAATGCGTTCAGATGATTCCATCTGAACGCATATTGCTCTAGGCCGCGCGCAGCGTCCCCAGCGCCTGGCCGATGCCGCCGCGCAGTTCCTGCCCCTGGCGGGCAACCTCCGTGCTGATGACCTGAAGGTCCCGCACGGCGCCGGAGGTGGCCTCCACGCCCTGGCGCAGATGCACCACGGCCTCCGAGACGCGGGTGGTGCCGCCGGCGCCGACCGTCGCGCTGCGCGCGATCTCCTGCGTCGCGGCGCCCTGCTGGGTGACGGCGGCGGCGATGGACTGGGCGATGGAATCGACCTCCGCCACCACCGTGCCGATGCCGCGGATCGCCTCCACCGCGCCGGCGCTGGCGGTGCGGATCGCCTCGATCTGGCTCGCGATCTCCTCCGTCGCCTTGGCGGTCTGGCTGGCGAGCGTCTTCACCTCGCTCGCCACCACGGCGAAGCCCTTGCCGGCCTCGCCCGCCCGCGCGGCCTCGATCGTCGCGTTCAGGGCGAGCAGGTTGGTCTGGCCGGCGATGCCGGAGATCAGGCGCACCACGTCGCCGATCCGGGCGGCGCTTTCGGTCAGGCCGCCCACGGCGACATCGGCGCGGCTCATCTCCTCCACCGCGCGGCGGGCGACGCCGGCGGCATCGTCCACGCGGCGCGTGATCTCGTTCACCGACATGGAGAGTTCCTCGGCCGCGGCGGCCACGGTCTGGACGTTGCCGCTGGCCTCCTGCGCGCCGGCGGCGACTTCCTGGACCTGGGTGGAGGCGCTTTCCGCCGTGCCGCGCAGCACGGTGGTGGCGCCGGCCAGGTCGGTGGCGGAACGGCCCAGCGCCTCCACGATGCCGCCGACGGCCTGTTCGATGGAATCGGCGGCGCGGCGGGTGGCGGCGATGCGGTCGCGCTCCGCCTGGGCACGCAGCGCGGCGGCCTCCGCCTCCAGCCGCTGGCCGTCCAGCAGCTTGGCGTGCAGGACGGCGGCGGCGGCGGCGATGCGGCCGACCTCATCCACCCCCGCGGGGGGCAGCACCACCTGGTCCAGCCGGCCTTCCGCCATGGTGTCGATGGCGGCGGTCAGGCGGTGCAGGGGCTGGGCGACGGTGGCACGGACGCGCCAGAGGATCAGCGCCAGCACCAGCACCACCGCGATGGCGGTGGTCGCCAGCATGGCGAGCGCGGTGCGGTGCCCGGCTTGCACCGACGCGGCGGTCTCCCGGTTCAGCACCACGGTCAGCGCCTCGTTCAACTGGTCCAGCCCGCGGTTGAAGGCTTCGCGCGTCGATCGGTTCTGGTCGTTGTTGCCGAGGCGGTTGGCGGCCTCCCGCCCCTCCTCCACGCCGACGCGGGCAAGCTCCGCGCGGGCCTGGATGAAGGCGCGCACCGCGGGCTCCACGCCGGTCGCCATCGGCTGCAGCTCGGCCGGCAGCACGCGGCGCAGCGTCTCCCATTCCGTTTCCGTGTCGCGCAGATGGGCGCGGAGGTTGGCGGCGAAGCGTTCGGCCTGGGCGCGGTCGGCGGCCAGGTAGAGGCCGCGGCTTTCCATGACCACGGCGTAGATGGCGCCGCGCATGCGCTCGATGGCCGGGCGGGCGCCGGCCTGGGTGCGCAGCGTCTCGGAAGCCTCGGCCTGGCGCCGATCCGCTTCGAAGGCCACCAAGGCGCCGCCCAGCGCGACAAGGCCCAGAATGGAGGCGAGGATGGCGAAGCGGGCGCCGATGGTCCGAAGGCTGGTCAACGACATGAAGCTACTCCTGGCTCGCCGCCAGGATGTGCGCCAAGTGTGGGGGAACCCTTAACGGCGGCGACCGGCCCGCCGCACGCGTGCCGGGCGACGGGAAATCATGACAAATCCCGACACGCGGTCCCGCGCCGCGCCCGGCTTCCCCCTCAAGGCGCGCCCGACTTCACTCCCGCGGCACGCCCGCCGCCGCCACCGCCGCGGCCTGCCGTTCGGCGACCGCCGCCTCGGAGAAGTCCTCGACCAGTTCCATGAACAGGCGGTGCCAATTGGCCTGGGCGCGCAGCCGGAAGAAGACGCTGCCGAGGCCGATGGCCGCGCGGTCCATCAGCGGGAATTCGCGCGGGATCTTCACGCCACCGGTCCGCTTCAGCCCCTCATGCACCGTCTGGGCGACCTTGCGGCCATAGGCGGGGTCGTCGGAGGGGGTGATGGAGCGGACGCGGTCCTCGACCAGCGGTTCGTAGAGGAAGCGCGCCCAGAGGTTCAGGACCTCCATCGTCTCCTTCGACAGGTTGCGGAAGCCCCAGATGCCGTAGGCATGGGCCGCCTTGTCGATGTCGTGGTCGCGCACGGCCTCGTACAGCATGACCACGCCGGTGACGAAGCTGGCGGGGAAGATGCGGATGACGCCGAAGTCGAAGAGGTTCACGCCGTGGCCGACCGCCGCATCCGGCCGCACCTGGTAGTTGCCGAGATGCGGGTCCCCGTGGATGACGCCGTAGCGGTAGAAGGGCACGTACCACGCCTTGAAGAGCGCGCGGGCATAGGCGTTGCGCTCCTCCTCCGGCGGGTCTTCCTCCAGCCGCCGCAGGATGGGCCGGCCTTCCAGCCAGGTCATGGTCAGCAGGCGCTTGGTGGTGAGGTCCGGGATCGCCTCCGGCACCGCGACCCCCGGCGTGTCCCGCAGCATGGCGCCGTAGAGGCGCATGTGCGAGGCCTCGCGCTCATAATCCAGTTCCTCGCGCAGCCGGGCGGCGAGTTCGCTGTAGGCCTCGGCATTGTCGAGGGTGTTGTCCATGCGCTGGAAGACGCCGAGCGCCAGCTTGAGCTGGCGGAGATCGGCTTCCACGACCGAGGGCATGTCCGGGTATTGCAGCTTGCAGGCGACGTCGCGGCCATCGGGCAGCGTCGCGCGGTGCACCTGGCCGAGGCTGGCGGCGGCGGCGGCTTCCTGGCCGAACTTCGCGAAGCGGGACTGCCAGGCGGGGCCGAGTTCGCCCTGCATGCGCCGGCGCACGAAGGCCCAGCCCATGGGCGGCGCGTTGGATTGCAGCGTCGCCAGTTCCTGGGCGTATTCCTCCGGCAGCGCTTCCGGCACGGTGGAGAGGAACTGCGCCACCTTCATCAGCGGGCCCTTCAGCCCGCCCAGGATCTGCTTCAGATCCTCCGCATGCGCGGCCTTGTCGGTCTTGATGCCGAGGAAGCGTTCGCCCGCCACGCGCGCCGCGATGCCGCCCACGGCGCCGGAGGTGCGCACCATGCGCCGCACCTCCCCGAACAGCGTCGATCCCTTGTCGTTCCCGGCCATCGCGATCAGCCCGCCTGTTCGAGTTCGTCGATGAAGCCGCTGATGACGTCGAGCCCCTTGCGCCAGAAGGCGGGGTCGGAGGCATCGAGCCCGAAGGGGGCCAGCAATTCGCGGTGCCGCTTGGTCCCGCCGGCCTTCAGCATCTCCAGGTACTTCTCCTGGAACCGGGGATGGCCTTCTCGGAAGACGCCGTAGAGGGCGTTCACCAGGCAATCCCCGAAGGCGTAGGCATAGACGTAGAAGGGCGTGTGCACGAAGTGCGGGATATAGGCCCAGTAGACGCTGTAGTCCGGCGTGAAGTCGAAGGCGGGGCCCAGGCTTTCGGTCTGCACCTGCATCCAGATCTCGCCGATCCGCTCATGCGCGACCTCGCCCTTGCGGCGTTCCTCGTGCAGCAGCGTCTCGAACCGGTAGAAGGCGATCTGGCGGACCACCGTGTTCAGCATGTCCTCCACCTTGCCGGCCAGCAGGGCGCGGCGCTTGCGGGGGTCACGCTCCGCGTCCAGCACGGCGCGGAAGGTCAGCATCTCCCCGAACACGGACGCCGTCTCGGCCAGCGTCAGCGGGGTGGAGGACATCAGGTAGCCCTGTTGGGCCGCCAGCACCTGGTGCACGCCGTGGCCGAGTTCATGCGCCAGCGTCATCACGTCCCGCGCCTTGCCGTGGTAGTTCAGCAGCAGGTAGGGGTGGGCGGAGGGCACGGTCGGGTGCGCGAAGGCGCCGCTGGCCTTGCCGGGGCGCAGCGCCGCATCGATCCAGGGCTTCTCGAAGAAGGGGGCGGCGATCCGCTCCAGCTCCGGGCTGAAGGCGCCATAGGCGGCGCGGACGCGCGCCACGGCTTCCGGCCAGGGGATGGTGGTGTCCGCATCATCCGGCAGCGGCGCGTTGCGGTCCCAGTGCATCAGCTTCGGCAGGCCGAGCCACTTCGCCTTCATCGCGTAGTAGCGGTGGGACAGGCGGGGGAAGCTTTCCCGCACGGCGGCGACGAGGGCATCCACCACCTCATCCTCCACCATGTTGGCGCGGTTGCGCGAGGAGGTGGCGCGGGGGTAGCGGCGCCAGCCATCGATGATCTCCTTGTCCTTGGCGAGGACGTTGGTGATCAGGCTGAACAGGCGCACGCGGTCGCCGAAGGCGGCGGAGACGCCCTTGGCCGCCGCGGCGCGCACCGCGCGGTCATTGTCCGAGAGCTTGTTGAGCGCGGCGGAGACGGTCAGCTCCTCGCCGCCGACATCGACGCGCATGGCGGCGACGGTCTCGTCGAACAGGCGGTTCCAGGCGGAGCGGCCCGTCACCTCCTTCTCATGCAGCAGCTTCTCCAGCTCATCCGACAGCTGGTGCGGGCGGAAGACGCGGAGGTCCCGCAGCCAGGGGCGCCAGCGCGCCAGCGCGGCGGAGGAGAGGATCTTCTGCTCGAGCGCCGCATCCTCCAGCCGGTTCAGCTCCAGCGTCAGGAACAGCAAATGGCTGCTGATGGCCGTCACGCGTTCCTGGATGGTCTGGTAGAAGCGGCCATTCTCCGCGGATTGCGCATCGCCGGAGAAGACGAGCTGGGCGAAGGACATGGCCCGGCCCAGCACTTCCTCGATCGTCTCATAGGTGGTGATGGCGGCGGCGAGGGCATCGCCGGACAGGGTGGCGAGGCGGCCGGCATGGCTGGCCTCGAAGGCGCGGGCCTCGGCTTCCGCGCGGTCGAGGTCGGCGGCGAGGCGCGGATCCTCCGGCGCGGCATAGAGGTCGGACAGGTCCCAGGCCGGCAGGGCCTGCGCGGCGGCCGGGGCCAGGGGGGATGCCGTGGCGGCGGAATCGGGGGCGGCGGCGATGTTCTGGGTCACACCCTGCATATAGCCCGCCATGGCGCGAGGCCAACGGGGGCGGCCGCGATCCTTTCGGGGCGGCGGGCGCGAAGGCAGGGCCCGGCGTGCCGGCGCGGGCATCAACACCCTGGCAAATCATTTCGGGGATAAACCGCCCGACGGTTCGGGAGGCCAGGCGCATGCGCATCCGGTTGCTCTTCATCATCGGCTTCTGCCTGGTGGCCATTCCAGGCCTGCTCGCCAGCCTCTGGGCGGCCGGGGAGGCGCTGCGCGACGAGCGGCGCGTGGGCACGGCCATGGCGCAGCTGCAGGCGGCCGCGGATGCGCAGCGCGCGGTCAGCGCCATCGCGGTGGAGGTGGGCGCCTTCGGCACCGTGCTGCGGCAGGCGACGCCGGACCGCGCGCAGCTGAACGCCGATGCGGAGACGACGCGGCGGCTGATGCAGGCCGCCGCCGCCAGCGCCGCCGCGGCCAGGCTGGATGGCGGCGCCATCACCCGCCTGGCGGCGGAGGTGGATGGCGTGCGCGGCCGGGTGAACCAGGCGCTGGACCAGCCGCTGGACCGGCGCGACGCCAGCCTGGCGGCGGCCGGCGTGGCGGCGCGCAACCGCGCGGTGGAAGGGCTGCTGGCGATCGCGACGGAAGCGGCCAAGGGCGTGGCCCGCGCGGCGCCGGACCTGGCGCTGCTGGTGGAGGTGTCCTCCGCCGTGATGGACCTGCGGGACCAGGTCGGCCGGCGCAACGCGCAGATCCTGGCCTGGCTGTCCGGCACCCCCGTGCAGCTGGACGCCTTCCTGGCCGCGCAGGTCGCGACCGGGCGGGCGGAGCAGGCCTGGCTGGCGGCGCAGCGGCTGATCGATTCCGTCCCCGCCAACCCGGCCCTGGCCGCCGCGCTCGCCCGGCAGAAGGAGAGCTATGCCGGGCGGGATGAGGGGATCTGGCGCACCTACATGGGCGTGGCGCAGCGCCGCCTCGCCACCCCCGACACGCCCTTCGAGCTGACGGTGCAGGCCTATCGCGACTGGTCGCGGGGCGCGCAGGCTTCCATCCTGCAGCTGCGGGACGCGGCGCTGGATGGCGCGCTGCAGGCCGCGCGGGCCGAGCGGGCGGAGGCGGAGCGCACGCTGTGGCTGGCGCTCGGCCTGGCGGCGCTGGGCTTCGCCATGGCCATCGGCGGGGCGCTGCTGCTTCTGCGCCGCCTGGTCGGCCCGATCCGGGACCTGACCGCGACGGTCGGGCGCATCGCGGGCGGTGACCTGGCGGTGGCCGTGCCCTGCCAGGGCCGGACGGATGAGCTGGGGGAGATGGCCGCGGCGGTGGAGACGCTGCGGGCCGGCAGCGCGGAGCGCGTGGCGGAAGCCGCGGCGCGGGCGGAGGAACAGGCCCAGCGCCTGGCCCGGGCGGAACGGGTGGATGCGGTGCTGCGGCAGTTCGAGGACCAGGCGAGCGCCATGCTGCAGGGCGTCGCCTCCGCCGCCACGCAGCTGGATGCGACGGCGGAAAGCATGGCGGGCATCGCCGCGGATGGCAGCCGCCATGCCTCGGCCGTGGCGGCGGCGGCGGACCTGGCCAATGGGGGCGTGCAGACGGTGGCGGCGGCGACGGAGGAGCTGGCGGCTTCCTTCGGCGAGGTGACGCGCCAGATCCGCCACGGCTCCGAACAGGCGCAGGCGGCGACCGGCGCCGCGGACCAGGCCGGGCAGACCGTGCGCGGCCTGGCGGAGGCGGCCGAGCGGATCGGCGACGTGGTGCGGCTGATCAGCGACATCGCCGGCCAGACCAATCTGCTGGCGCTGAACGCGACCATCGAGGCGGCGCGGGCCGGGGAGGCCGGCAAGGGCTTCGCGGTGGTGGCCGGGGAAGTGAAGGCGCTGGCCGCCCAGACCGCCAAGGCGACGGAGGAGATCGGCAGCCAGATCGCCGCCATGCAGGCGGAGACGGGGCGCACCGTCTCCGCCATCGCGGAGATCTCCCGCATCATCGCGGTGGTGGGGGAAGCGACCGCGCAGGTGGCGGCGACGGCCGGCGAACAGGCGCAGGCGACGCAGGAGATCACCCGCGCGGTGGCGGAAGCGGCGCGGGGCACGGCCGATGTCTCCGGCCATGCCAGCGGCGTGAACGCGGATGCGGACCGCACGGGCGCGGCGGCGGCGGAGGTGCGGGCCGCTTCCTCCGACCTGTCGCGCCAGGCGGAGACGCTGCGGGCGGAGGTCGGGCGCTTCATGGCGGAGCTGCGGGCGGCCTGACCCGCCGGCGCCCCCCTCCCCCGGGGGCCGGCCGGGCCTGCCCTGCGGAATCGGGCGCGACCTTCGCGCCGTTCCGTGATACCCGGTCGCGCAAACCGGGGAGCGTCCTGAGGGCATGAACAGCGCCGAGGCGAGTGGCTGGACCAGCCTGCCGCAGATGATGCTGGATCTGTCGCGGGGCTGGCATGGCCGGCCGATGCTGCGGGCCTGGCAGGACAAGGCCTGGCGGCAGGTCAGCTGGGGCGAATTCGCCGCGCGCACCGCCTCCATCGCCGCCTTCCTGCGGGCGGAGGGCGTGGCGCCGGGGGACCGCGTGCTGCTGGTCAGCGAGAACCGGCCCGAATTCCCCATCGCCGATACCGCCATCATGGCGATCGGCGGCGTCACCGTGCCGACCTACACCACCAACACCGTCGCCGACCACGCGCATATCCTGCGCGACAGCGGCGCGACGGCGGCGATCGTCTCCACCCGCAAGCTGGCGGCGGCGGTGGCGGCGGCTTCCGCCCTGGCGGGGCGGCAGCTGGACCTGCTGCTGTGCATGGAGGCGGAGGCCCCCGGCGCGGCGCAGACCAGCCACCCCTGGTCCCGCGCCGAGGCGACGCCGTCCGACCCCGCGGGCCTGCTGGCGGAGGCGGAGCTGATCCCGCCCGGGCGGCTGGCCTGCATCGTCTATACCAGCGGCACGGGCGGGCTGCCGAAGGGCGTGATGCTGCCGCACCGCGCGCTGCTGTCGAACCGGGAGGGCGTGGCGCGGCTGGCGAAGCGGCTGAAGCTGGAGGGGACGCCCTACCTCTCCTTCCTGCCGCTGTCGCACAGCTACGAGCACACGGTGGGCGGCTTCCTGCTGCCCTCGCTGGGGGTGGAGGTGATCTATTCCCGCGGCGCCGACCGGCTGGCGGCGGAGTTCAAGGAATTCCAGCCCAGCATCGTCACCGCCGTGCCCCGGCTGTTCGAGGTGCTGCGCGCCCGCATCGAGGCGGGGGTGGAGAAGGAGGGCGGGCTGAAGGCGGTGCTGTTCCGCCAGGCGCTCGCCCTCGGCCTGAGAAAGCTGGACGGGCCGAGGCTGAACCTGCTGGAGCGCGCGCAGGACCTGGTGCTGGAACGGCTGGTGCGCGCCAAGGTGCGGGACCGCTTCGGCGGCAAGCTGCAGGCGATGGTGTCGGGCGGCGCGCGGCTCGACCCCGACCTCTCGGGCTTCTTCCTGGCGATGGGGCTGCCGGTGATCCAGGGCTATGGCCAGACGGAGGCCGGGCCGGTGATCAGCGTGAACCCGCCCTGGGCCATACGGCGGGAGACGGTGGGCCCGCCCCTGCCCGGCGTGGAGGCGCGGATCGCCGATGACGGCGAGCTTTGCGTGCGCGGCGACCTGGTGATGGATGGCTACTGGAACGACCCGGAGGCCACGGCGCGGGCGCTGCGCGATGGCTGGCTGCACACCGGCGATGTGGGGGAGATCGGCGCGGGCGGCTATATCCGCATCACCGACCGCAAGCGCGACTTCATCAAGACGCTGGGCGGGGACATGGTGAGCCCCGCCAAGATCGAGAGCCTGCTGATGGCGGAGCCCGAGATCGCGCAGGCCGTGGTGGCGGGCGAAGGCCGGCCCGGCATCGTGGCGCTGCTGGTGCCGGCGGAGGGGATGGAGGAGAAGGCGGCCGCGGCGGTGGAGCGCGTGAACCGGAAGCTCTCCTCCATTGAGCGCATCCGCCACAGCGCCGTGGTTCCCCCCTTCACGGTGGAGAACGGGATGCTGACGCCGACGATGAAGGTGAAGCGCCGCGTGGTGCTGGAACAGCACGCCGCGGTCGCGGAGAAGCTGTTCCAGCGGTGAGGAAGCGGCACCACGGGCCAGCGATGCCATGACCACCGATCTCACCGGCGTCGGCAAGGTGATCGAATCCCTGCTCGACGCGGCCGGCAGAAGCCTTGGTTACGTCCTTAAGCCATGGTCGATCCGCCGCGAGGGATATGCGCAGATCGAGGTCGAGGCCGCGCGGATCGAGGCGATAGCGGGGGCGGAAGCACGGGCGAAGCAGCGTCTGGCCCAGGCGGAGCGCGCGGCTGCAGCCCCGCTCGGCCTGCCGGATGACGATGCCGAGGCGACGAACCGGGCTGGCATCCGGGTACGTACGCGCGAACTTCGCGCGACACGGAATGTTGAGCGCATTCTCGGCGAGACCCGGGAAAGGCTCCTGGAATGGCATCCGGAGGAGGCCGTGAGGCCGGCGCCGATCGCGCCAGACTGGATGGACCAGTTCATGCGCCTTGCCGAGCACATCTCCGACGACGACATCCGTGAGATCTGGGTCCGGATCCTCGCCCGCCAGGCAGTGGCATCGGATCGCAAGACATCGCTGGCCACGCTCGACATCCTACGGCTGCTGGAGCCCCATCTGGCGCGGGAATTCCAGCGCTGCGTGGCATTCACCTGCGTGTTCGGGACTTGTTTCGACACCTGGGAGAGCGAGGACGAGGCCACCATCCTCAATACCCATCATACGGACATGCATGCGCTGGAAGAGATCGGCTTCCTGAAGCGCGTCTCGATACACGCCCCGGTCGTGGTGTTCCGCAACTTCCTGATCGGTTGCTTCGACCGCGCGCCAGTCCGGGCAAAGCGGGCAGGCGGCAGCCTGCAGCTCAAGCCGAAATCGTTCACCCATGACGTGGTGAACCTTTCGTGGCGCGGCACGGAACTCGCGTCCGTCTTCACGCCCGACTACCTCGACATCACCAACGGAACGCTCGAGCCGACGGCGGAAAGCGGGGGCGCATTCCATGCGCTGGAGGTGCGCCGCCGAATCCTGCTGGAATGGGGCACCCGGCTACAGAATTTCTGCGACCGGGTCCGGGTTGGCGTCAGCGTCCCGACCATGCGCGACGTCACGTCCGGTTTCGAGGCTGCCTTCACGCATGAATTCGCGGGCGACCGATGGGTACCGCTGGCGCCGTCCGAGATCGAGGCACAATTGGAGCTTCAGGGTATCAACAGGCAGGTCATCGACCAGAAGATGGCGGTGCTGCGCTCGATCATCGGCGACTGAGGCCGTTTCCGCAGCGCGGCAACCGCCCGGCCCGGTTCGATCCGCCTCAGACGTGCCGCGTCAGCCCGCCATCGACGCGGAGCGACTGGCCGGTGACGTAGGAGGCATCGTCCGAGAGCAGGTACGCGACCGCCGCGGCGATTTCCGGCGCATGGGCGTAGCGGCCCAGCGGGATGCGGGCGCGGCGCACTTCCTTCTCCGGCAGGCTGTCCACGAAGCCGGGCAGCACGGCGTTCACGCGGATGCCCTGCGGCGCCAGCGTATCGGCGGCAAGCTTGGTCCAGGCGCCGAGCGCGGCGCGCAGCGTGGTGGCGGGGAAATCGCCCTCCGGCTCCAGCGCCGCGTAGGAGGAGAGGTTGACCACGGCACCTGACTTCTGCGCCTGGAAGGTCGGCAGCACGCAGCGCAGCGCGCGGATCGCGCTCAGCATCACCATGTCGAAGCCGGCATGCCACTGGGCATCCGTCAGGTCGAAGAGCGGCGCCTTGGGCGGGTGGCCGGCATTGTTCACCAGCGCGTCGATGCGGCCCCACTTCGCCAGCGTGGCCGCCACCAGGCGCTCGATATCCGCGAGTTCCGTGACGGAGCCGGTGACGCCGAGCGCCTCGGGCAGCGTGGCCGCCAGCTTCTCCGCATTCCCCGAGGGCGACATGACGGCGACGCGCCAGCCATCCCGCGACAGGCGCTGCGCGACGGCGGCGCCGATGCCGCGGCCGGCGGCGGTGATGACGGCGACTTTCGCTGTCGAGATCGCGACCTTGCCGGACATGCTCAGTGGTCCCCGCCGCCGGGGCGATAGGCGCCGTTGTCGGTGGGGCGGAGCGCGCTGAACATCTCCGTCACCTGGCTGTAGTCGCGGTAGCCGCAGCGGGCCACGGCCTGGGCCTTCACCGTGTCGAACAGCCCATCCGTCAGGTAGTCGTCGTCGATATGCACGCCGAGCACCTGGCCCACCACCAGCCAGCCGCCCGTGCTGGTGCCGTCCACCGTGTGCAGCTCCATCGAATGCACGACCTTGCATTCGAGCGCGGCGGGAGAGGCGGCGACGCGGGGCGCGCGCACCGTGTGGCAGGCGGCCTTCTCCAGCCCCGCGGCCTCGAACTCATCGACCCCGGCGCCGAGCGCGGCGGAGGTCGCGTTCATCGCATCGAAGAGCGGGCGGGAGACCAGGTTGAAGACGAATTCGCCGGTGGCGATGGCGTTGGCGGCGGTGTGCTTCAGCCCGTCGCTGGAGAACATGCAGAGCGGCGTGCGCGTCTGCACCATGTTGAAGAAGCTGTAGGGCGCCAGGTTCGCGCGCCCCCCGGCATCCAGCGTCGAGATCCAGCCGATCGGGCGCGGGGCGATGATCGCCTTGATCGGGTCATGCGGCAGGCCGTGGCCGCTTCTCGGTTCGTAGAACATCCTGGTCGTCGCATCCCGGGCGCTGGTCGATGGAGGCTTGGCTGCCTGTCGCGGCTAGTTACGCCGCGCCGGAACGCGAAAACAACCCCACCGGGGCGGCGGCCCGGCCCTTCAATGCAGCGTGCGCCGGCCGGGAAAGGCGATGATGCGGCCTTCCACGGGCAGCAGCAGCCCCGCTTCCGCCATGGCGGCGGCGAAGCGCCAGGCGGCCTGCAGCGCCGCGGGCACCGCTTCCTCCGGCAGCCAGCCGCGCAGCACGCGAAGCCCCGTGGCGCGGTCCGCGGCCTGCAGCGCGGCGAGGAGGCGGAGCATCGCCTCCTCATCCTCCCCCACCCCGCAGCAATCGCAGCAGCGCATGTCGATCAGCCGGATGGCCTGGGAGCCGATGATGCCCATCAGCGCATCGAAGGCCTGCGCGCCCGGCGCGCCGACGCCGGCCATGGCGAAGAGTTCCCGGCAATCCGGGTGATCCCGCCCGGGATGCAGCAGGGGCCCGACCCAGCCGCGGATCGTGGCGACGACGAAGAGCGCGGCGGCGTCGAGGTCGATCGCCGCGCGGGGCGCGCGCCCGCCATCGCCCTCCGGCGCCGGATCGGCGGCGGGGTCGAGCAGGAAGGGCGAGAGCGGTGGCTTGGTCATGCGGGTCCTCCGATGCGACGGAGACTATTGAGAATGAGAGTGATTCGCAATTATGCTCGGGAACCCCGGATGGAACCCCCCATGCCCGACACCCTCCCCGCCTTGAACCCGGCGCTGGCCGCCCTGCTGTCCCGCGCCTCCGTGCCCGCGCGGTCGCTGACCGATCCCGGGCCGGATGACGCGGCGATCGGCCTGGCGGTGGCGGCCGCGCTGCGGGCGCCGGACCATGGCGGGCTGCGGCCCTGGCGCTTCCTGGTGGTGCGCGGCGCGGCCCGCGCGGCGCTGGGCGCGGTGCTGGCGGCATCGCTGGCGCGGCGGGTGCCGCAGACGCCGCCGGACCGGCTGGCGCTGGAGCAGGCGAAGCCGCTGCGCGCGCCGGTCGTGATCGTGGCGGGTGCCGCGGTCCGCGCGGACCATCCGATCCCGGCCTGGGAGCAGGAGGCCTCTGCCGCCGCGGGGGTGATGAACCTGATGAATGCGCTGGACGCGCAGGGACATGGCGCGATCTGGCTTTCCTCCCCCGCGCTGCGCGATGATGCGGTGAAGCGCGCGCTGGGCTTCGCGTCGGGCGATGCGCTGCTAGGCTGGATCTATGCCGGCACGCCGGCGGCGGAGCGTCCCCGCCCCCCGCGGCCCGCGCCGGACGGGTTCTGGCGGGAATGGCGCGGGGCGGAGGACATGGCATGACGGATCCCGCGCGCTGCATCCCCATCCTCGCCTCGCTCGACCTGGCGGAGACGCTGGCCTTCTACGGCGATCATCTCGGTTTCCGCGGGGAGCGGTGGGACGATTACGGCATCCTCCGCCGCGAGGCGATGGAGATCCATTTCTGGCTGGCGCGGGACCGCATCCATCCCGAGCACACATCCTGCTACATCCGCGGCGGCCAGGTTCCCGCGCTGCATGCCGAGTTCGCCGCGCGGTCCGTGCCGGGGCTGTCGCCCTTCGAGGTGAAGCCCTGGGGGATGAAGGAATTCCACCTGATCGACCCGCACGGCAACCTGCTGCGCTTCGGCTGCGCACCGCAGGAGATCGCGCACGACCACGGCGACGGCGAGGCGGCGTGATGGTGGCCAGCGCGGCGGCGTGATCCGCGCGCGCCGGGAGAAGCACCGGCGCGAGGCCGCGGGGCCCGAGGCCGATTGGCCGGCGCCGCCGTGGCGGCGCCGGGGCAGGCTACATGCCGAGCGCGCGGCGGTAGAGGTCGAGCAGCGTCTCCTGCTCCTCCACCTCGGCGGGCTCCTTCTTGCGGATGGAGATGATCTGCTTGATCACCTTCACCTCGAAGCCCGCGGACTTGGCTTCCGCGAAGATGTCCTTGATGTCCCCGGCCAGCGCCTTGCGTTCCTCCTCCAGGCGCTCGACGCGCTCGATGATGGAACGGAGCCGGTCGACGGCGATGCCGCCCACCTCGGGGTCCGGGTCCTTCTCCTGGCGGTCACGGCTGGCGGCCGCTCCCTGCAGGTCAACGTCGCTCATCAAGGGTGCTCCGGGCAGTGCGGCCGCGCGCGCCCGAGGGGGGCGCGGCGGGGATAGGAAGGGGCGCGATATACCCGTGGGCGAAGGGGGGCGCAAACCGCGCGGCCCCTCCCCTCTCCCTTAATGGCCCGGGTTGGCGGCGGCGAACTTCGCCTTCTGCTCGGCGCTCGCTTCCTTCTGGTACTGCGCCTGCCAGTCCTTGTAGGGCATGCCGTAGATGATCTCCCGCGCCTCGGGGTCCGTCAGGGGAAGCCCCTTCTCCTCCGCCGCGGCGCGGTACCACTTGCTCAGGCAGTTGCGGCAGAAGCCGGCCATGTTCATCAGGTCGATGTTCTGCACGTCGTGGCGGTCGCGCAGGTGCTGCACCAGGCGGCGGAAGGCGGCGGCTTCCAGCTCGGTCTGGGTCTGCTGGTCGATGTCGGGCATGGCTGGTCCTCCGTGGTCGGCCGGAATTTGGGCGTGGAGGACCAGCGGCGCCAGGGGCTGTCCCGCTCAGTCCGCGTATTCGCCCGCGGCCTGGATGATCGGGCGCCAGCGCGCCACTTCCTCCGCCAGGAAGCGGCGATGGTAGTCGGGTGTCGCGCGATCCTCGCTGGCGGCGACCGTCACGAGGTCGCCGAGCCGCGCCAGCAGCCGTTCCTCCTTCAGCGCGGCGCGCAGCGCGGCGGAGAGGCGCGCCTGCACCGGCGCCGGCGTGCCAGCGGGGGCGTAGAGGCCGTGCCAGGTGCTCATCGCGATGCTGGGCTGGCCGGCCTCCGCCGTGGTCGGCAGGTCGAGCCCCGCGACGCGGTTGGGCAGCGTGACGGCATAGGCCTTGACGCGGCCGTCCCGGATGAAGGGCGCGGTGTTGGTGGCCTGGTCGCAGAAGACATCGATGCGGCCGGCCATCAGTTCGGTGATGGCGGGCGCGCTGCCGCGGAAGACGACGCTGGTCATGGCGCGGCCCGCCGCCGCCTGCAGCAGCATGCCGCAGAGCTGGTTGGCGCCGCCGAGGCCGGAATGGGCGAGGTTCAGCCGGTCCCCCTGCTCCCGGATCGCGGCGATCAGGCCGGCCAGGTCATGCGCGGGGAAGTCGGGGCGGGCGATCAGCGTCATCGCCGCATCGGTCGCGATGCCGAGCGGGGCGAAGCCTTCCGTCACGCTGTAGGGCAGGCGGCGGTAGAGCGTCGCGCTGGCGGCGTGGCCGATATGGTGCATCAGCAGCGTGTGCCCGTCCGGCCGCGCCTGCGCGACCCGGGCCGCGGCGATGGTGCCGCCGGCGCCGGTCGTGTTCTCCACCACCACGGGCTGGCCGAGGTCGCGCGCCATGCCTTCCGCGACCAGGCGGCTGATGACGTCGGTCGGGCCGCCGGCGGCGAAGGGGACGGTGATGGTGATGGCGCGGCTGGGGAAGGCGGGCTGGGCCAGGGCGGGGGTGGCGAGGAGCGTGCCCAGGACGGCGCGGCGGGTGATGGTCATTGGCTTGTTTCCTCCGGGAGTGACAGCGAAGGCTTGGGTCAGGGCGCGCGGACTCCCACCCCGACCCGCCTTCGGCGTTGGTGCAGCGCCCCACCCCCCCGCAAGCGCGGGGGAGGGAGCGGCAGGGTCAGAGGTTGGCGCCCTTGATGGCGGCGATGACGGCTTCCGTGACCTCCGCCGTGTTCGCGGTGCCGCCGACGTCGCGGGTGCGGATGCCGGCGGCGCAGACGCGCTCCACCGCCTCCATCAGCAGGCGGCCGGCGACGGGCTCGCCGAGATGCTCCAGCATCATCGTCGCGGTCCAGAAGGTGGCGACGGGGTTGGCGACGCCCTTGCCCGCGATGTCGAAGGCGGAGCCGTGGATGGGCTCGAACATCGAGGGGAAGCGGCGGGACGGGTCGAGGTTGGCGGTGGGCGCCACGCCGAGCGAGCCGGCGACGGCGCCGGCCAGGTCGCTGAGGATATCGGCGTGCAGGTTGGTGGCGACGACGGTGTCGATGCTGCGCGGCCGCTGGATCATGCGCGCGGCCATCGCATCCACCAGCTCCTTCTCCCACGTCACCTCGGGGAAGTCCTTCGCCACCTCGGCGGCGATCTCGTCCCAGAAGACCATGCCGTGCTTCTGGGCGTTGGACTTCGTCACCACCGTCAGCAGGCGGCGCGGGCGCGCCTTCGCGATCTCGAAGGCCGTGCGCATGATCCGGGTGACGCCGGCGCGGGTGAAGATCGCGGTCTCCGTCGCGATCTCCTCGGGGTGGCCGCGATGGGCGCGGCCGCCATGGCCGGCATATTCGCCCTCGCTGTTCTCGCGCACGATGACCCAGTCGATGTCCCCGGGCTCCACGGCGCGGAGCGGGCTGGTGAGGCCGGGCAGGACGCGGGTCGGGCGGATATTGGCGTATTGGTCGAAGCCCTGGCAGATGCGCAGGCGCAGGCCCCAGAGGGTGATGTCGTCCGGCAGATCCTTGTCGCCGACCGCGCCGAAATAGATGGCGTCGAAGCGCTTCAGCGTCTCCAGCCCATCCTCCGGCATCATGCGGCCATTGGCGCGGTAGTAGTCGCTGCCCCAGTCGAAGCTCTCGACCTGCAGCGTGAAGTCGCCGCAGCGTTCGGCCAGCGCGCGCAGCACGGCGAGGCCGGCGGGGATGACTTCCTGGCCGATGCCGTCGGCGGGGATGGCGGCGATCCTGTGGGTGCGCATGGCTGTGGAGCCCTATCCGTTGGTGGTATGGATGGTGGGATGGATACTGCGTCGAGACAGGACCGGGTGCGGCCGGCCGCACCCTCCCCCGCCCGGCAGAGCCTGGCCGATGCCGCCTATGCCGCGCTGAAGGCGAGCATCCTGGAAGGGCTGCTGCCGCCGGGGCATGAGGCGGTGGAACAGGCGATCGCCGACCAGCTCGGCATGAGCCGGACGCCGGTGCATGAAGCCGTGCTGCGGCTGCAGCACGAAGGCATGGTCCGCATCCTGCCG
This sequence comes from Falsiroseomonas ponticola, assembly GCF_016805305.1. Taxonomy (GTDB): domain Bacteria; phylum Pseudomonadota; class Alphaproteobacteria; order Acetobacterales; family Acetobacteraceae; genus Falsiroseomonas; species Falsiroseomonas ponticola. The sequence goes on along the minus strand of NZ_JAERQN010000018.1, from coordinate 50,314 downwards.
CGGCGCGGCGTGATGGTGCTGCCGATCGACCCCGAGGACCTGCGCCAGACCTACCAGGTGCTGATCGCGCTGGAGGGCGAGGCCGCGGCGCTGCTGGCCGCGCGGGGCGATGCCGCGGCCGCCACGCTGGCCGCGATGCGGGAGGCGACGGATGTGATGGTGGCGGCGCTGGAGGGCGGCGACCGCGCCGGCTGGGCCGCGGCGGATGACCGCTTCCACCGCGCCCTGCTGGCGGGCTGCGGGAACCCGAAGCTGGCGCGGCTGGCGGAGACCGCGGCCGACCAGGCGCAGCGCGCCCGCGCCGCGACGGCGGGGCGGCGCGGCGAGCCGGAGACATCCGGCATCGAGCATGAGGCGATCATGGCGGCGCTGGCGGCGGGGCAGCCGGAGGCGGCGCGGACGGCACTCGCCCGGCACCGCGCCCGCGCCAGCGCGGATATCCTGCGGGCGCTGGGGCGCTGAACGACGCTGGACGGGGTGGGGTGGACGCCTCATCTTGCATGCGTTCTTCCATACCACGAAGAATTCCACAAGCGCGCCGGTGCCGGCCGCGGTTGATCGCCGCCGCCGGCCCGTCATGATGCGCGCATAGCCGGGGAGGCAGCATGACGGCCTGGAACGACCAAGACGCCCGCGCGGGACTCGGGAAGCTGTTCGCGGCGGCGGTGGCGAGTGCCGATCCGCGGGTGGTGCTGGCCCGGCACCTGCCGGAACCGCCCCGGGATGGGCGGGTGGTGGTGGTCGGCGCCGGCAAATCGGCCGCGGTGATGGCGGCGGCGGTGGAGGCGGCCTGGCCGGCGGTGCCGCTCTCCGGCGTCGTCGTCACGCGCTACGCCCATGGCTATCCGACGCGGCGCATCGAGGTGCTGGAGGCATCGCACCCCGTGCCGGATGCGGCGGGCGCCGCCGGCGCGAGGCGGGTGCTGGAGGCGGTGGCCGGGCTGACGGAGCGGGACCTGGTGCTGTTCCTGGTCTCGGGAGGCGGATCGTCGCTGACGACCTTGCCGGCGCCGGGGCTGACGCTCGAGGATCTGATGGCGGTGAACCGGGCGCTGCTCGCCTCCGGCGCCACCATCAACGAGATGAACTGCATCCGCCGGCACCTCTCCGCCTTCTCCGGCGGGCGGCTGGCCGTGGCGGCGCATCCGGCGCGGGTCGTGACGCTGGCGATCAGCGACGTGCCGGGGGACGACCCGACCGTGATCGCGAGCGGCCCGACGGTGCCGGACCCCTCGACGTTCGGGGAAGCGCGGGCGCTGGTGGCGCATTACGGCATGGCGCTGCCCGACGCCGTCGTCGCGCATCTGGCGCGGGGGACGGAGGAAAGCCCGAAGCCGGGGGATCCGCGCCTCGGCACGGTCGATTACCGCTTCATCGCGACGCCGCGCATGGCGCTGGAGGCGGCGGCGGAGGCGGCGCGGGGGATGGGGCTGGCGCCGCTGATCCTGGGCGATGCGCTGGAGGGCGAGGCGCGGGAGCTGGGCAAGGCGATCGCGGGCATCGCGCTCTCGGCCCGCGCGCATGGCCATCCCCTGCCCGGCCCCTGCGTGCTGCTCTCCGGCGGCGAGACGACGGTGACGATCGGGCGGGAAGGCCATGGCCGCGGCGGGCGGAATGCGGAGGCGCTGCTGGGCTGCGCCGTGGCGCTGGCGGGCGCGCCGGGCATCTGGGCGCTGATGGGCGACACGGACGGGATCGACGGGTCGGAGAGCAATGCGGGCGCGATCGCCACGCCCGATACGCTGGCCCGCGCCCGCGCCAGGGGGCTGGACCCGCGGGCGGTGCTGGCGCGGCATGACAGCTACAGCCTCTTCGCGGCGCTCGGTGACCTGCTGGAACCCGGGCCGACACTCACGAATGTCAATGATTTCAGGGCGGTGCTGGTGGCATGAGCTTCGCGACGATCCCCCTGCCGGCGGCGCCGGACGTGCTGGCGCCTGATGGGTCGGAGGTGCGGCTGCTGGTCCGCGCCGCCGGCGGCACCATGGCGCATTTCAAGCTGAACCCCGGCGAGGTCTCCATCGCGGTGACGCACCGCACGGTGGAGGAGCTGTGGTTCGTCATCGCCGGGCGCGGCGAGATGTGGCGCCGGGATGCGACGCGGGAGGAGGTGACGCCGCTGAGGCCCGGGGTCAGCCTCAGCATCCCGCTGGGGACGGAATTCCAGTTCCGCGCGGCGGAGGACGAGGCCTTCGAGGCGGTGGCGATCACCATGCCGCCCTGGCCGGGGCCGGATGAGGCGGTGCATGTGGCGGGGAAGTGGGCGCCGAAGGTGCCGGGGTAGCGGTCCGATCCATCGGTTGAATGACCGGCATCAACCGGACCAATTGACCGATTGATCCGCATCAAGCCGCCGGGTTGATGGCCGGCGCATGCTGTCCGCCATGGAAGGCGCCCCCCCTTGCCGGGGCGCCGCGCAGCCCGAGGAGGCCACCATGGCGTTCCAGAAATCCGATTTCGACGTGACCGATCCCGCCATTGCCGTGCGGCTGATGGCCGGCCTGTTCTACGTGCCGCATGCGCTGTTCAAGCTGAACGGGCTGGAGGGTGCGGCCGGGCTGTTCGGGCGCATCGGCTTCCACCCGCCGCTGGCCTGGGTGTGGCTGGCGATCGCGGCGGAACTGGCCTGCGCGGTGGCGCTGACCCTCAATATCCAGGTGAAGTGGATGGGCCTGGTCTCGGCCTTCGTCATGCTGCTGGCGGGCTATGCGGTCGTGATGACCAAGGGGCCGGCCTGGCTGTGGAATTTCGGGGGCGTCGAATACATCGCCTTCTGGGGCGTCGCCTCCCTCGCGCTGGCCGCGCAGGCCTGGAAGCGCGAATACGCGGCCTATGGGCGGGTCTTCCTGCTGTGGCCGAGCCTGGAGCGGGGCGTGGTCAGGGCCTGACGCGACAAGGGCCGGGGGAGCGATCCCCCGGCCGCGCATGGTGGCCTGGACGTCGCCGCGGGGGCAGGGCAGCCTCGCCCGATCACGATACGAGGTCGTTCCGATGATCCGCTGGTCCCGGCTGCGCGGGCTGGTGCTTTCGCCGCGCCGGGAGTGGGCCGCCATCGCCGCGGCAGAATCGCCTTCCCTCTCGCGCAGCCTGGCGCTGATGGTGCTGCCGTGGCTGCTGGTCCTGGCCTATGGCGCGATGCTGGGCGGGCCGCTCCTGCCGGTGCTGGAACAGTCCCCGGTGTTCATGCAACGGCCGGATGGCAGCCAGGTGCAGATCGGCGTGATGACCAGGGGGCGGACGGGGGGATTGCTCACCAGCCTCGGCGGCATCGCGGGGACACTGGCCTGGGTGGCGCTGCAACGCGCGATGATCCTGCGGAGCGCCACGCGGCACCTGGCCGCGCCGGATGGCGTGGCGGCGCTGAAGCTCACGCTCCATGCCTTCGTGCCGGTCTGGATCGCGCTCGTGCTGGTGCCGTTGACGCCGCTGCTGTTCCTGCCGGCGGCGATCCATGCGGTGGTGCTGACCTATCTGGGGGCGCCCATGCTGCTGCCGCCGCATCAGGGGCAGGAGAAGAGGTTCGGGAGGTCGGTCGCCTTCGGCACGGTCCTGTTCGGGCTGGTGACCATCGGCGGCGCCGTGGCCGCCGCGCTGGGGCTGGCCAGCGTGGTCCTGGGCTAGAAGGCTGCTGGGCTGGAAGGCGGGGCGGGGCCGAAGCCCCGCCCCCAGTCACGTCAGCGCAGCACGATCTCGACGCGGCGGTTCTGCGGCTCCCGCACCCCGTCGGCCGTCGCGACCAGCGGGCGGCTCTCGCCGAAGGCCTGGACGCTGATGTTGCCGCGGGCGACGCCCTGGCGCTCCAGCTCGCTCGCCACCGCCGCCGCGCGACGCTCGGACAGGCGCTGGTTGTACTGCGGCGTGCCGGCGCGGTCGGCGTGGCCGGCCACCTCGATCCGCGTGGTCTGCACGCGCGTGGAGTTCTGCGCGGCGTCCGCGATGATCTGGCGGGCACGGTCCGTCAGGTCGGCGCGGTCGAAGTCGAAGAACACCAGGTAGGTGCGCGCGGGCGCCGGCGCCTGCACGACGGGCGCGGCCGGGGCCACGACCGGGGGCGGCGGCGGCGTCTGGCCGAAGGCGTAGCGGATGCCGAGCAGGATGGAGTGGTTGTAGTTCTCGCTGCGCGTGTCGCCGCGGGAGACCGTGAAGGAACCACCGCCGCTGCTGGTATCGAGCTTGTGCTCCAGCGTGCCCATGAAGCGGTATTCCGCCGTGAAGGCCAGGCCCGGGGCCCAGGCGGTCAGCGGCACGGAGGCGCCGGCGATGGCCTGGTAGGCGAAGCGGCCATCGGTGCCGTCGGTGCGGACCTGGCCGCCCAGCACGTTGGCGCGGACATTGTCGAATTCCCGCCAGACATAGCCGGCGCCGACGCCGACATAGGGCTGGAAGGAGAAGCCGCCGAAGTTCAGGCCGAGGTCGAAATCATACAGCGCATTGGCCATCACGCCGTAGCTGCGGGCCTTGCCGGTGGCGTTGGTGGTGCCGCCGAAGCCGCTGATCTGGTCGACCTCGTTCTCGCGGTAGCTGCCCTCGATCTCGGCCCGCACGCCGTTGCCGAAGCCGTAGCCGAGGCTGACCACGCCGACCCAGCCCATGTCGAAGGAGATGTCGCCCCGCGTGCTGCGGCCGCTGGCGGCCAGCGACTGGCCGAGCTGGCCGGTGGCCGAGAGGTCGGCATCCTGCAGCCAGTTCACGCCGGCGCCGGCGCCGATGTAGAGGCCGTTCACCTGCTGCGCCTGGGCGGCCGTGATCGGCAGCGCCAGCAGCGTGGTGGCGAGGAGGGTGTTTCTGAGGCTCATCACTGTATCTCCGAGGGAAGGCCGGACGGGCTGGCCAGCGGCCTTGCGGGCCACCGTGTCCGCTGGTCCCAACGCGGTTCCCGGGAAAAGTCGCCAAGGCGAAAAATGATTCGGGGGGCCTGTGGCGGATTGGCCACACCCCAGGGTGGCCCCTTTGTAACACCCGCCAACACCCCCCGCCGAGACTTAACGATACTAAGCTACAATCCGAAACTGGCGCCGTTGGCTTAGATGACTTAAGGTAAGCCCATGCGCGACCCAGCCCTCGAAGCCCTGCTGACCCAGCGGGGCGCCGTCACCCGTATCGCAACCGCCCTCGGCATCTCCACCGCCGCCGTTTCCCAGTGGAAGCGCGTGCCGGATGACCGCGTTGCCGAAGTGGCGCGTGCCCTTGGCGTGCCGCCCACCACCATCCGGTCCGACGTGCCGGAGGTGCTGCCCGATACCCCACGCCGCGAAGGATATGCCCGAGTCATGGCCCAACGGATTCCGCTGCGGCGCCGGCGGCGCACCAAGATCATCGCGACCCTCGGGCCGGCCTCCTCCTCCGCCGAGGTGATCGAGCGGCTGTTCCGCGCCGGCGCCGACGTGTTCCGCCTCAACTTCTCCCACGGCTCCCATGCCGACCATGCGGAGCGCATCGCCATCATCCGGGCGCTGGAGCAGAAGGTGGACCGGCCGATCGGCATCCTGGCCGATGTCCAGGGCCCGAAGCTGCGCGTCGGCAAGTTCCAGGGCGGGCGGGTGCAGCTGCAGACGGGGCAGAAATTCCGCCTCGACCTCAGCCCCAACCCCGGCGATGTCCGCCGCGTGCAGCTGCCGCATCCCGAGATCATCGCCGCGGCCGGCATCGGCACCACCCTGCTGCTGGATGACGGCAAGCTGCGCCTGCGCGTCCTGCACAAGCGGGAGGACCACCTGGAGACGGAGGTCGTGGTCGGCGGCGCGCTGTCCGACCGCAAAGGCGTGAACGTGCCCGACGTGGTGCTGCCCATCCCCGCGCTGACGGAGAAGGACCGCGCGGACCTCGACTTCGTGCTGGAGCAGGGGGTCGAATATATCGGCCTCAGCTTCGTGCAGCGGCCGGAGGACGTGATCGAGGCCAAGCAGATCGCGGCCGGCCGCGCCTGGATCATGGTGAAGATGGAGAAGCCGCAGGCGGTCGAGAACCTCGACGCCATCGTGGCGCTGGCGGATTGCGTGATGGTGGCGCGCGGCGACCTCGGCGTGGAATGCCCGCCGGAGGAGGTGCCGCTGATCCAGAAGCGCATCGTCCGCACCGCCCGCGCCGCCGGCAAGCCGGTGGTGGTGGCGACCCAGATGCTGGAGAGCATGATCACCGCGCCCTCGCCCACCCGGGCGGAGGCCTCGGACGTCGCGACCGCGGTGTTCGACGGGGCGGATGCGGTGATGCTGTCAGCCGAGACGGCGGCCGGGCAGTTCCCCTTCGAGGCCGTGAACATCATGGACCGCATCATCGCGCGCGTCGAAGGCGATCCGGGCTGGCGGACGCTGACCGATGCGGAACGCCCGGCGCCCGAGAAGACCAGCGCCGGCGCCATCGCCGCGGCCGCCCGCCAGGTGGCGCAGACCATCGAGGCGGAGGTGATCGCGACCTTCACCTCCACCGGCTCCACCACGCTGCGCGTGGCGCGGGAGAGGCCGTCCTGCCCGATCCTCGGCCTGACCTCCTCGCTCCAGACCTCGCGCCGCATGGCGGTGGTGTGGGGGGTGCATCCGCTGGCCTCGGTGGAGCCGCATTCGATGACGGACATGGTCGCCAAGGCGATCCGCGCCGCCAGCCAGGAAGGCTTCGCCAAGCATGGGGACGAGGTGGTGGTGACGGCGGGCGTGCCCTTCGGCACGCCGGGCACGACCAATGCGCTGCGGGTCGCGATCGTCAAATAGGCCGACTTGACGCCAGCGGGCGGCGCGCCTTCCCTGCGCTCCGCCTGCCAGGAGCCATGACGATGAACGCCCGCCGCCTTGCCCTCGCGCTGCCGATCCTCGCCGCCATGGCCAGCCCCGCGGCGGCCCAGCGGGCGGGTGTCTATGACGTGACGGGGACCAACCTGGATGGCACGCCCTATACCGGCGTCGCGCAGATCCGGGCGGCGGGGCTTTCCTCCTTCTTCATCGCCTGGCGGATCTCGGGCCAGGTGGTGGAGGGGGTGGGCTTCGCCTCCGGCCGGACCATCTCGGTCGCCTATGGGCTGGCGTCCCGCCCGGGGCTTGGCATCTACACGCTGAACCCGGATGGCAGCATGGACGGGGAATGGACCATCGTGGGCGCCCCGGCCAATGCGCGGGAGAGGCTGGTGCCGCGGGAGCCCGCGCCCCCGGCGGCACCGCCGGCCGCCGCGCCCGCCGCGCCCCCGGCGCCCGCGCCGAACTGAGCTACCCCGCCTTCGCCCGGCGTTCGCCGGCCAGCAGCGCCGCCTTGCGGGGCACGCCCCAGCGATAGCCCGTCAGGTCCCCGCTGGCACCGATGACGCGGTGGCAGGGCACCGCCAGCGCCACCGGGTTCTGCGCGCAGGCCCGTGCCACCGCGCGCGTCGCGGCGGGCTGGCCCATGGCGGCGGCCAGGCCGGAATAGGTGCGGGTCTCGCCGAGCGGGATCGCGACCAGCGCTTCCCACACCCGCCGCTGGAATGCCGTGCCGCGCAGGTCGAGCGGCAGGGCAAGGGCGGCCTTCGGTTCCTCGATGAAGGCGGTGACCTGGCGGATGGCCTCGGCCAGGGCCTCGGGCGCTTCCTCGATGCGGGCCTGGGGGAAGCGGGCGCGGAGGTCGCCCTCCAGCGCGCCGGGCGTCTCGTTGAAGCCGATGAAGCAGATGCCGGCGGCCGTGGCGCCGACCAGCAGCGGGCCCATGGCGCTGTCGGCGCGGGCGATGCGGATCACCTCCCCCTGCCCGCCACGCCTGGCGGCGCCGGGGGTCATGCCGAGGTGGCGGGCGGTGTCCTCATAGACCCGCGATTCGCTGCCGAAGCCGGCGCCGGCCACGGCATCGGCCACCCGTTCCCCGGTGGCGAGGGCGGATTGCAGGCGGCGGGCGCGCACGCCTTCCGCGTAGCTGCGCGGCGTGACGCCGGTGATGTCCCGGAACAGCCGGAGGAAATGGTGGCGCGCATAGCCGGCGCGGGCGGCCAGCGCGTCCAGGCTCGGGATCGTCTCCGACTTCTCGATCAGGGCGCAGGCGGCGGCGACGGCATCGGCATGCAGGCGGGCGCGGTCGCCCTTGGGGTCGCAGCGCTTGCAGGCGCGGAAGCCATCGGCCTCCGCCGCCGCGACATCGGCGTAGAAGCGGGCGTTGCGGCGGAGCGGCGGGCGGGAGGGGCAGCCGGGCTTGCAGAAGACGCCCTGGGTGGTGACGGCATAGAGGAAGGGCGCGCCGGCCAGGGCGGGATCACGCGCGAGGACGGCCTGCCAGCGGAGGGCGTCGGGGTCGGGCATGGCGTCGGGCATGGGGGCCTCCGGTGTTCGGTGGCGGGATGTGACGCGATCCGGGGCTGCGGGGCCATCCGCGGGTTGCGGCGGCGTGGCCCGGGCCGCGGCTACAGCGCGTCGCCTTCCGCCCGGCGCGCCAGTTCCCGCCGGCGTTCCGCGCCGCCCGCCATGCGCGGGTGCAGCGCCAGCGCGGCATCCAGGCTGCGCAGCGCGCCGGCCAGGTCGCCCGCTTCCTCCTGCAGCTCCGAGAGCTGGAGCAGCGCGCCGAAATGGCGGGGCTCCAGGCGCAGCGCCTCCCGCAAATCGCCCGCCGCGGCGACGCGATCGCCGAGGCGCGCCTGGGCGCGGGCGCGCAGCAGCCAGGCATCCGCCGCGCCGGGGTCCAGCACCAGGGCGGCGTCGAAATCCTCCAGCGCCTCCGCGGCCTCGTTCCCCTGCAGGTTGCGCAGGCCGCGGCGCAGCAGCAGGCCCGTGGCGGGGGAGACGGCCTGGCTCCAGAGCGCGCGGATGCGGGTTTCCACCAGCTGGCCGCCCTGGGTGTCGGGTGCGGTCTTCAGCGCCTCGAACAGACGGTCGAGCTCCGCGCGCCTGGCCTCGGCCGGGTTCGCGCGGGGCGCGGGCGCGGCGGCGGGCTGCGCCAGGGCCGGCACGGCGAGGAGGAGCAGGGGCAGCGCCAGGCGGAGGACCATGCGGAGAGAATTCGGCATCGGTCCCGCCTTGCGCAAGCCTTCATACCGACGGCCGCTCGCAGCGATCGCTGGTCTTCCTTCTCGCCCCCAAGCGCCGGGCGCGTGGCTTCGCCGCATGGCAGCGGGCCGCATGCGCGGCCTCGGTCGCCTATCGCGACCGCAGGCCACTCAACGCGGCTGATGGTATGGCTTGCCGGCCTGCATCCCGCTGCGTAAAGCCGGAACAACCGCGGAGGAAATCCCACATGACGACACGACGCATGGTGCTCGGCAGCGCCCTCGCCCTGCCCGCCAGCGGCATCGCCAGCGCCCAGCCCGCCTGGCCGGAACGGCCGGTGCGCTTCGTCGTGGCCTTCGCCCCCGGCGGATTCGCGGACCTGATCGGGCGGATGCTGGGCGAATACCTGGCCGAGATCTGGCGCCAACCGGTGGTGGTGGAGAATCGCGGCGGCGCCGGCGGGAACGTGGCCGCGCAGCAGATCGCGCGCGCCGCGGCGGATGGCTACACGGCGCTGGTCACCACCGGCGCCTTCGCCATCAACCCGACGCTCTCCCGCGCGCCCGGCTACCGGCCGGAGGAATTCGCCGTGGCGGGCGTCGTCGCCGGCACGCCGAACCTCTTCGTAGTACGCGCCGACAGCCCCGTGCGCACGCTGCGGGACCTGGTGGAGCTCGGCCGGCGGCGGCCGATCAACTACGGCACCGCGGGCGTCGGCGTGGCGGCGCACCTCTCGGCGGAACTGCTGTTCAAGCGGGAGGGCGGGGTCGATGCGCAGCACATCCCCTTCACCGGCGCCGGGCCCGCCATGCTGGCGCTGCTGGCGGGGACGGTGGACATGGTCGCGACCTCCCTGCCCTCCGCCGTCTCCCAGGTGCAGGGGCGGCAGGCGCGGGGCCTGGCCGTGACCAGCGCCACCCGCAACACGACGATGCTGGACGTGCCGACGGTGGCGGAAGCGGGCTTCCCGCCCATCATCGACGTCGCCTGGGTCGCGGTGCTCTACCCCGCCGCGGTGCCGCCGGCCGTGCTGGCGAAGGTGAACGCCGATATCCGCCGCGTCATGGCCCTGCCCGCCTTCCAGCAGCGGCTGCAAGCCGCGGGGTTCGACCCGATCGGCGGTGACGTCCAGCAGGCGCAGGCCTATGTGGCCGACGAAGTCCGCAACTGGCGCGAGGTGGTGCGCGCCATCAACATCCAGATCGACTGAGCCCATGCTGATCCGAACGCCCGATGGCATCACCCTCTCCGCCGACCTGCTGGGCGACCCCGGCCGGCGGACCGTCTGCCTGGTCCACTCGCTCGGCGCCGATGGCGGCATGTGGGCGGAACAGGTGCCCGTGCTGCTCGCCGCCGGCTACCGCGTGCTGCGCATCGACCTGCGCGGCCATGGCGGCAGCGCCGCGACGTTAGGCGCCTACACGATGCGGCTGCTCGGCGACGACCTGGCCTTCCTGCTGCGGCGCCTCGACCTCGGCCCGGTGGATTATGTCGGGCTGTCGCTGGGCGGCATGAGCGGCCAGGCCCTGGCGCTGGACCACCCCGGCCTGCTGCGCAGCATCACCATCTGCGACGCGCTGCCGGAATCCCTGCCCAACGCGGACGCCATCTGGGGACCGCGGCTCGACGCCGTGCGCGCCGCCGGGTCGGTGCAGCCCGTGGCCCAGGGCACCATCGAACGCTGGCTGACCCCCGCCTTCCAGGCCGCCAACCCCGCCCGCTGGGCGGAGATCCTGGCCACCATCGAAGCCACCCCCGCCGATGGCTATTGCGGCTGCGTCGAAGCCATCATGCGCTTCAGCCACGTCGCCCGCCTGCCGCAGCTGGCGATCCCGACCCTGGTGCTCTGCGGCGAACACGACCACGCCGTGCCCCCCGCCGAAGGCCAACGCATCGCCCGCCTGGTCCCGGACGGCCGTTTCGTCAGCATCCCCGAGGCCCGCCACCTGCCGAACGTCGAGAAGCCCGGCGACTTCAACCGGGTGCTGCTGGACTGGCTGGGGGGGTGATGGCGGGGTTCCGGGGGTGGCTTTGCGAGGGACAGCGCCCCTCGCACATCACTGGCGCAACAACGCCCTCACCGCCCCAAGGCGATCCCAGCCACCCGGACGATGTCGCGGAACTTCGCGAGTTCGGCGGCCAGGAAGGCGCGGGCTTCGGCGGGGGTGTTGGGAGCGGCGGCGTCCACGCCGGCGGTGGCCATGCGGTCGCGCACCTGGGGTTCGGCGAGGGTGGCGTTCACCGCCTCGTTCAGCCGGGCGACCAGCGGCGCGGGCAGGTTCCTGGGGCCGAGCAGCATGTTCCAGGTGGTGACGTCGAAGTCGGCCAGGCCGGATTCGGCGAGGGTCGGGATTTCCGGCATCAGCGGGTGGCGGGTGCGGCCGGTGATGGCGAGGCCGCGGGAGGTGTTGTCCCGCAAATGGGGGGTGGCGGAGGCGAGGACCTCGCAGGACCAGTCCACTTCCCCGGCGGCCATGGCGGCCAGCACCTGGGCGCCGCCGCGGTAGGGGATGTGTTCGGAGCGCAGCGGGGTGGCGCCGCCGGCGCGGGCCATGAAGTATTCGCCCGTGAGGTGCCCGATGCCGCCGGCGCCGGAAGTGGCGAAGGACAGGCGACCGGGCTCCGCCCGCATGGCGGCGATCAGCTCCTGGATGGTGCGGAAGCGCGACCGGCCGGGCACGACGATGACCATCGGCCCGCCGCCCAGGATGGCGATCGAGGAAAAATCCTCCAGCGCGTCGTAGGGGGTGGTCTGCGGCAGGGCGGCGGGGTTGGTGCCGTGGGAGGAGGCGGTCGCGACCAGCAGCGTGTAGCCATCGGGGTTGGCGCGCTTGACCACATCGGCGCCGAGCGAGCCGCCGGCGCCGGCGCGGTTCTCGATCACCAGCCGGGCATTGGGGCCGAGCCTCGGCGCCAGGCGTTCGGCGATGATGCGGGCCGCGATGTCGGTGGAGCCGCCCGGGGTGAAGGGCACGACCAGGGAGACAGGCCGTTCCGGCCAGTTCGTCTGGGCGAGGGCCAGGCGGGGCGTGGCCAGCAGGGTGGTGGCGGCGATCAGGGCGCGGCGGCGCATGGACATCCTCTCGGCGTTGTTGGGCCGGGAGGAAGCGGGGCGCGCCTGGACTGTCAAGCTTGTCCGGCTGGGCGGGACTTCTTCGCCAGCGCGGTGGCGACGGCGGGGGGTGGCTCCCCGCCCGCCATCCAGTCCAGCAGTTCCACCGTATGGACCGTGGGCATGGCGCCGCCGCTGAGCTGCGTCAGGCAGCCGATATTGCCGGCGGCGATCAGGTCCGCGCGGGTGCGGTCGAGGTTGGCGAGCTTGCGGTCGCGCAGCTGCCCCGCGATCTCGGGCTGGAGGATGTTGTAGGTGCCGGCGCTGCCGCAGCAGAGGTGACCCTCCGCCGGTTCCTTCACCGCGAAGCCGGCGCGCTTCAGCAGGTCCTTCGGCGCGGCGGTGATCTTCTGCCCGTGCTGGAGGGAGCAGGCGGCGTGATAGGCAACCGTCAGGCCGGGGGCGGGGCGGGTGGCCGCATAGCCGAACTTCAGCAGGGCCTCGGAGATGTCCATGGCCAGGGCGCTGACGCGGGCGGCGCGTTCGGGCCAGTCGCCGGGCTCCGCGCGGAACATGAAGCCGTAATCCTTCACCGTGGTCCCGCAGCCCGAGGCGTTGATGATGATGCCGTCGAGGTCCCCTGCCCCGGTCCAGGCGGCGATGTTGGCGCGGGCCAGCGCCATGGCAGGGTCGTGGTGGCCCATATGGTGGTCGAGCGCGCCGCAGCAGCCCTGTTCGCGCGTCACCACCACCTCGATCCCCATGCGGGTCAGCAGGCGGATCGTGGCCTCGTTGATGGAGGGGGCGAGCACCTGCTGGGCGCAGCCGGTCAGCAGCGCGACGCGGCCGCGACGCTCCCCCACCGCCTTGTGGATGCCGGGGCGGTCCAGCGCGCTCGGACCGGGCACGCTGGCGGGTGCCAGCTTCAGCATGGCGCGCAGCCGCTGCGCGGTCATGGACGCGCCGGGGACGAAGCGGGCGAAGGGCCGGCCGAGGGAGGCGCCGATCAGCGCCAGGCGGAAGCGCGCGGGGTGGGGCAGCAGGAAGGAGAGCAGGCGGCGCAGCGCGCGCTCCGCCTTCGGCCGTTCGTAGGTTTCCTCGATATGGCGGCGGGCGTGATCGACCAGGTGCATGTAGTTCACGCCGGAGGGGCAGGTCGTCATGCAGGAGAGGCAGGAGAGGCAGCGATCGACATGCTTCACCACCTCCGCCGTGGCGGGGCGGTCATTCTCCAGCATGTCCTTGATCAGGTAGATGCGGCCGCGCGGGCTATCGAGTTCGTCGCCCAGCAGGGCGAAGGTCGGGCAGGTGGCGGTGCAGAAGCCGCAATGGACGCAGGTGCGGAGGATGCGGTTGCTCTCCGCCATGTCCGGGTCGCGCAGTTGGTCGGCGGTGAAGTTCGTCTGCATCCCGGCTTGTCCCCCTATGGCCCAGAAGATGGGGCCTGGCACGCCGCCGGGGAAGCGGGTGGGGCCCGGCGCATGGCATGCGGGTTGCGATTATCGCCTGCCCAGGACGGGCGGCTTGCAACTTGCGACGCAGGATGCCGTTTTCATGACAGTTTTCCATCGACGGAATTCGATCCGCCCCTATATCAAGGTTGGATCGGAGGAACGCAGAATGCGGAACGACCAAGCCCGGCACAGCCCGGTGAGCGCCCAACCCCTGTCCGAATCGCGTATTGCCTGGATGGGCCCCGTCGAGGCGGCCCGGCAGGAGGCCCTGCTGCGCGTGAATGGCGGGGTGAAGGCGGACCGGCGCGAGGGCGACCGGCGGCGCGGCGACCGGCGGGAACCGGCGGCGGGCTGATCCGCCGGGGCCCCGGGCGTCCGGACGGGAATCGTCCGGGCGCGAAGCGGGCCAGGCCCCCCCGAGGCTTGCAGCGCGCGGCGCCATCCGGGCGGCTGCCGCCCGCCAGGGCATTTTCAAGTCGGGCGGAATCGCCCGATGACCCGGACCATGCGTGAAAACTGACGTCCAGACCGGACTCGGCGTCGCTGCCGACGCTGAAGCCGGTCCAGGGCCTTTGGACACGTGGCCCGGGATGCGATCGGCGCGTGGATTTTCGTACCTGCCAGGCGGGGCGGCGATGGGGTTGCACCGTCGCCCTGATCCCGAGCGGAAAGACGCCGCCGAGCGCGCCCGCAGCCAGGTGTCCACAGGCCCTAGGGCCAGCGCGCCTCCGCATCCAGCGGGAAGACGGGGCGCGGCAGGCCGGTGAAGGCGAAGCGGGACAGGACCGGGCTGACCAGGCCGGGGGCATCGACCTCCCAGGTCCGGTCGGGGCCGGCGTGGAGGTCGAAGCCCGCGCGGAAATGGCCGCGGGACTTCACGACGATGGTGCGGGCGGCATCCACATCCACGCCCAGCAATTCCAGCATGGCGGGGTCCTGCAGCTGCCGGCGGAGCGATCCGACGGCGAGCAGCAGGCCGCTGCCCTCCAGTTCCAGCAGCGCGGCGGGGCCGAGGCTGAAGGCGCGGCCGGCCAGGCCACCGCGGCGGCCGATTCCATGGCCATCCGACAGGGCGCGCACGCGGGCGGTGACGCGGAAGGTTTCCGCGAAGGGGGATGGGGTGGCGTTGGCCACGGCCTCCATCCGCGCGCCCGGCCCGGCCGCATGGGCGGCGGCGGCGAGCGCCGGGTCCACCAGCACGCCGAAGACGACGCCCCGGGCGCCGGACGCGTGCAGCGCCGAGAGCAGCGCCGTGGTGTTGCCGCCGCCACCGCCGCCGGGATTATCCGCGACATCGGCCAGGATCAGGCGCGGGCGGGCGGGATCGGCGCCGGTCGCGACGGCCTCCGCCACCGCAGCCTCGATGCTGGTGAGCGTGCGGGAGAGCGCGGCGCGGTCGCGCCAGATGGCAGTGGCCAGCAACTCGGCCGCCGCGCGCGCCTTGGCCCCCTGCCCCGCCCGCGCGGTCGCCCAGACGCAGAGGCCGCATTTCGGGATGTCGGTATAGGCGAAGCCGCCGGTGACGGAGATGCCGAGCAGGTCCGGGTCCGAGTCGCGCATCGCGACCCCCTGCCGGATGGCGTCGGCATAGGGCGACCGCTCGGCGGTCAGCAGCGTGACCGTCGGCGGCGTCAGCGGCAGGCGGATGAAGTGGGTCTCGGGCTTCTGGCGCGTCGCCAGCAGGTGGCGGATGGCGTCGGCGGCCTCCGCCGCGCGCTCCCGCATGTCCACATGCGGGTTGGTGCGATACCCGATGAGGAGGTCCGCCATCGCCACCTGGCGGTCGCTGACATTGCAGTGCAGGTCGCGCGTGCCGACGATGGGCACCTCCGGGCCGAGCCGTTCGCGCAGCAGGGCCAGGATGGCGCCGTCGGTGTCCGCCTCCTCCACCGACCGGCTGGCGCCGTGGCTACCGACATAGACGGCGTCGATCGGGCCGGCGGCGTCGAGGTGCCGGGCCAGGCGGGCCATGAAATCGGGGAAGAGGCCGGGCTCCATCATGCCGCCGGGGGGCGCGCTGATCATGATGAGGGGCACGGGCTGCCAGGGCCCCGTCTCGTCCATGCGGCGGTAGAAGCCGGGCACCTCGGCGGGGGTGGCGGAGACGGCGGCGCGGCCGGCTTCCGTGATCGCCTCCCCCTCCACCCAGGACAGCGCCTCGAAATCCTGCCGGGTGGTGAGGGGGGAGAAGGCGTTGACCTCCAGGTGGAGGCCGCAGATGGCGACCCGCGGGCCGGTCACTGGCCGGCCCGCATGCGGCCGGGGTTGAACAGGCCGGCGGGGTCCAGCGCCGCCTTCACCCGCGCGGCGATGGCGGCCAGCGCCGGCGCTTCCGGCGGGATGACGGCGACGGCGGCGCGCAGCGGTTCGGGGGCGCGGAACAGGGTGTGGCTGCCGCGCGCGGCCTGGGTCGCAGCGACCACCGCCTCATGCGCGGCCTCGGTCGCGGGGCCGGCCACCCAGACCAGGCCGCCGCCCCAATCCAGCAGCGTGCGGGCGCCGAAGGCGGCTGCAAGCGTGGCGACCAGGGCGGGCGCGGCGGAGGGGCGGATGGACAGGCGCCAGATGGCATCCCCGGGCGCGGCGGCGAGCGGTTCAGCATCGCGGACCTGGCGCCAGAGGGTGCGGGATTCCTCGCCCTCCACCAGCGTGACCTGGCCCAGCCTTTCAAGGTCGGCGCGCAGGCGGCCGGCGCGGTAGGTGACCGACTCGCGAAAATCCTCGAGCCGCAGCAGGGCCACCGGGCTGTCCGGCAGCAGCGCGGCGCCGGTGACGCCATAGGGGCTGGTCAGGCCGGCGGAGAGGGCGCGGATGCCGGTGGCGAGGTCCGGCACCGCGACCTTCAGCGTGGCGGTCGCCTCGGTGGCGGGCAGGACCTTCATCGTGACCTCGGTCAGCACGCCGAGCGTGCCGTGGCTGCCGGCGAGCAGCTTGCAGAGGTCGAGGCCCGTGACGTTCTTCAGCACGCGCCCGCCGCTGCGCACCACCTCGCCCCGCCCGTTCACGAAGCGGATGCCGAGCAGGTGGTCGCGCACCGAGCCCGCATTGATCCGCCGCGGGCCGGAGAGGTTGGTGGCGACGGTGCCGCCGATGGTGGCGGGCAGCGTGGTGCCGAAGAGGGCACTGGTGTCGATCGGCTCCGGCGCCAGCATCTGGCCGCGCTCCGCGAGCGTCGCCTCGATCTCCGGTAGGGGCGTGCCGGCGCGGGCGGCCAGCACCATCTCGGTCGGCTTGTAGAGGGTGATGCCGGAGAGGTTGCGGGTGGAGAGCGTCTGCGCGGCCTGGACGGGGCGCAGCAGGCCGCGCTTCGATCCATGGCCCTCGATCGCCAGCGGTCCGGCCGCGGCGCGGATGGCGTCGGCGATGCCGGCTTCGGTATCGGGGGCGGCGATCACTGGGGCAGGGTTTCCAGCGGGAAGACCTTGTGCGGGTTCAGCAGCCAGGCGGGGTCGAAGGCGGTCTTGATGGCGCGCTGCTGGGCCAGCTCATGCGGCTGGAACTGGACAGGCATGAGGTCCCGCTTCTCCACCCCCACGCCATGCTCCCCGGTCAGGCAGCCGCCGACCTCCACGCAGAGCTTCAGGATATCGGCGCCGAAATCCTCCGCGGCGCGGAAGCTGGCGGGGTTGTTGGCGTCGAACATGATCAGCGGATGGAGGTTGCCGTCCCCGGCGTGGAAGACGTTGGCGACCTGCAGGCCGTATTGCGTGCTCATCTCCCCGATCCGCTTGAGCACGAAGGGAAGCTCCCCGGTCGGGATGGTGCCGTCCATGCAGAGATAGTCGGGGGAGATGCGGCCGACCGCGCCGAAGGCGCCCTTGCGCCCCTTCCAGATCGCCATCGATTCTTCCGCCGATGTCGCGACCTTCAGGCTGATGGGGTCGAAGCGCGCGCAGATTTCCTTGATGCGGGCCAGGAGAAAATCCTGCTCGGCGACGCTGCCCTCGACCTCGATGATCAGCATCGCCTCCGCATCCAGCGGATAGCCGGCATGGGCGAAGGCCTCGCAGGCATGGATGCAGGGCTTGTCCATGAATTCCAGCGCCACGGGGATGATGCCGGACCCGATGATGGCGTCCACGGCGGCGCCGGCGATCTCCGTGCCCTTGAAGGCGGCGAGCATGGCCCGCGCCCCCTCGGGGCCGCGCAGGATGCGGACGGTGACCTCGGTGACGATGCCGAGCATGCCCTCGCTGCCCGTCATCAGGCCGAGCCAGTCATAGCCCGCGGTGTCGAGGTGGTCGCCGCCGACCTCCACGATCTCGCCTTCCGGCGTGACGAGCTTCAGGCCCAGCAGGTTGTTGGCGGTGACGCCATACTTCAGGCAATGAGCGCCGCCCGAGTTCATGTTGACGTTGCCGCCGATCATGCAGGCGAGCTGGGAGGAGGGATCGGGCGCGTAGAAGAAGCCCTCATGCTCCACCGCCTTGGTGATGCCGAGGTTGGTGACGCCGGCTTCCACCACCGCGAGCCGGTCGTCGAAATCGATCTCCAGGATGCGGTTCATGCGCATCAGGCCGATCACCACCGCATCCGCCAGCGGCAGCGCGCCGCCGGAGAGGCTGGTGCCGGCGCCGCGGGGCACCACGCGGATGCCCTGCTGGTGGCAGTAGCGCATCACGGCCGCCACCTGCTCCGTCGTCGTCGGCAGCACCACGGCCAGCGGCGGCTGGCGATAGGCGGAGAGGCCGTCGGTCTCATAGGGCTTGAGGCGGGTCTCGTCGCCGATGACGCCTTCGCCGGGCACCAGGGCGCGGAGCGCGGCGATGATCTCATCCCGCCGGGCGAGGATGCCGGCTTTGGGCGGCGGCAGCGCGATCATGGCGACCTCGGTGTCCGGTTGGGGGTCTTCTGGTTGGCAGGAAGATGGCGGTGCCGGCGGCTTGCGGCAAGCTGGCGCGCATGCGTCCCTTACCTCTGCGTAACCGGGTTGATGCGATGAGGATGCCACCACCCAGGAACAGGAGGATCAGGATGGGACGCATGATGACGGCCGCGGCGGCGCTGGTGCTCGGCGTGGCCGGGACGGCGGTGCTGGGCACTCCGGCGGCGGCGCAGCGGGCCGGCTTCTATGCCGTGGAGGGCATGGGCGGCGATGGCAGCCGCTACACCGGCGCGGTGCAGTTCACGCCCACGGGGCCGCAGACCTGGCGCCTGTCCTGGCGCGTGGCCGGGGAGACGATCAACGGCGTCGGCGTGTCCAACGGCAAGACGCTGGCCGTGGCCTATACCCAGGGCGGCACGCTGGGCACGGTGCTGTACGAGATCGGGCCGGACGGTTCGATGCAGGGCATCTGGACGGCCGGGCGCGAGGGCGGGCTGGGCACGGAACGGCTGGTTCCGCGCTGACGGCCCGGCCCGGGACGGCACCGAAGACCGCGCCGGGTTGCCCCGGCCCCGTGGACAACGGAAAGCCGCGCCGGGTTGCCCCGGCCCCGCGGACAACGGAATGCCGCGCCGGGTTGCCCCGGCCCAGCGGACAACGGAAAGCCGCGCCGGGTTGCCCCGGCGCGGCGTTCAGAACCCCACGAAAGCATCCCGGGCGCGAAGGCCCGGGGCGCGCAGCCTCAGCCCTGGCGGGCCTTCAGGCGCGGGTTCTTCTTGTTCAGCACGTAGACGCGGCCCTTGCGGCGAACCAGGAAGCAGTTCTTGTCGCGGGTCTTGGCGGTCTTGAGGCTGTTGCGGATCTTCATGGTCGTGGTCCTGGTGGGGTGCGGCGGGATAGGTGGCGGAGGCCGGACTGTCAACCTGGCGGGGCTCAATCCGCCGCCAGCTTGCCCGCCGACTGTTCCTGCGCGATCAGCTTCAGCCAGCCGTCGCGGGTCTGCGGCAGCTTGCGGCCGAGGATCTGCTCGGCGACCTGGTTGCGCAGCACCTGCGCCGTGCCGCCGGCGATGGCGAACATGCGGGCGTCGCGCAGGTAGCGCTCCATCGGGTTGTCCCTGGAATAGCCGGCGGCGCCCCAGACCTGCAGCGCGCTGTTCGTGACCCTGATCGCCATCTCACTGGCAAAAACCTTGGCCTGGGCGGCGGCGAGGCGGTCGGGGAAGCCGGCGGGGCCGGCGCTGCGGGCGGCGCGGTGGATCAGGGCGCGGGCGGCTTCCAGCTCGATCGACATGTCGGCCAGCATCCAGCCCAGGCCCTGGAATTCCGCGATGGGGCGGCCGAACTGGCGGCGGGCGCCGGCGCGGGCGAGC
Source organism: Falsiroseomonas ponticola (assembly GCF_016805305.1). Taxonomy (GTDB): domain Bacteria; phylum Pseudomonadota; class Alphaproteobacteria; order Acetobacterales; family Acetobacteraceae; genus Falsiroseomonas; species Falsiroseomonas ponticola. The sequence continues at coordinate 30,681 of NZ_JAERQN010000018.1, read as the reverse complement.
GCATGGTCATGCGCCCCGGCGGCCAGGCCCAGCGCCACCGTGGCCGCGCCGACGCGCTGGCCGTTATAGGCATCGATCAGCCGGCCGAAGCCGCGCTGCCAGCCGCCGGGCGCGCGCAGCACCATCTCGTCCGCGACCTCGAGGTCCCGGAACTCCAGCTCCGCCTCCGGCATGCCGCAGAGGCCGAGGGAGGGGATGCGGCGCTTCACGACGAGGCCGGCGGGATCGCCTTCCCCGTTGCGGACGACGATGAAGCCGCCGATGCCCTTGAACTCGCCCTCCTCGATGACGCGGGCGAAGATGAGGTGGAGGCGGGAGACGCCGCCGCCGGTGATCCAGGTCTTGGCGCCGTTGATGATCCAGCGGTCGCCGCGCTTCACGGCCGTCGTCGCCATCTCCGTCGCGGCGGAGCCTGCCTCGGGTTCCGTGATGCAGATGGCGGGCTTGTCGCCGGCCAGCACGATGCCGGCGGCGAGCTTGCGCTGCGCCGGGGTGCCATAGGCCATGATGGCGCCGACGGCGCCCATATTCGCCTCCACCGCGATGCGGCCGCAGACGGCGCAGGCCTTGGCGAATTCCTCCACCACCAGCACCGCGTCCATCACGGAGCCGCCCGGCCCGCCCCATTCGCGCGGGATGGTCAGGCCCATGAAGCCGGCCTCGGTCATCCTGCGGACCATCGGCCAGGGGTATTGGCCGCTGCGGTCGGTGTCGGCGGCCTGGGCGGCGGCCTCCTTCGCCAGTTCGCGGGCGCGGTCGCGCAGCGCTGCCTGTTCCTTCGTCAGACCGTCGGCGCTCATCCCTGCAACCTCTCCTCGATCGCCGCGGCGGCGGCGCGGTCCAGCTTCATGGCGCGGGCCAGGCGGTCGAGCCAGTCCCGCTCCGGCGCCGTCACCTCCCCCATCGCGGCCACGGCGGCGGCGTAGAGGCGGGCGCGGAGCATCGGGTCCGTCGCCTCCTTCGCCAAGGCCTCCGGCGCCAGGGGCCGGTCGAAATCGGCCAGGACGAAGTCACGGTCATCCGCCTCCAGCCCGGCGGCGTCCAGCTGGGCGGCGATGGCGCGGCGTTCGGTGGCGTCCACCGTGCCATCGGCCTTGGCGGCGGCGATCATGGCGCGGATGAGGAGCAGGCTCTCCGCATCCTCGGCGCCGGGGCCCTCGGGCTCTGGCGCGGGGGCCGGGCGGTTCCAGGGGGAGGCGCCGGTGCTGGGCATGCGGCGGGGCTCGGCGGGGGCGGACCAGGGGCCCTGCACGTCCCGCACCGGCCGGGGCGCCGGGCGGGCGGCCTCTCGCGGGGCGGGGTCCGGCGCGCGCTGGCTGTTGCGGATCATGGCCTCGATCGCCGTGGCGGCGGCGGTGCCCAGGATGCGGCCCAGCTGGTTGGAGGTGCCGCGGCCGGCCCCGCCGAAGGGCGATGGCGCGGCGCGGCGCCGGCGGCGCGGGGGCGCGGCGGCGCCGCCGAGCAGGGCGCCGAGGACTCGGCCAAGGTCCATCGTTCCATTCTCCCGATTCGCAGCCGGTTATCGCAGCGCGCTGCCGCCAGGCAAGCGCCCGGCGGGCGGGCGGGCGCCGGCCTTTCCATCAGATGGACGCGACGGGGCGGGTGTTCCAGCGCCGCGGCGCCGGGGCCTAGGCTGAAGCCCCACCGCGGAAGGAGTTTTCGCATGATGATGGTCCAAGCGCGGGCGGCGATCCGCCGCCTGGCAGGGCGCTGCGCCGCGGCGGCGGCGCTCGGCCTGGTGATGGGCGCCGGCGCCGTGCTCCCCGCGGTCGCGCAGGCGCCGGGCTCCCCGACCCTGGCCGCCATCCGCGCCCGCGGCCAGGTGGTCTGCGGCGTGCAGTCCAACAACCCGCCCTTCTCCCTGCCGGACAGCCGCGGGGTGTGGCGGGGCATGGATGTCGATTCCTGCCGGGCGCTGGCCGCCGCCATCTTCGGCGATGCGGAGAAGGCGGTGATCCGCCCCGTCACGGGGATGACGCGCTTCCCGGCGGTGCAGAGCGGCGACATCGACGTGCTCTATGGCAGCACGACCTGGACGACGACGCGGGAGACGCAGCTCGGCCTCGTCTTCGCCGCGGCCAACTACTACAGCGGCCAGGGCTTCCTGGTGCGCCGCTCGCTTGGCGTCACGCGGCTGGCGCAGCTGGATGGCGCGACCATCTGCGTGCCGCCGGGATCGACGACGGAGGTGATCCTGCAGGAATGGTTCCGGGCCAACCGGCTTTCCTTCCAGCCCATCCTGATCGACGATCCGAACGAGATCATCCGCGCCTTCCTGTCCGGGCGCTGCGACGTCTACACGCGGGACATGACCGGGCTGTCGGGCTTCCGCATGACGCAGGCCAATCCCGACGACTTCCTGCTGCTGCCCGAGAACATCACCATGGAGCCGCTCGGCGCCTGGATCCGCAAGGGCGACGACCAGTGGCTGGACATCGTGCGCTGGACGCAATTCGCGCTGGTGTGGGCGGAGCAGCAGGGCGTGACGGCGGCCACGGTGGACAATCCCGGGCCCTCCCCTTCCTCCGACGTGCGGCGCCTGCTGGGGGCGGGCGATATCGGGCCGACCATGGGGCTCGACCGGCGCTGGGCGGCGAATGCCATCAAGGCCGTCGGCCATTACGGGGAGGTGTGGGAGCGGAATGCCGCGCCCTATGGCCTGGCGCGCGGCCTCAACCGGCTGTGGGACCAGGGCGGGCTGATGTTCTCGCCGCCGCTGCGCTGAGGCTCCGCCGGGCGCCTCAGCGCCCGAGCAGGCCGCGCAGCAGGTCGGCGGGCTGGGGGATGCCCGGGCGGCGTTCCGGCGCGGCCTGCGGGGCCGCCGCCGGAGGGGCGGCCTGGGGTGCGGCCTGGGGTGCGGGGCGGGCGGCGGGGACCTGCCCTTCCCGCCCGCCGCGCGCCGCGGTCAGCGCCGGGCCGCAATCCGGCAGGGGCGCCGGGCGGGCGGCGTTGTTGCCGCGCGGCGCCAGCGCGCCCAGCACGGCGCCGAGGTCGCCCCCCACCTGCCCGGCCAGGTTGCCGAGCACGGCGGCCAGGTTCTCCGCCCGCACGCCACGATAGGCGGGGCTGGCCAGGGTGCCGCCGAGATCGGCGGAGACCCGCACCTCCGCCCCCGCGGCGCGGACATCGTGCAGCATGCGCAGGCTCAGCGATTCATCGCCGAGGTTGATGCTGCCCGTGCCGGCGACCTTAGCGGCCGGGCTGTCCAGCAGCAGGGTCGAAAGCCGCGCGACGCCGCCTTCCGCATCGGCGCGGATGGCGATGCATTCGATCGGCAGGCGGTTCGGCAGCGGCGGCAGCACGGGCACGCGTTCGCGCAGCGCCGCCTGGACGGGCTGCACCAAAGCGGGCTCCGCATGGCCGCCCAGCATGGCCAGGCCCAGATGGCCGGAGAGCGTGGCGGCGACCTGGCGCAGCCGCATGCCCTGGCCGCGCAGATCGGCATCCAACTCCGCCCGGCCGGACAGGCGGTTGGGCTGCCCCGCCATGGCCTGCAGCGCCGTGAGGTCGAGGCCCGGGGAGCGGGCGACGAGGCGCAGCGCCGGCACCTCCGCCCGCGCATCGGCGGTGAGGTCGAGGGAGAGCGGGCCGGCCGGCGTCTGCGCCGTCAGCGGCGAAAGGCCGCCGCGCCCGGCATCGATCTTCACCGGCGCGACCACCTGCCGCCATTCCTGGCCGTTCAGCGTCAGGGCGGCGATCTCCAGCCGCAGCTCGGCATCCATCACCCGCAGCGCCGCCAGCGGCAGGGCGATGTCGGGGATGAGGCGGCCGTCGGCGGGCGCGGCCGGCGCCGCGGGGGCGGCTGGCGCGGCGGCGGGGGCGGGCGCGGCGGCGGTGGCGGCGCGCAGCGCATCGAGGTCGAGGCGCGGCGAGGCCAGGCGGCCGGTGATGCCGGGGCGTTCCCCCACCACCAGGGTCAGTTCGCCCGTGGCTTCCCCGGCGGAGGAGGCGAGGCGGAGGTCGCGCAGATGCGCGCCGCCGGCGAAGCCCGGGGTGCGCTCCGCCAGGCGGGTGGAGAGCCTGACCTGCCGGATCGGCGGCAGGGCCGTGCCGGCGAGGGGCGAGAGGGTGGCGAGGTCCGCGGCCTCCGCCGTGATGGCGAGGTCCACGCCGGACAGCGCGCGCGGATCGGCGATGCGGCCGGCGAGCGTCGCGGCGGCGCCGGCCGTCTCCAGCCGGATATCGACCGGCAGCGGGCCCGGCGCCTGGCCGGCGAGCTGGGCGGGGGTGCCGAGGCGGCCGGAGAGGCGCAGCGGCTGGTCGGCCAGCCGCGCCTCCGCCTGCAGCGCCAGCGGCGCGTCAGGCCGTTCGGCGGTGAGCGTCGCGCTGGCGAGGCGCAGCCCGGGGCGGAGCGTGGAGAGGTCCGATTCGCCGATGCGGAGATCGAGGCCCGAGAGGGTGGCGAGCGCCCCGCCCGTGCCGGTGGCGGCGGCGGCCAGCGCCACGTCGCGCAGGGGCGGCAGCGGCACGTCCGGCACCAGCGGCGCGAGGCGCGTCAGATCCGCGGCGCGCGCCGTGACCTGCGCCGTCCAGGCCTGGCCGGCGGCCAGCGTGCCGCGCAGCGCGACCTCCGCCCCCAGGCTGGCCAGGCGGAGATCGACGGGCCAGGGCTCCGCCGCGCCCAGGGCCGAGAGGCGGCCGCCCTGGAGGGCCAGGGAGACGGCCTGGCCGCGCAGCGCGACATCGCCCTCCGCCCGCAGCGGCCCGGCGGCAGGGGCGGCGGCTTCGATCCGCGCCAGGGCGAGGGTTTCGCTGCGGCCGCCGGGGCGGGCATCCCGCCAGGCGATGGTGCCGCGTTCCAGCCGCAGCGAATCGATGGCGAGTTGCAGGGGCTGCGCGGGCGCGGCGGGGGTGGCGGGCGCGGAGGGCGCGCCGGGCGCCGCCGGGCGGGCGAAGAGCCAGTTGCTGGCGCCATCGGCGCGCGTTTCCAGCAGCAGGTCGGGTTCTTCCACCACGACCCGCGCAACCTCGACCCGGCGGGACAGCAGCGGCAGCAGGGCGGCCTGCACCTCCACGCGCTTCGCGGTCAGCATGGCGGGGCGGCTGAAGCCTTCCGGGTTGGCCAGCGTGATGTCGCGCAGCTCGACCGTCGGCACCAGCGACAAAGCGAGGCGCATCTCGCCGAGTTCGAAGCGCCGTCCCGTCGCCTGCTCCACGGCGGCGACCAGGCGGGGGCGGAGCTTCTCGGGGTCCAGGAAGACATAGGCCGCGCCGGCCGCCACCACGGGGATGGCGACGACGACGCCCAGCACCACCCAGGGCCAGCGGCGCGTGCGGCGGGGCTGCGGGGCTGATGTGTCGGACACTGGCGGAAACTCCCGGTTTGCCGGCTTCAACGCCCCGGAGCGGAATCGTTCAGGCGGTACGGCGAGGACTATTCAGGCGCCGCGCCGCGGACTGTTCAGGCGCCGCGCCGCGGACTGTTCAGGCGCCGCGCCGCGGCTTGGGCGTGCGCGGCACCTCGAACCCCAGGAAGGCGAAGCTCTCCTTCATATGGGGCGGCAGGGGTGCCGCCACCTCCAGCATCCCGCCCGCGGGGTGCGGCAGGCGCAGCGCGCGGGCATGGAGGTGGAGCTGGTTCGGCAGCCCCTCCAGATGCGCGGCCTGGCCGCCATACTTGCCATCGCCCAGGATCGGGCAGCCCAGCGCCTCCGCCGCATGGACGCGCAGCTGGTGGGTGCGGCCGGTCAGCGGCTTCATCTCCAGCCAGGCGGCGCGGCGGCGCACGGCGTCCAGGATGCGGAAATCGGTGCTGGCGCGGGCGGCCTCTCGGTCCCCGGGCTCGGCGGGCACGGTGCGTTCGCCGCGCGGGCCGCCGGTGCGGGCCAGCGCCATCTCGATCCGCCCCGCCGGCGGCGTGGGTTCGCCGATGACGATGGCCCAGTAGGTCTTCTCCACGTCCCGGCCGCGGAAGGCGGCGGCGAGCTTGGCGGCGGCGCCCACGGTGCGGGCCAGGACCAGCACGCCCGACGTATCACGGTCCAGCCGGTGCACCAGGCGGGGGCGGTCCTCGGCCTCGAACTTCAGGGCATCGAGCATGCCATCCAGGTGCTTGGTGATGTTGGGGCCGCCCTGCACGGGCAGGCCATGCGGCTTGTCCAGCACCAGGACCTCATGGTCCTTGTAGATCACCATGCGCTCCAGCGCCTTGGCGTCCCGCTCATCCACCGGCTTCGGCGCGCGCGGGAGTTTCGCGAGCGGGTTTTCCGTGATCGGCGGGATGCGGACTTCCTGGCCGGCGAGCAGGCGGGTATTGGCCTCCGCCCGCTTGCCCTCCACCCGGATCTGGCCGGTGCGCAGCATCTTCTGCAGCGCCCCCTGGGTCAGCGCCGGCACGTGGCGCTTGAGCCAGCGGTCGAGCCTGGTGTCGTTCTCGTCGGCGGAAACTTTGCGGAGCTGCACGGTCATGGTGGCCGGGGTGTAGCACGAAGCCCCGGCTTGGCACCCGCCGATCAGCCCTGCGCATCCCCGGCGAAGGCCCGGGCGGCGGCGCAGAGCGCGGCGAGGCCCGCATCGGGCAGCGCATCGGAGGCACGGACCAGGTCCAGCAGCATGCGCGGCCGCGTCGGCAGCAGCGGGCGATAGGGGCCGACGCGCTGTTCGGTGTGCAGCCCTTCGAAGAACCAGCCGAGATCGACGCCGAGGCAGGCGGCCAGCGCGGGCAGGCGCGTGGCGGGGATGGCGTTGCGCCCGGCCTCGTATTTCCGCGCCTGGGCGGTGGAGACGCCGAGCGCCGCCGCGAGCTCGGCGAGGGAGAGGCCGCGCTGGATGCGGGCCTCCCGCAGCTTCCGGCCCACATGGAGGTCGGCGGAGGCGGCCTGGCCGGGGCCGGCGGGCAGCAGGCCGGGCCGCAGCGTGGCGGCGGCACGCGCCAGGCCGGGGCCCGGTTCGGGCACGGCTCCCCTCGCCCAACCCTCTCCCCCCGCGGGGGGGAGAGGGCTTTCGGAAGGGGTCGGGATGGGCTGGCGGCGGTTCAGATGAACCACTGGCCGGTGGCTTCGTAGTTCGAAGTCACATGCGCCGCGGCCGCGGCCCAATCGACCTGGCCGTTCACCCGGAAGGCGGCCCAGGGGTCGTCGAGGTCGGCCACGACCGGCGCGGCGGGGCTGGCGACGAGGTCGGGCAGCACGCTGTCCACGATCTCCACCACCGGATCGACCACGGTGTCCACCACGGCCTCGACCACCGGTGCGGCCACTGGCGCGGGGGCCGGGGGCGTGGCGCCATCGCCCTGGCCGGGCGTGTAGGCGGAGACGCGGACCCAATCGACCTCGATATTCACCTCGCCGGGCGTGGAGCCGTTGGGGCCGCCGCCATACCACCATTCGCTGTCGGACAGGACATGGCCCTGGATGCCGAAGGACATGGGCTGGTCCGGCACGTCATTCGTCATGCGGCCGACCTGCTGGCCATCGACGTAGAGCGTCAGGTTTCCCGGCGTCCAGTCCAGGCGATAGGTGTGCCAGTCCGCGACATCGGTGTTGATGTACTGCGTCTCCCACGGCGTGCCGTGGTTGGTGAAGGCGAAGCCCTGCCGGTCGCCGCGATGGGTCTCGACGATGTCCACCTCATCCGACCAGGTGTTGTTGCTGGGCCAGAGGAGGATGACGCCGGCGGTGCCCTGCCCTTCCTCGATCCGCGCGCGGAATTCGTAGGAGCCGTAGGTCTGGCCCTCGGGGATGGTGGAAAGGCCGCCCGCCACCCAGCCGCCGCCCTGGCGTTCGATGGAGACGTCGAGGATGCCGCTATGCACGCTGACCTGGCCCGGAGTCCAGGCGAAGGCGCCATTGCCGTATTCGCCCGAATAGAGCGTGCGCCAGGTGCCACGGTCCACGGAACCGCCGTTGAAGTCATCAAAGAACACGGTGGAGAAGTCGGCCATCGTTATGGTCCCTTCCAGCAAATTGGGACCCCCAGGGGTGGAAGGGTTCTACTCACCGCCGCGTGTAGAGGACAATGCCGCTTGTGCTTCGACAGCGGTTCAAAGCGCCGGGGTGGCGGTTTCGACTTGCAGTTGATTCGTTACTTCTTGAGGAGAGCGTAACAGACCGCAAATGCAGCGAGCCCGAGCCCCACGGAAGCCAGCACGTAGAGCGCCGCGAGCCACCAGGCGCGTTCGAACAGCGCGCCGGTTTCCAGGCTGAAGGCGGAGAAGGTGGTGAAGCCGCCGAGCAGCCCGGTGACGAGCAGCAGCCGTGCCTCCCCCTGCAGGCCGAGGCCGGCGGCCACGCCGATGGCGGCGCTGCCGGCGATGTTCACGCCGAGCGTCCCCCAGGGAAACGCCGTGCCGAGATGGGTGATGGCGAGCGTGGAGAGCCAGTAGCGGAGCACGGAGCCGGCGCCGCCGCCGAGCGACACGAGCAGCACGTTCGGCAGCGTCATCGGCGCTTCCGGGCACGCAGCCGCTGCCATTCCGCCATGCGCGCGGCGACGGCGGCTTCCGCGCCCCGTTCGGTCGGGTGGTAGAAGCGCGCGGGCTTCATGCCCTGCGGCCAGTAATCGGCGCCGGAGAAGCCATCCTCCGCATCATGGTCGTATTCGTAGCCCTCGCCGTAGCCGAGTTCCTTCATCAGCTTCGTCGGCGCGTTGAGGATATTGGCCGGCGGCATCAGGCTTCCCGTCTCCTTCGCCGCACGCAGCGCATCCTTGAAGCCGGTGTAGAGCGCGTTGGATTTGGGCGCCGTCGCCAGGTGGACGACGACCTGGGCGAGCGAGAGTTCGCCCTCCGGGCTGCCGAGGCGTTCATAGGCTTCCCAGCCCGCCATCGCGATCTGGATGGCGCGGGGATCGGCCATGCCGACATCCTCGCTGGCGAAGCGCAGCAGGCGGCGGGCGATGTAGCGCGGATCCTCGCCGCCCGTGAGCATGCGCGCGAACCAGTAGAGGGCGGCGTCGGGATCGGAACCGCGCATGGATTTGTGAAGCGCGGAGATGAGGTTGTAGTGCTCCTCCCGGTCCTTGTCGTAGAGCGCGGCGCGCTTGGCCAGCAGGGTGGCGAGCGCGCCGGGGTCGAGCGCATCGCCGCCCGGCGGCAGGGCCAGCAGCTGTTCCACCATGTTGAGGAGGTAGCGGCCATCGCCATCGGCCATGGCGGCGAGCGAGGCGCGGGCTTCGGGCGTGAGGGGCAGCGCGCGATCCTCCTCTGCCTCCGCGCGGTCCATCAGCAGCATGAGCGCGGCCTCGTCGAGGCGCTTGAGGACGAGGACCTGGCAGCGGGAGAGCAGCGCGCCGTTGAGGGCGAAGGAGGGGTTTTCGGTGGTGGCGCCGACGAGCGTGACGGTGCCGTCCTCGACAACGGGCAGAAAGCCATCCTGCTGGGCGCGGTTGAAGCGGTGGATCTCATCCACGAACAGCAGGGTGCCGCGGCCATTGGAACGGCGGGCTCGGGCCTCGTCGAAGGCGCGCTTGAGGTCGGCGACGCCGGAGAAGACGGCGGAGAGCGCCACGAAGGAGAGGCCGGCGCGCTGGGCGAGCAGGCGCGCGATGGTCGTCTTGCCGACGCCGGGCGGGCCCCAGAGGATGATGGAGGAGAGCGATCCCCGGCCGAGCATGCCGGTGAGCGTGCCGTCGGGGCCCACGAGATGGTCCTGGCCGACGACCTCCGCCAGCACCTTCGGGCGAAGGCGATCGGCCAGCGGGCGCGGGCCGGGCGGGGCCTCCGGGCGCGGGGTGTCTTCCTGGGTGCCGAAGAGGTCGGGGGGGCGGGCGGCCATCGCGCGAGCCTAGCGCCGCCGCGGCAGCCGGGCCACGGGTGGCGCGACACGGCTGCGTGGCTGGACGCGCGGCGCCGCCCGGCCGATCATCCCGGCCAGGACCACGGGGCATCACGACCCCGGGCGGAGGAGACCAGGCCATGGGCGCGACCCTGTCGGCGCTGCGCGTGACGCGCTTGCACCCCCTCTTCGTCGCGGAGGTCGAGGGGATCGACCTGCGACAGCCGCTCTCGCCCGAGGACGCGGCAGCGATCGAGGCGGCGATGGACGAGCACGCCGTGCTGGTCTTCCGCGGCCAGGACATCGATGACGACCAGCAGATCCGCTTCATCGAGCATTTCGGCCAGATGGAGGAGAACACCGGCACCATCGACCTGCACAAGCAGCGCCTGAAGCATGCGCGGATGAACGACATCTCCAACCTGGACGAGAAGGGCCAGCTGCTGGCGGCGGATGACCGGCGGCGGATGTTCAACCTCGGCAACCGGCTGTGGCACAGCGACAGCAGCTTCAAGCCGACGCCGGCCAAGTATTCGGCGCTGCATGCCCGAATCATCCCGCCGGAGGGCGGCGACACCGAATTCGCCGATATGCGCGCGGCCTGGGATGCGCTGCCGGCGGCGCAGCAGGCGGAGCTGTTGGGGCTGGTCGCGGACCACAGCCTGATCTTCTCCCGCGGCACGCTGGGCTTCGAGGCCTTCACGGAGGAGGAGCGGCACAAATTCGCCCCCGTGCCGCAGCGGCTGGTGCGGCGGCATCCGGGGTCGGGGCGGCTGTCCCTGTACCTCTCGGCCCATATCGGCCGGCTGCATGGCTGGCCGGTGCCGGAGGCGATGTGCCTGGTGCGGGACCTGGCGGAGCATGCGACGCAGCGGGAGTTCGTCTATCGCCATCGCTGGCGCCAGAATGACCTGGTGATGTGGGACAACCGCTGCACCATGCACCGCGCCCGCCCCTTCGCGGATACGCGCCACCCCCGCGACATGCGGCGCGTGACGGTGAAGGATTCCGCGCCGACGCTCGACCAGCCCCTGTGAGGGCCCCTTGAGGGGTGGCATTCTCCGCGCCAAGCCGATGGAGGATGCCATGTCTGGAAGCCTGGGGCGCCGCGCGGCGCTCGGATTGCTGGCCGCGCCGCTGGTGGCGCGCCAGGCCAGCGCCCAATGGGCGCCCGCGCGCAGCATCCGGCTGATCGCGCCCTATCCGCCGGGCGGTGGTGTGGACACCACCTCCCGGCTGCTGGGCGCGCCGATGGGGCAGTTCCTGGGCCAGCCCATCGTGGTGGAGAACCGCGCCGGCGCGGGCGGGTCGATCGGCGCGGCGGAGGTGGCGCGGAGCGCCCCGGATGGCCACACCATCATGATCGACGCCATGGCGCATACCGTGAATCCCGCACTGCTGCGGGGGCTGACCTTCGACTACGCCACCGCCTTCACGCCGATCAGCCAGGTGGTGGTGCTGCCGCAGCTGCTGGTGGTGAATGCCGCGCTGCCGGTGCGGACGCTGCAGGAATTCGTGGCCTATGTGAAGGCGCGGCCGGGGCAGCTTTCCTACGGCTCCTCCGGCAATGCCACGGCGGCGCACCTGGCGGCGGCGCTCTTCGCGGCGCGGGCGGAGCTGGACATCCAGCACGTGCCCTATCGCGGCGGCACGCCGGCGCTGGCGGACCTCATGGGCGGCGCGATCGCTTTCGTCTTCGGTACGGTGTCGTCCTCCGTCCAATTGGCGCGGGAGGGGCGCATCCGGGCGATCGCCGTCAGCACCGCTGCCCGCATCTCCTCCCTGCCCGATGTGCCGACCGTCGCGGAACAGGGTTTCCCGGGGTACGAACTGAACGAGTGGAACGGCCTCTATGCGCCGGCCGGGCTGGCGCCGGCGGTGACGGAGCGGCTGCACGCGGCGGCCCTCAGCGCGCTGGCGGATGGCGGCGTGCGGCAGCGGCTGGAGGCGCTGGGCGCCTTCCCCGTCGGCTCCTCGCCCGGCGACTTCGCGCGCTACGTCGCGGAGCAGCGCGACGCGATGGCACGGCTGGTGCGGGAGACGCGGATCGAGGTGGGTTGACCGCGGCCGCGCGCGGGCCGATCTCCCGCGCAACGAAAGCCCGGAGAACGCCGCCATGACGATGTCCCGCCGTGCCCTGCTGGGGGCTGCCGGCCTTACGCTGGCCTCCCCTGCCCTGCTCAACCCCGCCTGGGCCCAGGCCGCCTGGCCCAGCCGGTCCATCCGGCTGATCGTGCCCTTCGCCGCCGGCGGCGCGGCGGACAGCGCGGCGCGCGTCATTACGCCGCGCATGGGCGAACGGCTCGGCCAGGGCTTCGTGGTGGAGAACCGGACGGGGGCGAGCGGCAGCCTCGGGGGCGGCGAGGTCGCGCGCAGCAATGACGGCCACACCTTCCTCTGGGATGCGTCGAGCCACATCGTGAACCCGTCGCTGCTGCGGGGCCTGCCCTTCGACTACGCCACGGCCTTCACGCCGATCTCGCTGGTCGTGTCCTTCCCCTCCGCCGTCGCGGTGAAGAACGACTTCCCGGCGCGCACGCTGGCGGAGTTCGTGGCGGCGGCGAAGGCGCGGCCGGGCGTCCTCACGGTCGGCACGCAGGGCAATGCGACGGCGGGGCATCTGGGCCTGGCGGCCTTCTCCCGCCGGGCGGGGATCGAGGTGGTGCACGTCCCCTATCGCGGCGGATCGGCCGCGGCGCAGGACCTGGCGAGCGGCGCCATCGACGCCGTCTTCACCACGCTGGTCTCGGCCGGGCCGGTGGTGGATGCGGGGCGGGCGCGGTTCCTGGCCGTCGGCACGCTGGAGCGTGTCGAGAGCCGGCCGGATGTGCCGACCATCCATGAGAGCGGCTATGCCGGCTTCGACAGCAATGAATGGGCCGGCTTCTTCGGCCCGGCCGCGACGCCGCCCGCCGTGGTGCGGCAATTGTCGGCCGCGCTGACGGAGGCGGTGGCGGAGCCCACCATCCGCCAGCGCCTGGTGCAGATCGGCTGCGTGCCGCAGGCGACCAGCCCCGAGGCCTTCGCGACCTTCGTGCGGGAGGGACGCGAGGCCATGGCGACCCTGGTGCGCGAGGCGAATATCCGCGCCGAATAGGTGGCAGCCCGCGACAACCTCGCCGGCATCGCGCTGATGTCGGCGGCCGTGCTCGGCTTCTCGCTGAACGACGTGCTCGGCAAATGGCTGATGGCGACCTATTCCGTCAGCCAGGTGCTGGTGCTGCGCAGCATCGCGGCGCTGCTGATCCTGGCGCCGCTGCTGGTGCGGGAAGGCGCGGCGCCGCTGCTGCAGCCGAAGCGGCCGGGGCTGCAGGTGATGCGCGTGGTCTTCGGCACGGTGGAGGTGGCCTGCTTCTACTGGGCCGTCTCCATGATGCCGCTGGCGGATACCATGGCCTTCTGGATGGCGACGCCGATCTTCGTCGCCGTGGCCTCCGCCCTCTTCCTCGGCGAGCATCTGGACCGCTGGCGCTTCGGCGCCGTGGTGCTGGGCTTCGTGGGCGTGATGCTGACGCTGGGCGCGGGGCTGGATGCCGGGTGGAAGCCCATGGCGATCGCGATCTTCGGCGTCGTGGTCTATTCGGGCTACCTGATGTCCACCCGCGCGCTGCGCGGCACCTCCGCCCGCGTGCTCGCGACCTACCAGATGCTGGGCGCGCTGCTGTTCGGCCTGGTGATGGCGCCCTTCACCTGGGTGCCGGTGGCGTGGGTGGACGCGATCCTGCTGATGTCGCTCGGCGTCGTCGGCGTCGCGGCGCATCTGGCGGTGACGCGGTCCCTGGCCCTGGCGCCGGCGCCGGTCGTGGTGCCCTGGCAATACGCGATGATCCTGTGGGGCATCCTCTTCGGCTGGATCTTCTTCGGGGAGGTGCCGGAACCGCTCATGCTGGTGGGCGCCGCGGTCATCATCGCGGCAGGGTTCTGGCTGACGCGGATGGAGCTGCGCGACGCGCGGAAGGGGGCGTGAATGGCGGATCGCTGGGCGCCGAAGCCGGTGCAGGGCATCGCGGACGGGACGGTGCTGTATGACGGGGTCTGCGTGATCTGCTCCGCGGCCTTCCGCTTCGTCGCCGCGCGCGATCCGGAGGCCCGCTTCAGGTTCACCGCCGTGCAGGACCCGCTGGGCACGCGGATGGCCGGGCTGCTCGGGATCGACCCGGTGATGCCGGAGAGCAATGCCGTGGTGATCGACGGCACCGCCTACATGAAGTCCGACGCCGCCATCCAGGTGCTGGCGCGCCTGCCCCGCTACGGCTGGGCACGCCACCTGCGGCATGTGCCGAAGGGGCTGCGGGACTGGGTCTATGACCGCATCGCGCGCAACCGCTACCGGCTGTTCGGCAAGACGGAGACCTGCATGATCCCGGGGCCGGAACTGCGCCGCCACGTCGCGCGGGAGGAGTGAGCGCGCTGTTCGCCGCGGTGCTGGGGCCGGACGCCTACGCGGCGCTGCCCGCGGCGGTGCGCCGGCTGCATGCGGGCGGGACCTTCGCCGGGGAGGCCGAGGTCGAGGGGCCGCAGGGCGTGCTGGCGCGGATCGCGGCCTGGTTCGTCGGCTTCCCCGCCGCCGCCGCGCGCGTGCCCGTGCGCGTGTCCATCGCGGCCGATGCGGATGGCGAGGCCTGGATGCGCGACTTCGCCGGCAAGCGCTTCCGCAGCCGCATGGCGCTGGGCGCGGCGGGGCTGGAGGAGCGGTTCGGCCCCTTCGCCTTCCGCATCGCCGTGCCGGCGGATGCCGCCGGGCTGCGCGTGGTGGTGCGGGGGTGGCGGCTGCTGGGCGTGCCCCTGCCCCTGGCCCTGGCGCCCCTTGGCGACGCGGTGGAGGGCGAGGACGCGGCGGGGCGCTTCCGCTTCGATGTGCAGGTGCGGCTGCCGCTGGGCCTCGGGCGGGTCGTGCGGTACCGCGGGTGGCTGGAGCCCGGCTGACCGGCGATCAGGCCAGCATGGCGTCGAACCAGGGCTTCTGGTCCAGGATCCCATGCACGAAGACGGCCCGGTGATCCGCCCGGTCGCCGGCATCGATCGTCCGCACCGGCGCCCCGCCAAGCAGGCGCTGCGTCGCCTCCGGCAGCCCGCCGACGCTGCGGGGCGTCACCTCGTCCTGTCCGCCCGTATAGACGCGGAGCGGCGTGGCCGATTTCCACTGATAGGCCTCCGCCGCGCGCAGCACCTGCCAGTAGGGCGCATCGCCGGCGGCGCCGGTCGCGCGGAATTCCGGCCGGATGAAATCCGCCAGCCGCGGCGTGGTGGCGGCCAGGAAATCCTCCCACGCCATCGCGCTGGCGTGCAGGGCGCGGGAGGGCGCGACGAAGGCGGGGGGGAGCGCGGCCTCCAGCAGCCCGTCCTGCCGGTGGTAATGCGCCTGCGCGCCCATCTGGATGGCGACGACGCCGGGCAGGTACACCGCGTCCACGGGCTGCGGATTGCCCATCCAGCGGTTCATGGTGAGGTAGATGTCCACCGGCGCGCTGGCCACGGCGGCCGCGCGGGGCGCCAATCCGTGCCGCTCCAGGTTGCGCAGGTGCTGCATCGTCACCCAGCCCCCCTGCGACCAGCCGCTGAGGAAGAAGCGCGTCACGCCGATGCCGCGCGCGGCCAGCAGGTCCCGCGTCGCCAGCAGCATGTCGAGATTCGCCTGGCGCGTGCTGCCCGCGACCAGGTAGCTGTCCGGCAGGGTGGAGGCGCCGCGCCCGAAATAATCGGCCCCCATGACCGCGTAGCCCTGCGACGCGAAGGCCGCGAGCATCAGCCGCGTCTCCATCGAGGCATCGGGGTTGGAGGGGACGTAGCCGCGGTCGAACACCGTGCCGTGCTGGTAGGAGAGCAGCGGCAGTTGCCGCGCGCCGGAATCGGGCAGCGCCACCAGCCCGGAGGCGATGGTGGGGGCATTGCCGCGCTCCGGCACCACGGAACGGTAGGTGACCTGGAAGAGGTCCACGGCATGGCGCGGCGGGGGGAAGCGCCCCTCATAGGCCGAAGGCAGGGTGGAGGACGCCATGAAGGCGCGCAGTTCCGGCCCGGTGATCCGCGCCAGGCGATCGAGGTCATAGCGCCCGATCGGGCGGATGCCGGCCCCGGTCGCGAAGGGCGTGCTCTGGCCGCGGGCCGCGCCGGCGCCGAGGGCGGCGAGGCCCGCGCCCATCAGCGCCCGGCGGCGAAAGTCTCGGATCATGGCGCCGTGGTCTCCTGCCCCCGCTGGATGCGCCGCGGGGGGCGGGCCGGCAAGTCGAGCTTTGTCGAGCTTGTCGTGGGGCGGCCACGAAAAAGGGCGCCTCGCGGCGCCCTTCCCGTATCCCGTCGATGCAGAAGCGGCTTACGCCGCGTCCGCCTCGCTCTCCGCCTGCTCCGCCACCGGGCCGCTGTCGAGGCCCTTGGCGGCGGGGTCGCGGTCGATCAACTCGATGATCGCCATGTCGGCGGCATCGCCGTAGCGCATGCCGGCCTTCAGGACGCGGGTGTAGCCGCCGGCGCGGCCCTTGTAGCGATCCGCGATGGTGGTGAAGAGCTTGTCCACCACCTTCGGGTCGCGCACCTGGGCATAGGCCTGGCGGCGGGCATGCAGGTCGCCGCGCTTGCCGAGCGTGATGATGCGCTCGACATAGGGGCGCAGCTCCTTCGCCTTCGGCAGCGTCGTGCTGATCTGTTCGTGCTTGAGCAGCGCGGTCGCCATGCTGCGGAGCATGGCAACGCGGTGGCTGGAGGTGACGCCGAGCTTACGGCCGGCAACGCCGTGACGCATGGTCCTGTTTCCTTACTTCCCGGGGCGCCCTCAGAAGGGCTCCTCGAGCTTCTTCGCGAGGTCCTCGATGTTCTCGGGCGGCCAGCCCGGGACGGTGAGCCCCAGGCCGAGACCCATGGAGGCGAGGACCTCCTTGATCTCGTTCAACGACTTGCGGCCGAAATTCGGGGTCCGGAGCATCTCCTGCTCCGTCTTCTGCACCAGGTCGCCGATATAGACGATGTTGTCGTTCTTCAGGCAGTTCGCCGAACGGACCGACAGTTCCAGCTCGTCCACCTTGCGCAGCAGGTTGCGGTTGAAGGGGAGATCGTCGCGGATCTCCTCCACCACGCGCTGGCGCGGCTCCTCGAAGTTGATGAAGAGCTGCAGCTGCTCCTGCAGGATGCGCGCGGCGATGCCGACCGCATCCTCCGGGGAGACGGTGCCATCGGTCTCGACCGTCAGGACCAGCTTGTCGTAGTCGGTCTTCTGGCCGACGCGGGTCGGCTGCACCTGGTAGGCCACGCGGCGGACCGGGGAGTAGATGGCGTCGATCGGGATCAGGCCGATCGGCGCATCCTCGGGCCGGTTCTCGCTGGCGGGGACGTAGCCCTTGCCCGTGTCCACGGTCAGTTCCATGGACAGGCGGGCGCCGTCATCGAGGGAGCAGATGACCAGGTCCGGGTTCGAGATCTCGATGTCGCCGGTCGTCTGGATCTGGCCGGCGGTGACCTCTCCGGGGCCGGTCGCGGTCAGCTGCAGGCGCTTCGGGCCATCGCCCTGCATGCGCACGGCCAGCTGCTTCACGTTCAGGACGATGTCCGTCACGTCCTCGCGCACGCCCTGGAGGCTGCTGAATTCATGCAGCGCGCCGTCGATGCGGATGGCCGTCACGGCCGCGCCCTGGAGGGACGACAGCAGGATGCGGCGCAGCGCGTTGCCAAGCGTCATGCCGAAGCCGCGCTCCAGCGGCTCCGCCACGATCGTCGCCACGCGGGTCGGATCGGACCCGAGCTCGACGTCCTTCTTGGTCTCGATCAGCGAACGCCAGTTCTTCTCGATCACGGTCTTTTCCCTTGCCCGGCCCGGAGGGGCGCGCCTGCGATCAGGCGCGCCGCGGCAGCAGCTGCGTCCTCAGACGCGGCGGCGCTTCCGGGGACGGCAGCCATTGTGCGGGATGGGCGTCACGTCCCGGATCGCGGTGACGTAGAAGCCCACGGCCTGCAGCGCGCGGAGCGCGGATTCGCGGCCCGAGCCGGGGCCGGAGACCTGGATCTCCAGCGTCTCCATGCCATGCTCGCGGGCCTTCTTGCCGGCGTCTTCGGCGGCAACCTGGGCGGCGTAGGGCGTGCTCTTGCGGCTGCCCTTGAAGCCCTGGCTGCCGGAGGACGACCACGCGATGGCATTGCCCTGCGCGTCGGTGATGGTCACGACGGTGTTGTTGAAGGACGCCAGCACATGGGCGACGCCGGAAGAGATGTTCTTCCGTTCCTTCTTGCGCGGCCGCTGGCCGGCGCCGGCGCGGGGTTCGCGGGCCATCTTACTTCGTCACCTTCTTCTTGCCGGCGATCGCGACCGCCTTGCCCTTGCGGGTGCGCGCATTGGTGTGCGTGCGCTGGCCGCGGACGGGAAGCCCCTTGCGATGGCGCAGGCCGCGGTAGCAGGCCATGTCCATCAGGCGCTTCTTGTTCATCGCCTCTTCACGCCGCAGGTCGCCCTCGACGCGGTATTCGCGGTCGATCAGCTCGCGGATCTTGAGGATCTCGTCATCCGTCAGCTGGTTCACGCGACGGTCGTCGGGAATGCCGAGCTGGTTGCAGATGACCTTGGCGTTGGAGGGGCCAATGCCAAAGATATAGCGAAGCGAGATGAGCACCCGCTTGTTGGTTGGGATGTTCACGCCGGCGATGCGCGCCACGGTGCCTCTCTCCTCATCGGGCCGGAGCCCGCTTCTCAAAACATCGGGCACGCGGCCCGCTGGAACCCAAATCCCCATCCTGCGATGGGGGACGATCACACCGGGCCGGCGGGCCCGAGAAACACTCAAACCGGACCGCCGGGGCGGTGGAGCGCGCCAGCCTTGGCTGGCGCGACCGTCTTGGTCCAAGTTTGCAACGGCAAAGAGCGGCCGGGGTGAACCCCGGACCGCAGGCGCGGGGGGTTACACCGGCGCCGCCGGGGGAGTCAAGCGCCCGTGCTCAACCCGCCCCGAGCACCGCGGCGATCTGCCGCGTCACCTCATCCATCTCTGCCATGCCATCGACCTGGCGGAGCTTCCCCTGCGCCGCGTAGTGCGGCAGCAGCGGCGAGGTCTGCCGGTGATAGGCATCGAGCCTGGCGGCCACCGTCTCCGCCTTGTCATCCGCCCGGCGGGTGAACTCGGTCCCCCCGCAGGCGTCGCAAACACCCGGCTGGGCCGGCTGCTTGAAGGTGTCGTGGTAGCCTTCCCCGCATTTGGCGCAGGTGAAGCGGCCGGCGATGCGCTCGACCAGCGCGGCGTCGTCCACCTTCAGCTCGATCACATGGTCCAGCGGCATGGCCTTCTCGGCCAGCATCTGGTCCAGCGCCTGGGCCTGCGGGACCGTGCGCGGGAAGCCATCCAGGATGAAGCCCTTGGCGCTGGCGGGGGTGGAGACGCGGGCCGCCAGCATCGCCGTGATGATGGCGTCGGGGACCAGGTCGCCCCGCTCCATGATCGCCTTGGCCTCCAGCCCGATGGGGGAGCCCGCCTTCACCTCGGCCCGCAGCATGTCGCCGGTCGAGATCTGGGAGATGCTGTACCGCTCCTCCAGCCGCTTGGCCTGCGTCCCCTTCCCGGCGCCGGGAGGCCCCAGCAGGATCAGCCTCATCGTCCACGTCCCCCCGGTTGTGTGCCGCGGCCACCCAGCCGGGCCTTCTTGATCAGCCCCTCATACTGGTGCGCGAAGAGATGCGACTGCACCTGCGCCACCGTGTCCATGGTGACGGACACGATGATGAGCAGAGAGGTGCCGCCGAAGTAGAAGGGGACGCCGTAATTCGCAATGAGAAGTTCGGGCAGCAGGCAGACGATGGACAGGTAGATCGCCCCCACCGCCGTCAGCCTGGTCAGCACCCGGTCGAAATACTGCGCCGTCGGCTGGCCCGGCCGGATGCCGGGGACGAAGCCGCCATACTTGCGCAGGTTGTCCGCCGTCTCCTGCGGGTTGAACACCACCGCCGTGTAGAAGAAGGCGAAGAAGACGATCAGCGCCAGGTACAGCGCCATGTAGAGCGGCTGGCCATGCGCCAGCAGGTTGGTGATGTCCGTCAGCCACGAGTCGCTCGCCCGGTCCGTCTGGAAGGCCGCGAAGGTCGCGGGCAGCAGCAGGAGGGAGGAGGCGAAGATCGGCGGCATGACGCCGGCGGTGTTCAGCTTCAGCGGCAGGTGGGTGTTCTCGCCGCCGAACATCCGGTTGCCGACCTGGCGCTTCGGGTACTGCACGGGGATGCGGCGCTGCGCGCGCTCCACGAACACCACGAAGGCGATGACGGCCAGCGCCACCAGCAGGAAGAAGATGATGAAGAAGGTGGACAGTGCGCCGGTGCGGCCGAGTTCCAGCGTGCTGGCCAGCGCATGCGGCAGGTTGGCCACGATGCCCGCGAAGATGATCAGGCTGATGCCGTTGCCCACGCCGCGCGCGGTGATCTGCTCGCCCAGCCACATCAGGAACATGGTGCCGCCGACCAGCGTGATCACGCAGGCGATGCGGAAGAACCAGCCCGGATCATGCACGGCGGAGCCGAAGCTGCCGCGCAGCGACTCGAGGCCGACCGCGATGCCGTAGGCCTGGAAGATGGCGATCACCAGCGTCAGGTAGCGGGTGTACTGGTTGAGCTTCTTCCGCCCCGACTCGCCTTCCTTCTTCAGCGCCTCCCACGACGGGATCGCCGCCGTCATCAGCTGCACGATGATGGAGGCCGAGATGTAGGGCATGATGTTGAGGGCAAAGATCGTCATGCGCCCCAGCGACCCGCCGGTGAACATGTCGAACATGCCGAGGATCCCGCCGCCCATCTGCTGCAGGAGCTCGCCCATCACGGCGGCATCGATGCCGGGCACCGGCACATAGGAGCCGATCCGGTACACCAGCAACGCACCCAGCGTGAACCAGAGCCGGTTCTTCAGCTCCGTCGCCTTGGCGAGCACGCCCAGGTTCAGATTGGCCGCAAGCTGTTCGGCGGCGGACGCCATACGCGATCCCTCCTCACGACAACGGCGCCACCGGGGCCCGCCCAAAGGCAGACCCGGGACGCCGTTCCGCAACCCCCATCAATGTGCGGCCCCGCCCCCGCAGGTGCAAGGGCCACACGGCGCCCGCCGCCACGCCGGATGGCGCGCGCCGGGCCATCCGGTCAGCCTTCGGCCGCCGCCTCGGCGCCGAGCACGGTCACCTTGCCACCCTTGGCCTCGACCGCGGCGATCGCCGCGGCGGAGGCACCGGAGACGGTGATCGTCACGGCGCGGGTGATCTCACCCGTGCCGAGCAGGCGCACGCCGGCATATTTCTGCGACGAACGCACCACGCCGGCCGCCTGCAGCATCGCCTCGTCGATCGCGCCTTCGGCCGGCAGGCGGCCATCGGCGATCGCCTTGTCGAGCGAACCCAGGTTCAGCGGCGCGTAGAGCTTGCGGAAGAGGTTCACGAAGCCCCGCTTCGGCAGGCGGCGATAGATCGGGAGCTGGCCGCCCTCGAACCCGTTCAGCCGCACGCCGGTGCGCGCCTTCTGACCCTTCACGCCGCGGCCGGAGGTCTTGCCCTTGCCGGAGCCGATGCCGCGGCCGACGCGCTTGAACTTCGGGCGGGCGCCCTCGTTGTCGCGGATCTCGTTCAGCTTCATCGGATCAGCCCTCCACCTTCACCAGGTGCGCGACCTTGCGGATCATCCCGCGGACCGCGGGGGTATCCTCCAGCTCGCTCGACCGACGGATCTTGTTCAGCCCGAGCCCGATCAGCGTCTCACGCTGGCCGGGCTTGCGACCGATCGGCGACCCGGTCTGGGTCACCTTCACGGTCTTCTTGCTCTCAGACATTCGCGCCCTCCGCCGCGGCGCCATCGGCCGCCGCGTCCTTGCGCGGGCCCAGCAGGTCGGAGACCTTCTTGCCACGCCGCGCCGCGACCGCCCGCGGGCTGGTGCACTTGCCCAGCGCGGCGAAGGTCGCCTTGACCATGTTGTGCGGGTTCGTCGTGCCGGTGCACTTGGCGACGACGTCGCCCATGCCCAGAGTCTCGAACACCGCGCGCATCGGACCGCCGGCGATGATGCCGGTACCGGCGGGCGCCGCGCGCAGGATCACGCGACCCGCGCCGAATTCGCCGACCTGGTCGTGATGCAGGGTGCGACCCTCGCGCATCGGCACGCGGATCATGCCACGCTTGGCACGCTCCGTCGCCTTGCGGATCGCCTCCGGCACCTCGCGCGCCTTGCCGGCGCCCCAGCCCACGCGGCCCTTCTGGTCACCCACCACGACCAGGGCGGCGAAGCTGAAGCGGCGACCGCCCTTCACCACCTTGGCCACGCGGTTGATGGTGACCAGCTTGTCCTTCAGCTCGTCGCCGTCCTGGCGCTCCTGCCGGTTCTCGTTGTTCCGATCCCGGCCCCGGCCACGACGGCGATCACCGCCCTCGCCGCCACCTTCGCCGCCGCTCCGCGGTTCCCGTGCCATACCCGAACTCCTCAGAACGACAGGCCGCCCTCGCGGGCAGCCTCCGCGAGCGCCTTGACGCGGCCGTGGTAGATATACGGCCCACGGTCGAACACCACCTCGGTCACGCCGGCGGCGAGCGCACGCTCCGCCACCAGCTTGCCCACCGCCGTCGCCGCATCGCGGTCGGCACCGGTCTTCAGCTCCTCGCGCATCGCCTTCTCGAGCGAGGACGCGGCAGCGACCGTGCGGCCCTGCTTGTCGTCGATCACCTGGGCGTAGATGTGCTTGCCGGAACGGAAGACGGACAGCCGCGGGCGGCCGCCGGACTTCTGCTTGAGCTGGTAGCGCAGCCGCGAACGGCGGCGCTCCGTCAGTGCGAGCTTCTTGTCGGCCATTACTTCTTCTTACCCTCCTTCCGGAGGATCACCTCGTCCGTGTACCGGACGCCCTTGCCCTTGTAGGGCTCGGGGCCGCGATACGCGCGGATCTCCGCCGCAACCTGACCGACCTGGCGCTTGTCGGCGCCTTCCACCTTGATGGAGGTCGGCTTCTCGCAGGTGATCTTGATGCCCGCCGGGATCGCGTACTTGATCTCGTGGCTGTAGCCGAGCGCCAGGACCAGGTCCTTGCCCTGCACCGCCGCGCGATAGCCGGTACCAGTGATCTCCATGTTCTTCGTGAAGCCCGTGGAGACGCCCGTCACCATGCTCTGGATCAGGCTGCGGGTCGTGCCCCACATGGTGCGGGACCGGCGGTCCTCACCACGCGGCGCCACCGCGACCGTGCCGGACTCGATGGTCACATCGACCTCGTCCGTCAGGTCGAGCTTCAGCTCGCCATTCTTGCCCTTGGCGACCACGGTGCGGCCCTGCAGCGCCACCTGGACGCCGGCAGGAACGGGAACCGGGTATTTTCCGACGCGAGACATATCTTCCCTCCCGTCAGAACACGCGGCAGAGGACTTCGCCGCCAACATTGGCGGTGCGAGCCTCATTGTCGCTCATCACGCCCTTCGGCGTGGACAGGATCGAGATGCCGAGGCCGGAGTAGAACTTCGGCAGCTCCGCGATCTTGGAATAGACGCGGCGGCCGGGCTTCGACACGCGCGCGATCTCCTTGATGGCGGGCTCGCCCTCGGAATACTTCAGCTCGATGCTGATCACCTTCACGCCGGCGCGCACCTGTTCGGTGGACCAGCCGCGGATGTAGCCTTCGCGCTTCAGGACCTCGAGCACGTTCTCACGCAGCTTGGAGGCAGGCGCCACGCAGCGGCTCTGCCGCGCGCGCTGCGCATTGCGGATGCGGGTGAGCAGGTCACCCAGCGGATCGGACAGCGACATTCGCGGCCCTCCTTACCAGCTCGCCTTGACCAGGCCGGGGATCTGGCCGGTGTTGGCCATCTCCCGGAGCTGGTTCCGGCAGAGCTTGAATTTGCGGTAGTTGCCGCGGGGACGACCGGTCAGCTCGCAACGCAGGCGAACGCGGTTCTTCGCACCGTTGCGGGGGAGCTGCGCGAGCTTCAGCGTCGCCTCGAAGCGGTCTTCCACCGGCAGCGTCCGGTCCATCACGATGCCCTTGAGGGCAGCGCGCTTCCCGGCGTGCAGCTTCGACAGCTTCTCACGACGCTTGTTCTTCTCGACAGACGAGGTCTTGGCCATGCCGTCTTAAACCCTCCGGAACCTGCCGGGCCGTGCCCGGCGGTTTTCCAAAATCAGTTGGCGAAAGGAAGCTCGAACGCCTTCAGCAGGGCCTTCGCTTCCTTGTCGGTCTTCGCGGTCGTCACGAACTGGATGTCCATGCCGCGGATCGTGTCCACCTTGTCGTAGTTGATCTCGGGGAACACGATCTGCTCCTTCAGGCCCATGGCGTAGTTGCCACGGCCGTCGAAGCCACGATTACCAGGAATACCGCGGAAGTCACGCACGCGCGGCAGCGCGATCGTCACCAGGCGGTCGAGGAACTCGTACATCCGCGCCTTGCGCAGCGTGACCTTGCAGCCGATCGCCTGGCCTTCGCGGATCTTGAAGCCCGCGATGGCCTTGCGGGCCTTGGTCTTCACCGGCTTCTGGCCCGCGATCGCCATCAGGTCGGACACGGCGGCGTCCAGCTTCTTCTGGTCCCCCGCGGCCTCGCCCACGCCCATGTTGATGACGATCTTCTCGAGCTTCGGAACCTGCATCGGGTTCGCGTAGCCGAATTCGTCGGACAGGCGCTTGATGACGACCTCGTCGTAGAACTTGCGCAGGCGCGGCGCCGTCTCCGGCGACGCGGCCGCGGGGCCGGCCTTGGCGACGGCGGCGGCCGCCGCGGGGGCGACCCGCTGCTCGCCCTTCGCCGGCGCGCCGGCGGCGGGCTTCTTCGCGGCGGGCTTCGCGCCCTTGCCGCCCTTCTTCGAATCGCTCATCGGTCGATCACCTCGCCGGAGGCCTTGGCCACGCGAACCTTGCGGCCATCCTCAAGCACCTTGAAGCCAACCCGCGTGGGCTTGTCGGACTTCGGGTCCAGCAGCGCCAGGTTGGAGAGGTCGATCGGACCCTCCTTCTCGACGATGCCGCCCGGCTTGCCCATGCCCTGCGGCTTGGTGTGGCGCTTCACCATGTTCACGCCCTGCACGAAGGCGCGGTTCTCCTCGGGCACCACGCGGATGACGTCACCGCGCTTGCCCTTGTCGCGACCGGCCAGGACCTGGACCCGGTCGCCCTTCTTGATCTTAGCGGCCATGGCCTTACAGGACCTCCGGCGCCAGCGAGATGATCTTCATGAACTTCTTGCCGCGCAATTCGCGCACGACCGGTCCGAAGATGCGGGTGCCGATCGGCTCGCCCTGCTTGTTGATCAGCACGGCGGCGTTGTTGTCGAAGCGGATCGCGGAACCGTCGATGCGCCGCACGGGATAGGCCGTGCGGACGATGACGGCGCGATGCACCTCACCCTTCTTCACCTTGGCGCGCGGGATCGCTTCCTTGATGGAAACGACGATCACGTCGCCGACCGACGCCGTCTTCCGCTTCGACCCGCCCAGCACCTTGATGCACTGGACGCGGCGCGCACCGGAATTGTCGGCGACGTCGAGGTTGGATTCGACCTGGATCATGTCCTGCTCCCGGCCTCAGACCGCGGCCGTTTGCGTCGCGGGCGTGTCGGCGACGACGGGGGCCGAGAAGCCCTCCGGCCGTTCGACGGCGGCGCCGTTCCGCACCACGACCAGCCAGGTCTTGGTCTTGCTGATCGGGCGGCACTCCTCGATCGACACGACATCGCCTTCCTTGCACAGGTTGGCTTCGTCATGCGCGGCATACTTCTTCGAGCGCCGGATGAACTTCTTGTAGAGCGGATGCATCACGCGACGCTCGACAAGGACGGTCACCGTCTTGTCGGTCTTGTCGCTGACCACCCGGCCCGTGAGGACGCGCCTCGGCATCGTCCGGCCCCCTTAAGCTTGCTTCGCCGCAGCGCGGGTGCGCTCGGCCATGATCGTCTTCACCCGCGCGATGTCGCGCCGCACCTGCTTGATGCGGCCCGTCGCCTCGAGCTGGCCGGTCGCCCGCTGGAAGCGCAGGTTGAACTGCTCCTTCCGAAGGCCCACCAGCATCTCCTGCAGCTCGTCCGGGGACTTGGCCCGGACGTCCGCGATCTTGGTCTCAGCCATCTCAGGCCTCCGCCGGCGAAGCGCCGAGGCGCGTCACGATCTTCGTCTTGATCGGCAGCTTCGCGGCACCGAGCGCGAGAGCCTCGCGCGCGATGTCGTTGGAAACGCCGTCCAGCTCGAACATGATGCGGCCCGGCTTCACCCGTGCCACCCAGTATTCGGGCGCGCCCTTGCCCGAGCCCATCCGGACCTCGGCCGGCTTGGTGGAGACGGGCACATCCGGGAAGATCCGGATCCACACGCGCCCCTGGCGCTTCATCGCACGCGTGATCGCGCGGCGGGCCGCCTCGATCTGGCGCGCGGTCACCCGCTCGGGCTCCAGCGCCTTCAGGCCGAACCCGCCGAAGGTCAGCGTGAAGCCGCCCTTGGCGACGCCCTTGATGCGGCCCTTATGGGCCTTTCGGTAAGTAGTCCGCTTCGGCTGCAGCATGTCACGTCATTCCTCAGCGCTGCGGGGCCTGTTCCGCGGCGCGCTTGTCCTGCGCCATCGGATCGTGGGCCATCACCTCGCCCTTGAAGATCCAGACCTTCACACCGCAGGTGCCATAGGTCGTCTTCGCCGTCGCGGTGCCGAAATCGATGTCGGCGCGCAGCGTGTGCAGGGGCACGCGGCCCTCGCGGTACCACTCCATGCGCGCAATTTCCGCCCCGCCCAGACGGCCGGAGCAGTTGATGCGGATGCCGCCGGCGCCGAGGCGCATGGCGGACTGCACGGCGCGCTTCATCGCGCGGCGGAAGGCCACGCGGCGCTCCAGCTGCTGCGCGATGCTCTCCGCGACCAGCGTGCTGTCGATCTCCGGCTTGCGGATCTCGACGATGTTCAGCGAGACCTCGGCCCCGGCCATCTTCGCCAGGTCCTTGCGCAGGTTCTCGATGTCCGCGCCCTTCTTGCCGATCACGACGCCCGGGCGGGCGGCATGGATCGTCACGCGGGGCTTCTTCGCCGGACGCTCGATCACCACGCGGGACACGCCCGCGCCCTTCAGCCGGTCGCGCAGCGTCTTCCGGAGCTTCAGGTCCTCATGCAGCATCCGCGCATAGTCGGCGCTGGCGAACCAGCGGCTGTCCCAGGTGCGGTTGATGCCGAGCCGGAGCCCGATCGGATTGACTTTGTGACCCATGTTACGCGGCCTCCTGCTGTGCCGCCGGCGCCTGCACCGTCTGCTCGGCCACCACGATCTTGAGATGGCTGAACCACTTCTCGACGCGCGCCGAACGACCGCGGCCGCGGGCGTGGAAGCGCTTCATGACGACGGCGCGACCAACCTCGGCCTTGGTGACGACCAGGCGGTCGACGTTCAGGCTGTGGTTGTTCTCGGCGTTCGCGATGGCGCTCTCCAGCGTCTTGCGGACGGTCTGGGCGATGCGGCGCTTGGAGAAGATCAGCGTCGCGACGGCGTCCTGCGCCGTGCGGCCGCGGATCAGCCCCGCCACCAGGTTCAGCTTGCGCGGGCTGACACGAATGTTCTTCGTGATCGCCTGCGCCTCGGTCTCCTCGAGACCGCGCTCGTGCTTCGGCTTGCTCATGTCAGCCCCGCTTGGCCTTCTTGTCGGCCGAGTGGCCGGTGAAGGTCCGCGTCGGCGAGAACTCGCCGAACTTGTGGCCCACCATGTTCTCGTTCACCTGCACCGGGATGAACTTCTTCCCGTTGTAGACGCCGAAGGTCAGGCCGACGAACTGCGGCAGGATCGTGCTGCGGCGGGACCAGATCTTGATGATCTCGTTCCGCCCCGAACCACGGGCCGCCTCTGCCTTGTTGAGCAGGTAGCCGTCGACGAACGGCCCCTTCCAGACGCTGCGCGACATCGCCGATCAGCCCTTCGTCGCGTTACGGCGCCGGACGATGAGCCGGTCCGTGCGCTTGTTGTTGCGGGTCTTGGCACCCTTGGTGGGCTTGCCCCACGGGGTGACCGGGTGGCGACCGCCGGAGGTCCGGCCTTCACCACCACCATGCGGGTGGTCGACCGGGTTCATGACGACGCCGCGGTTGTGCGGGCGGAAGCCCATCCACCGCATGCGGCCGGCCTTGCCGATCTGCTGGTTGCTGTTGTCCGGGTTGGACACGGCGCCGATCGTCGCGATGCACTCGGAGCGCACCAGGCGGAGCTCCCCGGACATCAGCTTGACCTGCGCGTAGCCCGCATCCTTGCCGACCAGCTGGCAATAGGTGCCGGCGGCGCGCGCCACCTTGGCACCGGCGCCCGGCTTCATCTCCACGCAATGCACGATCGTGCCCACGGGGATGTTGGCCAACGGCATCGCATTGCCCGGCTTGATGTCGGCGCGCTCGCTCGCGATCACCGTGTCGCCCGCCTTCAGGCGCTGCGGCGCGATGATGTAGGACAGCTCGCCATCGGCGTACTTCAGCAGCGCGATCCAGGCCGACCGGTTGGGGTCGTATTCCAGGCGCTCGACCGTCGCGGCGACGTCGAACTTGCGGCGCTTGAAGTCCACGATGCGGTAGGACTGCTTGTGTCCGCCGCCCCGGAACCGGACCGTCGTGCGGCCGAGGTTGTTGCGGCCGCCGGAATGCGGCTTGCCCTCGGTCAGGCCCTTGACCGGCTTGCCCTTCCACAGCTCCGACCGGTCCACGAGGACGGTCGCGCGCAGCGAGGGGGTGACCGGGTTGAAGTTCTTCAATGCCATGGCGTCACGCAAGCCCCGTCGTGAGGTCGATGGTCTGGCCCGCCTGGAGCGTCACCACCGCCTTCTTCCAATCGGAACGCTGGCCGGGACGGCCGCGGAACCGCTTGGTCTTGCCCTTCATGACCAGCGTGTTCACCGCCTCGACCTTGACGTTGAACAGCTTCTCGACCGCCGCCTTGATCTCGGGCTTGGTCGCATCCGTCGTCACCTTGAAGGTGACCTGGCTGGCCTCGTTCAGGCGCGTCGCCTTCTCCGTCACCACCGGCGACAGGATGACCTGGTAGACGCGCTCCGCAGACAGCTGCACGCCGCGCGGCTTGGTTGCGGTCTCGCTCATTCCGCGGACTCCTTGGCCGTGCCGTTCAGGCGCGCCGACAGGGCCTCCACGCCGGCGCGCGTCACCGCGAGCACGTCATGGTTCAGGATGTCGTACACATTGGCGCCGACCGTCGGCATCACCTGCACCTTCGGGATGTTGCGGGTGATGCGGGCGAAACCCTCATCCACCGTCGCATCCACGACGAGCGCGCTGGTCCAGCCGAGCTTCTTCAGCTGGGCGGCAAGCGCCGCGGTCTTCGCACCCTCGCCGGCCGCCGCGGCATCGAGCACGACCAGCTTGCCCGCCGCCTGCTTGGCGGAGAGCGCGCTGATCAGGCCGAGGCGCCGGACCTTCTTGTTCAGGCTGTACTCGTGGCTGCGCACGACGGGGCCATGCACGACGCCGCCCTTGCGGTACTGCGGCGCACGGAGCGAGCCCTGGCGGGCACTACCCGTGCCCTTCTGCCGGTACGGCTTCTTGGTCGTGCCGGAGACCTCGCCCATGCCCTTGGCCTTGTGGGTGCCGGCGCGGCGCTTGGCCAGCTGCCAGTGGACCACACGGGCCATGATGTCGGCGCGCGGCGCGGCGCCGAACAGCGCCTCCGGCAGCTCGATCTCGCCCGCGGGGGCGTTGTCGAGCGTGATGACGGGAACCTGGATCGCCATGGTGATTACCCCTGCGCCCCGGCTTCGGCCGCCAGACCGGCGGGGAACGGCGCCTCGGCCGGGCGGGCGCGCTTCACCGCGTCCTTCACCAGCACGTAGCTGCCCGTGGCACCCGGGATCGCGCCCTTGACCAGCAGCAGGCCGCGCTCCGCGTCATGACCGGCGACCACCAGGTTCTGGGTGGTCACGCGCTCGACGCCGAGATGCCCGGCCATCTTCTTGTTCTTGAAGGTCTTGCCCGGATCCTGGCGATTGCCCGTG
Organism: Falsiroseomonas ponticola; assembly: GCF_016805305.1. Lineage (GTDB taxonomy): Bacteria > Pseudomonadota > Alphaproteobacteria > Acetobacterales > Acetobacteraceae > Falsiroseomonas > Falsiroseomonas ponticola. The sequence continues at coordinate 1,040 of NZ_JAERQN010000018.1, read as the reverse complement.
GAGCCGTGCGACCGGTGGCTGATCGACACGCCGTGAGAGGCTTCGAGGCCCGAGAAGTTCCAGCGCTTCATGGCGCCGGCAAAACCCTTGCCCTTCGTCACGCCGGTGACGTCGACCTTCTGGCCCTTCACGAAATGCTCGACCGAGAGCTTCGCGCCCGGCGCCAGCACCGCGTCGTCGGCGACGCGGAACTCGACCGTCTTGCGCGGCGCCTCGACGCCAGCCTTGGCGAAGTGGCCCTTCTGCGGCTTCGTCACGTTCTTCGGCTTCGCGCGGCCGATACCGATCTGGAGGGCGACGTAGCCATCCTTCTCGGCCGTGCGCTGCGCGACCACCCGCACCTCATCGAGGTGCAGGACGGTGACGGGGACGGTCGAGCCGTCCTCATTGAACAGCCGGGTCATCCCCAGCTTGCGGGCGATCAGCCCTGTGCGACCCACTTGGGCGGGCATGGTCCTGGTCCTCTCCCGCCGCTCAGAGCTTGATCTCGACGTCCACGCCCGAGGCGAGGTCGAGCTTCATCAGCGCGTCCACGGTCTGCGGGGTGGGGTCGACGATGTCGAGCAGGCGACGGTGCGTGCGGATCTCGAACTGCTCGCGCGACTTCTTGTCGACATGCGGCGAGCGGTTGACGGTGAAACGCTCGATCTGCGTCGGCAGCGGGATGGGCCCGCGCACCCGCGCACCCGTCCGCTTGGCCGTGTTGACGATCTCCCGCGTGCTGCCATCGAGCACGCGGTGATCGAACGCCTTGAGGCGAATGCGGATGTTCTGGCTGTCCATGGCGCTCTGGCCCGTATCCCTTCGCGTCGCCGCTTACTTGACGATCTGGGCGACGACGCCGGCGCCGACGGTGCGGCCGCCTTCGCGGATCGCGAAGCGCAGGCCCTGATCCATCGCGATCGGCGCGATCAGCTCCACATCCATCGTGATGTTGTCGCCCGGCATCACCATCTCGACGCCCTCGGGCAGCTTCACGATGCCCGTCACGTCCGTCGTCCGGAAGTAGAACTGCGGACGGTAGTTCGTGAAGAACGGCG
>NZ_JAERQN010000017.1 GCF_016805305.1 Falsiroseomonas ponticola | reverse complement strand
GAAACGGTCTTAGGACCGAAGGGCCGACGGCCTCGAGATCGCGCCGCCGGTGCAGGGCTGCAGCCCTGCACCGGCGGTCACACTATGCATCATCGCCAAGACACAAGGGCCCGCTGGCCCTCGGCAGGGAAGGGGTATCGGGGAAGGGACGGCGTCCCTTCCCCGGGCCACCGGCGCGCGTCCCCCGCGCGCTCACCCGCGCTCCCGGGATTTGAGGCGGGCCATGATGTACAGGGTCACGGTGGTGAAGCCGCAGATGACGAGGGCGACGTCGTAGGCGTTCAGGGCCACGGCCACGCCGATGGCGCCGGTGGCCCAGAGGGAGGCGGCGGTGGCGGTGCCGTGGACTTCGCCGCCGTGCTTGAGGATGGCGCCGCCGCCGATGAAGCCCATGCCGGTGATGACGCCTTCGATGATGCGGGCCAGGGCTTCGGGTTCGCCGGCGGTGATGTCTTCCGTCGCCTGCAGGAAGCCGCAGGCCGCGACGGCGACGAGCGGGAAGGTGCGCAGCCCCGCGCTGCGGTCTTCCCGTTCCCGGTTCCAGCCGATGATGAAGGCGAGGGCGTAGGCGATGCCGAGGTCGCGGATATGCGGCACGAAGGCAAGGCCGGAGAGGCTGGGCAGCAGGTCGCTGGCGTTCATGGCCCCGCCAACGCCGCGGCGCCTTCTTCGTTTCGCCATGGTTGCGAGGGAGAGGGCGGATTGCGTTCCCGCTGCCGCTTCGGCAAAGGGGCGCGCCATCCTACCGGAGATTGATCAGTGGCCGGCCATCATCACGGCGATCATGGGGGCGACAAGCGCATTGCCCTGCTGATCGCGATCCTCGCCCTGTTCCTTGCCATCGCGGAGACGGGGGCGAAGAGCGCGCAGACGGAGGCGATCAGCCGCAATGTGGAGGCCGCGAATCTCTGGGCCTTCTTCCAGGCCCGCACCATCCGCCAGACCGTGGTGCGCACGGCGGCGGAGGAGGCGGAGCTGGAGAAGGCCGCGCGCGCCGATGCCGCCGCCATCGCCGCGATCGAGCGGCAGCAGCAGGCCTGGCGCAGCACGGCCGACCGGTGGGAGAGCGAGCCTTCCTCCGGCGAGGGGCGGCGCGAGCTGAGCGCGCGGGCGCGGGCGGCGGAGGCGAAGCGGGATCGCAGCATGGCCGCCTACCACAACTACGAATATGCCTCCGCGGCGTTCCAGGTGGCGATCGTGCTCGCCTCCTCCTCCATCATCACCGCGGTGCCGCTGCTGGCGGTGGCGTCGGTCGGGCTTGGCGTGGTGGGCGCGACGCTGGCGGGGCTCGGCTTCTTCGCGCCGGAGCTGGTGCATTTCTGACGCGGTGGCGCCAGAGTGGCGCGACCGTTGAGGGAGACTGCCATGTCCGCCGAAGCCCGCCTGGTTGAACTGGGCCTTCAGCTGCCGAACCCGCCGGTGCCGATGGCGAACTACGTGCCGTGGCGCATCGGCGGCGGGCTGCTGTTCCTGTCCGGCGTCGGGCCGCGGCGGGCGGATGGGTCCTCCATCACCGGCGTGCTCGGCGCGGGCATGAGCGTGGAGGAGGGCTATGCGGCGGCCAGGCTCTGCGGCTTGAACCTGCTGGCCAATATGCGCTCCGCGCTCGGCAGCCTGGATCGCGTGGACACCATCCTGAAGGTGCTCGGCATGGTGCGCGGCACGCCGGAATTCGGCGGGCATCCGGAGGTGATCAATGGCTGCACCGACCTGTTCGTCGAGGTGTTCGGCGATAATGGCAGGCCGGCGCGCAGTGCGGTCGGCATGGGCAGCCTGCCGCGCGGGATCGCGGTGGAGATCGAGGCCGTCGTGCTGCTGAAGGGCTGAGCGCCATGGTCCAGCCCTGGCGCCTGAATGCCGCGAAGCAGGTCGAGATCCGGGAGGAGTGGCTGGCGCTGGGGGAGGGGGAGGAGATCCTCGACCCCGCGCGGCCCATCGTCGATCCGCACCATCACCTCTGGGACCGGCATGACGAGACCTATCTGCTGCCGGACCTGCTGCGGGATACCGGCAGCGGCCACGACATCCGCGCCACCGTCTTCATCCAATGCGCCTCCATGTATCGCCCGGACGGGCCGGAGGCGCTGAAGCCGCTGGGGGAGACGGAGTTCGTCAACGGCATCGCGGCCGCGGCGGCCAGCGGCACCTATGGCAGGACGCTGGCCTGCGCGGGCATCGTCGGCTTCGCGGACCTGCTGCTGGGGGATGCCGTGGCGCCGGTGCTGGAGGCGCATGTGGCAATCGCCGGCGCGCGGTTCCGGGGGGTGCGCAACCGCACCGCCTGGCATCCCGATCCCGGCGTGCGCTCCAACCTCATCACCCCGCCGCCCGGGCCGCTGGCGGAGCCCGCCTTCGCGGCGGGCGCGCGGCGGCTGGCGGCGCTCGGCCTCACGCTCGATGTCTGGGCCTATCACACGCAGCTCGGCGATGTGCTGGCGCTGGCGAAGGCGGTGCCGGAGGTGACGGTGGTGGTGAACCACATCGGCGGCGCGCTGGGCGTCGGCCCCTTCGCGGGCAGGCGGGCGGAGGTCTTCGCGCCGTGGCGGGAGGCGATGCGCGCGCTGGCCGCGCTGCCGAATCTGCGCGTGAAGATCGGCGGCCTGGCGATGGAGGTGACGGGCTACGACTTCCACCACCATCCGCTGCCGCCCGCATCCCGCCACTTGGCGGAGGCGTGGAAGCCCTGGGTGGAGACGGTGATCGAGCTGTTCGGCGCCCGGCGCTGCATGTTCGAAAGCAACTTTCCCGTGGACAAGGGCATGGCGGGCTACGTGGCCGTCTGGAACGCCTTCAAGCGCCTGGCGGCGGGGGCGGGGGAGGCGGAGAAGGACGCGCTGTTCGCCGGCACCGCCATCCGGACCTACCAGCTGGCCGGCGTGCCGGGCGGCGCTGCCCTGGCGCCCCTGGCCGCCTGAGCCGCGCATCCCGCGCCGCAAAATCCCGCGTGGCGTGACGGCGCGGCTTCCTGCACAATCGGCCCGTGCCTCAGACCGTGCCGCCGCCGAACAGCATCCCCTGGCCGCCGCTGATCCTCATCGGCGCGGCAGCGGTGGCGTTCGCGCTGGGGCGCATGGCGCCGGCGCCGGAATGGCTGGATGGCGACGTGATGGAGGCCATCGGCTGGGTGATGATGGCCGCCGGGCTTGGCCTCGACATCGCCGCGGTGGCGACGCTGGTGGTGCAGGAAGCGAATGTGCTGCCGAACCGGCCGGCGACGCGGCTGGTGACGACCGGGATCTACGCCTGGTCCCGCAACCCGATCTACCTGGGCAACCTGGTGCTGCTGGCCGGCGCCGCGCTGGCCTTCTGCAATCTCTGGTTCCTGCTGGCGGCGGCGGCGGCCGGCTTCGCCATCCTGCGCCTGGCGATCCTGCGGGAGGAACGCCACCTGGCCGCGCGATTCGGCGCGGCGTGGGAGGATTACCGCAGCCGCACCGGCCGCTGGTTCGGCCAGTGGTCGGACGATTGATCAGCCCGCCATCGCGGCGCCGGCGCGGCGCAGCGTGGGATCGAAGGGGTTGATCTGGCGGCCGATGGCCGTCGCTTCCCGCTTCAGCATCTCCGCGATCACCTCCCGCCGCTCCGGCGTCAGCCGGTCGGTCGTGGTGCCGATGCTGATGGCGGCGACGGCGCGCTGGTCCCGGTCCAGGATGGGCGCGCCGATGCCGGCCATGCCGGGGATGAGGCCCGCGGCGCCGCCGCAGAACCCTTCCCGCCGCACGCGGGCGATCTCGGCGCGGAGCGAGGCTTCGTCCGGGCCGCCGAAGTCCCGCATGCGGGGCAGGTTGTGGCGCACGATCTCATCCTGCTCGGCCGGCGGCAGGAAGGCGAGGATGGCGGTGGCGCCCTGCCCGATGCCGAGCGGCACGCGCCCGCCGATATCGCCGGTGAAGGAGCGGATGGGCAGCGGCCCCGCGCTGCGTTCGATGCAGACGGCGTCGTAGCCATTGTGCACCAGCAGGAAGAGCGTCTCCCCCAGCGAGGCCGTGAGGCGCAGCAGCGTCGGGCGCGCCAGGTCGCGCAGCCCCGTCGCATCGCCCGCGCGGGCGGCCATCAGGAAGAGGTCGAGGCCGAGGGTGTAGCGCTTGCCGCGTGGTTCGAAGGCCACGGCGCCTTCCGCGGCCAGGGCGCGCAGCAGGCGGTGGACGGTCGGGCGCGGCAGGCCGGCGCGGGCGGCGATGTCGGTCAGGCGCAGGCCGCCGGGCGGCGCTTCCGCCACCAGGCGCAGCAGGCTGAAGACGCGGCCGACGCCCGAGACGGCGCTGTCAGTCCCATTTTCACTCATGAGCCAGGAATGCTCCGATATCAGGCCGATACTTCCACCCAGTGAGAATATGCGGCGGATACTGTCATTCCGGTGAATAGGTGCTTGCCGGGCCGAAGAATGCAACGGGATAGTTGTCCCAGGCGGCAGTCAGGCCGCGTGTTGAGGATGGCGAAGCATGGCGCGTTGGCGGGTCGGCGTTGATTCCGGCGGCACCTTCACGGATGTCTGCCTGTTCGACGAGGATGACGGCCGGGTCGAGGTCTGGAAGGTCTCCTCAACCCCCGACGATCCCTCCCGCGGCATCGCCCAGGGCGTGGAGGAGGGCATGCGGCGGGTGGCGCCGGAAGCCGCGCAGCCTGGCGCGCCGATCACCTATTTCGGCCATGGCACCACGGTCGCGACCAATGCGCTGATCCAGCATCGCGGCGTGAAGACGGGGCTCGTCACCACGGACGGATTCCGGGACCTGCTGGAGATCGGGCGGCAGAAGCGCCCGGACCTCTATGACATGCAGGCGGACAAGCCGCCGACGCTGGTGCCGCGTGACCTACGCTTCCAGGTGGCGGAACGCGTGCGCCATGACGGGCGCATCGACGCGGCCCTGGATGAGGACGCCGTGCGCGCGGCCGCGCGGGCGCTGAAGGCCGCGGAGGTGAAGGCGATCGCCGTCTCCTTCCTCTACGGCTTCATCCGGCCGGAGCATGAGGCGCGCGCGGTGGCGATCCTGCGGGAGGAGATGCCGGAGGTCTTCATCTCCGCGGGCCATGAGATCGCGCCGGAGTTCCGGGAGTTCGAGCGGCTGTCGACCGTCGTGCTCAACGCCTATCTCGGGCCGGTCATGCGACGCTACATCGAGCGTCTGACGCCAAGGCTGCGCGACCTCGGCATGACGGCCACGCCGCATCTGACGCAATCCAATGGCGGCGTCATCGGCTTCGGCACGGCGGCGGCGATGCCGGTGCGGGCGGTGCTGTCGGGGCCCTCCACCGGCGTGGTCGGCGCGCAGGCGATCGGGGAGCTGGCGGGCTTCCCGGACCTCATCACCTTCGACATGGGCGGCACCTCCACCGATGTGGCGCTGCTGAATGGCGGGCAGTGCAAGCTGGCCTCGGAGGCCACGGTGCATGGCTACCCCATCAAGGCGCCGATGCTCGACATCCACACGGTCGGCGCGGGTGGTGGATCGATTGCGTATATCGATGGCGGCGGGCTGCTGAAGGTGGGGCCGCGGAGCTGCGGCGCGGATCCGGGGCCGGTCTGCTACGGGCGCGGCAATACCGAGCCGGCGACGACCGATGCGAATGTCGTGCTGCAGACGCTGAACCCGGAATACCTGCTGGCCGGGCGGATGAAGATCGACCAGTCCCTCGCCAAGGGCGCCATCGCGGGCATGGCGGAGCGCCTCGGCCTCGGCGTGATGGAGACGGCGCAGGGCATCATCAGCGTCGTGACCGCGAACATGGCGCGGGCCATCCGCGTGATTTCCATCCAGCGGGGCTATGATCCCCGCGACTACACGCTGATGGCCTTCGGCGGCGCGGGGCCGCTGCATGCGGCGAGGCTGGCGATCGAGCTCGACATGAAGCGCGTGCTGGTGCCGCGCAACCCCGGCATCCTCTGCGCCATGGGGCTGCTGCTGACGGACCTTCGCGCCGATTTCGCGGCGACGCGGCTGATGCCGGCGACCGAGGCATCGGTGGCCGATGTGGCGCAGGCCTTCGAGGGGCTGGAGGCCCGCGCGGAGGAGTGGTTCGCGCATGAGGAGATCGCGCCGGGCGATCGCGGCCTGACCCGCACGGCCGATATCCGCTACGCCGGCCAGAACTACGAATTGCCCGTGCCGCTGCCGCCCGGCCCCGTGACGGCCGAGACCATCGCGGCGCTGGCCGCCGGCTTCACCGAAAGCCACCGCCAGCGCTACGGCTTCGTGGCGGAGGAGGAGCCGATCCAGCTGGTCACGCTCCGCCTGGAAGCGACCGGCCGTGTCGCCAAGGCGAAGCTGGCGTCGCACCCCGATGCCGGGCCGGATGCCACCGGCGCCATCATCGGCAAGCGCGAGGTCTGGTTCCCGGAGGCCGGCGGCTTCGTGGAGACGCCGATCTACAGCCGCGATGCGCTGCACCCCGGCAACCGCTTCGTGGGCCCCGCCATCGTCGAGCAGATGGACACCACCACCGTCGTCCTGCCCGGCATGACCGCGCGGGTCGATTCCTACCTGAACCTCATCCTGGAGGTCGCGGCCTGATGGATACCGCCGTCACGACGCTCGACCCGATCACCGTGGAGGTGATCGGCGCCGCCCTGTCCTCCATCGTCGAGGAGACGGGAGAGGCGCTGATCCGCGCCTCCTACTCCACCAACATCAAGGAAAGGCGGGACTGCTCCACCGCGCTGTTCGACATCGCGGGCAACACGCTGTGCCAGGCGGAGCATATCCCCATCCACCTCGGCAGCTTCATCGGCATCGTGCCGCATATCCTCAAGCTGCATGACGTGGCGGGGATGCAGCCGGGCGACGTCTTCGTCGGCAATGACGCCTATGCCGGCGGCGGCACGCACCTGCCGGACATCGTGCTGGCGGAGCCGATCTTCGTGGATGGCCGGATCGTCGCCTGGACGGTGAACCTGGCGCACCACTCCGACTTCGCCGATCGCGGGCACCAGCACATCTACCAGGAGGGTCTGCGCATCCCGCCGGTGCGGCTGTACCGCGCGGGAGAGCTGCAGAAGGACGTGCTGGACCTCATCCTGCTGAACTGCCAGGTGCCGCGCGAACGGCTGTCGGACCTCCGCGCGCAGATGGCGGCCAACCGCGTCGGCGTGCAGCGCTTCCAGGCGCTGTGCCGGAAATACGGTACATCGACCGTGCTGGCCGCGGGCGCCGCGCTGCTCGACTACGCGGAGCGCAAGATGCGCGCCGGCATCGCCGCCATCCCGGATGGCACCTGGGTGTTCGAGGATGTCTTCGAGAGCACGGAAGTCACCACCCACCTGCCGCTGAAGGTGACGGTGACGGTCCAGGGCGACGCCATGTCGCTGCATTTCGACAGCCCGAAGCAGCTCCGCGCCGGGCTCAACATGACCTACACGGCGCTGCTCGCCACGGCCTATTACGTCGTGAAGTCGGTGGTCGATCCGACCATCCTGCCGAATGCCGGCCTGGCGCGGCCGCTGACCATCACGGCGCCGGAAGGCACGGTGCTGAACTGCACGCATCCGGCCGCGGTGAATGGGCGGGTGCAGACCTGCCAGCGCGTCTCGGACCTCATCCTCGGCGCGCTCGCCCAGGCGGTGCCGGAGCGTGTCACGGCCTGCTCCAACTCCGTCTGCACCGTCGCGACCTTCATCGGGCAGCGCAAGGATGACGGAGCCATCTGGGTGTACCTGGAGACGATGGGCGGCGGCGCCGGCGCAAGGGCGACGAAGGACGGGCTGGATGGCGTGCATGTCCATGTCACCAACACCTCCAACCTGCCGGTCGAGGCACTGGAGATCGAGTATCCGCTGACGCTGCTGCGCTACGAGCTGGTGGAGGATTCCGGCGGGCCCGGCACCTACCGCGGCGGCATGGGGCTGCGGCGCGTCTATCGCGCGGATGAGGATTGCCGCGTCCGTGTCGATGTCTCCCGCCTCACCTCGACATCCTGGGGCCTGCTGGGCGGCCAGGCAGGCGGGCATGGCGCGGTGGAATGCGGCCCCGGCGTCGTCTTCGACCGCGACAATGCCGAGTTGAAGGCGGGCCAATGGTTCGCCATCGTGAGCCCCGGTGCCGGCGGCTATGGCCCGCCCGAAGGGCGCGCGCCGGAAGCCCTGGCCCGCGACCTGGCCGAGGGCGTCATCAGCGCCACCACCGCGCGAGAGGTCTACCACCGCACTGCGTAGTCACCGTCTGGGAATGAGGAAGGGAACAGAAGAATGACCATGTCAGCATCGCGTCGCGCCGTCCTGGCGGGTTCCGCCGCATCGGCCATGTTGCCCTTCCTCCGCCTGCCGGAGGCCAGGGCCCAGACGCCGGGGGTGCTGCGCTTCGCGCTCTCCTCCTTCCCGCCCTCCATCCAGCCCTGGCAGAACACGGGCACGGCGGCGGCGACGATCAAGCTGATGATCTATCGCGGCCTCACCTCCTACGGCCCCGATGGCGCGCTGCGGGGGGAGCTGGCGGAAAGCTGGTCGCCCATCGGCACCCAGGGCTGGGAGTTCAAGCTGCGCGACGCCCGCTTCCAGAACGGGGAGAAGGTGACCTCGGCCGATGTGAAATGGACCATCGAGCAGATCGCCGCCGAACGCTCCACCGCCTATTTCCGGGCGGAGATGCAGGGGGTGGAGCGCGTCGAGACGCCGGACGACCTGACGGTGCGCATCTTCCTGAAGGAACCGGTGGCGACGCTGCCGATCTGGATGGCGTCCTACCATCTGCCGATCATCTCCCGGAACTCGCCGCGCGGCACCTTCGTGGGCGCGGGTCCCTTCATGATCCGGGCGCAGGAACGCGGCACCTCGATCGACCTCGAGCCCTTCCGCGGCTATTTCCGGCCGGGCCTGCCCAAGCTGCGCGGCATCCGCGCCGTGGCCTATGCGGATGAGAATCTGCGCGTCTCCGCGCTGCGGTCCGGCGATGTGGACCTGATCGAATACGTCCCCTGGCAGTCCTTCGACGCCATCAGCGCCGACCAGCGCCTGAGCCTGGATGCCGTGGACGGCGCCTTCATGTTCCTGGTCTTCAACGGGACGAAGGCGCCCTTCAACGACCATCGGGTGCGCCGCGCCGTGGCGCATGCGATCCGGCGGGATGAGCTGGTGCGCGCCGCCTTCTTCGGCCGCGGATCGCCGCTGATGCAGCTGCCGGTGCCGGAATCCAGCCCCTTCTACAATGCGGAGTTCAAGGAAGGCTGGAAGTACGACCCCGCCTTGTCCCGCCGCCTGCTGGCGGAAGCCGGGCACGCCAACGGCATCAGCTGCAACCTGCTCTCCACCGCCCAATACGGCATGCACAAGGACACGGCGGAGGTGGTGCAGCAGCACCTGGCCGCCGTCGGCATCCGGGCGGAGCTGAACATGCCGGATTGGGCGACGCGGGTGTCCATCGGCAATCGCGGGCAGTTCGACATGGCGGTGATGGGCACGGCGGCGGACAGCAACGACCCCGACGGCATCGCCAATTTCGTCGATGGCTCGCTCTCGCCCTCTTACGTCCGGAGCTTCGGCCTGAAGATCGACCGCATCACGGAGCTGCTGAACCAGGGCCGGGCGGAGTTCGACACCGCGAAGCGCCGCGACATCTACCGCGAGATGGAGCGCATCGCGATCGAGCAGGCGCCGATCGTGGGGCTGACCTGGCGCAGCCAGGGCTACGCCATGCGCCGCCAGGTGACGGGCTTCAAGAACATGCCGGGCGCGCTGACCTTCTATTCCGGCCTGACCTTCGAGACCGCTGAAGTCGCCTGAAGCAACGGCAGGGGCCTCCGTCATGAAGATCACCCGCGCGCAGATCTACCTGACGGAGATCGACGGGCGGCGGCCCCTCATCCTCCGCCTCTGGACCGATGACGGCATCCAGGGGCTGGGGGAGGCGGCGCTGGCCTATGGCATCGGCGCGACCGGCGCCGCGGCGCTGATCGAGGAGATGCTGCGGAAGATCGTGCTCGGCCGCGATCCGCATGATGTGGAGCCGATCTGGTCCGACCTCTACGACCACACCTTCTGGGCCAAGGGCGGCGGGCCGATCATCTTCGCCGCGATCAGCGCCATCGAGACGGCGCTGTGGGACATCAAGGGCCGGGCGCTCGGCGTGCCCGTGTACCAGCTGCTGGGCGGGTCCTACCGCAAGGACGTCCGCTGCTACGCCAATGGCTGGTCCTTCCGCGCCGTGACGCCGGAGGAGACGGCGAAGGCGACGGAGATGCCGCTCAAGGCCGGCTATGACGCGCTGAAATTCTACCCGCTGGCGACGCCGATCCGGAACCATCCCAACGGCATCTTCGCCCATGTCTCCCGCCGCGAATTCGACCGGGATTTCGAGGATCTGGCCGTGGCCCGCGTGAAGGCGGTGCGGGATGCGGTCGGGCCCAAGGTCGATCTCATGGTGGACATGAGCGCGGAACTCGCCACCGCCGACATCCTGCGCCTGGGCCGGCGGCTGGAGGAGTTCGACCTGATGTTCCTGGAGGAACCGGTCGACCCCTTCGATCCCGAGGGGATGAAGACGGTGGCCGACGGGCTGCGCTGCCCCGTCGCGGCCGGGGAGCGCCTCTACACCCGCTACGGCTTCCGGCGCCTGTTCGAGCTGCGGGCGGTCGCGGTGGTGCAGCCCGATATCGGCACGGTCGGCGGGCTGATGGAGACGAAGAAGATCGCCGCCATCGCGGAGATGTACAACATGCGGGTGCAGCCGCATCTCTGCGCGGGGCCGGTCGCGACGGCGGCGGCGCTGCAGCTCGATGCCTGCATCCCGAATTTCCTCATCCAGGAACTCTACCCCTTCCGGGTGCCCGACCACTTCAATCTGGTGGACCAGCCGTTGGAGCCGCAGGTGAGGGGCGGGCGCCTCGCGATCCCGGACCGGCCGGGGCTCGGCGTCGATCTCGTGGAAAGCCGCGTCGCGCCCTTCCTGCGCGCGGAGATCGCGCTGGGCGACTAGCCAGCGCGCGACGCCTGCGGCATGGCTTCCGCACACAGTGGAAAGCCCCGCCCATGCCGCAGCCCGGAACCGTGATCTTCTACGATGTCCTGCCCGGCGCGCGCATGCCGAAGCTGGTGGAGGCCGGGCGGCTGCGCCCCGTCGCCGGGCCCGCCGCGGTGGCGGAGCTCAGCGAGGCGGAGCGCGCCGAGGTCGCGGTGCTGATCACCATGGCGAATACGGGCTGCGACGCGGCGATGCTGGCGCGGCTGCCCAATTTGCGGCAGGTAATCTCGCTCGGCGCCGGCACGGACAAGCTGGATTTCGCGGGGATGGCGGCGCGCGGCATCGCGGTGCGTCCGGTGGGGGAGGCGCTGACGGATGACGTGGCCGACCTCGCCATGGGGCTCGCCATCATGGCGGGGCGTGACTTGGTGCAGGCGGATGGCTTCGCGCGTGGCGGCGCCTGGGCGGCCAAGGGGCGCTTCCGGCCGGGGAAGACGCTGTCGGGCTCGACCATGGGCATCGCGGGGCTCGGGCGCATCGGCCAGGCCATCGCGGCGCGGGCACAGGCGGCACGGATGACTGTGGTGGGGCTGGACCGGCCCTCGGCGCGCGGCCTCGGCTTTCAGCTGTTCCCGACGATGCGGGACCTGGCGGCGGCCTCCGACTTCCTCGTCATCGTGCTGCCGGGCGGTGCGGAGACGCGGGGCGTGGTCGGGAAGGCCGAGCTGGAGGCGCTGGGCAGCGAGGGCATCCTGGTGAATGTCGGGCGCGGCCCGCAGGTGGACACGCAGGCGCTGATCGAGGCGCTGGAGACCGGCACCATCGCCGCCGCGGCACTCGACGTGCTGGATGGGGAGCCCGTGGTGCCGGCGCGCCTGGCTGCGCTGCCGAACGTGGTCCTGACGCCGCATATCGGCGGCGCCACCTGGGGCGCCCGCGCGCGTGCCGCGGCGATCGCGGAGGCGGAGGCGATGAAGACCCTCGGCCTGGCCTAGAATACGGCCGGGCTTTGCCCGTGACCTCATCGCCGTGCCCGTCAGTCGGGGCGTGGAACACGTCGCGGGCCTTTGCGGGGGGAAGCCGGGCACCCACGCTCACCGCGTCGCGTCCAGGACCGCGTCCTTGTACGTCCAACCGGAAGCGCCAGCTGCTTCAACCTCGCTGCCGCCCCAGCGTGCGCGATCGCTTGGCGGTTCCGGGACCCGACGGTTTCGGCCCGCGCCCACACGCATGACGCCGTTGGAGCGGCGTGGCGCGAGGTGGACGTTGGACCTGCCCGCTGGTCCCCAGTTTCGCCAGGGCAGCTTGGATGAGGGTTTCTGCCGCGGTGACGACGCGCTGCCGGTCCGGCGTCGCCAGAAGGACGCTTTCGTGCATGCATGGTCGCCGCAGCTCGGCGGAGGGAAGCCGCTAAGGATTGTCGGCTGCGGGAAAGCGGGCCGTTTGACGCTGCGGATGGCGTGTCAGGTTCAGCGCTGATGAACCATCGACCGTCGCCGCTCGGATGCGCTTAGGCTGTCGGGGCCGGGGCGGCAGAATGGCGGAGGGATGCTCGTGAGGGGAATACTGGCAGCGGCCATCGCTACGTTCGCGCTCGCGTTCCTCGCCGGCGCATCGACCTACATCGTGCGTTCCCCGCGCGCCGGCTTCGTACCGGAATGCGTTGCCGCGTCGGGCTATGGGAACAGGGACGATGCCCTGGATCGGTGCAAGGAAGAACTCGCGGAATTGCGGGCCGATCGGATGGTGGTCGCTGTCGTCGCGGCGGGCGGCGCGCTGGTTCTCGTCTCCGCCTTGATCACTGGCATCGCGGTGTTCCGGGCTTGGTGGCCGATCCGGCCACGGCGCGGCTGATGAGGTGTCGGCGCTGCCTTCAGTAGCGCAGCAGCAGCCGGACATAGACGCCGTCCGCTTCCAGCACCCGCACCCCGGCGCCTTCCGGCGCGCGCGTCAGGCGGCGGACGGCCTCCACATCGATCTGCGCGCGCTCATCGAATTGCAGGCGCAGGCCGCCGCCCCAGGAGGCGAGGTGGCGCGTCGCGACATCGCTGCCATTGTCGGCGGCGCGGCCCTCATCCCGGAACAGGTAGAATTGCGTGCCGAGCCGGGTGCCGCCATTCGGCCAGCGCAGGTCGAATTCGGTCGCCAGCTGCAGCTCCGCCGTGCCGGCCACCGCGCGGTCGCCTGACAGCTGCCCCGCATGGAAGCCGCGGCCCAGGCGGTTGCCGCCGAGGTAGAACTTCTCCGCCGGCGGCAGCCAATCGTCGGTCCATTGCGCGGCGGCGATGCCATAGGCGGAGAGCAGCCAGCCCTCCGCCGGCACCAGCAGCGGCTGCAGGCGCGATGCTTCCACCACGATCCGCGTGAAGCCGAAATCGCTGCCCGCCCGCGCGGTGCCGCCGCCGCTGCCATCGCTGGCGCCCAGGGCCTCCAGCCCGCGATGCAGGCGAAGCGTCGCGGTGCTGGTCGCGGCGGCGGGCAGGAAGGACAGGATGGCGTCCTGCGCCTGGCCTTCCACGCCGATGCGCAGTGCGCGCACGGAATCGCGGCTGGCGGTCTGGCGCGCGGTGCCGGGGAAGGGGCGGGTCTGCACCTCGCTGTCGAAGGCGTCGAACTGCGCGGTCAGCACCAGGTTGCGGGGGCGGGAGCGGATGAGGGGATGGCTGAGGCCGATGCCCGCCACCCGCGTCTCCCCGAGATAGCCCAGCGCCGCCAGCGCCGATCCCGGTGCCGCGCGGCCGGCGCCGGCGAAGGCGCGGAGCTTGAGGCCCGAGCCGCCCAGGAACCATTCCTGCGAGAGCTGCGCGAAGCCCTGGCCATTCGCATCCGTCCGCAGCAGCGCGAGCTCCGTGCGCTCACCGAACCGCGTCAGGCTGTTCGCCTGGCCGACCAGCAGCGCCTGCCAGGCGCCGGTCAGGCTGTAGCCGCGATTGTCCAGGCTGGCGAAGCCCGTCAGCGGCCGGCGCGTGAGGCGGACGAGGAGTTGCAGCGCGCCGGGATCACCCTCGATGGGGCGGAGCAACCCGCGCGCCTCCATGCCCGGGATGTCGCCCGCCAGCAGCAGGGCGCGTTCCAGGGCGCCATGGGGCAGGGGGCGCTGGCCGATCAGCGGCGCCAGGAAGCGGCGGACCTGCTGCTCCGCCGGGCCGATGCCGGCACCCTCCAGCGCGATATCGGCGATGAAGCCCTCCGTCACCGTGAAGCGGAGGTCGATGCGGTCATCCGCGCCGCGGCTGGCCGTGGCGGCGACGGCGACATAGGCGAAGCCCGCGGCGCGATAGGCGCCGAGGATGGCGAGCCGCGCGGCCTCGACCTCCGCCAGCGTCGCTTCCTCCCCCTCCAGCATCGGGCGCAGCAGGGCGGCGGGCAGGGCGGTGTTGCCGGTGATGGCGACTCGCCCGATGGGCAGGCGCCGGGCGGCGCCGGGGCCTGTGGTGGCCTGCGGTTCCGGTGGCAGCAGGGCGGGGCCGAGGCTGGGCGCCTCCGCCGGGGCCACACGTTCGATGATGCCGGGCAGAGGCGGCGGCACCTGCGCAGGCGCCTTGCCGCCGGCCAGTATCGTGCCGAGCGCGATCGGGAGCATGGCGAGGCGCGGGCGTGTCACGCCGGGCGAAATCCTTTCGAGCGGCGCGGGGCGCGCAACCGGGGCGCGATGACCATTCCTGTGTATCTATCGCAAGGTCAACGCTGCGTCGCACCAATTGCTTGACCGGACAAATCCCTGGGCTAGCGTTCCCGCGGCTAGAAGGATCAAGCGCGATGAAGTTCGGCAAGCGTCAACTCGCCTCCCTGCTCGGTCTTGCCGCCCTCCCGCGCGGCGCGGCGGCGCAATCGGCGGCGGCGCGCAACCGTATCCTGGTGGTCGGCGTGAATGCCGATCCGGCGGGGCTGGAGCCCGGCGCCAACCGCGCGGAGCCGATCGGCAGCGAGATCATCCTGAACGTCTTCGACACGCTGGTGGCCTGGACGCCGCCTTCCTTCGCGCAGCTGGAAGGGCGGCTGGCGCGGTCCTGGACGGTGTCGGCGGATGGCAAGGTCTTCACCTTCGCGCTGCGGCCGGGCGTGAAGTTCCATGACGACACGGCGTTGGACGCGGCCGCGGTGAAGTTCAGCCTGGAACGCACGCGGGACACCAACCCCTTCATGCGCGCGACCTTCGGGCTGATCGAGGCGATCGAGGTGACGGGGCCGCTGGAAGTGCGGATCACCTTGAAGGAGCCGATGCCGGTCTTCCTGTCGCTGCTGGCGCAGCCGCAGGCGGCGATCGTCAGCCCGGCGGCGGTGGCGCGCCACGGCGCGGCCTTCAACGTGAACCCGGTGGGCACGGGCCCCTTCAGGTTCCGCAGCTACCGGCCGGACACCGACGTGGTGCTGGATGCCAACCCCGACTATTTCCGCGGCGCGCCGCGCCTTCAGCGCATCATCTACCGCGTGATCCCGGATGCCTCGACCAGGCGGCTGGAGCTGGAGAATGGCGGGCTCGACCTGGTGCAGCAGAACGCGCAGCTGGCGGCGCTGCCGACGCAGGATGTGCGGGCGCTGCGCGGGCGGGCGGGGATCGAGGTGATCGAGGTGCCGAGCCAGATCATCCGCCAGCTGGAATTCAACAATTCCGGCCTGCAGGGGCCGCTGGCCGATGTGCGGGTGCGCCGCGCCATCACCCATGCCATCGACTATGACGGGCTGCTGGAGGGCGTGCTCGGCGGCACGGCGGACCGCGTCTATGGCCCGCTGCCGACCAACAGCTGGGCCTTCGACCCCGGCATCCGCGACCTGGCGCCGAAATACGACGTGGCGCGGGCGCGGGCGTTGCTGGCGGAGGCCGGCGTCCAGCCCGGGCAGATCAAGCTCACGCTCTACAGCTTCCAGGGCAGCCTCTGGGGGGCGGTGGCCACCTTCATCCAGGCGAACCTGGCGGCGGTGGGGATCGAGGCGACGGTGGCGCAGACGGAATTCCCGGCGCTGCGCGCCCTGCATGTGGCGGGGCGGTTCGAGGTGGCGCTGGATGGCCGCCAGCCCTGGTACAACGACCCCGACGCGCACATCACCATCGGCTACCTGTCGTCGCTCGCCGACAGCGCCATGACCTTCCGCATGCCCGCCGATGCGGGCCTGGACAGCCTGATCCTGCGCGCCCAGACCACGGTGGATTTCGAGGCGCGGAAGCAACTGTACTTCCAGGTGCAGCGCCAGATCATGGATCGCGTGCCGGCGGCCTGGCTGTTCAGCAACAAGCTGATCGTCTTCAAGCGGGCGAATGTGAAGGGCCTGGTGGTCAACAGCGCGCCGCCGCTGAACGAGTATCACGGCGTCTACAAGGAGTAGGACTTCCGCATCATGGGCGGTTACGCGCTGCGGCGCCTGGCGGCGCTGCTTCCGGTGCTGTTCCTGGTGCTGGTCATCATCTTCCACCTGACGCGCTTCATCCCGGGCGACCCGGCGGTGACGCTGCTGGGCCCCGGCGCCACCGATGTGCAGATCGCGGCGCTGCGGGCGCAGCTGCGGCTGGATGAGCCGATGGGCATGCAGTTCCTGTCCTATCTCGGCGGGCTGCTGCGGGGCGACCTGGGCGTATCGCTGAAGACGGGCGCGCCGGTGGCGCAGGAGATCCTGCTGCGGCTGCCGGCGACCATCGAGCTGTCGGTGCTGGCGCTGCTGGTGGCGATCGTGGTGGGCATCCCGCTGGGGGTGGTGTCCGCCATCCGCGCCAATACCGCCTTCGACCATGTGGTGCGGCTGGTCTCGCTGCTCGGCGTCTCCATGCCGGCCTTCCTGCTGGCGCTGGTGCTGCAGCTGGTCTTCGGGATCGCGCTTGGCTGGCTGCCGATCTCGGGGCGCACCAGCCCCTTCTTCCTGGATGATCCCGTCACGGGCTTCGCGGTGATCGACGGGCTGATCAACGGGGATGGGGAGGCGGCCTGGGACGCCTTCCGGCACCTGCTGCTGCCCACCACGGTGCTGGCCTCCTTCCTCGCCGCGACGCTCGGGCGCTTCGTCCGCAACACCATGCTGGAGACGATGGGGGAGGACTACATCCGCACCGCCCGCGCCAAGGGCCTGCCGGAGCGCGCGGTCTTCTTCGTCCATGCGCTGCGCAATTCGCTGCTGCCGGCGGTGACCGTGGTCGGGCTGAAATTCGCGGAGATGCTGGGCGGCGCGATCCTGACGGAGACGGTCTTCGCCTGGCCCGGCATCGGGCGCTTCATGTTCGATGCCATCCGCAACCGGGACTATCCGGTGATCCAGGGCGCGACCCTGGTCTTCGCGCTGATGTTCATGCTGGTGTCGCTGGCGGTGGACCTGATCCAGGCGCTGCTCGATCCGCGCATCCGCAAGCGGATAGCGTCATGAGCGGCTTCTGGGCGCGCAACCGCCTGGCGCTGATGGGGGCGGGGCTGCTGGGGGTGATCCTGCTGGCGGTGCTGGCGGGGCCCTTCTTCACGGCGTCGCCCATCGCCATCGACATCGCCAACAAGCTGGCGCCGCCTTCCGCCGCGCATTGGCTGGGAACGGATTTCTTCGGGCGGGACGTGCTGGCGCGGGTGCTGCATGGCGGGCGGGCGACGCTGGCGATCGGCATCGGGGTGGTGGCGCTGGCCTTCGTGCTGGGCGTCGCCTTCGGCACGGTGGCGGGCTTCGCGGGCGGGGCGGCCGATATGGTGATGATGCGGCTGGTGGATGCCATGCTCGCCTTCCCGGGACTCGTGCTCGCCATCGCGCTGGCCGCGGCCTTCGGGCCGAGCCTGGAGAATGCCATGCTGGCCGTCGCCATCACCCTCGCGCCGCAATTCGCCCGCGTGGCGCGCAGCCAGGCGCTGGCCATCTCCGTGAAGCCTTATATGGAGGCGGCGATGGCGATCGGCGTCGGCACGCCGCGGCTGCTGCTGCGCTATGTGCTGCGCAACGGGATCGGGCCGCTGCTGGTGCAGGCCTCCCTCGCGCTGGGGGGTGCGATCCTGCAGACGGCGAGCCTCGGCTTCCTGGGCTTGGGCGCTCAGCCGCCGGCGGCGGAATGGGGCGCGGATGTCGCGGGCAACCTGGCCTATCTGCGCGACGCGCCCTGGGTTGCGCTGGCGCCCGGGATCGCGATCCTGCTCGTCGTTCTTTCCTTCAACCTGATCGGCGACGCGCTGGCCGATTGGTTCAACCCGCGCCGGCGCGCTGCATAACGGAGCCCTTCGATGTCCAAGCCCGACTACGCCATCACCTTCTTCTATTACGAGGACATGATGTCGGTCGTGCCCTTCTATGAGGAGGTGCTAGGCTTCGAACTGGTGCTGGACCAGGGCATGGCGCGCATCTACCGCATCGCGCCCGGCAGCTATTTCGGCATCGTCGATGGGGTGAAGGGCCATCTGAAGCACCAGCCGACCAGCGCCGTGCTGCTGACGATCGTGGCGGAGGATGTGCCCGGCTGGCATGCGCGCATGCAGAAGGCCGGCGTGAAGAACCTGACCGGCCTGCTGCGCGGCACTTATTGCGAGCATTTCTTCTTCGAGGACCCCGCCGGCTACGCCATCGAGGTGCAGCGCTTCCACAACCCGGAGGTGGCGAAGCTCTTCGCGTGATCCCGCTCCTCACGGACTGGACGGAGGAGGACCGCGCGGCGAAGGGCCTGCGCCGCGGCCCGGCGGCGCGGACCACGCCGGTGCATCGCACCGCGCTGGAACTGGCGGCGGAGGCGCCGCTGCTGCTGCTGCTGGCGCCGCCCGGCGGCGGCTGCACGACGATGCTGCATCACGTCGCGCGCTTCGCCGCCGGCGCGCCGCCCGATCCCACGCCGGTGGTGCGGAACGAGGAAGGGCTCGCGAAGCCGGAGGCCTGGGAGGCACCGGCCGCCACGCCTGTCTTCTGGACACCGGGCCTGGCGCTGGAATCGCTGCCGCCCGGCGCCCTGCTGCTGGTGGATGACGCGGATGACCCGGCGCTGCCGGATGCCATCGCCGCGCGGCCCGGCCTGCGCGCGCTGCTGGTGGCGGATCCGGAGGTCGCGGGCGGCTGGGTGCTGCCGCAGGGGTTCCGGCGCCACCGGCTTCTGCCGCTGCTGGCGGCGCAGCGGGCGCATCTGCCGGAGGCGCTGCGCGCGCCACTCTTCGCGCTGCCGGGCTACCTCGCCATCGCGCAGCGCCTCGGCGTCACGGCGACCAGCGCGCCGGTGCTGCGGGACACGCTGCTGGTGCGCGCCACGCCGGCGGAGGCCGATCTCCTCGATGCCGGCTTCATGCGCCCGCTGCTGGAAGCGCGGATGCTGGAGAATGCCAGCCCCGCCATGCTTGCGCTGCGATTCCTGGAGGATGAGGCGGGGATGCCCGCCGTGCTCCGCCACGTCGTCGCCGCCGATCCCGCCATCGCCGCGCCGCTGGCCGCCTGCCTGGTCCGCACCGGCGATGCCGGCGCGCTGCTGGCGGCGGAGATCGAGCCGGGCGCGGTGCCGGGGCTGGTGGAGGCCTTGCGCGCGATCGTGGAGGGCGGGCGGCTCGGCGTGCCGCAGCGGGCGCGGGCGGGGCGGGAGCTGGCGCGGCGGGGCGACCCGCGTGACCTGGCGGAACTGGTCGATGTGCCGGGCGGGGAGGTCGTGATGGGATCGGCGCTGGCGGCGCCGTCGCGGCCCGTGCATCGCGTGGCGGTCGGGGCCTTCCGCATCGGGCGCTACCCCGTGGTGAACGCGCTCTATGCGCGCTTCGTCGCGGCGACGGGCCGGGCCTGGGTTTCGCCGGCGCGGGACGACCCGGCGCTGGCCAATGCGCCGGCGACCGACCTGACCTGGCGCGATGCCGTCGCCTGCTGCGCCTGGCTGACGGAGACCTGGCGGGCGGAGGGCCGCATCGGCGCGAGCGATGTCGTCCGCCTGCCGAGCGAGCCCGAATGGGAATGGGCGGCGCGGGGCAGCCAGGGCGAGAGCGACGCGCCCGTGCATCCCTGGGCCGCGCCCTGGGATGGCGATCGCTGCAACGGCGACAGCGCGGGCCTCAATGCGCCCTGCGCGGTCGGCCTGTTTCCGCGCGGCCGCTCGCCCTGGGGCGTGGACGACATGGCCGGCCAGGTCTGGGAATGGTGCCACACGCTGTGGGGGCCGGAGATGGCGCTGCCATCCTTCGCCTATCCGTGGCGCGGCGACGACGGACGCGAAGAAGCGGAGGCACCGCGGGACTGGCGGCGCGTGCTGCGCGGCGGCTGCTTCTCCTCACCAGCGGAGAAGGCGAACGCGCATTACCGGGGCAGCCTGGAGCCGGATGGGTTCTGGCGGGGGAACGGGTTCAGGGTGGTGGTGGGGTAGCGACCGAAGGGCCGCGAAGCCAAGCCCGCGGAGCGGGCGCCGGCGCCTGAGGTCAATAAAGATGGCAGGACGCGACATGCCCGGGCGCGATCTCCTTCGCCACCGGCGCCTGCTGCGAACAGATCGCCATCCGCGCGGGGCAGCGCGGGTGGAAGGCGCAGCCGGGGGGCGGCGCGACGGGGCTCGGGATCTCGCCGGGGGGAACGGCGGCGGCGCGGTGGTCGGGGACCCGGGCGCGCGGCACGGCGGCGATCAGCATCTTCGTGTAGGGATGCGCGGGGCGGCGCCAGATCTCCGCGCGCGGCGCCTGTTCCACGATCCGGCCGAGATACATCACCGCGACCCGGTCGCTCATATGCTTCACCACGGCCAGGTCATGCGCGATGAAGAGGTAGGACAGGCCGTGCTGGTCCTTCAGCGCGCGCATCAGGTTCAGGATCTGCGCCTGGACGGAGACATCCAGCGCGGAGACCGGCTCATCCGCCACCAGCAGCCTGGCCTCCACCGCGAGCGCGCGCGCGATGCCGATGCGCTGGCGCTGGCCGCCGCTGAATTCATGCGGCCAGCGCGCGGCGTGGCTGGGGTCCAGCCCCACCTGCGCCAGCAGCGCCGCGACCCGCTCCGCCCGCTCCGCCGCCGTGGCCGGCGTGCGGTGGACGATCATCGGTTCCTCGATCAGGTCGCGCACGCGGTAGCTGGGGTTGAGCGATCCCGCGGGGTCCTGGAAGACCATCTGCATCTCCCGCCGCAGCGGGCGGAAATCGCGCGCGGGCAGGTCGAGGATGCTGCGGCCGCGGTATTCGACCCGCCCCGCGGTGGCCGCGATCAGGCGCAGCACCAGCCGCGCGGTGGTGGATTTCCCGCTGCCGCTTTCGCCGACCAGGCCGAAGGTCT
This sequence comes from Falsiroseomonas ponticola, assembly GCF_016805305.1. GTDB lineage: Bacteria > Pseudomonadota > Alphaproteobacteria > Acetobacterales > Acetobacteraceae > Falsiroseomonas > Falsiroseomonas ponticola. The sequence goes on along the minus strand of NZ_JAERQN010000017.1, from coordinate 49,814 downwards.
CGCCCTCCCGGATCGTGAAGGAGACGTCCTCCACCGCGCGCAGCACCGGGCGCGGCGCCAGCAGGCGCGGGCGGGCGACGCGGTAGTGCTTGGTCAGGCCCTCGGCCTTCAGCAGCGCGGTCATGGCAGGGGGTGCCAGCAGCGCGCCGCGCGTCCGGGCCCGTGTTCCGCCAGCGGCGGCGCTTCCGCCCGGCAGCGGTCGCTGGCGCGCGGGCAGCGGGCGGCGAAGGCGCAGCCCGGCGGCAGGGCGGCCAGATCCGGCACCTGGCCGGGGATGGCGTGCAGCACCGCCTCCTCGTCATCCAGGTCCGGCATCGAATCCAGCAGGCCGCGCGTGTAGGGGTGGCGCGGCGCGGCGAAGAGGTCCCGCGCCGGCGCCGTCTCCACGATGCGGCCGGCATACATCACCGCGACGCGGTCCGCATTCTCCGCCACCACGCCGAGGTCATGGGTGATCAGCAGCACGGCCGTGCCGCGCCGGCGGCGGAGGTCCTCGATGAGGGCCAGCATCTGCTTCTGGATGGTGACGTCGAGCGCCGTGGTCGGCTCATCCGCGATCAGCAGGGCGGGGTCGCAGGCGATGGCCATGGCGATCATCACGCGCTGGCACATGCCGCCCGAGAGTTCATGCGGATAGGCATCGTAGCGGCGGGCGGGGTCGGAGAGCCCGACCTCCGCGAAGAGCTCGATCGCGCGTGCCTTGGCCGCGCGGCGGCCGGCGCGGCCATGCGCGACCAGCGCCTCCGCCACCTGGCGGCCGACGCTCAGCACGGGGTTGAGCGCGGCCATGGGTTCCTGGAACACCATGGCCAGCGCCTCGCCGCGCAGCGCGCGCAAGGCGGCGGGGTCCATCGCGCGCAGGTCGCGGCCCAGGAAGCGGATCTCGCCTTCCACCCGCGCGCCGGGGGCGAGCAGGCCCATCAGCGCGAGGGAGGTGACGGATTTCCCGCAGCCGGATTCGCCGAGCAGGGCGAGGACCTCCCCCGCCGCGATGTCGAACGCCACGCCATCCACGGCGCGGACCAGGCCGCGCGGGGTGGGGAATGCCACGCGCAGCCCGCGAAGGGCGAGCAGCGGCGCCGGCATCCCCGCGGGCGGTTCAGCCGCCGCGCGGGCTGCGCGGCCGGCCGCGGCGGATCACCTGCGCGCCGCGCCCGCCACGGCTTTCCGCCGCCAGCGCCAGGGTGGCGGAGGCATCGGCGGCCTCGGCTTCCTGCAGCGTCTCGGCGGGGGGCGCCGGGGGCTCGCCGCTCTCGCTCGGGCCCAGCAGGGGGGCGAGGGTGCCGTAGGTTTCGTAGAAGCCGCTCTGCGCGCGGCGGGCGAGGTGGGGCACACCATCGATGCGGAAGACGCGCCGCTGCATGGTGAGACGGGCCACCTGGTCTTCGGTGGCGGCGATGAAGGTGCAGCCGGCGGCGCGCGCCGCCCTGACCTGGTCCGGGGAGAGATCCATGGGCAGGGTCTAGCGCAACGGGGCGGGTTTGTCTGCGGGGATGCTGGTCACGGCGCCTCGCTCGCCGGCGGGAAGAGGCGGTCGGCCAGGTCGAGCGCGAGGCGCGTCGCCTCGTTCTCCCGCTCCGCGTTCCAGGCGAGGGCGACGCCGACGGCGTGGATGGGGCCCGCGAGCGACCGGAAGGCGACGCCCGGCGGGCGCAGCCGCGCCATGCCCGCGCTGACCAGCGCCACGCCCAGGCCGGCGGCGACGAAGCCGAGTTGCGCCATGGCGCTGCCCACTTCCCGCGTCACCCGCGGCGTGAAGCCCGCCGCATGGCAGGCGGCGACCATGGCATCCGAATAGGCGGGGCTGATGCCGCGCGGCAGCACCAGCATCGGCTCATCCGCCAGCGCCGCCAGCGGCAGCGGCGCATCCTCCATCGCCAGCGGATGCCCCTCCGGCAGCGCGGCCGCCAGCACGTCCCGCCCCAGCGGGCGGAGCTTCACGGGGTGGCGATCGCGGTCGAGGCGCAGCAGCGCGAGATCGACCTCGCCACGGCGCAGCGCCTCCACCGCGTCGGCCGTGTCCATCTCCCTGACCGCGATGGCGGAGGCGGGGCGCGCGGCCTGCAGGCCGCGGACCAGCGGCGGCAGGTAGTCGAACAGCGCGGAGGTGACGCAGGCCAGCGCGACGGGGGCGCTGCGCCCGGCGCGCAGGTCGCGGGCCAGCGATTCGATCTGGCCCGCATCCTCCGCCATGCGGCGGGCCAGCGGCAGCAGCGCCTCGCCTTCCCGCGTCGGGCGCGCGCCCTTGCCGCTGCGCTCCAGCAGCCGGACGCCGAGCTCACGCTCCAGCGCCTGGATCTGCGCGGTGAGTGGCGGCTGGGAGATGCCGAGCCGCGCGGCGGCACGGCCGAAATGCCCTTCCTCCGCCACCGCGAGGAAATGGCCGAGGCGCCTGACGAGGCGGAAATCCATGCGCGGTCCCGTCGATCCGATACGGAAAGGCTATCGCGGGCGCACGCCAATCGGAATGGACGATCACGCGAAGCGGGTCCAAAACGGCGCGTCACTATCCAATCAATGGGGAACGCTGATGAAGCTGCATCCGGTGAAGGTCCACCCCTCCAAGGCGCTGCTGAAGCGCGAGGACCAGCTGGCCTGGAAGATGGCCGGCGTCGCCGTGGACAAGGTCGCCGTCCAGAAGGACGTGCAGGCCATGATCATCAACCGCATCATCGACAATGCCTCCGTCGCCATCGCCGCCATCAACCGCCGGCCGGTCGTCTCCGCCCGCGGCATGGCGCTGGGCCATGCGAAGAAGGCGGGCGGCGCGACCGTGTTCGGCGTGAAGTCCGGCACCACGGTCAGCCCGGAATGGGCGGCCTGGGCGAACGGCACGGCGGTGCGCGAGCTCGACATGCACGACACCTTCCTGGCGGCCGACTATTCCCACCCCGGCGACAACATCCCGCCGGTGCTGGCGGTGGCGCAGGCCATGGGCAAGTCGGGCAAGGACCTGCTGCGCGGCCTGGCCACGGCCTATGAGCTGCACATCAACCTGGTGCGCGCGATCTGCCTGCATGAGCACAAGGTGGACCACATCGCCCATCTCTGCCCCGCGGCGGCCGCCGGCATCGGCACCCTGCTGGGCCTGAAGCAGGAGGTGGTGTTCCAGTCGATCCAGCAGGCGCTCCACACCTCCGTGAGCTTCCGGCAGTCCCGCAAGGGCGAGATCTCGTCCTGGAAGGCCTATGCCCCCGCCCATGCCGGCAAGCTGGCAATCGAGGCGGTGGACCGCTGCATGCGCGGCGAGGGCGCGCCGAGCCCGATCTACGAAGGCGAGGACAGCGTCATCGCCTGGGTGCTGTCGGGCCGCACGCAGGCGGACAGCCAGGGCCGCAAGACGGTCTATGACCCCACCTACTACGAGGTCCCGCTGCCCGAGGCCGGAGAGCCCAAGCGCGCCATCCTGGACAGCTACACCAAGGAGCACAGCGCGGAGTACCAGTCCCAGGCGCTGATCGACCTGGCCTTCCGGATGCGGGAGCAGATCCAGGACATGGAGGCGATCGAGAAGATCATCATCCATACCAGCCACCACACCCACTACGTGATCGGCACCGGCGCCAACGACCCGCAGAAGATGGACCCGAAGGCGAGCCGCGAGACGCTCGACCATTCCATCATGTACATCTTCGCCGTCGCCCTGCAGGACGGGCGCTGGCACCATGTGGACAGCTACGCGCCGAAGCGCGCCGGCCGGGCGGACACCGTCCGCCTCTGGCACAAGATCGAGACCACGGAGGACCCGGAGTGGACGCGCAAGTACCACTCCCGCGATCCCAATGAGCTGTCCTTCGGCGGGCGGGTCGAGATCCTGTTCAAGGACGGGTCGAAGCTGGTGGACGAACTCGGCGTGGCGAATGCCCACCCGAACGGCGCCCGCCCCTTCGCGCGCGAGCAGTACGTCAACAAGTTCCGCATCCTGACCGAGGGCATCATCTCGGCGCGGGAGCAGAACCGCTTCCTGGAGGCTGCCCAGAACCTGGCGAGCCTCGGCGCCGGCGAACTCTCGGCGCTGAACGTCGTGCTGCCGGCGGGCACGCTGCTCGACGCCAAGCCCGGCATCTTTTGAGTCGGGCATCTTCTGACCGTTAACGAGTACCGCATCCCGCGGGCGGAGCCGCGCGTTCCGCCCGCCCTGCGGCAAGGGGAGTGAAGCCATGAGCGAAGCCACACCGACCCTCTACAAGGGCCTGGTCGGCGTCTATGCCGACGTGTCCAGCGTCTCCAAGGTGATGCCGGAGACGAACAGCCTGACCTATCGCGGCTATGCCGTGCAGGACCTCTGCGAGGAGAGCAACTTCGAGGAGGTCGCCTACCTGCTGTGGCATGGCGAGCTGCCGAATGCCGGGCAGCTGGCGGCCTTCCAGGCGGAGGAGCGGGCGAACCGGGCGCTGTCGCCCGCGCTGCTGCGGGTGCTGCGGGAGATCCCCCGCAACGCGCACCCGATGGACGCGATCCGCACCGCCGTCTCCTTCATGGGGGCGGAGGATCCGGAGGCGGCCGATGTCTCCGACGCCGCGCAGCGGCGCAAGGCGATGCGGCTGCTGGCCAAGCTGCCGACCGCGGTGGCGGCGACCAACCGCCTGTCCAAGGGGAAGGAGCCGATCGAGCCCGACCCCTCCCTCCCGTTCTGTGAGAACTTCTTCCACCTGGTCTTCGGCAAGGTGCCGCAGCCCGAGGTCATCAAGTCCTTCGACGTCTCGATGATCCTCTACGCGGAGCACACCTTCAACGCCTCCACCTTCACGGCACGGACGGTCACCTCCACCGGGGCGGACATCCACGGCGCGATCGCCGCCGGCATCGCCGCTCTGAAGGGCCCGCTGCATGGCGGCGCCAATGAGGCGGTGATGCACATGCTGACCGAGATCGGCAGCCCGGAGGCGGCGGAGGACTGGCTGGAGGGCAAGTTCGACCACAAGGCGCTGGTGATGGGCTTCGGCCACCGCGTCTACAAGAACGGCGACTCGCGCGTACCGACGATGACCAAGTATGCGGAGAAGATGGCGGAGGTGGTCGGCGACCGCCGCTGGATGGAGACCAGCCGCGTGCTGGCGGCGAAGATGATGCGGGTGAAGAAGATTCACCCGAACCTCGATTTCCCGGCGGGCCCTGCCTACTACCTCATGGGCTTCGACATCCCGATGTTCACGCCGATCTTCGTCTGCTCCCGCATCACCGGCTGGGCCGCGCATGTGTTCGAGCAGGCGGCGGACAACCGCCTGATCCGTCCGCTGTCGCACTACACCGGCGTGGAGCAGCGCCCGGTGCCGCCGATGTCGGCGCGCTGAAGAAGGACGCCGCGCGTCATCGCGCGGCGTCTTCCCCGTGGCGGAAGCGGCGCGACAACCGCTTCCGCGCATCGCGGAACAGGCATGCGTCACTGCCTTCGCATGCCTCTCTCGCACGTCGCTGCACACGCGATGCACATCGCTGCACGTCGTTCGTGCGTTTTCGTTTGACAGGCAGGTTGCACACACGGATAGCGTGACGCTGCACGCATCGCTTGACGCGATTCGCGTGAGCGTCGGCGCCAAGGCGGCTTCATCCTCGCGGCGACGACGTCACGCAGAACACACGGGCGGTGTCGCGCAGCAGGAAGGATCGGTCCATGGACCGCAGGCTCGTGGAGCAGGGGATCGTGCAGCGCACGCCATGTTCCGCACCGCCAAACAGCGCCATCGCGGCGCGGGCAACCAGCGCCATCGCGGCGCCGGGCGCTGGCGGGAGAGAAGCCGGGAAGGGCGCGACGCGGCGTGACGCCGCAGGCATCGCATCCCTGACCGGCGCCGGCGGAAGCGGGACGGCGGCTGCACCGGGACGGCGCGATACGGGATCCGCGCCACCTGGAAGACGCACGATCCAGACGGCTTTCGCGGGCACGAGGCGGCGCAAGCCGCGCGGGCCCATCACCACCGGAACACCACTCACCGGACAAAAGATCGGAGATCCTGACCACATGACCGATACCACCGTGACCACCGAGGCCGAGACCGAGGCCGCCGCACCGCGCGCCCAGGCGATGGCGATGGCGACCGCGAAGAAGACGGCGAAGAAGCCCGCCGCCAAGAAGCCGGCTGCCAAGAAGGCCGCGCCGAAGAAGGCCGCCGCCGCGAAGAAGCCGGCTGCCAAGAAGGCTGCGCCGAAGAAGGCCGCTGCCGCGAAGAAGCCCGCTGCCAAGAAGGCTGCGCCGAAGAAGGCCGCGCCGAAGAAGGCCGCTGCCAAGAAGCCGGCCGCCAAGAAGGCCGCGCCGAAAAAGGCCGCTGCCAAGAAGCCGGCTGCCAAGAAGGCCGCTGCGCCCAAGAAGGCGGTCGCCAAGAAGCCGGCTGCCAAGAAGGCCGCGAGCCCGAAGAAGGCCGCCGCGCCGAAGAAGGCTGCCGCCCCGAAGAAGGCTGCCGCCGCCGCCCCCTCCGCGCGCAGCGAAGCCGCGAAGAAGGCCGCCGCCACCCGCGCCGCGAAGAAGGCCGCCGCCGCCGCCGCGGCGCCCGCCCCCGCCGCGACGCCGGAATCCGCTTCCTAATACGCCTGCCGATCCCGGCGAGGGGGCGTCGTCCGCATCACGCGGGCGGCGCCCCTTTCGCGTTCGGAGCCCCGCGATGAGCCCCACCATCACCATGCTGCCGCGCGACCAGCGGCACCGCCTGGCGCCGCTGCTGGCGCTCTACGCGGCCGAGATGCGCGCGGTGCTGACGGGCGCGGAGATGGCATCGCCGGCCGCGCAGGCGGCGCTGCTGGCCAGCCATCCGGCGGCGGAGGTGCTGCTGGCGGAGGCGGGTGGCGAGGCCATCGGCTTCGCCATCCTGTTCGACCTGCCGGAGGTCGTCTTCGCGCGGCGCTGCGGCAACCTCGACGACCTTTTCGTGCGGCCGGAAGCGCGTGGCCGCGGCATCGCGCGCGCGCTGATCGCCGCCGCGGTGCGGGAAGGGGAGGCGCGGGGCTGGAGCCACCTGCGCTGGATCGTGCCGGAAGGCGATGCGGCGGCGATCGCGCTGTATGAGCGGATCGCCGAGCGGGCGGATTGGCGGAGCTACGTGATCCGCATCGACCCGGCGGCCTCGCTGTAGCGGCTACCCGAAGGTCGCCAGCAGGTCATCCACCTGCGCCGCCGTCAGGCGCCGCACGCCCGGCACGTCCCGCAGCAGCAGCGAGAGGCGCGCGGCTTCCTCCAGCTCCTCCGCCGCGTTCACGGCCTCCACCAGCGTGGCGCCGCTGACGACGGGGCCGTGGTTGGCCAGCAGCAGGGCCTTGGCGGCGAGCGCGGCCTGGTGGACGTCCTGCTCCATCGCCGCGTCGCCGGGGCGGTAGTAGGGCACGCAGGGCAGCCTGCGGCCGATGCGCATGACGAAGTAGGGGGTCAGCGGCGGGATCTCCGCATCGCCGCCCTCGGGCGCGAGGCAGGAGATCGCCGTGGCATGGGTGGAATGCAGGTGCACCACCGCGCCCGCTTCCGGCCGCGCCGTCAGCACGGCGCGGTGCAGGAAGACCTCCTTCGAGGGCTTGTCGCCGCCGATGTGCCGCCAGCCCGCATCCAGCCGGCTGATCCGCGCGGGGTCGAGCCGCCCGAGGGAGGAGTTGGTCGGCGTCATCAGGTAGCCATCGGCCAGGCGCACGCTGATGTTGCCCGCGGTGCCGACGGAATAGCCGCGGTCGAACAGCGATTTTCCCAGGTTGGCCAACTGCGTTCGCAACGCCGCCTCAGAAGTGTTGGCCATCCGATTCAGCCCTCCGCGCCTGCGGCGCTACGGCCATCGGAAGGCGTATCGAAGGCCTTCAGGAAGAAGTCGCGCGCGCCGAAATTGCCGGACTTCAGCGCCAGGTGGATGCCGGCGGGCTCCGCGAAGGTCCAGGGCACGCCGGGGTCGATCTCCGGCCCGATGCGGAGCGTGGTGACGCCGAGGCGGGAGACGACGGCGCCGGAGGTCTCGCCGCCCGCCACCACCAGGCGCTTCACGCCGCGCGCGACGAGCCCTTCGGCGACGGTGGAGAGCGCGTGTTCCACCAGCGCGCCCGCGGCATCGCGGCCGAGCCTGGCCTGCAGCGCCGCGACCTGTTCCGGCGGCGCGGAGGCGGCGATGACGATGGGGCGCTGCGCGTCGAGCTTGCCCTCCGCCCAGGCCAGCGCCTGCGCCGCCAGCGCGGCGGGGTCGGGCATTGCCAGCGCGTCCAGTTCCAGCACGGGCGCATGGTCCCGGGCGAAGCCGATCTGGCCGAGGGTGGCGCGCGAACAGCTGCCGGCGATGACGGCGCAGAGCCCGGCGGCGGCGGGCAGGGTCGCCGCATCCGCGCGTTCCGGCAGCAGGCCCTTGGCGCGGAAATTCGCGGGCAGGCCCATGGCGACGCCCGATCCGCCGGTGATGAGGGCGTGGTTCGCCGCGGCTTCCCCGATCGCCATCAGATGCTGGTCGCTGGTTGCGTCCACGATCGCGTAGCGCCGCCCGCCCTCCGCCAGCCGCGTCATCGCCTGGCGGATGGCGGTGGCGCCCTGGTCCACCACGGCGAAGGGCACCAGGCCGACCGAGCCCTCCGTCTGGCGCGACAGGACGCGGACCAGGTTCGCATCCTTCATCGGCGTCAGCGGATGGTTCTCCATCCCGCTTTCGTTCAGCAGGCTGGCGCCGACGAAGAGGTGCCCCTGGTAGATGCTGCGGTTGTTGGCGGGGAAGGCGGGGCAGGCGAGGGCGAAGCCGGCGCCGAGGCGCTTCAGCAGCGCATCCGCGACGGGGCCGATATTGCCCTCATCCGTGCTGTCGAAGGTGGAGCAGTACTTGAAGAAGAGCTGCTTCGCGCCGGCCGCGAGCAGCGCTTCCGCCGCCGCCAGGCTTTCCGCGATGGCGTCCCGCGCCGGCGCGGTGCGCGACTTCAGCGCGACGACGACCGCATCGGCATCGGGCAGGGGGCCGCTGGGCACGCCGATGACCTGCACCGTCGCCATGCCGTTGCGCACGAGCATGGAGGCGAGGTCGGTGGCGCCGGTGAAGTCATCGGCGATGCAGCCGAGCAGGAGCGGCATGGGGTCAACCCTTCTCAGGCGGCAGGCAGAGGATGTCGGTGTGGCCCACGCGGACGGACAGCCGCAGCAGCCCGGCCTGGGCGCGGCGATCCACCATCCAGTCCAGCAGCTTCCGGCGGTCGCGGCGTTCATGCGCCATGGCGGCGCGGGCATGGCCATCGGCGATCTCGGCGGCCATGGCGGCGTCGCGGCGGGTGATCACCCAGTCGCTCGGCGCGCGGTGCACGCTGTAGCCATGGGCGGCGAAGGCTTCCGCGATCACGGCGGGGGCGCGGGCGCCGAGTGCCGTGCCGCCGAAGCCCTTGTCGCGCAGCTGGTCGCGCGCGAAGCCGCGCGCCACCAGCGCATCGGCGGGGTGGGACGGCATGAAGCGCTCCCGCCCCGTCACGTTCAGCGCGGCGTAGAAGGGCAGGCGGTGTTCGGCGCAGCCCGCCGCGACGCGCTGCACCCATGCCGCCGACACCAGGTCGCAGAGCGCGGTGTTCACCACGGCATCCACCTGGCCGAGCGGCAGGTTGTCCGGTGCCTCCCGCAGGTCGGCGACCAGCGCCTCCACGCGCCAGGCGCCTTGCGGGGAATGCACCAGCAGCGTCTTGCGGCCGGGCCAGGTGACGGTCCAGTCGGCTTCCAGCGCGCGGCCGGCAATCGTCTCGAAGGCGCGGCCGACGAGCTCGGGGTCGGCGTCCACCAGCGTCCAGGCCTGGGCGCGGCCGATGAAGTGGCCCATCCAGCGCAGCAGCGAACCGGTGCCGGCGCCGAGGTCGAGGATGCGCGGGCGCGCGGGCAGGGCGGCGGCAAGCTGCTGCGCCAGCGCCACGCTGCGCGCGGCGGAGTCATGGGGCTCCCGCAGATCGAGCCAGTCGCCGTCGAAGGTCTCCGTCATCGGCTGGCCGCCTTCTCGATCTCGGTGACGAAGGCGCTGGCGCGGTCCTCCCAGCGCGGCAGGCGCTGCCCGGCCTCCCACGCCGCTTCCGCCATCTCCGCGCGCAGGTCGGTGTCGAAGATCGCGCGGCGCATGGCCTTGCCGAGGGAGACGACATCGCCGGGCGGGGAGATGACGCCGGCTGTCGTCGGCACCACCTCCGCGATCGCGCCGCCGGCGGTGATGGCCACGGGAATGCCGCGGGCCAGCGCTTCGGCCGCCGCCATGCCGTAGCCCTCCCAATGCGTGGCCAGCGCGAAGAGGTCGGCGCGCGCCCAGAGCGGCGCCATGTCCGCGACCTCGCCCGCGAAGGTCACGCGCCGGGTGATGCCGAGTTCCTCCGCCAGCGCGACCAACCCATCCGCGTGCACCTTGTCGCGCGCGCCGCCCGCGATGGTGAGCGTCCAGTCGAGGTCCGGCAGCGTGCCGAGCGCGCGCAGCAGCACGTCATGCCCCTTGCGCGGGATCAGCGTGCCGATGGCGAGGATGGCGCAGCCCGGCCCGCCGGAGCCCGCGCTGCGCGGCGCGGGATCGGTGCCGGGTTCCACCACGCCGATGCGGGCGGGATCGGCGCCGAATTCCGGCGCCAGGCGCCGCGCCGTCAGGTTGCTGGTCGCGACCAGGCGGCCGAGGCGCGGGAAGATCGCCTGCTCCGCCGCGCGCAGCGCATCGCGCACGGGGCCGGGATTGCCGTGTTCCAGCGCCGTCGGGTGATGGATCAGGCCGGTGGCGCCGCGGCGCTCCAGCGCATCGAGCAGCGGCTCGAAGGCCGGCAGGCCGAGGCCGTCGATGACGATGTGCGCATCCACCGGCACCTGCGCGAGCGCGGCGCGCGCGCTCTCCCGGGCCGCGTCATCGGGCAGCGGGTGCCGGCCCGCCAGTTCCTGCACCGTGACGTCGTGGCCCAGCGCGCGCAGCCCCGCGACCAGTCGGCGGTCATAGCCATAGCCGCCGGAGATGGCGGTGATGGGCCCCGGGACGAGGAAGGCGATCTTCATCGCTCAGACCGGACCCTCGCCAACGGGGCCTTCGAAGGCGGCCCAGGCGATGTGGCTTTCCCGCAGCAGGATCTTGAGGCCCGTGACGGCCTTGCCGCCATCGCCCAGCACGCCGTCGCGGCAGGCCTTGGCGAGCAGCCCATGGATGTGCAGGCAGAGATATTCGGTGGTGGTGTTCTTGCCCGCGAAGACCGGCTCCGCATCCAGGTTGCGGTAGTCCATCGGCGCCAGGATGGCGCGCAGGTGATCCTTCGCCAGGCCGATATCGACCAGCAGGTGCAGGTCATCCAGCTTCGGCGCGCGGAACTCGGCCTCCACGATGAAGGTGGCGCCGTGCAGGCGCTGCGCGGGGCCGAAGGCATCGCCGCGGAAGCTGTGCGCGATCATGATGTGATCGACGACGGTCAGGCTGAACATCGGGCGCGGTCTCTCACTTATATATAGGTGACGAAGGGGCAGAGCGGCTGCGGATCGCCGGGCGGTGGCGACAGCACGCTGCCCAGCGATTGCGGCAGATCCTGGAAGGGGATGGCGGGGCCGGGCAGGGCATCGAGCCGCGCATCGTCCAGCAGCGACAGTGCCAGCGCCAGGCGGTCCGCATAGGCGCGCTTGCCGCGCATGGCGGGCGCCACCTGGCCGACCTGGGTGGAGACGATGGACAGGCGCTTCGCGTGGAAGGCCTCGCCCAGCGGCAGCGCCACCTCCTTGTCCCCGAACCAGGAGGCCTCGACCACGCGGCCCTCGAAGCCGCAGCGCGACAGCGCGAGGCGAAGGCCCGCGGGGCTGGCGGAGGCATGGATGACGAGGTCGCGATCCCCCGGCGCGTCATCGGGCGCGACGAAGGCGGCGCCGAAGCTCTCCGCGATGGCGCGGCGGGATTCGTCGATGTCGCAGACCGCGAGGTCGATGCCCGGGATGCGCGCGAGGAGGAAGGTGGCGAGCAGCCCGACGACTCCGGCGCCGACCACCAGCACGCGTTCGCCGACCAGCGGCCGCGCATCCCACAGCACGTTGACGGCGGTTTCCATGTTGGCCGCCAGCACGGCGCGATGATCCGGCACGGCATCGGGGATGGGGATGCACATGGAAGCCGGCGCGACGAAGGCATCGTGGTGCGGGTGCAGGCAGAAGATGCGGCGGCCCAGCAAGGCCTCCGCCCCCGCGCGCACGCGGCCGACCGCGCTGTAGCCGTAGGAGAGGGGAAAGGGGAAGTCGCCGTATTGCAGCGGCGCGCGCATCACCGGCCACTGGCTTTCGGGCACGCGGCCTTCGAAGACCAGGCGTTCCGTGCCGCGGGAGATGCCGGTCGCGATGGTGTCCACCAGCACCTGGTCCGGCCCCGGCACCGCCAGGTCATGCGCCCGCAGCGCGCCCTGCCGCGGTGCGACGGTCCAGAATGCGGTGGCCTTCATCGCGCGGCGCCTTCGCAACTGCCCGGGCGACGGCGGCCGAGCGGGATGTCCAACAGCAGATCCTCCCCGATCCCGTGCACGGCCCAGCGGAAGCGCAGCCCCTGGTCCATGCGCACGGCCTCCGGCAGCGTGAAGGCCGGGATGCCGGAGCCGAGGATCACGGGTGCCAGCGTGACATGCAGCCGGTCGAGGCAGCCCCCGGCGAGGAAGGCGGAGACGGTGCGGCCACCGCCCTCGACGAAGATGCGATGCAGGCCGCGCGCCGCAAGGGCGCGCAGCAGCGCGGGCAGGTCGATCGCGCCCGCGCCCATGCGCAGCACCTCCGCCTGCCCGTGCGAGGAACCACCGTCGGTGGCGGTGACCAGCAGCGTGGGCGCGGCGCCATCGGTGAAGACGCGATGCGTGGCGGGCAGGCGGCGCGCGGGGTCCAGCACCACGCGCACGGGGTTGGGGCCCGGCGCCTCCCGCGTCGTCAGGCGCGGATCGTCATGGTGGACGGTGCCGGCGCCCACCATCACCACGTCGCACAGCGCGCGCAGGCGATGGGTGTGCAGGATGTCGCCGGGCCCGCCGATCCACTGGCTGTGGCCATTCGCGCAGGCGATGCGCCCATCCAGCGTCTGCGCGAGCCGCCCGATCACGATGCAGCCATCATCGGCGGCGGGCGCGGCGAAGAGGGGCGCGAAGAGATTGCCGAGCGCGCCTGCCGGCACCGCGCCGCCATCGCGGGCGCGCAGCAGCGCGGCCCAGGCGTCTTCCTCCGGTGTCGTCGTGTCATGGCGCATCGCGGCCACGCTATGCCGAAGCGGCGGCCCGACCGCAACGGCGGCTCACTCAGCGAAGGCCGGCGCCGGGGAAGAGCGGCAGCAGCGCCTCCGCCGCCAGGCCCGCCAGGAAGGGCAGCACCAGGCTGGCCGACAGGCGGAGCAGGATGAAGCGCGGGCCGAGGATCGGCAGTTCCCAGGACAGGGTGCGGTGCAGCCCGAGCACCGCCCAGCCGGAGATCAGCGCCACCATCTGCGCGGGGCCCGCGCCCGATTTGAGGAAGCCGAGCACGAGCGGGAAGGCGACGAAGGGCCCGCCCGGCAGCACGCTGCCCGCCAGCGTCGCCAGCGCCACGCCGGCGGCGCCGCTATCGGGGCCGAGCCAGCGTTCCGCCCAGCCATCGGGGATGAGTTCCGACACGAAGGCCGCCATGGGCAGCGCCATCAGCATGACGGGCGCCACCCGCAGCAGCGAGGTGCCGGCTTCGCCCGCCGCGCGGCGCGCGACGCTCGGGCTGCGGCGCAGGCAGAGGAACAGCGCGCCGAGCGCCAGGACCCACATGCCGATGACGCCGATGGTCATGGCTGCGGGCCCGGCGCGGGCTTGAAGGCGGGCGCATCCTCCGGCGTCCAGCGGATGGGCAGCCAGCGCGCGATCAGGCCCGCCAGCACCGGCAGCGGCAGGCCGCAGATCAGCCGCAGCAGCGCGAAATCATGGCCGAGGATCGGCAGTTCCCAGACCAGGATGCGCTGGAACCCGTTCAGCGACCAGGCGAGCACGAAGGCGATCAGCGCGCCGCGATCCGCGCCCGCCTGCGCCAGCACCAGCACGACGGGGAAGGCCGCGACCGGCCCGCCCGGCATCGCCATGCCCGCCGCGGTGGCCACCACCAGGCCGCGCAACCCGGATTCCGCGCCCATCCAGCGCGCCAGCGCGCCGGGCGGCACCAACTGCCGCAGCGCGGCGGAGAGCAGCAGGCCCCCGATGATGGAGGGCGCGACGGTGAGGATCAGCCCCCAGGTCGCCTCCAGCGCGTGGCGGAAGGCGGCCTGCCCGCGCAGCAGCAGCACCGCGATGGCGGCGGAGAGGGTGAGCAGGGAGATGACGATGAAGGTGGCGTGGCGACGCAGCATGGGTGGCGGCGATGCTGCGCCGCGAAAACGACGCTGTCCATGCGGCGCTGCCACCCACCATCTGGCGGCGCCGATCGTTGCGGTCTAGCGTCAAAAACCTCTCTGGGAGGGAACGATACGATAATGATGCCAATATCGAGATTCGTGCTTCTGGCCGCGGCCGCGCCGATGCTGTCGGGCTGCGTCGCCGCGGTGGCCTCCGGCGCCGCATCGATCGCCGCGCAGAGCGGCCTTGCCTCCGGCACCACCACCGCCTCCAGCGGCCCGGGTGCCGAGGCGATCGCGGCGCGGACGGGTGAGGTCGCGCCGCTCGCGGTCGGCTTCTCCTCCACCGTCCCGGCCAACCTGGTCGGCACGCGCAAGGTCTTCGTGCCGTCCTACGGCATCAGCTACATCCACACCCAGAACGCCCGCGCCGTGTCGCAGGGCGGGCTGATGGGCGGATTCGGCGGCGGCAGCACGCGCACCGCCAGCGTGCGCACGGGCCTCACGGGCATCCGGCCCGAGACCTACCAGATGATCGTGGACGAGGCGCATGCCGACCTGCTGGCGCAGCTCCGCGCCGCGGGGATCGAGGTGGCGACGCCGGAGGAAGCCAGCGGGGCCGCGTCCAGCGCGCCGCGGGTGGCGGGCAACGCCACCGATGGCAGCGTCGGCAGCACCATCCTGGGTGGTGCCTCCACCGCCTGGCGCACGCTGGGCGCCGCGCAGGCGCCGCTGATCGCCGGCATGGCGGGGGAAGGGGCGGGCGGCGGCTTCGGCGCCATGGCCATGATCGGCGGCAACCAGGCGATGCAGCGCATCGGCGATGCGTCGCAGGGCCTCGTGCTCGCGCCGCTGCTGCGGCTGGACTACGTGAACGTCTCCTCCTCCGGCCGCAGCCTGCTGGCGGGCACGGCGAATGCGGAGGCGACGGCGGCCTTCTCCGTCGCGCCCGGCACGCAGGTGGCCTATGCGGCGCGGCGGCCGGGGATGGGCGCTTCCGATATCGGCATGGCGCAGGTGACGCAGGCCGCGGCCTCGGCGGAGCCCTTCGCCACCATGCGCGCCAGCGGCGGGACCTCCGGCGCCTGGGTCGGCTTCGGCACGCGGAGCGAGGCGGCGGTGGAGGCGGTGGAGGCGCGCTGGGTGGAACTGGCCCGCGCCGCCTATCGCGGCTTCAACGCCGGCATCGTCCAGCAGCTGCGCGCCGGACGGCCGGCGGCCTGAGCGTTCAGGCGCGGGAGGCGAGGGAGATCGGGCCCGGCCTTCCCTCCCGCGTCCCACCCCGCTCCCCATAGGTGCCGGGGCGTTCGGGGCGGGCGGCGCCGGCGATGGTCTCGATGACGCGGGACTGCAGGTCGATCGCGCGTTCCAGCAGGCGCCGGTTCTCCACGCCGAGGTCGCGCAGCCGCCCGGCCAGTTCCTCCGCCCGCGCGCGGTCGCGCGGCTCGGTCTGCGCGCCGGTGCGGCTGGCGGCATCGAAGGCGGCGGCGAAGGCGTCGGAGGCCTGCTTCTTCGGCCCCGCCAGCGCGGCCGCCGCCGAGAGGTCGAGCTTCGCCAGCGCCTCGTTCTCCGCGCGCAGCGCCTCCGCCAGGCGCTGGGCGGCGATCAGCAGGGGTTGCATCATGGTCATGGGGCTCTCGTCTCCGGGGTGGTGGGCTGGCCCGCGGCGCCGGCCAGCCTGGTGAGTTCGCGCAGCACCGCATCCGCCAGGCCAAGCCCGCCGGCGCGCGCCAGGTCCTTCGCGATGGCGTCCACCATCATCGGCCGCCATTGCGCTTCCGCCGCGCCGCCGCCGAAGGGGCCCTTCGTCTCCAGCCCCTGGAACATGGGCTGCAGCAGGGCGCCCAGCGCCTGCGCCTCGAAGTCCCGCGCGGCGCGGCGCAGCGCTTCGGGGTTGGCGGGGGTGCGGGCCAGGGTGGGGGCGCCGCTGGTGGCGCCGGGCAGGGTGGCCGCGATGGTCATCGCACCTCCAGCTCCGCCTGCAGGGCGCCGGCGGCCTTGATGGTCTGCAGGATGGTGATGAGGTCCCGCGGGCCGACGCCGAGGCCGTTGAGGCCGCGCACCAGCTCCTCCAGCGTCACGCCGCCGCGGAGGATGCCGAGCCGGCGCTCCGACTGGTCATCCACCTCCACATTGGTGCGCGGGACCACCACCGTCTCCCCGTTCGACAGCGCGTTGGGCTGGCTGACCTGGGGGGTTTCCGTGATGCGGATGGTCAGGTTGCCCTGCGCGATGGCGACGGTGGAGACGCGGACATTGGCGCCCATGACGATGGTGCCGCTCGCTTCCTCGATCACCACCCGCGCCATCTGGTCGGGCACCACGCGCAGCTGCTCGATCTCCGCCAGGAAGCCCACGGCATCGCGGCCGGTCATGTTGACGGTGACGGTGCGGGGATCATTGGCCACAGCCACGTTGCCGCCGCCGAAGCGGTTGATGGCGGCGGCGATGCGCCGCGCCGTGGTCAGGTCCGGGTTGCGCAGCGCGAGGCGGAGCTGGTTGGTGGCGGCGAAGCGGAAGGCGATCTCGCGCTCCACCGTCGCGCCATTGGCGATGCGCCCGGCCGTCGGCACGCCGCGGGTGACGGAACCGGCGGCGCCGCGGGCGGAGACGGCGCCGGTGACGATGGCGCCCTGCGCCACCGCATAGACCTCTCCATCCGCGCCCAGCAGCGGCGTGACCAGCAGCGTGCCGCCGGTGAGGTTGGTGGCATCGCCCAGCGTCGAGACGGCGATGTCGATGCGCGACCCGGTGCGGCTGAAGGGCGGCAGGTTCGCCGTGACCATCACCGCCGCGACGTTGCGCGTATCCAGCTGGCGTTCCTGGTCGCGGGTGTTGACGCCGAGGCGTTCCAGCACGCCGATCAGGGATTGCCGGGTGAAGACGGCGCTGCGCAGCCGGTCGCCCGTGCCGTTCAGCCCGACCACCAGGCCGTAGCCCACCAGCTGGTTGTCGCGGACGCCTTCGACATCCGCGATGTCCTTGATGCGGACCTGGGCGCCCGCCACCGACGGCAGCAGGATGAGGAGGATGAGCAGCAGCGTGGCAACCACGCACCGCGCCGTGCTCATCCTCGGGCAATGTTTTGTCGCCACGCTCTCCTCCGTGCCGCCGCCGTCCTGGTGGCGGGACGCGGGGTGCGAAGGGCAAGCGGCGTGCCAGCGCGGGCCCGGGCTTCGGGCGGCAGGCTTTGCCGGGCCCGGGCAGGGGCTGCATCCCGGGCGGCAAAAAGGCCGGCCGGCCGCCTGGTGGCGGCTGGCGAGGAGGACAGGGCGATGGCGGTGGGACCGGTCAGGCCGGGGGCGATGGGGGCGGTGGGGCGCGGGCGCATGCGCCCCGGCGGCGGGGGCTTCGCCCTGGCCGCCGGCGCGGGCGACTCGGCGCCCGAAACCGCGGCCGCGGGGGCCGCCGCGCCGCCGGGCAGCCTGCTCGCCCTGCAGGAATCGGGCAGCGCCGCGCCGGTGGAGGAGCGCGCCGCGCGCGCCCGGCGCCAGGCGGCGGAGGCGCTGGACGATCTGCGCCACCTGCAGATCGCCCTGCTGGACGGCGAAGGAAATCCCGCGGGGTTGGAACGGCTTTCGCGGCTGGCAGCCGAGGACCAGGCTGGGCTGGAGCCCGTCCTGGCCGGCCTGATGGCGGAGGTCGGGCTGCGGGCGCGCATCGAACTGGCGCGGCGCGGCCGCCGCTGAGCGGGTCCCCGACCTGTCGCATACGATTCATCAATCTGAAAAAGGGGCAAACATCAGGAACTTGCGTGCAAATGACGACTTGCCCACCGGCCACCGCCGCCACTATGGTCCGCCCGCTTTCGCCTACCGGGGCGCCGGGCCTGGGGCGGCGGAGGTTGGGGAAGTAAGCCATGCTCGTGACCCTGCCGCCGGACTACCGTCCGTCGAGCGACGAAGAATTCATGAACCCCCTTCAGCTGGAATATTTCCGGCAGAAGCTGTTGAAGTGGCGTGGGGAGCTGCTGAGGGAGGCGGGCGAGACCCTGTCCTCCATGGGCCAGGGCGGCATCATCGAGGCCGACCTGACCGACCGCGCGAGCGTCGAGACCGACCGCGCGCTGGAGCTGCGCACCCGTGACCGCGCCCGCAAGCTGATCTCCAAGATCGACCAGGCGCTGGAGCGCGTGGAGAACGGCACCTACGGCTATTGCGAGGAGACGGGGGAGCCGATCGGCCTGCGCCGGCTGGAAGCCCGCCCCATCGCGACGCTGAGCATCGAGGCGCAGGAGCGCCACGAGCGCATGGAGCGCGTCCACCGCGACGATTGACGGGCCGGCCGGCCCATCCCCCCCTTGCGCGGCGGGCGCGACGGGGGCGGTGGGTCAGCCAGCCAGGTCGGGCGGCGCGTCGTCAAGCTCCGGCGGGGGCTTGGCCGACGGGTCGCGCCGCAGCAGCCGGGGATCGTTCTCGGCCACCTTGCCCACGCGGTTGTCCACCGGCCAGATCGCCAGCTCCTCGGCCGGGCAGGGCACCAGCAGTTCCAGCAGCTCCTCCGGCTCCGCCGGCTCGGCGCCCAGCCAGGCGTCCCAGACCTCCGGCGGCAGGATCACCGGCATGCGGTGATGCACCAGGGCCTGCTTCTCATTCGCCTCCGTCGTGATGACGGTGAAGGTGCGCAGCCAGGTGCCGTCCGGCTGCTTCCAGCCCTCCCACAGCCCGGCCACGGCCATCGGCTCCCCGGTCGCCAGCGCCACCGCATAGGCCTGCTTGGTGTCGTCCTCCGCCTTCCGCCATTCGTAGAAGCCATCCATCGGGACCAGGCAGCGGCGCTTGCGGAAGGCGTCGCGGAAGGACGGCTTCTCCGCGATGCCGTCGGCGCGGGCGTTCATGAGCCTGGCGGCGTCCTTGGTGTCCTTGGCCCAGGACGGCACCAGCCCCCAGCGCAGCCGGTCGAGGTGCCGCGCCCCCTCGGGATGGCGGCGCACCACCAGGCTTTCCTGGGTGACGGCGATGTTCCAGGAGGCGGGGTGGTTCGGCGTCGGGTTCTGCGTCTCGAAGTAGCGCGCGAGCCCCGCCGGGTCCCGCTGCAAGAAGAATCGCCCGCACATAAATCCTACCGCCCTGCATGTAGCCGCCACGCCAACCCTACATGCAGGGCGGAACGGGGGGCAGGCCCCGTGCATTCTTCCGCCCCGCACGTAGCCGCGACGCCAACCCTACATGCGGGGCGGAACGGGGGGCAGGCCCCCCGTAGACCCCCCAACCATTCGTGGTCGGGCTTTCCAGGTCAGAACGGCAGGATGATGTCCAGGATCTGCTGCCCGATGCGCGGCTGCTGCAGGTCGGACAGCGTGCCGCGGCCGCCATAGGCGATGCGCGCCTCCGCCAGCCGGTCATGCTTCACCGTGTTGTCGCTGGCGATGTCCTGCGGGCGGATGATGCCGCTGACCTGCAGGTCCCGCAGCTCCGCATTCACCCGCACCTGCTGCCGCCCGGCCACCACCAGGTTCCCGTTCGGCAGCACCTGCGCGACGGTGGCCGCCACGCGCAGCGTCACCGTCTCCGTCCGCCGGACCGTGCCGGTGCCGGTGCTGGTCTGCGCGCCGTTGGTCTGCACCAGGGCGCTGGGGTCGATGGCGTTGGGCAGCAGGCGGGTCAGCGACGTCTCCAGCCCCAGCAGCCGCGGCAGGCCGAGCGTATCCGTCCCGTCCCGCTCCCGCTCCGTCCGGTTCTGCAGCGATGCCTCATCCGCGATGGAGACCAGCACGGTCACGAGATCGCCGACCGAGGCCGCGCGCTGGTCCCGCAGGAAGGTCCGGCTGCCCTGCCGCCAGAGGCTGTTGGCGCCGGAGGTCGGGTCCTGCGGCGCCGGCATGGGCATGGAGACGGGGCGCCAGCGCGGATCGGCGGTCGGGTTCTCGATCGCCGCCATGGCGGGCGGGCGCCCGACCTCGGACAGCCGCTCGCAGGCCGGCAGCGCCAGCAGGGCGAGCAGGGCGAGGCGGCGCCTCATCGGCCCGGCCCCACGCGGACGCGGCCGGGGCCGATCACCTGGGCTTCCACCACGATGCGGCTGGCCAGGTTCATCACCGGCACCACCGCGCCGCGGGCGGCGCCTTCCATGGCCCGTCCCTGCGCCGTCAGCGCCATGCCGGGAATGTCGTAGAGCATCGTCACCGTCGATCCCCGTTCCACCGCGAGGGGTTGCGTCAGGTCCGCCAGCATCAGCGGCTGTTCGGCGGCCGCGGGGCGGCGCACCGCCTGGCCCAGCGCCTGTTCGGGGCGTTCCGCCACGCCCGGGCGCAGCCGGCCCGCGGGCATGCGCACCAGGCGCACATCGTTCGGGCCCAGCACCTCCCCGATCGCGAGGCGGCGGGTGGCGACCAGCACGGGGACGGTGGGCTGGATGCGGCCATTGATGCGCAGCCGCTGCGTCGCCATGCCATCGGCCGCCACCACCAGCGTGGCGCCGAAGCGCTGGGCGACGGTGTCGATCGTCGCCTGTTCCACCGAAAGCTGGGCGAAGGCCGCCATGGGCACCAGGGGGGCGCTGAAGTTCAGCAGCTCGATCTCCGCCTGCGGGTCCACGCCCTGGCCGCGCAGCGCGTTGCGCAGCAGCACGACCACCTCCTCCCGCTCCACCGCGCGGCCGGGGCGTTCCAGCACCACGCGGTCCGCGCCGCCGGTCGGGCGCCAGGGGATGCCGTTCTGGCGCGCGATCGCCAGCAGCTGCGCGGCCTCCACCACCTGGCGCTGGCCGGGGGCCGGGGCGGGGCCGAGCACGACGCCGGCGCGCGCGCCCGCCCCCTCGAAGAGGTCGGACAGGCGCACGACCGAATCCTCCACCGTGGAGAGCGGGCGGATGACGGCGCCGTCCTGCGCGGCGGCGGGCGCCGTGAACAGCAGGGCGAGGATGAGGAGGAAGCGCATGGCCCTCACCGCAGCCTGGTCAGGGTGGAGAGCATCTCGTCGCTGGCGGAGATGACGCGGCTGTTCATCTCATAGGCGCGCTGGGCGGTGATCAGGTTCGTGATCTCCTGCACCACATTGACGTTGGAGGTCTCGACGAAGCCCTGCAGCACCTGGCCGTAGCCCGGCGATCCTGGGGCCGCGGCCTGGGCAGCGCCGGAGCCGGGGGTGGCCATCAGCAGGTTGTCGCCGATGGCTTCGAGGCCGGTTTCGTTGGCGAAGATCGCCAGCTGGATCTGCCCCACATTCTGCGGCGCCACCTGGCCATCCAGCTTGGCGAAGACCTCGCCGCTGGAATTGATGGTCACGTCCCGCGCGGCGGCGGGGATGGTGATGCCGGGCTGCACCACGAAGCCATCCGCCGTGACGATGACCCCTTCTGGAGAGAGGGCGAAGGTGCCGTCGCGGGTATAGGCGGTCTCGCCCGAGGGCAGCGCCACCTGGAAATAGCCATTGCCGCGGATGGCGAGGTCGAAGCGGTTCTCGGTCTGCGACAGGCTGCCCTGTTCGGAGATGCGGTACACCGCGCCGGTCTTCACGCCGAGGCCGACCTGCGCGCCGGAGGGCAGGACGCTGCCGGTATCGGCGCTCTGGGAGCCGACGCGGCGCAGGTTCTGGTAGATCAGGTCCTGGAATTCGGCGCGGCGGCGCTTGTAGCCCGTGGTGCTCATATTCGCGATGTTGTTGGAGATGACCTCGACGTTGGTCTGCTGGGCCATCATGCCCGTGCCGGCGATGTGCAGGCTGCGCATGGCCTAGATCTCCTTCGCCGTCGCCGGCGTTTCTTGTCGTTGACGGGTCCCGGCGATGTGCAGGCTGCGCATGGGTCAGTGGTCCTTCGCCGGGGGCGTGGGGGCGTCGTTCATCATTGTCGTGCGGGTCATCGGCGCTTCAGGATGCGCTCGACGGCGCTGCCCAGGCGCTCCCCCTCCTTCTCCGCCATCTGCGTGACGAACTGGAACTCGCGCAGCTCCTCCGTCATCCGCGTCAGCTCGACGATCGGGCGCACGTTGCTGCCCTCCACCGCGCCCTGCACCAGGCCGGGGGCGTCCACGCGCCGGGGCTGCATCGTCTCCGGCGCCGAGAGCAGGCGGTCGCCCTCCGCCACCAGGCGCTGGGTGTCGTCGAAGCGGACGATGCGGAACTGGCCGGCATCGCCGTTCTCCGTCCGCAGCGTGCCGTCCGCCAGCACGTCGATGCGGCTGTCGCCGGGGCCGAGGCGCAGCGGGCGGCCATTGGCGCCCTGCACCGCATTGCCGTCCTGGTCCACCACCTGGCCCTGGCCATCCAGCACGAAGCGGCCGGCGCGGGTGAAGCGCTCCCCCCGCGGGGTGTCGATGACGAAGTAGCCCTCCGGGGCCGAGATCGCGATGTCGAGCGGATTGCCCGTGGTGGCCAGGGGGCCGGCACGGTCGTCGCGCCAGGTGGCGCGGTCCTGGGTGAAGGAGACCTCCCGCCCACCGGGCGGCAGGGCCGCGCCGCGCTGCTGTTCCAGCACGGTGGAGAAGACGGGGCGCGCGCCGCGGAAGGCCGGGGTATCGGCATTGGCGATGTTGTTGGCCGTCACCGCATTGGCGCGGGCCTGCGCCACCAGGCGGGACAGGACGATGTAGCCGGGACTGTCCAAGGCACGAGCTCCGCGCAGAAGGGTGTGGCCCCTGGCGCAAGCCGCGTGCCAGCCCGGGGCCAGCCCGGGGCCGCCCGGCGCCCGGCAAGGCTTGCCGGGGGCGGGGAAAAACGCGCTGCCGCCCGGCAGCCCTGTCCGCCACCGGCACGATCGCAATCCTTCCTTAAGCCGGACCGGCGATGGTGCGCCTCCGTCCCCCCTCCGGGTGGCGGCGGCGCGCAAGGCGCGCCGGGCGACTGGCGCGCGATCCGCGCCGGGCATGTGGCGCGCAGGCAGAAGGACGCGGGCGACAGGATGGCGGCGGCGGCACCAGCCAAGGCGGAGGCGGCGGAAGGCGAGGCGCCGGCCGCGAAGAAGGGCGGCAAGAAGAAGCTGCTGTTGATCCTGCTGCCCGTCCTGCTCCTGATCGGTGCGGGCGCCGGGCTGTGGTTCACCGGCATCCTGCCGAAGCTGCTCGGCATGGGCCCGCCCCCGGCGGAGACGGCGGAGGCCGCGGCCGAGCCCGCGCCGCCGCCGCGCAGCCCGCCCGCCTTCGTGGACCTGCCGGAGATCGTGGCCAACCTGAACGTGCCGGGCCGCCGCGCCAGCTTCGTGCGGCTGCGCGCCAAGATCGAGATCAGCCGGGCGGAGGATGCCGCCGCCGTGCAGGCCGCCATGCCGCGGCTGCAGGACCTGTTCCAGACCTATCTGCGGGAAGTGCGGCCGGAGGAGCTGCGCGGCAGCGCCGGCACGCACCGGCTGCGGGAGGAGCTGATCGCCCGCGCCAACCTGGCCGCCGCGCCCGCCCGCGTCACCGACGTGCTGTTCGTGGAGATGCTGGTCCAATGAGCGGGACGGAGGACGAGGACCTCGCCGCCGCCTGGGGCGCGGCGCTGGAGGAGGAGGGGGCGCAGCCGGAGGAGGCCGCCGCCGCCGCGCCGCTGCCCGCCGATGCCGCGCGGGTGCTGAACCAGGCCGAGATCGACAGCCTGCTGGGCTTCGAATCCGGCCCCTCCCGCGACCAGGCGGCGACGGGGATCGAGCGGATCATCTCCGCCGGCCTCGTGCAGTACGAACGCCTGCCGATGCTGGAGATCGTCTTCGATCGCCTGGTCCGGCTGATGTCCACGACGCTGCGCAACTTCACCTCCGACAACGTGGACATCTCCATCGATGCCATGACGTCGCTGCGCTTCGGGGACTACCTGAACTCCATCCCGCTGCCGGCCATGCTGGCGGTGTTCAAGGCGGAGCAGTGGGACAATTACGGGCTGATCGTCGTGGACAGCAGCCTGATCTATTCGATCGTGGACGTGCTGCTGGGCGGCCGCCGCGGCACCGCCGCCATGCGCATCGAGGGCCGTCCCTACACGACCATCGAGCGCACGCTGGTGGAGCGCCTGATCGGCGTGGTGCTGGGCGACCTGCGCGCGGCGTTCGAGCCGCTCTGCCCCGTCGATTTCCGCTTCGAGCGGCTGGAGGTGAACCCGCGCTTCGCCGCCATCTCCCGCCTCTCCAACGCCGCCGTGCTGGGGCGCATGCGGGTGGACATGGAGGATCGCGGCGGGCGGATCGAGGTGCTGCTGCCCTACGCGACGCTGGAGCCCGTGCGCGAATTGCTGCTGCAGCAGTTCATGGGCGAACGCTTCGGCCGGGACAGCATCTGGGAAACCCACCTGGCGGAGGAGCTGCGGCAGACCGACGTCTCGCTGGACGTGGTGCTGGATGAGCAGACCATGCCGCTGTCCCAGATCCTGCGGCTGAATGTGGGGGACAGCTTCACCCTCTCCTCCCCCCCGGGCGCGCCGGTGCGGCTGCGCTGCGGGGAGATCCCGCTGTTCGAGGCGCAGCTGGGGCGGCGGGAGAACCGCCTCGCCGTTCGGATCGAGCGCGAACGCCGCCGCCCGGTGGTGGGGGAGGGCGCATGACCGCCCTGGAATGGCTCGCCCAGGGGGCGCTGCTGCTGCTGCTGGCGGTGGCGGTGCCCTTCGCCTGGCGGCTGGAACGCCAGATCGCCGCGCTGCGCCGGGAAGGCGCGGCCGTGACCAGCGGCGCCGCGGGGATGGCGGAGGCGACGGAGGCCGCGGAAGCGGCGCTCGCCCGGCTGCGCGCCACCGCCGAACAGGCGGGGCGGTCGGTGGCGGAGAAGGTGGCGGTGGCGGAGCCGCTGCGCGACGACCTGCGCTACCTGGCGGAGCGGGCGGAATCCCTGGCGGACCGGCTGGATGGCCTGGTGCGCGCCGCGCGGCCCATCGCCAGCGGCATGCCGGAACGCGCGCCGGAACCCGCCGCGCCGCGGGGCGTGGCGCCGGCCGCCGCGATGCCGCGCAGCGAGGCGGAGCGCGACCTGCTGCGCGCGCTGCGGGAGGCACGGTGAGATGATCCGCCGCCTGTCCCTGCCGCGCCTGCGCCTGATGCCCGTGGCCGCCGTGCTGGCGGGCGTGCTGGTGGTGGCGAAGGTCGATCGGCTGCTGCGGCTGGAGCCGGGCGCGCCGGCGACGATCGGCACCGCGCGCGCTTCCACCCCCGCGCCGGCGGAACCCACGCGCGCGCCCACGCCGCCCACCCCCGCCCCGGCCACGCCCCCCGCCGCGCCGGCCAGCGCGCCGGCCGCCCCGCCGGGCCCGACGCCCGAGCAGCTGGCCGAGCGCGCCGTGCTGGAGGCGCTGCGGGCGCGGCGCGCGGAGATCGAGGCGCGGGAACAGCAGGCCGCGGCGCGGGAGACGGTGGTGGCCGCCGCCGAGCGCCGCCTGGCGCAGCGGGTGCAGGAATTGTCCGCGCTGCAGCAGCGGCTCGAGGCCCTGGAACGCGACCGCGCGGAGCGCGAGGAAGCGGGGCTGCGCGGCCTGGTGAAGCTCTACGAAGGCATGCGCCCGCGGGACGCGGCGACGATCTTCGATGAGCTGGAGATGCCCGTGCTGGTCCGCATCGTGGACCGGATGCGGGAAGCGAAGGCATCCCCGGTCATGGGCGCGATGCGCCCGGAACGGGCGAGGCTGCTGACGGCGGAGCTGGCGCGCCTGCGCGCCGAGCGTCCGGCCGTGCGGTGACTGGCGCCAGGATGGCGGATCGACGGGACTTTCGACGGGAAACAGGGGCGCGAGGCCGATGGACAAGAACACACCGGTGCTGATCGTGGACGACTACAAGACCATGCTGCGCATCATCCGGAACCTGCTGAAGCAGCTCGACTTCGAGAATGTCGAGGAGGCGACGGACGGGTCCGAGGCGCTGGCCAAGATGCGCGCCGGCAATTTCGGCCTGGTCATCAGCGACTGGAACATGGCGCCGATGACGGGCCTCGACCTGCTGAAGGAGGTTCGGGCCGATGCGCGGCTGAAGAACACGCCCTTCATCATGATCACCGCGGAGAGCAAGACGGAGAACGTGGTCGCCGCCAAGCAGGCCGGCGTGTCCAACTACATCGTCAAGCCCTTCAACGCGGAGACGCTGCGCGAGAAGATCGAGAAGGTCATGGTCCATGCCTGACGGAATCGCGCCGGCGAATGCCGGCGCCACGCCCGAGGAGGCGCGGATCGATGCCGCCGTGCGTGCCGTGCTCGGCAGCATGGCCGGCGACCTGACGGCGACCGAGGCGGCGCTGCTGGCGGAGCTCGAAGGGCTCGGCCGCACCGTCGCGCGCGCGAAGGAGGAGATCGCCTCGCTCCGCGTGGACGACATCAACATCAGCCACATCCCGTCCGCGACGGATGAGCTGGATGCGATCGTCGGCCACACCGCGCAGGCCACCAACGAGATCCTCGATTGCTGCGAGGTGCTCGAAGGCGTGGCCGGCCGGGTCGGGGGCGGGGAGGCGGAGGCGCTGTCCGGCGCCATCACCCGCATCTACGAAGCCTGCAGCTTCCAGGACATCACCGGCCAGCGCATCGGCAAGGTGGTGACGGCGCTGAAGGCGATCGAGGCGCGGGTGGCGCAGGTGACGGAGCGCTTCGGCGCGGTCGCCGCCGGCCACGCCCTGCCGGCCGCGCCGCCGCCCGCGCCGAAGCCGGCCGACGATGCGGAGACCGAGGGACGGCGGCTGGCCAATGGCCCGCAGCTTCCCGGTGCCGGTGTCAGCCAGGCCGACATCGACAAGCTGCTGGCGGATTTCGATTGATCCGCCAGGCCGCAGCCCTGCTGGCCCTGGTCCTGCCCGCCTTTCCCGTGGCGGCGCAGGACAGGGTGCCGATCCGCGTCGGGGACCACCCCACGCATGGCAGGGTGGTCTTCGACTGGCCGCGGGAGGTCGGCTACCGGGTGGAGGAGGCGGAGGGGAAGCTCACGCTCCGCTTCGCCGCCGCCGCCGATTTCGATGCCGCCGCCACCCGCCGGCCCGTGCGCAACCTGCGCGGCCTGGCGGTGCAGGGGGAGGTGGCGGAATTCACCCTCGCCCCCGGCGCGCGGGCCCGGCATTTCCGCCTGGGCAACCGGATCATCGTCGATGTGATGAACCCGGGCGAGGCGGCGCCGCCCCCCGCGACCACGCCGGCGCGCGCGGAACCGCCGGGCGCCGATGCCGCGCCGCGCGCCGCGGCCGAAGCGCGGGCGACGCCGGATGCCGCGCCACGCGCCGCGGAGGCCGCACCGCGTACCGCGGAGGCCGCGCCCCGGCAGGCGCCCCCGCCCCGCGAGGCAGCCACCCCGTCCCGCCAGGCGGCCACCCCGCCGCCGCCGCCGCCGGCCCCGCCCGTGCCGGCCCGCCCGGCGCCCCAGCCCCCGGCCCGCGTGGCGGAAGCGCCGCCCCCGCGCGCGCCCGAAGCCGCGCGCCCCGCCCCGCGCCCGCCGGCCGGCACGCCGCCCAGCCTGCCCATCGCCACCGCCCCCGTCGTGCCCGTCGCGCAGCAGGCGCTGCCGGCCCCCGGCGCCGCGCCCGCGGCCACGCCCGCCGCGCCCCGCGGCACGCCGGTGCGGCTGCTGGCCGGGCCCGCCATCGCCGTGCCCAGCCCCGCCGGCACCGGCGCGGCGCTGTTCCGCCGCGGCCAGTCCTGGGTGATGGTGCTCGACGCGCCGCTGGCGCTGGACCTTGCCCCGCTGGCGGCCCAGCCGGCGCTGGCGGGCGGCGAGGTCTCCGCCAGCCCGCAGGCCACCACGCTGCGCCTGCCGCTGGCCGCCTTCGCCGCGCCGCGCCTGCGCCGGGAAGGCCAGGCCTGGGTGATCGATTCGCCGGCGGAGCCGATGGCCCAGCGCTCCATCCTGCCGGAACTGGAACCCGGCCCGCCGCCCCGCATCCTGCTGCGCGCCGCGCAGGCGGGGGCGAGCGTCACCGTCATCGATCCCGAGACCGGCAGCCTGCTGCTGGTCGGCACCGTGAAGGATGGGGTGGAGGCCGTGCCGCTCGGCCGCCGCGGCGCCGCCTTCGACCTGCTGCCGACGCGGCTCGGCGCCGCGCTGCTGCCGCGTTCCGACGCCGTGACGCTGGTGGCGCGGGAGGGGCAGTTCATCGCCGCCGGCGCGCCCGGGGCGCCGCTGGCGCTCGGGATGGAGCCGCCGGCCGCGACCAGCGCCGCCGCCGCCATGTCCCGCCTGTTCGACCTGCCCGCGGACTCGCCCGCCGCCCTGCAGGAACGGGTGCGCAACGCCGCCAGCGCGGTGGCCGCCGCGCCGCCGCTGGCGCGCGGCCCGGCACGGCTGCGCCATGCGGAGGCGCTGCTGGCGCTCGGCCTGCCGCAGGAAGCGCAATCCATGGCGACGCTGGCCATGCGGGACGACCCGCGCCTGGCGGAGACGCTGCGCGCCCGCGCCCTGCACGGCGCCGCGGCGCTGATGTCCGGCCGGGTGGCGGAGGCCACGGGCCTCGACCATCCCGGGCCCGACAGCGACGAGCTGGCGATGTGGCGCGGGCTGCTGGCCATGGCGCGCGGCCAGGCCGGTGGCGGCGCCGTCGCGGCCGCGCTGCCGCTGATGCTGTCCTACCCGGAGCCGCTGCTCGCCCGCCTGCTGCCGGCGGCGGCGGAGGCGCTGGCGGAGCAGGGGGAGATCGCCGCCGCCCGGCGCCTGGTGGCGGCGCGGGAGGGCGATGACCCGGCGCTCGCCCTGCCGCGCGCCCGCATCGCGGAGGCGGCGGGGGAGGTGGATGCCGCACTGGCCGGCTATGACGCGCTGATCGCGGGGCGGGACCGGCGCGCGCGCGCCGTCGCCATGCGGCGCGCGGCGGAGCTGCGCCTGGCCACGGGACGCATCGATGCCGCGGGCGCCGCGGCGGGGCTGGAATCCGCGCTGGCGGCCTGGCGGGGCG
Source organism: Falsiroseomonas ponticola (assembly GCF_016805305.1). Taxonomy (GTDB): domain Bacteria; phylum Pseudomonadota; class Alphaproteobacteria; order Acetobacterales; family Acetobacteraceae; genus Falsiroseomonas; species Falsiroseomonas ponticola. Next base: position 20,828 of record NZ_JAERQN010000017.1, on the reverse strand, counting down.
ACGGGCTGGAAAGCGACACGAGGCTGCGCCTGGCGGAGCTGAAGGAAGCGGCCGGCGATCCGCGCGGCGCCTTCGACCTGCTGCGGGAGACGGAGGGGATCTTCCCCGAACTGGCCGCCACCATCCGGCCGCGCCAGTCCCAGGCGCTGATCGGCGCCATCGCGCGGGAGCCGCCGGTGCAGGCGGTGGCGCTGTTCGATTCGCACCTGGACCTGCTGCCGCCCGGCGATGGCACGGAACAGGCGCTGGCCTCGCTGGCGGACCGGCTGGCGGCGCTCGACCTCGTCGACCGGGCGACGCATGTGCTGAAGCGCGCCGCCGCCCGCGCGGCGGGGGCGGAGGCGCGCGCGCGCATCGGCGTGCGGCTGGCGAACCTGGCGCTCGGCGCCGGCGATGCGGCGGGGGCGCTCTCCTCGCTGGAGGAGACGGCCTCGCCCGGCCTGCCGAGCGCGCTCGCGCAGGAACGCCGGCTGCTGGAAGCCCGCGCGCTGACGCGGGCGGGCCGCGTGGCGGATGCCGTGGCGCGGTACCGGGAGGCCGGGCCCCAGGCGGTGCCGGAACTGGCGGCGCTGCTGGCGGAACAGCAGGATTGGCCCGGCGCCGCCGCCGCCATGCTGTCGCACCTGGCCGCCGTGCTGCCGCCGCCCGGCGCCCCGCTGGCGCCGGAGCACCGGCCGCTGGTGGCGCGCACGGCGGCTCTGCTGGCGCTGGCCGGCGACGAATCGGGGCTGGCCGCGCTGCGCGATGCGGAGCAGCCGCGCATGGCCGGCGGCCCGCTGGAGGAGGCGTTCAGCGTCATTACCGCGGCGCGCATCGGCGGCCTCGATGACCTGCCGCGGCTGCGGCAGGAACTGGATGTTGCGCGCCTGCTGCCCGGCCGGCTGGACGCGTTGCGGGAAACCGGCAGCGTGACCCGATAATCTTCTTGTTGCCCCCGGGGTGTCACAATCGGAGTGCCGCGCCACCCCCCGGGGGGGACCCGCATTTTTTTCGGACCACCGGGGTCCGATTTCGCTTGCGCCCCCCCCCGCTATGCCCCATATGCGCGCGCCGTTGACCCGATCGATGTTCGATCACCCTGGTCATCTGCTGGCTGGAAGGAGCCCTATACTATGGAAGCTCTCGTCCAACTGGGGATGGTCTCGGAACTCCCGAGCGACGCCCAGACCGATGAGAACCGGGAGACGAAGGACTACTTCGTCCACCGCAATGGCGTCCGCTACGCGGGAACCCACCTGATCATCGATCTGTGGGGCGCCACCAACCTCGACGACCCGGACCACATCGATGCGGTCCTGCGGGAAGGCGCGCTCGCCACGGGCGCGACCATCCTGCACGGGCACTTCCACCACTTCTCGCCGAATGGCGGCGTGAGCGGTGTGCTGGTGCTGGCGGAGAGCCATGTGTCGATCCACACCTGGCCGGAACGCGACTATGCCGCGCTCGACATCTTCGTCTGCGGCGAATGCGATCCGTACAAGGCGCTGCCGGCCCTGAAGAAGGGCTTCCAGGCGGAGCGCGTGCAGCTGGCGGAACACAAGCGCGGCCTGATCGGCTGACGCGCCGCCACGTCCGTCATCGACGGGGGCGGGCCGCAGGGCCCGCCCCCTTTTTCCTGTCCGGGACCAGACCATGCCGACCGACACCTGGGTGAATGAGACGCTCTACGCCGAATGGGGCCAGCGCTTCCTGGTGAAGCGCGAACTCGCCCGCGTGAAGTCCGATTTCCAGGACATCATGGTGTTCGAGAGCTTCACGCATGGCCGCGTCATGCTCCTCGACGGCGTCGTCCAGATCACGGAGATGGACGAGTTCGTCTACCAGGAGATGATCGCCCATGTGCCGCTGCTGGCGCATGGCGCGGCGAAGCGCGTGCTGATCATCGGCGCGGGCGATGGCGGCGTGCTGAAGCGCGTCCTGCAGCACCGCACGGTGGAGAAGGCCGTGATGGTGGAGATCGATGGCGAGGTGATCCGCCTGGCCAAGGAATTCATGCCCGGCATCGCCGGCGATGCCTGGACCGACCCGCGCGCCCAGGTGATCGTCGGCGACGGCATCGACTATGTCCGCCAGGCGGAAGCCGGCAGCTTCGATGTCGTGATCGTGGACAGCACGGACCCGATCGGGGTCGGCGAGGTGCTGTTCACCGACGAGTTCTACGCCAATGCCGCGCGGCTGCTGTCCGACCGCGGGCTGATCGTGAACCAGTGCGGCGTGCCGGCCATGCAGGCGGATGAGCTGCGGGAGACGGCGCTGCGCCGCGCCAAGTCCTTCCCCGACAACTGGGCCTATGTCGCGGCGGTGCCGACCTATGTCGGCGGCTTCATGACGCTGGGCTGGGCGGCCAAGGACGCGTCGCTGCGCCAGGTGCCGGTGGAGGAGATCCGCCGCCGCGCCGATGTCGCGGGCGTGCTGGACACGACGCGCTACTGGACGCCGGAGATCCATGTCGGCGCCTTCAACCTGCCGCCCTATATCAGCATGCACCTGCCGCGCTGACGCGGCGGTTCAGGGCGCCGCCGGCATTGGCGGCGGCCGTCGCTGACCCTCAGGGCGCCGCCGGAATGGGTGGCGCCCGTCGCTGACCCGGCACCATGTCCCGCAGCGCGCGATCGTCGAAGCGGTCGCCGAAGACGTCGAACAGCACGGATCCGATGGCGTTGCGCGCCGTCTCGAACCCGCGCAGCGCGGAAGGGTGGGCGGCATCGTCCGCGTCCAGCGCCGCCCGCTCCGCCTCCCGCATCGCGCGGACCTCGTCGTTCAGCCGCTTTGCCGCATCCCGCGGCAGCGCCTTGCCCGCGACATAGACGGCCTGGCTGATGCCCATGAGGTAGTTGATCTCGTCGGGGATCTCGAAGCTCGCGAGGTTGCCGGTTCCCTTGATGATGAGGGCGGCGGCGGCGAAGATGGTGAAGGCCAGCGCCTGCACGCGCGTCACGTCGATCTCGCCGTCGCCGGCGATCAGGTCGGTCCATTCCGGCAGGCGCGGGGTCGGGTCCAGGATGCCGGTGCCCAGCAGCCAGACGCGGTTCGGCGTTTCCAGCACCGGCCCATCCGCGACGCGGCCGAGCACGGAGCCCGTCAGCGTGATGCCGAGCAGGCCGAGCACGCTGTTCGACAGGTTCGACAGCGTGCCGATGCGCATCAGCACATAGGCGTAGATGCCGGTCAGCACGAGGGTGAAGAGCAGCACCTGGAAGCGCGCCAGGCTGCAATGGCCGAAGGCGTCCTGCATGATGGTCGTGGGCCTCAGCGCGAAGGCCAGCGGCGACAGGTGCCGCCCCTCGGCCTGCGCGCGGTCCCGCGCGAAGGCGTATTGCCGCCGCTGCGTGCGCAGCGTGGCCAGCGCCAGCAGCAGGTAGAGCCCGAGCGCCGCGGCGATGCCCGTGGCGGCGGAGAGCTTGAGGCTGGAGACGTAGAGCGGCTGGCGGGCGAAGGCGCGGACCTCCCGGCTGTTCTCCCGGCCGGAGGCGCCGTCATGGCCCTTGTCCACGCAGGCCAGCACATAGACATCCCAGCGCGACGGCAGCCACCCGCCATCCAGCGTCGGGAATTCCGCCACCAGCGGCGTGCGGTCATCGCCCGCGGCAGGGGGCCGCACCGTGCCGCGCAGCAGGGCCTCCGCCAGGATGGGCCGGCCGGCGGGGTGCAGCACCGCCTCGAACCAGGTGGCGCGCCATTCGGCGGCGCTGGCGATGCCCTCGGGGCGGAAGGCCGTGACCTCGATCGTCGGCACCGCCATCGCGGTCTGCCGCGCGCTGTCCAGCTTCAGCGTCGGCGCGGCATCCGTCAGGTGCCGCGCGACGGAGGATCGCACCATGAAGCGCGATCCCGTCTGCTCCGTCACGCCCGGGGCGCGCGCCGGGCTGCATTCGATCAGGGTCTCCTCCGCCATCGCGCCATGGCCGAGCAGCAGCAGCACCGCGATGAGCACAAGCCGCATGGCCGTCCTCCCCTTGCGGGGACGTTACGAAGCGGGCATGGCGCAACGCAAGCACAATCCTGGGTTGCGAAAACTTACCCCGGCGAACGCCCCCAGGGCGAGGCGCCGGCGGCGCCCGCGGCCGGCTTCAGCTTCACCGCGGTGCCGGAGGCGCTGACCATCAGCATGCCGTTGTTGCTGCCCAGCACCTCGTAGTCGATGTCGATGCCGAGCACGGCATCGGCGCCCACCGCCGCGGCCTGCTGGCTGAGATTGGCCAGCGCCGTGTCCCGCGCCGAGCCGAGTTCCCGTTCATAGGTGCCGGACCGGCCGCCGATGATGTCGCGCAGCCCGCCGAGCAGGTCCTTGAAGACGTTCACGCCGAGCACGGCATCGCCGAAGACGACGCCGAGGTAGCGATCGACCTCCCGCCCCTCGACCGTGCTGGTGGTGGTGAAGATCATGGCGCCGTCCTCCCTGGCATCGTCGCGATCATGGCACGAAACCCTGCACCAGGCTGCCCGCCACCAGGCGCCAGCCATCGATCAGCACGAAGAAGGCCAGCTTGAAGGGCAGCGCCACCACCGTCGGCGGCAGCATCATCATGCCGAGCGACATCAGCAGGCTGGCGGCGACCAGGTCGATCACCAGGAAGGGCAGGAAGATCAGGAAGCCGATCTCGAAGGCACGGCGCAATTCGCTGACCATGAAGGCCGGCGTCAGCACGCGCCACGGCGCCTCCCCGGCCGTGGAGGGCGGCAGGCGGGCGAGGTCCATGAACAGCTGGAGGTCCGCTTCCCGCACCTGGGAGGCCATGAAGCGCCGGAACGGCTCCGCCGCCGCCTGGAGGCCGGCGAGTTCCCCGATCCGCCCTTCCGACAGGGGCTGGATGCCCTGCGTCCAGGAGGCCTGCAGCACGGGTTCCATGACGAAGAGGGTCAGGAACAGCGCGAGGCCCACCAGCACCGGGTTGGGCGGGATGGACGGCGCGGCGATGGCGCTGCGCAGCAAGGCGAGGACGATGACGATGCGCCCGAAGGCCGTCATCATCACCAGCAGCGACGGCGCGAGGGAAAGCAGCCCGACCAGCGCCGTCAGCTGCACCAGCCGCGCCGTGGTGCCGCCCTGGCCGGTGCCGGCGGCGCCGAGGTCGATGTTCAGGCTCTGCGCCAGCGCGCCGCCGCTGGGCCCCAGCAGCAGCGCCAGCAGGATCAGGAGGAAGGCGGCCCGGGATCCGGCAGCCAGCCCACCACCTGGTCCTGCGCGCCGCCGGTCAGCAGCAGCAGGGACCGGCCGTCGCAGCGCAGCAGCACCAGGCGCCGGCGGCTGTCCAGCGCCAGCGTCTCCTCCACCGCCAGGCGGCGGCCGGTGCGGGCGCCGATCCCGGCCGCGCGCGCCATGCGCGCCGTCAGCAGCAGCGCGGCCAGCACCGCGACCAGCGCGGCGCCGGCCGTCAGGCCCGCGGTCAGAAGGCTGATGTCGTTCATCCCGCTCCATCCTGGAGTCCCGTTTCGACAGGGGTGTTTTCGATTGGGGTGTCGAGGACGCGGCGTCCTGCCGCGTCAGTGCCGGGCCACCTCGGCGGTCAGGCCATCCACCTGGCGCAGCAGCGCCTCCAGCGCCGGGCGCAGGCGCCGCCCATCCTCCGGCGACAGGGCCATGACGGCGGCGCAGAGCGCGGCCGCATCGCGGTCGAGCCCTTCGAGATCGACGCGCCGCCCGCCTTCCACCAGCGCGCGGGCGACGGCCACGGTGCCGCCCATGGCCTCGATGGCGGCGTGGACGGCCTCGGCATGGGTGGCGGTTTTCGGCATGGCGCCCATTGGCGCATGGCGGGATGAACGCTTCCTCTACGCCGGCGCGGTTACCTCAGCGGCACGGCGGGCGCGGGCCCCCGCGAGCGGCGTGGCCACCCCGCGATCGAAACCCTTCCTTCATCACCCCGGGGCCAGGATGGGGCATGGACGTGACGGGCACATCGACGCGAAGGCCGGCCGGCGGGGGGCATGACGTGCTGGCGCTGGCGCAGCGCCGCCTTGCCTGGCTGGACCGGCGGACGGTGGTGCTGGCGCAGAACATCGCCAATGCCGACACGCCGGCCTACCGGCCGCGGGACGTGGTGCCCTTCGCCCAGGTCCTGTCCGCGGCCGGCGCGCCGCCGCTGGCGCGCACCTCGCCCGCGCATCTCCGCGGCACCGGGCAGGCCACGGCCGGCACCGCGCAGGACCGCGCGCTGGCGGAGACGGCGCCGGATGGGAACGCCGTCTCGCTGGACCGGGAAGCGGTCCGGGTGGCGGAAACCGATACCGCGCATGCGCTGGCCATGGCCGTGCATCGCAGCGTCATGGGCATGGTCCGCCTCGCGCTCGGCCGACAGGGCTGAGCGGGGCGGCAGGAGGAGGCAGCACCGCATGGATCTTGATCGCGCGCTTCGCATCTCGGCCGCCGGCATGGCGGCGCAATCCACCCGGCTTCGCGTGGTGGCGGAGAACCTGGCCAACCGCGACAGCACCGGGGAGGCGCCGGGCGCCGACCCCTATCGCCGCCGCACCGTGAACTTCGCCAACCGCCTCGATCGCGCCATGGGGGCGGAGCTGGTGAGCGTGTCGCGCATCGGCACCGCGCCCGGCGACTTCCCGACGCGCTACGAACCGAGCCATCCCGCCGCCGATGCGCGCGGCTACGTCAAGACGCCGAACGTGGACAGCCTGGTCGAGGTGATGGACATGCGGGAGGCGCAGCGCAGCTACAGCGCCAACCTCTCGGTCCTGGAGACGACGCGCGGCATGCTGACCCGCGCGATCGAGGCGCTGCGCTGAGCATGCCGGGGCGGACTGAGTGGCCATGCCGGTAGCCGGCACGACCGGCGCGCTGCGCGCCGCGGCCGCCTATGCCGCGCAGGCCGGCGGCGGCACGGCGGCGACGGGCGGGGAGCAGGGCGGCTTCGGCGGCGTCCTGGCCCGCGCCATGGAAAGCGCCGTCGAGCTCGGCCGCAGCGCCGATGCCGCCTCCACCCAGGCGCTGATGGGCCAGGGCAGCGTGACGGAAGCGGTGCTCGCCATCTCCCGCGCCGAACTCGCCCTGCAGACCACGGTCGCGGTGCGGGACCGCGTGGTCGCCGCCTATCAGGATGTGATGCGCATGCCGATCTGACGCACGCCGGTCGCGTGCGTCGCCGCGCCCATGAGGGGATGCGGGGTGCCAGGAGGGCAGGATGGTCGAGGAAGCCATGGCCCAGTCGCTTCGCGAAGCGATCTGGGTCTCGATGCAGGTGATGGGGCCGCCGCTGGTCGCGGTGCTGGTGGTGGGCCTCGCCGTCTCCCTGGTGCAGGCGCTGACGCAGGTGCAGGAGGCGACGCTGGCCTTCCTGCCGAAGCTGGTGATGGGCGGCGCGCTGATGCTGCTGCTGGGGCCCTTCACCGCCTCCGTCATGCAGGGATGGAGCAGCACGCTGTTCGACCGCATGGTGGCGCTCGGCGGCATGCCGTGACGGAAGCGGACCACGCGCTGCTGCAGATGCTGCCCGGCCTGGTGTTCCAGGCCGCGCTGGCCTTCGCCCGGCTGGGTGCCGCGGTGATGCTGCTGCCGGGCGTGGGGGAGGCGGAGGTGCCGGCGCCGCTGCGGCTCGGCCTCGGCCTCGCGCTCGTCGCGCTGCTGCTGCCCGTGCTGGCGCCGGGCCTGCCGCCCATGCCGGACGACCTGGCGGAGATGACGCGGCTGGTGGTGACGGAGATCGTCGTCGGCCTGTGGATCGGCACGCTGGCGCGCATCCTGGTGATCGCCTTCGCCATGGCGGGGCAGGCGGTCGCGACGCTGGTCGGGCTGTCGAGCCTGTTTGCCTACGACGCCTCGCTCGGCATGGGCGGCACGGCGCTGGGGCGGGCCTTCGCGCTGATGGCGGCGGTGCTGGTGCTGTCCACCGGGCTCTACCAGGTGCCGCTGGCGGCGCTGGCGGAAAGCTACGCGGTGATGCCGGCGGGCGCGCCCTTCCCGGCGGGGCCGGGGGCGCTGGCGGTGGCGCGGATCGGCGCCGATTCCCTCGACCTCGCGCTGCGCATCTCGGCGCCCTTCGTGGTCGGCGCGGTGCTGCTGAACGTGGCGCTCGGCCTGCTGTCGCGCCTGGCGCCGCAGGTGCAGACCTTCTTCATCGCCGTGCCGGGGCAGATCCTGGCCGGGCTCGGCCTGCTGGCCCTGCTGGCGCCGCCGATGATCGCGACGCTGCTGGAGGCGCTGCGCGTGGGCTTCGCCGCCCTGCCAGGGGCGCGCTGAGCGGTGGCCGAGGAGGGTGATGGCCCGGAGGCCGGCGACAAGACCGAGGCCGCCACACCGAAGCGCCTGCAGCGGGCGCGGGAGGAAGGGCAGGTCGCGCTGTCGCGGGAGGTGGTGGGCTGGGCGGGCCTGGCGGCGGGGACGCTGGCGACGATGCTGGTCCTGCCGACGCTGGGCTTCGACCTGATGCGCGCCATGCGCGGCGCGCTTGAATCGGCGCATGGCCTCGGCATGGCGGATGCGGCGCTGGCCCTGTTCTGGAAGGGCGGGCTGGTGGTGGCGCCCATCGCGGTGGCGGTCATGCTGGGCGCCGCGGCGGCGACGCTGGTGCAGACCGGCGGCCTCGTCTCCGCCAAGTCCATGGTGCCGCGGCTCAGCAAGGTCAGCCCCTGGGCGGGGCTGAAGCGGCTGGTGGGGCCGGAGGCGCTGATGGAGTTCCTCCGCACGCTGGTGAAGCTCGGCATCGTCGGCGCCGCGCTGTGGCATGTGGGGTCGGATCTCTCCGCGCTCCAGGCGGCGCTGCACCAGCCCGCGGCGGCGCTGCCGCAGGCGGCGGGCGCGGTGGCGATGCGGCTGATGCTGGCGGCGCTGGCCGCCTTCGCCGGGGTGGCGCTGCTCGACCTCTTCTGGGTCCGCTTCCGCTTCGCGCGCCAGATGCGGATGAGCCGGCAGGACCTGCGGGACGAGGCGAAGGAATCCGACGGCGACCCGATGCTGAAGGCGCGCCGCAAGCAGATGCGCCAGGCCCAGGGGCGGCGGCGCATGATGGCCGCTGTGCCCAACGCCGCCGTCGTCATCACCAATCCCACGCACTACGCCGTGGCCCTGGCCTATGGCGGCGGGGAGGCCGCGCCGAAGGTCGTGGCCAAGGGCGTCGATGCCATGGCGGCGCGCATCCGCGATGCCGCGACGAAGGCCGGCGTGCCGCTGGTGGCCAATCCGCCGCTGGCGCGCGCGCTGTGGCGGCTGGAGGTCGATGCGGAGATTCCCGCGGAACACTACCAGGCGGTGGCCGAGATCATCGCCTATGTCTGGCGCCAGAATGGCGCCGCCGCACGGCATGCTTGACGCCGTGATCACGCCCGTGCCCTCGCTGCCGTCCCAGGGTGATCCCCGGGGCCTGGCGGGGTGCCGCCGAGGAGAACCGAATGCCTGATCCGCGCCGCACCCTGCAGGACCTGCTTCGTGGCCGCAACCGCCGTCCGGCGGAGGACGCGATGGTGCGCGCGGTGCTGGACGCGGCCTCGCCCGGGATCGCGCTGCTGGATGCCGAGGACCGGCTGCTGACCTGGAACGCGGAATTCGCCGGGCTCTGCGGCCCGCTGCTGCCGCCGCGGCCGGGCCTGCCGATCGCCGCGCTGATGGCGGCGGAGGGGAAGGAGGCGGCGCTGACGGCGCTGGCCACCGGCCAGCGCGTGGCGATCGCCATGGCGTCGGAGGGTTCGCCGCGGCTGGAGATGGAGCACCGGCGCCTGCCGTCGCCCGAACGCGGCGCGGTGCTGCGCCTGTCGCGCATCGCGGCGCGGCCGGCGGAGCAGCAGGCGGGGGCGGCGCGGCTGCAGGCCGTGGGCGCGCTGGCCGGCGGCATCGCGCATGACTTCAACAACCTGCTGACCGCGATCGCCGGCAGCGCGGAAGCCGCCCTGTCCCGCGCACCGGCCGGGGAGGGGGCGGCGGAGTTGCGCCAGGTGCTGGAAAGCGCCGGGCGCGGCGCCGCGCTGGTGAAGCAGCTGCTGGCCTTCGCCCGGCAGCAGGCGCTGCGGCCGCGCGTGGTGGACCTCAACATCGCCGTCTCCGCCATGGGGGAGCTGCTGCGCCGCCTGCTCGGCAGCCGGGTGCGGCTTTCCATCGCGCTGGAGGAGCCGTCGCGCCGCGTGCGGATGGACCCGACGCAGCTCGACCAGGTCATCATGAACCTGGCGCTGAACGCGCGGGACGCGATGCCCGAGGGCGGGTCGCTGCGCATCGCCACGGGCCACGCCGTGGTGCTCTCGCCGGAGACGATCGGGACCGAGACCCTGCCCGCCGGGCGCTACGCGATGCTGGAGGTCGCCGACAGCGGTGCCGGCATCCCGCCGGAAGTGCTGCCCCGGATCTTCGACCCGTTCTTCACCACCAAGCGCGAACAGGGGGGCACGGGGCTCGGCCTGTCCACCGTGCATGGCATCGTGCGGCAATCCGGCGGCTTCATCGCCGTGGACAGCCGGCGGGGGGAGGGGACGCGCTTCCGCATCTGGATGCCGCGGCATGAAGGGCCGGCGGACCCGGTGGTGCCCACCGCCATGGTCGCCCCGCCCGTGGCCGCGCCCGCCCCGCCGGCGCCGGAGCCGCTGCCGGGCGGCCCCGCCGTGCTGCTGGTGGAGGACGAGGTGCCGCTGCTGCGCCTGGCGGAACGCGCCCTGCGCCGGGCGGGGTTCGAGGTGATCAGCGCCGGCTGCGCGGAAGAGGCGCTGGAGATGCTGGAGAAGGTCGAGTCCATGCCGCTGGCGCTGGTCTCGGACGTGGTGATGCCGGGGGTGGATGGGCTGGAGCTCGCCGCCCGGTTGAGGGACCGCTGGCCCACGCTGCCGGTGCTGCTGGTCTCCGGCTATGCCGAGGCGGCGCTGGGGCGGGACCTGGCGGCGGAACGCATCCGGCTGCTGGCCAAGCCCTACAGCCTGGGGGCGCTGGTCACGGAACTGAAAGGCATCCTGCCGGAAGGGGCGGTGAAAGTTTCCTAAATGTTCTTGTCGGGCTGGCCGTTCCAGGCCATATTCCGCGCCGAAGGACAGGCGGCCGCGCGGCACTTGGAGTCGCGGCGCTTCCTGGTCCAAGGTGATGCGGGGTGTGACCGGCGGGTGAGGATCCGGCCGGGGATTGCGCCTCCAGGTTGATACCGGGAATCGGGCCCGGGAGTTCGGGAGAGCGAGCCTCATGGACAAGACGAAGGCTCTGGACGCCGCGCTGAGCCAGATCGAGAGGGCCTTCGGCAAGGGCTCCATCATGCGCATGGGCAACAAGGCGGCGGCGGAGGAGGTGGAGGTCATCTCCACCGGGTCGCTCGGCCTCGACCTCGCGCTCGGCATCGGCGGCGTGCCGAAGGGCCGGATCATCGAGGTCTATGGCCCGGAAAGCTCGGGCAAGACGACGCTCGCGCTGCACATGATCGCGGAAGCGCAGAAGAAGGGCGGCACCTGCGCCTTCATCGACGCGGAGCACGCGCTGGACCCCGGCTACGCCAAGAAGCTGGGCGTGGATGTGGAGAACCTGCTGATCAGCCAGCCGGATGCCGGCGAGCAGGCGCTGGAGATCTGCGACACGCTGGTGCGGTCCGGCGCCATCGACGTGCTGGTGGTGGACAGCGTGGCCGCGCTGGTGCCGCGGGCGGAGCTGGAGGGCGAGATGGGCGACAGCCATGTCGGCCTGCATGCCCGCCTGATGTCCCAGGCGCTGCGTAAGCTGACGGGCAGCGTCTCCCGCTCCAACACCCTGCTGATCTTCCTGAACCAGATCCGCCTGAAGATCGGCGTGATGTTCGGCAACCCGGAGACGACGACGGGCGGCAACGCGCTGAAGTTCTACGCCTCCATCCGCATGGAGATCCGGCGCATCGGTTCCATCAAGGACCGGGAGACGGTGACGGGCAACCAGACCCGCGTGAAGGTGGTGAAGAACAAGATGGCGCCGCCGTTCCGGCAGGTGGATTTCGACATCATGTATGGCGAGGGCATCTCCAAGGTCGGCGAGCTCATCGACCTCGGCGTCAAGGCCGGCATCGTGGAGAAGTCCGGCGCCTGGTTCAGCTGCGACAGCCAGCGCATCGGCCAGGGGCGGGAGAACGCCAAGCAGTTCATGCGCGACAACCCCGCCATGGCGGAGAGCGTGGAGAAGCGCATCCGCGCCCAGGCGAACGGCCTGGCCAGCACCATGCTGGCCGGGGAGAATGACGAGGCCGCGGCGGCGGAATAAGGCGGCGCGTCCCGGAACGAAAAGGGGCGGAGGGTATTCCCCTCCGCCCTTCCTGCGTCAGGCCGCCAGCGCCGCCGGGTTCACTTCCCGCTCCGCCAGCACCGTCAGCTTCTCATCCGCCGCCTTCTCCTCGGACAGAGTCTGGCCGAGAAGGTCCGCCACCTCCTGCAGCCCCGCCGCCTTGGCCATGGCGCAGAGCGTGCCGTAGGTCGCGATCTCGTAGTGCTCCACCTTCTGCGCGGCGCCGATCAGCGCGGCGTCGCGCACCGGGCCCTCGTCATGGTCGTCCATGATCTCCTCGGCCTCGGCGGTCAGGCCTTCCATCGCCTCGCATTCCTCCCCCTCGGGGTCGGCGTCCAGCATCTCCGCGGCGCGTTCCAGGCGGGCGATGTGCTCGCGCGTCTGCGCCAGGTGATCCTCGAAGGCCTGGCGCAGCGTCGGGCTCTGCGCCGCCGCCGCCATCTCCGGCAGCGCCTCGACCAGCTGGGTCTCGGCGCTGTAGGCATCCTGCAGCGCCTCGATCATCAGCGACTTGAAGTCCTCGGCCATGATGGGCCTCCCTCGGGTGGTGTGTGGTGGCCGGGCATTCCTGGGCCCGCCCTCACCCCTCCGAACGGTGCCGCCGGGCGGGGGTTCCGGCGGACCACCCTCGACGCCTCCGTCATCGCGCGGTAAGGGACGCGGCTTTCGCCTGGGCCTTGCGGCCGGGGCGCCGGCACCCGATCCGCGGGCAGATCGCCCGCGGACAGCGACGATGGCAGCGATCAGGCGATGACCAGCAGCAACGACATCCGCGCCACCTTCCTCGACTACTTCCGCCGCAACGGGCATGAGGTGGTGGAATCCTCGCCCCTGGTGCCGCGGAACGACCCGACGCTGATGTTCGCGAACAGCGGCATGGTGCAGTTCAAGAACGTCTTCACCGGGCAGGAGAAGCGCCCCTATTCGCGCGCCACCACCGCGCAGAAGTCGGTTCGCGCCGGCGGCAAGCACAACGACCTGGACAATGTCGGCTACACCGCCCGCCACCACACCTTCTTCGAGATGCTGGGCAATTTCAGCTTCGGCGACTACTTCAAGGAACAGGCGATCAGCCATGCCTGGGAGCTGCTGACCAAGGATTTCGGCCTGCCGAAGGACCGCCTGCTGGTGACGGTCTATTCCGAGGATGAGGAAGCCCCCGTCTACTGGAAGAAGATCGCCGGGCTGCCGGACAGCCGCATCATCCGCATCCCGACCTCCGACAATTTCTGGCGCATGGGCGATACCGGCCCCTGCGGCCCGTGCTCCGAGATCTTCTTCGACCATGGCGACAAGATCGCCGGTGGCCCGCCCGGCTCCGCCGACCAGGATGGCGACCGGTTCATCGAGATCTGGAACCTGGTCTTCATGCAGTTCGAGGAAGGCCCCCCCGGCACCCGCGTGCCGCTGCCGCGCCCCTCGATCGACACCGGCATGGGGCTGGAACGCTTCGCCGCCATCCTGCAGGGCAAGCACGACAACTACGACACGGACACGCTGCGCGCGCTGATCCTGGCGAGCAGCGAGGCGACCGGCCAGGATCCCGATGGCCAGTGGAAGACCAGCCACCGCGTGGTGGCGGACCACCTCCGCGCCGGCACCTTCCTGATCGCCGATGGCGTCATGCCCTCCAATGAGGGCCGCGGCTATGTGCTGCGCCGCATCCTCCGCCGCGCCATGCGCCACGCCCACATGATGGGCGCGCGGGAGCCCCTGCTGCACCGCCTGGTCCCCGCCCTGACCCGCCAGATGGGCGCCGCCTATCCGGAGATCCTCCGCGCCGAGGCGCTGGTGACGGAGACGCTGCGGCTGGAGGAGACGAAGTTCCGCAGCCTGCTGGAGCGCGGCCTCGGCCTGCTGGCCGATGAATCGGGCCGGCTGGGCGAGGGCGGCACGCTGCCCGGCGACATCGCCTTCAAGCTCTACGACACCTACGGCTTCCCCCTTGACCTGACGCAGGACGCGCTGCGCGGCGAGGGCAAGACGGTCGATACCGCGGGCTTCGAGGCCGCGATGGCCGAGCAGAAGAAGCGCGCCCGCGCCGCCTGGGCCGGATCGGGCGAGGCGGCGACGGAGACCCTCTGGTTCGACCTGAAGGAGAAGCTCGGCGCCTCCGAATTCCTCGGCTACTCCACGGAGACGGCGGAGGGTGAGATCCTGGCGATCGTCGCCAATGGCCAGGTGGTGGACAGCGCGGTGGCAGGGACCGAGGTCTCCGTCATCCTCAACCAGACGCCCTTCTATGCGGAGAGCGGCGGCCAGGTCGGCGATACCGGCCTGATCTCGGCCGGCGAGGGCTGCCGCATCGTCGTCCGCGACACGCAGAAGAAGCTCGGCGACCTCTTCGTCCATGTCGGCGTCGTGGCGCATGGGGAGGCGAAGGTGGGCCTCGCCGTGCAGGCGGAGGTCGACCACGCCCGCCGCTCCACCATCCGCGCCCACCACTCGGCGACGCATCTGCTGCATGAGGCGCTGCGCCGGCGCCTCGGCACCCATGTCGCGCAGAAGGGCTCGCTGAACGCGCCGGACCGGCTGCGCTTCGACGTCAGCCAGCCGACGCCGATGACGGATGCGGACCTCGCCTGGGTGGAGGCGGAGGTGAACAGCCGCATCCGCGAGAATGCCGAGGTCGTCACCCGCCTGATGACCCCCGACGCCGCCGTGCAGATCGGCGCCATGGCGCTGTTCGGCGAGAAGTACGGGGAGGAGGTGCGCGTCGTCTCCATGGGGCATGACCCCAACGCGACGGAGCGCTTCGGCGTCTATTCGCTGGAACTCTGCGGCGGCACGCATGTGAAGCGCACCGGCGATATCGGCCTGTTCCGCATCGTGGCGGAAGGCGCCGTCGCCGCCGGCATCCGCCGCGTGGAGGCCGTGACGGGCGAGGCCGCCCTCAAGCTGATCGAGGAGCGCGATCGCCAGCTGAACGAGGCCGCCGCCGTGCTGAAGGCGCGCCCGGCGGAACTGGCGGACCGCATCACGAACCTGCTGGAGGAGCGGAAGAAGCTGGAGCGCGAGATCACCGATCTCCGCAAGAAGCTGGCGACCGGCGGCGCGGCGGCGGAGGTCGAGACCATCGCGGGGCTGCGCGTGGCGCTGCGCGAGCTGGGCGAGATGCCGCCCAAGGACCTGAAGGGCGTGGTCGAGGCCATCCTGCAGTCCGGCACCGCCGATGTCGTCGGCGTGGTCTCGACGGCGGAGGGCAAGGCCAGCGTCTTCGTCGGCATCGGCGACGCCGCGAAGGGCAAGACCGATGCCGTGACGCTGGTGCGCGCGGCCAGCGCCGCCATCGGCGGCAAGGGCGGCGGCGGGAAGCCGGACATGGCCCAGGCCGGCGGGCCGGACGCTGCCAAGGCGGCGGAGGCCCTGCCGGCGATCAGGGCCGCGCTGGGCGGCTGAAGCACGCAGGCGGCGGGGCCGGCGCATGGGTGAAGCGACCACGAGGCAGCGCGCCCGCGCCCTCGGCTTCGCCCCAGGCATCCTCCCGCCCGGCCCGCTGAACGCCATCACCGATGTCGCCGGCGTCCTGGTCGGCCAGGTCACGGTGATCGAGGGCGAGGGCACGCGCACCGGCGTCACCGCCATCCGGCCGCATCCGGGCAACCTCTACGCCGATCGCGTCCCCGCCGGCCTCTTCGCCATGAACGGCTTCGGCAAGATGGCGGGGGTGACCCAGGTGCAGGAACTGGGGGAGCTGGAGACGCCCATCCTGCTGACCAACACGCTCGCCGTCGGCCGGGCGATGGAGGCGCTGGTGGACTGGACGCTCGCCCAGCCCGGCAACGAGCAGGTCCGCAGCGTCAACGCCGTGGTCGGGGAGACCAATGACGGGCGGCTCAACGACATCCGCGCCCGCGGCGTGACCGCGGCGCATGGCGCGGCGGCCCTGGCGGCGGCGGCCACCGGCCCGGTGGCGGAAGGCAGCGTGGGCGCCGGCACGGGCACCATGGCCTTCGGCTGGAAGGGCGGCATCGGCACGTCGAGCCGCGTGCTGCCGGCCGCGCTCGGCGGCTGGACGGTCGGCGCGCTGGTGCAGGCGAATTACGGCGGCGCGCTCTGCATGGCGGGGCTGGAGGTCGGGCGCGGCCTGCAGAAATACTACCTCGCGGAGCATGTGGCGCAGCAGGCGGATGCCGATGGGTCGGTGATGGTGATCCTGGCGACGGATGCGCCGCTGTCCGACCGCAACCTCCAGCGCCTCGCGCGCCGCGCCATGGCGGGCATCGCGCGCACGGGCGCCGCCTTCTCCGACGGCTCGGGCGACTATGCGCTGGCCTTCGCGACGCATCCCGACGTGATCCGCACGGCCGAACGCCGCGCCGGCGTGGCCCGCTACGCCGAGCTGCCGAACGACAAGGCCTCCCCCCTCTTCGTCGCGGCGGCGGAGGCGACGGAGGAGGCGGTGCTGAACGCGCTGACGATGGCGACCACGGTGGAAAGCCGCAGCGGCGGCCGGCGGGCCATCGGCCGCGCCCTGCCGCTCGACCGCGTGCTCGCGTTGCGGCGCTGTTAACAGCGGGGCGAGGAAACCCGCCCACCCTGGCGCGGCCTTCCGGGGAGGGAAGGCTCGATGCTCGTCACCCTTGCCGGCACCCTGATCGCGATCCTGCCCGTGCTGGTCGCCTATGCCATCTGGCGGCTGCTGCGCGCGGCCTGGCGGCTGCTGCGCGCGCCCCGGCTGCGGCTGGGCGTGCTGCTGGCACGGGCCGGCCGCCTGCGCCCGCCGCCTCGCCAGGCGCTGCGGGCGGGGGAGGAGGAGCTGGCGGCGGAGGTGGCGCGGCTGAGGTCGGAGCTGCGCCTGGCGCGGGCGGAACTCGCCCTGGCCGAGGCCGCGCGGCGGCGCAGCGGCTTCCGCCTGCCCTGGCGCCGCCCGGGGGATGACCGCTTCCAGCAGGCCAAGATCGCCTTCGCCCGCGCCTTCCACCCGGACCGGCTGGCGGAGGATGCCGCGGACCGTGCCATCCGCGCCGCCATCTTCCGCGATTTCTGGGAGGTGCTGCGCCGGATCGAGAAGGGCGCCGATGTCAGCGCCGATAGGCGCGCGTGACCTCCGGCGCGGAGACGGCTTCCCGCACCTCGGACCGGAACTCCCGGCGATGGAGTTCCCGCAGCACGAAGAGGCTCGCCACCATCAGCAGCGCGGGATGCGCGATCCAGGCCAGGGCGGCTAGGCCGAAATAGTAGCTGCGCAGCCCCGTGTTGAAGTGACGCGCGGCGCGGTTGAGCACGCGGGCTGCGACCTCCGCCTGGGCGATCGTCTCCGGCGTCGCGGGCGCGCCGGGGATGCCGCCGACCAGGATGGAGCTGTAGTTGAACTGCCGCAGCGCCCAGGTCAGCTCGAAGAAGGCGTTGACGAAGATGACGAGCAGCAGGGCGATCTTCAGCTCCCACACCACCTCGTCCGGCACCATCGCATAGGGCAGGGCGGCGACGACGCGGCGGCCGAGGTCCGGCGCGCCCAGCAGCGCGACCAGGCCGCCCAGGATGAAGATGCTGGTGGTGGCCAGGAAGCTGGTGCTGTTCATCAGGTTGCCGATCGCCGCCATGTCGGCGATCCGGTTCTCCCGGTCCAGCATGGCGCGCATCCAGCGGCGCCGATGCTCATCCATCGCGGCGATCACGCTGGCATCGCGGAAGCGCGGCACGCGGCCGACCGCGGTGGCGTAGCCGATCCAGCACAGCGCGAAGACGGCGAGGCCGGCGATATCGAAGGCGGAGAGCTCATGCATGCGCGCTTCCTACCCCCGGAACGGAAGCGGCCGCCAGGGTTTCCCCTGGCGGCCGCGGATGGCCCGGTGCCCGAGGGCCCTCAGCCCATCTTCTTCTTCAGGTTCTCGTCCAGCTTGGCGAGGAAGTCCTGCGTGTTGAGGTAGGGCTGGTCCTTGCTGATCAGCAGGGCCAGGTCCTTGGTCATGTGGCCGGCCTCGACCGTCTCCACGCAGACCTGCTCCAGCGCCTCGGCGAAGTCCACCACATCCTGCGTGCCGTCGAACTTGCCGCGGTAGGACAGGCCGCGCGTCCAGGCGAAGATGGACGCGATCGGGTTGGTGGAGGTCTCGCGGCCCTTCTGGTGCTCGCGGTAGTGGCGCGTCACCGTGCCGTGCGCGGCCTCGGACTCCACCGTGTTGCCGTCCGGGGAGAGCAGCACGGAGGTCATCAGGCCGAGGCTGCCGAAGCCCTGGGCCACGATGTCGGACTGCACGTCGCCATCGTAGTTCTTGCAGGCCCAGATGTAGCCGCCTTCCCACTTCAGGGCGGACGCCACCATGTCGTCGATCAGGCGGTCCTCATAGACCAGGCCCTTCGCCTTGAAGCGGTCGGCGAATTCGGCATCGAAGATGGACTTGAAGATGTCCTTGAAGTTGCCGTCATAGGCCTTGAGGATCGTGTTCTTGTGGCTGAAGTACACGGAATAGCCACGCTGCAGGCCGTAGTTGAAGCTCGCGCGGGCGAAACCCTCGATGGAGGCGTTGAGGTTGTGCTGGCCCATGAAGGCGCCGGGGCCCTTGAAGACGAAGTCGCCGATCTCCTGCGGCGCGCCGCCTTCCGGCGTGTAGGTCATGGTCACCTTGCCGGCGCCCGGGACCTTCATCTCCACCGCGCGGTAGATGTCGCCGAAGGCGTGGCGGCCGACGACGATCGGCTTCGACCAGTGCGGCACCAGGCGCGGGACGTTCTTGATGATGATCGGCTCGCGGAAGATCGTGCCGTCCAGGATGTTGCGGATGGTGCCGTTGGGCGACCGCCACATCTTCTTCAGGCCGAATTCCTTCACCCGCGCCTCGTCCGGGGTGATGGTCGCGCACTTCACGCCGACGCCGTACTGCTTGGTCGCGTTGGCGGCATCCACCGTCACCTGGTCATCGGTCTGGTCGCGGTACTCGACGCCCAGGTCGTAGTACTTCAGGTCGATGTCGAGGTAGGGCAGGATCAGGCGGTCCTTGATGAACCCCCAGATGATGCGCGTCATCTCATCCCCGTCCATCTCGACGACGGGGGTCTTCACCTTGATCTTGGCCATGCCTCATTCCTTGCCGAACGCCCGTGCCGGGACACCTCGATCGCGCCCTGGGGTTGGGAGTGGGCGGAACATGCCAATGGGGCCCCCCGGGGGCAAGCCCGCCTGATGCACTGCGGCACGAAGCGGCCCGGCCGCGCGATCTTGCCGCCCTTCGGCACGCGCGGGTAGAAGGCAAGGGTTGACCCGACAACCATCAGGCGGGAGGTGACGATGCTGATCCCGCTGGTCGCCCTGGCCACGCTGCTGGCACCCCCCGCCCTCGCGCAGGGCATGGATGAGCCGCGCGCCGGCCTGGTCCTGGGCGGGCTGATGGCCGTGGCGGCGGTGGCGGCGGCGGTGGCGCTGGTGGTGCAGGCAAGGCGCCTGCGGCGGCGGGACCTGCAGCTCCATGCCCGCAACGCCCACCTGGCCGCGGCCAATGCGGAACTCCGGCAGGTCACGGAACGGGCGGAGGCGAAGGCCCGAATGCTGGACGGCGTGCTGGCCGCGATGGCGGACGGCATCCTGGTGGTGGATGCGGAACTCCGCCTGGCCGGCTGGAATCCGCGCTTTCCCGACTATGCCGGCGTGCCGCGCCGCGCGCTGCGGATCGGGATGCCGCTGCGGGAGGTGATCCGCCTGCAGGCGGAGGCCGGCGAATTCGGCATGGTCGATCCGGAAGCGGAGACCGAGCGCCGCATGAAGATGTTCCATGACGGCACCGTGCCGCAGCGTCTGCAGCGCGAAAGGCCGGATGGCAGCCGGCTCGAACTGCGGCGCACGCCGTTGCCGGGTGGCGGCTACGTCACGCTCTACACGCCCATCCTCGCCACGCCCTCCGCCGCCGGCGGGGATGCGCTGCAGGCGGCCTTCCGGCAGGAATGGGCCAGGCGCATCCCCCGCCTGACGGCCGCCGCGGCTGATGGCGATGCGGCGGAAGCCCGGGCCGTGGCCCATGCGCTGCGCGGCGTCGCCGCCAATGCGGGCTGGGCCAAGGCCGCGCACATGATGGAGGGCATCGAGGAAGCCGCGGCCGCCGGCGCGCTGACGCAGCTCCGCATGCTGGCCGCCGGCCTGCCGCAGGACCCCGCCGCATGGAACTGACGCGCCCCGAGCCCGTGCAATGCCCGCATTGCGAGGAGGTCACCATGCCGAACCGCCTGGCCGATGGCGCCATCGTGTGCTCCTGCGCCGCGGAACGGTCCCTGGCGCCGCCCCCCATTCCGCTTGCCCCGAGGCGCCCCGGCCCCAGATAGGCCGGGCAAGAAGGAGACTTTGCCATGATGCTGCGAATGGCGACGGGCACGATGATGGGCCTGGCGGTCGCGACCGCCGCGGCGGCGACGCTGGCCGTCGGCGGCGGCGCGGTCGGCGCCGCGCTGCTGGCGCGCCGCCTGTGCGAGGAGCGCCGCGGCTGGAAGAAGGATGCGGATGAGGCCGTGGCCGCGCCGCTGGATGAGGGGCTGGAGCCCGGCCCGGAAGCGCCCGCTGCCTAGGCTCAGGACCCATTAATCAGCTTGCGCCGACGCGGCCTGGCGTGATTCTGGACGGGGCGGAGGTGTCGCCATGTCCGTCCCGTTCCTGCTCACCCCTGCCCAGATGCGGCGTATCCGGCCGCACTTCCCGCTCTCGCACGGCGTCCCGCGCGTGGATGACCGTCGGGTGCTC
>NZ_JAERQN010000016.1 GCF_016805305.1 Falsiroseomonas ponticola | reverse complement strand
TCTCGATCACCGCCTCCAGGGCGGGCCAGAGAAGCTAGCGGATCTCCCGCTCACCTTCAAGACCACCTCGTCGTCGGTGAGCGCTTTCTAAGTCCGCCACCCACAACTGTCAAACACCACCCAACCCATCCCACTCACACACAACAAACCCAAGGAAATCCTGGGGCCGACGGGCAACCAGCGCCGGCGCCCGGCATCCCGCCACGCCACCGGTCGAGACTTATCCACAGAAATCGCACTCGACCGGCGTCGCGTCGCAGCGGTCTTCGGTCCTGAGCCGGTCACCGCCGCCCCGCGCGCCGCTGCCGTGATGCTCCGCACATGCCGATGCGCTGCCCCGGCGCGCCGGCAAGGCCGCCAGCCTCGACGTGGGGAGGAGCCGCAACTGGGTCTTATTGAAGCGGGACAGGGCGCCGCGCTGCCGGGGACGCCTCGGCGCGGGCGCACGACGGCTCATCGACATGGCACATCACCGCCACATCCTGCGCCTCACCGCGCCAGGAACGGATCGGTCACCCTGTCGAAGGGGGGGGTCGCGGGCTGTCCCGCAAACACGCCCGCGGCAGCGCCCACCAGCGCCCGGGCCCGCGCCCTACCGGACGGCTGATGCTGCGCGGGACGCCCGTTCCCGCCGACGCACGCAGCCAGCACGCCTGGGCAGGCACGGCACCCTGCCCCGGGGCTTGAAACGCACGGCCCGGCAGCGCTTCACGCCGCCGGGCACCAGACCTGCCGTCGTGCCTACTGCACCGTGATCCCACGCAGCAGCACGGCCTTCTGCTCGATATCCTGCTGCAACCGGCGATTGAAGTCGGCCGAGTTCAGGAAGTAGTTCGAGGGCTGGGACGCGTTCCGCGCCGCGTTGCGGTAGCTTTCCGTCTGCGCGGCGGCGGCGCAGGCCGCCTCGATCCGCGCGATGCGGTCATCCGGCGTCCCGGTCGGCGCGAAGAGACCGCCGAAGCTGGCCGGCGCCACGTCAAAGCCCTGCTCCATCGCGGTCGGCGCCTCCGGGAAGTCCGGGTGGCGCTGCGCGTCGAAGACGGCGAGGATCCGCACGTCGTTCCGGCCCGCCGCCGAGCCCAGCACGATCGACCCGACATCGAGCCTCCCGGCCAGCACCTCCGTCATCACCGACGCATCGGCGCGGAAGGGTACGTGTTCCACCTGCACGCCCGCCGCCTGCGCCCACTGCACCATGGCGAGGTGGGGGATGGAGGTCACGCCGAGCGTCCCGTAGGTGACTTGGCTCGGCCGCGCCCGCGCCGCCGCCTGCAGGTCGCGCAGCGACCGGAACGGGCTGTCGGGCCTGACCACCAGCGCCATGGAGTTGCTGAAGACCTGGCAGATGGGGCGGAAGGAGTTCCGCTGCAGCCCGGACTGCGCCTGGATGACCGGCAGGACGGAGGCGACGAGCGCGGGCACGAACAGCAGGGTGTAGCCATCCGCCGCGGACCGCGCGACAGAAGCCGAGCCCACCGCGCCGGCGGCGCCGTCCCGGTTCAGCACCACGGCGGATTGCCCCAGATGCGGCTGCATCGCCGCCGCCAGGGCACGCACCAGCAGATCGATCGCATTGCCCGGCGGATACGGGATGACGATCTGGACGGGGCGGCTCGGGTAGGCCTCCTGCGCGCGCGCCGTGAAGGGCAGCGCCAGGCCGGCCGCGGCCGCGGCCAGGCTTCGACGGGTCAGCATATCGACTTTGTTCCCTGTTTGATGGCGATCTTGGACGGGGGGGGGCCGGCGGCGCATGGGCGCCGCCGGCGGCAGACGGGCGGCTCAGCCGGCCGGCATCAGCTTGGACGGATCGGACCCGACCCGGCCCGCCGGCACGAGCTTCGAGGGATCGGAGCCGACGCGCCCGCCCGCACCGTCCAGGTCCTTCGACATGGTGAAGTCGTAGCGGATGCTGGGAAGGCCCTTGATCGGCGCGTCCGGCAGGTCGAGCGACGGCATGATCACCAGCGACTTCGACACGCCGAAGACGGTGTCGCTGTCCACGTGCTTGTCATCCGCGAAGTACAGCGCCGTCACCAGTTCCCGGTAGCCGGGCGCGGCGATCAGGGTGTGGATATGGGCGGGGCGGAAGCCGTGCCGGGCCTGGCGCTTCACCAGGTCGCCCACCGGGCCATCCATCGGGATGGAGTAGCCGAGCGGGCGGAAGGTCCGGAAGTGGAAGCGGCCATTCTCGTCGCACTGCAGCTGCCCGCGCATGTCCATCGTCGTCGGGTCATAGGCCTGCAGGTCGTAGTGGCCATCCTCGTTGGTCTGCCACACATCCATGACGGCGTGCGGAACCGGCTTGCCGTCCGAATCCGTCACCTGCCCGTAGATGACGATCTCCGACCCCTTGGAGACATTGGCGAGCGTGCCGCCGAGCGGAATCTTCGGCGCGCTCTCCCGGAAGAAGGGGCCGAGCAGGCTGGTCTCGGTACCCGCGGCCTCGCGCCCGCCGGCGTCATGCATCACGTTCACCAGGCGCGACAGGCCGATCACGTCGGACAGCAGGATGAATTCCTGCCGGTAGGGCGTGCAGGCCTGGCCGACGGCGGTCATGAAGGCGATGCCCTTCAGCCATTCGTCGGGCGTCAGGTTCACCTCGCGCGCGAAGGCATGGAGGTGGCGGACCGCGGCTTCCATGATCTCCTTCAGCCGCGGGTCGGGGGTGGTGGCCATCTGCTCGATGACGGCGTCGGTCACGTCGTTGACGTTGAGGTCCTGCACTGCTTCCTCCTGTCGCCTGCGCCGGGCGGCGCGGGAATGGGCGTTGTTGCGTTCGGCCTGCGCCGCCTGCATCGCATGGCGGCCGGGTGGTGTCAGCCCGCCTGGTCCGGCGGCCGCGCCGGCACCTGCACGTAGTCGCCAAGGCCAGGACCCGCTTCGCCGCGCCGCATCGGCAGGCATGCGTCCGGGAAGTCCTGGCGGAATGTCGCGCCGGAATCCTGCAACCGTCCGAGGAAGGCGTCGAGGTGCCGCATCGCGCCGTTCGGCAGATCATGGAGCACCAGCACGGGCCGTGCCTGTTCCAGGCACTGGCGGAAGGCCGTGGGCGGCCATCCATCCGGGTCACGCCAGTCGCCGGGCACCGCGCTCCAGGTGACGACGGTGTGGCCACCTGCCGCCAGCAGGTCCCGCGCCGCCTCGCTCAGCAGATGCGGGCCGAGCTTGCCGCCGCCCCCCACCGGCCGGAACAGGCGGTCAGGATGGGCCAGCGGGCCGAGCTCCCTCTCCGTACGCAGGATCTCGGTATCCGCATGGCCCGCATCCGAACGCCCGCCGAGCGGGCCGGAATGGGTCCAGGTGTGGTTGCCGATCCAGTGGCCTTCCTCGCGCGCCCGCTCCGCCACACCGCGCCGGACAGGATCCCGCAGCTTCTCGCCGATGACGAAAAAGGTGGCCCGCACGCCGCGGCGGCGCAGCACATTGAGGACCGCCGGCGTGACCTCCGGCTCCGGGCCGTTGTCGAAGCTGAGCGTGACGGCGGGGCCACCCATGGATGTTCAGCCCCCTGCCGCGCCAGCCGGGCCCGCCGACCTTGGCAACAGGCCAGGCGCGGGCCCGGCATCAGCCGTCCCGACCGACCCTCCCGCCTCCCCGAGCGACCATGGCGGCATGCCGAACCTTTCCCGCAGGGCGAGTGTTTTCCCGACAAAACTCTCGATAGGCCCGTTTCACCGACTTGTCGAGCCGGGATGCGCGCGCCATGGTAGCCGGGCAATGAGCACCACGGCCGCCGATACCGACCGGCACGCCTCGCCCGATACGCAGGCGACGGCGGTGTACCGGCGCCTGCGCTTCGACATCCTCGAAGGGCGCCTCGCGCCCGGCGTCCGGCTGAAGGTGCAGCAACTATCGGCAGTCTATGGCGCGGGCCAGGCCCCGCTGCGCGAAGCCCTGGCCCAGCTGGCCGCCGAGGGGCTGGCACGCCGGATCGAACAGCGCGGCTTCCGTGTCGCGGATGCCGACCCGGCCGAGTTTGCCGGGCTGATCCGCACCCGCTGCCTGGTCGAGGCCACGGCGCTGCGCGAATCGATCGCCCGTGGCGACGCCGCCTGGGAAGACGCCGTCGCGGCGGCGGAGCGGCGGCTGCAACGCCTGCCGCGCTCGCTCGAGCAAGGGCGCTTCGTTGCGAACCCGGCCTGGGAAGCGGCGCACCGGACCTTCCACGGCGTGCTGCTCTCCGCCTGCGATGCGCCGCCCCTCCTCGCCTTCTGCGCCAGGCTGCGGGAGGAAGCGGATCGCTACCGCGCGCTCGCCAACGCCGTGGCCTATCCCGGCCGCGACGTGGCGGTGGAGCATGCGGCCATTGCGGAGGCCGCGCTGGACCGTGACGCGGACCGCGCCGCGACCCTGCTGGCCCAGCACCTCGGCAGCACCGGGGAATTCGTGCGCCTGGCGCTGGAGCGTCGCACGGCGAGCGCCGCCAAACGGCATGCCGCATCACCCGGTATCGGGTCGGCAGCCCCCTAGAGACAACGGAGACGACGTCCCATGCCCGCATCGAAGCCCCTGCTGCCCACCACCGTGGTCGGCAGCTATCCGCAGCCGGCCTGGCTCGTGGACCGCAACATCCTGGTCAAGAACAACGTCGTGCCGCGCGTGCGCCTGAAGGAGATCTGGCGCGTGGCGGAAGATGCGCTAGAGCAGGCGCAGGATGACGCGACGCTGATCGCCATCCGCGACATGGAGCGCGCCGGCATCGACATCATCACCGATGGCGAGATGCGCCGGGAGAGCTATTCGAACCGCTTCGCCCTGGCGCTGGACGGCGTGGATGTGGATACCCCCGCCATCGTGAGCGGCCGCAACGGCAAGCCGACCCCGGTGCCGCGCGTGGTCGGGCCGATCCGCCGGCGCGAACCCGTGGAGCTGCGCGACATGCGCTTCCTGCGCGCCAACACGGATCGCCTGGCGAAGATCACCCTCCCCGGCCCCTTCACCCTCTCCATGCAGGCGGTGGATGAGCATTACGGCGATGAGGAGGCCCTCGCCATGGCCTATGCCGAAGCCGTCGCCGAGGAGGCGCGGGACCTGAAGGCCGCCGGCGCCGACGTCATCCAGCTCGACGAGCCCTGGCTGCAGGCGCGGCCGGAGCAGGCGAAGCGCTACGGCGTGAAGGCGATCAACCGCGCCCTCCAGGGCGTGGAGGGCACGACGGTGGTGCATCTCTGCTTCGGCTACGCCGCCGTGGTGTCGGACAAGCCCTCCGGCTATTCCTTCCTGCCGCAGCTCGCCGACAGCAGCGCGTCGCAGATCTCGATCGAGGCGGCGCAACCGAAGCTCGACCTCGGCATGCTCTCCGACCTGTCCAACAAGACCATCATGCTCGGCGTCCTCGACCTCGGCAGCGCGGAGGTCGAGACGGCGGAGACGGTCGCCGCGCGCCTGCGCGCCGGGCTGCGACATGTGCCGGCCGAGCGCCTGGTGGCGGCGCCGGATTGCGGCATGAAGTACCTGCCGCGCGACCGCGCCTTCGCGAAGCTGAAGGCGCTGGCCGAGGGCGCGGCCATCGTGCGGCACGAACTGCAGGGCTGAGCGATCCCCGGCACGCGTGCCGGGCGGCGCGAGCACGGCGCTTCCTATGAGGCGCCGCGCCGCCCGCATGCTCCGGGCTGTGCCAGGCACCGACGATGCCCCTGGCGGCCGGGCATAGGGCGAGCCAGGCCGTGGGGCCCAGCCGCGGCGTCAGGCGTTGCCTCAAGTGGAGCACGGCCGGGCGCCCCGCCTCGCCATCGCCCAAAAGGTCAGCCGGTGCGCCCGAAATGCCGGCGCGCGACGGTGTGGAACGCCTTCAGATAGACGTTCTGCTCCGTATTCGGGATCAGCGCCACATCGTCCCGCGGGGACGCCACCCAATCGCCGAACCAGGTGCCGAAGGTACGGTTGCCGTCGGTCACCGGCCACAGCCGCGGTCCGCTGACATAGTTCATCCAGGGAAGCCCGGACTTCGTGATGAAGTAGGAAAAGCTGCGCTCCGTATCGTCGAGGTGCAGCAGCTTCTCGTTCAGGTGCCCATCGCCGAACAGGAAGTCCCGCGTGCCGGACACCTTGTCGCTGCGCACGCCGTCCAGCATGTGCATCTTCGTGATGTCGTCATGCCAGCCGCCCATGCCGGCGAAGTCGCGGATGATGGACCATACCGCGTCCACCGGCCCGTCGATGACGGTGCTGCACCAGGCCTTGCTGGGCGGGAAGCCGCTCCAGCGCTGCGCGCCCGCCGACGCGGCGCGGCCGGCCACGCGCGGCTTCAGCGAATCCCAGCCGGCCTGGAAGACGGCGTTGGAGACGATGTCCACATACTTGCCGGCATCCGCCGGCGCCTCGTCGAAGGTCGCCTCCCATTCGGCGAAGGTCCTGTCGCCATCGGTCACCGGCAGCAGCCGCATGCGGGCCAGGTAGTTCGTCACCGGGAAGGCCGGCGTCTCGAAGTTGTAGGTGAAGCTGTAGTCGCGATCGTTCAGGCTCAGCAGGCGTTCGCGCACCAGGGTCCCATCGGGCAGGTGGAAGCGGCGCACGCAGCCCACCACGTCGGAATCCAGGCCATCCTCGATCTCCGATCGCGCGATGGCGGCATTCCAGGCAGGCAAGCCGTTGAAGTCACGGACGATGTCCCAGACGGCTTCGACAGGGGCATCAAGGATGGTGGAGGCATAGGCGCGGGCCATGGCGTGAATCCCTCAGAAGGAGATCGACTTGAACTCGCGGGTGCGCTCGGTCAGCGCGGTCTCGGTCGGCAGGCGTTCCATGGAGGAGGCGCCGTAGAACCCGTTGATGTTCGTCGTGTTGCGCAGGATGAAGGTCGCGTCCTCGGGCGTTGCGATCGGGCCGCCATGGCAAAGCACGATGATGTCCTTGCGCACGCGCCGCGCGGCCGCGGCCCAGTCATCGATCAGCGCCGGGCAATCCGCGAGCTTCAGCGCCGTCTGCGCGCCGATGGCGCCGCCGGTGGTGAGGCCGAGATGCGCGACCAGGATGTCGGCGCCGGCCTTCGCCATCTCCGCCGCCTCCTCCGCGTTGAAGACATAGGGCGTGGTCAGCATGTCCTTCGCATGGGCCAGGCGGATCATGTCGATCTCATGCCCGAAGCCCATGCCGGTCTCCTCCAGATTCGCGCGGAACACGCCGTCGATCAGGCCGACGGTCGGGAAGTTCTGCACGCCGGCGAAGCCCAGCGCCTTCAGCTCATCCAGCAGGTGATCCATGATGGCGAAGGGATCAGTGCCGTTGACGCCGGCGATCACGGGGGTGCGCTTCACCACCGGAAGCACCTCCCGCGCCATCTCCTTCACGATCTCATTCGCGTTGCCGTAGGCGAGGAGCCCGGCCAGCGAGCCGCGCCCGGCCATGCGGTAGCGGCCGGAATTGTAGATGACGATGAGGTCGATGCCGCCGGCCTCCTCGCATTTCGCGGAAAGGCCGGTGCCGGCACCACCGCCGATGATCGGCTCTCGCCGCGCCACCATGCCGTTGAAGCGGGCGAGCAACTCGCTGCGGGTGAAGCGGGGCATGGTCAGGCAATCTCCCGGAAGGCCGCGAGCACGGCCTCCACGAAGGCAGGGTCGTTGATCGCGGCCTGCACCTCGATCAGCCTGCGGTTGGGCGCGGGCACGAAGCCGGCGCGGATGGTATCGAACAGCGCCGCATCGGCGGCGGGGTCGTGGAAGGGCATGCCGGGTACATCGATGGCCGAGACGCCGCCGAGCGGCAGCAGGAAGCGCACCGGGCCTTCCATGGCGTTCAGCCGCTCCACGATGAAGCGCCCGATCTCCGCATTCTCCGCCGGCCTCGTCCGCATCAGCGTGACCTGCGGATTGTGGACATAGAGGTTGCGACCCGCGAATTGCGGCGGCACCGTCTCCTTCGCGCCGAAATTCACCATGTCCACCGCGCCGACGCTGCCGACATAGGGCAGGCGCGTGCGGATCGGCGCGCCGAAGCGATCGGCATCGCAGGGGAACACGCCGCCGACCAGGAAGTCCGGCACCTCCGTCGTCGTGATGTCGATCAGGGCCGACACGAGGCCGGAATCGGCCAGCTTCTCCATGCTGCGCCCACCGGCACCCGTGGCATGGAAGACGTAGCATTCATGCGTCGGCTCCAACGCCGCCCGCAATTGCGTCACGCAGGCCGTGGTCACGCCGAACATCGTCAGGCCGATGCCCGGCTTCTCGGTACCCGATGCCGCGGGCGGCGCCGTCAGCGCCATGCCGGCCGCGGCATGCGCGGCGTTGGCGATGACACGCCGGGAGATCGCGTTGATCCCCGCCACGTCCACCACCGAATACATCATCGTGACGTCGGACGGCCCCACATAGGGCGCGACATTGCCGGCGGCGACGGTGCTGACCATCAGCTTCGGCGTCCCGATCGGCAGGGCGCGCATCGCCTGGGTGACCAGCGCCGTATTGCCCGACCCGCCCAGGCCGAGCACCGCGCCGATGTCGCCGCGGGCCACCAGCCATCGTGTCAGCGCTTCCGCCATGCCGGCCACCGCGCGGCCGCGATCATCGAGGCCCAACACGCCGCCGGCGCCGTCCGGGTGATGCGCGGCGATCTCGGCGGCCGTGACATCCGCGCCCGCGGCCGCGCCCCGCGTCCCGACATCCACCAGCACCGGGTCGGCACCCGCGCGGCGCACGCAGGCGGCGGCGAAGCGAAGCTCTTCCGCCTTCGTGTCCATGGTGCCGATGACATAGACCCTTGCCATCCCGTCCTCCGTCAATGTCCGCCGGCTGCGACGCCGAGGTAGCGGCGCTGCAGCTCCGTATCCTCCGCCAGGTGGCGGGCCGGCATCGTCGCGGCGATGCGCCCCGTCACCATGATCGCGACTTCCTCCGCCACCGCCGTCGCCACGCGCAGGTTCTGCTCCACCAGCAGCAGGCCCATGCCATCAGCCGGCAGGCCGCGCAGCAGGCCGATCAACTGCTCCACGATCACGGGCGCCAGGCCCTCGCTCGGCTCGTCCATGATGACGAGCTTCGGGTTCATCAGCAGCGCGCGGGCGATGGCCAGCATCTGCTGCTCGCCGCCCGACAGCTCCGTGCCGCCGTTGCGCCGGCGCTCCGCCAGGCGGGGAAAGGTCGCGTAGACGCGATCGATATCCCAGCGCGCGCCGCGCACCGCCACCAGGCGCAGATGCTCATGCACGGACAGGGACGGCCAGGTGCGACGCCCCTGCGGTACCAGCGCGATGCCGCGCCGCGCGATGCGGAAGGGGGCCAATCCGTTCAGCCTCTGGCCGTCCAGCGTGATCTCGCCCGCCGCGGTGCCGACCAGGCCCATCACCGCCTGGCAGAGCGTGGTCTTCCCCATCCCGTTGCGGCCGACGATCGCCATCGGCTGCGCGCCGACCGACAGCGCCACGCCTTGCAGGATATGCGCCTGGCCGAAGCGCACATGAAGATCGCGGACCGCCAGCATCAATGCCCGCCCCCGAGGTAGATGGCCTGCACCACGGGATCGTCCTCGATCCGGTCGGGGGGCGCTTCCACCACCACCTCCCCGTCCTTCATCACCGTGACGATGTCCGCGGCGGGCAGCGCGATATCCATGTCGTGCTCGATGAGGATCAGCGTCAGCGTACGCGGCAATTCCCGCAGCAGCCGGAGCAGCTCCGGCCGATCGCCCGGGGAAAGGCCGGCAGCGGGCTCGTCCAGCATCAGCACGCGGGGGTCGCCGGCCATCGCCATCCCGACCTCCAGCTGCCGCCGCTGGCCATGGCTCAGATTCACCACCTCCGCATCCAGCAGATGCGTCAGGCGCATGCGGTCCGCCAATTCCCGCGCCTTCGCCATCGCGGCATCACCGGCTGACGGGCGAAGGAAGGAGAAGCGGTTGGGCCTCAGGCCGCGCACCGCGATGAACAGGTTCTCCAGCACGCTGAGCCCGTTGAACAGCAGCGAGGTCTGGTAGGTGCGCCCGATGCCGAGCCGCGTGCGCTCATGCGGGCGCAGCTTCGTGATGTCCTTGTCGAACAGCGCGATGCTGCCGGACGTCGGCGGAAAGTCGCCACAGATCGTGTTGAACAGCGTCGTCTTGCCCGCGCCGTTCGGGCCAAGAACGGCGCGCCGCTCACCCGGCATGACGTCGAAGCTGACGTCACGCAGGGCTTGCAGCGCGCCGAAGCGACGGCTGACGCCGCGCAGGCGGATGGCCGGATGGGTCACGGCGATTCCGTCGGTCGTTCAGCGCCAGCCTTCGGCATCACGGTCAGGCCACGCAGCCCGCATTGTCGCGCGACGGCGAGCCGAGGCCGAGGAACTGCGCCTCCGGCATGCCGAGCGTCTGGTTGACCGCCCGCGCCCGGTCGAAGGCCACCACCACGGCGCTGCCGCCACGCTCCTCGATCCGGTTCAGGAAGATGTCGGAGATGGCCTGGCGATTGTGGTCGAGCTTGACCGCGGCACCCGTCGGCGCCGTGACCTCCGCCGCCGCCATGGCACGCTGGAACGCGGCCTGGTTGCCGGAGAGGTCGCCATTCGTCGCGCGCAGGCCGGCCAGGATGCCGTAGAGGTTCGTGACGTAGTTGACGCCGTGGATGGAGGGGGACGCGAAGCCGCCCTCATTCGCCCAGCGGCGGCGGTAGCGCGCGACGAAGTCGTTCCAGGTGGGATCATCGATGATGTCGGCGATGGGGCCGCCGGAGAGCATGCCCATCATCACGCGGCGATGCGGCCCGCGGGCGGAGAGCATGGTCTGGTCCGCCATGATCGACCCGCCCACCAGCGGCTTGCTGCCGCCGGCCTGCGCGTATTGCGTCATGAAGGCAAGCCCGTCCGTGCCACCATGGACGATGACGATGGCGCCGGCATTGGACCGGTTGATCTGCGCGATCTGGGAGGTGAAGTCGGTGGTGCCGAGCGGCGCCCAGTACTGCGTCACGCGCCCGCCCAGGCGGCAGAATTCCAGGTTGAAGCCGAAGACCTGCGCGTAGGGGAAGGCGTAGTCGCCCGCGGTGATGGCGACTTCCCGGATGCCCATGCCGTGGATATGCCGGCCGAGCCCCGCCATCCACTGCGTGCCATCGGTGGAGAAGCGGAAGAAGTTGGGCGAGGGGTTGCGCAGCGTCGTATCCGAAGCGCCCGAAGACCCGTTGACGATCGTCTTCCCCGTCAGGGTGCGGGAGAAGTCGCGCAGCGCAATGCCCTCCGCGCCCGAAAGCGGGCCGAGGATGATATCGACGTTGTCCTGTTCGATCAGCTTGCGCGCGCGCGCCAGGGCAACGTCGGCCTGGGCGTTGGAGCTTTCGCGGATGAACTCGATGCGCCGGCCGCCGACCGTGTGGTTGATGCGCTCCAGCTCCATCTGCACGCAGCGGAAGGCATCCTGCCCGCCGGTGGCGAAGGGGCCTTCCAGCGTGGTCAGCCCGCCGATGCGGATGGGCGCGTTCTGCGCGATGGCGGGCAGTGCCAGGCTGCCGGCGGCAAGGCCCGCGCCGCCCAGCAGCGCGGCACGGCGGGTGATCATGGTGGTCATGGCGTCGTTTCCTCTCCTGCTTGTTGACGTGGCGCGCGGGCTCCTTGGACCCCGCCCGTGTGGCCCCGCCCCGCCCCCAGCAGCCGGCGCAGCTTCGTGCCGATGCCGATCGCGCCATCGGGCGAGACCAGCACGATCACGAGGAAGACGAGGCCGATGAGGGTGTTGAAGCGGTCGCGGTCGTAGATCGTGGCCGCGAAGGTGTCGAAGACGGTGAAGATCAGCGATCCGATGAAGGCGCCGGCGGGATGGCCGAGGCCGCCCACGACGCTCATGATCAGGATGTTCACCGTCGCGCCGAGCCCGATCGTGCCCGGCGAGATGCCGATGTTGTAGATGGTGGACAGCACGCCACCGCAGCCCGCGATGAAGCCCGCCACGCCGAAGGCGGCGATGCGGTGGAGCCCGACGGAATAGCCGAGCGCCGCGACGCGGCGCGGATTGTCCCGGATCCCCTGCAGCACCAAGCCGAAGGGCGTCTTCACGAGGTAGAGCACGCCGAGGAACAGCGCCGCCGCCGTGCCGAGCGCGATGTGGTAGAAGACGAAGGCATTGCGGAAATCGAGGCCGAAGACCGTCGGGCCGACGACGTTGCGGATGCCCTCATAGCCGTTGAACCAGGCGATGTTCGTCTCGATGAAGCGGAACACGCCCATGGCGAGCGCCAGCGTGATCATCAGCAGGTAGATGTCGCGCGTGCGGACGCTGATGGCGCCAACCACCAGCCCCATCACCGTGGCGGCCAGCAGGCTGAGCGGGATGGCCGCGGCGTAGCCCCAGCCACCGACGATCCGCGGCAAGGCACCCTCCACGAAGATCGCCAGCGTGTAGCCCGCGACACCCGCGATCATCATCTGCGCGAGCGAGATGAAGCCGCCATAGGTCGCGAGGAAGGTGAGCGACATCGCGATGATGCCGAAGACGATGGCGCGGCCGAGGATGTTCGCCGTCCAGAACTGCGCCTGGTTCGCCGGCATGAATTGCGGCAGCAGCCAGGGCAGCGCCAGCAGCAACGCCAACACGACCAGCGTGGCAGGTATCGCGCGCCTATGCACGGCCCAGGATCCCCTGCGGCCGCAGCGCCAGCACGGCGACCATGATGACGAAGGTCAGGATCACCGAATAGGTCGGGAACAGCGCCTGGCCGATCTGCTCCGCGAGGCCGATCAGCACGGCACCCACCGCCGTACCGGTGACGCTGCCCATGCCGCCCACGATCACCACCACGAGGGAGATCAGCAGGAAGCGCCCATCCGCCCCCATGGCCAGCGGCTGCGCCGTGGCGCCGATGACGCCGCCGAGCCCCGCCAGCGCCGCGCCCAGGGCGAAGACCGCGATGCCGACCAGCGGCACATTGACCCCGCAGGCGCCGAGCATCTGCCGGTCATCCACGCCGGCGCGGATCATGATGCCAAGCCGCGTCCGGTTCAGCAGCAGCCAGAGCCCGATGCCGACCGCGACCGCGACGCCGATCTGCACCAGGCGGAAGGTCGGGTAGCCGCCGATGCCCGGCAGCTGCGTCGCGCCGAAGATCGCATCGGGGGCGAAGAACTGCCGCGGCGTGCCGCCATAGAAGGCGAGGAGCTGGTCGGCCACGATGATGGACAGGCCGATCGTGACCAACGCCTGCCGCAGCTCCTGCCCCTGCATCCAGCCGAGCAGCGCCACCTGCACCGCCGCGCCGAAGACGGCCGCGAAGGCGACGCCGGCGGCGAGGCCGGCATACCAGGCGTACCAGACATCGCGGTCATAGAGCGGTTCGAAGACCGCGTAGCCGACATAGCCCGCCACGAGATACATCGCGCCATGCGCCATGTTCACCACGCGCATGAGCCCGAAGATGAGCGAGAAGCCGCTGGCCACTACGAAGTACAGCGCGGCGAGCGTCAGCCCGTTCAGCACGATGGTCGCCGCGAGATCCATGCCCTCGACCGATCCTCCCCGGGCGGCGTCATCGCGCCGCTTTCGGGGGGCACCATGGCGGCCGGGCGGGCGGGGCCGCAAGATGACAGAGCGGCAATATTGGGTAAGATTGGGTCATGCCCCCGCACCCCACCGTCCTTCAACCTGAGGCCCGGCTCGACGCCTTGAGCCCGCAGCGGCGCGCCCGCAGCGTCTTTCTGCCCGCGCTGGAGCCCTTCCCGCCGGAGAGCTGGCCCCTGGTCGCGCTGCTGCCCGTGCTGGACATCAACGGCGCGCTCCGCGCCGCGCTGCAGGCCAGGCGCCCCTTCCGCAGCGCGCCGCCCATCGCCGGCCTCTTCGCCTGCGACCCCTTCCTCCGCCTCGCGGACATGGTGGCGGCGCTGCGCCAGGCGGGCATCACCGCCGTGGTCAACTACCCGACGGTGCAGCTGTTCGAGGGGGAGACCGCGGCCGCGCTCGCCGCCGTCGGCTACCGGGCAGAGGCCGAGTTCCGTCTCCTCCAGCGGCTGGGGGAGGCCGGCTTCGCCACCATCGCCTGCGCCGTCACGCGCCGCGGCGCCGATGCCGCGCTCGCCGCCGGCCACCGGCGCATCCTGCTGCATCCGGGCCTCTTGCCGCCGCCCGACCCGCAGGCATGGTGGGCCGACCTTGCCGGCCATGTCGCGATCGAGGGCGGGGAGGCGCTGGCCTGGGCGGCCACCGCCAGCGGTCAGGTCTCGATGCCGAGGCGCCGCATCCGGTTGTAGAGCGTCTTGCGGCCGATGCCGAGGAAGGCCGCGGTCTCTCCTCGCCGGAAGCGGTGGCGCCGCAGCGCGTCCAGGATCCAGCTCCGCTCATCCGTCGGTGATGGCGCCGAGACCGCGCTGGCCGGCCCCAGCTGCGCCTCCAGCGCCGCCAGCGTGATTCGCCCGCCCGGCGCCTCGGTCGCGGCACGGGTCAGCACATGGGCCAGCTCGCGCAGGTTGCCGGGCCAGCTGCGGGCCATGAGGAAGCGCAGCACGCCGGGGTCCAGCTCCCCCGATCCGCGATGCAGGCCACGCAGCATGGCCCTGGCCAGCAGCGGCAGGTCGTCCAGCCGCTCCCGCAGCGGGGGCACCACCAGGCGCTGGGCGGAGAGGGAGCGCGCCAGCGCCTCTCCGCCCGGGGGATGGGTCAGCACCAGCCTTGCGCGGGGCACACGCTCGCCGGGCTTGGCGAAGCGTTCGAAGGTGCCGCGCTCGATCCAGTCCGCCAGCTGCGTCCGCAGCGTCGGCGGCAGCGCATCGGCGTTCTCCACCACGACCGTGCTGTGGCGCAGCGCCAGCAGCGCGGCGGGCCCGCCGCCGCCGAACAGCCGCGGGCCGATATTCTCCCGCGCGTCGAGCAGCGTCAGCGGCCCGGCGCGGCGGCTGCCCTGGTGGATCGCGCGGGCGACGGTCGTCCGCCCCGATCCGGGCTCGCCCTCCACCAGGATGGGCAGGTCGGTGGCGACCAGCCGCGCCACCCGCGCGGCCAGCTGCCGCATGGCCTGGGATCGCCCGGCCAGCCCCGGCAGTCGCTCCGCCTCCCCCGCCGGTTCGTCGCGCAGCAACGTGGCCGTCTTGAAGGCGGAGGTCGTTTGCATCACCGACATCTCGAGCGGCAGCCGGTCGAGCGTCGATCCGCCGACATAGCCATCGGCGCGGGACGCATCGCAGACCTGCATCAGGTGGCCCGGCCCCACGATCGGCCCGCCTTCGACGAAGCAGAGCGTGCCCGGCGCCCGGCGGCGGACATGGGCGAAGACCCGCCTGGCGCGTTCCGCCGCCTGGTCGATCGGCACGCCGCTCGGCACGCCCTGGCTGCCGCCGGAATTCCAGCCGAAGTTGAGGCAGAGCCGGCCCACCCCGGCATCCACCAGCGCATCCGCCTCCGCCCGGGTCTTGGCATAGCCGAGCGTCGCGAGCCCGAAGCGCGGCGCGGCGCGGATCAGCTCGACCTCCCGCCCGAAGCCGAGACCGGCCTGTTCCAGCGCCGCGCGGAAGGCACCGTCGTGGTGGATGGCGGTGGGGAAGTTCGCCACACCCTGGTAGCCCGCATCCCGGATACGGCCGAGCAGCGCCTCCACCGACATGCGCGGGTCGCAGGCGGCGGCGCCGAAGAAGACGGGGATGGCGACGCGGTCCAGGATCTCGCTGCGCGCGAAATCATCGGTGAAGGCGTTGCTGTCGCGGATCGGCAGCATCGCGGCGAGCGACGGCGCGCCCATGACGCGCAGCCGCCCGGCGCTCAGCGCCAGCAGGAAATCCGCGCCGCCATCGGCCGCGGCGCGGGCGGTCATGCCAAGGCCGATGGCCGCGCCGACGAGAAGCTCGATCCGCCGTGCCATTCACGACTCCTCCGGCGCGGAGGATGCAATCAGGCGAAGCGCGCGGCCAGGTTTTCCAGCGCTTCCTGGCGGCCGCTGCGGGGCG
This sequence comes from Falsiroseomonas ponticola, assembly GCF_016805305.1. GTDB lineage: Bacteria > Pseudomonadota > Alphaproteobacteria > Acetobacterales > Acetobacteraceae > Falsiroseomonas > Falsiroseomonas ponticola. Next base: position 60,132 of record NZ_JAERQN010000016.1, on the reverse strand, counting down.
CGGGGCCGGCGCCACCGGCTTCTGCATGCGCCGCCAGCGCATCGAGCCCCATGCGGCCTTCCAGGATCGCCCGCCCCGTCGGCGCATCCCAGCCCGCGTAGCGTTCGGCCCGCAGCCGGTCGAGCGTGCCGTCCTGCACGATGCGTTCAGCGATCAGCAGGGCGCGCGCGCAGCAATCGAGGCCGCCGGCATGGGCGTGCATCAAATCCTCGGCGTCGATGCTCTGGCGCCTGATCTTGGCGTCGAAGTTGATGCCGCCCGTGCCGAGGCCGCCGGCGCGAACCACCTCCAGCATCGCCAGCGACAAATCCTGCGCATTGTTCGGGAACTGGTCGGTGTCCCAGCCATTCTGCGGATCGCCCCGGTTCATGTCGAGCGAGCCGAGGATGCCGAGCGCGGCGGCGGTTGCGATCTCATGCTCGAAGCTGTGGCCGGCGAGTGTCGCGTGGTTGGCCTCGATGTTCACCTTCACCTCCTTCGCCAGGCCGTGCCGGGCGAGGAAGCCGTACACCGTCGCGACATCGCGGTCGTATTGGTGCTTGGTGGGCTCCATGGGCTTGGGCTCGATCAGGATGGTGCCCTTGAAGCCGATCCGGTGCTTGTGATCGACGACGAGGTTGAGGAAGCGTCCGAGTTGCGCATCCTCCCGCGCCAGGTCGGTGTTGAGCAGCGTATCGTAGCCTTCGCGACCGCCCCAGAGCACGTAGTTGGCACCGCCCAGGCGGTGCGTCGCCTCCAGCACATGCTTCACCTGGCCGGCGGCGAAGGCAAAGACCTCGGGGTCCGGGTTGGTGGCGGCGCCGGCCATGTAGCGGGGATGGCTGAAGAGGTTGGCCGTGCCCCAGAGCAGCGCGATGCCGGTGCGGGCCATGTGAGTCTGCACCACCTCCAGCATCCGGTCGAGGTTGGCGTTGCTCTCCCGCAGCGTGGCCCCCTCCGGCGCCACGTCCCGGTCGTGGAAGCAGAAGAAGGGCAGGCCGAGGCGCTCCATGAAGGCGAAGGCCGCCTCGGCCTTCATGCGCGCGCCTTCCATCGGATCGGATGCGCCGAACCAGGGGCGGTCCATGGTCGGCGCGCCGAAGGGATCGGCGCCGGTGCCGACGAAGGAATGCCAATAGGCGACGGAGGGGCGCAGCCATTCCGCCATGGTGCGGCCCAGCACGACGCGGCTGGCATCGTAGTGCCGCAGCGCGAAGGGCCCCGTGGCGTCCGGGCCGGCGTAGCGGAGGTGCGGCAGGTGGTCGAAGGCGGTGCTCATGCGGGCTGTTCCATGCGGGCGGTGTCGGCGAAAACGTCACGCAGCGCCGGATAGAGGCGTCGGTATGCCTCGCGCCGGTTGAGAAGCGAGGCGGCGAGCGCGGGATCCGCTTCGTGGCAGGCGGCGACGGGCGGCTTCACGCAGGTCTCCGCCACCGTGCCGTCGCCGCAGGCGATGCGCGCCAGCCTTGCGGCGCCGAGGGCGGGCCCGACCTCCGCCCCCGCCGTCGCCAGGATCGGCCGGCCGAGCGTGGCGGCGAGGATGCGGAGCCAGGCGGCGCTGCGCGCGCCGCCGCCGATCGCGGTCAGCGACGGGATGCGCGGTCCCGCGGCCTCCAGTGCCTCCACCCCATCGGCCAGCGCGAAGGCGACGCCTTCCAGCACCGCGCGGGTCAGGTCTGCGCGGCTGGTGCTGCCATGCAGGCCGAAGAAGGTGCCCGTGGCGGCGGCGTCGTTGTGCGGCGTCCTCTCCCCGGAGAGGTAGGGCAGGAAGACAAGACGCCCTTCGGCGCGCAGCCCCTCCCCTTCCATCTCCGCCAGCAGCGCCGCTTCCGGCGTGGCCGTGGCCCGCGCCAGCCAGGCGAGGGAGGCGGCGGCGGAGAGGATGACCGACATGCGGTGCCAGGTATCCGGCAGACAGTGGCAGAAGGCGTGCACGGCGCGTTCGGGGTCGGGCAGGAAGCCCTTGTCGCTGACGAAGACGACGCCGGAGGTGCCGAGCGAGACGAAGGCATCGCCGGGCGCCACGCAGCCGATGCCGACCGCGCCGCCGGCATTGTCCCCGGCGCCGCCCGCCACCGGGATGCCCGCCGGCAGGCCGAGTTGCGCCGCGACATCGGCGCGCAGCCGGCCGGCGACCTCCGTGCCCTCCACCAGACGCGGCATGTGGGAAAGGTCGAGCCCCGTCGCCGCCAGCATCTCGGGAGACCAGCGCCTTGCCGCCACGTCGAGCCACAGCGTGCCGGCGGCGTCCGACATCTCCGACACCGCCTCCCCGGTCAGGCGCAGGCGCAGCCAGTCCTTGGGCAGCAGAACGCGGCGCGTGCGGGCGAAGATTTCGGGCTCATGGTGCCGTACCCAGAGCAGCTTGGGCGCGGTGAAGCCCGGCATGGCGAGGTTGCCGGTGATGGCGCGGGACCGCGGCTCCGCCGCCTCCAGCGCCCGGCATTCCGCGTGGCTGCGCCCGTCATTCCACAGGATGGCGGGGCGCAGCACCTGCTCCGCCCCGTCCAGCAGCACGGCGCCATGCATCTGGCCCGCGATACCGATGCCGCGCAGGCCGGACAGGTCCCGCTGCCCGCGCAGCGCGGCGATGGCGGCGACGGTCGCGTCCCACCAGTCGCGAGGGTCCTGCTCGCTCCACAACGGATGCGGATTGGACAGGCTGAGTGGCGCCGTCGCCTGGGCCAGCACCTCCCCCGCCGCGCCGGTCAGCACGGCCTTCACGCCGGAGGTGCCGAGATCGAGGCCGAGATGCATCAGGCGGGAATGTCCGTCCAGGCGGCGTCGCGCTGGCTCGAAGCCACCGCGGCCGCGATGAACCGCATGCCGCGCAGCCCCTCCGCGATGCCGGGCACCAGCAGGCAGGCAGGGTCGGGGTCGCGCCCGTCGATCCGGGCCGTGATCTGCTCCGCCAGGTCGCGGTAGAGCTGCGCGAAGCCTTCCAGATAGCCCTCGGGATGCCCGGCCGGGATGCGGCTGGCATGGCCGGCCACGGCGGAGGAACCGGCGCCGGAGCGGCTGATCAGCCGGGACGGTTCGCCGAAGGGCGTGTGGCGCAGCGTGTTGGGCTGTTCCTGGTGCCACTCCAGCCCGCCCTTCTCCCCATAGACGCGGAGCTTCAGGCCGTTCTCGTTGCCCGGCGCGACCTGCGACGACCACAGCATGCCCCGCGCGCCGCCGGCGAAGCGCAGCATCATGTGGGCGTTGTCGTCGAGCTGCCGGCCCGGCACGAAGCGGGTGAGTTCGGCTGCCAGGCTTTCGCAGCGAAGCCCGGTGACGAATTCGGCCAGGTTGAAGGCATGGGTGCCGATATCGCCGGCGCAGCCCGCGGCGCCCGACCGTTCGGGATCGGTCCGCCAGGCCGCCTGCTTCTGGCCGGTCTCCTCCAGCCGCGTGGTCAGCCAGTCCTGCGGATATTCCACCTGCACGACACGCAGCGCGCCGAGGTCACCTTGCGCCACCATCTCCCGCGCCTGCCGCACCAGGGGATAGCCCGTGTAGTTGTGCGTCAGGCCGAAGATGACGTCGGTGCGCGCCAGCATCGCAGCCAGCGCTTCCGCATCCTCCAGCCGATGCGTCAGCGGCTTGTCGCAGATCACATGGATGCCGCGCCGCGCGAAGGCCTGCACGGGCCCGGCATGCCGGTGGTTTGGCGTGACGATCGCGACCACGTCGATGCCATCGGGCCGCGCGGCCTCGGCCTCCGCCATCGCCTCGTAATCCGCATAGGCGCGGTCGGGCGCGATGTGCAGGTCGGCGGCGCTGGCGCGGGCGCGATCGGGGTCGGAGGAGAGCGCGCCGGCCACCAGCTCATACCGGTCATCCAGCCGGGCGGCGATGCGGTGCACGGCGCCGATGAAGGCCCCCTGCCCGCCGCCGACCATACCGAGGCGCAGCCGCCGTCCCGCCGCGCCGTCCCTGCCTGCCTCGATCACCATCTCAGCCGATCCCCAGCAGCTTGCGGTTGGTCGCCATGTCCACGCCGCTGGCGGCGAAGTCATCGAAAGCGCGCGACGCCACCTGGATGATGTGGTTGGCGATGAAGGGCGCGCCTTCCGCGGCGCCCTGTTCGCTGTCCTTGATGCAGCATTCCCATTCCAGCACCGCCCAGCCGTCGTAGCCGTATTGCGAGAGCTTGGAGAAGATCGCCGCGAAATCGACCTGCCCGTCGCCCAGGGACCGGAAGCGGCCCGCCCGCTTCACCCAGGGCTGGAAGCCGCCATAGACGCCCTGCCGCCCGGTCGGATTGAACTCAGCGTCCTTCGCGTGGAAGGCGCGGATGCGCTGGTGGTAGATGTCGATGTAGTCGAGATAGTCGAGCTGCTGCAGCACGAAATGGCTGGGATCAAAGAGGATGTTGCAGCGGGGGTGGTTGCCGACGCGCTCGAGGAACATCTCGAAGCTCGCACCGTCATGCAGGTCCTCGCCCGGATGGATCTCGTAGCAGACATCGACGCCGGCTTCGTCGAAGGCATCGAGGATGGGGCGCCAGCGCGCGGCGAGTTCGTCGAAGGCCGCCTCCACCAGGCCTGCCGGGCGCTGCGGCCAGGGATAGATGAAGGGCCAGGCGAGCGCGCCGGAGAAGGTGGCATGCGCCGTCAGGCCGAGGTTGCGCGAAGCCCGCGCCGCCAGCTTCATCTGCTCCACCGCCCAGGCCTGGCGCGCCTGCGGCTTGCCCCGCACCTCCGGCGCCGCGAAGCCATCGAAGGCGAGGTCATAGGCGGGATGCACGGCGACAAGCTGGCCCTGGAGATGGGTGGACAGCTCCGTCAGCGCCAAGCCGTGCTGGCCCAGGATGCCCAGCACCTCCTCGCAATAGCCGCGGCTCTCCGCGGCCTTGGCGAGGTCGAAGAGGCGCCCGTCCCAGGAGGGGATCTGCACGCCCTTGTAGCCATGGCCGGCGGCCCAGCGCGCCATGCCGGCCAGGCTGTTGTAGGGGTCGGCGTCACCCGCGAACTGGGCGAGGAAGATGGCAGGGCCCTTGATGGTCCGCATATCGTTGTTTCCTCCGGTCTTTTGGTCGGGCATCAGCCCTTCACGGCACCGCTCGTGAGCCCGGCGACGATCTGCTTCTGCGCGACAAGGAAGAAGACCACGGCGGGGACGAGCGTCAAGGTGATGAAGGCCAGGATCATCGGCCAGTCGGTGGAGTATTCGCCGGCGAAATCCATGATGGTGAGCGTCCAGGGATAGGAGCGGGACGAGTTCAGCAGCGTCAGCGGCAGCAGGTAGCTGTTCCAGCTATGCACGAGGGAGAAGACCGCGACCGTCGCCAGGATCGGTCGCGATAGCGGCAGCACCACATGCCAGAGGAAGCGCGCATAGCCGCAGCCATCGATGGTGGCGGCATCCCACAGCGCCTCTGGCAATTGCCGGAAGAATCCCCAGAGCAGCAGGATGGCCATGCCGAGTCCGAAGGCGGTTTGCGGCAGGATGACGCCCCAATAGGTGTCGAGCAGGCCGAGATTCCGCACGCGGATAAAGAGCGGCAGGATGGCCGTCGCGGCGGGGAAGAGCAGCCCCATCAGGAAATAGGAGAAGAGCAGCTTCTTTCCAAGGAAATGGATCTGCGCAAAGGCGAAGGCCGCCATGGTGGAGACGATGAGCGTCAGCACCACCGTCCCCAGCGCCAGCAGCACCGAATTGCCGAGGGAGAGCCAAAGCCGCTGGCTGAAGAGGGAGGAGAGGTAGTTGTCGGGGAACCAGGATTCCGGCAGGCCGAAGGGGTTCACCCGCAGCTCGCCCATGGTCTTGAAACCGCCGATGGCGACGGTGAGGAGGGGCACGAGCACGAAGCCCGCGACCAGCAGCAAAGAGAGGTAGCGGAGCAGCGGCGATTCGTCGCGCATCAATCACGCTCCCGCAGCACGAAGCGCCGGTAGAGCAGCGTGAAGCCGACGCAGACCAGGAAGAGCACCACGCCGACCGCGCTGCCGAAGCCGATGTTCATGCGTGTGATGCCGAAGGTGTATTGGAAGCTGACCACGGTATGCGTGGCGTTGGAGGGCCCGCCGCCCGTCAGCGGCATCACCACGTCGAAGAGCTGCAGCGATCCGACGACGGAAAAGAAGATGGAGATGCGGATCGCCGGCCACAGCATCGGCAGGATGACGTAGCGGAAGGACTGCCAGCGCGAGGCACCGTCGATCGCCGCGGCTTCCTTCAACTCCCGCGGGATGTCCTGCAGCCCCGCGACATAGATCATCATGTGGAAGCCGAAGTACTTCCAGACCACGACGGCAAGGATCGTGTAGATCGCCATGTCGGGATCGGCGAGGAGGAAGGGCGGCTCGAAGCCCAGGGCGCGCGCGGCGGCGGCGATCAGCCCGACATTGCCATCGAAGATGAAGCGCCAGATCAGGCCGGCCGCGACCTCCCCCAGCACATAGGGCAGGAAGAAGATGGTGCGGAAGATCGTGCTGCCGCGCCCGCCGCGCGCCACCAGCATCGCCAGCCACAGCGCCAGCGGCAGTTGCAGCAACAGGGAGACCGCGACCACCATCATCGTGTTGGTGGCGGCGGAGGCGAAGACGGCGTTGCTGAACAGCAATTCGTAGTTCCGCCAGCCCACCCAGTTCGTCGGCGTGCCGTAGCCGTTCCAGCGGTAGAAGCTGTACCAGGCCGCCTCCACCACCGGCAGCACGACGAAAAGGGTGAACAGAAGCGTGGCGGGCAGCAGGAAGCCGCCCGCCGTCGCGGTGCGGGACAGCGCCGCCCGCCGCCTTCCCCGCCGGCGCTCGGCGGTGCCGAGTGCGACGTCGGCCGGCAGGGTGCTCGCGCCGCTCACGGTCCCGCCTCCTCCTTACCGCTCCAGTTCCCAGGCGTCCTGGATCAGCCGGCCGACCTGGCGCGGCGTGATGCGACCCACGGCCAGGTCGGCGGAGGTGTCGTTGGCCACGCGGCCGACCGACGGGCCAAGCATCTGGTCGTAGAAGTTCTGCACATAGGCGGCGCGGGAGAGGTAGCCCGCGATCTCCCGCAGCGTGCGGTTCTGAAGCGCCTCGCCAGCGCCGCGGGAAGCCGGGATGAAGAAGCCGCGTTCCGCCGCTTCACGCTGGATGGCGGGGCTGGTGTAGAAGCGGAGGAAGTCCACCGCCTCCGGCGGCGCGCCGCGCGTCACCAGGAAGCCGTTCACGCCGCCGACCACGTCGTTGCTGGCGGCACGGCCGCCGGGCACTTCCGGGAAGGGCAGCCAGCCGAAATCGGCATCCGGCACGCCCTGCTGGTTCGCACTCTGCGTGCGCTGCGTGTTGACGAACCAGTTGCCCATGACCTGAAGCGCCACGCGGCCATCGCCGAACTGCCCGGCCGCCTGCGGCGCGGTATCGCCGAGGAAGCCGCGCTGGAAGGGTTGCAGGTCGATCAGTTGCTTGAAGAGCTCGCTGGCGCGCAGGAAGTCGGGGCCGTTGAAGCCCTGGCCGGTGCGAGCTAGCGCGGCCTCGAAGGCCTGGCGGCCGCCGACGCGCAGCGACAGGCTGGCCCAGATCATGTTCAGCGGCCATTTGTCAGACCCGCCGGCGCTGAAGGGCTGGATGCCCGCGGCGCGGAGCTTGCGCACCGCCTCCAGCATCCCGTCCCAGGTCCGCAGGCTCTCGGGCTCCACACCCGCCTGGGCGAGCAGGCGGCGGTTGTAGAACAGCGCCACCATCGTCTGGTGCGACGGCGCGCCATAGACGCGGCCGCGATAGCTCAGCGCCTCCACCGCGCCCTGGTTCAAGCTGTCCGCCCAGGGGCCGCGGATGCGGTCCGTGATGTCCTGCAGCAGGCCGGCCTCGACCTGCGCGAACATCACGCCGCCGCCCCAGGTGTAGATCAAATGCGGCCGGTCGTTGGATTGCAGGGACGTCGTGAGCTTCGCCTTGTAGGGCTCGCCCGACATCACCTCGATATTGAAGCGGACATTCGGGTTGGCTTCCTGGTAGCGTCGCGCCACGTCGCGCTGCCAGACGGTGGTCTCGGGCGTGCTTTCCGAGATGAACCATCGGATGGTGGTCTGGGCGAGGGCGGGAAGCGAGGAGACCATCAGCGCCGTGCATAGGACGGCCGAGCGCAGCCACATACGCATCGTTTCCTCCATCGCGCCGTTCGGGCGCTTGGTTATTTCGGGCTCCGTAGAAAGATGACGATTGGCCAGCGGCCACGTCAACCATGATCTGCAATCTGACGATCTCGACGCTCATTTTTTTTGTCTGCCTGATTAAACACCTTGACCTGTGCGGCAGCCCCACCCGATCCTCCCCGCCTTGGGAGAACACGACGTCCGCATGAAAACGGCCGATCCGGAGCTCATGCGGGCGATCAACCGCTACCACGTGATCGACACCATCCGGCGCGAGGGCCCGATCGCGCGGGTGGAGATCGCCGCCCGCACCGAACTCAGCCCCGCCTCCGTCTCCGCCATCACGGCGCAGCTGATGGAGGAAGGGCTGATCGACATCCACCATGTCGCCCCCGGCGGGGATGCCGTGCGCGGGCGGCCGCGCGTGCTGCTCGGCCTCAATCTCGCCGCCTACACCGTCGTCGGCGTCAAGCTCACGGCCTTCCGCATCGGCATCGCCGTCACCGATGCCCGCGGCGGCAGCCTGAGCAGCCTTGTGCTGCCCATCCGCGTCGCGCGGCAATCGCCGGAGGTGGTGGCCGATCTGGTGGAGGATGGCGTGCGGCGCTGCGTGGCCGATGCCGGGCTGGCGATGGACCGTATCAGCGGCGTTGGCGTGGGTCTGCCCGGCGTGATCGACGGCATCGACGGTGTCTCCCACTGGAGTCCCGTGCTGGGCGGCACACCGGCACCCTTCGCCGCTGCCGTATCACGGCGCCTCGGCGTGCCCGTGCTCCTGGAGAATGACGCGAACCTGGTCGCCGTCGCGGAACACTGGTTCGGCCTGGGTCGCGATCACACGGCCTTCGCCGTCGTGACCGTGGAGAACACGATCGGCCTCGGGCTGATCGTCGATGGCAAGCTCTATCGCGGCGCCCATGGCATCGGGCCGGCGCTGGGCCACACCAGGCTCGTCCCGGGCGGCCTGCCCTGCCGCTGCGGCCTGCGCGGCTGCCTGGATGCCTATGCCTCCGACTGGGGCCTGCTGCGCATGGCGGAGGAGGCCGGCCTGCTGCCGCAGGGCGACGACGCGCCCGACCGGATCGAGGGCCTGGTCCAGCGCGCGCTGGCGGGCGAGGAGGCCGCGGCCGAGTTGTTCCGCGGTGCCGGCCAGGCGATCGGCATCGCCGTCAGCAACCTGGTGAACCTGCTGAACCCGCCGCGCGTCATCCTGACCGGAGAGGGCCTGCGCGCCGGCGCGCTGCTGCGTGATCCGCTGCTGGAAGCGGTGGCGGAGAACATGCTGCCGACGCTGAAGGAAGGGACGGAGATCCTGTTCCACAGCTGGGGCGACGAGATGTGGGCGCGCGGCGCCGCCACCATCATGCTCCGCCGCATCTACGAAGCCCCCTGGAACGCCACGACATGACGGGGCACGGAGGAAGAGAATCATGGAACCGGTCACCGTCGGCCTGATCGGCTGCGGCAATATCAGCGCTGCCTATCTGCGGGCCGCCGCGCAGTTTCCCGAACTGCGCATCACCTGCTGCGCCGACATGAACGCCGAGCAGGCGGAGCGCCGCGCGACGGAATTCAACCTACGCGCCACGACGGTGGAGGCGCTGCTGGCGGATCCCGCGATCGAGGTGGTGCTGAACCTCACCACGCCGCAGGCGCATGTGCCCGTCGGCCTCGCCGCCATCCGCGCGGGCAAGCATGTGCACACCGAGAAGCCGCTCGCGACCTCGACGGCGGAGGGCCGCACCCTGCTGCAGGCGGCCGCGGCGGCGGGGCTGCGCGTCGGCAGCGCGCCGGACACCTTCCTCGGCGGCGCGCACCAGACCGCGCGCAAGCTGATCGATGACGGCGCCATCGGCACGCCGCTCTCGGGCACCGCCTTCATGCTCAACCACGGGCATGAGCATTGGCATCCCGATCCCGCCTTCTACTACGCGCCGGGCGGCGGCCCGATGTTCGACATGGGGCCCTACTACCTGACCAACCTCATCAACCTGCTGGGCCCCGTCGCGCGCGTCACCGGCGCCACCACCAGCGGCTTCGCGGAGCGCATCGTCGGCAGCGGGCCGAAGACCGGCGAGGTGATCAAGGTGGAGACGCCGACCCACGTCACCGGGCTGCTGCATTTCGTAAACGGCGCTGTCATCGCGGTGACCACCAGCTTTGATGTCTGGCAGCACCGCCATGGCAACATGGAGATCTACGGGACGGAGGGTACGATCGTCGTGCCGGATCCCAACCGCTTCGGTGGCACCGTCTCGCTCGCGAAGCGGCGGGAGGCCTGGGCGGACATGCCGCTCTCCCACGGCTTCGCCGATGGCAATTTCCGCATCCTCGGCCTGGCGGACATGGCGCGCGCCATCCGCACCGGCCGCCCGCATCGCTGCAACGGCGATGTCGCCTACCATGTGCTGGAGATCATGGAGGCCTTCGGCCGTTCCAGCGACGAAGGCCGCACCATCCCGATCGACAGCCGCTGTGAGCGGCCCGCCCCCCTGCCCGCGCGCAGCGTGCTCGGCGATCTCGACTGAACCGGAGGAAGCAGCGATGACGAAGCAGGCCCTAATCGTCTGGGGTGGCTGGCCCGGCCACCAGCCCAAGGAATGCGCGGATATCGTGGCCGCGATGCTGAAGGAGGACGGCTTCGACGTGGTGCTGGAAAACACCAGGGAAGCCTATACCGACCCCGCCCTCGGCGAGTTCAACCTCATCGTGCCGATGGTGACCATGTCCACCATCGAGAAGGAGGAGGTGGAGGGCCTGTCCAACGCGGTTCGCGCCGGCACGGGGCTCGCGGGCTTCCACGGCCAGATGGCGGACAGCTTCCGCAACGAGGTGCGCTACCAGTTCATGGTCGGCGGCCAATGGGTCGCGCATCCCGGCAACATCATCGACTACAGCGTGCAGATCACGAAGCCCGATGATCCGATCATGCAGGGGATCAGCGATTTCCCCTACCGGTCGGAGCAGTACTACATGCATGTCGATCCGAACAACGAGGTGCTGGCAACGACGACCTTCAGCGGCGAGCACGCGGACTGGATCGCAGGCCATGTCATGCCCGTGGTCTGGAAGCGCCGCCACGGCAAGGGCCGCGTCTTCTACTCCTCCCTCGGCCATGTCGCGGCGGAGCTGGAGGTGCCTTCGATGCGCACCATCCTGCGCCGCGGCATGAACTGGGCCGCGCGGGAGTGACGCGCGGCGGCGCTACGGCACCGCCGGGATCGGGTGGTCCGCCGCGAAGTGGCAGGCCGCCTGGTGCCCCCCGCCGACGGGGCGGAGTTCGGGCGCTTCGGTCAGGCACCGCGGTTGCGCGATCGGGCAGCGCGTGTGGAAGGCGCAGCCGCTCGGTGCGTTGCTCGGGCTCGGCACGTCGCCCGTCAGGATGATCTGGCGCTTCGGAACATCCGGGTCCGGGTTCGGCGCCGCCGAGAGCAGCGCCTGGGTGTAGGGATGGTGCGGCGCGGCATAGACTCGCGCCTTGGGTCCGATCTCGACGATGCGGCCGAGATACATCACCGCGACGCGCGTCGCGATGTGCCGTACCACCGCGAGGTCATGCGCGATGAAGAGGTAGGTGAGCCCGCGGCTCTCCTGCAGGTCCTGCATGAGGTTGATGACCTGCGCCTGCACGGAGACATCGAGTGCCGAGACCGGTTCATCGGCCACGATGAAGGAGGGCCCGGCCGCGATGGCGCGCGCGATGCCGATCCGCTGGCGCTGGCCGCCGGAGAACTGGCGGGGATAACGGTCCATCACCGCCGAGGGCAGCCCGACCTGATGCAGCAGATCCGCCACCATCTCGCGCCTCGCCTTGCGCGACGGCGCCAGGCCGAAGGAATCGATGGGCTCGGCCACGATGTCGGCCACGCTGCGCCGCGGGCTGAGCGATCCGAAGGGGTCCTGGAAGACCATCTGCATGCGGCGCCGCATCTCCCGCAGCGGACGCGTGCCGAGATGGACGAGATCCACCCCCTCGAACATCACCTGGCCGCCACTGGCCGGGATGAGCTGCAGGATCAGCCGCCCGAGCGTGGACTTGCCGCAGCCGGATTCACCCACCAGCGCCAGCGTCTCACCGGGCTCGACATCGAAGGAGACGCCATCGACGGCGCGGACATTCGTCACCGGTCGCCCGAAACCGGCCTGCGCGCTGAAGACCTTGCGAAGGTCTCGGACAGAGAGCAGCGGGCCCGTCATGGCGTCACCGCCTGGGCCACCCGCGCCTGCGCCATCGGCCCCGCCAGCCAGCAGGCGGCCTGGTGGCCATCGCCCAACTGTACCATAGGCGGCCGGTCGGTGGCGCAGCGCGAGAGACGCTCCGCGCAGCGTGTGTGGAAGGCGCAGCCAGCGCGCAGCGGGCCAGGCGGCGGCACGTTGCCGGGGATCTGGTGCAGCCGCCGCCGCTCCTCATCCAGGCGCGGGATGGATTGCAGCAGGGCGCGCGTATAGGGGTGGGACGGGTTGCGGAAGATCGCCCGCACCGGCCCGCTTTCGACGACGCGCCCGGCATACATCACCACCACGCGCTGGCAGGATTCCGCGACGACGCCGAGGTCATGCGTGATCAACAGGATCGCCGTGCCGAACTCCGTCTTGAGGTCGCGCAGCAGCGCCAGCACTTGCGCCTGGATGGTGACATCGAGCGCCGTGGTCGGCTCATCCGCGATCAGCAGGCGCGGGTTGCAGGCAAGCGCCATGGCGATCATCACGCGCTGGCGCATGCCGCCGGAGAACTGGTGCGGATAGGCGTCGATGCGCCGGGCGGGATCGGGGATGCCGACCAGGCGCAGCAGGTCCAGCACGCGCGCGCGGCGCGCCCCGGCATCCATGCGCTGGTGCAGCAGGATCGCCTCCGCCACCTGGTCGCCGATGCGCTGTACCGGGTTCAGGCTGCTCATCGGCTCCTGGAAGATCATCGCGATGTCGCGGCCGCGGATCTCGGGCAGCCGGTCACGCGGCAGGGTCGTGAGGTCCACCCCATCCAGCAGCACGCGTCCACCGGCGAGGTGGCTGGGTGGTTCCGGCACCAGGCGCAGGATGGACAGCGCGGTAATGGACTTGCCCGAGCCGGACTCGCCGACGAGGCCGACGGTCTCCCCTGCATGGATGTCGAAGCTCACCTCATCCACCACGCGCAACCGCGCGGCGGGGCTGCCGAACTCCACGCTCAGCCCCTCCACCTGCAGCAGCGGGCGGCCCTCCGCCGGCGCGGTCATGGGGAGGTCTCCGGATCCAGCACGTCGCGGATCGTGTCGCCCAGCAGGTTGAAGGCGAGCACGACGCTGGTGATGGCAAGGCCCGCGCCAATCACCGGCCAGGGCGAGCCGAACAGGTTGTTGAGCCCGTCGCGGATGATGTTCCCCCAGCTCGGCTGGGGCGCCTGGGTGCCGAGGCCAAGGAAGCTGAGCGACGCCTCGAGCCGGATGGCGGAGGCAGTCCAGAGCGTCATCAGCACCACGATGGGGGCGGCGATGTTCGGGATGATGTGGCGCAGGATGATGCGGATCTGCGTGACGCCGGAAGCGACGGCCGCTTCCACATAGGGCTCCGCCCGCACCGCCATGGTCTGCGCCCGCGCCACCCGAGCGAAATTCGGCACGAAGGCCGCCGCCAGCACGATGACGATGTTCCAGAACCCGCCGCCGAGCGCGGCCGCGATGATGATGGCCAGCAGCAGTTCCGGGAAGGAGATCAGAAGGTCCACCACGCGGGAGATGACGCGGTCGATGATGCCGCCGAAGAAGCCCGCCACCACGCCCAGCGTCGTGCCGATGATCGCCGCCACCAGCGGCGCCAGCACGCCGATGATCAGCGAATTGCGGGACCCGTAGATCATCCGGGACAGCACGTCGCGGCCGAACTGGTCGGTACCCAGCCAATGCTCCCAGGACGGCGATTGGTTGATCTTGATGTAGCTCTGCGCCAGCGGATCATAGGGCGCGATCAGGGGCGCGGCTGTCGCGATCACGACGAAGACCAGGATCAGGCAGACCGCGGCGATGGTGCTCGGCCGGTTGAGGATGACCATCCGCACGATGGCCAGGCGCGATGGCTCCGGCGCCAGCAGGTCGAGGCGTTCCGTCACGGCGCTCATGCCTGCACCCTCAGCCTGGGATCGACGGCGATGTAGAGCAGGTCGATCAGCAGGTTCACGAAGACGACGAGTAGCGCGAAGACGATGATGCCGCCCTGGATCACGGCATAGTCGCGTTCGCTGATGGCACCGATCAGCAGCGTGCCGATGCCGGGGCGGTTGAACACCAGCTCCACCGCGACCGACCCCGACAGGGTGGCGAGCAGGCTGATGCCGAGACCCGTGGTGAGCGGCAGCAGGGCGTTGCGCAGCGCATGGCGGTAGATCACGCGGCCTTCACGCGCGCCCTTGGCGCGGGCGGTGCGGACATAGTCCTTGCCGAAGACCTCCAGCAGGGAAGTGCGCGTCAGCTTGCCGATGAAGGCCGCCTTCAGGAAGGCCAGGGTGATGGCGGGCAGCAGCACATGGTACATGCGGTCCCAGAACCCCTCGCCGCCGCCGCTGATCGGGAACAGCCCGAGGTTGAGCGAGAAGGTGATGAGCAGCAGCGCGCCGAGGTAGAAATCAGGCACCGCATAGCCGACGAGGGAAAACAGCCGCACGCCCGAATCCGGCAGCTGGTTGCGCCGCGTGGCGGCCAGCACGCCGAGCGGCACGCCGATCGCGACGCCGAGGAAGGTGGCGACGATCGTCAGCTCGATGGTGTAGGGCAGTGCGTGGCCCAGCATCTGCAGCACCGGCTGGCTGTGCAGCAGCGACCGGCCGAGATCGAAGGTCAACACACCGCCGAGGAAGTCGAGATACTGCCGCCACAGCGGCTGGTTCAGCCCGAACTGCTCGCGGAAGGCCGCGAGCTGTTCGGGCAGCGCATTGTCGCCCAGCGCCGCCAGGGCCGGATCGCCAGGCAGGATGCGCATCGCGGCGAAGACGAGGGTCAGCACCAGCAGGACCGTCGGCACCGCATCGAACAGGCGTCGAAGGAGGAAACGGCCCATGCTGCGCGCCCCCGCCGCTCAGGCCCGCTTGGTGGCGCGGTGGAAGCGCCAGCGGGCATAGCCGCCCTTCACCTCGTAGCCGAGGTCGATATTGCCCCGGCGCGCCACGGTGAAGGAGAGGCTGGACAGGCCGATCAGCGGCAGGTCGCGCAGGACCTGCAGTTCGATCTGCTTGCAGATGTTCTCGTAGTCCCTGAAGCTCGATGTGTTCAGCGCACGGTCGAGCAGCCCGTCGATGCCCGGCATCGCGACGCCGTAGTGGCTGTAGTTGCCGCCACCCGACCCATCCGCCTTCACCTGCGACGCTGCCGCCAGCTGCTGCTGGTAGAGCTGCGTCGGGATCGGCGGATAGCTCGAGGAATGCATCGCCAGCGTGTTCTTGTCGGAGCGATTGTCGGCATGATACGCGGTGTGGTCGCCGATCTTCAGGTCCATGTTGAAGCCGGCGGCGCGCAGCTGTTCCTGCACGATGAGCATGGTGGAGGAATAGTCCTCCCGCCGGCTGCAATTGGCGGAGAAGCTGATCCCATTCGGGAAGCCGGCTTCCGCCAGCAGCGCACGGGCGCGGCGCGGATCATGGGGATAGCGCAGTTCCGGCGGCAGCTGTTCGGTGGTGAAGCCAGCGGGGAAGCCCGGCGGCTGCAGGCAGGCCATGACGCCGCCCATCGGCGCCAGCGCCTGCGAAACGGCGGGCCGGTTGATCGCATGCATCAGCGCCTGGCGGACCTTGAGGTTGCCGAAGGGCTGCCGCGTCAGGTTCACGTGCAGCGTGTTGAAGGAACCCGGCGCCGTCATGTCCATCTTCAGCGTGCGGTCACGCTGGAGCATGGATTGCACCCAGCCCGGCGCGCGCACCGCCTCCATCATGTCGATGCGGCCGGCCAGCAGCGCCAGCGTCCGCGCCGTCGTATCGGCGATGTACAGGCACTCGACATTGCCGATCCGCGCCTTCGTGCCCCAGTAGCCCTCATGCCGCTTCATGATGATGGCGCCGTTGGTGTCGAAGCGGACCAGCTCGTAGGGCCCGGTGCCGACCGCATCGGTGGCGAAGCGGTCGCCCATCTCCGTCGCGGCCTTCTTCGACACGATGGAGGTGTTGTTCAGGAAGACGGTGGAGCCGAGGAAGCTCGCATCCGGGCTCTTCAGCCGGATGACGACGCCGTAGCGGCCATCCGGCTGCACATCGGCGACATTCGCCAGGATCGTCGTGTTCGTGCCGCCGGTGATCGCGCGCTGATAGGAGAAGACGACATCCTCCGACGTCATCTCCCCATAGCCCTTGTGGAACTGCACGCCCTCCCGCAGCCGGAAGCGCCAGGTCAGCGCGTCCTCGGACTGCGTCCAACTCGTCGCCAGGGTCGGGATGTTCTCCTCCGGCGTCACGGCGAAGCGGCCATCCTCCGGCCGCACGAGCTGTTCGTACATCTGCTCGGTCGCCCAGTTGTCCGAGCCCTGCGTGGTCTGGTTCGGGTCGCTGTGCCGCGGCCGCGCCGCCGCGATGCCGATGCGCAGCACATCCGCTTCCTGCGCGTGGGATGGCGTGATGCCGGCGGTGCTCGCCGCGAAGGCGGCGCTGCCGAGCTTGAGCACTTCACGACGATTCATGGTTCTTTCCTCCCTGTTCCGCGAGCGTTGTCAGGCGGTGCGCCGCCTGAGTTCGTCGTCATTGACCTGGATGCCGAGCCCGGGGCCATCCGGGATCGCGAAGTGCCCGCCCCGCGGCTTCGGCAGGTCGGGGAAGGCCGCGTCCATGCGGCCCGATCCGTCCGCGTATTCAGCGGGCTTCGTCAGATGCATGATGGCGCCGAGCACATGCAGATTGGCGACATGGCCGATGGTGGGCTGCGTCTGGTGCGGCACCAGTTCCACCCCATGCGCGTAGCAGATGGAGGCGCACTGCATCAGGCCGGTGATGCCGCCCATCTTGACGATGTCGGGCTGAACCATGCGCACGCCCGCATTGATGATGTCCACCAGCGCCTGCAGCGTATAGGTCTGTTCCGCGGCGGAGACGGTGATGTCGAGGCGCTGCGCGACCTCTCCCATGTTGCGCACATCGTAGTGCTGCACGGGCTCCTCGAACCAGACATAGCCCAGTTCCTCGAGCGCCCGGCCCACCCTGATCGCGCCGCCGACGGAGTATCCGTTGTTGGCGTCCCAGGCGAGCGGGAAGTCATCGCCGACCAGCCGGCGCACGGCCTTCGCCTTGGCGATGTCGCCGGGAATGTCGAGGTCGAGCTTCGACCGGTCGCCATCGCGCCGCACCTTGATGGCGGAGGGCTTCTCCCGCAGGAAGCGACCCTCCACCACCTTCACCACCTCATCCACCGTGCGGCGCGCATTGCCGCCGACCGAGGCGTAGAAGGGCACCTCGCGGCGCCAGGCACCGCCCAGCATCTTGGCGATGGGCAGGCCGAGGGCCTTGCCCTTGATGTCCCACAGCGCGATGTCCACCGCCGCCAGCGCGCCCGTCAGCGCGCCTTCCGGACCGAGCTTGATGTTCTTGTGGAACAGCCGGTCATGCAGCACGGCCTGGTCGAAGGCATCGGCGCCGATCAGGCCCGGCGCCAAATCGCGTTCGATGATGCCGAGGGAGTGGAGCCCGCCCTGCATGGGCGAGGCCTCCCCATAGCCGACGATCCCGTCCTCCGTCGTGATGCGGACGAAGGCGCTGCGGCTGCCCGGCGGATCATCCGGGGACCACGCTACCTGGAACGGCTCGACGCTTCTGATCGTCGTTCGTGCTTGCGCCATGGAATCACCTTCCTGGCGGAGTGTCGGGCGAAGCCGCGCACCACGGCAGGGCCGATCATGAGCCCTGCCGCCTGTCGCTACGGTTGCCCGATCCCCGCGCTTCCTTCCCGAATTCGTTCTTCTGCCGTGCGATGCACGAAACTTCTTGCCGTGCACGCACGGAAGCCGCGTCGCGGCGTTCCCTCGATCTGACGACAGGTCCGGTCCGCCTGGCAAGAGGCGATCTCGCCCATCATGCCTCGTCCCGCCCGTAGAGCTGCGTCCGCCTGAAGCGCGCCACCGGGCGCGCATCGGCCAGCATCAGTTCCTCCGTCACCACGTAATGCTTGCCGCGCCGCACAAAGGTCTCGGCAATGACGCTCGAAACCTGCAGGCGCTGCCCGGGCCGCACGGCCGCGAAATGCCGCGCCTCGCACGCCGTCAGAACGATGGGGCCAGGCCAGCGATAGCTGCCATTCACCTCGAACATCGCGCGCCGCATCGGGAATCCGGGATGCGCGACGCCCGTCGCTTCGTAGATCGGATGCGTCTCGTCGAAGGCGGCGCGGGATTCCAGGATCTCCGCCATCGTCGCCACCGTCCCTGCCGTGCCGCCGCGCCGACCGGTGATCGCCTCGCCCAGCGCCACGGCGGGGCGGTCCTCCGGCCGCGGCAGGGGCCGCAGGGGCCACTCCCCCAGCGACGGCGCCTCGGCCACGGCGGGCGGCGCGATCCAGCCCTCGGCGGCGACCTGGCCATCATGCCCGGTCATGGAAAGGTGGATCGCATCGCCATCGCCCGGCGTGACGGCGATGGTGACGGCGTCGCCATTGTAGACGGGGCGCCGGAAGCTGGCCGCCATGCTCCCCCGCTCGATCCAGGCCATGCCCCATCGATCGACGGCGATGCGGCTGAAATGCCCGTAGAGGAAGGCTCCGGGAACGAGCGCGGCGCGGTAGCCCAGGCGGCGCGCCACATCGTCATCATGCACGCTGCCGCGGTAGCGCGGATTGGCGTCCAGCCTGATGGTCAGCGCGATGCGGTCGGTGACGGCGATTGCCATGCGCTGCCCTCAGCCCCCCGGCAAGGGTGCGGAGGCCGTCGCCTTCGCCGCCCAGGCCTCGCGAATTTCCTGCGCGCTGAGGCCGGCGATGCGGCCCAGCACCTCCTCCGTATGCTGGCCGAAGGCGGGCGCGGCGCGGCGCTGGCTGCCGGGCGTGACGCTCAGGCGGAAGGGCAGGCCGGGATGCGGATGCTCCCCGGCATCGGGATGCGCCAGGCGATGGAAGAAGCCGCGCTGCGACAGGTGGCGGTCCTGCGCCACGTCGCGCGGCTTCTGCACCGCGGCCGCCGGCACGCCGGCGGCCTGCAGGCGCTCCGCCACCGCGTGGCGGTCCTGGCCCGCGGTCCAGGCCGCCACAAGCGCGCTCACCTCATCCTCATGCCGCTTGCGCCCGGACAGCGAGGCGAAGCGCGGATCGGCCGCCAGGTCAGGCTGCCCCATCACCCCGCACAGCGCCGCCCATTCCGCGTCATCGCGGACGGCGATCACCACCCACGATTCATCGCCGGCGCAGGGGAAGGCGTCGTGCGGCGCCGCATGCGCCACGCGGTTGCCATCGCGCACCGGGTCCTGCCCGGTTTCCGCGGCTGCCAGGATCTCGCCCCCGATCAGATGCATCGCGGCCTCGACCTGCGGCACCTCGACATGCTGGCCCTCACCCGTGCGCTGACGATGGTGCAGCGCGGTCAGGATGGCGGCGGCGGTGTTGAAGCCGCCGATGGGGTCGAGATAGGACGGGCCGGTCGTCTCCGGCTGCCCATCGCGATAGCCGACCAGGCTCGACATGCCGGCCGCCATCTCCATGGTCGGGCCAAGCGCCGCGTGATTGGAGAGAGGGCCGGTGAGGCCGAAGGCCGGCAGTTCCGCCACGATGATGTCGGGCCGCAGCGCCCGCAGGCTCTCATAATCCAGCCCCAGCTTCGCCAGCGTGCCGGGCCGGAAGTTGCAGATGACGACGTCGCAGGCCGCGGCCAGGCGACGCGCGATGGCGCGTCCTTCCTCCGTCTTCAGGTCCAGGATGCAGGACAGCTTGTTGACGTTCTGCGAGTTGAACAGGAAGGACCGGTCATAGGGCCGCGCCCCGGGATCGCCGGCCGGGAAGTTCTCGGGGTTCGGACGTTCCTTGTTGAGCCGCCAGGAATTCACGCGGTTCGGCGATTCGATGTGGATGCACTCGGCACCCAGGAAGCCCAGCACGCGGCCCGCCATCGGCCCTGCCCAGGCGGTCGTCAGCTCCATCACCCGCAACCCCGCGAGCGGGCCACCGGCGGCGGATGCGCCGGGCCGCACCGCCCTGTCTTTCCCGGCGGACGCCATGGCCGGCGCCTGCCCGATCGCGGGCGGTCCGCCGCGGACGCGCCGGGGCGTGCGAGACAGCCTGAAGGTCGGCCCGAGGATGCGGCGCCCATCCGGCAACCGCTCCCAATAGCCGCGCTCCGCCAGATGCCGCTGCGACGGCAATTCGGTCAGCCGGTACGACTTCGCGGCGATGACATCGGCGCGCTGGAGCCGGTCCACCAGCGCTTCCGCTGCCTCATCGCCGAGATGCGCCTGGATGATGCCGAACAGATCCACCCAGTTCTGCCGCCGCGTGACCGGATCGGCGAAGCGTTCATCGCGGATCAGGTGCTGGAGACCGACCGTCTCGCAGAAGCGCACCCAGCGGTGATTGTAGATCCAGATGCAGACCCAGCCATCGCGGCACAGGATCTGGCCGCACGGGTTGGTGCGGTCGGCCCGCGTGCGAAGCGTGCCGCTGTAGATGTGCTGGAAGGCGTGGGGGAAGCACATCGCCGCCGCCGTCTCGGCCGCCGCGATGTCCACATGCTGCCCCGCGCCGCCCGCATCCCGCGCCCGCAGCGCCGCCAGCGCCCCGATATAGCCCGCAAGGCCCGCGGCGTAGGAGGAGCGGTCCCCACACCCGAACAGCGGCTCCCGCCCCTCCGTGCCGTTGTTGAACATCATGCCGGACAGCGCCTGGATGACGATCTCCGGCCCCTTCCAGCCCGCACGCGGCCCCTCCCGCCCGAAGGGCGTCACATCGACCGTGACGGTGGCCGCGGCCAAGGGAGGCAGCGCGGGCCGGCCGCCAGGCGGCAGGATCACCACATCGGCCGAGGCGAGGAGATCCGCCGGCGGCTGCGCCGCGGCCACGACGGATCGCTTGCCTGAATTGAGATGCAGGAAGGTCAGCGAGCCCTGGTCGTGGGTGGAGAAGGGCGGACGCTGGCGGATGGCGGATCCGCCCGGCGGCTCCACGAGCACGACGTCGGCGCCGAAATCGGCGAAGAGACGAGAACAGTACTGGCCGGCAATCGATTCAGACGCATCGACCACACGCAGGCCATGCAGAGCATGGTCCGGCATTTCCTTGGCTCCCACTTCCTCCACCATGCGGCCCGGTTGCCCCGGTCGCTGATGATTTCCAGCGACGCTAGACGACGATGAAATCGCTTGCAAGCGGGGTATCGCATCAGCCTCGCACGCCCCGCACAGCCGTGAAGGCCGGTGGACGACCATGCGGCTATATCCCATAAACGACTGATATTACTTCTTTCTGACCCAGCAACACTAGCCAATCAACCTCAATTCGGCTGAAGCGGCGGCTTGCATCATTGATGCAATCATGGTTCAGATCACCCATGCATGAACGCCCCCTGACCTCCCGCGACCTTGCCCGGTTGATCGGCGTGAGCCAGTCGGCCGTCTCCCGCGCCTTCAACCCTTCCGCCTCCATTGCGCCGGACCTGCGCGCCCGCGTGCTCTCCGCGGCCAAGCGCCTCGGCTACACGCCCCACCCGATCGCACGAAACCTCACCGGAGAGCGGCGTGACGTCGTCGGCATCGTCATCTCGGACTTCGCCAACCCCTTCTACTCGACACTGCTGGACCGGCTGACGCGGCGCCTGCAGGAAGCCGGATTGCAGGCGCTGCTGTTCAACGTCACGCCGGGCGCGGATGTGAAGCAGCAGCTGGCGGCGCTGCGCCTGCACAACATCTCCTCGCTCATCGTCATCTCGGCCACGGTGCTGACGGCGCGCGACCTGCTTTGGGCCGCGGAGGGGCGCCGCATGCTGCTCGTCAACCGCGTCGCCGCGGAGACGGACCTGCAATCGGTCAGCTGCGACAGCGTCGCCGGCACACGGGAGATCGCCGACCACTTCCACGAGATCGGTGTGCGCCGCGTCGCCTATGTCGGCGGGCTGGAACACACCGTCATCGCGCGCGAGCGTCGAGATGCCTTCATCACCCGCATCGCCGAGCTTGGGATGACGCTCACGGATGCGACGAGCGCCGGCGAATACAGCTACACCGCCGGCTGGCGGGCGGCGGAAGCGCTGTGCCTGTCGAGGAAGCCAGAAGCGGTGTTCTTCGCCAACGACATCCTCGCCACGGGCGGCATGGACGCCCTGCGTGACCGGCACGGCCTCCGCATCCCCGGCGACATCAAGGTGGCGGGGTTCGATGACGTGGCCATGGCCGCCTGGCCGCGATATCGCCTGACCACGGTGCAGCAGCCCGTGGAGCAGATCGTCGAAGAAGCCGTGCAACGCGCCATGCCAGGCTCCCGCCCCTCCGACGGTCCGCAGAACCTGCGCATCCCGGCCAGGCTCGTCGTGCGCCATTCGACGCTGGCCGAGGACAGCGCCCCGCCATAGGCGCCGCGGCGCCGATGCCAGGATCGCAAGCCTGCCGTCGATCACCGTGATACGGCCACGCGCCACGCAACCGCACGCACAAAGCAAGGTACGGCTGCGCCATCACCGCGCCTCGCCCCTTGCCGTCGCCCGTCGAAGGTCTAGGCTGCCTGCCAGAGAAGCAGGAGGAAGCCGATGTCGCACGCCATCGCCACGCCCGGTGCCATCGATGCCGATGAGGACATGATCCCCGGCCTCGACCTCGGGCCCTACCTCGCCGGAGAGAAGGGTGCGCTCGAGAAGCTGGCCGCCGACATGCGGCATGTCTGCGAGAATATCGGATTCTTCTACATCAAGAACCACGGCGTGGATCAGCGCGTGGTGGACCGCGCCTTCGCGGCATCCCGCCGCTTCCATGAACTGCCGCTGGAGCGGAAGAAGGAGATCCCGCTCGACATGAACAATGTCGGCTACATGCCGGTGAATGCCAGCATGCAGCGCCATTCCAAGGTCGAGACCGCCCGCAAGCCGAACTACAACGCATCCTTCTTCTGCAAGCGGGACCGCACGCCGGATGACCCCGATGTGATCGCGGGCAAGCCCTTCCGCGGCCTCAACCAGTGGCCGCGCGACCTGCCCGGATTCCGCGAGGATGTCGTGGCCTACACGGTGGAAGCCGAAAAGCTCGGCATGAAGCTGCTGCCGGTCGTGGCGCGCGCGCTCGGCCTGCCGGGAGACCATTTCGTGCCCTTCTTCAACCCCGCGCAGTTCTCGCTGCGGATGTTGCACTATCCGCCGCGGGACGAGGCGGAGCCCGAGCAGTTCGGCACCGGCGCGCATACCGATGGCGGATTCCTGACGCTGCTGGTGCAGAACGGCGTGGGCGGCCTGCAGATCCGGCGCACCGACGGCGTCTGGCTGAATGCGCCGGTGCTGCCGGGCCGCTTCCTGGTCAATTCCGGCGACATCATGCGCCGCTGGACCAATGACCGCTTCCTCTCCACGCCGCATCGCGTGCTGAATACCTCGGGCGTAGAGCGCTATTCGATGGCCTTCTTCTTCGACCCGCATCTCGACCGCGTGCTGGAATGCCTGCCCGGTTGCTCGGGCCCGGACAATCCGCCCCGCTACGCGCCGACGACCTATGGCGACTACCTGACCGAGTTCCTGAACGCCAACTACTTCAACCGCAACAAGGCGGCGGCGCCCAGCTAGATCCTGGCTGCGGCGGCGAAGGCGGCGGCGAGGCTCTCGGGCGTCGCGCCATCCCGCGCCGCGGCGAGCAGCAGCGCCTCCTTCGCCTGGACGCGCCGCGCGGCGGCGGGCAGGTCGGGCAGCAGCGCGGGCGGGAAGGCGACGGCGCCGTGGCGATCGGCATGGACGATATCGCCCGGCGCCACGCGCATACCCAGGATGTCGACCGGCTCCCCCCATCCCGCCACATGGCCGTGGCCATGGCTTGGCGTCACGATGCCCGCGAGCAGCCCGAAGCCCGGCGGCAGCAGCGGCAGGTCCCGCACCGCGCCATCGGTGACCACGCCGCGTAGGCCGAGCCCCTGGTGGATGCCGGCATTCACATCGCCCCAGATGCCGCCGAAGCCGCGTCGAACCGAGACGTCCTGGGCCACCAGCAGCGCCGGCCGGGGCGAGGCCGCGAGATGGCGCCAGTAGCCGAGCCGCCGCGCCGCACCCTCCGCCGCATCCCAGACGGGCGGCTCATCGGCGCGCACCGTCGCGGTCACGGCGATGCCGATCATCGCCGGCTCGTCATCCCGCGCCCAAACCAGGCGGCCCGTGGTGAAGGACACGCCCTGTCGGCCCGGCCGCAGCAGGTCCAGCGCGTTGCAGATTGTCGGCGTGTCGAAGCCCGCGAGCACGGCGAAGCTATCCTGTTCCGGCACGTCTTCGATCTCCCGCAATGCGCGTTGACAGCCCCGGCGAGGCCCCGGCCTAATCACGGCAAAGCATGCCGGGACGACGATGGTCGGGCAATCGAGCGGGGAGAAGCGGAGATGTTGAGGCGCGAATTCTTCGCCATCGGCGCGGCGGCCGCGTCCAGCCTGGCGCCCATGGATGTCGCGCAGGCGCAGGGCAATCCGGCGCTGATCTGGGGCGGCAACCTGTCCCGCACGCTGGATCCGCATACGGTCTTCGACGTGCCCTCCGCCTTCACGCGCTGCAACCTCTATGACAGCCTCTACGACTATGCGGGTGAGCCGCCGGAGCCTCGCCCGCTGCTGGCGACGGAGACGCGGGCCAGCGCCGATGGCCGCACCTTCGACTTCACCCTGCGCGGCGACGTGAAGTTCCATGACGGCACGCCGATGACGGCGGAGGATATCGTCTATTCCTTCCAGCGCATGCTGACCTTGCGCCGCGGCGTCGCGCCGGCCTTCACGAGTTTCCTGAAGCCGGAGAACATCAGCGCCACCGGCACCAACACCGTCCGCATGGTGCTGGATCGCGCCTATGCGCCCTTCATGTCCTGCCTGCCGATGGTGGCGATCCTCAACAAGCGGCTGATGCAGGCCAACACCGTCAACAACGACTGGGGCGAGGCCTGGATCGCGGGCAACGATGCCGGCAGCGGCGCCTACCGGATCGTGCCCGGCAGCTTCCGGGCCTTGCAGACGCTCGACATGGAAGCGGTCGCCGACTACTGGCGCGG
The DNA here is from genome assembly GCF_016805305.1 of Falsiroseomonas ponticola. GTDB lineage: Bacteria > Pseudomonadota > Alphaproteobacteria > Acetobacterales > Acetobacteraceae > Falsiroseomonas > Falsiroseomonas ponticola. The sequence goes on along the minus strand of NZ_JAERQN010000016.1, from coordinate 34,963 downwards.
CTGGCCGCAGCCGAAGCCGATCCGCAGCGTGCTCTGCCGCCCCGTCGCCGATGACGCGACCCGCCTGCTGGCGGTGGAGCGTGGCGACATCGACACCACCCATTCCTACATCCGCCCGGACCAGCACGACCGCGTGCGCCGCGGCAACGGCCTGCGCCTGGTGGAGGAACCGCAGTTCCGCACCTTCCAGCTGCGCGTCCATAACGGCAAGGAACCCTTCAACAACCTCGATTACCGCAAGGCGCTCTCCTACGCCTTCCCCTACGACCTCTTCATCAACCGGGTGCTGCGCGGCACGGCGGAACGCAGCCCCGGGCCCCTGCCCGTCAGCCTCTGGGGCCATCCGCGGGACCTGCAGGGCTATCGCCATGACCTCGACCTGGCGCGCCGCCACCTCGATGCCGCGCGCCGCGCTGGCGCCAATGTGGCGAAGGAGATCACCTTCACCGCTTTGGTCGGCTTCGATGAGACGGAGCAGGCCGCCCAGCTCCTGCAATCGGAACTCCGCCGCATCGGCGTGACGCTGCGGATCACGAAGGCCGTCTGGGCGAATGTCATCCAGCTCACGCAGAATGAGGAGACGTCGCCGGAACTGTGGTCGCATTGGGGATCGACCTACTACATCGATCCCGACAACTGGATCGGCACCTTCTATTCCAAGGACGCGCTGGGCAGCCAGCGCGGCTCCACCTGGTACCGGGACGAGGAGACGGAGCGCCTGATCCAGGCCGCGCGCAGCACGCTGGACCGCGCGGAGCGGCAGCGCCTGTATGAGGACGCGTCGCGGCGCCTCGTCGATGCGGCGGCGGATGTCTGGATCTACAACAGCAAGGCCTATCGTGCCGTCCGCACGCGCATCAAGGGATTCCGCCCGGGGGCGGTGGGGGATGGGGTGGATCTGCGGGAGATGTGGATCGACGCCTGATGGCACGGCTCATCCTGCGGCGCCTGCTGCTGATGGTGCCGGTGCTCTTCGGCCTTCTGCTGCTCGTCTTCGTCCTCACGCGGCTGGTCCCGGCCGATCCGGCGGCGATGCTCGCCGGCGAACAGGCAACGGGCGCGCAGATCGCGGAGCTGCGCACGCGCCTCGGGCTCGACCGCTCCATCGCCGTCCAGTTCTGGTTCTACGTGAAGCAGGTGGCGCAGGGCGATTTCGGCGCCAGCCTCTATACCCAACGGCCCGTGGTGCTGGACCTGATGGAGCGCGTTCCCGCCACCATCGAGCTGGCCTTCGCCACCATGCTCGTCTCCATCGCGCTCGGCGTGCCGCTCGGCACCATCGCGGCGGTGAACCGCAACGGCCTGGTGGACCAGGCGATCCGCATCATGACCATCGCGGGCCTTGCCGTCGCCTCCTTCTGGATGGCGCTCATGCTGCAACTCGTCTTCAGCATGTGGCTGGACCTTCTGCCGCTGCGCGGCCGCATCGCGACGGGGTTGCGCCCGCCGCCCGTCGTCACCGGCATCTTCACCATCGACTACCTGCTGGCCGGCGATCTTCGCATGGTCGGCCATGCGCTGTGGCACCTCGTCCTGCCGGCGACGACGCTCGCGCTGCCGGCCACCGCGACCATCGCGCGCTTCACGCGCTCCTCCGTCATCGAGACGCTGCAGAAGGATTTCGTGGCCTGGGAACGCTCGGTCGGCTATCCCGGGCGCGTCATCCTGTGGCGCTACGTGCTGCGCAACTCGCTCTCCGCCACCGTCACGCAGGTCGGCCTGCTGTTCGGCGTCTTCCTGTCGGGCTCCATCGTGGTGGAAGCGATCTTCGGCTGGCCGGGGCTGGGCGACTACCTGTTCAACGCCATCCTGATCTCCGACTACCAGCCGGTGCTGGCCACCACCCTTACCATCGGCGTGATCTACGCCCTGGTGAACATCGCCGTGGATATCGCCCAGGCGCTGATCGACCCGCGCGTGGCGGAACAGGGTTGATGCCCCTCGCCCTGCGCCGCCTGCTGGCAGACCCCGCCGCCCTGCTCGGCGCCACCATCCTGGCCGCGCTGCTGGCCTGCGCCCTGTTCGGCGAGCACATGGTCCCCTTCCCCGACGATGCCTTCGACGCCAAGCCCTGGCAGCGGCTGGAACCGCCCTCCGCCGAGTTCTGGTTCGGCACGGATGGCCTGGGCCGCGACGTCTTCTCCCGCACCATCATGGGGGCGCGCGTCGCGCTGCTGATCGCGCTGTCCGTCGTGGCGGGCGCCATGCTCATCGGCGTGCCGCTCGGCCTGCTCGCGGGCTATCGCGGCGGCTGGCTGGCGGAGGCGGTGATGCGCGTCACCGATGTGTTCCAGGCCGTGCCGCAGCTTGTCCTCGCGCTTGCCTTCGCGGCGGTGATGCGGCCTTCCATCGGCTCCGCCATGCTGGCGCTCACGCTGACCTACTGGCCCTTCTTCTGCCGCATCGTCTATGGCGAGACGCGGCGCGTGAAGTCCGGCGTATTCATCGATGCGTTGCAGGCGCAGGGCGCCGGCACGCCGCGCATCCTGTTCCTGCATGTGCTGCCGAATGTCGCGCCCGCCATCATCGTCCGCGCCACCATCGGCATGGGGGTCACCATCCTGGTGGCGGCGACGCTCGGCTTCCTCGGCATGGGGGCGGCGCCGCCGACGCCGGAATGGGGGCTGATGGTGGCGGAAAGCCGCAAGGATCTGCCGGAGGGCTGGTGGCAATCGCTCTTTCCCGGCCTCGCCATCCTGCTTGCCGTGCTCGGCTTCAACCTGGTGGGCGATGCGATCCGCGATGTCGCCGATCCGCGCCTTCGCCGGTCCCGATGACGACGCTGCTCGATATCCGCGACCTCAGCCTGTCGATCCGCACGCCGGAGGGCGAGGCACGGATCCTCGACCGCGTGTCGCTCCGGCTCCGCCGCGGCGCGGTGCTGGGGCTGGTCGGGGAGAGTGGCTGCGGGAAATCGACCCTGGTGAAGACGGTGCTGGGCGTCATGCCGCGCCATGCCCGCCCCACGCACGGGCAGGTGATCTTCGACGGCACGGACCTGCTTCCATTGCCGGAACGCGACTTGGCCGCGCGCTTCCGCGGTCGCCGCATCGGCTTCATCCCGCAGGACCCCGCGCTGGCCCTCAACCCGATGTTCCGCGTCGGCACCCAGCTGGCGGAGATCTGGCGCTGGCACGCGCCGGAGGGAGAGGATCGCGGCACCGCCACGGCACGCGCCCGCATCCTGGCGCTGTTCCGTCGCGTGCAGTTGCCGGATGCCGAGGCCGCGCTGGATCGCTATCCCCATCAGTTCAGCGGGGGCCAGCGCCAGCGCGTGCTGATCGCCGCCGCCCTGCTGTGCCGGCCGGAGCTGGTCGTGGCGGACGAGCCGACCACCGCCCTCGACGTGACGACGCAGCAGCAGATCCTGCTGCTGATCCGGTCGCTGGCGCAGGAGATGGACCTCTCCGTCCTGTTCGTCACGCATGATTTCGGCGTGGTCAGCGCGCTCTGCACGGATGTCGCGGTGATGTATGCCGGACAGATGGTGGAGGCCGGCGCCAAGCGCCTCGTCCTCGGCGATCCCTGCCACCCCTATACGCGGGCGCTGATCGCCTGCCATCCGGACCGGATGGAGCGCCTGGCGGGCATTCCCGGCGCTGTCCCCTCCCCCCTGTCGCCGCCGCCGGGGTGCCGCTTCAGGCCGCGCTGCGAGGCGGCGGAGGACCGCTGCGCCGCGCGCCCGCCCGGGCTTTCGCCGCAGGCGGATGGCCGCGGCGTCGGCTGCATCCGGTGGGACGCGTGACCACCCTGCTCACCGCCCGCGGCCTGCGGGTGCTGCTCGGTGGCCGGCGCCGTGCCCTTGCCGCGCCGCTGGCGCCGGTACGCGCCGTCGATGGCGTCGATCTCGACCTGCAACGGGGCGAGATCCTCGGCCTCGTCGGCGAATCCGGATGCGGCAAGACGACGCTCGGCCGCACGCTGCTCGGCCAGCAGCGGGAGACGGCGGGCGAGATCACGCTGGCCGGCCGCCTCGTCTCCGGCCTGCCGCCCCGCGCCGCGCGCCAGGCGCGCGCCGCCATCGGCTATGTCCACCAGGACCCTGGCGCCGCGCTTGATCCCTGGTGGAGCATCGGTGCCACGCTGCGGGAGGCCCTGCGCATCGGCGGCGTCGCGGAGGCGCGTGAGCGCGATGCGCGGATCGAGGAGATGGTCGCGGCGGTGGGCCTCGATCCCTCCGTGCTGTCACGCTATCCGCACGAACTCTCCGGCGGGCAGTTGCGCCGCATCGGCCTGGCGCGCGTGCTGGTGCTGCGGCCGGAGATCGTGATCTTCGACGAACCGACCTCCGGCCTCGATCTCTCGGTGCAGGCGACGGTGCTCCGGCTGTTCCAGGATCTGAGGGCTCGCTTCGGCCTGACCTACATCTTCATCTCGCACGACCTGTCGGTGGTCCGCCTGATGTGCGACCGGATCGCCGTGATGTATCTCGGCCGCGTGGTGGAGACGGCGCCCGCCGACACGCTCTTCGCCACCCCCCGCCACCCCTATACCGCGGCCCTGCTGCGCGCCGCGCCGCGGCTGGACCCGGATGGAACGCTGGCGGAGGCCGCGGTGGCCGGTGATCCGCCCTCCGCCGTCGCGCTGCCCTCCGGCTGCCGCTTCCGCCCCCGCTGCCCCGTAGCGGCGGAGGCCTGTTCGACCACCGATCCGTCCCTGGAGGAGGCCTCGCCAGGCCACGCCGTCGCCTGCATCCGCTGGCGGCAGATCACGGCATAGCGGCGCGCGCCCCCTGCATGGCGTCCGTTCGCCATACGAACAACATGGCCCTTCTGTCCGCGATGCGGATGCGGACTTGCTAACAGGGATGCAATCCTCTTCACTCCGTCCCAGCACCCTCGAGGAACGGCCTGGTCCTCCATGAGCGGTCCCGACGGGAAATGATGTGCGGTGAAGGCTGACGTTTCCGGAGCGGCGAGGGGGTGGGACAGGCGGGCCGCGCCCGCCTGGCTGACGCCCCGCATGGACCGGGACCATCCCTTCCGCCCGCCCCCGCCCGCCGCGATGGATGCCGTGCCCGCCTGGGCCGCGACAAACCAGGCGCGCGGCGATGTGGCGCCGTCAGGCGGCGCCCGGCGCGAAGGCCGCGATCTCGCGGGCCGCCTCCGGGCTGCGGCCAAGGGCGACTTTCGCGACGAGCCGCGCGACATGCGGGCCTGCCGTGAAGCCCATCCAGGGGAAGAAGCAGAGGAACACGCCCGCGGCGCCCGGGATCTCGCCCAGGATGGGGCGCCAATCCTGCGTGCCGTTCACGATCGCGGCCCAGCTGCGCACCACGCGAAGCCGCGCCACGGCCGGCACGGCGGCCATGGCCAGGCGCAGGTTCGGCACCAGCGACTCCATGCTCACCACGGGGCGTCCGCTCGCGGGGTGCAGGCGGGCCGGCCAGCCGCCGCCGATGATGATGCTGCCCTGCCGCGTCTGCTTCAGCGAAAGGCGATCCGCCGCCGAATAGACGAGGTGCGGGATCAGCGGCGCCACGCGTTCCGTCACCGTGACCTGGATCGGATGAGCCTCGATCGGCAGGTCCACGCCAACCCAGGCCGCGACCTCCCCGGCCGAGGCGCCGGCACAATTCACGACGCGCCGCGCACGCAGCGTGCCCCCGGCGGTGGCGACCAGCCATCCGTCGCCATCGCGCTGCATGCCCGTCGCCGCCATGTGGCTGCGGATGCGCACCCCCTGCGCGACGGCGGCGCGGGCGAAGGCGAAGGTCGCGGTCAGCGGGTTCGCCTTGCCCTCGATCGGGCAGAAGGCGCCGCCGATGGCATCCTCCGCGAGGTAGGGGGCAAGGCTCCGCAGCTCATCGCGGTCCAGCAGGCGCGTATCCAGCCCCTCGCTCCGCTCGATCGCCGACTTCCGGCGCAGCATGTCGAGCTCGGCCGGATGCCGCGCCACCATGATGCCGCCCTTGGCGGTGACCTCCATCCCGGGCGCATCGAGTTCGCCCGGCAGCTCGTGCCAGCGCGCGATGCCCGCCATCATCAGGCGCAATGTCGGCGCGAAGCGACGCGCCCAGTCCTCCCCCTGGTTCAGGAAGGGCTCCACGGGAATCTGCGCGTGGAAGCTGCCGGAATTGTTGCCGGACGCGGCGGCATTGACCTCGCCCTGCTCCAGCACCACCACATCGGCGCCACCGTCGCGCGCCAGGTGGTAGGCCACCGCCATGCCCGCCAGGCCGCCGCCGATCACCGCGTAGTCCGTCCGCATGCCGTGCCCGTTTCCCCTTGCGCCGGCGGAAAGCGCCGACGGGCGGGGACGCCGTGCCGCCGATCCGGTCCCGCCGCATCCCTCTTCGCATCCCGGCGCCCCGGTGCTCAAGCGCCGGCGCCGCCACGCGCAACGAAACGCCGCGCCCATCACCCATCGGTCGCGTGCCGCCCGCCCGCCAATCCCGGCCCCGCATGGCCGGCCACCAAGCCACCAAACCGAGGAGAACGCAGCAATGGCCACCCAATTCCGCGGCTGCCACACCGTGACCGTGACCCCCTTCACGGAGGATGGCAGCGCGCTGGACATCCCGGCGCTGAAGCGCTTCCTGGACTGGCAGCACGCCTGCGGCGTTCCGGGCGTCATCATCCTCGGCACCACCGGTGAATTCCTCACGGTCTCGGATGCGGAGCGCGAGCAGTATGTGGCGGAGACCGTGGCGCATTGCCGCGGCAAGATGACGGTCATGGTGGGCACGGCCAATGCCCATACGCCGACCGCCGTGCGCTATGCGAAGATGGCGGAACGGCTGGGCGCGGACGGGCTGATGATCGTGCCGCCCTACTACTACACCGTCACGGAGGACGAGATCTTCGCCTACTACGCGGCGATCTGCGATGCCGTCTCCCTGCCCATCATGCTCTACAACAACCCCTACACCACGCATGTGGACATCAAGCCGCACCTGGTGGCGAAGCTGACGAAGCATCTGCCGAACATCCGCTACATCAAGGAAGCCAGCATGGATGTCGGCCGCGTCTTCGACATCATCGAGGCGACGGACGGCGTGATGAACGTCTTCGCCGGTGAACGCGTGGTGGAATCCTACAAGCTCGGCGCCGTCGGCTATGTGGACCCCTACGGCAACTACGCGCCGCGCGCCTCCACGGCGCTGTTCCCGCTGCTGGAAGCCGGCCGCGTGCGCGAAGCCACCGCGATCCAGCATGTCCTCGACCAGATGACGAACATCATCAAGGAAGGCCATCCGCTCTATGGCCACCAGTGCTATTCGAAGGCGCTGGCCGCCGCGGCGGGCTACCCCGTGGGCGATGTCCGCCCGCCGATCACCACCTTCCGCTCGCTCGGCGAGGAAGGGCGGGAGAAGGTGAAGGTGCTGCACGCCCTCATGCAGAAGCTCGACCGCATGATGGACGAATACTCGGCCGGCAAGGCGGCGTGAGCGGCACGCCGCCGCCGGGCCCGGCGCTGTTCCAGCCCCTGCGGCTGCGTGGCGTCACGCTGCGCAACCGCATCGTGGTCTCGCCCATGTGCCAGTACCTGGCCGAGGAAGGCCGGCCCGGCGCCTGGCACATGGCGCACCATGCGCGCTTCGCCCTGTCCGGCCCCGGCGCGTCGATCATGGAAGCCACCGCCGTCACGCGCGACGGGCGCATCACCCATGGCTGCACCGGGCTGTGGGAGGATTCGCAGGTCGCGCCCTGGTCGGCCATCACGCAGCTGTACCGCGACCACGGCGTCGTCACCGGCATCCAGTTGAACCATGCCGGCGGCAAGGGCGCGACGGCGCGGCCATGGGAGGGTGCCGGCCCCCTGCCCGAGGAGGGGCCGGAGGCCGCCTGGGCGTGCATCGGCCCTTCCGCCGTGCCGATGCGGCCAGGCTGGCGCCCGCCGCGGCAGGCGACCGAAGCGGAGATCGAGGATGTCGTGGCGGCCTTCGTCGCCGCCAGCCGTCGCGCGGTGCGGGCGGGGTTCGACCTGGTCGAACTGCATGGCGCGCATGGCTACCTGCTGCACGCCTTCCTCTCGCCGCTCACCAACCGGCGGGATGATGCCTATGGCGGCGACCTCGCCCGACGGATGCGGCTGCCGCTGATGGTGGCGGAAGCGGTGCGCGCGGCCATCCCGCCGGAGATGCCCCTGCTGTGGCGCGCCTCCCTGACGGACACGGTGGAGGGCGGCCTGACGCTGGAGGACAGCATCGTCCTGGCGCGCGCGCTGAAGGCACGCGGCGTGGACCTGGTCGATTGCTCGGCGGGCGGCATCGCCGCGCCGGTCTCGCTGCTGGCCCAGAAGGTGCCGCATGGCTTCCAGGTGCCGCTGGCGGAGGCGGTGCGCCGGGAGGCGGACCTGCCCACCATGGCGGTCGGCATGATCACCGATGCCGTGCTGGCGGATCGCATCGTCGCGGAAGGGCGCGCCGATTGCGTCGCCCTGGCGCGCGAGCTCATCGCCGATCCCGCCTGGGCCTACCACGCGGCCATCACCCTCGGCGTCGCGGATCCGGAGGCGGTGCTGCCCCAGCCCTACGCCTTCTACCTGCGCCGCCGCGCGCAGGCCCAGGGGCGGTGACCGGCATCCCCTGATCAGGCGAGCCCGCCATCGACGCGCAGCAGCCGCCCGGAGATGCCGGAGGACAGGTCACTGGCCAGGAACAGCGCAGCCTGCGCCACCTCCGCCTCCGTCGCGATCCTGCCCAGCGGCGTTTCGGCATCCAGCGCGGCGAAGGCCACCTCCGGCGCCGGGCCAATGCCGGCCTCGGCCCGCGAAGCGACGCGCCCGCGCAGCGCCGCCGTCGCGATGGGGCCGGGGCCCAGCGCATTCACGCGGATGCCGCGCGGCCCGAGTTCCTGCGCGGCCGCGCGAACGATGCCCAGCACCGCGTGCTTCGTCGCCGTGTACAGCGCCTGCCCAGGCGCGCCCTTCTCCGACATGATCGATCCCATCGCCACCACCGCGCCACCCCGCGGCATGAGCGGCACGGCATGCTTGAGCGACAGCGCGACGCCGCGGACATTGACGGCGAAGACCCTGTCCCACTCCGCCATGTCCAAGGCGCCCAGCTCGCGCCACCGCGGCACCAGGCCCGCATTCGCCACCAGGATGTCCACGCGCCCGTGCCGCTCCGCGATCCGGGCGAAGGCGGCGCGCACCTGCGCCTCGTCGGCGATGTCGCAGGCCTCGTCGGCATCCTCGAGATCCAGCGTGACGAGGCCGGCGCCCTCGGTGCGAAAGCGCGACGCGATGGCGGCACCAAGGCCGCGCGCGCCGCCCGTCACCACCGCGACGCGGCCGGCGAGCAGGCCGCTCATCGCCCCGGATGCCCGCGGAACGGAAGCCTTGTGCCATCCATGCTGCCTTCTCCCTCTCGCCCGGCGCTCTCCATCCCGAAGCCTAGGCGCCAGGCCTGCGGACCGCCAGCGCGCACGTTCGTATCGCGAACATTCATGCCTGTTGCGAACTCCGGGATGCCATGCCTAGTCTCGCGACAAGGGTGGCGGGGGATGCGGTAGCGTGCGATCGATCGTCGTGGCGGTGGATTGGCTGAACCTTGCGCTGACCTACCTGATCGGCCTCCTCCTGGCCGTCATGAGCGTGGCCGTGCTCACCCAGGTTCTGGTCCGCTTCGTGCTCACGGCGATGGGCATCAACATCTCGGCGGCCTGGACCGAGGAGGTCGCGCGCTACGTCCTCATCTGGGTCGTGTTCCTCGGCGCCGGCATCGGCTGCCGAAGGCGGCAACTGATCTCGCTGGAATTCGTGGTGCGCGCCCTGCCGTCGCTGCCGGGACAGGCGGTGGTGTATCTCGGCCAGCTCGCCTGCATCGGCTTCTTCGGCCTGCTGGTCTCGGTCGGCCTCGCCTTCATGGAGCTGGGCGCGGTGGAATCGAGCCCGGTGATGCAGGTGCCCAAGGCCTGGGTCTATGCGGCGATGCCGGCGGGCGCATCCCTGATGATCCTCAACACCGCGGTGCTGATGGCGGATACGCTGCTGCGGCGCCGCGACATCCGCCTGGTCGGCGACACCGTCGAAGGGGTGGAATAGCCGATGGGTGCCGCACTTCTGCTGCTGGCGGTCCTGTTCGCAGGCGGCCTGCCGATCTCCCTCGCCCTCGGCATCGCGCCGCTGCCGACCCTGATCGGCACGGGCATCCCGCTGATCGCGATCCCGCAGGTGGTGTTCGAAAGCCTGGACAGCTTCGCGCTGATGGCGCTGCCGCTCTACGTGCTGGCGGGCCGCGTGATGCAGGTGGGCGGCATCGCGAAGCGCATGGTGGGCTTCGCCGTGGCGGTCGTCGGCGTGCTGCCGGGCGGCCTCGCGGCCGCGGTCGTGCTCACCTCGATGCTGTTCGCCACCATCAGCGGCAGCTCGGCCGCCACCGCTGCCGCGATCGGCGGCGTGCTGATCCCGGAGATGGAGCGCCAGCGCTATCCCCGCCCCTACTCCGCGGCCGTCGTCGCCTCCTCCGGCGAACTCGGCGTCATCATCCCGCCATCCGTGCCGATGGTGATCTACGCGGTACTGACGGGCGTCTCAATCACCGACCTCTTCCTGGCGGGCATCCTGCCCGGCGTGATGATCGGCCTGTCGCTGATGCTGACGGCCAGCCTGGTGGCGATGGTGGCCGGGCATGGCGCAAGGGCGCGGCTCAGCCTGGCGGAATACGCCGGCAACCTGGCCGCGGCCTTCCGCCGCGCCTTCCTCTCGCTGCTGATGCCGGTGATCATCCTGGGCGGCATCTACGGCGGCATCTTCACGCCGACGGAAGCCGCCGTCGTCGCCGTCGCCTATGCGCTCATCCTCGGCCTCTTCGTGTACCGGGAGATCAAGGTCAGCGACATCCCGAGGATCTTCGCCGATTCGGCGCTGACGGCCTCCGTCGTCATGATCATCGTGGGCTTCGCCGCCATGTTCGGCTACGCGCTGCAGCTGCTGCAGGCGCCGCAGAAGATCGCGGCCGCGCTCTCCGACGTCTCCTCCAACCCGCTCGTCTTCCTGCTGGTCGTCAACCTGTTCCTGCTGGTGGTCGGCATGTTCATGGAGACCTTCGCGGCCATCATCATCCTCGCCCCCATCCTGGCGCCCGTCGCGATCGCCTTCGGGATCGATCCCGTGCATTTCGGCCTCATCGTCATCGTCAACCTCGCGGTCGGCATGGTCACGCCGCCGGTTGGCGTGAACCTGTTCGTCGCTTGCGGAATCGCGCGGATCAGCATGGAGCAGTTGATGCGCCCGCTGGTCATCTTCCTCGTCGTGCTGCTGCTGAACCTCGCGATCATCACCTACGTGCCCGCGCTCAGCCTCGCGCTGGTGCGGTAGGACAACCCCGGGAGAGGAGACCAACGACATGACGACCATGACCCGCCGCGGCCTTGGCATCGCCACCGCATCCATCGCACTGGCCGCGCCGGGCGTGGCGCGCGCCCAGGGCATCACCATGAACCTCGGCCATGTGCTGAGCGCCACCAGCGCCTACCAGGTGATCTTCGATCGCTTCAAGGAACTGGCGGCGCAGCGCACCAACGGCCGCGTCACGGTCAACATCCAGGGCGGCGGCGCCGCCGGCAATGAGGGGCGCCTGATCCAGTCGCTCCGTACCGGCGTGATCGATGGCGCCTTCGTCGGCGGCTCCTCGCTGGAAACCGTCGTGCGCGATTTCCGCGTGCTGTCGCTGCCCTACGCCTTCGACGATCATCCGCAGGCGAACCGCGTCCTGCAGGGGCGGGTCGGGGAGGACATGCTCGCGCTGCTCGAGCCGCTCGGCATGACGGGTCTCGGCTTCGGCGCGATCTTCGAACGCAACATCGCCTCCCGCCGCCCGATCCGCACGCCGGCGGATCTGCAGGGGCTGAAGATCCGCGTGCTGCAGACGCCGGGCTTCGTGGAGGCGTACCGCGTCCTCGGCACCCAGGCCACGCCGATGGCCTATGGCGAGGTGTTCCTGGCCCTCCAGAACGGCGTCGTTGATGCGCTGGAGATTTCCTCCGACGCCGTCGTGGCGGACCGCTTCGTGGAAGTCATCCAGCACTACGCGCTGACCAAGATCCACCAGTCCACCACGGTCTTCGCCGTGAGCCAGGCACGCTTCCGCGCCCTGCCGGCCGATGTGCAGGCCATCCTGCGCACGGCGGCAAAGGAGGCGATCCAGTTCGGCCTCGCCGCGCATGACCGCTTGAATGTCGAAGGCCTGGCCGCCGTGCGCGCCCGCGGCGTGGCGGTGACCGAGCCCGACCTCGCCCCCTTCAAGGCGATCGCGCTGCGCAGCTACGACGCCATCCTGGCCGAGGCGCCGAATGGCCGCAGCTGGGTCGATCGGATCAACGCGGCGAAAAGCCAGGCCTGATGCCGTGGCGCGGGCCGCCCTGGCGCGCCCGCGCCCTTCCCGTTCTCGGGGCCGCGCCGCAGTCGCCGCGGGCGATGTCGGCTACCGGATATAGCTCGCGCCGTTGACGTCCAGGGTCGCGCCATTCATGTGGCGCAGCCGGCCCGTGGCCAGGAAGGCCACGAGTTCCGCCAGCTCCGCCGGCGGCACCCATTCCCCCATGGCGAGGCCGGCGGTGACCTTCTCCACCCCGCCGCTGAGTGCCGCCGCGTCGATGCTCATCTGCGTGCCCACCACGCCGGGCGCGACGATGTAGGACAGCACGCCCGCCCTGGCGTAGTGGCGCGCGACGGTCTGCGCCGCGGCCTTCACCGCCGCCTTGCTGGCCGCATAGGCGATGCTCGACTGGCTGCCGGAACCGCGCTGCGCGACCCAGGACGACATGGTGATCACCACGCCGCCACCCTGCTCCACGAAGTGGTTGACGGCATGCTTCATCAGGCGTGTCGGCGAGGCGACATTGACGCGCCATTGCGTGTCCCAGGCATGCTCCCAGGCCTCGATGTCGTCCTCGATGCCGCCCGAGCCCATGAAGATGGCGGCGTTCAGCACGACGCAGTCGATGCGCGGCGCCACCGCCAGGGCGTCCTGCCAGAGGCGATCCATGTTGCGCGGATCGGCCTGGTCGGCCGCGATCACATGCGCGCGCCCGGGCGGCAGGCCCGCCAGCGCGGCGCGCGCACCCGCAACATCGCGATGGCAATGCGCGATGACCGTCGCCCCTTCCGCACCGAGTCTCCGCGCGATCTCCGCGCCGATGCCCTTCGAAGCGCCCGTCACCAGGACGACCTTGTCCGCCAGCTGCATGCCTGCCCTCCCGCTCAAACGCCCCCTGCCGGGGTTCGACGGGTCATGAGAAATGCGGCGGCGATTCAGCGCGCCCGACATGCCCTGCCGGCGCGCAGCCTAGGCGGGGCGCGCCGGCCACGACAACACCCCGCCCGGCGGGACGTCGCCGTCCCTCCGATGTCCGATGCGGCCGACCCGCTCTTCGCCGAATGGGCGCATCGGCGCGCCCTGACCGTCAGATCCCCGCCCTGCCCTGCGCGCGCGGCGCGCCCGGCGCGAAGCGCTTCAGCGTGAAGGGCGCGGGGTCCACGATGCAGGGCGCGCCCGTCGCCAGGTCGGCGGCCAGCCGCCCCGCCCCGGGCCCGATGCCGAAGCCATGGCCGCTGAAGCCGGCTGCGACCACCAGCCCCGGCAGCGCCTCCACCGGGCTGATCACCGGCACCGCATCCGGCGTCGAATCGATCCAGCCCGCCCAGATCCGCGCGGCCTGGATGCCCGCGAGTTCCGGATAGGCCGCCACGATCTCCCGCAGAGAGGGCTCGATGATCGACATCTTGGGCGCGGGGTCGAGCACGCGCATGCGCTCGAACACCGTCGGCGCGTCGAAGGACCAGCGGCCATGCCAGGCATCCGGCCCTTCGAAGAAGGATCGCCCGAAGCGCAGCTCCACCAGCTTCCAGTTGGCGCGCAGCGCCGGCAGGAACTGGCGGGCGTAGCGGATGCCGGCGGGCGTCAGCTCCAGCCTTCCGCGCGCCTTGGCGGCGACGAGGTAGCCGCCATCGGGCAGCGGCGTCAGGATGAAGTCGGGCGTCAGCAGCGGGCCGGGGCTGACCTGGACCTTCGCCGGCGTGGTGGCGAAGACGGTGCTGTGGACGGAGGATTGCGGCATGTCGATGCCGTGCCGGCGCAGGAACATGGACGCCCAGGCCCCGCCGGCCAGCACCACGGACTGGCAGCGGATGCGCCCCTTCTCGGTGAAGACGCCGCTGATGCGCCCGCCCGTCGTGTCCAGCCCGCGCACCGCGCAGTTCTGGTGCAGCGAGACGCCAAGCCCCCGCGCCGCGCGGGCCAGCGTCGGCGCCGCCTTCGCGGGCTCCGCCCGGCCATCATGCGGGGAGACGACGCCGCCGATCCAATCCTGCTCATTCCCCGGCGTGCGGCGCCTGGCCTCCGCCGCATCGATCATCCGCGCCGTCGGCTGGTAGGGCCGCGCCTTCTCCAGCCAGGCCTCCCACCCCGCCAGCTGAGCGGGGTCCTTGGTGACGTAGGTCAGGCCCGCCCGCCGGAAGCCCATATCGGCGCCGATCTCCGCCGGCAGGCTGTCCCACAGCGCCATGCTGTGCTGCATGAGGGGGATCTCCCGCTCATCGCGGTTCAGCACGCGGCACCAGCCCCAGTTGCGGCTGGATTGCTCCCCGGCGACGACGCCCTTCTCCAGCAGCGCGACCGAATGCCCCGCCTTGGCCGCCGCATAGGCCGCCGCGACGCCGATCATGCCCGCGCCGATCACGACCAGGTCCACCGCCTCCGGCAGCGTCGCATCGCTCTCGACCGGGTCGAGGTACCGGGTGCCGACCATCAGGCGGCAAGCCCGGGGTAGCGCTGGCGCAGCGCCTCGAAGGCGGCGCGCACCGCCGCGGCGCCATCCGCGGCGGGCTCCCGCAGCAGGTCGAACAGCCGGGCCTTCACGAAGAAGCGCCAATGGGTCGGTAGGTCCTGCATGATCGCCGTCATTTGCCCATAGGCCTCCTCTGTCCAGATGCCTTCATGCGCCAGCCGCTCCGGCCCCAGGTCGAAATGGGCGCCCGATGGCGCCGGCAGGCGGGCGCGCAGCGCCGCCGTCGCCGCCTCGTCCACCTCCCCGTCCCGCAGCACCACGCCATAGTCGCGCGCCGCCGCCTCCGCGGAGACATAGCCGCGCCGCACATCCTGCGCGACCCGCGCGGGCTCCCGCGCCAGCGGGTCGCCACGCCCGCCGCCGCCGGGGGAGTGGATATGCAGGACATCCCCCGGATCCATGGTGACGAGGTCGATGTTGCCCAGCACCTTCTGCCGGGGCGTGCCCGGGTTCAGCACGAAGTCGGACGGCGCGCCCGCCTTGCCGCCCAGCGTGCCCCAGGGCCGGAACCGGCAGCGGTCCCGGTTGCGGGCGGTGACGCGCGAATTGGGCGCGAAGACCGTGAAATCCAGCGCCGTCGCCAGCCCGCCCCGCCAGCGCCCCGCGCCCCCGCTGTCCCGCATCAGCCCGTAGCGGAGGATGCGGATCGGCACCTCCGTCTCCGTGATCTCGACGGGTGTGTTCTTGAGGTAGGCGCTGTCGGCGCCCGACCCGTTCGTGCCATCGCGGGTCGGCATGCCGCCGCCGCCGCCGACGATGGGGTTGATGGCGGCCAGCACGCTGCGCCGCGTGCGGTTGTCCGTCGTCATGACGTTGAGGATCGAGGAACTGCCCGCCGGCGCCGCCGGCATGCGTTCCGGCATGGCGAGGGAGAAGGCGCCGAAGATCAGGCTGCGCAGCCGCGCGCAGGTCAGGCTGCGCATGCCGACCGCGGCGGGGAAGACCGGGTTCAGGGCCGTGCCCTCGGGCACGATGCAGGTGAAGGGGCGCGTCAGGCCGGCATTCAGCATCAGGTTCGGGTTCAGCGTGTAGAGGACATAGTAGACCCCCACCAGCAGCAGGGTATGCCGTGGATGGCTGCCTGTCGGCACATTCAATGCCGAAGTCAGCTGCGGATCCGTGCCGGTGAAGTCCAGCACCGCCTCATCCCCCTTGATCACCAGGCGCAGCGCCAGGCGCACCGGGTTGCCATCCGGTCCATCCTCGTCGCAGTAATCGGCGAAGCGGTATTCGCCATCGGGGATGGAGCGCAGCGCCTCCCTCGCCTGGTGCTCGGCATAGTCCAGCAGCCCCGCGATGTTGCGGCGGAAGCCCTCCGGCCCGAATTTCCGGATCATCGCGCGCAGCTTGCGCTCGCCCGTGTCCAGCGCGCCGCGGAAGGCCTTGAGGTCGCCGAGGTTCTGTTCGGGCTTGCGCACGTTCAGCAGCATGATGCGCAGCGCCTGCTCGTTCAGCTCCCCCCGCGCCACCATCTTCATCGGCGGGAAGCGGATGCCTTCCTGGTGCACTTCCGTGAGCGTGCGGGACAGGCTGGCGGGCACGGCGCCGCCCATGTCGGTGTTGTGGATATGGCCGCAGGCCCAGGCGAGGATCTCCCCATCCTCGAAGATCGGCTTCCACATGTGCAGGTCGGGGACATGGGTCGCCAGGAAGCCGCTATAGGGGTCGTTGGTGAAGCCGATATCGCCGGGCTCGTAGCCATCGATCATGCCGATCGCCGCGCCGTAGTCGATGCCGGGATACCAGGTGGCGCCGAAATCCATCGGCACGGCGGCGACCTGCCCGCCGGGTTCCAGGATCTGGACGGTGAAATCCTCCGTCTCCTTCACGAAGGTCGAATGGGCGGTGCGGTAGAGCGTGTAGGCCATGTTCTCCGCCGCCGCGCGCGCGTGGTTGGAGAAGACCTGGAGCGTGACCTTGTCCATCGCCTTACGCCTCTGCCGAGAGGTGGAGGTTGCCGAGGGCATCGACATGCGCCGCGAAGCCCGCGGGGATGATGGCGGTGCTGTCTTCCTGCGCGACGATCGCCGGGCCGTGGAAGGCGTGGCCGTGGCGGAGCGTGGCGCGCAGGAACAGCGGCACCTCCCGCCAGGCGCCATCCAGCCAGGCGCGCACCAGGCGCTCGGGCGCGGGTGGGCCCTCGACCGGCGGTTCCTCCGGCATCAGCGGCGGCGCGGTGGCGCCGATGACGACCAGGCGGAGATTCACCACCTGGATCGCGGCCTCCGCATCGTGGAAGTCGTAGATGGCGTGGTGCTGGCGGTCGAAGGCCCCGCGCAGCGCGGCGATATCGCCGGCCTCGATCCAGGCGGGCTCCAGCGGGGCCTCGATCTCGAAGGATTGGCCGCGATAGCGCATGTCGGCCGTCAGGCGCAGCGCGACCGGCCCTTCGTAGCGCTGGTCATCCCGCAGCCAGCGCTCGCCCTCCGCCCGCAGCGCGGCCAGCGCCGCCCGCAGCGCGGGCAGGTTGGCGGCCTCCAGCTCCAGGAACAGGGTGCGCACCACATCGGTCTTGGCATCCGCGATCAGCCCGCCGAGCGCGCTGACCACGCCGGGCCGGCGCGGGATCATCACGCGCGCGATGCCGAGCTCCCGCGCCAGCAGGCAGCCCAGCATGGGCCCGGCGCCGCCGAAGGGCAGCAGGGTGAAGTCCCGCAGATCCACCCCGTAGCGGGCGACCAGCTTGTTGACCTCCGCGAACATGGAGGAGACGGCGACATCGACGATGGCCTCCGCCGTCTCCTCCGCCGTGCGGCCGAGCCTGGTGGCGAGGTGGCCGACAACCGCCGCGGCGCGGCCGCGATCCATGGTGACGGAGCTGTAGGCCAGCGGCACATGGCCGAGCAGCCCGCAGACCGCCAGCGCATCGGTGATGGTGGCGCGGTCGCCGCCGCGGCCGTAGCAGGCGGGCCCGGGCGTCGATCCCGCGCTTTCCGGCCCCACCGTCAGCATGCCGAAGCCATCGACGCTGGCGATGGACCCGCCCCCCTCCCCGATCGAGGAGACGGAGACGGAGGGCACATGCAGCGGGAACTCGCCGATCATCTCCCCCGTGCCGAATTGCGGCTGCCCGTCCAGGATCAGCGCCACATCGGCGCTGGTGCCGCCGATATCGAGCGTGAGCGCGCGCCCCACGCCGGCCGCCCGCGCCAGGAAGGCCGCGCCCATCACGCCCGATGCGGTGCCCGACAGCAGCATGGAGACGCAGGCGCTGCGGCCGAGCGCGGCGCGCATGATGCCGCCATTGGACTTGGTGATCATCGGCGTCGCCGCCACGCCGCGCGCCGCCAGCGCCGCTTCCAGCGAGGCGAGGTAGCGGTCCACGCGGGGGTGGACATAGCCGTTCAGGATGGCGGTGGTGGTGCGTTCGTATTCGCGGATCACCGGCCATATCTCCGCCCCGCAGAACACGAAGAGCCCGGGCTCCGCGGCCTGGATGATCGCCTTGGCCGCCCGTTCCTGCGCCGGGTCCCGGTAGCTGTGGAGGAATGAGAGGATGAGGCCCGAGGCCCCCGCCGCGCGCGCCTTCGCCGCGGCATCGCGCAGCGCGGCCTCGTCCAGCGCCTCCGCCACCGACCCATCGGCCAGCATGCGGCCGGGGACGCCGAAGATGCGGTCGCGCGGGATCAGCGGGTCCGGCCGCGCGCAGAACAGGCTGTACATCTCCGGCATCCGCAGCCGGGCGAGTTCCACCACATCCTCGAACCCCGCATTGGTCACCAGGGCAAGCGGCGCGCCCTTGCGCTGGATGACGGTGTTGATGCCGACGGTGGTGCCATGCACGAAGGCCGTCACGGCGGCGGGGTCCAACCCGTGGCGGGACTGCAGCAGGCCGACGCCTTCCAGCACCTCCCGCCCCGGCTCGTCCGGCGTGGTCAGCACCTTCAGCGTGTGCATGGCGCCGGTCGCGTCATCCAGCGCGCAGAAATCGATGAAGGTGCCGCCGATATCGACACCGATGCGCCAGCCCATGCGCCGCAACCCCCGTTCCTGAACCGCGCCAGCACGCCCGCGCGGGCGCCGCGTGTCCAAGAGCAATTCGGCCAAGACCGATAAGGGCGGCTTATGCGGGGGTGATCAGCCCGCGGGATGCGGCATCCGCCGCATGCGCCGCCACCGCCGCGCGCAGCCCGCGCCGCAGCAATTCCTGCTGCTGGGACAGCGGGCGGCGCGTGCCGGTCAGCACCGCGATAGGCAGGCTCGCGGCGGGGCGGAACGGGCGCATCACCAGGCCGGGATGGCTGCTCCAGGGTATCAGCCCGTCCACCACCGCCACCCCCATCCCCTGCTGGACGAAGGACAGCGCGATGATGGAGACGTCGATCTCCACCGCCGTGCGCCAGGCCAGCCCCACCCGGCCGAATGCCTGCGCCAGCACCTGGCCCGGCAGGCTGTCCGGGCGGTAGGAGATCAGCGGTTCCTCCGCCAGCTCGGCGGGGCCGATGGTGCGGCGGCGCGCCAGGCGGTGGCCGGCCGGCAGGACGCAGACCATCTCCGCCCGCCCCACCGTCTCCGCCTGCACCAGCGGCGCCGGCACGTCGCTCATCGCCACGCCGAGGTCGGCTTCGTCGCGGGCGATCATCTCCATCGCCACCTTCACCGGCACGACGGAGGCGGAGACGCGCACGCCCGGCACCGCGGAGCGGAAGTCGCGCAGCGCGCGCGGCAGGAAGGACAGCGCCGGCGGGGCGGAGGCGACGAGGCGGACGGAGCCGGCCTCCCCGTCGCGCAGCCCCTCCGCGAAGCGGCGGAAGCCCTCGATGTCCCGGTGCAGGCGCTCGGCCTCGGGGTAGAGCTGCAGCGCCTCCGGCGTCGGCACCAGGCGCCCGCGCAGCCGGCGGAACAGCTTGTAGCCCAGGCGATCCTCGGCATGCAGCAGCAGCTGGCTGAGCGCGGGCTGGGAGACGTTGAGCGCCTGCGCCGCGCCGGTCAGCGTGCCGAGGCGCATGATGGTGCGGAAGACCTCGATCTGGCGGGCGTTCATGGGGTGATGGTCCACCCATAGGGCGGCCTTATGCAACAGGGCCGATTGCCGATTGGACAGCGGGGCGCGGCCGCGCCGAGCGTGGTGGCATGACAGGATTGCTGCACCGCGTGGCGGAGGCCGACCGCCCCCCGATCCGCCTTTCCGTCGATGGGCGGGAAGTCACGGCGCTGGCCGGCGATACGCTGCTGACCGCGCTGCTGGTGGCGGGCGCCCGGCTGCGGGACAGCGAGTTCGGCGATGGCCCCCGCGCCGGCTTCTGCCTGATGGGCGCCTGCCAGGATTGCTGGGTCTGGACGGAAGCCGGTGCCAGACTGCGCGCCTGCTCCACCCCGGCGGAGGCGGGGATGCGCATCCTGACCGGTGCCGCGCCATGGCCGTGACGGGGGGCGGCGTGGTCATCGTCGGCGCCGGGCCCGCCGGCATCCGCGCCGCGGAGCGGCTGGTGGCCGCCGGCATCCGCCCGACCGTGGTGGAGGAATCCGCCCGCGATGGCGGCCAGATCTACCGCCGCCAGCCCGAAGGCTTCCGCCGCCCGCCGGAGGCGCTGTACGGCGCGGAAGCCCCCAAGGCCCGCGCGCTGCACGAAGCCGCGCAGGCCTTGCACGCCCGGGTGGATTGGCGGCCGGGGACGCTGGTCTGGGCGATCCGGGACGGCACGCTGCTGGTGAACCGCGCCGGCCAGCACGAAGCCCTGCCGTTCCGGCACCTCATCCTGGCCACCGGCGCCACCGACCGCATCATGCCCCTGCCCGGCTGGACCCTGCCGGGGGTGACGAGCCTCGGCGGCGCGCAGATCGCGCTGAAGGCGCAGGGCTGCGTGATCGGAAGGGAACCGGTGTTCCTCGGCACCGGGCCCCTCCTCTACCTCGTGGCCTGGCAATACCTGAAGGCGGGCGTGGCGGTGCGGGCGGTGCTGGATACCAGCGCCTTCGCGAAGCGCGTGCTGGCGGCGCCCTGGCTGGCCGCCCGCCCCGGCCTGCTGGCGCGCGGGCTGGCCTATACGGTCGCGCTGCAACGGGCCGGCGTCCGCATCGCCACCGGCATCACGCCGCTGGGCGTGGAAGGCGAGAGTCGCGTCGCGGCGCTGCGCTGGCGGGACGGGGCGGGGATGGAGCACCGCACCGCCTGCGACGGCATCGGCATGGGCTACGGGCTGCGGCCGGAGACGCAGCTGGCGGACCTCGCCGGTTGCGCCTTCGCCTTCGATCGCGGCGCCCGGCTCTGGCTGCCGGTGACGGATGGGGATGGGCGGTCCAGCGTGCCGGGCGTGTACCTGGCAGGCGACGGGGCGCAGATCCGCGGCGCCGATGCGGCGGAACTGGCCGGGCGGCTCGCCGCCTGCGCCGCGCTGCGCGATGCCGGCCTGGCGGTGGATGAACTGGAGATGGTCACGCTGCGCCGGCGCCTGGCGGGGATGACGCGCTTCCGCCGCGGCCTGGAGCGCGCCTTTCCCTATCCCGCGCATCTCGCCCCGGGCCTGCCCGACGAAACCCTGGTCTGCCGCTGCGAGGCCATCACCGCGGGCGCGCTGCGCCAGGCCGGCGGCGCATACGGCGCGCCGGAGGTGAACCGCGCCAAGGCCTTCAGCCGCACCGGCATGGGCCGCTGCCAGGGGCGCATGTGCGGCCCCGCGGCGGCGGAGGTGCTGGCCGCCGCCTGCGGGATCCCGGTGGCGCAGGCCGGCCGGCTGCGCGGCGCCGCCCCGGTCAAGCCGCTGCCCCTGGCGACGGAGGCCGCGCCATGAACCAGGCCGACGTCATCATCGTGGGTGGCGGGCTGATGGGCACGGCCACCGCCTTCTTCCTGCGTCAGCGCGGCCTGTCCGTGATCCTGCTGGAACGGGACCTGGTCGGCAGCCATGCCAGCGGCACGAATTTCGGCAATGTCCGCCGCCAGGGCCGCTTCCTGCCGCAACTACCGCTGGCCAACCGGTCGCGCGCCATCTGGGGCGACCTGCCCGGCATCATCGGGGAGGATGCGGAATTCCTCCCCTCCGGCCATCTCCGCATCGCCTTCCGGGAGGAGGATGAGGCAAGGCTGGTGGCGCATGCGGCGGCGGCGCGGGAATGGGGGCTCGATCTCGACCTCATCACCGGCAACGCGCTGCGCGACCGCTTTCCCTACCTCTCCCCGGCGGCGCGGATGGCATCGCATTCGCCGCTGGATGGCCACGCCAATCCGCGCCTGGCCGCCCCCGCCTTCGCCCGCGCGGCGCGGCGCGCGGGGGCGGTGGTGCATGAGGGCGCGGCGGTGCTCGGCATCGCGAAATCCGCCGGGGACTTCGTCGTGGAGACGGCGATCGGCACCTTCCGCGCGCCGCTGCTGCAGATCTCCGCCGGCGCCTGGGGCGGGCGGATGGCGGCCGCCTTCGGGGAGCCCGTGCCGATCACCCCGGCCGCGCCGCAGATGGGCGTGACGGAGCCCATGCCCTACCGCATCGCCCCGGTCATGGGCATCGCGACCACGGTGAAGGAGGAAGGCGTCTATCTCCGCCAGGTGAAGCGCGGGAACATCGTCTTCGGCGGCGGCGCGCGAAGCGAAGCCTCGCTCGACACCAGGCGCGCGCGGCTGGACCCGCTGAACACGCTGGCGCAGCTGCCGCACCTCGCGCGGCTGCTGCCGCCGATCCGCGCGCTGTCCATCATCCGGACCTGGAGCGGGGTGGAGGGCTACATGGCGGACGACATCCCGGTGATGGGGCCGAGCGGCAAGGTCCCCGGCCTGTTCTACGCCTTCGGCTTCTGCGGCCATGGCTTCCAGCTCGGCCCCGGCGTCGGCGCCACCATGGCGGAGCTGATCGCGACCGGCAGCGCCGGCATCCCCATCGAGCCCTTCCACATCAGCCGCTTCGCCCAAGGACCGCCCGCATGACGCTGCCCCCGCTCCGCCGCCGCCATCTGCTGGCCAGCCTGGCGCTCGCCAGCCCCGCCCTGGCGCAGACCGGCGCGCCCATCCGCATCATCGTGCCCTTCGGCCCCGGCAGCGGCACCGACGTCACGCTGCGGATGCTGGTGCCGCGGATGACGGAATACCTGGGCCAGCCCCTGGTGATCGAGAACCGGCCGGGCGCGGGCAGCACCATCGGCACGGATGTGGTGGCGAAGGGGCCCGCGGACGGGTCGCTCTTCGTGCATGCGACCCTCTCCTCCATCGGCATCGCGGCCGCGCTGTACCGCCGCCTGCCCTATGACCCGATCCGTGACCTGGCGCCGATCGCGGCCACGGTCTTCGTGCCGCTGGTGCTGGCCGTGACGACGAAGGATTTCGAACCCCGCACCCCCGCCGCGCTGATCGAGGCACTGCGCGCCGCACCCGATCGCTACCAGTATGGCAGCAACGGCATCGGCGCCACCGGCCACCTGGCCAGCGCCAATTTCGTCACCCGCATCGGCGCGCGGGCCGTGCATGTGCCCTATCGCAGCGGGGCGGAGACGATCACGGCGCTGGTCGCGGGCCAGATCCACTTCATGCACGACATCACCGGCCTGCTGCTGCCGCACCACCAGGCGGGCACGGTGCGCTGCCTTTTCGTCACCTCCGACGAACGCTCCCCCGTCATGCCGGATGTGCCGACGCTGCGGGAAGCCGGCGTGCCGCACTACCCCGCCTATTCCTGGTTCGGCCTGTTCGGCCCGGCCGCCACCCCGCGCCCGGTGCAGGAGAGGATGGCGGCCGCCGTGCAGCATGCGCTGGCCGATCCCGTGGTCGCCGGGCGGCTGGCGGAACTCGGCACCCCCACCATGCCGGGCTACGGCCCCGATCGCTTCGCCGCCTATGTCCGGGAGGAGACGGCGCTGTGGGGGCCGCTGGTGCGGGCCTCCGGCGCCACGGCGGACTGAACACCGCAGAATCTTCTGCGGCAGGGGGGTGGCGCGACATGCCACTTCCACTGTCCGGCCCCGAATTGAAGCGTATCGCGCCGCCGTCCCGACCCTAGGCTTCCGATATCAGGCAGGACGAAAGACCCGATGTCCGAGACGCGCGAGAGGACCGCCGCCGTGATCGAGGATCGCACGCGCCACGTGCCGCGTGGCGTGCTGACAGCGCATCCGCTGGTGCTGGACCGCGCCGAGGGCAGCGAGGTCTGGGATGTCGATGGCCGCCGCTACCTGGATTTCGTCGGCGGCATCGGGGTGCTGAACCTCGGCCACAACCATCCCCGCGTCGTGGCCGCGGTGCAGGCGCAGCTGGGCCGCATCACCCATGCCGCCTTCCAGGTCGCGGCCTATGCGCCCTATGTCGATCTCGCCCGGCGGCTCTGCGCGCTGGTCGGCGGGGGTGACGACTACAAGGCCGCCTTCTTCACCTCGGGCGCGGAGGCGGTGGAGAATGCGGTGAAGATCGCCCGCGCCCACACCAATCGCCCCGCCATCATCGCCTTCCGCGGCGGCTTCCACGGCCGCACGCTGCTGGGCACGACGCTGACGGGAATGAGCGCGCCCTACCGCCAGAATTTCGGCCCCTTCGCACCCGAAGTGTTCCACACGCCCTTCCCCAATCCCTATCGCGGCGTCGATGACGCGACGGCGTTGGCCGCCCTGGACGAAGTCTTCGCCACCGATGTGGCGCCCGAACGCGTGGCGGCGATCCTGATCGAGCCCGTTCAGGGCGATGGCGGCTTCCTCGCGGCCTCGTCTTCCTTCCTGCAGGCGCTGCAGGAAATCGCGCATCGCCACGGCATCCTCCTCATCATGGATGAGATCCAGTCGGGCTTCGGCCGCACCGGCACGCTCTTCGCCTATGAACAGGCCGGGCTGAAGCCGGACCTGGTGACGGTGGCGAAGAGCCTGGCGGGCGGGCTGCCGCTCTCCGGCGTCGTCGGGCGCGCGGCCATCATGGATGCGCCCGCGCCAGGCGGCCTCGGCGGCACCTATGGCGGCAACGCGCTGGCCTGCGCGGCCGCGCTCGGCGTGCTGGATGCCTTCGAGCAGGATGGGCTGCTGGAACGGTCCGCGGCGCTGGGTGAACGGCTGAAGGCGGGGCTGGAATCGCTGGCCCAGCGCTACCCCGTGATCGGCGATGTCCGCGGCCTCGGCTTCATGCAGGCGATCGAGATCGTGGCTGACCGCGCATCCCGCAAGCCGGATGCCACCATGGCCCAGGCCATCATCGATGCGGCGCGGGACGAAGGGCTGCTGGTCATCAAATGCGGGGTCCACCGCAACGTGATCCGCTTCCTCGCACCGCTGGTGACAACCGACGCGCAGCTCGACGAAGGCCTCGGCCTGCTCGACCGCGCGCTGGCAAGGACGACACCGCGACAGACCTAGATCGACGACAACGCCGGCGAAGGCCGGCCAAGGAGGCAGGGATGGCAAGCAACGAACTGGAACTTCTCGGACAGGCCGACCAGGCCCGCGTGCTGGATGCCGTGCGCCGGGGCGCCACGCGGCGCGACCTGCTCGGCATGCTCGGCGCCGGCGGCATGGCGGCGGCCACCGCGGGCGGCATCTTCGGCGCGGCGAAGGAAGCCGTGGCGCAGACCCCGCGGCGCGGCGGGCGCATCCGCGTCTCCGGCACTTCCACCTCCACCGCCGATACGCTGGACCCGGCGAAGCAGTCGCTCTCCACCGACTATGCCCGCTGCAACATGTTCTATGACGGGCTCACCACCTTCGACGGCAGCCTGACGCCGCGGCCCGCGCTTGCGGAAAGCTGGCAGCAGGAAGGGGCGAAGGTCTGGACCTTCAAGCTGCGCCGCGGCGTCACCTTCCATGACGGCAAGCCGCTGACGGCGGAGGACGTCGTCTTCTCCCTCAACCGGCACAAGGATCCCGCCACGGCCTCGCGGGCCCGCTCGCTCGCCATGCCGATGACGGAGATCGTGGCGACCGCGCCGGATGAGGTCCGCATCACGCTGGACAGCCCGAATGCCGACCTGCCCGTGGTGCTGGCGACCTTCCACTTCCACATCATCAAGGCCGGCACGACGGATTTCTCCACCGCCATCGGCACTGGCGCCTTCACCTGCCGCGAATTCCAGCCCGGCGTGCGGTCCATCGCGCAGCGCAACCCGAACTACTGGCAGGCCGGCAAGGGGCACCTGGACGAGGTCGAGTTCATCGGCATCCCGGATGAGCAGGCGCGCGTCAATGCGCTGCTGTCGGGCGACGTGCAGCTGATCGCGGGCGTCGATCCGCGCTCCGTCCGCCGCATCACCCAGGCCGCCGGGCATGGGGTGTTCGAGACGAAGTCGGGCTACTACACCAACCTCGTCATGCGGCTCGACATGTCGCCCGCCAGCAACCCGGACTTCGTGCTGGCCATGAAGCACATGTTCGACCGGGAGCAGATGCGCACCGCGATCCTGCGCAACTACGGCGTGGTCGGCAACGACCAGCCGATCGACCCCACCAACCGCTTCCACTTCGCCGGCCTGCCGCAGCGGCCCTTCGACCTGGATCGCGCCCGCTTCCACTTCCAGCGATCCGGCGTCGGCTCCACCTCGCTGCCGCTGGTCTGTTCGCCGGCCGCGCCGAATTCCGTGGACATGGCGCAGGTCATGCAGCAGACGGGCTCCCGCATCGGCATGAACCTGGAGGTGCGGCGCGTGCCCGCGGATGGCTACTGGTCCAACCACTGGTTCAAGCATCCGCTCGGCTTCGGCGCCATCAACCCGCGGCCTTCCGCCGACATCCTGCTGACGCTCTTCTTCAAGTCCGACGCGGCCTGGAACGAGAGCAGCTGGAAGAACCCGCAATTCGACCAGCTGCTCTCCGCCGCGCGGGCGGAGACGGATGAGGCGCGGCGGCGCCAGATGTATGCCGACATGCAGGTGATGATCCACAACGAGTCGGGCATCGGCATCCCGGTCTTCCAATCCATGCTGGACGGCCATGTCAGCCGGCTGCGGGGCCTGTCGCCGATCCCGGTCGGCAACTTGATGGGCTTCGACTTCGCCAAGCATGTCTGGCTGGAGGGCTGAGATGGCGGGGCGGTGCCCATGCTGAGGCTGGTCGCCGCCCGGCTCGGCCTCGGCATCGTCTCCCTGCTGCTGGTCTCGCTGGCGATCTTCGCCATCACGAGCCTGCTGCCGGGCGACGCGGCGGAGGAACTGCTGGGGCAGTACGCGACGCGGGAGACGGTGGCCGGGCTGCGCGCGCGGCTCGGCCTCGACCTGCCGGGCCATCTTCGCTACCTCGCCTGGCTGCAGGGCCTGGCGACCGGCGATTTCGGCCGTTCGCTGGCCAGCAACATGCCGGTCGCGCAGCTGATCGGATCGCGCCTGCCCAATTCCCTGATGCTGGCGGCGGCGACGGCGGCGGTCTCCGTGCCCCTCGCGCTCACCATCGGCATCACGGCCGCGATGTATCGTGGCAGCGCCTATGACCGCGCGGTGTCGATGTTGACGCTCTCCGTCGTCTCCGTGCCGGAGTTCCTGGTGGCCACGGCAGCCGTCATCGTCTTCGCGGTGCAGCTCCGCTGGCTCTCGGCGCTGTCCACCACGGCGGACATCACCTCCGTCGCGCAGTTCTTCCGCGTCTTCGCGCTGCCGGTCTTCGCGCTGTGCTGCGTCATCGTCGCGCAGATGGTGCGCATGACGCGCGCCGCCATCATCGACCAGCTCCGCGCACCCTATGTGGAGATGGCGGTCCTCAAGGGCGTCAGCCCGCTGCGCGTCGTGCTGCGCCATGCCCTGCCGAACGCCATCGGCCCCATCGCCAACGCCGTGGCGCTCAGCCTCTCCTACCTGCTGGGCGGCGTCATCATCGTGGAGACGATCTTCAACTACCCCGGTGTCGCCAAGCTGATGGTGGATGGCGTCGCGCAGCGCGACCTGCCGGTGGTGCAGGCCTGCGCCATGCTGTTCTGCGCCGCCTACCTGGTGCTTGTCACCACGGCCGACATCGTCGCCATCCTGTCCAACCCTCGGCTGCGACACCAATGATGCGGCGCCTCTCCCTCGCCGGGATCCTCGGCCTGCTGATCCTCGCCTTCTGGGTCGCCATGGCAGTCTTCGGCGCGGCCGTGGCGCCGCATCCCGCCGGCAAGATCGTGGACATGGAGGTCTTCCTGCCCGTCAGCGCGGAATTCCCGCTCGGCACCGACTATCTCGGCCGCGACATGCTGAGCCGCGTGCTGCATGGCACGCGCTACACGGTGGGCGTCGCGCTGGTCGCGGCGATGATCGCCAGCGGCAGCGGCCTCATGCTCGGCATGTGCGCCGCCGTCTGGGGCGGGCTGGTGGATGGCGCCATCAGCCGGGCGCTGGATACGCTGATCTCCATCCCGAGCAAGATGTTCGCCCTCGTCGTCGTCGCCGCCTTCGGCTCCTCCGTGCCCGTGCTGATCCTGATGGCCGGGATCATCTACACGCCCGGCGCCTACCGCATCGCGCGGTCGCTGGCCGTCACGGTCAATGCGCAGGATTTCGTGACGGTGGCGCGGGCACGCGGCGAGGGCACGCTCTACCTCGTGCGCGCGGAGATCCTGCCCAACATCATCGGTCCCGTGCTGGCCGATTTCGGCCTGCGCTTCGTCTACATCGTGCTGCTGCTGGCGGGGATGAGCTTCCTCGGCCTCGGCGTGCAGCCGCCCAACGCCGATTGGGGATCGCTGGTGCGGGAGAACATGGCCGGGCTGCATGAAGCCGCGCCCGCGGTGCTGATGCCCGCCTTCGCCATCGCCTCCCTCACCATCGGCGTGAACCTGGCGATCGACGTGCTCGGCGGCGGCCGGCGCGAAGGGGACGGGCATTGACCCCGCCCCTGCTGGAGGTCCGCAACCTCGAGGTCCGCGCCCGTAACGCGGCGGGGCAGGAAGTGCCGATCGTCCGCGATGCCTCCTTCACCCTGGCGAAGGGCGAGGTCCTGGCCCTGATCGGGGAAAGCGGATCGGGCAAGACAACCATCGCCCTGTCGCTTCTGGGCTACGCCAAGCCCGGCTGCCACATCGCCGGCGGCAGCATCCGGCTCGGCGGCACGGATGTCCTCGGCCTGTCGAAGTCGGCGCTGCGCGACTTCCGCGGCCGCCGCGTCTCCTACGTCGCGCAATCCGCCGCCGCCTCCTTCAACCCGTCGCTCACCATCATGGCGCAGGTGACGGAGATGGCGATGCTGCACGGCATCGGCAGCACGGCGGCGGCCGAGGCGCGCGCCGTCGCGCTGTTCCGCGCGCTCGCCCTGCCCGATCCCACCCGCATCGGCGCGCGCTACCCGCACCAGGTCTCGGGCGGCCAGCTCCAGCGGCTGATGGCGGCCATGGCCCTGATCGCGGAGCCGGAGCTGGTGGTGCTGGATGAACCCACCACCGCGCTCGACGTCACGACGCAGATCGAGGTGCTGCGCGCCTTCAAGCAGGTGGTGAAGGGCAGCGGCACCAGCGCCGTCTATGTCTCCCATGACCTCGCCGTGGTCGCGCAGATGGCCGACCGCATCCTGGTGCTGCGCAACGGGGAGATGCAGGAGATCGGGCCGACGGGCGAGATCCTGTCCGCGCCCAAGCATCCCTATACGCAAAGCCTGTTGGCCGCGGCCGCGGCCGCGCCCACGCCCCGCGGCGCCGCCGCCGCGCCCGATGCGCCACCCCTGCTGGAGGTGCGGGGCCTGACCGCCGGCTATGGCCGCGCGGATGCCGCCGGCGTCCCCGCCCTGCCCGTGCTGCGCGACATCGACTTCACCATCCGCCGCGGCTCCTCCCTCGGCGTCATCGGGGAAAGCGGCAGCGGCAAATCCACCCTGGCGCGCGTCATCGCCGGGCTGCTGCCCGCCGCGCGGGGCGCGGTGGTGCTGGATGGCACAACGCTGCCGCCGGCCCTGGCCCGCCGCACGCCGGCGCAGCTGCGCCGCATCCAACTGGTGTTCCAGAGCGCGGATACCGCGCTGAACCCGCGCAGTTCCGTCGCCGCCATTCTCGGCCGGCCGATCGCCTTCTTCCACGGCGTGAAGGGCGCGGCGGCCGATGCGCGGGTGAAGCGGCTGCTGGACCTGGTGCAACTGCCCGCTTCCGTCGCCGGCCGGCAACCCGGCGAATTGTCAGGCGGCCAGAAGCAGCGCGTGAACCTGGCCCGCGCGCTGGCGGCGGAGCCCGACCTCATCCTGTGCGACGAGGTGACCTCGGCGCTCGATACCGTCGTCGGCGCCGCGATCCTCGACCTGATGGATGGGCTGCGGCGCGACCTCGGCCTCTCCACCATGTTCATCAGCCACGACCTGCACACGGTCCGCAGCGTCTGCGACGAGGTGATGGTGCTCTATGCCGGCGAAAGGGTGGAAGCCGGCAGCCGCCGCGCCATCCAGGAAGCGCCGTGGCATCCCTACACCAACCTGCTGATCTCCTCCGTGCCGGAGTTGCGCCAGGGCTGGCTGGAACGTCGCGGCAGCGTGCGCGGGCCGGACGTGACCATCGGCGCCCGGCCGGCCTGCGCCTTCTTCCCGCGCTGCGGCCTGGCGATGCCCGGCCTCTGCGACGTCACGCCCCCGCCGCGCCGCGCCCTCGGCAAGGGGGCCGAGATCCTCTGCCACCGCGACGAGGCGGCGCTGATGCAGGCCGCTATTCCAGCCGGTCCTTGAGCCCGTAATAGGCGCCGACGAGCGGCAGGAACCAGGGCGTGCCGTAGTTGAAGCGGATCGCCTTCCAGTCCAGCCGCGCCAGCGGGTTCGCACCGGCCTCGCCCGCCATCACGCGCGCCATCTGCTGGCCGAGATGCACCGACATCTGCGCGCCATGGCCCGACAGGCCCATGGCGTAGAACAGCCCCTCATGCTCCCCCGCGCGGGGCAGGCGATCCTCCGTCATGTCCACCAGCCCGCCCCAGCAATAATCCAGGCGGACGCCGCGCATCTGCGGGAAGGTGGCGTCGAGTTGCGCCCGCAGCACGTCGCCGCTCTTCGCATCCTCGGTGGGGTTGGACATGGCGAAGCGCGCGCGGCCGCCCCAGATCAGCCGGCTGTCGGGGCTGATGCGGAAGTAGTTGCCGATATACTTGCTGGTGGTCGCCGTGCGCCGCGTCGGCATGATGCTGTCGATCTCCGCCGGCGAAAGCGGTTCCGTCACCACGATGAAGCTACCGACCGGCACAAGGCGGCGGCGGAACCAGGCGAAGGGACCCTCGCGGCTGGGCCCCGTCGCCACCAGCACCTGCGCGGCCTCGATCGTGCCCTTCGGCGTCACCACGCGATGCGCATGGCCATGCAGGCGCGTCAGCGCGGTGACGGGCGCATTCTCCACGATGCGCGCGCCGGCGCGGGATGCCGCATCGGCCAGCCCCGCCCCGAAGCGGCCCATATGCATCATGGCGCTCTTGCGATAGAGCAGCCCGCCGAAGAAGGCATCGGATCCGATCTCGTCGCGGATGCGCTCCCGCGGCACCAGTTCGGTATCGGGATCGCAGTCGCGGTTCAGGATCTCGAAGCTGCGGGCCAGCTTCTCGTAATGCGCGGGCTTGGCGGCCAGCTTGATCTTGCCGGCGCGGCGGAAGTCGCACTGGATCTGCTCCTCCCGCACGATCCGCTCCACCGTGTCCACCGCCGCATCGAAGGCATGGTACAGCGCGCGGGCGTGGTCCGGCCCCAGCGTTGCGGCCAGGCCCGCATAGTCATGCGCCGTGCCGTTGTTGACATGCCCGCCATTGCGGCCGGAGGCACCGGCCGCGACCTTGCCGGCTTCCAGCACGGTGACGGAAGCCCCGCGCCGCGCCAGCGCGAGCGCGGCGGAAAGCCCCGTGAATCCCGCCCCCACCACGACGACGTCGGCACGCCCTTCCACCGGCCCCGGCACGGCGCCGGCGAAGGGCTTCGCGGTATCCAGCCAGTAGGAGGCAAGCTTCATCGCGCCCTCACACGCCGATCAGCTGGGCCAGGCCCTCGATCGTCGTCGCCTGGTGGGCGCCGTAATAGGGGATCTCCGGCTCATAGCCGCGATTGACGAAGAGCGTGTTCGCCACCCCCAGCCCATAGGCCGGGATGATGTCGTAGCGATAGCTGGCGGAGACATGCAGCACATCCTGCGGCCCGCAGCCCAGCATGTCGAACATGTATTCGAAGGCCTGCATGCGTGGCTTGTAGGCCTGCGCCTGCTGCGCGGTGAAGACCTTGTGGAAGGGCGCCTGCAGCAGCGCGACGTTCGACATGATCTGGTCGTCGGAGGCGTTGGACAGGATCACCAGCGGCACCTTCGCCGCCACGCGCTTCAGCGGCTCCGGCACATCGGCATGCGGGCCCCATGTCGGCACCGCCTCGTACAGCGCCTGGCCATCCTCCTCCCGGAACTTGATGCCATGCTTGCGGCAGGTGCGTTCCAGCGACGCCTTCAGCACATCGACATAGGGCGCCCAGGCGCCCAGCACCTGGTCGAAGCGATACCAGGTGAAGTCGCGCAGGAATGCCGGCATCAGCCCTTCCGGCACGCGGTCCGCCATCAGCCGTTTCGTCACCTCTCCCACCTGGAACCAGGTGAGGGTGCCGTAGCAGTCGAAGGTCACGTATTTCGGCCGGAGATTCGTCATGGCCTGCGCTCCCGCATCGAGTGGCCCTGCATGCTAGGCGCCGTCACGGCGCAGGGAAGGTGTTGCACGGGGCGGCCCGGCGCAGATCCTGCTGTTTCGCGGCGCGGGCGCGGCAGCCGCTGCGTGGCGGGAATCGCGAAGTGGAAAATGCCTGAAAGCGCCCGAACTTCGGAAGCCCATGCTTCGCGCCCCGGTCCACCCTGCCGTGGCGGATGGAGGGTCAGGATGAAGGCGCAGGCCGATACACAGCCGATCATGCGCGCGCTGCTGCCAGCGGATCTGGAGGCCGCGCAAGCGCTTTCCGCCGCCGTGCGCTGGCCGCACCGGACGGAGGACTGGCACTTCGCGCTCGGCATCGGCCAGGGCATCGCGCTGGAATCCGCGCGCCAGCTGGTCGGCACCGCCATCACCTGGTCCTTCGGCCGGGAATGGGGAACGCTCGGCATGGTCATCGTGGCGCCGGCGCATCAGGGGCGGGGGCTGGGGCGGCGGCTGATGGAAGCCTGCATCGCGCAGCTCGGCCCGCGCAGCATCCAGCTGCACGCGACGCCGGAAGGGGAGCCGCTGTACCGCAGCCTGGGCTTCGCCCGCACCGGCGCCATCCGCCAGCACCAGGGCGCCGCCTTCAGCGTCGGCTTCCAGGCGCCCCGCCCGGGCGAGCGCCTGCGTCCCGCCGGGCGCGCGGACCTCTCCGTACTCGCGGCGCTGGACACCGCCGCCTGCGGCATGGCGCGCGCGCCGATGCTGGCCGCGCTGCTGGGCGATGCGGAAGCCATCGTGCTGGACCGCGGCGGCCTGGCCTGCGGCTACGCCATGCTGCGCCGCTTCGGCCGCGGCAAGGTCATCGGCCCCGTGGTGGCGCCGGATGAGGAAGCGGCGCGGCTGCTGGTCGCGCATTGGCTGGGCCAGCGGCAGGGCGAATTCCTCCGCATCGACGTGACCGATGACAGCGGCCTCTCCCCCTGGCTCCAGGCGGCCGGGCTGCCGGAGGTGGATGTGGTGACGCGCATGGTCCGCGGCACGCCATCCACGCCCGCCGCGGTACGCTCCTTCGCCCTGGCCAGCCAGGCGCTGGGCTGATGGCGCTGGTCTACAAGGCGGACCCGGTCCGCGGCGCCGAATGGGGCCGCATCCTGGCGCGCAAGCGCCCCGGCCTCGCCTTCCATGTCTGGCCGGAGACCGGCGATCCCGAGGCGGTCCGCTACCTCGCGGCCTGGCTGCCGCCGCCTGACCTCGCAACGCGTTTCCCGAAGCTGGAGGTGGTGTTCTCCGTCGGCGCGGGGGTGGACCAGTTCGACCTCTCGGCGCTGCCGCCGCATCTGCCCCTGGTTCGCATGGTGGAACCCGGGATCATCGGCGGCATGGTGGAATACGTCACCATGGCCGTCCTGGCGCTGCATCGGGACATGCCGGCCTATCTGGGACAGCAGCGGGCGGAGCGGTGGCAGCCCATCCGCGTCCATCCGGCATCGCGCCGCCGTGTCGGCATCCTCGGCCTCGGGGAATTGTCGCGCGCGGTGCTCGCGGCGCTCGCCCCCTTCGGCTTCCAGCTCTCCGCCTGGAGCCGCTCGGCGCGGGCGGTCCCGGGCGTGGAGACCCATGCCGGCGCGGCGGCGCTGCCGGGCTTCCTCGCGGGCTGCGACATCCTGGTCTGCCTGCTGCCGCTGACGGCGGAAACGCGGGGAATCCTGGACCGCGACCTGCTCGCGCAGCTGCCGCGCGGCGCCTGCCTGGTGAACACCGGCCGGGGCGGCCACCTGGTGCAGCAGGATCTGCTGGCGGCGCTCGATTCCGGGCAGCTCTCCGCCGCCATCCTGGACGTGGCGGAGCCCGAGCCCCTGCCGCCCGGACACCCGTTCTGGACCCATCCGCGCCTCTGGCTGACGCCGCATGTCGCCAGCATGACCCAGCCGGAAACCGCGGTTGACGCGGTGCTCGACAATATCGACCGGCATGCGCGCGGGGAGCCTATGCTGGGCCTGGTGGACCGCGCCCGCGGCTACTGAGGGCCCTTGCCGCTTGTCATCCACCCACGGTGGAATCTACCGTGGCCGCAACACAGGGGGCTGGCAACACGATGGACAACGGGCTCCCGAAGCTCGACCGGATCGACCTGCGCATTCTCGTCCACCTCCAGAAGAATGCGCGGGTAACCAATGTTGAACTGGCGGATGCCGTGGGCCTTTCCGCCAGCCCCTGCCTGGTGCGCGTGAAGCGGCTGGAGAAGGCGGGCTACATCACCGGCTATGGCGCCGACATACAGTTGCGCAAGCTGGGGGAGACCACCTCCATCTTTACCGAGGTGACGCTGGCCGACCACCGCATGCAGGACTTCTCCCGCTTCGAGAACGCGATCCGCGGCGTGGACGAGATCCTGGAATGCCACCTCGTCTCCGGCGGCTACGACTACATGCTGAAGTTCCTCACGCGCGGCATCCAGCACTACCAGGAGATCATCGAGAGCCTGCTGGCCCGCAACATCGGCATCGAGAAATACTTCTCCTACGTCGTCATCAAATCCGTCTTCGTGAAACGCCACTACCCGCTGGAGAAGTTCTTCGAGGAGTGAGAGACCGTTTGAAAACACCGGACGGGTCGGTTCCGCGGGTCTTTTCCTCCCCTGCGGCGTTGCCGGACTTGCCGATGCAACCAGCATCGGCCGCGTCCGGCGCCTAGAGCGTGATCGTCATAGACGGAATCGGATTGGGGATTCCGGCTTGGGCTGATTTCTGATTCAAGCTGCTGGCTGGGCGGAGGCCAGCAGCCCATGACGAGAGCGTTGTCGACTGATCT
>NZ_JAERQN010000015.1 GCF_016805305.1 Falsiroseomonas ponticola | reverse complement strand
TAGGACCGAAGGGCCGACGGCCTCGAGATCGCGCCGCCGGTGCAGGGCTGCAGCCCTGCACCGGCGGTCACACTATGCATCATCGCCAAGACACAAGGGGCCGCTGCCCCTCGGCGGGGAGCGCGAGGGGCAGCGCCCCTCGCAGACCACCGCACCCCAGGCACGAAGCGGCCCGCCCCCTCCGTCCGGCCCTCGCTCCCCAACGGGGACGGCCGGAGGGGTGCGGGCCTCGCGCCCTTTCCCTTACGGGAAGAGCGCTTCCTTCACGCCGCCCATCCAGAAGGCGAGGGTCGCTTCGGTGGGGGTCGTCGGCACCGGCTGTTCCAGCACGATCTGCGTGCGGGCGCCTTCGCTGCCGTTGCTGTTGGGCACGGGGGGTTCGACCTGCTGGATCAGGGCTTCCGCTTCCGCGACCGGCAGGACGCCGTAGTGGCCCAGCATGCGGGCCAGGACGCCCCACTTCACGCGGGATGCGCCGTCCGCGACCTTGATGGCGAAGCCGAGGCCGCGTTCCGGCGCGGCGGCCAGCAGGAAGCCCTCGGCGCCGCCCTTCAGCACGACCTTGCCGTTGGTGGCGCGCACCAGGCGGGAGGTGGCGGCATCCATGCCCGAGAGGTGGTCGGGGTGGGTCGTCATGGCGCGGACCACGCGCTTGGCGGCGGCGCGGCGGGCGTTGTTGGCGGACCAGCCGACGGCGAGGCGCGCCATGGCGGTCGCCATGTCCCGCATCGGCACGGCGGCGGCGGGCAGGCCGCAATGGTCATGGCCCATGGGCAGCTTGCGGGCGTCCCGGCCGAGATATTCGCTCAGCACGTCCATGTAGAGCTGCTGGGCGGGGTTGGCGGGGTTGGCGTAGTCCAGCCCGGCGCCGAGCTGCTTCGCCACCGACAGGAAGCCGCAATGCTTGCCGGAGCAGTTGTGGTAGATGCGGCGCGGGCCGCCGGCCTGGCAGGCGGCGACGATATCGTCCTGCCCGCGCGGCAGGGCCGGGCCGCAGACCAGGGCGGATTCGTCGAGGCCGAGCCGGCCCAGCCAATCCTGCACCAGGGCGACCTGGAAGGATTCCGCGCCGTGGGAGGCGCAGGCGAGGGCGATGTGCTCGTCGCTCAGGCCGAGGGCATCGGCGGCGCCGCTCTCGACCAGGCCGATGGCCTGGAAGGGCTTGAGGGAGGAGCGGGGGAAGGTGACGGTCCCGGCATCGCCCCAGCAGCCGACCAGGCGGCCGTCGAAGTTGGTGACCACGACCGCGCCGCTATGGACGCTCTCCACCGCTGGCCCGCGCCATATCCTCGCGAGCTCAACGAAATCCGTTGCGTCTGTCATTGGGGGAGGTTTCCTTGAGTCGGCATGCACCGGCGGCGGAACGTCCACCGCGACAGCAGCAGTGCCACAAAACCGGGCACGCCGAACAGAAGCATTTTGTGTCCGCCTCCGAATGCCGGCGGGTCGGCTTCGCCGGGCTTTTCCGCCCCTGGTTCGTCGCCGGCCTTGCCGGTGCAACCAGCATCGGCGGCGCCCGGCTCCTGCCAGGAACGAAAGATCCCTTGCGAATCCTCAGCCGCCGGCATCCGCAGGCGGACACTCACGCCGGCGGCAAGGAGCCCGTTCTTTCGACGATCATCGCATAATGTTCAGGCCGCCGGTGGCGCGCGAAGTTGAACATCGTTTCCTTGTAGGGGGTGCAGGCATCGAGGTCGCAATCGGCCAGGACCAGCTCATCCCCCCGCCCCAGCGCCTGGGCCACGATCTGGCCGGAGGGGGCGATGATGCAGGAGCCGCCGATCTGCATGATCCCTTCCTCCACCCCCGCCTTGGCGACGCAGACGGCCCAGGTGCCGTTGGCGTAGCAGCCCGCCTGCATGGAGAGGTGGTTGTGGAAGTCCTGCAGCGGGTCCGTCTGCGGCATGGCGGGGTCGTGCTGGGGGGTGTTGTAGCCCAGCATGACCATTTCCGCCCCCTGCAGGCCGAGCACGCGCCAGGCTTCGGGCCAGCGGCGGTCGTTGCAGATCATCAGCCCCATCACGCCGCCCATGGTGCGCCAGGCGCGCCAGCCGAGGTCGCCGACCTCGAAATAGCGTTTCTCCAGGTTCTGGAAGGGGCGCCAGGGTTCGTGCCCGGCATGGCCGGGCAGGTGGATCTTCCGGTATTTGCCGACGATGTTGCCCGAGTCATCCACCAGGATGGCGGTGTTGAAGCGGCGCTTGCGGCCGCCTTCGTGGACGAGTTCGCAGTAGCCGAGGTGGAAGCCGATCTTCAGGCGCTTCGCTTCCGCGAAGAGGGGCGCGGTCTCGTTCGACGGCATCGTGGTTTCGAACCAGGCGTCGAGTTCCGCCTCGTCCTCGATCCACCAATGCGGGAAGAAGGCGGTGAGCGCGGCTTCGGGATAGACGATGATGTCGGCGCCGCGCGCGGCGGCGTCCCGCATCAGCACCAGCAGGCGTTCGACGACTTGCGCGCGGGTTTCGCTGCGGGGAATGGGGCCGAGCTGGGCGGCCGCCATGGTGAGGATGCGGGGCAAGGCTGGCGCTCTCCGTGGGATGCCGCTGACATGGTGCGCCAGTCAGCGGCCGGCGTCACGCCGGCCGAGGCCGCGACGGGTGCCCAGGCGCGTTGCTTCGCAACGTGCCTGGGGTCCCGGAATGCGGCCCGCCGCCAGTGCGTCACGCCGCAGGCGTGCCTCCGGCACGTCACGCCGCAGGCGTGCCTCCGGCACGTCACGCCGCAGGCGTGCCTCCGGCACGTCACGCCGCAGGCGTGCCTCCGGCACGTCACGCCGCAGGCGTGCCTCCGGCACGACGAGCCAAGCGGCCGGAGGCCGCGCCCGGCGCCTGAGGGCACCGAGAAGGGTCTTCAGTCGGCCGTCACCTTGGCGGCGCGGACGACGGGGCCCCAGCGGTCGAATTCCTCCCGCACGAAGGCGTCGGTGCGGGCGGGGTCCATCCAGATCGGCTCGCTCGCCAGGTCGGTCAGGCGCGCCTTCATCGCATCGCTGTCGAGGATGCGGCGCATCTCCTCCGCCAGGCGATCGACGATGGGCCGCGGCAGGCCGCGCGGGCCGAACAGGCCGGTCCAGCTGCGCACCGCGTAGCCCGGCACGCCCTGTTCCGCGATGGTCGGGATGTCCGGGCGGAAGCGCACGCGCTCGCTGGTCCCGACGCCGATGATGCGGAGCCGCCCGGCCTGCGCCGGCCCCACCACCGTCGGCAGGTTCATGAAGGCCATGGGGATGGTGCCGGCGATGAGGTCCGTGGCCACGGGCCCGCCGCCGCGATAGGGGACGTGCACCATCTCCACGTTGTTCAGCATGCGGAACAGCTCCCCGGCCAGGTGGTTGGAGCTGGCGGTGCCGGAGGAGCCGAAGGAGAGGCCGCCCGGCGTGGCGCGGATGCGCGCCAGCAGTTCCGGCACGCTGGTGATGTTGGTCGCGGGGTTCACGGCCAGCACGTTCGGCACATCCACCATCATGGCGATGCCGGTCAGGGCTTCCCGCACATCATAGCCGAGGTCGGGCGAGACCAGGGCGTGGAAGACGTGGTTGGAGGCCGACGAGATCAGCAGCGTGTGGCCATCCGGCCGCGCGCGCACGACCTGGCCCATGCCGATGGAGCCGCCGCCGCCGGCGCGGTTCTCCACCACCACGGATTGGCCGAGGCGTTCCGCCAGCAGGGGGGCGACGAGGCGGGCGGTGACGTCGTTGGACCCGCCCGGCGCCCAGGGGACGATCAGGGTGATGGGGCGGGTGGGCCAATTGTCCTGGGCCTTCGCCAGGGCGGGCAGCAGGAAGGGCGTGGCGAGGAGCGCGCGGCGCAGCATGGGACGGACCTCCGGCGGTTGTTAGGGGCCGAAGTAACGCCGCAAGGCGCCGCGCGCCAGGGTTCAGGTGGCGGCCTCGAACCCCTCATCCAGCCAGCCGGTCCAGCCGCCGATCATCATCTTCACGGGGCGCCCGAGCGCGGCCAGCGCGGCGGCGGCCTTGTCCGCGCCGTTGCAGTGGGGGCCGGCGCAATAGACGACGAAGAGGGTCTCGGCCGGCCAGGCTTCCATCCGCTCCGCCGTCATCTGCCGGCGCGGCAGGTTCAGCGCGCCGGGGACATGGCCGCGGGCGAAGGCGTTGGGTCCGCGGACATCGAGCAGGACGAAGCCGGGATCGGGCGTGGCCATCGCGGTGTGGACGTCGTCGCAATCGGTCTCGAAGCCGAGCTTGGCGGCGAAGTGGCGCAGCGCCTCGGCGCTGGGTGCGGCGGCGGTTTCGGTGACGGGGTTGGGCATCGGGGGGGCTCCCTGGTTGGCGGCGCCAGGGTGGCGGCTGGGGCTTGCGCTGGCGATTGGCCTGGATGCCAGGTATCGTCAGGATCATGCCAACTCCGTTGCACAACCCGCTCGTCGTCGCGCTGGCCTATGACGGGCTCTGCACCTTCGAATTCGGCCTGGCGGTGGAGGTGTTCGGGCTGGAGCGGCCGGAGATGGGGCCGGGCTGGTACCGCTTCGCCGTTGCCGGGGAGCGCGCGGGGAAGCTGCGCGCGGCG
The DNA here is from genome assembly GCF_016805305.1 of Falsiroseomonas ponticola. Lineage (GTDB taxonomy): Bacteria > Pseudomonadota > Alphaproteobacteria > Acetobacterales > Acetobacteraceae > Falsiroseomonas > Falsiroseomonas ponticola. Next base: position 102,018 of record NZ_JAERQN010000015.1, on the reverse strand, counting down.
GGCGGGATCAGCGTGGAGGCGGAGGCGGGGCTGGAGCTGCTGGCGCAGGCGGGCACGGTGGTGGTGCCGGGCTGGCGGGGGATCGCGGCGCCGGTGCCGGATGCGGTGTGCGAGGCGCTGCGCGCGGCGCATGCGAAGGGCGCGCGGGTGATGTCGCTCTGTTCCGGCATCGTGCCGCTGGCGGCGGCGGGGCTGCTGGAGGGGCGGCGCTGCACCACCCATTGGCGCTACGCGCAGGCGCTGGCGGCGCGCTTCCCGTCGCTGCGCGTCGATCCCGCCGTGCTCTATGTGGATGAGGGCAGCGTGCTGACGGCGGCGGGCAGCGCGGCGGGGCTCGATCTCTGCCTGCACCTGGTGCGGCGCGATTTCGGCGCGGAGGCGGCGAACAGCGTGGCGCGGCGGCTGGTGGTGCCGCCGCAGCGCGATGGCGGGCAGGCGCAGTTCATCCCCCGCCCGGTGCCGCCGCGGCCGGGCACGCGGCTGGCGCCGCTGCTGGATGCGATGCGCGCGACGCTGGACCAGGATTGGCCGCTGGAGCGGATGGCATCCGAAGGCGCGGTGAGCCTGCGCAGCCTGCATCGCCGCTTCGTGGAGGCGACGGGGATGGCGCCGGGCGCCTGGCTGCTGGCGGAACGCGTGGCGCGCGCGCAGGAATTGCTGGAGGTGAGCGACCTGCCGATGGAGGGGGTGGCGATGCAGGCCGGCTTCGGCACGGCGGCGACGCTGCGGCTGCATTTCCGGGCGCGGACGGGGACGAGCCCGACGGCGTGGCGCGCGCGGTTCGGGCGGCGGGCGGCGTGACCGCTCAGTATTCCGCGTAGAGCTCCAGGATGTTGTCCTCCGGATCGCGGAAGAACAGCGTGCGGTGGCGCCAATGCGGCAGGTCCGTGGGCGGGCGCAGGATCGGCACGCCGCGTTCGACCAGCGCGCTGTGCCAGGCGTCGATGGCATCGAGCGGCACGCGGAAGGCGAGCTGCACCGCCGCCGTGCCGCGGGGCAGGGGGCCATCGTCGCAGACGGACCAGGCGGTGCGGGGCCGCAGCGTGAGCAGCGTGGCGCCGAGGCGGAAGCTCACCCAGTTCGGCCGGTCCTCCGCCACCGCGAAGCCCATGATGCCGGTGTAGAAGGCGCGCGTCTCCGCCAGGCGGCTGCACAGGATGACGGTGTAGTCGAGATGGGTGATGCCGCCTGGACTCATCGCATCCTCACCCCACCGCCCGCCTTACCCCGTTCCACAGCGCCACCGCATCCGCGCCGCCCGCATCGCGCGAGGCCAGCCGCACGGCGGTATGCGCCATGACCAACCCGCTCCGCGGATGCACGAAGATCACCTGGCCGCGCACGCCCTGGAAGGCGAAGCTCTCGCGGTCCGGGAAGATCCAGGTCTGGTAGCCATAGCCGTAGAAGCGGCCGGCCTGGGCAACATGGGGCCGCGTCATGGCGGTGATCCAGGCCTCCGGCACCGCCTGGCGGCCGGCGGGCGTGGCGCCGCCGCGGGCCATCAGCAGGCCGAGCCGCGCATAATCCCGCAGCACGGCGTTGACGCCCATGTAGCCGAGCTCCGTGCCGCTGGCGTCGGTCAGCCAGGAGGCCTGCGCCTCCGCCCCCATCGGGCCCCAGACGCGCTCCGCCAGCACGGCGGCAAGCGGGCGGCCGAAGGCGGCGCGGAGGACGAGCGCCAGCACATAGGTCTCGGAGGAGGCGTAGTAGAAGCGGGCGCCCGGGGCGGCGATGCGGGTGTTGAAGGGGGCGAGGGCCACGGCGCCGCCGGCACTCGCGCGGGCCAGCGTGTTGCGGCCGAGGATCGCGTTGTCGTCGTTGCCGTCATACTCCTCCCGGAACTGCACGCCAGAGGACATGGTGAGCAGGTGGCGGAGCGGCGTCGCGCCGTATTCGGTGCCGGCCAGGCCCGGGACATGCGCGGCGGCCGGCGTATCGAGGCTGCCGATCGCGCCCTCGGCCTGCGCGACGCCGACCAGCAGCGCCGTCACCGTCTTGGCCATGGAGAAGCTGGCGAAGCGATGCGCGGGGGTGCGGGCATACTGGTAGCGCTCCACCAGGATGGTGTCGCCCTTCGCGACCAGCAGGCCGGTGGCGGGGTTGCGGTCCATGTAGCCGTCGATGTCGTAGCGCCCGCCGCCCAGCACGGCGGCGCCTTCGTAGCCGAGGACGGGTTCCGCCGTGGCGCGGCGCCAGGGCGTGGCGGTGGCGGCGGGGATGGGGTTGGCGGGGTAGAATTCGTCGTTGCGGGACAGGCCATCCACCACCGTCGCCGGCGTCGTCCAGCTGCGCGGCGTGGCGCGGGCGAAGCCGCCATCGGCCTGGGCGTACATCGCCAGGTTCGGCCCGCCGGCGCGCGTGCCGATGCCGTTGGCGAAGGTGAAGGCGCCGCTGCCCGAGGAGGCCGCCGTGCAGGCCGGCAGCAGCGCGGGCAGGGCGAGGAACGCACGGCGCTTCATCTCAGCCCTCCAGCCTGGCGGCGAGGGCCTGGCCGAAGGCCCGCGTGCCCAGGGGACCGCCGAGATCGACGGTGCGCGTGGCGGGATCGGCCAGCAGCGAGTCCACCGCCGCGTTGATGGCGCGCGCGGCGGCGCCGGCCTGCGCGTTGCCGCGCCGCTTCTCATGCCATTCGAGGAGCATGGCGGCGGAGAGGATCAGGGAGACGGGGTTGGCCCTGTCCTGCCCCGCGATATCCGGCGCGCTGCCATGCTGGGCCTGGGCGCAGCAGAGATCCTCGTTCTCGTTGGTCGAGCCCGCGAGCCCGAGGCCGCCGGAGAGTTCGGAGGCGAGGTCGGAGAGGATGTCGGCGTGGAAGTTGGTGGCGACCAGCACGTCGAAGCGCTGGGGGTCGCGGACCAGGATGGCGGCGCAGGCATCGACGATGATCTCGTCCAGCACCACGTCGGGGAAGCGCTGCGCCACCTCCCGCACGCAGCGCAGCCAGAAGCCGTCCGTCACGATGAAGGTATTGGCCTTGTGCACGGCGGTGACCTTGCGGCGGCGGATGCGGGCGAGTTCGAAGGCGCGCTCCGCGATGCGGATGCAGGCGTGGCGCGTGAGCTTGCGCATGGAGATCGCGACATCGGGGGTGGGCATGAACTCCCCGCTGCCCATGAACATGTTGCGGTCGGGGTAGAAGCCCTCCGTCGCCTCCCGCATGATCACCAGGTCCAGCGGCTGGTGGCCGCGGCCGAGGCCGGGGCGGGTGCGGGCGGGGCGGACATTGGCGTAGAGGTCCATGCCGACGCGGAAGGCCGCCGAGACGTTGATGCCGCCCTTGTCCTTGGTCGGGTAGTCGAGATGGCTGATGGGGCCGAGGATCACGCCATCGCAGGACTTCGCGGCCTCCATGACGGAGGGCGGCAGCGTGGTGCCCTGGCTCGCCAGGGTCTTCAGGCCGATCTCGTGGTGGTCGAAGCGCAGGTCGAGGCCGAAGCGCGCATCGGCGGCGCGCAGCACGGCGAGCGTCGCCTCCGTGATCTCGGGCCCGATGCCGTCGCCGGGCAGCACGATGAAGCGGGGCATGGCGTTTCCCTGTGGTGGTTGCGGCAAGGCTAGGACGGTTGCGCGGTGCTGTGAATGCGGGCGACGATTTTCGTTGCATCGCGCGACGCATCGCGTGTAGAGCGCGCGCCCCGCACCGCTGGTGCGGCAGCAGCAGGCCGGAAAGGTCTGGCCTGCGATCACCTCGAAGGAACACCACCGTGACCCGCCGTCCCGACCCGTTGGAGGAACGCGCCCGCGCCCTGGCCCTGGAAGCCGGGCAGGATCCCGAAGCCCGCGTGGAGAACCCGCTGAAGCCCGGCAAGACCATGCCGGCCTGGACGCTGTTCCGCGATGCCGCGCGTGATGCGCGCAACAAGGCGCGTGTGGCGGAGGCCGCGCTGAACATCGCGGAGCAGCCGGCGGCCTTCCGCGACTCACCGCTGAGCATCTTCGGGGAGCATGAGGAAGCGACGATCGGGCAGATGCGCAACTGCATGCGCGTGGGCCAGGCGGTGGCCGGCGTGCTCTGCGCGGATGGGCATCTCGGCTATGCGCAGCCGGTCGGCGGCGTGATCGCCTATGAGGGGCAGGTCAGCATCTCCGGCGTCGGCTTCGACATCGGCTGCGGCAACATGGCCGTGCGGCTCGACACGCCCTTCGCGGCGATCGAGGCGCGGGTGCCCGCGATCCTGTCCGACATCCGCAAGGCCGTCAGCTTCGGCGTCGGCCGCGCGAATGGGGAGCGGGTGGAGCATGCCGTGCTGGATGACGACGCGGCGTGGGAGGCCTCGGGCATGCGCGACTACCGCCAGAAGGCGGCCGCGCAGCTCGGCACCGTGGGCTCCGGCAACCATTATGTGGACCTGATGCGGGACGAGGAGGGCTTCGTCTGGATCGGGGTGCATTTCGGCAGCCGCGGCCTCGGCCATACCAGCGCGACGCATTTCCTCAAGCTCGCCGGCGGGAAGGATGGGATGCATGTGCCGCCGACCGTGGTGGCGGAGGATGGCGAACTCGGCGCGCGGTATCTCGCCGCGATGGAACTGGCGGGGCGCTATGCCTATGCCGGGCGTGAATGGGTGGTGGAGCGCGTGCGCCGGATCATCGGCGGCGCGGTGACGGACAGCGTCCACAACCACCACAACTACGCCTGGCGGGAGGAGCATGGCGGCCGCGCGCTCTGGGTCGTGCGGAAGGGCGCGACGCCGGCCTTCCCGGGCCAGCGCGGCTTCGTCGGCGGCTCCATGGGCGATGACGCGGTGATCGTGGAGGGGGTGGAGAGCGAGGCGTCCCGCACCGCGCTCTATTCCACCATCCATGGTGCCGGGCGCGTCTTCGGCCGGCGCGAGGCCAGGCGCCGCTTCACCCAGGCGCAGATGGAGGCCTGGCTGAAGGAGCGCGGCGTGCTGCTCTCCGGCGGCGAGCTGGACGAGAGCCCGATGGCCTATCGCCGCCTGCCCGACGTGCTGGCCCATCACGCGGGCACGGTGGTGGTGCGCCACCGCCTGCGGCCCTTCGCGGTGGCCATGGCCGGGGAGGGGGAGTTCGACCCCTTCAAGGACTGAGGGCCGGGGGCGGCGGGGGAAGCCTCGCCGCCCTTGGCGCTGTCCGGGCCCCGGCCTAGGTTCGGCATCAGGAGGACAACGATGCCGCATTCGCGCAACCCGGGCGGCGCCCGGATGATCACCGCCGGAGAGGCCGCGGCGCTGGTGAAGCCCGGCGACGTGCTGGACTACGGCATCACCTTCAGCCAGCCCGATGCCTTCGACCGCGCGCTGGCGTTGCGCGTGGGCGAGCTGCGCGACATCACCATCCGCAACTGCCTGTCCATGCGCCCCCGCGCGGTGCTGGAGGCCGATCCCGAAGGCCGGGTCTTCACCATCTTCAACTGGCATTTCTCCGGCTATGACCGGCGCATGCATGATGCGGGGCGGACGCACTACATCCCCTGCAACCTCGGCGAGATCCCGGACTACTACCGCCGCTTCATCGACCGCGTGGATATCGCCGTCATCAAGGCGACGCCAGCGGATGGCGATGGGTTCTTCAATCTCGGCCCCACCAGCCTCTGGCATCGCGCGGTGATGGAGCGCGCGAAGACCATCGTGCTGGAGGTCACGCCATCGCTGCCGCGCGTCCATGGCAGCGATGTGCGCGTGCATGCGACGGAGGTGGACTACCTGATCGAGGGCGATGCGACGCCCACACCCGAATTGCCGAACACCGTGCCGACCGAGGTGGACCGCGCCGTCGCCCGCCTGATCGCGCAGGAGGTGGAGGATGGCGCCTGCCTGCAGATCGGCATCGGCGGCATGCCCAATGCGGTGTGCTCGCTGCTGCTGGAGGCCGGCGTGAAGGACCTCGGCATCCATAGCGAGATGCTGAATGACGGGCTGGTGGCGCTGTACCGCGCGGGGCTGGTGACGGGGGCGCGGAAGGCGACGGATCCCGGGCGCGTCGCCTACAGCTTCGCGCTGGGGACCAGGACGCTCTACGACACCGTCACGGACAATGCGGATTTCGTCTGCCATCCCGTGGACTTCACCAACATGCCGGACGTGATCGCGCGGAACCCGAAGGCGATCGCCATCAACAACACGACGCAGATCGATCTGCAGGGCCAGGCGTCATCGGAAAGCGATGGCCATCGCCACATCAGCGGCACCGGCGGGCAGCTGCAATTCGTGCGCGGGGCCTATGCCTCGAAGGGCGGGAAGAGCTTCATCTGCCTGGCCTCGACCTATGAGAAGCGGGGCGAGCGGCGGAGCCGCGTGGTGATGGAGCTGACGGCGGGCAATGTGGTGACCACGCCGCGGTCGGACATGATGTATGTGGTCACGGAATACGGGATCGCGAACCTCAAGGGGCGTTCGGTGGCGGAGCGCGCGAAGGCGGTGATCGGCCTGGCGCATCCGGATTACCGGGAGGGGCTGGCGCGGGAGGCGCGGGCGAAGGGGCTGGTGCCGCGGCATTACCTGTAGGGACAGGGCGTGAACCTCCTCGCGCGGCCCGCCTTCGAGTTCCAGCTTCCCGGCCCGGCGCTGTCGGCCCACGCCCGGAACGCGGCGCGGCTTGCGGCCTGGAAGGCGCGGGTGGGCGATGCGGCGCGGGCGGCCTGGCCGGCAGGCAGGCCGCCCCTGCAAGGCGACATCGACGTGCTGATCAGCGAGTTCAGCGAGCGCGCGTCACGCGACCGGGACAACATGGCCAAGCCGATCTGCGACGCCATGCAGGGCATCGCCTACGATAATGATCGGCAGATCAAGCACTTGCATGTCGAATGATGCGACATTGATGGCCGCTACGTGGTGCGCCATATGCCGCCCGTGGTGGCGGGCGCGCTGAGCCTCGGGCGGGAATTCGTCTGGGTCCGCGTCATGCTTCATGTGCCGAGGAGGGATCTGCTGCGATGAGCACGAGCCATGACCCGGCAGGCCGTTCCGCCGTGAATGCCGTGGCCCGGCGCTACCTGCGCCAGGGCTACCGCGTGACGCGGCCAGGGCGCGGACAGCCTGTGCCCGCCTTCCTGGACGGCTTCGTCCCTGACCTGATCGCGGAAAGCGACGCCGACCGCGTCGTGGTCGAGGTCAAGCGCAGCGACCTGGTGCCGGGCGCCAATGAATTGACCGCGGTGGCGGAACGCGTGGCGCAGGAGCCCGGCTGGCGCTTCGAACTGGTTGCGGTCCAGCCGCCGTTGCGCGCCTCGGCACGGCGGCGACGCATGGCCGAGGACCTGCTCGCCCAGGCCGAGCGCTACCTCGACCTCGACCTGCCGGGCACCGCGGTGATCTGGCTCGTGAATGCCATCGAGGAAGCCATGCTCGCCCTGGCGGAAGGAAGGGATCGCTTCGCCGGCGACAAATCGGCGGCACGCCTGGCGCGTGACCTGGTGACGCTCGGCATCATCGATGCGGAGGAGGGCGCCCTGGTGCGCGACGCCGGCGCGCTCCGCCAGCGGGCGGTGGCCGGTGACGCGGATGCGGCGGAGGTCCGGGCCCTGCTGCGGGGCGCGCGGGGATTGCTGGCGCAGGTGGAGCGGCAATAGGCCCGATCCCCTCCCGCCTTCGTGAGGAAACCCGCCACCGCATCGCCACGCTTCGGGGCCAGAATGGTTGCAACCCCGAAGGATACGCCCGTGCCCATCCGCCGCCGCCACCTGCTGCCGCTCGCAGCGCTTCCCCTGATGCCGCTGCCCGCCCGGGCGGTGACGCGGCGGGAGATCGATGACCTCGCCGCCCCCGCGCTCCGGCGGATGCGGGAGGGGGAGGCGACGCGGGTGCTGTCGGAGAATGCGCGCGCGATCCTGATCTTCCCGCGCATCATCCGCGCGGGCTTCGCGATCGGCGGGCAATACGGCAATGGCGTGCTCTATGCCGGCGGCGCGCCGCATGCGCGGGTGGAGCGTGTGCCCGCGCCGCTGCCGCCGCCCCAGCCGCCCGGCACGCCGCTGGCGCCGCCCGTCCCCGTGCCGCCCGCCAGCCGCGTCGAGACCCCGGCGCCGGAGCCCTGGTCCCACCTCGGCTACTACAATTTCGCGGGCGCCAGCTTCGGGTTGCAGATCGGCGCCCAGGCCTATGGGCTGGCGATGTTCTTCATGACGGACGCCGCCTTCGACTTCTTCCGCCGGACGGAGGGGTGGGAGATCGGCACGGGCCCGTCGGTGGTGGCGCTGGATGCCGGCATGGCGGGCAGCCTGACCTCCTCCACCATGAGCCAGTCCGTCTATTCCGTGACCTTCGGCCAGCAGGGGCTGATGGCGACCTTGAGCCTGGAGGGGACCAAGATCACGCGCATCAGGCCGGACTGATCAGCGGCTCAGGGCCCTGGCCACCATCCCGCAGAATTCGCCCACCTTCTCGGGGTTCACCCAGCGCAGCACCGCCACGACATCGGCGTTGGGCCACATCCAGGTCACGTTCCCGCCCGCGCCCATGGCGAAGACGCTGTCGGCCGGCGCGCCGGGCCAGCGGTTGGCGCCGTTCAGCCACCAGAGGAAGCCGTAGCTGGGGTTGAGCGGGCAGGGGGCGAGGGATTGCTTCACCCAGCCCGCGGGCAGGATGCGGCGGCCGGCCCAGACCCCGTCATTCAGCACCAAGCGGCCGACCAGGGCCTGGTCCTCCGCGCCGATCCGCATGCCGCCGCCCCAATGCGTGCCGCCGGGGACGGAGGGGAGGCGGCGGCCATCCACCTCCACCCAGGCATTGTCATAGGGGTACCAGACCCAGTCCCGGCTGCCGCCGATCGGGTCCATGATCCGCTCCGCGAAAACCTCCGGCAGCGGCCGGCGGAACAGGTGCAGGAGCGACAGGGACAGGCGGTTCACGCGGACGTCGTTGTATTCCCAGTAGCTGCCGGGCGCCTGCAGGGGGCGGGCGATGCCCTTGGGGCCGGCGCCTTCCCGCGCCAGGTCGCGGCCGCGGTCGATCTGGTCCGACTTGCCGAAGAGCTCGCCCTCCCACTCCGAGGTGTTGGTGAGGAGGTGCCGCCAGGTGATGTTGGCGTTCTGGTCGCTCTCGAAGCCGCCATCCCGGACGCGGTGGCGGACGGGCTCGTCCAGGTCCGGCAGCAGGCCGTCGCCATGGGCGATGCCGGCCAGCAGGCTGAGGTAGGATTTCGCCACGCTGAAGGTCATGTCGGCCTGGCGGGTATCGCCCCAGGCGGCCAGGCGGCGGCCGCCCTGCTCGATCAGGCCGTTGGGGGCGCCGCGGGGGAAGACGGGGCCGATGACGGCGTTGTGGGGGGGCGGGTCGAAATGGCCGGCCTCCAGATGCGCGCGCAGGTCGCGGGGGAAGGGGGATTCATGCGCCTGGGCGAAGGCGACGGCATCGGACAGCGAGGGTTCGGTCATGGGCGCAGGGTGCCCGCCCTGCGGCGGGAGCGGAACCCCCCGGCGAAGGGGGCCATAACCCCCTGACACCGGGCGGCGAAATGCCCACATTCGCTCGCAACATGAGGAGAGAGACCATGGCCCCAATGGCAACGACGGAAACGGCGACGCTGGGCGGCGGCTGCTTCTGGTGCATCGAGGGCGCGCTGCGGCACCTCAACGGCGTCAGCAGCGTCCATTCCGGCTATTCGGGCGGCCATGTCGCCAACCCGAGCTACGAGGAAGTCTGCGGCAAGAAGACCGGGCATGCGGAGGTGGTGCAGGTGGTCTTCGACCCCGCCATCCTCTCCTACGCCGATCTGCTGCGGATGTTCTTCACGCTGCATGACCCGACGACCAAGGACCGCCAGGGCAACGATGTCGGGCCGCAGTACCGCAGCATCATCCTGTTCCACAGCCCGGAGCAGGAGGCGACGGCGCGGCAGGTCATCGCGGAGATCGATGCCGCGCGGCTCTATCCCGGCCCGGTGGTGACGGAGGTGGTGCCCTTCCAGCACTACTGGCCGGGGGAGGCCGAGCACCAGGACTACTTCGCGCGCAACCCCTGGTCCGGCTATTGCCGGGTGGTGGTGGCGCCGAAGGTCGCGAAGTTCCGCAAGACCTTCGCGGATCGCCTGAAGTCGGCCGCGGCCTGAAGGAGAACCAGAAGAAATGTCCATCTTCGGCAAGACCAAGCCGACCGAATCCTTCCCCGTGGAGAAGACGGAGGCCGAATGGCGGGCCATCCTCTCCCCGGAGGCCTTCCGCGTGCTGCGCGGCCACGGCACGGAACGGCCGGGCACCAGCCCGCTGAACGGGGAGAAGCGGCCCGGCATCTTCGCCTGCGCCGCCTGCGGGCATGAGCTGTTCGACGCCGGCACCAAGTTCGAATCCGGGACCGGCTGGCCGAGCTTCTTCCGCCCGCTGCCCGGCGGCATCGCCACCACCACCGACCGCAGCTTCTTCATGGTGCGGACGGAGGTGCATTGCGCCAATTGCGGCGGGCACCTCGGCCATGTCTTCCCGGACGGCCCCCCGCCGACCGGGGAGCGCTACTGCATGAACGGGGTTTCCCTGGCCTTCCGGCCGGGGGAAACGCCGGCGGCGGCGGCGGAAAAGCCTGCGGCGGAATGACCTTAGTTTAGCCTCAGGGCTGCTGGACATTCGGGTGGCCCGCCCCGATTTTGGGGCACCACACGGCCACCCGAAAGTCTGCCCACGTGTCCTGGCGCCTTCCTTCCCTGGTCCTGCCGATCCTGCTGGCCTTCGCGCCGGCGGCGCGGGCCGATCTGGTCTATGTGATCAATTCGGGGGAGGCCTCGATCACCGTGCTCGATGCCGCCAGCCGGCAGGAAGTGCGGCGGATTCCCGTGCTGCGGGAGCCGCACCACATGGTGCTGACGCCGGACGGGTCGGAACTCGTCATCGCGGATTCCGGGGGGAACGAGGTCTTCTTCGTGAAGCCGGAGACGGGGGAGGTGCTGCGCCGCGCCCGCATCTCCAACCCCTACCACCTGGAATACAGCCCGGACGGCAAGTACCTGGTGATCGCCAGCCTGCGGCGGGACCAGGTGGATATCCTGGATGCGCAGACCCTGGAGCTGGTCCATCGCTTCCGGCCCGGGGACAAGCCCTCCCACGTCGCCTTCAGCCCGGACAGCCGCACGGTCTTCGTGACCATGCAGGGGGACCGCGCCGTCGCGGCCTTCGACATGGCGACGCGCACCCATCTCTGGACGCAGGAAGTGGGGCCGGAGCCCGCGGGCATCATCTGGCACCGCGGCAGGCTGATCGTCGGCATCATGGGCAGCGACCATTTCGTCACGCTCGACCCGACGACGCGGGAGGTGCGGCACGCCTTCACCCTGGGGCGGGGCGCGCACACCATCTTCCCCTCCCCGGACGGGCGCAGCCTCTTCGCCACCAGCCGGGTGGACAGCCGGGTGGCGGAGGTCGATCCCGCGACGCTGACGGTGCGCCGCACCTGGGCCGTCTCCGGCGGGCCGGACTGCCTGACCTTCGACCCGGAGGGCCGGGTCTGGATGACGCTGCGCTGGGTGGGGCGGATCGCCGTGCTCGATCCGCGGGGCGAGACGTGGGAGACGGTGCGCGTCGGCCGGTCCCCGCATGGCATCTTCTTCAAGCCGCGGCGGGACGGGATCGGGGGGGATTTCGCCTTCTCCATGCCGGGCGCCACATCCGGCAGCCGGCCGCTGCCGGCACCGCTGCCGCGCCGGCCCCTGGCGGGCGCGCCGGCGCCGGCCGGGATCACGCCGGGCAGCATCCCCGCCGCGCCGGCCATCCCCGCGGCGCTGCGCCGCACGCCGTGAGGCGCCGCGGCCTTCTGGCGGCCGGTGCCTGCCTGCTGGCCGCGCCCGCCCTGGCGCAGCGCGCGCCGCAGGGCTGCCGCGGGCCCGTCTTCCTGACCATCGACACGGGCTGGAGCCGGGAGGCGGAGGCGATCGCGGCGATCCTGCGCCGCCATGCCGTGACGACGACGCTGTTCATCGCCGATGAGCCGACCTTCCGCGGCGACCGCACGCTGTCCGACAGCTGGGCGCCCTTCTGGCGCGCCCGGGTGGCGGAGGGCCATGCCTTCGCCAGCCATACCTGGCGGCACTGGTATTTCTCGGGCGATCCGGGGCCGGGGCGGACCACCTTCCGGTCCCGCCGGAACGAGGGGCAGGAGGTGCTGGACCAGCAGGCCCTCTGCGCCGAGCTGGCGCGGCCGATCGAGGCGCTGCGCCGGTTCGCCCCCGAAGCCCGGGTGCTGCCGCTGTGGCGGGCGCCCGGGGGCATCACCACGCCGAATGCCGTGCGCATGGCGGCGGCCTGCGGGCTGCGCCACCAGGGCTGGACCCGCAACGGATTCCTGGGCGATGAACTCGACAGCGCCGCCCACCCCAACGCCGCGCTGCTGCGCCGGAACCTGGCGGCGATCCAGCCCGGGGAGGTGCTGGTGATGCATTGGGGCGTGCGCAGCCGGCGGGAACCCTTCGCCGGCATCCTGGAGGAACTGATCACCGGCCTGATGGCGCGTGGCCTCTGCTTCGAGGCGCTGCCGGCCGAGGGAAGGGCGTGATGATCGACTGGCTGGCCGATACCTACGGCCTGTTCACCGGCTGGCTGTTCGAGGAAGCGGTGCAGCCCGCCATGTACGCGCTCGGCCTGATGGACTGGGCGGAGGAAGCCTTCCACTGGCTCGACTTCTTCGTCTTCGGGCTGCTCGGCATCGCCGTGGTCTATACGGTCTGCCGGCCGCTGGAGGCCTGGCGCCCGGTGGAGCGCTGGCCGGATGGGCGCGCGGTGCGGACCGACGTGGTCTATACGCTGCTGTCGCGCCTCGGCATCCTGCCTTTGCTGGCCTTCGTGCTGTTCGCGGCGGTGCAGGTGCGGATCGAGGGGCTGATCGCCGATAGCGGCTGGGTGCCGCCGACGCTGGAGAGCACCTTCCCCGGCTTGCGCGAATACCCGCTGCTGGCGCTGCTGATCTACATCGTCATCCTGGATTTCGGCGAATACTGGCGCCACCGCTTCCAGCATACCTTCGGCTGGTGGTGGGCGCTGCATTCCGTGCACCACGCCCAGACGCAGATGACCTTCTGGACGGATGACCGGAACCACATCCTGGACGATGTCATCGCCGCCGCCTGGTTCGGCGTGATCGCGGTGGCGATCGGCGTGCCGCCCGGACAGTTCCCCGTCATCCTGCTGGTGCTGCGGCTGGGGGAGAGCCTGTCGCATGCCAATGTGCGGCTCGATTTCGGGCGGGTGGGGGAAAGGCTGCTGGTCTCGCCCCGTTTCCACCGGCTGCATCACGGGCTGCTCTCGGCCGGGGCCTCGGGCAAGAACTACGCGGTGCTGCTGCCGGTCTGGGACTGGATCTTCGGCACGGCGGATTTCGACCGGGCGCGCTACCCCCGCACGGGCGATCCCTCCGCCCCCGCGGCGCTGGTCTCGGGCGGCTGGCTGCGCCAGCAGGTGGAGGGCACGCGGCGCCTGATCCGCGCGCTGCGGGGGCGGGACGCCTGACGCTCAGGCGCCCGGCCGGGGGGCGAGGGGCAGGCTGACGGTGAAGATCGTGGTGCCGCCTTCGGACTGCACGGTCAGCGCGCCGCCCATGTCGTTGACGATGCCGTAGCTGATCGACAGGCCGAGCCCCGTGCCCTGGCCGACCGGCTTGGTCGTGAAGAAGGGCGCGAAGATGCGGGGCAGGATCTCGGGCGGGATGCCGCCCGCGGCATCGTGCACCGTCAGCGCCAGCCGGTCCCCGGCCACGGCCGCGGCGATGGTGACCAGGCGCGGGGCCGCGCCCTCCGCCGCCTCCCCATAGGCGTCGCAGGCATTGGCGATCAGGTTGACCAGCACCTGTTCCAGCGGGATGGCCTGGCCCAGCACCGGCGGCAGGTCGGCCGCCAGCGTGTCCTGCACCCGCACATGGTGGCGTTCCAGCTTGAAGGCCAGCAGGTCCCGCGCGCCGCGCACCACGGCGGCGATGCAGACGGGGCCATTGGCCTCCCCGCCCATGCGGCCGAAGACGCGCATGTGGTCGATGACGGTGGAGGCGCGGCGCGCCATGGTCAGGATCCGCTCCAGCCGCGCGGCCATGGCGGGCGGCTCCAGCGGGCCCCGGTCCAGCTGCCGCAGCGCGTTCTGCGCGGCCAGCGTGATGGCTGTCAGCGGCTGGTTCAGCTCATGCGCCATGCCCGTCGCCAATTCGCCGAGCTGGGCGAGCTTGGAGGCCTGGGCGAGCTGCGCGGCGCGCTCGCGCTCCATCGCCTCCGCCTTCGCCAGGCGGCCCATGGATTCCGCCAGCAGGCGCAGCGGCAGCGACCGCAGCATGATGAAGGACCCGCCGGCCAGCGCGATGCCGATGACCGCGAGGAAGCTGGTCCAGCCCACGATGTCCTGCATGGAGCGGCTGACCTGCACCGACCCGGCCACCACGCCGGAATCGTGGATGGGCACGCTGACGGTCAGGGCGGGGCGGGCGGCCGGGGGGCCGAGCGTGGCGGCGACGTTGCCGGCCCGGTCGAGCACGCGCCATTCCTTGGGCTGCGCCGCTTCGGCGAAGGGGGCCAGGCGGCCGCGGATGCGCGCATTCTCGAACACCCAGTGGTCCGGGTTGCGGGTGACGAACTCCGTCATGATCGCGGCCGCCGATTCCGCCCGCGCTTCCAGCCGCGCGGTGACGGCGACGCGGGCGGCGACGAAATAGGCCGCGGGCAGCGCCACCATGATGAGCAGCGAGACGGTGAGGGCGAGCGCCGTGATGACCCGCACCAGGCGGGGGTCGATGCGGCCGGTGTCGGGGCTGTTCACGGAACCGGCGGGCCGTATCCGAGGCCGGCGAGCATCGCCCGCGCTTCCGCCCCCGCGAGGAAGTCGAGGAAGGCGGCCGCGGCGGGCGCGGGCTGCCCCAGCCAGGCGGTGTGCAGCGTGCGAGAGAGGGGGTAGCGCCCGGCCTCCACCGCCGCGATGTCCGGCGCCACGCCATCCAGCGGCAGGGGATGCAGGCGCAGCGCCTCCGCCCGCAGCTGGCCGATCGACATCAGGCCGAGGGAGCCGGCCATGGTCTGCAGCGCCTCCGCATTCTCCTGGTCCGTGCCGACGGTCACGAGGCCGGGGCGGCGATGCGCGGCGGCGACGCTGCGCTCCATCTCCGGCGACAGGCTGGCCAGCAGCAGCCAATCGGCGTCCGAGGCCTCCCGCCGCACCAGGCGGAGGCGCGCGCCATCCGGCCAGGTGGTGACCTCCCCCCGCAGCACGGCGGCCAGGCGCGGCAGCGTCATGCCCTGGGCATCGGCCGCGGCGGGGGCGTTGCCAGGGGAACTCCCGGTGACGATGGCGATGGGGGTGCGGGCCAGGGGGCTGGCGCGCAGGCCCTGGGCCGCTTCCTCCGCCAGCAGGGGGCGGGCGAGCAGGCCGATCTCGATGGCGCGGGCCAGCAGGGCGCGGATGCCGCCGCCGGTGCCGAGGCTCGGCAGGATGTCGAAGGCCAGGCCGGGGTGGCGTGCGGCGAAGCGGTCGCCGAGGTGCCGGATGGTGGCCAGCGCCATGCCGGTGCCGCCGATGCGCAGCCGGCCCGCTTCCGCCCGGGCGGCGGCACCGGGCGTGGCCAGGGCGGCGATCAGGGCCGGCAGGGCGCGGCGGGGCAGCATGGTGGCGGGGTCCTCCACCCGACACTAGAACCGCTGCGCATTGCCGGCCAGTTAGCGCGATGGCGCAAGGACCGCCGCGCGGCCTGTTTCGGGGGGCCTATTTGTAGTTGGGCTGGTAGCCCTGGGGTGGCGCGCCCGGGTGCCAATCCCCGTACTGGTCGTACCAGCCGCCGTAGCGGGGATCGTAGGGCTGGGCCAGGCGCGGGTCGGGCGGGATCGCCTCCGGCGCCGGGGGCGGCGTCAGCGCCCCGGCCAGGGTGCCGAGCGCCCCGCCGATCAGCGCGCCGCGCCCCGCGCTGCCGGTGACGGAGCCGATCAGCGCGCCGGCGCCGGTGCCGATCGCCGCGCCGGTCAGCGCGCGCTGGTTGCGGTCATTCGGGTCCGAACAGGCCGCCAGCAGCAGCAGGGGCAGGAGGAGGAGGGCAGGGCGGCGCATGGGCGGGCTCCGGGCAGGAAGGGAGCCGGCGGGGGCCCCGGCGCATCAGCGATCCCGGGCGGCGATGGTTCCGGGGGCGTGCGCCCGCGCGCGGAACGCGGCGACAAACGATTGCACCTTTCAGCGCGGTCATCCCTTCGCTATGTGGGATTCATTCGCAGGGGGATTCGGGCATGAACCGCAGGGCTGTTCTGGGCGGCGCGGCCGCCATTCTCGGGGGCGCCGGCGTGGCGCGGGCGCAGCAGGCGGCGCCGCATCACGGCCTGCCGATCCCGTCCGACCGCATGGCGCCGCTGCGGGGGCCGGGCCCCGTGACGCTGACGCCGGCGCAATACGCGCAGCGCTTCGTGGACAGCCCCGCCCCGGCCGGCCCGCCCGGCCGCTGGGTGGAACGCGCCACCCTGCCCCTGCCGCGCACCGAGATGGCCTGGGCGGCGGAGTGGGACAACAAGCTGCACGTCATCGGCGGCTATGCCGAGCAGATGGTCAACAACAGCTACCACCACGTCTTCGACCCCGCGACCAACAGCTGGGTGGAGAAGGCGCGGCTGCCGCGCGGCGCCAACCATGTGGGCGTCGTCGCCCATGCCGGGAAGATCTACGCCTTCGGCGGCTTCAGCGCGCAGAACCGGGACGCGGACGTGCTGGCCTTCGCCTATGACGTGGCGGCGGATCGCTGGGACCGGATCGCGGACATGCCGCGGCCGCGCGGCGCGGGCGCGCTGGCGGCGGTGGGGGGGAAGATCCACCACATCGGCGGGGCCTCCAACCCCGACACGGAACGCGCCTCGGTCGGCTGGCATGAGGTCTATGACCCGCAGACGGACCGGTGGGAGCGGCGCAAGGCGCTGCCCGGCGCGCGGGACCATGCGGGCGTGGTCGTCCATAACGGCCTGATCCACATCGTCGGCGGCCGCTTCAACACCTTCGAGTACAACACCGGCCTGCACCATGTGTACGACCCGGCGGCGGACCAGTGGACGACGCGATCCCCCCTGCCGACGCCGCGCTCCGGCCATGGGCTGGTGGTGTATCGCGGCCGCTTCTTCGCCATGGGGGGCGAGAGCGGGGTCTTCGTGAACCGGGAGCTGACCGGCCAGGTGCATGGCCAGATGGAAAGCTACGACCCCGCCACCGACACCTGGCAGCACCACGCGCCGATGCCGACGCCGCGGCACGGCATGGGCGCGGTGACGATCGGCGACTTCATCTATGTCGCGGGCGGTGGCCCGGTGGTGGGCGGCGGCATCAAGACGGCGGTGCACGAGGCCTTCACGCTCGGCTGATGCGGCGCCGCCATCTCCTCGCCGCGCCCGCGATCCTGCTGGCGCGGCCCGCCATGGCCGCCACCGCGCAGGGCGACGCCGCGCGCGCGCTGGTCGCCGCGCTGCGGGCCGGGGGCGTCGTCGTCGTCATGCGGCACGGCATCACCGACCGTAGCCAGGTCGATACCGGGGACCTCTCCAACCGCGCCGGCCAGCGCAACCTGAGCGAGGCGGGGCGGGAGCAGTCGCGCCGCACGGGCCGGGCGCTGGCGGCGCTCGGCGTGCCGCTGGGCCAGGTGCTGGCCAGCCCGGTCTTCCGGGCGCGGGACACGGCGGAACTCGCCTTCGGCCACGCCACGGTGGTGGAGCCGATGCTGACGGCGGATGACTACACGCCCGACCCCGCGCAGCTCGCCCGGCAGATCGCCTGGCTCCGGGCGCGGACGGGGCGGCCCTCATCCCCGAACGCCACGGACATCCTGGTCGGCCACATCGTGCCGCTCGGCATGGTGCTGGGGCGCGGGCTGGCGCAGGCGGAATATCCGGAAGGCAGCCTCGCCATCTTCGCGCCCGGGGAGGGCGCGGGACGGCTGATGGGCATCCTGGCGGCGGAGACGCTACCCCCGTAGCGTCCTTCACCCCAGCAGCGTGCGGGCCGCGAAGCCGGCCGCCGCCGTCACCGCCAGCGTCCGCACCACGCCGAGCTGGAGGACGAAGAGGCAGACGGCCGCCAGGGCGCTGAGCGCCGCCGCATCCGGCACCAGGCTCAGCGGGTCCGGCACGTCCAGCACCGCGGGGCCGATCGCCACCTTCTCCACCCGCGCGAAGATGACGCGCAGCGAGAACCACAAAGCGAGGTTCGCGATCACGCCCACCACCGCCGCCGTCACGCCGGCCAGCGCGCCCTTCAGGCGGGGGTTGGCGTGCAGCGTCTCCACGAAGGGGGCGCCCAGGAAGATGAAGGCGAAGCAGGGGGCGAAGGTGACCCAGATGGTCAGCAGCGCGCCCGCCGTGCCGCCGGCGATCCCCCCCTCCCGGAACGCGGCCAGGAAGCCCACGAATTGCAGGACCAGGATCAGCGGGCCGGGCGTCGTCTCCGCGAGGCCCAGCCCCGCCAGCATGTCGGCGGCGGAAAGCCAGCCGTAGAACTCCACCGCTTCCTGCGCGACATAGGCCAGCACCGCATAGGCGCCGCCGAAGGTGACGACGGCCATCTTGGCGAAGAACCAGGCGATGTCGCCGAAGGTGCCCGCGCCCATCAGCATGGCGACCGGCCAGACCCAGAGCGCCACCGCCACCAGCCCCGCGCGGCGCGCCGTGGCGGCCATGGCGGGGATGCGGCCGGGATCGGCGGCGATCACCGCATCCAGCGCCGCGGGCGGCCCTTCCTTCGCGGCGCCGTGCCCGCCGCCGGCGAAGGCATGCGGCAGCGCGTAGCCGACCAGCCCCGCCGCCAGCACCACCACGGGGAAGGGCACGTCGAAGGCGAAGAGGGCGAGGAAGGCCGCCGCCGCCAGGGCCCAGGCGATGGCCCCCTTCAGCGCCCGCCGCGCGACGCGGATCAGCGCTTCCACCACCAGCACCAGCACGGCGCATTTCAGGCCGAAGAACAGCGCCCCCACCAGCGGCACGTCGCCCAGCGTGGCGTAGAGCATGGTGAGCGCCAGCATCACCGCCACGCCAGGCAGGATGAAGGCGAGCCCCGCCAGCAGCCCGCCCTTCACCCCATGCATCAGCCAGCCGAGATAGGTCGCGAGCTGCTGCGCCTCCGGCCCCGGCAGCAGCATGCAGAAATTCAGCGCGTGCAGGAAACGGGCGTCGGAGATCCAGCGGCGCTGCTCCACCACCTCCCGGTGCATCAGCGCGATCTGCGCGGCGGGGCCGCCGAAGCTCAGCAGGCCGATGCGCCACCAGACGGGGGCGGCATCGCGCAGCGTGGGCAGGGGGTTCGCCTGCGTCTCCATCCGGGGCGTGTCCATCAGCGGAATCCCGAGGCCGGCCAGTTGTGCACCTCCTCCGTCGCATCGCGGCACCAGAGATGGAAGGCATCGTAGAGTGACAATCCGGCTTCCAGCTGCCGGAGATCGTCCTGGTGCAGCCGCGACAGGCCGAGCGAGGCGGCGAGCAGCCCGGCCGCCTGCGGCGCCAGGTCCGGCCGCGCCGTATCGGCGCCGCGCACCAGCAGCGCCAGGCGTTCCAGGGTGGGCGTGCGCAGGCCGAATTCCTCCAGCATCGTGTCGAAGGTGCAGCCATCGCCGCGATGGGTCCAGAAGACGCCCTCGATGTCGAAGGGGGTGGCGCCGAAGCGCTCCGCCACCGCCTCCACCTGCGAGGCCGCGACGAAGAGGAAGACGGCGGCGGGGTCGATGAAGCGGCGGATCAGCCAGGGGCAGGCGATGCGGTCCACCTTGGGGCGCGCGCGCGTCACCCAGACGGTGCGGCGCTGCGCATCCCGCGGCGGGATGGCGGCGGGTTCCAGCAGCGGCAGGCGCGCATCGCGCCAGGCCGCGAAGCCGCCTTCCAGCACCGCCGCGCGCGCGCCTTCATGCCGCAGCCAGGCGGCGACACCCTCGCTGAGCTTGAGGCCGCGCTGGCAGACCACGACGACGTCCCGCCCCCGCAGGCCGGGGCCCCAGGCCGCCACCTCCGCGGCCGGGCGGCTGTCGCTGGCCGGCAGCAGGCGCGGGTCGTCGCCCGCATCCTCCGCCAGCCGCACATCGAGGATGAGGGGCGCATCGGGCAGGCCGATCTGCCGGCCCAGCTGCTGCACGGTGGTCGAGGCGGGGTGCGACATGGGCGTCCATCCATAGCGAGTGGACGCGATGCTTGGGCCGAAGCCTCACGGGGCGATCGCGGCGGGCCCCTCCGCGCCCCTCATGCAGAAGCGGGGGCGCGGCTGTCAACCCGCCGGGGCTGGCGCGCGGGTCAGGCGGCCTCGGCCTGCTGGCGCAGCTTGCGCACCACCTCCACCAGCCCGCGCTGCAGCGTGCCGCCATGGCCCGCGATGTCATCCGCCACGGCGCGCAGCCCGGCGGCGCCGGCGCGCGTCGTCTCCACCCGGGCGGAGACCTGCCCGGCGGCGATGGAGACGGTATCCGTGCCGCCCGCGGCCTCGCTGACCGCGCGGGCGATCTCCTGCGTCGCGGAGCCCTGTTCCTGCACGGCGCTGGCGATGCCGGCGGTGATCTCCTCCAGCGTCGCGATGGTGCCGCCGATGGCGCCGACCACGCCGACCACGGTGGTGGCGGCGTCGCGCATCGCGCCGATCTGGGCGCCGATCTCCTCCGTCGCCTTGGCGGTCTGGGCGGCGAGGGCCTTCACCTCCTGCGCCACCACGGCGAAGCCCTTGCCGGCCTCCCCGGCGCGGGCGGCCTCGATGGTCGCATTGAGGGCGAGGAGGTTGGTCTGGCCGGCGATG
The DNA here is from genome assembly GCF_016805305.1 of Falsiroseomonas ponticola. Classification (GTDB taxonomy): domain Bacteria; phylum Pseudomonadota; class Alphaproteobacteria; order Acetobacterales; family Acetobacteraceae; genus Falsiroseomonas; species Falsiroseomonas ponticola. Next base: position 81,386 of record NZ_JAERQN010000015.1, on the reverse strand, counting down.
TCGTTGATCAGGCGCACCACCTCCCCGATCCGTTCCGCCGCATCGGCCAGGCCGCGCGTGGCGGCGCCGCCATCGCGGGATTGCGTCGCCGCCTGGGTCGTGACGCGCGCGGCTTCCGTCGCCTGGCGCGTGATCTCCTCGATGCTGGCGGAGAGTTCCTCGGTGGCGGCGGCGACGGTGCCGACATTGCCGGCGGTGGCGGTGGCGGCGCCGGCGGCGGTCGCGGCTTCCTGCGCCGCGCCGCCGGCGGCATCCGTCATCTCCGCCGCCGCGCCCTGCAGCCCGCCGGCCGCGCGGCCCAGCGCTTCCGCCACCGTGCCGAACTGCGCTTCCAGCTCATCCGCCACGCCGGTCAGCGTGGAGCGGCGCGCGGCCTCGATCCGCGCGGCGGCCTGGCGCTGTTCGCCGCGCAGGCGCTCCGCCTCCTCCATCCCCTCGCGGAAGACCTCCACGCTGCGGGCCATGGCGCCGATCTCGTCCCGGCGGGCGGTGCCGGGGATGGGGCTTTCGCGGTCCCCGGCGGCGAGCTTCTCCATCGCCCCGGTCAGGCGCAGCACGGGGCCGGAGAGGGTGCGCGCCACCAGCAGCCCCGCGGCGCCGGAGAGCAGCACGAGCAGGGCCGCGACCAGCCCCACCGTTAGCAGCGCGCGCTGCCGGTCGGCCGCCACGGCGGAGAGGTCGTAGGTCAGCTCCACCAGGCCGATGATGCGGTCCTGCACGTCCCGCAGCGGCGCCACCATCACGGAGACGGCGCGGCCGTTGCGATCCTGCGTGTCGCTGGCGATGCCGCCGGCCAGCGCGGCGCCGCGCAGCGGCGTCAGCGCCGCATCGACGCCGGAGAGGGTGGAGGCGACCGGCACCAGGCGCTGGTCCAGCGCGCGCAGCACGCTGATGTCGAGGCCGAGGTCGCTGCCGATGGCCTTTAGGCGATCGACGTTGAGCGAGCCCGCGACATCGACCACGGCCACGACCTGGCCGGCATGGCGGACCGGCGCCGTGCTGAAAAGGCTGACATCGTTCGGCTGGACGCCGGTTTCGAGCCCGCTGACCGTGCGCCCCGATTCCAGCGCGCGCACCACGGTGGCGCGGCGGGCGCGGAGGTCGTCGCCGAACTGCTCCGGCCGCCAGACGCGCAGGAAGGCGATGCCCGGGGCGCGATGGATGTTGAGGCGCTGGTTGCGCGTCTGCAGCGTGGCATCGGCATCCCGCAGCAGGGCGAGCAGCCCGGCGCGGTCCCCGGCCGCGGCGGCCTGCTGGACGCTGGGCAGGGCGGCGAGGCTTTCGGCCACCACGGCGCCGGAACGCAGCTCGCCCTCGATCGCGTCGAAGAAGGCTTCCTTGCCGCTGGCGAGGGTGCGGGCCACCATCTCCTGGCTCGAGGCCTGGTCGCGCATGGCGACCGTGATGCCGAAGGCGACCGAGACGAACATGCCGACGCCGGCGGTGGCGAGCGCGATGCGCCAGCGGATGGAATTCAGCATCATGACCCCTTGAACGCCCGGATGAACACGGGGGCGTCATGATACGGGGGGCGAGGCTACCGGAGGGTGAATGGGGGACCTTGCCCCCGCGGGAAGGTCCCCGCCGGGCGCGCGCCCGGCGGGGGTTCCGGGTCAGGAAGCCTTGCGGCGGCCGCCGGACTTCCGGTTCTCGTTGGCGGATTCCGCCTCCTCGCCGCCCTGCGCCATGCGGATGAAGGCGGGGTTGACCTCCGACTCCGCGACCTCGGTCAGCTTCTGGTCGGTCTCCTTCTCCTCGGCCAGGGTCTGGGCGAGAAGCTCGGCGAGCGGCGCCTGGCCGGCGGCCTTGGCGAGCGTGACCATCGTGCCGTAGGCCGCGATCTCGTAATGCTCGATGCGCTGCGCGGCGGCGATGATGAGGACGTCCATCATCTCGCCCCGGTCATTCTCCTCCATCTCATGCGTCGCTTCCTCGACCAGGCCGCGCATCGCCTCGCACACCTTCCGGCCGGGCTTGCCGCCGACCATCTCGAGCGCCTGCTCGATGCGCTCCACCTGGCCCTCGGTCTGCTCCATGTGCATCTGGATGCATTCCTTCAGCGCGGGATGCGTCGCGTTCTTCATCATCTTCGGCATGGCCCGCAGCGCCTGGCGTTCGGCGCTGTAGGCGTCCTTGAGCTGGTCGATCATCAGCTTGGAAATGTCGTCCATGGCTTGAATACCCCTTCGTACCGGGCCGCCCGACGGGGCGGCGCTGGCAGAGGAACGGGGCGGGGCCCGCGCCGGTTGCCGTGTGCGGCGTGACTATTCGGCGGCGGCGGGCAGCAGGCTCTCGCCGGGGCGGATGCGGCTGAAGGCGACGGGCTGCCAATCCAGCACGATGCGGCGATCGGCGCCGAGCCGGGTGATGGTGGCGCTGAGGCCGGCGCTGTCGCTTTCGGTCTGCGGGAAATCCTCCCGGAAATGGGCGCCGCGGCTTTCCCGGCGCGCGGCGGCGGCGGTTACGATGGCGCGGCTGACCAGCAGCAGGGAGCGCAGGTTGAGCCATTCCTGCCAGGCGAGGTCGAAGCCCCGCGCGCCATCCGCGATGCCGGTGGCGTCCAGCTCCGCCTCCAGCGCATCGAGGCCGCTAGCGGCCTCGGTGAGCCCGGCCTCGTCGCGCAGGATGCCGGCCTTGTCCCACATCAGCCTGTGCAGCGCGTCGCGGATCGGCGTCAGGCTGCGGGCGGGTTTCGCGAAGGGGGCTTCGGCCAGCGCGATGGCGGCGTCGAGCGCGGCGGGGCAGGGGTCCTCGAAGGCGCCGTGGCGGGGCACCCAGCCGGCCATGCTGTCGCCGGCGATGCCGCCGAAGACGGTGGAGTTGGCGACGCCGTTGCCACCCAGCCGGTTCGCGCCATGGACGCCGCCGGTATCCTCCCCGGCCGCGAAGAGGCCCGGGAGATCCGTGCTGCCATCGGGGCGGAACACGACGCCGCCCATCATGTAGTGCGCGGTGGGCACCACGGGGACGCGGCCGCCGGCGAGGTCGAAGCCCATATCCGCGCAGCGTTCCACCATGCCCTTGAATTCGCGCCGCACGCGATCGGGGCCGAGATGCGCCATGGCGATGTAGAGGCCGCCATGCTCGTTCGTGTTTTTCGAGAGCATCTCCCGGTACATCGCGCGGCTGACGATGTCGCGGGTGGCTCGTTCGCCGCGCGGGTCATACTTGTGCATGAAGCGCTCGCCGTCGCCACCGAGGAGAAAACCGCCGGAACCGCGCAGCCCTTCCTCGATGATCGTGCCGGTCATGCGGGTGCCGGGGCCGGCGAGGACGCCGGTCGGGTGGAACTGCACCATCTCCATGTCGCGAAGCCTGAGGCCGGCGCGGAGTGCCATGGCCATGCCGTCGCAGGATTTGTCGCCGGAGGGGGTGTGGTAGGTGTACATGGTCGGCCCGCCGCCGGTGCCGAGCAGCACGGCCTTGGCGCGCACCAGGACGTAGTCGCCCGACCGGATATCGATCAGCAGCACGCCGCTGATGCGCGACCCGTCCTTCGCGGGGATCAGGGCGAGGGCGCGGTGTTCCTCCAGCCGCTCGATCCCCCTGGCCCAGCTCTGCTCGGCCAGGCGGTTGATGATCTCGATGCCGGTCAGGTCGCCCTTGTGGACGGTGCGGTCGAAGGTCTGGCCGGCGAAGGCCTTCTGGTGGATGGTGCCGTCGGGGTTGCGGTCGAAGAAGCAGCCCCAGCGGTTCTCCAGCTCCCGGATCCGCTGCTGCGCCACCGTGACGAGCGTCCAGGCGAGGTCCTGGTCGTTCAGCCATTTTCCGCCGTCGAGCGTGTCCATGAAATGGCGCTCGGCGCTGTCCGCGGCGGCGAGGGCGACGTTGTAGCCGCCCTGGACCATGCGGGTGCAGCCTGATTTGCCGAGCAGGCCCTTCACCGCGACGGTGACGCGCAGGTCAGGGGCGCCGGCCTTGGCATGCAGCGCGCCGAGCAGCCCGGCGCCGCCGGAGCCGAGGACGAGGATGTCGGTGGTCTGGTGGCGCAGCCGGGTCATCGCGGCCCTCGGGGGGAGGACGGCACGCCGCAGCCGCAATCCTCCTGCGTCGTGGGCGGGTTCTGCGGCAGCGGTTGGGATCGGCTGTCGGAAGCGCCGACGAGAACGGCGACCAGGACACCCACGGCGACGACGACGATGGCGATCATGCTACCCCCAGCTTGGCGAGCACGGCGGCGCGACGATCCTGCACCTTCCGCTGCACCTCAGCGAACAGGCTTCCGCCGTGGCTGTCCATGGCCACCAGCAGGGGGCCGAAGTCACGGATTCGGAAGCGCCACAGGCTTTCGGGGTTGAGGTCGTCGAGGTCAACATCCTCGATCGCCTCGATCCAGGTCGTCTCCAGCGCCGCGGTGCCGCCGATGATGGCGAGGTAGACGCCGCCCAGATCGGCGAAGGCCTGTTGCGAGTCCTCCCGCAGCCCGCCCTTGCCGATGATGATGCGCACGCCCTCGCGCTCCATCAGCGGGCGGGTGAAGCGTTCCATGCGGTCGCTGGTGGTGGTGCCGATGCAGACGGCCTCGTAGCCGCTGTCATTGGTGCCGCGCTTGTCCATCTTGCGGACATTGGGGGCGGTGTGGATGACGGCATGGCCGCGCAGGTCGAAGCGCGTGCGGCGGCCATGGTCGAACATGTGGATCTGCGTGGCATCGCGGATGCCGAACAGCGTGTCCTGCAGCGTGACGTGATCACCGATGCGCAGCTTGCGGATATCGGCCTCGGTGCAGGGCATGTGCAGCGTGTGATGCATGGCTCAGAACCCGATGCTCACGCCATCCGGCGTGAAGGTGGCACTCGCGCGCCGCGCGCTGTGGCACTGGATGTTGACGGCAACGGGATTCATCGTGATGTGGGTCGCCGCGACCTCCACATGCACGGCGAAGGCGGTGCTGTCGCCGCCCAGGCCCTGCGGGCCGATGCCGAGGCTGTTCACGGCCTCCGCCAGCGAAACCTCCAGCGCCGCCCCCTGTTCGTCGGCGCAGCGCGAACCCAGCGGGCGCGTCGCCGCGACCTTGGCGAGATGCATGCAGAGGTCGCTGGTGCCGCCGATGCCGATGCCCATGATGGTGGGCGGGCAGACCTTGCCGCCGGCCTTCATCGCGGCATCGATGACAAAGCGCTTCACGCCCGCCAGGCCATCGGCGGGGATGAGCATCTGCAGGAAGGACCCGTTCTCGCTGCCCGATCCCTTCGGGATCATGGCCAGGCGCAGCACGCGCTCCTCCTCCACGAAGTCGAGGTTGATGACGGGCACATGGGCGCCGCAGCTCGTATGCTCGTTCTGCCGCGTGATGGGGTGGACGACGGAGCTGCGCAGCGGGTGTTCGCGCGTGGCGCGTTCCGTGCCGCGGCGGATCGCCTGCTTCAGCGCCCAGCCATCGAGTTCGACGTTGCGGCCGATCTCGACATTGAAGATGGGGATGCCGGTGTCCTGGCAGAGCAGGTTTTCCGTGCGCTCCGCCACGCCGATATTCTCCACCATCGTGGCCAGGATGGATTGCGCCGTCTCGTCCGTCTCGGTCGAGACGAGCTGGGAGAAGCCCTCCTTGATGTCGTCGGGCAGGATCTTGAGGGCGCGGATGTAGAGCAGCTTGGCCGCTTCCTCGATGGCTTCGGGGGCGATCCGCAGGGGCTCGACGCCCTGCCTGGTCATCAGCGTCATCGTTTCCTCCCTCAGATCACCAGCGACAGGCCGGAGAGCAGCAGCAGCGTCAGCAGCACCAGCCGGAAACCCTCGGCCGGGATCAGGCCATAGGCGCGCACGCCAAGCCAGGCGCCGGCGGCGAGCGCGGGCAGGCAGGCCAGCAGCATCATGGCGCTCTCGGCCGTGAAGAAGCCACCGGCGACAAGCCCGACCGCCGCCAGCGCCTGCATGGCGATGATGAAGGGCTGGAAGATCGCCCGCGCCTCGTCCTTCCGCAGGCCCTTGAGGTCCCCCCACATGGCCGGCAGGGCGCCGGAGAAGCCGCCGATGCCGCCCAGCACGCCGCCGGCGAAGCCGATCCCGGCATCGGGCAGCGGCCCGGTGGTGAAGGCATGCGGCGCGCGCTTGAGGGCGATGCGGGCCAGGGTATAGCCGGCATAGACCACCAGCAGCGCGCCGATGCCCGCCGTGATGGCCTCCGCGCTGACCACCTTCAGCACGAGGATGCCGAAGGGCGTGCCGAGCACGCCGCCGATGACATAGGGCCGCAGCACCGCCCAGCGCATGGCGGGCAGCACGGCGCGGATGGTGCCGAGCTGGATGAGGAAGGAGCCGATGACCAGCACCGGCGCCGTCTGCTGCGGCGGCAGCCAGTGGAACAGGATGCTGGCGGCGATCAGGTTGAAGGCAAAGCCCGCCATGCCGGAGGCGAAGGCCGCCACGAAGCAGGTGGCGACCATCACCAGCATGGCCGTCGTCATGCGCCGAGGTTCAGCAGGAAGAGCAGCCCGGTGGCCAGGGCGACGCCCGCGGAGGCCGCGACCATCGTCTTCTGCTGCGCCCGCCAGCCCAGGAATTCCAGCGCCAGCACCCGCAGCCCGCCGGCCAGATGCGCGGCCAGCAGGATGACGAGGACCGTCTCCGCCACCTTCAGCACCGGATTGTCGGACCAGCGGAGAAAACCCTCCAGCGCGGCCTCCCCCTGGATGGCCTGGCCGAGCGCCCAGAAATGCACGGGCAGGAACAGCGCCAGCGCCAGGCCGGAGAGGCGATGGACGAGGAAGGCGATCCAGGCGGGATGGGATCGGCGACGCCATTGGCTCATGCTGCCATGCCTTTTCGTTGGCACGAAAAGGCCCTCAAACGCCGGCGCTTCGCTTGGCTTCGTCGTGCCGCAGGCACGCCTCCGGCGTGACGCACTTGCCGCGGGCCGCATTCGCGGCCTCGGCCGGCGTAAAGAACGCCGGCCGCCATCGGATCACCAGACACGCTCACGGGCATCATGCGCTGAACAGCCCCCAGGCGGCGCGGATGCCGAAGGCGGCGGTGACCAGGGCGATGCCGATCCAGGCCAGGTCATAGCCCCGCCCGCGCCAGCCCGCCCATTCCGCGGCGATGGCGCGCAGCCCGATGGCGCCATGCAGCCCGGCGGCCAGGGCGAAGACGGCGTAGAAGCCGAGCCAGGCCCAGTTGCCGCGGGTGCGGCCGATGATCTCGGCCGCGGAGAGCCCGCCGCGCACCGCGACCAGGATGGTCACGAGGTGGACCACCACCGCCACCGCCAGGACGATCGCCGTGACCCGCTGCAGGGTCCACAACTGCACCCCGTTCATCGCATGCCCCCCTTGAAGCTGGGCCAGAACAGGCTGCGCTTCAGCCCCGCGATGGCGCCGGAGGGGTCGATGCCCTTCGGGCAATGCGCGGTGCAGGATTGCGTGGAATGGCAGGCATGGCAGCCGGCATCGCCGGCCACCGCCTTCAGCCGGTCCCGCCTTGCGTCGTCCCGCACATCGTTCACCAGCGTCCAGGCGCGGTTCAGCGCGGCGGGGCCGAGATAGTCCGGGTTCCAGGCGACGATGTCGCAGCCGCTGTAGCAGACGGCGCAGCCGATGCATTCGATCCCGGCATCGGCCTGCTGGCGCGGCTTGGAGGCGGGGGGCACCACCGCGAAATCGTCGGGCACCGCGCCATCCGGCGAATCCTTCGGCTGGAAGCTGCCGCGGGCCTTGGCCCATTTGTCGAAGAAGGGCGCCATGTCCGTCGCCAGGTCGCGGATGACGGGCAGGTTGGAGAGCGGCCGCAATTCCAGCGCGCCATCCTGCGCCACGCGGCTCACATGGGTGCGGCAGGTCCAGCGCGGGCGGCCATTCACCACCATGGCGCAGGACCCGCACATGCCGACGCGGCAGGCGAAGCGATAGGCGAGGGTGGGATCGACCTCCCGCTGGATGTGGGTGACCACGTCCAGCACGGTCTGGTTGGCGCGCGCCGGCACGGCGTAGTCGGCCAGCCGGCCGCCGGCCGCGTTACCGCGCCAGACCTTGACGCGAAGCATGGCGGTTGCCTCCTCCATGCCGCTCCTCCCCTTGCGTCATCAGAGGCTTGCATGGTCTTGTATCAGACACAAGACCCCGATCCGGAGCGTTCCATCCATGTCATTGCGCGGCGCCGATATCCTGGTGAAGGGGCTGCTTGCGGCCGGGGTCACGCGGATCTTCTCCCTCTCCGGCAACCACATCATGCCGGTCTATGACGCGCTGGTGGGGTCGGGGATCGAGATCGTGCATACGCGGCACGAGGCGGCGGCGGTGCACATGGCCGATGCCTGGGCCCGGCTCTCGGGCCAGGTGGGTGTCGCGCTGGTGACGGGTGGGCAGGGCCATGCGAATGCGGCCGCGGCGCTCTGCACGGCCTGGCAGGGGGAGGTGCCGGTGCTGCTGCTGTCGGGCCATGCGCCGCTGAACCAGATCGGCCTCGGTGCCTTCCAGGAGCTGGACCAGGTGGCGATGGCGGCGCCGGCGGCCAAGGCGGCCTGGGCGGCGCGGACGCCGGGCGGGATGGCGGCGGATGTGGCGAAGGCCATGTCCATCGCGCTGTCCGGCCGGCCGGGGCCCGTGCATCTCTCCCTGCCCACCGACGTGCTGGAGGGGGAGGCCGTGGAGCCGGCCCTGCCCACCCCCGCCGCCACCCCGATGCCCCTCTCGCCCACCACGGCGGGGCTGGTGGCGCAGGCCATCGCGCAGGCGAAGCGGCCGGTGCTGGTGGCGCCGCCCGCGCTATGCACCCCCGCCGGCTTCGCCCTGCAACGGGGGCTGGAGGCGGCGTCCGGCCTGCCGGTGCTGCCCATGCAGTCCCCGCGCGGGCTCGCGGACCCGACGCTGGGGCTGCTGCGGGAGGTGCTGGGCCAGGCCGACCTCGTGGTGCTGATCGGCAAGGCGCTGGACTTCACCCTCGGCTTCGGCAAGCCCATGCCGGCGGAGTGCCGCTTCATCCTGCTGGAGCCGGAGGGCGCGCTGCTCGCCCGGGCGCAGGGGCTGCTGGGGGAGCGGATCACGCTGGCGGCGCTGGCCGATCCGACCTCCGCCATCACCGCGCTGACCGCGGCCGTCTCGCCCGGCCATGCCGAATGGGCGGCGACGGTGCGGGAGGCGATCGGCTGGCGCCCGGCGGAATGGGCGACGCCGCAGGCGCCGGGGGCGATCCGCTCCGCGACGCTCTGCGCCGCCGTGAACGACGCCGTCGCCCGCCACGGCGCGACCTTCATCTGCGATGGGGGCGAGATCGGGCAGTGGGGCATGGCCATGGTGAAGGCCGGCACGCGCGCGGTGAACGGCGTGGCCGGCGCGATCGGCGTGGGCATCCCGTTTGCGATTGGCGGCTCCGCCGCGGGCGGCATCGGCGCCCGAGCGGCGCGCAACGCCCCCGTCATCGCGCTGATGGGCGATGGCTCTTTCGGCTTCCACATGGCGGAGATCGACACCGCCGCGCGGCACGGCCTGCCCTTCGTCGCGGTCGTCGGCAATGACAGCCGCTGGAATGCGGAGCACCAGATCCAGCTCCGCGACTACGGCGCCAACCGTGCCCATGGCTGCGAGCTGGCGCCGGGCACGCGCTACGACCTGGTGGCGGTGGCACTCGGCGGGCATGGGGAACAGGTGACCGAGGTGGCGGAGATCGGGCCGGCCATCGACCGGGCCATCGCCTCCGGCAAGCCGGCGGTCGTGAACGTGGTGCTGGACGGGCAGCCGGCGCCGACGCTGAAGCGATGAACGCGCTCCGCCCCGACCCAAGGCCGCTCTATGCGCAGACGGAAGCGATCCTGACGCGGCGGATCGCCGACGGGGTCTGGGCGCCGGGCAGCATGATCCCGCCGGAGCCCGACCTGGCCGCCGAACTCGGCGTCTCCCCGGGGACGGTGCGGAAGGCGCTGGGCGGGCTGGAGCGGCGGCGGCTGATCGAGCGGCGGCAGGGCAGGGGCACCTTCGTCGCGGCGCATACCTCCGAACGCGCGCTGTTCCACTTCTTCCGCATCACCGCGCTGGACGGGCAGCGACGCGCGCCGACCAGCCATGTGCTGGACTGCGCGACGGTGGCGGCGAGCGCGGAGGAGGCGGCGCCGCTCGGGCTGGAGGCCGGGACGCTGGTCCATCGCGTGAAGCGCGCGCGGCTGATTGGCGGCGCGGCCTGCATCCTGGAGCGCATCTGGCTGCCGGCCGGGCGCTTCCCCGGCTTCGCCCTGCCGGTCGGGCGGGAGATGACGGATGAGCTCTACGTTCTCTACCAGCGCGACCACGGCGTGACGATCGCGCGGGCGGAGGAGCGGCTGGCGGCGATCGCCGCCGCGCCGGATGACGCCGGGCTGCTGGGGCTGGGCGAGGGCGCGCCGCTGCTGGAGGTGGCGCGCATCGCCTTCGACCTGCAGGACCGGCCGGTGGAGCGGCGCGTCACGCTGCTGGACACCGCGCAGCATCGCTACGTCGCCAATCTCGACTGAGCGGCGCGGCCGGCGCAGGATGGCGCCATGCCCGAAGCGCCCCTGACCGACCCGCATGCCGTGACCAGCCTGGAGGCGCTGGAAGCGCTCTATGGCCCGCCGAACCACAATTCGGTGGTGAAGGTGCGGCGCGACCTGGATGCGCCGAGCGCCGCCTTCATCGCGGGCAGCCCCTTCTGCATCCTCTCCACCCGCAACGCCGATGGCCGCGTGCATGGCACGCCGCGGGGCGATGGGCCGGGCTTCGTGGAGGTGCTGTCGCCGACCGAACTCGTGCTGCCCGACCGCCGGGGCAACAACCGCCTGGACGCGCTGCGCGACATCGTCAGCGACCCCAATGTGGCGCTGCTGTTCCTGGTGCCGGGGTCCGGGGAGACGCTGCGCGTCGGCGGCAAGGCGGTGATCAGCACGGACCCGGCGCTGCGGGCGCGCCTCGCCCATCAGGGCAAGGAACCGGCGACGGTGCTGCGCATCAGCGTCGAGGAAGTCTTTTTTCAGTGCGCCCGCGCCCTGCTGCGGTCGAAGCTGTGGGGGGAGGCGAAGCGCCCGGCGACGCTGCCGACCGCGGGCGAGTTGCTGGAATCCGCGACCGGCGGCGCCGTGGACGGCAAGGCCTATGACGCCGAGGCACCGGTGCGGCTCTCAACCAGCCTGTACTAGCCGTAGGGCGGCCGGGTGTAGCCGGCGGGGGAACTGGTAAAAATCTCCACGCCCGTCTCCGTGACGCCGACGCTGTGCTCGAACTGGGCGGAGAGGCTGCGGTCCCGCGTCACGGCGGTCCAGCCATCGGCCAGCACCTTCACCGCGGGGCGGCCGGCATTCACCATGGGCTCCACCGTCAGGAACATGCCGGGGCGGAGCACCGCGCCCTCGCCGGGCCTTCCGTAATTCGGGACATCGGGGGCGGCGTGGTAGGTGCGGCCGAGGCCGTGGCCGCAGAATTCCCGCACCACGCTGAAGCGCTCGGCCTCCACATGGCGCTGCATGGCATGGCCGATATCGCCGACGGTCGCGCCGGGGCGGATGGCGGCGATGCCGCGCATCATCGCCTCATGCGTCACATCCATCAGCCGCTGGGCGAGGGTGCCGACCGGGCCGACGCCGTACATGCGGCTGCTGTCGCCATGCCAGCCCGCCACGATCACGGCCAGGTCGATGTTGACGATGTCGCCCTCCGCCAGGCGGCGATCGCCGGGGATGCCGTGGCAGACGACGTGGTTGGGGGAGATGCAGGTGGCGTGCCGGTAGCCCTGGTAGCCCAGCGAGGCCGGGATGGCGCCGTGGTCCCGGACGAAATCGTGGCAGAGCCGGTCCAGCGCCGCGGTGGTGACGCCCGGCTGGACATGGGCGGTGATCATGTCGAGCGCCTCCGCCACCAGGCGGCCGGCCGCGCGCATGCCCTCGAAATCCTCGGGCCTGTGGCGGGTGATGCGGCGGCTTTCGGTGATGTCGGGCATGGGGGCCTCAGGCGGCGACCGGCATGCCGGCATGGAGGTCCGCGATCAGGCGCGCCGCGTGGGGCGGGGGCGGCAGGGCGCGGGAGAGGGCGGGGCGCAGGATGGCGATGGGGCCATCGAAGATGAGGAAGCGGGCGCGGGCGAGGGTTTCGTCATCGGTGGCGGGGGCGAGGCAGGCGCGGAAGGCGGCGTCGAAGGCTTTCTCGAGTCGGTCGAGCGCCTGGCGCTGGGCGGGGGGCGGGGGCGAATCCTCGAAGAGCGAGACGGGGTCGTGCAGCAGCAGGAAGGCGGCGCGGCGGGGGTTGGCCTCGGCCCAGGGGAGGATGGCCAGCGCGGCCTCCCGCGCCTGGCGCTGGTGCAGCAGGGGCGCCAGGGTGGCGGTGAAGTTCGCATAGGCGCTGTTCCAGGCGGCGCCGAGGATGGCGGAGCGGCTGTCGAAGCGGTGGTAGATGGAGCCGGTGGGCGCGCCGGTGCGCCGGGCGATGGCCTGCATGGTCGCGGCGGCAGGCCCGCCTTCCGCGACCAGGCTCATCGCCGCCTCGATGAAGTCGTCCTCGGTGAACCGCGCCGTCCTGACCATGCCAATTGGAATACACGTTCTGGAATGTGGCGTCCAATCCCCGGCGGTCCAGGGTCGCCTTCGACCCTGGCGGGAGGGGTCCGGGGAGGGCAGCGCCCTCCCCGTATAAGCTTCGGGCTGTAGCGACCTGTTATTTCGGCATTTCCAGCACGATCTTCCCCCGCGTCGCCCCGGTCTCGATTGCCTGGTGCGCCTCCCACAGCGTCGCCGCCGTCAGCGGCTTCGGTGCCTCCGCGATGGTCGTCCGCAGCGCGCCGGCCTCCAGCATCCGGCTCACTTCCGCCAGCAGCCGGTGCTGTTCCTCCATGTCCGCCGTCTTGTGCATGGGCCGGGCGAACATGAATTCCCAATGCAGCGAGGCAGACTTCATCTTCAGCATCCGGACGTCCGGCGGCGACTTCGGATCATCGATCAGGCAGACGGCGCCCTGGGGGGCGATGAGGCGGCAGATGGCGTCCCAATGCGCCTCGGTCTGGGTGGTGGCGAAGATGGCGCGGACGGGCAGGCCGATCGCCTCCACCTGCGCCGCCAGGTCGCCCGCGTGGTCCACGACGTGGTGCGCGCCCATCTGCCGCGCCCAGTCCTGGGTCTCCGGCCGGCTGGCGGTGGCGATGACGGTGAAGCCGGTGAGCTGCCGGGCGAGCTGGACCGCGATGGAGCCGACGCCGCCGGCGCCGCCGATGATGAGCACCGCCTCCCCGGCCGGGGTGCGGGTGCGGGGCAGGCGGAGGCGGTCGAACAGCGCCTCCCACGCCGTGATGGCGGTGAGGGGAATGGCCGCGGCCTCGGCGAAGGAGAGGCGGGCGGGCTTGGGGCCGACGATGCGCTCATCCACCAGCTGGAGTTCGGCATTGGTGCCGGGGCGGGTGATGTCGCCGGCGTAGAAGACGGCGTCGCCGGGGCGGAAGAGCGTGGCGTCCGGCCCCACGGCGCGGACGATGCCGGCGGCGTCGTAGCCCAGGATGCGGGGCATGGCCTCCGGCGCCGTGCGGCCGCGCACCTTGGCGTCCACCGGGTTCACGGAGACGGCGCGGATCTCGACCAGCAGGTCCCGGCCGGTCGGCGCGGGCGGGTCGGGCAGGGTGATGTCGGACAGGGTGTGGGGGGCGGTGAGGGCGATGGCCTTCATGGGGCGCTCCGGCGTTGGGGTTCGCCGCTAGATGCGGTGCGGCACGGCGGTTGAAAATGGCGGCGCCGCGGCAAACACTTTCAACCGATGATCACGAATGCGCCCTTCGACCTCGATGACCTCCGCCTGGTGCAGCGCGTGGCCGGGACCGGCAGCCTGTCCGAGGCCGCGCGGGCGCTGGGGCTGACGCCGGCCGCGGCCAGCCGGCGGCTGGGGGTGCTGGAGGGGCGGATCGGCCAGCGCCTGTTCGCGCGGACCACGCGGCGGCTGCGTCCGACGGCGGAGGGCGAGGCCTTCCTGCCGCATGCCGACCGCGTGCTGGCCGCGGCGGCGGAGGCGGAGGCGGCGCTGGCCGGGGAAGGGGCTTCGGTGGCGGGCACGCTGCGGCTGACGGCGCCGGCGACCTTCGGGCGGAAGGTGCTGTCGCCCATGCTGGCGCGGCTGATGGCGGCGCATCCGGCGCTGTTGCTGGACCTGGTGCTGACGGATTCGGTGCTGGATCTGGTGGCGACGGGGCGGGATGCCGCGGTGCGGATCGCGCCGCTGCAGGGCCAGTCGCTGACCGCGCGGCGGCTGGCGCCGAACCGGCGCGTGCTCTGCGCCGCGCCATCCTACCTGGCGCGGCGGGGCGTGCCGGACAGCCGCGCCGCGCTGCCGCGCCATGATGCGCTGCTGCTGCAGGGGGTGGAGGGCTGGGCGCTGGTGCCGCCGGGCGGCGGGGCGGTGGACCGGGTGAGGCCGGCGGCCCGCATGGTCAGCAACAGCAACGAGGCGTTGCGGGAGGCCTGCCTGGCCGGGCTCGGCATCGGGCTGCATTCCACCTGGGATGTGGGGGAGCATCTGCGCCGGGGGGAGCTGGTGGCGCTGCCGGAAAGCCTGGGGGTGCCGGAAGCGCTGGGGATCTGGCTGGTCTTCCCCGGCGGGTCGCAGCCCGCGCGGCTGCGGGCGCTGGTGGCGCTGCTGGCGCGCGAATTCGCGCCGGTGCCGCCCTGGGAGCGGTAGGGCCGGGAACCGCCGGGTGGCGTGAACGTTCTGGCAACACAGGACGGAGGACCACCCATGGCGAAGCAGCCCGAGCCGATGGACGACAACCCCAAGACCAACCCCGACCCCGGGTCCAACACCATCAAGGACCCCGCGGATTGGACCACGGGCGACGAGGCGATGACCGGCGCGCAGGCCTCCTACCTGAAGACGCTGAGCGAGGAGGCCGGCGAGGAATTCGATTCCGGCCTGAGCAAGGCCGATGCCTCCAAGCGCATCGACGAGCTGCAGGCCAAGACCGGCCGCGGCCGGTAACCTCGCGGTCCAGGGTCCCGCCGGACCCTGGCGAGGGGGTTCCAGGGGGAGCAGCGCTCCCCCTGTCCCTCACGCGAAGGCGCGTTCCACCAGCGGCCCCGGCGCTGGCACGCTGGCGATTTCCCGGATGATCTTCCGCTTCACCGCCGTCTCGAATGCCTCGAAGCCCTCGGCGACCATGAGGAAGGCGCCGGGCCCCCCGATGACTTCCGTGCGGTAGTAGTCATCGAGCGGCGGCAGCCCCGCGGCCCAGGGGGTGGGGGTGCGGTCCAGCACGGCCAGGCCGTTGAGGACGATGCCTTTTTCCAGCGCGTCGGCGCGGGCGTCGGCGACCGGGCGGCCGGAGTTGTTCACGCCGTCGCCGGAGATGTCCACGACCTTGCGCGTGCCTTCGTAGCCGCGGCCGAAGAGGTTGGCGGCGTAGTCCATGGCGCCGGAGATGGAGGTGTAGAGCCAGGTGCGGCGGGGGGCGGCATCCACGGCGGCGGCGAAGCGTTCGCCGGCGGCGGGGCCATCGATCTTCATCCAGGGCACCATCATTTCCTGGATGTGCCAGTCGGACCAGGTGAACATCGTCACCGCGATCTGGCCGAGCGGCCCGCCGGCGATGCCTTCCAGCAGCTTGGGGTCGCGGAAGGCGGCGGCGTAGCCGTTGAACTGGAGTTCCTGTTCCACCTCATCGACCGATCGGCTGACATCGACGGCGAGGACGAGCTCGACATCGACGGGTTCCTGCGCCCGGGCGCTGCCGGTGCGGAGGATGAGCGGCGCGGCGAGTGCGCTGCCCATCAGGAGCCTTCTGCCCAGGGGCCGGTTCAAGGCGGTGCGGAGCGGGGAGGTGCTCACGTGCGGGTTCCTTCACCATGCTGGTGGCCGGTCTTGCACGTACCCTCCGCGGGTTAAGTAGGAGCGAATATGCTGCGTCGCAATGTGAGTTTTGCGGCGTTTTTTGGCAGTTGCGCGGTTATTGCCCATGCGGGGCGCGGTGGCGAAGAAGCTTGCACACCGCATGGGCAATGGCAGGAAGCCTTACCCTTTCCAGCGCGTATCGCCGATGGCGGGGATGGCATCGGCCCGGTCCCGCAGCGCCGCCAGCGCCGGGAATCGGCCCGCGGCGAAGTCCGGCAGCACGGAATCCGCGAAATCCAGCGCGCAGGTCACGGTGATGTCCGCCTGCGTCATCGCATCCCCGCACAGCCAGGGCT
The DNA here is from genome assembly GCF_016805305.1 of Falsiroseomonas ponticola. GTDB lineage: Bacteria > Pseudomonadota > Alphaproteobacteria > Acetobacterales > Acetobacteraceae > Falsiroseomonas > Falsiroseomonas ponticola. The sequence goes on along the minus strand of NZ_JAERQN010000015.1, from coordinate 65,296 downwards.
GGCCCTTCGCCAGCATGTCGAGCGCCGTGAAGCCGCCCGCGGCCTGGTCCAGCAGCTTCGCCGCCGCTTCCGGCCAGACGAATTCCGGCGGGCGGCGCTTCGTCTCCTGATAGGCGGCGACCAGCTTCTCCGTCGCGCCCACGGCCAGTGCCAGCGCGCGCAGCGCGGCGCGGCGGGGCGCGCCGGTGGCGGGAACCAGGGCGCGGCCGGGGCCGACCAGGTCATCGATCGCGTCCAGGATGGCGACGCTGTCCACCAGCACCTCCCCGTCATCCATCACCAGGGCGGGGACGCGGCCGAGCGGGTTGAGGGAGAGGATCTCCGCCCGCTGGTCCACCGTGCCGTAATGCCGCTGCTCATAGGGCAGGCCGAGCACGGCCAGGCTGGCGCCGACGCGGCGGACGAAGGGGGAAAGATTGCGGCCGATCAGGATCATGCGACGGTTTCCTCAGGTGTTTTCTTGGCGTGTTGCCGGCCACGAAAAAGGGGGGCGCCCTGCGGCACCCCCCCTTCCGTGTCGGGCCGTGAAGGTCCCGCGCTGGATCAGCGCAGGACGATCTCGACGCGGCGGTTCTGCGGCTCGCGCACGCCATCCGCCGTCGGGACGAGCGGGCGGCTCTCGCCGAAGGCCTGGATGGACATGGCGGAGCGCGCCACGCCACGGCGCTCCAGCTCCGCGGCCACGGCGGCGGCGCGGCGCTCGGACAGGCGCTGGTTGTACTGCGGCGTGCCGGAACGGTCGGCGTGGCCGGAGACCTCGATGCGCGTGGTGCCGGTGCGGCTGTTGGTGGCGGCCTCGGCGATGATCTGGCGGGCGCGGTCCGTCAGGTCGGCGCGGTCGAAGTCGAAGAACACCAGGAAGGTGCGGGCCGGGGCCGGGGCGGCGGCGGGCGTCGGGGCGACGACCGGGGCCGGGGCCGGGGCGGCGCCGAAGGCGTAGCGCAGGCCGATCAGCAGGCTGTGGTTGAAGTTGTCCACATCCGCCGTGCCACGGACGCCGGCGGAGGAACGGACATCGATCTCCGGCGGCTGCGTCGCCATGAAGCGGTACTCCGCCGTCACGGAGAGGTTGGCGTTGATCGGGAAGGCGGCGCCGACGATCGCCTGATAGGCGAAGCGGCCCTGGTCGCCATCGATGGTGAAGCCGGTGCCGGCCGCGTTGCGGGCGCGCACGCCCGAATACTCATGCCACTGGAAGCCAACGCCCGCGCCGATATACGGCTGGATGAAGGAACCCGCGCCGAGGTCGAAATCATAGAAGGCATTGGCCATCACGCCGTAGGAGCGGGCCTTGCCGTCGGTGCGCAGCGGGGTGCCGAGCACGCGGAAGCCGCTGGCGCCGTCCACCTCGTTCTCGCGGTAGCTGCCCTCGATTTCCGCGCGCAGGCCGTTGCCGTAGCCGTAGCCGAGGCTGAGGACGCCGACATAGCCGTAGTTGAACTCGACGGAGCCGTTGCGCTGCGGGCCGGTCAGGCCGGCCACCGCCGGGCCCTTCAGGTTGACGTCGGATTCCTGCAGCAGGTTCACGCCCGCGCCGGCGCCGATGTAGAAGCCCGTGACGGGCTGGGCCTGGGCCGCGAGCGGCAGCGCCAGCATGGTGGCGGCCAGGAGGGCCTTCCGGAAGGTCATTCGATCAATCTCCTTGATCACAGGTGCGTCGCACCCGACCGGACCACCTCATCGACGTGTGAACGCCGATGCCCCCGTCCAAGGCGGCTGCATGGGAACCAGACTAACATCGCCTGATCCGCGATGTCAGCGCGGTTGCAGCATATTCCTTGGTGTGGGCCCGAGGGGTGTGGCCGGAGGGCCACAGGCCCTTATGGCAAAACGGTCACAGCGGCGAGAGGTCGGCGGGATTCCGCGCCTCCGCGAGGGTGCCGAGCGGCAACAGGCGGTTGGCATGGCCGAGCTTGCGGCCCGGCCGGGCCTCCGCCTTGCCGTAGAGATGCAGCGCGACCTCCGGCATGGCGGCCAGGGCCGGCCAGGCGGCGAAGGAATCGGGGCCGACCAGGTTCTTCATCACGGCATCGTGGTGGCGGCCGGGATCGGGCAGGGGCAGGCCGGCGACGGCGCGCATATGCAACTCGAACTGCCCATGGGCGCAGGCATCCATGGTCCAGTGGCCGGAATTATGCGGCCGCGGCGCCATCTCATTGGCCAGCAGGGTGCCATCCGGCAGCAGGAACATCTCCAGCGCCAGGATGCCGACCAGGTCGAGCGCCGAGGCCAGCGCGGCGACATGGGCGCGGGCGGCGGCGGCGACCGGCGCCGGGACCAGGGCCGGGGCGAAGGAAAGGTCGAGGATGTGGTGGGCGTGCCGGTTCTCCACCGCGTCGAAGGTCACGACCTGGCCATCCGCGCCGCGCGCGGCGATGGCCGAGACCTCCTTCGCGAAGGGGATGAAGGCTTCGAGGATGAGGGGATGCGGCGCGAGGCGATCGAAGGCCGCGTCCGCATCGCCCGCGTCGCGCAGCACCGCCTGGCCGCGGCCATCATAGCCGAGGCGCGTCGTCTTCAGCACCGCGGGCAGGCCGAGTTCGGCGATCGCGGCATGCAGCGAGTCGCGGCTGATGATCTCCCGCCACGGCCCCACCGGGATGCCGGCCGATTCGAAAAAGCGCTTCTCCGCCACCCGGTCCTGGCCGATGCGCAGCGCGGCGACGCCGGGGCGGCAGGGGATGAGGGGGGCCAGGATGTCGAGCGTGGCGGCGGGGACGTTCTCGAACTCGAAGGTCACGACATCGACCGCGGCGGCGAAGGCGGCCAGCGCCGCGGCATCGCCATAGGGCGCCACGGTGCGGGCGGCGGCCACCTGCATGCCGGGGCTGTCATCCTCCGGCGCGAAGACATGCACGCGGTAGCCGAGCGCCGCCGCGGCCAGGGCCGACATGCGGCCGAGCTGCCCGCCGCCCAGGATGCCGATGGTGGCGCCGGGGGGCAGGGGGCCGGGGTGGGGGGACACGCTCACGCCGGGCTGTCCGGCACGGCGTCGGTGCGGGCGGCGCGCCAGGCGGCCAGGCGGGCGCCCAGCGCGGGATCGCCCAGCGCCAGGATGGCGGCGGCCAGCAGCCCCGCATTCAGCGCGCCGGCCTTGCCGATGGCCAGCGTACCGACCGGGATGCCGCCCGGCATCTGGACGATGGACATCAGGCTGTCCATGCCCTTCAGCGCGTGGCTTTCGACCGGCACGCCCAGCACGGGCAGGGTGGTGAAGGCGGCGACCATGCCGGGCAGATGCGCCGCGCCGCCGGCGCCGGCGATGATGACCTGGATGCCCCGCCCGGCCGCTTCCTTCGCATAGGCCACCATGCGGTCCGGCGTGCGATGGGCGGAGACGACGCGCGTCTCATGCGCCACATCCAGCGCCGCCAGCAGCTCCGCCGCGTGGCGCATCGTCTCCCAGTCGGAGGTCGAGCCCATGATGACGCCGACGCGGGGCGGGGCCCCGGCGGCACTCGCTTCGGTCATGGCAGGCCCTCAGGCGATGATGTCGGGGACGAGGCGGCCTTCGAGCCAGGCGATCTCGTCCTTCAGCTTCAGCTTGCGCTTCTTGAGGCGCTGCAGCTGCAGGGCATCGGTGCCGGCCTCGCTGAGCCGGGCGATGACGGTGTCGAGGTCCCGGTGCTCGCTCCGCAGCTCATGGAGGCGTCGGAAAAGGCTGTCGCGGTCGGCCTGCATGCGCCCCCTGGGTGCCGGTTGAAGAGGGAGTCCAGGGCCCTGAGGCGACGGTTGAGATAGTATGAACAACCGTCTCACATGACCCGGCGGTTCTCAAACATAGTGCTGGACCCTGCCGGGGGGCGGCATAACATGAGAGGCGCGGGCGCAGAAGGGACGGATGCGCGCCCCCGGTGCCTTGGTGCCGCCTTCCCTGTCTTGGTCCTTGGGATCGTGGCGCTGTCCGTGGCGCGGATCGTCCTGCCTTTGCCCCGCGTGGCAACGGACAAGGAACCTTGCGCATGGCTGAGGCAGCACGCATCCGATCCCTGGAGGAGCGGCACGCGACGCTGGAGGCACGGATCGCCGAGGAGGGATGTCGGCCGAAGCCGAACGACCTCGAGCTCGTCCGGCTGAAGCGGGAGAAGCTCCGCCTGAAGGAGGAGATGGAGAAGCTGCGAACGCGCCTGCACTGACGGGCCGCGTCATCCTCCCCCGCCAAGGCGGGGGAGGGCATCCGGTCAGGCCGCCTGGTCGTCCAGCGGCAGGGGCGGAGGGATGGGGCCGCCGCCATGGCGTTCCATCGCGATGCCCACCGCCTCGTTCAGCGCGGTCTGGGTGCAGAGGCCGAGCGTCACGGGATCCCGCGGCTTGATGTTCGGCGTGTTGGGATGCGTCTTGTCCCGCACCTTCGCGATCGTCTCCTTGGTGGTGGCGAGGAGCTTGACGATCTGCGGGTCCGACAGCTGGGGGTAGTTGCGCAGCAGCCAGGCGATGGCGTCCGGGCGCTCCGTCCGCTTCGCCACGGGGATGTAGCGGGCGCCCTTGCCGCGCTGCTTCGGCAGCGGCATCGAACGCTCGGTCAGCTGCAGCCGCGCGCCGGGGGAGGCCTCGCAACGGGCGATCTCCTCCCGCGTCAGCTGGTCATTCGCCACGGGGTCGTAGCCGACGATGCCCTGCGCCACCTCGCCATCGGCGATGGCCTGCACTTCCAGCGGGTGCATGCCGACGAAATCGGCGATCTGCTCGAAGGAGAGCGACGTCTTCTCGATCAGCCACACCGCGGTGGCCTTCGGCATCAGGGGCGTCTTCATGTTCTACCCTTTGGTGGTCGGGCCGCCGCCTGGGCACGCGGAAACGCGCGCCGGGGCGCCCGCGCCTCGTCGGCATCGGATATAGAGAGGGGGCCGGGCCGGGTCAAAGCCCGAGGGGAAAGGGGAGCAGGAATGATGGAGGAGGAGGGGCCGCGGCCCCAGAATCGGTTCCGGCCGCCGGTGATCGACAGCTGGGGCGTGGAGGAGCTGCGCGCCTATATCGCCGGGCTGCGGGAGGAGATCGCGCGGGCGGAACGCGAGATCGGCAAGCGGGAGGCGACGAAGGCGGCGGCGGCGGCCTTCTTCAAGCTGGGGCCGCAGGGGTAGGCGGGGCGGGTGGAACCCCACCCCCCGCAGGCGCGAGGGGTGGGGGAGGCGTCGGTCAGGCGGCCTGCTGGACCGCGGGACCCTCGTTCTGGATCGCCTTCGGCGCGCCGGACTGGATGGCGATCTTCCGGGGCTTCAGCGCTTCCGGCACCTGGCGGCGCAGCGCGACATGCAGCAGGCCATGCTGCAGGTCCGCACCCTCCACCACGATGTGGTCGGCCAGCACGAAGCGGCGTTCGAAGGCACGGCCGGCGATGCCGCGGTACAGCACGCGGCCATTGTCGGCCTGCGCCTGGGGCGCCTTGCCGGACACGGTCAGCGTGTTCTCATGCGCCACCACATCAATGTCCTCCGGCCCGAAGCCGGCGACGGCCATGGTCAGCACATAGCTGTCCTCGCCCGTCTTCTCGATGTTGTAGGGGGGGTAGCTGGACCCCTCGGCCGCGGCGCGGGCGGTTTCCGCCAGGCGGGCCATGCGGTCGAAGCCGATGGCGGAGCGGAAGAGGGGGGCGAAGTCGAGCGTGTTCATAGTCGGACCTCCTGCGGGAGCAAGGTCGTTGCACGGCGGATCCGAGGGGGTGTGACGGCCCCCGATGCCGGGCGACCTGGACCCCTGGTCCGCGCCGTCGGCCCCGATCGGGCACCGCCGGCAGCGCAGGAGTTAAGCAGGCGGCAAGGGTGGTTCAAGGGGGGTGGCGGACGCGAAAAAGCGCGCCCCGGTGGCCCGGCGGCGCGCTCCATCCTGCCCGGAAACCGCGGCGGGTCGCCCCGCCGCGCGATCCTCAGCCCGCCTTGCGGACGCCGAGGCCGGCGAACTTCTTGTTGAACTTGGCGATCTGGCCGCCCGTGTCCATCACGCGCTGCTGGCCGGTCCAGGCCGGGTGGGACTTCGGGTCGATGTCGAGGCGCATCGTGTCCCCTTCCTTCCCGTAGCAGGACCGGGTGGTGAAGGTCGTGCCATCCGTCATGATGACGTTGATGGTGTGGTACTCGGGATGGATGTCGGGCTTCATCGGTCCGCCGCTCATACAGAAGGTCCCGCCGACGGTGACCGGCAGGCACAGGGAAGGCGCGCTATAGGGGAGGGCGCCGCGCCGCGCAACCTTCATGCCGGGCCGGCGCCCCCCGGGGTTGATCCGCGCCGCCGCCCGGCGCCATAGCGGGGGGGAAGCAGGACGACGCGCATGAACCAGGCCATCTCCCCCTCCGATTCCGGGCGCCCGCTCAACATCCTCTCGATCCAGTCCTGGGTCTCCTACGGCCATGTGGGCAATGCCTCCGCCGTCTTCCCGCTGCAGCGGCTGGGGGCGGAGGTCTGGGCGGTGAACACGGTCCAGTTCTCCAACCACACGGGCTATGGCGCCTGGCGCGGCAGCGTCTTCGGGGCGGAGCTGATCCAGGAGCTGGTGGAGGGAATCGCGGAGCGCGGCGCCCTGCCGCGCTGCGATGCCGTGCTGTCCGGCTACATGGGCGCGGCCGGGATCGGGGAGGCGATCCTCTCCGCCGCCCTGCGCGTGAAGGCGGCCAACCCGGCCGCCATGTATTGCTGCGACCCCGTGATCGGCGATGTCGGGCGCGGCATCTTCGTCCGCCCCGGCATCCCCGAATTCATGCGCGACCGCGCCATCCCGGCGGCCGACATCATCACCCCCAACCAGTTCGAGCTGGAATGGCTGGCGGGCGCCACCGTCACGACGCTGGAGGAGGCGAAGGCGGCGGTGCGCGCGCTGCAGGCCCGCGGGCCGCGCTGCGTGCTAGTGACCTCCCTTCGCGTCGAGGATACGCCCGCCGACGCCATGGACCTGCTGGCGGCGGATGGCGGCCAGTTCTGGCGCCTGCGCACGCCGCTGCTGCCGGTGAACGTCAATGGCGCGGGCGATGCCATCGCGGCCCTCTTCCTGTTCCACCGCCTGCGCTGGGGGGAGGCCTCCGTCGCGCTCTCCGCCGCCGCCTCCTCCATCCACGGGCTGCTGCGCCGCACGGCGGAAGCCGGCAGCCGGGAGATCCTGACCGTCGCGGCGCAGGAGGAATTCGTCACGCCGAGCCGCGTCTTCCGCGCCGAGGCGTGCTGACCTCCGTCGATTCTGGTTAACGCCGCGCGGCCTCCCCGATTAAGCTGCCGGTTGCGCAAGGTTGTTGAGCCGGGCGCGATCAATCGGGGGCGGGACGGATCATGGCAGGGCTGCGCGTGGGTGGCGGATTCGCGCCGCTGCTGGGCTGCCTCGCCCTTGTCGCGACGGAGGCCGCCGCCCAGGACGGGACCTGGAACGGCGTCAGCAGCGGGGATCTGGGGTCGGCCAGCAACTGGGTGCCCGATTCGGTGCCGACCGGCACGGCGACCTTCGGCGCCACGGGCACGACCAGCGTCTTCATCGAAGCCTCCCAATCCTTCGGCACCCTGGCCTTCGAGGCCGGGGCGCCGGCCTATGCCATCACCCTCGATGGCGGCTTCGGCAATGACGTCGCGCTCACGCTGAATGGCGGGGGCATCGCCAATGCCTCGGACTTCGCGCCTTCCATCCTGCTGAGCCCGGTGGATGCCAGCGGCCCGGTGCGGCTGCTGCTGACCAATGGCGCGAGCCTCGGCAATGCCGCGGTCAGCGGCGGCTCGGCCGGGCCGACGCTGCTGCAGCTCTCCGGCACCGCCAGCGCCGGCACCGCGACCATCGACGGCGTGCCCATCGCGCTGCTGGGCGCCGCCACGCTGGGCAACGCCACCGTCACCAACGCGGCCGCCATCGACGTCAACATGACCGGGCCGGCGGGCACGGCGAGCCTCGGCAATGCCAGCATCGGCATGGCGCCGGGCGGGCTGCTGCGCGTGGGCTCCGGCGGGTCGCTCGGCACGGCGACGATCACGCTGGGCGGCGGCGGCAGCGCGCTGCAGGTCTTCGGCAGCGCCACGGGTGGCGACGCCCGGGTCAACCTGGTGGCGGGCAGCGCCCTGCGCATGGGCAGCGCGGCCAGCCCGATGGCGGCCTTCACCCTCGGCACGCTGTCCGCCACCGGCGGCACGATCGAGACCTTCGGCACGGGCACGCTGACGATCCTGCGGGTGGAGGGCGGGGCGCTGCCGGTGGACATCACCGGCACCGGCAACCTGGTCTTCGTCGATGAGGATACGCGGGTGCTGACCGGCACCAGCAGCCTGACCGGCCTCATCACCGTGCAGGGCGGGTCGCTGACCGTCGGCAACGGGGGCACCACCGGCAGCATCGCGGGCAATGTCGCGCTGGCCGGGCGCACCGTGCTGGGCTTCAACCGCTCCGATGCCGTGACCTATGGCGGCACGATCAGCGGCGCCGGCGGCCTGGTGAAGCAGGGCGGCGGGGCGCTGACCCTGACCGCGGCGCAGGGCTTCACGGGCGCGACGCAGATCCTGGGCGGGTCCCTGCTGCTGTCCGGGGCCGGGTCCATCGCCAGCAGCGCGGTCAGCGTCGGCGCGGGGACGAGCTTCGACATCTCCGGCGTCACCCTGCCCGGCACCAGCATCGCTGGGCTGTCCGGCGCCGGCACGGTGCGCCTGGGCGCCAGCCAGCTGGCCGTGACGGGCGGCAGCGGCACCTTCGCCGGCAGCATCACCGATGGCGGGGTGGAGGGCGGGACGGGCGGGCGGTTGCTGATCGACAACGGCGCGCGGCTGACCCTGTCCGGCATCAGCACCCATACCGGCACCACCACCGTGCGGTCGGGGGCCCTGCTGGTGAATGGCAGCATCGCCTCCCCGGTCTCGGTGGAGGCGGGGGGCCTGCTCGGCGGCACGGGGACGGTGGGGTCCACCACGGTGGCGGGCACCATCTCCCCGGGCAATTCCATCGGCACGCTCAGCGTGGCGGGCAACCTGGTGCTGCAGCGCGGGTCCGTGACGGTGATGGAGGTGCAGGGCGCGGCGGCGGACCGCATCAACGTGACCGGCACCGCGACGCTGGCGGGCACGCTGCGCCTGGTGCCGATCGGCACCAGCTTCAGCTTCAACACCCCCTTCGTGCTGGTGAACGCCACGGGCGGGCGGACCGGCGCCTTCGATGCGGTGCTCACCCAGGGCAGCTTCGGCGCCGGCGTGAACCCGCTGATCGCGCTGACGCCGACCGGCGTGTCGCTGGTGCTGCAACCCCAGGCGCTGACGCCGACCCTGGCACCGGACACGCCCACCAACGTGGTCAACGTCGTCACCGCCATCGACACGCGCGGCGGCGACGCCAACCCCTTCTTCAACGTGCTGAACGCGCCCGCCGGCCAGACCCGCGCCGCCACCAACCAGCTGACCGGGGAGGTCGGGACGGCGCCGGCGGCCATCACGCGGCAGGCCGCGTCCCAGTTCCTGGCGGCGATGCTGGACGGGTCGCGGCTGCGGCGGGGGGAATGGTCCTCCGACCAGCCCTATTCCGTCTGGGTCGCGGCGCTGGGCGGCTATGGGCGCAATGCCGGGGAAGGGGCGGTGGGCTCCGCCACGCGGCAGACCCGCAATGCCGGCAGCGCGGTCGGCACCGACATGCGGCTCGGCGCCGGCACCACCCTCGGCTTCGCCCTGGCGGGCGGGCAGGGGGAGGCGACGCTGGATGGCGGGCTCGGCCGCGCGAGCGGGGAGGTGGTGCAGGGCGGCCTCTTCGGCTCCCACTGGTTCGGGCCGCTCTTCCTGGGCTTCGCCGGCAGCCATACGCGGATGGAGGCGGATACCAGCCGGTCGCTCAGCTACCTGAACGGCGCCGCGCGGGCGGAGACGGTGCCGCAGACCTGGTCCACCCGGATCGAGGCCGCCTATGAGATGGCGAAGATCGGCGCCTTCACCCCCATCCCCGCCTTCGCCTACCAGGGCCATTGGACCCGCAGCGACGGCTATGCGGAAACCGCCACGGGCGGCGCGGCGGCGGCGGCGCTGACGGTGCGGCCCAGCACCCAGGCGACGACGCGGACCGAGATCGGCCTGGGCGGCGAATACGAGGTCGGCCGGTCCAACCTGCTGGGCCGGTCGCTCGGCCTGAACCTGCGGCTGGTGGGGCGGCTGGCCTGGGCGCATTACCTGGACCGGGAGGCGGGCATGCTCTCCAACTTCGCGGGGGAGCGCAGCACCAGCTTCGTGGCGACGGGCGCGCGGCCGGACCGGAACGCGGCGCTGGTGGGGGCGGGGGTGGAGCTGACGCTGGCCGACCGCATCACCCTGCACAGCCGGATGGAGGGCGAGTTCGGCGGCAACGTGACCAGCCTGGGCGGCACGGCGCGGCTGCGCTACGAATTCTGAGCGCCTGGACGGGGCCGTTCCGAATCCTGTCTTTTTCGTGACACCCCATTAATCATTCTTGGATGTCTTTTCATCATCCTGCATATCAGGCATGCTCATCACGAGCGGGAGAGCAGGATTGGCAGAGATCTGGGAGGATTGGGGCTCACTCGCCTATCTCGGTGTGTTCCTGTGGGCGTTCCTCGAAGGCGAGACCTTCGTGATCGCGGCGGCGGCGGTGGGTGCCGCGACCGGCCTGATCGATCCCTGGATGCTGATGGTCTCGGCCTGGCTCGGATCCTTCTGCGGGGACCAGTGCTGGTTCTACCTCGGCTGGAAATTCGGCCCCCGACTGCTGGAAAAGCGGCCCAAGGCGCGGGCGCATTTCGAACGCGCGGCCGTGCTGCTGCACCGCTACGGCACCGCCTTCATCCTCAGTTTCCGCTTCCTCTACGGCATCCGCAACGTGGCGGCCGCGGCCTGCGGCATGGCGGGGCTGTCCTATCGCCGCTTCGCGCTGCTGAACTTCATCGGCGCCGGCGTCTGGGCCTCCTCCTTCGTCGCCGCGGGCTGGTTCCTGGGCGCCTGGCTGGGGGCGGAGAACATCTTCTGGGCGATCGGCGCCGTGGCCTTCAGCGTGCTGGGCTTCTTCCTGGTGCGCTGGTGGCTCCGCCGGCGCCGGGCCGCTGTCCAGCCCACCTGACACCCGCAACCGGGGCGCGAGTTGCGGCAATCCCGGGTTGTGACACCCAGATGACGGCGATGAAAGAAGGCCCGGGCGGCATGAACGCCCGGGCCTTCCCGTTTCAGCTCGGCTCGATCCCGGCGGCGCGGATCAGGCCCTGCCAGGTCTCGCTGTCGGCGGCGAGCTGCGCGGCGAAGGCTTCCTCGCTGGTCGGGCGGGGCGTCAGGCCGCGCTTGGCGAATTCCGCCACGATCTCCGGCTCCGCCAGCACCTGGCGGATGACGTCGCCCAGGCGCTGGCGGATCGGCGCCGGCGTCGCGCGCGGCACCAGGATGCCGTCCCAGTTCAGCACCTCGTAGCCCGGCAGCCCGGCCTCGATCATCGTCGGCACCTCCGGCAGTTCCGGCGCCCGGCCGCGGGTGGAGACGCCCAGCGCCCGGATGGTGCCGGCGGCGATATGGGTGGTGACGGTGCCCATGGGGGAGAAGGAGAAGTCATGCTCCCCGGCGACCAGCCCCAGCATCTGCGGCCCGCCGCCGCGATAGGGGACGGGGACGGTGCGGGTGCCCGCGATCTTGTCCAGCAGGATGCCGCAGAGATGGCCGGGCGATCCGACGCCGCCGGTGCCGTAGGTGATGGTGTCCGGCCGCGCCTTCGCCGCCGCCACCAGCTCCGCCACGCTGCGCCAGGGGCGGGATGCCGGGACGACCAGCACATTGGTCGCGTTGAAGATCAGCGACAGCGGCGCCAGGTCGTTCACGGGGTGGAAGGGCATCTGCCGCACCAGCGCCGGGTTCACCGCCAGCGTGCCGATATTGGCGGAGACGAGGGTGGTGCCATCCGGCGCGCTCCTCGCCGCGGCTTCCGCCGCCAGGTTGCCGCCGGCGCCGGCGCGGTTGTCCACCACGACGGACTGGCCGAGCAGTGCCGAAAGCCTGGGCTGGATGATGCGAACGGCGGCATCGGAGGCACCGCCGGGCGGGAAGCCGATCAGCAGGCGGATCGGGCGGTCCGGCGCCCAGGGCGCGGCCTGGGCGCGCGCCAGGGCAGGGGTGAGAAGGGGCGCGGCAAGGGTGCCGAGCAGCAGGCGGCGTCGCATCATCAGGCGTCTCCCGGAAGGCGGGCCCGCCAGCGCGGGTCCCATGCCCCCGCCAGCAAATCCCGCGCCGCGGCTAGTTCACATAGGCCCGGCTGTTGTCCTGGCCTTCCGCGGCGCCGGGATGGGCGGCGGGGTCCGGGCGGTGGCGCAGCAGGTCCCGCAGCCCGACCAGGCCGATCAGCCTTCCATCCGCCGCGCAGACGGGCAGGTGGCGCAGATCGCCTTCCGCCATCAGCGCGATGGCGTCGGCCACGCTGGTATCGGGCAGGACGGAGATGGGGGTGCGGCGCATCGCATCCTCCGCCGCCAGGCCACGGATGCCGGCGCGGCGTTCGGCGACGATGCGGACGATGTCGAATTCGGAGAGCAGGCCGATGGCATTGCCGCCGCGGTCCTGCACCACCACGGCGCCGATGCGGTGCGCGGCGATCAACCTCGCGGCTTCCGCCACCGGACTTTCCGGCGTCACCGAGATGACCCCATGGCTCGTCAGCCGCAAGACGGCTTCGATGTTCATGGTGATGAGCGCTCCCTGCGCCGGTCCTTGGTGTGCGTTCCCCTCCGCCCAGCGCATATCGGGAGGGTTCACGCTTCCGCAATGTTCGGGTCTGTCGATTTCCGGCGGAAATCTCGAGGGATGGGTATCAGTGCAGCCGGACGGGCGGCCGCGCGGCGGAGCGGCGATCGCCATCCGTCGCGCCGCGGTGGTGGACGAGGTCGGCCAGGCCGAGGATGCCGACCAGCACGCCCCCGCCATCCACCACCGGCAGGTGGCGCTGCGCGCCATCGGCCAGCAGCTCGATCGCGGCGGGGATGGAGGTGTCCGGCCCGACCAGCACCGGGTCGCGCAGCATCAGCGCGGCGACGTCGAGCCCCGCGACGCCGCGCGGCCGCACCGCGACGGCGCGGACGATATCGGCTTCCGACAGCAGGCCGAGGATGCCGCCCGCGCCATCGCGCACCAGCAGCGCGCCGATGCCATGGCCCGCGAGCAGCCGCGCGGCATCGCCCGCCGTGGTGTCCGGCCGGACGCTGATGACGGCGTTTCCTTTGTGACGCAGCACATTGGCCACGGAGGGGGCGATCGACATGGTCCGGGGTCCTTCCCTGCGAACGATGCTGTCGCCTTGCTCAACCGCGGGCGGTGTATCCTTCCGCGTCACCGGTTTGCAACATCGATTCAGGCCCCCGCGGTGCGGCTGCCCGCCGGCGCCACCGGGCCGGCGATGGACATCGCATCCAGCGCGCGCCGCACCGTGCCATCGGCCTTGGCGCTTTCGATGAAGGCGGTGGCCCAGGCGTGGGAGAGCGGCCGGTTGCGCGGCACGACGATGGCGGTGCCGAGCGCGTGGAAATGCCCGTCCAGGATCCGCGCGCCGGGCAGGCGGGGCAGCAGGCTGTCCAGCGATTCGCGCCCCAGCGCCACGCCATCGACCTCCCCCCGCGCGATCGCGGCCATCACCTGGTCCAGGCTGGCGGCGGCGGTGTGGGTGGCCTGCGGCGCGTGGCGCTGGCTGGCGCGGATGGTGGTGGTGTTGGCGACGCCCCAGAGGCGGATGCCGGGCGTGTTCGCCTGCGCAACGCTGATGAGCGGGCTGCCCGCCGGCGCCAGGTAGGTGCTGGTGGAGAGGTAGTAGTCCGGCCCGAAATCGAGCCGCGCCACGCGCTCCGCATCGACCGGCATGAAGGAGAGGTCCCAGCGCGGCTCGGCGATGGCACCGGCCTCCACCACCTCGCCGGAGGAGTTCAGCAGCAGCAGGTCGAGCGGCACGCCGAGGCGGTTCGCGGCTTCCTGCGCCAGCGCCACGGTCACGCCGCGCGCCGAGCCATCGGGCTGGCGCATGGCCCAGAAGGCGGAGGCCGCGGGGCCGACGCCGATGCCGACGCGGAGCCGCCCGGTGGGGAGGAGCTGCGCCCGCGTCGCGGCATCGGCGGGCTGGGCGAAGGCCCCAGGGAGAAGGATGGGCCGCGCGGCGGCAAGCGCGGCGGCGGCCAGCAGGCTGCGTCGGAGCATGGCGGTTCCTCCCGGTGGTGTTGCGCGCAGCATGGCCGCGCGCGGCGCGGTCAGGAAGCCCGCCCGGCGGGCAGGGCATAGCCCAGCGTGTCGAGGAGCAGGTCGCGCAGCCCGATGGGGTTCGTCAGGTGGTGCCTGCGTGAGAGGCCGACGATCGCGGTCTGGTGGTCCACCCAATTGTAGTCCACCAGCACCGGCAGGGTGATCACCGCCCTGCGCACCATGGTCGAGCGCGCCAGCAGGCGCTCGCCCTCCTCATCGGGCAGCGTGACCTCGAAGCGCGTCACCAGGCGGCGGCTAAGCCGGTCATCGGGCAGCCGCGCCTCCGTCACCGACAGCCGGGGGGAGGGCGCCCATGCCTCATCCGCCACCGTGACGACGCAGGGGATGGCGGGCCGGCAGGCCCCGGGCGGGGCAGCGGCGTAGGTGACGCTCCGCGGCGGTGCATCCGGCGCCTGCCAGGTGATGCGCAGCCGATCCACCTGGCCGGAGCGCAGCAGCCCCTCGCACAGCGCGTCGCAGCGCGCATCCAGGAAGGGCTGCGGCGTGCCGCGTTCCGCGACCGGGGCCACGGCGATCTCCAGCCGCCGCGGCGCCGCGCCCTCCAGCCGCCCGGCGACGTCCTCCGCGCGCAGGGCCACGGCCTCCCGCTCCGCCACCAGGCGGGAGGCGATGCCCGGCGGGATGGCCAGGGCCGCGAGGAGGGCCGCGGCCAGCAGCAGCGCCGGGCGCCGCCGCCCCGTGAGCCGCGCTACCAGGAAGGCGGGCCACCACACCGCCAGGGCCAGGGCGGCGTTCAGCGCCACCAGCAGCAGCGCGCCGATGGCCGGCATGAAGGTCATCAGCACCGTCGGCAGGAAGGGGCCGAGCAGGGCCGGGACGGAGGCGAGGATCGCCACCGCATGGACGATGGCGAAGGGCAGCAGCGCATCCCGCCCGCAGCCCAGCTTCAGCACCTTCAGCGGCAGCGCGACCATCACGGTGGCGGGAATGATGGCCAGCAGCCCCAGCCCGATGACCTGTGCGACCTGCCAGGGCAGGCCGAACCACTTGGCCTCGGCCAGGATCAGGAAGGCCAGGATCACGCCGGCGACGGCCACGACCAGGTCGCGCAGCCCGTCCAGCAGGTCCGGCTTCGCGCCGGGGGCGGGGGTGGGCGGAGGAAGGATCGGGTGCATGGATGGCTCCTTGAACAACGTTCAATGCGCTATGCCATCGTCCTGAACGATGTTCAATCGTTTTCTGAACGGCGTTCAACTGCTATGCTGCCGCCCATGTCCACCGCCGACCGCCACGCCGCGCTGCGCGCCGCCCTGACCGACATCGCCGAGCGCCGGATCGCCGAGGGCGGCCTCGCCGCGCTGAAGGCGCGCGACCTGGCGAAGGAGGCCGGGTGCTCCCTCGGCGCCATCTACCTCCACTTCCCGGACCTCGACGCGCTGATCTACGCCGTGCAGGCGCGGACGCTGGGCCTGCTGGATGCGGCGGTGGCCGCCGCCGCCGGGCAGGGGGAGGACCCGGCGCGGCAGCTGCTCGCCCTCTCCCTCGCCTATCTCGACTGGGCGGCCGCGCATCGCCCGCGCTGGGCCGCGCTGTTCGAACACCGCCTGCCGCCGGATGCCGCGGTGCCGGAGGCCTACCGCGCCCAGCGCGCCCGGCTGTTCCGCCATGTGGAGGGGCCGCTCGCCGCCCTGGTGCCGCGGGCGGCGGCGCCGGCGCGGCAGGCGCTGGCGCGCACCATCTTCGCCGCCGTGCACGGCATCGTCGCCCTCGGCCTCGAGGAGAAGCTGGAGGAGACGCCGCTGCCCGACCTCCGCGCGCAGCTCACCGCGGTGGTGCTGGCCCTGGCCAAGGGCATCGACGCCTAGGAAGCGAACTGCGCCTCATGCAGGCGGCGATACGGCCCGGGGCGCGCCAGCAGGTCCTGATGCGTGCCCTGCTCCGCGATGCCGTCCTCCGTCACCACCACGATGCGATCGGCATCCCGGATCGTCGCCAGGCGATGGGCGATGACGAAGGTGGTGCGGCCCTCCGCCAGCTCCGTCAGCGCCTGCTGGATCGCCCGCTCCGTCTCCGTGTCCAGCGCGCTCGTCGCCTCATCCAATATGAGGATCGGCGGGTTCATCAGGAAGATGCGCGCGATCGCCATGCGCTGCTTCTGCCCGCCGGAAAGCTTCACGCCCCGTTCCCCGATCAGCGTGTCCAGCCCCTGCGGCATCGCCTCGATCAGCGCATCCAGCCGCGCGCGCCGCGCCGCCTGCATGATCTCCGCGTCCGACGCCCCAAGCCGGCCATAGGCGATGTTCTCCCGCATCGTGCCGGCGAAGAGGAACACATCCTGCTGCACCAGGCCGATCTGCGCCCGCAGGGACGCCAGCGTCATCCGCCTGATGTCGATGCCATCGATGGTGATGCGGCCTTCCTGCACATCGTAGAAGCGCGGCAGCAGCGAACAGAGCGTCGTCTTGCCCGCGCCGGAAGGCCCGACCAGCGCCACCGTCTCCCCGGCCCTCACCGAGAGGTCGATGCCGCGCAGCACCGGCCTCGCGGGGTCGTAGCCGAAGCCCACGCCCTCCAGCCGCACATCGCCGCGCAGCGCGGGGGCGGGGGTGGCATCCGGCGCATCGGTGATATCCGGCTTCGTCGCCATCAGCTCCAGGTAGCTGCTGAAGCCGGCGATGCCCTTGGGATAGGTCTCGATCACCGCGTTGATCTTCTCGAGCGGCCGGTAGAACACGTTCACCAGCAGCAGGAAGGCGACGAAATCGCCGATGGTGAGGCTGCCCGCCACGATGAAGGCGGCACCCGCCAGCATCACCACCAGCTGCACCAGCCGCATGCCGAGGTAGTTGAAGGTCGTGCCGATCGCCATGATGCGATAGGCGTCGAGCTTGGTGCGCTGGTAGCCCGCATTGTCCGCCGCAAACAGGCGCCGCTCATGCGCCTCGTTGGCGAAGGCCTTGACCACGCGGATGCCGCCGACCGCTTCCTCGATCCGCGCATTGAAGGCGCCGACGCGGCGGAACTGGGCCTGCCAGTTGCCCGTCATCCGCCCGCCGAAATGCGCGACGGCCCAGCCCACCACGGGCACGATCAGCGCCGTCAGCAGCGCCAGCCACGGATTGACCATCACCATCAGCGCGAAGGCGCCGGCGAAGGTCAGGGCGGCGATCAGCAGATCCTCCGGCCCGTGATGCGCGACCTCCCCGATATCCTCCAGGTTCTTGGTGACGCGGCCGACCAGGTGGCCCGTCTTCTGCTCATCGTAGAAGCGGTGCGACAGGCGCAGCAGGTGATCGAAGGCGCGGGCGCGCAACTCCGTCTCGATCGCGATGCCGAGCACATGACCCCAATAGGTCACCACCGCCATCAGCGCCGCATTCAACGCATAGACCGCGAGCAACCCCGCGATGGCCAGCACCACCACCTGCATGTCCTGCCGCGGCAACAGGTGATCGATGAAGGCCCGCACCGCCATCGGGAAGAACAACTCCAGCAACCCAGACGCCGCGGCACAGCCGAAGGCGATCAACACCAGCCGGAGATGCGGGCGGTAGAAACGGGCGAACTGGCGGACCATGAGGGGGCGATACACCCGGGCATGCGCCGGGTGCAAACGGGTTGTCGTGCGAGAGGGACGCCGTCCCTCTCGCGCTCTCCCTGCCAGGGTCCGGCGGGACCCTGGACCGCGAGGCTATTGGTCGATGGAGGGAGGGGCATGGCGGGCCCGAGGGTAACGCGGTCGCGCCGCGCCCCTCCCTCCATCGACCAATCTCATGGGTTCCAAGGGGCCGCTGCCCCTTGGCGGGTGGGGCGCGGGGAGGCCGGAGCCCTCCTCGCAGACACCTTGTCAGCCCCGGCGCACGTTCAGCGGCAGTGTCATCCCCTTCTGGATCCCCGTCAGCCCGCGGCGCCAGGCGGCGTCGATGAAGTACTGGCCGAGGGGGATGTAGGGCACGTCCTGCCAGACCGCGGCCTGCACGCGGCGCGCGATGGGGCGCTGGGCCTCGAGCGTCGGGGCGGCGAGCCATTCGTCGCGCAGCGCTTCCAGGGTGGGGCTGGTGGGCCAGCCGAACCAGGCCTGGCGGCCGTTGCCGCGCATCAGCGGGTGGACGCCGGGGTTGGCCAGGTCCACGCCGCCGAACAGCACGATCAGCGCGTTCCACCCGCCCTGGCCGGGCGGGTTCTGGTTGGCGCGGCGCTGCAGGACGGTGGCCCAGTCGCTGGTGGCGCTTTCCGCGTTCAGGCCGCTGCGCTTCATCACGTCGGTCAGCAGCGTGGTCAGCGTGTTGTTGTTGGTGACGTCGGTCGGGTGCAGGACGGTGACGGGGGTGTTGGCATAGCCCGCGGCGCGCAGCGCGTCCCGCGCGCGGTCGGTGCTGCGCGGGCTGGTGAGGGCGGTGATGCCTTCGTCATTGGCGAGGGGCGAGGCGCTGGGGAAGGCGCCGATGCCATCGGACCAGAGGCGCCGGTCGTTGCCCATGATGGCGGTCATGAAGTCCGATTGCTGGATGGAATGCA
This sequence comes from Falsiroseomonas ponticola, assembly GCF_016805305.1. Taxonomy (GTDB): domain Bacteria; phylum Pseudomonadota; class Alphaproteobacteria; order Acetobacterales; family Acetobacteraceae; genus Falsiroseomonas; species Falsiroseomonas ponticola. Next base: position 46,678 of record NZ_JAERQN010000015.1, on the reverse strand, counting down.
GCAGGGCGCGGCGGATGGCGGGGTCGTCGAAGGGCGGGTGCAGCTGGTTGAAGCGGAGATGCGCGACCAGGCCGCCGGTATCGACGCGGTCCACCACCACGTCGCGGTGCCGCGCCAGCACGCCGCGCAGGTCGGGCGCCACCTGTTCGTACATGTCTATCTCGCCGGATTGCAGCGCGGCGGCGGCGGTGCCGGCATCGGGGATCCAGTTGAAGACCACGCGTTCGAAATGCGCGAGCTTGGCGCCGCCGAGCAGGCTGGGCGCGGCGGGGTTCGGGACATAGCCCTCGAAGCGCTGGTACACGGCCCGCGCGCCGGAAAGGCGTTCCGCCGCCACCCATCGATAGGGGCCGGAGCCCACGACTTCCGTGAAGGGCCGCGCCGGATCGACCGTCGCGAAGCGTTCGGGGAAGATGAAGCAGGCATAGGAGCTGGGCTTGCCGAGTGCTTCCAGCATCGGGCCGAAGCGCTGCTTCAGGCGGATCTCGAAGCGGCGGTCATCCAGTGCCGTGATCGATTCCGTGCGGTCCCGCAGCGTCTGGCCCAGCGTGTCGCGCGCCCACCAGCGCTGGATGGAGGCGACGGCATCGCGCGCGCGGACCGGTTCGTTGTCGTGGAACCTCACGCCCTCGCGCAGCGTGAAGGCCCAGCGCAGCCCGTCATCCTCCACCGTGTGGCCGGCGGCCAGCTGCGGGCGGATGGCGAAGTTCTCGTCCGGGCCATAGAGCGTGTCCCAGCACATATGGCCGTGGTTGCGCACGCCGTAGCTCGTCGTGCTCATGGGATCGATCGAGGTGACGTCCGCCTGCGGCATGTAGCGCAGCGTGGTGGCGGCGCTGCCCTGGGCGAGGGCGGGAGCGGCAGGAAGCCCAAGGGTGGCGGTCGAGGCGGCGGCGAGGCCGGTCAGCAGGCTGCGGCGGCGCATGGGATTCTCCCGGGCGATGAAGGCCGCAGGATGCCGGGCCTTGCCCAGCCCGCGCAATGCCGCGCATGATCCCCCATCAGGTCGAGGTTGGGAGAGAAGATCATGGCCCTGTTCGTTCCGCGCCGCGCCGCGCTGCTGGGTGCGGCCGCCGCCATTGCCGCGCCCTTCGTGCGGACCGCGCAGGCGCAGCAGACCTTCGAATTCGTGGCGGGGTCGGTCGGCGGCGGATGGTACACCATTGCGGCCGGCTTCTCCTCCCTGGTGGCGGAGGAGAATCCGGACATCCGGCTCCGCGTCGTGCCGGGCGGCGGCCTGGCCAATTCCACCCGCGTCAACAACAACCAGTCCCAGGTCGGCTTCGGCATCGATGCCTTCGCCGCCGCCGCCCGCCGGGGCGAGGAGCCGTATACGGCGAAGCACGAGAACATCTCCTCGCTCGGCGTCGGCTACAGCCCGACCGAGCACAACCTGATCCGCCGCGCCGATGCGGGGCCGGAGGGGATGCGGGAGATCCTGACCCAGCGCGGGCTGCGCATCGCCTGCCCGCAGCGCTCCAGCACGGATGAGATGACGCTGCAGCGCATCCTGCGCTTCCTCGGCACCAGCCCCGACGCGATCCGCAATTCCGGCGGCCGCTACCTCAACGGGTCCTATGCGGACATCGCCGCGGCCTACAATGACGGCCAGGTGGACTACCTCTACTGCGCGCTCGCCAAGCCCGCCGCCATCCTGACCGAGATCGGCCAGGGCCGCCGCGCGACGCGGATGGTGGCGTGGCCGGAGGACGTGCGGAAGCACCTGCAGGACGTCTATGCCTACAACCAGGGCCTGCTGCCGGCGAACACCTATCCGGGCCTCGGCCAGACGCAGGACATGATGGTGACGACGATGGACACCGTCATCATGGTCCACAACTCGCTGCCGGAGCCCGTGGCCTATGGCATCACGCGCACCCTGATCAAGCATGCCGGGCCGCGGCTGACGCAGATCCACGCCAGCTGCGCCGCCTTCAACCCGCGGGAGGCCTGGAAGTACAACGGCCTGCCGCTGCACCCCGGCGCCGCGCGTGCCTTCCGCGAAGCGGGCGTGATGCCGGCGGCCTGAAGGGCCACCGGTATCGTCTCGCGCCGGGATGCGTGATCTCTCCGGCCCATTGAAATGGGTGTGCTGGGCATGGGCCGCGGCGGCTGCCGCGGTCCATCTCTATTTCGGCGCGGTGGGCTTCCCCGAGCCCATCCAGATGCGCGGCTTTCATCTGCTGGTCTTCGTGCCGATCCTTTTCCTGCTGTACCCGGCACGGCCCGGCAAATCGCCGGCGCGGCGGCCCTCGGTCTTCGACTGGGGCTGGGCGGTCGCGAGTGCGGCGCCGCATGCCTGGGTGATGTGGAACTGGATGGCGGTCGCGGACCGCATGGAATACGTCGATCCCTTCACGCCCACGATGATGGTCCTCGGCATCACCTGCATCGTCACGCTGCTGGAAGCGACGCGGCGCGCGGTGGAACCGGGGCTCGCCTGGATGGTCGCGGGCAGCCTCGCCTACATGCAGTGGGGCTACCTGGTGCCGGGCATCTTCAACGCCCGGCCCTTCACCCCCGCCGAGATCATCGAGGCCGCCTGGCTGGTGCCGACGGCGGGCGGCGTCTATGGCCCGCTGACCGGCATCGTCGCCACCACCATCGCCGTCTTCATCCTGTTCGGCAGCTTCATGCAGGGCAGCGGCACGGGGCGGCTGTTCAGCAACCTCGGCGCCGCCGCCGCCGGGCGCTACACCGGCGGGCCGGCCAAGGTCGCCGTCATCACCTCCGGCCTCTTCGGGACCATGAGTGGTTCCTCCGTCTCCAACGTCATCACCACCGGGGCCATGACCATCCCGCTGATGACGCGCATCGGCTACAGGCCGGCCGTCGCGGGCGGGATCGAGAGTGCCGCTTCCGTCGGCGGCGCGCTGATGCCGCCGGTGATGGGCGCCGCCGCCTTCGTGATGGCGGAGATCACCAACATCCCCTATGGCGACATCGTCGTCGCCGCGGCCATCGGTGCTGTCCTCTACTACTTCGCCATCCTCGCCGCCGTGCATTTCGAGGCGAAGAAGCTCGGCATGACCGGCATGCCGCTGAAGGACATCCCCGCCTGGCGGGAAGTGCTGGCCGATGTCCACCTGGTGCTGCCGATCGCCGTCCTGGTCTGGATGATGATGGACCGCTGGTCCGGCAACTACGCCGCCTTCTGCGCCACCGTCGCCATGGTCGCCGTCGCCATGCTGAAGAAGCGCACGCGGATGAGCCTGCGGGACATCGCGGAGAGCTTCGCCCAGGCGGGCCTCACCATGGCGCCGCTCGCGGTCTCCATCGCCGGCGCGGGCATCGTCGTCTCCGCGCTGACGGCCACCGGCATGGTCGTGGCCTTCGGCGGCATCATCAAGGGGCTCGCCGACGGCAATCTCGGCCTGCTGCTGGTGCTGCTGGCACTCACCGTGCTCGTGCTCGGCCTCGGCATCCCGACCACGCCCTCCTACATCATCGCGGCCGCGATCGGCGTGCCGCAGGTGCTGGAACTCGGTCGCAGCATCGGCGTGGACCCGCTGGCCGCGCACCTCTTCACCTTCTACTTCGCGGTGATCGCGGATGCGACGCCACCGGTGGCGGCGGCGGCCTTCGCGGCGGCCGCCATCGCCAAGGCCAGCCCCACCATCACCAGCGTGCACGCCACGCGCTTCGGCATCGCCGGCTTCACCGTGGGCTTCGCCTTCATCTACGACCCCGGCATCATGCTGCGCGGATCGCTGCTGGATATCGTCCTGGCCACCGGCATCCAGGTCATGGCGCTCACCCTCATCACCGCCAGCTATGCCGGCTTCCTGCTGGCGAATACCGGCTGGCCGTTGCGCGCCGCGATGATGGTGGCGGGGCTGACCGCCGCCTTCGCGCATGTGCTGGACGACGTGACACGCTTCCTGGTCGCCGCCGGCGTGCTGGGCGGCATCGCGGCATTCCAATGGGCGGCGGCACGCACCGGGCGCCTGAACAGGGGAGGGACATGATGATCCGCAGGACCTTCGGCGCGCTCCTCGCGCTGGCCGCCACGGCGCTGCCCGCGCTGGCGCAAAGCCCCGTCTCCGCCGGGCCGACGCTCACGGCCATCCGCGCCAAGGGCGTCGTCGATTGCGGCGGACACCCCGGCGCGCCCGGCTTCGGCGTGATGGACAGCCGCGGCGTCTATGCCGGGCTGGATGCCGATACCTGCCGCGCCATCGCCGCCGCCGTGCTGGGCGACGGCAACAAGGTGCGCTTCACCACGCTCACCTCCTCCACCCGCATGACGGCCCTCCAGGCCGGGCAGATCGACGTGCTGCCCCGCACCACCACCTGGACCCATTCGCGGGACACCGCCAATGGCCTGAACTTCACCGCCGTGAACTTCTACGATGGCCAGGGCTTCCTGATCCGCCGCAGCCTCGGCGTCACGCGCGCCACGCAGCTCGATGGCGCGACCTTCTGCGTCACCGCCGGCACCACCAGCGAACTCAACCTGGCGGACTGGGCGCGCGCCAACCGCCTGACCGTCCGCCCCCTGGTCTTCGAGAACAACGACGAAACCCGCGTCGCCTACCAGTCCGGGCGCTGCGACGTCTTCACCACCGATGCCTCGCAGCTCGCCGGCACGCGCACCGCGCTGCGCAACCCCGCGGAACACGTCGTGCTGCCCGAACTCATCTCCAAGGAACCGCTCGGCGTCGCGGTCCGCCAGGGCGACGACCAGTGGTTCGACATCGTCCGCTGGACCATCTTCGCGCTGATCGAGGCCGAGGAACTCGGCGTGACGCAAGCCAATGTGGACGAGATGCTGCGCAGCGAACGCCCCGATGTCCGCCGCCTGCTCGGCGTCTCCGGCGACCACGGGCCCTTCATGGGCCTCGACCGGCGCTGGGCCTACAACGCCATCAAGGCCGTGGGCAACTACGGCGAGATCTTCGACCGCCACCTCGGCGCCGGATCGCCCGTGGGCCTGCCGCGCGGCGTGAACGACCTGTGGACGCGCGGCGGCCTGATGTACGCACCGCCGATCAGGTAGGGCGCGCTTGCAGGGGGCGCCGCCCCCTGCACCCCCGCCGGGGGGCGTGGCGCCCCCCGGGCCCCGCCAGGACTTTACATGCGGAAAGGGAGAGGGGGGCCGAAGTGCCCCCCTCTCCCTTTCCGCATCTATTGCCGGTGGTCCAGGAGGCCCCTGCCTCCTGGCGGGGGGTGCAGGGGGGCGGAGCCCGCCCTGCGGGCCACCCTCAGCGCCGCTCGTAGATCAGGCGCGCCCGCACCGTCCCCGGCAGTTCCCGCAGCTCGGCCAGGATCGCTTCCGCTTCCGCGCGGGCTTCGACGCTTTCGACCACGATGTAGCCGAGTTCGGAATCCGTCTGGTAGTACTGGGCGGCGATGTTCAGGCCGCGGCGGCCGAAGCATTCGTTGATGCGGGACAGCATGCCGGGCGCGTCGCGGTGCAGGTGCGTCCAGCGCGCGCCGGCCGGGCGGACGGGCAGTTGGACCTGCGGCAGGTTGACGGCGCCCATGGTGGCGCCGGTGTCGCTGTAGTCCACCAGCTTGCGGGCCACTTCCTGGCCGATGCGGTCCTGCGCTTCGGCGGTGCTGCCGCCGATATGGGGCGTCAGCAGCACGTTGGGCAGGCCCTGGAGCGGGCTTTCGAAGGGGTCGCCGTTGCGCTTGGGCTCCACCGGGAAGACGTCCACGGCGGCGCCCAGGATGCGCTTCTCGCGCAGGGCGGCGGCCAGGGCTTCGACGTCCACCACGGTGCCGCGGGCGTTGTTGATGAAGATGGCGCTGGGCTTCATCCAGGACAGTTCGCGGGCGCCGATCATGCCGACGGTGTCGGGCGTTTCCGGCACATGGATGGTCACCACGTCCGACTGCGCCATCAGGTCGCGCAGCGATCCTGCCGGGGTCGCGTTGCCATGCGGCAGCTTGCCGGTGTGGTCGTGGTAGAGCACGCGCATGCCGAAGGCCTCGGCGAGCACGGAGAGCTGGCTGCCGATATTGCCGTAGCCGATGATGCCGAGCGTCTTGCCGCGCATCTCCCAGCTGTTGGCAGCGGATTTGTCCCAGCCGCCGGCATGGGCGGCGTTCGACTTGTCCACGATGCCGCGCATCAGCATCACGGCTTCCGCCAGCGTCAGTTCCGCGACGCTGCGGGTGTTGCTGAAGGGGGCGTTGAAGACGGCGACGCCCCGGCGCGCCGCGGCGGCCAGGTCCACCTGGTTGGTGCCGATGCAGAAGCAGCCGATGGCGATGAGGCGATCGGCCGCGGCCAGCACTTCCTCCGTCACCTCGGTGCGGGACCGGATGCCGAGGATATGGACGCCCTTCACCGCCTCGATCAGCGCCTGGCCTTCCAGCGCCTTCTTCTCCCGCGTGATGGTGACGTAGTCGGCGGAGCCGAACAGCTCCACCGCGCTGTCCGCGATGCCTTCCAGCAGCAGGATGCGGATGCGGTCCTTGGGGAGGGAGATGCGGTCGTTCATGGCGTGCGGGGCATCCGGGGAGGATGAAGGGGGCGCCTCTCTGCCCCCGATGGCCCGCCGGGGCAAGGGTTGCCCGCCGGGCCGGTTCGGGGGGGATGCCGGGAACGTGAAAATGCTGTAACCTTATGTCACTCGGCCCTTTCGAGTCCGGCGGCTATGGGTGCCGTCAGGGTGAAGGATCGTTCATGCGGCCCCGCGCGGGCGCGCGTGGCAGGAGGAGTGGTGTGATGGCCGCGTCGCGGCGTGGTTGAGGCTCGGCGCCCGGTTCCCCTGGCGGGGGATGGGCTGGAGGCATTGGCCGAGATGGCGGGGGACGACCCGCGCGCGCGGGATGCGCTGGCGCGGGCCGGGAAGGTCGGGCTGCGCATCGGGCTCGCGGGCCCGGCCCTGCTGCTCTACGCGCTGTCGGCGGCGGAGGCGGTGCGGCGCGGGGACGACCCGGCCGGCCGCCTGGCGGCCGACCTGGCCCGGGCTGGGGTGGAGGAGCCCTTCGGGACTACCATCCCCCCGGCATAGCGGGAGAATCGGGATGGCGGCGTCCGTGGTGGTCTTCGATGTCGGCAATGTGCTGATCGAATGGGACCCGGAGCACCTGTACCGCAAGCTGATCCCGGATGCGGCGGCGCGGGCGGATTTCCTCGGCCGCGTCTGCACCATGGAATGGAACCTGGAACAGGATCGCGGCCGCCGCTGGGCGGAGGCGGTGGCCGAGCGCACCGCGCTGTTCCCCGACCAGGCCGCCCTGATCGCCGCCTATAGCGACCGGTGGCATGAGATGGTGCCGGGCGAGGTCCCCGGCACGGTCGCGATCCTGGAGGGGCTGCGGGAGGCGGGCGTGCCGCTCTACGCCATCACCAACTTCTCCAGCGAGAAATTCGCGGAGGCGCAGGCCCGCTTCCCCTTCCTGGCCCGCTTCATCGATGTGGTGGTCTCGGCGGAGGAGGGGCTGCTGAAGCCCGACCCCGCCATCTATCGCCGCCTGCTGGACCGCAACGGCCTGGCCGCCTCGGATTGCCTCTTCATCGATGACAGCGAGAAGAACGTGGTTGGCGCGCGCGCCGTCGGCATGCGGGCGCATCATTTCCGTGATGCCGGGGCGCTGCGCGCGGCGCTGCGGGCGGAGGGGCTGCCGGCCTGAGGCTCAGCCCGCCAGGCCGGGCACCGTCTCCTCCTCCCCGCCCGGGGCGCGGTCCAGCGGCATGGTCAGGCGGCAGGCCAGCCCCGTGGCGCGCCATTCCAGCGCGATGGTGCCGCCCAGCTGGCCGCGCGCGGTGCCATCCAGCACCCGCGTGCCGAAGCCGGTGCGCAGCGGCGGCGCGATGATGGCTGGCCCGCCCGTCTCCACCCAGTCCAGGTGCAGCGCCTCCCGCTCCACCCGCCAGGCCACCAGCAGCCGCCCGCTCTCCACCGACAGCGCGCCATGCTTCATGGCGTTGGTGGCGAGTTCGTGGATCAGCATGGTCAGCGGCTGCGCCGTGGCGGCGGGCAGCACCACGGCGGGGCCGCGCAGCGTGGCGCGGCTGTCGCGCTGGCCATGCTCCACCAGGAAGGGCGCCAGCTCCCCGGCCACCATGCTGCGCAGGTCGGCGCCCGCCCAGCGGTCCTTGGCCAGCAGCGTCTGCGCGCGGGCCAGCGCGGCGACGCGGCCTTCCACCGCGCGGGCGAAGCTCGGCATGTCCGGCGCCCGGGTCAGGCGCAGCACGGCCTGCACCACCGCCAGCACGTTCTTGGCGCGGTGGTCCACTTCCCGCGCCAGCAGCGCCTGGCGTTCCTCGGTCTCCCGCCGCTCCGTGATGTCGAGGACGGAGCCCACATGGCCGAGATACTCGCCCCCGCCGACCAGCCGCGGTTCCGCCGCGTCGATCGTCCAGCGCCAGGCGCCGTCGGCGCGCTGCAGCCGGTAGTCCAGCCGGAAGGGCGCGCGGTCCCGCACCCCTTGCAGGAAGCGCGCGCGGGCCGGGCCGCGATCCTCCGGATGCACGGCATCCAGCCACCCGGTGCCGAGCGCGGTGGCCGGCGTCTGCCCGGTGAAGTCGTACCAGCTGCGGCTGAGATGGGTGCAGAAGCCGGTGCGGTCCGTCACCCACATCATGGCGGGGGCGGCGTCCAGCAGCGCGCGGAAGCGGCCCTCATTCTCCCGCAGACGGCGTTCCGCCAGCACCTGGCCGGTGGTTTCCATGCAGGAGCAGAACATGCCGGCCACCGCGCCGGCCTCGTCATGCGCGGGGCTGTAGGAGAAGGTCCACCAGGTGTCCTCCCGGTAGCCGTGCCGTTCCATCACCAGGTGGAGGTTCTCGCTCCAGGTCGCCTGGCCCGCCAGCGCCTGGCGGATCAGCGGCAGGATGGCGTCCCAGATCTCCGGCCAGACGTGCTGGAAGGGGCGGCCATAGGCGTCCGGGTGGCGCCCGCCCAGGATCGGCGCGTAGGCATCGTTGTAGAAGAAGGACAGCGAGGGTCCCCAGGCCACGAACATCGGCTGGCGGGAGTGCCGCATCAGCCGCAGGATCGTCTCCAGCGCGCCGGTGGCGGGGGCGGCCGGGCCGGGCGGCCAGGGCCCCGGCGCGCCGGTGCCAGGGCGGGCCGTGCCCCTATCCTCAACGCCCATGCACGTGACTTTCGGCTGCGAGCGGCACCGTCCGGGTCCCGGCCGGGCCTTACGGGAGCCTTAACGCCCGGCCGCCGCCGCCGCGACTCAACTTAGGCGGAGCATCGCTTGCGCGGCCGGATCGTCACCGGTTCGCCAGTTCCGCCAGCACCTGCGCCAGCACCCGCGCGCCATTCGCGACCTGGCCGGGCGTGCTGTATTCCGCCGGATGGTGGCTGACGCCGCCGCGGGAGGGGATGAAGATCATCCCCGTCGGGCAGACCGGCACCAGGAACTGCGCATCGTGGAAGGCGCCGGAGGGCATGCGGCGGCTCCTCAGCCCCTGCGCCGCGGCGGCGCCTTCGATCAGGTCCTGCACCATGGCGTCGAAGCGGGCGGGCAGGGCGTGGAAGCGTTCCGTCACCGTGGCGCGGCAGCTGGTCAGCGCGCCCTTCACCGTCGCCTCGATCGCATCGCCCTTCGGCAGCAGCACGGCCGGGTCCGGGTGGCGGAAATCGATGGTGAAGCGGGCGCGGTCCGCCACCGTGTTGCTGGAATTGGGGCCGACCTCGATCCGCCCCACGGTGAAGCGCAGCACGTCGGTCGGGTCCGCCATCAGCGCGTTCAGCGCGTTGATGGCGCGCACCATGTCCTGCACCGCGTCGCGGCGGAGCGAGAGCGGCGCCGTGCCGGCATGGTCCGTCTTGCCCTCGATCTCCACCAGGAACCAGCGGCTGCCCTGGATGCCGGTGACGACGCCGATATCGAGCCCCTCGGCCTCCAGCAGCGGGCCCTGCTCGATATGCGGCTCGACATAGGCGAAGGGGCGGGGGCCCTCGACGATGCCGAGGCCGCGGCGCGGGATATCGGCCTCCGCGGCCAGCAGCGCCGCGAGTTCGTCGCCGAAGCGCAGCCCCTCCCCATCCGCCGTGTCGTTCCAGGTATCGGGCGGGCGGTGGCCGGACCAGGCCATGCTGCCCATGCAGCCCGGCGCGAAGCGGCCGCCTTCCTCATTGGTCCAGGCGACGATCTCGATCGGGCGCTTCGTGGCGACGCCGGCCTCCCGGATGGCCTGCACCGCCTCCAGCGCCGCCAGCACGCCCCAGATGCCGTCGAAGCGCCCGCCATTGGGCTGGCTGTCCATGTGGCTGCCGGCCATCACGGCGGCGGCGCCGGGCTCCGTCCCCTCATGCCGCAGGAAGAGGTTGCCCAGCACATCGACCGAGGGCTTGAGGCCGAGCGGCACCGCCCAGGAGAGCAGCAGGCGCCGCGCCTCCCGGTCCAGCTTCGTCAGCGCGGCGCGGTTCACGCCGTGATGGCCATCGGCATCGGTGAAGCCGCCGAGCCGCGCCATCTGCGCGATGCGGTCCCATTGCCGGGATTCGGAGACGGCGGCGACGAGGTTGGGCGCGGGCGTGACCGTGGTGGCGTGCGATGCGGTCATGCGGCGTGTCTTCCCTGTGCCCGGCTGCGGCGCTTTTGACGGGGGAAGGGCGGAAAATCAACGGGGTGGGGTGGCCGGGCCCGGCCCGCCATCCCCCCCCTTAGCCGCCGCCGCTAGGGCAGCCGCACCGAGACGCCGAGCCGCCGTGCCGTCTCCGACGCGCCAAGGCCGGCCAGGCCCGCCATCTCCCCGAAGGCGATGGGCTGGGGCGGCTGGAGCGTGAACTCGATCTCCCGCGGCTGGCGGATGAACTGGGCCAGCGCTTCCCGGATCGCGGGCAGCGGGTCGGGCCCAGTGGATGGCCCAGTGGCGGGACCGGTGGCGGGACCGGTGGCGGGTCCGGTGGCGGGTCCGGTGGCCTGGGGCGCCGGCCCCGCCTTGCCGCCGGCGGAAGGCGCGGGGGCGGTGGCGCCCTTGCCCGCCGTGGCCGGGGGCGCGGCGCGGCCGCGGGCGGGGGGCGCATCCCCCGGCAGGGGCATCGCCATCACCATCTGCGCCCATTGCTCCCGCACCCGCGCTTCCGGCACGCGCTGCTGGCGCGCCTGCCAGGCGATGGCGCGGCCGAGCAGCCCCTGGTCCCGCCAGGACAGGGTCAGCCGTTCCAGCCGCCCGGCCATCAGCGCCGCGGCCTGCGCATCGGAATCGATCGGCGCGCCCGGCTCCGCCGCCGGCATGTCGAGGAAGCGGCCGCCCAGCGTCAGCGTCGCCGCGTCCTGCCAGCTGGTCCGCCAGGGCTCCAGCGTGAAGCGCCCGCCGGCGCGGCGGTAGGTGCCGCGCATCTCCAGCCCGCCGGCGATCTCGCTGTAGCCCATCTGCTCCAGCGGGGGCACGCTGCCGCGCGGCAGCAGCACGCGCAGCCCGTCCAGCACCAGGGACCCGCCGAGCACCCCATCCGCCGCCATGCTGCCATCGGCCTGGAAACGGCCGAGGCTGAACAGCGGCGCGCCATTCGCCTCCGCCGCCAGGCCCTCCGCCAGGAAGAGCTGCGGCACGCCCGGCACCGGGTCGGCCGGCTGGACATTGGTGGACCAGGCGGTGGCGAGGCCCGCGCCATCGATCCCCTGCATGACGAAGCGGCCGAGCCGGAAGACGCCCGGCCCCATCGCGCCGAATTCGGTGCCGACCGAGACGGCCTCCACCGCCAGGTCCGTCAGCCGCCCCGGCACCCAGTCCCGCAGCGCCAGCCGGCCCAGCGAGACGTCCACCTTCCGGCTCGCATCGACCAGCGAGGCGCCTTCCAGGCTGGCGCTGCGCAGCGTGACATCCTTGATGTCGATGTCCTGGCCCGGCACCGGCATGGTGACGCCGGCCAGCGCCAGGCGCCCGATGCGGGCGTTGTTGCCGGCATTGCTGCCGCCGCCGCGGTATTCCAGCCCCTCCGCCACCGCCTGGCCCAGCACGCCCGGCGCATAGCCCTCCGCCGCCAGGCGGCCGAGGCGGATGGTGCCCTCCACGCTCTGGATGGAGAGCGCCTCCGCCTCCAGCAGCCCGATCTCCAGCTGCGCGGGGTCGATGCCCTGGCCGGCGGCGGGGATGGGCACGCCGCCCAGCACCAGGCGGGCCAGCTCCGTCCGCTCACCCTTGCCCTCGGTCATCAGCACGGCGCGGAATTCCGCGCGGCCCAGCCGGGCTTCGGAGACATCGGCCAGCAGCACCTCCGCGATCGTGACGCGGCGGCCGGTGCTGACCACGACGACATCGCCCAGCCGCGTGCGGCCGGAGACGGGATCGACCTGACGCAGCCCCCAGGTGATGCGGGCCTCGGGGCCGAGCGCGGCGCGCAGCCGCTCGATCGCCGCATCCACGCGGCGCTCCGCCTCCGCCTGGGCAAGGGCACCGGCCACCGGAAGGGCGATGGCGCCGGCGACGGCGAGGATGACGAGGCGACGGCGCATCACGGCCTCCTGCTATGGGCGGGGCAGCCTACCGCAGCCCGGCCGCGTGACGAAGGGGCAGGATGGCCGGCACGGGAAGGTGAGGTTAACCGCTTGTTGGCGCCCCCGCCGCTATGCCGGCGGGGAAGCCCGGCATGAAGGCCGGCCGAGAGGCCCCGCAGGATGCACCACAGCCCGCCCGACAACCCCCTCTACCGGCGCTTCCTGCAGGGGCGGCAGGACCAGCCGCCCATCCACAAATGGCACCATTACTTCGAGGTCTATCACCAGGCCTTCGCCCGCTTCGTGGGCAAGCCGGTGACGATGCTGGAGATCGGCGTGCAGCGGGGCGGCAGCCTTCGCATGTGGCAGGACTATCTGGGCCCGCAGGCGCGCATCTTCGGCATGGACATCGACCCGGCGACGGAGGCCCATGGCCTGCCCGGCGCCAGGGTCTTCGTCGGCGACCAGGCGGACCCCGCCTTCCTGCGCGCCGCGCTGGCGGAGATGGGGCCGCCCGACATCGTGCTGGACGATGGCGGCCACACCGCGCGCCAGCAGATCACGACCTTCGACGTGCTCTACCCCGCCATGCGCCTGCCCGGGGCCTACCTGATCGAGGACACGCACACCGCCTTCTGGGGCGGGCCCTTCGCGGATGACCCGCAGGGGCGGTCGATCTACGACGTCGCCTTCGGCGTCTGCCAGCGGCTGCAGGAATGGACGGGGCGCGTGGGGTCCATGGACCGCCTCGGCATCCCGCCCGCGGACCGGGGGCCGGGCGACCCGGTGACGGAACTCTGCCGGACGACGGAGAGCGTCAGCTTCTTCGACAGCATGATCCTGTTCCGGCGGGGCGAGCGGCCGGAGCCCTGGCACGAGGTGCGCTGACCCGGCGGCGGGAAGCCCCTTGCCCCTGGGGGCGGGTTTCGCGATTGTTGCAGCGCAAAACGGCGCTGACCCGCGCCGGGGGCAAAACGGCGCCGCGAAGCGCCCCAGGGATGCCGATGGACCTCGCCTACCTCGCCGACTGGGCCAACCTGCTGATCCGGTGGCTGCACCTCATCACCGGCATCGCCTGGATCGGCACCAGCTTCTACTTCATCGGGCTCGACAACCAGCTGGACCCGCCGCGGGATGGCAACCCCCGCGTGAAGGGGGAGCAATGGGCGATCCATGGGGGCGGCTTCTACCGGAAGGAGAAGTACGTGAACGCCCCGGCGCAGCTGCCGGAGAAGCTGCACTGGTTCAAGTGGGAAGCCTACTGGACCTGGATCAGCGGCTTCAGCCTGTTCATCCTGATCTACTGGGGCCAGGCCAGCACCTACCTCATCGATCCCGCGGTGATGGACCTCTCGCCCGGCGTCGCGGTCGCGATCTCCGCCGCCATGCTGGTGGGCGGCTGGGTGGTCTATGACCTCGTCTGCAAGTCGAAGTTCGGGGAGAATGAGCGCAACCTCTCCATCTTCGGCGTGGCGCTGCTGGTGGTGGCGGCCTTCGTCGCCTGCCACGTCTTCAGCGGCCGCGGCGCCTTCCTGCAGATCGGCGCCATGACGGGCACGATCATGGTGGCGAATGTCGCCATGGTGATCATCCCCGGCCAGCGGAAGATGGTGGCCGCCATGCAGGCGGGGCAGGAGCCGGATCCGAAATACGGCCGCTGGGGTAAGCAGCGCAGCGTCCACAACACCTACCTGACCCTGCCCGTGCTGTTCCTGATGATCAGCCCGCATTACCCCATGACCTGGGGCAGCCAGTGGAACTGGGTGGTGCTGCTGGCCGTCACGCTGGCCGGCGCGCTGGTGCGCCAGTACTTCGTGCTGCGCCAGGTCGGCAGGAACCAGGTGATGCTGCCCGCCATGGCCACCGCCGTGGTGGTGGTGCTGGCGATCATGCTGATGCCGAAGCGGGGCCCCGACATCGCGGGGGTGGATGTGCCGAGCTTCGCGGAGGTGCAGGCCATCACCGCTTCCCATTGCGCCGCCTGCCACGCGGCCCGGCCGAGCTTCGAAGGCATTGCCGCCGCGCCCAAGGGCGTGCGCTTCGACGACCCCGCGCAGATCCGCCGCTGGGCCCAGGCCATGCGCCAGCAGGTGGCGACGGAGGCGATGCCCCCCGGCAACATGACGGAGATGACGCGGGAGGAACGGCAGAAGCTGCTCGCCTGGGTCGCGGCGGGGGCCCGGGCGGATTGAAGGGGGCTGATTGATGAAGGTCAGCGCGCTGACGACCCATATCCTCGACACCGCCGCCGGCAGGCCGGCACAGGGCGTGCGGGTGGAGCTGTTCCGGCTGGAGGGCGCGGCCCGCGTGAAGGTGACGGAGGCGCTGACCAACGCCGATGGCCGCACCGACGCGCCGCTGATGGGCGCGACGGATTTCGTGGCCGGCACCTACGAGCTGCGCTTCCACATCGGCGCCCATTTCAGGGGCGAGGGGTTTCTGGACGAGGTGCCGATCGTGGTGACGCTGCGGGCGGGGGAGGGGCACTACCACGTGCCCCTGCTCTGCACGCCCTGGAGCTACGCGACCTATCGCGGGTCCTGACCCCCCGGCTTGCCGGCCCTGCCCCGCGCGGGCAGGCTGCCGCCATGGGGGAACGACCGATGATGACCGGCGCCGAATGGCTGGCCGCGAGCCTGGCGGCTTCCGGGCAGAGCCACGTCTTCTTCGTCGATGCCGTGCTGCGGCCGACGCTGATGGCGCTGTCGCGGTTGGGCGTGAAGCCGGTGCTGGCCCATACGGAGAAGGCGGCCGTGTACATGGCGGACGCCTATGGCCGCGTCGGCGGGCGGCCGGGCGTGGTGGCGGCGCAGTCCGTGGGCGCGGCGAACCTGGCTGCCGGGCTGCAGGATGCGTATCTCGCCCGCAGCCCCGTCATCGCGCTGACCGGGCGCAAGCCGCACGCCGCCCAGCACCGCAACGCCTACCAGGAAGTGGCGCATGCGGCCCTGTTCCAGCCCGTGACGAAATTCTCGGCGGAGGTGGCGGAGGCCGCGCATCTGCCGCGCCTGCTGCGCCAGGCCTGGGCGGCCGCCGTCTCCGTCCCCGTGCGGCCCGTGCATCTCGACCTGCATGGGCTGATGGCGGAGGTGGTGGAGCAGGGAAGCGTCGCCGATCCGCCCGCCGACCTCTCCGCGCTGGCGGCGCCGCGCTTCCGGGGCGGGCCTGACCCGGATGCGGTGGCCGCCGCCGTCGCCGCGCTGGTCGCGGCGGAGCGCGTCGTGATCGTGGCGGGCGATGGCGCCATGCTGTCGGGCTGCGGGGCGGAGGTGCTCGCGCTTGCGGAGGCGCTGGAGGCGCCGGTGCTGACGACGCTCGGCGCGCGGGCGCTGGTGCCGACCGCGCATCCCCGCGTGGCGGGCGTCGTCGGTTCCTATTCGGCGCCG
Source organism: Falsiroseomonas ponticola (assembly GCF_016805305.1). Taxonomy (GTDB): domain Bacteria; phylum Pseudomonadota; class Alphaproteobacteria; order Acetobacterales; family Acetobacteraceae; genus Falsiroseomonas; species Falsiroseomonas ponticola. Next base: position 30,935 of record NZ_JAERQN010000015.1, on the reverse strand, counting down.
CCCGCCAACCGCGTGCTGGAGCAGGCCGGGCTGGTGCTGCTGGTGGGCTGCGACACCGGCGACCAGATGACCCATGGCTGGCGCCTGCCGCGCGCCGGCGTGCCGATCCTGCAGGTGGATGCCGACCCGCTCGATTTCGACCGCAGTTTCCCCGCGACGGTGGCGCTGCTGGGCGACCCGCGCGCGGTGCTGTCCGAGGTGCTGGACCAGCTCGGCCGCCCCGCGCGCGACGATGCCTTCGCGCGGGAAGCGGCGGCGCTGGTCGCGGAATGGCGCGCCTCGGTGGCGCCGCGGCTCGCCAGCGACGCCCTGCCGATCGACCCCGCGCGGCTCTGCGCCGAGATCACGGCCGCGCTGCCGCCGGAGGGCATGCTGGTCGCCGATACCGGCTATTCCGGCATCTGGACGGGCACGCTCATCGACCTGACGACGCAGGGCTACCAGCGCGCGGCGGGCTCGCTCGGCTGGGCCTTCCCGGCGGCGCTCGGGGCGAAATGCGCGGCGCCCGACCGGCCCGTGCTCTGCTGGTCCGGCGACGGCGCCTTCCACTACCACCTGGCGGAGCTGGAGACGGCGAAGCGCCTCGGCATCGCGGTCGTCTGCGTGGTCAACAACAACCGGGGATTCGGCCAGGGCTGGCCCAACCTCCGCCGCGCCGCGGGGAACGACCCGGCGGCGGCGGCGGAGCTGCTGCGCTTCGGCGATCACGCCGATTTCGCCGCCATCGCCCGCGGCTTCGGCCTGCGCGGCATCACCGTCGAACGGCCCGAGGACATCGCCCCCGCGCTGCGGGAGGCGCTGGCCGCCAGCGAGACGGTCGTCCTCGACGTGCGGACGGATATCGAGGCGCGCGCCCCCGAACCCTACACACCGACGGAGTAGTTCAAGGCATGGGCATCAAGGTCGCGGTGATCGGCGCCGGCACGATGGGGCACGCCCTCGCGCTGGTCTATGCGCTGGGCGGGCATGAGGTGCGGCTGACCGACAGCGCCATGGCGACGCTCGACAAGGCGGGCCCGCTGATGGAGACGGCGCTCGCCACGCTGGTGAAGGCCGGGGAGGCGCCGGCGGATCGCGACGCCGAATGGCTGCACGCCCATGTCACGCGCCTGCCCACCCTGGCGGAGACGGTGGAGGAGGCCGACCTGATCGTGGAAGCGATCATCGAGAAGCCGGACGCCAAGCGCGCGCTGTTCGAGCAGATCGACGCGGTCGCGCCCATGGCCGCGATCATCGCCAGCAACACGAGCTACCTCGATCCCTTCCCGCTGATCCCCGCGCGGCGCCAGGCGCGGGCGATCATCATGCACTGGTACACGCCGCCCTATCTGGTGGACCTCGTGGACATCGTGGGCGGCCCGGCATGCGACCCCGCCTGCGTGGCCTTCGCGCGCGAACTCTGCCTCGCCATGGGCAAGGCGCCCGTGGTGATGCGCAAATTCGTGCCCGGCTACATCGCCAACCGCGTGCAATCCGCCATCGGGCTCGAGATCCAGAAGCTGCTGGATGACGGCGTCGCGACGGCGGAGGAGATCGACACCGCCATCATCGAGGGCATCGCGCTGCGCCTGCCCATCCTCGGCATGCTGGCCAAGGCGGATTTCACCGGCCTGCCCTTCATGCAGGCGAGCCTCGCCAACCGCATGTACGAACCGCCGCCCGTCCGCGGGAAGTGCGAGGCGGTGGATGCGCTGGTGGCGGAGGGCAAGACCGGCGTCATGGCCGGCGCCGGCTTCTATGATTGGGGCGGGCAGGATGCCGCCGCGCTGTTCGAGGCGCGCGACCGGCGGCTGATGGAACTCAAGCGCGCCATCAGGCACATCGGCACCATGGCAGGGCAGGGACGCAGCGCATGATCACCTACGACCTCAAGGGCAAGGCGGCGCTGGTCACGGGCGGCGCCTCCGGCATCGGCCTCGCCACCGCGACGCTGCTGGCGCGCAGCGGCTGCGCGGTGGCGATCAACCACCTGGCCGATGACCCGCGAGGGCCGGAGGCGGTGGCGAAGCTCGCCGCGGAGACCGGGGCACGAATCATCTCCGCCCCCGGCTCCGTCGGCGATGCCGCGGATGCCGAGCGGATGGTGCTGCGCGCGGTCGCCGATCTCGGGCGGCTCGACTACCTCGTGAACAATGCCGGCACGCCGGGCACGCGGACCTCCGTGGCGCCGCATGAGTTCGACCGGCTGACGGAAGACCTCTGGCAGGCCGTGATCGAGGTGAATCTGCTCGGCGTCTTCCGCTGCGCCAAGGCGGCGGGGCCGGCGCTGCGGGCGGCGCGCGGCGCCATCGTCAACACCGCCTCCATCGCCGGGATCAATTCGCCGGGCTCCTCCATGGCCTATGGCGCGACCAAGGCCGGCGTCATCAGCCTGACCAAGAACCTGGCGCGCGGCCTGGCGCCGGAGGTGCGGGTGAATGCGGTGGCCCCGGGCGCCGTGGACAGCACCTGGATGATCGAGTGGACGAACGAACAGCGGGCGTCGTCCATCGACAACGCGCTGCTCAAGCGCCGCTGCACGCCGGAGGATCTGGCGGAGGTGATGGTCTTCCTGCTGGCCGGCGCGGCGATGGTCACGGGCCAGACCGTGGTGGTGGACGGCGGGCTGACGGTGTGAGCTGACATGGGCCGGCTCATCGTCCGCATGAACGTCTCCCTCGACGGCTTCGTGGACCATGACCGGATGACGACCGGCCCCGAGCTGTTCCGCCACTGGATCGCCGCGGTGCGCGGCGTCGCGGGCGGGTTCTATGGCCGGTGCGTCTACGACCTCATGCGCTACTGGGACGAGGACCGGCCGGAATGGAGCGCCGACCAGCGCGCCTTCGCCGAGGCCTGGCGTGGCCAGCGGAAATGGGTGGCGTCGCGGACGCTCGCCGCGCCCGGCCCCGACGCCACGCTGGCCGCGGATGGCGTGGCGGCGGCGCGCCGGCTGAAGGCGGAGCTGGACGGCGACATCGCCGTCTCCGGCCCCACCCTGGCGCAGAGCCTGGCGGAGGCCGGGCTGGTCGATGGCTACCACCTCTACCTCCACCCCGTCGCGCTAGGCCATGGCCGGCCCTTCTTCGCGGGGCCGCGCCCGCCGCTGCGCCTGCTGGCGCATGACGGGGTGGGGGATGGCGTCGTCAGGCTGGCCTATGCCACCGCCTGACGGTTTCGCCGCGCGCGCCGCGCCGCTAGAAGCCGCGCATGGACAACAGCATGGCGACCCGGCCCCGCAGCACGCTGAAGGGCGATGCCTATCGCGCCTATGAGGCGCTGCCCCCGGCCGTGCGCCGCGCCTTGCAGGAATCGCTGGTGGATTGGTGCCCGCTGCGCGCGCGGGAATGGCATCTCCGCCTGCTGAACCAGCAGCGCCTGAAGCCCGCCCAGGCGGCCGAGGCGCTGGTCCAGGCCATCCGCGGCCATGACCAGGCGGAGGTCGCGGCCTTCGCCCGCACCTGGCCCAAGGGCGCGCGCGCCTATCCGCACCTGGCGGCGGAGGCGACCCTGCAGCGCTATGAAGGCCCGGAAGGCATCCCGGCGCCGAAGCCCGTCGCGGTGGCCGCCGCCAGGCCCGAGCCGAAGCCCAAGACCAAGCCCAATCCCAAGCCGAAGCCTGCCGCCAGGCCCCGGCACAAGGCCGGGGGCCGCCGGCGCCGCCGCTGAGCCCTACCGCGCCGCCGTCGATCCCCGCACCACCTGGCGGCCGCTGAGCATCAGCTTCCGCACCGGCTGGTCCGGGTCCCGCAGCCGGTCGAAGAGCAGCCGCATGGCGGCGCGGCCGATTTCCTCGAGTGGCTGTTCCACCACCGTCAGGCCGGGCTCCACCAGCTCCGTCCAGGGTTCGTTGTCGAAGCCGCAAAGCGCGAGGTCGCGGGGCACGCGCAGCCCCGCCTGGCGCGTGGCGCGCAGCGCGCCCAGCAGCAGCAGGGAATTGGCCGCGAGCAGCGCGCCGGGCGCGGCATCCTCCCGCAGCACGGCCAGCGCGGCCTCCGTCGGCGGCGTCGTCGCGGGGATGAAGCGGGCATCGGGCGCCAGGCCGTGCCGCGCCATGGCGCTGGCGAAACCTTCCGCCCGCGCGCGGCCGGTGTCGCTCGTCTCCCCGAACAGCCCCGTGATGCGGGTGTGGCCCTGGGCGACCAGATGGTCCACCAGCCCGGCGGCGGCTTCGCCATTGTCCAGCAGCACGCTGTCGAACAGGCCGGGCGGGCCGGCGCGGTCGATCAGCACCGTCGGCACATCCAGCGCCAGCCCCGCCAGGCGCTGCGCCGTCACGCGCGTCGGCGCCATGATGAGGCCGGTGACGCGCTCCTCCTGCATCAGCTGGAGGTAGCTGGCCTCCCGCGCCGGATCGCGGTCCGAATCGCAGAGGATGACGCGCAGCCCCGCCTCGAAGGCCGCGTGTTCCACGGCGCGGGCGACGCCGGTGAAGAAGGGGTTGGCGATATCGGCCACCATCAGGCCGATCGTCCCGGTTTCCTGGGACCGCAGGCGGCGCGCGGCCAGGTTGGGGCGGTAGCCCGTGGCGCGCACGGCTTCCATCACCTGGGCGCGCAGCGCCTCGCTGATCGGCCCCTTGCCGAGGGCGCGGGAGACGGTGGCGGGCGCCACGCCGGCGGCGCGGGCCACGTCCTTGATGCCGATGGCGGGGGCAGGGGGTGCGATCGATTTCATGGTGCGCGGCGAAGCATGGCGCCCGCGGGGCGGCGCTTCAACGCCTATTCCAGGCGTGACCCGCCCGGGCGCCAAAAAATCTTTGACAGGTCGAGTGGAAACGTTTTCACTCGCCGCAACGCAGGCAGGAACGTCCGACATGGCGAACACAGCGCCCCCCACCCAGGCCCCCGGCATGGCCATCGCGCCGGAGCTGGTGCGCCTCGATGCCCGTCCCGCCGACAAATCCGATGCCATCCAGCAGCTCGCCCAGATGCTCGCCGCCGCCGGCTGCGCCGATCCCGGCTATGCCGCCAGCATGGCGGCGCGGGAGCAGGCGGCGAACACCTTCCTCGGCCATGGCGTCGCCATCCCGCATGGCATGGCGGCCGACCGCCACCTGGTGCGCCGCAACGGCCTGGCCATCCTGCAGGTGCGGGACGGCATCGAATGGAATCCCGGCCAGCGCGCGCATCTCATCGTCGGCATCGCGGCGGCGTCGGACGAACACATCGCCATCCTGCGCCGCCTGACGCGGCTGATGCAGGACGAGGCCTCGCTCGCGCGGCTCTTCACCGTGACCGACCCCGCCGCGATCATCGCCGCGCTGGGCGCGGAGGCCCCCGAGCCCGCCGCCGCCCCCGCGACGGACCTGGCGGAGCGCTTCGACTGGGTGCTGGACTACCCCACGGGCCTGCATGCCCGCCCCGCCACGCGCTGGGTGGAGGCCGCGCGCGCCACCGGCGCCCGCATCCAGGTGCGCCACGGCGCGCAGGCCGCCGATGCCTCCGCGCTGATCGCGCTGCTGCAGCTCGGGCTCCGCCCCGGGGACGCCATCACCGTCTCGGCGGAGGGGCGTGACGCCACCGCGGCGCTCGCCCGCTTCCGCGCCACCATCACGGGGCTCTCGGCGCAGGAGAAGGCGGATGCCGCCCTCGCCGCGCGCCGCGCCGCCACCGCGACCAGGGGCTGGGAGCCCGCGGGCAGCCTGATCACCCTGGCCGGCATCGGCGCCAGCCCGGGCCTGGCGATCGGGCGCATCCACCTGCTGGCGGCGCAGGACGCCGCCATCCCCGACCAGCCCCTGCCGCTGGCCGAGGGAGGCGCCCGGCTGGAACACGCCATCCGCGCCACCCGCGCCCAGCTGACGGCGCTGGAGGATGACACGGCGCGGCGCCTCGGCGCCGCCGATGCCGCCATCTTCAAGGCGCAGGCCGGGCTGCTGGACGACCCGGACCTGATCACCACCACCTGCCAGCTGATGGTGGAGGGCCATGGCCTGGCCTGGTCCTGGCACCAGGCGGTGCAGCGCGTCGCCGCCTCCCTCTCGGCGCTCGGCAACCCCGTGCTGGCGGGCCGCGCGGCGGATCTGCGCGATGTCGGGCGCCGCGTACTCGGCCAAATCGATCCCTCGCTCGCCGGCGGCAGCCTGTCGGACCTGCCGGAGGGGAAGGTGATCCTGGTGGCGGAGGATCTCTCGCCCTCGGACACCGCGGGGCTCGACCCCGATCGCGTCGTGGGCCTCGCCACCGCCACGGGCGGCCCCACCTCCCACACCGCCATCCTGGCGCGCACGCTGGGCGTGCCCGCGCTGGTCGCGGGGGGCGCGGGGCTGATGGACCTGAAGCCGGGGACGGAGGCCATCATCGATGGCAGCGCCGGCCGCCTGCACCTGGCGCCCGGGGAGCAGGACCTGGCCGCCGCCCGCGCCTTCATCGCCCGCCAGGCGGCGGCGCGCGCGCGGCAGGAAGCCCTGCGCGCGGAACCCGCGACGACGCGCGACGGCACGCGCATCGAGGTCGCGGCCAACATCAACCTGCCCGAGCAGGCCGCCTTCGCCCTCGCCCAGGGCGCGGAAGGCGTCGGCCTGATGCGGACCGAGTTCCTGTTCCTCGAATCCGGCGTCACGCCGGATGAGGAGAGCCAGTTCGCCACCTATCGCGCGATGATCGAGGCCCTGCCGGGCAAGCCGCTGATCGTCCGCGCGCTGGATATCGGCGGCGACAAGCAGGTGCCGCATCTCCGCCTGCCGGTGGAGGCGAACCCCTTCCTCGGCGTGCGCGGCGCGCGGCTGCTGCTGCGCCGGCCGGATTTGATGGAGCCGCAGCTGCGCGCGCTGTACCGCGCCGCCGCCGCGGGCGGCCAGCTCTCCATCATGTTCCCCATGGTGACCTCGGTCGCGGAAGTGCTGGCGCTGCGCGCGGCCTGCGACCGCATCCGCGCCGCCATCGGCGCGCCGGAGGTGCCGGTCGGCATCATGGTGGAGGTGCCGGCCGCCGCCGTGCAGGCGGATGCGCTGGCGAAGCATGTGGACTTCTTCTCCATCGGCACCAACGACCTGACGCAATACGTCCTCGCCATGGACCGCCAGAATCCGGAGCTGGCGCCGGAGGCCGACAGCCTTCATCCCGCCGTGCTGCGCATGATCGCGATGACGGTGCAGGCGGCGGAGCGCGCGGGCAGATGGACCGGCGTCTGCGGCGGGCTCGCGGGCGATCCCTTCGGCGCCGCGCTGCTGGCCGGCCTCGGCGTGCGGGAGCTGTCCATGACGCCGCGCGACATCCCGGCGGTGAAGGCGATGCTGCGCGGCGCGACGCTGGCGCAGCTGAAGGCGCTGGCCGCGCAGGCGCTGGATTGCGCCACGGCGGAGGAGGTGCGGGCGCTGGAAGCCGGCCTGGCGCCGGCCGAGCAGGCGGCGGCGTGATGCTGACGCTGACGCTCAACCCCGCCATCGACGTCACGGTGGCGCTGCCCTCGCTCCGCCCCGGCGCGGTGAATGCCGCGCTCGGCCAGGAACGCCACGCGGCGGGGAAGGGGATCAACGTCGCGGCCTGCCTGGCGGATTGGGGGGCGGAGGTCACCGCCACCGGCCTGCTCGGCGCCGGCAATGATTCGATCTTCCGCGCCCTGTTCGCGGAAAAGCGCATCGAGGATCGCTGCATCCGCATCCCCGGGGAGACGCGCAGCAACATCAAGCTGCTGGACCGGTCGAGCGGGGAGACGACGGATATCAACCTGCCGGGCCTGGCGCCGGACGAAGCCGCGATCGAGGCCTGCATCGCGGAGGTCCAGCGCGCGCGGGGCATCGCCGTGCTGTCCGGCAGCCTGCCGCAAGGCGTCGCGCCCGGCATCTATGCGAGCCTGACCGCGACGCTGTCGGCGCGCGGCGTGCGGGTGGTGGCGGATGCCAGCGGCGCGGCGCTGCAGGCGCTGCTCGCGGGGCCCGTGATGCCGCATGCCATCAAGCCGAACCGGCATGAGCTGGAAGGCTTCGCCGGCCATGCGCTGCCCGATGCCGGCGCGCTGCTCGGCGCCGCGCGGCGGCTGGTGGCGCGGGGCGTCGGCCTCGTCGTGGTGTCCATGGGGGGGGAGGGGGCGCTGTTCGTCACGGCGGAGGCCGCGCTGCGCATCCATCCGCCCGCCATGCCCGTGACCAGCAGCGTCGGCGCGGGGGATGCGATGGTGGCGGGCATCGTCGCGGGGCTGGCGGAGGACCTGCCGCTGCCCGCACTCGCCGCCCGCGCCACCGCCTTCGCCGCCGGCAAGCTGCAGAAGACCGGCGCCCAGATTCCCGGCCGCGCGGCGGTGGAGGCCATCGCCGCCACGCTCCGCCCCGAACCCATCGCCTGAGGGAGGCACAGACATGTCCGGCGTGATCGCGGTGGTGGAGGGGGGCGACAACCCCGTCCAGGCCATGCTGGCAGCGGAAGCGCTGCGCCAGGCCGCCAGGAAGGGCGGCCGTGAACTGACCGTGGAGGTCCGCACCCCCACCGGCGTGCTGCACCCGCTGCCCGCCCGGCCGGAGGCCGACGCCCTGCTGCTGGTCGGCGATGCCGCGCCGCCGGAGGCGCTGACTGGCCTCAAGCCCATCCGCGCGAAGGTGGAGGATGTGCTGGCCGATGCCGTCGCGGTGCTGGACCGCACCCTGTCGCCCGCCATGCCGGCAGCGTCTGGCGCGAAGCGCATCGTCGCCATCACCTCCTGCCCCACCGGCATCGCGCACACCTTCATGGCGGCGGAGGGGCTGGAGGGTGCGGCCAGGGCGCTCGGCCACAGCATCAAGGTGGAGACGCAGGGCTCCGTCGGCGCGCAGAACACGCTGACGGCCGAGGACATCGCGGCGGCCGATCTGGTGCTGATCGCGGCCGATACGCAGGTCGATCTCTCGCGCTTCGGCGGCAAGCGCGTGTTCCTGTCGGGCACCAAGCCCGCCATCAATGGCGGCCAGGCGCTGGTGCAGCGCGCGCTTGCGGAGGCGACGGTCCAGGGCGGCAGCGCTGCCGCGGCGCCCGCGCCGGGCAGGAAGCAGCTGACCGGCCCCTACAAGCACCTGATGACGGGCGTGTCCTTCATGCTGCCCTTCGTGGTGGCGGGCGGGCTGCTGGTGGCCTTGGCGTTTGCGTTTGGCGGCATCTACGCCTTCGACGACGCCCACAAGGGCACCTTCGCCGGCGCGCTGTTCCAGATCGGCGGCCGCGCGGCGCTGGCGCTGATGGTGCCGGCGCTCGGCGGCTACATCGCCTATTCCATCGCGGACCGTCCCGGCATCGCGCCCGGCATGATCGGCGGCATGATCGCGGGGCAGCTCAATGCCGGCTTCCTCGGCGGCATCGTGGCGGGCTTCGTGGCCGGCTACTTCGTCGCCTGGCTCAACAGCAACCTGAAACTGCCCCGCACCTTGGAGGGGCTGAAGCCTGTCCTCATCCTGCCCGTGCTGGGCGCGCTGGTGACGGGCCTCTTCATGATCTACGTGGCCGGCGGGCCGGTGGCGTCGGCGCTCGCCGCGCTGACGGAGTTCCTGCGCGGCATGCAGGGCAGCGGCGCCATCGTGCTCGGCCTCATCATCGGCGCCATGATGGCCTTCGACATGGGCGGGCCGGTGAACAAGGCGGCCTATGCCTTCTCCACGGGGCTGATCGCGAGCGAGGTCTATGCGCCCATGGCCGCCGCCATGGCGGCGGGGATGACGCCGCCGCTCGGCCTCGCCCTCGCCGCCTACCTGTTCCGCGACCGCTTCACGGCGGAGGAGCGGGAAGCGGCACCCGCCGCCGGCGTGCTGGGCCTGGCCTTCATCAGCGAGGGCGCGATCCCCTTCGCCGCCAAGGACCCGCTGCGGGTGATCCCCTCCCTCGTCCTGGGCTCGGCCGTGGCGGGCGCGCTGTCCATGATGGTGGGGGCGGAGCTTCGCGTGCCGCATGGCGGCATCTTCGTCCTGCCCATCCCGAATGCGGTCAGCCATCTGCTGGGCTACATCGTGGCGCTGGTCGCGGGCACGGTGGTCACGGCGCTGATGCTGCGCGTTCTGAAGAAGCCAGCGATCGCATAACGGGGGGCTGCGCGGCGCGGCGTCCCTGGCCTAGGCTTCCTCCAACAAGACAGGAGGAAGCGAAGCATGGTCCAGGTCGGACGGCGCGCCGCGCTTGGCGCCGCGCTCACCCTGGCGGCGCCGCGCCTGGCGCTGGCCGCCTGGCCGGAACGGCCGATCCGGCTCGTCATCCCCTATGGCGGCGGCGGGCAGACCGACGTCGTCTCCCGCCTGATCGGGGAGGCGATCGCGCAGCGCCTCGGCACCCCCGTCCTGGCCGATAACCGCCCGGGTGCGGCCGGCAATTTCGCCGCCGAGATCGTCAGCCGCGCCCCCGCCGATGGCTACACCATGATGGTGGGCTCGACGGGGCCGCTCGGCGGCGTCAACGCCGTGCTCTACCGGACCCTCAGCTATGACTGGCAGCGGGACTTCGCGCCGATCGGGCTGTTCACCACCGCGCAGAACGTCATCCTCGTTCACAACAGCCTGCCCGTGCGGACGCTGTCGGAATTCATCGCCTATGCGAAGGCGAATCCGGGGCGGATCAACTACGCCTCCTCCGGCGTCGGCGCGACCACGCATCTCTCCATGGAATTGCTGTCGGAGAAGGCGGGGATCGAGATGGTCCACGTCCCCTACCGGCAATCCACGCAGGGCATGACGGATCTGCTGGCCGGCCGCGTGCAGGCGCGCAGCCTCGGCCTGCCGGAAGCCGAGCCCGTGAAGGGCAACCCCGCCATCCGCGCGCTGGCCGTCACTGGCACGCAGCGCAACCCGCAATGGCCGGAGGTGCCGACCGTCGCCGAAACCCTGCCGGGCTATGAGGCAGTGAACGCCTTCGGCCTGGCCGTCCCCGCCCGCACGCCCGCCGAGATCATTACCCGCATGAACGAGGCACTGAACGACGCGCTGCGCACCGAGAGCGTGCGCGAAAGCTTCCTCCGCGTCGGCGCCGACCCCGCTTCCCCCAACACCCCCGAGGAATTCGGCGCCTTCCTCCGCCAGCGCGGCGAGGTCTGGTCTGCCCTCGTCCGCCGCCTGCGGCTCGTCGCGGAATGAGCGCGGCGGAGGACGTTGCCGCCGCCATGCCGGAACTGGCCGGCTGGATCGGCCGCAAGCGCGTGGTGGAGGAGCGCATCGCCTTGGCGGCGGTGCGCCGCATCGCCGGCACCTTCGACCTGGACCCGGATGCGTTCAAGGAGGGCAGCGAGATCCCCTCCCACTGGTTCAACCTCTTCTTCAGCGACGTGGCGCGGCATTCCGCCATCGGCCCGGACGGCCATCCCCGCAAGGGCGAGTTCCTGCCCCCCATCCCGCTGCCCCGACGCATGGGCGCGGGCCGGCGCGTGCAGGTGCATGGCGCGCTCCGCGTCGGCGATGATGCGACGAAAACGGTGGAGGTCGCCGGCATCGCGCCCAAGGCCGCGCGCAGCGGCACCATCGTGGTGCTGACGATGCGCCACACCATCACCGCGCGCGGCGAGACGCTGGCCGTGGACGAGTTCGACGCCATCTACCGCGAAGCCGTGCCGCCCGGTGCCGCGAGCACCACCACCGCGCCCATCCCCGCGCCCGCCGGCGCCGCCTGGTCGGACGCGACGCTGCTCGATCCCGTCCAGGTCTTCCGCTACGGCGCCATCACCTGGAACGCCCACCGCATCCACTATGACGCGGACTACACGAGGGGCACGGAGGGCTATCCCGGCGTCGTCATGAATGGCGGCCTCACCATGCACCTGCTGCTCGATTCCGCCCTGAAGCGCGCGCCCGGCGCGCTGCGCGCCTTCTCCGCCCGCCTCATGCGGCCGCTCTTCGTCGGCGATACCGCGCGCTTCGAAGGCGCCGCCGAGGGCACCACCATCCGCGCCTGGGTCGCCGACAAGGATGGCCACCAGGCCGCGGAAATGACCGTGGAGTGCGGCGCATGAGCGGCGGGCCGCTGGAGGGCATCCGCGTCATCGACCTCACCTCCGTCGTCGTCGGGCCGATCTGCACGCGGATGCTGGCGGACCAGGGCGCCGACGTCATCAAGGTGGAACCACCGGAAGGCGACATCCTCCGCCGCCTGGCGCAGGGCAGCCGCAACCCCGGCATGTCCGGCAAGTTCATCCAGTTCAACCGCAACAAGCGCTCCATCTGCCTGGACCTGAAGCAGGCGGACGGCATGGCGGCGATGCGCAGGCTGCTGGAAAGCGCCGATGTCTTCGTCAGCAATGTCCGCCCCGCCGCGCTGGAACGCCTCGGCCTCGATCCCGCGAGTCTTGCCGCGCTGAACCCGCGCCTCATCCATGTCGGCATCCTCGCCTTCGGCAGCGAAGGCCGCTACGCCAACCGCCCGGCCTATGACCCCGTCATCCAGTCGCTCTCGGGCGTGGCCGCCACCTTCCACCGCGCGACCGGCGAGCCGCGCTTCGTGCCCATGGTGATGACGGACCACGTCACCGGCCTCATCGCCGCGCAATGCATCGGCTTCGCCCTCTACCGCCGCGAACGCACCGGGAAGGGCGAGGCGATCGAGGTCCCGATGTTCGAGAACATGGCCAGCTTCGTCATGAGCGAACACATGGGCGCCGCCACCTTCGACCCGCCCGCCGGCCCCTCCGGCGACAACCGCCTGCTGAGCCCGGACTACCGCCCGCTGCCGACGAAGGACGGCTTCATCACCATCGGCCCCAACACCGACGCCCAGGCCTTCGCCTTCTTCGACGCCATCGGCCAGCCCGAACTCAAGCACGATCCGCGCCTCAACAGCGCGAGCGCCCGCACCGCCAACGCCGCGCACTACTTCAGCATCCGCAAATCGGCGATGGCCAGCCGCACCACCGATGAATGGCTCGCCATCCTCGGCCCGCGCGACATCCCCTGCGCCCGCTACAATACCTTCGAGGACCTGATGGCCGACCCGCACCTGGCCGACGTGAATTTCTTCGAGCCCGAGGACCACCCGACCGAAGGCGCGCTCCGCCGCACCCGCATCCCGAACCGCTTCAGCGGCGGCATGCGAGAGGACAAGCTGCCCGCGCCCCGCCTCGGCGCGCAGACGCGCGAACTCCTCGCCCAGCTCGGCTACGACGACACCCAGATCGCCGCGATGATGGAAGCCGGCGCCGCGAAAGCCCCCGCCGCATGACCCCGAACTGGCGCTCCCTCCTCTTCGTCCCCGCCACCGCCGAACGCTTCATCGCCAAGGCCCATACCCGCGGCGCCGACGCCATCATCCTCGACCTCGAGGACAGCATCCCGCCCGACGCGAAGGACGCCGCCCGCGCGGCCCTTGCCGCCGCCGCGCCGCGCGTCTCCCAGTCCGGCGCCGACGTCATCGTCCGCATCAATCGCCCGCTCGACCTGGCACTCCCCGACATCGCCGCCGCGGTGGCCGCCGGCGCCACTGGCCTCATCCTGCCGAAGGTGATGGGGCCGGAGCACATCCGCCTGCTCTCCGAAGTCGTCGCGACCCGCGAAGCCGCGCACGGCATCCCGATCGGCCGCACACGCTTCCTGGCCCTCGCCGAAACCGCCGCCTCGCTCCCCCACCTCTACGCCATCGCCGCCGCCGATCCGCGCATGGCAGCCCTCGCCGTCGGCGCCGAGGACCTCGCCACCGAATTCGGCGGCATCCCCTCCGCCGACAGCATGTATGTCTGGGCCATGCACTGCATCGCCGCCGCCCGGAGCGCGAACATCCTGCCCATGGGCTCCCTCGGCGCCCTCGCCCAGATCGACGACCTCGACGCCTACCGCGCCGCGCTCACCCGCGCGAAAAACCTCGGCTTCGCCACCGCCTCCTGCATCCACCCCGCCCACGTCCCCCTCATCAACGAAATCTACGGCGCAACCCCCGCCGAACTCGACCGCGCCCGCCGCCTCATCGCCGCCTTCGAAGACGCGCTGTCGAAGGGCCTCGGCGCCGTCGCCTTCGAAGGCGCCATGATCGACCTCCCCATCGTCGAACGCGCGCGCCGCACGCTGGCGCGGGGGGCGCGGGGGTGATGGTGTCGCGCCGGTAGCGTCGGGGAAAGGGCTCCGCCCCTTCCCCGAACCCCTTCCCCGCCAAGGGCCCGGCGGCCCTTGGAACCCATGAGATTGGTCGGTGATGGGAGGGGCGTGGAACGCGTTCCGAACACGCGGGCGCGCGGTGCCCCTCCCATCACCGACCAATTACCTCGCGGTCCAGGGGGCCGTTGCCCCCTGGCGGGGGAGAGGTCTGGAGAGGGGCGAGGAGCCCCTCTCCAGAAGCCACGCGCGCGCCACCATCACCCCGGCGCCACCCGGTCCGCCATGCGGGCGTCGCGGGTGCCGATGGGGAGTTCCGGTCCTGTCGTCGTGTCGCGGGCGGTCTGGTGTTCGGCTTCGGCGTTGAGTTCGCCGCCGAACAGCACGACGGCGGCGGAGAGCCAGATCCAGGTCATGAAGCCGATGACGGCGCCCAGCGACCCGTAGGTTTCGTTGTAGGTGCCGAAGTTCTCCACGTAGAAGGAGAAGCCGGCGGAGAAGATCAGCCAGGCGATGGCGGCGAAGGTGCTGCCCCAGGTCACCCAGCGCCAGCGGGCTTCCGCGCGGCTGGGTCCCCAGCGGTAGAGGCAGGCGAGGGCGAGGGCGATGCCCAGCAGCAGCACGGGCCAGCGCGCCCAGCGCAGCAGGGTTTCGGTGGCGGTGCCGAGGCCGATGGCGGTCAGCAGCACGGGGAGGGCGATGACCGCGCCCATGGCGAGCACGGCGAAGGCGATGCCGCCGAGGGTGAAGGTCAGGCTGACCAGGTTGAGGCGGATGAAGGAGCGCTTCTCCTTCTCCTCATAGACGACGTTCAGCGCGTCGAAGAGCGCCTTGGCCGCCTGGTTCGCGCTCCAGAGGGATAGGGCCAGGCCGATGAGGGCGGAGAGGCCGAGGGTCGTCTGTTCCTTCGAGGTGATGCGCGTGACCTGTTCGCGGATGATCTCCATGCCGCCGCCGGGGATGAAGCCGGAGAGGGCGCCGAGGTGGTCGGACACCGTCGCGGGATCGGCGATGAGGCCGTAGAGGGAGACGAGGGCCGCGATGCCGGGGAAGAGGGCGAGGAGGGTGTAGAAGGTGACGCCCGCGGCTTCCGTCAGCAGGCGGTCGCTGCCGGCTTCCATCACCGCGCGCTTCAGGATGTCCCACCAGCCGCGGGCGGGAATCTCGGAAGGGCTGGCGGCGTTGCTGCCGGCGCCGGAGCTGTCCTGCGGCGGGGTCGGCGTGGTGCCGCGGCCGGCGGGGATGCGGCGGGGCGGCGGCGGCCGGCTGTTCGCCTGCAGCGCCAGCGCGCCCGCGAGGGCGGCCGCGGCGATCATCCAGCTTGTCCGTTCCACTTGTGCGCGCATGGGGCGGCCCCGTTCCCGTTCGCGCGGGTAACGCGGCAGGCGGGCGCGGGTGCCGCGGCATCACGCTGATGCCGGTTGCGGTGATTGTCCGTGGCGGCGACGGGGGACTAGGCTTTCGCGAGACGGGGCGAGGGGGCGCGCATGCGGGTGCTTCTGACACGGCGCGGGGCGGTGCTGGCGGGGCTCGGCCTGGCCATGCCGGGCGCGGTGCGCGCGCAGGCGGCCTGGCCCTCGCGCCCCGTGCGCATGATCGTCCCGGCCGCGGCGGGGGCGGGGATGGACATCCTCGGCCGGGCCGTGGCGCAGGCGCTGTCGGAGGCCTGGGGCCAGCCGGTGGTGGTGGAGAACCGCTTCGGCGCGGGCGGCACGCTCGGCACCGATGTGCTGGCGAAGGCGCCGCGCGATGGCTACACGATGGGGGTGGTGAATTCGTCCTCGCTGGCGATCGCGCCGGCGATCATCCCGGACGTGCCCTACAACCCGCTGACCAGCTTCGCGCCGCTCGGGCTCGGCGCCAGCAATGATTGCGCGCTGGCGGTGCGGGCGGATAGCCGCTTCCGCAGCGTGGCGGATGTGGTGGCGGCGGCGCGGGCCAGGCCCGGCGCGCTGAACTGGGCCTCCGCCGGCAGCGGGTCCTCCACGCATATGGCCGGGGAGTTGTTCCGCCTGGTGGCGGGGGTGGACATCACGCATGTGCCCTATCGCGGCAGCCCGCAGGCCATCACGGACCTGCTCGGCGGCCAGGTGGAGATGACCTTCAACACCATCAACGCGCTGCTGCCCGGCATCCGCGCCGGCACCATCCGCGCGCTGGCGACGACGGGGCAGGGCAGGGACCCGCTGCTGCCGGATGTGCCGACCTTCGCGGAAGTGGGCTATCCGGCCTATGAGGCCAGCGGATGGCTCGGCTTCGCCATGCCCGCCGGCACGCCGCCGGAGGTGGTGGCGACGGCGGCGGAGGCGATCCGGCGCGTGACGGAAAGCCCGCGCTTCCGCGACCAGATGGTGGCGGCGGGGATGCGGCCGCGCTCGCTCTCCGCCGCCGATTTCGCCGCCTTCCTGCCGGTGGAGATCGCCCGCTGGACGGATGTGGTGAAGCGTTCCGGCGCGCGCGCCGACTGAAGGAAGCACACGAATGCCATTGACCAGGCCGACCATCGCGGGCACGCGCCATGCCGTCTCCGCGGGCCACTACCTCGCCACCGCGGCGGCCTTCTCGGTGCTGGAGGGCGGCGGCAACGCGGTGGATGCCGCCTGCGCGGCGGGCTTCGCGCTCGGCGTGCTGCAGCCGGATATCGTGAGCGTCGCGGGGGTGGCGCCGATCATGATCCGCATGGCGGATGGGCGGGTGGAGACGATCGTCGGCCTCGGCCCGTGGCCGGCCTCGATCCCGCCCGACCTGTTCCGGGAAAAGCATGGGGGCAAGATGCCGCCCGGCGTGTTGCGGACGGTGGTGCCGGCGGCGCCCGATGCCTGGATCACGGCGCTGCGGCGGCATGGGACGATGAGCTTCAGCGACATCGCGGGCTTCGCCTGGCGCTTCGCCGCGGAGGGCTTCGCGGTCTATGAGCTGCTGCACAGCAGCCTGTCCAAGCGCCAGGCGGATTACGCGCGCTGGGACTACAACGCCGCGATCTTCCACCCCGGCGGCCGCGCGCCCCGCGTCGGCGAGAAATTCGTGCAGGCGGACCTGGCGCGGTCGCTGGCCTACATGATGGAGGAGGAGAAGGCCGCGGCGGGGCGGGGGCGGGAGGCCGGGCTGGAAGCCGCCCGCGCCGCCTTCTACCAGGGCGATTTGGCACGGGAGATCACGGCCTTCCAGGCGCGGGAAGGCGGCTACCTGACCATGGCGGACATGGCCGCCTATCGCAGCCCGATCGAACCCGCGCTGGCCGTGCAGTGGCGCGGCAACCGCGTGCTGGGCTGCGGCCCCTGGTGCCAGGGCCCCGCGCTGCTGGAGGCGCTGCTGATCGCGGAGCGCCACGGCCTCGACGGCCTGGCCCACAATTCGCCGGAGTACCTGCACGTGATCGCGGAGGCGCTGAAGGGCGCCTTCGCCGATCGCGAATACCATGTGGGCGACCCGAACTTCGTCGATGTGCCGATCGCGGAGATGCTGTCGGCGGCGCACATCGCGCGCCGCGCCGCCGCCATCGACCCGGGCCGCGCGCATCCCGGCATGCCGGAACGGCTGATCGGGATCGGCGCGAATGCGAACCCGCCGGTCTCGGCGGAGGAGGAGCCGCCGGTGGAGGCCGGCACCTCCTATGTCTGCGTCGTGGATCGCTGGGGGAATGCGGTCTCCGCCACGCCGTCGGACGGGTCCTGGACCGGGCCGCTGGTGCCGGGGACGGGGCTGATGGTCTCCGGCCGAGGCTCCCAGAACCGGCCCGATCCGACGCATCCCGCGGGCTATGCACCGGGCAAGCGGCCGCGGCTGACGCCCAACCCCGCGATGGTGGAACTGGCGGATGGCGGCATCATGCCCTTCGGATCGCCGGGCAATGACGTGCAGCCCCAGGCGATGCTGCAGGTGCTTCTGAACATCCTGCATTTCGGCATGGAGCCCCAGGCCGCGGTGGAGGCGCCGCGCATCGCGACCTATGCCTTCCCCTCCTCCTCCTCGCCGCATGACTACTTCCCGGGGCGCCTCTCCCTGGAAGCGCGCATTCCGGCCGAGACACGGGAGGCGCTGGCCGCGCGCGGCCATGTCATCGCGGACTGGCCCGAATGGACGGCGCTGGCCGGCTGCGTGGAGGTGATCCGCACCGACACCGCGAGTGGCCTGATCGCCGCCGCCGCCGATCCGCGCCGCCCGGCCTATGCGATGGCGATATAGACTACGGGTTCCCGACTCGCCGGAGCCCCGCCCTTGACCACCGACACCCGCGACTTCCTCGGCTATGGCGCCAACCCGCCGGATCCGCGCTGGCCTGGGGGCGCGCGCGTCGCCGTCTCCTTCGTCGTCAATGTCGAGGAAGGGGCGGAGCTGTCCATCATCGATGGCGATGAGCGGAACGAGGCGGTCTATGAGGTGACGGACGAGGTGAAGGGCGGCCCCGATCCCTGCCGCGACACCCACTTCGAATACGGCACCCGCGTCGGCTACCACCGCATCATGCGGGTGCTGGACGCGCATGGCGCGCCCTCCACGCTGAATGCCTGCGGCCGCGCCATCCAGCGGTCGCCCTGGCTGGCGCAGGATGCGGTGGCGCGGGGGCATGAGGTCGCCTGCCATGGCTGGCGCTGGGAACGCCATGCGGGGATGGAGGAGGCGCATGAGCGGGCCACCATCGCCCGCGCCGTCGCCGCCATCCGCGACGCCTGCGGCACGGCGCCGATCGGCTGGCACACCAGGTCCGCACCCTCCGCCAACACCCGCCGCCTGCTCCTGGAACACGGCGGCTTCCTCTATGACAGCGACGCCTATAGCGACGACCTGCCCTTCTTCACCCGCGTCGGCGCCACGCGGCATTTGGTGCTGCCCTACAGCTTCGACACCAACGACATGCATTTCCATCAGGGCAGCCAGCGCTTCACCACCGCCGCGCATTTCACGGAATATTGCGTCGATGCCTATGACGCCCTCTGGGAGGAAGGCGCCGACCATCCGCGGATGCTCTCCATCGGCCTGCATCTGCGCATGATCGGCCGCGCCGGCCGCATCGCGGGCCTCGACCGGCTGCTGCGCCATATGCGCGACAAGGGCGGTGCCTGGTTCGCGCGGCGCGACAGCATCGCCCGCCACTGGATCGCCCGCTTCCCCGAGGCCTGACGGCACCCCATATCCGGGCCATGGCACAGCTTTCCGTCCTCGACCTCTCCCCCATTCCCGAAGGCAGCAGCGCCGGCGACGCGCTGCGCAACTCGGCCTCGCTCGCCCAGCAGGCGGAGCGCCTCGGCTACACCCGCTACTGGATGGCCGAGCACCACAACATGGTCGGCATCGCCAGCGCGGCGACCGCGGTGGCGCTGGCGCATGTCGGCGCGGCGACGCGCACCATCCGCATCGGCGCCGGCGGCATCATGCTGCCGAACCACGCGCCGCTGATGGTGGCGGAGCAGTTCGGCACGCTGGCCGCCCTCCACCCCGGCCGCATCGATCTTGGCCTCGGCCGCGCGCCAGGGTCGGACCAGCTCGCGGCGCGGGCGCTGCGCCGCAACCTCGATGGCGATGTCGAGGACTTCCCGCGCGACGTCGTCGAATTGCTGAACTACTTCAAGCCCGCCGAGCCCGGCCAGCGCCTGGTCGCCGTGCCCGGCGCGGGCGAAGCCGTGGAGGCCTGGATCCTCGGCTCCTCGACCTATGGCGCGCAGCTCGCCGCCATGCTCGGCCTGCCCTACGCCTTCGCCTCCCATTTCGCGCCCGGGCAGATGATGGATGCCGTCGCGATCTACCGCGAGCGTTTCCGGCCGAGTGACCGCCTCGCCAAGCCGCATGTCATGCTCGGCGTGAACGTCTTCGCCGCCGACACCGATGCGGAGGCGCGGCTGCTGTTCACCTCGCTCCAGCAGGCCTTCCTCAACCTCCGCCGCGGCACGCCGGGCAAGCTGCCGCCGCCGCGCGCGGACATGGTCCTGGACCCGCAGGCCCAGGCCATGCTGTCGCATTCGCTCTCCTGCTCCATCGTCGGCGGGCCGGAGAGCGTGAAGCGCGGCCTCGCCGACTTCATCGCCCGCACCGGCGCGGATGAGCTGATGGTGACGGCGCAGATCCATGACCACCAGGCGCGGCTTCGTTCCTTCGCCATCCTGGCCGAGGTCGCGCGCGACGTGCCGCATTCCCTGGCGGCGTGATGCGTGCCAGCCTTCCCCTCGCCGCCGGGGCCAACCCGGCGGCGATGGAGGAAGCACCATGTCCGAGTTCCGCATGCCGCGCCGCGCGGTGGGCGCGCTGATGGCCGCCGCCGCGGCCGCCCCCGCGCTGGCGCAAACCGCCGCGCCGGGCCGCTGGGCCACCAGCTGGGCGGCCTCCGTCCAGGGACCCTATCCCGTGGGCAATCCCTCGGCCCAGCCCAACCAGTCCTTCGCCTTCCCGACGCCGGCCGAGGGCGCGCGCGACCAGTCGCTGCGCATGATCGTCCGCCCCACGGTCTGGGGCCCGCAGGCGCGCCTCCGCTTCTCCAACGCGCTCGGCACCAGGCCGCTGACCCTGGATGGCGTCTTCGTGGGCCTGCAGCATGGCGGCGCCACCGTCATGCCCGGCACGAGCCAGGCCGTGCGCTTCGGCGGCCAGGGCAGCATCACCATCGCCCCCGGCCGCGATGCCTGGAGCGATGCGGTGGCGCTGCCCTTCGCCGCTGATCCCGCCTCGCCATTGCTGGCCGGCCGGAAACTCGCCGTCTCCTTCCACGTGGCCGGCAGCAGCGGGCCCATGACCTGGCACGCCAAGGCGCTCCAGACCTCCTACGCCACGGCGCCCGGCGCCGGCGCGCGCGGGGCGGAGGAGACGGATGCGGCCTTCCCGCATCCGACCGCCTCCTGGTTCTTCCTCGATGCCGTGGACATGATGATGCCGGCGGCGACGCCCGTGATCGTCTGCTTCGGCGACAGCATCACCGATGGCACCGCCAGCACCATGAATGGCGATGACCGCTGGCCCGATGTGCTCCAGCGCCGCCTTCACGCCGCCCAGCCCAACCGCGTGGCCGTGGTGAATGCGGGCATCGGCGGCAACCAGGTGGTGGGCCCGCCGGAATACACGCCCGCCACGCCCTTCCCGGGCGGGCCTTCCGCGCTCGCGCGTCTGGAGCGCGATGTCATCACCCTCTCGGGCGTCACGCACCTCATCTGGCTGGAGGGCACCAACGACTTCTCCCGTAACGGCAACGCCACAGCCGAGGCGGTGATCGCCGGCATGCGCCGCGGCGTCGCGACCCTGCGGGAGAAGCTGCCCGGCATCCGCGTGATCGGCGCGACCGTCACCACCGCGCTCGGCAGCACCAGCGCCGCGCATGGCTTCGCGGAGCAGGACCAGAAGCGCCGCGCGCTGAACGACTTCATCCGCAATGCCGGCGTCTTCGACGCGGTCGCGGATTTCGACGGCGCGACGCTGGACAGCGCGACGGGGCAGCTCAAGCCGGAATTCGTGCCGGACAGCACCACGGGTGGCCCGGGCGACAAGCTGCACCCGAACCGCGCGGGCTATGTCGCCATGGCCGGCGCCATCGACCTGGCGGCGCTGCGCTTGTAGCAAGCTGCCTCCGCCGCCACGATGCGCGGGCGGCGGAGGCTTTCGCGATGGACCATGCTGAGTCGGTGCGGATCGAGGACGAGCCCCTGCTGCTCACGCCCGGGCCCGTCACCCTCTCCGCCCGCGTGAAGCGCGCCATGCTGCGGGACCTCGCCTCCGGCGAGGCCGAGATGCAGGAGACCATCGCCTGGTCGCGGCGATACCTGCTCGGCCTCTGCAACGCCGCCGGCACGCACACGGCGATTCCGTTGGTGGGCAGCGGAACCTCGGGGACGGAGGCCGTGATCGGCACCTTCGTCCCCGCCAATGGCAAGCTGCTGATCCACACCAACGGCGTCTATGGCGACCGCCTGGTGGAGATCGCGCGGCGCATCCGCACCCCCTACACCAGCTTCCGCACCGCCCCCTACACGCCGCCGACGCCCGAGCAGTTCGAGGCCGCGATCGCCGCCGATCCCGGCATCACCCATGTCATGCTCGTGCATTGCGAGACCTCCACCGGCATCCTGAACCCGATCGAGCCCATCGCCGCCGTCTGCCGGCGCCTCGGCAAGGGCCTGCTGATCGACGCGGTGGCGAGCTTCGGCGCCTTCCGGCTGGATGCGAGGACGCTGTCCTTCGACGCCGTGATCTGTTCCGCCAACAAGGGGCTGCAGGCGCCGCCGGGCCTGGCCTGGATCGTGGCGAAGAAATCCGCGCTGGAAGAGGCGAAGGGCAATTGCCACAGCCTGACGCTCGACCTCTGGGACCAGAACCAGCACCTGGACCGCACGGGCATGTTCCGCTTCACGCCGGCGACGCACCTGCTGCTGGCCTTCGCCGAGGCGCTGCGCGAGCACGAGGAGGAAGGCGGCATCGAGGGCCGCCACGCCCGCTACCACCGCAGCTGGCGCCGCCTGGTGGATGGCATGCGCCAGATGGGGTTTCGCACGCTGCTGGAGGATTCGGTCGCGTCGCCGATCGTCGCGACCTTCCACGAGCCGCTGGACCCCGCGTATTCGTTCAAGGCGCTGTATGAGGGGATGAAGCGGCGCGGCTTCATCATCTTCCCGGGGCGGCTGGCGGCGGCGAATACCTTCCGGATCGCCTGCATCGGGGTGGTGACGGAGGCGGATATCGGGCGGGCGCTGGAGGCGCTGGCGGAGACGATGGGGGAGATGGGGGTGGTGGGGATGGGGAGGGGGTGATCACCCCTCCTGCGCCATCCGCTGCGCGGCGCGCGACAGCACCATGCGGTCATGGACCAGGCCGAGGATGACGACGATGCCGTCGGGTGCCACGCGGTAGATGATGAGATGGCGCGGGCGGCCGACGCGGCTGTTGGGATCGACCCGGCGGCGTGCCAGGCGCGTGGGGTAGGCGAGCACGCCGGGAAGCCGCGGCACCTCTGCTGACCCGATCAATCGAGGGTCCTCGCCGAGGGCGTGCATGGTGACCCGGATGAGTTAGGCGCAGCGGCCGGCTGCGTCGATGCCATGCTGTTCCACGCTGTGGCGGAGGACGGCTTCGAACTGCGCCTCCACCGCCGCCGTCAGCCGGTAGTTAATAGGCCGTCGCTGGGCAGGCCCGTGCGCAGGCGCGCCATGAGGTCGTCGATCAACTGCCGTTCGCCCTGGGGCGAGGCGATGGTGCGGTAGTGACCCGCTTCAAGATTGGCGTCGCCTGCGGCAACCGCGGCTCACTTTCAGTCGCCCGCCACAATGCTCTAAACATGCATCATCAAGGCGTCCCCCAGGAAGGCGCTCGCGTTAACAGGCTGCCTTTGGCGCCGCAACGATCAACGCGGACGGGAGATCGTTAAGTAAATCGTAAAAGATCTTGAGGTTATCTACCATATTCTCATAGTTTTGTGACGATTTTGCGGGCGCAAGGGTGGCTTTTGAGACCCGCTCCCAAATCTTCGACTGATCACGCGATATTATATTGGGTCGTAACGAGATATTGAGGCATGTTGTGCTTGGGCTCGCACATGCGGTGAATTCCGACGATTAATTATCTCATACCTCTTAGTAGACTTTTCTTCAAGCTGCCGGATAGATTATGTAGCTCCGGGTAAATGAAATAATCGTCGACACCATCAAGCTCAAGCCAAGACCGCAGTTTCGGAACTAGGCGATTTGGGATATCTATTTTTTTCGCTATGCGGTCCCCATAATCGTTCAGAGGTTTATCGTCTGATATGGAAGCGTCATTAAGGCCAGTTCCGTGAAAAGTGAAGCATCCTCGTTGCGCCCTGATGCGGGGATTTGAGAGGGGCAGCCGGAGCGCTACAGGACCGTTATACTGATATGTTGACTTTCCGAGGAGGCAATCGAAGTAAGAGAGATCAAGCCTATCTACAGAATCAAAAACAACAACGTTCCCAGTAATTTTTTCATTTAAGAGATGAGGATTCATTAGCCAGATATGGGGATTATTCTCGCGATCATTATCTGGAAAATCATTCAATGAAAAATATAAGGCGACGCTCAACGAGGTTGTCCAATCAAGAAGCCTAGTTGGCATCTCGTAGTGCCTCATGAGGCCAAGCAGCTCCCACGCATCGTTATGATTAGATATCTCGCTGCCACCTCGTGTTATAAATTCGCAAGCTAGGTTCTTTTCGAATTGTAGATGGTTATTTATCTTGTTTTTCTGTATATAGTCTTCTCGTAACAATGTTGGTGTCAATTTATAGTTAGGATGAGCGTGGCCTCGAAACCACGGAGAGCTGTTTGCTAGACCAAGCCTGCGGCGAACGGCCTGTATCCTCGCGAAAAATTCGTCTAAGCTATCCACAGCTCAGCTCTATGAAGTTTCGATTGGTGCGCCGGGGACGATTCGAACATCCGTTTCTCGACACAGGGACGAGGGTCCTGACCACTAGACGACCAGCGCCCACTCATTAGAACGCTTTGAGAAGCACTTGTCGATACCTTTGAAGCGCCGGGCAGCTCGGTGTTATAATATTACTCAGAGCCGACAGTGAAGGTAAATGGGCCTCGCACAGAGCTGTTGTGCCTATGTGCTTACCTCGCTTTTCACCCCTCAAAACCTCTCCGCCGCATACCCCCCCATATCCGCATTCCCCGGCCGTCCCATGATCGCCGGCGCCAGCATCTCCGCCGTCGGCGCCGACCCGGTCAGCCCCAGATGCCCGTGCCCGAAGGCGAACCACAGCCCCTTCACCCGCTCCGCCGGCCCGATCACCGGCACGCTGTCGGGCAGGCAGGGCCGGTGTCCCATCCAGAAGCCCTCGGCGCCCTCCACCCGCGCCTGCGGGAACACCGCCGTCAGGTCGCCGTACAGAAGCCGCGCCCGTTCCTCGTTCGGTGCGCGCTCCAGCCCCCCGAACTCCACCGTGCCGGCCACGCGCAGCGCGCCCTCCATCGGCGTGATGAACACCTTGCGGTCCGCCGGGATCACCGGGCGTTGCAGCGACAGCCCTGAATCGGAAAGGTTCACGTGGTAGCCGCGCTGCGTCTCCAGCGGGATGCGGTAGCCCAAGGGGGCCACCAGCCGCGCGGACCAGGCGCCGGCGGCCACCACCACCTCCTCCGCCGTGTGGTGCATGTAGTCGCCCTGCGCGCCGGTCACGCGGCCATCGGCCACCGTCAGCGCCAGCACCCGGTCCTGCCGGATCTCCCCGCCCGCGTCGCGGAAGGCCCTCGCCACCGCCTGCGCGTATCGAAAAGGGGAGGCGCAATGCGTGTGGTCCGGCAGGAAGATGCCAATCCGGTAGGCCGGGCCGATCTCCGGCTCCAGCGCCTCGATCCCCGCGCGGTCGAGCCGCACGACCTCCGCCCCATGCGCCCGCCGCATCGCCCAGCTCGAGGCATCCTTGGCCAGCTGCTGTTCGTCCCGATAGACATAGAGCTGCCCGTTGGAGACCAGCACCTCCGGCACCCCCACCTCCCGCGCCAGGGCCTGGTGCTGCTCGGTGGCGAGGTGCAGCAACTGGTCCAGCGCCTTCGCCACGCGCGCCACGCTGGTGGGGGTGGCGCTGGCGACGAAGCGCGCCAGCCAGGGCGCCGCCCGCAGCCAGTAGCCGGCCGGGATGTGCAGCGGCGCCGCCTTGTCGAACAGCATCCGCGGCACCGTCTTCAGCACGCCCGGCGTCGCCAGCGGCACGACGGAGCTGGTGGAGATCGCGCCCGCATTGCCGAAGCTGGCACCGCCCTCGCCAGGGGGTTCCGGGTCCACGATCGCGACCTCGGCGCCCAGGCGCTGCAGCCGCCAGGCCAGCGCCAGCCCCACGATCCCCGCGCCGACCACCAGAACCCGCTTGCCCGCCATCACCCATCCCCATGCGATGGCGGGGACGGTAGGGCCGGGTAGGGCAGGGGCAAAGCCCCCCGAAAGCGCTGGCATTTCGTCAGTTGTTTCTGCTATGTTCCTCGCCGCCAACGCCATCCCTGTGTCCAGAGGCCACCCGCCGGGGCCTGCACCCCCGGAACGGCACGCGAAAAACGGTGCTAAACGCGCATAAACGGCATAATCGGCTTAAAAGGGTTAGTGGCTCAAAAGCCACAGCCCGGCCGCGATCAGCGCGGCCGGAACATCGCCGCCAGCATCGAAAGCCCCACGCCCAGCAGCATCATCACCGCCATGGGCAGCGGCGTCCCATTGCTCAGCACGCCGACCAGCGCCGCCCCCAGCGCGGCCAGCGCGAATTGCAGCGTGCCCAGCAGGGCGGAGGCGCTGCCCGCCCGCGTCGCATGGCGCGCCAGCGCCCCCACCGCGCTGTTGGGGAAGACCAGGCCCGTGCTCGCCAGCGCCACCACGGCGGGGATGAAGATGCCGAGGAAGCCGCCGAAGCCCGTCGCCGCCATCACCACCATCGCCGCCACCGCGGCCAGGCTGGTCCGCAGCGCCAGCATCGGCACCCGCGCGGCGCCCAGCCGCCGCAGCAGCCAGGGATTGACCTGCGATGCCGCGATGAAGCCCGCGGCGCTGATGCCGAACAGCAGCCCGAACTGCGCCGGCGCGATGCCGTATTGCTGGATATAGACGTCCGGCGCGCCGCTGATGAAGGCGAAGACCGCGAACATCGCCGTGCCGCCCATCACCGCATGGGTGATAAAGCCGCGCTCCGTCGCGATGCGCCCGAAATCCGCCACCATGCCGAGTGGCGATCGGCGGCTGCGCAGATGCGGCGGCAGCGTCTCCGGCAGCAATGTCCAGGCCAGGACGCAGGACGCGGCGCCATAGAAGGCGGAGGCCCAGAAGATCGTCCGCCAGCCCCCGCCCACCAGCAGCAGCCCGCCCAGAGTCGGCGCCAGGATCGGCGCGGCGCCCATCACCAGCATCAGGCGGGACATCAGCTTCGCCGCCTCATGCCCCGTCGCCAGGTCCCGCACCATGGCGCGGGGGATGACGGCACTCGCCGCGCCGCCGAAGGCCGCGAGGCACCGCCAGGCCGACAGCGTCACCATGTCCGGCGCCAGGGCGCAGCCGATGGAGGCCAGGGTGTAGATCGCCGTGCCGATCACCAGCGGCCGGCGCCGGCCGAGCCGGTCCGCCAGCGTCCCCTGCACCAGCTGCCCCACCGCCAGGCCGACGAACCAGGCCGCCAGCGTGATCTGCACGCCACCCCAGCCCGTGCCCAGCTCCGCCTCGATGGCGGGGAAGGCCGGCAGGTACATGTCGGTGGAGAGCGGGCCGACGGCGGTCAGGAAGCCGAGGAGAAGCGGAAGCCAGGGCGGCATGGGGTATCCGGGGAGGGTTCCGCCTGCCTTAGCACGCCAGCCCCGCCCCGCGTGGCCGATCACGGGGCGATGAACGCCGCCCCCCATCTTTGCGGGGCCCGCCGGCGGTCCCTATCCTGCGCGCCGACAGGGTTGGGACAGGCCGGCATGGCAAGTGAAGAGAGCTTCGACTACGTGATCGTGGGGTCCGGTGCCGCCGGCTCCGTCCTCGCCAACCGGCTGACTTCCGACCCCGGCGTCACCGTCTGCGTGCTGGAAGCCGGGCCGCCGGACCGCAACCCCTTCATCCACCTGCCCGCCGGCTTCGTGAAGACGCTGGCCGACCCCGGCGTCACCTGGCAGTTCAAGACGGAAGGCATCCCGATGACGGGCGGCCGCCGGATCAGCACCACCCAGGGCCGCACCCTCGGCGGCGGCTCCTCCGTCAACGGCATGATCTACAATCGCGGCCAGCCCGCGGACCTCGACAGTTGGGCGCAGCGCGGCAATCGCGGCTGGGGCTACGCGGATTGCCTGCCCTATTACCGCCGCAGCGAGAACCGCATCGGCGTGGCCGGCGAGACTCGCGGCAAGACCGAGGGCGGCATCCCCGTCACGGACATGGACTGGATCCACCCGGTCTCGGAGGCCTTCATCGAGGGCTGCCTCGGCCTCGGCATCCCCCGCGCCAAGGACTACAATTCCGGCGACCAGGCCGGCGTCGGCTACTACCAGCGCACCATCAGGAACGGCCGCCGCATCTCGGCCGCCCGCGCCTTCCTGCACCCGGCGATGCAGCGGAAGAACCTGGAAGTCCGCACCAATGCGCGGGCCAGCCGCATCATCTTCGAGGGCAAGCGCGCCATCGGCATCGAATACCTGCACGGGCCGGGCGAGGCCCCGAAGCGCGTCTTGGCGCGGCGGGAGGTCATCATCTCCGCCGGCACCTGCAACACCGCGCGGCTGCTGCAGGTCTCGGGCGTCGGGCCCGCGGACCTTCTGGGCAAGCTCGGCGTGCCCGTCGTGCATGAACTCCGCGGCGTCGGCTCCAACTTCCGGGACCACTATGCATCGCGCCTCGTGATGCGGGCCAAGCCGGGGGTGGAGACGCTGAACCAATTGGGCCGCGGCCTGAAGCTCGGCGCGCAACTCGCCCGCTGGGCGATGGGCAGGCCCAACATCCTCGCGACGGCCCCGTCCCACGTCCACGTCTTCTGGAAAAGCTTCGAAGGCCTGGACCAGCCGGACCTGCAATGCGTCTTCACCCCCGGCAGCTACGCCGAGGGCAAGGTCTACATCCTGGACGACTACCCCGGCGTCACCGCCGGCTCCTGGCAGCACCGCCCGGAAAGCACGGGCTGGGTCCGCGCCCGCAGCACCAACGTCTTCGAGGACCCGGAGATCAACCCCAACTACCTCTCCGACCCCATGGACATCCGCGTCCACCTGGCCGGCATGCGCCTGGTCCGCCGCATGCTCAACACGCCGCAACTCTCCCGCTTCCTGGAACGGGAGACGCTGCCAGGGCCGAGCGCCCAGTCCGACGACGAACTCCTCGACTTCGCCAAGAAGAACGGCAGCACCACCTACCACCTCATCGGCACCGCCCGCATGGGGCCGGAGACGGACCCGACCGCCGTCGTCAACGACCGCCTCCTCGTCCACGGCATGCAATCACTCCGCATCGTGGACGCCTCCATCATGCCCTCCATGCCCTCCGCCAACACCTACGCCACCACCCTGATGATCGCCGAACGCGCGGCCGACTTCATCCGGGGGCGGGAGAGCGCGGCGGAGGCGGCGTAGGTGGGTCCTGGAGAGGGGCTGCTCGCCCCTCTCCAGACCTCTCCCCCGCCAGGGGGCAGCGGCCCCCTGGACCGCGAGGTTATTGGTTGGTGAAGGGAGGGGCTCGGCGCGACTGTAGCGCGCCGTTTGGTTCTTCCGCCGAGCGACAAATGGTTCTTCCGCCACAAAAGCCGCGGACCAGGCCCGTCGCGGAAAACTGTCCTGGGCAGTTAGGACCCAATACCGGATACGATCACAGCACCCCTTGTAGCGCGCGAATGGTCTCCGGCCGGTCGTCATGAACCCCCGACGGCGTCGGCCTAGCCTCGGCTGCCAGAAAGCTGATCGCCGCGTCGCCGTCCAACTCGCGGAGAGGCTGCCCTAGCGGCGGGATGAGGGCGCCGATGACCAGGGCGTCCACCGGCAGCTCCGCTCTCACCTGCTCCATCAGATTACCGCGGGCTCAAGACCGAACTCGGCGGCAACGAGCTTTTCGCCGCCCGGCCAGGGCCGATCGACCACCGTGCGCAGCGTGTTGGGGTGCATGCCGTGCTTTCGGGCAAGCGACGCCCAGCTGAGGCCCCGCAGACGCAGCTCGATCAAGAAGTCGAGGGCCGTCCAGTCGGTCTTTGAAAGGGGCTGCCTCAGCCGACGAACCATGCTCTAACTCGCCCTTGATCCCTGTAATCGAGGGACAGGATATAAATGGCTTTAGATGATGTAAAGCGCCTTTCTGAAGGGAAGGTGCGAAAGCACAAGCCTGCGGTGCCGCCTGACCCGGCATTCGCGGAGCGATTGAGGCTGGCGATAGGGGAACGGAGCCGTGCGCAGGTCGCGCGCGAAGCCGGCATCTCGTGGCCGTTGCTCGACGCGTACCTGAAGGGATCGCGCGCCGGCGCCGACAAGCTTGCCAAGCTGGCGATCGCGCTCGGCGTGCGGCTGGAATGGCTGGCGACAGGTGAAGGGCCTCAGACCAGCAGCTCGCCCTATGCCACGGCGCTGCCGTCCGCCGACCTGGTCCGGGTGCCGCTCTATCCGGTGGAGCTGGGCGCAGGTCCAGGCCGCACCGTCTGGCCATGGGGCGAGCCGATCGGGCACTTCGACCTGCCACTCGCGACCGTGCGGTCAGCGCATCAGCAGATATCGGCGCTCGCCGGCTTCCACGTCCGCGGCCGCTCGATGGAGCCGGAGATCCGCGACGGTGATATCGCCATCCTGGACCTGACGCGCACTGTCCTGCCGCCGCAGGGCCGCGCCATCTACGGCATCCGGCTGGATGGCGAGCTGGGCCTGAAGCGACTGGCGTGGGTTGGCGACGAGATCGAGATCAGCAGCGTCAACGCTGCCGAGTTTCCGCCCATCAGGCTGTCGGACCTCGACGCCGAACGCCTGGCCATCGTCGGGCGCTTCTGGGCCGCCTTCGACAGCCGCCCGCGGACCGTCCAGGAATAGCCGAAGCCGGAACGACCTTCGGAAGTAGGATTTCTTTCCAGTTTACACCTCGCTGTTCCTGGCTTCGGGCCTTGGAGCGGGCGAAACCGCGTTTTTTTGGCGGTTTCATGCGGGATTGAGGCCTGGTGTAAACTGGCTGCACGGCATGGCACTTTCGTTTACACCCTTGCGGGTCGCCCTCACGGCGCTTCAATGGGTTAGCCCTGCGCCAGCGCTCGCCAGGCCACTGGGCGAGGAAGAACCATCTGGCGGCCCCCTGCAGACCCGCTTAGCCGCGAAAACCAAATTTTTTCAGCTTAAAGGCCGGTTTCCCGATATCTCCCGCCCCATCCCGGCATTTCCCGGTTTCCGCGGGATGGAAAGACCATCTGTCGGGTCACAGCGACCGCAGGCCGGGAACGCGCTCCGTGCCCCTCCCTTCACCAACCAATCTCATGGGTTCCGAGCAACCGTCTTGCGCTGGGCGTGGTGGGGTCAGGCGGTCTGGTGGTTGGAGGTGGCCCAAGGCTGTCGTGTGCGCATCATGGCGTTCAGGATGACGACGAGTTTGCGCATGA
>NZ_JAERQN010000014.1 GCF_016805305.1 Falsiroseomonas ponticola | reverse complement strand
TTAGGACCGAAGGGCCGACGGCCTCGAGATCGCGCCGCCGGTGCAGGGCTGCAGCCCTGCACCGGCGGTCACACTATGCATCATCGCCAAGACACAAGGGGCCGCTGCCCCTCGGCGGGGAAGGGGTTCGGGGAAGGGGCGGAGCCCTTTCCCCGAAAGGCCACAAGCCCCTCACTCCACCCGCGTCTGGAACGTCACCGCCGGCCCCAGGTTGAGGGCGCCGGTCAGGGTGTAGCCGAGGTTCACGGTCGCGCGGCGGACCCAGACCTGCTTCAGGTCGAAGAGGGGGATGCTGCAGCCGGCGTCGAGGATCTTGCGTTGCGCGGTGGCCCAGAGGGTCATCTGCCGGGCTTCGTCGGGTTCGGCGCGTGCGGCGTCGATCTCCTCGTCGGCCGCGCTGCAATGCGCGAAGTTCAGCGACATGGTGGGCAGGCCGGGGGCGCTGCGGGAGTGGTAGAACTGGCTCAGGTAGCTGTCCGCCACGGGGTAGCGCGCGGCGCCGTAGAAGGTGAGCTGGGACAGGTTCTCCCGGATGCGGGCGTGGTAGGTCGGGTGTTCGACCACGTCCATCTCCAGCCGGATGTTGGCGCGGCGGAGTTGCGCCTGCACGACTTCCATGATGGGGAGCTGGGAGTTGATGGAGGAGACGACGGCGCGGAGCGTGATGCCGTCGCGGTGGCCGGCTTCGGCCAGCAGGGCGCGGGCGCGGGCGGGATCGGCGGCGAAGCGCGGCACGTCCTGCGTGGCGCCGAGGTAGCCGGGCGGCACGGGGCTGACCCAGGGGGTCGCGACATCGAGGCCGACGAAGCGCGCGATGCCGGGCACGTCGAGCGCGTGCTGCAGGGCGCGGCGCACGCGGGGATCGGTCAGCGGCGCGGAGCGCGTGTTGATCAGCAGGGTGCGGAATTCGCCGGGGGAGAAGACGTCCACCACGGTGTTGGGCTGGGCGCGCATGCGTTCCACCCAGCGCTGTTCGCGCCGGCCGCTGATCAGGTCGAGCTCGCCGGCGGTGAAGGCGAGTTCGCGCGTGGCGTCGGAGTTGATGAAGCGGATGTCGATGGCGCGCAGCGCCGGGCGGCCGCGCCAATGGTCGTCGAAGGCCACCATCCGGGCCTGGGCGCCGCCGTGGCTCGCGAGGCGGAAGGGGCCTGTGCCCTGCTGGTAGCCCGCGGCATCCGCGCGGCGGGAGACGATGAGCCCGCCATGGTAGTTGGCGAAGAGGCCCTGCGCCCCGGCCACGGGTTCGCGCAGCGTGACGCGGATGGTGCGGGCGTCCACGACCTCGACCCCCGTCATCGCGGCGTAGTCGCCGGCGAAGCTGCTGCGGCGCGCATCGGCGGCGCGGCGGAGGGAGAAGGCGACATCCTCCGCCTCCAGCGGCGTGCCGTCATGGAAGCGGACGCCGGGGCGCAGGTGGAAGGTGAAGGTGCGGCCATCGGCGGAGCGTTCGAAGCGCTCGGCCAAATCCGGTTCGATGGCGGCGGGGTCGGCGCTGCCGGGCGGGAAGCGCAGCAGCCCGTCATGCGCCCAGGACATCGGCGCCTTGTCCTGGGATGCGGTGGCGCGGTGCGGGTCCGTGGTGCCCATGGTGTCGGCGATCATGCCGACGCGAAGGGTCTGCGCCTCGACGGGGGTTGTTGCCAGCAATGGCAGTGTTGCCGCCAGCGCCAGCCATGCCTTCGATGTCACCGCGTTCTTCCCCACCCACTGGTGGCTTGCAGGATGGGGCCATG
Organism: Falsiroseomonas ponticola; assembly: GCF_016805305.1. Taxonomy (GTDB): domain Bacteria; phylum Pseudomonadota; class Alphaproteobacteria; order Acetobacterales; family Acetobacteraceae; genus Falsiroseomonas; species Falsiroseomonas ponticola. The sequence goes on along the minus strand of NZ_JAERQN010000014.1, from coordinate 110,568 downwards.
CGGGCCACGCTCGCAACCATGGAGCGCTTCGACGTCGCGGTGATCGGTGGCGGCATGGTCGGCACGGCCATCGCCTATGGCTGCGCGGTCCAGGGCGCGCGCGTGGCGCTGCTGGATGAGGGTGATGTCGCGCTGCGGGCGGCGCGCGGCAATTTCGGCCTGGTCTGGGGCCAGTCCAAGGGCGATGGCATGCCCGCCTATGGCGACTGGACGCGGCAGAGCATCCGGCTGTGGCCCGACCTGGCGGAGCGCGTATCGGGCCTGGCGGGGCGGGACGTGCATTACCGCGCGACGGGCGGGCTCGGCTTCTGCCTGGATGAGCGGGAGCTGGAGGCCAAGGCCGCCTTCGTCAGGCGCCGGCACAATGACGGCCACGCGACGCTGCGGATGCTGGACCGGCGGGAATTGCTGGACCTGATGCCGGGCTGCCCGCTGGGGCCGGAGGTGCTGGGCGCGAGCTTCGATCCCTCCGACGGGCATGCCGATCCGCTGGTGCTGCTGCAGGGCATGCAGGCGGGGCTGCTGCGGGCGGGCGGGCAGCACCGGCCGGGGGCGCGGGTGACGGGGATCGACGGCGCCGCGGGGGCCTGGCGGATCGCGCGGGCGGATGGCAGCGCGGTGGAGGCTTCGCGCGTGGTCGTCGCGGCGGGGGTGGCGACGACGCCGATCGCGGCGATGGTCGGGATCGACGTGCCGGTGCGGCCCGTGCGCGGACAGAACATCGTGACGGAAAGGCTGGACCCGATCCTGCCTTTGCCCGCCAGCGCGCTGCGCCAGACCGGGGATGGCACCATCCAGATCGGCGTGACCAACGAGGATGACGGCAGCTTCGAGATCGCGACGACGACCGCGGCGCTCGCGCGCATGGCCGCGCGGGCGATCCGCGTGCTGCCCGCCATCCGGGGTGCGCGCATGAACCGCGCCTGGGCGGCGCTGAGGCCGATGACGCCGGATGGCTTCCCGGCCTATGCGGAAAGTGCGACGCATCCCGGCTGCTTCGTCGCCACCTGCCATTCCGGCGTCACGCTGGCCGCCGTGCATGCGGGGCCGCTGGCGGCGGGGATCCTGGCTGGGCGGCTGCCCGACTTCGCCATAGACCTGCATCCGGAGCGCTTCCGGGGGATGACCCATGTTTCGTCGCACTGAGCCCACCGACTGCACCATCCGATGGGAGGGGCGGGAGATTCCCGCCCGCGCGGGGGAAAGCCTGGCGGTGGCGCTGCTCGCCGCCGGTGTCGCCGCCTTCCGGCAGACGCCGGTGACGGGGGCGGAGCGCGGGCCGCTCTGCCTGATGGGGGCCTGCTTCGATTGCCTGGTGGAACTCGACGGGCAGCAGAACGTGCAGGCCTGCCTGGCGCCGGTGCGGCCGGGGATGGTGGCGGCGATGCAGCGCGGCGCGCGCCATTTTCATGAGTCGGAGGATGCGGCGTGACGCAGGTGGATATCCTGGTCCTCGGCGCCGGCCCGGCGGGCATGGCGGCGGCGACGGAGGCGCGGGCGCGTGGCTTTTCCGTGCTGGTGCTGGACGAGAATGCGCAGCCGGGCGGGCAGGTGCATCGCGCCGTCGAGGCGCGTCTGAAGAAGAGCGCGGTGGAAGCGCGGCCCGCGAAGGATGGGCAGGACCGGGATGGGGCGAGGCTGGCCGCGGCGTTCCGGGCCTCCGGTGCGGATTACCGGCCGGATGCTACGCTCTGGGCGGTGGAGCCGGAGGGGAAGGTCTTCTGGTCCGAGGGCGGCGCGGCGCGCAGCGCCAGCGCCAGGCGGCTGATCCTCTGCGCCGGCGCGACGGAACGGCCGGTGCCGATCCCGGGCTGGACGCTGCCGGGGGTGATGACGGTCGGCGCCGCGCAGATCGCGCTGAAGACGGCGGGGCTGCTGCCGGAGGGCAAGGCGTGGATCGCGGGCCAGGGGCCGCTGCTGTGGCTCTATGCCAACCAGGTGGTGGCGAAGGGCGGCCGGGTGGAGGGGATCATCGACCTCTCCCCGCCCGGCGGTCTGGCGCGGGCGGCCTGGCACCTGCCGAATGCGCTGCGGGCGCCGGAATACCTGGCGAAGGGGCTGGCCTGGCAGCAGCGCATCCGCAATGCCGGCATCCCGATCCGCCGCGCGACCAGGCTGGTGGCGGAAGGCGATGGGCGGCTGGAGCGCATCGTCATCGATGGCTGGTCGCGCCCCGCCGAGCTTCTGCTGCTGCATGACGGCGTGGTGCCGAACACGCAGGTGACGCGCGCCATCCCGGGCTGCGCGCATGACTGGGATGCGGGCCAGCGCTGCTGGAAGCCGCGCCTCGACGACTGGGGCAACACGACGGTCGAGGGCGTGATGGTCGCGGGCGATTCCGGCGGCATCGGCGGCGCCAGGGTGGCGGCGCTGGCCGGGCGGCTGGCGGCGATCGAGGCGGCGCGGGCGCTGGGCAGGCTGACGGCGGACCAGCGCAACGCGGAAGCCGGGCGCATCCGGCTGGAATGGAAGCGGCAGCGCGCGCCGCGGCGCTTCCTGGACGCGCTGTTCCCGCCCTTGCCGGAAGCGGCGATCGAGGACGGCACCATCGTCTGCCGCTGCGAGGAAGTGACGGCGGGCAAGCTCCGCGGCGCCGTCGCGCTGGGCTGCCTCGGCGCCAACCAGACCAAGGCCTTTACCAGGGCCGGCATGGGCGCGTGCCAGGGGCGCATCTGTGGGCCCGCCGTGCATGGGGTGATCGCGCAGGCGCGGGGCGTCGATCCCGCCACCGTCGATCCCTTCCGCACGCGCTTCCCGACCAAGCCACTGACGCTCGGCGAACTCGCGGCGCTGGCGGAGGCGTGAGACAGGCCGTCGTCATCGGGGGCGGGCTGCACGGGCTCTCCACCGCGCTGCACCTGCAACGCACGCCCGGCTGGCAGGTCACGCTGCTGGAGCGCCGGCATGTCGGGCGGCATTCCTCCGGCGTGAATGCGGGGGGCGTGCGCCGGCTGGGGCGGGACCTCAGGGAGATCGCGCTCTCCGTCGTCTCCGCGGAGATGTGGGCCGGGATCGGGAAGATCGTCGGCGATGATTGCGGCTTCCGCGCCACCGGGCAGGTGAAGGTCGCGGAAAGCCCCGCCGACATGGCGAAGAACGAGGCGCGGGTCGCCGCCGTGCGGGCGCTGGGCTGGACGCATGAGGAGGTGGTGGACCAGGCGGAGGCGCGCCGCCTGCTGCCGGCCGTGGCGCCGCATGTCGTCGGCGCGCTGGTGGTGCGGGATGACGGGTCGGCGGACCCGATGCGCACCGTCATGGCCTTCCGCCGCGCGGCGGAACAGGCGGGGGTCACGATCCTGGAGGGCGTGGCCGTGACCGGCCTGCGCGCCACCGCCGCCGGCACCATCATCGTCGAGACCGACCAGGGCGCGCATGAGGCCGAGCGCGTGGCCAATTGCGCCGGCGCCTGGGCGACGCGGATCGCCCGGATGGTGGGGGAGGAGATCCCCTGCGGCGTGAAGGCCAGCATGATGATCGTGACGGAACGCCTGCCGCGCTTCTGCGAGCCGACGGTCGGCGCGACCTCCCGCTCCCTCTCCTTCAAGCAGGTGGCGAACGGGACGGTGGTGATCGGCGGCGGGCACCAGGGGCGGAACGACGTGGTGGCGGAGACCTCCACCGTGCTGTTCGGCAGCCTGGCGCATGCGGCGCGGATATCCTGCGAGCTGTTCCCGATGATGCGGGGCGCGCGGATGGTGCGGAGCTGGGCGGGGATCGAGGCCCGGACGCCCGACGAGGTGCCGGTCATCGGGGAAAGCCGCGCCCTGCCCGGGCTGTTCCATTCCTTCGGCTTCTCCGGCCACGGCTTCCAGCTGAGCCCGGCCGCGGGGGCGGCGGTGGCGGAATTGCTGGCGCGGGGCGCGACCAACCTGCCGATCGCGGCCTTCCATCAGGATCGGTTCACACTCGCGGCCTAAGGCTTTCACGGAATTATGTTGCGGCGCAGCAAGTTGCACGGCAGAAGCCCGGAGGCTGGCGAACCGGCGGCCTGCCCGCCCCGTTGGGGCGGCACCACGCCCGGGCAAGACCGGACGCCACACGGCAAGGAAAAGCACGGATGAGCACGTCCACCACGCGCCCCGGGATGCCCCCCGGCCCTGACCTCCTGTCCCGGGGCGTGGAGACCATGGCCCGCTTCCTGGACCAGGCGCGGCAGATGGGCGACGTGGCGGCGCGGCAGATGGCGGCGCTGGCCCCCGTGATGCGGCCGAGCTTTTCCGCCCCCGGGGACCGCAACCCGGCCGCGGCGCTGGCCGGCAAGTCCCCGGCGGCGCTGGCGCAGGATGCCATGGCCTATGCGGTGGATGCGACGCAGCGCTCCATCCTGTTCTGGGACACGATGCGCCAGGCCGGCAATGCCTTCGTGGAGCATGAGAAGGCGGGCTGCCCGCCGGTGCTGGTCTTCGACTGGGACATGGTGGTGGATGGCCGCACCCTGCCGCGGCGCTGCAACTACGCCCTGGTGCGGATCAGGCCGCCGGAGGGCTTCAAGCCCACCGACCCCACCATGCGCCCCTTCGTCATCATCGACCCGCGCGCGGGCCACGGGGCGGGGATCGGCGGCTTCAAGTCCGACAGCCAGGTGGGCGTCGCGCTGCGGCGCGGCCACCCCGTCTATTTCGTCATCTTCTTCCGGGACCCGGAGCCGGGGCAGACCATCCTCGACATCACCAGCGCGGAGGCGACCTTCCTCCGCACCATCCATGAGCGCCACCCGGAGGCGCAGAAGCCGGTCGTGATCGGCAATTGCCAGGGCGGCTGGGCGGTGATGATGCTGGGCGCCAGCGAGCCCGACCTGACCGGGCCCCTGGTGCTGAACGGCGCGCCGCTGTCCTACTGGGCGGGGGAGAAGGGGCGGAACCCGATGCGCTACACCGGCGGCCTCGCCGGCGGGTCCTGGCCCGCGGCGCTGCTGGCCGACCTCGGCAACGGGACCTTCGACGGCGCCAACCTGGTGGCCAACTTCGAGAGCCTGTCGCCGGGCAACACCTGGTTCCGCAAGTACTACAACCTCTACGAGAAGGCGGACACCGAGGCCGAACGCTTCCTGGAATTCGAGAAGTGGTGGGGCGGCTACTTCCTGATGACGCGGGACGAGATCCGCTGGATCGTCGAGAACCTGTTCATCGGCGACCGCTTCGCGCGCGGCGAGATCAGCGCGGGCAAGGGCGCCAGCTTCAACATGCGGTCGGTGAAGTCGCCGATCGTGGTCTTCGCCTCCGCCGGCGACAACATCACGCCGCCCGGCCAGGCGCTGCGCTGGATCGCCGACGTCTATCGCGACGAGCAGGAGATCAAGACGCTCGGCCAGACCATCGTCTATCTCGTGCATGACGATATCGGCCATCTCGGCATCTTCGTCTCCGGCAAGATCGCCAACAAGGAACACACGGAGATCGCCAATACCCTCGACCTGATCGAGAGCGTGGCGCCAGGCCTCTATGAGATGCGGATCACGGGGGCGGAAGGCTCCGGGCTGAATGCCGGCTACCAGGTGGAGCTGGTGGAGCGGACGGTCGCCGATATCCGCGCCGTGAGCGGCGAGGCGGCGAACGAGGCCTTCCCGGCGGTGGCGCGCATCTCCGCCATGAACCAGATGGCCTACGACACCTTCGCGAGCCCGGTGATCCGGCAATTCGCGACGGAGAAGACGGCCGAGGCGCGGCGGCAGATGAACCCGATGCGGGCGCGGCGCTACATGGTCAGCGACCAGAACCCGCTGATGGCGCCGCTGGCCGGGCTGGCGGCGCAGGTGAAGGAACACCGCGCGCCGGTCGCGCCGGACAATCCCTTCATCGCGCTGGAACGCGCCTGGGCCGACACGGTGGAGCAATCGATCGACCGGTGGCGCGACATGCGCGACGCCTGGCAGGAAAGCGCCTTCCACGCGGTCTATGGCAGCCTGGCGGCCTTCGGCGTCGCCTCCACGCCGGATGTGGCGGTGCAGGATGGCGTGACGGGCATGCTGGACGACACGCCCGATGTGCGTGCCGCCCTGTCCCGCATCGCGGAGGGCGGCTACGCCGAGGCGGTGGTGCGGATGATGATCCTGCTGGCCAAGGCCCGCGGCGGCGTGCGGCGCAACCGGCTGGAACGGTCCAACGCGCTGCTGACGGGGGAGGAGCCCTTCGCCTCCCTCTCCTCCGCCGCGCGGCAGGCGCTGATCCGGGAGCAGACGGTGGTGGTGGAGATGGCGCCGGAGGAAGCGCTGGCGACGCTGCCGGCGCTGCTGCCCGATCCCGCCGACCGCACCCGCGCGCTGGCGACGGTGGGCGACGTGGCGGGGCCGGAGGAGGAGATGGGGGAACGCGCCCAGGCCATGCTGGCGCGGCTGCGCCAGGTGCTGGCGGCGCCCCCTGCCCTGCCCGCGCCCGAGGCACCGGCCGCGCCGCGCCGCAACGGCCGCGCGAAGCGGTAACGCGGCGGCGGAACATTGTCGGGTTGCGTCGGCGATTCACGAAGGCGCAACCGAGACAGGCCAAGCTGTTGCCAGAGGCCGCGAAAATCACGGCGAGACGGCAAGAGGGCCACCCCATGACGCCGAAAAACACCGGCCACGCACGCGCGCCGGCACGCCGCGAGTCCCCCGCCCCCGAATTGATCGCGGCATCGCTGCTCACCTCCGACCAGGGTTCCGAAATCCACCTGATGTCCCGCGACGGCCGGCTGCTGCGCCTGACCGCGGATGCGGAAACGGCACGCTCCGCCATCATCGGGCTGTGGAAGGCACTCGACAGCCGGCGATAGGGCGCGCGCCGCGGCGCGCTTCGGCCCGGGCCATCCGCAAAGGATCGTGTGGAGGGTAACCGCCAGCGGGTTCCGCACGATGTTCCCCGCGAATGGGAGCATCGGCGATGGCGGGCATGCGGAACTGGGGACGGCGCGGGTTGGGGCTGGCGGCGGCGGGCGTGCTGGCCGCGCCCCGCATCGGCGCGGCGCAGGGGCGGGACCAGCGGATCACCGTCTCCTCCAAGATCGATACCGAGGGCGCGCTGCTGGGCCACCTGATCGTGCAGGCGCTGCGCCGCGCCGGGCTGACGGTGGAGCCGCGCCTCTCGCTCGGCCCGACACGCATCGTGCGCGGCGCGCTGCTGGCCGGGGAGATCGACCTCTATCCCGAATACACGGGCAATGGCGCCTATTTCTTCGAACGGCTGGAGGACCCGGCCTGGCGCGATGGCGACCAGGGCGCGGCGCTGGTGGCGCGGCTGGACCTGGCGGCGAACCGGCTGGTCTGGCTGGATCGCGCGCGGGCCAACAACACCTGGGCCATCGCCGTGCGGCGGGACGTGGCGCAGCGGGAAGGGCTGACGACGCTGGAGCAGTTCTTCGCCAAGGCGGGGCAGCTGCGGCTCGCGGCCTCGGCCGAATTCGTGGAAAGCCCGGTGGCGCTGCCGGCCTTCGAACGCGCCTATGGCGCCACCTTCCCGCGCGAGCGCATCACCATCCTGCCCGGCGGCGACACGGCGGTGACGATGCGCGCGGCGGCGCAGGGGCTTTCGGGCGTCAATGCCGCGATGGTCTATGGCACGGATGGCGCGATCCAGCCGCTGGGGCTGGTGGTGATGCAGGACAACAAGCAGGCGCAGATCGTCTATGAGCCCGCCCCCGTGGTGCGGCAGGCGGTGCTGGAACGTTTTCCCCAGATTCGCAACGCGCTGGCGCCGGTCTTCGCTGGCCTGACGCAGGAGGTGCTGCAGCGCCTCAACGGCCAGGTGGCGGTGGAGGGGCGGACGCCGGAGGCAGTAGCGCGGGCGCATCTCGGCACGTGATCCCCGCGCTGGTTGCGATCGCGGCGCTGCTGCTGCCCCTGCCCTTCCTGGGCGTGGCGCCGAACCGGCTGCTGCCGGGGGAAGGCGTTTCGGCCATCGCGGCGCTGGGCGCCTGGGTCGCGGTGCCGGTGGCGCTGCTGGCGCTGGGTGCCTGGCGGCGACTGCCGGGCTGGGCGGGTGCCGCGAGCGCCGGGCTGGCGGTTCTGGCGCTGCTGGCGCTGGCGGGGATGGCGGCAGGCGAACGGCTGGCGGGGCTTGCCCCCGCCGCGCGGGCGAGCCTCGGCGCGGGGTTCTGGCTGGCCATGGCGGGGGCGCTGGCGCTGCTGGCGATGCGCGGTGCCTGGATGGGCGTGGCGGTCGCGGCCGGCGCGGCGCTGCTGCTGGCGGGCGGGTGGCTCGACCATCTCTCGCTGGTGGTGGAAGGGCATGCGCGGGCGGAGGCGCTGCGCGGCGCGGTGCTGACGCATCTGGCGCTGGCGGGCGCGGCGCTGGGGCTCGCCCTGCTGGTGGCGGTGCCGCTGGCCTGGGCGGGGTTCCGGCGGCCGCGGCTCCGCGCCGCGCTCGGCGCCGCGCTGGCGGGGGTGCAGGTGGTGCCGGCCATCGCGCTCTTCGCCCTGCTGATCCCGCTGCTGGCGGCGCTGCTGCGGGCGGTGCCGGCGCTGCGGGACCTGGGACTGGGCGCGGTCGGCTGGCTGCCGGCGGTGCTGGCGACCGCGGCCTACCTGGCGCTGCCGCTCTGGCGCAGCGTCTCCGGCGGCCTCGCTTCCGCCGATCCGGCTGCGGTGCAGGCGGCGGAGGCGATGGGCATGACGGAAGGCCGCATCCTGGCCGAGGTGCGGCTGCCCCTCGCGCTGCCGGTCTTCGCCGGCGGACTGCGCGTCGCGGTGGTGCAGGCGATCGGGCTGGTGACGCTCGGCGGCCTGGTCGGCGCGGGCGGGCTCGGCGCGCTGGTCTTCGAAGGCCTGGCGCAATTCGCGACGGACCTGATGCTGCTGGGCGCGCTGCCCATCATGGCCCTGGCGCTGGCGGCGGATACGCTGGCGCGGGCGGCGGAAACCCGGCTGGGGAGGCCCGCATGATCGCGCAGCCCGTCATCGCGATCGAGGGCGTGACCGTCCGCTTCGGCGCGACCGAGGCGCTGCGGGATGTGACGCTGCATGTGAATGCCGGCGAGTTCTGCGCGCTGGTCGGGCCCTCGGGCTCCGGCAAATCGACGCTGATGAAGCTGGTGAACCGCCTGGTGGTGCCGAGCGCAGGCGCGGTGCGGGTGCGCGGGCGCGATGTGGGGCAGGAAGCCGCGCCGGTGCTGCGGCGGTCCATCGGCTACGCCATGCAATCCGTGGGGCTGTTTCCGCACCGGACGGTGGCGGAGAATATCGGCACGGTCCCGCGGCTGCTGGGCTGGGACGCTGCGCGGATCGCGCGCCGCGTGGAGGAGTTGCTCGCGCTGCTGCGGCTCGACCCCGGCATGGCCACGCGGCTGCCGCGGGCGCTGTCGGGCGGCCAGGCGCAGCGGGTCGGCATCGCCCGCGCGCTGGCGGCGGACCCCGACATCCTGCTGATGGACGAGCCCTTCGGCGCCGTCGATCCCATCACGCGGCGGGAATTGCGGGCCGAGATGCGGCGCATCCATGCGGAGACCGGCAAGACCATCCTGCTGGTGACGCATGACCCGGAGGAGGCGCTGGAACTCGCCACACATGTCGTGGTGCTGCGCGATGGCCGGATCGAGGCCGATGGGCCGCCGGCGGAGCTGGTGGCGCCGGATGCCGCGCCCTTCGTGCGGGAATTGCTGGGCGGCGGGCAGCCCGGGCTGCGCTGGCTGTCGCTGCGGCCGGCGCGGGGGGCGCTGGACCCTCGCCCGGCACCGCCGGGCGCGCCGGTGCTGGCGCGGGATGCGAGCCTGGCGGATGCGCTCTCCCGCCTCGCGGAATCCGGCGACGAGGCGCTGGGCCTGGAGGGGGAGCGGGGTTCCCTCCGCGCCGAGGGCATCCTGGGCGCGCGGCGGTGATCCGGCTGCGGCGGGGCCTGCCAGCGCTACTGCTGGCGCTGGCGCTGGCCGTGCTGGCGCTGCCCGGCGTCGCGGCCTGGCTGATGGGCGGCACGCAGGGCCCCTACCCGATGGCGCGGCTGCGGGACCTGGCGCTGGACCATGCGGCGCTGTCCCTGGCCGGCGTGCTGCCGGCGGCGCTGATCGGCCTGGCACTCGGCGTCATGGTCACGCGGCCGGGCGGGCGCGGGCTGCGCGGCGCGGCGGATGCGGCGGCGGCGGTGGCGCAGGCGGTGCCGCCGGTGGTGGTGGTGGCGCTGGCGGTGCCGGCCTTCGGCTTCGGCTGGGCGCCGACCGTGCTGGCGCTGATGCTCTACGGCATCATGCCGGTGATGCGGGCGACGGTGGGCGCGCTGGAGGCGGTGCCGCCGGAAACGCGCCTGGCCGCGGAGGCGGTCGGGCTTTCGCCGCGCCAGGTGCTGGCGGAGGTGGAACTCGCCCTCGCCTGGCCGCTGGTGCTGGACGGGTTGCGGGTGGCGCTGGTGCTGGCGGTCGCGACCACCGCCGTGGGGGCGCTGGCCGGAGCCTCGACGCTCGGCACGCCCATCGTCATCGGGCTGCAGAACCAGAACCAGGCGCTGGTGCTGCAGGGCGCGGCCGCCACGGCGGCGCTGGCCTTCCTGGCGGATGCCATCCTGCTGATGGCGGCGCCGGCCCGGGACTGAGGTTGCGGCTCGCCCCGTGCGGGGTATCGTGACCCCAAGCAGTGGGGGGACTGGCCGCATGGCGCGGAAGATGGCGGTGGTGGGGGCGGGGCTGATCGGCCGCGCCTGGGCGATGGTCTTTGCCCGCGCGGGCTGGGAGGTTGCGCTCTACGACCCCGTGGCCGCGGCGCTGGAGGCCGCGCCGGCGCTCTGCGCCGAGGGGCTGGCGGAGCAGCATCGCCAGGGGCTGTGCGAGGACCCCGCCGGCGCCGCCGCGCGTATCCGCGTGGCGCCCGACCTGGCCGAGGCCCTGGCAGGCGCCGACTACGTGCAGGAGAACGGGCCGGAACGCCTGCCGGAGAAGATCGCGATCTTCGCGGAGTTGGACAGGCTGGCGGCGCCCGATTGCATCCTGGCGTCCTCCACCAGCGGCATCCCCTGCTCCGCCTTCACGGAAAAGCTCGCGGGCCGGGCCCGCTGCCTGGTCGCCCATCCGGTGAACCCGCCGCATCTGGTGCCCGTGGTGGAGTTGTCCGGGGCGCCCTGGACCTCCGCCGGCACGATCGCCGCGGCGCGCGCGATCCATGACAGCGTGGACCAGGCGCCGATCACGGTGCTGAAGGAGATCGAGGGCTTCATCCTCAACCGTCTGCAGGGCGCGCTGCTGGCGGAGGCCTTCCGGCTGGTGCAGGAGGGCTATGTGACGCCGCGAGACCTCGACGTGACGGTGGCGGAGGGGCTCGGGCTGCGCTGGTCCTTCCTCGGCCCCTTCGCGACCATCGAGCTGAATGCGCCGGGCGGCATGGCCGATTACTGTTCGCGCTATGCCGGGCTGTTCCAGCGCATGATCGAGAAGCCGCCCTCCCCGGCCGTCTTCGGGGCGGAGGGATGTGCCAAGGTGGTGGAGGCGTGGGGCGAGACGCCGTCGCGCGAGGAGATCGCGGCGCGGAGCGCGCGGCGCGACAAGCGGCTGGCGGCGCTGGCCGCGCATAAGCGGAAGCAGGAGAAGTCGCTGTGACCGTCGACGTTCAGTACAGCATGCGGATTGCGCTCTCGCGCAATCCGAGCGGCCGAATGGCCGCCGCCGCCTATGCGTCACGCCGGAGGCGTGCCTTCGGCACGACGAAGCCAAGCCGGCGGAGCCGGCGCGTCACGCCGCAGGCGTGCCTTCGGCACGACGCGTTTGAGGGAATGAAGCTATGAGCCGCAAAGTCATCATCACCTGCGCGGTGACGGGTGCGATCCACACGCCCTCCATGTCGCCGCACCTGCCCGTGACGGCGCAGGAGATCGCCGATGCCGCGATCGGCGCGGCGGAGGCGGGCGCGGCCATCGTCCACCTGCATGCGCGCGATCCCGTGGATGGCCGCCCGGACCAGACGCCGGAGGCCTTCGCGCCCTTCCTCCGCGTCATCAAGCAGCGCACCGACGCCGTGCTGAACCTGACGACGGGCGGCGCGCCGACCATGACGATCCAGCAGCGCGTCTCCCCCGCCGCGACCTTCCGGCCAGAGGTGGCGTCGCTGAACATGGGGTCGATGAATTTCGGCCTGTTCGGGATGCTCAACCGCTTCAAGAGCTTCAAGCACCAGTGGGAGGCCGACTACCTCGCCAACAAGGACATCGTCTTCCGCAACAGCTTCGCGGATATCGAGTACATCCTGACCACCTGCGCGGAGAACGACACGCGCTTCGAGTTCGAGTGCTACGACACCGCGCACCTCTACAATCTGAAGTACTTCCTGGACCAGGGCCTGGTGAAGGCCCCGCTCTTCATCCAGACGGTCTTCGGCATCCAGGGCGGCATCGGCGCGCATCCCGAGGATGTGCTGCACATGAAGCGCACCGCGGACCGGCTGTTCGGCGACCAGTATCGCTGGAGTGTGCTGGGCGCGGGCGCCTCGCAGCTGCGCATCGCGGCGATGGCGGCGGCGATGGGGGGCAATGTGCGCGTGGGCCTGGAGGACAGCCTCTGGGCCGGGCCGGGCAAGCTCGCGGAGAGCAACGCGCAGCAGGTGCGGCTGGCGCGGCAGATCATCGAGGGCCTGGGCATGCAGGTCGCGACCCCCGATGAGGCGCGGGAGATCCTGAGCCTCAAGGGCGGGGACAAGGTGGCGTTCTGAGGAGGCGCCGTGCCGATCGAGCCCGAGCCCTTTCCCTGGGCGTGGCGCGCGGCCTTCGCCGCGATCCAGGTCGCGATCGCGGCGGTGGCGCTGCTGGGATGGCGCAGGGGCGGCGCGCTCGATCCCCGGCATGGGGCGGGGCTGCGGCTGGTTCTGTGGTTGTGCAGCCTGCATGGCCTGGCCATCCTGGTGCTGGTCGCGGGCCATGCCGTCGCGCCCGCGAGCCCCGGCATCTGGCGCATGCCCGTCTATCTCGGGGTCTGGACGCTGGTGGTTGCATCCTTCCTGCCGCAGATCGCCCTGACACGGGATGAGGCCGCGCGGGTGCAGAGCTTCGGCAAGGTCCTTCCGCTGCATCCCGTGGGGTGCCTGATCCTGGCCGTGGCGGCGGTGGCGCTGTGAGGCCGGCGGGGCTCGGTTCCGCCCGCCTGTGGCTCGCGGCGCTGGCGGCCTTGCTGGCGGCCTTCGCGCTGCTGATCCCCTTGCGGATGGCGACGCACGCCATCCTGCCCGCGGTGCTGCCGGAGGTCTTCGCGGGCCCCTGGCTGGACGCGGCCTATCTGCTGGAAGTCGCGCTGGTGGAAGGCTGCAAGCTGGCCGCGCTGTGGTGGCTGCTGCGGCGGGACACCGGGCGCTGGTTCGCACTCGGCATCGCCTGCGGCACGCTCACCGGCGGATGGGACCTCTGGCTGGGGATCGCGAATGCGTTCCGCTTCCCGGGCTTCGTCACGCCGTCCCTCGGCTGGGGCGTCACCTTCGCCGCGACCGTCCTGCTGCATGGCACGCTGGGATTGCTGGCGCAGGGCCTGGCGCGCGAAAGGGCCTGGTGGGGCTGGGCGGGGGCCAGCGTGATGGCCTTCCTGCTCGTCGCATGGCGTTCCATCGCGATGCAGATCGTGCCCGTGCCGGGCATGGAAGGGCTGGACGAACGGCACCTCACCTGGCTGGCCTTCGGCATCGCGACCTGGGCGGTGTACCGCTATGGCCCTCGGCACCTGGCGGTGCTGTGCCTCGGCGTCGTCTGCAGCGCGGTGGCGCTGCTGGCGGTGGCGCACCAGCTGGTGCCGGTCGCGGGCGTGCGGCGCGGCGATCCCGTCGCGGTCGCGGTGGTGGTGCTGGGGATCGGCTTCCTGGCGGCGATGGTGGCGCAGCGCAGCGTGCTGCCCTGGATGCGGGGCAACCCGTCCGCCTGACGGCGGCTACGCCGCGCCCCGCGCCAGCGCCTTGGCGAAGATGACCTTGGCCTCGCCTGCCTTGTAGTAGTCGCGGATGCGGCCTTCCTCCGCGAAGCCGAGCGCGCGGTAGAAGCCGCGCGTCGGCTCGAACTCATCGAGGCCGGAGGTCTCGACCAGCAGCAGGCGCGCGCCTGCCTCCCGCAGCCGCGCCTCGACCGCCGCGACCAGGGCCGCGCCGATACCCTGGCGCTGGCGGTCGGGATGGACCGCGATCAGCAGCAGGTTCCAGGTGCCTTCCGTCATACGCTCCGCCGCCCCATAGGCGAGGGCCGTGGTGTCATGGGTGGTGAGCCAGATCTCGCCGGGCGCCTCGCCGGCCAGGAAGGGCCGGGCCATCTCGTCCAGGAGGTCGCCGGGGAAGAGGCCCGTGGCATCGATCACGGCCCGCAGCGGTGCCAGGTCGGCGGGGGATAGCAGGCGGATGGTCATCGGTGGTGTCGCATCGCGGTGGTGGAGCGGGTGCTTCGTCCCGGCGCGCGCCAGGGTTACGCGGGCCCGTCTTCAGGCGTGATGGCAGGCCACCAGCGTGCCGTCATCCCGCGCCGTCAGCGCCGGGCGTTCCGCGCGGCACAGCGCCGTGGCCTTCGGGCAGCGCGGGTGGAAGGCGCAGCCGCTCGGCGGTGACAGCGGCGAGGGCAATTCACCGGCGATGGGCTTGAAGCTGGCCACGTCATCGATGGAGAGCCGCAGCTTCGGGACACTGTCGAGCAGGCCCTGGGTGTAGGGATGGCGCGGGCGCGCATAGACCTTGGCGGCGCTGCCGGCCTCCACGATCCGGCCGAGATACATGATGGCCACGCGGTCGCTGACATGGCGGACCACGCTGAGGTCGTGGGAGATGAAGAGGCAGGTCAGGCCGAGGTCGCGCCGCAACTCGAGAAACAGGTTCAGGATCTGCGCCTGGATCGACACATCCAGCGAGGCGACGGGTTCGTCGCAGACCAGCACATCCGGCTGCATGGCGAGTGCGCGGGCGATGGCGACGCGCTGGCGCTGGCCGCCGGAGAACTGGTGCGGGAAGCGCGTGGCGAAGGCGGGGTCGAGCCCGACACGCGCCAGCCAATCGGCCACCATGCGCGGCGCCTCCGCGCGGGTCACCAGGCCATGGGTGACCGGGCCCTCCGCGATGCTCTCGCCGATGCGCATGCGCGGGTTCAGGCTGGCGAAGGGGTCCTGGAAGACGGTCTGGATGCGCGTCGTCGCCTTGTGGCGCCCGCGCATCGGCGCGGCGCCGGCAACCAGCACGCGGCCCTCGGTCGGCGGCATGATGCCGGCCAGCATGCGGCCGAGCGTGGACTTGCCGCAGCCGCTTTCGCCGACCAGGCCCAGCGTCTCCCCGGCCGTGACGCTGAGGGAAACATCCGTCACGGCGTGCACGGCGCGGCGATCCACCTTGGCGCCGAGCGCGCCGGCGATGCGGTCACCGAGCGAGAGGCGCGGGGCGAAGCGCTTGGTGACGCCTTCGGCCTGAAGGATCATGCTTCCTCCAGCGGATGGTGGCAGCGCACCAGGCGGCCCGCGGTGACGACATCCGGCGGATCGGTCGCGCAGGTGGCGTCAGCGCGCGGGCAGCGGGGCGCGAAGGGGCAGCCTGGCGGCAGCGAGAGCAGGGAGGGCGTGGTGCCGGGAATCTGGTTCAGCTTCTCGCCCGGCCGCGCCATGGCGGGCAGGCTGTCCAGCAGCCCGCGTGTGTAGGGGTGGCGGGGGGCGCGCAGCGTTTCCCCGACCGCGCCGGCCTCCACGATGCGGCCGGCATACATGACCAGCACGCGGTCCGCGAGGGAGGAGACGGTGGCGAGGTCGTGGCTGATCCAGACCAGCGCGGTGCCCGTCTCCTTCGCCAGGGACTTCATCTCCGCCAGGATCTGCGCCTGGATGGAGACGTCGAGCGCGGTCGTCGGCTCATCCGCGATGATGAGGTCGGGGCCGTGCAGCAGCGCCGTCGCGATGGCGACGCGCTGGCGCATGCCGCCGGAGAATTCGTGGGGATAGGCGTCGAGCCGCGCGGCGGCGTCGGGGATGCCGACGCGCGTCAGCGTCCGCGCCGCCAGGTCCCGCGCCGCGGCTTCGCTGGCCCGGCCATGGGCGCGCACGGCGAGGACCATCTGCTGGCCGATGGAGAGCACGGGGTTCAGCGTCGCGGCCGGGTCCTGGAAGACCATGGCGATGCGCTTGCCGCGCAGGGCCCGCATCTCCTGCGGTGGCAGGCCGACAAGCTCGCGGCCCTCGAACTTGATCGACCCCGACGCGATGCGGCCGGGGGGATCGACCAGGCCGATGAGGGAGAAGCCGGTGACCGACTTGCCGGAGCCGCTTTCGCCGACCAGGCCCAGGATCTCGCCCTTCTCGAGCGAGAAGGAGACGCCTTCCACCGCCTTCACCACGCCGGCGCGGGTGAAGAAATGGGTGCGGAGGTCGCGGACCTCGAGCAGGCTCATCTTCTCAGCCTGGGATTGAACTGGTCCCTGATCTGGTCGCCGACGATGTTGATGGCGACGATCAGCAGGATCAGCGCGATGCCGGGATAGACGGAAATCCAGGTGCGGCCGCTCATCATGTACTGGAAGCCATTGGCGATGAGCATGCCGAGGCTGGGCTCCGTCGGCGGCAGGCCGAGGCCGAGGAAGGAGAGCGTTGCCTCCAGCGCGATGGCATTGGCGACCTGCACGGTGCCGACGACGATCAGCGGCGGCAGGCAGTTCGGCAGGATGTGGCGCAGCACCACGCGCCAGGACGGCAGCGGCGTCGCATGCGCGGCCTCCACATAGTCCTTCTGCCGCTCCGCCGTCGCGGCGCCATAGGCGGTGCGGGCGAAATAGGCGTATTGCGCGGCGACCAGGGCGATGACGAGTTGCGACTTCCCCTGCCCCAGCACAGCCACCAGCACCAGCGCCAGCAGGATGGCGGGGAAGCTCAGCTGCAGGTCCACCACGCGCATGATCGCGGCCTCCACCCAGCCGCCGGCATGGGCGGAGAGGATGCCGAGGGTCGCGCCGATGGTCATGGCGACCAGCCCCGCCGCGATGCCCATCTGGAGCGAGATTCGCAGCCCGTGGATGATGGCGGAGAGCAGGTCCCGCCCCTGCGCATCCGTGCCCAGCCAATGCACATAGCCGTTGGAGCCGACGAAGCCCGGCGGCTTGCGCGCATCCATCAGGTCGAGCGAGGCGAGGTCGTACGGGTCCTGCGGCGTGATCCAGGGCGCGAGCAGCGCCGCCAGCACGACCAGCACCACCACCGCCAGCGCGATCACTGCGATCCAGTTCTCCCGGTATTCCCGCCAGAACGCCTTCATGCCCCGCGCCCCCCGCGCCGCAGCCGCGGATCGAGCAGGGCGTAGGAGAGATCGACGACGAGGTTGATCGTGACGAAGAGGAAGGCCACCAGCACCAGGTAGGCGACCATGACGGGGCGGTCGAGCGAGGTGATGCTGTCGATGATCAGCTTGCCGACGCCAGGCCAGGAGAAGATCGTCTCCGTCACCACGGCGAAGGCGAGCGTCGAGCCGAATTCCAGGCCGAAGACCGTCACCAGCGGGATGGAGATCAGCCGCAGCACGTGGCGGCGAAGGATGGTGAGTTCCGACAGGCCGGCGGCGCGGGCGAACTTCACGGTATCCGTCAGCATCACCTCCCGCGTCCCGGCCCGCGCCAGGCGGATCATCATGGCGAGCTTGAAGAGGCTGAGGTTGAGCGCGGGGAGGATCAGGAAGCTCAGCCCCTCCCGCGTCAGGAAGGACCATTGCACGCCGACGAATTCGGCCGTCGGCCCGCGATTGCCGGCGGGCAGCCAATCCAGATGCACGGCGAAGAACAGGATCAGGATCAGGCCGACCCAGAAGGTGGGGACGGAGAAGCCGAGCACGGAGACCGCCATGATGCCCCGCGCCACCGGGCTCTCCGGCTTGTAGCCCGCATAGATGCCGAGCGGGATGCCGATGAAGGCGCCGATCAGCACGGAAGCCAGCGCCAGTTCCAGCGTCGCCGGCAGGCGCGCCAGCACCAGGTCGATCACCGGCGTGCCGAAGACGAAGGATCGCCCGAAATCGCCGGAGAGCAGCCGGCCGAGGAAGGCCAGGTATTGCTGCCACAGCGGCAGGTCGAGCCCGAAGGATCGGATGGCCGCGGCGCGGATGTCCTGCGTCGCGTCCGGGGAGATCAGGACGTCGATCGGGTTGCCGATGGCGTATACGCCAAGGAAGACCAGCGCGGACATCGCCAGCATGACGAGTCCCGCCTGGAGCAGCCGCTGGATGATGAAGCCGAGCATTCGCGTGAGTATCGGGGCATGGACAGCGGACGCAAGCCGTTCCTAGCATGGTCCCGCAGGAAGCTTCCCCCGGAGACACGCCAATGAGCCGCAAATTCGTCCATCTTGCCCTCTCCGCGACCATGGGCGCGATGCTGGCCGGCGCGGCCGGCGCGCAGACGCTGACCATGGGCGTGCGCGCCGGGCCGGAATCGGTGGATCCGCATTTCACCGCGACCGGCACGCATAGCGAGGCGCTGAAGCATGTCTTCGACACGCTGACGCATTCCGGCCCGCAGCTGCAGATCGAGCCGGGGCTGGCGGAATCCTGGCGGCCCATCGATGCCACGACCTGGGAATTCAAGCTGCGCCGCGGCGTGAAGTTCCATGACGGCAGCGACATGACGGCGGAGGATGTCGTCGCCTCCATCCGGCGGATGCAGACGCTGTCGGGCCCGAACCCGACGCGCATCTATGTCCGCCGCATCACCGATGTGCGCATCGTCGATCCGCACACGCTGCACATCATCACGGGCGGACCCTCCCCCACCCTGCCCAATGACTTCATCCGCCTCTTCGTCGTCTCCGCCCGCGCCACCGCGGGGCTGACGCCGGAGAACAGCAACGAGGCCTTCAACAGCGGCCGCGCCGCCATCGGCACCGGCCCCTACCGCTTCGGCAGCTGGACGCCGCGGGAGCAGTTCGTGGTGGACCGCTTCGATGACCATTGGGGCGGCCGCCCGGCCTGGGCGCGGCATGTGCGCCGCGAGATCCCGAACGACGCCAATCGCGTGGCGCAGCTGCGCACCGGCCAGGTGGACATGATCGTCCGCGTGCCCGCCGCCGATGTCGCGACGCTGGAGCGCGACCGCACGCTGTCCGTCGTGAAGGCCGATACCGTCTATGTCTTCAACTTCCAGTTCGACTTCCGCGAGAACACGCCGCAGGTGACGGCCCGCGACGGATCGCGCCTGGCCGCCAACCCCTATCGCGACCCGCGGGTGCGGGAGGCGATCGACCTCTCGATCGACCGTCGCGCGCTGGCGGAGATCGCGATGGAGGGCATGGGCACGCCGCAGGGGCAGATGGTCACGCCCAACATCTTCGGCTTCAACCCGGCCCTGCCCATCCCGACGCCGAACCTGCCGCGTGCCCGCCAGCTGCTGGCGGAAGCGGGCTTCCCCAACGGCTTCCGCATGGTGCTGAACTTCAGCAATGACCGCCTGCCGGGCGACCGCGGCGTCGGCACCGCCATGGCGCAGATGCTGGCGCGCATCGGGATCGAGGTGCAGGCGGCGGGGCAGCCCGCCGCGGTGATCTTCCCCGCCCGTGCGCGCGGCGAGCTCTCCAACATCATGGCGGGCTGGGGCACGCTGACGGGGGAGGCCAGCTACACCTACTCCTCCAACGCCCATACCAACGACCCGCAGCGGCGCCTCGGCGCCTTCAACTGGCATGGCTATTCGAACCCGGAGATGGACCGCCTGATCCAGGCTTCGGAGTTCGAGCTGGATGACGCCAAGCGGCGGGAGCTGCTGCAGCAGATCGGTGCGCTGTTCAATCGCGAACGCGTCTCCCTGCCGCTGGCCTCGGTCGGCTCGGCCTGGGCGATGCGGCGCGACCGCGTCTCCATGCCGTCGGGCCGCGCCGATGAGGAAACCTACGCCTGGGACGTGACGCCGGCCGCGCGATGAGGATCGCCGACAGCCACTGGCAGGAGATCGAGGCGTATCTGCGCCTCGATGACCGCGTCGTGCTGCCCTTCGGCAGCACGGAGCAGCATGCGCAGCTCTCGCTCTGCACGGATGCGATCCTGGCGGAGCGGGTGGCGGTGGAGGCGGCCGCGCCGCTCGGCGTGCCGGTCTATCCGGCCATGCCCTTCGGCCTGGCGCCCTATTTCGCGGCCTTCCCGGGCAGCGTGAGCCTGCGCGTGGAGACGCTGCTGGCGGTGGCGCGGGACCTGATCGAGAGCGTCGCGCGGGTCGGCTTCCGGCGCATCCTGCTGGTCAACGGGCATGGCGGGAATGCGCCTGTCGGCGCGCTGGCGCAGGAGATGATGACGGAGCGGCCCGAGCTCTCCATCAAGTTCCATAACTGGTACAACGCGCCACGCACCTGGGCGGCGGCGATGGCGGCCGATCCCTCCGCCAGCCATGGCAACTGGTTCGAGAATTTTCCCTGGACGCGGCTGGCGCAGGTGAAGGCGCCCGAAGGCGTGAAGCCGCGCCCGGACCTGGCGCTGATGAAGGCGAGCAGCCCCGCGAAGGTGCGGGAGATCCTGGGCGACGGTGCCTTCGGCGGCCCGTGGCAACTGCCGGATGACGTGACGCAGCGCATCTGGGACGAGGGCGTGGCTGAGACTCGCGAAGCGCTGGAGGGACCATGGGCGACCAGATAGTCATCTGGGGCGCGGGCGCCATCGGCGGCACGCTCGGCGCCTATTGGGCGCGGGCGGGGCATGAGGTGCTGCTGGTCGATACCGTCGCCGAGCATGTCGATGCCTGCCGCACGCGCGGCCTGCATATCTTCGGCCCCGTCGAGGATTTCACGCAGGTCATCCCCGCCGTGACTCCGGCCGAGCTGACAGGCACCTATTCCCGCATCGTGCTGGCGGTGAAGGCGCAGGCGACGAAGGACGCACTACCGATGCTGGCGCCGCATCTGGAGCCCGATGGCTATGTCTTCTCCGCGCAGAACGGGCTGAACGAGGTGGAGATCGCGGAGGCCGTGGGCGCGGAGCGCACCATGGGCTGCTTCGTCAATTTCTCCGCCGATTGGCACGGGCCGGGCGAGATCCTCTACGGCAGCCGCGGCTCCGTCGTGGTCGGCGAGATCGATGGCAGCATCCGCGACCGCACGCGGGCGATGTTCGATCTGTGCAAGCTGTTCGAGCCGGATGCGATCCTGACCGAGGACATCTGGGCCTATCTCTGGGGCAAGATGGGCTATGGCGCGATGCTCTTCGCAACCGCGCTCAACCACGACAGCATGACCGGGAACTTCGCCGATCCCGCCCGCATGAAGGCCTGGCTCGCGCTGGGGCGGGAGGTGGTGGCGGTGGCGCTGGCGCGTGGCGTCACGCCACGCGGCTTCGGCGGCTATGATCCCATGGCCTTCGCGCCGGGGCGACCCGATGCGGATGGCATCGCGGTGGTGCGATGGCTGCGAGAATTCACGTCGCAGTCCGCCAAGACGCATAGCGGCATCTGGCGGGACCTCGCGGTGCGCAAGCGCAAGACGGAGGCCGCGTCGCAGCTCAACATCACGCCGCGGCTGGCCGCCGAACTCGGCATCCCGACACCGGCGCTCTCCGCCGTCGGCCGCCTGATCGCGGATATCGAGGATGGCCGGCGGGAGCAGTCGCGGGAGACCTTCCAGGCGCTGCTGGACGCGATCCCGTGACCGATGCGGTATTGGCCCGGCTGCTGGCCGGGCAGGACGGGTTCGTCGCGCGTCTGGCGGAACTCGTCGCCTGCCAGTCGGTCTCCACCGATCCCGCCTATGCCGCCGGGATGGCGCAGGCGCGCGCCTGGTGGATCGCGCGGCTGACGGCGATGGGGTTCGAGGGCGCGCGGGAGCTGGCCGCCGGCGGCCACCCCGCCGTGACGGCGCGCTGGCACGGCGCGGCGGGCGCGCCGACGCTGCTGGTCTATGGCCATTACGACGTGCAGCCGCCCGATCCGGTGGAGGCCTGGAGTTCCGAGCCCTTCATGCTCGTATCGCGCAACGGGCGCCTCTACGGGCGCGGCGTCTCCGACGACAAGGGGCCGTCGCTGCTGGCGATGGAGACACTCGGCGCCTTCCTGGCGGAGGAAGGGCGGCTGCCCTTCAACGTGACGGTGCTGCTGGAGGGCGAGGAGGAATGCGGATCGGCCTCGCTGCCCCGCATCCTGGAGGAGAATCGCGACTGGCTGACGGCGGATGCCGTGCTGTCGGCCGATGGCGCGCGCTGGCGGGCCGACCTGCCGACCATGACGGTAGCCACGCGCGGCAACATGGCGATGGAGATCAGCCTTCGTACCGCCGCCAAGGACCTGCATAGCGGGCGCTATGGGGGCGTGGCGCCGAACGCGCTGCATGCGATGGCGCGGCTGGTCGCGACGCTGCATGACGAGCAAGGCAACATCCTCGTCGAGGGCTTCGAGGAAGGCGCCGCACCGGTCACGGATGAAGATCGTGCGGCACTGGCGAACATCCCGTATGACGTGGCGGCGCATGATGCCTCCATTGGCATCGCGCCAAGCGGGCGCGATGTCGCGGGGTTTCTCGAACGGCTCTGGCTGAAGCCCACGCTCGACGTGAACGGGCTCTGGGGCGGCTATACGGGCGCGGGCGGCAAGACGGTGATCCCCGCGGAGGCGCATGCGAAGCTCTCCATGCGCATCGTGCCGGGGCAGCAGCCGAAGCGCGTCGTGGCGGCGGTGGAGGCGCATCTGCGCCGCCACTGCCCGCCCGGCGCCACGCTGACGGTGAAGGCGGCGCGGGACGGATCGATCGCCACCGCCGTGCCGGGCGATCATCCCCTGCTGCTGGCGGCGGAAGCGGCGCTGGAAGTGACGACGGGGCGCAGGCCGCTCCGCGTGCGCATGGGCGCGACCCTGCCGCTGACCGACATCGTCAGCCGGGTGCTCGGCATCCACACCGTCATGTTCTCCTTCGCCACGGCGGATGAGGATTTCCACGCGCCGGACGAGAACTGGCGGGAGAGCGCCATGCCGGAGGGCTTCGCGGCCTGGGTGGCGCTGGTGCGGCGGTACGGCGCGCGGGGCTAACCCCGCGCCCGCACCACCGTCACGCTGCAGGGCGCCTCGGCCGCCAGCTCCGCGCTGACGCTGCCCAGCACCTTGCGCTTCAGCGAGGCCCCGCGCGCGCCCATCACCAGATGGTCCACGCCATTCATGCGGACATAGTCCAGCAGCGCCTGGGCGGGGTTCACGGCCTCCAGCACATGGAAGGTGATGCGGCCTTCCGGCAGGGCGAGCGGCGCGGCCCAGTGCTTCAGCTCCACCAGGCGCTGCACATGCTTGTTGCGGCCGAGATCATCCAGCGTGGTGTCCAGCGCGATGCGGTTCTGGCGCAGCACGTTGAGGCAGGCGAGCCGCGCGCCCGGCATGGTGGCCAGCAGTTTCCCGACCGTGCCGCGGAGCGTCGTGGCCAGCGCCTCGTCCTGCTCCGTCACATCCACCGCGACGGCGAGGATCGGCGCATCCTCCACCGTCGCGGCCACGGCGCGGTCGAAGCGCACGCGGTGGTCCGGGTGGAACCGGCGGCGGAGCGTGGCGGCCCAGCCATCCTGCTGCAGCTTCGCGGCCCGCGCCGTCAGCGCCACCTGGCCGGGGTGGCGCAGGTCGAAGGCCAGTTGCGCGGCGGTGGGGTGGCGGCGTTCGGGGCGCACTTCCAGGCAGCGCAGGATGATCTCCTGCAGCCAGTCCGGGCAATCGGCGCGGCGGCCGCGGGGCGGCACCGGGTCCCGCCACAGCCGCCGCTGCAACCCCTTCAGCCGCTGCGGATCGCCGAAGGGTCGCGTGCCGGTCACCAGGAAATACAGCATGGCGCCGAGGGCGAAGAGGTCGCTGCGCTTGTCGGACCGGATGCCCATCACCTGTTCCGGCGCCATGTAGGGCGCGGTGCCATAGGGCAGGCGGAACTCCTCCTCCATCAGGTCGGGCAGTTGCGCGTGGCGGGAGAGGCCGAAATCCACCAGCACCGCCTCCCCCGTCTCCCGCACCAGGATGTTGGAGGGCTTCACGTCGAGGTGGACGACATGCTGGCGGTGCAGCGCGTCCAGCGCCTCCGCCACCCGGGCGCCGAGGTCGGCCACTTCCTCGACAGGGCGCGGCAGGTCGTCGATCAGCGGCAGCAGGCTGCGGCCGGCGATGCGTTCCATCACCAGATAGGGCTGCCGGTCGAAGCCGCCGCTGGCGACGAAGCGCGGCACATGCGGGCCGGAGAGGCGTGGCAGGATCATCTGCTCCATCTCGAAGCTGACGATGGCGGCGGGGTCCTCGCCCTCCGCCAGGCGCGGCACCTTCATCAGCAGCTCGGCGCCGTGGTCGGGATGCGTCACCTGCCAGAGTGCCGCCATGCCGCCGACATGCAGCAGGCGCCCGATGGCGAAGCCATCGAGGACCTCGCCCTCCTGCAGCCGGATCATGTCAGCGCCCCCGCAGCAGGCGGGTGGCGAGGCTCTCGGGCAGGCCGGCCTGGCGCACCTTCTCGCTGGCGGCCAGCACGTCATAAGGCACGCGGTGCAGCGTGACATCGCTGGTCGTGCTGTCGAACAGGTGCCAGGCGGCGGCGGGGTCGCCATCCCGCGGCTGGCCGATGGCGCCGCAGACCACCTGCCAGCGGCGCGGCCGCAGCAGCGGCACGGCGACGCCGGTGACGGGCTTGAAGGGCACCAGCTTCGCCGTGGCGGTCAGGCCATAGATGGCGGGCGCATGCACATGGCCGCAGAAGACGAGGCGCGCCGTGCAGCCCTCCAGGCTGCGCCGCGCATCCTCGGCATCCCGCACATAGACCCAGCGATCGGGGGCGGAGGCATCGGCATGGACATAGAGGCGATCCTCCTCCTCCACCTCCATCGGCAGGGCGTCGAGGAAGGCGCGGTCCTCGGGCGCCAGGGCGTTGCGCGTCCAGGCGATGGCGGCGGTCGCGTCGTCATTCATGCCGCCGCGGGGATGGGCGGCGGCCTCGTCATGGTTGCCGCGGATGAGGATGGCGCCCTGCCCGGCCAGCTCCCGCGCCTTGGCGATCACCCAGCCGGGGTCGGCGCCGTAGCCGACGAGGTCGCCGAGCAGCACCAGCCGATCCGCGCCCTTGCGGGCGATGTCGTCGAGGCAGGCCTCCAAGGCCTCCCGGTTGGCATGGATGTCGGCGAGCAGGGCGATGCGCATGGGTCGTTCCTCCGGCCCCGGGGGACATTCCCGCGGCGGACGCCCTGGCAGCCTGCTTCCTCCGGGCCGATCAGATCATGCCTTCACGCGCCGGGATAGGGGCCGAGGGCATCGGCGAAGCGGCGGGCGCAGGCCAGGCCGAAGGGGGTGGGGGCGAGGGAGGGCGTGCGCTCGATCACCTCCGGGAGCCCCATCCGCCAGGCGGTGACGCGCTTGCCGTAGCAGAGGAACATGGCGACGCCCTGCATGGCGAAGGCGATCAGCGGCAGGATGCGCTGGTAGTCCCGCTCCGCCGCCGCCTCCTCGCCCGCGACGAAGTGGTTGTAGATGGCGGCCTGGATATCGGCGCATTCGGGGGCCGGGATCAGCCCCGCGCAGCCCGCGCGGAGGCAGTCCACCAGTTCCATCCCGGCGCGGCCGTTGAAGACGGTGATGGCCCCCTTCGTCACCTCGATCAGGCGCTGGACATCGACGGCGCTGTCCTCCGCCTTGATGAGCGTGACGTTGCCGTGGTTGCGCGCCAGCGTCGCGACGCCATTGGCGGAGAGGCCCACGCCGATATAGGCGGCGGCATTCTGGATGCCGATCGGGATGGCGCTGCGGCGGGCGACGAGGTCGGCCACCTCCCCATACCACGCGATGTATTCGGCTTCCGGCAGGCCACGCACCGGCGGGGGCTGGAGGATGCACCAGGCGGCGCCGAGGGCCGCGGCCTCCACCACGAAATCCGCGGCCTCCCGCGCCGTGGCTTCGGCGACCGTGACGGCGAGGGGCACGCGGCCCGCGATCTCCTCCGCCGACCAGCGGACGACGTCGCGCTTCTCCGCGGGGGAGAGCTTGTTGACCTCGGTGGCGAGGCCCAGCACCGCGATGCCATGCGCGCCGCCGGCCAGGCAGCAGCGCACCTGCTTGCGCATCGCGGCCTCGTCCAGCCGGCCATCGGCGCCGAAATAGGCGTAGAGGATGGGGTAGATGCCGTTCATGGCGTCGTGGCCTCTTGCAGGGCGTTGATGGCGGCGGTGGCGAGCGTGGCGGGGGCGGGGCCGACATCGAGGGTGATGGCGGCTTCCTCGGGCGCCGGCGGCTCCAGCGTCGCGAACTGGCTGGCGACCAGGCTGGCCGGCATGAAGTGGTTCTGGCGCGCGGCCTGGCGGGCGGCGACGAGCGCGGGATCGCCGGTCAGGAAGACCAGGCGGAGATCGGGCGCCGCCTGGCGCAGCGCATCGCGATAGGCGCGCTTCAGCGCGGAACAGGTGACGACGCAGCCGCGGCCGCGATGCGCTGCCAGATGGGCGCCGATGGCGGCCAGCCAGGGCCAGCGATCGTCGTCGTCCAGCGCCTCCCCCCGGCTCATCTTCGCGATGTTGGCTTCGGGGTGGAAATCATCGGCATCGGCGAAGGGCAGCCCGAGCGCGGTGGCGATGGCCTGGCCGATGGTGGACTTGCCCGCGCCGGAGACGCCCATGACGACGACGAGCGGCGTCATTGTGCCTGCGCGAAGGCTTCGCCTTCACGCCCCTCAGACGCCGGCGCTGCGCTTGGCTTCGCCGCATGAGCGGCGGCGCCCGTTCGGGCGCTCGGCCCTTCGGGCCGCAGGGCGGGCCAGTGACGGGGCCTGTTCATTTCGGCTCCAGATGCCCGCCGAAGGCGTTGCGCATGGCGGAAAGCGCGCGGTCCGCGAAGGGGCCGGATTGCCGGCTGCGGAAGCGCGCATAGAGCGCGGCGGAAAGCACGGGCGCGGGCACGGCCGATTCGATCGCGGCCTGCACGGCCCAGCGGCCCTCCCCGCTGTCGCCGACACGGCCGGAATAGGTCGAAAGCTCCCCATCCGCGGCCAGGGCCTGCGCCGTGAGGTCGAGCAGCCAGGAGGCGACGACGGAGCCGCGGCGCCAGGCTTCCGTGATCTCCGGCACGTCGAGCGCCAGGCGGTGCTCGGGCGGCAGGGTCTCGCTGCCCGCCTGTTCCAGCAGTTCCAGGCCCTCCGCCATGGCCTGCATCATCCCGTATTCGATGGCGTTGTGGACCATTTTCACGAAATGCCCGGCGCCGTTGGGTCCGGCATGGACGTAGCCGTTGGGCGCGCGCGGATCGGCGTCGGGGGCACGGCCCGGCGTTGGGGGGGCAGCGGCCTCCCCCGGGGCCAGCGCGGCGAAGATGGGGTCGAGGCGTCGCACCGGCGCCTCCGGCCCGCCGATCATCAGGCAGTAGCCGCGCGCCAGGCCCCAGACACCGCCGGAGGTGCCGATATCCAGCATGTCGATCCCGCGCTCACGCAGCAGCGCCGCGCGGCGGATGGCGTCCTTCCACATCCCGTTGCCGCCATCGATGGCGACATCGCCGGGGGAGAGCAGCGTGGAGAGTTGCGCGATCGCGTCCTCGGTCGCGGCGCCGGCCGGGAGCATCACCCAGACGGCGCGGGGCGCATCGAGGCGGCGGACGAGGTCGGCAAGGTCGGTGGCAGCCTCCGCGCCCTCCGCCGCCAGGGTCGCGACGGCGGCGGGGTCCCGGTCCCAGACCACGGACGAAATGCCCGCGCGGGCCAGGCGGCGAACGAGGTTGGCGCCCATGCGGCCGAGGCCGACCATGCCGAGACGCATTCTGGGGTGTCCTCCCTGGGTGTCGCGGTGGAGGATGCGGGGGCGGCGCAGGCGGGGCAAGCCGCCCCTACGCCAGGCTGGCCCCCCGCTTCGCCGTCACGGGGATCTTCAGGTACCGCACGCCATTCGCCTCCGCCGCCGGGAAGCGGCCGGCGCGGATGTTCACCTGGATGGAGGGCAGCAGCAGCGTGGGCGCGGAGAGGGTCGCGTCGCGGGCGGTGCGGAAGGCGATGAAATCCTCCTCCGTCATGCCGTCCTTCACATGCGGGTTCTGCGCGCGCTGCGCGGCGACGCTGGACTGCCAGGCGAAGGCATCCCGCCCCGGCGCCTTGTAGTCATGGCAGATCCAGAGGCGCGTTTCCGGCGGCAGCGCCAGGATGCGACGGATGGAGCGATAGAGCGTGCGGGCATCGCCACCCGGGAAGTCGGCGCGCGCCGTCCCGGCATCATGCATGAACAGCGTGTCGCCCACGAAGACATCGGCGGGCTGGTTGGACCGGGCTTCCGGCGCGGCGCCGATCTTGTAGGCGACGCAGGCGGGCGTGTGGCCGGGCACATGGAGCACCTCCACCTGCAACGTCCCCAGCGCGAAACTCTCGCCATCGGCGAAGAGATGGTCGAAATCGCCGCCCTCCGGCAGCACGTCCTGCAGGGCGAAGACGGGGCGGAAGATGGTCTGCACCTGCTTCACCCCGGCGCCGATGCCGATCCGCGCGCCGGTGCGGGCCTTGATCCAGGGGGCGGCGGTCAGGTGGTCCGCATGGACATGCGTTTCCAGCACCCAGTCGATGGTGACGCCCTCGGCCTCCGCGGCGGCCAGCACCGCGGCGGCGGAGGCGGTATCGGCCTCCCCGCTCCGGTTGTCCCAGTCCAGCACCGGGTCCACCACCGCGCCGCGCCGGGTGGCGGGGTCCCAGACCAGGTAGGTGACGGTGTTGGTCGCGCCGTCGAAGAAGGGACGGATGGCGGTTGCCGTGTTGTCAGCCATGGCTTGCTCCCCGCACTCGGACGGGGAGCATAAACCTCTCCGGGGTGGCGCGCGCTACCCCTTCGCGCGGATCGCCATCAGCACGCGCTCCGGCGTCGCGGGCAAATCGAGGCCCTCCACCCCGATCGCGTCCTTGATGGCGTTGGCGACGCTGATCGCCAGCAGCAGCGGCGGCTCCCCCACGGCCTTGGAGCGGAAGATCGTCTCGCTGCGCGCCGGCGCGCCTTCCAGCAGGCGGACGGAGAAGGCGGGGGGCACGTCGCGGCTGCCCGGGATCTTGTAGGTGGAGGGTCCCACGGTGCGCAGCCGCCCGCCCTGGTCCCACCACAGCTCCTCGCAGGTCAGCCAGCCCATTCCCTGGACGAAGGCGCCCTCGATCTGGCCGCGATCGACGGCGGGGTTCAGGCTGCGGCCGCAATCCTGGACGATGTCGGTGCGGAGGCACCGGTGCTCGCCCGTCAGCGTATCGACGATCACTTCCGACACGGCGGCGCCATAGGAGAAGTAGAAGAACGGGTTGCCCCGCATCGCCTTCGGGTCCCAGTGGATGTCGGGCGTGCGGTAATAGCCGGTGGAGGAGAGCGAGACCCGTTCCAGGAAGCAGATTTTTGCCAACTCCCCGAATTCGAGGAAGCGGTTCGCGCCGGCGCGTTCGGCCCAGACGCGGTTGTCCGCGAAGACCACATCGGCGGGCGCGATGCCCCAGCGCGCGGCGGCGACATGGGCCATGCGGTCGCGGATGGTCATGGCGGCGTTATGCGCGGCCCAGCCATTCAGGTCGCTGCCGGTGCTGGCGGCCGTCGGCGCGGTGTTCGGCACCTCCGCCGTGCTGGTCGCGGTGATGGCGACGCGATCGAGATCCGTGCCGAAGACGTCGCTGACGACCTGGGCGATCTTGATGAAGAGCCCCTGCCCCATCTCCGTCCCGCCATGGTTCAGGCGGATGGAGCCATCGGTATAGACATGCACCAGCGCGCCGGCCTGGTTCAGGTGCATGATGCCGAAGGAGATGCCGAAGCTCAGCACCATGCTGCCGAGGCCGCGCCGCAAGGTCGGGTGCCGCGCGTTGAAGGCCGCGATCTCGCCGCGGCGGCGATCCCATTCGCTGTCGCGCTTCGCCTCCGCCCAGACACGGGCGATCAGGTCGCCCTCCACCTTCTGGCCATAGGGTAGTTCGTCGCTGTTGCCGCCGCTGCCGAGGAAGTTGCGCGCGCGCACCACATCGGGCGGCAGCCCGCAGGCGGCGGCCACGCGGTGCACCACATCCTCCATCAGCAGCGCGCCCTGCGGGCCGCCGAATCCGCGGAAGGCGGTGTGGGAGACGGTGTTGGTCTTCACCGCGCAGCCCGTGATCTCCACGTCAGGGACGTCGCAGCAATTCACGGCATGGGTGATGGCGCGGAACACCACGCCGCCGGACATGTCGAGGCTCCAGCCCCCATCGGCGGCCAGCAGCGCGCGCAGCGCGGTGATGCGGCCCGTGCCGTCGAAGCCCGCGGTCCAGCGATAGAGGAAGGGGTGGCGCTTGCCCGTCGCGATCATGTCCGCGCGCCGCGCCAGGCGCAGCTTCACGGGGCGGCCGGTGAGGCGCGCGCCCAGCGCCGCGGCGGCCGCGACCCAGCTCGCATTGCTCTCCTTGCCGCCAAAACCGCCGCCCATGCGCCGGCAGGTGATCGTCACGCGGTTGTAGTCGCAGCCCAGCACCCGGGCGACGACGTGCTGGCCCTCCGACGGATGCTGGGTGGAGGAGACCACCGCGATGTCGCCATCCTCGCCGGGCGTCGCGACGGCGATCTGGCCCTCGAGGTAGAAATGCTCCTGCCCGCCGGCGCGGAACTCCGCCTCCATCCGGCGCGGCGCGGCGGCGAGGGCTGCGGCGACGTCGCCGCGCCGCATGGTCTGCGGCGCCACCACATATTGCTGGCGCTCCAGCCCGGCCTCGATGGACAGCACGTGGTCCAGCGGCGCGATCTCCGCCCGCACGGCGGCGGCGGCGCGCAGCGCCTGGTCGCGCGTGGTGGCCAGCACCATCGCCAGCGGCTGGCCGGCGAATTCCACCAGCGGATCGGCGAAGAGCGGTTCGCCCGATCCGGCCGCGGCGATGTCGTTCTTCCCCGGGATGTCGCGCGGGCCGAGGATGGCGACGACGCCCTCCATCGCGCGGGCTTCGTCGATATGCAGCGCGGTGACGGTGCCGTGGGGGATGGTGGAGAGCACCAGCGCGCCATGCAGCGTGCCCGGCGCTTCCGCCGCGTCATCGGCGAAGCGGGCCTCGCCGGTGGTGTGCTTCAGCGCGCTGTCGTGGCGCAGCGCGGCGCCGGCGCCGCGGCGGGGAAGCGAGCCGTCCATCACACCACCTCCATGATGTCGGCGGGCATGTCCGGTTGCGTGGCGCGGAGGTGCAGGCGATGCAGCAGCCCCTGCGCGACCAGGCGGCGATACGCCGCGGTGCCGCGCCAATCCGACAGCGGCGCGATGTCCTGCATCAGCGCCTCCGCGGCATCGTTGACGGCCGCCGCGTCGAAGGGCCGGCCCGTCAGCGCCGCCTCGGCCCGCGGCGCGCGGGCGGCCGCGGGCCCGACGCCGCCGAAGGCGAGCCGCGCTTCCGCCACCACGCCGCCGTCCAGCCGCAGCAGCAGCGCGGCGCCGACCGTCGCGATGTCCTGGTCATGGCGCTTGCTGATCTTCTCGCAGGCGAAGAGGGCATCGGCCGCCGGGCGCGGCAGGGTGACGGAGAGGATCACCTCCCCCGGCGCCAGCGCGTTCTTCCGATAGCCCAGCAGGAAATCCTGCACCGGCAGGGTCCGCGTGCCGGCCTGCGAGGCCAGCGTGACGGTGGCGCCGAGGGCCAGCAGCGGCGGCAGCGCATCGCCGATGGGGGACGCCGTGCCGAGATTGCCGCCCAGCGTGCCGAGGCCCCGGATCTGCCGCGACCCCAGCCGCGCCAGCAGGGCGGCATAGGGGCCGAAGCCTGCCTCACGCCGGAACAGCGCCAGCAGGCGGCCATAGGGGACCGCGGCGCCGGCCTCGATGGCCTCGGGCCGCGCCTCCAGCCGGTGCAATTCCGGCACGTTCAGCAGGCAGATGATGGCGGGCGGGCGCTCCCGATGGTCCGACACGCGCAGCCCGAGGTCGGTGCCGCCGGCCAGCAGCCAGGCCTCCGGATGGGCGGCGCGCAGCGCCAGCAGGTCGGGCAGCGTGGCGGGCAGGTGGAAGACCTGGCCCGGCGCCTCGAACCGCGCCGGGGCGGGGTCCGGCAGGGCGGGCGCGGCCAGGCCGTCATCCGCCAGGGTCGCGAAGACGTCGAGGATGGGGCGGTAGCCGGTGCACCGGCAGAGGTTGCCGGCCAGCGCCTCATGCACCTCGCCCCCTTCGCGGGCATGCGCCCAGGCGGTCATGACGATGCCGGGGGTGCAGAAGCCGCATTGCGTGCCGTCGCTTTCGGCCATGGCGCGCTGGATGGGATGGGGGCCGCCATCCGGGGCGCGCAGCCCCTCCACGGTGCGGATGGCGCGGCCCTGCATCTGGCCGAGCATGGCCAGGCAGGCATTGATGGGGGTGCGGGCGCCGCCCGCTTCCTCCAGCACCACGGTGCAGGCGCCGCAATCGCCCTCCGCGCAGCCCTCCTTCGTCCCGGTCAGGCCGCTGGCGCGCAGCCAGTCCAGCACGGAGGTGGTGGGCGAGGTCCCGGCCGGCAGGGTCACCGGCCGGCCATTGAGGGTGAAGGCGATGGAGGTCCCGATCATGGCCTGCAGTTAAGCAAACCCCGGGCCGGGCGTAAGGGTCAGGTGAAGACCAGATCGTTCGGCCCCAGCGCCGTGGTGACGCCCTGGAGGAACAGCTCCTCCCCCGCCGTGCCCAGATGCACCGCGAGCCCGGCCATGCCCCAGCGGGTCTCGACCGCCTGGGTCACCTCCGCGGTGCCATAGCCTTCCAGCCAGAGCCGGTCCGTGCCGCGGGTGAAATCCACCACCCAGTCATGCCCGTCCCCCTTGGCGAAGACGAAGACATCCGCCCCCGCGCCGCCCGTCAGCCCGTCATCGCCGAGGCCGCCGCGCAGCACGTCATTGCCGCCCAGGCCCTGGAGGTCGTCCGAGCCCGCGGCCCCCTGCAGGTAGTCCGCGCCGCTGCCGCCCTTCAGCCAGTCATCCCCCGCCGTGCCCGCCACCGATGCCGTCGTCGCCGGCAGCGCCACCGCCACGACGCTTCCGGTCGCGAAGCTGCCGGAGAGGCCGAGCTGCTTCGCCGTCACCGCGCCCACGCCATCCAGGAACAGGGAGGTGCCGTCCGCCACCGAGAGCAGCAGGCCGGAGACGCCGGAGACCACCGCGACCTTCGCCGTGATCTCCGCCGTCGTGATGCCGGACAGCACGACCTTGTCCACGCCCGGCGTGAAATCCGTGACGCGGTCCTGGCCCTCGCCCCGCACGACATAGATGCGGTCCGCCCCCGCGCCGCTGGTCATGACGTCATTGCCCGCCTGGCCGCGCAGCTGGTCGTCGCCATCGCCGCCGATCAGCACGTCATTGCCTACCCCGCCATAGAGCAGGTCATTGCCCGCGCCGCCGGCCAGCGTGTCGTCGCCCGTGCCGCCCTGCAGGTAGTCATTGCCGGCGCCGCCGGAGAGGCTGTCCGCCAGGCTGCCGCCGCGCAGCGTGTCATCGGCCGCGGTGCCCGCCAGCACCAGGCCCGAGGGTGCGGCCACCGGCACGTCCTTCAGCACCATGTCATTGGCGCCGAGCGCGGTGACGCCCTGCAGGAACAGCTTCTCCCCGTTCGGCAGCAGCACGTCGAGCCCGGCCATGCCCCAGTAGCTGGCCGCCTTGATGGTGACCTGCGCGGCGGTGAAGCCGTGCAGTTCCAGCCTGTCCGTGCCCGGGGTGAAATCCACCACCCAGTCCACGCCATCGCCCTTGGTGAAGACGACGGTATCCGCGCCGCTGCCGAGCGTCAGGCCATCATCGCCGCGGCCGCCCTCCATCCGGTCATTGCCCGCGGCGCCCTGCAGATCGTCATGGCCCGCGCCGCCGGTGATGGTGTCCGCGCCCGCGCCGCCCGCCAGCGCATCATCCCCGGCCGTGCCGGTGAGCGTCTGGTTGGTGACCGCGGGGGTGGGCGTGGGCGTGGTGAGGGTGGTGCCGATCTTCAGCCCATCCGCCGCCACCCAGACCGGCAGGCCCTGGTCGTCATAGACGGCATTGCCGCGCCCCGCGCCATCGGCGCCGGCCAGCCGGCCATAGCCATGGCCGTAGAACAGCGTGCCGCCCGCCGGCACGGGGCCGGAGAAGGTGGCCAGCAGCGTATCGCCATCCACCAGCGCCGCCGCGGCGCCCCAGACCGTGCCGCCGGCACCCTGCACCGACCAGCCCACCCCCTTCGCCGCATCGGCATCCAGCGCCTGGAAGCCCGCGGCATGGTCATGCGCGACATCGATGCGCAGCTGGTTCGTGCCCACCAGCGCCGCGCGGATCACCTGCGGTCCCTTATCCGCGATGTCGCCGCCGGATTGCGCCACGATGGAGCCCGCCTTGGCGTAGTCCGCCAGGCTTTCCGCGATGCCGCGTGCCGCGCGCGCCACGGTCTGCGCGGCATCGCCGCCATCGATGTGGCCGCCGCCATATTCGATGGTGTTCGGGTTGCCGTCCCAGTCATCCGTCGTCGCGTTGATGTCCTGCATCCGCGCCACGATGCTGGCATTGAAGGAGGCATCGGCGGCCAGCTGCTCCATGCCCCGGCGGATCGCCTGGTGGCCTTCCTCCGTGCCCCAATAGGGCATGGCGGAGACGAAGTTGTAGGAGACGGTGGCCGCGGACTGCCCCAGCGCCGCGCGCACCAGCGCCGCATCGTAGCGGACGGCGGAGACCCATTGCTCCGTCGTCAGGGACGCATTGGCGCTGTCGTATTCGCTGTGCAGCCACAGCACCGCGGTCGGGTCGTCCCGCTGCGTCGCGGGCAGGGACGCGATCTCGTTCAGCAGGGCCTGTTCCTGGGACCCCGGCTGCCAGCCGGCGCCGTTCGGGCGCAGCCAGTCCCCGACCAGCGAGGTGCCGCCGAAGGCGGTGCTGCTGTTCGCATCGAAGCGGTCATAGACCAGCGTCACCGTGTCCTTCACGCCGTCGAAGCCCAGCAGGCGCTCGACCTCCTTCGTGATGGTCCCGGCGCCGGACCAGCCATTGCTTTCCATCAGCAGGATCGCGTTGGACTGGCCGCGGACGAGCAGGTTGATGTTCATGGCGGGCTCCCTGGCCGGATGCAGGGGCGCCGCGAGACGGAGGGCGGCGCCAGCGCCTCACGGGAAGGGGCGGCGCCGCGCTCACGTCTAAGTGTATACTTTAATCACGTCAAGGTGATTTCTCTCGTCAGGGTTGCAAACCCTCCGCCGCGGGAACCAGCCGGTCCAGCACCGCCGCCAGGCCGAGCACCGGCACCGGCAGCCAGGCGGGCCGGTTCGCCATCTCGTACCCCACCTCATAGGCCGCCTTCTCCACCAGGAAGAGGTCGAGCAGCGTCCCCGCCCCCGCCGGCGCCGGCCCGGCCTCCGCCTCCCAGGCCGTGCGATAGGCGGCGAGGAAGGCGGCCTCCGCGGCGCCGCGCCAGCGGGCGATCAGTGCCTCCCGCCGGGGGGAGGAAGCGGCGGTGGCGGTGCCGCTTTCCTCCGTCGCGGTCGCCACGGCGGCGGCGTAGTCCAGGCTCCGCAGCAGGCCGGCCACGTCCTTCCAGGGGCTGGACCGGGCCCGGCGCGCAGCCAGCGGGCGGGCGGGCTCGCCCTCGAAATCCAGGATCACCGCATCGCCGGTCGCGACCAGCACCTGGCCCAGGTGGAAATCGCCATGGCAGCGCGTGGCGGACAGGCCGGCCGGATCGGGCGCGAGCGCGCGGATCGCCTCCACCAGCCGGGCGCGATCGGCGACGAGCCGCCGCGCCGACTCCGCCGCCGGGCCGGGCGGCAGCAGGCCCGGGCGATCGAGCCGCGCCAGCGCGCGGTCGAGCCCCGTGGCCGCTTCCTCCGCGAAGCCGCGCGCCATCGCGGCGTCCATCGGCAGGGGCGCGAAGTCCGGATCCGCCGATGGCCGGGCCAGCACCAGGTGCAGCTGCGCCAGGCGGCGGCCGATCGCCTCCGCCACCGGCAGGTAGCCCGCCAGCGGCTCCTCCGGCTCCGCCTCCGTCAGCGCGGCCTCGTCCACCGTGCGGGCCAGCCAGTCCAGCGTCCAGGCCCAGGCATCCCCCTGGTTGCGGGCGAAGGCCTGCAGCAGCATCAGCGTATGCGGCGTGCCATCCGGCGCCACGCGCACCACCTGGCCGAGCAGCGCGGGCGTGCCGGGATAGGCGGCATCGGTCAGGTAGCGCGCCATCTCCGCTTCCGGATGCAGCCCGGGCAGCACCCGGCGCAGCAGCTTCAGCACCACCGCCTCCCCCAGGATGACGGTGGTGTTGGACTGCTCCACGCCAAGGCGCCGCACTTCCGGCGCTTCCGGCAGGGCGAGGTCGGCCAGGGCGGGCATCGGCAGGAAGCGGAGTTCCCCCAGCGGCGTCGGCAGCACGCGGCCGGCCTGGCAGGCGGCCAGCACGGCGCGGGCGAAGCCATCCGTCGCGACGCCATCCGTCAGCAGGCCGATCCGCGACCCGTGCCGCAGCCGCGCCAGCGCCAGCTGGCCGGCGGACTTCGCGGCCTCCTCCTCCCCCACCCGCGCCAGGGGCAGGGCCCAGTTCTCGCCCGCGGCCTCGATCTCCGCCAGCAGCAGCGGCTCCGGCCCGGCCTGGAGGGGGACGGCATAGGCGAAGCGGGCCGCGAGGCCGCCGGCGGGCGCATCCTTGGACCCGAACCAGCGCCGGCGCGGCAGCCAGGCGGGCAGCACCTCCCGCTCCAGCACCTGGCGGGCCTCGGCGGGCAGCCAGTCCCCGCCCGGGCGGCCGACCAGGGTGCGGAGTTCGGGCAGCGGTTCCGGCGGCGGCACGTGCCAGGATGGCAGCGCGGCGCCTTCCGCCAGCAGGAACCAGTGGAAGGCATAGGGTGGCAGCGTCAGGACGTAGGGCAGCGGGCCGATCGGCGGGAAGGGCGTGCCGCCCAGCATCTCCACCGGCACGCGGCCGGGATGGGCGGAGAGGTCCAGCTCCACCGCCTGCGCGGCGCGGGAGAGGTTGAAGACGCAGAGCACCACCTCCCCCTCCCATTCCCGCAGATAGGCCAGCACCTTGCGGTTGCCGGGATAGAGCAGGCGCATGGCGCCGCGGCCGAAGGCGCGGGTGCGGCGGCGCACCGCCAGCATCCGCCGCGTCCAGTTCAGCAGGCTGTGGCTGTCCCGCGCCTGCGTCTCCACATTGACGGCCTGGAAGCCATAGGTCGCGTCCTGGATGACGGGCAGCACCAGCGCCGCGGGATCGGCGCGGGAGAAGCCGCCATTGCGGTCGGGCGACCATTGCATCGGCGTCCGCACGCCGTCGCGGTCCCGCAGATAGACGTTGTCGCCCATCCCGATCTCGTCGCCGTAGTAGATGACGGGCGTGCCGGGCATGGAAAGCAGCAGGCCGTTCATCAGCTCGATCCGCCGCCGGTCGCGCTCCATCAGCGGCGCCAGGCGCCGGCGGATGCCGAGGTTGATGCGCGCGCGCCGGTCGGCCGCATAGACGGACCAGAGCGTGTCGCGCTCCGCATCCGTCACCATCTCCAGCGTCAGCTCGTCATGGTTGCGCAGGAAGACGGCCCATTGGCAGCCCTCCGGGATGTCGGGCGTCTGGCGCAGGATGTCGGTGATGGGGAAGCGGTCTTCCTGCGCGACGCCCATGTACATGCGCGGCATCAGCGGGAAGTGGAAGCACATGTGGCATTCGTCGCCGGTGCCGAAATAGGCCTGGACGTCCTCCGGCCACTGGTTCGCCTCCGCCAGCAGCATGCGGTTCGGGTAGTCCGCATCCAGCGCCGCGCGGATGCGCTTCAGGATGTCATGCGTCTCCGGCAGGTTCTCGTTGTTCGTGCCGTCGCGCTCCACCAGGTAGGGGACGGCATCGAGGCGCAGCCCATCCACGCCGAGGTCGAGCCAGAAGCGCATGACGCGCAGCACCGCTTCCAGCACGCGCGGGTTGTCGAAGTTCAGGTCGGGCTGGTGGCTGTAGAAGCGGTGCCAGAAATAGGCCTTCGCGACGGGGTCCCAGGTCCAGTTCGACTTCTCGGTATCCAGGAAGATGATGCGCGTGCCGTCGTAGCGCTTGTCGTCGTCGGACCAGACATAGAAGTCCCGCTGCCAGGACCCCGGCGGCGCGCGCCGCGCGCGGCGGAACCACGGGTGTTCGTCGCTGGTGTGGTTGATGACGAGTTCGGTGATGACCTTGAGGCCGCGCGCATGCGCTTCCTCCACCAGGCGCCTGAAGTCGCGCAGCGTGCCGTAGTCCGGGTGCACGGCGCGGTAGTCGCTGATGTCGTAGCCATCGTCGCGCCGGGGGGACGGGTAGAAGGGCAGCAGCCAGATCGCATCCACGCCGAGCCCGGCGGCATGGTCCAGCCGCGCGATCAGGCCGGCGAAGTCGCCGACGCCGTCATCATTCCCGTCCATGAAGGATTTGGGGTGGAGCTGGTAGATGACGGCGTCGCGCCACCAGAACGGCTCCCGCGCCGCATCCCCGCCCTGCTTCCTGCGTCGCCCCGGCATCCAGATCCCCCTTCGGTCGCGGGGGCCAACGCCGCTGGCGTGCCACCGTTCCGGCTGCGGGGGCGCCGGCGGCACCGGGCGGGGCGGGAATCATCACCGGATTCATCACCGGGATGTTGCCCGGATTGTCGCCGCGGCCCGCGATTGTCGCCGCGGGCGCGGGATGCGGGGGCTGGCGGGGGGATTTGTCGTCCGGCGGCGCCAGGCAGGCGCTTTGTCGCCGCCCGCCGCGCCCGCCCGCCGCGAATTAGGCGCCTTTGTCGTGCCGTGTCGCCGGCAGGGCGACGCCACGCAACCCGGCGGCGAGCATCAACTTATTGAGTTGACGGCGAAAAATCAGGAATTCGGGAAGCCGATGAAGACGTAGCCGACCTGACGGATGGTGACGATGCACCGCTCCCCCAGCTCCGGCGCCAGCTTCTGGCGCAGGTGCAGCACGGCGTTGTCCACCG
Organism: Falsiroseomonas ponticola; assembly: GCF_016805305.1. Taxonomy (GTDB): domain Bacteria; phylum Pseudomonadota; class Alphaproteobacteria; order Acetobacterales; family Acetobacteraceae; genus Falsiroseomonas; species Falsiroseomonas ponticola. The sequence continues at coordinate 71,919 of NZ_JAERQN010000014.1, read as the reverse complement.
CCCGGTCGCCCGGCCGCCAGGGGCGGCGGAAGACCAGCTGCGTCAGCGCCTCCCGCGTCTGCACCTCCCCGGGTTGGGAGGCCATGACGGCCAGCAGGTCGAATTCCGCCGTCGTCAGTTCCAGCACGGTGCCGTCGGGGCGCAGCAGGCGGCGTTCCACCGGCTGAAGCCGCCAGCGATCCCGCCGCGGCGCCGGCGCGGCGGCATTGCCGGGGCGGCGGATCCGGGCGCGCAGGCGGGCCACCAGTTCGCGGCCCGAGACCGGCTTCACCAGGAAGTCGTCGGCGCCGAGTTCGAGGCCCAGCACACGGTCCGTCTCCTCCCGGTTGCCGGTGACGATCAGGATCGGCGCATCGGTCCGCGCGCGCAGCTCGGGCAGGTGCGGCAGCGTGTCCACCGGCCCCAGCCGCTGGTCCAGGATGATCGCGTCCGGTCGCTGCGTGTCGAGGATGGCGAGCGCCGCCTGGAAGGAATTGGCGACCAGCGTGCGCAACCCGTAGCGCTGCAGATAGGCCGCCATCTCATCCGTGAGTTCACGCTCGTCATCGGCCAGCAGCACCAGCGGCGTCAGCGCCGCGCCCGGCACTTCCGTCATGGCGGGCGACGATTCCGCAAAGCCGGCCTGGCCTTCGGCAAAGCCCCGGCCCGGCGCGCCGCGCGCTGGCCCCCCTGTCCGCGATGTCATCCTTCGTCTCCCCAGACGCAGGATGTCTCCGCCGATGGAGACCCTCCTCGACAATCAGCTTTACCGGAAGACGCCGGATGACGTCGAGAGTCCGTCTCAGTCACTGCGAGAATAGTTAACACGAAAGGCGACAACACGACGACGCGTCTCCGTCTCATTCATCGGCCCGTCACCACGGGGCACCGCCGCCCCGCCACCGGATCGAGGACGGAGCCGCACCATGACCATGCCGATCGGACCAGCCAGCCTTGCCGGGCACCGGGGCCACGGGCCGCAGGCGCGGGAGGTGCCGGACCAGGCGGCGCGGGCCTTCGCGCCGGGCCTGAGCCTGCGCTTCCCCGCCCTTGCCGCCACGCGGGACCCGATGTCGGTGCTGGTGGTGGATGACGAGGCGGAGGTGCTGGAGGAGCTGACGGTCGCGCTCGGGCGGCGCGGGCTTTCGGTGCTCTCGGCCGGCTCGGCGCGGATGGCGCTCTCCATCCTCGCCAGCCGGCCGGATATCGGCGCGCTGGTCACGGATATCCGCATGCCCGGCATGGACGGGATCGCGCTGGCGGAAGCCGCGCTGGCCGGGCGGCGGGAGGCCGAGGCGCTGGAGGTGCTGCTGGTGACGGGCTACGCCTCCGTCGCGCAGGGGCTGTCGGCCAGCCGGATCGGCGCCTTCGGGGTGCTCCGCAAGCCCATGCGGGGCGTGGACCTGGCGCAGATGGTGGAGGATGCGCTGGGCAGCGCCGCGCGGCGGCGCGGCAAGGCGGAGGCCTGGCCGCCGCGGCCGGCCGCCGATGCCGCCCCGGGCGGGGCCACGCGGGCGCCGGCGGGCCTGCCGCTGGTGCACCGGGCGGCGGCGGCGTGGCCTTCCCCCGTGCCGGAGCCGGCCTGGGCCGGCCGCCCCGTGGAACGCCGCGCCACCCCCCGCTTCCCCGAGGACGGCGGCGGGGCCGACCGGCTCGTGCAGGGCCTGGTCGATGACCTCGCCGATGCCCGGGCGCTGGAGGAGGGCGAGGCCGTGCCGCAGCGCGACCCGGTTTCCGCCCATGCGCTGATGGGCGCGGTGGCGGCGCAGCTGCGCAGCCAGGGCGCCAGCTGTTCGCGCCGCATCACCCTGCAGCCCGATGCCGACCCGGCCTTCGAGATCGACTGCGCCCGGCTGCTGCGGGTGATCGCCCTGCTGGGCCACCGCGCCTTCGGCGGCGCGCCCGGCACGGCGGAGCTGTCGCTGGATGCCGGGGCGGGGCAGGCGCGGCTCGACCTGCTGCTGCGGCCCGGCCTGCCGGAACCCGTGGCGCCGGAACCGCTGGCGGAACGCGGCCTGCCCATCGCCGTGGCGCGCCGCATCGTCGCCGCGCTCGGCGGGCGCCTGGATGCCTGGCCCATCCCGACCGGCGGCCTGCGCGCCCGGCTGGTGATCCAGGACGCCTGACCGAGGGCCCCGCCCGGGGCCGCCCCACCGCCCATCACCGCATCGATGACGACGAGGGAGAACACCCATGTTCGCCGACGCCCTTTCCATGTCCGCCGCCCAGGCCCCGGCCGCCGCCCCGGCGCCCCTGCCGATCGCCGCGCCGCCCGCCGCCCCGCTGGCGGAGGCCCCGCGCCAGGCGCTGCATCCCAGCCGCCCGACCTATGGGCGCCGGCGGTCGGATGGCCCGCGCCTCGGCTGGGCGGAACCGCCGCCGGGCGACCGCCGCGTGCAGCTGCCCATGCCCCGGGCGGGGTCGGAGGCCGGGCTGCAGGCCATGATGCAGCGCCTGCGCGGTGAGATGGCGGCGGTGCTGGACGCGGCGGGGCGGGAGGAAGCCGCGCCGCTCTCCATGACGGAATGGGACCGGGAGGAGCCGCAGCCCAGCCTCTTCTCCCTGGTCGAGGGCCTGCTCGGCGCCGCCGTCGCCGCCGCGGCGGAAACGCCGCCGGCCGTGGCGCCCAGCCTGATGCGGGTGCTGGCCTGGGACGCGGTGGCCGCGCTGGCGGACCAGGGCATCCGCTGCGGCCTGCGCAACCTGGCGCCGGCGGAACAGCGCTGCCTGCTGGATCCCCCCCGGCTGCTGCGGGCGCTGGAGCTGCTGGCCCTGCACGGCCAGGCGAATTGCGCCGGCCCCGCGCGGGCCGAGCTGTCGCTGACGGCGGGGGCCGGGGAGACGGTGATGGACCTCGTCGTCCAGCGCGTCTCGGTCGGCACGCTGCAGCCCGGGGCGCGCTCCCGCCTCGTCCGCGAATTGCCGATGGCGATCGCCCGCCGCCTGGTCCAGGCGCAGGGCCACCGCATCGACATCTGGGCCCCGCCCGGCACCGGGCTCCGCGCCCGCATCAGCTTCCGCGCCGCCTGACGCGCGCCCCCTGCACGCCATCCCGAGGATCGATGCCATGCTCAGCGAAGCCCTGACCCTGCCTGCCCAGGAAGCGGCGCCCAAGGCGCCACCCTCCCGCATCACCCGCCGGCTGATCCTGGCCGGCGCCACCACCGCCCTGGTGCTGACGCCCGCCTGCGGCGCCGCCACCAGCGGGGGGGAGGAGGCGACGGGCCCAGACGACCCCGCGGCGCAGTACCGCGCCTTCCGCGACCGCTACATCCTGGGCGACGGGCGCGTCGTGGATACCGGCAACCAGGGCATCAGCCACAGCGAGGGCCAGGGCTACGCCATGCTCTTCGCCGAGGCCTTCGACGACCGGCCGACCTTCGACCGCGTCTATCAATGGGCGCGGCGGACGCTGCGGCGCCCCGATGGCCTGCATTCCTGGCGCTTCCGCCCGGACCAGCGGGTGCGGGTGGATGACCCGAACAATGCGACGGACGGGGACCTCTACATCGCCTGGGCGCTGCTGCGCGCGGCCGATCGCTGGCGGGACGCGGAATACCGGCGCGACGGGATCGCGATCGGCCAGGCGGTGCTCTCGCGACTGGTCATGGAGGTGAACGGCCGGATGGTGCTGCTGCCCGCGGCGCAGGGCTTCCAGCATGCCGACCGCGTGGTGGTGAACCCGTCCTACTACGCCTTCCCCGCCCTGTTCGCGCTGAGCCGCACGGTGCCCGACCGGGCCTGGCAGCGGGTGATGGGCGATGGCGTGCAGATGCTGCGCGGCATGCGCTACGGCCGCTGGGGCCTGCCGGCGGATTGGGTGGAGATCGGCCGCGGCGGCAGCGGCCAGGCGCGCCCGGCGGCGGGCTGGCCCACGCGCTTCAGCTATGACGCGGTGCGCGTGCCGCTCCACATGGCCTGGGCGGGCATGACGGACGAACCCGCGGTGCGTGCCGCCAACAATTTCTGGAACGACCCCGGCTTCTCCGTCCGCCCGGCCTGGACGGATTTGCGCACCGGCCAGGTCGCGCCCTATTCCGCCCCCTCCGGCATCAATGCGGTGGCGGAGGTGACGACGGCGACGGGCTGGCACCGCGGCATCGCCAAGCCGCTGCCGAGCGTGGCGCGCAGCCCCGACTACTACAGCGCGGCGCTCGCGATCCTGTCGCGCATCGCGCTGCGCGAGAATCCGCGCAACCTGATGGCCGGCGGCCCGCCGCCGGCGGCGCCGCCCCCGCGCAACGCGGTGGCCGGCGGGCTGCGCCGGCTGTGGAACGGGGCATGAGGCGCGGCGGGATCCCGGGCGCCGGCCGTGGCGCCCGGGCGCGGCCCTTCAGTAGATGTCGGGCTCCGGCGTCGGCGCCCCGGCTTCCAGGAAGCGGAGGTCGCACCCTTCATCGGCCTGGGTGACCTGGTCGAGATACATCGACGTCCAGCCGCGTTCGTAGCGGCGCAGGGGCGGCGTCCAGGCGGCGCGGCGGCGCTCCATCTCCGCCTCATCGACCAGCAGGTCGAGCTTGCGGTTGGGGACGTCGAGGCGAATGAGGTCGCCATCCCGCACCAGCGCCAGCGGCCCGCCGACATGCGATTCGGGCGCCACATGCAGCACGCAGGTGCCGTAGCTGGTGCCGGACATCCGGGCATCGGACAGGCGCACCATGTCCCGCACCCCCTGCTTCAGCAGCTTCTGCGGGATCGGCATCATCCCCCATTCGGGCATGCCCGGTCCGCCCTGCGGCCCCGACGACCGCAGCACCAGCACGCTGTCCGCCGTGACATCGAGGTCCGGGTCATCCAGCCGCTTCTTGAGGTCCGCGTAGTTGTCGAAGACCACCGCCGGCCCGGTATGGGTCAGCAGCCGCGGATCGGCGGCGGAGGTCTTGATGACCGCCCCCTTCGGCGCCAGCGTGCCCTTCACCACCGCGAGCCCGCCTTCCGCCTGGATCGGCCGGTCGAGCGGGCGGATGACCTCGTCGTTGAAGACCTCCGCATCCGCGATGTCCTCGCCCATGGTGCGACCGCTGACCGTCTTCGCCGTCAGGTCGAGATGCGGCGAGAGGCGCTTGAGGAAGGCGCGGCTGCCGCCAGCGTAGAAGAAATCCTCCATCAGCGCCTCGCCCGCATTGGGGCGGAGATTGGCGATCAGCGGCACGCGGCGGCTGATGGTGTCGAAGCGCTCCAGGTCCAGCTCCAGCCCGGCGCGGCGGGCCATGGCGATGATGTGGATGATGGCGTTGGTCGATCCGCCGAAGGCCATGGTGGCGGCGACCGCATTGTCCACGCTGCCCTGCGTCAGCATCGCGGCCGGGGTCAGGTCCTCCCACACCATCTCCACGATGCGGCGGCCGGAATCGGTGGCCATGCGGGGGTGGTTGGCATCCGGCGCCGGGATGGAGGAGGCGCCGGGCAAGGTCAGGCCCATCGCCTCGCAGGCCAGCATCATGGTGGCCGCCGTGCCGGCCGTCATGCAGGTGCCGAAGGACCGGGCGATGCCCGTCTCCATGTCCTTCCACTGGGCTTCGGTGATGTTCCCGGCGCGCAGTTCGGCATTGTACTTCCAGACGTCGGAGCCCGAGCCCAGCGTCTTGCCCCGCCAATTGCCGCGCAGCATCGGCCCGGCGGGGACGAAGATGAAGGGCAGGCCCATGGACAGCGCGCCCATCACCAGGCCCGGCGGCGTCTTGTCGCAGCCGCCCAGCAGCACCAGGCCGTCACAGGGCTGGCTGCGCGCCAGTTCCTCCGTCTCCATCGCCAGCATGTTCCGGTAGAGCATGCTGGTGGGCTTCATGTACTGCTCGGTCACCGGATGCGCCGGCAGTTCCACCGGGAAGCCGCCGGCCTGCCAGACGCCGCGCTTCACCTCCTCCGCCCGCGTGCGGAAGTGGAAGTGGCAGGGGCTCAGCTCCGACCAGGTGTTGATGATGCCGATCACCGGCTTGCCGCGGAAATCGGCCTCCGAGAAGCCCATCTGGAGCATGCGCGACCGGTGGCCGAAGGCGCGGAGGTCATCCACCCCGTACCAGCGATGGCTGCGAAGTTCCTCCGGCCGCTTGCGAGTGCCCATGATGCGGTGATCCCCCCTTGGTCGAGCGGGCCGCAGCCTGCCACCCGTCGCCCGGCCCGACCAGCCCGGCAGGCCCCGGCGGGGTGCGCCGCTTGACCGGCGCCGGCAGGTCCCCCACCGTCCCGCCGTTTCCGCCGGAGACATGATGGCCGCGCTACCGCTGAAACGCCCGCTCCGGGTGATGTTCATCCACCAGAACTTCCCGGGCCAATACGCCCACCTCGCCCCCGCCATGGCGCAGCGGGAGGGGGTGCAGGTCTGGTGCGTGGGCGAGAAGCCGGGCTACGAGGCGCCGGGCATCACCTACATCCCCTACGGCCCCCCCAAGGGCGCCGGGGAACAGACGCATCGCTACCTCCGCCCCTTCGAGGGCTCGCTCCGCCGCGGGCAGCACCTGACGAATGCGCTGGTGAAGGCGCGGGACCAGGGGCTGCGGCCGGACCTCATCGTCTGCCATCCCGGCTGGGGCGAGGGGCTGTTCCTGAAGGATGTCTTCCCGCAGGCGCGCACCCTGTTCTACTGGGAGTTCTTCTACAACGCGGCCGGCCAGGACCTGGGCTTCGACCCCGCCCAGCCGGTGACGCTGGACGATGCCGCGCGGGTGCGGGTGCTGAACTCGGCGCAGCTCGTCTCCCTCCAGGTCGCGGATTGGGGCGTCTCCCCCACCCGCTGGCAATGGAGCCGCTACCCCGCCTGGGCGCGCCGGCGCATCACCGTGCTGCATGAGGGCGTGGACACCGACCGCTGCGCGCCGCGCCCCGGCGCCGTCTTCCGCACGCCGGAGGGGCGGGAATTCCGGCGCGGCGATCCCGTCATCTCCTATGTCGCGCGGAACCTGGAGCCCTATCGCGGCTTCCCGAGCTTCATGCGCGCCCTGCCCCGCCTGCAGCGCGAAAGGCCCGACCTGCACACGGTGATCGTGGGGGGGAACGAGGTCTCCTACGGCAAGAAGCCGCCGGGGGCGGAAAGCTGGAAGGACCGGATGCTGGAGGAGGTCGGCGGGGAACTCGACCTCGGCCGCATCCACTTCACCGGTCGCGTGCCGCATGACGCGCTGCACGACCTGTTCCGCGTGACGCGCGCGCATGTGTACCTGACCTACCCCTTCGTCCTGTCCTGGTCGATGCTGGAGGCGATGGCCTGCGGCGCGCTGGTGGTGGGCAGCGACACGCCGCCGGTGAGCGAGGCGATTCGCCACGGCCATAACGGCCTGCTGGTGCCCTTCTTCGACCCGGACGCGCTGGCGCGCACGGTGCTGTCCGTGCTGGCGGACCCCGATGCCCATGCGCCCCTCGCCGCCGCCGGGCGGCGCAGCGTGATCGAGCGCTTCGACCTGAAGACCATCTGCCTGCCCCGGCAGATCGAGCTGCTGGAGACGATCGCGGCCGGGGGGGAGCCGGCGCCGGAGCCCGACGCCGCCCGCTGGTAGCGGCCAGGCCCGGCCAACGGCCCGCCACCGGAATTGCCCGCTGACGAAATTGAAAGAGTTTCTTGTCATTGACGGGGGCAGCGCCCGCGGCTTGCGGCCTTTCGCGGGGCTCTACCTTGGATTATGCAAGGCCCCCGGGTTTAAGCTCAGGGTTCAACCCCAGGGTTCCAGGCCCCCGGGGATCTCGGCCCGGGTGGTCAGGCCCCAGGGTCGCAGCGCCAGGAATATCGGTGGGAAGTCGGCAGGATGACGGCGGGGATGACGGCGATGCTGGATGAGCTGCGCGCGCCCGCCACGGGCATCCGCTGCGCCGGCAATGTGGAAGCGCAGGGCTTCGGCATCGACGGGCCGCTGCTGCTTTCCGTCCGCCGCTTCGAGGATTCCCGCGGCGTCTTCATCGAGACCTACAACCGCCGGGACTTCACCGCCGTCGGCATCGCGGAGGAGTTCGTCCAGGACAACCAGTCCCTCTCGGTCCATCCCGGCACGGTGCGCGGCCTGCACTTCCAGGTGCCGCCGGCGCCGCAGGCCAAGCTGGTGCGGGTGCTGCGGGGGCGGATCCTGGACATCGCGGTGGATCTGCGCGCCGGCTCCCCCACCTTCGGCCAGCATGTGGCGGCGGAGCTGTCGGCGGAGAACGGGCTGATGTTCTACATCCCCGTGGGCTTCGCCCATGGCTTCGCGACGCGGGAGCCGGAGACGGAGGTCGCCTACAAGGTCTCCGCCCTCTACGCGCCGGGCTGCGACCGCGGCATCGCCTGGGACGACCCCGCCCTCGGCATCGACTGGGGCATCGCGCCGGGGCAGGCGCGGCTGTCCGACAAGGACCGGGTGCTGCCGAAGCTCGCCGATCTCGGACCCTGCTTCTGATGCGCCTGCTGGTCGCGGGGCGGGAAGGCCAGGTGGCGCGGGCGCTGGCGGCGCGCTTTGCCGGCCACGCCCTCACCGCGCTGGAACCGCCGGCGCTCGACCTGACCGACAGGGCCTCGATCGAGGCCGCCATGGCCGCCGCGTCGCCCGACGCGGTGGTGAACGCCGCCGCCTATACGGCGGTGGACCGGGCGGAGGACGACGCGGCGCTGGCGGAGGCGGTGAACCGGGACGGCGCGGCGAACCTGGCCGCGGCCGCGGCCGCGCGGGGCCTGCCCTTCATCCACTTCTCCACCGACTACGTCTTCGACGGCCGCAAGGGCGCGCCCTATGTCGAGACGGATGCGCCCTCCCCCCTCGGCGTCTATGGCCGCAGCAAGGAGGAAGGGGAAAGGGCGGTGCTGGCCGCCAATCCGCGCAGCGCCATCCTCCGCACCGCCTGGGTCTGCAGCCCGGTCGGCGGCAATTTCGTGAAGACCATGCTGCGCCTGGCGGCGGAGCGGGACGAGTTGCGCGTGGTGGCGGACCAGCACGGCGCGCCGACCTTCGCCGCCGACCTGGCGGAAGCGGTCTTCGCCATGGCGCCCCGGCTGCTGGCGGCACCGGCGGGGGACGAGGCCTTCGGCCTGTTCCACCTCTCCGGCGCGCCGCACACCACCTGGCACGGCTTCGCGACGGAGATCCTGGCGCAGGCGGCGATGCGCGGCCATCGCCGCCCGGCGGTGACGCCCATCGCCACCAGCGACTATCCGACGCGCGCGACGCGGCCGGCGGATGGGCGGCTGGACTGCACGAAGATCGGGCGGGTGCATGGCATCGCGCCCGCGGATTGGCGCGCCTCGCTCGCGCGCTGCCTGGATGAACTGATCGGCCCGCCCAGCGCGGGGTTGAAGGAAGGCGCGCCATGAAGGGCATCGTCCTGGCCGGAGGATCCGGCACGCGGCTGCATCCCGCGACGCTCGCGGTCTCGAAGCAGCTGCTGCCCGTCTTCGACAAGCCGATGATCTACTATCCGCTCTCGGTCCTGATGCTGGCGGGCATCCAGGAGATCATGATCATCTCCACGCCGCACGACATGCCGCTGTTCCAGCGGCTGCTCGGCGATGGCGCGCGCTGGGGGCTGCGCTTCGACTACACGGTGCAGGAGAAGCCGGACGGCATCGCCCGCGCGCTGACGCTGTCCGAGGATTTCCTCGCGGGCGCGCCGAGCACGCTGGTGCTGGGCGACAACCTGTTCCACGGCCACGACCTGGAGACGCGGCTGAAGGAGGCGCGGGAGGCCGCGAGCCAGGGGGCTGGCGCCGGCGTCTTCGCCTATCGCGTCGCCGATCCCGAACGCTACGGCGTGGTGGAGTTCGACGGCGAGGGCACGGCGCTGAGCCTGGAGGAGAAGCCGAAGGCGCCCAAGTCCAACTGGGCGGTCACCGGCCTCTATGTCTATGACGGGCGGGCACCCGCCATCGCGCGCGGGCTCAAGCCCTCCGCGCGCGGGGAGCTGGAGATCACCGACCTCAACCGCGCCTATCTGGACGAAGGGTCGCTGCGCGTCACGCGGCTCGGCCGCGGCTATGCCTGGCTCGACACCGGCACGCATGACAGCCTGCTGGAAGCCGGCGAATTCGTCCGCGCGATCGAGAAGCGGACGGGGCAGAAGGTGGCCTCGCCGGAGGAGATCGCCTGGCGCATGGGCTTCATCGATGCCGACCAGCTGCGGGCGCTGGCGAAGCCGCTGCGCAACAGCGGCTATGGCACCTACCTCGAAGGCCTGCTGGCGCGCGAGGACCAGTGATGGACGGCGCGCCGGCTGGGGATGGGCTGGCGCCGGACCTGCAGGCGCTGGCGGATAGCGGCATCCTCGATGCCGAATGGTATGTCGCGAACAACGCCGATGTCGCCCATGCCGGCGAGGATCCGACGCTGCATTTCCTGACGCGCGGATGGCGCGAGGGACGGCGGCCCAACTACTACCTCGACCCCGCCTGGTACCTGGCGCAGCACCCCGATGTGCGCGACGCCGGCTTCGACCCCGTGCTGCACTATGTCATGCACGGGGACCTGGAAAGCCGCCAGCCGGGCCCGCATTTCGACACGGCCTGGTACCGCGTGCGCAACGGGCTGGACCCCGCGGAGCCCGCGCTGGCGCATTACCTGCGCAGCCGCGCCTATGGCGCCGCGCCGATCCCGGAATTCGACGCGGAATTCTACCTCGCGACCTATCGCGACGTGGCGCGCGCCGGCGCCGATCCCTTCGAGCACTACGTCACGATCGGCTGGCAGGAAGGGCGCGAACCCTCGCCCGATTTCGAAAGCCGCTACTACGTCAAGCGCCACATGGGCGGGCAGGCGGAGATGCCGCCGCTGCTGCACTGGCTGGCCCACCGGCACGAACCCGGCGTGCATCCGCGCATGCCGCAGGAAACGCCGACCATCCCGCGCATGGTCAAGCGCAACACCCGCGCCGGCGAGGATTTCGAGGAGGCGAAGCCCCTGCCCGATGGCGCCCGCCCGCGCGCCAAGGTGCTGACCTACTACCTGCCGCAGTTCCACGCGATCGCGGAGAACGATGCCTGGTGGGGCAAGGGCTTCACCGAATGGACCAACCTGCCGCGCGCCCTGCCGCGCTTCGCCGGCCACTACCAGCCGCGCATCCCGCGCGACCTCGGCCCCTATGCGCTGACGGACATGAACGTCATGCGCCGCCAGATCGAGATGGCGAAGCGCGGCGGCGTCTTCGGCTGGGTCTTCTACTGGTACTGGTTCAACGGCCACCGGCTGCTGGAAAAGCCGGTCGATGCCTTCCTGGCGGACCGCAGCCTCGACATGCCCTTCGCCCTGATGTGGGCGAACGAGAACTGGACGCGGCGCTGGGACGGCGCCGAGAACGACGTGCTGATGAGCCAGGACTACCGGCCGGAGGAGGAGGCCGCGCTGATGGCCGAACTCGCCCGGCACTTCCGCGATCCGCGCTACATCCGCGTCAATGGCCGCCCGCTGCTGATGATGTACCGCGCCGGGCTGATGCCGGAGCCGAAGGAGATCGTGGCGGGCTGGCGCAAGCGCTTCCGCGACGACCACGGGGAGGACCCCGTCTTCGTCATGGCGCAGAGCTTCGACGACATCGACCCGCGGGAGGTCGGCTTCGACGCCGCCATCGAATTCCCGCCGCACAAGGTGACGAAGCGCGCGATGCCGATCAGCGCGTCGCTCGACTACCTCGACCCCGACTTCACCGGCACCGTCTTCAGCTATGACGACATCGCCCGCGTGTCGCTGGAGGAGCCGGAGCCCGAATACCCGCTGATCAAATGCGCGGTGCCGGGCTGGGACAACGACCCGCGCAAGCAGGGCACCAACACCGTCATCATCCACGGATCGACGCCCGCCACCTACGAGGCCTGGCTGGGGGAGCTGGTGGAGCGCGCGGCGGCCAGGCCCTTCATGGGCGCGGAGCCCTTCGTCTGCGTCAATGCCTGGAACGAATGGTGCGAGGGCGCCTATCTGGAGCCCGACCTGCATTACGGCCACGCCTTCCTGAACGCGACGGCGCGCGCCGTCATCGGCCGCGCGGCGCAGGAAGTGCCCTGCCTGCTGGTGGTGGCCGGCGATGCGGAGGAGCGGGAGGCGACGCGTCGCCTGCTCGCCGCCGTGCAGGCCATCGCCCGGCGCAGCGGGCTGCGGGTGGAGGTGCTGCTGCTGGCGGGCGGGCCGCTGGAGCCCGATTTCGCCCGGCTCGGCCCGGTGACGGTGGCGACGGCGGCGGAGGCCGCGCTGGCCAATGCCCGCGCCAGCGGCATCCGCCACGCCGTGATGGATGCCGCCGCGGCCGCCCGCCTGGCGCGCGCCGCCATTCGCGCCGGCATCCGCACCACCCTGCTGCTGGAGGAGATGCCGGCCATGCTGCGCGCGCGCGGCCTGACCGGCGCGCTGCGGGCGGCCCTCGGCCAGGTGGATGCCTGCCTGGTGCCCGCCGTGGCGGTCAGGGACGCGCTGGCGGAGGAGCTGCGCGGCAGCGCGGTGCCGGAGGTGCTGGAGCCGGGGCTGCCGGCCGCCCCTGCCCCCGACCCGGCGGCCGCGCTGGCGGCGCGGGAGGCACTGGGCATCGCGCCCGGCGACCCCCTGCTGCTGGGCGCCGGGCCGGGCGACCTGCGCCATGGGATAGACCTGTTCATCCAGCTCTTCCGGCGCCTGCGCGCCCGGCATCCGCGGCTTGCCGCCGCCTGGGTCGGGCCGCTGGACCCCGCCATCCGCGCCTGGATGGGCAGCGAGATCGCGGCCGCGACGCGGGAGGGGTTCCACCTGGTGGAGCACCTGGCGCATCCCGGCGCCCTGCTGCCGGCCGCGGACCTGCTGGCGCTGACCGCGCGCGAGGCCCCCTTCCCGCTGCTGGCGCAGGAAGCCGCCTCCGCCGGTCTGCCGATCCTGGCCTTCGAGCAAGCGGGCGGCGCCGCGGCGCTGGCGGTGGAATTCGGCGGCGCCGCCGTCGCCCTCGGCGATGTGGAGGCGATGGCCCAGGAGGCGACGAGGCTGCTGGACCCGCCGGCGACCCCGGCGGCCCGCCAGGCGCGCCACGCCGCGGCGCGGGCGCGCTTCGACGAGGCCCGCCACGCCCGCGCCCTGCTGGCGCGGCTGGTGCCGGGGCTGCCGGGCATCGCCGCCGTGGTGGCGGGCCAGGGGCGCGGCCGCATGCTCGCCAGCCGGCTCGATGCCGTCTTCCGGCAGGACCAGCCGGTGGCCGACCTGCTGGTGGCGGAGGATGGGGCGGACCCGCTGGTGGCGCAGGGCGCGGCGGAGGCCGCGCTGCGCTGGCACCGCCACTGGCGCCGCGTGGTGGCGCCCGTGCCGGGCTGGCGCGCCCTGGCCGCCCTGGCGCTGGCGGAAAGCGATGCCGCGCTGATCTGGCTGGCCGATCCGGACCTGGCCCCGGGCGGCCCCTTCCTGCGCCGCGCCGCGGCGGCGCTGGAGGCCGAGCCCGGCGCCGCCTTCGCCGCCATCCGCGAAGCCGGCGGGGATCCCGTGCCCGGCGCCGTGCTGTGGCGCCGCGCCGCGCTGGCGGCGGCGCTCGCCGGCCCCACGCCGCCCGAATCCGAGGCCGCGGCGATGCGGGGCCTGGCCGGTGCCGCGGTGTCGCAGGTGGCGCTGCTGCGCCTGCCCGCCCCCCCGGCACCGCCCGCGCCGGAGCCGCTGGCCGAAGCCCCAGCGGCGCGGCGACGGCGCGGCCGGGGCCGCTGATCCCGGGCGCGCGCCACGAATACTGTGGCGACGATTCGGTTGATCACGAAATCGCGATCAATTACTGAATAGCGGGCAAGAACTCGCGGAGGCCCGCCGCGGGGTGCCCGGCCCGCCGGCCCGCGGGGCCGGGCGGGGACTCGGGGCCCGCGAAAGCGTGGCCGAAGCTGGCTTCGGCCGTGGCCGGGCCGCATCGGGCCGTATCGTGCCCCTGGGGCCGCGCCAGCGCAGATGGATACGTTGTAATATTTTGTATTGAGTGTCCAAAATTCTGTTAATGATTGAATATCAGCGAGTTGCGCCGCCAGCGCCCTGCCCGGCCAAGGATGGCCTTTTGCTGCTTTTCGTTGACTTTGGTGGTGAATGGTTTCATTCCTGAGATGGTAGAAAACGCGACGGCCTGGGCCGGCCGGGCGCGTGGAGGCACCGATGTCAGGGTTCGCGTCGATCTATGGCGGCGGCAGCGACGAAATCGAAACCGCGAGCGGTGACGACACCATCGTCTCCGGCGGTGGCGATGACACCGTCGATTCCAGCTCTGGCGACGACGTCGTCCTGGCCGGCACGGGCGACGACGACGTCGCGCTGCGCAGCGGCGACGACACCGCCTATGGCGAGAATGGCGACGATACGCTGAGCGGCGGGTCGGGGGACGACTACCTCGATGGCGGCCGCGGCGATGACCTGCTGGTCGGCGGCGGCGGCGACGATACCGCGCTGGGCGGCACGGGCGACGATGTCTTCGCCTTCGACAGCGGCTTCGGCCATGACCTGATCATCGGCTTCTCGATCGGCACGGACACGCTGCAGATCGCCAGCGGCATCAACGGCTCGGGCGTCAACGCCGCGGCCGACCTGGTGACGGGCGGCCATGTCAGCGCGGACAGCTTCGGCAATGCCGTCATCACCCTCGGCAGCGATACCATCACGCTGCACGGCATCTCCCCCACCGACCTGACGAACAACATCGACACCATCGTCCAGGTCGTCTGACGCCGGGCCCTTCGGTGCCCGGCGCGGCGTAGGCATCGGGTGGCGCGGCGGCGGGCCATGGCCGGCATCGTTCCCCCGGTGGCTTTCCGCTTGCGCCCGATCACATCCGCGTCATTGATGCCGCCCAGCAAAAGGGCCGATCCGTGACCAGCACCCCCGCCGACATGCCCGCGACCGGACCGGCCATCGATGCCTGGTGGGTGCGCCTCGGCACGGATGTGGCCATGGTCGTGCTGCGCGGCGCGGCGGAGGCCCAGGGCGCCGAATGCCGCCTCGATGAGGGTGCGCCCTTCCGCCCCCTCTCCCAGATGCCCCTGCCGGAGGAGGCGGGCGGCGGCACCATCCTGCTGCTCAAGGCGCGGGGCGGCGCGGGCATCGGCCTCCGCCTCGCGGGCGGGCCCTGGTCGGCGCTCGGCCCGGCGCGCGCGCCCGACCAGCTGCAACCCCTCCTCGCCGCCGCGCCGCGGCTGCTGGCGCTGCTCGCCGGCAAGGCGGCCGGGCCGCTGCGCGCCGCCGCCGATGGCGCGCTGGCGCGGGACCTGGTCGCCCTGGCGCGGCCCCTGCTGCGCCCGGCGCCGGATACCGCCCGCCCGCTGGTCATGCTCGGCCAGGGGCGCTGCCTGTGGCGGATCGAGGCCGGCGGCTGGCTGGTGACGCCCCAGGGCCTGGGCCGGGTGCCGGATCCGGAGGCCGGCCTCTCCCCCCTGCCCGCGGGCGCGGCCGGCGCGGTGCTGCTGCAGGGCGACGGCACCGCGCTGCAACTGCCCGCCCCGGCCGCCCCCCCGCCCTCGCTGGTCGAACTCGCCCGGCAGCCCAACGGGCCGCAGCGCGGCCTGCTGCGCCAGGCCTTCATCGCGCTGCGGCGCCATGTGCAGGAACCCTGGTGCCGCGATGCGGTGCGGGATGCGCAGGTGCTGGCCCTGGCGCCGCCCCGCGCGGCGGCGGAAACCGCGAACGCCGTCGGCGCCGCGGTGGACCGCGCGATCTCCGACCATGGCGGCGGCGTCTTCCTGCTGGGCTGGCTGCATGACCCGCTGCGCCTGACCCGCGGCCTGCTGCTGCGCGGCCCCTTCGGCCCCATCCCCGTGCCGCCCGAATCCATCTTCCGCGTCAGCCGCCCCGACGTGGTGAAGAAGTTCGAACAGGCCCCCTTCGGCGATGCCGATCCGCGGCCCGGCTTCGTCGTGCATGTGCCCGATGCCGGCCCCGGCCCGGTGGCGCAATGGCGGGTGGAGGTCGCGCTCGGCTCCGGCGATGCCATCGAGCTGATCGCCGGCCCCGCCCTGATCCCCGCCGCCCAGGCGCGGGAGGTGGTGCTGCGCAGCGTCAACCCGCTGGATGTCGGCCCGGCCCTGCTGGACCAGGTCCTGGCCCCCGCCGCCGCAAGGCTGCATGCCGCCGCCTCCGCCGATCCGGTGGGGCAGGAGGTGGTGCGCATCGGCCCGGCGCCGGCCGCGCCCGCCATCTCCTTCGTCATCCCGCTCTACCGGAACCTCCGCTTCATCCGCCACCAGCTCGCCGCCTTCGCGCGGGACCCGATGCTGCGGCAGGCGGAGATCATCTACGTGCTGGACAGCCCCGAGCAGCGCGGGGAGGCCGAGCACCTGCTGCGCGGCACCTGCGGCCTGGCGGGCATCGGCGTCACGCTGGTGCTGCATGGGCGCAATGCCGGCTACGCCACCGCCTGCAACAGCGGCGCCGCCGTGGCCACCGCGCCGCTGCTGCTGATGCTGAACTCGGACGTGGTGCCGGACCGGCCGGGCTGGCTGGCGCCGCTCCTCGCGCGGCTGGAATCCGACCGGCGCATCGCCTGCGTCGGGCCGAAGCTGATGTTCGATGACGGGTCGCTGCAGCATGCCGGCCTGTATTTCGCCCGCGGCCCGGGGGATGACTGGTTCAACTGCCACTACTTCAAGGGATTCCCCCGCCACTACCCCGAAGCCAACCGGCCGCGGGACGTGCCGGGCGTGACCGGCGCGGCGATGCTGATCCGCCGCAAGGCCTGGGACGAGGTCGGCGGCTTCCATGCCGGCTACATCGTCGGCGACTACGAGGACAGCGACCTCTGCCTGCGGCTGCGCGAGGCCGGCGGGACCATCTTCTACGAACCGGCGGCGGAGCTGTTCCACTTCGAGCGCCAGTCGATCGCCCAGCATGGCGGCTACGCCGGCACCGTCGCGGCCGCCTACAATCGCCGATTGCACCACCATCGCTGGGACCGCACGATCGCCACGCTGATGGACGGATTTTCACGGGCCGGGGAGACCTTCGCGGCGGCGTGAAGCGGCATCACCGGCGCCGGAACAACCCGGACGGGCGAGGATTGTCGTATCCCCCTTCCCGCGGACATGTTTTTGCGGCATCGGGGCGAAGAGCCTCGCCCGCTGATCCACTCAAGGTGCTAGCGTCACCGAACCATGCGCCTTCTCGTCTTCTGCCATAACCACCCCGACCTGCAGCCCGGCGGCACCGAGGTGGTGGCGCGTGGCCTGTTCCGCGAATTGCGCGACCGGCATGGGGTGGAAGGGCTGTTCCTCGGCGCCGTCACCGGGCAGCACCGCGAACGCCGCCCGGGCACGCTGTTCCAGGCCGCGGGCCGCCATGCGGATGAGATGCTGGTCTGGCTCAGCCATTTCGACCGCTTCCACCTGGCGCAGCTGGATACCTGGGGGCTGCAGGAACTCGGCCCCTTCGTCGCGGCCTTCCAGCCCGACGTGATCCATTTCCACCACCTGCTTTATTTCGGGCTGGAGACGCTGGACCTGGTGCGGCGCGTCGCGCCCAGGGCGCGCATCGTCGTCACGCTGCACGACTTCTTCGCGATCTGCCCGCAGGAAGGCCAGCTGCTGACGGTGGATGGCCGGCTCTGCCCCGGCCCCTCCCCCGATGGCTGCCGGCGCTGCTTCCCCGGGCGCGGCGGCACGGACCTCGTGCTGCGGGACCTCGGCATCCGCGGCGCCTTCGCGGGGGTGGACCTGATCCTCTCGCCCTCCGACTTCCTGCGCGACCGCTTCGTGGAAGCCGGCTGGGACGCCTCGCGGATCGAGGTGCTGCGCAACGGCATCGCGCTCGGCCCCACCGCGCCGCCGCGGCCCGCGCCGGATGGGCGGCGGGACCGCTTCGGCTTCTTCGGCCACATCAACCGCTTCAAGGGCGCGATGGTGGCGCTCGGCGCCTCCGCGCGGCTGGCGAAGCAGGGCGTGGCGCATGACCTGGCGCTGCATGGCGGCACCGCCTGGCAGCCGGACGAATTCCTCGGCGAATTCAAGGCGGCGCTGGAAGCCGCGCCCGATGCGCGGCACCACGGCCTCTACACCGCGCGCGACATGCCGGCGCGCATGGCGGCGGTGGATTGGGTGGTGATGCCCTCGATCTGGTGGGAGAACGCGCCCCTGGTGGCGATGGAGGCCTTCCGCCACGGCCGGCCGGTGATCTGCGGCAATGCGGGCGGCATGGCGGAAGCGGTGCGCGACGACATCGATGGCCTGCATTTCCCGATCGGCGATGCCGCCGGCCTTGCCGCCACGATGCGGCGCGCGGTGGAGGAGAAGGGGCTGTGGGAGAGGCTCGCCGCCGGCATCCGCCCGCCGCGGCTGATCGACCAGGCGGCGGTCGAGCACCTGGCGCTGTATCGCCGCCTGCTGGCGCCGCCGGCCGCCGCGGCGGAGACGGCGGAGGACGCCGCGATCGCCACCGCGCCGCGGCGCATGGCGGGGGGAGAGGCGCGTGTCCGGGTCGGCTGACGCCAGCGCGGCGCCGGAAATCCGCGGCTTCATCGATGGGCTGAGCGGCAACCAGATCGATGGCTGGGCCTTCGAGCCCGCCCATCCGACGGAACGCGTGATCGTGGAGCTGCGGCTGGACGGCCAGGCGGTCGCCACCACGGTCGCGGACCGGCACCGCACGGACCTGGTGCGCGCCGGCATCGGCGATGCCTTCCACGGCTTCCGCTTCCCGCTGAAGCCCGCCTGGGCCGAACGCCGGTCGGACCTCGTCGTGGTGGCGCGCGGGGCGGAGGGCGGGGAGGCACCGCTCCAGCTCTTCCGGCGCCCGGCGGCGGAGGCCCGCCCCCCCGCCCCCGCCGCCGCACCCGCCACCAGCCCGCAGGTCATCAAGGCGATCGAGCAGCTGGTGGCCGGCCAGCGCGCGCTGGAACAGCGGCTGCAGGAAGTGGCCGCCCGCGCCCCCGCGGAATCCGCCATGGCCCCGGCGGAGGAGGCGGAGCAGCGGATCGCGGTGCTGGAAGCCTGGGTGGCCCGGCTGGATGAACGCCTGGCGGCGATGCAGGCGGAAGCCTCGCCGCCCCGCGCCGGGCGGGGCGGGCCGGATACCTGGCAGGTGGTGCTGATGGCGCTGCTCGGGCTGACCAGCTTCGGCGCGCTGACCGCCTTCGCCCTGATCCTGGCCCTCTGATGGCCGCGCGCCGCCTGCCCGCCCCGCAGGGCTCCGCCCGCATGGGGGGCAAGCCGGTCAGGGCGGAGGGCGTGATGGACATCGCGCGGGGGGAGATCGGCGTCGCCGCGCGCTTCACCCTCTGGCTCGGCATCGTGCTGGCCCTGGCGGGCTTCTGGCTCACCGTCAGCAAGATGATGATCTGGCACATGGTGCTGCCCACCGGGAATGGCTGGACGCTGGCGGGGCTCGCCGTGCTGCTGGGCTTCGCCATCGGGCTGAACGTGGCGCTGGACCAGCTGCGGGAAGTGGGGCTGCTGGCCGTGTCGCACCGGCTGGCGCGGCGCATGGCGGCGCCGCTGGTCATCGCCGCGGCCCGGCAGGCGGGGCGGTCCGACATCAGCGCCGGCCAGGCGCTGCGGGATGTGGAGGATCTGCGCCGCAGCCTGGCGGGCCCGGTGCTGACCGCCGTGGTGGATGCGGTGATCGTGCCGCTGCTGGTCCTGCTGCTGCTGTATTTCCACTGGGCCTTCGCCGCCTTCGCGCTCGCCTGCTGCCTGATGGCCGCGATCCTCTCCGTGGTGGGGGAGAGGCTGACGCGCCGCGCGCTCGTCGCCTCCAACGACGCGCATGCGCAGACCAGCGCCCTGGTCGCGGATGCGATGCGCTGCGCGGAGGCGGTGGAGGCGATGGGCATGCGCCACAACCTCGCCACCCAGTGGGAGGCGCGGATGGAGGAGAGCGCCACGGCGCTGCGCGGCGCGCAGAATGCCGGGCGCTGGATCAGCGCCGCGCTGACCACGGTGTCGGGCATCGGCACCGGCGGCGCGCTGGTGCTGGGCACGGTGCTGGCGGCGAACGGCGCCAATGTCGGCATCGGCGCGCTGGTGACGATGCTGCTGATGTCGCAGATCGTGGGCCCCTTCACCCGGCTGGGCGGCGCCGCCACGGATTGGGCCGGCGCGCTGGCATCCTGGCGGCGGCTGCAGGCGCTGTCGCAGGGCGATCGCGGCCCGGATGGCGCCATCGCCTTCCCCTGCCGGGATGCGCGGCTGGTGATGGACCGCGTCAGCTTCGCCCATCGCGGCGCGCCGCGCGCCCTGCTGCATGACGTGCAGCTGGTGGTGGAACCGGGCCGCGCCGTGGCCATCGCCGGCACCGCGGGCGCGGGAAAGACCACGCTGCTGCGCATCGCCGTCGGCATGGTGCGGCCTTCCGCCGGCGGCTGCTTCCTGGACGGCCAGTCCACCAGCCAGTGGCAGCGGGAGGATTTCGCCCGCCATGTCGGCTACCTGCCGCAGGACCCGCTGCTGACCGACGGCACGGTGGCGGAGGCGATTGCGCGGCTCGGCCCGCCCGACATGCAGGCGGTGATGGAAGCCGCCCGGCTGGCGGACGCGGCCTCGATCATCACCGCGCTGCCCATGGGCTACGCCACGCCGATCCGGGCGGAGGGCCCGCTTTCCGCCGGCCAGCGGCAGCGCGTGGCGCTGGCCCGCGCGCTGTATGGCCGGCCCCGGCTGCTGGTCATGGACGAACCCGCCGCCTTCCTGGATGCGGAGGGCGAGCAGCGCCTGGTCCGCCTGATCCGCCGCCTGGCGGCGGAGGGGATGGGCATCCTCTTCACCTCCCACCGCCCGGCGCTGCTGGCCGCCGCCGATCGCGTGCTGGTGCTGCGGGGCGGCCAGCTGGCGCCGGCGCCACTCACGCCCGCCATCGCCGGGCCCGGCCCCAACCCTGGCCCGGGCCCGCGCCGCCGGGCGGGGGAAGCCGCGTGATCCGCGCCGGCACCGCGGCCGCGGAGGTGGCGCAGGCCCTGGCCCGCGCCCCCGCCTTCAGCGGCGTGCTGGCGACGGCCTTCGGCCTGTCGGTCGCGCGCCAGGCCTGCCTGCTCGGCATGCCGCTGCTGACCATGCACATCTTCGATGGCGTGATCGAGGGCAACAACCTCGATACCCTGACGGTGCTGGCCCTGGCCTTCTTCGTCGCCCTGGTGATGGGCGGCGTGATGCGCGCGATGCGCGCGACGCTGATGGCGGCGCTGGCGGAAAGCCTGGCGCGGCGCCTCACCATCGATGCGCTGGAAGCCGCGGTCCGCAGCGCGCTGGCCGGCAGCCGGCGCCCGGGCCTGGCGGCGCTGCAGGATACGTCGGAGCTGCGCCGCTTCCTCGGCGGCGGGACCATCGCCGACCTGTTCGACATGACGGCGACGCCGATCGGCCTCTTCGTGCTGTACCTGCTGCACCCCGTCTATGCCGTCATCGCGCTGTCCGCCTGCATCGCCATCGGCGCGCTGGGCGTGGTGCTGGACCGCACCACGCGGGGCATGATGCGCAGCGCCTCCGACCGCCAGGTGAAGACCTCGGCGGAGCTGCAGGGGCGGCTGCGGCAGGCCGACCTGCTGGAAGGGCTCGGCATGCTCAACGCCGTGGTGCGGCGCTGGGAACCGGCGCAGGCCGCGGCGCTGGCCGAGGGCGACGAGGCGCAGGCCCGCGCGCGGGCGGTGCGCGGCATCACCGAATACAGCTCCTACATCGCGCAGGGGACGATCGTGGTGGCGGGCGTCATCCTGGCGACGCATCACCAGGTCTCCCCGGGCAGCATCATCGCGGCGACCATGCTGGCGAATTCCGCCACCTCCCCCATCGCGCGCGTCGTGCTGTCCTGGCGCGACTGGGCGCTGGCGGCGCTGGCCTGGCGCCGGCTGCAGGAACTGTTCACCGACCATGCGGCGCCGGAGCCCGTGCCGCCGGCCGCGGAGGCGCATCCCGGCCTCTGGATCCGCGACCTCAGCTGGACGCCGCCGGGCGCCACGCGCCCGGTGCTGGATGGCACCAGCGTCTATTGCCCGCCGGGCAGCATCACGCTGGTGCTGGGGCCGAACGGCACGGGCAAGTCCACCCTGCTGCGCCTGGCGCTGGGGCTGGCGGCGCCCGATTCCGGTACCGCCCTGCTGGAAGGCCAGGACACGCACCGGGTGGCGCGGGACGCGATCGGCCCGCGCATCGGCTACCTGCCGCAGGATGTGCAGCTGCTGGATGGCAGCGTGCTGCAGAACATCGGCCGCTTCGGGCCGGAGGATGCGGAAGGCGTGGTGGCCGCGGCGCGGATGGCGGGCGCGCATGACATGATCGGGCGCCTGCCCCAGGGCTACGCCACGGAAGCCGGCCCCACCGCCGGCCTGTCCATGGGCCAGAAGCGCATGATCGGCCTGGCCCGCGCGCTGCATGGCGCGCCCGGCCTGCTGGTGCTGGACGAACCGGAAGCCGGGCTGGATCAGGATGGGCGGCAGGCGGTGCTGGCCGCGGTGCTGGCGGCGCGGGCGGCCGGCGCGGCCTGCCTGATCGTCAGCCATGATCCCGGCCTGTGGCACGGGCAGGTGGACCAGCTGCTGCGCCTCGGTGCCCGGGGTGCCTGGAAGACGGAGGCGCCGGACAGGCCGGCGATGCGCGGCGCATGACCACGGCACGCCTCACCGGCCCGAAATCCATCCCCCTGAGCTTCGCGGAAGCCGATGCGGCCGCGCGGATGCCGAGCGTGCGGCGGATCGGCGTCGCGGCGCTGCTGCTGCTCTTCGTGGGCTTCGGCGGCGTGCTGACCTGGGCCGCCATCACGCCGATCGAGCGCGCCGTCGTCTCCCGCGGGTCGCTGGTGGCGGAGGGCCGGCGCAAGTCGATCCTGCTGAGCGAGCCCGGCATCCTGCAGCAATTGCTGGTGCGGGAGGGGGAGCGCGTGCAGGCGGGCACCGTGCTCATGCGCCTCGACCCCACCACGGCGGAAGCCGCCGCCGCCCAGGCCCGCGCGCAGGCCCGCGCGCTGGCGGTGCGCGTGGCGCGGCTGCGCGCCGAACAGCAGGATGAACGCCGCTTCGTAGCGCCGGCGGAGATCCTGCGTGCGGCGGAACGCGATCCGGGGCTGGCCACCATCGTGGTGTCGGAACAGCGCCTCTTCTCCGCGCGCTGGCAGGCCTATGACAGCAACATGGCGGTCTATGAACGCCGCGTGGCGGTGCAGCGGGAACAGCTGCAGGCGACGACGGCGCAGCGCGGCTCCGTCGCCAGCCGCATCGCCTCCGTCCGCACCGACCTCGCGGGCCAGCGGCCGCTCGCGCAGCAGGGCTTCGCGCTGATGAGCCGGGTGCGGGAGCTGGAGCGGATGGAGGCGGAGCTCGTGGGCAGCGCCGGGTCCCTGGCCGCGCAGGAAGCGCAGTACCGCCAGGCCATCGCCCAGGCGGAGGCCGAGATGGCGACCTTCCGCCTGACCCGCGCGCAGGACATCGCCCGCGAATTGCAGGACAACCAGCAGCAGCTGCTGGATGCCGAACAGCGCGTGCTGGCGGCCGAGAACATCCGCAGCCGGCGGGACCTGGTGGCGCCGGAAGCCGGCATCGTCACCGATATCCGCTTCGTCACGCCCGGCAGCAGCATCAGCGACGGCGTGCCGGTGCTGGACCTGCTGCCGCTGGACGACCGGCTGGTGATCGAGGCGAAGATCGCGCCGGCGGATGTCGAGCAGCTGCATGTCGGCAGCCGCGTGAACATCCGCCTCTCGGCCTTCCGCCAGCGCACCACGCCGCTGCTGGCCGGGCGCCTCACCTACGTCTCCGCCGACCAGCAATCGGACCAGCAGGGCAACCTGTTCTTCCTGGCGCGGGCGGAGATCGACGCGAGCGAGCTGGCCGCCATCCCGGGGCTGCAACTGCAGGCGGGCATGCCGGTCGAGATGTTCGTGCTGGGGGAGACGCGCAGCGCGCTGGCCTACATGGTCTCGCCGATCCGCGACTCGCTGCGCCGCGCGTTGCGGGATTGAAGGCCGCGGGGCAGTCTGCGCCCCATGAATGACCGCATTGCCATCGTCGGCGCCGGGCCGGTCGGCCTCGTCCTCGCCCTTCGCCTCGCCACATCAGGCATCCCCTCCGTCGTGCTGGAAGCGGAGGCCGACATCAGCGAGGCGCTGCGCGCCAGCACCTTCCACCCGCCCTCCCTCGACATGCTGGACGAACTCGGCCTGGCGCGGCCGCTGATCGCGCAGGGGCTGGTGACGCCGACCTGGCAGATCCGCCGCCATGCCGATGGCGCGCGGGCGGTCTTCGACCTCTCCGTGCTGAAGGACGACACCGCCCACCCCTACCGGCTGCAGGCGGAACAGTGGAAGCTCTCCCGCCTCATCCTCGCGAAGCTGGCCGCGGAGCATGCCGGGGCGGTCGAGATCCGCTTCGGCTGCAAGGTGGAGGGGGTGGCGCAGGACGGGGATGGCGTGACCCTGACAGGCACGGGATTCGATCCGCTGCGCGTGCCCTATGCGGTCGGCTGCGACGGCGCGCGCAGCGCGGTGCGCCAGGCCATGGGCATCGACTTCCCCGGCGACACCTATCCCGAGACCACCATCCTCGCCACCACCACCTTCCCCTTCCACGAGGCCTTCGAGGGCCTGTCCAACGTCAACTACATCTGGACGGAGCACGCGGCCTTCAGCGGCACCTTCAGCCTGCTGCGCGTGCCGGGGAAGTGGCGCGCCAGCCTCTACCCCGCGCCGGGGGAGACGATCGAGCAGGCGCTGGAGCCCGGGGCGATCCAGCGCAAGCTCCAGGCCATCCACCCGAAGGATGGCGCCTATGACGTGCCGGACCTCCGCCCCTACCGCATCCACCAGCGGATCGTGGAGACCTACCGGGTGGGGCGCCTGCTGCTGGCCGGCGACGCCGCGCATCTCAACAGCCCCTCCGGCGGCATGGGCATGAATGGCGGCATCCATGACGCGATGGAACTGGCCGCGACGCTGCTGCCCGTGCTGCGGGGGGAGGCGCCGGAGTCGCTGCTGGACCGCTACACCCGCCGCCGCCAGCCCATCGCGAAGCGGGAGATCATCGCCCAGGCCGACCGCAACCGCGCCCGGATGCGGGAGACGGATCCGGCGAAGCGCGCCGCGCTGCTGGCCGACCTCCAGGCCGTGGCGGGGGACCCCGCCAGGGCGCGGGACCACCTGCTCAAATCCTCGATGATCGCGGGGTTGCGGGCGGCGGCCGCGGTCGAGTAGCACGCGGAGCCCCTTCACCGGGCTGTCATATAACTGTAAAACAGGTGCAACGCGGGCCGGTTACGTGCCCGCCACCAACGCTTCATGGGGAGAGGTCACATCATGTTCCGCCGTACCATCATGGCGGGCGCCGTTGCGCTCGCAGCCGGCTTCGGGATGCCGGCCCAGGCGCAGGCGCCGACCGAGATCCAGTTCTGGCACGGCCTGACCCAGCCGCTGGGCGGGATGCTCGAGCAGATCGCGGCGGACTTCAACGCCAGCCAGAACCGCTACCGCATCCAGGCGACCTTCCGCGGTTCCTACCCCGAGACGATGGTGGCCGCGATCGCCGCCTTCCGCGCCGGCCAGGCGCCGGGCATCGTGCAGATGTTCGAGGTGGGCACGGGCACGATGATGGCCGCCGGCCGCGCCATCAAGCCGCTGCACGAACTGCTGGCCGAGACCAATACCCGCATCGACTTCCAGGACTACCTGCCCGGCGTGCGCGGCTACTACAGCCTGCCCGACGGCCGCATGATGTCGATGCCCTTCAACAGCTCGACCTCCGTCGTCTTCTACAACAAGGACGCCTTCCGCCGCGCCAACCTGAACCCGGATGTCTTCCCGGAGACCTGGGAGGGTGTGGAGGCCGCGGCCCGCGCGCTCAAGGCCTCGGGCCATGCCTGCCCGATGACGACCGCCTGGCCGACCTGGCTGATGGTCGAGCAGTTCAGCGCCATCCACAACATCCCGCTGGCCACGCAGGGCAACGGCATGGGCGGGCTGAATGCGGAGCTGCGCATCAACAACCCGCTGCTGGTCCGCCACTTCAACAACCTGGTCGCCTGGCAGCGCGAAGGCCTGTTCCGCTACGGCGGTCGTGACGGCGCGGCGGATGCGCTGTTCCCGAACGGCGAATGCGCGATGATCTTCGCCTCCTCCGGCCTGCGCGCGCGCATCATGCGGGAAGCGCAGTTCCAGTGGGGCGTCGGCATGCTGCCCGTGTACCAGGGCACCACGCCGATCAACTCCATCATCGGCGGCGCCAGCTTCTGGGTGATGAACCGCGGCCCCAACGCCGCGCGCAGCGCGGAGGAGCTGCAGGGCATCGCGCAGTTCTTCGCCTGGATCGCGCGGCCGGAAGTGGCGGCCAAGTGGCACACGGATACGGGCTTCCTGCCGGTGACGCGCGCGGCCTTCGAACGGGTGCGCGCCACGGGCTTCTACAACCAGCCCGCCAATGCCGGCGCCGACGTCCCCATCCAGCAGATGCTGCGCGGCGGCGGGCAGATGACGGAGAATTCCATGGGCATCCGCCTCGGCGGCTTCGTGGAGATCCGCACCATCATCCAGGAGGAGCTGGAGCGCGCCTTCCAGGGCCAGCAGACCGGCGAGCAGGCGCTGGCCAATGCGACCACGCGCGGCAACGTGGTGCTGCGCAACTTCGAACGCCAGAACGCCGCCCGCTGATCCGGGCTGCGTGATCGCGGGGGGCGGGCCGCGCGCCCGCCCCCCGCTTCGTTTGTGACGACCCATCGGGCGGCGGGAGGCCGGGCTTGCGCAAGAAGGTGATCTTCAAGGGCGTCGCCCTGCCGTGGCTGCTGCTGCTGCCGCAGCTCGTCATCACCGGCATCTTCTTCTTCTGGCCGGCCGGCCAGGCGATCTACGGGTCCTTCCTGCGGGAGGACGCCTTCGGCCTGTCCCGGGACTTCGTGGGCCTCGAGAATTTCCGCGACGTGCTGGCGGACCCCAACTACCTGGCCGCGGGGTGGAACACGGTGGTGTTCTCCTCCTCCGTCGCCGTCGGCGCGCTGGGTGTCGCGCTGTTCCTGGCCGTGCAGGCGGACAAGGCGATCCGCGGCGCGGATGCCTACAAGACCATGCTGATCTGGCCCTATGCCGTGGCGCCGGCGGTGGCCGCCGTGCTGTGGCTGTTCATGTTCCACCCGCAGATCGGGCTGTTCGGCCGCGCGCTGAACGGCATCGGCATCCGCTGGGACTACAAGGTGAATGGCGACCAGGCGATGCTGCTGGTCATCCTGGCGGCGGCGTGGAAGCAGGTTTCCTACAACTTCATCTTCTTCCTGGCCGGGCTGCAATCCATCCCGCGCGCCGTGCTGGAAGCCGCCGCGATCGACGGCGCGCGCCCCTTCCGCCGCTTCTGGACCATCATCTTCCCTCTCCTCGCCCCCACCTCCTTCTTCCTGCTGGTGGTGAACATCGTCTACGCCTTCTTCGACACCTTCGGCACCATCCATGCGCTGACGCAGGGCGGGCCGGGCCAGGCCACCTCGACCCTGATCTACAAGGTCTATGTGGACGGCGTGCAGAACCTGAATTTCGGCGCCTCCGCCGCGCAGAGCGTCATCCTGATGGCGATCGTGATCGCGCTGACCGCCGTGCAGTTCCGCTTCGTCGAGCGGAAGGTGCATTACTGATGGCCGGGTTCGACGACGCCGCCCTGGCCCGCGCCACCGCCCGCCGCCAGGCGCGGTCGCGCTACATCGCCCATGCCGTCCTCGCCATGGGCGTGCTGGTCTTCGCCTTCCCCATCTGGCTGACCCTGGTGGGGTCGAGCCATGACGCCAACACCATCGGCCGTGGCGACGTTCCGCTATGGTTCGGCGCGCAGGCCATCACCAACTACATCAGCGCCTGGACCACCGGCGGCAGCGCCGTGCGCACCACCGGCCAGGTGCCGGCCTGGCTGATGCTGTGGAACAGCCTGAACATGGCGGTGATGATCGCGGTCGGGAAGATCGCGATCTCCCTGCTCTCGGCCTATGCCGTGGTGTTCTTCAGCTTCCCCGGCCGCATGATCGCCTTCTGGCTGATCTTCATCACCCTCATGCTGCCGGTCGAGGTGCGCATCATCCCGACCTTCGAGGTCATGGTGAATCTCGGCCTCATCAACACCATGGCGGGGCTCGTCGTGCCCCTCGTCGCCTCCGCCACCGCCACGCTGCTGTTCCGCCAGTTCTTCCTGACCATCCCCGACGAATACGTGGAGGCCGCGAAGATCGACGGCGCCGGGCCGCTCCGCTTCGTCAAGGACGTGGTGATGCCGCTGTCGGTGACGAACATCGCGGCGCTCTTCGTCATCCTCTTCATCTATGGCTGGAACCAGTACCTCTGGCCCCTGCTGATCGTCTCCGACAAGGACCTGGAGACGGTGGTGGTCGGCATGTCGAAGATGATCGGCACCTCCGACAGCCAGAACGAATGGAACATCATCATGGCGACCGCGGTGCTGGCGATGCTGCCGCCCGTGGCCGTCGTGGTCTTCATGCAACGCTGGTTCGTCAAGGGCCTGACGGAGACGGAAAAGTAATGGCCACCCTCACCCTTTCCGCCGTCCGCAAGCAGTTCGGCGCGACGCAGGTCCTGCACGGCATCGACCTCGAGGTCGCGGATGGCGAGATGATCGTCGTCGTCGGCGCCTCCGGCTGCGGCAAATCGACGCTGCTGCGCATCGTGGCGGGGCTGGAGACACCCTCCTCCGGCATCGTGCGCATCGATGGCCGGGACGTGACGGCGCTGGAACCGGCGGACCGCGACATCGCCATGGTGTTCCAGAACTACGCGCTCTACCCGCACATGTCGGTCTTCGAGAACATGGCCTATGGCCTGAAGATCCGCGGCATGCCGATGCCGGAGATCAGGAAGCGCGTGGCGGAGGCGGCGGAGATGCTGGAGATCGGCCCGCTGCTGGACCGCAAGCCGCGCCAGCTCTCCGGCGGCCAGCGCCAGCGCGTCGCCATGGGCCGCGCGGTGGTGCGGGAGCCCAAGCTCTTCCTCTTCGACGAACCGCTCTCCAACCTCGACGCCAAGCTGCGCGTGCAGATGCGCGCCGAGATCCGGCGCCTGCAGAAGCGCCTCGGCGTCACCAGCCTCTTCGTCACGCATGACCAGGTGGAGGCGATGACGCTGGGCGATCGCCTCGTCGTCATGCACAAGGGCCGCGCCGCGCAGGTGGCCTCCCCCATGGAGGTCTGGGGCCGGCCCGCCGATACCTATGTCGCGGGCTTCATCGGATCGCCTGCGATGAATTTCCTCGGCGCCACCCTGGCCGCGGGCGGCACCGCCGCGGCGCTGAAGGCCGGGCCCACCATCGCCTTCGCCGATGGCGCGCGGCCCGGCGCGGATGGCACACCGATCACCATCGGCATCCGGCCGGAGCATGTGGCGGTGAGCCCGGACGGCCTGCCGCTGACGGTGGACCTGGTGGAGCCGCTGGGCTCCGAGACCGTCATCCATGGCCGCCTGCCGGGGAACGAGGTGCTGGTGGCCCGCCTGCCCATCGCCGCCGGCGACATCGGCGCGGTGCTGCCCCTCGCCCTGCCGGCCGAGGCCTTCCACGTCTTCGACGGGGCCGGGGTCAGGATGGGCGGCTGATACTTGCTTTTGGCAAGCATCGCGCTAGCCTCGGGGCATGTCCGATGCCCCGCAGGCCGACCCGGTCGCCGCCATCCGCCGCTTCAGCCGCTTCTACACGCGGCGGATCGGCCTGTTGCATGAACGCTATCTCGGCACCGCGCTGACGCTGCCGGAGGGCCGGCTGGTCTGGGAACTCGCGGATCGCGGCGCCACGCCGCCGGGCCGGCTGGCGGCGGAACTCGGGCTCGACGCCGGCTATCTCAGCCGCCTGGTGAAGGGGCTGGAGGCGCGCGGCCTGATCGCCCGCCGCCCGGACCCCGCCGATGCCCGGTCCAGCCTGCTGTCCCTGACCGAGGCCGGCCGGGACGCCTTCGCGACCATCGATGGCCAGTCGCGGGCGGAGGTCGGCGCGCTGGTCGCGGGCCTGCCGGCCGTGGAGCAGGATCGCCTGGTCGCCGCCCTCGGCACGGCGGAACAGCTGCTGGGCGGCGGCGCCCCCGCCTTCATCCTGCGCCCGCCGCGGCCCGGCGACATCGGCCATGTCGTCAGCCGCCACGGCGCGCTCTACGCCGCCGAATATGGCTGGGACAGCGGGTTCGAGGCGCTGGTGGCGGAGATCGCCGCCGCCTTCATCCGGGACTTCGACCCGGCGCGGGAAGCCTGCTGGATCGCGGAACGCGGCGGCGCCGTCGCCGGCTCCGCCTTCCTGGTCCGGCATGGGGAGGACACGGCCAAGATCCGCCTGGTCTATGTGGAGCCCTCCGCCCGCGGGCTCGGCATCGGCGCGGCGATGGTGGAGGCCTGCATCGCCTTCGCCCGGGCGCGCGGCTACCGCCGCGTCACGCTCTGGACCCATTCCATCCTGGCCGCGGCGCGGCGGCTCTATGCCCGCGCGGGCTTCCGCCTGGTGGCGGCGGAGCCCCATCGCAGCTTCGGCCATGACCTGGTGGCGGAGACCTGGGAACTGCCGCTGGAGGATGCGGCGCGGTGATGGCCGCTCAACCCTTCGCGCGGTAGCATCGGTGCCGATGGACACCCCGAAGCCCACGCCGGACGCGATCCGCGCCGAAGCCGATGCGGCGCGCGACCAGCGCCGCTGGGCGGAGGCCGAGCACGCCTATCGCGCCTACCTTGCCGAACGCCCGCGGCACTGGGAGATCGTCGTCCAGCTCGGCCATTGCGTGAAGGAACGCGGCGACCTCGAAGGCGCGCTCGCGCTCTACCGGCAGGCGGAGGCGCTGGAGCCGCGGGACTTCGACCCGCCGCTGCAGGTCAGCCAGGCGCTGCGCATGCTGGGAAGGGGGCGGGAAGCCGCGGAGGCGATCGGCCGCGCCCTGGCCTGCGCCCCCCACAACCCGGTGCTGCGCCGCGCCGATGCGCTGGTCCGCCACCGGCGGCACGACCCCGGCGACGGGCCGGTGGAGGCCCCGCCCCCCCGCCCGGGCGGCCTGCCGACGCAGCTTGCCTTCGATGTCAGCGACCTGCTGGCCTATCTGCGGGAGGCCCGGACGCCGACCGGCATCCAGCGCGTGCAGATGGGCATGCTGGGCGCCCTGCTGGCCGCGCCGCGCGGCCCGGGGCGGCCGGAGCTGCTGCTGATGGCCTATGAGCCCTCCACCTGGCGCTGGTGGCATGTGGAGGAAGCGGCCTTCCGCCAGGTGCTGGGCCTGGCGCGGCTGGAGGCGCGGGCGGATGACCCGGCCTGGCGCGCCGCGACCGCCAAGCTCTGCGAGGCCGATGCCAGGCCCGATGCGCCGCTGCGGGCGGGGGCGACGCTCGCGACGCTCGGCAATGCCTGGGGGGTGGAGGACTACTTCCGCGGCCTTCGCGCCCTGCGCGCGCAGGTGCCCTTCCGCTACGTCGCCTTCGTGCATGACTGCGTGCCGCTGGTGATGCCGGAACACTGCCTCGGCCTCACGGTCCGGCTCTATGCGCGCTGGTTCGCCTCCCTCGCGCTGCACGCCGACGGGCTGCTGGCGAATTCGGAGAGCACGCTCCGCGACGTGCGGCAATTCGCCGCCCCCCTCGGCCCCGAATTGCCCGCCACGGTGGTGCGCCTGGCGGCGGAGGGGCTCGGCCCGCCGGCGGAGGCCGGGGCGGCGCGCGCGGCGGCGGAGGCCCTGCCCGCCCCCCTGCCGGGCGAGCGCTTCGTGCTGTTCGTCGCCACGCTCGAGTCCCGGAAGAACCACCTGATGGTGTTCCAGGCCTGGCTGGCGCTGATCCGCCGGCTCGGCGCCGCCGCCGTGCCGCGGCTGGTCTGCGTGGGCAAGCCCGGCTGGCATGCGGAAGCCGCGCTCGGCCTGCGCGAACGCTCGCCGGAGCTGCGCCGCCGCGTCTCCGTCCTGCATGACGTGTCGGACCTGGCGCTGGCCGGGCTCTACGCGCGCTGCGACTTCACCATCTACAACTCCTTCCACGAGGGCTGGGGCCTGCCGGTGAGCGAGAGCCTGGCGGCGGGCAAGCTGGCGGTGGTGCCGGCGCAGTCCGGGCTGCTGGAATCGGGCGCGCCCGGCGCGGTGTTCTTCCCGCCGCAGGATGAGCCGGCGCTGGTGGAGGCGCTGGCCCGGCTGGTGACGGACCCGGCGCATCGCGCCGCGCTGGAAGCCGCGATCGACCGCAAGGCCGCCGGGCGCGGCTGGCACCAGGCGGCGGCGGAGGCCCTGGCCGCGCTGATGCAGCCGGCGGAGGAGCAGGCGGAGCCCGCCCTGCCGCTCGGCCAGCGGCTGGCGATCGGCACCGGCGGCCCGCCGGCGGCCACGCTTCCGGCCGCCTGGGCGGAACGGGTGCGCCAGGGCTTCGGCTGGTGGTGGCAGGAAGCCTGGGGCTGCTGGACGCGGGACGGGGTGGCGACGCTCGGCCTGCCGGCCGCGGTGCCGGCGGGCACGGCGATGCGCGTGATGCTGGAGCTGCGCGGCCCGCCCGGGGGCATCACGGTCCGGCTGCGCCTGCGCGGCGCCGGGGGGGAGGGCTGGCGTCGCCTGGCCATCGGGCCCGACCAGCGCCTGGCCTGCGTGCTGCAGGCCAAGGCCGGCCCCGGCGGGCTGGTGGCGGAGATCGACGCCGGCGATGGCGTGAAGCTCGGCGACCGCGGGAACCGGGTGGTCGGCGTCGGCATCGTCGCCGTGATGACCTGCCGGGAGGACGACCTGGCCGCCCGGCTGGCGGCGCTGGAGCATGCCGAGGGCGTGCTGGAAGGCACCGCCTGACCTTTCCCGTCGCTTGTCGTGATGCAGGAAAGACACGGCAGGACTGACGTGATCGTAACGTTCGGCCGTTTTGCCCGGCATACGATGCCACTCCGTGACGCCTGCCGTAAGTTTATTTCCGAATCGGCGGCTTCTGCTTGCGGGGTGCGGCGGGGCCTGCCGGTTCACCAGCCTCGGGGGCTTCCCCCATCGAGAGGCGGCGGTCCCATCAAGCGCGAAAGGCAGCCCGCAACGACAGGACCTCGCGGCTACGGCTTCGTGGCGGGCGTGGTCGTGGCCGGCCTCGCCCTTGGCGCGGCGTGGATGCAGGCGGAGCAGCAGGCCGCCACGCGCGACGCCGCGGCGATGACGACGGCGGAGCGCGCGGCGCGCGGCGCGCGGGCGCTGCTCGCCCCGCCGATCGAGGCGCTGGCCGAGGCGATGGGCGCGGCGGAGCAGCGGCAGCAGGCCATCGCGCGCGGCGACCGGGCGGCGCAGGCGGTGGCGGAGCGGCAGCTGGCGGAGGCGACGCGGCGCGATTCGCTGCAGTTCGCCGCCGTGACCGATGCGCAGGGGCGGATCCTCTGGGCGACGCATGCGGCGCTGGTCGGCGCCTCGCTGGCGGACCGGGAGAGCTTCGCGCTGCATCGCGGCGGGCGGACGGAGGCGCTGCTGGCGCCCGCGCTGCTGGACCTGCCGGGCGGCCCGCGCAGCCTGCTGGCGACGCGGCCGCTGGCCGATCCGCGCGGCTTCACCGGCATCGCGGTGGCCGCGATCGACCCCAGGCGCCTCGACCGCGCGCTGGGTGACGCGGCGGTGCTGCCGGGGCTGCGGCTGGCGCTGCTGCGGGCGGATGGCATGCCGCTGGCGACCGGCGGCACGCCCCTGCCCGTCCCGCTCTGGCCCCTGCCCGCCCCCGCGACCACGGTATCCCGCCGCGCGGCGGCGGACGGCCTGCCGGCGCTGACCCTGGCCGCCGCGCCGGCCGGCGGCGAGCTGCTGCTGGTCGCGGCGCTGGAGGATGCGCCGGCGGAAGGCGCCTGGCTCGGCTATGGGCTGGCGGCGCTGCTCGCGCTCTGGGCCATCGGGCTGCCGCTGCTGGCGGGGCGCCGGGCGCCGGCGGCACCGGCCGGGCGGCTCGAGGATTCGCTGCCCGCCATCGCCTATCGCGCCGTGATCGAGCCGGGCGGCGGCATGCGGCTGGTCGATATCGGGCCGGGGGTGGAGCGGCTGACGGGCTGGACCATCGAGGCCGCGCTGCGCCCGGGCTGGCGGCAGCGCGGGCTGGATGCGCAGACCCTGCCGCTGGGGCCGGACCTGCCGGACCGGCTGCGCCGCGACACCCAGGCCACCGCCGAATACCGCTTCCGCCGCGCCGATGGCGCCTGGATGTGGCTGCGGGAGACCGCGCGCGTCACCGCCCGCGGCGCCGCGGGGACCGAGGTGGCCGGCGTGCTGGAGGACATCACGGCGGAGCGGGAGCTGGCGCTGCAGGCCGCGACCGCCGCCAAGTTCGCGACGCTGGGCGAGATGGCGGCCGGGCTCGCCCATGAGCTGAACCAGCCCATCGCCATCATGTCCCTGGCCGCGGAGAACGCGGCGGAGGCGCTGGAAGCCGGCGAGGACGGGGTGGAGGAGGCGCTGGCGCGGCTCCGCCGGATCATGGCCCAGGCGGATCGCGCCAAGGCCATCGTGACGCAGCTGCGCGCCTTCTCCCGCGTCGATGTCGCGGCGCTGGAGGCGATCGACCTGGGCGGCGCGGTGCATGGCATGATGGTGCTGGCCGGGCAGGCGCTGCGCGATGCGGGGGTGCAGGTGCAGCTGCGCCTGCCCGACGTGCTGCCCCCCGTCATCGGCCAGGTGATCCTGGTGGAGCAGGTGCTGCTGAACCTGGTGCTGAACGCCCGCGACGCGCTGCTGGAACGCCCGCCGGAGCGGCGGCGCCTGCGGATCGAGGCCGAGATCGGCCCGCTGCCGGACGAGGTGACGCTGCGGGTGCGCGACAGCGGCCCGGGCCTGGCGCCGGAGGTGCGGGACAAGCTGTTCGAGCCCTTCTACACGACCAAGCCGCCAGGGCTCGGCACCGGGCTCGGCCTGTCCATCTCCCGCACCATCATGCGCGGCATCGGCGGGCGCATCACGGCGGAGAATGCGCCGGAGAGCACGGAGGCGGGGGCGGAGTTCACGCTGGTGTTCCGGCGCGCCCTGCTGCCGGCGACGGAGGAGGAGCCGGTGGCGGCCGCCCCCGCCCGCGGCCCGGCCCCCGCCCCCCGCTGGCCGGCGGCGACCTGATCCGCGGCGACCTGATCCGGCGGGGGGCCTGCCGCCGCGGCCGTGACTTTTAGGCCACTAACCCGTTTAGCCCGTTTATGCCGATTTAGCCCTTTTAGTCGCGATTCACGGGGGTCCTTGGACAAATTCCCGCCCCCCGGACGCAGGCCGCCCGGGGACGACCAGAACTTATCAGGAACACAAGCCCTGGGGCAAGGGCGAAGGGGCCGCGCGCGGCGCGTGGCGAAATCGCCGGGAACTTGATCCTCCGCAAGGCGCCGACGCTGCCCGAGGGGGAAGGATGGGGCATGGACGCGCTCCCCCCCTCCGGCTTCCACCCCTCCCGCGCCGTGCTGGCCCGCTATGCGCGCCAGAACCTGCCGCGCTACACCTCCTACCCCACCGCGCCGCATTTCCGGGCGCTGGCGGAGGCGGAGTACCGCCAATGGCTCGGCGCCGTCGCGCCGGGGGACCGGCTTTCCCTCTACCTCCATATCCCCTTCTGCAAGTCGCTCTGCTGGTATTGCGGCTGCCACACCAGCGTGACGCGATCCGTCGCGCGGACCAGCCGCTACGCGAGCGGCCTGGTGGCGGAGGCGACGCTGCTGGCCGCCGCGCTGCCCGAGGGGATGCCGGTGGAATCGCTGCATCTCGGCGGGGGCACGCCCTCCGCCCTGGGGGCGGAGGCGCTGGAGGGCGTGATGGAGGGGCTGCGCCGGCGCTTCGCCTTCCTGGAGGAGGCCGAGCTTTCCGTCGAGCTGGACCCGCGGCTGCTGGACGATGCCATCGTGGGCGTGCTGGCGCGGCAGGGCTTCGGGCGCGCCAGCCTCGGCGTGCAGGACATGGCGGCGGAGGTGCAGACGCTGATCGGCCGCATCCAGCCGCCGGCGCTGGTGCGGGGGGCGGTGGCGAAGCTGCGCGCCGCGGGCATCAAGGGCATCAATTTCGACCTGATGTACGGGCTGCCCGGCCAGACGGCGGCGCATGTGGAAGCCAGCGCCCGCTTCGCGGCGGAAGCCGGGGCGGACCGCGTGGCGGTCTTCGGCTACGCCCATGTGCCCTGGATGAAGCCGCACCAGAAGGCGATCCCGGAGGCGATGCTGCCGGACGCCATGGCGCGGATGGACCAGGCGGAGGCGGCGGAGCGCGCGCTGCTGGCGGCGGGCTATGTGGCGATCGGGCTCGACCATTTCGCGCGGCCGGAGGACCCGATGGCGGTGGCCGCGCGGGCGGGCGCGCTGCGGCGGAACTTCCAGGGCTACACCACGGACCGGGCGCCGGTGCTGCTCGGCCTCGGCGCCTCCGCCATCGGGTCCCTGGCGCAGGGCTATGCGCAGAACCTGGCGGATGAGCGGGGCTGGCTGGCGGCGGTGGAGGAGGGCCACCTGCCCATCGCGCGCGGCCTGGCGCTGACGCGGGACGACCGGCTGCGGCGCGGGATCATCGAGGCGGTGATGTGCGACCTCTCGCTCGACCTGCGCCGCGTGCCGCTGAAGGTGTGGCGGGATGCGGAGGCGCGGCTGGAGCCGCTGGTGGCGGACGGGCTGGCGGCGGTGCAGGAAGGAAGGCTGGTGGCGACGGAAGCCGGGCGGCGCTTCGTGCGCCACATCGCGGCGGCCTTCGACGCCTATCTCGGCGGCGGGCCGGCGCGGCACAGCGCGGCGGTGTGAGGCGGCCGTTCGCTGAACGCCCGGTCAGGCTATTCCGGGGGGTGCGGGGCGGCGCCGGCCGGATTGCCTGAACGCGCGTTCAGCCACGCCCGCGCATGGTGCTGGCGGGCAGGCCGACCACGCGCCAGCCGAGGCTCGGTGCCTCCGGCGCCTGGTGGACCAGGGAGAGCGGCGGGCGGGGGCTGACGGACAGCCACTGGCCTTCCGGGCCGAACAGCACGGCGCCCTGCTGCGACAGCAGCGCCACCTGGGCGCCCGGCGGGATGGGGGCATTGGCGATGATCGCCGTGACCCAGCGCCAATCGACATGGGAACCCAGCACGCCCACCACCTGGCCGGCGGCGTTGCGGATGGGCGTGGTGAAATCGATCAGCCGCAGCGGTTCGTCCCGCGGGTCCCGCCGCAGCGCCGTGACCAGCAGCTGCGCGCCATGCACGTCCCCCACGAAATGGCGCTGCAGCCCCGCCTGGAACCAGGGCCGGGCGGAGACATCGGCGCCTTCCAGCACGCCGGAGGAGGCGGCGATGACCTTGCCGTCCCGCGCATTGGCGACGCCGATCCAGACGGTGTGCGGCGCCGCCTGCTGGGCGGTGTTCATCATGCGGCGGAGTTCCGCGACGGGCTGCGCCGCCTGGCCGCGCTCCACCTCCACCGCCAGGGCGCGCAGCCGCGCCCATTGGCGGTCCAGCTCCCGCGCCAGCGCCGTGGCAGTCAGCCGCGCCGCCGCCTGCAGCGAATCCTGTTCGGAGGCCATGGCGCTGCCGCTGGCCGTGCAGGCCAGCGCCGCGGCGCCCGCCATCCGCCACGCCGCCCGCCGCGTGAGCCCTTCTGTCGCCATGCCTGCCGCCAATCTTCCAACGATGGGCAGGTTAGCGGGAGAGCGCCTGGCCCGCCACCGGCAAGAGCCGGCGGCCCCGGGCGGCGCGGCGGCCGGGCTTCAGACCGGCGCGCAGATGCGGCCGAGCATGGCCGTCAGCTCACTGGGATCATAGGGCTTGGCCAGCACCATGGCGTGCTGGTGGCCGGCCGGCAGGCCGGAGGCGCCATAGCCGGTGGCGATGACATAGGGGATGCCGCGGGAGGCCAGCGCATCGGCCACGGGGGTCGAGGTCTCCCCGGCCAGGTTGAGGTCGAGCACCACGGCATCCGGGCGTTCGGCGGCGAGGAAGTTCATCGCCTCCTCCACCGTGGCGGCGGGGCCGATCACGGCGAAGCCGGCGTCGATCAGCGCATCCTCGACCAGCATGGCGACGAGCGCCTCATCCTCCACGACCAGGACCCGTCGTCCATCCGCTGGCATCGCCTGACCCTCCATCCCCGCAGTCACCTTTGCCAACGCATATCCAACACCACCGTTTCACCATGCACGCGAAGGGCAGCGTGACGCCAGCACCGAGGGGGTGGGCAAGCCGCTCACTATTTCGCGTGTTTCGCGTTACGAGGATGGGAAGGTCTGCCACGGCCTCGCGGCATTCGCCAGGGCGGGACGCGCGATCCAGGCAAGGGCCCGGAGGCGCCCGCGCGGCGCGAGGACGAGCACCGGCCGCAGCCGGTAGCAGGCGCCTTCATAGGCGTGGAGGCGACGGAGCGGCGCGCCCGCCAGCGTGACAAGGCGCCCGCGCACCGCCTGGCGGCGGGCGCGGATCAGCGTCGGGTAGGGCTGGCCGCGCAGCGCCACGCGGCCCCAGCCCGGCAGCGTGGCCGGCACGCCACGCAGGCCGCGGCGGCCGGCGCGGGCGGCGAGGATCGCGGGGTCCAGCAGCGTGCCGTAGAGGAAGACCGGCACGAGGCCGGCGTCAGTGGCCCGCATTCTCCCCGGTGAAGTCGGGCGCGGCGAGGCCGGAGGCCTGGAGCTGCGCGGCGATGCCGGCCTTGAGGCGTTCCAGCCCGGCTTCGCTCTTGGCCTCCGCGCGGGCCACCAGCACGGCCTGGGTGTTGGAGGCGCGGAGCAGCCACCAGCCATCCTCGGTCAGCACGCGGACGCCGTCCACGTCCTGCACCTTGGCGCCTTCGGCGGCCAGGCGGGACTTCACTTCCGCCACCACCTGGAACTTGCGGGTGTCCGGGCAATCGAAGCGGAGTTCCGGCGTGTTGATGACCTGCGGCAGCGCGGCGCGGACTTCCGAGAGCTTGCCCGCCATGCGGGCGACGATGCCGAGCAGGCGCACGGCGGAATAGGGCGCGTCGTCGAAGCCGTACCACTTGTCCGCGAAGAAGATGTGGCCCGACATCTCGCCGGCCAGCGGGCTGCCGGTCTCCGCCATCTTGGACTTGATGAGGCTGTGGCCGGTCTTCCACATCAGCGGATTGCCGCCGGCCTTCGCGACCTCATCGAACAGGACCTGGCTGGCCTTGACGTCGGCGATGATGGTGCCGCCGGGCTTGGACTTCAGCACATCGCGGGCGAGCACGATCAGCAGCTGGTCGCCGAAGAGGATGTGGCCCTCATTGTCCACCACGCCGATGCGGTCCGCGTCGCCATCGAAGGCGATGCCGAGGTCTGCGCCGTTCTTCGCGACCTCCGCGATGATCTGCTCGAGGTTCTTGGCGACGGTCGGATCCGGGTGGTGGGCCGGGAAGGTGCCGTCGATGGTGCCGTTGATGACGTAATGCGTGCCGGGCAGCTTCGCGGCCAGG
This sequence comes from Falsiroseomonas ponticola, assembly GCF_016805305.1. GTDB lineage: Bacteria > Pseudomonadota > Alphaproteobacteria > Acetobacterales > Acetobacteraceae > Falsiroseomonas > Falsiroseomonas ponticola. The sequence goes on along the minus strand of NZ_JAERQN010000014.1, from coordinate 32,808 downwards.
CGCTTGGTGATCTCGGCGCCGGAGCCGTTGCCGGGGTCCCACACCACCTTGAGCGCGCGGTCGCCGCCATCCCAGTCCTGCAGCATGCGGGCGATGTAGTCGTCGGAGACATCGACGGCGCGGTCGGTGCCGACGGCGGCGGGGACGACATCGCCTTCCGCCGCCATGCGGCCGATTTCCTGGATCTGCGGGCCGAAGAAGGGCTTCTTGCCCAGCATCATCTTGAAGCCGTTGTAGTTGGGCGGGTTGTGGCTGCCCGTCACCATGATCGCGCCATCGGCCTTCAGCGCGTAGGAGGCGAAGTAGAGCATCGGCGTCGGCCCGCAGCCGATGCGCAGCACCTCCAGCCCGCAGGCGCGGAGCCCGGCGACGAGCTGGGCTTCCAGTTCCGGGGAGGAGAGGCGGCCATCATAGCCCACCGCGACCTTCGTTCCCTGCGCGCGGGAGACGATGGAGCCGAAGCAGCGGCCGATGGCGAAGGCGTCCTCCGGCTTCAGGGTTTCGCCGACGATGCCGCGGATGTCGTATTCGCGGAGCGAGGTGGGGTCGAAGCGGTGGTTGAAGGCCGTCATGGTCTGCGTCGTCTCCGCTTCCGCTCAGCTATACTTCTTGATGATGCTCTGCATCGCCGGCGCCATGTCGGGCCGCGACAGCGCGAAGGCGACCTGGGCTTCCAGGTAGCCGGCCTTGTCGCCGCAATCGAAGCGGCGGCCTTCGTAGCGCAGCCCGTGGAAGGGCTGGGTGCCGATCAGCTTGGCCATGCTGTCCGTCAGCTGGATCTCGCCGCCGGCGCCCTTTTCCATTTTGGAGAGGTGGCCGATCACCTCCGGCATCAGCACGTAGCGGCCGATGACGGTGAGGTTGGAGGGCGCCTTCTCGACCGGCGGCTTCTCCACCAGGCCCTTCACCTCGACCAGCTTGCCGCTCGTCTCGCCGGGGGCGATGACGCCGTAGGAGGAGACGCGCGCCATCGGCACCTCCTCGATCGCCACGACGTTGCCGCCGGTCTCGTTGTAGGCATCCGCCAGCTGCTTCGTGCAGGAGACGTCGCAGAGCATGAGGTCGTCCGGCAGCAGGATGGCGAAGGGGTCGTCGGCGATGAAGGAGCGCGCGCACCAGATGGCGTGGCCGAGGCCGAGCGCGGCCTGCTGGCGCGTGGAGACGATGGAGCCCGGCGGCAGCGCCTGGGCGCGGAGCATGTCGAGCTCCTTCGTCTTGTTGCGCTCCGTCAGGGTGCGCTCCAGCTCATAGGCCACGTCGAACTGGTCCACGAGCATGGTCTTGCCGCGGCCGGTGACGAAGCAGAACTGCTCGATCCCCGCGGCGCGGGCTTCCTCCACCGCGTACTGGATCAGCGGCTTGTCCACGACGGGCAGCATCTCCTTCGCCATCTGCTTGGTGGCGGGCAGGAAACGGGTACCGAGGCCGGCGACGGGGAGGACAGCCTTGCGGAGCGGCTTGCGCACGGGTGGACATTCCCTTGGCGGTGAGGGCGCAAGCCATGCCATGGACGGCGGATAGCGTCCACCGTCTCACTCCGCGAGGAGGAGATCCCGCGCTTCGTTCAACCGGGCGGCGAGCCAGTCGGAGCCGCCCTGGTCGGGATGGGCGGTGCGCATCAGGCGGCGATGGGCGGCCTTGATCGCCTCCGGCGTCGCGCCTTCCGACAGGCCGAGGATGGCGAGCGCCTCCGCCCGCGTCAGCGGACCGGCGGTGGCGGGGCGGGGCGCGTCGCGCCAGTCGGGATGGGCGCGGTCCAGCCAGGCTTCCAGCAGGGGCACGGCATCGGGATCCGCGGCGGCGAGTTCCGCCATCAGGTCGAGCAGCGCGGGCAGGTCGAGGTCGGCGAGGTCCGCGCCGGCATGGCGGCCGGCCTTCACCCGGCCGGTCATGCGGCCGCTGTCATGGTCGAGCGCCATGGCGAGGTGCGAGGTCTCGACATCCGAGGCGAGGCCGGGCGCGGCGGCGCCGCCGCGGGCGAAGGTGGCGGCGGCGGCCCTGCCCTTCCACCACCGCCAGATGGCCGGGCCGAACAGCGCCAGCGCCCAGAAGGCCTGGCCGCCGCGGCCGGTGGCGAGCAGCAGCGCGAAGAGGCCGAGGCCGAGCGCGCCGCCGCCCCAGACAAGGGCGGCCTTCACCTGGCCGGGCTTCGCCGCGACGAAGAGCTGCAGCAGGCCGAGGAGGAGGACGAGCGCCAGCGCGCCGAGGGCGAGTGCGGCCATCAGCCGGGCGCGGGCAGCTGGCCCGCGATGCCGCGCGCGGCGGGGCTGGTGAGCCGCGCCAGCGCCCGGCGGCCGCCGGCGGCATAGACGGCGACGGCGCGCAGCAGGTCCCGCAGCGCGGTGGCGCTGGCGCCGTCGAAGGGCGCGAAGGCGCCGCCGGAGAGCTTCGCCATCTGCCGGAAGGCGGTGGCGGCGACGGGGTGCTGGCCTTCCAGGAAGCAGAACAGCGGCAGGCCGCGCAGGCCGCATTCGCCGGCCAGGTGGCAGGCCTCGTCCACCTCCTCCTCGAAGGCATCGCCGATGAGGATGAGGGCGTTCACGCGCTCCGCCTTCGTCTGGGCCAGGGCGTGGCGCAGCGTGCGGATGACCTGCGTGTGGCCGCCGAGGCAGGTGACGCCGGCCATGCGGCGGGCAAGGTCCGGCGCGGAGGTCAGGAAGGGGGTGGCGGCGAATTCCCCATGGCCGCGGAAATAGGCGAGGCTGACGGCGAGCCCGCCGGTATCGCGCACGGCGGCGAACATCTCCGCCTGCAGGTGGCAGGCGCGGTCCCAGCTGGGCTGGCGGCTGGCGGTGGCGTCGATGGCGAAGATCAGCCGGCCGGCGCGGCCCGGCGCGGTGGCGACCGCCGGCATCGCCGCCACCTTGTCGAGGAAGGCGGCGACGGCGGCGTTGCCGGGTTTCGCGGGCAGGTTCGGCATGGCGGGAAGATGGCCCCGCGCCCGGCCCGCCGGAAGGGGCCCGCGCGCCGCCCGCTCAGAAGCTGTAGCGGAGCTGCAGGGTCCCGCCGGCGATCCGCGTCTCCCGCGCGAATTCACCCTCGAACCGCGCGCCGAGGCTGAGCCGGGGCGTGAGCTGGGCGTCGATCCCCGCGCCGACCAGGATGGCGTCCGGGTCCGGCCGCGCGCCCTGGACCTGGAAGCTGGTGCCGGGGAGGCTGGAGAAGCCGACGGTGGCCGCCGCGTCCCGCGCCAGGTAATGCGCCCAGCCGAGCCGCGCCGTGCCGCGGATGCTGGCGCCGGCGACGCGGCCGCCCAGCACATCCATCGCGACGCCGAGTTCCGTGCGCGCCACGTCGTTCGACCCGCCGGCGACGCGCAGCCCGGCGGAGGCGCCGCCGGTCACGGCCCGTTCCGTGTAGCTGTCGGTGCTGACGCGCGTGGCCTGGACGGCGGCGAAGGGGCCGAGGGAGAGCGGGCCTTCGCGAACCACGTCGTAGCGGGCCTGGAGGCGGCCGCTCCAGACCTTCGCATCGGCTTCCCCGGCCAGGCGCTGGCCGAGCGCCTGGACGGTGCGGGTGGTGTCCGTCTCCATCAGGCCGAAGGCGCCGGCGGCGGAGAGCTGCAGCGCGCCGAGGCGCGCCAGGCCGTAGAGGCCGGCCTGGGCCAGGGTGGAGTCCGCCTTGCCGAGCCCGCCGGCGAGGCTGGCCGCGCCGCCCTGCCCCGCGATGCCGAAGCCCAGGATCAGGTTGGGCGCGACCCGGGCATCGAGGCCGGCGGCGATGCCCTGGACGGAGCCGGTGCTGGCGGCGGAGCCGCGGGCGGTATCGCCGCCGATCCGGCCGAACTGGCCGGTGGCGGTGCCCCAGACGGTGAAGCGGGGCTCGGGCTGGGGGTCATCCTCCGCGCCGCTCTCCCCGGCGCCGGGCAGGATGCGGCCGCCGGCGCCGAAATCCAGCATGGCCGTCGTGAACTGGGCGCCCGCGAGGGCACCGATCATGACGGGGGCGGTCGCGACCTCGCCGCTCAGCTGGTTGGCGGCGGCGCCGATCAGGGCGGCGGGCTGGTTCAGCACGCCGAAGAAGGCGTTCATGTCCTGGCCATTGGCGATGGCCTGGTTCAGCGCGCCGATGACGTTGACGAGGTTACCGGGCCCGCCGCCGGCGACGCTGCCGGGGGTGGTGGCGGGGGGCGTCGTGGCGGTCGTGTCGGTGGGGGTGGTGCTGGTGTCGGTGGTCGGCGTCGTGTCGCCGCCGGCCGATGGGGGCGGGATCTGCTGCGGCACCAGCGTGACCTGCACGGCGGTGCCGCTGGTGGTGACCTGGGGCGACACGCCGGCGCCGAAGCTGCCGGAGGTCGTCACCTGGGCGAAGCTGCCGGTGACGCTCGGCGCCTGGAGCACGGTATAGGGCGTGTTGAAGGTGAAGCTGCCGCCGACCGGCACCAGGCGCAGCGTGCCGCCCAGCGTCGCCTCCCCCGCCGCCACCACGCGGTCCGCGCTGGACTGCCCGATCTCGATCACCAGGACGGTGTTGCCCGTCAGGCGCAGGATGCCGCCGATGGTGAGCGTGGCGATGTCGCCGGCCGCGCCACCGGGGCTCAGCGTGCCGCTGACCATGGCGCGGCCCGCCGTGCCGCTGCCGCCCAGCGTCGCGCCGGGCTGCACCACCATGGCGGCGCTGCCGAAATCGCCGTTCACCAGCAGGGTGGCGCCCGGGTAGATGGTGACCGAGCCGGTGTAGCTGGCGGGCAGGTTGCGGCCGGCGCCATCGCCGTTCAGCGTGTTGACGCCGCGATAGACGCCGATGCTGCCGGTGCCCGAGATGTCGTTGCCGAGCACGAGGCCGTCGCTGCGATAGAGGTTCAGGGCGGTATTGGCGCCGATCGTGACGGCGCCCGTGCCGAGCGTGCCGGTGAGGCCCGTGCCCTCACCCACCAGCAGGGTGCCCCGGGTGATGCTGGTGGTGCCGGTGTAGGTGTTGGTGCCGGTCAGCGTCAGCGTGCCGGTGCCGGTCTTCGTGATCCCGCCGGCGCCCGAGATCGCGCCCGCGAAGGTGGTGGAGGTGTTGAGGCCGCCGATCGCGAGCGTGCCGCCACCCAGCAGCACCCGCCCCTCGCCCGCCAGGCTGCCGACGAATTGCGCGTAGCCGTTCACGTCGAGCGTCGTGCCGGCATCGAGCGTATAGGCGCTGCGGGAGGTGAAGGCGCTCAGCGAGCCCGCGCGCAGCGTGCTGCCATTGGTCACATGCGTCGTGCCGTAATAGGCGGTGGGGGCGCCGAGCGTCAGCACATGGCCACCATCCAGCACGACGCCGCCGGAGCCGATGATCGCGCCCGTCAGCGTCTGGTCCCCGACCGGGCGGATGGTGAGGACGGTGTCGCTTTCCAGCAGGTTGATGCTGCCGGACATCGCCGCATTGCCGAGGATCAGCGTGCTGTCGCCCGCCAGCGCCATGGCCACGGCGGCGCTGCCGGTGCCGCCCCGCAGGCCGCCCGTGACGGTCGCGCCATCGGCCAGGGTGATCGCGAGCGAACGGCCCTGGATGGCCGCGCCGGAGCCGCCATCATTCGCGCCGCTGCCGCCGAGCCCGCCATTGCCGCCGATCAGCGTGCCGTTGACGATGAGCGTATTGCCCGTGCCGGCGTTGAGCGCGACGCCGCCGGCGCCGCCGATCCCGCCCTGCGAGGTGGTGGTCGATGCCCCGCCATTGCCGCCATCGCCGCCGCGAATGGTGCCATCCACGGTCAGGGTCCAGCCGGTCTCCAGCAGCACGAGGCCGCTGCCGCCCGTGCCGCCATTGCCGCCGCCCGGCCCGCCATAGCCGCCCGCCCCGCCGGCGCCACCCGAGATGGTGGCGGTCGTCGTCGCCGTGGTCCCGGTGCTGGTGATGACGGCGCCCGCACCGCCGCCACCGCCGCCGCCGCCGCCCAGCGCGGTGAAGGGGCCGCTGCCCCCGCCCGCGCCCCCGGCGCCGCCGGCCACGGTCCCGGCCGGCAGCGCGCCGACCCAGCCATGCGCGCCGCCACCGCCGCCGCTGCCCGAGCCGAGCCCGGAGGCCACGCCATCCCCGCCATTCGCCCCGGCGGTCGCGCCCCCCGCGCCGCCGGGGGTGGCCAGGCCGCCCACCGCATCCGCGCCCGCGCCGCCGGCGCCGCCGGTGACGCCGCCGCCGCCGCCACCGCCGCCGAGGATCGAGAAGATGGTGAAGGGAAGCCCGTTGCCGCCATCGCCGCCCGCGCCCGTGGCGCTGACGGCGCCCCCCTGCACCACGATGATGCCCAGCCGCGGCCCCGCCTGGCCGCCATCCCCCGACAGCGTCTGCGCCAGCGCCGGCCCGATGGCCCCGGCCGAGACGGCGCCGCAGAGCGCGGTGCCGGCCATCCAGGCGGCGCGCCGCCGGCTTGCGGCGGGGATCATGGCGGGTCCGGGCATGCGGCCTCCAGGCTTCGACCAGTTCCTGGAAGGTCTATGCGCGTGGGAAGCTTTGTCTCAACAAACCGGGAGTGACCATCACGACTCCGTCATGCCCGTTCCGGTTGCAATCCGGGGTGCGGCCGGGGTGGGGTGGAGCCGCAGCCTCGCCACCAGCGGTAGGTGGTCCGAGGCCCGGCGCGCGGCCCTGGTCCCATGCGCCGCCACCGCCGCGACGAGGCCCGGCGGGTGGGAGAGGATGTGGTCCAGCGCCAGGATCGGGCGCAGCGCGGGGAAGGTGGCCACCAGGGCGGGATGGCCGAAGGCGGGGGCGAGGACGGCGAGCGCGCTGCCGCCCGGGCGCCATTCATTCAGGTCCCCCATCAGCAGCGTGGGCAGGCCGGGCTTCATCGCCGCCATCAGCAGCGCCGCCTGGGCGCGGCGGCGCGGGGCGCCGAGGCTGAGATGGGCGCAGAGCAGCCGGAAGGGCCCCTGCCCCAGGTCCAGATCCACCTGGATGCCGCCGCGGGGTTCCCAGCCGCCGAGGCGAAGGCCGCGCGGGCCGGAGAGCAGCACCGCGTCCCGCCGCACCAGCACCACATTACCCCGGAAGCCCTGCTGCCGGGGATCGACGCGCAGCGGCACCAGGCCGGTGGCGTGCTCGATCGCCGCCGTATCGAGCATGGGGGCGCCGCGGCGCAGATGGTGCTGCGCCTCCTGCAGGGCCACCAGGTCCGGCCGCATCTCCGCCAGCACGGCGGTGATGCGGTCCGGCCGGAAGCGGCCGAAGGCGGCGCGGCCGCGATGGATGTTCCAGGTGGCGACGCGCATCAGGCCCGGCCCCGCCAGGGCGCCGCGCCCATGGCCGCGCCCAGCACCGCGCCGCCGGCGGTCAGCGCGATGTCGGAGAGGGTGTCGGCGGTGTTGCCGATGATGCCGAGCAGGGCCTCGAACCCCTCCCACCCGCAGGCCAGGGCCAGGCCGAAGGGCAGGCCGAGCGCGGCCAGGCGGCGGCGGCCGCGGGGCCTGCCATCCGCCAGGACGAGGCCCGCGAAGACGGCGCCGGCGAGCAGGCCGGAGACGAGGTGGACGACCTCGTCATAGGGATTCGCGCCGTGGAACCAGTTGAGGCCGTAGCCCGGCGTGCTGAGCAGCGTCGCCAGCACCGGCGCGGCATCCAGCGCGCGGGGCAGGCGGCGCAGGCGCATCGACAGGTGGGGCATGCGTTCCCGCGGCGGCAGGATGATGCCGAGCAGCCCGAGGATGCCGGCGGCGGTGCCGAGGGCGGCGCTGCGCTTGTCCAGCCCCCAGAGCAGCAGCGCCACGCCGGCCAGCGCGGCCAGGCATGCCCAGGCGAAGGGGGAATGGCGGCGGAGGTCGTCACGCGTCAGCAGGGCCATGCGCCGTCAACGCCGGTGCTTCCGCCGGGCTTCATGCGCCGGTAGGAACGAAAGCGTTGAAGGAGACGCGTCGGGGGCATGGGGGCCGTGGCGGGCTGGGTGCGGGTGAGCGGGGCGGAGGCGGAGGCGCACCGGCTGTACGGCCTGGGCGGCTGGCTGCGCGTCATCTCCGCGCTGATGGTGCTGTCCGTGCCGGGCGGCGTGGTGCTGACCTGGCAGCAATGGGTGGACTCCGCGCTGGGGGCCGCGGCGGTGGCGTCCAACCTGCTGGGCCTGCTGGTGCTGGGGGCGCAGATCGGCATGGCGGTGCTGTGGTTCCGGCTCTGGCCGGGCTTCCGGCCCGGCTATGCCGTGCTCGCCGTGGTCGGCACGGCGGGGCTGGCCCTGGCCGATGCGGTGATCGGGCCGCCCGGCGGGCCGGCCAGCGCGGACCCGGTGGGCGACCTGGTGCTGGAGGTCGCGTTCCACCTGGCCTTCCTGGCCTATATGCAGACCAGCCGGCGCTTCCGCGTGACCTTCGAGCATCGGGTGAAGGCAGGAGAGGGTGCATGCGGCTCGGCGTGATCGCGGATATCCACGGCAATGCGGTGGCGCTGGAGGCGGTGCTGGGCGCGCTGCGGCAGCGGGGGGTGGCGGAGGTGGTGAACCTCGGCGACCTGGTGTCCGGGCCGCTCTGGCCGGCGGAGACGCTGGCGCTGCTGCGCGGGGCGGGCATTCCCTCGCTCCGCGGCAACCATGACCGCTGGGTGGCGGAGGGCGTCGGCGGGGCTTCCGACCATTTCGCGGGCGCGGCGCTGACGGCCGGGGAGCGGGCCGGGCTGGGCGGGCTGCCGGTGCATCTGCGCCCCCTGCCCGGCGTGCTGGCCTTCCATGCGCGGCCCGACGATGACGATGCCTATCTGCTGGAGGATGTGGCCGGCGGGCGGCTGGTGCCGGCTTCGGGTGCCGCGGTGGCGGCGCGGCTCGGCCCGACGGCGGAGGGGCTGATCCTCTGCGCGCACAGCCACCAGGCGGCGATCCGGCAATTGCCGGATGGGCGCGTGGTGGTGAACCCCGGCAGCGTCGGCATGCCGGCCTATGACGACCCGACGCCGCCCGCCCATGCGAGCGTGACGGGCGCGCCGCATGCGCGCTTCGCGGTGCTGGAGGTGGAGGAAGGGCGGCTGGTTGCCGCCGAACTGGTGGCGATCGCCTATGACCACCAGGCGGCGGTGGCGCGGGCGGCGGCGAATGGGCGGGCGGATTGGGCGGGGTGGCTGGGGACGGGGGAGGCGTAGCTCCCCACCAAACCGCTTCGCGGCTTTGCGGGGGCCCCGGATGGGTGCGGGTTCTCGGCGGCGGGGCTGGGGGCTATCGGGTCCGGCGTTGCATCGGCTCCGGGTCGCCCCCATCCTCTGTTCCTGGGCGGCATCGAGGAGCGCATGGGCGACTTCCCCCCCGCGAGGGACGAGACCGAGCGGCTTCTGCTGGAAGCCGCGGTCGCCGAGGCGCGCGCCGATGGCGAGACGATCCCGCAAGAGGTCATGCGACAGCGGATGATGGACATGATCGCGGAGGCGCGGCGCCGGACGACCGAACTGACGAAGGCGCGGCGGGATTGAGGAATGGCGGGCTGCCGGTCCGATGGTCCCGCGCGGCGGCCGCCGATCTCGACAGCATCTTCGCCTATCTCGCCGAGGAACGGCCCGACCTGGCGGAGGAATTCGTCCAGGAACTGGTTCTGGCGGCCGACAGCCTGGAGGCCTTCCCCTACCGGGGCCGTCCCGGCCGCGTTCCGGGGACGCGCGAATTGGTGGCGCTGTCCCCTTATATCGTTGTCTACGAGGTGACACGGGGCGGGGTGCTGATCCTGCCCCTCTGGCACGGAAGGCAGGACCGGGGGTGACGATGGGGCGCCGCGTCGCGGCCTGTCACGGGCCTCGATCAGGTTCCCTGGCAGACATCCCGCTTGCCGCAGCGCGCCACGCGCTGCCGGGACGGTCGGTCACCGGCGTGAGCAGGTGTTGTCGTCGCCGGGATGCGGGTCGATCACGAGGCGGCTGACGACGACCGGCGCCGCCCCCGGCGCGCCTGGCCGGATATCGACGTGCTGCACACCGGACCGCCATGGGCCGTAATTGATCACCGGGATCACCGGGACCATCGGTTGGAGCCCGCATCGCATCCGCGCTGCAAACCGCCGTTGGCATGACCAAGCGCCGGCTGGCGCCGCCGATGCGCAATCGAGGCCGAACTCGCGACGGAGACGCCCCGCATCCATGGCGCCTGTCCCAAGACGAGCCGTCAACTCGCTCGTCAGGCCCCGCTGGACAGTCTGCACGAAGCAGGGCTCCATTGTTTCCAGATCGCGAAACCAGCAGCCCCATTCGCGTGGTGCCACACCCTCTGCCCGCGCAGCCCTTTGGCCGCTGGCGAAAAGGTCCAGCAGGTAGTCGGCATCACCAGTGGCGCAGCCGGCGAGGGCGTGCATGGCGAGCAGCAGCGCGAAGCGCTTCGCCCTCCCGCGCCGCCCGCCCGCCCCCCCTACCCCACCACCAGCATCCCGTTCGCCTGCGCCGCCGCGAGCGCCGTCATGTTGACGATGCCGCGGGCGGTCACGCTTGGCACCAGAACATGGATGGGCTTGGCCATGCCGAGCAGCATGGGGCCGACCTGAAGCCCCTCCCCGGCCGCCTTCAGCAGGTTGAAGGCGATGTTGGCGGCATCGAGGCTCGGCATCACCAGCAGATTCGCGGCATCGGTCAGCGTGCTGTCGGCCACGGCGCGGTCCCGGATGGCGGGGACGAGGGCGGCGTCGGCGTGCATCTCGCCATCCACCTCGAAATCCGGGGCGCGTTCGCGCAGCAGGCGCAGCGCTTCCCGCATCTTGCGGGCGGAGGGCGCGCCGGAGGCGCCGAAGCTGGAATGCGACAGCAGCGCGGCCTTGGGGGCCAGGCCAAAGGCGCGGATCTGCTCGGCGGCCAGCAGCGTCATGTCCACGATCTGCTTGGCGGTCGGATCCACCGTGAGGTGGGTGTCCACGAAGAAGAGGTGGCCGTTCGGGACGATGAGGGCGGAGAGGGCATAGACGCGGTCCACCTCCGCCCGCTTGCCGATCACGTCGAAGGCGTGGTGCCAGTGGCGGAACCAGTCGCCGGTGCCGCCACAGAGGCAGGCATCCGCAAGGCCGGCTTCCAGCAGCAGCGCGGCGGCGACGGTCGGGCGGTTGCCCACGCGGCGCCCCGCGGCATCGGGCGGGATCCCCCGCCTTCCCACCTTCTCCTGGTACAGCTTCACCAGTGGCGCGAAGGTCGCCTCATCCGCCGCCGGGTCCATGATGCGGACGGACTCCGAAAAATCCATGCGCAGGCCCATGGCGCGGGCCTTGGCGGCGATGACGTCGCGGCGGCCGATGACGATGGGCTCGGCGAGCCCTTCGTCCAGCACGGTCTGCACGGCGCGCAGCGTCCGCTCATCCTCGCCCTCGGCATAGACGACGCGGGAGAGGCGCTTGCGCGCGGCCTCGAAGACCGGGCGCATGAGGTTGCCGGAGCGGAAGACGAAGCGCTCCAGCTCATGCCGGTATTTCTGCATGTCGGCGATGGGGCGGCGGGCGACGCCGGTATCCATCGCCGCCTTGGCGACCGCGGGGGCGATCTCCAGGATCAGGCGGGGGTCGAAGGGCTTCGGGATGATGTAGTCCGGCCCGAAGGTGGGGGCGCTGCCGCCATAGGCCGCGGCCACGACCTCGCTCGCCTCCATCCGGGCGAGCGCCGCGATGGCGTCGGCGGCGGCGACCTTCATCGCCTCGTTGATCGTGGTGGCGCCGGCATCCAGCGCGCCGCGGAAGATGAAGGGGAAGCAGAGGACGTTGTTGACCTGGTTCGGGTAGTCCGTCCGGCCCGTCGCCACGATGGCGTCCGGGCGGGCGGCGCGGACGGCCTCCGGCAGGATCTCGGGCTCGGGATTGGCGAGCGCCAGGACCAGCGGCTTCGGCGCCAGCAGGGGCAGCCATTCCGCCTTCAGGATGCGGGGCGCGGAGAGGCCGAGGAAGACATCGGCGCCGGGAAGCGCATCCTGCAGGGTGCGGGCGTTGGTGTCCTGCGCATAGGCGGCCTTGTAGGGGTCCGTGTTCGGGCGCCCCTTCCAGACCACGCCATCGATGTCGCAGATCGTCACGTTCTCCCGCCGCAGCCCCATGGCCACCAGCAGGTCGAGGCAGGCAATGGCGGCGGCGCCGCCGCCGGTATTGACCAGGCGCACATCCTCCAGCCGCTTGCCCTGCAGCAGCAGGCCGTTGCGGACCGCGGCGGCGACGATGATGGCCGTGCCGTGCTGGTCGTCATGGAAGACGGGGATCTTCATCCGCTCCCGCAGCGTGCGCTCGATCTCGAAGCACTCGGGGGCCTTGATGTCCTCGAGGTTGATGGCGCCGAAGCTGGGTTCGAGGACGGCGACGGCGTCGATGAATTTCTGCGGGTCGCGCTGCTCGATCTCGAGGTCGATGGAATCGATGCCGGCGAACTTCTTGAAGAGGACGGCCTTGCCCTCCATCACCGGCTTGGAGGCGAGCGCCCCGATGGAGCCCAGGCCCAGCACCGCCGTGCCGTTGGTGATGACGGCGACCATGTTGCCGCGGGAGGTGTATTCGAAGGCGGTGTCGGGGTCCTTCGCGATCTCCTCGCAAGCCGCGGCGACGCCGGGCGAATAGGCGAGCCCCAGGTCACGCTGGGTGGCCATGCGCTTGGTCGGCTCGACGCTCAGCTTCCCCGGCCTTGGCAGGCGGTGATAGTCCAGCGCGGCCTTGCGGAAATCCTCGTCCATCAATTCACCTCCACCTTTACCTTAGGGGAGATGCTCGCGGGGCGCGACCGGGGTTCGCGGGGCAATCGGTTGCGCTTGGCAGGGGACGCGCCGGCGGGCGATACAGGGCCGGGGCGGAGAGAAGGAAATTCCATGCGGCTGTATCATTTCAGTGGCTCCACCACCTGCCGGCCGGTGGAGATGTTCGCCGCCGAGGCGGGAATCGCGCTGGAGCTGGTGCCGGTGGACCTGCTGACCGGGGAGCATGTGGGGCCCGGCTATACCCGGAAGAACCCGACGCAGCAGGTGCCGACGCTGGAGGATGGCGACTTCATCCTGACGGAGAATGCGGCGATCCTGCGCTACTTGGCCACGCTGGCGGAGAGCCCGGCCTATCCGAGGGACGCCCGCGCGCGGGCGCGCGTCGATGAGCAGCTGGACTGGTTCAACACCGGCTTCTCCCGCGAATTCTGCTACGGCGCGATGTATCCGCGGATCATGCCGCACATGGCCTTCGAGGATCCGGCGGTGCAGGCGGTGGTGAATGCCCGCTGCACGGCGAAGGGGGAGCGGTTCATGCGCATCCTGGATGCCGACATGCTGAAGGATCCGGGGCCCTACCTCGGCGGGGCGGAGCCCAACCTGGCGGACTACATGGGCGTGGCCTATGCGACGCTGGGGGAGATGGCGCGCTTCGACTACGCCCCCTACCCCCGGGTGCAGCGCTGGATCGCGGCGATGAAGGCCAGGCCCGGCTGGAAGGCGGGGCACGCGGCCTGGGAAGGCTGGCGGGACCATGTGCTGTCGAAGGCGGCCGCGTGATGGGCGCGATCCTGGGCTACCACCACATCGCCTATCGCTGCCGGGATTCCGAGGAGACCCGGAAATTCTACGAGGAGTTCCTGGGCCTGGAGCTGGCGGAGGCGATGCCGATCGGCACCACCGCCACCGGCCGCACGGCGCAGGTGCTGCACACCTTCTACCGGCTGGCGGATGGCAGCTACCTCGCCTTCTTCGAGGTGCCCGACAGCCCCTTCGACTTCCACGACCAGCACGATTTCGACCTGCACCTGGCCATGGAAGTCTCCATGGAGACGCTGGAGGCGATGCTGGCGAAGGGCCGGGCCTCCGGCGTGGAGACGCGGGGGCCGTCCGACCATGGGGTCATCAAGTCCATCTACTTCCGCGACCCCAATGGCTATGTGATCGAGCTGACGGCGAAGACGCCGGCGCATGACGCGGCGATGGACCCGCGGACCAATGGCGCGCGGGCGAAGCTGGCGGCCTGGCAGGCGGCGAAGGCGGCCCGTTGAGAACCACAAAGGCCCCGTCCGGCATGCCGGCGGGGCCTTTGGCGTGAGAACCATCGCGAGGATGGTGCGGTCGAGAAGATTCGAACTTCCACGGGGTTGCCCCCACCAGCACCTCAAGCTGGCGCGTCTACCATTCCGCCACGACCGCATATCGGGTAGAGGCCCGCGCTATAACCGATGACAGCGCCCCCGACAACGCCCCCCCCGCCCGGTTCCGCACTGGAATGGCGGATCAGCCCCGGCCAGCTTCCCTATACCGAGGCGCTGGCCGCCATGGAGGCGCGTGTCGCCGCCATCCGCGCGGGCGAGCAGCCGGAGGCGGTGTGGCTGGTGGAGCATGAGGCCACCTACACGGCCGGCACCTCCGCCAGGCCGGAGGATCTGCTGGAGACGCGCTTCCCGGCGGTCGCCGCCGGGCGCGGGGGGCAATGGACCTATCACGGGCCGGGGCAGCGGACGGGCTATGTCATGCTCGACCTCAACCGGGACCACGGCACGGTGCGGGCGCGGGATGTGCGGGCCTTCGTCCATGGGCTGGAGGAATGGATGATCCGCGCCCTCGACCGCTTCGGCGTGAAGGGGGAGCGGCGGGAGGGGCGCGTCGGCATCTGGGTGGTCGATCGCGCGCGGGGGACCGAGGACAAGATCGGCGCCATCGGCGTGCGCGTCACGCGCTGGGTGTCCTGGCACGGCGTCGCGCTGAACGTGGACCCGGAGCTGAGCCATTTCGGCGGCATCGTGCCCTGCGGGATCGCAGAGCAGGGGCTGGGGGTGACGAGCCTGCACCGGCTCGGCGTGCTGGCCACGATGGAGGAGGCGGACAGCGCCCTGATGGCGGCCTGGGGAGAGGTGTTCGGCTGAACCCCCCTCCCCCACCAGGTCAGTGGGTGTCGGTGCGGGACGGGGCGGTCAGGAAGCTGTGGACCGCGTGGTGGAAGATGGCGCGGTTCTTCCCGAGGTAGCTGACATGCGCCATGCCCGGCAGCACCGCGAACTGACGGTCCGTGGTGCCGAGGCCGCTGTAGAATTCGAGAAGATCCTTCTCGGTCGCGATGCCGTCATGCTCCCCGCGGAGGATCAGCGTGGGGCAGGTGATCTTGGCGGGGTCGTTCACCGGCAGGATGGAGCACATGTCGAGATAGGTGCCGTTCGGCACGGTGTTGCCATCGGCCAGCTCCGCCGCGGCCAGGGCATCGGCGACACCTTCCTCCGACGTGCCGGGATGGTCGCGGTTGAAGATGGTGTGGAAGAAGGCCTGGTTGATCGGGCGGCAATTCGTGTCCCGCCACTTCGCGATGTTCCGCCGCCGCGCGATCAAGGTCGGCGCCTGCCAGCCGGTCCAGACATAGGCATCCAGGATGAGGCGGCTGACGCGATCGGGCTTCGCCTCCGCGTACAAGGCCGCGCGGATGGCGCCGGAGGAGCTGCCATAGAAGGCGACGCGGGACTGGCCGGTGACCCTGGTCACGACCTCCATCGCCGCATGCGTATCGGCCACCGCGGTGTCGAAGCCGGAATAGCCCGGGGTGCGGGCGGAGCGGCCATAACCCTCGAAGTCGAAGGTCCAGACATCGAAGCCGCGCTGCGCGAATTCATCCATGAAGGAATAGCCGGGCTTGCCGGGGACCTGCAGGTCGAAGCCGTTCTTGCCGCCGAAGCTGCTGCCATGGACCAGCATGAAGACGGGCGCATCGGCGGGGGCCGAGGCCAGGCGCTTGCGATAGACGGACAGCTTGATGCCATCCCGCTGCGTCCAATGATCCTCGGCAATGATCTCGGGCATGTCTCGCATTCTCTCCTTCATTCCGCGCGCATGTTGGCGGCGCGCACCAGGGTGGCCCAGCGGGGGACACTCTCCCGGATCAGGGTGCCCAGGACCTCCGGCGGGCCGCCCACGATCTCGAACCCATTGTCGAGCAGCGTGGCGCGGACGCGAGGCTCCGTGAGCGCATCGTTGATGATCGTGTTGAGCCTGGCGACGATGGGCGCGGGCGTACCGGCCGGCGCCAGCATGCCGTACCAGTTCGGGACATCGTAGCCAGGCAGCGCAACCTCCGCGACCGTCGGCACATCCGGCAACAGCGGAAAACGGTTCGGCGTGGTGATGGCGAGCGCACGCAGCCGCCCGCCGCGAACATGGCCGATGACCGCACCCAGCGTGACGAAGGCGGCATCGACATTGCCGGCGATGAGGTCGTTGATCGGCGTCGCACCGCCGCGATACGGCACGATGGTCCAGCGCGCGCGCGTCTGGTGCTGGATGACGGCGCCGCTCAGATGCCCGCCGGAGCCGATGCCGGAGACCGCGACATTCAGCCGGTCCGGCTCCGCCGTCGCGATGCGCATGAACTCCGCGAAGTCATTGATGGGGCTGCGGAGATGCGTGACCAGGATATGCGGGATGCGCGCCATCAAGGTGACCGGCGCGAAGGAGGCGACGGGGTCGTACTCCACCCGGTTGTAGAGCGTCGGGTTCACCGTGAGGCTGTCCAGCCCGATCAGCAGCGTGTGGCCATCCGCCGGCTGCGTCGCGACATGGGCATAGGCCAGGTTGGAACCGGCACCGGGGCGATTCTCCACGAAGAATTGCCCCAGTGAGCGGCGGTTCAGTTCCTCCGCCAGGACACGCCCGATGAGGTCCGTGGACCCGCCCGGCGCGACGGGGGCGACGATGCGGACAGGGCGCGAAGGGTAGTCCTGGGCGCGGGCGATGGCCGGCGTGATCAGCGCCGCGAGCGCGAGGGCGCGACGCGTGATGCGAGGGGGCATGGACGAACTCCCGTTGGCGCGGGTCTTTGCCCGCGTAGCGTTGCGAAAGACGTGGCAGCGGGGGGGCGGGGCGTCAACGGGCTAGGGTGGGATGACACAGGGGAGAGCAGGCCAGGGGCGCTGCCCCTGGACCCCGCCGGGGGCCGTGGCGGCCCCCGGGCCCCGCCATCAATGGGGCGGTTGTTGAGCGGGCGCGTGGCTGGCATGGTCGGGGCATGTCGGGGCCGGAACAATGCTTCCTCTCGTATTCGCATGCGGACCACGCCGCCTTTGAACGGTTGCGCGTGCACCTCACGGGCTACACGCATCTGCTCAATCTTCGGGTGTGGCATGACCGGCGCATCCAAGCGGGGGACTATTGGAACCACCGGATCGAAGCAGAAATCGAGCGGTCTCAGGTCTTCGTCCTACTGGCGACGGCCGACTTCTTTGCCTCCGACTACATCCTGACAAAGGAATGGCCCGCCATTCAGGCGAGACACCGCGGCAGCGGGGCGCTTGTCATGCCGGTGATCTATCGCCGTTGCGGCTGGATGGGCTTCTTCGGCAGCTACATCCAGGTGGTGCCGACCACCCATGACGGTCGCCTCAAGCCCGTTGCCGACTGGCCAAAGCCCGAGAATGGATTCGCGGAGGCGGCGAAGGCAATCTCCGATGGCATCCAGGACTGGTTCGGCATCAAGCCCCGTTCGCCCTTCGCGGCCACCGCAAGGCCAACGCCATGACGCGGCCAGAGCGAATCCAGGCGATGCGCGACCGCCTGGGCGAAATCGGGCGGGCATCGAAGCGCTTCCGCGCCGCCCTGGCGCTGAGCAACGACCCGGCGCATCAGCGCTACTTCAAGGAGTTACTCGATCGGATCGACCTGATCATCGCGAATGAGGCGCTGGGCGCGACCAGGGAACTCGGCGGGGATCTGTCGAAGGCGAGGCAGGACCTGCGCCGCCTTCAACTGCCGGAACTGGACCCGGAACTCGAGGCGCCAACACCCGCCCTGACGGCGCTGCGCGGCGAACGCGGCAACCTGGTGGAAGCGCTGGAGAACGGCGTGGATGCGGCGAAAGCCCTTGGCCTCGAACCCCGCATGTCCGAGTTCGGCGAACTGCAGATACCGCGCGCGGCGTTCGAATCCATTCTGGACCGCCTGGATGAAAGGCTGCGCAACGTCGAGGACAATGTGCGAGGATTGGCCAAAGCCACCGCGGAACCGGCAAAGCCGCAGACAAACATGGCCGTGGATCAGCGTGGTCTTCTCAATCTGCAATTAGCTTCGCTGACTGTGCAGGTCGGTGCAGCACGACTGGAGACGCGCACGGGGCACGATGCGGCCATCCCGCCCGAAAGCGACATCGCCGCCCTCGCGCGCGCGACGGAGGCGATTCGCGACATCGCGAACGATGTGAAGGCAACGGTTGAGGCACTAACGGACTGGCTAACGCCCACGGTTCGATACTTTAGCCACGCTGTAGTTAAGGCTGCAGACTGGGCAACTAACGGTGTAAAGACGGCTGTTTGGCTCGTACGCAGAAGAATGCGCCACATGACGGAGCGGGTGCACGCTACAAGCAGGCCATTTGATCTCGATGAAGCTCACTCCATACTTTTGGCGGGCAACCAGCTTCCGAAGCACTGGCAGCCACTTGTTGTCAGCCTCACCTTTACAGGTAAACTGGAATTTTCTGATTTAACCATGGTAGGCCAATGCTCAAATCTTGAAAATATTGGCTTAAGTCGGACTGGGGTCGTCCATATCGATGCGTTGTCGAAGCTGCATCGCCTACGAAGGCTCGACCTCAGCGGCACGGCGGTTGAAGATCTGCGACCACTTCAAAACCTTATCCAGATGAACCGCCTGCACCTAAACGGAACGACGATTTCCGATATCACAATGCTCGCAAGACTTGAAAATCTAGAAACATTAGGCCTGAATGGTACAAAAATATCAAATCTTGACGCATTGAGAGGCATGCGACGCCTCAAAACTTTGGCCATTGAGGGCACCAACGTAGCGAGCGTCGAAGTGCTGCGCGACCTTCCGAACCTTCAGAATCTCTACCTGGATGGATCGAGAGTTACAGAAATTGATTCCATACGACACTTAAGCGGATTGACGATTCATTGGAAGGGCGAAAAACATATAGCCCACCAAAAATGATTTATAATAATCGATTAAGATTGCGCGGTTCCGCCTTCCGCAAATATTAAAACAGGCGACGAGCGAAAAATTCGCTCGCTTTAGCGTCGTGCCTCATCCGCAACGGCGCAGATCGGTTCCAAAGTCCCGTTTAGTTTGACTACGGCCCGTCTTCCTCGATCGCCCAGCCCTGCGCGAGGTACCGCGCCAGGATCGCCTCGTGGCGATCGTCCTTGTGGCTTTCGATCACTTCATCCTCGCCGTCCAGGACTTCGGTCTGGCCGTTGGCTGTGACGATGACGAGGGTGGCGGTTTCGCCTTTCATCAGGACGGTTTCGCGCATGGGGGGCCTCAGCTGGGTGCGGTGAGGCGGGCCGTACCCCCACCCTGCCCTCCCCCGCAAGGACGGGGGAGGGTTCTTGCGCGCCTCGGTGGCACAGACACCCCCCCAGCCTTCGGCGTTCGGCGACATGCGCCGAACCCCCCGCAAGCGCGGGGGAGGGTTCTTGGGCGCGTTGGCGGCGCAGGCACCCTGCCAGCCTTCTGCGTTCGGCGACGTGCGCCGAACCCCCCGCAAGCGCGGGGGAGGGTTCTCGGTAGCGCGGGGTTTCGAGGCGGTTCGCGTTCCCCGTCCGGGCGCCAAACTGCCGACCGTCCAGGGGCGTCTCGCCCCTGGCGGATGGGGTTTGGGGAAGGCGGCGCCTTCCCCAAGGTCTCACCGCTTGCGCAGGAACGCAGGCGCCGCGTCGCGGAAGTCGCCGTCGCGCCAGGCGCGGTCCTTGGACGCGGCCGTCGCGGGGGCGGTCGGGCGGCGGACGGGGGCGTCGCCGCCGCGGGGCGTGCTCGGCTTGGCCGGGCGGGCCTGCTGGGGCGGGCGCTGGCCACCGCCGCCACCACCGCCGGAGCGGCCTCGGCCGCCGGGCTGGCCGCGGCTGCGGCCGGCGCCGGCGCCGGGGGCGGGCTTGATGGCGTCGGGGCGGCCCTGGGTGCGGTACATGGGCACGGAGACGTCCTGGCGTTCATCGGTCGCCGGGATGGGCATGCGGATCAGCTTCTCCACCTGCCACAGCTTCTCCCGCTCATCGGGGGCGCACATGGCCACCGCGATGCCGGAGGCGCCGGCGCGGGCGGTGCGGCCGATGCGGTGGACATAGGCTTCGGGGGTGTCCGGCATGTCGTACTGGATCACGTGGGTCACGCCGTCCACGTCGATGCCGCGGGCGGCGATGTCGGTGGCGACGAGAACGGGGGCGCGGCCGGACTTGAAGTCGGCGAGGGCGCGTTCGCGCTGGCCCTGGCTCTTGTTGCCGTGGATGGCGTTGGCGGCGATGCCGTCGGCGTCCAGGTTCTTCACGATGCGGTCGGCGCCGTGCTTGGTGCGGGAGAAGACGAGCGCGCGGCCGACGCCGTCCATCCGCAGTAGCTCCGCCAGCTTGGCGCGCTTGCGGCCCTGCTCGATGACGACGAGCTTCTGGGTCACGCGCTCGGCGGTGGAGGAGACGGGCGCGACCTCGACGCGGATGGGGTCGCGCAGGATCTCGCCGGCCAGCTTGGCGACTTCCGTCGGCATGGTGGCGGAGAAGAACATGGTGTGCCGGGGCTGGGGCAGCTTCGGCAGGATGCGGCGGATGGCGGGCCAGAAGCCCTTGTCCAGCATCTGGTCGGCCTCATCGAGGACGAGGGCGTTCACCATGTCGAGGCGCGCGGAGCCCTCATCCATGTGGTCCTGCAGGCGGCCCGGCGTGGCGACGAGGATGTCGATGCCGTGCGCCAGCGCCCGGCGCTGCGGGCCGTGGGGCACGCCGCCGAAGATGACGGCGACGGAGAGGCCCATGTGGCGCCCATAGGCCTTCAGGCTGTCGGCGATCTGGCTGGCCAGTTCGCGCGTCGGCGAGAGGATGAGCGCGCGGCAGCCGCCGCGGGGCGGGCGGCCCTTCGATTCGGCCAGGTTGTGCAGCAGCGGCAGGCCGAAGGCGGCGGTCTTGCCGGTGCCGGTCTGGGCGATGCCCAGGATGTCCTTGCCCTTCAGGGCGTGGGGGATGCTGTCACGCTGGATCGGGGTGGGGGTGGTGTAGCCCTCCTCCTCCAGCGCCTGGAGGATGCGGGGGGCGAGGCCGAGTTCGGCGAAGGTCGTCATGAAGTGCGATCAAATCCGGTCATCCCGCGCGGCGCGATGCCGGGCGGGCGGGTGGTGGAAGGGCCTGCCCGCGTGCCGGGGCCGGTCCGATGTTGTCCACTGAGGCGCGGCTGCCCGGGGCTTTGGTCCCCTTCGGCAAGTGCCGCGTGCTGCGCCCCGGTCCGGGCCTCCGTCTGCGCCTGGTCCCCTTGGTGGGGCGTGGCGCCAGGCCCGCTCACGCGGCCGGGGCGCGGCGGGACATCGCCCGCCGACGGGGCGGTAGATAGGACAGTATGGTTAACCGGACAAGAACTATCGGCGGATGGGTGACCGATGGGCCATCAACCCGTGGGCAGGCGGTGGAAGCCGGGCTCGCCCGGGGGCTCGGCCAGGCTTTCCCGGATGAGGTCCACGCGCGCCAGCATGGGGCCGCGGCGGCAGGCGGAGAGAAGGGTGAGGACGGCGCCTTCCTCCCCGGCGACCAGGGCCTGCACGCTGCCATCGGGCCGGTTGCGCACCCAGCCCTGCAGGCCGAGGCGGTTGGCCTGCTTCACCATCCAGTCGCGGTAGCCGACGCCCTGCACCCGCCCCTCGATCCGGAGGAGCCGGGCCTTCATGCGCGGGAGAGGGCGACGAGGCGGGCGGCGATCGCGACATCGGCCGCGGCGCCTTCCCGGCGGGCGGCCGATTCGGGGTCCGTGCCCCAGCGTTCCTCCTGGAACGCCTCGTCGAGGGTGGCGAGGCGATGCGCCTCCGCCGGCGCCAGGTGGCCGCCGGCGACGGCGAGGCCGAGCACCAGGCTGCCGAGCGCGGGCACGGCGACGCCGAGGGCCGCGAGGGCGAGGGGCGTCTGGCGTTCCACCGCGCGGGTCAGGGCACGGCGGGCCTGGTCCGTCTGCGCGACGGGCATGATGCCGGTGGTGACGCGCAGCGGCGCGTCCAGCGCCTGGGCGGACCAGGACAGCCAGGGGTCCCAGGCCTCCGCCTGGCGGGCGGCCAGGCGCTGCTCGGTGGCGCGGTAGCAGAGCAGGTCGCTGTCGCCGTAGCGGGCGATGGCGGCGACGGTGGCGGCGGGATCGGGGGCGATCCGCTCCTCCGCCGTGCCGACCAGGCGGGTCAGCGGCACCTGTTCGGGGCGCATCTCCCCCCCCTTGGTGCCGCCGGCCTGGCGCCATTCCTCGGCGATCGCCTCCGCCAGGGGCGCGGTGGCGACGCGGAGCGGCGCGCCGGAGGGCAGGCGCACCGGGCGGCCATCGAGCAGGATGGCGAAGCCCCCCGCCGCCGCCTCCGCCCGCGCGTCGTCCCAGAAGCGCTTCATGCGCCGGCCTGGCCCTGGCTCAGCGGGCCTGGGCGGCGGCGCGGGTGTTGGCGGCCGGGCGGGCCGGGCTGCGCGTCGGCGTCGGGCGTTCCGGGCAGGCGGGCGTGACCATCGGGTTCAGGATGTTGCGGTCGGAGGCGAGGGTCGCGAGGGAGTTCAGGTCGGTCTGCGCGAGCGCGACCTGGAACAGCGCGACGGCGTTCGGGCAGAAGGCGGTGCCCTGGCGCAGCCCGTCCTGCGAATGGTCGTTGGCGAGCTGGGTGATGAAGCCGTCGCGGGCGCGGGCGAAGTTGCCGCCGCCGGTGCGGCGGAAATGCGTCTCGATGGAGGAATAGGCGGTGCCGAGTTCGCGGCGGAACTTGGTGACGAAGGCGTTGTAGTCCTGGTCGCGGCTGCAGGTCAGGGCGGTGACCATCAGCTGGCTCTGCAGGGCGCGGACCTCGAAGGCCGAACGCTCGGCGGGCTGCACGCAGGCCTGGGCGAAGGCGGGGCCGGCGATGCCGGCGGCGAGGACGCCGGCGAGAAGGCGATAGGCAAACGTGGCGCGACGCATGGCGCGGGAACTCCCCCTTGAGGACGCCATGCCTGCCGCATCGGCCCGGGCCGTGCAACCATCGTTGCGCGACCCGAGCCAAGGGTGGGGCCCCCCGGCCCCCTTGGCATCCCCGGAATGCGGGAAGTCTAGCCTATTCCGGGGCCTGACGCACGCGGCTGAAGCATCATCCGAGCACGCCGAAGAGCCAGAGCAGGATGATGATCGGGATGGGGATACCGATCAGCCACAACAGGATGCCGCGCATGCCATGCCTCCACTGGGGTTACAGCGAGGCAACGCGGCGTCAGGCGGCCCGTTTCGCGCCCGCCCCCGGCTTCGGCCGTTGCAATCTCGCGAGCCCGGCCAGGCGGCGGTCGAGGAAGGCCAGCGTCCGGGGGAAGCCATCCTCCCCGTCCTGCAGCCAGAAGGCGAGCGTCGCGCCATAGACGCCGGCGAGCGTCGCGCGGCGGGTGTACCAGGAGAAATCGGCGGAGGTGTCGCCGGCCGCGGCCCACATGGCATCCGCCGTGCGCGCCACCGTCCGCATGGCGGAGGGCACGTTCCAGGGCAGCGACTGGTGGCCGAGCGCGAGGCGGATCGCTTCCCGGTGCGGCGCGGCCTGTTCCAGGCGGATCACGATGACGCGGCGGATGCGGGCGGGGATGCGCAGCGCGGAGAGGTCCTCCGCCGCCGCGGCCGCCTCCATCTCCCGGTCCGCCAGGTCGCACCAGGCCTCGATCGCCTCCACCGGGCCGCGGGGGAAGAGCCAGTCCTGTTCCAGCGAATCGCGGCCGAGATCGGCGAGGCCCGCGGCGATGGCCGCGCGGGTCCAGCCGAGGCGGGGGACATGCGGCAGGGTGGCGCGGAGCGCGCTGTCCCGTTCCTCGCTGCGTTCGATCATCGGCTGGCCTCCTTCGTGGCGGCGTCGCGGGCCTGGACGGCGGCGCGGGAGAGTTCCTCGGTGAAGCCCAGCAGCGCCAGGTCGGGCATGCGCATGGGGTAGAGCACGCCGTCGAGGTGGTCGGCCTCATGCTGCATGACGCGGGCGGCGAGGCCCGCGGCCTCGCCCTCCACCGCCTGGCCATCGATGTCGAAGCCGCGGAAGCGGATGCGCCTGGCGCGGGGGACGCAGCCGCGCAGGCCGGGGATGGAGAGGCAGCCCTCCCACGCATCCTCCGTCTCCTCCCCCACCGCCTCCAGCTCCGGATTGATGAGGGCGAGGATGTTGCCGGCGCCGCCGCGCCAGACGAAGAGGCGGAGGCCGACATGGACCTGGGGGGCGGCGAGGCCGAGCCCCTGGGCATCCTCCATCGTCTCCGCCATGTCGGCGACCAGGCGGCGGATCTCGGGCGCCGAGGGGTCTTCCACCGGCAAGGCGGGCTTGATGAGGACGGGATGGCCCATGCGGGCGATCTTCAGGATGGCCATGGCGGCGGGTATTCCGGATGCTGCGGGCGCTGGCGATGCGCCTGGTTAAGGTAATGCGCGCGGCGCGGTGCGGGAGGGTCTTTCGCATCGCCGCCGCGGCATGCTATGGCAGCCGCCTTCGCGTCGGAGGGTCCCGGCCAGTCCGGAACCTGTCGGCGCGCATCCGCGTTTCTTGCCATCAACCCCCAGTGAACCAAGGAGGTTCCACCGCGTGCAGGTCGTCGTCCGCGACAATAACATCGACCAGGCCCTGAAGGCGCTGAAGAAGAAGCTCCAGCGCGAGGGCGTGTTCCGTGAAATGAAGCTCCGCCGCCACTACGAGAAGCCGTCCGAGCGCCGCGCCCGCGAGGCCGCGGAAGCCGTTCGTCGCGCCCGCAAGGTGGAGCGCAAGCGCCTGGAGCGCGAAGGCTTCTGAGCCGCCCTTCCCGAGTCCCGGCCGCCGTGCCGGGTTCCGGGAGGTAGCGCCAGGGGCGCGAGGGCTTCCCCTCGCCACGACCCGCCCTCCCCGGCGGGACATCAGCTGAACACCGAATGCGTGACCCCCGGTCACGAGCGGGTCCGGTGCCGGAAGGCCGCGGTGCGATGGCGCATGCCCTCGCAAGCCGCGGCTTTCGGCGTTCCGGGCCCCGCCCTTGTCCGCCGCCCGTCTCCCGGCCTCTACTGGCGGCGCAGCAGGGAGAGGCCGATGGACTCGATGGATCGCGAGGAATCGCTGCGGGCGCGCGCCCGGCGCGTGCTGCCGGGCGGGACCTTCGGCAACTTCCCGGGCGACGTCATCATCAGCCATGGCCAGGGCGGCCGGGTGTGGGACGTGGCGGGGCGGGAATACGTGGATTTCCTGCTGGGCTCCGGCCCCCTGTTCATCGGCCACGGGCATCCGGAGGTGCTGGAGGCGGTGCGCGAGCAGATCGGCCGTGGCACCACCTTCTTCGCCAACAACGAGGCGGGGATCGCCCTGGCCGAGGCGATCGTGGAGGCCGTGCCCTGCGCGGAGCAGCTGCGCTACGTCTCCTCCGGCTCCGAGGCCGATCTCTATGCCATGCGACTCGCCCGCGCCTTCCGCGGCCGCGACCGGATCGTGAAGTTCGAGGGCGGCTACCACGGCATGAGCGACTACGGGCTGATGTCGCTCGCGCCGAAGCAGCTGGCGAATTTCCCGCAGGCGGTGCCGGACAGCGCGGGCATCCCGCGGTCGGTGCGCGACGAGGTGCTGGTCTCGCCCTTCAACGACCTCGAGGCCGTGACGCGGCTGGTGGAGGCGCGGCATGAGGAGATCGCGGGCATCATCGTGGAGCCGCTGCAGCGGCTGATCCCGCCGGCGCCGGGCTTTCTCCAGGGGCTGCGCGACCTCTGCACCCGCTTCGGGATCGTGCTGATCTTCGACGAGGTCGTGACGGGCTTCCGCTTCGCCTATGGCGGCGCGCAGGCATACTACGGCGTGACGCCGGATCTCTGCACGCTGGGCAAGGTGATCGGCGGCGGCTTCCCGCTGGCGGCGGTAGTGGGCAGGGCGGAGATCATGGCGCTGTTCGACCGCGCGGCGGTGGGCGAGGACCGCTTCCTGATGCAGGTGGGCACGCTGTCCGGCAACCCCGTGGCGGCGGTGGCGGGGCTGAAGACGCTGGAGGTGCTGCGCCGGCCCGGCACCTATGAGGCCGTCTTCGCCACCGGGCGGCGGCTGATGGCGGGGCTGGAGGCCGCGGTGGCGCGCGCCGGCATCCCGGCGCAGGTGGTGGGCGAGCCGCCGCTCTTCGACCTGGTCTTCGCCGGCGGCACGGTGGGCGACTATCGCGCCACCTTGCGGGCGGACCGGGCCATGGCGGCGCATGTGAACCAGGCCATGCGCGCCGGCGGCATCCTGAAGGGCGACAGCAAATACTACATCAGCACGGCGCATGAGGGCCGCGACATCGACCAGGCGCTGGAGGCCTTCGCGGCCGCGATGCGCAGCCTGCCCGCCCGCGCGGGGTAGCGGCGCGGCGCAAACCGCGCCCCTGGGCAATCCGCCATTCACAAACGCCGACGACACCGGCAGCCGACGGAGAATGCCGGGGTTGGAAGCATGGATTCAAGCGATCGGCGGCTGCACCGGGTGGTCTATACCAGCCGCCTGCACGGCGAGGCGCTGGCCGCCGAGGACGCGACGGTGGCGCGCATCGTGGAGTCCGCGCGGCGCAACAACCCGCGCCGCGGCGTCACCGGCGTGCTGGTGCATGGCAAGGGCGCCTTCGCCCAGGTACTGGAAGGCCGGCCCCTGGTGGTGCGCGGCCTGCTGACGGTGATCCAGCGCGACCCCCGCCATACCGACATGCGGATCGTGAAGGTGGATGTGGTGGAGGACCGGATCTTCCCGGCCTGGAGCATGGCCCTGCTGCGGGACCTGGACGAGGTGCCGGCGGAATTCGCGGATGGGAATGCCTCGCTCCTCATGCTCATGCGGCTGCGGACGCTGCTGCATACGGGGGTCATGGGGGCGTGATCGCGGCGGTAACGCCGCGGAAGGATTGTCCAATATATGATACCCGCATCAGTTCACGCGAGGTATCCCATGCACGCCACGCCTTCTCCGCTGATGCGAGTCATCTACACCAGCCGCCGCGCGGCCGGGACCATGCACCTGGAGGAGGAAGCGCTGGTGGAGCAGATCCTCGGCGTATCCCGCCCCAAGAACGCGACCTGGCGGCTTTCGGGGCTGCTGGTGTCCGGCCATGGGCGCTTCGCGCAGACGCTGGAGGGGCCGCCGGACATGGTGACGGCGATGTTCGACCTGATCCGGCAGGATGAGCGGCACCACGATGTGCGGCTGCTGCACCAGGCGCCGACGCCGGCGCGCTGCTTCGCCACCTGGACCATGGCCTATCTGTCGGACCTGGACCTGATCCCGCCGGAGATGGGCCGGGGCCATGATGCGATGGCGCTGGTGATGGCGCTGCGGGGGGTGGTGCGGGGCGGCCCCGCGGCCTTCGCGGCGACGCCCTTCAGCGCCCTGGCCGCGGCGGCCTGAACGAAAAAGGGGGGCCGCCCTGGCGACCCCCCTTCCCGTTGTTCCTGCCCTCAGGCACAGGCCGCCTTCCGGCGGCCGCCGCGTGACGGGCCGGCGCTACTTCTGCAGGCTCTGCACGATCTGCTGCGTGACCTTCTTGGCGTCGCCGAACAGCATCATCGTGTTGGGGCGGAAGAACAGCTCGTTCTCCACGCCGGCATAGCCGGACGCCATGCCGCGCTTGACGAAGAACACGGTCTTGGCGCGCTCCACATCCAGGATCGGCATGCCGTAGATGGCGCTGGACTTGTCGGTCTTCGCGGCGGGGTTCGTCACGTCATTCGCGCCGATGACGTAGGCGACGTCGGCGTCGGCGAATTCCGCGTTGATCTCCTCCAGCTCATGCACCTCGTCATAGGGGACGTTGGCTTCGGCCAGCAGCACGTTCATGTGGCCGGGCATGCGGCCCGCGACGGGGTGGATGGCGTAGGAGATCTCGGCGCCTTCCTTCTTCAGCAGGTCGGCCATTTCGCGGACCACCTGCTGCGCCTGGGCCACCGCCATGCCGTAGCCCGGCACGATGATGATCTTCTGCGCGTTCTTCATGATGTAGGCGGCATCCTCCGGGGAGCCCGCCTTCACCGGCGCGCGGTCCGCGGCCGCGCCGCCGCCCGCCGCCGCCGCGCCGCCATCACCGCCGAAGCCGCCCAGCAGCACGTTGACGATGCTGCGGTTCATGCCCTTGCACATGATGTAGGACAGGATGGCGCCGGAGGCACCGACCAGCGCGCCGGTCACGATCAGCAGCAGATTGCCGATGGTGAAGCCGATGCCCGCCGCCGCCCAGCCGGAATAGCTGTTCAGCATGGAGACGACGACCGGCATGTCCGCGCCGCCGATCGGGATGATCAGCAGGAAGCCGAGCGCGAAGGACAGGATCGCGATGATCCAGAACAGGACCGGGCTGCCGGTGATGACGAAGGCGATGACGAGGATGAGCAGCAGCGCGCCCAGCGCCGCGTTCAGCAGGTGCTGGCCCTTGAAGATGATGGGCGAGCCGGACATGCGGCCATCGAGCTTCGCGAAGGCGATGACGGAGCCCGAGAAGGTGATGGCGCCGATGGCGAGGCCGAGCGACATCTCCACCAGGGACGCGCCCTTGATGTTGCCGGGCGTGCCGATGCCGAAGCTCTCCGGCGCGTAGAAGGCGGCCGCCGCCACGAAGACCGCCGCCATGCCGACCAGGCTGTGGAAGGCGGCGACGAGCTGGGGCAGCGACGTCATCTGGATGCGCTGCGCCAGCACCGTGCCGATGGTGCCGCCGATGGCGAGGCCCGCGAGGACGATGACGATGCCGCCCGCGCCCATGCCGGGCTTCAGCAGCGTGGCGACCACGGCGATCGCCATGCCGACCATGCCGAAGAGGTTGCCCTGGCGGCTGGTCTCGGGGTTCGAGAGGCCGCGCAGCGCCAGGATGAAGAGGACGGAGGCGACGAGATACGCCAGCGTCGAGAGCGTCTGGGCCATCGGCTCAGCTCCCCTTCTTCTTGAACATGGCGAGCATGCGCCGCGTGACCATGAAGCCGCCGAAGATATTCACCGCGGCGAGCGTCACGGCGAGGAAGCCGAAGACCTTGGCGGCGATGCTGTCGGACAGGCCGGTCGCCAGGATGGCGCCGACCACGATGACGGAGGAGATGGCGTTGGTGACGCCCATCAGCGGCGAATGCAGCGCCGGCGTCACGTTCCAGACCACATGGTAGCCGACGAAGCAGGCCAGCAGGAAGATCGTCAGCAGCAGCAGGAAGGGCTCGGCCGCGGCGGCGACGGGGGCCGCGGCCTCCGCCAGGCGGCGCGCCTGCTCGGCGAGCGTGAGCGCTTCCTGCGCGCGGGCGCTGGCCTGGTTGGCGATGTCGATGGGGTTCATGGAGACGCTCCTCAGGCCGAGGCCAGCGAGGGGTGGACCACGGCGCCGCCGCGGGTGAGCGTGACGCCCTTCACGATGTCATCCTCGGCCGGCATGGCGGGCTTCTTCGCTTCCTTGTCCCAGAAGGTGGTCAGGAAGGTCAGCAGGTTGCGCGCATAGAGGGCGGAGGCGGCGGCGGGGATGCGGCCGGGCCAGTTGGTGAAGCCCAGCACCTTCACGCCATTCGCGGTCAGCGTCTCCTCGCCCGGCTTCGTCACGGCGACGTTGCCGCCGGCATCGGCGGCGATATCGACGATCACGCTGCCCGGCTTCATGGAGGCGACCATCGCCTCCGTCACCAGGGTCGGCGCCTTGCGGCCCTGCACCAGCGCCGTGCAGATGACGATGTCCTGCTTGGCGATGTGGGCGGCGACGACCTTGGCCTGCTCGGCGTAGAAATTGGCGGAGAGCTGCTTGGCGTAGCCGCCCGCGGTCTGGGCCGCCTTGCTCTCCTCATCCTCATAGCCGACGAAGCTGGCGCCCAGCGACTTGATCTCCTCCTTCGCCGCGGGGCGGACGTCGGTGGCGGAGACGCGGCCGCCGAGGCGGCGCGCCGTCGCGATGGCCTGCAGCCCCGCGACGCCGGCGCCCATGACGAAGACATTGGCGGCGCTGATCGTGCCGGCCGCCGTCATCAGCATCGGGAAGGCCTTGTCGAAGGCGCCCGCGGCCTCGACCACCGCGCGGTAGCCGGCCAGGTTCGCCTGGCTGGACAGCACGTCCATGGACTGGGCGCGAGTGATGCGCGGCGCCAGTTCCATGGCGCAGGCATCGATGCCGGCGCTGGCATAGGCGCTGGCCGCATCCTTGTCGGCCTGCAGCGTGCCGATCAGGATGGCGCCGCGCGGGATCAGCGCCTGTTCCGCCGCTTCCGGCGCGCGCACCGCCAGCACGATCCCCGCGCCGGCCAGGGCGGCGGCCGGATCGGCCGCGACCTCGGCGCCCGCCTCGGCATACTGGGCGTCAGGGATGCCGGAGGAGAGGCCGGCGCCGGCCTCCACCGCCACGGTGCATCCCATGCCGATGAGTTTCTTCACCGTCTCCGGCGTGGCGGCCACCCGTGTCTCCGCCGCGCGCCGTTCGCGCAAAACCGCAACGCGCATCAATCCGACCCCCGTGCTCGGCCAAAGTGGCGGGCCATATGAACGGCTGTTTCACCGATGGCAAGCGCGCTGGCCCTGGCGAGGTGCGACTTCACGCGGCATTCTGCAAACCTTTGCGGAAAAGGGCGGGCGAATGCTGTTCCGGGAAGCGGCGGATGGCAGCTGGATGGCGGTGAGCCAGCCCATGCATGCCCTTGTTTCCGGCCAGATGCTGCGCGCCTGGGGGGCGCCGGGCTTCGCGGTGCCGGAGCCCTTCGAGGATGTGGCCACGGCCTGCGCGCACCATGATGTCGGCTGGATGGGGTGGGAGGCGGCGCCGACGCTCGACCCCGCCACCAGGCGCCCGCATGTCTTCCGCGCGGTCGGCGCCCGATTCCATGCGCCGATGTGGGCCGAGGGCGTGGCGCGCGCGACGGCGAGCTGGGGGCCCTGGGTGGGGCTGCTGGTCAGCCGCCATGGCAGCCTGATCTATTCCCACTACGACGACCGCCACCAGGACCATCCGGAGGATGGCCCCGCCGCGCGCCATTACCGGGAAAGCCAGGCCGCGGTGCAGGCGGCGCTGATGGCGCAGGTCGGCGCGACGGAGGAGCAGGTCGCGACCGCCTCCGCCCTGGTCGCGGTGACGGATGCGCTGAGCCTGGCGGTCTGCGGCGGCATCGCCACCATGGGCGGCGTCGGCCAGGCGCCGATGGCCGATGGGACCCGCACGCCCCTGACACTGACCGAGGGCGACGGCGTGCTGGCCATCGCCCCCTGGCCCTTCCGGGTGCCGGAGGTGCGGCTGGCCTGGCGCGGCCGGCGCTTCGGCGCGGGCCAGGTCTGGATGACGGAGGCCGCGATGCGCGCCAGCCTGGCCGCCGCGCCGGTGGAGGAGGTGACGGCGCGGCTGGTGCCGGGTTAGACGGATCAGCCGACGACAATCGCCGCCTGCCAGAAGCCCGCGATGCGAGAGAACGGTACGGGTTGTCCGAACCCCGGCCAACCCATCGGATCGTTGATGATGAGGAGGGGATCTGGGGCAGGCACTAACCCCCGCAAGACGACTACATGGCCGCTGAAGGGCGTGCTGCGCACGGCGAGTATGATGGGTGCGCCGCGCCGGAGGGTGTCGTAGAGGATGCCCGGATGGGCGGGCGGCGCGAGTTGGCTGAAGCCGCCTCCGAAGGCCGAGATCAGGCGCTGAATTTCCACAAGGTGCCCGGTCCGCAGGCAGGCCTGCATGACCATCGGGTTGGGCGGCTGCAAGCAGGCGAAGGGCGGGAAGCCGTTGGCGATGGCGACCAATTCCGCTTGGCTAGGACCGGCGCCGCCGTTGCGCCAGCGAATGATCTGTTCGGCCACTGCAACCCAGCACCAGACAGGGGTCTGCTGAGGTATGTTCGGGATGCCGAGGTCGATTGGCGGCCACTGAGCGTCCGCCCGACGCGCGGCCAGCCAGGAAGCTGCCGCGAGCGCGAGGCAGTGGCGGCGCCCCGCTTGGCCCTTTACCGTCTTCATGCCCGCACCATGGCGGGCGGAATGACGCCGTCCGGACAGACGGGCGGCAGGGTGGCGGGCCGGATTAGTTGGGAGAAGCGCTCCTCCGCCATCTCGAGCAGCGAGGCCGCCTGCGGTACGGCCGGCGCCAGGACCGTGAGCACGCGCAGCGCCCAGGCTTGGAGGATCGTACCGCAGGCCCAGTTACCCTGCGGGGCGAACTTCTCCACGAAGGCCCATTCCAGCGCACTCACGGCCGCCTGCTGCTGCACAAGCGGACCGGTGCTTACCAACAGCGCGGCAAGGTTTCGCGCGTAGTGCATACGCACGGCAGCGATGTTCGGACCGTCAACTAGGTTGCTGTGGAGCATGGCGAGTTGTCGGTCCACTTCCGCGCGCATTGGCAGTGGCGAACCCTGCGCCGTCGCCGCGCGGGCCGTGGCCTCGAAGATCCCAATGGCCCGTTCGGTGCGGCCAGCCTGGGCCAGATTGTAACCGAGCAACATGAGTTCCGGCACCGTGAGACTGTCGCGATGTCCGTCGATCAGCGGCTCCACGCGCGCCAGCAAGGCGGCGCGCTGCGCACCGACGGCACCGAGGAAGATGATGCGGGCCTGATGATCGTTTATCTGCGCGAAGCCCTGGGCCTGGCGGCTTTCCAGGTCAGCGACTTGGATCAGAGCGCTGCGCAGCGCCTCCCGCCCCCTGGCTTCCGGCGATGTCACCCAGGTATCCCAGACGCCGAGAGGGATAGTGTAGAGCAGGGCGATGAGCGCGGTTGCCACGCCCGCCCATTCCTTGACGCGATCGACTACCGACTTCGGCTTCGGCTTGGAGCGCTCCTCCAGAACCGCGAGCCTTTCGAGCAGCCCGGGGTCAACGGGCCCCGATGCCAAGGCGCCATCCATGACGCGATACTCCCCGCCCGGGGGTATCGGACAACATCATGCCGCACTGCGCAACTTATTTGTTTCGATATCGGTCGCACCGCGCCGCGGGCCGGGGGTTGCCGCTAGAGCGTGATCGGCTTACACTGAAGCGTATCCGGCATGGGCGAAGTAATTGGCGCACTCGGTTGGTGAGAACTCGCCAAGCAACGAGCCAATGCGATGCCAGACGGCAGCGATGGAGC
>NZ_JAERQN010000013.1 GCF_016805305.1 Falsiroseomonas ponticola | reverse complement strand
GCCTCAAGGACTGGCGCCGCATCGCCACCCGCTACGACCGATGCCCCACCATCTTCTTCGGCGCCGTCACACTCGCCGCCATCGTCATCTTCTGGCTCGGCCAATGAGTCCTGAGCCTAGCAACCGTCCCGGGGGGCGGACGTTACGCTCCCCATGACCCATCGCCTTCTCCTCGCCGCCCTCCTCCTCCCGGGCTTCGCCCTCGCGCAGCCCGTCGCGCCGCCGCAGGCCGGTGGCCCGCCGCCGGGCCGGGTGGAGGAGATCGGGCGGGATGCCGGCCCGGCGCAGCAGCCGCCGCGCACCGACAGCCCCCAGGCGGTGAACCGCGGCACGGATGGGTCGGCGGTGGGGCGGGACCAGCCCGCCGGCACGGGAACGACGCCGCAGGGTTTCCTCGGGGAGAGCACCTCGGGCGCGCGGGAACCCGCGACGCCGCCGGCCGGCGCCCCGCCACAATCCAGGCCGGAGTGAGGGGCACCGTTCCCGCGTTGACATGATCCGCCGCGGCCCCGCAGCATTGCCGGAATGGCAATCGGGGGTTGCGGTCGGTGCGTCTTGTTCTGCTGCTGGCGGCCCTTCTCCTCCTGCCGCTCCCCGGCCAGGCGCAGGCGCCCGGATCGATGGTGGAGGGCAGCCTCGCCCTCGGGCCCAAGGTCCTGCCCCTGCCGGCCGGGCCCTGGCGCGTCATGCATCTCGGCGTCGGTGCTGCGCGCACCAGCGACCAGAGCGTGCCGACCCGGTTCCACGAGGCCGTCCTGGTGCAGGAACGCGCCGGCCGCGCCGCGGCGGTCATCGTCGCCCGCGCGGCGCAGGAAGTGGCGGTGCATTGGGAGCCGCATGGCGTCTGCCTCCACGAAGGTGCCTTGGCGCGCCATGTCGTCTCCGCCGTGCGCGCCGCCCTGGATTGCCGCGGCCTGGTGGTGGTGGCGGCCGGACGGCAGCCGGGGCAGGCCGCCTATCTGGACACGCTCCACGATGAAGGCCAGCGCCGGGCGGGCTGGCTGCCGCCCTACTGGATCAGCAGCCAGTTCCTGCTCAGCGAGTCGATGCACTACCTGCATGTGGAGTATCGCGTGGCGCCCTCCGTCATCGCGCCGGGGATGGCGGGCGGGGCGCCCCTGGCCGAGGGCGCCCGCGTTTCCGTGCCGCAGGCCCTGATCCAGCAGCTGGATGGCTGGGGCGTGCAGGCCCGGTCGGAACTCCGGCGCGGCCTTTATGGCCGCCAACCCACGGCGCCGCTGCCTGCGCTGTTCTGAGGGCTACCCCGCGAAGAACCCCCAGAGCAGCGGCAGCAGCAGCGCCGTCGCCAGCGCGTTCAGCCCCATCGCCAGCCCGCTGAAGGCGCCGGCCGTCGCGTTCACGCTGAGCGCCCGCGCCGTGCCGATGCCGTGGGAGGCGGTGCCGATGGCGATGCCGCGCGCCCGCCAGTCCAGCACCCCCGCCCAGGTCAGCACCACCGGGCCGAGCGCGGCGCCGACGATGCCGGACAGGATCACCACCACGGCCGTCAGGCTCGGCAGGCCGCCCAGCCGTTCCGCGATGCCCATGGCGACGGGCGTCGTGACGGATCGCGGCGCCAGGCTCGCCACCACCTCCGGCGCCGCGCCCAGCGCCAGCGCGATGCCGATGCCGGCCAGCGCCGCGAAGGCGCCGCCCAGGATGATGGAGGCCGTGGCCGCCAGCGCGGATCGCCGCACCAGCGCGAACTGGCGATACAGCGGCACGGCCAGCGCGACGGTCGCCGGGCCCAGCAGGAAATGGACGAATTGCGCGCCGCTGAAATAGGCGCGGTAGTCGATGCCCGCCGCCAGCAGCCCGCCGGCCAGCAGCGCGACGGCGATCAGCACCGGGTTCGCCAGCGGATGCCGCCCGCACCAGCCATGGATGCGCAGCGCCGCCAGCCAGGCCAGCAGCGTCGCCGTCAGCGCGGCCAGCGGTTCCCGCGCCAGATAGACCCAGATCTCCGCCAGCGGCGTCATGGATCCTCCTTCGGCAGCAGGGCCTGGGCGATCCGTCCCGTCGCGGCGATCGCGGCCAGTGTGCCGGCCAGGATGGCGAGTGACAGCGGCGCCCAGTCCCGCGCCAGCACGGGCAGGAACAGCACCACGCCGACGCCCGCCGGCACGAAGAGCAGGCCGAGATGGCCGAGCAGCCCATCCGCCGTCTCGCCCAGCGGCGCCGGCACCGGCCCGCGCCGCGCCAGCAGCGCGAGGAACAGGATCACCATCCCCACGACAGGGCCGGGCACGGGCAGGTGCAGCGCGCGCGTCGCGACCTCACCGGCCAGCTGGCAGACCAGCAGCGCGGTGATGGCGCCGATCAACGGCGGAAGGGCCCGGCCTCGTTCAGCGCCAGGTTCTGCGCGGCGAGGTCCGCGGTCGGGCTGTCCGGCGCGATCTCGATCGCCCTTTCCCAATCCTCCCGCGCGCCGGCCGTGTCGCCGCGCAGCTGGCGGATGATGCCGCGCTCCAGCAGCGCCTCGGCATAGTTGGGGTCGAGGGCCAGGGCGCGGTCGATGTCCCGCGCGGCATTGTCCACGCGATCCAGATGCCGCCAGGCGGCGGCGCGGAAGACCAGCGCCTCCGTCCGCTCCGCGTCGATCACCAGCGCGCGGTCCAGGTCTTCCAGCGCCTCCCGGTAGCGGGAGAGGGAGCCGAGCGTCACGGCGCGGTCCGTCAGCAGGTCCGGATCATCCGGGGAGAGGGTCAGCGCCAGCGTCGCGGCGGCATAGGCGCGGCCCGCATCGCCCGCCATCAGCCAGGCCTGGGTTGCCTGCGCGAAGACCGCGGCGCGGGCGGCATTGCCCGCACGGGAATTGCGCGCCAGGGCTTCCAGCTGCCGCGCCGCCTGGCCGGGCTCGCCCATGGCGAGGATGGAGATGGCCAGGCAATGGCGCGCGCCCTCGCCGCCGCCCTCGGCCTCCCACGCCTCGGCGAAGCTGCGGGCCTCCACCGCATCGGTGCGGGCCAGCATCATGCAGCGCTCGCTGCGCGGGCTGCCATCGAGGCGCGGCGGCTCCGGCGGCGTGGGCAGCACTTCCTCCGCCGTCAGGGCGGGGCTCGGCAGGATCACGACCCAGGTGAAGCCGCCCAGCGCCGCCAGCGCGGCGGCGGCGAAGGCGCCGAGGAGCATGGTGCGGGCAGGGCGTCGCATGGCCCGCTTCTATACCACCTTTCGCGATACGGGAATCGCCGGCGGAGAAGCCCGCCGGCGATCAACCCTTGGTGGTCGTCAGTCCGAGACGATGCGGTGTTCCCGCACCACCTTGCCCCAGCGTTCGTATTCGCTGGCGACGAAGGCGCCGAATTCCGCGGGCGACATGGCGCGGGGCGTCATGCCGATGCCGGCCAGGCGTTCGCGCACGCCCGGATCGGCCAGCGTGGCGGCGAGGTCCGCGTTGATCCGCGCGACCACCGCCTCCGGCGTCCGCGCCGGGGCCAGGACGCCGACCCAGCTATCCGCGGCGAAGCCGGGGAAGCCCTGTTCCGCCACCGTCGGCACGCCGGGATGCACGGGGGAGCGTTCGGCGCCGGAAAGCGCCACGCCGCGCAGCGACCCCGCCGTGACATGCGGGCCGACCGCGACGGTGGAGGTGATGACCAGCGGCACCTGCCCGCCAAGCGCCGCCTGCACGGCCGGCCCGCCGCCGCGGAAGGGCACATGGGTGAAGCGCGCGCCCGTCAGGGTGGAAAGCTGCGCCATCATCAGATGGCCGGTGGAGCCGTTGCCGATGGTGCCGTAATGCGGGCCTTCCCCGACCCGCCCCGCCGCGATCACGTCGGCCAGCGTCCGGAAGGGGGCGGTGGGGTGGGCGGCCATCAGCACGGGCGCGCCGCCGATGAGGCCGACCGGCGCGAAATCCGCCAGCGTGTCGAAGGGCATGCGCGGCACCATGTGCGGGTTCACCGCATGGGTGGACAGCGCGAAGAGCAGGGTGTGGCCATCGGCCGGGCTGCGCACCACCGCCTCCGCCCCGATGAGGCCGGAGGCGCCGCCGCGATTCTCCACCACCACCTGCCGGCCGAGCTTCTCCGACAGCACGGGGGCGACCAGGCGCGCCACCGTGTCCACCGTCCCGCCGGGCGGGAAGTTCACCACGGCGCGGATCGGCCGGTCCTGCGGGAAAGCCTGGGCCCGGGCGACGAGTGGTGAGGCAAGGGTGGCCCCGGCCAGGGCGAGGGCATGGCGGCGGCGAAGCATGCGGGACGTTTCCTGTCTTGCTTGTAATGCCTGACCATGGCGGAACGATCAGCCGGGGCGCAACCCCTTTGCGGGCGGCCGGCATGGGCGCACATCAGGGCCGTTGACCGGGGGGATGGCATGGTGGATCGGCTGGTGGTGGCGGGGCTGGGCTACAGCGGCGGCGCGATCGCGCAGGAGGCCCTGGCCGCGGGTTTCGCCGTGACCGGCACGGCGCGCGACCCCGCCCGCGCGGCGCCGCCGCCGGGTGTTGCCGTCATCGCCTTCGCGGAGGCCGGGGCGGCGATCCGCGAGGCCACGCACCTCGTCGTCACGGCCGCGCCGGGCGAGGCTGGCGACCCCGTGCTGGCCGCCCATGCGGCGGCGATCGCCGCGGCGCCCGCGCTGCGCTGGCTCGGCTACCTCTCCACCACCGGCGTCTATGGCGACCGCGGCGGGGCGGCGGTGGAGGAGGCGACGCCCCCCGCACCCGGACAGGACCGGTCCAGGCGGCGGCTGGAGGCGGAGGAGGCCTGGCGCGCGGCGGCCGGCGTGCGGGCGCTGGACCTGTTCCGGGTGGGGGGCATCTACGGGCCGGGGCGGTCCGCGCTGGATGAACTCCGCGCCGGCACGGCGCGCCGCGTGGTGAAGCCGGGCCATGCCTTCAGCCGCATCCACCGGGACGACATCGCCCTCGCCGTGGTGGCGGCGGCGCGGCGGCCGGATGGCGTTCGCGTGCTGCACCTCGTGGATGACGAACCGGCGCCCTCCGCCGATGTGGTCGCGGAAGCCGCGCGGCTGCTGGGCGTGGAACCACCGCCGGAGCTGCCCTTCGAGGCGGCGGCCCCGCGCATGTCCCCCATGGCGCTGTCCTTCTGGTCGGAGAACCGCGTGGTGACGAATGCAGCCACCAAGGCGGCGCTCGGCATCGCCTGGCGCTGCCCGACCTACCGGGAGGGGCTGGCGCGCATCCTGGCGGCGGAAAAGGCGGGGTAGGGCGCCAGCGGCGACGATTCCGGCCACCAGCCGCGCAGTATCGACGCGATGGCCCGTGCCGGCTGAGCCAGGGCCGTGTTGCCGGCGGCCACCGTCTCTGCGTCGTGCAGCAGCCGCGATCGGCGCGGCGCGATCCCCCAGATCGCATCCTCCGCCATCGCCAGCCTCAGCAGCCAGCCGAGCCGGCGCAGGAACCACAGTGCGCAGGCGGCCTGCATGCCGGCTTCGAAGCAGGAATCGTCGGCCGCCTCCGGCAGGGCCGGCGCCAGCGCCCGGCGATAGGCCGCTTCGACCCGTGCGACGATCGCGGCCGGCACGGTGCCGGCGCACCAGCAGGTCGGGAAACCCATGCGGAGATAGGCCGCATCCATCAGGCAGAACCCGCTTCCGCTGCGTTCGAAATCGATCAGCCGCGCGGCGCCGTCTGACAGCAGCACATTGTCCGGGCAGGGATCGTGATGCAGCCAGCTTCGGAACGGGCCGGGCTGCGCCGAGACCAGCGCCGCGACGGCGGGGCGGGGCAGCGCGGCCTCGATGGCAGTCGGCAGCGCGCCAAGGTCGATGTGAAGCGGGCAGGGCAGCGGCTGGTGGCCTCGTGTGGCGCCATGAACGGTGCCGAGTGCATGAGCCCAGGTCAGGAGCGCCGCTTCCGCCGCGCCGGGGTCGTTGCCCAGCAGGGGCGCCACCATCGACCCGGCGGGACCGACATCCTCCATGACCAGCAGCTTCGCCTCGGCACAGCACGCCACCAGGCGGGGCAGGCCGGGCAGGCCAAGGCTCGCTTCCTACCGCGCGAACCGCTCCCCGGCATCCGCGCCCAGGATGCGCTTGACGATCAGCCCGCCCGGCAGGCGCAGGATGAGGTTGCGGCGGCCGGGCTGGCTCAGCGGCTCCAACCCGCCGGGATCATGGCCCAGCAGGCGGGCCGCGATCCTGATCGCTTCCTCGACATCCTCGCTCACGCCAGCAGGCTGTCCAGCGTCTCCGCCAGCAGGCGGAGGTCCTCCGGCCGGGAGAGGCGGTGGTCGCCATCCTTGATGAGGGTGACGCGGGCATCGCCCTGGACCAGCGTGTCGAGGATCCGCAGCGCGTGGCGCCAGGGCACGTCCGGGTCCGCCATGCCCTGCAGGATGCGGACGGGGCAGGGCAGGTCGATCGGCGCATCGAGCACCGATTGGCGCTTGCCGTCCTCGATCAGCGCCCGCGTCACCGGCGTCGGTTCGCCATACTGGCTCGGCAGCTGGATCATGCCGTCCCGCGCCAGCGCCTGCCGGGCTTCCGGCGGCAGCGCGGGCCAGAGCAGCTTGTCGGTGAAATCCGGCGCGGGCGCGATGCCGATGAGGCCCGCGAGCCGCGCCGCCCGCTGGCGCGCGATCAGCAGCGCGATCCAGCCGCCCATGGAGGAGCCGACCAGGATCTGCGGGCCCTCCGTCAGCGCATCGAACAGCGCCAGCGCATCGGCGGCCCATTGGCCGATGGTGCCGTCCTCGAACCGCCCATCGCTTTCGCCATGGCCGGAATAGTCGAGCCGCAGGAAGGCCTGGCCACGCGCCGCGCAATGGTCCCGCAGGAAGACCGCCTTCGATCCCTGCATGTCGCTGCGGAAGCCCGGCAGGAAGACCACGCCCGGCCCCTTGCCCGGCAGCCGCGCCCAGGCGAGGCGGCCGTCGAGGCGGCCCGTCTCTTCCGTCATCGCGGAAGCCCGCGCCGCGCCAGGTTCGCCATCAGCGCGCCGATGCCGAAGGTCCAGGGCGGGCATTCATCGGTGCGGTCCACCTCATTCTCCAGCGCGCCGAGGCGCGGGGAGGCGATGCGCACGACATCGCCGGGGTGATGCGTGAAGCCCATGCCCGGCGCGCCGCGATCCTTGGTGGGCGAGAAGGGCGTGCCGAGGAACAGCA
Source organism: Falsiroseomonas ponticola (assembly GCF_016805305.1). Classification (GTDB taxonomy): domain Bacteria; phylum Pseudomonadota; class Alphaproteobacteria; order Acetobacterales; family Acetobacteraceae; genus Falsiroseomonas; species Falsiroseomonas ponticola. Next base: position 154,654 of record NZ_JAERQN010000013.1, on the reverse strand, counting down.
CGGCGCCATCGGGATACTGGTGGTGCGGCCCGATCATCTGGCCCACCACATCGGCGGGATCGCGGCTGATGGACCCGACGCGACCCGATTCGGAGAGGTTGAAACCGTCCCGCCCCGTGATGGTCAGCGTGATCTCCGCCTGGCGCACATCCTCCAGCGTGAAGCCGCCGTCGAAGAGGCGGATCATCGGGCCGAGCGCGCAGCTCGCATTGTTGTCCTTGGCGCGGCCGAGCAGCAGGGCGGAACGCCCCTCCACGTCGCGCAGGTTCACATCGTTGCCGAGCGTCGCGCCGACGATGCGGCCGCGGCCATTCACCACCATCACCGCTTCCGGTTCCGGATTCGACCAGTGGCTGATCGGGTGCACGCCCACCTTGGCGCCGGTGCCGACGGCGGAGAGCACGGGCGACTTGGTGAAGATCTCCGCATCCGCGCCGATGCCGACCTCGAGGTACTGGCTCCACCATCCCTTGGCGACCAGCGCGGCCTTGACGGCCATCGCCTCCGCGCTGCCGGGGATGAGGTTCTGGAGGTCGTCGCCGATGATGGCGCGGACCTCGCCGCGCACGGCCTCCGCCTGGCTGGCATCGCCGCGGCAGCGCTCCTCGATCACGCGTTCCAGCATGGAGCGGACATAGGTGACGCCGGCGGCCTTGATGGCCTGCAGGTCGATGGGCGCGATGATCCAGGGCCGGTCCGCGGCGCGCGCGCCATGCCGGGCATTGGCCAGCGCGGCGGGCAGGTCCAGCGCCGCGGGCACGCCCTGCGCGCGGATGGCGGCGACGGGATCGTCGCTGTTCAGCCAGGCGCTGGCGGTGCCGAAGGCGGGCGTCATGTCGAAGGCGGCGCCGCCGAGCAGGGCCAGGACCGAAGGGCCCTCCGGCGTCTGCAGCCGCAGCGCGAAGGCGCCTTCCTTCCAGTCATCGGGCAGGCCGTCCGGCATCGTCATGGCATGTCTCTCCCTGTCCTGGTGGAGCCTAGCCGCATCGGCGCGATGGGGAAGGGGGCGGGGTTGCCGATCGGATGCCGAACCGACCCCGCCGCCGCATGGCGGGGCTTGCCCCGGCACCATGTTTCGGCGGAGCATCCGCGCCGGACAGGCCGATCCGAGCCTTGAGGGAGGGACCCATGACGATGATCACGCGGCGCGGTGCGCTGCTGGGCGGTGCGGGGATGCTGGCGGCGCCGGCGCTGGTCAGCCAGGTCGATGCGCAGGGCGCCTTCAACTGGCGCCGCTTCGCGGGAGAGCGGATCGAGGTCAGCCTGACGGCCAATCCGCGCAGCCAGATCCTGATCCAGAACCAGCGGGAGTTCGAGGAGCTGACGGGCATCCGCGTCGGATCCGAGGCGATTCCCGAACAGCAGCACCGGCAGAAATTCGTCATCGAATTCGCCTCCGGCCGTCCCTCCTTCGACGTCATCGGCATCAGCCTGCACGTCAACAAGCGCCAGGTCGGCCGCGCGCGCTGGACCGCGGACCTGAAGCCGCTGATCGCCGATGCGTCGATGACCGCGCCCGATTTCGACTTCGGCGATTTCGGCGCCGGCGCCGTCGCCTATTCGACGCAGGCCGATGGGCGGATGGACACGCTGCCGGAGTTCACCGACTACTTCATCCTCTACTACAACAAGGAAATCTTCCAGCGCGCCGGCCTGCAGGTGCCGACCACCTATGACGAGATGTACGAGACGGCGAAGCGCCTGACCGATGCGCGCGCCGGCCAGGCGGGCTTCGTCGGCCGCGGCGTGCGCAACGCGAATGTCGTGCTCTACACCAGCTTCCTGCTCGGCACCCAGCAGCGGGACTGCACGGATGCCAACCAGCGCCTGCTGACGGACACGCCGGATGCCATCGCGGCCGGCGAATACTACAAGAAGATTATGCGCGACTGCGCGCCGCAGGGCGTGGCCGGCTTCAACTGGAACGAGGCGCAGACGAGCTTCGCCCAGGGCCGCGCCGCCATGTGGCTGGATGGCGTCGGCTTCGCGGCACCCTTGGAGGACCCGACGCGGTCCCGCGTGGCCGGCAAGGTGGGCTACGCCGTCGTGCCGCGCGGCGCGGCGCGCCACCATTGCGCGCTCTTCGGCACGGGCCTCGGCATCAGCGCGGGGTCCAGCGAGCGCAAGCGCGGCGCCGCCTGGCTCTACCTGCAATGGGCGCTGAACAAGCGGAACCAGCTGCGCTTCCTGACCGCCGGCGCCGGCGCCCCCGCCCGCCAGAGCCCCTACCGGGACGAGGAGGCGATCCGCTCCAGCCGCTTCGGCCGCGACTATTTCGAGACGCTGATCGCCTCCTCCCGCATCGCGCATCCGGGCCTGCCGGAGATCGTGCCGGTGACGGAGTTCCGCGACACGCTGGGCGCGGGGCTGACCAACATGATCGGCGGCGCCGATGTCGCGACGGAATTGCGCCGCGCCACCGAGGCCTTCCGGCCCATCCTCGAACAGTCCGAGCGCGCGACCTGATGTCTGGCGGCACCACCACGGGGGATGCGGCGGCGCTGTCGGGCGCCGCCGCGGACAAGGCGCGGCGCGGCCGTGCCTATGCCCGGCACTACTGGCCCTTCGTCGTCCCCGCCGCCCTCGTGGTGGTTGCCGTCATCGTCTTCCCCTGGATCTTCACCCTGTGGATGAGCGTGAATGAATGGAAGCTGGGCTCCGGCCGCAGCTTCGTCGGGCTCGCGAACTACCAGCGGCTCTGGGGCGACGAACGCTTCCATGCCTCCATCTGGCGGACGCTCTACTTCACCGCGCTGGCGGTGGTGATCCCGGTGGTGCTGGGCACGGCGGCGGCGATCGCCTTCCACCGGAAATTCCCGCTGCGCGGCCTGGCGCGCACCATCTTCATCCTGCCGATGATGGCGACGCCGGTCGCGGTCGCGCTGGTCTGGACCATGATGTTCCACCCGCAGCTCGGCGTGCTGAACTGGATCCTGTCCCAGTTCGGCATCCCGCCCAGCATGTGGGTCTATGACGCCTCCACCGTGATCCCGACGCTGGTGATGGTGGAGGTCTGGCACTGGACGCCGCTGGTCATGCTGCTGGTGCTGGGCGGCCTGGCCTCGCTGCCCGTCGATCCCTATGAGGCCGCGAAGATCGATGGCGCGACGGGCTGGCAGGCCTTCCGCTTCATCACCCTGCCGCTGCTCGCGCCCTTCCTGATGGTCGCGATCATCATCCGCACCATCGATGCGCTGAAGGCCTTCGACACCATCTACGTCATCACCCAGGGCGGGCCGGGCACGGCGAGCGAGACGATCAACATCTTCCTGTATCTCAACGCCTTCGCCTACTACAACATGGGTTATGCCAGCGCGGTGGTGGTGGTGTTCTTCGCCCTCATCATCGGGCTCGCGCTGCTGCTGCTCTGGTCGCGCGAACGCTTCAAGGATGCGGCGCGATGAGCGGCACGACGATGCGGGCGAAGCCCTGGAAGCGGCGCCTCGAAAGCCTCGGCTTCGGGCTCGCGGTCTTCGCCCTGGTCTCGCCGGCGGCGCTGGTCTTCCTGTGGATGCTCTCGCTGTCCCTGAAGAACGAGGTGGACAACACCGCCTTCCCGCCGGTCTTCATCCCGAGCCCGCCGACGCTCGACAATTTCCGCGCGGTGTTCGAACGCAACGACTTCCTGCTGCAGGCCTGGAACAGCGTCGTCGTCAGCTTCGGTGCCACGGGCATCGCGCTGGCCGTCGGCATCCCCGCGGGCTACGGCATCGCCAAGATGCGGGCCACCAAGGCGGCGGTGCTGATCCTGATCGCGCGCATCACGCCGGGGCTCTCCTACCTCATCCCGCTCTTCCTCCTGTTCCAGTGGATCGGGCTGACGGGGACGATCTGGCCCATCCTGATCACCCACCTGGTGCTGACCGTGCCGATCGCGGTCTGGGTGATGATCGGCTTCTTCGAGGGCCTGCCCGGCGAGCTGGAGGAAGCGGCGCTGGTCGATGGCGCGACCATCTGGCAGGCCTTCCGCCACGTGGCGCTGCCGCTGGCGCGGCCGGGCATCACGGTGGCGACCATCCTCGCCTTCATCTTCTCCTGGAACAACTTCATCTTCGCCATGGTGCTGGCGGGGCGGGAGACGCGGACGCTGCCCGTCGCCGTCAACAACATGCTGACCTTCGAGCAGATCAGCTGGGGCCCGCTATCGGCCGCGGCGCTGCTGGTGACGGCGCCGGTGCTGGTGCTGACGCTGGTGGCGCAGAAGCAGATCGTGGCGGGGCTGACGCAGGGCGGCGTGAAGGGCGGCTGACAGCGCGGCGCCGCCGCGCCACCATGCGGGGCATGAGCGACAGCGTCCCCGTCATCGACGTCTCCGGCCTCCGCAGCCCCGATCCGGCCGCGCGCCGGGCGGTGGCCGCGCAACTCGGCGCGGCCTGCCGCGGGCCGGGCTTCTTCCTCGTCACCGGCCACGGCATCCCCGATTCCACCACCGCCGGGCTGTTCGGCGCCGCCCGCGCCCTCTTCGCCCTACCGGAGGCCGCCAAGCAGGCGATGTCGATCCGCCGTTCGCCGCACAACCGCGGCTATGTCGGCCTGTCGGAGGAACAGCTCGATCCCACCAAACCCGCAGACCGGAAGGAGGCCTTCAATGTCGGGCTGGAGATGCCGCCCGACCATCCGGAGATCCGGGCCGGCGTGCCCTTCCGCGGCGTGAACCTCTGGCCGGAGGGGCGCCCCGACCTCCGCGCCGCCATCCTCGCCCATTTCGACGCGGCCTGGGCGCTCGGCCGGCTGCTGCATCGCGGCTTCGCGCTGGACCTCGGGGTCGCGGAGGATTTCTTCGAGGACAAGCTGGACCGGCCCCTCGCGACGCTGCGGCTGCTGCACTACCCCGCGGGCGATGCGGGGGCCGCGCTCGGCGCCGGGGAGCATACGGATTATGGCTGCGTCACGGTGCTGGCCACGGATGGGGTGGCGGGGCTGCAGGTGAAGCGCCGCGGCGGGGGGTGGGAGGATGTGCCGAGCCTGCCCGGCGCCTTCGTCTGCAACATCGGGGACTGCCTGATGCGCTGGACCAATGACCTCTACGCTTCCACCCCGCATCGCGTCCGCGCGCCGGTGGCCGAACGCTATTCGGCGGCCTTCTTCCTGGACCCCAACCCGGATGCGGTGGTGGCCGTGCTGCCGGGCTGCGCGGACGCCGGGAATCCGCCGCGCTACGCCCCCGTGACCGGGGCCGCCTACCTGCGCGCGAAGCTGGACGAGACCTACGCCCATCGGCGCGAGGGGGGCTGAACCCTTCACGCGCGGGCGCGGCGGGGCTAGGAACCGCCCTCGATGGCTCTCCCCCCCGCCGTGCTGCAGGTCCTCCCCGCGCTTGTCACCGGCGGCGTGGAGCGTGGGACGATCGAGATCGCGGAAGCCATCCGCGATGCGGGGCTGCGCGCCATCGTCGCATCCCAGGGCGGGCCCATGGTGGCGGAGCTGGAGGCGCTGGGCGCGCGGCACGTGGCGCTGCCGCTGCGGACCAAGTCGCCGCTCGGCATCTGGCGCAACGCGGCCGCGCTGGCCGACCTCGTGAGGCAGGAGGGCGTGGCCCTGATCCATGCGCGGTCCCGCGCGCCGGCCTGGTCCGCGCTGCTGGCGGCGCGGCGCACCGGGGCGGCCTTCGTCACCACCTATCACGGCGCCTACAACGAAGGCTTCCCGGGCAAGCGGCTGTACAATTCCGTCATGGCGCGGGGCGACCGCGTCATCGCCGTCAGCCACTTCATCGCCGACCTGGTCCGCGCCCGCCATGGCGTGGCGGAGGACCGGCTGCGCGTGATCCATCGCGGCGTCGATCCGCGCCGCTTCGACCCCGCGGCGGTGCCGCCGGACCGGGTGGCCGCGCTGCGCGCCGCCTGGGGCGCGCCGGATGACCGGCCGGTGGTGCTGCTGCCCGGCCGCCTGACCCGCTGGAAGGGCCAGGCCGTGCTGATCGAGGCCATGGCCGCGCTGCCCGGGAACGCGCTGGCGGTGCTGGCCGGCGGCGGCGGGGAAGGCGAATACCGCGCCGGCCTGGTGGCGCTGGCCCGCCAGCACGGCGTCGCCGACCGGGTCCGCATCCTCGGCCATGTGGAGGCGCTGGGCACGGCGCTGCTGGCGGCCGACATCGTCGTCCATGCCAGCACCGATGCCGAGGCCTTCGGCCGCACGGTGATCGAGGCCCAGGCCATGGGCCGCCCCGTCATCGCCGCCGACCTCGGCGGGCCGCGGGAGACGGTGGAGGATGGCGTGACGGGCTGGCGCGTCCGCCCGGGCGATGCGGCGGCGCTGGCCGCGGCGCTGGCCCGGGTGCTGGCCATGCCGGCGGCGGAGCGCGCGGCGGTGGCGCGGGCCGGGCGCCAATCGGTGCTGGCCCGCCACACCACCGCGGCGATGCAGCAGGCGACGCTCGCGGTCTATCGGGAGTTGCTGCCGTGAGTGCCCCCGTGCTGGTCATCCGCCTGGGCGCGCTGGGCGATTTCGTGCAGTCCTTCGGCCCCTTCGCGGCCATCCGCGCGCATCACCCCGGCCGCCGGATCGTGCTGCTGACCACGCCGCCCTTCGCGCCGCTCGCCCGCCGCAGCCCCTGGTTCGACGAGGTGTGGGAGGATGGCCGCCCCGCCTGGACCGACATCCCCGCCGTGCTGCGCCTGGCGCGCCGGCTGAGGGCCGAAGGCTTCGAGTGGGTCTATGATCTGCAGACCTCCGGCCGGTCCTCCCGCTACCGGCTGATGGTGGGGCTTGGCGCGAAATGGTCCGGCACGGCCTGGGGCGCGTCCCACCCCCATGCCAATCCGCGGCGGACGGTGATGCACACGCTGGAACGCCAGCGGGACCAGCTGGAAATGGCGGGCATCCACCATTTCCCGCCGCCGGCGCTGGACTGGCTGGATGCCGATCTCTCGGATTTCGCGCTGCCGCCGCGCTTCGCGCTGCTGGTGCCCGGCGCCTCCCCCCACCGCCCCGGCAAGCGCTGGCCGGTGGCGGGATTCGCCGCCTTCGCCGCGGGCTGCGGCCTGCCCTGCCTGGTGCTGGGGGGGAAGGGGGAAGCGGCGCTGGCCGCGGCGATCACCCGCGCCGCGCCCGGCGCCATCGACCTGGCCGGCCGGACCAGCATCCCGCAGGTGGCGGCCCTGGCGCGCCGGGCCAGCTTCGCGCTCGGCAACGATACCGGCCCCACCCACCTGATCGCCGCCGCCGGCTGCCCGACGCTGGCGCTGTTCGGGGATGAGAGCGACCCCGCCCTCTGCGCGCCGCGCGGCCCGGCGGTGGCGGTGCTGCGCCACGCGCCGCTTTCCGCGCTGGGGGTGGAGGATGTGCGCGCGGCGATGGCGGGGCTGGCGCCCCGCTGAGCTAGAGCAATATGCGTTCAGATGGAATCATCTGAACGCAGCGTGCTCAGGCCACCCCCGGGCCGGTCCCGGCCTGGGTCCAGTTGCGCAGATCCTCCTTCTCCGCCTCGCTGAGCGGTTCATCCAGCGCGCGCACGGCGGCGACCAGCGTGGCGTAGAGCCGGCGGGCGTGCTGGGACGCGGTGTCGGGCGCCGGGGCCTCGTTCAGCCTGGCGAAGCCGCGCAGCAGCCAGCGCAGGATGGCCGTGACCTCCCGCGCCGAGACATGGAGGCCCTGGGCCGCGCCCTCCGCCGCGATGGCGGTGGCGGCGGCGGGCAGGTCCGGCAGGTCGAGCGGCTGGCGGGCGGCGATGGCGTTCAGGACGAAGCCGATCTCCGCGGGCGAGAAGGCCGGCAGGTCCTGCGCGAGCTTCTTGTTGTCCCGCGATCCCCAGAGGATGTCGCGCACCAGCAGCGCGGCATCCATCATCAGCGCCTCGCGGCTCGGCGGCTCGGGCTCGGGCTCGGGCTCGGGCTCGGGTTCGGGGGGCGCCTCGGCCGCCGGCTCGGGGGGCGGTTCCGGGGCGTCGGGTTCCGGCGGCGCCTCCGCGGCGGGCGGCGGGGGCAGGCCGGCGGGCTCAGCCTCCCCGGGCGCCGCCGTCGGGGCGGCGGCTTCCTCGGCCACGGCGGGCTGTTCGGCCGGTGCTTCGGGGGCCGCTTCGGCCGGTGCTTCGGGGGGCAGGCCGGGCTGGTCCTCCACGCCCGGCGGCAGGTCCCCGGGCGGGGGGCCGCGCTCCGGATCGAAGACCCAGCGGCGGGATGGCGGGCCGGTCATCAGCAGGCGGGGGTCGCGCGCCTCCTCGATCAGCGCGCCCAGCGTGCCGGCGCCGGCATAGGTGGTCGCCTTGAGCTGGGGCAGGGCGCGGCTGATCTGGCTGCCCACCTCCGTCATCCGCAGCGCGCCGGCGGGGCTGCGGGCCAGGGCCTCCCTCAGCCAAGCCAGGGCATTGGCGCGCAGCGCGCCCAGGTCCGGCCCGCGCGCGGCGGGCGGGGCTTCCGCCCGCACCGGTTCCGGGCGCTGGTATTCCGGCCGGGGCGGCGGTTCGGGGCGGGGCGGCGCCTGGTCCACCTGCGCGATGGCGACATTGCCCATGCCGTCATGCGCGAAGTCATCCAGCCCCACGACGATGTCGGCGGCCGCCAGGTAGGCGCGCTTGGCGGTGTTCTGCGCCAGGATGGTGATGCGCCGGTCATGCGCCCGCAGCCGCGCCAGCGCCGGCAGGAAGTCGCTGTCCCCCGACAGGATCACGAACTCGTCGAAGGTGGTCTTGTGGTCCAGCGCGTCCCGGATATCGAGCGCCATCTTCATGTCGGCGCTGTTCTTCAGGTAGGCGACGGGCGGGCAATCCACGATGTCGAAGCCCGCCTGCACGAAATTGGCGCGGAACTCCCCGAAATAGGTCCGGTTGCGCAAATCCCGCTGCTGGCGGTAGCGCGCGACGGCGCGGCCCATCTGGAAATCGAAATAGCCGCCCGGGTTCAGGTAGCAGCGGCGGATCAGGGTCCGCCGCGTGGTTGGCGCGCCGCCGGCCTCCCGCCCCTCCAGCCAGGCCAGCCAGGCATCCGGCCGTTCCCCGAAGGCATAGGCCGCCCGTTCATCCCACCGCAGCAACGCCATGAAGACATTGTCGAAATCAACATAGAGCGCCGCGCGGGGCGGCTTCTCGGCTTCAGCCATGCGGTGGATCGACTCCGTTGGGCAGGGACGGTGGCACGGAACCCCGGGTTGAGGGGAAACTGTAACCATAATGGGCAACCTTGACGACGCCGTGCCGGGCTGGCCATGGTCCCGCCCCATTTTCCGCTATCGGAGCTTGCTGCCCCCATGCCCGCGATCACCCTGCCCGACGGTTCCGTCCGCGCTTTCGACGGGCCCGTGACGGGCACGACGATCGCCGCCGCCATCGGCCCCGGCCTGGCCAAGGCGGCGCTCGCCATGCAGGTGGATGGCAAGCTCCGCGACCTGAGCCATGAGATCGCGGACGATGCCGCCGTGCGCTTCGTCACCCGGAAGGATGCCGAGGCGCTGGACCTGATCCGCCACGACACCGCCCATGTGCTGGCGGAGGCGGTGCAGGAGCTGTTCCCCGGCACCCAGGTGACGATCGGCCCCTCCATCGAGAACGGCTTCTACTACGACTTCTCCCGCAACCAGCCCTTCACCACGGAGGATTTCGCCGCGATCGAGGCGAAGATGCGGGAGATCGTGGGCCGCAACGCCCCCTTCCGCCGGCAGGAGGTGAGCCGCGAGGACGCCATCGCGCTGTTCGAGGGCAAGGGCGAGCGCTTCAAGGTCGAACTCATCCGCGACCTGCCGGAGAGCGAGACGATCAGCCTCTACAGCCAGGGGGACTGGGTGGATCTCTGCCGCGGGCCGCATATGCGCGGCACCGGCGATGTCGGCACCGCCTTCAAGCTGATGAAGGTGGCCGGCGCCTATTGGCGCGGCGACCACCGCAACCCCGTGCTGTCCCGCATCTACGGCACCGCCTGGCGTGACCAGAAGGAGCTGGATGCCTATCTGCTGCAGCTGGAGGAGGCGGAGAAGCGCGACCACCGCCGCATCGGGCGGGAGATGGGGCTGTTCCACCTGCAGGAGGAAGCGACCGGCAGCGTCTTCTGGCACCCCAAGGGCTGGAAGCTCTACCGCACGGTGGAGGACTACATGCGCCGCCGCCTGGATGATGGCGAGTACCAGGAGGTGAAGACCCCCCAGGTGCTGGACCGGAAGCTGTGGGAACGCTCCGGCCATTGGGAGAACTACCGCAAGAACATGTTCATGGCGACGGTGGAGGACCAGGACGAGGCGCATCGCCTGCTGGCCCTGAAGCCGATGAACTGCCCCTGCCATGTGCTGATCTTCAACCAGGGCATCCGCAGCTACCGGGAACTGCCGCTGCGCATGGCGGAATTCGGCGCCTGCCACCGCTACGAGCCCTCCGGCGCGCTGCACGGCATCATGCGCGTGCGCGCCTTCACGCAGGACGACGCCCATATCTTCTGCGAGGAGCACCAGATCGCGGACGAAGCCGTGCGCTTCACCGCGCTGCTGTCCCGCATCTACAAGGATCTGGGCTTCGAGAGCTTCCGCGTGAAGTTCAGCGACCGGCCGGAGCAGCGGGCCGGCGATGACGGCATCTGGGACCGGGCGGAGGGCGCGCTGCACGAGGCCTGCCGCAAGGCCGGCGTGGATTACGAGATGAATCCGGGGGAGGGCGCCTTCTACGGCCCGAAGCTGGAATTCGTGCTGCGCGACGCCATCGGCCGCGACTGGCAATGCGGCACCTTCCAGGTGGATTTCGTGCTGCCGGAGCGGCTGGACGCCGAATATGTGGCGGAGGACGGGACGCGGAAGCGCCCCGTCATGCTGCACCGTGCCATCCTGGGAAGCTTCGAACGCTTCCTCGGCATCCTGATCGAGCAGCATGCGGGGCGCTTCCCGCTGTGGCTGGCGCCCGTGCAGGTGGTGGTGGCGACCATCGTGGACGATGCCGCCCCCTTCGCGAAGGAAGCGGCGGAGGCGCTGCGCAAGGCGGGGCTGCGGGTGGACCTCGACCTGCGGAACGAGAAGATCAACCGCAAGGTGCCGGACCACATCGCCCAGCGCGTGCCCGTGCTGGCCGTGGTCGGGCGGCGGGAGGCGGAGGAGGGCAAGCTGGTGCTGCGCCGCCTGCCGGGGCGGGACCAGGTGGAATTGCCGCTTGCGGAGGCGGTGGCGACGCTTGCGGCGGAGGCCACGCCCCCCGATATCCGCGGCTGAGCGGCATTTTTCGGCCCGGTGCACGCCTGCCCATTAAGGCAGCGGCTTGCACCGGCCCCGCCCACTCGCCATAACAATGAGAGACTAGCCTTGAACAGCGACAGGAGAGCGCCATAGCCCGTGGTCCGATGCCCGCCCAGATGCCGACGAGAGACGGCCCGCGGGTCAATGAGGAGATCCGAGTCCCCCAGGTCCGCCTGATCGACCAGGATGGGGAGATGATCGGCGTGATGTCGGCGCGCGAGGCGCTGCTGCGCGCCTATGACGTGGGCCTCGACCTGCTCGAGATCAGCCCGAACGCCATTCCGCCGGTCTGCAAGATCCTCGACTACGGCAAGTACAAGTACGAGCAGCAGAAGAAGGCCAACGAGGCGCGCAAGCGCCAGAAGGTCGTCGAGCTGAAGGAGATCAAGGTCCGTCCGAATATCGACGACCACGACTATGGCGTGAAGATGCGCCAGATGAAGGACTTCATCGGCGAGGGTGACAAGGTGAAGGTCACGCTCCGCTTCCGCGGCCGCGAGATGGCGCACCAGGACCTTGGCCTGAAGGTGCTGGACCGGATCCGGACGGAGCTGGCGGAAACCACCAAGGTGGAGCAGATGCCGCGGCTCGAGAACCGGCAGATGATCATGGTGCTGGCGCCGAAGTAACCGGCCGCCGGCAACGGAGACGGGGCAAGGCCCGCGCCAGGAATGGCGCGGGCCTTGCCGTTTGTGGGGGGCGGCCCCGGTCAGTCCGCCTCCATCGCCTGTTCCTTGCTCTTCCGCAGGGTCGGCAGCAGCATCATCCCGAGCGCCACCGCCGCCAGCACCAGCAGGGTCGCGCTGATCGGGCGCTCGAAGAACACCGTCGCGTCGCCCCGGCTCAGCAGCATGGCGCGGCGCAGATGCTCCTCCATCATCGGGCCCAGCACGAAGCCCAGCAGCAGCGGCGCCGGCTCCATCTTCAGCTTGTTGAAGAGGTAGCCGATGCCACCGAAGGCGGCCATCAGGTAGATGTCGAAGACGTTGTTGTTGAGGCTGTAGGAGCCGATGCAGCAGAAGATCAGGATGCCCACGTAGAGGAAGCGGTAGGGCACCCGCAGCAGCATCACCCACAGCCCGATCAGCGGAAGGTTGATGACCAGCAGCATCAGATTGCCGACCCACATGGAGGCGATGAGCCCCCAGAAGAGCTCCGGCTGCGCCTCCACCATCCGCGGGCCCGGCTGGATGCCCTGGATGATCAGCGCCCCCGTCATCAGCGCCATGACGGCGTTGGAGGGGATGCCGAGCGTCAGCAGCGGGATGAAGCTGGATTGCGCGCCGGCATTGTTGGCGGATTCCGGCCCGGCCAGGCCCTCGATGGCGCCATGGCCGAACTTCTCCGGCCGCCGGCTGATGCGCCGTTCCAGCATGTAGGAGCCGAAGGCGGAGAGCGATGCGCCGCCGCCCGGCAGGATGCCGAGGATGGTGCCGAGCACGGTACCGCGCACCGCCGCCGGTGCCGCGTAGCGCCATTCCTCCCGCGTCAGCCACAGCTTGCCATGCTTGGCGACGATGCCCTTGCGGATCTCCGGATTCTCCAGGTTCACCATGACTTCGGCGATGCCGAAGAGGCCCATGGCGAGGACGACGAAGTTGATGCCGTCCGAGAGTTCCGGCACGCCGAAGGTGAAGCGCTGCTGGCCGGTCTGCACATCCGTGCCCACCAGGCCCAGCGTCAGCCCCAGGATCACCATGCCGATCGCCTTGATGATCCCCCCCTGCGCCAGGATGCAGGAGACGATGAGGCCGAGCAGCATCAGCGCGAAATAGTCGGGCGGGCCGAAGGAGAGCGCGACGGAGGTCAGCAGCGGGCCGGAGGCCGCGACCACCACCGTGGCGACGGTGCCGGCGAAGAAGGATCCCATGGCCGCGGTGGCCAGCGCCGCGCCCGCCCTTCCTTGCTGGGCCATCTGGTAGCCCTCGATCGCCGTGACGACGCTCGATATCTCGCCGGGCAGATTCAGCAGGATGGCGGTGGTGGAGCCGCCATATTGCGACCCGTAGTAGATGCCGGACAGCATGATGATGGCCGTCGTCGCATCCAGCCCGAAGGTGAGTGGCAGGAGGAGGGAGATGGTGGCCGTCGGGCCGAGCCCCGGCAGCACGCCGATCGCCGTGCCGATCATGGCGCCCAGGAAGGCGAAGGCCAGGTTCTGGAGCGTGAGCGCGACGCTGAAGCCGAGGATGAGGTTGTCGAGCATGGCGGCGCGGTTCCTAGAGGATCAGCCAGGCGAGGCAGGCGAGGCCGCCGGCGATGACGGCGCCGGCAAGGGGCGGCAGGCGGTAGCCCGCGGCCGCGTGCAGCAGCGGCACGGCGAGGCCGAGGCCGAGCCCCGGCCCCAGCAGGTCGATCGCCAGCACGCTGAGCGCGAGGGCGCCGAAGAGCAGGGGCGCGCGGCATTCCGCGGCGATGCCGGGGGTGCGGAGCAGGGCGAGCAGGCGGCGGGGGGTGAGCGGTTCCTGGACCGGGCGCGGGGGCCAGGGGGGGTGTCTCGGCATGCGGTTTTCCTTCCCGGAGGCCTGCGGTGTCGGCCGAACCGGCAGGGATGTCAGATGACGGGATCGGGAAATCGCGGGAAATTCAAACGGTTAAGCGCAATAATCGCGCGGGCGCCTCGAACCGCCGGCGGGCGGGGTCCCGCGCGGTGCTTGACCCTGGGGCGGATCGCGCCTAATGGCGCCCTCCGGTCCGCCCTGGACCCTGTCGGTCGCCCCGCCTGATGCGGGTCGGCTCCGTCGCTCCGCGAAGGCTCGCGCAGCGGCGCGATTTCGTTTGGGGCGGTCTCAACGGTTTGGCAAGGAAGTTCCCGCCGCGATGTTCGAGGCGCTGGGCAACAGGCTGACAGGGGTTTTCGACAAGCTGCGCCGCCGCGGCGCGCTGACCGATGCCGATGTCCAGGACGCGCTGCGGGAAGTGCGCGTCGCGCTGCTGGAAGCCGATGTCGCCCTGCCGGTGGTGAAGGACCTGGTGACCCGCGTGCGCGAACGCGCCGTGGGGCAGGAAGTCATCCGCTCCGTCTCCCCGGCCCAGCAGGTCATCAAGATCGTCAACGACGCGCTGGTCGAGGCGCTGGGCGGCGGCGAAGGCGATGACGGCAAGCGGGGCCTGGACCTGAACGCGCCGTCCCCGATCCCGATCCTGATGGTGGGCCTCCAGGGCTCGGGCAAGACCACCACCTCCGGCAAGATCGCGCTGCGGCTGCGGACGCGGGAGCGGAAGAAGGTCCTGCTGGCGTCGCTCGACGTGCATCGCCCGGCCGCGCAGCTGCAGCTCCAGACCCTGGCCGACCAGGCGGAGGTGACGGGCCTGCCCATCATCCCCGGCCAGACGCCGCGCCAGATCGCCGAGCGTGCGATGGATGTCGGGCGGCGGGAGCTGTTCGACGTCGTCATCCTCGACACCGCCGGGCGGCTGGCGATCGATGAGGCGCTGATGGCGGAAGTCGCGGACGTGAAGGCGTTCGTGAAGCCGCATGAGACGCTGCTCGTCGTCGATGCGATGACCGGCCAGGATGCGGTGAACACCGCCAAGGCCTTCCAGGAGAAGGTCGGCGTCTCCGGCATCGTCATGACGCGCGTCGATGGCGATGCGCGCGGCGGCGCGGCGCTGTCCATGCGCGCCGTCACCGGCGCGCCGATCAAGCTGCTCGGCGCCGGCGAGAAGCTGGACGCGCTGGAGGATTTCCATCCGGATCGCATCGCCAACCGCATCCTCGGCATGGGCGACATCGTCTCCCTCGTCGAACGGGCGGCGGAGACGATCGACCAGGCGGAAGCCGAGAAGCTCGCGAAGAAGATGCAGAAGGGGTCCTTCGACCTCGAGGACTACGCATCGCAGATCAAGCAGATCGGCAAGATGGGCTCGCTCTCCGGCATCCTCGGGATGTTGCCGGGCGTGGGCAAGATCAAGTCGCAGATCGAGAACGCCAACCTCGACCAGACCATGCTGAAGCGCCAGGCCGCGATCATCAGCTCGATGACGCCGAAGGAGCGACGCAACCCGGACCTGCTGAAGGCGTCCCGCAAGCGGCGCATCGCCGCCGGTTCCGGCACCACGGTGCAGGATGTGAACCGCCTGCTGAAGCAGTTCGACGAGATGTCCGCGATGATGAAGCGGATGAACAAGCTCGGCCAGAAGGGGCTGATGCGTGGGGGCCTGGGTGCCCTCATGCCGGGCCTCGGCAACCGACGACCTTTCTAGACGATCAGGAGAAGGTAACCCTCATGGGTCTCAAGATTCGCCTCGCCCGCGCGGGCGCCAAGAAGCGCCCCTACTACCACATCGTGGTGGCGGACAGCCGCAGCCCGCGCGACGGCCGCTTCATCGAGAAGCTGGGCAGCTACAACCCGATGCTGCCGTCGGACCATGCCGACCGCGTGCGCCTCTCCGCCGAGCGCATCACCTACTGGAAGTCCGTCGGCGCCCTGCCGACGGAGCGCGTGGCGAAGTTCCTGGGCCATGCCGGCCTGGCGCCGATGCCCGTGTACAACGAGCAGCCGAAGCAGTCCGCGCCGAAGAAGAAGGCGCAGGAACGCGCCGCGGCCGGCGGCTGAACGACGCCATAGGTCGATCGGGCGATGCGGGTGCAGCGCGTGCTGGTGGGGGAGATCGGGCGGCCGCATGGCGTGCGGGGGCTCGTGCGCCTGCATGCCTTCACGGCCGATCCGCGCGCCATCGGCAGCTACGGCCCGCTGACCGATGCCTCCGGCGCCAAGGCCTTCCGCGTCACGCCGCTGCCTGACGGGCTCGGCCGGATCGAAGGCGTCGCGGATCGCGATGCCGCGGCCCGGCTGACCGGCACGAAGCTCTATGTGGAGCGCAGCCAGCTGCCGCCCCCCGCCGACCCGGACGAGTTCTACCTGAGCGACCTCGAGGGCCTGGCGGCCGTCGCGGAAGACGGGGCGGCGATCGGCACGGTGCGGCTGGTGGAGGACCATGGCGGCGGCCCCTTCCTGATCATCGACGGCGCGGCGGGCGAGATCCTGCTGCCCTTCACCAAGGCCTGCGTGCCGGTGGTGGATGTGGCGGGCGGGCGGATCACCGTGGTGCCGCCGACGGAGGTGCTGGTACGGCCCGAGGGCGGGGAGGGCGCGGCGGCATGAGCTGGCGCGCCACCATCCTGACGCTGTTCCCGGACATGTTCCCGGGCCCGCTCGGCCTGTCGCTGGCGGGGCGCGCGCTCCGCGAGGGGCGCTGGGCGATCGAGGCGCTGGATATCCGCAGCTTCGCGACGGATCGCCACCGCACCGTGGACGACACGCCCTTCGGCGGCGGCGCGGGCATGGTGATGCGCCCGGATGTGCTGGACCTCGCCTGCGAGGCCGCGACCAGCCGCAACCCCGGCGCGCCCCTGGTCTATCTGACGCCCCGCGGGCGCCGGCTGGACCAGGCGCTGGTGCGGGACCTTGCGGCGGGGCCGGGCGTGACCGTGCTCTGTGGCCGCTACGAAGGCGTCGACCAGCGCGTCATCGAGGCGCGTCAGATGGTCGAAGTCTCGGCCGGCGATTTCGTGCTCTCCGGCGGCGAACCCGCCGCGCTGCTGATGCTCGATGCCTGCATCCGGCTGCTGCCGGGCGTGATGGGCGCCGCGGCATCCGCGGAGGAGGAGAGCCACGGCGCCGAGGGGCTGCTGGAATACCCCCACTACACGCGGCCCGCCGAATGGCAGGGCCGCAAGGTGCCGGAGGTGCTGCTCTCCGGCCACCATGCGGAGGTCGCGCGCTGGCGGCGCGCGGAAGCGGAAGCGGCGACGCGGACGCGGCGGCCCGACCTCTGGGAACGCTATCAGACGCGCGCAGGCGCGGAACCCAAACAGGCAAAGGCGGGGCGGCTGGACGGCCACCCGGCCGCCGCCTAATTGCTTCAGACGGAAGGAACCACCCCGATGAACCTGCTTCAGCAGTTCGAGGCCGCCCAGCAGGCGAAGCTCTCGGCCACCCGCGAGACCCCGGACTTCGCCGCGGGCGACACGCTCCGCGTCATGGTGAAGGTCGTGGAAGGCGAGCGCATCCGCACCCAGGCCTATGAGGGCGTCTGCATCGCCCGCAGCAACCGCGGCCTGAACAGCAACTTCACGGTCCGCAAGCTGTCCTACGGCGAGGGCGTGGAGCGCGTCTTCCCGCTGTACAGCCCGAACGTGGCGGAGATCGTCGTGGTGCGCCGCGGCAAGGTGCGGCGCGCGAAGCTGTATTACCTGCGCGGCCGGACCGGCAAGTCCGCCCGCATCGAGGAGCGGGCACGGGCCAAGGTCGAAGCCACCGCCTGAGCCTACGCCTTACCGAACGCCCCGGCCCGCCAGGCCGGGGCGCTTTTGTCTTGGGGGAAATCGGGAATGTCGGCCACGAAGCCGCGTACGCTGTTCGACAAGATCTGGGATGCGCATGTCGTCGAGACGCTGCCCGACGGCACGGCGGTGCTCTACATCGACAAGCACCTCACGCATGAGGTGACGAGCCCGCAGGCCTTCGAAGGCCTCCGGCTTGCCGGCCGCAAGGTGCGGCGCCCGGATGCGACGCTCGCGGTGGTGGACCACAACATCGCGACCGATGCCAGCCGCTACGGCACCATCGAGGATCCCGAGAGCCGCACGCAGGTCGAGACGCTGGAAGCCAACGTCAAGGCCTTCGGCGTCCCCTACATCCCGCTGACCGACAAGCGCCAGGGCATCGTCCACGTCATCGGGCCGGAGCTCGGCCTTTCGCTCCCCGGCATGACGATCGTCTGCGGCGACAGCCACACCTCGACGCATGGCGCCCTCGGCGCGCTGGCCTTCGGCATCGGCACGTCGGAGGTCGAGCACGTGCTCGCCACCCAGACGCTGCTGCAGAAGCCCGCGAAGAACATGCGCGTGACGGTCGATGGCACGCTGCCCGCGGGCTGCACGGCCAAGGACATCGTGCTGGCCATCATCGGCAAGATCGGCACCGCCGGCGGCACGGGCCATGTCATCGAATTCGCGGGCGAGGCGATCCGCGCGCTCGACATGGCCGGCCGCATGACGGTCTGCAACATGTCGATCGAGGCCGGCGCCCGCGCCGGCATGGTGGCGCCGGACCAGACGACCTTCGACTACGTGAAGGGCCGCCCCTTCGCGCCGAAGGGCGAGGCCTATGACCGTGCCGTCGCCTGGTGGAAGACGCTGCCCTCCGACGAGGGTGCGGTCTTCGACAAGGAAGTCGTGCTGAACGCCGCCGACATCATCCCGCAGATGACCTGGGGCACGAGCCCCGAGGACGTGCTGCCGGTGACGGGCAGCGTGCCGAACCCGGCCGACTATGCCGATGAGGCGCGCCGCGCGCAGGTGCAGCGGATGATCGACTACATGGGCCTGACGCCGGGCCAGAAGCTGACCGACCTCAAGGTCGATGTCGTCTTCGTGGGATCCTGCACCAACAGCCGGATCGAGGACATCCGCGCCGCCGCCGCCATCGCCAAGGGCCGCAAGGTCGCGTCCCATGTCCGCGCCCTCGTCGTGCCGGGCTCCGGCCTGGTCAAGGAAGCGGCGGAAGCGGAAGGGCTCGACAAGGTGCTGCTGGAAGCCGGCTTCGAGTGGCGCGAGGCCGGCTGCTCCATGTGCCTCGGCATGAACCCGGACAAGCTGAAGCCCGGCCAGCGTAGCGCCAGCACCAGCAACCGCAACTTCGAAGGCCGCCAGGGCCCCGGCGGGCGCACCCACCTCGTCTCCCCCGCCATGGCGGCGGCGGCGGCGATCGCGGGGCATTTCGTCGATGTGCGCGACTTCGCGAAGCAGGAGGGCGTGTGACATGAAGGCCTTCACCACGCTGACGGGCATCGCCGCGCCCATGCCGATGGCGAATGTCGATACCGACAAGATCATCCCCGGCCGCTTCCTCAAGACCATCCAGCGGACGGGCCTCGGCAAGCACCTCTTCGCCAATATGCGCTACGAGGATGACGGGGCGGAGAAGCCGGACTTCGTGCTGAACCAGGAGCCCTACCGCAAGGCCGAGATCCTCGTGGCCTACGAGAATTTCGGCTGCGGCTCGTCCCGCGAGCATGCGCCCTGGGCGCTGCTGGATTTCGGCATCCGCTGCGTCATCGCGCCGGACTTCGCGGACATCTTCCACAACAACAGCTTCAAGAACGGCGTGCTGCCGGTGAAGCTGCCGCGGGAGATCTGCGAACAGCTGATGGAGGATGCGCGGCTCGGCCCGAATTCCCGCATCACCGTCGATCTGGAACGCCAGGTGGTGGTGCGCCCGAACGGGGAGGAGATCCCCTTCACCATCGACCCCTTCCGCCGCCACCTGCTGCTGAACGGGCTCGACGATATCGGGCAGACCATGCAGCACGCGCCCAGCATCGATGGGTTCGAGGCGAAGCAGCGCGCCGCCCAGCCCTGGCTCTACGACGCCAAGGTCTGACCACCCGGCGGGGGCCGAGGCCCCCGCATCTCCACTGCCGCCAGGACCACCGCATCCATGCCCGCCAACAAGAAGCTCCTCATCCTGCCCGGCGACGGGATCGGCCCCGAGGTGATGCGCGAAGTGCGCCGCATCATCGACTGGATGGATCGCCGCCGCGCCGTGACCTTCGAGGTGAAGGAGGGCGTCGTCGGCGGCGCCGCGCTGGACGCCACCGGCAGCCCCTGCCCGGATGAGACGGTGGCCGCCGCCGCCGAGGCCGATGCCGTGCTGTTCGGCTCCGTCGGCGGGCCGAAGTGGGACAGCCTGCCCTTCGACCAGCGGCCGGAACTCGGCATCCTGCGGCTGCGCAAGGACCTTGGCCTCTTCGCCAATCTCCGCCCCGCCGTGGTGCTCGACCCGCTCGCCGATGCCTCCGCGCTGCGGCCGGAACTGGTGCGCGGCCTCGACATCATGATCGTGCGGGAGACGACGGGCGGCATCTATTTCGGCGAGCCCCGCGGCATCCATGTGAACGAGCAGGGCAAGCGCGTCGGCATCGACACGGAAGTCTATTCCGAGGACGAGATCGCCCGCGTCGCGCGCGTGGCCTTCGACATCGCCCGCAAGCGCAGCCGCAAGCTGACCAGCGTGGAGAAGGCCAACGTCATGCAGTCCGGCCGCCTCTGGCGCGCCGTCGTCGGGGAGGTCGGCAAGGCCGAGTATCCGGATGTCGAGCTGCAGCACATGTACGCCGACAATTGCGCGATGCAGCTGGCCAGCCGCCCGAAGCAGTTCGACGTCATCCTCGGCGGCAACCTCTTCGGCGACGTGCTGTCGGACCTGGCGGCGGCGCTGACGGGCTCGCTCGGCATGCTGCCCTCCGCCACGCTCGGCGCGCTGCAGCCCTCCGGCAAGCGGCATGCGCTGTATGAGCCGATCCATGGCAGCGCGCCCGACATCGCGGGCAAGGGTGTCGCCAATCCCTGCGCGCAGATCCTGTCCTTCGCCATGCTGCTGCGCCTGTCCTTCGGCATGGACGAGGATGCGAAGCTGATCGAGACGGCGGTGGAGAAGGTGCTGGCGGGCGGGCTGCGCACGGCCGACATCATGTCCCCCGGCCGCGCGCGCGTCGGCACCACCGTGATGGGCGAGGCCGTGCTGCGGGAGCTGGAAAAGCTCTCGGCGTAAAATTGGTGACGCGGGGTTGGCGGAGGGGTTGCGCCCCCCCGCCGACCCCGCTAAATCGCCCCCCGTGCGGACCCGTAGCTCAATTGGATAGAGCACCAGACTACGGATCTGGGGGTTAGGAGTTCGAATCTCTTCGGGTCCGCCATCCGATTACTTGGAAACGCCGGTTTCCACGCCACGCAGAAGGCCGGGTCATCACTGACCCGGCCTTCTGCGCTTCACGCCGCCCGCGCGGCCAGCCCCTCCCCGCAATCTCGCCGGCCGGTTGTGCTATGCTGCAACCGGCGTTTGAGGCATTTTGCCGCCGACATGACCATCGCCGGCAGCCAGCCAGCCCCTCCCGCCGCCCTGCCCGATGTTCCCGCCCTGGAAGGTGGCGGTCCGCTCGGCCATCTGCGCGCCATGGCGGCCGCGCCGCACAGCTTCCCCGCCGCGGCGCTGCAGGCGCATGGCGGCATCGTCGGCATCCGCCTCGGCCCGCGCCGCATCGTCGCCATCGGCCGCCCCGACCTGGCGAGGGAGGTGCTGGTGACGCGCGCGGACCGCTACCCGCGCGGCCGCATCAACCGCAACCTCGGCGCCGTGATCGGCGAGGGGCTGCTGGCGACGGAGGGTGACCTCTGGCGCGCCCGCCGGCGCCGGATGCAGCCCTCCTTCCGCGCGGACCGCCTCGGCGATCTCGCTGCGACCACGGCGGCGGTGATGGCGGAGACGATGGACCGCTGGGCCGGCGATCCCATCGATGCCGGGCAGGAAGCCGGGCGCATCGCCATCGGCGTCATCGGCGGCGTCCTGCTCTCCCGCCGGATCGGGGAGGGGGAGGGCGCGGCCTTCGTCGCCGCGGTGCAGGATTGCCTGGCGCAGCTCATGCGCCGGAACTGGTCCTTCATCCGCTGGCCGCTCTGGGTGCCGGTGCCCGTCAACCGCGCCGTCAACGCCACGCGCCGCACGCTGGAGGCCTTCCTGGGGCGGGAGCTTGACCGCCGGCTCGCCGCGCCCGATGCCCAGCCGGACGACCTGCTGGCCGCGCTGATCCGCGGCCGGCCGGATGACGCGCCGCTGCCGCGCCAGGCCCTGCTGGATGAGCTGAAGACGCTGTTCGCCGCGGGGTTCGAGACGACGGCGACGGCCCTGACCTGGCTGATGCACCTGCTGGCCCGCCACCCCGGCGTGGCGCAGGCGCTGCGGGACGAAGCCCTGCCGGTGCTGGGCGACCGCGCCCCCACGCCCGCCGACCTGCCGCGCCTGCCCTATGCCGCGGCGGTGGTGGAGGAGGCGATGCGGCTCTACCCGCCGGTCTACAACATGGGCCGGGACTGCGCGGCGGATGATGACCTCGGCGGCTTCCGCATCCGCGCCGGCACCACCGTGCTCGTCTCCATCTTCGCCATCCATCGCAGCCCCGCGCTGTGGGAGGCGCCGGAGGACTTCCGGCCGGACCGGTTCCTCGGCGCCGGCGCGGCCGCGCGGCGCAACCTGCTGCCCTATGCCTGGGGGCGGCACCAATGCATCGGCAACCACTTCGCCGACCTGGAACTGGTGGTGGCGATGCTGGCCCTCGTCCGGCGCTGGCGGCTGGAGCCGGTGGAGGAAGCGCCCATCGGCCTGCGCGGCCGCACCACCCTGGCGCCGGACCGTCCCCTCATGCTGCGCCCGGTGCCGCTGGCATGAGGATCCTGCCGCCCCCGCTGGCCGGGTTCGAGGTGCTGGACACCGCCGACCCCGCCGCCGTGCTGGCCTATGAACAGGCCTTCTACCGCGCCTTCGAACCCATCCGCCCGGCCGTGCTGCTGCGGCGCCTCTGGGAATGGGATGACGCGGCGGGGCGCATCGCGGCGCCGGTGCCCTATGCGGACCAGGTGGTCTATGTGCTGCGGGATGCCGGCGGCGCCGTCCGGCGCGGCCTGGCGGTGAACCTGGCGCTGCGCACCGTGCAGGCCGCCCGCTTCGGCTTCGCCGTGCCGCGCGGGCCCGGGATCGGGGAGATGCTGACCTTCTTCTCCGATGGCCCGCATGACCTGCGCGGCGCGCTGCGCTTCCGCCGCGCCTGCTACGCGGATCTGCGCGCGCGCGGGCTGCGCCACGGCTACGGCACCGCCCGCCGCCGCCCGCTGCCCGCCTATGGCCGCTTCGGGACGGAGGTGATCGAGGAACGCCGGATCGAGGGCGAGGCCCGCTTCCTGCTGCGCTTCGACCTGGCGGCCGATTTCTCCCGCGGGCAGGAGGGCGGGGGATGAGGCGCCGCCTCTGGCTCCCGGGCCTCCTCCTGCTCGCGGTGCCGGCGCTGCTGCTGCTGCCGCACCCGGACGGGCCCGCGCCCGCGGCGCAATCCCCGGCCGCCGCCACCGCGCTGGTGGCCCGCGGGCGGATCGAGCCCGAGGGGCGCGTCATCGCGCTCCATGGCCCCTATCGCGGCGTGCTGGGCCGCGTGCTGGTGGAGGAGGGGCAGGCGGTCGCGGCCGGGCAGGTGGTGGCGCTGCTGGATACCCATGCGGTGGCGGAAGCCCAGGCCGAGGCCGCGCGCGCCCGCCTGGCCCTGGCGCAGGCCGAGGAAGCGCAGGCCAGCGCCCCCGCCAAGGCCGGCCTGATCCTGGCCCAGCGCGCCCTGGTGCGGGCGCGGGAGGCGGAGCTGACGCTGGCGCGGCAGGAACACGCCCGCATCGCGACGCTCCGCGCCACCAGCATCGCCGCCCAGGCCACGCTGGAACAGCGCCAGGCGGAGCTGGAACGGGCCGAGGCCGCGCTGCGCCAGGCGGAAGCCGAGCTGCGCGCCCTGAGCGAGGTGCGGGAGGAGGATCGCCGCGCCGCCGCCGCCCGCACCGCCGTCAGCCGCGCCGCGGTGGCGGAGGCCGAGGCCGAGCTGGCCCGCACCACCATCCGCGCGCCCTTCGCCGGCACGGTGCTGGCGCTGCTGCGGCGGGGCGGGGAGAGCATCGGGGATGAGGGCATCCTGCAGATGGCCGCCCTCGACCGCCTGGTGGTGGTGGCGGAGGTGGAGGAGGCGGATGCCCCCCGCGTCGCCCCCGGCCAACCCGCCCGCCTGTCCGGCCGCGTGCTGGCGGCGCCGGTGGAGGGAAGGGTGGAGGTGGTGGGCCGGCTCGTCATGCGCCAGCGCCGCACCAGCTCCGACGTGCTGGTCGGGCGGGATGCCCGGATCGTGGAGGTGACGATCCGCCCCCTCGGCCCCCTGCCGCCGGTGGTGGGGGCGGAGGTGGAGGTGCGCATCCCCCTGGCCGCGCCGCGCCCGTGATGGCGCTGGCGCGCTTCGCCGTCCTGCTGGCCCTGCGCCAGCTGCGCCACCGCGCGCTCGCCTCCCTCGCCGCGCTGGCGGGCGTGGCGGTCGCGGTGATGCTGATGCTGGTGCAGGTGGGCTTCCGCAACGGGCTCTATGACAGCGCGCTCGCCCTGCCGCGGGCGCTGGCGGCGGACCTCGTGCTGGTCAGCCCGGGCTACCGGGCGCTCACCTTCTCGCCCCCCTGGTTCCCGCGCGCGGCGCTGCGCGATGCGGCGGGGGTGCCGGGCGTGGCGGAGGCCGCGATCCTCTACGCCTATAGCGGCCAGATCCGCAGCCCGGAGACGGGCGGCAACCTCTCCGCCTGGCTGCTCGGCATCGATCCCGCCGCCCGCGTGCTGGACCTGCCGGCGGTGGTGGCGGCGCAGCGCGCGCTGTCCGTCCCCGACACCGCGCTGATCGACCGGCTGTCGCGCCAGGAATTCGGCGCCGTCATCGCGCAGGTGGCGCAGGACGGGCTGGCGCGCCTGCCGGTCTATGCGCCGGCCGCGGACCTGGCGCCGGTGCTCTCGGTGCGCGGGCTCTTCACCCTCGGCCCCTCCTTCACCATCGACGGCACCCTGCTGATGAGCGACCTGACGCTGCACGCCACGCTCGGCGTGCCGCTGGACCGCGTCTCGATCGGGTTGCTGCGGCTGGAACCGGGCGCCGGGGCGCAGGCGATGGCGGCCGCCATCGCCGCGCGGATCGAAGGCCGCGCGCGGGTGCTGACGCGGGCCGACTACCTGGCGGAGGAACGGCACTTCTACGCCAGCCGCACGCCGATCGGCGTGATCTTCAATGTCGGGCTGCTGGTCGGCATCGCGGTCGGCATCGTCTTCATCCTGCAGGTGCTGAACGGCCTGGTGGATGCGAATCTGCCCGAATACGCGGTGCTGCTGGCGCAGGGCTATCCGCCGGCCTTCCTGGCGGCGGTGGTGGCGCAGGCGGCCATCGCCATCGCGCTGGTCACCTGGCTGCCGGCGCTGGCCCTGGCGCTGGCCGTCACCGGCGTGGCGGCGGAGGTCACGCGCCTGCCGATCGGCGTGCATGGCGCCGACATGGCGATGGTGCTGGGGCTGAGCCTCGCCATGGCGGCCGTCGCGGCGGGGCTGGCGACGCTGCGGCTGCGGCGCGCGGACCCGCTGGAGCTGTTCGGATGACCGCCCTGCTGGCCGGGCTCCGCGATGTCGGCCACGGCTTCGGCAGCGGGGCGCGGCGCCGCGTCGTGCTGCGGGGCGTCACGCTCGACCTGCGGGCCGGGGATTTCGTCGCGCTCACCGGTCCCTCCGGGTCGGGCAAGACCACGCTGCTGACCCTGCTGGGCGCGCTGCGGGTGCCGGAGGAAGGCGATCTCCGCCTGCTCGGCCAGGATGTGCGGGGGCTGGAGGGGCGGGCGCTCGGCGCGCTGCGCCGGCGCATCGGCTTCGTCTTCCAGCGCCACCACCTGCTGCGGTCGCTGAGCGTGGTGGAAAATGTGGAGGCCGCGCTGCATGGCCAGCCCGGCGCCGAGCCCGCGCGGGACCGCGCGGCGGCGCTGGCGATGCTGGAGGCGGTCGGCCTCGGCGGCCGTGGCGGGGAGGCGACCGCGCGGCTGTCCGGCGGCGAACAGCAGCGCGTCGCGGTGGCGCGCGCGCTGGTGCGGCGGCCGGCGCTGGTGCTGGCGGATGAACCCACCGCCTCGCTCGATGGCCGCAGCGGGCGCGCCGTGGTGGCGCTGCTGGCGGCGCTGACGAGCGGCCAGGATTGCGCGGTGGTGATGGCGACGCATGACGAACGCTGCCTCGACCTGGCGACGCGGCGGCTGCACATGGAGGATGGGGTGCTGAAGCAGCCATGACGACGATCCCCGACTACACGGAACGCCCCTGGCCGCCGCTGCGCGACCTCATCCTCGGCATGCTGTCGCTGCACCGGCCGATGACCTTCCACGGCATGATCGAGGCCGATGTCACCCGCATCATGGACGGGCTGGCCAGGCTGCGCCGGGCGGACCGGCAGGCGGTGTCGCTGCACGCCGTGCTGGTGGAGGCGGTGGCCGTGGCGGCGGCGCTGAACCCGGCGGTGCTGACCTTCCGCCACGGCAGGAAGCTGGTGACCTTCCGCGACGCCGATGTGGCGACGGTGGTGGACCGCAAGCAGCCCGATGGCACGCGCCTGCCCATGGGCCTGACCATCCGCGCCGCGCAATCGAAGGACGTGATGGCGATCCATGAGGAGCTGCGCGCCGCGCTGAAGGGCGACCTGACGCGGACGGCGGAGGTGCAGCGCCGCCGCCGCCTGCTGCGCCTGCCGAAGCCGCTGCGCGCGCTCGTCTTCCGCCGCATCGCCGCCGATCCGCATTTCCTGCGCCGCGTGCAAGGCACGATCGGGCTGACCAGCCTGCAGCGGCCGGGGCTCGATTTCCGCATGGTCGCCTTCCCGCCCAACCCCTTCACCGTCTCCGTCGCGGTGGGCGGGATCGAGACGCGCCCGGCGGTGGCGGGCGGCGCGCCGCGGCGCGTGCTCTCGCTCGGCGGCGCGATGGACCATGCGGTGATCGATGGCGCGGCGCTCGCCCGCTTCTGCATCACCCTGCAGCAGCGCCTGGCGGATGCGGAGGGGCTGCGCGGGCTGGTGGAGGCGGCGGAGCCCGGGTGATGCCGGCGGTGCCGGCCGCGGGTCAGCCCGGCGCGCCCGGGTGGCGCATCAGCCCGCCATGGCGGATCGCCACATGCTCGAACAGGGCGCGGTCCTCCCGCGTCACCTCCAGCAGGATCTCGCAGGTCTCGCTGTCCAGGGTGATGCGGCCCTGGCCGGTGGTGACGTTCTCCCGCTCCACCGCGCCCGGGGCGACGCCCAGCCAACGATGCAGCGTGGTGGCGACGTCATCGACCCGGGCGGTGGTGCCGACAAGGGCGTAGCACCCCTCCAGGATCGGGATCGCCTCCTTCGCCGATGCCGCGCCGGTCAGCTGGCGGCAGGCCTCCCCGGCCAGGCCATGGGCGGATTCGCGGATGAACTCGGCGAAGCCGCGGTCGCGGAAGACGGCATGCAGCGGGTGGCCGGGCCAGGTCGCCATGTAGTTGAAGGCGGAAAGCAGCCGCGCCACGGGGTCCCGCAGCAGGGTGACGAAGCGGGCATCGGGGCGGGCGCGCTCCAGCGCCTCGTTCACCGTGACATGGCCGCTGACCAGCGCCCGGCCCGCCACCTGCTCCGGCGCCATGGCCAGGAAGGCGGCGTGCTCGGCCTCGTCGCCGATCCGCAGCACGCGATCGGCCGGCAGGGCCCGGGCCAGGGCGGCATGCAGGGCGAAGCCGCCGGTCTTGGGCAGGTGGATGAAGACGAGCTGGGCCGGCACGGGCGCGGTCACGCCTCGGCCTCCCGCCTCGGCCGCGCGAAGGCATAGGCGACCAGGCCGGCACCCAGCAGCCAGAGCACCGCCAGCACATAGGGACGCCAGACCAGGATGGCGGAGCGGGCGGCGGGCGGCCCGGCCGGCGCCGCGGCAGGCGTGGCGGGCGCGGCCGGTGTGGCGGGTGCGGCGGCATAGGCCACGCGCACCTCCGGCACCGGCGCGGCGCTGGACCAGGCCAGCGCGACGCCCTGCCCATCCAGCAGCGCCACGTCGCCGCGTTCCAGCCGCGGCGCGGCGGCGGGCAGGGCCGGCATCAGGGTCGGCAGCCGCAGCCAGAGGCCGGGGTGGTCGCCCTCCGCCGTCACCAGCGCCGCGGCGATCATGCGCTGCACGCCGTCGAGGTCCAGCAGCGGCCGGCCATCCCGGTCCGTCAGCGCCAGCCGCCCGGCATCGAAGCGCAGCACGGGCCGGCTGCCCGCGGGCGGGTCCGCGGTGACGGCGACGAAGGGGCCGGAGGGACGCGGCGGCGCCGCGCCGTCGCGCAGCGAGACGCTGAGCGGCGCCGCCGCCGGCACCAGGCCGCGCAGCAGCCAGAGGATGGGGTTCAGCGCCTCCGCCACCGGGCCGCCCTCCGGCGCGTCCAGGATCACCTCCACCCCGCCGGCGAAGCGGCCGGGCAGGCCGAGGAAATCGCGCGGCGGCGGCGCGGGGGACAGGCGCAGCAGGCTGTCCGGCAGCAGCTGCGCCAGGCCGCCGGCGGCGGGGCGCTGCAGCGTCACCACCAGCCGGTTGTCGAGCCGCAGCAGCGCCGGCGGGATGGGCAGGCTGATCCGCGCCGGCATCTCCGCGCCCAGCGCCGCGCTGCCCAGCATGGTGTCGTTCAGCACCGCCGTCGCCACGCTGCGCCCGCCCGCATCCGGGGTGAGGCTGAAGGCGAGGTCGAGCGCCGCGGGCAGCGCGCCGCCTGGCAGGTCCCGCGCCGCGAATTCCAGCGCCCAGCCCGGCGTGGCGCCTTCCTGCGGCAGCGTCGTGCCCCGGAGGGCGGAGAAGGGCAGGGCGGCCATCGCCGCATCCGGCGCGCGGGCATCCCGCACGCTGAGCGTGCCCGCCGCCGCCGCATCCCGCCACGGCCCGTCCAGCAGCCCCGCCGCCCGTTCCGGCTGCGGCCCGCCCAGCGCCAGCGCCGGCATGCCATCGAGGTCCAGCACCGCCGCGCCGGCGGGGCCGAGCCCCACCACCACCGCCCCGGTGGTCCAGAGGCGCTGGCCCCCCGGCCCGCGTTCGAGCGCCGGCGGCGCGCCGGAGCCGATCCGCACCTCCCGCCCCGAACCGGCCAGCGCGAGCCCGATGCGCAGCGCCGCCGCGGCTTCCGCCACCGGCAGGGGCCCGGGGCGGGTCAGCACCTGCACCTGGCGCGGCATCAGGCGGAACAGGGTCGCGACGGAGGGCGCCATGCCATCCGGCAGCAGCAGGGCCAGGTGGCTGTCCGCCCGCAGCGTCGCCAGCGCGCCGCCCCCCTGGTCCACCAGCCGCAGGCCGAGCCGCAGCGCCGCGCTATCCCGCGCCAGGTCGGCGGCGGGGATGGGCAGGTCGATCGTCAGCCGCGCCTCGCCCTCCGGGAAGGCGCGGCTGGCCAGCACCCGGCCATTCGCCCAGACCTCCACCGCCTGGCGGCCGGCGAAGGGGGCGACGAGGTCGAAGGCGAGGCTCGCGCGCGCCTCCAGCCCCGGAATGTCGCGCGGCATGGCGAAGGCGACCTCTCGCCCGGCGGTGCCGAAGGCGAGGCCCGCCTCCAGCCCCAGCTCATCCAGCCCGATGCGCCGTTCCAGCGGCGCGGGGGCCGGCGCGACGGGGGCGGGCAGGGGCTGCGTGGCCACGGGGGGGCGCGGCGCCGGCCGGGCCGGGCGCTGCTGCGCCTCCGCCGCCAGCGGCAGCAGCAGCAGGGCGGCGATGACCAGGCTGCGACCGGCGGCGGGGGCAGTGGGGCGATGGGGTCGCACGGATCCTCGGGGCAGGTCGCGGGGAGGCGATGGCGCGGGCGGACTATCCCACCCGCCCGGCGGCGCCGGCAAGGCTCAGTAGCCCCGATGCGGCTCCGCCAGCAGCGGGAAGGCGGAATGCACATGCGGCACCACCAGCGGCGCCACCGGATGCAGCATGCTGCGGTCGGCGGCGGCGAAGCTGGTGGCGCCCAGCAGGCCGAGGCAGGTCTGCACCTCGTCCTCCAGCAGTTCCAGCACGCGGCGCACGCCATCCTGCCCCGCGGCCGCCAGGCCGTAGCAGTAGAGGCGCCCGATGCCCACCAGCTCCGCGCCCAGGATGATGGCCTTCACCAGGTCCGTCCCCCGGCTGATGCCGCCATCCATCCAGACCCGCGCGCGGCCGGAAACGGCCTCCACGACTTCCGGCAGGACGGCCAGCGATCCGCGGCCATGGTCCAGCTGCCGCCCGCCATGGTTGGAGACATAGACGACGTCGATCCCGTGCTCGACCGCCATCGTCGCATCCTCCGCCGTGCCGATCCCCTTCAGGATCAGCGTCACGCCGGGATGCGCCGCGCGGACGCGGGCGATATCGGCCCAGGACAGCGCGGCCTGATGGTTCATCCCCTCGCTCCGCGCCCGCCAGTGCTTGACGAAGCGCTTGGCGATGTCGCGTTCGCGGCGGCTGTAATGGGCGGTGTCCACCGTGATGGCGAAGGCATCGTAGCCGGCATCCATCGCGCGCCTGATGTGGCTGTCGATGAAGTCCGGCCCGCCGCGGACATAGAGCTGGAAGATCTTGGGCCCGTCCGGATTGGCGGCGGCCGAACCCTCCAGCCCCGGCTCCGTCACGCTGCTGACGATGATCGGCACGCCGAAGGCCGAGGCCGCCCGCCCCGCCGTCGCCGCGCCCCCCGGATCGAAGCTGTCGAGCGAGCCGACGGGGGCGAGGGCCACCGGCAGCCGGATGCGCCGCCTGCCGAGGAAATCGCCGGAGCAATCGACCGTGCTGACATCCCGCAGCACGCGCGGCCGGAAGGCCCAGGCATCCAGCGAGGCGCGGTTGCGCTGCAGCGTCGTCTCGGTCTCGGTCGCGCCGACCAGGTAGTCCCAGATATTGGCGTTGAGCCGCAGCTTCGCGGCCTTCACCAGCTCATGCAGCGTCTGGAAGCGTTCCTGACCCTCGGCCGACATCCCGCGCATCTCCCCCCAATCGGTGCGGCGCAGTCTGCAACGGGGGTAGGGCGCGGCCTAGACGGGGCGCACGCCGCGCAGGGTTGCAAGGATCGCCTGCGCGCGCGGCAGCGCGGCCAGGCCGGCAACGGGCATGGGCAGGCGGCGGCGCCAGTTGAGCCTTTCGCGATCCGTGCCGGGCAGGTTCACCGCGATGGTCTCCCCCGCCAGGTCCTCCGCCTGCACGAGCATGAGGGCGGAGGGCGTGCGCGCCACCAGCGCATGGATGGCGGCGGCCAGGGCATCGTCCATGGGCTGGTCGGGGCCGGCGCCCTCCGGCAGCAGCCCTTCCTCGGCCAGCAGGGCGCAGAGCGCGGCGCGGTCGGCGGCGCGGGCCGCCTGCTCCGCCGCCGGATCGGCCAGCAGGCCGAGCGCCTCCCGCTCCTCCAGATCGGCCCCGGTCCAGAAGCCGGCCAGCGTCGCGAGGTCATGCGTCGCGACGCAGGCGGCGGCGCGGGCGGGATAGTGCCGCGGCGGGCGGAAGCGTGCGCCCTCCTTCTCGAACCACAGCACGCGGTAGGAGAGCACATCGGCGGATTGCAGCGCGGGGCCGATGCCTTCCGGCACCGTGCCGAGATCCTCCCCCACCACCAGGCAGCGCGCCCGCATGCTCTCCAGCGCCAGGTGGCCGAGCATGTCGGCGAAGGGATAGGCGAGGTAGGCGCCTTCCGAGCCGCGCGCGCCTTCCGGCACCAGGAACAGGCGCCGCAGGCCGAGCACGTGATCGACGCGCAGCGCCGCGGCGTGGCGCATATTGGCGCGGATCAGCCCGGCGAAGGCGGCGTGCCCGGTCTCCGCGGCATGGCGCGGGTCGGGCGGCGGCAGGGCCCAGACCTGGCCCTCCGCGCTGAAGGGATCGGGCGGCGCGCCGATCGAGAAGCCGGGCAGGAAGCGCCCCTCGCCGGACCAGATCTCGGCGCCATCCGGCGCGGCGCCGACGGCGAGGTCGCGGTAGAGGCCGGCGCCGGCACGCCCGGCCTCGGCCAGTTGCGCGTCGGCCAGGCGCTGGCAGAAGGCGGCGAAGCCCACGGCATCCGCGTGCCGCGCGGCGAAGCCGGCCACGCCGTGGTCATCGCCGTGCCGCAGCCCCTCCGGCCAGCGGCGCGCATCGGTGTGGCCCTGCTGTTCCGCGATGGCGATGTAGGTGCAGAAGCGGGCCAGCGCGCTGCCGGGCTCGGGCGGGGCGTCGCGCGGCCCCCGCTCCCACGCCGCGCGCAGCACGGCGCGCTTGGCGGCCCAGACGGCGGCGTGGTCCACGCTGGCGCCGGCGGCCAGCGCGCCCAGCCGATCGCCCCCCGGCAGGCCCGAGACATCGATGAAGATGGGGTCGAGGAAGCGCCGGTCGCTGGGGTGGTAGGGGCTGGCGCGGCTGCGATCGACCGGCGTCAGCGCATGCGGCGGGCTGAGCCCGAGGAAGGCCGCGCCCTGGTCCCGCGCCACCCGCGCCAGTTCCGCCACCGCGCCGAAATCGCCGATCCCCTGGTCCCTGGCGCCGCGCAGCGCGTAGATCTGGGCCGCGATGCCGAAGCGCGGCCGGTCCAGCAGCGGCGGCAGGAAGCAGCGCGCGGGCACGATGGAGAGGGTGCAGCGCGCCTCCGGCGCGGCTTCGTCGAACAGGATGTGGCGGCCTTCCGGCAGGGGCGGCAGCGCCACCAGCCGGTCCGCCGCCGCGCTGCCATCGGCGCGCGCCAGGCGGCGCGTCTCGCCGGCTTCCGGCGGCACGGCCCAGCGATGCTCGCTGCCATCCTCGCAGGCGATGCGCAGCATCACGGGGCGGCCGGACAGCGCCATCGGCAGGGGCTGGCCCGCGCGCAGCGTGGCGGAGGCCGGCAGCGCCCGCGCGGCCGAGAGCCGCGCCAGGCTGCCCTGCATGGCATCCCGGTTCCCCGCCGGCAGGCCGAGCGCGCCGAGCAGCGCGGTCAGCGTTGCCACCGGCACCTCATGCCGCTCCCCGGAGATGGCATGCCAGACGGGCTCGATCCCCGCCGCGCGGGCGAGGCGCGCCAGCAGCGCGGGGTCATCGGCCGGCGAGCGCGAGAGGGTCGCTTCCTCCGCCAGCAGCAGCACGGATCGCGCGGGCAGCATGGCGGGCAGGGCGGTGGCGTCGGGCGCGCTGCTGTCCGCCAGCAGGCGCCAGGCGCGGCCGGGGCGGGCAAGGGGCAGCACCAGCGGCGTGGCGTCGCCGGCGTTCAGCGCCACCAGGCAGCGATCGCCTTGTGCGTGCAGCACGGCGACCAGCGCGCGGCAATCGTGATCCCCCCAGCGGTCCATCGCGGCGCCATCGGGGCGCAGCCACGCCACATCCCGCACGCCATCCGCATCGGCGCCGCCCGTCAGCGCCGTGCCGTCATGCAGCGCGGGATGGGCGAGGCGCGCCGCCACCAGCCGCCGCGTGAACCCGATCAGGCCCGCATCCGCGCCATCCCAGTCGAACCAGGACAGGGCATTGTCCTGCGCATAGGCGTTGTTGTTGCCGCCCTGGCTGCGCCCGGCCTCATCCCCCATGGAGAGCATCGGCGTGCCGCGCGCCAGCAGCAGCGTCGCCAGCAGCGCCCGCGCATCGGAAGCGCGGCGGGCCGTGATGGCGGGATCGTCGCTCGGCCCTTCCGCGCCGTTGTTCCAGGATTTGTTGTCGTCCGTGCCGTCGCGGTTCTGCTCGCCATTCGCGTGGTTGCGCTTGGCGGTGAAGCTGACGAGGTCGCGCAGCGTGAAGCCATCATGCGCCGTGACGAAGTTGACGCTGTCCGCCAGCGACCGGCCGCGGAAGGCATCGGTGGAGCCCGCCAGCCGCGTGGCCAGCGCGCCAACCATGCCGCCATCGCCGCGCCAGAAGCGCCGCACATCGTCGCGGAAGCGGTCGTTCCATTCGCCCCAGCCCGCGGGGAAGGCGCCCAGGCGATAGCCGTCCCGGCCGATATCCCAGGGCTCCGCGATGATCAGCAGGTCGCGCAGCACCGGGTCCTGGCGCATGGCCTGGAGCAGCGGCGCCTCCGCATCGAAGCCGTGTTCCCGCCGCGCCAGCGTGGTCGCCAGGTCAAGCCGGAAGCCATCCAGCCCCGCCTGGCCGGCCCAGTGCCGCAGCGCATCCATGGCGAGGCGCAGCCCCCAGGGCCGGTCCAGCGCCAGCGCATGGCCGCAGCCGGAATCGTCCACGTAGCGGCGCGGATCATCGCCCCGCAGCCGGTGGAAGGCCGCGTTGCCGAGCCCCTTCAGCGACAGCGTGGGGCCGAGGTGATCGCCTTCCCCGCTGTGGTTCAGCACCACGTCCAGCACCACCGCGATGCCGGCGTCCTGCAGGGCCGCGACCGCCGCGCGCACCTCCGCCATGCCGCCCGGCGCCAGCTTCGGATCGGGCGCCAGCAGCGCCACCGGGTTGTAGCCCCAGTGGTTGGTCAGGCCGAGCGGCGGCAGGTGCCGTTCATCGATCCAGGCGGCCGCCGGCATCACCTCCACGCAGGTCACGCCGAGGCCGCGCAGATGGCCGATGGCGGCGGGATGGGCGAGGCCCGCGAAGGTGCCGCGGATCGCCGCCGGGATGGCGGGATGCGCGGCGGTGAAGCCCTTCACATGCAGCTCGTAGATCACCTGCGGGCCGCGCGGCCCGCGGCGATGGATGGGCGGCAGCGGCGCCGCCAGCACCGCCTTCGGCAGATGCGGCGCGCTGTCCGCGCCGTCCGGCGCCTCCCCCGTGTCGAACAGCGCGGGATTGAGGGCGAAGCGGCGGTCGATCCGCCCCGCCCAGGGATCGACCAGCAGCTTGCGCGGGTTGAAGCGGTGGCCGTGCCAGGGCGCGAAGGGCCCCTCGACGCGCAGCCCGTAGCGCGTGCCCGCGGCCATGCCCGCGACATGGCCGTGATGCACGTCGCCGGTCCGGCCCGGCAGGCGGATACGGGCGATTTCCCTGTCGGCATCGTCGAAGACGCAGACGAACACCGCCTCCGCCCCCGGCGCCGGATACGCGAAATTCGCGCCCGTGCTGTCGAGCGTCGCGCCGAGCGGCTCGTGAAAACCCGCGCTGGCCTCAGCCTGCATCGGCGATGGCGTCGCGGTAGAGCGCGGCGTAGCGCTTCGCCGATCGTGTCCAGGACACATCCGTGGCCAGCGCGTTCTTCTGCAGCCGCGCGAAGACCGCGCGGTCCCGCCACAGCGCGGCCATGCGCCAGACCGCGGCTTCCAGCATCTCCCGCTGCACGGGGGCGAAGTGGATGCCGGTGCCCAAGCCCTGCGCCAGCGCCATCTCGTTCGCGTCCACCACCGTGTCGGACAGCCCGCCGACATGCGCCACCAGCGGCACCGCGCCGTAGCGCAGCGCGCAGAGCTGGGCGAGGCCGCAGGGCTCGAAGCGGCTCGGCACCAGCACGACATCGGCGCCGCCATAGATCAGCCGCGCCAGCCCCTCGTCATAGCCGATCTCGGCGCCGATGCGCCCGGGATGCGCCCAGGCGGCGCCTCGCGCCCCATCCTCGATGCCCCGCTCCCCGGTGCCGAGCAGCGCGAGCTGCGCGCCACAGCCGAGGATGGACGGGATGGCGCCGAGGATGAGGTCCACGCCCTTCTGCCAGGTGAGGCGCCCGACGAAGCCCATCAGCAGCGCCTCCGGGTCTTCCGCAAGCCCGAGGCGCCGCTGCAGCGCCGCCTTGTTCGCCGCGCGCCCCGCCAGCTTCGCGCCGGAGAAATTCGCGGCGAGATGCCGGTCCGTCGCCGGGTCCCATTCCACCGTGTCGATGCCGTTCAGGATGCCGGAGACGGCACCCGCGCGGCCGCGCAGCAGCCCGTCCAGCCCCATCCCCGCCTCCGGCGTGCGGATCTCCGCCGCATAGGTGGGGGAGACGGTGGTGAGGCGGTCCGCGTACCAGAGCCCCGATTTGAGGAAGCCGATGGTGCCGAAATACTCCAGCCCCTCCACCGACAGCGCCTGCGGCGGCAGGCCGAGGCGGGGGAAGAGGTCGAGCGGGAATTTCCCCTGGAAGGCCAGGTTGTGGACGGTGAAGACGGAGGGCACGCGCCTGGCGCCGAAGCGCAGATAGGCCGGCGCCAGCCCCGCCTGCCAGTCATGCGCATGCACCACGTCGAAGGCCAGGCCGCGCACGCCGCCCGTCGCCAGCAGCGATGCCATGGCGCCGAGGGCCGCGAAGCGGATGCCGTTATCCCCCCATTCCCCGCCATCCGGCGCCAGGTAGGGGTTGCCCGTGCGGGCGAAGAGGTGCGGCGCATCGATGGCGATGATGTCGAGCCCGCCGGCCTCCCCCCGCTGCAGCCGCGCCGGGCCGCCGAACAGATCATCGATCCGCCGCAGCGCCCGCCCGCCGCCCAGCGCCGCCATCACGGCGGGATAGCCCGGCAGCAGCGTCGTGACCTTCACGCCCTCCGCCGCCAGCGCCGAAGGCAGCGCGCCGGCGACATCGGCCAGCCCGCCGGTCTTCACCAGCGGCACGCATTCGGAGGCGACGGAGAGAATTTTCATATCATGCCCTCAAACGGCGGGCGCGGCCTCCGGCCGCTTGCCTTCGCCGCATAAGCGGCGGCGGCCATTCGGCCGCTCGGGCGCCTGCCGGCGCCCGCAAGGTGAGACCGCTGCCGAGTGTCGCTCACGGCGCGATGCGGTCCAGCATCGCCTGGGTGATCAGGCAGATGCCCTTCTCCGTCCGGCGGAAGCGCTTCGCGTCCTCCACCGGATCCTCGCCGACCACCATGCCTTCCGGAATCCGCACGCCGCGATCGACGACGACATTGGTCAGCCGCGCGCCGCGGCCGACATCGACGTAAGGAAGGATCACCGCGCCATCGATCTTCGCATAGCTGTGCAGGTGCACGCCCGTGAACATCAGCGACCGCCGCGCCATGGCGCCGGAGACGATGCACCCGCCCGAGACGAGGGAGGCGATGGCCTCGCCCCGCCGGCCATCCAGGTCATGCACGAACTTCGCCGGCGGCGTCACCTCCGCGTAGGTCCAGATCGGCCAGTCGCGGTCATAGAGGTCGAGTTCCGGCACCACGTCGGTCAGGTCGATATTCGCCTCCCAATAGGCATCGACGGTGCCGACATCGCGCCAATAGGGCTTCGATTCCGCGCGGGACCGCACGCAGGACCGCTCGAACCGATGCGCCACGGCCTTCCCGTGCTTCACCAGGTAGGGGATGATGTCGTGGCCGAAATCGCGCTGGGAGTTCGGGTCCGCGGCATCCCGCCGCAGCTGCTCGAACAGGAACTTCGTCTCGAAGACGTAGATGCCCATGGAGGCGAGGGCCAGGTCCTCCCGCCCCGGGATGCCGGGCGGGTCCTGGGGCTTTTCCATGAAGGCGACGATGCGGCTGTCCGGATCCACATGCATCACGCCGAAGCCGCGGGCATCGAGGCGCGGCACCGCGATGCAGCCCACCGTCACGTCGGCGCCGGATTCCACATGCTGCTGCAGCATGTGCTCGTAATCCTGCTTGTAGATGTGATCGCCCGCCAGGATCACCATGTGGCGCGGGGCCAGGTCCTCGATGATGTCGATGTTCTGGTACACGGCATCGGCGGTGCCGAGGTACCAGTTGGCGCCATCGCCGCGCTGGCTGGCGGGCAGGATGTCGAAGGTCTCGTTCCGTTCGGGGCGCAGGAAGTTCCAGCCCCGTTGCAGGTGGCGGATCAGGCTGTGCGCCTTGTACTGCGTGGCGACGGCCAGGCGCCGGATGCCGGAATTCATGGCGTTCGACAGCGCGAAGTCGATGATGCGCGACTTGCCGCCGAAATAGACCGCGGGCTTGGCGCGACGGTCCGTCAGCTCCATCAGCCGCGAGCCCCGCCCGCCCGCCAGCACGAAGGCCATCGCGGTCCGCGCCAGGGGCGCACTCGCCTGGGTCCTGCTATTCGGCATCGCTCTCCCCTTTCTTGTCGTCCGCCGCCTCTTCCCCAGGCTCCGGACCCTCCGCCACCAGCCAGATGGTGCCGAGTGGCGGCACCGTCACCGTGGCGGAAGCGGGAAAGCCCTGGAAGGCCACGCGTTCCGCCACCACCCCGCCGAGATTCCCCATGCCGGAGCCGCCATAGACCGCGGCATCCGTGTTCAGCACCTCCCGCCACGCCCCCGCCCGCGGCAGGCCGAAGCGGAGCGCGGCATGCGGCACCGGCGTCATGTTGCAGATCATCGCGACCGGCGCGCCACCCTCTCCGTCGAAACGGAGCCAGGAAAAGATCGATCGCGTGCTGTCATCCGCATCGATCCAGCGAAATCCTTCCGCCTCCGCATCCCTGGCGTGCAGCGCGGGCAGCGACCGGTACAGATGGTTGAGGTCACGCACCAGCCTCTGCACGCCCTGGTGGGGGGCGTATTGCAGCAGCCACCAGTCCAGCTCCCGCGCCTCCGACCATTCCCGCCATTGCGCGATCTCGCCGCCCATGAAGAGCAGCTTCTTGCCGGGATGCGCCCACATCAGCGCGTAGTAGGCGCGCAGCGTCGCGAAGCGCTGCCAGTCATCGCCGGGCAGCCGGCCGAGCAGCGATCCCTTGCCGTGCACCACCTCGTCATGGCTCAGCGGCAGCACGAAATCCTCGGTGAAGGCGTACATCATGCCGAAGGTGACGAGGTCGTGGTGCCAGCGGCGGTGGATGGGGTCGATCGCCAAATAGCGCAGCGTGTCGTTCATCCAGCCCATGTTCCACTTGAAGCGGAAGCCGAGCCCGCCTTCGGCGGCGGGGCGGGAGACGCCGGGCCAGGATGTCGCTTCCTCCGCCACCATGATGGCGCCGGGGTGCTCCTCCTCCACCAGCGCATTCACCTGGCGGAGGAAGGCCACGGCCTCATGGTGCTCCGTGCCGCCCTCCGCATTCGGGCGCCATTCGCCAGGCGCGCGCCCGTGGTCGAGATGGACCATGGTGGAGACGGCATCGACGCGCAGCCCGTCCGCGTGGAACTCCTCCATCCAGTAGAGCGCGTTGGAGGCGAGGAAGGCGGCCACTTCGCGCCGGCCATAGTCGAAGACGGCGGTGCCCCAGGCCCGGTGGAAGCCGCGCAGCGGGTCCGGGTCCTCGTACAGCGTCTGGCCGTCGAAGCGCGCCAGCCCGTGCACATCCTTCGGGAAATGCGCCGGCACCCAGTCCAGCAGCACGCCGATGCCCTGCGCGTGGCAGGCGGCGATGAAGCGCTTGAGGCCCGCGGGATCGCCCAGCCGCGCCGTCGGCGCATGCAGCCCGATCGGCTGGTAGCCCCAGCTTTCATCGAGCGGATGCTCCATCACGGGCATCAGCTCGATATGCGTGAAGCCCATCCAGGCGACATGCGGGATCAGCGATCCGATCAGGTCGTCCCAGCTGTAGAAGGCGCCGCCGGGATGCCGTCGCCAGGACGGCGCATGGACCTCGTAGATGGAGATGGCCGCGCGCCGGTCCTGCGTGGCGGCGCGCGCCTGCAGGAAGGCCGCGTCGTCCCAGGCGAAATCGCTGTCCGCCGGCACCAGCGAGGCGGTGGAGGGCCGCAATTCCGCCGCCCGGCCGAAGGGGTCCGCCTTCAGCGGCAGCACCGTGCCGTCCCGCGCCAGGATCTCATACTTGTAGGCCGCGCCGGCGCCGAGGCCGGGGATGAACAGCTCCCACAGCCCGCTATCCACGCGCTTGCGCATGGGATGGCGCCGCCCGTCCCATTCGTTGAAGGCGCCCACGACGGAAACGCGCGCCGCATTCGGCGCCCAGACCGCGAAGCGCGTGCCGGCCACGCCCTCATGCATCACGGCATGGGCACCCAGCCGGCGGTGCAGTCGCCGGTGCGTGCCCTCCACCATCAGATGGTCATCGAGCGGCCCGAGCGTCGCGCCGAAGCGGTAGGGATCCTCGAGGTCCCAGCTGCCGCCGCCCGCCGAGGCGCGCAGGCGGTAGCCGAAGGGCGCGGCCCGGCCGGGCAGCAGCCCCTCGAACAGGGCGCCGTGGCGGCGCGGCAGCGGGACCGGCTCCCCGCCATCCCAGGGCAGCACCGCCAGCGCCTCCGCCCCCGGCAGCAGGGCGCGGATGACCAGGCCGCCCGGCGCGGCATGCGGGCCGAGGATGGCGAAGGGGTCGCCGTGGCGCGCGGCCAGCAGGGCCTCCACCGCCTCCTGCGGTGCGCGCCACGGCTCCATCCTCAACGCTTCATCCTCACCGCTTCACCGGCACGTTCCAGATCTCCTGCGCGTATTCGGCGATGGTGCGGTCGGAGGAGAACCACCCCATGCTGGCGGTGTTGATCACGGCCGATTGCCACCAGGCGGAAGGGTCGCGCCAGCGCCGACCGACCAAGCGCTGCGCGTCGTAGTAGCTGTCGAAATCGGCCGTCACCATGAAGTAGTCGCTGCCGCGCAGGTTGCCGACCAGCTCCCGGTACCGCCCGGGATCGTCGGGGGAGAAGACGCCGGCCTCGATCTGCTCCAGCGCCTCCTGCAGCCGGCGGGACTGGTCGACCGCGCGCTGGCCCTGCCAGCCCTCCCGCCGCCGCTGCTCCACCTCCGGCGTCGTCAGGCCGAAGATGAAGATGTTGTCGTCGCCGACATGCTCCCTGATCTCGACATTGGCGCCGTCCAGCGTGCCGATGGTCAGCGCGCCGTTCAGCGCGAACTTCATGTTGCCCGTGCCGGACGCCTCCATCCCCGCCGTGCTGATCTGCTCCGACAGGTCGGCCGCCGGCACGATCATCTCGGCCAGGGAGACGTTGTAGTTCGGCAGGAAGACCACCTTCAGCAGGTTGCGCACGGTGGGGTCGCTGTTGATCACGCGCGCCACGTCATGCGCCAGCTTGATGATGAGCTTGGCGCGGTGGTAGCTGCTGGCCGCCTTGCCCGCGAAGATCTTGACGCGCGGCGTC
This sequence comes from Falsiroseomonas ponticola, assembly GCF_016805305.1. Classification (GTDB taxonomy): domain Bacteria; phylum Pseudomonadota; class Alphaproteobacteria; order Acetobacterales; family Acetobacteraceae; genus Falsiroseomonas; species Falsiroseomonas ponticola. The sequence continues at coordinate 114,317 of NZ_JAERQN010000013.1, read as the reverse complement.
CAGTCCCGCGTCGGCTGGCTGCGGATCTCGTCATACAGCGCGACCGCTTCCAGCACGTTCAGCAGCTGGCGCTTGTATTCGTGGATGCGCTTGATCTGCACGTCGAAGATGGCATCGGGGTCGAGCCGCAGCTGGAAGCGGTCCCGCACCAGCTCCGCCAGCGCCACCTTGTTGGCGCGCTTCACCGCCGCGAACCTCTCCTGGAAGCCCTTGTCACCCGCGAGGGGCTTCAGCTTCGCCAGCGCACCCGCATCGTCCAGCACCTCGGGCCCTATGGCCTCCACCAGCAGGGAGGTCAGGCCCGGATTGCATTGCTGCAGCCAGCGCCGGAAGGTGATGCCGTTGGTCTTGTTGGTCAGGCGGTCCGGGAACAGCCGGTGGAAATCCGCGAAGACCGTCTGCTTCAGCAGGTCCGAATGCAGCGCGGAGACGCCGTTCACCTTGTGGGAGCCGACCACCGCCAGGTGCCCCATGCGCACGCGGCGGCCATGCCCTTCCTCGATGAGGGAGACGGAGGAGAGCAGCCGCCCATCGCCCGGGTATTGCAGGCGCACGCTGTCCAGGTGGAAGGCGTTGACCAGGTAGATCAGCTGCATGTGCCGCGGCAGCAGCCGTTCCATCAGTGGCACCGGCCAGCTTTCCAGCGCCTCCGGCAGCAGCGTGTGGTTGGTGTAGCTGATCGTCTTCTGCGTGATCGGCCAGGCTTCCTCCCACGGGATGTCGTGCAGGTCGACCAGGATGCGCAGCAGCTCCGCCACCACGATGGCGGGGTGCGTGTCGTTCAGCTGGATGGAGACGCGGTCGGGCAGCGACCGCAGATCGCCATAGACGCGCAGATGCCGGCGGACCAGGTCCTGGAGGGCGGCGGAGGAGAAGAAGTATTCCTGCCGCAGCCGCAATTCCTGCCCCGCCGCGCTTTCATCGGAGGGGTAGAGCAGCTTCGAGATGCTCTCCGCCTTCACCTTGTTGGCCAGCGCGCCGACATGGTCGCCGGAGTTGAAGGCATCGAGCCGCAGCGGATCGACGGCGCGGGCCGACCACAGGCGCAGCGTGTTCACATGCGCGCCGCGCCAGCCCACGATTGGCGTGTCATAGGCGACGGCCTGCACCGTCTCGCTCGGCTTCCACACATGCTTGACGCGGGCCTCGCTGACCGTCACGGCCTCCACCGTGCCGCCGAAGCCGATCTCGTGCGCGATCTCGGGGCGGGCGAATTCCCAGGGATTGCCGTCGTTCAGCCAGTCCTCCGGGTATTCGCGCTGCCAGCCATCGCGGATGATCTGGCGGAACAGCCCGTGGTCGTAGCGGATGCCGTAGCCGAAGGCGGGGATGGACAGCGTCGCCATGCTTTCCATGAAGCAGGCCGCGAGCCGCCCGAGGCCGCCATTGCCGAGCGCCGCGTCGGGCTCCGCGATGCGCAGCTTCTCCAGGTCCACGCCCAGCGGCTCCAGCGCCTCCCGCAGCGTGGGCAGCAGGTTCAGGTTGCTGACATTGTCGCGCAGCAGCCGGCCGATGAGGAATTCGAGGCTGAGGTAATAGACCTGCTTCGCGCCGGACTGGTAGGTGGCCCGCGTCAGGTCGATCCAGCGATCGACGATGCGGTCGCGCACCGCCAGCGCCGTGGCGATGAACCAGTCGCGGTCCCGCGCGCCGAGGCGGCTCTTGCCCAGATCGTAGGTCAGCTTCTGCAGGATCGCCTCCCGCAGCGCGGCGGCATCGGCGCTCTCCCCGGGCCTGGCCGTGATGGGGGGCGCGCTCGATGTCGTCGGGGTGTCCATGGGCGGGTGGCTCCTTCCTGGGTGCCGGGGAGGCGATGGTCGTCCCAACGCGCTGCGATGCAACAATTTGCATGGGCTCGCGCCGAGATCAAAGCACAGGAATAGACGCGGTGCGTTAGCGTTCTGCCACCGGGCCGTCCGCCCGGCCTATCCGGCCCGCGCCAGGGCCGCCAGGCCCGGGAAGGCGGGGGCGGGATGCGTGACGATCGACAGCCGCACCCCCTGCATCCAGCCCGCCATCGGGGCCTTGTCCTCGAACCGCCGGCGGAAGGCGGCGCGGTCCAGCGTGCCGGCCAGGCGCGGCAGGATGCCGCCCGCCAGGAACACGCCGCCCCGCGCCCCCCAGGCCAGCGCGACATCGCCCGCATAGCCCGCCAGCAGCATGAGGAAATGGCGCAGCGCCTCCGCCGCCACCGGGCATTCGCCCGCCGCCGCCACCACCGCGGCCGCGTCCCGTTCCGGCACCGCGGCGCCGCGCAGCGCCGCCACCACCGCGTGCAGATGGCCGATCCCGCGGCCGGACAGCGCTTCCTCCGCGCCCGCGCGGCCGCAGCGCGCGCGCAGGCCCGCCACCACCGCATCCTCCGTGGCATCGGTGGGGGCCAGGCCGATATGCCCGCCCTCCGTCGGCACCACCAGCGGGCCGGCGGGGTGGGGCACCAGCGCGGCGCAGCCCAGCCCCGTGCCGGGGCCGAGCACCAGCATCGGCGCGGCGGGATCCGCGGCGCCGCCGCCGATCGGCAGCAGGTCATCCGCCGCCAGATGGGGCAGCGCATGGGCCAGGGCCTGGAAGTCATTCACCAGGCGCGCGTGGCGAAGGCCGAACCGCGCGGCGATGGCCGCTTCCGCGAAGCGCCAGGGCGCATTGGTCAGCCGCGCCGTGCCGGCGGAAACGGGGCCCGCCACCGCCAGCACCGCCGCGTCCATCCGCTGGCCCGGCGCCAGCCGTTCCAGCGCGGCCGCCATCGCGGCTTCCGGCGTCGGGAAGCCGGCCACGGGCAGGGTGACGGGCGGGCCGATGCGGTCTTCCGCCAGCAGGGCGAAGCGGGCGTTGGTGCCGCCGATATCGGCCAGCAGCGCCCTCATGCGCCCGCCTTCAGCGTGGCCGCTGCATCAGGATGAAGGCCGCCAGGTCCTGCGCCTGGCGCGCCGTCAGCCCGTGATCCGGCATGTTGGCGTGGGGCTGGCGCACATAGGCGGCGATGCGGTCCGCCGTGATATTCGCCCGCGCGGCGATGGCGGGAAAGGGCGGGGAGGCCGGGTTGCGCCCGGCCGGCCCCTGCGCCGCGATGGTGTGGCAGCTGCTGCACAGCTGCGTCGCCATCCAGCGCCCCCGCTCCACCCCGTCCTCGGCCATCGCGGGCAGCGCCGCGAGCAACACCAGCAGGGGCACGCCGATCGATCGCATCCTGGTCTCCTTCCCGGATTCCCCGGGCGGGAGGAAGGCTAGGCCGTGCGGAGGCGATGCTCATTGCGCCGGATCAAGTCCCGTCAGTAGGTCGCGCGGCCGCCGGAGATGTCGAAGACAGCGCCGGTGGAGAAGCTGCAATCCGCGGTGCAGAGCCAGCAGATCAGCGCCGCGATCTCCTCCACCTCCACGAAGCGGCCCATGGGAATCTTCGACAGCATGAAGGCGATGTGCGCTTCCGTCATCTGGTTGAAGATGTCGGTCCTGGCCGCCGCCGGGCAGACGCAGTTCACCAGCACGTTCTTCGTCGCCAGCTCCTTCGCCAGAGACTTGGTGTAGCCGATCAGCCCCGCCTTGCTGGCGGAGTAATGCGCGGCGTTGGGGTTGCCTTCCTTGCCGGCGACGGAGGCGACATTGACCACGCGCCCCCAGCCATTGGCGATGAGGTGCGGCACCACCGCGCTGGCCACGATGAAGGGCGCGTTCAGGTTCACGTCGATCACGCGGCGCCACTGTGCCACCGGAATCTCCCAGGACGGCATGTTGCCGCCGGTGATGCCGGCATTGTTGACCAGCAGGTCGATCTTGCCATGCGCCGCCACCGTCCGCCGCGTGGCTTCCGCCACCGCGACCTCATCCGACAGGTCCAGCACCTCCGCCGTCACATTGCCATCGGCGGCCAGCGCCGCGCGGCTTTCCTCCGCCTTGGCGGGGTCCATGTCCCAGATGGAGACGCTGGCGCCCGACTTCACCATGCGCCGCGCCACCGCGAGGCCGATGCCCCGCGCGCCGCCGGTGACGATGCCGACCCGGCCCTGGAGATCGAGCTTGTTCATGGGCAGCGCCTCCTCAGCCGCGACCGACGAAGGGCATCTTCGTGGCCATGATGGTCATGGTCAGCACATTGGTCGCCAGCGGCCAGGCCGCCATCTGCGCCACCGCCTGGCCGACATGGTCCACATCCATCAGGGGTTCCGCCTTGATGGACCAGTCCGCCTGCGGCACGCCGCGCGCCATGCGTTCCGCCATCGGCGTCGCGGCATTGCCGATATCGATCTGGCCGACGGCGATGTCGAAGCGGCGGCCATCCAGGTTCATGGACTTGGTCAGCCCCGTCACCGCATGCTTGGTGGAGGTATAGGGCGCGCTGCCCGGCCGCGGCGCATGCGCGCTGATGGAGCCGTTGTTGATGATGCGCCCGCCCTGGGGCGACTGCTTCGCCATCATGCGGAAGGCCGCATGGGCGCAGAGGAAGACGCCATTCAGGTTCACGTTGACCACCTTGAACCACTGCTCCGCCGTCAGCTCCTCGAACGGCGTGCCGGGCACGTTGTTCCCGGCATTGTTGAACAGCAGGTCCAGCCGGCCGAACTCTTTCTCCAGCGTGGCGAAGGCGGCGTCGATCTGCGACGGCTCGGTGACGTCGGCGGGAACCACCAGGGTCTTGCCCTGGCAGAGGCCCGCCGTCTCCTCCAGCGCGTCGCGCCGGCGGCCGAGCAGGGCCACGGTCCAGCCATCCGCCGCCAGCGCGATGGAGGCCGCGCGGCCCACGCCCGATCCGGCGCCCGTCACCAGCGCATATTTCTGGGCCATGATGGTGGTTTCCCCCTCGATAAGGTCGATTTCGGTGCGCAGGGTGGATCGCCGGGGCCCCGGCTGTCCACCCAGGCGGGCGGCGGCGCACCTCCGGCCTTGCGGCGCGGGGTATTCCGGTGGGATAGCGAGGGGACCGCCTCCCCGACGGACAAAACATTCCCCATGAGCATCCACGCCGCGCTGACGCACCGGACAACCTACAGCTACGACCGGCTGGTCGGCATGTCCCCTCAGTTGATCAGGCTGCGCCCGGCACCCCATTGCCGGACCCCCATCCTCTCCTACTCGCTCGACATCCAGCCCAAGCCGCATTTCCTCAACTGGGTGCAGGACCCCCAGGGCAACTTCATCGCCCGCGTCGTCTTCCCCGAACGGGTGCGGAAGTTCGAGGTGACGGTCGATCTCCTCGCCGACATGGCGACGATCAACCCCTTCGACTTCTTCGTGGAGCCGCAGGCCGAGGCCTTCCCCTTCGAGTACGATCCCGTGCTCGCCCAGGAACTCGCCCCCTTCCGCCGCGTGGAAGCCCCGGGCCCGCTGCTCGACGCCTACCTCAAGGACATCCCCCGCACGGCACCCAACACCGTCAACTACCTGGTGGACCTGAACCAGAAGCTGTCGACGGAAATCGGCTACATCGTGCGCATGGAGCCCGGCGTCTGGACGCCGGAGGAAGTGCTCTCCAACCGCAAGGGCTCCTGCCGCGACTCGGGCTGGCTGCTGGTGCAGATCCTGCGCCACCTCGGCTTCGCCGCGCGCTTCGTCTCCGGCTACCTCATCCAGCTGGTGCCGGATGTGAAGGCGGTGAGCGGCCCCGTCGGCACCTCCGTCGATTTCACCGACCTGCATGCCTGGTGCGAGGTCTATGTGCCCGGCGCCGGCTGGATCGGCCTCGACCCCACCTCCGGCCTGCTGGCCGGGGAGGGGCATATCCCGCTGGCCGCGACGCCGGAGCCCGCCTCCGCCGCCCCCATCACCGGCGGCGTGGACAAGGCGGAGACGGAGTTCGGCTTCCACATGGAGGTCCGGCGCGTCGAGGAGACGCCCCGCGTCACCAAGCCCTATACCGAGGAAGCCTGGGCGAGGATCGCCGCCCTCGGCGCGAAGGTCGATGAGGCGCTGATCGCCGGCGATGTGCGCCTCACGGTCGGCGGGGAGCCCACCTTCGTGGCGGAGGCCGATCGCGACGGGGCGGAGTGGAACACCGCGGCGCTGGGCCCGACCAAGCGCGCCTATGCGGGCCGGCTGCTGCGGCGCCTGGCGCCCCTCTGGGCGCCCGGCGCGGCGCTGACCTATGCGCAGGGCAAGTGGTATCCGGGGGAGCAGCTGCCGCGCTGGGGCCTCTACTGCCATTGGCGCGCGGATGGGGAGCCGGTCTGGACCGACCCCGCGCTGCTGGCCAGCGACGACGACAGGGACGAGGCCACGGCGAAGGACGCGGCCGCCTTCGCCACCGTGCTGGCCGGGCATCTCGGCATCGACCCCACGCTGCGCATCCCGGCCTATGAGGACATCCACTACTACCTCTGGCGGGAGAAGAAGCTGCCCGCCAATGTCCTTGCCGAGGATGCCAAGCTGCGCGACCCCATGGAGCGCGCGCGGCTGGCCAGGCTGTTCGGCCAGGGGCTGGATGCGGAGGTCGGCAGCGTGCTGCCGCTGCGCCGGCGCGGCGAGGGCGAGGCCCGCGCCTGGGAATCCGGCAAATGGGCCCTTCGCGAAGGCGAACTCTTCCTCATCCCCGGCGACAGCCCCATCGGCTACCGCCTGCCGCTCGACAGCCTGCCCTGGGCGAGCGAGGAGGCGATCGAGGCCGAGCCGGAGCCCGATCCCTTCACCCGCCGCGAAAAGCTCCGCCCCCGCCGCGACCTGCCGGAGGGCCGCGCGCGCATCGTCGAGCAGCCCCAGCCCGTGCCGGGGCGGGAGGAGCCGGGCGTGGTGCGCACCGCGCTGTGCGTCGAGGCCCGCAACGGGTTGATCCACTGCTTCCTGCCGCCGCTGACCTTGGGCGATGACTGGCTGGACCTGGTCGCGGCCATCGAGGCGACGGCGCGGGAGACCGGCCGCAAGGTCTTCCTCGAGGGCTATCTCGCGCCCTCCGACCCCCGCCTGCTGCATTTCTCCGTCACGCCCGACCCCGGCGTGATCGAGGTGAACATCCACCCCGCGACCGACTGGCAGGACCTCTCCACCCGCACCGAGCAGCTCTACGAGGAAGCCCGCCAGGTCGGGCTGGACTCGCAGAAGTTCATGCTGGATGGGCGGCATGTTGGCACCGGCGGCGGCAACCACATGGTCATGGGCGCGGCGGAGGTGGCGGACAGCCCCTTCCTGCGGCGGCCGGACCTGCTGAAGTCCCTGGTCGGCTTCTGGCACAACCATCCGAGCCTCTCCTACCTCTTCAGCGGCATGTTCATCGGGCCCACCAGCCAGCATCCCCGCGTGGATGAGGCGCGCGGCGATGCGGTGCATGAGCTGGAGACGGCGCTGGCGCAGGTGCCGCCGCCGGGCAGCGACACGCCGCCCTGGATGGTGGACCGAATCTTCCGCAACCTGCTGGTGGACATGACCGGCAACACCCACCGGACGGAATTCTGCATCGACAAGATGTACGACCCCTCCGGGCCCTCGGGCCGTCGTGGGCTGGTCGAGTTCCGGGGCTTCGAGATGCCGCCGCATTGGCGCATGTCGCTGGCGCAGCAGGTTCTTCTTCGGAGTCTGGTCGCCGGCTTCTGGCAGCGCCCCTACGAACGCCGCCTCGTCAAATGGGGCACGCGGCTGCATGACGATTTCATGCTGGAACACTATTGCCGGCAGGATTTCGGTGACGTCCTTGAGGAGCTATCCGGCCTCGGCTTCCAGCTGGACCCCGCATGGTTCGCACCCCATTTCGAGTTCCGCTTCCCCAAGGTCGGCACGATCGCGGTGCGCGGCATGGAGCTTGAGCTGCGCAACGCGCTGGAGCCCTGGCATGTGCTGGGGGAGGAAGCCTCGGCCGGCGGCACCACGCGCTATGTGGACAGCAGCGTGGAGCGCCTGCAGGCGCGCGTCACGGGCTGGGTGGAGGAACGCTTCACCCTGTCCTGCAACGGCGTCGCGGTGCCGCTGCAGCCCACGGGGACGGAAGGCGAATACGTGGCCGGCGTGCGCTTCAAGGCCTGGGACCCGCCCTCCGCCCTGCATCCGACGGTGCGCGCCCAGGCGCCGCTGACCTTCGATGTCTATGACGGCTGGACGGGCCGCTCGCTCGGCGGCTGCACGCATCACGTGGCGCATCCCGGCGGGCGCAACTACCAGACCTTCCCGGTCAATGCGAACGAGGCCGAGGCGCGGCGCCGCGCGCTGTTCCTGCCCATCGGCCACACCCCCGGCCCGATGGCGCCGCCGCGCATCGTCACCAGCCGCGCCACGCCGCGCACCCTCGACCTGAGGCGCGCAAGCTGACCGACATGGCGGCGCCGGCGGGTGGGCCCCCGCCACAGCGCGAGGAGCCGCAGCTCGACGAGATGGTCGATGGCCGGGGCCGCGTGCGCCCGCATTGGCGCGGGCTGCTCGGCGCCTATTCGGCGCTGGGCTACCCGGCGGTGGCGGAACGCGCCCGCCGCCTGGACCGCGCCTTCGAGGAGGAGGGGGTGGCGACCGTGCTGGCCGCCGATGCCGCCGGCACCGCCGGGCCGCGCACCCGCCGCCCCTGGCGCTGCGACCCCGTCCCCCTGATCCTCCGCGCCGAGGAGTTCGAGGGGCTGGAAGCCGGGCTGGCGCAGCGCGCGCAGCTCTTCGCCGCCATGCTGGATGACCTCTACGGCCCGCAGGCGCTGCTGCGGGCGGGGGTGCTGCCGGCGGCGCTGGTGGCGGGCAACCCGCATTTCCTCCGCCCCTGCCGCGCCCCCGCGCCGCAGCCCTTCCCGCGGCTGACCTTCTATGGCGCGGACCTGCTGCGCGGGCCGGATGGCGAATGGCGCGTGGTGGCGGATCGCTGCGGCGGCGCCAATGGCGTGGGCTTCGCGGCGGAGAACCGGGCCCTGCTGGCGCGCGTGCTGCCGGAACCCTTCCGCGCCGTGCAGGTCCGCCCGCTGCGCCCCTTCTTCGACACCTGGCTGGACGGCCTGCAGAGCCTGGCGCCGCCCGGCGTGGACAATCCCCGCATGGCGCTGCTGACGCCGGGCGCGCGGCAGGAGACCTGGCTGGAACACCTGCTGCTGTCGCGCGAATTGGGGCTGGAACTGGTGGAGCCCGGCGACCTGACGGTGCGGGACGGCCAGGTCTTCCTCAAGACCCTGCGCGGCCTGCGGCGCATCGACGTCATCCTCCGCCGGGTGAAGGGGGAGCAGTCGGACCCGCTGGAGTTCAACGCCGGCACCGGCGTGCCCGGGCTGATGCAGGTGCTGCGCGCCGGCGCGGTGCGGCTGGTGAACGCCCCCGGCTCCATGCTGGTGGAGGCGCCGGGCGCCGCCCCCTACCACGCCGCCTGCGCGCGCTTCCTGCTGGGGGAGGAGCTGCGCCTCGGCGCGCTGGAAACCCTGTGGATGGGGGATGAGGAATCGCGCCGCCGCGTGCAGGCGGAACCGGATGCCTGGCGCCTGCGATCCGCCTTCGATCCCGCCCAGCCCGTGGCGCTCGGCGCGCTGGATGTCTTCGGCGCGCGCGGCACCACGCCGCCCTGGATGGTGGCGGCGACGCGGCCCATGGCGGCATCCGGCGCGCCGCGGCTGATGGGGGAGAGGCTGGACCCCGCCCCGGTGCTGCTGCGCATGTACCTGGCGCGGGATGCCGGCGGCGCCTGGCGCGCCATGCCGGGCGGGCTCGCCCATGTGCTGGACGGCGGCGACACGATCGCCGGGCCGCCCGCGCGCCGTGGCGTCGCCAAGGATGTCTGGGTGCTGGCGGAGGATGGGGGCGACATCCTGGGCCCCGCCGCGCCCCGCGCGGCGACGCTGCCCATCCGCCGGTCCTCCGGCGAATTGCCCTCCCGCGTGGCGGATGACCTCTACTGGCTCGGCCGCTACCTGGAACGGCTGGAAGCCAATGCGCGGCTGGTGCGCGCGCTGCTCGGCCGGCTTCTGCGCGGCGCCGCCCTGCCGCGCGAACTGGCCGAGATCCGCGCGCTGACGCGCTGCCTGCACGCCGCCGGGCTGCTGGAGGCCGAGGCCGCGGCCAGCCCCGCCGATGGCACCGCCCTGCCGCGCGCGCTGATGGCGGCGGCCGGCGCGGGCGGCGCGCTTTCCGGCCTGCTGGAGATGGTGGAACGCCCCCAGGCCGCGGTGCGGGACCGGCTGACGCATGACATGTGGGCCGCCTTCGCGCAGCTGAGCCAGGAGGGGCATGCCGGCCTCGCCGCCGGGGCGCTGCGGCTCGATGCGCTGGTGGAGGCGATGGGCGTCATCATCCGCGCCTGCACGGCGGTGGCGGGCATCGCGGCGGAGAACATGGTGCGCGGCGGCGCGTGGATGTTCCTCGACCTCGGTAGGCGGATCGAGCGTGCCACCACCACGGCGCGCAACCTGGCCCATGCGCTGGACCAGCCGCCGCGGCGGATGGAGGCGGGGCTTCGCCTCGCGCTCGAGATCTGCGACAGCGCGCTGACCTACCGGTCCCGCTACCTCGCCACCATCCAGCCCGCGCCGGTGCTGGACCTGGTGCTGGCCGATCCCGGCAATCCCCGCGCGCTGGGCTTCCAGCTGACCGCGGTGCGCGACCGGCTGGCGGAGATCGGCGGCGCGGATGACGCGCTGGCGGCCACGGCCAGCGTCCTCGCCGCCCGGCCGCAGCGCCTGGTGGATGAGGTGCTGATGGAGCTGGACCGCGACGCCGCGGCCGCCCGCCTGCCCGACGCGCTGCTGGCGCTGGAGCATGAGACGGCGGCGCTGTCGGACGCCGTCGCGCGGCGCTATGTCAGCCATGTCCGCGCCCGCGCGCTGGACGAGGTCGAGACGGGGGGAGCCGCATGACAGGACCGCGCGACCGCGACGCCCCCCGGCAGCCCGCGCCGCCGCGCTGTCGCCGCAGGCGGCCGGCGGCATGACGCGCTACGCGCTGCGCCACCACACGGCCTATCGCTACGGCCGCGCGGTGGACCTGGCTTCCCACCTGCTGCACCTGACGCCGCGCGCGGTGCCGGGCCAGGCGGTGCGCGCGGCGCGGCTGCGGATCGCCCCCGAATTCGGCTACCGCGCCGATGGGCAGGACCATTTCGGCAACGGCGTCACCTGGCTGTTCCTGGAGGCGCCGCATGAGGCCTTCGAGGTGACGCTGGAGGCGGAGGTCGATGTCGCCTTCGCGCCCCCGCCGCCGGACCAGGCGACGCCACCCTGGGAGAGCGTGCGCGACGCCGCGCTGCGGCCGGAAGGGTGGGACGCCGCCGAATTCGCGCTGCCCTCCATCCTCGCCCCCGCCGACCGGGGGGCGGGCGCCTATGCCGCGCGGTCCTTCCCGGCGGGCCGGCCCGTGCTGGCGGGGCTGCGGGACCTCTGCGCCCGCATCAAGCGGGACTTCGCCTTCAAGCCCGGCGTCACCACCATCTCCACCCCCGTCGCCACGGTGCTGACGCTGCGGGCCGGCGTCTGCCAGGATTTCGCGCACCTGATGATCGCGGGGCTGCGGGCGATCGGCCTGCCGGCGCGCTATGCCAGCGGCTATGTCCGCACCCGCCCGCCGCCGGGCCAGGCGCGGCGGCAGGGGGCGGACCAGTCCCATGCCTGGGTCGGCTGCTGGCTCGGCCCGGATCACGGCTGGGTGGACCTGGACCCGACCAACGACCTGGTCGTCTCGGATGAGCACCTGCTGCTGGGCTGGGGGCGGGACTATGCCGATGTCAGCCCGGTGAAGGGCATCCTGCTGGGCGGCGGGCGGCAGGGGCTGGAGGTCAGCGTGGACCTGGTACCGGTGGATGAGGAGCAGCCCGCATGACCATCACCTTCGCGACCTACAACATCCAGTACGGCAAGGGGCAGGACGGCGCCTATGACCTGGAGCGCATCGCGCGGGAGGTCGAGGCCGCGGACGTGATCGCGCTGCAGGAGGTCGCGACCGGCTTCCGGCGCAACGATTTCGTGGACCAGGCCGCCTGGTTCGCCGAGCGGCTGGACCGCTACGCCGTCTATGGCGCGCCCTATGACGTCGATGCCAGCTACCGCGATGCCGCGACGGGGCGCGTGGTGAACCGCCGCCGGCGCTTCGGCAACATGGTGCTGTCCCGCTGGCCGATCCGGTCCACCCGCACGCTGGTGCTGCCCTTCAGCCCGCCGGCGCGGGACCAGGACATCCAGCGCTGCGCGGTGGAGGCGGTGCTGGACCTGCCGGGGGGTGCGATCCGCGTCTATTCGCTCCACCTCTCCCACCTCACGCCCGGCACGCGCACCCCGCAGGTGGAGGCGCTGAAGGCCCTGGTCGCCAGCGCGCCGCGGGACGGCATGGCCTGGGCCAATGAGCGCAACACGGACCCGAGCTGGGCCGAGGGCTGGCGCGAGCCCGCGCCGCCCGAGCCCTGCATCCTGTTCGGCGACTTCAACCTGCGCCCCGCCGACCCGGAGTATCCGCTGCTGGTCGGCGACCTCGGCCTGCCCGGGCCGCGCGTGCCGCTGCGCGGGCAGTTCGTCGATGCCTGGGTCCAGGCCGGCAACGCGGAGCGCACGGGCTGCACGCTGGCGGAGTGGAACGGCGAGCCGGGCGGGCGGATCGACTACGCCTTCCTGCACCCGGCGCTGGCCCCCGCGCTGCGGCGCGCCTGGATCGGCGATGACGCGAGGGGCAGCGACCACTACCCCTTCTTCATCGAGATGGCGCTGCCCTGACCGCACGACACACGTTGAAGGGCGCTCGCGCGTCGCGATAGGCTGGGACCGCCATCGCAACGGAGGGTTTGGTGCATCCGCTCGACTGGTCGCGCCGGGATGCGGAACTGGCGCTGGCCGCCATGAAGGCGGTCTTCACGCTCTATGGAAAGCGCGCGCTGGCGCCGATCCATGCGGAGTTCCTGCTGGCGATGCGGGACACCGTCTTCCGCCAGCCCGGGCTCGATCCGCTGGCGGTGCGCCCTGTCGGCCCCGGCGAATTCGCGGCGCTGGTGCCGGTGACGGAGCATCGGGAGCGCGCGCTCGAATACCTCACCATCGTTCCCTATGTGGACGTGGAGATCGAGCCCGCGAAGGCGGAGCTGGTGCGGGAGTATTTCGCCTTCGTCGGCCGCGGCAGCGATGCGCTGAAGTTCCTCGACAACATCGCCCACCAGCATGTGCGCGCCAGCCAGTTCTGCATCGCCCGCAAGCTGCTGCCGAAGCTGCTGCCCGGCGGGCCGGTGACGCAGGTGGCGCGCGCCATCCGCATGCTGCGGGAGAATCGCGGGGATGCCGCCAAGGCCGCGCGCTTCCAGGCGCTGGGCAGGCTGCCGGCGCGCACGCTGGGCAATGTCTTCTACCGCTTCCACCGCGCCCGCGGCTTCGCCCTGCCCGGGGAGCCCGGCTGCATGCCGGAGGACCTGCTGGCGCTGCACGACATCACCCACATGCTGTCCGGCTACAACACGGATGCGAATGGCGAGATCTGCGCCAATGCCTTCGCCGGCGGGTCCATGCCGAAGCATGCGCTGATGATCGCCGTCACCGGCCTGCTGTCCTTCCACAACAAGGGCGGGCTGGACCAGAGCGGGAAATACGCGGCCTCCACCGGCAACCTCAATCCGCGCGAATTCGCCAATGCCTTCCAGCGCGGGATGGAGAGCATCTGCCTGGTCGGCTGGGACTACCACCGCGACTGGGAGACGAGCGTGGATGAGCTGCGGGCGCGCTTCCGCATCCGCGACGCCGCCGATATCTGGGACGACCCGCCGAGCGAGGAGGCGATGGCGCTGATGGCGTGACCGCGCGCTGAAGCGGGCGTAGCGTGGCGCCCGCCCCAGCGGAGGAGCCCGCCCATGAAGATCGGCCTTGTCGGTGCCACCCAGGCCGCGGTGGCGGGGCTCGGTGCGCCGGCGGAACTCGCGGCGATCGCGGCGCCGGGCACGGTGATCCAGGCCTTCCCCACGCGCATGCCGGTCTTCGCCCATACGCCGCTGGAATTCGCCATGCAGGCGCTGAACACGGCGGAGGCGGGGGTCGCCGCCGCCGCCGCGGGCTGCGACGCGCTGGTGATCAATTCCTTCTCCGACTACGGGATCGCGGCGCTGAAGGCGGCGGTGGACATCCCCGTGGTGGGCGCGGCGGAGGCCACCCTGCGCTTCGTCGGCACGCTCGGCCCGCGCTTCTCCATCGTCACGGTCTGGCCGCCCTCGCTCGACTACATGCCGCGCCAGGTGATGCGGGATGCGGGGGCGGAGGGTGGTTGCGCCCGCATCCGGCATGTGGGCGCGGAGGATGTGGTGGCGGGCAGCGCGCGGCCCGATGGCTATGTCAGCGCCCTGCAGCATGCGGAGGGCGACATCGTCGCGCGCATCCAGGCGGCCTGCGACGCGGCGGCGGCGGAGGATGGGGTGGATGCCATCATCCTGGGCTGCACCTGCATGTCGCCCATCGCGGCGCGGCTGCGCGCGGCGGTGCCCATCCTCAACCCGCTGGCGGTGGCGCTGAAGGTGGCGGAGATGCAGGCGGCGCTCGGCCTGCGCCAGGCGGCGAAGGCGCCTCGGCGGCTGCAATCCCTGGCGCGCCTGTCGCAGATGGTGGCGGCCGGGGCGACGCTCGGGTCGGATGGCGATTGCGCGGTCTGCGCCGTGGCCGCCGCCGCCGAATAGGCGCCGGCCGTGGCCTTTCAGTCACTAAGCCCTTTTAGCCGATTATGCCGATTAGAGGCTTTTAGCACCGAATCGCGAGGGGGTCCGCGACGCCTCCGGCGGGCCGGGCGATCAGCGCGCGCCAAGGACGCAGGCGGATAGGAACATAGCAGGAACACCAACGACCATGCAAGGGCTTCATTCGATGCGGATATTGGCCCGGCGCGGCACGGCGGACCATTTCTCGACCTCCGCCAGGTAGAAGCGCTGCCAGGCGTCGCGCTCCATCGGCGCCGGGATCAGGCCGAGGGTCTGGAGGCGCGATGCGACCTCCGGCACGGCGGCGATGCTGCCGAAGGCGGCGTGCATCCGGTCCAGCGCCGCGGCGGGCGTGCCGCGGGGCGCGATGAAGCCGAACCAGCTATCGGCCTGCAGCGCCGTGACGCCGAGTTCGGCGAAGGTCGGGACCTCCGGCAGCAGGGGGCTGCGCGTCGGGCTGGTGACGGCGAGCGCGCGCAGGCGGCCGGCGCGGACATGCTCCGCCACCTCCAGCACGTTGGAGACCATGAAATCGAGCCGCCCGGCGATGAGATCCGTCTGCCCCTGCGGCCCGCTGCGATAGGGGACGTGTTCCAGGGTGAGGCCCAGCGCCTCCTTCATGATCTGGTGGGCGGGCTGCCAGCCGGCCAGGGCGGCGCTGCCGGTCTGCAAGGGGGCGGCGGCGGCGCGGCCGCGGGCGGCGAGGGCGGCCAGGTCCCGGTCCGGCGACCCGGCCGGCACCACCAGGACATTGGCGGAATTGCCGGCGAAGAAGAGGGCGGTGAAATCGCCCGCGGTGTCGTAGGGCAGGCGGGCATAGAGGCCGGGCGCCACCGCATGGGCGTTCGGGATCAGCAGGATGGTGTGGCCATCGGGGGCCGCCTTGGCGACGCGGTCGGAGGCGATGGTGCCGCCCGCGCCGGTGACGTTCTGCACCACCATGGGCTGGCCGAGCAGGGGCTGCATCCGCTCCGCGAAGGTGCGGGCGATGATGTCCGTGGCGCCGCCCGCGCCATAGCCGACGATCAGCGTGATGGGCTTGTCGGGCCAGGTCTGCGCCCGGGCGGCGAGGGGCAGCAGGAAGGGCGTGGCGAGCAGGGAGCGGCGGAGCATGGGCCTCACTCCACCACGATGTTCTGGGCGCGGGCCAGGTCGCGGAAGGTGGCGAGTTCGCGGGCCATGAAGGCGGCGAAGGCCTCGGGCTCCGTCTGCTGCGGCATCTCGAGGAAGAGCTGCTTGTAGCGGGCGGCGGTTTCCGCGCTGCGGAGGAAGGCCTGCGTCTCCTGCGCCAGGCGGGCCAGGATGGGCGCCGGCGTGCCGGCGGGGGCGGCGAGGCCGTGCCAGGAGGCGAGCTCCGCGCCCGGGTAGCTTTCGTTCAGCGCGGGCAGGTCGGGGTAGTCCGGCATGCGCGAGGGCGCCGTGGTGGCCAGGGCGCGGAGCCGGCCTTCGCGGAGCAGCTGCGCCGTGGTGGCGGCGACGTCGAAGCTGAGGTCGATGGTGCCGGCGACGAGCGCCTGCAGCAGCGGCCCGCCGCCATTGAAGGGCACATGCGTCATGCGGATGCCGGCCTTGGCCATGAACAGCTCCACGCCGAGATGCAGCGAGGAGCCGACGCCGGAGGAGCCGTAGTTCAGCGCCTCCGGCCGCGCCTTCGCCGCGGCGACGAGGTCCGCGATGGTCCGCACCTCGGGCAGCTTCTGCGGGTTCACCAGGACCAAAGCGGGCGTGACCGCCAGGTTGGAAATTGCGGAAAAGTCCTCGATGGGGCGATAGGGCAGGGGGATGCGCCGCACCGCGGGCAGGATGGCGTTGGCGGCGATGTTGATGAGGCCGATCGTGTAGCCATCGGGCGCCGCCTTCGCGAGGGCATCGACGCCGATGGAGCTGCCCGCGCCGCCCCGGTTCTCGATCACGAAGCCCCGGTTGAAGGCCGCCTGGAAGTGGGCGGCGAGCATGCGCCCGACGAGGTCCGCGGCGCCGCCGGGCGGGAAGGGGACGATGAAGCGGACGGGGCGGCTCGGCCAGGCGTCCTGCGCCCAGGCGGGGGCCGGGGCGACCGCCGGGATGGCGAGCGTGGCGAGGATGAGGCTGCGGCGGGTGGCGCGCATGGGGGCTTCCTCCTGGGTGTTCCCTGCTGGCCTTGCGGGCCGTGGAACTTGGTTCCAGGATATGGACAGGGTGGGGCGGGGTCAATCGGGGACGCGCCGATCCAGGCCGAAGAAGGACAGCGATGAACCGGCGCAAGCCGAACGAGGACGAGGAAGCAGCGACCACCGGCGTGCAGGGCACGACCGAAGGCCCCGGCGTGCAGGGCACGCAGGCCCTGACGCGCGGCATCGCGCTGCTGAACCTCGTCGCCGATGCGCCCACGCCGCCGCGCTTCGCGGAGATCGCGGACCGCGCGGGCCTGGCGCGCCCCACCGCGCATCGCATCCTGGCCGCGCTGGTGGAGGCGCGGATGCTGCGGCATGACCCGCTGACCCAGACCTATGCGCTGGGCTCCCGCTTCCTGGAGATGGCGCATCGCGTCTGGGACGGCTTCGACCTGCGCGCCACCGCGGCGCCGGAGCTGGAACGCCTGGCGCGCCTGGCCGGGGAGACGGCGCGGCTCGCGGTGCTGGATGGCGATGGCGTGCTGTATGTGGACCAGCGGGAGGCGGAGCAGGAGGCGGTGCGCCTGGTCAACCGCGTCGGCGCCCGCGCCCACCCCCATGCCAGCGCCTGCGGCAAGGCGATGCTGGCGCAGCTTCCCGCTGCCGAACGCCGCGCGCTGCTGGAGAGGATCGCGCCGCTGGCCTCGCCGGGGCCGCGCACCCTGGCCGATCCCACGGCGCTGGAGCGCGACCTGACCATCGCCGCCGCCCGCGGCTACGCGCTCTCGCTGGAGGAAGCGACGGCCGGGGTGAATGGCGTGGCCGCCGCGGTGCTGGACCGCCGCGCCCGGCCGCTGGGTGCCATCTGCCTGGTGGGGCCGGCTTTCCGGCTGGGCGAGGCCAGGCTGCACGCGCTGGGGCGGGAGGTGATGGAGGCGGCGCGCCGCATCTCCGGCAATGCGGCGGGCAGCGCCATGACGCTGACCGTGGCGCCGCGCCCAGCCGCCGTCTCCCCCGGCGTCACCGTCGCGGTGCGGGCGGAGGCGCTGCTGGGGGAGGGCCCGCTCTGGCACCAGGGGCGGCTGCACTGGGTGGATATCCTGGCGCCCGCGCTGCATCGCAGCGACCCCGAGACCGGCGAGGACCAGGTGACGCCGGTGGAGGAGCTGGTCGCGGCGCTGGCGCCCCGGCGCGGCGGCGGGCTGGTGGCGGCGGCGCGGGGCGGGGTGCGGGCGCTGGATGGACGCGGCCTCGGCGCCGTGCTGGCGGCGCCACTGGCGGAGGGCGCGGGGCTCCGCCTGAACGACGGCAAATGCGACCGCGCGGGGCGCTTCTGGGTCGGCAGCCTGGCGCTGGATTCGACGCCGGATGCGGGGGCGCTGCACCGGATCGACGCGGACGGCTCCGCGCAGGTGATGCAGGCCGGGCTGCATGTCGCGAACGGGATCGGCTTCAGCCCGGATGACCTTGTGCTCTACCTCGCGGACAGCGCCGCGCGCCGGATCGATGCCTTCGATTTCGATGTCGCCACCGGCGGGATCGCCAACCGCCGCCCCTTCGCGCGCTTCGCGGAGGGGGAGGGCGTGCCGGATGGGCTGACGGTGGATGCGGAAGGCTTCGTCTGGGTCGCGCTCTGGGATGGGTGGCGCGTGGCGCGCTTCGCCCCCGATGGGCGGCCCGACCGCGTGATCCACCTGCCCGTGCCGCGGCCGACCAGCGTGGCCTTCGGGGGGGAGGGCTTCGGCACGCTCTTCGTCACCAGCGCGCGCGTGCGGCTTTCCGCGGCGGAGCTTGCCGCGGCGCCGCTCTCCGGCAGCGTCTTCGCCATCGAGACCGGCGGGCTTCGCGGCCTGCCGGAACCCGACTTCCAGGGATGAGGAAACGACAGATATGAACCACCATTCAAGCGGGGGCCTCTCGGGCGTCTTTCCCGTGCTGCCCACGCCCTTCACGCCGGACAACCAGGTGGATGAGGCCGCCTTCCGGCGGCTGATCGATTTCGCGGTGGAGGCGGGGTCCGACGGCATCGTCTTCCCCGGCATGGCGAGCGAGGTGGAGACGCTGTCGGCCGCCGAGCGCGGGCGGATGGTGGCGGTGCTGGGGGAGCATCTGAAGGCGCGCCTGCCCTTCATCGTCGGTGCCTCCCACGCCGATCCGGCGGAGAGCGCGGCGCGGGCGCGGGAGGGGATGGCCGCCGGCGCGGTGGCGGCGATGATCATGGCGCCGCCGCATGCCGGGCAGGATGTGGCGAAGCAGGCGGCCTTCTACGCGGCGGTGGCGGATGCGGCGCCGGGCATCGCCATCATGCTGCAGAACGCGCCGGCGCCGAATGGCGCGGCGCTGTCCCCGGAAGCGGTCGCCGCGGTGGCCGCCGCCGTGCCCGCCATCCGCTACGTGAAGGAGGAGACGCTGCCCTGCGGCCAGCATGTCACGCGCATCCTGGCGGCCTCCGACGGGCGGCTGGATGGCGTGATGGGCGGCGCGGGCGCCCGCTTCGTGCTGGATGAGCTGGCGCGCGGCGCCAACGGCACCATGCCCGCGCTGGAACTGGCCGATGCGCATGCCGCGCTGTGGCGGGCGTGGAAGGCGGGTGACCGCGCGACGGCGCGCGTGATCTACCGCGACACGCTGCCGCTGCTGGCCTTCCAGATGACGTTCCGGGTGCGCGCGACGAAGGAGGTGCTGAAGCGCCGCTTCCTGCTGGAACACACCGGCGCGCGCGCGGCGGGGCCGAAATTCGATGCGGGCGATCTGGCGGAGATCGGCGAACTGATCGAGACGGCGCGGCCCGCCATGACGATGCATCCGCCCCATGCCTGACAGGATCGAAAAGGTCAGCGCCTTCGTCATCGAGATCCCGCGCGACGTCCCCTATCTCGGCCCGCTGCGCGACGGGGAATTCGTCAACCGCGCGGGCTACATCGTGCGGGCCGGCAACCGCACGCTCTACCCGACGAAGGATCGCAGCGTGGTGCTGCGCATCGACACGGAGAAGGGGCTGACGGGCTGGGGCGAGACCTACGGGATCGTGGCGCCGGAGGCGGTGCGCGCCATCGTGGATGACGTGCTGGCGCCGGTGCTGGAAGGGCGCGACCCCGCGGCGCCGGCGGTGATCCATGAGGATCTCTACGACCTCATGCGCGTGCGCGGCTTCTTCGGCGGCTTCTACGGGGATGCGCTGGCGGCGGTGGACATCGCGCTGTGGGACCTGCTGGGCAAGTCGCTCGGCGTGCCGGTCTCGACGCTGCTCGGCGGGCGGCGGCACGGGCGCATCCCGGCCTATGTCTCCGGCCTGCCGAAGGCGACGTTGGATGAGCGCGTGGCCTTCGCGCGGGAGTGGCAGGCGAAGGGCTTCGATGGCTTCAAGTTCGCCGCCGTCGTCGCGGATGAGGGTGCGGAGGCGGAGATCGCGGCGCTGCGGGAAGGGCTCGGCCCGCGCGCGCGGATCATGGCGGACCTTCACTGGAAATACACGGCGCCGGAGGCGATCCGGCTGATCCGGCGGCTGGAGCCGCATGGCCTTGCCTTCGCGGAGGCACCCTGCGCGCCGGAGGATATCGAGGGCACGACGCTGGTGGCGCGGAGCGTCGGCGTGCCGGTGGCACTCGGCGAGGAATTGCGCACGGTCTTCGAATGGCTGCCGCGCCTGGAACGCCGCGCCTTCGGTATCGGCCAGCCGGAGATGGGCCGCACGGGCATCACGGAGTTCGCCCGGATCGGCGCGCTGTGCCACGCCTACAATGTCGAGGTCATGCCGCATGCGACGATCGGCGTGGGGCTGTTCATGGCGGCGAGTCTGCAGGCCTCCTCCGCCCAGCAGAAACTGCCCTGCCATGAATACCAGCACAGCATCTTCGACCCGAACCTGCGCCTGACGAAGCCGACCGGCACGCGGCACATGGCCTGCGAGGCGGGGGCCTATGTGCTGCCGGATGGGCCGGGGCTCGGGGTGGAGCCGTCTGACGAAATGTTCACGCACCGCGTCCCGTAACGGCGCGTGCGGCGGCGGCGAAGCAGGGGGCATGATCCCCAGCGGAGACGCCGCCCATGTCGCCCTTCATCCCGCTCTCCCCCAAGGCTGACCGCATCCTCACGCTGCTGGCCTGGCCGGCGGCGATCTGGATCGCCTTCGAATTCCTCTGGTACGAGCAGTACAAGCTGACGGGCAATGAGGGGTCGGTCTACCTCTTCACCATCCTGTCCGACTGGCTCGGCACGCCGGGCGGGGAGAAGCCCTTCCGGCTGTTCGTCGCGATCCAGGAAATCATCTGCGCGGTGCTGGTGCTGATCCCGCGCACGCGGATGATCGGCGCGGTGGGGTCGCTGGTGACGATGTCGGGCGCGATCTTCTTCCACACGGTCAGCCCGCTCGGCATCGATCCCTATGGCGATGGCGGGCAGCTGTTCAAGGAAGCGGTCTTCACCTGGTTCATGTCGCTCTTCGTCCTCTTCGCGCATCGGGCGGAGGCGGTGGCGCTGCTGGCCCGGCTGCGGGCGCGGTTCCTGCCGGTGGCGGCGTGACGCTGGCAAGGCGGCCGCCGCAGGCGGACGAGGCCGCGAACGCGGCCCGCCGGCAGTCCGGCGAGCCAAGCGGCCGGAGGCCGCGCCCGGCGCCTGAGGGTCTGAAAAGGCCGCCGAGGGATTTGCGGCTGGACGTGCTGCGGGGGTGGATGCAGGTCTCCATCTTCGTCAGCCACGCCTTCGGCACCGCCTTCGCCTGGGGCATTCATGCGGCCTGGGGTGTCTCCGACAGCTCGGAGCAGTTCGTGCTGCTCTCGGGCCTGGTGCTGGGGTCGGTGTTCTCGCTGAAATTCGCGCGGGACGGGTTCGGCGCGGCGTGGCGGGACATCCTCATGCGGGCGGCCCGGCTCTGGCGGATGCATCTGCTGGTCTTCTTCGCCTTCGCCGCCATGGTCTTCGGCTTCGACCTCTTCACGCCGCTCGATGGCGTGGTGGAGGCGGGGGGCTGGTGCTGGCTGGCAAGCGAGCCTTGGTTCGCCATCCCCGGCGCGATGGTCGGCCTGTATCAGCCGGACTTCATGGGCGTGCTGCCGCTCTTCGTGCTGTGCATGCTGCTGCTGCCGGGCTTCGTGCTGCTGCTGACGCGCTTCGGCGCGCGGGCGCTGGTCCTGCCCTGGGGGCTTTACGTCGCGACGCAGGTCTTCGAGCTGCGGCCGCCGGCGCTGGGCGGCACCTACATCGCCTTCGATCCGCTGGCCTGGCAGGTGCTGTTCATGACGGGCATCTGGCTCGGCTGGCGGGCGCTGCATGGCGCGGCGCCGCTGGCGCGGCCCTGGTGGCTGGTGTCGCTGGCCGTGACGGTGGTGCTGCTGGGCTTCTGGGTGAAGCTGTCCATGCATGGCTTCGCGCCGGAGATGCCGGCCTGGGTGCTGGCGCTGACGGACAAGGATGTGCTGGCGCCGCTGCGCCTGGCGCATGCGCTGTCGCTGGCCTGGCTGGTCTCGATGCTGGTGCCGCGGGAGGCGCGGTGGATGCACCAGGCCTTCCCGCAGGCCATGGCGGCGATCGGCCGGAACAGCCTGCAGGTCTTCTGCCTCGGCCTGTTCCTGTCCTGGATCGTGGCGGCGCTGTTCCGGCTGTTCCCGGCGGATCGCCTGCTGCTGGACCTCGCGCTGATCCCGGCGGGGATCATGGTGCTGGTCGCCTTCGCGCGGTGGCGCGAAGGCGACAGGAGCGTCTCCTACAGGGAGGCGACGGCGCGTTCCCAGTAGCCGAGGTCGAGGTAGCGGTCCGGGGCGGGCGGCGTGCCGCCCCAGCTGCCCAGCACCTCCGCCCGCACGGCCAGCACGGTGCGGAAGCCCTGCAAATCGAAGCGGCCATCGATGGCGGAGCCGGTTTCCGGCGCGGTCAGCAAGGCGAGGTTGCGGCGGGCGAGCGGGGCGGGGATGCGCAGCCGCTCCGCCAGCAGCGCCGTGACGGCATCCGTGTTCGCCGGCGCCAGCATCCAGCGGATGCCCTCGATATAGCCCTGCAGGTAGCGGTGGACCACGTCCCGGTTCGCCGCCGCCCAGGCGCGCATCGCCCAGCCCGCATTGCCGAGATAGGGGCCGACCGCCTCCGTCACCGTGGACAGCCGCCGCAGGCCGCGATCCTCTGCTTGCAGGCTGAAGGGCGGGTTCAGCATGGAGGCATGGGCGGTCGGGTCGTTGAACATCAGCTCGTAGCGGGCGAAGGTGCCGCCCGTCGGCCGGATCTCGTAGCTGCCGCGTGGCAGGCCGTTCATCGCCAGCATCTTGTAGGCGACCAGCGCATAGGCGGTGTTGGGCGCGTCCACGATCAGTGTCTTGCCACGCAGGCCGGCCCAGCCCTGGATCTCCGGCTTCACGTAGAAGGCGTTGAAGGCGCTGTCGCCGCCGATGAGGATGCCGATGTCGTGCCCGGCCTCCGCCATCGCCACCGCATTGTCCACGCCGGCCACGACCAGCTGGTGGTCGCCCGCGGCCAGGCCGTTGCGCAGCACGTCGGAATTGGGCGTGTTCTCGATGACGATGTTCAGCCCGCGCCGTTCGAAGGCGCCGGTATGCTGGCCCGCGAAGAGCGGCAGATTGGCCAGGCCCGGGAAGACCTTCACCTTCAGCGTGGTGGCCTGCGCGCGGGCAAGGCCGGGCGCGGCGAGCGCGGCGGCGGTGGTGCCGAGCAGCAGCCGGCGCGTGATGCGGATCATGGTGTCCGTTCCCTCCGAAATCGATTGCAGGGAGTGTGCCGGATTGCGGGACGGATTCAACAGCGGAGTGGGTTCCCGTGTCGGACGGGGCGGCTACAGTCCTGATCCACCGTCAGGAGCTACCGCATTGGACAGGCAGGTCATCACCTCATCCAAGGTCACCTGGATGCGCTCCGGCGTCTCCCACGCCGTGCGCGCGGGGGACATGGTCTATGTCACGGGCGCGACGCCCTTCCATGGCGACCGGCAGATCGCCAAGGGCGATTTCGCCGCGCAGCTCCACCAGGTCATGAAGAACATCATCGCCATCCTGGAGGAGGCGGGGACGGGGCTCGACCGCGCGGTGAAGATGAATATCGCGCTGACGGACATGGACCGCTACGCGGAGTTCGACGCGATCTTCAAGACCTATTTCGAGCCCGGCAACTACCCCGCGCGGCAGACGATCGAGAGCCGCCGCCTGGCGCATCCCGACTTCCTCGTCTCGATCGACTGCATCGCCTGCTGCTGATGGCGGCGCTCAGTCCGGCGTCAGCCCGATCTCCGTGATCAGGCGGCCGATCCGCGCGCCTTCGCTGCGCACGCGCTCCGCCAGTTCGGCGGGGCCGAGCGCGAAGGGCGAGGTGCCGATCGGCAGCTTCTCCGCGAAGGCGGGGGACCGCACGGCATCCAGGATATCCGCCGCCGCGCGATCCACCGTGGCGGCGGGCGTGGCCTTGGGGAAGAAGACGGCCATCCAGGCATTCATCAGCTGGATGCCTGGCGCGGCCTCCGCCATGGTCGGCACCTCCGGCAGCAGCGGATGGCGTTCCGTGCCGTTGAAGGCCAGCGGCCGCAGCGCGCCGGACTGGATATGCGGCAGGGTGATGGAGAAGCTGTCCATCGTGACCTGCACGCGGTTGGCGAGCAGGTCCGTGTTGCCGGCCGCGCTGGTGCGGTAGGGCACGTGCTGCATCGGGAAGTCGAGGCCGCGCGCCAGCGCCTCCAGGTTCAGGTGCGGCACGGTGGCGTTGCCGGGGGAGTAGTAGAAGACCGGGTTGTCCGCGGGGCGTGACCGCGCATGGGCCACGAGTTCGGCCAGGCTGCGCACCGGCAGCGCGGCGTTGACGGCGAGGAAGGAGCTGGAGATGGCCAGCCCCGTCACCGCCTGCAGATCGGGGAAGGGATCGAAGCGCGGGTTGCGTTGGATATGCGGCAGGATGGTGAGCGCCGCGGCCGCCACCACGCCGCAGACGCTGCCATCGGCGGGCGCGCGGATCAGGTTGTTGGCGCCCAGCATGCCGCCGGCGCCGGGCAGGTTCTCCGCCGCCGTCCGCCAGCCATGGCGCTGGCCCATCACCTCCAGCAGCACGCGCGCCACCTGGTCCGTGATGTTGCCGGCGCCATAGCCGATGATCATGCGGGTCGGTGGTGCCCAGGCGCGCGGGGCCTGGGCGAAGGCGGGCAGGGGGAGGGCAGCGAGGCTGCCCATCAGCCAGTGGCGACGCCGCATCCGTGGTCTCCATTGCCTTGGACGCGAAGGCTACGGAGCCAGGTGCGGCGCAACAAGTCCCATCAGGCGGGAAGTGGCTCCGCGGGGTCGAAGATCTCGCCCGTGGCGCCATCGGTCAGGCCGAGGTCGGTCGGGTGCGGCGCCGGGTTGCAGGCGAGGGACAGGCCCGTCATGGCCCGGAAGACGCGGAAGGGGCCCTGCCAGTCGATCACCTGGTCGGCCTCCGTCCGCAGCGCCGCGAAGTTGGCGGCGGTGACCTCCGGCGGCGTTTCCGCCAGCAGGCCGGCGATGGGGAGCGGGACCAGCGCGGTGACGCGGCCATTGCGCGCCACGGCCATGCCGCCGCCGCACTCGATCAGCGCATTGGCGGCGGCCTGCATGTCGGCGGGATCGCGGCCCAGCACCAGCAGGTTGTGGCTGTCATGGCTGATGGTGGTGGCGATGGCGCCGCGGGGATTGCCCCAGCCCTCGATGATCGCGGTCTGCGGCGTGGCGGGCACGCGGCCATGGCGGTGGATGATGGTGATGCAGGCGTGGTCGGCCGGCAGGACCGCGAAGCCGTTGCGCACCGCGACCTCCACGCTGCCCCACTTCCCATGCCGCGCGCCCACGATTTTTCTCAAATGCGCCGTGCCGTCGCCGATGCCGTTGACCCTCGGCATGAAGGATTCGATGGGCTGGGCGGAGAGCTTCACCGTGTCCGTGGGTCCCTTGGTGCGGCGCGGGGGCTCGATCAGCTTGCCATCCTTCGCGACGAGCTTGCCGGCCGTGAAGACACGCTCGACGGTGACCGAGGGCAGGTCGGAAAGAACAACGATATCTGCCTGCCGCCCCGCGCCGATCAGCCCGAGGTCGTCGCGCTTCAGGCGCATCGCCGCATGGAAGGTCGCGCAGCGGATCGCCGCGATGGGGTTCATCCCGCGCGCGATGATTCGCGCGATGGTGTCGCGCAGGCCGCCCTTCTCCAGCAGCTCATCCGGGAAGATGTCGTCGGTGCAGAAGACCAGGTTGGGCGGCAGCATCGGCAGCGCGGCGAGTGCCGTCAGCACGCCGGGCAGGACGTAGTCGTGGCTGCCGCGCAGCTCCACCGTCATGCCGGTACGCAGCTTCTGCAGGAAATCCTCCGGCCCCACGATCTCATGGCAGCTCGTGACGCCGGCGCTGGCATAGGCCTGGAGATCGCCATCCACCATGCCGCGGGCATGGCCGTTGACGTTCTTGCCGGAAGCCAGGCCCGCGCCGACGATGCCCGCCATATGCGGCGTGCCGCGCAGCACGCCGGGCATGTCCATCACCTCCGCGACGCCCGCGATCTCCGGCCAGGACAGCATCTCCGCCATCTCCGCCGGGCCGATATCGGCGCCCGCCACTTCCAGCCCCGGCGCGGAGGGGACGCAGGAGGGCGCGGCCACCAGGCTGCGCAGCGGCAGGTCGCGGGAGGCATCGATGGCCCAGCGCACGCCGGGCAGGCCGAGCACATTGGCGAGCTCATGCGGGTCCCAGACGCAGGTGGTGGTGCCGGCGGGCACCACGCTGGCGGCGTAATCCGCCGGCGCCATCAGGCTGCTTTCGTAATGCAGGTGGCTGTCGATGAAGCCCGGCGCGAGGAATTTGCCCGACACATCCTCGATGCGCTCCGCATCCTCCCGGCTGCCGGGCGCGTGGACGGAGGCGATGATCGGGCCGACGATGCCGATATCCGCGGCGCGGAGTTCGCCGGTGGCGACATCGACGACGGTGCCGCCCATCAGCAGCAGGTCGAAGCGGGCGGAGCCGCGCGCGGCCTGGACGGCGCGGGCGCGGAGCGCGGGATCAACGGGGTCGTGGGTCACAGATGGTCCTTGCCTCATTCGGGCGGATCCGCAGGTTCCGCGGGCGTCCAGGCCACCTCGCTGCGCTGGATGGTCGGGCCGAGCGTTTCCACCGCCTTCCGCAGCACTGTGCCGCCGACGACGCGCAGAAGATAGACGCCAAGGATATGCGGCTTGGCGGCGGACTCCATCTGGCGGTCTTCGTTCAGCCTGGCGATCTGTTCACCGAGTGCACGCTGCTCCTCCGCCGTCAGCCCTTCCACAAGGCCCAGGCAGAGGGCGGGCAGGGCGGTGCGGGCCTTGGCGAAATCGACATCCTTCATGCAGGCCAGCACCGCATCCGCGCGGTCCGTTGCCTGGGTACGGTTCACTTGGCGGTCCGTGCCGTCCAGGAAGGCCTTAAGCATGGTGGAGGGCCCGATTCCGACATCCGTGTCGCCCACGCGCGCGGTGAAGAGGGAGGTGCGGAAGAAGGCGATGGCGCCGAAGGCGGCCAGCAGCGTCTCCATCACCCGGCGATTCGGGTTCGTGTCCGCGATCGCGTTGAACTCCTGCACCAGGGCTAGCGCCAGTATGCCGGAGGCGACATTGACGCAGATATAGGCCGCGGATGGCCGCATGCCGAGCAGGCGCGCGGGGTCATCGCGGTAGCGGGCGATCAGCTCCCCGAAGCCGACGGCACCGGCGAAGAAGGCGACGGCGGCGTATTGCGTAAGCGGGAGCTTTTTCCAGTCGATCCCATGGCCTTCGC
Organism: Falsiroseomonas ponticola; assembly: GCF_016805305.1. Lineage (GTDB taxonomy): Bacteria > Pseudomonadota > Alphaproteobacteria > Acetobacterales > Acetobacteraceae > Falsiroseomonas > Falsiroseomonas ponticola. The sequence continues at coordinate 86,967 of NZ_JAERQN010000013.1, read as the reverse complement.
CCGCCTTGATCCAAAGCACAAGCAGGATCAGCACGACGGCGAGTGCCGATGCGACGCCCATCGTCTGCAGCACGCCAAGCGCGGCCTCCCGCGTCGTCGGCCTGCGGGTCAGCGGCGTGTCGGCGGTGGTATCGCCGGCCAGGACGAAGACGAAGGCGCCGGCTGTGATGGCGATCAGGAGGAGCAGCACCAGACTTCGCGGCGTGCTTTCCGCGGCGAGCCCACCGACCAGCGGTATCAGCGGCAGCGTCACCACGAGCAGGATGGTGGCGACCCGGGTGCGACCTTGCATGACGTCGGGCCTTCCTGGGGAAGGCTGGCAGGGTAGGTGATGCTGTGCCGATGGCGCAACAAGCCGCTACTTGCGGAAGGATGCCGCCTTCTTCCCAAGTTCGGTCAGGACGAAGGTGCCGCCCCGGTTCACAGCAAGCCCGATATTCTCCATGGAACGGAGGGCTGACGCCGCGGCGCTCAGGCTGGTGCCGAAGGTCTTCGCGACCTCAATGACCGACATTTCGGCCCCCGGCCCCTGTGGCCAGATCTTCACCACCGCGTCGATCGGCGGCTCTCGCTCCGCCACCGGTTCCGGCGCATTGCTGGACCGGGGGGCGGAGTAGCCAGTCTGGGCCGTTGACGCGGTGTTGGCCTTGTAACTTTCCAGAAAGGTTCCGAAATAATCCGTCTTGCGCCCGCTCACGGCTGCCTCCGAGGGTCCAACGGGGACAGCGAGAGTATGGGTGCCCATCCGTCGCCGATCAAGCGAGCCCGACTAGCGCGCAGCCCTTCCGGCGCTGAAGGCCAGCGTCATCTCATCGGTGCGGGGTTCGTAGGTGAAGCCGCGGCGCATCGCCCAGGTGTTCTGCGCGAAGTAGAGCGGGATCAGCGCGGTGTGGTCCACCAGGGCGAGGCGCGTGGCGCGCTGCGTCAGCGCCCGGCGCTGTTCGTCATCGATCGTCGTGCGCGCCTGCTGGATCAGCGCATCGACCTCCGCATTGCTGAACCGCCCGCGATTGGCGGTGCCGAGGCCGAGCGTCGTGTTCCAGCTGTGGATCTGCGTCTCCAGCATGCCCAGCAGCTCCGGGTTCGGGGAGAAGCCGGCGAGGTTGACGCTGTAGCGGAGCTGCGCGGCCTCGCTCAGCCAGACGGCGCGGGTGCGCGTTTCCACCGTGGTGGTCAGGCCGAGGCGCGTCCACATCTGGGCGATGGCCTGCACCACCTGTTCGTCATTGACGAAGCGGTCATTCGGCCCGTTGACCCGCACGGCGAAGCCCTGCGCCCAGCCGGCCTCCGCCAGCAGGCGCCGCGCTTCCTCCAGGTTGAAGGGGGGCGGCGTCATGTCCGGCGAGGTGCCGAAATAGCCGGGCGGGCCGAGATCCCCGGCCGGCGTGCCCTGGCCCTGCAGGATGCGGCTGGTCAGTGCTTCCCGGTTGATGGCGAGCGAGAGGGCGCGGCGCACGCGGGCATCGCGCAGCGGGTTCGGGATGCGGCTGCCATCCTTGGCGCGGATATGCGGGCTGTCCTCCCGGTCGCTGTCCAAGGTCAGGAACAGCAGGCGGTTGGAGGGGCTTTCGGCCACGGTGAAGCGCGCGGCATCGGCGCGGAAGCGCGTCAGCTGGTCGGGCGGCACGATCTCGATCAGATCGACATCGCCGGCCTGGAGTGCCGCGCTGCGCGCGCCGGCATTGGCGATGGGGCGGAACTCGACGCGGGCGAAGGCGGGGGCGGCGCCGTGGAAGTTCGGGTTGCGCTCCATCACCACCGGGCTGCCGGGCTGCCAGGAGACGTGGCGGAAGGGCCCGGTGCCGACCATGACGCGGCCCGCATTGTAGTCCTGCGTCGTCGCCCCTTCGCCGTGCTTCTTCGACACGATCATGACGAGCGCGAGAAAATTCGGCAGCAGCGGCGTCGGCTGCGTGGTGCGGATGCGCAGCGTCGTCGCATCCACCGCCTCCACCGATGCGATGGGCCGCGTGGCGTAGCGGAAGGAGGAGGGGGAGTTGGGCACATCGCCGGCGCGGGCGATGGTGAAGGCCACATCCTCCACCGTGACCGGCGCGCCGTCATGGAAGCGCGCCACGGGGTCCAGCTTCACCTCCCAGGTCAGCTCGTCGACCGGGCGCATGCTGGTGGCGATGGCGGGGCGCAGCGCCTGGCGGGCATCCTGTTCCATCAGCGGCTGGAAGACATGCCGGCTGAAGGCGATGTTGGTGATCAGGCTGGCGAAATGCGGGTCGAGGCTGGTCGGCCCCGCCTCCACCCCGATGCGGATGGAATCCTGCGCGACAGCGGGGCTGGCGAGGAGCGGCGCCGCCAGCAGGGCGGCGCGGAGCGTCTTCATCATGCGGCGTGGTCCAGGGGCGGGCAGAGGTGATGCGGCGCGGTGCCGGCCTCCGGCATCCAGCCACCCGTCACCGGGCGCAGGATGGGGGTGGCGAAGGCGGCGCGGAGGGGAATGGCGGCGGGCCAGGCGGGCTGCCAGCGATGGCCCTGCGCCATGGCGACCAGCAGCCCGACAGGCGTGACATCAGCGGCCCGGAGCAGCGCGAGGCCGGCCAGCGCCGAGGCGCCGGTGCTGACCACGTCATCCACCAGCAGCACGCGGCGGCCTTGCAGCCGGTGCACGATGCGCGGATCGAGCCAGAGGCGGCGCTCCGTCGGCGAGGTGATGGAATGGACGGGGACCGAGAGCCCTTCCTCGTACCACCGCTTGCGGGACCAGCCGGGGGCGACCCAGTTCGGATGGCCCAGCGCCTCCGCCACCAGCGGCGCGAAGACCTGGCCGAGGCTCGGCAGGCCGACCACGACCTCCGCGCCCAGCGGGCGCGCCGCCGCCGTCATCCAGCCGGCCAGGGCGCGCACCACGGGGAAGCTCGCCTGGTTGGCGATCAGCCCCGCCACGCCGAAATCGCCGAAATCGCGGATCGGCAGCGCCAGCACCCGGCCATCCGGCAGGGCGGCGGGGTAGGACGAGGTGAAGGGCCCGGGCGCCGCCCTGGACTCCGCCGGGGGCGCCTCGAACCGCTGCCAGAACTCCATCAGGGATCCCGTCGGGCGTGGGGTGGTCGCTTCGCAGGGTGCGGCGGACCGCCGCAACGTGGCATGCTGCGGCGCGAAGCCGCAACCCGGGACACGCCATGCCGCGCACCACCATCATCGACTGCGATCCGGGGACGGATGACGCCATCGCGCTGTGGCTGGCGCTGGGGTCGCCGGAACTCGACGTGAAGCTGGTGACGGTGGCCGGCGGCAATGTCGGGCTGGACCGCACCACCGCCAATGCCCGCGCCGTGGTGGGGCTGACCGGCCGGGCGATCCCGATCGTCGCGGGGGCGGAGCGGTCCCTGATGGCGCCCTTCCGGGCGGAGACGGCGGTGCATGGGAATGACGGGCTCGGCGGCGTCATGCTGCCGGAGGGCCCGCCGCTGGCGCCCGGCATCGCGGCGGATGCGATCCGGGACCTGCTGCGGGCCTCGCCCCCTTCCTCCGTCACCGTGATCGGGCTCGGCCCCGTCACCAACCTGGCGCTGGCCTTCGCGACGGAGCCCGCGCTGGTGGACCGGGTGCAGGAGCTGGTGCTGATGTCGGGCGCCTGGTCGGAGGGCAACATCACCCCGGCGGCCGAATTCAACGCCTGGAACGACCCGGAGGCGCTGGCCATCCTGCTCAACCTCGGCCTGAAGGTCGCGATCGCGACGCTCGACCTGACCTTCCAGGCCAAGGTGACGCCGGCGGTGATCGGGGCGCTGGCGGCGCGGGAGGGGGGGGCCTGCTGGCGCGCGGCGCTGGCCATCCTGCGCGCCCTGCCGATGTCCCGCCGCATGAACCACGAAGGCTTCCCGCTGCACGACCCCTGCGCCATCGCCTGGGTGATCGCGCCGCATCTGTTCGGCGTGAAGGACGCGGCGGCGGAGGTGGATTGCACAGCCGGCCCTTCGCGCGGCCGGACGGTGATCGACCGCTGGAACCGGCTGGGGCGGCCCGCGAACCTGGCGCTGATGGAGACGCTGGACGCGCCGGGCTTCTTCGAGCTGCTGGCGGCGCGGATCGCGCCGCTGCGTTAATCCCCCACGCCCTGCGCCAGGCGGGGCGGGGGCACCGCGTCGTTGGTGGCGGGGCGCGCCATCGGCGTCTCGATCAGCGGCAGCGTCGCCGCGGCCACTTCCAGCACCTGGCGCAGGCTGGCGCTGGGGTCGCGGCCGGCATGGATCTCCGCCTGCATGAACTCCGTCACGGCGCCGAGCCGCCGGGCGCCGAGGGTGCGCGCCGCGCCCAGCATGCGGTGCGCGGCGTGGCGCAGCCGGGGCAGGTCCTGCGCGATGGCGGGGGTGGACAGCGTCTCGTAGCCCAGCCGCACCTCGCCCACGAATTCGCTGATCACGACCTCCGCGGTCGGACCGAGATCGGCGGCCAGGTTGCGCAGCGCGGCGCCATCCAGCAGGGGCTGCTGCATCTCCTTCGACGCGGCCGGCCCGCTTTCCTCCAGCGCGTGCCCGGCGGCCAGGCGCTGCACCGCGGCCAGCAGGCTTTCCCGGTCGATCGGCTTGGCGAGGTGGCCATCCATCCCGGCGGCGCGGCAGGCCGCGACCTGTTCCGGCAGGGCGGAGGCGGTGACGGCCAGCACCGGCACGCGCTGGCGCGCGCCATCCAGCGCGCGGATGCGGCGGGTGGCTTCCAGCCCATCCATCACCGGCATCTGCACATCCATCAGCACCACGTCGTAGGTGTCGCGCTCCACCGCGGCCAGTGCTTCCGCGCCATCGGCGGCGCTGTCCACGCGGTGGCCGGCGGCGACCAGCATGGCGCGGGCCACCATGCGGTTGGCGGCGACGTCATCGGCCACCAGCACGCGCAGGCTCCGGCCGGGGGCGGCGGGCAGCATCTCCGCCGGCGCGGCGGCCAGGGCGGCGGCGGGCAGCGGCACTTCGCGCAGCGGCAGTTCAACCCAGAACAGCGCGCCCTGGCCGGCTTCGCTGTCGCAGCCGATCTGCCCGCCCATGGCGGTGGCCAGCCGCGCGGAGATGGCGAGGCCGAGCCCCGTGCCCGCGCCATCCTGGCCTGCGACGGGGAAGAGCTGGGAGAAATCCTCGAACAGCAGGTGGCGCTTTTCCGGCGGCACGCCGGGGCCGGTATCCTTCACCTCGATCCGCAGGCCGGGGCGGCCGCCCGCCAGCGGCATGGCGCGGAAATCGACGCGCCCGCCAGGCGGCGTGAACTTCACCGCGTTGGACAGCAGGTTGAGCAGCATCTGCCGCAGCCGCGTGGCATCGGCCTCCACCGCCGGCGGCGTGCCGGGGTCGATCGCCAGGGCCAGGGTCAGGCCCTTGCGGTCCACCTCCGGCGCCAGCAGCCCGGCGCAGGCATCCAGCATGGGGCGGACGGCGACGTCGCGCAGATGCAGGTCGAGCTTCCCGGCCTCGATCTTCGAGAGGTCGAGCAGGCTGTTGACCAGTTCCAGCAGATGGCGGCCGGCATCGTGCAGGGTCTCCACCTGCTCCCGCTGCTCATCCGTCAGGTGGGGGTCGCGCAGCAGCACCTGGGCGAAGCCCAGCACGCCGTTCAGCGGCGTGCGGAGTTCATGCGACATGCGCGCCAGGAACTGGGACTTCGCCTCCCCGGCCGCGCGGGCGCCGTCTCGGGCGGCTGCCAGTTCGTCCATCGCGCGCTTCAGCGGCGTGATGTCGGTGCGGATGCCGACGGTGCCGCCATCCGGCGTGCTGCGTTCGGTGATCAGCACCCAGCGGCCATCGGGCAGCAGGCGTTCGATCGGCGGGTTGTTGGCGTGGCGCCAGGCATCCATCTCGTCGATGAAGGCTTCCAGGTCGCCGACCGCCTGGGGGTACTGCCCGCGCTTGGCGCCTTCGCGCATGATGTCGCGGAAGGCGGCGCCCGCTTTGATGAAGGGGGCGCTGATCGCGTAGAATTCCTTGTAGCGCTGGTTGCAGGCGATCAGGCGGTCATCCGGGCCGAACATGACGAAGCCGTCCGACATGCTCTCCAGCGCGTTCTCCAGCGTCGATCGCCAGCGCGCGCGCTCGGCCTCCACCCTTTCGCGCTGCCGCAGGCCCAGCAGCAGGGCGGCGGCCAGCGCCAGCACCAGGGCGGCGAAGGCGCCGGAGACGAGCAGCGCGCGTTCGCGGTCGAATTCCCAGCCCGCCAGCGCCGCGCTGCGCTCCACCGTCGTGACGACGGAGAGGGAGGGGTAGAGCGTCGGCCGGACGGAGACGAGGACGGGTTCGTCGTTGAAGCGGCTGCGCGCCTGGCTGGCGCCCACCAGCGCGCCGGCGGGCACGGCGAGGCGCCGGCCGATCCGCGTCTCGTCATGCGGCAGGGCGGCCAGCAGCGTGCCGTCGTCCCGTTCCAGCGTGACGCGCATGCCGGGCGATTCGCCGCCGACCGAGAGCAGGGAGCCCACCAGCGGAACCGGCACTTCCGCCACCGCGGTGACGTTGCCGATGACGGGCATGCGGATGGGGCGGGCGAAGAACAGCGCCCATTCGCCGGTGGCGGGGTTCTGCACAGGCCCGCCGATCATCACGCTGCCGGCATGGGGCGCCGCGTCGCTGAAGGCGGGGCCGAGCGGCAGCGGCAGCGGCCGGCGGCGGGAGACGGCGAGCGCGGTCGCGATCGGCATGCCGTCCGGCCCCACCAGCAGCACGTCGCGGAAGGTGAAGTTCTGGTTGTTCAGCTCCCGCATCACGCGGCCGGCGCCATTGGCGTCGAACCGCCCGTCCCGCGTGTAGGGCGCGAGGATGGAGGGCAGGCCCGCCAGCATGGCGTCCACCTGCACGAAGTTGCGGTTGATGGAGGCCTCCACCGCCCGGCTGACGCGGTTAGCGGTGTCGCTGGCCGCGGTCAGCGCCGCATCGCGCGATCGTTCCAGCAGCAGGGCCGTCGCCACCACCTGCGCCAGCAGGATGGCGAAGACGGCGCCGAGGACGGCGAGGCGGAGGCGGCGGGCCGTCTGCATCTATTCCGGCCGTGCCCGGATGCCGAGGGTGGGGGCCAGGTGTTCGTTCCAGGCATCCACGCAATCCATGCCGCAGCGGTTCACCCAGCGCGGCAGCACCACCTCCGTCAGCAGGCGGCGGCGGCGGTCGTCATCGGCGGCGGTGACGGGCACCACCGTCATGGAGCCGCGGCGGCCGGTGGTGCAGGCGGGCTGGCCGGCATTGCAGGCCAGGCCATCGCCCGTCTCCCGGTCCGCGGCGTTCCAGATCTCCGGCTCCAGGTCCGCGACGCCGCGGCGGATGATCTCCTGGATGTCGGGGGGCAGGGCGGCCCAGGCGGTGGAATTGGCGCCGAAGATGGAGATGCCCCAGGTGATGGCCATGGCGTGCACATGGCTCGTCACCTCATGCAGGCCGACGGCGTTGCCGGACAGGGTGCCGGTGATGGCGCATTCCACCACGCCGCCGCGGATCGCCTGCACGATCTCCGCGAAGGGGGTCACGACGGGTGTGGCGCCCAGCGCCTGCACCATTTCCGACTGACCGACGGAGGAGGTGCGGATGCGCCGCCCGGCCAGGTCCGACAGGCCGTTGAAGGGGCGGGTGCAGAAGACGACCTGCGCGGGGTAGGTGTAGATGCCCAGCAGTTCGATCGAATAGCGCTCCCGCAGCACCTGCTCGATATGCGGGCGATAGGCGCCGACGGTCTGGCGCAGGGTGCGCATGTCCGGCGACAGGGCCGGCAGGTCCACCGCGTTGAATTCCGGCTCCTCGGTCGCGACGATGGCGAGCAGCGCGGTGCCGAAGGGCACGACGCCGAGGCGCATGAGCTGCAGCATCTCCTGCCCGCGGATGCCGCTGCGGTCGAAGGGGGCGATTTCCGCCACCACGCGGCCCTGCGTCAGCTCCGTGATCCGGCGGCGCCAGAAGGGTTCCTCGTAGCGCACATACTGGCTGACATCGGCCAGGCCGCCGACGATCTTCAGCCGCGCCTGCGGCTCCGGCTGGGCCTGGGCCTGGGCCGGCGCCTGGGCCCGCGCCGCGTCCGGCAGGGCGCCGGGCAGCGCCAGCCCCAGCAGGAACGCGGCTACGAGACCGAACCGGCGGCGGGCCAGGCGCATGCGAGTTCCCCGGAAAAGCGAACATCATCCTGACCATCCCGCGCCCCGGGCGCCAGGAAGGTCTCGGTGGGTGGTATAGCAATTTCTTTAACGATTGCGACAACCCTAACGCGAGTCACCCGGCTCCGCATCGCGCAGAGGCGCCGGGGGCGCATGAAATTGCCGAAGGATGCGGCAATCCGGCACGCCGCGCGGGCGCCGCCGGTCAGGGCAGCATGTCGCGCAGCCAGTTCTCGGACTCCGGCGCCAGGCCGGACCAGGCCGCCCGGGGGCCGACCGCCGTCACCAGCAGCAGCCCGCTACGGGCGAATCCGCGCCGCGCCAGGGCCCGCTTGAAATGGCTGACGAGGTAGGAGGGCGAGAGGTCGGTGGAGACGAGGATGCTGTCATCCGCCACCGCCCAATGCGCGTCGGCCACTTCCCAGATCGCGTCGCGCACCGCCTTGCGCATGCCCTCCACGCCCCCGGCCTCCGGGCTGGTCTCCGCGGCATCGGCGGCTTCGGGGCGATGGATGACGAGCGAGAGGGTCATGCGCGGATTGTTGCCGCAAACCCGCGCCGCGCCTAGACCGGCTTGCGCATCGGCAGCGGCGCTCGAACCGGCCCGGACGTCGGTTGCCGCGCTTTTCCCGGCTCGTCGGGCGATTCCGCCCGGCGTCGAAAGGCTTGGGCCCGCCCCTCTACCCGGCCGCGGCTTCCCGGTCCCGCCGCCAGGCCTCCGTGTCCTGCATAAGGCCGAGCGCCACCAGCGCCTCCGGCCCCGTGAAGTCCCGCGCCGCCGGCCCGGCCAGGGAGAAATCGGGGTCGGCCTCCAGCCGCCGCAGGTAGCGGCGGTATTCGCGGGAGCCGTCGTAATGGATGCCGCGGGTCACGGCATCGACGGCCCTTTCGTGGAAATCCTGCAGGAACTTGTAGTGCAGCAGCACGCCGGTGGGCTGTTCCGCGGCCAGGCGCATGGGCGCGATGCGGTGGGTGGAGGCGAGCAGCGCCGCGCCTTCCCGCCAGCGGATCAGGGGCAGCTTGGTCAGGGTGGGGGAGCGCGGGGGGGCGAGGGCCAGGAAGCGCGGATCGGCCCGCAGCCGCGGGACGCGCAGGCCCAGGTTGAACAGCTTCTGGCGCAGCCAGCGCAGGCCGCGCGTGGGATCGGCTTCCGGGAAGAACAGCCTTTCCCGTACCCCGCCATAGTCCAGCGTGCCGGGGAAATCCTCGATCCGCTCCCGCCGCAGGCGGGGGGGTTCGAACAGCGGCGCGGCGGCGCGCAGATCCTCCCCGGCCTGGTAGCGGCAGGCGGCCAGCGGGCCGCGCGGGAAGCAGTCCAGCAGGATGGTGCGCATCGCCTCCGCCCCCTGCGCGTCCAGGTGGCGGGTCAGGGCGCGCAGGCCGGCGCGGTCGCTGCCCGGGAAGACCAGCTGTTCATCCGCATCCAGCACCAGCGCCCAATGGCCGCGGCCCCAGGCATCCAGCACCGCATTGGTCCAGGCGATGCCGAAGCCGGAGGCCGGGTAGTCCCCCGGCGCGTCGATCAGATGCGCGCCGGCCCGCAGCGCCGCGTCCCGCGTGCCGTCGGTGGAGCGGTTGTCGATCACGATGAAGCGGTCCACGCCCAGCGCGCGGGCGGCCTCCAGCGCGGCGGGCAGGCGCATCGCCTCGTTCCGCACCACCAGCACGGCCAGGATCTCCCCGGGCCGGGGGGCGGGGGCGGGGCCGATGGGGGCCAGGCCATCCGGCAGGGCGGGCGCCGCGGCGCGCGGCGCGGCGCCAGCCAGCAGGCGGGCGGCGATGGCGGGATCCTCCCCGCAGGGGGCGGCGAAGGGCAGGGCGCTGCCGAAGGCGGAAGGCAGGTCCGCCAGCCCCAGCGCCGCGCCATCGGGGCGGCGATGCACCAGCGGCGCCGCCGGCCGCGGCAGGATGGCCCGCGCGCGGGCGCCGATCGCGGCCGCATCCGCCGCGCCCTCCGCCGCCAGGCGCCGGGCCGTGGCGGCCGTCAGGCACCAGCCATCCCCGGCATCGAGGCCCGGATGGTCCGCCCCCAGCAGGCTGGCGGCGATGGCCGCCGGGGGGCGCAGCGGCAGCGCGCCGGGCGGCAGCCAGGCGATCGCCACCACGGCCGGATCGGCCAGCGCCCGGCGCAGCGCCGCCTCATCCTGCCCCGGCGCGGCCCGCGCGCCCCAGCCGGCAAGCCGGTTCGCCAAAGGCGCCGCGGCGCCCAGCACGGCGAGCCCGCCGAGGGGTCCCCCAGGGGGCGCGGATGGCGCGGCGGCGGCCGCGGGGCTGAGGCAGGCGGTGCTCGCGGGCAAGGCAGTCTCCGGTCCAGCCCGGCCCTGGATGGCCGGCCCCCGCGCAACGTCCCGGCTGCGACGCGGTTGCGGGGCGTTCAGGCGGTGGGGGCGTCCCGGCCCGGATCTGGCGCCCGGGCCGCCAGGGGGGCGGCGAGGGGGGTGGCGAGGGGAGGGGGCATGGGGCCGGGCATGGGGGTCTGGCGGCCGCGCCACCAGGCCAGCATGCCCCGCAGCACGATCCCGGCGCGGCGGCGGATGTCGCGCAGCCCCTCCTTCACCTCCGCCCGCCAGAAGAAGGGCTTGACCGGGTGCCACAGCATGTCCGGCCGCCTGCCCATGCGGTAGAGCGGCGGCTTGAAGACCAGCGTGCCGGGGGCGAGGTTCACCTGCAGCGGCGTGTTCGTGTAGTGCCGGCCCCGGTAGCGGCCCGGCGTCATCGGCCCCTCTCCGCCGAGGTCCAGCACCGTGAGCCCGGCCTCCATGCCGAGCGTCGGCCAGGTGGCTTCGCAATGCCCGCCCCAGCCGGCGCGATAGGCCTGGTCCACCACCCGCATCATGGCGGCGGAGGCGCGGTAGATCGGCAGGAAGGCGCGCCATTGCCGCGATTCCGGCACGGGCAGCGGCGCGCTGAGCGAGGGCCAGTTGTACCAGTCCGGATCGCAGGCGCGCGGGATCAGCCCGGGCGCCAGCAGGTCCGCCGCATCATCCTCGAAGGCCGAGAGGAACCGGCGCCAGTCGCCGGAATAGCGCACGTCGTACTCGACGACCCAGTAGCGGGCGTGCTGCGGCTGCGCCCGCCAGTAGTGCAGCGCGATGAGGTCCGTGTGCCCGCCGGCCCAGAGGGTCCAGGCCTCGCCGCCGGATTTCGCGGGATAGGCGGCGTGGCGCATCTCCGGCGTGCGGACGATGTGGTGCGGCACCGCGGCCAGGCGCGGCGGCACGGGCGCGCCCGGCGCCAGGTGGATCAGCACGGTCGGGCGGTAATGCGGCGGGCAGGCGGTGCGCAGCCTGTCGAAGGCGCGCGCCGCCCAGCGATCGAAGAAATGGGTCTGGAAGAGCAGCGCTGTCGTCGGCGGCATGTCCTTGCCTTCAAGGGGCGCGCCACGCCGGGGTTGGTCGCGCCGCCGCTGCGTAGCCCGTCGCGCGGCGGGCCGCGCCTCACGTTGCGGCGACGCACGCGGATGGGAGCGCGCCGCGGGCAGGCCGCGGGGGAACGGGACAGGCCGGCTGCGCGCCGCCCTCGCGCGCCGGATGCGTCCGCCCCGCCCCGGCCGAACGTTCTGCCGCGGCCTTCTAGCAACCGCGTGAGGGGTGGAACCTTCGGCTTCCGTCGGCGCTCCCCAGCCAGTCGTTCCGGCATCGCGGCATGGGTCGAGCATCTGGCGCCGGACCATCGGGGAATTCACGACATGGCGGTGCGCAAGGCAGTCATCCTCGCCGGCGGCTACGGCACGAGGCTGATGGAGGAGACGGAGACGAGGCCGAAGCCGATGGTGGAGATCGGCGGGCGGCCGATCCTCTGGCACATCATGAAGATCTACTCGGCGCACGGGATCAACGAGTTCGTGATCGCGCTGGGCTACAAGGGCTACATGATCAAGGAGTTCTTCGCGAACTACCGGCTGCACATGTCCGACGTGACCTTCGACTACGGCCGCAACGACATCTCGACCCATGTCGGGCGGGCGGAGGCCTGGAAGGTGACGCTGGTGGATACGGGGGCGGAGACGATGACGGGCGGGCGGCTGAAGCGCCTGGCCGACTATGTCGGCGACGAGCCCTTCTGCATGACCTATGGCGACGGCGTCGCGCAGATCGATATCGGCGGGCTGATCGCCTACCACGAACGCCATGGCCGCGCCGCGACCGTGACGGCGGTGCGCCCGCCCAGCCGCTTCGGCGCGCTGGAGACCGAGGCCTCCGGCCGCGTGGCGAAGTTCCGGGAGAAGCCGCCGGGCGACGGCATGCGCATCAATGGCGGCTTCTTCATCCTCTCCCCCCGCGTGCTGGACTACATCCCCGGCGACGAGACCGTCTTCGAGAAGGAGCCGATGGAGCGCCTGGCCGAGGATGGGGAGCTGATGGCCTGGGAGCATGACGGCTTCTGGCATTCCATGGACACGCTGCGCGACAAGCGCGCGCTGGAAGCCATGTGGAGCGCCGGCCAGGCGCCCTGGATGGACCAGCCGCTCGGCGCCAGGGCGCGGATGGTCGTGCCGGCCTGAGGCGCCGCGCCATGGCACGCCTGCACGAGGCGCGGTGGGAACGCCTGCGCGCCACCCCCTTCCTGGCACCGGCCTGCCGCTGCTGCGGGCTGGGGCTGGAGGAGGCGGTGGCCGATCTCGGCCTGGCGCCGCTCTCGGGCGCGCCGGTGCCGCCGGGCACGGCCATGGCCTTCCACCCGCTGCGGCTGATGGTCTGTTCGGATTGCCGCCTGGTGCAGGTGCCGGACCCCGCCCCGGCGGCCGCCCCGCCGCCCGCGCCGCCCTGGCGGGAGGAAGGCTTCGCCGCCGCGATGATCGCGGCGCTGCGGCTCGATTCCTGGACGCCGGTGGCGGAGGTCGGCGCCGGCGCCATGCTGCCCGCCTTCGCCCGCCGCGGCGTGCCCGTGCTGCAGGAGGAGGCGGCGGGCTTCGACATCCACCGCGCGCGCCGCCTGCGGGCGGAGGGGCTGGAGCCCGCGCTGCTGCTGGTGCCGGATGCGCTGGCGGCGGCGCCTTCGCTGCACGGGCTGGCCGCGGGGCTGCGCGAATTCCTCGCCCCCGGTGGCGTGCTGGCGCTGGAGGTGCCGTCGCTGCTGGCGATGATGCAGGGCCGGCGGATCGACCTGCTGCGCCATGGCCGCCTGTCCTGGTTCACGCTGGCGACGGCGGAGATGGTGCTGGCGCAGCACGGCCTCGTCGTCTTCGATGCGCGGCGCACGGGGCGGGAGGGCGGCGGGCTCCGCCTGCTGGCGCGGCATGCGGAGGATCGCGGCAAGCCGCTCACCCCGGCCATCGAGGCGCTGCGGCAGGAGGAGGCAGCGGCCGGCCTCGGCACCGCGGAAGCCTACCGGGTGCTCACCGCGCGGCTGCTGGAGGCGAAATGCGCGCTGCTGGACTTCCTGGTCGGCGCGCAGCGCGCGGGGCGGCGCGTGGCCGCGGCCGGCGTGCCGGCGGCGACCACGCTGCTGACCTGGTGCGGCGCCGGGCCGGAGCTGCTGGCCTTCACGGTGGATGAGGATCCCGCCCGGCACGGCCTCGTGCTGGCCGGCACCACCATCCCGATCCGCCCGCCGGCGGCGCTGGCGGCGGAGAGGCCGGATTTCGTCCTCAGCCTGGACGCCGCGGGCAGGGAGGCGCTGGCCCGCCGCCTGCCGGGCCTCCGCCCCTGGGGCGGCCGCTTCGTCGTTCCTCTTCCCACCATCGACATCGTCTGAGGAAGACCAACCATGCGCATCCTCATCACCGGCAACATGGGCTATGTCGGCCCCGTGGTGGCCGCGCATCTGCGCGCGGCGATGCCCGGCGCCACGCTGATCGGCCATGACGCCGCCTTCTTCGCGGATTGCCTGACCACGCCGGAAGGCCTGCCGGAATCGGTGCTGGACGCGCAGCATTTCGGCGATGTGCGGGACCTGCCCTCCGCCCTGCTGCAGGACGTGGATGCGGTGGTGCACCTGGCCGCCATCTCCAACGACCCGATGGGCCTGCGCTACGAGGCGCCGACGGCGGAGATCAATGCCCGCGCCTCGCTCCGCCTCGCGGCCCTGGCGCGGGAGGCCGGCGTCTCCCGCTTCGTCTTCGCCTCCTCCTGCTCCATCTACGGCTTCGCCGAGGGCGGGCCGCGGAAGGAGGAGGACGCGCTGAACCCGCTGACCGCCTATGCCCGCAGCAAGGTGGCGACGGAGGAAGGGCTGCACGCCATGGCGCCGCGCGACATGACCGTGACCTGCCTGCGCTTCGCGACGGCCTGCGGCGCATCGCCGCGCACGCGGCTCGACCTGGTGCTGAACGATTTTGTCGCCGGCGCGCTGGCGAATGGGGAGATCAGCGTGCTGTCCGATGGCACGCCCTGGCGCCCGCTGATCGAGGTGCGGGACATGGCGCGCGCCATCGAATGGGCGATCACGCGCGACCCCGCCGCGGGCGGGCGCGTGCTGAGCGTGAATGCGGGATCGGATGGCTGGAACCTGCAGGTGCGGGACCTGGCCGAGGCCTGCGTGCGGGAGATTCCCGGCACGCGGCTTTCCATCAATGCGGAGGCGCCGCCGGACAAGCGCAGCTACCGCGTCGATTTCGGCCTGTTCCGCCGCCTGGCGCCGGACCACCAGCCGCGCATCGGCGTGACGCAGGCGATCCAGGGGCTGCGGGACGGGCTGAACGCCATCGGCTTCGCCGACCGCCACTACCGGGAAGGGCGCTTCATCCGCCTTCGCGTGCTGGACGCGCTGCGCAACCGCGGCCGGATCGATGGCGACCTGCGGCGGCAGCCGGGAAAGCTGGGCGAGCCCGCGAATGAGGTGGCGGCCAACGCCGCCTGAGGCTCAGCCCGGCGCCGGCCCGCCCCGGCGCCGGGCGATCCAGTCGCGGAGCGCGCGGCGCCGGGCGCCGGCGATGACGCGCCATTCGCGGAAGCCCGCGCCGATCTCGTCCTTCCAGTGCCAGGGCTTCACGGGGTGCCACAGCGTGTCCCGCCGCGTGCCGGCGCGGTACATCGCGGGCTTCGCGAAGAAGGTGCCGGGCGCCAGGTAGAACTGCACGGCGCTGGAGGCGGCGGAGGTGTAGAAGCGACGCGTGTTGCCGGGCGCGACGAAGGGGCCTTCGCCGCCGATATCCTCGATCGCGAAGCCGCGCAGCCGCGCGAGGGTGGACCAGGTGGCCTCCAGATGCCCGCCGAAGCCGGCCTGGTAGGCCTCGTCCATCGCGCGGAACATGCGCCGGCTGACGCGGAACAGCGGCAGGAAGGCGGCGGTCGCGGCCTCCGCCAGGGCTTCCGGCGTCTCGATCCCCGCCAGCGAGGGCCAGCACACCCAATGCGGGTCCTGGTCCCGCGCGCGGACGCAGGTGGTCAGCAGATCGGCCTCGCTGGCCTCGAAGGCGTCGAAGAAGCGGGACCAGCGGCCGGTGAAGGCGACGTCGTATTCCATCACCCAGCAGCGGTCGAAATCCGGCAGCGCGCGCATGGCGTGCAGCGGGATCAGGTCGCAATGGCCGCCGCCCCACATCTCCCACGCCCGCCCGGTCCAGTCCGCGGCGGCGTTCTTGCGGGGATAGGGCAGGGCGCGGAGTTCGTCGGTGCGGACCACATGGTGGGGGTGGCGCGCCAGGCGCGGCGGCACGGGCTTGCCGGGCGGCAGGTGGATCAGCACGCGGCAGTCGAAATGCGCCGGCGCTTCCCGCGCCAGGCGGCGGAAGGCGCGTTCCGACCCGGCGTCGAAATAGTGCGTCTGCAGCAGCAGCAGCGTGCGGGCCGGCATGGGCGGCGATCCTTCCTCTATTCCGCGGCGATGATGGTGGCGCGGCGGGACAGGGCGCGCGGCAGGCGGCCGCGCAGCATCATCCAGGCCACGGCACCATAGACGCTGGCGCCCAGCACCGCCGCCACCACCAGCTCCACCATCGCGGACATCTGCAGGGTCAGCTCCAGCGCGATGACGGTGGCCGCCAGCGCGCCCGTCGCCACCAGCGCGGGCGCGATGCGGGCCAGCAGCCAGGCGGCGGGGCGATTGACCTCCCGCAGCACCATCCAGGTGAGGATCGGCGGCATGATCAGCGCCTGGGACGCCCAGGCGAGCGCGACGCCGGATGGCGTGGCGGGCTGGAAGATGGCCAGCGCGGTCAGCGGGATGATGGTGGCCGCGGCCGCGATCGTCACGTTCCGCTTCGGCTTGCCGCGCGCGACGAAGAGGCTGGTGGTGTCGCCATGGATGAAGGTGACCACGGCGCTGAGGCCCACGATCTGCGCGGCATGCGCGGTCTGGTACCAGGCGGGGCCGAGCAGGGCCTGCACCAGGTCCGGCGCCGTCAGCGCGATGCCGGCGGCCAGCGGCATGCCGAGCAGCGCCTGCAGCTGCGCCAGATCCCCGAAGGCCTCGGCCTGCGCATGGTCGTCGCCCTGCAGGGCGCAGAGCCGCGGCATGGCGATGCGCGATGTCGCCTGCCACACCATCACGAGCGCGGCATCCAGCATGCGGAAGGCGAAGTGGCACACCGCCAGCACCGCTTCCGTGGTGACCAGGCCGAGCGCCAGCAGGAACAGCCGGTAGCGCCCCACCATGACGAAGACGGCCAGCACCTGCGGCCCCGCCACCGGCCACAGCGCGGCGAGCGAGGCGCGGTCGATCACCGGGCGCGCCGCGAAGCGGCCGAAGCAGGCCAGCAGCAGGAAGATGACGATGGTGGCGACCACCTGGTTGCCGATCATCGCCCAGGCGCCATGCCCGGTGGCGGCCAGGCCGAGGCCCACGGCCAGCGCCAGCGGCTGGCCGATCAGCACCCGCGCCGCCAGCAGCTTGAAGCGCTGCTGCCGCAGCACGAGGCCGGAGGCGCAGCCCGCGAAGGCGGAGATGGGCAGCAGCGGCGCCAGGCTCAGCGCCAGCGCCGTCACGCCCGGCGCATCCGCCGAGCTGGCGAGGTAGGGCGCGCCGATCGCCAGGATCAGCGCCGCGACGCAGCCCACCAGGGTGGCGCCGATCAGCGCGCTGCCGGCATGGCGGGGCGTGAGCTGCGGGTGCTGGACCACCGCATCGGTGAAGAGCGTGGCGCCGGCGACATCGAGCAGCATGAAGGCCGCGATGGCGACCATGCCGGTTCCGGTGGCCTCCGGCCCGATGACGCGGCCGATGACCAGCATGGAGAGCAGGGAGAACACGGCGGAGGTCGCCGTCTCCGCCAGGACCCATGCGGGGGAGCGGGAGGCTGGGAGGCGCAGGGCGGTATTCCTTGGCAAGACGACGGACGGGATTGTGCGGTGCAATATGACGTCCGGATCGGGGCGCGCCGCTGACAATCCCGTGCCCCGCGGTAGCGCGAAGGGCCGGAAACGGTTCCGGCTCCCCCGCTGGATTTTGACCGCCCGGCGCGGCAGCATCGGCCCCATGCCACACCGCACCCTGATCGCCGCCCATCGCGGCGGCCTCTTCCTCTGGCCCGAGAACAGCGCCCGGGCCTTCCGCGAATCCGCCGGCCTGGCCGTGGAACAGGCGGAATGCGACGTCCACCTCTCCGCGGATGGGGAGGTGATCGTGATGCATGACGCGACGCTGGACCGCACGACGGATACGCGCGGCTCCGTCGCGGCGCTGACCGCGGCCGAGCTGTCACGCGTGCGCGTGCGCGGCACGGCGGGGGAGGCGCCGCCGACCCTGGCCGAATACCTGGCGATCCTCGCGCCCTCGCCCGTCGCGCCGCGGATCGAGATCAAGGTGGGCGCCGACAACCGCCCGCATCGCGGCATCGTGCCCAAGGTGATGGCGGCGCTGGATGCCGGCGGGCAGCGCGCGCGCAGCTGGATCATCGGCTTCCAGGCGGAGACGATGGCGGAGGCGCAGCGGGCCGGCGGGCTGGCGGGCGTCGCCTGGCTGTCGGAGCTTTCCACGCTGCGCGACATCGGGCTGGACGGGATCATCGCCGTGGCGAAGCAGCACGGCTTCCCCGAGATCGGCGTGACGGAGGGCGTGATCGATGCGGAGTTCCTGGCGCGCTGCCGCGCGGCGGGGCTCGGCGTGGGCACCTGGGGGGCGAACCACGCGCCCTCCATCCGGCGGATGCTGGATCTCGGCGTCGATATCTTCGCCACCGACGACCCGCCGCTCGCGATCCGCATGCGGGACGGCGCGGCGTAACATGTCTCACACGATGGGCGAGTTGGCGGGCGCGGTGTAACGGGTTGCGGCCAGCCGCGCCGCATGCGTAAGCTTCCCCCCAAGGAGACAAACCAGGGGGGGACACGGCGGCGTGGCCGGCGAAGAACCGATTCTGTCGGCGGAGGGCGTGAGCCTGCGCTTCGGCGGCGTGAAGGCGCTGACCGACGTCTCCTTCAGCGTCCGCAAGGGCGAGGTCTTCTCCATCATCGGCCCGAACGGCGCGGGCAAGACCTCCATGGTCAATTGCGTCTCCGGCCGCTACCGGCCGACCGAGGGGCGCATCCTGTTCGATGGGCAGGACATCACGAAGCTCGGCCCCAACCGCCGCGCGGGACTCGGCATCGGGCGCACCTTCCAGAACCTGGCGCTGTTCGGGCATATGAGCGTGCTCGACAACATCATGGTCGGCCGCCACCACCTGCTGCGCGCGGGCTTCCTGCGCGGCATGGTCTATTGGTGGGGCGGCGCGCAGCGGGAGGAGCTGGCGCATCGCGCGGAGGTCGAGGAGATCATCGACTTCCTCGAGATCCAGCATGTGCGCAAGGCGCAGGCCGGCACGCTGCCCTATGGGCTGCGCAAGCGCGTGGAACTGGCGCGCGCGGTGGCGCTGAAGCCGAAGCTGATCCTGCTGGATGAGCCGATGGCGGGCATGAACCTCGAGGAGAAGGAGGACATGGCCCGCTTCATCCTGGACCTCAACCAGGAATGGGGCATGACCGTGCTGATGATCGAGCACGACATGGGCGTGGTGATGGATATCTCCCATCGCGTCATGGTCCTCGACTTCGGGCGCAAGATCGCGGAGGGGCTGCCGGAGGAGGTGATGGCGCATCCGCAGGTGCGGCGCGCCTATCTCGGCGTGGATGACGAGGCGGTGAATCCGGCGGAGATCGACGCGTGACCGATACGCTGCCGAGATTGCTGGCGGAAAATGCTGCCCGGTTCGGCGGCGAGATCGCGCTGCGGGAGAAGCAGTTCGGCATCTGGCGCAGCGTCACCTGGGCCGAGTACCAGGCGCGCACGCGGTTGTTCGCGCTGGGGCTGAAGCGCCTCGGCGTGCGGCGGGGCGAGGTGATCGCGCTGATCGGCGACAACCGCCCGGACTGGGTGATGGGGGAGATCGCGGCCCATGCGCTGGGGTGCCGCAGCCTCGGCATCTATCGCGACGCGCTGGACGAGGAGGTGGCCTATCTGCTGGCCCATGCCGGCGCCACCATCGTCTTCGCCGAGGATGAGGAGCAGGTGGACAAGCTGCTCGCGGTCTCCGACCAGGTGCCGGGGCTGCGGCGCATCGTCTTCAGCGATCCGCGGGGGATGCGGAAGCTGGAGGATCCGCGGCTGATCTCGGCCGAGGAACTCTGCAGGATCGGCGCCTCCGAGGATCCGGCCGAGTACGACGCGCTGCTGGCGGCGATGGAGCCGGAGGATGTCGCGATCCTCTGCACCACATCGGGCACCACGGCGCGGCCGAAGCTCGCCATGCTGACCAGCGGCGCGCTGGTGCGGCATTGCCGGGCCTATCTGAAGGCGGACCCCAAGGGGCCGCGGGATGAATACGTCTCCGTCCTGCCGCTGCCCTGGATCATGGAGCAGATCTACGTCCTCGGCTGGGGCCTGATCGCGCGCATGAAGGTCAACTTCGTCGAGGAGCCCGAGACGATGATGGCCGATTTCCGTGAGATCGGCCCGACCTTCGTGCTCTTCGCGCCCCGGGTCTGGGAAGCGCTGGCGGCGGAGGTCCGCGCGCGGGTGATGGATGCGTCGCCTTTGAAGCGTCGCATGTTCGACCTCGGCATGAAGCTGGGGCTGGAGGCGGTGGCGAAGGGCACGCGATCCGGCATGGCGGATGCGCTGCTGTTCCGCGCGCTGCGCGATCGCCTCGGCTTCACCAACCTGACCTCCGCCGCGACGGGCGGCGCGGCGCTGGGGCCGGAGACCTTCCGCTTCTTCCAGGCCATGGGCGTGCCGCTGCGCCAGCTCTATGGCCAGACGGAGCTGCTGGGCGCCTATACGCTGCATCGCGCGGGGGAGGTGGATTTCGACACGGTCGGCGTGCCCTTCGATGACACCGTCGAATTGCGCGTGCATGAGCCCGACGCGAATGGCGTCGGCGAGATCGTGACGCGCCACCCCAACATGTTCAGCGGCTATTTCGGCATGGAGGCGCCGGCCGACCTGCGCGATGGCTGGCTGCACACCGGCGATGCCGGCTATTTCGGCAAGGGCGGGCAGCTGGTCGTCATCGACCGCATCAAGGACATCGCGGAGACATCCGGCGGCGACCGCTTCAGCCCGCAATACATCGAGAACAAGCTCAAATTCTCGCCCTATGTGGCGGAGGCGGTGGTGCTGGGCGCGGGGCAGCCGCACCTGGCCGCGATGATCTGCATCCGCTTCCCCATCGTCAGCAAATGGGCGGAGCGCAACCGCATCGCCTTCACCACCTATTCGGACCTCTCGGCGCGGCCGCAGGTGCTGGACCTGCTGCGGGCGGAGGTGGCGAAGGTGAATGCGACGCTGCCGCCGGCGCAGCGGCTGCGGCAATTCGTGCTGCTCTACAAGGAGCTGGACGCGGATGACGAGGAGCTGACGCGCACGCGCAAGGTACGGCGCGGCGTGATCGCGCAGAAATACGGCGACATCATCACGGCGATCTATCGCGGCGACGCGACGATCCCGGTGGACACGACGATCGCCTTCCAGGACGGCACGAAGCAGCGCATCCGCACCACGCTGACCGTGATCGTGACCGATGCGGCGGCGCCGGCGATGGCGGCGGAGTAGGGGGACGACGATGGACCTGGCGCTGCTGCTGCAACTCACGCTGAACGGGCTGATCGTCGGGGCCTTGTACGGCGTCGTCGCCATGTCCTTCGTGCTGATCTACAAGGCATCGCAGGTCGTGAACTTCGCGCAGGGGGAATTCCTGCTGGTCGGCGCCTGGGTCTGCTGGTGGTTCCTGACGGAATGGCAGCTGCCCTTCTATGCCGGATTCCTCTTCACCCTGGTGTTCATGACGCTGTTCGGCCTGGTGCTGCAGGTGGTGGTGCTGCGGCCACTGATCGGAGAGCCGGTGATCAGCGTCATCATGGCGACCATCGGCCTCGGCATCTTCTTCCAGGCGCTGATGAAGTGGATCTTCGGCGTCTTTGCCAAGCCCTTCCCGCCGATCTTCGAGACCGAGCGCGTCAGCCTCCTGGGGCTGGAGGTGCAGACGGTGTACCTCGCCAGCCTCGGCATCTCGCTGCTGATCATGGCGGCCTTCGGCTGGTTCTTCACGGCGTCGAAGCACGGGCTGGCGATGCGGGCCACGGCCTTCGACCAGCAGGTGGCGCAGTCCCTCGGCGTCTCCGTGCCCAAGGTCTTCGCCATGTCCTGGGCGATCTCGGCGGTCGTGTCCTCCGTCGCCGGCGTCGTCGTCGGCGTGGTGAATGGCGTCTCCTCGGCGCTGTCCTTCTACGGCATCAAGGTCTTCCCGGCGGTGATCCTGGGCGGGCTCGACAGCATCATCGGCGCGGTGCTGGGCGGGGTGATCGTGGGGCTGCTGGAGAACTGGGCGCACTACATCGACAGCGAATGGCTGAACTGGGGCAACATGTTCCAGATCGCGCCCTTCTACGCGCTGGTCATCATCCTGCTGATCAAGCCCTACGGGTTGTTCGGCACCAAGAATATCGAGCGCGTGTGACATGGTGGCCATGACCCCCGCCGGCGACTACCGCACCAGCTACCGCGCCGACACCACCATCTTCCCGACGCGCAACAGCCGCATCGCGCTGTTCATCGGGCTCGCGCTTCTCTGCTGCGCGCCGCTGCTGCTGGGGCGGTACGAACTCAGCCTGCTGATCAATATCGGCTTCCTCGGCATCGCGGCGCTCGGGCTGAACATCCTGGTGGGCTTCACCGGGCAGATCAGCATCGGGCATGCAGCCTTCTTCGGGCTCGGCGCCTTCACCTCCGCCTGGCTGCATGAACATCTCGGCGTGCCCGTCATGCTCTGCATCCCGCTGGCGGGGATCGTGACGGCGCTGATCGGGCTGGTCTTCGGTGCGCCGGCGGCCCGGCTGAAGGGCTTGTATCTCGCCATCGCGACGCTGGCGGCGCAGTTCATCCTGGAGGATTTCTTCGCCCGCGCGCGCTGGTTCACCGGCGGCGTGGCGGGGCGGATGACGGAAAGCCCCGTGCTGTTCGGCTTCGCCTTCGACCGGGACGAGACCTATTTCTACCTGACGCTGGCCTGGGTGGTGATCATGTTCGTGGGCGCCGCCAACCTCATGCGCTCCCGCGACGGACGAGCGCTGGTGGCGGTGCGGGACCATTACCTGTCCGCGGAGATGATGGGCATCAACCTGGCCTATTACCGCACGCTGAGCTTCGGCATCGCGAGCCTCTATGCCGGCATCGGCGGCGCGCTCTACGCCCACTACCTGCTCTTCGTCAGCGTGGAGGCCTTCAACATCCTCTTCTCCATCCAGTTCCTCGGCATGGTCATCATCGGCGGGCTGGGTTCCGTCATGGGCAGCCTGATGGGCGCGGCCTTCATGGTGATGCTGCCGGAGGTGACGCAATGGGGGGCGGAGGCGCTGGCGGGGAGTGCGATCGACCAAGCGCTGCGCCTCGGCGCCTCCATCTCCTTCCTGCGGGAGATGGTGGTGGGCGCGGCCATCATCCTGTTCCTGATCTTCGAGCCCGATGGGCTCGCGAGGCGGTGGCGCCTGATCAAGGCGTACTGGAAGCTCTACCCGTATTCACACTGACCGGCAGAAGCCGGCGCATGGGAGGATCAAGGCGATGAAGGTGAAGCATCTGCTGATGGGGGCCGTGGCGGCCATGGCGGCGGCGCTGCCGGCCGCGGCGCAGCGCATCCCGGTCGGGCACCTCATGGACAATTCGGGCGCCACCAGCGATGTGGGCGTGCCCTATGGCCAGGGCGTCGCCGATGCCTTGCAGTGGGTGAACCGCACGCGCAACGGCATCAATGGCCGGCAGCTCGACGTCTCCGGCTTCGACTACGGCTATGCCGCGCCGCGCGCGGTCAGCCAGTACCAGGCCTGGACGGGCCGCCAGCGCGTCGTCGCCATCCAGGGCTGGGGCACGGCGGATACGGAAGCGCTGGTCCGCTTCGTCACGCGCGACCGCATCCCCTATATCAGCGGATCCTATGCCGCGACGCTGACGGATGCCGCGGGGCGTTCCGGCCGCCAGGGCGTGGAGGCCGCGCCCTTCAACTTCTTCTACGGCCCGTCCTATTCGGATGCGCTGCGCGCCATGCTGCAATGGGCGGCGCAGGATTGGCGCGCGCGCGGCCAGCAGGGGCGGCCGAAATACGTCCACATGGGCGCGAACCACCCCTACCCGAATTCGCCGAAGGAAGCCGGTGAGACGCTGGCGCGGGAACTCGGCTTCGATGTGCTGCCGGCGATCCAGTTCGCGCTGACGCCGGGCGACTACACCGCGCAATGCCTGACGCTGCGCAATGGCGGCGCGAACTACGCCTATCTCGGCAACACCGCGGGGTCCAACATCTCCGTGCTCCGCGCCTGCCAGACCGCCGGCGTGAATGTCCAGTTCATGGGCAATGTCTGGGGCATGGACGAGAATGCGATGAAGGCCGCGGGCACGGCGGCGAATGGCGTCATCTTCCCCGTGCGCACCGGCGCCGTCTGGGGCCAGGACGTGCCGGGCATGCGCGCGGTCAGGGAGATCAGCCGCATCTCGGATGCCGCCGGCACGGCCTATCGGCCCGTCCACTACCTCGCCGGCATCTGCAGCGCGATGCTGATGGTGGAGGCGATGGAGACCGCCGGCGCCAATGGCGGCCAGGTGGCGGCGGAGCGGATCCGGGAGGGCTTCTACGCCCGCCAGAACTGGGTGCCGCGGGGCTTCGAGGGCGTTTGCAACCCCTCCTCCTTCGCGCCGGATGACCATCGCGGCACGCTGCGAGTCGGCATCTACCGCGCCGTCGTCAACGGCAACACCGCCGCGGGTTCGGTGGCGGAGCTGGTGCAGGCCGGCACCATCAAGGTGGAACCCGTGACGGTGGTGGAGCTTGAGCGCCGCCGCGACTGGCTCGGCTGGTGAGCGAGGCGGCGACGCTTCCGGCAACGGCTCCCCCGGCGACGGGGGAGCCACCGCTGCTGGAAGTGAACAACATCGAGGTGGTCTACAACGACGTCATCCTGGTGCTGCGCGGCCTGTCGCTCGCGGTGCCGAAGGGAAGGATCGTGGCGCTGCTGGGCGCCAATGGCGCGGGCAAGTCCACCACGCTGAAGGCGATCTCCGGCCTGCTGAAGTCGGAGGAAGGGGAGGTGACGCGCGGCGACATCCGCTTCGCCGGCGAACGGCTGAACGGCGTGGAGGCGCACCAGATCGTCCGCAAGGGCATCTTCCAGGTGATGGAAGGCCGGCGGATCATCAGCGACATGACCTGCCTGGAGAATCTCCGCCTCGGCGCCTTCACGCGCAGCGATGGCGCGGGCGTGAAGCGCGACATCGAGATGGTCTATGACTACTTCCCGCGGTTGAAGGAACGCACGGGTCTGGCGGGCTACCTTAGCGGCGGCGAACAGCAGATGCTGGCGATCGGCCGCGCGCTGATGGCGCGCCCGACGCTGATCCTGATGGACGAGCCCTCCATGGGCCTGTCGCCGCTTCTGGTGAAGGAGGTCTTCGGGATCATCCGCAAGCTGAACGAGGATCTCGGCATCACCATCCTGCTCGTCGAGCAGAATGCGCGCATGGCGCTCTCCGTTGCCTCCCATGGCTATGTGATGGAGCAGGGCAAGGTGGTGCTGGATGGCAGCGCGGAGGCGCTGGCGAACAACGAGGATGTGAAGGAATTCTATCTCGGCGGCCATGGCGCGGACCGCAAATCCTTCCGCAACCTGAAATCCTACAAGCGACGGAAGCGGTGGCTGTGACGGCGCATTACGACGAGCGGGAGACGCGCGGCGCGGAGGCGCGGCAGGACGCGCTGCGGGCCGCGCTGCCGCGCCTGGTGGCGCGGGCCAGGGCGCGGGCGCCGGCCTATGCGGCGCTGCTGGATGGCATCGATCCCGCGGCCGTCACGGATCGCGCGGCGCTGGCGCGCCTGCCCGTCACGCGCAAATCCGCGCTGATCGAGGCGCAGGCGGCGGCACCGCCGCTTGGCGGCTTCACGACCCTGCCGCTGGGCGATTTGCCGCGCGTCTTCGCCTCGCCGGGGCCCATCCATGAACCGCAGCCGGAGGGCCGCGATCCCTGGCGCTTCGCGCGCGCGCTGCACGCCACGGGGCTGCGCGCCGGGCAGCTGCTGCACAACTGCTTCGCCTACCACTTCACCCCCGCCGGCATGATGCTGGAGGAAGGCGCGCGGGCGCTGGGCTGCCCCGTCTTCCCCGCCGGTCCCGGCAACACGGAAAGCCAGGCGCGCGCGGCGGCGCATCTGCGGCCCGCCTGCTACGCGGGCACGCCCGATTTTCTCAAGGCGATCCTGGAAGCCGGCGACGCGCTCGGCCTCGATCTGTCGTCGCTGAAGCTCGGCCACGTCACGGGCGGCGCCTATCTGCCCGGGCTGCGCGCCTTCTACGCCGCGCGCGGCATGACGGTGCTGCAGAGCTACGGCACCGCCGATCTCGGCCTCGTCGCCTATGAGTCGGAGGCGCGGGAGGGGCTGATCGTCGATGAGGATGTGGTGCTGGAAATCGTGCGCCCCGGCACCGGCGACCCGGTGCCGGAGGGCGAGGTCGGCGAGGTTCTCGTCACCACCTTCAACGACACCTATCCGCTGATCCGCTTCGCGACGGGCGACCTCTCCGCCGTGCTGCCCGGCGCCTCGCCCTGCGGGCGCACCAACATGCGCATCAGGGGCTGGATGGGGCGCGCGGACCAGGCGGCCAAGGTGCGCGGGATGTTCGTGCGGCCGGAACAGGTGGCGGCGGTGATGCGGGACCATCCGGGCCTCGGCCGCGCGCGGCTCGTCATCGGGCTGGACGGGACGCGGGACACGATGGTGCTGCGCGTGGAGACGCCGGTGCGCGATGCGAGCCTGGTGGAAAGCCTGGCGCGCAGCCTGCAGGGCCATACGCGGCTGCGCGGCGTCGTCGAATTGCTGGAACCCGGCGCCCTGCCGAATGACGGCAAGGTGATCGACGACACGCGCCCCGCATGATGCGCGGCCGCTACGAGGCGATCCGCGCCGCGTTCCGCTGGGAGATTCCCGCGCGCTGCAACCTGGCGGAGGAAGTCTGCGACCGCTGGGCGGATGGCAGCCGGCGCCTGGCGATGATGCAGGTCCTGGGCGACGGCATCACGGAACTCATCGGCTATGACGATCTCCGCCACCGTTCCTGCAAGCTTGCGAATCTCTTCCTCGCCATGGGCATCGGGCGCGGGGACCGGATCGGCGTGCTGCTGCCGCAATGCCAGGAAACGCTGCTGACGCATCTCGCGGCCTGGCGCATCGGCGCGATCTCCGTGCCGCTCTTCACCCTGTTCGGAGAGGAAGCGCTGGCCTACCGGCTGCGCGATTGCGGCGCGGTGGCGCTGGTGACGGATGGCGTCGGCGCGGGGAAGCTGCGCTTCATCCGCGACCAGCTGCCGGCGCTGCGCCATGTGCTGGACATCGATGGCGGCGCGGACCTGCACAAGCTGATCGAACCCGCGAGCGACCGGCATGACTGCGTCGCGACGGGGCCGGACGATCCCGCCCTCATCATCTACACCAGCGGCACCACGGGCAGCCCGAAGGGCGCGCTGCATGGCCATCGGGTGCTGCGCGGGCATCTGCCGGGCGTGGAGATGCCGCATGAATTCTTCCCGCAGCCGGAGGACACCTTCTGGACGCCGGCGGACTGGGCCTGGATCGGCGGGCTGCTGGACGTGCTGCTGCCCAGCCTGTTCCACGGCGTCACCGTCGTCGCGCATCGCATGGCGAAGTTCGACCCCGAATACGCCCTGCGGCTGATGGCGCATTACCGCGTGCGCAACGCCTTCCTGCCGCCCACGGCGCTGCGCATGCTGCGCCAGGTGCCGGACCCCGCGCGCTTCGGGCTGGACCTGCGCAGCGTCGGCAGCGGGGGGGAGAGCCTGGGCGCGGAGATGCTGGAATGGGGCCGCGGCGCCTTCGGGCTCACGATCAACGAGTTCTATGGCCAGACCGAATGCAACCTCACCATCGCCTCCTGCGCGGGCCTCTTTCCCGTCAAGCCCGGCGCCATCGGCAAGCCGGTGCCGGGGCATGAGGTCGCGATCCTCGGCCCCGATGGCGCGGTGCTGCCGCGCGGGGCGGAGGGCACCATCGCCATCCGCGCGCCCGATCCCGTGATGTTCCTGGGCTACTGGAACAGGCCGGAGGCGACGGCCGCCAAGTTCCACGGCGACTGGCTGCTGACCGGCGACCAGGCGGTGATGGATGAGGAGGATTACGTCACCTTCGTCGGCCGCGACGATGATGTCATCACCTCCGCCGGCTATCGCATCGGCCCTGGCGAGATCGAGGATTTTCTCCTCGCGCATCCGGCCGTCGCGGCGGTGGCGGTGATCGGCCTGCCGGATGCGCTGCGCACGGAACGCGTCTGCGCCGTGGTGGTGCCGAAGCCCGGCATCGTGGCGGACCAGGCGCTGGTCAGCGACATCCAGCGCAGCGTGGCGACGCGCCTCGCGGGCCATCTCTATCCCCGCCAGGTGGAGTTCGTGGAGGCGCTGCCCCAGACGACAACTGGCAAGATCATGCGCGGCGAGCTGCGACGCCGCTTCGCGACGAAGGACTGAACCCCATGGCCGCCAACCAGCTCCCGCTGCTCGATTTCGACCTGGGCGATGAGGTCGATGCGCTGCGCGACAGCGTGCGCGCCTTCTCCGATTCGCGCGTCGCGCCCATCGCGGCGGAGATCGACCGCACCGACGAATTCCCGCGCTACCTCTGGCCGGAAATGGGCGCGCTCGGCCTGCATGGCATCACGGTGGAGGAGGAGTATGGCGGCGCCGGCATGGGCTACCTGGCGCATTGCGTGGCGATGGAGGAGGTGAGCCGGGCCAGCGCCTCCGTCGGGCTTTCCTATGGCGCCCACAGCAACCTCTGCGTCAACCAGATCCGCCGCAACGGGACGGAGGAGCAGAAGCGCCGCTACCTGCCTAAGCTCATCAGCGGGGAGCATCTGGGCGCGCTGGCGATGAGCGAGCCCTCCGCGGGCTCCGACGTCGTCTCCATGAAGCTGCGGGCGGAGAAGCGCGGCGACCGCTGGGTGCTGAACGGCACCAAGCTGTGGATCACCAACGCGCATTACGCGGAGACGCTGGTGGTCTATGCGAAGACCGATCCCGCCGCCGGGCCCAAGGGCATCACCGCCTTCCTGATCGAGCGCGGCTTCAAGGGATTCCGGCCGGCGCAGAAGCTCGACAAGCTCGGCATGCGCGGCAGCCCCACCAGCGAGCTGGTCTTCGAGGATTGCGAGGTGCCGGCGGAGAATGTGCTGGGCGCCGTGGGCGGCGGCGTGCGCGTGCTGATGTCGGGGCTGGATTATGAGCGGGCCGTGCTGGCGGCGGGGCCGATCGGCATCCTGCAGGCCTGCCTCGACCTCGTCGTGCCCTACATCCATGACCGCAAGCAGTTCGGTCAGCCGATCGGGGAATTCCAGTTCATCCAGGGCAAGGTCGCGGACATGTACACGCAGCTGAATGCCTGCCGCGCCTATGTCTATGCCGTGGCGCGGGCCTGCGACCGCGGGCGCACCACGCGGAAGGATGCGGCGGGGGCGATCCTCTTCGCCGCGGAGGCCGCGACCAAGGCGGCGCTCGATGCCATCCAGATCCTGGGCGGGAATGGCTACATCAACGACTATCCCGCGGGGCGGCTGCTGCGCGACGCCAAGCTGTATGAGATTGGCGCCGGCACCAGCGAGATCAGGCGGCTTCTCATCGGACGGGAAATCTTCAGGGAAACCGCCTGAACCTGCTCAGGCGCCGGCGCCGCCGCAGGCTGCGCCGTCACCCCCTCCGCCTCAGCGGAAATAGCCGCTGAGCGCCGCGATATCGAAGGCGATCAGCGCGACCAGCGCGATGATCCAGGGCAGGTCCTGCATGATGGCCTGCCCCCAGGTGGCGCGGATGGGGCGGCCGAGCGCGTCGCGGTGGTCGGCGACGGGCACGTCCGTCTCGGTCAACTCGATATCGCGGCCGGTCAGCGGCACGCGTTGGTCCTGGGCGATTCCTGACATGGGTGCTACGGGTCCTTGCAGTGTCCCGGCGGAGAAGGCCGGGGTGCCAGGAAGGTTGCGGCCGGATTGCGCCTTGGCCATCCTTCCCGCCTTCACATCCAAGGGAGTGTCCCCATGGCCGGTGTGCCGGATATCAGTCCCCGCGCCACGTTCCAGGCGCTGTCGGAAGACCCGGAGGCGGTGCTGGTCGATGTCCGCACCGATGCGGAGTGGAATTTCGTCGGCGTGCCGGATCTGTCCGGCATCGGCAAGCAGGTCGTGCTGATCCCGTGGCAGGTCTATCCGACCATGCAGGTGAACGGCGCCTTCGCGGAGCATCTGCACCGCGCCGGCGCGACGCCGCTCTCCAAGCTCTATTTCATCTGCCGGTCGGGCGCGCGCAGCCTGGCGGCGGGCCAGGCGGCGCAGGCGGCGGGCTTCCCGCATGCCTTCAACGTGGCCGATGGCTTCGAGGGCCCGGTGGATGGCGAGGGGCATCGCGGCGGCGTCGCCGGCTGGAAGGCCGATGGCCTGCCCTGGCGCCAGCGATGAGCACCGGGACCCCGCGCATGGCGCTGGCGACGGATTTCCTGTTCCGCATGGAAATCGCCGTCGCCGCGCCGCAGGTGATCGGCGACATGCCGCTCGGCGACCGCCGCATCGGGCTGATCACCGGCGGGCGCTTCCACGGGCCGGGGCTGAACGGCCTGGTGCTGCCGGGCGGGGCCGACTGGCTGCTGACGGGGAATGACGGCGCCACGCGGCTCGATGTGCGGGCCACGCTGCAGGCCGATGACGGCCAGGTGATCGGTATCACCTACCAGGGTGTGCGGCATGCGCCGCCGGAGGTCGCCTCCCGCATGGCGGCCGGTGAGGCCGTGCCGGTCGGCAGCTACTACATGCGCACCGCGATCCGGTTCGAGACGGGGCCAGGGCCGCATGAATGGCTGAACCGCCTGCTGGCCGTGGCGGTGGGGCATCGCTTTCCCGATGGCCCCATCTACGACGTCTATGCGGTGCTATAGGCGCGGGCCGATCGCCTCCGCCAGGCGGCGGACCAGCGCATGCGGGTCCGCCTCCAGCGCCGTGACGCCGACGGCGGCGAGGTCCGCGGCCGCACGCTCCATCGAATAGCCCGCCAGCGCGGCGTGGCCGGCGGCCAGGCCGACGAAGAGCGGCTTGGGGGAGGGTTTCTCCCGCAGCGCCGCCGCCAGCGCCTCCACCCGGCCCTTGAGCGGGCGGGAGGCGAGGGTGGTGTAGAACAGCACCGCGTCGATGCCGGGCCGTTCCGCCATCTCGAAGGCCGCGGCGAAGCGCTGCGGCGCGGTCTCGGCCGGGCCGCCCTGGGCGTTGTCCATGAAGCAGGCGGCGGGGCAGCCGGCATCGCCGAGCAGGTCCAGCATCATCATGCCGAGCCCGGCGCCGGCCGTGACCATGGCGACGCGCCCGCCGGGAATCTCCACCATCTGGAAGCCCTGGTCGCGCGCGCGGCGTTCCAGCGGCGTCAGCGCCGCTTCCTCCAGCGCGGCGGAAAGGGCGGTGCCGGCCGCGTCGTGGCGGAAGGAAGCGGCCTCATCCCGTACCGCCTTGCAGTCGCAGGCGACGAGGCTGCCATCGGCCAGGCGGGCGAGGGGGTTGATCTCCAGGCTCTCCAGATCCTCCGCCACCATCACGCGGGCGAGGCGGAGCGCGAGGCGCGCGAGGCGCGCGGCGAGATCGGGCGCGAAGCGGGTGCGCAGCGCGCGCAGCGCGGTGGCAATGGCGCCGGGCGCTTCCGGCAGCAGGTGGAAGCGGAGCGGGGGCGCGCCGCTCTCGACCTCCACGCCGCCTTCCGGCGCGCAGAGGACCTCGATCGCCTGGGCGGTGCCGTCCACGCGCAGCGCCAGGAAGATCTCCTGCGCGATGGCGACGGGCTGTTCCAGCATCAGCGGCGCCGTGGCATCGCCCAGGATGCCGCGGATGGCGCGCGCGGTGCCCGCCACGTCGCCTTCCGCGCGCCGCACCAGGCCGCGCTTGCCGCGGCCGCCTTCCAGCAGTTGCGCCTTGACCACGGCATCGCCGAAGCCTGCCGGTGCGGCATCATCCCGGATCAGCACCGCATCGGGCAGCGCGATGCCGTGGCGGCGGAGCGCCACCTTGCCGTCCCACTCCGTCAACCGCATGCTCCGCCTCCATGACCCCGGCCTTCCTGCACAGCGCGCCGCAACGCGTCGTCAT
This sequence comes from Falsiroseomonas ponticola, assembly GCF_016805305.1. GTDB lineage: Bacteria > Pseudomonadota > Alphaproteobacteria > Acetobacterales > Acetobacteraceae > Falsiroseomonas > Falsiroseomonas ponticola. The sequence continues at coordinate 55,383 of NZ_JAERQN010000013.1, read as the reverse complement.
CGTCAACCCCACGGGACGCTACGCCAGCGCGCAGGTCGCCGCCATGCGGACCGCCGGCACGCGCGTGGTGGCGGGCATCGCGCCCGGGCGCGGCGGCACGATGCAGGATGGGCTGCCGTTGCTGGACGACCTCTCGCAGCTCGATGCGCCTGCCGATGCGGCGGTGCTCTACACGCCGCCGGATGGCGTGCTGGATGCGGTGCGGGATTGCTGCGCGGCGCGCATCCCGCTGATCGTCGCCGCGGCGGAATACGTGCCGGTGCATGACAGCCTGAAGGCCGCGGTGGCGGCGCGGGAGGCCGGGTGCTGGCTGGTGGGGCCGAACACGCTGGGGCTCGCCGTGCCGGGGCAGGTGCTGCTGGGCTCCATCGCGCCGGAATTCATCACGCCGGGGCGCGTGACCCTGCTGTGCCGCAGCGGGACGCTGACGCTGGCCATCGCGCGGCTGCTGACGGAGGCCGGCATCGGGCAGCGCGCCGTCATCCATATGGGCGGCGACCTCGTCATCGGGCGCAACCCGCATGAATATCTCGCGGTGCTCGCGCGGGATTCCGCGACGGAGGCGGTGCTCTATTGCGGGGAGCTTGGCGGCGACAAGGAATATGCGCTGGCGGAGGCGCTGCCCGCGCTCGGCAAGCCGCTCGTCGCGCTGGTGATGGGAAGGCATGCGCCGGCGGGCACGCGCATGGGCCATGCGGGCGCGCTGGCGGGGGCGGAGCGGGAGACGGCGGCGGCGAAGCTGGCGGCGCTGCAGGCCGCCGGCGCCATCACGGTGGAGCGGCCGGAACAGGCGATCGAGGCGCTGCGGCGCTTGTGATACCATCGGCATGATGGGTTCACCTGCGGCCGGCGTAGCCGGCCGAGCGCCCGAATGGGCGCCGCGCCCGGTGGCGCGGAGCCAAGCGGCCGGGTGGCCGCGCCGGCAACTGAGGGCAGACATGCATGGCATGTCTGCAAGGCGATAGACTCAGCGCGGCGTGTGTGCGCGGAGGAAGCTTCGCATGTGGCGCACCGCCATCGGGATGCGCGATGGCGGATCCTTCCAGGGATAGAGGCTGAGCTGCGCCTGCGGCGCCAGCATCGCGGCCTCCATCGCCACGGCATAGGGATGCGCGGGCACGTCATCCGGCAGGATCATCACCGGCGTCTGGCATGCCCGCACGAAGTCGCGCGTGACGGTGAGGACGAAGTCCGGATCGGTCGCATACATGCGGCGCAGATACTGCTCCACCTGCGCCATGGAGATGTCGGGGCGGCGTGCGCAAAGCGCGGGGCCTCAGCCCGCCATGTTGTTGTCGTAGAACAGCGTCGGCTTTTCCGGCCGGAAGCCGCTGGGCTGCGCCAGGATGGCGGCGGGGATGCGATGGCCCGCGCGCTTCAGCAGGTTCCAGATGAAGGGCCCGCCGATGCAGAAGCCCAGCACGCCGAAGCGATCGATGCCGAGATGGTCCATCAGCGCCAGCTGGTCATCCGTGTGGCAGTCCCAGGGGCGGTCGGGCTCCAGCGGGCCGTGCGATCCCCCGCCCTCCGCATTGCGCAAATCGAGGGTGATGCAGCGGAATTCGTCGCTGAAGGTGGCGAGCGCGTCGAAGGGCCCCTTCTCCCGCACGAAGGGGATGGTGGAATTGAGCCCGCCGCCCGGGATCCGCAGCAGCGGGAAGCCGGAACCCGCTTCCTCGTAATGGATGCGGACGGGGCCGCGGTCGAAGAAGGGCATCGGGTTCGTCCTTATGCGCGGCCGCGCATGGCGGTGTGCAGCGTCTCCACCAGGCTGTCGCCGTAGGATCGGTAGCAGGCGAGCCGGAAGGCCTCGCCCTGGCGCCAGACCAGCAGCGGGATATAGGCGCCGATGGTGGCGGCCGCGGCGCCATCGGGGAAGGCGCGCGGGTGCAGGTCGATCGGCAGGATGGTCGCCAGCGCGTCCCGCGCCCGCGGCCCGGCGAGTTCCAGGATGCGGCGCGCGCCGGTCAGCGGCGTGCGGTTGCCCGGCGGCACGGCGGGCGGCGTCGCGGGATCGTGCAGCAGCAGCCATTGCCGCGGCGCGGTCCAGATCGCCGTCCCCTGCGGCAGGGTGACGGCGGCGGGGCGGTGCGGCAGGCCGGGCAGCAGGTCCGGCGGGCCGTGCAGCGCGGTGCAGGCCAGGCCCGTGACCTCCGTCAGCGTGAGGTCAGCCACGGCTGCGGCCTCCCTCGATGTCGATGAAGACGGGCTTCACCACCTCGGCCTCGGAATCGTTCCCCCGCACGGGATCGTGGATGCGTATCCGTGTGCCGATGCGCGCGGTACCGCCCGAGAGCAGCCCGAGCGCGATCATGTGCCCGAGATGCGGCGACCAGCAGGCGGAGGTGACGTGGCCGAGGTCATTGTCGGTGCTGATGGCGACACCGGGCTCGAAGAGATGCGATCCCGCCTTGATGACCTGCGCGGCATCCAGCGCCTTCAGCCCGACCAGCACCGGCCGCGCGGGATCGGTCAGGGCGGGCCGCTGCGCCATCGCGCGGCCGATGAAATCCTTCTTCCGCGACAGCATGCGCCCGAGGCCGAGGTCGCCCGCCGTGGTCTGGCCATTGAGTTCGCCGCCCGCCGCATGGCCCTTCTCGATCCGCAGCACGCCCAGCGCCTCCGTGCCATAGGGCGAGAGGCCCTGCGGCGCGCCGGCCGCCATCAGCGCCTCCATGAAGCGCTCGGCGTCATCGGGCGGCACGCCGATCTCATAGGCCAGCTCGCCGGAAAAGCTGAGGCGGTAGAGCCGCGCGGGAATGCTGCCGGCGACCATCGCCTCCAAGCAGGCCATGTGCGGCAGCGCGGCGTTGGAGACATCGGCGCTGGTGATGGCGGAGAGGATGTCGCGCGACCGCGGCCCGGCCAGAGAGACCTGCGCCCAGGCATCCGTGACGGACAGGATCGCGACATCGAGGTCGGGGCGCAGCAGCTGGTGGCAGAACTCGATGTGCTGCATCACCTTGCCGGCATTCACCGTGGTGGTGGTGACGAAGAAGCGGTCCTCCGCCAGGCGGGCGACGGTGCCGTCATCCATGACGAAGCCGTCCTCCCGCAGCATCACGCCGTAGCGGATGCGGCCGACCGGCAAGGTCGCGATGTCATTGGCATAGACGAGGTCGAGCAGCGCGGCCGCGCCCGGTCCCACCACCTCGATCTTGCCCAGCGTCGAGACGTCGCAGACCCCCGCGGCGGCGCGGACATTCAGCACCTCCCGGTCCACGCTGTCGCGCCAGCCCTTCTCCCCGGGGCGCGCATACCATTCGGCGCGCAGCCAGGGGCCGGTCTCGATGAAACTCGCGCCGTGGCGCGCGGCCCAGGCGTGGAGCGGCGTGCGGCGTATGGGCTTGATGGCGCGGCCGACATGATGCCCGGCCAGCGCGCCGATGGCGACGGGCGTGTAGGGCGGGCGGAACATCGTCGTGCCCGTCTCGGGAATCGTGCGCCCTGTCTCCGCGGCGAGAATGGCGAGGCCCACGACATTCGCCGTCTTGCCCTGGTCCGTCGCCATGCCGAGCGTCGTGTAGCGCTTCGCATGCTCGACGCTGCGGAATCCTTCGCGCGCGGCCAGCGCGATGTCGTCGCCGGTGACGTCGTGCTGGAAATCGACGAAGGCTTTTCCCCGGCCGCCCTTCACATGGAAGAAGGGCGCCAGCGCGGCGGGTTCGTCATCCGCGCGCGGCAGGGTCAGCGCCTGGCCGTCATGCCCCGCATCGCGCGCGGCGGCGAGGCCGGCGGCCGCGCCATCCGCCAGGCAGGCGGCGAGCGTCATCCGCCCCGCCGCCGCACCTGCCACGGCAAGGCCGGGCGGTGGCGTGCCGGGGGTGAAGGCGTGGATGCCCTCGTTCCAGACGGGCCTGCCGCCGTGATGCGCACTGAGGTTCAGCGTCGGGTTCCAGCCGCCGGCGACGGCGAGCAGGTCGGCCTCGATCCTGTTGCCGTCGATCTCCACGCCGGTCAGCGCCAGGCGTCCGGTGGTGCCCGTGACGCGCCCGCCCAGCACCTGGCGCGCCTTCGCGGCCATCGCCGTGACGGCGGGCGCCACAACCGGCCGCGCATCCACCACCGTGACCTCCGCGCCCGCGCCCAGCAGGTCCGCCGCCGTGCGCCAGCCATCGTCGCCGGCGGTGAAGACCACGGCGCGCCTGGCCGGCAGCACCGCGAAGCGGTTGAGGTAGCCGCGCGCGGCGGCGGCCGACATCACGCCGGGGCGGTCATTCCCCGCGAAGGCGATGGGCCGTTCCACCGCGCCCGCCGCCAGCACCGCGCGCTTCGCCACGATGGTCCAGGCGCGCTGCCGCGGCGTGCCGGGTGGCGGCGCCGCCAGGTGATCCGCCACGCGTTCCAGCGCGCCGTATTGCCCATCGTCGAAAACGCCGAAGACGGTGGTGCGCGGCAGCAGCGTCACGTCGGGCATCGCGCGCAGTTCCGCCAGCACCTGCTCCGCCCAGAGCGCGGCCGGCGCGCCATCGATCTCCTGCCGGTCTTGCAAAAGCCTGCCGCCGAGGCGCGAATCCTCATCCGCCAGCACCACCCGCGCGCCGGTGCACGCCGCCGCCAGCGCCGCCGCCAGCCCCGCGGGGCCGGCGCCGATCACCAGCACGTCGCAGAACAGGTGCGCGCGCTCATAGCCATCCGGGTCCGGCGCCTCCGCCGCGCGGCCCAACCCGGCGGCGCGGCGGATCAGCGGTTCATAGACCTTCTCCCAGAAGGAGGCCGGCCACATGAAGGTCTTGTAGTAGAAGCCGGCGGAGAAGACGGGGCCGAGCATCCCGTTCACCGCCATGGCATCGAAGCGCAGGCTCGGCCAGCGGTTCTGGGACGTGGCCTCCAGCCCGTCGAACAGCTCCGCCACCGTGGCGCGCGTATTGGGTTCGCGCCGCGCGCCGCCGCGCAGCTCCACCAGCGCGTTGGGTTCCTCGGCGCCGATGCCCCAGACACCGCGCGGGCGGTGGTACTTGAAGCTGCGTCCCATCAGCGTGACGCCATGGGCCAGCAGCGCGGAGGCCAGCGTATCGCCGGCATGGCCGGTATAGGGGCGGCCATCGAAGGTGAAGCGCAGCGTGGTCGCGCGGTCGATCACGCCGCCGGTCGGAAGCCGGGTCATGGCCGCGCGGCCTTCACGGCGGCGATGGCGTGGTTGCGCGTGTCGCGCGTCACCACCAGCCATTGCCGGCAACCATGGACGTGCTGCCACAGCTCCTCATGCAGCCCCGCGGGATTCTCCCGCAGATTGACGTAATCGTGCCACGCCTCGGGCGGCGCATCGGGCGCCGGGCGTGGCGGCGACTTCGATCCGATGGTCACGAACTCCGCGCTGCCGCGCGGGCCGCAGAAGGGGCAGGGGATCAGCACTAATGCAGGTTCGGCTGGGCGCCGACTCCCTTCTCGTCCAGCACGGCGCCGCTGGCGAAGCGGTCCAGCCGGAAGGCGGCGTTCAGCGCATGGGGCTCCCCGGTCGCGATGGTATGCGCGAAGCACCAGCCGGAAGCCGGCGTCGCCTTGAAGCCGCCATAGCACCAGCCGCAATTCAGGAAGAGGCCCTCGACCGGCGTGCGGTCGATGATGGGCGAGCCATCCATCGACATGTCCATGATGCCGCCCCATTGCCGCAGGTAGCGGAGGCGGGACATGGCGGGGAAGAGCTGCACGCCGCCCTCCATCACATCCTCCACCACCGGCAGCCCGCCGCGCTGGGCGTAGGAATTGTAGCCATCGATGTCGCCGCCGAAGACCAGCCCGCCCTTGTCGGACTGGCTGACATAGAAATGGCCGGCGCCATAGGTGACGACGCAGTCGATCATCGGCTTCACGGCCTCGCTGACGAAGGCCTGCAGCACGTGGCTTTCGATCGGCAGGCGCAGCCCCGCCATCGCCGCGACGCGGGAGGTGTTGCCCGCCACGGCAAGCCCGACGCGCTTCGCCGCGATGAAGCCGCGCGTGGTCTCCACGCCGCGCACGAGGCCACCCTCCACGCGAATGCCGGTGACTTCCGTATTCTGCAGCAGGTCGACGCCGCGCTGATCGGCGGCGCGGGCATAGCCCCAGGCCACGGCATCATGCCGCACCGTGCCGCCGCGGCGCTGCAGCAGCCCGCCCTTCACGGGAAAGCGCGGATTGTCCGTGTTCAGCAGCGGCAGCATGGCCTTCACCTGCGCCGCATCCAGCAGTTCCGCATCCACGCCCGCGATGCGCATCGCATTGCCGCGCCTTGCATAGGCATCCCGCTGCCCGTCGCTATGCGCCAGGTTCAGCACGCCACGCTGGCTGACCATGGCGTTGTAGTTGATGTCCTGCTCCAGCCCTTCCCACAGCTTCATCGAGTGTTCGTAGAAATGCGTGTTGCCGGGCAGCAGGTAGTTGGACCGGATGATGGTGGTGTTGCGCCCCACATTGCCGGAGCCGAGATACCCCTTCTCCACCACCGCCACATCCGTGATGCCGTGCAGCTTCGCCAGGTAATGCGCCGTGGCCAGCCCATGCCCGCCGCCGCCGACGATGATGGTGTCATAGGCCGCGCGCGGTTCAGGGAAGCGCCAGACCGGCGTCCAGGCGCGGTTGCCGGCCAGCGCGTTCCGCAGGATGGAAAGGATGGAGTAGCGCATGCGCGTCCGTTCGGCGGGGCCGCGCCATCTAACCCCAGCCGCGGCGGCCCGGCCAGCCGCCTGCCCCGAAACAACGCGACACCCGCGGCAATGGACAGGCAACCCTGTCCTGCTACCCATGCCGGAACGAAGGAGAACGCGCATGCCCGTCGATGGAGTCGAGGACGTCTTCACCGAGACCACCAGCCAATCCTGGTTCTCGCGCCTCGGCGGCGCGCTGACGGGGCTGCTGATCGGCCTGGTCCTGGTCCCCGGCTCCTCCGTGCTGCTGTTCTGGAACGAGGGCCGCGCCGTGCAGACCGCGCAATCCCTGGCGGAGGGCGCGGGCCTGGTGCTGCCGGTGGAACGCCTGGACCGCGCCAATGAAGGCCGCCTGGTCCATGTCGCCGGCCCCGCCCGCATCGCCACGCCCCCGCGCGACCCCGAATTCGGCGCGGCGCCGCCCGATGGCACGCTGCGCCTGGTGCGCACGGTGGAGATGTTCCAGTGGCGGGAGGAGCAGGAAAGCGAGACGCGCAACAAGCTCGGCGGCGGGACGGAGACGGTGACCACCTACCGCTACGTCAGGGGTTGGGCGGAGGGCCGCATCGACAGCGCCCGTTTCCGCCAGCCGGATGGCCACCAGAACCCGACGCCCCGCCAGGCCAGCCGCACCTTCCTGGCCCAGGGCGTGACGCTGAACGGCTACCGGCTGACGGAGGCGCAGCTGGGCAGCCTGCCGGCGGGCGAAACCCTGACCCCGCCCGGGGCGGGCGAGGCGCTGCGCTACATCGGCGCGGACCCCGCCAATCCCCGCATCGGCGACCTCCGCATCACCTGGACGGCGGCGCGGCCGGAGGCGATCTCCGTCATCGCCGCGCAATCCGGCGAGGGCTTCGCCCCCTACGCCACCCGCGCCGGCGACCGGCTGATGATGGTGGAGGCCGGCCGCCGCACCCCGGCCGAGATGTTCCGCGCGGCGGAGGAGGGGAACGCCTTCCTCACCTGGGTGCTGCGCGCGGTGGGGGCGGTGCTGATGTTCGTGGCCTTCGCGCTGCTGATGCGGCCGGTGAAGGTGCTGGCGGATGTCATCCCGCCGCTGGGCTGGCTGGTGGGCTTCGGCACCAGCCTGGTGGCGGGGGTGCTGACGCTGGTGCTGGCGCCGGGCGTGATCGCGGTGGCCTGGCTGTTCTACCGCCCGATCATCGCCATCGCCGTGCTGGCCTTCGGCATCGCCGCGGCCTTCGGGCTGACGCGCCTGCGGCGCCGCGCGCCGGCCGCGCGGCCGGCCTAGAGCATTGTTGTCGCGCCTTTTCCGGGTCGCCGGGCGATTCCGCCCGGCGTGAACATGGCCTAGCGCTGCGGCGGCGGGCAGGTGCCCGCCAGGGCGCAGGCCAGCTGGTCCGCCGCGGCCGGGCTGGGCGGCCGGGCAGCCGGTGCCGGGGTTGGCGCGGGCGTCGCGGCCGGGGCCGGGCCGGGCAGCACGGGGCGGGGCGCGCTGGCGACGGGCGGCGGGCGCACGGGTTCCGGCGCCGGCGGAGTCGGGCCGGGGATGGGCGATTTCTCATCCCCGAAGCCCGGCGCGCCCTGGCTCATCGGCCCGCCGGGCTTGCCGACGCCGCCATCCACCGGCGGGCGCGCCGCCTGCTGGACCGGCGGCGCGGTCGGCCTCGGCACGGCCTGGACGGGCGGCGGCACCGCTCGCGCCGGCACCAGGTTCACGTTGCAGGGCTGCTGGCCGACCAGGCCGCGCGCATGGATGCGCTGGGGCGTCACGATCACCGCGTCGAAGCTGGCGGCGCCGCTGCGCGGGCCCTGGCCATCCAGCCGCATCAGCGGCGTCGGGTTCACGCCGATGATCCGCCCCTGCATGCGGACATCCTCGAAGGCAAGGCTCAGCACATTGTTCGCGACAGTGGCGCGCGCCGCCATCTCCCCGCTGTCGGAGAGGTCCCGCGTCGGGCAGTTCACCGTGCCGGTCCAGGTGCCGTCCAGGCTGCCGCCGCCCGCCGCCGGCACGGGCGCCGGGGCCTGGCTGACCGGCGCCTGGCTGACCGGCGCCTGGCTGACCGGCGCCTGGCTCACCGGGGGCCGGGCCTGCGGCGCGGCGCCGCTGGACAGCACCAGGTTCAGGTTGCAGGGCCGGTCGCCGACCAGGCCGCGGGCATGCAGCTGGCCGCCCGCCATGACCACGCCGGTGAAGGCGGCCGTCACCTGTCGCGCCTCCCCCTCCAGCCGCACCGCCGCGGCGCCGAGGTTCAGGATCCGGCCGCTCACCACCACCTCCGGCAGCGTCACCGTCATCTCCCCGTTGCGCACCTGGCCGCGCACGGGCGTGCTGCCGCTGTCGAACAGGCTGCGCGCCGGGCAATCCAGCGTGCCCGTCACCGGACCCTCGAAGGACTGGGCGCGGGCGGGCAGGGCGATGGCGAGGGGCAGGGCGGCCAGGGCGGCGGCGCGCAGGAACAAGGGGGTCTCCCGGGATCGATGCACCTGGATATAGCGGGCGCCGGCGCCCGCTTGCAGTCTCATCGCGGCGAGGCCGGGGCGGTGGTGCGCAGGATATCGGCCCGCAGCACCGCCATGGGCGGCACGCTGCCGCGCAGCGCCGCCGCCGCATGGGTGCCGACCAGCGCGACATAGGGCAGCAGCGCCGGCACGTTCTGCGCGCGCAGCTCCTGGCTCACCACCTCCAGCTCCGCAGGCAGCGGCACGTCGCTGGCCTGGGAGAGCTGCGCGATGATGGCGGCATAGGCGCGGACGCCGCCCTCCACCTCCGCCTGCACCGCCGCCAGCATGGGGCGCCAGGCCTGGGCCTGCTGCGGCGTGGCGCCGAAGGCGCCGGGGTTCTCCACCATGCCCTGCAGGCCGTTCGCGCGCTGCTGGGCGATGAAGACGTTGCGGGACAGCACCGCCGCCGCCTGCACCTGCGCCCGCGCGGCGACCCGGGCCCGGTCCGTCCTCTCCCGCGTCTCGCGCGCATAGGCCGCGCCGAGCCGGTCCAGCGCCGTCTGCATGGCGGGGTCCGATTGTTCCCGCCGCAGCGCCGCGATCAGCGCCGCGGGGTCGTCCTGCGTGCTGGCGCGGGCGCGGGTCTCGGCCTCGAAGGCCGTGCGCAGCGCCGCCGTATCCGCAAGGCTCCCCTGCGCCGCCGCCGCCAGGACGAAGCGAAAGCCCACGGTGGTGATGCGCGTGGGCTCGCCGCTGGTGGCGTCATAGGGCGCGTATTCGATGCGGAGGCTCGATCGCAGCTGCGCCTCCCCGGTGTTGCGGTAATCCCCGCCCCGCGCCACCAGCCCGCCCGCCAGCCCGTGCTGCCGGCCGACGCGGTTGAGCCGGAAGGGCTCCAGCGCCCATTCCGCCGCATTGCCCAGCATGTCGTGCAGCCCCAGCGGATTGGGGCGCTTCAGGCCGATCGGCGAAAGCCGGCCCGCGGCGCTGCGGGGGCCCTGGAACCAGGCATAGGCTTCCGGCCCCTCCGGCATCGGGAAGGTGCGGGCCTGGAACTCGGCCTCCCCCACCGCGGCACCGCCGCGCGCCGCGTATTCCCACTCCGCCTCGGTCGGCAGGCGCACGAAGGCCGGCGCGCCACCCCGCCGCGGCAGGCGCGGCCCGCCATTGCGCGCGAGGAAGCCCGAATAGCGCTGCGCCGCCTCCGCGGCCTCCAGCCAGCTCACCTCCACCGCGGGCAGCCGCGCCGCGGGCGTGTTCGCGGCCGGGCAGACGGGGTTGCGCAGGGCCTCCATCTGCGTGCGCGTCACCTCGTATTTCGACATCCAGAAATGCCGCGGCTCCGCCCCCCCGCCGAAGGGGCCGACCAGGTAGGTGCGGCGCAGATACTCGATGTAGCCGGTCTCGGTCTCCGCGCTGCCGAGCAGCAGGGCGCGGTCGTCCAGCCCGCCATCGCCCGCCGGCGTATCGACCCGCCGGAAGGCCATCGCCCCGCCGCAGGGCAGGGGCAGGACCAGGTCATCCGGAAGAGGCCGCGGGTTGAAGGCCGCGGCGGGCCAGGTGGGCGCCGGCTGAGCCAGGGCAGGGGGGGCGAGGAGGAGGAGCAGGGTGGCGCGGGTGGCGCGGGTGGCGAGGGTGGCGCCGCGGGGGAAACGCCGTTTCCCCCGTACCCCCTTTGCCAGGGTCCAGCGGGACCCTGGACCGCGGGGTTCATGGGCAGGTGGCGGGGAGGGCATCGCCCTCCCCGCCACCTGCCCATCACCTGGGTTCAAAGGGCCGCCGGGCCCTTTGCAGGGGGTGCAGGGGGACAGCGTCCCCCTGCAACGGCCACCCACGCCCCCCTCACTCATCCCGCAGCCCCTCCGCCGGGTCCGCGCCCGCCGCCCGCTGCGCCGCCGCGGCGGAGGCCAGGATGGCGGCGCTGGTGGCCAGCAGGCAGGCCAGGCCCAATTCGCCGAGGCCGATGCGCGCGAGGTCGCGCCCTTCCGCGGGGCCGAGCAGCGCCAGGCGGTTCACCAGCTGCGCGGCGCCGATGGCCAGCGCGGTGCCGGCGATGCTGCCGCCGAGCGCATAGGCGATGCCTTGCCACACCGGGATCATCACCAGCGTCGCCTGCCGCAGCCCCATCAGCCGCAGCAGGGACAGGGTGCGGCGCTTGCGGCTGACGCTGGCCCAGAGCGCCGCGCCAAGGCCGAGCACGAAGCCCGCCGCGCCGACCGTGGCGATGACGGCGAAGCCGGCGGTGAGGTTGCGGTCAAGCGCCAGCAGGGCGGCGACATCCTCCGCGCGGGACCGCGTCTCGATCCCCTGTTCCTGCAGCAGCGCGACCAGCGCCGGCACATCCTCCAGCCGCCGCGCATGCAGGCGGAAGCCCTCCGCGCGGCGGGGGCTGCCATCCGCCGCGCGATCGTCGAGGAAATCCTGCACCTGCCGGCCCAGCGCGGGGGGCGCGAAGATCGCGTCGCGGTCGAAGGCGCCGGCGGGGGCGATGGCCAGCGCCGTGAGGTCGAGCGCCAGCACCTCCCGCCCCTCGCCCACGCGGCGGATGATGCGCAGCCGCAGCGCATCGCCGGGGCGGAGCGAGAGGCGCTGCGCGGCCGCGGCGGTGACGATGACCTGCCGGTCGGTGGCGGCGGGGATGCCGGGCAGCAGCGGGTCGCCCGGGGCGGTCGGCAGGATCTCCACCGTGGCGACGCGGCCCGGCTGCGCGGCGGCTTCCAGGCTGCCGGTGGCGGCCAGCAGCCGGGTGCGGGGGATCAGGAAGCCGGTCTCCGGCCGCGCGGCCAGCGCCGCGAACCAGGCGGGGTCCAGCGCCAGGTTCTGGACATTGGCGATCTCCCGCGTGCGGGGGCTGGCGGAGAGGTCCTCCTTCAGCCCCGCGACGACGCCGGCGCGAAGCCCCGCCAGCAGGATCAGCGGCGCGATGACGGCGGCCATGGCCAGCACGGAGCAGAGGGTGAAGGCCGGTTCGCGCCGCAAATCGGCCAGCGCCAGGCGGAGCGATCGCATCAGGCCGGGACCAAGGCGGGCAGGCGGGAGGAAGCGGAGCCGGGTTGCAGCGGCAACTCCCGAAAGCCGGCCGCGCGGGCGGCGGGGGCGTCATGGGTCGCGAGCAGCACCGCCGCGCCGGCTTCCCGCGCCTGGTCGGCCAGCAGCGCCAGGATGGTGGCGGCCATGTCGGGATGGACGCTGGCCGTGGGCTCATCCGCCAGGACCAGGGCGGGGCGATGGGCCAGCGCCCGCAGGATGGCGGCGCGCTGCCGCTGGCCGACCGAGAGCGAGGCGGGCATGCGCCCCAGCAGCGCGCCGATGCCGAGGCGCTCCGCCAGCGCGGCCAGATGCGCGGCATCCCGCTGCCCCGCCAGGTCCTGCGCCAGCGCCGCATTGGCGCCGACGCCGAGGAAGGGCACCAGCCCGCCGGTCTGCAGCACATAGCCGAAATGCCGCGCCCGCAGCGCCGCCAGCGCGTCCTTGGCGCCGCGCGACCACAGCGCCCCGGCATCGGCGCCGCATACCTGCAGCCGTGCCGCCTCGTCAGGCCGGCGCGCCAGGGCGGCGATGTCGAGCAGGGTGGATTTGCCCGTGCCGCTCGCCCCCGTCACCGCGACCAGCGCGCCGGGGTGGAGTTGCAGCGCCTCGATCGTCAGGGTGAAGGCGGCCCCGCCGGCGCGGCGGGTCGCGACCACGCCCTCCAGCGCCAGGGCCGGTGCCGTCACGGCAGCTGGTCGAGTGGCATGGGGAAGACCGCCGCGCCCGCATCATTGCCGCTGCCGAGCTGCGTCCAGAGCGCCGGCGTGCGGGCATATTCGTCATAGAGGCGGAGCTTCGCCTCCAGCGCGTTCAGCAATTCGCGCTGCCCGCCGGATTGCAGTTCCAGCCAGCCGCGTTCCGTGAGTTCCATCACCTGGCTGCGATAGGGCAGGCCATCGAGGTATTCGCCGAAGGCGGCGCCGAGGCGTTCGAGGTTGCCGATGCGCCGCGGATCGCGCGCGGCGGAGAGCGCGGCGTTGCGGATATTGGCGAAGACCGTCTGCGGCTGCAGCCGCCCCGCATTGGCGCCATCGATCACGAGGCGCAGCGCGGAACGCAGATCGGAAAGCTGGTCGCGCGTCAGCAGGATGCGGACATCGAGGTTGGCGCGGTTGCTGTCCGCCAGGTCCCGGTCCGTGGTGAAGCTGCGCACGATATCGGGTGCGGCGGCTTCCTGCACGCGGCCCAGATAGGCAAGGCGCATGGCCTGGCCCACCACATCCACCTGCTGCTGCACCTGCGGCGCGGCCGGGGCATTGCCGCGCAGCTGCGCGATCGGCGTGTTGGTCAAGGTCGCGACCTGGCGGAGCAGGGCTTCCGTGATGGCCTCCACCGTCTGGCCGAAGGCCGCGACCTCCCCATTCGGGATCGGGTAGTAGAAGGGCTCCGGCGCGCCATCGAAGCGCGTCAGCTCGCGATACTGGGCGCGGGCGCGGGCGTGGTTGTTGCGGCCTTCCGGCGTCAGCAGATGCAGCGCGAAGGTGGCGATGGCGCGCTGCTTCAGCAACTCCCGCATCTCCGCGATGCCGAGGCGGGTGGAGGAACGCGGGTCCGTGGCGTCGCGCGTGCCGGCATCCGTCACCAGGATGATGAAGCGCCCGCCCAGGCTGTTCCAGTCCGCGGCATCCAGCGCGGCGCGCAGCCCGGCGACGGCGTCCTCGTCGAAGCCCTCGTTGCTTTCGGTGGCGGCGGCGGCTTCGGCGATGCGGGGCAGGATGGCGTCCGCGGGCTGGCTGAAATCGGCGCGGGCATGGGTGCGCGTGACGTATTCCAGCGCCTGGTTGCCGCCGAGGTCGTCGCGATAGGCGACCAGGCCGAAGCGGAAGCGGTCCCGCAACGCCGTGGTGCCGATGCGCGCCATGACGTTGCGGATCGCCTCCCGCGTGCGATCCAGGTAGGGCTGCATGGAGAGCGTGGTGTCCACCACGAAGACCAGCGCGCCGCGGAAATCGGCAAGGGGATCGCGCGCAGGCGGCGCGGCGCGGCGCTCCGCGGGGGCCGACGCGACTTCCAGCAGCCGCATCCGGTCGCCGCGTTCGTTCTCCACTTCTTCCGCGCTCAGCACGGGCAGCAGATAGAAATTCCGGCTGATATCGACATAGGTTTCGGGTTCGAGGGCGATGACGCGGCCATCATTGGCGCGCCGCGCTTCCGCCCCCGCCGCCGCCATGTCCCGCGCCAGGATCACGCGGCGCAGCGCCTGGCCGTCGCCGAAGAACATGGTGCGTTCGCGGCCCGCGGGGTTGGTGAAGGCCAGCACCATGGTCTGGCCCCAGGGCAGGGCGCGTTCCTCCCGCATCCAGCCCTCGGTCGCGCCGGTGGCGTCGCGGCCGACCTCGATCCAGGCCTCCGCGCCGCTGCCCTGGCGGGCATAGACGTGGAAGAGGGTGAAGCCCGGCACGGGGGTTCCGGCGCCGGCGCCTGGTGTGGCGTGCAGGGTCGCGCCCGGGCGCGTCAGCACCTTCTGCGTCAGCGTCTGCTTGCCTTCCATCAGCAGCGCGCGCCGCGCGCCGGCCGGCGCCTGCGCCAGGGCGGGCATGGCGATGAAGGCGGCGAGGATCAGGGCGAGGAAGCGCATCATGGCCAGAAATCCCGAAGCGCGAGTTGTGCCAGCGTGTCGCCGTTGCGCGCCGCCGCTTCCAGCCGCTGGCGCAGCACGGCGCGGGGCGCGGCGGCCCCGGCATCGCCCGCCTGCTCCGCCCGCCGCCACAGCTCCGCGGCCTTGGTGGGGTTGGGGGCGGACAGCGCGCCGCCGGGGGTGAAGCTGGCGGGGTCATAGAGGCGCGCGAGCGCCGAGAGGGCAGGCCCGTGCCCGGCTTCCGCCGCGAGTTCGATCAGCAGCAGCGCATCCTGCGGCCGCGTCGCCTGGCGCGCCTGGCCGATTTCCAGCACCCGCGCGGGCGGCAGGTTCATCGCCGCGATCTCGGCCGGGGTGGCATTGGCCGTGGGGTCCGAGGGTGGCGCGGCCGGGGGCGAGGGCGCGGCTGGCGTTGCGGGCGTCGCCACCACCGCGGGCGCGGGCCAGAACCACCAGGCGGCCGCGCCACCCCCGGCCAGCAGCAGCAGGGCCAGCAGGATCATCGGCAGGCGGGAGGGTTGCGCCGGTGCCTCCGGCGGGCGGATCGGCGGCGGATCGACCGGGCGCGGCGGCGGCGCGGGCGGCGGCGGCTCGACCCGTGGCGCGGCGCGCAGCACCACCGTGGCGTCGCTATCCACCGGCTTCGGCGGCGGCGGCGGTGCCTCCACGCGGCCCGGCACGCGGCGCGGCGGCGCCTGGCCCGGCCGGTTGGCGCCGAAGCCGCCGCGCCTGCCGGCCTGGGCGGGCGCGATCTCCGGCCAGATCACCACCTGGTCGATGCCGAGCGCGGGGATGCCGAGGCGCACGGGCCCGGGTTCCAGATGCTCCGCCGCTTCCGGCCCCAGCACCAGCACCAGGTCATCGCCCTCGCGCCCGGTCTCGATGGGCGTCAGGCGCCCGGCCGCCACCTGCCAGCCATCGGGGCCGAGGCTGTCCGCGCCGAAACCCTCCCGCGTGAAGGTCACGGCGGGGGCTTCGCGGCCCGCCAGGCCCGGCAGGATGAGGCGCGCGCAGCCCTCGCCGGGGCGGTGGGGGTCTTCCTCGATCCGCGGCCGCATCACGCCGCCTTCGCGCCATGCAGCGCGGTGTCGAGGTCGGACAGGATCCGCCCCAGCGCCGCGTTGCGCGCGACATCCACCGCATCCTCCCCATCGCCCTGCACGTTCAGGTCGGTGGAGCGCAGGAAGGCCTGCACCCAATCGAGGCTCTGCTGCCGGTCGTAATCCGCGGCCACCACGCCGAGCGGCGGCAGGCCATCGATCTTCGGCCGCGGCGCGAAGACCGGCCGGCGTTCGGCGCCGACCACGGGGCGTTCCGCGATCGGCTTCGCATCGAAGCCCAGCGCGGCGACGAAGCCGCCGATGCGCAGCGCCGCGCAGAGCCCGCAGATGGCCGCCGCCGCCGAGGCGTGGCGCCGGAAGCCGAGGATGCCGCGGAGTTCGGCGGCGAGCGCCGCCTGCAGCTTCTCCCGCCGCGCGGATCGCAGCAGCTCCGCCACCAGCGTCCCCGCCACTTCCGGCGTCATGCCATAGAGGGCGTGGGTCGCCGGCGCATCCGCGAAGGCGTGCAGCCGGTCCGCCCAGAGCTTCAGCGCGACGGAGGCGAGGTGGTCGGCCTCATCCTCCGGCCCCGTGCTTTCCACTTCCGGCGGCGGCTCGTCGCCGAAATCGAGTTCCGCCAGCAGCCCCGCCGCGCCGGTGCGCGTGCCGACGGGCACGGCGCCGGCCTCGGTCGCCGCGAAGCGCGTGCGGGCGAGCACGGCGGCGATCTCATCCGCCTCCGGCGCCAGGGCGCGCAGCAGATGGCCGAAGCGCTGGCGCTCCACCGCCTTGGCAAGGGCAACGGCCACGGCGCGGGACGCCGCGCGGCGTTTCGCGAGTTCCTGCGCCAGATCGGCGGAATGCCAATGCGGCAGCAGCCGCGCGCGCAGCCGCTCGCCGAGATCCGCCAGACGCGCCGCCACCTGCCTGCGCTTCAGCGCGGGGTCGCAGACCGGCCGCAGCCGCGCGGCCAGGTGCCCGATGCCACCATCGTTGAGGCGCATCGCCTCGTCCCAGCTCAGCCCCGGATCGGCGAAATGCTTCTGCGCGTCATCGTTCCCGATGAAATCGGCGCGAAGCTGCGCGACGCGGGCGGCTTCCTGCGGGCGGATGCCGGTCTCCTTCCCCTGCTCGTCGTAGTCGAGGATCGCCTTGTTCGCGACATTGGGGTTGCGCAGCCAGAAGAGGTTGTCGAAGGGCCTTCCGGGGTGCCATTCGCGCGGCCAGGTGCTTTCCTTGCCGAAGAAGTCGATCAGCGAGGCCGCGAGCCGTGCCGTCCAGCGGCCGCCACCCTCCGCCTGGCCCTTCTTGCTCTCGAACTCCATGTCGAACTTGGTGAGCACGAAGAAGAGCGCGGTCGGCTGCGTCGCGCGCTTCGCCGGCGTGTCGCCATGGGTGCCGTTGATCCATTCCTCCACCATGCGCGGCAGGGTGCGCACTTCCTGGTTGGAGGGACCGATGCAGAGCAGCATCCCGGTCAGCTCCGTCTCCGCGCAATAGCGCTCGAACAGATAGGCGACCTTGCCGCGCAGGAGCACGGCGGGGAGTTTCGCGGGGTCGGCCAGGTGGCGCGCGGGGTCGCGGATCTGCTCGCGGGACCGCGCGCCGGGGAAGTCCAGCAGGTCCGTGACGTCGAAGAAATCCCAGGGCTTGTCGCGCAGCTGCACCGTCACTTCCGCGACCAGCGCGGCCAGCACCGCGCGCGGCAGATCGGCGCGAAGGCCGGACCGCGTGGCGACGGCGATGGTCGTGTCGTCCGGCTGCCCGAAGCGGTTGAGGGTCAGCACATCGATGATGCTGGTCTCCCGCGGCACCAGCGCCGTCAGCGGGCAGAAGGCGTCGTCGGGATGGCCGAGCTGCGCCAGCGCGCCGGCAAGCCGCAGATAGGCATCATCCAGCCGCGCGACGCGCCCCCAGACCAGGCCGAACAAGGCGGCGCGCGCGGGGTGGTCCAGCCGTGGCGCGATCTCGCTCGCCGCCTGCCAGAAGCGCGCGGCCTTCAGCGCCTGCACCAGCGCATGGCCGCCGAAGCGGCTTTCGAAGTATTCGCGAAGATCGACATAGACGTCGTCCTCGCTGAGCTTGTCGAAGGCGCTGGGCAGCATCCGCCCGCGCGCCTGGTCCAGCGCCGCCTCGATCGCGCCGGGGGAGGGCGCTTCGACATCCGCCGGATCGAAGTCGGAGAGGAAGGCATTGCCGATGATCTTCACCACATCGGTCTGCGACAGCAGCCGCAGCGCGACAGGCATGCCGGGCGGCGTCGCGATGCGCTTCATGGTGAAGCGGGTGACGAGGCCCGTCGCCTCCCGCCCGCCTTCCGGGTTGATGTCGCGCACGAAATCCACCGCGCGATCCTCGAACATCGCCATGAGCGGCGCATCCGCCGACTGCGCCAGCGCCGAGATCAGATAGGATTTCCCGGCCTGGGACGGCCCGAAGACGCCGACGCACATGGGCCGCGAAGCCGCCGCCGCCAGCCGGCCCGCGCGCAGCCCGACGCCGCGCAGCTCCCGCGCGAGCGCCGCCGCATCCAGCCCCGGCCGCGCCGCGCCCGCGAACCAGTCGAGCGCGCGGCCCGCGACCTCGCCGACCTTCTTCGCCTCGGTGGCGAGCTTCTGATCCAGCTCTGTCACGGTACCCCCAGCGCGCCCGTGTCGCGCCAATAGCCGCCCTCGTCGCGCATGGTCTGCAGGCGCATGCGCACCGTCGTCGGGTGGCGTTCCTGGCCTTCCGCGTCGCGGATGCTGGCCGGCTTGAACTGCTCCCGGCTCGCCTCCGCCTCCGGCGATCCGGGGTCCGCGATGCCGCGCGCCAGCCGCACGGTCAGCGGCAAAGCGAGGTTGCGCACATCATCCGCATTGCCGAATTCCAGCGCATAGAGCGGCGTCGCCGGCCAGCGTTCCAGCGGCAGCTGGCGGAAGCCGAGCATGGAGGGCGCCTCGAACGGTATCTCCACCTCCACCGCGACCGCGGTATCGGCATCGAGGTCGATGTCCCGCATGTATTCGTTGCGGCTCAGAAGCTGGCCCGAGGTCTCCAGCCGCCCGATGTAGCGCGCCGTGGATTTCATGCCGAGCCGCGAGGCGCGCAGCAGGAAGCCTGGCAGCGATCCCTCCGCCAGCGCCGCCACCATCGCACCGACGGCGGCGGTGGTCTTGGGGTCCTCGATCCGCGCATGGGCGTCGCGGAAGGGATACCAGCCGCCGGCGGGATAGCCCTGCATGTGGATGATGCGATGCGCGGCGACCGGCAGCTTGGCCAGCACGATATCCATCACCGCCCGCAGCCGGGACGGGCGGCCGGACAGCAGCAGCACGTCGCAATCATAGGCGTGCGTGGCTTCGCAGAGATCGGCCAGGATCGGGCCGAGCGTGCCGCGCACCAGCCCATCCATCACCGCGGCCTCCGGCGCGACTTCCACGCCGTTCAGCCGGAAATCGGCGGCGCCGGCATCCAGCGCGAGCCGTTCGAAGAAGGCGCAGGCGCGGTCATGGCGCGGCCGTCCCGGACCCTCCGCGATGCCGAGCCGCGCGACCACGCCGCTGGCGCCGGCCTCCATCACCTCATAGCCCGCCAGCAAGGCGAGCGCGCAGGGTTCCAGCACGCGGGCCACGAATTGCCTTGTGAGCTGCCGCTCGGCCTCCGACTGCCCGCCACGGGCGCCGCCCAGCACGCGGCGGAGGAAGGCCTTGGGATCGCGCAGCCCGGCCTCGCCCAGCGCGGCTTCCAGCGGCGGCAGCACCACGCGCTCGATCACGGCCTGCAGCAGGTCGTCGCCCGCGATCTTGAAGCCCTCGCGGAAATTCTGCGTGGGCCGGATCTCCTGGTCCTGCGCCAGGGCATAGGTGGTGACGGCGAGGTCCGTGGTGCCGCCGCCGATATCGATGCTGGCGATGCGCAGCGAGGGCTGCGCGCCATCCCGCACCCGCCCCATCAACGAGAACAACTGCCGAGGATCCGCCTGCAGCCGGTGCACGGATTCCGCATAGAGCCAGACGAGCTGCGTCGCGGTGGCTTCATCGAGGTTGGCGGACACGCGCGGCGGCAGCGGCGCCGCGATGGCACGCTCCGCGCTGCCCGCCGTCCAGCCCATCCAGGCCCAGACAAGCTCGACGGCGGCCTCCGCGCGCCGCCGCACGATCCGCTGCTCCGCCACCGGCATCGCCGTCGGCAGGGTCAGCGTCACGCGGCGCAGCCTTCGCGGCACATCGGCGTTGCGGCGCGCCGCGCGCGTGGCCGGCGCGTTGATCTGGCTGATCGCCTGTAGAAGAATCTCCGCCAGCATCAGCGTGTAGAGCGAGGACCGGCTGAAGCGCGCCCGCACCGCCGGCGTGGCGTTGCGGTGCTTCGACAGCAGCTCCCCCGTCTCCGTCAGCTCGTTCATGAAGGCGCCGGTCACGGGCTGCTCGCCCGCCGTGCCGAAGGCCGCCGGCGCCGACCCCGCCCCGAAGCGCCAGCCGAGCACGGAGGGTCTCTCGTCCCACAGATACCGCTTGGGCGAGGACAGCCCCGTCGCGCCTTCATTGCCCACGGACAGCCCCGCCAGCCGCACCGCCTCCGGCCCCACGCGCAGCGGAGACGGCCAGGCGAAGGCGGCGGCGCGGCCGGAGCGGCGGGACAGCGCATCCTGCCCGAAGCTGGCGCGGGAGAATTCGACGCGGCTCTCGAAGGGCCTGGCCGAGACATGCTCCGGCTTTGAGAGATCCCGCAGCGCCAGCGGGTAGGAATCGTTCAGCGAGAGCGGCCCGTCCGGCGCGCTTTCCACCAGGATGCCGCAGGTCCGCGCATTGCCGATATCGAGCAGCAGATCGACATCCACCATCGCGCTGCGACGGCCCGATACGCCCGCATCCACCAGCCTGACGCGCGGCGCGGCGCCCGCATGGCCCAGCACCTCCAGCAGCGTGAGGTACCGCGCGAAGGGCTCCATCCGATAGGCCAGTTCCTCCAGCTTGACCGGCTTGCCGCGCCGCTGGGCGGAGACCAGGTCGAGGAAGAGCTGTTCCAGCCACTGGCCGAACCAGCCCTCCGCGAGGAAGGAGGCATTGTCGGCGAGCCGCGCGGCCAGGCCGAATTCCTGTTCCTCCGCGGCGTCCTCCGCACTCGGCCCGGCATAGGCGCGGCCGTCGCGGCGGGGGACCAGCGTGGTGTCGAAGGCCAGCACCGCGCGATGGGTGGCGCCGCGCACCGTGCCCGGCGCCAGCTCCACCACGCGCAGCCGCGCCCAGTTGGTCGGGCCCTCATCGAAGATGGGCTGGCCATCCGCGGTGCGGGACTGGACGCGCAGGAAGGGCAGGGGCACCCACTGCCCCAGGAAGGGCTCCAGCGCCTGGGTGCGCGTGATCCGGTAGACTTCCTCCTCCGGCGGGTGGTTGCGGCCGACCGGGTCGAACAGCTCCCCCTCATCCGACTGCTCCAGCGCGCGCAGCAGCACCTGCTGGTCGCCATTCGCGTCACGGAGGTGCATCGGCTTCTCGTCCCAGAAGGGGCGGCTGATGCGGGGCAGCGCGTTGATGTCGAAATCCACGTCCAGGAACTGGATGCCGGAGGCCGGGATCAGGCTGTGCAGGGCGGCGCGGTTCATGGCGTGGCGCGGCTTCCCGGTTCCGTCATTGGACCCCGAGTATCGCCCGCAACCCCTTGGCGCGGCAAGGAAGACCGATCCCGCATCATCGGCGCAGCGTGAAGCGGCTGCCGGGGGCGGTGGGGTTGCGGACGTTCCGGCTCTCGCATTCCGCGCGGGTCTCGTTGCTGCGCTGGCAGCGCGCCAGGCGGTGCAGCACGCGGTAGCCATCGTCGCAGGGCAGGTCGGCGGTGTCGTCGATCAGCAGGGTCTGTCCCTCGAAGCGGCCGGTCACGGGGCCGGTGCAGCGCCGGTTGTTGTCATAGACCATGGTCTGGGTGCCCCGGCCGTTGCGGTCGAAGCACATGCGCCATGAACGGACGGTATCGATCCGGCCCGTATCCACGTCCCGCGTGCGGTAGTTGCTGTCGAGGTTCCAGCACCCCTCCAGCAGCGCCACGTCGCCGCGGTCCCAGCGTTCCTGCGGCAGGGCCGCGCGGGGGGGCGGGGCCGGGGGTGTCGGCGGCGGCGCGGGCGGCGTCGGGGCGGGTTCGGGCGCGGCCGGCGGTTCGGGCAGCGGGCATTCGGCCATGCGCCGGCCGCGATCCTGCCGCAGCCGGTCACGCTCCGCCATCAGCCCGCGCCCCTGCTCCCGCGCCCGGTCCAGCTCCTCCAGCGCCGCCAGCCCGGCCGCATCCACGCGGCAGGCCGGCAGGGGCGGGTTCAGCAGCGCCACCAGGAAGGGCGCCGCCAGCACGGCCGCCAGGGCGAGGGCCAGCAGCGCGCCCCCCGCCAGCGCGATCGCCGTCCGGTCCCCGGGCAGGGCGCTGGCGCCGCGCCCATCGTCGAAGGGCCCCAGCACCGTGATGGCCGGCCCCTGCGGCGCGGCGAAGCCCCAGCCCGCCAGCACCGGCGCGCCATCCACGGCGAAGACCAGTTCCGGCGCCGACACGCGGCGCACGAGGTCCAGCAGCTCGGCCGTCGCCGCATCGCCCTTGGCCCGCGCCGTCTCCGCCGCCCGGCGGATGTCGGAGAGCAGGACCGTCAGCGTCGCGTCGAAGACCGCGCGCTGCTCCCGGCTCATCCGCGGCATGGCGAGCGTGGCCTCGCCCGGCGCCTCCCAGGCCAGGCCGCCCTCGGTCCGCACCGGCGTGGCCAGCAGGGCCGCATGGTGCGGGCCGAGTGCGGCCAGCAGGGGTTTCAGCCTGGCCAGGGCCTCCGGCGGCGTCAGGCCCTGGGGCCCCAGCCAGCGGAGGCGCGCATCGGGCAGTTCGGCAAGGCGCTGCATGGCGGTCACCGGCCCGGGATGGTGAAGCGGTCCACCACCCGCGGCGGGCCGGGGCGCGCCACGCCGGTGATGGTGCGGTCGGGCTGGCCGGCGATGCGGATGGTCACGCGGTAGGGCGTCTCCTGCCGGTCCACATGGTCATACTGGTGGACGCGCACCTGGTAGGTGCCGGGCTGGGGATTGTCGAAATAGACATTCTCCACCGGCGTCCGCGTGCGCTGGTTGCCCACGTTGCGATCCACGTCGAGCGTCCCGCCGCAGCCCTGCCGCTGCATGTAGGAGATGACGGTCCCGTCCGGGCAGACGATGGACAGGTCCAGGTCATCCCGCGTGTCCCAGCCCAGGATCACCTGCACCCGGCCTTCCTGCGCGCCTTCCCGCCGCGCGCGGTCGGCATCGTCGTTCTGGGGCTGCCGCGGCGGCTCCGGCGGCGGCGGCGCGGGGGGCGGGGGGGGCGGCACGGGCTCGGGCTCCGGCTCCCGCGGCGGCGGCTCGGGCGCGGGCGGCGGCGCGGGGCGGGGCGGGGGCGGCGGCGGTTCGCAGAGCAGGCGGCGCCGGCCCAGCTCCTCCGCCGCATCGGCGATCTGGCGGCGCAGCGCGGCCTCCTCCTCCCGCACCCGGTTCAGCTCCTCCAGCAGCGCCAGATCGTCCGGGTTGGCCACGCATTGCATCGGCGGGGGCACGAGCCAGCCGAAGGGATCGCGCCAGGCCAGGAACAGGCCCAGCGCCAGCATCAGCGCCAGCAGCGCCGCCGCCAGCGCGGCCCAGAGCCAATTGGCCGCGCGCGCCAGCGGCGACAGCGCCAGCATCGCCATGGGGGCGGCCTTCGCCGGCAGGGCACGGACGAGTTCCGCCGGCGCCGCGCGGCCCGCGCGGTGATGGCCCCAGGCGACGAGGAAGATGGTCTCCCCCCGCAGCCGGATGAATTCCCGCCCCGGCACCTCGATCGCCTGCCGCAGCAGCTCGCCCAGCAGGCGCAGCCCCTCGTCGCGCTCATTCGCCAGGCGCTCGGCCTCCGCCCGGATGGCGGCGGCCAGTTCCTCGAACCGCGCGGCGGCGGCGGGGTCGTCATCGATGGCGATGCTCTCGCCCTCGCCCTCCGCGTACCAGTCGGTGGTGCCGCGGGCGGGGTCGGGGCTGGGCTCGGCGAAGATGGCGGCGTGGGCGGAGGAGAGGCGGCGGATCAGGTGGCCCGTCACCTGCCCCCAGGCGGCCGCCACGGGCTGCCCGCCCGCCGCCAGGGCGCGAAGCTCCGCATCCCGTGTCGTGGCCGCGAGGCTGCGGGACATGGCTCAGCGCGTCCGGGTCGGGGCGGGGGGCGCGGGGGTGGCCGGGGCCGGCGCGGGGGTGGCGGGCGGGGTGCCGGGCGTCGCGGCCGGGGGCGCGGCGGGTGGCGTGGAGGGTGGCGTGGCGGGGGCCGCGGCGGGTTCCGGCGTCGGCGCGCAGGCGCTGTCCACCGGCTCCACGCTGATCCCCGCCTCCCGCAGGAAGGCCAGCAGCGCGTCGGTCTTCTGCGCGTAGCTCACGCGTTCCGCCAGCTGCGCGTTGATGTGGTTGAAGGTGTTCACCCCCGCCACGCGCCCGCAGCGATCCACCAGCGGCCCGCCGGAATTGCCGGGGCTGATATTGGCGGAATGCGGCATGGCCACCAGGCCAGAGGCCAGCGTCTGGATGGCGGAGATGCGGCCATCCGTCACCACCAGCTCCGGCATCTGCGACATCTCGCCCCGCAGCACGGCCTGGAAGCGCGCATCGTTCTGCACGATGGCGGCGGGGTAGCCGGCGGCGATCACCTCATCCAGCCGCTGCGCCTGGCGCGTCAGCGTGAGTGGCGTGAGGGAGGGAACGCCGGAGACGCTGAGCAGCGCGAAATCGGGCTCGCCCGGGCGCGCCTGCGGCGTGCGGCGCGTGACCTGCGCCGGGAAGGCGCGGCCGAGATGGCGGGAGGCGATGACGAGCTGCCCCGTCACATCCGCCACCACATGCGCGTTGGTGACGACGACGCCCGGCGCGATGAAGAAGCCCGTGCCGATGGAGAGCCCATCCCGCCCCGGCCCCGCCACCAGCACCACGGATTGGTCGAGCAGCTGCAGCAGGTTGTTGGGCCGCGGCGCCAGCGGCGCATCCGGCGTCGCGGGCGGCGTCGGCCGCGCCGGCAGGTCCTGCGGCAGGGGGCCGCGGCCCGGCGGCGTGGTCAGCGGCGTCGCCTGGCAGACATTGCCCTCCGCCGCGCGGCGGGCGCGCTCCACCTCCTCGGCCAGGCCCTCATTGGCGCGGCGCTGCAATTCGATGGCCTGGCGGACGCGGTCGCGATCCACGAATTCGGCGGTCTGCGGGCGGTTCGCGACCGCCTCCGCCAGCAGCTTCCAGCCCAGCCAGAAGCCGAGCGCCAGGAAGACCAGCGCGATGGCGATGGCCGCCGGCACCAGCCAGAAGCGGCGCGGGCCGATCGGCGCGGCCGTCGCGGTCGGCAGCACGGGCGGCGGCGGGGGCGGCGCGCTGCGGGTCGGCGTCGCGCGCGGCGCGGCCGGCGTGGCGGAAGCGGGGCCGGGCAGGAAGGGGCCGAGCACGGCGGCGATGCGCGTCGCGGCATCGCGCGTATCGCCGGCCGGCACCAGGCCCCAGCCCGCCAGCACGGGCCTGCCATCCACCACCAGCACGGCGCTGCTGTTCGGCAGGGCCAGCGCGGCGGCGATCAGCGCCGCATCGCCGCCCGAGCCCTGCGCCCGCGGGGCGAGGTCCGCCAGCGCGGCGCGCAGCTGCGACTCGGCCGCGGCGCGCTGCGGCTGGCCGAGGCTCGACAGCGGCTGGGCTTCCGTCCCTGGCGCGTACCAGGCGAAGGACAGGATGGCGCCGGTGGCATCGCGCGTCGCGACGGGTTCGGCGAAGAGCCCGGCCTGCGCGCCGGCCGCGCGCTGGAGGTCGGCGAAGCGCGCCTGGACGGCCTGGCCGCCAAGCTCGACCGGCACCACCGACCCCACCGGCGTCTGCAGGAGGAAATGCGGCGCTGCCATGCTGGATCCCCGAGGAGTCCCGGGCATGAAACGATGCCGGGCCTTGCTTCTTCACTAAGCCGACCATCCACGCATGGCGCAAGCATGGCGGCACCACGGCGGCATCGCGCCGTGTTGCGCGTGTTTCGCGGCGTTAACGGCTGGGAGGCCGTCCGGGAATGCCGGACGGGTCGGCTCCGCGGGTCCTTTCCGCCGCTGCGGCGTCAGCGGACTTGCCGATGCCATCAGCATCGGCGGCATCCGCTTCCTGGCCGCGACGAAGAATCCCCTGCGGATCCTCAGCCGCCGGCACTTCCGGACGGCCTGTGAGCCGGCGCAGCACCAGCAGCCCCAGCAGCGTGAAGGGCGCCAGGTGCCCGAAGGCCAGCACCCAGGCCACCGCGCGATCCGGCCCCACCCAGTCCAGCGCCACGCCGACGCCAAGCGGCCCGAGGAAGCCGCCGGCATAGCCGCACATGCTGTGCAGCCCCATCGTCGCCCCGCGCATCCCCGGTGCAGCCGACTGCACCGTGCCGCCCGTCAGCGCCGAGCTGTCGAGGTAGATGCAGGCATTCCAGGCGATGACGCAGAGCGCGGCGAGGATCGGCGAGGCCATGCCCGCGGCGCCCGTGGCAAGGGAGAATCCCGCCGCCAGCGCCATGGCCCAGGTCACGACCTTGGCGCGGCCATGCTGCTGCGCCGTCTCGTTCCCCGTGACGGAGACGGCGATGCCGACCAGCCCCGCCGCGGTGAAGATCGCCGCCGGCCCCGGCATCCAGGCGGGCGCGCCATCGCGGGCGAAGCTCGCCGCCAGGAAGGCGACGCCCCAGGCCCGCAGCGCGGCGAGTTCCCAGGTATGGACGGTATAGCCCGCGATCCAGGCCATGGCGGCGCGGTTGCGGAAGACGGGCCGGAAATCCAGCAGCGCGGCGGGCGGGGGCGCATCCGGCGCGCGGGGCGGCAGGTGGCGCGGCATCGCCAGGACCCCGATCGCCCCCGCCACCAGCGCCGCCAGGCCCCCGAAGCCGAAGGCCGCCGCCGGCCCGCCCAGCGCATCCAGCAGCCCCGCCATGGCGAAGGAGGCTGCGCCCGCGATGCCCACCCCCGCCGCATGCCAGGACACGGCGCGGGATTGCGCCGCACCCTCCAGCCGGTCCGCCAGCACCTTCAGCCCGGGCATGTAGCAGCCCGCCCAGCCCACCCCCGCGATGGCGCGGAACACCAGGCCGGACCAGAACCCCTCCGCGAGCAGCCCGAAGCCGAGATGCGCCACCGCCGTGCAGCCCGCGCCCACCAGGTAGATGCGCACCCCCGGCACGCGGTCCGTCAGGGAAACCAGCACCGGCACCGCCGCCACATAGGCCGCGAAGAAGGCACCGACGAGCCACCCGGCCTCCGTGGCCGAAAGGTCCCAGCGATCCAGGTAGCCCGGCAGCAGCGCCGGCAGGGTGAAGGCGCCGATCTGCGCCAGCACCTGGGCGGCCACGATGGCGGCGGTGAAACGCGGGTCGGTCAGGCGCAAGCCGTCACATCCTGTCGCGCCGGCACCCCGCCGCGCGCCGACGAGGTTGTCGCGCCCGCGCGCCCCGCGCAAGGATGGCTGATCGACGCCCAATCAGGGCGCAACACCCGGGGAAGGAAATCATCCGATGAACCGCCGCACGATCCTCCAGGCCGGCCTGGCCGCGCCGCTGCTCGGCACGCCGGCCGTGCTGCGCGCGCAGGACTTCAACCAGACCGTCCGCATCATCGTGCCCAACGCGCCGGGCGGCACCAGCGACATCCTCGCGCGCCTCATCGCCGGGCCGCTTGCCGCGCGCATCGGGCAGAATGTGGTGGTGGAGAACCGCGCGGGTGCCGGCGGCAATATCGGCGCGGATGCGGTGGCGAAGAGCCGCCCGGACGGGCATTCGATGCTGCTGCTCGATGTCTCCGTACTGGCGACCAACCCCTTCCTCTTCACCCGCATGCCCTTCGATGCGGAGCGGGACCTGGCGCCGGTGCAGATGCTGATCTACGCGCCGTACATCCTGGCGGTGAACAACAACCTGCCCGTCCAGAACGCGGCGGAGCTGGTCGCCTATGCCAAGGCCAATCCGGGCCGCCTGAACGCCGCCAATTCCGGCACGGGCACGCTGACGCATATCGTGGCCCTCTCGCTGGCGTCTTCCTGGGGCACGACGATGGAGCATGTGCCTTACAGGGGCGGCGCGCCGGCGCTGGTCTCCCTCGTCTCGAACGAGGCCAATGTGACGATGGCGGGCGCCACGCAATCCATGCCCTATGTCGTCAATGGCCAGATGCGCGGCATCGCCGTGACGGGCCCGCGCCGCTTCCCGAACCTGCCCAACCTGCCGACCTTCCGCGAACTCGGCTGGCCGGAACCCGATGCCGGCACCTGGCAGGGGCTGCTGGTGCAGGGCCAGACGCCGCCCGCCATGATCGCGCGGCTGGAGCGCGAGATCGCCGCCGTGCTGAACGAGCCCGCCATCAAGGCGCGGATCGGGGAGCTGGGGGGCGAGGTGCAGGCCGATGGCGCGGCCTCCTTCCGCAACCGCCTCTCCGCCCAGACGCGCAGCTATGGCGAGATCATCCGCGCCAACAACATCCGCGTGGACCAGTGATCCGTCTCCACGCGCAGGTGAACCCCGCCTCCATGCAGGCGGGGGCCTTCAACGCGGGGCTGTGGGAGCGATTGCTGGCCGAGACGGCGGGGGAGGGGGTGGCGGCCAGCCATTCCACGGACCCCGCCGCCTTCGATGCCGCGCTGGCGGAGGCCGAGGTGCTGTTCCTCGTCGGCCCCGCGCCGCTGCAGGACCTGCCGCGCCGCGCGCCCAGGCTGCGCTGGATCAGCTATTCCAGCGCGGGCGTGGAATGGCTGCTGAAGGCGGGCCTGCCGGACAGCGTGACGCTCACCAATGCGAGCGGCACGCACATCCCCAAGGCCGCGGAATACAGCCTCGCCGCGGTGCTGATGCTGAACAATTTCATCCCCGCGCTGGTGACGGCGCAGCGCGAGCATCGCTGGGCGCCGCGATCCGGCGGCACCGTGGCAGGGAAGACCGTGCTGATCCTCGGCATGGGCGCGCTGGGAGGCGCGGCGGCGGAGGCGCTGGCGGCGCAGGGCACGGTGGTGCTGGGCAACAGCCAGTCCGGCCGCCCGCATCCCGCGGTGGCGGAGATGTCCCAGGGCGATGGCTTCCGCGCGCAGCTGCCCCGCGCTGATTTCCTGATCATCGCCCTGCCGCTGACGCCGGCCACCAACGGCCTGGTCGGAAGGGCGGAGCTGGATCGGCTGCCGCCCCATGCCGGTGTCGTGAATATCGGCCGGGGGGAGATCCTGGATGCCGGGGCGCTGGCGGCCAAGCTGCGGGACGGCACGCTGGGCGGCGCGGTGCTGGATGCGCTGCCGCAGGAACCGCTGCCGCCGGACAGCCCGCTCTGGGACACGCCCAACCTCATCATCACGCCGCATTGCGGGCTCTATGATCCCGGCGCCTATGCGGAGCGGTGCCTCCGCGCCTTCTTCGCCAATGTCGCGCGCTTCCGGGCAGGCGAGGCGCTTCACCAGGTCGTGGGGCTCGACCGCGGCTACTGACGCAGCGTTGGACGCGACGCGCGCGGGCGTGGTTACCTGCCCGCCATGTCCGCCAGCATCCCCCCGCCGCCCCGGCCCGACGATCCGGTGCGGGGCATCCTCCTCATGCTGGTGTCGATCACGCTCTTCTCCATCGCGGATGCGATGTCGAAGCAGCTGACGCAGACGCTGGCACCCCTCATGGTCGCCTGGATCCGCTTCGCGACCTTCTTCCTGCTGGCGCTGCTCTTCATCGCGCGGCGCGGCGGCACGCGCTTCCTGGCGGCGCGGCGGCCCTGGCTGCAGGTGGCGCGCGGCCTGGGCGTCGCGGGATCGGCGCTGGCCATGACCTTCGCGCTTCGCGTGCTGCCGCTGGCGGAGGCGACGGCCATCAACTTCGTCTCCCCCGCCTTCATCACCGTGCTGTCGGTGATCTTCCTGGCGGAGAAGGTGGGCTGGCGCCGCTGGTCCGCCATCGCGGTCGGGCTGGTGGGCGTGCTGATCGTGGTGCGGCCGGGATCGGGCGTGTTCCAGGCGGCCGCGCTGCTGCCGCTGCTGACCGCGGCCTTCTGGGCCGGCGCGGTGATCGCGACGCGCAAGATGGCCGGTGCGGGCGGTGACCCGCCGGAGACGACGCTGATCTGGAGTGCGGGGGTGGGCTTCCTGCTGTTCACGGTCCTGCTGCCCTTCGGCTGGCAGACGCCGGATGCGGGGCAGGTGGGCTTCGGCATGCTGGTGGGGCTCGTCTCCTCCATCCCGCATGCGCTGGTGGTGCTGGCCTATCGCGCCGCCCCGGCCAGCGTGCTGGCGCCCTTCGCCTATGTGCAGCTCGTGACCTCCAGCCTGGTCGGCTATATCGGCTTCGGCGCGGTGCCGGATGGCTGGACCTTCGCGGGCGGCGCGGTGATCGCCGCCGCCGGCCTCTACACCGCGCATCGCGAACGGGTGCGGGCGCGGGAGGCGCGGCGGATCAGCTGAGCGCCAGGCTCGCCGTGTGGCGCGCGATCATGCGTTCCTCGTCGGTCGGCAGCACCAGCGCGGTGATGCGGCTGTCGGCCGTGCTGATGCGCGGGCCATGCGTGGCGTTGGCCGCTTCGTCCAGTGTCACGCCGAGCCAGGCCAGCTGCCGCAGCACGGCGGCGCGCACCGGCGCCGCGTGTTCCCCGATGCCGGCGGTGAAGACGATGCCATCCAGCCCGCCCAGCGTGACCGCGAGCGACGCGATGGCGCGCGCCACGGCGATGCAGAAGACCTCGACGGCGAAGGCGGCACGCGGGTCGTCGCTGGCCAGCAGGTCCCGCATGTCGGAGGACAGGCCGCCCGATAGCCCCAGCAGGCCCGACCGCTTGTAGAGCAGGTCCTGCACCTCATCCGCGCCCATGCCCCGCGCCTGCATCAGGTGCAGGACCACCCCCGGATCGATGGCGCCGCTGCGCGTGCCCATGGGCAGCCCATCCAGCGCCGTGAAGCCCATGGTGGTGGCGACCGAGACGCCCGCCCGCATGGCGCAGGCGGAGGCGCCATTGCCGAGATGCGCGACCACGACGCGCCCCTGCCGCAGCGGCGGGGGCAGCGCGCCGGCGATGTAGTCGTAGGACAGGCCATGGAAGCCGTAGCGGCGGATGCCGGAATCGGCCAGCGCGGCCGGGATGGCGAAGGCCTGGTTCACCGCCGGCATCGACCGGTGGAAAGCCGTGTCGAAGCACGCGACCTGCGGCAGCGCCGGCTCCAGCGCCGCGATGGCGCGGATCGGCGCCAGGTTGTGCGGCTCATGCAGCGGCGCCAGCGGCACCAGGCCCTCCAGCTCCGCCAGCAGCGCGGGCGTGATGCGCTCCGGCCGCGCGTGATGCGCGCCGCCATGCACCACGCGATGGCCGATGGCGGACAGCGCCTGCCCGCCGAGCTGCGCGCGCAGCCAGGGCAGCAGCAGGGACGCGGCCTCCCCCGGGTTGCGCGGCGCGGGGTCGAGCGCGGGCGGCGGCAGCGCGGTGCCCGCCGCATCCTTCGCCCGCGCGGCCGGATGGGCGCCGATGCCCTCCACCACGCAGGACAGCACGCGCTGTTCCCCCGCGAAGACCGCCGCCTTCACGGAGGAGGAGCCGGCATTGATGACGCCGATCAGCGGCGGCGCTTTCGTCATGGATGGCCTTCGGCGATGGCGGGGCGCCGAGTGTAGCGCCCCGCCGCCGCCGCGGTCAGGCCCTCAACGCCGCCAGCACCCGTTCGGGCGTGAAGGGGATCTCCGCCACGCGCCGCCCCGTCGCATCCAGGATGGCATTGGCGATGGCCGCACCGGTCGGGCCCTGGCTGCCCTCGCCGACCCCGAGGGAGGGCAGGTCCGGCCGGTCGATCAGCACGCTCTCGATCGGCGGGATGCGGTCGAAATCGATGATGGGATAGGCGTGGTAATCCTCGCTCACCATGCGGTTGCGGTCCCAGCGCCCTTCCTCCAGCAGCGTCCAGGACGCCGCCTGCACCATGCCCCCCTCGATCTGGTTGGCGATGCCGTCGGGGTTGATGGCGCGCCCCGCCTCCGTCGCCGCCCACATCTTCTCCAGCTTCACGACACCCGTTGCAGGATCGACGCTGACGCGGGCCACGACGGCGACGTGGCTGTCGCTGTTCTTGTACTTCGTCATGCCGACACCGGTGCCGACCAGCCGCGCACCCTGCGCATTGCCGCGCCCCATCACCACGGGCCGCGGCTGCCAGCCGCTGATCTCGACGGCCTTGCGCAGCACGGCCACCAGCCGCTGGTCCGCCAGGTGGCGGATGCGGTACGACACGGGATCGACACCCGCCAGCGAGGCGCATTCGTCGATGAACATCTCCGCCGCCACCGCATTGAAGTAGCCGCCCAGCGTCCGCAGCGCCGATGTCCGCACCGGCATGGCGGTGTGGAAATGCGTCGTCACGCGCTGGCCGGGGAAATCGTAGATCGGCACGGCATTGCGGGCGGAGGCGCCATTCGGCAGCGCGCCATCCACGATGGGCGAGGGCGGGACGGGACTCTCCAGATACCAGGCCGAACGAAGGTTGCAGCCCTCGCGCTCCCCGGGCCGGGTGGAGTGCGGGAAGGACCAGACGTCATGGCCCCAGCTGGCGATGCTGCCATCCGCGCGCATCGCCGCCTGCAGCTTCACCACCATGGCGGAGCCCCAGGGCTCCCACACCATCTCCTCCTCATGCGTCCAGTGCACGCGGATGGGGCGCCCTGGCATGGCGCGGGCGAGCAGCGCCGCATCCAGCGCCACGTCATCCGCGCCGTTATGGCCATAGCAGCCGGAGCCCTGCGCGTGGATCACGCGGATCGCGGCCGGGTCCATGCGCAGCCCCCGCGCCAGGTCGCCCCGCAGCGGGAAGGGGCCCTGCGCATGGGACCAGACGGTGAGCCGGCCCTCCTCGAACTTCGCCAGCGCGCAGGAGGCGCCGATGGAGGCATGCGCCTGGAAGCCGCGGCGATACTCCGCCGCATGGCTGCGCGCGGCCGTTCCCGCCGGCGCCTCCTTGCTGTGGATTGTGCGGGTCAAGGCGGGCTGCGTCGTCAGATGCTCGAAGACCGACTTGCCGCCGAAGATCGCCTCGCCGTCGCGCCACTGCGCCGCCGCGGTGATCTTGCGCGCGGCGTCATTCGCCTGTTCCTCCCGCCGCGCGATCACGCCGATGAAGCTGCCATCGCGCACCACCTTCACGACACCCGGCAGCGATTCCGCCCAGCCCATGTCGAGCGAGACGAGCCGCGCCGCATAGGCGGGCGGCCGCGCGACGGCGCCGAACAGCATGCCCTCCGGCCGCAGGTCATGGATGAAGACCTGCTGGCCGAAGACCTTGGCCGGGATGTCGGTGCGGGGGAGCGAGGTGCCGATGACGGTCCCCGCATGCGGCGGCTTGCGCTGCGCCGCCAGGTTCGCCGGCCGCACCAGCGAGACGCGCCCGGCCGCTTCCGCATAGGTCATGCGGCGCCCGCCGATACCCTCGATCACGCCATCCGTCACGCTGAGCGCGGCGCGCTCCACGCCCCAGGCCTCGGCCGCGACGTTGACCAGCGTGGCGCGCGCATCGGCGCAGGCCACGGCCAGCGCCTCGCCGCCGAACTTGATGGACTGGCTGCCGGCGGTGACGCCCTCATTCGCCGTCTCCGCCGTGTCGCCGGAGATCAGCTCCAGCCGCGCGGGCGCGACATCCAGCTCCTCCGCCGCGATCTGCCGCATGGCGGTCAGCACGCCCTGGCCCAACTCGACGCGCCCGGTCAGCACCGTGATGCGGCCATCCGGCGTGATGCGCACCCAGCTGTCCAGCCGCGGATTGGCACGCAGCATCGGCGGGCCGGCCGGTTGTGCGGCGGCGTCCAGACGGAAGCCGATGGCGAGCCCGGCGGCGCCGGCGGCGAGGCCCGCGACGAAGCCGCGGCGGGTCGGGGTCTGCACACCCATGGCTCAGGCCCCCTGCTGGCGAGAGGCGCGCATCACCGCGCGGACGATGCGCGGCTGCGTGCCGCAGCGGCAGAGGTTGTGGTCCAGCGCCTCCGCCACCTGCGCCTCCGTCAGGCCGGCGCGGCGTTCAGCGAGCAGCGCCGCCGCCTGCATGATCATGCCGCTGGTGCAGTAGCCGCATTGCGCGGCCTGCTCCGCGATGAAGGCGGCCTGCAGCGCATGCGGCGCTTCCGGCGTGCCGAGGCCTTCCAGCGTCGTGACCTGCTGCGCGCCGGCGACATCGCCGAGCTTCACCTGGCAGGACCGCGCGGCATGGCCATCCACCAGCACGGTGCAGGCGCCGCATTGCGCGCGACCGCAGCCGAGCTTCGGACCATTCAGCGCGAGATCGTTGCGCAGGACATAGATCAGCGGCGTGGCGGGGTCGGCATCGACCTCCGTCACACGGCCATTCACCGTGATCCTCGGCATGTCCATTTCCTCCATCGCCGCGCTTCCCGGTGGTCCGGGGCCGGCTTGGGGAAAAGGCTATCCCGCGTGGATCACGGCAACAAGTCAGTTCGCGGTAATGCCGAATTCCCGCGTCAGCGCCGTCCAGCGCGCGACGTCGCGCGCGACATAGTCGGCGAAGGCGGCGGGCGTCTCGCTCGGCGTGATGCGCACGCCCTGGCGCAGCAGGCCGCCCGCCACGTCCGGATCGCGCAGGATGCGCGTGACATGGCCGTGCAGCGCGGTGACGATCGCCTCCGGCGTCCCCGCCG
This sequence comes from Falsiroseomonas ponticola, assembly GCF_016805305.1. Lineage (GTDB taxonomy): Bacteria > Pseudomonadota > Alphaproteobacteria > Acetobacterales > Acetobacteraceae > Falsiroseomonas > Falsiroseomonas ponticola. Next base: position 21,085 of record NZ_JAERQN010000013.1, on the reverse strand, counting down.
GCGCGAAGAGGCCGTTCCACAAGGTGGTGACGAGGTCGGGGAACCCGGCCTCCACCGTGGTCGGCACATCCGGCAGCTGCGGCAGCCTTTCATGGGAGACGACGGCCAGCGCCCGCAGCCGACCGGACTGGATGTGGGGCAGGGCGGAGACCAGGTTGAACTCCGTGATCTGCGCATCGCCGCGCAGGATGACGGGCACCATCTCACCCGCGCCGCGCAGCGGCAGATGCACCAGCGTGATGCCCGCGCGCTTCGCGAAGGCCTCGAGGTCGATATGCTGGTAGGACCCGACACCCGCCGAGGCGAAGACCAGCGGGTTCGGCGCCGCCTTTGCCCGGGCCACGAATTCCGCCAGCGTGGTGGCCGGGAAATCCGCCGGCGCCAGCATCACCTGCGGCGCCTCGATCAGGTTGGTGATGCCGACCAGGCCGCGCGATGGCACCAGCGGGCGGTCGGCCGGCGCCATGGCGGAGTTGATGCCATGGGTGGAGACGTTGTTGACGATCAGCGTGTGGCCATCGGGCCTTTCGCGCATGACATAGTCGTTCGCGATCCAGCCATTGGCGCCGGCGCGGTTCTCCACCACCACGGGCTGGCCGATGGCACGGGACAGCGGCTCCGCGATCACGCGCGCGATCAGGTCCGTGGTGCCGCCGGGCACCAGCGGCACCACCAGGCGCACGGGGCGGGACGGCCAGGCGGGCTGCGCGGTGGCGGGCAGGGCGGCCAGCGTGGCGGCCGCGCCCAGCAGATGCCTTCGGGTCAGCATGCGTCGGTCTCCCCTCATTCCATGGTGATGTTGGCGCTGCGGATCAGCGCGCCCATCGTCGCGTGGTCGCTGGCCAGCGCGGCGGCGAAGGCATCCGGCGTATTGCCCACGACCTCATAGCCCAGCTGTTCCAGGCGGGACCGAACGGGCGCGTGGTTCACCGCTTCCCGCAGCGCGGCGTTGATGCGCGCCACCACCGGCGCGGGCGTGCCGGCCGGCGCCAGGAAGGCGCCCCAGGTGTGGAAGGTGAAGCCGGGCACGCTTTCCGCGATGGTCGGTGCATCGGGGAAGGTGTCGATCCGCGCCGGGCCCGCGGTGCCCAGCAGCCGCAGCTGCCCGTCCCGCACGAAGGCATTGGGCGTCGGCAGGCCGAAGAAGCCGACCGGCACCTGGCCCGCCGTCACCGCCGTCAGCGCCGGCGTCGCGCCGCGATAGCTGATGTGGTTCATGCGCAGCCCCGCGGCCTGCAGGAACATCTCCATCGCCACATGCTGCGGGCTGCCCGCGCCGCCGGAGGCATAGTCGATCTGCCCCGGCCGGGCGCGCGCGGCCTCGATCAGCGCCGGCACGGTGGTGGCAGCGAAGGAGGGATGCGCCACCAGCGCCCAGCGGATGCGCACGATCTGCCCGATGGGCGCGAAATCCCTCAGCGGGTCATAGCCCGCCTGGGAATTCATGTTGGGCAGCATGGTCAGCACGGCGTCGTTCACCGCCAGCAGGGTCAGCCCGTCCGGCGCCGCCCGCGCGCCGGTGCGCATGCCGATCATGCCCGATGCGCCCGTCATGTTCTCAATCGCGAGCCGCTGGCCCAGCGTCTCCCCCATCCGTTCCGCGACGATGCGGACCACGACATCGACGGCGCTGCCCGCCGCGAGCGGCATGATGACGCGGATCGGGCGATCCGTCTGGGCGGCCGCCGGCACGGCGAAAAGGGCAAGCAAGGCGGCCAGCAGCCAGCGACGCATCGACGGTTCCTCCCTGATTGTTCCCAGGACAATCCGGCCGCCGGCGCATGTCAAGCAATCCCGCATCTTGACCGAAAGCTCAGCGGACGTTCACTAGGCGGGAAGGCCGCCCGCGCGGGACGAGCCGGGGGGACCGCCATGACCGTGATCGACAGCCACACACACATCCTGACGGAGGCGATGATCGCCGCCATCGCGAAGGAGGTTCCCTCCCTCGCGCCCAGGCTGACGCGGGTGGATGACGACAGCGCGGTGCTGGAAATCCTCGACGTGAAGCAGAACCCCTTCCCGCGGTCGGCCTGGGATTTGGAACGGCGCTTCGCGGAGATGGCGGCGCAGCGCGTGGACATGCATGTGGTCTGCAACATCCCGCACACCTTCCTCTATGAGGCCGATGGCGCGCTGGCCGATACCGTCAGCGAAATCCAGAACGAGGCCATCGGCGCGCTGGTCCGCGCCCATCCCACGCGCTTCATCGGCATGGCGACGGTCGCGATGCAGTCGCCCACGCGCGCCGCCGCCACGCTGGAGCGTGCCATCACCGCGCATGGGCTGCGCGGCCTGCATGTGGGATCGAACGTCGCGGGGCGGAACCTGGACGACCTCGCGCTCGACCCGGTGTGGGAAGTGGCGGACCGCCACGGCCTCTTCGTGCTGGTGCATCCGCACAAGGTCGTCGCCGCGCAGCGCATGGGCAGCTACTACCTGACGAACCTGGTGGGCAACCCGCTGGAGACGACGATCGCCGCGGCCTCCCTGGTCTTCGGCGGCGTGATCGAGCGGCATCCGAATATCCGCTTCTGCCTCTCCCATGCCGGCGGCTTCACGCCCTTCCAGGCGGGCCGCTTCCGCCATGGCTGGAAGGTGCGGAAGGAGCCGCATGTGCGGCTGAAGGGCGACCCGGCGGAGAGCCTGGCGCGCTTCGTCTATGACAGCATCACCCACGCCCCCGGCCCGCTGCGCTTCCTGCTGGAGGAAGTGGGCGCGGACCGCATCGTCTTCGGCACCGACTACCCCTTCGACATGGGCACGACGCGCGGGGTGGAGGAGATCGAGGAAGCGATCCCCGACGCGGCCGTGCGCGCGAAGCTGCTGGAAGGCAATGCCCGCCGCTTCTTCAAGCTGGAGGGCTGAGACGATGGCGATCGAGGACACCCTGGCCGCCACCCTGCCGCGCTATCGCGCGGAGGCGATGATCGGCTTCGTCGCCGATGTCTTCCGGCATGAAGGCTTCAGCGACGCCCATGCGCGCCGTGCGGGCGAGCTGATGGTGGAGGCCGACCTGACCGGCGCCGACAGCCACGGCATCTTCCGCCTGCCGCAATATGTCCGCCGCCTGCGGGCCGGTGGCTCCAACCCGCGCCCCGCCATCACCGTGAAGCGCCTGGCGCCGGCGGTGGCGATGGTGGAGGGCGACAACGGCCTCGGCCACCTGGTGATGTCCCAGGCCGGCGAGACGGCGGTGGAGATCGCGAAGGAGGCCGGCATCGCCTGGGTCGGCGCGCGGCGATCCAACCATGCGGGCAGCGGCGCGGTGCATGCCTGCCTGCCGCTGCCGGCCGGCATGATCGGCATCTACACCGTCGTGGCGAGTGCCAACCACATGGCGCCCTGGGGCGGCACGGACAGCCTGCTCGGCACCAACCCGCTCGCCATCGCCATCCCGATGGGGGATGCTGATCCGGTGGTGCTGGACATGGCGACCACCGTCGTCTCCTACGGCACGGTGAAGGGCCATGCGCTGCTGGGCACGCCGATGCCGGAAGGCTGGATGGTGGATGCGAAGACCGGCGAGCCGCTGACCGACCCGAAGCGCAGCAAGGATGGCATCCTGCTGCCCATCGGCGGCTACAAGGGCAGCGGGCTGGCGCTGATGCTGGGGCTGCTCGCGGGCCCGCTGAACCGCGCGGCCTTCGGGCGGGACGTGGTGGATTTCAACGCCGATGACCGCACGGTGACGGAGACGGGGCACGTCCTCATCGCCCTCGATGTCGCGCGCTTCCTGGACCCCAAGGCCTTCCAGGCGGAGGTGACGCGCCACCTCGAGGATCTGCGCGGATCGGCGAAGCTGCCCGGCGTGGAACGCATCCGCCTGCCCGGCGAGATGCGCGCCGCGCGCCGCCGCGAACGCGCCGCGCAGGGCGTGCCGCTGCCCGCGCCGCTGATGGCGCAGCTCGACAGGCTGGCCGAGGAATGCGGCGTGACGAAGCTGGGCGAGCGCTAGTCCTCCTCCGCCATCTCCGCCACGAAGCGGCGGCGGTGGAGCTGCGCGGAGCCGAAGCTGTTGGCGAGCACCATCGCCTTCCGCACGAAGAGCCCGACATCGTATTCGTCGGTGTAGCCGATGGCGCCATGCAGCTGCACGGCGCTGCGCGTCACCAGCATCGATGCCTCCGCCGCCCGCGCCTTGGCGCGGCTGACCACGGCGCGGCGCTGCGGCACGGTGGCGCCGGCATCCAGCGCCGCCGCCGCATCCTCCACGCTCGCCCGCGTCAGCGTGATCTGCAGCTGCAGATCGACCGCGCGGTGCTGCAGCGCCTGGAAGCTGCCGATCGCCTTGCCGAACTGGCGGCGCGTGCGGAGATAGTCGAGCGTCATGGCGAAGCTCCGCTCCATCACGCCGAGCAGATAGCCCGCCGTCGCCAGCGCCGCCTCGTCTAGCGCCTGGTCCATCGCGGCCGCGACGTCATCCGCGATGCGCCGCGCGTCGGCCAGCACCGGGCGCAGCGTCGCGACATGCCCGCCATCCTGCAGCATCTGCACATCGAGCGGCAGCGCCGAGGCTTCATACAGCGCGAGCCCCGATGCCTCCCGCACCGGCAGCAGCACCCGCGCGGCGCCGCGCGCCATCGGCACGAAGACGCGCGCCGCATCCGGCGTGCCCGGTGCCGCCAGCCGGTCCGCGGCCTCCTGCCAGCCGGTCACGACGAAGTCCTCCGGCGGTGTTTCGCCCGCCGCCGCCAGCAGCGTGGCGGAGAGCACGCCCGGGATCAGCGGTTCCGGCACCAGCCCGCGGCCCAGCGCCTCCGCCAGCGCCACATATTCCGCCATGCCGAGCCCCGCGCCGCCGGCATCCTCGGGCACGCGCAGCGCGAGCCAGCCCATGGCGGCCATCTCCGCGAAGGTCGCGGCATCGAAGCCCGCTTCGGTGAAGCGCAGATCGCGGATGCGGCGGAAATCGCCGGGCACCACGGCGGCCGCGCTGTCGCGTACCAGGCGGATGCTTTCCTGCCGCTCGGCGTAGCTGTCGCTCATGCATCCTCTCCCAGCCAGTCGCGCAGCACCTCATCCGTGTGTTCGCCGAGGCGTGGCGGCGGCCGGCGGTAATCGACGGGCGTGTCGGAGAAGTTCACGGGGTTCGCGATCATCGGCAGCGCCGCACCATCCTGTCCCGGCAACTGCCGGAACATCCGTCGATGCTGCACCTGCGGATCCTCTGCCACCGCGCCGAAATCATTGATGGGGCCGGAGGCGACGCCGACCTCGTTCAGCGCATCCATCCAGTCCCGCGCCGGCTTCGTCATCAAGGCGGCCTGCAAGGCCGGCAGCAGGGTCGGCTTGTTCGCCATGCGCGCGCGGTTGGTCGTGTAGCGCTCATCGGCCGGCAGATCGGGCAGCCCCAGCACGCGGCAGAACTGGGCGAACTGCTTGTCGTTGCCGATGGCCACCATCAGTGGCCGGTCCGCCGTCTCGAAGGCCTGCCAGGGCGTGTTGATCTGGCTCGCCGCGCCGGCCCGCACCGGCATGCGGCCGGAGACCAGGTGGTTCATCGCGATGTGCGAATGCGCCGCGATCTGCGCATCCAGCAGCGCCAGGTCGATATGCTGCCCCTTCCCGCTGATGGTGTCGCGATGGTGCAGCGCCGCCAGGATGGCGATGGTGGCGTAGAACCCCGCATTGATGTCAGAGACGCTGTACCCCACCAGGTTCGGCCCCGCGCCCGGCTGGCCATCCGGCACGCCGGTGATGCTCATCAGCCCGCTCATCGCCTGGAAGACCGGGTCATAGCCCGGCAGCGGCGCATAGGGCCCGTCCTGCCCGAAGCCGGTGATGGAGCAATAGACGAGCCGCGGGTTCAGCGCGCTGAGGCTCGCATAGTCCAGCCCGTATTTCGCCAGGCCGCCAGCCTTGAAGTTCTCAATGAACACATCGGATTTCGCGACCAGCGCGCGCAGCGTCGCCTGGCCCTCCGGCCTGCCGATATCGATCGCGATGGCGCGCTTGTTGCGGTTCACCGCCTGGAAGGAGGAGGTCTCGCCCCCGCCATCCGCGCTGCGGAACCCCATGCGGCGCACATCGTCGCCCGTACCGGGCTGTTCCACCTTCACGACATCGGCGCCGAAATCGCCCAGGATCTGCGCGCACCACGGCCCGGCGAAGACCCGCGTCATGTCCAGCACGCGAAGGCGGGGAAGGGGGCCGCTCATGCCGGCAGCTCCAGCAGCCCGCGCGCGAGCACGTTGCGCAGGATCTCCGACGATCCGCCGAAGATGGTGGAGGGCCGCGCGATCAGGAACTGCCCCGCGGGATGCAGCGCGGCGCCCGGCATCGGGTCCAGCAGCCCCGCATGGTCGCCCGCCAGCTCCAGCATCGCATCGGTGATGCGCTGGAACAGCTCGGTCGCCACCAGCTTCAGCATGGAGGGCTCGGCGCCCAGCGTCTCGCCCCGCTTCAGCGCCGCGGCGCAGCGTTCGTACAGCGCCTTGAGGTCCGCGAGTTCCAGCCGGAAGCGCGCATGCATCTCCAGGAAGGCGGGGTCATCCGCGCGGCCCATGCTCTCCGCCAGGCGCTTCATCGCCGCCAGCGCATTCGCCGAAAGCCGCGGGCTGCCGATGGCGATGCGCTCGAAGCCCAGCAGCGCCTTGGCATAGGTCCAGCCCTTGTTGACCTCCCCCACCAGCATGTCGCGCGGCACGCGGACATTGTCGAAGAAGACCTCGCAGAACTCGTCATGCTGGTCGAGGTTGAGGATGGGCCGGATGGTGATGCCCGGCGTCGCGGTCGGCATCAGCAGGAAGCTGATCCCCTCCTGCTTCTTCGCCGCCTTGTCGGTGCGGGCGAGCACGAAGATCCAGTTGGCGTCATTGGCGAAGGTGATCCAGGTCTTCTGCCCGTTCAGCACCCAATGGTCGCCATCCAGCACCGCCTCCAGCCGCAGCGCCGCCAGGTCCGACCCCGCATCGGGTTCCGAATAGCCCTGCGCCCAGATGTCCTCGCCCGAGAGGATGCGCGGCAGGAAGCGGCGCTTCTGTTCCTCGCTGCCATGCTTCAGCAGCAGCGGCCCGAGCATGAGCACGCCCATGTCGCTGACGCGCGGGCAGCCATGGCGCTCGAACTCCTCGATCATGATGAGCTGCCGCGCCGCGCCCAGCCCCATGCCGCCGTATTCGCGGGGCCAGGCCGGCGCCAGCCATCCCTGCCGCGACAGCGCCAGGTACCAGGGGCGGTTCTCATGCCAATGCAGGCGGCGGCGGGGGAAGCGCAGCTCCTCCGGCGTATTCGCCTCCACCCAGGCGCGGACATGCAGGCGGAAGGCGCCGTCATCCAGCGCGTCGAGCTCCTCCAGCGTCATGCCGCGTTCCCCCTCATCTTAGGTCAGTGTTATGACCTTTATCGGCTGGGCGCGGGGCTGTCCAGTTGCGCCAGGATCCAGTCGCGGAAGATCGCGATGCGGGCGGGCAGGGGATCGGCCTCCCGGATCATCAGGTGGAAGGCGCCCTGCGCGCGCAGCGCCACGTCGAAAGGCTGCACCAGGCGCCCGGCCTGGAGGTCGGCCTCGATGAAGCCCAGCCGGCCGAGCGCGATGCCGAGCCCGTCCAGCGCGGCGCTATAGGCCATGTCCGTGCTGGTGAAGGTGATGGGCCGCGGCAGCCGCACCGGCGGCGCGCCGGTCAGCGCGTACCAGCGCTGCCAGTCATCGGCATCGCGCGGCGTCTGCAGCAGCGCGTGGTGCGCCAGGTCCTGCGGCGTGCGCAGCGGTGCGGCGTGGCGCAGATAGTCCGGGCTGCACACCGGCACGACGATGCGGTCCAGCAGCTTGTGGGACCGCAGCCCGGCCAGCGCCGGCCGGTCCGGCCCGATCGCCACATCCATGTCGGCTGGCGGCTCATCCTCCGGCAGCGCGGTGGTGATGCGCACGGGCAGGCCGGGGTGCAGCGCCTGGAAGGCGGGCAGGCGCGGCAGCAGCCACAGCCGGATGAAGAAGCGCGATCCCCAGATATGCAGCGTCGCCTGGCCGCCGGCCGCGATGGCCTGAGTGCCGTCCCGCAGCCGTTCCAGCGCATCCCGCACCACGGGCAGGTAGCGTTCGCCCGCCTCCGTCAGCCGCATCTCCGCGCCGCGCTGGAACAGCGCCTGGCCCAGGAAATCCTCCAGCTTCGCCACCTGCCGGCTGACCGCGCCCGGCGTCACATGCAGCTCCGCCGCCGCGCGGCTGAAGCTGTTCAGCCTGCCCGCGGCCTCGAAGACGCGCACCGCATTCAGCGGCGGCAGGCGCATGGCCGAGGCCCCTCCCTTGTGACTTTTCCTCAAAGGGGAGGTGACCATAAGTCGTTTGCCCCCACAAGGCGCGGCGTCTCAACTTCCCACCATGGGAGAGAAACGCACATGCTGATGGATGTGGCGGACACGCTGGCACCGGGTGTCGAGGAGCTGGTGCCGGGGCGGCTCTATGTGCTGCGCAGCCTCTGCCCGCTGGATGGGCGGATGAGTTCCTACCCCGCCAATGCGCGCGGCTTCACCACGGTGAACTGCTACCTGCTGGTGGAGCCCGATGCCGCGCTGATGCTGGACACCGGCTTCACCGCCCATGCGAAGGGCATCATCGCGCAGCTCGCCAGCGTGCTGCGGCCGGGCACGCCGCTCAGCGTCTATCCGCTGCGCCTCAACGAATTCATGTCCGTCTGCAACGTCGAGGTCATCGCCGATCATTTCGAGGTGGAGCAGTGCTATTCCGGCAATCCGGACGCCGCGCTCTGGGTGGATTTCGGCGGGCGGTCGGACAAGGCCGGCGCCGTCGCGAAGCCCATGAAGACCACGCTGGTCGCGCGGGTGCAGACCTTGCAGGTCGGCGCTGGCGATGCCCGTCCCGTCGATGCCTTCCAGGCGCCGATCCGCCTGATCGGCACGCGCTGGCTGTATGACCGCGCGACGCGCACGCTCTTCACCTCCGACAGCTTCACGCAGGAATGGAGCGACGAGGCCGAGGGCCCCTGGAGCGTGACGCGCGCCGAGGACCTCCGCGGCCCCGCGCATCTCCGCAGCTTCCTCCTCAACACCCGCTACTGGTGGCTGGAAGGGGGCGAGACGGAGCAGCTGCGCCGCAAGCTGCGGGAGGTGATGGATCGCCACGACATCACCACCATCGCGCCCGGCTATGGCCGCGTGCTGCGCGGGCGGGACGTGGTGCGCCGGCAATTCGAGATGATGGACGAGGTGCTGGCCGGGCTCGCCCGCGGCACCGTCCCCTCCCGCTACATCGACCGCGACGAGATCAGGTGATCGCCATGAACCGACCGAACCCGCTGCCGCGGGAGATCACGCCGGGCGTCTTCTGGCTGGGCGACTGCCTGGAACAGCGCGCCAAGGGCAAGATCTACCACACCTACAACGCCGCCTTCCTGATCTGCGGGACGGAGGCGTCGATGCTGATGGAGACCGGGCATCCCAAGGATTTCCCGCTGATCGACCGCCAGATGCAGCAGATCCTGGCGACGCGCGCGCCGCTGAAATACCTCTTCGTGACGCATCAGGAAACGCCGCATGCCGGCGGCCTGGGCCGCGTGCTGAGCCGGTATCCCGACGCGCTGCTCTGCGGCGATGTCAGCGACTACCACCTGGCCTTCCCGCAATTCGAGCATCGCCTGCTGCCGATGAAGGAAGGCGACCGCATCCCGCTCGGCGGGCGCGACTTCGTGGCGGTGGAGCCGGTGATCCGCGACCTCCGCACCACCTGGTGGGGCTTCGACAGCGGCGGCCGCGTGCTCTTCCCCGGCGACGGCTTCGCCTACAGCCACTACCACGAGGATGGCCATTGCGGGCTCTGCGCGGAGGAAGCCTCCTCGCTCGACCTGCCCGATGTCTCCGCCGTCTTCGCGGATCGCGCGCTGTTCTGGACCAAGTTCACGGACATGAACCCCTATGTGGACCGGCTGCGCCTGCTGGTGGAACGGCTCGACGTGAAGGTGATCGCGCCCAGCCACGGGCTGCCGATCCTCGACCCCACCGCGACGGTGCCGAAGCTGATCGAGGGGCTGCTCTATGGCGGCTCCGTCCCTGAATCCGGCACCGAGACCGGCCTGGCGCCGCCGCCCGACCTGATGGTGCCGGCGCAGTAGGGACCCGCCTGCCACGAAGAAGAACGAGAACGAGGGAGAGAGACGATGCGAGACGCCCGCCCGCCCGCCTTCGGCCGCCGGGGCCTGGCCGCCCTGGCGGCCGCGCTGCTGCCCGCCAGCGCCCATGCGCAGGAATGGCCCGCGCGGCCCATCCGCATGGTGGTGCCGGGCACGGGCGGCGGCGGCATGGATGTCATCGCCCGCGTCATCGCGGACCGCATGGGCGCGATCCTCGGCCAGCCCTTCGTGGTGGAGAACCGTGCCGGCGCCGGCGGCAACATCGCCGTCGATGCGGTGGCAAAAGCGGCGCCGGATGGCTACACGGTGCTGCTCGGCCAGACCGCGCATTTCGCCATCAACCCCTCGCTCTATGCGCGGCTGCCCTTCGACACGCAGCGGGATTTCATCCCGGTGGTGCAGCTGGCGGATGCGCCGAATGTCGTCGTGGTGGGGGAGGGCTCGCCCTTCCGCAACCTGCAGGACGTGGTCGCCGCCGCGCGCGCGACGCGGGAGGGGCTGCACCTCGCGACCCCCGGCAACGGCACCGTCTCCCACCTGACGGGGGAGCTGTTCCAGGGCGTGGCCGGCATCCGCTTCACCCATGTGCCCTATCGCGGCGCGGCGGCGGCGGTGACGGATGTGATCGCGGGGCGCGTGCCGCTGATGATGTCCTCCGTCCCCACCGCGCTGTCCAACATCCGCGACGGCAGGCTGCGCGCCATCGCCGTCTCCGCCGCGCGGCGCAGCCCCGTGCTGCCGGAGATCCCGACCATCGGGGAGCAGGGTTTTCCCGGATTTGACGCCAACACCTGGTACGGGCTTTTCGTGCCGGCCGGCACGCCCGCCGGCGTGGTGCTGCGCCTGAATGCCGCGGCGAATGAAGCGCTGCGCGCCCCCGGCGTCGCGGATCGCGTGCGGCAGGAAGGCGGCGACATCGCCGGCGGCACGCCGGATGCCTTCGCGCGCATGGTGCTGGCCGATGCGGCGAAGTGGTCCCGCGTGGTGCAGGAATCCGGCGCGCGGCCGGATTAGCCCGCCGTCCAGCCCCCATCCACCAGCAGCGACGACCCCGTCATCAGCCCGGCCGCGTCGCCGGCCAGGAACAGGATCGCGCCCATCAGATCCTCCACCTGGCCCAGCCGGCCGAGCTTGATCTTCTGCAGCACGCTCGCCTTGAAGCCCTCATCCTGCAGGAAGGGCCGCGTCATCGGCGTCTCGATGAAGGTGGGGCAGAGCGTGTTCACGCGGATGCCATGGGGCGCCAGGTCGATCGCCATGGCGCGGGCGATGCCCTCCATCGCCCATTTGGAGGCGCAATAGACGCTGCGCCGCGCCCCGCCGACATGCCCCATCTGCGACGACACATGGATGATGGAGCCCGGGATGCCGGCCCCGATCATCCCCTTCGCCACCGCCTGCGCCACGAAGAAGGCGGCGCGGACATTCAGGTTCATCACCGCGTCGAAATCGCCGGGCGTGACGTCCGGGAAGGGCGCGGGGCGGTTGGTGCCGGCATTGTTCACCAGCACGTGGAAGGGCCCGGCCTTCGCGATCTTCGCGCTCGCATCGTCGATGTCGCTGACATCCATCGCCAGCGCCTCCGCCGATCCGCCCTCGGCGCGGATGGCCTCCGCCGCCTGCCCGATCTCCTCCGCCGACCGCGCGGCCAGCACGACATGCGCGCCCGCCTCCGCCAGGGCGGAGGCCGCGGCGAGGCCGATGCCGCGCCCCGCGCCCGTCACCAGCGCGCGGCGCCCGTCCAGGCGGAAGGACGGCGTCTTCGGCAATTCCATCGCGTGGCGCGGCCGATTCACGCCTCCGGTGCTCGCCTGCTCCGCAGGCTCCGCCCTCCGACGATCGGACGCGCTCATTCGGCCGCCTGCCCATAGGGCACGTTGCGCCCGCCATAGCGCCGCAGCCGGATATTTGCCTGCTCCGCATGGCCGACGAATCCCTCCAGCATGCAGAGGCGGGAGCAATAGGCGCCGACCATCGCGCTCGCCTCATCCGTCAGCACGCGCTGGTAGGTGACGGTCTTGAGGAACTTGCCGACCCAGAGGCCGCCCGTGTAGCGCGCCGCGCCCAGCGTCGGCAGCGTATGGTTGGTGCCGATCACCTTGTCGCCGTAGGAGACGTTGGTGCGCGGGCCGAGGAACAGCGCGCCGTAGTTGGTCATGTTCTTCAGGAAGAAATCGTCGTCGCTGGTCATGACCTGCACATGCTCGGAGGCGATGCGATCGGCCTCCCGCAGCATCTCCGCCTTGTCCGCGCAGAGGATCACCTCGCCATAGTCGGCCCAGGCCTTGGCGGCGATGGCGGCGGTCGGCAGCACGGTCAGCAGGCGCTCCACCTCCCGCATCGTGTCGCGCGCCAGCTTTTCCGAATCCGTCAGCAGGATGGCGGGGCTCGTCGGGCCGTGTTCCGCCTGGCCGAGCAAATCGGTGGCGCAGAGTTCGCCATCCACCGTGTCGTCCGCGATCACCAGCGTCTCCGTCGGGCCCGCGAAGAGATCGATGCCGACGCGGCCGAACAATTGCCGCTTGGCCTCCGCGACATAGGCATTGCCGGGGCCGACCAGCATGTCCACGGGCGCGATGCTCTCCGTCCCCAGCGCCATGGCGCCCACGGCCTGCACGCCGCCGAGCACGCGGATCTCATCCGCGCCGGCCAGGTGCTGCGCGGCCACGATCGCCGGCGCGGGCTTGCCGTTGTAGGGCGGCGCGCAGGTGGCGATGCGCGGCACGCCCGCCACCTTCGCGGTCACGACGGACATATGGGCGGAGGCCAGCAGCGGATACTTGCCGCCCGGCACGTAGCAGCCGACGGAATTGACGGGGATGTTGCGATGGCCGAGCACGACGCCCGGCAGCGTCTCCACCTCCACGTCGCGCATCGATTCGCGCTGGTGCTGCGCGAAGTTGCGCACCTGCTCCTGCGCGAAGCGGATATCGTCCAGCGCGCGCGCCGGCAGTTCCGACAGGCAGGCGCGGATCTCGGCGTCCGTCAGGCGGAAATCGCTGCGGTCCCAGCCATCGAACCTGGCCGACATCTCCCGCACCGCAGCGTCGCCGCGCTTCGCGATATCGGCCAGCAGGCCTTCGACGGTGGCGCGCACCTGGGCCTGGGCGGCTTCCTTGTCATCCGCCGCGATCGAACGCTTCAGCCATTGCGCCATTGCCGGTGTCCCCGCCTTTCCTGGAGGCGGGGAAGGTGCCGCGCCGGCCCCGGGGCGGCAATCCTCCGGCCGCCGCCTATTTCGTCAGGATCAGCTTGTCCTTGCTGGTCAGGCGCAGGCGATAGACCTCCCCCGCATGCAGGATCACCGCCTCCCGCGCGCCCTGCAGCAGCGCCTCGCTGGTCAGCGTGGGGGATTGCGGGGGAAGGGGGTCGGGCGGGGGCGCTGTCTCGGTCAAGGGTCTTGTCCTGCTATGCACCCCGATCATGCCGCAAATGAGAACCATTCGCAATCATCGCGCGCTTGATTGCCCCCGCCCCGGCCCACATCATCGCGGCGATGCCGGATGCACCCATGCCCGAAGCCGTCCTCGCGCCCGGCGCGGCGCTGATGCAGGAACGCGCCGCGGAAGCGGCGGCGCTGCTGCGCCTGCTCGGCAATGAACGGCGCCTGCTGCTGCTGTGCCAGCTGCTGGTGGAGGGGGAGGCGAGCGTGGGCAGCCTGGCCGCCCATGTCGGCCTGTCCCAGCCCGCGCTCTCCCAGCACCTGGCGAAGCTGCGCGATGACGGGCTGGTGGCGACGCGCCGCAGCGGCACCACCATCCACTACCGCATCGCCGATCCGCGCGTGGCGGCGCTGATCGGCACGCTGAAGGACCTGTTCTGCGGCGATATCGCCTGACGTCAGGCGGCCCGGCCGCGGGTGTTGATGCCAAGCAGCGGGTAGAGCGGGCAGAACCCCGCCAGCGCCGTGCCGATCGGCACCAGCCCGATCAACCCCCACCAGCCCAGCGGCCCGAAGGCACCGAGCGCGAGCAGCACGGCGCCGGCCACGAGGCGTAGCAGGCGGTCGATTCCACCGACATTGCGGGTCATGGGATGGGCTCCTTCCTAGCGGGCCTGGTGGCTCCGGGCCCAGGTGACGATCTGCCGGGCCGGGAGTGCCCCGGCCTGGCGCGCGACCTCCCGCCCCCCGTGGAACAGCGCGAGGGTTGGGATGCTCGTGATCTGCAGGCGCGCGGCCAGCGCCGGCGCTTCCTCGGTCGAGACCTTCACCAGCCGCATCGCCGGCTCCAGCTCGGCCGCCGCGGCCTCGAAGGCCGGGGCCATGGCGCGGCAGGGGCCGCACCAGGAGGCCCAGAAATCCACCAGCAGCGGGATGGAGGACAGGCGCAGATGCCGCTGGAACCCCGCCTCGTCCAGCGCCAGCGGCCGGCCGGTGAAAAGGGGCTGGTGGCAGGCGCCGCAGCGCGGGCCGTCGGCCAGCCGCGCCGCCGGCACGCGGTTGGTCGCGGCGCAATGGGGACAGGGCAGGGTGAGGGATTCGGTCATCGGGCTCTTCCCTTCATATAAGAGAATGCTAATTTAGTGAAGATGCATGTTGGGCCGCCGGGCCCGCCCCTCAAGGATACCGCCATGTCCCTGCCCTCGATCCCCGCCGCCGAGGCCGCCGCCCTGCTGCGCCAGGGCCGCGCCACGCTGGTCGATCTGCGGGAGGCGGATGAGCGCGCCCGCGCCCATGTCCCCGGCTCCGCCGCCCTGCCGCTCTCCGGCCTCGGCCAAGCCCGGCTGCCGGCGGGCGAGGTACTGCTCTTCCACTGCGCCTCCGGCGCCCGCACCCGGCAAGGCGGCGCCGCGCTGGCGGCGATGGCGGAGGGGCGCACGGCCTATGCGGTGGAAGGCGGGCTGGCCGCGCTGCGCGCCGCCGGCGTGGCGCTGGTGGAGGACCGGCGCGCGCCGCTGCCGCTGATGCGCCAGGTGCAGATCGTGGCGGGCGGTCTCGCGCTGCTCGGCGCGGTGCTGGCGGCCACGGTCAGCCCCGGCTTCATCGCGCTCTCCGGCTTCGTCGGCGCCGGGCTGGTGATGGCCGGCATCACCGGCCTCTGCCCCATGGCGAAGGCGCTGGCGGCGATGCCCTGGAACCGCCGCCCCGCCTGAGTCAGGCCGGGAAGAAGCGGTTCGCCGGCCGCTCCAGGCCCAGGTGGTCGCGCAGCGTCGTGCCCTCATACTCCGTCCGGAACAGGCCGCGCCGCTGCAGCTCCGGCACCACCCGGTCGCAGAATTCCTCGAGCCCCGCGGGCACGAAGGGGAACATCACGTTGAAGCCGTCGCAGCCGCGGCCATCCAGCCACTGCTCCATCTCATCCGCGATGGTCGCGGGCGTGCCCACCAGCGCCAGCCCGCCATAGCCGCCCAGCCGCTGCGCCAGCTGCCGCACGGTCAGCCCCTCCCGCCGCGCCAGGGTGATGGCGCGCTCGCGGCCGGATTTCCCGCCCTCCGTCTCCGGAATCTCGGGCAGCGGCGCGTCGAGGTCGAATTGCCGCGCATCCACGCCCAGCGCCACGGAGAGCGAGCCGATCGCGCTTTCCAGATGCACCAGGCTGTCGAGGTGCCGGTGCTTCGCCCGCGCCTCCTCCACCGTGTCGCCCACGATGACCAGCGCGCCGGGCAGGATCTTGATGCGATCGGGATCGCGGCCGTAGGCGGCGGCGCGCGCCTTCACATCCGCGTAGTAGGCCTGCGCATCCTCCAGCCGCCCGCCCGCGGCGAAGACCATCTCCGCCGTCTCCGCCGCGATCTGCCGCCCGGCATCGGAGGCGCCGGCCTGCACGATCACCGGCCAGCCCTGCACCGGCCGCGCCACGTTGAGCGGCCCGCGCACCGACAGTTCCGGCCCCTTGTGGTCCAGCACATGCATCCGCGCGGGGTCCCAGAAGATGCCGCTCTCCTGGTCCCGGATGAAGGCATCGTCGGCGAAGCTGTCCCAGAGGCCGGTGACGACGTCGTAGAATTCCCGCGCGCGCTTGTAGCGCTCCCCATGCGCCATGTGCGCGTCATGGCCGAAGTTCAGCGCCGCATCGGGATTGGCGGTGGTCACCAGGTTCCACCCCGCGCGGCCATTGCTGATATGGTCCAGCGAGGCGAATTTGCGCGCGACGTGATAGGCATCGTTGTAGGTCGTCGATGCCGTCGCGATCAGCCCGATCCGCTCCGTCACCGCCGCCAGCGCGGGCAGCAGGGTCAGCGGGTCGAAGCTGGTGACGGTGTGGCTGCGGCGCAGCGCCTCGATCGGCATGTTCAGCAGCGCCAGGTGGTCGGCCATGAAGAAGGCGTCGAACTTCGCCGCCTCCAGCCGCTGGATCAGGTATGTCAGCCGCGGAAAGCTGAAATTCGCATCCGCCCAGGCGCCGGGGTAGCGCCAGGCGCCGGTATGGATGCTGACCGGGCGCATGAAGGCGCCCAGATGGAGCTTGCGGTCACGCACCGGGGATCACCGCGCCACCGAAGGTGGCCTCCACGAAGGCCTTCACCTCGGGATGCGCATAGCCCTGCGCGAGCCGCCGCGCCCAGGGGCGTTCCGCATCCGCGCGCCGCACCACGACCAGCACGGTATAGACGCTCTGCGCCGTCTCCCGCGCCAGCGCGTCGCGCAGCGGGTTGAGCCCCGCGGGCACGGCGAAATTGCCGGTGATGGCGGCGGCGTCCACATCCTCCAGCGCCCGCACGATGGAAGCGGCCTCCAGCTCCACGATGCGGATGCGCTTCGGGTTCTCCGTGATGTCGGCCACCGTCGCGCGATGGTCGGCGCCGGCGCGCAGCCGGAAGACGCCGGCTTCCGCCAGCAGCAGCAGCGCGCGGCCGCCATTGGTCGGGTCGTTCGGGATGGCGATGCGCGCGCCGGCGGGCAGCGCGGCCAGGTCTCGATGGCGGCGGGAGAAGACGCCCATCAAGGTCAGCACCGTCTTGCCGACCGGCACGAAGTCATAGCCGCGCTGCGCGCGCTGCGCCTCCAGGAAGGGCAAATGCTGGTAGGCATTGGCATCGAGGTCGCCGGCCGCCAGCGCCGCATTGGGCTGGATGAAGTCGCCGAACTCGATGCCGCGCGTCACGAAGCCGTCCCGCGCCAGCACCTCCCGCACCTTCTCGAAGGTCTGGCCATGGACGCCCTGCGTGACGCCGACGCGCAGCGGCCGCGCCGCCGTGCCCAGCTCCGGCGCCTGCGCGGCGGCAAGGCCCGGGATCACCAGGGCCGGAAGGGTCAGGATGGCGCGACGCTGCATGATGCTTCTCCTCAGAAGGCGGGGATGACGGCGCCCTGGAAGGTGGCCTGGACGAAGTCCTTCACCTCCTGCGTCTGGTAGGCGGCGACCAGGCGCCGCACCCAGGCCGCCTGCGCATCCGCCTGGCGCACGGCGATCAGGTTGGCATAGGGGCTTTCGCTGGATTCAAGGGCGATCGCGTCCCGCACCGGGTTCAGCCCGGCGGGGATGGCGAAGTTGGTGTTGATGGTGGCGGCCTCCACCTCGTCCAGCACGCGCGGCAGCTGCGCCGCCTCCAGCTCCACCACGCGGATGCGGCGCGGATTCTCCGTGATGTCGGCGACGGTGGCGCGGAAATCGGCGCCGTCGCGCAGCTTGAACAACCCGTTGGCCGCCAGCAGCACCAGCGCGCGGCCGCCATTGGTCGGGTCGTTCGGGATGGCCACGCGCCCGCCGGCCGGGATGGCGCTGGCCGCGCGGTGGCGGCGGGAATAGAGGCCCATGGGGAAGATCATCGTCTTCGCCACGCTCACCAGCGGCAGGCGCCGGTCGCGCACCTGCTGGTCCAGGAAGGGCTGGTGCTGGTAGCTGTTGGCATCCAGGTCGCCCGCCGCCAGCGCGGCATTCGGCTGGATGAAGTCCTGGAACTCCACGATGCGGATCGCGAGGCCCTCGCGCGCCGCGATCTCCCGCACCTTCTCCATCACCTGCGCATGCGGCCCGGCGGTGACGCCGATGCGCAGCGGCCGCTGCGCGCTGCCGATATCCTGCGCCGCGGCGATGGAGGCCCCGAAGGGCAGGGCGGCGCCGGCCAGCGCCAGGGTGCGACGGGTGATCATGGCGTGTTCCTTCTTGTTCAACGATGCGACAGCCGGCGCACCAGCCAGTCGCCGAACGACTGCAGCGCCTGGACGAAGACGATCAGGATGACGACGACGGTCGCCATCACCTCCGGCATGAAGCGCTGGTAGCCGAAACGAATGCCGAGGTCACCCAGCCCGCCGCCGCCCACCGCGCCCGCCATGGCGGAGAAGCCGACCAGCGAGACCAGCGCCACCGTCGTCGCCGCCACCAGGCCCGGCAGCGCTTCCGGCACCAGCACCTTGGCCACGATCTGCATCCGCGTGGCGCCCATGGCGCGTGCGGCCTCGATCACGCCGGGATCGACCTCGCGCAGCGCATTCTCGAACAGCCGGGCCAGGAAGGCCGTCGCCGCCAGCGCCAGCGGCACGATGGCCGCGCCGGTGCCGATGGAGGTGCCGGCGACCAGCCGCGTGAAGGGCACGATCGCCACCATCAGGATGATGAAGGGCGTGGAGCGCGTGGCATTCACCACCAGGCCGAGCGGCCGGTTGAGCCAAGCATTCGGCGCCAGCCCGCCCGGCGCCGTCGCATGCAGCAGCAGCGCGATGGGCAGGCCGATCGCCACCGCGATGGCGGCGGCGGCGCCCACCATCAGCGCCGTGTCCCACAGCGCCTCGATCAGCAGGTCCTGCAGCGCGGGGGCCAGCCAGCTCATGCCG
Organism: Falsiroseomonas ponticola; assembly: GCF_016805305.1. GTDB lineage: Bacteria > Pseudomonadota > Alphaproteobacteria > Acetobacterales > Acetobacteraceae > Falsiroseomonas > Falsiroseomonas ponticola. The sequence continues at coordinate 2,278 of NZ_JAERQN010000013.1, read as the reverse complement.
CGATCTCCGTCACCGTCAGCCCCAGGTCCCGCATCCAGCCGAAGGCCGCATCCACCGCGCCATCGGGGCCATAGGCCGCCAGCGCCATCACGCCGAAGGGCTCCCCCGCGATGTCATCGACGCGGCCGGAGACGATGTTGATGTCGAGCCCGAAGTCGCGGCTCGCCTCGCTGACCACGGCGCGGGTCGCGTTCGGCCCCGTGAAGACCACCTGCGCCAGGCGCCGCTTCTCCCCGGGCCGGGGCGCGGGCAGGCGCGCCAGCGTGCTGGCGGGCAGGCCATGGCCGATCACCTCCGCCACGAAGCTGCGCGTCGTCGCATGTTCCGGCCGCGTGAAGACGGAAAAGACGGGCCCCTGCTCGATCACGCGCCCCGCCTCCATCACCGCCACGCGGTCGCAGATGGCCTTCACCACCGCCATCTCATGCGTGATCAGCAGCACGGTCAGGTCCAGCTTCGCGCGCAGGTCGCGGATCAGCGCCAGGATCTCCCGCGTCGTCTCGGGATCCAGCGCGCTCGTCGCCTCGTCGCAGAGCAGGATGCGGGGGCGGGATGCCAGCGCGCGCGCGATGCCGACGCGCTGCTTCTGCCCGCCGGAGAGCTGCGCGGGATAGGCATCGCGCTTCGCCTCCAGCCCCACCAGGGGCAGGATCTCCGCCACGCGCGCGCGGCGTTCCGCGGCGGGCAGGCCGGCCACTTCCAGCGGGAAGGCGACATTCTCCGCCACCGTGCGGCGCGTGTGCAGGTTGAAGTGCTGGAACACCATGCCGATGCCGCGCCGCGCCGCGCGCAGCCCCGCATCGTCCAGCGCCGGCAGGTCCTGCCCCAGCACGGTCACGCGGCCGCTATCGGGGCGTTCCAGCAGGTTCACGCAGCGGATCAGCGTGGACTTGCCCGCGCCGGACCGGCCGACGATGCCGAAGACCTCGCCTTCCCGCACGCTGAGCGAGACATCGTCCAGCGCCAGCGTGTTGCCGCGCGCGAAGCGCTTGGTCAGGCGATCCAGCGTGATCGCCCAAGGAACAGCGGCGGGGACCGCGGCGGGGATCACGGCGGGGGAGGGTGTGTCCGGCATGGCGCCGGCGATGTGGCGCGCCGCCGGGCGCGCGGCAACCCTCTGCGCGAGCAGGTCAGCCATGGTGCGGGGGGCGCCGGGCCGGCGCCCGGCGGCGTGGAAGGCGGAACGACATCAGGAATGGCGGGTGGAACGGGGCCCCGGCCTCAATGCACGCGCCGCGTGGCGCGGGCCAGCACCAGCCGCGCCACGCGCGCCACTTCCTCGGCGCTGGCGAAATGCGTGCCGTGCAGATCGTCCAGCACCGGGTCGATCGCGACGAAATGCCAGGAGAGGGAGGCGTTGACGGCGACGCCGACGAAGCGGCCGTCGATGTCGATGGGGCGGGATTCGATCATGGGAAGCACTCCGGAATCGTGACCTGGGGGGATGTCGGGGGCGGCCGTCAGCCGCGGCGACAGCGCCACATTCGCCGCGGGGCCGGGCGGGCCGGGGCGACGATCAGGGTCAGGGGCGGGTGCACGATGCGCGATCCTCGTTCAGCAGCCGTGAGATGCGCCCGAAACCACGCGCCGTCAAGGTTAAACAGATTCCGCCAGTGAAATTTCGCCGCGCCCTGCCACCACGGCAAGGAAGCTGCCTGGCGGCCGGCAACCGCGACATTCCCTGTCCCCGGCGCGGCCTATTGAACGCGTGCGATCCGTGGAAATGGCCCGGCCCCGCCCACTGCGCTATGCCGGGCCATGGAACCGAACCCCGAGATCATCGCCCGCATCGATGGCCGCCTGGACCGCCTGGGCCTGGCGGCGGAGGAGGTGGAGGCCGCGGCCGGGCTCAAGCCCGGCAGCCTGGCGGCGCTGCTGCGCGGCGAAGGCGCGCTGCCCCGCGGCCAGGCGCTGCGCCGTCTCGCCGCCGCCCTCGATGTGGATGAGGTGTTCGTGCTGGGGCTGGAGCCCGGCGACCTCATCCCGGCCGCCATGCTGGAGGAACCGCAGGGCGAGCTCGGCCTGCTGGCGCCGGATGAGGAGGCGCTGCTGCGCCACTACCGGCGGCTCGACGTGCCCGCGCGCGCCGCCTTCGGCCTGGTCCTGGCCCGCGCCGCGGGGCCGGAGCCCGAGCCGCCGGCCACGAAGCGCGGGCGCCGCTAGGCTCCAAACCCAATCAGTTCTAGGCGCGGCGCGGCGGGCTGTGATTCAAGCTGCTGGGTAGCGGAGCTTGGGTCATGGCGGGAGAGTTCTGGCTGTCGGACCGGCAGTGGGCGGC
>NZ_JAERQN010000012.1 GCF_016805305.1 Falsiroseomonas ponticola | reverse complement strand
CGGCGCCGTCATGCGCAAACTCGTCGTCATCCTGAACGCCATGATGCGCACACGACAGCCTTGGGCCACCTCCAACCACCAGACCGCCTGACCCCACCACGCCCAGCGCAAGACGGTTGCTTGGAACCCCATGTGATTGGTCGGTGAAGGGAGGGGCTCCGCGCGACCGCTTGTCCGGAGTGCGCTCCGCGCCCCTCCCTTCACCGACCAATAGCCTCGCGGTCCAGGGTCCCGCTGGACCCTGGCGCGGGAGAGGTCCGGAGAGGGGCGCGCAGCCCCTCTCCGGAGGCAACCGGCACTCACTCCGCCTTCGTCACGGAAACGCCGCGCAGGCCTCCCAGCCGATCTCGCGGGCCTGGGCGTGGGCGCCGTCGATCCATTCCATGACGAAGGGGTGCGCCAGCACGGCGTCGGCGTAGGCTTGCGCGTCGGGGGCCAGCGGCACGGAGTAGGTGCGGAACCGGGTCGCCATGGGCGCCCACATCGCATCCGCGAAGCAGAAGCGTTCGCCGAAGAGGAAGGGCCCACCGGCGCCCCAGGCCGCGCGCGTCTGGCGCCAGGATTCCTGCACGCGGGCGACCTGGCCGGCGACGCCGGGGCGGCCGAGCAGCTTGGCGTTGGATGGCACGCCGTTCGCGATCGGCCAGCGCTTCACCAGGTTCATCGGCATCGCCGCGCGCAGCTCGACGAAATGCGCGTGCATCTCCCCGGCGGAGGATCGCGCGGCGGTGCGGGCGGGAAGGGCGCTCGGCCAGATGTCGCAGCCCGGCGCCTTCTCCCACAGGTATTCGGCGATCGCCCAGGTATCGGTGATGGCCAGGTCGCCGTCGAAGAGGATCGGGATCAGCCCGGTCGGCGAGATGGCGGCGAGCTTCGCCTTGCTGTCGTCGCGCGACAGGAACAGGGTCTCGGCCTCGAACTCGAGCCCGGAGAGCTTGCAGGCCAGCCAGCCGCGCATGGTCCAGGTGGAGGACCATTTCCCCCCGATGATGAGCTTCATCATGCGACGCCTCCGTCGTGCAAATGGCAGGCGGTGGTGACGCCGTCCGCGGTGGTGGTGGCGCGCGGCGCCTGCTGCGCGCAGCGCGGGCCCGCCATGGGGCAGCGCGGATGGAAGGCGCAGCCGGGCGGCGGGCGGATGGGGGAGGGCACGTCGCCCGCGGCCTCCGGCGGGCGCAGGTCTTCCGCGATGACGGCGTTGAGCAGCGCTCGGGTGTAGGGATGGCGCGGCGCGTTCCACAGCGTCTCCGCCGGCCCGATCTCCACGATGCGGCCGAGATACATCACCGCGATCCGGTCGCAGAGCCAGCGCACCAGGCGGAGGTCATGGCTGATGAAGAGGTAGGTCAGCGACAGCCGCTTCTGCAGATCGACGAGCAGGTTCGCGACCTGCGCCTGGATGGAGACATCGAGCGCGCTGGTCGGCTCGTCCAGCACGATGAAGGCGGGCTCGATGGCGAGTGCGCGGGCGATGCCGACGCGCTGGCGCTGGCCGCCGGAGAGTTCATGCGGATAGCGCCGCGCCATGTCGGGGCGGAGGCCGACGAGTTCCAGCAGCTCCGCGATCCGCGCGCGGCGTTCGGCGCGGTTGCCGAAGCGGTGGACGGAAAGCGGGCTGTCCAGGATGCGCTCGATGGTGAGCGACCGGTTGAGCGAGGAAGCGGGGTCCTGGAACACCATCTGCGCGCGGCGGCGGAAGGCGTGCAGGTCGGAGGCGGGGTTCGCGCCGTCGAAGGCGACGGTCCCGCTGGTCGGCGGTTCCAGCAGCAGCGCGACGCGCCCGAGCGTCGATTTGCCGGAACCTGATTCGCCGACCAGGCCCAGGATCTCCCCCGGCGCGATGGAGAGCGAGACATCCTGCACCGCCCGCACCATGGGCTGGTTCGGCAGCACGCGGCCGAGCAGCGAGGGCCGCGCGGCGTAATGCTTCGAGACGCCATCGAGGCGCAGCAGCGGCGCCGTCATGCCGTGGCCCTCCAGCAGGCGGCGCGGCGGCCTGGCGCGATCTCCCGGAGCGGCTGGTCCTGCGTGCATGCGGGCCCGGCGCCCGGGCAGCGCGCCTGGAAGGGGCAGCCGGGCGGCAGCTGCGCGAGGTCGGGCGGTTCCCCCGGCACGGCCGGCAGCGGGCCATCCGCCTTGGAGCCCTTCGGGACAGCCGCGAGCAGCGCCTGGGTGTAGGGATGGCGCGGCTCCGCCAGCAGCGCGCGCGTCGGCCCTTCCTCCATGATGCGCCCGGCATACATGACGGCGACGCGGTCGCAGAGCCGGCCGATGACGGACAGGTTGTGGCTGATCATCAGCATCGCCATGCCGAGCTCGCGCCGGAGTTCATCGAGCAGCGCGAGGATCTCGGCCTCGACGGTGACGTCCAGCGCCGTGGTGGGTTCGTCCGCGATCAGCAGCGCGGGCCGGCAGATCAGCGCGAGGGCGATCAGCACGCGCTGCCGCATGCCGCCGGAGAGCTGGTGCGGATAGGCCGCCATGCGGCTTTCCGGCTCCGCGATGCGCAGGCGTCTCAGCAGCGCCAGCGCGGCATCGCGCGCGGCCTCCTCCGTGCCGCCATGCAGCCGGTGGATGCGCGTCAGCTGGTCGCCGATGGTCATCACCGGGTTCAGCGCCGCCGCGGGGTCCTGCACCACCATCGCGATCTGCTTCGCGCGCAGGCCGCGCAGTTCCTCCGGCGCCATGGCACGCAGGTCGCGGCCGCGGAACAGCAGCTCGCCGCCGATGGTCGCGCTCTCCGGCTGCTGCAGCCGGATGGAGGCACGGGCCGTGACCGATTTGCCGGAGCCGGATTCGCCGACCAGCCCCAGCACCTCGCCCTCCGCGACGTGGAAGGAGACGTCGCGGGAGGGTCGGATCTCGCCGCCTTCCGTGCGGAAGCGCGTGACCAGGTGGCGGACCTCGAAGAGCGGCTCAGGCATCGCCGCGCCTCGTCAGCTGCGCGGGGTCCAGCACGTCCCGCAGCAGATCGCCCGCCAGGTTGAAGGCGACGACGGTGAGGAAGATGAGCAGTCCCGGGAACACCGTCAGCCACCACTGGCCGGACATCACATAGGTGCGGCTATCCGCCAGCATCCCGCCCCAGCTGGGTTCGGGCGGCTGGATGCCGAGGCCAAGGAAGGAAAGGGACGCCTCCGTCAGGATGGAGGTCGCGACCAGCAGCGTCGCATAGACCGCGACGGGGGAGACGCAGTTGCGCAGGATGTCGCGGAACAGGATGCGCGCATCGCCGGCGCCGACGGCGCGTTCCGCCATCACATACTGCTCGTTCCGCTCCACCAGCACCGCGGCGCGGACGATGCGCGCGACCTTCGGGGCGTTGAGCAGCCCGATCACCAGCATGACCTTGGTGATGTGCGGGATGGTGACCGGCCCGATCTCCAGATCCTGCGTGCCGAGCGCCGCGACAACCGCGATCGCCAGCACGATCGGCGGGAAGGCCATCAGGATATCCATCACCCGCATGATCGCCGCATCCGTCCAGCCCGGCGACCGCAGCCCGGCGATGGCGCCGAGCGGCACGCCGACGACCATCGCGATCCCCACCGTCGTGAGGCCCACCGTCAGCGAAACCCGCGTCGCATGCACGCATCTCGAAAAAATGTCCCGCCCGAACTGGTCGGAGCCGAACCAGAAGGTGCCGTTGGGCGGCAGCAGGCGCTGGCGGCTCGGCCGGTTGGGGAAGAAGCTCGCGACCTGTTCGGGGAAGATCGCGACCACGACCAGCACCAGCAGGAAGAGGAAGGCCAGCAGCGCGAGGGGATCTCGCCGCATCACGGCGACCAGGCGCTTCATCGGCGGATGCGCGGGTCGAGGATGGCGTAGAGCGCATCCATGGCGAAGTTGATCATGACGAAGACCGCGACGTTCAGCAGCACCAGCCCCTGCACCAGCGGATAGTCGCGTGACAGGATGCTCTCATACAGCAGCCGTCCCATGCCCGGCAGGTTGAAGATCACCTCCGTCAGCACCGCGCCCGCCAGCAGGTAGCCGAAGGAGAAGCCGGCCGCCGTCAGCGTCGGGATCAGCGCGTTGCGCAGCGCGTCGTTCCAGATGATCGTCGCTTCCCTGACGCCATGCGCGCGGGCGACGGCGATGTGTTCCCGCCCCAGCACATCCAGCATGGAGGATCGCAGCATGCGCGTGATGGTCGCGGCATAGGCGGTGCCGAGGCAGATCGCCGGCAGGATCACATGCGCCGTCGTCGTGCCGATGCCGGCCGAGGGCGGCTGGTAGCCCCCCGGCGGCAGCCAGCCCAGCGTCACGGCGAAGAGCATGATCATCAGCAGCCCCTGCCAGAAGACGGGCATGGAGATGCCGATCATGGCGAAGACCCGCCAGAAGTGATCCACCGCGCCGCCCTTGTTGGTGGCGGAGAAGACGCCCGCCGGCACCGCGATCATCAGCGCGATGGCCAGCGCCATCAGGGAGACATGCAGCGTGACGGGAAAGCGATCCGCGATCAGCCCGCTGACGCCCGTCGAATACATGAAGGACCGCCCGAGATCGCCCGTCAGCGCCGATCCCACCCAGACCGCGTATTGCTGCCAGAGCGGCAGGTGCAGCCCGATGGCGCGCCGCATCGCCTCGATCTCCGCGGGCGTCGCGTTGCTGGTCATCATGGCGATGGCGGGGTCGCCCGGCAGCGCGCGGACGATGATGAAGATCAGCACGCTGGCGCCGAACAGCACCAGCGCGAGCGTGGCCGCGCGGCCGAGAAGGAACCGACCCAAGTCGCGATCAGCCCTTCTTCACCGTCGTCAGATCCATGAAGTGCGAATAGCGCGGTGCGAAGCCGGAAATGTCGGCGCGCCAGAGATGATAGGCATTGAGCCGCCCGATCCAGAGCGCCGGGCAGTGATCCACCAGGATCTCCGTCACCTTGCGCAGCGAAGGCCGCTTCCGCGCGGGGTCGAGATGACGAAAACTCTCCATCACCGCCTCGTCATAGGCGGGGTTGCGATAGCCCATCCACTGCGCCTGGTTGCCGTCCTTGTGGTAGTTGTTCCAGATCAGGTAGTCCTCGATGGAGGACTGCATGGAGGCATGCGGGAAGCACTGCCAGTCGCCGTTCTGCGCGCTGCGGTACATGCTGACGAAGTCGGTCTGGCGCATGTTCATGCGGATGCCGAATTCCGCGAGGTTCGCCTGCATCACGACGGCCGCCTCGCGCGCCTCCACATAGGCAGAGGGCACGGGCACGATCGCCTCGAAGGTGAAGCCACGCGGCATGCCGGCCTGGCGCAGGTGGAAGCGCACGCGGTCGGGATCGTATTTCAGCTGGTTCGCCAGGTCGGCCTCGTACCAGAATTCCTGCGGCGTGGCGGGCAGGGCACTGGCGGTGACGAGGCCCGAATAGATCTCGTCGCAGATGTATTCGCGATCGATGGCGCAGGAGACGGCGCGGCGCAGATGGATGTTGTCGAAGGGCGGCTTCGCCACGTTCATCGGCATGTAGAAGATGCCCGCGGAAGGCCGGCTGGCACCCGCGAAGCCGCGCATCTGCCGCGTCGGCGCGAAGTCCTTGGGGGGGCAGTTGCTGATGATATCGACGCTGCCGGCGCGAAGATTCGCCAGCTGCGTCGCCGCATCGGGAATGCGCACCAGCCGGATGCCCGCGGTCGCCGGCGCACCGCCGAAATACTCGGGGAAGGCCTCGAACTCCACGGCGACATCGGCCTGGAAGCTCTTCGGGATGAAGGGGCCGCTGCCCGCGGTGCGGCTGCCGCGATACAAATTCTCGCCCGTGGCACCCTCGTTCACCACATCGGTGCCGCGGCGTACGATCGCGGCCTCATAGCCCAGCAGCCGCATCCAGCCGGTCCAGGGATCGCCGAGGGTGAAGCGGACGACGTAGTCGCCGTCCTTCTCCACGTTCTTGATGAAGCGGCGGAGATTGCCGCGCCGGCGGCCGGTGCTGAGATACTTGTCGAAGGAATAGAGCACATCCTCCGAGGTCAGCCGGTCGCCATTGTGGAAGCGCACGTCGCGGCGGAGTTCGAAGGTGTAGCTCAGCCCATCCGCGCTGATCGTCGGCAGCGCCACCGCGAGGTCCGGCACCAGCGTGCCATCGGGCCCGATCTTCACCAGGTTGGAGAAGCCCAGCAGATTCGCCGCCGCCGTCTCCACATTGCCGACATGCCAGGGATGGATGTTCGGCAGGTTGCCGAGCAGCGAGGCGGTCACGGTTCCGCGAGGCTGCGCTCCGGCGCTTCGCGGCAACGACGCGGAAGCCAGCACACCCGCCAGTCCTGCCAGCGCGCCGCGCCGGCCGATCATCGTGTCCATCGCCCAACCCCCTGCCAGGCCGCGCGCGATGTTCGCATCGCGGTCACGGTCTACGATCACATCGAATGACATATCTCCCTTGCCGTGACGCGATCTCATGCCGCGCTTCGGTGACAGGGAGGATGGACAGAAGCCGCATTCCATCGCAACCCCGCAATGTTGACGAGACGCGCGGCGCGCCGGACCATCGCCGCCCGAGACAAGGACGAAGCAAGGCAAGATGGACAGCATCGCGACGAAGGTGGACCAGGCGGCGGAAGCCCATGGCGAAGCGGCGGTCGCATTCCTGCGCGACCTGATCCGCCTGCAGGCGCAGGGCGAGGAAGCGGTGCAGGCCCGCATCGCCGCTTCCTGCGAGGAACTCGGCTGCGTCGTGGAGAAGCGCCGCTACAAGCCTGCCTCCGTCGTGCTGAAGGAGGAATTCGCCAGCGACGCCGCCATGGCGGCGGAGGAGCGGGAGGCCGTGCTGGCGCGCTTCCCCGGCAGCGGCGGTGGCCGCAGCGTGATCTTCTTCGCGCATCCCGATGGAGAGCCCTTCCAGCCCCAGCATGGCTGGGTGCATGACCCGCTGGCGGGCGAGATCGACCAGGGCCGCATCCATGGCTGGGGCGTGGCGGATGACCTGGCCGGCGTGGCGACGATGGTGGAGGCTCTGCGCGCCGTGCTTGCCGCCGGTGTGAAGCCGAAGGGCGATGTCATCCTGGCCAGCACGCCGTCGAAGCGCCATGCGCGCGGCGTGCATGCGCTGCTGCATGGCGGCGTCCATGCCGATGCCGCCGTCTATCTCCACCCCGCCGAATCCGGCGTCGGCATGCGGGAAGTGAAGGCGCTCGCCTCCGGCCAGCTCATCTTCCGCATCGTCGTGAAGGGCCGCCTGCCTGACACCAACGAACCCGGCCATGCCGCCTTCGCGCATACCGCCATCAACCCGGTCATGAAGGCGCAGCAGGTGCTGGCGGCGCTGGCCGCGCTGGATGCGAAGCGCGGCGCGCGCGTGCACCATCCCGCCCTCGATGCCGCCATCGGCCGCAGCACCAACCTTCTCGTCGGCGACTTCAAGACGCTCGGCGATGGCCGCGCCGCGCGCGTGCCGCCGGCGGTGCAACTCTCCTGCGCCCTGGCCTTCCCGCCCGGGGAGAAGCTGTCGGCGGTGCAGGCGGAGGTGGAGGCCGCGCTGGCGGAGGCCAAGGCCGCCGACCCCGACCTCGCCTTCGACGTCACCTTCCTCTCCGGCGTCACCGGCGCGGAAGTCACGCTCGACCATCCGCTCTGGATCGAGACCTCGGCGGCGGTGCAGCGCGGCACGGGCACGGCGCCGCACATCAACCCGCTCCACACCTCCTCCGACATCCGCAACCCCATGGTGCAGTCGGGCATTCCCTGCGTCGGCCTCGGCCCGCTCTGCGGCGACCTGACGCAGAATGGCGGCCGCGACGAATGGGTGGATGTCGCGGATTACCGCCGCGGCGTGGCGGTGGTGGCGGCGCTGATCGCGGGGTGGTGCGGCGCCGCCTGACGGCGATTTCCCTTCCCCACCTTTTTTGCTTTCCGGGGGGGCCGCGGCTTGCGCAAGCTGGCCGCGACACCGGGGAGACACCACCGATGATGCCACCGATCCCGATCGCCGAACCCGCCTGGCTGCGGGAGTTCAAGGCCTTCATCATGCGCGGCAACGTCATCGACCTTGCCGTCGGCATCGTCATCGGCGCCGCCTTCACCACCATCGTCGGCAGCCTGGTGGAGGACCTGATCAATCCCCTGATCGGCCTGCTGGTCGGCGGGATCGACTTCTCCAACCTCTTCATCGTCCTCACCGGCGAACGCCGGCCGAGCCTGGAGGCGACGCGGGACGGCGGGGCAGCCGTGCTCGCCATCGGCCGTTTCATCAACGCCATCATCAAGTTCCTGATCGTGGCGCTGGCGATCTTCTGGCTGCTGAAGATCCTGACCAGGCTCCGCATCCGGGAGGAAGCGGTGAAGGCCCCGACGCCGAGCGAGAAGCTGCTGGCGGAGATCCTGGAGGAGCTGCGCAGGAAGCCCTGATCAGGGCTTCCATTCGGCGCCGTCGTAATGCTCCGGCACCTCGACGGCCCCGCCCAGGATCGCGATGCGCAGCGCCTCGCACCGCGCGGCGAGTTCCGGCGCCACATCGGCGGCATAGGCCAGGCGGACCGCCGCCGGATCCTCCAGCCCGATCCGCCGGTCCTCCCACCGGTCGGCCAGGAAGGCGCTGATCGCGGCCTCCATCGTCACGCCGTTGTCGGCGATGGCGGAGGCCAGGAACACCGCATCCTCCGCCGTCCAGTCATGCACATTGCCGATGCAGCGCATGCCGGCGGCGCGCGCGGCCTCGATCGCGCCGGGGCGTCCGGCATCCAGCATCTGGAACTGCACCTCCGCTCCCGAACGGGCCTGCGCCGCCGTCCAGTCCCGCGCCAGCGCGGGATCATGCTGGTTGCCGCAGAAGCCGGTCAGCAGCCGCGCGCCGGGCCGTGCATGGGCCAGCCCCGCCGCGAAGCCCGCGCGGCCGCGCAGCCCGGGCGGCACCGGCTCGCCGGAGAGGTGCGCCGCGACGCCGCCCCTGATCCACCACCCCGCCAGCGCCCCGGCCAGGAAGGCGGATTGCTCCTGCAGCACCTCGAAGCATGCGATGTTGGGCCCCGCGATCCGCCCCTGCGTCACGGCGAAGGCCACGCCCGGGAAGGCGGGCGCCACCTGCCGCACCGCTTCCTCCCCCTGGCCGCCATGCGCGATGACTAGGCCGCCCTGGCGCGCCGCGGCCTCCACCGTCTCCGCCCGCCGCGCGGGGTCGTGCTGCCAGGCCTCCGTCACCGTCACGGCCTGGCGCGCCGCCGCCCGCCGCAGCCCGGCCAGCCCCGCCGCGTTGAAGGCGCCGCCGCCCTGCCCTGCGGGAGAGGGTGGGCGGCCGAAGAAGATGGCGGTGACGCGGGGCAGGGTGCTCATGCCCCCACCTTCCGCGCGCTCAATTCGCCGTCAAGCCGAGTGCCCGCACGGCGCCGCCGACAACCCGCACCTCCTCCGCCACGAAGGCGGTGAAGTCGGGCTGCGTCATCGCCCGCATCGCGATGCCGTGTTCGTCGATGCGCGCGCGCACGGCCGGGTTCGCCAGCGCGGCCATCGTCTCCGCATGCAGGCGCGCCGTCACCGCCGCGGGCAGGCCGCGCGGGCCGGCCAGGCCCAGCCAGTTCTCCGCCAGCAGCCCGGGGTAGCCCGCCTCCGCCGTCGTCGGCACCTCGGGCGCCATCTCCTGCCGCGCCGGCGCGGTGATGGCGATGGCGCGCAGCCGCCCGGCGCGGATGTTCTCCACATTCTGCGGCAGCGTATCGAAGGAAAGCGGGATGGCGCCGCCCAGCAGGTCCGCCTGCATCGGCGCGCTGCCGCGGTACGGCACATGGGTCAGCGCCGCGCCGGTGCGCTGCATGAACTGCTCGCCGAAGATATGCGCGACCGATCCCGCGCCCGATGTCCCGAAGCCCGGCGGCACGCGCTGCGCCTTCACCCAGTCCACCAGCCCGGCCAGGTCCGTGGCCGGCACCAGCCGCGGATTGACCACGATCACCAGCGGCGTCGCGCCAATATAGGCGATGTGCGTGAAGCCGCCGACCGGATCATAGGTCACGCTCGGATAGATCGGCGGCGACATCACGATGGGCGCGGTGTTGGAGAGCATCAGCGTGTAGCCATCCGCCGGCTGGCTCGCGACATAGGCGGCGCCCAGCGTGCCGCCCGCGCCGGGGCGGTTGTCCACCAGCACGCGCTGCGGCAGGCGCTGGGACAGCACATCCGCCAGCACGCGCGCGACAATGTCGGACGACCCGCCGGGCGGAAAGGTGACAATGATTCGAAGCGGCCTGCTGGGCCATTCACCTGTTTGCGCCAGCGCCGGCATGGGCAGCGGAAGTGCAGCAAGTGCCGCAATAAAAGGCAGTTGGCGACGGCGCATGGGCAAGACTCCGGGTGCTGCCGGGGTTCCGCAATCCTCATGCCGCCGTTATCGCCGGGCGTCATGATTCACTGACATCGGAAAGTGTAAGTTACCGGTAGTGATTGCTGGCGCGGGCAGCAGGCCGGGTGCTAGGGTTTTATTCAATGATCATCCGCCCCGTCCGCACCCGCGCCTGCGCGAACCGACCGGGATCATCATGCACGCAGCCCGGCCGGGGCCGCGCCGCATGAGTGCCGGCGGCATCTCCATCCACGCCGTCGATGTGGCGCATGGCCGCCCCGGCGCGGGCATGCGCGTCGAGATCCATCGCCTGCTGCCGGATGGGGAGCGTCTGGTCCTGGCCGATGGCGTGCTGGGCGCCAATGGCGCGCTCGACCATCCCGTCGCCACCGGCGAAGGCGTGGAAGCCGGGGTGCATGAGGTGCTGTTCCACCTCGGCGCCTTCTTCGCCGCCACCGCGGAACGCCCGCCGCCGCCCTTCCTGGAAGTGGTGCCCTTCCGCTTCCGCGTCTTCGATGCCGCGCTCCACTACCACCTGCCCATCAAGTTCACGCCCTGGGGCTTCTCGCTCTACAGAGGCGCCTGAACAGGCAGGGGCCCGGGCCATGCGGCTACTCGTCGTCAACAGCAACACGACGGACAGCGTCACCGCGCGCATCGGCGCGGCCGCCCGCGCCGCCGCCCGGCCCGGCACCGTCATCGAGGCCGTCTCCGCCCCCTTCGGCCTGCCGCTGATCGTCACCCGCGCGGATTGGCTCGTCGCCGGGCCCGCGACGCTCGCCGCGCTGGCCGAACGGCGCGGCCACTACGATGCCGCCATCATCGCCTGCTTCGGCGATCCCGGCCTCGATGCCGCCAAGGAACTGGCGGGCGTCCCCGTCATCGGCATCAGCGAGGCCGCCTTCCACGCCGCCTGCATGCTGGGCCGCCGCTTCGGCATCGTCAGCTTCACCGCCGCGCTGCGCCCGATGTTCGAGGATGTGCTGGCCCATCACGGCCTCACGGCCCGCTGCGCCGGCTTCCGCATGGGCCCCGCCTTCGCCGGCGATCCCGGCCTGGTGGCGGAGGAACGCGCCGCCCTGCTGGTCGATCTCTGCCGCCAATCGGTGGAGCAGGATGGGGCGGAGGCCGTGATCCTCGCCGGCGGGCCGCTCGCCGGCCTCGCCCCCAGCATCGCCGCCCAGGTCGGCGTCCCCCTGATCGACGGCACGGTGGCCGCGGTGCGCCTGGCGGAGGCGCTGGTCGGCCTCGCCCCGCCCCACGCCGCGCCCGCCGCGCGCCCCCGCGCCCTGACCGGCTTCGATGAGGGGCTGGCCCGGCTCTACGCGGGCTAGCGGCACGCGGCTTGCTGCCCTTCCGGCCGCGAACCAACACCGGAAGCCCCGCATGACCCTTCGCCGCCGTTCCCTGCTGCTCGCCGCCACCGCCGCCCCCCTGGCCGCGCCGCGCTTCGGCCATGCCCAGGGCGCCTGGCCCAACCGGCCTGTCCGCATCCTCAACCCCTATGCCCCCGGCGGCACCAGCGACCTCATCATCCGCCCGCTGCTGGACCGGCTGGAACGCGCCTTCGGCCGGCCCTTCGTGGTGGAGAACAAGGCCGGCGCCGGCGGCACGCTCGCCACCGGCGAAGCCGCGCGCGTCGCGCCGGATGGCCACACGCTGCTCATCTCCAACACCGGGCCGCTCTCCGTCGCACCCTTCCTCTTCACCAACCTGGCCTATGACCCGAAGCGCGCCTTCACCTGGGTCGGCATGCTGGGCGGCGCGCCCATCGTCTGCGCCGTGAAGGGCGATGGCCCGATCCGGGACCTGGCGCAGTATCGCGCCCTGGCCGCGCGAGGGGCGGAGGAAGTGTCCTTCGGCTCCTCCGGCATCGGATCGCTCGGCCACCTGACGGGCGTGATGTGGGGCATGCAGGCCGGCGTGCGCATGCTGCACGTGCCCTTCCGCGGCGCGTCGGAGGCGCAGCAGAGCGTGCTCGGCAACAACACCACCTCGCTCTGGGACACGTCGGGCGCCAATGCGGGCGCGATCCGCGGCGGGCTGCTGCGGGGCATCGCCGTCTCCTCCGCCCAGCGCATCAGCGCGATGCCGGATGTGCCGACGGTGGGGGAGGCCGGCTTCCCCGGCGCCGTCGCCACCAACTGGTTCCTCATGGCCGGCCCCGCCGGCATGGACCCCGGCATCGCCGCGAGGGTGAACGAGGTGCTGCAGCAGGGCCTCAACGACCCCACGGTGAAGGAGAGGCTGGAGAGCGTCGGCGTCGTCTCGCTGGGCAACCCATCGCCGAATGAGATCGCTGCCTTCGTCGCCGCGGAAGCGGATCGCTGGGGCCCGGTGGTGCGCGCGGCCGGCGTCCAGCCGAGTTGATCGCGCGCGGGCGGCGCCCCCTTCGCGCCGCCCGATCCCGCTGGCAGCATGGCGAGGCAACGGAACGAGGTGACGCGCATGCCCCGCCTGCCACGCCGCCTGATGCTGGTCGCCACGCTGGCCATGCCCGGCCTGGCCCGGGCGCAACAACAAGCCGCGGCACAGGCCTGGCCGACGCGCGCGGTCCGCATCATCGTCCCCTTTCCCGCCGGCGCGGGGACGGACCTGCTGGCGCGGGCCTATGCGCAGCGCCTGTCGGAGATCTGGGGCCAGGCGGTGGTGGTCGAGAACCGCGCCGGCGCCGCCGGCATCATCGGCACGGAGGCCGCCTTCCGCGCGCCGAGGGACGGCTACACGATCCTGATGGCGAATTCCTCCGTCCTCGCCATCGGCCCCGCCATCAATCCCTCGCTGCCCTATGATCCGATCAACGGCTTCGATCCCGTGGCGCTGGTGGGGTCGAACGACAATGCCCTGGTGGTGCGCGCGCAATCGCCCTTCCAGAGCGTGGCGGATGTGGTGGCGGCGGCCCGCGCGCGGCCCGGCATCCTGACCTACGCCACGCCGGGCACCGGCACCTCCGGCCACATGGCGGGGGAGTTCTTCAAGCAGCTCGCCGGCATCGACATCACCCATGTCCCCTATCGCGGCAGCCCGCAGGCGCTGACCGATACGCTGGGCGGCCAGGTGGACATGACGATGACCACGCTGAACTCCATCGTCGCCGCCGTGCGCAACGGCCAGGCGCGGGCGCTGGCCACCACCGGCCGCACGCGGGACCCGCTGCTGCCGGAAGTGGCGACCCTCGCGGAGCTCGGCTTCGCGGGCTACGAGGCCAGCGGCTGGCTCGGCTTCGTCGTGCCCTCGGGCACGCCGGCCGAGATCACGCAGCGCATCGCCGCCGATATCCGACGCGTCTTCGCCGACACCGCCTTCACGGACCGCATCGCCTCCCAGGGCATGCGCCCCATCATCAGCACGCCGGAGGAATTCCGCGCCATCCTCGCCCCCGAACTCGCGCGGTGGCGGGACGTGGCGCAGCGGGCGGGCGTCAAGCCGGAGTGAGACCGCTGCCCGCGGATCCCGGCCGATCCGCCCCCGGCTGCCCGCGGCGATCGCCGTGACGCGCCTCCGTCCGATCCTGGTGCTCGCGGCGCCGACCGCGCTCGGCTCCATCCTCCAGGCCGGCGCGCAGCTCGTCGAAATGTGGCTGGCGGCGCGGCAGGGCACGCCGGCGCTGGCGGGCTGGGCCGTCGTGCTGCCCTTCGCGCTGCTGATGCAGATGATGTCGGGCGGCGCCATGGGCGGCGGCGTCGTCTCCGCCATCGCGCGCTCGCTCGGCAGCGGGCGGCCGGACCAGGCGGCGGCGCTGGTGCTGCATGCCGTGCTGATCGCGGTGCTGGCGGGCCTCGCCTTCGCCATCCCGCTCGCGGTCTTTCCCCACGCCGTGCTGGGCCTGGTCGGCGGCCCCGCGGCGGCGGAGGCCGCTTCCGCCTATTCCATGTGGCTCTTCGGGCTCGGCGCCGTGCCTTCCTGGCTCGCCAATACCCTCGCCTCCGTGCTGCGCGGCGGGGGGCGGCACGCGCTGGCGGCGCGGGTGCTGGTCATCGCCTGGGCCGCCTATCCGCCGATCGGCTGGCTGCTGGCGGAGCCCTTCGGCATGGGCCTCGCGGGCCTCGGCGCGGCCTTCGGCGGCGTCTTCCTGCTGGCCTCGCTGGCGATGATGGTCGTGGTCTGGCGCGGCGGCGCGGGCTTCCGGCCGACGCTGCGCGTCCGCCCCTCCGGCGCCCTGTTCTGGCGCATCCTCTCGGTCGGGCTGGTGGCCTGCGTCATCGCCGCCATCGCCAACATGACGACCATCCTGGTGACGGCGCAGCTGGCGCCGCGCGGCCCCGCGGTGGTGGCGGGCTATGGCATCTCCGCGCGGCTCGAATTCCTGATGATCCCGCTGGTCTTCGCCGTGGGCTCGGCGCTGACGGCGCTGGTCGGCCGCGCCGTCGGCGCGGGGGATTGGGCGGAGGCGCGGCGCATCGCCTGGACGGGCGGCGCCATGGCCTTCGGCGTGGCCTTCTCCATCGGCCTGGTGGTGGCGATCTTCCCCGCCTTCTTCGCGCGGCTGTTCAGCGGGGATGCGGCGGTGGTGGCGGTGGCGACGCAGGCGCTCGGCATCATCGGGCCGGCCTATGGCGGCTTCGGGCTCGGCATGGCGCTCTACTTCGCCTCCCAGGGCGCGGGGCGGATGCGCTGGCCGCTGGCGGCGGCGCTGTCCCGCTTCGGCCTGGCGGTCGGCGGCGGCTGGGTGCTGGCGCATCCGCTGGGCCTTGGCCTGACCGGGCACTTCATCGGCGTGGCGCTGGGCATCACCGCCTATGGCGCCGTCATCGCGGCCTCCATCCGCCCCGGCCACTGGCGCTGAGCCGCCCCGCCCGGCATCCTGCCGCCTGAAGGGGAGGACCGCATGGACCAGGACATCGCCGCATGAGCCGGCCCGTCGCGCTCGTCACCGGCGCGCGCCGCGGCATCGGCCGCGCCGCCTGCATCGCCCTGGCCCGCAAGGGCTACGACATCCTGGGCTGCGATGTGGGGGAGGACGGCTTCGCCGAGACCGCCGCCGCCGTGGAAGCCGCAGGCGCCCGCTTCGACTGGACGCTCTGCGATGTCGCGGACCTCGATGCCGTCGGCGCCATGGTCGCCTGGGCCTGGGCGCAATGGGGCGGGGTGGAGGCGCTGGTGAACAATGCCGGCGTCGGCGCCATGCAGCGCGGCGACATCCTGGAGGTCTCGCCCGCAAGCTGGGACCGCTGCATGGACATCAACGCCCGCGCGCCCTTCTTCGTGACGCAGGCCGTGGCGCGCCGGATGGTGGCGGAAGGCGCGCCGGAACGCGGGCCGCGCGCCGTCGTCTTCGTCTCCTCCGCCAATGCGCTGATGGCGAGCCCGGACCGCACCGAATACACGGCCAGCAAGACGGCGGTCAGCATGGTGGCGCGCTGCTACGCCTTCCGCCTGGCGGAGGAGGGCATTCCCGTCTTCGACATCCGCCCCGGCGTGATCCGCACGGACATGACGGCGCCGGTGGAGGCGCGGTACGAGAAGCGCATCGCGGAAGGCCTTTCCCCCATCCGCCGCTGGGGCCAGCCGGAGGATGTCGGCAACGCCATCGCCGGCCTGGTCAGCGGCGCCATCCCCTTCAGCACCGGCGACGCCTTCCACATCGATGGCGGCCTGCACATGCACAAGCTTTGAGGCCAGCGGGCGGAGCCGATGGCTGGCGGCCGGCGCAGCTGGCCGAGCGCCCGAACGGGCGCCGCCGCCTGTGTGTCACGCCTCAGGCGTGCCTTCGGCACGACGAAGCCAAGCGGCCGGAGGCCGCGCGTCACGCCGCAGGCGTGCCTTCGGCACGACGCGTTTGAGGGCAGTAGAAAATGAAGATCGATCCCTCCCTGCTGCGCTTCGAGGACGCCACCATCGGCCTGGCGTTCGAGACCGGCGGCATCGTGGTGACCGAGGCGCATATCGTCGCCTTCGCCGGCCTCACCGGCGATTTCTTCGACATCCACATGGATGACGACTATGCCCGCGCGCTCGGCTATCCCGGCCGCGTCGCGCATGGGCTGCTGGGGCTGGCACTCTGCGACGGCCTGAAGAACCGCGCGGGCATCAAGTTCGCCGCCATCGTCTCGCTGAACTGGCGATGGAGCTTCGCGGGTCCGATCCTGGTCGGCGACCGCATCGCCGCCCGCATCACCGTGCTGTCGAAGCGCATCACGAGAAATCCCGCGCGCGGCATCGTCACGCTGGGCTTCGACCTGCTGAACCAGAAGGGAGAGGTGGTGCAGCGGGGCGAGAACGACCTGATGGTCCACACCCGCGCCGCACCCTGAGGCGACGCGCTACCGCGCCGCCTTCCGGATGTTCCAGGCGATGATGATCCCCGGCATGGCCAGCACGTCGCTGACGCGCGGGCTGACGGCGGAGGGCAGGTACCACTGCCCGAAGGGCACATAGGGCACCAGCCGGTAGGCGCTGGCATGCAGCTCGTCCAGGATGCGCTTCCGCTCCTCCGCCGTCGCGGCATAGGGGAAGGCATCGATCAGCGCCTGGTGCGCCGCATCGCAGGGCCAGCCCGGCCAGGCCGCGTCGCAGCTTGCCGCCATCGGCACATTGCCCACGGGGTCGCTGGCGCCGAGCCCGTTCCAGAAGGTCAGTCCGATATGCCAGCCGCCCTCGGCCGGCGGCCGACGGTTCGCCCGCCGCCCGGCCATGGAGGCGAAGTCCGTCGCCTGCACATCGGTGCGGAAGCCGACCGCCTGCATCTGCTGCGCCAGCACCAAGGTCGCCGCATGCATGAAGGGGTTGTCGGTCGGGTCCATGATGACGATGGGGGAGCCGTCATAGCCGCTCTCCCGCAGCAGCGCCCGCGCCCGCTCGCGCGCCGCCGGCGAACCGAGCCCCGCCGGCACGCCCGCATTCGTCTCCTGCGGCGACCCGCAGACGAAGAAGGCGTGGCACACCTGGTACAGCGAGGGGTCCGGGAACATGGCCTGGAGGAATTCCTCCTGGTTCACCAGCTGCATCAGCGCCTGCCGCGCGCGCGGATCGTTGAAGGGCGGGTGGATGTGGTTCATGCGGATCATGCCCGGCGCGCCGAGCGTGTTGGTCCGGATGATCCGCATCCCCCGCCGCTGCAGCAGCGGCAGGAAATCCACGCCGGGGCTCTCGATGTAGTCCAGCTCCCCCTGGATCAGCGCCAGCGCGGAGGTCTGCGCATTGGCGATGTTCAGCCATTCCACGCGATCGACATGCGCGACCTTGCCGCCCGCCGTGCCCGAAGCGGCCTCCCGACGCGGGACGTAGTTCGGGTTGCGGCGATAGACGACGGTGCTGCCCGGCACCCATTCCTCGCGCACGAAGATGAAGGGCCCGCTGCCGATGGTGTCGCGGATGGCGGTGAAGGGATCGGCCGCCGCGATGCGCGCCGGCATGATCGCCGGCATGTTGCCCGCGGGCTTCGACAGCGCATCCAGCATCAGCGCGTAGGGGCGGCGCAGCTGCCACACCACGGTCTTGCCATCGGGCTCCGCCGCCAGGCTCGCGGTGATGGCGATGATCTGCCGGCCATGCGGATCCCGCGCGCCCCAGCGGCGCAGCGAGGCCACGACATCCTCCGCCGTCACCGGCGCGCCGTCATGGAAGGCGAGGCCATCGCGCAGCGTGAAGCGCCAGGTCAGCGCATCGGCGGAGACGCTCCAGGCCCCCACCATCTGCGGCTGCGGCCGCTGCTCCGCATCCCGCCCGAAAAGCTGGTCGTAGATCATCTGGGCGTGGGAGGAGACGACACCCGCCGTGGTGTTGATGGGATCGAGCGTCTGCAGGTCCGCATTCGGCACCATCCGCAGCACGCGGTCCGGCGGCAGCGTCTGCGCCGTCGCCGCGCCCGCCATCAGCGCGAAGGTCGCCGCCAGCCAGGTCTTCTTCATGCGTGCTCTCTCCCGGTCGTCATTCGAGGCGCGCGCCTTCCGGCACGCGCATGCCGCGTTGCACCGCGGGCCTGTCGCCCATTCGCGCGAACCAGGCGGCAAGATACGGCGTCGCGGAAAGATCGCGCTCCGCCCAGCCATGCTTCGCCACCCAAGGGTAGGCCGCGATGTCCGCGATGCTGCAATCGCTGCCCGCGAGATACGGCACGGAGGCCAGCCGCCCCTCCAGCAGCCGGTAGACGCGATCCACCAGCGCCACCGTATGCGCCCGCGCCACGTCCGGCTTCTCCGGCGCCAACGCCGTCCAGTGATGCGCCTGCCCCGTGAAGGGGCCGAGCGAGGTCAGCGCCACCATCAGCCAGGACAGCGTGGTGGTGCGATCCTCCCCCCACAGCACGCCGTGCCTCTCCGCGAGGTGCAGGAGGATCGCGCCGCTCTCGAAGAGGACGCGGCCATCCTCCACCAGGATCGGGATCTTGCCATAGGGGTTCAGCGCCAGGATGTCGGGCGCGAATTGCTGGCGGGCGCGGATGTTCACGCCGGTGACGGCGTAGGAAAGGCCGCATTCCTCCAGCATGATGGAGACGCGCTGCGAGTTGGGCGTCGCCCATCCGTAGAAATGCAGCATCCGGGCCCCGCGGCGGTTTCCCGGGACCCTGCCACCGCGATGGTGGCCCGCGCAAGCCGCGCGGGTTCAGCCGATGGCGGCGCGCGCCGCGGCGATCCAGCTTTCCGGCCGCAGCAGCCGGCTGACTTCGCCGAGTTGCTGCGCCAGCCGCGCGGGGTCCGCCGCCGCCAGGTCCT
The DNA here is from genome assembly GCF_016805305.1 of Falsiroseomonas ponticola. Classification (GTDB taxonomy): domain Bacteria; phylum Pseudomonadota; class Alphaproteobacteria; order Acetobacterales; family Acetobacteraceae; genus Falsiroseomonas; species Falsiroseomonas ponticola. The sequence goes on along the minus strand of NZ_JAERQN010000012.1, from coordinate 215,802 downwards.
CGCAGCTGTGATAGCCGATCTGCGCCAGCCGGTGCCGCATGCCCGGGCCGAGTTCGCGGATCGCGGAGAGGTCGGTTGCCGCGCGCGGGGCCTCGACCGGCGCCGCGGGCTCGGCGACCAGGTCGATGGCGGCCGGGGTTTCCATCGTCAGGTCGATCGCGGCGGCGATCTCCGGCGTGGCGGGCGCCGGGGTGGCAGGCTCATCCACAACCGGCTCTGCCACCACGGGCGCATCCACGACCGGCTCGGCCAAGACCGGCTCGGCCAGGACCGGCTCGGCCGCGATGGGCTCGTCCATGTCGGGCCCATCCGCGATCGGGCTCTCCGCCGCGGCATCCGGTGTCGGTTCCGCCACTGCCGGCGTCGCGTCGTCCTCGGCAGGCGCTTCCGGCAGCGCCAGGGCGCGTTCCGCCTCCATCAGGCTGGCGAAGACCGATCGCGGCGCTTCCGGCTCCACCGGCAACACTGGCGGCTCCGCCGGGGCGGGCGCCGCATCCTCCGGCGCCTTCGCGCCACCGGGCAGCACCCGGGCGGCGCGCAGCGCCTCCCGGTTCGCCCGGAGCGCGGCGCGCAGGTCGCCGCGCTGCGCCACGCGCGCGGCGCGGTAGGCTTCCAGCGCCGCGCGGCCGCCAAGGCCGCGCGCCTGCTGTTCCCGTTCCACCGTCATCGCGCGCGCGGTGCGCGTCAGGCCGCGGCCGCGGCCGGGTCGGTCGTCAGGCCCACCGCCTCGGCATACTTCAGGTAGGTCTCGACCGAGGCCACCACCGCGCGGATCTCGACGGCGATGAGCTCGATGCCGACCAGCGCGACGCGGATGAACGCGTCCACGACCACGCCCTTGTCCAGGATGCGGTCGATCACCTCGGCCAGGGAGGAGGAGGCGAGGCTCTTGTTGATGGTCATCGGGCGACTCCATGTTGGGTTATGCGCCGGCCCGACATCCGGGATGGCGCCTCGCCGCCCGCTCCGCGGTGGCGACGCCATCCATTCTCGGCACGCCAGATTGCGGAACGGTTCACGCCGGCGACGTCAAGGAAAAATGACGCGAACATCATGAATGTCCGGCCGCCCGGCTAAGCCCCGGTGCAGCGCGGTCAGGAAGGCGGACAGCACGGCGCGATAGCCCGACACCGCTTCCGCCACGCGCACCTTCAGCGTCGCCGCATGCACCATCAGCTCCGCCGGCGACAGGCCCGCATCCTCGATCGGGATGTCGCTCACCACGTCGCGCCGCGCGTCATGGCCCTCGAAGAAGCGCAGCGCCTCCTCCAGCTCGTTGAAGCTGGCGACGTGGAACTGGCCGGCGTTGCCATGCGTCTCCCCCATCACGCGGATATCGGCGACGAAGCCGCCTTCCTCCGTCTCGTAGAGGCTGAGCTCATGCCATTGCGCCGCGCCCGCGCGCTCCCCGCTATGGCGGCTCACCAGGCGGCCGGTGAAGGTCAGGGGCCGCGCGCCGCTGCGGCGCAGGGTGATGCTGCCCATGGCGGCCGGCCGCTCCGCGCGGGCCATGGGGCCGCGCGTGAAGGCCGGCGCCGCGTCGCGCAGGCTCACCGGCTCATCCACCCCATAGGCCTCGTAGACGCCGATCGGCTCATGCACGTTGATGACGTTCATCACGGTTCTCCTCGGGGGGCGGGGCGGCGGGATGCCGACGCGCCTGGGTCGTGGTCGGGGTGGGCCAGGGGCCCGAAGCTCGCGGCCAGCAGGTCGCGCCACACGGCGCGCAGGCGCGGCGCGATGCTCGCCGCCTCCGCCAGCGCGGCGCGGCTGGCCCCGGCGGCGGCGGCCTGCGGCACCAGCGCGGCGGGTGGCAGATCCGCCATCGGGTCATGGCCATGCAGGAAGCGCAGCAGCGTCGGCGCATCGCCCGCCGCCAGCGCGTAGCAGCGTTCCTCCGCCCCCGCCGCATCCCGCAGCCGGTGGCGGATGGCGCAGACGAAGCCGCCGGAGGCCGCTTCATGCAGCGTGACGCTGGATGCCACGGGCAGGTCGGGCGGCGCCGCTTCCAGCCGCGCCAGCAGCCGGCCCTGGAAGCCCAGCGGACGGCGGCCATGGCGCGGCAGCAGCACGAAGTCGAAGCCGGCGCCATCCCCCGCCGCCGCGCCGGCCGGCATCATGCCGGCGGGTCCACGTCCAGCGCGTAGAGCACGTCGCCCAGCAGGGCCCGCCATTCGCGCGTCACCACCTCCGCCCGCCCGCGCAGCGCGGCGGCGCGCAGCGCCACCTCCACCGCGGAAAGCCGGCGGTCGGCGGCATCGAAATCCACCATCAGGTCGGCCAGCGGGTCGAAGGCCTCCAGCCAGTCCAGCGCCTCCGCCAGGTCGGGGAACATCTCGGCCCGATGCACGTCGGCGGCCTCGGCAGCCGGGCGGCGCGTGCGCAGCGCCACCGCGACCTCCCGCGATCCCTCCAGCTGCCACAGCTCGACCTCGTGCCAGGCGATGCAGCCGGCCGCGCTCGAACGACCCTCGGCCAGCAGCCTGCCGCGCAGCCGCACCGGCTTCGCGCCGCTGACCCGCAGCGCCACGGACCGCACCGCGGGCGCGGGCTGCTGCAGGGCGGGCGGCCCCGCGGCCCCGGCCTCGCCGAGGATCGCCACTGACACCATCGCCAACCTCCTGTCGCCCCGCCTCGGGCGGGGCCTGGCGCGACGCTGTCGGCCCGCGTCGCGATACCCACCGGCCTACACCCGCCGCGGTGAAGCAGCGGTTAAGCCCCGCTTCACGCCGCGCGCGCCGCCGCCCCGCCAACCGCTTCCGCGTCCGGCGGCGGGCCCGCCGCGTCGCTGGCCAGCGCCAGCGCCGTCGCCACCGCCTCCAGCTGGCCGATGACGGTGCCGAGGCTGTCCAGCAGCGCCGGCGTCTCCGCCCCGAAGGCGGCGGGCAGGGCAGGGGGCGCGGGCCCGGCGCTCGCCTCCGCCAGGCGTTCCGCGGCGGCCAGCAGCGCCGAGGCCTCCCGCCCCACCGCGCCCAGATGGGCCAGCGCCTGGTGCAGCGCCGGCGGCGCCGCCTCCTCCGCCAGCGCCGCCATCAGCCGGCCGGCGGGGCCATCCAGCGGGGGCGTGGCCATGTCGCGCAGCGTGCCCATCTGGCGCGCCAGCTCCGCCACCACCGCCTGGCCCGGCCGGGCCGAATCCTCCAGCAGCCGCGCCGCGGCCTCCACCGCGCCGGCGCTTTCCTCCATGCGCTCCCGCGCCGTCCCGGCCGCCTCGGTCAGTTGCGTGGCGAGCGACACCAGCTCCCCGGTCGCGCGGGCGCTGGCGGCGGCCTCCTCCTCCACGCGCCGCGCCAGGCGCCCGGCCAGGTCCGTCGCCGCCGCCGTCACCGTGGCGCCGGCCGCCGCCGTGCTCTCCGCCAGCGCCTCCAGCCGCGCCGCCGGCCCCGCCAGGGTCGATTCCAGGGCGGGCCCGATCCGCGCCGGCAGCGCCGCCAGCCCGGCCTCCAGCTGCTCCGCCATCGCGGCGGACAGGGCCGTGGCCTGCGCCACCAGGCTGTCCTCCAGCCGCTGGTCCACCGCGTCGCCGACGCGCTCCGGCAGCCCTTCCAGGGCGACCAGCCCGGCGCCCAGCCGCTCCTCCAGCACCGCGCCCAGCCCGGCCGCCTGCGCGGCCTCCACACGGTCCCCGATGGCCGCCGGCAGCGTCGCCAGCCCCGCCTCCAGCCGGTCCGCCAGGGCGGAGGACACGGCCTCCGCCTGCGCCGCGCCGGCCGCCGCCAGCGCCGGCTCCAGCCGCGCCGCCACGGCGCCGGGCAGGGCCTCCAGCTGCCCCGGCAGCCCCGCCAGCGCGGCGGATACCGCCCCGGCCTGCGTCGCCGTGGCCGCCTCCAGCCGCTCCACCAGGGCGGAGGACATCGCCTCCGCCTGCGCCGCGCCGGCCGCGGCCAGCGCCGGCTCCAGCCGCGCCGCCACGGCGCCGGGCAGGGCATCCAGCTGCCCCGGCAGCCCCGCCAGCGCGGCGGACACGGCTTCGGCCTGCGTCGCCGTGGCGGCTTCCAGCCGCTCCACGATCACGGCGGAAACCGCATCGGCCACCGCCACCCCCTGCGCCGCGGTCGCCGTCGCCAGGCCGGTCTTCACCCGGTCCGCGATCGCGCCCGGCAGCGCGGCCAGCCCGGCGCCGACGCGCTCCGCCAGCCGCTCCGCCACCGCGGCCGAAACCTCCGCCCCATGGGCGGCCGATGCCGCCAGCAGCGCGGCCTCCACGCGGTCCCCCACCTGGGCGGGCAGGGCCACCATGCCCGCCTCCAGCCGCTCGGACGCCACGGCCAGCGCCACGCGGTTGTCCTCCAGCCGGGGCGCCAGCGCCTCCGCCACCCGCGCCGCCGCTTCCGCGGGCAGGGCGGCCAGCGCCTCCTCCAGCCAGGCGGCCCGCCCGGCCTCCTCCACCCGGCTGCCGGCCAGCGCCGCCTCCAGCCGCACCGCCAGGGGGGTGATCGCCCCCTCCACCCGCGCCGCGGCTTCCTCGCCCTGGCGCAGCACCTCCGCCGTCACCGTCTCCGTCGCCGCGGCGACGCGCGCTTCCAGCCGCAGCGCGGTCGCTTCCGCCCGCGCCTCCGCCCCCTCCGCGATGCGCGCCATCTCGGCCCGCGCGACGGCGGCCTCCCCGGCCAGGGGCGCGATCTCCGCCGCCAGGCCGCCCAGCGCCGCCCGGGCCGAGGCCGCCTGCTCCGCCATCGCCGCCGTCAGCGCCGCCACCCCGGCCCGCAGCGCATCGATGTCCTGCCCCGCGGCGCCGGCCGCCTCCAGCTTCGCCGCCAGCCCGTCCATCCGCGCCTGCAGCGGCTCCAGCCCCTCGGCCGACCGCTCGATCCGCGCAGCGGCGGTCAGCAGCCGCGCCTCCGCGCCCTTGGCGATCACCTCCATCGTCCGGGCGGAATCCTGCGCCTGCGCCAGGGCGCCACCCAGCGCCGTGCGCTCGCCCGTCTCCTCATCCTGCCGCGCATCCCGCGCCGCGCCACCGGCCAGCGCCGCCAGCGCCGCGGCCAGGGCCAGAGCCGCGGCCAGCAGCAGCCGCAGATCCACCGGCCCGGATCGTCCCTGTTCCCGCAGCGCCGCGACGGTGCCATCCAGCCGCTGCACCAGCGATGTCAGCACCAGGGCCGGCGGCGCTTCCTGCGCCCGCCGGTCCTCCGCCGCCGCCACCGCTTCCAGCCGGGCCCGCGCCACCCGCGCCGGCAGCGGCAGGTCCGGCCCCTGCAGCAGTGCGGCGACGCCGCGCAGATCCTCCACCAGCGCGCCGCGATCCCCCGCCGTCAGCGCCGCCACCAGCGCCGCGGGATCCGCCGCCGCCAGCGATGCCCCCGCCGGCATCACCGGCTGCGGCCGCAGCACGGCCCAGCCCAGCAGCGCCGCGCTGGCCAGCGCGGTCCCGCCCGCCAGCCAGCGCCCCAGCTCCATTCCACCCGGTACCTGCATCGGCCTCGCCCCCTCAGAGAAGCCGGCCCAGCGGGCCGAGATCGAGGTTCAATTCCTCCGGCCGCAGGCCGAGGCGCTCGCACAGCGTCTCCACCGCGCCGCGCAGCTGCATCAGGCCGAGCCCCAGCCGCTCCGCCTCCTCCGCCGTCACCGTGCCGGCTTCCAGCCGCCGCAGCGCCTGGCCTTCCATCAGCCGGCGGACCAGTTCCACCAGCGTCAGCACCAGCCGCGCCAGGTCCTGCTCGATGGTGGCGGGATCGAGGGCGATGCGCGCCAGCGGTGGTGCCTCCCGCACCGGTGCCTCCCGCATGGGGGCTTCCTGCACGGCGATCATCGCGGCGCCTCCGGCCGCGACGCCGTCAGGCACGCCGCCCGATCGACGGAAGCCAACAGCGCGCGCAGCCCGACATGCACCAGGTCCACGCCCGCCAGCGACAGCACGATCTGCCCATCCACCACCACGCCGGTATCGAGCAGCCGGTCGAGTACATCGACGAGCGCTTCCGGCGGGCCGACCAGCGGCTGCGCGCCGGGCGGCGGCAGCACCTCCCTCGGCCCGTCACGCATGGGACAGCGCCGCCCGCGCATAGGCATAGGGCGGCCAGGGCCCCACCAGCCGCAGCGCGATCCCGCTTTCCGCGAGGTCCCGCGCCGTCTCCGCCAGCTCCGCCATCAGCGCCGGCATGTCCGCCCGCCGCACCAGGGCGGTCAGCGGCTCCGGCATCACATGCGCATGCCGGCCGAGCCGCGCCGCGACATCCCGCGCCATCATCGCCGCCCGCGCGGCCCGCGCCTCCGCCATCCGCTTCTCCCGCGTGCGGGCCAGCAGGAAGGCCGTGCCCGCCGAGGCATCGCGCGCCCGCCGCGCCAGCTCGCGCAGGTTCTCGTCATGCGCATCCAGCCAGGCGGCATGGCGCGCCGGGTCCTCCTCCAGCTTCGCCGTGCATTCGGCGCAGCCCTCCACCTGCGTCAGCGCCGCCCGCAGCGCCTCCGCGCGCCCGGCCAGCCAGGCGGCCAGCGGTTCTTGGCCGGAGAACAGCGCCCCGAAGGCCAGCGGCAGCACCGGGCCGGGCAGCGCCGCCACCACGGCGTGATGCGCGGCGGCGCGTTCCGCCACCCAGGCGGGGTCATGGGCGCGGGTGCCGGGCCCGGCCTCGAAGGGCGCGCGCGCCACCGGGCTCACCAGCGCCGCGCAGCCGCCGGCCCGCACCAGGCCGAAGCCGGCGCCGGGCAGGATGGCGGCAACATCGCCGGGCAGCGCGGCATCCCCCGGCACCACGGCATAGGCGTAGAGCGCGTCCATCACGGCATCCCCATCGTCTGGGCTTCCGGCAGCAGCAGCCGGCAGGCATCCCGCCCGGCCAGCGCCGCGCGCCGCACCTCCCCCCCGCCCGCCAGGCTGTGCAGCAGGCGATAGGCCTCGGCGGCTTCCGCGAAGCGCCCGGGATCGGCATCCGGCCCCCGCTGGTCCGGATGCAGCCGGCCCGCCAGGCCGCGCCAGCGCCGCTGCAATTCCGCGGGCGCCACCGCTTCCGGCAGTTCCAGCAGGCTCCAGGCGCGGTCAATCGCATCGGCCGGCACCGCCGCGACGCGCGCCGCGGCGAAGGACAGCGGCGGCAGCGGCCCGCGCAGATCCGCCGCCACATCCCGCGTCAGGTCGCCCGGCATGGCCAGCAGCGCGGCCTCGATCGCGGCCTCGCCCCCCGCCACCACGCGCACCGTCAGGCCCACGGCCGTGTCCTCCGCCACCGGCGAAGCCTCCGCCACCGCCAGCACGCGCCCGGCCAGCGCCGCGCGCAGCGCCGCCAGCCGCGCCATCCGCGCTTCCGCCAGAAGGCCGGAGACGGTGGCCGCCATCGCCGCGCGGCCCAAGCCCCGCAGCCCGTCCCGCGCCGGCGCCAGCACGCTGTCCGGCGACCAGCGCAGGATCACGTCCCACTGATGCGTCCCGCCATGATCCGCCAGCGCCCGCGCGGCCGCTTCCGCCTGCGCCGCCAGCAGCGCCGGCCAGGTTTCCGCCGGCAGGGTGGCGGCGCCGGGATCGGCGGGCAGGAAGGGCCCTGCCATGCACCCGGCCTCCAGCCGCCGCTGCAGCGCCGCCAGCTTCCGCAGCAGCCCCGCGCGGTCCTTCGCCAGCAGCAGCGCCTGCGCGGGCGGCTCCGCCTCCTGCATCAGGGCCGCGACGGTGCCGGCGCGCAGCAGCGCCATGGGCGGCCCCGGCAGCGCTTCCATCCGCGCCAGCAGCGCACCCGCATCCCCGCCCGGCGCGATGCCGAGCATCCGCAACTCCGCCGTCATGGCGCTTCCTCCCGTGTCATGGCCAGGGCCGAGGCGAAATGCGCGGCCCGGACCGTGGCCCCCATCGGGTCCGCCGCCTCCTCCATCGCCGCCAGCGCGGCCCGGCGGCAGAGCCCGGCGAGGTCCGCGCCCACCATCCCGTCGCTGGCCTGGGCCAGCGCATCCAGGTCCACATCGGCGCCGAGCGGCATCCGCCCGGCATGCAGGCCGAGGATGGCGCGCCGCGCCGCAAGCCCCGGCGCTTCCATCCGCACCACCAGGTCGAAGCGGCCGGGCCGCAGCAGCGCGGGGTCCATCGCCTCGGCGCGGTTCGTCGCCCCCAGCACCACGATCCCCGGCGGATCCGATATCCCGTCGAGTTCCGCCAGCAGCGTCGCGACCATGCGCTCCACCGTCGCGCCATCGCCGCCGCCGCGCCGCCCCGCGATGCAGTCGATCTCGTCGAAGAACACCAGGCAGGGCCGCGATTGCCGCGCGCGGTCGAACACCCGCCGCAGCGCCGCTTCCGACGTGCCCTGCCACGGCGAGAGCAATTCGGCCCCCCGCACCGCGATGAAGGCGATCCCCGCCTCCGCCGCCAATGCCCTGGCCAGCAGCGTCTTGCCCGTGCCCGGCGCGCCATGCAGCAGCACGCCGCGCGGCGGCCGCAGCCCCATGCGGGCGAAGGCGCCGGGATGGCGCAGCGGCCACAGCACCGCGCGTTCCAGCGTGCCGCGCAGCGCCTCCATCCCCGCCACGTCGTCCCAGCCGCCGCGCGGCATCTCCAGGTGGGATTCGCGCAGCGCGCTCGGCACGATGCCCGCCAGCGCCGCCGCGAAATCCGCCTGCGTCACCGCGAGCCCCGGCGCGATCTCCGCCGCCTCCAGCGCCCCCGCGCGGCGCAGCGCCGCGATCGCCGCTTCCCGGCACAGCGCCGCCAGATCCGCGCCCACATAGCCCGCCGTCAGCCCCGCCAGCACGCCGAGGTCCACATCCCCGCCAAGCGGCATGGCCCGCGTATGCACGCCGAGGATCTCCCGCCGCCCTTCCTCATCCGGCGGATCGACGCGGATCTCCCGGTCGAAGCGCCCGGGCCGGCGCAGCGCGGGGTCCAGGCTGTCCGCCAGGTTGGTCGCCGCCAGCACCACCACGTCGCCACGCCCGCCGAGGCCATCCATCAGCGTCAGCAGCTGCGCGACGACGCGCTTCTCCACCTGCTTCTCGCCGGACAGCCCGTCGCGCCGCGGCGCGATCGCATCCAGCTCATCGATGAAGATGATGGCGGGCGCTTCCTTCCGCGCCCGCTCGAACACCGACCGCAGCGCGCCCTCGCTGGCGCCGTAGTAGCGGTCCATGATCTCCGGCCCGGCCACGGCGATGAAGGCGGCGCGGCTTTCCGTCGCGACCGCGCGCGCGATCAGCGTCTTGCCCGTGCCTGGCGGCCCCACCAGCAGCACGCCGCGCGGCGGCGCGATGCCGAGCCGCGCGAAGGCGTCGCGGTGGCGCAGCGGCAGCTCCACCACCTCCCGGATCCGCTCCACCACGCGGGACAGGCCGCCCAGGTCCTCATACCGCACGGCCCCCGCCGCTTCCGGCGCCGCCGCGCCTTCCAGCGCCACCACCGTCGCCGCATCCACCAGCGCCGGGCCCGCGGGCTGCACGGCCTGCACGCGCAGCTCCGCCTCCCGCCCGCCGGGCAGGGCGATGCGCAGGCTGTCGCCCGCAGCCAGGGGCATCCCCTCCAGCACCCGCCCCAGCGCGATCAGCCCGGGCCTGATCGCCGGGCCCGCCAGCGTGACGCGCGCGGCGCGCGGCACATCGCCCGCCGCGCGCACCGTCACGGCCTCGCCCAGCGCCGCGCCGGCATTGCCGCGCGTCACGCCATCCAGCGCGATCCGCGCCTCGCCCCGCGCCGCCACCGGCAGCGGCAGCGCCCGCGCATGCGCCACGCGCCGGCCCTCGATCGCCAGCACGTCGCCGGTCCGGCAGCCGAGTGCCGCCATCGCCGCCGGGTCGATCCGCGCGATGCCGCGATTGGCGTCATCGACCTGCGCGCCGATGACGTGGAGCGACAGCGCGCTCATCCCCGCGCGGCCCGGATGGCGGCAAGCTCCGCCAGCTGCTCGGCTTCCGCCGCCTCGAACTCCGCTTCCGTGATCTCGCCCGCTTCCAGCCGGCGTTCCAGCAGCAGCAGCGCCGCTTCCACGCGGCGCGGATCGTGCCATTGCTGGTCCACCGCCTGCGCCACCTGGTTCGCCACCCAGCCGACACCGGCGATGGGCGCGCTGATCGGCAGGGTCAGCAGGGTGCGGAGCAGGCCCATCGCCGCCTCATGCCGCCTGCGCCGGCGCGCCGAACCACTCGGCCCGCAGCGAGACGAAGTTGAAGGGCGGCACGGGCCCGACATAGCGGAACAGCAGCCGCGCCCCCTGGGCCGCCTCCAGCGCCGCCACCGCGGCATCGAAGCGCTGCTCCTCCTGCCGCCGCACCAGGAAGGCGCGGTTGGCGATCATGCCCTCATCCACCTCACGCAGCGCCACCATCTGCGCGGCCAGCGGCGCCAGCGCCGCATCCAGCGCCGCCGCTTCCCGCGCGCGCCGCTGCGCCAGCGCGGCTTCCACCCGCCGCCCCAGCTCGATCCGGTCCTGGTAGCTGTCCTGCATCGGCCGCGTCGCCAGCCGGTCCCGCATGGCGCGCAGCGCGGGCTCGGCCGCCAGGATCTCCTCGAAGATCACGCCCTCCCGCCAGGAGACGCGGAGCCCCAGCTCCACGCAGTCGCTGATCCCCGCCATGGCGTCGCGCAGCTTGATCGCATTCGCCGCCAGGCAGCGCGCCAGCGTCACCGCGCAGGGGGCCACGGTGCCGAAGCGCACCGGCAGCACATCCGCCGCCGCCGTCGCGCGTTCCAGCACCGCGGTATGCGTCAGCATGTGCCGGCGCGTCGGCGCCGGCCGCTCCGCCGGCGCCTGCGACACCAGCGCCACGAAGCCCGCCGCATCCATCGCCTCCACCGCCGCGCCGGCCACACCCTCGCCCAGCGGCGCGCCGCCCGGTGCCTGCATCCCGATGCCGTAGAGCCAGAGCCCGCCGCTCATCCGCCCGTCCCCGCGCGCGGGATGCGCACCTCCAGGATGCCGTTGCGCAGCGCGTGGCTCATGCCCTCCGCCCGCACGGCGCAGGGCAGCGGCACCAGCCGGTGGTAGCGCTGGCGCCCGCTGCCGGTGATGGCCAGCGCCTCCCCGCGCAGCTCCACCGCGATGCCCTCCGGCGCCACGCCCGGCAGCTCCGCCACGACAAGGATCGCCTCCGCTTCCTCGAACACATCGACCAGCGGCTCCCGCGCCGCCGGCGCCACGGTCTCCGGCGCGGCCTCCCGCCGTGCGCTGCCGCCGGAGATCGCGCCATCCAGCGTGCGGATCGAATAGCCGAAGCTCACCTTCGGCTCCCCCTCCGCGCCCTTCGCCTGCTCCGCCAGCTTGCCGAGCCCCTCCGCCAGGCCCTTCAGCCCCTCCATCATCCCCGTGATGGAGGCGACGGGATCGATCGCCGGCCGGTCGCCTCGCGCCTGCTCCGACATCGCCCGCGCGACGGAGATCGGCCTGCGCGGCCCGCGCGCGCCGCTCACGCCCCAACCCCCGCGAGCCGCTTCTCCAGCAGCGCCACGCGCTCGGCCAGCATCGCATTCTCCTGCGTCAGCTTCTGCGTCTGGCCGGTCAGCGCCGCATCCGCCTCCCACCAGCGGATGCCCATCTCCAGCGCGCGATCGACGGAGGCGACGACCAGCCGCACCCGGATGGTCAGCAGCTCCACGCCGACCAGGCTGACGGAGATGTCGCCCGCCACCACGATCCCCTTGTCGAGGATCCGCTCCAGGATGTCGGCGAGGGAGGAGCCCCCGATCGCGTGCTGCATGGGATCAGGCTTCCTCGCGCGCCTGGCCGCGCTGGAAGCGGCCGGTGCGCTTCCAGCGTAGGATGCGCCCGCCATTGTCCAGCGTGACCTCGAAGGCCGCGATCAGGTCATGCGTGCGCGGGATGGCGCGGTGTTCCAGCATGTCGATCGCGACCGCCCAGCCATCCTCGGCCGGGTCCAGCCGCGCGACGGTATCCGCCGGCAGGCCGGTGATCACCGTCATCTGCCGCTTCGCCGTCTCCACGATCTCGGTGAGTTCCATGGGGCTCGATCCTCAATAGGTCATCGGCACGCCGCGACGGCGCACCACGGGGGGCGGCTTTTCCGCCTGCGGGGAAGGGGCGGCGGGCAGGGCGGGGGAGGCATCCTCCGCCGGCACCAGCACGCCGATGCGCTCCGACAGCACGGCCATGCGCGACATCACCTGCGCCATGGTCGTGGCCGCCGCCTCATGCTGCCGCCGCAGCAGTTCCAGCTGGCGGGACAGCCGCGACCGCCGCTGCGCCAGCAGCGCGAATTCCGTCGCGGCGCCTTCCAGCGCCGTCTCCGTGCCCTGCCGCCGGGGCCGTGGCCGCGATGTCGAGAGGCTGCTGCGCGGGCGGGCCATCACACCGCCTGCCCGGCCAGGCGCGGCCCGCAGAAATGTTCCACCAGCCGCACCAGCATCTGCCGGTGCTTCGGATCCGGCATGCCCGCGACCGATGGCTTCACCCGGCTGCCCAGCACATCCAGCACGATCTCGACGAAGCGTTCCTCCTCCGCCGAGACCTCGATCCCCTGCGCCTTGGTCAGCCGCGCGATCATGACGGAAGCGCGCAGCGTCGGCCGCCGCGTCCATTCGCGGGAGACGCGGAAATCCCGCACCAGGTCCACGATCCGCCCGGCCTGGTCGCTGTCGAGCCCCGACCGCGCCACCGCGATCGCCACTTCCGTGTCGCGGTCGAAGCCATCCAGGTCGATGGTCACCATCCGGTCCAGCAGCGCGTCCTGCGCCTCCTCCGTCCCCGCATGGTCCTCGGGGTTGGAGGTGAAGATGGCGCGGAAATTCGGATGCACGCGGATCGCCGTGTCGCTGCCCCGCGCCTTGGGCAGCGCCAGCACCCGTTCCTCCAGCACCGTCAGCAGCACGTTGTTGGCGGCCGGCGGGGCGCGGTTGAATTCGTCATAGACCAGCGTGCAGCCTTCGGTGCAGGCGACCGTCAGCGCGCGGTCCAGCCAGACCGGCACCGTCTCCGTCTCCACCTTCATCACGCTGGTGATGTAGCGGTCCACCACGCGCCGCGTGCGGCTGCCGGATTCACGCCCGACCAGCGCCGCCGTGTCGAAGCTGGCATCGCCCACCAGCAGCAGCACCGGCCGGCCGAGCCGGTCCGCGAGGTCGAGCGCCGTCTTGGTCTTGCCGCTGCCCGCCGGGCCCCGGAAATGCACGGGAAACCCGGCATCGAGATAGGCCAGCGCCCGCGCCGCCAGCCGTTCCGTCGCCGGCGTGCGCACATGGTCGGGCCCTGGCTGCAGCTGCAGCAGGCCTTCCGGTTCCGCATTCGTCGCGGTCTGGGGACGCGCCATGCTCTTCATGCTCCGCTGAGTTCGAGGGCGACGCCGCGCCGCCACGCCACGAGGAGGGAGGCGTGCCGCGCGGGATCGTCGGTCCAGTCCAGGTGCTGCTCCGCCAGCAGCCGAAGGCGCGGCAGCGCCGCGTCGCGGAAGGCGTCGCCCCGCGCATCGCCCGCCGCCAGCGCCAGCACCGGGTCCTGGCCGAGCCCGCCGGCCGCCAGCAGCGCCGCGCCGATGTCGCAGGCCGATTGCATCGCGGGATGGATGACGATGCCGCCCAGCGCCTGCGCGCAGGCCGCGCCGAAATCCTGCGAAAGCGCCGCGCCGATGCCGCGCCGCCCCGCCGCGATCTGCGCCAGCGCGGCCAGGCTGCGCGCCAGCGCCGCGGCCTCATGCGGCGGGCGCCCGGCCAGCGCCAGCCCATCCGCCCAGGCCAGGCGCGGCATGGCGCCCGGCGCTTCCGCCGCCGGCCACAGCGTGATGGCGCATTCCGCCAGCGGCACCGCCTGCGCGCCGAGGTCCAGCGCATCCGACAGCAGCGCCCAGAGATGCCCGAAGGCGGCGCGCGCGCCCGCCAGTTCCGGCTGCAGCACCAGCTCCGGCCGCAGCCCGTCGCGCAGCGCCACGCGGCAGGGTAGGCCCGCCAGGCCGCGGAAGGCCGGGGGCAAGGTCACCTCCACGCTGCCGCTGCCCTGCCCGGCGGACCGGATGCTCCGCGTGCCGAATTCCATGCGCGCCGTGGCCTCCTGCCACTTGCGGCCCGCCAGGATCGCCGGGCCTAGCAGCATGGCTAGCAGCGCAGTGGTTTCGCCTTCGTGAAGATGCGGCGCGCGCCAATCCGCTTCCGAAAAGGGCAAAGTTTCGCGCGCTTTGCCGCGATTTCATGCGGTGCGGCGCAACATCCTTCTATCGGGAACCGATCATTAAACCTCATCCGACGATCATGCGCGTCGCCACCGTCGCCGACGGGATGCTGGGCGATGAGGCCGGGCATCGGTGCGATGTCCCCGGATGTCCACATGGCCGGCCGAGAAGGGAAGCCAAGGCATGGCGAACATCCGAGCACATATCTGGAACGGGCGCCCCGCGCCCTGCGAGCATGACAACCTGCCGCTCGCGCGCATCGGCACCGTGCAGCCGCATGGCGTCATGATGGTGGTGGTGCCGGAAACCGGCATCGTCGAGCATGTCAGCGCCAATGTGCAGGAAATCCTGGGCGTCGCGCCGCAGGCCGTGCTCGGCCAGTCGCCCAGCGTCGCCTTCCGCGATGCCGAGAGCCTGGCGCGCATGGCGGAGATCCTGCGCCCCGGCCGCCGCTACTTCGACAACCCCACGCCGCTCGTCGCGCAGGGCAAGCGGTTCGAGGCCATCTGCCACATCCGCCAAGGGCGCCTCTTCATCGAGATCGAGCCCTATGTGGAGGCCGAGCACGACTACCAGACCATGGTCGCGACCGCCCTCGATGCCGTCGCGCGCCAGACCACGGTGCAGGGGCTGTTCGAGGCCTCCGCGAAGATGATGCACTTCGTCACGCGCTATGACCGCGTGAAGCTCTACCGCTTCCTCGCCCATGGCCACGGCGTCGTGGCGGCGGAGCATCACGCGCCCGACAGCAAGCTGCCGCATTCCTTCCTCGGCTACCATTTCTCCGCCTCCGACGTGCCGGAGAACGCGAAGGAGATCCTGCGCACCGGCAAGACGCGCCAGAAGCCGACGCAGCGCGGCTCCGTCCCGCTCCTCACCATGGGCGGCGGCGGCGACCCGGTGCCCAGCGGCGATGCCATCGACATGACGGATTGCTGGCTGCGCGGCATCCATCCCTGCGACAACGGCTACAACCGCAACCTCGGCGTCGGCAGCAACATCATCTTCCCCATCAACATCGACAACCATGTCTGGGGCCTCTTCGTCATCCACAACAAGGACGAGAAGTTCCTGAACTACGACAGCCGCGTGGTCATCGAACAGCTCTCCATGATGTTCGCCTCCCGCCTCGTGGAGCTGGAGGCGCAGGAAGCCCGCATCGCCGATCGCCAGCGCCTGAGCGCCGAGATGATCGCGACGGTGGATGGCAGCCAGGCCATGCTGGCCGCCGCCGCCGCCATGCGGGGCGACCACCTGACCAGCGCGCGGCTGCACGCCATGCATGCCGTCTCCCGCCACGTCGCGGCGCTCGCCCCCACCTATGTCTCGATCAGCGGGGTGGAGGTCGCGGCCGCGGGCCGGGCGGAGGATCGCTTCTCCTCCGACCTGCTGAGGCTCGCGGATGCCGATGGCGCCGCCGTGCTGCGCGCCGGGCCCGCGGGCCATGTCCACCTGGTCGGCGTGACGCCGGATGCGCTGACGGTGCGCGGCATCGCCTCCCTCTTCGGCTCCCGCCTGCCGAGCTTCGACAGTTCCGAATGGCGCGTCTTCGCCACCGATGCGCTGGGCGACTACACGCCGGCGGGGCCGGAGCTGCGCGCGCTGGCCAGCGGCCTGCTCGCCGCGCCCATCGGCAACCGCGGCGACATGATCATGTGGTTCCGCCGCGAACGCGTCATCGACGCCACCTGGGCCGGCCGCCCGCCGACCGCGGCGGAGCTGAACAGCGAGAAGATGTTCAGGTCCCGCGACGATTTCGCCGCGCATCGCGCACCGCTGGCCGGCGCCGCGCGCCCCTGGCTGGACCAGGAGATCCTGCTGGCCGCGCAATTCGCCAGCGCGATCGGGGAGATCTGGTCGCGCCAGGGCCGCGCCGTCAGCGCCCCCGCCTCCGACCAGCCCGGTGATCCCGTGGTGGTCGATCCCCGGTCGGAAGCCGACCTCTTCGCCCCGCGCGGCGCGGGCACCCTGCCGGCCACGCTGCCCGCCGCCCCCGGCAGCCGCTGGCATTCCGTGGCCTGAGGAGACCCGCCATGTCCATCAACGTCTCCGTCCAGGCCAGCGGCTCGCAGGCCTCCGTCACGCTGCGCGGCGTGCTCGACAGCATGAGCCAGGCGACGCTGAAGCAGCAGCTGGAACCCGTGCTCGCCAACGGCGCGGTCACGCAGATCCGCCTCGACTTCGCGGGCGTGCAGAGCATGGAGGCCGCGAGCGCCGGCATGCTGATGATGCTGAGCCACACGGCGAAGTCGAAGAACAAGTCGGTCGGCATCGTGAATGCCAACCCGGCCGTGCTGTCCCTGATGCACAAGGCCAATCTCGGCAAGGTGCTGCAGATCCAGTAGCCGGAGGCCACCATGGACGGCATGGGAACGCTTGCCGGGACGGGGGATGCCGGGGTGGCGAACGACCGCCGCGGCAGGCCCCGGCCCGAAGGGGAGAAGGACTTCTCCCGCCTCGACTTCCTCTCCTCCCGCGTGCTGGAGGAATGCGCGGTGATCCGGGAAGCCGGCGCCAAGCTCTCGAACACGCTCGAGGGCACGATGATGGAGGCCTGCTCGCTCTCCGTCAGCGCGGCGGAGACCTCCGACTTCCTCCAGCGCTCCCAGGCGGCCGGCCAGGCCCTGCTCGCCTCGACGCAGGAGATGACGTCGCTGACCGACGCGGCCCGGGCGCAGGCGGAGGATGCCGAAACCCGCGCCGCCGCCGGCGCCACCTCCATCGACGCGCTGGTCTCCACCTTCGGCACGATCGGGGAGTTCCTGCGCGGCATCAACAAGATCTCCGCCCAGACCAACCTGCTGTCGCTGAATGCGCGGATCGAGGCGACGCGCGCCGGCCAGCACGGCGCCGGCTTCGCCGTCATCGCGCAGGAGGTGAAGGTGCTGGCCGGGGAGGCGGGGACGCTCAGCGCCAACATCGAGTCCCGCCTGCGGGAACTGGTGGCCGCCACGCGCGGCGTGCAGGCAGATTTCGGCGCCATCGTCCAGGCCGTTCACGGCGCCACCGCCACGCTGACGGACCTGCTCAACCGCCAGCGTTCGCTGGCCGAGAAGATCGGCGATGGCTGCCAGCAGACCGTGGACGCCGCCGGCATGATGGCCGGCGTGAACGACGTGATCACCCGCATGCAGCTCGCGATCAGCGAGACGGGGGAGGCCTATGTGCAGCTCACCCGCTCGCTGGACACGCTCACCGTCTCGGCGGAGGGCGTGGTCCGCAACCGCGAGGGGCTTCTGACCGCCACGATCGAAACGCAGAAGGCGTTGACATGATGTCCATCGCGCTGGCGGAAGCCCCCGCCTTTCCCACCCTGGCCCCGCCGCTGACGCTCCGCCTGCGGCAGGAGACACGGGACCTGCATGACCGGATCGAGGCGAATGCCCGCTTCGCCCGCCTCATGGCGCCCGACCTGACCATCGCGGAGTATCGCCTGCTGGTGGCGCGGCTGCATGGCCACCACGCGCCGCTGGAAGCGGCGCTGGATGCCATGGCGCATCGCCTGCCGGCCTGCCTTTCGCTCCATCGCCGCCTGAACCGCCGCGCCGCGCTGATGGCGGACCTCCGCGCGCTCGGCTTCCCGCCGGCGGAGATCGCGGCGCTGCCGCGCTGCGAACCCCATGCCGTGCGCAGCGTGGAGCAGGCGCTGGGCGCGCTCTATGTGCTCGAAGGCTCGACCCTTGGCGGGCAGCTCATCGCCCGCCACCTGCACGCCACGCTCGGCATCGATGCGACCAGCGGCGCCGCCCATGTCGTGCCGCATGGCGCGGAAACCGGCACGCTGTGGCGGGATTTCCGCCTGGCGCTGGATGAAGGCGCCGCGGCCGCGCAGTTCGATCCCGATGCCGTCGTCGCCGCCGCCCGCCGCGCCTTCGATGCGCTGGACCGCTGGGTGGCGGCGGGCTGACCGTGACCCTGATCCGGCGGCTGGAAGACGCGGCCGATGCGCTGGCCGCCAGCGCCATCGCGCTGCCCGGCGCCACCGTCCTGCCGGCGGAGGATTGGCTGGCGCGCGCCCGCGCGGAAGGCACGCTGCGCCGCCCCATCGCCTGGCGCAACACGGTGGTGGCAACCCCCGCGCTGCGCCGCCTGCATGTCGAATTCTTCGCCATCCCCGGTGAGATCGCGGTGCTGCACGCCTGCGCCTTCCCGCATCTGGACCAGGGCTTGCCCATCTACGGCTTCGACGTGATCGCCGGCCAGGACCGCGCCACCGGCTGCTTCCTGGACCTGTCGCCGACGGTGCCGCAGGCCGATGCGCTGATCGAAGCCTGGGCCGGTGACATCGCCCCGCATCGCGACGCGCTCGGCACCACGCGCATCCTGCCTGAATGGACCGCGATCTTCTCGCCCCGCGTCGTCGCTGTGCGGCCGGCGGATGCGGCGGCCTTCCAGGCGGGGCTCGATCTGGGGGCCGCGACGCTCCGGCGCCTCCGCGCCGCCCCGCGCTGCGACGCCATCGCCATGGCCGCCGCGCAGGCCCGCTACATCGAAGGCCAGCGCCGCAACGACCGCACGCGCCGGATGCTCGCTTCCTGCATCGGCGCCGACCTCGCCGATGCCTTCATCGCGGAGTGCCTCTTCCCGCCCGTGCCGGCGCCGGCGGAGGCCGCCTAGGCCCGCGCACGCTCCCGCGCATTCCGCAGCAGCGCGATGCCGCGATACACGCCGTGCACCATCTTGCTGTAGGGCAGCACCACGAACAGCGACAGCACCAGCCCGAAATGCAGCGCCAGCATGAAGCCCATGGCGCCGGTGTGCCGCACCGCCAGCAGCAGCAGCCCCGTCGATCCGATCAGGAACAGCAGGCCGAGCATCGCATACTCGCCGCCCAGCAGCTTGCGCGCCACCGGCACCGGATCGGTGATGACCTTCACCCGCAGCAGCCCCGCCGTGCCGATGCACAGCAGCACGCCGCCCCAGGTGCCGAGCTGCACGGGCAGGCTCAGGAAGGCATGCGGCGACTTCCAGCCGAAGACGTGGTGGTAGATGGCCCCCGTCGTCGTCGCGGCGAAGCAGAGCATGAAGCCGTAGAACATCGCCTGGTGCAGCCAGCGCCGCTGCTGCGCGAAGCTGTCATCGACATCGTTGCAGCCATGCCCGCCACCGCCGAGGTTCCGTAGGGTCAGCACATCCACCGCGGCCTCCGCCACCGGCGCGGGGGCGATCGGCCCGCCCAGCCCCCCCGTGCCGCGCCAGTACCGCACCGCCCCCA
Source organism: Falsiroseomonas ponticola (assembly GCF_016805305.1). Classification (GTDB taxonomy): domain Bacteria; phylum Pseudomonadota; class Alphaproteobacteria; order Acetobacterales; family Acetobacteraceae; genus Falsiroseomonas; species Falsiroseomonas ponticola. Next base: position 196,562 of record NZ_JAERQN010000012.1, on the reverse strand, counting down.
TCGCCATCGCCAGGATGGCGAAGCCGAAGGTGGTGCCCGCCAGCGCGTTGATCAGCCACAGCGGGATGATGCGGAAGAAGGCCCCCGTGCCCGTCTGCGCCGTCCACAGCTTGGACGGATCCACCAGCGCCACCGCCAGCAGCAGCGCCAGCGTCGTCAGCAGCGTCGCGACGGCCACCACCACCGTGCCGTTCCTCTCGAAGGCACGGCCCATGGCGGGCGGCCAGGCATATTGCGCGTAGGTCTCCTGCCGGATGGTCGCGAAGGTGGCCGGGATGTTGATGCCGAAGGCATGCGGCGGCGCGTATTGGCAGGCGTGGTAGCAGCCCTTGCAGCCATGGCAGAGATTGGCCAGGTGCGTCAGGTCCGCCGTCGCGAATTCCCGCCGCGCGGCCATGGCGGGGAAGACGGCGCAATAGCCCTCGCAATACCGGCAGGCATTGCACACCGCCATCTGGCGACGCGCTTCCTGGTAGGCGTCGCTTTCCGTCACTTCCGCCTCGCGCAGCAGCGCGTCCAGCTTGCTCATCTCAGTTGCGGACATGCTTCGCCGCTCCCTCACCGGCCAGGCGGCCGAAGACCGTGCCCAGCGTCATGCCGAACCCCGCCAGGTAGCCCTGGCCGAGGATGTTGCCGGACATGATCTCGCCGCTGGCGAACATGTTCCCGGAAGGCTTGCCATCCGCCATCAGCACGCGCGCCTTGTCGTCCACCTTCACGCTGAGGAAGGTGAAGGTGATGCCGGGCCGCAGCGGATAGGCGTAGTAGGGCGGCTTGTCGATGCGCCGCGCCCAGTGGCTTTTCGGCGGGGTCAGCCCTTCCGTCCGGCAATCATCGGGCGTCATCGGCGTGAAGGTGCCCGGCACGACGGCAGCGTTGTAGTCGGCGACCACCTTCTCCAGCTTCGCCGCATCCATGCCGGCCTGCTGCGCGATGCCCGCGATCGTGTCGGCCTTGTAGGGCGGATAGACGGAGGGCAGGAAGTTCATGACGGCCTGGCTATCGGTCACCGCCAGCGCCACCTGGCCCGGCTGCTGCGCGATCAGCCGCCCCCAGATCGCGTAGCGCTTCGGCCAGACATCCTCGCCCTCATCGTAGAAGCGCTCGACATTGCGGTTCACGACGATGGCGAAGGGCACGCAATCCAGCCGCATGGCCAGCCCGCCATCCTCCATCGGTGCCCGCGCGTCATTCGCCACCGCGTGGAACTGCGTGGGATCGCCGACCTCCTGCACGCCCTGCGCCAGCAGATCCTTCAGGATGGTGCCCTGTGCATAGGGCGTGCCGCGGATCTGGAAGTTGTCCGCCGCATCGCCCCAATACTCCCGCAGCCAGTTGCGGTTCGCCTGGAACCCGCCGGAGGACGCGACCAGCGCCTTGAAGCGGATGCGCTCCGGGAAGCCGGCATGGCTCACCACCGCCTCCGTCGCCCAGCCTTCCTCCACCTTGATGTGCTGCACCTCCGTGTCGAACAGCGTGACGATGCCGAGCCGCGCGCATTCCCGGTACAGCGCATTCACCAGCGCCTTGCCGCCGCCCAGGAAGAAGGCATTGGTGCGGGAGAGGGACAGCGTGCCCGACAGGCTCGGCTGGAACACCACGCCGCAGCTCGCCAGGAAGTCCGGCGCATGCTGGCTGGCGCGGATGCACATGCGCGCCAGCGCCTCATCCGTCTTGCCCGCGGTCACGCGGCGGAGGTCGTCCCAGTACTCCTCCTCCAGGTAGCTGTCCGTCATCACCTGGGTCGGGCCGGGATGCATGGTCCGCAGGTTGCGCGTGTGCCGCGAATTGCCGCCGCGCAGCGGGGGAGGCGACGCCTCGCACAGGATCACGCTCGCCCCCGCCCGCGCGGCGGTGATGGCGGCACAGAGCGCGGCGTTGCCGCCGCCCACGACCAGCACGTCATAGACTCGGGAGAAGTCGGGCATGGCGGCCCCTCGGTCAGCTTCTGGGCGCCTTTGTATCCAACGGTATCCACTGATGTCCAGATACCCGTTCCAATCGCGCCCCGGGCTGCGCTAGACCAGGGCCATGGACATGCCCCTGCCCAGCCGGGACCTCGGCCAGGAAGCCTATGCGCGCATCCGCGCCGCGATCCGCGACGGCACCCTCGCCCCGGGGCTGCGGCTGACGGAGACGGACCTCGCCGCCCGCTTCGGCGTCTCCCGCACCCCCGTCCGCCAGGCCATCGCCCGTCTGGAATCGGAGGGTCTGCTCACCCACGAGGCGCGCCGCGGCCTCACCGTCACCCGCCCCGACCACGCCCAGGTGGTGGAGCTCTATGTGATGCGGGAGGTGCTGGAAGGCGCCGCCGCGCGCCTCGCCGCGCAGCACGCCAGCCCGACGGAGATCGGCGCCATGGCGGAGCTCATCGCCTCCGAACCCGCCTGTTTCGACGATGCCCGCGCCCTGGCGGAGACCAACCAGCGCCTGCACGGCCTGCTCTACCTGGCCGCCCACAACCGCTATCTGCTGCGCAGCCTGGAACAGCTGGGCGCCACCATGGCGCTGCTCCCCACCCTGCTGACGGTGGGCGGCCGCGCCCAGCAGGCCCACGCCGAACACCAGGCCATCCTCGCCGCCCTGCAGGCGCGGGATGGCCTGGCCGCCGAAACCGCCGCCCGCGCCCATGCCCAGGCCGCGCAGCGCCACCGCCTCGCCTGGCTGGTGCGCACGGTGGGCGTGCCCTACGCGGCGCCCGGCGGCGCCTGAGCGCCACCCACGCCGCCCGGTAACGCTTCGTCAGCACCGCAGGGCGAATGATCGGGAAAACGGAGTATCCCGATGCCCGCCATGTCGCTGCGGATCCGCCTTCTATCGGCTATCGGGGGAGCGGCGCTCGTCTCCGGCGCCGCCATGGGCGGCTTCGCCCTGTGGCAGCAGCACAGGCAGGCCGCGCGCAGCGTGGATGGGCTGATCGGCACCGCCGCCGAACGCCTGGCCAGCGCGATCGAGGATGAGGGCCGCATCGCCCTGGCCATCGCCACCACCCTCTCCGGCAACCCGGACCTGCTGCGCGCCGTGGTGGCGAATGACCGTGCCGCGACGCTCGCCATCCTGGCCCCCGTCCACCGCGCCCTGACCCAGGCCTATGGCCCCGGCCTGGTCAACATCGTGACCCCCCCCGGCATCGCCTTCGCCCGCGCCCACACCCCCGAAGCGCATGGGGACCGCATGGTCCCGCGGCGGGAGACGATCCAGCGCGCCTTCGCGGAAGGCCGCCCCTCGGCGGGGATCGAGCCGGGGCGGGAGAACATCAGCATCCTCGCCGTGGTGCCGCTGCGCCATGAAGGCCGCGTCATCGCCGCGGTGGATGCCGGCTTCGCCATGGGCCCCGCCATCGCCGAGCGCCTGCACCGGCAGACCGGCGCGCAGGTGGTGCTGCACCGCACGGCCGGCGACCGCCTGGTGGTCTTCGGCGCCAGCCGCCAGGGCGGCGGCCTGCTGCCGCAGGAAGCCCTCCAGGCCGCGCTGAAGGGGGAAGGCACCACGCGCGCCATCACGATCGATGGCCGCGAAGGCATGGCCCGGGCGCAGCCGCTCCGCAGCCTCGCCGGCGAAGTCGTCGGCGTGATCGAGATCTGGCAGGACAGCACCGCGATGGCGGAGGAAGCCGCCGGCAACCGCCTGGCCCTGCTCGGCGCCCTGGCCGCGCTGCTGCTGGCCGCCGGCGCCGCCGCCATCTGGCTGGCCGAAGGCGTCCGCCGGCCGATGACGAGGATCGCCCACCGCCTGCACGGCATCGCGGAAGGCGAGACCACCGCCCCCGTACCCTTCCGCGACCGTGGCGACGAGCTGGGCGAGATCGCCCGCGCCGCGGAGACGCTGCGCGCCACGACGGAGGAAGCGGCCCGCCTCCGTGCCGAACAGGACCGGCTGCGGGATGCGGCGGAAGCGCAGCGCCGCAGCACCGCCCTGGTCATCGCCGGCCAGCTGGACAGCGAGATCGGCGCCGTCGCCACCGCGCTGCGCGGCGCCTCCGACGCGCTGGCCGATAGCGGCGTCGATTTCGGCCATCGCGCCAGCGCCGCCGGCGAACGCGCCGGCCGCGCGGCGGAAGGCGCCGGCCTGGCCTCGGCGGAGGTCTCCACCGTCGCCGCCGCCACCGAGGAACTCTCCGCCTCGGTGGCCGAGATCACCCGCCAGGTCGCCGAAGCCGCCCGCACCGCGCGCCAGGCGGTGGAGGAAGCCCGCCGCACCGACCAGACCGTGGGCAGCCTGGCGGAGGCCAGCCAGCGCATCGGCCAGGTCGTGCAGCTGATCGCCGACATCGCCGCCCGCACCAACCTGCTGGCCCTGAACGCGACCATCGAGGCCGCGCGCGCCGGCGATGCCGGCAAGGGCTTCGCGGTGGTGGCGAGCGAGGTGAAGGCGCTGGCCGCGCAGACCGCCAAGGCCACGGACGATATCGGCCACCAGATCGGCGCCATGCAGCAATCCGCCCTTGCCTCCGCCGGCGCCATCCAGGGCATTGCCGGCATCATCGGCACGCTGGACAGCATCGCCGCCGCCATTGCCGCCGCGGTCGAACAGCAGGGCGCCGCCACGCAGGAAATCGCCCGCAGCGTGCAGCAGGCCGCCCAGGGCACCGCCCGCGTCACCGCGGAAGTCGCCGGCGTCTCCGAAGGCACCAACAGCCTGGGGGAGGCCGCGCGCCAGGTCATCGCCCTCGGCCAGGAAGTGGGCGCCCAGGAACGCCGGCTGCAGGACAACCTCGCCGGCCTGTCGGCCCGGCTGCGGGCGGCCTGAGCGGGGCCGGGCGGCGGAAAGGGCAGGGGGGGCGCTACCCCCCGGCCGGGCCCCGCGCCGGCCCGGTCAGCCCCGCGGCGCCAGGCTCACGCGCCGGCGCAGCAGGTTCGCGCCGCCATCGCCGGTGGTGGCGGGCTGGTAGGCCAGCGGGATGGTATCCCGCATCCGGGTCCAGACGGTGGCGTCGGCATCGTCCGGCACCGCCACGGTGGTGAAGCCGCAGCGCAGCAGGGCGGCGTACTGGTCCGGGATCACATGGCCGGTGGCGCGGATCTCCCCGGTATAGCCGTGGTATTCGCGCAGCGCGCGGGCCTGGGTGAAGGCGCGGCCGTCGCGGTGCTTCGGCAGGCTCAGCGCCACCAGTGCCAGGCGGGGCAGCCAGGGCTTCAGCGCGGCGGGGTTGGTATCGGGCGGCAGCGCCACGCCCAGCGGCGCGTTGCGCCCGGCCAGCGCAGCGCCTTCGCGCCGCAGCCGGTCGATCGACACCAGCGCCGCGCCTTTCGGCAGCGGCTCGTCATCCGCGACGCGGGCGAAGCGGTCCTCGACCAGCCGGTCGCCATCAAGCAGGGGCATAGAGCGCTTCCTTGAAGGGCGCGGGGCCGATGCGGCGGTAGGTGTCCTTGAACAGCTCGCCGGGTTCGCGATGCGCGACATAGGTGCGCACCAGGGTCTCCACCGCGTCCACGACGCTGTCGTAGCCGAAGGCGGGGCCGATCAGCTCGCCGATCGTCGCATCATTGGTCGCCGATCCACCGAGCGTGATCTGGTACACCTCCTCGCCCCGCTTATCCACGCCGAGCAGCCCGATATGGCCCACATGGTGGTGCCCGCAGGCGTTGATGCAGCCGGAGATGTTGACGTGCAGCGTCCCGATGTCGAGCTGCCGGTCGAGGCTCGCGAAGCGTTCGCTGATGCGCTGCGCCACGGGGATGCTGCGCGCGGTGGCGAGCGCGCAGTAATCCATGCCCGGGCAGGCGATGATGTCGCTGATCAGGCCGACATTCGGCGTCGCCAGCCCGTGCTGCCGCAACCCCTTCCACAGCGCGTGCAGGTCTTCCTGCCGCACATGCGGCAGCACCAGGTTCTGCACATGGCTGACGCGGATCTCGCCGAAGGAGAAGGCCTCCGCCAGTTCCGCCACCGCCTCCATCTGCTCGGCCGAGGCATCGCCCGGGATGCCGCCGATGGGCTTGAGGGAGATGACGACGGAGGCATAGCCCGGCGCGCGGTGCGGGTGCGTCGAGTTGCGCGCCCAGGTCGCGAAGGCCGGGTCCGCTTCCAGCGCGCGGCGGTAGCGCGGCGGATCGTCCTGCAGGTCGGCGAAGGGGGGCGGCGCGAAATGCGCGCGGATGGCGGCGGTGATGGCGGGGTCCAGCCGGTAGCGCCCGGCCGGCATCGCGGCCAGCTCCTCCTCCACCAGCCGGCGGAATTCGTCGCCGAGGTCGCGGACCAGGATCTTGATGCGCGCCTTGTAGATGTTGTCGCGCTGGCCGAGCGCGTTGTAGACGCGCAGCACCGCTTCCATGGTCTGCAGGAAGTCGGCTTCCGGCACGAAGTCGAACAGCTTCGTGCCGATGATCGGCGTGCGGCCGAGCCCGCCGCCCACCCAGACCTCGAAGCCGATGGCGCCGGCCTCGTTCCGCTTCGCCGTCACGCCGATGTCGTGCACCTTGATGGCGGCGCGGTCATGCGGCGCGCCGGTGATGGCGATCTTGAACTTGCGCGGCAGGTAGGTGAATTCGGGGTGCAGCGTGGACCATTGCCGCAGGATCTCGGCATAGACGCGGGGATCGACGATCTCGTCCTTCGCGGCGCCGGCGAATTCGTCGGTCGTCACGTTGCGCACGCAATTGCCGCTGGTCTGGATGGCGTGCATGTCCACATCGGCCAGGGCCTGGAGCATGTCGATCACATCCTCCAGCTTCGTCCAGTTGAACTGGATGTTCTGCCGCGTGGTGAAGTGGCCGAAGCCGCGGTCCCAGCGCCGGGCAATGTGGCCCAGCTGCCGCATCTGCCGCGCATCGATCACGCCATAGGGGATGGCGACGCGCAGCATATAGGCGTGCAGCTGCAGATAGAGGCCGTTCATCAGCCGCAGCGGCTTGAACTCGTCCTCCGTCAGCTCGCCGGACAGGCGCCGCGCGACCTGATCGCGGAATTCCGCGATGCGCGCGGCCAGGAAGTCCCGGTCCACCTCGTCATAGCGGTAGGTGCGGGCATGGGGCGGGATGGCGTGGGTGATCTGGTCCATGGCGGTCAGGAAGCCTGTCGCAGCGCCGGGCGCGGCTCGGCATCGATGGAGGGTCCGGCCGCGCGCAGCCTTTCCCGGAATTTCAACGGCACCGGCCCGGCCGCAACCTCGACGGTATAGGCGGCGACGACGATCCGCGCCTTCTCCGCCGCCTGGCCGAGCGCGAGCGCCGCCGCGGCATCCGCGGCCGGGAAGACGCGGGCGCCGGCCACGTCGCCGGTCCAGCCCGCCTCGGCCAGCCAAACCACGCGTCCGGTACGGAGATCATTGGCGGTGACCACCACCGGGGCGGTGGCGGGGCGGATCTTCGCCGGTGCGGCCATGGCGGCTTCCTTCCCTGCGGCGCGACGGGCGCCGGGTGTGGCGTGGCTGGGTTCAATTAACGCCTGGGAACGTCACAATCAACGCATCGACGCAGCGGATGATCGCGAAATGCCAGAATTTTTCTCCCCGGCCCGGTAATGGCTGTCATGCGCCCGGGAATGGCCCTATTGGTGATGGTGCTGGAGTATGGTGTTCTCCTCGTCCTGTCCGGTGATAAGCGATGGTGAATCGTGAATAAGCGTTCCGCGCTCGGCCCGGCCCAGGGCCCGATGCCTGGGGAGGTCTGGCTGGTCGGCGCCGGCCCCGGCGATCCCGGCCTGTTGACCCTGCGCGCGGCGGAAGCGCTGAAGCGCGCGGACCTCGTGCTGCATGATGCGCTGCCCGGCCGCGCCGTGCTCCGCCTGGTCCGCCCGGGGGCGGAGGTGGTGCCCGTCGGCAAGCGCAAGGGCGCCGCCCCGGTCAGCCAGGCCCGGATCAATGCCCGCCTCATCGCCGGCGCCCGCGCCGGGCTGCGCGTGGTGCGCCTGAAGGGGGGGGACCCCTTCGTCTTCGGCCGGGGGGGTGAGGAAGCGCAGGCGCTGGATGCCGCCGGCATCCCCTGGAAGGTCGTCCCCGGCGTCACCGCCGGCACCGCCGCCCCGGCCGCCGCGGGCATCCCGCTGACGCATCGCGGCGTCGCCAGCGCCGTCACCTTCGTCACCGGCCATGACGAGGCCGGCGACCTGCCGGGCGCCGTGAACTGGGATGCCCTGGCGCGGCTGGACGGCACCATCGCCGCCTTCATGGCCCTGTCGCGGCTGGATGAGATCGCGCTGCGCCTGCTGGCCGGCGGCCGCCCGCCCGCGACGCCGGTCGCCATCATCGCCCAGGCGACGACGCCCGATCAGCAGGTGCTTCACAGCACCCTCGGCACCTGCACCCTCGATGCGCGCCGCGCCGCGCTGCCCAAGCCCGCCCTGGTCGTGATCGGGCAGGTCGCGGCGCTCGGCCTCGGCGCCGTGCTGCCGCAGGCCGAGGCCGCGCGCCGCGCCGCCATGTGACCGGCCCGCCCCGGCATTCAGCGGGCTGCCGAGGCTGAAGCCCGTCTGGAGCAATATGCGTTCAGATGGAATCTTCTGAACGCATTTCTTGCTCCAGATTCAATGACTTCTAGAGCACGCTGCGTTCATTTGAACGCAGCGTGCTCTAGGCCGCGCGCAGCCCCCGCAGCAGCCCGTCCAGCGAAGCGCGCAGCGCCTGGCCCTGCCGCGTCACCTCCCCGGTCGCGTCGCGCAGCGTGCGCAGCGCCTGGCTGTTGGCGTCCACGCCGGCGCTCACATGGGCGATGTTGGAGGATACCTGCCGGGTGCCGGACGCGGTCTCCGCCACGTTGCGCGCGATCTCCTGCGTCGCGGCGCCCTGCTGTTCCACCGCCGCGGCGATGGTGGTGGCGATCTGGTCCACCTGCTCGATGATCCCGGCGATGCCGCGGATCGCCTCCACCGCCTCCCGCGTCGCGCCCTGGATGCCGGTGATCTGCTGGCCGATCTCCTCCGTCGCGCGGGCGGTCTGCCCGGCCAGCGCCTTCACCTCGCTGGCCACCACCGCGAATCCCTTGCCCGCATCGCCGGCCCGCGCCGCCTCGATCGTCGCGTTCAGCGCCAGCAGGTTGGTCTGCCCGGCGATGTCCCCGATCAGCTTCAGCACGTCGCCGATCCGCCCCGCGGCTTCCGACAGCCCCGCCATGCGGTCATTCGCCGCGCCGGCATCCGCCACCGCCTGGCGGCTCACCTCCGCCGCGCGCGCCACCTGGCGGCTGATCTCCTGCACCGATCCCGCCAGCTCCTCGGTCGCCGCGGCCACGGTCTGCACGGTGGCGGTCATCGCCTCCGCCCCGACGGAGACGGAGGAGGCGCGCCGCGCCGTCTCATCCGCCGTGCCGGAGAGGCTGGCGATCGAGCCGTCCAGCAGCCCCGCCGAATCGCCCAGCCCCTGCACCACGGCGCCGAACTGCGCCTGCACCCGGTCCGCCAGCTCCCGCTGCGCGGCCAGCCGCGCCGCCTCCGCGGCCTGGCGCGCCTCCTCCGCCTCCGCCTCCAGCGCGCGGGCGCGCAGCAGCCCGGCCCGGAAGGTCTCGGCGGAGCGGGCCATGGCGCCGATCTCGTCGCGCCGCTCGCCGCCCGGCACCGGCTCCTCCAGCGCGCCCGCCGCCATCCCGTCCATGCGCCGGCCCAGCGCCAGGATGGGCCGCGTCGTCGCCCGGCCGATCAGCACCGCCAGCACCAGCCCCAGCGCGGAGGCCAGCGCCGCGCCGCCCAGCAGCGCCATGCGCTGCGCATCGGCCGCCGCCTGCGTCGCCGCCGTCATCGCCGCGAAGCGCTGCCCCGCCGCGTCCCGCGCCGCATTCACCCCGTCGGAGGCCCGGGCCAGCAGCGCCTCCATCGCCTGCGCCCGCGCCTGGCGGGCGGCGATGGTGGCGTCCAGCCGGCCCTGCGCCTGCAGCAGCGCATCGGCGGCGGTCAGGATGGATTGCGTCATCCGCTGCGCCCGCGCGGTCAGGGTCCCGTTGCCGGCGATCTCCTGCGCGATGCCGCGCAGCCGGGCGGATTCCTCCGTGGCCAGCGCCGCGTCGCGCCGTTCCTCGCTGCCGGCATAGCGCCCGATGGCCCCGAGGATGACGGCATAGCTCGCCTGCAGGCGCATCACCTGGGCGACCAGCCCCGCATCCCCGCTGCGCGCGGCGATATCCGCCAGCGTGCTGACCGGGTTGCCCAGCGCGCCGCTCGCCCCGGCCAGCGCGCCGGCGGCCGCCCCGCGCTCGGCCAGCGCCTCCGTCAGCGCCCGCCCCGCCTCGGTCAGCGCCCCCGGCCCGGGGCTGCCCGGCAGGCTCGCCAGCTGCCCCTCCAGCGCCTGCAGCTGCGCCAGCAGCGCGTCGCGCTCCGCCGCCGCCTCGCTCGCCTGGTAGGCCGCCAGGCGCTGCCGCGCATCGCCCACGGCCCGCGCGGCGGATGCCGTGCCGCCCAGCGCGGCGAAGGCGGCATCGCGCCCCGCATTGGCGTCGCGCAGCTGCTCCGCCTTGATCAGCGCCAGGCCGGCCGCCAGCCCGAAGGCCGCGATCACCGCCAGGAAGCCGCCCAGCAGCCGGAACCGGATGGACCGGGGGTCGAGGCGCATGGCCCTGCTCCGCCGTCCGCCGTCAGGATACCAGCCCGGTCATCCGCCGCACCGATTCCGCGCCGAAGACGGCCGAAAGACGCTCCCGCGCCGGCGCCGTCGCCGCCCGCATCGCCGCGCCATCCACATCCGTCACCACCGTCATGCCCGCCGCCCGCAGCTGGTCGAGCCCCGCGCTCTCCATCCGGTCCGCCAGCTGCCGGGACGCCGCCGCCCCCGCCGGCATGGCGGCCAGCACCATCGCCCGGTCGGCCTGCGGCAACTCCTCCAGCACCTCGGTGGACATGGCGAGGGCGGCCGGCGTGTACACATGCCCGGTCAGCGACAGGTGCGACTGGAAGCGGTGCAGCTGCGCCGCGACGATGATGTTGACCGGGTTCTCCTGCGCCTCGAACCGCCCGGTGCGCAGCGCCTCCGGCAGCTGCGGGAAGGGCAGGGCATCCGCCGCCGCGCCCATGGCGCGGAAGCTCTCCATGATGGCTTCCGAGATCGGCACGCGGATCTTGAGGCCCCGCAACGCCGCCGGATCACGCACCGGCCGGTTGGCGGTGATGTGCCGGAAGCCCACCTCGCACCAGGCGCCGACGCTCAGCCCCTTGTCGCGCAGCAGCGCCGCGCAATGCTGGCCGAGCGCCCCGTCCAGCGCGCCGCGCGCCTGCGCCGCGTCCCGGAACAGGTAGGGCGTCTCCAGCAGCCCCACCTCCCGCGCCAGCGCCGCGGTGGTGCCGACCGGCGCGATGGTCGCGTCCAGCGTGCCCTCCGACACCGCCTTCAGCATCTCCGCCTCGCTGCCCAGCGCCGAATTGGGGACGATCTCCAGCCCGTAGCGCCCGCCGCTCGCGGCCTGCAGCGCGGCATCGAAGCCGGTGGCCGCGGCATGCAGCACGGAATCGGTGGAGTTGTTGTGGCCCACCTTGAAGCGCCGGCTCTGCGCCCGCGCGGCATGGGGCGCGGCCAGCGTGGCGACGGCGGCGCCGAGCGCCAGGCGACGGGACAGCATCATGGTACGTTCTTCTCCGGGTTAGCGGCCGGAGGATGCCGATACCGTCCTACTGTTCGCTTAAAGGCGGGCGGCCCATCCGCCCGCCCCGGGGCGCGTCAGATCGCGAAGTTCAGCGGCTCCGTCGTCGGCCGCTTGAGCCCGGCGGCCTGGGCGCGCTTCAGCAGGTCATCCAGCGTCTGTGCCGCCAGGCGTTCCCGCAGCCCGTCCTCCAGCTCCCGCCACAGCGGCGCCACCACCGCCACCTGCAGCTTGCCGGAGAGGTCGCCGGGCATCGCCTCCGGCTCCTCCGTCACGGCGCTGACGATCTCGATCAGCTTGATGTCCCGCGGCCGCCGCCCCAGCCGGTAGCCCCCGCGCGGCCCGCGCACGCTGTCCAGCAGCCCGGTGCGCGACAGCGCCTGGAACACCGGCTCGATCCCCCGCCGCGCCGCGCCCATCCGCTCCGCCACCTCGGCACCGCCCGTCACTTCCCCCCCGCGCCCGGCGTGGAAGCCCACATCCAGCATCACGGCGATGGCGGTCATGACACGGTCCTGGCGGAGCAGCATTTTTCTCGATTCCCGCGCGTTGGAGACGAGGTTATTTACATCGTATCGACGTGATTTGCCAGCCCCGGCATGGACAGGCGCCCGGCGCCGGGCCAGAACACCCGCAGAAACGCCGCGCGCAGCCGAAGGCTCCCCTGCATGCCCGACCGTTCCAGCCGGAAGACCCCCCCCGCCGCCCGCGCCGCCGCCCCGCCCGCGGGGCGCGTGCATGGCAGCGTGCTCGACATCGTCGGCAATACGCCGATCGTCCGGCTGCCGCGGCTGGAGGCGAAGGAAGGCCTGGCCGCCCGCCTCGCCCTCAAGCTCGAATTCTTCAACCCGCTCGGCTCGGTGAAGGACCGCATCGGCCTGGCGATGGTGGAGGCCGCGGAGCGCGAGGGCCTGATCGCCCCCGGCCGCTCCACGCTGGTGGAGCCCACCTCCGGCAATACCGGCATCGCGCTGGCCTTCGTGGCCGCCGCCAAGGGCTATCGCCTGATCGTCGTGATGCCGGACGGCGCCAGCATCGAACGGCGCAAGATGATGAAGCTGATGGGGGCGGAGCTGGAACTCACCCCCGCCCGCCGCGGCATGGCGGGTGCCATCCAGCGCGCGGAACAGATCATCGCCGCCACCCCCGGCGCCTGGATGCCGAAGCAGTTCGACAACCCCGCCAACCCCGCGGTGCATGAGGCGACGACGGCCGAGGAGATCTGGGCCGACACCGCCGGCGATGTCGATGCCATCATCGGCGGCGTCGGCACCGGCGGCACCCTCACCGGCATCGCCCGGGCCCTGAAGCCGCGCCGCGCGACACTGCGCATCATCGGCGTGGAACCCGCCGAATCGGCGGTGCTGTCCGGCGAGGAAGCCGGGCCGCACGACATCCAGGGCATCGGCGCCGGCTTCCGCCCCTCCGTGCTGGAGTTGGAGAAGCTGGATGCCGTCATGCGGGTGTCGGAGCGCGAGGCCCTGGCCGCCGCCCGCGCCTGCGCGCGGGAGGAGGGGCTGCCCATCGGCATCTCCTCCGGCGCCGTGCTGCATGCGGCGCTGGAAGTGGCGCGCAACCCCGCCATGAAGGGCCGCCTGGTCGTCGGCATCGCCGCGAGCTTCGCCGAACGCTACCTCAGCACGAGGCTGTTCGAGGGCATCTGACCCCTGCCCCCGGGGGGGGAGCGGGGCAGGCGGCCCCGCCTCAGTTCTCCCCGAACTGCAGCGCCGCGAGCCGGGCATAGAGCCCGCCCTCCCGCACCAGCGCCTCATGCCGGCCGATGGCGACGATCCGCCCGGCCTCCATCACCACGATCCGGTCGGCATTGCGCACGGTGGCCAGGCGGTGGGCCACCACCAGCGTGGTGCGGCCCCGCGACAGCGCCTCCAGCGCCTGCTGCACCGCCTGCTCGCTTTCCGCATCCAGCGCGCTCGTCGCCTCGTCCAGCAGCAGGATCGGCGCATCGCGCAGGATGGCGCGCGCGATCGCGATCCGCTGCCGCTGCCCGCCGGAGAGCGTGACGCCCCGCGCGCCCAGATGCGTGTCGTAGCCCTGCGGCAGCTTCGCGATGAACCGGTCCGCCGCCGCCGCCTCCGCCGCCGCCCGCACCTCGGCATCGGATGCATCGGGGCGCCCGTAGCGGATATTCTCCGCCACGCTGGCGGAGAAGATCGCGGCATCCTGCGGCACGATGCCGATCCGCGCGCGCAGCGCCGCCGGATCCGCCTGGCTGACATCGACGCCATCCACCAGCACGCGGCCCGATTGCGGGTCGTAGAAGCGCAGCAGCAGCTGGAAGACGGTGGTCTTGCCGGCGCCGGAGGGTCCGACCAGCGCCACCGTCTCCCCGGGCTCGACCACCAGGGAGAAGCCGTCCAGCGCCGGCGCGTCCGGCCGCGTCGGGTAGCGGAAGCCCACCGCCTCGAAGGCCAGGCGCCCGGCCGCCGGCACGGGCAGCGCCACCGGGCTGGCCGGCGCGGCGATGGCGGGCTTCGCCGCCAGGATCTCCAGCAGCCGGTCCGCCGCCGCCGCCGCGCGCTGGATCTCGCCCCACAGCTCGCTCATCGTGGCGCTCGAGGAAGCCAGCAGCATGGCGTAGAAGACGAAGGCGGAGAGGTCGCCGCCCGTCATCCGCCCCTCCACCACATCCCGCCCGCCGACCCAGAGGCTGAAGGTGATGGCGCCGAAGCCGAAGAGGATGACGGCCAGGATCAACGCGGTGCGGGATGCGATGCGCCGCAGCGCCGCGGCGACGGAACGCTCCACCTCCGCCGCGAAGCGCCTGCGGTCCTGCGGTTCATGCGTGAAGGCCTGCACGATGCGCAGCCCGTTCAGCGCTTCCTCCGCCGTCGCGGCCAGGTCCGCCACGCGTTCCTGCGCGGTCTTGGACAGCCGCCGTTCCCGCCGCCCGAACAGCACCAGCGGCACCACCACCAGCGGCAGCACCACCAGCATGATGCCGGCCAGCTTGGCGCTGGTCGCCACCAGCATCACCAGCGCCCCCGCACCCGTGATGGCGTTGCGCAGCCCCATGGAGATGGCGGAGCCGATCAGGCTTTGAAGCAGCGCCACGTCGGCCGTCATGCGCGACAGGATGTCGCCCGTCCGCGCCGTCTCGAAGAAGGCCGGCGAGAGGGACAGCACATGGTCGAAGACCCGCCGGCGGAGATCCGCCGCCACCCGCTCCCCCAGCCAGGACACCAGGTAGTAGCGGGCGGAGGTCGCGACCGAGAGGACGGCGACGATGCCCCCCATGGCCAGCGCCGCGCTGTCCAGCCCCTCCGCGCCTTCGCTGAAGCCGTTGTCGATCAGCCCCTTCAGCCCCTGGCCGATGGCCAGCGTCATGGCCGCCGCCAGCAGCAGCGCGACGACGGCGCCGATGGCCCGTGGCAGGTAGGGGCGAAGCTGCGGCAGCAGCAGGCGCAGCGAGGTGATCGGTGCGCGGGCGGGGGAGGGGTTCGTCACCCGCCCAAGGTGGCGCTTCCCCCGCCCCTCGAAAAGCCCTCTCCCCCGCACGGTGGTGAGGGTTGGGTGAGGGAGGCGCCCCCACCCCTGGCAACCCTATTTGAGAAAATCCGGCTCGATCAGCCGCGGCAGCAGCAGCGCCATGTCCGGCCACAGGATCAGCGTCGCCAGCACCGCCAGCATCGGCACCAGCATGATCAGCGTGTCCTTCAGCGCATCCGTGATGCGGATGCCCGCCACCGAACAGGCGATCATCAGGCAGAGCCCATAGGGCGGCGTCACAAGCCCGAAGGCCAGCGACACGATGGAGATCATCGCGAAGTGGATGGGATGCAGCCCCGCATGTTCCGCCATGGGCTGCAGGATGGTGCCGACAATGATGATGGCCGGGATGGCATCCAGGAAGCAGCCGACGATCAGGAAGACGCCCGCGATGAAGAAGCCCGTCAGCGCCGGCCCCATGTCCCAGGCGATGACGCCCGACAGCATCGCCTCGGGGATCTTGTAGTAGGCCAGCAGCCAGCCGAAGGCGGAGGCGGTGCCGACGCAGAACAGCGTGATGCCGGACAGCTTGCCCGTATCCATGAAGGCGGTCTTCAGCCCCTTCAGGTCCATCTCCCGGTAGACGAAGATGGACAGCGCGCCGGCATAGAGCACGGCGATGCAGGCCGCTTCCGTCGCCGTGAACCAGCCGAAGATCTTGCCGCCGATGATGATGAAGGGCGTCATCAGCGCGGGCACGGAAACGATGAAGGAGGCGATGAATTCCCTGAACGTCGCCCGCGTATAGGTCGGGTAATTCCGGATCTTCGCATAGACATGCACGGTGGCCATCTGCGCCACGCCGATCAGCAGCCCCGGCAGCACGCCCGCCAGGAACAGCCCGCCGATCGAGACCGTCAGCACGCCGCCCCAGACGATCATCAGGATGGAGGGCGGGATGATGACGGCGAGCACCGCGGAGACGGCGGTGATGGCGACGGAGAAGCTGTCATCATACCCCTCCTTCCGCTGCGCATCGATGAAGATCTTGGACTGGCTGGCCGCATCCGCGGTCGAGCTGCCGGAGATGCCCGCGAAGAAGATCGAGAGCACGACGTTGATCTGCGCGAGGCTGCCCGGCATGTGGCCGACGATGGCGCGGGAGAAGCGGACCAGCCGGTCCGTGATGCCGCCGATGTTCATCAGGTTCGCGGCCAGCAGGAAGAAGGGCACCGCGATCAGGATGAAGCTGTTGAAGCCGTTGAAGGTCTCCTGCACCAGGATCATGGGCCAGAGGCGGTCTTCCAGCAGCAGCGGCGGCAGGCAGGCCAGGCCGAGCGCGATGGCAACCGGCACGCGCAGGAAGAGCAGCCCGAAGAAGCCGCCGAACAGGAACGCCGCGGCCTGCCCGGCCGTGAGGGTGGAGGCCATCATGCGCGGGGTTCCTCGGCACCGGTCAGCACCGCCAGGTCATCCCAGACGCGCTCCGCCATGAAGATCAGGAAGCTCAGCCCCGCGACGGGCCAGGCGATGTAGATGGTCCAGAGCGGAAGTTCCGCCAATTCGCTGATGCGGTACCAGGCGCTGTCGGTGAATTCCCAGCCATACCAGACGAAGATCACCGCGAAGACCACGACGAAGAACCCCGCCAGCAGGTCGGCCGCCGCGCGGCCACGGCCCTTGAGGTTCGGGAAGAGGTCCACGTTGAAATGCGTGCCCTCCCGGATCGCGACCATGGCGCCGACCATCACGGTCCAGACCAGCAGGAAGCGGCTCGCCTCCTCCGTCCAGATGTAGCGCGGCAGCAGCTCCGTGAAGCGCGCGAAGATCTGCAGCGCCACGGGCGGGATGATGCTGGCGACCGAGAAGACCAGCAGCCATTCCAGGAAGCGGGCATAGAGTTCGTTGAAGCGTCGAAGGGCGCCACGAACGCCGGATTGCGGCGCCATGCGGTGTATTCCTTGCAGGGGCGGGACAGGAAGCGGGGTGGCACGCGCCACCCCGCGGATCGCCTTACGAGGTGATGGCGTTGATGCGGGTCTGGATGCCCTCGGCATCGATCTCCCGCGCATAGGCCGCCATCACGGGCAGCACGGCGGCGTTCATCTGCGCGCGCTCCGTGAAGGGAATGCGCCGCAGCCGGCCCGCGGCTTCCAGTGCCGCCACCTTCTGCTCATCCTCGCTGCTCTCGGTCTGGCGGCCGAAGACGCCGGCCTCCTTGCCCGCGCGGCGGATCGCCTCCTGCAGCTCCCGCGGCAGGCGCGCCAGCGTCTGGGAGGAGAAGCAGAGCGGCCGGATGGTGATGGCGTGCTGCGTCATCAGCAGGTTCGGCCCCACCTCGAAGAACCGCATCTGCTCGACGCCCGCGGCCTCGTTCTCGCCGGCCTCGATGACGTTGTTCTGGATGGCGTTGTACACCTCGTTATAGGCGATGACCTGCGGCGCCATGCCGATCGCCTGGAAGGTGCGGGACCAGATCGGCGCGCCCTGCACGCGCACGCGAAGCCCGCGCAGCTCCGCCATGTTGCGGGCGGGGCGGGAGGAGAAGATGTTGCGGATGCCGCCGCCGGCATAGCCGATCAGCTCCACCCGGGCGCGGCGCGCCACCTCATCCGCCACCGGCTTGAACAGGTCCTGGTCCAGCACCGTGTTCCAATGGGCGAGGTCGCGGAACAGGAAGGGCGCGTCGATGAAGGGGGCGGCGCGGCTGAAGGTGGACATGTGGGCGGGGCTGACGATGGCGTAGTCCACCGCGCGGCCGGCCGACATGTATTCGAAGAACTGCTTCTCCAGCCCCAGCGAGCTGTTCTTGTGCATCACGAAGTTGATCGGCCGGCCGTAATACTGCTTCACCAGCTCCTCGAACCGCGTCATGCAGCGGTTGAAGACGTGCTCGTCATTGAACTGGCTGGCGCCGTTCAGCGTGATCGGGGCCTGGGCGATGACGACATTCGGTGCGGCCAGCAGGCCGGAGGCAGCGGCGATGCCGCCGAGCAAGGCGCGACGTTCCATGGACTATCTCCCCATTGTTCGGCCGGGTCATGCGCCCGGCTCTGGAGGGGAAGGCTAGCGCGGTCCCGGCCCGCTTGGGAACCGCCCAGTTACCGGGATTCCGCCACCCATTTGAGGATATGCCGCGCCACCAGGCAGCGCGTCCCATCGGCCTTCACCACCTCGCACGCCGCCTCGCTGCGGCCGCGCACCGGGTCGATGCTTTCCACCATGTAATGCGCCGTCAGCACATCCCCCACGAAGACCGGCGCCAGGAAGCGCACGCGGTCATAGCCGAGGGAGACGGGCACGCCCTCCGCCCCGCCCGCGATGGCGCGGTGCGCGATGCGCGACGCGGTGGAGGAAAGCAGCCCCAGCACCAGCGCCCCATGCGCGATCCGCTGGCCGTAGGCGGTGCGGGCCGCATAGGCCTCGTCCACATGCAGCGGGTCGTGGTCCCCGGTGATCTCGGCGGTCAGCAGCAGGTCGCGCTCCGTCACCGCCTTGGTGAAGCTCTCCGCCGCCCCCGCCTCGATGCCCAGGATCACAGCGCCGCCAGCCGCGGGTTCACGGGCTTGCCCGGCTTCGCCGCGATCTCCGCCTTCAGCCCCATCGGCTCTGGCGCGAACAACCGCGCATCCATCGCCCGCAGGCCGGGCGCCACCGCCGGGCGGAATCCCATCCGCGCCGCGATGTCCTCCACCGTCAGCCCCGGCGCGATCTCCACCAGTTCCGGCCCGGCATCCCCCAGCCGGAACACCGCGCACTCCGTCACATACAGCACGGGCTGCCCCCGCTCGCGCGCATAGGCGCCGGCGAAGGTGATCTGCTCCACCTGTGCCACCGCCTTGGGCTTGCCACCCGCCGTCAGCGTGCCGCCGAACACCACCCGCTTCGCGTTCTGGCTGATGTTGATGAAGCCCCCCGGCCCGATCAGCTTGTCCCCGAAGCGGGAGACATTGACGTTCCCCGCCGCATCGAATTCCGCGAAGGAGAGGAAGGCGAGGTCGAGCCCGCCGCCATCGTAGAAGTCGAACTGGTAGGGCTGGTCGAGCTGCGCATCCGGGTTCATCGCCGCCCCCGCATCGCCCCCGCTCGCCGGCGCGCCGCCGACATTGCCCTGTTCATTGGTCAGGCAGATGGCGTCCAGGCACCCTTCCTCCGCCGCCACATTGGCGATGCCGGTGAAGATGCCGGAACCGAGGTTGCAGATGGCGCGCGGAAACAATTCCAGCGCCCCCCTTCGCGCCACCACTTTTCGCGAATCCTGCTTCAGGACCGGGATGTCATCCAGCGGGATGCGCAGCTCCCCCGAATAGGCGGTGGAATAGGGCACCAGGAAGGTCTGCTCCTGCGCCGGCTCCACCACCACCAGGTCCACCAGGATGCCCGGGATCTTCACCATCTTCGGATGCAGCGTGCCGCGCGCGGCCATGCGCTTCACCTGCACCACCACGATGCCGCCGCAGCGCTTCGTCGCCTGCGCCTCGCTCAGCATCTCCAAGGTCACCGCCTCCTGCTCCATGGAGACGTTGCCATCCTCATCCGCCGTGGTGCCGCGGAGGAAGGCGATGTCGATGTGGTAGGGCTTGTAGAACAGCATCTCCTCGCCCCGCACCACCTCCAGCGTCACGAGGTCTTCCTTCGCGGAGGCGCTCTGCCGCCCGCCCTGCAGGCGCGGATCGACGAAGGTGTGCAGCCCGGTCTTGGTGAACAGCCCCATCCGCCCCGCCGCCATCTCCCGCATCAATTGCGACAGCGCGCCCTGCGGCAGGGACCAGGCCTCGATCTCATCGTCCAGCGCCATGCGCCCCACGGGCGGGCTGTTGACGAAGCTGCCTGCGATGTTGCGCCGCAGCAGCCCCTTCTGCGCCAGATGCCCCATCCCGCGCTGGCCGCCATCGCCCACCCCCACGGGGTGCAGCGCCGTGATGCCGCGCGGCAGCCCCTCATCCCGGAAGCGCTGGCCGAGCGCCGCCAGCAGCGCATCCGGCACCGCATGCCCGCCGCCCGACCCGCCGATCAGCAGCGTGTCGCCATCCCGCACCAGCGATGCCGCCTGCGCCGCCGAGACCCTGCGCATCCCGCCCATTCCCTCCGAGTGATTTGCCGCTAAAGCACTATCGGTTCACACTGAATCAGTGTGAACCGATAGTGCTTTAGAAACAACAGCTTCTACAGCACGAGATCTGTCCATTCGGACAGATCGTGCTGTAGGCTATCCCGCGACAACGGGGATGGAAACGGATGGACGGGCAGGTCCTGCTGCATCGGGAAGGGGCGGTCGCGCGCCTGACGCTGGATCGCCCCGCCAAGCACAACGCCATCACCAACGGGATGGCCGAACAGCTTTCCGACCACGCTCGCACGATCAACGCGGATGACACGATCCGCGCCGTGCTGCTGGAAGGCGCCGGCCCGCGCGCCTTCTGCGCCGGCATGGACCTCAAGGCCATCGAGGCCTTCCCGACCGCCTGGGATTTCCGCCATCGCCCGGACTATCCGGGCGCCGTGCGGTCCATCCGCAAGCCCGTCGTCGCGGCGCTGAAGGGCTGGGCGCTGGGCGGCGGGTTCGAACTGGCGCTGGCCGCCGATATCCGCCTCGCCGCCCCCTCCACCCGCATCGGCTTCCCGGAGGTCACGCGGGGATGGGTCGGCGGCGGCGGCGCCTCCCAGCTCCTTCCCCGTCTCATCGGCACCGGCCAGGCGCTCCGCCTGCTCCTCACCGGTGACACCATCGATGCCGGGGAAGCGCTCCGCCTCCGCCTGGTCGAACAGCTGGTGGCGGAGGAGGCGCTGCACGACGCCGCCATGGCCCTCTGCGCCAGGCTGGCCAGCCATTCCCCCGTCGCCACCCAGGCCGTGAAGGCCGCGGTGCGGCACGCGATGGAGGCGCCGCTCAGCGCCGGCCTCGCCTACGAAAACGAACTCAACGTCCTCTGCCTCGCGGCGCTCCGGGAGACATCAGCATGATCCGCGTCGGACTGGCCGGCCTCGGCATGGCCGCGCAGCCCCATATGCTCGCGCTGCGGGACCTGGAGGCGGCGGGCCAGGTCCGCATCGCCGGCGGCTTCTCCCCCAGCGCCGATCGTCGCACGGCCTTCGCCACCCGCTGGTCCGTGCCGGTCTTCGACAGCCTGGATGCGCTGATCGCCGCCAGCGACCTGCTGCTGGTGCTGACACCGCCCGGCGCGCATCTCCCCATGGTCCAGGCCGCCGCCGCCGCCTGCCGCCATGTGCTGGTGGAGAAGCCGCTCGAGATCACCGCGGAGCGCGCCCAGCGCCTGCTCGACGCCGCGGCCGGCATCACCCTCGCGGTGGTGTTCCAGCACCGCTTCCGCCCCGCCTCGCTCCGCCTGAAGCAGGCCATCGACTCCGGCGCGCTCGGGAAATTGCTCTCCTGCTCCGCCTCCATCCGCTGGTGGCGCGATGCCGCCTATTTCGCCCAGCCGGGGCGGGGGATGAAGGCGCGGGATGGCGGCGGCGTGCTGCTGACGCAGTCCATCCACACCCTCGATCTGCTGCTGCACCTCGCCGGCCCCGTGGACCGCCTGGCCGCGCTCGCCGTCACCAGCCCGCTGCGGTCCATCGATACGGAGGACATCGCCGCCGCCACGCTCCACTTCGCCAGCGGCGCCATCGGCGTGTTGGATGCCACCACGGTCGCCGAGCCCGGCTTCCCCGAGCGCATCGAGATCGCGGGCACCGGCGGCAGCGCGGTCCTCGTCGCCGAACGGCTGGAACTCCACCTCAAGGGCCAACCGGTCGAGATCCTCGACCGTGGCCTCGCCGGCGGCGGCGGCGCGGACCCCATGGCCTTCGACCACGGCCCCCACCGTTCCATGATCGCGGAGG
The DNA here is from genome assembly GCF_016805305.1 of Falsiroseomonas ponticola. Lineage (GTDB taxonomy): Bacteria > Pseudomonadota > Alphaproteobacteria > Acetobacterales > Acetobacteraceae > Falsiroseomonas > Falsiroseomonas ponticola. The sequence goes on along the minus strand of NZ_JAERQN010000012.1, from coordinate 174,771 downwards.
TCCTGGGCGCGATCGCGGAAAAACGTCCACCCAGCAACAGCGGCGCCTCCGGTCTTTCCGTCCAGCGGACGATCGAGGCCATCCTGCGCAGCGCGCGAGAGGGAAGTTTCGTCACGCTCTAGTCACCCGCTTGAAGCCCGCGCGGGGCTGGCGCAACGTGGCGGGGCATGGACAGACCGGCCCTCGAACTCATCGGCCTCCGGACCGAATTCCGCATCGGCGGGCGCTGGCACCCCGCCGTGCGGGACCTGTCGCTGCGCCTCAACCGGAACGAGACGCTGGCCCTGGTCGGCGAAAGCGGTTGCGGCAAATCCGTCACCGCGCTCTCCGTCATGGGGCTGGTGCAGCCGCCTTATGGCCGCGTCGCCGCCGGCCGCATCGTGCTGGATGGGCAGGACATCGCGGGCCTGACGGAAAAGCAGCTGGAATCCGTCCGCGGCAACCGCATGGCGATGATCTTCCAGGAGCCGATGACCAGCCTGAACCCGGTCATGACCGTCGGCGACCAGGTGGCGGAGGCGCTGCGCCTGCATCGGGGCCTGGACCGCAAGGCGGCCCTGGCCCGGGCGCGGGAGCTGTTCGAGGAGGTGAAGATCCCCTCCGCCGCCACGCGCCTCTCGGAATACCCGCACCAATTCTCCGGCGGCATGCGCCAGCGCGTGATGATCGCGATCGCGCTGGCCTGCGAACCGGCCGTGCTGCTGGCGGATGAGCCGACCACCGCGCTCGACGTCACCATCCAGGCGCAGGTGCTCGGCCTGCTGGCCGACCTCCGCGCGAAATACGGCATGGCGGTGGTCTTCATCACCCACAACCTCGGCGTCGTCGCGCAGATCGCGGATCGCGTCGCCGTCATGTATGCCGGGGAGATCGTGGAGCAGGGCCCGGTCGAGGCCATCTTCGCCAGCCCCCAGCATCCCTATACGCGGGCGCTCTTCTCCGCGATCCCGCGCCTCGATGCCGCGGGCCAGGCGCTCTCCGCCATTCCGGGCCGCGTGCCGCCGCTGGATGCCATGCCGGCCGGCTGCCGCTTCGCCGCGCGCTGCCCGCAGCGCCGCGCGGGGTGCGAGCAGGAACAGGTCCTGGCAGAGACCGCCCCCGGCCACGCCGCCCGCTGCCACGTCGCGACAGGGAAGGTCTTCGCCAGTGCTTGATCCAGTGGGCAGGGTCGTGTTGATCACCGGTGCCACCCGCGGCATCGGGCGGGAGATCCTGCGCCGCCTGCACGGCTCCGGCTGGCTCGTCTCCGCCGGCATCCGGGGCAGCGCCTCGAAGCTCGCCGCCGGGCCGGACCTCATGCTCCACCCCTGGGATGCGGAGCAGGAGGGGGCCTCGGAAGCCTGGGTCGCCGCCGCCATGGCCCGCTTCGGCCGGATCGACGCCGTGGTGAACGCCGCCGGCATCAACCCCATGGGCCGGCTGCTGGACGCGGACGAAACCCCCATCGACCAGCAATGGCGGGTGAACGTGAAGGGGCCAATGCGGCTGATCCGCGCCGCCTGGCCGCATCTGGTGGCCGGCGGGCAGGGCAGGGTGGTGAACCTCGCCTCCCTCTCCGGCAAGCGCGTGGCCAATGAGAATCTGGGCTACGCCATGAGCAAGTTCGCCGTGGTGGCCCTGACGCAGGAGGTCCGGCGCCTCGGCTGGGAACATGGCATCCGCGCCACCGCGGTATGCCCCGGCTTCGTCGCCACCGACATGACCGCCAAGGCGAAATGGCCGCGGGAGGCGATGAGCCGGCCGGAGGATGTGGCCGTGCTGGTGGAGACGGTGCTGCGCCTGCCGAACTCCGCAACTGTCGGGGAGATTAAGGTTAATTGCCGTTTCGAGGCGCTGGCATGACCGTCACGCGCCTGGTGGACCAGGACCGGCCCGCCATCGCCTTCACCGTGGACGGCGCCGAGATCGTTGCAAAACAAGACGATACGCTGCTGACGGCCATGCTGGCGGGCGGCCTGGCCCATGTGCGGACCAGCGAATTCGGGGATGGCGGCCGGGCCGGCTTCTGCTGGATGGGCGCCTGCCAGGATTGCTGGGTTCTGGTGGAGGGCTCTGGAATCCGGCGCGCCTGCACCACATTGGCGGCACCAGGGATGAAGGTGATCCGTCGATGAAGAGTGTTGTCGTGGTTGGCGCCGGCCCGGCCGGCATCCGCGCCGTGGAACAGCTGGTCCGGTCGGGCCTCCGCCCGATCTGGATCGAGGAAAGCCCCGATGGCGGCGGCCGCATCACCCAGCGCCCGCCGGCCGGCTTCCAGCGCGATGCCGCCTCGCTCTACGGCGCCGATTCCGGCCGCGCGAAGCGCCTCCACGCCACGCTCGATGCCATGAAGGCCCGGTCGGATTGGCGCCCGGATACGCTGGTCTGGAACATCCGCCCGGAAACCCGCACGCTCCAGACCCTTACCGGCGGCAACCAGCAGGGGGAGGTCAGCTACGACGCCCTCATCCTCTGCACCGGCGCGGTGGACCGCGTGGTGCCCATGCCGGGCTGGACCATGCCCGGCGTCACCACGCTGGGCGGCGCGCAGGTCGCCCTCAAGGCCCAGGGGGTGGGCATCGGCATGTCCCCCGTGCTGGTCGGCAGCGGCCCGCTGCTGATCCTGACGGCCCTGCAATACATCAAGGCCGGCGCCAAGCCCGCCCTGGTGCTGGACACCACCCCCTTCCTCCAGAAGGCGTGGGAGACCTCCGGCCTGCTCTGGAACACGCCCACCTTCCTGCGCGGCGTGCTGATGGACCTCCGCCTGCGCCTCTCCGGCGTGCCCTATGTGGAGGATGCGACCCCGATCGCGATCGAGGGTGATACGGCGGTCACCGGGCTGCGCTGGCGCGATTCCGGCTGGAAGGAACACGTCACCCCCTGCGACGCCGTCGCGCTGGGCTGGGGGCTGAAGCCCGAAAGCCAGCTGGCGGACCTGGCCGGCGTGCCCTTCGACTACGACACGAAGCAGCAGAACTGGGTGCCCCGCCGCGATTCCGCCGGCCGCACCCCCGTGCCCGGCGTCTTCCTGGCCGGTGACGGCGCGGGGATCGGCGGCGCGGAGGTCGCGGAACTCGCCGGCGCCCGCGCGGCGCTCGCCCTGCTGGCCGATGCCCATCTGCCTTCCGACGCCGCGCTGACCGTCCACCTGGATACGCGTCTGCGCACGGAGGCCCGCTTCCGCGCCGCGCTCGACCGCGCCTTCCCCTATCCCGCCAAGCTCGCGGCCAAGATGGCGGACAGCGTCTCGGTCTGCCGCTGCGAGGTGATCAGCGCCGGCGAACTCCGCGCCGCCGCGGCGGCCGAGGCGCCGGAGATGAACCGCGCCAAGGCCTTCTCCCGCGTCGGCATGGGCCGCTGCCAGGGCCGCCTCTGCGGCCCGCCGGCCGCCGAGGTTCTGGCCGATGCGCTGGGCGTGAAGGTCGATGCGGTCGGCCGCCTGCGCGGCCAGCCCCCCGTGAAACCCATACCCGTTCAGTAGGCCGGATGCAGCAGGACGCCGAGGTCATCATCATCGGGGGCGGCGGCGCAGGAACCTCCGCCGCCCTTCACCTGGCGCTCCGCGGCGTCCCCACCATCCTGCTGGAACGTGGCCTGGTCGGCAGCCAGGCCACGGGGTCCAACTACGGCGGCGTCCGCCAGCAGGGCCGCCACCCCGCCGGCCTGCCGCTCGCCATCAAGTCCCGCGCCATCTGGGCGCGGCTGCCCGAACTGACCGGCACCGACGCCGAATTCGACCCCTGCGGCCACCTCAAGCTCGCCCGCAGCGAGGCCGAGGAGCAGTCCCTGCTGGACTGGAACGCCAAGGCCGCCGAATTCGGCCTGCGCCCGCGCATGATCGGCCGCAACGCGATCCGCGAGCTGCACCCCTATTTCAGCGACACCGTCATCGCCGGCAGCCTGATGGAGGAGGATGGCAGCGCCAATCCCCGCCTGCTGGCCCCGGCCCTGGCCCGCGCCGCCAAGGCCGCCGGCGCCAGCATCCGCGAACACCACGCCGTCACCGCCATGGCGCATGACGGGGCGCTGTTCCATGTGACGGCCAATGGCCAGGACTTCCGCGCCCCCTGGCTGCTGAACTGCGCCGGCTTCTGGGGCGGCGAGGTCGCGGCCAGGTTCGGGGAGCCCGTGCCGGTCGCGCCCCTACACCCCAACATGCTGGTGACGGAGCCGCTGCCCTATTTCCTCCGCAACAGCCTGGGCGTCGTCGGCGGCGACCTCTACCTTCGCCAGATCCCCCGCGGCAACGTCATCTTCGGCGGCGGGCACGGGGAGGGGGATGAGGCCGCGCTCAGCGTGCGTCCCACCCCGCAGGCCAGCTTCGGCGCCATGCAGCGCGCCATCGCCGTGCTGCCCGCGCTGCGCGATGCCATGGTCATCCGGTCCTGGTCTGGCACCGATGGCCAGATGCCCGACAAGTTTCCCGTCATCGGCGCGTCGCACACGACGCCCGGCCTGTTGCATGCCTTCGGCCTTTGCGGCGAAGGTTTCCAGACCGGGCCCGGCATCGGCGCCGTGCTCTCGGAACTGGTGATGGATGGCCGCACCGACGTGCCGCTCGATGCCTTCGACATCGGGCGTTTCCGGGTGCAGTCTGTCGCGGCGTGAAGGAACACGGCCCCGAAGGGGCCATCGACTGGGACGGGGAAGGCAAGGCAATGCGAGGATTCAAGTCGGCGCTGCTCGGCAGCGTGATGGCGCTGGCGGCGGCCATCGGCACGGTGCCGAAGGACGCCCAGGCGCAAGGCCAGACGCTGCGCGTCGGCATGGCGGCGCAGGATGTCGGGCGGCTCGACCCGCATTTCGCCGTCTCCACCATTGACCGCGTGGTCGTGGCCTGGATGTTCAACGGGCTTGTCCGCTTCAAGCCCGGCTCCATCGATCCCTCCGAGATCGAGCCCGACCTGGCCGAGCGCTGGGAGAGCAGCGCGGATGGCAAGACCTGGACCTTCCACCTGCGCCGCGGCGTGCAGTTCCATGGCGGCTTCGGGGAGCTGACGGCGGAGGACGTGGTCTTCAGCCTCGGCAAGTCCGGCACCGCCGCGACCTCCGCCTTCGCCGCGGATTTCCGTGCCTTCGAGAAGGTGGAGGCGGTCGATCCCTACACCGTCCGCATCACGCTGCGGGAGAACGTGCCGAGCCTGCTCGGCATCCTCACGAACTACTCCGGCGGCTACATCGTCAGCCGCCGCGCGGTGCAGGAACGCGGCGACGCCTTCGCCCGCAACCCGATCGGCACCGGCCCCTTCGCGCTGGATCGCGTCACGCCGAACCAGTCCGCCGAACTCGTCGCGCACCAGCAATATTTCCGCGGCGCGCCGCAGCTCGCCCGCATCTCCTACCGCTTCATCCCCTCCGACGCCTCCCGCGACCTGGCCTACCAGAACCGGGAGCTGGACGTGAATTACGGCCGCGCGGACCAGACCTGGCTGAACCGCACGCGGCAGATCCCCAACACCGTGGTCGATGTCTTCGAGCCCGGTGAACTCGCGATCCTCAACCTCAACACCCGCCAGCCCCCCTTCAACGACATCCGCGTCCGCCGCGCCCTCGCCCATGCCGTGAACCGGGCGGAGCTGGTGCGCTTCCGCGGCCAGGACGTGACGCGCGAAGGGCAGAGCCTGGTGCCGCGCGGCTATCTCGGCTTCTCCAACGCCACGCCGCTGCTGCCCTTCGACAGCAACCGCGCCCGCGCCCTGCTGGCGGAGGCCGGGCATCCCAACGGCCTGACCATCCGCGTCATCCACACCCAGCTGCCGGAGATGCTGACCATGATGCAGGTGGTGCAGCAGCAGCTGCGCCGGTCCGGCATCACGCTCGACCTGCAGGTGGTGGAGCACGCGACCTGGCACCAGCAGATCCGCCAGGACCTTTCGCCGCTCGTCTACTACTCCGCCGCGCGCTTCCCGGTGGCGGACATCTACCTGACGCAGTTCTACCACGGCCGTTCGCGCGTGCAGACGCCGACGGCGGTGACGAACTTCTCCCATTGCGACCAGGCCGACAGCCAGATCGACGCGGCGCGCGTCTCCACCAACCTGGAGGAGCAGCGCCGCCTCTGGGCGGAGGCGCAGAAGATCCTGCTGGAGAATGTCTGCGGCGTGCCGCTGCTGGAAACCCTGCTGGTCTTCGCCCGCCGCGACAATGTGGACTACGGGTATGAGCTGAAGGGCAGCATGTCGCTCGGCCCGCTCATCACCGAAGCGACGCGCATCCGGTGATGCGAACCTCCCCCACCCCCAACGTGACTGCTCCCTCCCCCGCGCTTGCGGGTGAGGGTCGGGGTGGGGGTTGCGCGCACCTTGGCCGGATCGCGCCCACCCCATGATGGGCTTCGTCCTCCGCCGTCTCCTCGCCGCCATCCCGACGCTGATCGCGGTGCTGACGCTGGTCTTCGTCATCGTCCGCATCGTCCCGGGCGACCCCGCCCTGGTCATCCTCGGCGACCAGGCGACACCGGAGGCGGTGGCCGCGCTGCGCACCCGCCTCGGCCTCGATGCCTCGCTCTGGGAACAGTATTTCCGCTTCATCGGCAATGCGCTGATGGGCGATTTCGGCAACTCCATGGTGACCAACCGCCCCATCATGGCGGAGGTCTCGGCCGTGCTGCCCCACACCATCGACCTGACGGTCGGCGCGATGATCTTCGGCATCATCGTCGGCGTCCCCGTCGGCATCTGGGCCGCGCTGCACCGCAACGGCATCATCGATGTCGGCGCGCGCATCCTCTCCCTGATCGGCCTCAGCTTCCCCGTCTTCGTCTCCGGCATCTTTCTCCTGCTGGCCTTCGCCCTCCATTGGAGGATCTTTCCGGTCATCGGCAGCGCGAACCTGGAAGACTACGGCGACCGCCTGCACAAGCTGATCCTGCCCGCCATCACCCTCGGCCTGGTCATGGCCGCCTACATCACGCGCGTGACGCGCAGCGCCATGCTGCAATCGCTGGGCGAAGACTACATCCGCACCGCCCGCGCCAAGGGCGTGCCCTGGCGCCGCGTGGTCTGGGTGCATGGGTTGCGCAACGCCTCCATCCCCATCGTCACCGTCGTCGGCCTCTATGTCGGCATCCTGCTCGGCAATTCCGTGCTGACGGAGATCGTCTTCAACCGCCCCGGCCTCGGCAAGATCATCGTCGGCGCGCTGAACCAGCGGGACTACACGATGCTCCAGGGCCTGATGGTCATCTACTGCTTCCTCATCGTCGTGGTGAACCTCATCACCGACCTGCTCTACGGAATCCTCGACCCGCGGGTGAAGCAGGCATGAGCGACAGCGCCGCAGAACTCGTCGCCCCCGCCGCCATCCCCGCCTGGAAGCGGGCGCTCGGCAAGGCGCGCAGCAACCCCACCACCCTGGCCGGCGCGCTGATCTGCCTGGCCATCGTGCTGGCCGCCGTGCTGGCCCCCTGGCTCGCGCCGCATGACCCCGCGGAGCAGGACATCATCAGCCGCCTGCAGCCGCCCTCCGCCGATTACTGGCTCGGCACCGACCAGTTCGGGCGCGACATCCTCTCCCGCCTCATGTGGGGCGCGCGCATCTCGCTCACCGTCTCGCTCGGCGCCATCGCCGCCGCCATGGTCATCGGCGGCGCCATCGGCCTCGTCTCCGGCTATATCGGCGGCAAGTTCGACCTCTTCGTCATGCAGGTGATGGACGTGCTGCTGTCCTTCCCCTCGCTGATCCTCGGCCTCATCGTCGTGGCGCTGCTGGGGCCGGAACTCGTCAACCTCGTCGTCGCCATCGCGCTCACCGCCATCGCCCCCTTCGCCCGCGTCGCCCGCGCGCCGACACTCGCCTTGAAGGAACGTGCCTTCGTGGAGGCCGGCCGCGCGCTCGGCTTCAGCCACACCCGCATCCTCTTCCGCCACATCCTGCCGAACATCCTGTCGGAGGTGATGGTGATGGGCACGCTCTGGCTCGCCACCGCCGTGCGCGTGGAGGCCTCGCTCAGTTTCATCGGCCTCGGCGTGAAGCCGCCGACGCCCACCTGGGGCGGCATGACGCGCGACGGGTTCGAGAACATCCTCGACGCCCCCTGGCTCGCCGTCTTCCCCGGCATCGCCATCCTGCTGCTGGTGCTCGGCCTCAACATGGTCGGCGACGGCCTGCGCGACGCGACCGACCCGAAGCTCCGCAACGAATGACCGCCCCCGTCCTCGAGGTCGCGAACCTCCGCAAGCATTTCGTCTCCAAGAAGGGCTTCCCCACGCCGAAGACCGTCACGGTCCGCGCGGTGGAGGATGTCTCCTTCACCATCCACCAGGGCGAGGCCTTCGGCCTGGTCGGCGAATCCGGCTGCGGCAAATCCACCGCCGCCCGCGCGCTGCTCCGCCTGATCGAGCCCGATGGCGGCACCATCCGCTGGAAGGGGGAGGATGTGCTGGCCGCGCGCGGCCCCGCGCTGAAGGCGCTGCGGCGCCGCATGCAGATCGTCTTCCAGGACCCCTATTCCTCCCTCGACCCGCGCCAATCCATCGGCTCCGCCCTGATGGAGCCCATGCAGGTCCATGGCATCGCAACCGGCGCTGAAGCCCGCCGCCGCGCCGGCGCGCTGCTGGAGGAAGTGGGCCTGCCGGCCGCCGCGCTCGACCGCTTCCCGCATGAATTCAGCGGCGGCCAGCGCCAGCGCATCGGCATCGCCCGCGCCCTGACGGTGGAGCCGGAGCTGATCGTCGCGGATGAACCCGTCTCCGCCCTCGATGTCTCGGTGCAGGCGCAGGTGCTGCTGCTGATGCAGGAACTCCGCCAGCGCCGTGGCCTCAGCTTCCTCTTCGTCAGCCACGACCTCAGCGTCATCCGCTGGTTCTGCGACCGCGTCGCGGTCATGTATCTCGGCCGCATCGTGGAGGAAGGTCCGGCGTCGCGCGTCCTGGCGAACCCGCTGCACCCCTACGCCCAGATGCTGCGCGATGCCTCGCCCCTGCCGGACCCGTCCCGCCGCGGCGTGCTGCCCCGCATCATCGGGGAGATTCCCTCCGCCGCGAACCCGCCCCCCGGCTGCCCCTTCCACCCCCGCTGCATCCACGCCATGCCCCAATGCGCCCGCGACATGCCCGCCTGGACCAGCGCGGGCGAGGGCCAGGGCGGCGTCGCCTGCCACCTGCACGCCTGAAGGCCCTCGGGGGTTGGGGGAGGGGGGGCTCCCCTCGATCAGTGCCTGTCCAGGAAACGAAGAAGAAGAAGATGCTCTTCACCCCCATCACCCTCGCCGGCCGGCGGCTTCGCAACCGCATCGCCTATGCCGCCATGTCCACGCGCTTCCCCGCCGGCGGCCGCGTCACCGACACGCTCATCAACCACCTCGCCGCCCGCGCCGCCGGCGGCGCGGCGATGGTGATCACCGAAGCCCTCTGCGCCGCCCCCTCCGCCGCCACCCCCGTCCGCATCGCCGCTTATGACGAAGCGACGCGCCCGGGGCTGGAGAAGCTCGCCACCGCCATCGCCCGCCACGGCGCCCTGCCCATCGGCCAGCTCTGGCATGGCGGCAGCGCCCATCACGGCGCGCGCGGCCTCGATAGCGTCGGTGCCTCCCCGGTCGCGGATGGCATGTCCTGGACCGTGCCCCGCACCCTCACCGCCGCCGAGATCGAAGGCCTGGTCGAGGACTACGCCGACACCGCCCATCGCCTGCTGCGCGCCGGCTTCGCGGGGGTGGAGGTCTCCGCCGCCCATGGCTTCCTGCCCCTCCAGTTCCTCTCCCCCGTCACCAACCGCCGCAGCGACGATTGGGGCGGGGACATCGCCGGCCGCACCCGCTTCACGCGGGCGATCCTGCGCGCCATCCGCGCCCGCTGCGGCGCCGGCTTCGTCATCGCCCTCAAGATGCCGGCGCATGATTTCGTCCCCGGCTCCATCGACCAGGCGGAGGCCGCGCGCCTGGTCGCCGCCATCGTCGCCGATGCGCCGCCGGACGCGTTGACCTTCAGCCAGGGCAGCCACGCCCATGGCTGGGCGCTGCACCGCCACGCGCCGGACATGCACGAACCCGTCGCCCCCTATCGCGACCTGGTCGCCGCGATGCGTGCCGCCGCCGGCCCCGTGCCCATCGGCTTCATCGGCCGCGTGCCGACGCCCGCCCTGGCGGAGGAATTGCTGGCCGAGGGCACCGCCGACCTCATCATGCTGGCGCGCCCCCTGCTGGCCGATCCCTTCTGGCCCGCCAAGGCGGAGGCCGGGCAAGAGGCCGCCATCACCCCCTGCATCCACTGCAACACCTGCTGGGGGGAGATCCATCGCGGCGCGGCCATCGCCTGTTCCGTGAACCCGCATATCGGCACGCCCCGCGATGCCGCCCCCGCCGTGCCCCGCGCCCCGGCGGCGAAGCGCGTCGTCGTGGTCGGTGCCGGCATGGCGGGGCTGCAGGCCGCGACGGCGGCGGCGGAGCGTGGCCATGCCGTCACGCTGCTCGGCACTGGCCAGGGCGGCGCCGCCGCGCTGCATGCGCGGCTGCCCGGCTGCGGCGATATCGGCCTGGCCGTCGCGCAATCCCTGCGCCGCGCCCGCGCCGCCGGCGTCGATTGCCGCCTCGGCGCCCCCGCCACGGCCGATGACGTGCTGGCGCTCCGCCCCGATGCGGTGGTGCTCGCCACCGGCGCCACCATGGTCCCGCCCCCCGGCTTCACCGACCAGGACGGCACCGCCCTCGACATCCGCGCCGCGAGCGCGGCCCTGCTGGCCGACCCCACCCGCCGCGGCAGCCTGGCCGTGGTCTTCGACATGGATGCGACGCCCGGCGCCTATGACGCCACGCTGCTCATCGCGCTCCACTTCGACCGCGTGATGCTGGTCACGCCGCGGGAGGTGATCGCCCGCGACAGCCCCGTCCTCACCATGCAGGCCATCCATCGCCGCCTGGCCGCGGCCAAGGTCTGGATCATGACCTGCCAGGAACCCATCCGCCTCTCGCGCGGCGCCCTCACGCTCCGCCATCTGCTGACGGGGGCGGAGACGGAGATCCCCGGCGTCTCCCTCTTCGCCCATGCCACGCCCCGCACGCCGCGCGACGATCTGCTGGCGCCGCTGCGCGCCGCCGGCGTGCCGGTCCGCGCCGTGGGGGATGCGCTGGCGCCGCGCCTGATGATGTCCGCGGTGCGCGAAGGCCAGGCGGCCGGCGAAGCCGCCTGACCCCCAACCCTCTCCCCCCAACGGGGGGAGAGGGTCGGGTGAGGGGGGCCACCGCCCCTACCCGATCAGGATATAGGCATTATTTCCTTGCAGGGCGCGCCCGTGCCAGGGCATCATCCCCCTCGCCAAACGCCACGCTTGCGCCCGGCCATTCCCTGACCGCCCGTTCAGCGAACCCAGTCACCGCGGCCAGGATATCCTGACCGCGCGGTCAGCTAATCCACCCGCGCGCCGGACAGCTCCACCGCCCGCTTCCACTTCTCCAGCTCCCGCCGGTGGAAGGCCGTGGTCGTCGCGGGGTCGCTCGCCACCACCGTCGCGCCCAAATCGAGCAGCCGGTCCCGCACCTGCGGCCGGTTGAGCGAGATCCGGATCTCCGCCGACAGCCGCTCGATGAAGGGCGCCGGCGTGCCCGTGGGCGCGAAGAAGATCACCCAGGCCGCGGCATCGAAGCCCGGCACCGTCTCCGACACCGCCGGCACCTCCGGGATCTTCGGCGACCGCTCGGCGGAGGTCACGCCGATCGCCCGCAACTGCCCGCCGGAGAGGAAGCCGGGGAGGGAGGGCAACCCCTCCACCGCCACCTGCACCTCATCCTGCATCACCGCCTGCACCGCCTGGGTGCCGCCGCGGAAGGGCACATGCACCATGTCGATGCCGGTCGCGGCGCGCAGCAGCTCCACCGCCAGATGCGCCGTCGATCCGGCGCCGGAGGACCCGTAGTTCAGCGCCCCCGGCCGGGCCCGCGCCGCCGCCACCAGGTCCGCGATGCTGCGGATCGGCCCGTTCGGGTTCACCACCACCACCTGGGGGAAGGACACGGTATGCGACACCGCCACGAAATCCCGCGTGGCGTCATAGGGCAGGGTGCGGAACAGGAAGGGGTTGATGCCCATGGTGCCCGGGGATCCGACGAGCAGCGTCTGCCCATCCGGCCGCGACCGCGCCACGAATTCCGTGCCGATATTGCCGGAAGCGCCCGTCCGGTTGTCCACCAGGAATTGCTGGCCCAGCCGCTCCGAGAGGTCCGTCGTCACCAGCCGCGCCACCACATCGGTCGCGGACCCCGCGGTGAAGGGGTTCACCAGCCGCACCGGCCGGTCCGGCCAGGGCGCCTGCGCCCCGGCGCCCTTCAGCGCGGGCAGGGCAAGGGCAGCGGCAAGCAGGCTGCGTCGGAACATGGTCAGGCACCCCCGGTTTGGCGCGCCAACTGCGCCGCCGCCCACGGCCCCTGTCAAGCAGGACAGAGCCCTCTCCCCCCATCGGGTGGTGAGGGGGCATCACCAGAAGCGGAAACGGGATCAGTCACTTACCGCCAGCAGATCGGTGGTGAGGGCTTCGCCCTCTCCACACCCCACCCACCAGGGGCGAACCGCCCCTGGACCGTCTCGAATCAAGCCCTCCCTGCTTCACAGCACCCCCAACCCGCGCGATGGTCCCGGCCATGAACACGCATGACGTCCTCGTCGCCGGCGCCGGCGCCGCCGGCCTGGTTGCCGCCCTCGCCGCGGCCCATCACGGCGCCCGCGTCCTGCTGCTCGATTCCGGCCAGCCCTCCACCTTCGCCACCTCCGGCGGCCTCTTCTCCGCCCCCGGCACGCGCTGGCAGCGCGAACTCGGCATCGAGGACAGCCCCGACCTCTTCATCGCCGATGTCCGCGCCAAGAACGGCGACACGGTGCCGGAGCTGCTGCTGCGCAGCGTGGCCGAAGGTGCCGCCGCCACGGCCGACTTCATCGATGGCCCGGCCGGCGTGCCGCTCCACCTCCACACCACCACCGACTGGCCCGGCCACGCCGTGAAGCGCCTGCACGCCACCCCCGGCGAAAGCGGCACCGAGTTCAACACCCTGCTCCGCGCCGCCCTCGCCCGCTTCCCCGCCATCACCTTCCAGGACGGGGCTGAGGTCACCGCCCTGCTGCCGGACATCACCGGCGCCACCTATACCCGCGACGGCACCACCCACCATGCGGAGGCCGGGGCCACCATCCTCGCCACCGGCGGCTATGGCGGCGCGCCGGACCTGCTGGCCCGCTTCGCACCCCCCGCCCGCCACGCCGTCCATGCCGGCGGCGCGGGGTCCACCGGCTTCGGCGTGCGCGTGGCGGCGGAACTGGGGGCGGAGATGCAATGCATGGACGCCTACCAGGGCCAGCCCCATGTCTCGCCCCACCTGATCGGCACGGTGCGCCCCCGCTTCGGCGCCTCGCTCCCCGCGCTCGGCTCCGTCATGGTCAACCGCGAAGGCCGGCGCTTCTGCGCGGAAGACATGGGCCCCAGCGAGATGACGGGCGTCCTCCTCTCCCAGCCCGAGGGCCGGGCGGTGGAGATCTGGGACGAACACGCGCAGCAGGCCGCCCAGGCCGGCGGCCCCTTCCGCCGCGCCGTCGAACTCGGCGCCATGCGGCGGTTCGACAGCGTGGCCAACCTCGCCGCCCATTTCGGCCTGCCGGAAGCCGTGCTGGCGGAAACCCTCGCGCAGGCCATCGCCTGCGCGAAGGGGGAGGCGACGGACCCCTTCGGCCGCCGCCACTGGAAGGCGCCGCTCGCCGCCCCCTTCTACGCGGCGGAGATCACCGGCGCGCTGGCCCATACCCAGGGCGGCGCGCGGGTGGATGCGGTGGCGCGCGTGCTGCGCCCGGATGGCACCGCCATCCCGCGCCTCTTCGCCGCCGGTGGCGTCGCCTGCGGCATCAGCGGCACGGGCACGGCGGGCTACATCCCGGGCAACGGCCTGGCGCAGAGCTTCGTGCTCGGCTTCCTCGCCGGCCGCGCGGCGGCGGGCGCGTGACCGCACCCAGTCCCTGCATTCAGGTCTGCGTGCTGGACCGGCTGACCGGCCATTGCATCGGCTGCGGCCGGACCGGGGAGGAGATCGGCGCCTGGTCCCTGCTGCCGGAAGCCGCGCAGCGCCGCCTGCTGGCCGCGCTGCCCGCCCGCCTGGCGGCGCTGGAGGCGCGGGGGCTCCGCGCCGACCTCACGCCCCGCCTGCCGAGGGCATGAGAATCGGTGCTAAAAGCCTCTAATCGGCATAATCGGCTTAAAGGGGTTAGTGGCCTCAAAGCCACACCGGGCCGGCGCCGGGCGCCTCACTCCGCCCGGATGTTGAAGCGCCGGACCACCTCGGCATAGCGGGCGGCATCGTCCCGGATCGCGGCGGCCAGCACCTCCGGCCCCTCATCCGTCGGCTCCACGCCCAGCCCCGCGAAGCGTTCCGCCACGTCGGCGCGCTTCGCCGCGGCGCGGCTGGCGGCATTGAGCCGCGCGACGATGGCAGGGTCCGTCCCCGCCGGCGCCACCAGCCCGTGCCAGCCCACCGCGGTGATGGCGCCGAGCCCGAGTTCGCCGAGCGTCGGCACCTCCGGCAGCGCGGCGGTGCGGGCATCGGCGGACACCGCCAGGCCGCGCAGCCGCCCGCCGCGCACATGGTCGGTGACGGCGCCGATATTGATCATCACGCCCTGCAGCTGCCCGGCCATCAGGTCGTTCACCGCCAGCGCCCCGCCGCGATAGGGCACATGGGTCCAGGCGCTGTCGGCGGCGCGGGAAAGCTGTTCCAGCAGCAGATGCGCCAGGCTGCCATTGCCCGGCGTGCCCACCGCCGGCGGCTCCCGCCGCGACAGCGCGAACCACTCGGCGAAATCCTTCGCCGGATGGTCGGCGCGCACCACCAGGATCTGCGGCACCCGCACCGTCCGGTGCACCGCCGCGAAGCCGAGCGGATCATAGGTCAGGCGCGGCGTCAGCGCGCCGGTGATGGACAGCGTGTCGGACCCCGCGAGCAGCGTATAGCCATCCGCCGCCGCCCGCGCCGCCGCCGCGTAGCCGATGTTGGACCCGCCGCCCGGCAGGTTCTCCACCGTCACGGACTGGCCGAGCACATCGCCGATCGCCCGCGCCGAAAGCCGCGCCACGATGTCCTGGCTGCCGCCCGGCGCGACGGGGACGATGAGGCGGATCGACCGCTCCGGCCAGCCCTGGGCGCGGGCGACGACCGGCATGCACAGCCCCGCGGCGGCAAGCCCGAGCAGGGAGCGGCGGCGGAAGGCGGGGATGGCGGTCATGGTGCGGGGGTCCTCTGGCGGCGTAAATCACGCCGGGACCCGCAGATACATAACCCGTTCGTGGAAATCAAGAACGGCCGAAACAACGACGTTCAATCGGGTTATTCGGCGTAGATCATCTTCCGCGTCATGCCCCCATCCACCACGAATTCCGCCCCGGTCACGAAGCCGGAATCGGGCCCCGCCAGCCAGGCGACCAGCCCCGCCACATCCTCCACCGTGCCGACGCGGCCCACGGGATGCTGGGCATGGTCCTCCGGCCGCAGCGCCTCCCCCTTGGTCGCGATCCAGCCCGGGCTCACGCAATTCACCCGGATGGCGGGGCCGAGGCTGATGGCCAGCGCATGCGTCAGCGCCACCAGCCCGCCCTTGGAGGCCGCGTAGGCCTCCGTCTCCGGCTCCGATTGCCGCGCGCGGGTGGAGGCGATGGTGACGATCGCGCCCCCCTGCCGGCGCAGCAGCGGCGCCGCGGCGCGGGCCAGCAGGAAGGAAGCGGTCAAATTGGTGCGGATCACCCGGTCCCAGTCGCCCGGCGCCAGGTCATCGAGGGGAGCCCGCTTCATCATGCCCGCATTGCTGACCAGGACATCGAGCCGCCCTTCGGTGGCCTCGATCCCCGCCACCAGCGCGGCCACCGCATCGGGGTCGCCCACATCCGCCCGCACCATCCGCGCGGGGCCCGGCGGCGCCTCCGCCAGGTCCGCGCCCACCACGCGGAAGCCGTCCCTGGCCAGGCGTTCCACGATGCCGCGGCCGATGCCGCGCGCCGCGCCCGTCACCAGCGCCACGCGATCCGTCATGCCATGCTCCCTCGATGCCGGGGCGGAACGCGGCGCCGCCCCCGCCGGTTCAGGCGGCCCGGGCCCGCGCCAGCAGCGCCACGCGGCCGGGCAGGGCGGTGCCCTTCGTCAGCGCCTCCAGCAGCGCCTCCGCCGGCGGTGCCCCCACCACCGGCACGGCCAGCTCCCGGAACTTGGCGGCCAGGTCGGCATCGGTCAGCGGCGCGTCGGGGTCGCCCTTCCGGGTGGGCTGGAAATGGTCGAGCACCCGCCCATCCGCCAGCGTCACCCGCAGCCTCGCCGCCCGCCGCGCCGGATAGGCGCTGGCCAGTTCGGGGTCGAGCGAGACCGTGACGCGCGGCATCACCGCCCGGATGCGCGGATCCGCCAGCCGTTCCGGCGTGAAGGCCGCGACGCGCACGCCGCCCAGCACCATCAGGGCGCCCACGCAATACTGCAGGCTGAACCGCGCCTGCTGCTCGGTCGAGACCTCCGGCCGGTCGCAGATATCCTTGGTGGGGCCATAGCCGCCGACATGGATCGCGGCGACGTCATCCGCCCCGAAGCCGTGCTGCGCCCGCAGCGCGTCGAGGCCATCGAGCGCCGCGAAGATGTGCCCGCAGCAGCCATGGTTCTTGAAGGTGATGCCGGTGATCAGCGGCACCGCCTCGCCGAGCCCCGCCAGCGCCCGGTCCCACTTGCCCGCATCCTCGCTGGTGGCGGCCGCGAAGCCGACCGGCCCGTGCAGCACATCCAGCGCCCCGGTCACGCCGCCGGAGGCCGCGAGCGCCGCCAGCGCGCCGGCTTCCGCCGCATGGCCGGGATGCATCGGCTTCGACATGCCCTCTCCCCGGAAGGCCTGCTGCAGGCCGCCCGCCATGGTGGCGGCGGTCGCGATCGCATGCGCCATCCGCGTGGCATCGAGGCCGAGCACCACGCTGGCGGAGACCGCGGCGCAGATCGTGCCGACCGTGCCGGTGATGTGCCAGTTGCGGTAGTGGCTGGGCTGGATCGCAAGGCCGATGCGCCCGCCGACCTCATAGCCCGCGACCACGGCGCGCAGCAGTGTCTCCATGGAGGCACCCCGCGCCTGCGCGGCGGCGAGCGCCGCGGCGATGGTGGGGCCGCCGGGATGCAGGCCGCTGTCGCGGTGGATGTCGTCGAATTCCACCACATGGCTCGCCACCGCGTTCAGCAGGGCGGCGTGGCGGATGCCGCCGGCCTCCCCATCCACGTAGCAGAAGGCGCCGCCGCTGCCGCGCTCGCCGGCGAGCGCCGCGGCCAGCAGCGTCGCCGGCGGCTGCAGGCAGCCCGGCAGCATGGCCGCGAACCAATCCACCAGCGCGCGGCGTGCATGATGCTCGACCAGGCCCGGCAGCGGCGCGGCGCGCCAGCCGGCGGCATACCCGGCAAGGCGGATCAGGGGATTGTCCATGGCCGTTCTCCTCTGCGGAGAGGCTACCCCGTCACGCCACGCGCTGGAACACCGCCGCCATGTCGCGCCTGGCACCGGCGAGGTAGCGGGCATGCCGGACGCTACCCGGCAGCGCCGCCCATTCCCGCGCCTGGCCCCGCAGGAAGAAGGGCAGGCGCGCGATCATGGCGGCATGCGCCTCCGCATCCGCCGCGATCGCGGCCATGGTGCCGGGGGTGATCTCCTCGAAGCGGATCAGTTCGAGCCCCGCCTCCGCCCCATGGCGCCGGAGCATGGCGGCGTAGTCCACCGCGCTCCAGCCCGTGCCGGCGGACAGGGAGAGATAGGCGCCCGGCAGCATCACCCGCGCGGCTTCCCGCAGGAAGGCGCCGGCGCCGACATTGGTGAGCGTGCCGATGCTGATGACGACGTCGAAGACCGCATCGGGCAGGGGCAGCGCCTCGCCCCGCGCCTGCATCACCGTGATGCCGGGCTGCCCCGCCAGCCGCGCCGTCGCGGCGGCGATGGCGCTGCCGCTGGCATCGACGCCGATCAGCGCGCTGCGCGGCCAGGCCGCGCGGGCATAGCGCAGTCCGCCGCCGGCACCGCAGCCGATCTCCAGCAGCCGCGCCGGTTCCCAGACCAGCCCGGCCAGCTGGTCCAGCATCACGAAGTGATAGAGGTTGGCCTGGGATGGCGTGCCGCCCAGCCCCGGCAGCTCCATCAGGTCCGGCGACAGCGGCATCAGCCCGCCATTGAAGAAGCCGCTGCGCGCGACGGCGGGGATGCGGTAGGCGGCCTCGTAGAGGAAGCGGTTCAGCGATGCCCTGGCGCTGGCCGGCAGCCATTGCCGCAGCACGCCGAGGAGATCATTCGGCAGCCCCATGGCTACAGCCAGCCGTTCCGGCGGAACAGCCAGTAGGGCAGGATGGCGGAAGCGGCCATCAGGCCGAGCGCCATGGGATAGCCGAGCATCCACTTCAGCTCGGGCATCACCTCGAAGTTCATGCCGTAGATGGTGCCGACCAGCGTCGGCGGCAGGAAGAGGACGGAGGCGATGGTGAAGACGCGCATGATGCGGTTCTGCTCCGCATTGGTCAGGCCGAACAGCGCCTCCAGCACGAAGCTCAATTCGTTGGAGAGCTGCGCATCGAACTCCGCCAGCGCGCGCACGTCGCCCTCCATGGAGGCGAGGCGCCGCCGCGCCGGCTCGGGCAGCCCCTCCGCGCCGTTCTGCCGGAAGAAGGCGAGCATGCGGCCGAGGCCGAGCAGGCTTTCCCGCAGCCGCGCCGCCAGCGCGTTGATGCGGCCGAGCCGCTTGACCAGCAGGCGGGAATCGATCGGCCGGCGCCGCGCCTGGCGGTCCCCATCCGCGAAGGCCTCCGCCGAGACACGCTCCAGGTCCGCCTGCGCGCCGTCCAGCAGTTCCGCGGCGCGATCGATGATCGTCTCCACCAGCGCGAGGAAGACCGTCTCCGGCCTCTCCCGCACCGCGGGCTCCCGCTTGCATTTCTGCACGAAGGCGCGGAAGGGCAGGGGGTCGGCATCCCGCACGGTGACGAGCAGCGAGGAGGTCAGCACGAAGGTGACATCCGCCGCCACCGGGCGCCGCCCCTCCGACACGCCGGCGACCACCGCCGCCGTCATCACCAGGGCGCCGTCCTCGAGGTAGAGGCGCGCACTCTCCCCGATCGCCGCGGCCTCCGCGCGCGTCGGGATGTCGAGGCCCGCCAGGCGCTCCACCGCCGCCTCCTCCTCCGCGGAGGGGCTTTGCAGGTCGAGCCAGAGCACGCCGAGCGGCAGGGCATCGGCGGGGGCGTCTTCCTCCACATGCAGGTGGCCGTCACGGACGGAGAAGGTGCGCAGCATGGGCGCCAGCATAGAGCGCCCGGCGGATGGCGAAAGGCGGTTGACGCGGCCGCGCCGCCGGGCCTAGCGTTCCGTATTCCGCAACCACTGTTCCATTTAATGGAACTTCTGCCAAGGGCGGCCTGGTGACGATCCTCGATGCCGCGGCGCAGGTGCTGCGCTGCTACGGCGCCGATTGCACGGAACTCACGGTCACCGACCTCGTCGGCCGCCTCGGCATGCCGAAGAGCAACGCGTCCCGCCTGCTGCGCGCCATGCGCGATGCCGGGCTGCTGGAGAATGTCGGGGAGAGCAAGCGCTACCGGCCCGGCCTGCTGCTGGTGGATGTCGCGCGGGCCTATCGGCGCTCCTCCTCCCTGATCGATCGCGCCGATGCGGTGGTGGCGGAGGTTTCCGCCGCCTGCGGCCATACCGGCTACGTCACGCTTCGCGCGGGGCTGGAGGTGACGGCGGTGACGGACCACCAGGGCACGAATGCGCTGCGCGTCGCCTCCACCATCGGGCGCCGCCTGCCGGCCTTCGCCAGCGCCACCGGCCGCAGCCTGCTGGCGCGGCTGGCCGATGCGGAGGTGCGGCGCCTCTACGCCGCCGGCTTCGCGCCGCCATCGCCGAACGCGCCGCAGGATGTCGAGGATCTGTTGCGGCGCCTCGCGGAGGTGCGCCGCCGCGGCTACGCGACATCGCATGACGAAGCCAATCGCGGCGTCGGCGCCATCGCGGTGGCGGTGGCGGAGCCCGAGACGGCGGAGGTGGTCAGCCTCTGCATCTCCTACCCCGCCGCCACGACGGATGCGGCGGAACGCCGGGACATCGCGCGCGCGCTGCTGGACGGCGCCGCGCGCATCGGCGCCATCACCGGCGATGCCGCGCATCGCCCCGTGAAGCGCAGCGCCTGAAGGAAGAATGAGCATGGACACCGTACGCTGGCGCATCGGCTTCGATATCGGCGGCACCTTCACCGACTTCGTGCTGGTGGATGCGCAGGACGGCCAGGTGACGCTGCACAAGCGCCTGACCACGCCGCATGACCCCTCCGAGGCCGCGCTGAAGGGGCTGGAGGAGCTGGTGGCGCTGCGCGGCATCGCGCTGCCCGAGGTCAGCGAGATCGTGCACGGCACCACGCTGGTGACGAACGCCATCATCGAACGCCGCGGCGCGAAGCTCGGCCTGATCACGACGGATGGCTTCCGCGACATCCTGGAGATGGGCACGGAACAGCGCTACGACATCTACGATCTGTTCCTCCAGTTTCCCCAGCCGCTGGTGCCGCGCGACCTGCGGCTTGAAGTCGCGGAGCGGATGGATGCGCAGGGCACGGTCGTCACGCCGCTCGATGCCGGTGCCGTCGAACGCGCCGCCGATGCGCTGGTCGCCGCGGGCTGCCAGGCCATCGCCGTGGCCTTCCTGCATGCCTATGCCAATCCGGCGCATGAGCGCGCGTCGGCGGCGCTGATCCGCGCGCGGCATCCGGGCATCGCGGTGTCGATATCGTCCGGCGTGGTGGCGGAGATGGGCGAATACCAGCGCATCGTCACCACCTGCGCCAATGCCTATGTCCAGCCACTGATGCAGGGCTACCTGGCCCGGCTGCATGGCGCGCTCTCGGCCCGCGGCTATGACGGGCCGCTGCGGCTGATGCATTCCGCGGGCGGCCTCGTCTCGCTGGAGACGGCGCGCGAGGTCCCGATCCGCCTGCTGGAAAGCGGTCCCGCCGGCGGTGGCCTGGCCACCGCGCTGTTCGGCGCGCTGGCGGGCAAGCCCGACGTCATCAGCTTCGACATGGGCGGCACCACCGCCAAGGCCTGCATGATCGAGGATGGCCGCGCCGAAGTCGCGCCGCTGCTGGAAGCCGCGCGGCTGCAGCGCTTCACCCGCGGATCGGGCCTGCCCATCAAGGCGCCGGCGATCGAGATGATCGAGATCGGCGCCGGCGGCGGCTCCATCGCCGCGATCGATGAGGTCGGGCTGCTGAAGGTGGGCCCGCATTCCGCGGGATCGGATCCCGGCCCGGCCTGCTACGGCATGGGCGGCCAGAAGCCGACCGTCACGGATGCCAATCTCGTGCTCGGCTACTACGATCCCGGCTTCTTCCTGGGCGGGCGCATGACGCTCGATCTGGAAGCGGCGCGACGCGCCGTCGCCACCGTCGCGACACCGCTCGGCCTCTCCATCGAGGAAGCGGCCTGGGGCATCCACAAGGTGGTGGTGGAGAGCATGGCCGCCGCGGCCCGTGTCCACCTGGTGGAGAAGGGCAAGGATCCGCGCCACTACGCCATGGTCGGCTTCGGCGGCGCCGGGCCGGCCCACGCCGCCGATGTCGCGCGTGCGATGGGCGTGACGGAGGTGATCATCCCGCCCGCTTCCGGCGCTGCCTCCGCTCTCGGCTTTCTCGCCGCGCCGCTCTCCTTCGACGGTGCCCGCAGCCTGCGCTGCGAGTTCCGCGACGGCTTCGACAGCGACGCCATCAATGCGCTGCTGGCCGCGCTGGAGGAGGAGGGCCGCGCGCGCCTCACGGAGGCAGGCATCGCCGCGGGTGACGTGGTGGTCGAGCGCAGCGCCGATATGCGCCTGGTCGGCCAGATGCACGACATCAGCGTGAAGCTGCCGGCCGGCCGCATCGATGCGGCTTCGTTGCCGGCGATCCGGGAGAACTTCGCCCGCGCCTATTCCGCCCGCTACACCATGGTGCCGGATGGCGCGCGGATCGAGGCGGTGAATTTCCGCGTCCGCTCCGCCGGCCCCACCCCCGTGCTGCCGCTGGCCGGCGCCGCCGGCGGGGCGGCCACGTCGCACCTCAAGGGCCGTCGCCGCGCCTGGTTCGCCGATGGCGCGACGGAGGCGACGGTGCATGACCGCTACGCGCTGCGCCCCGGTGATATCGTGGAAGGCCCCGCCATCATCGAGGAGCGGGAGAGCACGACCATCATCGCGCCAGGCGATCGCGTGACGGTGGACGAGAGCCTCAACCTGCGCATCGCCGTCGCCCAGCCCCGCGCTGCCGCGACGCTGGTGGCCGCGACGATGGACCGCGCGGAGGCAGTGCGCCGCATCGCCGCCGATCCCATCGGACTCGAGATCATGTGGTCCCGCCTGGTGAATGTGGTGGAGGAGATGTGGCTGACGGTCTGCCGCACCGCCTTCTCCCTCGTGATCTCGGAAAGCCAGGACTTCGCCTGCGAACTGCTCGACCATCGCGGCGAACCGCTGGCCCACAGCCCGCGCGCCATGCCGGTCTTCAACCTGACGCTGCCGCGGGCGGTGAAGGCGCTGCTGGAACGCTACCCCGCGGAGACGCTGAAGCCCGGCGATGTGCTGGTCACCAACGATCCCTGGCTCTGCGCCGGGCACCTCTTCGACATCGCGGTGGTCACGCCGGTCTTCCGCCAGGGCGTGCTGGTGGGGCTGATGGGCACGGTCGGCCATGTCTCCGACATCGGCGGCACCAAGGATTCGATGCGGGCGCGGGAGATCTATGAGGAAGGCTTCCAGATTCCGCCGATGAAGCTGGTGGAGCAGGGCCGGCCCAATGACACGCTGTTCCGCCTGCTGGCCGAGAATGTCCGCAACGGCGATCAGGTGGTCGGCGACGTCAACTCCTTCATCACCGCCAACGCCATCGGCGCGGAGCGGCTGCTCGCCTTCATGGACGATTACGGCATGGAGGAGCTTGGCGCGCTGGCGGAGGTGGTGCAGGGCCTGTCGGAGAAGGCGATGCGCGACGCGATCCGCGCGCTGCCCGACGGCACCTACCGCTCCACCATCTGCAACAACCCGTTCGGCAAGCTGGTCGAATACCCCGTCGCCATCACGGTGAAGGGCGACGAGATGGTGATCGACTTCGCCGGCGCGCCGCCGCAGATGGCGCAGGGCGGGTTGAACTGCACCATGAACTACACGGCGGCGCATGCGACCTATCCGCTGAAATGCATGCTGACGCCCGGTGTGCGCGGCAATGCCGGCTGCTACCGGCCCTTCACCGTGCTGGCGCCGGAGGGATCCATCCTCAACTGCACCAAGCCGGCCTCGGTCAACATCCGCACGCGCACGGGCTGGTACCTGGCGCCGGTGATCTTCCGCGCGCTGGAGGATGCGGCACCGCGCCAGGTGCAGGCCTTCACCGGCCTTGCCGTGGCGGCGACGATCTACGGCCAGGATGCGTCGGGGCGCTTCTACTCCGACATGCTGTTCTGCGGCGGCGGGCAGGGCGGATCGGATTGCGGCGACGGGCTTTCCACCATGCTCTGGCCGACCTCGGCCTCCAACACCTCGATCGAGTTGCTGGAAAGCCGCGTGCCGGTGCTGGTGCTGAGCAAGCGCTTCGATGTGGATAGCGGCGGCGCCGGGCGGCACCGTGGCGGTCTCGGCCAGAGCGTGCGGCTGCGC
The DNA here is from genome assembly GCF_016805305.1 of Falsiroseomonas ponticola. Lineage (GTDB taxonomy): Bacteria > Pseudomonadota > Alphaproteobacteria > Acetobacterales > Acetobacteraceae > Falsiroseomonas > Falsiroseomonas ponticola. The sequence goes on along the minus strand of NZ_JAERQN010000012.1, from coordinate 151,156 downwards.
AAGCGGCTCGATGACGGGCGGCCGACGCTGGTCTCCGTCTATCCCGAGGGCGTGCGCAACCCGATCCCGGGCCTGGCCGGTGGCCTGCCGGGCGGCGGCGCGCAGGGCCGCGTGCTGGATGCCGGGGGGCGGGAGATCCGCGATTGCGGCACGGGGCAGCTCGTGGAACTGACTCGCACCGCCGAAATCGTCGAACTCACCCTTGCAGGCGGCGCCGGCTATGGCGACCCTGCGCAGCGTGATCCGGCGCAGCTGGCGCGGGACGTGGCACTCGGCTTCGTCTCGCCGCAGGCGGCGCAACGGGACTACGGGAAGGCGATGGCGGCGGAAGCGGCCGCGTGAAGGAGAGGGGCATGATCGATCCGATTTCCGCCGCGCTGTCGCGGCGCGCATTGCTGGCGACGGCTGCGGGCGCACTCGGCGCGCTGACGCTGCCGGAGGGCGCCTTCGCCCAGCAGGGCGGGCGCCGCATCCTGGTGATCGCGTCCAACCAGGACATCCCCAACTTCGATCCGCACATCGCGACGGGCTATTCCGCCAGCATGCTGCTGCGGAACACCTATGACAGCCTGGTGCGGGTGGAGGGCAATCCGCCGCGCCCGGTGCCGCACCTCGCGGCCTCCTGGACCGTCTCCGCCGATGGCCTGACCTACGAATTCAAGCTGGACCCGGCGGCGAAGTTCCAGGATGGCAGCGCGGTGACGGCGGAGGATGTGGTCTATTCCTTCCACCGCCTCATTCGCCTGAACCGCGGCAATGCCTGGATGATCCAGGGTGTCGTGACGCCGGAGGGTGTCACCGCGCCCGACGCCGGCACTGTCCGATTTGCGCTCGCGAAGCCCTTCTCGGCCTTCCTGCAGGTGCTGCCCTGGGCCTGGATCGTCTCCAAGAAGCAGGTCGAGGCCAATCTCGGCAGCGATGACGGGCAGACCTTCCTGCGCTCCAACCTCGCCTCCTCCGGCGCCTTCCGCGTGCGCCGCGCTGAAGCGGGCAACCTCTATGAGCTGGAGCGCGTGGCGAATGCCTGGAAGCCCGGCGGCGGCAATTTGACCGGCGCGATCTGGCGCATCGTGCGGGAGACGGCGACGCAGCGCCTCCAGCTTCAGCGCGGCGAGGCGCACATCGCGGTCGACCTGACCAGCGAGGATATGGATGCGCTGCGCGACCGCCCCGGCATCGTCCGTGTGATCGAGCCGGAGTACCGCACCTTTTCCATCAAGCTGAATACGCGGCACGGCGCGCTGATGGATGTGGAACTGCGCAAGGCGATCAGCTACGCCACCAACTACCAGGCCATCGCCGATGCGGCGGGCTATGCAGACCTCATGGTGGGCCCGCTGCCCAACGGAATCCTCGGCCACAATCCCGATCTCGCCGTCTACCGCACGGATCTGGCGAAGGCACGGGAACACCTGGCGCGGTCGCGCAGCCCGAATGGCGGCATCAAGCTGACCATGGTGCATGTCGCGGGGCTGGACCAGCAGCGGCGCTGGGCGCTCATCATGCTCGACAGCCTGAAGCAGCTGAATATCGAGCTGGAAATCCGCCCGATGAACTGGCCGGACATGGTCGCGGCCTGCCGGTCGCCGGAGACCTTCCCGGACCTCTTCCCGGTCTACCAGACTGCGAATTACGGCGACCCCGACAACATCGCTTTCGCCGCCTACCATTCGTCGCGCAACGGCAACTGGCAGAACGCCGTCTACAACAGCCCGGAGGTCGATGCGCTGATCGAGGCCGGGCGGTCGGAGCCGGACGAGGCGAAGCGCATCGCCATCTATCGCCAGTTCCAGGAGAAGGTGGTGGCCGACGCGCCGGACATCTTCGGCGTGCTGGAACGCCGCAAGCTGGCGCTGCGCGACAACGTCCAGGGCTTCCGCTTCGTCCCCGTCGCGTCCAACGCGATCGAGGTCGCGGGGCTTTCGCTGCGATGAGGCAGGCGGCAGGGAGCACCGCATGATCCGCTTCCTGCTGCGGCGCCTGCTGCTGACGGTGCCGGTGCTGCTCGGGCTCACGGTGCTGGTCTTCATCATCGGCCGGATGCTGCCGGGGGACCCGGTGGCGCTGGCCGCCGGGCCGAATGCCAGCGCGGCGGAGATCGCCGATGTCGCGCGCGAATTCGGCCTGGATCGCCCGCTGCTGACGCAATACGGCAGCTACCTCTCGGGCCTGCTGCGCGGCGATTTCGGCGTCTCCATCTTCACGCGGCGGCCGGTGGCGGAGGACCTTGCGGCCTTCCTGCCGGCGACGCTGGAACTGGTCTTCGCCGCGATGTTCATCGCCGTCGCGGTCGGGCTGCCGATGGGCCTGGCGACGGCCGTGTGGCGGGATCGCTGGCCGGACGCGGTCTCCCGCATCGCGGCGCTGGGCGCCATCTCCATGCCGCGCTTCTTCCTCGGACTGCTGCTGCAACTCGGCTTCGCCATGTGGCTCGGCTGGCTGCCGCTGTCCGGCCGCTTCCCGATCACGGAGGACCCGCCACCCTGGGTGACGGGTTTTCTCACGATCGATGCGCTGGTGGCCGGTGATCTCTACGCCTTCGGTGTCGCCTGCCAGCACCTGCTGCTGCCCGCGCTCGCCATGTCGCTCTCGCCGCTCGCCACCATCATGCGCATGATGCGTGCCTCGACGCTGGAGGTGCTGCAGCAGGATTATGTGCTGACGGAGCGCGCGCTCGGCCTCTCCCGCTCGCTCATCCTGTTCAAGTATGTCAGCCGCAACGCGGTGGCGGCGACGCTGACGGTGATCGGCCTCTATTTCGGCTGGCTGCTCGGCGGCACGGTGCTGGTGGAGACAGTGTTCGACTGGCCCGGCATCGGCCTCTACGCCACGAAGTCCGTGGTGTCGCAGGATTTCATGCCGGTGATCGGCGTCACGCTCGTCATCGGCAGCATCTTCGTCTTCTCCAACCTGCTCGTCGATGTGGCGCAGGGCCTCGTCAATCCACGGGTGCGCGTGGAATGAGCGCGACGGTCGCCCCGCGGCAGGCCTTCCGCCGCGCTGCCTATCGCTTCTCCCGCAGCTGGCTCTCCGTGCTCGGCCTGGTGATGGTGGCGGGGCTGCTGCTGCTGGCGGTGGCGGGGCCTTGGCTCGCGCCCTTTCCGGAGCATGTTGCGGGCAGCGTGAACACGGCCGCGCGCTTCCGCCCGCCCTCGCTGGCGCATCCCTTCGGCACGAACGAGGTCGGGCAGGATGTGCTCTCGCTCGTCATGGCGGGCGCGCGCGTCTCCATCGTCGCCGGTCTTGCCGTGGTGCTGCTGGGCACGGCGGTCGGCACCGTCATCGGCGCCATCGCGGGCTATGCGGGCGGCTGGGTGGATGAGGTGCTGATGCGCCTCGCCGACCTCAAGCTCACCATCCCCGGCCTGATGCTGGCCATGGCCGTTGCGGCGGCACTCGGCGCCGGCATGGCCAACATGGTCTTCGCCATCGCGCTGTCCTGGTGGCCCGGCTATGCCCGCCTGGTGCGCGCGGAGGTCATGGCGCGGAAGGAGGAGATGTTCGTCACCGCCGCTCGCGCCATCGGCGCTTCCGGCGCGCGCATCCTGTTCCGCCACATCCTGCCCAACGTCGCTACGCCGGTGATCGTGAAGATGTCGCTCGACATGGGCTTCGCGATCCTGACGGTCGCCTCGCTCGGCTTCATCGGCATCGGCGTGCGGCCACCGACGCCGGAATGGGGCGCCATGCTCTCCGTCGCGCGCGGCTACATGCCGGATTTCTGGTGGATGGCGCTGGCGCCGGGCATGGCGATCTTCGTCGCCGTCTTCGGCTTCAACCTGCTGGGCGACGGATTGCGCGACCTCTTCGATCCCAAGGCGCGGCGATGACGGCGCTGCTGGAGATCCAGGGCCTGCATCTCGGCATGCAATCCTTCGATGGAGAGGCGCATGTCCTCAACGGCATCGACCTGACCATCAATCGCCGCGAGATCTGGGGTGTGGTGGGGGAGACCGGCTGCGGCAAGTCGCTGACGGGGCTTTCCGTCTCCCGCCTCGTCCCCACGCCGCCGGCGCGCTACCGCGGCGGGCGCATCCTGTTCGAGGGGCAGGATGTGCTGGCGATGCCCGAGGGCGAGTTGCGTAAGCTGCGCGGCCGCCGCATCGGGATGATCTTCCAGGACCCGACGACGAATTTGAACCCGAGCTTCCGCATCGGCGACCAGCTGGTCGATGTCGCGCTCGCCGCGGCGCGCCACACCGAACGAACCACGCGGGCCGCGGCGCGGGACCTGGCGGCGCGGATGTTGGACAAGGTCGGCATCCCCAACGCGGCCTCGCGGCTCGATGACTATCCCCACCAGTTCTCTGGCGGCATGCGGCAGCGCGTGCTGATCGCCATGGCGCTGATCGGGCGGCCATCCTTGCTGATCGCGGATGAGCCGACGACGGCGCTCGATGTCTCGGTCCAGGCGCAGGTGCTGGCGCTGCTGAAGGGGATGGTGGCGGAGACGGGCATGGCGGTGATGCTGATCACCCACAGCCTCGGCGTCGTCGCCCAGCTCTGCTCTCATGTCGCCGTCATGTATGCCGGCAACATCGTGGAGAGCGGCCGCGTCGCGCAGGTGATCCGCCGGCCCGCGCATCCCTATACCCAGGCGCTGCTGGCCGCGATCCCCACGCGCCATGTCGCGCGCGGTGCGCTGCAGGGCCTGGCCGGTAGCGTGCCGGACCTGCTGTCGCCGCCGCCCGGCTGCCGCTTCGCGCCGCGCTGCGCGCATGCAAGCGCGGCCTGCGCCACGCTGCCCGCGACGGTCGCGGTGGAGGATGGCCACCGCGTGGCCTGCGTGCTCGCCCATGCTTGAGATCGAGGGCCTGACCAAGACCTTCACGCGGGGCGGCCTGCTGCGGCGGGCCGACCCCGTCACCGCGCTGCGCGACGTGTCGCTCAGCGTCGCGAAGGGCGAGAGCTTCGGCCTGGTCGGTGAGTCGGGCTCCGGCAAGTCCACGCTCGCGCGCTGCATCCTGCGGCTCGATCAGCCCACCAGCGGCCGCATCCTGTTCGAGGGCGAGGACATGGCGCGGCTGACGCCCGCGGCCATGCGCCGGCTGCGCGCGCGCATCCAGGTGGTCTGGCAGGACCCCTATGCCTCGCTCAACCCGCGCATGTCCGTGCATGACATCGTGACGGAGCCGCTGGTGGTGCACCGCGCCGCCATCGGGCTCGATGCGCGCGGCCGGACGGAGCGCGCGGCGCGAATCCTGGCGCAGGTCGGGCTCGGCCCGCAGCACCTGCACCGCTACCCCCATGAATTCAGCGGTGGCCAGCGCCAGCGTATCGGCATCGCCCGCGCGTTGGTGACGGAGCCCGCGCTGCTGCTGCTGGACGAACCCACCAGCGCGCTCGACGTCTCCGTCCAGGCGCAGGTGCTGAACCTGCTGGTCGATCTCCAGGCCCGGCTCGGCCTGACCTACTTCTTCATCAGCCATGATCTGGCCGTCATCCGCTACATCTGCGACCGTGTCGCCCTGCTGCACCGGGGCGTGATCGTCGAACAGGGGCCGACCGCCGCCATCTTCGATGCCCCGCAACACGCAATCACGCGCACCCTGCTGGCGGCGATGCCGGAGGTGGTGGTGCCAGGCTGAAAGGGCCAGGGGATGAAGCTGCTGCGATTCTCGACCGGGGGTGCCGCGCGCTACGGGCTGCTGGAGGGTGCGGAAGTCGTTGCCCTGCCCGCCGAGACCATGGCGGAAGCCATGGCCTGCACGGATGCCAACGGCCCGCGCTATCGGCTTTCCGCCATCACCCTGCTGAATCCGCTGCCGGATTCGCGGCTGTTCTGCATCGGCCTGAACTACCCGAAGCCGCATCCCCTGGGCGGGGAGGTGAAGGGGCCGGCCAACATCTCCTACTTCCTCAAGCACCAGGCGGCGCTGGTCGGCCCCGGCCAGGCGCTGCGGCTGCCCGGCGTGTCGGAGCAGTTCGACTATGAATGCGAACTCGCCGTCGTCATCGGCCGCGGCGGCCATCGCATCGCGGAGGCCGATGCGATGGAGCATGTCGGCGGCTACACCATCCTCAATGACGGCTCCGTGCGCGACTGGCAGGCCCACAGCGTCACCGCCGGCAAGAATTTTTTCGAGTCCGGCAGCATCGGGCCCTGGGTCGTCACCTCCGATGAAGTCAGCGACTGGCAGGAGCTGACGCTGCGCACGCGCCTCAACGGCAAGACGGTGCAGGACAGCAAGGCGGGCGCGATGTTCTTCGGCATCCCCGCGCTGATCGCCTACCTCTCCACCATCACGCCACTGCAGCCGGGCGACGTGATCGCGACGGGATCGCCGGAGGGCACCGGCGCCACGCAGAAGCCGCCGCGCTTCCTGCGCAGCGGCGATGCGCTGGAATTCGAGGTCGATGCCGTTGGCGTCCTGCGCAACAGCGTCGGCTGAGGCTCACTCCGCGTCGGGCTGCCTGTCCGGCGCGGCGTCCTGGAAGGCAGGCAGGGCCGTGCAGGCGGCCTCGATCCGCAGCACGGTGGGGTAGGGCGCGAGGTCGACCCCGAAGCGCCGCGCATTGCCGAGCTGCGGCACCAGGCAGAGATCGGCCACGCCCGGCGCATCGCCATGGCAGAAGCGGCCCGTCTCCGCCTCCCGCGCGAGGCGCGCCTCCAGCGCCGCCAGCCCCGTCTCGATCCAGTGGCGCGCGAAGGCGTCGATCGCCGGCTGTTCCTGCCCCAGCTCGTGCTTGAGGTAGGCCAGCACGCGCAGGTTCTGGATCGGGTGGATGTCGCAGGCGACGATCTGCGCCAGCGACCGCACGCGGGCGCGGCCCCAGGGATCGGCGGGCAGCAGCGGCGGCAGGGGCTTCGTCTCCTCCAGCCATTCGACGATCGCCATGGATTGCGTCAGCACGCCCTGGCCCGGCACCTCCAGCGCCGGCACCAGCCCCTGCGGGTTCAGCGCGACATAGTCGGGCGCCGCCTGTTCCCGCCGCCGCAGGTGGCGGGACACCTTCGCGTAGGCCATGCCCTTCAGGTTCAGCGCGATCCGCACCCGCCAGGCGGCGGTCGAGCGGAAATAGCCCTGCAGCACCAGCCCATCCATCGCGCCGTCTCCCCCGTATTCGCGCCAGCCTCCCACGGAACCCCGCGCTGCCGTCAAGGGGACCGGGCCAGCATCAGGCGGATGTCGATCCCCTCCGTGGAGGGGCGGTCCAGCCGCAAGCCGCGCTCGATATCCGCCAGGTGCTTCTGCATCAGCGTGACCGCGGCGCGGTGCCGGCGCGCGCGGATCAGGGCCACCAGCTCCTCATGGTCGTCATGCCAGCAGGCGAGGCCCGCGCGGTCCTCATAGAGCGCCACCACCAGGCTGGTGCGCGCCACCAGCAGCCGCACCTGTTCCTCCAGGATCGGATTGCCGGAGAGCCGCGCGACCAGGGTGTGGAAGCCGCCGGAAAGGCGTATCGCCTCCCGCACCCGTCCCGCGCGGCGCAGGCGGTGTTCCTCCGCCAGGTTCTCCAGCAGCAGGTTCGCGTCGGCCGCGCTGCCGCCGCGGGCCACGGCTTCCACGCAGCCGCCCTCGATCGCGCGGCGGGCGGCGAAGATGGCGCGGGCTTCCTCGGCATCCGGGGCGGCCACGAAGACGCCGCGGTTGGGGGGCGCCACCGCCAGCCTCTCCCAGACCAGGCGCTTCAGCGCATCGTTGATGGCGCGGCGGCCGAGGTCGAAGGTCTCCACCAGCGATCGCTCGGTCAGCTTGGTGCCGGGCGGCAGGCGCTGGTCCACGATCGCCTCGAAGAGATGGGCGTGGACGGCATCGGCATCCTCCGCCCTGGGGCGGTTGGCCGCGTTGATGACGCCCACGAGGCGATGCGGGTCGCCCGCCATCTGCCGCTCCTTCGCGCACGGGATTGCGCACAATCCTGCGCGGGATCGGGTTTCGCGGCAATCCGGGGCTGGCACGGCGGTTGCAGCACACCCCTCGCCATCCCGAGGAGCAACCCCCATGCCGACCCGCCGTTCCCTGCTGCTCGCCACCCCCGCCATCCTGGCCGCCGGCGCCGTCCGCGCCCAGGCGCTGGAGGTGAAGGTTTCCCTCGCCGCGCCCTTCGATGGGTCGAACGCCGCCTTCTTCCTGGCGGAGGAACGCGGCTGGTTCCGCGAGGCCGGTCTGCGCTGCACCTTCGACAGCAGCGGCGGATCGGGTGAGGCGGTGACGCGCGTCGGTTCCGGCACCTACGAATTCGGCATCGGCGACATCAACGTGCTGCTGGAATTCAACGCCAAGAACCCGGGCAGCGCCGCGCGCTGCGTCTACATGGTCTATTACCGCAGCCCGCTCTCCGCCGCGTCCTTCCCCCGCGCCGGCATCGCGACGGCGCGTGACCTGGCCGGCAAGCGGATCGGCGCCGCGCTGACCGATGGCGCCTACCGCATCTTCCCCGCCTTTGCCGCGACGGCCGGCATCGATGCCGCCAGCGTCCGCTGGCAGTATGGCGACCTGCGCCTGCGGGAAGCCTTCCTGATGCGGGGCGATGTGGACGCCATTCTCGGCTTCGACAGCACCATGTATTTCGGCCTGGTCCGCGCGGGTGCGCGGCCGCAGGACATCCGCTTCCAGTATTTCGCCGATACCGGCCTGCCGCTCTACGGCAATGGCATCCTCGCCTCCAAGCGCATGCTGGAGACGAACCCGGACGCCGTGCGCCGCTTCACCGCCGCCGCCGCGCGGGGCTGGCAGGCCGCCGCCGCCGATCCCGCCGCCGCCATCGCCGCCCTTCGCCGCAAGGAACCGCTGACCGATGTGGCGCTGGAGACGGAGAAGCTGCGCTGGCTGATCGAGAAGCAGATGACGACGGAGGAGAGCCGCGCCGACGGCATGGGCGGGGTGCGCGCCGACCGCTTCGCCACCTCCGTCGCCACCGTCTCCCGCGCCTTCGGCCTGACGACGCCGATCGCGCCGGCCGATGTCTTTGATCCCTCCTTCCTGCCGTCGATGGACATCCGCCGCTTGCCGGCCTAGCGAAGCCCATGACCCGCTTCGATACCGTGATCCGTGGTGGCACCGTCGCCACCGCGGCCGATGTCTTCCGCGCCGATATCGGCATCCGCGATGGCGTGATCGCCGCCATTGCGGATCGCCTGGGCGATGCGGATCGCGTGATCGATGCCACCGGCCGCCTGGTGCTGCCGGGCGGCATCGATGCGCATGTGCATATCGACCAGGTGCAGGCGCCGGGCCTGGCTTCCGCCGGTGCGCGCATGGCGGATGGGTTCCTGAGTGGCACCCGCAGCGCGGCCTTCGGCGGCACGACCTGCACGCTGAGTTTCGCCGTGCAGCATCGCGGCGCGTCGCTCCGCGCGGCGGTGGAGGACTACCACCGGCGCGCCGAGGGCAACGCCTTCCTCGACTACAGCTTCCACCTGGTGCTGGCGGACCCGAGGCCCGAGGTGCTGGGGCAGGAACTGCCGGCGCTGATCGCGCGGGGCCACCGCAGCCTCAAGGTCTACATGACCTATGAGGCGATGCGCCTGTCCGACACGCAGATCCTCGATGTGCTGGAAGTGGCGCGGGACCAACGTGCGGTGGTTCTGGTGCATGCCGAGAACCACGAGATCATCGGCTGGCTCGCGGATCGGTTGGAACGGCGTGGCCAGACGGCGCCGCGTTTCCACGCGACATCGCGCCCGCTGCCGGTGGAGCGGGAGGCGACGCATCGCGCGCTGACGCTCGGGGAGATTGCGGGCGTGCCGCTGGTCATCGTGCATGTCTCCGGCGCCGAACCGCTGGAGGAGATCCGGCGCGCCCGCGCGCGCGGCGTGACGGTGATCGCGGAGACCTGTCCCCAATACCTGACGCTGACGGAACAGGACCTCGACCAGCCCGACATACTCGGCGCAAAGGTCATGTGCAGCCCGCCGCCGCGCGACACGGCCTCCCAGGCCGCCTGCTGGCGGGGGATCGAGGATGGGACCTTCGACCTCTTCAACAGCGACCACGCGCCCTACCGCTTCGATGCGGAGGGCAAGCTGCGCGCCGGGCCGAACGCGCCCTTCCGCAAGGTCTCCAACGGCGTGCCGGGGCTGGCGACGCGCCTGCCGATCCTGTTCAGCGAGGGTGTGGTCGTGGGCCGCATCAGCCTGCCGCGCTTCGTGGCGCTGACGGCGGCCAACAACGCCGCGACCTATGGGCTGGACCGCAAGGGGCGGATCGCGATCGGCGCCGACGCCGACATCGCCATCTGGGACCCGGAGCGGCGCGTGACCATCACCAACGACCTGCTGCACCATGACGTCGACTATACGCCGTGGGAGGGCATGTCCGTGACCGGTTGGCCGGAACTGGTCATGTCCCGGGGGGAGGTCGTCGTGGAACAGGGCGAATTGCGCGCCAGGCCGGGCCGCGGGCGCTTCATCGAGCAATCCGTCTCCTCCGCCTTCGGACCCCGCGCATGGATTTAGGCATCAAGGGGCGCCGCGCGCTGGTGCTCGGCGGCAATCGCGGCATGGGCCTCGCCATCGCGCAGGCGCTGGCGGCGGAGGGTGCCCGCATCGCCATCGCGGCGCGGGACCGGGCCGCCACGGCGCAGGCCGTTGCGACGCTGGGGGAGGGCGCGGCGGGCTTCGCGCTGGACCTGTTGGACACCGCCGGGCTCGATGCCTTTGCGGCGCGCGTCGCGTCGGAATTCGGCGCGCCGGAGATCCTGGTGAACAATACCGGCGGCCCTGCCTATGGCGGCGCGGCGGGGCGCGATCCGAAGGACTGGACGGAGGCCTTCCAGGGGATGGCGCTGGCCGTCTATCGGCTGACGGACCTCTTCCTGCCCGCGATGCGCGCGGCGGGGTGGGGCCGCGTCCTGACGGTCGTCTCCACCGGCGCGGTGCAGCCGCTGCCCGTCCTCGGCATCTCGAATTCCATCCGCGCCGGCATCATCGCCTGGTCCAAGACCCTGTCGGCGGAGGTCGCGAAGCAGGGCGTGACGGTGAACATCCTGATGCCCGGCCGCGTCGGCACCGAACGCGTGCACCTGACCGATGCCGCCGCCGCGGCGCGGGAGGGCATCAGCCAGGAGGAGGTCCGCACCCGGTCCTGGGCGCAGATTCCGATGGGCCGCTATGCGCGGCCGGAGGAGGTCGCGGCGATGGCGGCCTTTGCTTGTTCCGATCCCGCATCCTATGTCACGGGCACGGTGTTGCGCGTGGATGGGGGCTTCATTCGTCATGTCTGAGACCGGGCTGGCGTTTCGCCAGCTTGTGCGGGGGGGGTATCGCGGGCTCAGTGTCGGCCGGGCCCGGGGTTATGTTCAGGCCAATCTCGTGGTGTTGCCGGCCGAGGCGGCGAAGGAATTCGTCCGCTTCTGCGAGGAGAATCCGGCGGCCTGCCCGCTTCTGGCCGTCGGCAAGAAGGGCGATCCGCGGCTGCCGGAACTGGGCGCCGACCTCGATGTGCGGACCGACCTGCCGGGCTACATGCTGTACCGCGACGGCGTCGCGACGCCGGCCGAGCACCTGATGGCCGCCTGGCGGAAGGACATGGTCGCGGTCGCCATCGGCTGCTGGTTCGGGGCGGAAGCCGCGCTGGCCCGCGCCGGCATCCGCATGCGGCATGTTGAACTCGGCATCCAGGGGCCGCTCTTCCGCACCTGGATCCCCGCCGTGCCGGCGGGGCGCTTCAGCGGCAACCTCGTCGTCTCCATGCGCCCCTTCGCGCAGGAGGATGTGCGCCGCGTCTCCTTCATCACCGGGCGCCTGCCGCGCAGCCATGGCGCGCCGATCCATCGCGGCCATGCCGCGCATCTCGGCATCCTCGATATCGGGAAGCCGGATTGGGGAGAGGTGCTGCTGCCCGAACCCGGGGAGGAATCCCTGTTCTGGGCCTGCGGGCTGACGGCGCTGACGGCGCTGGAAGCTTCCGGCCTGCCCTACTACGCGACGCATGCGCCCGGCTGCATGCTGGTGACCGACCTTCCGGAAGGATAGAGCCCATGGCGCTGACCCGCGCGACGACCAAGCTGACGCATGAGGCCGCGATCGCGCTGATCCGCGCGGCGGTGGACCACGCGGCATCCATGGGCCAGCCGCAATGCATCGCGGTGGTGGATGAAGGCTGCAACCTGCTGTCCTTCATCCGCATGGATGGCGCCCGCGTGCTGTCGGTGGAATCGGCGCGGCGCAAGGCGGAAACCGCGGCCTCCACCGGCCGGCCCACCGGCGGCATGGGGCCGGAGCTGGAACTGAAGCTCGCCATCGCGACCGAGGGGCGGATGACCAACCTCAAGGGCGGGGTGCCGATCATCGTGGATGGCGTGGTGGTGGGCGGCATCGGCGTCGGCTCCGGCACCGGCGACCAGGACCGGGAGGTGGCGGAGGCCGCCATCAAGGCCGTCTTCGGCTAGCTATTGCGCCTGGCAGCCCGCTTCGCCAGGGTGCGGCGCCAAGGCCAATCCCCGGGAGGAACCATGCTGTCGCGCCGCCGCCTGATCGCCGCAACGGGCCTCGCCGCCCTGTCCGCCCCCGCTGTCGCGCAGGCGCCCTGGGTGCCGCCGCGGCCCGTGACGCTGGTGGTTCCCTATCCCGCCGGCGGGCCGACGGACCTGATCGCCCGCATGATGGCGCAGGAATTCTCCGCCGATCTCGGCCAGCCCATGGTGGTGGAGAATGTCGGCGGCGGCGCCGGCGCCATCGGCACGCGCCGCGTGGCGCAGGGGGTGAAGGACGGCACGCAGCTGGTCTTCGGCACCAACCAGACCCATGCCACCAACATCTCCCTGATCCCGCAGGGCGGCGGCTACCACCCCATCAACGACTTCACGCCGATCGCGCTGCTGGTCGATCTGCAGCACATCCTGGTGGTGAAGAACGACCTGCCGGCGCGCAGCATGCCGGAATTCCTTGACCTGCTCCGCGCCCAGCCGGGCCGGCTGAACTGCGGCTCCACGGGCCAGGGCTCGGCCGCGCATCTGACGCTGGAGCTGTTCCGCGCGCGGACCGGCCTGCAGATGAACCACATCGCCTATCGCGGTTCGGCGCCGCTGATGCAGGACCTGCTGGGCGGCCATATCGATGCCAGCTTCGCCACCACCCCGACCGTGCTGTCCCAGGTGCAGGCCGGGCGGGTGCGGGCGCTGGCCGTGGCCTCCCCCAACCGCTCTCCCCACCTGCCGGAACTGCCGACGCTGGCGCAGGCCGGTGTCGCGGGGGTGGAGGCCGATGCCTGGCTTGCCTTCTTCGCCCCGGCCGGCGTGCCGGAAGCCGCCGTCGCCCGCTACCGCGCCCTGGCCGCCCAGGCCATGCGGAAGGAGAGCGTGCGCGCGGAGTGCATCCGCCTCGGCATGGCGCCGAACCTGCGGGAGGGCGCGGCCTTCGCCGCCTTCCTGGCGGAGGATGTGCAGCGCTGGGCGGAGGTCGTGCGCAGCGCGAATGTCACCGCCGAATAGCGTCCTCGTCACCGGCGGCGCGGGATTCCTGGGCGGCTGCATCGCGACGGCGCTGGAGCAATCCGGCGCCCGCGTGACGCGCTTCGACCGCGCCGCCTCGCCCGGCGTGGTGACGGGCGATGTCGCGCAGATCGCGGAAGCCTTCCCGCCAGGCACGCGCTTCGATGCCGTCATCCACGCCGCCGCCATCACCACCCAGGCGAGCGAGGCCGATCCCGAGGCCGCCTGGGCGATCAATGTGGAGGGCACGCGCGCCGCGCTGCGCTTCGCGGCCGGCGCACGCTTCTTGCTGCTCTCCTCCATCGGCGTCTTCGGGGGCGGGGAGGCCGAGCCGGATGAGGCGAGCCCGCCGCGCCCCTCCTCCACCTACGGCATGACGAAGGCGGTGGCGGAAGCGCTGCTGGCCGACGCGACCCGGCGGGGGCAGGCGGATGCCGTGGTGCTGCGCCTGCCGATTTCGGTGCTGCGCACCACGCGCAGCGGCCCGCCTGGCGCCGGCTTCATCAGTGACCTGGTGGCCCATGCCAGGCGGGGCGCCCGCTTCACCGCCCCCCTGGCGCCGGACCACCCGCTGCCTATCGCCAGCGTGCGGGCCAGCGTGGCGCTGGCCTGCCGGGCGGCGCTGATGCCGGCGCTGCCGGCGCGGCTGCTGCATGTGCCATCCCTGGCCGTCAGCGCCGCCATGGCGATCGCGGCGCTGGAGGCGGAGGGCGTGCCCGCCCGGGGCCTGGTGGATTGCGCGCCGGACCCGGCGGTGGAGCGCCTGGTGGCGGGCTGGCCGCGCCGGCTCTCCACGCGCTTCCCGGCCTTCTCCGCGGACCTCGCCGATGCCGATTTCGGCGCGATCCTGGCGGGCTGAGGCGCCGGCTCAGCGGGCCGCCACGACGCTCCGTTCCTCCCATCCCCCGCCCAGCGCCTTGTAGAGCGTGACCAGGTTCTGCCGCTGCGCCAGGCGCAGGCTGATCAGGGTCTGTTGCGCGGCATAGAGCTGGCGCTGCGAATCCAGCGGTGCCGTGAAGCTGTCCAGCCCCTGGCGGAAGCGCAGCAGGGACAGGCGATAGGCGCTGGCATAGGCCTCCACCAGCCTTTCCTGCGCCGCGATCTGCTGGTCATAGGTGCCGCGGGCCGCCAGCGCGTCCGCCACCTCCCGGAACGCCGTCTGGATCGTCTTCTCGTAGGTCGCCACCTGCAGGTCGCGCTGGATGCGCGCTGCGTCCAGGTTGGCCTGGTTGGCGCCGGCGGTGAAGATCGGCAGGTTCACCTGGGGCGCGAAGCTCCAGCTGCCGGACCCCGCGCTGAACAGGCGGTTCAGCCCGGTGCTGGCGCTGCCCGCGCTGGCCGTCAGCGTGATGGAGGGGAAGAAGGCCGCGCGCGCCGCGCCGATATTGGCATTGGCCGCCACCAGATTGTGTTCCGCCGCCAGCACATCCGGCCGCCGCAGCAGCAGCGCCGATGACAGGCCTTCCGGCACCGCTTCCGCCACCGGCGCGGCCAGCGCGCCCGCCATCGGCAGCAGCGCGTCCGGCACGGGCTGGCCGGCCAGCAGGTTCAGCGCGTTCACGTCCTGCGCCAGCTGCCGGGTGTAGAGGGCGAGGTTGGCGCGTGCCGTCTCCACCGCGGTCTGCGCCTGGCGCAGCGCCACTTCCGTGGTGTTGCCGCCGGCGAAGCTCGCCTGGGTCAGCCGGTAGGAATCCTCCTGGTTCGCCAGCGTCTGGCGGGTGAGGTCCAGCAGCTCCGCATCCGCCGCGATGGTCAGCCAGGCATTCGCCACCTGGCCCACCAGGCTGATCTGCGTGCTGCGCCGCGTCTCCTCATAGCCCAGATACTGTTCGAAGGCGGCGGCGGTCAGGCTGCGGACGCGGCCGAACAGGTCCAGCTCATAGCTGCTGAAGCCGATCCCGGCGGACCAGGTCCGGCCCGTGACGCCGGCCGTGCCGCCATAGGTGGCGGGCTGCGCGCCCGCCACGGCGGCCGGGCTGCGCGCGGCCTCCACGCCGCCGGTGGCGCCGAGGCTGGGGAACAGATCCCCGCGCTGGGCGCGGTACTGCGCCTCGGCATTCGCGGCGTTCAGCGCGGCGACGCGCAGGTCCCGGTTGGCGGCCAGCGCCAGGGCCACCGTGTCCTGCAGCCGCGGGTCGCGCAGCATGTCGCGCCAGCCGATCGCCGCCGCCGTCGGCGCCCCGGCCGCCACGGTGGCGGGGCGGCGATAGGCCGGGCCTTCCGGCCATCCGGCCGGCACGGGGGATTCCACCGGTGCCAGATCCGGCACCAGGCTGCAGGCGGGCAGCAGCAGGGCCAGCGCCATGGCGGGCAGCAGGCGGGCGGGAAGGGGGTGTCTCATGGTCATTCTCCCGGCACGGGATGGGCGGCCGGCAGGGCGCGCGGGGTGGGGCGGCGGGCGAGGCGCAGCACGACGAGGAAGAAGACGGGCACGAAGAAGATCGCGAGCACCGTGCCGGACAGCATGCCGCCGATCACCGCCGTGCCGATCGCGGTCTGCCCGCCCGATCCGGCGCCGGTCGCGATCGCCAGCGGCAGCACGCCCAGCACGAAGGCCAGCGACGTCATCAGGATGGGGCGCAGCCGCTGCGTGGCCGCGTGCAGCGCCGCTTCCGCCAGTGGCTTGCCGCGTTCCATCTCCTCCTTCGCGAATTCGACGATCAGGATCGCGTTCTTCGCGGCCAGGCCTATGGTCGTCAGCAGGCCGACCTGGAAATAGACGTCGTTGGCGAAGCCGCGCAGCGTGGTGGCCAGCACCGCGCCCAGCACGCCGAGCGGCACGACGAGCATCACGGAGGCCGGGATCGCCCAGCTTTCGTAGAGCGCCGCGAGGAACAGGAAGACCACCAGCATCGCCATGCCGTAGAGCACCAGGGCCTGGGACCCGGCCTGCCGTTCCTCATAGGACAGGCCGGTCCATTCGATGCCGATGCCCTGCGGCAGCGCGGCGGCCAGGCGTTCCATCTCCGCCATCGCGGTGCCGCTGGTGCCGCCGGGGGCCGCGCCGCCCAGCAATTCCATCGAGGGCTGGCCATTGTAGCGTTCCAGCCGCGGCGATCCCTGGCCCCATTCCGCCGTCGCGAAGGCGGCGAAGGAGACCATGTCGCCGGAGGCATTGCGGACGAACCAGCGGGACAGATCCTCCGGCGCCGCGCGGGCATCCGGTTCGCCGCTGACATAGACGCGCTTGACGCGGCCGCGATCGACGAAGTCGTTCACATAGGTCGAGCCCCAGGCGGCGCTGATCGTCGCCGTCACATCGGCCGGCGCCAGGCCCAGCGCGCGCGCCTTCTCCCAATCCACCACCAGGCGGAACTGCGGCTCATCCTCCTGCCCGTTGGGGCGGACGCCGGCCAGGGCCGGGCTGCGCGCGGCGGCGCCCAGCATCATGTTGCGGGCGCCGAGCAGCGCGTCGTGCCCCAGCCCGGCGCGGTCCACCAGCATCATGTCGAAGCCCGTGGCGTTGCCGAGTTCGATGATGGCGGGCGGCGCGAAGCCGAAGATCATCGCATCCGCGAAGCCGGAGAAGCGGCCCATCAGCCGGCCGGCGATGGCCTGGGCGCTGTTCTGCCGACCCTCCCGCTGCGACCAGTCCTTCAGCGACACGAAGGCGAGGCCGGCATTCTGCCCGCGGCCACCGAAGCTGAAGCCGTTGACGGTGAAGACGGAGGCGACATTCGCCCCTTCCTCCCCCAGCAGATGCTGCGTCACCGCATCCAGCGCCGCATGGGTGCGGTCCGCCGTGGCGCCCGGGGATCCCTGCACCTGCACGAAGAGCACGCCCTGGTCCTCATCCGGCAGGAAGCCCGTGGGCAGGCGGGTGAACAGCAGCGCCATCCCGCCGGCCAGCAGGCCATAGACGACCATCCAGCGCAGCGGCTTGCCGAGCATCCGCCCCAGCACCCGGCCGTAGCCGTTGGTGGCGCGGGCGAAGTTGCGGTTGAACCAGCCGGCCAGGCCGCGTTCCGCCGCGCCATGCGCGCGCGGCTTCAGCAGCGTGGCGCAGAGCGCCGGCGTGAAGATCAGCGCCACCAGGACGGAAAGCCCCATCGCGGTGGCGATGGTGATGGCGAATTGGCGGTAGATCACGCCGGTGGAGCCGCCGAGGAAGGCCATCGGCAGGAACACCGCCGCCAGCACCAGCGCGATGCCGACCAGCGCGCCGCCGACCTCCCGCATCGACTGGCGCGTGGCGTCGAGGGGCGAGAGCCCCTGTTCCATCAGCCGCTCCACATTCTCCACCACCACGATGGCGTCATCGACCAGCAGGCCGATGGCCAGCACCACGCCGAACAGCGTCAGCGTGTTGATGGTGAAGCCCGCGACGTGGAGCACCGCGAAGGTGCCCAGCAGCACCACCGGCACCGCCAGCGTCGGGATCAGCGTGGCGCGCAGGTTCTGCAGGAAGACCAGCATGACGATGAAGACCAGCAGCACCGCCTCGGCCAGGGTCTTCACCACCTCATGGATCGACAGGCGCACGAAGGGGGTGGTCTCGTAGGGGTAGACCACCTCGACGCCCTGCGGGAAGGCGGGCTTCAGCCGTTCCAGCGTGGCGCGCACGGCGGCATCGGTCGCCAGCGCATTGGCGCCGCTGGCCAGGCTGACCGCCATGGCGGCGGCGGGGCGGCCGTTGAACTGGGAGGAGGTGGAGTAGCTCTCCCCGCCCAGCTCCACGCGGGCGACGTCATGCAGCCGCACCTGCGTGCCATCGGCATTCGCCTTCAGCAGGATGGCGCCGAAGGCCTCGGGGTTGCGGAGGTAGGTGGGGCCGACGACGGTGGCGTTCAGCCGCTGGCCGCGCGCGGAGGGCAGCGCGCCCAGTTCGCCGGCGGCCACCTGGACGTTCTCGGCCTCGATCGCGCTGGTCACGTCGCCCGGCGTCAGGCCGAAGGCGCGCAGCTTCGCGGGATCCAGCCAGATGCGCATGGCGTATTGGGAGGCGAAGGCCTGGATGTCGCCGAAACCCGGGGTGCGGGACAGCTGGTCCTGCACGGTGGAGACGGCGAAATCGCCGAGGTCCGTCGCATCCAGCCGCCCATCGGTGGACACGAAGCCGATCACCATCATGAAGGTCTGGGTGGCCTTGGCGACGCGCAGGCCCTGCTGCTGCACCACCTGCGGCAGCCGCGGCGTGGCCAGCTGCACCTTGTTCTGCACCTGCACCTGCGCGACGTCCGGGTTGGTGCCCTGGGCGAAGCTCAGCCGGATGGTGGCGGTGCCGTCCTTGGTGGATTGGGAGGAGAAGTAGAGCAGGTTGTCGATGCCGGTCAGCTGCTGCTCGATCACCTGCACGACCGTGCTCTGCACCGTCTCCGCCGAGGCGCCGGGATAGGTTGCGGTGATGGAGATGCTGGGCGGCGCGACGGAGGGGTATTGCGCGATCGGCAGCTGGCGGATGGCGAGCACGCCGGCCAGCATGACGATGATGGCCACCACCCAGGCGAAGACCGGGCGGTCGATGAAGAAGCGGGACATGGCGCGCCCTCAGCCCCGGGCCTGGCGGGGCGTGGCGGCGCGGCGGTCCAGCTCCTCCAGCGTGATCTCGGTGATCTGCGGCCGCACGCCCGGCCGCAGCCAGGCGCCTTCGACCACCACGCGGTCGCCGGCGGAAAGCCCCGCCGTGACCAGCCAGCGATTGCCGACGGTGCGTTCCGCCTGCACGCGGCGCGGCTGCAATTCGCCCGCCGGGGTCGCGACCGTCACCGTCGCCTCGCCCCGCGGCGTGCGGCTGATGGCCTGCTGCGGCACCAGCACGGCGCCGGGGGAGACGCCTTCCTCCAGCTGCGCGCGGACGAACATGCCGGGCAGCAGGATGCCATCGGGGTTGGGGAAGATGGCGCGCTGCACGACGGAGCCCGTGCCCTGGTCCACCACCACCTCGGTGAACTGGAGCTGGCCGGGGCGATCATAGGTGGAGCCATCGGGCAGGATCAGGCGCAGCTGCGCGCCGCCGCCCTCCGCCGGGGTCAGGCGGCCGGCCTCCATCTCCCGCCGCAGGCGAAGCTGGCTGGCGCTGGCCTGCACGACATCGACATAGATGGGGTCGAGCTGGATGACGGTGGCGAGGCTGGTGGCCTGGTCCGCCGTGACCAGCGCCCCGGCGGTGACGGAAGACCGGCCGACGCGCCCGGCGATAGGCGCGGTGATGCGCGTGTAGCCGAGGTTGAGGCGCGCCGAGGTGACGGCGGCGCGGGCGGAGGCGACATCGGCCTCCGCCTGGCGGAGGCTCGCCGTCGCGGTATCGAAATCCTGCTGGCTGACGGCGCGCGCCGCGACCAGGGGGCGGTAGCGGTTGACGGTGGTGCGGGCGGATGCGGCGGTCGCTTCCGCGCGCGCCAGGCTGGCCTCCGCGCTTTGCAGGCTGGCTTCGTAGCTGGCGGGGTCGATCTGGTAGAGCGGCTGGCCCGCGGCCACGCTCTCCCCTTCCGTGAACAGGCGGTCGCGGATGATGCCGCCGACCTGGGGGCGGACTTCCGCGGTGCGGAAGGCGGCGACGCGGCCGGGCAGTTCCGTGGTGAGCTTCACCGGTTCCGCCCGCAGGGTGACGACCGTGACGGGGACGGGCGGCGGGCCGCCGGGGGAAGCGGTTTCCGCCATCGCCTTCCCGCCACCCGCCACCGCCAGCAGCGCGACCGGCGCCGCGAGCGCGACCTGGCGGCGGCTGAGGGGGGAGGGGGCGGGTTGCGGGGCCGCCGCTTGGGTGCCCAGGGTTCGGGACAGGAAGTCCGACCAGCTCATGTCATTGGCCTTGCAAGGGGCGGGCAGGCGGATGGCTTGCCCGGCGAGAGGGCTGGACAATATACGTTCATGAACGTATGTAAAGTGACGAAGGGTTGCAACCACCGTGGGAAGGGCATGACCGATGGCGCGCAAGACGAAGGCGGAGGCCGAGCGGACGCGGGCGGCGCTGATCGACGCGGCGGTGACCGTCTTCCTGCAGCGCGGCGTGGCGCGCGCGACGCTGGAGGAGGTGGCCCGCGCCGCGGGCGTGACGCGCGGCGCCGTCTATTGGCATTTCGCCGACAAGATGGCGCTGTTCCTCGCCATGGAGGAGCGCGCCCGACTGCCGCTGGAGGACCTGGTGGCACGGATCGACGCCTTGGAGGGCGACGACCCGCTGGAGGGCTTGGCGGAGGCGGTGGTGGAAAGCTTCGCCACGCTGGAATCGGATCCGGATCGGCGGCAGGTGCTGACGGTGCTGCTGCTGCGCTGCGAATACACGGAGGACATGGCGCCGGCGCTGGACCGGCAGCGCCAGGCGGAAACCGGCCTACAGGCCGCGCTCGCGCGCGCCTTCCAGCGCGCCGCCGTGGCGGGCGGCCTCGCGGCGCCCTGGACGGCGGATCTGGCGGCCATGGCCGCGCGGTCCATGACCTTCGGGCTGGTGCAGTCCTGGCTGTTCTCCGGCGGCACGCTGCCGCTGGTGGACCAGGGCGGCGCCGCGGTCCGCGCGCTGCTCGGCACGATGCGCGCCGGGGCGCCTAGCCCCAGGCCGTGACCGGCCGCCGCACCGGCGCCACCCGGTCCTCCGCCACCGGTTCCCCCGGCGCGAAGGCCACCAGGATCCGCGCGGCGCCCGTGGCCTCCACCGCCAGGCGCTGCACCCCGGTATTGGGGTTCTCCGGCGGCGGCCGGGCGGCGCTGTCCAGGCTGAAGACCGCGCCGGCGGGTTCCAGGATGCGGGCGTGCAGCACCGCCGCGCCCTGGCGCAGCACGGCCGCCGCGCCGGCCAGCTCCACGGCCGCGCGCGTGTGCATCTGCCAGCGCAGGCGCCGTCCCGCGCTGCCCGTCACCTCATCCGCCACCACCATCACGCGCCGGTCCAGCAGCGCGATACCCCGCCTTGCGGAGGCCAGCGCCGGGTAGCCGGCGGACAGGTCCGCGACGGCGCGGGCGAAGCCCGGTTCGGAGCGGAAGGTGGTGATCGCGGCCGTGGCGCGGGCGGGCTGGTCCGCGCCATCCACCAGCAGCGCGTTCTGCCCCGCGGTCGCGTTGCGGTAGTAGCTGAAGCGCTGGCCCGGGCTGAAATAGCCGGGCAGGGCATAGTCATCGGCGCCGAGGTCGATGGCGAAGCGCTCGCCACCCGCCTCCATCACGAAGGTGCCGAGGTCGAGGTTCCCGTGATTGGCCGCGTTGTCGCCACCCTTGAAGGCGATCCAGCTCGCGCCGGGCTCGCCCCAGGCGCCGCGGAGGCTCGCCACCTCGACATGCCGGAACCGGGCATCCAGCGGCAGGCCCATCGCCCCGGGCGCCTGCCCGCCCGGCTGGTACCACAGCACGCCGGTCCCCGTGACGCCCGGCGCGCGGCCGATCAGCCATGCCGCGGCTGGCGCCTGGTAGCGCCGCGCCAGCCACATCAGCGCCGGGGTGTTGCGCACGCCCTCCGGCCCATCGGCGAAGTTGAAGACGCGGCCCGTCGGCCCTTCCAGGTGCAGCCGGAAGCGCCAGGCCTCCGCCAGGCCGGGCACGGCGGAAAGCCCCTGATCCGAGCCCAGCGCGCTGTCCAGCGCCGCCATCAGGAAGACCGCGTATTGCGTGGCGTAGTCCCAATAGGCCACGCCCTCATCCCAGGCGCCGTCCGGGGCGTAGGAAGCCAGGGCCGGTCGCGCGGCGGGGATGGCGAGGGACAGGATTTCCGCCGCCAGCATCGGCGCGTCCTCCGCCACCGCCAGCGCGCCGCAGACCAGCCCGCCCATGCAGACCAGCGCCCAGTTGTGCGTCACCCGCGTCCAGAAGGCGCGCTGGCGAAAGCCCTCCAGCCCGGGTTGCAGACCTTTGGCGATGATGGCGTCGCGCGCCATGGCACGGTCGGCCTCACCCCAGGCGGCGTGGCACCAATCCAGGGCGAGCGCGAAGGCGGTGGTCATCTCCGCCACGTCGAGGAAGTGGCTCGGGTTCCAGTCGGGATAGGCGGCGGCCGCGCGCATCTCCGCCGCCAGCCGCGCCGCGTAGCGGGGATCGGCGGTGAGGAGGAAGGCGACGCCCAGCGCCTCCGTCCGCCGCAGGATCTCCCGTGACGTCGGCAGCAGCACGGGGCGCCGGGCCTCGAAGCGGCGTTCCACCGGCGGGCGGGCGAGCAGGCCATCGGCGTCGCGCAGCAAGGCGGTGCGCCAGCGGCGGCCGGTCTCCTCCGCCGCCAGCCGGGCGGGCAGGGTGGCGAGTTCCGCCGGCGTCGTCAGCAGCCTGGGATGCCCGGGGCGGAGCGTGGCGAGCAGCCCGGCACCCTGGGCACAGGCGGGAAGGGCAAGCAGGGCGAGTGTCGCACGGCGGGTCACGGCCATGCGGGCAGGCTACTCCGGCCGCAGCCCCGCCGCACGGACGGATTCGCGCCAGCGTTCCAGGTCCTCCGCCATCATGGCGGCGAAGGAATCGGGCGATTCCGATGGCGCGACCTCGTTTCCCGCCTCGACCATCGCCCGCGTCACGGCGGGGGTGCGGACCGCGGCGGCGGCATCGCGGCGCAGGCGGTCGATGATGGCGCGCGGCGTGCCGGCGGGCGCCAGGATGCCGTACCAGTTGTCGGCCTGGAAACCGGGATAGGTCTCCGCCACCGTCGGCACATCCGGCATGGCGGCGGCGCGCTTCAGATTGCCGACGGCCAGCGCGCGGGCATTGCCCTGCGTCACCAGCGGCAGGGCGACGCCGATGCCGAGGAAGGCCATGTCGATGCGCCCGGCAATCAAATCCGTCAGCAGCGGCGCGGCGCCCTGGTAGGGGATGTGCAGCATCTCCACGCCCCCACGCGCGGCCAGTGTCGCGGCGCTGAGGTGGTTGATGCTGGCCGGCCCCGCCGAGCCATAGGTCAGCGCGCCGGGCCGGGCCTTCGCCAGCGCGATGAGGGAGGGGATGTCGCGGGCCGGCAGATCCTTCCGCACCACCAGCGCGGAGGGCGAGGACACCAGTTGGCAGACCGGCGCGAAGATGCGCAGCGGCTCCAGCGCCGCCTGGCCGCGCGCCAGCGGGCTGATCGAGACCGGCCCGGGCGAGGCGACCAGCAGGGTGTAGCCATCCGGCGCCGCCTGGCTGACATGCAGCGCGCCGATAGTACCATTGGCGCCGCCGCGGTTCTCGACGACCACGGGCTGGCCCAGCAGCTCCGCCATGCGTGCGGCGATCGGCCGCGCCGCCAGGTCGATCGGCCCGCCAGGCGGCCAGGGCACCACCAGGCGGATGGGGCGTGTGGGGTAACCATCCTGCGCGCGCGCCACGGCGGGCAGCAGGACCGCGCCGGCCAGCAGCGCGCGGCGGGTCGCGTTCATTCCAGTGCCCCGATCGCCTTCCAGGCCTTGTCCACGCCGTAGAAGCGCATGACGTCCGCCACGCGGTCGGGCGGCGGGCGCCAGTTCTTCTGGCCGTGGCGGCTGCGCGTCAGGCCGAATTGCCGCTTCATGTCCACCATCATCTCCGCCAGCTTGTAGGTGGCGGCGATGCCGTCGATGACGGGGATGTCGTCCACGCGATGGACGCCGTTGGTGGTCAGGAAGACGTTCTGCGGCATCTCGCCCGGGATGATGACGTCGCAGCCCGTGTTCTTCGCGAAGTCGCGCACCGTTTCCTCGAAGCGGGAGATGACGGCATCGGGCGTGGCGAAGCCGCCGAAGATCTCCTTGTAGGAGTATCCCGACGCCACCGTGCCCGCGAAGCACGCACCCAGGCCGATGCTGTCGAGAAAATCCTTGATCTCGTTGCCGAGCTGGGGCGCGAAGCGCGTGATGCCGAAGCGGTAGCCATACATGGTCGCGAGGTGCGCGGCGGCTTCCAGGTAGTTGGCGACGGGAATATCCACCAGCGCACGGATTTCCGGCAGCATGACGCCGGAGAGGTAGCTCATCACGAAGGCATCATAGCCCTGGCGTTCCGCGGCATAGGCCGCCGCCATGGGCTGCGCGCGATGCATCAGCGCCAGCGGGCGGTATTGCAGCTCATCGATCGGATAGTCGGTGGCGTAGGTGCCCTTCAGGATGCCGTGCATGACGATTTCCGTGTCCGGCCGCACCACGGAGGCGAGGTGCTTCTTCGTCGCCGCCGCGTATTCGGGCAGGTCCTCGAAGATCACCAGGCCCTGGTGCCAGATGCGCATGCCCATGGTTTCCTCCTTGAAGCACGCATCGATTCACGCCTCCGGGTGCTCGGCGGCTGCACCGCCTGCGCCCTTCGGCGATCGAAGGGTCATCCAACCTTGATGCCGGTGGCGCGCGCGAGCTCGCCCCAGCGCTGCAGGTCCGCGGCGATCTTCGCCGCGTATTGCGCGGGCGTCGTCGCTTCGATGTCGAAGCCCTGGGCGCGCAGCGCGGCCGCCAAATCCGGCGCGCGCAGCGCCGCGGCGATGTCGCGGTGCAGGCGGTCCACGATGGCCGCGGGCGTATTCGCAGGCGCCATGACGCCGTACCAGGAGTTCACCTCGAAGCCCGGCAGCGTTTCCGCCACCGTCGGCAGGTTGGGAAGGCCGGAGGAACGGCGTTCGGTGGACACCGCGATGGCGCGCAGCGTGCCGGCCTGCATCTGCGCCACCGCCCCGGCGAAGTTGATGAAGGCGAAGTGCAGCCGCCCGCCAAGCAGGTCCGTCACCACCGGTGCCGCGCCCTGGTAGGGCACATGCAGCAGCTGCACGCCGCCCATCATCGCCAGCATCTCCCCGGCCAGATGCGTGGTGCTGGCCGGGCCGACGGAGCCGTAGGACAGCGCGCCGGGCTGCGCGCGGGCCAGCGCCAGCAGCTCCGCCACGCTGTTCGCCGGCACGTCAGGCCGGACCACCAGCACGATGGGGCCGGAGACGAGCTGCGTGACCGGCGCGAAGTCGCGCACCGGATCGAAGGGGACACTGGCGGAAAAGTTCGGGCTGATGGCGATGGGCCCGACATGGCTGAAGAACAGCGTGTAGCCATCCGGCGCCGCGCGGGCGACCGCGGCGGCGCCGATGGTGCCGTTGGCGCCAGGGCGGTTTTCCATCACCACGGGCTGGCCGAGCGATTCCGACAGCTTCTGCGCCACCGGCCGCGCCACCACATCGGCGGGCCCACCCGGCGTCCAGGGATTGATCAGGCGGATGGGGCGGGAAGGCCAGGGCGCCTGGGCCTGGGCAAGGCCGGGCAGGGCCAGCGCGGCACCGATCAGCAGCCTGCGTGTGGGTCCTGGCATCTTGTTGTTCCTCCCCTTCGTCGCGGCCGCGTCAGCGGCCGGTGAATTGCGGTTTTCGTTTCTCCCGGAAGGCGCGCGCGGCCTCGATCCGGTCCTCGGTGTTCAGCAGATGCGTGATGAGGTCGATCTCAAGCCGCATGCCGTCGCGCAGCGGCAGATCCTGCGCCGCGCGCACGGCCTCCTTCGCGAAGGCCATCGCCATGGGCGGCCGCGCGGCGAGCCTCACGGCCAGCGCCTCCGTCTCCGCCGCCAGATCGGCGCGCGGCACCACGCGGGTGACGAGGCCGATCTCCCGCGCGCGGATACCGTCGATGCGGTCGCCGGTCAGGATCATGTCCAGCGCCTGCGCCAGCCCCACCATGCGCGGCAGGCGCTGCGATCCGCCGACGCCGGTCATGATGCCGAGGCCGGTTTCCGGCAGGCCGAACTGCGCATCCTCCGCCGCGATGCGGATGTCGCAGGCGAGTGCCACTTCCAGCCCGCCGCCGAGGCAGAAGCCATGGATGCTCGCGATGATCGGCTTTCGGGTGTGATCGAAGGGGCTGATCCAGCTCTCGGGAACGCGGGCCTGGCGGTAGGCAGGGGGCGAGGGGACTTCGACGAATTCCTTGATGTCCGCGCCGGCGCAGAAGGCACGCTCGCCCGCGCCGCGCAGCACCACCACGCGCACCTCGGCGTCCGCCTCCGCCGCCCGCATCGCCGCCGCCAGCTCCGCGCGCAGCTGCATGGACAGCGCGTTCATCGCCTCCGGCCGGTTCAGCGTGACGAAGGCGACGCTGTCGCGCGTCTCGGTCAGGACGGTGCTCACTTCACCAGCTCCCGCGCGATGACCATGCGCAGCACCTCGGAGGCGCCTTCGCCCACGCGGTAGTGGCGCACATCGCGGTAGAAGCGCTCCACCGGCACGCCGCGCATCAGCCCGGCGCCGCCATGGATCTGCACCGCGCGATCCGCCACGCGGCCGACCATCTCGCTGCATTGCAGCTTGCAGATGGCGGCGAGGTTGCCGAGGTCTTCCCCCGCCGCGGCCTTGCGCAAGGTCTCGTAGAGGAAGGCGCGTGAAACCTCGATCTCCGCCTTGCTGTCGGCCAGCATCCACTGGATGGCCTGGCGGTCCGCCAGGCGCTGGCCGAAGGTGCTGCGGTCCTTCGCATGCGCGATCGACATCTCCAGCAGCCGGTCCGCCGCGCCGACGCAGGCGGCGGAAACGCCGAGGCGCCCATTGCTCAGCGATCCCATGGCGATGGCGAAGCCCTGGCCGGGATCGCCCAGCAGCGCGTCATCCGGCACCACGCAATCCGTGAAGGTGAGTTCGCCGAGCTTGATCGCCTCCGACCCGATCGTGGTGTCGATGCGCGTGACGTCGAAGCCCTTCGTGCCGCGCGGCACCAGGAAGGCGCCGATGCCGCCGCGGGCGCGCTTGGCGGGATCGGTGACGGCCATCACCATCACGACGTCGGCGGCATGGCCGCCGCTGATCCACTGCTTGCGGCCCTCGATCTTCCAGCCGCCCTCGACCTTCGTCGCGCGCGTCGTGATGGCCGCGGCGTCCGATCCCGCGCCGGGTTCCGTGAGGCCGAAGGCAGCGCGCAGCCGACCGGTGGCGAGGCCCTTCAGCCAGCGATCCTTCTGCGCCGCCGTGCCGTGGCGCGCGATGGCGATGGGTGTCAGCCCGCTGGTCGCGTCCAGCAGCAGCGTGAAGCAGCGATGGCTGCGCGCCACTTCCTCCATCACCAGGCAGTAGGTGGGAAGGTCCGCGCCGCCGCCGCCATCCGCTTCCGCCAGCAGCATGCCGAGCCATCCCTGGCTGCGCATCAGGTCCCAGGCGGCATCCGGGATCTCACCCTCCGCATCGATGCGCGCCGCGATGGGTTCCAGCTGCTCCGTCACGAAGCGGCGGATCGGGCCGCGCAGTTCGGCGAGTTCGGGGGAGAGTTCAATGCGCATCATGGGGACCTGTCGCATGGGCGGCCTCGGCGGCCTGCGCGGCCGCGACGATGCGCGCGCGCAGCGGGCCGTTCAGCCATCGCTTGTTGGTGGCATAGGCGGTGGGATCCATCGCGCCGAGCGCGGCGGCGCGCGCCTGCGCCGCTTCCTCCAGCGCCGCATCGTCATGCACCGCATCGGCAAGTCCTGAGGCCAGCGCCGCCCCGGCATCCATGGGCTGGTTCGCCTGCATCAGCCGATGCGCCGCCTGCCGGCCGCCCCGCGCGCTGATGATGGTGATGCCGAGCGGGGAGGGCATGGCCAGCGCGATTTCCGGCATGGCGATGGAGGCCCCGGATTCCAGCAGAACCTCATCCGCCATCAGCGCCAGCATGGCGCCGCCACCGACGCATTTGCCGCGCACCATCGCCACCACCGGCTTCGGGCAATCCAGCACCGCCAGGATGCTCCGCAGCAGCATCGCGCGGCGCAGCCGCTTCGCCTCGACCACCGGCAGGCCGAGATCCTCCCGGAGGTCGGCGCCGGCGCTGAAGACGCGCCCGCCGGCGGCGGTGACCAGCACGGCGCGCGTCGCCGCATCCGTCGCGGCATCGTGCAGCGCGGTGACGAGCGCATCCTGCAGCGCGCGGGACAGCGCATTCGCGGCCTGCGGGCGGTTGAGGGTGAGGCGGAGGACACCGGCCTCGGCGTGGTCGATCAGAAGGGTCATGCCCCAGCGTCCCGCGTCACGACCAGCGCGTCCAGCACCCGGATGCCCTGCGGCAGCACCGCGATGGGGTTCACGTCGATCTCATGCACCAATTCGCCGAGATCGGTGGCGAGCCAGGAGAAGCGCGCGATGGCCTCCGCCAGTGCCGCGATGTCGCAGGCGGGCGCGGCGCGATGCCCGTGCAGCAGCGGCGCCAGGCGCAGCGATTCCAGCGCCTCCTCTGCCTCGTCGGTCGAAACCGGCGGCAGGCGGAAGGTGACGTCGCGCAGCACTTCCACGAGTGTGCCGCCGAAGCCGATGGTCAGCACCGGGCCGAACGTGATGTCGCGCGTCAGGCCCAGCAGCATCTCCTGCCCGCCCGCCACCATCTCCTGCACCAGCACACCCTCGATCCGCGCCGCGGGCGCATGGGCGCGGGCATTGGCGATGATGGCCGCGAAGGCCTCGCGCACCGCTTCCGCGCCCTGCACGCCGAGGCGCACGCCACCGGCTTCCGTCTTGTGCGATATGTCGGCGGAGAGGATTTTCAGCGCGACCGGGCCGGCGATGCGCGTGGCTTCCGCCACCGCTTCCTCCGCCGTCTTGGCGATGCCCTCAAGCGGCCCGTGCAGGCCGTAGCAGGCGAGCACGGCGCGTGATGCAGCCTCGCTCATCGCCCCGGCCGGCGCCGCGGCCAGCAGGCTTCGCGCTCGCGCCGCGTCCAGGCCCGCGGGCCGCGTGGGCGGCGCGGTGCGGCGGCGCAGGAAGGCGGCCCAGTCCATGCTGCGCGCCAGCGCCTGCGCGCAGGGCAGGGCATCGCGGAAGACCGCATGGCCCTCCCGCACCAGCACCTCCGGCGTCAGCGTGGGATCAGCGGCGGACCGGCCGGTCCAGAGTATGGCGACGGGCTTGTCGGATGCCGCCGACAGCGCCGTGACGGACCGGATGTCGTCGTTCGGCGCGATGGTGATGACGGGCACCAGCGCGTCCACCGCCGGGTCCTCCAGGATGATCGCCGCCGCCTTCGCGAAGGTGTCCCTGGTGCCGATGGCGCCGGCGCTGAGGTCGGTCGGGTTGTTCACCGCGGCGAAGCCCGGGATCAGCCTCCGCAGCTGCTCCGCCGTCTCCGCCACATAGTCCGGGAAGCGGATGCCGACGCTCGCCGCCTGGTCCGTCAGCGCCACCAGGTTGCCGCCGGACACGGCGAGTGCCGCCGCGCCATGCCCCGCGGGGCGCTGCCGCCGGCGGAGCAGCATCGCGACCTCATAGAGTTCGCGCGCATCGTTCACGCGGATCAGCCCGAGCTGCCTGGCGGCCGCATCGAACACCGCATCCGATCCGGTGATGGCGCCGGTATGGGACGCCGCCGCCCGCGCGCCGGCCTCCGTCCTGCCGAACTTCACCAGCGCGATCGGCTTCTCCAGCTCGGCGGCCCGCGCGGCGAGCAGGCGCAGGCGCGCACCATCCCGGATGCGCTCCGCCAGCATCAGCACGACCTTGGTGTGCGCGTCCTCCAGCATGAAGGCGGCATAGTCCAGCAGGTCCAGATCCGCGTCGTTGCCGCTGCTGACCTGGTAGGAGATGCCGAGCCCCATCTCCTGCGCGCGCCACATGACGTTCACCTGCGCCGCGCCGCCGCTCTGCCCCACCACGCCGATATCGCCCGCCGGGCGCCTCGGCCCGCTGATGGTGGCGGTCGATGTCAGGGCGAAGCCATCGACGAAGTTGATCATGCCGTTGCAGTTCGGCCCCATGATGCGCACGCCGCCCGCGCGCGCCACCCGCACCAGCTCCGCCTGCGCCGCCAGCGTCTGCTCCGTGCCCAGCTCCCCGAAGCCCGAGGAGAAGACGGTGGCGAAGGGAATGCCGAGCCGCCCGCACTCCGCCACCGCCTCGATGCACGCCTTGCCCGGCAGCACGATGCCGACATGGTCGGGCCGTGCCGGCAGGGCGGCGAGGTTCGGGAAGCAGGGGCGCCCGAAGACCGTCGCCCGGTTCGGGTTCACCGGGAAGGCATCCCCGGCGAAGCCGAAATCCAGCATCTGCTTCAGGCAGCGCCCGCCGAACTTCGCCAGGTCCTCCGTCGCGCCCAGCAGCGCCACCGCCCGGGGCGCGAAGAAGGGGCGCAGGTCCGGGAAGCCATGGGCGGTCAGCGCGCCGGGTTTGAATTCGCTGTGCGGATTGGCTATTTGCATCGTGGGTGGAGCGTCGCGCCGCACCCGGCCGGCGTCAACCTTCCGCCCATGCGGTGCAGCATCACGGAACGGGGGGCCTGTGGAGGAGAAGGACCGCCAGTTCGTCACGGCGCTGGCCCGCGGCGTCCAGGTGCTGCGCTGCTTCACCGCCGCGCGGCCGGAGCTCGGCACGACGGAGATCGCGGCGATGACGGGCCTCGCGCAATCCACCGTCTGGCGCCTGTGCCACACGCTGACCGGCATGGGCGTGCTGGTGCCGGGGCGGGACCCGGGGCGGCTGCGCCCGGGCTACGGGCTGCTCTCGCTCGGCTACGCTGCCCTCGCGAAGGGCGGCATCGCGGAGGCCGCGCAACCCGGCATGCAGCGAATCGCGGACCGCTTCGGCGTGCAATTGTCGCTCGCCACCCGGCAGGACGATACGATGCTGATCGTGGCGCGGGCCGAGGCGCCGACGATCCTCCGCCTGTCCTTCACTGTCGGCGCCACCCTGCCCATCGCGTCCACCGCACTCGGCTGGGCCTGGCTGGCGGGTGTCGATGCGGCGGAGCGCCTGGCCGTGCTGGCGCGGCTGGAAGCCGGGACGCGGGCGGAGATCGAGGATGCGCTGGAGCACTTCGCCCGCCACGGCTTCGTGCTGAACCTCCGCCGCGCCCATCCCGATGTGAACTCGATCGGCGTGCCCATCATCTGCCCCGATGGGTCGCGCGTGATGGCGCTGAATTGCGGTGGCGCCGTCTCCGTCGTCACGCCCGAATTGCTGGCCGGACCCGTGGCGGAGGCGGTGAAGGCACTCGCCGCCAGCCTGGCGCCGGCGCTGGCCCGCTGACAGACCGGCCGGGCATCCGCGAAGGATCCGGGCTCCCGGGTGCCGGACCAGGCATGGGCCAGCGCTGTCGAGTGGATCGCGGGCGGTCAGGCGGCCCTGATGCCACCCAGGAAGTTGTCGATCCGCCCCCGCAGTGCCAGCGCATCCTGCTGGAGGCCGGAGGAGGCGCCGCGCACACGCCGCGCGGTCTCGCCGGTCTGCCGCGCATCCTGCGTGACGCCGCTTGCGTGACGGCTCACATCCTGCGTTCCGGCCGCGGCTTCCGCGACGGCACGGCCGATCTCATGGGTCGCCGCGGCCTGCTCCTCGGCAGCCGCGGCCACCTGCTGCGTCGCATTGCTCATGGTCGCGATGGTGCGCGCGATGTCCTGGATGGCGCTGACCGCCTTGGCGGTGCCGACCTGGATCGCGCTGATCTGGGCGCCGATCTCCTCCGTCGCGCGGGCGGTCTGGGTGGCCAGCGCCTTGACCTCCCCGGCCACCACGGCGAAGCCCTTGCCGTGTTCGCCGGCACGCGCCGCCTCGATCGTCGCATTCAGGGCCAGGAGATTGGTCTGCGACGCGATGCCGGTGATGAGGCGCACGACTTCCCCGATGCGCTGCGCGGAGCCCGAAAGCTCGCCGACCGCCACGTCCGTCGCCTCCGCCTGCTCCAGCGCGAGGCGGGCCGATTGGGCGCTGCCGTTGATCTGCCGGGCGACTTCCCCGACCGATGCGGCCATCTCCTCCGCCGAGGCGGCCACGGTCTGCACATTGGCGCTGGCCTGTTCGGATGCGGCGGCGAGGGACGTGGCACGCTCCGCACCGCCAGTCGCGATGTCCTGCATCTCGCCCGCCGTGGTGTCGAGCGCCGCCGAGGCTTCCATGACGCGCGCGAGCGCCGCTGTCGCTTCCGCCTCGAAGCCCTGCACCATGGCTTCCAGAGCCGCGGCCCGGGCCGCCTTGGCAGCAGCCTCCCGCGCCGTGGCTTCGTCGGCCGCGCGCTTCTCCAGCAGCGCCCGGTGGAAGGCGTGCAGGGCGGTGGCGATGCGGCCGATTTCCGTTCGCGGCGCTATGGCGGGCACCACCACGGACAGGTTGCCGCCCGCCATCGCCTGCATCGGGCTGATGACGGAGGCGATGTCGCGATCCACCCCGCGCAGGATGATGAAGGCCAGTCCCCCGCCCAGCAGCACCGACAGGGCGACAAGGCCAAGGACCAGGGTCCAGGTCTGGGAGAAGGCCTCGGCAGCCTCCCGCCCCGATCGCGCGCTGTCGTCGATGTTGAGTTGCACCAGCTTGTCCAGTTCCTCCCTCAGCGTGCGATAGGCGAGGATGGCGCGGTCTTCCAGCAGCTGTGCGGCCTGCTCCTTCTGCATCGCGCGGGATGGCGCCAGCGTCTCCCGCGCCGCCAGCACGTAGCCATCCCAGGCGCGGCGCATGCTGCCGATGAGCTGCCGCTCGGCGGCGCTGTTGGCAAGCGGCTCATACGCGGTCAGCACCTGCGCGAAGCGGGCTTCCCACATCTCCATCCGTCCCTCGACCCGCCGCATCTCCGCCTCCGTCGTCTTGACGACGTGCAGCGCCAGGTTGAAGCGATGGTCGCCGGCGACAACATTCAGGGATCCCAGCCCCCGCACGCTCGGCATCGTGTTGGTTTCGAGATCAACGGCCACCTCGCGCACCGCGCCCATGCGGTTGAGCGCGACGGCGCCGAGCAGGACCGTGAGCACGAGCAGAAGACCGAAGGTGCCGATCAGCCGTCTGCGGATCGAGAGGTCACCGAACATCGAGCATCTCCTGCAGACCCGATCCGTTTTGGGATGGGGGCAGGGACCGTCGATAAGGCGGTTGCGGTAAAGAAACGGTATCGCATGGTGCGATCACCGACCTCGCCTGATTTCGATCGGTGGCAGGAAGTCCGGCGTGAAGACCTCCGCCGCGCCAGGCCGGCGTGGCAGTTCCAGCGCCTCCGCCAGTTGCGTGATCGCCTGCGCCAGCCGGGCCGGGTGCGCGTCCCCGATGCCGAGCACCGCGCCCTCGGGGTGCCCCATCTCCCGCGCGATGGTGCCGCGCCAGCGCTTCGTTTCGATCCGCAGGTCGATATCGGGCGCCAGGCGCCGCACGGCCTCCACGCCCCGTTCGGGGTCCGCCACCGCGGCGGCGAAGCCGCGCGCCACGGCATCGACCAGCGCGCGCAGCACCTCGGGCTCCCGCTCCACCAGGTGGCGCGACGCGATCAGGGCGTTGCCGTATAGGTCCGGCAGCCAGGTGGCGTAGTCCAGGAAGCGCAGCGACCCCGCCAAATCCAGCCGCGCCGCCTCCAGCGACGCGATGATGGTGTTGGCGAAGCCGAACACGCCGTCGGAAGCGTCGCCCACGATCATCTGCCGCACCTGCTCGGCCAGGGATGCCTCCGATGGCTGGATGCGGACGCTGCGGGCATCGAGCCCCACGGCGCGGGCCAGCGCCGGGAAGGCCAGCAGCGCGGCATCCCGTGCATGGCCCGTCAGGATGCGGCCGCCCAGGTCCACGGGATGCTGCGCGGCGCCGGCGACCGGCACGGCGATGGTCAGCGGCGTGCGGTTGAAGCCGATGAAGACCGCCTGCGGCCCGCTGCCCGGCGCGCTGTGGCCCAGCCGCATGATGAGGGCGGAGAGGTCGCCATAGGCCAGGTCGCAGACATCCTCCGCCATGTCGGCCACCACGGCCGCGGCGCCGTTGCCCGGCTGCCATTCCACCGCGATGCCCGCTGCCTCCAGCAGCCCGTCGGCCTCCGCCAGCAGGAAGCCGGCATGGGGGCCGGAAAAGCCGGCATTGAGGCGGATGCGGAGGCGTCTCATCGGGCGGCTCCCAGGAAGCGTGAGGTGAAGAGGCGGTCGGGATCGGTCGGTGGCAGGCCGAGGCTGGCGGCGAAGGCGGTGGCGGAACGGGCGAGGCGCCCGGGGGCGATCGCGCCGGGGGGCAGGCCGGGCGCGGCATTTGCCATCTCCACCGCCAGCGTCGTCTCCCAGCGCAGCCGTTCGGCCACGGGATCGGCGGCGGGGGCGAAGGACAGCACCGCGTCCATCGCCGCCGCGGGCTCCGCCATCGCCTCCCGCACCCCACGGGCGAGGGCGGCGCAGAGACGGCCCAGCAGCGCCGGTTCGTCCCGCACCAGGCGGGGGGAGGCCATCACCAGGCTGCCGAGGCTGTCCGGCAAGGCGGCGTCGTAGCGGAGGAAGCGCAGCCCCCGCGCGGCGTCGCGGCCGATGGCGGCGGTGATCGTGCTGACATAGCCGAACAGGCCATCGGCCTCCCCCGCCCGCATCCAGGCGACGAGGTTGGCCATCGCCCCTTCCGCCGGGGCCACCACGATGCCGGCGGGATCGATGCCGGTGGCGGCGGCATAGGCGGGGAAGCAGCGCAGCGCGACATCGGAGGCATGGCCGGTCAGCCGCCGTCCCGGCAGGTCCGCCGGCCCCCCGATCGGACCCGTTGCCAGGACGGCGATGGCGCTGGGGGAGGCATTGTGCACGGCGAAGATGCCGATCGGCGCCACCTCCGGTTGCCGCGCCGCGACCTCCACCAAGGAATGGACATCCCCATAGGCGAGGTCATGGCCCCCCGCGACGAGGCCGGGCGCGGCGTTCCAGGCGCCCGTCCCGGGCGTCAGGTCGATGGCGATATCACCGAGGTAGCCGCGGCGGATGGCCAGCAGCAGCCAGGCCTGGGGGCCCGAGAAGCCGGCATTCAGCAGCATCGTCAGGCGCGGCATGGGCGGGCTTCGGGGCCTCGTCATCAGGGAGGGGAGGGCGTGGCACGGGATTGGCATGCAAGGCCCGTACCGATCCGGACGGAGCCCGCCTGCATGCCGAGCCGCCGCCGACTACTGGCCGCCACCGCCGCGACGCTCGCGCTGCCGGCCATCGCGCAGCCCGCCTGGCCGAGCCGTCCGGTGCGGATCCTCATCTCCTTCCCGCCCGGCGGGTCGAGCGACTTCGTCGCGCGCGTCATCGCGCCGCAGATGGCGGAGATGTTCGGGCAGTCCTTCGTGGTCGATAACCGACCCGGCGCGGCGGGCATGCTGGCTGCGGAGGCGCTGAAGCGCGAACCCGCGGATGGGCACGCCTTCCTGCTCTCCAACAACGCGCCCTTCACCATCGCGCCGACCATGTTCCCGCGCATCACCTACAACGCGCTGCGTGATTTCACGCATGTCGCCTATCTCGGCAGCACCTTCGGCGGCTGCGTCGCGCATCCCTCCCTCGGCGTCCGCACGCTGGAGGAGCTGGTGGCGAAGGCGAAGGCCGCGCCGGGGACGATCAATTTCGGCTCCTCCGGCATCGGCAGCATCGGGCACATCACGGGGGTGAATTTCTGCCTGCGCGCGGGCATCGACATGGTGCATGTCCCCTATCGCGGGGCGGGGCCGCTGCGCATCGACCTGATGACGGGCGTGGTGGCGCTGAACTTCGAGGGCATCGTGGGCAGCCTGCCCGCCATCGCGGCCGGGCAGCTGGTGGGCCTGGCCGTGGCGGCGGAGGACCGCATCCCGGCCGCGCCCGGCCTGCCGACCTTCCGGGAGCTCGGCCATGACCTCATCATCAAGAACTGGCACGGGCTGAGCGCGCCGGCCGGCCTGCCGCCCGCCATCGCGGAGCGGCTGCAGCGCGGCCTGGCGGAGATCTGCGCGCGCCCGGCGACGACGGCGCAATTCGCCACCATCGGCAACTATCACGCGCCGATGGCGGGCGCCGATTTCCCGGCCTTCGTCGCCGCGCAGATCGATCTCTGGCGGCCGATGATCATCGCCGCCGATGCGGTGGACAGGTAGCGCCCGCCGCTCATGCGGCGAAGCCGGGCGCGCGCCCGGCGCCTCACGGCATGATGCAGCCTACCCCACCCGCCGCACGCCCTGGTCCGCGCCCATCTTCTTCTCCAGCCACCGCACGGCGAAGGAGATGCAGAGGATGAGCACGAGGTATTCGAGGATGAGGATGGTGTAGATCTCGAGCGGCCTGAACACCGTCACCACCAGCTCATTCGCCTTGCGGGTCAGCTCCTGGTAGCCGATCACGCTGGCCAGGGACGACATCTTCACGACGTAGATGAACTGGTTGGCGATGGGCGGCAGCACGCGGCGGATGGCCTGCGGCAGGATGACGAAGCGCATGCGCTGCCAGGGCGACAGGCCGAGCGCCATCGCGGCCTCCCGCTGCCCCTGCTCCACGGATTGGATGCCGGCGCGGAAGATCTCGGCCTCGAAGGCGCTGTCGCAGATCGCGATGGCCAGCATCGCGGCGACGAAGACATCGAGCCGGATGTCGAGCACCACGGGCAGCCCGTAGAAGACCCAGAGGATCATCACCAGGATCGGGATGGCGCGGAACAGCTCCACATAGGCGCGGTTCGTCCAGCGCAGCACGCGGAAGCGCGCCATGCCCATCATCGCGACCGCCAGGCCCAGCAGCACCGACAGCAGCATGGTGGACAGGCTGAGCGACACGGTGGCCCAGAAGCCCGACAGCATGAAGGACAGGTTGGCCTGGCCGCGGGAATCCCGGGGATCGACGACATGCCACCCCCAATTGCCCCCGCAGCCCGCCAGCAGGGGCAGGGCGGCCAGCAGAAGGATGGTGGCGCGCGCCTGGAGTTTCATGCGATGCGGTGTCCCATCGAATCCCGGCGCACCCGTTGCACCTGGCCAATCGTTGTCGCACCCTTATGTCCCAAAGCAAGCCCGCTTGCTCGTCAGGAGACCCCCCATGCAACGCCGCTTCCTCCCCGCCGCTGCCGCGGCCGCCGCCGCCGTGGCGATGCCCGGCCAGGCCAGCGCCCAGGCCGCCGGGGCCTCCCGCCTCCAGACCATTCAGTCGGCGGGGCGCATCCGCTTCGGCACGACGGGCGACTTCAACCCGATGAGCTTCCGCGACCCCGCCAGCCGGGAGTATCGCGGCCACCAGATCGATGCCGCCAACCAGCTGGCGCGGGACATGAACGTGCGCGCGGAATTCATCGCGACGGATTGGCGCACCCTGATCAACGGGCTGCAGGCGGACCAGTACGACGTGGTCTTCACCGGCACCTCCATGTCCGTCCCCCGCGCCATGGCCGCCAGCTTCTCCATCCCCTGGGGCCGCAACGCCTTCGTGCCGCTGGTCCGCCGGCGGGATGCCAACCGCTTCGCCAACTGGGACGCGCTGAACCAGCGCAACGTCACCATCGGCGTCAACCTCGGCACCACCATGGAGACCTGGGTGCAGTCCGCGCTGCCCGGCGCCACGCTGCGCCGCGTGGAAAGCCCGGCGCGGGACTGGCAGGAACTGCTCGGCAACCGGGTGGACGCGACCATGTCCTCCCTGATCGAGGCCGCCTTCCTGACGAAGGAGTATCCGGACCTCGTCGCCATCTTCCAGAACACGCCGCGCAACCCGATCCCGATGGCCTTCCTGAGCCCGGTCAACGACGTGGTCTTCACCAACTTCCTGAACGCCTGGATCACCATCCGCACCGCCAGCGGCTTCTTCGAGGAGATCAACACGCGCTGGGGCGTTTCGCAGGGGTGAGCCCGTCCGATGACGGGAGCGACCGCAGGTCGCGGACGTCTGAATCGGCCGGGCCGACAACAGGCCAGCGGTCGTCGCACGCCACCGACCGGCCCTGGGAGGTCGCCTGCGGCTATAGCCGGGCGGTGCGCGTGGGGCCCTATGCGGAGACGGCGCTCTGCAGCCCCTGCGCGCCGGACGGCACGGTGCTGCACCCCGGCGATGTGTACCGGCAGACGCTGGCCTGCCTCGACCTGATCCGGGAGAGCCTGGAGGCGGTGGGCATGACGATGGCCGATGTGGTGAAGACCCGCATCTACGTCGTGAACCCCGAGCACTGGAAGGAATCCGGCCGCGCGCATGGGGAGGTCTTCGCCGATATCCGCCCCGCGCTTGGCTGGATCTACATGAGCAGCTTCTTCGCCCCCGGCATCACGGTGGAGGTGGAGGCGACCGCCTACCGCGCCGCATGATCCGGTGCCGCCTGGAAGGCCGCGAAGACCTCCGCGACATCGGCGACCGCGGCCTCCAGCAACGGATGGCCGTGTTCGGCGCGGGCCAGGGACGGGTCGCTGCCGATCAGCCCGTCCGGGAACATGGCGCGGTGGCGCGCCGCATCCAGGTGGCGGTCGCCGCCGGCATCATGCAGCGGGTCGGCGGGCAGGGGGCGGAAGGCCGGCCAGCCTTCCGGCTGCGCCTCCGGATGCAGCGCCATGGCGATGGCGATCTCCGACGGCGTCGCGTGGAAGCCCTCCCGGTCCCCATACGGCTCCCGCCGCAGCGCCGTCAGGCGCGGCCCCTCCCACCACGTCCGCAGCTTCACCGTCAGCGGCGCGGGCAGGAGGAGGCGCCCCATCGACACCTCCGCCATCACCTCCTGGATCGCGGCCTGGGCCGGCGCGATGTTCCCGCCATGGCCGGTCAGCAGCAGCACCCGGGTGAAGCCGCCCAGCGCCAGGCTGGTCATCACATCCACCAG
The DNA here is from genome assembly GCF_016805305.1 of Falsiroseomonas ponticola. Classification (GTDB taxonomy): domain Bacteria; phylum Pseudomonadota; class Alphaproteobacteria; order Acetobacterales; family Acetobacteraceae; genus Falsiroseomonas; species Falsiroseomonas ponticola. The sequence continues at coordinate 112,497 of NZ_JAERQN010000012.1, read as the reverse complement.
CACGGCCATCAGCGTGGAGGGCCGCAGGCTCGCCGTGCCCGCCCGCCCCAGATGGAACTGCGCCTGTCCATAGGCCAGCACCGGCGCGCTGACGCCATCCGCCCGCGCCGCCGCGCCATCCGCCACCGCCTGCGCGCAGATCGCATCCGTCCCCAGCAGCCCCGGCGCGCCATGCTGTTCCAGGCTGCCGAGCGGCAGGATGATGCCGCGCTGGCCCACGGCGAAGCGCGCCTCCAGCGCCGAGACGCTCATCCGGTCGAGACGCATCCATGGACTCCCTGACCCGCCGAATCGCTGGGCTGCTGCAGGATCGCACGGACCGGCCGCGGCGCATCGCCGTGGTCGGCGCCGGCATCCTCGGCCTTTCCGCCGCCTGGGCGCTGGCGCGGCGCGGCCATGCGGTGACGGTGCTGGAGGGCGGGCCGATCCCCAACCCCGGCGGTTCCTCCGCCGATGAGGGCCGGATCATCCGCCACGCCTACGGCACCATGCAAGGCTACGCCGCGATGATGCCGGCTGCCTTCGCCGCCTGGCGCGCGCTCTTCACGGAGACGGGCCAGGATCGCCTGGTGCCGGCCCGCGCCATCTATGCGCTGCGGGAGGAAACCCCCTGGCAGGGCGCGGTGGCGCGGACCCAGGCCAGCCACGGCCTGCCCTTCGCGGCCGTCGATCCCGCGACCATCCCCACCCTGAACCCGGAGGGCGTGATCCGCGCCATGGAGGTCGGGGGATCGGGCATGCTGCTGGCGGCACCCATCCTGGCGGACCTGGCCGGGCTGCTGCCGCGCTGTGGCGTGGAACTGCGGCCCCACACCCCGGTCGCCGCCTGCCCGGAAGGGGGTCCGCTGCTCGTGGATGGATCGCGCGTCGCCGCGGATGCGACGCTGGTGGCCGCCGGCGCCGGCGTGCTGGCGCTGATGCCGGAAGCCGCGCGGCGATTCGGGCTCCGCGCCTCGCTCCAGACCATCGCCTATCTCGATCCGCCGCCGGGGCTGTGGGAGGACGCGCCGATGCTGCTCTGCCGCCTGCCGGGGCATGCGACGGGCGGCATCTATGTGCTGCCGCCGCGGGCGGGCACGCGGCTGAAGATCGGGGATTACGACACCTCCCTCACCGTCGATCCCGCCGCGCCACGCCATCCGCCCAGGGCCGGGCGCGTCGCCGCCCTGCTGGATGCCGGTGCCCGCGCCATCGCCGGATTCGACCGCTACCGCCTGATCGCGGCGCGCCACTGCCTCTACACCATGGCACCGGAGGACCGCTTCGTGCTGCGCGGGGTCGCGCCCGGCGTCACGCTCGCCAGCGCCTGTTCGGGCCACGGCTTCAAGCTGGCGCCGCTGATGGCGCTCGGCCTGGCGGCGGCGGTGGAGGGACAGGTGACGGGCGAGGAACTCGCCTTCTGGGCTGGCGGCCACGCGGCTTCCGCATGACAATGGCGACAGAGGAGACTGTCACCATGGCCTATGCGACCGCGAAGCAGATCGCCGTCAGCGAGATCCCCGTCATCGACATCGGCGCCCTGGTGGCCGGCGACCCTGAAGGCAGCGCCGCCGCCGGCCAGGCGATGCGGGAAGCCAGCGAGCGTATCGGCTTCTTCTACGTCGCCAACCACGGAATCCCCCAGGCGCTGATCGACGGCGTCTTCGCCCGCGCGCGCGACTTCTTCGCCCTGCCGGAGGACGCCAAGGCCGCGGTGAAGGTCAACAAGCGCCACCGCGGCTGGATCGGCCATGGCGGTGCCAAGATGTATACGGGCGCCAAGGTCGATCTGAAGGAAAGCTTCGTCTTCGGCCTGGAACTGCCGGAGGATGATCCCGACGTCGCCGCCGGCACGCCGCTGATGGGCCCGAACCAGTGGCCGGAAGCCCTGCCCGCGCTGCGGGAGACGGTCTATCCCTATTACGAGGCGGTGCTCGGCCTCGGCCAGGCGGTGCTGCGCGGCCTGGCGCTCAGCCTCGGCCGCGATGCCGGCTTCTTCGCGGAGCGCTTCGCGCGTCCGCTCGCCCGCGGTTCGCTGATCTGGTACCCGCCGCAGCCGCCCGATCTCGGCCAGGACCAGTTCGGCGTCGCCCCCCACACGGATTACGGCGGTCTGACCTTCCTCTACCAGGACATGACGGGCGGGCTTCAGGTGCGCAGCGCGAGCGGCGACTGGGTGATGGCCCACCCGATCGAGGGCACCTTCGTCGTCAATATCGGCGACCTGATGCATCGCTGGACGAATGACCGCTTCCATTCCAACCCGCATCGCGTGGTGAACACCTCCGGCCGCGCGCGGCAGAGCGTCGCCGTCTTCTACGATCCCGGCTTCCACACCGTGGTCGATCCGCGTGACCTGCTGGACGATCCCGCCCAGGCGAAGCACGCGCCCGTGGCCTGCGGCGAATGGGTGGTGGGCCGCTTCGACAAGGCCTTCCGCTACCGGGCGCCGACGGGCTGACCCGCGCGATGGCGGCGGATCGGTCCCCCCTGCTGGAGCCCGGCTGGCAGTATGTCGAGGCGCCGCGCCTCGACGCCTTCCGCCGTGGCGACTGGGAATTGCTGGCGCGGCAGCGCCAGGTCTTCGATGCCGGGCAGCAGGCGGCGCATGCGCTGCGGATGCTGGAGGCGACCGCCGCCGATCCCGGCTTCGGCTACCAGGTCAACAACTACCGCCACAGCATCCAGGCCGCGACGGCGGCGCTGCAGGATGGGCGGGACGAGGAATACGTCGTCGTCACCCTGTTCCACGATGTCGGCTTCACCGTCTGCCCGAACAGCCATGGCGCCTTCGCCGCCGCCATGCTGGCGCCCTATGTCAGCGACGCCAGCCGCTGGATCCTGGAACGCCACCAGATCTTCCAGTCGCACCACTGCCACGACCACCCGGACGAAGCGGTGGACCCGGATGGCCGCGAACGCTGGCGCGGCCACGAACACTTCGCCGCCACGGCCGAGTTCGTGGAGCGCTACGACATCACCACCATCGCCGCCGGCCTGCCGGAAGCGCCGATCGCCGTCTTCGCCCCCATGGTCGCGCGCATCCTGTCGCGCCCGCCGCGCCGCATCCTGCCGCCGTGAGGCCACCCCCCGCCGCCGCGCGGTGGCAGGGCCGCCGCCGCGCCCTGATCGATATCGCGCAATTCGCGGTCTTCGCCGGTGCGCTGGTCTGGCTTGTCGTCTCCGGCGCCGCGGGGATGGGCTACAACTGGCAATGGCACCGCGTGCCCCGCCACCTGTTCCAGGTCTTCGAGGGTGAGTTCTTCCCCGGGCCCCTGCTGAAGGGCCTGGCCGTAACGCTGGAGATCAGCGCGCTCGCGCTGCTGCTGACGGTGGTGATCGGCCTCGGCGCCGCCATCCTGCGGCTGTCGGGCTCGGTCGCCGGGCGCTGGATCGTGGCCTGCTATGTGGAGGCCATCCGCAACACGCCGCTGCTGGTGCAGCTCTACATCGTCTATTTCATCCTGGCGCCGATCCTCGGCATGGATCGCTTCTGGGCCGGGGTGCTGGCGCTGGCCATCTTCGAAGGCGCCTTCGCCGCGGAGATCTTCCGGGGTGGCATCCAGGCCGTGCGCCTCGGCCAATGGGAAGCCGCGTGGACGCTGGGCCTCTCGCGCGCCCAGGCGTATCGCCTCATCATCCTGCCCCAGGCCTTGCGCGTGATCCTGCCGCCGCTCGCCGGCCTCGGCGTGTCACTGATCAAGCACTCCGCCATCGTCAGCGTCATCGCCATCTTCGACCTGACCAATGAAGGCCGGAACGTCATCAGCGACACCTTCATGACCTTCGAGATCTGGCTGACCGTCGCCGCGCTCTATCTATGCGTGACGGTCACGCTGTCGCTTGCCGTGCAGGGGCTGGAACGCCGGCTGCGCGGCGCCGCGGCCTGAACGACAACCGAGAAGGAGAGAGACGATGGGTTGGATCACGAGACGCTTCCTGGCCCCCGCCGCCGCGGCCGGCGCCGCGGTATCCATCACCGGCACGGCCCAGGCGCAGACCGCGGATGCCCGCGCCGCGCTGGCCGCGTCCTCGGTCATCGAGGAGATCAAGCGCCGCAACACGCTGCGCGTCGGCATGTCCACCTTCGTGCCCTGGGCCTTCCGCAACCGCGCGGGCGAGCTGATCGGCTATGAGATCGACGTCGCGACGCGCCTGGCGCAGGATATGGGCGTGCGGCCCGAATTCGTGCCCACGGCCTGGGACGGCATCATCCCCGCGCTGCTCGCCGGGCGCTTCGACATGATCATCGGCGGCATGACGGTGACGGCGGCGCGCAACCTCTCCGCCAACTTCACCAATTCCTACTCCGCCTCGGGCGTGGACCTCGCCGCCAGCCGCCGCCTGGCGGAGGGCATGACGACGATGGAGGCCTGGAACCGCCCCAACGTCACCATCAGCGGCCGTCGCGGCACCTCCGCCCTCGCTGCCGCGCAGCGCCTGTTCCCCCGCGCCACCTTCCGGCAGTTCGACGACGATGCGCAGTCCATCCTGGAAGTCGTGAACGGCCGCGCCCATGGCATGGTGGGATCGATGCCCCGCCCGCGCTTCGCGGTGCTGGACAACGAAGCCGCCCTGTTCAGCCCCTTCGCCCAGCCGCTGGCCCGCCAGATCGACAGCATGGCGGTGCGCAAGGGCGACCCGGATGCGCTGAACTTCCTCAACAACTGGATCGCGTCGCGCCAGCTCGACGGATTCCTGGAGGAACGCCAAGCCTACTGGTTCCAGAACCGCGAATGGCGGGACCAGGTCCCGGGCTGATGCAACGTCCGGGAGGTCCTTTCGCGCGGGGCACCCCGCGCTTCGGCCTGCTGGACGCCGCCCTGCTGGCAATCGTCGTCGGTGCGCTGGGCTTCCTGGCCTGGCGCGCCGGCGCGGCGCTGGATTATCGCTGGAATTTCGGTCCCGTGCTGGGCTTCGTCGCACGGCACGACGCGGAACGCGGCTGGGTCGCCAACCTGCTGCTGCAGGGCGTGATGACGACGCTCCGCGTCTCCTTCTGGGCGGCGATCGTGGCGGCGGTGGTCGGTACGCTGATGGGCATCGCGCGCAGCGCGACGGCCCTGCTGCCGCGCCTGGTGGCCGGCGCCTATGTCGAGACCATCCGCAACATCCCGCCGCTGGTCTTCATCTTCGTCTTCTACTTCTTCGTCACCGCGCAGATCGTCCCCGCCCTGGGCCTGGAGGACTGGATCCGGCGGCAGGACGAGGACACGCTGCGCGTCATCGGCTGGCTCTTCGGCCCGCCGCAGCACGCCACCGGCGTGATCGCCGCCATCCTCTGCCTCGGCCTGTTCGAGGGCGCCTATGTCGCGGAGATCGTCCGCGCCGGCATCCAGTCCCTGCCGCGCGGGCAGTGGGAGGCCGGGCAGGCGCTCGGCCTCTCGCGCCTCCGGCTGTTCCGCCTGGTGATCCTGCCACAGGCCGTGGCGCGGGTGGTGCCGCCGCTGGCGGGGCAGGGGATCAGCCTGGTGAAGGACAGCTCCATCATCTCGCTCATCTCCATCCAGGACCTGTCCTTCCTGGGGAACGAGGTCGCCGCGACCACCGGCCGTGTGTTCGAGACCTGGCTGGTCGTGGCGCTCTTCTACTTCATCATCTGCGCCCTGCTCTCCGCCGCCGCCGCGCGGCTGGAACGGCGCTTCGCCAAGAGGATGTCATGACCGAAGACGCGAATCCCGCCTGGATCCGGCTGGTGCCCTACGACGAAAGCGAAGGGTATCTGCGCACGCTCTATGACCGCGTGAAGGGCCCGGGCGGCAAGATCGACAACGTGATGCGCGCGCACAGCCTGCGGCCGCACACGATGGAAGGGCACAGCGCCCTCTACAAATCGGTCCTCCACCACACCGGCAATTCCATGCCCGTCTGGTTCCTGGAATGCCTGGCCGTCTACACCAGCCTGTCGAACCGCTGCGACTACTCGGTCGCGCACCACTTCGCCGGCCTGTCGCGCCTGCTGAAGGACGAGGCCCGCGCCGGCGCCATCTACAAGGCCTTCGCCGCCGCCCAGCCCGAACGCGTCTTCCAGGGCAAGGAACTCGCTTTGCTGCGCTACGTCCGCAAGCTGACGCTCGATCCGCAGGGGATGGTGGAGGCCGATATCGCCGCGCTGCGGGAGGCCGGGGCGAATGACGGGGAGATCCTGGAGGCTAACCAGGTCTGCGCCTATTTCAACTACTCCAACCGCCTGCTGAACGGCCTTGGCGTCACCACAGCCGGGGACATCCTCGGCACCTCCCCGCCCAACACCGACTCCCTCGACGATTGGGAACACCATTGATGCCCTTCGCCGCCACGCGCATCGCCCGCGCCGCCGATGGCCTGGCGCTGGCCTATGCCATCGCCCCGGCCCCGGGCGCGCCGCGGATCGCGCTGTTGCATTCCCTGGCGCTCGACCGGCATTTCTGGAACCAGGTCGCCGCCGCCATCGGGGGTCGTGCCGAGCTGCTGGCGATGGATTGCCGCGGCCACGGTGCCTCCGGCCGCGATGCCGGGCCGACGCCCGTCTCCCGCATGGCGGATGATCTGGCGGCGGTGCTGGATGATGCGGGCTGGGACCGCGCGCTGGTCTGCGGCTGTTCCATGGGCGGCACCATCGCGCTGGCCTTCGCCGTCGCCCATCCCGCGCGCTGCACGGCCCTGGTCCCGATCGACACCACCGCCTGGTACGGCCCCGAAGCCCCCCAGGCCTGGGGCGATCGCGCCGCGAAGGCGGAGGAAGCCGGTATGGCCGCGCTGCTGCCCTTCCAGCACGCCCGCTGGCTCAGCCCCGCCTTCCGCGAGGCGCATCCGGAGGTGGAGGCCGCCGCCGATGCGGTGTTCCTGGCGAATGACGTCGCCTCCTACGCCGCCGCCTGCCGCATGCTGGGGCAGGCCGACCTGCGGGAAGCGATTGCCGCCATCCGCGTCCCGACGCTGGTCATGGTCGGCACGGATGACGGCGCGACGCCCCCCGCCATGGCGGAGGAGATCGTCCGCCGCATCCCCGGCGCCACCCTTCAGCCGCTGGAGGGTGCGCGCCACCTGACGCCGCTGGAACGCCCGGCGGAGATCGCGGCGGCGCTGCTGCGCCTCGCCGGCGCTACTCCGCGCTGATCCGCGCGCGCGTCGCGACCTCCCGCCATTGCGGGACCTCGACGCGCATGCGCTCCGCCAGCCGCGCGGGCCCGTCCAGCAGCAGCGTGGCGCCGCTTTCCTCCATGCGCGTCGCCAGGATGTTGCCGCGGGCCAGCGGCGCCATCTCCGCCGCCAGGCGCTGCACCACCGCGGCCGGCGTGCCGCGCGGCCCGAACATGGCGTACCAGATGGCAAGGTCGAAGCCCGGCACCGCCTCCGCGATGCTGGGCACCGCGGGCAGGACGGGGCTGCGCTGGCCGCTGGTGATGGCGATGCCGCGCAGCCTGCCGTCGCGCAGATGCGGCAGCGCATCGATGGTGCCGGCGACCACCAGATCCGTGTCGCCGGACAGCAGCGCCGTGGTCGCCTGCGCCGCGCCGCGATAGGGCACGTGCAGCAGCTCGATCCCCGCCCGGGTGGCGAACAGCGCGCCACCCATATGCGTGGTCGAACCGACGCCGGAGGTGCCATAGGTGAGGCCATCCGGCCGCGCCTTCGCGCGCGCGATCAGGTCCGCCAGGTCCCGGATGGGATGGTCCGGCCGCGTCATGATGACCATCGGCGCATCGCTGATGACGGTGATGGGCACCAGGTCGGCGATCGGGTCGTAGCCCGGGTTCCGCATCAGCGCTGGCGCGATGGCGACGCCGGAGGTCGAGACCAGCAGCGTGTGCGGATCATTCGTCGCCACCACCTCTCGTGCCCCGATGGACCCGCCCGCACCGGGGCGCGTCTCCACCAGCACGGTCTGGCCCAGCGCGCGGCCGAGGTGGTCCGCCAGGAAGCGCGCCGGCACCTCCACCGGGCCGCCTGGCGCGAAGGGGACGATGAAGCGGATGGTCCGGCTGGGCCAGGGCGCCTGTGCCAGGGCCGGAAGGGGCAGGGCGGCGGCAGCAGCCACCAAGGCACGGCGCGTCATTCGCATCATTGGCGTTCCTCCCTGACGGTTGACAATATCAACCAATATGCCCGAAACCGGCAAGGGCCTGTCGAGGAAACGCCGCATGGACCGCATGGGATTCCGATCGCGCCTGCCGCGCCTGCTCGGCATCCGCCACCCGATCATCCAGGGCGGCATGAGCTGGGCCTCCTCCAGCCCCGCTCTGGCGCTGGCGGTCAGCCGGGCGGGCGGGCTTGGCGTGATCGCGGCAGGGCCCATGCGGCCGGATGACCTGGTCGCCGCCATCCGCACGGTGCGCGCGGGCACCGACGCCCCCTTCGCGGTCAACGTGCCGCTCTACAACAAGCGGTCCTCCGAGTTTCTCGATATCGCGGCGGCGGAGCGCGTGCCCGTGATGATCGGCAGCCAGGGCGGCCCCCGCGGCCATGTCGAGCGCTTCCAGCGCCTTGGCGCGCGCTGGCTGCATGTGGTGGCGGCGCCGGAGCATGCCGTGAAGGCGGAAGCCGCCGGCGTCGATGCCCTGATCGTCGTGGGTGGGGAGGCCGGCGGCCACCCGCCGCCGCATGAGGTGTCCACGCTCGTGCTGGTCCGCGCCGTGGTGAAGGCCGTCACCATCCCCGTGGTGGCCGCCGGCGGCATCGCCGATGGCGCCGGTATCTGCGCGGCCTTCGCGCTGGGGGCGGAGGGCGCGCAACTCGGCACCCGCTTCCTGATGACGCGGGAGGCGACGGTGCATGACGCCTACAAGCAGGCGGTGCTGAAGGCCGGCATCGCGGACACCGCCCTGGTCGGCAAGCAGGGCCTGCCCATCCGCCAGCTCCGCAACCATTTCGCCCGCGCCATGGAAGCGGCGGAGCGCGCCGGCGCCACGAAGGAAGCGCTGGACGATCTCTTCAGATCACGGTCCCTGAAGGACGCGGCGCTGGATGGCGATGTCGCCAATGGCAAGACGGAGGCCGGCCAATCCGCCGGCCTGATCGATGACATCCCGGGCGCCGAGGAACTCATGGGGCGCCTGGTGCGGGAAGCCGAGGCGATGCGCCTCCGCCTGGCGGGGGCCTCGCCATGAAGCCGCTGGACGGTGTGCGCATCCTTGACCTGTCGCGGGTGCTGGCCTGCCCCTTCGCCACGATGCTGCTGGCGGAGATGGGCGCCGAGGTCATCAAGGTGGAGCAGCCCGGCACCGGCGACGAGACTCGCAGCTTCGAGCCCTTCTTCGATTTCGGCGTCAGCGGCTACTACCTCGCCTGCAACCGCGCCAAGCGCAGCATCACCGTGGACATGCGGAAGGAAGGCGGCCGCCAGGTGATCCGCGACCTCGCGGCGCGCGCCGATGTCGTCGTCGAGAATTTCCCGACCGGCGCGCTGAAGCGGCGGGGGCTCGACTATGCGTCGCTGAAGGAAGTGAACCCGCGCCTTGTCTACCTCTCCTGCACCGGCTTCGGGCAGACCGGTCCCTATGCGAAGCGCAAGGGCTACGACACGGTCTTCCAGGCCATGGGCGGGCTGATGAGCCTGACCGGGGAGCGCGGCGGCGGCCCGGTGAAGCCCGGCCTTCCCGTGGCCGACCTGACCTCGGGGCTCTGGGTCGCCATCGGCCTGCTGGCGGCGCTGCGCGGGCGGGATGCGGCGGGGCAGGGGGCGCATGTCGATTTCAGCATGCTGGATGGCCAGGTGGCGCTGCTGACCATCGCCGCCGCGCGGCTGTTCGCGCTGGGGGAAGTGCCGCCCCGCCTCGGCACCGAACATCCCGGCCGCGTGCCCACCGCCAGCTTCCGCTGCCGCGACGGCCGCTTCCTGCACATCACCGCCAGCGACCAGCACTGGGCGCCGCTCTGCACCGCGCTCGGCCTGCAGGAATTGCTGGCGGATGCGGCGCTGTCCACCAATGCGGGCCGCCTGGCCCAGCGCGACCGCGTGATGGAAGCGATGACGACGGCGATGGAGGCGATGACCCGCGCGGAGGCCGTCGCGGCGCTGGACGCCGTCGATGTGCCGAACGGCCCCGTCCTGGCGCTGGACGAGGTGGTGGCCGACCCGCATGTCCAGGCCCGCGGCTGCATCGCCGAAGTCCCGCATGGCGAAGCGACGCACCCCGCGCTGCGCCTGCCCTTCCGCTTCGACGGCTTCGACGACCCCGCGCCACGCCCCGCACCCGCGCTCGGCGCTGATACGGACGCCATCCTTTCCGAACTCGGCTACGACGCCGCCCGCATCGCCGCGCTGCGCGAGGAATCCGCCCTATGACCGATGACGTCCTGATCTACGACGCGGCCGATGGCCTGGTGACGCTGACGCTGAACCGTCCCGCCGCCCGCAACGCGCTGAACACCGCGCTCGCGGAATCACTCGCCGCCGCCTGCCGCCGTGCGACCGCGGAGGCCGCAAAGCTCGTCGTCATCCGCGGCAACGGTCCCGTCTTCTGCGCCGGCGCGGACCTCAAGGAACGCCAGGGGATGAGCGACGACGCCGTCCGCGCCCGCCGCGTGAAAGGCTTCCTCGCCTACGACCTGATCGAACGCCTGCCCATGCCGAGCATCGCCGTGGTGGAGGCGCCCGCCATTGGTTCCGGCGTCGAGATCGCCGGCGCCTGCGACTTCATCATCGCCACCCCCAAGGCCAGCTTCCGCACGCCCGAGGCGCTGTGGGGCACGGTGGGCGCCACGCAACGCCTGCCCCGCATCCTCGGCAAGCGCCTCGCCAAGGACATGATGTTCACCGGCCGCACCCTGACGGCGGAGGAGGCCGTCGCCGCTGGCTTCGTCACGCGCCTCCTCCCGCCCGAAGCGCTGGGAGCCGCGCTGGCGGAGATCACCGCAACGATCCTGAAGGCGCCCGCCACCGGCCTCGCTTTGGCCAAGCGCAGCATCGATGAGGGGCTGGAACGCGACCCCCGCGGTGCGCTGGCCACGGAACTGCTGGCGATCGAGGAAAGCCTGGCCGCCGCCGAATGGCGCAAGACCATGGCGGGCTTCGGCTCATGAGCTGGACGAAGCGCCTCGCCGACTTCCTCGACGCCCATGCGCGTGACCGTGGCGCGGATGAGGCGGTCGTCGCCCGCGATGCGCGCCTCACCCATGCGCAGCTCCGCGAAGAAGCCCGCGCCATCGCGCGCAGCCTGCTCGCGCGCGGCATCGGCAAGGGCGACTTCGTCGGCCTGCTCATGGGGAACGATGCGCGCTGGGTCAGCAGCTTCTACGCCTGCGCGCTGATCGGCGCCGTCACCGTGCCCATCAACACGCGATTCAAGGCGCCGGAGATCGCCTTCGCGCTGTCGCGCGCGAAGTGCAAGGCCGTGCTGCTGTCTGCGACCTTCCTTGGCATCGACTTCGCCGCCGCGGTGCGCCAGGTGGCGCCGGAACTGCCCGATCTCGCGCACATCATCGTCAGCGGCGAGGAATCCTGGGACGTGTTCCGCGCGCAGCAGTCACCTGAAGCGGTGCTCGACGCCGCCATCGCGCAGGTCAACGCCGATGATCCGCTACTGGTGCAATACACATCCGGCACCACCGCCCATCCCAAGGGCGTGCTGCTGACGCATCACAACATGCTCCGCAACGCCACCGTCTGTTCGCAAAAACTCGGCGTGCGCAGCGATGACCGCTATCTCAACTGCCGCCCCTTCTTCCACGTCGCGGGCTCCACCCTCTCGCTCCTCGTCTGCCTCGTCACCGGCGCCACCCTCGTCACGCCCCCGACCTTCGAGGCCGGCGAGGCGCTGGCTCTGCTGGATCAGGAGCGCTGCACCGTCACCTCCGGCAATGACGCGATCTTCCAGCTCATGCTCGCCCATCCGTCCTTCGACCGCACCCGCATCCACCTCCGCGGCGGCTGGGCCGCGGCGGGGCCGGAGACGATGCGCCGCATCGTGGAGGAGATGGGCGTCGGCGATCTCTGCTGGGCCTATGGCCTCAGCGAGGCTTCGCCCAACGTCGCGCTTTCCGACCATCGCGAACCCGTCGCCGCCCGCATCGCCGGCGGCGCCGTGCCCCATGAAGGCCTCCAACTCCGCATCGCCCATCCCGAGACCTTCGCCGCGCTCCCGCCCGGCAGCGCGGGCGAGATCCAGGTGAAGGGCTGGTCCGTGATGAAGGGCTACCTCAATGATCCCGACAACACGGCCAAGGCCTTCACCCCGGACGGCTTCCTGCGCACTGGCGACCTCGGCACGATGGATGCGGATGGCCGGCTGCGCATGGCCGGCCGGATCAAGGACGTGATCCGCGTGGGCGGGGAGAACGTGGCCCCCGCGGAGGTCGAGGAGGTCCTCTCCGCCCACCCCGCCGTCGCCATGGCCCAGGTGGTCGGCGTTCCCGATGCCAGGCTCGGCGAAGTCTGCGCCGCCTTCGTGCAGCTGCGCGACGGCGCCAGTATCGAGGCCGCGGACCTCCTCGCCTGGCTCAAGCCCCAGGTCGCGAATTTCCGCCTGCCCCGGCACCTCCGCATCGTGAAGGATTTCGAGGCCATCGGCATGACCGCCAGCGGGAAGGTGCAGAAGGTGAAGCTGCGCGCCCATGCGCTGCAGGTGCTGGGCCTGGCTTCGTGACACCTCCATGAATTTGCGCCTTGTATACTGAAACAGCGCCAATCCGTTAATCCGCCCTTCACAAGCGCCCCATGATTCTCCATGTGGAATCAACGGGGTTCACCCCCGGCCTGGTTGGGGAACGGGGCTGGCGATGCCGGATGGCGTGATGATGGGCGGCAGGCCCGCGGGTGATCTGCGTCGCCAATGCGCGGCCGTGCCGCTGACGGGCGAGGCCGGCGACCTGCGCGTGGTGCTGGTGACAAGCCGGGAGACGCGTCGCTGGGTGGTCCCCAAGGGCTGGGTCGAGCCTGGCGAGGCTCCCCATGTCAGCGCGGCGCGCGAGGCCTTCGAGGAGGCGGGGTTGGAGGGGGAGGCCGATCCCGATCCGCTTGGCACCTATGCCTATGACAAGCGCAAGGCCAATGGCGTGCTGCTGCCCTGTGAGGTGCTGGTCTTCCGCCTGCGCGTGACGCGGATGCTGGCGGAATGGCCGGAGCGCCACCAGCGCGAACGCCGCCTGTTCCGCCCCGAAGCCGCGGCGGCCCTTGTGCTGGAACCCGACCTCGCAAGGCTCCTGCGCAGCCTCGCAGCCCCGTAAATCCGGCGGTCCAGGGTCCCCTTGGACCCTGGCGAGGGGGCACGGGGGAGCAGCGCTCCCCCGTCTTCTGCCTATGCCCCGAACCCTTCCGGCGTGATCCCCCGCGGCTTCACCATCTCGTAGGGCCCGCGCGGCAGGAAGCGCCCCGTCCCCGGCTCCGCCTGCACCTTCCCGTCCCGCATCACCACCTCACCCCGCCGGATCGTCGTCACCGGCCAGCCCGTGACTTCCAGCCCCTCATAGGGCGTGTAGTCGATGGCGTGCTGCATCAGCGCGTTGGTGATGGTGACCTTCTTTGCGGGGTCCCACAGCGCGAGGTCCGCATCCGCCCCCGGCTGGATCGCGCCCTTGCGCGGATACAGCCCCATCAGCCGTGCCGGGTTGGTGCTCGTCAACTCCACGAACTTCTCGATGGAGATGCGGCCCTTCGACACACCCTCGCTGAAGATGATCGGCAACCGCGCGGCCAGGCCCGGGATGCCGTTCGGGATCTTCTCGAAGCTCGCATTGCGGCCGGAGGAACCCTTGCCCTTGGTGCCTTCGTAGCTGAAGCCGCAATGGTCGGAGGAGACGACGTCGAGCGTGCCGCGCCGGATCATCTCCCAGATCCGCCCATGCTCCGCCGTGTCACGGGGGGAGGGCGAGCACATGAACTTCGCCCCCTCGAAGCCCGGACGGTCCATGTCGGCGGCGGTGAGGGTGACGTATTGCGGACAGGTTTCCCCCCACACCTTCACGCCCCGCGCCTGCGCCCGCGCGATCTCCTCGGCGGCATCCTCGCAGGAGACGTGGAAGACCTGGATCGGCTGGTCCACGAGTTCCGCCAGCGCGATGGCGCGATGCGTCGCCTCCCGCTCCACCACGCGCGGCCGCGACCAGGCGTGGTACTTCGGCCCCGTCAGGCCCGCATCAAGTAGCGCGCGGGTGCGCCAGCCGATGGCGTCGTAGTTCTCGCAATGGACGGTGACGAGGCAGCCATGCTCCCGCGCCGTCAGCAGCACCTTGATGTATTCGGCATCGCTCAGATGCAGCGGCTCATAGGTCAGGAAGACCTTGAGGCTGCGCACGCCCTCGGCCACCAGCTTCGGCACTTCCTGCTTCAGCACCGCCTCGGTCGGGTCGCTGATGATCTGGTGGAAGGCGAAGTCGAGCATGCCCGTCTCGCCGCGCTTGCGGGCATCGACATAGCGTTCCCAGACGCCGAAGCCCTTCCATTGCGGGATGAAGCACACGACGCTGGTGGTGCCGCCGGCGAAGGCGCTGGCGGAGGCGGTGACGAAGCTCTCCTCGTTCACCGTGACCTGCGGCTCGCCGTCGCTCATCGTATAGCCGCCGCGCGACGTCTCCTCGATGTGGCAGTGGCTGTCCACGCCGCCGGGCAGCACCAGCAGCCCGCCGGCATCGATCACCTGGGCGGCGTCCGTGATGCTCTCCGCGATCGCGGCGATTCGGCCATCCTTGATGCCGATGTCGCAGCGCGTGACGCCGAAGCTGGTGGCGACCTGGCCGCCGCGGATGGCGATGTCGTAGGTGCTCATCGTGAACCTCCTATCGTCGGTCTGCTGCATGGCCGGCATAGCCGCGGCCATAGCGTTTCTCGAGCTGCCGCTGCACCAGTTCCCAGGCCGTGGTCATCACCAGGTACCAGCAGGCGGCGGCGATGAAGAGCTCCAGCACCAGGAACTTCTCCTGGATCAGGATCTGCGTCCGCCGCAGCAGCTCCTCCATGGAGATGACGCTGGCGACGGAGGTGGTCTTGAGCAGCCCGTTCACGCTGTTGCCGAGCGGCGGGATGATGATGCGGAAGGCCTGCGGCCAGGTGATGGTGCGGAAGACCTGGGTGCGGGACAGGCCGAGCGCGAGGCCCGCTTCCCGCTGCCCGCTGCCGACGGCGGAGATGCCGGACCGCACGATCTCGCTGAGATAGGCGGCCTCGTTCAAGGCGAGGCCGAGCAGCGCCGCCGTCGTCACGCTGAAGCGGATGCCGAAGAGCGGCAGGCCCGTATAGATGATCAGCAGCTGAACCAGCAGCGGCGTGCCGCGGAAGATCCAGCAGTAGAACCCCGCGACGCCGGCCAGCACCTTGTTGCCGGACAGGCGCATCAACGCGATCAGCACGCCGAGCACCAGGCCGAAAAAGAGGGAGGCCGCGGTCAGCCACAGCGTCGTGACCGCACCTTCGAGGAGATAGGCATTGAAGAGGTAGTCGAGGAACCCCGACCAGGACCAGATATGGATGGGAAGGCTCCCCGTTGCTCAAGGAAACCGGCCCCGCCGATGCGGGGCCGGTGCAGTCCCGTTATTGCGGGCCGACGATCTCGAAGGCGCCGGTCCACTTGCTGGCGCCGTAGCGGTCGAACAGCCGGTCGTACCAGCCATCGGCGCGCATCTCCTCCATCACCTTCGCGACTTCCGTCGCCAGCACGCGGCTGCGGAAATTCAGGCTGGCCGGGCTGGGATAGAGGCCGAACAGCACGCGGGAGAATTCGCCGCGCTGGTCGTATTCCGCGGCGACGGCATCGACATTCGTCACCGCCTCCACCTGGCCGGCGCGCAGCGCCTGGAAGGCCACGGCGAAATTGTCGAAGGTGCGGATGTTCAGCGGGCGAAGGCCCTTGGCCTGCAGCTCCGTGCTGATCTGGCGCGTGCGCGCCTCCTCGAACCCGCCGATCTCCACGCCGATGGTGCGGCCCGCCAGGTCATCCACGCTGCGGATGTTGAGCGGGTTGCCGCGCGCGGCACTGATCGCGACGGCCTGGTTCTCGTAGCGCAGCATCTGCATGATGCGCGCGCGCTCCTCCGTGTAGAAGGTGCCGGTGTTGATCATGTCCCAGCGCCGCGCGGCGAGGCCCGGGATCATGGCGCTGAACTCGATCCGCACCCATTCCGGCGTCAGGCAGAGCCGCCGCGCGATCTCCACGCCGAGCTCGAAGCGCAGCCCCTGCAGCTGGCCCTGCGCATCCACGAATTGCAGCGGCCGCAGCGTCGGGTTGATGGACATCACCAGCGTGCGCGGCTTGATGAGTTCGCTGTCGGCGACGCGCGGCGTACAGGCCGGCGCCTGGGCGAAGGCGGGTGTGGCAAAGGCGGCAAGGGCCGCGGCAAGCAGTAGGCGACGCATCGGAATTCTCCCTGTGAGGTCGTTCGGTTCAGGCGGCCTGCCGCGCCCCTTCGGCGAGCAGGCCCATCTTCTGCAGCACGGCGGACAGCGCGGCCGTATCGGCACCGGGCAGCGGCAGCCGCGGCGGGCGCGGATTGCCCATGCCCATGCCCATCAGCTTGAAACCCATCTTGGTGCCGCTGACGTAGCGCGGCCCACCGACGAAGGGCAGCAGCGGCATCAGCTTCCGATAGAGGGGCAGCGCCTTGTCCATGTCCTTCTCGAAGGCCGCGGCATGGAACATGTCCGTGGACAGCTTCGGTGCCAGGTTGCTGCACACCGCGACCCAGCCGATGGCGCCGAGCCAGGCGCTCTCATAGCCGAGCACGCCGGCGAAGACCTCCATCCGGTCGCCGCAGAGATCGACGATATCCCGCACGCGGGTCACTTCCAGCGTGCTTTCCTTGACGTATTTGCAGTTGGGGATGCGGGAGATCTCGGCCAGCATCGCCGCCGTCATGTCCACATTCGCCGTGGCGGGGTTGTTGTAGACCATGATGGGAATGCCGATCGCCTTCGCCACCGTGTCGTAGTGGTGCATCAGCTCCGGCAGCGTCGGCACCGAATAGAAGGGCGGGATGATCATCACGCCGTCCGCGCCCAGCGCCTCGGCTTCCTTGGAGGTGCGCACGACCTCCCGCGTATCCTCGGCGCCCGTGCCGATCAGCACGGGCACGCGGCCACGCGCGGTCTTCACCACCGTCTCGACGATCTGCGTGCGTTCGTCGGGGGACACGGAAAGGAACTCGCCCGTCGAGCCCAGCGGGATCAGGCCGCGTATACCCTCGCGGATCTGGAATTCCACCAGCCGCTCCAGCGCCTTGACATCGACGGCGCTGCCATCTTCCGTGAAGGGCGTGATCAGGACGGTGTAGCAGCCGCGAAAAGGCTCGCCGGCCATCGAATGACTCCCATGTCTCAAGTGGGCAGCATCCAGCCCAGTTTCCGCGAAAGCATCAAGCCCACTCCATGCGCCTGACCCATCCGGACATCACCCAAGCTGCCGAAGCCGTGGGCATCACCTTCGACGGCCGCCCGATTCCCGCGCTGCCCGGGGAAACGGTGGCCGCGGCCCTTTCCGCCGCCGGTGAGATGGTGTTGCGGTATACGGCATCCGGCGCGCCACGCGGGCTGCATTGCGGCATGGGCGCCTGCTTCGACTGCCTCGTCACCATCGATGGCCGTGCCAACCAGCGCGCCTGCCTGGCGAAGGTGGAACCCGGCATGCGCGTGGAACGCGCGCCGCCCGCAGCGCCCGCGCCGCTCGCACCGCCCGCCGAGCACCAGGCCGAGCAGCGCGGCTGCGACGTGCTGGTGGTGGGCGCCGGCCCCGCGGGCCTCGCTGCCGCCATCGCCGCGGCAGAGGCCGGCGCCAGCGTCATCGCCCTTGATGAGCGCGACGCCCCCGGCGGCCAGTACCTCAAGCCGCTGGCCAAGAGCCACAGGCACGCCGCGCCGGACCGCCAGTTCCGCCAGGGCGAGGCGCTGCGGGACCGCGCGAAGGCGGCCGGCGTGACCTTCCATTTCGGCGCCACCGTCTGGGGCGGCTTTTCCGAGAACGAGGTCGCCGCGCTGGTGGAAGGCCGCAACGTGCTGTTCCGCCCGCGCCGCCTGGTGATCGCGGCCGGCGCGCATGAACGCCCCGTGCCCATCCCGGGCTGGACCCTGCCCGGCGTGATGACCACGGGCTGCCTGCAGACCCTGGCACGCGCCAACCGCGTCTCCCCCGGCGAACGCGTCGTCATCGCCGGCAACGGCCCGCTCAACCTGCAACTCGCCTGCGAATTGGTGGAAGGCGGCGTGAAGGTCGCGGCGGTGCTGGAAGCCGCGCCCAAGCCCGGCTTTCGCGCCTGGCGCCAGGCGCTCCGCCTCGCCGCGACGGCGCCGGACCTCGCCTGGGATGGCGCCCGCTACCTCGCGGCCCTGAAGCGCGCCGGCGTGCCCCTGATCTGGGGCGCGACGCCCATCGCCGCGGAAGGGGAGGGCCGCTTCGCCCGCCTCCGCGCCGCCACCCCCAGCGGCGAGATGACCATCGAGGCCGATGCGCTGGCCCTCAACCTCGGCTTCCAGCCGGAGACGGGCCTCGCCCGCGCGCTCGGCTGCGCCCATCGCTTCACCGATTCTGGCCTCGGACGGCTGGAGACCATCACGGACGAGGACGGCCGCACCAGCCTGCCGAACGTCTTCGCCATCGGCGATGGTGCGCAGATCGGCGGATCGCGCATCGCGCTCTCGCGCGGCCGCCTCGCGGGCCTCGCCGCCGCGCGGGACCTGCTGCCGAACGTGCCCGAAGATCCCGCCTCCCGCCGGGCGCTCGCCCGCGCGGTCGATTTCCAGGACGCGCTCTGGCGCTTCTTCGCCGTGCCTGCCTTCGACGTCACCGCCATCGCCGACACCACGCTGGTCTGCCGGTGTGAGGAAGTGACGGCCGGCACGCTGCGTGCCGCCAAGGCCGAGGGCGCCTGCTCGCTCGGCGCCGTGAAGAAGGCGACGCGCGCCGGCATGGGCCGCTGCCAGGGCCGCATGTGCGGCGCGACGGTCGCCCGCCTGGTCGGCGCCTCGGAGGAAGCCGGCTTCGCCGCCCCCCGCGCGCCGCTCAAGCCCGTGCCCGCCATCGCACTGGCGATGGAGAAGCCGGAATGGACGGAAGGCCCCTCCGCCGATCCCGGCCCCACCGCCCCCGCTTCCCGCAAGCCACCCACCGGGGAGACGCTGACCTGCGACGTGCTGGTCGTGGGCGGCGGTGCCCTCGGCCTGTCCACCGCGCTGGCCTGCGCGAGGGATGGCCTGGATGTGCTGGTGGTGGAACGCGCGGAGCCCGGCCAGGGCGCCACCACCGCCAATGCCGGCAGCCTGCATGTCCAGCTCCATGCCTATGACAGCGCCGGCGCGGCGGAGGGGCCTGACAGCGCCGCCGCCCAGGTGCTGGCCATCGGGCCCGAGAGCATCCGCCTCTGGCGCGCCATCGCCGCCGAGTCCGGCGAACATCTCGGCATCCGGACCGAGGGCGGCATCATGCTGGCCGAGACGGCCGAACAGATGCGCGCCCTGACCGACAAGGTGGCGATGGAGCGCCAGTTCGGCGTGGCGTCCGACATGCTCGGCCCGAACGAGCTCTACGCCATGGCGCCCTACCTCGCCCCCGGCTTCGCCGGCGCCGCCTTCTGCCCGGATGAGGGCCAGATGGACCCGCTGCGCGGCCTCTCCGTCCTGATGCGTGCCGCCACCCGCGCCGGCGCCCGTATCCGCGCCGCCACCGCCATCGCCGCGATCGAACGTGACGGCGCCGGCTTCACCGCCGACACCGCCGATGGGCTTCGCATCCGCGCGGGCCATGTCGTGAACGCGACCGGCCCCTGGGCCGCGCAGCTCGGCGCCATGCTCGGCGCCCCCATCCCCGTGAAGGCCGCCGTGCAGCAGGTGATGGCGACGGAAGCCGCGGGGCAGGAGATCATGCGCCACCTGATCCTGCATTCCGGCCGCCATCTCTCGGTCAAGCAGGGCGATGCGGGGCATCTGGTCATCGGCGGCGCCTGGCCCGGCGTGACGGACAGCGCCGGCCGCCCGCGCAACCTCCGCGCCTCGATCGAGGGCAATCTCTACGTCGCGCGCACGGTGCTGCCGGCGCTGGCGGGGCTGCATGTCATCCGCGCCTGGACGGGGGTGAATGTCCAGCTGCCCGGCCCCATCATCGGCGCCGATGCCCGCGTGCCCGGCCTGCATCACGCCGTCACCTTCAACGGATGGACGCTCGGCCCCGTGGTCGGGCAGCTGGTGGCCGATGGCATCCGCGGCCGCGGCGCCGCGCCCCGGTGCTTCTCCCCCAACCGTTTCTGAATTGTCGCTTGTGCGGTTGCGAAGGCGTGCCGATGCTGCGGGGATGAATCGCTTCGACCTCCTCGTCATCGGCCACGGCATCGTGGGGCTCGCCCATGCGCTGAAGGGCGCGCGGGCCGGGCTGCGAGTCGGGGTGCTGGACCGCGACGTGCGGGCCAATGGCGCCTCCATCCGCAATTTCGGCTTCGTCACCGTCACCGGCCAGGGGGCGCCGGACACCTGGCGCCGCGCCCGCCATGCCCGCGATGTCTGGGCCGATGTCGCGCCCCGCGCCGGCATCCCCGTCATCCATCGCGGCACGCTGATGGCCGCGCGCCGCCCCGAAGCCGTCGCCGTCATCGAGGAATTCGCCGCCGGCCCGATGGGGGAGGGCTGCACGGTGCTGCGCCGCGATGCGCTGCCCGAGCCCTTGCGCCAGGACGGCGCCGTGCTGGCCGCGCTGCATTCGCCGCACGAGCTCCGCGTCGAAAGCCGCGACGCCATCCCGAAGCTGCGCAGCTGGCTCGCGACCCAGGGCGTGACCTTCTTCCCGGGCCGCGCCGCGCTGTCTGTCGAGACGGGCCGTATCGAGACGCCGCAGGGCCCGCTCCACGCCGACCGCATCGCCGTCTGCCCCGGCACGGACCTCGTCAGCCTCTTCCCGGACGCCTTCGCGAAGCGCCAGGTCACGCTCTGCAAGCTGCACATGCTGCGCCTCGCCGATCCCGGCTGGCGGCTGCCGGCGGCGGTGATGAGCGACCTCGGCCTTCATCGCTACCGCGGCTACCATGGCTGTCCTTCGCTGCCCGCGCTGCGGGCGGAACTCGCGCGGGACCAGCAGCCGCATCTCGGCAACGGCGTGCACCTCATCGTCGTGCAGTCGGCCGATGGGTCGCTGGTGGTGGGCGACAGTCACCACTACGACCCGACGCCGGACCCCTTCCAGCCGGAAGCGGTGGATGCGCTGATCCTCGACGAATACGCCAGGGTGCTGGGCACGCCGCCGCCCACCATCGACCGCTGGATCGGAATCTATCCCTCCGGCCCCGATGACGCCTTCTTCGAGGAAGTGGCCGCGGGCGTCATGCTCGTCTCCGTCACCTCCGGCACCGGGGCCTCCACCGCCTTCGGCCTGGCCGCCGATGTCTTCACCGCCTGGGGGTTGCCCGCATGATCAAGGCCGTTGTTCTGGACTGGGCCGGCACGGTGCTGGACCATGGCAGCCGCGCGCCCATGGGCGCCTTCGTCGACGCCTTCGCGCATTTCGGCGTCGCCATCTCCATCGCCGATGCGCGCGGGCCCATGGGCATGGCCAAGGCGGACCATATCCGCATGGTCGGCGCCGCCGTGAACCAAGCCTGGCGCGCCCGGCACGGCCGGGACTTCGACGAAGCCGACGTCCAGGCGATCTTCGAGGTCTTCGAGCCCCTGAACATCGCGGCCGTGGAGGCCCATTCCGCCCTGATCCCCGGCGCCCGCGAAACCCTGGCGAGCCTCGCCGAACGCGGCATCCGTATCGGCTCCACCACCGGCTACACCCGGCCCATCATGCAGCGCCTGGCGCCCCTGGCCGCCGCGCAGGGTTTCACGCCGGAGATCATGGTCTGCGCCGGGGACCTCGCCGCCGGCCGCCCGGCGCCGCTGCAGATGTGGAAGGTGATGGCGGAGATGGGCGTCTGGCCGGCCTCCACCGTGGTGAAGGTGGACGACACGCCGCCCGGAATCGGGGAAGGCCGCGCCGCCGGCACCTGGACCGTGGGCCTGGCGCTGTCCGGCAACATCGCCGGGCTCTCCGCCGAGGAACTCGCCGCGCTGCCCGAGGCCGGGCGCGACGCCATCCGTGCCCGCGCGACGGCGGAGCTGGTGGAGTCCGGCGCCCACCTCGTCATCGACAGCATCGCCGACCTCCCCTGGGCCATCACCGCGATCGAGGAACGGATGGCGGCCGGCGAGGCCCCCTGACGGGCCGATTGACGCCTGACACCGATCTGAAACAGTATCGTCATCACAGCGACGTCAGATCGCGGCTAGGGCAGGCGACGCACGCCAGGGAAGGACCCCACCCGCATGCGTTTCGCCTTGATTGCCGCCGGCCTCCTGGCCGCCCTTCCGCTCGCGGAGGCGGAGGCCCAGTCCCGGACGCGCCTCACCGTCTATACCGCGCTGGAAAACGAACAGCTCGCCCCCTTCAAGGCGGCCGCCGAGGCCGCGGTGCGGGACATCGAGATCGTCTGGGTGCGCGACAGCACCGGCGTCATCACCGCCCGCCTGATCGCGGAACGCCAGAGCCCCCGCGCCGACGTCGTCTGGGGCCTCTCCGTCTATTCGCTGCTGCAGATGGAAGCGCTGGAGATGCTGGAGGGCTACACCCCCGCCGGCGCCGATGCGCTCCGCCCCAACATGCGCAGCGACCGCAGCCCGATGACCTGGACGGGCATGGACGCCTTCGTCTCCACCATCTGCTTCAACACGGCCGTCGCCGCGCAGCGCAACCTGCCGCGGCCCTCCACCTGGGCGGACCTGCTGGACCCGCGCTTCCGCAACCAGGTCGCCATGCCCAACCCCTCCTCCTCCGGCACCGGCTTCCTGACCGTCGCGGGCTGGATTGGATCGATGGGGGAGGCCAATGCCTGGACCTTCATGGCCCGCCTGCATGAGAATGCGCAGGTCTATACCCATTCCGGCAGCGCCCCCTGCAACAACGCGGCGCGCGGTGAATACGGCGTCGGCATCTCGCTCGACATGCGCGCGGTCACGCTGCGCAACCAGGGTGCGCCCATCGAGGTCATCATCCCGACCGATGGCGTGGGCTTCGACCTGGAAGGCACCGCCATCCTGCGCGGCACGCGCAACCTGGATGCGGCGAAGCGCCTGGCGGATTTCGCCGTCTCCCGCCCCGCGATGGAACAGTATGGCCGCTTCTACGCGCTGCTCGCCCTGCCGGGGGTGGATGCCACGGTGCGGAACTACCCGCCGGAATTCGCGCAGCGCTTGGTGAACGTGAACTTCCGGGAGACGGCGCTGCAGCGCGACCGCATCCTGCGCGAATGGTCGCAGCGCTTCGACGGCAAGTCGGCGCCGCGCTGAGCCCGATCGGATGACCGCCCTCGACACGCTGCTCCAGGGCGGTCTGCGCCACGCGGCGACGCAGGCCCCCTACCTCGACATCGCCGGGGTGGGGAAGCAGTTCGGCACCTTCGTCGCGCTGAAGGATGTCAGCCTCCGGGTCCAGGAAGGGGAGTTCATCTCCTTCCTCGGCCCCTCCGGCTGCGGCAAGACCACGCTGCTGCGTGCCATCGCGGGGCTTGATCCCGCGACGACGGGCGTGATCCGCCAGGCCGGGCGGGACATCACCGGCCTGCCGCCGGCCGCGCGGGATTTCGGCATCGTCTTCCAGTCCTACGCGCTGTTCCCCAATTTTTCCGTGGCCGACAACATCGCCTATGGCCTGCGCGGGCCGGCCTGGCCGAAGGCGCGCGTCACGGCGCGCGTCGCCGAACTGCTCGACCTCGTCGGCCTCGCGGAGCATGCGAGGAAGTATCCGGCGCAACTCTCGGGCGGCCAGCAGCAGCGCGTGGCGCTGGCCCGTGCGCTGGCCCCCGAACCGGGCCTGCTGCTGCTGGACGAACCGCTTTCCGCCCTCGATGCCATCGTGCGGCTGCATCTGCGGCAGGAGATCCGCGACCTGCAGCGCCGCCTCGGCGTCACGACCATCATGGTGACCCATGACCAGGAGGAGGCGATGGCCGTCTCCGACCGCATCCTGGTGATGCGCAGCGGCCATGTGCAGCAGGTCGGCACGCCGGAGGAAGTGTACCGCAGCCCCGCCACCGCCTTCGTCGCCAGCTTCGTGGGCCGGTCCAGCGCCTTCGATGCCGTGGTGCAGGCCGCGCCGGGCAGCATCACCGCCCATGGGGTGACCCTGGCCGCCGATGCCGTGCGCGGCCTGGTCTATGGCACCCCCATCCGTGCCTTCGTGCGGCCGGAGGATGTGCGACTGGGCCAGGCGGCGGAGGGCATGCCCGGCGCCCTGCCCATGACCGTGACGCATCTGGAATTCCTCGGCCCCACCTGCCGCCTGGCGCTGGAACAGGGCGCCTTCCGGCTGGAGGCCGATGCCGCCCCCGACCTGGTGCGGGCCACCGGCGCCCTGCCGGGCGCGCAGGTGCTCGCCGCCATCGCCCCCGACCGCATCATGGTCTTCCCTGCGGATGAGTGAGGCCCTGGCCGGCCCGGCCGTTCGCGTCACGGCCTCCGCCGACCAGCGCCTGATGCGGGCGGGTCTGTGGCTGGCCGGGGTCTTCCTGCTGCTGGCCCTCGGCCTGCCCATGGCCACGCTGCTCTCCCGCGCCTTCGAGGATCAGGCCGGCCGCTTCGTCGGGCTGGCGAACTTCGCCACCTATGTCAGCACGCCCGCGCTGCTGCGTTCCGCCTGGAACAGCGTCTGGACGGCGGCGCTGACGATGGTGATCGTCGTGCCGCTGGCCTTCATCTATGCCTATGCGCTGGCGCGGTCGCGCCTGCCCTTCAAGCCGTTCTTCCGCGCCGTGATGCTGCTGCCGATCCTGGCGCCGTCGCTGCTGCCGGCGCTCTCGCTCATCTACCTCTTCGGCAACCAGGGCATGCTCCGCTGGATGCTGCCGATGGAGAACATCTACGGCGCGCCCGGCATCATCGTGGCGCAGGTCTTCAGCACCTTCCCGGCCGCCGCCATCATCCTCTCCGTCGCGCTCGCCACCGCCGATGCGCGGCTCTATGAGGCCGCGGAAGCGCTGAAGGCCGGGCGCGCGCGGATCTTCGCCACCGTCACGCTGCCGGGCGCGCGCTTCGGCATCGTCTCCGCCGCCGTCGTCACCTTCACCACCGTGGTCACGGATTTCGGCATCCCGAAGGTGATCGGCGGCCAGTTCCCGGTGCTGGCGACCGATGTCTACAAGCAGGTCGTGGGGCTGCAGGACTTCAACATGGGCGCGGTGGTGGGCCTGGTGCTGCTGCTGCCCGCCCTTGCCGCCTTCGCGCTGCAACGCTGGGCGGAAGGCAAGCGCGCCGCGACGCTGACGGGCCGCGCCGTGCCGCTGGCGCCAAAGCCGCGCCTGGCGCGGGACCTGCCCCTGGCGCTGTTCTGCCTGGCCATGGCCGGCGTGCTGGTCGGCATCGTCGCCGTCGCCGCCTGGGGATCGCTGGTGCGCTTCTGGCCCTGGAACCTGTCGCTGACGCTCGACAACTACGATTTCGCCCGCTTCGACTCCCAGGGATGGGGCGCGGTCGGCACCTCCATCCGCATGGCGCTCGGCACCGCCTGCATCGGGACCGCCATCGTCTTCCTGGGCGCCTATGTGATGGAACGCGCGCCGCGGATGTCGGGCGGCGATGGCGCGCTGCGCGGCGCGGTGGGGCTGCTGGCGACGGTGCCGCTGGCGATCCCGGGCCTGGTGCTGGGGCTCGCCTACATCCTGTTCTTCAACCACCCGGCCAATCCGCTCGGCTTCCTCTACGGCACGCTGGCGATCCTGGTGCTGAACTCCCTGGTGCATTTCTACACCGTGGGCCACCTGGCCGCGACGACGGCGATCCGCCAGCTGGACCCGGAGTTCGAGGCCGTGGGCGCGAGCCTGAAGGTCCCGGTGGCGGAGACCTTCCGCCGCGTCACCCTGCCGATCTGCCTGCCGGCGATCCTGGAGATCTGGGTCTATCTCTTCGTCAATGCCATGACGACGGTGAGCGCGGTGATCTTCCTTTACGGTCCGGACACCAAGCCGGCCTCCGTCTCCGTCGTCCATATGGACGAGGCCGGGCAGGCCAGCGCCGCGGCCGCCATGGCCTGCGTGCTGCTGGGGGTGGCGATCCTGGCCAAGCTGGCGCAGATGGGGGTGGGGGCGCTGACGGCGCGGGCGACGCAGGGCTGGCGGCGCCGGTGACGACAAGCTGGAACCGCCGCTCCGTTCCCGCTATGATCCCCTGATCACGGGCGAAATGCGCCCCGGACCACGCCGGAATCGGTGCTAAAGGCCCATAATCGGCATAAACGGCATAATCGGGTTAGTGACCTAAAGGTCACAGGCGCCCCTCAATGCAGCCGCGGCGCCTTCATGAAGCTGGTCCGGTCCGCGCTGGTGACGGGCAGGCTGAAGCGCCGGCCATCCCGTTCCACCGCCACCTGCACCAGGACACCCGCCTGGCCGAGCGACCAGAGGCGCCGCCAGAGCGCGGCCAGGTCCGCCGCATCCTCGCCATCGATGCCGATGATCCGGTCGCCGGCCTTGATGCCGGCCTTCTCGGCCGGACCCTTGCTGGCGACGGAGGCGACGATGATCCCTTCCTCCTGGTCCGCGCAGTAGAGGCCGAGCCAGGGGCGCGCCGGCTTGTTGACCCTGCCATAGCTGGTCATGTCGCCCAGGATCGGGTGCAGCAGCCCGATCGGCACCGCCATGTTCAGGTCCAGCCGGCGTCCCTTCGAATCCCGGTGCTGCAGCACCAGCGACCCGATGCCGATCAGGGCGCCATCCTCGCCGATCAGCGCGGCACCGCCCCAGGAGGGATGGGCCGGCGCGGTGAACAGCGCCTCCTCCAGCAGGTATTCCCAGTAGCCTGCGAAGGGTTCCTTCGCGACGATGGAACAGGCAAGCGCACCGCCCTCCGCGGCATTGCGGCCGGAATGGGGGGCGGCGGCGAGGATCGTGTTGGTGCCGGCGTCCGGCAGCGCCGCGGTGCCGAGCGGGATGGCGGGGGAGTCGAGCCGCCCCAGCGCCTGCACCAGGCCGAAGCCGGTCTCGAAATCATAGGCCAGGCCATGCCCCTGCACGACGCGGCCGCTGGCGGTGGTGATCCATATGCTGTCGGCCTCGCCGATCAGGTAGCCGATGGTCAGCACCAGCCCCTTCTCGCCGATGACGACGCCGCTGCCCTCCCGTTCCGTCCCCAGCGTGCGGGCGGAGAAGGCATCGGCCGGCACGCGTGACTTGATGGCCACCACGGAGGCCAGTGTCCGTGCCAGGTCGAAGCGGTAGTCGGCCGGGTCGGGCCGCATCTCCGGGGGGATCGTCCAGTCCTCGTCCGCCATCACTGCTTCCGCTGCCAAGGCGGCATCTTAGAAGAGCCCGGGGCTGCTGGGAACGCCCCGGCGGTTTCGCGCGGTTGCGGGGGCGGGTTCGGGAGGGGGCGGCGGCAGCGCCGGCGCGGGCACCGCCAGGGCTTCCGCCACGGGGTCCGCCGTGATGCGCGGGCAGCGGAAGGCGATCCGGTATTCGTTCGGCCAGATCTCGCTGCGGACGATGTCGAAGCCGCGTTCGCGCTGGGCGCAGTAGGCTTGCGCCAGCTCCACGCCGCGTCGCGCCGCGGTGGCGGGGGTGGAGGCGTGGGTCGTCAGGCCGAAGACCTCCGGCGACAGCTCCACCACCTCGGACCGGGTGGCGCAGGCGGCCAGGAGGGGCAGCAGCAGGAAGGCGTATCGGGCCAGTGTCCGCTCTCCGCAGTGTGATCGCGCTGCGAGGCTAAGGCACCCTCTCTGGCGCCACCAGCCCGGGAATCATGCGGCGGCAGCCTCGAAAAGTCCTCTCCCCGAAAGGGGAGAGGGTTGGGTGAGGGGGTTATCCCTTCGCCTTTGCTTCCCGCCGCCGCCGGGTCAGGATGAACTCGGTATAGCCATTCGGCTGCGTCGCCCCGTCGAAGACCAGGTCGCAGGCCGCCTTGAAGGCCGGCCCGTCGAAGCCCGGCGCCATCGGCGTGTAGAGCGGATCGCCGGCGTTCTGGCGGTCCACCACCGCGGCCATGCGCTTCAGCGTCTCCTCCACCTGGGCGCGGGTGACGATGCCGTGGCGCAGCCAATTGGCGATGTGCTGGCTGCTGATGCGCAGCGTTGCGCGGTCCTCCATCAGGCCGACATCGTTGATGTCCGGCACCTTGGAGCAGCCCACACCCTGGTCCACCCAGCGCACGACATAGCCCAGGATGCCCTGGGCGTTGTTGTCGAGCTCCGCCTGCACGTCTTCCGGCGCCCAGTTGGTGTTGGTGGCGACGGGGACGGTCAGGATGTCCTCCAGCTTCCCGCGGGGGCCGCCGGCCGCGATCTCCGCCTGGCGGGCGGGGACATCGACCTGGTGGTAGTGCAGCGCGTGCAGCGTGGCGGCGGTGGGGGAGGGGACCCAGGCGGTGTTGGCGCCGGCCTTGGGGTGGCCGACCTTCTGGTCCAGCATCGCCGCCATCATGTCCGGCATGGCCCACATGCCCTTGCCGATCTGGGCCCGGCCGCGCAGCCCGGCGGCGAGCCCGACATCGACGTTCCACTCCTCATAGGCCTTGATCCAGGGCAGGCCCTTCATGTCGTTCTTGCGCACGACGGGGCCGGCTTCCATGGCCGTGTGGATCTCGTCGCCCGTGCGGTCCAGGAAGCCGGTATTGATGAACACCACGCGGTCCTTCACGGCGCGGATGCAGGCGGCCAGGTTCACCGTGGTGCGGCGTTCCTCGTCCATGATGCCGAGCTTGGCGGTGTAGCGCGGCAGGCCGAGTGCATCCTCGACGCGCTTGAACAGCAGGTCCGCGTGGCGGACTTCCTCCGGCCCGTGCATCTTGGGCTTCACGACATAGACGCTGCCGGTGCGGCTGTTCATGCGCTTGCCGCGGCCGGGCGGCTGGATGTCGTGCAGCGCGATCGCGACCGTGACCATGGCGTCCAGCGCGGTCTCGGGAATCTCGGCACCGTCCAGCGTGACGACATCCGTCATCATGTGATGGCCGACATTGCGCACCAGCATGACGGAGCGGCCATGCAGCGTGATGGCGCCGCCATTCGGCGTCTTCCACACGCGGTCGGCATTCAGGCGGCGGGTGATGGTCTTGCCGCCCTTCTCGAGGTCGGCCGTCAGGTCGCCCTTCATCAGGCCGAGCCAGTTGCGGTAGACGTCGATCTTGTCCGCGGCATCGACGGCGGCGACGCTGTCCTCGCAATCCATGATCGTGGTCAGCGCGGCTTCCATCACCAGGTCGCTGACCCCCGCCGGATCCTCACGCCCGATCGCGCTGCCGCGGTCGATGTGAAGCTCCATGCGGAGCCCGTTGTTGGACAGCAGGATGGCGTTGGGCGCCCAGGTCTCGCCCTGGTAGCCCATGCATTGGCCGGGGCGCGCCAGATGCGCCTTGGTCCCGTCCTTCAGCGTGACGACAAGGGTGCCGCCCTCGATCGCGTAGCCCTTGCTGTCGGCATGGCTGGCACCGCCGGCCAGCGGCGCGGCCTGGTCCAGCACGCGGCGGGCGAAGGCGATGACCTTGGCGCCGCGCTTCGGGTTGTAGCCGCGGCCCTTCTCCGCCCCGTCGGTCTCCGGGATGGCATCCGTGCCGTAGAGGGCATCATAGAGGCTGCCCCAGCGGGCATTGGCGGCGTTCAGCGCGTAGCGGGCGTTGGAGACGGGAACGACGAGCTGCGGGCCCGCCATGGTCGCGATCTCGGGGTCCACATCGGTCGTGCCGACGGTGAAGGGCTCCGGCGCCGGGGCCAGGTAGCCGATCTCCTTCAGGAAGGCGGTGTAGGCGGGCAGGTCCACGGGGCGGGCGGGGTTGGCGCGGTGCCAGGCATCGATCTTCGCCTGCAGCTCGTCGCGCTTGGCCAGCAGCTCCGCGTTGCGCGGTGCCCATTCCTCGAGGATGGATTCGAAGGAGGACCAGAAGCGCGCGGGCTCGATCCCGGTGCCGGGCAGGGCCTCGTCCTCGATGAAGGCGCGGAAGGCCGCCTCCATGCCGAGCTTGCCGATCTTCACGGTCTCTGCCACCGGATCATCTCCCTGCCTGCATGCCCCGGCGCCCGGGGGTGGTCTTCGCGGGGCCATCTGCGGGCAAAAGGCAGATGTGGCAAGGGGGACAACCAGGCCAGGCTGTCCCCCCCGCCCGGCCGTTACCGGTCCAGCACCGCGCGGTCGTTCTTGGCGGTCAGGCTCCG
Organism: Falsiroseomonas ponticola; assembly: GCF_016805305.1. Taxonomy (GTDB): domain Bacteria; phylum Pseudomonadota; class Alphaproteobacteria; order Acetobacterales; family Acetobacteraceae; genus Falsiroseomonas; species Falsiroseomonas ponticola. The sequence continues at coordinate 82,465 of NZ_JAERQN010000012.1, read as the reverse complement.
GAAATGCGGCTCCAGCTCCGCCTCGCTGATCCCGAAGGCCTGGACGAAGCCCATGACCAGGCGCTGCTCCTCCGGCTCCGCCTGGCCATCGGACATGGCGCTGTCGATCATGTTGAGGAGGATGCAGAGCTTCTGGTCATGCCGCAGCTTCGGCGCGGCGGCAGCGGCGAACTGCTCCGCCGGCGTCGCGCGGCAGTAGCGCAGCGCATTGTCCAGCGCCTGGCGCGTGGCATTGGGGCCCATGACGGAGAGGAGGTGGCCGATCTCCTCCTGGTCCATCTCCCCGTCCGAGGCCATGCAGTAGAGCAGGCTGGCGACGAGGCAGTTGCGCGGCGTCAGGTCGAAGGCCGGCGCCTGGCTCTTGAACATTCCGAACATCGTGGGTGTCTCCCGGCAGGGTTGGGTGGCGCGCCGGGACTCTGGCGGTGCCGGTCGCGCCGCGGCCGCAACAGCCAGGGATTCGCGCGGCGGGCAAGGGGGGATTCTGTTGCAGGAAAGCGACACCGCCGTGTTACCGCCGCGGTGGCATTCGTTGACTCGATCAAGAGGCTACTCGAACCAATAGATTGAATTTAGAATGGATACGATTGACCGAGGCCCCCCGCATCGTGATCACCCTGTCTCCCGACCTCTCCGAGCCGCCGTCCCGCGACGGCGCGGCGGAGGCCCCGCGCCTGTCGCCCGTGCAACCCCGCACCATGGTGGAACAGGCGGCGGAGGCCATCGTCGCCGCCGCGGCCCGCGGCATCTTCCTGCCGGGTGACCGGCTGGTGGAGGCGGAAATCGCCCGCGACCTCGGCATCTCCCGCGTCCCGGTGCGGGAAGCCCTGCGCCTGCTGGAATCCCAGGGCATCGTCGTCAGCACGCCCTACAAGGGTATGCGGCTGATGCAGATCACCAACCGCAACGTCGCCGAACTGATGCGCGTGCGCACGGCGCTGGAAACGCTGGCGCTGCGCGAGATTGCCGCGAGCGGCCCCGCCACGGCGGAGCGCCTCGCGCCTGCCTGGCGGGCGGCGGAGCGGTATGAGGCGGCGGCGCAGGGGCCGGATGCGGCGGCCATCGTGGCGGCGGACGAGGCCTTCCACGGGGAGCTCTGCCGGCTGTCCGGCAATGGCGTTCTGCATGGCCTCTGGCTCAGCGTGGCGCGCCAGTTGTCGGTCGTCTGGGGCCTGGGCCACGACGTCCGCCCCAAGCCGCGCATCGCGCAGGAACACCGGGACATCCTGGAACGCCTGTCCGGCGGCGATGCCGCCGGCGCGCAGGCGGCGCTCGATGCCCACCTCGCCTGGCATGAGGACCTGGACTTCGAACGCCAGGTCGAACGCCGCCGGCTCGGCAAGAACCGGGCCTGACGACCCGCCGGCGATCCTCGCCCGCGGCCTGGCTGGAGAGGATCGGCGCATGTTCCGGGTTGGGCAGAGGGTCTGGCATCGCGACGGCAAGCGCAGCGGCGTGGTGCTGGACAGCGATGGCGACCGCGTCTTCATCGAGCAGGAGAACGGCGCGGAGCTGGATTTCCCGGCCCGCGAGTTGAGCCTGACGGCGCCCGCCGCCGCGACCCCGGCCCACCGGGCCGCGGCCTCCGTCCCCTATTCCATGGTGGACCGCACGCTGGTCGCCGCCGACATCACGCCGGACCATGTGCGGGTGCTGGGCCTGATCCCGCCCCGTACCGTGCAGGCCGTGGCCACGCTGTATGAGAAGCGGCCGCGGGCGGGGAAGTTCAGCGCGCTGGATGTGGCGCAGAAGCTGAACTTGATCGCGGAGATCACCGAAGTGCCCTACCGCACCATGCGCGCCTATAGCGACCGGCCCGGAGAGATGGGGCTGCTGATGGGCAAGGGCCTCGCGGACAGCCAGAAGGGGGGCTGAGGCGGGCTTGCCCGCCCGCCGCCCCCGGCCGATCCTCCCGCCCACGGAGGACCCTGCCCGATGACGCTCACCTATTCGCCGCCCGTCCATGTCAGCCAGCATTGGGGGGTGCGAAAGCCCGGTGCGACGGGGCGGCGCGGCATGGTCGCCAGCCAGTCGCGGGATGCGGCGGAGGCGGGGATCGCGATCCTCGACGCGGGTGGCAATGCCGCCGATGCCGCGGTCGGCATGGCCTTCGCGCTGGCGGCGATGGAGCCCTGGAACAGCGGCCTCGGCGGCATCGGCTTCGCGCAGGTGGCGGCGCCCGGCGGCCCGGCGGAGACCTTCGATTTCGGCCCTGTCTCCCCCGCCGGCCTCGATGCGAAGGATTTCCCCACCACGGGGCGCATGAAGCAGGACCTCTTCGCCTGGCCGGAGGTGGAGGGCGACCGCAACATCCACGGGCCGATGAGCTTCGTCATCCCCTCCTCGGTCGCCGGCTACGCCCTGCTGCATGAAAAGCGCGGGCGGCTGCCGGCGCGGGACGTGCTGGCGCCGGCGGTGGCGCTGGCAAAGCGGGGCCTGGCGCAGGACTGGTTCACCACGCTGAAGATCGCCAACGCGGCCTCCACCCTGAAGCTCTATGCCGAATCCGCGCGCATCTACCTGCCGGGTGGCCTGCCGCCCGTCGCGCCCTATCAGGGCACGCCGGGCTTCTTCCAGCTGGGCAACCTCGCGGCGACGCTGGAGCGGCTGCAATCCGCGGGGTTCCGCGACTTCTATGAGGGTGACATCGCCGCCTCCATCGCCGCCGATGTGAAGGCGATGGGCGGCGTGCTGTCCGCTGCCGACCTCGCGGGCTGCCGGGCGCGGGTGCTGCCGGCGGTGTCCGTGCCGTGGCGCGGCCGCACGCTCCACCTCTCCAACGGCCTGACGGCCACGCCGACCTTCCGGCGCGTGATGGAGCTGATGGAGGGTGCGGACTGGTCGGGCAGCGAGCCCGGCACGGCCTGGCACCTGGCCTTCGCCAAGGCCATGCAGGCCGCCTATGCGGAGCGGCTGGAGGGATTGGGCGATGCCGAGCCCAAGGGCGCCGACAGTTGCACCACGCACCTGACCGTCTGCGATGCGGACGGCATGATGGTGGCGATGACGACGACGCTGCTCTCCTCCATGGGCAGCCGCGTCGTGCTGCCGGGATCGGGGGTGCTGATGAACAACGGCGTCATGTGGTTCGACCCGCGGCCGGGCACGCCCAATGCCATCGGGCCCAACAAGCGGCCGCTGACCAACATGTCCCCGGTGCTGGCCTCCGGCCCACAGGGGGTGCCGGAGATCGCGCTCGGCGCCTCCGGCGGGCGGCGGATCCTGGCGGCGGTGTACCAGACCCTCGCTCTGGTCGCGGGCTTCGGGATGGACCCGGAAGCGGCGGCGCATTTCCCCCGCATCGATGTCAGCGGCCCGGAAGGCGCCACCGCCGACCGCCGGCTGCCCCAGGCGACGCTCGACGCGCTGGCGGCGATGGGGCCGCTGGAGGTGGTGGAGCATGCGGTGCTGCCCGTGAACTTCGCCTGCCCGAACCTGATCCGCATCGCCGCCGACGGCACGCGCCAGGGCATCACCGACGTGATGTCGCCCTGGTCCGCGGCGCTCGCCCAGGCCTGACCGGCATGGACGGCGCCCTGACCCTGGCGGAGGAGATCACGCTCCTCTCCCTCGATGACGAGACCGGGCGGCCGGTCGGGCGCGCCGGCATGGCGCCGGACCGCGCGCTGGCCGGGGCCCTGCTGATGCAGTTGGCCCTGGCCGGCCGGGTGGATACGGACCGGGACCGCCTGATCCTGGTCGATGCGACGCCGACCGGCGATCCGGTGCTGGACCGGGCGCTGGCGCGCCTTTCCGAGGCCGGGGCGCCGGCCGATGCGCGCGGCGCCATCCCGCTGCTGGCGCGGGATGCGGCGGATGCGCGCGCCCTGCTGCTGGACCGCCTCGTGGCCAGGGGCATCCTGCGCCGCCTGGACCAGCGGGTGCTCTGGATCCTGCCCGACCGCCGCTACCCCAAGGCGCCCGGGCGGGCCGAAGTGACGGAAGCGCGGGCGCGGCTGCGTGCCCTGCTGCTGCGGGAGGAGATCCCGGACCCGCATGACGCGCTGCTGCTGGGCCTGGCCCGGGCCGCGGGGTTGCTGCCGCTGATCTTCTCGGCCGGGGAACTCGCCGGGGTCCAGCCCTGGCTCGACCTCGTGACCCGGATCGAAAGCCTGAACCGCTCGCTCGCCGTGGCGGTGGCGGATATCCGCGGCGTCGGCCTGGGCACCACGCAGCGGGAGGTGTAGCGCAGCCTACCGGCAGGTGGCCGCGCCGTCAGGTCAGGCCGATGCCGCGGCATGGCGCTTGCCTAACCGGGAGGCAGGTTGGGGTATCCGCCATAGGAACCGGGCATGTTGCCCGGAATTTGTGCGGAACCTCTCCCTGGTTTGACCTCTGGGAGCGCATCCATGTTGCAACGTCGTCACCTGCTCGGCCTCACCGCCGGCGCCGTCGGGACCCTCGCCGCCCCGGCCGCGCTCTGCGCCCAGGGCGCCTGGCCGACCCGCGGTACGATCCGCCTGGTGGCACAGTTCCCCCCGGGCGGGCTGGTGGATACCGTCGCCCGCCTGATGGCGCCCGCCATGGCGCAGGCGCTGGGCCAGAACATCGTGGTGGAGAACCGCCCGGGCGCCGGCGGCATCATCGGCACCGACCTCGTCGCCAAGGCCCCGGCCGATGGCTACACGCTGCTCGTCAGCCATGCCTCCGTGCATGTGTTCAGCACGGCGACCCGGCCGAGCCTGCCCTTCGACCCGATCAACGACTTCACCCACATCATGCAGCTGGTGGAGGCGCCGAACATCATCCTGGTGCGCGCCAACTCCCCGTTCCAGACGCTGGAGCAGCTGGTGACGGCGGCGAAGACGCGGCCGGTGCGCTACGGCTCCTCGGGCATCGGCTCCGCGCCGCACCTGCTGGGCGCGATGCTGTCGGCCGAGGCCGGGGCGCCCAACTTCGACCACATCCCCTATGCCGGCAGCGCGCCGGCCATGCAGGACGTGCTCGCGGGCAACATCGAATGCATGGTGGACCCCATCACCACCAACACGCAGCAGATGCGCGACGGGTCGCTGCGCGCGCTCGCGGTCTCCACCGCCCAGCGCCTGGCGATGTTCCCGAACGTGCCGACCTTCGCGGAACTCGGCTATCCCAAGCTGACCTCCGCGCAGTGGCTCGGCCTGTCGGGGCCGAAGGGCCTGCCGGCGCCGATCGTGGAGAAGCTGGCCTCCATCATCCCGCCGATCCTGGCGCGGCCGGAGCTGGCGTCCCGCTTCGTCGAACTTCAGACCATGCCGCGCAACCCGCCGCCGGCGGGCGCGGATTTCATCGCGCTGATGCGGCGCGAGATCGCCGAATGGACCGCCGTGGCCCGGCAGTTCAACATCACCGTCAGCTGACAAAGAGCCCACGGTGGTGAAGCGGGGGCGGCCGCCTGACGGCCGCCCCTTTTTCGTGCACCATCGCGCCCGATGCCCGGGATGGATGCGATGGCCCTGACGATGCCGGAGGAGATCCTGCTCCTCCTCCTCGATGACGAGACGGGGAAGCCCGTCGGGCTGCCCGGCCCGGCGGGGGATCTTGCCGTCGTCGGCGCCATCCTGATGGAACTCGCCCTGGCCGGGCGGGTGGACACGGACCTCGACAGCCTTTCGGTCGTCGACCCGCGGCCGACCGGCGATGCGGTGCTGGATGGCGTGCTCGCCCGGCTCGGCGCCCTCGGCCGCGCGCGGACCAGCCGCGGCTGGATCCAGGACATCGCCAAGGGCGCGGGGCCGCTCCGCACGCAGCTGCTGGAACGCCTGGTTCAGCAGGGCGTGCTGCGCCGGGTGGAGGACCGCTTCCTCTGGGTCTTCCCCGACCGCCGCTACCCGAAGGCGGAAGGCGCCGCGGCGGTGGAGGAAGTGCGCGCCCGGCTGCGTCACGTGCTGCTGGACGACAGCATCCCGGACCCCCGGGATTCCCTCCTCATCGGGCTTGCCCGCGCCACCGGCCTGGTCCCGCTGCTGCTCTCGGCGGAGGAAGCGTCGCGCGCCGCCCCGCGCGTGGAGCGGATCGCGGCGCTGGAGGAATTGTCGCGCTCGCTCGGCGCCGCGACGCGGGACATCTACGCTGCGCTGATGCGCCAGGGCGCCATCCACTGACTCAATAGGCGGGCGTCGCCTCCGTCACCGACACATGGGCGGAGACGACCTTCCAGCCGAGGTCGGGGAACCGCACCCAGGTCTGGCTCTGCCGGCCCGTGGTGGCGCGGCCGCGCATGTCGAACTCCAGGTTCACGGTCGCCATGTCCCGCCCCAGCGTCGTGATCACGAGGCGCCGGCGCGCCAGCTTGATGCCGGGGCCCGGCGGGCGGCGGACGCGATGGGCGTGGATCTCGTCGAAGCCGTAGCCGTTTTCATGGATCGCGTAGCGGATGGTGTGCGGGCTGTTCCAGAAGGTGGCGTCCAGCACATCGACATCCTTGTCGATCAGCGCCTGCTCGTAGCGTTCGAACAGGCCGCGGATCTCCTCCACCACCTCGGGGATGTTCACCTCCATCAGCCATGCTCCATCGCGAGTGCCATGCGCACCAGCATGGCATCGGCGCCGCGCGCGGCAAGCAGGCTGAGCCCGATCGGCCGGCCATCCACGGTGGCGCCGGGGATGCTGACCTGCGGATGGCCCGCCAGCCCGCCATGGGCGCAGAGCACGTTGATGGCGGCGCGGATGCCGTCCAGTTCCGGCAGCGGCAGTCCCGCCTTCGGCGCGGCGAAGGGCGTGGTCGGCATGGCCAGGATGGTGCCTGGCGGCAGCAGGTGCCGCAGCCGCCCGCGCGCCTCCCGCCGCACCAGCGCCGCCCAGCCCAACTCCGCCTCCGGCGTCAGCGATGCCATGACGAGGCCGCGCGCGACCCCGAAGGCGAAGCGCGGATTGTCGCGCTCCACCCATGGCCGGAAGGTCTGCCATGCCTCCACCGGTTGCAGCGTGCGCTGCGCGCGGGACCAGGTGGTGAGGCCCTGGGGCGCCATGGCTTCTTCCCGCCACTCCGGCACCAGGCGCTTTAGCCGGTCCAGCATCGGGGTGAGCGCCGCCGCGGCTTCCTGATCCGCGAAGGCGAAGGCATCGGTCGCGACCACCAGCCGCGCCGGCACCGCATCGCCGATCGCCTCCTCCAGCAGCACCGCGGAAACCCGGGCGAAGGTGGCGGCATCCCGCGCGAACCAGCCCGTCGTGTCCGATGACGGCGCCTGCGGCATCATGCCGGAGAGGTCGAGCCGCCCATGCGTCGGGCGGATGCCGAACAGCCCGCAGAAGCTGGCGGGCACGCGCACAGACCCGCCCGTATCGGTGCCGAGCGCCGTCTCGCAGAGCCCCTGCGCGACGGCGCTGGCGGAACCGGAGGAGGAACCCCCCGGCACATGGCCCGGTGCCGCGGGGTTCGGCGGCGTGCCCTCGAAGGCATTCTCGCCGAGGATGCCGAGCGAGACCTCGTCCGTGATGGTCTTGCCGATCAGCGTGGCGCCCGCGTCGAGCAGCGCCTGCACCGCCCAGGCATGCCGCGAGGGCACCGGGTTCTGCCGCGCCCAGTCCGGGTTGCCGCCGCCGGTCGGATGGCCGGCCACGTCGAACAGGTCCTTCGCCGCGAAGCGGAGGCCCGAGAGCGGGCCGCCCGCGCGGCCTTCGACATGGACGGCGGTGCCGGGAACGAAGGGGGAGGTCATGCAGGCTCCTGCTCAGGCAAGGCGCGGTGGCTTCCAGCCGAAGGCCAGTGCCGCCATGCGCGTCACGACGCAGCCGATGACGGCCACGATGACGGCGGGCACGACCTCATCGATCTCGATCCCCGGCCCGCGCGCCATCAGGTAGCCGGTGAGGGCGAGGGACCAGATCAGCGACACCTCCCCGTAGAAGCCGGTCGTGAGGTTCGGGATGCTGCCGCCGCCGCGCAGCACGTCGCGGATGATGCCGCCGCCCGCGCCGGTGATGGTGCCGAGCAGCGGCCCCCAGAGCCAGAGCGGGTCCGCCCCCATGCCGAAGGCGATGGTGACGCCGAGGACGGTGGAGGCCCCCAGGCCGAGCGCATCGGCGAAATCGAACAGCCAGCGATCGGCGCGGCGCCGGCGCATCGCCACCGCCAGCTGCGCGATCCAGAAGGCCAGGATCGCCCGGCCCCGCAGCAGCGCCCAGGCATGCATCACCGCCCAGACCACCAGCACCGTGCCCAGGATGAGCTGGAGGAACAGGGGATTGCGCAGGATGCCGAGCGGGAAGCGCCCCATCAGCAGGTTCCGCAGCACGCCGCCGGCACCGGCCGTGATGGCGGCCAGCACGAAGGCCCCGAACAGCGACCAGCCGCTGTGCCGCGCGGCCAGCGTCCCGGCCAGCGCGCTGGCGATCGCGCCGGTGATCTGCAGCATCAGGAACCAGCGGCTGTCGATGGTCAGCGACAGCAGGATGGGAAAGCGGAAGCGGGAGGCGATGCGGTCCAGCGTGCCGTCCTCCGTCAGCATCTCGATCGCCGCATCGATGCGGCCGAGCAGCGCCGGCGTCATCGTCTCCCGGTTGAAGGCGAGGTGCAGGGGGATGACGATCCGCATCCGCGCTTCCTCGACCTGTGCGGCGGCACCAAGGCTGGTGATCGCGAGCGCGACGGAAAGCCGCTCCGCCAGGAAGCCATCGATCTCGCCGGCCAGCAGCCGGCGGATGTTCGTGGCGTCGTTGCTCGCCGCACGGACACGGCCCGGCGCGGGCGGGGCGGCGATCACCTCATCGAGCGCCGCATCGAAGTAGGAAAAGCCGGCCCGCACGCCGAGGCGGAAATGCCTGTCTTCCGCCATGAAGGCTGCGAGCCCGGCGGCATCGGCGAAGCGGAGCCGCGCCGCTTCCCCCCGCCGGGTGATGAGCACGTTGGTATCGTGGCGGTAGGGCAGGGAGAGGGCGAAGCGCGCGGCCCGCTCCGGCGTCTCCGGGATGCCGGTCGCGAGGTCGAGGCGCCCCGCCGCCACGGCATCGAGCAGCGGCAGGTATTCCATGGGGAGGAAGCGGACCTCCTCCCCGGCCTGGCGGGCGATGGCGCGGACCATCTCGATGTCGAGGCCCGTCAACTCCCCCTGGCGCAGGTATTGCTGCGGCTCCCCGGCATACCAGCCGGATTGCAGCACGCGGTCCTGCGCCTGGGCCGCCAGCGGCAGCCAGGCCAGCAGGATCAGCAGCAGCGCCGGCAGCCAGCGACGGTCAGCCGCCACCATGGTCCTTGCACCATTGCGCGGCCTGCGCATGGGTCGCGAACCACACGCCCTCATGCTTCTTCATGCGGGTGATCAGGCGGTCGAGCAGCGGCAGGCGCGACCGGTGGCCGATGATGTGCGGATGCATGGTCAGCAGGAACATGCCCCCTTCCGCATAGGCGCCGTCGAATTCCGCCGTGAAGATCTCCTCCACCGCGGAAGGCGGCGTGTAGGGGCGAAGGCCGCTGAAGCGGAGCATGTTGAAATAGACGGCGTCGTCGCGGATCCACTCCGGCGGCAGTTCCACGATGCCGGTCGGCTCGCCCTGGTCCAGCAGCTCATAGGCATCGTCGTCAGCCATCAGCGACGAATCGTAGAGCAGCCCCATCTCCTTGATGATCGACAGCGTGTCGATGGAGAAGTCCCAGGAGGCCGTGCGGATGCCGACGGGGCGCTGGCCCGACAGCTTCTCCAGCATATCGGCGGAACGCAGCGTCAGGTCCCGCTCCACCCCCTGGGGCAGCTTGGTGTTGGCCTCGTGGATCCAGGAATGGATGCCGATCTCATGGCCCTCATCGGCCACGGCGCGGATCTCCTCCGGGTGCAGCATGGCGCTGACGGCGGGGTAGAAGAAGGTCGCCGGGATGCCGTGCCTGGCCAGCAGCGCGCGGATGCGCGGAATGCCCTGGCGCGAACCGTACTGCCCCTGGCTGATGCGCATCGGGCTGTCATCGGAGTCGCGCAGCGGCCCCGTCTCATGGTCCGCGTCGAAGGACAGCGTCACGCAGCACCGCGCCCCGCCGGGCCAGGAAGCCGGGCGCAGGCTGCGGCCGGCGCGGGCGCGGCCGACGATCTTCCGCCACTCGGGCTCGGTGAGTTCCCAAGGGGGAGTCGGTTCGGGCATCGGGGTTTCCTCTCGGGCTGCGTGGCGCCATGCTGCCCGCCACCGAGCCCCCCTGGAAGCCCCGCATGACCACACCGACCGATCCCGCGCTGATGACGGCGGAGCAGCTGCTCTCGCTCTATGCGCGGCGCGCCCTCTCCCCCGTGGAGGCGCTGAAGGCGGTGACGGAGCGGATCGCCCGCTACAACCCCTGGGTCAATGCCTTCGCCGCCATGAACCCCCGCGCCCTGAAGGATGCCGGGGAAAGTGAGGCGCGCTGGGCCGCGGGCCGGCCCATGGGCATGCTGGATGGCGTGCCCTGCACGGTGAAGGACCTGCTGAACATGGCGGGCTTCCCGACGCGGCGCGGCAGCCTGGTGACGGACCCCGCGCCGGCAACCGAGGATGCGCCGGCCGTGGTCGGGCTGAAGGCGGCGGGGGCCGTCATCATCGGCAAGACGACAACCACGGAATTCGGCTGGAAGACGCCCGGCGACTGCCCGCTGCATGGCATCACCCGCAACCCCTGGAACCCGCAGCGAACGCCGGGCGGCAGTTCCTCCGGCGCCGGGGCCGCGGGGGCGGCCTGCTTCGGGCCGCTGCATATCGGCACCGATGCCGGCGGATCGATCCGCATCCCCGCCGCCTATTGCGGCCTGGTCGGCGTGAAGCCGAGCTATGGGCGCATTCCGCAATGGCCGCATGGCGCCTTCTCCGCCGTCGCCTGCGCCGGGCCGATGACGCGGAGCGTGGGCGACGCGGCGCTGATGATGTCCGCCATGGCGCGCCACGATTTGCGCGACCCCGTCTGCCTGCCCGATGACCCGCGTGATTGGCGGGCGGGCATGGACCAGGGCGTGGCCGGCCTCCGGGTGGCGGTCGTCCGGCGCCTGGGCTTCGAGCCCCCGCTGGATGAGGAAGGGGAGGCGGCGCTGCAGGTCGCGGCCAGGCTGCTGTCGGAGCAGGGCGCGATCGTCGAGGAAGCGGACCCCCAGCTGCCCGACACCCGCGCCATCTTCTCCCGCGTCTGGGGCGTCGCGATCGCCCGCATCTGGACCGGCACGCCAGCCGAGAAGCGCGGCCATCTGGATGCGGGGATCGAGGAAGTGGCCCGGAAGATGGGCGACATGGGCGCGGCCGATTTCCTCGGCGCCGACATGCTGCGCGTGGAATGCGGGCACGCCATGGCGCGCTTCCACCAGCGCTACGACCTGATCCTGACGGCGGCCACACCGACCGCGGCGCTGGACGCCGATGCGCCGACCATCCGCCCGGTGGAAGCGCTGTGGCGGGACTGGGCGCCCTGGACCTTCGCCTTCAACCTGACCCGCCAGCCCGCCATCGCCGTGCCGATCGGCCTGGATGAGGCCGGCATGCCGCGGGCGGTGCAGGTGGCCGCGGCGCTCTACCGGGATGACCTCGCCTTCCGCGCGGCACGGGCGCTGGAGACGGCGGCGAGCCTCCCCCTGGCCAATCCCTCGGAATCCGGGCAGATGCGCGCCAAGCTCAACTGACTGGGGGACCGCGCGATGCGGCTGGTGACGTTCACGGATTCCAAGGGCGCGCGCGTGGGCGCGCTGGATGCGGCGGGGCAGGTGCTGGACCTGACCGCCGCCGATGCCGGCCTGCCGCGGGACATGGTGGGGCTGATCGCCTCCGGCGCGCTGCCGGCGGCCAAGGCGGCGGCCGCCAAGGCGCCGGTCGCGGCGGGGGCGAAGCTGCTGGCGCCCATCCCCCGCACGCCCAAGAACATCTTCTGCGTGGGCAAGAACTATCACGAGCACGCGAAGGAATTCGCGGGATCGGGCTTCGATGGCGGCGCCAAGGACGTGGTGCCCCCGTTCCCCGTCGTCTTCAGCAAGCCCCACACCAGCATCATCGCGAATGGCGAGCCGATCCTGAGCGCGATGGACCCGACCGGGGGCCTGGACTACGAGGGCGAACTCGGCGTCGTCATCGGCACCGGCGGGCGCGGGATCAGCAAGGCGGACGCGCTGAAGCACGTCTTCGGCTACACCATCGTCAATGACGTCACGGCGCGGCACCTGCAGAAGCGGCACAGCCAGTGGATCCTGGGCAAGGGCCTCGACACCTTCGCGCCCATGGGCCCGGCTATCCTCACGGCCGACGAGTGCCCGGACCCCACGGCGCTGACGCTGACCACCTGGCTGAACGGGGAGCGCCGGCAGCATGCGCCCGTCTCCGACCTTATCTTCGACATCCCGACCCTGGTGGAGGCGATCAGCGCTGCCATCACGCTGGAGCCGGGCGACGTGATCGCGACGGGCACGCCCGCCGGCGTCGGCATCGGCTTCAACCCGCCGAAGTTCATGAAGGCGGGCGACGTGGTGCGGATCGAGGTGCCGGGCATCGGCATCCTGGAAAACCCCGTCGCCTGACGCCTGCCTTTCCTCCTCCCGCGCTCATGCGCGGGGGGAGGCGCCAAACCACCGGGAGGAACAAGAACGATGATCGACCGCCGCTCGCTGCTGGCCGCTTCCGCGCTCATGCCCCTGGCCGCACAGGCGCAGGGCACGGATTACCCGACCCGCCCCATCAACCTCGTTGTGCCCTTCCCGCCTGGTGGCCAGGCCGACCTCGCCGCCCGCCCCGTGGCCGCGGCTCTCGAAAAGATCCTGCGGCAGCCGGTGGTGGTGCAGAACCGTGGCGGCGCCGCCGGCGCCATCGGCAACGGCTTCGTCGCCCGCAGCGCGCCGGATGGCTACACGCTGGTGATGGCGCTGTCGTCGCTCGCCGTGATCCCGGAGGCGGAGCGCCTGTTCAACCGCGCGCCGCCCTATACCGCCGACCAGTTCGCGCCCGTCGCCCTGGTGAATGCGGACCCGACCATGCTGGCCGTGCCGGCCTCCGCCCCCTGGCGCACGATGGAGGAGTTCATCGCCGCCGCCCGCGCCAATCCAGGCAACATCCCCTACGGCTCCTCCGGCACCTACGGCACGCTGCATGTGGCGATGGAGATGCTCGCGGCCTCCGCCAATATCCGGCTGCTGCACGTGCCCTTCACGGGCGCGGGCCCGGCCATCACGGCGCTGCTCGGCGGGCAGATCCAGGCGCTGGCCTCGGCACCCGGCACGCTGACGCAGCATGCGCGGGACGGCCGCATCCGGGTGCTGGGCTGCTGGGGGAGGGAGCGCGTGCCCGCCTTCCCCGACGTGCCGACCTTCATCGAGAAGGGCTTCGCCGACGTCGAGTTCTACATCTGGGCCGGCATGTTCGCGCCCGCCGCGACGCCGGCCTCGGTGATCCAGAAGCTGCGCGATGCGATGCGCGAAGCGGTCACGGACCCGCAACTGGTCCAGGCCTTCACGGCCGCCGGCGCGCCGGTGCGCTACATGGACGCGCCCGCCTTCGCCGCCTTCTTCGCCGAGGACAGCGCGCGCCTGGTGCGCGCCGTGCAGCGCATCGGGCGGGTGGAATAGCCGAGCCTGCATCGCCCGGCAGGACGAGCGTCACGCATCGGCGCCCCTGGGCTTCCCAGGCCTCGGGCGCGGTGCCAGCCTGCGCCCATCGATGCAGCGGGAGACGCACCATGAGCGCAGAGAACGAGATCCTGGCCTGGCTTGCTTCGCAGCAGGACGCCATGCTCGCGACGCTGCGCGAGATGGTCGATACCGATGGCGGCAGCTACGACAAGCAAGGGGTTGACCGGGTCGGCGCCCAGGTGCGCCGCTTCATGGAAGCGCAGGGCATCCCGACGGAAGTCCTTCCGCAGCGGAAGCATGGCGATTGCATCCGCGCCACGGTCGAGGGTGGCGATGGCCTGAGCGGCGGCAACAACCGGCAGAACATCGTGCTGATGGGCCATCGCGACACGGTCTTCCCGAAGGGGGAGCCCGAGCGGCGCCCCTTCCGGATCGAGGGTGCGCGCGCCTATGGCCCGGGCGTCGCCGACATGAAGGCCGGCCTGGTGATGAACATGTTCGTCCTCGCCGCCTTCCGGAAGTTCGGCGGCGCGCCGGGGCCGCTCGTCGCGCTGTTCACGGGCGATGAGGAGATCGGCAGCCCGGAGGGGCGCCCGGTGATCGAGGCGGAGGCGCGGGCCGCGCGCGTCGTCTTCAACTCGGAGCCCGGCCGCCCCACCGGCGGCATCGTCACGGGCCGCAAGGGCGGCGTCTTCTCGGTCTTCGACATCGAAGGCAAGGCCGCCCATTCCGGCGGGAATTTCGAAGCCGGCATCAGCGCCATCGGCGAGCTGGCCGCGAAGATCACGGCGATCCATGCGCTGACCGACCTGAAGCGCGGCATCACGCTGAATGTCGGCCTGGTCAGCGGCGGGCAGTCCGTGAACACGGTGGCACCCTGGGCGCAGGGGCAGATCGACCTGCGCTATGTCGAACCGGCCGACCGCGACGAGGTGATGGCGAAGATCGAAGCCATCATCGCGAAGAGCTTCGTCCCGGGCACCCGCGCCACGCTGACCATCAAGGGGGAGTTCCTGCCGCTGACGCAGTCCCCCGAGGCGCGGAAGCTGTTCGACCTGTACCGGGATGCGGCGCGGGAGACGGGCTTCGTGCCGGAGGGGGAGTTCAGCGGCGGCTGTGCCGATAGCGGCTTCACCGCGGCGATGGGGGCACCGACCCTGTGCGCGGTCGGCCCGGTCGGCGGACGGGCCCACACGCCGGAGGAATACCTGGAGGTGGCGAGCCTCGTCCCGCGCGCGCAGGCGATGGCGCGGGCCATCCTGCGGCTCGGCCCCGGCTGAGGGCCACCGGGACGGATGGACCGGATGATTTTCGTCATTGATTGTCAAGTCGGCTTGCGTGGAGGCGCCGGAATTGTCAAGTTGGCTTGACAGCAAGTGGGTCGTGCGTCGTGGGCGCTTGGTTGGTCACATTCGAAGGGCGGTCGCCGGGTTGCGTGCTGGCACCCGATGAGGATGAGGCCCTCTGCATCGCGGAGGAGGAGACCGGCGCCAAGCCCCGCGCCGCGCAACCGCTGCGCCGCGCGAGCTTCCCGTTGCTGAACTGCGTCGGCGCCATGCAGCGGGAAGGCATCCTGGGCCGTTGCCTCGCCACCCATGCCGAGCGTTGCGTGCAGGAGTGCCCGCTCAAGCTGCGCTGAGCCTTCCATGCCGGCAGGATCAGCCGCCGCTTCGATGGGGCCCGTTCAGAGTTTGCTGCGAACCGCCTGCTAGACCTTGGCCATGGCTCGTACACCACGCCTGATGACCTCCGAGACCCGCTTCGCGGCGATGCGGGCCGCGGACGCTGCCCGCCGCGCCGCCGTCAAGGTTTGCGCGGAAGCGCCGATCGGAAGCGCGCAGTACAGCGCGGCCGTGCGGATCCTGGAAGCCCTCTGCGACCTGGCGAAGGCCCTGTCCCAGGCCACGATCATTCCCGCATGCCCGCCAGGTGCCGGCGATGCCATCGGGACGCCACGCCCCGGGGTGCATTGACGCCTGGCCGGCGGAAGGCCCCGATCCTCCCGGCCGATGTCGCGGAGCCTGCTTTCCATGCACGCGGCAGCCGGGCTCAGAGATCGTCGAGGAGCTTCTGTTCCTTTGCGAGGCGCTTGCGGCGCATGGCCTGCCGCTGCCGCTGCTGCGCATCCATGACCAGCTGCTCCGACAGCTTGGCGGCGACGACCTTGTTCTGCGCCAGCGTGACGCTGGCCTCCGCCGCCGACAGCCGGCTCGCGAGCAACGCCAGTTCGGCCCGCGGCGCCGACACCCAGCCGGCGTAAGCCGCCGGCTCGGCCGATCGCTTCTCCTCCGCCACGGCCAGCATCGTCGCGGTGACGGCCTGCTCGGCCTGGCGGCGCCGATCCAGCACCTCGGCCGCCTGCTGCCGCGCGGCCTCCAGCTCGGCGCGGCGCAGCAGGCGCATCACGGCCAGCGGGTCAGGCCGGCTCATCGCTCACCGCCCGTGCCAGCGCGGCAAAGGCCTCCTCCATCGAACTGGCCTCGGTCTTCTTCTGGCTGAGCATCGCTTCGATGCGGGGGGCCGCGCGCAAGGCCCGGTCCGTGTCGGCGTCGGTTCCGGCCCGGTAGGCGCCGAGGCGCACGAGGTCGGCGACCTCATCGCGCAGCGCCAGCAGGCGCCGCGCCTGCGTGACGAGCGCGGCCTGCTCCGCGGTCTGGCATCCGGGCACGGTGCGGGAGAGGCTGCGCAGCACATCGATGGCGGGAAAGCGTCCACCCTCGGCGATCCGCCGGTCCAGCACGACGTGGCCATCGAGGATGCCCCGGACGGAATCCGCGACCGGCTCGTCATGGTCGTCGCCCTCGACCAGAACGGTAATGAGGGCGGTGATGCTGCCGGCGCCGGGCCCGCCCGGCCCCGCCCGTTCCAGCAGTGCCGGCAGTTCACGGAAGACGCTGGGCGGATATCCCCGCGTCGCGGGCGGTTCCCCCGCGGCCAGGCCGATCTCCCGGCAGGCCTGCGCGAATCGCGTGACGGAATCGAGCAGCAGGAGAACCCGCTGCCCCTGGTCGCGGAAGTGTTCGGCGACGGTGACGGCGGCGAAGGCGGCCTCTCGCCGGACGGCGGCGGCGGCATCGGATGTCGCGCAGATCACGACGCTTCTGGCCAGTCCCGCGGGGCCAAGATCGTCCTCGACGAATTCACGGACTTCACGCCCACGCTCACCGATCAGGCCGACGACGGTGACGTCGAAATCGCCCGAGCGCGCCAGGCTTGCCAGCAGGGTGGATTTGCCGACCCCCGACGCGGCGAAAAGCCCGAGGCGCTGCCCCTCCCGCATCGTGCAGAAGCAGTCCAGCGCGCGGACACCCAGGCACACGGCGGGCCCGAGGCGCTGGCGCAGACCGGGGGCGGGCGGCTGGCGCCGTGTCGGGCATCGGTGGAGCGCAGGGGGCGGCTTCGGCTGCCCGTCGAGCGGATTTCCCATCGGATCCAGCACGCGGCCGAGCCATGCCTGGCTGATGCCCAAACCCTCGGTCGCGGTGGCGCGTGCGGTGCTGCCTTCGGAGAGACCGTCGGCATCGCCGAGAACGGCAACCCGCGCGTTCCCGTCACGCGTGCCGACGACCTCGGCGATGATGGTGGTGCCCGATCGGTCCGTGGTCGCGACGCGGTCACGCAAGGCGAGGGGTGGCCTGAACCCGGAGAGCGCGATGCCATTCTGGTCAACGGCCACGATACGCCCTTGCGATTGGGTTAAGGGCGAGGACCGGATTAACGCCTCCGCCAATGTCAGTCGCTGCCCGATCGGATTTATCTTCATTTCTATCAGTTTCTCTCTTTTTTTATATAGACGCGAAAGATTATCCATTTTTCGGATGAATCAGGCCTTCACATATCGCGTGAAGGTGGTATCTCTACACGCATCAGGTGTGTGGAGCCGGCCCATGCGTGTCCTTCTGGTTGAAGACGATACAATCGTGGCGCGAGGTGTTGCCTTGGCACTCAAGGCCGCCGCGATGATCATCGACACGGCCGACACCGGCGAGGAGGCGCTGGAGCTTGCCCGCCTCTACGACTACGACATCGTCGTCCTCGACCTCATGCTGCCGGACATGGAGGGCTATGAGGTGGTGCGCCGCCTCCGTGCGGCGAGGGTGGAGACGCCCGTGCTCATCCTCTCCGGGCTCACCCGCCCCCAGGCGAAGGTTCGCGGTTTCGGCATGGGGGCTGACGACTACATCACGAAGCCTTTCGATCAGCAGGAACTGGTGGCCCGCATCCAGGCCATCGTTCGTCGGGCCAAGGGTTTCAGCCAGCCCACCCTCTCGGTCGGCCCCCTGACCTTGAATCTCGGATCGCGCGAGGTCCTCGTGGACGGACGCGCGGTTCATCTCACCGGCAAGGAATACGCGGTCCTCGAACTGCTCACCCTGCGCAAGGGCGTGGTGCTGACCAAGGAAGCGTTCCTGAACCACCTCTACGGCGGCATGGATGAACCCGAGGTCAAGATCATCGACGTTTTCATCTGCAAGCTGCGCAAGAAGCTCGCCAATGCCGGGGCGGCCGAACTGATCGGCACCGTCTGGGGCCGCGGCTACGTGCTGCGCGAGCCGAACGGGGCCATCAGGCTGTCGGGCCCCGCCGACCACCGCGACGGGCCGGCCTCCGCGGCCGCCTGAAGCGTTGCAGCGGCCGCCGCCGAGACCCTGACAGATTCCCCTCGCGCGGCGGTGGCAGCCCGTCGCGTGCGGTCACGGGCGATAGACCTTTCGCCGATCAAGCCTGGCTGATCCGGCGGACATCCTCCCGCTTCTGCAGCCACCACGCATAGGGCCTCGGCAGCTGCTCATGCGGCTTGTCCATGCCCAGCGCCGCTGCGGCATGCGTCGGCCAGTTCGGGTTCCACATCATCTCGCGCGCCAGCGCCACCAGGTCGCACTGCCCGGCCTGCAGGTAGCCCTCGGCTTGATGCGCTTCCGTGATCAGGCCGACCGCCATGGTGGGCATGGCCGCGTCCTTCCGGATCCGCTCCGCGAACGGCACGTGATAACCCGGCACGCGCGGCACCAGGTGCAGGGTCAGCGGCCCTTCGATGCCCCCCGATGAGCAGTCGATCACATCGACCCCGCGCGCCTTAAGCTCACGCGCCAGCACCACGGTATCGTCCAGGCTCCAGATCCCGCCCCGGCCATCGACGCATGACGCGCGGAAAAACAGGGGCAGTTCGGCGGGCCAGGCCTCGCGCACGGCTTCCATCAATTCCAGCCCGAACCGCATCCGGCCCTGGATATCCCCGCCATAGCCATCCTTCCGATGGTTCGTGATGGGCGAAAGGAATTGCTGGATGATGTAGCCATGCGCCCCATGGATCTCGAGGATGCCGAACCCGGCATCCCGCGTCCGCTTCGCCGCATCGACATGCAGGGCGATGACGCGCCGGATATCGTCGGCGTCCATCTCCTTCGGAACCAAGGCTCCTTCCTTGAAGGGAATGGGGCTCGGGGCGATCCCGGCCCAGGGCGGCCTGCCATTCGCGGCATCCTGTTCGCCCAGCGGCGCAAACCCGTCCCAGGGCGCGCGGGTGGCGACTTTCCGCCCCGCATGGCCAAGCTGCATGGCCGCGATGGCGCCCTGGCCCTGGATGAAATCCGTGATGCGCCGCCAGGCGCGGACCTGGCCTTCGGTGTAGATGCCCGGGCAGTCATAGGTCTTGCGCGACCGTTCGGAAACGGAGGTTTCCTCGCAGAACACCACGCCGGCGCCGCCCATCGCGAATTTGCCGAGGTGCACCAGGTGCCAATCCGTCGGCTCGCCATTCACGGCCGAATACTGCGACATGGGGGAAACGACGATGCGGTTCTTGAGCGTGAGCCCCCGCAGCGTCAGCGGCGTGAAAAGAAGCGGCAGGGCAGGTTGGTCGCTCATCGGCATCTCCGGCAGTGACAGGGAGGGTTCATCTAGGCGCGCCCTCATTCGCCATGGGATAGTCATCGCAAGCACGACAGGCGGCAACAGGCCCTCGGCGGTCTCGGATGGCTGATGCCAGGACCGCCGGCGCAGGATTGCCATGCCCCAGCCCGATGAAAGGCCCGACGATGACCTTCCCCATCGCCCTGACACGCCGCCGATGGCTGGCCCTGGGCGCAGCCACCCTGGCCCAGCCCGCCATCGTGAAGGCGCAGCCCGCCTGGCCTGACCGTCCGGTCACGCTGGTCGTGCCCTTCGGCGCGGGCGGCGGCAACGACATCACCGCGCGCACCCTCGGCCAGTTCCTCGAACGTGAACTCGGCCAGCCCTTCGTCGTGCAGAACCGGCCGGGCGCGGGCGGCGAGATCGGCATCAATGCCGTCGCGGATTCCAGGCCGGATGGCCACACCTTCGGCATCCTCAATACCCCAGGCCTCGTCACCATCCCGATCGAGCGGAATCCCCGCTGGAACCTCGACAGTTTCTCCTTCGTCGCCAGCCTGGTCGATGACCCGGCGATCATCGGCGTGCACGCGCAGTCGGGCATCGCGAGCCTCGCGGACCTGGTGGCCGCCGCGCGGCGGGAGCCGGAGATGATCACGATCGCCACGCAGGCGCGCGGATCGACCAGCTTCCTGAGTGTCCGGATGCTGGAGATGGCGGCGGGCATCAGCCTGACGCCGGTGATCTACAACGCCCTGCCGCCGGGTGTCCTGGCCGTGACGCAGCGGGAAGTGCGCGGCGCCGCCGCCAATCTGGGCGAGGCGATGATCATGACCGCCAGCCAGCCCTTCCGCATGCTGGGCGTGATGGCGGAGGAACGCTCGACGCTGGACCCCACGCTGCCGACCTTCCGCGAGCAGGGCGTCGATGTTGCCATCGGCAGCCTGCGGGGCTTCGTCGGACCGCGCGGGATTCCGGCGCCGATCCTGGCGCGGCTGACCGCGGCGATCGACAAGGTGTCGAGGGACCCGGACTACCTCGAGGCATGCCGCCGCACGCAGCAGCCGCTCCGCATCATGCTGGGCGATGCCTATGTCGCGCATCTCCGCGATGCCGATACGCGCTTCCGGGCCCTGTGGCAGCAGAAGCCCTGGATCTGAGGGCGGG
This sequence comes from Falsiroseomonas ponticola, assembly GCF_016805305.1. Lineage (GTDB taxonomy): Bacteria > Pseudomonadota > Alphaproteobacteria > Acetobacterales > Acetobacteraceae > Falsiroseomonas > Falsiroseomonas ponticola. The sequence continues at coordinate 61,970 of NZ_JAERQN010000012.1, read as the reverse complement.
ACTACCGCCGCGGCGCCGGTGCCCGGCGCCTGGCCTTCGGCTCCGGCCGTTCCTGCGCATGGCGCCCGCCGCGCGCAGGATGGCTGGCGAGCACCGCTTCGATCCAGTCGTTCAGCCGGTTGCTTTCCCGCGTCGCGGCATCGGCAGCGACATAGACGTCCGGGAAGCGCATCGACAGCCATCGCCACGCCACCAGCCGCTTGTAGGTCTTCTCCGCCCGCTCCAGTTCCAGCGGGCCCGCGGTGTCGGGCCGGGGCAGGGGGCCGGCTTCGGGGGGGCGGACCTTGTGGCCGCGGGCGTGGTCCAGCGCCCATCGCGACAGGCGCTCGATCCCGTAGTCCCGCGTATCGACCGGGCATAGCGCATAGGTCCAGCGCGTCGCGAGCGGCAGGTCGAGCTTGTCGATCTCCGCGGCGATGCTGATCTGCGCGGAGATGTCGGCAAGGCGGTAGGACGGATCATCCGGCCGAAGGACAGCCCGTTGCAGCCGCGTGAGCGTGGCGTAGAGCGATGTCGTGCCCATCTCCCGCGCCACGGCCGTGACGATGGCGAGGTCCGGCGCCACGCGGGGCCGCAGGTCGGCCGGCGCAGCGGGCTGGGTCCCGAGCGCGAGCTTGATCGCCGCCGGGCGCCCGGCACCGACGAGGACGGCGACGATCCCCTCCTCATGGTGCCCGAAGCGTCCCGCCCGGCCGCCGATCTGCCTGACCTCGGAGGCATTGAGCGCCCGCCTGGCCGTGCCATCCCACTTCTCGAGCGTCGAGAACACGATGCGGGAGATCGGCAAGTTGAGCCCGAGCCCGATCGCATCGGTGGCGATCAGGATGTCCGCCTCGCCCGTCTCCCGGAAGCGCCTCGCCTCGGCGCGGCGCACTTCGGGGCTCAGCGCGCCGTAGATGGTCGCGACCCGCCGGCTGCGACGCTGCAATTCGCTGCGCAGTTCCAGGACATCGCGGCGGGAGAAGGCGATCAGCGCGTCACCCTTGCGCAGGTCGCCAAGCGCGATGGGCTCATCGGCCGCCAGCAGCGGCGACTTCCGCTCCAGGACGATCTCCTCCACCGGCTCGTCCGTCAGCGTCGCGATCCGGCGGACGAGGGGTATGCAGTCCGGCGAGCCCAGCACCACGACCTCCCGGGCCGGGACGCCCATGATGGCGGCTGTCCAGGCATGGCCCCGATCGGGATCGGTCAGCAGCTGGGCCTCATCGATCACCGCGACATCGACCGGCGTGTTGAAGGGGCACATCTCCACCGTCGCTGCGGTGAAGCGGCTTCCCGGCACCGGATCGCGCTCCTCGCCCGTGACGAGGCTCGCCAGGATTCCGCGCGCGGCGAGGGCTTCGCGGAATTCATGCGCCAGCAGCCGCAGCGGCGCGAGCGCGATTCCGCTCTCCGCCTTGGCAAGCCGGTCGAGCGCCTGGTGGCTCTTGCCGGAGTTGGTGGGGCCGGTGATCAGGGTGATGCGACGGTCGAGCGCGCGTGCCGTGGTGAAATGGCTGACGAAGCGATCCATGGCCGCGGCTTCCGCCAGCACGGCGTTGTCCACCCGGACCGGCGCTTCAGCCGCCTTGGCGATGCTGGCGCGCGGGTTCGCCCTGGCCGGCGCCACCCGTTCCTGCCGCCATGCCGCCACCTCGGCGCGCAGCGTCGCGAGCACGGCGGGATCGAACTGCAGCTCTTCCGCGCCGCGTCCGCGGCCCTTCGCGATGCGGCGCGCAACCGGGATACGCTTCGCGCGGAGCCAGGCTTCCGCCTCGGCCGGCGAACAGCCGAGCAGCGGGGCGATGGCGTCGCGCGTGACCAGGCTCGCTTCCCATTCCCGCTGCTGGCGATCGGCCTCCGCCCGCGCCTTGCGGGCCGCGGCGGCCGCGTCCCGCAATGCCTTGCGGCGCACCCGCTCCGCCTCGACCGTGGCCTCCGCGAAGCGCTCTGCCGCGGTGGCATCGAGCCCGAACGCGTCCGCCGCCAGCCGGGCGCCGACCGCGATGGCTTCCAGCGTCGCCTCCGGCTTGCCGAGCAGCGCCGCCGAGTCGTCCGCCGCCACGGCCGCAGCGGCCTCGACCGATCCCGCGCCGCGCAGGCGCTGCTGGATGGCCCCGCGGAGTGCCGCCAGCACGGTCGCTGGGGAGTCGTCGCTGCCCGTCAGGGCCTCCAGTGCGGCCTCGACATCCACCTTGCGGGCGGGCAGGGAGGGATGCTCCGCCATGGCAGTGGCCAGGCGGGCGCGCAGTGCCGGGCGCCGCAATGTTCGCCAGGCCTGGGCCAGGATGGCGGACGACGGCGGCGGGGCATCGGCGAAGCGCCGGGCCAGCACCGTGATCTCCGCCGCGGATGCGCTGAGCCCCATGCCGGAGAGCATCCCCGCCATGGCCTGGATCGCGGCGGCGGATGGCGCTTCCGGCTCGGGCGGGATGCCGCCATTCGCCCGCAGTTTCCGCAGTGCCTCCGCCGCCTCCGCGGCCGAGGGTTCCAGCGTGCCGACCTCCGCCAGCATCCCGGCCACCAGCCTCGCTTCCCCCCGTTCCGGGGGAAGGCCTGCCCGGGTCAGCAGGCTCGATACCCGACCCGGGCTGATCTCTGGCGCTGATTGGTGGCGGTCGGGGGGGAGGGTCATCGGCCAGACATGCGGCCTCTCCTCCCCCAGCGCAACAAGGATGCCCGCGGGATCACCGGATCGGCAGCGCCTATCGGCCTGTCCGTGCCCTAACGAATGCCGGCCCGCATGAAGGACTGCACGAATTGCCGCTGGAACATCAGGAAGCCCAGCAGCAGGGGCGCGGATGTCATCAGCGTGGCGGCCGAGATGATCGCCCAGTCGATTCCCTGGTCGGTGGAGGCGAAGACGGAAAGCCCCACGGTCAGCGGCCGCGTCTCCACCGTGTTGGTGATGACGAGCGGCCAGAGGAAGTTGTTCCAGTGGTAGCTGACGGAGGTCAGCCCATAGGCCAGGTAGGTCGGCTTCGCCAGCGGCACATAGACCCGCAGCAGGATCGCCAGGGTGCCGCATCCCTCGACCCGCGCGGCCTCCTCCAGCTCTCGCGGGATCTGCTTGAAGGTCTGGCGCAGCAGGAAGATGCCGAAGGCGGAGGCCATGTAGGGCAGCCCGATCGCCAGGATCGTATCCACCAGGCCGAGTGCCCGCATGCTGCGGTAGTTCTCCACCAGCAGCACGTCCGGCATGATCATCAACTGCAGCAGCACCAGCCCGAACAGCAGCCCGCTGCCGCGGAATTCGCTGCGGGCGAAGGCGAAGGCCGCGAGCGTGCAGAGCACGAACTGCGCCGCCAGCACCATGGTCACCAGGATGAAGGTGTTCAGGAAGTAGCGCGCGAAGGGCGCCGCATCCCAGGCAGCGGTGAAATTCTCCAGCGTCAGCGGCGCGAACAACTCGAAGCGCGTCGAATAACCCTGCGGGTGGATCGCGGCCCAGACCGCGTAGAGCAGCGGCGCCACCCAGACCAGGCCCAGCAGCCAGGCCGCCGCATGTTCGGCGATACGCCCGATCGTCCCGTTCACCGGTAATGCACCCGCTTCTCGCCCAGCGCGAATTGCAGCACTGCCGTCAGCGCCAGCATCACCAGCAGCACGACCGTGAGGGCGGAGGCCGTGGCCGTGTCCCAGAACCGGAAGCCGAGTTCGTAGACATAGGTCAGCAGCAGCGCCGTGGCGTTGTCCGGGCCGCCCTTCGTCATGACGATGATGTGGTCCACCAGGCGGAAGCCGTTGATGACGGCGTTCACCAGCACGAAGAGCGTCGTCGGCCCCAGCAGCGGCAACGTCACGCGCCAGAAGATGCGGGCGCGCGACGCACCCTCGATCGCCGCGGCCTCGTAGAGGTTGGGCGGAATGGCCTGCAGCGCGGCGAGGTAGAAGATCATGAAGAACCCCGCCTCCTTCCAGACGGCCACGACGATCATCGCGCCGAGCGCGGTTTCCGTCGTGCCGATCCAGTTGGTCGGCCCCCAGCCGAACAGCGTGCGCAGCACCTGGTCCAGCAGGCCGTAATCCGGCGTGAAGAAGAACAGCCAGAGATTCGCCACGGCGATCATCGGCAGCACGGTCGGCGTGAAGAAGGCGATGCGCAGCGCGGTGCGGCCATGGATCTTGCCGTTCACCCAGAGCGCCATCATCAGCGCCAGCCCGATGGAGAGCGGGATGGTCGCCAGCGCATAGACCAGGTTGTTGGTCAGCGCCTGCCAGAAGATCGGGTCCTCCGCCAGCGCCAGGTAGTTCTCCGCGCCGACGAAGCGCGCGGGGCGGCTGCCCCGCGGCGTGGAGAAGAGGGAATGCCAGATGGTGGCGATCGCGGGATAATGGGTGAAGGCCACCAGCAGCAGCAGGGCCGGCGACAGCATCAGCCACGCATGGATGGTCGTCCGGCCCCGCATCGCCGTTTCCTCAGCGGTACCGGCGCAGGATGCGCTCGGCCTCGGCCTGCGCATCCGCCATGGCGGGGCCCGCCTGCTTCCGGCCGAGCAGCCCGGCCTGCAGGTTGTCGTTCAGCGCCTTGGTCACGCGCTGGTTCTCATGCGTGGAAAGCTCCGCCACCGCATGCGGCAGCTGGTCCCGCGCCACGGCGGCGGCGGGGAAGTCCGCGACATAGGCGCGCATCGCCGCCGTCTCGAAGGCCGCGGGCGTGACGGCGACGTAGCCGGTCTCGATCCCCCAATGCGCCGCGCGCTCGGGCGTCGTCAGGAAGCGCGCGAAGCGCACCGCGCCTTCCCGCTGCGCCGCATTGGCCGACTTGAAGACGTAGAGGTTGCCACCCCCCGTCGGGCTGCCCAGCCTGCGGCCCGCGGGCAGCATGCCGACGCCGAAGGGGAAGGGGGCGTTGCGGCGGACATTCGTCAGGTTGCCCGTGGTCGTCCACATCATTGCCGTCTTGCGCTCGAAGAAGTCGCGCGGCGTGGTGCCCCATTCGACGATGCCGCCGGGATGCACGCGGTGGCGCTGGGACAGGTCCATCCAGTATTGCAGCGCCTCCGCCACCTTCGGGTCGTTGAAGAAGGTGCGGTTGCCATCCGCATTCATCAGCCGGACGTCGGCCTGCGTCGTCAGCCCCTGGAACAGCCAGTAGGGGAAGCCGGAGGAGGGGATCTGGATGCCCCATTGCGTGACGTTGTCGCCCTGCCGCTTCGTCAGCTTCTGCGCGAACTCCACCTGCTGCGCCCAGTTCTGCGGCGGCGTCTCCGGATCCAGCCCGGCTTCCCGGAACGCGTCCTTGTTCCAGTAGGTCACGATGGTGGAGCGCTGGAAGGGGATGCCCCAGGTCTTGCCGCGGGCGCGGCTGTTTTCCATGAAGCCGGGATAGAAGCTGTCCAGCCAGGGCTTCTCCACCCCCGCCATATCCTCCCACGCCAGGATCGCGTCCTCCTCGATCAGCGTGAAGATATCGACGGCCAGCAGGCAGGCGAGCTGCGGCGCGTCCCCGCCGCGCATCGCCGTCAGCGTCTTGGTCAGCGTGTCCTGGTAGGACCCGGCATAGATCGGCTTGATGCGGAAGCGCGGATTCTCCCGCGCGAATTCCTCGCAATACCCGTCGATCAGGCGCGGGATCGGCCCGCCGACGGCGATCGGGTAGTTGAACACGATCTCGGTCGGCGCCTGGGCGTGGACGGCGGGCGAGGCCAGCAGCGGGCTCGCGGCAAGCGCGCCGAGCGTGGCGCGGCGGGTGATCGTCATCGGGCTTCTCCTCCGTGTTGGTTCAGGCGTGTTCGTTCAGGCAGTGACGGGGTCCGGCAGCCGGCGGCCGCTGGCGGGGTCGAACAGGTGCAGGGCCGGCGGCAGCTTCAGCCGCAGGGGCGTGCCGGCGGGCAGGGCGTGGTGGCCGGGGACGCGCAGCTGCATCGCCTCCGCCCCATCGCCCACCGCCACGGCCAGCACCGTCTCCGCGCCCAGGAACTCGGCCGCCTGCACGCGGGCGGGCAGGCCCGGCCCCTCCGTCGGCGACACTTCCTCCGGCCGCAGCCCCAGCACCTGGCCGGCGGCGCTGGCGGGCGCCACGGCGAAGCCGGGCGCGCCCGGCACCTCCGCGCCATGCTCCCCCGGCACCAGCCGCAGCAGGGACATGGGCGGCGTCCCGATGAAGGAGGCCGCGAAGACGCTGGCCGGCCGCGCATAGAGTTCCGCCGGAGTCGCATCCTGCTCCACCCGGCCGTCCCGCATCAGCACCACCTGGTCGGCCATGCTCATCGCCTCCGCCTGGTCATGCGTGACGTAGACCATGGTGATCCCGAGTCGCTGCTGCAGCGCGCGGATCTCCCGCCGCATCTCCGCCCGCAGCTTGGCGTCGAGGTTCGACAGCGGTTCGTCCATCAGGCAGATCGGCGCTTCCGCCACCACGGCGCGCGCCAGCGCCACGCGCTGCTGCTGGCCGCCCGAGAGCTGGCTCGGCCGCCGGGCGAGCAGCGTGGTCAGCCCCAGCATCTCCGCCGCCGCCGCCAGCCGCGCCTGGCGTTCCGCCGCCGCCACGTGCCGCGCGCGCAGCCCGAAGACGATGTTCTCCGCCACCGACAGATGCGGGAACAGCGCGTAGGACTGGAACACCATGGCGATGCCGCGCGCCGCGGGCGGCAGGCCGGTCACGTCCCGCCCTTCCAGCAGCAGGCGGCCGCTGGTCGGCGCCTCCAGCCCCGCCACCACGCGCAGCAGCGTGGACTTGCCGCAGCCCGAGGGGCCAAGCAGCACGAGGAAGGTCCCCGGGCGCGCGACGATGCTGATGCCGGCCAGGGCCTGCGTATCGCCGAAGGATTTGGTGATGCCGTCGAGGCGGATGTCGCCTCGCGGCCCGTGCGGCACAGTCATGGCGGGCTTCAGCGCTGCGATCCGTGGGTCAGGGTGCGGCGGGGAGGATAGGGGACATCCCCGCCGGGACGCCAGACACCCCGCGGCCCGATGTCATGCACTTATCGCGGTTGCGGCCCTTTCCAGCCGGGGGCCGCCTGCTCTACCGTCCGCGCAAAAGGGAGGCAGGCTTGGGCAGCAGCGTCGAGGTGGAGAACCTGTCGGTTTCCTTCGGGCGGACGCCGGTGCTGCACGGCATCTCCCTTTCCGTCGCCGCCGGCGAATTCGTGGCGCTGCTCGGCCCGTCGGGCTGCGGCAAGACGACGCTGCTCCGCTCCATCGCGGGCTTCGTCGCGCCGGCCGGCGGGCGCATCCGCGCCGGCGGGCAGGACATCACCGCGGCACCGCCGGAGAAGCGCGGCGCCGCGATGGTGTTCCAGTCCTACGCGCTCTGGCCGCACATGACCGTCGCCAAGACCATCGGCTACGGCCTCAAGCTGCGCGGCTGGGATCGCGCGCGGATCGAGGCGAAGGTGGAGGAGATGCTGCGCCTGCTGCGGCTGGAGGGCCTCGGCAACCGGCTGCCCGCGCAACTGTCGGGCGGCCAGCGCCAGCGCGTAGCGCTCGGCCGCGCGCTGGCGGTCGATCCGGCGATCCTGCTGCTGGACGAGCCGATGTCGAACCTCGACGCCCGGGTGCGGGAGGGCGTTCGCCACGAACTCCGCGCGCTCCAGCAATCCCTCGGCATCACCGCCATCCATGTGACGCATGACCGGGAGGAGGCGATGATCCTCGCCGACCGCATCGTCATCCTGCAGGAAGGCCGCATCGCCCAGGCCGGCACGCCGGAGGATCTCTGGGCACGGCCGGCCAGCGCCTATGTCGCGGATTTCCTCGGCGCCACCAACCGCCTGCCGGTCCGCGTCGCGGGCGCCGAGGCGGAGGCAGCACCCGGGGAGGCGCCTCTCCGCCTTCCCCCTGGCCGCGCGCCCGCGCCGGGCCCCGCCACCGTGCATTTCCGGCCGGAGGAAGCGCGCATCCTCGCCGCCGGCGAACCGCTCGATGGCCTGGTCTTCCACGGCACCGTCGCGCTCTCCGCCTATCCGGGCGGCCGCTGGCGCGCCTCCATCCGCGTCGGCCGCGACGACGTGCTGGTCGATGTGCCGGACCGGCTGCCGGAAGGCGCCGCGGTGCGGCTCGGCATTCCCTCTCCCGCGGCGCATGTCTTCGCCGCCCCCTGAACGCGCAAGAAACGGAGGACGCAAGCCCATGGACCGCAGGACATTCCTGGCCGCGACGGCAACCCTGGCCGCCACGCCCGCCCTGGCGCAGCAGCGCGTCACGCTGAACGTGCTGACCGCCGGCGACCAGAACATGGTCGACTACATCACGGACTATCTCGGCCCGATGTTCCAGCGCCAGAACCCGGGCGTCACGGTCCGCGCGCTCGGCACCGGGCCCGGCGATGCCGGCAGCCAGCGCATCTGGGAAAGGCTGGAGGCGCAGCGCCGCGCCAATACCAACAGCGTCGATGTCGATGTCGCCGTCGTGCACCAGACCATGGCCGGCCGCATGGTGGCGGAGGGCCTGCTTGCCCGCTATCGCGACCAGGCCGCGACGGGGCAGCTGGCCACCAGTGACGTCACGCGCAACGCGCTCGGCCAGAATGTCGATGGCTTCGTGCTGCCGATGTTCAACAGCCAGATCGCGCTGGCCTACAACCCCGCCCGCGTCGCCAACCCGCCCCGCAGCTTCGCGGAGCTGGAGAACTGGGTGAAGCAGAACCCGCGCCGGTTCGGCTACAACGGCATTCGCGGCGGCATGTCCGGCGTCGGCTTCGTCTTCGGCTGGGCCTATGCCTTTGGCCCCGACCAGAAGCGCCTGATCGAGGGCCCCTTCGATGCGGAAGCCGTCAGCGCGCTGACGCCCGCCTTCCAGCGCCTGCGCGAATTCAACCGCAACGTCGTCATCACCCCCGGCAATGCCGGCACGCTGGATGCGATGAACCGCGGCGAGATCGACATGGGCCCGGTCTGGATGGACATGTTCTACAGCTGGCAGGCGGAGGGGCGCCTCAACCCGGCCTATCGCCTCGTGCTGCCGGAATCCGGCATGCCCGGCCAGCCCATGTACTACGTCATCCCCGCCCGCGCCGCGAACAGCGACGTGGCCCGCCGCTTCATCGAACTGGCCACCAGCCCGCCGGTGCAGGCGGAGGGCATCGTCCGCCGCTTCAACTGGCTGCCCGGCATCGATGCGCAGCATGTCCGCCAGCACCTGGACCAGCAGACCTGGGACCGCCTGTTCCGCGACGTCGGGCCCGACCAGCTGGCGCGCGGCGCGCGACCGATGCCGCAGGCGGATTTCATGCGCGCGCTGCAGGAAGCCTATGAACGTGTCGTCCTGAACTGACGCGGTGCTGCCCTATCTCCTCCTGGCGCCGGCGCTTCTCGTCGTCGGCGCCTTCTTCCTGGTGCCGCTGGCCTTCTCGGTCGGCGGCGCCTTCGAAGGCCCGCAGGGCGCGACCCTTGCGAACCTGGCGAATGCCGCGTCGCTCTACCGCATGGACCTGCTTTTCACCCTGCTGATCGTCGTGGCCTCCACCGCGCTGACGGGGCTCGGCGCGGTCTCGATCGGCGGCTACCTGACGCTCGGCCGCTCGAGGCTCGCGCTGCGCCTGCTGGGCGCCATGTATCGCTGGCCGCTCTTCATCCCCTTCATTGTGGCGGCGCAGGCCATGCGCGGCTTCATCGGCCAGAACGGGCTGATGAACAACACGCTGGTCTGGATCGGCCTGATGCCGCAGGAATGGGCGCAGAGCTTCCTCGACTGGCGCGGCATCGTCATCACCTTCGTCTGGAAGCAGCTTCCCTTCGCGACGCTGCTGGTCGCGGGCGCCATGGCCGCGCTGGACCGGTCGGGGATCGAGGCCGCGCAGAACCTCGGCGCCAACCGTCTTCGCATCCTGCTTGGCATCGTCATCCCGCAGGTCGCGCGTAACATCATGGTCGCGCTCGTGCTGTCCTTCGTCACCATGATGTCCGTGCTCTCCGTGCCCATGATGATCAGCGGGCAGAGCCCGACGATGCTGACCGTCGCCATGGCCTGGCGCATCAACTCCTTCGGGGACTACGGCACGGCCAATGCCCTCGGCCTCGTCTCCTGCGTCATGACCGGGCTTGTCGCCTGGGTCTGGCTGCGCCAGGCAGCGGCGGAGCGTGCGCGATGAGCCGATCGGTGATGTGGTGGCTGCCGCGCGGCATCCTGCTCGGCCTCTTCGCCTTCTTCATCTTCGGGCCATTGGTGAACCTGGTCCTGTGGTCGGTTGCCGAATCCTGGTTCTGGCCCAACCGGCTGCCGAGCCAGTACGGCTTCCGCTTCTGGGAACGCGTCTTCCGCCCCGAAGGCCAGGCGATGGAAAGCCTCTGGCTATCCATCTGGATCGCGAGCCTGACGACGCTGCTCTGCCTCGCCGTCTCCGTCCCCGCCGCCTGGGCGCTGGCCAAGGCCAATCTGCGCTGGCGGGCCGCGATCCTCATGCTGTTCCTGCTGCCCCAGGCTTTCCCGAACCTGCCCGTCTACATCAACATCGCGCGCATCTTCTTCACCTTCGACCTGAATGGCACGGTCATCGGCGTGGTGCTCGTCCATGCCGCGCACGGCCTCGTCTATTCCATCTGGATCGCGACCGCCGCCTTCGCCGCGGTGGATGACGATCTGGAACTCGCCGCGCGCAACATCGGCGCTGGCGCGCTGACGGCATTCCGCACCGTTACCCTGCCACTCGCCGCTCCGGGCATCGCCGCCAGCGCCGTCTTCGTCTTCCTCGAATCGCTCGACGAATTCACCGCCAGCTACTTCGTCGGCGCACCGGAAGTCCGCACCCTGCCGCTGCTGCTGTTCAGCGCCGCGGCGGGCGGCAACATGCAGGTGGCCGCCATCACCGCGCTGATCCTGCTGGTGCCGAGTGTGCTCTTCATGCTCATCGTCGAACGATTCCTCCGCGCCGAAGTCCTGGCCAAGGTCGGCAAATAGGTCACGCCATGCCCACCATCCTGCAGATCAGCGATACCCACCTCTCCCCCCGCAACGGCCTCTTCCTCGACAATGTCGCGACGCTACGCCGCATCGCGGAGGATCGGCGCCCCGACCTCACCGTGTTCAGCGGCGACCTGTCGCTGGATGGCGCGGATCGGGAGGATGACCTGGCCTTCGCGGCCGACCTGCTTCGTGCCTTCCCCGGCCCGCACCTCTTCATCCCCGGCAACCACGACACCGGCAGCCACCCGGTCGGCATGCCGCACCAGCCCGTCAACGCCGAACGCCTGGCCCGCTACCGCCGCTTTTTCGGCGATGGTTTCGGCGCGGTGGACCTGCCGGGCTGGCGGGCCGTCGGCCTGAACACGGAAATCATGGCGACGGGCGTGGAGGAGGAAGCCCAGGCCGCCTTCGTCGCCGCCACCGCCGCCACCATCGGCGACCGTCGCCTCGCACTCTTCCTCCACAAGCCCGTCTTCGTCACCACGCCGGACGATCCCGCCATCGATGTCTGGTCGGTGCCGCCGGCCTCGCGGCCCGGCCTGGCGCCGCTGCTCGGCCACCCCGCGCTGCGCCTCGTCGCCTCCGGCCATCTCCACATGTTCCGGCAGGAAGCCGAGGGCGCCGTGAGCCGCATCTGGTGCCCCGCCGCCTCCTTCGTCATGACGCCGGACCAGCAGGACAACCTCCAGGGCCTGCGCCGCTGCGGTGCGCTGCTGCATCACCTGGCGGAGGATGGCGTGACGACGGAGATGCTGGACCTGCCCGATACCTGGGCCGCCGACGTCAAGCACCTGACCTACCCCGGCTGACGGCGCCTGAGCGCCACGGCCAGGATGTTGGTCGCGGTCGGCTTGAACTGAAGGAACCGCCAGGCCGGCACGGGGCCCGTGCTGGCCGGCGCGAAGGCGAGGGCAGGGGGCTCGCCCAGGGTGAAGCCGAAATTCTCCAGCCCCATGGCGATGCCCTCGCCCGTCGCCTTCACGAAGGCCTCCTTCAGCGTCCAGATGCGCAGGAACGCCTCATGCCGCTCCGCGCGCGGCAGCGCCGCGATCATCGCGGCCTCGCTCGGCGCGAAGAAGCGCTCCGCGATGCCCTCGCCGGCCTCGCGCCGGGTCAGGTCCTCCACATCCAGCCCGACATCGTCATCACGCGCCACCGCGCAGGCGACGAGGTTGCGCGTGTGGCTGATGTTGAAGCGCAGCCAGGGCATTCCGTGCTTGGGCGCCACCTCCGGCTTCCCGGCGGGGCCTTCCACGAAGCGCCAGGTATCCGGCGCCAGGCCGCCGGCCTCGGCCAGCATGCGCCGCGCCAGCGCATGGGCGGCGATATAGGCGTGACGGTCAAGGTCGCTGACGAAACGCGCGGCGCGGGCCTGTTCCGCCGGTTCCAGCGCCGCATGCCAGGCCGACAGCGTCGCCGCATCGGTCTGTTGCGGCAGCACCCAGCGAAGGCGGACGCAGCCCGCCCTAGTCAAGCTTGATGCCGAGGTCCCGGATCAGCGGCCGCCAGCGCGCGATCTCGCTGCGCATCTGCGCGTTGAAGGCCGCCGCATCGCCGGGCACCGCCTCCGCGCTCAGGTTGCGCACGACCTGCGCGACCTCGTCGCTCGCGATCGCCTGGTTCAGCACCGCGTTCAGCCGCGCCACCGAGGCGGCCGGCGTCGCCGCCGCCACGCTCATCCCCATCCAGGCATAGGCCTCCGCCTCCGCCAGGCCGAGTTCCTGCAAGGTCGGCACCTCCGGCAGCGCCGGGATGCGCGCGGGTGACATCACCGCCAGCGCCCGCGCCTGCCCCTGCCGGATCGCGCCCATAGAGGAGGCGCTGTCCGTCAGCATGCAATCCACCGACCCCGCCAGCATGTCCTGCAGCGCGGCCGGGGAGTTGCGATAGGGCACATGCGTCGCATCGAAGCGCGCGACGCGCGCGACATACTCCATCGCCAGGTGCTGCGGGCTGGCCACCGCGCCGCTGCCGAAGGTGGGGGCCTTGGCGCGTGCCGCGGCCAGGAAGCCTGCCCAGTCGCGGATCGGGCTTTCGGTGCGCACGATCAGGATCAGCGGGAAGCGCGCGATCAGCCCGACGCCGGTCAGCGCCGTATCCGGGTCATAGGGCAGCCGGGCATAGAGGGCCGGGCTGTAGATCGCCATGCCATTGTCCACCATCAGCATGGTGTGGCCATCGGCTGGCGCCTGCAGCACCGTTTCCGTCGCCAGCACGCCGCCGCCGCCCGGGCGGTTATCCACCACCACGTTCTGGCCCAGCCGCGACGCCATCTGCCGCCCGATCAGCCGCGCGAACTGGTCCGAAGGCCCGCCCGCGCCATAGGCGATCACCCATCGCAGGGGGCGTTCCGGGAAGGACTGCGCCCGCGCCGCGGCGCCCAGGGCAGGCAGGGCCAGCGTGGCGAGGCCAAGCGATCGGCGGGTCAGCATGGGGCGGCAATCCTCCGGCAGCGCGGGAAGGTTCGCAGACGGCCCGGGGCAAGACAAGCGCCCGGCTTTCTGCCTAACCTTCCCGCATGCCGAACCGATCCCGCATCACCATCGATGGCCTAGACCGTGCGTCCCACCGGGCCTTCTACCGCGCCATGGGCCTGTCGGAGGATGACCTCGCCAAGCCCATGATCGGCATCGTCTCCTTCAAGGGGGACCAGACGCCCTGCAACCAGACCCATGGCTTCCAGGTGGATGCCGCGCGGCTCGGCGTGGCGGCGGCGGGCGGCGTGCCGCGCGAATTCACCGCGCCCTCCGTCTCCGACGGCCTCAGCATGAATCATGAGGGCATGAAGTTCAGCCTGGTCAGCCGGGAACTCGTCGCGGACACGATCGAGGCGACGATGCATGGCCTGGCCTATGACGCGCTGCTCGGCTTCGGCGGCTGCGACAAGACGCTGCCCGGCGTGATGATGGGCATGCTGCGCATCAATCTGCCCTCGATCTTCCTCTATGGCGGCTCCGCTTTGCCCGGCCGCTACAAGGGCCGCGACCTGACCGTGCTCGACAGCTACGAAGCCGTGGGCGCCGTCATGGCCGGCACGATGGATGCGGCGGAGGCCGCGCGCATCGAGCACGCCTGCCTGCCGACCGTGGGTTCCTGCGGCGGCCAGTTCACCGCGAACACCATGGCGATGGTGGGGGAAGCGCTGGGCCTCTCGCTGCCCAACTCCTCCATGGTGCCGGGCGTCTATTCCATCCGCGCCGCCATCGCGCAGCAGGCGGCGAAGCGGCTGCTCGCCATGCTGGAACAGGGCGGGCCGCTGCCGCGGGAGATCGTCACCTGGAAGGCGCTGGAGAATGGCGCCGCCATCGTCGCCGCCACCGGCGGTTCCACCAACGCCGCGCTGCACCTGCCCGCCATCGCGAATGAGGCCGGCATCCGCTTCACCATGGAGGACGTTGCCCGCGTCTTCGCCCGCACGCCGCTGATCGGCGATCTCCGCCCGGGCGGCCGCTTCACCGCCAAGGACGTGCATGATGCCGGGGGCGCGGCCATCATCATCGGCGCGCTGATCCGCAGCGGGAATATGCATGGGGATTGCCTGACCGTCACCGGCCGTACCATGGCGGAGGAGTATGCCGGCGCCGAGGCCCCGGATGGCCAGGTGGTGCGCGACCCCGCGACGCCTATCGCGCCCGATGGCGGCGTCGCGATCCTGCGCGGCAACCTCTGCCCCGATGGCGCCGTCATCAAGGTGGCCGGCCTGAAGTCCCTGGTGTTCGAGGGCGTGGCCCGCGTCTTCGAGGGCGAGGATGCCTGCGTGGAAGCCGTCCGCGCCCGCGACTACGAAGCAGGCCAGGTCCTCATCATCCGCGGCGAGGGGCCGGTCGGCGGCCCGGGGATGCGGGAGATGCTCGGCGTCACCGCGCTGATCTATGGCCAGGGCATGGGGGAGAAGGTCGCCCTCGTCACCGATGGCCGCTTCAGCGGCGCGACCCGCGGCATGTGCATCGGCTATGTCGCGCCGGAAGCCGCCATCGGCGGCCCGCTCGCGCTGGTCCGGGACGGCGACCGCATCCGCATCGACGCCAGGGCGATGCGCATGGACCTGCTCGTGCCGGACAGCGACGTCGCGGCGCGTCGTGCCGCCTGGACGCCGCCTGCGCCGCGCCACCGCGCGGGCCTGCTGGCGAAATACGCGAAGCTGGTCGGCCAGGCGCCGGGTGGCGCCGTGACCCATGAAGGCCCGGCGGAATGGCCGCTGTGAAGCTCGCCTTCCTCGGCCTCGGCCTGATGGGCGCGCCGATGGCGCGGCGCCTGCTGGCGGCGGGGCAGGACGTCACGGTCTGGAACCGCAGCCCAGCCAAGGCCACACCCTTCGTGGAGGCCGGCGCGCGCCTCGCCGCCACGCCCGCCGAGGCCGCGGCCGGGGCGCGCATCGTCTTCCTCAACCTGATGGATGCCGCCGCGACCGAGGCCGTCTGCTTCGCCCCCGGCGGCATCGCGGAGGCGCCCGCCGCGGACCGCATCGTCGTCGACCACGCCTCCATCGCGCCCGACCGCACCCGCGCCATCGCCACGCGGCTGCTGGCCGCCAACGGCACGCGCTGGGTGGATGCGCCCGTCTCCGGCGGCACGCGCGGCGCCTCGGATGGCACGCTCGCCGTGATGGCGGGCGGGGAGGCCGCCGACATCGAGGCCATCCGCCCCTACGTCATGGCCATGGCGCGCAACCTCACGCATCTCGGCCCGGTCGGCGCCGGCCAGACGGCGAAGCTCTGCAACCAGATCATCTCCGGCAGCCTGATGAGCGTGATCGCGGAGGCCGTGCGCCTGGCGCAGAATGCCGGCATCGATGCCGCGCGCCTGCCGGAGGCCTTCGCCGGCGGCTTTGCGGATAGCCTGCCGCTGCGCCTCTTCGTGCCCCGCATGGCCTCCGGCAACCACGAGCCGCCCATCGGCAGCGCCGCCTCCATGGTGAAGGATCTGGAGGCGGTGCTGCAGCTGGCGGCGCAGACCGGCACGCCCGTGCCCATGTCGGGCCTGGCGCTGCAGATGCTGCGCCTGACGATGGCGCGCTTCGGCGCCGATGCCGAAGCCCTGATGGTCCATTCCCTGAGCGAGCACGCATGAAGATCGCTGTTCTTGGTGGCGGCAACGGCGCCTTCGCCGCGGCCGCGGATTTCACCGAGGCCGGGCACGAGGTCCGCCTCTGGCGCACGAACCCGGAGGCGGCGCGCCAGGCCACGACCATCACGGTCAAGGATGCACGCGGCCAGCGCGCCATCACGCCCGCCCTCGTCACCGCCGACCTGGCGGCGGCGATAAGCGGCGCCGCCCTCATCCTCGCCCCCGCGCCGGCCACGACGCATGAGGCGCTGGCGCCGCAACTGGCCCCGCTGCTGGAGGATGGCCAGGTCGTCTTCCTCACCCCCGGCACGCTCGGCACCGTCATCCTGGCGCGCGCGCTGCATGCGCATCGCCCTGGCGCACGCGTGGCCTTCGCGGAGACCGGCACGCTGCCCTGGCTCGCCCGCAAGCACGGCCCGGAGCTGGTCGCCATCACGGTGCGCGCCAAGCGCCTGCCGGTCGGCGTCTTCCCGCTGGCCCTCGCCGACCACGCCATCGCCACCATCGGCGCCGCCTTCCCCGGTGTGATCGAACCCTGCGGCGATGCGCTGTCCGGCGCGCTGATGAATGCGGGGCCCATCATCCACCCGCCGCTCATCACCATGAATGCCGGGCCGCTCGAGCATTTCCCGAAGTGGGACATCCACAAGGAAGGCACCCAGCGCAGCATCCGCCGCGTGACCGATGCGCTGGATGCGGAGCGCGTGGCGACGCGCGAAGCCCTGGGCTACGCCGCGCCGCATTTCCCGCTGGCCGACCACTACGCCAAGGAAGGCCCCGAATGGTGCTACGGCCGCGGCAGCCATGACCGGCTGACCGATAGCGGCGACTGGCGCGAGAACATCGTGCTGACCGAGCATCGCTACATGCGGGAGGATACGCGCCTCGGCCTGTCGCTCCTCATCGATGCCGGCCGCGTGGCCGGCTTGCCAACACCGCTCGCCCGCGCCTTCCTCGCCATCGGCAGCGCCATCTGCGCCGAGGATTTTCTCGAATCGCGCACGCTCGCGCGCTGCGGCTTGCCAACCGATGGCGCCGGCCGTGCGAAGGTACTGCGCGATGGCTTCTGAGCGAATCGCCATTGGCTGCCTCGGTGCCGGCCGCATGGGGCGCGGGATCGCCGTGCACTTCGCCTATGCCGGCCACCCCGTCACCCTCTTCGACCTCAAGCCCCGCGCCGCCGGGGATTTCGCCGCCCTGGCCGCCGCCGCCCACGCCGAGATCGCGGCGACGCTCGCCATGCTGGCCGATCTCGGCCTGGGCGATGCCGCCGCCGTGCCCGCCATCGCCGCACGCGTCACCATCCTCCCCGCAGCCGAAGCCGCCGCGCTGCGCGACATGCCGGTGGTGTTCGAGGGCGTGCCCGAGATCCTCGATCTGAAGCGCGCCGCGCTGGCGGAGGCCGCGGCGCTGATGGCGCCCGACGCCATCCTGGCCTCCACCACTTCCACCATCATGGTGGACGACCTCTCCCCCGCCGTGCCGAACGCCGCGCGCTTCCTTAACGCGCATTGGCTCAACCCCGCCTACCTGGTGCCGCTGGTCGAGATCTCCCCAGGGCAGCACACGGATCCCGCCGTCACGGCGCGCCTGATGGAACTGCTGGAATCCGTGGGCAAGGTCCCGGTCCGCTGCGCGCCGAGCCCCGGCTTCATCATCCCCCGCATCCAGGCGCTGGCGATGAACGAGGCCGCGCGCCTGGTGGAGGAAGGCGTCGCCAGTGCCGAGGACATCGACCGAGCGCTTCGCTACGGCTTCAGCTTCCGCTTCGGCGTGCTCGGCATGCTGGAATTCATCGACTGGGGCGGCGTGGACATCCTGCACCACGCCAGCCGCTATCTGGAATCGTCCCTCGGCGACGCCCGCTACCGCGCCCCCGCCATCGTCGGGCAGCACATGGCAGAGGGAAAGCTCGGCATGGGCACCGGCAGCGGCTTCCTGCCCTGGGCGGAGATGGACATCGCCGCCCATAAGCGCCGGCGCCTGGGCGAACTGATCGCCCGGCTTCGCGCGGAGGGGCTGGCGCGCCCGCCCGTTCTGCCCCCAGCATGAGCCCGTCAGCCCCAGGAGGCCCCATGACGCTCCGCCGCCGCGCCCTGCTCGCGACCCCCCTCGCGCTCACCGCCATGCCCGCCCTGGCGCAGGGCGCCGCCTGGCCGGATCGGCCCACGCGCTGGATGGTGGCCTATGGCGCCGGCGGGGCCTCCGACCTCTTCGCCCGCATGATCTCCCGCGCGCTTGCCGCGCCCGGCGTGCCGCCCGTGGTGGTGGAGAACCGGCCGAGCGGTGGCGGCATCGTCGCGACGGAAGCGGTCCTGTCCTCACCCGCCGATGGCAGCACCGTGCTGCATGTCGACAACGGCATGATGGTGTACAACCCGGCCCTCTACAGCCGGCTGCCCTTCGACCCGGATCGCGACCTGGTCATGGCGGGCTTCATCGCCCGCTTCCCCTTCTTCATCCTGACCCGCCCCGAAAGCCCGCTCACCACCTTCGAGGAATGGCGCGCCGCCGGCCAGCGCCAGGCGCTGACCTATGCGACGCCCGCCGTCGCCAGCCCGCACCACATGGCGATGGAATTGCTGCGCGTCCGCGCCGGCGTGCAGGTGGAACACGTGCCCTATCGCGGCATGCCGGCCGTGCTGCAGGACCTGATCGCCGGCCGCGTCGATTGCGCCGTCGCTGATGTGACGAATGCGCTGCCGCTGCTCTCCACCAACCGCGCCCGGGCGCTGATCACCTTCGGCGCCAACCGCGCCCGCGCCGTGCCGGATGTCCGCACCGCGACGGAAGCAGGCATCGCGGATTGCGTGGCCGATGGCTGGCAGGGCGTCTCGCTGCACCGCGCCGCCTCGCCGGACCTCCTCGCCCGCGTCAACGCCGCGGTGCGCGCCGCCATGGCCAGCCCGGAAGTCGTGCGCCAGCTCGGCACCACGGGCGCGGAGACGGAGCCCCTGACGCTGGCGCAATGCGCGGAGCTGATCCGGCGGGAGAACGCGGTCTGGCGCCCCTTGATCCGCGACCTCGGCATCCGCCTGGAAAGCTGATCCGCCTTTCTCCCTCCCCCGCGCTTGCGGGAAGGGGGGTTGCGGCCCTGCCGCAACGCCGCAGGCTGGTCGGGGCGGGGGACGACGCTGCTTTCGTCGCCACGAGCGTCCCTCAGCTCAGCGGCAGCGCCACGTACTTCTGAAAACCAGGCCGCGCCGCCAGCGCATCGTGCCAGCGCTGGAGGTGCGGCATCGCCCGCCGTTCGATCGGCAGCAGCAGCCAGCGATAGGCGTAGATGCCAAGCGCGATGTCGGCCAGCGTCAGCGCATCGCCGCAGAGGAACGCGCTGCGGGACAGCCGGTCGTCCAGCATCCCGAATAGCGCCTCCACCTGCGCCTTCGCCTTCTCGAAGGCCGCCCAGTCCCGTTCCGGCTCCGGGATGCGGAACAGGGTGAAATAGACCGTGACCAGCGGCGGGTTCAGCGCCGTCTGCTGCCAGTCCATCCAGCGGTCGCAATCCGCCGCCGCGCGCAGGTCGCCCGGATACACCGCGTGGCCCGGCACTCGTGACCGCGCGAGGTAGCGGAGGCAGGCGTTGCTCTCCCACAGGACGAAGCCGTCCGGCTCCTCGATCACCGGCACCAGGGCGTTCGGGTTCTTCGCGAGATACGCAGCCTCCCGCGTGCCGCCGAAGGGGCCGCCGACATCGATCCGCTCGAAGGGGATCGCCAGCTCCTCGCACAGCCAGAGCAGCTTCATGACATTCGAGGAAGTGGCGCGGCCCCAGATGCGCAGCATGGTACGAACTCCGTCGTGCTCGCCTCAGTCTAGCCGAAGCAGCCCGCGCAGCCAGGCCAGCACGTCGCGCCGCAGCGCGGCCCCTGCCACGGCGTTGCCGCCGACATGCACGCGGGTGGCGACGCAGGGATCGGCATAGCTGAAGGGCTGGCCCGTCGCGGCATTCACCAGCAGCCCGGGCTCCCGCTCCTCGATCCGGCAATCCCGCACGCTCTGCGACCCTTCCACCAGGGCCGCCGCCGGGCTCAGCGGGTTGTCGAAGCCATGATGCGCATCGTCGTATTCGACGATCTCGGCGTCATGCCCCGCTTCCCGAAGCCGCGCGACATGCGCCCGCGCGGGCCCGATCGGGTTGAAGTCGTCGGGCCGGCCATGGAAGACGCGCAGCGGCGCCGGCAGCATCGCCGTATCCCCGATGTAGCGCGTGCCGCAATCCGGATAGACCGCCGCGGTGCCCACCGGCGTCACGCCGCTCCGGTTCCACATTCGATGAAAGCGCGCCATCCCGGCATAGAGCGCGCCCTGTCCCCCGCGGGAGAAGCCCAGCACCGCGATCCGCGCCGGATCCACCCCCGGATGCGCCGCCAGCACGCCGAGCGCGCGGTAGATGTCGAGCACGAAGGCCAGGCGCCCGAGCCTCGCCTGGTCCCCGGCGACGGAGACGAGCCCCCGCCCGGTGAAGCCGTCCAGCACCAGGGCGGCCGCGCCCATCGCATTGATCTGCCGCTGCCACAGCGCGACCGAAGGCCCGATGCCACCCGAGCCATGCATCACCACCACCACGGGCTGCCGACCCTCGCCCTGCGCCAGGCTCAGCAGCCCGGTGACGATGGCCTCCTGCCCCTCCGCCCGGCCCAGCAGGAAATGCCGGTCCGTCAGGGTCAGGCTGCGGATGGCGTGAAGCTCCATCCGCGCGGGCAGGTCCTGCATGCGTGCGTCCTATTCCAGCGTGATGCGGCGCGCCCGGATCACCTCGCCCCATCGCTGCGTTTCCGCGGCAAGGTAGGCGGGGAAGGCTTCCGGTGTGCCGACGCGTGGGATGTACGCCGCCGCGCGCAGGCGCTCCAGCATCGCCGGGTCCCTCATCGCGGCATCCATCGCGCCCCACAGCCGCCGGATCACCGGGGCCGGCGTATGCGCCGGCGCCAGCAGCGCGAATTGGGAGGAGATCTCGTAGCCGGGCAGCGTCTCCGCGATGGTCGGCACCTCCGGCGTCTGCGGGAAGCGCTCCGTGCTGCCGACCGCGATCCCCACCACCTGGCCCGCCCGCATCAGCGGCAGCGCCGTCACCGCATCGACGAAGGCCATCTGCACATCGCCGGTGATCAGCGCCTGCACCGCCGGCGCACCGCCGCGATAGGTCACGTTCTGCACCTCGATCCCCGCCATCGACAGGAACAGCTCCGTGGCGATGTGCGCGGAGCTTCCGGCACCGGAGGAGGCGTAGTTCAGCGCCCCCGGCCGCGCCTTCGCCAGCGCCACCAGCCCCGCCACGTCCCGCACGCCAAGGCGCGGGTTGACGCAGAGGTAGATCGGCGTCTCGCACAGCAGGCCAATCGCGGCGAAGTCCCGCGCATCGTCATAGCCGCGGTTCGGCATCAGGTGGCCGGCCATGGCGAAGGTGCCGCGCCCCGACATCAGGATGGTGTAGCCATCCGGCCGCGCCCGCGCGACGGAAGCCTGGCCGATCGTCCCGGCCGCACCCGGCCGGTTCTCCACCACGACAGGCTGGCCGAGCTGCTTCGCCATCCCCTCCGCCACCATCCGCCCCACCAGGTCGCTGGACCCGCCCGGCGCCCAGGCGACGACCAGCGTGATGGGCCGGGTCGGGAAACCGTCCTGCGCGGCGGCCGGGCGGGCGGCCAGGGCGGCGGCCGCACCGAAGGCGAGGTGGCGACGGGCGATCATGGCGTATTCCTCTGTGTATGGACCAGTTCGTCCATTATGCATGGTGGATCGGCGCTGCCCAGCTTGCCCTGGACGGCGCCTCGGCTCGCGCGCTACCGGGCCCTCTCCCCACCCCGGAAGGACGGATGAGCCAGGCGAGCGAACTCGAGAAGGTGAAGGCCCGCATCCGTGCGCTGGCCGCCAAGACGACCGACCGCGGCTGTTCGGAGGCCGAGGCCATGGCCGCGGCCGAGAAGGTCGGCCAGTTGCTGGAGGTCTATGGCCTCAGCATGTCCGAGGTCGAGTTGCGTGAGGAAGCCTGCCTGCAGCGGGAGATCGTCATGGAAGGCCCGCGCCTGCAGGCCGTCGGCGCCATCTTCCTCGCCATCATCCGCCTGACCGAGACCAAGGGCTGGACCGCCGGCCGAGGCACCTTCGTGCTCTTCGGGCTGGAGCCCGACGTGCTGATGGGCGAATACCTCCTCCACCTCGTCGCCGGGGCCGTGGACCGGGAGGAAGCCGATTTCCGCGCCAGCGAGGCCTATCGCCGCAGCCGCCTGCAACCCCAGGCCCGGCTTCGCAGCTTCCGCTACGGATTCGCGGAGCGCGTGTCCGAGCGGCTGGAGGAGATCGCCCGCCATCGCCGGGAAACCGCCACCGCGGCCCGCGCCACGCCCGCCGCCGGCACCGCCCTGGTGGTGGCGAAGGAGAAGCGCGTGCAGGCCGCCTTCAAGGAACTTGGCATCCGCCTCGTCTCCCGCAGCACCACCCGCCGCGTGCGGGACGGCGCCGCCTTCCGGCATGGGCAGGAAGCCGGCGGGCGGGTCGGCCTGGACCGTCCGGTCGGCGCGGGCGCCGGCCCGCGGAGCCTGCGCGGCAAGCCGTGAGCCGAGACCAGCCCCGCGCTCGCCGCGTCTATGCGTGGGAGGACCGGGTCGTCGCGCCGCTCGACCATTCCCGCGTGCCCTTCGCGCAGATGCAGGCGCTGGTCGATTACGTCTGGGCCGAAGCCGGCCTCCGCTGGCCACCCAGGGTCCGCCGCAAGCGCCCCTCAGCCCGCGTCATCGCCACCGGCAGCCGCCTGGCGATCGAGGCGCCGGCAGAACTGCCAAGCTGGGTGCTGCTGCATGAAATCGCGCATGCGATGACGGCCGACCATGACGGGGCAGGGGACGGCCACGGCCCCGCCTTCATGGGCGTCTATGTCGGGCTGCTGGTCCGCCATGCACGGCTGGACCGCGGCCATCTGGCCGCCACCCTGGCGGAGGCCCGCATCCCCTGGGACCCGCAGGCCCGCCCGGTCTTCCTGGACGCTAGCCCGGCGGCAACCGCAGCCCCGAAAACCGGATGAGGCCATCGGGTGAGGGCTCGAAGCCCGTGATCCCCGCCCGCAGCCCCCAGAACCATCGATAGTGATACAGGATCATCACCGGCCGGTCCGCCAGCCATTGCGCTGCCGCGCCCCGGTAGTGCCGCTGCCGCTCGGCCTGGTCCGTCGCCTGTCGCGCCGCGATGAAGGCCGCATCGACAGCGGCGTTCGCATAGCCCGTGCGGTTGAGGAACCCGTCGGAGGCGACCCAGGCCGCGATGTTGCCATCCGGATCGGCCCGCCCCGACCAGATGCCGAAGGCCGCGTCGTATTGCCGCGCATGGGCCCGCGTGACGATGGAGGACGCTTCCATCGTCACGATGCGCAGCCTGAACCCGGCCTCCGCCGCCATGGACTGCATGATCTCCGCCACTTGGCTTTCGACCGGGCTGTTCGGCGTCAGCAGGGTGAATTCGGGGTTCGGCGTTCCCGCTTCCCGCAGCAGCGCCTTCGCCGCCTCCACGTCGCGCGCCGGGATCGGCAGGTCGGCGAAATGGAAGGCGGTGCCCGGTGGCTCCGGCTGGTTGCTCGGCACGAACAGCCCCTGCAGCGCCACCTGGTTGATGATGCCGCGGTCGATCGAAAGCTCGAAGGCCCGCCGGACCCGCCCATCCCGCAGCGCGCCGGCCTGGTTGATGTAGAGAAGCTGGTAGGCGATCGAGGTCGCCTCCCGCACCGCCATCCGCGGTGCGCGGCGTGCGCCCTCCACATCCGATGGCGCGATGCGCTCGATCAGGTCCAGCTGCCCGGCGCGCAGGTTCAGCAGCCGCACGCTGTTGTCCGGGATCGGCAGGATTACCAGCCGCTGGACATGGATGTTGGCGGCATTCCAGTGCTCCGCCACGCGTTCCAGCTCGATCCGCTCCTGCGCCACGCGGCGGACCAGGCGGAAGGGGCCGGAACAGACAGGGTCCTCCGCGATCCGGTTACCCATCCGCGCCAGCGCGGCGGGGGACATGATCATGCCTGCCCGGTCGGACAGCACCGACAGCAGCGGCGCATAGGGTTCCGACAGCCGGATCAGGACCGTCGTCGGGTCAGGTGCCTCCACCGCCGTCACCGGCCGCAATTCTGACCGCCGCAGCGATTCCGGCGCCGTCCGGTAGCGGTCGAGGTTCACCTTCACCGACGCGGCATCGAGCACCGTGCCATCATGGAAGCGGCCATCGATGCGGATCGTCAGCCGCAGCGTCCGCCCGCCATCCTCCCATGCCCAGGCGGTGGCGAGTTCCGGCCGGAAGGCCAGGTCCGGCCCCACATCCACCAGGCGGTCGCACAGCGCCGTGAAGACCACCCGCTCCACGAAGCCGGAGGATCGCGCGGGGTCGAGCATGTTGGGGTCCGCCCCGATGCCGATCCGCAGCGTCTGCGCGGCGGCAGGGCCCGCCAGCCCCGCGATCAAGGCCATCGCCGACAGCGCTGCCCGCATCATCCGTCCCCCATGGCCCGGCGACACGCTACCAGCCAGGCGGGGACCGGCAATCAGCTTCCGAGCTTGAGGGTCACGATCCCTGCCGCGATCAGCGCGATGCCGCCGATCCGCGCCGCGGTCGCGGGCTCCCCCAGCACCAGCACGCCGAAGATCGCCGTGCCCACCGCGCCGATCCCCGTCCAGACGGCATAGGCAGTGCCGACCGGCAGGGTCTTCAGCGCCACGCCCAGCAGCCCGATGCTCAGCGCCATGGCGCCGAGCGTCAGCACGGTGGGCAGCAGGCGGGAGAACCCCTCGGTGAACTTCAGCCCGACCGCCCAACCCACTTCCAGCAAACCCGCAAGCCCCAGCCAGATCCACGCCACGCCCTGTTCCTTCCCGCTCGAACCAGCCTAGGGTTTCGCTGCATTGCAGCGCAGAGGAGTCGCCCCCTTGGACCGCTTCTTCGACATGACCGCCCGCGGCACCACGCCGCGCACGGAGATCCTGGCCGGGATCGCGACCTACCTGACCATGGTCTATATCGTCGTGGTCAATCCCTCGATCATGGCCGCCGCCGGCATCGACCCTGGCGCCGCCTTCGTGGCCACCTGCCTGGCGGCCGCCATCGGCAGCGCGCTGATGGGGTTGCTCGCCAACTTCCCCATCGCGCTCGCCCCCGGCATGGGGCTCAACGCCTATTTCGCCTTCGCGGTCGTGGGCGGGATGGGAATTTCCTGGCAGGTGGCGCTCGGCGCCGTCTTCCTCTCGGGCTTCCTGTTCTTCCTCGTCTCCGTGCTCAAGATCCGGGAATGGCTGGTGAACGGCATCCCGCTCTCGCTCAAGCTCGGGATCGCGGCGGGGATCGGCTTCTTCCTTGGCCTGATCGGGCTGCGCGGCATGGGGGTGGTGGTGGCCAATCCGGCCACGCTGGTCGGCCTCGGCCCGCTTTCCACCACCAGCACGCTGATCGCCTGCGCGGGCTTCGTGCTGATCGCGGGGCTGGTCGCGCGGAACGTGCCGGGCGCCATCGTGCTCGGCATCATCGGCACCGCCGCCATCGGCCTGCCCTTCGGCCTGACGGAGTTCAAGGGCATCGTCTCCGCGCCGCCCTCCCTGGCGCCCACCTTCCTCCAGATGGACATCGCCGGCGCCATCGGCGTCGGCCTGGTGGGGATCGTCTTCACCTTCTTCCTGGTGGATCTGCTGGACAACACCGGCACGCTGATCGCCACCACGCACCGGTCCGGCCTGATGAACAAGGACGGCACCGTGCCGCGGCTCGGCCGCGCGCTGATGGCCGATAGCGGCGGCGCCATGATGGGGGCCGCGCTCGGCACCTCCACCACCGTCAGCTACATCGAAAGCGCGGCCGGCATCCAGGCCGGCGGCCGCACGGGGCTGACGGCGCTGACGGTCGCGGGCCTGTTCCTGCTGACGCTCTTCCTGGCGCCGCTGGCCACCTCCATCCCCGGCTTCGCCACGGCGCCGGCGCTGGTCTTCGTGGCCTGCCTGATGGCCAAGGGGCTGCAGGACCTGGCCTGGGACGACACGACGGAATACCTGCCCGCCATCCTGACGGCGCTTGCCATGCCCTTCACCTTCAGCATCGCGACCGGCATCGGCCTCGGCTTCATCACCTATGCGCTGGTGAAGACCCTGGCCGGCAGGGCAGGGGAGGTGCATGGCGCCGTCTGGCTGCTGGCCGCCCTCTCCGCCATCAAGTTCGCCGTCATGTGACGGCGCCGGTCAGACGATGCGGATCACGTGGTCGAGGTCGGCCAGCAGGTCATCCTTGGAGATGCCCTGCAGCGTGATGCTGTCGCCATTGGCGAAGGCGATCACCGCGTTCCCCTGGACCTCGGTGACCAGCGGGGCCAGGTCCGCGGGATCGTTCACGCCGGTCGCGTTGATCCCGCCCTTGATCTCCAGCACGTCGCGGGTCAGGTCGAAGTCGGTGATGATGTCATCGCCGAAGTTGCTGTCGTAGAAGAAGGTGTCCTCGCGGGCGGCGAAGCC
Source organism: Falsiroseomonas ponticola (assembly GCF_016805305.1). Classification (GTDB taxonomy): domain Bacteria; phylum Pseudomonadota; class Alphaproteobacteria; order Acetobacterales; family Acetobacteraceae; genus Falsiroseomonas; species Falsiroseomonas ponticola. The sequence continues at coordinate 35,607 of NZ_JAERQN010000012.1, read as the reverse complement.
GGCGCCGTCACCGGTGAGCACGTCGTTGCCGGAGCCGCCGGCCAGGAAATCCTCGCCCTGCCCGCCGATCAGGGTGTCCCGCCCGGCCTCGCCGAACAGGGCGTCGTTCTCGCTGCCGCCCTGGATCAAATCGTTGCCCGACCCGCCATAGATCGTGTCCCGGCCCGCATCGCCGAAGGCCTCGTCGTTCCCCGAACCCGCATAGACCAGGTCATGGCCCGAACCCGCATGGATGCTGTCGTTGCCCCCGCCCGAATTCACCGTATCGGCGCCACCGGCGGCCTCGATGTAGTCCCGGCGGGATCCGGCCGAGGTCGTGTCGATCGTGTCGTCGCAGGCGGAGCCGTGAATGGAGGCGAAGCCGGTCATGTCATCGCTCCTTCATGAGGGCGGGGAATCGCTGGGGATGGTCGCTTTCTTCGAGGATTGTCGTATATTTTGGATGACGCCCGCGTCAACAGGTTTCTGCAGGGTTACCGGCGCCAGGCGCGGTTCATGCCGATGGCGTGCTGCTTTTGAGACGGCCCGCTGGCTCGGGATGCCCAGCCCTTACGCCAGGAAAACCCTCGCAATTGCAGTTTGATAGGGCCCGATCAGCCCCGTGCCGCGATCCCCATGCAAGCCGGGACGACGCCTTCACGCGCATCATAATTCGTAAATTGTATCATTATTGATTTGTTCGAGACGCTGCCCGAAGCTCGTCCTGCAACCGCCCGGTTACCAACAGCCAGGCCATCCGGAAGTCGCTCGCCAGGGACCAGAGCGGATGCCCGAAGGTCGCGGGGCGGTTGCCCTCGACCAGCCAGTGGGACAGCCAGGCGCAGCCATAGCCGACCACAACCGCCAGCAGGGCCAGCCAGGGCCGCCCCGTCGCCACGGCAAGGCCGAGCAGCCCCAGCCCCGTGAAGGTCCCGACCGCATGCCAGGCACGCGTCGCCGGCCGCGCATGCTGGCGCAGGTAATGCGGCCAGAAATCGGCATAGGTCCGGAACCGTGGCGTCTCCATGCGGTGAGCCTAGCCCCGGGATCCGGCCTTCCGCCACCTCTCGCTGCTTTGCGCTTCACGCGGCGCGACCGCTCCTGCCACCCTGTGGCCGATGCAACTCCCCGCCGCCCTCCTGCCGCTCCGCCACCCCGCCTTCCGGCTGCTCTGGCTGGCCAATCTCTGCAGCAACACCGGCATGTGGATGCAGAACACCGGCGCGGGGTGGATGATGACCTCCCTCGCACCCTCGCCGCTCATGGTCAGCATGGTGCAGGTGGCCAGCCTGCTGCCCGTCTTCCTGCTGGCCCTGCCCGCGGGCGCGCTGGCGGATATCGTGGACCGCCGCCACTACCTGATCGCCGCCCAGGCCTGGATCGCCGCCGCCGGCACCATCCTGGCGCTGCTGGCCTGGCAGGGCATGCTCGGCCCCTGGGGGCTCGTCGCGCTCACCTTCGCCATCGGCGCCGGCACCGCCATGAATTCCCCCGCCTGGTCCGCGACCACGCCGGAGGTCGTGCCCCGCGCGGATCTCGCCAGTGCCATCGTCCTGAATGGCATCGGCTTCAACATCACCCGCGCCATCGGCCCGGCCATCGGCGGCTTCACCGTCGCCTCCGCGGGGCCGGAGGCGACCTTCGCCCTCAACGCCCTCTCCTTCATGGTCGTCATCGTCGCGCTCCTGTTCTGGAAGCGGGAGGCACCGCGCGCCGGCCTGCCCAAGGAGCATTTCCTCTCCGCCATCCGTGCCGGCATCGGCTTCACCCGCAACAGCCCCGTGCTGCGGGCCACCATCCTGCGCGGCTTCATGTTCTTCCTCTTCGCCGCGGCGGTCTGGGGCCTGCTGCCGCTGCTCGTCCGCCAGCAGCTCGGCCTCGGCCCCGAATGGCTTGGCCTGATGCTGGCGGCGATGGGGGTGGGCGCGGTCGGCGCGGGCTTCATCCTGCCCTCGCTCCGCTCCCGGCTCGACCGCAACGGCACCGTCACCGGCGCGGCCATCCTGGCCGGCCTCGCCCTCGTGCTCCTCGGCCAGGCGCATCACTGGTCCGTCGGGCTGCTCGCCATGCTGCTCTATGGCGTCGCCTGGATCACGGGTGCCTCCACCCTGCAGGCCTCCGCCCAGCTTTCCGTCCCCGGCTGGGTGCGCGCCCGCGCCATCGGCATCTACCAGTTCGCCACCTTCGGCGGCCTGACCTTCGGCTCCGCCCTCAGCGGCTGGGGGGGCGAGGTGCTGGGCATCGGCTGGGCGCTCGCCGTCTCCGGCGCCCTCTGCGCCGCGAGCGGCATCGCCGTCCGCCGCTTCTCCATCGAGCCGCCCGCCGCCCCGGCCGCCGACGCCAGGCCCGCCCCCGCCATCCCCGCGCCGGAACCCGCCGCCCCCGCCTTGGCCGCGCTGCTGAACGACGACAGCGGCCGGGTGCTGGAGGTGGTGCGCTACCAGATAGACCCCGCCGACCGCGCCACCTTCCTCTCCATCATGGCGGAATGCCGCCAGGTCCGGCTGCGCAGCGGCGCGCTGGGCTGGCGGCTGTTCGAGGACGTGGCCCATCCCGAACGCTGGGTCGAATTCTGGCTGGTCGAGAGCTGGACCGAGCATCTGCGGGAGGCCGGCCGCATGACGGAATCGGACCTCGCCATCCTCGCCGGCGCCGCCGCCCTGCATCGCGGCGCCGCGCCGCCGGAGGCCGCGCGCTACCTGAACGTGCCCCCCGGCGCGTCATCATGAGGACATGCAACGACCAGGGCTGATCCACGTTGGGCCCGCTGGAACAACCGTGGAGACAACCCCATGCCGAAATCCACCGCCAAGGTCGCCAACCGCAACGACCTGAAGGACAACGCCAAGCAGACCTCGATCGGCGTGCTCTCCGCCTGCCTGACCGACAGCATCGACCTCTACAACACCACCCGCCACGCCCATTGGAACGTGAAGGGCCCGCACTTCCACGCGCTGCACATCATGTTGGAGGAGTTCTACGGCACGCTGGAGAAGGACATCGACGAGGTCGCGGAGCGCCTCGTCCAGCTCGGTGGCACCGCCATGGGCACCTCCCAGTCCGTCGCCGGCTCCACGCGCCTGCCGCCCTATCCCGCCGACATCAACGCCGGCATGGACCATCTGAACGCGCTGCTCGACCGCTACAGCGCCGTCGCCAAGGCCGTGCGCGAGGGCATCGATGAGACGGACGAGGCCGGCGACGCCGATACCGCCGATCTCTTGACCGCGGTGTCCCGCAACATCGACAAGGCCGTATGGATGATGGAAGCCACCGCCACGCCGACCGGCGAGCGCTGAGCCCGATCAGGGGCGCTTGATGTCGCCGCTGCGCATCGGGCTGCTCCTGTTCCTGCTGTTCTGGCTGCTGCCGCTCGGCATTTCCGGGCTGCTGCACCTGCGCAACGGCATCGGCGACGGGTGGTGGGCGGCGGACCGGTCGAGCGCCGGTCTGCTGCCGCCGCCCGACCCCGATGCCGCGGTGGTGCGCGTGCTGGCCGCGCCCACCGTGCGGTGGCGCGGCATCTTCGCCAGCCATTGCTGGATCGTCATCAAGCCGCGCGGCGCCCGCACCTACACGCGCTACGACTACACCGCCTGGGGCGACCCCATCCGCGTCAACGGCTTCGAACCCGATGGCCGCTGGTTCGGCCGGCTGCCGGAGGTCGTCTTCGCCGCCGATGGCCCGGCGGCGGAGGCGCTGATCCCCCGCATGCAGGCCGCCATCCAGGCCTATCCCCACCAGTCCCGCGGCGACTACCGCGCCTGGCCGGGTCCCAATTCCAACACCTTCGTCGCCGCCATCCTGGATGCGGTGCCGGAGGTCCGCGCCACCCTGCCGCCCACCGCCATCGGCAAGGATTATCCGCATGATGGCCGCTGGCTGTCGCTGACCGGCACCGGCTTCCGCGCCACCCTCGGCGGCTATCTCGGCCTCACCATCGGCCTGGTGGAGGGCATCGAGATCAACATCCTCGGCGCCGTCGCCGGCATCGACGTCCTCCAGCCCGCCCTGAAGCTCCCCGGCCTCGGCCGCCTCGGCACCGGCATGCCCGTGGCGCCCGTGGTGGAGCGTTGAGGCAATCCCTCCCCCGTGCTTACGGGGCAGGGATGGGCTGGGGGATTGCGGTGCCGCCCAGATGGCAGCGCGCCCGATGTCCCGCCTCCCGCTCGCGCTCGCCCGGCTCCTCCACCCCGCAGGGCGCGAAGGCTGCCGCGCAGCGCGGCGCGAAGCTGCACCCCGGCGGCAGCCGTGCCAGGTCAGGCGGGCTGCCGGCCAGCTCCACCAGCGGCGCCTCCGCATAGCCGCCCCGCACCACGCAGCCCAGCAGAGCCCGCGTATAGGGATGTTCCGGCGCCAGTAGCACCTGCTCCGCGCTGCCACGTTCCACGATGCGGCCGGCATACATCACCGCCACCTCATCGGCGATCTCGGCGGCGACGCCCAGGTCATGCGTCACGAAGACCACCGCCGTGCCGAGTTGCTTCTGCAGGTCGCGCAGCAGCAGCAGCACCTGGATCTGCACCGTCGCATCCAGCGCCGTGGTCGGCTCATCCGCCAGCAGCAGGGGCGGCTCGCAGGCCAGCGCGATGGCGATCATCGCGCGCTGCCGGAGGCCCCCCGACAATTCGGACGGATAGGCGCGCAGCCGCTGCGCCGCGGCGGGAATCTGCACCAGGTCGAACAGCGCCCGCGCCCGCGCCATCCCCTCCGCCCATGTCGCCCCGCGGTGGCGGACCAGCACCTCCGCGATCTGGTCGCCCACGCGGAACACCGGGTCCAGCGCGGTCATCGGTTCCTGGAACACGAAGCCCACCTGGCTGCCGCGCAGATCGAGCTGCCGGCGCGCATCCATCGCCAGCACATCCTGTCCCAGCACGCGCACGCTGCCCGAAACCCGCGCCCCCTCCCGCGCCGTCAGCCCCACCACGCTGCGCAGCGTGACGGATTTGCCCGAGCCCGACTCCCCCAGCAGCGCCAGCACGCGCCCCTTCGCCAGCGAGAGATCGACGCCGCGCACCACCGGCACGAAGCCGCGCGCCGCGCGATACGCCACTTCCAGCCCGCTGACCTCCAGCGCCACACTCATGCCGCGGCCCCGGCCTTGCTGTGCCCGCTGCGCGGCACCGTCATCCAGCACGCCACGCGATGCCCCGGCGCCACCGCGCCCAGCGGCGGCGTGCTGGTGGCGCAGAGCGCCTCCGCGAAGCCGCAGCGCGTCCGGAACCGGCAGCCGGAGGGCGGGTCCACCGGGTCCGGCGGATCGCCCAGGATCGGCGGCGCCGCGATACGCCGGCGCGGATCGACCGAGGGCTTGGAGGCGAAGAGCGCCCGCGTATAGGGGTGCAGCGGCTGCGCGAAGATGGTCGCGGCCGGCGCCTGCTCCACCACCTGGCCGAGATACATCACCGCCACCTCATCCGCGACGTAGCGCACCACGGACAGGTCATGGCTGATGAAGATATAGGTGAGGTCGAGCTGCGCCCGCAGCCGCACCAGCAGGTTCAGCACCTGCGCCTCCACCGACTTGTCCAGCGCGGAGACCGGCTCATCCAGCAGCAGCACCCGCGGGCGCAGCGCCAGCGCGCGCGCGATGTTCACGCGCTGGCGCTGGCCGCCGGACAGCGCCAGGGGGGAGCGATCCGCGAAACGGTCGGGCGGCAGCCCCACCGCTTCCAGCAATTCGAGCGCATAGGCCCGCGCCACGGCCGGCTTCACGCCATGCGCTTCCGGCCCGAAGGCGATGCTCTCGGCGGCGGTCATGCGCGGGTTCAGCGAGGAATGGCTGTCCTGGAACACCATCTGCACCGCGCGCCGTGCCTCCGCGCCGATCCGCGCGCCGCGGGCCCAGAAGACCTCCCCATCCAGCACCACCTCACCGGCATCGGCGGCCTCGATCCCCGCCACCAGCTTGGCCGCGGTCGATTTCCCGCAGCCGCTCTCGCCCACGATGCCGAGCGTGGCTCCCTTGGCCACGCTGAAGTCGAGCCCATCGACCGCGCGGATCACGCGCCGCCGGTCCAGCCGGAACCAGCGCCGCAACCCGCTGACCGTCAGCATGGGCTGCGCCGGCCCGCCGCGATCGGGCAGGGAGGGGAGGGGCGCCATCATCGCCGCAGCTCCATGGCGCGACGGATGCCGTCGCTCACGATGTTCACCGCCATTGAGCAGAGAAAGATCGCCGCCCCCGGCAGCGCCGCCACCCAGGGATTCACATACAGCGCCTGCCGCAGGGCGGAGAGCATGAGCCCCCAATCCGCCTGCGGCGGCGACACGCCAAGCCCGAGGAAGCTGAGCCCCGAGGCCGCGATGATGGAGACGCTCACCTGGCTGGCGGCGAAGACCAGCACCGGCCCCGCGACATTGTTCAGCACATGGCGCCGCAGGATCATCCAGGTCGGCGCGCCGGACAGCCGCGCGGCCACGACATAGTCATTCGCCCGCACCTGCGTCGTCACGCTCTCCGCCACGCGCGCGATGGGCGCGACGAAGACCAGCGTCAGCGCCACCATCCCGTTCAGCATCCCGGGACCCAGCGCGCCGGCGATGGCGACCGCCAGCAGGATGGAGGGATAGGCATAGAACACATCCATCACCCGCATGATGGCCATGTTCACCGCGCCGCCAGCATAGCCCGCGAGCACGCCGAGGAAGCCGCCGATCACCAGCGCCACCGCCACCGGCACGATCGCCATGGCCAGCGAGACGCGCCCGCCATGGATGAGGCGCGAGAGCATGTCCCGCCCGAGTTCGTCACCGCCCAGCGGCCGCCCCGGCGTGCCGATGGCGGCAAGCCGTCGCGCCACGCTGGTCTGGAAGGGATCGGCCGGCGCGATCCAGTCGGCGCCGATGGCAGCCAGGATCACCACCAGCAGCACCAGCGTCGCCGCCACCGCGAGCGGCTGGCGGAGGAAGCGCCGGGCGACGCCGCCCCAATACCCCGTGCCCTGCGCCCTGGCCGGCACGGCGACGGTCGCGCTCATGCCCGCCGTATCCGTGGATCGGCCCAGCTTTGCAGCAGATCCACCGCCAGGTTGAGCACCACGAAGAACAGCGACAGCACCAGCATCGTGCCCTGCAACACCGGCAGGTCCCGCTGGAAGATGGCGTTGGCGAGGAGAAAACCCGTGCCCGGCCAGGCGAAGACCGTCTCCACCAGCACCGAGCCCCCCAGCATGTTGCCGAGTTGCAGCCCGGTCACAGCCAGCGTCGTCGGCAGCGCGTTGCGCAGCACATGCCAGAGCCGGCGCCCCGGCAGCAGCCCCTTGGCATGCAGCGTGGTGACGAAATCCTGGTCCAGCGCCTCGATGACGGAAGCGCGCATCGTTCGCGCGATCACCGCCATGGGGATCAGCGCCGTCGCGATGGCGGGCAGGATCAGGTGCTGGAGATGCGCCCAGTCCGGCCGCCAGCCATCGCTGCTGTCCGGCCCCATGCCGAGCGGCGGCAGCCAGGGATTCTCCACGGCGAAGACGATCACCAGCAGGATCGCCACCCAGTAATGCGGTAGGCTGACGCCGGCGAGGGTGAAGAGGCTGGTCAGGTGATCGCCGATCCGGTCCCGCGCCAGCCCCGCCACCAGGCCCAGCGCCACGCCCAGCACGCAGGCGAGCAGCCCCGCGGCCACCGCGAGGATGAAGGTGTTACCGACCGCCATCGACAATTCGGATGCGACCGTGCGCCCGGACCGGATGGAGGTCCCCAGTTCGCCCTGCGCCGCGCGCCACAGCCAGATGCCGTATTGCACCGGCAGGGGCTTGTCCAAGCCGTACTCGCGCCGCGCCTCCGCGACCATCTCTGCGCTCGCGTCATCCGGCAGGATGGCGCTGATCGGATCCCCCGGCGCAATATGCACCAGCAGGAAGACGATCAGCGTCACCCCGACGGCGATGGGCGCGACATAGGCCAGCCGCCGCAGCAGGTATCGCAGCACGCGCGGCCCTCAGCGCAGGAACAGCGGCGAGAAATCCACGTACCAGGACTTGGCATGCACATGCCCCTGCACGCGGCGGGACAGGGCACGCGGGCCGACATCATGCACCACCCAGATGAAGTAGGCCTGGTCCACGAAGCGCGTGTGGATCTGCGCCAGCAGCGCGGCCTGGCGCTGCGGATCGAACTCGCCCTTCACGCGTTCCGCCAGGCCTTCCAGCACCTCGTCCCGGATATTGCCCCAGTTGGTGCCGTTGGGCGGCAACTCGTTCGGCCCGAAGAAGCGCAGCAGGCCGTTATAGGGGTCCATCGAGTTCCAGGAATTGTTGAGCGCATGCACGCCGCGATTGCTCGCCCCCTGCGCGCCATCCCGCCGCCGCCCGCGCAGCGCCTCCCACTCGAAGACCTGCAATTCGAGGTCGATGCCGACCTGGCGGAGGTTCTCCTGCACATACTCGTTCATCAGCAGCGGATACATCTGCCCCGACCCGCTGGCGGAGATGATGAATTTCAGCGGCAGCCGACGGTTCGGCCCGTAGCCTGCGGCTGCCAGCAGCCGCCGCGCCTCCGCCTGGTCGAAGCGCGGGCGGAAGGAGGGCGTGCCGAACCAGGAATGATCCGGCGTGAGGTTGCCGATGGACGGCACCGCCAACCCGTTCAGCACCTGCACCAGCCCGTCGCGGTCGATCGCCAGATTCACCGCCTGCCGCACGCGAATGTCGTGGAAGGGGCTGTCGGGCAGCACGCTGACCGTATAGGGCCACATATGAGGGATGGCGTTGGTGGAGATGTTGAACCCCGCCTGGCGCAGCCGCGGAACGCTGTCGGGGGAGGGGCTTTCCGCCCATTCCACCCGGTTCGACAGCAGCGCCGCCGTGCGTGCGGAGACTTCCGGAATGGGCAGCAGCACCAGCCGGTCCAGCCGCGGCCGGCGCGATGGATCCCAGTAGTCACGGTTCGGCACCAGCTCCATCCGCTGCCGCGGCACCAGCGCATCCATCCGCCACGGCCCGGTGCCGGACGGATTGCGCCGATACGCATTCCAGTCCCGCCCCACCGCTTCCCAATGCGCGGGGGAGACGACGAAGAGCCGCGTCATCTGGAAGGGAAGCTGGCTGTCGATGCCGTTGGTCTCGATCTCGATGGTGTAGTCGTCGATCTTCGACCACGCCTTCACCGCGGGGATGAAGGCCTGCAGCTGCCGGCGGGCGGAGACGTCATAGGCGGGATGGTTGCTGTTCAGCGCCCGCTCGAAGGTGAAGATGACGGCATCCGCATTCATCACGGACCCGTCGTGGAAGCGCACGCCCTGGCGCAGCTTGAAGATCCAGCGCGTGGGATCGTCAGGCCGCGGCGCCCATTCGGTGGCGAGGCCCGCCCGCAGCTCCGCCGGCCGTTCCGCCTGCGTCAGATCCCAGTTCGTCAGACCGTCATAGAGCGTGATGCCGCTGAACCGCACGCCTTCCGTGCCCTGGTCCGGCGCCCCATCGGTCAGCGGGATATCGGCCAGCGTCATGGCTACGCGCAGCGTTCCCTGCGCGGCGGCTTGCGTCGTCATGCCCATCAGCGCGGGCAGCAGCAGCGCGGTGGCGAAGCGGCGCAGCTTGGTGAAGCAGGTCATGCGGCCTCCTGACGCTCGATCTCCATGACGGCTTTGCAATCCTCGGGCCACAGCGCGCCGCGGCAGGGCGGCTGCCGCAAGGCGGCGGGGATGGTGCCGGCGATGCCCGCGCCATCGGCAGAATCCCGCGATCCAGGCAGCATCCCGCTTCGGCATCACCGCGATGCCGCCGGCATGCGGCGTTTGACGGCCCTGCCGCGCAATGCTGCGCTGGCATCGTGCTTGCTGATCCCGCCGCGACGACCAGCCGGAGTGACCCGATGGATGCCGCCTTCGCCACCGCGCCGGAACGCCTGACCGCCGCCGCCGCCCGCCGCGCCATCGCCGCCGGCACGCTGACCGCGACGACGCTGCTGGAAGCCTGCCTCGAACGGATCGCGCAGCGTAACGGCACCGTCGCCGCCTGGGCTTTCCTCGATCCCGAAGCCTCGCGCGCCCGCGCCCGCGCGCTCGATGCCGGGCCGGAGACGGGCCTGCTGCACGGCATCCCCTTCGGCGTGAAGGACATCATCGATACCGCCGACATGCCGGCGGGCTACGGCTCCTCCATCTATGTCGGCCACCGCCCGAACCGCGATGGCGCGACGGTCGCCGGCCCCCGCGCTGCCGGCGCCGTGCTGCTCGGCAAGACCGTCACGACGGAATTCGCCAACCGCAAGCCCGGCGCCACGCGCAACCCGCATGACGTCACGCGCACGCCTGGCGGCTCCTCCTCCGGCTCCGCCGCCGCGGTCGCGGATTACCAGGTGCCGCTCGCCATCGGCACGCAGACCGGCGGTTCCGTCCTGCGCCCCGCCGCCTATTGCGGCGTCGTCGGCTTCAAGCCGTCCTTCCAGCATTTCGGCAACAGCGGCGTCCGCACCAACACGGAGGCCTACGACACCGTCGGCATCATGGCCCGCGCCGTGGAGGATATTGCCCTCTTCCGCGCCGCCATCATGGAAATCGCCTACGAGCCGCCCGCCGCCATCGCCGCCCCCCGCATCGCCATCGCCCGAACCGCGCATTGGGATCTGGCGTCCGCCGCGACGCGCCAGGCCATCGAGGACGCCGCCCGCGTACTCGAGAAAGCCGGCGCCACCGTCACGGCGTTCGAGGTCCCCGCCGACCTCGCCACGCTGCGCGACGCCCATCGCGTGGTCTGCGGCTACGAGGCCGTGCGCAACTACGCCGACGAACTCACGCGCTCCCGCCACCTGGTCAGCCAGGACTGGCTGGAGGAACGCGTGAATGTCGGGGAGGCCTCGACCCTCGCGCAGTTCCGCGCCGCCATCCGCCAGGGCGATCGCTGCCGCGCCCTGATGGATGCGCTGATGGCCGAGCACGGCTTCGACGCGCTGCTGACGCCGAGCGCCCCTGACGAAGCCCCTTCCGGCCTCGCCCATACGGGCAACCCCATCTTCAACTACCTCTGGACCAACCTGCACATGCCCTGCATCACGCTGCCCTTCGCCACCGGGCCGAACGGCATGCCGGTCGGCGTGCAGCTGGTCTCCCGCCGCCACGACGACGATCGGCTCCTCGCCGTCGCCGCCTGGGCCGAACGCATCCTGGCCGGCTGAGGATCACGCCCATGTCCCTCACCATCGATCCCGCCACCCTCACCGCCAGCGCCGCCGCCGATGCCATCGCCGCCGGCACCCTGACCGCGGAAGCCCTGACCCGCGCCTGCCTCGACCGCATCGCCGCGCGCGATGCGGAGGTCGGCGCCTGGGCCTTCCTCGATCCCGACCTGGCCCTCGTCCAGGCCCGCGCCGCCGATCGCAGCGCCCCGCGCGGCCCGCTGCACGGCGTGCCCGTCGCGTTGAAGGACATCATCGAGACCTTCGACATGCCGACCCAGTGCAACTCCCCCATCCATGCGGGGCGTCGCACCTATGCCGACAGCGCCGTCGCCGCGCTGATCCGCGCGGCCGGCGGCACCATCCTCGGCAAGGCCGTGACGACGGAGTTCGCCAACCGCCATCCCGGCGCCACGCGCAACCCGCTCGACCCGACGCGCACGCCGGGCGGTTCCTCCTCCGGCTCCGCCGCCGCCGTCGCGGATTGCCAGGTGCCGCTGGCGCTCGGCACGCAGACTTCCGGCTCCATGATCCGCCCCGCGGCCTTCTGCGGCCTCTGGGGCTACAAGCCGAGCTTTGGGGAGGTCAGCCGCGTCGGTGTCTTCCAGCAATCCGGCTCGCTCGACACGGTCGGCCTCTGCGCCCGGTCGCTGGAGGATGTGCAGCGCCTCCGCGCCGTCCTCACCCGCATCCCCTACGATCCCATCGCGCCGCTCGACCGCGCGCCGCGCCTCGCCCTCTGCCGCACCCCCGAATGGTCCGAGGCGTCACCCGCCGCCCAGCAGGCGCTGGAGGAAGCCGCGCGCCGCTGCGAGGCCGCCGGCGCCACCGTCACCGACCTCACCCTGCCGTCGCCCACCTTCGACGGCTGGCTGAAGGTCCATCAGCGCATCGCCAATTTCGAGGGCGCGCGCAACTTCGGCCATGAACGCCACGGCCACCGCCACCTCATCAGCAAGGCACTCGGCGAGGGCCGCATCCGCGACGGAGAGACCACGCCCGTCGCCGCCTATGTGGACGCGCAGCGCCGCGCGGAGGCGATGCGCCTCTGGGCCGATGATGCGCTGGCCGGCTTCGACGCCGTGCTCACCCTCTCCGCCGCCGGCGAGGCGCCGGTCGGCCTTTCCGGCACCGGCAGCGCCACCTTCAACTCGCTCTGGACGATGCTCTACACGCCCTGCCTCACGCTGCCCTTCGGCAAGGGCCCCGCCGGCCTGCCGCTCGGCCTGCAACTGGTGTCGGAGCGGCATGAGGATGAACGCCTCTTCGCCGCCGCCGGCTGGGTTGCGGCGGTGCTGGCGGGCTGATGGAGGATCTTGGCTGGCTGGGCTTCCTCGCCCTTGGCCTCATCGCCTTCGGGGGCGCGGTGCTGGGCGGGCTCAGCGGCTTCGGCGCCGGGCTGATCGTCACGCCCTTCCTCGTCCCCGTCGTCGGCGTGAAGGGCGTGGTGCCGGTCATGGCGGTGGCCATGACCTTCGGCAACCTCTCCCGCGCCTGGGTCTATCGCGACCAGATCCGCCCGGACCTGATCCTGCGCGTGCTGCTACCCTCGCTGCCCGGCGTGCTGGTGGGTGGCCTGATCTACGATGTGCTGCCGCGCGCGCCGCTGGCGGCGCTGATCGGCAGCTTCCTGTTGATCTCCATCCCGCTGCGCCGATGGCTGGACAAGCGGAAGGTCGTGCCGACGCCCATCGCCGTCATCGGCATCAGCTTCCTCTTCGGCCTGGTCGCCGGCGCGCTGCCGGGCGGCGGCGTCATCGTCGTGCCGCTGCTCCTCGGCCTCGGCCTGGCCGGTGGCGCGCTGGTCGGCACGGATGCCGTGATCGGCGCCGCCGTCAACATCGCCAAGACGCTGCTTTACGGCCGCCTGGATCTGATCGACGGCCCGCTGCTCATCGGCGGCGTGCTTGTCGGCCTCTGCATGATCCCCGGCGCCTATGTCGCGCGCTTCCTCATCGCGCGCATCCATCTCCGCATCCACACCGCCCTCATCGAGGTGATGGTCGCCTTCTCCGGCGTTTCCTTCCTCTGGAGCGCCTTCACCTGAGCGGCGGCGCCGGGCTGACCAGCCCGAGGTTCTCGCGCAGCGTCGTGCCCTCATAGGCCGTCCGGTAGATTCCCCGCCGCTGCAATTCGGGCACAACCCATCTGACAAAATTCCGCATGGGCGTGGGGTAGTAGGGCGACAGCATCACGAAGCCATCCGCCGCGCCCGCCTGGAACCACTCCTCCATCATGTCGGCCAGCGCCTTCGGCGTGCCGACGAAGACGTTGTGTCCGTTCGAGGTCGCATAGCGCCGCGCCAGCTGCCGGATCGACAGGTTTTCCCGCCGCGCCAGCTCCACCAGCATCTTCTGCCGCGCATGCGCCGCGTTGCTCTGCGGCAACTCCGGCAGCGGCCCATCCAGCGGGAATTGCCGCAGGTCGAGCCCGCCCGACAGCCGCATGATCGACGGCATCACCACCTCATCCGTCATCATCGACAGCAGGTGCTCATACAGCGCCCGCGCGTCGCTCTCCGTCTCCGCCAGCACATAGTTGAGCCCCGGCATGATCTTGATGGCGTCGGGCGACCGGCCGTGGCGCATCGCGCGTTCCCGCACATCCGCACGGAAGGCTTGTGCCTCCGTCATCGACGTCTGCGCCGTGAAGGTCACGTCCGCCGTCCGCGCCGCCAGCTCCTTTCCCGGCTCCGAGGACCCGGCCTGCGCGATCACCGGCCTGCCCTGAGGCGACCGCGCGACGTTCAACGGCCCGCGCACCCGGAAATGCTTGCCCACGTGATGGAGGATGCGCAGCTTCGCCGGATCGAAGTACCGCCCGCTTTCCTTGTCCCTGATGAAGGCGTCGTGGTCCCAGCCTTCCCAGAGACCGACCACCACATCATGGAACTCCGCCGCACGCTCATAGCGCAGCGCGTGATCCAGATGCGCATCCCGCCCGAAATTCTGCGCCTCGTCCTCGTTCTGCGACGTCACGAGGTTCCACCCCGCGCGCCCCTTGCTGAGGTGGTCGATGGACGCGAAACGCCGTGCGATGTGGTACGGCTCGTTGTAGGAAGTGGTGCCTGTCGCCACCAGGCCGATACGGGTCGTCGTCACCGCGAGCGCCGCGAGCAGCGTCATCGGCTCGATCCGCACCGTGCGCGCCGCGCCCGCCGCCGCTTCCGTGTCCTTGCCGGCCAGCGTGATCGCGGGTGGTACCGCGGCGCTGTCCTGGAAGAACACCATGTCGAACACCCCGCGCTCGGCCTCCCGCACCACGTCGAGATACTCGTCGAACTCCAGGTCGGTCGGCACCGCATCCGGCATCCGCCACCCCGCGACATGAGACCCCGGCGGGTTGAAGAAGGCGGCGAGCTTCAGCTGGCGTGGCGGCATGGAAGGCGATGATCCCTGACCAGAGGCCGCGCAGTCTCCTGCCATATCGCGCCGTACGGAAGGCCCCTTGCTCTGCCGACACACCCTGTTCCAGGCTGTCCTGAACAGGAGGAAACGTCACATGGCCACGATCACGCTGGGCCGTCGCGCCCTGGCAAGTCTTGCTGCCACCCTCGGCATCACCAGCGCCGCATCCGCGCAACCCGCCTGGCCGCGCGGCCCCGTGCGCTTCATCTTCCCCTTCACGCCAGGCTCCGCCGTCGATGTCGTCGCCCGCCTCATCGCGCAGGACCTCGCGGAGCGCCTCGGCCAGCCCTTCATCGTGGAAAGCCGCACCGGTGCCGGCGGCGCCATCGGCACGGAAGCCGCGGCACGGGCGCGGCCCGATGGCGATACCTTCCTCGTCGGCTCCCCCGGCAACATGGCGATCAACCCCGCGATGATGCCGAACCTGCCCTTCGACGTGTCGCGCGACTTCGCCGCGGTCACGCATCTCGTCACCTTCCCGCAGGTGTTGGTGATCGCGCCCAGCCTGCCGGCGCGCACGTTGGCCGAACTCGTCGCCTATTCCAAGGCGAACCCCGGCCGCCTGAACTACGCCTCCTCCGGCATCGGCGCGACGAACCATCTGGCGATGGAGATGCTGCGCGCCGCAACGGGGCTGGAGGCCACACACGTCCCGTATCGCGGCGGCCTCGTCACCCTTCAGGCCATCCTCTCCAACGACGTGCAGATGTGCGTGGAAGGCATCCTGACCCTTCCGCCCTTCCTGGCCGAGAACAAGGTCCGCGCAATCGCCGTCACGGGTGCGACGCGGTCCCACCTGCTGCCGGACGTGCCCGCGGTGTCGGAAACCGTGCCCGGCTTCGATGCCGGCGCCTGGGTGATGTTCTTTGCCCCCGCCGGCACGCCACCCGCCGTCATTGAGAAGCTGTCAGCGGAAACCCGGATCTCGCTGGCGAAACCCGCCATCCGTGCGCGCCTCGCCGAACTCGGCGCGACCGTCACCGGCACGACGGCCGAGGAAGCCGCCACCATCCACCGCGCCGAACTCGCGAAGTGGCGCCGCGCCGTGGAGGTCTCCGGCGCCGCCGCGCGCTGATCAGTGCGGCTTGTGCAACTCGACGGGCTGGCGGGTGAAGGTCCGCCGCCCGCGCTTGAAGCCCATCAGCGTCGGTGACAGCTGCCGCAGCGCCGCGATCTCGTCCGGCGCGTCCAGCACGACGAGGTCGGCGGGATTGCCGATGGCAACGCCATAATCCTTGTTCCGGATCAGCTTCGCCGCCCCATCCGTCACCATGCCCCAGGCCGCCGCCACTTCCCGGTCGGCGCCCTGCTGCACCACATTCGCGAACATGTTGGCCTGCCGCAGCAACTGCCCATCGCCGAAGGGCGTGAAGGGATTGAGGATGTTGTTGGAGGCCAGCGAACAGGTGACGCCCTGCGCCACCAGCCTGGTCGCATCCACCACGCCGCGCGGCACCGCATGGTCGAAGGCCCGCGCCATCAGGTAGAGGTCCGTCGCCGGCAGCACCGTCAGCGCCACGCCCGAATCCGCCATGCGCTTCGCGATGTCGTCGAAGGCGGGCAGGGTGAGGTGCGCAAGCTTCGTCACATGCCCGACTGCGACCCGCCCGCCCCAGCCATACTGGTCCGCCAGCTCGCAGACCAGCCGCGTGTCCAAGTCATCCGGGACATGCCCGCTGTCGAGATGCATGTCGATATCGACATCGAATTCCCGCGCGATCTCGAAGACCCGCCGGATCTGTCCATGGCGATCGCTGTCGAAGTTCGGCGCCGCGCCGATGACGCGTGCGCCGGTCCTCAGCGCCTCGATCATCAGCTCCTCGGTACCGGGATTGTTGAGCATCCCCTCCTGCGGCATCACGCAGATCTCGATATCCATGGCCCAGGCATAGGCATCCACCAGCGCCTTCACCCCCTGGAACCCGCGCAGCCCGACCTTGGGATCGACCTCCGCATGGGTGCGCATGCGCATCGTGCCGTGGCTGATGCATTTCTCCAGCGTGCCGCTGGCGCGGCGCGTCACATCCTCCACGCTGAAGCTGTGCTTGACCTCCGAGACCATCTGCATGGCCTCGTGCGGAAAGCGCCTGGTCTCGCAGCGGCAGCGTTCCAGGATGCAGGATTTGTCGAGGTGGATATGTGTCTCGACGAAGCCCGCACAGACGAGCCTACCGCCTGCATCCGCGCTGTCCTTCGCCGCGCCTGGCAGCCCTGGCGCGATGGCGGCGATGCGGCCAGCGACGACGCCCACATCGACGGCGGGTGCATCCTTCGCCATCCCCGGCAGGCGCGCGTTCCGCAGCAGCAGGTCGAAATCCATCAGGCCGTTCCTCCGGCGCCACAGGCGGCAATCACATCGGCGGAGGGCACCAGCCAGCCCAGCGCCGCCTCGATCAGCTTCAGGGAGGCGTCGTGATAGTCCGCCCCGTTCATGCTGGCGCAGACATCCGGCATCAGCACCACGCGGAAGTCGCGGTTGAAGGCCTCGAAGCAGGTGCAGAGCACGCAGTTGTTGGTGTTCACGCCGCCGATCACCAGCGTTTCCGTGCCGAGGTTCTTCAGCAGCAGCTCCAGATCCGTGTTGTGGAAGGGGCTGTACCGATGCTTGAAGACCGTGTGCTCCCCCGGCCGGGGCGCCAGCTGCGGCACCACCTCCGTCACCGCCGCGCCCTCCACCGCCAGCGTCTTGCGCGGCTTGGCGAGGCCCGGGATAGGGGCCTTGTGCTGCGCCATCCAGAAGGGGTTGCGGTTGTCGATTACCTCGCCCGTGTCGCTGTTCCAGCGGTGATGCGTGCGCACGAAGATCACCGGCCGCCTCGCCGCCGCCCAGGCCTCCCGCACCTTGACCGCCGCCCGGATGATCCGGTCCGCATCCGGCTTCGCCACCAGCAGATGCCCGATCTCGTGGTCGAGGTGGCTGCGGTTCATGTCCACCAGCAGCAGCGCCGCGCGCTCCATCGCCGCCGACGTCAGCACGGGATGCGTCATGCCATCATCCGATACAGGTCCCGGTTCAACTCCGCGACCAGCGCCGCGAATTCGTCGGTCAGCCGCATCTCCGGCACGCGCGGCCGCGGCAGCGGCACGGGGATGATGCGCGCGATGCGGCCCGGCCGCGGCGTCATCAGCACGATGGCGTCGGACAGGAAGGCCGCTTCCGCCAGCGAATGCGTCACGAACAGCACCGTCTTGCGGAACTGCGCATGGATGCGCATCAGCTCGATCCCCATGCGGTCGCGCGTGATCTCGTCCAGCGCGGCGAAGGGCTCGTCCATCAGCAGCACGGTCGGGTCCAACGCGAGCGCCCGCGCGAGGGCCGCGCGGGACTGCATGCCGCCGGAAAGCTGCGCCGGCCGCTTCCCCCCGAACCCGTCCAGCCCCACGAGCTTGAGCAGGGCAGGGACGTCCGGCTCCACCAGCCCCGCGCGCGGCGCCTTCTCCGCCACGATCCGGTAGAGCAGCCGCACATTGTCCTCGATCCGCAGCCACGGCATCAGGTTCGGTGCCTGGAACACCGTCCCGATGCGCCCCTGGCGCCGCAGCTCCGCCGCCGGCGTGCCGCCGATGGTGATGCGCCCCGCCGTCGGCGCCAGCAGATCCCCCACCGCCTTGAGCAGCGTCGATTTCCCGCAGCCCGAGGGGCCCACCAGCGACACGAAGGCGCCTTCCGGCACCGCCAAATGGATGTCGCTCAGCGCCTGCACGGCCTCCGTGCCGCCGGCGCCATAGACAACCTGCACGCCCTCCACCGCGATGAAGGGCGGCGCATCCTCCGTGCCCGCCGGCCCCGCGAAGCCCCGCAGGCCTGTTACCACGTCCACGCTCAGCTCGCCGCCCTTCCATGCACCAGCGAGGAAAGCCGCAGCGCCTCCGGGATGCGGTCCACGAAGTCGTTCGTGTAGAGCTCCCGCGCCGTGGGACGGCGCTGGAGATCGCCGCCCTCCATCAGGTAGTTGATGGAGCTCTCCCACTTGCTCTCCTCGAACCGGCCGAAGCGCTGGCTGAAGTCGGGGCTGCGGTAGAGGTCGTAGATGATTCGCAGCTTCCGCACCTCCAGCGCATGGCTGCGGTCGGGTGCGACTTCCACGACGTAGTTCATCGCGGTCTCCATGTTGTCCCGCGTCCAGATCAGGGACTTCATGGTCGCGCGGATGAAGCGCTCCGTCAGGTCGCCGCGCTGCGCCTCCCGCTCATTCGCCACGAT
This sequence comes from Falsiroseomonas ponticola, assembly GCF_016805305.1. GTDB lineage: Bacteria > Pseudomonadota > Alphaproteobacteria > Acetobacterales > Acetobacteraceae > Falsiroseomonas > Falsiroseomonas ponticola. Next base: position 16,902 of record NZ_JAERQN010000012.1, on the reverse strand, counting down.
CTGGGTGCCCGCGAACTTCACGCCGTAATCCTTCAGCGCCATCACGTTGCAGGGGAAACCCCGATCCTCCAGCGTCAGCGGCTGGCCGTAGCTGAAGCCGAAGCCGCATTCGGCCTGACCCGCGGCCACGATCTGCACCTCCGCGCCGCGGCTGACAGTCAGGAAGGTGATGTCGTTCCGCGTCAGCCCGCCGGAGGCCAGCAGCGGGTCCAGCAGCCCGCGCACCTGGCTCTGGAACCAGGTGATCTTCTTGCCGCGCATGTCGGCGGGCTTCGTGATGTTGCTGGTCTTCAGCGAGAAGACGGAGAAGGGATTGTCCGGCTGGTCCGCCATCACGGCCACGACGGGCAGCCCCGCGGCGCGGGACTTGATGTAGCCATCCGCATTCGCGACCAGGAACTGCTCCCGCCCCGCCGCGATGAAGACCTCGTTCTGCTGCCCCGCCGCCGCCGGGCGGATCTCGAGGTTGATGCCCTCGCTGCGATAGATGTTCTGCTTGAGCCCGGCATAGTACTGCGCGTGCATGCCCCAGGGCGTGAAGTTCAGCCGCAGGATCGCGTCCTGCAAGCGCCCCTGGGCCCGCGCGGGCCGCAGCCCGATGGGGATGGGCCCGGCCAGCGCGCCGAGAGCCACGAAGCTGCGTCGTCCGATACCGCTCATCGTGTTCTCTCCCGTGTTCAAGCCTGGACCCGTGTCGCCTCTTCCGAGGGCCTGCGCCACGACAGCGCGCGTTCCATCGCGCCCATGGCGCCGAAGAAGCTCATGCCGATGACGGCCAGCAGGATGATGGCGGCGAAGCTGCGCGCGGTGTTGAAGTTGAAGCTGCCGGACAGCACCAGGTAGCCGATGCCATCCGTCGCGGCCAACCATTCCGCCACGATCGCACCCAGCACCGCGAGCGTCGTCGCGATGCGCAGCCCCGCGAAGATGTAGGGCACCGCATAGGGCAGGCGCAGCCGCAGGAAGGTCTGCCGGCTGGTCGCATCCACGCTGCGGAACACGTCCATCAGCCCCTGGTCCACCTGCTTGAACCCCGCCATGGTGTTGATCACCACGGGGAAGAAGGCGATGGAGGCCACGACGAGGATCTTCGATCCCGCCCCCGCGCCGATCCACAGCAGGATCAACGGCGCGATCGCGATCTTCGGCACGGACTGGCTGGCAACGAAGATCGGCATGATCATCCGTTCCACCAGTGGCCAGCGGATCATCGCCATGCTCGCCGCCAGCGCGAAGAGGACGGCCGCGGCATAGCCCGCCAGGATTCCCCATACCGTCTGGATGGCGTGGCCGAAGATCAGCTTGTGGTCCTTGATGAATTCCGCCACCACGTCGCTCGGCGCCGGCAGCAGGAAGCGCGGGATGTCGAGCCCGACCACGGCCGCTTCCCAGATCGCCAGCAGCGCCGCCAGCGTCAGCACCGCGGCGCCCTGGCCGCCCGCCCAGCGCCGCACCGCCTTCATCGCGCCAGCCCCGCTTCCGCCAGCAATCCGGCGGGGTCCTGCAGGCTCATGTCGAAGGGGCTGTCGGTGCCGAAGATGATGCGATCCGCCCCGACCATGCCGGCCAGGAACCGCAGCGGCGCGGCCTCGAACAGCACGGTATCGTAGAGGAACCGCTTCGCCGCCAGCGAAGGCCGTTCCGGCGCGCGGCCATGCGCGGCAGCCTCCCATGCCCGATCCATCCGGCCCAGGATGAAGGGCAGGGTGCCACCGCCATGCGCCAGCATCACGCGCAGCGATGGATGCGTCATCAGCGTCCCCGCCTCGATCAATCGCCCCGCCGCGACCGTCGTCTCGAAGGGATTGCCCAGCGGATTGCCGAGCTTCAGGTCGTTCAGCCGCGCCCCATCCCGCACCTGCCAGGGATGGATCATCACCAGGCCACCGCCCTCCGCCAGCGCCGCCCACACCTCCGCCTGCACGGCCTTGTCGAGGTCCACGCCATGCACATGAGTGCCGATCGCGAAATCCGCCGTGCCATGCAGGCTGCGGCAGCGCGCGATCTCCGCCAGCGTCGCCGCGGTGTCGCCCAGCGGCAGCACCATCATCGCCGTCATCCGCGTGCCGGCCACGGTCTTTGCCAGCCAGTCATTCATCGCGGCGATGCGCCGCGCCTGCTCCTCCGCCGGCAACTCATAGAGGTAGAGGATCGGCGGGACGGAGACGATGCGGCTCACGATCCCTTGCGCCTCCATCTGCGCATGGTTGCCGTCCACGTCGAACAGCAGCGGTGGGGGATCCTTCGGGAAGGGCATGAAGTGGCGGCCCATCGCTTCCGCCAGCGCATCGCGCGGCGCCAGGTGGCCATGGTGGTCGATCAGGGCGCCCAGCTTCATTGTGCCTCCGTTGCCGGGGATCGTAAGCCGCCCACCAGCGCGGTCAATCGCCGATCACGCCGTCAACGGTGGCACATCGATCCAGCGCCTTTCGCGATCGCTGCGATAACAGGCATCGATCAGTTGCAACCCCTTCGCGCCGGCCAGCAGCGGAGACGGGAAGGGCGCATCCTCCGCCACGTGGCGCAGGAACATCTCCCACCCCCGCCGGTAGCTGTTTGCATAAGGGCCCATGTCCGGCACTTCCTGCCAGTGCTCGGCATGACGGTTGTCCACCAGCGCATCCACGTCCCAGCGCGGCTTCGGCGTGGTTGCCAGCGGCTGCACATGCGCGCGGTGCAGCGAACAGGTGGCGGAGCCCATGGTGCCGTCCACCTTCACCGTCAGCATGTCCTCCCCCTTCACCCGCGTGGCCCAGGAGGAACTGACCTGCACCAGCACGCCGCCTTCCAGTTCGAAGGTCCCGAAGGCCTCGTCCTCCACATCCACGGCGTAGGGCCGCCCCTTCTCGTCGCGCCGCTCCGGCACCCGCGTCGCGATGCGGCAGGACACGCCGCGGATCGGCCCCAGCAGGTGCTCGACGATGTAGCGCCAGTGCGGAAACATATCGAGGACGAGGCCCCCGCCCTCCGCCCGCTTGTAGTTCCAGCTCGACCGCTGCGCGGGATGCAGCACCCCATCGAAGATCCACCAACCGAAGTCGAGCCGCGCCGACAGCACGCGCCCCAGCATGCCGGTCTCGATCACGCTCTTCAGCTTCATGAAGCCGGGCAGATGGATCTTGTCCTGCACCACGCCATGCTTCACGCCCGCCGCATCGGCCGCGCGCGTGATCTCCAGCGCCTCCTCGACGGAGGAAGCGACGGGCTTCTCCAGATAGACATGCTTGCCCGCGCGGATCGCCGCCATGGCGCGCTGGTGCCGGCCGCCGGTGGCGCTGACGTCGAAGTAGATCGCGTTGGCGGGATCAGCCAGGCAGGCGTCGCGATCCGTGCTCCAGGCCAGCCCGCCATGCGTTGCCGCCAGCGCCGCCAGCTTCTCCGCATTGCGGCCCAGCAGCACCGGTTCCGGCATCAGCCTGGTGCCATCCGCCAGCGCCAGCCCGCCATCGCGCCGGATCGCCATCACGGATCGCCCGAGGTGCTGGTTTGTGCCAAGCCGCCCCGTGACGCCATCCATGATGATGCGGATGCTGCGCGTGCCCATGCCGTGTCCCCCTGTGCCGGGGGACACGGTAGGAAGCTCCGCGCTTCCCTGTCAAAGCGGGCTCAGTCGTAGCTCAGCGCCTGCGCCTTGCCGCCGAAGATGCGCCAGGCGAAGACCGTATAGGCCAGGATCACCGGCAGCACGAAGGCCGCGCCGGCCAGGATGATGGACAGGCTCTCCGGCGCACTCGCCGCGTCCCAGATCGTCAGTCGTTCCGGCACCACATAGGGGAAGAAGGACCAGGCCAGCCCCGCGAAGAATAGCAGGAACAGCCCGACCGCGCCCCAGAAGGGCAGGCGGCGCAGCACGTCGTTCGGCAGCGGCATATGCGCCAGCAGCTGCGCCAGCCCCACCAGCAGCGCCGCCGTCGCCAGCGGCAGCAGCGCCAGCAGGAACACGACGGGCATCTCGAACCACCGCGTCGCGATGCGGTCGCTGACCAGCGGCGTGACGGCGGAGACCAGGAGGATGCCGAAGCCCAGCGGCCAGATCGCACGCCGCGCCCAGAGGATGGCGTGCCGCTGCAACTCGCCCTCGCAGCGCCAGATCATCCAGCAGGCGCCGATGAAGGCATAGGCGATGGCGAGCCCGATCGCCGTCATGGCCGCGAAGCCGATCGCCGCCCATCCTTCCGCGAAGCCCAGCACGTAGCGGCCCAGCATCCAGCCCTGCGCCAGCGCCGCGCCCAGCGATCCCACGAAGAACCACCGGTCCCAGCGCCGCTTGCCGGCCTCGTCCGTCGCCTTGGCGCGGAACTCGAAGGCCACGCCGCGCAAGGTCAGCGCCACCAGCATCACCGCCACGGGCAGGTAGAGCGCCGTCAGGATGATGCCATGCGCCACCGGGAAGGCCACCAGCAGCAGCCCGACGCCCAGCACCAGCCAGGTCTCGTTCGCGTCCCAGAAGGGCCCGATGGCGGCGATCATGCGGTCCCGGTCGGGCTCCGCCGCCCGCGTCTCCAGCAGGATGCCGACGCCGAGGTCGAAGCCATCCAGCACCACATAGGCCAGGATCGCCGTCGCCATGAGGCCCGCGAAGATCACCGGCAGCCATTCGGCAGGCAGGAAGGGGGTCATGCCACCATCTCCCCCGGCGCGCTGCCGGGCTTCACCATGGACGTGTCCGTCGCCTCCGCCACGCGGCCCTTCTTGGCCAGCCGGTAGATCGTGGTGATGTAGGCGCCCAGTAGCAGGACATAGAGCACGAGGTAGGTGACCAGCGTCGATCCGATGGCCATGGCCGGCACCGGCCCCGCGGCCTGCGCCGTGGTCAGCACGCCCGTCACCAGCCAGGGCTGGCGGCCGATCTCCGTCACGTACCAGCCCGCCAGCGTCGCGACCCAGCCCGCGAAGGCCATCGCCGCGAAGCCGCGCAGCATCAGCACCGGCAGCGCGCCGCGCTTCCACAGGAACCAGGCACCCGCCCAGGCCATGGCGATCATCAGCAGCCCGGTGCCCACCATGACGCGGAAGGCGTAGAAGACCGGCGCCACCGGCGGGTGCTTGCCCTCGAACTCATTCAGTCCGGGCACCACGCCGGCGGGATCGTGCTTCAGGATCAGGCTGGCGCCGGAGGGGATCGCGATCTCGAAGCGGTTGGTGCGGTTCGCCTCATCCGGGATGGCGAAGAGCACCAGCGGCACATGCCCGCGCGTCTCCCAATTGGCCTCCATCGCCGCCACCTTGGCGGGCTGATGCTCCAGCGTGTTGAGGCCGTGCAGGTCGCCGACGAAGGCCTGCACCGGCGCCAGCACCGCGCCCATCACCACGCCGGTGCGCAGCGCCGCCATCACCGCCGGCGCGCGGTCCCCCTTCAGCCAGCGCCAGGCGGAAATGCCTGCCAGCAGGAAGGCCACCGTCAGCGCGCTGGCGATCAGCATATGTGTCAGGCGATAGGGCATGGAGGGGTTGAACACGATCGCCGCCCAGTCCACGGCATGCGCGACGCCATCGCGCATCTCATGCCCCTGCGGCGTGTGCATCCAGGAATTCAGCACGATGATCCAGAAGGCGCTCATCGTCGTGCCGAAGGCCACCAGGAAGGTGGCGCCGGTATGCACCCAGCCCGGCACGCGGCTGAAGCCGAACAGCATGATGGCGAGGAAGGTCGCCTCCAGGAAGAAGGCCGTCAGCACCTCATAGGCCAGCAGCGGCCCCGCGATGTTGCCGACGCGCTCCATGAAGCCCGGCCAGTTGGTGCCGAACTGGAAGGACATGGTGATGCCGGACACGACGCCGAGCGCGAAGGACAGCGCGAAGACCTTCACCCAGAAGCGATAGGCATCCATCCATGCCTCGTCGCGCGTGGCGTTGAAGCGCAGCTTGAAGAACAGCAGCACCCAGCCCAGCGCGATGGTGATGGTGGGGAACAGGATGTGGAAGGAAATGTTGGCGGCGAACTGGATGCGCGCCAGCAGGACCGGATCCATGGCTCAACCTCCCTTGCGCGGCCGAACCAGGCCGACGACCTTGTCCTTTGCCTCCAGCAGCCGCGTCACCTTGGCGCCCAGCGCCAGCAAGGCTGCCAGACGTTCGGTTTCCAACCGCTTCACGTCCTCGTACCAATTGGTCAGGCGCTCAATCAGGCCGTGCATCTCGGCCATCCGGGCCTGGGCGTGGCGCTCATCCTCGCTGCCCGGCGATTGCATCAGCAGCTCGCGCAGCACGGAGAGCGTCGGGTCCACCTCCCGCTTCTTCCGCTCCTCCGCCAGCGTGCGCAGAATCAGCCAGACATCGTCGGGGGTGGTGAAGTAATCGCGCCGGTCATCCGGGATATGCTTCAGCAGAACCAGGTTCCAGGCCTGCAATTCCTTCAGGCCCATGGAGACGTTGGAGCGGGAGACGCCCAGCGCCTCCACGATCTGTTCCGCATTCAGCGGGCCGGGTGACACGTAGAGCAGCGCGTAGATCTGCCCGACGGTGCGGTTGATGCCCCAGCGACTGCCCATTTCGCCGAAATGGAGCACGAAGGACTGGACGAGCGGAGGTAGCTTCATGGCTGACCGTTATTTCAGGAATTTCTGAAATGGCGAATCATGCCAGGAATGTCAAGCTTCCCTGACGTCGCCTACCCCAGGTCGGGATGCGTGACGATCTGGCGGAAGGGATCGTAGCCGGAGGGGAAGTGCCCGCTGGGCCGCAGCCAGTCATAGCGCTCCCGCCGCAGCCATTGTCCCTGGCCCTCATGGCCGAGGTAGCGGCCGCGGTCATACACCACGGCGCCGCGCAGCAGCGTCGTCTCGGCCCAGCCCGTCAGCTCCATGCCCTCATAGGGCGTGTAGTCCACGGCGTGGTGCAGCGCCGCATTGGTCACGCGATCGCACCGCGCGCCATCCCACACCACCAGGTCCGCATCCGCGCCGACCGCGATGGTTCCCTTGCGCGGATGCAGCCCGAAGGCCTTCGCCGCATTGGTGGATGACAGCGCGACGAATTCGGAAGGCGTGATCCGCCCCTTCGCGACGCCTTCGGACCACAGGATCGAAAGCCGTGTCTCCACCCCCGGGATGCCGTTCGGGATCTGGTCGACCCGCGGCTCCGTCCCCCAGCGCTTCTTGCCATCCGGCGCATCGAAATTCACGGGGGCGTGGTCGGAGGTGACGACATCGATGACGCCCCGCTTGAGATAGTCCCACAGCGATCCGCGTTCCGCGCTGCCGCGCGGCGCCGGGCCGAAGACGTATTTCGCCGCCTCGAATCCCGGCCGGTTGAGATCGGCGGCGGAGAGCGCCAGGTATTGCGTGCAGGTCTCCGCATGCACGCGCACGCCGCGCCGCTGCGCCGCCTCGATCTCCGCCGCCGCTTCCGGCGCGCTGACATGGAAGACCTGGATCGGCGTGTCGATCAGCTCCGCCAGGGACGCGATGCGGTGCACCGCCTCCCGCTCCCCGATCGCGGGCTTCAGCACGGCCTGGTATTTCGGATGCCTGAAGCCGCCCTCGGCCAGCTTCTCGCCGAGATACTGGTGGATGCCCCAGTTCTCCGCATGCACGGTCACCAGCGCCCCATGCTCCCGCGCCACTTCCATGACGCGCAGCAGCGCGAAGTCGTCCAGCCAGTTGGTCTTCCCCGTCATGAAGACCTTCACGGATCGGTGCCCGGCTTCGATCAGCGCGGGCAATTCCTCGCGCAGAACGGCCTCCGTCGGGTTCGTGACCCAGAGGTGGAAGGCATAGTCCACCGCGCAGCGCCGCGCCCGCTCGGTGTAGTGCGGCACGATATCCGCCAGCGTGCCGTCGCGCGGCTGCAGCGCGAAGGCGATGATCGTCGTCGTACCGCCGCAGGCCGCACTCCGCGTCGCCGTGAACAGGTCATCGGCATTGTTCACGCCGCCGCTCATCCGCTGTTCGGCGTGGCAATGGCTGTCGATGCCGCCGGGGATCACGAATTTCCCCGCGGCATCGATGACCTCGCGCCCCTGCAGCCCCTGGCCGAGCGTCGCGATCACGCCGCCCGTGATGCCGATCTCGGCCTGGAACACGTCGCTCGCCGTCACCAGGACGCCGTTGCGGATGACGAGGTCATGCATGGTGGCTCAGCCCTTCCGCGTCAGCCGCGTCAGCCGGTTGTCGCGGATTTCCGCCAGCAGGATGTTGCCGCTTCTGTCCTGCGCCAGCCCATGCCCCGCATTCAGCACCGGCCGGCACCGCCCCAGCAGCTTCCCCTCCGGCGACAGGCGCGTGAGGCGCGGGATCTGGTCGCTGACAAGGATGCAGCCATCGGGCTCCACGACGATGCCCATGGGGTGGAACAGATCCGTCGCCTCCCGGATGAAGGCGCCATCGGGGTCGAAGAACTGGATGCGGTTGTTCTCCCGGTCGCAGACGATCACCTCGCCCTGCTTCCCGAAGGCCAGGTCATGCGGCGTGGTGAACTCCCCCGCGCCGGCGCCCGGCCTCCCCCATGTCTTCAGCAGCGTCCCCCCGGCGGAGAAGCGGTGCACCACGGAGTTGCCGTAGCCATCGGCCACGTAGATGTCGCCATTCGGATGCACCGCCGCATTGGCGGGATGGCTGAAGGGCCGCCCCGGTCGGTTGCGTTCGCCGAGCCGCAGCACCACCGCGCCCGCGCCATCCAGCACCTGGATCTCATGCCGGTCGCGATCCGCGATCAGCGCCTGGCCACGCGGCCCGATGGTGATGCCGTGGCCATCCGTCACGCCGGGCAATTCGTGGCTTCGCACCACGCTGCCATCCGGCGCCACCACCACCACCGCCGGCAGCCCCGCGGGATCAACATAGCGGTCGTAGCGCACCAGCACATGCGCGTTGTCATCCGCATCCACCGCGACATCGGTGATGCGCCCGCCCTTGAAGCTCGCGCCATCCAGCGCCCAGGGCCGCTCCACCTCGTACAGGTCGTCGCCCAGCGCGACGACCAGCTTCTCCTCGTTCATCGCGCGGTCCCTTTCGCATTCCGGCATCGCGCCTGCGCCATTCCGGCAATCCAGTCGCCACATGGACAGCCGCAAGCGTCGAGTGTTATGCCAGCTTCACGCCGCCGCGATCCCGATACAAGCCGGATCGCTCATCCCGACACCAGATCGGGTCGCGCGCAGGAACGCAGAGTCACCCGTCGCACCGCTGAAGGAGGACTGGTCTCGATGATGCTCACCCGTCGCGCCGCGCTCGCCGCATCGCTCAGCCTGGCAGCGCCGGGCGTGGCGCTGGCCGCCTGGCCGGAACGCCCCGTCACGCTCATCGTCCCCTTCGCCGCCGGCGGCGGCACGGACATCTCCGCCCGCGTCATGGCGCAGTACCTCGAGCGCGAATTGGGCCAGCCCTTCGTCGTGCAGAACCGCCCGGGCGCGGGCGGTGGCATCGGCCTCGGCGCGCTCGCCGCCGCGGCGCCGGATGGCTACACGCTGGCCATCATCAACACGCCCGGCATCGTCACCATCCCCATCGAGCGCAATGCCGGCTGGACGATGGACAGCTTCACCTTCATCGCCGGCGTCGTCGATGATCCCGGCACCTTCTCCGTCCACCCGGACAGCCCCATCCGCACCATGACGGACCTGGTGGAGGCCGCGAAGCGCGAACCCGGCCGCATCACCGTCGCGACCCAGGGCGTGGGTTCCGCCGGCCACATCAACACGCTGCTGCTGGAACAGGCGACGGGCGCGCAGCTGGAACCCGTGGTGTACCAGGGCGCTGCCCCCGCGGCGCTCGCGCTGCTGCGCAAGGAAGTCACCGTCGCCACCGCGAATCTGGGTGAGGCGCTGACCTTCGCCCGCAACCAGCCCTGGCGCACCCTTGGCGTGATGGCCGAAGCGCGCAACGCCATGGCGCCGGATGTGCCGACGCTGCGCGAACTCGGCCTCGACATCCTCGGCGGCAGCCTGCGCGGCGTCGGCGGCCCGCGCGGCATGGCGCCCGATGTCGTCGCGCGCCTCTCCGCCGCCATCGCCAAGGTCGTCGCCAATCCGGAGTTCATCACGACCAGCGAGCGTGCCTTCCAGCCGCTCCGCTACCTCAACTCCGCCGACTACGTCGCCTATCTCCGCGCCTCGGACGCCACGCACCGCGCGCTGTGGCGCGTGCGGCCCTGGAACGTCTAGGCCCGGATCGACGCCACCTTCGCGGTCGCGGCGGCCTGCAGCAGCGCCGCGTCATGCCCCGCGGAGATCCAGCGGAAGCCCAGCGCCTTCGCGCGCGCGAAATGTGCCTCCTCCGTGATGCCGCCGATGCCGGGCACCTTGCCCGCATCGCGGCAGGCCTCGGCCACCCGCGCCGCCGCCTCCCACAGCACCGGGTCCTCCTTCATCCCCGGCCGGCCGAGATCCGCACTCAGATCCGAAGCGCCGAGGAACAGCACGTCGATCCCCGGCACCGCCGCGATCGCCGCCGCATTCTCCACCGCAAGCCGCGTCTCGATGATCACCACCACCAGCGTTTCGGCCGACAGCGCCGCCACCGCGTCGCCCTGGCCGATCGCGCGCCGCCGGAAATGCGGGAATAGCGGGGGCAGGGGCCTCCGCCCCTCCGGCGCGAAGCGTGCCGCGCGCGCCACGCCCTCCGCCTGCGCCGCATCCTCGATGCGCGGGATCATCACGCCGAGCGCGCCCGCCGAAAGCGCCTGGCCGATCGGCCCGGGCTGCGCATCCGGCAGGCGCATCAGCGGCAGGATGCCGGCATCCAGCGCCGCCATCATGATCTCGCCCGCCGCATCGCCGCCGATCAGGTTGTGCTCCCGGTCCAGCACCAGCGCGTCATACCCCGCCTGCGCCATGATGCGCGCGACATCGCCGCTGCGCGCCAGCTGCAGCGTCACCACGACAGCCGTCGCACCCTGCGCCAGCCGCGCCTTCAACCCGTTGATCACCATGCCGCGAAGCCTGCCGCCCGCGCGCCGCCGCGTCCACCCCATCTTGCCGCCACGGCGCTTGCATGGTCATGGTCAGGCGGATGGGGGAGAAGCCATGGCCATGACCGGCATGCCAGACGCCGCGGAAGTCGATCGCCGCCTTGCGGAGGTGCGCGCCAAGCGCGGCTACCTGCTGCCGCATCACGGCCTGCTGGCCATCGCCGCGCCCGAACTGCTCGCGGGCTACGACGCGGCCTATACGGCGCTGACGCTGACGCCGCGCAGCATGGACGAACGGTCGAAGGAATTCGTCTGGCTCGCCGTCCTCGTCTCCACGGACGAAGCGCTGGCCACGCACCACATCGCCAAGTTCCGCAACGGCGGCGGCACGGATGCCGAGATCGAGCTGGCCGTCCGCCTGGCTGCCTTTGCGGAGGGCGCCCATTGCTTCGCCTTCGCCGCGGAGAAATGGGGCCACCACCTGCCCGCCTACAACCGCGAAGCCGCCTATCGCGCCGCGCTGGATGCCGCGCAGGCCGGCAGCACCATCCCGCGCGGCCTGGTCGAAGTCACGCTGGCCGCCGTGCACACCACGCGCCGCGCCTGGTGGGAACTCGCCGTGCATATCCGCGGCGCCTATGCGGAGGGCGTGCCGGAACTCGAACTGGCGGAGGGCATCTCCTACGCCATGTTCCCCGGCAGCATCCCCAACTTCGTCGATGCCTGCGGCGTCTGGCAGGGCATGATCGAGCGGAACGAGGTCCCGGCCTCCGACAGTTTCCGCCTCTGGGGTGCCGAGGCTTCCCGCCAGAAGGGCTTCGGCTGATGCGCGCCATCGTCCCCCCGGGCATGGAGAATTTCCCGACCCAGTCCGGCTACTCCCCCGGCATGATCTGCAACGGCTTCCTCTTCATGGCCGGCCAGCTCGGCCGCGACGCGCAGATGAACGTCATCGCCGATCCCGAGGCGCAATTCGCCCGCGCCTTCGAGAATGTCGGCCGCATCCTCACGGAGGCCGGCTGCACGGTGCGGGACATCGTGGACCTCACCACCTTCCATGTCGGCCTGCAGTCCCACATCGCGCTGTTCAAGCAGGTGCGGGATCGCTTCATGCAGGGCCACCAGCCGCCCTGGACCGCCATCGGCATCGTCGAGCTGTCCCGCCCCGGGCTGCTCGTGGAAATCAAGGCCACCGCCCGTATCCCGCAGGCTTGAGGCAGGATTCCGCATGACCACGCCCCGTATCTTCCTCTTCGCCCCCGCCAATGTCGCCCGCCGGGCGGAGGGCGCGATGGGCTCCGCCGCCGATGCCGCGATCCTGGACCTGGAGGACGCGGTCCCCCCGGGCGAGAAGACCGCCGCGCGCGAAGCCCTCGCCGCGCTGCTCGCCACACCCCGCACGGGCACCGCGCTGCGCTACGTCCGCGTCAATGCCGCCACCACGCCGCTCTGCCTCGCCGATCTCCAGGCCGCCCTGGCCGCTGGCGCGGAAGGCATCGTCCTCCCCAAGGCCGACAATGCGGAGGACCTGCTCGCCTTCGCCTGGTCCTTCCGCCAGTCCTGCGCGTCGCTGGGCCGCGATCCCTCGGCCATCGAGATCCTGCCCATCGTCGAGACCGCCCGCGGCCTCGTGCATCTCGCCAGCCTGCCCTGGCGCGCCTGCGGCATCACGCGCGTGGCGCTCGGCACGGTGGACCTGCTGGCCGATCTCGGCACGGGCGCGGCGGATGCGGATGCCGCGATCCTGCATGCGCAGCGCCTCTGCGTCGCGGGCTCCCGCGCCGCCGGCCTCGCCGCGCCCATCGATGGCGTGCATCTCGATGTGAAGGATGCCGCGGGGGCGGAGGCCGCGATGCGCGCGAGCCTCGCCATCGGCTTCGGCGGCAAGCTCGCCATCCATCCCGCCCAGGTCGCGCCGCTCCGCGCCGGCCTGGTGCCGCCAGCGGCGGAGCTGGAATGGGCAAGGGAGGTGGACGCCGCCTATGCCGCCGCCCAGGCCAGCGGCAGCGGCGCCATCATCGTCCGCGGCAAGCTGGTGGACGAACCCGTCGCGAAACGCGCCCGCGACCTGATCGCGATGTCGGGCGCGGGCTGAGGCCGCCCAGCCTCACCCCAGCTTCGGCAGGTCCACCCAGCGCCGCTCCGCCGCGCTGCGATACGCGGCCTGCGCCAGCTGCACGCCCTTCGCCCCTTCCACCAGCGGATAGGGGAAGGGCGCACCCTCCATCAGGTGCCGGATGAACTTCTCCCATCCCGCGCGGTAGCTGTTCACCATCCCCGTCGGCACCGGCACCGGCGTCCAGTCATCGAAGAAGCTGCGCGTCATCTTGATGGCGGCGGAGATGCCTTCCACCGGCGTCTGCTTCTCATCCTGGATCCAGCATTCATAGGGCCCGCCCACAGCCGAACCCTTGGTGCCGTCCACCTGCACCTGGATGCCAGCATCGCGCCGCACCCGCGTGGCCCATGAACAGTTCACGGACGCCATCACGCCCCCTGCCAGTTCCAGCTTGGCGAAGACCGCATCCTCCACATCCACCTCATAGGGCGCGCCCTGTTCGTCGCGCCGGCGCGGAATCTGCGTGCGCGCCACGGCGGAGACCGACTGCACCTCCCCCACCAGGTGGTCCAGCATGTAGCGCCAATGCGGGAACATATCGAGGATCAGCCCCCCGCCATCCTTCTTCCGGTAGTTCCAGCTCGGCCGCTGGCCCGGATGCAGCTCCCCGTCCCAGATCCAGCGCCCCATCTCCAGCCGCACCTCCAGCAGCCTTCCGAGCACGCCGGAGCGGATGAGGGATTGCAGCGTCGCGAAGCCCGGCAGGAACAGCTTGTCCTGCACCGTCCCGTGCTTCACGCCCGCCGCATCCGCGGCCGCCACCAGCGCCATCGCCGTCGGCACGTCGGGCGCGATCGGCTTGTCCGTGTAGATGTGCTTGCCGGCCGCGATGGCGCGCTTCAGCACCTCCACGCGCCCGCCCGTCGCGCCGACATCGAAGAACAGCGTGTCCTCCGCATTCGCCAGCGCCGCGCCCATGTCATCCGTGAACCGCGTGAAGCCCGTGGCCTGCGCCACCGGCGCCAGGCGCTCGGCGGAGCGTCCCACCAGCATCACATCCGGCATCACGCGGTCGCCGTTGGACAGGGCCAGCCCGCCTTCCTCCCGCATCGCCACCAGCGCCGGCAGATGCTGCCGCCGGGCCAGTTCGCCCGTCGCGCCGTTGAAGATGATGCCGAGCCTGCGCACCGCCATGGCCATCCGTCCCTGGAAGAATCCCCGGCGGCGACGCTAGGCGAAGCAATCCCGCTCCGCCACCCGGGCGCATCACGCTTCCCGATGCCGCCGCGCGCCCCTATTGTTGCGGCCGATGATCCCGGCGGTAGCCTCCGCCGGCGCAACGATCGCGGCCAGGGCCGCAGGCGGGGTCCATGCTGCCGAGGGAGCTTTCAGGGAAGTACGAGGCCCGCGGCACGCTCGGCGCCGGCGCCATGGGCACGGTGGTCGAGGCTTTCGACCGCATGATCGAACGCCGCGTCGCCGTGAAGCTCGTCCGGCTGCCGGAAGGCGGGGATGCCGAATCGCAGGAAGCGCATGCGCGCTTCCGGCGCGAAGCCCAGGCCGCCGGCCGCCTCAGCCACCCCAACATCGTCGGCGTCTATGACTACGGGGAGAATGCGGACACCGCCTGGATCGTGATGGAGATGGTGGAGGGCGGCTCCCTCAAATCCATCATCGACCGCGGCGACCGCATGCCGGTGGCGGAGGTGGTGCGGCTGATGGACCAGATCCTCGCCGCGCTCGCCTATTCGCATGGCCGCGGCGTGGTGCACCGGGACATCAAGCCCGCCAACATCATGCTGGCCGGCGACCGCGCGGTGAAGATCGCCGATTTCGGCATCGCGCGCATCGAGAATTCCTCGATGACGCAGGTCGGCACCGTGATGGGCACGCCCGCCTACATGGCGCCGGAACAGCTGCGCGGCGAACCCGTCGATGCCCGCGCCGATATCTGGGCCGCCGGCGTCGTGCTCTACCAGCTGCTGACCGGGGAGAAGCCCTTCGAGGGCAACTACACCGCGCTCATGCACCGCGTCCTCAACACGGACCCGCCGCCGCCGAGCCAGCTGGCCGTCAGCGCGCCGCGCGGCTTCGACGCCGTGCTGGCCCGCGCCCTCGCCAAGCGCCCCGATGACCGCTTTCCCACCGCGACGGCCTTCGCGGAGGCGATCCGCGCCGCCGGCGGTGCCGCCGCGCCGGAACCCACGGGCTTCGGCTTCGCCGGCGCCGGCAAGCTGCCGGGGCTCGACGACGCCACCATGGTCGCGGCCCCGCCCGCCGCCCGGCCGGCCGATCCGCCCCGCCCCGCCGCGCCGCCCCCGCCGCCGGCCAGGTCCGGCGGTGCCTCGCCGGCGCTGATCGGGGGCGGCCTGGCCGTGCTGGTCGCGGCAGGCGCGGCCGCCTTCTTCCTGATGGGCAAGGACCCCGCGCCGGCACCCGTGGCCAGCCTGCCGCCCGCGGCCAGCGATCCCGCCACGCCGGCGGCCCCGCCGGCGGTGGAGCCGCCGCGCCCCGCGCCGGAAGCCGCGGCCCCGCCCGCCACGCAGCCCGTGGCGCCGCCCGCCATCGCCAGCCCCGCCGCGCCGCCCCCGGCGGTGCTGCCGCCCACCGGCCTCGGCGTGCTGGCGCCCCAGGGCGCCCCGCCCCCGGTGGCCGGCCCCGTGCCGCCGCCGGCCGCCATCGCCCCGCCGCCCCTGGCGCCGCCGCCCGCCCCGGCCGCCACCAGCCCGCAGCCGGCGCCCGCCCCGGCCGCCAGCCCGCCCCAGCCCGCCACGGCCCCGCCCGCGGCGCAGCCCGCGCCCCAGCCCGCGCCCCAGCCGGCGCCCCAGCCGGCGCCGGTCGCCATCGCGCCCCAGGCCCCGGCGCAGGCCGCCCCGCAGCCCGCCCCGGTCACCACCGCGCCGCCGCAGGCCGCACCGGCCAGGCCGGCCGCGGAGCCCGCGCCCGGCCCCGTCATCGCCGCCCTGCCGGCCCCCGCGCCCCCGGTCGTCACCCAGCCCGCCCCGGCCGCCGTGCCGGTGCCCCCGCGCGTGGATTTCCGCGCCGCCGCCCAGGCCGCCGCCTCCGCCGCGCCCTGCAGCCTGGTCGATGGCTCCGCCGGCGACCAGTCGCTCAGCCTGGCCGGCGTGCTGCGCCGGGGCGGGGAGGCGCAGATCCGCCGCGTGCTGGCCGATCGCGGCGTGCCGGCCGGCGCCGCCACCCTGGCCCTGCAGCCCTTCGATGGCCCCTATTGCGGCGCGCTCGACGTGCTCCGCCAGGTCGCCGCCCCCGCCGGCGCGGCGCCGCGCGTGCAGATCGCCGGCATCCAGCCGCTGCAGCATGCGGAATTGCTGCGGCTCGACGTGCAGATGCCGGACCGGGCCAGCTACCTCTATGTCAGCTACATCATGAAATCGAACGAGATCGTGCATCTCGTGCCCTCCCAGCCCCAGGGTGCCGGCGCGCGGGTGCGCCTCGGCGATCCCCGCCCGGGCTTCCCGGGGTGGGAGGTGGATGAGCCCTATGGCACGGACCTCATCGTCGTCTTCGCCTCCGAACGGCCGCTCTTCCCGCAGCCGCGCCCGGTGATCGAGCCGCTGGACGACTACCTGGCCGCGCTCGGCACGGCGCTGCGCGATGCCCGGCTGCAGAACAGCCAGGTGTCGGCCCGGGCGGTGGTGGTGGAGACGGTGCAGCGCCGCTGAGGCCGCCGAATTGCTGGCCTTTTCGCAGTGTTCTTTCTATGTTCGGGCTTGCCTGGGGACAACCGCGCCCTGGCGCAAGCCGAATGCGGATGACTGGACAATTCATCTCCATGAATTGACGAAAAGTCCGGCATCGAGGCCGCGAATTCGGTGCTAAAAGCCTCTAATCGGCATAAACGGCTAAAAGGGGTTAGAGCGTGATCGGCTTACACTGAAGCGTATCCGGCATGGGCGAAGTAATTGGCGCACTCGGTTGGTGAGAACTCGCCAAGCAACGAGCCAATGCGATGCCAGACGGCAGCGATGGAGCGC
>NZ_JAERQN010000011.1 GCF_016805305.1 Falsiroseomonas ponticola | reverse complement strand
GCCTCAAGGACTGGCGCCGCATCGCCACCCGCTACGACCGATGCCCCACCATCTTCTTCGGCGCCGTCACACTCGCCGCCATCGTCATCTTCTGGCTCGGCCAATGAGTCCTGAGCCTAGCTGGTCGGGGCGCCCTCTCCAGCGCGGACCACGCGCTTCTCCGGCAGCGGGATCCATTCCGACTCGCCCGGCACCGGGGCGTTGAAGCGGTCCCGCGCCCAGTCCTGCTTCGCCTGCTCGATCCGGTCGCGGGAGGAGGAGACGAAGTTCCAGTAGAGGAAGCGCGGCCCGTCCATGGTCGCGCCGCCCAGCAGCAGCAGCCTGGCGCCCTGCGGCCCCGCCTTCAGCGCCATGCGGTCGCCGGGGCGGAACACCAGCATGCGGCCCGCCTCGAAGACCTGGCCGGCCACATCCACCGATCCGGTCATGACATAGGCCGCCCGCTCCTCGTGATGGTCCGGCATCGGCACCACCGCGCCCGGGGCCAGCACGGCGTCGGCGTAGAACAGCTCGGACAGCACCTGCACCGGCGCCGCCATGCCCCAGCCCGTGCCGGCGATCAGCCGCAGCGTCGCGCCCGCATCCTCCGCCACCGGCAGGCTGCCCACGCCATGGTGGCGGAAATCCGGCCGGGTTTCCTCATGCGCCTTCGGCAGCGCGACCCAGGACTGGATCCCGGCCAGCTTGTGCGGCGCGGCGCGGCGGGCGGCCGCGGTGCGTTCGGAATGCACGATCCCCTGCCCCGCGGTCATCCAGTTCACGTCGCCCGGCGCGATCGACATCTCCGTCCCCAGGCTGTCCCGGTGCTGGATCTCGCCCTCGAACAGGTAGGTGACGGTGGACAGCCCGATATGCGGGTGCGGGCGGACATCGACGCCCGTGCCGGTCAGGAACTCGCCGGGGCCCATCTGGTCGAAGAAGATGAAGGGGCCGACCATCTGGCGTTCCTTCGCCGGCAGCGCGCGCCGGACCTCGAAGCCGCCGATGTCATGCGTGCGGGGCAGCAGCACCGTCTCCAGCCCCGGGGGCAGCGGATCGGTCGGATCGGTGGTCACGGACATGGCGGTCTCTCCTGCGCGTCGCAGCAGAGCATGGCGATGCGGGGCCGCGGGCGCGAATCACGCCGGCGGATAAGCGATATCCACCACCTCGATCTCCTCCGTGCCGGCGGGCGTGCGGAGCTTGCGGGTATCCCCCACCTTCGCCCCCAGCAGCGCGCGCGCCACCGGCGCGACCCAGGAGATGCGGCCCCGCGCGCTGTCGGCCTCATCCACCCCGACGATGGTGATCGTCACCTCCGCATCGTCGGAGGCGCGGGCATAGGTGACGGTGGCGCCGAAGAAGACCTGGTCCCGCCGCGCCTGCGCCGCGGGGTCCACCACCTGCACGCGTTCCAGCCGCTTCCGCAGGAAGCGCACGCGCCCATCGATCTGCCGCAGGCGCCGCTTGCCGTACTGGTAGTCCGCATTCTCGCTGCGATCGCCGAGGCCCGCGGCCCAGGAGACCACCTCCACCACCTTGGGCCGCTCCTCCTCCCACAGCTTCCGCAGCTCCTCCCGCAGCGCCGCGGCGCCGGCGGGGGTCATGTAGAAGGGGGTACCGGGAGGAAGACCGGGCGGGCCGTCCTCCTCCTCCTCGTCATCCTCGGCCAAGTCAGTCCTCGCCGAGCAGCGCCGCGCGGGCTTCGTGCCAGGAGGCCTCGTCCGGCGCGCAGATCAGCCCGCCCGTCACGTGGTGGCTGGCCTCATAGGCGCTGCCGTCGAAATGCGCGGCGTATCCGCCCGCTTCCCGGTGGATCAGCCAGCCCGGCGCGTGGTCCCAGGGCATCAGCTTGTTGTAGACCAGCAGATGCGCGTGGCCGCCCGCCGCCAGCCGGTATTCATGCGCCGCGCAGCGGAAGTTCAGCGTGCCGGCCAGCCGCGGCAGGCGGGAGACGACCTGCGCCTTCAGCGCCGGCGGCATGAAGCCCCAGGAAACGGCGGCGACCATCCGCCCCACCGGCACCGGCGCCGCGACGGACAGCGCGCCGAGCCGCGCGCCGGCGCCATCCTCCACCCAGGCCCCCTCGCCCCGCACCGCGAGGCAGGTGTCGTCGCCCAGCGGATCATGGATCCAGCCCGCCACCACCTCCCCCTTCACGAAGGCGGCCGCCATGCAGCCGAAAAGGGGGACGCCGGCCGCGAAATTGGCGGTGCCATCGACGGGATCGACGACGAAGGCGAGCTCGGCGTCGCGCAGCCTGCCGAGCAGGCTGGCATCGGCCGCCGTCCCTTCCTCCCCCACCACGACGCAGCCGGGGAAGAGGCGGGAGAGACCGGCCTCGATCACCCGTTCCGCCGCCTCATCGGCCTCCGTCACCAGGTCGAGCGGCCCGGACTTGGTGCGGACCGCATCGGGCGCCAGCTTCCGGAAGCGCGGCATGATCTCGGCGCGGGAGGCGTCGCGCAGCAGCGCCGCGACGGCGCTGGCCGTCTTCGCGTCGAACCGCATGGCCTCAGCCCCCCCGCTGGTCGAAGCGCGCGCGATCGGCGGGGGAGAGGCGGACGCGGAGGCGGATCGCCTCCTCCCCGTCCTGGCGCTCCAGCACCTCCCCATGCTCATGCAGCCAGGCGAGGCTCGCGCCATCGGCGGGGGAGATCGCGTAGTCCACCACCTCCATCCCCGCCGCCATGCGTTCGTCCAGCGCCGCGCGCAGCGCTTCCAGCCCGTCGCCGGTCAGCGCGGAGACGGCGATGGCGCCGGGAATCCCCGGCACCGCATCCACCCCGCCCATCAGGTCCGCCTTGTTCAGCACCTCCACGACGCGCGATGGCCAGGCCTCGTCCATGGTGGGGTGGTCGCCCTCCGCCATCTCCGTCAGCACGCCCAGCACATCGGCGCGCTGCGCGGCGGTCTCGGGATGGGCGGCGTCGCGGACATGCAGGATGACGTCGGCCGCCGCCACCTCCTCCAGCGTCGCGCGGAAGGCTTCCACCAGCTGCGTCGGCAGGTCGGAGATGAAGCCGACCGTGTCGGAGAGGATCACGGTGCGGCCCGAGGGCAGCCGGATCGCGCGCATGGTGGGGTCGAGCGTCGCGAAGAGCTGGTCCTGCGCATAGACGCCGGCGCCGGTCAGCGCGTTGAACAGCGTCGACTTGCCGGCATTGGTGTAGCCGACCAGCGCGACCACCGGGTAGGGCACGCGCGACCGCGCGCTGCGATGCAGGCCGCGCGTGCGGCGGACCTGCTCCAGCTCCTTCTTCAGGCGCACGATGCGTTCGTCGATCAGGCGGCGGTCGATCTCGATCTGGCTTTCGCCGGGACCGCCGAGGAAGCCGAAGCCGCCGCGCTGCCGCTCGAGGTGGGTCCAGGACCGCACCAGGCGCGTGCGCTGGTAGGAGAGGTGCGCGAGTTCCACCTGCAGCGCGCCTTCCTTGGTGGCGGCACGCTCCCCGAAGATCTCCAGGATCAGGCCCGTGCGGTCGATGACCTTGGTTTCCCAGGCGCGTTCCAGGTTGCGCTGCTGCACGGGCGACAGCGCGGCATCGACGATGACGACGGTAACGCCATGGCGTTCGCAGGCTTCCTTCACCGTCGCGACCTGGCCCTCCCCCAGCAGAGTGGAAGGCCTGGCGGCGCGCAACGGCAGCACCGCGGAATGCACGATGGTCAGGCCGATGGAGGCGGCGAGGCCCACGGCCTCCGCCAGCTTGGCATCGGCGGCGCGGCTGGAATCGCCACGCCCGAACCGTTCGAAAGGAAGGATGACGGCGGCCCGGGTCGGGCCACCATGCGTATCGATGCCGCCGGGGCCGCGTTGCTGCGTCCCCGGGGCCGGGCCAGCGGGCCTAGTCGCGCGATCCGACAGGATTCACCTCTCGTCCCAGGGTCAGGCGGCCTTCACGGGCGGGCGCGGCCGGCGCGCCCTCCGGGGCCGCGGCGCCGGCGCCAGCCGCCGTCGCATCGAACAGCATGATCGGCGCGCCCGGCATCACGGTGGAGATGGCGTGCTTGTAGACCAGCTGCGTGTGTCCGTCCCGGCGCAGCAGGACGGAGAAGTTGTCAAACCAGGTGATGATCCCCTGCAGCTTGACGCCGTTGACCAGGAAGATCGTCACAGGGGTCTTCGATTTGCGAACGTGGTTCAGGAACACGTCCTGCACGTTCTGGGACTTCTCGGCGGCCACGGAGGGTCGGTCCTTCTTGTTGTTGGCCTGGGCAGCACGAGGCCACCGGCAGAGCCTGGGGAGGACCCCTACTTTCCCCCAGCGGCAGGCCCGATGGCAAGCCGCGAGAGTGCATCGGCCAGCGCATGGCCGTCATCGAATTGTTCGTCGGGCGAGGCAGCCATGACGCCACCGTCATGTCCGGCCCGCCCCAGCAGCACCGCCCGGCATCCTGCCGCCCGCGCCGCCTGCATGTCGAGCACCGTGTCACCGATGTACCAGACATGGGGGCCGGGCTCGACGCCGCAAGCCCGCAGCGCCATCAGCAGAGGCGCCGCGGCGGGCTTGTCGGCCGCCGCATCCCCGGCACCGACCAGGCTGGCGAAGAGCGGCGCCCAGCCGAGATGCGCGGCCTCCGCCCGCAACAGTGGCCCCTGCTTGTTGGAGACGACGCCCTGCGGGCCGAGCGCCGCCGCGGCGCGGAGTGCCGCTTCCGCCCCGGGCATGGGGGTCAGAACCTCCAGGTGGCAGGCCCGCACGGCGCCGTAGAAGATGTCGCGCGCCCTTTCCCACTCCGCCCCGAACATGCCGGGGAAGGTGTCCCGCAGCGAACCGCGGACGCGGGCCAGCACCGTCTCCCGGTCCCATTCCGGCATGCCGAAGGCGCGGAAGGTGACATTCAGCCCATGTTCGATGGCCGCCCAGCCATCGACCAGCGTGTTGTCCCAGTCCCAGAGAATCGCGCGCGGCCGCATCACGCGGCGTTCTTCACATCGCCCTTCACATGGCGCGCGAAGATATCGAAGAGGCGGCGCACCACCGGGCCCACCTTGCCGTCGCCGACCGGCGCGCCATCGATCTTCGTGATCGGCTTCACGAAGGAGGTCGCGGAGGTGATGAAGGCCTCCCTCGCCCGCTTCACGTCGTCCACGGAAAACTCACGCTGGTCATAGGGCAGGCCGAGCTGGTCCAGCTCCTTCATCAGCGCGGCGCGGGTGCAGCCGGGCAGGATGACGTGGTCGAGGTGCCGGGTGCGGATGGCGCCGTGCTCGTCCACGATCCAGAAGGTGGTGGCGGCGCCTTCGGTCACCATGCCCGTCGCCTCGTCGAACAGGATCGCCTCGATCGCGCCCTGTTCGCGGGCGGCCTGGCGGGCCAGGCAGTTCGGCAGCAGGTTCACGGACTTGATGTCCCGCCGCGCCCAGCGCAGGTCCGGCAAGGTGATGGCGCTGGCCTGCCAGCGATCGATGTCGGTCGGATAGGGCGGGATGCGGCGGATGGTGACGACCAGCGCCGGCGGCACCGGCTTCGAGGGGAAGGCATGGTCTCGGCGGGACACGCCGCGCGTGACCTGCATGTAGAGCAGCCCCTCCGTCACCCGGTTCCGCTGCGCCACTTCCCGCAGCACCATGGACAGCGCGGCGCGCGACATCGGCATGGGCAGCGCGATCTCCCGCAAGGACCGTTCGAGGCGCGCCAGGTGCAGATCCTCGTCGATGTAGCGGCCCTCGTGCAGGTGCACGACCTCGTAGATGCCATCCCCGAACTGGTAGCCGCGATCCTCGATGTTCACCGAGGCCTCCGACTGCGGGAGGTAGCGGCCGTTGACATAGGCGATCTTGGACATGGCGGGCGGTGGCCTTCGGGGTGGCGGTCGGTCGGGGGAGAATACCCCTGCCGAGCCACTCGGCGGAAGGGTGGCGCCGGCGGGTGGCGTCAACCGAGCGGCGGAAACCAAAATCGCCCGATCTGGCCATGAGGCGTTTTGTTCTGGTTACAGAATGCCACCGTTGCCAGTACCCTGCCTTCGACTGGCTGGCGATTTTGCCGGGCGGAGAGGATGCCGCCCGTGAAATTGCTCAACCTGCAGCCGTTTTCCTATCTCAGTGAGAAGCTGGCGAACGCAGCGCCGCAACTCCTCACTGGCGCCGTCGATTTCGTGGCCGAGGGCAGCAGCTTCGGCGGGGGGCGGATTTCCGTCTCCGGACTTCGCCCGGAGGATCGGATCTCGATCCGCGGTTCGGGCGACAATTCCATCGGCTTCGACGGTACGACTGTCACCTATGCGGGCACCGGCATCGGAACGGCCAGCGGTGGCCAGGGCAACACCTTCACCGTCGCGCTGAGTGCGAACGCCTCCGAGGCCGCGGTGGATGCGCTGATCGAGGCGCTGACCTACGCCACGCCCAGCGACACGCCAGGCAGGCAGCGGACGCTGACGATCAGCGTGGTCGATTCGGCCGGCCATGCCCTCGCGTCGCCGAGCTTCAACACGGCGATCCCGTACACCCTCGCCAACTTCGATGTCGGGAACTGGAGCAAGCCTGTCTTCGTCGATTTCAACGGCGATGGGTTGCTCGACCTCGTCTCCGGCACCTTCACCGGCATGTTCCGAGCCTTCGCGCGCTCCGGGAGCGATTTCGTCGAACTGGTCGGCTCGCCAAATCCGTTCTTCGGCCTGGATGTCGGCGCGGTTTCGGCGCCCGCATTCATCGACTTCAGCGGGGATGGGGTGCTCGACCTGGTCTCTGGCGAGTCGCAAGGCGGGCTGCTGGCCTATGCGAGGGTTGGCACGCGCTATGTCCAGGTCACTGGCAGCGCCAACCCCTTCGCCGCCATCGATGTCGGACGGGACAGCACGCCCGCCTTCGTCGACCTCGACGGCGACGGCAGGGCGGACCTCGTGGTGGGCGAGCATTTCACCGGGCTCCACGCCTGGCGCAACACGACGGCAGGCTTCGTGCCCTTCGCGACGAACCCGTTCGCCGGCCTGGCGACAGGGGAATACGCGGCACCCGCCTTCGCTGACCTGGATGGCGACGGGCGCGTGGACATGGTGTCCGGCAACGGGGCGGGCGGGTTGACGGCCTGGCGGAACACGGCAGCCGGGTTCGTCCCGTTCGCCACCAGCCCCTTCGCCGCCATCCAGGTGGGCGACAACAGCGGTCCCGCCTTTGCGGACCTGACCGGCGACGGACGCCTTGACCTCATTGTCGGCGCCGAGAACGGCAGGTTCATCACCCGCGCCAATGCCACGGCCGATGCCACGCGGGTGTTGCTGACGGTGGCTGCGGAGAACGACCTGCCGGTGATCACATCGGCCGCCAGTGTCGGGGTGCCATCCAGGACAACCACCTTTGCCTACCAGGCCGCCGGCCACGACCCCGAGGGCAAGGCGCTGGCCTGGAGCCTGAGCGGCACCGATGCCGCCCTGTTCACCATGAATCCGCTGTCGGGTGTCGTCACCTTCCGGGCGATGCCCGACCTCATGGCGCCTCGGGATGCTGGCAGGGACAATCGCTACGACATCGTGGTCCAGGCATCGGATGGCGAGGTCTCGGCAGGGCGGGCCGTCGTGGTCGGCGTGATCCCGATCTACAACAGCCTCCAGGGCTACGCCGCCAGCGGGAACGCCGTCGCCGAATCCAGCACCCGGGCCGTCGATATCGAAATCCTGGTGAAGCGCTTCAGCAGCGACGTGACATTGCCCCTGCCGGCCGCATCCGTTGATTGGGCGGTAGCCGGCACCGGGCTGAACCCGGTCTCCGCCGAGGATTTCGTCACCGCGGCGGCCGTGCTGCCCTCCGGCTCCATCACCTTCGCCGCGGGCGCCGCCAACGCGACAATCCGCCTGTCCCTGCGCAGCGATACGCTCATCGAGAAGACGGAGACGTTCGTCGTCACCTTCTCGAACGCTCTGGGCACAAGACTGGACTTCGACAGGACCGCGATCATCAGCGTCCTGGATGCCGGCGGCCGGGCGCCGACCTCCGGCGGCTTCAGCCCGCCGCCCCTCATCTTCCTCGGCCCTGGTGAGCAGGCGCCCATCATCACCACGGCCGCCGCTCGCTCCGTGGCGGAGAACACAGTCGGCACCGTGGTGACGGGCAGCGCGACCTACCCGGACACGACACTGACCTACACTTGGTCACTCAGCGGGCTCGACGCCGCCCTCTTCGCCGTCGATGCCGCGACGGGCGCGGTCGGCTTCCGTACCGCCCCTGATTTCGAGGCGCCGCGCGATGACGGCATCGACAACATCTACAATTTCTACCTGCAGCTGACGCGACCGGATGGCTCGGTGATCGCCGCCCGGTCGATGGCCGTCACGGTGACCGATGCCATCGAGGCCGCCGCGCTCGCACAACTCGCTCCCGCCATCACCTTCGCCGAGAACACCGTGAACGCCGCGCCGCGGCTCTTTGCCACCGGTGCCGTTTTCACGGCTGGGGATGCGCTCGCGGGCGGCCATCTCCTCGTCTCTGGCCTGCTGGCGGAGGACCGGGCGACGGTCCTGACCCAGGGTAACGGACCCGGCCAGATCGGCCTCGCCGGCAAGGTGGTGAGCTATGGCGGCGTTGACATCGCCATCGTGACAGGTGGCGAGGGCACGGACCTCACCGTGACCTTCGGCGGCGCCGTGACGCCGGACGCCGTGCAGGCACTCATCCGCCGCCTGGCCTTTGGCAATGCCAGCGATACGCCGGCGCTCAACCGCACGCTTTCCATCGATGTCGTGGACGGCGCTGGCCATGCGCTGGCGGCCCCCGCGACCACGGAGGTGGTGGTGCGGCCGTCCAACGAGGCCGCGGGAGGCAGCCTCGACATCGTGATGGATGATGGCGACCTGCGCGCCGTCTCCTCGCTGACGGACAGCGAGGGCATGGGCGCGATCAGCTACCGCTGGCAGTCGCAGGCCGGCGGCGTCTGGGCGGATATCGCGGGCGCGGTCGGGGCCACCCTGACGCCTGCCGCCGGCGCGGTGGTGCGCGTGGTGGCGGCCTACACGGACGGCTCCGGCAAGGCGGAGCAGGTATCCTCCGCCACCATCGCCCGGAACGGCACGGGCGGCGCCGATGCGCTGGGGGGCACCGGCCGGCCGGACCTCATCCTGGGCGGGGAAGGCTCGGATACCTTGGCGGGCAGCGCCGGGGACGACACGATCATGGGCGGTCCTGGCCATGACGTGCTGAACGGCGGCCTGGGCCATGACTGGATGGCCGGCGGCACAGGCAACGACACGTACTACCTGCGCGATGCCGGCGACGTGGTGGTGGAAGCCGCCGGCGAGGGGCTGGACCACGTCGTCTCCGCCATCGACTGGACGCTGGACGAGCATGTGGAGAAGCTGTCGCTGTCCGGCACCGCCGACCTGTCCGGCATCGGCAACGCGGCCGCCAACGCCATGGCAGGCAATGCCGGGGACAACATCCTGTCCGGCAGGGGCGGTGCCGATACGCTGGGCGGCGGTGCGGGCGCCGACACGCTGATCGGCGGCGAGGGCGAGGACGCCTTCCTGGTGACGCGTGGCGATGATGTCGTCTTCGATCTCGGCGCTGGCGGGGCGGATGCGGTCCGCGTTTCCGCCGGTGCGTCGATGCGAGCCTCTGTCGTGAACGACTGGACGGCGACCGCGGCCACCAGAAATGCCGGAACGGCCTCGATCGACGCGCAGGGCCATGCGGTCAACCTGGCCGCGGCGCGCGGCGGCGTGGGCTGGTCGATCAGCAATGAGGGCCATGACGAGGCCGTCTGGCTCACCGGCTCCCTCCGCGCCGACACGCTGCGTGGCGGCCATGGCGAAGACACGCTGACAGGCGGCCTTGGCGCGGACCGCTTCGTCATCGATAGCGGCCGCGACACCGTCACCGACCTCGGCCGCGGCGGGCCGGATGTGGTGCAGGTGGCCCTGGGGGCGGAGATGTTCGCCATCATCGGCGCCAGCTGGACCGCCACCGCGGCCAGCAGCAACGAGGGCGGCGCCGCGATCTACGCCAATGGCTTCCACGTCGACCTCTCGGCCACGACAGGCAGCGTGGGCTGGACCGTCCTCAACCAGAGCGTCGCCACCGCCGTGCGGCTGACGGGATCGGGGCAGGATGACCGACTGACCGGCGGCGATGGCGGGGACATCCTCCTCGGCGGCGATGGTGACGACCTGCTCCTGGGCCTGGAGGGACGTGACCGGCTGTCGGGTGGCGCGGGGGCCGATGTCTTCCTCTATCGCGCAGCCGCGGAAGGTGGCGACGTCATCATGGATTTCGCCGCTGGCGAGGATCGCATCATGCTCATGGCCGACGGTTTCGGTGGCGGGCTGGCGGCAGGGATGGATCCCGCGGCCGGCCATCGGTTCGTGGCCGGCGGCGCGGCAACGCAGGGCTTCGGCCAGTTCCTGTGGGATGCCCGCGCGCTGGCGCTCTACTGGGACGCGGACGGGACCGGCGCCGCTTCCCGCCAGGTCGTCGCCCGCTTCCAGAGCGATCCGGGCCTGACGGCCGCGGACCTCACGATCATCGCCTGACGCGGGACCGCGTCAGCCCCCCGCGGCTTGCGCCGCGGGGGGTGCGCGATCCTCGGCATGCACGCCGAGGAACTTCAGCTTCCGGTGCAGCGCGCTGCGCTCCATCCCGACGAAGGAGGCGGTGCGGCTGATGTTGCCGCCGAAGCGCAGCAGCTGGGCTTCCAGGTACTGGCGCTCGAACAGCTCCCGCGCCTCGCGCAGAGGCAGGGTCATGATCTCGCTGGACCGGTCCAGCTTGAGCACCGCCGGCGCGGCGGCGCCGACCTGGGGGGGCAGCATGTCCGGGCGGATGGGGTCCCTCGCCTCCCCCGGCGCCATGATCAGCAGCCAGTCGATGAGGTTGCGCAGCTCCCGCACATTGCCCGGCCATTCATAGGCCTGCATCGCGGCCAGCGCGTCCTCGCTCAGTTCGCGCGGCGCCATGCCGGAGGTCTCCCCGGAGCGCGCCATGAAGTGGCGGGCGAGTGCCGGGATATCCTCCCGCCGCTCCCGCAGCGGCGGGATCTTCAGCGGCACGACGGCAAGACGGTAGTAGAGGTCCTCCCGGAACCGCCCGGCCGCGATCTCCGCCTGCAGGTCGCGGTTGGTCGTGGCGATGACCCGCACATCCACCGTCACCCGCTGGGCGCCGCCCATACGAACAAAACCCTGTTCCTGCAGGGCGCGGACGATCTTGCCCTGGGTTTCCAGCGGCATGTCCGCCACCTCGTCCAGCAGCAGCGTGCCGCCATGGGCGCGTTCCAGCACGCCGGCGCGGCGCGGCTGGGCGGAGGGATCGGCGCCGGCCTCCACGCCGAACAGCTCCTCCTCGAACCGCGCGGGCGCGAGGGTGGCGCAGTTCAGCGCGACGAAGGGGCCGTCGCTGCGGCGGGACCGGGCGTGCAGCATGCGCGCCGCCACTTCCTTGCCGGCGCCGGCGGGTCCCGTGATCAGCACGCGGGATCCGGTGGGCGCCACGCGTTCCAGCGCGCCGCGCAGCTGCGTGAGCGGCGCGGAGATGCCGACGAGTTCCGTCTCGCCGCCCGCGCGCAGGCGAAGCTCGCTGTTCTCCCGCTGCAGCCGCGCCGCTTCCAGGGCGCGGGAGACGACGAGCAGCAGGCGGTCGGACTTGAAGGGCTTCTCGATGAAATCGTAGGCGCCGTTCTGGATGGCCTGGACCGCGGTCTCGATCGTGCCGTGGCCGCTGATCATCACGCAGGGGACGCGCGGTTCCTCCCCATGCAGGGCGGCCAGGATGCCGAGGCCGTCGAGGCGCGAGTTCTGCAGCCAGATGTCGAGGATGACGAGGGAGGGCCGCCGCGCGCGGAAGGCGGCGATGGCCTGGTCCGAATTGGCGGCCTGGCGGGTCTCGTAGCCCTCGTCGGAGAGGATGCCCTCGATGAGGGCGCGGATGTCCGGCTCGTCGTCGACGATCAGGATCTCATGCGCCATGATCTGCCCGCCCCATCGCCGTACCCATCACCGAGCCCATCGCGGGCCTTTCCCCTTGTGCCATTGCCGGGCCGGCCGCTTCCTTGCCCGCCAGGGGCAGGATCAGCAGGGCCCGCGCGCCCTCGCCATCCGGCCGGTCCTCCAGGGCCAGGCGGCCGCCATGGTCCTCCATGATCTTCTTCACGATGGCAAGGCCAAGCCCCGTTCCTTTCGCCTTGTGCGTGACATAGGGCTCGGTCAACCGCGCGCGCTCCTCGCCATCGGGCAGGCCGATCCCGTTGTCGTCGACGACGACGCCGATACCATCCTCGAACGAGTCGAGCCTTATCGCGATGGCGCCGCGCTCCCCCTCCGCCCTCGGGGCGGAGGCGACGGCATCGGCGGCGTTCTGCAGCAGGTTGGTCAGCGCCTGGCCGATCAGGCGGCGGTCCATGGGCAGGCGGGGCAGGCCGTCCGGGATGGCGGTGGTGTAGTCGATCTCGGGGTGCGCGGCCTTCTGCAGCACCAGCGCTTCCCGCACCACCTGGCCCAGATCCTCCGGCCGGATCACGGGCTGGGGCATGCGGGCGAAGGCGGAGAACTCGTCCACCATCCGGCCGATGTCGCCGACCTGGCGGACGATGGTGTCCGTCAGGCTGCGGAAGGTCTCGGGATCGCTCGCGATCTCCTTGAGATACTTGCGCTTCAGCCGTTCGGCCGAGAGCTGGATCGGCGTCAGCGGGTTCTTGATCTCATGCGCGATGCGCCGCGCCACATCGGCCCAGGCGGCCTTGCGCTGGGCGGATTGCAGTTCCGTGATGTCGTCGAAGGTCAGCACATAGCCGGTGACGCGCCCGGCCTGGGTCTCCGCGCCGATGCGGGCGATCAGGCTGCGGCGGCGCGCGGGCGGGCCGATGGGCAGTTCGGCCGTGCGCGGGCGTTCCGGGTTGGCGCGGGCTTCCTGCACCAGCTCCGCGAATTCCGGCGCCACGCGGGCCATGGGCAGGCCGATCCCGGCATCGAGATCGACGCCCAGCAATTCGCTGGCGCTTCGGTTGGGCAGGTTGATCCGCCCCTCCGCATCCAGCCCGACCACCCCGGCCGAGACGCCGGAGAGCACGGTTTCCGTGAAGCGGCGGCGTTCGTCGATCTGGCGGTAGGCTTCCATCAACTCCCCGCGCTGGGCGGAAAGCTGGCTGGTCATGCGGTTGAAGG
Source organism: Falsiroseomonas ponticola (assembly GCF_016805305.1). Classification (GTDB taxonomy): domain Bacteria; phylum Pseudomonadota; class Alphaproteobacteria; order Acetobacterales; family Acetobacteraceae; genus Falsiroseomonas; species Falsiroseomonas ponticola. Next base: position 225,598 of record NZ_JAERQN010000011.1, on the reverse strand, counting down.
CGCGGCTGAGGCTGGCGAGTTCGTCATCCGCCGTCCCCTCCTCCACCCGCGTCGCCAGATCGCCGGCGCGGACCCGTTCGGCGGCGTTGATGAGGCGGGAGATCGGCCGCGCCATCTGGTTGGCGAAAACGAGGCCCACCAGCACCGCGGCCAGCAGCACCAGCAGCGCGGCGCAGGCGAAGATCAGCGCGAAGGTGATCTGCAGGCTGCCGCGGTTGCGGTCCAGCTGGTCATAATCCTGGAAGGCGAGTTCCGTGCGCCGCATGTGTTCCAGCACGCCGGCATCCAGCGGCCTGCCGATCAGCAGCAGCAGCCCGGGCTGGACATCGAGGCTGGCCAGCGCCCGGACCCGCGCATCGTTCTCGGCGGGCACCACCGCGACCTCCCCCTGGCGCACCGTCTCCATCGCCCAGGCGGGCGGGGGTTCGATGACGCTGCCGGGGCTGAAGCCGGCGGCGGCGATGACGCGGCCGAGCGTCGGTTCGAAGATCACCGCCTCCGTCAGGCCGCGGATGCTGGCCTGGGTCGCCAGCAGGCGTTCGAAGGCGGGCGGGTTGTCCGGCAGGAAGACCGCCGCGGCGCGGTTGAGGTCCGCCGCCATGGCCAGCGCATCCACCCGGATCTCGTCCCGGTGCTGGTCGAGCCAGGCGCGGGAGGCGACGAGGGAGGCTTCCAGCGTCGATCGCACGCGGTCGCTGAACCAGGCCTGGATGCCGAGGTTGAAGAAGATGGCGGCGAAGGCGGCGACGATCAGCGCGGGCACCACGGCGACGCCGCCGAACAGCATCACGAGCCGCACATGCAGCCTGGCCCCCGCGCTGCCGCGCCGGCGTTCGGCCCAGACGCGCACCAGCCGGGTGGCCAGCGAGGCCGCCAGCATCAGCAGCACGCCGGCATTGGCCAGCACGACGAAGACGATCTGGCCCGGGCGCGTCGGGCCGAAGGGGGATCCGCCGGCCAGCAGGATGAAGGTGGCCAGCCCCAGCAGCACGGCCGTGATGGCCAGGCCGAGCGTCATCGCCCGGCCGAAGAAGAAGTCACCGATGCGGCGCCAGCGCGTTGCCATCCTGCCTGCCCGTTCCCTGCGCCGGGGTTAGCCCGCGCTGTGGCATTTTAGCAACTGTGCTGATTCGGGCCATGCCGGGAGGGCAGGCCCGTTCATCTGGAAGTCGGACCCGGCATTTAGGACATTTAGCCGTTTAAGCGCTTTTAGTGCGATTCCGCGGGGTGCCCGGCGGGGCAAGGCTTCGCCCGCGACCGCCGGAACATAACAGGAACTGCGCGGCGCGCGCCAGCGGTTTCGCGGCCCTCAGGGCAGGCCGCGCACCACCGGCAGATCCAGCTCCCGCAGCTTCTTCCGCAGCGTGTTGCGGTTCAGCCCCAGCATGGCCGCGGCCTTGATCTGGTTGCCGCGCGTGGCGCTGAGCGCCAGCTTCAGCAGCGGCCGCTCCACCTCCGCCAGCACGCGGTCATAGAGGTCCCGGATCGGCATGCCGTCCTTGTGCGCGGACATGAAGCCGGCGAGATGCCGTTCCACCGCCTGTTCCAGCGTCTCCGGCGCGCGGGGGCCTTCCTCGGCGGGGGCGGCGGCCTCCGCGAGTTCGGAGCCCACGGCATCCGCGCCGATCGTCTCCTGCGGGTAGAGCGCCGCCATGCGGCGCATCAGGTTCTCGAGTTCGCGGGCGTTGCCCGGCCAGGAATGCTGCTTGAGCCGGTCCATCGCCCCCTGGTCCAGCTGCTTCTGCGGCAGGCCGGCCGCGCGGGCGCGCTCCAGGAAGTGGCGGGCCAGCAGGGGGATGTCCTCCAGCCGCTCGCGCAGCGGCGGCAGGCGGATGGGGACGACGTTGAGGCGGTAGAAGAGGTCCTCGCGGAACATGCCGCCGCGGATGGCCTGGCGCAGGTCCCGGTGGGTGGCGGCGACGATGCGGACATTGGCCTTGATGGGCTGGCGGCCGCCGACGGTGGTGAACTCGCCTTCCTGCAGCACGCGCAGCAGGCGGGTCTGGGCCTCCGGCGGCATGTCGCCGATCTCGTCGAGGAAGAGCGTGCCGCCGGCGGCCTGCTCGAAGCGCCCGACGCCGCGGTTCAGCGCGCCGGTGAAGGCGCCGCGTTCATGGCCGAACAGCTCGGATTCGATCAGCTCTCGGGGGATGGCCGCCATGTTGATGGCGACGAAGGGGCCGCCGCGGCGGCGGCCGTAGTCGTGCAGCGCGCGGGCCACCAGTTCCTTGCCGGTGCCCGACTCGCCCGTGATCATCACCGTGAGGTCGGTGGTCGTGAGCCGCGCGACGGTGCGGTAGATCTCCTGCATCGCGGCGCTGCGGCCGACGAGTGGCAGGCGTTCCTCGGGTTCGTCGGATTCCGTCGTCTCCGCCGTGGTGGGCGCGGAGAGCGCCCGGCCGACGACGGCCAGCAATTCCTTCAGGTCGAAGGGCTTGGGCAGGTAGTCGAAGGCGCCGCGCTGGGTGGCCTTCAGCGCGGTGGAGAAGGTGGATTGCGCCGACATCACCACCACGCGCAGGTCCGGGCGGATGCGGCGGATGCGGGGCACCAGGTCCAGCCCGTTCTCATCCGGCATGATGACGTCGGTGATGACCAGGTCGCCCTCCCCATCCTCCACCCAGCGCCAGAGCGTGGCGGCGGAGGAGGTGGCGCGGACATGGTAGCCGGACCGGCCAAGGGCCTGGGACAGCACGGTGCGGATCGCCCGGTCGTCATCCGCGACCAGGATGGTCCGGGTCGTGGCCGATACGGTCGCGGCGTCAGTCATGGAAGGCTCCCATCAGGCTCGGCCCCATCAGGCTCGGCGGAGGCATCAGGACTTGCTCGCCCCCTGGCGTGACGCCGGGGGCGGCGCGGGCAGGGACAGGCGGAAGGAGGTGCGGCCCGGGCGGCTGTCGCATTCGATCAGCGATCCCTGGTCCGCCACGAGCTTGGCCACCAGCGCGAGGCCAAGACCCTGCCCGCCCCGCTTGGTGGTGACGAAGGGCTCGAACAGCGTGGCGCGGATGGCCTCCGGGATGCCCGGGCCATTGTCCCGCACGATGACCTGCAGCGGCAGGTGGACGCGTTCCAGGCTGCCCGGCACGGCGATGCGGACGCCATGGTGGTAGGCGGTGGCCAGCAGGATCTCACCGTCTTTCGGATCAACGGCTTCGGCGGCGTTCTTCACCAGGTTCAGCAGGATCTGCACCAGCAGATCCCGGTTGCCCCAGACCGGCGGCAGGCTGGGGTCGTATTCCTGGTGGACCTTCAGATGGGCCGCGAAGCCGGACAGCGCGATGCGCCGCACATGGTCCAGCACCTCATGGATATTGACCGGCGCCTGCTCCACCGGGCGGTCGGAGAACATGTCCATCCGCTCCACCAGGTTGCGGATGCGGTCCACCTCGTCCTGGATCAGCAGGCAGAGTTCGCGGTCGCCCTCATTGGCCCCCTGTTCGAGGAGCTGGGCGGCGCCGCGGATGCCGGAAAGCGGGTTCTTGACCTCATGAGCGAGCATGGCGGCCATGGCGGAGGCGCCGCGGGCCGCGCCCCGGAAATTCAGTTGCCGGTCAAGCATCTGCGCGGTGGAGCCGTCCTGGAAGGTGAGGACGATGCCCCCCGCGATCTCCGGGAAGGGCGCGGCCTGGGCGGCGACGCCGAAGCGGCGCAGCCGCGGGCTTTCCAGCACCAGGTCATGGTCGGAGACGGGGCTGTCATGCGCCCGGACCTGCGCCAGCACGCCGAAGAGCCGGTTGTCCTGCGGCAGCAGGTCCCGCAGCGACTGGGCGCGGAGCGAGGCGGCGGAGAGCTGAAAGAAAAGCTCAGCGGCGGGGTTGGCGAAGAGGAAGCGGTCCTCCGCATCCAGCACCACGGCGGCGATGGGAAGCGCGCCGAGGATGGCGGTGGATTCCGGCAGGGGCGCCTCCCCGGGCAGGCTGCCGGAGAGGCGGAGGGCACGCGCGGCGCGGGACAGGGCGGAGGTCCTCACGCCGCCAGCCGCTCATCATCGGGGGCGGTGGGCCGGGCGGGCTGCACGCCGCGTTCGATCAGCGGTTCGTAGAAGCGCTGCATCAGGGCGAGCACGGCCTCCACCGTATCCGTGCGGTTCACTTCCGCCCGGAACTCAGCCGAACCCGGCAGGCCCTTGGAATACCAGGAGACATGCTTGCGCGCGAGGCGCATGCCGGGATCCCTGCCATGATGCTCCAGCATCGCCGCGTAATGCGCGAGAAGCGTTGCATATTGCTCGGCCAGGGAGGGGTCGGGCCGCAGCACGCCGGTGGCCAGGTAGTCCGCCACCTGCTTCGGCAGCCAGGGCCGGCCGTAGCAGCCGCGGCCGATCATCACGCCATCGGCGTTGGACTGGCGCAGCGCCTCCGCCGCGTGTTCCGGCGTCAGGATATCGCCATTGACGATGACGGGGATGGAGACGGCGGCCTTCACCGTGGCGACGAAGGCCCAGTCCGCGGTGCCGTTGTAGAACATCTGCCGGGTGCGGCCATGCACCGTGACCAGGCGGATCCCGCATTCCTCCGCGATCCGGGCCAGCTTCGGGGCATTGAGGGAGTTGTGGTCCCAGCCCATGCGCATCTTGAGCGTGACGGGCACCGGGACCGCCTTCACCACCGCTTCCAGGATGCGGGCGGCGCCGATCTCGTCCTTCATCAGGGCGGAGCCGGCGGATTGGCCGAGCGCCACCTTCTTCACCGGGCAGCCGAAATTGATGTCCACGATCGCGGCGCCATGGCCGACGACGAGCTTCGCGGCTTCCGCCATCACGGCGGGGTCGCAGCCCGCGAGCTGGACGGAGGAGGGGCCGCCGAAGCCATCGACCTCCACCATCTTCAGGGTGGTCCGGTTCTCCCGCACCATGGCGTTGGAGGCGATCATCTCGCTGACCACCAGGCCGGTGCCCTGGGCACGGGCCAGGCGGCGGAAGGGCAGGTCCGTGACGCCGGACATGGGGGCGAGGACGACCGGCACATCGATGACGGCGCCGCCGAGGTCGATCGGGCGCAGCATCGGGCCGGTCCAGGCCCCCTGGGAAGCGGTGTGCATGCTCATGATTTGGGCAGGGTATCGTTAGATTGACCCTTGGGCAATGCGCAGAGCGGCCTGGCGGGGGTTCCTGCTGAAAAATCCAGCAATGGCGATGGGTTGGGGGGTCGGCTGGGCGGCGCCCCGGGGCTGGGCTAGACCTTGCGCATGCGATGCGTGGCGCTGCTGATGGCAGCGGGCAGCGGCAGCCGCTTCGGCGCGCCGCTTCCCAAGCAATACTCGATCCTGGCGGGCAGGCCCGTCATCCGCCATGCGGCGGAGGCCCTGCTGCGGGAGGGCGGCATCGATGCGCTGCTGCCGGTCTGCGCCCCCGACATGATGGCGACGGTGGCGGCGGCGCTGGAGGGCCTGCCCTGCCTGCCGCCCGTGGCCGGCGGCGCGACCCGCCAGGCCAGCGTGCGGGCGGGGCTGGAGGCGCTGGCCGCCGATCCGCCGGGCCTCGTCATGGTGCATGACGCGGCCCGGCCCGTGGTGCCCCCGGGTACCGTGGCGGCGCTGCGGGCGGCGCTGGCGGCCCATCCCGGCGCCATCCCGGCCCAGCCGGTGAGCGACACGCTGAAGCGCGGCGAGGCGGGGCGGATCCTGGAGACGGTGCCGCGCGCCGGGCTGTTCCGCGCCCAGACGCCCCAGGCCTTCCGCTTCGGCGCGCTGCTGGCGGCGCATCGGGACGCGGCGGCGGAGGCGACGGATGACGCGCAACTGCTGGAGGCCGCGGGGCTGGCGGTGGCGCTGGTGCCGGGGCACGAGTCGAATGTGAAGATCACCTGGCCGGAGGACCTGGCCCGGATGGAGGCGATGATGAACGCCACGATGATCCCGCGCGTCGGCACGGGCTTCGACGTGCACCGGATCGTGGAAGGCCGGCCCATGGTGCTGTGCGGCGTGGTGGTGCCGGGGCCGCTGGGGCTGGACGGGCATTCGGACGCCGATGTCGGCATCCACGCGCTCTGCGACGCCATCTATGGCGCGCTGGCGGAGGGCGATATCGGGCGGTGGTTCCCGCCTTCCGACAACCAGTACAAGGACGCCGACAGCGCGCGCTTCCTGGTGCATGCCGCCGGGCGGATCGCGGCGCGGGGCGGCGTGCTGGCCAATGCCGATGTCACGCTGATCTGCGAACGGCCGAAGATCACCCCCCATGCGACGGCGATGCGGGAGCGGCTGGCCGGGCTGCTGGGCGTGCCGGTGGACCGGGTTTCCGTGAAGGCGACGACGACGGAGCGGCTGGGCTTCGCGGGGCGCGGCGAGGGCATCGCGGCGCAGGCGGCGGTTTCGGTGCTGGTGCCGGGCTGAGGCGGGCCGGCCCGGATCACTGCCGCGTGAGCGGGCATTCCCGCATGTGCTTCGCATAGTGGTTCGCATTTTGGGAATCCCGGGGCGGGCGCCGAAAAGGCGGGCAGGGCCGCGGCGGGTGCCTCGGGCGGGGTTTTCGGCGACTGGCCCAGCGATTTCGCGCGGAACGGGCCGGAAAGGCGGGCCAGTTGGCCGCCCGGGCGCGGGCCAAAAAAAATGGGCCGGTCCTTTCGGACCAGCCCAAGGCAAGGTTGAGGAAGGCTAAGCTGCCAGGGCGGACAGGGCCGCCACATGACGAGGGGGATAGAGCAACCCCCGTGCCAGAGCCTGGCAGCCATCGCCCAGGCGGCAGGGCGAGCGGCCCGGGAGGGGTGGCTAGACCCGTTCCAGGATGGAGCAGTAGTTCGCCACCGCCGCGCCGCCCATGTTGAAGACGCCGGCGCGATCCGCCTTGGGCAGCTGCATGTCGCCGGCCTGGCCGGTGAGCTGCATGGCCGCCAGGACGTGCATCGAGACCCCGGTGGCACCAATGGGGTGGCCCTTGGACTTGAGGCCGCCGGAGGGGTTCACGGGCAGGCGGCCATCCTTGGCGGTCCAGCCCTCCAGCGCCGCGCGCGCCCCCTGCCCTTCCGGCGCCAGGCCCATCGCCTCGTATTCGATGAGCTCGGCGACCGTGAAGCAGTCATGCGTCTCGACGAAGTTGAGGTCGGAGAGGCTGAGCTGCGCGTCCGCCAGCGCGCGGGACCAGGCGGCGCGGGCGCCCTCGAAGCGGATGATGTCGCGGGATGCGATGGGCATCATGTCGGTGGCGTGGACGGCGGCGCGGAAGCGGACGGCCTTCTGCATGGACCGCGCAGTTTCCTCGTCGGTCAGGATCAGGGCGGCGGCGCCGTCGCTGACCAGGCTGCAATCGGTGCGCTTCAGCGGCGGCGCGACGAAGGGGTTCTTCTCCGACTCAGCGCGGCAGAAGGCGAAGCCGAGGTCCTTGCGCATCTGGGCATAGGGGTTGGCGACGCCGTTCCGGTGGTTCTTGGCGGCGATGGCGGCCAGCGCGTCGGACTGGTCGCCATGGCGCTGGAAATAGGCCTCCGCGATGCGGCCGAAGACGCCGGCGAAGCCCGCGGGGATGTCGCCTTCGGTGCGGCGGTGGGAGGCGCTGAGCAGGATCTCGCCCACCTGGGCGCCGGGGGTGGCCGTCATCTTCTCCGCCCCCACCACCAGGGCGAAGCGGCCGCGCTTCGCGGCGAGGAAGTCCATGGCGCCATGGATCGCGGCGGTGCCGGTGGCGCAGGCGTTCTCGTAGCGCGTCGTCGGCTTGAAGCGGAGTTCGGGGATGGTCTGGAGCAGGAGGGAGGCGAAGAAATCCTGCTTGGTGAAGCCGCCATTGAAGACGCCGACGAAGGCGCCGTCCACGTCATCGGCCTCGATGCCCGCATCCTCGATCGCCGCGCGGGCGACGCGGCCGAAGAGGCTTTCGATGTCGGGGTCTTCCAGCTTGCCGAATTGGGTATGGGCCCAGCCGACGATGCAGGCGGTCATGGCGGTGTCTCCTCGATGGGGGCCAGTATAACGCCGGTCAGGCGGCGGGGGACCAGGAGGGCTTGCGGCGTTCCTTGAAGCTGGCGATCCCCTCCTTCGCCTCGGGATCGGCGGCGCGGCGGGCGAAGGCCTGGGCGCCGGCCTCGGCATAGGCCTCCGTCGCCACGGGGCCGAGGGCGGCGAGCAGGGCCTTGGTTTCCGCGAGCGCGCCGGGGGCGCCTTCGAGGATGTCGGCGATCACGCGGGAAAGCTCCGCTTCCAGCGCGGCGGCGTCGGGGAGGACCTGGTGGACCAGGCCGGTGCGCGCGGCCTCCGCGGCGTCCAGCACATGGCCCTGCAGGCAGATGCGCGTCGCCTCGCTGCGGCCCATGCGGCGGACCAGCCAGGGGAGGATCTGGGCGGGCACCAGGCCGCGACGGACCTCGGGGGCGGAGAAGCGGGCATCCGCGGAGGCGAGGGCGATATCGGCGGCGGTGACCAGGCCGAGGCCGCCCGCGAAGGCGGAGCCCTGGATGGCGGCGATGACGACCTGCGGCAATTCGGAGATGGCGGCGAAGCGCTGGCCGGTGGCGCGGTTGCGGGCCTGCTGGCGGGCGAGCTTGGTGGCGGGGTCCTCCGGCGCGCCGACCTCCGTCAAATCGAGCCCCGCGCAGAAATGGCCGCCGGCGCCGGTGAGGACCACGACGCGGATGGCGGTGTCGGCGCGGAGTTCGGCGAGCAGTTCATCGAGGCGCGCGACCAGCGCCTCGCTCATCGCGTTGCGGCGATGCGGGCGGTTGAGGGTGATGCGCATCACGGGCCCGTCGCGGGTGGCCAGGACGGGGGTCTCGTCAGTCACAGGGCAGTCTCCGTGCCGAGGTGGAAGAGGCAATCGCCGCGGGCCGTCATGCCGGGCCAGCGCTTCACCAGGACGACGCCGTCGATGGCGAAATGGACGGGCGTGGGGTCGCGCCAGGGCGTCTCGGTGTGGTGGATGAGGCCGGCGATTTGGCCCCGCGCGACGGTGTCGCCGGGCTCGGCGAGGGGCTGGAAGACGCCGGGGTCGGGCGCGAAGACGTAGTAGTCGGGCCCGCCGAGGTCGAGGATGCGGGTCGGCGGGCGGGGCGGGCCGGCGTCCCAGTCGAGGTCGCAGACACCGAGATGGCGGAGGGCGCCGGCGACGCCGCGCTCGGCCACGCGGATCGCCGCTGGCCCCGCATGGCCGCCGCCGCCGAGTTCGGTACCGAGATGCAGCACGCCGGCGCGATAGGCGGTGTCGGAGAGGGTGCGGCCGCCATTGGTGCCGGGCTGCACGATGTAGGAGAGCGGCGCGCCGAAGGCTTTCAATAGCGCCAGCGCTTGCGCGAACCGCGCGGGGTCGTCGCCGCGGCGGATGAGGGCGGAGGGCGCGTAGATCAGCGAGGATCCGCCGGAATGGAGGTCCAGCACGGCGTCGCAGCGGGGCAGCAGGTCCTCCGTGATGTGGAAGGCGATCTGCTGCGTGATGGTGCCGAGCGGGTCGCCGGGGAAGAGGCGGTTGAGGTTGCCGCCATCGATGGGGCTGGTGCGCAGCCCCGCGTGGGCGGCGGGGAAGTTGGCGGCGGGGAGGATGATGAGGCGGCCCGTCACCTGGCTCGGCGCGACCTCCCGCAGCAGGCGGCCGGCGACGATCTGGCCTTCGTATTCATCGCCATGGTTGCCGGCGACGATCATCACCGTAGGGCCGGGGGCGCCCACGATCACGCCGATCGGGATGGGGATGAAGCCATAGGCGCTGGCATGGGTGGAATGCGGCAGGCGGAGGAAGCCGTGGCGCTTGCCGGGGGCGTCGAGGTCGATCTCGCAGGACAGGGTGCTGCGCGTGGTCATTGGTTCCCCTTGGCGGTTTCCCCCGTGCCGGCGCAGGGTCGGGCGGGCGGGCGATGGGGTCAAGCCGGGGGAATGGGCCTGGACAGAGCGGGGGAAAAACGATGCCATCACGGGGTCAGGTCCCTGCCCCTCCCCATGCGGATCCATCCCAGGAGTGGTCGCCCATGCCGTTCATCGCCACCGGCTACACGAAGAACCTGAACGCCCCGGTGGGGAAGTGGGTCTGCACGCGGACCTCGCCCCTCAAGCCCTATGACACGGTGCCGCCGCTGGCGAAGCGGAGCGGGCCGGATTTCTGCGGGCAATGCGTGTCCTTCGTGACGCGCGCCTGCTCCACCCTGCCGGTCAGCACGGCGCAGTGGAAGAAGGGCGCGCTGGTGAAGGAGGCGACGGAGATCGCGGACGGAACCGTGATCGCGACCTTCAACGCGCAGGGCCGCTACGAAGGGCACGCCGCCATCTTCGTGAAGAAGGACACCCAGGGCATCCATGTCTATGACCAGTGGGTCACCGGGACGAACCCCAAGGCGATCGGCCCGCGCCTCATCCGCTGGACCGGGACCGGCGTGTCCAACCGCGGGGATGGCTTCCATGTCGTGGAGCCGCTGTAGGCGCCTGGCCGCCGCGCTGCCGCTGGCGGCGTCGCTGGCCGCGCCGGCCGTGGCGCAGGCCCCCTCCGCCTGCCCGGCCCGCGCGGGCGATCCGGTGCAGGCCATCGACGTCTTCGATGGGCCGCCGGCCGACCTGGCCTATCTGATGCCGGATGGCAGGCGGGCGGGGGCGAGCGTCTTCACCCTCGGCCCGATCTATGCCGAGGGGCGCACCGTCACCATCCGCTGCAAGTACCGCAGCGGGGCGGCCACGGATGTCGAACTCGCCGCGCGGGTGGAGGCCTGCACGGCGCGGCAGGAGCCTTCCGGCAACGTCGCGGTGGCCTGCCGGTAGCGCGCCTCGCCCGCCGGCGCCCTCCCGCTTTGGCCGCGGTGAACCGGCGCCGTGCCGGGCCGTTGCGGCCCCCGGGTGGCGCGGGGGAGCGGCGGGGTGACGGCGGCGCGGTTGCGGCAAGGGTGGGCGGATCTCCGCGCCGCCTTCTGGCTTCGCCCCGCGGTGATGACCGCGTCGGCCATCCTGCTGGCGCAGGCGCTGGTGCGGCTGGAGGGCGCGGTCACCCTGCCCGCCGGGCTCGATGACCTGGTCTATGGCGGCGCCGCGGCGGGGGCGCGGGACGTGCTGGGGGTGCTGGCGAGCGCGACCATCGGGGTGGCGGGGACCACCTTCTCCATCACCGTGGCGGCGCTGACGCTGGCGTCGAACCAGATGGGGCCGCGGCTGCTGCGCAACTTCACCAGCGATGCGGGCAACCAGTATGCGCTGGGCGCGCTGGTCGCGACCTTCGCCTTTTCGCTGGTGGCGCTGCGGTCGGTGCATGAGGGGGATGGCGGCGGCTTCGTGCCGCAGCTCGCCGTCTCCGTCGGGCTGCTGATGGGGTTCGGCTGCATCGGCGTGCTGATCTGGTTCCTGCACCATGTCGCGGCCTCCATCAGCGTGGACCGGGTGGTGGCGCTGGTGGCGGCGGAGCTTGACCAGGCCCTGGACAAGGCCTGCGGGGATGGGGCGGGCCCCGGGGCGGCGCCCGGGCCCGCGCCCGATGCCGCGCCGCTGCGCGCGCCGGGCAGCGGCTACCTGCGGGTGCTGGACGATGCGTCCCTGGCGGATTGGGCCGCGGGCTGCGGGGCTGTGCTGCACCTCGACGTGCGGGCGGGCGGGTTCGTGCTGCCGGGCAGCGTCGTGGGGCGGGTCAGCCCGCCGGGGATACGGGAGGAGGCGCAGGCGGCGCTGGCGGAGGCGATGGTGCTCGGCCAGGCCCGGAGCGTGGAGCAGGACCTGGAATACGCCGTGCGGCAGCTGGTGGAAATCGCGTTGCGCGCGCTGTCACCGGGCATCAACGATCCCTTCACCGCCATCGGCGTGCTGGACCGGCTGGGCGCGACGCTGGCCGGGCTGGCGGGGCGGCACCTGCCCGATGGGGTATTCCCGCGCGACGGCACCGTGCGGCTGGTGCGGCCGGCGACGGATTACGCGGGCCTGGCCGATGCGATGTTCCACATGCTGCGCCAGGCTGCCTCGGGCCAGCCCGCGGTGATGATCCGGATGCTGGAGGTGCTGGCGGCGGTGGCAGCGGTGGAGCCGGATTCCGGGCGCCGCGCGGTGCTGGCGCGGCATGCCGATCTGGCCGCGGCCGCGGCACTGCGCGGCACGCGGGATGCTTCCGCGCGGCGCGCCATTCGGGATCGACTGGCAAGTGTGATAAGGGACTGACGCTTTCGCGCGCGCTTGCGTGACGTGTGCAGGGCGGCGGTGTCCGCTCGCATCGGATGCGGGCCGCGTGGACGATCGCATGGAGCGACGCAGCGAAACGCTCGATGATCGGCCAAGCCTCGGGAATGTGGGTCACCGCCTCGTCGCCAGCAATCGGCAACAGCGACAGGGGACGTCGCGTGATGGTCAGCCTCAGAACGTCGTCGTGGAGGGGTCTCGCCAACGCAATCGTCGCGACAGTCGCTGCTTCCGGTAGGCCTTGAACACGACATCAGACACGAAGATCGAGTAACGCTCGACGTGATCCCTGAATATGCGCGCCGTCGCGGGGATATCCTTGCGCAGGATGTACGGACGCCGGATGTCGGGTTGATACCGTCGGGAGCCCGGCAGGCCGGCGATTGTGACGACTGTGAGGTTCATGGCCTCCGCGTCGATGGCGGGTGCCCGCAGGGTGGCATCGACGAAGGCGTATTCACCCGCCGGCACGATGTGACCGCCCTTCAACTCGACCTCGATCGGCAAGATGTCGATCCCATCGGGCTGCCATTCGCGCAGGAACTCCGCCAGCGACCGCGAGCAGATGATCCAGCTTGGGCCAGCGAAGTAGGTCGCTTGGCCGAGCTTGGAGGCCTCGGTATACGCCACGCGAAAGCGTGGCGGCGGGCGGCCCTTGAAATAGCCGAAGCCCCTGCCGGCGCCGTAGAGACTCCCGACGTCAGGAGTCACGCCGGACACCGGGTCCATGACCTGCTCATGTTGGGGGTCATTCACCCAATCGATGCCTCGCCAGCGGTAGTTGGCACTGGCATTCAGCACCCAGTACCCACATTGCGTGATGTTCCTTGCGCGCCGCACCTGCGCGAGCCAATCGCGACCTGGGTCGGCTGGCCGGCGCTGATCGATCATGCGGCTCCCATCGGCATCATGGTCTCGGTGCTGGTCATGTTACTTCTCAATGGCTGGCGGTCCAGGGTCCCCTTGGACCCTGGCGAGGGGGTAAAGGGGGAGCAGAGCTCCCCCTTTGAGCCACTACACCCCCTCCCGCTGCGCGTTCCTCAACGCGCCGAGTTCCGCGCGCAGCAGCGCGATTTCCGCCCGCATGGCCGCGAGCTGTTCGCCCACGGGGTCCTCATCCGCCGTGCCGAGGCCGTAGCCGATGGAGGGGTCCTGGCAGGGCTGGCCGCGGGGCGGGCGGGCGGGGATGCCGACGACGGTGCAGCCCGGCGTCACATCCGCCACGACCACGGCATTGGCGCCGACGCGGGCGCCGCGGCCGATGCGGATCGGGCCCAGCACCTGCGCGCCGGCGCCGATCGTCACCTTGTCCCCGATCGTCGGGTGCCGCTTGCCGGGCTGGCCGGACAGGCCGCCGAGCGTCACGGAGTGGTAGATCAGCACGTCGTCGCCGACCTCCGCCGTCTCCCCGATCACCACGCCCATGCCGTGGTCGATGAAGAGGCGGCGGCCGATGGTGGCGCCGGGATGGATCTCGATGCCCGTCAGGAAGCGAGCGATGTGGGAGGAGAGCCGCGCGACGCCGCGCAGCCCCATCCGCCACAGCGCATGGGACAGGCGGTGCCACAGCACGGCGTGCAGGCCGGCATAGCAGAGCATCGCCTCCAGCCATCCCGGCCGCGCGGGATCGCGTTCGCGGATGGTGCGGGCGAGTTCGACGATTTCGAGCGCCATGGCCGCGCTACTCCAGCCAGGACGGCACGGGCAGGCCGCGTTCGCGCAGGAAGTCCGGGTTGAAGAGCTTCGACTGGTAGCGCGCGGCGCCGTCGCAAAGGATGGTCACCACCGTGTGGCCCGGGCCGAGGTCGCGGGCCACCTTGATGGCGGCGGCGACGTTGAGGCCGGCGCTGCCGCCGACGGAAATGCCTTCATGCATCTGCAGGTCGAAGACCTCCGCCAGCGCCTCCGCATCGCTGACATTCACGGCGTCATCGATGAAGTCCCGCGCGGCGGCGAGGTTGCCGGGGGCGCGGGCGGCCTGGCCGATGCCTTCCGTGATCGAATTGCCTTCCGCCTTGAAGGTGCCGGTGCGGACCCAGGAGGCGAGCGCGCTGCCATCCGGATCGGCCAGGGTGATGCGGAGCTTCGCGTTGCGCGCCTTCAGCGCGCGGGCCACGCCGGCCAGCGTGCCGCCGGTGCCGCAGGCGCAGGTGAAGGCATCGATGCGGCCGCCGGTCTGGTCCCAGATCTCCGGCCCCGTGGTCGCCTCATGCGCCGCCGCGTTCGCCTGGTTGTCGAACTGGTTGGCCCAGACCGCACCCATCTCCTCCGCCAGGCGCTTCGAGACATGGACGTAGTTGCCGGGATCGCTGAAGGGCTTGGGGGCGACCAGGCGGAGGTCGGCGCCGATCATGCGGAGGTAGTCGAGCTTCTCCCTCGACTGCGTCTCCGGCACCACGATCACGCTGCGCCAGCCCATGGCATTGGCGGCGAGTGCGATGCCGATGCCGGTATTGCCGGCCGTGCCTTCCACGATCGTGCCGGGCTGGCCGGGCACCAGCTGGCCGCGCGCCACGGCATCCTGCAGGATGCCGAGCGCCGCGCGGTCCTTCACGCTGCCGCCCGGGTTCATGAATTCCGCCTTGCCGAGGATCTCGCACCCCGTGGCGGCGGAGGCGCGCTTCAGGCGGATCAGGGGCGTGCGGCCGACCGCGCCCCAGAAGCCGTCAGCCACGCCGGTTTGCGCTGCGCCCCCGTCCATGACCGGTCCCCTTCCCTACTTCACATCCACCCAACGCAGATAGGGGCGGTCCGTCTTCCAGCCCTGCGGGAAAAGGCCCTTGGCCTGTTCGTCGCTGATGGCGGGCGGGATGATGGCCTTGCCGCCCGGCCGCCAGTTCACCGGCGTCGCCACCTTGGCGCGGTCGGTCAGCTGCAGGCTGTCGATCACGCGGATGATCTCGTCGAAGTTCCGGCCCGTGCTGGGCGGATAGACCATGAACAGCCGCACCTTCTTGTTCGGATCGATGACGAAGACGGTGCGGACGGTGATGGCGGGATCGGCTTCCGGATGCACCATGCCGTAGAGCGCGGCGACCTTCTTCTCGGGATCCGCGATCATGGGGAAGTTGACCGCGGTGCCCTGCGTATCCGCGATATCGGCGTCCCAGCCCGCATGGCGGTCGAGCGTATCGACGGACAGGCCGATGACCTTCACGCCGCGGGCATCGAATTCCGGCTTCAGGCGCGCCGTCTCCCCGAGTTCGGTGGTGCAGACCGGGGTGAAGTCCTTCGGGTGGCTGAACAGCACGCCCCAGGAGGAGCCGAGCCATTCATGGAAGCGGATCGTGCCCTGGGTGGTCTCAGCCTCGAAATCCGGGGCGACCTGGCCGAGCTGGATGGTCATGCGACTGCGTCTCCTGCGCGGGCAAGGGCCCGCCTTGTGGCCTGCGGGCACGGGCCCGTCTTGTGGCAGGATAAGGGCATTGCGGGGGGCTGTTCCAACGGGGGAGTTGGGGCGGTTCCGGCTGCGCGCGGGATCGTGCATGCTTCCCACGCATGGCCACGCCGCTTGCGTTCCACGGGCGAGGCCCACAGGAGATGATGATGGCATCCGACGCCGCTGACGGGGCAGGAATTTTTATCGAGCAGAATGTGGTCTGGCTCTACACGGAGAACCTGGACCGGCTGGCCGCCTTCTACCGCGACGTGATCGGGCTGAAGCAGGTGCTGGACCAGGGAATCTGCCGGGTGTTCCAGGTGAGCCCGACGGGGTTCCTCGGCGTCTGCAACAAGCCCGGCCGGCCGCTCGGCACCAAGGGGATGGTGTTCACCTTCCTGGTCGAGGATGTCG
Source organism: Falsiroseomonas ponticola (assembly GCF_016805305.1). Classification (GTDB taxonomy): domain Bacteria; phylum Pseudomonadota; class Alphaproteobacteria; order Acetobacterales; family Acetobacteraceae; genus Falsiroseomonas; species Falsiroseomonas ponticola. The sequence goes on along the minus strand of NZ_JAERQN010000011.1, from coordinate 209,745 downwards.
AGCGCGCCTACGAACACTACAAGGCGCGGGGCATCGAGTTCGACGGGCCGCCGCATGTCTCCGGCGGCAAGACCGTCTATTCCTGCTTCTTCCGCGACCCCGAGGGCTATCTGCTGGAGTTCCAGGAATTCAACGACCCGCGCTGGCCCTATCCGGAGGGGCGTGGGCCGCGCCGTGGCTGAGCGGCTGGACGAGGCGCTGGCGGAGCGCCTGGCGCGGATCGCGCTGGGCCATGTGGGCCAGGAATGGCCGCAGAAGCTGGACCATGTGCTGACGGGGCCGGCGGACCTGGTCGCGCCTTCCGTCCTGCATCCGGTGTTCCATGGCAGCTTCGACTGGCATTCCTGCGTGCATGCGCATTGGATGCTGGCGCGGCTGCTGCGGCGCTTTCCTCGGCTGCCGAGCGCGGGGGCGATCGCGGCGCGCTTCGACGCGGCCTTCACGGAGGCGGGGGTGGCGGCGGAATGCGCCTACCTCGCCCGGCCCTCCTCGCGGGGCTTCGAGCGGCCCTATGGCTGGGCCTGGCTGCTGAAGCTGCAGGCGGAGCTGGATGCGCTGCCGAACCCCGTCTGGGGCGCCAGGCTGGCGCCGCTGGCGGACATCTTCGCGGCGCGGTTCCGGTCGCACCTGCCGATGGCGGACTATCCCTCCCGCGCCGGCATGCACACCAACACCGCCTTCGCGCTGATGCTGGCCGCCGATTGGGCGGAGGCGCAGGACCCGGCGCTGCTGGCGCTGATGCGGGAGACGGCCTGGCGCTGGCATGGGGAGGACCGGGATGCGCAGGCCTGGGAGCCTTCCGGCGAGGATTTCCTCTCGCCCACGCTGATGGAGGCGGCTTGCCTGGCGCGGCTGCTGCCGCCGGACCGCTTCGCGCCCTGGTTCGACCGCTTCCTGCCCTGGATCGGCGCGCGGAAGCCGGCCGCGCTGTTCACGCCAGCCCGCGTCAGCGACCGCACGGATGGGCGGATCGCGCATCTGGACGGGCTGAACCTGTCCCGCGCCTGGTGCTGGCGCATCCTGGCGGGGACGCTGCGCGGCGCGGATATGCGCCGCGCGGTGATGGAGGAGACGGCGCAAGCGCACCTGGCCGCGTCCATGCCGCATCTCGACGACCACTACATGGGCGGGCACTGGCTGGCGAGTTTCTGCCTGTTGGCGCTGGATGAGGTGAGGGAAACCACGGCATGAGCGAGCGGTTCAGGATCCTCTTCGTCATCTATCCCGGGATGACGCAGCTGGACTTCACCGGGCCGCACCAGTTCCTGAGCCGCCTGCCGGGCGGCGAGGTGCTGGTGGCGAGCCCGGCCGGCGGCGCGGTGCCGGCGGATGGCCTCGTCTTCGGGGACACGCTGCCCATCGCCTCGGTCGATCGCTGCGACCTGATCTGCATCCCGGGCGGCGGCGGCGCGACGGTGGTGGCGCAGGACCAGGATTTCCTGGCCGAGGTGCGGCGGCTGGCGGCGGGGGCGCGCTACGTCACCTCCGTCTGCACGGGCGCCTTCGTGCTGGGGGCGGCGGGGCTGCTGAAGGGGAAGCGCGCCACCACCCATTGGGCCTGGCATGATCTGCTGCCGCTGTTCGGCGCGATCCCCGTCGCGGAGCGCGTGGTGCGGGACGGCAACCTCATCACCGGGGGCGGCGTGACGGCGGGGATCGACTTCGCGCTGACCGTGCTGGCGGAGATCGCGGGGGAGGAAGCGGCGCAGGCCGTGCAGCTCGGCCTGGAATACGCGCCGGCGCCGCCCTTCCAGGCCGGGAGTGCGGCGACCGCGCCCGCCGCGGTGCTGGCGCGGGTACAGGCGGTGAATGCGCGGATGGCGCCGAAGCGCCGGGCGGAAGCGGAAGAAGCCGCCGCCCGGCTGGGGTAGCCCTGCCCGGTTGGATGCCGATGGCGGGGGTGTGAGCCGCTACCAGATGACAAGGAACAGGGGTGCTTCCCTGAACTGCAGGATCAGGTCGGCCACGGCGTCGCCATCCAGGTCCAGGCTCCAGGTCAGGGAGTCGCGCGGGGCAACGGCTTCGCCCGGCGTTCCGGTCAGGGCATCGACCTCCCTGAAGTTGTCGTCCTCCGCGGTCAGGGGATTGGCATCGATGCCCGAGAGATCGAGGCCGTCGCCAAAGCTGCCGGTCGCGTCCAGCAGGATGGTGGCGGCCGAGGGCGCCAGCGGGTCCCAGGCGAAGTCGATGACGTAGCTGTTGGCGCCATCCCCACCATCCAGCGTGTCGCCGGCGCCACCCACCAGCGTGTCGAAGCCGTCGCCACCGATGAGCAGGTCGGCGCCGTCGCCGCCCACCAGGCTGTTGCTGCCGCCATGGCCGCGCAGGGTGTCGTTCCCGCCGTCACCCTCGATCGTGTCGTTCGCGGTGCCGCCGATGAGGGAATCGTCATCGTCACCGCCCGAGAACACCGCGCTGCCAGTGCCGGCGATGAGGGTGTCCGCCCCCTCCTGCCCCTGGATCGTCGCGGCCTGGGCACCGAGCAGGATACGGTCATCCTGTGATGACAGCGTCGCGTCCACGCTCTCGATCCCCAGGATGCGGCCACCGATGCCGTCCACCTGGAAGGCGCCGCTGGGCTGACGGAGATCGGCCCGGACGGCCGCCTCGCCCATGTCGAGCACCAGCAGGTCGTTGCCGTCGCCACCATCGACGCGCGCGGCGAAGCCGTGCACTTCGATGGTGTCGGCACCCTCCCCGCCCATCGCGGTATCGACGCCGCCTGTCAGGGTCGGCGCGCCTTCGTAATAGCCGCCGACATCGGCATCGACGATGAGGAGGTCGTCTCCCGCCCCGCCGATCAAGCGGTCCGCGCCATCGCCGCCCAGCAGCGTATCCGCGCCTTCGCCACCATCCAGCCGGTCCGCGCCGAGTTCGCCGCGCAGTTCATCGGCATCGTCGCCACCGCGCAGCGTGTCGGAGCCCTCATGGCCGAGCAGGGTATCCTGGCCAGTGTCGCCGGAGAGCACATCCCCGGCCAGGCCTGCCTGGATCGAGTCATCGCCACCGCGGCCGGACAGCGTCTGCGCCAGCGTGCCGCCACTGCCGAACACGGTGTCGGCGCCCGCACCGCCGATGACGGTATCGGAACCCCTCCGCGTGTTGACCGCGAGGCCGATATCGCCCAGCAGCACGCGGTCATTGCCGTCGCTGGTGCGGATGGTGAAGTCCTCGAACCCGCGGATCACGCCGCCGATGCCGCCGGCGCTGTAGGTGCCGCCACCGGTGGTCGCGATGGAGCGCAGGTTCAGCACCACGCCGCCCTCCATGCGGCGCAGATCGAGGTCGAGACTGTCGAATCCCGCACCTGCATCAAGAAGACCGACGAGATTGTTCACGACGAAGGTGTCGTCGCCGGTCTCGCCACGCGCCGTCACGGTGCTGGCGCTGGTGTTCCTGGTGGAGCCGAGGACGAAGACGTCATTCCCCTGGCCCCCGCGCAACAGGTCATGGCTGCCGGCAATCGTCTCCCCGGCTTCTGTCAGGGTGTCGGCGCCCTCATAGGCCAGCAGCGTGTCGCTGCCGGCGCCGCCATTCATGCTGTCGTTCCAGCCCGTGCCGGCGGTGGTGTCACGGCCGCCCTTGATGAGGTCGTTCCCCTCCTGCCCGAAGATGTGCGTGCCGGCGGTGTCGCCCGTCAGGATGGTGTCAGCGCCCTGGCCGGCCTGGATGCTCAGGATGCCTTCGAAATTGTCGAAGGTGCTGGTGACGCCGCGCTGCCGGATGATGCCGGTACCGCCCTGCCAGGCCTGCCGCAGGTCGATCCAGAGGTTGTCCAGCACGCCGGGGAACAGGATGTGGACGAGGTCGAACCCCGCGCCGCCATCGGCCTCGGCCTGCGTGATCGGGTTCCAGCCCCCAAGGGTCGAGGAGACCGATTGCAGCAGGATCTGGTCATCCCCCTCCCCGCCCATCAGCGTGTCCCGGCCCGCGCTGCCCTGGCCGCCGGGTTCGTGCCGGGCCTCCAGGATGTCATCGCCCAGGCCACCGATCAGGCTGTCGCTGCCCCATTCGCCGCGCAACACGTCGTCGCCATCGCCGCCATCCAGCGTGTCGTCGCCCGCATCGCCAGAGATGATGCCGATGCGGTGGTCGCCGGCGATGTCGTCGCGGCCGTCACCACCCTCGATCGAATCATTGCCGCCATAGCCGCTGAGCAGGTCGTTGCCGTCCCCGCCCTGGATCAGGTCGCCATCGGGGCTGCCGATGATGTTATCGTCATCGGGCGATCCCGAAATCAGCGTGAAGGACATCCGTGAGGCACTCCGCGGGGCGCGCGAAGCGGATCATGGATGGGGCGGATGCAACAATGCGGTGGGCGGTGCCCTACCGAAAATTAACTTTGTTCGCGGGCCGATGGAGCGGGGGGAGCGTGTGCCCCCCCCCCCCCGCCGAGCGTCTCAGCCCTCCGCGATCACCTTCAGCAGGCCCGGCACGGCCAGGGCGGCGAAGTGCTGGGCCAGCGCGACATGGCCGCGGCCATACCAGCCGCGTTCATGCAGCAGGTTGATGGTGCCGATGCTGGTGCCGTTCCAGCGGACGGGGACGTTCAGCACGCTCTCGCAGCCCAGGCTGCGGATGAGTTCGTGGTCGAAGAAGACGTCGCTGATATCGGCGTAGTTGTAGCCGATATAGGGCACGCCCTCCCCCAGCACCGTGTTGAACCAATGCGTCGGGTTGATCGGCTTGCGGCCGCCGATCGGGTAGGCGTCCGGCATGTTGGAATAGTAGCGCTGGCTTTCCTTCGCGCCGGGATGGATGACCAGGATGGTGAAGAGCTTGTGGCCGATGGTGGCGCCCATCGCCTGGTCCAGCGCGGCGAAGAGCGCCTGGGGCTGGCCAGGCGCCGCGGTGGCGGCGACGACGGAGGCGAGGGCTTCGGTGGCGGTGGTCATGCCTTGGTTCTCGTTCTTTCGGGGATCAGTCCCTGCGGCCGGAAGCGCAGCAGCAGGATGAGCGTCAGCGCGATGGCGCCTTCGCGAAGGGCGGCCTTCTGCACGGGCGTGACACCCGGGATCTCGGCCGCGATGAAGCGCGTGCCCTCGATCAGGGCGATCAGGAAGATCGCGCCGATGATGGCGCCGCGCATGGAGCCGACGCCACCGGCGGTGAGTGCCAGGACGATGTAGATGGTCAGCAGCGGCGCGAAGCTCTCCGGCGCGATGAAGGCGTTGTAGTGGGCGTAGAGCGCGCCGGCCGCGCCCAGCACCGCGGCGCCGGTGACGAAGGCGCGGACCTTGAACCACAGCACCGGCTTGCCGGCGACGGCGGCGACATCCTCATCCTCCCGGATCGCGCGCAGCACGCGGCCGAAGGGGGAATGGGAGGCGCGGGAGAGGAGGTAGAAGCCCACCGCCACGGCGGTCCAGACGATGCCGAGGAAGATCAGGTTGAACTGCTGCGGCGTGACCAGGCCGCGCCAGGGGCCGGGGATGCCGCTGATGCCATCCGTGCCGTTGGTCAGCCAGATCTCGTTGGAGGCGACCAGGCGGATGACCTCCGCGAAGCCAAGGGTCACGATGGCGAGGTAGTCGCCCCGCAGCCGCGCCACGATCAACGCCATGATGCCGCCGGCGATGGCGGCGATGGTGGCGCCGGACAGCCAGCCGAGCGGCATGGGCAGCCCGGCCTTGGTGGTCAGCAGGGCGGAGGCATAGGCGCCGAGGCCGAAGAAGCCGACCAGGCCCAGATTGACCATGCCGGTCAGGCCCCAGATCACGTTCAGCCCCAGCGCCATCAGCGCGTAGAAGCCGGCGAAGACCAGCATGGCGACGAGGTAGGCTTCCATCAGTTGCGCCCCCCGAGAATCCCCTGCGGTCGGAAGGTCAGCACCAGCAGGATGGCGAGGAAGGCGGTGACGGTGCGGTAGGCCGGTTCCAGCACGACGCCGGCCAGTTCCTCGCCCACGCCGACCACCATCGCACCCAGCGCCGCGCCGGGGATGGAGCCGAGGCCGCCGACCACGGCGGCGGCGAAGACGGAGAGCACGACGCGGAAGCCGGTCAGCGGGTCGATCGAGGTGTCGATGCCGATCAGCATGCCGCCCACCCCCGCCAGCCCCGCGCCGATGAAGACGGCGACGCGCGCGATGCGGTTGGGATCGACGCCCTTGATGTCCGCCAGCACGGGATTGTCGGCCACCGCGCGCATGGCGCGGCCGAGCCGCGTGAAGGCGAGCAGGGTGAAGAGGCTGCCGGCGGCGATGATGGCGTAGCCGGTGTTCTGCAGCTGCTGCGGGTTCACGCGAATGCCGTCGAAGCGCCAGTCGCGCAGGATCGCCAGGTCATAGCCGCGCAGGCTGTTGCCGAAGGCGAAGCGGATGATGTTCTCCAGCAATATGGTGATGGCGACGGAGGCGATGGCGACCGTCAGCGGCCCCGCCGGGCGCAGCGGCTTCAGGGCCACCTCCTCCGACAGCAGCCCGACCGCCGCCGCGGCCAGGAAGGCGATGGGCAGCGCGGCCACGACCGGCAGGCCGAATTGCACATTGGCGATCCAGCCCGCGAAGGCGCCGAAGGTGCAGAAGCCCGCCACCGCGAAGTTGGGGTAGCGCAGTACGGCGAAGATGCAGTTGAAGCCGATGGCGGGCAGCATCAGCACGCTGCCCGCCATGACGCCGTTGAGAAGGACCTGGGCGAGGTCGCGCCAATCCTCCATCAGACCAGTTCGAGCAGCCGGAAGCGCCCGTTCTCCGCGACCTCGTAGCGGAACTTGGTGCCCTGGATGTCGCCACGCTCGTCGAAGGAGACGGGGCCGGAGGCGCCTTCGTAGTTCACCGCGCCGCCGGCGGCGATCAGGCGGAGGCCGTCGGTGACGTTGTCCACCTTCTCCCCATCGCCCTGGCTGATGCGGCGGACATTGTCGCGGATGGCGGTGCCCGTCGCCTCCCCCGCCTGCGCGGCGGCGAGGATGGCGAGCGTCGCGTGGTCGTTGGTCTGGGCGGAGTAGGGATCGACCTCGACATTGCCGAAGCGGTTCTTCAGGCGGTTGAAGGCGCCGCTGTCGAGGTCCGGGCTTGGCTGGAAGGTGATGAGGCCGTTCGTCACCTCGTTCGGCAGGGACTGGAAGGTGGTGGCGTTGGCGGCATAGGCGAAGGTGAAGCGCCGGCCCTCGAAGCCCGCGCGGAAGAGTTCGCGCAGCAGGATCGTCACGTCCGGCAGGTAGCCGTTCAGCATGACGGTGTCGGAGCGGCTGCGCATGATCTGGTCCACCTCCGACCGGAAGGCGGTCTTGTCACGCTCATAGACGATGTAGCCGGAGACGGCGCCGCCGGCGGCGCGGAACTTCTCCGCCATCACGTCCTGGCTGGACTGCGCGAAGGGGGATTGCGCCGCCAGGTGGAAGACGCGGCGGGCACCCTTGCCCAGCAGGTAGTCGCAGGCGGTGCTGATCTGCAGCCGGCTGTTGGGCTGGGTGCGGAAGATGTAGCCCTGGTGCGGCAGCAGGGTGATGCTGTCGGCGCCGGAGACGGTGAAGAGGCTGACGCGGTTCTCCCAGCACAGCGGGGCCACGGCCGTGGTGCTGGCGCTGGCCCAGGTGCCGATGATGCAGGAGGCGCGGTCGACGTCGATCAGCTTGCGGGCGCCGCGGACGGCGGCATCCGGGTTGGTCTGGTCGTCTTCCGCCACCACGCGGATCTGGCGGCCGCGGATGCCGCCGGCGGCGTTCGCTTCCTCCACCACGCCCTGCACGGCGCGCAGCATGGCGGGGCCATAGGGGCCGCCCGCGCCGGTCAGCGGCGGCAGCACGCCGAAGGTGACGGGCGCGCCTTGCGCCGCCAGCTTGCCGCCGATGGCGAAGGAGGAGAGCGCGCCGGCGGTGCCGAGCAGCGCGGCGCGGCGGTTGAGGCTGAAAATCGTCATCCCAGTCTTTCCCCTGTTGTTGGTTGCGTGGTTCAGCCGCCCAGGAACAGGCGGCGCACTTCCGGATCGGCGGCCAGCGCCGCGGCTTCGCCCGTGCGGGCGACGCGGCCATCCACCAGCACGATGCCTTCCTCCGCGATGGCGAGTGCCTCCAGCGCGTTCTGCTCCACCATCAGGATGGCGGTGCCTTCCTGGTGGATGGCGGCGATGCCGTCGAAGAGCGATTCGGCCGCCTTGGGCGAGAGGCCGGCGGAGGGTTCGTCCAGCAGCAGCAGCTTCGGCTCCACCATCAGCGCCATGCCCATGGCGAGGATCTGGCGCTGGCCGCCCGACAGCGTCCGCGCGGCGCGGCGGCGCTTCTCCGCCAGGATGGGGAAGCGGGTGAACAGCGCCTCGACCCGCCGCGCGACGGTGGCGCGGGGCTCCAGGTAGCCGCCCATCTCCAGGTTCTCCCGCACCGAGAGGCTGCCGAAGACGTTGGATTCCTGGGGCACGAAGGCGATGCCGCGGGCGGCGACGCCGCGGGGCGGCAGGCCGGTCAGCACCTCGCCGGCCAGGCGCACCTGCCCGGCCTTGAGCTTCACCAGCCCCGCGATGGCCTTGAGGAAGGTGGATTTGCCCGCGCCGTTGGGGCCGACGATCGCGGCCATGCGGCGCGGCGCCAGGCTGACGGTGATGCCCTTCAGGATCTCATCGGCCGCGCCATAGCCGCCGACGACGCCCTCGGCTTCCAGCAGCGCCGTCACGCGTGCACCGCCCTTCGGCCCATATAGGCTTCCTGCACGCGCGGGTCGTTGGCCACCTGCTCGAAGCTGCCCTCCATCAGCGGGCGGCCTTCCGCCATGACGATGACGGGGTCGCAGAGGCTGGCGACGAAATCCATGTGGTGCTCGACGATCAGCACCGTCATGCCCTCATCGCGGAGGTGCGCGATATGGGTCGCGATCTCGGCGGAGAGGGTCGGGTTCACGCCGGCCACGGGTTCATCCAGCAGCAGCAGCCGGGGCTGGGCCATCAGGGCGCGGCCGATCTCCATCAGCTTCTTCTGGCCGCCGGAGAGCGCGGCGGCCGGATTGTCCAGCACCCGCGCCAGGTTGAGGCGGGCGGCGACGCTGCGCGCCTTCTCCCGCAGCTCCTCCTCCCGCCGCTTCTGCGCGGGGGTCGCCAGGAAGGCGGTCAGCACCGATTCGCCGGGCTGGGCCTGGCCGTAGAGAAGAAGATTTTCCAGCACCGTCAGGCGCGGGATGCCGCGGGCGATCTGGAAGCTGCGGACCAGGCCCGCGCCCGTGATGCGGTCCGGCCGCCAGCCCGTGATGTCCTGGCCGTTGAAGCGCACCGTGCCGGAATCGGGCCTGATGACGCCCGAGATGCACTGGAAGGCGGTGGATTTGCCGGCGCCGTTGGGGCCGATCAGCGCCGTGACGGTGCCTTCCCGCACCGTCAGGTCCAGCCCGGCCAGCGCCACCACGCCGCCGAAGCGGCGCGCCAGGCCGCGCACCTCGAGGATCGATCCCGTCATGGCGGCGGACGCTACACGGGCGATTTACAAACAGAAAGCCGGTCATTTACGCGCCATGATGCAGTGCGGCATCATCGGCAGGGCCGATGCAGGAGAGCCCCATGGAAAGTCGGTTGACAGCAGACCCCCGCCTGGCGGCGATCGAGACGATGCTGGAGCAGCGGGCCGACGGCAATTACGGCCTGCATGAGATCACGCAGAAGCAGCACGCGCTGCAGGCCGCCATGTTCGCGGAACAGCGCGGCTGTCCCGAGGCCCTGGTGGTGGCGGCCCTGCTGCATGATGTCGGCCACCTCGTGCATGACCTCGGCGAGAATCCCGCCGAGCAGGGCATCGATGACCGGCATGAGGAGCTGGGCGCCGCCTGGCTGGCCCGGCATTTCGGGCCGGAGGTGGCGGAGCCGGTGCGGCTGCATGTCGCCGCCAAGCGCTTCCTCTGCGCGACGGAGGCCGACTATTTCGGCAAGCTGTCCCCGGACAGCGTGCTGAGCCTGTCGCTGCAGGGCGGGCCCATGTCCGCCGAGGAAGTCGCGGCGTTCCGCGCCAACCCGCAGCACGAAGCGGCGGTGGTGCTGCGCCGCTTCGACGAGGAAGCCAAGGTCACGGGGCTGGCGACGCCGCCCGTGGCGCATTTCCTGCCGATGGTGGCGCGGCAGCTGCGGCCGGGGCCGGCATAGGCCGGGCCTCCGCCGAGGGCCGGTGCAGCGCCATTTCCGCCGCCGCCTGGGCCATCACCGCGCTGCGCAACAGGCCCGAGGCGAGCAGGCGCTCACGCCGGAAATCCTGTTCAGTCATACCCGTCTTCCTTCTCAACCCCGGGGCTTCCTGCCCCGTCCCGCCCCGACTCCCGGGGCGGGCCCGCAACGCTTCTGCCGGGCTTTCGTGTCATCCCCTCGGCAAGCGGTTGACGTAAGGGTGACATGGGAAGCGCTTACGAAGTGTTTAAGGGCGGCGGCTATTCTTCCCAGCCCGGCGCCTCCCCCGCCAGCCAGCGGCGCCCGGCGGCATAGAGGGCCTGGACGCGGTCGCCCTTCAGCCCGGGCATGTCCGTCTTCACCTCATAGCCGATCTGGGTCTGGAGATAGGCGAGGTGGCGGTAGCCCTCCGGGAAGCGGGCCAGCAGGGCGGGGTCCAGGCTGAGCTTCGCCGCCGGGTCCACCGGGTCCATCCGGTCCTTCTCGTAGATGGGCTGGCGCAAGACGATTCCCCATTTGCCATCCCGCTCCTCGATGAAGTCGTGGAAGCGGCCGGTGCAGACGACATCGACCAGCACGCCATGCACCTCCGCCCGCTGGCTGATGGTCATCTTGGTCTGGGCGATGGCGCGGTGGCCGTTCAGATCGACCGAGCAGCCGCCGAGGAAATGCAGGATCGAGACGCCCTTGGCCCAGCCGGCCTTGGACGCCTCGATGAACTGGGCGGCGGGGGCCTGGCACCAGGTGGCGAACATGCGGCCGTCATCGTGCCAGCAGGTGGCGAAGCGGTCCCAATCCCCGGCATCGCGCCAGACGGCCCAGTTCTGCACGAGTTCGGCGACCTGGAGGCGGCGGAGGAGAAGCGCGTCTGACATCGGGGTGGGCTCCGTGGTGGGGCGGACGGGATGTTTCGGCCTTGACGGGCCTGCCCCGTACCGTAGGAGGACGCTTAACAAACGATTGCACGCCACTTGGCAAGGAGGTTCCGCCATGGTCCACCCCGCGCGCCTTTCCCGCCGCGCCCTGATGGCGGCGGGCGCCACGCTGGCCGCGGCCCCTGCCCTGGCCCAGCCCCGCTGGCCGGACCGGCCGGTGCGCTTCCTGCAGGGTTTCGCGGCCGGCGGGACGACGGACATCGTGGCGCGGCTGATCGCCCCTTCCATGGCGGCCGCCTTCGGCCAGCCGGTGGTGGTGGAGAATCGCGCGGGCGCGGGCGGGACCCTGGCGGCGGAGGCGCTGGCGCGGTCCACCGACGGCCACACCCTGATGCTGCTGAACAACGGCTTCGCCGTTTCCGCCGCGCTGTACCGCCGCCTGCCCTATGACCCGCGGGCGGATATCGAACCCATCGCCATGGTCGCCTCCATCGGCCTGGTGCTGCTGGCCGGTACCGGGCCGGAGGCGCCGGCGGACCTGGCCGACCTGGTGCGGCGGGCGAAGGCGCGGCCGGAGCAGATCAACGTCGCGACCGTCGGCGTCGGCAGCACGCAGCATTTCGTGGCGGAAGCCATCCAGGCGGCCGGCGATTTCCGGCTGATGCACATCCCCTATCGCGGCACGCCCGCCGCCATCGTGGCGCTGCGCAACAACGAGGTGCAGGTGGTGAGCGAGACGGCCTCCGCCGTGCTCGGCCAGATCCGGGGCGGCGAGGTGCGCGCGCTGGCCATCACGTCGCGCACCCGGTCGCCCCTGCTGCCGGAGGTGCCGACGGTGGCGGAGGCGCTGGGTCGTCCTGACTTCGATATCGAGACATGGTATGCCCTTGGTGCACCAGCACGAACGCCTCCCAGCGTGGTGGAGCGCATCACCGAGGTCGCGCGCGGCATGCATGCCGACGCCACGCTGCGGGCCAGGCTCGGTGAGCTGGGGCTGGCGGCGCGGGAGCCGGGAACCCCGGCCGAGACCCGCGCCACGGTGCATGCCGAAATCGCACGCTGGGCCGAGGTGATCGAGCGGACCCGCATGGAACGACAGTAAGGAACCCTCCCCATGTCCGATCGCAACGCGCCTGCCGCGCACCCCATCCATCCGCTGATCGCCACGCGGCACAGCCCGCGCGCCTACACCGACGCGCCGGTGACGGCGGAGCAGCTGGCCTCCATCCTGGAAGCCGGCCGCTGGGCGGCGTCCTGCTTCAACGAGCAGCCCTGGAACTTCGTCGTGGCGCGCCGCGACGCGGATCCGGAGGCCTTCGCGACGCTGCTCGGCCTGCTGGGGCCGTTCAACCAGGTCTGGGCGAAATATGCCGGCGCGCTGGTGATCACGGTGGCCCGCAAGGTCTTCACCGGCAACGGCAACCCGAATGCGGTCGCCTATTACGACCTGGGCCAGGCGGCGGCGAACATGGTGCTGCAGGCGGCCTCCATGGGCCTCGCTTCCCGCCAGATGCGCGGCTTCGACGTGGAGCGGGCGCGGGTGGAGCTGGGCGTTCCCGCCGATAACGACCCCGTCTCCGCCATCGCCTTCGGCGTGCCGGGGGATGCGGCCACGATCCTGCCGCCGGATGTGGCGGCGAAGGAAGGGCTGCCGCGGGTGCGCAAGCCGATCGGCGAGTTCTCGCATGTCGGCAAGTTCGGGGTGAGCTTCGGGGGCTGAGGCCACCGCTCCCTCCCCCGCGCTTGCGGGGGAGGGTTGGGGTGGGGGTCCTCAGCCCACCGCCGCGCGGATCAGGTCGGCGCGGATCTCGAAAAGGTCGTCCATGGCGGCGAGGAAGCCGGCGCGCTCCCCGGCGCCGACCGCCAGCGACAGGGCGATCATGCCGCGGCGGGCGATGTAGAAGCCGCGATCCAGCAAATCGAGGAACAGCAATTCCTTCAGCGGCTGGTTCATCGCATTGGCCTCCGCCGCGTTGCGGGGCACGGCATGGCCGAAATGGAAGGCCATCATGCTGCCGCGGCCCGTGACCAGCATGGGCACGCCATGCTTCGCGGCCAGCGCGTTCAGCGCATCCCGCAGCGCATCGCCATTCGCGTTGTGCGTGACGGCGACATCGGGCGTGTAGATCTCCGACAGCGCGGCGATGCCGGCGGACATGGTCAGGGTGTTGTTGTTGAAGGTGCCGGCATGGGGGATCGCATCCGGCCGGCGCGGATCGAAGATCGCCATCAGCGACTCGCGCCCACCGAAGGCGCCGAAGGACATGCCGCCGCCGATGTATTTCCCCAGTGTCGTCATGTCCGGCATCACGCCGGTGGCGTCCTGCAGGCCGCCGGGGGCGAGGCGGCTGGTCATCACCTCGTCGAAGATCAGCACGGCGCCGGTCTCGGTCGCGACATCGCGGAGCGCCTGGAGGAAGGCGGGGGTCGCGGGGATGCAGCCGCCGCCGCCCAGCATCGGCTCCAGGATGATGGCGGCGAGGTCGGGGGCGTTGGCGCGGGCCATGGCGAGCGCGGCGTCCACGTCATTGTAGGGGGCGACGACCGTCTTGTGCGGCACGTTGATCGGGTTGCCGCCGCCGGCGAAGGTCATCAAGCCGCCATGGTAGCCGCCATCGAAGCCCATGATGGTCTTGCGGCCTGTGGCGATGGTGGCGGTGGCCAGCGCCAGCAGATTGGCTTCCGTGCCGGAATTGGTGAAGCGCACCCGCTCCACCGAGGGGAAGCGGGCGCAGACGAGTTCGGCGAAGCGGCCCTCGAAGCGGTTATGCGCCGTCAGGTTCACGCCGCCATCCAGCGCGCGCAGCACGGCGGCGCGGATGGCGGGATGGGAATGGCCGAAGAGGCCGGCGGTGAATTCGCCGATCATGCTGACGACGCGATGGCCGTCGATATCCGTCAGCAGGCAGCCCTCCCCCTTCTCCGCCGTGAAGGGAAAGGGGCCGTGGAACAGGACGGATCGCGTGTTGCCGCCGGGCATGACGGCCAGGCTGTCCCGGTGCTGCGCCGCGCTGGCGGGGCGCGCGGCCGCATACTGCTCCCGCGCCTCGACCAGCGCGTCTTCGAGCATGGCATTGCGGCCGGACATGGCGGGCTCCTCGTCGATTCGAGAAAACCTATTCCGCGGCGGCGCGGGCCGGAAGGGTGGCGCGGATGGCGGCACCGTGTTCGTCGAGCCTCGGCGCCGCGGCGCGGACCGCGGGTGGCGTGGCGGAGAGGTGGAAGGGCGTGGCGAGCGTCGCGCGGATGCCCTCCGCGGCGCCCGGGATCGGCGCCAGCACGCCGATGGCCTGCGCCTGGGGGTGGGCCAGCGCCTCGTCGTAGGACAGCACCGGCTCGGCCGGGATGCCGGCTTCCTCCAGCGCGGCCAGCCAATGGGCGCGCGGCTTCTCCGCCAGGCGCCCGGCGATGATGGCGACCAGCGCGGCGTTGTTGGCGACGCGGTCGGCATTGGTGGCGAAGCGCGGATCGGCGGGCAGGTCCGGCGCGCCGATGATGGCGCAGAAACGCGGCCAGAAATTGGGCTGGGAGGCGCCGATCGTCATCCAGCCATCGGAGGCCTGGAAGGCGCGGTAGGGCGAGGTGCCGCGATGGGACTGGCCGAGGCGTTCGGGCCTGGTGCCCAGCGCCAGCACATGCGCGGCCTCATAGACGCCGAGCGAGAGGGCGGAGGCGAAGAGGCAGGCTTCCACCCGCTGCCCCTGCCCCGTCGCGTGGCGGGCATTGAGGGCGGCGAGGATGGCGATGGCGCAGTGCTGCCCCGCCGTCAGGTCGCTGATGGCGATGGGCAGGCGGTGGGGCTCGCCCTCCGCCGGGCCGTTGCCGGCCATGAGGCCCGCCATGCCCTGCGTCATCAGGTCGAAGCCGCCATGGCCGGCCCAGGGGCCGGTCTGCCCGAAGCCGGAGATGGAGGCGAGGATGAGGCGGGGATGCGCGGCGTGCAGCGCCTCCCACCCCAGGCCCATGCGGTCCAGCGTGCCGGGGCGCATGTTCTCCACCAGCACATCGGCGCGCGCGATCAGGGCGCGCAGCGTCTCCGCTTCCTTCTTCGCATCCAGCACGATGCTGCGCTTGTTGCGGTTCCAGATGTCGAAGGGGGCCGAGCGCCCATCGACGAAGGGCGGCATGCCCCGCGCATCGTCGCCGCCCGGCCGCTCCACCTTGATGATGTCGGCGCCGAGGTCGCCGAGCAGCATGGTGCAGTAGGGGCCGGAGAGATGCGTCGAGAGATCGACGACCGTGATGCCGGCAAGCGCGGTCATCGCGTCAGACCTTCACGATCAGCTCTCTCGGACAATCCTTCGTCCAGTGGTCGTTGGCGGTCGCGCCGACATGGAAGGTTTCCTCCGTGTGGTGGCGGACGCCGTCGCAATAGTAGCTGTATTCGACGCAGAGGACGCTGTCGGGCTCCACCACCGTGCGGTTCACGGCGTTCATGCGCGGCTGCTCGTGGCTGCCGAGGCCGATGCCGTGGCCGAGGAATTCGCGCGGGAATTTCTCGACATGCTTGCTGATGTGCTTGTAGCCGCGGTCGAAGATCTCGCCACCCGTGACGCCGGGGCGGATCCAGGCGCAGAGTTCCAGCTGCACCTCGTTCAGCCATTTCCAGATGTCCTGCTGGCGCTGGCTGGCGGTGCCGATGAAGTAGCTGCGGACGAAATCGGCGGAGTAGCCGAGCACCTGCGCGCCCATGTCCACCTTTACGAAATCCCCGTGCCGCAGCGTATAGCCGCGGGGGAACGGGTCATGCGCCGCGAAGGAATTGGCGGGGCCGGCGCCGATATTGATGAAGTTCACCGCCGTGGCGCCTTCCTGCAGCATCGTCAGGCAGGCGGCGCGATGGAGGTCGTTGTCGGTGGCGCCGGGGCGGATGGCGGCGCGGAAGGCGGCGTGGGCCTTGACCGTGATCTCGGTGGCCAGCTTCAGGCGGCGGATCTCCTCCGGCGTCTTCACCATGCGGACCATCTCCATGTCGAAGGAGATGTCCTCGATCGTGTTGCCGGCGAGGATGCCGTCGAGCAGGGTGCGGAAGCCGCTGGTGAGGTTGTCGCCCTCCGTGCCGACGCGCATGCCTGTCACGCCGCGCTCGGCCAGGATGGCCTTCGCCGCGCCGGCGAAGTCCTCGTAGAAATGCGTGTCCACATCTGTAAAGAATTCCGCCATGGCGTAGGCGCGGACATCCTCGATCCAGGTCAGCGTCATCGCCAAATGGAGGTCCACGGCGGGGACGACGAAGGCGGGCTTCTTCGCGGGATCGCGGAAGTAGAAGACGCAGAAGGGGCGATAGCCGAGGTTGCCGCCATTGTGGAAGAACTCGCTGATGTAGCGCGAATTCTCCACGCCCCGCACGATGACGAGGTCGAGGCCCTTGCGGTCCATCATGGCGCGCATCCGCGCCTCGTTGAAGATGGTGGGGGTGCGCGGCATTCTCGGTTCCGTTTCCTGGGTGATGGTCAGTCGAGGCGAAGGCCGGTCTGTTCCACCACGCGGCGCCATTTCGGCACCTCCGCGCGGATCAGGGCGCCCAGTTCCTCCGGCGTGCCGGGGGCGGGTTCGAAGGCCTGGCGCTTGAGGAACTCATCCACCTCCGGCAGGCGGATGACGGCGGTGATTTCCGTGTGCAGGCGGCGCAGCACCTCCGGCGGCACGCCGGCGGGCAGCAGCAGGGCCTGCCAGCTATCCACCACGACATCGGGCAGCAGCTCCGCCATCGCGGGCACATCGGGCGCGAAGGGGGACCGGCGGGCGGAGGTGACGGCCAGCGCCCTCACCTGCCCCGACTGCATGAAGGGGAGTGCGGCCGGCAGCGTCATGATGCCGCCCTGGATGTTGCCCGCGACCGTGTCCTGCACCGCGGGGCCGCCGCCGCGATAGGGGACATGGGTCAGCGGCACGCGGGCATGGACGAGCTGCGCGACGGCCATGTGGCCGGGGGATGCGGTGCCGGCGGAGCCGATGTTGATCTCCGGCCCGCCGGAACGGGCCAGGGCTACGAATTCCGCGAAGCTGCGCGCGGGGACGGAGGGGTGGACGACCAGCACCTGCGACAGCGTCGCGATCATGGTCAGCGGCTGGAAGTCGCGCAGCGGGTCGAAGGGCAGCGTGCGGAAGAGGCTGGGGTTCACCGTCAGCGGTTCGGAGGCGATCAGCACGGTGTAGCCATCCGGCCTGGCCTTCGCGACGGCGTCGAAGCCGATATTGCCGCCGCCGCCGCTGCGGTTTTCCACCGGCACCTGCCAGCCCAGGCGTTCGCCGAGATGCCGCGCGATCAGCCGGGCCAGGATGTCGAGGCTGCCGCCCGGCGCCGAGGGCACGATGACCCGGATGGGCCGGTTGGGGAAATCCGATTGCGCCAGCGCGGGATGCGCGAGGGCGGTGATGCTGGCGGCAAGGGCCGCGCGGCGCGTCAGGCGCATCCGGTCTCTCCTCAATCCACGATGAACAGGGTGGCGCCCGTCTCCGTCTGGCTGCGGTGCGGCTCGGCATTCTCGGCGACCTGGTAGGAGACGCCGGGCTTCATGACGAAGACACGCCCATCGGCGAGCTCGGTGGTCAGCTCACCCTTCATGACCAGCAGCACATGGCCGCGGGAACACCAGTGGTCCGCCTTGTAGCCCGGCGAATACTCCACCATGCGGACGCGGATGTTCCCGACCTCCAGCGTCCGCCAGGTGGCGTGGCCGGTCTCGCCCTTGTGGTGCGTCTCCGGCCAGGCGGACCAGTCCACCGTCTGGAAGGGGACGCCTTCGATGATCATGGCTTGCCTGCTGAATTGAACACAGGATGAATACAAGTCTGTTGACGCCGATGCCGCAAGCGGAAAATCTATCTCGGCGCGATGCCCTTCAGGCATCGGGGCGGGAGAACAACGACCATGATGCCACCCGGCTTGCGCTGCTTCCTGGCCGTGGCCCAGGCGGGCTCGATGCGGGAGGCCGCGCTGCGCCTGCGGCTCGCGCAATCCGCCATCAGCCGCCGCATCCAGCAGCTGGAGGAGGAGCTGGGCGTCCAGCTTCTGGAACGCGGCGCGCGCGGCGTGGCGCTGACGCCGGCGGGCGAGATCCTGCTGCATCATGGGCGGGAGGCGACGCAGCTGACGGAGCGGCTGCGCGCGGACCTCGATGCGCTGCGCGGCGTGCGGCGCGGGCATGTGGTGGTGCGGCTGGTGGAGAGCTTCGCGGCCTCCGGCCTTTCGGCGGCGCTGGCGTCCTTCCGCGCGGCCTATCCGGCGGTCACGCTCGACATCGCGGTGGTGGGGTCGGAGGCGATCCTGGCGGCGCTGCGGGACCGGACCTGCCATCTGGGGATCGCGTTCAATCCCTCCGCCGATCCGGAGGTGGAGGTGCTGGCTTCCGCCGCCGAGCCGCTGGCGGTGATGGTGGCGCCGGGCCATGCGCTGGCGGGGGCGGAGAAGCTGACGCTGGCGGAGCTGGCGGGGCTGCCGGTGGTGGCGCCGTCCTACCTCGGATCCTCGCGCGCGCTGTTCGACACGGCCTGCCGCGCGGCGCGGGCGCCGATCCGGCCGGTGCTGGAGACCAATTCGCCGCATGTGGCCGCGGCCTTCATCGCCGATGGGCGCGGGGTGGCGGTGATGGTGCCGCGGGTGCTGGCGCTGCATGCGGCGCTGGGGCGGGTGAAGGCGATTCCGCTGGTGGACCCGCTGCTGAATGGCGGGCGGATCGCGCTGCTGGCGCGGCGCGGGCGGCGGCTGCCGGCGGCGGCGGAGGCGATGAGCGCGTCGCTGGCGCGGGTGCTGGAACAGCAGGCGGGCTAGCTGGCGACGGTCCAGGGGCGGTTCGCCCCCCCTGGTCCCTTTGGGCGGATGGGGGATGGGGAAGGCAGAGCCTTCCCCATCGACCGGCCTACGCCGCGTGGACCTCGTTCACGTCGCTGCCGAAGCGGTCATAGCCGACGCCGTAGCAGTGGATGGAAATCGCCGTCCGGCAGGACAGGTTGGCGATGCGGTGGATCAGGCGCGGATCGGCCGGGCCGTGGTTGGCGTCGCCGGGGCGGAGCAGCCGCGTCCCGGTCGGCACCGGGTGTTCCTCGCCGGGCTCGTAATAGGTTTCGGTCAGCGTGCCCTGGTGGACGGCGAAGGCGCACCAGGTGCGGTGGCCATGCACGGGTGACATCTGGCCGGGGCGCCAGACCAGCGCCACCACGGCGTAGCCGCCGGCCTCATCCGCGCCCAGCAGGTGGCGCACATAGCGATCGGGGCAGCAGGGGCAATCGACCTCCGCCAGCAGGGTGGGATCCGCGGCGAAGGCCGCGATGGCGGCGGCGACCGCGCCCGGGCGCTCCGCCAAGGGCTGCCGCGCGGCGGCGGCGATGCCGGCCAGCATGGTGTCGAGCGGCGGGCGGGTGCGGATGTACGTCATCGGGGCATCTGTCCTCTGCCACCCCAGGATAACAGCGTCTTTTTTCTCCGCGCAACCGGGAAAGGGATGGTTATTCCATTTCCTGTTAGCCGGATGGCAAGGTCGTCTCCCGTCCGGGCTGCGCGGAGAACGGAAGCGGCGGCGGCGCCGGGCCATGACCGCCGCTGCCGGGCGCGGTATGCTGGTGGCATCCCAGGATGAGGATCCCCCGATGCGCCGCCGCACCCTGCTCTCCGCGCCCCTGGCTGGCCTGCTGGCCACCCCGGCCCTGGCCCAGACCGGGCGGCGCCCGCTGCGCCTGGTGGTCCCCTTCCCCGCCGGCGGCACGGCGGATCTGCTCGGGCGGCTGGCGGCGCGGGAGATCGAGGCCGCGATGGGCATGCCGGTGGTGGTGGAGAATCGCGCGGGCGCGGGCGGGGCCATCGGGTCCGATGCCGTCGCCAAGGGCCCGAACGATGGCAGCGCGATCGTGTTGTCCAACATCGCCTCCCAGGCCATCGGCCCGGCGGTGTCGCGCAACGTGCCCTATGACCCCGTGCGGGATTTTCTCCACATTGCGCTGGTCGCCGCGGTGCCGTCGGCGATCGCGGTCAGCGCCAGCGGGCCGATCAGGACGATGGCCGAGCTGGTGGAACGGGCAAAGGCATCGCCCGGCGCGGTGCGGTTCGGGTCGAACGGCATCGGGACCTCGAGCCATGTGAAGCTGGAACTGCTGAACCGCGCGGCGGGGGTGGAGATCACCCATGTGCCCTATCGCGGCAGCGCGCCGGCGGTGACGGATGTGATCGGCGGCCAGGTGGAGGGGCTGATCGCGGCGGTGCCGGATATCGGCCGGAACGACCGGCTGCGCCTGCTGGCCATCACCCTGCCGGAGCGCGCGGCGCGCTGGCCGGAGGTGCCGACGGTGGCGGAGGCCGGCTTCCCGAGCCTGGTCGCCACCAACTGGTTCGGCCTCTCGGGCCCCGCGGGGATGCCGGCGGAGATCGCGCAGCGGATCAACGAGGCGGTGGTGGCGGGGCTGAACACGCCGGCCATGGTGGACCGCCTGGCGGAGCTCGGCGCGCCGCCCAACCGGATGAGCGTGGCGGAATACACGGCCATGGTCGCGGCCGAGGTGCCGCGCTGGGCGGCCGTGGCGCAGGCCGCGAATATCCGCGCGGAATAGCGCGATGCGCAGCGCGCTGATGGTGCTGGGGATGCATCGCTCCGGCACCTCCGCGCTGACCCGCGTGCTGTCCCTGCACGGGCCGGCGCTGCCGGCGGACCTGATGGCGGGGCGGGCGGATAATCCGCGCGGTTTCTTCGAGTCGCGCGGCATGGTGGCGCTGGATGATGCGATGCTGGCGGCGCTCGGCAGCGGCTGGGACGATGCGCGGCCCTTCGCCCCCGATGCCGCGGCGGTGCTGGCGGGCTTCGTGCCGGAGTGTGTGGCGCTGCTGCGGGCGCAGGTGCCGGAAGGGGCCGCCTTCATCCTGAAGGACCCGCGCGCCTGCCGGCTGCTGCCGGCCTGGCTGCCGGCCCTGGCGGCGGTGGGCGCCCGGCCCTTCGCGGTGCTGGCGGTGCGCAACCCGCTGGAGGTCGCGGCCTCCCTCGCCGCGCGGGACGGGATGGCGAAGCGGGACGCGCTGCGGCTGTGGCTGGCCCATGTGGTGGCGGCGGAGCACGACACGCGCGGGCTGGACCGCGTGGTGGTGCATTACGACGACCTGCTGCGGGACTGGCGCGGCGTGGTGGCGCGGGTGGGGCTGCGCCTGCGGGGCGAGGCTTCCGCCGCGACCGAGGGCTTCCTGGCCGGGGCGCTGCGGCACCACGGGCGCACCACCGACGCGCTGCTGCGCGATGCCGCGGTGCCGGCGGTGGTGAAGCGCGCCTATGCGGAATTGCGCCGCGCGCCGGGGGAGGAAGGGCTGGATCCCGCCATCTTCGAGGCGGCGGCGGGGTCGATTTTCCTCCGGGGCTGATCCCCTTGCCGAAGGGGCATCGCTGCCCGCATGCTCCGCCCCTGGAAAGAGCGCCAGGCAAGGCGCACCACCTTGGGAGGGGATCCGGATGTCGATCGTGATGAGCCGCCGGGGCGCGCTGCTGGCCGGCGCGGGCCTGCTGGCGCTGCCGCATGTGGCGAAGGCGCAGGCCGCCTACAAATCCGAATACAAGCTGACCGTCGTCGGCAACCGGCCGATCCCGCTCTCGGAAGGCGCCTTCCAGTGGGCGGATATGGTGACGCAGCGCTCCGGCGGGCGGATCACGGTGAAGGTCTATCCGGGCAGCCAGCTGGTCGGCGGCGACCAGACGCGGGAGCTGGTGGCGATGCGCCAGGGCGTGGTCGATTTCGGCGTCTTCTCGACCATCAACATCTCCCCCCAGATCCGGGAGATGAACGTCTTCTCCCTCCCCTTCCTGCTGAATGACCACAAGGGCTTCGACGCCATCATCAACGGCCCGGTGGGCGAGGAGCTGTTCCGCACCCTGTCGTCCCGCGACGTGGTGCCGGTGGCCTGGGGCGAGAACGGGTTCCGCGAGATCTCCAACAGCCGCCGCGCGATCCGGGAGCCCGGCGACCTGCGCGGCATGAAGATCCGCTTCGCCGCCGGCGCCATCTTCAGCGAGATCTTCACGGCGCTCGGCGCCAATCCCGTGCAGATGTCCTTCGCGGATCTGCAGCCCGCGCTCTCCACCGGCGCGGTGGATGGGCAGGAGAATCCGATCAACCTCTACCTGGCGTTCCGCATGGACACGCTGGCGCAGCGGCACCTGACGGTGTGGAACTATGTCGCGGATGCGGGGGTCTTCGTCGTCTCCAAGCAGGTGATGGACAGCTTCGCGCCGGCCGACCGGCAGCTGGTGCAGGAATGCGCGCGGGATGCCGCGAAGGCGCAGATCGAGGCGAGCCGCAAGGGCATCGGCGTGGATGCCGACCGGTCGAGCCTGGAGGAGCTGGCGCGGCGCGGCGTGACGGTGACGACGCTGTCGGACGCGGAGAAGCAGGCCTTCGCCCGCGCCACGCGGCCCGTCTATGACAAATGGGCGCAGACCGTGGGGCCGGACCTGGTGCGCCGCGCGGAAGCGGCGATCCGCGGCGCGCGGGCCTGAACCGCTTCGGCTGACAGGCCGTGCGGCCCGCCGGGATGCCCCCGGCGGGCCGTTTTCCATTCTCCCCTGACAAGCGATTGACCGACCATGGCTGCCGAGCCCGATCCCAGCGCCTTCCGAGAGAATCCGCCGACCCGCATCACGCTGAAGATCGAGGAGGCGCTGGTGGCCGCGGCCATGGCGGCGATGGCGCTGATCACCGCCGCCAATGTCGCGACCCGCTACCTGACGGACATCAGCATCAGCTTCACGGAGGAATACTCCGTGGTGCTGATGGTGCTGGTGGCGCTGCTCGGCACGGCCATCGCGACCGCATCGGGCCGCCACATCAAGATCGGCTACTTCACCGACATGCTGTCCCCGCAAGGGCAGCGGGTGGCGGAGATGGTGGCGATGGCGCTGACCATGCTGTGCTTCGGGCTGCTGGTCTGGCATGGCTGGCGCCTCGCTTATGACGAATACCGGTTCGAGGTGCTGTCCTCGGGCCTCGGCCATCCGAACTGGTGGTACACGGGCTGGCTGCCGGTGCTCTCCGCCGTGGTGGTGCTGCGCGCGGCCGGGCGGTTCATCCGCCTGGCGCGGGGCGGGGAAGGCTGAGGCGATGATCGGCGCGATCCTCTTCCTGACCTTCCTGGTGCTGCTGCTGGGCGGCATCCCGATCGGCGTGGCGCTCGGCCTGGCCGGCGCGCTGGCGATCCTGCTGGCGGACCAGTCCATCCTGGCCATGCCGACCAATGTCTATGCGGGCATCGCCAAGTACCCGCTGATCGCCATCCCGATGTTCGTGCTGGTGGGCAGCGTCTTCGACCGCACGGGGGTGGCGCTGCGCCTGGTGCGCTTCGCGACCGCGATCGTGGGGGCGGGGCGCGGGGCGCTCGCTTCCGTCTCCGTGCTCGTCGCCATGGTGATCGGCGGCATCAGCGGGTCCGGGCCCGCGACATCGGCGGCCGTGGGCCAGGTGGTGACGCGGAGCATGGTGGCGGATGGCTATCCCCGCCCCTTCATCGCGGCGACGGTGGCGGCGGCGGCGGCGACGGACATCCTGATCCCGCCCTCCATCGCCTTCATCATCTATGCCGTGCTGGTGCCGGGCGTGTCGGTGCCCGCGATCTTCATGGCGGGGATGTTCCCGGGGATCCTGGCGGGCTGCGCCATCATCGTGGCCGTGCTGGCGCTGTCCTTCGTCCATGATTTCGGCGGCAAGGCGCGGGCGGAGGAGCGGCTGCTGGTCTGGCAGACCTTCAAGGAGGCGATCTGGGGGCTGATGGCGCCCGTCGTCATCCTGGGCGGCATGCGGATCGGCGCCTTCACGCCGACCGAGGCCGCCGTCATGGCGGTGTTCTACGGGCTGTTCGTCGGCGCCGTGATCTACCGCACGCTGAGCTGGCGCGACCTCTACGAGATGCTGGTGGAGGCGGGGGAATTGTCCGCCGTCATCCTGATCGTGGTGGCGCTGGCCAGCGTCTTCGCCTGGTCCACCTCCACGCTCGGCATCGTGCAGCCGGTCGCGGCCTGGATCGTGGGGCTGGGACTCGGCGAATACGGGACCATCGCGCTGCTGATGATCGTGCTGATCTTCATCGGCATGTTCCTGGACGGCGTCTCCACCTTCCTGATCCTGCTGCCGGTGCTGATCCCGATCGCCAATGCCTTCCACTGGGACCTGACCTGGTTCGGCGTGATCCTGACGATGAAGATCGCGATCGGGCAGTTCACGCCGCCCATGGCGGTCAACCTGATGGTGTCCTGCCGCATCGCCGGCGTCTCCATGGAAACGACCATCCCCTGGGTGCTGTGGATGATCCTGGCGATGTTCGTCTCGCTGGCCCTGGTCGTGGTGTTCCCGGACATCGCGCTGTGGCTGCCGCGGGTGCTGGGGACGATGTAGCGGGCGGCGGACCGCCCGCCATCCGCGTGCTGGTGCCGGCGGCTGCAACCGTTGCGGTTCAGCAAGCCAATCAATTAACTATTTTTTATCCGGATACACTCTGCGGTTGATCCGGTGCGCATGTTACTCAAGCGGCATGCGCCCCGATGATTGTATAACGCGTGCCGATCGAAGGTCGCATGGGGCGCTCCCGCCCAGGGCGATTGCCGCATGGCGGGGGTGCCGGGGCCGGGGGATGCGCGGCATGCGCGCCACCATGAAACGGGAGACAACCCCGGATTGTCGGGGTCCCTCCGGCCGCAGTCAGGAAATGTCGGCTTCGTTTAGATTTGCACCGGAAGTGGATGGTACCGAAGCCGCCGCGACTGAAGAGCGCCTGGACCGAGTCACGATGACCCATAGGCTCCCCCCTGCCGCGCCGACCCGCAGGCCTGTTGCGCCGGGCCATCGGCGATGACCACCTTCTCCGCGCTGGCACCGCAGGATGGCACGGCGCGGGGCCCGGGGGCGGGCGGCGCCCCGCTGCTTCTGCTGCGTCGCGCGGCCGTCGGCATGGTGGTGGCGGCCAGCATCGCGGGCGCCTGGTGGCTGGCCGCGCGGGTGACGGATGATGCCGCGCAGACCGAAGCCGCGCGCGTCTTCGCGCGGGCGGAGCTGGATGCGCTGGCGGCGGATGGGATGCTGCGCCGGATCGCGGAGGATGGGCGCGCGCTGCGCAGCCTGGCGCAGCGCTGGCTGCAGGCGGAGGGGCCGGAGGCGGAGACGCGGCGGGAGGAGATCGAGCTGTCGCTGCGCGACCTGCTGACGCTGCGCAGCCTGCCGGTCTTCCACCTGATCATCACCGGCACGGATGGCGTCAGCCTGTGGCAGAGCGGCCCCGGCCTGCCGGCCGTGAACCTGGCGGACCGCCCGCATGTGCAGGTGCATCGCGGCGGCGCGCCCTCCCCCTGGTTCGGCCAGCCTGTCGCCTCCCGCGCCACGGGGCAGCTGGTGGTGCCCGTGACGATGCGGCTGGAGGACCAGGGCGGGCGCTTCGCCGGCGTGCTGGTGATGCATTACCGCCCCGCCGACCTCGGCCGCGCGCTGGCGATGCGGGGGAGCGGCAGCGACACGGCGCTCGGCCTGATGCGCACCGATGGCGTGCTGCTGGCCCATAGCAGCATGGCGCCGGAGATGGTGGGCCGCCGCATCCTGCCCGAGGCGGTGCGCCAGGTGAGCGAGGGCGCGCGCGTGCTGCACCACCGCACCGCCACCACGGCGGAGCAGGAGGTGATGCTGGTGGTGCTGCGGGCCTCCGACCAGGCGAACATCATCGCGGTGGCGGGGCAGACGGCGGCCGGCGCGCTGGCGCCGGTGGTGCGGGTGCGCAACCTGTCGCTGGCCACGGCGGGCGGCTATTCGCTGGCGGCGCTGCTGATGCTGGCCTTCGGCTACGGCGCGGTGCGCCAGCGGCGGCTGCGGCGGGAAGCGGCGATGCTGCGCGCCGGGCGGGCGGAGGTGGAGCGCCTGCAGGGCAAGCTGCCTGTCGTGATCTTCCTGCGGAAGGTCTTCCCCGACGGATCGTCCCGCATCCTGTACCGCACCGGCGACATCGCCGGCGTGACGGGGTGGACCAACGGGGCGCTGGATGGGCTCGGCCCCTGGGACGAGTATGTGGAGGAATCCTCGCTGTCCCGCGCCGAGAGCAACGCGCTGGTGCTGCGGGACGGCTTCGCGCAGGCGACCTGGAAGCTGCGCCAGCCCGATGGCAGCGCGCGACGGATGCTGACGCAGATGGAGCGGCTTTCGGTGAACCCCGCGGGCGGGGGGGAGATCGTCGGCTATGTCCGCGACCTGACGGCCGAGCACAGCGCAATGGAGCGCGAGGCGGCGGCGCGGCAGGAGCTGGACGATACGCTGGCGCTGGCGCCCGTCATCGTCTTCCGCGCCATGCTGGCCGCCGGGGCGCGGGCGATGATCGAGCAGGGAAGGCCCTGGTACCGGGAGCTGTTCGTGAGCCGCAGCGTGGAACCCGTCTCCGGCTGGACGCCAGAGGCGCTGGCCGCGGAGGGCGGGCTGCCGGGGGTGCTGGAGCCCTGGGACAGCCTGGTGGACGGGATCGAGGCGCTGCGGCGCGACGGCGCCTGGGCGGCGGATCTCGGCCTGCGGCATGCGCGGGGCGGCAGCATCGTGGTGCGCATGACGGTGCGGCTGGTCGCGGTGGAGGGGGAGGCGCTGTCCGTCGTCGGCTACATCGCGGATGTGACGGCGGAGCGCGATGCCAAGGCGCGCGCGATCGGCAGCGCGCGGCTTGCCTCGCTGGGGGAGCTGGCGGCGGGGCTGGCGCATGAGCTGAAGCAGCCGCTGCAGGCGATCGAGCTGGCGGTGAGCAACGCGCATAGCGCGCAGAAGCGCGGCAACATGGCGGCCATCGGCCAGCGGCTGGACCGCATCACCACCTATACGCGGCGCGCCAACCAGGTGATCGAGCATCTGCGCCGCCTGGCGCGCGGGACGGATGACACGACGCCGGCCGAGGCGATCCATATCGAGGAAGCGCTGGCGGGCGTGCTGGCGCTGATGGCGGGGCCGCTGCGCGATGGCGGCGTGGTGACGCGGGTGGAGCTGACGGACCCGCCGCCGCGGGCGCTGGGGCACAATGTGGCGCTGGAGCAGGTGCTGGTGAACCTGCTGGCCAATGCCCGGGATGCGATGCAGGCACTGCCGCCGGAAGAGCAGCGGCTGGTGACGCTGAAGGCGGAGACGCTGGCGGAGGAGAGGGTGCTGATCACCGTCTCCGACACCGGCGGCGGCATCCCGCCCCAGGTGATGGCGCGGCTCTTCGAGCCCTTCGTCACGACCAAGGGGCTGGAGCGCGGCACGGGGCTCGGCCTGTCCATCTGCCAGGGGCTGATCCGGCGGATGGGCGGCACGATCACGGCGACGAATGAGGGGCCGGGGGCGGTGTTCCGCATCGTCCTGCCCGCCGCGCCGGCGGCGGAAGCGGCGGAACCGGCGCGGGACAGCCAGGCGGCGGCGTGAGGCCCGGGCCGGGAGGCCCCCTCACCCGACCCTCTCCCCCGGTGGGGGGAGAGGGCTTTCCGGTGGCTACAGGCTCATGTCCAGCGCCGGGGTGGCGTCGGGCGGGAGCGGGCTTTCATAGGGCTTGCCGCCGGTGCGCTTGCGGTGGTCGGCCTTGGCTTCCGCGATGATCGCCGGGTTCAGCAGCGCATCCACCGCCGTGCCGGCCATCACCTTCGCCACATGGACCATGCCCTTGTGGGCCGCCGGCAGCTTGCCCTGGCCGGTCAGCTGCCAGGAATGGAAGGGCGTGCCGATGGCGCAGGTGGCGCCCCGGGCCTGCACGGTCGGCACCTTCCAGGAGACGTCGCCGACATCGGTCGAGCCGATCATCGGCACGCCCTTGGCGCCTTCCGGCACCACCTGCTCGCACAGCACCTCGCCCGGGCGGGGCTCCACGCCGACGCGGCGCCAGGCGGAGGCGATGTCCTCCTCCGACAGGGTGGCCTGGAAGGCGGCGGCGGTCTTGCGGTCCTCATCGTCCCAGACGGGGGCGCCGAGGCGCGCCAGGTTGGCGTGCATCGCCTTTTCCAGCGCCGTGTTGCCGACGAGTTCGGAGACGGCGGAGACGACGCGGGTGGAGACGGTGCATTCCGTCATCAGCGCGGCGCCATCGGCGATCTTGCGGACGCGGGTGACGAGCTGCTTGAGCTCCGCGACGTTGCGGGCGCGGATGAGGTAGCGGACCTTGGCCGTGGCCTGCACCACATTCGGCGCGATGCCGCCGGCATCGAGATAGGCGTAGTGGATGCGGGCGTCGCTCGGCATGTGCTCCCGCATGTAGTTCACGCCGACATTCATCAGTTCGACGGCATCGAGCGCGGAGCGGCCGAGATGCGGCGCGGCGGCGGCGTGGGAGGCGCGGCCGGTGAAGGAGAAGTCGATGCGGGTGTTCGCCAGGCTGATCGCGTCATCGACGCCGGCGAAGTTCGACGGGTGCCAGGTGATGGCGATGTCCACGTCGTCGAAGGCGCCGTCGCGCACCATGAAACCCTTGGCGGCGCCGCCTTCCTCCGCCGGGCAGCCGTAGTAGCGCACCCGTCCCGGCAGGTTGTTGGCGCTGAGGAAATCCTTGACGGCGGCGGCGGCCATCAGGCTGGCGGAGCCGAGCAGGTTATGGCCGCAGCCATGGCCGCGGCTCTCGCCCGGCACGGGGCGGGGCTCCGGGACGCCGGCTTCCTGGGACAGGCCGGGCAGCGCGTCATATTCGCCGAGGATGGCGATGACGGGCCCGCCCTCCCCGAATTCGCCCATCACGGCGGTCGGGATGCCGGCGACGTTGGTGGTGACCTTGAAGCCCTCGGCCTCCAGCATCGCGCGGTGTTCGGCGCTGCTGCGGTGTTCGTCGTAGCAGAGTTCCGGCATGCCCCAGATGCGGTCGGAGAGTTCGACATAGGGCTCGCGGCGCTGGTCGACCAGGCGCCAGATCTGTTCTTCGTTGGCCATCGGGCAACTCCTTCAGGATGGCCCATTCTCGCCCGGATCGGGCGGGCGGGCCAGAAGGGGTCGAGCGCTCGCGACAGGTTCAAGGGGGAGCTTGCGGCCGGCGAAGCCGGCCGAGGCCGCGACGGGTGCCCATCTGCGTTGCGTTGCAACGCTGATGGGGTCCCGGAATGCGGCCCGCCGCCTGTGCGGCGAAGCCAAGCGCGCGGAGCGCGCGCCCGTCACGCCGCAGGCGTGCCTTCGGCACGACGATTGAGGGCATGACATATGTCATTGGTGGACGCCCCGCGGGTCTGGGACAGTGGCGGCATGACGATCCCCCTCATCATCGATGGCCACGCGATCGAGGCGCCCGAGGGCGCCTCCCTCATCCAGGCCTGGATCGCCGCCGGGCTGCCCCTGACGGAGAATGTCGGCTGCATGGGCCAGGGGGTCTGCGGGGCCTGCCGGGTGCTGGTGCGGCGGCCGGGGGAGCGGATCGCGGCCGCCGCCCTGGCCTGCGAGACGCGGGCGGAGGCCGGGATGCAGGTGGCCTTCATCGACCATTTCCCGGCAAGGCGGCCGCATGCCTATGAGCTTGATGCCATGGGGGATAGCTGGACGGCGCTCGGCCAGGTGGATGCGGTCTTCCCGGAGGCGAAGCATTGCCGCCATTGCGGCGGCTGCGACGCCGCCTGCCCCAAGGGGATCGAGGTGCAGAAGGCGGTCAACCTGGCGGTGGAGGGCCGGGCGCTGGCGGCGGGGGCCCTCTTCGACCATTGCGTCATGTGCAACCTCTGCGTGGCCGCCTGCCCGGAGCACATCGCGCCGTCGCATCTCGGCCAGTTCCTGCGGCGGATGGCGAACAGCCTGACCTTGCGGCCGGGCGACCTGATCGAGCGCCTCCGTCAGGTGGAGGGCGGCGGCCAGGCGATCGACCTCGATTCGCCGGGGAGCCGGCCATGATCGGCTGGGAGGCCGCGCTGGCGGCGCCGCGCGATCCCGCGCCGCCGCCGGCCATCGACCGCGATG
This sequence comes from Falsiroseomonas ponticola, assembly GCF_016805305.1. Taxonomy (GTDB): domain Bacteria; phylum Pseudomonadota; class Alphaproteobacteria; order Acetobacterales; family Acetobacteraceae; genus Falsiroseomonas; species Falsiroseomonas ponticola. The sequence continues at coordinate 179,924 of NZ_JAERQN010000011.1, read as the reverse complement.
CGCTGCTGCGGGGCTTCCACCCGGACCAGGCGCCGGGGGCGATGGTGCCGCTGCGGGTCGGCGTCTCGGCCGGCGCCCCCTGCCCCGCCGCGCTGGCGGACCTGCTGCACTCCAACGCGCTGGTGGAGGATGTGGACATCGCCGGCCGCGCGATGCGGGAGGCGGAGGTGCTGGTGCTGGGTGCGGGCGGCGCCGGCTGCATCGCCGCGCTGACCGCGGCGCGGGCGGGCGCGCGGGTGCTGATGCTGACCAAGCTCCGCATGGGCGACGGCAACACGGTGATGGCGGAGGGCGGCATCCAGGCCGCGGTGGGGGCCGAGGATTCGCTGCAACGGCACTACGAGGACACGCTCCGCGCCGGGCATTTCCGCGCCGACCGGGCGCTGGTGGCGGCCATGGTGCGGGATGGGCCGGAGGCGATCCGCTGGCTGATCCAGCAGGGCATGGGCTTCGACCTGGCGGAGGGCGAGGACCGCATCGGCGGCCACCTGCTGCGCAAGAAGCCGGGCGGGGCGACGGCGGCGCGGCTGCTCTCCTTCCGCGACTATACCGGGCTGGAGCTGATGCGCGTGATCCGGGAGGCGGTGCTGCTGACGCCGGGGATCACGGTGCTGGAACGCCACCCGGCGGTGGAGCTGCTGACGGACCCGCATGGGCGCTGCGCCGGCGCCGTGGCGCTGGATCTGGAGCGGCGGGAGCTGGTGCTGGCCCGCGCCGGCGCGGTGGTGCTGGCGACGGGCGGCGCGGGGCGGCTGCATCTCGGCGGCTTTCCGACCAGCAACCATTACGGCGCGACGGCGGATGGGCTGGTGCTGGCCTATCGGCTCGGCGCCGGGCTGCGGGAGGTGGAGAGCTTCCAGTACCACCCGACCGGCATCGCCTGGCCGCCGCACCTGGCCGGGACGCTGATCAGCGAGGCCGCGCGGGCGGCGGGGGGGTTGCTGTTCAACGGGCTCGGCCAGCGCTTCGTGGATGAGCTGGCGCCGCGGGACGTGGTGGCCGCCGCCATCCTGCGGGAGATCGCGGAAGGCCGCGCGGTGGAGCGCGAGGGCTGCGCGGGCGTGCTGCTCGACACGCCGGGGCTGGAGGCCGCGAATCCCGGCATCCTGGCGAAGCGGCTGGTGACGCTGTCGCACCTGGCGCATCGCGCGGGCTTCGACCCGGCGCGGGAGCCCTTCCTGATCCGCCCCACGCTGCACTACCAGAATGGCGGCATCGCCATCGATGCGGAGGGGCGCACGGCGGTGCCGGGGCTGTTCTGCGCCGGCGAGGCCTCCGGCGGGTTGCACGGGCTGAACCGGCTGATGGGCAATGCGCTGCTGGAGCTGGTGGCCTTCGGGCGGCGCGCCGGGGCGGCGGCGGCGGAAGCGGTGCGGGAGGACCGGCCGCGCGGCGTCGGGCTGACGCATCTCGCGGATTGGGAACGGGGGCTGGTGGCGGCGGGGCTGCCGCTGGACCGGCGGGCGCCGATGGTCTTCCCGGCCTATGGCAATGTGGACCTGGCGGCGATGCTGCGGAAGCGGGTGGCGGCATGAGGGTGCTGACGGACCCGGCGCTGCGGGTTGCCGCGCTGGATGCCCATCTGGCCGTGGCGGGGCATGGGCTGCGGGCGGCGCTGCGCGATCCCGCCGCCATCATCCCGGTGATCGAGGAAGCGGGGCTGCGCGGCCTGGGCGGTGCGGGCTTCCCGGCGCACCGGAAATGGGCGGCGGTGGCGGCGGAGCCCGGGCCGGGCAAGTGGATCATCGCCAATGGCAACGAGGATGAGCCCGGCACCTTCAAGGACCGCTTCCTGCTGGCGGAGACGCCGCACCAGGTGATCGAGGGTGCGCTGGTCGCGGCGCTGGCCGTGCGGGCGGCGCGGGTGGCGCTGTATGTGAACCCGCGGGAGGGCGCGACCGTCGCCGGGCTGCGCGACGCCGCGGCGCAATGGATGGCGCATCCGCTGCTGGCCGAGGTCTCGGCGGCGGTGGGAGAGGCGGTGGCGCTGCGGGTGGTGGAGAGCAGCGGGCTCTACATCGGGGGGGAGGAGACGGCGGCGGTGGCTTCCGTGCAGGGCGGCTTCCCCTTCCCCGCGCTGAAACCCCCCTTCCCCGCGAGCCACGGCGTCGGCGGTGCGCCCACGCTGGTCAACAATGTGGAGACGCTGGCGCAGGCCGGGCACATCCTGGCGAAGGGGGCGGGCTGGTATCGCGGCCTCGGCATCGGGGATGCGGCGGGGACGAAGCTGTTCTCGCTCTCGGGCGACGTGCTGCGGCCGGGGCTGCATGAGCTGCCGATGGGGACCAGCCTGCGGGCGCTGGTCTTCGAGCATGGCGGGGGGATGCTGGGCGGGCGGGGCTTCAAGGCGGTGTTCACGGGCGGGCCCTCCAACACGCTGCTGACGGCCGCCGACCTGGACGTCGCGATGGATTTCGACAGCCTGCGGGCGCGGGGCTCTCGGCTCGGCACCGGGGCGATGATCGTGGTGGGGGATGGCACCTCCATCCTGCGCAAGACGGCGGAATATGTGGGGTTCTTCGCGGCATCGAGCTGCGGGCAATGCCCGCCCTGCAAGGTCGGCACCTTCCAGGTGGCGCGGCTGCTGGAGCGGCTGGAGGCGGGGAATGGCCGGCCGGGGGACCTGGAGGCGCTGCGCAACCTGGCCGCGCTGCTGCCGGGCAGCGGGCGCTGCGGGCTGGTGGATGGCGCGGCGACGGTGCTGGCGAGTTCGCTGGCGACCTTCCCGGCGGAATACGAGCGGGCGCTGCGCTGACAACCCTCGGCGCTTCCGGGCGTTGCCCCCCCAAGCAACCGGGAGAATGCGCATGCTGGTCCAGGTCAACACGGACAACGACACCAATGGCAGCGCCGCGCTGGTGGAGCGGGTGCAGGAGAAGGTGGAAGGGCAGCTCGGCCGCTTCGCCCAGCACCTGACCCGCGTCGAGGTCCACATCAACGACGTGAACGCGGAGAAGGGCGGCACCGACAAGCGCTGCATGATCGAGGCGCGGCCCGCCAACGCCAGGCCGATGGCGGTGACGCATGAGGCCGATACGGTGAAGCAGGCGCTGGTGGGCGCGCTGCAGAAGGCGTCCCGCCAGCTGGACACCACGCTCGGCCGGCGGATGGACCACAAGGGCGCGGAGAGCATCCGCACGGCCGACCCCGGCTGAGACGCGCGGGTCAGCCCCCGCGGCGCCACGGCGGGGGCCGCATCCGGCCCTGGCGGATGGCCAGGGCCAGCAGCACCACGCCCGTCGCGGTGCAGAGCAGGAAGGCGACCAGCGACGCCTCCAGGCCGAAGCTGCCGCCCGTCAGCGCCACCGGCCCCTCGATGCGCGGGCGGATGAGGCCGGGGGCGGTGACGCCGCCGGAGACGACGCCCGAGAAGATGGCGGATTGCGTGTAGTTCCACGCCATGTGGAAGCCGATGCCGAGCCAGAGGCGGCGCGTGAGCACATAGGCGGCGGCCAGCAGCAGCCCGGCCTCGATGCTGATGAACAGCGCGCCGAGCACCGTGGCCGCGGGGTTCAGCAGGTGCATGAAGCCGAAGACGAGGGAGGAGAGGATGAGGGCGATCCAGCTGCCGGCCATCTCCTCCAGGATGCGGAACAGCGCGCCGCGGAAGAGCAGCTCCTCGAAGATGCCGGAGCTGATCGCCATGGCGATCGCGGGCAGCAGGAAGGCCCAGGGGTTCAGGCCCTCGACCTGGTAGATGCCGGGCAGCATCAGGATCAGCACGCAGGCGGCGTAGAGCCCGGCGCCGATCGCGAGGCCGACCGGCAGGTCCCGGCGCAGCGGCGGCAGGGCGAGTTCGCTCACGCCGCGACCCTCGATGAAGCGGACGAAGGCGGCATAGGCAGCGAGGCCGAGCGCCCCCATGCCGGCGGCGGCCGCGGCCGCGCGGATCGGCTGGCCCGCGAAGGCCAGCATGACGTCGTTGCTCATCACCAGCATGGCAAAGAGCAGCCCGCCCAGCAGCACCAGGCGGACCGGCGGAAGGCGGAGCACGCGGAGCCAGGGGGCGGGCTTCGGGGTGGAGGGATCGGTCATGCGGGCAGCCCGGCGGAGCCCGCCGAGGCTAGGCCCCCCTGGCCGATCCGGCCAAGGGATTCGGTCGGGCTAGCGGATCAGCATGATCCAGGGGATGCCCACCACCAGGAAGACGACCAGGAACAGCGCCCCGAAGACGGCGCCGAGCCGCCAGTAGTCGCGGGACGGCAGGTAGCCGCTGCCGTAATAGACCGGGCTCGGCCCCGTCGCGTAGGGCGTCAGGATTCCCATGATGCCGAGGGTGAGCACGAGGGCCAGCGTCAGCGCCTTCAGGTCCATCCCCGGCACGGCGGCGCCCACCGTCAGCATCACCGGCAGCAGCGCCGTGACATGGGCGGTGACGGAGGCGAAGGCGTAGTGGGCCAGGTAGAAGACGACCACCAGCGCCACCAGCGCGACCATGGGGGAGACGCCGGCGACGGCGCCGCCCACCTTGCCCGCGAACCAGGTCACGAAGCCCACCTGCGCCAGCCCGCCGGCCAGCGCCACCAGCGTCGCGAACCAGGTCAGCGTGTTCCAGGCCTGCCTGTTGGCCAGCACGTCGTCCCAGCTGGCGATGCCGGTCAGCACGATGGCGGCGAAGACCGCCAGGCCCACGGTGGTGCCGTTGAAGGCCGGCTCGCCGAAGACCCAGAGGGCGAGCGCCGCCACGACGAGGAGGCCGAGCGTGACCTCCTTCCGCGTCAGGCCGCCCATGCGGCGCAGCTCCTCCCCGGCCCAGGCCACGACCTCCTGCCCCTCCGTCACCTCGGGCGGGTAGAGCTTCCAGGCCAGCGCCGGCACGGCCAGCAGCAGCACCAGGCCCACCGGGGCGAAGGCCAGGAACCATTCGAACCAGGTGATGGTCACGCGCGCGGTGCGGCTGGCCAGTTCCACCGCCAGCAGGTTCGGCGCCAGCGCGGTGAGGAACATGGAGGAGGTGACGCAGGTGGCGGCGATGGCCGTCCACATGACATAGCCGCCGACCCGCCGCGCGGAGGGATCGTTGGGCAGGCTGCCATAGAGCGGCGGCAGGTTGCGGATGACCGGATAGATGGTGCCGCCGGAGCGTGCCGTGTTGCTCGGCGTGAAGGGCGACAGCGCCAGGTCCGCGAAGGCGATGGCGTAGCCCAGCGTCAGCGTCCGCCGGCCCATGGCGCGCACCAGCAGCAGCGCGATGCGCCGGCCGAGGCCCGATTTCTCGTAGCCCAGCGCGAACATGAAGGCGGCGAAGATCAGCCAGACCGTGGCGTTGCTGAAGCCCGACAGCGCCCAGGTGAGCGAGGCGGTGGCGGGGCGGAAGCCCGGCCGCGCCAGCTCCGCGGGCCCGTAGAGCACCCAGGGGGCGAGCAGCGCGATGAGCGTCACGCCCGTCAGCCCGATCAGCGCGCCGGGGATGGGTTCCAGCACCAGCGCCAGCACCACGCCGGCGAAGATCGCGAAGTAGAGCCAGGCATGCGGCGCCAGGCCCGCCGGCGCCGGCAGCAGCGCCAGCGCCACCGCCAGCAGCACCGGCGCCGCCATCCTCATCCAGCCCTGCATCGCCATTCCCCCGTTTCCTGACGGGTGGCAGCCTGGACCGGGCGGGACGCCGCCGCCTTGATGCAGGACAAGACACGCGAACGTCATGCATGCGCCGCATTCGCGGCCGATGATATCGGGCACAGGTGGAGTCGAATCCCCGGAGGTTGCCGCATGCCCGAGATACCGCTCGCCACCATCATCCTCGTCATCATCCTCGTCCTGGCCGTCGTCACCGTGGCGAAGGGCGTCCGCACCGTGCCGCAGGGGGAGGTCTGGTCGGTGGAGCGCTTCGGCGCCTTCACGCGGCTGCTGCAGCCGGGCCTCAACCTCATCATCCCCTATGTCGATGGCATCGGGCGGAAGCTGAACGTGCAGGAAGTGGTGCTCGACATCCCGGAGCAGTCCGTCATCACCAAGGACAATGCCTCCGTCGCCGTGGACGGCATCGTCTATTACCGCGTCATGGACCCGGCCAAGGCGGCCTATGCGGTGCAGGACCTGAAGCAGGCGCTGGTGGCGATGGCCATGACCAACATCCGCGCCGTGATCGGCGAGATGGACCTGGACCAGACGCTGTCGTCGCGCGACCGGATCAACACCTCGCTGCTCAGCATCCTCGATGGCGCGACGGAGGCCTGGGGCGCCAAGGTCAGCCGCGTCGAGATCCGCAAGATCGAGCCGCCGGAGAACCTGATCCGCGCCATGAACCTGCAGATGACGGCGGAGCGCGAGCGCCGCGCCAGCGTGGCGAAGGCGGAGGGCGACAAGCAGGCGCTGGTGCTGCAGGCCGAGGGGCGGCGCGACGCCGCGCTGCGCGACGCGGAGGCGCGGGAGGCGCTGGCCCAGGCGGAAGCCAACGCCACGCGCATGGTGGCGGAAGCGGCGGCCGGCGCGGGGTCCGACGCGCTGCGCTACTTCATCGCCCAGCAATATGTGAAGGCCTTCGAATCGCTGGCGGGCAACCCGGCCTCCAAGCTCGTGGTGGTGCCGATGGAAAGCGCCTCCCTGGCCGGGGGCATCACCCAGGCGATGGAGCTGCTGCGCGCCGGGCCGCCGCCCGCGGGCTCCCCGCCGCCCGCCGCGCCGACGGTGCCGGGGGTGAGCCCGTGGAACCGGGGCTGATCTGGATCCTGGCCGGGCTCGTCGGGCTCGGCGCCGAATTGCTGCTGCCGGGGGTCTGGTTCCTCTGGGCCGGGATCGCGGCCATCGGCACGGGGCTGGTCGTGCTGCTGCGCGACCCCGGCTTCGCGGCGGAGGTCGCGATCTTCCTGCTGCTGCTGGCGGGGGGCGTGTTGCTTTCGCTGCGCTTCAAGCGGCGGGCGGAGGGCACGGCGCATCGCGTGAACGCGCCGGAGGCCGGGCTGGTCGGGCGGCACGCCACCGTCATCCAGGCCGATGAGCATGCGCTGCGCGTCCGGCTCGGCGACAGCGACTGGGCGGCGCGGCTGCCGCGCGACGCGGCGGCTCCCGCGGTCGGGGAGAGCGTGCGGGTCGAGGGCGTGGACGGGACGCTGCTGATCGTGAGGCCCGCCGCCGCCCCGCGCGCTTGATGCGGCGGCGGTATCGCGCATAGCCTTCCCGCAAGCGCGCCGGGTCATCGGCAGCGCAACGGGAGGAAAGCACGATGATCCGCGTGAACCGCCGCACCCTGCTGGCCGCGTCCGGCCTTGGCGCCGCCGGCCTGGCCCTGCCGGCCCTGGCGCAGCCGCGCTGGCCGAACCGGCCCATCCAGATGATCGTCCCCTGGGGCGCCGGCGGCGGCACGGACGCCACCGCGCGCATCGTGGGCAGCCTGCTGGAACGCGACCTCGGCCAGCCCGTGAACGTGGTGAACCGCACCGGCGGTTCGGGCGTGGTGGGCCACAGCGCCATCGCGACGGCCGCCCCCGATGGCTACACGATCGGGATGATCACGGTCGAGATCGCCATGATGCACTGGCAGGGCCTGACGGAGCTGAAGCCCAGCAGCTACACGCCGCTCGCCCTGCTGAACGAGGATCCGCCGGGCGTGCAGGTGGCGCAGAATTCGCCCCATGCCGACATCAAGGCGCTGGCGGATGCCATCAAGGCCGCGCCCGCCGGGCGCTTCCGCGCCAGCGGCACGGGCCAGGGCGGCATCTGGCACCTGGCGCTGGTGGGCTGGCTGCAGGCGATGGGGCTGCGCGGCGACCATGTGCGCTGGGTGCCCTCCAACGGCGCGGCGCCGGCGATGCAGGAACTGGCGGCGGGCGGCGTGGACATCGTCACCTGCTCCGTCCCCGAGGCGCGGGCGATGATCGATGCGGGGCGCGCCAAGTCGCTGGCCATCATGGCGCCGCAGCGGAACCCGATGTTCGCGCAGGTGCCGACGCTGAACGAGACGCTCGGCATCAACTACTCCACCGGCGCCTGGCGCGGCATCGCGGGGCCGCGGAACATGCCGCAGGACGTCCAGCAGCGGCTGATCGAGAGCCTGAAGAAGGCCTATGACAGCAACGAATACAAGGAGTTCATGGCGAGCCGCGGCTTCGGCGTGGTGTGGGGCGACCAGGCGCATTTCACCAGCTTCATGGCGGAAGCCGACAAGGCGATGGGCGACGCCATGCGCGCCGCCGGCCTGGCCCGCGGCTGAGCGGGCCGGCGCCGAGGGGCCGATGCCATGCGACTGAACGATGCCCTTCTCGGCGCCATCCTGCTGGGCTTCGCGGGGTGGGTCTGGTGGCTGACCACCTTCTTCCCCGCCTTCCCGGGCCAGGATTACGGCCCCAACCTGTTCCCGCGCATCCTGGCCGTCGGCATCGCCGTCTGCGCCGCCCTGCTGGTGCTGCGCGGCATCCGGGCGCGGGGCGGGCTGGTGGTGGCGGAGGCCTGGGTGCGGGAGCCCGCGCGCCTGGTCTCCTTCCTCGCCATCCCCGCCGCCGCCCTGTTCTACATCCTGGCGAGTGACCCGCTGGGCTTCATCCCGACGGCCTTCCTGCTGCTGATGGCGCTGTTCCTGTGGTTCCGGGCGCGGCCGGTGGTGGCGCTGCCCGTCGCGGCGGGCATGACGCTGCTGGTGCACTGGTTCTTCGCGGTGATGATGCGCGTGCCCCTGCCCCGTGGCCTGATGGACCCCTTCCTCTGATGGACCCGCTGATCCAGGCCATCGGCCTCGTCCTCGATCCCTTCGTGCTGGCGGTCATCGCGGCCTCCGCGGTGTTCGGCATGTTCGTCGGCGCCATGCCGGGGCTGACCGCCACCATGGCGACGGCGCTGCTGGTGCCCGTCACCTTCTTCATGTCGCCGGTGCCGGCGCTGGGTGCCATCGTCACCGCGACGGCCATGGCGATCTTCGCGGGCGACATCCCGGCGGCGATGCTGCGCATGCCGGGCACGCCGGCTTCCGCCGCCTATACCGACGAATCCTATGCGATGACGCAGAAGGGGCAGCTCAACCTCAATCTCGGGGTGAACCTGGTCTTCTCCGTCGCCGGCGGGCTGGTCGGCGTCGCGGTGCTGATCGCCTGCGCGCCGCTGCTGGCCGAGGTCGCCATCAACTTCTCCTCCTACGAGTATTTCTGGCTCGCCTGCCTCGGCCTGACCTGCGCGGTGTTCATGACGAATGCCGATCCGGTGAAGGGTTTTCTCTCGCTGTTCATCGGGCTGCTGCTGGCGACCGTCGGCATCGACCCCGCCGCCGGCTATCCGCGCTTCACCTTCGGCGACGTGGACCTGATGTCCGGCATCAACTTCGTGCCCACGCTGATCGGCATGTTCGCGGTGAGCGAGCTGATGCGCGGCGCCGTCAGCATCGATGCCGCGGGGCGGATGGTGGCGCAGGAGGTGGGGAACATCTTCCGCGGCGTCGGCGCCGTCTTCCGTCGCTACTGGTTCAACTTCCTCCGCGGCAGCCTGCTCGGCACCGCGATCGGCGCGCTGCCGGGCGCGGGGGCGGATATCGCGGCCTGGATCAGCTACGCCGTCTCCAAGCGCTTCTCGAAGGAGCCGGAGAAGTTCGGCACCGGGCATGTCGAGGGCATCGTGGACAGCACCTCCGCCAACAACTCGGCGCTGGGCGGTGCCTGGATTCCCGCGCTGGTCTTCGGCATCCCGGGGGACAGCATCACGGCCATCGTCATCGGCGTGCTCTACATGAAGGGGATGAACCCGGGCCCGACCGTGTTCCAGGAGAATCCGCAGCTGATCTACGCGGTGTTCCTGATCTTCATCCTGGCCAACATCATCATGCTCCCGCTCGGCTGGGCGGCCATCAAGTCGGCGCGGCAGATCCTGCGGGTGCCGAAGAACCTGCTGCTGCCGATCATCCTGCTCTTCTGCCTGGTCGGCAGCTTCGCCATGACCAACAGCCTCTATGGCGTGGCGCTGATGCTGGTGATGGGCCTGTTCGGCTGGTTCCTGGAGGAGCATGGCATCCCCGTGGCGCCACTGATCCTGGGCCTGGTGCTGGGGGAGATGCTGGAACAGACCTTCGTCCAGTCCATGATCAAGGCGGATGGCGCGGCGATCGAGTTCTTCATGCGCCCGATCGCGGGCGTGCTGGGCGTCGCCACCATCGTGATCTGGCTGGTGATGATCGGCCGCGCGGTGCAGCGGGGCATGCGGCCGCGGGCGGCGTGACAAGGGGGCGGGGAGCCCCCTACCCTGCGCCCCCATGGAACCGCTGAATTCGCTCGATGAGCTGACGCCCGGCCAGGAATTCGACCTCGGCCGCTACGCCCTGCCGCGGCAGGAGGTGCTGGACTTCGCCGGGAAGTACGACCCGCAATACTTCCACCTGGATGAGGAAGCGGCGAAGACGTCGATCTTCGGCGGGCTGGTGGCGTCCGGGCTGCACACCCTGTCCTCCGCCATCGGGCACCTGGTGCGGAGCGGGCTGATCGGCCGGATCAACCTGGCCGGCGGGGGCATGGAGCTGGCCTGGCCGGCGCCGCTGCCGCCGGACACGGAGGTGTCCTTCACGCTGTCGGTCGTGGAGATCCGGCCCTCCCGCAGCAAGCCGGAGATGGGGATCGCGAAGCTGCGCTACCTGCTGCGGCGCGTGGACAATGGCGCGGTGGTGCTGGACGCGGTGGCGACGCACTTCATGAAGCGGTAGGCGACCGGCTGCATAACGCAATTACTACACTGTGACTAATCTGGGCGTCTTGCGGCCAAATTCGCCAAGCACTGCTTGGAAAACAGTATTAACTGTGCTACGTCTTCAAAGATTGTAGGATAAATTGTCATCGCCGGCTCGTTAGGGTGATGAACAAAAAGGCTTGGAAACCGACCGACCCGATCGCGCGCACTTTGCAGCCGCGCAATCTCTTCAAGTAGCTGACCGTGTATCCTCGTCGCCGAAGCCGTAGTTTCCGCGATGTCACTGCTTTTCGTCTCTTCCGACAATAGCGGTGTTATTTCAATCCAGCGCTCTTTGAGCAAGCTCTCATATCGAGCATACTCGGCTGTCGCGCCGACATCCAACACCGCAGGCACCACAGACAAAGGGATCCGGTGGGCGCTAGGATCGCGAAGCAGCTTAACTGCACGATACCAAGCCTTGAATGGCTCACATGCGGCGTACAGACTGCGCGCTGGAATAGCTGCCTGGAACGCGGCGTTAAAAATATCGATCGATTGCAGCTTCAATTCCCTACCAGGCACAGCACCAAACGCATTTGCGACCGCCCAGGAAAAATTATCAACCACACCCCTTACATTGATATAAATCACGTTGAGGTCGACCGAGAGGTCTTCGACTTCGTTGGTATCAAGCGGACGCTCTCGTTGCGGTGGTGCTGTGTAATAAATTCGCCGAAGCGCATGCCAGATAAACTTAAGGCGCCGCCCTACGCCATGCCTGAGGTAGAAGGCGGCTTCAGTTGCATCGATCGTCGCCGATAAAGCAACCGCGTCATGGACAAGCCTCAACGTCGCATCGATTACCAAAAGCGCCTGCATTTCCTCTGCGTTCTGATAGATCCAGCGGTCGCGATCCTTATCATCCGTCAAGAAAGCGTGGAGATTTTCAGACGCCAAAATAGCATCGAATTGCAGACGCTGATCTGAGCTCATCTCCGCCTCGCGACTGATGAATCTACAAAACTTTCAGGAGAACGCGGTTGTATTTAAGCGGCGCTATGGCGCCTTCAGCAGCTGCAACTGCTTTGATGACTATGACCAAAGCAGGTGCAAACGCAAAACGGCGCGGGGGTTGCCCCCCCGCGCCGCCCGCGGCACGCCGATCCGGGTGGATCAGGCGGACTTCTTCATGATCTCGTCGGCGACGTTGCGCGGCACCGGATCATAGTGGTGGAACTGCATCGAGAAGCTCGCGCGGCCCTTGGTCATGCCGCGGAGGTTCGAGATGTAGCCGAACATCTCCTTCAGCGGCACATGGGCGCGCACGATGACGGAGGTGCCGGCCATGTCCTGCGACTGGATCACGCCGCGGCGGCGGTTCAGGTCGCCGACGACGTCGCCGACATGGTCCTGCGGCGTGGTGACTTCCACGTCCATGATCGGCTCGAGGATGACCGGGCTAGCCTTCTTCATGCCTTCGCGGAAGCAGGCCTTGGCGGCGATTTCGAACGCCAGGGCGCTCGAGTCGACGTCGTGGTACTTGCCGTCCACCAGGGAGTACTTGAAGTCCACCGTGGGGAAGCCGGCCAGCACGCCGGTGTCGGCCTGGACCTTGATGCCCTTCTCGACCGCCGGGATGTATTCCTTCGGCACCGCGCCGCCGACGACGGCGTTGACGAACTCGATGCCCTCGTTCCGCTCCTTCGGCTCGAAGACGATCTTCACCTCGGCGTACTGGCCCGAGCCACCCGACTGCTTCTTGTGGGTGTAGGTCTCGGTATGCGCCTTGGTGATCGTCTCGCGGTAGGCCACCTGCGGGGCGCCGATGTTGCACTCCACGTTGTATTCGCGGCGGAGGCGATCGACGATGATCTCGAGGTGCAGCTCGCCCATCCCGGACAGGATGGTCTGGCCGCTTTCCTGGTCGGTCTTGACGCGGAGCGAGGGGTCTTCGCCCGCCAGCTTGCCGAGGCCGATCTGCATCTTCTCCACCGCGTCCTTCGTCTTCGGCTCGACGGAGATGTCGATGACGGGGACCGGGAAGGCCATGCGCTCCAGCACCACGGGGTCGGCCTGATCGGCCAGCGTGTCACCCGTGCCGGTGTCCTTCAGGCCGACGAAGGCGGCGATGTCGCCGGCGGAGACTTCCTTGATCTCCTCCCGCTTGTCGGCGTGCATCTGGAACATGCGGCCGATGCGCTCGCGCTGGCCCTTCGTGGTGTTCATCACCATGTCGCCCTGCTTGAGGACGCCGCGGTAGACGCGCACGAAGGTCAGGTTGCCGTACTTGTCGTTGATGATCTTGAAGGCGAGGCCGGCGAAGGGCGCGTTCTCGTCGGCCGGGATCACGCGGCGGTCGGCCGTCTCGTCCTGGCCTTCCTCCGGCGCCACCTTGATGCCCTCGATGTCCACCGGGCTCGGCAGGTAGTCCACGACGGCGTCGAGCAGGGGCTGCACGCCCTTGTTCTTGAAGGCGGTGCCGCAGAGCACGGGGCGGAACTCGCCGGTGATCGTGCCCTTCTTGATGCACTTCTTCAGCGTCTCGACGGAGACGTCGCCCTTGTCGAAGTATTCCTCCATCGCCGCCTCATCGACGCCGACGCAGGTGTCGATCAGCTTCTGGCGGTATTCGGCGGCCTTGTCGGCCAGGTCGGCCGGGATCGGCGCGTCCTCGTACTTCGCGCCGAGCTCGTCGCCCTTCCAGATGATCGCCTTCATCTCGACCAGGTCGACGACGCCCACGAAGGTGTCCTCGATGCCGATCGGCAGCTGCAGCGTCACCCAGTTGATGCCGAGCTTCTCGGTCAGGGTGGCGGCGGCGCGGTAGAAGTCGGCGCCGGTGCGGTCCAGCTTGTTGATGAAGATGATGCGCGGGACGTTGTAGCGGTCCGCCAGGCGCCAGTTGGTCTCGGACTGCGGCTGCACGCCGGCCACGCCCTCGATGATGAAGACGGCGCCGTCCAGCACGCGCAGCGACCGGTTGACCTCGATGTTGAAGTCGATGTGGCCGGGCGTGTCGATGACGTTGATCCGGTAGTCCTTCCACACGGCGGTCACGGCGGCGGAGGTGATGGTGATCCCCCGCTCGCGCTCCTGCTCCATGTAGTCGGTCGTGGTGTTGCCGTCGTGGACCTCACCGATCCGGTGGGACTTGCCGGTGTAGTAGAGAATCCGCTCGGTCGTCGTCGTCTTGCCGGCATCGATATGCGCCGTGATGCCGATGTTGCGGATCTTGTCGAGCGGTGTGCGCGCCACGATGGGCCTCCATACGCGAAAGCGGGCCCGACAGCGGGGAAATCCCCGTGCCGCCCGCGCAATGGTTCCGAATCTAGCCTTGTGCGGAGGGGGAGATGCCCTCTCCGGGCCGGTTTTGCAAGCACTCCCGCGTGGCAGGACGCGCAGGGCTGGCCTGTTCCGGCGGGAGATCGGCCGGGAAGGCTGGCCGCCGGGCCGCGTCACGCTCCGTCACGTTATGAAAGCTGACGCTGGCCGGGCGCTCTGGTAGGTGAGCGGTCATGAGCGTCCGAGGACACATCGCCGCCATCCGCTTCGGCTACGGCCTGCGGCTTGGAGAGGCCCCGCCCGAAGACCCGGAGGCCTGGCTCCTCCGGCAGATCGACAACCCCGCGCCGCCGCCGGAGGGCATCGCCACCCCCGATGCGCTGCGCCTGCGGGCGGAGGATGCCGCCGCGCTCAGGGCCGGGCAGGACCGCCCCCGCGCGCCGAATGGCCGCGCGGCGATGGAGGTGCTGATCCGCGACGAGGGCATCGCCTTCGCCGCCCGCCGCATGACGGCGGAGCAGCCCTTCCGGGAACGGCTGGTCGATTTCTGGATGAACCACTTCACGGTGAGCCGCCGGGCCAGCCGCACCGCCTCCATCTCCGGCGCCTTCGAACGCGAAGCGATCCGCCCGCATGTCACGGGCCGCTTCGCCGACATGGTGGTGGCGGTGGCGCGCCACCCGGCCATGCTGCTCTACCTCGACAATGCGGGCTCCGTCGGGCCGCAGAGCCAGGTCGGGCAGCGCGGCCGGCGCGGGCTGAACGAGAATCTGGCGCGGGAGGTGCTGGAGCTGCACACCCTGTCCCCCGCCGGCGGCTACACCCAGGCGGATGTGCAGGAATTCGCCCGCATCCTGACGGGATGGTCGGTCGAGCTGCAGGCGCCGCCGCATGGCTTCGTGTTCCGCGCGGCGGCGCATGAGCCGGGCGAGAAGGTGCTGATGGGCCGCCGCTTCGGGGAAGGCGAGGCGGCGGGCGAATCCGCGCTGCGCTTCCTGGCGGAGCATCCGGCCACCTGGCGCCACCTGGCGGTGAAGCTGGCGCGGCATTTCGTGGCGGATGACCCGCCGCCGGCCGCCGTCTCCGCCATCGCGGCGGAGCTGCGGGACACGCGGGGCAACCTGGCCGCCGTGTCCCGCCTGCTGGTCCGCCTGCCGCAGGCCTGGGAGCCGCTGGTGAAGTTCCGCGCGCCGGCGGACTACGTCATCGCCGCCGTGCGGGCCACCGGGCTCGACGTGGCGCGGGCGGATGTGGTGCTGGCGGGCATGGCCGCTTTGGACCAGACGCTGTGGCGGGCGCCGCAGCCGAATGGCTGGCCGGACACCGCCGCCGGCTGGGCGGGGCCGGAGGCGGTGATGCGGCGCATCGACTGGGCCTATACCCTGGCCGCCCGCGTCTCCCGCATCGATCCCCGGGCCGCGGCGGAGGCGGCGCTCGGCCCGCTCGGCCGGCCGGAGACGGCGACCGCCATGGCCCGCGCGGGCTCCGTGCGGGATGCCATCACGCTGCTGCTCGGCAGCCCGGAGTTCATGCACCGATGACCGAGAGAGAGATCCCGCGCGGCGCGCCGCATGCCTCCTTCCGCCCGGGCCGGCGCGGCGTGCTGCTCGGCCTTGGCGCCACCTTCGTCCTGGGCGGATCGCGCATCGCCTTCGGCCAGGCGCCGGGGGAGCAGCGCTTCATCGTCATCATGCTGCGCGGCGGGCTGGATGGGCTGGCGGCGGTGCAGCCCTATACCGACCCCATGCTGGCGCAGCTGCGCGGGCCGCTGGCGCTGCCGGAGCCGGGGCAGGAGAACGGGCTGCTCGACCTGGGCGGGCGGTTCGGGCTGCATCCGGCGCTGGCCAACATCCACGCGCTGTACCGGGACGGGCAGGCGCTGGTGGCGCATGCGGTGGCCGGGCCCTACCGCAGCCGCAGCCATTTCGAGGCGCAGGACCTGATGGAGATCGGCGCCACTCAGCGGATGAACAGCGGCTGGCTGAACCGGGCGCTGCTGTCCCTGCCCGGCTCCGGCCAGGCGCGGCCGGGGCTGGCGATCGGCACCGGCCTGCCCATGCTGCTGCGCGGCCCCGCCCCCGTCGGCGCCTATGCCCCGCCGGGGCTGGAACTGCCCTCCGAGGACCTCGTCCACCGGCTGGCGGCGCTGCATGCGGCGGATGAACGCATGGCGCCGATCTTCGCCGAGGCGATGCGCAGCCGCGGCTTCGCGGCGCAGACGCTGGGCGGGCCCTCCGCGGAGCCGGACCGCAGCACCTTCCCCCGCCTGGCGGCGGCGGCGGGGCGGCTGCTGGCGGAACGCGCCGGGCCGCGCGTGGCGGTGCTGGAGATCGGCGGCTGGGACACCCATGCCGGGCAGGCCGGGCGGCTGCTGGGGCCGTTGCGGGAGCTGGATGGCGGCATCGGGGTGCTGCGCACGGCGCTGGGCGATGCCTGGGCGCAGACGGCGATCCTGGTGATGACGGAATTCGGCCGAACCGCCCGGGTGAACGGCACCCAGGGCACGGACCATGGCACGGGCGGCGTGGCCTTCCTGGTGGGCGGCGGCGTGGCCGGCGGCAAGGTGCTGGCGGACTGGCCGGGCCTGTCCCAGGACGCGCTGCTGGAGAACCGGGACCTGCGGCCGACGCGCGACCTGCGCAGCATCGCCAAGGGGCTGCTGCGGGACCATCTGCGGCTGCCCGAGGCCGCGGTGGCGCAGGCCTTCCCGGACAGCCGGGACGCGCCCGCCCTGGCCGGCCTGGTCCGCGCCTGACCGGCAACCCCGGCCTGCCGCGCCGCGTTCGTGGCGCCGGCAGGACAAGGGGTCGCACGGTGCCGGAACGCTTCGCCGTCTATCGCTACGAGATCGAGCGGCCCGGGGAGGCCGATGAGCCGCGCTATTCCCTCGCCCCCATGAAGGGCATCGGCTACGCCGGCAATGACGAACCTTCCGACGCCCATCCCCGCGGGAACGAGCCGGCGGAGGCGACGCAATCCCGCCCGGCCGGGCATGTGGAGGCGCCGGACGGCACCACCATCGCGAGCTTCGAGCCGCCGACGCTGGAGATACCGGGCCGCGGCCGCATCGACCTTTCCGCCGTGATCGGCGCGACGGAGGGCGATGCGGCGGAACTCGGCCGCCTGGTGCGCTGGCTGCCGGGCTGATCGCCAGCCCGGCTGTTGCTGTCAGCAGCCCGGGCGGGCCGGGCGGTCCTCCGCCCCGATCAGGCTGAAGCGCCAGGGATCGGCGGCGGCGGGATCGACCTCGATCCGGACGGCGCGGATGTCCTGTTCCCCCGGCACCATGATGCGGGTCAGGTTGGGGGCGCTGGCGATCGGGCGGTCATGCAGCCAGAAATGGCTGTCCCCGTTGATCAGCAGCACGGGCTTGCCGAAGGCGGCGGCTTCGCGGCCGATGGCGTCGCGCGTGTCGCGGTAGCCGCTGTCCCAGCCGCGGCCGCAGCGCTGCGCGTAGAAGAGGTCCGCCTGGATGGCGATGACCACGGCGCTGGAGCCGCGGCGCGCGGCCTCCGCGAAGGCGGCGGAGAGCCAGGCCAGGTTGGCGGCGTTGCGGGCCTGGTATTCCTCCATCGCGCCGGCGGGCGGGACGATGGTGCCGCCCTCCCCGGGCTCCGTCGGGCGGTTGTTGTTGGAACCGGGCACATGCAGCGTCACGAAGGTGACGGCGCCGTGCTGCCACCGAGCATTCTCGACATAGAGGCGATGGGCCGGGTCGGCATCCGCCTGGCGGAGCAGGGGCAGGCGCTGGCGGCCGAGGCTGCGGTCATCCGCGAAGAAGCGCGCGCGCAGCAGGGCCAGGCGCTCCAGCGGGTCGAACCGCCCGGCGCGGTCCTGCCAGCAATCCGTCCATTCATTGTCGCCGGGCGTGTAGATCAGCGGATGGGTGGCCAGGCCGAAGAAGGAGAAGGCGCGCAGCACCGTGTCGTCCGTGCAGACCTCGCTGCCGCCCTTGGTGTCCCCGACATAGAGGGTGAAGGCCGGGCGGGTGGCGTTGATCTGCTGGACCAGGCGGGCGACGCGGCCATGCTCCGCCGGGCAATCCTGCGGCGCGGTGGGCAGGCAATAGGGCATGTCGCCGAAGGCGGCGAAGCTGAAGGGAGCCTCGGCGGGCGTTTGCGCCGGCGCGGGCGGGGCAAGGCCGGCGAGAAGCAGCAGGGACAGGGCAAGGCGACGCATCGGGGACTCCGCGGGAGGAAGCGTTGGGTCCTTCTACCCCAGGGCGGTCCGCCGCGGGATGACGCATCCATGGCGCTGCGTGCTGGACAAGGCGCGGGGGGCGGGCCACATGCCGCGGCCATGCCGGAAGCCCCGCCAACCCCCGAACCCCTGCGCACCGGGGATTTCGACTACGACCTGCCGGAGCGCCTGATCGCCCAGGCGCCCGCCCGGCCGCGCGATGCCGCGCGGCTGCTGGTGGTGGGCGATGGGCGGCTGGAGGATCGGGGCGTGCTGGACCTGCCCGCGCTGCTGGAGCCCGGCGACGTGCTGGTGGTGAACGACACGCGCGTGATCCCGGCCCGGCTGCATGGCCGACGGGGCGAGGCGCGGGTCGAGATCATGCTCAACCGGGCGGAGGGCGGCGGGCTGTGGCACGCGCTGATC
The DNA here is from genome assembly GCF_016805305.1 of Falsiroseomonas ponticola. Classification (GTDB taxonomy): domain Bacteria; phylum Pseudomonadota; class Alphaproteobacteria; order Acetobacterales; family Acetobacteraceae; genus Falsiroseomonas; species Falsiroseomonas ponticola. Next base: position 161,459 of record NZ_JAERQN010000011.1, on the reverse strand, counting down.
CGCAACGCCCGGCGCCTGCGGCCCGGCGATACCGTGACGATCGAGGGCGCGGAGGGCTGCGCGGCCCGCGTGGTGGAGCGCGATGGCGGCTCCGCCATGCTCGATTTCGGGCCGGACCAGGGGGCGCTGGCCGCGGCGCTGGAGAAGGCGGGGGAGGTCCCCCTGCCCCCCTACATCCACCGCGACGGCAAGCCGGGTGCGGAGGATGTGGCGGATTACCAGACCATCTTCGCCGAGCGCCCCGGCGCTGTCGCCGCCCCTACCGCCAGCCTGCACTTCACGCCCCGCCTGCTGGCGGCGCTGGAGGCGCGCGGCATCCGCCGCGCCACCGTGACGCTGCATGTCGGCGCCGGCACCTTCCTGCCGGTGCGGGAGGATGACCCGCGCGCCCACCACATCCACCAGGAATGGTGTGACGTTTCCGCGGAAGCCGCCGCCACCATCAACGCCGCCCGCGCCGAGGGCCGCCGCGTCGTGGCCGTGGGCACCACCGCGCTGCGCACCACGGAAAGCGCGGCGCGGGAGGATGGCACCGTCATGCCCTTCCGGGGGCTGACGGACCTCTACATCCTGCCGGGCTACCGCTTCCGCGCCATCGACGCGCTGCTGACGAATTTCCACCTGCCCAAATCGACGCTGCTGATGCTGGTCTCCGCCTTCGCCGGCACGCGGCGGATGCGGCAGGCCTATCGGCACGCGGTGGCGGGGGAATACCGCTTCTTCTCCTACGGGGACGGCAGCCTGCTGTTCCGCTGCGACCAGGACATGCCCGCGTGACCCTGCATTGGAAGATGGCCGCCCGAGACGGCGCGGCCCGCGCCGGCACGCTGATGACCGCGCATGGGGAGGTGCCGACGCCGGTCTTCATGCCGGTCGGCACCGCCGGCACCGTGAAGGCCATGACGGCGGATGCCGTGCGCAGCACCGGTGCGCGGATGGTGCTGGGCAACACCTACCACCTGATGCTCCGCCCGGGGGCGGAGCGCGTGGCGCGCCTCGGCGGGCTGCACAAGCTGATGGACTGGCACGGGCCGATCCTGACCGATAGCGGCGGCTACCAGGTGATGTCGCTGGCGGGCCTCCGGAAGCTGGATGCCGATGGCGTCACCTTCCAGTCCCACGTCGATGGGTCGAAGCACCGCATCACGCCGGAGCGCAGCGTGGAGATCCAGCATCTGCTGGGCGCCGACGTCACCATGTGCTTCGACGAATGCACCCCCTACCCCGCCACGCATGAGCAGGCGGCGGAGAGCATGCGGCTTTCCATGCGCTGGGCCGCGCGGTCCCGGAGCGCCTTCAAGGCACGGGACGGCCATGGGCTGTTCGGCATCGTGCAGGGCAGCACCTTCGAGGACCTCCGCACCGAGAGCATCGCCGCCCTGACCGCCATCGGCTTCGAGGGCTATGCCATCGGCGGCCTGGCCGTCGGCGAGGGGCAGGCGGAGATGCTGCGCGTGCTGGACTTCACCACGCCGCAACTGCCCGAGGGCGCGCCGCGCTACCTCATGGGCGTCGGCACGCCGTCCGACCTGATCGAATCCATCCGCCGCGGCGTGGACATGTTCGACTGCGTGATCCCGACGCGATCCGGCCGCACCGGCCGCGCCTATACCAGCCGCGGCGTGCTCAACATGCGCAATGCGCGGCATGCGGAAGACACCGGGCCGATCGACCCGGCCTGCGACTGCCCGGCCTGCCGCAACCATTCCCGCGCCTATATCCACCACCTGATCAAGGCGGAGGAGATGCTGGGGCCGATGCTGCTGACCTGGCACAACATCCGCTACTACCAGAGCCTGACGGCGCGGCTGCGGGCGGCGATCCTGGCGGGGCGCTTCGAGGAGGAGGCGCGGGCGATCGAGGCGGGGTGGGGTGGCGCCGGGGAGCCCAGGGAAGAGGCTCCGCCCCTTCCCCGTACCCCAACCCCGCCGAGGGCCAGCGGGCCCTCGGAACCCATGTGACTTGAAAGGTGATGGGAGGGGCACCGAAGGCGCGTCGGACATGAACGCGCTCGATGCCCCTCCCGTCACCTTTCAAAACCTCGCGGTCCAGGGTCCCGCCGGACCCTGGCGGGGTGAGGTCCGGAGAGGGGCAGCGCCCCTCTCCGAGGGCCGCCCGCCCCCACACCGCTCACGGCCTCCATCCCCGCAACTCCCCGAACACCTGCGCCACCGGCGGCGGCAGGTCCGGTGGCGGGGTGGTGCCGGGCCAGCGGATGGTCGTGGTGCCCTGGCTCAGCGAGCAGGTCATGTTGCCCGGCGCGCCCCCGCTCATGCGGATGAAGCCGGCGGCGGCCAGGATGGCGTCCCAGCGGCGGAAGGCGGCTTCATCCTCCCCCAGCGGGGTGGCCACTTCGGGGGCGGCGGCGGTGGTGCGGCTGAGGCGCAGCAGGCGCCCATCCGGCATGATGCGCGTGCCGTTGCCGCCGCCGGTCACGCCGCCGGCGCACCAGGCGGTGATCGGGGTCTGTGCCGCGGCGGGCGTGGCCAGGGCCAGGGCAGCCGCCACCAGGAATACGCGCATCCTCGCCCCATCCTTCCGCCGCTGCTATAGGCGGCGCCGATCAGCGTAGCGGATATCGGGCGGTGGCTGGACCTTCGATTTCGACGGATACGAGCGGGCTCACGATGCTGGGCCAGATGACGGCGCAGCCGGCGACGCCGGAGGCGGCGGTGCTGGAACGCGTGCCCAACCCGCATCCCGGCCAGCGTTACTGCGTGCGCTTCACGGCGCCGGAATTCACCTCGCTCTGCCCGATGACGGGGCAGCCGGATTTCGCGCATCTCGTCATCGACTATGTGCCGCGCGACTGGCTGGTGGAGAGCAAGTCGCTGAAGCTCTATCTGACGGCCTTCCGCAACCACGGGGCGTTCCACGAGGCCTGCACGGTCGGCATCGCGCGACGCCTGGTGGAGGAGCTGGACCCGGAATGGCTGCGGATCGGCGGCTACTGGTATCCGCGGGGCGGCATCCCGATCGACGTGTTCTACGCGACGGGGGAGCCGCCGGCCGGCGTCTGGGTGCCGGCGCAGGACGTGCCGGGATATCGTGGGCGGGGCTGACGCCAGGGCTGCGATACGGGAGCGCGCGCTCGCGCTCGGCTTCGATGCCGTGGGCTTCGCGCGGGCGGCGCTGGCGCCGGCGGTGCGGGAGCGGCTCTCGGCCTTCCTCGCCGCGGGGCATCACGGATCCATGGGCTGGATGGAGGCCCGCGCCGACCAGCGCGCGCATCCGCGGGCGCTGTGGCCGGAGGCGGTGAGCGTGATCTCGCTGGGGCTGAACTACGGGCCGGACCGCGACCCGATGGAAAGCCTGGCCTGGCGGGACCGCGGCACGATCAGCGTCTATGCGCGGAACCGGGACTACCATGACCTGGTGAAGGGGCGGCTGAAGCAACTCGGCGGGTGGATCGCGGGGCGGTTCAAGGGCAGCGCGCTGAAGGTCTTCGTGGACACGGCGCCGGTGATGGAGAAGCCGCTGGCGCAGCAGGCGGGGCTCGGCTGGCAGGGCAAGCACACCAACCTGGTGTCGCGGGATTTCGGGTCCTGGCTGTTCCTGGGCGAGGTCTTCACGACGCTCGACCTGGCGCCGGATGAGCCCGAGCGCGACCATTGCGGCAGCTGCGACGCCTGCCTGCGGGCCTGCCCGACGGCGGCCTTCCCGGCGCCCTATCGGCTGGATGCGCGGCGCTGCATCTCCTACCTGACGATCGAGCATCACGGGCCGATCCCGCATGAATTGCGGGCGCGCATGGGCAACCGCATCTATGGCTGCGACGACTGCCTGGCGGTCTGCCCCTGGAACAAGTTTGCGAAGGCGCATGAGGAGCCGGCGTTTGCGCCGCGCGAGGCGCTGAATGCGCCTGTCCTGGCGGAACTGGCGGCGCTGGATGATGCCGGGTTCCGCGCGCTGTTCAGCGCCAGCCCGATCAAGCGCATCGGGCGCGACCGCTTCGTGCGCAACGTGCTGGTCGCCATCGGCAATAGCGGCGATCCGGCGCTGCGGGACACGGCGCGGGCGCTCTGCGATGATGCGGACGGGACCGTCGCGGAATGCGCGCGATGGGCGGCGGAAAGGTTGGGTTGATGGGTGACGACAAGGCGCTGGTGCTGTTCTCCGGCGGGCAGGACAGCGCGACCTGCCTGGCCTGGGCGCTGGAACGCTTCGGCAGCGTGGAGACGCTGGGCTTCGACTACGGCCAGCGGCATGTCGTGGAACTGGAGACTCGCGCCGCCTTCCGCGCGCATGTCGCGGCGCATCCGGCCTGGGGATCGCGGCTCGGCGCCGACCATGTGCTGACAATCGATGCGCTGGGCGCGATCAGCGAGACGTCGCTGACCCGCGACGTCGCGATCGAGATGGAGACGGGCGGGCTGCCCAACACCTTCGTGCCCGGCCGCAACCTCATCTTCCTGACCTTCGCGGCGGCGTTGGCGTTCCGGCGCGGCGTGAAGCACATCGTCACCGGCGTCTGCGAGACCGACTATTCCGGCTATCCCGATTGCCGGGACGACACGATCAAGGCGCTGCAGGTGGCGCTCAACCTCGGCATGGAGAAGCGCTTCGTGCTGCACACGCCGCTGATGTGGCGGGACAAGGCGGCGACCTGGCAGCTGGCGCAGGAGCTCGGCGGGGATGGGCTGGTGGAGGCGATCCGCAGCATCACCCATTCCTGCTACCTCGGCGACCGCACGCCGCATGAATGGGGCGCGGGCTGCGGCCATTGCCCGGCCTGCGAGTTGCGGGAGAAGGGATGGCGCAAGTGGCGGGCGGCATGACGCCGAGGGCGGAGGGCTTCCTGTTCCTGGCGGGGTTCGGGCTGTGCATCCCCGCGGCGAACTGGCTGATCGGGAACGCGGGCACGGTCTGCGTGCCGAATGGCCCCTGCCTGGTGCCGGTGGCGCCGGGCGTGATGGCGCCGTCGGGCGTGCTGATGATCGGCCTCGCGCTGGTGCTGCGGGACCTGGTGCAGCGCAGGCTCGGGCTGGGCTGGGCCTTCGGGGCGGTGGTGGCGGGGGCGGCGCTGTCGGCCTTCCTGGCGCCACCGGCGCTGGTGGTGGCCTCGGCGCTGGCCTTCCTGCTCTCGGAACTCGCGGACCTCGCGGTCTATACGCCGCTGCAGAAGCGCGGGCTGGTGCTGGCCGTCGCGGCGAGTGGCGCGGTGGGGCTGGTGGTGGACAGCGCGGTGTTCCTCTGGCTGGCCTTCGGGAGCCTCGACTTCATGGCGGGCCAGGTGCTGGGCAAGGCGTGGATGGTGCTGGCGGTGCTGCCGATCCTGCACTGGCTGCGCGGCCGCGATGCGGCGCGGGGGATCGCATGAGGATCCTGGTGATCCGGAACAGCGAGACGGCGCCGGAAGGCGCCTTCGGCGAGTGGCTGCGCGCGCAGGGGCATGCGCTGGAGATCGTCGCGGGCAGCGCGGTGACGGACGCGCAGATGCAGGAAGCGCCGCTGGTGGTGATGCTGGGATCGCCGCGCGGGGTCTATGAGGGCGCGGCCTACCCTTGGATCGACGCGCAGCGCGCCATGGTGGCGAAGCGCCTGGCGGCGAAGCGGCCGACCATCGGCATCTGCTTCGGCGCGCAGATGATGGCGGCGGCGGCGGGCGGCAGCGTGGGGCGCCACCCCGAGGGCGTCTTCCATCGCGGCTGGATCGGGAATGAGGAGGCGGCGGAGCCCCTGCTGGAAGGTCCCTGGCCGCGCTGGCATGGCGACGTCATCACGCCGCCGCCCGAAGCCACGGTGCTGGCGCGGGATGCCGGCACGGTGCAGTGCTTCACCCTGCCCGGCGCCATCGCCGTGCAGTTCCACCCTGAGGCCACGCCCGCCATCATGGACCACTGGGCCAGCCTCTCCGCGCCCGGCGCCGTCGATCGCGCGGCGATGCGGGAACAGGGCGAGCGGTTGTTCGAGGAACGCCGCGCGGCGCGGGAAGCGCTCTATGCGGAATTGCTGCGCCGGGCGCTGGCATGACGCCGGTGCTGGAAACGCCGCGCCTGCGGCTGCGGCCGCATCGCGTGGCGGATTTCGAGGCGCTGGCGAGCCTCTGGGCCGATCCCGCCGTCACGCGCTTCATCGGCAAGCCCGCCACGCGGGAGGAAAGCTGGGCGCGGCTGCTGCGCTATGGCGGGCTCTGGCCGCTGCTCGGCTTCGGCTATTGGGCGGTGGAGGATCGCCAAACCGGCGCCTATCTCGGCGATGTCGGCTTCGCCGATTTCCACCGGGCGCTGGACCCCGCGCCCCCTGCCCTGCCGGAGATCGGCTGGGTGCTGGCGCCCGCCGTGCATGGAAGCGGCCTGGCGACGGAGGCCGCCTCGGCCGCCATCGCCTGGTTGGGCCGCCCCTGCTTCTGCATCATCGACCCCGCGCATCACGGGTCGCTGCGCGTGGCGCGAAAACTCGGCTTCGAAAGCCGCGGCCTGGCGCGCTACCGCGATGGCGTGACGACGGTGCTGGTGCGGGATCAGGCGGCGCCGGGGGTCTGCAGCACGTAGTAGCCGTGGCGGCGACGGGCCTCCGCCAGGTCGATCCCGGCGCGGATATCCTGGAGGATCAGCTCCTCCTTCGCCTCGATCGATTCCGCGACGCCGAGCACATCCAGCGCGCGGATCAGCGGCACGCAGACCACGCAGCTGTCATCCGCGCAGATCACGTCGCCCGGATCGACGCGGACATGGCCGAGCACCACGGGCACGTTGGTGGCATCCAGCGCCACGCGGTCCTTGCCCGTGCGGGAATGGTTGGCGCGGGACCAGATGGGATAGCCGTAGTCGCGGCTTTCCGTGACGTCCCGGTTCACGCCATCGATCACCGTGCCGGCCACGCCGCGGGCCTTGGCGAATTCGGTCAGGATGTTGCCCCAGACCGTGCAGTCCAGCCGCCCGCGATTGTCGATGACGACGACATCGCCCTTCTCGGCGAGATGTAAGAAATCCCCCACCGTGCCGCCCGCGGGGCCCACCGGCAGGTAGCGCAGCGTGACCGCCTGGCCGCAGATGCGGGCGCCCTGCAGCATCGGCTTCAACCCATCCACCTGCCCCGCGATGCCGAGCTTGTCGCAGGCATCGGAGACGGAGGAGGAAGGCAGCTTCGCGAAGCGGGCGAGGACATCGGCAGGCAGGCGGTCGAAGGACATCTGGGTCAATCCGGCTGGATGTTGTTGGCGCGCACGATGGCGCCCCAGGTCTCCACCTGGCGGGCGAAGAAGCTGCGCAGTTCCTCGGGCGAGGAGAGCACCAGGCGGGCCTGCTGCGTCTCCGTCATCACGCGCCGCGCGCGCTCCTCGGTCAGCGCTTCGCGCAGCGCGGCGTTCATGGCGGCGATGGCGGCGGGCGGCGTGCCGCGCGGGCCCCAGACGCCCCACCAGGCCTCGGCCTCCAGCCCCTGGTAGCCAGCTTCCGCGCTGGTCGGCGTATCCGGCAGGCCGGCGAGCCGCGCCGGGCCGAACTGCATCAGCGGGCGCAGCGACCCGCCGGCGATGTGCGGCAGCATGAGGGCGGCGCTGCCGATCATCATGTCCACATGGCCCGCGACGGCATCGTTCACCGCGAGCCCGCCGCTGCGATAGGGCACGTGCTGGAAGCTCGTCCCCTCCCGGTCGCCCAGCTGGATCATCGTGAGGTGGCCGATGGTGCCGTTGCCGGTGGAGCCGTAGGAGACGCTGTCGCGCCGCGCCTTCGCCGCCGCCACCGCATCCGCCATGGTGCGGAAGGGCTTGTCCGGCTTGCAGGCGACGGCATAGGGCGAGCCGCCGATCAGCATGACGGGATCGAGATCCGTCAGCACGTTGAGCGGCGGGTTGCGCAGCAGCGCCGGGATGGTGGCGTGGCTGTCGAAGGTCAGCATCCAGGTCAGGCCATCCGGCCGCGCCTTCGCCACGATATCGGCGCCGATGGAGCCCGCGGCGCCGGAGCGGTTCTCCACCACGACGGTGGCGCCCAGCTTCGCGCCGACGCCGGGCGCCACCAGCCGCGCCACCGCATCGGTCGATCCGCCTGGCCCGAAGGGCACGACGATGCGGATGACATTGGTCTGCGCGGCGGCGAGGCGCGGGGCGGCGAGCAGCGTGGCAGCGCCCAGCAGGGCGCGCCGGTTGATCCGGACCATGGTTATCCTCCCTTGGAACGCCGGCGTTCAGACGCCGTGCGTCGTCTCATGGAACAGTGCCTCCGGCTGCACCGCCTGGGAAGCCAGGCCATCGGCGGCGGAGAAGCCGCACATGGCGGCGACCTCCGCACGGTTGCGCCGGAAGCCATAGGGCCAGGGATCGCCGCCCATGAATTCGGTCTGCTTCGCGACCTCGGAGGCGATCCAGGGGATGGAGACGCGCAGCACGTTCACCATCGCGGCTTCGGCCAGCGCATGCGCCTTGGCGGCGGAGAAGGCGTTGAACAGGGCCATGGGCAGGCCGGGATTGGCTTCCGCGACATCCCGCCGGATGGCGATGCAATGCATGATCGGGAAGAAGCCGGTGGCCTTGAAATAGGCTTCCTCATGGCTGCGGAAATCGGGGAAGAGGCGCGCGACCGGCGCCGTGCCGTTCACGAAGCAGGCGGGCGGGCGCGGCGCGATGACGGCGTCGATCTCGCCAGCGGCGAGCATGGCATCGAGCGTCTGGCCCTCCGCGATGCTCTCTTTCCGGATATGCGGCGGCAGCACGATGGGTGTGCGTTCGCCGGCCACCTTCCAGGTGATGCCGGAGAGGTCGGTGCCGTAGTAGTCGCGCAGCACGCCGCGCACCCAGACCGCCGCGGTCTGCTGGTATTCCGGCAGGCCGATGACGCGCCCGGCCAGGTCCTTCGGCCCCGCGATGCCGCGATCCGTGCGGATGTAGATGGCGGAATGGCGGAAGGCGCGGCTCGGGAAGACGGGCACGCCGATGTAGCGGCTGTCACCGCGCGCGACGGAGAGGATGTGGCTGCCCATCGACATCTCCGTGATGTCGTAGCGGGCTTCCCGCATGGCGATGCGGAACATGTCCTCCGGCTCGCCGGGGGTGAAGGCGATGTCGAAGCCCTCGACCTTGATCCGCCCCTCCACCACGGCGCGGGTGCGGTCGGTGAGGGTGCAGGCAAGCGAGAGCTGGGTCATGCGTCATCCATGGCGCGGGCGATGTTCTCGGGCGTGAAGGGCCAGCGCGTGACGCGCAGGTCCAGCGCATCGGCGATGGCATTGGCGATGGCGGCGATGACGGGGCCGAGGCTGCATTCGCCGGCACCGAGCGGTGGCGCTTCCGGCCGCGCGATGACTTCGGCCTGCACGCGCGGCACGTCACTGAAGCGGAGGATGGGGTAGCTTTCCCAGCTATCCGACGTCACGTTCCGCGCATCGTGGCGCACGGCTTCCAGCAGGCAGAGCGAGGTCGCCTGGATGGCGCCGCCCTCGATCTGGTTCAGCGATCCGTCGGGGTTCACCACCTCCCCCACATCGGCGGCGAGCCAGAGGCGCGTGCAGCGGATGCGCTCGCCGGCCTCGATCTCCGCCACCGCCGCGCACCAGGCGCCGCTGCCCTTGTAGCGGGAGACGGCGAGGCCCATGCCGGTGCCCTCCCGCTTCTGCCGGTTCGGCCAATCGGCCATGGCGGCGGCGCGCGTCAGCACATCGCGGGACCGCGCATCGTCGAGGTGGCGGAGGCGATGCGCGAGCGGGTCCTCGCCGGCCTGTGCGGCGAGTTCGTCCATCACGCTCTCGATCGCCCAGACATTCACCAGCGCGCCAAGGCCGCGCAGCGCGGAGGTGCGGAGCGGCATGGCGGTGATTCGGGCCATGTCCACGCGCAGCGCCGGCACGCGATAGGGCGGCACCGCGTTGCGCTGCGCGCCGCCGCCACCGGCCAAGGGCGGGTTGATGGCGGGGGGGACGGCGAAGCCATCCTCCATCATCGAGGCCGCGAGCAGGGTCGGCAGCGCGCCGCGGCCGGGGCGGCCGGAATGGCCGTTGGACAGCACCTGCTGCGACCAGCGGAGCAGCGTGCCGTCCTCCTCCGCCTCCGCCGCCACATCGACGATCATGGCGGGCGAGGCGGGGCCCCAGGCGAGTTCCTCGGCGCGGGACCACAGCACGCGGATGGGCGTGCCGGGATGGGCGCGGGCGATGAGCGCCGCGTCCAGCGCCACGTCGTCGGCGCCGTTATGGCCGTAGCAGCCCGCACCCTCGGCGTGGTGCAGGATGATGTTGTCGGCGGGGATGCGCAGCGCCTTGGTCAGGTCGGCGCGGAGATTGTAGATGCCCTGGCTGTGGCACCAGATTTCGACCGTGTCGTTGTGCCACTGTGCGATGGCGCAGCAGGTGCCGATGGAGCCGTGGGTGATGAAGGGGCGGAAGAAGCGGCGCTTGATGCTGAGCGCGGGCGGCGCGGTTTCAACAACCCGTTCCAGCACCGTCGAGTCCTCGCGTGGCGCGGCCTCCATCCAGGCTTCCAGCGCGTGTTCCTCCGGCAGCGTGTCCTGCGCGTCCCAGCTGGCGCGGGAAGCGAGGCGCGCGGCGGCGGCCTCCGCATGGTGTTCCTGCGGGGCCAGGGCGGCGAGCACGCTGCCGCTGCGGAAGACGGTCGCGCCGCCGGGCAGCGGGCCGTCCTTCAGCGCGGCCAGCGTCGCGCCGCGCGCGGCGGGGCGCACCATGCGGGCATGCAGCATCCCGGGCAGGCGCATGTCATGCACGAAGCGCGGCTGGCCGAAGATTTTCGCGGGAAGGTCGAGGCGCGGCGCGGAGGTGCCGGCGATGCGGCGCGCGGAAGCGGGCTTGGCGCGGTCGCCCGGCGTCGCCTCCACCGCCAGCAGCGCGGCATCGGCCATGGACCAGTAGGAGCCGAGCACGCTTCCATCGGGGGCGACGAAATCGCCGTCCCGCACGGCGATGTCGTCACGCGAAACGCCGGTCCTCTGCGCCATGACACCGACGAAGATCGCGCGCGCCTCGGCGCAGGCATGACGGATGGCCATGCCGGATTCCTGCACGGAGAGGCTGCCGCTCGTCACCGCCTCATCCGGGCTGGTGGGCGTGGAGGCCGGGCGCATGACGATGCGCGGCAGCGCCACATCCAGCTCCTCCGCCGCGATCTGGGCGAGGGCCGTGACGATCCCCTGCCCCAGCTCCACCTTGCCGGGCGTGATCGTCACCGTGCCTTCGGGCTGGATGGACAGCCACTGGTCCAGCCGCCGGTTCACATGCAGGCTGCCCGGCAGCTTGGGCTTGTCGTCGCCGCCCTGCACGGCGTTGCGGAAGGCGAGGTTCATGCCGGCTGGCCTTGCGCCGCCGCGCGCAGCACGGCGCGGATGATGCGGTTTTGGCTGCCGCAGCGGCAGAGATGCGGATCGAGCGCGGCGCGCACCTCATCCTCGCTGGGATCGGGATTGTCGCGCAGCAGCACCGCGGCGCGCAGCAGGATGCCGGAGAGGCAGAAGCCGCATTGTCCCGCCTGAAACTCGAGAAACGCCGCCTGCAACGCGTGCGGCGCTTCCGGCGTGCCGAGCCCTTCCACCGTCGTCACGCGCTTCCCCGCCACCGCGCCGACATGCAGCGTGCAGCCATAGGCGGGCTGGCCATCGACCAGCACCAGGCAGGCGCCGCATTGCTCCTGCCCGCAGCCGAAGCGCGTGCCGGACAGGCCGAGTGGCCCGCGGAGTGCGGCCAGCAGCGGCGCCTCCTCCTCGATCGGCACGGCCACCGCCGCGCCGTTCAGGGTGAAGGTGATGCTCATCCGACGCTCAAGTGGGCGTCATGCGCGCCATGCGGATGTATTCCGCCTGGCGGGTGATGTCGCGGCGCAGGAAGGCATCGAAATCGGCGATGGACATGGGCAGCGGCGCCGCGCCGGCGCGCGCCTGCGCTTCCTGCGTGGCGGGCAGCGCCAGGATGCGGTTCACCTCCGCGTTCAGGCGTTCCTTGATCGGCTGCGGCAGCGCGGCGGGTGCCATCAGGCCGAGCCAGATGGAGGCCTCGTAGCCCGGCAGCGCTTCCGCCACCGCGGGCACGTCCGGCATCAGCGGGCTGCGCGTCGGGCCGGTGGTGGCGAGGGCGCGGACGCGGCCGCCCGCCACCTGTTCGCGCATGGTCGGGATGGCGTCGAACATGATGGGCACCTGGCCCGCGATCAGCGCCGTCCGCGCCTCGTTCGATCCGCGGAAGGGCACGTGCTGCGCCTGGACGCCGGCCATGGCGAGGAAGACCTCGCCCGCCACGTGATAGGGCGTGCCGGGGCCGGAGGAAGCGTAGTCGTAGCGCCCCGGATTGGCGCGCAGCAGCGCGATCAGCTCCGGCACCGTTGTCGCGGGGATGGAGGGATGCACGGCGAGCACGTGATAGGCGACGTTGATCGCCGCCACCGGCGCCAGGTCGCGCATCAGCTGGTAGGGGCGGTTCGGGATCAGCGTCTCGTTCGCCGTATGCGTGTTCGACATCAGCAGCAGCGTGTAGCCATCCGCCGGCGACTTCACGACCAGGTCGGTGCCGATGACGGCGCCGGCGCCGGGCCGGTTCTCGATCACGAAGGGCTGGCCGAGGGCCTGCTGCAGCTGCTCCCCCAGGAAGCGCGCCGCCACATCGGCCGAGCCGCCGAGCCCGAAGGGCACGACGATCTTCACCGGCCGGTTCGGCCAGGCGCCCTGCGCGGAAGCGATGGACGGCGCCGCGAGAAGCCCCGCCGTGCCCAGTACCAGCCCCCGTCTCTGGATCATGCGTGAGATCATGGTTCCCTCCCGGTGCAACCGTTTGCGGCTACATTGTCCATGCGCGCCGGAAGGGCAAGGGTGTTTCAGAACCCCGCCATCTCCCGCCGCACCTTGGCGAGGAAGGTCGCGCGCTGGTGTTCGGTGGCGCGGTTCATGTCGTAGAGCGCGTGGTACTGCACCGCCGCGCGCCCGCCGCTGACCACCCGGAAGTAGCGCGTCACGATCTTGCGCGGCGGATCGCCCATCACCATCGCCGTCCAGCGCGGGCGGCCATAGGTGCTGATGCCCGCCACCTTGCGGATGTGCAGCAGGTTGGGGGAGGCGACGCCATCCTCCAGCTTGAAGGAGACGCCGGGCAGCATCACGCGGTCCATCCAGCCCTTCAGGATCGCGGGCAGGCCGAAGCACCAGGTGGGGAAGGACAGGACCAGGGCCTCGGCTTCCATCAGCCGGCGGACATAATCGGCGACGGGTTCCTGGTTGGCCGGCACCTCGTGGTAGCCGCGGCGCTCCGCGGCGCTCAGCACAGGGTTGAAGCCCTCGGCATAGAGGTCGCAGAAATCCACCTGGTGGCCGGCATCCCGCAGCCCGTCCCGCGCGGCGCGGCTGATGGCGGCATGGAAGCTGTCTTCCAGCGGATGGGCGTAGAGGTAGTGGATGCGCATCAGCGGCGCCCCGCGATGATGGCGATATCCTCCGGCGCCAGATCCACCGGCGTGCCGTTGCGGATGAGTTCGGCGAAGCCCTCGTTCGGCGTCATCATCGTCAGGCAATAGAGTTTTTCGTTGGTGTCGTTGACGACGACATGCTCCGTCCCCGGGCGCAGCACGAAGCAGTCCCCGGGGCCCACCGGCATCTCCACGCCATCGGCATAGGCCTTGCCGGAGCCGGCCAGGACGAAGAAGCATTCCTCCGCCGCGCTGTGCGTGTTGGGGGGCGTGCGGCCGCCGGGCTCGAAGATCTCCACCACCAGGGTGAAGGTGACGCCATCGGCCACGGGGTCGAAGAGGCAGGCGAAGTAGTTGCTGTCACCGGGCGCGATGCGGAAGCCGCGGAGGTCCGCGGCGCGGCGGGACAGGACGGGGGCGGCCATCATGCGGCGTCGTTCCTTGCAAAGCGGTTGGTGATTGTTGCACATCCCGGCCGAGACGAACCGGGACCCTGACGATGCGCATCCTGCTGGTGCACAGCCACCCACGAACGGACAGCCTGAACGCCGCGCTGCGCGACGCGACGCGGGAAGCGCTGGAGGCCGCGGGCCACAGCGTGGAGGTCCGCGACCTCTACGCCGAGGGCTTCAACCCGGCCCTGAGCGCGGAGGAGCGCGGCGTCTATCACGCCGTGACCGACAACTACGCCGCCGTCGCGGACCATGTGGAGAGCCTGCGCGCGGCGGATGCGCTGGTGCTGGTCTACCCCACCTGGTGGTACGGCATGCCGGCGATGCTGAAGGGCTGGTTCGACCGCGTCTGGGCGCCGGGCGTCGCCTTCAAGCTGGGCGAGGGCGCGATCGAGCCGCTGCTGACCAACATCAAGCGCATCGCCGTGGTCACCACCTACGGGTCGCCCACCTGGCTGCTCTGGTACATCGGCCGCATCGACCGCAAACTGATGGGCCGCGGCATCCGCCGGCTCTGCGCGAAGGACTGCAAGGTGGAATGGGTGACGCTGACGCGGATGGACCACCGGACGCGGGCGGAGTGCGAGGGCTTCGTCGCCCGCGTCCGCGCGCATTTCCGGAAGTGGTGACCTACAAGCCGACGATCGCATCCAGCTCCCGCCAATCCGGCGCCGTCGCTTCCAGCACCTTCCCCGCCCGCAGCACGACACGGTCGGATTGCGGGCGGGAGAGCAGCTCCGTCATGAAGCGGGCGGAGAACAGCACCAGGTCGGCGGTGGCGCCGACGCGGATGCGGCCATGCTGGCGTTCCACCTGCATCGCCTCCGCCGGCGAAGCCGCGGCCGCGCCGTGCCAATCCCCGAAGGGATGGTCCAGGTGGAGGATGCGCGTGGCCTCCCGGAACACCTCCGCCATGTCGAGGTCGCCATAGGCGTAGAACGGGTCGCGCGTGTTGTCAGAGGCGACGGAGACGCGGATGCCGGCGGCGCGCATCTCATGCACCAGGGTCACGCCGCGCCAGCGGGGCGTGCGGTTCGGCACGCGGTCCTGGAGGTACATGTTGCACATGGGCAGCACGACGATGTCGATGCCGGCCTCCGCCACGCGGGCGATGGTCTCCTTCGCGAAATCCTCCGGCTGGATGGACAGCGAGCAGCAATGCCCGGCCTGGATGCGGCCCTTGAAGCCGCGCTTCAGCGCGGTCAGCGCGATCTCCCGCAGCGCGCGGGCGCCGCTCTCCCCGCTTTCGTCCACATGCAGGTCGAGGTCGAGGTTGCGCGCTTCGGCCAGGGAGAAGAAGTGGTCCAGTTCCTCCTGGAAGCCCTCGGGCAGGTCGTCATGGATGCCGCCGGAATGGCGGGTGACCATGCCGAGCACGCCGCCCGATTCCGCCACCATGTCGGCCAGCGCGGCGCCGTCATCGCCCTTGAAGCGGTCGAGCGGGCAGATCGAGGACATCTGCAGGTTGATGCGCCCGGCCCAATCCTCCCGCAGCTTGCGGAAGACGCGCCAGGTGCCGGCACCATGCGGCATGTAGGTGTCGAGGTGCGTGCGGATGGCGACGGTGCCATGGGCATAGGCGCAGCGGAGCGAGAAGTCGGCGCGGGCGGCGACATCCTCCGGGCTCCAGGCCTTGGTGCGGTCGGCCATGACGGCGTTGATGGCGCCGGCGAAGGTGCCATCCGCGTTGCGCGACCGCGGCCAGATATGGCCCTTGTCCAGATGCGTGTGGGCATCGACGAAGCCGGGCCAGACCTGGCCGCCGCGCAGGTCGATCCCATCCTCCCCGCCATGGCCTGTCGGCACCACGGCGGCGATGCGGCCATCCTCGATGCGGATATCGACGCGGGAGAGGCCATCGGCCTCCGAAGGCCCCTCGGGATGGGCGAGCAGCGCGGTGGGCACGCGGGCATCCAGCAGCCAGTAGCGGCTGCCGGCACCAAGCAGGGCGGTCTTCACTACTTGCGTTCCTTCATCGCGCTTTCGTGCCAGTGGCGGAGCGCGAGATGCGAGATGAGGCTGAGCGCCAGGAAGATGGCGATGCCGGTGACGGAGATGAGCACCAGGGAGGCGAACATGCGGGGAATCTTGAGCTGGTAGCCCGCTTCCAGGATGCGATAGGCGAGGCCCGAGGCGCGCCCGCCCGTGCCCGCCACGAATTCCGCGACGATCGCGCCGATCAGCGCCAAGCCGCCCGAGATGCGGAGCCCCGCGAGGAAATAGGGCATGGCCGTCGGCAGGCGGAGATAGCGCAGCACCTGCCAGCGATTGGCGCGATACAGGCGGAACAGGTCCACCAGATTGTGGTCCGCGCTGTTCAGGCCGAGCGTGGTGTTGGACAGGATCGGGAAGAAGGCGACGATCCAGGCGCAGATCAGCAGCGCGATGCGGATATCGTCCACCCAGATGAAGATCAGCGGCGCGATGGCGACGATCGGCGTGACCTGCAGGATCACCGCATAGGGGAAGAGCGAAAGCTCGATGATGCGCGACTGCGCGAACAACACCGCGAGCGCGAGGCCCAGCACGGCCGCGACCGTCAGCGCGGCGAAGGTGATCTGCAAGGTGATGAGCAGCGATCCCGACAGCGTGCCCCAATCCGCCAGCAGCGTGCGGCCGATCTCGATCGGGCCCGGCAGGATGTAGTTCGGGATGCCCTTGGCCTGCACCGCCCATTCCCAGGCGGCCAGCGCCAGGAAGCCGATCAGCGTCGGCATGATGATGCGCAGCCAGGCATCGGGCGTCAGGCCCAGCACCTTGCGCTCGGCATGCTCCTCGACCGCCGTCGCGGCCTCGTTGGAGGAGAGGACGACGCTCATTCGCCCATCGCCCTGGTCAGCGCCGCGGAGATGTCGCGGCAATGGGCGGCATAGGCGCTCGAGGTGCGGAACACCTCGCCTCGGGGATAGGGGGCGTCCACGGAGAGGTCCTCCACCACGCGGCCGGGCCGCGCGGCCATGACGACGATGCGGCGGGAGAGATAGACGCTTTCGAACACCGAATGGGTGACGAAGATGGCGGTGAAGCGCTCCGCCTCCCACAGCGTCAGCAGGTCGTTGTTCAGCTTGTGCCGCGTGATCTCGTCGAGCGCCGCGAAGGGCTCATCCATCAGCAGAAGCCGGGGCTTCGTCACCAGCGCGCGGGCGATGGAGACGCGCATCTTCATGCCGCCGGACAGGGCGCGGGGGTAGGATTTCTCGAACCCCGAGAGGCCCACGGAAGCCAGCGCCGCGGCGGCGCGGGCCTCCGCCTCGCTCTTGGCCACGCCCGCCAGGCGCAGCGGCAGCATCACGTTCTTCAGCGCGTTGGACCAGGGCGCCAGCGTCGGTTCCTGGAAGACGAAGCCGACATCGCCGGAGGCATGGCCGCCCGCCGCCATCTCGATCCGCCCGGCGGAGGGCGGGATGAGGCCCGCCATCATGCGCAGCACGGTCGATTTGCCGCAGCCGGAAGGCCCGAGCAGGGAGACGAAATCCCCCTGCCCGATGGCCATGTCCACGCCCCGCACCGCGAGCGTCCCGTTGGCGTAGCGCTTGGTGACGCCCGCCAGCGAGACGACGGGCGCCCCGATCCCCACATCCATCTCAGGCAAGGCCGACCCGCTTGTTGACGAAGTCCAGGCTGTAGGCCTGCCGGAAATCCATGCCGGCGGGGTAGAGGCCGACATCGCGCATGCCCTCGTAGAAGGACTGCCAGCGCGCATCCGTCATGGCGCCGCAGCCCAGCGTCAGCGCATCGCCGGACATGACGATGCCGTTGCTGTTCATCACCTGGATCGCATAGGCGATCTTGGCGTCGTCCATTTCCGGGTTGTCGCGCTTGATCAGCGTGTTCGCGGCCTCGATGTTCCGGCCCGTCAGGTACTGGGTCCAGCCTTCCATCGTGGCGTTGACGAAGCGCTGCACCAGGTCCCGGCGCTCCGTCACCATGCGGCGGCTGACATCGATGGTGGTGTTGTAGTTGTTGTAGCCCGCATCGGCGATCAGGAAGACCTTCGGCCGTGCGCCGGCCTGCATGGCGGCGAAGGGCTCGGAGGAGACGAAGCCCTGCTGGATGGCCATGCGGTCCGCCAGGAAGGGGCCGACATTGAAGGTGTAGGGCCGGATCTGCTCATCCGTGAAGCCGAAGCGCCGGCGCAGGAAGGGCCAGTAGGTGACGCGGCCGGAGGCGCCGATCAGGATCGGGCGGCCGCGCATGTCCTCGAAGGAATTGATGCCGTTGCCCTCATGCGTCATCAGGATCTGCGGATCCTTCTGCATGATCGCGCCGATGGTCAGGAAGGGCAGGCCTTCGCGGACGTAGTTCAGCGCCTGGAAGCCGTTGGACATGATGAAGTCCACGCGGCCGGCCAGCAGCAGCTGCGACGGGTTCTGCTGCGGGCCGCCCATGCGGATCTCGCATTCGATGCCGTAGCGGCGATAGATGCCGGCGGCGACCGCATGGTAGTAGCCGCCATGTTCCGCCTGGGCGCGCCAGTTGGTCTGGAAGGAAACCCTGTCCAGCGTCTGCGCCAGCGGCACCCGGGCCCCGGCCACCGCGGCCAGCGTGAAGGCCGTGCCACCCGTGAGCAGCGCGCGCCGCTCGATCCGATACCGTGTCCGCATCCGCCTGTCCCTTTCTTCCGCATCCCGGTTGCCGCCGCCGACTCGCGGCGGTTCGCCCCTCTACAAGGGTGCATGGCCGAAAGTCAGCAAGGGCTATGCCAGGGCGTCCCGAAGCGCTGGCAGGCATAGACCAAGCCATGGCCGATGCGAAAGCGGGCATTCGCGAAAATTTTAGGCAACCGTTTCCGAGCGGAGCGGCGGCGCGGCCGTCTTTCCCCGCCGCCCGGGCATGGCGCCCGGCCCCGGCCTTTGCCTAAAGTCCCGGCGTGCCAGACAAAGCCCCCCACCTCCTCCTCGACCGCCTCACCAAGCGCTACGGCAGCCAGGCGGCGGTCGATGGCGTGTCCCTCTCGGTCGATCGGGGCGAATGCATCGCCCTGCTGGGCCCCTCCGGCTGCGGCAAGACGACGACGCTGCGCCTCGTCGCCGGCTTCATCATGCCGGATGAGGGGCGCATCCAGCTCGATGGCCGCTCCATCGAACGCTCGCCGCCGCATCGCCGGCAGATCGGCATGGTGTTCCAGAACTACGCGCTGTTCCCGCACATGACGGCGGCGGACAATGTCGGCTTCGGGCTGGAGATGCGCGACGTCTCCCGCGCCGAGCGCGACAAGCGGGTGGCGGAGGCGCTGGCCATGGTGGGCCTCGGCCACCTGGCGGACCGCTATCCCGGCCGCATGTCCGGCGGGCAGCAGCAGCGGGTCGCGCTGGCCCGCGCGCTGGTCATCCGCCCCGACCTGCTGCTGCTGGATGAGCCGCTGTCGAACCTCGATGCCGGGCTGCGCGTCGAGATGCGGGAGGAGATCGCGCGGCTGCGCGCGGCCTCCGGCATCACCACCCTCTTCGTCACGCATGACCAGGAGGAGGCGCTGGCGCTGGCCGACCGCGTCGCCGTCATGGATCGCGGCCGCATCGTCGAATGCGCGGCGCCGGCGGAGCTGACGGAGCGGCCGCGGCACCTCTTCACCGCCAGCTTCCTCGGCGCGCGCACGGTGCTGGCGGGCCGCGCGACGGAAGGCCGCTTCGTGCTGGAGGACGGCACCATCCTGCCCCTGCCCGCGGATGCGCCGGCGCGGCCGAGCCACCTGGTGCTGCGCGCCGCGCGGCTGTGGCTGCTGCCGGCGCGGGAGGCGACGCTGCCGCGCGGGCCCCTGCCCTACAACCAGCTCGCGCTGCCGGCCATGGTCACGGCGGCCACGCGGCTCGACGACAGCATCCATTACGAGGTCACGGTCGCCGGCCGCCAGGTGCGCGTCCACCGCCCCTCCGCCGAGCCCGCCATCGCGCCCGGCACCGACGTCACCCTCGCCGCGCCGCCGGAGGCGGTGTCCTGGATCGAGGACTTCACCGCCGCAACAGGAGCAACCGCATGAGCATCCAGACCTCCCGCCGCGCCCTGCTGGGCGTGGCCCTCGCCGCCCCGGCCATCTGGGGCAAGGACGCCGTGGCGCAGATCCGCCGCGGCGATGAGCTGACGGTCGGCATCTGGGGCGGCGTGCAGGAACGCATCACGCGGCAGTTCTGCGCCACGCCGCTGGAACGCCAGCATGGCGTGAAGATCAACTACGTCCTCGGCGGCACGCCGGAACGCCGCGCGCGGGCCTATGCGGAGCGCGGCCGGCCTTCCTTCGACCTGCTCTACCTCAACATCTTCGAAAGCCGGCAGGCGGTGAAGGACGGCGTGACGATGGCGCCGACCGCCAATGTGCCGAACTTCGCCAATCTCTACGAGGTCGCGAAGCTCGGCGGCTTCGGCGTGGCCTTCAACCCCGTCACCATCGTCTATGACCGCCGCAAGGTGGCCGCGCCCATGACCTCCTGGCGCGACTTCTGGCGCGACGACCTGCGGGGCAAGGTGATCTGGCCGACCTATCCGGGCGCGCAGGGCACCGCGGCGCTGCTGATGGCCGCGAAGGTCTGGGGCGGCAGCGAGACGAACATCGACCCCGCCTTCACCAACATCGCGCGCCTCAAGCCCTTCGCCGCCATCCAGGGCAGCCAGGACCAGCTCTATGGCATGTTCGACCAGGATGTCGGCGCGGCCAGCGTGGAGTTCGGCAGCTTCACCCGCAAATATGCGGAGACGCGCAACCCCAACATCGTCATCGCCGATCCCACCGAGGGCCAGGCCATCGCGACCAACGTCGCCTGCATCACGACGGGCACGCGCAACCAGGCGCTGGCCGAGGCCTTCGTGAACCTGCACCTCTCGCCGGAATGCCAGGCCGCCTATGCGGAGGAGATCTACTACTCCCCCACCATCAAGAACATCAGCTTCGCGCCGGAACTGGCCGCCAAGCTGATCCTGGGCGAGACGGCGGTGAACAAGCTGGTGGACTTCAACTGGGACCTGGTGATCGCGAACCAGCCCCGCTGGTCCAGCCGCTTCACGCGCGAGATCGCGGGCTGAATTCGGACTGCTGAAGCCAGGCATACGGGACGGCGCATGAATTCCTCTCCGCGGGCCGGCTGGCTCGCCCTGCCCTATGGGCTGTGGCTGCTGGCCGCCTTCGCCGCGCCGCTCGGTGCCGTGGCGCTGCTCTCCGTGCAGGAGAGCAGCGAGATGTTCGCGCCGCTCTCGCTCGTCCCCTCCGGCGCGCAATATGCGGAGCTGCTGGGGGACCGCTTCTATGTGCGGGTCTTCCTCAACACGGTCTGGCTGGGGCTGGGGGTGGCGGCGGCTTCCACCTTCCTCGCCTATCCGCTGGCGCTGTGGCTGACGCGCCTGCCGCCGCGGTGGAAGCCGCTGGGCTTCGCGGTGGTGCTGGTGCCGCTGCTGACGAATGTGGTGGTGCGCTCGCTCGGCATCATCCTGCTGCTGGCGCCGCGCGGCATCGTCTCCGGCATCGGGCAGTTCTTCGGGCTGCCGCCGTCGAACCTGCTCTTCGGCTGGTTCGCGGTCGGGCTTTCGCTGACCCAGGTCTTTCTTCCGTACATGGTCCTCGCGCTCTACGACGTTCTCGACGGCCAGGACAAAAGGCTGGAGGAAGCGGCCGCCGGGCTCGGCGCGGGGCCGGCGATGCGCTTCCTGCGGGTGATCCTGCCGCTGTCCCTGCCGGGGCTGCGCGCGGGGCTCACGGTGACCTTCCTCATGGCCTCCACCGCCTATGTCTCCGCCACCCTGGTCGGCGGGCGGAAGGTCTGGGTCTCCGGCATGGTGGTGCTGAAGGAGGGGATGGAGATCCTCAACTACCCGCTGGCCGCGGCGCTGGCGATGATGATGCTCGGCGCCTCGGTCGCGGTGACGATCCTGATCGGGCGGGTGATCGCGATGCTGACGCCCTGGGTGACGGGGCGGCCGCCGCGGCTTCGCCTCTCCGTCCCGCCCGGCATCAGGCGGCTGCTGGTCGCCATCGCGGAGGCGCTGGCACCCTTCGTCTCCCGCTTCCTGCTGGCGCTGGCGATCGGCGTGCTGATCTTCCCGCTGCTGCTGGTGGCGGTGGCCTCGGTGAACGACACGCCGCAGGCGACGGTGGCGCAGTTCGTCGGCTTCACCTGGAAATGGTACGGGATGGTGCTGCAGAACGAACGCTACCTGGCGGATGCCTGGGTCAGCGTGCAGCTCGCCCTGTCCTGCGTCGCCATCTCCCTCGCCATCGCGCTGCCGGCCTCCTTCGCGCTGGTGCGCGCGGGTTTCCGGGGGCGGGAGGTGCTGGGCGCGGCGCTGATGCTGCCCCTCGCGCTGCCGGGCATCGCGGTCGGGCTCGGCATGCTGCGGCTGCTGCAATGGTTCACGGCGCTGCCGCCCTTCATGGGCGTGCTGGCGGTGCATGTGGTGCTGGTGGCGCCCTTCATGCTGGCGCTGCTGCGCGCCTCCGTCGCGGGGCTGGACCGGACGCTGGAGGAAGCGGCCAGCGGGCTCGGCGCGCCGCCAACCCGCGTCTTCCGCAAGGTGATCCTGCCGCAGCTGGGCCCCGGCATCGCGGTGGCCTGCGTCATCGGCTTCCTGCTGAGCTTCGGGGAGGTGACGGTGACGGCCTTCCTGACCACGGCACGGCTGCAGACCCTGCCGGTGCGCATCTATGCCGAAAGCACCTTCAGCCTGGAGAACACGGTGAACGCCATCAGCACCATCTTCATCCTGATGACGGTGGCGCTGCTGGTGCTGGTGAACCGCTTCATGCCGCTGGACCGGGTCTGGAAGCGGTAGCGCCACCCCTCCCCCTCGCCGGCCGCCAAGCCCCCGGATGCCCCGCATCCCGGGGGTTTCTCATTTCCGGTTGACGCGTGAGGGAGCCGGCGCCATGCTTTCCCCACGAAGGACGCTGTCCTGCAATGCGAGACGCCCATCCCGCAGCGCAGTCGGGGAAGGAAACCAGGTGCCAGACGATGTGACGGGCGCGCCGCGCGCCCCGGCGGCCATGACGGCCGCCACCGGCTATTCGCTGGCCGTCGATATCGGCGGCACCTTCACCGATGTCGTGCTGCGCCACGCCGATGGCCGCGCCACCACGGACAAGACGCTGACCACCCACCGCAACCTGCTGGAGGGATTCTTCCGCGCCGTGGACCTGGCGCTGGGCAAGGCGGGGCTGGGGCCGGAGGCGGTGACGGAGGTGACGGTGCACGCCACCACCCTCGTCACCAATGCGGTCATCGAACGTCGCGGCCCGCCAACCGCGCTGCTGGCGACGAAGGGCTTCCGCGATATCCTGAGCATCCGCAACGAACATCGCTACGACATGTTCGACCCGCAGATCGAATTCCCCGATCCGCTGGTGCCGGACAGCCTGGTCTACACGCTGGATGAGCGGATGCTGGCGACCGGCGCGGTGGAGAAGCCCGTGGATGCCGCGGAGGCCGCGGCGCTGGCGCGGCGCATGGCCGCCGATGGCGTGAAGGCCGTCGGCATCTGCCTGCTGAACGCCTATCGCAACGGCGCCAATGAACGCGCGGCGCGGGACGCCATCCTGGCGGCGGTGCCGGGCATGGAGGTGACCCTGTCGTCGGAGGTCTCGCCGCAGATCCGCGAATATCCGCGCGCCTCCACGACGGTGATGAACGCCTATACCCAGCCCATCGTCGCGCCGTATCTCGCCGCGCTGTCGGCGGAGCTGGTGCGGCGGGGCTTCCCGAACCGGCCGCTGATCATGCTGAGCAATGGCGGCGTGGTCGGCACCTCCGTCGCCGGCGCCTTCCCCGTGCGCATGATCGAAAGCGGCCCCGCCGCCGGCGCCCTGGCCGCGAGCTACTTCGCGGAGGTGCTGCACCTGCCGCGCCTGCTTTCCTTCGACATGGGCGGCACCACGGCCAAGGCCTGCATGATCGATGCCGGCAAGCCGCTGGTGGCCGGTGAGTTCGAGGTCGATCGCCGCTACCGCTTCAAGCCCGGCAGCGGCTTCCCCATCACCATCCCCGCCGTGGACATGATCGAGATCGGCGCCGGCGGCGGCTCGATCGCGCGGGTGGACAATCTCGGCCTGCTGAAGGTGGGGCCACGCAGCGCGGGGTCGGAACCCGGGCCGGTCTGCTACGGGCGGGGCGGCACGGAGCCGACGGTGACGGATAGCGACGTGGTGCTGGGGCTGCTGGATGCGGATCGCTTCCTCGGCGGCGACATGAAGCTGGACAAGGCGGGCGCGGAGGCGGCGCTGGGAAGGCTCGGCAAGAAGCTCGGCACCGATGCGGTCGCGACGGCGCGGGGCGTGTTCGAGGTGGTCTGCGAGCAGATGGCGGGCGCCGCGCGCGCGCACGCCACGGATCGCGGCATCGACTGGCGCGGCCTGCCCATGCTGGCCTTCGGCGGCGCGGGCCCCGTGCATGCCTGCCGCGTGGCGGAGTTGCTGGAATGCCGGCACCTGGTCTTCCCGCCCATGGCGAGCGTGCTCTCGGCCTTCGGCACGCTGGTCTCCCCGGTGCGGCTCGACCTGGTGCGATCCGCGCTGTCGCCGCTGGCCTCGCTGGACTGGGACAGCGTGCGCGCCCTGGTCGGCGGCATGGCGGATGAGGGGCGCGCGGCGCTGGCGGAAGCAGGCGTCGCGGCGGCCGATGCGACGCTGGAGCTCGGTGTGGATTGCCGCTACCGCGGGCAGCAGAACGAGGTGACCACGGACCTGCCCCTGGCGGTGCTGGAAAGCGGCGATGCGGCCGCGCTGCGGGAAGCCTTCGAGAGTGCCTATGAGGCCCTCTACGGCATCCGCCTGCCCGATGTGCCGGTGGAGGTCGTGACCTGGCGCCTCGCCGCGCGCGGGCCGCTGCCCGTGGCCAACCCCTCCCCGATCGCGGGCGGGGCGCCGGCCACCCCGCGCACGCATCGCCCGGTGGCGGTGGAGCCCGGCGTGCCGATGGTGCCGGTCTATGACCGCGCCGCGATCGCTGTGGGCCAGAAGATCGAAGGCCCTGTCATCATCGAGGAACGGGAGACCACGCTGGTGGTGCTGCGCGGCTGGACGGCGAGCGTGCACCCGACCGGCGCCGTGGTCGCGGAGCGCGTGGCATGAGCAACCAGCTGGATGGCATCGCGCTGGAGATCCAGTGGTCCAACCTGATCGCGACGGTGACGGAGCAGGCGCGCGCGCTGCAGCGCATCGCCTTCAGCCCCATCGTGCGGGAGGCCGGTGACCTCGCCACCGCGCTGTTCGACCGGCGCGGGCGGATGGTGGCGCAGGCAGTGACGGGGACGCCCGGGCACATCAACAGCCTCGGCGCCGCCGGCCAGCATTTTGTCCGCGCCTTCCCGCCGGACAGCCTCTCGCCGGGCGATGTGCTGATCACCAATGATCCCTGGCTCTCGGCGGGGCATTTCTTCGACATCACGGTGATGACGCCGGTCTTCCGCGGCGGCCGCTGCATCGGCTTCTTCGGCAGCACCATCCACCACACGGATATCGGCGGCTATGGCGTCGGCGCCGGCGCGCGGGACGTGCATGAGGAAGGGCTCTGGATCCCGCTCGCGAAGCTCTATGAGAAGGGCGTCGCCAATGCCCTGCTCTTCGACATCATCCGCCGCAATGTCCGCACGCCGGACCACGTCGCGGGCGACCTGGCGGCGCAGGTGGCGGCGGGGCGCGTCGGCGCGGAGCGGCTGAACGCGCTCTGCGACCGCACCGGCTTCGAGGATATCGAGGCGCTGGCCGACGCCATCATCGGCCGATCGGAGGAAGCGACGCGGGAGAGCATCCGCAAGCTGACGCCCGGCACCTATCACGGCGAGAGCATCTTCGATGTCCCCGGCGGGCAGAAGATCACGCTGAAGGCGGCGGTGACGGTGGATGCGGAAGCGGGCGAGCTGGTCATCGATTTCGCCGGTTCCTCGCCGGAGGCACCGATCGGCATCAATGTCGTGCTGAACTACACTGCGGCCTATGCGAATTTCGCCGTGCGCGCCTGCCTCGACCCCGACCTGCCCAACAACTACGGCAGCCTCTTCCCCGTGAAGGTCCGCGCGCCGGAGGGCAGCATCGTCAATTGCCGCTACCCCGCGCCGGTGAATGCGCGCCACGTCGTCGGCATGTATGTCCCCTTCCCCGTGCTCAAGGCGCTGCACCAGGTGATGCCGGATCGCGTGCTGGCGGAGGGGTCGGGCGCGGTCTGGACCATCCAGATTCAGGGCAAGGATGACGAGGGCCAGCCCTTCACCTCCTCGATGTTCAACTACTCCGGCGGCACGGGCGCGCGGCGTGGCAAGCCGGGGCTGTCGGCCACCTGCTACCCCACGGGCGTCGCGGCCGTGCCGGTGGAGGTGCTGGAAGCCGCCATGCCCATCGTCTTCACTCGCAAGGAGTTGCGGCGCGGATCGGGCGGCGCGGGGCGGCAGCCCGGCGGCGATGGCCAGGTGATCGGCTACCGCATGCGCACCCGCGATCCCTGGCTGCTGAACGTGGTGGCGAGCCGCACGGATCTGGGGCCGGAGGGGCTGGAGGGCGGTGCCGATGGCATGCCCGGGCGCTTCCTGGTCAACGGCAAGCCGGTGAACGAGGCCCGCAAGATGGCGATGGCGGCCACCGACGAAGTGCTGATGGAAACGCCCGGCGGCGGCGGCTACGGTAAGGCGTAACGACACCCGGCAAACGGGGTTGGATGAGGAAACGACAGGAATGATCGCAAGGCGCGCGCTGCTCGGCAGCGCATCGGTGCTGGCGTTGCCGGCCGTGGTCCGCGCACAGGCGCTGTTCACGCGGCCTGTCCGCTTCGTGCTCGGCTTCGCGGCCGGGGGCGCGGGCGACATCACGGTGCGCATGCTGGTGCCGCATATGCAGGCGGAGATCGGCCAGCCCATCGTGGTGGACAACCGCCCCGGCGCCGGCGGGATCATCAGCGCGGAGGCCGTGGCGCGCGCCGCGCCGGACGGCCACACCATGTACCTGCTGACCACCAGCAACATGGCCGCGCCGGCCTTCTACCGCACCATGCCCTTCGACGTGACGAAGGATTTCGCGCCGGTCGGCCGCATGGTCTGGTACGACCACGTCATCGCGGTGAACCCGCAGCTTCCCGTCAACACGCTGGCGGAGCTGATCGCCTACGCCAAGGCGCGGCCGGGCACGCTCAACATCGGCTCCATCGCCGTCGGCAATGCGCAGCATCTGGGCGTGGAGCTGTTCCGCGCCATGGCGGGCGCGCCGATGACGACCGTCACCTACCGCTCCTCGCCGGAACTGATCACCGCGCTCTCCACCGGGGAGATCCAGGTGGCGGGCGAGCTGCTGGCGCCGACCTTGCCGCAGGTGCAGGCGGGCCGCGTAAAGCTGCTGGCGGTGACGGCGCCGACGCGCTTCCCGACGCTGCCCGACGTGCTGACCAGCGCGGAGAGCGGGCTGCCCGACTACATCGTCCGATCCTGGAACGCGATCGTCTTCCCTGCCAATACGCCGCGGCCGCAGATCGAGGCGATGAACCGCGCCATCCGCCGCGCGCTCGGCGTGCCGGAGATCCGCAACCGGCTGATCGAGCTCGGCGGCCTGCCGGAAGCGAGCAGCCCGGAGGAACTGGGTGCCATGATCCCGAACGAGGTCGCCGCCTGGGGCCGCATGGCGCAGCTCGCGGGCATCGAGAAGCAATGAGCGAGGCGGAAGGGCGGCTGAAGCACGACCTGCTGCACGCCTACCACATCCTGGACGCCGATGGTCAGGCGAGCGGCATCGCCGGCCACCTGACCGCGCGGCTGCCGGGGGCGGACTGCTTCTGGTCCCACCAATGGGGCGTGGGCTTCGACGAGGTGCGCGCCGATGGCCTGATCGAGGCGGATTTCGACCTCAGGACCACGCGCGGCCAGGGCCGCGTGAACCCGACTCTCCATATCCACACGCGCATCTACCGCGCGCGGCCGGACGTGACCTGCATCATCCACACCCATGGCAAGGCGGGCGTGGCGCTGGGCTGCGCGGGGATGACGCTGGAGCCCATCACCCAGACCGGCGCCGTCTTCCATGACGACATCGCGCTGTTCGACGAGTTCCACGGCATCGTGCTCGACACCAATGAGGGCGATGCCATCGCCGCCGCGCTGGGGCCGAAGCGCGGGCTGCTGCTGAAGAACCATGGCGCGCTGGTGGTGGGCGCTTCCGTGGCGGAGGCCTGCATCGGCATGACGGTGCTGGAATGGGCGGCCGATGTGCAGCTTCGCGCCGCCGCCGCCGGCCCCCTGCAGAAGCTCGATCCCGCCGCGGCCGCTCAGTCGAAGAAATTCCTGCTGGACGCGGCCAACCTCGGCCTGCGCTGGGATTTTCTCAAGAGAAAGATCGCCCGAAGCCGGCCGTTCCTGGGAGAGACGTCATGAAGCGCCTGCTGCTGGCCGCCCTCCTCGCCTGCACCGCTTTGCCGGCGATGGCGCAGCAATTCCCGAACCGGCCCATCCGCTGGATCGTCGGCTTCGCGCCAGGCGGCGTCGGCGACACCACCGCGCGCATCGTGGGCCAGAAGCTCAGCGAAACGCTGGGCCAGCCCGTGGTGATCGAGAACCGGCCCTCCGCCGGCGGCATCGTCGCCAGCGAGACGGTGGCGCGATCCGCGCCCGATGGCCATACGCTGCTGCTGGTGACGGCGACGGCCGCGACGGCGCCGCACCTGTTCCGGCAACTGCCCTACCACCCCATCGACGACTTCGCCTTCGTGACCCAGATCGCGAGCTTCCCGCACGCCATCGTCGTCGCGGCGAACTCACCCTATCGCAGCCTGCAGGATCTGGTGGCGGGGGCGCGGGCCAATCCGGGGCGGGTCAATCTCGGCTCCGTCAGCGTCGGCACGGCGCTGCACCTCTCCCTCGAATTGCTGCGCTCCATGGGCAGCATCCCGGCGGAGATCGTGACCTACCGCTCCACCGGCGAATTGCTGAACGCGACCGTCAGCGGCGACGTGCAGGCGGCGATGGAGGTGGCGGCGACGACGCTCGGCCAGATCAGCGGCGGGCGGATGCGCGCCCTGGCCGTGACCTCGCCATCCCGCATGGCGATACTGCCGGATGTGCCGACTGTCGCGGAATCCGGGCTGCCCGACTACAGGGTCATCACCTGGAACGGCATGGCCGCGCCGCGCGGCACGCCGCGCCCGGTGATCGACCGGCTGAACCAGGAAGTCGCGCGCGTGATGGCGATGCCGGATGTGCGCGACCGCCTGGTGCCGATCGGCGTGGAGCCCGCGCCCGGCACGCCGGAGGCGCTGCACGCCCTGCTCACCGCTGAAACCGCCCTCTGGGGCCGCGTCATCGAAGCCGCAAGAATCGAGAAGCAGTGATGAACATCCACAGCATCGACTGGAACGCCATCCCCTGGACCACCGTCCGCCCGGGCGTGGAGCGCAAGGGCTTCACCGGCGATGGCGCGACGGTCGCGCTGCATCGCCTGCATCCCGGGCATGAGCCGAAGCCGCACAACCATCCGAACGAGCAGATCGTCTACATCATGGCCGGCACCATCGATTTCCACATCGAGGGCAAGGTCCATCGCCTCGGCCCGGGGGGCCTGCTGGTGGTGCCGCCGAACGCCATGCATCACGGCGTCGTCGTGGGCGACGAGCCCGTGCTGAACCTCGATGTCTTCACCCCGGCCAGGCCGGAATATGCCTGACCTCTCCATCCGGGTCGGCGGGGTCACGCTCAACAACCCCGTCATCATCGGCTCCGGCGACCACACCATGACGGAGGGCGCGCTGGTGGCGGCGCGCGCCACCGGGGCGGGCGCCGTCGTCGCCAAGTCGATCAACGAAAGCGAGGCCGCGAAGCGCCAGCTGGATGGCAGCGACCATGTACTGCTGGACAGCCGCTGGAACCCCCTGCCCTGGGATTTCGCGCCGCCGCCGGATGCCATGCTGCTGGGGCGCTCGGGGCTGCACCAGTCGCCGAGCGAGGACTGGATCGAGATCGTCGCCGCGCAGGATCGGGAAGCCGCGAGGACCGGGCAGTACGTCATCGGCTCCATCATCCTCGCCAATCTCGACACCGCCTGCGATCTGGCGAAGCGGTATGAGGCCGCCGGCATCCGCATCCTGGAACTGAACATCGGCGCGCCGCATGGCGATGAGGCGGTGCCCGGCGCCATCATCCAGGAACGCGCGGCGAACCGGGTGCGGGAGATCACGGCCAGGCTCCGCGCCGCCATCTCCATCCCGCTCTGGATCAAGCTGACGGGGCAGAGCGAGGATGTCGGCGCGCTCGCGCTGGCGGCGAAGGAAGGCGGCGCGGATGCGACCATCGTCATGGGCCGGTTCATGGCGCTGGTGCCGGACATCGAGACGCGCGCGCCCATGCTCGGCACCGCCGGCGCCATTGGCGGGCCGTGGTCGCTGGCGCTGACCTGCCGCTGGCTGGCGGAGGCGCGGAAGAAGGTGGGCGCCGGGTATTCGCTGCTCGGCACGAATGGCGCGCGGGATGGGCTGGACGTGGTGCGCTTCCTGCTGGCAGGCGCGCGCGCCGTGGAGATGACCAGCGCCATCATGGCCGGCGGCTTCGATGTCGCGCGCCGCGCGGTAGCGGAGATCGATGCCTACCTGGTGCGCACGGGCGGCAGCGTGGAGGATCTCATCGGCCTCGCCGCCGAACGGCGCGTGGCCTATGGCGTGCAGGCGGACCGGCCGGGCTACTGGCGGGACTTCGTGCCGCCAGAGGCGAGGTAGCGGTTCGAGCCGAGGCGGGCGCTGACGGCGCCCGCGGCTTCGTGCAGCGCCTCCAGCATCGGCGCCGCCGGCGGGTCCTGCACGAATTGCACGGAGCCCACGATGCCGAGCGAGCCGACCAGGATCTCCCCCGCCGCGAAGAGCGGCGCGGCGAGGACGTTGATGCCGGTCAGCGCCTCCCCGGGTGCGGACTCCCACAGCCGGTCGCGGACCAGCGCCAGGCGGGCGCGCAGCAGTGCGGGATCGGTGATGCTTTCGGGCGTCAGCTTCTCCAGCGGGCCGGCCAGCACGCGGGCGCGCGCATCCTCCGCCCCGAAGGCCAGCATGATGCGGCCCTGGGCGGAGCAATGCGCGGCCGGTCGGTTGCCGGGCTGCACGGTGATGGAGACCTTGTTCGGCGCCTCCAGCGCATGGACCACCAGCGGGTCGCCGCCGGTCGGCACGGCCAGCAGCACGGATTGGCCCAAGGCGTCGCGCAGGCGATGCATGGCGGGCTCCGCCACGCGCTTCAGGTCGAACTGCTCCCCGGCCGCCTGGCCGAGCTGGAACATGCGCCAGGTGAGGTGGTAGCGCTCCGTCGTCTCCTCCTGCGCCACCAGCCCGGCCTGGCGCAGGGTGACGAGGTGACGGTGGACGCGGCCCTTGGGCTCGTCGAGTTCGCGCGCGAGGTCGGAGACGCGCATCGGCCCGCCGGCGAGCGCCATCGCCTCCAGCACCCGCACCGCCATCAGGACGGAGCGGACGGCGGCAGTGCCCTCATTCTCCTCGCTCATCGCTCGCGCAGCCGCATGCCGGCCCAGCGGAAGACGCCGTCGGGATAGGCCACGAAGCCCGTCAGGCGGTCCGTATAGGCCCAGCTGTTGCGGCGGTGCCAGAGATAGACATAGGGGCGATCGGCCAGCACCTGGGCGGCGACGCGTTCATAGATCGCGCTGCGCGCGGCGGTCTCGGGCACGGCGCGCGCTTCCGCCAGCCAGCCATCGACCGCGGCGTTGCTGTACTTGCCATCATTGTTCGGGCCGCCGGTGCCGATGTGGAAGCTGATGTTCCCATCGGGGTCGCTGCGGCCGCCCCAGAAGCCGAGGAAAACCTCGAAGTCACCGTTGATCTGGGCGCGGACGGCGGCGCCGATTTCCATGGCCTGGATGCGGATATCGATGCCGGCGTCACGCGCCATGGCCTGGATGACCTCCGCGACCTGGATCGTCTCCCCGGCATTGGGCACCACCAGGCGCAGCGTCGGCGCGGGGTGGCCGGCTTCCGCCAGCAGGCGGCGGGCCTTCGCCACGTCCCGCGCGGGAATGGGGACGTTACGGGCGTAGAAGGGGCTTTGCGGGTTGACCCATTGGTTGCCCGGGATGTGGGCGCCTTCGAAGACCACCTGGTTGAGCGCGGCGCGATCGATGGAGAGTTCGAGGGCTTCGCGAAGCCGCGCATCGCGCGCGAAGGGGCTGGCGGCGCCGGGGCCGTTGGCGATGTTGAACCGCAGGAAGTTGTGGCCGAGTTCCGGCGCGCTGGCGAGCGCCAGGCCAGGCGTGCGGCGCACCTGCTCGATATCCGTCGCGCCCACACGCTCCATGATGTCGAGCGCGCCGCCACGGAGATTCGCGAGCCGCACGGTGCCATCGGCCATGGGGCGGAAGGTGATCCGCTGGATGTGGATGTTCTGCGCGTTCCAGTGGCCGGGCCAGCGATCCACCACGGTGCGGTCCTGCGCCACGCGTTCGGTGAAGCGGTAGGGGCCGGAGCAGACGGGGTTGCGCGCGAAGTCCCGGCCCTGGTCCATGGCGCGGGGGCTGATCATCATGCCGCCGCGCGTGACCAGGATGCTCATCAGCGGGATGAAGGGATTCCGAAGTTCGATGCGGGCCGTGTGGCTGTCGATGATGGTGACGCCGGTGACGTCCGGCATCTCGCCGCGGCGGAAGCTGCCCTGCAGGTTCATCTGGCGGTCGATATTGGCGCGCACGGCTTCCGCATCGAAGGGCGCGCCGTCCTGGAAGGTGACGCCGCGGCGGAGCTTCAGCACGAGGCCGCGGGCGCCATCGACCCATTCATAGGATTCCGCGAGGGCCGGCACCACGGTCAGGTCGGGCGACAGGTCCAGCAGCTTGTCGCAGGTGGCGCTGAGGATCTGCAGGCCGGAGAAGAAGCGGGACAAGGCGGGGTCCATGATGTCGAGATCCTCGAACATCCCGACCCGCAGATTCTGGGCCTGCGCACTGCCCGCGACGAGCATCGCCGCCGCCACCAATCCCAGCCTCGCCATGCGCCTGCCCCCCGCACCGTCCCCGCATCGAAGCACGCGCGGAGGCACCCCGGTCAATAGCCGCGCATGCGGTCGGCGAGGCCCGGGGGCGTTTCGCCGGCATCGAGTGCGGCCAGCGCGGCGGCGACGCTGCGGGCGAGGGCCGCGGAATCGGGCGGGCTCGCGATATGGGGCGTGATGGTGATGCGGGGGTGCTGCCAGAGCGGGCTGTCCGCCGGCAGCGGTTCCGTGGCGAAGACGTCGCAATGCGCGGCCGAGAGGTGGCCGGCATCCAGCGCCGCGACCAGATCGGCCTCCACCACCTGGTGGCCACGCCCGGCGGCGACGATGGCGGCGCCGGGGGGCATGAGCGCCAGGCGGCGGGCATCGAGCAACCCCTCCGTCTCCGCCGTCATCGGCAGCAGCACGACCGCGACATCGGCCGAGGCCAGCACGCCATCCAGTGCGGCCATGCCATGGGCGGTCGCGATGCCTTCCAGGTCGCGCTTCGTGCGGGACCAGCCCGTGACGGGCAGGCCGAGCGAGGCCAGCGCCCGCGCCGCCGCCTGGCCCATGCTGCCCATGCCCAGCACGGCGACGCGGCTGGCGGGCAGCGCACGGGGCGGCAGGCGCTTCCAGAGGGATTCGCGCTGCTGCTCCGCATAGCGCGAATGGTTGCCGAGGATGTGCAGCACGGCGTGCACGACGTGGCGCGCCATGGCGAGGGCGGGCGCGGGATCGATCACGCGGCAGACCGGCACATCGGCGGGCAGGTCCGCCGCGCGGAAGATGTGGTCCACGCCGGCGCCGGAGGCATGCACCAGGCGAAGCCGCGGCAGGGCGGCGAAGATGCCGGGGGGCGGGCGGAAGACGACCAGCGCCTCGGCATCCGCGTCGTGCTCGGGCCAGGACAGGATGGCGCGATGCGGGAAGGTGGCGCGCATGGCCTGCGCGACATTCGCGGCCTCGAACCCCGGCACGGCCAGCACGATGGGGCGGTTGGACTCGCGATCCGCCACGGCGTTACCCTTCCCTTCCATGAGCGACCCGATCTTCGATCCCTTCAGCTTCGCGGTCCATGCCGATCCCTATCCCTTCTACCGGCGGCTGCGGGACGAGCATCCCTGCTACTGGTCGGAGGGTGCCCGCTGCTGGGTGCTGTCGCGCCATGCCGATGTCTTCGCAGCACTTCATGACTGGCCGCATTTCTCCAATACCGGCGGCAACGTCATCGATGACAGCAAGGCCAAGCTCGGCCGCACCGTCGGCAGCGTGGATCCGCCGCGGCACACCAGGCTGCGCGCGCTGGTGAACGAGGCCTTCGGGCGAAGGCGCATCGCGGAGGAGGCCGCGTTTCTTCAGGCTGCCGCCGCACGAGTCGTGGAAGGTGTTGCCGGGCGGCCCGGCTTCGATCTAGTGCGCGATGTGACGTCCCCGCTGGCCGGGGAGGTGATGGCGCATCTGCTCGGCATCGCGGGCACGGACCTCGTGCAGTTCAAGCGGCTGATCGACCTGTCCATGTACCGGGACCCCGAGACGCGGAGCCGGACGGCGGAGGGCGAGGCCGCGCAGGCGGCGCTGTTCGGGCTGGTCGCGCAGCAGGTGGAGGCGCGCCGCGCCAATCCGGGCGAGGACATGATCACCGCGCTGCTGACCATCGAGATCGAGGGCGAGCGGCTGGAGGGCGACAGCGTGGTGTGGATGGCCCGCGCGGTGTTCGGCGCGGGGTTCGAAAGCACGTCGAGCTTCCTCGCCAACAGCGTGCTGGCGCTGATGGCGCATCCCGGGGTGCGGGAGGAACTGGCCGCAGACCACGCGCTGATCCCCGACGCCGTCGAGGAGTTTCTCCGGTGGGAGACGCCGGCGCAGCGCTTCGCGCGCACCATCGCGCAGCCGGTCGAACTGCATGGCAAGCTCATGCGGCCCGGCGAGAAGGTGATGCTGGCCTATGGCAGCGCGAACCGGGATGAGCGCGCCTTCCCGGAGCCGGATGTGCTCGACATCAGGCGGCGGCCGACGCGGCATCTCGGGCTCGGTCACGGCATCCATTTCTGCGCGGGCGCGGCGCTGGCGCGGAGCGTCGCGCGCGTGTTCCTCGGCGCGGTGCTGGACCGCCTGCCGGTGCTGGAACGCGCGGAGGATGGGCCCATCGACTGGGCCCATTCGCCGACCTTCCGCAGCCCGGTCTCGCTGCCGGTCAGGGCAGCGACCTGATCCGGTCCAGCAGCCGGTCGATATCCTCCGCCGCGTGGTAGAGGCCGAAGCCGAAGCGGAGGCGCCGGCCGCGGCGATCCGTGACGATCTCCGCCGCCGCGAGGCGTGACTGCCAGGCCTCCGCATCGTCGAGGTCGAAGGCGAGGAAATTGCCGCGCCGCCGCTCCGTGACCGGCACGGCGAGGTGCCGGGCATCGAGGCCGGTGCCGGCGAGGCCCGCCACGAAGCGTTCCTGCAGCGCATGGGCATGGGCGCTGATGGCGGCGGTGGTGATGCCCTGCGCCTCCAGCCAGTCCATCGCGGCGTTGAGGCGGTAGAGGCCCGAGGGGTCGAAGGTGGCGCCCATCATCCGCCAGCCATCCGTCGCATAGGGCACGCTGCCATCGCTGGCCGACAGCGCGCCGAAGGCGGCGTACCAGCCCGTCGCGCGGGGCCTTGGCAGCCAGCCGGGCGGGCAGTGCATGAAGCAGGCGCCCTCCCCGGCCATGGCGTATTTGTAGCCGCCGGCGAGGTAGAAGGCGCGGTCGGCCACTGCCGAGATATCGACGGGCCGCGCCATGAAGCCGTGATAGCCGTCGATCACCAGCACGGCGTCGCCTGCGGCCTGCGCAAGTTCGGCGAAACCGTCCTGCGCATAGCCGGAGTGGAAGAAGACCTCGCTGGTCCAGATGAGGTCGAAGCCGGCCCGCGCGGCCTCCGCCAGCCGGGGCAGGCAGTCCGGGCCGGGGTCGGAGGCGATGCGGGTGACCTGGACAAGACCTTCCTCCTCCAGCCGCGCGACCTGGCGGGCGAAGGAGTGGAATTCGCCATCCGTGGTCAGGATGCGGGCGGGGCGGTGCGTCGGCAGGCTCGACAGGATGCGCACCACGAATTCATGCGTGTTGGGCGCGAAGACGATGGTGGCGGGGTCGGGCGCGCCGATCTGGCGGGCGACGTGGCCCTGCGCCGCCTGCCAGACGGGGCCGAGGATGGTGCCCCATTTGTCGTCCTGATGCTCCGCCGCCACGTCCCAGGCGGCGAGCTGCGCATCCCGCGTCGCATCGGGCCAGGGGTGGTGGCTGTGGGCCGCCACATGCAGCCGGCCGGGCCGGGCGCCGAGGAAGCGGGCGAAATGGGGGCGCAGGTCCAGCATATTCGGGTTCCCTTCCCGGGATAGTTTAAGCTTAAAGTATCGGGGTTCAAGGAGACTCTCCCGATGGTCGAAGGCGTCGAGACCGATTTCGCGAAGCGCATGAGCTATGGCGACTACCTCCGGCTCGACCAGCTGCTGACGGCGCAGGCGCCGCTGTCCGGCCAGCATGACGAGCTGCTGTTCATCACCATCCACCAGGTGCAGGAGCTCTGGATGAAGCTGCTGAACCATGAGATGGACCTGGCGATCGAGAATATGCGGCGCGACGAGCTGCGCCCCTGCTTCAAGGCGCTGTCACGCGTTTCGCGAATCCAGGCCCAGCTGATCGGCGCCTGGGACGTGCTGTCCACCATGACGCCGCATGACTACCTGGCCTTCCGCGCCAGCCTCGGCAGTTCATCGGGCTTCCAGTCCTGGCAGTACCGGATGATCGAGTTCCGCATGGGCGCGAAGGACG
Source organism: Falsiroseomonas ponticola (assembly GCF_016805305.1). GTDB lineage: Bacteria > Pseudomonadota > Alphaproteobacteria > Acetobacterales > Acetobacteraceae > Falsiroseomonas > Falsiroseomonas ponticola. The sequence continues at coordinate 124,968 of NZ_JAERQN010000011.1, read as the reverse complement.
AGTTCATGCTGCGGCCGCACCGCCATCGGCCGGACATCATGGGCCCGCTGGAGGCGGCGTATCGCGGGCCCTCCATCTATGACGAGGCGCTGCGCCTGCTGGCGCGGCGCGGGCTGCCGGTGCCCCAGGCAGTGCTGGAGCGCGACCTGACCAGGCGGCATGAGGCGGATGAGGGTGTCACGGCGGCCTGGGCGGTGGTCTATGAGAACCCCGAGGCGCATTTCGACCTCTATGAGCTGGCCGAGGAACTCGTGGACCTCGAGGACGCGTTCCAGACCTGGCGCTTCCGGCACATGAAGACAGTGGAGCGCATCATCGGCCACCGCATGGGCACGGGCGGCTCGGCGGGGGTCTCCTACCTCAAGGGGGTGCTGGAGCGGGGCTTCTTCCCGGAGCTGTGGTCGGTGCGGACCAGGCTGAAGGCGCGGTGAGTGTGGCTTTTTAGTCGCTAGGCGAGTTTAGCCGATTATGCCGTTTATGTGGGTTTAGCACCGTTTTCGGGGGGGGTCGGAGCCTTGGGGAGGCCCCCCCTCAACCACCGGCGGGCGGAGAGGGCTTCAGGCGCAGTGGTGGCGATGATAGTTCGAACATAACCGGAACACGCGCCGGATGCCAGCGGTTTCGGCGCCTACACCGCCTCCAGCACCAGAAGCCCGAGGCCGGTGCTGCCCGTGGCCAGGTAGCCCGTGACGATGGGGCGGACGGCGTCGGGCAGCGCGCCGCGCATGGCGAGCCACATCACCGTCTCCGCCCCCTCCGCCCCGCCGCGCACCACATAGTCGCGCGTCGTCAGGGCAGCGAGCGCGGCGCCGTCGCCCGGCAGGCGGGCGAGGAAGTCGCGGTCCCATGCCTCGTTGATCTCGCCACCGCGGGGGCCGTGCAGCTGGTGGGAGAGGCCGCCGGTGGCGACGACCACCACACGCAGATCCTCCGGCAGCGCGGCCACGGCCGCCGCCAGCGCCTGGCCCAGCGCATGGAGGCGGCCGGGGCGGGGGACGGGGGCGCGGAGGACGTTGACGAAGATCGGCACCACCGGCGCGGGCCAGGGCTCCGCCAGCATGCGGAGCGGCCCGGCCGCGCCGTGGTCCAGCGCCAGCTCCTGGCAGACGGTCAGGTCGAAGTCGCGCGCGACCAGCGCCTCCGTGATCCGCGCGGCCAGGGCGAAATCGCCGGGGATGGGGGGGAAGGCGGGGATGGCGCCGGCCTCGGGCGCCAGCGGGAATTCATCCGCCACGCCGATGGCGAAGCTCGGATAGGCGTCGAAGAAGAAGTGGTTCAGGTGGTCGTTGTAGACGCAGAGGATGAGGTCCGGCCGCGCCGCTTCCAGCCAGGCGCGGGCCTGCGCCAGTGGTTGGAAGAACGGCGCCCATTCCGGTTTCGCGCCCAGCCCCTTGTCATGGGCGAAGATGGCGGCGGGGCTGTGGGTGATGCCGATGCCGCCGATGATGCGCGCCATCAGCCCCTTCCCTCCCGCACGATCTGCGGCAGCGGCACGCCCATGGCGCCGCCGATCTTCGCGAGGGCATAGACGCTGGCGCCCAGCGCCAGCAGGCCGCGCCAGTCGCGGGCTTCCAGCGCGGCGCGTTCCGCCGCGGTCAAACCGGCGGCATCCAGCACGGCGGCGGGATCGGCTGCGAAGCGCGCGCGCGTGGCTGGATCCCGCAGCGCATGGCCCAGCCGGTTGAGGCGCATGCCGCGGCGGGCGGCCGCGAGGTCGAAGGGCAGGATATCCCGCTCCGGGTCGAAATCAGGCATGAGGGGAAGCCTCGCGCGCGGCCCCTGCCCTGTCCAGCGCGCAACCACGGGAGTTCGCCGCATGGCCGGAACGCCGACCTTCGCCACCCCGCCGGGCTTCCTCGGCGTGACGCGGCGCGACCCGGCGGGGGGGATCGCGGTGGCGGGGATTCCGCTGGATATCGGCACCACGAACCGCGCCGGCGCGCGGGATGCGCCGCGGGCGATCCGGGCGGCGTCGCGCATGCTGGTGGATGGGGCGCATCCCGGGTCCTGGGTCGATCCGGCGACCTTGCCCATCGCCGATATCGGCGACTTCGCCATCGCGCTCGGCGACATCCCCGGCAGCCTGGCGCTGATCGAGGAGCAGGCCTCGGCGCTCGACCATCTGGTCGCCTTCGGCGGCGAGCATGGCGTGACGCTGCCGCTGCTGCGCGCGGCTCGGAAGCGCGTCGGCGCGCCGCTGGCGCTGGTCCATTGCGACGCACATGTGGACACCTGGGAGGACAATTTCGGCCAGGCCTATGCGCATGGATCTGTGTTCTGGCACGCGATCCGGGAGGGGTTGGTGGACCCGCGCCGGATGATCCAGATCGGCATCCGCAGCCCGGTGCAGCGGGAGGTCTGGGACTGGACCCTGGCGCAGGGCGTCACGATCGTGACGGCGCTGGATTTTCACGAGATCGGCCCCGCCGCGGTGGCGGCGAAGGTGCGGGACGTGGTCGGCACCGCGCCCACCTATCTCTCCTTCGATATCGATGTGCTGGACCCCGCCTTCGCCCCCGGCACCGGCACGCCGGAGATCGGGGGGCTGGCGAGCTGGCAGGCGCAGGCACTGCTGCGGCGGCTGAAAGGCATCGATTTCAAGGGGATGGATGTGGTGGAGGTGCTGCCCGCCCATGACGTGGCGGAGATCACGGCGCTGGCCGCGGCGACGGTCGCCTGGGAATACCTCTGCCTCTGAAATCCTTCCGGCGTCCTGCGCTGAACGCAGGGCGTCATGCGTGGGGATCGCGACAGACGCCAGAATTTTCGCTTGCACTCCGCGGGGGTGGCCGCTATTTATCCGGCCACTGACCGACGCCATCGCACGTGCCGCGAGCCCCCTTCCCTTCAGGAAGCATGGGCACAGCAACGACGGGACGCGTCCTTTGTTCGACCCGGCCTCACCGCCGGGTAGGTTCGAGGGAACCGCCTGAGTCGCCTGATCGCCGCATGCGTGGCCGTGTCGCTCCCGACATGCCATCGTCATTGCGCCTGAGCCGGACCGCGGCGCGACCGACTGCCTGAGGGCAGGACGGCGCGCCGGCGACGGCTCCTCCGCCGCGTCCCGTCCGCGCTTCAGGCGCGGCGTGCCGGGGCGGAGCCTTGGGCAGGCTCACGGCTCCCTCCTTCCCGCCGCCGCGCCCCATCGTGTGGCGCGGCGGCGGGCTTAACGCCGCGCCGAAGGAGGGCCACCGCCATGACCGAGTTCCGCTTCCGCGGCGCCGTCGCGCCGCTCCGCCGCCCCGCCCAGCCCGCCCTGCCCCGCACCGTGGACGGCATCGTCGCGGCGCTGCGGCCGGAGGAGCCGCTGCACTGCCTGCGCCCGGCGCAGGTGGCGGCGACGGCAGGCGCCTTCCTGGCCGCCTTCCCCGGCACGACCATGTACGCCGTGAAGTGCAACCCGGAACCCGGCATGCTGCGCGCGCTGTGGGCGGGCGGCGTGCGGCATTTCGACTGCGCCTCCGCCGCCGAGGTGCGGCTGGTGCGCAGCATGTTCCCGGATGCCGCGATCCACTTCATGCACCCGGTGAAGGCCCGTTCCGCGATCCGCGAGGCCTATGCCCAGCACGGCGTGCGCGACTTCGTCGTGGACAGCGCGGCGGAGCTGGCGAAGGTGCTGGCCGAGACGGGCCATGCGTCCGACCTCGGCCTCATCGTGCGGCTCGCGCTGCCGAAGGGCGCCGCGGTGATGGACCTCTCGGGCAAGTTCGGGGCGGAGCCGGCGGTGGCGGTGGAGTTGCTGCGGGCGGCGCGGCCGGCCGCGGCCAGGCTCGGCGTGTCCTTCCATGTCGGCTCGCAATGCCTGGAGCCCGAGGCCTATGCCCGCGCCATCACGCTGGCGGCTTCCGTGATCCGGGAGTCCGGCGTGGCGGTGGAGGTGCTGGATGTCGGCGGGGGCTTCCCCGTCGCCTATCCGGACATCCTGCCGCCGCCGCTCTCGGCCTTCATGGCCGCGATCCGGGACGCCTTCCAGGCCGCCGCCCTGCCGGGCGTGCAGCTCTGGGCGGAGCCCGGGCGCGCGCTGGTGGCGGGGGGCGCTTCCGTCGTGCTGCAGGTGCAGGCGCGGCGGGGGGGCGAGCTCTTCGTCAATGACGGCGTCTATGGCGCGCTTTCCGATGCGGGGGTACCGGGGTTCCGCTTCCCGGTGCGCCTGCTGCGGGACAGCGCTGCCGAAACGGTGCCCTTCGCCTTCCAGGGCCCCACCTGCGACAGCGCCGACCGGATGGCAGGGCCCTTCCTGCTGCCGGCGGATGTGCGGGAGGGGGACTGGATCGAGGTCGGGCAGCTCGGCGCCTATGGCGGCTGCCTGCGCACCGCCTTCAACGGCTTCGACCGTGCCGGCATGGTCGATGTCATCGATCCACCCTTGCTCGACACGCCGGGTTACTTCATGCCCGCCGTGGCGGCCTGACGCCTTGGGAGCGACTGAACGATGAAGCATGTGGATTTCGCCGGAAGGCTGGTGATGCTGGGCTTCGGGTCCATCGGCCAGGGCGTCCTGCCGCTGATCCTGCGCCATATCGGCATCACCGCCGACCGCATCACCATCGTGACCGCGGAGGAACGCGGGCAGGAGGTGGCGGCGGAATACGGCGTGCGCTTCATCATCGACCCCGCGACGCGGGAAAACTACCGCGACCTGCTGTCGCCCCTGCTGGGTCGCGGCGACTTCCTGCTGAACCTCAGCGTGGACGTCGCCTCCGTGGCATTGATGAAACTGTGCCAGGAGCTGGACTGCCTCTACCTGGACACGGTGGTGGAGCCCTGGGCCGGTGGCTACACGGATCCGAGCCTGACGCCGTCCCAGCGCAGCAACTACGCGATGCGGGAGGAAGCGGTGGCGCTGCGGGAGGCCTTCCGGGGCGGCCCGACCTCCGTCACCGCGCATGGCGCGAATCCCGGCCTGGTCAGCCATTTCGTCAAGCAGGCGCTGCTCGACATCGCGCGCGACACCGGCCATGCGGTGACGGTGCCGAAGCCCGCGGACCGCAAGGGCTGGGCGACGCTGGCGCGCGACCTCGGCGTGAAGGTGATCCACATCGCGGAGCGCGACACGCAGGTCTCCCTGACGCCGAAGAAGCCGGGGGAGTTCGTGAACACCTGGTCGGTGGACGGCTTCGTGGGAGAGGGCAGCCAGCCCGCCGAACTCGGCTGGGGCAGCCATGAGAAGGCGCTGCCGCCGGATGGCCATCGCCACGGCTTCGGCTGCGATGCGGCGATCTACCTGATGCGGCCTGGTGCCTCCACCCGCGTGCGGTCCTGGACGCCGCTGGAGGGGCCGATGCATGGCTTCCTCATCACGCATAACGAGAGCATCTCGATCGCGGACTACTACACGCTGCGGGATGAGAGCGGCGCGGTCACCTATCGCCCGACCTCCCACTACGCCTACCACCCCTGCGACGACGCGGTGCTGTCCATCCACGAACTCGCCGGCAAGAACTGGCAGATGCAGCCGGAGAAGCGGCTGATGACGGATGAGATCGTGGAGGGGATGGATGAGCTGGGCGTGCTGCTGATGGGGCACGCCAAGGGCGCCTATTGGTACGGATCCCGCCTGACGATCGAGGAGGCGCGGCGCGTGGTGCCGCACAACAACGCCACCTCGCTCCAGGTCACGGCGGCGGTGCTGGCAGGCGTGATCTACGCCATCGAGAATCCGCGCCTCGGCGTGCTCGAATCGGATGAGATCGACCACGAACGCGCGCTGGCGATCTGCGCGCCCTATCTGGGGGAGGTGGTCGGCGCCTATTCCGACTGGACGCCGCTGCAGGACCGCGCGGTGCTGTTCCCGGAGGCGCTGGACCGCGAGGATCCCTGGCAGTTCAGCAACTTCCGGGTGGTGTGAGGGGTTAGCCCCCCGCGCGCACGATCAGCCCGACGGAGGTGACGGGGAAGCCATCCACCGTCAGCCGGAGATGCGGCGCCGTCGGGAAGGCGAGCGCCGCATGCGGGTGGAACTCGTAGGGCGGCACGTCGATGAAGCGGTCCAGCAGGCCCGTGCCCGCATCGGTGTCGAGCGGCAGCAATTCGTGCCCATCCGCGGCCAGGCGGCGGGACAGTTCCTCGAAATGCCGGGGCTGGAACAGGACGGTGGGCCAGTTGTCCACCGTCGGTCCGTCCATCTCCAGGTTCATCTCCGTCGTGTGCACGGCGATGCCGCCGGGCTTCAGGCAGCGGACGGAATTGCGGACGAATTCGAGGCCCTGCTCGATCGAGCCCACATGCTCAAAGGAACACATGGACCAGCAGAAATCGAACTGGCCATGCAGCTCGGCCGGGATGGCGTTCATGTCCACGGGGCGGAAGCGGCAATTGGCCAGGAAGCGTTCGCGCCGCACCAGGTTGGGGCGCAGCAGCCCTTCCAGGGACGCCGCGTGCTGGTCCGTCTGCGCCCAATTGTCCGAGCGGCTGTCCTCCCCCGCCAGGTCGGTGGCGAGGACCTGGATGTGCCGGCCGGCCAGGTAGGAGGGGGTGAGCTCGCTGCCGACGGCGAAGCCCAGGCCCTGCGCGCCGCTGCGCAGCTGCCCGCCTTCCCACAGCGCCTGCAGGACGAAGCCGTATTCCCAGATCTTGCGGCTGTAGAAGGGCACGATCTGCAGCTGGCCGCACCAGAAGCGCAGCCAGTCCGATTCGATATCCGCCTGGGTGCAGAGCTTGCTGGTCAGGCCGATGCGGGTCGCGGTGCCGGGCAGCACGGCGCCGGGGCCGGCCTTGCCCTCGGCGTAGAAGCGCTCCGCCAGGGCCAGGCCCATGAGCTTCGTGTTCCAGCGCAGCGCCGCCAGTTCCTTCAGCGCCATGGAAAGCGGGTCCTGGGCCGGGGTGCCTTCCGGCGTCAGGCGGGCATCGCGGCCGAGCCGCTTCATCACCTGCTCCACCACCGCCTCCACCAGCGGGCTCGCGGCGCGATCCAGCGTGCGCGCCGCCCAGGCGGTCGCCTGCCCCTTGGACCCGTCCTTCATCGTCCTGCCACCACGCTGCCGGTCATCCCCCTGCCTGCCGCGCCAGGATGGCCCGGGCGGCGTGACCGCAGGGATAACGGCTTTGCGGCCCGGCGTCTGCGCCCGGGTTGCGCCGGGCCGTGCGGGGATCATGATCCCCCCTCATGGACGGGGAGGCGGTGGCGATGCGGCGGATGATGATGGCGGGGCTCCTCGCCATGGCGGCGGCGGCGCCCGCGGGGGCCCCGGCGGAGGCACAGACGCTGCGGATCGCGATGGCGGCGGAGCCGACCTCGGCCGACCCGCAGCATTACGCGGCCGCGCCCAATTCCACCCTGCATGACCATGTCTTCGAAAGCCTGGTGGAGCTGGATGCCCGGCTGAAGGCGGGGCCTTCGCTCGCCACCGGCTGGTCGCGGCGGGACGACCGGCGCTGGGTGTTCGAGCTGCGGCAGGGCGTGCGCTTCCACAACGGCGCGGCCTTCACCGCGGCGGATGTGCATTTCTCCTTCTGCCGGATCGTGAACAACGAGAGCGAGCTGGCCTCCTCCTTCTCCTCCACCATCCGCCGCCTGGCGCGGGTGGAGACGGAGACGCCGCACCGCATCGTGATCACGACGCGGGAGCCGGAGCCGCTGCTGCCCTCCGACCTCGGCAGCATCCGCATCATCAGCGCCAGCACGGTGGCGCCGCGGGCCGTGGCCTATGACGGCGCGGATGGCTGCGGGCCGAAGGAGGGGCCCTGGCCGACGCTCGCGCAGTTCAACGATGGCAGCGCCGCCATCGGCACCGGGCCCTTCCGGCTGCGCGCCTTCGGCCGCGGCGGGGTGACGGAGCTGGTCAGGCACGAAGCTTACTGGGGCCCGAAGCCGCCTTGGGCGGAGGTGCGGCTGCAGCCCGTGACGGCGGCGGGGCCTCGCCTGGCGGGGCTGCTGGCCGGCGACCATGACGTGGTGGAAGCACCCTCCACCGCCGATATCCCCCGGCTGCGGGGGAATGCGGCCATGCGGCTCGCGGTCGCGCCCACCACGCGGCTGATCTTTCTTCAGCTGGACCAGCGGGAGGCCGCGCCCTTCGTGAACGGGGGCGTAGGCCCGAATCCGCTGCGGGATGTGCGGGTGCGGCAGGCGCTGTCGATGGCGATCGACCGCAACGCCATCGTGCAGCGGGTGATGGATGGGCTGGCAGTGCCGGCGGCGCAGTTCCTGCCGGATGGCATGACGGGCACCATCCCGGGCCTGCCCGTGCTGCCCTACGATCCCGCCCGCGCCCGCGCCCTGCTGGCGGAGGCCGGCTACCCCAACGGCTTCACGCTCACCATCCACGCCACCAACAACCGCTATGTGAACGATGCGCGGATCGCCCAGGCGCTCGGCCAGTATTTCACGCGCATCGGCGTGCGGGCGGAGGTGGATGCCATGCCCTCCAACGTCTTCTTCACGCGGCGGGCGCGGCGCGACTTCTCCGTCCCCATGGGCGGCTGGTCCGCCAGCGCGGAGGAGACGCTGCTGTTCTTCCGCATCTGGGTCGCGAGCCTGGACCGCGACCGCGGCATCGGCACCAGCAACTACAGCGGCTGGTCCGACCCGGCCTTCGACGCGGATGCCATCCCGGCGCTGACGACGATGGACGACGCCGGGCGCAACCGGCTGCTTCAGGCCGCGTCGCGCCGGGCGCTGGAGCAGATGCCGGTGCTGCCCATCCATTTCGAGAGCGCGGTCTGGGCCTTCCGCCGCGGGTTGAAGTTCGAGGGCCGGATGGACCAGACGACCCTGGCGCAGGAGATCATGCCGGAATGAAGACCCCCCTCGCCCAGGCCCTGTCCGCCCCGGGCCGCGCCGCCATCCCTTGGGCGGATGCCGATTGCGACCTGGCGCGGCCGCTGACGCTGCACACCTACCGCGCGCCCGGCTTCACGCCGGACAGCCCGGTGGTGCTGGTCAGCCACGGCATGCTGCGCAACGGCGACGACTACCGCGATTTCTGGGTGGAGGCGGCGGACCGGCACGGCCTGCTGATCGTCGCCACCACCTTCGGCAATGCCGCCTGGCCCGGTGCCGGCCCCTACAACAACGGCCTGGTGCTGGATGAGGCGGGGGCGGTGCGGCCGCGCGCCGCCTGGGCCTATGGCATCCCGCTGCGGGTGTTCCAGGCGCTGCGGGATGCCGGCGTGACGCGCCGCGCGAAGGCGCATTTCTTCGGCCACAGCGCCGGCGGCCAATTCGGCCACCGGCTGATGTCCACCCAGCCGCATGACCTGCTGGAAGCCGCCACCGTCGGCAATCCCGGCTGGTACACGCTGCCGACGCTGGAGAAGGCCTTTCCGGAGGGGATGGGCGGCATCAGGCTTTCGGACCGGGAGGTGGAGGCGCTGCTGCGCTTCCCGCTGACCATCCTGGCCGGGGACCGGGATACGGAGGTCGGGCCCTCCCTCCCCTCCAACCCCGAGGCGCTGGCCCAGGGCCCGCACCGCTTCGCCCGCGCGCATTTCTACCTGGAGGCCGGGCGGGCGGAGGCGAAGCGGCGCGGGATCGATTGCGCCTGGAAGCTCCTCCCCGTCGCGGGCATCGGCCATGACGGGCGGGCCATGTCCCGCGTCTGCGCGGCGCTGTGGTTCGAGGGGCGGCTGATCTCCGCCGAGGAGGCGGGGGTGGTGGCGGAGGGCGCCGCCTGAATTGACGGGCGGCGGGCCGCGCCCTAGCGTTGTCAGGTCATATGATGACCGATCCTCCCTGCCCCCTCCGGGGTGTCCAGCCATGAGCGGCCGCGGCATCGGCATGGCGCCGCTGCGCTCTCCCGCCAACCTGACAGGCGCGCTCGTGCATCGCCTGGCGGAGGAGATCCGCAGCGGCCGCCTGCCGCCCGGCGCCCGCCTGCCGACCGAACAGGACCTGATGCGCGAAGCCGGCGTCAGCCGCACCGTGGTGCGGGAAGCCGTGGCCGCGCTGCGGGCCGAAGGGCTGGTCTTCACCCGCCAGGGGGTCGGCGCCTTCGTCAGCGACCGGCCCGGCGAGGGCATCTTCCGCCTGACGCCGAGCGAGGCGGAGGGGCTGCAGCAGGTCATCCAGGTGCTGGAACTGCGCCTGGCGCTGGAGGTGGAGGCGGCGGGGCTGGCGGCGCTGCGGCGGGATGCGGCGTCGCTCACCGCGATCCAGGAGGCCGAGGCCGCCTTCGACACCGCCATGGCATCCGGCAGCGATGGGGCGGAGGCCGATTTCGCGCTGCACCGCGCCATCTTCGCCGCCACCGCCAACCCGCATTTCCTGCGGCTGCTGGAGGTGCTGGGCCGCCACGCGATTCCCCGCCGGGCGCTGGGCCTGGTGGAGCGGAGCGAGGCGGAGCGCCGCGCCTATCTGGAACAGGTGCGGCGGGAGCACCGGCTGGTGGCGGAGGCGATCGCCGCGGGCGACGAGGCGCGCGCGCGGGATGCGATGCGCGGGCATCTGGAGGCGGCGCGGGAGCGGTACCGGCGCCTGGCGGCGCAGGCGGGGGCAGGCGCTTCCTAGGCGGCGCTGCCCCCCTCACCCAACCCTCTCCCCCATTGGGGAGAGAGGGCTTCGGATCACACCACCGCGGTCATGCCGCCATCGACATAGAGCAGGTGGCCGTTGACGAAGTCCGAGGCGGCGGAGGAGAGGAAGATGGCGGCGCCGACCAGCTCCTCCACCTTGCCCCAGCGGCCGGCGGGCACGCGCTTGCACAGCCAATCCGTGAAGGCCGCGTCCTCCACCAGCACCTTGGTGAGTTCGGTGGCGAAGTAGCCGGGCGCGATGGCGTTCACCTGCACGCCGCCCTTGGCCCATTCGGCGCAGAGCGAGCGCGTCATGGTCCGCACCGCGCCCTTGCTGGCGGCATAGGGCGTGATGGTGGCGCGGCCGAGTTCGGACTGCACGCTCGCGATGTTCACGATCTTGCCGTGGCCGCGCTTCAGCATCCGCCGCGCGCAGGCCTGGGCCATGAAGAACACGGCCTCCACATTGACGGACTGGACCTCGCGGAAGGTCTCGGGCGTCACCTCGGTGGCGGGGAATCGGCGGTTGATGCCGGCGTTGTTGACCAGCACCTCGATGGGGCCGAGGCGCGTCTCCAGCTCCTCCACCGCCGCATCCAGCGCATGCGGGTCCGTCACGTCGAAGCCGGCCTCGGCCACGTCGATTCCCTCCGCCGCCAGGGTCCGCGCGGCCTCTCCCAGCGCCTTGGGGTCGCGGCCGTTGAGGATGATGGAGCCGCCGGCCTGGCCGAGGCCGCGGGCGAGGGCGAAGCCGATGCCGCGGCTGGAGCCCGTGATCAGAATCCGTCGCCCCTTGAGGTCGAACAACCCTTGCGCCATCGACGCCTCCTGCCCTTGATGGGGGTGACGTTGGGGGGAAATCGGATGTCGGACAAGCCGGGGTTGCTGCTGGTGGGCGAGCTGCCGGAATGGGACGTGGCGGCGCTGGAAGCCGATTTCCACGTGTTCCATTACTGGCGGGCGGCGGACAAGGCCGCGATGCTGGCGGAGGCGCGGGACAGCACCGTCGCCATCGTCACCAAGGGCGAGATCGGCGCGGATGCGGCGCTGATGGATTCGCTGCCGAGGACGAGGATCATCGCCTGCTACGGGGTCGGCGTGGATGCCATCGACCTGGAGGCGGCCCGCGCGCGCGGCATTCCCGTGACCAATACGCCGGATGTGCTGACGGAGGAGGTGGCCGATTTCGCCATCCTGCTGATGCTGGGCGCGGCGCGGCGCGTGCGGGATGGCGATGCCTGGGTGCGGAGCGGGAACTGGGCGAAGCAGGGTCCGATGGCCCTGACCACGCGGGTCTCCGGCAAGCGGTTCGGCATCGTGGGGCTCGGGCGGATCGGTTCCGCCATCGCCAGGCGGGCGGAGGGATTCGGCATGCCCGTCGCCTACAGCGCGCGGGCGCGGAAGGACGTGCCCTATGCCTGGTACCCGACCCCGGCGGCGATGGCGCCGCATGTCGATGTGCTCTGCGTGGCGGCGGCGGGCGGCGCGGCGACGCGCGGGCTGGTCGATCGCGCGGCGATCGAGGCGCTGGCCCCCGGCGTCATCTTCGTGAACGTCTCCCGCGGCACGGTGGTGGATGAGGCCGCGCTGCTGGAGGCGCTGCGCCAGGGCCGGATCGGCGCGGCGGGGCTCGACGTCTTCCTGAACGAGCCGAATATCGACCCGGAATTCCTGACCTTCCCCCATGTGCTGCTGCAGCCCCATGCGGCCAGCGGCAGCATCGAGACGCGCAAGGACATGGGCCGGCTGATGCGGGAGAATGTCGCGGCGGCGATGGCGGGAAGGCCGCTGCCCACGCGGATCGCGTGACGGCGGCCTTCCCTGCCCCTCACGCCTCGAAATGCGTCTCCAGCGTGATCTCGGCCTTCAGCAGCTTGGAGACGGGGCAGCCGGCCTTGGCTTCCTCGGCAAGCGCCTTGAAGGTGGCCTCGTCCGTGCCGGGGACTTTCGCGCGCAGCGTCAGCGCGACGCGGGTGATGCGGAAGCCCTCGCCCTCCTGCTCCATGGCGACGCGGGCGGTTGTGTCCAGGCTCTCCGCCGCCAGGCCTTCCTTGGCCAGGCGGAAGGCCAGCGCCATGGTGAAGCAGCCGGCATGGGCGGCGCCGACCAGCTCCTCCGGGTTGGTGCCGCGGCCATCGCCGAAGCGGGCGTTGAAGCCGTAGGGCGCTTCCTTCAGCACGCCGCTGGCGGAGGAGATGTGCCCGGTGCCGTCCTTGCCGCCCCCGGTCCAATGGGCGGAGGCGCTGCGGATGATGCTGGCCATGGCGATGCTCCCGTCGTGGTTCGACAGGCTTCATCGCGCGAGCGCGGCGGAAGGCGGCATGACAAGGCCGCGCGCGGCCACCCGGCCGGGGGCACCTTGCCGGGGAAAGGCGCCGCCTGTAGGCCGGGGCATCCCAGCCTGGAGATCCCCATGCCCGCCGGTTTCCGCATCCTGCCCCGCAGCCGCGCCGTCTCCCCCGCCATCGTGGAGCGCTTCAAGCCCCTGCCCGTCGCCAATGTCAGCGACAGCATGTCGCGGATCTTCGCGGGCGGGCCGCGCATCCGGCCGATGCACAAGGGCGGCGTCATGGCCGGGCCGGCCTTCACGGTGAAGACGCGGCCGGGCGACAACCTGATGGTCCACAAGGCCATCGACATCGCGAACCCCGGCGATGTGGTGGTGGTGGACGCCGGCGGCGACCTGACGAATGCCATCATCGGGGAGCTGATGCTGGCGCAGATGGTCAAGCGCGGCCTGGCCGGCATCGTCATCAACGGCGCGATCCGCGATTCGGGCGCCCTCGCCCAGCAGGATTTCCCGGTCTTCGCCGCCGGCGTCACGCATCGCGGGCCCTACAAGGACGGCCCCGGCGAGATCAACGTCGCCATCGCCATCGACGGCATGGTGATCGAGCCCGGCGACATGATCCTGGGCGACGATGACGGCTTCGTCGCCATCGGCTTCGACGATGCGGAAAAGGTGCTGGCCGCGACGGAGGCGAAGCAGGCCGCCGAGCAGAAGCAGATGGCGCAGATCGAGGCCGGCACCGTGGACCGGTCCTGGGTGGATGCCACGCTGAAGCGGCTGGGCTGCGAGGGCGTGTAGCAAGCGCTCCGCGCTTCCCCTAGCCTTCGCGACGATGGCTGGGGGAAGCGCATGCCGGGGATAGAGACACCCGTGATCGGGCCGGCCGCGCCGCGCGGCCTCTGCACGGATTGCGGCATCTCCCGCGGCCCCGACCCCAAGGCCTGCGGCCGCGCCTGCCAGTTCATCAGGCCGGACTACCCCGCGCTGGAAGCCCAGGTGCATGGCCGGGCGCGCGACCCCGCGCGGCCGGATGAGCTGCATTTCGGGCCGCATCGCCGGATGCTGCGCGCGCGGCTCGCGAAGCCCGCGCCCGGCGCGCAATGGACCGGCATCACCACGCGCATCGCCGAACGGCTGCTGGAAACCGGCGCCGTGGACGCCGTGCTGGCCATGGCGCCGGACCCCGCCGATTCCTGGAAGCCCATGCCCGTGCTGGTCACGCGGGCGGAGGACATGGCGCGCTGCCGCGGCATGCGCATGGGCTACGCGCCGCTGCTGGTGCTGCTGGCACCCGCCCGCGCGGCCGGCCACAAGCGCCTGGCGATCATCGGCATCCCCTGCCAGGTCTATGCGCTGCGGGCGCTGGAGCGCGAACTCGGCTTCGAGCGCCTCTTCGTCATCGGCACGCCGTGTTCGGACAACACGACCACCGAGAACTTCCATCGGTTCCTGGCGCTGCTGGACGAGCAGCCGGAGACCATCACCTACCTGGAATTCCGCGCCGATTTCCATGTGGAGCTGCGCTTCGCGGATGGGCGGATCCGGGAAATCCCCTTCCTCCAGCTGCCGATCAGCCAGCTGCCGGGCGACTTCTTTCCCCTCACCTGCCGCACCTGCGTGGACTACACCAATGTGCTGGCCGACATCACCGTGGGCTACATGGGCGGCCAGGGGGAACAGTGGCTGCTGGTGCGCAATGCGCGCGGCGAGGAATTGCTGGCGCTGCTGGGCGATGAGGTCGTGACCAGCACGCCCGGCAGCGCGGGCAAGCGCGATGGCGCGGTGAAGGGGTTTCTCGCGAACACCGAACGCGCGGCCGGCGGCCTGCCGCTGCGCCGCATGCCGGATTGGCTGCGCCCGATCGTCGGCTGGCTGATGCCCCGGATCGGGCCGCGCGGGCTGGAATTCGCCCGCGCCCGGGTCGAGATGAAGGCGGTGGAGACCATCATCCATCTGCGGCGGGAGGAACCGCGCCGCGTGAAATCCATGGTCCCCGCCCATGTCTGGGCGCTGGTCAGCCGCTACGGGCTGACGCCCAGGGACAGCGAGCGGCGCCCATCATCGGACGGATGATGCCCGGCGATTCCGGGGAGATGTCCGGCACCTCCATCGGGCCACCCGGCCCCGGCACCTCCGGCCCCGGGCTGGGATCGGGCACCGGGTCGCCACGGCCAGGCGCGGGGAAGCCCGGCGGGGGCTGGGGCGGCGGCGCCAGGGGCTCCGCGGGCGGCGCGGCCGGTGCGGGGCCGGGCTCCACCTGCGGCAGGCCGGGCAGCTGGGGGATCGGCGGCGGCGTCTCGTCCGGCGGGGGCGTGCCGGGCGCCAGCGGCGGCAGGCCCGGCAGTTCGGGCGGCGAGTCGGGGGCCGGGTCGGACATGGCGGGGGCGATCCTGCTGGGGTTCGTCATGCAACCCCAACGCGGAACCGCCCGCCGCGTTCAGCGCGGCCGCGCCGTGCCGTCCGGGTTCACGGGCGGCGGGATCACCGGCGTCGTCGTGCGGGGCGGCGGGCCGGGCACGCGGATCTCGGGGTCGATATTGCCGGGCGGGCGCAGCACGCCGCGGGGAATGCGCGGCTGGACCGGACCCTCGATGGTGTCGTTGCCGGTCGGACCGCCGCCGCGGGGCGGGGGCTGGGCCGGGCGCTCCACCCGGGGCGGCGCCTGGGCGGCCGCCGCCACCGGCACGGCCAGCAGCAGGGCGAGGAGAAGCGGGCGCATGGTCAGTGCCGCTTCGCCGCCGCGTTCCGGCGCCGCGTCTCCGCGCCCTTGCGGGCGGAGGCGCTGCGCTCCTCCGCCGTGCGCGCCGCCGCCGCGGCACCACCTTTCCTGCCGCCGCGCTTCGCGGAGACGTTGGTATCCGGCACGCCGCGGCCGGAGCCCGAGAGGTTGCCGCCGCCGGTCTGCTTGTTGACCGTCGCCCAGGCGCGGGCCTCGGCTTCCTCCGGCGGCACGCCGCGGGCCTCGTAGCCTTCCTCGATATGCGCGGCCATGCGCTTCTGCTTGCCGGTGTATTTCGACTTGTCGCCGCGGGGCATGGGCAGGTTCCTTCTGGCGCTGGCGCCTCAACCCCGCAGCAGGGCGGCGGTTCCGGCCAGGACCAGCAGCAGCAGCGCCACCCCCGCCAAGGCGGGCGCCGCGCCCGCGCCCATGGCGAGCGCACCCGCCAGGATGCCCGCCAGCAGCGCCAGCCAGGCCGCCGCCTGCGCCCCCGCCCCGCGCCATTCGCCCGCCGCCAGCGCCTGGGCCAGCCCGACCAGCGTGCCGGTGATGAAGGTGCCGCCCAGCTGCGCCGGGCCGGCCGCCTGCCGCGCCAGGTTCTGCATCCCCATCGCCAGCGCCAGCGGCAGCACCGCGGCGCCGGACGCCGCCACCATGGCCGCCGCCATGGCCAGCAGCGCGGCCTCCGCCGCCAGCAGCCCGGCCAGGCCGCCCGCGCGCCTTGCCCAGGCCCCCGCTACCGCGCCCGCCACGAAGGCCAGGACGGGCTGCGCGGCCTGCCAGGCCGCCACCCCATCGCCCCGCACCGCCTCCACCCCCAGCCTGGTCGTGTTGCCGCTCATGAAGGCCACGAAGACTCCCCCGAAGGCGATCCAGCCCACCGCATCCACGAAGCCCGCCACCGCCGACAGCACCAGGCCCAGCCACCACCGCATCCCACGCGCCTCCGCAGCGGGGAGGCAACGTGCCGCGCCAGGGGCCGTTGCCGGCTTGCCGCGCCCCCCCGCCCGCGCAACCCTGCCGGCCCTTCACGGGATGGGACTCCAGGCATGGATCTGCGCATCAGGGACGACCTCGCCCTCGTCGTCGGCGGCAGCGACGGCATCGGCCTCGCCACCGCCAAGGCCCTCGCGGAGGACGGCGCGCGCGTCACCATCGCCTCCCGCGACGCCACCGCCCTCGCCGAGGTCGCGGCCGCCCACGGCCTGGACCACCTGCCCTGCGACGCGACCGACGCCGCCTCCGTCGATACCCTCGTGCGGAGCTGGGAAGAGCGGCACCAGAAGCTCGACATCCTCGTCATGGCCGTCGGCGGCAGCCACCGGTCCGCCTTCGAGGCCCTGACCGACGAGCAATGGCGGCACAACTGGGAATTCAACATCCTGGCCACCGTCCGCGTCGTGCGCGGCCTGCTGCCCGCACTCCGCCGCGCCGGCGGCGCCCGCGTGGTGCTGTTCGGCGCCGCCGGCGCCCGCATGCCCTACGCCGAACAGATCGTCTCCAACGTCCACAAGGCCGGACACATCGCGCTGGTGAAGACGCTGGCCGCCGAACTCATCCCCGAAGGCATCCGCGTCAACGCCGTCTCGCCGGGCCGCACCATCACCCGCCTCTGGCGCAACCGCGCCGCCACCATGGCGAAGGCCGAAGGCACCACGCCCGAGGCCATCCTGACCCGCTTCGCCGCCGACATCCCCCTCGGCCGCTTCGGCGCCGCGGAGGAAATCGCCGACGTCGCCACCTTCCTCGCCTCGCCCCGCAGCGGCTACGTGGTCGGCCAGTCCGTCGCCGTGGACGGGGGGATCGGACGCGGGCTGCTGTGATGGCGTAGGGGCTTCTGGTGGCTCCTGGAGAGGGGCTTCTCGCCCCTCTCCAGACCTCTCCCCCGCCAGGGTCCAACGGGACCCTGGACCGCGAGGTTATTGGTCGGTGAAGGGAGGGGCACCGAACGACCGCCTGTTCGGCGCGCGCGCCATGCCCCTCCCTTCACCGACCAATCTCATGGGTTCAAAGGGCCCGCTGGCCCTTTGCGGGGAAGGGGTACGGGGAAGGGGCGGAGCCCTTTCCCCGGGCCACAAGCGCGCCCCCTACCCCACCACCGCTTCCGCTTCGATCTCCACCGCGTACGGGCCGACGAGGCGGGCGACTTCGAGCAGGGTGTTGGCGGGGCGGGCGGTGGCGAAGACGCGGCCGTGGACGCGGCCGACGCTTTCCCAGTCGTTGGCGTCGCGCAGCCAGACGCGGGTCTGGATGACGTCGTCCATGGTGCCGCCGAGGGTTTCGATGGCGGCGGCGATCTTGTCGAGGATGTAGATGGCCTGGCCGCCGGCGTCGCCGGGGCAGACGATGCTGCCGTCGGTGTGGGTGGCGGTGGTGCCGCTGACGAGGATGCGCTGCCCGACGCGCACGGCGCGGCTGTAGCCGCAGGATTCCTCCCAGATGCTGCCGCTGTCCACGCGGAGCCGCCCGGGGGCGAATTCGGTGGCGGTGTAGATCTTCGGCAGGCTGTCGAGGTGGTGGCTGAGGTCGCCGGAGGCGGTGAGGAAGGGCGGCTTGCGGTATTCGTCACCGCAATCGCCGGGGATGGGCTGGGTTTCGCCGAAGGCGTGGCGGAGGCGCGCCTGGTCGTCCTCGTCGAGGGTGAAGGAGAAGAGGCGGAGGTTGTCGGCGCGGTGTTCGGCTTCCGTCAGGCGCGCGCCGAGGATGACGGCGCCGACGGCGGGGTGTTGCAGGGACCAGCGCGTGGCGACGTTGCTGAGGGAGACGCCGTGCTTCGTCGCGATGGCGTCGGCTTCGCGCAGCAGGCGCTGGAAGGCGGGCCAGCCGCCCATGGCCCCGATGAAGCGGCGGTACTTCATCTTGGACCAGTCGGTGATGTCGGCTTCGGCCGGTTCGTCCTGGCCGAGCCAGCGTTCGGAGAGGAAGCCGCCGCCGAGCGTGCCGTAGGCCAGGATCTTCACGCCGTTGGCCAGGCAGAAGTCGGAGAGCGCGCCGGCGGCGCGGCGGTCGAGCAGCGAGAAGCTGACCTGGTTGGTGGCGATGGGGATGCCGTTCTTCACGGCGACGCGGAGGTGGTCGGTATCGAAGTTCGTGACGCCGATGTGCTTCAGCGTGCCTTCGGCGCGCATCGCCGCCATCTCCCGCAGCGCGTCGAGCCAGGCGGGGTGGCGGAAGGACCACCAGTGGAACTGCATGAGGTCCGGGATGCAGCCGAGGCGCTGGATGCTGCGGCCGACGCCCTCGCGCACCACCTCGCGCGTCATCGGCCCCGGGGTGGGCACCCATTTGGTGAAGACGGCGGCGTTGCCGCCGAGGGCGCGGAACTTGGCGAAGATTTCCTCGGCGCCGCCGTAGTGGTCGGCCATGTCGAAGCTGTCGAAGCCGGCATCGGCGTAGTCCGCCATGGCGGCGGCGGCGGCGGCGTAGTCCAGGCTGCGGCCATCGCGTTCCTGGTCCGCCACCTGCCAGAGGCCGGTGACGATGCGGCTGGCGGGCAGGCCGGGGGCGAGGAGGGTGCGGGGCGGGCGCGGGCGATGGGGCATGGTCCAGTGTCCTTCAGGGTCCGCGCGCGCCGTGGCGCCGGTCAGAGGTCGCCGAGCGCCCCGAACAGGCCGCCGATGGCCTCGATCCCCGCCTTGGCGACATCGACGGTGGCGCCGAGGACGCTGCCGGCGGCATCCACCACGGCGCCGATCGTGCCGTCCGTCGCCAGGTCCGCGGCGTGGGCCGTGGCTTCCAGCGCATCGCCGAGGGGCGCGGCGCCATGGGCCTCGGCCTGGCGCCGCGCTTCCTCCTGCTGTTCGGGGGTCAGGGCGGGGGGCGGGGTTGGGGTCACGGGGCGCTCCGCTGGCTCGGCGTGGTCAGGCTGCGCGGAGAGTGTGGCGGGGGTTGGAAAGAAGCGGTTGACGCCGGCCCCGGGCGGGGCCGGCGCGGGGGCGGTTCAGCGCGGCGGCAGTTGGCGCTGCACGGCCTGCACTTCCTCCACCGTCATCTGGCCGACGGTGGTGATCTCTCCGTTCTGGATGCGCCACTTGCGGAAGGGGCCGGTGATGTCGCCATTGGCGTCGAATTCGACGGGGCCGATGACGCCGATGTAGCGGATGGCCTGGCCGGCGCGGATCAGTTCCAGGCCGCGGGCGAAGCCTTCGGGCCCGGCATGGATTTCCGTGCCGCCGGGGGCCGTCACCTGGCGGATGGCGTCGCGGATGGCCGCGGCCTCGAACCGCCCCGCCTTGGCGATGGCCAGGCCCAGGATGGCCGCGGCATCGAAGGCGCGGTCCGCGGCCGGGGCGCCGGCGCCGAAGCCGCCGGACATGGGCGGATAGGCGCGGGCGAAGTATTCGGTGGAGGGCGTGGCGACGGTGCCGGAGGAGGTGCCGAAGGCGTTGTTCAGGAAGCGCGGGCCGACATCGCGGATGAAATCGGCGCTGTTCATGCCGTCATTCAGCAGGAAGGTGGCGGGGCCGCCCTGCTGGATCCAGGTCCGCGCGATGGTCGTGCCGTCCCCGGGATAGCTGACGAGGTAGAGGGCGGGCGGATCGCCGCGGAGCGCGTTGGTGACTTCCGGCGCGTAGCTCGCCTGGCCCTGGTTGTAGGGGGTGGTGGAGACGATGGTGCCGCCGAGCGCGACATAGGCGCGGCGGAACTCGTTCACCATGTTCACGCCGAAATCGTTGTTGACGTGGATGATGGCGAGGCGCCGCAGGCCCTGGTCGATGGCGTAGCGCGCGGCGGCCGTGCCCTGCAGCGCATCGCTGGTGATGGTGCGGAAGAACCAGCCGCGGGTCTGCCCCTCCACCGCCATGCGGGTCAGGGTGGGCGAGGAGGAGGCGGGTGAGATCTGCACCACGCCGGCCGGGCCCGTCACGGAGGTGACGATGGGAATGGAGACGGAGGAGATGATGCCGCCGATGATGGCGGGGGTGCGGCGAAGGTCCACGAGCTGCCGCGCCTGGTCCACCGCGACGCTGCCCTGGGACTGCGCGTCGCGCAGGTCGAAGCCGAGGCGGCAGCCGGCGATGCCGGTGGCGCCGGCGGCGGCATTCAGCTCATTGAAGGCGAGCTCGACGGACTTGGCCGCGGCCTGGCCGAAGCGGCCGGCGGGGCCGGTGAGCGAGACGACCATGCCGACATTGTGGGTGCAGGACGGCGCCTGCGCCGAAGCGGGCTGGGCGGCCAGCGCGGCAGCGGCGACGGCGGCGGCAAGCGCCGCGCGACGGGCAAAGGACATGATCGGTGAGCCCCCCGGGTGTATGGCTGATTGGTTACCGGAATGCCCGAGTCAGGCCGGACTTGTCCAGGCTTCGCGGCGGGTTTGCGGCACCGCGGATGGCGCCGCCGCGGCGGGCGGGGCATCGCGGTCGCGGAAGGTGCCGCAGAGCCGGTCCCAGATGTTGAAGTACTGCGCGTAGTTGCAGTCGAATCGCGAATGGTGCAGGTCGTGATGCGTCACGGCATTGGTGTAGCGCAGCAGCCAGTGGGTGCGCTGGTGGTCGGGGATGATCTCATGCCCGCAATGCCCGGCGGCATTCACCATGCTGTCGAACAGCAGGTAGGCGCCGAGCACCGCCGGGTGCATCGGCACCAGCATGACCAGCACGACGAAGATGCCGAATTGCGGGATGGTTTCCGCCACGTCGAAGGCCAGGATGGACCAGGGCGTGGGCGTGACGGAGCGGTGGTGCTGCGCATGCATCCAGCCGAAGAGACGCTTCGCGTGCATGGCGCGGTGCACCCAGTAGAACCAGGTGTCGTGCAGGATGATGGCGGCCAGGAAGCCCACCGCCGGCCACCACCAGGGCCAGGCGGACCAGTCCGGGTCCAGCGCCGTCCAGCCGGCGCGATAGGCGGCGAGCAGGCCGAGGCCGTAGAGCGCGAAGATGGCGACCGCCCGCAGCGACATCAGCACTTCCCGCCGCACCTGGCCCGGCCGGGGCGCGCGCTGCTGGATGCGGCTGGCGGGCGGGGCGATCCGCGCGACCAGGTGGAAGACGCTGGCCGGCAGCAGATAGGCGACGACCAGGATCGCGGCGAAGAGAAGGGCGTAGTCGGCGGCGGCACTGACCATGCCAGCACCGTAACCATGCCGCGCCGCCCCGGGTCAATCGCGGCGCCGTGATCGGGCGGTCAGGCCGGCGGCGTGACCCAGGTTTCCTGCACGAAGAGCCATCGCGGCGGGGTGGCGGTGGTGTCGAACAGGGCGCTCGCGCGGCGGGCGGTTTCCTGGGTGCCGAACCACTGGCGCTCCACATAATGCATCAGGGTGAGGCCGGGTGATTCGTGGACGGTCGCGATATCCTCCACCGCGATGCGGAAGCCCGGGCCGCGGACGGCGCGGGCGTTGCGGAGAAAATCCAGGATGCCGGCGCGGTCGAAGCGGGCGCCGGAGGGCAGCACCATCTGGAAGCCGGGGGCGAAGGCGGCCTCGAAGCGCGTGAAGTCGCCGGTGCCGGGGGCGCCGAGCCAGGATTCGAAGACCTGGTGCAGCGCGACGATCTCCGCCGCGCAGGCCTCATTCCTTGTTGAGGTCATACTTCATGATCCTGCCATGGGGGCCGTCGCGGTCCCGTTCCAGCGTGTAGGTATCCCCGCCCGGGCCGGGGTGCTGGGCCAGCAGCGCGTCGATCGCGGCGCGGTCCCCGGCATCCAGCGCGAAGCGGAAGACGGCGAGGTTGTCGGGCAGGTGTTCGGCGTAGCGGGCGCCGACGATGGCGCCGGCGACATGGGGCTGGTCCAGCACCCAGCGCGTGGCGACGGCGGTGATGGAGACGCCGTGCTTCCGCGCGATGCCGTCCAGCAGCCGCAGCAGCGCCTGGAAGGCGTCCCAGCCGCCGAACTCCTCGATGATCAGGCGGTATTTGACCAGGCTGCGGTTGGCCAGCGGTTCGGCCGGCGCGGGCTGGCTCAGCCAGCGGGAGGAGAGAAAGCCGCCGGCGACGGTTCCGTAGCAGAGGAAGCGGAGGCCGCTATCGGCGGCGAGGCCCGCCAGCAGCCCGGCCGGGCGGCGATCCAGCAGCGAATACTGCACCTGCATGGAGACGAGGGGCACGCCGGCCTCGATCATCGCCGCGGTGCTGGGCGTGTCGAAATTGGTGCCGCCGATGTTGTGGATCTTGCCGCGCAGCTGGAGTTCGCGGAGGTGCAGCGCGGTCTCCACCTGGCCGGGCACGGCGTAGTTCCACCAGTGGAACTGCACCAGGTCCAGCCGCTCCGCCTTCAGGCGCAGCAGCGAGCGGTCGATGATGCGCTCGACATAGTCGAAATCCACGCGCGGCAGGTCCGACCAGTCCGGGACGAATTTGGTGTGGACCTGCAGGCGGGCGCGATCCTCGGCGGGCAGGGTGGCGCGGAATTCGCCGATCATCGCCTCCACGCCCGTGTAGATGTCGGCGCAATCGAAGGTGGTGACGCCGGCGTCGAGGAAGGCGCGCATGTCGGCGATGGCGCGGGGCTGTTCGATATCCCCATGGCCGCCGGCCAGCTGCCAGCCGCCGCGCAGCAGGCGGGCGATGGAATAGCCCGGGGAAAGCTCGGTCCGTTCGACGGTCACTGGGGCGACTCCTTCATCGGCACCGCGGTGGTGTCGGCATGGCGGAAGCGGCGCTTCGCGAGGCGGGTGATGCGCAGGCGGGAGGGGCAGTTGGGGTCGGGGCAGGCGACCTCGGCATCCGTGCTCATCCAGTCCGCGGGGTGGGTCATGCGCTGCTTCGCGGCCAGCAGGGGCAGGACGGCGGCGAGGGAGTAGATCGAGAAGCCCTGGCCGGGGGGCAGGTGCAGCATCTCCCCGCGCAGCTCGAAATGGTCGCCGGGGACGGCGCCGCACCAGAGCTTCGCGCCGGGCGGCGCCACCACCTCCACCCGGAGGTCCCAGAGATCGAATCCGTCCTCGTCCATGCCGCCCTTCCCGGTTGGGGCCGATATCGGGCGAGGCGGGCCCCGGGGCAAGCGGGGCCTTGACCCGGCGGCGCCGTGACGGTTGATGCGGGACAAAGGCTGGGGGACTGCCGCGCAATGCTCGTGGCGCAAGGATTGACGAAGGGATTCGGCGGGCCGCCGGTGGTGGAGGATGTCTCCTTCACCCTGGCGCGGGGCGCCATCACGGGGCTGATCGGGCCGAATGGCGCGGGCAAGACGACGCTGTTCAACCTGCTGGCGGGCAGCCTGGCGCCCGACCGGGGCACGCTGACCCTGGACGGCACGCGGATCGAGGGGCGGCGGCCGGATGAGGTCTTCGGCCTCGGCCTGGCGCGGACCTTCCAGATCCCCCGCCCCTTCCCCGCCATGACGGTGCTGGAGAACGTCATGCTGGCGCCGCCGGGCCAGCAGGGGGAGCGGTTCTGGACGAACTGGCTGCGACCGCACGCCGTGGCGGCGGAGGAGCGGCGCGTGCGGGACCGCGCGCTGCACTGGCTGGATTTCGTCGGGCTGACGCGGCTGGCGCAGGAGCCGGCGCGGGTGCTGTCCGGCGGCCAGCGCAAGCTGCTGGAACTGGCGCGCGTGCTGGTGGCGGAGCCGCGGCTGATCCTGCTGGACGAGCCCGGCGCGGGCGTCGCGCCGCCGCTGCTGGCCACGATCATGGAGAAGATCGTGAGCCTGAACGCGCAGGGCACGAGCTTCCTGATCATCGAGCACAACATGGAACTCGTCATGTCGCTCTGCCGGCCGGTGCTGGTGCTGGCGCAGGGGAAGCTGCTGATGGAGGGGGAGCCGGAGGCGGTGCGGGCGGACCGGCGGGTGGTGGAAGCCTATCTCGGCGCGGGGATCGCATGAGCGCCGCGCTGGAATTCTCCTCCGTCGAGGGCGGCTACGAGGCCGGGCTGCCTATCCTGCGCGGGGCGTCGCTCACCGTGCAGCCCGGGGAGATCGTGGCGCTGCTGGGGCCGAACGGCGCGGGGAAATCCACGCTGGTGAAGGCCGCGGCGGGGCTGGTGCCGATCTGGTCGGGCAGCGTGATGCTGAACGGGCGGGACATCACCCGCGTGCCCGCGCACCGCATGGTGCGGGAGGGGCTGGGCTTCGTGCCCCAGACGGAAAACGTCTTCGCCAACCTCTCCGTGCTGGAGAATCTTCAACTGGCGGCGGCGCTGGTGCCGAAGGAGAGGCGCGGATCGCTGGATGCCATGTTCGCGCTGTTCCCGGATCTGGCGCGGCAGCGCGGGCTGCCGGCGGGGCGGCTTTCCGGCGGGCAGCGGCAGATGGTGGCGGTGGCCCGCGCGCTCGTCGCCTCCCCCACCGTGCTGATGCTGGACGAGCCCTCGGCGGGCTTGTCGCCGCTGCTGGTGGGCGTGGTGTTCGAGAGACTGAAGGCGGTGCGGGATACCGGCGTGACCATCCTGCTGGTGGAGCAGAATGTGAAGGCCGCGCTGGCCATCGCGGACTGCGCGGCGGTGCTGGTGGAAGGGCGAGAGAGGCTGGTGGGGCCGGCCTCCGAGCTGGCGGATGACGGGCGCCTGGCGGGGCTCTATCTCGGCGGCGGGGTGCACTGAGGATGCTGCAACTCATCGCCGATGGGCTCGTCGTGGGCTCCGTCATCTCGCTCGGCGCCGTCGGGCTGACGCTGACCTATTCCATCCTGCGCTTCGCCAATTTCGGGCAGGGCGAATTCCTGACCTGGGGCGCCTACCTCGCGGTATCGGCGCTGTCGCTGACGCTGGCCGTGACGGGGGGCGGTGTGATGACGCCGATCGAGCCCTTCTCCTTCGGCTGGCAGCTGCCCGTCGCGATGGTGGCCTCCGCCGCGTTGACGGCGGCGCTGGCGCTGGTGCTGGACTGGGCGCTCTTCGCCAGGCTGCGGCGGCATGGCAGCGCCATCACGCTGGTGATCGCGAGCTTCGGCGCCGCGCTGGCGCTCAGGAACCTGCTGCAGTTCCTCTACGGCACGCTGCCGGAATACTACACGCGGGAGATCCAGATCGCGGTGCGGCTGGTGCCGCGGGATGTGATGGGCGGGCTGCGCATCACGCCGGACCAGATGCTGGTGCTGGGCGTGACGGCGGCGGCGGTGATCGGGCTGCATGTGCTGCTGACAAGGACGACGCTCGGCCGCGCCATGCGCGCCACGGCGCAGAACCCGGCGCTGGCCCGCGTGGCGGGGGTGGATGTGGAAGGCGTGGTGCGCGCGACCTGGGTGATCGGCGCGGGGCTGGCGGCGGTGGCGGGCGTGATGGCGGGGCTGGTCGGGCAGATACGCCCCGGGCTCGGCTTCGAATTGCTGCTGCCGCTGTTTGCCGCGGCCATCCTGGGCGGCATCGGCAGCGTCTGGGGGGCCGTCGCGGGGGGCCTCATCGTGGGGCTGGCGGAGAGCTTCTCGGTCCCGCTCTTCGGCGCGGAATACCGGCTGGCGACGGCCTTCCTGGTGCTGATCGCGATCCTGCTGCTGCGGCCGCGCGGGCTGTTCGGGGAGAAGGCGTGATGGATGCGTGGTCGCTGCTCTCCTACCTCGCCTTCTTCAGCGTCTTCGCGGGCATCTTCGCCGTCATGGCGCTGGGGCTGAACCTGCAATGGGGGTTCACGGGGCTGTTCAATGTGGGCGTCGCGGGCTTCGTCGCGATCGGGGCCTATACCTCCGCCCTGCTGACGGGCGCACCCGATGCCGAGCGCTTCGGCGGCTTCGGGCTGCCGGTGCTGGTGGGGTGGCTGGGCGCGATGGGGCTGGCGGGGATCGCGGCCTTCATCGTCGGCGTCGCCGCGCTGCGGCTGCGGGAGGACTACCTGGCGATCACCACCTTCGGCATCGCGGTGACGATCCAGTTGGTGGCGCTGAACGCGACGGCGCTGACGGGCGGGCCCTTCGGCATCCAGTCCATCCCGAAGCCGCTGGCGGGGTGGCTCGGCACCGGGCTGGCCTGGAACCTGGCCTACCTGGCGATCGTGCTGGCGGTGCTGGGGATCGTCTGGTGGGGGCTGGAGCGGCTGGTGGCGAGCCCCTGGGGACGCGTGCTGCGTTCGATCCGGGAGGATGAGGCGGCGGCGGCCTCGCTCGGCAAGCGCGCGGCGGCCTTCCGGCTGCAGAGCTTCGTCATGGGCTGCATGGTCATGGGCCTCGGCGGCGCGCTCTACGCGCATTTCGTCGGCTACATCGCGCCGGAGGATTTCCTCCCGATCCTCACCTTCCAGATCTGGGCGATGCTGATCGTGGGGGGCTCCGGCAACAATGCCGGCGCGGTGCTGGGCGCCGTGCTGGTCTGGGCGATCTGGACCGTCAGCGGCGGCGCGCTGCGGGAGGTTCTGCCGGCGGCGGAGCAGGCGCGGGGCGCGGCGCTGCAGGTGGTGCTGATCGGCGTGCTGATCGCCGTCATCCTGGTGGTGCGGCCGCGCGGCTTGCTCGGCGAACGCGCGACGGTGTCGCGCCACGCGGGCGTCAGCCCGCCGCCTTCAGCGCCCTGAGCGGCAGGCCGGGCGAGAGCGCGGCCAGGTCGTTCACCAGCATCACGGCGGCGGGGCCTTCCTGCTCCGGCACCGCCGCCGCCATGGCGGCGAGCCAGACGACGCGGCCGGGCACGGTGGCGGCGAAGGGGATGGGCGCGGGCTCGTTCATCAGCGCTTCCTCCCGCGCCAGGATCGCGCGGTCATCGCGGCTGCCGGCGATCTCGGCGCGGGCGATGGCGGCCAGGGCGAGGATTTCCGCGCGCGCCGGGCCTTCGGGCAGCGCTTCCTCCAGCGCATCGAGGCAGGCGTGCAGGAAGGCGCGCAGCGCCGCATCGGGGTCGCGCGCCGCCACCGCCGCCACCGCATCCAGCAGCGCCAGCGGATCGGCGCCGAGGAAGGCCAGGCGCTGCGCGGTGGCGGAAAGCCAGGCGCGCATCAGCCCAGCGTCGGGTCGTTCAGCGTGATGCCGAATTGCCGCGCGAGGATATCGGCGATGACGTCGAAGCAGGACCCCTTCCGGGTGGCCGTGACCGTCCGGATGTCGATCAGGGTCGAGGATTGCCGGTAGAAGTGCCATTTCCGCAGGCCGTAATCGATGACGACATCGGCGATGGCCAGCACCTCCGGCTCGATATCCTCCACCCGGAACTTGGTGCCGGACAGGCTGAGATTGGCGGAGGAGCCGAAGAGCGGCACGCCGTGGCGGAGCGAGAGGCGGCCGATCGCTTCCTCGAAGGCGCCGGCGTTCAGCAGCATCAGCACCGTGCCGTCCTTGGTGCTGCGGGCCAGCATCTCCGGCGACAGCGCCTGCAGCAGCGGATGGTCCATGCGGCCGGGGGCGATGAGGCCGAGCGGCAGGCCGTGATCCTGCACGATGGCATCCACGATGGCGCGGCTCCGCGTGTCCAGCAGATGGATCTCCCGGTGGATCGCCTGGTCGCCGACCATGGCGTTGAGCTTGGAGGGCGCGCGGCGCTTGGTGTCGAAGATGCGCTTCAGCGCGGCCTCCCCGCTGCCGATCAGGGAATAGCCGACATCCATGGGCAGGATGGCGATGCCGCCCCGGCGGATGGCGTCGAAGGCGCGGCGGGCATCGGCCTCGATATCGAGCTGGCGGTCCATGGCGGTCCCTCTTCCGTTGGGGGCAGGCTGCCACGGGCGACGGGACCGGCCAACCTTGCCACCGTTTCCTTATGGACTAACCGGTACATACATGACTAGGATCGGCCAGCAGAACGGAGGAAGCGGCATCATGACGCCAGAGCCCTGCATCATCGCGGTCGCCATCACGGGGTCCGTGCCGCGGAAGAAGGACAACCCGGCCCTGCCGGTGACCACCGCGGAGCAGATCGAGAGCACCCATGCGGCCTATGAGGCCGGGGCGAGCCTGGTGCATGTGCATGTCCGCAACGCGGATGAGACCCCGTCCTCCGACCCCGACAAATTCGCGGCCTTCCAGGAGGGCATCCGCAAGCACTGCCCCGACATCATCGTGCAGTTCTCGACCGGCGGCCGCGGGCGGGCGCTGGAGGCGCGGGGCGCGATGCTGCACCTCAGGCCGGACATGGCGTCGCTCGCCACCGGCAGCGTGAATTTCCCGACCATCGTCTATGAGAACCCGCCGGACTTCGTGCGGAACCTGGCGACCACGATGCGCGACCTCGGCGTGCGGCCGGAGATCGAGGTCTTCGACCTGGCGATGCTGTTCAACACCGCCGACCTGGTGGCGGAGGGGCTGATCCTGCCGCGGCCGCATGTGCAGTTCGTGATGGGCGTGAAGCACGCCCTGCCCGCCCGGCGCGACGTGCTGGAATTCGAGGTCGCGAAGCTGCGCGAACTGCTGCCCGGCGCCACCTGGACCGCCGCCGGCATCGGCCGCCACCAGTTCGAGGTGGCGCGCTGGGCGCTGGAGATGGGCGGCCACACCCGCACGGGGCTGGAGGACAACATCCGCATGGACCGCAACACGCTGGCGCCCTCCAACGCCGCGCTGGTCCGGCATGTCGCGGCGATGGCCGCGGAACACGGAAGGCCCGTCGCCACCGCGAAGCAGGCGCGGGCGATGCTGGGGCTGAAGGAGAGCGTGGCATGAACGAGTTGATTCCCCGGGATCGGGACCAGCATCCGCCGGCGGTGACGCCGATCTACAAGACCAGCGTGCTGCGCGGGCCGCACCGGCCGCTGATCTCGCTGCAGAACTCGCTCAGCGAGGTCACGGGGCCGGTCTTCGGGCACAACGACATCGGGCCGCTGGATAACGACCTGATCCTGAACTACGCGAAGACGGGGCAACCCATTGGCGAACGGATCATCATGCATGGCCGCGTGCTGGATGGCAGCGGGCGACCGGTGCCGGGCGTGCTGGTGGAGTTCTGGCAGGCGAATGCCGGCGGGCGCTACAGGCACCGCAACGACACCTATGTGGCGCCGATCGATCCCAATTTCGGCGGCTGCGGCCGCACCATCACCGATGCCGAGGGGCGCTACGCCTTCCGCACCGTGAAGCCAGGCCCCTACCCCTATCGCAACCGGGGCAATGACTGGCGGCCGGCGCATATCCACTTCTCGGTCTTCGGGACGGGCTTCGCGCAGCGCCTGATCACGCAGAACTACTTCGAGGGTGATCCGCTGATCGCGCGCGACAGCATCCTCGGCACCATCCCCGATCCCGCGGCGCGCGAACGCCTGGTGGCCAGGCTCGACCTGGATGCGGCGGTGCCGCTGGATACGCTGGCCTATCGCTGGGACATCGTGCTGCGCGGCAGCCGCTCCACCCTGTTCGAGAACAAGCTGGAAGGGAATTGAGGCGATGTTCACGCCGAACGCGCTCGGCTACCTGGCCGAGACCCCGTCCCAGACCGCGGGCCCCTATGTGCATATCGGGCTGATTCCGAAGCAGGCCGGCTTCGACATTTTCTCCAATCACCTCGGCGAGTCACCCGTCGGCGCCACGACTCCCGGCGAGCGCATCCGGATCGAGGGGCGCATCCTCGACGGCACCGGCGCGCCGGTGCGCGATGCGCTGGTGGAGAGCTGGCAGGCCGATGCGGCCGGCTTCTACCACGCAAAGCCGACGGCGGACGGCTTTCGCGGCTGGGCGCGCACCGGCACGGATTTCGAAAGCGGCCTCTGGGCGATCGAGACGGTGAAGCCCGGCCGCGTGCCCGGCCGCCACGGCCACAAGCGCATGGCGCCGCACATCTCGCTCTGGATCGTCGCGCGGGGGATCAATATCGGCCTTTCGACGCGGCTCTACTTCGCCGACGAGGAAGCGGCGAATGCGGAGGACCCGGTGCTGCGCATCATCGAACAGCCCGCGCGGCGCCAGACGCTGATCGCGCGGCGGGAAGCGCCGGGGCGGTATGTGCTGGACATCCACCTGCAGGGCGAGAGCGAGACGGTGTTCTTCGATATCTGAACCCGGCGGGGGGGACGCCTTGCCCCCCTCGCCTTGCCTCCCCCCTTTGGCCTCCGCATGATCGCCGCAACCACGGAGCCGGCGATCATGCGCGAGACCATCCTCATCACCTCCCCGCTCGAAGCCGAGCATGTCGCGCGGTTGGCCGCCTTCGCGCCGGATCGCGTGGAGGTGCTCTACGAGCCCGACCTCCTCGCCACCACGCGCTACCGCAACGACCACAAGGGCCATCCGCTGACCCGCACGCCGGAACAGCAGGCGCGGTGGGAGGCGCTGCTGCCGCGCACGACCATCGCCTTCGACCTGCCCTCCGCCGCGGAGCTGGCGGTGATGCCGAAGCTGCGCTGGATCCAGACAACGAGCACCGGCGTCGGCCAGGCGGTGGCGAAGCTCGGGCTGATCGACAGCCCCGTCATCGTCACCACCGCGCGCGGCGTGCATGCGCAGCCGCTGGCCGAATTCGTCTTCATGGCGCTGCTCGCGCATTTCCGGCAGCTCGACTACCTGCGCGCGGAGCAGCGCGCGCATCGCTGGCTGCGCATCTGCGGGCAGGAGATCGCGGGACGGACGCTGGTGATCCTCGGCGCCGGCGACCTGGCGCGGGGCAGCGCGCGCATCGCCAAGGCGCTCGACATGCATGTCGTCGCCATCGCGCGGAACCCCGGCCTGGTGCGGGAACACGGCGCGCTGTTCGATGAGGTGCTGCCGAACGCGGCGCTGCATGAGGCGCTGGGCCGCGCCGACGCCGCGGTGCTGACCGTGCCGCATACGCCGGAGACGGAGCGGATGATCGATGCCGCCGCCATCGCCGCCATGAAGCCCGGCATCGCGCTGGTGAACATCGCCCGCGGCCAGGTGGTGGACGAACAGGCGATGATCGAGGCGCTGCGCCGCGGCCACATCGCCTTCGCCGCGCTGGACGTGACGGAGGTGGAGCCACTGCCGGAGGAAAGCCCGCTCTGGGACATGCCGAATGTCCTGATCAGCCCGCATTCCGCCAGCACGGTGGAGGGCGAGAACGGCCGCATCACCGATATCTTCCTGCACAATCTCGGCCTGTGGCTGGAGGGCAAGCCGGAGGCGATGCGCAACCTGCTGGACAAGCCGCGGCTCTACTGAGCCTCAGGCCAGCAGCGGCACCTCCCCTTCCAGCGTCGTGCGGTGCATGCGGCGCGTGTAGCGGGCGCTGTCGAAGGGGGTGGCGCAGTGCTGCGTCACGCGGTTGTCCCACAGCACGCCATCGCCGGGCCGCCAGGCGTGGCGGTGGATGCGCGCCGGGTCCTGCGCATGCGCCAGCAGCCGCGCGATCAGCGCCTCTCCCTCCGCCTCCGCCATGCCCTCGATCTCCACCGCCCAGCGGCCGATATAGAGCGCGACGCGCCCGCTGGTCGGATGCCGCCGCGCGATCGGGTGCCACACATCGGGGCGGTCGCGACGCTGCTGGTCCGTCAGCGGCGGCAGATGCGGGTAGTGGACGTGATGCAGCGCGGCGCGGCTGAAGCGGGCGCGGCGGCCGCGCAGCAGGGCCCTGGTCGGCTCCTCCAGCGCATCCCAGGCCGCGACCATGTCGGCGAAGAGCGTGTCGCCGCGCTCGGGCGGCACCTGCACGGCGACGAGGAAGGAGCCCGCATTGGGGATGGCCTTGTCCTCCCCATCGCTGTGGAAGCCCATGCCGGCATCGCGCATGCCGACGGGCCTGCCATCCTCCGTCGCATTGCCGACGACGAAGATCTCGGGATGGCCATCCAGGTTGTATTGCGGCGGCTGCATGATGTGCAGCGGGCCGAGCCGCCGGGTGAAGGCGATCTGCTGCGCCGGCGTCGGCGCGATGTCGCGGAAGATCAGGATGGAATGGCGCCCCCAGGCCTGCGCCACCGCTGCGAAATCGGCATCGCCGAGTTCGAGGGATGCGGGCGCACCCCGCACCTCCGCCCCGAAGGGCTGCATCGGCGTGATCGCCAGCATCGCGTTTCCTCCCGTGCCGGCCTTCACTGTATCGAAGGCCTCCACCGCATGCCATGCTCCCCGGGCAGCAGGTAGGAGCGGGACATGCGGAGGATCCTGGGTGGCGCCGTGGCGCTGATGCTGGCGGCATCGCCGGCCCTGGCGCAGCGGCTGACCATCGGCGTCAGCGCGGCGCCGACCTCGGTCGATCCGCATTTCCACAACGGCACCTCGACCCACACCCTCACCTACAACCTCTTCGACACGCTGTTCCTGCTGACGCCCGATGTGTCGCTGGCACCTGGGCTGGCGCTGTCCTGGCGGCCGATCGCGGAGACGGTGTGGGAGGTGAAGCTGCGCCCGAATGTCCGCTGGACGGATGGCCGCCCCTTCACCGCGGACGACGTGGCCTTCACCATCCAGCGCGCGCCCCATGTGCCGAACACGACTGGCGGCTATGGCGGCGCGGTGCGGCCCATCACGCGGGTGGAGGTGGTGGATGCGCTGACGCTGCATTTCCACACCAACGGCCCGGCGCCGAACCTGGCGGTGGACATGTCGGGCCTGGCCATCGTCTCCCGCCACGCCGGGGAGGGGGCGACGACGGAGGACTACAACAGCGGCCGCGCCGCCATCGGCACCGGCGCCTATCGCCTGGTGCGCTACTCCACCAATGAGCAGACGGAGCTGGTCCGGAACGAGGATTGGTGGGGGCCGAAGCCCGACTGGGACAGCGCCATCATCAAGTACCTGCCCAATACCGCGGCGCGCACGGCGGCGCTGCTGTCCGGCACGGTGGACCTGATCGACACGCCATCGCCGAACGACCTGCCGCGCCTGCAATCCGACCCGCGCTTCGCCGTGCATTCGCGGCAGGGCATGCGGCTGATCTACCTGGCGCCGAACCAGGCGGCGGAGTCAGCACCCTTCGTCACGGACCATGAAGGCCGCCCCCTGCCCCGCAACCCGCTGCGCGACCAGCGCGTGCGCCAGGCGCTCTCCATCGCCATCAACCGCGCGGGGCTGACGGACCGCGTGATGCAGAACACGGCGACGCCGAACGGGCAGTGGATGCCCTCCTTCTCCCCGGCCTACAACCCGGATGTGCCGGTGCCGGCCTTCGATCCCGAACGCGCGCGGCGCCTGCTGGCGGAAGCGGGCTACCCGCAGGGCTTCCGCATCACCGTGCATGTCTCCGCCACATCGCGCCCGACGGACAGCATCGCGGCGCAGGCGATCGGGCAGATGTGGACGCGCATCGGCGTGCAGACGCAGGTGGAGGCCGTGCCCTTCGCCGCCTATGCGGCGCGGGCGGCCAACCTGGAATACGCCGTCAGCATGTTCGGCTGGGCCAGCCAGACCCATGCGGGCTATGCGCTGGTGAACCTGTTCAACACCTACAGCCGGGAGAGGCTGACCGGCGCCTTCAACCGGTCCGGCTATTCCAACCCGGCGCTGGATGCGCTGACGGATCGCGCGCTGACCACGCTGGATGACGGGCAGCGGGACGCCATGCTGCGCCAGGCCGTCGCCATGGCGATGGAGGATGTGGGGATCATCCCGCTCTACCAGATGACCAATTTCTGGGCCTCCCGCCGCGGCGTGACCTATGGGGCGACGGGCTACGACTACACGCGGATCACGCAGGCGCGGCTGTCACGCTGACCGCCCGCCCGCCAGGGCGAGCACCGCGCCGAGCACGCCGAAGCCGGCCGCCAGCGGCGCGAAGCCGGCAAAGCCGAAGGTCGCGATGACCAGCCCGCCCAGCGATGCCGCGAAGAGCCAGCCGAAGGAGGCGCTGGTGACGTTGAGGCCGAGCACGGTGCCGCGCACCTCCTCCGGCACATTGGCCAGCGCGGCCATCAGGCTCGGCCGGGACACGGCGGCGCAGAAGACGAAGGCGAAGCCCAGCGCGACGGACCCCGCCATGCCGCCGGTCCAGAGGAAGAGCGGCACGGCGATGGCGGCGGCGGCCAGCATGGCGCCGGCGAAGGTCACGCGCCGGTCCGGCAGCCGGTCCGCCAGCTGCCCGCCCGCGATGGTGCCGAGGATGGTGCCGAGCGCGAAGATCGCCAGCGGCACCGCCAGCGCGGCCAGCGGCACGCGGTAGGTGGCCTGCAGGAAGGTGGCGAAGAAGATGACGGCCAGGCCGTAGCAGCTGCGCTCCGCCACCCCCATCGCCAGCAGCCGCAGCACCGGGCCCGACAGGGCGGCGCGGTAGCCGGTGGCCGGCTTGCGCCCGCCGGCCGGCGCGGCCGCGGGGCGGCGCGTGGTGGCGACAAGCCCTGCCACCGCCAGCAGCGTCACCGCCGCCACGCACCAGTTCACGCCGCGCCAGCCGATATGGGCACCGATCCAGGCCGCCAGCGGCACGCCGACCAGCAGCGCCATGGACTGCCCCGCGATCACCCAGCCCAGCGCCCGGCCCCGCTGCCGGTCCGGGACGCGGGAGGAGACCTCGGCCATCAGCGCGCCGCTGGCGGTGCCGGCGGAGGCGCCGGCGAGCGTCGCGCAGGCCGCCACCCCCGCGAAGCTGCCGGACACTGCCACCCCGATGGTGCCCAGCGCCAGCCCCGTCGGCCCCAGCACCAGGAAGGGGCGGCGGCCGAAGCGGTCCGAGAGCGGGCCCGCGGCGAGGGAGGCGCTGCCCCAGGCGATGGAGGTCAGGGCCATGACATTGGCCGTCAGCGTCAGGCTCGTCCCCAGGTCCCGCGCCATGTCCAGCAGGAAGGGCGCGCGCGTGGTGCCGCTGGCGGATGCCGCGAACATGGCGAGGCATGCCGCGGCGATCAGCGCCCAGGGAAAGCGGGCGGGATCGGTCAGCGATACAGCCCCTGCGCCGCCAGCCAATCCTGGATCAGCGCCGCCACCGCATCCCCGTTGCGGTCCATCATCACCATGTGGCTGTTGCCGCGGATGCCGCGGGACGGCAGGTCCACATCCTCCACCGTGCCCCCGGCCTCCCGCACCGCGGCGGAGAAGCGCCGCGCATTGGTGCGGATGACGGACCAGCGCGGATCGGCGTCCACATAGTCGCCATAGACCAGCAGCTGGGGAATGGCGCGGAGCTTCGCCGCTTCCGCCATCACGCCCGTGCCGGCGGGCTCCACCAGCACCAGCGCGCGGAACAGGTCCGGCCGCCGCTGCGCCACCTGCCAGGCGAAGGCGCCGCCCTGGCTGTGGGCGATGACCACGGAAGGCCCGGTGCGTTCCAGCAGCGCGATGTAGGCGTTGATCACGTCCTCATCGGTGTCGAGGTAGCGGGGCACCACCTGGCGCATGAAGCTGAGGTAGCTGGCCTGGTCGGCCGGGAACTGGTTGCCCGGCAGCACCGTGCCGCGGGCGTGGGAGCCCGCGCCATCGCCGATGCGGAAACGCTCCCACGGATTGGCGGTGGGCAGGTGCAGCGGGGGCGAATAGATCTCCGGCGACATGGCGGCGCCGCTGCGGCCACGCTCCACCGCATCGGTCACATAGGTGGTCCAGCCGCGGCGGAGGAAGAAGTGCTCCCACCCCTCCCGGCCATCGGGCGTCGTCTCATAGGTCACGCCGGTCAGGTAGGCGCCGTGCCAGAGCATGAGGGGCACCGCGCCGCGGGTCGGTGCCGGGACCATGAAGCGGGCATACATCTGGCCGACGACGTGCACGCCATTGGGGTCGATCCGCAGCGGCGCGCCGCCGACGGTCGGCAGGTATTCGCGCACCGGGCGGCCGGACAGTTCCACCAGCCGCCCGCCGACATGGAAGGATCCGAATCGCTCCAGCGTGATCGGGCCGCTGACCTGCGCCTCCGCCGCGCCCGCGCCCAGCATCGCCGCCGCCGCCGCCAGCGCGCGCCATCCCCTGATCCGCATGCCGGTCCCTCCCCATGATGCGGCGGGCAGCATCCTCCCGCCCGGGGCGGCTGGGAAGCCGGGGGGATTGGCGCGGCGGGGGGGATGGCGCGAGACTGCGCGCCGACCCCGAGGAGGAAACCGGCCCCATGAGGCTCCATCGCCGCGCGCTGATCGCGCTTGCCGCCGCCCCTGCCCTGCCGCTGCCGGCGCTGGCGCAGGCGCCGTCCTGGCCGCAGCGGCCCGTGCGCGTCGTCGTCCCCTACCCGCCCGGCGGCAGCAACGATGCCGTGGCGCGGCCGCTGGCGGAGATCATGCAGCGCCGGCTGGGCCAGCCCTTCGTCATCGACAACAGGCCGGGCGCGGGCAGCACCATCGGATCGGCGGAGGTCGCGCGCGCGCCGGCGGACGGGCATGTGCTGATGGTGACGTCCTCCACCTTCGCGACCAGCGCGGCGGTGCAGCGCACGCCCTACGACGCCGCCCAGGATTTCGAGATGGTGGCCCTGCTGGCCACCGCGCCGCTGGTCGTGATCGCGGCGCCGGGCTTCCCCGCGAACAACCTGGCGGAGGCCGTGGCCTATATCCGCGCCAATCCGGGCCGGGTCGATTACGGCTCCTCCGGCCCCGGCAGCATCAACCAGCTGGCGACGGAGCTCTTCGCGCGGGAAGCGGGCGGGCTGCAGATGTCCCACGTGCCCTATCGCGGCATGGGGCCGGCGACGACGGACCTGGTGGCGGGCACCATCCAGCTGATCTTCACGACCATGCCCTCGGCGGCCGGCGTCATCCAGGGCGGGCGGGTGAAGGTGCTGGGCTGGACCTCCGAACAGCGGCCGGCGAGCGGGCCGGCGGCGCCGACGCCGCGTGAATCCGGGCTGCCGAACTACGAGGCCGGCATCTGGTGGGGCCTGCTGGCGCGGCGCGGCCTGCCGGCGGAGGTGCGCGCCCTGGTCAATGCCACGGCGAACGAGGCGCTGGCCGATCCGCGGCTGGCCAACTACCTGGCGACGGAGGGGGCGCGCCCCGGCAGCGGGGATGCCGCCGCCGCGGACCGCTTCCTGCAGGCCGACCTGGCGCGCTGGAAGGCGGTGGCGACGGCGGCCAATATCCGCGTCGAATAGGCCCCGCCGCTACAGCACGAAGTCGCTGGCGGCGAGGTTGAGGAGGCCGCTGAAGCGGATCACCATCTCCGCCTCGCCGCCCGATCCGTCGTCGAAGGCCGCGTAGGTGTCCCCGCCATCCTGCCAGGTGCGGGCCTCCGCCGTGCCGGTGCCGGAGAAGGCGGCGCCGCCGATCCAGGCGAAGGCCTGGTTGCCGGGTGCGGCGCTCGGGTCGATGGCATTGACCTCCACCCGGTCCTCGCCCCGGACGAAGTCCAGGATGAGGTCGGGCGAGGCCGCGAGGCTGCTGTCCAGCGTGACGAAGACGAAGCGGTCCCGCCCCGCGCCGCCGGCCAGCGTATCGCTGCCGAGGCCGCCGGCCAGCGAATCATTGCCGCCGCCGCCCTGCAGCAGGTTGGCGGCGGCATTGCCGGTGATGGCATTCGCCAGCTCGTTGCCGGTGCCGTCGATGGCGGCGCTGCCGGTCAGGGCCAGGCGCTCCACCTCCCCGCCCAGCGCATAGGTGACGGCGGCATTGACCAGGTCGTTCCCGCCGCCGGCCAGTTCCGTCACCACGTCGCCGGCATCGTCCACCGTGTAGACATCGTTGCCGGCGCCGCCCTCCATCGTGTCCTGGCCGAGCCCGCCCACCAGCGTGTCGTTCCCGTCCTCCCCGCGCAGCAGGTTGTTCGCGTCATTGCCGGTGATGCGGTTGGCGAGCGCATTGCCGGTGCCGTCGATCGCGGCGCTGCCGGTCAGGGTCAGGCGCTCCACCTCCCCGCCCAGCGTGTAGGTGACGGCGGCATAGACCAGGTCGATGCCCCCGCCGGCCAGCTCCGTCACCACGTCATCGGCGTCATCGACGAAATAGGCGTCGTCGCCGGTGCCGCCTTCCATCGTATCGCGGCCGAGCCCGCCATTCAGCGTGTCGTTCCCCTCCGCGCCCCGCAGCAGGTTGGCGGCGGCATTGCCGGTGATGAGGTTGGCCAGCGCATTGCCGGTGCCGTCGATCGCGGCGCCGCCGGTCAGGGTCAGGCGCTCCACCTCCGCCGACAGCGCATAGGTGACGGAGGCATTGACCAGGTCGATGCCCCCGCCCGCCAGTTCCGTCACCACGTCGCCGGCATCGTCCACCGTATAGACATCGTTGCCGGCGCCGCCCTCCATCGTGTCCTGGCCGAGCCCGCCCACCAGCGTGTCGTTCCCCTCCTCCCCGCGCAGCAGGTTGTTCGCGTCATTGCCGGTGATGAGGTTGGCGAGCGCATTGCCGGTGCCGCCGATCGCGGCGCCGCCGGTCAGGGTCAGGCGCTCCACCTCCGCCGACAGCGCATAGGTGACGGAGGCGAGGACGATGTCGTCACCGCCGCCGGCCAACTCCACCACGCTGTCATCGGCATCGTCCACGATGTAGCGGTCGCCGCCCGCGCCGCCTTCCATCGTATCGCGGCCGAGCCCGCCATCCATCGTATCGGCGCCGGCACCGGCCTGCAGCAGGTCGTCGCCGCCGCGGCCATCCAGCACATCCGCGCGGATGCTGCCGGCCAGCGTCTCGTCCTCCGCGCCGCCGGTCAGCCGGCGCCCGGCCAGGGTGACGCTGATGGTGGAGGCGCTGACGCCGCCGAGACCGTCATCGAGCGTGATGGTCAGGATGCGCCGCGCCTCCCCCTGGATGACGTCGCTGCGGAAGGTCAGCGCCTCCACCAGCGCCTCCACATCCGCCACGGGCACTTCCGCGGCCAGGGCGATGACCAGGTCCGCGCCGCCGCTGCCGCCGGTGACGCTGCCGATCACGGCGCCGCCGCGGATGAGGTCGGACCCCGCCACGGTGATGCCGCCCGTCTCCCCCACGCCGATCACATCATCGGCCCGCTGGCCGGAGACGGTGATGCGGCCGGCGAAGAAGGCGCCGTCCGGATCGGTCACGGTCACGTTGCGGTCGAGGCGCACCGCCCCCGCCTCCATCGCCGCGGCGGTGAAGGCCACCGCCGGGGAGAGGTCGGTCAGCACGGGAGTCGCGGAATTGGTGAAGGTGATGGTCTGGGTGGGCGGCGCGGCGGTCTCGTTGCCCGCCAGGTCGATGCCCGTCGCCGTCACGGTCCAGTCGCCGCGCGCCGCGCCGGCGATGCTGTAGGACCAGGACCAGATGCCGCCGCCCTCGTCCAGGATGGTCGGATAGACCGTGTCGGCGAAGCCCGCCGGGCCCGCCAGGTCCAGGCGGACGGAGGCCGAGCCTTCCGAGACCGTGCCCCGCAGGTTCAGCGGCGCGCGGTTGTCGAAGGCGGGCAGCGCCTCGAACGTCACGGTGGGGGGCGTGGTGTCGATGGTGAATTCGAGCGCGGCCGAGACGACGGAGACGTTGCCGGCGAGGTCGCTGAGCGTGAAGGTGACGGCGTGCGTGCCCTCGGCCAGCGTGGGCAGGTCCAGCTCCCACACGCCGTAGCTGTCCACCACCGCGGTGCCCACGGCCACGTCGTTGACCAGGATGGTGGCTGTGGCGCCGGCCTCCCCATAGCCCCAGACCAGGGGCGTGGTGTCGTTGGTCAGGCGGTCATTGTCGAAGAGGCGGGTGTCCGAGGTCTCGTCCAGCGCCGGCGCCTCCATCCCGTAGGGGGTGAAGACCGGCGTGAAATGCAGCGGGTTGGAGGGGGCGGTGCCGCGATTGGTGTCGCTGAACAGCTGCGTGCCGCCCAGCGTGCCGTCGGTGATCCACAGCTCCCGCCCGCGCAGCCCGTCATCGGCCCAGAAGACGACGCTGCCATCCGCCATGCGCGTCAGCGCGAAGGGGTCGGAGGAGGCGGCGCCGGCCTTGATGTCCGCCAGCATGTAGGTATCGCCGCTGGCCTGGTCGAAGACCCAGAGTTCCCGCCCCGCATCGGGCGTGATGGCGGTGAAGACGACGCGGCCGCCGATCGTCTCCACCATGCCGGTGGGGGCGCCGGAGGCGGCGCCGGGATCGGTATCCGCCAGCATCACGGTGTTGGCGTCGGTGCCGTCGGTGATCCACAGCTCCGCGCCATGGATGCCGTCATCGGCGGTGAACAGCACGCGGCCATCGGACAGCACGGTGAAGCCGGTGGCGCCGCTGTCGCCGGCGCCGGCCTTGATGTCCCGCAGCAGCGTGGTGCCGCCCGCCGAGCCATCCGTGATCCAGACTTCCCGCCCGGTGCCATCGCCGCCGGCCACGAAGATGGCGCGGCCGCCGCCGATGGCGGTGAAGCCGGCGGGGTCCGAATCGCCCGTGGTCGCCAGGTCCGCCAGCAGCACGGTGCCGGGCGCGGTGCCGTCCGTGATCCAGACCTCGTTGCCCTCCGCGCCGCGCGCGGCGAAGACGGCCCGGCCATCGCCCAGCACCGTGATGCCGGTGGGGGCGGAGGAGGTGCCCGCCCCGTCGATATCGAGGACGAGGCTGGTGCCGGCGGCGGTGCCGTCCGTGACCCACAATTCCAGGCCCGCCACGCCGTCATCGGCCGCGAAGAGCACCTTGTCCGGCGCCAGCACGACCAGCGCGGCGATGTCGCTGCCGGCCGCGCCCGGGCGGATATCCGCCACCAGCGTGGTGCCGGCGGCGGTGCCGTCCGTGACCCACAATTCGCGGCCGCTGGTGCCATCATCCGCCGTGAACATCACGCGCCCGGTGGCGGGGTCGGCCAGCGTCAGGAAGGCGGGATCGGAAGCGCCGGCCGGGTTGATGTCCGCCAGCAGCGCGGTGCCGCCGGCGGTGCCGTCCGTGACCCACAATTCGCGGCCGGTGGCGGCATCCTCCAGCGTGAACAGCACGCGCTGGTCCGGCAGCAGCAGCAGGCCGGAGGGGTTGCCATCCGCCGCGCCGGCCAGGCCATCCGTCAGGCGATAGGCGCTGTTCCGCGTGCCGTCGCTGACCCAGAGTTCCGTGCCCGCGCCCCCGGCATCCGCGTTGAACAGCACGCGGCCATCGGCCAGGGCCACGATCTCCGCGGGGTTGGCGGGGGCCGCGGACAGGCCGGTGCGGTTGATGTCGTCGAAGCGGACGGTGCCGTATTCGGTGCCGTCGGAGATCCAGATTTCCCGGTCGCCGCGATCATCC
This sequence comes from Falsiroseomonas ponticola, assembly GCF_016805305.1. GTDB lineage: Bacteria > Pseudomonadota > Alphaproteobacteria > Acetobacterales > Acetobacteraceae > Falsiroseomonas > Falsiroseomonas ponticola. The sequence goes on along the minus strand of NZ_JAERQN010000011.1, from coordinate 83,779 downwards.
GTGGCGGTGAACAGGAAGAGGCCGGGATAGACCATGGTGAAGTCGCGCGGCGCGCTGCCCTGCGCGCCGTAGCGGATCTCCTTCACCAGGTAGGTGCCGTCGCTGGTGCCGTCGGTGATCCACAGCTCCGCATTGCCGGCGACATCCTCCGCGCTGAACACCGCGCGGCCATCGCCGATGGAGGTCAGGCCGGTGATGTTGGCGGAATCCGCGCCCGGGGCGATGTCGATCAGCCGCCCGCCGGAGGGGGCGACGCCGTCGAAGGAGAAGAAGCCCAGTTCCCGGCCGTAGCCCGCTTCCTCGAAGGTGAAGACGAAGGCTTCCGGCAGCGTGACGGAGCCGCCCGGCAGGGTGATGGTGCTGGTGATGACGGTGAAGTCCTGGATGGCGCTGCCATCCGGCCCGGGCGTGAGGTCGAACCCGCCCACGACCATGTCGCCGGAGACGAGGAACAGCTCCTCCCCCATCCCCGGCACATCGGCGATGACGATCGCGACATCGCCGAAGATCGGCACGATGTCGCTGATGTAGAGCGGCGCGCCCCCGAAGGCATCCCAGCCCCCCACCGCGCCGATCGTGCTGCCTTCCGCCCGCAGCAGCTGGACGCCGCCGCCGTCCTGCACGACGAAGAGCAGCGACCCGTCATCGAGCGCGGCGAGCGGCCCGGCCTGGCCGCTGGCCGCGCCCGGCGCGGCATCCAGGAACAGAGCCGTGCCGGCGGCGGTGCCGTCCGTCACCCAGACCTCCCGCCCATAGGCGGCGGTCTCCGCCACGAAGAAGACGCGGCCATCGCCGACCGCGGTGAACTGGCCGGGCGGGGCGGTGAACAGGTCCCCGGCCGTCAGCGCATAGGTGCCGAAGGCGCTGCCATCCGTCACCCAGACCGAGGTGCCGTCCATGGAATCGATGGCGGTGAAGACGGCACGGCCATCCCCGGTGGCGGTCAGGTCCCGGATCTCGAAGCTGCCGGCGCGGTCGGTCAGCCGGGCGGTGCCGGCATCGGTGCCGTCCGTGACCCAGAGTTCCCGCCCCGAGACGCCGTCATCCCCCGCGAAGAGGATGCGGTTGCCGCTGCCCAGCACCACCGGTGCGACATCGGGATCGACGCCGCCGGCACCGCCGGGCGCGATATCGGTGGCCGGCAGGAAATTCCCGCCATAGGAGGCGAACCACTGCCGCACGCCCGTGCCGGGATCGGCGGTGACGAAGATGTCGCGCCCCAGATTGGTCGCGGGCGCGACGGTGTCGATGACCAGGGTGAGCGGCAGGGAGACGTCGGAGACGATGCCGCCGCTGACCGTCTGCACGCGCAGCTCATGCCGCCCATCCGCCAGCGCCTGGGTCGGCGTGATGGACCAGTTGCCATCCGCATCGGCGGTGCCGGTGGCGAGCAGCCGGCCGCCGACCAGCAGGCGGATATCGGCGAAGGCTTCCGCCGTGCCGCGGATGGTGGGCGTGTTGTCGTTGGTGACGCCGTCCCCGGCCAGCCCGCCATCCGATCCCGCGTCCAGTTCCGGCGCCAGCGGCGGCGCGCCGGCCACCAGCAGCGACAGGGCGCGGGAGGAGGGGCCGGCATTCCCGGCCTCGTCCACCTCCCGCGCCACCAGCGTGGTGTCGCCGGGCGAGAGCGGGGTGGCGATGGTGAAGCTCCAGCTGCCGTCGGACAGAGCCCCGGCGGTGCCGATGGCGACGCCGTCCCGCAGGATCTCCACCGTGGCGAAGGGGGTCGCGATGCCGCGAAGGTCGGGGGTGGCGACGGTGGTGACCAGATCCCCGACCACGCCGCTGTCGCTGCCGGAATCGAGCCGGATGGTCGGCTGGTTGGCGGGGGCGGTGGTGTCGATCGTGATCTCGAGCGGCGGCGAGAGCTCGGAGGGTTCGAGGCTGTCGGTGCTGGCGGAGACGGTGACCGAATGGGTGCCCTCATCCAGCGGGCCGAGGGCGAAGGTCCAGCTGCCATCGGCCGTGTTCACCTGCCCCGCCAGGTCGCCATCGACGTAGATGGACACCACGGCGTTGGGCACGGTGGTGCCGCTGATGGTCGGCGCGGTGACCGCGGTGATGCCGTCTCCGGCCAGGCCCGAATCGGAACCGGGGTCGAGAACCGCGGCGCCCGGCGTCGGCACCATTCCGTCTGTCGGCATGCTTCGTCACTCCGTGGCCATGACGCGGGTCCTGGTGCGGCCCCGCCGGCACGGCGTTGCCACGGCGGGGCAGGAAGGCACCCCACCGCCTTTCCGGACGATTCCCCCCGGGCCGCCGGCAACCCCGACGCGACCGTATCCATCCGTAAACGACACCTTAACAGGATGGCATGAAACGAAATCGGTTCCAATTCGCAAGTTGTGAGACGGCCGGCACGCGGGCGGCGGGGGCCTGCGTGTGCAGGCTGCGGCCGGGCGGCAATGGAGGGATGCGGGGCGGTGGCGGCCGATGCGCGCGGATCAGGGCGCGCGCGACCCATCGCCGGATGACGAGGGAGGTACCACCGGGAAGACGACGAGGCCGCGAAGGGGCGCGCCTAGGCCCCCGTGCGAGGGCGGGCGCGTGGAGGAGGGGAAGGGATTCGAACCCTCGATAGGGTTTTACCCCTATAACGGTTTAGCAAACCGTCGCCTTCAGCCACTCGGCCACCCCTCCTCAAGGGTGTTGAAGTTGCACGACGTATGCGGGGGTTCTCATAGCGGCAGTGGGGCGGGGGCACAAGCGCGCCCCCGCCGGGCGGGATCAGGAAAGCGCCACCTCGAAGCCCCGGGCGGTCGCGGGCCGGGCCATCATGCGGGCGTACCAGGCGGCGACGTTCGGCAGGTCATCGAAGGGGACCTCATGCCGCTCATGCCGCCAGGCCCAGCCCAGGATGGCGAAATCGGCGATGGAGGGCTCGCCCTCGGTCGCCACGAAGTCCCGCCCGGCCAGGCGCTTCTCCAGCACGCCGTAGAGGCGCTTGGTTTCCGTGTGGTAGCGCTTGTAGCCGTAGTCCCGCGCCGGGCCCTCGGGCTGCATCAGGAAGTGGTGGACCTGGCCGGGCATGGGGCCGAAGCCGCCCATCTGCCACATCAGCCATTCCGTCACGGCGACCTTGCCCCGGGTGCCCTTGGGCAGGAACTTCCCCGTCTTCTCCGCGAGGTAGAGGAGGATCGCGCCCGATTCGAAGACGCTGATCGGCGCGCCGCCGGGGCCATCCGGATCGACGATGGCGGGGATGCGGTTGTTGGGAGAGATGGCCAGGAAGGCGGGCTCGAACTGCTCGTTCTTCGAGATGTTCACGGTGTGGACCTTGTAGGGCAGGCCCATCTCCTCCAGCGCCACCGATATCTTGCGGCCATTCGGCGTGTTCCAGGTGTAGAGGTCGATCATCCGCAGTCCTCTCCTTGTGGCAGGCTTGGTGCCGTGATCCCACGGCGCGGGGCACCGGCAAAGGGGCGTGATGCACGCCGCGCTTGACCGAAGCGCCCGGGGTGCGCGATCCAAGGGGGGTGAAGCCCCTCATCCCCGTCGGCAGCGGCGATGACGATACGCTCTGGGCGGTGATCGCCACCGCGGGGCGGAAAAGCCGCGTCGCCAATGTGTACCGGAACCGCAACGCGGCGCTGGAGGATCGTGCCTGGCGGGCGCAGCAGGTCTCCGCCTATGAGGATTTTCTCCGGCGGTCGCAGCAGCCGGTGCCGCATTACAGCGTGGCGCCGATCCGCCGGGCGGACCTGCCGAAGAAATGGAGCCCCCTGCCCGCGCTGGGGTTCCTGCGCGGGCAGTTCATCTAGCCCCGCTCGGCCGCCAGCGCGCCGGCCGTCGTGACCTCGATATCGTCGCGCGCCGCCAGCCATGCGAGGCTCTCCGCGAGGTAGCGGATGCGGTGCGGCGCCCCCATCACCCAGGGGTGGATGCCGAGGCCGAGCACCCGGCCGCCGCGCGGCTCCGCCACCAGGCGCTCCACCGCATCCCGCACCAGGCCCGGCCAGCGGAGGACGGGCACGCGGCGCAGCACCAGGGTCTGGACGTCGTCCCATTCGCCGGGCGGCGGCATGGCCAGAAGGCCGGAGGCGTGGCGGTAGGGCTCCTCGTCATTCGCCCAGTCCAGCCCATAGGCGAAGCCGGCCTCCGCCAGCAGCCGCGTGGTGTTGGCCGTGGCGCCATGGTCCTGGCCGAGCCAGCCGGTGGCACCGGGCCAGATCGCCGCCAGCCCGTCCCGGGCTTCCAGGATGGCGGCACGCTCCTCGGCCTCGGTCATGCGCGCGGTCGGCATGCGGCTGGCGGAGAGGCCATGCGCCACGGGCTCGAACCCCCGATCGCGGCAGGCGGCGATAAGTTCGGGGTGGCGCTGCGCGGCCAGCAGGTTCACGGCGACGCTCGCCGGCAGCTTCAACCGGTCCAGCACATCGAGGATGCGCCAGGCGCCGATGCGGTTTCCGTAGTCGCGCAGCGTATAGGCGGTCCAGTCCGGGGTGCCGCTGAAGAAGGCGCCGCGGAAGCGCGGGTCGCGATGCGTGCCGGGCGGCGGCGCGATCTCGGTGTGCTCGACATGCAGCAGGAGGTAGACGGCGAGCTTCCGGCCGCTCCGCCACGCCCGCTCCGGCCGCCAGGGCTGGGCGGAGAAGGCGTGGATGTCGTGGTCCATGCCGGGCGGAAGGGTCATCGCATCGCCGCGTCGTAATGGTGCGCCAGGTACCAGTCGGCCATCTCCGCCCCCGTCGCGAACCACACGCCCTCATGCTTCCGCATGTAGGCCAGGATCCTGTCGAGATAGCCGATGCGGTGCGGCCGCCCCATGAGGTAGGGATGCAGCGCCACGCACATCACGCGCGGCTGCGCCTCGCCCTCCGCGTAGAGCGTGTCGAACATGTCGATGGCGGTGCGCAGGAAATCCTCGCCCTCATTGGCGGCGGCGCCGATCATCACGGCGTCGTTGAGGTCCATCTGGTAGGGGATGGAGACGAGCCGGCCGGACCGCACCCGCACCGGCACCGGCTGGTCGTCATGGTAGAAGTCGGTAATGTAGGAGATGCTGGCCTCCGCCACGAGGTCCGGCGTGACCAGCGTGTTGGACGCGGCCGGGGAGAACCAGCCGCGCAGCTGCCGACCCGTCATCCGCCGCCAGGCCTCGACACTTGCGAGAATCTCGGCGCGCTCGGCCTCCTCGCTGAGGTTCCAGTGGTAGCGGGTGTTGTAGAGGCCGTGGCTGAAGACGTCCCAGTCCCGCTTCAGCATGCCGTCCAGCACCTGGGGGAACATCTCCCCCACGCTCATGGAGAAACTCACGCTGCCGCGGATGCCGTGGTGGTCCAGCACCTCCATCATCCGCCAGACGCCGGCGCGATTGCCGTAATCCTTCAGCGAGTAGGACAGCACATCGGGATGCGGCGTGCGCGGCCAGGGGTCGCGCGGGCTGCCCTGCTGCGCGGGCATGAACTCGTAATGCTCGATATTCGGACAGACCCAGACCGCGAGCCGCGCGCCCCCCGGCCAGGTGAGCCTGGGCCGGAAGGGCAGCGGGGCGTGCGGGAAGCGGGCCTCCGGATCGATCATCCCCAGTGGGCCGGTCTGGCCGAAGGCGCCGCGCCCTTGCGCGGCGGTCGAGGTCGGACCGGCCCACGGTTTCTCAGTCATGCGGCGAGTTGGTCCTTGATGAAGCGCCCATCCTGCATGATGGCGGAGAGGTGCCTGCCCTGCCCCGTCAGCAGCGAGAGATCGGCCAGCGGGTCACCCTCCACCACCACCAGGTCGGCGAAGGCGCCGGGCGCGATGGTGCCGATCTTCCCTTCCATGCGCAGCAGCTTCGCGGCGTGGACGGTGGTGGAGCGGATGACCTCCATCGCCGGCAGCACGCGGCCGCGGATGACGAATTCCTCGGACTGGTGGCGATGCATCTCGCCGAGCAGGTCGGTGCCGAAGGCCATGGTCAGGCCGGCGCGCTGCATCTTCTCCAGGCTCTCCAGCCCCGCCAGGCGCACCGTGTCGATCTTGGCGACGCTCTCGGCGCCGAGGCCGAGGGAGGCGCCCTCGATCTTGAGATATTCGTAGGTGACGAGGGTCGGGCAGGCGATGGCGCCGGCCTCGGCCGCCTTCCTCGCCGTCTTCTCCTCGATCAGGTTGCAGTGTTCCAGCGAGAGCACGCCGCATTCCACGGCGCGGTCGATCGCCTGGTCGGTGTAGAGGTGGGCCGCGACATAGGTCTGCGCCATCTCCGCTTCCTCCACCGCCGCGCGGATCTCGTCCTTGGAATAGCCGAGGAAGGCGATGGGGTCGGTGGGGCTGGCGACGCCGCCATTGGCCATGATCTTGATGTAGTCGGCGCCGGCCTTGATCTCCTCCCGGCACGCACGGCGCACCGCATCCACGCCATCCGCGATGCGGCCGAGGCAGCCGAGCCGCGCTTCCAGATAGGCCATGTCGCGGCTGTCATAGCGGCCGCGGCCATCGCTATGGCCGCCCGTCGCGCTGATCGCCTTGCCGCAGAGCACCATGCGCGGCGCCTCGAAATGCCCTTCCTCCCGCGCCTGGCGCAGGCCCTGGGTGGCACCGCCGAGGTCGCGGATGGTGGTGAAGCCGCGCATCAGCATGGCGTGCATGATCTTGGAGGCACGGAAGGCGACGACGGCATCCGGCAGCAGCGCGTGGCGGGCCAGGTTCACCTCGCTGGCAATCACATGCACATGCGCGTCGATCAGCCCCGGCATCAGCGTGCGGCCCTTGAGGTCCACGACGCGCGCCGCGCTGCTCGCGATCGGCTTGTCGGAGACCTCCCGGATCGTGTTGCCCTCCACCAGGACGTGCCCCTCGAACCCGCCATCGACGCGGCCATCAAGGATGCGGGCATTGGTGAAGACGGTGGCGGACATGCTAGACCCTCAGGCGTTGAGGCGCGGAGGCTAGACCGGAACCGGCCGCGCCGGCCATACCCGGGGGAGCCGATCCATGGACCGAACCGCCTTCGAGAGCGCCCTGGCGCGGGACGGCTATGTCGAGACGGTGGAGCGGACCCTGCCGCCCGGGGAGGCGACGCCGGACCACACCCACCCCTTCGATGCGCGGCTGCTGATCCTGTCCGGCACGCTGATCTATGGCAGCGGCGAGGGCCGCCGCGCCTATGCGGCCGGGGAGAGCTTCGAGGTCGCGCGCGGGACCCTGCATGCCGAGATCGCGGGGCCGGAGGGCGCTTCCTACCTGGCGGGGCGGCGGCGCTAGAAGCCCACCCCTTCCGCCTCCAGCCGCGCCTTCACGAGGTTCTTCGGCACCTTGCCGTAGCCGGACTTCGGCAGCGCGTCCCAGACCACGATGCGCAGCGGCTGCTTGTAGCGGGCGATGCGGTCCTTCAGATGGGCCAGCAGCTCGGCCTCCGCCACCGCCATGCCGGGGCGCGGCACCACGCAGGCGATGCCGGCCTCTCCCCATTTCGGATGGGGCATCCCCACCATGGCGCATTCCGCGACGGCGGGATGGGTCAGGATCGCCTCCTCCGCCTCCCGCGGATAGACGTTCGATCCGCCGGAGATGAACATGTCCGACGCCCGGCCCGTGATGAACAGGAACCCCCGCGCATCCATCCGGCCGAGATCGCCGGTGTGGAACCAGCCGCCGGCGAAGGCTTTCGCATTGGCGGCATCATTCTCGAAATACCCGGCGAAGACGGCGGGGCCGCGCACGCAGATCTCCCCGATCGTGTCCGGCGGCAGGCGCGTGCCGTCCTCCGCCAGGATCGCGACCTCCATGCCCGTCCGCGGCGCGCCGCAACTGCCGGCATTCTCCGGCCTGTGCTGATCCGGCCGCAGCACGGTGATGTTGCCCGTGACCTCGCCGAGGCCGAAATACTGCACCAGGCAGTTCCCGAGCTTCGCCAGCGCCTCCTGCTGGTCGGCGTCATACATCGGCGCGCCGGCATAGATGACGTGGCGCAGCGATGAATGGTCGTGCCGGTCCACGGCGGGGTCGCGCACCAGCGCGGTCAGGATGGTGGGCACGGTGAACATGTTGGAGACGCGGTGCTGCTCCACCAGCGCCCAGGCCTCGGCGGGGTCGAATTTCTCGCCGGCCAGCAGCACGGATCGGGCCCCGCGCGCCACCTGGCACAGCGCGTGGATGCCGGCGCCGTGCGAGAGCGGCGCGACGACCAGCGAGGCGTCATGCTCGGTGGTACCCGGCATCAGATCCGCCAGGTGGTTCGTCACCACGAAGGCCATCTGCCCATGCGTCAGCACCGCCGCCTTGGGCCTGCCGGTGGTGCCGGAGGTGTAGAAGAACCAGCAGGGATCGTCGTAGCCGACCGGCTCCTCGTGATCCGGCGCCGGCGGCGTGGCGGCGGCCAGCAGCGCCTCGTAGTCCTGCTCCCCCTCCCGCGCATCGCCCACGGCGATGACGGCGCGGCAATGGGACGAGGCCGCGCGCACCGCCGCCGCATGCCCGGCGAAGCCAGAATCGCGGATCATCACCACGGCGCGGGAGGAGGTGGCGAGATACGTCACCTCCGCCGCCGTCAGCCGGACATTGGTCGGCACCCAGACCGCGCCCGCCTTGAAGCAGGCCCACATGGTCTCGACCATCGCATTGCTGTTGCGGGAATGGACAAGCACGCGGTCGCCCTTCCCCACCCCCAGCCCCCGCAGCGCCGCCGCCAGGCGGTCCACCCGCGCATCCAGCTCGGCCCAGCTCCAGCGCCGCTCGCCCCAGGCCAGCGCCAGGCTGCCCGGCACGCGCCGCGCCGTCTGCGTCAGCAACCGCCCGAGATTGGCCGCATTCGCCTCGCCCACGCTGTCCTCCCCACCCTGCCGGGGAGAGCCTAGCCTAGGCCGGCATCAATGCCAGCCGGCGCGGCGCGAAGCTCTGCGCATCGGCCAGGGCCCAGCCCTCCCGGAAGCGCGGATCGTCGCAGCCGCGCAGCAGCGCCCCTTCCTCCAGCCGCGGGAAGAGCTGCGCGAAGCTCCGCACATCCTGGCCGGCGACGCGGCGCATGAAGTGCTCCGGCCGCAGCTGCGAGGGATGGTCGAGCCCGGCGGCCGCCACCATGTCGCCCAGCGCCTCCAGCGTCGCGGCATGGAACTGGCGCACGCGCGTCGCCTTGTCCGGCACCAGCAGGGCACGGCTGCGCGTCGGGTCCTGCGTCGCGACGCCGGTCGGGCAGCGGTCGGTGTGGCAGGACAGCGACTGGATGCAGCCCAGCGCGAACATGAAGCCGCGCGCCGCGTTGCACCAATCCGCCCCCAGCGCCATGGCGCGCGCCATGTCGAAGCCACTCGCGATCTTGCCGCTGGCGCCGAGGCGGATGCGATCCCGCAGGCCGACGCCGATCAGCGCGTTGTGGACGAAGTCCAGCCCCTCCCGCATCGGCATGCCGATATGGTCCATGAATTCGAGGGGCGCGGCGCCGGTGCCGCCCTCCGCCCCATCCACCACGATGAAGTCGGGGGTGATGCCCGTCTCCAGCATCGCCTTGCAGATCGCCAGGAATTCCCAGCGATGCCCGATGCAGAGCTTGAAGCCCGCGGGCTTGCCGCCGGACAGGCGGCGCATTTCCGCGATGAAGCGCATCATCTCGATGGGGGTGGAGAAAGCGGTGTGGCTGGGCGGGGAGATGCAGTCGGTGCCGATCGGCACGCCGCGGGTCGCGGCGATCTCCGCCGTCACCTTGGCGCCGGGCAGCACGCCGCCATGGCCGGGCTTGGCGCCCTGGCTGAGCTTCAATTCGACCATCTTCACCTGGTCGCTGGCGGCGACGCGCGCGAACAGTTCCGGGGAGAAGCTGCCATCCGCGTTGCGGGCGCTGAAATAGCCCGAGCCCACCTCCCAGATCAGGTCGCCGCCATGCTCCTTGTGGTGCGGGCTGAGCCCGCCCTCCCCCGTATCATGCGCGAAGCCGCCATCGCGCGCCCCCTTGTTCAGCGCCTTGATGGCGTTGGCGGAGAGGCTGCCGAAGGACATGGCGGAGATGTTGAGCAGCGAGGACGCATAGGGCCTGGCGCAATCCGGCCCGCCGATGATCACCCGCGGCGGCTCCTGCGCCGGCGGCTTCGCGGCCATGGAATGCTGCAGCCATTCGAAGCCATCGGCATAGACATCGTACTGGGTGCCGAAGGGGCGCTTGTCCAGCTGCATCTTGGCGCGCTGATAGACCACCGCGCGCTTGTCGCGGCTGAAGGGCGTGCCGTGCTTCTCATCCTCGAAGAAATACTGCCGCATCTCCGGGCGGATACCCTCCAGGATGAAGCGGAGATGCGCGGCGATGGGGTAGTTGCGCAGCACGGCATGGGTCGGGTGGAACAGGTCCCGCAGGCCGAGCGCGGAGAGCCCGCCCGTCACCGCCAGGGCGAGGGCGGGCCAGAAGCCCGGCCAGGCCGCCAGCGCCGCCGCCGAGAGCAGACCGCCCCCCAGCGCCAGGGCCAGGGGGATGAAGCGGGCATGGGGCAGGCGGGGCATGGCGAATCCTCGGATCAGCCCACCCTATTCGCCTTTCGCAACGCGAGTGTTACGCGCCTGTTGCGCGTCGCCTCAGACCGGCCGGTCGCCCTTCTCCACCTTCAGCGTCCGGTTGTCCGCCGCCGGCAGCATCTTGGCCGGGTCGCGCGTGACGACGATGTCCAGCACCGTCGGCGTGTCCGTGTTCTCCAGCCCCGCGCGGATGGCGTCGCCGAGCTTCCCCGGATCCTCCACCCGGATGCCCTGGCAGCCCATGGCGTTGGCGATGTTGGCGTAGTTCATCTCCACCAGGTCGCTGGACTGGTAGTTGCCATGGCCGAAGACCGCGTGCTGCAGCGCCTTCACATAGCCGCTGGCCGCGTTGTTGAAGATGCAGGCGACGATGGGCGCGCCGACCCGCCGCGCCGTCTCCAGATCCCCCATCGACATGTTGAAGCCGCCATCGCCGGTCAGGGAGAAGACGCGCCGCTTCGCCCCCACGCCGATCTGCGCCCCGATGCCGCCGGGAACACCGTAGCCGATCGAGGCGAAGCCGCGATCCGCGACGAAGCCCCTGCCCGCCCGCTTGGTGTCGAACAGCAGCCCGCCCCAATGGCCGGCGAAGCCGCCATCGGCCACCAGCACGGCATCGTCAGGCAGCAGCTTGTTCAGCTCCCCCATCAGGCGGCCGACATTGATGGGGCTTTCCACGCTCTCCAGCCGGTCCCGCGCGCCCTCCATCCAGGCGGCCATGCGCTTCGGCACCTCCGCGCACCATTCGGCGCGGCGGCCGGCGCGGGGGCCGAGTTCGGCCAGCAGATCCTCCAGCCCGCAGCGCGCATCGCCGACCAGCGCCACATCCTGCCGCGTGGTGCGCCCGATCTCCTCCGCGACCACATCGAGGTGGATCAGCGGCACGCCCGCCGGCATCAGCGTGAAGCGCTTGGTCGCGATCTCGCCGAGCTTGCAGCCCACCACCAGAAGGCAGTCGCTGAGCCCGATCAGGTCGTTGGCGATGCGGGAATAGCGGCCGAAGACACCGGCCGACAGCGCATGGTTGCAGCCGATCGCGCCCTTGCCGGACATGGTATGCGCCACCGGGATGCCCTGCGCCTCCGCCAGCGCCAGCAGCGCCCCATGGGCCTCGCTGATGTGGACGCCGCCGCCGGCCAGGATCAGCGGGCGGTCCGCCTTGGCCAGCAGCGCCGCGGCGCGGGCCAGGTCGTCCCGCGCGGGGCGGGACCGGCGCGCCTGGGCGCGCAGGGTGCCGGGGTCGATCCAGAAGTCGCTGGCGTCGAAATCATGCTCGCCATGGGCCACATCCTCCGGCACCGAGAGCAGCACCGGCCCCGGCCGCCCGCTGGTCGCCACCGCATAGGCGCGGCGCAGATGTTCGGGGATGCGGGAGATGACCTCGACGCGGATCGCCTCCTTCACCAAAGGCCGCAGCACGTCGAATTGCCGCGCCTCCTGCGTCATGTTCTTCCAGGCGTGCTGGCGGTTGGCGTCGCCCACGATGGCCACCATCGGCATGCCCGCGTTGAAGGCCTCCGCCAGCCCCGTCGCCAGGTTCGTCGCCCCCGGGCCCAGCGTGCCGTCCACCAGGCCGGGCCGGTTGGTGACGCGGGCATAGGCATCCGCCGCGAAGGCGCCGCAGCGCTCGTCGTTGATCAGGTAGTGCTGGACCTTCAGCACCCGGCATGCCTCGTAGAAGGGCAGCAACTGGAAGCCGCCCATGCCGAACATCGGGCCGCTCTCGTGCAGCTTCAGCATCTCCGCGAGCGCGGCGCCGCCGGTCATGCGGCGGGTGGCATTGGCAGTCATCAATCATGCTCCAGCATGGCGGCGACGAAGTCGCGCGCGGATTGTCCGATGCGGCCGCCGCGCGCGGCGGCCAGAGGATTGACGGCGGAGATGATGCCATCCCGCCAGGTGCTCATCCCGTCCCCGATCAGCGCGCTGTCCGCGCCGACCGTGGCGCCCGCGATGCCGCGGGCCTGCAGCGCCGGCAGGCGGGAGATCCCGGCCTGGTCGATCCCGATGCCGGCATCGTTGTAGAGCGCGGCGCGCACCGCGGCCTTCACCGCCGTCTCCGGCTTGCCGCCCAGCAGCCCGCCATGCGATCCGGTGACGACGATGTGCCCGGCATCGCCCGGGCCCACCAGCCCGTTCGAATCCAGCGCGAAGACGCGCACCGCGCCGCGGCCCGGCAGTTCATGCCGCGCCTCCCCCATCTCCCCGGCCTCGGGCGCCGGCGGCAGGCGCGCTTCCGCCAGCAGCGCCATGGCCCGCGCGCAGGGCATGCCGGGCGCCAGGCCCAGCGCGGAGGCGGGGGCGTTGACGAAGCTGATGACGCCGCGCGCCATCATGTCCGCGCCATCGCCGATGCGCGCGGTGCGGAAGCCAACGGTGGCGCCGGGCACGCCATGCCCCGCCAGCCAGTCCAGCCCGCCGATGCCCGCCCTGTCCCGCCCGATGCCGGCATCATGCAGCACCACCGCGGCGATGCCGGCGCGCGCGGCGTACCAGGCGGCATAGGTGCCGCCATGGCTCGCGCAGCAGGCCACGCGCCCGCGCGCCGCGCCGGATGACAGATGCGTCACGCTGTCCAGGACCAGCGGCGTCACGTCCATGCTTCCCCCCGGCTTGATTCTGTCGCCCGCTCAAGCATCCTCCGCAAGCCCCCCGCCTGGCGGCGGGGCGGTTGAGGAAGCGGAACCGGACAATGACCTCAGGCGGGGACAACCGCGCGCGGCTCATCGCGCTCTACGGCACCATGTGCCGAATCCGCGCCTTCGAGGAAACGGCCCTCGCCGCGCACAAGGCGGGCGAGATCCCCGGGCCCCTGCATGTCTCCATCGGGCAGGAGGGGGTGGCGGCAGGCATCTGCACCAACCTCCGCCGCGATGACCGCATCACCTCCAACCACCGCGGCCACGGCCATGCGCTGGCCAAGGGCGCCGGCGTGTCCGGCATGATGGAGGAGCTGTTCGGCCGCGCCGGCGGGCATTGCCGAGGCAAGGGGGGCTCCATGCACATCGCCGATTTCAGCGTCGGCATGCTGGGTGCCAATGGCGTGGTGGCGGGCGGCATCCCCATCGCGGTGGGCGCCGCGCAGGGGCTGAAGCTGCTGGGCCAGGACAGCATCGTGGCCTGCTTCTTCGGCGACGGCGCCATCAATCGCGGCCCCTTCCTGGAAGGGCTGAACTGGGCGGTGCTCTACCGGCTGCCGGTCCTCTTCGTCTGCGAGGATAACGGCGTCGCCGCCTTCACCGCCACGGCCTCCGTCACCGCGGGGCCCGGCGTGGTGGCGCGGGCGGAGGCGCTGGGCGTGCCCTGCCTCAGCGTGGATGGCAACGATGCCGCGGCGGTGGATGAGGCCGCGGCGCGGCTGGTGGCGGAAATCCGCGCCGGCGCCGGGCCGCGCCTGCTGCACGCCACCACCTACCGCATCACCGGCCACACCAGCACCGACCCCGCCGCCTGGCGGGACCCCGCCGCCGTTGCCGCGGCGAAGGAGGCCGAGCCCATCGGCCGGCTGCGCGCCCGGCTGCTGGCGGAAGGCGTGCCGGCCGCGATGCTCGACGGCATCCAGGGGGAGGCGCGGGCGGAGATGACCCATGCGCGGGAAGCCGCCCTTTCCGCCCCCTGGCCCGACCCCGCCATCGCCTGGGAGGACGTGCAGGACAGCGGCGCGGTGGAGGCGCATTGACCATGGCGAATGTCACGCTCGTGGAGGCCGCGCGCCTCGCCGCGCTGCAGGAGATGCGCCGCGACCCGACCGTCTGGGTGCTGGGGGAGGACGTGGCCCGTGGCGGGCTGTTCGGCCAGTATCGCGGCTTCCTCGACGAATTCGGCGCCAGCCGCATCGTCTCCACGCCCATCAGCGAAAGCATGATCATGGGCGGCGGGCTGGGCGCCGCGCTGGTCGGCACGCGCCCGATCATCGAGATGCGGATCTTCGACTTCGTCATGTGCGCGATGGATGAGCTGGTGAACCAGGTCGCCAAGGTGCGCTACATGTTCGGCGGCCAGGCCAAGCCCGCCGTGGTGGTGCGCATGCCGCACGGCATCTGGCGCAATTCCGCCGCGCAGCACAGCCAGACGCTGGAATCCTGGTTCACCCATATCCCGGGCGTCGTCGTCGCCGTGCCCGCCACGCCCGCGGATACGGCGGGGCTGCTCGTCTCCGCCATCCGCAGCGACGACCCGGTGCTGTTCTTCGACCCGAAGAACCTCTTCCCCGTGACCGGGGAGGTGCCGGCGGTGATCGATCCCATCCCCTTCGGCCGCGCGCGCCACGCGCGCCGGGGCCGCGACCTGACCATCGTCACCTGGTCGGCCCTGGTGCCGCAGGTCGAGGAAGCCGGCGCCATGCTGGCGGAGCGGGGGATCGAGGCCGATATCCTCGACCTCCGCACCCTCTGGCCCTGGGACGAGGAGGCGGTGGCCGCTTCCGTGGAGCGCACCGGCCGCCTGCTGGTGGCGCATGAGGCCGTGACCGTCGGCGGCTTCGGCGGAGAGGTGGTGGCGCGGATGGTGGAACGCCTGGGCCCCGGCGCGCTGCGGGCGGTGGGGCGGCTCGGCCAGCCCCGCGTGCCGGTGCCCTTCGCGCCGCCGCTGGAGGATGCGCTGAAGCCCGACACGGCGAAGATCGTGGCGGCGGCGGAAGCCCTGGCCCGGCGATAGGGGCGATGCCGCGCGCGCATTCGTGTTCGCGCGCGGCTGGCGGGAAGATTGCGGCCGGCGCCGCAACCGGCATCTTGGCGATGTGGAATCGACCCGCATCCCGGATAGTCACGGTGGCGTGAGGAGCGCGGGCGCGGCCGCGCCCCGTCGCACCCTGCTGGCCGCCGCGGTGGCGCTGCCGCTGGCCATCCAGGCGGTCGGGGCCTGGATCTCCTGGACCGCGACCTGGGAGGAAGCGGCGGCGGAGGTCGCGCGCACCGCGGACGCGGCCGCCGAATATGCCCGCGCCAGCCTGGAATCGCACCGCCTGCGCGGCCAGCAGATCGCGCTGCTGCTGCGGGACCTGCCGGACGAGGCGATCCTGGCCGGCCGCGCGGCGCTGCATGCGCGGGCGCGGGAGGTGCTGGAGCTGGACCGCTACGGCATCGACTTCAGCGTCTATGTCATCGATCGCGCCGGCCGCATCCTGCTGACGAGCGACATGGCGGATCCCCCGCCGGTGAACCTGGCGGACCGGCCCTACCACATCGCCATGCGGCCGGCCGGCGCGCCCGATACCCGCATCGGCGAAGTGGCGCGCGGCCGCGCCAACAACCGGGACTTCTTCCCCGTGACGCTGAAGCGCGACGGCACGGCCAACGGCCTGCCGCCGGATGCCTTCGACGGCGTCATCAACATCTCCGTCAGCCCCGCCACCCTGGCCGCCGGGCTGCGCCGCCTGCGCGGCACATCGGATGACGTGCTGTCGCTGGTCCGGCAGGACGGCACGCTGCTGGCGCGCACGCTGGAACTGCCGGACCCGCCCCCCTGGCCCCGCCACACCACGGACAGCACCCTGGCCGCCATGGCCGGCGCGCCGCCGCGGATCGAGGCGCTGGAAACCTCCGCCCTGGATGGCGTGCGGCGGCTGATCATCTACCGCGCGGTGGAAGGCTGGCCGGCCTATGCCGCGGCGGCGCGCGACCAGGCCGTGATCATCGCCCGCTGGCTGCGCCGCGTGGCGGTGCTGCTGGGCATCGGCATGCCGGCCACCCTCGCGCTCGGCCTGCTGGCCTGGCGGGTGCGGCGGGCGGACCTGGCGGCGGTGGCGGCGCGCGAAAGCCTGGAACAGCGCGTGGCGGCGCGCACGGCGGAGCTTGCCCATCGCAGCGAACAGCTGGCCGACAGCGAGGCGCGGCTGCGCGTGGCGCTGGAGGCCGCGGACCTCGGCACCTGGGAGGTCGATCTCCGCACCCGCATCGCGCAGCGTTCGCCCCGCACGCTGGCCATCTTCGGCGCGCCGGCGGAGGAGGTGGTCGGCCCCTATCCCGGCTGGGCCGACCGCATCCATGCGGAGGACCGCCCCGCCGTCACCCACGCCTTCGAACGCCTGGCGGAGGGCACGACGGAGGTCTATGCGGCCGAATACCGCTTCCACCACCCGGATGGCCGCGTGGTCTGGGTGGAAAGCCGCGCCCGCGTGGTGGCGCATGACCGCACCGGCCGGCCCCTGCGCCTGGCGGGCACCGTGCAGGACATCACCGCGCGGCGGGAGGCCGAGGAACGCCGCGCGCTGCTGGCGCGGGAAGTGGACCACCGCGCCAAGAACGCGCTGGCCGTGGTGCAGGCCGCGCTCCGCCTCACGCCGCGATCGACGCTCGATGCCTATGCCGCCGCGGTGGAAGGGCGGGTGGCGGCGCTGGCGCGGGCGCATACGCTGCTGGCGGACCAGCGCTGGGCGGGCGCCTCGCTGCGCGCGCTGCTCGCCGGCGAACTCGCGGCCTTCACGCTGCGGGATGATGGCGAGGCGGCGGTGACGATGCAGGGCCCGGCGCTGCGCGTCGCGCCTTCCGCCGCGCAGAGCCTGTCGCTGGCCTTCCACGAACTGACGACGAATGCGGTGAAGTATGGCGCGCTGGCGCGGGCGCAGGGGCGGCTGGCGATCACCTGGTCGGTCCGCCCCGCGACGGGCGACCTGGTGCTGCACTGGCAGGAACAGGGCGGCCCGCCGGTCGGTGGCGCGCCATCCCGCCGCGGCTTCGGCAGCCGCCTGGTGGCCGCCACCATCCGCGATCAGCTGGGCGGCATCCTGGTGCAGCACTGGCAGCCGGAGGGGCTGACGGTGGAGATCCAGGTCGCGCTCGCCCGCGTTTCCGTCCTGGAACCGGCGGCGGAGGCCGATCCCCTGCCCGTCGCCTGATGCCTCAGCGCCGCAGCAGGCGGTAGGCGGCAAGCCCCGCGCTGCCGGCCAGGCCCAGCAGCACGCCCATCGCCAGCCCGCCGCCGCCGATCGCCCCCATCACCGCGCCGACCAGCGCGCCGAGGCCGAACTGGATCGTCCCCATCAGGGCGGAGGCGCTGCCCGCCACCCGCCCCATGGGCTGCATGGCCAGCGCGCCCGCCAGCGGCAGCGTCGCCCCCAGCAGGCCGAGATAGAGGAACAGCGCCGCCAGCAGCGGCACCAGCAGGCCGGACAGCACCGCCGCCAGCGCCAGCACCCCCGCCACCGCCTGCGCCACCAGCACCCGCGGCAGCAGCCAGGCCGGCGCGTGGCGGCGCACCAGCCGCGCCGTCACCTGGCTGGCCGCGATCAGCGCCAGCGCATTGGCGCCGAAGGCCATGCCGTATTGCGTCGGCGTCAGGCCATGCCCGTCCATCAGCACGATGGGCGACCCCGCGAGATAGGCGAAGAGACCCGCCATGGGGACGGAGGAGGCGAGCGCGGGCGCCAGGAAGCGCCGGTCCCGCAGGATGGAGACGTAGGTGGAGAGCACCGCCATCGGCCCGTCCCGCCGCCGCTGCTCCGGCGCCAGGCTTTCCGGCAGCGTCGCCGCCAGCACCGCCAGCGCCACCAGCCCGTAGAGCGCCAGGAACCAGAAGATGCCGCGCCAGCCGAAGCCCAGCAGCATCCAGCCGCCGAACATCGGCGCCAGGATGGGCGCCGCCCCCATCGCCAGCATCAGCAGCGACATCATGCGCACCGCGCCGCGTTCGTCGCAGAGGTCCCGCACCACGGCGCGCGAGACGACGGTGCCGACGCAACCGCCCAGCGCCTGCAGCAGCCGCAGCCAGGCGAGCGACTCCGCCGAGCGCGCCAGGGCGCAGCCGATGGAGGCCAGGATGAACAGCGCGAGGCCGACCATCATCGGGATGCGCCGCCCCACCCGGTCCGCGAGCGGACCATAGGCGAGCTGCCCCAGCGCCATGCCGAGCAGGAAGGTCGCCAGCGTGCGCTGCACCTCCGCCGGGCCCGCGCCGAGATCGGCCCCCATCGCCGGGAAGGCCGGCAGGTACATGTCCACGCCAAGCGGCCCCAGCGCCGTCAACGCGCCGAGCAGGATCGCCAGGCGCCTGTAGTGTTCCGGCATGCGCGATCGCCTCCATGCTGCGATGCAACATGGCTAGACCCGGCCCAACCCATCGTCCAGCGGGAAGGCCATGCATGGCGCGCAGGTGAACCACGCGGTTACCGCGCGAGGTTGCGCGTATGCGAAAGGCGTGTGTAGCCTGTCCGCGCGCAGCCCCGGCACGAGTGGCGCGCGGGGGGCGACGAATGGCGACTGTATCGGTGCGGCAGGCGAAGAAGGTCTTCGGCAGCACCAAGATTCTTCACGGTGTCGATGTCGAGATCGCGGATGGCGAATTCGTCGTCCTGGTCGGCCCGTCGGGCTGCGGCAAATCGACGCTGCTGCGCATGATCGCGGGGCTGGAGAACATCTCGGGGGGCGAGATCGCGATCGGCGGGCGCGTGGTGAACAACGTGCCGCCGAAGGACCGGGACATCGCCATGGTGTTCCAGAACTACGCGCTCTACCCGCACATGACGGTGCGGGAGAACATGGCCTTCTCCATGAAGCTGGCGAAGGCGCCGGCCGATGTGATGGAGGAGGAGGTGAAGCGCGCCGCGAAGATCCTCGGCCTCGATGCGCTGCTCGACCGGTATCCGAGGCAGCTTTCCGGCGGCCAGCGCCAGCGCGTCGCGATGGGCCGCGCCATCGTGCGCCACCCCCAGGTCTTCCTGTTCGACGAACCGCTTTCCAACCTCGATGCCAAGCTGCGCGTGCAGATGCGGTCCGAGATCAAGGAGCTGCAGCAGCGCCTGGCGACGACGACGATCTATGTGACGCATGACCAGATCGAGGCCATGACCATGGCCGACCAGATCGTGGTGATGAATGGCGGGCGGATCGAGCAGGCGGGCGCGCCGCTGGCGCTGTATGACCGGCCCGCCAACCTCTTCGTCGCGGGCTTCATCGGCAGCCCGGCGATGAACCTGCTGCCCGGCCGCGTCACCGATGGCGGCTTCCGCACCGATGGCGGCGCGCTGCTGCCCCTGCCGCCCCACGCCCCCGCCAACGCCACCACCTACGGCATCCGCCCGGAACACCTGATGCTGGCCGATGACGGGGTCGAGGGCACGATCGTGCTGGTGGAGCCCACGGGGTCCGAGACCCAGGTGACGGTCCGCGTGGGGGAGACGCCGATCATCGGCGCCTTCCGTGAAAGGGTGCAGGGACGGCCGGGCGATCCGCTCCGCATCATGCCGGACCTGTCGCTCGTGCATCTCTTCGGCCCGGACGGCAACCGCCTGTCCTGACCCCGCCTGCCCGACCCCCTTTGGCTGAACAACGACAACACGGAGGAAGCAGAACAAGATGGCCAACCTGATCACCCGCCGGGAAAGCCTGGCCGCCGCCGGCGCCGTCGCCGCCGCCGGCATGGGCGGCGCCGCGCAGGCGCAGATCGCGACCCAGCCCGCGACGCCGCCCAACCTGCCGATCGAGCGCGGCGCCACGCTGCGCATGCTGCGCCCCGTGCGCTTCGTGCAGCCGGACGAGGATGTCTGGCGCGCCAACTGCCAGCGCTTCGCCCAGGCGAACGGCATCGAGGTCCGCGTGGACTTCGTGGGGTGGGAGGACATCACCCAGCAGACCGCCGTCACCGCGAACACCGGCGCGGGCCCCGACATCATCGTGGGCTTCGACGCGGGGCCGCACCTCTTCGCGGAGAAGATTCACGACGTGACGGATGTGGCCACCTATCTCGGCCAGAAATACGGCGGCTGGCGGCCGCTGGCGAATGCCTATGGCCGGCGCGGCGACCGCTGGATCAGCCTGCCCTTCGGTGCCTCCGGCGGCCCCGCCATCTGGCGTACCTCCACGCTGCGGGAAGCCGGCTTCGACAGCGTGCCGGACGACCATGCGGGCTTCCTGCGGCTCTGCCAGGCGCTGCGCCGCATCAACAAGCCCGCGGGCTTTGCGCTGGGCAATGCGGTCGGTGACGGCAACGCCTTCGCGAACTGGCTGGTCTGGTCCTTCGGCGGCTCGCTGACCGATGAACAGGGCGCGGTCAGCATCAACAGCCCGCAGACCATCGCGGCGCTGAACTACCTGCGCGAACTCTACCCGACCTTCGTGCCCGGCACGCTGGCCTGGGGCGACATCAGCAACAACCGCGCCTATTCCGCCGGCGAATGCCACCTGACGCAGAACGGCGTCTCGCTCTACTTCTCCATGCTGAACGACCCGGCGCTGCGGCACATCGCCGAGGACACGCAGATGACGCCGATGCCCAAGGGCACGCTGAACGCGGTGCCGAATGCGGGCCTGACGCTGAACGCCATGGTGTTCCGCCACAGCCGCTTCCCCAACGCGGCCAAGGCGCTGCTGCAGTTCCTGTTCGAGGCGGAGCAGTACGACCCCTGGCTGCAGGCCAATATCGGCTACTGGTCGCAGCCGCTGAACGCCTATGCCGCCAGCGCCACCTGGACGCGGGATCCGAAGATCTCCGTGTTCCGCGACACCATGAACAACCCGTTCTGGAACGGCTACAAGGGCCCGATCACGGAGGGTTCGGTCGCCGCCACGGCGGACTACGTCATGGTGCAGATGTGCGCGGCCGTGGCTTCCGGCCAGGCGACGCCGCAGGCCGCCGCGGCGGAAGCGGAACGCCGCGCGCAGCGCTACTTCCGCCGCCGCTGAAAAACCGGGGCCGGCCCTCGTGGCCGGCCCCTCCCCGCCGGGAGGGACCATGTCCGCCACCACCGCGCCCGTCTGGACCAAGACGCGCCAGCAACCCGGCGCGCTCGCCCGGCTGTTCGACAACAAGGCCTTCCTGATCATCGTCTGCCTGGCCCCCGCGGTCGGGCTGCTGATGACCTTCCTCACCTATCCGCTCGGCCTCGGCGTCTGGCTCGCCTTCACGGACACCACCATCGGGCGGCCGGGCATCTGGGTGGGGCTGGAGAATTTCCAGTACCTGATGGAAGACCCCATCTTCCTGAACTCGGTCTTCTACAGCGTCTTCTACACCGGCGTCGCGACCATCGGGAAATTCGGCCTCGGCCTCTGGCTCGCGCTGCTGCTGAACCAGCACCTGCCGATGAAGTCGCTGCTGCGGGCCATCATCCTGCTGCCCTGGATCGTGCCGACGGTGCTGTCCGCCATCGCCTTCTGGTGGATCTACGACCCGCAGTTCAGCATCATCTCCTACCTCGCGATGAAGATGGGCTTCACGACGCAGCCCATCGACTTCATCAACACCGCCTGGCCCGCGCGCTGGTCGCTGATCTTCGCCAATATCTGGCGCGGCATCCCCTTCGTCGCGATCTCGCTGCTGGCGGGGCTCCAGACCATCTCGCCCTCGCTCTACGAGGCCGCGCTGCTGGACGGCGCCACGCCCTGGCAGCGCTTCCGCCACATCACCTTCCCGATGCTGATGCCCATCCTGGCCATCGTGATGACCTTCAGCATCATCTTCACCTTCACGGATTTCCAGCTGGTCTATGCCATCACGCGCGGCGGGCCGGTGAATTCCACGCACCTCATGGCCACGCTCGCCTTCCAGCGCGGCATCCCGGGCGGGCAGCTCGGCGAGGGTGCGGCCATCGCGGTGGCCATGATCCCCTTCCTCGTCTTCGCGACGCTGTTCAGCTACTTCGGCCTCGCCCGGCGCAAGTGGCAGCAGGGAGAGTCCAATGACTGACGCCGCCGCGGCCGCCGCCTCCTCCAACACCGCCACCGCGGCGCCGGAGATGCTGAGCTGGGACAGCAAGTCCCGGCGGGTGGTGATGCTCTATGTCCCGCTGGCCTGCTTCCTGCTGATCCTGCTCTTCCCCTTCTACTGGATGACGGTGACGGCCTTCAAACCGAATGCGGAGCTGTACGACTACGCCACCCACAACCCCTTCTGGATCAGCTCGCCGACGCTCGACCACATCCGGCACCTGCTGTTCAACACCAGCTATCCGCACTGGCTGTGGACGACGATGCTGGTCTCCATCGCGGCGACCTTCCTGTCGCTGCTCTCCAGCACGCTGGCGGCCTATGCCATCCAGCGGCTGCGCTTCCGCGGCAGCCAGTATGTCGGCCTCGCCATCTACCTGGCCTACCTGGTGCCGCCCTCCATCCTCTTCATCCCGCTGGCGACGATGGTGGTGCGGCTTGGGCTGTTCGACACGCCCTTCGCGCTGATCCTGACCTACCCGACCTTCCTGGTGCCCTTCTGCACCTGGCTGCTGATCGGCTACTTCAAGTCGATCCCCTATGAGCTGGAGGAATGCGCGCTGATCGATGGCGCGTCGCGCCTGCAGATCCTGCGCCAGATCACCCTGCCGCTGGCGATCCCGGGCCTGATCTCGGCGGGCATCTTCAGCTTCACGCTCTCCTGGAACGAATTCATCTACGCCCTCGCCTTCATCCAGAGCAGCGAGAACAAGACCGTGCCCGTCGCGATCCTGACGGAGCTGGTGACGGGCGACGTCTACCAATGGGGCGCGCTGATGGCGGGGTCGCTGCTGGGATCCCTGCCGGTCGCGATCTTCTACAGCTTCTTCGTGGACTACTACGTCAGCAGCCTGACGGGGGCGGTGAAGGAGTGACGGAACCCGGCCTCGGCGATGGCGCTTGTCATCGCCGAAGCCGGAGTGTTCCCCAGTGCCCCTCACCGCCATCGCCCTCAACTGCACGCTGAAGTCCGACGCCAGCGAGACCTCCTCCACCGACACGATGATCGCCGTGCTGGCCAAGGCGCTGGGCGAGCATGACGTCACGGTGACGGAAACGGTCCGCGTCGCGGCCCTCAACATCAAGCCGGGCGTCACATCCGACGAGGGCGAGGGCGATGAATGGCCCGCGCTCCGCGCGAAGATCCTGCGCCATGACATCCTGATCCTCGGCACGCCCATCTGGCTCGGCCAGCCCAGCAGCATCGCCAAGCGCGTGCTGGAACGGATGGACGCCTTCCTGGACGAGACGGACGACCAGGGCCGCATGCCCAGCACCGGCAAGGTCGCGGTCTGCGCCATCGTGGGCAATGAGGATGGCGCCCATGCCTCCTCCGCCCTGATGTTCCAGGCGCTGAACGATGTCGGCTGGACCATCCCGCCCGGCGCCGCCTGCTACTGGGTGGGGGAGGCGATGGGCGACAAGGACTTCAAGGACCTGAAGCAGACGCCCGAGAAGGTGCAGCAGACCGCCGACATGCTGGCCAGCAACGCCGCCCACATGGCGGCGCTGCTGCGGCAGAATCCCTTCCCGGGCGTGGAGGAATAGCCGCTACAGCTTCCGCTCCAGCGTCGCGATCAGGCTGCGGTTGTGCCGCGGCGTGATCCAGACCTCGTTCAGCACCACATGCGGCGGCAGGCAGGCGATGTAGCGGATCAAATCGCCCACATCGGCGCTCTGCACCATCTTCGCGCGCTCCTCGGCGCTGACGGGGTTGGGCCGCTTGTCGAGGATCGGCGTCGCGACCTCCCCCGGCAGCACGACCGAGGATCGGATGCCGTTCACGCATTCCTCGGCATTGATCGAATGGCTCATCGCCACCACCGCATGCTTGGCCGCGGTGTAGCCGGGGCCGGACATGGGGGAGACGAGGCGGCCGGCCATGGAGGCGGTGTGGATCAGCACGCCGTCGCGCTGGTCCCGCATCAGCGGCAGCGCCACCGTGGCGGCGTAGAAGGCGCTGTTGAGGTTGCCGCGGATGAGTTCATCCGCCCCTTCCATGGACAGCACGCCCCAGCGGCGCGGCGTGATGTTCAGCCCGGCATTGTTCACCAGCACGTCCAGCCGGCCGAAGCGCTCCTTCAGGAAGGCGCCGATGGCGGCGACCTGCGCGCCCACCATCATGTCCGCGGCCTGCACATGCGCCTCTCCGCCACGGGCGCGGATGCGCGCTGCCACATCCTCCAGCGGCGCCTGGCGGCGGCCGGTCAGCACCAGCGTGGCGCCCTCCTCCGCCAGCGCCAGCGCCGCGGCCTCCCCGATTCCGCTGCCCGCGCCCGTGACCCAGGCGATCTTCCCCGTCAGGCGTGCCATCGCGCCCTCCCTCCCCCGCATTGCTGATGCGCGAGCCTACCAGCCCGGGCGCGCTTGTCGCCCCCTGCCCCCCATGCAACCGTTCGCCGCATCCGAATTGGGGGAACAAGACGCCATGCCGAAGATCCTGACGCCCGCTGCCGCCGCCGCGGGCGGCTATGCGCTGGAGATGGAGGCGCTGGAACGCCTGGGCGCCGAGATCGTCGAATGCCCGCCGAACGAGGCCGCCTTCATCGCCGCCGCCGGCGATGCGGACGCCATCTACATGAAGGGCATGAAGCTGACCGCCGCGATGATCGCGGCCGCGCCGAAGGCCAAGGTCATCACCTGCGCCACCGTCGGCGTCGATTACGTCGATGTCGTCGCCGCGACGGCGAAGGGCATTCCCGTCACCAACTGCCCCGACACCTTCATCGAGGAGGTGGCCGACCACGCCATGATGCTGCTGCTGGCCACGCATCGCCGCTGCATCGAACAGGACCGCATGGTGCGCGAAGGCCGCTGGGGAGAAGGCCGGCCACAGCTGCTGCAGGTGCCGCGGCTGATGGGCCAGACGCTGGGCTTCGTCGCCTTCGGCCGCGTCGCGCGCCTGGTCGCCATCCGCGCCAAGGCCTTCGGGCTGCGCCTGATGGCCTATGACCCCTTCGTGGATGAGCTGACCATGTCCGCGCTCGGCGTGCTGCCCGCCAGCCTGGACGAGGTGCTGAGCCAGTCCGACTTCATCTCCATGCACGCCCCCGCCACGCCGGATACGGGGAAGATGCTGACGGCGAAGCACTTCGCCCGCATGAAGCGCAGCGCCATCTTCATCAACACCGGCCGCGGCCCGACGGTGGACGAGGCCGCGCTGATCGAGGCGCTGCAGTCGAAGCGGATCGCGGGCGCGGGGCTCGACGTGCTGGAACAGGAACCGCCCAGCCCGGACAACCCGCTGCTGAAGATGCCGCACATCATCCTGAGCCCGCACAATGCCAGCGCCTCCGCCCGCTTCGATGAGGCGCGGAAGCGCCGCGCGGGGCAGGAACTGGCGCTGGTGCTCTCCGGCCGCTGGCCGATGTCCTGCGTCAACCCGACCACGCTGCCGGATTCGGGCCTGCGCCGCTGGCAGCCCTATGCGATGGAGCGTGGCCCCAACAGCTGAAGGCCCCGCCGGGCGTGCCCGAACTCTTCCTCCCCTTCCGCGCGGAGGCCGCCTTCCGGGCCTGGCGCGGCGCCCGGCTGGCCGGCACGGCGGATGCGGTGCGCCGCGCGGTGAGGCGCGACGGCTTCGTCGATCCGCAGACCGATGCCGCGGCGCCGCCCACGGACCAGGCGCTGCAGGGCGCGCCGCAGCGCGCGCTGCAGCTCGCGCTGCGCATCGCGCTGCGGCGGCGGGGCTGGGCGCAGCGGCAGGATTTGCGGATCATCGCGCGGCAGAGCCCCGGCCCCGGGCTGCACCGCCTCGGCCTGCTGTCGCCGCACGGCATGCCGCAGGCGCCGGGCCGGGCGGACCTGCTGGTGGGCGATGGCGGGGGGTGGGAGGCCGGGCTCGGCGCGGTGCGGACGGGCGGCCTGGTGCTGGCACCGCTGCCCGGCGGCATCGGCCCCGCCGCCTGGGCGCAGCTGGACCGGCTGCGGGCGGCGGGCTTCGCGGATGCGGCGGTGGTGCTCATCGCCTCCGCCCGCCACGCCATCGCGGCGGAGGGCGAAGCCGGCGTGGCGGTGCTGGCCGGCACGCAGGGGGCGGAGGGCGAGACCCTGCCGGGCATCGAGGCACCGGACGGCCTGCCCGGCCGCTTCGTCAGCCTCTTCGCCCTGCCGCGATCCGGCACCACGCTGCTGACGGCGATGTTCCAGGTCCATTCGCAGGTCGATGCGGTGTTCGAGCCCTGGAACGGCCAGGTGCTGGAAGGGCCCGGCGATGCCAGCATCCCGGTGCTGCTGGAGAAGGCCGGCATCGCGCCCGACACGCAGCGCTGCCTCTTCGTCAAGGAAACCGCGGCGCAGCTGCCCTATCTGGAGGGCCTGTGCCGGATGATCGACCAGGCGCCGCTGCCGCTGGACTCGGCCGCGCTGATGCTGCTGCGGCGCCCGGCCCATACCTTCCTGTCGGAGATCGAGCGCCGCGGCCAGTGGTGGGGCGATGCGGTGCCGCTGGACGGGCGGCAATTCGCCCTGTGGTGCGACAAGTATCGCCAGGCCCTGGCCCGCATGCTGGCGGTGCTGCGCCGCCACGACGGCACCGTGATCGGCTTCGAGGCCCTGGCCGCCGACCCGGCCGGGCTGCTGCCCCGCATCGCGGCGGCCATCGGCCTGCCGGTGGAGCCGGCGCAGCTGCGCTACGAGGCGCATCTGGACCGCAGCCAGGTGCGCGGCGACCTCAATATCGGCCGCGCGCCCGCGCCGATTTCCGATGAAAGCGTGCGGCGGCGCGCCCGGTCGGAACACCTGGTCGCGCGCCTCGCCGCCGGCGGGCCGCATGCCGCCTGGTTCGCGGATGCCACCGCGCTGCACGCGGCCGTCGCCCGGGCGGGGCTGGTGCGGGTCCGCGCCCTGCCCCAGGCGCTGCTCGATCCGCTGGGCTGAGGGCGCCCCTTGCGGCCGGCCGGCCTGCTGCCGCATTGATGATCCCGGCGCCGTGATGGGCGCGGGCCTGCCAGGGGAACTGCCGATGCGGCGCCATCCATTCCGCGACGCGAGCGATCGATGACGGGTGGCACGCTCGCCCTGCTGCGCGGCGCCGCCGGCCAGCCCGCCACGCCGCGCCAGGCGCCCCCGGCCCGGCCGCATGGCACGGTGGAGGGCTGGACGGAGACCCATGTGCATGGCTGGGCGCTGGACCCCGCGCGCCCGCACGAACCGCTGCAGGTCGAGCTGTGGGACGGGGAGCAGCTGATCCTGCGGACCCGCGCCGATATCTGGCGCCCGGACGTCGCCCCGCCCGGCGGCTCGCCCGGCCTGCTCTGCGGCTTCAACATCGCCATGCCGCAGCACCTGCTGACCGCGCCGCGCCACATCCTGCACATCCGCATCGCCGGACAGGGCGAGGACCTCTCCAATTCCCCCCTGGTGCTGGACAATCCGAAGCCGCCGATGACGGCGGAGGACCTGGCGGCGCTGCTGCCGGGGCTGGAGGCGCGCGGCGCCGCCGCCACCTCCGCCGCCGCGATGCGGGAGCTGATCGGCCCGGTGATGGGCGCGCTCGGCGCGCTGCTGCCGCGCTACATGGCGCTGGTGGAGCAGGCGGGCGAGGATCGCGCCCAGGCGACGATCGACCTTGCCCATTCCTACTCCGATCGGCTCGCCGCCATCCTGCAGGATGTCTGCGCGCGCTACCCCGCGCTGCGCTTCCCGGAGGTGGCGGAGCCCGAGGTCAGCGTCATCATCCCCGTGCATGGCAAGTTCGCCTATACCTACCAGTGC
The DNA here is from genome assembly GCF_016805305.1 of Falsiroseomonas ponticola. GTDB lineage: Bacteria > Pseudomonadota > Alphaproteobacteria > Acetobacterales > Acetobacteraceae > Falsiroseomonas > Falsiroseomonas ponticola. The sequence continues at coordinate 56,009 of NZ_JAERQN010000011.1, read as the reverse complement.
CTCTCCAGCATCCTGAAGGCGCTGCCGCGCACGGGCTTCGAGGTGGTGGTGGTGGACGATGCCTCGCCGGACGAGACGCTGTTCCTGCCCGCCATCACCGCCGGCGCGGTGCTCTATCTCCGCAATCCCCGCAATGGCGGCTTCATCGCGGCCTGCAATGCCGGCGCCGCCGCGGCGCGTGGCCGCTACCTGCTGTTCCTGAACAACGACACGGAGGTGAAGGAAGGCTGGCTGGACACGCTGCGCGACACCTTCGCGGAGGTGCCGGACGCGGGCCTCGTCGGCTCCAAGCTCATCTTCCCCGATGGCAGCGTGCAGGAAGCGGGCGGCATCGTCTGGCGGCTGGGCGATGGGTGGAACTACGGCCGCGGCAGCCAGCCCGACGATCCCCGCATCTCCTACCTGCGGGACGTGGACTACGTCTCCGGCGCCTCCATCATGGTGGCGCGCCCGGTGTTCGAGGCGCTGGGCGGCTTCGATACCCACTACAGCCCCGCCTATTACGAGGACACGGACCTCGCCTTCCGCATCCGCAAGCGCGGGCTGCGCGTGCTCTACCAGCCGCTCTCGGCGCTGGTGCACCATGAGGGCATCACCAGCGGCACCGATGTGAAGGGCACCGGCGCCAAGCGCTACCAGCTGCTGAACGGCCGCAAGTTCTTCGACCGCTGGCGCGACGTGCTCGCGTCCCACCGCCTGAATGGCGAGGCGCCGGAGCTGGAGAAGGAGCGTGGCGTCACGCGCCGCATCCTCTTCATCGATGAGACGACGCCGACGCCGCTGGAGGATGCGGGATCGGTCGCGGCGCTGGCCCATATGCGGGCCATGCAGGCGCTGGGCGCCAAGATCACCTTCGTGCCCGCCGACAACATGGCGCATCTCGGCGACATCACCCGCGCGCTGCAGGGCATCGGCATCGAATGCCTGCACCACCCCTGGTACTGGTCGGTGGAGGAGGTGATCCGCAAGCGCGGCGCGGAGTTCGACGCCGTCTTCCTGCACCGCTTCGTCAACGCCTTCAAATATGCGGGCGTGATCCGAAGCGCGATGCCGAACGCGAGGATCATCTATTCGGTCGCAGACCTGCACCATCTGCGGCTGGAACGCGAAGCCGCCGTCACCGGCGACCCCGCCATCGCGAAGGAGGCTGCCACGGTCAAGGCGCGGGAGGTCACGGCGCTCGCCATGGCCGACCAGGTCATCGTCCATTCCGCGCATGAGGCCGCCTACCTCGCCGGCGCGGTGCCGGAGGAGAGGCTGAACGTCATCCCCTGGACGGTGAAGGCGCGCCCCGGCCCCTCCGCCTTCGCGGCGCGCAGCGGCATCACCTTCCTCGGCGGCTATCGCCACACGCCGAATGTCGATGCCGTGACCTTCTTCGTGGACCAGGTCATGCCGCATCTGCGCAGCCTGGTGCCCGGCATCGTCTTCCGCATCGCGGGGTCCCACATGCCGGACCGTTTCCATGCGCTCGCCGCGCCGGATGTGCTGCTGGAGGGGTTCGTCCCGGACCTCGATGCCTATCTGGACCGCCAGCGCGTCATGGTTGCGCCATTGCGGTATGGCGCGGGGGTGAAGGGCAAGGTCCTGGAAAGCCTGGCCCATGGCCTGCCCTGCGTGGCCACCACCATGGCGGCGGAGGGCATGGGCCTGACCCATGCGGAGGACATCGCCCTGGCGGACGGGCCACGCGCGATCTCGGAGGCGATTGCCTGGCTCTACCAGGACGAGGCGGCCTGGACGCGCCTGCGCGCCCAGGGCCTCGCCTTCGTGGAGCGGTTCTGCGGGGAAGGCGTCATCAACGGCAAGTTCCGGGCGATGTTCGACCGGATGGGCTGACCCCCGCCGCCGCCCGCCCCGGTTCCCCCGGGGCGCCGGCTGTGCCAGTTTCCCTCCCCGCCAGACCACCCGATCCGCGCCCCGCATACGGGGCCGCCGAGGAGACGCGCATGTACGCCGACGTTCAGCTATTCATCGATGGCAAGTGGCGCAACGCCGCGGGCAACCGCTCCATCCCCGTGATCAACCCGGCCACCGAGGAAGTCCTCGCCACCGTCGCGCACGCGTCGAAGGACGACCTCGACGAGGCGCTCGCCGCCGCCGACAAGGGTTTCGCGACCTGGAAGAAGGTCTCGGCCTATGACCGCTCCAAGCTGATGCGGAAGGCGGCCGACATCTTCCGTTCGCGCGCCGATGAGGTCGCCAAGCTCATGACGCTGGAGCAGGGCAAGCCGCTGGCCGAGGCGAAGATGGAGGCCCTGGCGGCGGCCGACATCATAGACTGGTTCGCCGAGGAATCGCGCCGCGCCTATGGCCGCGTCATCCCCGCCCGCGGCGAGGGCATCTACCAGCTGGTCGTGAAGGAGCCCGTCGGCCCCGTCGCCGCCTTCACGCCCTGGAACTTCCCGATCAACCAGGTGGTGCGCAAGCTCTCCGCCGCGCTGGCCACGGGCTGCTCCATCATCGTCAAGGCGCCGGAGGAGACGCCAGCCGCCCCCGCTGCCCTCATCCGCGCCTTCGCCGATGCGGGCCTGCCCGCCGGCGTCGCCAACCTGGTGTTCGGCGTGCCGGCCGAGATCAGCGAATACCTCATCCCGCACCCCGTCATCCGCAAGGTGACCTTCACGGGCTCCACCCCCATCGGCAAGCACCTGGCGGCGCTGGCCGGCGCGCACATGAAGCGCGTGACGATGGAACTCGGCGGCCATGCGCCGGCGATCGTCTTCGACGATGCGGACCTGGATCTCGCCGTGAAGACGCTGGCCGGCGCCAAGTTCCGCAATGCGGGCCAGGTCTGCGTCTCGCCGACGCGGTTCCTGGTGCAGGAGAAGCTCTACGCCCCCTTCGTGGAGAAGTTCACCGCTGCCGCGGCCTCGCTGAAGGTCGGCAACGGCATGGACAGCGACACGCAGATGGGCCCGCTGGCGCATGACCGCCGCGTGCCCTGGGTGGAGGGCCTGGTGGCCGATGCGCGGCAGCGCGGCGCGGAGGTGCATACGGGCGGCGAGCGGATCGGCAACAAGGGCTATTTCTACCAGCCCACCGTCATCACCGGCGTCGGCAAGGATGCGCGGATGATGAACGAGGAGCCCTTCGGCCCGCTCGCCATGATCGCGCCCTTCAGCGACCTGGATGAGGTGGTGGAGGAGGCCAACCGCCTGCCCTTCGGCCTGGCGTCCTACGCCTTCACGCGCAGCGCCAAGACGGCGAATGCCATCGCGGCGCGCGTGGAGAGCGGGATGATGACCATCAACCACCTCGGCCTCGCGCTGCCGGAAGTGCCCTTCGGCGGCATGAAGGATAGCGGCTATGGTAGCGAAGGCGGCTCCGAGGCCATCGAGGCCTATCTGAACACGAAGTTCGTGTCCCAGGCGGGGCTATAATCAAAATCTCCCTCCCCCGCGCCGCGGGGGAGGGTCGGGGTGGGGGCTCCGCCGCCCCTACCCCACCACCGCCAGCGACAGCGGCATCAGTTCCTCCACCGTCGCGCCCGCCGGATCGCGCCACGGCACCAGTGCCGCCAGCCGCGCCTGTTCCCGCGCCACATCGGCGGAGGCCTTGGCGCGGTCGATGGTCAGCACCACCCCATCCGCGACGCGCTGCACGCCATCCACGAAGACGTCCCGCACCGGCCGCTCGCCCGCGACATGCACCAGGTTGCGCAGCGGGTCCCGCGCCGGCTGCATCGCGGGGTGGTCGAGCGTCGCGATGACGATGTCCGCCTTCGCGCCGACCGCCAGCCGCCCGATATCGTCCCGCCCCAGCACATCCGCCGCCGCCACCGTCGCCGCATGGAACACCCGCGCGGTGTCGCAGCGATGCATCGGCCCCGCCGCCGCGCGCGCCTGCAATTCGGCCACGCGCATCTCCTCCCAGAGGTTCTGCGGATGCGTGTCCGTGCCCATCGCGATGGCGATGCCGCGTTCCATATAGGCGCCGAGGTCATGCATCATCGACCCGTCGCGCAGGAACACCGTCGGGCAATGCGCGACGGCCGTGCCGCTTTCCGCCAGCAGCCGCAGATCCTCCCGCCGCGGCCACAGGATCCAGGGATGCGCGTCGGTGAAGACGGCATGGCCCAGGATCGTCGTCGGGCCGAGGAAGCCGAGGCGGTCCAGATACTCGACCGGCGTGCAGTCGTGCCTGCGCGTCATGCCCGCGAATTCGGCGATGCTCTGCGCGGCATGGGTATGCAGCGGCCGCCCCTTCGCCCGCGCCAGCGCCGCGCCCTGCTGCAGCAGATCGGGCGTGCAGGTATCGACCTGCGCGGGCGAGACCATGGCGGAAAGCCGCCCGCCCTCATGCGCCTCGGCGGCGTCCATCACCTCGGCGGCCTCGGCCAGCGCGCCGGCGCCGAGGTCCGGCACCCATTCGTACTGCGTCTCCTGCCCCGTCTCCGTGTACCAGTTGGCGGAGCGGAACATGGGTGCGACCACGCCGCGCAGCCCGCTTGCCGCCAGCTGCTCGATCCAGCCGGGATAGGCATGGCTGAGATCGACGGCGGTGGTCACGCCGGAGGCCAGCAGCTCCGCATAGGTGTAGCGGGCGCTGGCGCGGATCGCCTCCGCATCCGGGATGAAGGCCTGGCGGAAGCGGTGGCGGCCGGAATTGAACAGCCGCGGATTGCCGAATTCCTCGACATAGCCGCGGAACAGCGGCGACTGGCCGGGATGGCAGTGGATGTTGATCAGCCCCGGCAGCACGATGGCGGCGCTGCCATCGATCTCCCGCGCCGCCACCCCATCCCAATGCCCGCCGAGATGCACCACGCGGTCGCCCGCGAAGGCGATATCGGCATCCCGCCGGTACACATGCCGCCCGCCCTCCCAGGCCACCACCCAGGCGGCCCGGCGGATGACGGTGACGGGCATGGTCACCGGATGGCCATGCCGCGCGCGCGGCCGACCGTGTCGTTCCACACCTGCGCGCAGCCGGGATAGGCGCGGTTGCAGCGCGCGGCCCATTCGGAGAGGATCACCTCCTCCGAGATCCGGCGCAGCCGCGTCTTGTCGGCCTCGCTCACCGTCGCCAGCGTCATGTTGAAGGGCTGGTGCGCCTGGCGCAGGCATTCCGGCCGGCCAAGGCTGCAATTCGTCGCATCCTCATTCGTCGTGCGCGCCAGCTCCCACAGATCATTCTCCATGCGGGAGAACTGCGCCATGTAGGCTTCCCGCTGCGCCGGCGTCTGGCGGTTCCACCAGGCCAGGTTCACGAGGTGCGCCTGCACCGCGCCGGAGACCGAGAGCGGCAGCAGATGCGTCGTCACCTCCGGCCACTTGCCCGTATTGGCGGAGGTCGGGGAGGTGATGCCGCAGGAGGCGACGCCGCGCTGCAGCGCCGGATAGACCTCGGGGAAGGAGAGCGTCACCGGCGTGGCGCCGAGCCGCTCCAGCAGCTGCGACATGGATGCGGTGAAGGACCGCACGCGCTGGCCGCGGAGGTCGTCCAGCGTGCGGATCGGCTGGCTGCAGAAGAAGACCTGGGAGCCGAAGGGCCAGATCGCCACCACCTTGGCGCCGAAACGCTGCTGGATGCGCGCGTCGAACACCTCCCGGAACGCATTCACCGCGCCGCGCAGCTCCTCGAGGTCCGTGGAGACGCCGATCAGGTCGATGCCCTCCAGGAAGGGATCGTCGCGGGACGCGAGCCCGATCTGCGCGGAGACGACATCGAAGGTACCCGCGCGCACCAGGCGCAGCGCATCGGCCATGTTGATGCCGAGGCCCTGGAACTCGCTGCGCTCGATCCGGACATTGAGGCCGGAGGTGATGCGCTCCATCGCCGCATTCTCCACCGGGAACTGGGTGGAGACCGCCTGCGACTGGCTGAGCCAGCGCACCGGCGCCTGCGCCAGCGCGGTGCCGGCGGAAAGCGCCACGGCCAGCGTGGCGGCGAATAGGCTGCGGATCGGGTTCATGGGTCCCCCCGGGGATGGATGGCGGCCCCATTACGCGGTGGAGAGGCCAGCCACGCAAGCCGGTGACGGCGCCGCATCCCGGCGTTGCGGCCGCGACATCGCCCAGGATTTGACCATGCCGCCGCTTTGCGCGCCATCTTCGCGGCCCGCGCATGCAGGCTGCATACTAGGCCACCCGCCCCTTCCCGGAGTCGCGCCATGCGCCTGCTGGTCGCCAACCCCAACACGACACCGCAGGTGACGGAGCTCTGCGCCAACGCCGCGCGGGCCGTCGCCTCCCCGGGCACGGAGATCCTGCCGCTGACGGGCCGCTTCGGCGCGCAGATCATCAATTCCCGCGCGGAGAACGCGATCGCCGGCCATGCGATGCTGGAGATGCTGGCGGAGAATGTCGCGGGCGCCGATGGCGTGCTGCTCGCCGTCTCCTACGACACGGGCCTGCTGGCGGCGCGGGAAGTGCTGCCCGTGCCGGTCGTCGGCATGACGGAGGCCGGCATCGCCGCCGCCTGCCTGCTCGGCACGCGCTTCGGCCTGGTCACCTTCGGCACGCCCTTCATCTACCAGGAACTGGTGGCGCAGCAGGGGCTGACGGGGCGGCTGGCCGGCATCCGCGCCATCACCGCCTCGCCGAAGGATGCCTATGCCGATCCGGCGACGGTGGATGCGAAGGTGGCGGAGGCCGCGAGCGCCCTGGTGGCGGAGACGGGGGCGGAGGTGGTGGTGCTCTGCGGCGCCGCCATGGCGGGCATGCCGGCGCGCATCCGGGATGCCGTGCCGGTGCCGGTGCTGGACGGCATCGCCGCCGGCGTGGGGCTGCTGGAGATGCTGGTGCGCATGAAACCCGCCAAGGCACGGGCGGGCAGCCTGGCGCATCCCGGCCAGCGGCCGACCCAGGGCCTTTCCCCGGCGCTGGCGGCGCTGCTGGCGGCGGGGGCGTGACGATGGCATGGGAAATGCGTGGGGCCCGGCCATGAATGACGGCAATCCGCTGACGCGTGTCCTCGCCCCTCCTGCCCGCATCCTGGCGCTCGCCGGCGGCTGGTGGCTGCTGCTGCTTTCCTTCGTCACCTGCGTGGAGATCATCGGCCGCAAGGTCTTCGGCTTCTCGCTGCAGGGCATCGACGAGGTCGGCGGCTATACCACCGCGGTCGTCTCCTCCCTCGCCTTCGCCTGGGCGCTGGTGACGAAGTCGCACACCCGCGTGGATTTCCTGCTGGCCCATATGCCGGAATGGCTGCGCGCCGTGCTGAACGCGCTGGCCTATGCGCTGCTGGCGGGCTTCGGCGTCTTCGCCTCCATCCGGGGGTGGGCGGTGCTGGAGGAGACGATCGAGTTCGACGCCCACGCCATCACGCCGCTCGGCACGCCGCTCTGGATTCCGCAATCGCTGTGGCTGGCGGGCATCGTCGTCTTCGCCGCGGTCGCGGTGCTGCTGGCGCTGCACGCGGCCTGGCTGCTGCTGACGGATCGCCCCCGCGTCAACCAGCTCTACGGCCCCATGACGCTGGATGAGGAAGTCGCCATCGAGGCCAGCGCCATCGCCAAGCGGCAGGAGGGCACGCCATGATCGGCGTCACCGAGACCGCGATCGGCTTCTGCCTGCTGGTCGGGCTGCTCTTCCTCGGCCTGCATGTCGCCACCGCGATGTTCGCCGTCGCCGCGCTGGGTGCCGTGGTCTATCTCAGCCCCGCGCTCGTCGCCGCGGCGGGGATGCAGTTCTGGGGCGCGATGGAGGATTACGTCCTTCTCTCCATCCCGCTCTACATCCTGCTGGGGGAGATCCTGGTCCGCAGCGGCAGCACGGACCGGCTGTACCAGTCCCTGTCGGACTGGCTGAACCCCCTGCCCGGCGGGCTGCTGCACACCAATGTCGGCGCCAGCGCCATCTTCTCCGCCGTCTCCGGCTCCTCCGTCGCCACCGCCGCCACCATCGCGACGGTGGCGCTGCCGAGCTTCCGCAAGCGGAAATACGATGACCGCCTGGTGCTCGGCTCCATCGCGGCGGGCGCCTCGCTCGGCAACCTCATCCCACCGGGCATCGCGCTGATCGTCTATGGCGCGCTGACCAACACCTCCGTCGGCCAGCTCTATGCCGCCGCCGTCATCCCCGGCATCGTGATGACGCTGCTGTTCATGGCGACGATCATCGTGCTGGCCTGGGCTCGGCCCGACTGGGTGCGGCAGAAGGAGGTGCTGGACCCCCTGATGGTGCGCCTCAAGCGCCTGGTGGATCTGCTGCCACCGCTGCTGATCTTCGCCATCATCATGGGCTCCATCTACACGGGCTGGGCCACGGTGACGGAAAGTGCGGCGCTGGCCGTGGTGGCGGCGCTGCCCATCGCGGCGCTCTACGGGCGGCTGAATGTCGCGATGCTGCATGAATGCTTCATCGCCACCGCGCAGCTCACCGCCATGTCCATGCTGGTGCTGGCGGCCGCCTTCTACCTGAACTTCGTGCTGGGGCTGTTGGGCGTGACGCCGGCGCTCGGCAAGTTCGTGGTGGATCTCGGCGCGTCGCGGATCGAGCTGCTGATCGCGCTGGCCGTCTTCTACCTGCTGCTCGGCGTCTTCTTCGAAAGCCTGCCGATGATGGTCGGCACCGTGCCCATCGTCTTCCCCGTGGTGGTGGCGGCGGGCATCGATCCGATCTGGTTCGGCGTCTTCATGGTGCTGATGTGCGAGGTCTCGCTGCTCTCGCCCCCCGTCGGCATGACGCTCTACGTCATCCAGGCCGTGCGGCGGGAAGGCACCATCGCCCAGGTCTTCGCCGGCACCATCCCCTTCTTCGCGGCGATGGTGCTGATGACCTTCCTGCTGATCGCGATACCCGAGATGGCGCTGTGGCTGCCGCGATTGATGTATTCGCCCTAGGGACTACACCGCCCGCGACGGATCCTGATGCACGAAGGCCGCGATATCGGCCCCGCGCGTGATCCAGATATCCCCCGCGCGCCCAGCGATATGCGCCAGCGCGCGGTCCAGCTGCCGCCGGCGGAAGGGCTGGCCCATGATGTTGGCATGCAGCGCGAGGCCGAAGACCAGCGGCACCTCCGCCGCATCCGCGATCATCTGGTCCACCTGGTCGATGATCATGTCGGCGAATTCGGCGGCACTCGCCTGGCGCCCGATGATGGCGACGCTGTCGTTGATCTCCTGCGAATAGGGCATGGCCAGCAGCGGCCCCGCATCGGTCAGCAGCCAGATCGGCTGGTCGTCGCAGCCCCAATCCATGATGTAGCGATAGCCCGCCTGGCGGATCAGCTCCGGCGTCCGCGCCGTCTCCGACAGCCAGGGGCCGAGCCAGCCCTCCGGCGCGACGCCTTCCTCCCGCGCGATGCGCGCCGTCGCCTCCGCGATCAACGCACGCTCCGCCTCTTCCGACAGCCCCGCCTGGCTTTCCGAATTGGTGCGGCCGTGGCAGGCGATCTCGTGGCCCAGCGCGCGGCAGGCCGCGGGGAAATCCGGCGCCTGGTCATAGACCGCGCTGTTCAGCAGCACCGTCAACGGAATGCCGTGCCGTTCGAACTGCCGCAGCAGCCGCCAGGCGCCGACGCGCGTGCCGTATTCCCGCCAGGCGTTGTTCAGCACGTCCGGCTGCGTGCCGCCGGGCACGAGGTCCTCCACCAGCCCCTCGCCGAAGGCGTAGTGCTCGACATTGAGGGCGACATAGAGCGCCAGCCCCTTCCCGCCCGGCCAGCGGAAGCGGGGCCGGTCCTCGATGGATCGATGCGCGTAGCGCCCGTGTGTCCTCAACATCACGTCACCGCCGCCAACCGGGGGAAGAGTGGCTTCAGCCGCTCATAGCTCTCGCGCCACAGCGGGTAGATCGCGTCGTATCGCGCCGCCGCCGCCGCATCGGGCTCCACGCGCCCGGCCGGCGTCACGAAGCGCCCGATGGCGTTCCAATCCTCGAAGGCGCCCACGCCAACCCCCGCGACATAGGCCGCGCCGAGGCAGGACCCCGGATGCCCGTGCAGCAGGTGGACCGGCAGCCCCAGCACATCCGCCGCGATCTGCATCCAGACGCGGCTCGCCGCGCCGCCATCGCTCGCGATCACGTGGGAGGCCTCATGCCCGAGTTCGCGCAGCACCTCGACATGATGGCGGAAGCCGAAGCACACGGCTTCCAGCGCCGCGCGCCAGACATGCGCCAGGCCGTGATGCAGGCCGAGGCCCACCAGCGTGCCGCGGGCATGCGGATCATGCAGCGGCGTCTTCTCGCCGAGGAAATAGGGCAGCAGCAGCAGCCCCGCCGCGCCGGGCGCCACCTCCGCCGCCATCGCATCCAACTCGGCATGCGTGCGCCCGCCGCCCCATTCCCGCACCACCCAGTTCAGCACGGCGCCGGAGGACGCCATGCAGCCATTCGGCAGGAACAGGCCGGGCACGAGATGGAAGTCGAGGAACAGCCGCGGATCGGGGCGCGGCGCGGCCGTCGCCAGCAGGATGTCGCCGGCGCCCCCGAATTTCACCAGCAGGTCACCCGGCCGCGTCACCCCCGCGACGAAGGCGGAGGCGACATGATCGGCGCAGCCCGCCACCACCGGCGTGCCCTTCGCCAGCCCCGGGATATCGGCGGTGACGCCGCCGATCACCGCATGCCCCGCCCGCAGCGGCGGCAGCATCGCGGGCGTGACGCCGCCGAGCGCCACCAGATCCTCCGCGACCGCATCCGTGCCGAGATCGAGAAAGCCCGCCTCCAGCGCCCAGTTGCGTTCCAGCGATGCCACGCCGGTCAGGCGCCAAGCGATGTCGTCATAGGAACCGCGCATGGTCGCGATGCGGGCGAAGGCCTCGGGCTCATGCCGGCGCAGCCAGCGCAGCTTGGGCGCGATGAGCTGCTGGTTCACGCCATTGCCGGTGCGGGCGATGAAGGCGGCCTCGTCGACCTCGGCGCGGATCGCCTCGACCTCCGCGCTGGTGCGCCCGTCGCTCTGCTGGATGCTCGGTCGGATCAGCGCGCCCGCCGCATCCCGCAGCACCAGCGCGGGCACCATGCCCGTCACGCCGATGGCATCCACGGGCCCGGGCGAGGCCGCCAGCATCTCCGCCAGCACGGCGACGGTATTGTCCCACCACTGGTCAGGATCCTCCTCCGCCCATCCCGGCGCGGGGCTGCGCAGATCGACCGGGCGCGACGCCGTGGCCAGCACCTGGCCCCCGCTCTCCACCAGGATGCCGATGGTGGAGGTGGTGCCGATATCGATGCCGATCAGCCGCGCCACGCGCCTACCGCAGCCCCCGCACCCGGTCCATGAACCGCGCCACGCGATCCCGGTCCACCTTGTTCCAGGTATTGCCCTGGTGCTTGAAATGCGTGCCGATCACGCAGCCATCGGCGACGCGCATGATCGTCTCGACATTGTCGATGTTCACGCCGGTATTGGCGAAGACCGGCGTTGCCCCTGCCCCGCGCCGCGCCGATTCCAGATCCGATCCCTCCACCGCCTGCCCTGTGATGCCGCCGGAGACGCAGATGACATCGGCGAGGGAGGAGAAGATCGCGCTCCTTGCCCGCTGCTCGATGCTGCGCGTATCCGGCGTGCTGGCGAATTCCGCGTTGATGTTGAACAGCAGCTTCAGGTCCTGCCGCCCGAGCTGTGCCCGCAGCCGCAGCGCGCCGGCGCAATCCGGCTCCCACATCCCCATGTCGCTGGCATAGACGCCGGTGAAGACCTCCCGCGCGAAGCGCGCGCCGGTGGCGGCGGCGACGGCCACGGTGCCGACGGGGTCCCAGAGGTAGTTGACGCCGAAGGGCACCGTCAGGGCGGGCTTCGCCGCCGTCACCAGCGCCGTCATCGCCGCCAGGCTCTCGGGCGTCGCCTTCAGCAGATAGGGGCGGTCGCCCTCATTGCCGAACATGATGGCGTCCACGCCACCCTTCTGCAGCGCGGCGATATCCTCCAGCACATCATCCAGCAGCCCCTGCATGCCGCGCTTCTGGTCATAGAGCGGCGAGCCCGGCAGCGGCCCCAGATGGGCCATGGCAATGACGGTCTTCTTCGTCTCGAACAGGCCGGGAATCATGGATGCTCCATCAGCTCATGAACACGCCGCCATTCACGTCCACGGCCAGGCCGGTCATGAATCGCGCGGAATCGGACAGCAGGAAGACGACGACATCGGCCACATCCTCCGGCTGCTGCAAGCGGCCGAGCGGCGTCAGCGACACATATTCCGCCCGCACCGCCTCCTCGCTCATGCCGCGGAGCTGCGCTTCCCACACCACCTCCCGCTCCTGCATGGAGGTCGCGACGAAGCCCGGGCAGACGCAGTTCACGCGGATGCCATTCCCCGCCACTTCCTTCGCGATGGCCTGGGTGAAGCCGGCGACGGCGAATTTGCTCGCGGAGTAATGCGCCAGCAGCGGCGCGCCGACCTTGGCGGCCAGCGAAGCGGTGTTGACGATCGCGCCCTTGGTGCCCGCCGCCAGCATGGCGCGCACCACCGCCTGGTTGGTCAGGAAGACGCCCTTGGCGTTGACGTCCATGTTGAAGTCCCACTCGGCCTCCGTCAGGTCGACGACGCGCCGCATGGTGGAGACGCCGGCATTCGCCACCGCCGCATCGATCCCGCCGAGCTTCGCCGCGGCCTGCTCGACCGCCGCCGCCGTCGCCGCGGCATCGCGCACATCCAGCGCCAGCCCGAAGGCGCCGCCCCCGGCCTCCGCCGCCACGCGCGCCGCCGCCGCGCCATCGAGGTCCGTGACGCAGACCGCCGCCCCCGCTTGCGCCAGCGCCAGCACAATGGCGCGCCCGATCCCCGCGCCGCCGCCCGTGACGAAGGCGCGGCGCCCTTCCAGCACGCGACTCATGCGGGGTAGCCTGTTCGTGACGAAGGGGTCGCCATGTCCATCCTGATCCGCAACGCCCGAATCCTGACCTTCGACGAGGCCGGCCGTGATTGGCCGGAGGGCGATATCCTCATCGAGGGCAACGCCATCGTGGCCGTCGGCCCCGGCCTTTGTCCAGACCGCGCGCCGGGCCGCGTGATCGAAGCCCGCGGCATGCTCGCCATGCCCGGCCTCATCAACGCGCATTTCCACAGCCCCGGCAATTTCCTGCGCGGCATGGTGGATGGCCTGCCGCTGGAAGTCTTCATGCTCTATGAGGTGCCGCCGCTGCTGGATGGCGCGCCGGTGAAGCGCCTCAACTACGTCCGCACCATGCTGGGTGCCATGGAGATGCTGCGCAACGGCGTCACCACCGTGATGGACGATGCCTTCCATGTCCCCGTCGCGAACCGGGACGGCATCGACGGCATCGTGGAGGCCTATCGCGACAGCGGCATGCGCGCCCGCGTCGCCATCGACCAGCCGCAGTTGGTCGAGTACGAGAAGTATCCCTTCCTGAAGGAGCTTCTGCCGCCTGACGCCATCGCCGCGATGGAGGCCGCGCCGCGGCAATCCACGGAGGAGCTTCTCGCCCTCTACGACCATCTCATCACGACGTGGGACCGCACATCGAACGGCCGTATCGCGGCCGCCATTTCCTGCTCCGCTCCGCAGCGCTGCGAAGTCCCATACCTCCAGGCGCTCTCGGCGTTGGCGCGCAAATACGACCTTCCCTTCAACTGCCACATCCTGGAAACCAAGCTCCAGCGCGTGCTGGGGGAGCAAAAATTCGGGCGCAGCCTGGTGAGGCTGGCGCATGACTACGGCATCCTCGACGAATTCCTCGTCATCATCCACGCCATCTGGATTGATGACGACGACATCGCCCTCATCGCCCGGTCCGGCGCCACGGTCGCGCATAACCCGCTCTGCAACCTCCGCCTCGGCAGCGGGGTGATGCCGTTCCGCGCTCTCCGCGATGCCGGCGTGCCGATCTGCATCGGCACGGATGAGGCGGTGGCGGACGACGCCATCAACCCCTGGGCGGCCATCAAGATGGCCGGGCTGGTGCACACGCTCTCCGACGTGGATTACCGCCGCTGGCCGGGCGCGAAGGAGATCCTGCGCTGCGCGATGCAGGGCGGCGCGCGGGCGCTGCGCTGGCCGGATATCGGCCATCTCAGCCCCGGCGCCAGGGCCGACGTGATCCTGCTGGACCTCGACACCCTTCCCTTCACGCCCCTGAACGATCTGCATCGCCAGCTCGTCTTCTGCGAGCCCGCCGGCAGCGTGCGCACCACCATCGTCGATGGCGCCGTGGTCTTCGAGGATGGCCGCATCACCACCATGGACGAGGCCGCGCTGCGGCAGGAAGCCCGCGACCTGACCGCCGGCTACCGCGAAGCCTTCGCCCCCGCCATCGAGGCCGCGCGCAAGCTGGAGCCCGCCTATCGGGAGATGGTGCTGCGCGCGCATGCCCGCGATGCCGGGATGCAAAGGCGCCTGACGCGCTGATCATTCCACGGGCATCCGCCCACGCTCCTGCCGCGGGATGCGCCACTTCCCGTCCAGCACGGCGATTTTTCCAACCGCACCGCCGCCACCGGCCCCTTGAAGCGGGTCTAGGCTTCCCCGCGTGGAAGCACGAACCCGCCTCTCGCCGGCCCTCCTGGGCTGGCTCCTCGCCGGCCCCGCCGTGCTCTTCCTGCTCGCCTGCTTCGTCTTTCCCGCCGCGCAGACCCTCTACCTCGGCATCGGCGCGCGGACCGAGGCCGGCGTCATGCAATACGGCCTGACCATCGAGAACTACCGCCGCGCCTTCGCCACCGACCTCTATTGGCGCGTCCTGCTGCGCACCATCCGCATGGCGACCGCGGCCGCCATCGTCGCCGCCATCGTCGGCTACCCGCTGGCCTGGGTGCTGGCGCGCGGGCGGCCCTGGCTGTCGCGCACCGTCACGCTGGTGCTGGTCACGCCGCTGCTGGTGAATGTCGTCGTCCGCTCCTATGGCTGGTCCGCCATCCTGAGCCGCAACGGGCTGATTTCATGGGTGTTGCAGGGGCTGGGGTGGGAGGATCCGCCGGCGATCCTCTACACGGAATGGGCGGTGCTCATTGCCTCCGTCCATGTCTTCCTGCCATTCATGGTGCTGCCGCTGGCCGGCGCCATCGGGCGCATCCCGCCCGCCGCCGAGCAGGCCGCGACGGTGGCAGGCGCGGGCCCGGCGCAGCGCTTCCTCCGCATCATCCTGCCGCTCAGCCTGCCGGGCCTGGCGGTGGGGCTGCCGCTCGTCTTCTCGCTGACGGCGGCGGCCTTCGTGACTCCGCAGATCCTGGGCGGCAATTTCTCGCCGCTGCTCGGCACGCTGATCGAACAGCAGGTGCTGACCCTGCATGACTGGCCCTTCGGCGCGGCGCTGGCCAGCCTGCTGGTCGCCATGGTGCTGCTGGTGAATCTGGTCTTCATCGGCATCATCGGGCGGCGCATCAACCGCTGGGCGCAGGCATGAGCGACCGCATCCCCTGGCCGCTCGGGATCGTCACGGCGCTGCTGCTGGCCATCATCGTCGCGCCGCTGCTCGTGCCCATCGCCATGTCGATCAGCGACACGCCCTACATCGTCTTCCCGCCGGAGGGCTTCACCCTCGAATGGTATGTCGCCGTGCTGACGGAGCCGGAGGCGCAATCGGCCCTGCTGGTGTCGTTGAAGCTCGCGCTGGTCTCGACCATCGGCGCCATGCTGCTCGGCATCCCCTGCGCCATGGCCCTGGTGCGGCTGCGCTTTCCCGGGCGAGGCCTGGTGCAGGCGCTGGTGCTGGGCCCGCTGGTGGTGCCGCTGATCGTCACGGGCGTCGGGCTGCTGCAGACCTTCTCCCTGCTCGGCCTGCGCGGCGCCTTCCTGCAGATGTGGATCGGCCACATGGTCGTCTGCATCCCCTATGTCGTACGCTCCGTCTCGGGGGCCCTCGCCACGGCCGATCCGACGCAGGAGGATGCGGCACGGGTTCTCGGCGCCGGCCCCGTCGCGGTGTTCCTTCGCGTCATCTGGCCGCAGATCAGGCCCGGCGTCGCCGCCGGCGCCATCTTCGCCTTCATCATCTCCTTCGATGATTTCGCCATCTCCATGTGGCTCGCGGATGCGCGGAGCTTCCCGCTGCCGCTCTACCTCTACGCCGCCATCCAGCGGTTCTTCGATCCCTCCATCGCCGCGCTCTCCGCGCTGATGGTCTTCTTCGCGCTCGGCCTGGTGCTGCTGATCGAGAAGGGCCTCGGCATCGGCGTGCGCCGCATCGCGTCCTGACAGAGGAGACCCAAGGCATGAACACCACCCGCCGCGCCCTGCTGGGCACCGCCCTCGCCACCCCCTTCGTGAAGCCGCTCTCCGCGCAGCAGCGGGAGATCAGCGTCGGCATCTGGGGCGGCGCGCAGGGCGACTACGTCAAGCGCCAGATCATCCCGGCCTTCGAGCGTGACTTCGGCTGCAAGGTGCTGCCGGAGGAGGGCTTCACCCTCGCCAACGTCTCCAAGATGCGCGCGACCAAGGACAATCCGCGCTTCTCCGTCATGTTCATCGACGACCTCGCCATCCCCATCGCGAAGGCCGAGGGCCTGATCGCGGAGTTACCGCGGGACCGCATGCCCGCCATGGCGAATCTCTATCCGCGCTTCCTCTATGAGGAAGGCTTCGGCACCGCGCTCGGCATCTCGCTGGGCGGCATCTTCCACAACACGCGCGTGCGGCCGCCGGAGAGCTATGCGGAGCTGTGGGAGCCGCGCTACCGCGGCAAGCTGAAGCTGGTCAGCCCGAACAACACGCCCTCCATGTTCTTCCTGATCGTCGCCGCCGCGATCGAGACGGGCAAGCCCTTCGCGGAGGCGCAGTACGAGATCGACAAGGCCTTCGACCGCGTCGCCGCGCTGCGGCCCAACATCCTCAACATCTTCGGCGACGGCATCCAGGCGGCGAATGAGGTCGCGCAGGGCCAGGCGGATATCGGCCTGGTCGAGTACTCCAAGTACATCTACCCCTACACCAACCGCCGCGCGCCCGTGACCATGGCCTTCCCGAAGGAAGGCAGCTTCGCCGGGACCAACTGCCAGGTGCTGGTGAAGAACGGCCCGCACCAGGACCTCGCCGTCGCCTTCATGAACCGCATGATCGAGCCCGCGGTGCAGAAGGGCCTCTCCGAATTCGCCCTCACCTCGCCCCCCGTCTCCGGCATCACCTTCGCGCCGGAGACGGCGCGCTGGATCGCCTACCCCGTCGAGGAGATGGACAAGCGCGGCCTCTTCACCCCGGACTGGACCTACATCAACGCGCGCCGCGCCGGCTGGACGGAGCGCCTCAACCGGATCTTCTCCCTCTGAGCACGCCCGATCTCGGCCAGGGCGTCACGCTCCGGGCGCTCACGAAAAGCTTCGGCGCCACGCCGGTGGTGCGTGGCGTCGATCTCGATGTCGAGCCCGGGGAGATGCTGGCGCTCCTCGGCCCCTCCGGCTGCGGCAAGACGACCACGCTCCGCATGGTGGCGGGGCTGATCGAGCCCAGCGGCGGCGACGTGCTGATCGGCGGCGCCTCCGTGCTCGGCCTGCCCGCGCATCGCCGCAACCTCGGCATGCTGTTCCAGTCCTACGGGCTCTTCCCGCACCTCACCGTGGCGCGCAACGTCGCCTTCGGGCTGGAGATGCGGCGCATCGCGAAGGCGGAAGCCGCGACGCGCGTCGCGGAGGCGCTGAAGCTCGTGCGCCTCGACGCCTTCGCGGACCGCATGCCCGCGCAGCTCAGCGGCGGGCAGCAGCAGCGCGTGGCCCTCGCCCGGGCACTGGTCTATCGCCCCCGCGTGCTGCTGCTGGACGAGCCCTTCGGCGCGCTGGACCGCAAGCTGCGGGAGGAGATGCAGGTGGAACTGCGTCTTCTCGTCCGCCGCCTCGGCCTGACCACGCTGATGGTAACGCATGACCAGGAGGAGGCGCTGACGCTGGCGGATCGGCTCGCCGTGATGGAGCGCGGCGTCCTGATGCAGGTGGGCACGGGGACGGAGGTCTATGACCGCCCCGCCAGCCGCTTCGTGGCGGACTTCATGGGCGTGGCGAATCTGCTGGAAGGCACGGTCGCCGCCTGCGCCGATGGCCTGGCGCTGCTCGACCTGCCCGGCGGGCTGCGCCTGGCCGCCGCGCATCCGCCGATCGCCACCGGCAGCCCCGCCGCGCTCGCCATCCGGCCGGAGGCGCTGTCCCTGCTGCCGCCCACGGAGGCGTCGGAGCACACCATCCCCGGCACGGTGGAGCAGGCCATCTTCAAGGGCCAGGGCCTGGATGTCTGGGTCGGCACCCCGGCCGGCCGCCTCCTCGCGCGGCTCGACCGCGCGGCGCTGGAGGCACCGCCCGCCCCCGGCACGCCCTGCGCCCTTCGCTACAACCCAAGCCGGGCGATCCTGCTGCCCGGGGAGTCCCCCTGAATGCTGCCCGCCATCGGTTCCATCACGCCCTCCTCCAACCGCACGGTGGAGCGCACGCTCGCCGGCGTGATGCGCCACTTCCCTGGCGTGGACAGCTGCATCGCCCGCATCACCTATTACGGTCCCGGCATCGGCCAGCCCAAGGATGGCTACGACACGGAGCCCTATCGCCACGCCGCCTGGCAGTTGGGCCATGCGAATGTCGGCGTCGTCTGCTGGAACGGCACGCGCGGCGCGGGGCTCGGGCTCGATGCTGACCGCAGGCTCTGCGCCATCATGAGCGAGGCCGCCAACTGCCCCGCCACCACCGCGACGCTGGACACGGCGACGCTGCTGGACCGGCTGGGCGCGAAGCGCATCGGCTTCGTGACGCCGGGCGACACCGCCTATGCCGCGGAAGCCGCCGCGGGCTTCGGGCGCGACCTCGGCCCGGTGCGGAGCCTCGGGCTGAAGGACAACCTCGCTTCCGCCGAACTCACCCCCGACCGCATCGGCGCCCTGGTGCGGGAGGTGGCGCGGGAAGGCGGCGTGGACGCGATCCTGCTCTGGTCCACCAACCTGCCGGGGTGGGAGGTGATGGCGCCGCTCGAGGCCGAGACCGGCATCCCGGTGCTGGACAGCGCCGCCGTCGGCGTCTGGGGCACGCTGGTCGCGGCCGGCATCGACCCGACCAGGGCGGCGAGCCTGGGCCGGATCTTCACCATCCCTAAGTAGCCGCTACTCCGCCGCTTCGGCCGGCACCTTCGCCTGGTGCTCCGCGATCATCCGCGCGAGCATCCGGCGCATCAGCACGCCCGGCCGGTCGCTCGGCATGTTCATCTCGATGCCCGTCTGGTCCAGCGGCACGTCGAATTCCGTGCTCTCCAGGATGTCGCGGTCCTCATCCGTCACGACGCGGTCGAAGGCGATCACGTCCTCGGCCTTCGCCTGCTCCTCCGTGTCGTTGCGATAGACGAACTGCACCACCATGGAGGAGGCATCGTCGATCGGCGTCGCGCAGGTGACGATGCTGTGGCTGAGCCCGTTGGGATAGCGGATGCGCAGCTTGCGCAGGAAGGGCGCGTACCAGCGGCCGTTCATGTGGCGCACCGTCGTGTCGCTCTCCATGTTCAGCACCTTCTTCTGGATCTCGGGGTTCCGCACGGGGACTTCCGTGATCATCAGGAAGCCGTCGGCGAATTCCTCGATCTCCAGCTTCGCGGGCTCCGGGTGGCCCTGGTCGCCGAAGCTGGCGCGGTGGACGAAGGCGAAATGGGCGTTGTCGAAGCTGTTCTCCATCAGACGCAGCCCCGCGCAGTTCCACACCTCGTAGAACTCGTCGATGCGGCGGAAGCCGAGGCCCTCCTCCTCGAATTCCGGCAGCGGGTACACGGGATCCTCCAGCGCCACCCACACATAGCCGTAGCGGATGTCGGCGCGGTAGGACGGCACGCGCATGTTGGTCTGCCCCTGCCGGTCAACGGGCCGCTGCGGCACGCGCATCACGCGGCCTTCCGCCGAGAATTCCCAGCCATGGTAGCCGCAGGCGAGCCAGCCATTGCTGTAGAAGCCCTTGGAGAGCCTGGCCGTGCGGTGGCAGCAGCGGTCATCCATCGCGGCCGCCTTGCCCTCCCCGTCCAGCCACAGCACCAGATCCTTGCCCAGCAGCCGGAAGGGCCTGGGGCCGTCCTTCAAATGGCTGACGGGGATGACGGGGTACCAGAAGCGCTTCAGCAGCGGCGTGGCGGTGGCGAGCATCCGGGGAGGCCCTTTCGCGGCGATGTCCTTCCCAGGGTGCAAATCCGGGCCGCCCCGCGCAAGCACCAATCCGGGCCCGCCAGCCCGGAACCGCCCAATTCCTGGCCAATCCGCCCATGCCATGGGCAAACCGACCGCCGGAAGCCGCCCGCCCGGGCAAAACGACCCCTCCACCGCCCGCCCGGCGCTTGCTAACAGCGCCGCAACCACAACCTGCCGGGAACCGCCATGCTCCGCCGACGCCACACCCTTGCCCTGCTGGGCACCGCCCTCGCCGCCCCCGCGGTGCATGCGCAATCGCTGCTGGATGTCCGCTTCACCCTGGACTGGGCCCTGCAGGGGCCGCAGGGCGCCTTCCTGCTGGCGCTGGACCGCGGCTATTTCCGCGAAGCCGGGCTGAACGTGACGATGGATCGCGGCTTCGGCTCCGGCGACGTGCCGGTGAAGATTTCCGCGGGTGCCTATGATGTCGGCGTCGCCGACCTCAACCCCACCATCCGCATGCGGCTGGAACGCGCCGACAGCGACCTCTTCACCCCCTTCATCATCCATGACGCCACGGCGATGGCGATCATGACGCTGCGGCGGGAGAATATCCGCACCCCCGCCGATTTGGTCGGCAAGACCTTGGCCTCCCCGGAATCCGATGCCGGCCGCCAGCTCTTCCCCGCCTTCGCCAAGGCCGCGGGCATCGATGCCAACAGCGTGCGCTGGACCACGGTGACGCCGCAGCTCCGCGAACCCATGCTGGTGCAGGGCCGGGCGAATGCCATCACGGGCTTCATCACCTCCGGCATCTTCTCGCTCCGCGGCCTCGGCATCCCGGAGCAGGACATCGTGACCATGCTCTACAGCGATGTCGGCGCGGATTTCTTCGCGACCTCCCTCATCACCACGCGCCGCTGGGCCACGGCTAATCCCCGCGCCGTCACGGGCCTGATCCGCGGCCTGGTCCGCGCGCAGTATGAGAGCCTGCGCGACCCCGCCGCCACCATCGCCAACCTCCGCCGCCGCGAGCCCCTGACCGATGTGGCGCTGGAGACGGAGCGCCTGCGCATGGCGCTGGACCGGCTGACCTTCACCGACCATGTCCGCCGCAACGGCTTCGGCCAGGTGGATATCCCCCGCCTGCAGCGCAGCATCGATGCGGTGCGGGAGGCGTTCGGCATCTCGCGCCCGATGCCCGCCTCGGATATCTACGACCCGTCCTACCTCCCTCCGGCCACCGACCTCCGGCTGGCCTGAGCGCATCCACGAAAGGTCCTGCCATGGCCCCCCTCCCCACCCGCTACTGGCAGGACCTGCCCTGGCCGGCCTTCAAGGACCTGCCCTCCAACACCGTCGCCGTGCTGCCCGTGGCGTCCATCGAGCAGCATGGCCCGCACCTCCCCGTCTCCGTGGACACCACCATCAACCAGGGCGTCGTCGCCCGCACGCTGAAGGTCATCCCGGACGACCTGCCCGTGCTGGTGCTGCCGACGCAGAGCGTGGGCTGCTCGGTCGAGCATCTCCGCTTCCCCGGCACCATCACCACCACGCCGGAGACGCTGCTTTCCATCGTGGCGGATATGGGCGCCTCCGTCGCGCGGGCGGGCGTGAAGCGCCTGGTGATCGTCAACAGCCATGGCGGCAATGTCTCCGTCCTCGACATCGCCTGCCGCCGCATCCGGATCGAGCACAACATCCTGGCCGTGAACGCCATGTGGGCGCGGATGGGGAAGCCGGATGCGCTGAAGGATGAGATCGAGGGCCGCTACGGCATCCATGCCGGCCGCGACGAAACGAGCGTGATGCTCGCCCTGACCCCGCACCTCGTTCACATGGACAAGGCCATCAACTTCGTCAGCCGCTGGCAGGGCGTCTCCAACGTCGCGCCGCGCATGGCCCCCGATGGCGGCGCGCCGCTGGCCTGGCAGGCGCAGGATTTGCACCCCGCCGGCGCGGTCGGCGATGCGTCGCTGGCGACCGCCGAGATCGGGGAGCAGCTGCTGGACTATGCGGCCGAACGCATGGCCGCGCTCTGGACCCAGGTGGCCGCCTTCGATGCGGAAGCCTTCCTGGCCAACGAGCCCTCCGCGCATGGCTGACATCGCGGCCCTGGCGGCGGCGCTGGATGGCATCGAGCTGTCCAGCGACCGCGCGCTGCTGCGCCAGAAGTCGCGCGACTTCTACTGGTACAGCCCCATCCTGAAGAAGCAGCTGGATGGCAAGTCCGGCGACCTCTATGCCCGCCCGAAGGATGAGGCCGAGGTGCTGCGCATCCTGGCGGCCTGCCGCGCGGCGCGCGTGCCGGTCACGACGCGGGGCGGCGGCACCGGCAATTACGGGCAATGCGTGCCGCTGGAAGGCGGCGTCATCCTGGACATGACGGCGATGGCGAAGCCCGTCGCGCTGGCCGATGGCGTCGTCGATGTCGAGTGCGGCATGAAGATGATCGACCTCGACCTCTGGGCGCGGGAGCAGGGGTGGGAGCTGAAGCTCTGGCCCTCCACCAAGCGCACCGCGACCATCGGCGGCTTCGTGGCCGGCGGCGGCGCGGGGGTCGGCGGCATCGCGCATGGCACCATGCGCGAACGCGGCAACCTCATCGGCGCGCGCGTCGCCACCATGCAGGACCCACCGGTGGTGCTGGACCTGGAAGGCGACGATGCCTCCCCGGTCAACCGCACCTATGGCACCACGGGCATCATGACGCGCATCCGCCTGCCGCTGACGCCGGCGCAGGATTGGCGCGACATCGCCATCGGGTTCGAGAAATTCACCGATGCCGCCGCCTTCGCCCTCGCGCTGTCCTTCGCGGATGGCATCCCGAAGAAGATGTGCGGCGTCTTCGACAGCCAGCTGCCGCCCTTCTTCAAGGGCATTTCCGATGTCGTGCCGGAAGGCCGGTCGCTGGTGCTGACCATGGTCGCCCCCTCCGGCCTCCGCGCGCTGCGCGACCTGGCGCGCGACCACAACGGCACCTTCCTCGCGGAGCAATCGACCGTCGAGGCCGAGCGCGATCCGGACAAGACGCCCTTCTACGAATACTGCTGGAACCACACGACCTTGCAGGTCCTGAAGAAGGATCGCGGCGTCAGCTACCTGCAATGCCGCTTCCCCTTCGAGGATACGCTGGCCGCGATCGAGGCCGTGCGCATCCCCTTCCGGGACGAGGTCTGGATGCACACGGAATGCGTCCGCTTCGGCGGCCGCATCACCATGTCGGCGCTGCCCGTCATCCGCTGGACCAGCGCCGAGCGGATGTATGAGATCATCGCGGCCTTCGAGGCCGCGGGCCTCGGCATCGCCAACCCGCATGTCCTGACCATCGAGGAAGGCAGCAACTACCGCCGCGTGCCCGGGGACCAGCTCGGCTTCAAGCAGCGCACCGACCCGCTCGGCCTGCTCAACCCCGGCAAGATGCGCGATTTTTCGCCCGTGGAGACCGCCGCATGACCGTCGCCGCCGTCATCGAAGCCCTGCCGCAGATCCAGTGGATCACGGACCCGGCGCTGGTCCGGCTGAAATCGCGCGACTTCTTCTGGTACTCGCCGGTCCTCAAGCGCCAGCTCAACGGCGTCACCGCCGAAGCGGTCGCCTGCCCGAAGGACGAGGCCGAGGTCATCGCCATCCTGGCGGCCTGCGTGAAGCACCAGGTGCCGCTGACGCCGCGCGGCGCCGGCACGGGCAATTACGGCCAGGCCATGCCGCTGAAGGGCGGCATCGTGCTGGACCTGATGGGCCTCGACCGCATCGTCTGGACCAGGCCCGGCGTGGTGCGCGCCCAGGCCGGCGTGAAGCTCATCGACCTCGATGCGCATACGCGGCGGGAAGTGCGGGGCGAGCTGCGCTTCCACCCCAGCACCAAGCGCACGGCGAGCATCGGCGGCTTCATCGCCGGCGGCTCCTCCGGCATCGGGTCCTGCACCTATGGCAAGCTGCGGGAATTCGGGAACATCCTCGGCCTTCGCGTCATCACCATGGAAGCCGAGCCGCGGGTGCTGGAACTGCGCGGCACGGACATCGACAAGGCCAATCACGCCTACGGCACCAACGGCATCATCACGGAAGTGGAGATGCCCCTCGCCCCCGCCTGGGACTGGGTGGATGTGCTGGCGGGCTTCCCGGATACGCTGAGCGCGGCGCGCTTCGCCGAAGCGCTCATCGCCTCCGACGGCATCGCCAAGAAGATGGCGGGCGTGGTCGCGCCGGGCGTGGCGCAGACCTACTTCAAGATGCTCCAGCCCTACGTCCCGGCCGGCGCCGCCTGCGCCCTGGTGATGGTGGCGGAGCCCTTTCTCGAACTCCTCAAGCCCCTGCTGGCGCGCTTCGGCGGCACCGAACTCTACCGC
The DNA here is from genome assembly GCF_016805305.1 of Falsiroseomonas ponticola. Taxonomy (GTDB): domain Bacteria; phylum Pseudomonadota; class Alphaproteobacteria; order Acetobacterales; family Acetobacteraceae; genus Falsiroseomonas; species Falsiroseomonas ponticola. The sequence goes on along the minus strand of NZ_JAERQN010000011.1, from coordinate 31,731 downwards.
TGCGAGACGGAGAAGGCCGAAACGCCGCTCTACGAATTCACCTGGAACCACACCACGCTCCAGGCCCTCAAGGTCGATCGCAGCCTCACCTATCTCCAGACCCTCTATCCGCCGCCCAACCACTTCGCGCTGATCGAGAAGATGGAGAAGACCTTTGGCGACGAGGTGCCGCTGCATCTGGAATTCGTCCGCCTCAACGGCGTCGTCACCTGCTTCGGCCTCCAGCTCGTCCGCTACACGACGGAGGAGCGGCTGGCCGAGATCATCGACATCCATGAGGATGCCGGCTGCCCCGTCTTCAACCCGCATGCCTTCACCTTGGAGGAAGGCGGCATGAAGCGGATCGACAGCGAACAGCTGGACTTCAAGCGCGTGGCGGACCCGCATGGGCTGCTGAACCCCGGCAAGATGCTGGCCTGGGACGACCCGGACTGGACGCCGGAGCGCAAGCGGACCTTCTACCTCTACGGCCAGGCGGACGCGCCGGAAGTCGAGGAAGTGCTGGAGTAGCCTCTGCCATCCCCTCCCCCGCAAAGACGGGGGAGGGACCGCGGCACTTTCACGCCGAATAGACCCAGGGCTTGCACGCGCTCAGCGCCGGCATCGCGCCTTCCACCACCAGGGTCAGCGTTACCGGCGTCACCTTCGGCACGCTGGCGCCGCCGGCCTGGTCGCGCAGCACGTCGAAGCAGTACTTGCTGTCCTCCAGCTTGCCATTCGCATTGAAGAAGCCCACCGCGACGCAGCCCTGGACGTGAGAGGGCTGGCTGCCCGGGTGCATCAGGATGTTGCCCTTCGTCTCCTCCTGCTCCTCCAGCCCCGGATTGATGACGAAGGATTTGTAGCGCTCGTGCCAGTAGATGCTGGAAGCCGGGTAGGTTCGGCCGCCCTTCATGTGCATGTAGCCATCCATGCGCTCGATCGTCTCGAACTGAAGGCCATGGACGATGAGTTCACCGACCAGCCCATGGGCGACGGCGGTGACGGGCTTGCCGTCCTTCACCACCGGATTCCCGTTGCTGTCCTTCTTCGTGTAGGTGTTCTTCACGAAGCGGTCGGTGCGCCGGTAGGTGAAGATGGCGGTGCTCATCGGGATGGCTCCTCGGGATGGATTGTCCTGGGGGCCATCATGCGGGACGGGCGCGCGCGCGGCTGTTCCGCCGGGAACAGGCCGGAAGTGCTGGACAGGGCGGCCGCCGCGGCGCTATCTTGGGAATATCATCCCAACACCACCACCCCGGACCGGGCGCCGGGACCCCCCCTCGAAAAACGGTGCTAAAGGCGTCTAATCGGCATAATCGGCTAAAGGCGCAGTAGCCTTTAGTGGCCTCAAAGCCACATCAGCCGAGCCAATCCGGCCGCGGCAGCGCCTGGTAGGCCTCCCGCAGGCTCTCCGACCAGCGCTGCCGCAGGAAGGCGAAATAGGGGTCGTCCTCCCCGATCCGCCGCCGCAGCCCCACCTGCAAGGCGTCCCGCCGGATCACCGTCAGGTCCACCGGCAGCCCCACGGTCAGGTTGGACCGCAAGGTGCTGTCCATGCTGATCAGCGCCAGAGTCACGCCATCGGCCAGCGGCGTGGCCGGCGTCAGCACGCGGTCCAGGATCGGCTTGCCGTATTTGTGCTCGCCGATCTGCAGGAAGGGCGTATCCGCCGTCGCCTCGATGAAGTTGCCGGCGGCATAGATGAGGAACAGGCGCGGCGCGGCGCCCGCGATCTGCCCGCCCAGCATGATGGAGACGTCGAAGCCGATGCCCTGCGCGCGCAGCGCCGGGCCATCGGCGTCATAGACCTGGCGAACCGCCTCCCCCACCAGCTGGGCCGCGCGGAACATGGTCGGCACGGACTGCAAGGTCTGCACCTGGCCGCCCAGCGTCACGCCTTCCTGCAGGCGGTTCCACACGGCCTGCGTCACGGCCAGGTTGCCCGCCGTCAGCATCGCCAGCACGCGCTCGCCCGGCACCTGCTCCACGAAGGTCTTGCCGAAGACGGAGATGTTGTCCACGCCCGCATTGGTGCGGGTGTCCGACAGCATCACGAGCCCCGCATCGAGGAGCAGGCCGACGCAGTAGGTCATGGTGCCCGCCCCCCGGAGGCCGGGCGCCCGCTTCGCGGGCCTGGCTTCGCGGCGGCCATCCGGCCGCTCTCCGCGCTCGACGGGGCGCGATGCGTGCCGCCTTCCGTCACGCGCGGTCCACCCGGACGCTATGCGCGAAATGGCCCGCCCCCGGCCCGCGCCGGATGCCGCGCACCGCGCCGGCCTCGCTCTCGTCGAGCCCGATGGCCAGCCGGATATGCGCGGCCGGCGCGGCTTCCCGCAGCACCTCCACCGATTGCCAGGCCTGGCCATCCCAGCATTCCGCCCAGAGATGCGGCGCCGCCGCATCCTGCCCATTGGCGCCGTCCCAGAGATAGCCGGAGACCATGCGCGCCGGCGTGCCGCCCGCGCGCATCGCGGCCAGGAACAGGTGCAGCAGCCCCGCCGCGCTGCCGCGGCGCGCGGCCAGCACCTCCGCCGCCGTCTCCGCCGCGCGGGGATCGATCTCGATCATCCCGCGCAGCGTCGCGGCCAGCGCGGCCGGCGCGGGCGCGCCGGCGGCCAGCGCGCGGATCGCGTCATCCAGCGTGGTCAGCGCCGTCTCCCGCCGGAAGACCTCGGGCGGCAGCGTCTCCTCCAGGCCGGAGGGCCCGCTCTCCGGCCGCAGCTCCACCTCTCCGTCCACGGTCACGGACAGGCCGCGATGCGGCAGGTTGCGCGTGAGCAGCAGCGTGGTGTTGCCGTAGCCATCCTCGAAGCCCGGCATGGCGCCGCCGCGATCGCCCGCGATGCGCCAATGGCACAGCGTCAGCCCGGCCTCGTCCCGCGGCGTCAGCCGCAGGGCCTGGATGGTCATGGAATGGGGTTCGTCGAACTCCCAGTGCAGGCGGTGGCGCACACGCAGGCGCATCGCGCGCTCCTCTCAGCCGTGCAGGTAGAAGGCGGTGATCTCCCGCCCCAGGTCGATGTTGCGGTTGATGCACTGGGTCAGGAAGGCGTGCAGCCCGCCCGCCATGATGTCCTCGATCCGCCCGTAGCGCAGCCGCGCATGGATCTCGCCCGCCAGGCGATGCGCCTCTCCCCGGCGGCCGCCATTGGATTCGGCGATGCGGTCCAGCACCTGCTCCACCCGGCTGTGGCAGGCCAGCAGGGATCGCGGCAGCTCCGGCCGCAGGATCAGCAGGTCCGCCACCAGCTTCGGCTGCAGGCGCGTGTGGTAGATCCACTGGTAGGACCGCAGCGCGGAGACGGAGCGCAGCAGCGCCTGCCACTGCGCATAGGCCACGGCACCTTCCGCGCCCTCCCCCGTGATCGTCTCGTGCTTCGCGTCCAGCAGGCGGGCGGTGTTGTCGGCGCGTTCCAGCATCACGCCGAGATGGGTGAAGCGCCAGCCATCGTTGCGCAGCATCGTGTCCGCCGCCGCGCCGTTGAACAGCAGCGTGCGCGCGCGCACCCATTCCAGGAATTGCGGCAGGCGGTCGGGCTCCGCCGCCGTCGCGGCCTGCACGCGCATCTCCCGCCAGGTGTCGTTCAGCGCCTCCCACATATCCACGGTCAGCGCGGTGCGCACGGCGCGGCCATTGCCGCGCGCGGCCTCGATGCAATTGGCGATGGAGGAAGGGTTGTCCTGGTCCAGCGCCAGCCAGCGGATCACCGCTTCCGGCGTCACCTCCCCATGCTTGGCCAGGAAGCCGGGTTCCGCCCCGGCCGCGACCAGCAGGCCGCGCCATTCATCGACGCCGCCGCCAAGGCTGCTGGCCAGCCCCGCCATGCGCAGCGAGACCTGCATGCCGCGGGCGAGGTTGCCGGCACGCTCCACATAGCGGCCCATCCAGTAGAGGCTGTCGGCGGTGCGGGAGAGCATGGCGGTCAGCCCCCCATCCGCTGGGACTGGGATTGGGTCTGTGTCTGTGCCTGGCCCGGCGCGGGCCCGTCATCCAGCACCCAGGTATCCTTGGTGCCGCCACCCTGGGAGGAATTGACCACCAGCGATCCCTCCCGCAGCGCCACGCGCGTCAGCCCGCCCGGCACGATGCGGACATCCTTGCCCGTCAGGATATAGGGGCGCAGGTCGACATGCCGCGGCGCGATGGCGCTGCCCGCCAGCGTCGGCACGGTGGAGAGGGCGAGCGTCGGCTGCGCGATGTAGTCGGCCGGGCGCGCCTTGATGCGGCGGGCGAATTCGTCGCGCTGTTCCGCCGTGCTGTGCGGCCCGATCAGCATGCCATAGCCGCCGGAGCCCCGTGCCAGCTTCACCACCAGTTCCTGCATGTGCTCCAGCACATAGGCGCGATCCTCGTCGCGCTCGCAGAGGTAGGTCGGCACGTTCTGCAGCAGCGGCGCCTCGTCCAGGTAGAAGCGGATCATGTCCGGCACGAAGGGATAGATGGCCTTGTCATCCGCGATCCCGGCACCCGGCGCATTGGCCAGGGTGATGTTGCCGGCGCGATAGGCCGCGAAGATGCCGGGCACGCCGAGCATGCTGTCCGGCCGGAAGACCAGCGGATCCAGGTAGTCGTCATCGAGGCGCCGGTACAGCACATCGACGCGCTTCGGCCCCGCCGTGGTGCGCATGTAGACGACGGCATCCTCGACGAAGAGGTCGAAGCCCTCCACCACCTCCACGCCCATCTCGTCGGCCAGGAAGCAATGCTCGTAATAGGCGCTGTTGTAGTGGCCCGGCGTCAGGATGGCGACGCAGGGCTCCCCCTGGCAGTTCGGCGGCGCGGCTTCCTTCAGCGTCTCCAGCAGCTCCTCCGGGTAGTGGCCGACGGGCATCAGGCGATGGCCGGCGCAGAGCTGCGGGAAGAGGCGCAGCATCGCCTCCCGGTTCTCCAGCATGTAGGAAACGCCGGAGGGCGTGCGGCAATTGTCTTCCAGCACGTAGAAATCATCCGGCCCGGTGCGCACCAGGTCGATGCCGCTGATATGGGTATAGACGCCGCCCGGCGGCACGAAGCCCTGCATCTCGGGCCGGAAGGCCTCGTTCTGCAGCACCAGGCTTTCGGGGATCAGGCCGGCGCGCAGGATCTCCCGCTTCGAATAGACATCGGCCATGAACATGTTCAGCGCCTTCACGCGCTGCGTCAGGCCGCGCGCCAGGCGGTCCCATTCCTGGCGGGCCAGGATGCGGGGGATGACATCGAAGGGGATCAGGCGTTCGGGGTCGCCGCCCTCCCCATACACCGCGAAGGTGATGCCGACGCGGCGGAACAGGGCCTCGGCCTCCGCCCGCTTGGCGGCCAGGGCTTCCAGCCCATGGGCCTTCAGCCAGGCTTCTATCCCGGCATAGGCCGGTCGCACGCCGCCCCCGGCATGCATCTCGTCGAAGGCGCGGCGCTGTTCGTTCACGTCGTTGATCCGGAAGCCACTTTCCCTTTCCCCGACCATCGCGGAATACGATCGCGCTGGGAAGGGGCGCGCATCACGCGGACCGGCCCGCGCAAACCCGGCCTGCCCGCCTGTTGGGCAAGGCTGCCGCCGGCGCGGTCAGGCGGGAAGCGGCCCGGGGGCCAGCGCGACCTCCCGGATCAGCTTGGCGCGCAGCGCGCGGGCGAAGTCGCGCCGGTCCTCCGCCCGCATCACGAAGGCGCCCGTGCCGCCGATCACGTCCCGCTCATAGGCCGCCGCCAGCACGCCGCCGGACCAGCTCGACGCCACCTCGATGGCCAGCGCGTTCACCGTGATGCCCTGCGCCACCACCCGGTCCCGCGCCACCGGCGCCGGCACGCGGGACCGCATGTCGGGCCCGTCGCCGGAGACGTCGATGGTGCGTTCCGTCGCCGCCCAGGGCGCGGCCGCGATCAGCGCGGCGCTGTGCAGGATGGCATCGCCGATGGCGTTGTAGGATTGGCGGGACCGCGGCGCATCCCGCATCGCGGTCGCCGCCATGGCCGCGCTGGCGGCGTCGGAGACGCGGTGCCAGTCCACCACCGTCGCCGCCCCGCCCGGCGATCCCCATTCCACCATGGCGATGCCGATCGCGCCGCGCGGCTGGGACCGGATGGCGGCCAGCACGGCGGGATGGGCGATGGCCTCCGCGATGCCTTCCCGCTGCAGGGCGAATTCATCGGCATCGATGGAGCCGGAGGCATCGACCGCCAGCACCAGCAGCGAATCGACCGGGCTGCCCTGGGCCGCCGCCGGCAGCGCCGCCAGGGCGGGGGCGGCAAGCAGGGCGCGGCGGCGCATCGCGCTCAGTTCGCGATGGCATAGGCCGGGCGGCGGGGATCCGCGCCGGCATGGATCAGGCCTGTCGAGGGCTCGCTCATCACCACCTCCACGCTGCCGGCCAGCCAGGTCGTGGCCGGCCAGTCCTTCACCTCATGGCCGAGTTCAGACAGCGCCGCGCGCGTCTCCGCCGGGATGCGCGTCTCCACCGCCAGGCGGCCGGGGAAATACTCGTACGGCGCGAAGGAGGAAGGGAAGGAATAGGTGGCGATTCGCGGCGCCTCGATCGCGTCCTGCACCGGCATGCCGAAATGCAGGATGTTGAGCATCACCTGCAGCATGGCCTGGATCTGCACATCGCCGCCCGGCGTGCCGAAGGGCATCACGCCGCCTTCCTTCGTCAGCACCATGGCGGGGTTGGGCGTGAGGCGCGGCCGCTTGCCGGGCGCGACGCCCGCGGGGTGGCGCGGATCGGGCCGGTTCTGCGACCCGCGGCCGGAGATGACGAGCCCCGTCCCCGGCACCACCGGCACGTTCCAGGACCCGTCGCTGGGCGTGGCGCTGAAGGCATTGCCCCAGCGGTCCACCACCGCGACGTAGGAGGTATCGGCCTCGACCTTGGGCAGCGCCTCCTCCGTCGCGGGCGGCAGTTCCGTGCCATTGCCGAGGATCGGCTCCGGCATGCCCGGATGGGCGCGGGTGAGGTCGATGGCCGCGGCGCGCCTGGCGATGTGGGAAGGCGAGAGCAGCGTATCGATCGGCACGTCGGTGAAGGCGGGGTCGCCGAAATGGTATTCGCGGTCCGCCAGCGCGCCCTTCAGCGCCTCCGTCAGGATGTGGAGATAGGGCGCCGAGTTATGCGCCAGGCCATCGAGGCCGAGCTTCTCCGCGATCAGCAGCGCCTCCAGCAGCGCCGGGCCCTGGCACCAGGGGCCGCAGGTCAGCACCTCATGCCCCCGCCAGGGGCGGCGGACCACGGGTTCGATCCTCGAGGCGAAGGTCGCCATGTCCTCGGCGCTGAGGAAGCCGCCCTCGGACTGGATGAAGCGCACCACCTCCCGCGCCAGGTCGCCCTTGTAGAAGGCGTCATGCGCGGCCTGCAGCCCGGCGTCCCGCCCGCGCCCCGAAGCGGCGCGTTCCTGGTCCACCATGTAGGTCAGGCTCCGCGCCAGGTCGGTCTGGCGGAACAGCTCGCCCACACGCGGGGCTCGGCCATTCGGCAGGAAGATGGCGGCGTTCTGCGGCCAGCGCTGGTAGCCCGCCAGGTTCTTGCCGATGCTCTCCGCCAGCAGCGCGTAGGTGGCGTAGCCGTCGCGGGCATAGCGGATGGCGCCGGCGGCGATGTCGCCGAAGCTCATCGTCCCGTGCCGGCGCAGCGCGGTGATCCAGGCGTCCGGCGCCGCCGGCACCACCATCCGCCGCACGCCGACCGGCATGGTGCCGCCATGTTCGCGCATGAAGACATCGGGCGGCGTCGCGGCGGGCCAATGGCCGAGGCCCGCGATGCTCTCCACCGTGCCATCCGCGCGGCGGATCAGGATGGGCGCCACGCCGGCGACGCTGACGAGATCGGGCTGCAGCACGCCGAGCGCGAGGCCCGCCGCGCAGCCCGCATCCACGGCGTTGCCGCCCGCTTCCAGGATGGCGAAGCCCGCCGCGGCGGCGAGGTAATGCCCCGCGCTGATGGCGTGGCGCGTGCCGCTGATGGTCGGGCGCCCAGGGGTGGCCGTGGCGGTCATGGCGCAAACCTTGTCACATCGTGGGACGGGAAGGCTCGGCGCGGCGGGGCGGGCCTGTCAATGGCGGGCGGGGAACCATCGGGCGTGCCGGGCGTCGCCACCCCCGGACCGATGCACGACACACAGACCCCCACCCACCCCGCCACCACCCATGGCGCGGCCCTGCTGCGCGGCCTGCGCGTGGAAGCCTGCGGCCATGCCCTGCCCAGCCTTCCCGCCGGCGCCGAGCGGGATTTCGACGCGATCCTCGCGGCCTGGCGGCTGCGCCACCGCCGCGGCGGCGGGCGCGACCCCTTCGGCGACATCGTGCCGGAAGCGGTGGAGGCGGAGGCGCTGGAGAATGCGCTGGCGGGCGGCACGCCGGTGGCGGGCGGCCTGGTGCAGGGCGCCATCGAGGATGCGGCCCACAACCTCGTGAAGATCATCCGCGCCTGCCTGGTCCGGCCGGAATGGCAGGGGACGCAGCGCGTCATCGTCGGCGGCGGCTTCCGCGTGGCCCGCATCGCGGAACTCGCCTTGGCCCGCGCCGGCGTGCTGCTGCGGGCGGAGCAGTTGGGCAGCGCCGTCGCCGCCATCCGGCATGATCCGGCGGAGACCGGGCTGCTCGGCGCCGCGCGGCTGCTGCCGATGCGGCTGCTGGAGGGATCGGACGCGGTGCTGGCCGCCGATCTCGGCCGGCGGAGCTTCCGCGCGGGGCTGGTGCTGCCGCGCCTCGGCGTCGCGCCGGAACTGGCGGCGGCCACGGTCTGGCGGATGGAGCGCTGGGTGCATGCGCCGGAGGCGCCGGACCGGCCCCGCGCGCTGCTCGGGCTTGGCGCCATGCTGCGCCGCCTGGCGGAGCGGGCCCGGCAGGCCGGCCTGTCCATCGCCCCCGTCATCGCCATCGGCATCCCCGCCATGGTGGAGGCGGATGGCGCGCTCGGCACCGGGGCGGAGGCGCTGCCCGGCGACTGGTCGGCGCCCGGCTTCCGCGCCGCCCCGGCGATCGAGGCGCTGCTGCCCGACCGCGCCGCCGACATCGTGCTGCACAACGCCGCCGTCACCTACGGCCTGTCGGAAGCGCCGTTCCACCGCGACATCGCGCGGTGGGGCGTGCTCCGGATCGGCAGCGATCCGGGGCATGCGCGCTTCACGAACCTGCCGCTGCGGCGGTAGGAGCCGCGGTCAGGCGATCACCTGGATCTCCGCCCCCGTGAAGCCCGCGACCGAGGGCAGCGCGGCGATCAGCACCCGGCCATCCGGCGCCGTGCCATTCGCATCCCAGTAGAGCAGCCCGTCATCGAGGTCGAAGACGAACTGCGCATTGGTGGCGGAGGTGGCGGCGCCGGCATTGTTGGCGGCGTAGAAGCCGCTGGCCGTGACATCCATGCCCGCGAACAAGCCGCCGCCGAAGCCCGACGCGCTGACGCGGATGGTATCGTCCGCCACGCGGTAATCGGTGATGCGATCGCCGCCTTCGGCCGCCGAGCCGAACTGGAAGATGTCGTTGCCGGAGCCGCCGCTCAGCGTATCCGCGCCCTCCCCGCCATTCAGCGTGTCGGCGCCCCCGGCGCTGACCAGCACGTCGTCGCCCTGCAGGCCGCGCAGCTCGTTGTCGCCGCCATTGCCGGTGATGGCATTGGCCAGGGCGTTGCCGGTGCCGTTGATGCTGGTGCCGCCCGCCAGGGTCAGGTTCTCCACCCCGGCGGTGAGCGTGTAGGACACGCCGGCCTGCACCAGGTCCGTGCCCTCCCCCGCCAGCTCCGTCACCTGGTCGAGCGCGGCATCGACGACATAGGTGTCGTTGCCGGCGCCACCCGCCATGCTGTCGGCGCCCGTGCCGCCATCCAGCCGGTCATGGCCCGCGCCGCCGGCCAGCAAATCGCCATCGGCGCCGCCGACCAGCGAATCATTGCCGTCGCCGCCATCGATGGTGTCGATGCCCGCCGCCCCGTTGATGGTGTCGTGCCCCTGCGCGCCCGCCAGGACGTTGTTGCCCGCATTGCCGGTCAGGGTGTTGTCCAGATCGTTGCCCGTGCCGTCCACGGCCGCGGTGCCGGTCAGCAGCAGGTTCTCCACGAAGTCGCTGAGCGTGACGGTGACGGTGGAGCGCACCAAGTCCACGCCCTCGCCCTCCTCCTCGATCACGGAATCGCCGGCATGGTCGATGGTGAAGACGTCGTTGCCCTGGCCGCCGACCAGGACATCCGCCCCCGCGCCGCCATCCAGGCTGTCATGGCCCTCCGCCCCTTCCAGGCGGTTGTTGCCCGCATTGCCGGTGAGGGTGTTGTTCTCGGCATTCCCCGTGCCGTCGATGCTGGTGGTGCCCATCAGGGTGAGCGATTCGACGAAGGCGCTCAGCGTGTAGCTCGCGCTGGCATAGACGATGTCCGTCCCCTCGCCGGCGCGTTCCAGCACCTCGTCCAGCGCGTTGTCGGCGAAGTAGGAGTCGTTGCCGGTGCCGCCGACCAGGCTGTCGGCGCCGCCGCCGCCATCGAGGCGATCATTGCCCTCATCGCCCTGCAGCGTGTCGTTGCCCAGGCCGCCCGTCAGCTGGTCGTTGCCGCCGCCGCCCACCATGCTGTCGGCACCGGCGCCGCCATTCAGGCTGTCGTTGAAGGTGCCGGCGCCGCCGATCATCGTATCGTCGCCGCCGCTGCCATTGAGCGAATCATTGCCGAGGCCGCCATCCATCGTATCCGCGGAGCCCGTGCCGTTGACCGTATCGCCCGCGCCCGTGCCCTCGATGACGTTGCCGATGGTGATGGCGACGGCGCGGCTTGCCGTGAACTCGCCATCGGTGGCGGAGACGACGATGTCATAGACGTTGTTCGCGCCGGCATCGAGCGGCGTCTCGAAATCCGGCGCCGCGACGAAGGAGACGACGCCCGTGCTGGCGTTGATGGTGAAGCGCGCCGCATCGATGCCGGACAGCCCGTAGGCCAGCGACGGGTTCGCATCGATGTCGAGGGCGGTGACGACATAGGCGGGGGTGTTCAGGTTCTCCGTGAAGGCGACGGTGCCGCCCGAGGTGATGCTCAGCCCCTCATTCACGTTCGTGACCGTGATGACGACGTCGAGGTCCTGGGCGGAATCGATCAGTTCAGGCACGCCCGCCACATCGATGATGTCGGCGACCGAGACCGTGATCCGGTAGGCGTTGCTGCGCGGCGCCTCGAAATTCGGCGAGTCGATGAAGCGGATCTCGCCGGTGGCGGAATCCAGCGTGAAGAGCGCGGCGTCATCGCCCGACAGGCTGAAGGCATGCCGCCCGCCGGCCAGGTCGTCACCATCCGTGTAGGTGATGGTGTAGGCGACGCCGGTGCCGTTCTCCGCGAAGCTGGCCGAGGCCGGGGAGGAGACGACCGGCGCGACATTGACGTCGGTCACGGCGAGGGAGCGGTTGATGCTGGTGCTCAGCTCGCCATCGGAGGCGGTGAGCGTGACCTCATAGACATTGTCGCCATCGGCATCGAGCGGATTCTCGAAATCCGGGGCGGTGATGAAGGTGGCGACGCCGGTTGCCGCGTTCATGCTGAACAGCGCGGCATCCGCGCCGCCGATGGAATAGGTGATCGTCACCGCACCGGCCGAGGAGGGCCCGCCATTGTCGGTGGCGGAGATCGCGAAGGCGGCGCCCGTGCCATTCTCCTCGAAGGTCGCGGGGCTGAGGTCGGTGACCACGGGCGCCGTATTCTCATACACATCGGTGACGGTGACGAAGACGTCCTTGGTCACCGTGAAGTCCGGCCCGTCCGTGACCTGCAGGACGACGTGATAGACGTTGTCGCCATTGCCATCGGCCGGATTCTCGAAATCCGGCGGCGTGACGAAGGTCAGCGCCCCCGTCGCGGGATCGAGCGTGAAGAAGGCGTTGTCGTTGGTGCCGCCCGTGGCGAGGGACAGCGTGAGGTAGGCGAGGCTGCCCGTGACGGGGCCGGCGGCATCGCCGTTGTCGGTGGCGACCGCGGTATAGACGGTGCCCGTGCCGTTCTCCGCGAAGCTCGCCCCGTCACCGGAGGTGAAGGCGGGCGCGGTATTCTCATAGACATCGGTGACGGTGATGGAGACCACCTGCCGCGCCGTGCGCGACCCGTCGGAGGCGGTGACCGTCACCTCATAGACATTGGTGCCGCCGGCGGAATCCGGTGCCTCGAAATCCTTGGGTCCGGTGAAGGACAGCGCGCCCGTCGCGCTGTCGATGGTGAAGCGGGGCGCGTCGTGGCCGGTGATGCCATAGACCAGCGTCACCGGCCGCAGGCCCGCCGCATCGCCATCATCGATCGCGGTGGCGGTATAGACGATGCCGGTCGCATTCTCCGCGATGGTGCCCGTGGTGCCGGAGGTGAAGACCGGCGGCGCATTCTCATAGATCAGGTTGGTCACCCGGATGACCAGGTTCTGGCTGATGGGCTGGATGCCGTCGCTGACGGTGATGGTGACGTTGTAGGTATTGTCGGCCCCGGCATCGGCCGGTGCCTCGAAATCCGGGGGCAGGTTGAAGCTCAGGTCGCCCGTGGTCGTGTCTAGGGTGAAGAGGCTGGCATCCGGCCCGCTGAGCCGCAGGGTCAGCGGATCGCCATCCGGGTCCACCGCATCGACGCCATAGACCGGCGTCTCGGTATTCTCCGGCACGCTCACGCGCACCGTCAGCGCCGGGATGTCGTTCGTGCCCTGGATGGTGAGCGTCACCGTGCCCGTGCGGATCGCGCCTTCGGCATCGCGCATCGTGTAGTCGAAGGCGGTGGTGGTGGTCTGCCCGGCCTTGAGGGACTGGAAGTTGACGCCGGGGTCATAGACCACCTTGCCATCGACCATGCTGGCCGTGCCGGTGAGCCTGCTGACATCGAGGCCGATCAGCGTCTTGGCGGAGCCGGCCGTCGCCGTCAGGTCGTTCGCCAGCACATCGATGGTGACGGCGGCGCCGTCCTCCACCGCGGTCGCCGTATCATCCACGGCGACGGTGGCCGGGGCCACGGTGATGGCGAAAAGGTCGTAATTCGCGAAGTCGGGATCCTCGGCGAAGCCCTGGCTCTTGTCCGACATCGCGACGACCGTGGTCCCGTCGCCGGACAGCACCGCGCCCTGCAGGTCGGTGATGACGTGGCTGATCGTCCCCGTGGCGCGGTCCAGGACATAGGCCTGAGGCACGAGCGGCTCGTAGTTCGGCAGGTTGGTGCTGCCAAAGGTCCAGAACAGGATCTTGGAGAAGTCGTCGGAAACGCCCTGCCGTTCGAGGAAGTCGTAGTAGCCATTGGGAATCACGGCGCCCGCCGCCGCGAAGACATCGATCAACTCACCGGTGACGAGGTTCTTCTCCATGAGGTGATAGGTGCCCAGGCGGTCGCTCAGGCTGCTGTGCTGCCGCATTTCGAACAGCACCCTCGTGCCATCCGCGGAGAAGATGGGATGCTCGGCATTCGCCAGCTGCAGCTGGGTGCCATCGCTGGCCGTACTGATCCGCGTCACCTCACCCGTGGCGAGATTCTTGAGGAAGACGTCCCGGCCGAAAGCGTAGGTGATGGTGGGGGTAGCGGCATAGGTCGCGGCATTCGTGTCGCCGGCCACCAGGTTCGTCGCCGTGCTGGAGAAGGCCACGAACTGGCCATCGCGGGAGAAGACGCCGTCATCGGATGGCGCATTGCCGCCCTCGCCGGCCGCGTTGGACGACACCAGTTGATAGGTGCCGCCCGACACATCCTTCACGAAGACCTGCTGCGTATCCCAGGGCAGGCCCGTCGCGATGTTCTGGGCCGAGGTCGAGACCACGATGCGCTGGCCATTGGCGGAGAGGGCGAATTCCGTGATCTCGCGGTCCGGCCGCGTGCCATCGGCCGCGTCCTCCGCCCGGACGTAGGATCCGGTCCGCAGGTCCACGACGAGAAGCTTCTCCGTCGCGTCATAGCCCGCGAAGAGATTCGACGACCGCGTGAAACCCGCCATCGTCGTGCCATCCGGGGAGAAGGCGACCGCGAACAGGGGCTCGTTCGGCAGCGTGCCGGTGGAGGTGAGGAAGGCGGGTTTCACCGCGCCGGTGTAGAGGTCCTTCAGCCACAGGCTCGCCCCGGCGGGCAGCGGATCGGCATCGTTCGGCGCGATGATCCGGTTCGGCGCCGCAAGCGCCACCTGCGTTCCATCCGGCGTGAAGGTATAGATGCCGCTGGTGTAGTTGATGTTGAGCCGCGCGCCCGTCGCGGTGGTCGTCACGATGCCGATCCCGCCGATGGTGGGCGATACGACAGCAGCCATGGGTGCCTCCCCGTTCTCGTTGCAACGAGGGCACGCCCGGTGGATGCCCGCGCAATGGACGAAACGGTTCCACGGATTCCGCTGGTTTTCAATTATTCGTGCGATGGGATGGCACGTCGTTTCTTGCCGGACGGGCGCGGGCCATGAAGCGGGTTGCGTGAATATTTACGAACTACAAGCATTGCTTGCATCGACCTCAGGGCTTGCACGCGGGCCGATGGGGACGGGCGCCCGCCTGCGGATCGCGCCTCGGAGATCGCCCGGCAATGCCGGCGCGGCCAGCCCGCTGCTTGGCGTCGTCCTGCCCAAGGCACGCCCGCGGCGGGCCGCATCCGCGGCCTCGGCCGACCGTGTCGGCCGCCGGTCACGCCAGGGGCGCGGCGGTATCAGGCCCGGCGGGTGGCGAGTGCCTTCAGGCACGCCTCGAAGGCCGCCAGATCCGTCCAGCGATCGGCCTCGGGCACCTGGCGGCGGACCAGCAGGCCATCGGCGGCGCGGATGCTGCCATCGATCATCAGGTTGTCCGTCAGGCCGAAGGATTCGAGGCTCAGCCCCTCCCCATCCACCCACTCGCCCTTCGCATCGCGCCGCGCGGCATCGCCCAGGAAGGCGCGCGTGCGCGTGCTGAAGTCGGCGGCATCGTTGCTGTAGCCCAGCACCGGCCGCCCGAGGGCCCGCATGAAGCCGAGTTCGTAGACGGTGCCGGCATCGGCGGAGGGGCCGCGAAAGGGGGTCAGGTTCGCGACCAGCGCGTCGCAGGCGCGGATATGCGCTTCGTTCCGCAGGTAGATGGCGTACCAGAGGTCGGAGGCCGCATCGGCGGCGGGGTCCGGGCGGGGATCGGTCGGGAAGACGCCCTCCAGCCCATGCCGCGCGCAGAGGCGCTTCTTCTCCGCCGCCATGGCGGCGGCATCGGGCAGGAAGACATCGGGGCCGGCGAGATAGACTTTCATCGCCCCCTCATGCCCCAAACAGGGGCGGTTGTGGAACGGGGGGCTTGCCGCCCGTGGCGCCCCCGCGTGTCATGCGGCCATGGACCTCGAAGCCGAATACAACAACCGCGCCCGCGTCCCCGAACACCCCGCCGTGATGCAGGGCTGGCAGCGCGACGCCGCCGCCTGGCGGGAGGCCTGCCCCCGGGCCGAACTCGGCCTGGCCTATGGGGCCGGGGAGCGGGAGAGGCTCGACCTGTTCTGGCCGGCGGGAGAGGCGGTGGCCATGGCCGTCTTCATCCATGGCGGCTACTGGATGGCGCTGGGGCGCGAATGGGTCAGCCATTGCGCGCGGGGGTTGAACGGCCGCGGCATCGCGGTGGCCATCCCGTCCTATGACCTGGCGCCCGGCGTCAGCGTGGGCACGATCGTCGCGCAGATGCGGGCCGCCTGCGCCTTCCTGCATCGCCGGCATGGGCGGCGCCTGATGGTCAGCGGCCATTCCGCCGGCGGGCAGCTGGCGGCGATGATGCTGGCAACCGATTGGCGCGCGCTGGACCCGGCGCTGCCCGCGGACCTGGTCCCCGCCGCGCTGCCGATCTCCGGCGTGTTCGAGCTGGAGCCCCTGCTGCCGACCAGCATCGGCGCGGCGCTGCGCATCGGCGCGGCGGAGGCGCGCGCCGTCTCCCCCCGCTTCCTGCCGAAGCCGGGCGGGACCATCCACTGCGTGGTTGGCGGTGACGAAAGCCCGGAATACCTGCGCCAGACCCGCGACATGGCCGCGGCCTGGGGCGGCACGGCGGAGGCGCTGCCGGGCCTCAACCACTTCACGGTCATCGCGCCGCTGGCCGATCCGGGCAGCGCGCTGGTGGAGCATGCGGGACGACTTGCATGCGGGGGCCGCTAAACCGCTCGCGTGCGGCGCACGCTAAACCACTTGCATGCGGGCAATAGTTGAAGCTTAAACTATCTCCGGGAGACGGAAGGGATGACGATGCGGATCGAACTGGGCCGGCGCGCGGCGCTGGGTCTCGGCGCCTCGGCGCTGGCCATGCCGCTGGTGGCGCGCGCGCAGGCAGCGCCGGTGAAGGTGGGGCTGGTGGCGGTGCTGACGGGGCCGCAGGCCTCGCTGGGCACGCATCTGCGGGATGGCTTCATGCTCGGCATGCGCCACCTGGAGAACCGCCTGGGCGGGCGGGGTGCCGAGGTGCTGGTCATCGATGACGAGCTGCGCCCCGACGTGGCGGTGACGAAGGTGCGCGCGGCGATCGAGCGCGACCGCTGCGACGTGATCGTCGGTGTCGTCTTCTCCAACATCCTGGGCGCCATCCTGCGCCCGGTGACGGATACGCAGACCTTCCTGATCTCCACCAATGCCGGCCCCTCCCCCTTCGCGGGGCGCGGCTGCAACCCCTTCTTCTTCGCCACCTCCTACGTCAACGACCAGAACCATGCGGTGATGGGCCAGGCGGCGCAGGATGCGGGGTATCGCCGCGTCATGATCATGACGCCGAACTACCAGGCGGGGCGCGATGCCGCGGCGGGCTTCAAGTCCCGCTTCCGGGGCGAGGTGGTGGACGAGATCTACACGCCGCTGACGCAGCTCGACTTCTCCGCGGAGCTGGCGCGGATCGCGGCGGCGCGGCCGGATGCGCTGTTCACCTTCATGCCGGGCGGGCTCGGCGTGAATCTGGTGCGGCAGTATCGCCAGGCCGGGCTCGCCAGCATCCCCTTCCTCTCCGCCTTCACGGTGGATGAGGCGGTGCTGCCCGCGCAGGGGGAGGCCGCGGTCGGCTTCTTCACCGGCACCACCTGGACGCCGACGCTGCCCAACGAGCAGAACGCCCGCTTCGTGCGGGATTTCGAGGGCCAGTTCAACTACGTGCCCGCCAGCTACGCGGCGCATGCCTATGACAGCGCCTTCCTGCTGGACAGCGCCATCCGCCGCACCGGCGGCAACCTGGCCGACAAGGGCGCGCTGCGCAGCGCGATCCGCGCCGCCGATTTCCGCAGCGTGCGCGGGCCCTTCGCCTTCGGCGCCAACCACTTCCCCGTGCAGGATTTCTGGCTGGCCAAGGTGGCGCGGCGGGCGGACGGCAAGTTCCAGACCGAGCATGAGCGCAAGGTCTTCGACAACGTCACCGATCCCTTCGCGGCGGAATGCCGCATGCCCGCCGGCTGAGGAGCGGGCTAAGGATGTCGACCACGCTTCTGCTGGTGCAGGGCCTGAACGGCCTGCAGCTCGGCATCCTTCTCTTCCTGATCGCGGCGGGGCTGACGCTGGTCTTCGGGGTGATGGATTTCATCAACCTGGCGCATGGCGTGCAGTACATGGTCGGCGCCTATTTCGCCGCCTTCTTCGCGGCCCAGACCGGCAGCTTCTGGCTGGCGCTGCTGCTGGCCCTGCCGGCGGCGCTGCTGTTCGGGCTGCTGCTGGAATTCCTGGTCTTCCGGCACCTCTATGACCGCGACCACATGGCGCAGGTGCTGGCGACCTTCGGCGTCATCCTGGTGCTGAACCAGGGCGTGAAGATGGTGTTCGGCGCGGCGCCGCTGCAGGTGCCGCTGCCGGATGCGCTGACCGGCGGCATCCGCGTGATGGAGGGGCTGCTCTACCCCACCTATCGCCTCGCCATCATCGCCGGGGGCCTCGCCACGGCGGGGCTGCTCTGGTGGCTGGTGGAGCGCACCAGGGTCGGCATGCTGGTGCGGGCGGGCGCCACCAACGCGCCGATGGTGGCGGCACTCGGTGTCGATATCCGGCGGCTCTTCATGGTGGTCTTCGGCTTCGGGGCGATGCTCGCGGGCTTCGCGGGTGTGCTGGCGGCGCCGATCCTCTCCGTGGAGCCCGGGATGGGCGACAACCTGCTGATCCTGGCCTTCGTCGTCATCGTCATCGGCGGCATCGGCAGCATCCGCGGCGCCTTCCTGGCGGCGCTGCTGGTCGGGCTGGTGGAGACGCTGGGGCGGTCCCTGATGCCGGACCTCATGCGGCTGTTCCTCTCGCCGTCGGAGGCACGCCAGGTCGGCGCGGCGCTCTCCTCCATGCTGATCTACATCGCCATGGCGGCGATCCTGGCCTTCCGGCCGGCGGGGCTGTTCCCGGTGCGGGCTTCCTGATGCGGGCGCTGAAGGCCGAACTGCCGGCGCTGCTGCTGCTCGGCGCGCTGGCGGCGGCCCCTTTCGCAGGATTCGGCGAGGGCTATGTGCTGACGCTGATGGCGCGGGCGATGATCCTGGCCATGGCGGCCGTCTCGCTCTCCCTGCTCGTGGGCGGGGCGGGCCTCGTCTCCATGGGCCATGCGGCGATGATGGGCTTCGGCGCCTATGCCGTCGTCATCCTGGACGATGCGCGGATCGTGGAGGCGCATGTGGTGCTGCCCGTCGCGATCCTCGCCGCGGCGGGCTTCGCGCTGGTCACGGGTGCGGTCGCGGTGCGCACCAGCGGCGTCCACTTCATCATGATCACGCTGGCCTTCGGGCAGATGGCCTTCTTCACCGCGACCTCGCTGGCCGGCTATGGCGGCGACGATGGCTACACGCTCTACGCCCGCAACACCGTGGCGGGCGGGCGGCTGCTGGAGAACAAGCTGGCCTTCCACTATGTCTGCCTCGGCGCGCTGGCGCTGGCCTGGCTGCTCTGCCGCGTCCTGCTGGCCTCCCGCTTCGGCCGCGTGCTGCGCGCCGTGAAGGGCAATCCCATGCGGGCGCAGGCGCTGGGCTTCGACCCCTATCCCTATCGCCTCACGGCCTACGTCATCGCCGGTGCGATCGGCGGCGCGGCCGGGTTCCTTTTCGCCAATGCGACGGAGTTCGTGGCTCCCGCCTACATCTCCTGGCAGCGCTCCGGCGAGTTGCTGTTCATGGTCATCCTCGGCGGGCTGTCCGGGCTGCATGGCGCGCTGCTCGGCGCGCTGGGCTTCGTGCTGCTGGAGGAGTGGCTGTCCCACCAATGGGAGCATTGGCGCATCCTGTTCGGCGTGCTGCTGATCCTGGCCGTGCTGTTCCTGCCAAACGGCCTGTCGGGCATCCCTGGCCAGGTCGCGAAGGGGTTCCGCCGTGGCTGAGGCACTCCTTTCGCTGCGGAACCTGAGAAAACGCTTCGGCGGGCTGGCGGTGACGGATGACGTCTCGCTCGATGTCACGCCGGGGGAGATCCACGCCATCATCGGCCCCAACGGCGCCGGCAAGACCACGCTGATCAACGAGATCAGCGGCGTGCTGCCCGTCGATGCCGGGCAGATCCACTTCGATGGCCGCGATATCACCGCCCTGCCCCTGCATCGCCGCGCGCGGCTCGGCCTCGCGCGCAGCTTCCAGATCACCTCCGTCATCCCGGCCTTCACGGCGCTGGAGAATACGGCGCTGGCCGTGCAGGCCGGCGCGGGGTCCAGCTTCCGCTTCTTCCGCCCGGCCTCGACGGAGGCGCGGCTGAACCAGGCGGCGATGACGGCGCTGGAGGCGGTGGGCCTCGGCGCCCGCGCGCAGGTGCCGGCGGGCGCCATGAGCCATGGGGAGAAGCGGCAGCTCGAACTCGCCATCGCGCTGGCGACCGAGCCCCGCCTGCTGCTGCTGGACGAACCGCTGGCCGGCGCGGGGCCGGAGGAGACGGAGCGGCTGATCGGCATCCTGCGCAGCCTCCGCGGCCGCTACACCATCGTGCTGGTGGAGCACGACATGCAGGCGGTCTTCGCGCTGGCCGACCGCATCTCCGTCCTCGTCTATGGCCGCGTCATCGCGACCGGCGCCACCGAGGAGATCCGCGCGAACCCCGAGGTGAAGGCCGCCTATCTCGGCGAGGACGAGATGACCCTGGACGAGGTGCCATGATCCGCCTGGCGGGCCTCACCGCGGGCTATGGCGGCAGCCAGGTCCTGTTCGGGATCGACCTCTCGATCGGCGCGGGGGAGGTGGTGACGCTGCTCGGCCGCAACGGCATGGGCAAGACCACCACCGTGCGCGCCATCATGGGCCTGCTGCCCTCCGTCGGCGGGCGCATCTGGGGCGGGGAGATCACGCTCGATGGCGCCTCCGTCGCGGGCCTGCCGGCGCACAAGGTGGCGCGCCAGGGGCTGGGGCTGGTGCCGGAGGGGCGGCAGGTCTTCCCGACCCTGACGGTGGAGGAGAACCTGCTGGCCACCGCCGCCCATCGCGGCCCCGGCGCGCCGCGCTGGACGCTGCCGGCGGTGTACGACTTCTTCCCCCGCCTGCGCGAACGCCGCAGCAATCCCGGCGCCAAGCTCTCGGGCGGCGAACAGCAGATGGTCGCGATCGGCCGCGCGCTGATGACCAATCCGCGGCTGCTCATCCTGGATGAGGCGACGGAGGGCCTGGCGCCGCTGATCCGCGCGGAGATCTGGTACGTGCTGGCGCAGCTGAAGGCGGAGGGCCAGGCGATCCTGCTGATCGACAAGAACCTGGCGGCGGTGACGCGCCTCGCGGACCGGCATGTGGTCATCGAGAAGGGCCGCACGGTCTGGACCGGGACCAGCACGGAGCTGGCCGCGGCGCCGCAGGTCCGGGACAGCTACCTGCACCTGTAAAGCCTTTACCGCTTTACAGCCCGGCGAGTCGGCGGCTTCACAGCATTCACCGCCGCCGCGCAATCATCCTATTCAACCAAAGCCGGTGACGATGCATTTGATCGCCAGACGAGTTCTGGAGGTTCGATCATGTCGCAGCTTGGCCGTCGCAGCATCCTCGGTGCCTTCCTCGCGGCTCCCCTGGCCGCGCCCGCCTTCGCCCAGCCCTGGCGGCCCGACCGGCCGGTCGAACTCGTCGTCGGCTTCGCCCCGGGTGGCGGCACGGACATCGTCGCGCGGCTCTTCGCGCGGCACCTGGAAACGCGGCTCGGCCAGCCCATCACGGTGGTGAACAAGCCCGGCGCGTCCAGCGAGGTCGCGCTGACCTATGTCGCGCGGTCGCGGCCGGATGGGCAGGTGCTGGGCCTGACCAACATGCCCTCCTTCGTCACGGTGCCGGTGGAGCGGCGGGCGCAGTACAATCTCGACAGCTTCGGCTTCATCGGCAACATCATGACGGACCCGACGGGCCTGATCATCCGCGCCGACAGCCCGATCCGCGACCTGCCCGACCTGGTGCGCCGCGCGCTGGCGGATCCCGAGGGGATCGTCGTCTCCACCTCCGGCATCGGCACCGACGACCACCTGATGATGGCGCAGATCTCCCGCCTGACGGGGGCGCGCTTCACGCTGATCCACTACACCGGCGCGCCGATCCAGCGCACCGCCCTCATCGCCGGCCAGGTGCAGGTGAACTGCGTCTCGGTGGGGGAGGTGATGCCCAACCCCGATGGCGTGCGCTTCATCGCGCATGGCGGCGCGGCGCGCAGCCGCTTCGCGCCGGAAACGCCGACCTTCAAGAGCCTGGGCCTGGATTTCGAGATGTATTCGGAACGCGGCCTTGTGGTGCCGGTCGCGACGCCGTCCCGCATCCTGGAGCGCCTGCGCGACGCCGTGCAGGAAGCCGCCGCCGACCCCGCCACGCGCCGCAGCTTCGAGGCGCAGTTCATCGAGCCGACGCTGGAGCCCGGCGCGCAGTGGGAAGCGCGCATGCGCGCCACCCAGACGCAGTATGCCGACCTGTGGCGCCGCGCGCCCTGGATCAACAGCTGATCGCCTGATCCGCCCGGCCGCCGGCACGCGCCGGCGGCCCGGCCCGGGGATGGGGGGTGGCCCGCGTCAACGCGCCGGCGCCAGGCCAGCGGTCGAAGAACCGCGGCGGGTGCCGGTGGCCGTGACCAGGGAGCCGCGGCCGGACAGGCGCGGGCCACCGAGGCTCAGTCCTTGAACTCCCCGGGCAGCACCTTCGCCAGGTGGTCGAAGACGGCGCGGTAGCGCCGCCCCTGCCGCACATCCGCATGCGCCACCAGCCAGACGCCGGAGCGCGGCGCGAATTCCTCCGTCAGCAGCCGCCGCAATCCCGGCACGCGGCTCGCCGCGCGGGCTTCCAGCACGCCCATCCCAAGCCCCTGCGCGATGGCCTGGCGCTGGGCGAGCATGCTGTCCGCCTTGAAGGCGAAGCGGGTGTTGGTCACATCGAGCTTCAGCCGTTCGGCCGCGCGGGCGCCGAAGGAATCGCGGTCGAACCCCACCCAGACATGGCCTTCGAGCCGGTCCAGCGCCGGCGGTTCGCCATGGCGCGCCACGTAATCCTCCGACGCGAAAAAGCCGAGTTCCACGGTCCCGATCTGCCGCGCGATCAGCTCCGGCTGCTCGGGGCGGGAGAAGCGGATGGCGATGTCGGCGTCCCGGCGCAGCAGGTTCTCCACCTGCATGCCGATCGAGACCTCGATCGTGATGCCGGGATGGGTGCGCAGGAAGGGGCTGAGCAGCGCGGGCAGCCGCTCCACGCCGAAGACCTCCGTCGTCGTGATCCGCACCGTGCCGGTCGGGCTCTCCGGCTTGCCGGTGATGGAGACGGACAGCGCCTGCGCCGCCTGCTCCAGATGCTCGGCATGTTCCATCAGCGCCATGGCGCGGTCGGTGGGCCGCAGGCCCTGGGGCGTGCGGTCGAACAGCGCCTCCCCCACCTGCTCCTCCAGCGTGCGGATCTGGCGGCCGACGGTCGGCTGCGTCAGGCGCAGGGTCTGCGCGGCGGCGGAAAGGCTGCCGGCGCGCATCACCGCGACGAAGGCCTGGAGCAGGCTCCAGTCCAGGCTGTGTGTCATGCTGTTACGGCATGACACAATTTGAGGGCATGCATTCCTGCATACCGGTCGAAGAACATTCGGCAATCCCGCAACGACCGCCGGGGACGCATCTTCTGGCCACGGACGGCGACATCGGGTCGCCACCCTGATCGAGAAGAAAGCCAACGACCATGACCACCATCTCCTCCAAGCTGACCCTGGCCGCCGCGCTGTTCGGCACGGCCCTGGCCTTCGGCGCCGCCACCGCCCAGGCCGCCGACGCCCCCTCCTACCCCCGTTCCGTCGGCACGGGCGAGAACAGCGAGATCGTCTATGCGCCGGGCTACCAGGGCAACGTCGTGGGCGGCGGCCGCGTGGTGACGCAGCAGATGCCGGGCCATGAGGTGGCGGTGACCTACCTCGATGACAACTACGCCCAGCACCAGGCCCCGGGCGTGGTGTCGCAGTCGGTCTCCAACGGCGAGAACACCGACTTCGTGCTGGCGCCGCTCTCCGCGCCGCGTGGCTGAGGACGCCCTGGCGGGCGGCGGGGGTTACTCCGCCGCCCGCGGGAGTGTCTGCGCTTCCGGCTTGTGGCTCCGCGGGCGGGCCTTCAGCTTCAGCTCCCGCAGTTCCGCCTGATCCTTCGCCGCGTTGCGCAGCAGCGCATCCTTGCCCCAGAGGTATTGCGGCGGGCAGGCGATATCCTTCACGCCATACTGCGCCGCGGCGTGCAGGGTGAAGGACGGGTTCGTCAGATGCGGCCGCGCCAGCGCCACCAGGTCCGCGCGATTGGCGGCGATGATGGTGTTCACCTGGTCCGCGCTGGTGATGTTGCCGACGCACATCGTGGCAATGCCGGCCTCGTTCCGGATCATGTCGGACCAGGGCAGCTGGAACATGCGGCCATAGGTCGGGCTGGCATCGGCCACGGTCTGGCCGGTGGAGACATCGATCAGGTCCGCGCCCGCCTGCGCGAAGGCACGCGCGATGGCCAGGCAATCATCATCCGTCAGGCCGCCTTCCGCCCAGTCGGTCGCGGAGATGCGGACCGACATGGGCTTCTCCGCGGGCCACACGGCGCGCATCGCTTCGAAGATTTCGAGCGGATAGCGCTGCCGGTTCCCGACGCTGCCGCCATACTCATCGTCGCGGCGGTTGGTCAGGGGCGAGAGGAAGCTGGCCAGCAGGTAGCCATGGGCGCAGTGCAGCTCCAGCATGTCGAAGCCGCAGGCGATGGCGCGGCGGGTGGCCGCGACGAAATCGTCCTTCACCTCGTCCATGTCCGCCCGTGTCATCGCGCGCGGCACCTGGCTTTCGGGGTAGTAGGGGATCGCGCTGGCGGAAAGGATGGGCCAGGCGCCGTCCGCGAGCGGCCGGTCCATCCCCTCCCACATCAGCTTCGTCGCCCCCTTCCGCCCGGCATGGCCGAGCTGGAGGCAGAACTTCGCCTGTGACGTGGCGTGGGCGAGCGCGACGATGCGCGTCCAGGCGGCCTGCTGTTCATCGTTCCAGAGGCCGGCGCAGCCCGGCGTGATGCGGGCGGTGGGGCTGACGCAGGTCATCTCCGTGAACAGCAGCCCGGCCCCGCCCATGGCGCGGGCGCCGTAATGCGCGACATGGAAGTCGCCCGGGACCCCTTCGGGCGCCGAATACATGCACATGGGCGAGACGACGACACGGTTGGCGAGCTTCATGTCGCGCAGCGCGAAGGGCTGGAACATAGGCGGCTTGCGCGGATCGGCCGGCAGGCCGGCGGCCTGCGCCTCCTCCGCCACCGCGCGCTGTGTCTCCGCCACGAAGCCGGGCGCGCGGAGGGCGAGGTTGTCCCAGGTGATGGCCTTGGACCGCGTCATCACCCCGAAGGCGAAGCGAGTCGGGGAGAAGCCCCAGAAGCGCTTCACATGCTCGAACCAGACGAGCGAGACGCCGGCGGCGTGCTGGGTCTTCTCCACATCCTCGCGCCGGTCGGTCTCGTAGCGATGGAGGCAGGTGGCGACGTCGCCGCCCTTCAGGAACGCCTGGTGCAGGCCGATCGCGTCCTCCATGGCGAGCTTGGTGCCCGAGCCGATGGAGAAATGCGCGCTGGCCTTGGCATCGCCGAGCAGGACCATGTTGTCCTTCACCCAGCGGCCGCAGGTGATGGTCGGGAATTGGCGCCACATCGACCGGTTGGTGATGAGGCGATGGCCCTGCAGTTCCTCCGCGAAGACGCCTTCGAGATAGGCCGCCGACTCCGCCTCGTTCATCCGGTCCAGGCCGGCCTTCGCGAAGGTGTCGGGATCGGTCTCCAGCACCCAGGTGCTGGCGCCGGCCTCGTACTGGTAGCAATGGGCGATGAAGATGCCCTCCGGCCTCTCCGTGAAGAAGAAGGTGAAGGCGTCGAAGGGCCGCGTGCTGCCCATCCAGGCGAAGCGGTTGGGGCGGAGGTCCACTTCCGGCCTGAAATGGTCGCGGAAGCGTTCGCGGATGGGGGAGTTGATGCCGTCCGCGGCGACGATGAGGTCGGCATCGGGGAAATCCTCGGGCGAGGCCTCCCGCCGGTATTCCAGCTCGACGCCCAGCGCGCGGGCGCGGTCGGAGAGCAGCATCAGCAGGGTGCGGCGGGAACAGCCGCAGAAGCCGTTGCCGCTGATGCGGTGTTCCTGGCCCTTGGCGACGATGGCGATGTCGTCCCAGTAGGCGAAGCTTTCCGTGATGGCGCGGTAGCTCGGCTCATCCGCCGCCTGGAAGGTATCCAGCGTCGCGTCGCTGAAGACGACGCCGAAGCCGAAGGTGTCGTCCGGGCGGTTGCGCTCCACCACCGTGATGCGCGCCTGCGGAAAGTCCCGCTTCATCAGGATGGAGAAATAGAGGCCCGCCGGGCCGCCGCCGATCACCGCGATGCGCATCGCTGCACCCCTGTCCCTGCCGCGAGATAGTTTAGGCTTCAAAGATTGGCGCAGCAACCGGATTGCAAGGTTGCGCCGCCGGCGGATGATGTTTTAGGCTTCAAGCATCGGAGGTCGGATGGAAGCGTCGCCACTCCTCGGCAAGGCTGCGCTCGTCACGGGCGGCGGCACCGGCATCGGGCTCGCCTGCGCGCAAGCGCTGACGCGCGCGGGAGCGGTGGTGACGGTGCTCGGGCGGCGTGAGGCGCCGCTGCGCGCGGCGGTGGAGGCGGCCGATGCGGCGGGGCTGCTGGTGGCGGATGTGACCGCCCTGCCCGCTTTGCCCCGCTTCGACATCCTGGTGAATGCCGCGGGCGCCGCGGAAAGCGCGCCCTTCCTGAAGTCCGACGCCGGGCTGTTCGATCGGATGTGGCGGGTGAATGTGCTGGGCGCGGTCGCCGCGGCGCAGGCGGTGCTGCCCGGGATGCTGGAAGCGCGGGACGGGCGGATCGTGATGGTCGCCAGCACGGCGGCGCTGAAGGGCTACCCCTATGTCACCGCCTATACCGCCGCGAAGCATGGGCTGCTCGGCCTGGTGCGGGCCCTGGCGCAGGAGGTCGCGGCCAAGGGCGTGACCGTGAATGCGGTCTGCCCGGGCTTCACGGATACCGCCATCGTGGCGGAGAGCGCGGCGCGCATCGTCGCCAAGACAGGGCGCGGCGAGGACGAGGCGCGGGCGGAACTCGCCAGGCACAACCCGCAGAAGCGGCTGGTGCAGCCGGCGGAGGTCGCCGCGGCGGTGCTCGCCCTCTGCCTGCCCGGCAGCGCCGCCATCAACGGCCAGGCCATCGCGGTGGATGGGGGGGAGACATGACCCCGGACGACATGATGCCCGTGGCGGTGGATGCGGAGACGGCCCTGGCCGGCGCGCCGCCCGGCCACAAGGACGACCTTCGCCTCTGGCTGCGGCTGCTGACCTGCGCGACCTTGATCGAGGGCGAGATCCGCACCCGCCTCCGGCGGGACTTCGACACCACCCTGCCCCGCTTCGACCTGCTGGCGGCGCTGGACCGCGCGCCGGCGGGGCTCACGCTGGGCGACGTCTCCCGCCGCATGATGGTCAGCAACGGCAACGTCACCGGCCTGGCCACGCGGCTGGAGGCCGAGGGGCTGGTGGAACGCCGCGCGCGGCCCGGCGACCGCCGCGCGCAGATGCTGCGGCTGACGGCCAAGGGCAAGCGCGAATTCGCACGTCAGTCGGCGGCGCATGAGGGCTGGGTGGCGGAACTGCTGGGCGGCCTCGAACCCGCCGACCGCGCCGCGCTGTTCCGCCTGCTCGGCCAGGCCAAGGGCTCCGTCAGGGCCGCGCTTTCACCCGAGGAAACACCATGATCACGGCCATCAGCGGCCCGCTTGCCGACTACACGGCGCAGCATCTGCGGCTGGATATCGAGGGCGGCGTCGCGACGCTGACGCTGAACCGGCCGGAGTGGAAGAACCCGCTGACCTTCGACAGCTACGCGGAGATGGCGGCGATCCTGCGCGCCGCCGTCCACGACGATGCGGTGAAGGCCTTCGTCATCACCGGCGCCGGCGGCAATTTCTGCTCGGGCGGCGATGTGCATGAGATCATCGGCCCGCTGCTCGATCGCGACACCAAGGGGCTGATGCAGTTCACGGCCATGACGGGCGAGTTGGTGAAGGCCATGCGCGCCTGCCCGCAGCCCATCATCGCGGCCATCGACGGCATTGCCGCCGGCGCGGGCGCCATCATCGCCATGGCCTCCGACATCCGCCTCGGCACCGCGCGGGCCAAGACCGCCTTCCTGTTCAACCGCGTCGGCCTCGCGGGCTGCGACATGGGCGCCTGCGCCATCCTGCCCCGCATCATCGGCCAGGGACGGGCGAGCGAGCTGCTGTATCTCGGCCGGTCACTGGGCGGCGAGGAGGCCCTGGCCTGGGGCTTCTTCAACGCGCTGCATGAGCCCGATGCGCTCCAGGCCGCCGCGGCGAAGCTGGCGCGGGAGATCGCGGAGGGTCCGAACTTCGCCCATGCCATGACCAAGCGCATGCTGCAGATGGAATGGGCCATGTCCATGGACCAGGCGATCGAAGCCGAGGCCGTGGCGCAGGCGCTCTGCATGACGACGCAGGATTTCCGCCGCGCCTATGACGCCTTCGTGGCGAAGCAGCGCCCCGTCTTCAAGGGCGACTGATGGCAGACCGTACCTTCCTCCAGTGGCCCTTCTTCGAGGATCGCCACCGCGACTGGGCGGCGGAGGTCGAGGCCTGGGCTGCGCAGCATGCGGAGGCGCTGTCCGACGAGCATGATGCGGATGGCAGCGTGCAGCGCTTGGCGCGCGCGATGGGCGATGCGGGGCTGCTGCGCGTGCCCTGCCCCGCCGATGGCAGGCTCGACGTGCGCAGCCTCTGCATCGCGCGCGACATCCTAGCGCGGCATAGCGGCCTCGCGGATTTCGCCTTCGCCATGCAGGGGCTCGGCACCGGGCCGGTGACGCTGTTCGGCACGGCGGCGCAGCGCGAAAGGCTGCTGCCGGGCGCGAGGGCGGGCACCAACCTCGCCGCCTTCGCGCTGAGCGAGCCGGAGGCGGGCAGCGATGTGGCGGCACTCGCCACCACCGCGACGCCGGATGGCAATGGCCATTGGCGGCTGAACGGGCGCAAGACCTGGATCAGCAATGGCGGGATCGCGGCCTCCTACATCGTCTTTGCCCGCACCGGCGAGGCACCGGGCGCGCGGGGCCTCTCCGCCTTCCTCGTCGCCGCCGATGCGCCGGGGCTGACGATTGCGGAGCGGATCGACGTAACGGCGCCGCATCCGCTGGCGACGCTGGCCTTCGAGGATGTCCGCGTCTCCGTCGATGACCTCATCGGTAAGCCCGGCGAGGGCTTCAAGGTGGCGATGGGCACGCTCGACGTGTTCCGCGCCACCGTCGGCGCCGCCGCGCTCGGCTTCGCGCGCCGCGCCTTCGACATGACGGTGGAACGCGCCAGTTCGAGAAAGCTGTTCGGCGGCGCGCTGTTCGACCAGCAGATGAGCCAGGCCGCCATCGCCGACAGCGCGGTGGATGTCGAGGCTTCCGCCCTTCTCGTCTATCGCGCGGCCTGGCTGAAAGATTCCGGCCAGCCGCGCGTCACGCGGGAGGCCTCCATGGCCAAGCTGCACGCGACGGAGGCGGCGCAGCGCTGCGCCGACCGCAACGTGCAGATCCATGGCGGCCTCGGCGTCACCAAGGGCCACAAGGCCGAAGAACTCTACAGGGAAGTCCGGGCGCTGCGGGTCTATGAAGGCGCCTCGGAGGTGCAGCGCATCGTGATCGCGCGCGCCGAACGCGACAGTCGCACATCCACATCATGAACCGGGAGACGGGGATGGACGGGATGATGACGCAGGCCATGGGCGCATCCGCCCACCAGGACAGCTTCTGCCGGGACAACCTGCCCCCGCGCGACCAGTGGCCGGACTTCCTGCTGGACCGGCCGGAGTTCCAGTATCCCGCG
Organism: Falsiroseomonas ponticola; assembly: GCF_016805305.1. GTDB lineage: Bacteria > Pseudomonadota > Alphaproteobacteria > Acetobacterales > Acetobacteraceae > Falsiroseomonas > Falsiroseomonas ponticola. Next base: position 2,583 of record NZ_JAERQN010000011.1, on the reverse strand, counting down.
CGCCTCAACTGCGCGGTGGAACTGCTGGACCGCAACCTGGAGCGCGGCCGCGGCGACCACCCCGCGCTGGTGACGCCGGCGGAGACGCTGAGCTATCGCCAGCTGGCGGAGCGTGTGGACCGGATCGCGCATGTGCTGGTCTCGCGCCTCGGCCTGGTGCCAGGCAACCGCGTGCTGCTGCGCAGCGCCAACAATGCCTGGATGGTCGCGGCCTATTTCGCCGTGCTGAAGGCGGGCGGCGTCGTCGTCGCCACCATGCCGCTGCTGCGCGCCAAGGAATTGTCGCAGGTGCTGCGCAAGGGGCGCATCACGCATGCGCTTTGCGATGCGCGGCTGGTCGAGGAACTGCGCAAGGCGGAGGGGCCAGACCTCCGGCACCTCGTCACCTGGGGCAACGGGATGCTGGAGGCGATGGTGGCGGAGGCGCCCGGCAGCTTCGCGGCCTGCGACACCGCCGCCGATGATGTCTGCCTGATCGGCTTCACCAGCGGCAGCACGGGCGAACCCAAGGGCACGCTGCATTTCCATCGCGACATGCTGGCGATCTGCGACGGCTATGCCATGCAGGTGCTGAAGCCGGAGCCCAGCGACATCTTCATCGGCTCGCCCCCGCTCGCCTTCACCTTCGGCCTCGGCGGGCTGGTGCTCTTCCCCTTCCGCGTCGGCGCCACCGCCGTGCTGCTGGAGAAGGCGCCGCCGGAGGAACTGCCCGCCGCCATCGCGCATCACCGCGCGACGGTCTGCTTCACCGCGCCCACCGCCTATCGCGTCATGGCGGCCAGGGCCGGGGAGCACGACCTCTCCAGCCTGCGCAAATGCGTCTCCGCCGGCGAAACCCTGCCGGTGCCGATCTTCGAGGCCTGGCAGAAGGCCACGGGCCTCAAGTTGATGGACGGCATCGGCGCGACGGAGATGCTGCACATCTTCATCGCGGCGCGGGAGGACCAGATCCGCCCCGGCGCCACCGGCATCCCCGTGCCGGGCTACCGCGCCAGGGTGGTGGACGAGGCCGGCGCCGAGGTGCCGCGCGGCACGCCGGGCAGGCTCGCCGTGCAGGGGCCGACGGGGTGCCGCTATCTCGATGACCCGCGCCAGGCGCAATATGTCGAGCGCGGCTGGAACATCACCGGCGACACCTACATCCAGGATGCCGATGGCTATTTCTGGTACCAGGCCCGCAACGACGACATGATCGTCTCCGCCGGCTACAACATCGCGGGGCCGGAGGTGGAATCCGCCCTGCTGACCCATCCCGCCGTGAAGGAATGCGGCGTGGTCGGCGCGCCGGATGCGGAACGGGGGATGGTGGTGCGCGCCTATGTCGTGCTGAAGGACGGCATCACCGGGGACGCGGCCCTGGTCAAGGCGCTCCAGGACCATGTGAAGGCCGAGGTCGCGCCCTACAAATATCCGCGAAGCGTTGTCTTCGTGTCCGCCCTCCCGCGGACCGAGACCGGCAAGCTGCAGCGCTTCGCGCTGCGGAAGCAGGCCCAGTCCGGCGCATGAGCCGACCGGCGCCCATCGCCGCCGCCGCCCTGCCCGCCCGCGCCTTCCGCGGGCGGCAGCGCATCCGCTTCGGCGATTGCGACCCCGCCGGCATCGTCTTCTTCCCGTCCTTCTTCGCCATGGCCAATGGCATGGTGGAGGACTGGTTCACCGAGGATCTCGGCATCGACTTCCACGCCCTGCACGGCCAGCGCCGCATCGGCACCGGCTTCGTGCATGCGGAGGCCGATTTCTTCCGCCCCGGCCTGATGGGCGACCGCATCGCGCTGACGCCGATCCTGACGCGCATCGGCGGCGGTTCCTATGCGCTGACCGTCCACATCCATCGCGGGGAGGAGGAGCTGGCCCGGCTCGCCCTCGTCACCGCCACCACCGACCTCGATGCCCGCCGCGCCGTGCCGATCCCGGCCGACCTTCGCGCGGCGCTGGTCGCCTACCAGGAGCGTTGCGCCCATGGCTGACAGCCCCCTCACCGCCCTGCAGCCGGCCGGCTGGCCGGCGCCGCGCGGCTATTCCAACGGGATGATGGGCCAGGGCCGCGTCGTGCTGGTGGGCGGGCAGATCGGCTGGGATGCCGGAGGCCGCTTCCCCGCGGGCTTCGTGCCGCAGGTCCGCCAGGCGCTGGAGAATATCCTGGCGGTGGTGAAGGAAGCCGGGGGCGGCCCGGAACATATCGGCCGCCTGACCTGGTACGTCACCGACATGGCGGAATACCGCGCCAGCCTGGCGGAACTCGGCCCCGCCTATCGCGCCGTGATGGGCCGCAACTTCCCCGCCATGGCGCTGGTGCAGGTGGTGGCGCTGGTCGAGCCCCAGGCGAAGGTCGAGATCGAGGCCACCGCCATCATCCCGGCCTAGGGCAATACGCGTTCGGATGGAATCATCTGAACGCATTTCTTGCCCTAGATTCAATGACTTCTAGAGCACGAGCTGCGTTCATTTGAACGCAGCGTGCTCTAGGCTCAGGACTCATTGGCCGAGCCAGAAGATGACGATGGCGGCGAGTGTGACGGCGCCGAAGAAGATGGTGGGGCATCGGTCGTAGCGGGTGGCGATGCGGCGCCAGTCCTTGAGGCG
>NZ_JAERQN010000010.1 GCF_016805305.1 Falsiroseomonas ponticola | reverse complement strand
CGGCGCCGTCATGCGCAAACTCGTCGTCATCCTGAACGCCATGATGCGCACACGACAGCCTTGGGCCACCTCCAACCACCAGACCGCCTGACCCCACCACGCCCAGCGCAAGACGGTTGCTCGGAACCCCCTTCATGGGATCAGGGGAGAGGGGCCTGCGCGCGCGTCGGACAAGCGCGCGTTCCGGCCCCTCTCCCCTGATCCCATCATGACGCGGTCCAGGGTCCCGCTGGACCCTGGTGGGGGGTGCCGGGGGGCAAAGCCCCCTGGCGAGCCACCCTCACCCCATCGCCGGAAGGGCGCGCCCCGCCGCCAGCCGCAGGATCCGGTGGGGGCGTTCCACGCCGATCAGGCGGTGGACGATCAGGATCACGCTGCGGCCCTGGGTGGCTTCGCCCAGCGTCTCCAGGAAGGCGCGTTCGGTCTCGGCGTCGAGTCCCGCGGCCGGCTCATCGAGGATCAGCACGGGCGCGTCGGTCAGCAGCGCGCGGGCCAGGGCCAGGCGCCGCGCCTGGCCGCCGGAGAAGCGCGCCCCGGCTTCCCCGCAGCGCGTCGCCAGGCCTTCCGGCAGGGCGCGCACCATCTCCCCGATCCCGGCGCGGTCCAGCGCCTGCCAGAGATCCGCTTCCGGCGCGTCCGGCCGGGCGAGGCGGAGGTTCTCCTCGATGCTGTCGTCGAAGAGGCGCGCATCCTGCGTCAGGCAGGCGATGCGGGACCGCACGGCGTCGGCCGGCAGGGTCGCGATATCCACGCCCCCCAGCGTGATCCGCCCGCCCTGCGGTGCCGCGAGCTTCAGCAGCAGGGAGGTCAGCGTGGATTTCCCGATGCCGGAGGGCCCGAGCAGGGCGACGCGCGCGCCTTCCGGCACGTCGAGGTCGAGCCCGTCGAGGACGGGTGGCCGGTCCGGCGCCCAGGCGAAGCGCAGCCCTTCCACCTTGATGGCGTGGCCGCGCGGCGGCGTGGCGGGTTCGGCGGGCTCGGCGACGGGCGCGGGTTGGTCCGCGGCCTCGAACAGGCGGCGGGCGCTGGCGCCCGCGGCGGCCAGCGCCGCGCCCGCGCGGGGCAGCAGGCCGAAGGCCTCGGCGGCGGCGGTGGCCAGGAACAGGCCGAGCACCGCGGCGGCGACGCCGCCCTCCCCGACCGCCAGGCCATAGGCCAGCGCGCCCAGCATGGCCGCCTGGGTCAGCAGCATCCCGGCGGCGCCGCCATAAGCCGCGCGGCGGGACAGCGCGCGCTGCGCCGCGGCCAGGGCCTGGCCCTCGCGGTCCGCGCGGGCGGCGGCGCGGCCCTCGGCGCCGGCGGCCAGCGTATCCTCGATGCCGGTCAGCGGATCGACCACGGCGGCGCGCAGCGACCCCTGCGCCACCGCCACCCGTTCGCCGGCCGCCGCCGCGCCCGGCGCCAGCAGCGGCGGCAGCAGCAGCGCCAGCGCCAGCGGCACGGAGACCAGCGCGGCCAGCGGCAGCGAAACCGCCCCCAGCACCACCGTGATGGCCAGCACCGCCGCCACCGCCGCGGCGCCCGGCACGATGGCGCCGAGATAGACGCGGTCCAGCGCATCGATATCGGAGACGAGGCGGCCGAGCAGGTCCCCCGCCCGCCGGAAGCCGAGCCCCGCTGGCAGCCGTTCCGCCAGCCGCCGGAAGAACCAGACGCGCGTATCCGCCAGCGCCCGGAAGGTGGCGGCATGCGTGACCAGGCGTTCCAGGTAGCGGAAGACCGGCCGCAGGATCACGACGGGCCGCAGCCAGAAGAAGGCCGCCGCGCCGCCGGCGAAGATCGCGGCCGGCGTCACGCCCTCCGCCACCCCGCGCCCGGCGAGTGCCAGCAGCGCGAGCCCCGCCAGCGAGGCCGCGCAGGCCATGGCGAGCCCGGCCGCCAGCCACCAGGCGCGGCTCCGCCACAGCCCCAGCACGCGCAGCAGGTCCGCGTTCATTCGCCCGCCATCCGGGCGCCGACCGCGCGCCCGCCCTCGATCTCCAGCACCCGGCCGAGGGTGCGCTGCGCCAGGCGCGAATGGGTGGCGATGATGGCGGTGCGCCCGGCGCAGAGGCGGCGGATGCTCTCCAGCACCTCGGCCTCCGTCCCCGGGTCCAGATGCGCCGTCGGCTCATCCAGCAGCACCAGCGGCGCGTCCCGCAGGAAGGCCCGCGCCACCGCCACGCGCTGCGCCTGCCCGCCGGAGAGGCCGAAGCCGCCCTCCCCCACCAGCGTGTCGAGCCCCTGCGCCAGGCCGCGCGCGAAATCCATCACCCGCGCCGCCTCGGCCGCCGCCTCCACCGCCGCGGGCGGGGCATCGGGCCGGGCCAGGGCGATATTCTCCCGCAGCGTGCCGCGGAACAGGTGCGCGCGCTGGCCGACATAGGCGGTCAGGCGGCGAAGCTCGGCGGGGGCCAGCAGGGTCGCGTCCTGCCCGTTGAAGGCGATCCGCCCGCCATCCGGCCGCCGGAAGCCCATCAGCAGCCGGAGGACGGAGGATTTGCCCGCGCCGGAGGGCCCGGCCAGCACCAGCGTCTCCCCGGGCAGCACCCGAAAACTCAGCCCGTCCAGCGCCGGCGGGCGGGCGGGGTCGTAGGTCAGCGTCACGTCCTGGAAGGTGACGACCAGCTTGTTCGGCACTTCCTCCAGCCGGTAGCCCGGCGCGGCGCCGTCATCCTCCAGCAGCGGCGCCAGCTCCGCCGCGGCCCCGCGGGCGGCGAGGCGTTCGTGATAGGCCTGGGAGAAGGCGCGCAGCGGCGCGAAGAAGGCCGGCACCAGCAGCAGGGTGAAGATGGCGCCCGCGGGGTCCGGATGCGTCAGCCCCAGCACCGCGCCATGCCGCACCGCGAGGCAGGCGATGGCCGCCGCCGCCAGCGCCTCCAGCGAGGCGGAAGACAGGAAGGCGACCCGCAGCACCCGCATGGTGCGCCCGCGCAGCTCGTCGGCCGCGACGCGCAGCGCCGTCGCCTCCGCTTCCTGCCGCCGGAACAGCACCAGCGTCGGCAGCCCGCGCATGCGGTCGAGGAAGCGGCCGGACAGGCGATCCAGCGCGGAGAACTGCCGGCGGCTGGCCTGCGCCGCGCCGATGCCCGTCACCGCCATCGCCACCGGCACCAGCAGCCCCGCCACCAGCAGGATGGCGCCGCTGGTCGCATCCACCGCGAAGGCGGCCGCGGCCACCAGCAGCGGCCCCGCGATCGCCAGCATGGCGGCGGGCAGCCAGCGCGTGAGGAAGCCTTCCAGCGCCTCGATCCGATCGACCACCAGCGCGGCGCGTTCGCCGACCGGGCGCTGGTCCTCCGCCCCCGTCGCCAGCAGCCGCGCGAAGGCCTGGTTGCGAAGGCGGGTCTTGGCCGCTTCCCCCGCCGCGATCAGGGCGCGTTCCTGGGCGATGCCGATCGCGGCCGAGAGCAGCGCCAGCGCCCCAGCCGCCGCCAGCTCCGTCCAGCCCGCATCCCCGATGCCGAGCAGCCGGGCGATCAGCAGCGCGACCAGCCAGGCCTGGCCGATGCCGGTGGCGACCTGCCCGATGCCGAGCACCAGCGGCACGGCCAGATGCGCCCGCGCCGCGCGCGCTTCCCGCCGCAGCAGCGCCCCGGCCGCCCCCTCACCCTGTCTGACCCGTCCCATTGCGCCGGACCATAGGCCACCGGCGCGAAACGGTCATCCCACCCGGGGCGGCGTTTTCGCGGGGTTGCCGGGGCGCGCGAAATGACCCACCTCCGCCGCGACCGATCGCCGGAGTGCCCGATGCTGCCCACCCATGGACGCTACGACTACACGGCCTGGCGGGGCCGCGCGCCCTATGCCTGGCCGAATGGCGGGAAGCTCGCGGTCTATCTCGGCGTGAACCTGGAGCATTTCGCCTTCGGCGAGGGCCTGGGCGCGGAACTCGCCCCCGGCGGCCCGCAGCCCGATATCCTGAACTTCGCCTGGCGGGACTACGGCAACCGCGTCGGCGCCTGGCGGCTGCTGGAGACGCTGGACGAGCTGGCCCTGCCCGCGACGCTGCTGCTGAACAGCGCCATGTACGACTACGCGCCGGACCTCATCGCCGCCCATCGCGCCCGGGGCGACGAGATGGCCGGCCATGGCCGCACCAATTCCGAACGCCAATCCGTGCTGCCGGAGGCCGAGGAGGCGAAGCTGATCGCCGACTCGACCGCGGCGATCCTGGCTGCCGAGGGCACGGCGCCGCGCGGCTGGCTCAGCCCCTGGATCGCGGAGAGCCGCACCACCCCCGACCTGCTGGCCGAGGCCGGCTACCGCTACACCATGAACTGGTGCGCGGACGACGCGCCCGTCTGGATGCGGACGCGGTCAGGCCCCCTGCTGGCCATGCCCTACCCGCAGGAGGTGAACGACATCCCCGCCATCGTCGGCCGCAAGGATGGCGGCGATGCCTTCGCGGCGATGATCCTGGATGATTTCCACGAACGCCTGCGCCAGGTCCGGGACGGGCTGCCCCAGGTGATGGGCATCGCGCTGCACCCCTACATCATCGGCCAGCCCCACCGGATGCGGCACCTGCGGCGGGCGCTTGCCGAGATCGCGCAGCACCGCGACCAGGTCTGGATCACCACGGCCGGCGCCATCTTCGACCATGTGGCGAGCCTGCCGCCCGGGATCGTTCCGGGCGATCCGCGCGTTGGTGGATGAAACCGTGGGAGTCCCGCCCGTGATCCGCCGCCTGCTGCTCGCCCTGCCCCTGCTGCTCGCCGCCTGCGCCACGCCCCCTGCGGAGCCGCCGCCCGCGACGGTCGCGAGCGTGGACCTAGCCCGCTACGCCGGCACCTGGCACGAGATCGCCCGCTTCCCCAACCGCTTCCAGGACGGCGGCGGCCGCGCCTGCACGAACACGACCGCGACCTACACCGCGCGGCCGGACGGCACGGTCGGCGTGGTGAATCGCTGCCGCGATGCGCGGGGCGAGGAACAGGTGGCGACGGCCAGCGCCTATGCCGTGGAAGGCAGCGGGAATGCGAAGCTGCGCGTCACCTTCTTCTGGCCCTTCTACGGCGACTACTGGGTGATCGGGCTGGACCCGGAATACCGCTGGGCCGTGGTCGGCGCGCCGGGGCGGAACTACCTCTGGGTGCTGTCGCGCACGCCGGCGATGAGCGAGGCGGACTACGCCGCCGCCGTGGCGATCGCGCTGGGCCAGGGGTTCGAGGTGCAGCGCCTGGTGCGCGGCGAGGCGGCGGCAGCACGCTGAGACCCGCAGACGGGATGCAGAGGCCCAGGGGCGGGCCGGCCGAATCGGACTCCGTTACCGCGCCCGCCCGTGATATCGTTACGCATGCAGTTCAGCGACTATGTCGTCTACGCGGATGAGAGCGGCGATCACAGCCTCACCTCCATCAACCCGCAGAACCCGGTCTTCGTCCTCGCCTTCTGCATCTTCGAGAAGAACGCCTACATCAGCCACGCCGTGCCCAGCGTCCAGCGCCTGAAGTTCGACTTCTGGGGCTGCGACTGCGTGGTCCTCCACAGCCACGACATCCGCAAGGCGACAGGCGAGTTCAACATCCTTCTCAACCCGGACACGCGCGGGCGGTTCACCGACCGCCTCCACCGGCTCATGGCCGACATGCCGGTCACCATCATCGCCGCCGTCATCGACAAGCAGCGCCACGTCGCGCGCTACAGCGAACCATCGAACCCCTACGACATCGCACTCGCCTTCTGCATGGAAAGGTTGCAGCGCTGGCTGCAGGAGAAGGCGCAGGCCGACAGGCTGACGCATGTCATTGTCGAACGGCGCGGCAGGACAGAGGACGCGACGCTCGAACTGTCCTTCCTGCGCATCAAGGACGGACAAGGCGTCCATGGCGGCCCTATGCCGAATCTGGCCATCCGGTTCATGGACAAGAAGCACAACTCGACAGGGCTGCAGGTCGCTGACCTCGTTGCCCATCCCATCGGCCGCCACGTCATCAATCCGGCGCAACCCAACCGCGCCTATGACCTGATCGAGCCGAAAATGCGACGTAGCTCCGCGGGCCGGATATCGGGCTACGGCCTCAAGATATTCCCCTGAAAAGCGAAAGGCCCCGGGCTTCCCCGAGGCCAGACGCCGGACGAGCATTCCCGTCCCACTTGACGTCGAAGGTGGTCGTGGACCGCTTCACTGTCAAGCACGATGTTCCTCCTGCGTTCCCGCCCCCTACCCCGCCCGCCCCACCCGCGGCAGCGCCACCACCCCCGCCGGCGCCACCACCCCCGCCAGCGGCGCCTCCACCACGCAACTCACCCCCTCCGCCGCGAAATCGATCCGCGTCGTGCCGCCCAGGTCATGCGCCAGGCTGCGCTCGATCAGCCGCGTGCCGAAGCCCTGGCGCTCCGGCGGCGCCGCCGGCGGGCCGCCGCGTTCCGTCCAGCGCAGGCGGAACAGCGCGGGATCGCCCGCCACCGTCTCCCACCCGATCGCCACATGCCCCGACTGCACCGACAGCGCCCCGTATTTCAGCGCATTCGTCGCCAGCTCATGCAGCGCCATGGACAGCGTCACCGCGACGCGCGGCACCAGCCGCAGCGGCGGGCCCTGCACGCGGAAGCGCGCGCCGTCCCGCCCGCCATGGGGCGCCAGCACGCCGGCCACCACCTCATCGATGCTGGCCCCCGCCCAGCCATCCCGCGTCAGCACGTCATGCGCCGCGGCCAGCGCCAGGATCCGTGCCTCCAGCCCCTTCCGCACGCCTTCATCGGTGCCGCGCAGGCTCTGCGCCGCGATGCTCTGCACCGTCGCCAGCGTGTTCTTCACGCGGTGGTTCAGCTCATGCACCATCAGCCGAAGCCGGTCCGCATCCTCCCGCCGCGCCGTCACATCCTGCTGCCCGCCGCGGATCATCCGCACCGTTCCATCCACCGCGCGGACGAATTCGCCGCGGCTCGCGATCCAGCGGACCTCCCCGGTATCGCCGCGGCGGATGCGGAACTCGAAGGCGAAGGTCACCAGCGCCCGGTCCGCCATCGCCGCCAGGCGCCGGTCGCGCAGGGCGGCGCGATCCTCGGGATGCACCATGTCCAGATGCGCGCCCTCCGGCAGCATGGAAGGCGGCGGCAGCGACGCGTCGAGGCCGTAGAGCCGGTACATCATCTCCGACCAGTAGGTGGCGCCGCTCTCCATGTCGCAGGAGAAGAAGCCGATCGCCCCCGCCTCGCTCGCCAGGCGCAGCTGCGTCTCGCTCTCCCGCAGCCGCGCCTCGGCCTGGATGCGCGCGGTGATGTCCACGGAGGACCCGATCAGCCCGACCACCTTCCCCACCCCGTCGCGGAAGGGCGCCTTGGTGGAAAGCCAGATCGCCGGGCTGCCATCGGGCAGGGTCACCGCCTCCTCCACCTGCTCGGCCACGCCGCTGTCCATGATCCGCTGGTCATTCGCCGCCACGGCCGCGGCCTGCGCGGGATCATCGAGGAACGCCGCATCCGTCCGGCCCAGGATCGTGTCGAGCGGCTTGCCCACCAGCCTGGCCACGCCTTCATTCGCCACCAGCATCCGGCCCTCCCGGTCCTTGGCGTAGACCACGCCCGGCATGGCGGCGATGAAGGCGCGCAGCAGCATGGCGGACCGGTCGCGCTCCGCCTCCAGGTTCCGGCGCGCCTCGATGTCCAGCAGCACGCCCGGGAAGCGCAGCGGCCTGCCATCCGGGCCGAGATAGACGCGGCCATTCGCCTCGATCCAGCGGAACACGCCGTCCCGCCCGCGCACGCGGTAGGGATGCGCATAGGGGCCGCCGCGGGCGATGGCGCCGGCGATGGCGGTGCGCAGGCCGGGCAGGTCGTCCGGATGGACGGTGGCGATGACCTGTTCCAGCGACAGCCCGCTGCGCGCCCGCGCGGGGTCGAGGCCGAAATAGAAGGCGAAGCGCTCATCCAGCCTGAAGCGGTCCGTCACCAGGTCCCAGTCCCAGGTGCCGACGATGGCGCCGGCGGCCAGCGCCAGGGCCACGCGCTCCGCCTCCTGCCGCAGCCTTTCCTCCCGCGCGCCGATCGCCGTCTCCACCGCCGCGAAGCCGCGCCGCAGCGCCTCCAGCTCCGCCACCCGCGCGGGGGGCATGGCGGCGGCGGCGCCGACCGGCAGCGGCCCCTCCCCATCCGCCAGCACGCGCGCATGCGCCTCCAGCCGCCGCACGGGCTGCAGCACGAGCCGCGCGATGACGAAGGCCAGGCCGCAGCCCAGCAGCAGCGCCAGCCCCGCCCCGGCGCCGAGCGTCAGCGCGGTGATGCGCCAGGCGGCATCGAAGCCGGCCGCGGGTTCCGCCGCCACCACCGTCCAGCCCTCGGCCAGGGCCAGGCGGTGGAAGCCGAAGACATGGGGCACGCCATCGAAGGTGGCGGCGCGGTAGAGCCCGGCCGGCGCCGCGGCCAGCTGCCGCCGGTTCGCCGCCGGGATCGGCTGGCCGGTCCGGCGGCCGTGATGCGCGTCGGACCGCGCCACCACGACGCCGCGCCCATCGGTCAGGGAGGCGAAGCGCGGCCCCGCGCCGAGCGGCGCGGCCAGGGCGCGGCGGAAGGCCTCCGCCTCCATCCGCACCGCCAGCACGAAGCGGACGGCGCCGTCGCGCTCCACCGGCACGCCGATGCTGGCCGCATGGCCGCCCGCGCCGCCCGGCAGGAAATCCGTCACCGCCGGCGCCCGCCGGTCCCGCACCACGGCATGGGCGGGCATGGCGCCACCGGGCGCGCTGCCCGGGGGGGCGGCGGTATCCAGCAGCGGGCGGAGCGTCACCGCATCCAGCAGGGTCGCGCTGGTGCCGAAGGTGCCGACCACGCGCCTGGCCTGCGCCTCGAAGCGCGGCAGGTCCGGCGCCGGCCCATCCAGCGCCTCCGCCGCCGCCAGGCCGCGCAGGATGCCGAGGTGTCGGTCGATCTCCCGGTCCAGCGCGGAGGCGAGGTCCCGGGCCGTATCGACCAGCCGCGCCCCCGCCGCATCCTGCCGCCCCTGCACGGCCTGCCAGGCGGCGAAGGCGCCGAAGCCGAGGGAGGGCACCAGCACCGCCACCACCAGGCCGAGCAGCAGGACCGCGAAGCGCAGCCGGGGGGCCGGGCGCGTCACGCGGCGCGGCCCCTCGCGGATGGCCCCGCGCTACACCTTCCCAGGCCTGGAATGCCGCCCGTGCCCTTCATCACGGCAAGGCGCTAGCACGGCCGGGGCGTCCTTCGCCGGGTGCAAGCGGCGAATGGGGCGCGGCGCGCGATCACGATGGCGCGGGGGCGGTTCAGCCCAGTTCGAAGGTCGTGATGCCGAACAGCCGTTCCATCCGCACCGCGGGCGCCGCCCCCGTGTACATCCGCGCCGTCTCGAACACCGGGGCCAGCCCCAGCCCCTCCGCCAGCCCCACCGCCTCCCGCTGAGGCTCCGCCACATCCAGGAACACCGAACCCCCCGCCGGCACCGCCTGCGCGATCAGCGCCGCCACCAGCCGCTCCGCGACCCCCCGATCCGCCGCGACCAGCGGCCCGATCTTGTGCCCCTCTTGCGCCGGGCGGATGACGCCGAAGCCCGCCACCTCCCCGTCCCGCAACACCGCCAGCGCCACATGCCCCGGCGCCGCCAGCCAGGCGCGGAGAAACCCCTCGCGTTCCGCCGGAAACACGGAACGGTCCAGCGCCGCCAGCGCCGCGAAGGGCACGCTCGACGCCGCCACCACATCCGCCGGAACGGCGCCCGCCGAAGCCGGCACGCCGCCGAAGCGGATGTTGTTCCAGGCCAGCGAAAACCCGGATTTGCGATAGTTCGCCTGCTGCGCCACCACGCCGTCCAGCCCGACCAGCCGCCCCGCCAGCCGCGCCATCGCCGCCTGCCACACCATCATGCCGAGGCCATGCCCCCGCATCGCCGGCCGCGCGATGTAGAAGCCGATGAAGCCGAACTCCGCCCCGTAGCGCGTGGCCGCAATCACGGAGGCCAACCGCCCCCCCTCCTCCACGCCGAGGAACAGCCCGGGATCCTGCGCCAGGAAGCAGCCGAGGTCCGACAGCCCCGGATTCCACCCCTCCGCCGCCGCCCATTCGACCGCGGTCGCGGCCTCCGCCGGCGTCAGCCCCCGCACAGTGCTCAATGCATCACGTCCCCGCCATTCGGCGACAGCGTCGCGCCCACGAAGAAGTCGCCCCCGGGCGAGGAGGCCAGCAGCAGCGCCGCCGCCGCGATCTCCGCCGGCTTGCCGACGCGCCCGATCGGCAGCCCCGCCCCCGTCCGCTCCGCCCAGCCCTCGCCGAGCTGCGCCGTCAGGTCGGTGGTGACGGGCCCCGGCGCGATGGCGTTCACCAGGATGCCCTTCGGCGCCCCCTCCCGCGACAGCGCGCGCACGAAGCCGACCAGCGCCGCCTTGGCGGTGACGTAGGGCACGATCCCGATGCCGCCCTTGAAGGCGAGCTGCGAGGCCGTGACGATGATCCGCCCGCGGCCGCGCGCGGCCATCCCATCCCACACCGCCTTGGCGCCGACCCAGGCCGCCTTCACATGCACGGCGATGACGCGGTCGAAATGCTCGTCGGGCAGTGTCTCGAACGGCCCGCGCAGGTTCATCCCCGCATTGCTGCACAGCACGTCGCACGGCCCGAGCGCCGCCTGCGCATCGGCGATGAAGGCCCGCAGCCCGTCGCTGTCCGCCACATCGACGGAGCGATGGAAGGCCCGGCGCCCGAGGCCCTCGATCCCCGCGGTCACCTCCGCCGCGCCCGCCGCGTCATCCAGGTGGCAGAAGGCGATGTCGGCGCCTTCGCGCGCGAAGAGCAGCGCCATCTGCCGCCCGATGCCCCGGCTGCCGCCGGTGATGATCGCGACCTGCCCCGCCAGTTGACCACTCATGCCAGCAATCTCCGCATTGTCCGCGCAAACTGCTCCCCGATCGGCAGCGCGTCCACATGCCGCCCGGCCTCCACCACCACGCGCCCGCCGCAGACGACGGTGCGGACGGGGTTGCCCTGGCCGCTGAAGACCCAGGCATCCAGCAGCCCGTCGCCGGCGCGCCCGACCAGCGTGGGATGCGCGGGGTCCAGTTCCACCAGATCCGCCCGCATCCCCGGCGCGATGGCGCCGATCCTGCGCCCGCTCGCCTGCACGCCGCCGGCCAGCGCGCCTTCCAGCAGCGTGCGCCCGGGGTGGGGATTGGCCGCGCCCGTCGCCACCGCGCGGGCATGGTCGCGCAGCCGCTGGCTCGTCTCCAGCTGGCGCAGCTCGTCGCGCGGCGCCGTGCCCACATGGCTGTCCGTGCCGATCCCGAACCGCCCGCCCGCCGCCAGATACCGCGTCAGCGCGAAGGTCCCATCGCCCAGCGACGCCTCGGTCGAGGGACAGAGCCCCGCCACCGCGCCGGTCTTCGCGAGGTCCGTGACTTCGCCATCGTCCATATGCGTCGCATGGATCAGCACCCAGCGCTCATCCACCGGCAGGCTGTCGAGGATCCACCGCACCGGCCGCTTGCCCGTCACCGCCAGGCATTCCTCCACCTCCTTCGGCTGTTCCGCCGCGTGGATGTGGATCGGCCCCGCGAAGCCCGAGACCTTGCGGATCATCGCCGGCGTGCAGGCGCGCAGCGAATGCGGCGCGAGACCCACCGCCATCTGCGGATCCCCGGCCGAGGCCTCCCGCGCCCCCTCCACGATGCGCGCGAAGCCGTCGAGGTCGTTGAGGAATCGCCGCTGCCCCGCATGCGGCTCCACGCCGAAGATGCCGCCATGCCGGTAGAGCGAGGGCAGCATCGTCATCCCGATGCCCACCCGCCGCGCCGCCGCGATGTGCCGCTTCGCCATCTCGGCGGGGTCGTCATGCGGCGTGCCGTCGGGCTGGTGGTGCAAATAGTGGAACTCGCACACGCCGGTGAAGCCGTGCTCCAGCAGCTCCGCATAGAGCTGCGCGGCGACGGCCTCCGCATCCTCCGGCGTGAAGAGGCCGACGAAGCGGTACATCGTCTCCCGCCAGGTCCAGAAGCTGTCGCGGCCCTCCGGGCTGCGGCGTTCCGCGCCGCCCGCCATGGCGCGCTGGAAGGCGTGGGAGTGGAGGTTCGGGACGCCAGGCACGACATGCCCGTGCAGCCGCCGCGTGGTGCCCGCCTGGCCCGCGAAGCCCGGCGTCACGGCGGTGATCCAGCCCGCGCCATCGACCTCGACCAGCACATCCCGCGCCCAGCCGCCTGGCAGCAGCGCGTCCGTGGCGATGAAGCGCCGCGTCACCATGGCAGATTTCCCCCCTGCACCCATCCCGCATGGCCCATCCGCGTCAGCCGCGCAACGGTCCCCGCATGGCGCGCACCGTCACCTCATGCCGGTCCCCCGGCCAGGTGATGCGCGCCGCCGTCACCGGCTGGTCGCCCCGCCAGGTGCGGCGCTCCATCACCAGGCAGGGCGCGCCCGCCGCCATGCCCAGCGCCGCCGCCACCGCCCCATCCGCCGCCGCCGCGCGGATGCGGTGCTCCGCCTCCGTCCAGGGCACGCGGTCCAGCAGCCAGGTGCCCGGCGGCGAGTCGCGGAACTCCGCCCCCGCCGCCTCCGGCACCGCCGCCAGGCTCACCAGCCGGTCCTCCATCGCCGCGGGCACGCCCTGGCTGTCATGCCGCACCAGCAGCGCCAGCACCCGCGCCCCCCTGGGCAGCGCGCCGATCCGCGCCCGGTCCGCCGCCCCCGCCACCCGCACCGCCCGCTTCAGCACGGCATGGGAATGCCCCGGCAGCATCTCCCGCATATCCGGCACGCCGAGCAGCTTTTCCTCCGACGGCGGCGCCGCCACGAAGCTCCCCGCCTTCCGCCTGCGCACCACCAGCCCCGCCGCCACCAGGTCCGCCAGCGCGCGGCTGACGGTCATGCGCGCCACCCCATGCGCCGCCACCAGCTCCTGCTCCGAGGGCAGCCGGTCCCCGGGCTTGAGCGTGCCCGAGAGGATCAGCCCCTCGATCTGCTGGCGGATGTCGGCGTGGCGGGTCATGGCGCATTATGTCTAGACATAATCCGGGGCATCGGCAATGCTGGATCGCCTCGACCGGGAGCCCCTCATGTCCGATCCGCGCCGCCGCAACGCGCCTGCCATCCGCAGCCCCCGCGGCCTCGACCTTTCCTGCCGCCATTGGACGACGGAAGCCGCGATGCGGATGCTGATGAACAATTTGGATGACGAGGTGGCGGAGAAGCCCGGCGACCTCGTCGTCTATGGCGGCATCGGCCGCGCGGCGCGCGACTGGGAGAGCTATGAGCGCATCGTCGCCACGCTGAAGCGCCTCAACGACGACGAAACCCTGCTGGTGCAGTCAGGAAAACCCGTCGGCGTCTTCCGCACCCATGCCGACGCGCCCCGCGTCCTCATCGCCAATTCCAACCTCGTCCCCCGCTGGGCGAGTTGGGAGCACTTCAACGAATTGGATCGCAAGGGGCTGATGATGTACGGCCAGATGACGGCCGGTTCCTGGATCTATATCGGCTCCCAGGGCATCGTGCAGGGCACCTACGAGACTTTCGTCGAGGCCGGCCGCCAGCATTTCGGCGGCAGCCTCAAGGGGCGATGGATCCTGACGGCCGGCCTCGGCGGCATGGGCGGCGCGCAGCCCCTGGCCGGCGTCTTCGCCGGCGCCTCGGTCCTCGCCGTCGAATGCCAGCCCAGCCGCATCGAGAAGCGGCTCGAGACCCGCTACCTCGACCACCGCGCGGACACGCTGGATGAGGCGCTGGCCATGATCCGCGCCGCCACGGCGGAGGGCCGCGCCATCAGCGTCGGCCTGCTCGGCAATGCCGCCGATGTCTTCCCCGAACTGGTCAGGCGCGGCGTGGTGCCCGACATCGTCACCGACCAGACCAGCGCCCATGACCCCGCCAATGGCTACCTCCCCGCCGGCTGGACGCTGGCGCAATGGGAGGCGATGCGCGAGTCGGATCCCGCCGCCGTCGCGGCCGCCGCCAAGAAGTCGATGGTCGGCCATGTCCAGGCCATGCTCGACTTCAAGCGCATGGGTTCCGCCGTGCTGGACTACGGGAACAACATCCGCCAGATGGCGAAGGAGGAAGGCCTCGCCAACGCCTTCGATTTCCCGGGCTTCGTCCCCGCCTATATCCGCCCCTTGTTCTGCCGCGGCGTCGGCCCCTTCCGCTGGGCCGCCCTGTCCGGCAACCCCGACGACATCCGCAAGACGGATGCGAAGGTGAAGGAGCTGATCCCCGACGATCCGCACCTGCACAACTGGCTCGACATGGCACAGAGGAGAATCGCCTTCCAGGGCCTGCCCGCCCGCATCTGCTGGGTCGGCCTCGGCCAGCGGGACCGCCTCGGCCTGGCCTTCAACGAGATGGTCGCGAAGGGCGCGATCGGCCCCATCGTCATCGGCCGCGACCATCTCGATTCCGGCAGCGTCGCCTCCCCCAACCGGGAGACGGAGGCGATGCAGGATGGATCGGATGCCGTCAGCGACTGGCCTCTGCTCAACGCGCTGCTGAACACGGCGTCGGGCGCCACCTGGGTGTCCCTGCACCATGGCGGCGGCGTCGGCATGGGATTCTCCCAGCATGCCGGCATGGTCATCGTCGCCGATGGCACGGAAGCCGCCGCGCGCCGCCTGGCCCGCGTGCTGTGGAACGACCCCGCCACGGGCGTGATGCGCCACGCCGATGCGGGCTACGCCATCGCCATCGATTGCGCGCGGGAGAAGGGGCTCGACCTGCCGATGCTGGCGCGATGAGCCTAGGCGTCGCTCCAGAGGATCGCGACCTGGCCGCCCGCCGGCTGCGCCTCGATCCGCTTCAGCCGGTTCATGTCGGATTTGTGGACGATCAGCGTCACCGTCAGGCCGGGATTATTGGCGAAGATGGTGTTGATCAGCCCATCGAAGGCGGTGCCCGGCGCCAGATAGAGGTTCCATTCGGCCTGGGCGACCACGTTCAGGCCATGCGGCCCCTGGTTGGCCTGCAGCAGCGGATCATAGTCATCCATCCGCGCCCGCCAGGTCGCATAGGTGGTGAAGCTGCGCTCTCGCCGCGCCCGCCGCTGCGTGAAGGCATGCCAGATGGCGGCCGGCGTGATGATGCCGTTCTGCCGCGCGCGCCGCGCATGCTGGCGCGGGCTCAGATTGATGGCCAGGAACGCGAAGGGCACCTTCACCAGGTCGCCCAGACCCATATGCGCCGGCACGCACCGCCTCCACCGCTCGTGACTGCCCCGCCTTCTAGGCGAGTTGCACCAAGAACTGCAACCATAACGTGCATTCCTGAAGGGCTCCACCCGTGATCACACCCGGCGCCGCCACCCTTCCCCAGCTCCGCGCCCTCATGCAGGGCGGCCCCGCCGAACTCGCCCCCGGCTGGCGCGCCGTCACCCAGGCCTCCGCCGATGCGCTGGCGCGCCGGCTGCAGACCGGGGAGGCGCTGTACGGCGTCAACACCGGCTTCGGGAAACTCGCCTCCACCCGCATCCCGCCGGACCGGCTGGCCAGGCTGCAGCTCAACCTGCTGCGCAGCCACGCCGCCGGCACCGGCGCCTTCCTGCCCGCCCCCGTCGTGCGCCTCATCCTGGCGCTCAAGGCCATGTCCCTGGCGCGCGGCGCCTCCGGCGTGCGGCCCGCTGTCGTGGACAGCCTGCTGGCCCTCCTCGCCCATGATGTCCTCCCGGCCATCCCCGCCAAGGGCTCGGTCGGCGCCTCCGGCGACCTGGCGCCGCTCGCCCACATGTCGCTGGTGCTGATCGGCGAAGGCGAGGCCTTCCAGGGCGACCAGGTGCTGGACGGCACCCAGGCCCTGGCGCTGGCCAATGTCGCGCCGCTGGAACTCGGCCCGAAGGAAGGGCTCGCGCTGCTGAACGGCACCCAGGTCTCCACCGCCATCGCGCTGGCCGGGCTCTTCGCGGCGCAGGACCTTCTGCGCACCGCGCTGATGGCCGGCGCCATGTCGGTGGATGCCGCGCGGGGTTCGGACACGCCCTTCGACCCGCGCATCCATGCGCTGCGCGGCCAGCCCGGCCAGATCCGTGCCGCCGCCACGCTGCGCGCGCTGATGGAAGGCAGCGCCATCCGCGACAGCCACCGGGAAGGCGACAGCCGCGTGCAGGACCCCTATTGCCTGCGCTGCCAGCCCCAGGTCGCCGGCGCCTGCCTCGACCTGCTGGACAACGCCGCCGCGGTCCTCGTCCGCGAAGCGAACGCCGTCACCGACAACCCCCTCGTCACCGCGGAGGGCGATGTGCTGTCCGGCGGCAATTTCCATGCGGAGCCCGTCGCCTTCGCCGCCGACACCATCGCGCTCGCCATCGCGGAGATCGGCGCCATCAGCGAACGCCGCATCGCGCTGCTGGTCGATCCCGTGCTGTCCGGCCTGCCCGCCTTCCTCGTCGCCGAGGGCGGCATCAATTCCGGCTTCATGATCGCCCAGGTCACCGCGGCCGCGCTGGTGGCGGAGAACCGGGCGCTCGCCACGCCGCGCAGCGTGGACAGCCTGCCCACCAGCGCCAACCAGGAAGACCATGTCAGCATGGCGACCAACGCCGCGCTGCGGCTCGCGGAGATGGCGGACAACCTCGCCACCATCCTCGCCATCGAACTGCTCTGCGCGGCCCAGGGCCTCGATTTCCACGCGCCGCTCCGCTCCTCCGCCGCCATCGAGCAGGCCAAGGGGCTGGTGCGCGGCGTGGCAGCGACCTGGGATGGCGACCGCTTCATGGCCCCCGACATGGCGGCGGTGAAGCGCCTGGTGCAGCATGGCGCCTTCGCCTCGCTGGTGGACCTTCCCGCATGAGCTTCGACCGCGTCTGGCTGGACGCCAACCTCGCCACCATGATCCCGCGCGCCGGTGGCGCGACGATGCCACGCGGCGACGACCCGCTCGGCATCATCGAGGATGGCGCCATCGCGTCCAAGGATGGACGCATCGCCTGGGTCGGCCGCCGCGCGGACCTTCCTTCCTCCGCTGCCAGCGTCACGCGCTGCGACGGCGCCTGGATCCTGCCCGGGCTGATCGACTGCCACACCCACCTCGTCTTCGCCGGCGACCGCGCCCGGGAATTCGAGATGCGGCTGGAGGGCGCGAGCTACGAGGAAATCGCGAAAGCCGGCGGCGGCATCCTCTCCACCGTCCGCGCCACGCGCGCGGCGACGGAGCAGGCGCTGATCGACAGCGCCCTGCCGCGCCTCGACGAATTGCTGGCGCAGGGCGTCACCACCGTCGAGATCAAGTCCGGCTACGGCCTCGACCTGGAGACGGAGGCACGGATGCTCCGCGCCGCCAGGGCGCTGGGCCGCCGGCGCGACGTCGCCGTGACGACGACGCTGCTCGCCGCCCATGCCGTGCCGCCGGAGTACCAGGGACACCGCGCCGATTTCGCCCGCCATGTCGCGGACGCCATCCTCCCCGCCATCGCGGCGGAGGGCATCGCCGATGCGGTGGACGCCTTCACCGACAGCGCCATCGGCTTCACGCCGGCGGAGACGGAGGCGGTGTTCCTCGCCGCGCGCGCGCTGGGCCTGCCCGTGAAGCTCCATGCCGACCAGCTGCGCGACGATGCCGGCGCGGGCTTGGCCGCGCGGTTCGGCGCGCTCTCCGCCGACCACATCGAATACGCAAGCGCGACGGGCATCGAAGCCATGGCCCGCGCCGGCACGGTCGGCGTGCTGCTGCCCGGCGCCTACTACTTCATCCGCGAAACCCACCTGCCGGACATCGCGGCGATGCGCGCGGCGGGGCTTCGCATGGCGCTGGCGACGGATTGCAACCCGGGCTCCTGCCCCTCCCCCAACCTGCTGCTGATGCTGAACCTCGGCTGCACCCTGTTCCGCCTGACGGTGGCCGAAGCCCTGGCCGGCGTCACCACCCATGCCGCCGCCGCGCTCGGCCTCCCGGATCGGGGCGCGCTGGCGCCGGGGCTGCGCTGCGACCTCTCCCTCTTCGCCATCAACCGCCCCGCCGAGCTCTGCTACTGGCTGGGTCGGAATCCCTGTATCGGCCGCATCGTGGTGGGCCAGTGAGTCCCGCCGACCTCACCGCCCGCGTCCGCACCGGCGTGCCGCTGGCCGGCGCCTGGGGGGTGGAGGTGCTGGAAGCCGGGGACGGCCGCGCCCTGCTCCGCCTGCCGCAGCGCGACGACCTGCTCCGCCCCGGCGGCACCGTCTCCGGCCCCGCCCTGATGGGCCTGGCCGATGTGGCGATGTGGGCGGCGCTGCTGACCCTGACCGGGGGGCGGGATGAGAGCCTGACCGCCAGCCTCTCCATCACCTTCCTCCGCGCGCCGCCCCCCGGCGCCGTGCTGGCGGAGGCGCGCGTCATCAAGAAGGGGCGGACGCTCTCCTATGGCGAGGTGACGCTGCGGGCGGAGGGTGCGGCCGAGCCCTGCGCCCATGTGACCACGAGTTGGGCAGCGGTGCCCCGACTTTCGAGCACGGGATGAACCGGGGCTAAACCGTTGCGACAAAACACTCAACCGTGTCGCATTACAGTCTTGAAATCGCCACGGGCCGGGTCCAGCCTTCCATCCGAGGCCCGGGCCCCTCTGGCGGGCTGCCCCCCGGCATCCGCGATGTCGGGCCTCCCACTGAACCGCCGCGCCCCCGCGCAGCGACGGCATGAGGAGGTCTGGGGACTATGGACGGCAGCTTACCGCCCGGCAGCACCCTGATGGGTCGCCTGGTGGATCGCCTGGCGGATCTGGAGCGGCTGATCGCCGCCGAACGGTCGCGCGGCGTGCCCGATGAGGCGGCGATCCGCCGCCTGACCCGCGAACGCCTTCTGGCGCGGGACCGGATGGCCGCCCTGATGGGCTGCGCCATGCCCCGCTGGGCCAGGCAGGACCCGGAGCCCTAGGCAGTCTTGAACCGTCGCGACTGGCTGGTGGTGGGCGGCCTTTCCATCATCGCCATGGTCGCGGGGTGGCCCCGCATCCGGGACTGGCCGGTCATGCGGTACCTTCGTGGGGAATGCGGGTGGCGTTGCCGCACGCCCCCCCGCCCGGCGCCCTGACCCGCGAATATGCTGGAATACCGGCCGCGTTCGGGCTATGTTCTCCCCATCAAGCGCCACACCCATGCCCGCTCAAGCACTCCCCCCGAGGGCGGGAGGGTGATCGGGGCGTGCATCGCCCAGGCACACCCCGCGAAAACGGTGCTAAACCCGCATAAACGGCATAATCGGCTAAATCGGGTTAGCGACTAAAAAGCCACACCCCTACCGCGCCGCCTCCACCCAGCGCAGCAGCCCGTCCAGCGCGGGACAGAGCGCCTGGCCCCATTCGGTCAGGTGATACTCCACCTTCGGCGGCACCTGGGCGTGGACGACCCGCGCCACCAGCCCATCGGCCTCCAGCTGCCGCAACTGCTGGATCAGCATCTTCTGCGACACGCCCGGTATCGCCCGCTCCAGCTCCGAGAAGCGCCGCACCTGCCCGCCGAAAAGCTGGAACAGGATCACGAGCTTCCATCGCCCCTCCAGCATCCGGATGACGCCCTGCACGCCCTCGGCCGCGGATTGGGCCGTGTAGGCCGGGCGCTCACCGGCGGGTAAGTCCCTTACTTCCTGGTTCGTTCTTGTCATGCCGGCACCCTGGACCGAGCTTTCCCGCGGCACAAGCAACGCCGGAGACTGGCCATGACCCAACCCCTGCCGCCCCCGATCGCCGCCTATGCCGCCGCCAATGCCAGGCTGGATGCGGCCGGCATGCTGGCCCCCTTCGCGCGGGATGCCGTGGTGCGGGACGATGGCGGCACCCATGCGGGGCGGGACGCCATCCGCGCCTGGATCGCGGGCGCGACCATCGCGGCCCGCGCCGTCTTCACGCCACGGCGCTGGCACGCGGAGGCCGGCGGGATCGTCGTGGAGGGCCTGACCAGCGGCGATTTCCCGGGCAGCCCCATCGCCTTCACCTTCCGCTTCACGGTCCGCGACGACGCCATCGCCGCGCTGGAGATCGCGTGATGGCCGAGGGGCGCGAGTTCGAGGGCCGCCGCATCCTGGTCACCGCCGGCAGCAAGGGAACGGGCCGCGCCACCGTGGCCCGCTTCCTCGCCGCCGGCGCCCGCGTGATGACCGCGGCGCGCCAGCCGCCCGCGGACCTCGCCGGCGCCGCGTTCATGGCCGCGGATTTGACGACGGCGGAGGGCGCGCGGGCGCTGGCGGAGGCCGCGATGGAGCGCCTCGGCGGCGTCGATGTACTGGTCCATGTGCTCGGCGGCTCCGGCGCCCCCGGCGGCGGCTTCGCGGCGCTGACGGATGACCATTGGCGGGCCGAGCTCGACCTCAACCTGATGCCGGCCGTGCGTCTCGACCGCCTGCTGGTGCCGTCGATGGCGGCCCGGGGTTCGGGGGCCGTGATCCATGTCGGCTCGATCCAGCGCCGCGTGCCGCTGCCCGACTCCACCACGGCCTATGCCGCCGCCAAGGCCGCGCTGACGACCTACAGCAAGGCGCTGTCGAAGGAGGTCGGGCCCAGGGGCGTGCGGGTGAACACCGTCTCCCCCGGCTGGATCTACACCGAGGCGTCGGAAGCCCTGGTCGAGCGCCTGGCCGCCAGCGGCGGCACCACGCCGGAGGCGGCGCGGCAGGCGATCCTGGAGGCGCTGGGCGGCATCCCCATCGGCCGCCCCGCCAGGCTGGAGGAGGTGGCGGAGCTGATCGCCTTCCTCGCCTCGGACCGCGCCGCGGCGATCCATGGCGCGGAGTACGCGATCGATGGCGGCACCGTGCCGACGATCTAGCCTCAGCGCGCCGCGCCGCGTCGCCCGGTGAACAGCACCGCCCCCAGCATCGCCGCCACCGCCAGCGCGACGCCGGCGACCTTCAGCGGGCCGAGGCTCTCGCCCAGCAGCGTGACGGAGAGGATGATCGCCGCCACCGGCATCATGGTCGAAACGCAGGCCGCCCGCGTGGCGCCCAGGTATTCCGTGGCCTTGGCATAGAGGCTGATGGCGATGACGGAGGACATGATCCCCTGCCCGCCCATCTGCAGCGCCGCGTCCCGCCAGGACAGGTCCGGCACCGCGCCGAAGCCGAGCAAGACCCAGGGCGGGATCACCACCAGGGCGGAAATGGCGCAGATCGCCGCCGTGGCCGGCAGGGCCGGGATGGACCAGCGCCGCAGCAGCACCGTGAAGCCGCCCCAGATGGCGCCCGCCAGGAACAGCAGGATATCGCCCCGCCAGGCCCCGGGATGGTCCCCCCGCAACCCGTCCCAGCCCAGCAGCAGCAGCCCCAGCGCCAGCCCCGCCAGCGCCACCACCCGCCCCCGCGTCGGCACCTCCCCCAGCGCGGGAATGGCGAAGAGCGCGCCCGTCACGGCCGCGGTGATGGGCGCGATGGTCCCGCCATGCGTCGCCGGGGCGAAGACCACGCCGCCGCCGAACAGCAGCGAATTGCCGAAGCCCCCGCAGCAGGCCAGCACCAGCAGCCGCCAGGGCCCGACCCGCGCCAGCGCATGCCGCCCGCGCCAGGCGAAGGGCAGCAGGATCAGCCCCGCCGTGGCGAAGCGCAGCACGGACAGATCGAGCGGCGAGAACCCCGCCAGCGTCCCCGCCCGCGCCACCACCGCCTGGCTGCCCCAGGTGATGGCCGCGGTGAGGCCGAAGAACAGCCCGAGGGCGAGGTTGCGTCGGGCTGCTGTCACCCGGCGGGTGTAGCCCGCGCGCCCCGGCGCCTCAATCCAGCAGCGCCACAGCATCCCCCACGCGGATGGCGCCGCACGCGGCCGTCGCGGCATAGAGGCCGACGCAATTGTCGAAGTGGTGGATGACCGTCTTCTGGACCGAGGGATCGCGCGCCGCCGTGTCCGGGTCCACCTGCACCATGGCGCAGCGCGGGATGCCTTCGTTCACCAACAGGCTGGCGCCGCTGGCGAAGGCCAGCCGCCTGCCCTTCAGCGCCTCCTCCGGCTCCTCGGTGTCGATCAGCACGTTCAGCCGGAAGCGCCGCGGATCGAGCGCCGCGCCATGCAGCGCATCCACCAGGCCGAGCCCCGTGGTGGTGCCGATCGAGACCGGCATGGTGTCGAAGACCCCGCGCCCCACCTGCATCAGGCCGATGGGCTGGCCGGCCGCCGCCGACAGCCGGGCCAGCAGCGCGGGGTCGTGCAGGTCCAGCTCCTCCCCCTCCGGCGTCAGGACGCTGACGGCGCTGGTCCGGGGGTCCTCGGGCTCGCGGTAGCGGGGCTGGAACAGCACCATCGGCGCCACGATCCGCGCCGTCAGCCAGGGGAAGCGGCCGCGTTCCTCCAGCCGGTGGAAGGCGTATTGCCGGTCCCCCAGCAGGCCGGGCCAGCGCAGCTCCAGCGCGTCGCGCGCCTCGCCGCCCATGGATTTCACGGGAAAGCGGCGCAGGTCCCGGACATGGCCGATCACGCGGCTCATTCGGGCGTGATCCCGGCGCGCCGGATCACGGGTTCCCATCGCGCCCGTTCCTCCTGCGTCGCGGCCGCGGTGGCGGCGGCGCCGAGGAAATCGGGCTCGAAGCCGCGCTCCCGCAGGCGCTGGGCGAAGGCCGGGTCGGCCACGCTGTCGCGCACCGCGCCCTCCAGCGCCGCCACCACCGCCGGCGGCGTGGCGGCGGGGGCGTAGAGGCCGTACCACAGCTCGGCGATGAAGCCGGGCAGCGCCTCCCCGACGGTCGGCACCTCGGGCCAGCCGGGGATGCGCGCGCGGGTGGTCACGGCCAGCGCCCGCATGCGGCCGTCCCGCACCAGCGCCTCCACCGACCCGGCGGAGGTGAAGAGCATCTGCACCTCGCCGCTCACCACCGCGGCGATGGCGGGGCCGCCGCCGCGATAGGGCACGCCGGTGATGCGCGTGCCCGCCATCTCGTTGAACAGCTCGAAGGCCAGGTGCTGGCTGGTGCCGGCGCCGGGCACGGCGCAGTTCAGCGCGCCGGGCCGCGCCTTGGCCGCCGCGATCAGCCCGGCCACGTCCTGCGCCGCCAGGTCCTTGTGCACCACCAGCATCATGGGCGTGCTGGCCGGGCGCGCCACGGCGGCGAATTCCCGCCGGCTGTCATAGCCGGGGCTGCGGAACAGCACCTCGTTCACCGCCAGGCTGCTGCCGGTGAACAGCACCGCATAGCCATCCGGCGCGGACTGGGCGACGGCCACGGCGGCGATGTTGCCGCCCGCGCCGCCCCGGTTCTCCACCACCACCGGCTGGCCCAGCGCCTCCTGCATCCGCTGCGCCAGCAGCCGGCCGAGGATGTCCGTGCCGCCACCCGGGGGGAAGGCGACGATCAGGCGCACGGGGCGCGCCGGGAACCTTTCCTGCGCCGCCAGCGGCAGCGCCGCCATGGACAGCCCCGCCCCCAGGGCGGCCCGGCGCGTCATCCCGGTCACGGACATGAATCTTCCTCCCCAACGCCGATTTCGGAGCATGAACCCGCTCCCAGGCTTGGCCCCGCCCCGCCTGGCATCGTATGAGAAGACATGCTGACGCAGAAGGCCAAGTACGGTCTGAAGGCATTGTCCGTGCTGGCGGAGGCCGGCGCGGCCGCCCCCGCGCGCCGCGCCACCATGCCGATCCATGAGATCGCGGAGCGTGCCCGGGCGCCGAGGAAGTTCCTGGAAGCCATCCTGCTCGACCTGCGGCGCCACGGCTTCGTGGACAGCCTGCGCGGCAAGGCCGGCGGCTACGCCCTGGCCCGGCCCGCGACGCAGATCGCGCTGTCGGACCTGATCCGCGCCATCGACGGGCCGCTGGCGCCGATCCCCTGCGCCAGCCTGACCGCCTATCGCCCCTGCGTCGATTGCGTGGAGCCCGCGGATTGCGCCATCCGCCGCGTGATGCGCCAGGTGCGGGACGCCACCGCGGAAATCCTGGACGGCACCATGCTGGCCGACATCGCCACCCCCACGCCGCGCCCCGCCGTGACCGCCCTGCTGGAGGCGGTGACGGAAAGGGCTTGATCGAATCCCCATCATCCCGATAGGGTTTCGGCGACCCCGGTGATCCCGGGCCACCCGACCCTGACGGAGGATGCCGTGGCCGTGCCCAGCGACACTTCCTGTCGGCCCTGTTGTCGGCGCGCCGAGACCCCCTCGCGCCTGCCCTGAACCGCGCCCCGCGCGCGGCCCGACGACATCCCTGACGGAGTGACCCCCGATGCCGAAGACCGGCCTCGCGCTGCCTCGCCGCGCCCTGCTGGCGGCTGCGCCCTTCATCGCCACCGGCGCCAGCGCCCAGGCGCCGCTCACGCTGCTCAACGTCTCCTACGACCCGACGCGGGAGCTGTACCGCGACTACAACGCGGTCTTCGCCCGCAACTGGCAGGCGCAGTCCGGCCAGGCGGTGCGCATCAACACCTCCCATGGCGGGTCGGGGCGCCAGGCGCGCTCCGTCATCGATGGGCTGGCGGCGGATGTGCTGACGCTGGCCCTGGCCTATGACGTGGACGCCGTGGCGGAACGCGGCCTGCTGGCGCGGGACTGGATCTCGCGCCTGCCCAGCAACAGCGCGCCCTACACCAGCACCATCATCTTCCTGACGCGCAAGGGGAACCCGAAGGGCATCCAGGATTGGGGGGACCTGCTGAAGCCCGGCGTGTCCATCATCACGCCCAATCCCAAGACCTCCGGCGGCGCGCGCTGGAACTACCTGGCGTTCTGGGCCTGGGCGCTGCGCCAGCCCGGCGGCAGCGCCGCGACGGCGGAGGAAGCAACGGCGCGGCTGTTCCGCCAGGTGCCGGTGCTGGATACCGGCGCGCGCGGGTCGCTGACCACCTTCGCGCAGCGCGCCCAGGGCGATGTCTTCCTCTCCTGGGAGAACGAGGCCCATCTGGCGCTGCAGGAATTCGGCGCCGACAAGTTCGACATCGTCTATCCCCGCTTCTCCATCCTCGCGGAGCCCAACGTCGCGGTGGTGGACCAGATCGTGGACCGCCGCGGCACGCGCGCGGTGGCGGAGGCCTATCTGCGCGGCCTCTACACGGATGAGGGCCAGGCCATCGCGGCGCGGCACTTCTACCGGCCGCGCAACGCCGCCGTGCTGGCCGCCAACGCATCCCGCTTCCCGGCCATCGACCTCGTCACCATCGACGATGTCTTCGGCGGCTGGACGGAGGCGCAGCGCACCCATTTCAACGATGGCGGCGTCTTCGACCGGATCTACCGGCCGGGACGATGACGGCCAGGGCGATCCCCGGCTTCGGCCTCTCGATCGGCATCGCGCTGCTCTGGGTCTCGCTGATCGTGCTGGTGCCGCTGCTGGCGCTGGCGGTGAAGCCCTGGGAGATGGGGGTGGCGGGCGTGCTGCGCTCGCTCTCGGAGGAGCGGGTGCTGGCCTCGCTGGCGCTGAGCTTCGGCACGGCGGCGCTGGCGGGTCTCGCCAGCCTGCCGATCGGGCTGCTGCTGGCCTATGCCATCGTGCGGCTGCGCTTCCCGGGCCGGCGCATCCTGGACGGCATGGTGGACCTGCCCTTCGCGCTGCCGACGGGGGTGGCGGGCATCGCGCTGACCGCGCTCTTCGCGCCGAATGGCTGGCTCGGCGCGCCGCTGGCCGCGGCCTTCGGCTGGAAGATCGCCTTCACGCCGGCGGGCATCGTGGTCGCGCTGGTCTTCGTGGCGCTCCCCTTCATCGTCCGCACGGTGGAGCCCGTGCTGCGGGACCTCGGCAGGGATGCGGAGGAAGCGGCGGCGACGCTCGGCGCCACGCGGCCGCAGGCGCTGGCCCGCGTGGTGCTGCCGGCGCTGGCGCCCGCGCTGGTCTCGGGCTTCGGCCTCGGCTTCGCCCGCGCGGTCGGTGAATATGGCAGCGTCATCTTCATCGCCGGCAACATGCCGATGGTGAGCGAGATCGCGCCGCTGCTCATCGTCATCCGGCTGGAGCAGTTCGACTATGCCGGCGCGGCCGCGGTCGGGCTCGCCATGCTGGTGCTGTCCTTCGCCGTGCTGCTGGCGCTGTCCGTGCTGCAACGCCTGCTGCGGCGAGGTCGCGCATGAGCGCGCGGATATACCTCGCGTGAGCGCGCGGTTCCGCCCAGCCGCCGAGGATTCGCGCCCCGCCCGCGCGCTGCTCGTGCTGGCCGCCATCACCATCGGCGTGGTGATCCTGGCCCTGCCGCTGGCCGCCGTGTTCACGGAGGCGCTGCGCCGTGGCTGGGGCGTGCTGTGGGACGCGCTGGCGGAGGAGGATACCCGCGCCGCCATCCGCCTCACGCTCGTCGTCGCCGCCATCACCGTGCCGATCAACACCATCGGCGGGCTCGCGGCCTGCTGGGCCATCGCCAAGCACGATTTCCCGGGCAAGCGGCTGCTGGTGGTGCTGGTGGAGCTGCCCTTCAGCGTCTCGCCCGTCATCTCAGGCCTCGTCTTCGTGCTGATCTTCGGCGCGCAGGGCTGGCTCGGCCCCTGGCTGCAGGCGCGGGACGTGCAGATCATCTTCGCCCTGCCCGGCCTGGTGCTGGCGACCATCTTCGTCACCTTCCCCTTCGTCGCCCGCACCGTGCTGCCGCTGATGCAGGAACAGGGGCGGGAGGAGGAGGAAGCGGCGGCCACGCTCGGTGCCTCCGGCTGGCAGATCTTCCGCCGCGTCACGCTGCCCAACATCCGCTGGGCGCTGCTCTCCGGCGTGCTTCTCTGCAACGCGCGCGCCATGGGCGAATTCGGCGCCGTCTCGGTCGTTTCAGGCCATGTCAGGGGAATGACCAACACGATGCCTTTGCATGTCGAGATCCTCTACAACGAATACCAGTTCGCCGGCGCCTTCGCGGTGGCCGCCCTGCTGGCGCTGCTGGGCCTGGTGACGCTGGCGGCGAAGACGGTGCTGGAACGGCTGGGGCGCGCGGCGTGACGGTCTCGGCCAGTGGAATCATCCGCCGCTTCGGCGATGCCGCGGCGCTGGACGGCGCCGACCTCTCGGTGCGGGAGGGTGAGCTGGTGGCGCTGCTCGGCCCCTCCGGCTCCGGCAAGACCACGCTGCTGCGCGTGATCGCGGGGCTGGAGGGCATGGATGCCGGCACGCTGCGCATCGCGGGCCAGGACATGGCCGGCGTCCCGGCGCGGGAACGGGGGATCGGCGTGGTGTTCCAGCACTACGCGCTGTTCCGGCACATGAATGTCGCGGACAACATCGCCTTCGGCCTCGATGTCCGGCCCCGCGCCACGCGGCCCGAACGGGCGGAGGTCGCGCGGCGCGTCGCGGCGCTGCTCGACCTCGTGCAGATCCCCGACCTCGCGCGGCGCTACCCGGACCAGCTGTCAGGCGGCCAGCGGCAGCGGGTCGCGCTGGCCCGGGCGCTGGCGATCGAGCCGCGGCTGCTGCTGCTGGACGAGCCCTTCGGCGCGCTGGATGCGCTGGTGCGGCGCGACGTGCGGCGCTGGGTGCGCGGGCTGCAGGAACGGCTTGGCATCACGACCATCCTGGTGACGCATGACCAGGAGGAAGCCATGGAGATGGCGGACCGCGTGGCGGTGATGGAACGCGGGCGCGTCGTGCAGTTCGATGCGCCGGACGCGCTGCTGGAACGCCCCGCCACGCCCTTCGTCGCGGGCTTCATCGGCGATGCCGCGCGGCTGCCCTGCCGGGTCGAGGGCGGGGTGGCGCATTTCGACCCGCTGCCCATCGCCCCCCTGCCCGTGGCCGCGCCCGATGGCCCCGCCACCGCCTTCCTCCGCCCGGCGGAACTGCTGGCGGAACCCGGCGGCGGCGCCACGGTGCGGCTGCTGCGCCCGCAGGGGGGCGGCGAGCTTCACCTGGTGGTGGAGGCCGCGGGCCTGGTGCTGGATGCCCGCGCCGCGCCCGGCGCCAGCCTGGCCCGCGGCGATGCCTGCCGCCTGGTGCCGCGGGGCGGAAGGGTCTTCCCGGCCGGCGCCTGACGCTTCAGGACACCGGCGGGCCGCAGCGGCGCCACACCGGCTCGATCGGGCCGTTCGCCGCCTGCACCCGCACCGCATTCTCCCCCATCAGGCGGAGATCGACGCGCCCGCCGCCGCCCGGCTCCCCGGCCGGGGCGGTGTAGCTGAAGCCGTGGCGGTCATAATCGCCCGACATGCGCGCCCCGCCCGGGGAGAGCAGGTTCGGCCCCTGGATGGTCAGGCGCAGCCCGCCGTCGCTGCACCAATGGCCATCGATGGCATCGGCGCGCGCCTGGCCGGGCGCCAGCGCCACGCCGCCCGCGAGGGCGAGAAGGGGAAGGGTGATACGGGCCATGGCCGTGCCTCCTGAAGCCAGGGGAGGCTAACGCGCGGGCGCGGCCGGATGCCAGCGCCATGCTGCATGCAATGCGACCGGACTGCCTACTTCCTGGGCATCCGCGTCGCCGCCTCCGGTCCGATGGCGTCGAATCCCGCCATGCGCGCGCGCGGCACGGCGGTTGCAACCGGCGGCAGGACCCAGGGAGCCTCCCCCATGCGCCGACTGACCGCCAATCCGCTCGACCCGAAGACGCGCCTGAACCGCTGCGGCTGCGGCCAGCATGGCAGCGCGATGGAATGCGCCGGCGCCGCGCCCTCCGCCGAGCAGGCGATGGCGGAGGTGGCGGAGGGTGCCGTGCTGCGCGCCACCTTCCGCCACGGCCCGACCCGCCGCGCGCTGGTGGAGCGCTTCGGCGCGGCGACGGTGCTGGCGGCCCTCGCCTCCGTCTTCCCGCTGGATGCCGCGAAGGAAGCGCTGGCCCAGCCGGCCGGCCAGCCGGAGAAGCGCGACCTCAAGGTCGGCTTCATCCCCATCACCTGCGCCACGCCCATCATCATGGCGCATCCCATGGGCTTCTATCAGCGCCACGGGCTGAACGTGGAGGTGGTGCGCGCCGCCGGCTGGGCGGTGATCCGCGACCGCGCCATCGCCCGCGAATTCGATGCCGCCCATATGCTGAGCCCGATGCCGCTCGCCATGTCGCTCGGCGTCGGCGTGGCGCAGCCCATCCCCTTCGCGGTCGCCGCG
This sequence comes from Falsiroseomonas ponticola, assembly GCF_016805305.1. GTDB lineage: Bacteria > Pseudomonadota > Alphaproteobacteria > Acetobacterales > Acetobacteraceae > Falsiroseomonas > Falsiroseomonas ponticola. The sequence goes on along the minus strand of NZ_JAERQN010000010.1, from coordinate 239,796 downwards.
ATCGAGAACGTCAACGGCCAGGCCATCACGCTGGCGACCAAGCACCGGGAGCGGCGCAACCCGCGCGACTGGCGCGGCTTCCGCTTCGCCGTGCCCTTCGACTTCTCCATGCACAACTACCTGCTGCGCCACTACCTCGCGGAGAACGGGATCGATCCCGATCGCGACGTGCAGATCCGCGCCGTGCCGCCGCCCGAGATGGTCGCCAATCTCCGCGCCGACAACATCGACGGCTTCCTCGGCCCCGATCCCTTCAACCAGCGCGCCGTCTTCGACGGCGTGGGCTTCATCCACCTGCTGACGAAGGAGCTGTGGGATGGCCATCCCTGCTGCGCCTTCGCCGTGCCGCGCGCCATGATCACGGAAGCGCCCAACACCTTCGCCGCCCTGATGCGCGCGATCGTGGAGGCCACCGCCTATTCCGCCAAGCCCGAGAACCGGCGAGAGGTCGCGACCGCGATCAGCGGCGCCAACTACCTCAACCAGCCGGAGACGGTGGTGAACCAGGTGCTGACCGGCACCTATGCGGATGGGCTCGGCCAGGTGCGCCGCGTGCCGGACCGCATCGGCTTCGACCCCTTCCCCTGGCATTCCATGGCGATCTGGATGCTGACGCAGATGCGCCGCTGGGGGCAGCTGCGGCAGGATGTGGACTACGCGCAGGTGGCGAGCCAGGTGTTCCTCGCGCTCGATGCCGGGCGCGCCATGCGCGAACTCGGCCTGCCCGTGCCCGGCAGCGCGTTGCGCACCGAAACCATCATGGGCCGGACCTTCGACCCGGCGAACCCGGCTGGCTGGACCGAGCGCGCGATCCGCAGCTGATCCCATGCAGGCACCAGTACCGTTCTGGCGTGCGGCGGCGCTGTCGCTGCTGATCCTCGCCGTCTTCCTCGGCGGCTGGGAAGCGGCGATCCGCGCCGCCACCACCGCATCCGGCCCGGCGGTCGATCCCGAATACGCGGCGCTGATGGGCCAGGCGGCGGCGACGGGCGGGCAGACCGCCATGCCGGCGCCGAGCGACATCGCGAAGCGGCTGTGGGAGCTGCTGCGCGACCCCTTCTATGTCCGCGGCACGAATGACCAGGGCATCGGCGTGCAGATCGCCTATTCGCTGGCCCGCGTCGGCGCGGGCTTCGGCCTGGCCGCGATCGTCGCCATCCCGCTCGGCTTCGCGATCGGCATGTCGCCGCTGCTGAACGCGGCGCTGAACCCCTTCATCCAGGTGCTGCGGCCGGTCTCGCCGCTCGCCTGGATGCCGCTCGCACTCTACTCCATCAAGGACAGCTCGATCAGCTCCGTCTTCGTCATCTTCATCTGCTCCATCTGGCCGATGCTGCTGAACACCGCCTTCGGCGTGGCGAGCGTCCGGCGCGAATGGCTGAATGTGGGACGGACGCTGGAAGCGGGGCCGTGGCGGACGGCGACGCGCATCATCCTGCCGGCGGCCGCGCCCACCATCGTGACGGGCATGCGCATCTCCATCGGCATCGCCTGGCTGGTGATCGTGGCGGCGGAGATGCTCGTGGGCGGCACGGGCATCGGCTACTGGGTCTGGAACCAGTGGAACAACCTCTCCATCGCCGACATCGTCATCGCCATCCTGATGATCGGGCTGGTGGGGCTGGCGCTGGACCGGCTGCTCGGGCTGCTCGCCCGCGCCGTCGCCTGGGCGGAGTGAGCGCGATGAGCGCGTCCCTGATGGAACGGCCCGATGTGCAGGTGGAGGGCATCGCGCGGCGCTTCGGCGCGACCGCGGTGTTCGAGGATGTGTGGTTCAGCGTCGGCCGCGGCGAATTCGTCTGCCTGGTCGGCCATTCCGGCTGCGGCAAGACGACGATCCTCAACATCCTCGCGGGGCTCGACGCGCCCGATGACGGCGCGCTGATCGTGGGGGGGCGGGAGGTCAGCGGCCCCTCGCTCGACCGCGCCGTCATCTTCCAGTCCCACGCGCTGATGCCCTGGATGACGGCGGCGCAGAACGTCGCCTTCGCGCTGTCCTGCCGCAACCCGCATTGGAACCGCCGGATGTGCGAGGATGCGGCGCGGGAGGCGCTGGGCCGCGTCGGCCTGTCCCACGCCGCGGACCGCAAGCCCGCGCAGCTTTCGGGCGGCATGAAGCAGCGCGTCGGCATCGCCCGCGCGCTGGCGATCCAGCCGAAGATCCTGCTGATGGACGAACCCTTCTCCGCCCTCGATGCGCTGACGCGCGGCGCGCTGCAGGAGGAGGTGTCGCGCCTGGTGACGGAAGCCGGGCAGACCGGCTTCATGATCACCCATGACGTGGATGAGGCGATCCTGCTGGCGGACCGCATCCTGCTGATGTCGAACGGCCCCGGCGCGCGGATCGCGGAGGTGGTGGTGAACACCCTGCCCCGCCCCCGCACCCGCGCCAGCCTGCACCACATGCCCGGCTACCACGCGCTGCGGGACCATGTGCTCGACTTCCTCATCACCCGGTCGCGCGAATTCGATGCGCGCCACCCGCCCGCCGGATGGTCCGCGCGCGCGGTGCCGGAACTGCGACCCGCTGCCTGAACCAGGGAGAGCCCCGTGAACGACGCCAAGACCGAGCTCGGCAAGAAGATCCTGAAGATCAAGAAGGCGAAGGGCCTGAAATGGGCCGACATCGCCAACCGCATCGCCATGTCCCCCGTCTGGACCTGCGCGCTGTGCATGGGGCAGATGAGCGCGGAGCCGCACCACGCGGCGGGCATCGCCGACATCCTGGAGCTGGATGAGGAGGATGCCGCGACGCTCTGCGAGATTCCCTATCGCGGCGCCCAGCCCATGCCGCCGACCGACCCGCTGATCTACCGCTTCTACGAGCTGGTGCTGGTCTATGGCACGAGCTGGAAGGAGATGATCCATGAGGAGTTCGGCGACGGCATCATGTCCGCCATCGACTACGACATGATCCTGGAACGGCAGCCCGACCAGAAGGGCGACCGCGTGAAGATCACGATGACGGGCAAGTTCCTGAGCTACAAGCGGTACTGATCGCGACAGGGCGCCACGCCGACGCCTGGAGGCCGGGCGTCACTGCGGCGTCGGCGGCGTCGTCCGGTTGGTGCCCTGGTCGCTGCCGCGCCCGCCCCCCGACTGCCGGCTCGGATCGATGGCGGAGAGCGCCGCGGCCTCCGCCGCGGCGCGCGCCTCCTCGAAGCGCCGGTTCCAGCCGCCGATGGCGGTCAGATAGGCCGTGCGCGTCGCCGCGTCGGTCGGGCAGGCGATCCGCGGCAGGTCGATGGCGATCTGCACATGCGCCTGCCGCAGGGTCGCCAGGAGCTGCGAAGACCGCGCCAGTTCCTCGCGCGGCGCATAGAAGGCCGCGATGGCGGCCAGGCTGGTGCCGACGGCGGGAAAGATCACGGCCAACACGCGGATGCCGCGCGCCACGCGCCCATCGCCGCGCCCGAACTCCGTCGCGCTGAAGGCGACCAGCACCGTCGTCAGCAGCCCGAGCCCGATCGACAGCCAGGTGAAGAGTTGCAACTCGGCGTAGGAGGTCTCGGCCCGCTGCGCCGCGCCCACGCGTTCCAGGAAGACCGTGCGGGCGATGCGATCCAGTTCGGGAAAACTGGTGCCCAGCGTCGGGGCCTGGGCGTCTCGTGGCAGCAGGGCCTGCACGGCCCGCTTGCAGGCGTCCATCCACTGGTCGATGACGTCGGCCTCGCCCATCGCGCTTCGCCGCTCGCGCTCCCCCTGCCCGTCGGATCGGAGATCGGCCGCCTGCGACCCATCGGAACTGCCCGACGGGCCTACCGCGATGGCCCAGTCAACCAGCCGGGCCGTGAGCGACGATGGATCGATCTCCAGCGCCCGGACCGCGCTGTACGGCATCACCGTCCGCACGGCGGCGGCGAAGCCGGTGGCGACGACGGTGGACGCCACGATCAGGATCAGCAAGCCTGCGATGAGGAGCGAGGCGCCGAACAGCAGGTCCCGGATGCGTTTCATGCGGGAAACGCTACCGGCAGTTCGCGGCCGCCGCAACGATACGGAACCGACCTGGGGGCGTCCCGCCATGGACTACGCGACCTTCCTGCGCAGCCAGTGGCAGGACCTCCTCGATGCCTGGCTCGGGCTCGACAGCGCGGTCGGCATGCCGCTGGCCTGGATCGCGCTGCCGGATATGAGCTGGGTGCAGAAGCTGGCGGAGCCGGGCTTTCCCGGCGGCGGCGGGCGCTGGTCCCCCCTGCCCGGCACGTCGCCTACCGAGGCGCTGATGCGCCACGATGCGAGATCCCGGCCGCAGCTCTGGGTCCGGCCGGAGGACAAGGCGGAGGGCGATGGCCGCTACGCCGCCTATTGGGCCGCCTTCGTGAAGCAGCTGGGCCATGAAGCGCCGGCATCCGAGGTCGCCGGCCGCAAGCTCGCCGTCGATCACCTCTTCCCGGAAACGGCGGCGGCGCGGCGCGGCTGGCTGCTGGTGCGTACCATGCCGGTGGATCGCCGGTCCAACAGCCTGCTGGGCAGCACGACGGAGAAGGTGGATGCGAACCGCGGCGGCGTCCACCGCCCCCGCAAGGCGACGGCGCTGACCATCGCCAAGGTCACGGGCTTCCAGGGCAGCTTCGCGCGGCGGCATGACCCGAAGGCCATCGCCGCCGCCCTGCTCGCCCATCTGCGCGCCTGCGGGCTGCGCGTGCCCGACAACGTGCTGCTGCCGGATGACGAGGAAGGCGGGATGATCGCCGGGCTGATCGGCTTCTATCGCCGCTGATCAGCCGCCCATGGAGGCCGCGACCGCGTCCCGTTCCGTCGCCGTCATGTGCAGGCCGAGGCGGGAGCGGCGCCACAGCACATCCTCCGCCGTGCGCGCCCATTCCTCCCGCACCAGCCAGTCGATCTCCCGCTGCGTCAGGCCCGCGCCATAATCCCGGCCCAGCGCCTGCCAGCCTTCCGCATCGCCGATCAGCGCGGGCACTTCCGTGCCATAGGCGCGCAGCAGACGGGCGCGCGTGGGCGCGGGCAGCCAGGGATAGCGCTCCGCCAGGTCGGCCTCCATCGCCGCCAGGTCCCGGCCGCCGAAATCGCCGCCGGGCAGCGGCGCCGTATCGGTCCAGGCCTTCGCGTCCCGGCCGAGCGCATGCGCCACCTTCTCCACCGCTTCCTCCGCCAGGCGGCGATAGGTGGTGATCTTGCCGCCATAGATGGACAGCAGCGGCGCCGCTTCCGTGTCCAGCTTCAGCACATAGTCGCGCGTGACGGCGGAGGGATTGTCCGCCCCGTCGTCATAGAGCGGCCGGACGCCGGCATAGGACCAGACGATATCGGCCGGCGTGACCGGCTTGCGGAACTGCCGCGTGACGGCAGCGCAGAGGTATTCGGCTTCCTCCGCCGTGCAATGCGCCGTCGAGGCATCCCCCTCATGCGGCACATCCGTCGTGCCGATCAGGGAGAAGCGGCTCTGGTAGGGGATGACGAAGACAACGCGGCGGTCGTCATTCTGCAGGATATAGGCCTGCGGGCCGTCATAGAGCGCGGGGACCACGATGTGGCTGCCGCGGATCAGCCGCACGCTGCCCGCGGGCTTCGCATGCGCCGCATCCTGCGCCGAGAGCACCCAGGGGCCGGCGGCATTCACCATGGCCCGCGCCCGCACCGCGGTGTCGCCGCCATCGGCGCCGCGCAGCCGCGCGGTCCAGCCCTCCGCATCGCGTTCCGCGCCGGCGAAGGCGGTGCGGACGCGGATATCGGCGCCGCGCTTCGCGGCATCCTTCGCGTTCAGCACCACCAGGCGGCTATCCTCCACCCAGCAATCGGAATAGGCGAAGCCGGCGGCGATCTTCTCCGACAGCGGCGTGCCATAGGCGTGGCGGCGGAAGTCGAGCCCCTCGGCCGGTGGCAGGCTGACGCGGCGCGCCAGGTGGTCATAGAGGAACAGGCCCGTCCGGATCATCCAGCGCGGCCGCATCTCCGGCCGGTGCGGCAGGACGAAGCGCATCGGCCAGACGATGTGGGGCGCGATCTTCAGCATCACCTCGCGCTCGGCCAATGCCTCCCGCACCAGGCGGAACTCGTAATGCTCGAGGTAGCGGAGCCCGCCATGGATGAGCTTGGAGGAGTTGGAGGAGGTAGCGCCCGCGAGGTCGCCACGCTCCACCAGGCAGACGGAAAGCCCCCGGCCCACGGCATCGCGCGCGATGCCGACGCCGTTGATGCCGCCGCCGATGACGAGAAGGTCGAAGGTGTCAGCCATGGGGTTCAGATCAGCCTTGAGCGGATGCGCGTGACGACGATTTCCGCCACCACCACCACCGCGAGGATCGCCAGCAGCACCGTCGCAACGCGGTCCCACTGGAAGAAGTTGATGGCATCATCGAGCACGACGCCGATGCCGCCGGCGCCGACCAGGCCGAGCACCGCGGATTCACGGACGTTGATGTCCCAGCGGAACAGCGCGATGCCCCAGAAGGCCGGCTGCACCTGCGGCCAGACGCCCTTGAGCATCAGGCTGCCCCAGGGCGCGCCCGCCGCGGTCAGCGCCTCCAGCGGCCCCGGCGCCGTCTCCTCCAGCGCCTCCGCCAGCAGCTTGCCGACGAAGCCGATGCTGCGGAAGGCAATGGCGAAGGTGCCGGCCGCCGGCCCCGGGCCGAAGACGGCGACGAAGATCAGCGCCCAGACCAGCGAATTGACGGACCGGGAGGAGACGAGGACCAGCTGCGCCGTCACGTTCAGCACGGGAATGCGGCAGATGTTCCGCGCCGCCAGCAGCGCGATCGGGATCGCCAGGAACAGCGACAGGATGGTGCCGAGCGTCGCGATGTGCAGCGTCTCGATCAGCGCGGCATGGACATCGGGATAGTAATGCGCGGCATCGGGCGGCCACATGCGAACCAGCAGGTCCGCCATCTGTTCCGGCGCGTCGATCAGGAATTCCGGGATGATGTCGATGCTGCGCACGGCCCAGACCGTGGCGGCAACGACGGCGAGCCAGACCAGCCAGCGGCCGATCGCCTCGGCCGGGGTCAGGTAGGTCCATTCCCGCATGAGCGGCTTCATGGTCGCGTCCATGGGGGCGTTCATCGCAGCGCGGCCCTCACCCGGCCGGAGACAAGCTCGGCCACGAAGATCAGCGCAATGATGGCCAGCAGGATGGCGCAGACGAAGTCGTAGTCGAAGCGCTTGAAGGCGGCGAAGAGCGTGCCGCCGATGCCGCCCGCGCCGACGATTCCGACCAGCGTGGAGTTCCGGAGGTTGCTGTCGAGCTGGTAGAGCGAGAAGCCGATGAAGCGCGACGCCACCTGCGGCAGCACGCCATAGAGCAGCACCGCGCCGGGCCCGGCGCCCGTCGCGCGGATCGCCTCCACCTGCTTCATGCTGATCTCCTCCACCGCCTCCGCGAACAGCTTCGCGACGAAGCCCATGGAGGCGACGGTCAGTGCGGCCACGCCCGCCAGCGCGCCGAAGCCGATCGCCTTCACGAAGAGGATCGCGACGATGACGTAGTGCAGGCTGCGGCACACCGCGATGACGCCGCGGATCGGCGCCGACAGCCACCAGGGCGCCAGGTTGCGCGCCGCCATCAGGCCGAGCGGCAGCGAGATGATGATGCCCAGCACCGTCGCCAGCACCGCGATCTGCAGGCTCTCGATCATGCCTTCCAGCAGCAATTCCCAACGCGCGAAATTCGGCGGGACCATGCGCGCCAGGAAGCGCCCGGCCTCCCCGAACCCCACCGAGAGGCGGGCCCAGGAGATGTCGAGCTGCCCGATGGCGTAGAGGCTGTAGAGCGCGACGGCGATGAGGCCGAGCCGCGCCGTCCAGTTGGGCTTGAAGGCTTCGCGTGCGGTCAGGGTCGCGCTCACAGCCAATCCTCGCCGCCATAGATCTGGCGCAGGTGGTGGGGCTGCAGGTCCTCCGGCGGGCCGTCGAAGACCACGCGGCCGCCTTCCATGCCGACGATGCGCTGCGCGAAGCGCTTCGCGAGTTCGACGTTATGGATGTTGATGACGACGGGGACGTTCGCGGCCTGGGTGAGGCGCGCGAGCAGTTCCATGATCTCCACCGCCGTCTTGGGGTCGAGCGAGCTGGTCGGCTCATCCGCCAGCAGCAGCGCGGGCCGCTGCATCAGCGCGCGCGCGATGCCGACACGCTGGCGCTGGCCGCCGGAGAGCGCATCGGCGCGCCGCGTCGCATGGTCCGGCAGGCCGACCGCGTCCAGCAGTTCGAAGGCCAGCGCGATATCCTCGGCCGGGTATTTGCGCAGCCAGGCGCGCCACAGCGGCACATAGCCGAGGCGCCCGGACAGCACGTTCTCCATCACCGTCAGGCGTTCGACCAGATTGTATTCCTGGAACACCATGCCGATGCGGCGCCGCGCCAGGCGAAGCTGCCCGCCGGTGATGCCGGTCAGCCTTTCGCCGCCCAGCGTGATCTCGCCCCGGGTGGGCTCCACCAGCCGGTTGATGCAGCGGATCAGCGTGGACTTGCCGGTACCGGAGGGGCCGATGATGGCGGTGATCCCCTCCGGCGCCAGGTCGAGGTCGATGCCGCGCAGCACGGGCTTGCCGGGCACGTATTCCTTGACGAGGCCCTTGATGGACAGACCGTGGCGCGCGGACATGGTTACTGCACCCGCGGCGCGGCGGCCGGCGCCTGCTGCTGGCGGCGCTGCTCGGCCTCCAACTCGCGACGGCTTTCGGCATCGAAGGCGGCGCGGTTGTAGGGCGCGTTCACGGCATCCGCCACGGCGCGCACCGGCGCCCATTGCTGGGCATAGGTCGCGGGCCAGAAGCGGTCATTGCCGCCCATGTCGCGGCGCATCGCTTCCGGGAAGCGGAAATCGTAGAAGCACTGGCGGATGCGTTGCGCGAGTTCAGGGCGCAGATCATGGGCCAGGGCGAAGCTGCTGGTGGGGAACGGGTCGCTTTCCCAGATCACGCGGAAATTCTCCCGCCGCACCTGCCCGCGCGCGATCATGCGGTTGTAGACGTCGGAGGCCACCGGCGCGGCATCGTAGTCGCCCGCATTCACGCCCATCACGCTGCGGTCATGGCCACCGGAATAGACCACGCGATAATCCGTGTCCGGCGTCAGGCCGAGGCCCGGGAAGAAGGCGCGCGGCGCCAGATTGCCGGAGTTGGAGGTGGCGGAGGTATGCGCCACGCGGCGGCCCTTGAGGTCCGTCAGGTTCTGGATGTTGCTGTCGGCGCGCGTGATCATCACGACGCGATAGCTCTCGAAGGCCTGTTCGTTGCCCTTGATGGCGAAGGGCACGGCGCCGGCCAGGTTCACGGCGAAGGCGGTGGGGCCGGTGGAGAAGCCCGCGATGTGCAGGCGGCCGGAGCGCATCGCCTCCACCTGCGCGGCGTTGGACGTCACCTGGAAATAGACGGTGCGCTTGCCCGTGCAGCTGGTCAGGTATTCCAGCAGCGGCCGGAACTGGCTGGCATAGAGGGCGGGATCCTCGACCGGCGTATAGGCGAAGACCAGCGTGGAGGGATCGCGCAGGCGCGATGCCTCGCGCGGCACGTCGGCCACCATGTCGCGGTTCTCGTCGCAATAGGCATCGTCGAGCGAGCCGCGGAAGCCGCAGGCGGCGCCCTGGGCGGAGGCCGTCCAGGGCATGGAGGCCATCAGCGCAACCGCGAAGCCCGCGGCGGGGGCGAATTTCCTCATGGCGTCTGTTTCCTCTCCTGGTGCTTGCGGGCCGCGATCACGGCCTCGGTGAATTCGACGAAGCCGGCGCCGCCCTCGGCGCTGGCGATATAGGCGGGTGGCGTGGCCATGCCCGGCAGGAAGGGGGCCACATTGGCGACGCCCACGGAAAGCGGGATCCGGCCGAACATCGGCGCATCGTTCGGGCTGTCGCCCAGGAAGGCAACCCGGTCCAGCACCGAATCGAGCGGCTGCCACAGCGTGGCGAACAGGTTCTCGACCCCCGCCCGCTTGTCCCAGTCGCCCATCCAGGCATTCACATGGATGGAGGAGACCTTCGCGGCCGCGCCGCCGGCGTGGAAGATGGCGGCGATGCGCTCCGCCGCGCCGGCTTCCAACGGGCCCACATCCTCCGCGAAATCGACGGCGACGTCGAACAGCCGGAAGGGCTGGTCGGCGGCGATGGCGCTGCCCGGCACGTCCCGCAGCGCCTGCGCCGCCAGGGCATCGAGCGTGGCGCGGCGGGCCAGGCGATCGGCTTCCGGCTGCGCCTGCCAGCGGCGCATGCGGCGCGCGGCGTGGTCCAGCGAGTACCAGAGCGCGCCATTCTCCCCGACCACGGCGGCCACGGGCCAGAAGCGGGCGATCATGTCACACCAGCCGGCGGGGCGGCCGGTGACGGGCACCACGGCGATGCCGGCATCCCGCAGCCTCTCCAGCGCGGTGTAGGCGGCCGCGTCCAGGCGGCCATGGGTGGTGATGGTGTCGTCGATATCGGCCAGCACCCAGCGCAGCCCGGCCAGCGCCCGGGGCGCGACCTGCGAGAGCTTCAGCGGGGGCGGGGCGAGGGACAGGGGGCGTTTCCGTGACGGTTCGATGACTGTGGCAGGTACGACGTTCGATGTGGATGGTCAAATAGGATTTCGGGGATCAACGCCCCGCGACCGTCACCGCCACCCCGGCCTCCGCCAGCGCCCGCGCCAGGGCGCCGTCGGGCGCGCGATCGGTGACGAGGTCGGTGAGTTCCGCCATGGGGCAGATGCGTTCCAGCACCTCCCGCCCGAACTTCTCCGAATCCGCCAGCAGGATGCGGCGGGTGGCGCGGGCCAGCATGGCGCGCTTCACCCAGGCGGCGCGGCTATTGGCATCGCAGGGGCCTTCCGCCGTCAGGCCCGTCGCCCCGACCAGGGCGACATCGGCGTTGAAGCGGGAGAGGAAGGCCCCGGTCTCCGGCCCATAGACCCCCTGCTCCGCCCCGCTGACATCGCCGGGGCAGAGCATGACGCGGGCGTGGTCCGCCAGGTCCTGCGCGGCGCGCAGGCTGTTGGTCAGCACCGTCACCGCGATGCCGCGCGCGGCCAGCGCCCGCGCCGCATGGCCGGTGGTGCTGCCGGCGTCCAGCATCACCACGGCACCCGGCGCCAGCATGGCGGCCGCCGCGGCGCCGATCCGCGCGCGCTCTGCCACCGCCATCGTCTCGCGGGAGGAAAGCTCGGGCTGCAGCCCCGCATGCACCACGCTGGCGCCGCCATAGGTGCGGCGCACGGCGCCCTGGCTGGTCAGCTCCTCGATGTCGCGGCGCACCGTCTCCGCCGCCACGCCGAATTGCAGCGCGAGGGCGGAGATGCGCACCGTGGGGTCGGTGGCGAGGGCGGCGAGGATGCTGCGATGGCGCTCCGCCTTGGACGGGGCGCCGGAGGGGCGGCGGGGCATATGTGGAAGGTGCCACATCCACGCCGGGGCGCCAACCGGTCTTCCGGCGCCCTCGGCCGGGTGCCATCGTCCGCGCCATGACCGCCCCCCGCATCGCCTGCATCGGCATGGCCGCGCTCGACCGTACCTACCGCATGCCGCGCCTGCCGCCGGCACCGGGGAAGTATGTCGCGGCGGGCTACCAGGATGTCGGCGGCGGCATGGCGGCGACGGCCTCCGTCGCCGTGGCCAGGCTCGGCGGCGATGCGCTCTGGGTCGGGCGCACGGGCGACGACCCCGCGGGCGAATGGCTGCGGGCGGGGCTGGCGGCGCGGGGCGTGCGGCACCTGCCGGAGCTGGTGGCGCCAGGCGGCATCACCCCCAACTCCGCCGTGCTGGTGGACCCGGAGGGCGAGCGCATCCTGGCCGTCTTCCCCGGCGAGGGCCTGGTGGAGGCGCCGCGCTTCACGCTGCAGGGCGTGGCGGCGGTGATGGCCGATCCCCGCTGGCCCGATGGCGCGGCGCATGCCTTCACCCTGGCCCGCGCCATGGGCATCCCCCGCGTGCTGGATGGGGAGGTCGCGGCCGGCGCGGCGCTGCACCGCCTGGCGCCGATGGCGGACCACATCCTGTTTTCCGAACGCGGCCTGCGCGAATTCACCGGCATCGAGGATCCCGCCGCGGGCCTCGCTGCCGTCGCCGCGCGCTTCGACGCGGTGCTCGCGGTCACGCTGGGCGAGGCCGGGAGCCTCTGGTGGCGGGACGGCGCCGCGCATCCCCTGCCCGCGCCGCGCGTCCAGGCGGTGGACACCACGGGCTGCGGCGATGTCTTCCATGGCGCCTATGCGCTGGCGATCGCGGAGGGCGCGCCCGTCCCGCAGGCCGCGCGCTTCGCCACCGCCGCGGCCGCGCTGAAGGCCGCCGCCGGCAGCGGCTGGGATGCCGCGCCAGGCCGCGCGGCGGTGGAGGCGCTGCTCGCCACCGGCTGGTAGCGACCCCGCTGCCGCACGGCGGGCTTGCGGCGCGGCCCCGAACCTCTCCATGCTCCCCCCGGAACGACGCGCCGGGCGCAACCGGTGCCTGTGGGAGGTTGCCGAATGTCCATCATCACAAGCCGCCGCGTGCTGCTCGGCACGGCGATCGCCGCACCGGCGCTGCTCGGCCGTGCCGCCCAGGCGCAGACGCGGCTGCGCTGGGCGCATGTCTATGAGACGAACGAGGCCTATCACACCCAGGCCCTCTGGGCCGCGCAGCAGATCCAGCAGCGGACGCAGAATCGCTGGGCGATCGAGGTCTTCCCGGCCTCCGCGCTCGGCAACGAACCCACGATCAACCAGGGCCTCGCGCTCGGCACCGTGGACATGATCTACACAGGCGTCGCCTTCGCCGGCGCCACCTACCGCCCCATCGCGATCACCAACGCGCCCTATGTGCTGCGGGATTTCGAGCACTTCATGGCGTATCGGGAAAGCGACCTGCTGCGCGACATGATGGCGGGCTACAGCCGCCAGACCAACCACCAGGCGCTGGCGCTGACCTATTACGGGGAGCGTCACGTCACCGCGAACCGGTCGGTGATGCGGCCGGAGGATATGCGCGGCATGAAGCTGCGCGTGCCGCAGGCGCCGCTGTTCCTGATGTTCACGCGCAGCGTCGGCGCCAATGCCACGCCGATCGCCTTCGCCGAGGTCTATCTGGCGCTCCAGCAGGGCACGGTGGACGGGCAGGAGAATCCGCTGCCGACCATCCAGGCCAAGAAGTTCTACGAGGTGCAGAGCCACATCTCCCTGACCGCGCATATCACGGAAAGCCTGCTGACCATCGTCTCCGGCAATACCTGGCGGCGGCTGAACGATGCCGACAAGGGCGTGTTCACGGAGGTGCTGCGCGAAGCCTCCACCCGCGCGACCAACGAGATCCGGCAGGCGGAGCTGGTGCTGCCGGACTGGTTCACCGCCCAGGGCAAGACGGTGCAGCGCCCGGACCGCGCCGCCTTCCGCGCGGTGGCGCAGCCGCTGCACAATGACAGCGCCGCGGGCGCGGGCTGGACGCGGGAGCATTACGACCGCCTCCAGGCCATCGCATCCCGCGCGGGCTGATGAAGGGCGCCGGGCCCCGCGGCCCGGCACCCGCCTCAGCGGAGCACGATCGGCGTGAAGGATTGCCGCCGCGCGATCTCCGCCTCGTCCCACTCGATGCCATTGCCTGGCGCCTCCGGCGGCGCGGCGAAGCCATCCTTCACCACCACGCGGCTCGCCGCGATGTCATCGAGTTGCGGAATGTGCTCCAGCCACGCCCCGTTCGGTACCGCGCAGACCAGCGGCAGGTGAAGCTCCATCAGGAAATGCGGGCAGACCGGGACGTTGAAGGTCTCCGCCAGATGCGCGGTCTTCAGCCAGGGCGTGATGCCGCCGATGCGCGCGACATCAACCTGCACGATGGAACAGCCGCCGCGCGCCAGGTAGTCCCGGAACTGCGCGGGGTGATACAGGCTCTCCCCCACCGCCACGGGAATGCGCGTCGCGGCGGAAAGCCGGACATGGCCTTCCACGTCTTCCGCCGGCAGGGGTTCCTCGTACCAGGCCAGGTCGAGGCCCGCGGCTTCGAAGGCGCCGGCGCGCCGAATCGCCTCCGCCACCGTGAAGCCCTGGTTGGCATCGGTCATGATCTGGAAGCCGTCGCCGACCACGCGCCGCACGGCGGAGAGCCGCGCGATATCCTCCTGCACCGTGGCGCGGCCGACCTTGATCTTCGTGCCGGCGAAGCCCTGGCCGCGCGCGGCTTCCGCATCCGCCACGATCTCCGCCTGGCTCATATGCAGCCAGCCGCCTTCGGTCGTGTAGACGGGGATGCGCGGCTTGGCGCCGCCGGCCAGCCGGTGCAGCGGCAGCCCGGTCTTCTTCCCCCGCAGATCCCACAGCGCCGTGTCGATGGCGGCGAGCGACAGCGCCACGAGCGGGCCGACGCTGAGCGCATGCGTCTTCATGAAGAGGTCATGCCAGATCGCGTCGATGCAGTCGGCGTCTCGCCCCAGCAGCATGGGGCCGAGATGGTCGCGCAGCAGCGCGATGATGGAGGAGCCGCCCTGGCCGATGGTGTAGCTGTAGCCGATGCCCGTCGCGCCATCGCTGTCGGTGATGCGCATCATGGGTGTTTCCTGCGTCGCGAAGGACTGGATCGCATCGCTGCGCGCCACCTTGGGCGGCAGGTCCACCTGCAGGATTTCCAATCGTTCGATCCTGGACATGTTGTCATTCCTCCCTGTGCTGGCCGGAATGATAGGGTCGAACCACGTCCTTGGGAGCAGTAAATTCGTGCAGCCAAAAGGCACCGATGACGAGGATCTCTTCGTCGCGCTGACGCAGGAAGTGGCCGATGCGCCGGAGGAGAAAGCGGACCTCGCGCCGGAGGACTGGATCTCCGTGATCCTGTTCTGGGCGCTGGCGGGCGTGGTGTTCCTGCAGTTCTTCAGCCGCTACATCCTGAACGACAGCATCGCCTGGACCGAGGAGATCGCGCGCTACATCCTGATGGTGCTGACCTTCACCGGCAGCGCCATGGCGGCGCGGCGGGGCACGCATATCGCGGTGGAATTCCTGCCGACCATGCTGCCGGCGGCGCAGCGGCGCTGGATGTTCCTGGCCGCCAACCTCTTCGCCGTCTGCTTCTACGCCATCCTCTGCTGGCTGTGCTGGCAGGTGGCGGAGGCGATGCAGTACCAGCCCATGGTGGTGATCGATTGGCCGCTCTCCTGGGTCTATCTCTCCATCCTGGTCGGCCTGGTGCTGACCACGGCGCGCGCCGCGCAGGCCGCCATCCTCCGCTTCCGCCGGGGGGAGCCGGATCGCGTGGACGATCCCTCCCTCGGCGGCGTGCACCTGTGAGGGCGGCGCGATGACCTGGATCCTCTTCGCGGGCTTCCTCGGCCTGATGCTGCTGGGCGTGCCGGTCGCGGTCGCGCTCGGTGCCGGTTCGCTGATCTATGTGTGGTTCGACCAGTCGGTGCCGCCGCTCGTCGTGCTGCACCGCATGGCGAGTGGCGTGGACAGCTTCCCGCTGCTCGCCATCCCCTTCTTCGTCATGTCCGGCAGCCTGATGAATTCGGCGGGCATCACGGAACGCATCTACAGCTTCGCCACCGCGCTGGTCGGCTGGCTGAAGGGCGGGCTCGGCCATGTGAACGTGGTGGGGTCCGTGATCTTCGCGGGCATGTCGGGCACGGCGGTCGCGGATGCCGGCGGGCTCGGCAATATCGAGATCAAGGCGATGAAGGAGCATGGCTATCCCCTGCCCTTCGCCGTCGGGCTGACCGGCGCCTCCGCCACCATCGGCCCCATCATCCCGCCTTCCCTGCCCATGGTGATCTATGGCGTCAGCGCGAACACCTCCGTGGGCCAGCTCTTCGCGGCGGGGCTGATCCCGGGGCTGCTGATGGCGCTGACGCTGATGGCCTCCGTCGCCTGGGTCGCGCATGTCCGGGGCTTCGACCGGGATGCGGAGTTCCGCTGGGCGCGGCTCGGCCATACCGCCAAGCGTGCCTTCCTGCCGATGATGACGCCGGTGCTGCTGGTCGGCGGCATGACGAGCGGCGCCTTCACGCCGACGGAAGCCGCCATCGCCGCCACCTTCTACGCGCTGATCCTCGGCATGGTGGTGTACCGCACGCTGAGCTTCCGGGGCCTGATGCGCGTCACGATGGAGACGATCGAGACCACCGCGGTGGTGCTGCTGATCGTCGCCGGCTCCTCCATCTTCGGCTGGCTCATCACCACCACGCGGGTGACGGAGGAAGTGGCCGGCGCGGTGCTGTCCATCACCAGCAACCCGATCCTGGTGCTGCTGCTGGTGAACATCCTGCTGCTGGTCGTCGGCTGCTTCCTGGAGACGATCGCCGCCATCACCATCCTGGTGCCGGTGCTGCTGCCGCTGATGGCCGCGATCGGCGTCGATCCCGTGCATTTCGGGCTGATCATGGTGCTGAACCTGATGATCGGCCTGCTGACGCCACCTGTGGGGATGGTGCTGTACATCCTGGCGCGCGTTTCCGGCCTGACCTTCGAGGAGACGACGAAGGCCTGCGCGCCCTTCCTCATCCCGCTCTTCATCTGCCTGGCGATGGTGACCTATTGGCCGGGCATGGTGCTGTGGCTGCCGACATTGATCTATCGCTGACGCGGCGGGATCTATCGCTGACGGCAGCCACCCGGCTTCAGTCCACCGTGATGCCCATGCTGGGGATCAGGCGCGCCCAGCGCTCGCGCTCCGTCCGCAGCATGGCCGCCGCCTGTTCCGCCGTGCCGCCCACGGGCTCCGCGCCCAGGCTGCGCATCCAGGCGATGGCGTCGGGGGTGCGGATGGCGCGGTTCAGCTCCGCGTTCAGCCGCGCCACCACCGCCGGCGGCAGGCCCTTCGGCCCCACCACCACCTGCCAGGAGGACACCGTCAGCTCCGGCAGGCCGAGCTCCGCGAAGGTCGGCACATCCGGCAGCGCCGCGCTGCGCTGCGCCGTCGTCACCGCGATGGCGCGCACCCGTCCCTCCCGCGCCAGGGGGATGGTGGTGGTGACGTTGTCCACGAACAGCTTGATCTCGCCGCCCATGATCGCCGTCAGCGCCGCCGCCGATCCGCGATAGGTGATGTGCTGCAGGTTGAGCCCCAGCGCGCGGGACATCAGCGCGCCGGTCAGGTGGTTCGATGACCCCGGCCCGACCGAGGCATAGGGCTCCTCCGGCCGCCGCCGCAGCCATTCCACGAAGGCCGGCCAGGCCTGGGGCACGTCCAGCCCGCCAACGATGACATTGGGCTGGTCCCAGACATGGATCAGCGGCGTGAAATCCTCCGCCGCGTTGTAGGGCAGGCGCCCCGGCGTCAGCGCCGGGTTCACCGCCAGCGGGCCCATGGGGGAGAGCGACATGGTCAGCCCGTCCGGCTGCGCCTTGGCCGCCGCATCCAGCGCCAGCTGCGCGCCGGCGCCGGGCCGGTTCTCCACCACCACGGCCTGGCCCAGCGCCTGGGTCAGGCTGTCCGCCAGCTTGCGCGCCAGGATGTCCGCCGCCCCGCCGGGCGGGAAGCCCACCAGCATGCGCAGCGGCCGTCCCGGCTGCCACGTCGCCTGGGCGGAGGCCCCGCCCGTGATCGCCACCGCGGGCAGCAGCCCCGCCATCGCGCGTCGCGTGATCCGCATTGTCCCATCCCCCGCCTGCCTGTGGGATACAGGCTACACACACCGGGCAACCGCCGTGAAGGCGCCGCTTGCGGGGCGGGGCTTCCCTGGTCGCCCCGTGGCGCGCCGCCTATGCTGCGCCCGGGATGCAAGGGGAATGGCAGATGGAGGCCGATGTCACCGTCATCGGTGGCGGGCTGGTGGGGTCCTGCATGGCCTACGGCCTGGCGCGGCTCGGCGCCCGCGTGCTGGTGCTGGATGAGGGCGATGTGGCGCGCCGCGCCTCCCGCGCCAATTTCGCCCTGGTCTGGGTGCAGTCCAAGGGCATGGGCATGCCGCAATATTCGGCCTGGTCCTACGGCTCCTCCGAACGCTGGGCGGGATTCGCGGCCGATCTGCGGGAGGAGACCGGCATCGACGTGGTGCACCAGCGCCCCGGCGGCTTCGCGCTCTGCCTCTCCGATGACGAGATGGAGGCGCGCACGCGCTACATCCAGCGCCTGCAGGCCCAGCCCGGCGCGCCCGCCATTCCCTATCAGGTGCTGGACCATGCCGGCACGAAGCGGATGCTGCCGGATATCGGGCCGGATGTGGTGGGCGCGATCTATTCGCCGGCCGATGGCCATGTGAATTCGCTGAAGCTCTTCCGCGCGCTGCATGTCGCGAACGGCAAGCGCGGCGTGACCTATCGCCCCGAGAGCGTCGTCGACTCGATCGAGGTCCGCGATGGCGGCTTCCGCATCACCGGCGCCTGGGGCGAGGCGCGCAGCGCGCGCGTGGTGCTGGCGGCGGGCCTCGGCAATGCCAGGCTTGCGCCGATGGTCGGCCTCCATGCGCCGGTCATTCCCTCCAAGGGCCAGGTGCTGGTGACGGAGAAGGTCGCGCCCTTCCTCCACTACCCCATGGGCACCATCCGCCAGACCGACGAGGGCGGCGTGATGATGGGCGACAGCCAGGAGGATGCGGGCTTCGACACGGTCGTGACGAACCCCGTCATCTCCGTCATGGCGGAACGCGCCATGCGCGGCTTTCCGCTGCTGCGTGACCTCAATGTCGTGCGCACCTGGTCGGCATCCCGCGTCATGTCGCCGGACGGCTTCCCGATCTATGCGCAGTCGAAGTCGGCCCCCGGCGCCTTCGTCGTCACCTGCCATTCCGGCGTCACGCTGGCGGCCGCGCATGCGCTGACGCTGGCGCCGCAGATCCAGGCCGGCGCGCTGGCGGATGAGCTTTCCTGTTTCAGCGGCACGAGGTTCCATGTTCCGCAGGCTGCCTGACTCCCCCGCGGAGACGCTTCGCTTCACCTTCGATGGCGCACCGCTGACGGCGCGGCGCGGCGATACGGTGGCCGCCGCGCTGCTCGCCAACGGCATCGCCACCTGCCGCGCGACGCCGGCCAAGGGCACGCCGCGCGGGCCCTATTGCCTGATGGGCGTCTGCTTCGAATGCCTGGTCACCATCGACGGCACCGGCAACCGCCAGGGCTGCCTGGTGGCGCTGGAGGAGGGCATGCGCGTCGAAACCCAGGCCGGCGCGCGAAAGGCGGTCGCGCCATGAATCGCATCACCGAAGCGGCGCAGCTCGACGCGCGCTACGACCTCGTCATCATCGGCGCCGGCCCCGCGGGACAGTCCGCCGCCATCGCCGCCGCGGGCCTCGGCATCGCGACGCTGGTGGTGGATGAGAACATGGCCCCCGGCGGCCAGATCCATCGCGGCATCACCACCACGCCGGTGACCGACCGCGCCGTGCTGGGGGAGGATTACTGGCGCGGCCTGCCCATCGCACAGCGCTTCCTGGCCGCCGCCGTGGACTACGCCCCCGGCGCCAAGCTGTTCAGCCTGCTGCCTTCGGGCGACGAGCCCGGCCGCCATGCGGAGATCGAGCTCGGCGTTTCCATCGCCGGTCAGGCGCGGCCGGTCTTCGCGGGCCAGGTCATCGTCGCGACGGGTGCCATGGAACGCCCCTTCCCCATCCCCGGCTGGACGCTGCCCGGCGTGCTGACGGCGGGCGCGGCGCAGATCGCGCTGAAGGCGCATGGGCTGGTGCCGCAGGGCCGCGTGGTGCTGGCCGGCACGGGGCCGCTGCTGCTGCTGGTGGCCGCGCAGCTCCGCGCCGCGGGCGCCACCATCGCGGCGGTGCTGGATACGACGCCCGGCGCCAACCGCGCCGGCGCGCTGCGCCATGCACTCGGCTTCCTGCGCTCCCCCTATCTCGGGAAAGGCCTGGCGCTGCTGGCCAAGGCGCGCGGCGGGCCGCGGCGCATCGCGGGCGTCACGGGGCTGAAGGCGGAAGGCGATGACCGGCTCCGCGCCGTCACCTTCACCGCCGGCGGCGCCGCGCAGCGCATCGAGGCCGATGTGCTGCTGCTGCACCAGGGCGTGGTGCCGAACACTGTCATCTCCAACGCCATCGGCTGCGCGCATCACTGGGACGAGGCGCAGCTCTGCTGGGTGCCGAAGCGCGACGAGTGGCTCCTCAGCAGCGTCGCGGATGTCGCCATCGCCGGCGATGGCGGCGGCATCGCGGGGGCGGAATGCGCGGCGGAGTCGGGCACGCTCGCCGCCCTCGGCGCCGCGCATCGCCTGGGCCGCATCGACGCGGCGGAGCGTGACCGCCGCGCCGCCCCCATCCGCGCGGCGCTGGAGAAGCTCGGCCGCGGCCGCGGCTTCCTCGACGCGCTCTACCGCCCCGCCACCGCGGACCGCATCCCGGCGGAGGACAGCACCATCGTCTGCCGCTGCGAGGAGATCACGGCCGGCCAGCTGCGGGAGGCCGTGGCCGGCGGCGCCACCGGGCCGAATCAGCTCAAGGCCTTCCTCCGCTGCGGCATGGGGCCGTGCCAGGGCAGGCTCTGCAACCTGACGGTGACGGAGCTGGTGGCGCAGGCGCGCGTCATCACGCCGGAACAGGCCGGCACCTATCGCCTGCGCCCGCCCTTCAAGCCGGTGACGGTGGCGGAGATCGCCTCCCTCCCCCAGACCAACGCGGCGGTGAAGGCGGTGGTGCGCTACTGAAGCGCCTGGCGCAGCCGCTCCAGCAGCGCGTTGCGGGAAGCCTCGTCGGGCGCGCGCTCGATCGCATCCTCGATGCCCAGCAGCAGCGCCGCGCGGGCATTGTGCCAGTCGGGGCGGCCGACCGAAGCGGCATCGCCCCGCCTTCCGGGTGCGGCGATCGCCACCGGCGCGGCGCCGGGCGCCAGGGTGTAGGACTGGTCCAGCACGGGCCGCAGGATGCGGTCGGCGGGCACGATGCCCCTGCCCTCCACGCGCTTCGCCAGGCCCTCGATCGCCTCCTCCTCCCCATGCACCAGGAAGACGCTGCCGGCGATGGGCCCGCGCGCCGCGATCCAGCGGCCGAGTTCCGGCCCATCCGCATGGCCGGAATAGCCCTGCATCATGGCGATGCGCGCGGCGACGCCGAAGGTCTCGCCCTGGATGCGCACGCGCCGCGCGCCATCCTGCAACAGCCGGCCGAGCGTGCCGCTGGCCTGGTAGCCCACCAGCGTGACCAGCGCATTGGCCTCGTGCAGGTGCTGCTTCAGGTGGTGGCGGATGCGCCCGGCATCGCACATGCCGCTGCCCGCCAGCACGATGCCGAAGCCCTCCGCGCGCGCGAGCTCGCGGCTTTCATTGGCGTCCTGCACATGCCGCACCAGGGGCGAGGCCAGCGCATCGCGCATCGCCGCCCCTTCCGGCATCGTGTCCGCATGGCGCGTGAAGATGCGCGTGGCGCGGCTGGCCAGCGGGCTGTCGATATGGATCAGCGCGCGCGGCGCCAGCCCTTCCTGCATCAGCCGCACCAGGTCGAAGACGACTTCCTGCGCGCGCTCCACGGCGAAGCTCGGGATCAGCATCGTGCCCTGCCGCTCCGCCGCCCAGCGCACCAGCTTCGCGAGTTCCGCGCGGCGCGCCTCCGGCGTCACGGCGGGCCGATCCTCGTCGCCATAGGTGCTCTCGCAGATCACATGGTCGAGGCTCGCCGGCGCCTCCGGCCCCTGCTGCAGGCCGCCCGCATCGGGGCCGATATCGCCGGAGACGAGCAGCCGCAGCGCGGGCGGGCCCGCGACCTCGATCTCGATGGAGGCGGCGCCCAGCATGTGCCCCGCCGGCCACCAGCGCGCGCGGATGCCCTTCCCCGGTTTCAGCCAGGCGCCGGGCTCGATCGGGCTGAAGGCGCCCATGGCGCGTTCCGCATCGGCGGCGGTGTAGATCGGCGCCAGCATCCCGTCGCGCCCGCGGCGCCGGTTGCGGCGGTTCAGCTGCTCCACCTCCGTCTCCTGGATATGGCCGCTGTCGGGCAGCATGACGGAACAGAGGTCGGTGGTGGCGGGCGTCGCGTGGATGCGGCCGCGGAAGCCCTGCTTCACCAGCTTCGGCAGCAGCCCCGCATGGTCGATATGCGCATGCGTCAGCAGCACGAAGTCGATGCCACGCGGATCGAAGGGGAAGGGCTCGTGGTTCAGCGCCTTCAGCGTCTTCGGCCCCTGGAACATGCCGCAATCCACCAGGAAGCGCGTGCCGTCCGAGTCGAAGAGCAGGCAGGAGCCGGTAACGGTGCGGGCGGCACCGCAGACGGTGAGCGAGACAGGCATCGCATCCTCCGCGCCGCGTGTTTCCCGGCGGCTTGCTGGCGCGCATCATGGGCGCTGCATCACGGGGGAGGCAACCGATGGGCAGGCGGCCGCGGCGCGGCGTGACGAATCAGGACGCCGCCTATCGCCTGGCGCTGTTCGACCGCGAATTCCTGCTGAGCCCCGCCATGCGCGGCGTGCGGCTGCAGGTGGAATGCGCCAAGGCGGATGAGGCGCTGCGCGCCTGGGGCGTGCGATCCACCATCGTCGTCTTCGGCGGCTCGAGGGTGCGGGAGGATGGGCCGGGCGACCAGCCGCGCTGGTATGCGGAAGCCCGCGCCTTCGGCCGCATCGCCAGCGAACGCGGCGGCGCGCTGCAGCCGGTGGCGGGCGTGCGGGACCATGTGATCGCGACGGGCGGCGGCCCGGGGATCATGGAGGCGGCGTGTCGCGGCGCGCATGACGTCGGCGCGCCGGCCATCGGCTTCAACATCCGCCTGCCGCAGGAACAGGCGCCGAATCCCTACACCACGCCGGCGCTGACCTTCCAGTTCCACTACTTCGCCATCCGCAAGCTGCACCTGGCGATGCGGGCGCGGGCGCTGGTGGTCTTCCCCGGCGGCTTCGGCACGCTGGACGAGCTGTTCGAGCTGCTGACGCTGCGCCAGACGGGACGCCTCGGCCCCGTGCCGATCATCCTGGTGGATGAAGGCTACTGGCGCGGCCTGATCCGGTGGGAGGCGCTGGAGGAAGCGGGCATGATCGCGCCCGGCGAGCTGGCGCTGCTGCGCTTCGCGGGGGATGCGGAGACAGCGTGGCACGCCATCGCGGCCGCGCTGCCGATCCAGCTATCGCGGTAGCGCGCGAGGGTCAGCCGAAGGGGCCGCTGGCGCGATCTTCAGCCCAAGGAGCCGCTGGCGCGGCCGTCAGCCGAAGGGGCCGCTCGCGCGGCCACGCATCTGGCTTTCGCGCACGATGCGTTCATGCCCGTCGCGCGAATGCTTCACGCGGTATTCGCGGTCCACCTGGTCGTTCGGCAATTGCCGCACGATGGTGTAGGTGCCCGCGGGCGCGGAGCCATCATAGCGGCCCGGCACGAATTCGATGGTCTGGCCGACCGCGAAGCTGTGGCGTGCCATGGGCTGTCCTCGCGGAGCGCGCAGCCCCGGGTCAGGCGGGGGCGGAAGGGCTGGCGGTCCGCGCGCCAGACGATCCTTCGTCGAAGCTCAGCCCGGGATGCACGGCATCCCGCAAAGCGAAACGGCGGGCGCTCGTCGCGCCCGCCGCCTCGAAGCCACTGCTCGAAGCAGGATCCGAAGCGGGTTGCCCCGCCCCGGAACCGGCCTCAGGCCGCGCGCAGGTTGGTCGCGGAGGTCTTGCCCTCGCGGCCCTGCTGGATCTCGTAGGAGAGCTTGTCGCCCTCGCGCGGCTCCTGCAGGCCGGAGCGCTGGACGTCGGAGATGTGCAGGAACACGTCCTTGGAGCCGTCATCCGGCTGAATGAAGCCGTAGCCCTTTGTCGCGTTGAACCACTTAACGGTACCGGTCGCCATGAGGATATCCCCTTCATGTCTGTGTCCCGACGCATGAACGCCACACGCCGGATCGAGCTTTGAGGGGAAACGAAACCCGGGCTCGGCGCTCGATCACGAGCAAGGAGAGCAGGCCGAACCAAACAAGGCTGACGGGAACACTATGGTCCCTTCCGCCCGCCACCGCAACCCATAACTGCGGCGGCGACACGCCAGGGTGGTCACGCCCTCGCGCGCTGCATCCCCCGCCGGCGCCCAGGCGACACGTTCAGGCGACGCGTTCAGGCGTGGCGCACCAGCTTCTCCAGCCACCGCGCGGCCAGTTCCAGCTTGTGGTCCCGCAGCGCCTTGTGCCAGCCCCAGAGCGAGGCCATCAGCATCAGGTTGCGGCCCGTCGCCTCCGGCGGCAGCGCGCGGGCCCATTCGATGCGGTCCACCTCCGGCTCGGGCAGCGATTCATCCGTCACGTAGAAGCGCCAGCCCGTGCCGATCGGCGCCAGCGCCCAGTGGTCCCAGTCGATGATGGTCATGCTGCCTTCGGCATCCACCAGGATGTTCCCGCAATGCATGTCGTCGTGGAACACGAAGAGCGGCATGGCGTGCAGCACCGCGACGATCTGGTCGAAGCGGCGCGTCAGGATCAGCGCGACATCATCCACCGAATAGGCGCGCAGATGCGGCTCCACCCCCGATGGCAGGCTGCGGGCGGCCAGCTGCTTCAGCCGGTCAAGAAAGACCGGCACCAGGCTCGGCGCCTTGGCCAGGCCCGCCGGCGGCACCAGCGCCCAGTAGCGGTAGAGCAGCTCGTCATGCGTCGCCATCCAGCGCTCGATCGGCAGCGGCGCGCCGTCGAAGAAGGCCTGGAAGATGGAGACGAAGGGCTCGGCCTCCAGCGTGCCGAAATGCCGCGGCGCCATCAGCCGTTCCGCCTCGACATGGGCGAAAAGGAGATGCTCCGCCCGCACGCGGCGCAGGTCGCGCTTCTCCGTCCGCATCACCTTCTCGACGACCGAAAGCGGGGGCCCGCCATCGGCGAAGGTGATGTCGTGGCGGAACAGCGCCATGCCGATCAGCCCCGGCCGCATCCGCGTGGTGGCCAGCCCCGCCACCGCCCGCCCGATGCGCGCGCCCAGGAAGGCGCCGAGCCGTTCCATCACCGGCGTCGCCTCGAACCGCGCGATGAAGGCGTCCTGCAGGATGGCGCGCTCCGCCATCGCCTCGACCAGCCAGCCATGGCGCCGGTGCCCGGCTTCCACCAGCAGCGCATAGGCCAGCTTCGCCTCCTGCCAGCGGGATGCCGCGGGCAGCGCCTCCGCCACCGCCAGCAGGGGCGCGGC
Organism: Falsiroseomonas ponticola; assembly: GCF_016805305.1. Taxonomy (GTDB): domain Bacteria; phylum Pseudomonadota; class Alphaproteobacteria; order Acetobacterales; family Acetobacteraceae; genus Falsiroseomonas; species Falsiroseomonas ponticola. The sequence goes on along the minus strand of NZ_JAERQN010000010.1, from coordinate 214,897 downwards.
ATCGTCCAGGCAGGTCTCGGGCAGGCAGGCTTCCGGCGGGCGCCCCAGCACAGGCGCCAGCCGCGCCGCCGCGGCGGCACGGTCGCCCGCCTGCAGCAGGGCCCACGCCTCCGTCAGCGCATCCTCCATCCGCTCGGCCACCCTTGTCATCGTCCCCCGGTCGGCGCCGCGCCGGGACAGGCTGGCGGCGAAGCATCACGCGGCATGCGGTAGCGTTCCATCCCGGCGCTCCTGCCATGCCAGGGCGCGTTCGTTGAACCGAACTCGCGAGAATGTGACATAGTCTTTACGCCCCGCCAAACCGCCCCTAGAAGGCATGGCCCATGGCGCCGTGCACCGATGGTGCGCGGGAAGCCTCCCGAGGGGTGACGATGGCGGCAAGGAGCCGGGGTTTCGCCGGTGGCGGCCGGGCCGGGGTAGCGGGTTGATGATGATGATCTACCGCTGCGTCTGCTACCCGCGGACCGGTACCTGGGACAGCCTCAACCTCGACCTCGACGAGAAGAACATCCTCTTCCACGTCTCGGTGCGCCCGGACCGCCGGCAGATCGTGGTCAACGAACTCGTGGACGGCGCCTGGGGCCTGGAACGCACGGTGCCCGTGGACCTCTCGGCCACCGAGGTGCTGCCGCTGGTCGTGATCTGCACGCCCGCGCATATCCACCTCCTCGTCGCCGGCGAGGTGCGGGCCACCGTCGCGGTGCAGTGGCCGGAAGGCCGGCAGGTCAGCGTCCGCAGCAGCATGGCCTGGTTCGCCACGCCGCCCTTCCCGCCCTTCGCCGGGGCCGCCGATGCGCCCGGGGCCGCCGCGCGCCCCGGCTGGCTGCCCGGGGAGGGTATCGGCGCCGAGGCGCTGCGCGGCTTCGTGGCGGCGCCGGGCTGGCAGGGCGGGCCGGTCGCCATCACCATCGGCGCGGAACGCTTCACCGCCCAGGCCATGCCCGCGCCCTCCGCCCCCGGCCTGCCCGCGGGCTTCGTCGTGCCGCTGGACCCCGCGGCGCGGGATGCGCTGGCGCAGGCGGAAGCGCATGCGCGCCTCGCCACCCGGGTGACGATCGATTTCAGCCGCGACCCGGCCGCCCCCATCATGGCGGAGGGCTGGGTGAACCCGCCCGGCGTGGTCGAAGGCGTCGCGGAGGGGCGGATCACGGGCTGGGTGCGCGCCCGCGGCGCCGCGCCGCGGCTCGACCTGCTGCTGGATGGCGTGCCGGTGCAGGCGCAGGTCGCGCTGGGGGCGGAGCCGCGCTTCCCGCGGGATTCGCTGCTCGGCGCGCCCCGCGCGCGCGATGGCGGCGGCGATGGCTATGCGCCGGAACGCCGCAGCGCCTTCACCATCGATGTGCCGGCGGAGGTGCTGGCCCGCGCCCGCGCCAGCGGCGCCACGCTGCAGGTGATGGGCGACGGCGCCAAGCTGGTCGGCGGCAGCCTGGCCTTCGGCGCGCGGGCGCCGGCGGCGGAAGCGGCCGCCGCCGCGCCCCCCGCGCCCGAGGCGGTGGAGGAGACCGTCGCCTCCGGCCAGCGGGGCGGCGCGGTGCAGGTGCTGCGCATGGATGTCCCGCCGGCGAGCGGCGAGGATGTCTGGCTCGACCTCGTCGCGCCGAATGGCGACATCCCGCTGCACCTCCGCTACCGCGCGGCGGAGAACTGGATCGTCACCAACCATTGCACCGCCGGGGAATGGGGGTCGGAGACGGTGCTGGGCCGCCTCCCCTCCTCCTGGTACCGCCTGCTGGTGGATGTGGAGATCGGCGCCGGGCGCTGCATCATCGCGGTCAACCACCAGCCCTGGGGCGCGGTGACGAGCGAGCTGCTGGGCAGCGAGGAACTGACCGTGCGCGGCCCGCACCAGCGCTTCGCCCGCGCCGCCCCGCGCACCGCCCCGCCGCCGCCCTGGCCCGTGCCGCCCTGCGGCGCGGTGGACCGCATCCTGCGCGACGCCGTGATGGGCTGGGCCGCCGATGCGCCGCCGGAGGCGATGCTGGAGATCGACATCGGCGAAGGGCCGGTGCGCATCGCGCCGCGCTGGGTGGAGCTGCCGGGGCTGGCGGCGCGGCTCGGCCGGCCCGGCGCGCGGCTGGGGTTCGAGGCCCCGCTGCCGGAGGCGCTGCGCGGGCGGCTCGGCCGCCATGCGCGCCTGGCCCGGCTGTCGCTGGATGGCCGGCCGCTCAGCCTGCCGCCCGCCTGGGGCAGCGCGGTGACGGAGGTGGATGGCTTCGTCCTGCGGGGCGAGGTGGTGGGCACGCCCGCCGGGCGGACGCCCCGGCTCGGCCTGATGGTCGGCGGCCGGGCGCGGGAGGTGGCGAGCGTGGTCTGGGCGGAACAGCCCCTGCCCGGCCTGCGCGCCGGCGGCGGCAGCCAGGCCCGCCATGGCTTCGAGATCGAGCTGCCCGGCACGATCTGGACCGACGCCGCCCGGACGGAAGGCGCGGTGGCGCGCGACGTGACGCTGGAGGTGACGGTGGATGGCCGGGTGATCGACCCGGGCCGCCTGCTCTTCACCCGCGGCATGGCGCAGCATGCGCTGCTGCGCGCGGCGCAGGCCGGGGATGCCAGCCCGGCGGCGCAGTGCAACGCGCTGCTGGCGGCGGAACACCTGGCCTTCGGCCGCTTCCTGCCGGACCTGCCGGCGGAAGCCGCGCGCTTCCACCGCGATTTCGTCCGCCGGATGAAGCTGGACGCCTTCCTGGCCCGCCAGGCCCCGGCCCAGCCCGGCCCCGCCGCGCCGGGCCAGGCCGCCCCGGACCCGACGGCAGAGGACAGCCAGCGCATCGCCGTCTGGCGCGCGCTGCGCGCGGTGAATGCCCGGCTGACCGCCGAGGGCGAGCCCATCTTCTACCATGCGAGGCTGGTGGAGGCGGCGGAGCGGCTGGAGGGCGAGGCGCGGGAGCATTTCTGGTTCGGCCTGGTGCCGACGCTCTGCGTCACCGACGAACTGCCCCTGCTCGGCCGCGCCGTCCCGCTCGCCACCTGGTTCCACCATGAGGAACGGCCGGATGGCTGGGCGCTCAGCTCCGTCATCGCGCTGCTGGCCGCGGCCGGGGAGGCGCGGCGCGCGACCGATGCGCTCTACAAGCTGGCGGGCAGCATGCAGGGCTGGATCAACACCGCCTGCATCGGCTTCGCCCTGCGCCACCTGGAAGGCCGCGCGGCGGAAGGCCTGCTGGCGGAGGCGGAGCTGGAGCGGTTCCGCTACGCCTTCCTCGCGCTGCTCGACGCCTTCAAGGGCGAATGGTTCTCCCGCCTGCATGACCGGCACCTGGTGGAGGCGCTGGTCCTGCTGATGGACCGGCGGCGCCTGATGCCGGACTACCTGGCGCAGGACATGGTGCGCGCGGCGCTGCGGCATTACGGCCTGTCCCCCGCCTTCTGGTCGCGCTGGCAGGGCGGGCCGGCCCGGCGGGAAGCGGGGCCGGACACGCTGCTGGCCGTCGCGCACCGGCGCTTCCGGCAGCTGGAAGCGGCGCTCGGCGATCCCGCGCGGGTGGACCAGCGGCTCGGCACCCTGCACGCCGCGCTGCAGTTCTTCCGCGGGCATGGCAACCCGGAAGCCGTCATCTGGCAGCGCGAGCTGGCGGCGCATGGGCTGCGCCCCGGCAGCACCGCCAACCCCGGCACGCTCGGCCGGCTGCTGGCGGACCTCGTCACCATCGACCAGCGGGATGCGGTGCGGATCGCCGCCATGCCGGGCCTGGCGGCGCCGGGCGGGCTCGCGGGCCTCGGCATCGCGGCGGAGGGGGTGCGGGACCTGCTGCGGGAAATGCGACCCCAGCCCCGCGGCATGACGGACCACGCGCAGCGCGCGCTCTGCCGCCTGCTGACGGCGCCCGAGATGCCGCCGGCGGCGGCGGAGGCGCGGGAGCTGGCGGGCATGCTGGCCGATCCGCGCTACCAGCAGGTGGGCGCCGACATGCTGAGCCTGATGGCCGTGCGCCAGGCGGCGGTGCAGCACCCCGGCGCCGCGCCCATCGGCCGGGCGCTGGTGCGCCGCTTCGCCGCGGCGATGACGCGGGCGGTGGAGGAAGGCGGCGCGCCGCACCTGCCCGCGCCGCTGCTGGCCGGCCTATCGCGCCTGCTGCATGTGCTGGAAGGCCAGCGCCTGCCGGAGATGGCGGAGGCGGTGACGGCGCTGCAGGCGCTGAAGGACGCCATCCACCTGCGCTTCCGCCACCTGCATGACGAGGCGCTGACGCCGGTGGCGCGCCCCGCCATCGCCTTCGACCCCGCCGCGCTGGCGGGCGACGTGCTGGTCTGCGTCTATTCCTGCAACAAGTACCTGGACAGCCGCGTCGCCGCGATCCGGGAGACCTGGATGCAGGACCTGGCCGCCATCGGCGCGCGCTGCATCGTCATCGTGGGCGATGGCGACGACCGGCTGGATGGGGACGTGCTGCGCCTGGCGGTGTCCGACAGCTACGAGGACCTGCCGCAGAAGACGCTGCGCATGGTGGAATGGGTGCACGCCAACACCGATGCGCAATACCTCATCAAGATCGACGACGATTGCTACCTGAGCACGGAGAACTACTTCGGCACGCTGGACTACCGCGCGCACCACTACCATGGCCGGGTGCTGGAACGCGCCATCGGCGGCACGGACCGCGCCTGGCACCACCTGAAGTCCAGCAGCGACCGGGCGCGCAGCATCGACCGGTCGCCGGAGCCGTCGCGCTACTGCGATGGCGGCGGCGTCTACTGCCTCTCCCGCTTCGCCATGGGCAGGCTGGTCGCGGCCGCCGCGCGGCGGGAGGGCCAGCGCCTCGTCGCCCGGTCCTTCATGGAGGACAAGCTGGTCGGCGACCTGCTGGCCATGGAGGAGATCTTCCCCGACAACACCGACTACGAAAGCTACCAGCGCCGCCGCACCTTCGGCACCGCGCATCCCATCGGCATCTACGAGAACACCTTCTTCCCGAGCGCGCTGGGCCCCGCGCGGGTGGCGCATCTCGACCTCGACCGCGACCAGGCGCGCGCGCATGCGCTGCGCGGGCAGCTCGACCTCAGCCCGAAGAAGCTCTGGCCGAGCTTCGCCTCCGTCGGCACGGACCACACCCACCACCAGCTGGAACTGCTGAGCGACGGGGAGGTGCTGGCCCGCGCGCAGGCGGAACCGGTCGGCGTGGTGCTGGCGGCGCGCAACGAGATGACGATGCTGCCGCACCTGCTGGACCATTACCGCTCGATCGGCGTGCGGGCCTTCTACGCGGTGGACAATGCCTCCGACGACGGGTCGCGCGAATGGCTGCTCGCCCAGCCCGACGTCGTCGTCTATTCCGCGGCGGGCGAGTACCGCACCTCCCATTACGGCGTCACCTGGCAGCAGACGGTGCTGGCGCATCATTTCGTCAGCCGCTGGGCGGTGGTGGCGGATGCGGATGAATTCCTGATCTACCCCGGCTGGCGCAACCGCGGCCTGATGGAGCTGATCGCGGCGGTGGAGGCCGAGCGCGCCAATGCCGTGCCGCTCTGGATGGTGGACATGTACCCGGCCGGGCCGCTGGAGGAGGCGGATTTCGCCGCCCGCCCGCCCTTCGAGGCCGCGACCTGGCTGGACCGCGAACCGGTGCACGCCTTCCGCCTGACCAGCTGCTTCTACAGCAACCGCTGCCAGCAGGTCTCCGCCCTGCGCCACCGCCTGCTGCCGGACAGCGAACCGAACGGCTTCGTGGCGGAGAAGGTGGCGCTGTTCCGCTACCAGCCCTGGATCCGCGTCAGCGAGGGGATCCACAGCGCCGCCAATGTGCGCCTGTCCCGCCAGCCCGCGGTCTTCGCGCACTTCAAATACCATGCCGGCTTCCGCCGGAAGATCCTGGAGGAGATCAGCCGCGGCCAGCACTACAACGGCGCGGCCGAATACAAGCGCTACGCCGCCATGGTCGCGGAAAGCGCCGGGGCCTTCGGGCAGGAAGGCCTGTCGGTGCAACTCGGCGCCGATGGCTTCCTGCCGCCGGAGAGTCGCGGGCGCTGAATCAATCGTCTCGAAAATAAGATTTGTGGATCACTTCGTCGCGAGGTCGGGTCTGCCCGCCCGGGTCATCGGCCGGCGGCGCACGAGGCCGCGGATCGCAAGGCAAGCATTCACAACAGGTTAACAAGTGCCTGCCAGCCCTGTCCTGCCCCTGGGGCTTGCCAAGGCCCCGGGGCGGGTCATGTCATGGGATTGACATCGACGCCCACCCCGTGCCGGGCCTCGGTTAGTCTCAATAAAAAAACTTTTCACAATAAAACATAGTGCGTAGCGTGCCACCGGCTGTCACGAGTTTGTCAGAAACCCATGTTGATCGCGCAGCACCCGCGGACAGGCGACCAGGCCCTGCTCGCCTCCTCGGAGGCTGGCGCGGCCCCCCTGCGCCCGCCCGCGCTCCCGCCCTCCCTCGTCGCCGCGATGCGGGAGCCGGTGCTGCTGATCGCCGCCGTCGAGTTCAACCTGGCGCGGGACGTGCTGGCCGTGCCCGTCCCGGTCCTGGCCATCGAGCATGACGCGGCGACGGGGCTCGTCGTCCATGCCGAGGGTGGCCGCTTCCCCCTGCCCGCCATGCCGCCGCTCTGCGTCGCCGCGCTGGCCTTCACGGAGGAGGGGGAGGCGGCGCTGCGCCTGGCCATCGAACAGGCCGCGGGCGGCGATGCCGTGCCCCCCGTCACGCGCATGCAGCCCGGGGATGCGATGGGCCTCGCCACCGCCGTCGTCTCCGGCACCACCGCGGTGCTGCGGCGGCAGGCGGCGCTGCTGGCGGGCTCGCTGCGCAGCCTCGGCCAGCTGCGCGCCGCGCATGACGACCACCAGGGCCGCCTCGCGCAGCTCGAAGCCTATGTCGCGCGCGACAACCGGCAGGATTTCGACCAGGTCTTCGCCGAGGAACCGGCGGGGGACGAGGATGCGGCCATCCGGCTCGGCCGCGGCGCCAATCTCGGCGCGCTGACGCAGCTGCTGCCCATCGCCAGCCGGGGCGTCAGCGCCATCGCGCTGCACCTGGAAGCCGCGCCGGCCGCGCCCGATGCCGTGCTGGTGGTGCGGCTGACCAGCCTGGAGGATGGGCAGGACCGCGCCGCCTGGCGGCTGCCCGCCGCGCGGCTTTCCGCCGGCTGGCAGGTGCTGGGGCTGGAACGCGCGCTGACCGGCCTGTCCCGCACGCTCCGCCTTTCGGTGGAGGTGCCGGAGGGCACGCTGGCCCTCTCCCTCGGCGGCAACCAGCCCCTGCCCGCCTTCCGCGTGAGCGGGGAGGATGGCGCGGCGCTGGCGCCCCGCAGCCTGGCCTTCCGCGTCTGGACCGGCCTGCCCGGCGTGATGCCCCCCGTCACCGGCATCGACCATGCGGAGGGGGCCGACGACCTCGGCCAGGGGTGGGAGGAAGTGCCCATCCTGCCGGAGGCGATCGAGCTGTCGCGCGACGGCGCCACCGCCCTGCGCCGCGCGCTGGATGATGACAGCCTGCCCTGCGACCCCGCCCGCGCCGGCCTCACCCTGGGCCGCATGGCCGGCGCCCTGCCCGCCGGCACGCTGGTGGCGCAGGCCACCGGCCGCGTCCTGGGCGGGGGGGAGGAGGCGGTGGAATTCGCCCTCGCCACCGCCGCCACGGCGGCGGAGGCGCTCGGCCTGGCCGGCCAGCCGACGCCCGCCATCGGCTGGTCCGGCTGGGTCATGGCCGATGAGGACGGGCTGGCGCCGCTCCGCCTGTTCCAGGCGGAAGGCGCGCCGGCGCGGGACCTCTTCGTGCTGACGCGCCGCATGGCGGGGGCGGTCGGCACGCCGCCCCGCGCCCGGCTCGGCGGCCTGCGCGCCACCGTCGCCGCGGCGCAGGCCGGCAAGACGCCGGACCAGCCGCCCCTGCCCTCCACCCTCGCGCCCCTGGTCGCGGAGGCGGATGAGACCGAGGTCGCGGAGAGCTTCGTCGCCGCGCGGGATTTCCGCGGCACCGGCTTCCACGCACTGGAAGGCGGCGGGGACCGCACCTGGCGCTGGCTGGGGGCGGAGGTGGTGCTGAAGCTCGACAACGTCTCCCGCCACGCCACGCGGATCGAGGTGCTGATCGCCGCCACCGCGCCCGGGCTGACCGAAGGCGCCATCCGCTGTTCCGTGAACGGCGTGCCGACCCGCGCCAACTTCGCCACCACCGCCGGGGCGGGGGAGGCCGGGCTGACCGCGCTGATCCCCCTGCCCCAGGCCGCGCGGCGGCGGGACCGCGCAGTGGTGCTGGACATCGCCTTCGGCCGCGCGCACCAGCCGCCCGGGGACAGCCGCGTGCTCTCCCTCGCCTGCACGGGGCTGCGCATCTCCGCCTGAAGGGCGCTTGCATTCGCCGCATCCAGGCGCCACCGTCCAGCCGCTGCACAGGGACGGCATGACCCCGCCTGCCATCGCCATCATCGTCCCGGTCTTCAAGCATCCCGGCCTGCTGCCGGAAGCGCTGGATGCCGCGCTGGCGCAGCGGGGCGGCGTTTCCGTCGCCATCGTCATCGTCGATGACGGCTGCCCCTTCGAGGAGACGCGCACCATCGCCGCCGCCTATGCCATGGCGGAGGAGCGCGTCACCTACCTCCGCAAGCGCAATGGCGGCCTCTCCTCCGCCCGCAACTTCGGCATCGACTACGCGCTGCGCGCCTGGCCGGGGCTGGAGGCGATCTACTTCCTCGATGCCGACAACCGCCTGACGCCGACCGCCATGGCCAATGCCCTCGGCCTGCTGCGCCAGGCGGGCGTGGACTGGGTCTATCCCAGCATCGACAAGTTCGGGATCGAATGGTCGGGCAACTACCAGGCGCCCTACTCGCGCCTCGCCCATGTCACCTTCGACAACATCTGCGAGGCCGGCAGCCTGGTGCATCGCCGCGTCTTCGAGGCCGGGATCCGCTTCGACGAGACGATGAAGGCGGGCTACGAGGATTGGGAGTTCTGGATGCAGGCGCTGGCGCGCGGCTTCCGCGGCCGCTGCCACCCGAGCTTCGGCCTGGAATACCGCCAGCGCGCCGAATCCATGCTGCGCGACAGCAACCGCCAGCGCGCCGGCATCCTGGCCTATATGCGGGAGAAGCATCGCGACCTCTTCTCGCTGCGCAACCTGCTGGCGTGGGAGCATGAGGAAGCGCCGCGCTTCGCGCTCTTCACCGCCGCCTCCGGCGACGTGCTGTGGTTCAGCGACGTGGCCGCGCCGCCCCGCCGCATGACGCTGGACCAGCACGCGGAATCCTTCGCGGCGGAGGAGGTGGAGCCGGAGACGCTGGGCACGCCGCCCTATGCCGTCTGGCTGCCGGAACCCGCCGTGGCCGCGCTGCGGCAGGCCGGGCTCTTCGCCAACCTGCTCTGGCACCTGCAGCGGCTCTGCGCCGCGCATCGCGCCGTCGCCATCCACCTGGAGGCCGACCCGCGCGCCATCGCGCTGGAACTGGGCGCCGCCGCGCCGGCTTCCGCCCCCATCGGCTTCGCCGCCGGCCAGGCCGCGCTGCGGGAGGCGCTGGCCGCGGAAGCGCCCGGCGGCTGGCTGGAGGCGGTGGCGGAGGATGCGGACAGCGCGGAGCTGGCGCGCCTGGTGCTGCGCTTCCCCTGCGCGGAGGAGGCGCTGCTGGTCGGCGCCCAGGCGCCCACCCCCGTGGCCACCGCCGCCCGGCTGCGGCAGGACCATGACCCGGCCCGGCGGCGCCGCTGGATCTGGCGCAAGGCCGGCGCCACCCCCGCCATCCGCAGCTATGCGGACTACCTGGCCGCCGCCATCGGCGCGGACCACGTCATGCCCCGGGCGCGGGCCGGCTTCCAGCGCCGCCATGTGGGCTTCGCCGTGCCGGGCGGCATCGCCGATGGCGTCGGCCGCGTCGCCGCCGCGCTGGCCGCGGCGCTGAAGCGGGAAGGCTTCGCCACGCATCTCTTCGTGCTGGGCGCCACCGCCGTCGCGCTCGGCGACGGGCTGCGGGACGCCTTCGACAGCGTCTCCTTCCTCGGCCGCGCGCTGCCGGCGGAAGGCCCGCACGACTTCCTCGGCCAGCGCATCGCCCTCGCCGGGGATCTGGAGGGGGCGGAACCCGCGCTGCTCGGCCTGCTGACGGAGCTGGACGTGCTGGTCTGCAGCCATGTGCCCGCGCTTTCCGCCGTGCTGGGCGACCTGCGCCGGCAGGGCGTGAAGGTGGTGGGCCACCTGCATGCGCTGGAACGCTCCGCGCTCGGCCGCGGCACCGGCCAGCCCTACCTCGCCTTGGCCTTCGAGCATGTGCACGACCTGCTGCTGGCACCCTCCGCCGCGCTGGTGGACTGGCTGCGCGGCGCGGGGGTGCCGGAGGCGAAGCTCTGCCTGCTGCCCCCCGCCGCGACGCTGGCCGTGGGCGCGGAGGAGCGGGACCGCCTGATCACCGCCCGGCGCAGCCGCCGGCCGGGGATGCTGCGCGTGGCGCTGCTGCTCGGCCCCTCCGCCAGCCCCGCGCTGCGGGAGGCGCGGCTGCGCCTGGTGGCGGCGACGCGCCAGGCCGGCCTGCCGATCGACTGGCTGGCGGTGGGGGAAGCGCTGGATGCGCGGCTGCGCCGGCGCTTCGCCCCGCTCGGCGTCGGCATGGCGGAGACGCTGGCCGATGCGGTGGCGGGGGCGGACCTGCTGCTGCTGCCGGAAGCGGCGGAAGCGACGGCACTCGCCGTGCGGGATGCCCAGCTTCTGGGCTGCGTGCCCGTGCTGCCGCCCGGCAGCCCGGCCGCGGGGCTGGTGGAAGCCGGCGGTGGCCTGCTGGCGGAGGAGGCGGCGGTGCTGCCGCTGCTGCGTGACCTCGCCACCGATCCGGGCCGCCTGGCGCGGCTTTCCGCGGCCGCGGCGGCGGAAGGCGCGGCCGCCCCGGGGTGGGACGGCGCGACGCACGCACTGCGCGCGGCGATCGCCGGCTGGTTCCCCGGGCCCTGAACCTGTCAGTGGCGTAACCCTTGCTCCGTTTCGATGGCAGACATGCCGGATCGGAGAGTTGCGATGGATCGCCGAGACTTCCTCAAGGCCCTGCCGGCCGCGGCCGCCGCGGTGGCCACGCCCGCGATCCGGGAGGCGAAGGCCCAGGCGCCGACGCGGAACGAGACCCTGCTGCTGGTGCAGGAATACGGGCCGAACAGCCTGGACATGCAGGGGCTCGGCTCCTCCCAGCCCGTGAACGGCGTGGCGCTGAACTGCTACGACCGCCTGGTCAGCTTCAAGCGCCAGCGGGTGGACGACATCACCACCAGCTTCGACATCAACGCGCTGGAGCCGGAGCTGGCCGAGAGCTGGCAGGAAGCCAGCGACGGCATGAGCGTGACCTTCAAGCTGCGCGCCGATGCCCGCTTCCACAGCGGACGATCCGTGACGGCACGCGACGTGAAGTGGTCGCTCGACCGCGCCGTCTCCATCGGCGGCTTCGCGACCACGCAGATGAACGCCGGCAGCCTGGAGAAGCCGGAGCAGTTCGTCGCGGTGGACGACAAGACCTTCCGCATCGACTTCCTGCGGCGGGACAAGCTGACCATGCCGAACCTGGCGGTCACCATCCCCTTCGTCTTCGACAGCGAACTCGCCATCCGCAACAGCGGCGGCGACCCCTGGGCGAAGGAATACCTGAAGAACAACATCGCCGGCGGCGGCGCCTTCAAGGTGGAGGCCTGGCGGCCGGGCACCGAGACCATCTATGTCCGGAACGATGACTGGAAGTCCGGCCCGCTGCCGAGGCTCCGCCGCGTCATCGCGCGCGACATCCCCTCCCCCTCCACCCGCCGCGCGCTGCTGGAGCGGGGCGACGCGGATATCAGCTACGGCCTGCCGCCCAAGGATTTCGCCGACCTCGCCGCGGGCAGCCGCATCCGCGTCTCCGCCGTGCCGGTGCCGAACGCCATCTGGTATGTCGCGCTGAACAGCGCGAACCCGCCCTTCAACAACGTGAAGCTGCGCCAGGCCGTGGCCTGGGCCCTGCCCTATGAGCAGATCATGCAGGCCTCCCTCTTCGGGCGCGGCGTGCCGATGTATGGCGGGCCTTCCACGCCCGCGCGCCTCACCTGGCCGGTGCCCTTCCCCTACAGCGCCAACATCGCCCGCGCCCGCGCGCTGATGGCCGAAGCCGGCATCGGGCCCTTCACCACCTCCCTGCTGTTCGATGCGGGATCGGGCACCATCGCGGAACCGATGGCCGTGCTGGTGAAGGAGGCGCTGGCGCCGCTCGGCATCACGGTGGAGCTGAACAAGATCCCCGGCGCGAACTTCCGTGGCGAGCTAAACAAGAAGACCGCGCCCATGGCGATCAACCGCTTCGGCGGCTGGCTGGACTGGCCGGACTACTTCTTCTTCTGGAACTATCACGGCAACAACTCGATCTTCAACATCCCGAGCTACCAGAACCCGGCGATGGACCGGCTGATCGATGCCGCGCGCTTCACGCAGGACCCCGCGGTCTATGCGCAGAATGTCCGCGGCTTCCTGGAGCTCGGCATGCACGACGTGCCCTTCATCCCCATCGCCCAGCCCTTCCACGATGTGGCGATGCAGCGGACCATCGGCGGCTACCAGTTCTGGCCGTGCCGGGAGCCCGACTTCCGCTACCTGACCAAGGGATGAGGGAAGTCATCACGCGCAACCTGCGGCCGGCGACGCCGGCCGAGGCCGCGAATGCGGCCCGCCGCCAGTGCGGCGAGCCAAGCGAAGCGCCGGCGCTTGAGGCGCGGATCGGCTTCGATCCGCGAGCATGGATATGAGAGGCATCCTGTGGCGGCTGGCGGGGTCGCTCCCGGCCCTTATCGCCGTCATCGTCGTCACCTTCGTGCTGACGCGCGTGCTGCCCGGCGATACCGCGACCTATTTCGCCGGGCCGACGGCGAGCGCGGAATCCATCGCGCAGATCCGCGCGGCGCTCGGGCTCGACCGCCCGCTGCCTGAGCAGTTCTGGAGCTACATCCAGGCGCTCGCCCGCGGCGATCTCGGCATGTCGCTGACCACGGGGCAGCCCGTGCTGGTGGACCTGGTCAACCGGCTGCCGGCCTCGGCGGAGCTGACCTTGGTCGGGCTGCTGATCGCCATGGGCATCGCCATCCCGCTCGGCGTGCTGGCGGCGGTGAAGCAGGGGTCACTGGCGGACCATCTCTGCCGCGTCATCGTCACGGCCGGCGTCTCGCTGCCCGTCTTCTTCACGGGGCTGCTGCTGGTCTATGTCTTCTACTACCTGCTCGGCTGGGCGCCGGCGCCGGTCGGGCGGCTGGATGCCTTCGCCTCCGCACCCGCCTTCGTCACGGGCTTCTACCTGATCGACGCCGCCATGGCGCGGGACTGGGAGACCTGGCAGAGCGCCGCCGCGCAGATCATCCTGCCGGCCTGCACGCTGGGCCTCTTCGCGTTGGCACCGATCGCGCGCATCACCCGCGCCTCGATGCTCGCGGTGCTGGGGGCGGAGTTCATCCGGACGGCCCGCGCTTCGGGTCTTTCGTCGCGCACCATCATCCTGACCTACGCGCTGCGCAACGCGCTGCTGCCGGTGGTGACGACGCTCGGCATGGTCTTCTCCTTCCTCCTCGGCGCCAATGTGCTGGTCGAGAAGGTCTTCGCCTGGCCCGGCATCGGCAGCTACGCGGTGGAGGCGCTGATCGCGAGCGACGGCGCGCCGGTGCAGGGCTTCGTCCTGACCATGGCGATCCTCTACGTCGTGCTGAACCTGACCATCGACCTGGTGAACCGGGCGCTGGACCCGCGGGCGCGGCATTCATGAGCAGCTCGACCCTTCGCCACGCGAAGCATGTCGTCAGCGAGAATCCCGTCACGGGCCTGGCGCTGCTGCTCTTCGCCTTCTTCGTCGGCGCCGCCATCCTCGGCCCGTCGCTCGCCCCCTATGACCCGCTGGCGAGCAACACCATGCGCGCGCTGCAGCCCCCCTCCGCGCTGCACTGGTTCGGCACGGACCAGATCGGGCGGGACATCTTCTCCCGCGTGCTGGTGGCGGCGCGGCTCGACCTCGGCATCGCCGCCGCTTCCGTCGCACTCGTCTTCGCCATGGGTGGCTTCGCGGGCCTCGCCTCCGGCTTCTTCGGGGGATGGGTGGACATGCTGGTGGGGCGCATCGCCGACACCATCATGGCCTTTCCGCTCTTCGTGCTCGCCATGGCCATCGTCGCGGCGCTGGGCAACACCGTGCCGAACATCGTCCTGGCCACCGCCATCATCAATTTTCCCCTCTATGTCCGCGTCGCGCGGGCGGAGACGGTGCAGCGGCGGGAAGCGGGCTTCGTGGACGCCGCGCGCATCGCAGGACACCGGGACATGGGCGTGCTGCTGCGCCAGGTCGGGCCGAACATCATGCCGATCATGGTGGTGCAGATGTCGCTCACCATGGGCTACGCCATCCTCAACGCCGCGGGCCTCTCCTTCATCGGCCTCGGCGTGCGGGCGCCGACGCCGGAATGGGGGATCATGGTGGCGGAAGGCGCGGCCTTCATCGTCTCCGGCGAATGGTGGGTCGCACTCTTCCCAGGGGCCACGCTGATGACCGCGGTGTTCTGCTTCAACCTGCTGGGCGATGGCGTGCGGGACATCGTGGACCCCAGGAGGAGGACATGAGCGCCGTCCTCGACGTCTCCGACTTCTCCGTCGAATTCCGCACGCGCTCGGGCATCGTCCGCGCGCTGGACCGCGTCGCCTTCAGCGTGGGGCGCGGGGAGACGATGGCCCTGGTCGGCGAATCCGGCTCCGGCAAATCCGTCACCGCCTATGCGCTCCTCGGCCTGCTGGACGCGGCGGGGCGGATCACCAGGGGCCGCGCGGTGTTGGAGGGTGTGGACCTCACCGCCGCCTCGCCGTCCGACCTCGCGAAGATCAGGGGCCGCCGCGCGGCGATGATCTTCCAGAACCCGCGCGCCGCGCTGAACCCGATCCGCCCCATCGGCCAGCAGATCGCCGATGTGCTGCGCCGCCATGCCGGCCTGTCGAAGCGCGACGCGATGGCCGGCGCCATCGACATGCTGCGCCAGGTCGGCATCCCCGACCCCGCCCGCCGCGCCTCCGCCTATCCCTTCGAACTCTCGGGCGGCATGTGCCAGCGCGTGATGATCGCCGTCGCCGTCGCGACGCGCCCCGCTTTGCTGATCGCGGACGAACCCACCACGGGCCTCGACGTCACGACCCAGGCCGTGGTGATGGATATCGTCGCCAGGCTGGCCGCCGAGACGGGGATGGCCACCATCCTCATCACGCATGACCTGGCGCTGGCCGCGGAGCGCAGCGCGCGCATCGCGGTGATGCATGCCGGCCATATCGTGGAGGATGCGCCCACCGCCACGCTGCTGGCCAACCCGCGCCACCCCTATACGCGCCGCCTGCTGGCCGCGACGCCGACCGCGGCGGGCAGCCTTTCCGCGCTGCGCTCCATCCCCGGCAACCTGCCCGACCTCCGGCGGGACGACCTGCCGCCCTGCCGCTTCGCCGCCCGCTGCGACCGCCGCCTGCCGGCCTGCGACGCCGCGCTGGTCTGGCGGGATGTCGCGCCCGCGCACCGCATCGCCTGCGGGAACCCCGCATGATCGGCAACGACCCCACGCCGCCGGGCCCGGAGGGCACGACGCTGCTCGACGTGGCGGAACTCACCAAGCGCTTCCCGCTGCGCCGGAAGGGCTGGCTCGGCGGCGGCCGGCCCTCGCTCGTCCATGCGGTGGACGACGTCTCCTTCACCCTCGCGCGCGGGGAAACGCTGGGCCTGGTCGGCGAATCCGGCTGCGGGAAATCGACGCTCGTCCGCCTGCTGACGCGCCTGACGGACCCGACCAGCGGCTCCATCCGCTTCGGGGCGCGAGAGCTGGCGGACCTGCCCGCCAGGCGCTTCGCGCGGGATGCGGACCGCGCGCGCATCCAGATCGTCTTCCAGGATGCGGGGGAGAGCATCAACCCCCGCTTCACCGCCGCCGACGCCATTGCCGATGCGTTGCGCACGCTGAAGGGCATCACCGGCGCCGAGCTCAAGGCGAAGGTCGAGGAAGCGGCGACGCTCTGCGGCCTGCCGGTCGAATTGCTGGACCGCTTCCCGCACCAGCTTTCCGGCGGCCAGCGCGCCCGCGTCGGCATCGCCCGCGCCATCGCCACGCGCCCCGACCTGCTGGTGCTGGACGAGCCGACGGCCGCGCTCGACGTCTCCGTCCAGGTCACCATCCTGCAGCTGCTGGTCACGTTGCGGGAGACGCTGGGCATGTCCTACGTCTTCGTCAGCCACGACCTGAACGTGGTGCGCCTGCTCTGCGACCGCGTCATCGTCATGTATCTCGGCCGCATCGTGGAAACCGGCCCGGCCGCGCAGGTCTTCGAGGCTCCGCTGCATCCCTACACGCGCGGGCTGGTCGCGGCCGTGCCGCGGCTCGATGGCGTGCGGGATGGCGCGCTGCGCCTGGCGGGCGATCCGCGCAGCCCGATCGACCCCGACCCCCATGCGTGCCGCTTCCATGGGCGCTGCCCGGTGGGGCATGATCGCTGCGGCACCGAAATGCCCGCGCTGCGCCGCTTCGCCGGCGGCCGCGAAGCCGCCTGCCACCTTGCGGAGGATGCGCCATGACGGAAGACCAGGCCGAGGCCCTGCTGAACGCCGCCGCGGCGGCACTGGCCCTGCCCGTGGACCCCGCGCATCGCCCCGGCGTCATCGCCAATCTCCGCCTCGCCGCGCGCATGGCCGCGCTGGTGGAGGGCAAGGCGCTGACGGTGCACCAGGAGCCCGCGCCGGTGTATCGCCCGTGAAGGCCGCCGCCATCGCGCAGGCCGTGCGCCGCGGCCAGCGCCGCGCCATCGACGTCACCGAAGCCGCCCTGGCCGACATCGCCGCGCGCGACGGCCGCTACAATTCCTTCACCGAGGTCACCGCCGCCCGCGCGCGGGCGGAGGCGCTGGCCGTGGACCAGGCCGTCGCGCAGGGCCGCGACCCCGGCCCGCTGGCCGGCGTGCCCTATGCCGTCAAGAACCTCTTCGACCTCGAGGGCATCGCGACGCTGGCCGGTTCGAAGATCGAACGGACCGCGAAGCCCGCCGCGCGCGATGGCTTCCTGGTGCGCCGGATGGCCGCCGCCGGCGCGGTCTGCACCGGCGCGCTGAACATGGATGAATACGCCTATGGCTTCACGACGGAGAACGCGCATGACGGGCCCTGCCGCAACCCGCATGACCTGACGCGCATCGCCGGCGGCTCCTCCGGCGGTTCCGCGGCCGCCGTCGCGGCGGGGCTGGTGCCGGTCACGCTCGGCAGCGACACCAACGGATCGATCCGCGTCCCCTCCTCCCTCTGCGGCATCTTCGGGCTGAAGCCGACCTATGGCCGCCTGTCCCGCGCGGGCAGCTACCCTTTCGTCGCCTCGCTCGACCATCTCGGCCCCTTCGCCGGCGATGTCACGGACCTCGCCCTGGCCTATGACGTGCTGCAGGGCTTCGATCCGGATGATCCCGCCCAGACCCGCCAGCCGCTGGAACCCGTCACGCCGCGCCTTTCCGCGGGGATCGAGGGCCTGCGCTTCGCCGTCGCCGATGGCCATTTCGCCCGCAACGGCCACCCGGAAGCCTTCGCGGCGGTGGAGGCGATCGCCCGCGTGCTGGGCGCCACGCGGCGGATGGTGGTGCCGGATGCCGCGCGCGGCCGCGCGGCCGCCTTCCTCATCACCATGGCGGAGGGCGGCAACCTCCACATGCCGGACCTTCGGACGCGGGCGCAGGATTTCGATCCCGGCACGCGCGACCGCTTCCTGGCCGGCGCCATGCTGCCCGCGCATTGGGTGACGCAGGCGCAGCGGCTGCGCGCGGATTACCGCGCCTCCGTCCTGAAGCTCTTCGCGGAGACGGACATCCTGATCGCCCCCGCGACACCCTTCTCCGCGACGCCGATCGGCCAGGCGAATATCGAGCTGGATGGCGAACTCGTGCCGATCCGCCCCAATCTCGGCGTCTTCACCCAGCCCATCTCCTGCATCGGCCTGCCCGTGCTGGCGGTGCCGCTGGCCGATCCCAGCGCGGCGGGAACGCCGGGCGGATTGCCCATCGGCGTGCAGCTCATCGCCGCGCCGTGGCGGGAGGATGTGCTGTTCCGCGTCGCCGCCGCGCTGGAACGCGCGGGCGTGGTCGCCGCCCCGCCTGTCCGGGGATAGCTACGCGAAATAGGCGGCGATCAGCCTGCCGCCGATCTCATGCACCGTCGCCTCGACGTCATAGATCGCGGCGATCGCCTCCGGCGTCATGATCACGGCCGGGCTGCCCTGCATCAGCACCCGGCCGTCGCGCATCGCCACGATGTGGTCCGCATGGCAGGAGGCGAAGTTGAGGTCGTGCAGCACCAGCACCACCGTCTTGCCCAGCTCCTCCGCCGCGCGACGCACGAGCCGCATCATCGCCACGGCATGCTGCATGTCGAGGCTGTTCAGCGGCTCGTCCAGCAGGACGTAGTCCGTGTCCTGCGCCAGCACCATGGCGACGAAGGCGCGCTGCCGCTGGCCGCCCGAGAGCTCATCCAGGAATCGCTCCGCCAGCTCCTCCAGCGCGAGGTAGCGCAGCGCGCGCTCCACATGCGCCGCATCCTCCCGCGTCGGGCGTCCGCCGGAATGCGGGTAGCGCCCGAAGGCGACCAGGTCCCTGACCGTCAGCCGCGCCGGCAGATGGTTGTCCTGCCGAAGGATGGACAGGCGCTTCGCCAGCACGGCGCCGGGCGTGCGCGTGACGTCCAGCCCATCCACCCGCACCTGCCCCGCCGAGATCGGCAGCAGCCGCGCGATCATGGACAGCAGGCTCGACTTGCCCGCGCCATTCGGCCCGATGATGGCGGTGACGCCGCCCTTCGGCAGGCGCAGCGTGACACCATCCACCACGACGGTTTCGCCGTAGCGCTTGCTGACGCCGATGGCCTCGATCATCGCACCTTCCCCCGGACCAGCAGGGCGATGAACAGGATGCCGCCCAGGAAATCGATGATGACGCGCAGGCTGGTGTCGAAGCCGAAGCCGTGTTCCAGCACGGCCTGCCCGCCCGCCAGGCAGATGACGGCCAGCAGGAAGGCCGCCGGCAGCAGATGCGCATGGCGGAAGGACGGCATGACGGCATGCGCCAGGTTCGCGACCAGCAGGCCGAGGAAGGTCACCGGCCCGACCAGCGCGGTGGAGACGGAGACGAGCATCGCCACCATCACCAGGATGCGCGTGACTTCCCGCCGGTGATCCAGGCCGAGGGTGATGGACACCTCCCGCCCCAGCGCCAGCACATCCCATCGCCGCAGCGCCCGCCAGCCCAGCAGGCTGGCCGCCAGCGCCATCAGCGCGGCGATGGCCAGCAGCCCGTGATGCGGGCTGTTGAAGCTGGCGAAGAAGCGGTCCTGCAGGAAGGCGAATTCATTGGGATCGATGACGCGCTGGAGGAAGCCGGCGAGGCTGCGGAACAGCACGCCCAGCACCACGCCACCCAGCACCAGCAGGTGCAGGCTGCGCCGCGCGCCCCCGAACAGCGCGGCGTAAAGCAGGAAGGAGAAGGCGATCATCGCCGCGACCTCCCCGGCGAAGAGCAGCCGGCGATCCAGGCCCGCGAAGGCGCTGGCGCCGAGGGCGAAGACCAGCACGGTCTGCACCAGCACATAGAGCTGGTCGAAGCCCATCACCGCGGGGGTCAGGATGCGGTTGCCCGTCGCGGTCTGGAACAGCACGGTGGAAACGGCGACGGCATGCGCCACCAGCAGCATCGTCGCCAGCTTGGCGGCGCGGAAGGGCAGCGCGAAGCCCCAGGCGCCATTCACGCCCCAGGTCATGAACAGCGCCGCGCTGGCCAGCGCGAGCACGCCCAGCATCGCCAGCACCAGCCGCGGATCGCGCGCCGCCGTCACGCCAGCCGCGCCTGGCGGCGGAACAGCAGCGCCAGGAACAGCGCCGCCCCCACCACGCCCACGATGGTGCCGACGGGGATCTCGTAGGGGAAGCGGATCACCCGTCCCAGCATGTCGCAGGCCAGCAGCAGCATGCCACCCAGCACCGCGATCCAGGGAATGGCGCGCCGCGCATGGTCGCCCATCGCCATCGCCACCAGGTTCGGGATGACCAGGCCGAAGAAGGGCACCATGCCCACCGTCACCACCACCGTCGCCGTCACCATGGCGACGATGAACAGCCCCATCGCCAGCACGCGGCGATGATCGAGCCCGAGGCTGGTCGCCACATCCTCCCCCATCCCCGCCACGGTGAAGCGGTCCGCCGCGAACCAGGCCAGCACCGTCAGCGCGAAGGCGACCCAGAGCAGCTCGTAGCGCCCTTCCAGCACGCCGGAGAAGTCGCCGGCCGTCCAGGCATTCACGGATTGCAGCAGGTCCATCCGATAGGCGAGGAAGGTGGTCACGGCCTCGATCACGCCGCCCAGCATCAGGCCCAGCAGCGGCACCATCAGCACGGATCGCAGCGGCACCTGCCGCAGGATGGCCAGGAACAGCGCCGTGCCCGCCAGCGCGAAGCCCGCGGCCACCAGCATCTTCATGAAAATCGGTGCCTCCGGCGCCAGCACCATCACCGCCAGCAGGCCGAGGCTGGCGGATTCTGCCGTGCCGGCGGTGGAGGGCTCCACGAAGCGGTTGCGCGCCAGCAGCTGCATCAGCAGCCCCGCCACGCCGATCGCCATGCCCGCCAGCAGCACCGCGATGGTGCGCGGCAGGCGGCTGACCAGCAGCAGCTGCATCGCGGGGCCCTCCGGCCCCTCCGCCAGCAGCCGAGCCGGCGTCACCGCGCCGACGCTGACGAACAGGCTCGCCCCCGCCAGCATCACCAGCAGCAGGACGGCGAAGATCAGCCGCGCCCCCACGCTCAGGCGCCGAGCGCGGCCGCGACCTCCCGCACCATCAGGGTCGTGCCCTGCAGCCCGCCCGGCGCGACATACCAGGTGACTGGGTCGAGGTAGTACACCCGCCCCTGCCGCCAGGCCGCGGTCTGCCGCACCAGCGGATTGTCCAGCAGCCGCCGCGCGGCGCCGGCGCGGCCGATGGCGGCATCGCGATCCACGACGAAAAGCCGGTCCGGATTGGCGGCCAGGATGAACTCCGAGCCCACCGCCTGGCCGTGGGAGGAGACGGCCAGGTCCGGCACCGCCGCGGCCACGCCGAGTTCGTCATGCACCAGGCCGAAGCGGGAGCCGGGGCCATAGGCGCTCATCCGCGTGCCCGTCGTCAGCACCACCAGCGCCTTGCCCTGCCCCGCCGCGCGGGCCCGCGCGGCGGCCACCGCATCCCGCAGCGCCGCGACGGCCGCGCGCGCCGCGGCTTCCTTCCCCGCGATGCCCGCCAGCATCAGCGCATTCTGCTCCACCCGGTCGATGGTGCCGCCGGTGCCGCCATGCAGCACGATGGTGGGCGCGATGCGCGACAGATCCCCGTATTTCGCCGCCGACCGCCCGCCGATGACGATGAGGTCCGGCCGCGCGGCATTCACCGCCTCGTAGTTCGGCTCGAACAGCGTGCCGAGCCGGGCATAGCGCGCCTCCGCATAGCGGGAGAGGAAGGGCGGGAAGGTGGTGCCGGCCACCCCCAGGATGCGCTCCACGCCGAGGGCATCCAGGATGTCCAGCGCCGCGATGTCGAACACCGCGATGCGCTGCGGGTCGGCCGGCACCGCCGTCTCCCCCTGCGCGTGGCGGACCAGCCGGGCATTGCCCTGCGCGACGGCGGGCGCCGCCAGCAGAAGGGCGGCGGCGGAGAGCAGGTGCCGGCGGGTGGGCGCCATGGGGAGGGCTCCTTGCGGAAGGCGGCGTCGGGATGATTTTGCGACTTATTCGCAATCTCAACGCGCCGCAAGGCCGATCCCGCCCTCAGTCCCCGCGCCAGGCGCAGGCCAGGGCCGCATCCGTCCCGGCGGCCTCGGTGAAGCCCACCTCCCGCCGCAGCCGCGTGGTGTCCGCCACCATCACCGGCACCTCCCCCGGCCGGTCCGGCAGGGCGCCGAAGCGGGGCAGGTCCGGCCGGCCGGCCAGGCGCGCCAGCGTCTCCACCAGGTCGCGGATGGACCGTCCCTCCCCCGCGCCGATGTTCACCGGGCCGGTGACGGCGCTGGCCGCCAGCGCCGCGATCCCCCGCGCCGCGAAGCCGGTGCTGGCGAAGTCGCGGATCGGACGGCCGGAGGCGCAGCGGGCCTCCCGCCCCTCCCGCAGCGCCGCGATCACGGCGGGCACCAGCCGGTCCGGATGCTCGCCAGGGCCGAACAGGTGGAACAGCCGCGCCCAGGCGGTGGAGAGGCCCTCCAGCGCCGCCAGCCGGGCCGCCAGCGCCGCCTTGGCGATGCCGTAGGGCGTGGCCGGCGCGATGGCGCGGCTTTCGGGCCACCGCGCCGCCTCGGGCTCCGTCGCGTATTCCGCGCAGCTGCCGATCCCGATGAAGCGCCGCCCGCCGCCCTCGGCGAAGCGCCGCGCCAGCGCGGTGGAGGCCTCCAGCCAATCCGCGTTCTCCGGCGCCGTCCAGAAGCGGCCATGCACGACATACCAGGCGGCGTGGACGATCACCGCCGGCTTCACCTCCCGCAGCAGCGCGGCCTGGTCGGACTCGTCGAGGAGATTGGCGCGAAGCCGCCCCGCGACCGCATGCACCGCGAAGCCCCGCGCGGCGAGCGGCGCGGCCAGCGCGCGGCCGACGAAGCCGCCGGCGCCGGTCAGCAGCAGCCGCTCAGCCATGCGGCGGCCAGGCCCGGTCGCGGTCGCCGATCACCGCCGGGGTGGCGGGCCAGGGGATGGCGAAGGCGGGGTCGTCCCAGCGCGCGCCACGCGCAAGGGCCGGCGTGTAGGGCGCGTCGATCAGGTATTCGACCACCGCATCATCGGTCAGCGTCAGGAAGCCATGTGCGCAGCCGCGCGGGATGAACAGCGCATGGCCCTCCTCCGCGGAGAGCACCACCGCCGCATGCCGCAGCCCGCCCCCGGCACGCAGGTCCAGCGCCACGTCGAAGACCGCGCCGCGCACGCAGCGCACCAGCTTCTGTTCCGCCGCCGGCGCGTCCTGCCAATGCATGCCGCGCAGCGTGTGGCGGTGCGGGTTCTCCGACAGGCTCGCCTGGGTCGGCGTGAAGTGGAGCCCCGCTTCCGCGAAGCGCGCCGCGCACCAGCTGCGCAGGAAGGCGCCGCGCGCGTCGCGGGCGCGCTCCGCCAGCACCTCCACCACGCCGGGGATGGCGGTGGCGCGGAACCTCACGGCAGTTCGGTGATGCGCGGCACGGCGGTGACGAGGCGGCCGGTGAAGCCCCCCCGGCGCAGCCCCGCCGCGATCTCCGGCGCGATGTTCCAGGGCAGGACGAGGATGTCGTCGAGCCGCATCGCCAGCAGCGCCTCCGGCGTCACCACCGGGATGTGGCTGCCCGGCAGCAGCCTGCCCTGCTTGGCGGTGCTGCGATCCGCGACGGCCAGGATGGCGGGCGCCTTCACCCCCGCCGCGTTCAGCAGCGTGTTGCCCTTGGCCGCCGCGCCATAGGCGCCGATGCGCCGCCCCTCGCCCGCCGCCAGCCAGGCGCGCAGCCCGTCCAGCACCGCGCGCACGCGGATGTCGAAGCCCTGGTAGAAGGCATCGCCGTCGAGGCCCCTCGCCCGCTCCTCCGCCCGCAGCGCCAGCACGGCCTCGGCCGCCGCGGCCGGCGCCTGGCGCGCCATGACGCGCAGCGAACCGCCATGCGTCGGCAGGCGCTGTACATCCACCACCGCCAGCCCGTGCCGCGCCAGCAGCGCCTCCATGCTCAGCAGCGACCAGTAGGCATAGTGCTCGTGGTAGATGGTGTCGAACTGCACGCCATCGACCAGCGTGACCAGGTGCGGGCATTCGATGGAGACCATGCCGCGCGGCCCCGCCAGGATCGCCATGCCCGCGACGAAGTCGTTCACATCCGGCACATGCGCCAGCACGTTGTTGGCGACGATCAGGTCGGCATGGCCACGCCGCGCCACCAGGCCGCGCGCGCTCTCCGCGCCGAAGAAGAAGATTTCCGTCGGCACCCCCGCCGCATTGGCGATGGCGGCGACATTGGCGGCGGGCTCCACGCCCAGGCAGGGGATGCCGGCGGCGACGAAGTTGCGCAGCAGGTAGCCATCATTGCTCGCCACCTCCACCACGAAGCTGCCCGGCCCCAGCGACAGCCTTTCCGTCATCGCCGCGCAGAAGCGCGCGGCGTGGTCGAGCCAGGAGGAGGAGGCGGAGGAGAAATAGGCATAGTCGGAGAAGATGCCGACGGCATCGACGATGGTGTCGAGCTGCACGAGGCGGCAGCCCTCGCACACCATGGCGCGCAGCGGGAAGACCGGCTCCGGCGCCGCGGCCCGTTCCGGCGGCAGGTAGGAATTGGCCACCGCCATGGTGCCGAGGTCGCAGAACACCGCGCCGAGCCGCGCGCCGCAGGCGCGGCAGGCGGTGATGCGCGTGGCGTCGGCGCTCATGCCATCACCGCGCGGATGGCGGCATCGGACGCGGCCACCATGTCCTCGCCCCGCTGCCAGGCGGCGTACCAGCCAGCCGTCTCCGCGATGGCGCGCGGCGTATCCAGCCGCGGCGCCCAGCCCAGCGCGCGTTCCGCCAGCGATGAATCCAGCGCGAGGCGCTTCGATTCCGCCATCACGGGGCCTTCCACCGCCTGCCACTCCACGCGCATGCCCGTCGCCGTTTCCCAGTGTTGCAGCAGGCCGCGGACGGAAAGCGCCCCGTCCCGCGGGCCGAGATTGACCGCTTCCGGCGCGCCGCCCGTGGCCAGGCGCTCCGCCAGCATCAGGTAGCCGCGCAGCACGTCCAGCACATGCTGGAAGGGCCGCGTCGCATCGGGCCGGCGCAGCCGCAGCGCCTGGCCGGCGATGATGGCGCGCACCAGGTCCGGCACCAGCCGTTCCGTGCCGAAATCCCCGCCGCCGATCACGTTGCCCGCCCGCGCCGTCGCGATGGGCGGCAATTCCCCCGCGAAGCTGCCGCGCCAGGACGCGACCGCCAGCTCCGCCGCGGCCTTGGAGGCGCTGTAGGGATCGAGCCCGCCGAGCCGGTCCTCCTCCGCGAAGGCGCGGCCGGCGCCGTCATTCGCATAGACCTTGTCGGAGGTGACGATGACCGCGGCGCGCAGCCCCGCCAGCCCGCGCATCGCCTCCAGCACCGCGACCGTGCCGCCGAGGTTGGTGGCGAAGGTCCCGGCGGGATCCCGGTAGCCATCGCCGACGAAGGCCTGCGCCGCCAGGTGCAGCACGATATCGGGCCGCGCATCCCGCAGCGCGCGCGCCACCGCCGCGCCATCGCGGATGTCGATCCGGTGATCGCCCCGCAGCACGGATGCCACCCGCATCGCCGCGAAGGCGGAAGGCCCGGGCCGCGGATCCAGCGCGATGCCCGTGACGCTGGCGCCCCGCCCATGCAGCGCGCGGCACAGCCAGGACCCCTTGAAGCCCGTATGGCCGGTGACGACCACGCGCCGTCCTCGCCAGAAATCGCTCACCAGAGTCTCCAGGGCGCCTGGCCGGATGCCCAGAGCCGTTCCAGCAGGTCCCGGTCGCGCAGCGTGTCCATGGGCTGCCAGAAGCCCGGATGGTCGAAGGCGCGCAATTCACCGTCCCGCGCCAGGCCGCGCAGCGGTTCCTGTTCCCACAGCGTGGCATCGCCCTCGATCCGGTCCAGCACGCGGGGCGACAGCACGAAGAAGCCGCCATTGATGCGGCCGCCATCGCCGGGCGGCTTTTCCGTGAAGGCGGTGACGCGATCCCCCTGCCGTTCCAGCGCGCCGAAGCGGCCGGGCGGCACCACCGCCGTCACCGTCGCGTCCCGGCCATGGGCGCGGTGGAAGGCGACCAGCGCGGTGACATCGATGTCGCCCACGCCATCGCCATAGGTCATGCAGAAGGCGTCCTCGTCCCGCAGCAGATGCGCGACACGCCTGAGCCGGCCGCCCGTCTGCGTCTCCTCCCCCGTATCCACCAGCGTCACGCGCCAGGGCAACTCCGCGGGGCGCAGCACGTCGATCGCGCCGGTCGAGAGGTCGATCGAGAGGTCGCTGGCATGCAGCCGGTAGTTCAGGAAGAACTCCTTCACCTGCCACCCCTTGTAGCCAAGGCAGATGACGAAGTCGGTCACGCCATGCGCGGCGTAGATCTGCATGATGTGCCACAGGATCGGCCGCCCGCCGATCTCCACCATCGGCTTCGGCCGCGTCGTCGTTTCCTCCGCCAGGCGCGTGCCGCGGCCGCCCGCCAGGATCACCGCCTTCATCGCGACGCGACCTCCCGCGCCTTCGCGTAGAACAGGTCCGCGAAGCGCTGCGCCTGGCCCAGCGGGTTGCGCCGGATCATCGGGCGGAGCCCATGACGCAGCGCCCGCCGCCGCGCCCGGTCCCGCGCCAGGTCGGCCGCCTTCGCCACATAATCCTCCACGCTGAAGGCCGCGAGGTCGCCGACGCCCGCATTGCTGAGGTTGGAATAGGCCAGCCGTTCCGGGAAGCCGGCGCCGACCAGGCTGATGGTCGGCACGCCCATCCACAGCGCCTCGCAGGTCGTGGTGCCGCCGACATGCGGCAGGCTGTCGAGCGCGATGTCCATGGTGTTGTAGTAGGGCAGGTGCTTGCCGCGCACGCCGACGAAATCCAGCCGCGTGGGATCCACATCCCGCCGCGCGAAGGCCAGCCGCGCATTGTCCATGAAGGCCATGCCCGATGCCTCCGGCCGCACGAAGAGGAAGCGGGAGCGCGGCACCGCGCGCAGCACCGCCGCCCAGGCATCCAGGCAGGCGGTGGTGAATTTGTACGGATTGTTGGCGGTGCCGAAGGTGATGCAGTTGTTGCGTTCCTCCGGCAGCCCGTCATGGATCGGCTGGTCGTTGAAGCCGAGCCTGCCGAGCACCACCCAGCTTTCCGGCATCTCGAAGGGCTGCTCGATCAGCAGCCGCGGGTCTTCCGGCTTGATGTAGGGATCGACCAGCACGTAGTCGATCTGCTCCAGCCCCGCGGAATGGGGATAGGCCAGCCAGCTGGCGCCGATGCGGGCGGGCCGGTGCGCCATCACCTCCAGCTTGTTCATCGCCGTGCTGCCGCCGAGCTCGAACAGGATGTCGAGCCCGTCCCGCGCGATCCCCTCCGCCACCTGCGCATCGGGCTTGCGCGGCCACCAGCGGAAGCCGGCGACGCGGCGCTCCATGATCTCCTGCACCCGGTCGCGCTCGCCCTCGTAGAAGGAATAGCAGAAGACCTCGACCTTGTCGGGATCATGCAGCTCGATGAGCGGCAGCGCGAAGTAGCTGACCGGATGGTTGCGCAGGTCGCTCGACATGAAGCCGATGCGCAGCTTCCGCCCGGTGGCCAGCGCGGGCGTGGCGGGCAGCGCGACGGGCGCGATCTTCGCGGAGGCGCGCCGCCCCCAGGCGCGGTGCCATTCGACGATATCGATCCGGTCCTGCAGCGTCTCCACCTGGCCGAGTTCGTAATGCACCGCGGAATGCCGGCCTTCCGCCAGCCAATGCGGCAGCAGGGCGCGCAGCGGGCCGGTGGCGGCCATCCGGTCCTCATCCATCACCCGCTGGAACACCGTGCGCAGCCCGCGCGCCAGGCGCGCCATGCCGTCGGGGTGGCGTTCCAGCAGCCCGCGGGCGATGCGGTAGGCTTCCTCCAGATGCGCGACCTCGTCGTCGTAGCGGCTGCGGCTGAGGCTTTCCATCAGCGCCTCCGCCGCCTCCCAGCTGCCGGGATTCGCCTCCACCGCGCGCCGCAGCGCCTCATTCGCCGCGCGGCGGTTGCCATCGCCGTGCAACCGGGCGAGTGCCAGGTTGGCGGCCAGGTCGCCGGGGTTGGCGGCGATGCTGCGCTCCAGCGCCGCCTTCGCCTCCTCCATGCGGCCCAGCTGCATCTGCAGCCGCGCGGCCAGCACCTCCGTCCCCTGGTCCCCGGGGCGGGCGGCGCGCGCGCGCTCGATCACCGCCAGCGCGCGATCCCCCTCCCCCGCCTCCATCAGCAGCGTCACCAGCGCCGCCGCCGCGTCGCGGTCCCGCGGGTCCAGCGCGCAGGCCTTCTCCAGGCTCGCCCGCGCGCCGTCGCGGTCGCCGAGCAGCCGAAGGTTGCGGCCGTGCAGGCGCCAGAGTTCCGCGTTGCGCGGCTCGATCCGGAGCCCGCCCGCGAAGGCCGCGGCGGCGCCGGCATGGTCGCCCTTCAGCTCCAGCGTATTGCCGATGTTCTGCCAGGGGGAGAGGTTGCGCGGCTCCAGCCTGCGCGCCGCCTCCAGCGCCGCCAGCGCCTCATCCAGCCGCCCCGCGCGCTTCAGCAGCACGCCGAGCAGGTTGGCCAGCGCGAAATCCCGCGGCTTGCGCGCCTGCACCGGCGCCACCACCGCCACCGCCTCCGCATGCCGGCCGAGCGCGCTCAGCGCCAGCGCCTGGGGCGTGCAGAGCGCCTGGGCGGAGGCACCGGCCTCGATGGCGCGGGCATAGGCCTCCACCGCCTCCGCATGCCGGTTCCACTGGGACAGCAGCGCCGCCAGCTGCTGCCAGGCCATGGCATTGCCGGGCTGGTCGCGCAGCCGGGCCCTCAGCGCGGCCTCCGCCGCCTGCGGGTCCGGCGTGGCGGGCGAGGGCTTCGGCCGGGGAACGGGGCGCTGCATGGGCGGGCGGGCGATGACCGGACGATGGGGGGGCTCCGACCGCCGGTGCCCCTGCCGCCGGCTGCCTATCACGTTTCCTTGTCGGCACCCAGCCGGGCGCTACCGCCCGCCGGCCCAGCCCCGCCCCGGCACGGCGGCCAGCAATTCGCGCGAATAGGGATGCGCGGGCGCGGTCAGCAGCGTCTCCGCCGGGCCCTCCTCCACCACCTCCCCCCGCTGCATGATGGCGACGCGGTCGCAGACCTGGGCGGCCACGCGCAAATCATGCGTGATGAAGACCATGGACAGGCCGAGCTTCCGCCGCAGCCCCGCCAGCAGGTCCAGCACCTGCGCCTGCACGGAGAGGTCGAGCGCCGAGACCGGCTCATCCGCCACCAGCACATCCGGCTCCAGCGCCAGGGCGCGGGCGAGGCCGATGCGCTGCCGCTGCCCGCCGCTGAATTCATGCGGGAAGCGGTCGATCGCGGCGGGGTCCAGCCCCACCAGGCGGAACAGGTCCCGCGCGCGGTCCTTCAGGTCCAGCCCGCGGATGCCGCGCATGGCGATGCCCTGCGTCACCAGGTCGCCGACCCGCCGGCGCGGGTTGAGCGAGGTGAAGGGGTCCTGGAACACCATCTGGATGCGGCCCGTCTGCGCGCGCCAGGCGCTGCCGCTGAGCTTCGTGATATCCGTGTCCAGCACGCGGATCGCGCCCTGCTCGGGCTCCACCAGCTTCACCAGGCAGCGCGCCAGCGTGGACTTGCCCGACCCGCTCTCCCCCACCACGCCGAGCGTCGTGCCACGGCGCAGCGTGATCGACACGTCCTTCAGCGCCGCCACCGTGCGGCCACGGCGGCGATAGGTCTTGTGCACGCCCTCCACCCGCAGCACCGGCGCCGCGCCGCTGGGCTGGTAGGGCGGCGGCCGCAGCGCCGGCATGGCGGCGATCAGCGCCTGGCTGTAGGGGTGGCGCGGCCGGTCGAGGATGGCGGCGGCCTCCCCCTGTTCCACCACCTCCCCCTGCCGCATCACCGCGATGCGCGTCGCCACTTCCGCCACCACGCCGCAATCATGGGTGATGAACATCACCCCCATGCCGCGCCGCGCCTGCAGGTCGCGGATCAGCGCCAGGATCTGCGCCTGCGTCGTCACATCCAGCGCCGTTGTCGGCTCATCCGCGATCAGCAGCGCGGGCTCCAGCGCCATCGCCATGGCGATCACGCAGCGCTGCCGCTGCCCGCCGGAGAGCTCATGCGGATAGGCGCGCGCGATCTGCCGCGGCTCCGGCAGGCGCATCGTCTCCAGCAGGTCCAGCACGCGGTCCGCGATCTCCGTCCGGGACAGCGTGGTGTGGATGCGGAACACCTCCGCGACCTGGGACCCCACGGTGTGCAGCGGGTTCAGCGCCGTCATCGGGTCCTGGAACACCATCCCGATGCGCTTGCCGCTGATGCGGCGGAGTTCGGGCAGCGAGAGCGTCAGCAGGTCCTGCCCCTCGAACAGGATGCGCCCGGCGCTGGCCCGCACGCCCGGCGGCAGCAGGCCGAGGATGGCGGCGGCGGTCAGCGACTTGCCGGACCCGCTCTCCCCCACCACGCAGAAGACCTCCCCGCGATCGATGCTGAAGGAAACATCGCTGGCCGCCAGCGCGCGGTCCGCGCCCCTCGGCAGGGCGATGGACAGGTTCTCGACGGACAGCAGCGCGGTCATCGCCGGCCGAGCCTCGGGTTCAGCAGGTCATTCACCCCCTGCCCGACCAGGGAGATGGCGAGCACCGTGACGATGATGGCGAGCCCCGGCAGCGCCGCCACATACCAGGCGCTGCGCAGCACCCGCCGCCCATCGCCGATCAGGTTGCCCCAGGAGGCGATGTTGGGATCGGAGAGGCCGAGGAAGGCCAGCGCGCTTTCCTGCAGGATGGCCAGCGCCATCACCACGCTGACATAGACGATGACGGGCGGCAGGGCGCTGGGCAGGATCTCCAGGAAGATGATGCGCGCATGCGGCATGCCGAGCGTGCGGCAGCTCAGCACGAAGTCACGCGACCGCAAGGTCAGGAACTCCGCCCGCGTGAGGCGCGCCGGCGCGGTCCAGGAGACGGCGCCGATGATCAGCGCCAGCGTCGTCACCTCCGACCCGAAGATGACGACGAGCATCAGCAGCAGGATGAAGCTCGGCACCGTCTGGAAGGCTTCCGTCAGCCGCATCAGCGCGGCATCCGTGGCGCCGCCGAAATAGCCGGAGACGGCGCCGACCAGGATGCCGATGCCGATGGCGATGCCCGTGGCCACGACGCCCACCAGCAGCGAGACGCGCGCGCCATGGAAGATCTGCGCCGCGATGTCGCGCCCGACGGAATCGGTGCCGAGCGGCAGCCCCTCCTCCGTGAAGGGCGGCGTCAGCGGCGCGCCGGCCAGCGAGAGCGGATCATCCGGGAACAGCCACCCCGCGCTGACCGCCATGCCGATGACCAGCAGCAGCAGCACCAGCCCGATGACGGCGGCGGCGGAGGAGGCGTAGCGACGCAGCGCGCCCATGCCCTCAGCCCCCCACATCGATGCGCGGGTCGAGCTTCGCGTAGATGATGTCGATCACCAGGTTCACGACGATGACGAGGACGGAGGACATGACGGTGATGCCGAGCAGCATGTTGAGGTCCCGCTGCACCACCGCTTCCTGCGCCAGGCGACCGAGCCCGGGCAGGGAGAAGACGCTCTCCACCACCACCGCGCCGCCGAGCATGGAGGAAGCCTGCAGCCCCGCAATGGTCACCATGGGCAGCAACGCGTTGCGCAGCGCATGGCGGAACAGCACGGCGCGTTCCTGCAACCCCTTGGCGCGGGCGGTGCGCATGAAGTCCAGCGTCATCACCTCCAGCATCGCGGTGCGCATCACCCGCAGATAGACCGCGAAGAAGATCAGCCCGAGGGTGAGCGCCGGCATCACCAGGTGCCGCGCCATGTCGAGCATCAGCGCGAGCC
The DNA here is from genome assembly GCF_016805305.1 of Falsiroseomonas ponticola. Taxonomy (GTDB): domain Bacteria; phylum Pseudomonadota; class Alphaproteobacteria; order Acetobacterales; family Acetobacteraceae; genus Falsiroseomonas; species Falsiroseomonas ponticola. Next base: position 183,420 of record NZ_JAERQN010000010.1, on the reverse strand, counting down.
CCGTATGCCCGGCGCGGAGGTCGGAGATGCCGCCCGCCGGCAGCCAGCCCAGCGTGACGGCGAAGAGCACGATGGCCATCAGCCCGAACCAGAAGCTCGGCATGGAATAGACCAGCATGCCGAGCACCGAGATGATCGTATCCGGCCATCGATGCACGTAGCGCGCGGCGATCACGCCGACGACGCAGCCCGCCGTGAAGGCCATGGCCATCGACGCCACCATCAGCACCACCGTCACCGGCAGGCGTTCCAGGATGAGGTCGATGACCGGCTTGCCATAGGCGATGGAGAGACCGAGATCGAGCGTGACCAGCCGCCCGACATAGCCCGTGAACTGCGCGGCCACGCTGCCATCCAGCCCGTAATGGCTGCGCAGCAGCTTGCTCAGCGTATCGTCGCTGGTGCCCATCTGCCCGATCAGCGCATCCACCGCATCGCCCGGCGCCAGCTGCAGCAGGAAGAACAGCACCGCCAGGATGATGCCGAGGCAGGGGATGCTCAGCGACAGCCGGCGCAGCACCAGCCGGAGAAGGCGCATCTCAGGCCGCGATCCAGAGGTCGGACCAGTGGCTGCCCGTCCAGCGCGGGTTGTTATGGTCGTTGCGCAGCTTCACCGCGGCGACGGAGGTATAGACCTGCTCGATCGCCAGCCACATCGGCAGTTCCTGCATCACCATTTCCCCCAGCTCGCGATACAGCGCGCGGCGGCGATCCGGGTCCACCGCCTCCGCCGCCGCATCGATCAGCGCGTCCATGGCCGGGGATTCCCAGCCCCACTGGTTGCTCCAGGGCACGCCGCGCGGCTGGCCGGATCGCAGGAAGACGGTGGTGCTGATCTGCGGGTCGTTGCGGAAGCCGATGGTCTCCCCCGTCAGGTCGAAGTTCCAGTCGCGCATGACGTTGGCGAGGTAGCCCGCGCTGTCATAGGTGGTGATGGTGATGCGCACGCCGATGCGGGCCAGCGATTGCTGCACGAACGTCGCGAAGCGCACGGCATCGTCGCCATTCGTGCTGGTCATGCGCAGCGTCATGCGGATGCCGCCCTGGCCGCGGCGGTACCCGGCCTCGTCCAGCAACGCCTCCGCGCGCCGCGCATCGAAGGGATAATCCGTCAGGTCGCCGAAATAGAAGGCGGAGAAGCTGGGCTGTAGCCCGAGCCCCCGCCTGCCGAGGCCGAGCAGGAAGCTGCGGACGTAGAAATTGACGTCGATGGCATGCGCGAAGGCGCGCCGCACCCGCACATCCTGCAATTCCGGCTTGCGGTGGTTGAAGCAGAGCGTGTTGCCGATGGAATTCGCCTCGTTCCCCTTCTGGGAGACGCGGAACCGCGCTTCCCGCGACAGCCGCACCAGATCCGTGCGCGGCAGGCCGGAGAAGAGGCTGAGGTCCACCGCGCCGGATTCCACCGCCGCCGTCGCCGCCGCGGGGTCCGCGATGAAGCGCGTGATGATGCGGTCGATATAGGGTTTTCCTGCGTCCCAGTAATCGGGGTTGCGCTCCACGATCACATGCTGGCCGGCCGTGTAGTTCACGAAGCGGAAGGGCCCGGTGCCGATGGGCGCGGTGTTCACGGGGTTGGCGAAGAAATCCGTGCCTTCGTAGAGGTGCCGCGGCGCGACATAGGACAGCTCCGTCCCGGCATAGAGCATCAGCCGAAGCGGCATCGGCTTGCTGAACCGGAAGATCGCCGTCAGCGCATCGGGCGTGTCCACCGCGACCAGGTTGCGGAAGACGATGGTCCCGTAGTTCTGCACGCGGCGCCACATCTCCATGGCGCTGAACTGCACATCGGCCGAGGTGAAGGGCTTTCCGTCATGCCACTTCACGCCATCCCGCAGCCGGAAGGTGATGGCCAGGCCATCGGGCGTGCTCTCCCACGCGGTGGCGAGCCGTCCCTGCGGCTGGCCCTCGCCGTCCAGGTCCACCAGCGGCTCCACCACCTTGGCGGCGAGGTTGGTGATGTTGAAGCTGCCGCGCAGCGCGGGCATCAGGAAGCGCGGATCGCCGGCGACCTGCACCGTCACGGTGCCGCCGCGCCGCGGCGTTTCCTGCGCGGCGGCCGGGCCGCCGTGATAGGCCAGCGCGGCACCACCCAGCAGGGCCGCGCGGCGGGGGAAGCGGAGCTCGGTCATCATGTCCGTCCTTCAGGCCAGCAGGTTGTCGCGCAGCGTCTTGCCCTCGTAGCGCCTGCGCAGCCGCCCGCGGCGCTGCAACTCCGGCACCAGGAAATCCACCAGGTTCAGCGTGTCCCGCGGCGTCGCCTGGGGGTGGGAGACCATGAAGCCGCCGCGCTGGCCGGCGCCGTCGAACTCACCTTCCAGGTAATCCGCGACCTGGCGGGCATCGCCGGCGAAGGTGCGGTCATAGCCCGTCGCGCTGCGCAACCCGTGCTGGAAGAACTCCTCGGGCGTCATCTCCAGGTCCTCGCCATGGGCCAGCACCAGCTGGTGCAGCAGGCCCATGGGCGAGGCGCCGGTCGCCGCGATCGCCTTGTTCAGCTCCGCCGGCTTGAAGCGTGCTGGCAGCTTCGAGAAATCGTAGCCGATGTTGTGGGAGAGATAGGCGCCCACCCCCTCCGGCGGGATCATCGCCAGCAGCTTCTCCTTCCGCGCGCGCGCCTCGCTCTCCGTCTCCGCGACGATCAGCGGCGTGGAGAACAGGATGCCGACCTTGGACGGATCCCGGCCCTGCTTCACCAGCGCCGCATCCAGCGCCGCGCGATGCTTCTGCTTCTGCGGCAGTGGCGGGCCCGCGGCGAAGACATGCTCGGCGAAATAGGCGCTGGCCTGGATGCCGCGCGGCGACCCGCCGGCCTGGATCAGCACCGGCTCGATCTGCGGCGAAGGCACCACGGAAAGCGGCCCGCGCACCTTGAAGAAGCGGCCATCGTGATGGATCGGCCGCACCTTCGCGGGGTCCGCCACCACGCCGCTCTCGCGGTCCCACTGGAAGGCGTCCGCATCGATGCTGCGCCACAAACCCTTGCAGACATCGATGACCTCTTCCATCCGCTCATAGCGGGCATTGTGCTCCATCAGCTCATCGAAGCCGTAATTGGCGGCATCGGCCCGGCGGGTGGAGGTGATGACGTTGAAGGCGATGCGCCCGCCCGTGACGTGGTCCAGCGAATTCAGCAGCCGCGCGACGTAGAAGGGATGCATGAAGGTGGAGGCGTAGGTGAGGCCGAAGCCGATATGCTTCGTGGCGCGGGCCATCAGCGCGATATAGGGGGACATGTCCTGGCGCGGCCAGCCGATGCCCCAGCGCACCGCATCCTCCTCCGACCCCTTCCAGGTGCTGGGAATGCCGGTGCCGTCGCCGAAGAACAGCATGTCGATGCAGCCGCGCTCCGCAATACGCGCGATCTCCTCGAACACCGCGGGATCGGGATAGAGGCTGTTCACCCAGGACCCGGCGCTGCGCCATCGGCCGTCGAGATGCGTCATCGACAGGTCGAGCGCGAGGTGCATGCGAGGCGCCATGCGGAACCCTTCCCCTGCAGCGGGCGATGGCACCCGCGCAGAAGGCGAAACAGCAAGGCCCGTGCCAGCGGGACGCTGGACGCCGCTTCGCAAGGTGGCCGCTGGCATCAACGACGATCGGCATCGCGCCGATGCCGGATGCGCTGCAACGAAAGCAGGCAGCGATGGCCGCGTGAACCCGGCACAACGCTGTTTCGAAGTCACCACCTTCCGGCGACGGCGCGTTGCGGTTCCGGCAACGGGCGGTGCGCGGCGCGCATCGATTCCGCAGGCGCCCGCGCGCCGCCTTAACGAAGGCTTCATCGCTGCGTTGTCACGCTGCACCCATGATCAGCCTCCGCAGCCTTGCCCTCTTCCTGCTCATCGCGCCGCCCGCGCTGGCCGATGCCTGCCGGTGGCGGGAACCGCCCGCCACCTATCCCGCCGGCCTGGCCTGGTCCTGCAGCGCCGTCCGTTGGGCGGATGGCGACACGCTGACGGCCGATTGCGCCGGCCAGCCCGAGCTGGTCCGCGTGCGGCTGCGCGGCGTGGATACGGTGGAGCGGGGCGAGGCCGGGTGGAGTGCCGCGCGGCTCGAACTGCGCCGCAGGACCGAATCCGCCGCGCTGGTCATCCTGTCGCATCACGCCAGCCACAACCGTGTGGTCGCGACGGTGCTGGCCCATGGGCATGATGTGGGGCGGGCGATGGATGCGGCGGGCTGGTCGAAGGCCGGGTGCCCGAGGCGGTAGCGGTGCTGCCGGCCGGTGCGGCCGTGTGGCGTCCCCTAGGGGATTCGAACCCCTGTTACCGCCGTGAGAGGGCGGTGTCCTAGGCCTCTAGACGAAGGGGACCCAGACAAACCGTCAGGCGCCGTGGCGCCGCGGTGAACGCTCTCTAGCGTCCCGGCCGGGGGCGATCAAGCCGCCCCCCGGCTTTTTCCGCCGCGCTGTTTCGCGGCCTCGTAGCGCCCCGTCCGGCAGGCGTCGGAGCAGAAGCGCACCTGGTCCCAGTCCCGCGCCCATTTCTTCCGCCAGGCGAAGGGCCGGCCGCAGGCGGCGCAGGTCTTCTCCGGCAGGCTGGGCTTGCGATGGGCCATCGCCGGTCACTCCGCCGCGCGCAATTCGCCGACGACGCGGCCGCTGCGGCCATCCACCAGCAGCACCCGTTCCGACCCGTCCGGCCGCGCCACCAGCACGGCCAGGCGCCCCTCCGCCCCGGCGACGGAGACGATCCGCGTCCCTGCCGGCTGGCCCAGCGCGCGCGGCGGCATCGTGCCGGAATCGCCGCCGGCGCGCTGGACGATCAGCGCAACCAGCGTCACGGTGCCCGCGACGATGAGCACCCCCATCCCGATCACCAGCGCCTTGAGCAGTGCCACGACCCAATCCCCCCTGAAGCCCGATCCCGAAACCGGCGAGACGCATCGCGTCGTCGCGCCCGCCGAGGCCGCCGGCACCCGTGCCGACCGATTCATCACGGATGCCCTTGGCGCCGCGATAGGCGGTCTCTCGCGGTCCCGGGTCAAGGCGCTGATGGAAGCCGGGCAGGTCACGCGGGATGGCGCCGTGATGCGCGACCCGTCGGAGGCGATCCGCGCCGGCGCCACCTACACGCTCCGCCTGCCGCCGCCGGAACCAGCGACGCCGCAGCCCCAGCCCATCCCCCTCACCATCCTGTTCGAGGACCGGCACCTCATCGTCATCGACAAGCCCGCGGGGCTGGTGGTGCACCCCGCCCCCGGCAACCAGGACGGCACGCTGGTCAACGCCGTCCTGGCCCATGCGGCGGAGGACCTTACCGGCATCGGGGGGGAGAAGCGGCCCGGCATCGTCCATCGGCTGGACAAGGACACCTCCGGCGTCATGGTCGTCGCCAAGTCGGAGCGCGCCCACACGGCGCTGTCGGAAGCCTTCGCGACGCGCGACCTGGACCGGGAATACCTGGCGCTCTGCTGGGGCCTGCCCGCGCCGACGAGCGGCGAGGTCGATGCGCCCATCGGCCGCCACCCGATCGACCGCAAGCGGATGGCGGTGGTGGAGCGCCAGGGCAAGCACGCGCTGACGCGCTACCGGACGGAACGCGGCTTCGGCACCGGCTGCGCGCTGCTGCGCTGCCGCCTGGCCACGGGAAGGACGCACCAGATCCGCGTCCACCTGGCGCATATCGGCCACCCCATCGTGGGCGACCCGGTCTATCTGAAGCGCACGCCCGCCAGCGCCAGGGGCCTGCCCGCGGCCACGCGGGACCTGCTGCTGGCCTTCCCGCGCCAGGCGCTGCACGCCGCGACGCTCGGCTTCAGGCACCCCGTGACGGGCGAGTCCCTGACATTCTCCGCGCCCGTGCCGCCCGACATGCAGGCGCTGCTGGACGCGCTGGGCGACGGTTAGCGCGGCCGATCAAGGGGTTAACGCCCCCTGAACCCTGTTACCGGCGCGTTACCATCCGTAAACCTACCTTACAGGTCGGTTTTTCTTGCCCGCCCCGCGGCAAGGGGCTACACAGTCTCCGCCAGCTTCGGGTGGGTGCCGCTTCGTGCCCTGCCCCGGAATCCAGGGATCGTCGTGCCGACAGATGGTGCGGACGGGTCCTGGAAGGCAGGAGCACCCCACCGCGCCTCTCCCCGTCGTGACCGGGGGGTCGGCGGAAAGGGAGGGCCCGACCGGCGTTGGCGGAACAGCACAGCCACAGCGGGCCCCGCCGTCACGGGGGGCAGCGGTGGCATAGGAGGCAGTTCTCCCATGGCTTCCCTGTCGATCCCCATCGCCCCAGAGGGCAACCTCTCCCGCTACCTGCAGGAGATCCGCAAGTTCCCGATGCTGACGCCGGACGAGGAATACGCCCTCTCCAAGCGTTGGAAGGACGAGGGCGACGAACAATCCGCCCATCGCCTCGTCACCTCGCATCTCCGCCTCGTCGCCAAGATCGCCATGGGCTACCGCGGCTACGGCCTGCCGGTGGGTGAGCTGATCTCGGAAGGCAATGTCGGCATGATGCAGGCCGTCAAGCGCTTCGACCCGGATCGCGGCTTCCGCCTGGCGACCTACGCCATGTGGTGGATCCGCGCCGCCATCCAGGAATACATCCTCCACAGCTGGTCGCTGGTGAAGATGGGGACGACGGCCGCGCAGAAGAAGCTGTTCTTCAACCTCCGCCGGCTGAAGGGCCAGATGGCGGCGCTGGAGGATGGCGACCTGAAGCCCGAGCAGGTCGAGAAGATCGCCCGCGTGCTCCAGGTGCCGGAGCAGGACGTGGTCTCCATGAACCGCCGCCTGGCCTCCCCGGACAACAGCCTCAACGCCCCGGTCCGCGCGGATTCGGACGGCGAATGGCAGGACTGGCTGGTCGATGACAGCGAGAGCCAGGAGACGGAGCTCGCGGACCGGCAGGACATGTCGAACCGCCGCCAGCTGCTGGGCGAGGCGCTGAAGACGCTGAACGACCGGGAACGCCACATCCTGATCGAGCGGCGCCTGAAGGACGAGCCGACGACGCTGGAGGAGCTGTCGCAGCAGTACAACATCAGCCGCGAACGCGTCCGCCAGATCGAGGTCCGCGCCTTCGAGAAGCTGCAGAAGAGCATGAAGACGCAGATCGTCGAGCAGAGGCTCGCGGTCAGCTGAGGCAGCGGCTCGCGGCCGGCTGAGGCAGCGGCTCGCGGCCGGCTGAGGCGGCGCCTCGCGGTCAGTTGACGCCGGGGGTCGGGTTTTTCGGGCCCCCGCCATTCCCGCCGCGCATCTCTCGCGACAAAGGTATGACGCCCGGCGGAACCCCCGCCGGGCGTCATGCTTTTTGCCCGTCCCGTGGATCAGAAACCCTCCTCCCCACCCGACCCCGCCGACGCGCCCGCCGCCACCGCCAATGAAGGGCGCCGGTTCGACCCGCCGCGCGCACCCGCCGGCGCCACCGTCCCCGGCCGCGACGACATCTTCTTCGCCGCGGTCGAGATGACGCGCATGCCGATGATCGTCACGGACCCCAACCAGCCGGACAACCCCATCGTCTTCGCCAACCAGGCCTTCCAGCAGATGACGGGCTATGCGGCGGATGAAGTCATCGGCCGCAACTGCCGCTTCATGCAGGGCGAGGGCACGGACCGCGACAGCGTCGCCGCCATCCGCGACGCCATCGCCGGGCGCACCGACGTCTCGATGGAGGTGCTGAACTACCGCAAGGATGGCCGGCCCTTCTGGAACGCCCTCTTCGTCAGCCCGGTCTTCGGCGCCGACGGCAAGCTGCTCTACTTCTTCGGCAGCCAGCTCGACGTGACCCGGCGGCGGGAGGCCGAGGCCGCGGCCCGCCGCGCCCAGCGGCTGGAAGCGCTCGGCCAGCTCACCGGCGGCGTCGCGCATGACTTCAACAACCTGCTGCAGGTCGTGGTGGGGTCGCTGGAGATGATGCGCCCGCTGGTCGAGGCCTCCGACAACCCCCGCTTCCGCCGGCGCCACGAAGGCGCGCTGGAAGCCGCCCGCCGCGGCGCGGCGCTGACGCGCCAGCTGCTCGCCTTCGCCCGGCGCCAGCGCCTGGAAGGCCGCCCGACCGACATCAACGCCACGCTGCAGGGCCAGACGGACCTGCTGGGCCGCGCCCTCGGCCCCGGCCTCGCCCTCCGCCTCGACCTGGCGGCGGAGGTGGGGCAGGCGCATGTCGATGCCGGGCAACTCGAAGCCGCGCTGCTCAACCTGCTCTTCAACGCGCGGGACGCCATGCCCGCGCGGGGCGAGGTGGTGATCGCCACGCGGCGGATCGGCGAGGCCGAGGCCCTGGCCGATGCCGGGCCGGATGAGGAGACGCGCGCCCCCCACGGCTTCATCGAACTCGCCGTGCAGGATGCCGGCACCGGCATCGCGCCGGAGATCCTGGACCGGGTGACGGAGCCCTTCTTCACCACCAAGGATGTCGGCCAGGGCTCCGGCCTCGGCCTCGCGCAGGTCTATGGCTTCGCCCGGCAATCCGGCGGCCATCTGCGGATCGAAAGCCAGCCCGGCCGCGGCACCACCGTGCGGCTGCGCTTCCCCGCCCTGCAGCCCGATGCGGCCGCCCAGCCCGGCCGCGCCGGCGACCGGCCGCGCCAGGCGGAACCCCGCGGCGGCGGAGAGAGCATCCTGATCGTGGACGACAATGCGGAAGTGCTGGAACTGGCGGAAAGCGTGCTGACCGACCTCGGCTACCAGGTGGCGACGGCGGGGGATGCGCGCTCCGCCCTCGCGGCGCTGGATGCCCCCGGCAGCCGCTACGACCTGCTGTTCAGCGACGTGGTGATGCCCGGCGGCATGAACGGCATCACCCTGGCGACGGAAGCGCGGCGCCGCAGCCCCGGCCTGAAGGTGCTGCTCTCCACCGGCTTCATCGACCCGCGCGAGGAAGCGGCGGCCGAGGGCATCCGCCCGCACGGCTTCCCGGTGATGCAGAAGCCCTATCGCCGGGCGGAGCTGGCCCGCCGCATCCGCCGCGCCCTGGATGGGGGCGGCCCCGCCGGCTGATCATTGCGGGACGGGATGGCGGCGCCGCCCGCCATCACCGGGATGGATGGACCGTATCGCGCCCCCCGATTGGACCCGGCGCCCGGCAGCGCCCATCCTCGGTGCCGTCGAGAAGGAACGATCCCATGTCCGCCAGCACGCTGGAGAAGCCCGTCGCCCCCTATGCCGCCGATCCCGGCCTGAAGATCGGCCATGTCCATCTGAAGGTCGCCGATCTGGAGCGCGGCCTCGCCTTCTGGCGGGACATCATCGGCCTGCAGGTGATGCAGCGCATGGGGGACCATGCGGTGTTCCTCTCGGCCGGCGGCTACCACCACCACATCGCGCTGAACACCTGGGAAAGCGCCGGCGGCAGCCCGCCCGGCTTCGGCACCACGGGGCTCTACCACGTGGCGCTGCTCTACCCCGACCGCCCCGCCCTGGCGCGCGCGCTGAAGTCCCTGGTGCAGGCCGGCTGGCCGCTGGAAGGCGCCTCCGACCACGGCGTGTCGGAGGCGATCTACCTGCGCGACCCCGATGGCAATGGCGTGGAGCTGTACCGGGACCGCGACCGCGCGGAATGGCCCTTCGACGCCCAGGGCAAGCTCGCCATGGTGACGAAGCGGCTGGACCTGCGGGCGCTGCTGGCGGAAGCGGGCTGAACCGCCACCGCCGGGCCGCTTCCGGCGGCGAGGCGGAATGCTACACGTCGGCAACGGATGCCGGGGTGGGGGCGCGCCATGCTGACCGATGCGGACAGGAAGGAATGGGCGGCCTTCCGCCAGCGCTTCGTCACCGCCGAAGGCCGGGTGGTGGACACCTTCAACCGCTGGACCAGCAGCGAAAGCCAGGGCTACGGGCTGCTGCTGGCCGAGGCGATGGCGGACCGGCCGGCCTTCGTCGCCATCCTCGGCTGGACGCGCGCCAACCTCCGCATCCGCCAGGACCATCTGCACGCCTGGCGCTGGCGCCCGGGCCAGGCGACGCCGCCGGAGGACATGAACCCCGCCACGGATGGCGACCTGATGATCGCCTGGGCGCTGCTCCGCGCCGCGGCGCGGTGGAAGGAAGCCGCCTGGCGGCAGGAAGCGACCGACATCGCCGCCGACATCCGCCAGCACCTGGTCTGCGGCAACGGCGACAGGCTCACCCTGCTGCCCGGCCCCTGGGGCTACCAACCCGACCGAATCGTCATCAACCCGAGCTACCTGATCGTCCCGGCCCTTCGCGCCCTGCATGCGCATCAGCCGGCGGCGGGCTGGGACATCGTGCTGATGCACGGCCTGCAACTGGTGCAGGACGCCGTGGGCGGGCGCTACGGCCTGCCGGCGGACTGGGCGGTGATGACGCCGGCCGCCCCCCGGCCCGTGCCGCTGGCGCTGAACCCGGGGGACCGCACCGGCTTCCGCTTCGATGCGGTGCGCGTGCCGCTCAACCTGGTCTGGGGCGGGCTCCTCGCGCAGCCCGGCGTCACCGCCGCCGCGGCCTTCTGGCGGAAGCAGGGCGCCGCCAGCCTGCATGGCTTCCCCGATGCGCCGGAACGCTACCCCGGCAATATCGGCATCGAAGCCATCGCCAGCCTGGCCGCCGCCGCCGTCGCGGGCGATCCGGCGAAGGCGAAGGTGAAGCCCGTCGCCGCCGCGCAGTACTATTACGACGCGGCGCTCTCCCTCCTCGTCCGGCTGGCGCGGGCGGAGGCCCCGTCCCTCACCGCCTGAGCGCGTGCACCGAGGACGCCACCAGCACCGCCGCCGCGCCGAGATACAGCACCACCGCGGGTACCAGCGGCAGCAGCACCCCGGCGGCCAGCGGCCCGACCCCCGCGCCGATATCCCGCCAGGTCGCCATCCGCGCCAGCGCCGCCACGCGTTCCTCCGGCGGCGCGCGGCTGGCCGCCACCGGGGCGGGCAGCGGCTGCAGCAGCCCGCGCAACCCCACCACCATCAGGCTTCCCACCCAGAGCCACCCCACCCCGATCACCGCCAGCCCGGCGGCGGAGGCGAGCGTCACCACCAGCAGCACCCGCGCCGCGCCGAAGCGCTCCGCCAGCCGCCCGGCGGGCGGGCCCAGCAGCACCTCCGCCAGGTAGCGCGCGGCCAGGGCGCCGCCGGCGGCCAGCGCCGCGCCTTCCGGCATGGCCTGCGCCGCCAGGAAGGCGAGGCCCAGCACGAAGAGCCCATCCAGCGCGAAGCCCTGCACGAAGGACCAGACATCCAGCGACCGCGGCAGCGCGAAGCGCGGCCCGCCGGCGCGGAGCTTCACCGCCTCCCCCTGGTTTTCGCCCCTTGGCAGCCGCCAGGCGAAGACCAGGCCGACCAGCGACACCGCGCCGAGGCACAGGAACACGATGCGCGGCCCCGCCACCTCCGCCAGCGCCGCGCCGGCCAGCAGCCCGATCATCGGCCCCGCCGCGATGATGCCGCGGGACGCGCCCGACCGGCGGGAGGCCCCGCTCGGCTCCGCCGTCGCCAGCGCCTGGGTGGCGATGTTCATGGCGGCGAAGGCCAGGCCCCAGAGCAGCCGCGCCGGCAGCAGCCACCAGACGCCGGGCAGCAGCGCATAGCCGGTGGTGGCGCAGGCCGCCGCCAGCACCGCCACCAGGCAGGCGCGGCGCGGCCCGAACACCTCATACCCCCGCGCCACCCAGCCATAGCCGAGGATGCGCACCAGCCGGTTCGCCGCCAGCAGCAGCCCGGCCTCCGCCAGGGAGACGCCGAAGACCGCCGCGTGCAGCGGCAGCAGCAGGTACAGCACCGTGTCGCCGGGCAGCGTCATCGCCAGCACCAGCGACGCATCGCGGGATGCGCGGTCGGCCTCCTCCCGCGTCATGGCGCGGGCGCGGTGCCCGCCCCCTCCCCCAGCGGCCGCGTCATCAGCACGCTGTCCACCCAGCGCCCATGCTTCCAGCCCACCGCCGGCAGCATCCCGGCATGGGCGAAGCCGGCGCGGGCATGCAGCCCGATCGAGGCCGCGTTCCCGCTATCCCCGATCACCGCCACCATCAGCCGGAAGCCGCGCGCCGTGCAGGCCTCGACCAGCGCCGCCAGCAGCGCCGATCCGACGCCGCCCCGCCCGGCATCGGGCGCGACATAGATGCTGTTCTCCACCGCGAAGCGATAGGCCGGGCGGGTGCGGTAGGCGCTGGCATAGGCATAGCCCAGCACCCGGCCATCCGCGCCCTCCGCCACCAGGTAGGGATAGCCGCCCGCCAGCACCGCCTGGCGCCGCCGCGCCATCTCCGCCGGATCCGGCGGATCCAGTTCGAAACTGGCCAGGCCATGCGTGACCCAGTGGCCGTAGATCGAGGCCAGGACGGGCACATCGGCATCCCGGCTATCGCGGATCGTCATCATGACCATACGATGTCAGACAAGCATTGGTCTGCCAACCGGATGTCTAGATGAATTCAAGGCCATCAGGCCGGCCCCGCCCGGGGCCGGCCGCCGGCGCGATCACCCCGCGAAGGGATCGCGCAGCATGATGGTGTCGTCGCGGTCCGGGCTGGTGGACAGCAGCACCACCGGCGCCTCCACCAGCTCCTCGATCCGGCGGACATACTTCACCGCCTCGGCCGGCAGCTCGGCATAGCTGCGGGCGCCGGCGGTGCTGCCCGACCAGCCCGCCATCACCTCCCACACCGGCTCCGCCCGCTCCTGCGCCGCGATGGAGGCCGGCAGGCGGCGCACCACCTCGCCATCGATCCTGTAGCCCGTGCAGATCCGCAGCTCCGGCAGCCCGTCCAGCACGTCGAGCTTGGTCAGCACCAGCCCCTCCACGCCGCCGACCTTCACGGCCTGGCGCACCATGCAGGCATCGAACCAGCCGCATCGGCGCGGCCGGCCCGTCACGGTGCCGAATTCCCGCCCCCGCTCGCCCAGCAGCTTGCCGGTCGCGTCATGCAGCTCCGTCGGGAAGGGCCCGGCGCCGACGCGGGTGGTGTAGGCCTTGGCGATGCCCAGCACATAGCCGATCTGCTTCGGCCCGATCCCCGCCCCAGCCGCCGCATTGCCGGCGACGGTGTTGGAGGAGGTGACGAAGGGATAGGTGCCGTGGTCCACATCCAGCATCACGGCCTGCGCGCCCTCGAACAGCACGCGCTTGCCCTCGTGGTGGGCATCCTCCAGCAGCGACCAGACCGGCGCGGCATAGGGCAGCAGAAGCGGCGCCAGTTCCAGCAGCCGGTCGAGCAGCGCCTGCTTCTCGAAGGTCGCGGCGCCCAGGCCGCGCAGCAGCGTGTTGTGGTGCAGCAGCAGCTCATCCAGCTTGTGCGACAGCACGGCGGGCTCCGCCAGGTCGCTCAGCCGGATGGCGCGCCGCGCCACCTTGTCCTCATAGGCCGGGCCGATGCCGCGCCCCGTCGTGCCGATGGCATTGGCCCCGCGCGCCACTTCCCGCGCCTTGTCGATGGCGGGGTGCAGCGGCAGGATCAGGGGCACGTTCTCCGCGATGCGGAGGTTGTGCGGGCCGACATTCAGCCCCTGCGCGTTGACCTTCGCCACCTCCGTCAGCAGGTGCTCCGGGTCCAGCACCACGCCATTACCGATGATGCCGAGCTTGCCGCGCACGACGCCGGAGGGCAGCAGCGACAGCTTGTAGACATTGCCGCCGACGACGAGCGTATGGCCCGCATTGTGGCCGCCCTGGAACCGCACGACGATGTCGGCCCGGCTCGCCAGCCAGTCCACCACCTTGCCCTTGCCCTCGTCGCCCCACTGGGCGCCGATCACGGCAACATTCGCCATCGCGCTGTCTCCCTGGGCGGCCCGCTGGCCGCTGCGTCGTGAGATGAAACCGTCAGGCGGGGACCGCGTCGCCCGCTTCGTTCAGGACATGGGTGCAGCGCAGGCTGCCCGGCGAGTCCTCGGCCGAGAGCTGCGCCACCGTGGCATAGCCCCGCGCCCGCAGCGCCGCCGCCGCCGCGCGATCGGCCCCCGCGGGGATGAAGACGCGCCTGCGCGGCTCCGCCGGCGCCACCGCGCGCAGCATGGCATCGGGGTAGAGGGTCATGCCCGTCGCCGGCTCCTCGCCCGAGAGGTAGCGGCCGCCCCGCGCCAGCTCCCCGGTCAGGCCCTCGCCGAAGATCGTGAAGGCGACGCCGCTGTGGTAGCGAAGGCCCCGGAACTCCACCGGGTCCAGCGTGATGCGCAGCCCCGGCACGCGGGCGCGCAGCGCCACCACGATCGCCGCCGCATTGTCCGCGATCGCCCGCGCCGCCGGCGGCAGGTCGGCCGCTGCCAGCGCCGCCAGCGCGCCATCCACCGGCCCCGCCGCGGCCATCAGCGCCGGCAGCAGGAGCGCGGCCCCGCCGCCGGCCTCCGCCCGCGCCGTCACGGCGGCCATGTCCTTGCGGTCCAGCGCGCGGGCCAGGCGCCGCCGGTCCTCGCCCTCCACCCCCGCGTCGTCCAGCAGCGCGGGGGCGAGGCGCGGCAGGGTGATGTCCAGCGAGGCCCCGGTGATGCCGACCGCCGCCAGCGCCTCCGCCGCCACCGCCGCCACCTCCGCATCAGCCTCCGCGCTGTCGGCGCCGATCAGCTCGATGCCGGATTGGGGAAGCTGTCGCGCGGGGGCGAGCTGCGTGCCATGCACCCGCAGCACCTGCCCGGCATAGGAAAGCCGCAGCGGCCGCGCCACGCGGGCCAGGCGCGTCGCCGCGATGCGCGCCACCTGCGGCGTGGTGTCCGCCCGCAGCCCCATCATGCGGTGGCTCACCGGGTCCATCAGCCGGAAGGTCTGGTCCGCCACCGCGGCGCCGGAGCCGGCCAGCAGACTGTCCTCGAATTCCAGCAGCGGCGGCTTCACCCGTTCATAGCCGTGCCGCGCGAAGACCTCCGCCAGCACCTCGACCAGCATCGCCTCGCGCTCCGCCTCGGGCGGCAGCACGTCGGACAGGCCGGCGGGCAGAAGGGCGGGGTTGGGCGGGTCGTCGGTCATGCTTCGGGGGGTGTGGACGGGCGGCGCGTGTGTGGCAGGGGGGCCGCGCCGCCGCAACCCCTGCCCCGCGCATGTTTGCCCCCGCCGCTACGCGAGGACGATGTCGAACCCCGCCCGCAACCCGCCATCCGCCGGCGTGACCCGCGCCGTCAGGGCCGCGCGCTGGTCCGGCGCCAGGCGGCGCAGCAGCATGTCGCCCTCGTTGCGCGGCTCGTCCGGGAAATAGACCTGCGTGGTCAGCGCGCCGCCCCCCGCCGCCGGCTGCGCCCGCAGGTGGATGTGCCGCGTCCGGCCGGGGTAGAGGCCGGGGCGGATGGTGCGGAAGGCATAGCGCCCCGCCCCATCCGCCACCGCCCGGCCGAAGCCCTGGAAGCCCGGGTCGCGCTGCGCCAGGCGGGCATCGCCGGGATGCAGGTAGATGCCCTGGTCGTCGGCCTGCCAGATCTCAACCCGCGCCCCGGGCAGCGCCGATCCATCCGCCGCGCGCACCACGCCTTCCAGGAACAGCGGCACGCCGCGGGCCGGCGCCGGCTGGCCGGCCACGCGCAGCAGGTCCGCATCCGCATCGTCGGGGATGGCGCGGGGGTAGTAGGGCCCCTCCATCTGGGCGGGCGTGCGCGGCGCCTGGGCGGCGGCGGGCCGGCCCGCCAGGGCGGGCGCCGCCAGCAGGGCGGGTCCGGCCAGGATCAGGCGGCGGCGGAGCAGGATAGTCATGGCGGCATCGTTCCCGGTTGTTGCCGGGCGCATAGGGCCCTCCAGGGATTGAAGACCAGTGACGAAGCGTGTCCGGATTGGGCCTTGGCGCGGGCATCGCGAGCCGCCAATCTCCCGGGCGACAGACGGAGACCCCGCCATGCCGCGCACCACCCTGCGAAGCCTGCCGATCCTCGCCCTGCTCGCCCTCGGCGCCTGCGCGGACCCCGCGGCCGAGCATCTCGGCGGCTTCGGGGATTCGGTCCGCGGCGCCGCGCTGCATGCGCCCTTCATGCTGGGCGATACCGCGCTGCTGGCCGGCCAGCCCGCCCGCGCCGCCCGCGCCGCCGTGCAGATGGAGATCCTGGCCCAGGGCTTCGGCCGCAACCCGCTCTACAGCCACGACGCCTCGATCAGCGTGCAGCACGCCACGGCGCAGGGCCGCGACGAATTCCGCCGCGCCATCGGCATCGCCCCCGATGCGCCGGCGGAGCTGGTGATCGACACGCTGCGGGACGCCGCGGCGGCGCTGGATGCCGGCAGCCCGGCGCGGGCGGAAGCCGCCCTTTCCAGCCCCGCCTATCCCGCCGGCGCGGCCGCGACGCTCGCGCGCCTCAACCGCCTGCCCTACCTGCCCCGCGTGGCCGAGGCCGCCGGCGCCGCCTGGCAGGAGGTGCGGCGCCGGGACGGCTTCGGCCGGCGGGGGTAGCCTCAGAAGGCCAGCGGCACCGCCCGCACCACCAGCGGCAGCCCGCGCACGGTGGCCAGCACGGCCTCCGGCAGCGGCGCGTCCAGCCCGACCAGGCAGATCGCATCGCCCCCCGGCCGGTCACGGCCGAGGTGGAAGGTGGCGATGTTGATCCCGGCCTCCGCCAGCGTGGTGCCGAAGCGGCCGATGAAGCCGGGGCGGTCCTGGTTCGTGACGTAGAGCATGTGCGGCGCGAAATCGGCCTCCACCGCGATGCCCTTCACCTCCACCAGGCGCGGCTTGCCCGTGCCGACCAGCGTGCCCGCGACGCTGCGGGTCCACTCATCCGTCACCAGCGTGACGCGCAGCAGGGTGGCGTAGTCGCCGCTGCGCTCCAGCACCGTCTCCGCCACCTCGATCCCGCGCTCCTTCGCCAGCGCCGGCGCGTTCACCATGTTCACCGCGCCCATCATCGGCGCCAGCACGCCCGCCAGCGCGGCCGCCGTCAACGGCTTCTGGTTCAGCTCCGCCGCCGCGCCCTCGTATTCCACGCGGATGGCCTTCACCTCATCGCCCACATTGGCGGTGAGCTGCCCGGCCAGCGCGCCGAGCTGCCGCGCGAGTTCCATGTAGGGCCGCAGCCGCGGCGCTTCCTCGGCCGTGACGCTCGGCATGTTGATGGCGTTGGAGACGGCGCCGGAGAGCAGGAAGTCGCTCATCTGCTCCGCCACCTGCAGCGCCACATTCTCCTGCGCCTCCGCCGTCGCGGCGCCGAGATGCGGCGTGCAGACCACATTCTCCAGCGTGAAGAGGGGCGAATCGGTCGCCGGCTCCGTCTCGAACACATCGAGCGCGGCGCCCGCCAGGTGCCCTTCCTTCAGCGCGTCATACAGTGCCGCCTCGTCCAGCAGCCCGCCGCGGGCGCAGTTGATGATCCGCGCGCCCTTCTTCAGCGCGAAGATGCGTTCCCGCGACAGGATGTTCTTCGTCTGCTCGGTATAGGGCGCGTGGATGGTGACGATGTCCGCGCGCGCGACCAGCGCATCGAGGTCCACCTTCTCCACCCCGATCTCCAGCGCGCGCTTCTCGCTGAGGAAGGGGTCGAAGGCGATGACCTTCATCTGCAGCCCGTTGGCGCGGCTGGCGACGATGGAGCCGATATTGCCGGCGCCGATCAGGCCGAGCGTCTTGCCCGTCAGCTCCACGCCCATGAAGCGGTTCTTCTCCCACTTCCCGGCCTTGGTGCTCGTGCTCGCCTCGGGAATCTGCCGCGCGAGGGCGAACATCATCGCGATCGCGTGCTCCGCCGTCGTGATGGCGTTGCCATAGGGCGTGTTCATCACGACGACGCCGCGCGCGGTCGCGCTCGACACATCGACATTGTCCACGCCGATGCCCGCGCGGCCCACGACCTTGAGGCGCGGCGCGGCGTCCAGCACCTCCCGCGTCACCTTCGTCGCGCTGCGCACCGCTAAGCCATCGTACTGCCCGATGATCTCCCGCAGTTCTGCGGGCTTCAGGCCGGGCTTGAAATAGACCTCGATGCCCCGCGCCTTGAAGATGGCGATGGAGGCGGGCGAGAGCTTGTCGCTGATCAGGACCTTCGGCGCCGACATCACGCGGCCGCCTTGTCGTGGTCAGCGGCCACCTGCGCAAAGGCCCAGTCCAGCCAGGGCAGCAGCGCCGTGATGTCGCTGGTCTCCACCGTCGCACCGCCCCAGATGCGAAGCCCGGGCGGCGCATCGCGGTAGTTCGCCGCGTCAAGCGCCACGCCCTCCTTCTCCAGGATGGAGGACAGCTTCTTCGCCGCCGCCGCTTGGCCTTCGGCGTCGAGGGCCGTGAACCACGGCGCCACGATCTTCAGGCAGATGGAGGTGCAGGACCGCGTCGCCGCGTCATCCGCCAGGAAGGCCGCCCAGCCGCTGTTGGCCACCCAGCCCGCGATGGCGGCCAGGTTCGCCTCCGACCGCGCGATCAGCCCCTTCAGCGAGCCCACGGACTGCGCCCAGCGCAGCCCATCCAGCGCATCCTCCACGCAGAGCATGGAGGGCGTGTTGATCGTCTCGCCCTTGAAGATGCCCTCGTTGATCTTCCCGTCCTTGGTCATCCGGAAGATCTTCGGCATCGGCCATGCAGGCTTGTGGGACTCCAGCCGCGCGACGGCGCGGGGCGACAGCGCCAGCATCCCATGCGCGGCCTCACCGCCCAGCACCTTCTGCCAGGACCAGGTCACGACATCCAGCTTCGACCAGGGCAGGTCCATGGCGAAGGCGGCGCTGGTGGCGTCGCAGATCGCCAGCCCCTCGCGGTCATCCGCGATGAAATCGGCATTCGGCAGCCGCACGCCGCTCGTCGTGCCGTTCCAGACGAAGACGAGGTCGCGCGCCTTGTCCACCTGCGCCAGGTCGGGCAGCTGCCCGTAGCCCGCCGAGATGACGCGCACATCGGACAGCTTCAGCTGCTTGGTGACATCCGTCGCCCAGTCCTTGGAGAAGCTCTCCCAGGCCAGGATATCGACGCCCTTCGGCCCCAGCAGCGACCAAAGCGCCATCTCCACGGCGCCGGTGTCGGAGGCCGGCACGATGCCGAGCCGCCAATCCTTCGGCATGCCCAGCACGGATTTGGAGAGTTCGATGGTTTCGGCGAGCTTCGCCTTGGGGTCCTTGGCGCGGTGGCTGCGGCCGAGCAGCGCGCCATCCAGCGCGGCCAGCGACCAGCCGGGGCGCTTGGCACAGGGACCGGAGGAGAATCGGGGGTTCGACGGACGGATGTCCGGCTTGGTGCTCATGGCGGTGGCTCCCTTCCAGAAGCGAATGCGCCCCGGTGGGGGGGCGTGGCCCGCCGCCACGCTTAATCCCGCCGGCCCTCCCCCGCAAGCCGCCCCTCGCTTGCCCACTTCTTGCATGCCAGTCTGGCGACGCTGAACCGGAGCCCGCCCATGCCTCGCCTCTCCCGCCGCGCCGCCCTGGCGCTGCCCGTCCTCCTCGCAGCCCCGCTCGCCGCGCGGGCACAGTCCCGCACCATCACCCTGATCTGCCCCTTCGGCCCGGGCACCAATGTGGACCAGATCGCGCGCCTCATCGCGCCGGAGATCGGCAGCCGCCTGGAACGCCAGGTGGTGGTGGAGAATGTGACGGGCGCCGGCGGCACCATCGCCACCGAACGCGCCGCCCGCGCCACGCCGGATGGCACCACGCTGCTGATCGGCGTCGAGAGCACGATCAACGTCGCGCAGCTCGTCACCCCCTCCACCACCCGCTATGACGGGCTGCGCGATTTCGCGCCGATCCACATGATCGCGACGCTGCCGCTGCTGCTCATCGGCCGCCCGAACCTGCCGGCCAGCTTCGCGCACCTCATCGCGGACAGCGCCTCCCGCCCCGCGCCCTTCAGCTTCGGCAGCTCCGGCACCGGCACCTCGCTCCACCTCTTCGGCGAACTGCTCGTGCAGCGGGCGGGGCTCAAGATGGAACACGTGCCCTACCGCATGGGCGCGCAGATGCTGACCGACACGATGAGCGGCCAGCTCGACCTCGCCATCAGCACCCTGACCAGCAGCGCGCCCATGGTGCGGGACGACAAGGTGCGCGCCTGGGGCGTCTCCTCCCCCAGCCGGCACCCCTTCCTGCCCGACATGCCGACCTTCGCGGAGCAGCCGCAGACGGCGGGCATGTCCATGGAGGTGTGGCAGGCCCTCTTCGCCCCCGCGCGCACGGATCCCGCCTTCGTGGCGCGCGTCTCCGCCGCCGCCGCGGCCGCGATGGCGACGCCCGAGCTGCAGCGCCGCATCCGCGACATCGGGCAGACGCCGAGCACGCTGACGGGCGATGCCCTGAACACCTTCCTGCGGGAGGAAAGCGCCCGCTACGAGGCGCTGGTGAAGGCGGCGAACATCACGCCGCAATAAGTGGCCCGGGGGGAGCGCCGCTCCCCCCGATACCCCTCCCTTGACCCGGGGGGAGCGCCGCTCCCCCCGATACCCCCCAGGCCAGGGCCGAGCCGGCCCTGGACCGTCTTCAGCGGGGCGCCGAGCCCAGCGCGGCGCTCCCACCCGGTAGCGGCAGCGTCTGGCCGACCGCGGCCAGCGCGCCATCCTCCGCCACGCTGAACAGGTTGAGGCTCTGCTCCACCATGTTGCCGACCAGCAGCGCATTGCCCGCGCGGTTGAAGGCCGCACCCTGGGACCAGGTGCCGACACGCCCCTCCCCGGCCGGGACGAAGCGCATGTCCTGCACGCGATAGGTCCGCACCAGGCCAGGGCCCCGGAAGGGCGAGGTCTCCGCCTTGTTCGACCCGTTCATCACCGTCACCGCCACCAGCCGGCCATCCGGGCTGACCGTGATCCCCTCCGGCGTCTGCCCCACCGTCAGCGTATGCACCACACGCCAGGTGGCGGGGTCGCCGCGCAGGCTGATGAGGCTGATCGTGTCCTCGTCACCCCCGCCGCGCCCGATATTCGCCACCGCCGCCCAGGTGCCGTCCGGCGCGATGCCGATGCCATAGGGGCGGAGCCCGGCCGAGATGGTGCGGTTCGTGCGCGTCACATTCTCACCGTTGATGGCCAGCACATGGATGAAGAAGTCGCCATCCCGCGTCACCAGCGCATGCCGCCCATCCGGCGTGATGGCGACGGCGGAGACGCCGGTCGCCGCCGGCCCGATCTCCACCGTGCCCACCGCCTCCAGCCGCGCATCCCGGATGCGGAAGACGGAGACGCTGCCCGCCTCCCGGTTCGCCACCAGCGCCAGCGTGCCGGCCCGGTTCACCGCGATGCCGGCCGGGCCCCGCCCCGTCTCCAGCGTCTGCACCACGGCGGGCGGCGTCGCGCGCAGGTCGATCACGGAAAGCAGGTTGTGCGGCACCGTCTTGCTGTCATCCGCGGGATCGATCCGCTGGTTCGCCGTCACCAGCACCAGCCGCTCATCCGGCGTCAGCGTGACGGAGGAAGGCGGGCCGACGACGGAGGTCGGCGCCGCCACCTCCGCCACCTGGCGCGGCGGCGTCGTCGAGAAATCGAAGACCGTGACGGTATCGGCGGGCGGGCTGGCCGCGATCACCGTCATGCCGTTGATCAGCCTGGCCTTCGCATCATTGGCCGAGGCGACGAGCTGCGCCTGCGCCGGCGCCGCGGCCAGCGCGATCAGCGCCGCCCCCGCGAGAAGGGTTTTCTTCAACGTCCTGTCCTCCCAAGCCGGATCGGAAGTCCGGTCGCGTGATCCTCCGCCCTCACCGCCGCGCGATGCAAGGCCCGATGGGCTTGCAAGCCGGGCGGGGGCGCGCCAATCGACAGGGAGTGGGGAAACGAGGGGGCCGCATGATCGGCGTGGATTGGGGCACCAGCAGCCTGCGGGCCTATCGCATCGGGCCCGGCGGCGCGGTGACGGACCGGCTGGACCGCCCGGGCGGCATCATGACGGTGGCGGGCGGCCGCTTCGCGGAGGCGCTGCTGGATGCCATCGGCCCCTGGATCGCCGCGGGCGAGACCCGCGTGCTGCTCTGCGGCATGATCGGCAGCCGCCAGGGCTGGGTGGAGGCACCCTACCTCCCCTGCCCCGCCGGCCCGGCGGAGATCGCCGGCGCCACCATCCCCGTGCCCTTTCCCGATGCGGAGACGCGCCTGGTCCCCGGCCTGACCAGCGCCGACGAATCCGGCGTGCCCGACGTGATGCGGGGCGAGGAGACGAAGCTGGTCGCGCTCGCCCGCCTCCTCGGCGATGCGCCGGCGCTGGCCTGCCTGCCCGGCACCCATTCGAAATGGGCGCGCCTCGAAGGCGGCCGCGTCACCGGCTTCTCCACCCAGATGACGGGCGAGGCCTTCGCCGCGCTGTCGCAGCACACCATCCTGGCCCGCACGGCGGAGGATGGGCCGGACCAGCCCGCCGCCTTCGCCCGCGGCCTGGCCCGCGCCCGCCAGCCCGGCGGGCTGCTGCACCACCTCTTCGGCACGCGCACCCTCCATTTGATGGACCGGCTGCCCGCGAGCGAGACGCGGTCCTACCTCTCCGGCCTGCTGATCGGGCATGAGGTCGCCTCGGCCGCGCAGGGCGCCACCCACGTGCAGCTGGTCGGCGCCGCCGGCCTCGCCGCGCTCTACGCGACGGCGCTGCGCGATGCCGGCATCGCCGTCACCACCCATGACCCGGACCTGGTCGCGTCCGGGCTGCACCATATCGGCGGGAGCCTCGGATGGCTGTGACGCTCAAGGACTGGCTGGCGCGCTGCCCGCTGGTGGCGATCCTGCGCGGCATCAGGCCGGAGGAGGCGGAGGCGACCGGCGATGCGCTGCTCGCCGCCGACATCCCCGTGCTGGAAGTGCCGCTCAACAGCCCCGACCCCATCGAGAGCATCCGCCGCCTGGCCAGGCGATTCGGCGACCGCGCGCTGGTCGGCGCCGGCACGGTGACGGACCCCGGCGATTGCGCGCGCATCGCCGCGGCGGGCGGGCGCCTCATCGTCACGCCACATGCCGATCCCGCCGTGGTGCGCGCCGCCAAGGCGCAGCAGATGCTCTGCGTGCCGGGCTTCTTCACCCCGGGCGAGGCCTTCGCCCTGCTCGCCGCCGGCGCCGATGGGCTGAAGCTCTTCCCGGCGGAGGCCGCCTCCCCCGCCGTGCTGAAGGCCATGCTGGCCGTGCTGCCGAAGGGCACGCCGGTGCTGCCCGTGGGCGGCATGGACGCCACCACCATCCCCGCCTGGCGCGCGGCCGGCGCGGCGGGATTCGGGATCGGCAGCGCCATCTACAAGCCGGGCGACGATGCCGCGGCGGTGGCGGCGAAGGCGGCCGCGCTCCGCGCCGCCTGACCTTTATGCAAGATACAATTGCCCGCCTTGCCTGGATGGGCATGTGCGGGCATTGATTGCGCAGCCGGCGGCTTCCGCCGCGTCCAAGAAACGAAAATCGACAGGGAGCTCCAGGATGCTGATCCATCGCCGCCACCTCGCGGCCCTCGGCGCCGCCGCGCTGGCCTCGCCCGCGCTGGTGCGCCCCGCTTCCGCGCAGGAACTGACGCTGCGGCTGCATCACTTCCTGCCCGCCGTGTCCAACGTGCACCGCCATTTCCTGATGCCCTGGTCGCAGAAGATCAGCGCGGAAAGCCAGGGCCGGCTGCGCATCCAGATCTTCCCCTCCATGCAGCTCGGCGGCGCGCCGCCCCAGCTCTTCGACCAGGCGCGCGACGGCGTGGTGGACATCGTCTGGACGCTGCCCGGCAACACCCCCGGCCGCTTCCCGCGCATCGAGGTCTTCGAACTGCCCTTCGTCGGCAGCCCCAAGGCCGGCCCCAACGCCAAGGCCACCTGGGAATTCTACCAGACCCACCTCCGCGACGAATTCCGGGAGGTGCACCCCATCACCATCTGGACGCATGACGGCGGCGTCATCCACGCCAACAAGCCCGTCACGCGGCTGGAGGATATGCGCGGCCTGAAGCTGCGCTTCCCGACGCGCCAGGCCGGCGAGGCGCTGCGCGCCCTCGGCGCCGCCCCCATCGGCATGCCCGTCCCCCAGGTGCCCGAGGCCGTCAGCCAGGGCGTCATCGACGGCGCCGTGGTGCCGTGGGAGGTCGTGCCCTCCATCCGCCTGCAGGAACTCGTGCGCAACCACACGGAGATCGTGGGCGCGCCGACGCTCTACGCCGCCTCCTTCATCCTCGCGATGAACAAGGCGAAGTACGAGGCGATGCCCGCGGAACTCCGCGCGGTGCTGGACGCCAATTCCGGCATGCTGGCGGCGGAGATGGCCGCCAAGGTCTGGGACGAACAGGGCCCGATCGTGCGCGAGCAGGTCGCCCGCCGCCGGGACAACCGCATCGTCCAGCTCTCCGCCGCGGAGAAGGAGCGCTGGATGGTCGCCTGCCGCCCGGTGATCGACAACTGGCTGAACGCGTCGCGCGAACGCGGCTTCGATGGCGCGGGCCTGCTGGCCGATGCCCGCGGGCTGATCGCGAAGCACGGCGGCTGATGCCGCCGCGGCAGGGCCGGCCCCCACCCGAGACAGGAGCCGGCCTTGTCCGAGCCTGACAGCCCCCCCGCCCCGCCCAGCGGGCCGATCGCCACGGCCGCGCGGCTGCTCGCCTTCGCCGGCGGCGTCTCCCTGCTGGTGGGCGCCTGCATCACGACGGCCAGCGTGCTGATGCGCTGGACCACCAGCCAGCCCATCCGCGGCGATTTCGAGATGGTGCCGATCGCGACGGGCATCGGCGTCTTCGGCTTCCTCGCCTATGGCACGCTGATGCGCGCCAACATCCTGGTGGACACCTTCACCACCTGGCTGCCGAAGCGGGTGAATGATGGGCTGGACGGCTTCTGGACGCTGGTCTGGGCCGCCATCACGCTCTGGCTGGCGGAGCGCATGATCATCGGCTCGCTCGATACCCTCGCCTCCGGCACCCGCACCATCGGGCTGCTGGCGCTGCCCTATTGGTGGGCCATCGGCATCGGCGCGCTGTGCTTCGCGGCCACCGGCATCGCCGCGCTGTGGTGGGTGCCGCGGCACCTGCGGGGGCAGGGCTGATGGCACCGGAATTCGTCCTGGCGGCGACGGGCTTCGCCGTGCTGCTCGGCCTGATCGCGATCCGCGCGCCGGTCGGGCTCGCCATGCTCATCGTCGGCATCGGCGGCTATGTCCACATCCTCGACTGGACCGCGCTCGGCAACTACCTCAAGACCACGCCCTACCACCTCTTCGCCAACTACACCCTCTCCGTCATCCCGCTCTTCATCCTGATGGGCGCGCTGGCGGAGCGTGGCGGGCTGGCGCGGGACCTTTTCGCCGCCGCCAATGCGCTGATCGGCCGCAAGCCCGGCGGCATGGCGATGGCGGTGATCGGCGCCTGCGCCTGCTTCGGCGCGGTCTGCGGCAGCAGCGTCGCCACCACCGCCACCTTCGGCCGCGCCGCGCTGCCGGAACTCCGCCGCTTCGGCTACCCCGCGGGCTTCTCCGCCGGCACCGTCGCGGTCGGCGGCACGCTCGGCATCCTCATCCCGCCCAGCGTCATCCTGGTGGTCTATGCCATCAGCACGGAACAGAACATCGCCAAGCTCTTCATGGCGGCGCTGGTCCCCGGCCTGCTGGCGACGATCCTCTACCTCATCGCCATCGCCATCGTCGTGAAGCTCAAGCCCGAACTCGGCCCGCCCGGGGAGGCACCGAGCCCGGCGGAGCGGCGGGAGGCCTTCCTCAACGTCATCCCCGTGCTGCTGATCGCCCTGGTCGTCGTCGGCGGCATCTATGGCGGCGTCTTCACGCCGACGGAGAGTGCGGCCGTCGGCTGCATCGCCACCCTCGCCGTCGGCGTGCTGCGCGGCACGCTGAAGCCGCGCCAGGTGAAGGAAAGCCTGTTCGCCACGGCCGAGACCACGGCGATGATCTTCGCCATCCTGCTGGGGGCGGAGGTGTTCAACACCTTCCTCGCCCTGTCCCAGGCGCCGGACCTGCTGGCGCTGTGGATCACGGAGCAGGATTTCCCGCCCTACGGCGTCCTCGTCATCCTGCTCGTCGCCTACATCATCCTCGGCGCGGTGATGGATGAGCTGGCGATGATCCTGCTGACCCTGCCGGTCTTCTTCCCCGTCGTCACCGCGCTCGATTTCGGGCTGACGACGGAGGAGACGGCGATCTGGTTCGGCATCCTGGTGCTGGTCGTCGTCGGCATCGGGCTGACGGCGCCGCCCATCGGCCTCAACGTCTTCGTCGTCTCGGGCCTCGCGAAGGACGTGCCCATCGCGCAGATCTACAAGGGCGTCATGCCCTACCTGGCGATGGACGTGCTGCGCCTGGTGCTCTGCGTGGTGTTCCCCGGGATCAGCCTGTGGCTCGTCAACCTGCTGACGGGATGATCACCGCGGCGGCGGGATCTCCGTCTCGCCGCCCGCCTGCTTCCAGGCGGTGATGCCACCGCCCAGATGGGCCGCGCGCTCCAGCCCCATCTCCCGCGCCGTCTTCGCCGCCAGGGCGGATCGCCAGCCGCTGGCGCAGTAGAACAGGAAGCGCTTCGGCTCCTGGAAGACCGGCTTGGCATAGGGGCTGGCCGGGTCGATCCAGAATTCCAGCATGCCGCGGGGGCAGTGGAAGGCCCCGGGGATCCGGCCCTCCCGCTGGATCTCCCGCGGGTCGCGGAGGTCCACGAAGACCACGCCGGGATCGGCCTTCAGCGCCAGCGCCTCGCCGGCCGGCACCGTCTCGATCACCGCCTCGGCCTCGGCCAGCAGGTCCTTGTACCCCTTGCGCATCGCCCCATCCCCCAGGATCGCCGGGGAGGATAGGGCGCGGGCGGCGGGGCGGGCTAGCTCCGCTCCGGATGCACCGCCGGGCCGGGCGGCGCCGGGCCGGGGTCGGTCGGCCCCTCCACCGGGCGCTGCGGCGGCTCATGCACCGCGGGCCCGACCGGGGCCGGGCCCGGGTCCGGCTTGTGCTCGGGCTGCACGCTGGTGTTGGACCCGCCGCCGCGCTCCGTCGAACCGCTCATCCACCGCTTCCTTCCATGCGCATCGCGCCCCGAACGCGCGGCAACCGCCAGGGTTCGCCCCCTCCCGCGGTTGACGGCAGGGCCCCGCGGCGGCACCAACGCGCCACGAACGGAGGGACCCCCACCATGGCCGACGCCTTCATCTGCGACGCCGCCCGCACCGCCATCGGCCGCTATGCCGGCGCGCTCAAGGATGTCCGCCCGGACGATCTCGGCGCCGTGCCGCTGAAGGCGCTGATGGCCCGCAACGCCGGCGTGGACTGGGCGGCGGTGGATGACGTGATCTTCGGCTGCGCCAACCAGGCGGGTGAGGACAACCGCAACGTCGCCCGCATGTCCCTGCTGCTGGCCGGGCTGCCGGAAGGCGTGCCGGGCGCCACCGTGAACCGCCTCTGCGGCTCCGGCATGGATGCGGTCGGCATCGCCGCCCGCGCCATCAAGGCCGGCGAGGCCGAGCTGATGCTGGCCGGCGGCGTGGAGAGCATGACCCGCGCCCCCTTCGTGCAGGGCAAGTCCACCGAGGCCTTCGGCCGCGCGGCCGAGATCTACGACACCACCATCGGCTGGCGCTTCGTGAACGCGAAGATGAAGGCGGCCTACGGCATCGATTCCATGCCGGAGACGGCGGAGAACGTCGCGCAGGATTTCAGCGTGAACCGCGCGGACCAGGACGCCTTCGCCTACCGCTCCCAGCAGCGCGCCGGCGCCGCCATGGCGCGCGGCCGCTTCGCGGAGGAGATCGTCCCCGTCTCCATCGCGCAGCGGAAGGGCAACCCCATCATCGTGGACAGGGACGAGCATCCCCGCCCCGACACGACGATGGAGGCGCTCGCCAAGCTCGGCACGCCCTTCCGCAAGGAAGGCGGCAGCGTCACCGCGGGCAATGCATCCGGCGTCAATGACGGCGCCTGCGCCATCATCCTGGCCAGCGAATCGATGGCGGCGAAGTCGGGGCTGACGCCGCGCGCGCGCGTCGTCGCGGCGGCCACGGCCGGCGTCGCGCCGCGCATCATGGGCTTCGGCCCCGCGCCCGCGGTGCGCAAGGTTCTCGCCAAGGCGGGGCTCTCGCTTTCCGACATCGCCGTGATCGAATTGAACGAAGCCTTCGCCGCGCAGGCGCTCGCCGTCACGCGCGACCTCGGCCTGCCCGATGATGCCGAATTCGTGAATCCGAACGGTGGTGCGATCGCACTCGGCCACCCGCTGGGGATGAGCGGCGCGCGCCTGGTGCAGACCGCGGTTGCGGAACTGCATCATCGCCAGCAGCGCTACGCGTTGGTGACGATGTGCATCGGCGTCGGCCAGGGCATCGCGATGGTGCTGGAGCGCGTCTGACACTCGACGAATTCAAAACGGGTCTGGAACTACCCCCCAGGTCTCTCCCGTCCCGCGCAACGAAGTGATACGCACGGGTCAGGGCAGGGCGGGGGAACAGGATGTTTCTGCAACTCGGGGACATCGTGGTGCATGCGGTGGTGGAGGGTCCGGCGGAAGCGCCGCCCCTCCTCATGCTGCATTCGATCGGCACGTCGCTGCACGTCTTCGATCCGCAGGCCGCGACGCTGTCGCGCCACTACCGCGTCATCCGCATGGACATGCGCGGCCACGGCATGTCCGGCGTCACCGATGGCGACTACTCCATGGCGCTGCATGCGCGCGATGCCGTCGCGCTGCTCGATTCGCTCGGCATCCGGCAGGCGCATGTGCTGGGCCTGTCCATCGGCGGGCGCATCGCGATGGAACTCGCGGTGCTGGCGCCGGATCGCGTCGCCTCGCTCATCCTGATGGACACCGCGCTGGAATTCCCGCCGCCCCAGGCCTGGCAGGATCGCATCGACGCGGTGCTGAAGGTCGGCACCCAGGCGCTGGTGGAGGTCGTGATGCCGCGCTGGGTGGTCGATCCCTCCCTCGCCTCTTCCCAGGGCCTGCGCCAGATGCTGCTGCGCACGGATCGCCGCGGCTATGCCGGCTCCGCCGCCGCGCTGCGCGATGCGCGCGCCGCCGACGTGGCCGGCAGGATCACCTGCCCCACCACCATCGCCTGCGGCACCATGGACATCGCGACGCCGCCCGAGATGTCCCGCGCCATCCAGGCCGCCATCCCCGGCAGCCGCTATGTCGAGATCCCCGAAGGCGGCCACCTGCCGACCTTCGAGCGTGAGGCCGACACCACCGCCGCCATCCTCGGCCACTTCGCCGCCTTCGCCCCCGCGCCCGGCTACGATGCCGGCCTCGCCATCCGCAAGTCGGTGCTGGGGGAGGCGCATGTGGCCCGCGCCAGCGCCAACATCACGCCGCTCGATGCCGCCTTCCAGGAATGGATCACCGCCAATGTCTGGGGCGGCGTCTGGACCCGCCCCGGCCTGCCGCGCCACACCCGCAGCCTGCTCTGCCTCGGCATGATGGCGGCGCTGGGACGGCATGAGGAGTTCGAGCTGCATGTGCGCGCCACCCGCAACACCGGCGTGACGCCGGAGGAGATCGGGGAGGTGCTGCTGCAGGTCGGCGCCTATGCCGGGGTGCCAACGGCCAATTCCGCGTTTAAGATCGCCAAGAACGTCCTCAAGGAAGGGTGATGAGCGACCCGATCCCCTACCGCCGGCCCGACCCGGCGACCCAGCCGCCCTATGACGCCCCGTCCTATGGCAGCACCCACAAGCGCCACCCGAAGCAGGCGCTGCTGCGCGTGCCGCATACGCTGACCGAGACCAGCGCGCCGCGCTTCGACCAGCGCTTCTACGCCACCCAGGCCGATATGAGCCAGGTGGGCGGCAAGGGAGCCCTCGGCGAGCGCATCATCGTCGCCGGCCGCGTGACGGATGAGGATGGCCGCCCCTGCGCCAACACCATGGTGGAGGTCTGGCAGGCCAATGCCTCGGGCCGCTACCACCACCCGCGGGACCAGCATGACGCGCCGCTCGACCCCAATTTCGAAGGCCGCGCCCGCATCTTCACGGATAGCGAGGGCCGCTATTCCTTCACCAGCATCAAGCCCGGCGCCTATCCCTGGCGGAACCACTGGAACGCCTGGCGGCCCATCCACATCCATTTCGGCCTGCATGGCGCGGGCTGGGCGCAGCGCATGATCACCCAGATGTACTTCCCGGGCGATCCGCTGCTGGCGCTCGACCCCATCTTCAACACCACGGCGGATGAGGCCGCGCGCAACCGCCTGGTCTCCACCTTCGACCTCGAGGTGACGAAGCCCGAATGGGCGCTCGGCTACCGCTTCGACATCGTGCTGCGGGGCCGCGACGCGACGCCCTTCGAGAACGCCTGAGGGGGGCAAGCGCCATGACACCCGCGACCGCGCACCAGACCGCCGGCCCCTACTGGCACATGATCGATTTCCCGGAATGGGCCGACCTGCTCCGGGCCGATGGCCCGAATGCGGGCGCCGAAGGCGAACGGATCACGCTGACCGGCCGCATCACCGATGGCGATGGCGCGCCCGTCGTCGATGGGCTGGTGGAGATCTGGCAGGCCGGCCCCGACGGCGCCTATGAGGGCGGCTTCCACGGCTTCGGCCGCTGCGCCACCGATGCCGAGGGCCGCTACCGCTTCACCACGCTGAAGCCCGGCCCCGTCCCCGGCCTCGGCAACGCCACCCAGGCGCCGCACATCACCGTCACGCTCTTCGCGCGCGGGCTGATGAAGCATGTCGTGACGCGCGCCTATTTCGAGGGCGAGTCGCTCAACGCCACCGACCCGGTCCTGACGATGGTGGAAGACCCCGCCCGCCGCGCGACGCTGGTCGCGAAGCCCGCCGGCGCCGGCGTCTGGACCCTGGACATCGTCCTCCAGGGCGAGGGCGAGACCGTCTTCCTCGACGTCTGAGGCTACCTCCCCCGCGCTTGCGGGGGAGGGTCGGGGTGGGGGTCACGCGCTCCGCCCCCAACCGGAGCACTCCCCATGACCGTCTCCCCCGCCGATGGCCCCGTCTTCGGCGCCGTCTACGGCACCGACGCGATGCGCGCCGCCATGGGGGAACGCGCCTTCCTCCAGCGCATGCTGGACACCGAAGCCGCCCTCGCCCGCGCGCAGTCCCGCCTCGGCATGATCCCGGCGGAGGCCGCCGCCGCCATCACCGCCGCCGCGCGCGTCGAGATCCTCGACATCTCCGCGCTCGCCGCCGCCACCCGCAACACCGGCTTCCCCGTGGTCGGCCTGGTCAAGCAGCTCAGCGCCGCCGCCGGCCCCGATGCCGGCCGCTGGACGCATTGGGGCACCACGACGCAGGACATCGTGGACACCGCCCTGGTGCTGCAGATGCGCGACGCCTTCGCGCTGATCGCCGCCGACCTCGATCGCCTCATCGCCGCCTTCGCGAAGCTGGCACGCGCGCATCGCCACACCGTCATGGCCGGGCGCACCCATGCGC
The DNA here is from genome assembly GCF_016805305.1 of Falsiroseomonas ponticola. Classification (GTDB taxonomy): domain Bacteria; phylum Pseudomonadota; class Alphaproteobacteria; order Acetobacterales; family Acetobacteraceae; genus Falsiroseomonas; species Falsiroseomonas ponticola. The sequence goes on along the minus strand of NZ_JAERQN010000010.1, from coordinate 152,338 downwards.
AGCAGGCCCTGCCCATCACCTTCGGCTACAAGGCCGCGCTCTGGCTCGACCCGCTGGTCACCATGCGCGAACGCCTGGCCCAGGCCCTGCCCCGCATCCTCAAGCTGCAATTCGGCGGCGCCGTCGGCACCCTCGCCTCGCTCGGCGACAAGGGCCAGGCCTGCGCGGCGGAACTGGCGAAGGAACTCGACCTCGCCCTGCCCGCCATCCCCTGGCATGTGGTGCGCGATGGCACGGCGGAAGCCGCCTGCTGGCTCGGCATGCTCTGCGGCGTGCTGGCGAAGCCCGCCACCGACGTGATGCTGCTGATGCAGTCGGAGGTCTCGGAGGCCAGCGAACCCGCCGCCCCCGGCCGCGGCGGCTCCTCCACCATGCCGCAGAAGCGCAACCCCATCGCCTGCGAATACGTCATCGCCCAGGCCCGCGCCGCCCAGGCGCTGGTGCCGCAGGTGCTGGGCGCCATGGCGCATGACCATGAACGCGGCGCCGGCCCCATGCAGATCGAGCAGCTGGCCCTGGCCCCCATCTTCCTGCACGCGCACGGCGCCATGGCCCAGGCGCTGCTGATCGCGGAGGGGCTGGTCGTGGACGGCGCCCGCATGCGCCGCAACCTCGATGCCTCCGGCGGGCTGATCGTGGCGGAGGCGGTGATGATGGGCCTCGCCCCCCTGCTCGGCCGCGGCGTGGCGCATGACGTGGTCCACCACGCCTGCGACGTGGCGCTGGCGGAGGGCGTGACGCTGGACACCGCCCTCGCCCGCGATCCGCGCGTGACGGACCACCTGGACCAGCCCGGCATCGCCCGGCTGACCGACCCCGCCGGCTATCTCGGCGCCACCCAGGGCTTCATCGACGCGGTGCTGGCCCGGGCGGGCTAGTTCGAAGCCCGCATGGCGCCGGCGATGGTCGCCGCGGCGCAGGCCACGCTGAAGGGCTTGGCCAGGAAGGGCGCGCCCGCCAGGCCGCGCCCCGGCTCCGCCTGGCGCAACCGGCCGGAGGCATAGACCACCGGCAGGTCCGGCCGCAGCACCCGCGCCGCCCGCGCCAGCGCGAAGCCATCCGCGCCCGGCAGGTTGATGTCCGTCAGCAGCAGCGCGATCTCGGGGTGGTGCGCCAGGACGCGCAGCGCCATCTCGGCGTCCTCCGCCTCCAGCACCTCGAACCCCGAATCCGACAGCCCCTCCACCAGGGTCATGCGGACCAGCGGGTCATCCTCGACGAGCAGAACGTGCCGGGCCGATGCCATGGCGTCCCCTTTTCCACACGCAACCTAGCGCCGCGATCGGCGCGCGGGATGGCCGGGCGGTGCCACGACTGCGTGAGGCACCCGGCCGGGAGGGGGCTGTGGCGCGAAAGCACCAACCATCTGCTCATTCAGTGGGAGGTGATTAACAAGCGGTCAACAAACCCGCCCGATGGAGTCGCGGCGACCCACGCCAGGAAGGCGGGTCGGCCCCGCCGGGGCCGATGCCCCAGGATTCGGGGCGCTGGGCGCCCACCCCCCTTGACGGCCCCTTGCCTCCGGCTCCGGCCACGCCATACACGCAGGCATGGTCCCTCAGAACATCGCGATCGTCGGCGCCGGCCTTGCGGGCATGGCCTGCGCCAAGACCCTCGAAGCCCATGGCGCGCGCGTGCGCCTGTTCGAGAAGAGCCGCCGCCCCGGCGGCCGCATGGCGACCAGGCGGGTGGAGGTCGAGGGTGTCAACCACTCCTTCGACCACGGCGCCCAGTACCTGACCGCGAAGGGCGCCCATTTCGCCGCGGTGCTGGATGCCACGCGCGCGCAGACCTGGCCGGACGTCACCCGCCGCGTCGGCCAGCCCAACATGGCCAGCATCTGCCGCGGCCTGGCCGATGGGCTCGACATCGTGGTGAACCGCCATGTGGTGGAGATCGCCGGCCGCCCCGGCGCCTGGACGCTGCGCCACCACGATGCCGCGCTGATCACGCCCGGCGCCCCCGCCCCCGATGTCCCGCCGCAGGAGGACGGGCCCTTCGATGCCGTCGCCCTCGCCATCCCCGCGCCCCAGGCCGTGCCGCTGCTGGCCGGCCCCGCGCCGCACCTGGCGCATGTGCTGGAAGGCGTCGTCATGGCGCCGTGCTGGACGCTGATGATCGCCTTCCCGACCCGCCTGCCCCTGCCCGATACGCTGCGCCTGACCGGCGGGCCCATCGGCTGGGCGGCGCGGGACAGTTCCAAGCCCGGCCGCAATGCGGAGCAGGAGAACTGGGTGGTCCAGGCCGGCCCCGCCTGGTCCCGCGAACACCTGGAACGCCGCCCGGTGGTGGTGGCGAAGATGCTGCGCGATGCGCTGGAGAAGCTGGTCGGCCAGCCCCTGCCGCCGCCGCTGATCTGCCTGGCGCATCGCTGGCGCTACGCGCTGGTGGAAACGCCGCTCGGCGCCCCCTGCCTCTGGGACCCCGCCACCGGCCTCGGCGCCGGCGGGGATTGGGCAATCGCCGCCCGGGCGGAGGCCGCGGTCGATAGCGGCGCGGCGCTGGCCGCCGCGATCCGGAGGCAATGAGCCGCGGCGGCGCGGACCGCCCGGCCGCACCCGCCACGCTCGATGACACGCTGGCCTGGGCCTTCGCCCTGGTCGCGCGCGGCGTGGCGGATCGCCGGCATCCCTTCCACACCCCGGCGCTGGCGACCATCGGCCTCGATGGCGCGCCGCAATCCCGCACCGTGGTGCTGCGCGGGCTGGATCCCGCGGCCCGAAGGCTGCGGCTGCACACCGATGCGCGCGCGGGCAAGGTGGCGGAACTCGCGGCCGAGCCCCGCGCGGCGCTGCTCTTCTACGATGCCGGCGCGCAGCTCCAGCTCCGCCTGTCCGGCCGCGCCACGCTGCACCGGGACGATGCCGTGGCCGGGGAAGCCTGGGCCACCAGCCGCGATTTCAGCCGCATGTGCTACGCGATCCAGCCCGCCCCCGGCCAGCCCGTGCCGGCACCCCCCGCCGCGCCGCTGGACAGCGCGGCGGGCCGGCCGCATTTCTGCGTGGTGATCCTGCACCTCGACCGCCTCGAATCCCTCCACCTCGCCGCCAGCGGCCATCGCCGCGCGCGCTTCGACTGGGACGCGGCCGGCACCCTCGCCGCCACCTGGCTCGTGCCATGACGGCGACCGAGGCGCTGGAGGCCGAGATCCTCCGCCAGACCGCCGAACGCGGCCCGGAGAAGAGCATCTGCCCGAGCGAGGTCGCGCGCGCCCTGGCGCCGGAGGAGGATGCCTGGCGCCGCCTGATGGGCCCGGTCCGCGCCGCCGCCATCCGCCTGGCGCGCTCCGGCCAGGTGGAGATCCTGCGCAAGGGCAAGCCCGTCGATCCCGCCGCGGAGATCCGTGGCGTCATCCGCCTGCGAAAGTCCGCATCATGAGCACCCTCTCCCTGCTGATGGGCCGCGGCACCGCCGGGCTGCCACCCGCGGAGCCGATCGACTTCAACGGCCTGGTCCTGCCCCCCTCCCCCAACGCCCACCTGGCCGCCCCCGCCGGCGCCACGGCGGAGCGGCATGAGACCACGCCGCTGCTGCCCGTCTCCCCGGAAGCCGCCTGGGCCGCGCTGCGCATGCTGGGCGAAGGGGAGGCGCGGACCTGGAAGCTGGCGGAATGGCCGGACCGGCGGCAGGTGCAATGGGTGGTGCGCACCCGCTTCGCCAATTTCCCGGACATCGTGGCGGGGCAGATCGTGCCCCTGCCCGGCGGCTCCGGCCTCTTCCTCTATTCCCGCAGCCTGATCGGCTATTCCGATTTCGGCGTGAACAAGCGCCGCATCGCCGAATGGCGCGCGCGGATGGACGGGGCGCTGCGCGCCCCCTGATAATGGCGGGGTCCGGCCTCTGGATTCCCGCCCATGCGACGCCTCGGCTCCTTCCTCCATGACGCCTGGACGCTGACCCGCCCCTATTGGGTCAGCGAGGAGCGCGGCCGCGGGCTGCTGCTGCTGGCCGCCGTCATCGTGCTGAACCTGTCCCTGGTCGGCATGACGGTGGTGCTGACCTACTGGCAGCGCGCCTTCTACAACACGCTGGAGCAGAAGGACGCCGCCACCTTCTGGGCGCTGCTCTTCCTGGGGGGGGAGGCCGATGGCACCTGGTTCCCGGGCTTCACCGTCGTCGCCTGCGCCTACATCCTGATCGCGGTCTACCAGCTCTATCTCCGCCAGGCGCTGCAGATCCGCTGGCGCCGCTGGCTGACGCGGGACTACCTGGATCGCTGGCTGGCCGACCGCGCCTATTACCGCATCGCCCTGACGGACCCCGCCACCGACAACCCCGACCAGCGCCTGGCCGACGACCTCCGCCTCTTCGTGGATGACACGCTCTCGCTCGGCCTCGGGCTGATGAACAGCGTCGTCACGCTGCTCTCCTTCATCCTCGTGCTCTGGTCGCTCTCCGGCCCGCTGGAGGTCTTCGGCATCACCATCCCCGGCTACATGGTCTGGGTCGCCATCCTCTATTCCGTGCTCGGCACCTGGATCGCGCATCTCATCGGCCGGCCGCTGATCCGCCTCAACTTCCTCCAGCAACGGGTCGAGGCCGATTTCCGCTACGCCCTGGTCCGGCTGCGGGACAATGTGGAGGGCGTGGCGCTGCACCAGGGCGAGGCCGATGAGAAGCGCGGCCTGCTCGCCCGCTTCGGCGCGCTGACGGAGAACTGGTGGGCGATCATGACCGCCACCAAGCGCCTCACCTTCTTCACCGCGGGCTTCACCCAGGTGGCGAGCATCTTTCCCATCGTCGTCGCCGCCCCCGCCTATTTCGCCGGCCGCATCCCGCTGGGCGGCCTGATCCAGACCAGCAGCGCCTTCGGCCAGGTGCAGGGCGCGCTCTCCTGGTTCGTGGACAACTACGCCCGCCTGACGGAATGGCGCGCCACCGTCGAACGCCTGACCGGCTTCCGCCAGGCCATCGAGGCCGCCCGCGCCGCCACCGATGGCGTCCGCGCCACCCCCGGCGCCGATGCCGCCGTGGTGCTGGACGACGTCACCATCAGCCTGCCCGGCGGCCGCGTGCTGCTGCGCGATGCGTCGCTCCGGCTGGAGAAGGGGGAGGCCGTGCTGATCACCGGCGCCTCCGGCAGCGGGAAGTCCACGCTGTTCCGCGCGCTGGCCGGCATCTGGCCCTTCGGCCGGGGCACCACCCATGTCCCGGACGGCGCCCGCGCCCTCTTCCTGCCGCAGCGCCCCTACCTCCCGCTGGGCAGCCTCCGCCGCGCCGTCTGCTACCCGCTGGACGCCACGACGGTGTCCGAGGATGCGGTGCGGGAGGCCCTCTCCGCCGCCGGCCTCCCCCATCTGCTGGACCGGCTCGATGAGGAGGATGCCTGGGACCGTCGCCTGTCCGGCGGCGAGCAGCAACGCCTGGCCATCGCCCGCGCCCTGCTGGTGAAGCCCGACTTCCTCTTCCTGGACGAGGCGACGGCCAGCCTGGACCCGGCGGGGGAGGAAGCGCTGTACCGCCTGGTGGCGGAACGCCTGCCCGGCACCGCCGTGCTCTCCATCGCCCACCGCCCCGCGGTCGCGCAGTTCCATGGGCGCCGGCTGGTGGTGGCGGAGGGGGCGCTGCGGGCGGGGTAGAGGCGGCCGCCGGCCCCTCACGCCGCCGCACGCCCGCCGAAGGCATCGCCCCGGCGCAGCAGCGCCTCCGCGATCTGCACGGCATTCAGCGCCGCGCCCTTGCGCACATTGTCGGCGACGACCCAGAGCGAGAGGCCGTTCGGCAGGGCGCGATCCTCCCGCAGGCGGGAGACGAAGACCTCGTCCCGGCCCGCCACCTCGATCGGCGTCGCGTAGCCGCCGGCCCGCCGCTCATCCACGACGCGGATGCCGGGCGCCGCGGCCAGCAGCGCGCGCGCCGCCTCCGCCGGCAGGGGGCGTTCGAGCTCCACGGTGACGGCCTCCGCATGCGCCACCAGCACCGGCACGCGCACGCAGGTGGCGGAGACCGGGAGGTCGGGCAGGCCGAGGAGCCTGCGCGTCTCGACCTCCATCTTCCACTCCTCCCTGGTCCGCCCATCCTCGAGGAAGACGTCGATATGGGGCACGACATTGAAGGGCAGCGGCGTGTCGCCACCCCGCGCCAGCGCCGCGCGCGCCTCTTGCTCCAGGCCGCGCATATCCACCGTCGCGGCGCCGGCGGGCGGCAGCAGCCGCTCCATCAGCCGCCGCCCGCCGCCGGAGGCCGACTGGTAGGTCGAGACCACCACGCGCCGCAGCCCCGCCGCGTCATGCAGCGGCTTCAGCGCGACGACGAGCTGGATGGTCGAGCAATTGGCGACGGGCAGGATGCGCCGCGCCGCCCAGCCCGAAAGCGCGTCCGGATTCACCTCCGGCACCACGAGCGGCACGGCGGGGTCCATGCGGAAGGCGGAGGAGTTGTCGATCACGATGCAGCCCGCCGCCGCCGCCCGCGGCGCGGTCTCCCGCGCATTGGCGGCACCCGTCGAGAGCAGCAGCAGGTCGGTGCCGTGGAAGTCGAAGCGGGCGAGGTCGCGCACCGCCAGCGCCTCACCCCGGAACGGCACCTGCCGCCCGGCGGAGGCGGCGGAGGCGAGCGGGATCACCTCGGCCACGGGGAAGTCCCGCTCCTCCAGCACGCGCAGCATCGCCGCGCCGACATTGCCCGTGGCGCCGCCCACGGCGACGCGCAGCCCTTCGGCCATGGTCAGGATTCCCTGGTTGCGGATGGCGGGGCGGCCGGCGCGCGGCCGATGGTGTTGACCAGGACGACGCCCGCGAGCGCGACGGCGCCGCCGGCCAGCGCGCCCCACCCCGGCGCCTCGCCGAGCCAGGCCCAGGCGATGAGGGTGGCGACGGGCGGCACGAGGTAGAGGAAGGAAGCCGCCCGCCCCACCGGCAGGCGCGACAGCGCGTGGGACCAGGCGACATAGGCCAGCGCGGCCGGCCCGAGGCCGAGGAAGATCACGGCGCCCAGCGCCTCCGCCGGGGCCGAGGCGGCCGTGGCGAGCGCGCCGGGAAGGAAGGGCAGCAGCATCGCCGTGCCGGCCCAGAGCAGGCAGGCCGTCACCGGCAGCGCGCCGCGGCGCGCGAGCAGCGGCTTCTGCAGCACGAATTGCGCGGCCTGGCAGAGCGCGGCGGCCAGCACGAGCAGCGCGCCCGCGCCGAAGCCCATCTCGCCCCGCCCGGCCGCGATCAGCGCCACGCCCGCGACGCTCAGCCCGATGCCCACCCAGCCCCAGGGCCGCAGCCGCTCCCCCAGCAGGGCCGCGCCGAGGATGGCGGCGAAGACCGGCGCCGTGTTGACCAGGAAGCTCGCCGTGCCCGCATCGACGACGCGCGACCCGCTGTTGAGCAGGAGGTTGTAGGCGGCGATGCCGAGCCCCCCGGCGGCGAGGATGCGGGGAAGGTCGGCGCGACCGGGCAGCGCCGGGCGCGCCCAGGCGAGATGGAGCCCGAGGGCGAGGGACGCCACGGCGAAGCGCAGCGCGGCCAGCTCGGCCGGCGGGAAGGCCTGGAGGGCGGCGCGGATCGACGGGAAGGCACTCGCCCAGAGAAGGACGGTGACAGCGACGCAGGCGAAGGCGGTGGCGCCCGCCGCGCCGCCCGGGGATGCGGAGCTGGACATGGCGCCCAGGGGTGCCCCGCGGCGCCGCGTTGCGCAAACGAGAAGCTGTCACCAAAGCTGTGCGCGATGCGCAAAGCTCCCCGCCTCCGCCCCCCGCCGATGGACACGCTGGAGGCCTTCGACGCCGCCGCGCGCCTTGGCTCCTTCTCCGCCGCGGCAGAAGCGCTGCACCTGACGCCCGGCGCCGTCAGCCGGCAGATGGCGGCGCTGGAGGGCGACCTCGGCGTGGCGCTCTTCGCGCTCGGCGCGCGCGGCGTGGCGCTGACGCCGGCGGGCCGGCGGCTGCACGCGGCGGCGGCGGAGGCGCTGGCCCTGGTGCTCGGCGCCACGCGCGAATTGCGCCGGCGCGATGGCGGCATCGCGGGGGCCGGGGTCGTGCGGGTGAGTGTCACGCCCTCCTTCGGGGCGCGCTGGCTGCTGCCGCGCCTGCCGCGCTTCCAGGCGGCGCATCCGCGCATCGCGGTGGTGCCGGTAGCGGAGACGCGCCTGGTGGATCTGGCGCGGGAGGGCTTCGACGTGGCGGTGCGCTACACCGCGGGGCCGGCGCCGGCGGGGGTGGAGATGCGGCCCTGGCTGCGCGAGGAGCTTGTGCCGGTCGCCGCGCCGGCGCTGCTGGAAGGGCGCCCCCGCACGGTGGAGGGCCTGGCCGCACTGCCCTTCCTGCACGACACCTCGGACGCGTTCTGGCGGCACTGGCTCTCGGCGGCGGGGCGGCCGGAGCTGCTGCCGGCCAGCGGCACGGTGTTCAACGACTTCAACCTGGCGGTCGGGGCGGCGGTGTCGGGCCTCGGCCTGCTCCTCGGGCGCAGCGCGCTGATCGCGGAGGAGCTGCGCGACGGGCGGCTGGTGGAGGCCGTGCCGCTCCGCGTGCCGAGCCCCCGCGCCTACCACCTGGCGAGGCCATCGGGCGCGCATCCGGCGCCGGCCGCCGGGGCCTTCTGGGCCTGGCTGGCGGGGCAGGGCCAGCCGGAGGCATGAGGCCCGGTCGCCGGCCCCGCCAGGGCCGGCACCCCGCCGGGGCTTCGCCGGGAGACGCTAGCCCGGCAGCACCGGCGCATCCCGCGGCGTCAGCGCCCGCCCCGGCCCCAGCGCCCATTCCGCGATCTCGTCCCGCCGCGCGAACCACACGCCGGGGTGCTTCCCCGCCCAGTCGAGGAAGCGCTGGACGGAGGGGATCACCGCCGGCCGGCCCGCGACGAAATCATGCAGCGGCACGCTCATCATCCGCCGGCGCGTCGCACCTTCCTCGTAGAGCACCTCGAATTCCTGCCGCAGCATCTGCTCGTAATCGTCGAGGCTGCGCTGCTGGTTCTGGAAGAAGTTGAGGTCGTTGACGTGCCCCATATAGGGCACGAGGCACAGCTCCTTGTCCCCGTTCACCACCTGGATCCAGGGCTCGTCGCGGGACCGGTCGTCGATGGAGTAGATGAGGCCGAGTTCCTGCAGCAGGTCATTGGTGTTCACGCTGCCCTGCAGCCCCTGCGCGTTGAAGCCCTTGGGCCACAGGCCGGTCGCATTCCGCAGCGCCTCGAACCCCTCCCGCAGGAAGTCGCGCTCCTGCTCCTTCGGCAGATGGTATTGCGGCGCGTGGCGGATGGTGCGGCCCCCGGCCTCATGCCCGCGCTCCACGATCTCCCGCGCCAGCTCCGGATAGCGGCGGATGCTCTCCCCGATCATGAAGGAGGAGACGCGGATGCCGAGCCGGTCGAACAGGTCCAGCAGCCGCGGCACGCCCTCCTTCGCGCCATAGGTGCGGCCCTGGATCATCGGCAGGTTGGGGAAGCGCTGCCCCGCCTGGGGCGTGCCGGGCGGCCCGTTCTGCCACATGGCGGGCTGGCCGCCATCGGCCTCGAACATCATGCAGACGCCGATGGCGAGCCTGGCGCCGCCCGGCCAGAAGGGCCCGCGCGGCCGCCTGGCCGGCTGCGCCAGGGCGGGCGAGGCCAGCAACCCCGCCGCCGCCCCCATCACCATCCGCCTGCCGATCGCCATCCCGCCTCTCCCGTCGTTGCGTGGGCGGCAGATCGGGGGCGCCCGTCAGGCGGTCAAGCCTCCAGCCCGCGCGCGATCCCGACCAGCTGGTCCAGCGCCGCGCCCCAGCCATGCTCGAAGCCCATCGCCGCATGGCGTTCCCGGTCCGCGCCATCCTTGTGCATCACGCGCGCGGTGTAGCGCGTGCCCTCGGCCACCGCCTCGAAGGTCAGCACGGCCGTGACGAAGGGGTTGGGCCGCGGCCGGAAGCCCGGCAGCAGCGCATCCGTCCAGACCAGGCGCGAATGCGGCACCACCTCCAGCCAGCAGCCCGGCGGCTCATCCATCACCTTGCCCTCGGGGCTTTCCATCACGGTGTGGAAGATGCCGCCGGGGCGGAGATCGACCTCCGCATGGATCGTCTTCCAGGGATGCGGCGTGAACCAGCGCACCAGCAGCGCGGGCTCCGTCCAGCAGCGCCAGACCAGGCGCGGCGGCACCGCCACCACCCGCGTGAAGACCAGGTCGAGGTCCTGGGCAGCGTCAGCCATGGCCGTTCTCCTCCTTGTGCAGTTGCAGGGCCAGCGCCTCCAGCCGGTCCAGCCGCCCCTCCCAGGCCGCGCGCTGCCGCGCCAGCCATTGCTCCGTCTCCGCCAGCGCCGCCGGGTTCAGCCGGCAGGTGCGCACCCGCCCCGCCTTGCTGGTGCCGATCAGCCCGCTGCCCTCCAGCACCCGCAGGTGCTGCAGCAGCGTCGGCATGGCGAAGCCGAAGGGCGCCGCCAGGTCGGAAACGGAAGCCGGCCCCTGCACCAGCCGCGCGACGATGGCGCGGCGCGTCGGGTCCGACAGGGCATGGAAGGCGCGGTCCAGCGCCGGCTGATGGTTAGTCATATGCCTTACTATTCCCGCCCACCCGCCCGCGTCGAGTCACGCGCGCGTCATCGCCGCCTTGAAGCCCGGGGCCGTTCCGTTATGTTATACTGTACCATTCGGACGCCCCGCCATGCCGCTCGACCACGCCGATCCCCCCTCCCCCCTGGCCGCGATGGCCAGCCTCGCCCCCGTCCTGCGCGCGGGCACCAATGTCGCGGCCTGGCGCCGCGCGCTGCCGGTCTGCCTCTTCGCCGGCCTCACGCCGCTCCTCGCCCGCGGCCCCTTCGTCGCGATCGCGGAGGATGCGCCGGAAGCGGCCCTCGCCGCCCTCGCCCGCCAGGTCCCGCTGCCGGACCTGCTGCGCGCCGACATCGCCGCGCTGGCCACCACCTTCGCCGCCCTGGTCGGCCAGGACCGGGTCCGCATCCGGCTGGAGGCGCTGCTCGGCCGCGGCTGCCATCGCTGGCACGCCGATGCGGTCGGGCTCCGCCTGCTCTGCACCTATGCCGGCCCCGGCACCGAATGGCTGGACCTCGGCGGCGGCGCGGCGCTGGCCCGCCGGCTGGACCCCGCCCATCTGATGATGGCGCCCGAACGCCTCGCGACCGGCGATGTCGCGGTCCTGAAGAGGGAGGCCTGGCCGGGCAATGCGGGCAATGGCTGCATCCACCGATCGCCCCCCAACCCCGATGACGCGCCGCTCCGCCTCGTCCTCTGCCTCGACGAGCCCGGCCGGTTCCCCGCGCCATGAGCGCCGATCGCCGCCTGCCCGTCACCGTGCTCTCCGGCTTCCTCGGCGCCGGCAAGACGACGCTGCTGAACCATGTCCTGGCGAACCGGGAAGGCCGCCGCGTCGCCGTCATCGTCAACGACATGTCGGAGGTGAACATCGACGCCGCCCTGGTCGGCAACACAGCTAACCTCTCCCGCACCGAGGAACGCCTGGTCGAGATGTCCAACGGCTGCATCTGCTGCACGCTGCGGGAGGATCTGATGCAGGAGGTGACGAAGCTCGCCAGGGAGGGCCGCTTCGACGCCCTGCTGATCGAGAGCACCGGCATCAGCGAACCGATGCCCGTCGCCGCCACCTTCGACTTCCGGACAGAGGACGGCTTCTCCCTCTCCGACATCGCGCGCCTCGACACCATGGTGACGGTGGTCGATGCCGCCGCCTTCCTCGCGGATTACGGCAGCGCCGACAGCCTCCGCGCCCGCGGCCAGGCGACCGGGGAGGAGGATACGCGCCTGCTGGTGGACCTGCTGGTGGAGCAGGTGGAATTCGCCGACGTCATCGTCGTGAACAAGGCGGACCGCGTGACGCCGGAGGAGATGGGCCGCCTCGCCGGCATCCTCGCCACCTTCAACCCGCGGGCGGAGATCCTGGCCTGCGTCCAGGGCCAGGTGCCGCTGCGCCATGTGCTGGAGACCGGCCGCTTCGACTTCGCCAGCGCCTCCCAGGCCGCCGGCTGGGCACAGGCGCTCTCCGGCCAGCACCTGCCGGAAAGCGAGGAATTCGGCATCACCAGCTTCGTCTGGCGCGCCCGCCGCCCCCTCCACCCCGCCCGCTTCAAGCGCCTGATCGAGGGCGACCTGCCCGGCGTGATCCGCGCCAAGGGCTTCTTCTGGCTCGCCACCCGCATGCCCTGGGCGGGGTCCTGGCAGCTGGCCGGCGCGGTCGGGCGGCATGAGGCCGCGGGCTTCTGGTGGGCTGCCCAGCCGCGGGAGCGCTGGCCCGACAACCCGGACTGGCGCCGCGGCGTCATGGCGAACTGGCAGGAACCCTTCGGCGACCGGCGGCAGGAGATCGTCTTCATCGGCATCGGCATGGCGGAAGCCGCGCTGCGCCGCGCCCTCGATGCCTGCCTGCTGACGGAGGACGAGATGCGCGGCGGCCCCAAGGCCTGGGGCCGCTTCCAGGACCCCTTCCCCGCCTGGCGCCAGGGCTGAGCCTTAGTGACCGTTTGAGAATGCTGGCGGCTGAGGGTTCGCGAGGGATTTTTCGGCCCTGGCAGGAGCCGGGCGCGGCCGATGCTGGTTGCATCGGCAAGTCCGGAGACGCACCAGGGGCGGAAAAGCCCAGCGAAACCGACCCGCCAGTGTTCTCAAACGGTCACTTAGCCCAGCCACCACCAGGCCGCCAGGCCCAGCGCCACGGCCCACAGCGCCACCACCGCCACCGCCCCCGCCCGGCTCACCGGCCGCTCGGCAAGGGCGGTGGCCCGCGCCGAAAGCTCCGCCTTCAGCCCCGGCGGGATCATCCGCAGCACCAGCCACACCAGGCCGGGCAGCAGCAGCAACTCATCCAGCAGCCCCAGCACCGGGATGACATCCGGGATCAGGTCGATCGGGGAGAAGGCATAGGCCGCGATCCCCGCCGCCAGCAGCCGCGCCGCCCAGGGCACCCGCGCATCGCGCGCCGCCAGCCACAGCAGGATCGCCTGCCGCTTCAGCGCCCGCGCCCATCCCCTCAGCCGATCCATCCCGCCCCCGGATTGAGCCCCCTCGCCGCCGCCCCTACCATCCGGGCCATCACGGGGGAAACGTCATGCACAACCTCACCCGCCGCAGCCTCGGCGCGGCCACGCTCGCCCTGCTGCCCGCGGCGACCCGCGCCCAGGCGCCCTATCCCGGCACGCGCCCCGTTTCCATCGTTGTCTCCTTCGCGCCCGGCGGTTCCACCGATACCGTCGCCCGCCTGGTCGCGCAGCAGCTGGGCCGCATCCTCGGCGGCAGCTTCGTGGTGGAAAACCGCCCCGGCGCCAGCGGCACCATCGGCTCCGCCCATGTCGCCCGCTCCCGCCCCGATGGCTACACGCTGCTCTTCGCGGGCAGCGGCACCTATTCCATGTCGGGCCACCTCTACCCCCAGCGCGGCTATGACGAGGAAGCCAATTTCACTCCCCTCGGCTCCGTCAGCACCTCCTCCCTCTTCCTCTGCCTGAGCCCGAAGCACGGGATGCGCGACACCGCCGCGCTCATCGCGCGTGCCAAGGCGGCGCCGGGCCGCCTCAGCTACGCCTCCTCCGGCGCCGGCGGCTCCGCCCACATCATCACGGAGCTCTTCCTGGAAGGGGCCGGCATCCAGGTGGAGAACGTCACCTATCGCGGCGGCGCCCCCGCCGTGCAGGCCGTCATCACCGGGGAGGTCGAGATGGCCTTCGTGGAGGCGGTGACGGCGCTGCCCCTGATCCGCAACGGCGACGTCATCGGCGCCGCCGTCACCAGCGCGGAGCGCAGCCCGCTGGCCCCGGAGATCCCGACCATCGCCGAAGCCGCGCTGCCGGGCTTCGAGGGCACGACCCTGCTGGCCATGTTCGCCCCCGCCGGCACGCCGGAGGAGATCGTCCAGCGCCTGCACCAGGGCATCGCGGAGGCGATGCGCCAGCCCGACCTCATCGCCCAGCTCCGCGCCGGCGCGGTCTTCCCGAAGGTCATGACGCCCGAGGAGTTTCGTCCGTTTCTCGCCAGCGAGAGGCGCCGCTGGCTGGCCGTGATCCGCAGCAGGGGCATCAAGGCGGAGTAGCCGGAGCACGATCCGTCCAGTTGGACGGATCTCGTGCTCTGAAAGTTATTGCTTCTGAAGCACGAAATCCGATCAAGCTGATTCAGCCTGATCGGATAGTGCTTCAGTCACACCCCCGCAGCACCCGCAGCACCTCGTCCCCGTAGCGGTCCAGCTTGGTCCGCCCCACCCCCGGGATCGCCGCCAGCTGGTCCAGGCTGCGCGGCCGCGCCTGCGCGATCTCCGCCAATGTCCGGTCCTGGAAGATGACATAGGCCGGCACCTGCTGCGCCTGCGCCTCGCCCCGCCGCCAGTCGCGCAGCGCCTCGAACACCCGGTCGCCCAGGGGGGCGCCGCCGCCGCCGCGCGGGCTGGCGCGGCCCGCCGGCGCGGTGCCGGCGCGCAGCACCTCCTCCCGCAGCAGCACCTTCTCCTCCCCCTTCAGGATCGGCCGCGCCGCATCGGTCGGCACCAGTTCCCCATGGTTCTCCACCGCCACGTCCAGCGCGCCGCGCGCCACCAGCTGCCGCGCCACGCCGCGCCAGGCGAATTCGGACAGGTCCTTGCCGACGCCGAAGGTCGGCAGCCGGTCATGCGCGAACTGCGCCACCTTCTCCGTCATCTTCCCGCGCAGCACGTCCACCACATGCCCCACGCCGAAGCGCCGCCCCGTGCGCAGCACGGCGGAGAGCATCTTCTGCGCCGCCACCGTGCCGTCGAACAGCCGCGGCGGGCTGAGGCACACATCGCAATTGCCGCAGGGCGGGATGTCATCCTCCCCGAAGCAGCGCAGCAGGATCTGGCGGCGGCAGGTCGCGGCCTCCGCGATCGCGACCATGGCGTCCAGGCGCTGGCGCTCGATCCGCTTCTGCTCCGGCGCCGCCGGGCTTTCCTCGATCCGGTGGCGGGCCAGCGCGATGTCGCCCGCGCCGTACAGCAGCAGGGCGCGCGCCGGCAGCCCGTCGCGCCCCGCGCGGCCGATCTCCTGGTACCAGGATTCCGGCGATTTCGGCAGGTCCAGATGCACCACCCAGCGCACATCCGGCCGGTCGATCCCCATGCCGAAGGCGATGGTCGCGCACATCACCACGCTGTCGCCGCGCGCGAAGCGGCGATGCGCGTCCCGCTTCGCCTCCCCATCCATCCCGGCATGGAAGGCCAGCGCATCGAAGCCGTCGGCCCGCAGCCATTCCGCCGTCTGCTCGGTCTTGTTGCGGGTGCCGCAATAGACGATGCCGGCGCCGACCATGCTGCCCTTGGGGCCGGCTTCCTCCCGCAGCAGGGCGCGCAGCTGCGCGCGCTCCTGCTCCCGCGGCACGGCCTCGATCCGGATGTTCGGCCGGTCGAAGCCGCCGCGGAACACGGGGTCGTCCTGCAGGCCGAGCTGCCGGCGGATATCCTCCACCGTCCGCTGGTCCGCCGTCGCCGTCAGGGCGAGCCGCGGCGTGCGCGGGAAGCGGTCCGACAGCACGCCGAGCCCGCGATATTCGGGGCGGAAGTGATGCCCCCACTGGCTGACGCAATGCGCCTCATCCACCGCGAAGAGCGCGATGGGCAGCTCCTCCAGCCGCGCCAGCATCCCCTCCAGCACCAGCCTTTCGGGGGAGACGTAGAGCAGCTTCAGGTCGCCCGCATGCAGGTCCCGCAGCACGGTGCGGGCCTCGCCCTCCGGCAGGTCGGAATGCAGCGCGGCCGCCGCCACGCCCTGCTGCCGCAGCGCCGCGACCTGGTCCTCCATCAGCGCGATGAGGGGCGAGACGACCACCCCCACCCCTTCCCGGCAGAGCGCCGGCACCTGGAAGCAGAGCGACTTGCCCCCGCCCGTCGGCATCAGCACCAGGCCGGAGCCGCCGCCCGCGACATGGCGCACCACCTCCTCCTGCCGCCCGCGGAAGCCGGGATGGCCGAAGACGCGCGAAAGGACCTCCACCGGGTCCGTGCTGGCTTCCATGGGCGGTCTGGTTACGGGGGGGAATCGGCCGTCATCGGGCATGGCATCCTCTGCCATGCCGGGGGCGCTTCGTCAGCTTCCGATCCGCGCGCGGATCGGTGGCCGGCGCGGATCCGCCGCAGGCCACCATGGCAAGGCGGCGGCCGAGGCCGCCACCAGGGCCCATGGCCGATGCGCCACGCCCGGCATACAGGGCCATGCCCCGCATCCCGGCCCGCCGCCGCCGGCGGCCTCAGTTCGGCCCGATATGGATCTCGACGCGGCGGCTCTGCACCGGCGCGGCATCGAAGGCGACGGCGCCGCGGCCCTGCTGGGTGATCTGCGCGCGCGGCACGCCGGCGGCCACCATCTCGTTCACCACCCGCTCCGCCCGGGCGCGGGACAGCGCCACGGTCGGCGCCAGGCCGGGCTCGGGCGCGGAGAAGCCGAGCACCCGCACCGGCGTGCCCGGATAGCGCCGCGCCACCGCCACCGCGTCCTGGATCACGGACTTGGCCTCGTCGCTCAGCCCGATGCTGTCATCCTCGAAGAACACCACGCGGACGGGCTGCGCGGCCAGTTGCGCGCCCATCGGATCGGCCGGCGCGCAGGCGGCCACCAGGGGCAGGACGAGAAGGGCAGCAAGGCCGAAGCCACGGCGATTCATGGAACAAGGCTCCCCAGGTGTGTTGCCGCATTGGTCACCCGGCGCCCGCCGCCCGTCAATCACGGGGCGCCCGGCCGGGGCGTTTTCGACCACACGGAAACGCCACTCGCATTCCGGTTGTGTCGCCACCTTCCGTTAACCTTCCGTCCCGCATCTTGCGACCGTGCCCGATCAAGCCAGCCCCCTGCCGGTCTCCCACGCCACGGCCGCCGAGGCCCCTGGCGCCGTCGCCATGCCATCGCGGCCGGCGCTGCCGGACCCGCGGCATTTCGACCCCGTGGCCTTCCCCGGCGCCGAGGCCGGGGAGGTCTGGCCCCCCACGCATTTCACCTTCCACGCCCCCTGGATGCACGAAGCCGGGCTCGGATTCGAACGCGATGCCAGCGGCGGCATCGCCGTGGTGCGGTCCTTCGCCCATCTCCGCCTGCTGGTGGATATCGAGACGGCGCACCAGCTCTTCGACCTCGCCCCCGGCAGCCGCGATTTCCGCCTGCTGCGCCTGGTGCCGGCCGCGCTGCGCTGCGTGGAACGCATCATCCCCGGGGACCCCCTGCCCGGCCCCCTGCTGGATGAGGAGGAGGAGGTGCCGGAGGAGCACCACCTCTACGCCGCCACCACCGCCATGGTCGAACGGCTCGCCGGCCAGGCCGGGGAGGAAGGGCAGGCGCTGGCGGAGGCGATGCGCCGCGTCCCCCCCGGCCCCGGGATGTTCGAGGCCGCGGTCGCCCGCTGCATCACCCGCTTCGGCTTCCCCATGGCGACGGTGGCGCCGCTGGCGCGCCGCCTGCAGCGCCTGGCCAATGCCCATGCCCGCGTGCTGGCCACCGCCGCCGCGCAGCCCGACTACGCGGCGATGGAGAAGGTGGTCATCCGCACGCGCCAGACGCTCGGCGCCGATCGCGGCTGGGTGGGCGGCGGCCTGCTGACCCGCGCCATGGACAATCTGCTGCCGCAGATCAGCCGCCCGCGAAAGGCCAGCGCCGCCATCACCGCGGCGGCGGAGGAGGCGATGCGCCGCCCCCTGCCGCTGGAAGCGCCGACGCGCCTCATCCTGGAACAGGATGGCTATCGCGACCGGCTGCTCGACATCTCCGTCTTCTGGCGCCGCCTGTCCGCGGCCTGGATGACGGTGGACCCCGATACCACCGACCGGCGGGAGATCGAGGCCCTGGCCCGCAACACGCTGCGCCGCCTGGCCCTCACCTCCCTCTACCGCGCACCGGACGAGCCGTGAGCTTTGCAATGGCCCCGCGCGTGACCGCTTCGGGCCCCTCAGACGCGTCGTGCCGAAGGCACGCCTGCGGCGTGACGCAAAAGCGGCGGCGCCCATTCGGGCGCTCGGACCGGTCAAGCGACCGGTCCGCCATTCCTATTCCTCCACATCCAGCGCATAGCCGGCGGAGCGGACGGTGCGGATGATGTCCGCCTCCCCCTCCCCGTTCACCGCCTTGCGCAGGCGCCGGATATGCACGTCCACCGTGCGCGGCTCCACATGGATGTCGCGGCCCCAGACGGCGTCCAGCAGCTGTTCGCGGGTGAAGACGCGGCCGGGATGGCTCAGGAAGAACTCCAGCAGCCGGTATTCGGTCGGGCCGAGATGCAGGGACCGGTTGCCGCGCGTCACGCGATGCGCGTCCTGGTCCATGACCAGGTCGGCATAGGTCAGGCGCCCCTTCACCGGCACCGCGCCGGATCGCCGCAGCAGCGCCCGGATGCGCGCCAGCAGCGCGTCCATGACATAGGGCTTGGCGATGTAGTCGTCCGCGCCGGTATCCAGCGCGCGCACCGCGTCCTGGTCCTCGGTGCGCGCCGTCAC
The DNA here is from genome assembly GCF_016805305.1 of Falsiroseomonas ponticola. Classification (GTDB taxonomy): domain Bacteria; phylum Pseudomonadota; class Alphaproteobacteria; order Acetobacterales; family Acetobacteraceae; genus Falsiroseomonas; species Falsiroseomonas ponticola. The sequence goes on along the minus strand of NZ_JAERQN010000010.1, from coordinate 133,992 downwards.
CATGATGATCGGCAGGTCGCGCGTGTTCGGCCGCCGGCGGATCTGGCGGCAGACCTCGAGGCCCGAGAGCTGCGGCAGCATCCAGTCCAGCAGGATCAGGTCCGGCTTGCCTTCCGCGACGCGCAGCAGGGCTTCCTGCCCATCGGTCGCTTCCTCCACGCGGAAGCCCTGCTTCTCCAGGTTGTAGCGCAGCAGCGTCAGCAGCGGCGCCTCGTCCTCCACCACCAGGATGGTGGGCTTGGCCAGGCTGCCAAGGGCGTCGGGCATGGCGGTCTCCCTCACTCGGGTGGCCGGACGACGGCGTAGGCGGAGGCATCGGCCTTGGGCCGGTCCTCCGGCAGGCTGTCGCCGCGCACGGCGTAATGCACGGTCTCCGCGATGTTGGTCGCGTGGTCGCCGATGCGTTCCAGGTTCTTGGCGATGAACAGCAGATGCGTCGCCGCGGTGATGTTGCGCGGATCCTCCATCATGAAGGTCAGCATCTCCCGGAAGATGCCGTTGTAGACATCGTCCACCGGCTCATCCGCCGCCCAGACGCGCTGCGCGGCCTCCGCATCGTCATTCACCAGCGCATCGATGGCGAGCTTCAGGTTCTCCTGCACCAGCCGCGCCATGCGGGTGAAGCCGTTCAGGCTGCCGATGGTCGGCTGCTGGGAGATGACGATGCTGCGCTTGGCGCCGTTGCGGGCGTAGTCCCCGATCCGCTCCAGGTTGTGCGCCACCTTCATGGCCGCGACGATGAAGCGGAGGTCGCCCGCCATGGGCTGGCGCGTCGCCAGGATGCGGATGCAGAAGGCCTCGATCTCCCGCTCCAGCTGGTCGAGCGCCGCGTCGCGGCCGATCACCTCGGCCGCCAGCGTGGCATCGCGCCGCGTCAGCGCCACCGTCGCGTCATTCACCTGGCGCTCCGCCAGGCCGCCCATGCGGGCCACCATGTCCCGCAGGCGGCGGAGCTGTTCGTCGTAGCTGCGGACGATATGCTCGCCCTTGTCCATCGGCATGATCCTGCCCTCCCGCTCAGCCGAAGCGGCCGGTGATGTATTCCTGCGTGCGGCGTTCGCGCGGCGCCGTGAAAAGCTGCGCGGCCGGCGCCACCTCCACCAGCTCGCCCAGGTAGAAGAAGGCCACCTGGTCGGCGCAGCGCGCGGCCTGCTGCATGTTGTGGGTCACGATGCAGATGGTGAAGTCGCGCTTCAGCTCGTCGATCAGCTCCTCGATCTTCAGGGTGGAGATCGGGTCGAGCGCGCTGGTCGGCTCGTCGAACAGGATGACCTCCGGCCGCACCGCGATGGTGCGCGCGATGCACAGCCGCTGCTGCTGCCCGCCCGACAGCCCCATGGCGCTGGATTGCAGCCGGTCCTTCACCTCGCCCCAGATCGCGGCGCGGGACAGCGCCCATTCGATCCGGTCGTCCATCTGGGACTTGGTCAGCCGCTCATGCAGCCGGATGCCGAAGGCGATGTTCTCGTAGATCGTCATCGGGAAGGGCGTGGGCTTCTGGAACACCATGCCGACCTTGGAGCGCAGCTCGTTCAGGTCGACATCGGGCGCGATCATGTTGCGCCCCTCCATCAGCACCTCGCCCTCCGCCCGCTGGCCGGGATAGAGGCTGTACATCCGGTTCAGCACGCGCAGCAGCGTGGACTTGCCGCAGCCGGAAGGCCCGATCATGCCCGTCACCTGCCGGTCCGGCAGTTCCAGGTTCACGCCCTTCAGCGCCTTGTTCGTCCCGTAGAAGAAGTCGAGGTTGCGCACCGAGATGCGGGAAGCCTGGTTGATGGCGGCGGAGGATCGCGCCTGCATGCCGCCGAAGGATTGCGCGGGCGCGGCCGGCGCGTCGGTGGAGCTCATGGGTTTCGGTCCCGTCATGTGCGGCGCCGCAGCACGCTGCGCGCCAGGATGTTCAAGGCCAGCACCGCCAGCGTGATCAGCAGCGCGCCCGCCCAGGCCAGCTCGATCCAGTCCTGGAAGGGCGATCCGGCGTAGGAATAGATGGTGATCGGCAGGCTCGGCATCGGCCCGGTCAGGTCCGTGGACCAGGCATTGTTGCCGAGGCTGGTGAACAGCAGCGGCGCCGTCTCGCCGGCGATGCGCGCGATGCCCAGCAGCACGCCGGTGATGATGCCGGACGTCGCGGACCGCCAGCACACCAGCACGATCATCTTCCACTTCGGCGCGCCAAGCCCGATCACCGCCTCCCGCAGCGTGTTCGGGATCAGCGCCAGCATGTCCTCCGTCGTGCGCACCACGATCGGGATGATGATGATGGACAGCGCCGCCACCCCCGCCCAGCCGGAGAAGCCGCCGAAGGGCAGCACCAGCAGCTGGTACACGAACAGGCCGATGAGGATGGAGGGCGCGGAGAGCAGGATGTCGCTGACGAAGCGCACCGCGTTGCCGAAGGCCGAGCCGCGCGCATATTCCGCCAGGTAGGTGCCCACCAGCATGCCGATCGGCGTGCCGATCAGCGTCGCCAGCCCCACCTGCATCAGGCTGCCGACGATCGCGTTCAGCAGCCCGCCCTGCGAACCCGGCGGCCGCGTCACCTCCGTGAAGACGGACAGGTTCATCGCCCCGAAGCCCTTGTAGAACAGGGTCACGAGGATGGAAGCCAGGAACACCAGCCCGATCGCCGTCGCGGCGTAGGACAGGCTGCGCACGATCAGGTCCGCGCGCTTGCGCCGCCGCCCCAGCGCCGCCGCCACCGTGCGGTCCTTGGCGGGGCCGGATGCCATGGTCATGCTCATCGGCGCTACCCCTTGATCCGCGACCGCAGCAGCCAGCGCGACAGCGCCAGCACCACGAAGGACAGCACGAACAGGATGAAGCCCAGCGCCAGCAGGGCGGAGAGCTTGAGGCTGCCCGTCTCGCTCTCCCCGAATTCCAGCGCGACGACGGAAGCGATGGTGTTGCCCGGCCCGAACAGGGAGCTCGAGATCCGGTTGGCGTTGCCGATCACGAAGGTCACGGCCATCGTCTCACCCAGCGCGCGGCCCAGCCCTAGCATGATGCCGCCGGCGACGGAGACGCGGGTATAGGGCAGCACCACGCCCTTCATCACCTCCCACGTCGTGCAGCCGAGGCCATAGGCGCTTTCCTTGTACACCGCCGGCACCTGCTCGAACACGTCGCGCATGGTGGCGGCGATGAAGGGCAGGATCATGATCGCCAGGATCAGCGCCGCGGTGAAGATGCCGGTGCCGAAGGGCGGGCCCTGGAACAGCTCCCCGATCAGCGGCCATTCGCCGATGCTGTCGATCACGGCGGGCTGCACATGCTGCGCCATCAGCGGCGCGATCAGGAAGAAGCCCCACATGCCGTAGATGATGCTGGGCACCGCCGCCAGCAGCTCCACCGCCGTGCCGACCGGCCGCCGCAGCCAGGGCGGCGCCAGTTCGGTCAGGTAGAAGGCGACGCCGAAGGCCACCGGCACCGCCAGCAGGATGGCCAGCACCGCCGTCACGATGGTGCCGTAGATGGAAACGCCGGCGCCGAACACCTCCTGCACCGGGTCCCATTCGGTGGACCAGATGAAGGGCAGGCCGAAGGCGCGGAAGGCGGGCAGGCCGCCGATGAACAGCTCGATGATGATGCCGCCCAGCAGCAGCAGCACGAAGCCGCCCGCGGCATGGCAGGCGGCGGCGAAGATCGCGTCGCCCAGATTGCCCGAACGCCGCGCCGGCCTCGGCACCGCGTTCGGGGAAAGCGTGATGGACTGCTGCAAGCGGAGGCTCCTCATCCCGCCGCGGCGGGGATCCCTCCCCGCCGCGCCGTCTCCGATCCGGGGATCAGGCGGTCCAGACGGCCTGGCCGTTGACCTTCACCTGGTCGCGCCAGGCCGCCCGGATCACGTCATGCACCGTGCCCGGCAGCGGGATGTATTCCAGCTCCTGCGCCAGGTTCGCGCCGTTGCGGAAGGCCCAGTCGAAGAAGCGCATCACGTTGCGGCTGCGATCGGCGTCCTGCGGGTTGGTCGGCAGCAGGATGTAGGTGGGGGAGACGATGGGCCAGGTGCCCGCGCCGCCCTGGTCGATCAGGCTCGGCGCGAAGCCCGGCACGTTCCAGTCGGCGCTCGCCGCCGCGGCGACGAAGGCCTCATGCGTCGGCTTCACGAAGTTGCCGGCCTTGTTGCGCAGCTGCGTCGTCACCAGCCGGTTCGTGATGGCATAGGCATTCTCGACATAGCCGATGGCGCCGCGGATGTTGCGCACCGTGCCGGCCACGCCCTCATTCCCCCGCGCGCCCGTGCCCGCCGGCCAGCGGACGGAGGTGCCGACGCCGACGCGGTTGCGGAACTCCTCCGACACGGCCGACAGGTAGCTGACCCACACGAAGGTCGTGCCCGACCCGTCCGCCCGGTAGGCCGGCGCGATCGCCAGGTTCGGCAGCGCCAGGCCCGCGTTCAGCGCCGTGATCCGCGCATCGTTCCAGCGCGTGATCTTGCCGAGGTAGATGTCCGCGATCACCTCGCCCGTCAGCTTCAGCTGCTCGTTCTCGATGCCCGGGATGTTCACGATCGCGACCAGCGACCCCATGACGGAGGGGAATTGCAGCAGGTTGCCCTCCGCCAGCTGCTGCGCCGTCAGCGGCGCGTCCGTCGCGCCGAAATCGACCGTGCGGTTGCGGATCTGGTTGATCCCGGCGCCGGAGCCGACGGACTGGTAGTTCACCGCGATGCCGGTCGCCGCGCGGGCCGCCTCGGCCCATTTCTGGTACACCGGGTTGGGGAAGGTCGCGCCCGCGCCCGTGATGGCCGCCTGCTGCGCCAGGGCGTGCCGCGCGGGAAGCAGGCCGGCCCCGAGGGCCGCGCCGGTACCGAGCAGGAAATGCCGCCTGTCCACGTGTCTCTCTCCGCAATCTGTGCTCCGCGCGCTGAGAAGGGCGCCGCGGTCACGCGGCTTCTAGGCGCCGGAGACGACCAGCCGATTGCAGTTCGATGAAGCTTCGATGACAGTCGCCCCGACAAGCCGGCCAGTTGTCGGTGCCTTCACCCCCCGGCAATGCCCACCCGGGTCCGGTTCCACCCCGCCCCGGCCGGGCCGTATTCCAGGCTGGCCGCCATCTTCCGCACCAGCGCCAGCCCCATCCCCCCCACCCGGTCATCCGCCAGGGACGGCGCCGCCGGCACCGGCGCCTCCCACGGGTCGAAGGGCGCCGCCGCATCCTCGATGACCAGCACCGCGCCCCCCTCCGCCGCCTCCACGCTCAGGCGGGCGGCCGGCGGCTCGCCCGCGAATCGGCCATGCATGGCCAGGTTGGCCAGCAGCTCCTCCGCCACCAGCGCCAGGCGATAGGTCGCGGCCGCGGAAAGCCCGGCCTCCCGCGCCCAGGCCTCGATCGCCGCCTGCGCGGCCGCGATCGCCGCCAGGCCGGGGGGGACGGAAAGCCGCAGCATCAGGCCGCCAGCCTCGCCAGCGCCTCCTCCTCCGTCGCCACCAGCGGCAGCACCTGGTCCAGCGCCATGGCCACCAGCACCTCCGCCACCATCGGCTGGGCGCCGAACAGCACCACCTTTCCGCCACGCCGCGCCACCACCCGCGCGCCCGACAGCAGCAGCCGGATGCCCAGCGAGGACAGGAACTCCAGCCCCGTCAGGTCCAGCACCGCGCCGCGGCCGGAAGCCGCCAGCGTCGCCGTGAAGGGGGTCTCCACCTCCCCCACCGTGCCGGTATCCAGCCGCCCCCCCAGCACGATCTTCCGGGCCTGCCCCTCGATCTCCATCACCTCGAACCTCACGGCGCGCTCCCTCGTTGCACGGCCGGTCATCTAGACCAACCGCGCGCGGCCCTGGCGTGACACTTCCACGACACCGGCGCCGCTGCCAGCATGGCCGGACGGAGGAGAACGACCATGCTCGACCCGGAGAAAGAGGGGCCCGTCCCCTCCCCCGCCGCGCGGCTGCGCGCGGTGCTCGACGCGCCCGGCATCGCCGTGGTGCCGGGCTGCCATGATGCGATGGGCGCGCGCCTCATCGCCCGCGCCGGCCTGCCCGCCGCCTTCCTCTCCGGCTACGCCGTCTCCGCCGCCCGGCTCGGCCTGCCCGATGCGGGCCTGATCTCCTACCGGGAGATGCTGGATGCGGGGCGGGAGGTCTGCGCCGCCAGCCCCATCCCCGTGATCGGCGATGCCGATACCGGCTTCGGCAATCCCGTGAATGTCCGCCGGACCATCGCGGGCTACCACCAGGCCGGCTTCGCCTGCGTGATGATCGAGGACCAGGTCTTCCCCAAGCGCTGCGGCTTCGCCCAGGGGCTGGAGGTCGCGCCGCGCGAGGAGGCCATCATGCGCCTGCGCGCCGCGCTCGATGCGCGCGACGCCATCCGCCGCGCCGGCGGCGACCTGCTGGTGATCGGCCGCACCGACAGCCGCGCCGCGGTCGGGCTGGAGGAGGCGCTGTGGCGCGCCCAGGCCTTCGCCGAGCTTGGCGCCGACATCGTCTATTTCGAGGCCCCGCAATCGACGCAGGAGATGGAGGCGCTGCACCGCGTCACCGGCAGCACGCCCACCATGCTGGCCCAGGTCGAGAAGCCCGGCCGCCCCTTCCTCACGCCCGCCCAGGCGGAGGCGATCGGCTACGACATCCTGCTGCTCGGCGTCACGCTGCTGAACGTGGTGATCCGCGCGCAGCAGGATGCGCTGGCCCTGATGGCGCAAGGGCAGCACCCGGGCCCGGACCGGCTGCTGCCCTTCGAGGAACTCTACGACCGCGTCGGCTTCAACGCCTACTACGCGATGGAAAGGAAGTACGCGCGCTGAGCGCGCGATGGAGAGGAAGTACGCGCGCTGATCACCACACCCAGCGCAGCCCGATGGTGGCGACATGGTCGGTGCCGCGGTCGCTGCGTACCGCGTCGTAATCCGCCACCACCGCGAAGCGGTCGCCGCGGAAGGCGGTGATGCCGATGCCACCGCTCAGCCCGTTCTGGCCGAGGCGCGCGGATTCCACGCCGAAGGCCGCGCCGCCGAGGCGATGCGTGGACCGGCCGAGCCCGTCCTGCATCTCCCGCGCATAGCCGATCCGCGCCTCCGGCCGCAGCCGCACGCCATCGCCCAGCTCGAAGCTCCTCGCGGCGGAGATGCCGATGCCCGCGCGCAGCGCATCCGCCGTGCGCCCATCGACGGCCAGGTTGAGCGACCCCGCCCCCGTCTCCGTGAAGCCGCGCCGCGCGATGCGGTCCCAGCGCAGGTGCAGCCGCGGCTCCACCTCGATCCCCTCGATCCGGGTGGACACGCCGATGCCCGCCTCCGCCGTCACATCCGTGCCCTGGCTGTCCGCGGTGGCGCGGCGCGACAGGGTGCCGAAGGCGATGGTCCGCCGCGCATCGTAGCGGCTGAGCCCGGTGCCGAGCGTGACGTCCAGGAAGGGCTTCCAGGCGGCCTCCGTCGGCGGCGCATAGACGCCGTAGAGGCTCGCCTGGTAGCTCTCGATCCGCACCTCGCCCGTCGCGCCATCGCCATCCACCTGGCCGCGCAGGAAGCCCAGCGCGATGCCGCCGGCGAGGCCGGGCGCGAAGGCGCGGTCCGCGCCGACCAGCGCGCCGCCGGATTGCCGGCTGTAGCCCGGCGCGATGCCGTCGCTGCCCGTGCTGCCCCAGCTGCCCAGCGCCCGGCCCCAGAGGGACCAGCCCGCCAGGCCGAAGGCGCCATCGCCGCCATCGCCCGCGCGCGCCTCCTCGCCATCGCCGCCCAGGCCATCCACGCCGACGCCGGCGCCGGGCATGGCGGACATCCGCGCGATGCGCGCGCTGTCCAGCGCCACGCGCGGCGCCAGCGCGCCCTGCGCGGCCACCAGCCCGGCATCGCCGCTGCGGATCGCCGCCATGCGCTGCCCGGTGGCGGCGCCGAACAGCCGCCGATGCGCCAGCGACGCCGCCAGCGCATCCGCATGCACCACGCCGGAGAGCTGGTCGAGCGCCGCGGGGATGGCGCTGGCCGGCAGGGCATAGAGCGCGCCGAAGACATCGGCCGCGTCGCCCGTCATCCGCGGCCCGGCCGCCGGGCGGATGGCATCCACCGCCGCGCCGGTGGCGCGCTGGTTCACCCGCTGCCCGACGCCGAGCGCGGAGAGATCCGCGTAGCGCGCCGGCGTCAGCACCAGGTCCAGCGTATTGGCGCCGTAGATCGCATCGAAGCGCGACCCGGCCGGCAGGCCATCCGCGGGCTGCGTCAGCCCCGCGAAGCTGCCCAGCAGCCCGCCCTCCGCCTGGATCACGCGGAAGCGCTGGCCGATGACGGGGTTGAAGGTGTTGTCGGCCGCGCCGCCGATGCCGCGCAGCACGGGCGCGATGGTGCCGCCCGCCGTCAGCGTGTTGCCCGCGCCCGTCACCAGGATCTGGTCATGCGATCCGTTGCCGGTGCCGGTGCCCGGCCCGTCGATCTCGATCCGCGTGGTGGACCCCGCGCCCAGCGTCACCGGCGCGGTGAAGGTCATGATCCCCGGCGAACTGCCGGGGGAGAGCGTGCCCTCGATGGTGGTGGGGCCGCCGACGGTGCCGCCGCCCATCAGCGTGGCGCCCGCCATCACCACCACCGGCCCCGCGAACTGCCCCTGCACGGACAGCGTGCCCTGCTGCACCTGCGCGCCGCCGCTGTTCTGCACCTCGCCCTGCAGCGTCAGCAGCCCGCCGCCCGTCACCTGCAGCTGCCCGTCGCCGGTGATGTTGCCCATCAGCACCACCGCGCCCTGGGAGGTGTCGATGACGCCGTTCGTCGCCTCCACCACCACGGGCTGCACCAGCACCACGCGGGCGGTCGGCCGGAAGGTGCCGCCGCGGAAGGTCACGGTGCCGGCCTGCGCGGCGCTGTCGCCTTCGTTGAAGGAGGCACGGCTGCCATCGATCACGCCGCCGCCGCCGCCACCGCCGGACAGGCCGCCGATCGGCACCACCGCGTAGCGCACGGTGCCGCCGCCGAACATCGTGTCGCCGCTCGCCTCGCCATAGAAGGCGACGGTGGTGAAGGTGCCGCTGTCGCTGATGGCGGCGACGATGTTCATCACCTGGCCGTAGCGCGCATCGCCCGGATTGTCGGATCGCTGGTTGGCGCTGCCGATCAGGATCGGCGTGCCGCCATCGAAGGCGATGTAGAGCGCGCTCGGGTAGCAGCAGGTCGCCCAGCCCTCCAGCTCCACCGCGAAGGCGTTGATCGGGGTGGCGAAGGTGAAGACGAGGCCGCTGCCCGGCGGGTTCGCGGATGATGCCTCCATCCGGATGGCATCCCCGCTGTTGAAGGTGCCGCTCGGCCCCTGGATGTTCTGGAAGCTCGAGGTGCGCGTGCTGCGCGTGGTGCCGTCGCCGGAGGTGATGGTGAAGGCGCTGCGCGCCCAGCTCGTCTGGTTGGTGGTCAGCCCGCTCAGCAGGTCGATGTTCACCGTGCCGCCGGCCGCCGTCACCCGGTTGTCGAAATCCGTGCGGCCTTCGGCGATGCTGTCGAAGAAGGTGGCGATCGACGCCGCCGCATCGCGCGGCCCGGCGGCGAGGATGGCAAGGGCGGAGACGGACAGCAGCAGCCACGCGGCACGGCCGGCACGGCGCGGGCCACGGGTGGGGCGTTCGGACATGGATTGGCCTTTCTGGCGCTTGGGCCAGGCGGCTTAGCCATGCAGCGGTGAAGCGCCGGTTAAGCCCGGCCGCCTTCCCTCATTCCGCGGAGGCGCCGGAGGCGCGGACCACGCCCGCCCATTTCGTCACCTCCTCCCCCAGATAGGCCGCGAAGGCGGCGCGGCTGCGCGCATCCGGCACGAAGCCCATGGCATCCAGCCGCCCGCGCGTCTCCGCCGCGGTCAGCGCCTTGTTGATCTCGGCATTCATGCGGTCGGTGATGGCGGCGGGCGTGCCGGGCGGGGCCATCAGCCCGAACCAGGTCAGCGCCTCGAACCCCGGATAGCCCTGCTCCGCCACCGTCGGCACCTCCGGCAGCGCGGGGTCGCGCCGCAGGCTGGTCACGGCGATGCCGCGCAGGCGGCCATCCCGCACCATGGGCAGCGCCGGCGGCAGGCTGGTGCTGCCGATCGGCACCTGGCCGCCCACCACCGCCGTCACCGCCTGGGCGGGGCCGAAGGGGACGTGCTGCACCTCCACCCGCGCCAGGCTGCGGAACAGCAATTCCATGCCGAGATGCGTCGTCGTCCCGATGCCGGAGGAGCCGTAGTCCAGCGGCCGCGTCCGCGCCGCCGCCACCAGCTCGCCGAGATTCGCGACCTGCAGCCTGTCGGGGTTCACGGTGATGATGTTGGGCGTGCTGGCCAGCATCGCCACCGGCTCCAGATCCGCCACCGCGTCGTAGCCCGCGTTGCGGAACAGGGATGGGTTGACGGCGTAGGCGACGGAATGGGCCAGGAAGGTGCCGCCATCCGGCGCGCTGCGCTTCACGGCGACGGTGGCGATGTTGCCGCCCGCGCCGGGCCGGTTCTCCACCACCACGGGCTGGCCGAGCACCGGGGCCAGCGCATTCGCCAGCGCGCGGGCCAGCACATCCGTGCTGGCGCCGGGCGGGAAGGCCACCAGGATGCGCACCGGCTTGTCCGGCCAGGGCGCCTGCGCCAGGGCCGGCGCCGCCAGCCATCCCGACGCCGGCGCCGCCAGCAGGCCCGACGCCGCCCCGAACACGGCGCGGCGGCCCATGATGATGCGCCCCATGGTCACGCTCCCCCCATCATCGTTCTTCGTTGAGGGAGCGAAGCATATCCCCACCCCGCGCGCGCGGGGAAGGGATCGAAGCCTTTGGCATGCCCTCAGACGCCGTGCCGAAGGCACGCCTGCGGCGTGATGCGCCGGCTCCGCCGGCTTGGCTTCGCCGCACTGGCGGCGGGCCGCAGTCGCGGCCTCGGCCGGCTTGACGCCGGCCGCCGGTCGGTCTTCCCGGACGCTGGTCTCAGGCGAAGGCGGGATCGTCCGCGATGGTGTTGCGCAGCACGCCGATGCCCTCGACCTCGATCTCCACCACCTTGCCCGGCGCCAGGAACAGCGGCGGCTTGCGCGCATAGCCGACGCCCGACGGCGTGCCCGTCGCGATCACGTCGCCCGGCTCCAGCGTCATGACCTCGGAGATGATCTCGACGGCGCGCGCGACGCTGAAGATCATGTCGCCCGTCGTGCTGTCCTGCACCGTCTGGCCATCCACGCGCGCGCAGATGCGCAGCGGGCTGGCGCCCGGCGGCAGCTCGTCCGCCGTCACGATCTCCGGCCCGAAGGCGCCCGTGGCGTCGAAGTTCTTGCCCATGGTCCACTGCGTGGACTTGCGCTGGTAGTCGCGCACGGAGCCGTCGTTGAACAGCGAATAGCCGGCGACGTAGTCCAGCGCATCCGCCTGCTTCACGCAGCGCGCGCGCTTGCCGATGATGATCGCCAGCTCCGCCTCGTAGTCCAGCTTGTCGGAGACCTTGGGCCGCAGCATGGGCTGGTCCGGCCCCACCAGGCTGGTCTGCACGCGCAGGAACATCGCGGGGTAGTCCGGGATGGGGTTGCCCCCCTCCTTCGCATGCAGCGCGTAGTTCAGCCCGATGCAGGCCACCTTGCCCGGCCGCGGGATCGGCATGCCGAGCGTCAGGCCCGACAGCTTCCGCCGCGCGGAGGCCGGCGCCGCCGCGGCCGCCGCCGCCAGCTTCGCCAGGCCCTCGGTCCCCAGGCCCAGGATCTCCAGCATGTCCGTCGGGAAGCCGGCGAGGTCGCCCACCGGCACCACCTCATCCCCGATCCGCACGCCCGGCGCGCTGCGCCCGTTCTCGATGAAGCTGAGCAGACGCATGCGACGGTTCCTCGTGACGGAGTGCGGCGTGAAGGAGGGGGGCGTGCCGGATTGGGCGGCAAAGCGCCCCCGCCCCGAATTTTTATCGACAAAACCGGGCAGCGGCAAGCCGCCCTCCCGCAAGCGGCAGCCCTGGCCGCGCCGCGCCTTCCGCGCGATACTCCGCCCCCGCAACGGCAAGGCTGCATCCATGCTGCACCCACTCCGTCGCCGAGGCCTGGCCGCCGCCGCCCTGCTGCTCGGCGCCGCCGGCCCCGCGCCCCGCCGGATCGGGGAAGCGGTGGAAGTCACCGGCACCGCCCGCGCCGAACGCCCCGGCGCCACCCGCCCCCTCGCCCCCGCCGCCCCGCTGGGGGAGGGCGATACGCTCGTCACCGGCGCCGAGTCGCGGCTGCTGGCGCGGCTGGCCGGCGACATCGAACTCCGCCTCGGCGCCCTCTCCCGCCTGCTGCTGGACAGCGTGCCGGAAGCGCCCCGCGACGGCGCCGGCACCGTGCTGCGCCGCGCCGCCGGCTCGCTCTGGTTCAGCCGGCCCGAAACCGCCCCCCGCGCCCCCGTCGCCATCATCTCCCCCGCCGCGCTGATCGGCGTGCGCGGCACCGCCTTCTGGGCGGGCGAGATGGACGGAACCTTCGCCGTCTTCGTCGCGCGGGGCGAGGCCGCGGTCTCCGCCGGCGGGCGCCTGGTGACGCTGCCCGCGGGTCTCGGCACCGACATCACCGGCGGCGTGCCCGAAGCGCCGGCGCCCTGGGCGCCCGCCCGCATCGCCCGCGCCCTGGCGCAGGTGGGCCTCTCCCCCTGAGGGCCTTCCGCTGGGGCGCCGCCACCGCCGCGCTGCTCCTCGCGCTCCGCCTGCTGCTGCCCGCGCCCTTCGGCGCCGCCCGCGACCTGGCGCTGGATGCGCTGCTCGCCGCCTGGCCCCGCCCCGGCCCCGCGCCCCCCGTGCTGGTGGTGGCGATCGACCGGGAGAGCCTGGCCAGCCTCGGCCCCTGGCCCTGGCCGCGGGACCGCATCGCCGCGCTGCTCGATCGCCTCCACGGCGCCGCCGCCATCGCCACCGACATCCTGTTCGAGGGCCCGGACCGCGCCGCCCCCGCCGCCCTCGCCCGCCGCCTGGCGGAGAGCCTGCCGGAGGAGGAGTCCGAATCACTCCGCCAGCGTGCCGCTGCGCTGCCCGACCATGACGCGACGCTCGCCGCCGCCCTGGCCCGCGCCCCCATTGCCATCGGCTTCCTGCTGGCGCCGGAGCCGACGCCGCCCCCCGCCGCGCCCGGCGGCCTCGCCCTGCTCGGCGATCCCGGCGCCCTCGCGCCCCTCTCCGCCCCCGGCGCCGCCACCGCCCTGCCCGCGCTGGTCGGCGCCGCGCCGGGCCATGGGGCCGCCTCCCTCGAAGGCGGGCGCGTGCGCGGCGTGCCGCTGCTGGTGCAGGCGGGCGGCGAATGGCGCCCGGGCCTGGTGCTGGAGGCGCTGCGCCTGGCGCTCGGCGGATCGACGCCCCTGCTGGCGGCGGCGGATCCCGCGCTGCGCCTGCCCGGCGTGGCGCTGCCGCTGGACGGCACGCTCTCCATCCGCCTGCATCCCGGCGCGCCGCTGCCCGGCGTCTCCGCCGCCGCGCTGCTGGCGGGCGGCGTCCCGCCCGAGGCCATCCAGGGCCGGATCGTGCTGCTGGGCGGCACCGCCCCCGAGCTCGGCGCGCTGCGGGAGACCGGCTTCGCCCCCCTGGTGCCCGGCATCCGCATCCAGGCGGAGGCGCTGGCCCAGGCCCTGACGCTGTGGCTGCCCCTTCGCCCCGCCTGGCTGCCCGGCGCGGAGATCGCCGCCGCCGCCGCGCTCGGCCTGGCCGCCGCCGCCGCCGGGGCCGCCCTGCCGCCGCTGGCGCTCGCGGGGCTGGCATTCGCGGCGCTGCTGGGCGTGCCGGCCGCCGTGCTGGCGCTGCTGTCGGGCACCATGCTGCTGGCGGACCCGCTGCTGCCGCTGGCCGCGCTGCTGGCCCCCGCCGGCGCCGCGGCGCTGGCCGCCTTCATCGCGACGCGCGCCAGCCGCGCGCGCCTGGTCGCCCGCTTCGCGCAATCCCTGCCCCCGGCCCTCGTCGCCCGCATCGCCCGCGAACCCGGCCTGGTGCGCATCGGCGGCGAGGCGCGGCGGATGAGCTTCGTCTTCACCGACATCGCGGGCTTCACCACGCTGGTGGAGCGCAGCGGCCCCGCCGCCCTCATCGCCCTTCTCGATGCCTACATCGCCGGTGCCGCGGAGATCATCGGCCGCCATGGCGGGACGCTCGACAAGGTGGTGGGGGATGCGCTGCACATCATGTTCGGCGCGCCGCTGGACCAGCCGGGGCATGAGCGCCAGGCCACCGCCTGCGGCATCGCGCTGGCCGCATACGGCCAGGATTTCGCCCGCCGCCACCAGGCCGAGGGCTTCGGCATCACGCGCGTCGGCATCGCGACCGGCGTCGCGATCGTCGGCGATGTCGGCGGCGGCCGCGTGCTGGACTACACCGCGCATGGCGATGCGGTGAACCTGGCCGCGCGCCTGGAACAGGCCAACAAGATCTTCGGCACCACGGTGCTGCTGGATGCGGAAACCGCCGCCGCGCAGCCGCCGGAGCGCTTCCGCCACCTCGGCCGCCTGGCCGCCCGCGGCCGCGCCGCCGCCGTCGATGTCCATTCCCCCTGGGACGCCCCGGCGGAGGCCCGCGCCGCCTGGGAGGAGGGCATGGCCGCGCTGCGGGCCGGGGACGCCGCCGCCGCCCGCGCCGCCTTCACCCGCCTCGCCGCGCTGCTGCCCGAGGACGCCCCCACCCGCTTCCAACTGGACCGCCTGGATCGCGGATTTTCTTCAGTTTCGGTGGACCAGCGGGGCGGCTGACGTCAGTCCAGCGGGATGTTGAACCCCCGGATCACCCCCCGGTACTGCGCCACCGTCTCCTCCATCAGCCGCCCCAGCGCCTCCGGCGAGGAGGAGACCGCCCCCGCCCCGGTCCCCTCCACCGCCGCCCGGTATTCCGGGCTCGCCACCGCCTCCACCACCAGCCGGTTCACCGTGGCGACGACCGGCGCCGGGATGCCGCTGGCCCCGCACATGCCGAGCCAGCCCTGCGCCACCAAGTCGATCCCCTGTTCCCGGAGTGTCGGCACCTCCGGCGCCACCGCCAGCCTTTCGGGGCTGGTCATCCCGATCGCCCTCACCTGCCCCGCCTGCGCCAGCGGCATGGTGTTCACCAGCGGCCCGACGAAGAGCTGCAACCGCCCCGCGATGAGATCCTGCAGCACCGGCGGCGTGCCGCGATACGGCACCTCCACCATCCGCGCGCCTACCAGCCCCTCGAAGATCCGCGCCACCAGGTTCGGCATGGAGGCCCCGCCGACATGCCCGAAGGCTACCGCCTCCGGCCGCGCCGCCGCCAGCGCCGCGAATTCCCGCGCATCCCGCGCGGGCAGGCTGTTCGGCACCACCAGCGCGTAATAGGCGCGCGTGATCTGGGAGATCGGCGCGAGGTCCGACAGCGGATAGGGCCGCGCGGTGCCGAGCGTGTTGAGCGCATCGATATAGGTGCAGACCAGCAGCGTGTGCCCGTCCCTCGGCTGGGACATCACATGGTCCAGCGCGATGCGCCCGCCGGCGCCGGTGCGGTTCTCGATCACCACGGGCTGCGGGAGGCGGGCGCGAAGCTGGTCGGCGATGATGCGGGCGGGGATGTCCGTGGGGCCGCCGGCGGGGAAGCCGACGAGGAGGCGGACGGGGCGGGTGGGCCAGTCCTGGGCGGCGGTGGGGGTCGTTAAGCATGCGGCGGCCAACGCGACGGTCAACATCTTGCGCATTTGTCGCTTCCCCCGTCTCCTTTGGGGGGCAGCATGGGCCCAGGGGCCGCCTTTCGACAATCGAGGAGCGTCAGCTTTCGACCCGAAGCGGACCTAGACGCAAGTTCACGGTGATGGGTTCTTTCGTCGCCCTTGGGCTCGGGCAGGCCGGTTCGCCATCGTCTTGATGTTGCGCGCGCCCCTCTGGTAGTTCGCCGCAACGTCGGCGCGATGAGCATCGCGGCAGCATGGTGATCCTGATGCGCTTCGCGCTGGCCCTCGCGCTGTCGAAGGTGAGCGACCGCTTCGCGCAGTGTCGCCAGTGCACGCGTGCCGAGGCCGATGCAATCGGCACTGCCTGCATGCGGCCCTCGGCGATCCCGGGCCCAAGCCGTCAGGAGATCGCCGGCCAGCTTCGCAGGTCTGCAAGGCCTCGAACCCGGTCTCCGCCGAAGCCATTGCACCCGCCATGCAAGCGGCATCGGCGGGCGACCTTCGCTGACTTCTCGCGCGGCAACTTCGCTCGGATGGTGGCGGCGCACCTCGCTGTTGCCCGCAGGTGAGGAGATGCGCCCTAGTCCTCGACCCCGATCTGATCGAGGAAAGCCCGCCGGAAGCTGTCCGACCCCGGCTCGAAGTTCACCTGCACGCGGATCGGCCAACCCGTGTCGGCGATCGTTGCCGCAAAGAGAGGCTGATACGCCACCGGCACCACTCCATCCGCAACGATTTCGACTTGATCTCCCTGCGCAAGATTAACGGCCGCCCGTAGTCCCACAAATTGCAAGAACCGCTGGAAGAGGGTCAGTTGCACTTCCGCGTCCGCGCGGCTGCGCGCGAACACCTTTACGGTGCGGCGCGCGTAAATGACTGCGCCGATGACTATGGGCGCGTCGCGTGTGTTCAAGAAGCTCATCGTCCTGGCAGATGAGGAGTTTGGATTAAATGCGTTCAGGAAGGCGCGTGCGAAGTCGCATTCGCGAATGCCACGCTCCCGCAGCGCGAGGCGAAGCTGAACGGGCGATGCGGATACCCTGCGCGCCTCCGAAAACGATATCTCATACCTTCGATCCTCCAAGCCACTTCCGGCTACCTGAGCGCGGTCGCCGACCCCGAGGGAGGCGGCGAGAGCTCTGGTAGTGAAGCCGCTCATGTTGGGGATCTCGTGGTAATCGACCCGAGGCGAGAGCCCGGGAAAGCAGTCAGTCCCAAACGCCAACAAACGCCTTGTCCGACCGTCGTATATGTTTCCGACCATCTCGCCGGCAGAGGTGGAAAGCGGCACGTATCCATTCTGTGTAAAATATCCGGCGTGCTCCCGGAGGAGGCGATCTAATGGGCTTGCCGGCCTATTCTGCGGTACCGCGAGCCACGCGGAGCACAGATGAGCGTCTGTGGTCCGTCGAATGCCGGCGCCTTGTCCAGTATCAATGCTGATATAGCAGTCATTGCCGTCGATTGAGCATTGGACCGTGCCCCGGACAATGTCCATTCCTCGAAGTGTTGCATCGTCTGGACAAACTGCATTCCCACTACCCGCTACTGGTGGCAGTCGAACGATGCCGGACGAGTTGCCTTGCTGCGCGAAAGATGGCGCGCATTGAAGCGATGCGCCTACAAGAAACAACGCGACCAGCCACCTCATGGAAAACGTCCTCCCGCGCCAGGCACATCGCACCACGAGGTCGTTTCGTCGGCAACCGATAAGTGCGGTGTCAGGCCGAGGAGCGAGGGGGGGGCGGCTTACAGCCCGTCTCTGAATGACACCGGAACGTCTGCTTCCCGCCCAACCCAGACATTGCCTGACCACCCACAGTCACCCCCTCACACCCCGCTTCTCGCAATCCCCCCCACCGCCCCCTTCGCCGCCGTCTTCAACCCCGCAATCCGCGCCCCGATCACCTCCGCCCCCGCCCCCTCTCCCGCGCACAGTTCCAGCACCGCAATCGAGCACCCCAGCAGCGGAAACCGCCGCGCCCGCCCCTCCCGGTCCTTCCCCGCGATGCTCCCGGCGGCGCGGTCTGCCGCGCTGTAGAACGCCCCCGCCGCCTCGCTCATGAAGGCCTCGCGGAAGGCCGAAAGCCGCGCCGCCAGCGCCGCCCCCTCCACCTCCTCGAATCCCGCGAAGAAATCGTCCCCGCCGATGTGCCCGATGAAGCACCCCGGCACCCCCGCGAAATGCCGCCGCAGGACGGTGGCGCAGAGGAACAGCGCCTCGTCCCCCGTCCGGAATCCGAAGGCGTCGTTGAACGGCTTGAAGTGATCCAGGTCGAGGTAGCAGAGCGCGCGCGGCACCGGCGCCGCCGCGCCCAGCCGCTCCACCGCCTGGCGCACCGCCTGGTTGCCCGGCAGGCGGGTCAGCGGGTTGCGGTCGGTCGCCTCCTCCAGCGCCGCGTCATGCAGCCGGGCCTGGCGCAGCGCGCCATCGGCGGCGCTTTCCACCTGGCGGCTCGCCGCGCGCAGCTTGCCGCAGAGCACCCCCAGCAGCCGCAGCAGCGCATCCGGGCGCGGCGCCAGCACGCCCATCGCGGCCTCGCGCGGCAGGAACACGGCCTCCACGGCGCTGGCCGCCACCGCATCGGCGGATCGCGCGCCGCCATCCAGCAGCGCCACCTCCCCCACCGCCTCCCCGGGGCCGAGGTGGTTCAGCACCACCTCCGCCCCCTCCGCGCTTTCCACGCGGATGCGCACCTCGCCGGCCGTCAGCACCCAGAGGCCATCGCCCGCATCCCCCCGCCGGAACAGGGCGGCGCCCTCGGGCACGCGCCGCGCCTCCGCCACCGCCGCCAGGGCGGCGAGGTCCGGGGCCGCCAGCGCCGCCAGCAGCGGCGCGCGGGAAAGGGCAGCCCCGTCAGGCACGCCGGATGGCTACTCCGCGGCCAGCGGCATCACCTGGCCGGGCAAGCGCCAGCCATACTGCGCATCGAGGCCCAGCGCCTTCACGATCGCCACGCCCCGCGCCAGGTGGTCCGGCTTGAGGCCCGTCAGCGGCCGCCGCAGGTCGCCCGCCGGCAGGCCCACCGCCTTCATCAGGGACTTCACGGCCACGGGGTTGATGGCGCTGTAGGTGAAGTGCAGCAGCGGCAGCAGCCGCAGGTAGGTCTCCCGGAACACGACGGATTGCTCCGGCGTCGCCCAGGGCGTGGAGAGCCGCGCCATCCCCGCCGGGTCGATATTGCCCGTCATGTTCGCCGTGCCATGGCCACCCAGCGACATGGTCGGCACGACCAGCCCCAGGTTCGGGCTGTCGCAGCACATGATCGTCGCATCGGGGTTCGCGGCGCAGACCTGCGCCACCTGGCCGACGCGCGTCGTGCTTTCCTTCAGCACCACGATGTTCGGGTGCTTCATCAGCCGCAGCAGGTGGTCCCAATGCAGGTCGGACTTCACCCGCGGCGGGTTGTTGTAGATGCCGATGGGCAGTTCCACCGCATCCGCGCATTCCGCGAAGAAGGCCTCGATGTCATCTTCCGGTGCGCAGATATAGGCGGGTGCCGCGAGGATCGCGCCATCGGCGCCGGCGGCCTTGGCGTGCTTGAGGTAGGCGATGGTCGCCGCCGTGCTGGTGCCCGTGCAGCCATAGAACATCTTCATGCCCTGCACCTTCATGGCGGCGGTCTTCTCCACGATCTCCCGCCGCTCATCCGGCGTCAGCATGGAGACCTCGCCCGTCGAGCCCATGATCAGCACGGCGGAGGTGCCGGACTTCGCGTGCCAGTCGATCAGCGTGCGGAAGCCGCCGAAATCGACGCTGCCATCGGCGTTGAAGGGGGTGATGAGGGCGACGAAGGATCCCTCGATCCGCATCTTGGCCATGGGCGCACCTGTGAGGTTGGGGCGGCGATGCTAGCAACGCGGCGGCGGCCTGGGTAGGCGGCGGAAAAGGCTGGCCAGGGGCGCCCTGTTCCGGCTATGTTCCTTCCGCCACCAGCCCCATCGCGCCCGGCACCCCCCCCGAAAACGGTGCTAAAGGCGGCTAATCGGCATAATCGGCTTAAACGGGTTAGCGACTTAAATGTCACACCCGTCACGTTCCACCCCGCCCCGGGGCTTCCCCTGGCCCGGGGTCCTCCGCAATTCTTCCGGGATAGAAGGAGGAATTCGCATGCTTGCCCGCCGGTCCCTGCTCTTCGCCGCCCCCGCCTTGGCGACGATCCCGATCGGCGACCGGGCGCTGGCGCAGTCCTGGCCGTCCCGGCCCATCTCCATCGTCGTCCCCTTCCCGCCCGGCGGGTCGAACGACCTGCTGGCGCGGCCGCTGGCGGCGAAGCTCCAGCAGGCACTCGGCGGCCATCCCGTGGTGGTGGAGAACCGCGGCGGCGCCGGCGGCACGGTGGGCGCGGCCCAGGTGGCGCGCAGCGCGCCGGATGGCCACACGCTGATGTGGGGCCATGTCGGCACGCTGGCCGTCAACCCCTTCATCTACCCCAACATTCCCTATGACGTGCTGCGGGATTTCGCCCCCGTGGCGCTGGTGGCGACCCTGCCCGGCGTGCTCGCCATCCACCCCTCCGTCCCCGCCCGCACCACGGCGGAGTTCATCGCGCTGGCCAAGGCGCGGCCCGGCACGCTGGAATATGGCAGCGCCGGCAATGGCAGCGCCTCCCACATCACCATGGCCAGCTTCTGCGACGCCGCGGGGATCGACCTCATCCACGTTCCCTATCGCGGCAACGGCCCGATGCTGGCGGACCTGCTCGCCGGCCGCTTGAAGGTCGCCTTCGCCGGCGCGCCCGTGGTGCTGCCCGGCGTGCGCGACCGCCTGCTGGTGGCGCTGGGCATGAGCGCCGCGCGCCCCTCCGCCTCCATCCCCGGCATCAACCCGGTGGCGGAGGCGCTGCCAGGCTACGAGATGGTGCAGTGGCACGGCCTGGTCGCCCCCGCCGCCACGCCCCCCGCGATCATCGCGAGGATCAATGAGGCGGTGAACGGCCAGCTCAACGACCCGGACCTCCAGCAGCGCCTGGTGATGGAAGGGGCGGACGCCGCCCCCCGCACGCCCGACGCCTTCCGCGCGCTGATCGCCAGCGAGCTGGAGCGTTTCCGCGGCCTGATCGCCCGCGCCGGCATCCGCGCGGATTGAGGACGAGACGATGATCCGACGCCGATCCCTCCTCGCCGGCGCCACGCTGCTGGCCGGCACGGCGAGCGCCCAGGAAGCGCGCGGCCCCGTCCGCGTGGTCGTGCCCTCGCCCCCCGGCGGCCCGCCGGACCTGATCCTGCGCGCCATCCTGCCCAAGATGTCGGCGACGCTGGGCCAGACGCTGGTGACGGAAAACCGCGCCGGCGGCGGCGGGCTGGTCGGCACCGCCTATGTCGCGCGCACGCCGCCGGATGGCCTCACCTGGCTCTTCACCACGGCCAGCCACACCAACATCCCGCCCTTCAATGACAACGTGACCTACGACCCGGTGCGGGACTTCACCCATGTGACGCTGGCCGCGCAGAATTTCGGCCAGGCGCTGGTGGTCCACCCCTCCGTCCCCGCCACCAACCTGGCGGAGCTGGTGGCGCTGGCGAAGGCACGGCCCGGCGCGCTGACCTACGCCAATGCCGGCAACGGCACCGCCAGCCACATCCCGGCCGAGCTCATGAAGACCATGACGGGCACGGATATCCTCTCCGTCCCCTATCGCGGGGTGGCGGAGGCGACGACGGACCTGCTCGCCGGCCGCATCGACATGTTTTTCGTCGGCACGCAGATCGCGCTTCAGCACGTGCAGGCCGGGCGGCTGCGCGCCATCGCGCTGACCGGCGCGCGGCGCTGGAAGGGCATGCCGGATGTGCCGACCCTGCAGGAACAGGGCCTGGCGGGGTTCGAGGTGGTGAACTGGTTCGGCCTCTGGCTGCCCGCCGGCGCCGCCCCCGCCCTGGTCAACCGCCTGCACGGCGCCGTCGCGAGCGCGGTGCGGGACCCCGAGGTGATGCAGCAATTTGACAACCTCGGGCTGGAGGGCGTCGCCATGCCGCCCGACCGCTTCGCGCCCTTCGTGGCGGAGCAGGCCCGCATCGCGCAGGAGATCGGCCGCCGCGTCGCCCGCCCGACCTGATGCCCTTGGCTCCGCGGATCGTCGCCGATCCGCCCTCAGACGCCGGCGCTTCGCCTGGCTTCGCCGCATGAGCGGCGGCAGCCATCCGGCCGCTCGTCCGCCTTCGGCGGCCGCAGGCTGCCCCCAGGAGACATGGCTTGATTCTCACCGTTGCCTGCGCCCCCTATGACCGCGTCCGCGCCCTCTTCGACGGGCGCGTGACACTGCCCGGCATCCGCCTGGTGCCGGTGCCGATCCACTCGGAGCAGAGCTTCCCCCGCGCCTTCTCCCGCGCCGAATTCGACGTGACGGAGCTCTCGCTCTCCTCCCAGCTCATCCAGGTCTCGCGGGGCGAGGCCGCCTATGACGCCATCCCCGCCTTCGTCTCCCGCGCCTTCCGCCACGGCTGCATCTATCTCCGCGCCGATGCCGGCATCACGGAGGCCAAGGGGCTGGAGGGCCGGCGCGTCGGAATCCCCGAGTACCAGATGACCCTCGGCCTCTGGCTGCGCGGCATCCTGGCCGATGACCAGGGCGTCGATGTGAACGGGATCCGCTGGCGCACCGCCGGCACCAACCAGGCGGGACGCCGCGAACGCCTGCCCCTCGAACTCCCGCCGGGGATGGATGTGCGCCCGCTGCCGGAGGGCTCGACGCTCAACGCCGCGCTGCTGGCCGGCGAGATCGACGCCATCCTTTCGCCCACGGAACCCCTCGCCTTCGCCGAAGGCGATCCGCGCGTGCTGCGCCTCTTCCCCGATCCGCGCGCGGCGGCCGCGGCCTATCACCGCCGCACCGGCTTCCACCCGATCATGCACGTCATCGGCCTGCGGAAGGAGATCGCAGCCAGGCATCCCGGCCTGGCCGGCCAGCTCTACGCCGCCTTCGAGCAGGCCCGCCGCCTCGGCCTCTCGGATCTGGAGGCCGATCTCCGCCATTCCTCGCTCAGCCTCATGCTGCCCTTCCTGGCGGAGGAATGGGCGGCGACCAAGGCGCTCCTCGGCGCCGATCCCTGGACCTATGGCATCGCCGCCAACCGGGCGGAGCTGGAGGCGATCGCCCGCTGGTCCCACGCCCAGCACCTCTCGCGCCGGCGCCTCGGGGTGGAGGAGATGTTCCACCCCGAGACGGCGTCCAGCTAGGCCGCCCGCTTCACGCCCCGCAGCTGGTCCAGCAGCGGCTCCGCCGCCGCGCTCGGCGCGGCGCGGAACACCACCGCCAGCACGCCGCCTTCCGCCCGCACCACCCGCGCGGGTTCCGGCTTCTGCCCGGGCAGCAGCGTCAGCGAAACCTCGGTGCCCGGCGCCAGCTCCAGGGCGCAGCGCATCGCCGCGCCGCCCGCCGACAGGTCCACCAGCTCCACCGCCCGCTCCGCCTGGCCGGGCAGCACCAGGCCCACGCGGCTGCCGCGGGCGGGCAGGCGTTCGAAGCGGCGGCGCTCCCCCGTATCGGCGCGGATCGCGGCCAGGAAGCCGTCCACCTCCTGCCGCAGCGTCGCCGCCTGCGCCACCAGCCCCTCCGCCGCGCCCAGCACGGCGCGGCTGTCGGCGCCGGAATTGCGCGCGATGGAGGACAGCTCCTCCATCGCCCCGGTCACCACCCGCGTGCTGCCGGAGACGGACTGGACGCGCTGGTTGATCTCCTTCGTCGCCACCCCCTGTTCCTCCACCGCCGCGGCGATGGTGGCGGCGACCTCGTCCATCCGCCGGATGGAGGCGACGACGCCCTGCATGGCATCCGCCGCCCCGCGCGTGGCACTTTCCATGGCGGTGATCTGGGCGGCGATCTCCTCCGTCGCCTTGGCGGTCTGGGTCGCCAGCGCCTTCACCTCGCCCGCCACCACGGCGAAGCCCTTGCCCGCCTCCCCGGCGCGCGCGGCCTCGATCGTCGCGTTCAGCGCCAGCAGGTTGGTGCGCCCCGCGACGTCGGAGATCAGGCGCACGATGCCGCCGATGCGGTCCGCCGTCACGGTCAGCGCCTGCATCCGCGCATCCGTCGCGGTCGCCTGCTCCACCGTCTCCCGCGCCACCATCGCCGCGGTCGCCACCTGGCGGCTGATCTCGGAGACGGAGGAAGCGAGTTCCTCCGCCGCCGCCGCGACGGTGCCGAGGTCCCCGGCCGCGCTGTCCGCCGCCTGGGCGGTGCGCGCGGCCTCGGCCTCCGTCTGCTGGGCGCTGGCGGCCATGCCGCCCGCCGTCTCCCGCATCGCGGTCGCGGCCTCCCCCAGCGATCCCAGCACGCCGCCGACGCTGCGGCCGAAATCGGCGGTGTGGCGTTCCACCGCCGCGGCGCGGCGCAGCTGGATGGCGCGCTCCTCCGCCGCCTTGGCCTCCAGGCGCCGCTTCTCGGTCGCCGCCGCCGCCAGCGTGGCCAGGGCGCTGGCCATGCGGCCGATCTCATCCGCCCGGCCCGCGCCGGGGATGGCGACTTCGTCACGCTCCGCCGCGATGTCGCCCATCGCCGCCGCCATGCCGACCATGGGGCGGGCGATGCGCCCCGCCACCAGAAGGCCCACCAGCATCGTCACGGAAACCAGCACGGCCGCCACCGCCAGCATGCGCAGCAGCGCGGCGGTGCGCGCCATGGCCCAGGGCAGGTCGGAAACCGCCAGCACCGCGGCGCCGACCACCTCGCCCTGGAAATCCTTCACGCCCACCACCACCGCGGTGTGGATGCCCTTGTCGCCCAGCCGCACCGTCAGCGGCACGGCGGACCCGCCCGACCGCGCCGCCGCCAGCAGCTCGGCCGGCAGGGACTGCACCGTCATGCCCGGCACGGTGGAGCCCAGCAGCGCGCCATTGACGAAGAGCAGCGCCTCGCCCCCCGCCAGCTCGCCCAGCATGGTGGCGGTATGGGCGCTGAGCCGCGTGCCCGCCTTCACCGTCCCGACCACGCGCCCATCCTGCATCACCGGCAGGGTGGCCCCGATGGCGAGTTCGTTGGTCGCCGGCGACATGACGTTGCCGAGCCCCGGGCGCCCGGACAGCGCCGCCGCCACGTCCGGCACCATGGATTTGTCGTCGCCGAAGCGGGTGGGCTGGTGCCCGCGCGCCAGCACCCGGCCGCGCGCATCCGTCACCTCGATCACCTCCAGCGTCGGGTCCGCGGCGCGGATCGCGGCGAAGGTATCCGCCATCAGCCGCTGCGCCGCCGGCGCATCGCCCCGCGACAGGGCCTGGACCACGTTCGGCCGCGGCGCCAGGCTGGCGGCATAGCCGTGCATCTGCCGCGCGATGTCGGCCAGCGCGGTGGACAGCCGGTCGCTGGCGGCGGCGAGTTCGGCGCGCTGCCGGTCCTGCTGCACGGCCAGCAGCGCGGAATAGCCGCTGGCGGCGGTCAGCAGCACCGCGGCCAGCGCCGGCACGACGGCCAGGGCGGTAAGCCGGCCACGCAGGCCGGTGAGCTTCGACAGGATGGGCAAGGCGGGGCACCTCCAGGCTGGCGGCCGGCACCCTGGCCGAATCAAGTGAATAGACTCCGAACGGTTACAACCGATTGCGGCGGGGCCGCCGCGGCGAACCGGGGCGGTGCCGTCGAACCCCGGCGGGGTTCGCGGGGTTCACCCGCCGACCCTGCCGGAGCACCCCCCATGTCCCGCCTGCTGATGCTCGCCGCCGCCGCGGGCGGCTTCGCCCTTGCCACCCACCAGGCCGCGCGCGGGGCGGAGCGTGCCCGCGCCTCCCCCGGCCGCTTCATCGCGGTGGATGGCGTCCGCCTGCACATCCTGGATCGCGGCCCGCCCGCGCCGGATGGCCCGCCCGTGGTGCTGCTGCACGGCAATGGCAGCATGGTGGAGGATTTCGACAGCAGCGGTCTGATCGACCTGCTGGCGCGCCACCGCCGCGTGGTGGCGATCGACCGCCCGGGCTTCGGCCGCACCGACCGCCCGCGCGACCGGGACTGGACGCCGGAGGCCCAGGCCGCGCTGGTGGCGGCGGCGATCGATCGCCTCGGCCTGGTGCGCCCCATCGTGCTGGGCCACAGCTTCGGCGCCATGGTCGCGGTGGCGCTGGCGCTGGACCATGCCAGCAAGGTGGGTGGGCTGGTGCTGGCCGGGGGCTACTACTTCCCGGGCCTGCGCGCCGATGCGCTGTTCTTCTCGCCCCCCGCCATCCCGGGGATCGGCGAGGTCATCCGCTACACCTATGGCCCGCCGCTCGGCCGCGCCATGGCGAAGCCGCTGATCCGGCGCATGTTCGCGCCGCTGCCCGTGCCGCGCCGCTTCAAGCGCGACTTCCCCCTGCCCCTCACGCTCCGCCCCTGGCAGATCCGCGCCATGGCGGAGGACAGCGCGGCCATGGTCCCCGGCGCCGCGCGCCTCGCCGCCCGGCTCGGCCGGCTGCACCTGCCCCTCGCCATCCTGGCGGGGGAGGAGGACCGGATCGTCAGCCCCGAACGCCAGGCCCGGCGGCTGCACGGCCTGCTGCCCGGCAGCCGCCTGGTGGTGCTGCCCGGCGCCGGGCACATGATCCACCACGCCTCCCCCGCCGTGGTGGAGGAGGCGGTGCTGGCCCTCAGCCCGGGGTGAGGCCCGCCGCCCGCACGATGGGCGCGAAGGCGGCCAGCTCCGCCTGCACGAAGCGGGTGAAATCGGCCGGCGTGCTTTCCGGCGGCGGCGCGCCCAGCAGCTCCTCGAACCGCGCGATGGTGGCGGGGTCGGACAGCGCGCTGCGCACCGCCTCCGCCAGCCGCGCCACGATGGCGGGCGGCAGGCCGGCGGGGCCGGACAGGCCGAACCAGGCGGCGCTGACCACATCGACGCCGCCCTCCCGCAGCGTCGGCAGGTCCGGGAAGCGGGCGGACCGCGCGGCGCTGCTGACGGCCATGCCGCGCAGCGATCCGCTGCGGATATGCGGCCCGGCGCTCGGCAGGCTGTCCAGCATGGCGGGCACCACGCCCGCGATGGTGTCGGTCAGCGCCGGGCCGGCGCCGCGGTAGGGCACGGCATTCACCTTCACCCCCAGCGCCGCACCCAGCCGGATGCCGGCCAGGTGGCTCGACGTGCCGATGCCCGCCACCGCGAAGTCGATCTCCCCCGCCTCCCGGGCCATGGCGATGAACTGCGCCAGGTCCCGCGCGCGATGGCCCGGGTTCACCACGAGCACCGAGGGGCTGGTCGCCACCAGCGCCACGTGAACGAAATCGCGCATCGCGTCATAGGGGATGTTGGCGTAGAGCGCGGGGGAGACACCGTGGGAGGTGCTGTTGGACATCACCAGCACCTGCCCGTCCGGCGCCGCCTGCGCGACGGCGGCGGCGCCGATGGTGGCGCCCGCGCCCGCGCGGTTCTCCACCACCACCGCCTGGCCGAGCAGCCCGCCGAGCCGTTCCGCCACCAGCCGCGCCATCACATCCGTGGTGCCGCCGGGCGCGAAGGGGACCACCAGGCGGATCGGGCGCGTGGGCCAGGTCTGCGCGCGGGCGGGCAGCGCGATCAGCAGCGGCGCGGCCAGCGCCGCGCGGCGGGTGAGCTTGGGCATGGCGTTTCCTCCGGCTTTTGGCGGAGTGTCGCCCCGACCGGCGGCAGGCTCAACCCGCCCGCGCCAGCTTCCGCCTCTCCCGCCCCGCATCGTCGAAATTGGCGGCATCGAGCCAGGCGGCGATGGCCGCGCGGCGCGGCGGCCATTCCTCCGCCAGCAGCCCGTACCAATCCGTGTCCCGCCGCCGCCCGCGCGCGATCATGTGGGCGCGCAGCCTGCCCTCATGCCGGAAGCCCAGGCGTTCCGCCGCGCGGCCGGAGGCCGGGTGCAGCGCGTTGCACTTCCAGCCCACCCGCAGGTAGCGCAGCCTGCCCAGCAGGTGGTCCAGCAGCAGGAAGCAAGCCTCCGTCGCCGCCCGCGTCCGCGCCAGGCCGGGCGGGAACCAGAGATTGCCGAGCTCCGCCGCCGCATGGGCGGGGCGGATGTCGAGCAGCCCGATCCACCCCGCCGCCGGCCCCGGCGCGCCATCGGGCCCGAGCGGCCGCACGGCCCAGAGCATCTCCTCATGGCTCGCGGCCGCGAGGCGCAGATAGCCGCGGAAGGCGGCCTCGGTGCCGAAGGGGCCGAAGGGCAGGAAGGTGAAGCTCTCCGGCGCCGCGGCGGCGTGCGGCCAGAGATCGGCGGCATGGCCGGCCGAGAGCGGTTCCAGCAGCACCCAGCGGCCGCGATGCGGCGCGGCCTCCGGCCGGGCGCGCGGCGTCGCCTCCACCGGCTCCCCGGTCATGCCAGGCGCCGCCCGCCGGCCAGCACGCCGTAGAAGGCGGGGGAGAGGCGGAAGACCAGCACCCCCGCCGCCGCCACGATGCCAAGGGTGACCAGGACGGAGGCGCCGTAATGCGCCAGCAGCCAGGCCTCCCCGGTCGCGGGCATGACCCTCGACAGGACCTCCTTCACCAGGGCGATGACGGGGTAGTGCGCGGCGTGCAGGAAGAAGGCGAAGCCGCCCCAGCGCGCGAGCTGGCCGCCCCAGCCGGTGGCGGCGAGCTGCAGGCACACCCCCCAGCAGGCGACGACGCCGAGCGGGCGGATCAGGCGCGTCACCACGTCCAGCCAGGCGATGGTGGCGGGGTCCGCCATGTCCACCACCAGCGGCGCCAGGGTGCGCAACGCCGTCAGCGCCGCATAGGCCACGAGCAGGGAGAGCGTGGCGCCGGCGCTGATGCCGAGGTCCCAGCCCCGCCGCCGCGCCAGCGCGCCGAGGTAGAAGAAGAACAGCACATCCGTCCGGATGAAGATGCCGAGCGTGAAGCCCGCCGCCCAGACCGCCGCCAGCACCACCGCGCCGGCGATGGGCGCATGCCGCAGCGCCAGCCAGATCAGCGGCGCGCAGAGCACCGTGACGAAGAGGTCGCGCACGAACCAGAACTGGAAGGCGATCGGCACCGCCGTCACGCCCAGCACGGCATTGACGTAGTCCCAGGCATCGGCGGTCGCGACCTGGATGTTGAACTGCTGCGCGAAGCCGATGGTGGGCGCCACGCGCTGCACCAGGATGGCCAGCGCCAGCGTCGCCAGGTTCCACAGCACCAGCGGCAGCAGCAGCGACTTCAGCCGCCCGCGCAGCTTGCGCCCGATCCCCTGCCCCGCGCGGTCGCCGCCGCCGAAGAACAGCCAGCCGGATACCGCGCTCAGCAGCGGCACGGCGCTGAAGAAGAAGAAGGTCAGGAAGCCGTTGACGAAGGTGGCCAGGCGCGGCCCCTCCGGGTCGATGCCCTGGAAGGGCGGGCGGTGGTCGCCCGGCAGGTTGAAGTAGTGCAGGAACACCAGGCCGATCACCAGCGCGACGCGGGCGAATTCGATGGTGCGCGTCAGCGCGGCGGAGGCATCCACCGGGCGCGCGAAGGCGGGCTGCGCGGTCAGCACGGCACTCATGAACTGTCTCCTCCGGCCGTCAGCGCGCGGGCAGCGCGAGGTCCGCCAGGCCGCCCGGCGCGGGCTGGTCCCGGCGGGGGGTATTGGCGCCGAGCGGCGCCGCCGCGCTGTCCAGCCGCAGCGCCGCATCCTCGATCAGCGCCGCCGCCTCCGCCTGCATCGCCAGCGGCGCCAGCGCGTGTTCCGTGCCGTCCAGCACCCGGCAGCGCACCAGCGGGAAGGCCGCGAGCCGCCGGCCGCGGCGGCCGAAATGCGCGCGCAATTCCCGCAGGCCCCGGTCGCCGCGGCTGTAGCCCAGCAGCACATGCACCCGCCGCGCGGCCAGGCGCCGCATCCAGGCGGAGGGCGCGTCGAGCCCGGTCTCGATCCCCAGCGCGGCCAGGCCGCGATCGGCCTCCGCCTTCAGGCGGCGCCACAGCATGCGCGGGCGGCGCGCCCAGGGCGCCTCCCCGGGCGGCGGGCCGCCATCCAGCGCGGGGGCGCCGCCCTGGCTGCGGTCGAAGGCCGGCAGGTTGAACAGCGCCAGCCCATCGATCCGCGGATCGAGCAGCGCGAGCCGCAGCGCGACATGCGCGCCGGAACAGAGCCCGATGACCAGGCAGCGGGAGGCCCCCGTCGCCGCCAGCGCATCCCGCCCCGCCCGCGCCGCCGGCAGCAGCCCCTCCCCGAAGGGATCGGGGGCCAGGGCGGGGTCCGCGCCCTCCGGCGCCTCGCTGTCGCCAAGCCCGGGCAGGTCCATGCGCAGGGAGGGGATGCCAGAAGCGGCCAGGCGGCGCGCCAGGCGCACGCCGAAGCGGCCGACGCCGACATGGCCATTGGCGCCGGTGTTGAGCAGCAGCGCCGCCGTGCGCCGCGCGGCCGCGGGGGCCGGGCTGCACAGCACGCCGGCCAGGGCGCCGCCTGGGCCGAAGCGGATCACCCGTTCCGTCGTCCCGCCGCCGACGGGGCGGGGCTCGGCCTCCCGGACGGCAGGAAGGGTGCCGGCGGGGGGCGCATCCTCGGCCAGCCAGGCGGCGGCGCGGGCGAAGGCCTCGACGGGGATGCGCGCCTCATGCGCCGGGGCCAGGAACCGGTCCAGGCCCTCGAAGGCCTCGAAGGCCACGGCGGGGGCGACGCGGCGGGCGGCGCCCGCTTCGCCGTCCATCACCAGCACGCGCGGCGCGGCGGCGCGGCAGAGCGCGGCGGAAAGGTCGGCGCCCGCCAGATCCTCCAGTTCCTCCGCCGCCCAGTGATGGCCGCCGACCTCGATGCCATCCGCCCGGTCATCCCGCCCGCCGCCGACCTGCGCGGCCAGCAGCATGTGGCGCCGATGGGTGCGGCCCTGCGCGACGGGCGCCAGCAGCAGCAGGGCCGCGACATCCCCGGGCCGGCGCGCGGCCGCCTGCGCGGCCAGCAGCGCGCCGAGCCGCAGCCCCGCCAGCGCCACCGCCGCGCAGCCGGCCTCCGCCCGCATCCAGTCGATGGCGCCGAGGATCGCCTCCCGCACCGCTTCCAGCCGGAAGCGGTCGCCCGGGCTGTCGCCGGTGCCGGGATGGTCGATGCGCAGCGCCGGCAGGCCGAGCGCGGCGCAGCGCGTCGCCAGGTCCCGCAGGCCGCGATGCGCCAGCAGCGCCTCATGCCCCTCCGGCCCCACCAGGATGACGCCCTGGCCGAGCGGCGTGCCGCCGGCGGGGTGGAACCAGGCGTGGCAGCCGGCGACCGTGACCGGCACCGCGCGCGGGGGTGCCGGCGCCTTCACGGCCGGGGCCAGAGCGCCGCGCGCACCGGTTCGGGCCAGGCGGCGGGGTCCATGCCGTGGTGGCGCAGCAGTGCCAGCACGATGCGTTCCAACCCGAAGCCGGCGCAGCCGGTATGGGCGGGTTCGCCATCCGCGCCCTGGATGCCGTAGGCCTCCGCGAAATGGGTGACGTGGTAGTTGAAGGACCCGCAGGCGTTCGGGCGATCGGGGTCGCTGATCGGCACCAGGATCTCGAACTTCAGGCGCTGGCTGCGCTGGCCATCGCGCATCAGCGGCGCGGCGCGGCCGAAGAAGGGGTCATTGGCGATGTCGGTCGCGGCCGGCAGGTGCAGCGACGCGAACATCGCCATGGCGCGGTCCATCCAGCGGGACTGGAAGGCGCGGATGCGGTCCGGCGTGCCGAAGCAGACCTGTTCGCGCTGGCGGAACATCTGCATCCGCACGGGGTCGAGCGACGGTTCGCGCCGGAAGCAGTAGGAGGAGCTGTCCACCAGCCAGCCTTCCGCCGGCAGGCGCCCGCGCGCGGCCACGATGGGATAGACGGGGTAGCAGGAAGCGGGCGTCAGCATCACGTCGGCGGGCTGCATGTGGCTGGCCCATCCGCCTTCCTCCGGCGTGCAGGCCAGCGCGCGGCGATGCGCGGCATCATCCCCGCAGAAGCAGGAGACGCCCGCGGTCAGCTGCGGGAAGTTGCGGAAATAGCCGCTGGCCTCGAACCCCGCGCGGGACATGGCGGGCGGGAAGCGCAGCACCTCCACGCGATCATCGCCGGCGAGCCGCCCGACCATCGCATCGACCGCGGCGACGACACGCTCGAAGGCCTCGCCGCGCCCGTAGAGGCCATCGACACCCGTCGGCAGCAGGTGGCCGTGGCGGATCAGGTCTTCCCGGAACAGATCGGCCGGGGTCGCCGTGGTGGCGACGGTTGCGCTGTGCATGCTGTTCCCTCTCGGCGGCCCGGAGTCAGGCGGCGAGGGAATGCCGGTGCAGTTCCTCCGCCGCACCGATCAGCGCGGCGATGGTGGAAAAGGTTTCCCGGCGCAACAACCGATCAGGGAAACTTGAACCGAAATGTTCCTCCAGCCCCACCATCACCTCGACCGCGCCGAAGGAGGAGAGGCCCGCATCGAAGAGGTTCGCCGCCAGGTCGAGCTGCGCCACCGGCACAGCCAGGTCGCCGCGGCTGTCAAGAATCTGCCGCACCACGCTTTCCATCGTCGTCCCCATCTGCCTGGATGATGACGATAAACGCGCGCGGCGCGGCAGCCGCAATTCAACTCGGCATCAAGTCGCCGCTGCAACAGCGCGGCTTTTTTCGCGGCGCCAAGGAACCTTCGCCCGCGCCGCGAAGCCGCGCCGCTACTGCATCGCGCGCCAGACGCGTTCCGGCGTCGCGGGCATGTCGAGATGCGCGACGCCGATCGCATCGCAGATGGCGGAGATGACGGCGGGCAGCGCGCCGACCGTGCCCGCCTCCCCCGCCCCCTTGGCGCCGAGCGGGTTCATGGCCGTGGGCTGCGGGTTCGACCGCACGGCGACGAAGGGCATGTCCACCGCGCGCGGCATCGCATAGTCCATGAAGGAGGCGGCGAGGAGCTGCCCCGTCTCCGAATCGAAGACCGCCTCCTCCATCAAGGCCTGGCCGAGCCCCTGCGCCACGCCGCCCTGGATCTGGCCCTTCAGCAGCAGCGGGTTCACGACGGTGCCGACATCATCCACCACGGTGTAGCGCGTGATGGCGACGGCGCCGGTCTCGGGGTCCACCTCCGCCTCGCAGAGGTGGCAGCCATTGGGGAAGGTCGCGTCCTGGGGTGCCACGATGGCGGTGGCGTGCAGGCCCTTCTCCTCCCCCTGCGGGAGGCCGCCCGGCACATGCGCGGCGCGCGCCACCTGTTCGATGGTGACGGAGCGGTCGGTGCCCGCGACGGTGAAGCGGCCATCGGCGAAATCGATGTCGGCGCCGGCGGCTTCCAGCATCAGGCCCGCGATGTGGCGGCCGCGCGCGACGATGCGTTCCGCCGCCCGCGTCATCGCCGTGCCGCCGGCGATGATGGAGCGGCTGCCGAAGGTGCCGCGGCCATGCGGCAGCGCATCCGTGTCGCCATAGGCCACGCGCACCTTCAGCGGATCCAGCCCCAGCATGGTCGCCGCCATCTGGCGGAAGGCCGTCTCATGCCCCTGGCCATGGCTGTGGCCGCCGATCAGCAGGGTGCAATGGCCATCGGAGCCGAAGCGGATCTCCACGCCTTCCTCGCCCGGCATCCTGGCGGGACCCGCGCTGATCTCGATCGCATTGGCGATGCCGAGGCCGAGCTTGCGGCCCCGCGCCGCAGCCTCCGCGCGGCGGGCGGGGAAGCCCGCGACATCGGCGGCTTCCAGCGCCATGGTCATGCCGCGCGGGAAATCGCCGCTGTCATAGGTGAAGACGAGGCCCGTGCGGAACGGCATCTCCTGCGGCTGGATCAGGTTCTTCCAGCGCAGCGCGGCACGGTCCATGCCCAGATGCAGCGCCGCCATGTCGATCACCCGCTCGATCGCATAGGTCGCCTCCGGCCGCCCGGCGCCGCGATAGGGCGCCGTCGGCTGGGTGTTGGTGAAGGCGCCCAGCACCTCCGCATGTATCGCCGGCGTGCGATAGACGCCGGCCAAGCCGCCCAGGTTGTTGGTGGAGGAATGCGGCGTCAGAAGTGCCAGATAGGCGCCGAGATTGGCGACGGTGCGGATGCGGAGCGCGAGGAAATGGCCCTCCTCGTCCAGCGCCAGTTCGACGGTGCTGTCATTGTCCCGCGCATGGGCATCGGATTGCAGCGCCTCGCTGCGATCGGCCACCCAGCGCAGCGGGCGGTTGAGGCGCTTCGCGGCCCAGAGCAGCGCGGCCTGTTCCTGAGTCGGGTGGCTGCGCAGCCCGAAGGCGCCGCCCATGTCGGGCGCCACGACCCGCAGCGCGGAGGATCCCGCGCCCAGCACCGGCGCCAGCGTGTCCCGCAGATTGTGCGGGCCCTGCGTGCCGTTGCGCAGCGTCCAGCGCCCCTCCGCCTCGTCCCATTCGGCGATGGCGGCGCGGGGCTCCATGGGGTTGGCGGAGACACGGCTGATGCGGAAATCGAGTGCCACGCGATGCGCCGCCCGCGCGAAGGCGGCGCCGACCGCGGCCGCATCGCCCTGGGAGAAGCCGAAGCCGATATTGTCCGGGCAGAGGTCCGGCCAGACGAGCGGCGCGCCTTCCGCCAGGGCGGCGGTGGCGCTGGTTACGGCGGGCAGCACCTCCCACTCCACCAGCACCGCTTCCGCGGCATCCCGCGCCTGCTGCTTCGTCTCCGCCACGACCAGCGCGACGGGGTCGCCGACATGCCTGGCCGCACCGACGGCGAGGGGCCGGTAGGGCGGGCGGGGCATGGGGCTGCCATCGGGGCGCTGGCGCGGCACCGCGCAGGGCAGCGTGCCGATGCCATCCGCCACCGCATCCGCCCCGGTCAGCACGGCGATCACGCCCGGCAGGGCGAGCGCGGGCGTGACGTCGATCGACAGGATGCGCGCATGGGCGTGGGGGGAGCGCAGGAACACCGCCGCCGCGGCATCGGGCGCGCGCAGATCGTCGGTGTAGCGGCCCTGGCCGCGCAGCAGCCGCGCATCCTCGAACCGCCGCAGCGGCTGGCCGATTCCATTCGGATTGGTGGCGGTGTGCTGCATCGGACGTTCCCTGGCCTTCCCCTCGCCTACCGCCGGCGGAGCGCTTCGTCCATCTGGCGCGGCCGCGCTTCATCCGCGCGGAGTGCTTGCGCCGGCCTGTACGAACCGTAGAGTCCAGATCATGGAAACGCCAAGCGCCACACCCGCCCCCCGCCGCACCCGCGCGCCGGAAGCGACGCGGCGCGCCATCCTGGATGCGGCGCGGGCGGAATTCGCGGCCAAGGGCTACGCCGGCGGCCGGGTGGACGACATCGCGGCGCGTACCGCGACCTCCAAGCGCATGATCTACTACTATTTCGGGGGGAAGGAGCAGCTCTACGCCGCGGTGCTGGAGGAGATGTATGGCGGCATGCGCGATGCGGAAGCCGCGCTGGCGCTGGACAGCCTGCCGCCGCCGGAGGCGATGCGCCGCCTGGTGGAGGTGACCTTCGACCACCACGCCGCCCATCCAGAATTCGTCCGCCTGGTCAGCGTGGAGAACATCCACGAGGCCAGCAACGTGAAGCAATCGCCCGCCATCCGCGCCCGCAACGCCACCGTGATCGGCCGCATGTCCGCGCTGCTGAAGCGGGGCGAGGCGAGCGGCGATTTCCGCCGGGGCATCGACGCGGTGGATCTGCACATGCTGGTCAGCAGCTTCTGCTTCTACCGCGTCTCCAACCGCCACACGCTGGGCGCCATCTTCGGGCGGGACACGATGGAGCCCGCCACCGCGGCGCGGCAGCGGGAGATGATCGTGGCGGCGGTGCTGCGCTACGTCTCGCCCTGATCAGATCCGGCCCAGCACCATCAGCACGACGATGATGATCAGCACCGTGCCCAGCACGCCGACGCCGCCATGGCCGAAGCCGTAGCCATAGCCGCCGAAGCGCCCGCTGAAGCCGCCGATCAGCAGGATGACCAGCGCGATGAGGAGGAGGGTGCCGAGCGTCATGGCCTCAATTCGCCTGCACGCTGAGGCGCTGGCCGCCGACATTCACGTCCAGCACGGTGTTGTTCTTGTTGTAGGCCCAGACGCCGACGCCGCCCGCGATGGCGGCCAGCAGCGCGACGACGAGGATGACGGATTGGCGGGACATGTGACGCACTCCGGTTGATGGATGTGCCCCTCCAACACCCCAGGGGTGGGCCGGGTTCCCATCGTTCCGGTTTTTCGTGCCCTCACACGCCGTGTCGAAGGCATGCCCGCGGCGTGATGGGCACGCGCGTGCCGTCGCGGCATGGGCCGCGGGCTGGCGCCCCCTACCGCCCCAGCGCCGCCTTGAACCCCGCCAGCATCCGCTCCGCATCCGGCACCAGGCCGGTGAAATGCGTGAAGGCGTGCGCGGCCTGGAACACCGCCATGCCCCCGCCATCCAGCGTGCGGCAGCCGAGCTTCCGGGCCTCGGCCAGCAGCGCCGTCTCCAGCGGGAAATAGACGATCTCCGCCACCCAGAGCCGCGCATGCAGCAGCGCCGGCGGCAGGGGCGTGCCGGGCAGCTTCGCCATGCCGACCGGCGTGCAGTTCACCAGGCCATCGGCGGCCGCGACCTCCGCCGCCAGATCGGCCACCGGCACCGCGCGGCCTTCCCCGAAGCGGGCGGCGAGCGCGGCGGCGAGTTCCACCGCGCGGCCCGCATCCACGTCATGCACCGCGAGCCGGCCGACGCCCGCATCCAGCAGCGCCTGCGCCACGGCGGACCCCGCCCCGCCCGCGCCCAGCTGCACCACGCGGTCCCGCGCCACGCCGGGCAGGCCGCGGCGGAAACTCTCCCCGAAGCCGCTGCAATCCGTGTTGTGGCCGATCCGCCGCCCGTCCCGCAGCACCACCGTGTTCACCGCACCCAGCGCCGCCGCTTCCGGCGACAGTTCATCCAGCAGCGGGATCACCTGCTGCTTGCAGGGAAAGGTGATGTTGAGGCCGCCGAAGCCCATGCGTTCCGCCGCCACCAGCAGTTCCGGCAGCAGCGCCGCGCCGCCCGCGATGCGGTCGAGGTCGATGATGCGATAGACGCAGGGAAAGCCCTGCGCCGCGGCCTCCGCCATGTGCATCGCCGGCGTCCGGCTCGCCTGGATGCCCGCGCCGATCAGGCCGAGCACCAGCCCCTTCTCGTTCAGCGTGGCCAGGGCGGGTGCGGGCGGAAGGCTGTCGGGCATGGGACGCATCCTGTCTCGTCTTGGCCCCTTCAGAAAGGGCTTGCGCGAGTTATGGACTAACCGGTACATACAGGTCAACGGAATCGACGGCCGCGCCCCTGGCGCGAAGCCCCGGACCGGAGGAACGGAGACCAGGAATGACCCAGCTGACCCGCCGCGGCCTCGGTGCCGCTTCCCTTGGCCTGCTCGCGGGCGCCACCGCGCGCCCCGCGCTGGCGCAGGATGCCTGGCCCGGCACGCGCCCCGTCACCATCGTGGTGTCCTGGGCGCCGGGCGGCTCCTCCGACTTCACGGCGCGGCTGCTGGCGCAGCATCTGTCGCGCGAACTGCCGGGCAATGTGGTGGTGGACAACCGCCCGGGTGCCTCCGGCACCATCGGCCATGCCTCCGTCGCCCGCGCGCGGCCGGATGGCTACACGCTGCTGCTCGGCGTGAATTCCACCTACGCCATGTCCCGCCACCTGTTCCCGCAGCGCGGCTATGATGATGAGCGTGCCTTCGCCGGCATCGGCCGCGTCGCCATCTCCCCCATCTTCCTCTGCGTCAGCACCGCGCTCGGCGTGCGGGACATCGCGGGGCTGGTGGACCGGGCGAAGCGGGAGCCGGGCAGGCTCTCCTACGGCTCCTCCGGCGCCGGCTCCTCGGCCCATCTGGCGACGGAGCTGTTCCTGCGCGCCGCGGGCATCGACATCCAGAACGTCACCTATCGCGGCGGCGCGCCGGCGGTGCAGGCGCTGGTGACGAACGAGGTGCAGGTCGCCTTCGTCGATGGCGTGACGGCCCTGCCGCTGATCGCCGCGGGCCAGATCGTCGCCATCGGCATCAGCAGCCTGGAGCGCAACTCCCTCGCCCCCACCGTGCCGACCATCGCGGAAAGCGGCTTCCCGGGCTTCGAGGCGACGACCAACTGGTCCCTCCTCGCCCCCGCCGGCACGCCGCAGCCCATCATCGACCGCCTGGCCGCCGCCAAATCCGCCGTGCTGCGCACGCCGGAGGTGATCGAGCGCATGCGCCAGGTGGCGATCGTGCCGATGGACGGCACCCCGGCCCAGTTCCCGGAATACCTGGCCTCCGAGAGCGCCAAGTGGGGCGAGGTGATCCGCAGCCGCGGCATCACCCTGGAATGATCCCGCGGGATCGCTAGAACGTGCCTGCCGGCCGGCCCCACCAAGGGGCCGGCCCCACGCGAACCAAAGGGGAAGAGAAACCGCCATGATCACGCGTCGCCTGCTCGGCGGCCTTGCCGCCGCACCCTTCATCGCCCGTGGCGCCAGCGCCCAGGATGCCTGGCCGAGCCGGCCCGTCACGCTGGTGGTGCCCTGGGCCGCCGGCGGGTCCACCGATGCGGTGGCGCGCATCCTGGCCGCCCGGCTGTCCAGCGATTCGGGCCGCAGCTTCGTGGTGGACAACCGCACCGGCGCCAACGGCACCATCGGCTTCAACTCTGTCGCCCGCGCGCGGCCGGATGGCTACACGCTGCTGGTCTCCACCGTCAGCACCTACGCCATGGCGCCGCACATGATGACGCTGCCCTACAACAACGAGCGTGACTTCGTGGGCATCGGCCTGATGGCGGCGATGCCGATGATCCTCTGCGTGAACAAGAACTTCCCGGCGAACACCCTGGCGGAATTCGTCGCCGCGGCGAAGCGGCCCGGCGCCAACGTCACCTACGCCAATTCCGGCGTCGGCTCCTCCACGCATCTCGCGACGGAGCTGTTCCTGCAGAGCGCGGGGCTGCAGCTGGTCGATGTCGGCTATCGCGGCGGCGCGCCGGCGGTGCAGGGCGTGCTGGCGAACGAGACGCCGATGATCGTGCAGGCCGCCTCGGGCGTGCTGCCGCTGATCCAGGCCGGGGAGCTGAAGGCGCTCGCGATCTCGACGCGGGAGCGTAGCCCGGTGGCGCCGAACATCCCGACCTTCCGCGAACAGGGCTTCGCGGAGTACGAGGTGTATGAGCACATCGCCCTGCAGGGCCCGGCCGGGCTGCCGGAGGCGATCGTCAACCGCGCCAATGCGCTGGCCAAGGCCGCG
This sequence comes from Falsiroseomonas ponticola, assembly GCF_016805305.1. Lineage (GTDB taxonomy): Bacteria > Pseudomonadota > Alphaproteobacteria > Acetobacterales > Acetobacteraceae > Falsiroseomonas > Falsiroseomonas ponticola. Next base: position 95,465 of record NZ_JAERQN010000010.1, on the reverse strand, counting down.
CTGGAAGCGCCGGAGACGCGGGAGCGCCTGGCCGCGCTGGCCGTGGTCCCCGTGGTCGGCACCCCCGCCGAATGGCCCGCCTATTTCGCGGCCGAGAACGAGAAGTGGCGCGGCATCATCCGCAGCCGCAACATCACGCTCCAGTAAGAGGAGCCCACCCCGCGCCGGGATGCGCTATGCGTGTCCCGGTGCCTGAAGGGACGAGCAAAGCATGCAGCGGTCGATCGCCACGGTCTGTCTCTCGGGCACGCTCCCGGACAAGCTGGAATCGGCCGCCGCCGCGGGGTTCGAGGGGGTGGAGATCTTCGAGCAGGATCTCCTCGCCTTCGATGGATCCCCGGCCGAGGCCGGGCGCATGGCCGCCGATCTCGGCCTCGCCATCACCATCTTCCAGCCCTTCCGCGACTTCGAGGCGATGCCCGAGCCCGCGCGCGCCCGGAACATGGACCGCGCGGAGCGGAAATTCGATGCGATGCAGGCGCTGGGGACGGACCTCGTCCTGGTCTGCTCCAACACCCAGGCCGCCGCGATCGACGACGCCGCCCGCGCTAGCGCCGATTTGCGGGAGATGGCGGAGCGCGCGGCGAAGCGCGGGCTCCGCGTGGGGTTCGAGGCGCTGGCCTGGGGCCGTCACACCAACCGATGGCGCCAGGCCTGGAGCATTGTGCAGCAGGCCGACCACCCCGCGCTCGGCCTGATCCTCGACAGCTTCCACACGCTCTGCCTGGGCGACAACCTCGATGGCCTGTCGCAGGCGGTGCCACCCGAGAAGCTGTTCTTCCTGCAACTCGCGGACGCGCCGCGGCTGAGCATGGACCCGCTCTCCTGGTCCCGCCACCACCGCACCTTCCCGGGCCAGGGGGAGCTGGATGTGGCGGGCTTCCTGCGCGCCACGCTGGATGCGGGCTACAAGGGGCCCCTCTCGCTCGAGATCTTCAACGACGAATTCCGCGCCGCCCCCTCCCGCCGCATCGCCCGCGACGGGCTGCGCAGCCTGGTGTGGCTCGGCGAACAGGCGAAGGTCGCGGCGCTGCCGCCGGTGCCGAAGCTGGCGGGGATCGAGTTCGTGGAGTTCGCGGTGGATGAGACGGCGCGCGCCGAACTCGCCGCATTCATCGCCGCGCTGGGCTTCCGGCGCGCCGGCACGCACAAGTCGAAGGCCGTGGAGCTGTGGCGCAACGGGGGCGCCAACATCGTGCTGAACGCGGAGCCCGACAGCGCGGCCGCGGAACGCTTCGCGCAGCTCGGCGCCACCGTCTGCGCCATGGCCTTCCGCGTCGATGACCCCGCCCGCGTCGTGGCGCGGGCGGAGGCGCTGCGCTGCCCCACCTTCCGCGAAAGGGTCGGCGAGGGCGAGCGCCGCATCCCCGCCGTGCGCGCGCCGGACGGCACGCTGATCTACCTGGTGCAGTCGCCCAGCCCCACGCCCATCTGGGAGGACGACTTTCATCTGTTGCCCGATGCGGGGGAAGACAAAGGCGGCCTGACGGGCATCGACCATGTCGCGCAGGCGCTGGCGCCCGGGATGCTCGACAGCTTCGTGCTGTTCTACCGCGCGGTCTTCGGGCTGGAAGCCGATGCGCCCTGGGAATTGCCGGACCCCTATGGCCTGGTGCGGTCCCGCGCCTTCACGGGCGGAGGGGGCTCGGTGCGCCTGCCGCTCAACGTCTCCGAAAGCACGCGCACGGGCACGGGGCGCTTCGTCTCGGCACTCGCCGGCGCGGGGGTGCACCACATCGCCTTTGCCACAAAGGATGCGGCGGCGGTGGTGGATGCGGCCTCGACGCGCGCCGCGCCGCTGCTCGACATTCCCGACAACTACTACGAGGACCTCGGCGCCCGGGTGGGGCTGGAGGATGCGGCCCTGGCGGGGCTGCGCGAACGCCACCTGCTGTTCGACCAGGACGGCACCGGCGGCGTCTTCCTGCACGCCTATACCGCCCCCTTCCATGACCGCTTCTTCCTGGAGATCGCGGAGCGGGAGGGCGGCTATGCCGGCTTCGGCGCCGTCAACGCCGCGGTGCGCATGGCCGCGCAGCAGCGCGGCCGGGGATAGTCATTCGGCCGGCGCCGCCGGCAGCGTGATCCGGAACACCGCGCCCGGCCCCTCATTGCTGGCGGCGATGGTGCCGCCCATGCCCGTCACCAGCCCGTGGCAGATGGACAGGCCGAGCCCGGTGCCGCGATCCGGCCCCTTGGTGCTGACGAAGGGCTGGAACAGCCGCGCGAGCACCGCCGCCGGCAAGCCGCCGCCGGTATCCGCGACGGAGATGCGCACCTGGCCCGCGGCCGGGTCCGCCACGGCCTCCACCTCGATCCGGCGCGGGCCTTCCGCGCCGTGCTGCGTCACCGCATCCCGCGCATTCATGATCAGGTTGGACAGCACCTGTTCCAGCGCCACCAGCTGCCCCAGCACCACCGGGGGCGGATCGCCCAGCGTCACCACTAGGTCCACCATGGAATCGCGCAGGCTGGCGCCGACCAGCGACTGCACGCCGGCGATGGCGGCCTGCACCGGCACGGGCTGCGGCTGACCATCGGCCTCCGTCCCCCGCGCGAAGCGGCGCAGATGCTCGATCACGTCGGCCGCGCGCCGCGCATAGCCGATGATGCGCTGCAGGCGCTGGCCCGCCGCCGCGGCATCCCCGCGTTCCAGCGCCGATTGCGTATTGGTCGCGGCCAGCGTGATGGCCTGCAGCGGCTGCTTGAGTTCATGCGCCAGCCCGGCCGACATCTCCCCCAGCGATGCCAGGCGCGCGCTGGTGATCGCGCGCGCCTTGGCCTCCCGCTCCGCCGTCACGTCGGCGATGTAGCCCACCACCTCCATGCGCCCATCGGGCAGGCGGTCCATCACCTCCATCGTCACCACCACCGTGATGACGCGCCCATCGGCGCAGCGCATCGCGTGGTCGCTGCTCGAAGCGCCCTCGGCCGCCACCAGGGCCCATTGCTCCACCAGCCGGGCCGGCTCCTCGACGATGCCGCGCAGCCCGCCCTGCCGGACCACGTCATCCACCGCCCAGCCCGTCATCCGCTCGATCCCGCGGCTCATGAAGGTCTTGCGGAAGGACCCGTCGCCCGCGACCTGGCCGCGGAAGACGACGACGGGCGCGGCGCCCAGCGTCTGGTCCAGCTCCACCCGCGCGGCCTCCGCGCGCTGCGCGGCCTCGTATTGCGCGGTCACGTCGCGGGTGTAGCCCACCACCTCCCCGCCCCCATCCGGCCGGACGGCGACGCGCACCAGCACGGTGGACATCCAGCGATAGCGGCCATCGGGCTGGCGCAGCTGCCAGTCATATTCCGTGGTGCCGTGGCCCAGCGCATCGGCCACGCAATCATCGATCCAGGGCGTGCCCTGGGCCAGGTAGGGCGTCCAATCCGCCAGGCCGTTCAGCCGCCCATCCGTCCAGCCCGTCACGCGTTCCACGTCGCCGCCGCGGTACAGCAGGCGGGAGGGTCCGTGCGGCCCGATGCTGTCCCGCAGGAACAGCACCACCGGCAGGCCGCGGTGCAGGCGCTCCACCTGCGACCGGCACGCATGCAGCGCCGCCGCTTCCATCCGCAGCCGCGCGGCGCGGGTCACGGCGACGCCGGCGCCCACGGCCACCAGGCCCGCGGCGACGAAGCCGCCCACCATCAGCCGGATCGAGGCCTGCAGCGCCGGCAGCGCCTTCAGCTCGGCCTCCGTCTCCACCGCGGCGAAGACGGCCAGGTTGGTATCCGGCAGGGCGCGCACGGCGCGGAACTGCTCCACCCCCGTGAAGGCGTTGCGGCCGGCGGAGCTTGCCTGGTTCGTCGCCGCCAGGGTCTGCGACCAGGCGCCATGGCTGGCCGGCACCTGGCCGACCAGGGTCGGCGCCTCGGCCGGCGCGCCCCGCTGCACGCGGGCCAGGACCTCCCCCTGCCGGCGCAGCAGCGCGACCACGTCGCCATCCTGGGCGGCGATCGAGGCGAGGGAGCGGGAGAGGTCGCCCGGGTCCAGCCCCACCATCATGGTGCCGGCAAAGGCGCCGTCCCGGTCCTGCAGCGCCTGGGCGGCGAGGATCACGGTCAGGCCCGTGCCGCGGCCGACCTGCGGCGCCGTCAGGAAGGTGCCGCGGAAGCCATCGCGCAGCGCGACGAAATAGTCGCGGTCGCCGGCGTTGAAGGATTGCGCCATGACGTTGGTGGACCAGCGCAGCGCGCCATCCGCCGCCAGGATCACCACGCTCAGGAAGGGCGTGCGGCGGTCGCCGCGGTCCCGCAGCATCTGGCGCATCGCGCCTTCCAGCTCCTGCCGGATCCGCGCATCGGCGGCGTCCAGCAGCACCCAGCGCTGGGCCAGCACCTGCAGGCTGGCGATGTCATCGATGCTGCGCTGCACGAACTGGCCCGCCACATCGGCCGCCGCTTCCGCGCGCTGCAGCGCGATTCCGGCATGCACCTGCCCTTCCCGGGCGATGAAACGCTCCCCCACCGCCAGGGCGCCGGCGCCGCTGGCCAGCACCGCGGCGACGGCGAGGAGCGGCCAGAGGGGGCGGCGCGGGCGCCGGTCAAGGGGGAAGATTGCCACGCGACCTGTATTGCGGACCTGTTCTAACGCCCTTCTTAACCAATGCCCTCGACACGATCGAGAAACTTGAGCGTATTGCTAATTTTTGGGACGATCAGCGGCGGATGAGCACATAGTTCACCGTCAGGTCGATGGTCACGCCGTTGGGGTCCGCCGGCGGCGGAAAGGGCGGCAGCGTCGCCCCGCTGAAGGGGAAGGTCGTCCCGAAGTTGAGGGATGGCGAGGCGGAGGGCCCGGTGAGGCGCACGCTGCGCACCTGGCCGTTCGGCTCCACGATCACCTGCACCCGCACCGTGCCGGATTCGCCGAGTTCCAGCGCCCGCATCGGGTAGCGCATGTTCTGGTCCAGCCAGCGCCGGAAAGCCGCGCGCCAATCCGCGCCGACCTGCGCGCCGGTGACGCGCACGCTGGGGTCGGTGGTGGCCGTCCCCTCCGCCAGGCGGGGATCGACGGTCAGGTCCAGCCCCTGCGCCTGGCGGCGCCCCTGCGGCGCGCTGCGGGATGGCGCGCCAAGCTGCACGCCGCCGGGCACGAAGACGCTGCCGGGGGGCAGCGCCGGCGCGGCCTGCTGGCGCGGCTGCTCCGCCGGCGGCGCGGGCTGCGCGGGCGCGTCGAAGCGGGGGCGCAGGCGCAGGGGGGGCGCGGGCGGCAGGACCTCGGCCTCGGTCGGCAGCGGGGGCGCGGCTTCGGGCGGCGGCGCTTCCGGCACCGGCGGCGCGACGGGCGGCGGGGGTGGCGGCAGCATGGCGACCACGCCGGGCGGCGCCGGCGGGGGTGGCGGGGCGATGCTGGGCGGCGCGGCGGGGGCGGGTGGCGGCGGCGGGGCGGGCGGCCTCGGCGCCGGTGGCGGCACCAGCCGCGCCTCCGGGAAAGGTGGCGCCGGCGGCGGGGGGGCCGCCGGTGGCGGGGGCCGGGGCGCCTCCACCGGGGCGGGCGGGGCGCTGGCCTGGGGCGGGGCCGGGACGGCCTGTGCCACGGCCGGCGCCTCCGGCGCGGGCGGAACCTCGAAGCCCGGCGGGGGCTCGGCGGCGGGCCGTCCCGGGCTGCCGCCTTCGAAGACGATCTCGATGGCGGGGGCGGTGCCGGTGCCGTCGCGCCGGTCCCGCCGCCCCTCCCACAGCAGCAGCGCCATCACCAGCGCATGCGCCAGCACCGACCCCAGCAGCCAGGCCGCCACGCGCCGGCGCCAGCGGGAGGGCACGGCGCGCGCATCCGTCACCGTCGCGGCAGCCGCGATCGGCGGCGGATCGCGCCGCGCCGGGCCCGGGCGGGACGCGCCGAACCGGGGCAGGGGGGAGGAAGGGCGGCGATTCTCTGACACGGGCGGGGACCGGATAGACGATCCCGGCGCCCAAGGGGAGGAAACCGGCCGTGACGAAGTGTTCGCCCTGACAGCTAGGTCAGGATCGCCACCCCATCCGCCGCCCGCACCCCCTGCCCCGCCGGCAGGACGAAAAGCGGGTTGATCTCCGCCTCCACCAGCCGCTCGCCCAGCGCCTCCCCCATCCGGGCGAAGGCGAGCACGGCCTCCACCAGCGCGGCCTCATCCGCCGGCGGCGCGCCGCGATAGCCCGCCAGCAGGCGATGGGCCTTGAGGCCGCGCACCATCGCCACGGCATCGGCGCGGGAGAGCGGGAGCATGCGCAGCGCCGTGTCGCCGAAGACCTCCGCCGCCGTGCCGCCGGCGCCCAGCAGCACGGCGGTGCCGAGATGCGGGTCCCGGATCAGGCCGAGGATCGTCTCGACCCCGCCCGTCACCATCTCCTGCACCAGCACGCCCTCGGCCCGCGGGATGTTCGCGAGCAGGCGCGCGGCGGTTGCCGCCACCTCGCCCGGCGCCACGCGCAGCGCGACACCGCCGAGATCCGATTTATGCGCGATGTCGCGGGCCAGGATCTTCACCACCAGGCGGTCGCCGAGCCCGGCGGCGGCGGCGCCCGCCTCCTCCGGCGTTCGCGCCGCCACCTCCCGCACCGGCGTCACGCCGTAGCGCGCGAAGAGGCGCTTGGCCTCCGCCTCATCCATCGGGCCGGGGGGCAGATCCAGCGCCTCGGCCGGCGCCTCCGGCGCCAGGGCCGGGGCGGGGCGGGCGAGCGCGGCGAGGATCGCGGCGATGCCCTCCGGCGTGGTGGAGGCCGGCACGCCGCGCGCGTTCAACCCGGCCGAGATATGCGGCGCGTGGGGGCTGACATAGGCGATGACGGGCTTCGCGCTGCCGGCCCGCGCCTCCAGGATCGCATCCGCCACCAGCGTCGGCTGCGCCAAGGCCGAGCTGCCGACGATGACGACGAGTTGGTCATAGGACGGGCTGTCGAGCAGCGCGGTGATGGCACCCCGGAACAGGTCCGGCCGCACGCCGGCCAGCGTGACGTCCACCGGGTTGCCCGCCACCGCCTCCCCGATCAGGGCGCCGATCCGCGCGGCCGTGGGCGGGTCGAGCGGCGGCAGCGTGCCGCCCGCGAGTCCCGTCGCATCCGCGACCAGCGCGCCCGCGCCGCCGGTGGAGGTCAGCACCGCCACGCGGAAGCCCGCCGCGCGGCGGTCGCCCGCCAGCGCGGCGGAGACCTCCAGCAGGTCGGCGAAGCGGTCCACGCGGATCACGCCGAGGCTGGCGAAGAAGGCGTCGTACATCCGGTCGGCGCCGGCCATGGCGCCGGTGTGGGAGATGGCCGCCTGAGCCCCCGCCTCGCTGCGTCCGACCTTGAAGACGACGACGGGTTTCCCCGCGGCCGCGGCGCGGCGCGCGGCGCGGCGGAAGGCGGCGGGGTTTCGGATGCCTTCCAGATAGAGCGCGATGCAGCGCGTGGCGGGGTCATCGACCAGGTGGTCCAGCACCTCCGCCGCCTCGATATCGCCCTCATTGCCCGTGGCGATGAGGCGCGCGAAGCCGATGCCGGCCGCGGCACCCCGCGACAGCAGCGCGCCGAGGATGCCGCCGGATTGCGACACGACGGAAAGGCCGCCCGCGGGCAGATCCTCGAACTCCAGCGCGCCCGTCGCGCTCAGCACGATGCGGTCGGCCAGGTTCACCAGGCCGATGGTGTTGGGGCCGAGGAGGCGCATGGGCCCGCAGGCCGCGCGCAGCCTTGCCTGGCGCGCCATGCCATCCTCGCCCGTCTCCCCATAGCCACCGGCCAGCACGATGGCGGCCTTGCAGCCGCGGGCCGACAGGTCCCGCAGCGCCTGCTCCGCGCGTTCCGGCCCGACCAGCACGATGCCGACATCCGGCGCGCCGGGCAGCGACGCCACATCGGGGTAGCAGCGCAGGCCCGCGATGTCCGTCGCGCGCGGGTTCACCGGCCAGACATCACCCGCGAAGCCGTGCCGCACCAGGTAGCCGACCGGCCGGCCGCCCGTCTTGGTCAGGTCGGTGGAGGCGCCCACCACCGCGACGCTCCGCGGGCGCAGCAGCGCATCGAGGCCCGCGCTCACTTCTTCGACTTCTCGAGGAAGGCGGTGACGGAGGCGCGGTGTTCCGCGGTGGTGTAGCAGATGGCCTGGCTCTGGCTGCCGATGGCCAGCACCTGCTCGAAGGTGGATTCAAGGCTGCGGTCCAGCGTCGCCTTGGCCAGCGCCAGCGCGGCGGAGGACCCCGCCCCCACCTGCTCCGCCCAGGCTTGCGCCTGCGCCAGCAGATCGGCATCCGGCGCCACGCGATCCGCGAGCCCCATCGCCAGCGCCTCCGCCGAACCGACGCGGCGGCCGCTGAACACCAGATCCTTCGCCTTCGCCAGCCCGATGCGCCGCGGCAGGAAATACATGCCGCCGCCATCAGGGATCAGGCCGCGGTTGATGAAGCTCATGGTGAAATGCGCGGCCTCGCCAGCCAGGATGAAATCGCAGGCCAGCGCCACATCGGCGCCGAGCCCCGCCGCCGCGCCATTCACCGCCGCGATGGTGGGCTTCGGCATCAAGTGCAGCAGCGTGATCGACTTGTGCGTGCGCGCCTGGCGGCGCCAGCCATTGATCGCGACCTCCTCGGCCGGCGCCGCCAGGCGGTTCTTCATGCCCCGCACATCGCCGCCGGCGCAGAAGGCGGTGCCGGCGCCCGTCACCACCAGCGCCTTGATGGCGGGGTCGGCGGCGACCTGCTCCAGCGCCTCGATCATCTCGCCGCGCATGGCATCGTCGATCGCGTTGCGCACCGCGGGGCGGTTCAAGGTCAGCGTCGCGATGCCGTTCGTGACGGCCAGCAGGATGGCGGGGTCTGACATGGTCTCTCGTTCCTAATCGACGCGGAGGTTGGCGCGGCGCACGACGCCGGCCCAGCGTTCGCGGTCGCTGGCCAGCAGGCGGGTGAAGTGGCCGGGCTCGGGGCTCGGCGCGATCTCATCGACGCCGGCCTCGATCAGGCGGCGGCGGATGTCCGGGTCCTCCATCGCTCCCTTCGCGGCGGCATGCAGCACCGCGATGCGATCCGCCGGCGTGCCCGCCGCGGTCAGCAGCCCGTACCAGGTGGCGCTGTCCAGTTCGGGAAAGCCCTGTTCCACGCTGGTGGAGAGATCGGGCAGGGCCACGCTGCGGGACTGCCCCGCAATGGCCAAGGCGCGCAGCGTATTCGCCGCGATATGCGGCTGCAGCGGCGCGGAGGCATTGGTCAGGATATCGAGCCGCCCGCCCAGGATATCGTTCAGCGCGGGGCCGGTGCCGCGGTAGTGGATGGCCTCCAGCTCGATCCCCAGCACCACGCCGATCATGGCGCCGAGCGCATGGCCGTTGGTGCCCACGCCCGGGGTGCCGAAGCGCAGCGGTTCGCGGCGCTGGCGCCCGAAGGCCTGCAGCTCCGCCAGGTTGCGCGCGGGGATGGAGGGATGCACGCAGATGACGTTGGGCGAGGCGCCGAGATAGCCGATGGCCGCGAAATCCCGGACGGGGTCATAGGGCAGGCGCGGCTGCACGAGGGAGGAGATGACGAAGCTGCCCGACCCCGCCAGCAGCATGGTGTGCCCATCCGCCGGTGCCTTGGCCACGGCGTCATTGCCGAGCACGCCGCCCGCCCCGCCCCGGTTCTCCACCACCACGGGCTGGCCGAGCCTGGCCGCCATGCCATCCGCCAGCATGCGCCCGACCACGTCGTTGCTGCCGCCGGCGGTGAAGGGGATGACCATGCGCACGGGGCGGCTGGGGAAGGCCTGGGCATAGGCCGGAAGGGGCAGCAGGGCGGCGGGCAGCAGCTTCAGGGCATCGCGGCGACGCATGGGTTGTTTCCTCCGGAAGGGCGGCGCTGCGGCCGCCTTGGTGAACGCTGTCTGACGCCATGCGGCAGGCGGCGCCAGCGCGCAATCCTTGCCCTACCCCAAGCCCTGGTTATGCTGGGCGGCCATGGAGCTTCCGCCCCTCGGCGCGCTGCGCGCCTTCGCCCTGGTGGCCGAGACCGGCAGCCTGACCGGCGCCGGCGCCCGGCTGAACCTGACGCAGCCCGCCATCAGCCGCCGGATCCGGGAGCTGGAAGCCGCGCTGGGCGTCGCGCTGGTGCATCGCGGCGCCAATGCGCTGCGGCTGACGGAGGAAGGGGCGCGCTACGCCGCCGCGCTGAACCAGGCCTTCGGCGACATCGCCGCCGCCACCGCGGCGCTGCGCGGTGCCACGCCGCTACGCATCCGCGCCTATACGACCTGGGCGCTGCGCTGGCTGATCCCCCGCCTGCCCCGCTTCCGCGCCCTGCATCCGGGGCAGGAGGTGGAGGTGATGACCGGCACCGACCCCGCCGTGGATTTCGCGCGGGAGGGGCTGGACGCCGCCATCCGCACCGCCCCGGCCGCCAAGCCCCCGGCCCGCGACGCGGTGCGCCTGCAACCCGTGATGGTCGCGCCCTTCGCCGCGAAACGGGGGAAGCTGGAGGGCATGAGCCTGCTCGGCAGCCGCGTGCGGCCTCGGGACTGGGCGGTTTGGCACGAGGCCGCCGGCCTGCCGCCCCCCGCCCCGCCCCTGCTGTTCGAAAGCACGACGCTGGCGATCCAGGCGGCGGCGGAGGGACTCGGCGCCGTCATCTGCTCCCCCGCCTTCGTGGCGGAGGAGGTGCGGCGCCGGCGGCTGGTGCGCCTGTCGAAGGCCGAGGCCCCGACGGGCGACCATTACTGGCTGCTGCTGCCCCCCGGCTCGCCCACGCCCCGCGCCGCGGCGCTGCGCGACTGGCTGCTGGCGGAAGCCGCCATCACCCCCGCCAGCGATCCCTGAGCGCCCGGAACCCGCTTCGCGCCACGCCGTGCGCGTCCATCACCGCCTGCATGGTGCCATCGCCGAAGCGCTGATACTCCCCGATGCGCCATTCCGGCTTCTGCCGCGGATGCGCTGCCGTGATCGCCTCGATATCGCCCGGCGCATTCGGGTGCAGCGAGACGAAGGTGATCCCCTCCCCCGCCGGCACGACGATGTCGCGGTAGCTTTCGGCCGACACCTCGCGGTTCGGCGTCATGGCGAAGCGCTCGATCACCGGCATGCCGGCCTCGCTCATCATCGCGAAGGCCTCGGCGTAGAGCGCGCGATCCACCTCCCCCAGCTTCAGCACGCCGAGGTAGCTGCCGATGTCGCGCGGCAGCAGCAGCGGCAGCCGGTATTCGCGGGCGAGGGCCAGCGTGTGGGGCAGGATCTCCGGCACCAGCGCCGCGCCCATATGCGTGTCGAGATGCGTGGCATCGATGCCCAGGGCGAGGGCGCGGTCGATCTGCGCCCGCATTTCCGCCAGCGCCGCTTCCGGCTTCACCGTCGCGCGCAGGGTCGCGACGTTGGGCGAGAAGAAGCCATCGCCATCCATCAGCCCCGAGGCCGCCGAGCGCGTCGAGATCGGCCCCCAGCGATAGGCGGGCCATTCGCTGGTCAGCGTCAGGTGCACGCCAAGGTCGAGGGTCGTATCGCCCCGCGCCTCGGCCGCGATCTCGGGGAACCAGGGGCACGGCACCATGACGCTGCCGCTGTCGATCCGCCCCGCGCGGAACAGCGCGAGGTAGGCGAGATTCGCCCCATGGCACATGCCGACATCATCGGCATGCAGGATGACGGTCTTCGTCACCCGAAGGCGGCAGCCGCGAAGCGGGCGAGGTTGTCATGCCCCATCCGCGCATAGGTGAGCGGATGCGCGATGGCAGGATCCTGCTCCGCCTCCACCACCAGCCAGCCGGAATAGCCGGCGGCCGCGACGTGCGGCAGCACGGCAGCGTAATCGACGCAGCCATCACCCGGCACGGTGAAGACGCCGGCCAGCACGCTGTCGAGGAAGGAGAGGTTGCGCCGCTTCACATCCGCCATGACATCGGCGCGGATGTCCTTGGCATGGAAATGCGTCACGCGCTTCGCGTGGTTGCGCGCGGCGCGGACGGGATCGCCGCCCGCGAAGGTCAGATGCCCGGTGTCCAGCAGCAGGCCGACATGCCTGGTGCCGGCCATCATCCGGTCGATCTCGGCCTCGCTTTCGATCAGCGTGCCCATGTGGTGGTGATAGGCCATCGCCAGGCCGCGATCGCCGAGCCGCTTCGCCATCTCATCGAGCCGCGGCAGCAGCACATCCCATTGCGCCTCGGTCAGGACCGGCCGCTCCGCCACCGGCTTGCCCTTGTTGCCATGGATGGCGCTGGTCACCTCGCAGTGGACCATCGCCGTGCAGCCGAGTGCCGAGAGCAGCGCGATATGCGGCTCCGCGGCTTCCATCTCCGCATCCACGTCGCGCTCCAGCAGGTTCGACCCGTACCAGCCCGACGCCAGCGCCAGCCCATGCGCATCCAGGATCGGCTTCAGCGCGGCAGGCGTGCGCGGGAACTTGTTGCCGAGCTCGACACCCGCGAAGCCTGCCAGCTTCGCCTCCGCCAGGCAGGTCTCGAGCGGCGTTTCCGCGCCGAGTTCCGGCATGTCGTCATTGGTCCAGGTCAGCGGGTTGATCGCCAGCTTCACGCGCATCTCAGTGTTCCTGCTTCTTCAGCGCCGCCTCATAGGCGCGCCGTGCTGCAATCTGGGCCTCGCCCTTCGGCGCGGCGGCCACGGGCACGTCCCACCAGGCGCCGCCTTCCGCGGTGCTCACCTGCGGGTCGGTGTCGATGACGATGACGCTGGTGCGCTTTGCCGCCAGCGCCTTGGGGAGTGCGGCTTCCAGCCCCGCGATTCCGTCCACCTTGGTGGCGATGGCGCCCATGGACTTCGCATGCAGCGCGAAATCGACGCGCGGCGCAGCATCCGGCAGCAGATTGTTGAAGGGCGCGCCGCCCGTGCCGCGCTGCAGCCGGTTGATGCAGCCGAAGCCGCGGTTGTCCAGCACGACGATGGTCAGCTTGGCGCCCAGCATGACGGAGGTCGCGATCTCGCTGTTCATCATGAGGTAGCTGCCATCGCCGACCAGCACGACCACTTCCCGCTTCGGCACCGCCATCTTCACGCCGAGGCCACCGGCGATCTCATACCCCATGCAGGAATAGCCGTATTCCAGGTGGTAGCTGGCGGCATCCGTCGCACGCCACAGCTTGTGGAGTTCGCCCGGCAGCCCGCCGGCGGCGCAGACGACGACGCCATCCGCCGGCATGGCGCGGTTGACGGCGCCAAGCACCTGCGCGTCCGACGGCAGCGCCGTGTCCTTCGGCTTCGGCGCGGCCGTCACCTTCTCCACCGTGCGGTGCCAGCGCGCCGTCGCGGTCACCGCCTTCTCCTGCCACTCCCGCGGTGCCGACCACCGCCCGAGCGCGCCGCTCAGCGCCACCAGCCCGCGCGCGGCATCGGCGACCAGCGGCTGCCCCTCATGCTTCACCGCATCGAAGGCCGCGACGTTCAGCCCGAGCAGCGTCGCGCCGCCGAACAGCGCGCGCGAACCGCTGGTAAAATCCTGGAGCCGCGTGCCGACGGCCAGCACCAGATCGGCCTTGGCCGCCAGCGCATTGGCCGCCGCGCTGCCCGTCACGCCGATGGCCCCCGCATTGCGCGGGTGGTCCCAGGACAGGCTCCCCTTGCCCGCCTGCGTTTCCGCCACCGGCACGCCGTGGCGATGCGCGAAATCGGCCAGCGCGGCCTCCGCGCCGCTGTATTTCACGCCGCCGCCGGCCAGGATCAGAGGACGCTTCGCGGCCTTCAGGGCGTCGGCCGCCGCCGCCAGTTCCCGCGCATCCGGCTCCGGCGCGCGGGGGCGATGGAGGCGCTTGCGGAAGAACTCGGTGGGCCAGTCGAAGGCCTCGGTCTGCACATCCTGCGGGAAGGCGAGGGTGACGGGGCCGCATTCCACCGGGTCGGTCAGCACCCGCATCGCCGCCGGCAGCGCCGCCAGCAGCTGCTCCGGCCGAATGATCCGGTCGAAGTAGCGGGATACCGGCCGGAAGCAGTCATTGGCGGAGACCGTCGCATCCGAGAAGCTCTCGACCTGCTGCAGGACGGGATCAGGCCGGCGATTCGCGAAGACATCCCCCGGCAGGAACAGCACGGGCAGGCGGTTCACATGCGCCAGCGCCGCCGCCGTCACCATGTTGGTGGCGCCCGGCCCGATGGAGGTGGTGCAGGCCATCATCCGCCGCCGGGCATGCGCCTTGGCGAAGGCGATGGCGGCATGGGCCATGGCCTGTTCGTTATGCGCCCTGAAGGTCGGCAGCGCCTTCCGGTTGGCCTCCAGCGCCGGGCCGAGTCCCGCGACATTCCCATGCCCGAAGATGGCGAAGACGCCCCCGAACAGGGGCACGGGCCGGCCCTCGACCTCGGTCATCTGGGCGGCGAGGAAGCGCACCGTGGCCTCGGCGGCGGTCAGGCGTATGGTGGCCATGGGACTGGTCCTGGACGTTTCGGCGGGGCCGAGTTGACGGCCGGGCCAGTGTTACGGATTGATGACAGGCCCCACAAGCCGGGGCCGCCAAACGCGGTCCCCAGGGGGCCATAAGGGACGCCATGCTGCAATTCGCACAATTCGGGGCCGGGCGCATCGGCGCCATCCATGCCGCCAACCTGGCCGCCAGCGGCAGGGCGGCGCTTCGGCACATCGTGGACGTCCACGCCCCCTCCGCCGCGGCGCTCGCCGCCAAGCATGGCGCCCAGGTCAGCGACACCGCGACCGCCCTGGCGGACCCCGCCGTCGGCGCCGTGATCATCGCCAGTTCCACCGACACCCATGCGGACCTGGTCATCGCCGCCGCCGAGGCCGGCAAGGCCATCTTCTGCGAGAAGCCGATCGACCTGTCGCTCCCCCGCGTCGATGCCTGCCTGGCCGCCGTCGCCAAGGCCGGCGTGCCCATGCTGGTCGGCTTCAACCGCCGCTTCGACCCCAATTTCGCCGAGGTGCACCGCCGCATCGGCGCCGGCGCCATCGGTGCCGTCGAACAGGTGGTGATCACCAGCCGCGACCCCGGCCCGCCCCCCGTCTCCTACATCAAGGTCTCCGGCGGGCTGTTCCGGGACATGACGATCCATGATTTCGACATGGCCCGCTGGATGCTGGGCGAGGAACCCACCGAGGTCTTCGCCACCGGCAGCGTCCTCGTGGACCAGGCGATCGGCGAGGCCGGCGACATCGACAGCGCCATGATCATCCTCAAGACCGCCTCCGGCCGCATGGCCCACATCAACAACAGCCGCCGCGCCGCCTATGGCTATGATCAACGCGTCGAGGTGCATGGCAGCGCCGGGCGGCTCATCGCCGGCAACCGCGTCGGCACCACGGTCGAGCAGGCCGATGGCAAGACGGTCGCCACCGACCTGCCGCTGCACTTCTTCCTGGAACGCTACGCCGATGCCTATCGCATCGAGCTCGCCGCCTTCCTGGACAGCGTCGAGAAGGGCACGCCCATGCCGGTCGGCGCGGCGGATGGCCGCCAGGCGCTGGTGCTGGCCGATGCCGCCTACCGCTCCCTCACCGAAGGCCGCCCGGTGACGGTGGCATGACCGTCCTGCCGACAGTCTCGCTGGAAGGCCGCTGCGTGCTCGTCACCGGCGGCACGCAGGGAATCGGGGAGGCCTGCGCGATCGCCGCCGCCGAGGCCGGGGCCCGCGCCGTCTGCATCACCGGCCGCAATGCCGAACGGGGTGCTTCCGTGGTCGCGGCGCTGCGCGCGCTGGGGGCGGAGGCGCATTTCGTCGCCGCCGACCTCGCGGATGCCGAAGCCACCGCCGGCATCGTCGCGCAGGCGGAAGCGGCGCTCGGCCTGGTGGATGGGCTGGTGAATGCCGCCGGGCTGACGGATCGCGGCACCATCCTCGGCACCGATATCGCGCTGTGGGACAGGCTTTTCGCCATCAACGCCCGCGCGCCCTTTCAACTGATTCAGGCCGTGGGTCGTCGCCTGGTGGCGGAGAAGCGGACCGGCACCATCGTCAACGTCATCACCATGTCGAGCCATGGCGGGCAGCCTTTCCTCACGGGCTATTCGTCGTCGAAGGGCGCGCTGGCGGTGCTGACGAAGAACACGGCGCTCGGCCTCCGCCCCCATCGCATCCGCGTGAACGGCATCAATCTCGGCTGGGCCGACACGCCGGGCGAGCACGTCATCCAGCAGAAGGACGGCAACCCGCCGGACTGGCTGGACCGCGCCGCGCCGGCGCAGCCCTTCGGGCGGCTGGTCAGCGCGCCGGATGTCGCGGGGCTCGCGACCTACCTGCTCTCCGATGCCTCCGGCATCGTCACGGGATCGCTGATCGATTTCGACCAGAACGTCATGGGGGCCTACGAGTGAATACTCGCGAATTCGCGCTGCGGCGCGACGCGGCGGCCGCCATCGCGCGGGATGCGGCGCAGGGCGCCTTCCTCATGCGCGCCCGCGGCATGGGCGCGGCCAGCTTCAAGGGCGCGCAGGATTTCCTGACCGAGGCCGATGGCGCCACCGAACGCTTCATCCGCGACCGCCTGGCCACCATCTTCCCGGGCGAGGCCGTGCTGGGCGAGGAAATGGGCGGCGGCCTTGGCGCCGTGGACGGCCCGCTCTGGATCATCGATCCCATCGACGGCACCTCCAACTTCTCCCGCAACGGGGATCGCTGGTGCGTCTCCATCGGCATGGCGCTGGATGGCAAGGCCGTGGTCGGCGCGGTCGCCCGCTACGTGCCGTCGGAGGTCTTTGCGGGTGCCAAGGGCTGCGGCGCCACGCTGAACGGCATCCCCATCAAGGCGTCCTCCATCGACAGCATGGCCCGCGCCACCATCGAGGTCGGCTGGTCCATGCGCCGGCCGCTGGCCGCCTTCCACCAACTGTCGCAATCCATCATGGGCATGGGCGCGGGGCTCCGCGTCGGCGGCTCCGGCACGCTCGGCCTGGTGGAAGCGGCGAATGGGCGGCTGGAGGGTTATATCGAGCAGCACATCAATTCCTGGGATGCCTGCGCCGCCGTCGCCATCGCGCGGGAAGCGGGTGCCTGGGTGAATGATTTCGACAGCGGCGACTGGCTGGCCAGCGGCAACCCCGTGGGCATCGGCGCGCCCGCGCTCGGGCCAGTCCTCGCCCCCCTGTTGGGGCCTTGAGCCCGCCGCCCGCCCGGCCTTAACTGAACCGTCACAGTCCCGGACCGGCCCGATAAGGCCGGCCGCACCAGGAGGCTTCCGTCCATGACCCTCGCCCGCCGCCTGCTCGTCACCGGCCTCGTGCTGGGTGGCACCGCCGTGCTCCCGGCCGCCGCCAGCGCGCAGGGCAACCTCGTCGTCTATTGCTCGGTGCAGGAGGAATGGTGCCGCCCGATGGTCCAGGCCTTCGAGCGTGCGACCAATATCCGCGTCGCCATGACGCGCCGATCGAGCGGCGAGACCATGACGCAGATCCGCGCGGAGGCCACGAACCCCCGCGGCGATGTCTGGTGGGGCGGCACCGGCGACCCGCATATGCAGGCGGCGGAGGAGAACCTCACCCTCGAATACCGCTCGCCCCGCCTGTCGGAGCTGCATGACTGGGCGGTGCGCCAGGCGGAGCAGACGCAGTTCCGCACCGTCGGCATCTATGCCGGCGCGCTGGGCTATTCCTACAACGCGACGGAACTCGCCCGCCGCCGCATCGCCGCCCCGCGCTGCTGGGCGGACCTCGCCAAGCCGGAATTCCGCGGCGAGATCCAGGTGGCCGATCCCAACACCAGCGGCACCGCCTACACCATGCTGGCCACGCTGCTGCAGGTGATGGGGGAGGAGCCGGCCTTCACCTACCTCCGCGCCCTTCATCGCAACGTGAACCAGTACACGCGGTCCGGCGCCGCGCCCGCCCGCGCCGCGGCCACAGGCGAGACGCTGGTCGGCATCACCTTCCTGCATGATGCGGTGACGCAGAAGATCGCCGGCGCCCCCGTGGAGATCGTCGCCCCCTGCGAGGGCACGGGCTACGAGATCGGCTCCATGTCCATCATCCGCGGCGCCCGCAACCTCGACAATGCTCGCCGCTTCTATGACTGGGCGCTGTCGCCGGAAGCGCAGGGCATCGCGGGCCAGGCCAATTCCTACCAGCTGCCCTCCAACCGCAACGCACCCATCCCGCCCCAGGCGCCGCGCTTCGAGAACATCCGCATGATCGACTACGACTTCGCGCGCTGGGGCTCGGCGGCGGAGCGCACGCGCGTGATCACGCGCTGGGAACGCGAAGTCCGCGCCGGCTCCCGCTGAACCGCTTGCCATGGGCGCGTTGACCCTCGGCCGCGCGGCGCTGCTCTGCGCCGCGATCGGCTTCCTCCTCGCGCCCTGGCATGGGCTTGAGAATGGCCTGGCGGCGATGGCCGCCTGGCCGCGTGGCGAGGCCGCGCCGCTTGTGGCCCTGCTGCTCGATGGCAGCCGCTGGTGGCTGTGGCCCGTGGCGCTGCTGCTGGCGGCCGTGGCGCCCGCCCTGTTGCGGGGCCGCGCGCCGGGCCTGCTGCTGATGGTGGCGGGCGCCGGCATCGTCGCCTGGGTCTTCCTGATGGGGCACGCGATCGGGCTGAACGGCCTGGCCTGGCAGGGCCTGGCGCCGCTGCTCGGCGTGCCACCGGCGCAGCCTTCCCTCGGCTGGGGCGCGCTGCTGGTGCTGGCGGGCGGCGTCGCCTTCTTCTCCGCGGGGCTCGCGGCCCGCGGCAGCTTCGGCGCGGATGCCTTCGTCAGCTTCCTCGTCTGCGGCAGCGCCTTTCTCCTGCTGCTCTTCGTCTTCGTGCCGCTGGTCACGATCCTCTCCGCCGCGATCTACGAGGATGGGCGCTTCGCGCCGGAGGCGATGGCCGCGCGGCTGACGGCGCCGGAGGCCTGGTCGCTCGCCTGCGTCACCACCCATGCCGGCTGCGGCGTGGTGTGGAACACGCTGCTGCTGGCGACGCTGACGGGCGTGATCTCGACGCTCCTCGGCCTCGGCTTCGCGCTGCTTTCGGTGCGCGGCAATGTCCGCGGCGCGGTCGCCTTCCGCGCCATGACGATCCTGCCCCTCATCACGCCGCCCTTCGTCGTCTCCCTGGCGCTCATCGTCCTGTTCGGCCGCACCGGCATCGTCACCGCCTTCCTGTGGGAGAATTTCGACATTCCCCGCAGCCGCTGGATCTACGGCCTGCCCGGCGTGCTGATGGCGCAGGTGCTGGCGCAGGCGCCCGTCGCCTTCATGCTGCTGGACGGCGCCTTGCGCGCGATCTCGCCGAGCCTGGAGGAAGCGGCCAGCACCATGGGCGCGAAGCGCTTCAAGGTGTTCCGCAGCGTCACCTGGCCGCTGCTGAAGCCGGCCCTGGCCGCGGCCTTCCTGCTCGGCTTCGTGGAAAGTCTGGCCGATTTCGGCAACCCGCTGGTGCTGGGCGGCGATTTCGACGTGCTCTCCACCCGCATCTTCTTCGCCATCGCCGGCGCCCGGCATGATCCGGGCCGCGCCGCGGCGCTGGCGCTTCTGCTGCTGGCGCTGACCTTCGGCGCCTTCGCGCTGCAGGCCCTCTGGCTCGGCAAGCGGCGCTACACCACCGTGACGGGCAAGGGCGATAGCGGACTGCCGGCGCCGCTGCCGAAGGGGCTGAAGCTCGCCTGCTCCGTCGTCGTCTGGCCCTGGATGCTCTTCACCGCCGTGGTCTATGGCATCATCCTGGTCGGCGGCTTCGTGCGCGACATCGGCCGCGGCGACATGAGCTTCACCTGGCGCCACTTCCTGACGGGCTTCGAGGTCGAATGGCATAACGGCCTCGACTTCCGCGGCAGCGCCTGGGATAGCCTGTTCACGACGATCGAGGTCGCGGCCATCGCGGCCCCGCTGACGGCAGGCCTCGGCATCCTCCTCGCCTGGCTGATCGCGCGGCAGTCCTTCAAGGGACGGGGCACGCTGGAATTCATGACCATGCTGTCCTTCGCCATCCCCGGCACCGTGGTCGGCGTTTCCTACGTCATGGCCTTCAACGTTCCGCCCGTCGAACTCACGGGCACGGCGCTGATCCTCATCATCTGCTTCGTCTTCCGCAACCTGCCCGTCGGCGTGCGCGGCGGCCTCGCGGCCCTCGCCCAGATCGACAAGTCGCTGGACGAGGCCTCCGCCACCATGGGCGGCGGCGCGCTATCCACGCTACGCCGCGTCGTGCTGCCGCTGCTGCGGCCGGCCATCGTCGCCTCCCTCGCCTTCAGCTTCGTGCATGCGATGACGGCGGTCTCGGCCGTGATCTTCCTCGTCTCCGCGCAGCACAACCTCGCCACCGTCTATATCGTGGGGCGCGTGGAGGCCGGGGAGATGGCGCTCGCCATCGCCTATTCCACCGTGCTCATCGTCATCATGCTGGCTGTCGTGCTCGGGATCGAGAAGCTGGTCGGCCGCGCGCAGATCGGCCGGCGCGCGGCGACGCCAACCACCATGCACGCCGGGGCCTGACCGACATGTCCGACGTCTCCATCACCTTCGACCGCGTCATCAAGGCCTTCGGCAGTTTCCGCGCGGTGGACGAGGTCTCCTTCGCCCTGCCGCGCGGCGCGCTCGTCACGCTGCTGGGCCCCTCCGGCTGCGGCAAGACCACGACGCTGCGTCTCGTCGCGGGCCTCGAACTGCCGACCAGCGGGCGCATCGAGATCGAGGGCAAGGATGTCACCGCGCTGGCCGCCGCGGAGCGGCGCATCGCGATGGTGTTCCAATCCTACGCGCTGTTCCCACACATGAACGTGCTGGAAAACGTCTCCTACGGCCTGCTCGTCAACGGCGCCCGCAAGGCCTCCGCCGAAGCCGAAGCGCTTGCCATGCTGAAGACGCTCGGGCTCGAGGGCCTCGGCCAGCGCCTGCCCTCCGAGCTTTCGGGCGGCCAGCAGCAGCGCGTCGCCGTGGCCCGCGCCCTCGTGCTGCGCCCCAAGGTCCTGCTGTTCGACGAACCGCTCTCCAATCTCGATGCGCGGCTCCGCCGCCGCGTGCGGGAGGACATCCGCGACCTGCAGAAGAAGCTCGACCTCTCCGTTGTCTATGTCACGCATGACCAGCAGGAAGCGCTGGCCGTCTCCGACCTCGTCTGCGTCATGCGCGCCGGGAAGATCGCGCAGATGGGCACGCCGACCGAACTCTACGAAGACCCCGCCGACGCCTTCATCGCCGATTTCATGGGCGAGGCGAACGTCATCCAGGGGGAGGTGCTGGGCCCGAACCGCATCGCCCTCGGCGGCGTCGCGCTCGATACCCTAATGCGCGCGCACCCGCCCGGCCCCGCGCAGATCGCCGTGCGGCCCGAATCCATCCTGCCGCAGGCCGAGGGCAACCCCGGCCTGCCCGGCCGCATCCAGCGCGCCGCCTTCCTCGGCCAGACCCGGGAATACGAGGTGCAGACGCCGGCCGGCGAACTCTTCGTCGTCACCCCCGCCGCCGCCCCCGCCTTCGCCACCGGCGATGCCGTGTCCTGCACGCTGCAACGCGTGATCCCGCTGCGGGCGGGGTCCTGAAGGCGCGCCGTCTCCGCTGGGAAGACGCTCCTCCCCTTCACCGACCAATAACCTCGCGGTCCAGGGTCCCGTTGGACCCTGGCGGGGGAGAGGTCTGGAGAGGGGCGAGGAGCCCCTCTCCAGCCGCCACCCGCGCACCCGATTGCCGCACCGCCCGCGCGCCGCGATGATCGCGCGGAGGGAGGGACAACGATGCCGTTGGTGATCGACTACTACATCAGCCTCAACAGCCCCTGGGCGCATCTCGGCGCCACGCGGATCGAGGCGCTGGCCGCGAAGCATGGCGCGACCCTGCGCGTGCATCCCTGCGACTACCGGGAGACGATCTTCCCCGCCTCGGGCGGCCTGCCCTTGCCGAAGCGCAGCCCGCAACGCCAGGCCTATCGCGCGCAGGAATTGCGGCGCTGGCGCGCGCATCTCGGCGTGCCGATCATCCTGGCGCCGCGGCACTCACCCTTCGACGAGGTCTTCGCCGCGCATTGCGTGATCGCGGCGCGGGAGGGGCTGGGCGATGCGCCCGCCGTCGCCCTGGCCCATCGCATCCTGCGCGCGCTGTGGGAGGAGGAGGCGAATCCGGCGGATCGCGAGACGCTGTCGCGCCTGATCGCGGAGGCCGGGATCGACGCCCCTGCCCTGCTGGCGCGGGCGGAGGATCGGCGCTGGGCGGCGATGCGCATCGAGGAGAGCCGCGAGGCGCTGGCCCGCGGCGTCTTCGGCGCGCCGAGCTACGTGATCGGCGACGAGATCTTCTGGGGCCAGGACAGGCTCGATTTCGTCGCCCGCTTCCTCGAGCGCCGGTAGCTATCCGCCGGCGCGTTCCAGCATGCGGAGCGCGATCTCGCGCTCCCCGCTGATGGAGAGGTTGGCGCCGAGGCCGTTCAGGTGGTCCACCGCCTCGTCCGAATGGGCGCGGGCCAGGATCTCCAGCGTCGCGTTCAGGGCGCGGGATTGCTCGACCACCTGGCCGGCCTCGAAGGTCTCCGGCACCGTCACGAACAGGCGCCGGGCCTGGGCCAGGTTCGCGGCGGCCAGCACCTCCGGGTCCGCGGCATTGCCGACGACGATCTCCGCGCCATCGGCCCGGGCGGCGGCCACGGCCTCGTCCGCCTCCTCGATCACCACCACGGGGCGCCCGGCCGCGACCAGCCTGGCGCCGACCAGGCTGCCGACGCGGCCATAGCCCACCACCACGTCATGGTCCGTCAGCGTGGTCACCGCGGGGCCGGCGGTCTCGGGCTCGGGCTCCGCCGTGCCGGCCGCGACGGCGTCCTTCGCCCCCTCGACCACCGCTTCCGCCACCGTGGCGGGCGCGGGTTCCGGCACGGCGGCGGCCGCGGCCTGGGCGGCGGGTTCCGGCGCTTCCGGCGTGGCCTTGGCGGCGGCGGTCGCGGCGGCGTCCTTGGTGAACTGGATGCGCGTCAGGATCTTGGTGCGCCCGCGTTCAACCGCCGCGAACAGGAAGGGGTTGACCAGGATGGAGATGATGGCCCCGGCCAGCACCAGGTCCCGCGCATGCCCGTCCACCAGGCCCAGCGTGACGCCGAGCCCCATCAGGATGAAGGAGAATTCGCCGATCTGCGCCAGGCTGACGGAGATGGTCATCGCGGTGGCGGCCGGGTGGCCGAAGGCGCGGACAATGGCGTAGGCGGCGGCGGACTTGCCGATGACGATGATCGCGACCGTCGCCAGCACCGCCATCGGGCTGTCCACCAGCACGGCCGGGTTGAACAGCATGCCGACCGAGACGAAGAACAGCACCGCGAAGGCGTCGCGCAGCGGCAGCGCTTCCTCCGCCGCGCGCTGGGACAGGCGGCTTTCGCCCATCACCATGCCGGCGAAGAAGGCGCCCAGCGCGAAGGACACGCCGAACAGCCCCGCCGCGCCATAGGCGACGCCGAGCGCCACCGCATAGACCGCCAGGCGGAACAGCTCCCGCGACCCGGTATGGGCGGCGTAGTGCATGACCCAGGGGATCAGCCGCCGCCCGCCCACCAGCATCAGGGCGACGAAGGCCGCGACCTTGGCGATGGTGATGGCGAAGGTGGAGGCGATGTCCGCCATGGACAGCGCCGTGCCACCCGGCAGCAGCGCCGGCCCGATCGCGGGCAGCAGCACCAGGGCGAGGACCATGGCCAGGTCCTCCACGATCAGCCAGCCCACCGCGATCTTGCCGCGTTCGGTATCGATGATCCGCCGTTCCTGCAGCGCGCGCACCAGCACGACGGTGGAGGCGACGGACAGCGCGAGGCCGAAGACCAGCCCCGCGCCGATGCCCCAGCCCATCGTCCAGGCCAGCGCCATGCCCATCACCGTCGCCACCGCGATCTGCCCCACCGCGCCGGGCAGCGCGATGGACTTCACCGCCATCAGGTCCTTCAAGGAGAAGTGAAGACCCACGGCGAACATCAGCAGGATCACGCCGATCTCGGCGAGCTGGTTCGCCAGTTCCTGGTCCGCCACGAATCCGGGCGTGAAGGGCCCCACCGCCACCCCCGCCAGCAGGTAGCCCACCAGCGGCGAGAGTTTCAGGCGATGCGCCACCATGCCGAAGATGAAGGCCAGGCCAAGGCCCGCCGCGATCATGGCGATGAGTGGCGTGTGGTGTTCCAATGTCTCGTCTCCGGCGGGTCGTGGGGCGGCACCGGAGCCGATAGGGCAACCGGCGGATGCCGGCCACCCTGAAATGAAGGCGGCTCAGGCGATGGCGTAGCGGTCGAGGGCCAGGTCGTCGGCGGCGATATCGGGTTTCCGGCCGGTGACGAGATCCGCCAGCAGGCGGCCCGACCCGCAGGCCATGGTCCAGCCGAGCGTCCCGTGGCCGGTGTTCAGCGACAGGTTCGCGAAGCGCGTCGGGCCCACCACCGGCGTGCCGTCCGGCGTCATCGGCCGCAGGCCGGTCCAGAAGCTCGCACGCTCGATGTCGCCGCCCTTCGGGAACAGGTCGCCGACGCTATGGGCCAGCGTCTCCCGCCGCGGGCGGCGCAGCTTCAGCGAGAAGCCGGCGAGTTCCGCCGTGCCGCCGACGCGGATTCGGTCGCCGAGCCGCGTGATCGCGACCTTGTAGGTCTCGTCCATCACGGTGGAGACGGGCGCCGCGGCCTCATCCGTGATGGGCAGCGTCAGCGAATAGCCCTTCACCGGATAGACCGGCACATGCACGCCCAGCGGCCGCAGCAGGGCCGGCGAATAGCTGCCCATGGCCACCACATAGTGGTCCGCGGTGACGCGGCCGGTATCCGTCGCCACGCCCGTCACGCGGCCGGCTTCCGTCTCCAGCGCCTTGATCGTCACGCCATGCCGGAAGACCACCCCCGCCGCGGCGGCGAGGGCCGCGAGGCGCTGGGTGAAGACATGGGCATCGCCGGTCTCGTCGCCCGGCAGCTGCAGCCCGCCCACGAACTTGCCCGGCACCAGGCCCAGCGCCGGCTCCGCCGCGATGCAGCCGGCCGCATCCAGCACCGAATGGCGCACGGCGAAGCCCTTCAGCACCTCGATATCCGCGCTGATCGAATCCAGCTGCTTCTGCGTGCGGAACAGCTGCAGCGTGCCGCGCGTGCGCTGGTCGTACTGGATGCCGGTGTCGTCGCGCAGGTCCTTCAGGCAGTCGCGCGAATACTCGGCCAGGCGCACCATGCGGGCCTTGTTGCGGCCATAGGCGGCTTCCGTGCAGTTCGCCAGCATCTGCGCCAGCCAGCCATAGAGGCCGCCATCCATGCTCGGCCACAGCACCAGGGGGCGGTGGCGCATCATCAGCCACTTCAGCGCCTTGATGGGGATGCCGGGGCCGGCCCAGGGGGCGGAATAGCCGGGGGAGACCTGGCCGGCATTGGCGAAGCTGGTTTCCATGCCGGCCGCCGGCTGGCGGTCCAGCACCGTCACCTGGTGGCCCGCCCGGGCCAGGTACCAGGCGCTGGTCACGCCCACGACGCCACTGCCGAGCACCACGACGCGCATTGCCGCCACTCCGTTGCGAATGGGTGAAGGATAGGGGTGGACGCGGTGAATTTCCTGCGCGATTGCCGCATGATGCCTCGCCAGCGCGCAATCCGCGCAATATCCTGCGACAAATCCGCAGGATCAGCCACGCGCCATGGATGACATCGACCGCGCCATCATCCGCACCCTCCGCGTCGATGGCCGCCTGCCCAATGCCAAGCTGGCGGAGGCCGTGGGCCTCAGCCCCTCCGCCTGCCTCCGCCGGCTGCGGATGCTGGAGCGGGACGGCACGATCCGCGGCTACACGGTGGTGGTGGAGGATGCGGCCCCGCAGGGCGCCGTCGTCGTCATCGTGCAGATCACGCTGGAACGGCAGACCGACGACCACCTCAAGCGTTTCGAGGAGGCGGTGCGCCGCTGCCCGGAAGTGCGGGAGTGCTACCTGATGACCGGCATCGCCGACTACCTGCTGCGGGTGGAGGCGCGGGACGCCGCGGATTACGAGCGCATCCACAAGGAAGCGCTGTCGCGCATGCCGGGTGTCGCGCGCATCCAGTCCAGCTTCGCCATCCGCACCGTCATCCGGGGCTAGCCGCCGCCGGCTTCATCACCGGGGCGAATGACGACCATCCGGCCGGCGCGGTGGCGCGGGGGGTGCCGGCTGCCCAACTCTGGCCCCAACGCCGCGGCGCATCCCCGCCGCCGCCCCCTGTCAGGACTGCCCCGATGACCGAAACCCGCGACCTCTTCGCCCCCGCGCAACTCGGCGACATCCCCGTCGCCAACCGCATCGTCATGGCGCCGATGACGCGCAACCGCGCCCCCGGCAACCTGCCCAATGCGCTGATGGCCGAATACTACGCGCAGCGCGCCTCCGCCGGCCTGATCATCACGGAAGGCACCACGCCGGCCGCCAATGGCCGCGGCTATATCGACATCCCCGGCCTCTACAGCGATGCGCAGGTCGAAGGCTGGCGCGGTGTGGCGGATGCCGTGCATGCCAAGGGCGGGCGCATCGTCGCGCAAATCATGCATACCGGCCGCATCTCCCACCCGGATTTCCAGGAAGGCGCGCAGCCCGTCGCGCCTTCCGCCATCGCGGCCAAGGGCGAGATCTTCACCTATGAGGGCATGAAGCCGCTGGCCACGCCGCGCGCGCTGGAACAGGCGGAGATCGAGGCGATCATCAAGGCCTATGGCCAGGCCGCCGCCAATGCCGTGAAGGCCGGGCTGGACGGCGTGGAGGTGCACGCCGCCAATGGCTACCTGCCCAACCAGTTCCTGGCACCGAACGCCAACCAGCGCACGGACCAGTGGGGCGGCAGCGTGGAGAACCGCGCCCGCTTCCTGGTCGCGATCGTGGAGGCCTCGGTGAAGGCCATCGGCGCGGGCCGCGTCGGCGTGCGGATCAGCCCCGGCAACCCCTTCAACGACATCGCCGACCCGGATGCCGAGGCGACCTACGACCACGTCACGAAGGCGCTGGGTGGCCGTGGCCTCGCCTATCTCCACATTCTCGATGCGAAGCCGCCCTTCGACATCGCGGCCATGGCGCGGCGCAACTTCGGCGGGCCGGTCATCCTGAATGGCGGCTATGACCGGGATCGCGCCCAGGCCGATATCGCCAGCGGCCGTGCGGACTTCATCGCCTTCGGGTCC
Source organism: Falsiroseomonas ponticola (assembly GCF_016805305.1). Lineage (GTDB taxonomy): Bacteria > Pseudomonadota > Alphaproteobacteria > Acetobacterales > Acetobacteraceae > Falsiroseomonas > Falsiroseomonas ponticola. The sequence goes on along the minus strand of NZ_JAERQN010000010.1, from coordinate 68,559 downwards.
AAGTTCATCAGCAACCCGGACCTGCCGGCGCGGCTGCTGAAGGGTGCGGCGCTGAACGCGCCGGACACCGCCACCTTCTACGGCGGCGGCGCCAAGGGCTACACGGACTATCCCGCCCTGGCGGCGTGAACCGGCGGGGGCGCGGCAGGCCGCGCCCCCTTCCCCGTCACCAGCCGATGGCCCGCGGCAGCCAGGTCGCGAGCCCCGGCAGGTAGAACACCAGCAGCACGGCCAGCAACTGCATCCCGACGAAGGGGATGATGCCGACATAGATGTGCCGCGTCGTGATCTCCGGCGGCGCGACGCTGCGCAGGAAGAACAGCGCCCAGCCGAAGGGCGGCGTCAGGAAGCTGGTCTGCAGCATCACGCAGATCAGCGTCGCCAGCCACACCTGGTCCACCCCCGCCTGCAGGAAGATCGGCAGGAAGAGCGGCACGGCGATGTAGCTGATCTCGATCCATTCCAGGAAGAAGCCCAGGAAGAAGATCAGGATCAGCATGAACCAGATGTCGGCCGCGGTGCCGCCCGGCAGGAACTCGAACAGGTCATGCACCAGCTGTTCGCCCTGCAGCCCGCGGAAGGACAGCGCGAAGACCTGCGCGCAGATCAGGATGAACATCATCATCGCCGTGATCCGCGCCGTGCTGCGCAGCGTCTCCTTCACCAGCGTCCAGTCCAGCCGCCGCCCCAGCGCGCAGACCAGCATGGACCCGATGGCCCCCATCGCCGCCGCTTCCGTCGGCGCCGCGATGCCCGCGATGATGGACCCCAGCACCGCGAAGACCAGCCCGAGCGGCGGCGCGATCACCTTCGCCAGCTTCACCAGAAGCTGCTTCGTGGAGATGAGCGCCCGTTCCTCCGCCGGCACCGCCGGCACCATCTCCGGCTTCAGGATGCCGAGTGCCAGGATGTAGACACAGTAGATGCCCGCCAGCATCAGCCCCGGGATCATCGCGGCGGCGAAGAGCGTGCCGACGGACAGGTTCATGATGTCCGCCAGCAGGATCAGGATCAGGCTCGGCGGGATGATCTGCCCGAGCGTGCCCGAGGCGCAGATCACGCCGCAGGAAAGCCCGGGGTCGTAGCCCCGCCGCAGCAGCGCCGGCAGCGTGAGCAGGCCGAGCGTGACGACGGTCGCGCCGACGATGCCGGTGGTCGCGCCCATCAGCACGCCGACGAAGACGATGCCGAGGCCGAGGCCACCGCGCAGCGCGCCGGACAGCCGGCCCACCACCTCCATGAGGTCCTCAGCCAGCTTCGATTTCTCCAGCGCCACGCCCATGAAGACGAAGAGCGGGATGGCGAGCAGGGAGTAGCTGGTGACGACGCCATAGATGCGCGCCGGCAGCAGGTTGAACAGCATCGGCCCGAAGCCGAGCCAGCCGAACACGAAGCCGGAGATGGCCAGCGTCAGCGCGACCGGGATGCCCGCCATGAGCAGCCCGAAGAACGCCACCAGCATCAGGATGGCGTAGATTTCCGTCATCGGCATGGTGGGGTCATCGCTCCCGCAGCCGGCCGAGCGCGCGCAGCGTCTCCGCCACGAATTGCAGCAGCAGCAGCGCGAATCCCGCGGGGATGAAGGCCTTCAGGATGTAGCGCGCGGGGATGCCGCCGGGGTTGGCCGATCCCTCATCCTGCCCCCAGCTCTGCATCACGTAGCGCCAGGAAAGCTGGATGACGAGCACGCAGATCACCGCGCCCGAAATCCCCGCCACCAGGTCCACCGCCGCCTTCGCGCGCGGCGAGAAGCCGGCATAGAGCACATCGACGCGCACATGCTCCCCATGCCGCAGCGCATAGGCCGCGCCGATCAGCGCGATGGGGGACATCAGGTGCCATTCCAGCTCCTGCGCCCAGACGGAGCCGAGCGAGAAGCCGTAGCGCAGCAGCACGTTGCTCGCCATCACCAGCACCAGGGCCGCGACGGCAAGCGCGGAAAGCTGGCCGATGCGATCGACGATGTCGTCGATCGCATCGGCCGTACCGGACAAGGTCATGCCTCAGCCCTGGCGGATCTTGCTGTGGTAGATCGCCTCGCTGTAGCCGGACCAGCTGTCGAACTGCGCCTTGTAGGCCATGTAGCTGTCATGCACGCGCTTCGTGACGGGGTCGCGCGCCACGGCTTCCGCCAGCACGGCCGCGGTTTCCGCCCGCAGCGCCTCGATCACCGCGTCCGGCAGCGGCAGCGCCGTCACGCCCTGGTTGCGCACCAGGTCCTGCATGGCCTCCGCATTGTTCTTCTGGCACCAGGCCTCGCTGATGACGTTGCAGGCAGCCACGGCATTCTCGACGATCGCCTTGAGGTCGGCGGGCAGCCGGTTCCAGGCGGCCTTGTTGATGATGAGCTCGGAGGCCGTCGCCGTCTCATGCCACCCGGTCGTGTGGTAGAACTTCGCCACGCGCTGCAGGCCGAGCTGGCGGTCGAGGAAGGGCCCGACGAATTCCGCCGCATCGATCACGCCGCGCTCCAGCGCCGGGAAGATCTCGCCACCCGGCAGCAGGCGCACATCGACGCCGAACTTCTGGTACACGCGGCCCGCGAGCCCCGGGATGCGCATCTTGAGGCCGCGCAGATCCTCGATCTTCTCGATCGGGCGGCGGAACCAGCCCGTCATCTGCACGCCGGTATTGCCGCAGAGGAAGGGGACCAGGTTGAAGCGGTCATAGACCTCCCGCCACAAATCGAGCCCGCCGCCGTCATACATCCAGCCGTTCAGGCCCTGGAAGTTCAGCCCGAAGGGCACGGCGGTGAAGTACTGCGCGGCGAAGGTCTTGCCGGTCCAGAAATAGGCGTTGGCGTAGTTCATCTCGACGATGCCGCTGCTGACGGCATCGAAGCCCTCGGCGGCCGGGATCAGCTCGCCCGCGCCGAAGAACTGGATGCGGATGCGGTTGTTCGACATGCGCTGGATGCGGTCGATCAGGTCCCGCGCGCTGCCCGGACCCGTCGAGTAGAAGGCGGCCTGGGGGCCGTAGAAGCTGGTCATCCGCCAGTTGAAGGTCGTCTGCGCCGTCGCGACCGCGGGCGCTGCCAGCGCGCCGGCGGTGCCAGCGGCGGCGCTGGTGATGAGGTTGCGGCGCTGCATTCTTGTCTCCCGGTCCTGGTGGCGCGCCGGGGCGGCAAGGGACGTGCCACAAGCCTTCTGCCGCCTGGGCGTGCAAACGATCGCATCGCGCCGGAAAAAATGACGCGCCCGCAATCGTTCTGCCTGCCGATGCGGCAAGGCGCGTGTTGACGACACTTTGAGTTGAGCCATCCGCCGCCCGGGCGTTCTGTCCCCTCCCAGGCGGGAGGAAGCCCTGAATCACGTGACCCAGGCCGTGCCCCTGCGGGGCCCGCCATCCCCGGCCGCGCTGCACCGCCGTTCGGGGCTCGACCTTCTGGCCCAGGCCGCGGCGGTGCTGGCCCCCGCGCTGCTCTTCGCCATCTTCGCCGCCAATGCCTGGCACGCCGCCTGGGACGATGCGGGGGCGGAGCTGCGCCGCAGCGCCGACACGGTCGCCGAATATGCCCGCCGCGTGCTCGACAGCCACGCGCTCCGGCTCGACCGTGCGAACGACCTGCTGGCCGGGCTGGATGACGACCGCATCAGGGCGGAGGAACCCCGGCTGCACGCCGCCTTCGCGCGCATCGCCGGCCAGGGCGCGGATGCCGATTCCGGCATCTCCATCTTCGTCTTCGATGCCGCCGCCCGCCCGCTGGTCAGCGCCAGTGTCCTGCCCGTGCCGCGCGACCTCGATCTCTCCGACCGCGAATTCAACCAGGCGCTGCGGGACCCCTCGGTGGAGGAGCCGCATCTCAGCGGCGTGCAGGTGGGCCGCATCGACCGGCGCGCCTTCTTCGCCCTCACGCGCCGGCGCGCGCCCTCCGGCACCCTGCCGCCCGGCACCTATGAGGGCGTGCTGAACTACAGCATCTATGTGGACCACGCGGCGGAGGATCTGCGCCGCATGGCGGTGCGGCCCACCGACATCATCAGCCTGGTGCACCGCGATGGCCGCGTGCTGGCGCGATCCGTCCCCGCGCCCGGGGACCCGACGCGGCTGCGCGTCTCGGCCGAGGGGCCCATGCTGGCCGCCATGGCGCGCGGCGACGTCGCCTTCACCGCTCGCCGCCCCTCCGGCCTGGATGGCGTGGAGCGCCTGGCGGTCTATCGCGCCGTCACCGGCTACCCCGCCTATGTCGCGCTGGCGCGCCCGCGCAGCGCCATCGTCTGGCGCTGGGCGCAGGGCGCCACGACCCAGGGCCTGGCGGCGCTGGCCGCGGCGGTCGCCCTGCTGACGGTGGCCGCCGCCATCCGCCGCCGCCGCCTGGCGGAGGATGCGGAAGCCCTGGCCCTGGCCGATGCCAACCTCGCCCTGGAACGCCGCGTGGCGGAACGCACCATGGCGCTGGCCGAATCCCGGCAGCGGGCGGAGGAGGCCGCCACCGAGCGCGCCGCCATCCTCTCCCAGCTGGCGGAGGGCGTGATCGTCGCGGACCGGGATGGCCGCATCACCTTCGTGAATGACGCCGCCGCCCGCATCCACGGCGCCGAGCATCTCGGCGTGCCGCCGGAAGGCTATGCGGAGGCCTATGAGCTGCTGACCGAGGACGGGCAGCCCCACCCGCCGGACCGCCTGCCGCTGTTCCGCGCGGTGCGGGAAGGCGCGGTGGTGACGGATGCGCGCTGGCGCATCCGCCGGCCGGATGGCGTGGTGGTGCTGGCCGCCGGCAGCGCCAGGCCGCTGCGCGATGCCGGCGGGCGGGCCATCGGCGCCGTGCTGACGCTGCGGGACGAAACGGCGCGGGACGAGGCCGAGCGCGCGCTCGCCGCCAGCGAGGCCGAGTTCCGCGCCATCTTCGACACCGCCGCGGCGGGGGTGACGGAGGTGGACGTCGCCACCAACCGCTACCGCCGCGTCAACCGCCGCTTCTGCGAGCTGGTGGGGCGGAGCGAGGCCGCGATCCTCGGCGCCGGGCTCGGCCCGGATGACGTGACCCATCCCGATGACCGCGGCATCAACGTCTCCGCCCGCGCGGCCGCGGCGGCGGATGGGCGGCAGGAGGGTGACAAGCGCTACCTCCGCCCCGATGGCAGCGTGATCTGGGTGCGCATCAACGCCGCCGTCGCGGCGCGCGATACGGCCGGCGCGCCCGCCCGCACCGTGGCGATGGTGCAGGACATCACGGAAAGGCGGCAGGCGGAACGGCGGCAGGCGCTGCTGGTGGCGGAACTCAATCACCGCGTGAAGAACGCGCTGGCCACGGTGCAGGCCATCGCCAGCCAGACGCTGCGCGGCGCGGGCGGCGATCCCGGGCGCTTCGCGGCGGATTTCACCGCCCGGCTGCGCGTGCTGGCCCATGCGCATGACCTGCTGACCGACAATGCCTGGCAGGCCGCGGACCTGGATGCGCTGGCGCGCGCGGCGCTCGCCCCCTGGATCGCGCCGGACAGCCCGGACCGCGTCCGGATGCGCGGCCTGGCCGGCATCCCGCTCGGCCCCCGCCAGGCGCAGGCCATGGTGCTGGCGCTGCACGAGCTTGCCACCAACGCCGCCAAGCATGGCGCGCTGTCCCGCCCCGGCGGGCGGGTCGGGCTGGAAGCCGCGCCGGGGGCGGGGGCGCTGCGCCTCCTGTGGCGGGAGGAGGATGGCCCCCCGGTGGCCGGCCCGCCGGCCCGGCGCGGCTTCGGCACCCGGCTGCTGGAACGTGGCCTCGCCGCCGATCTCGGCCCCGGCTCCAGCGTCCGCCTGGCCTTCCCGGCCGATGGCGTGCGCGCGGAGATCCTGTTCCGCCCGGATGGGGAGGCCCCGGCCTGACGGGCCTGGCGCCCCCCCGGATTGGCGAAGGCGGCCGTCCGGCCTAGCCTGCGGCCCTTCCGATCCGAGAGGCCATGCCCTGATGACCGATGCCCCCTATGACCTCCTGCTGCGTGGCGACCTTGTGCTGTCGGATCGCGTGGTGGCGGACGGGTATGTCGGCATCCGCGCCGGGCGCATCGCCGCGATCGGCGAGGGCGAGGCCCCGCCCGCCAGGGCCGTCGCGGACCATCGCGGCAAGGTGGTGATGCCGGGCCTGGTCGATGGCCATATGCACACCTCCAGCAGCACCGGCTGGCCGGGGATCGAGGGCGCGACCATGTCGGCCGCCGCCGGCGGCGTCACCACCGTCTGCGACATGCCCTATGACGTGCCGAACCCCGTGACCACGGCGGCGATCTTCGCCGACAAGGTGGAGCATGTGCGGCGCCTTTCGCATGTGGACATGGCGCTGTACGGCACCATCCGGAAGGATGGCGGGCTGGACGACATCGCCGCCATCGCCGAAGCCGGCGCCAGCGCCTTCAAGGTCTCCACCTACGAATACGACGCGCACCGCTTCCCGCGCATCGACCACCCGACGATGCTGGCCGCCTTCGCGGAGATGGCGAAGACCGGCCTGATGGTCGCCGTGCACAACGAGGACCAGGAGCTGGTCGTCAAGCTGACGGAAGCCGCCAAGGCCGCGGGCAACACCAGCCCCATCTGGCACTGCCGCACCCGCCCGCCGCTGGCCGAGAGCATGGCGGACCTCGAGATCTTCGAGATGGCGCTGGAAACGGGCGCGCATGTCCACATCGCGCATTCCTCCATCGCCCGCGGCTTCGACCTGGCGCAGGTCTATCGCAAGATGGGCGCCAAGGCCTCCGGCGAGGCCTGCATCCAGTACCTCTGCATGACGGAGGAGGACATCGTCCGGCTGCAGGGCTTCGGCAAGTGCAACCCCCCCTTCCGCACGGCGGAGGAGGTGGAGCGCATGTGGGAATCGCTGAAGGCCGGCACCATGGCCTACATCTCCACGGACCATGCGCCCTGGCCGAAGCCCAAGAAGCAGTACACCGGCGACATATTCGCCGTCGGCGCCGGCCTGACCGGCCTGCAGAGCTTCGCGCCGCTGATGTACACGCTGCTGGTGGAACGCGGCCTGCCGCCGACCGTCATGGCGCGGATGTGCAGCGAACAGCCCGCGCGCTACCACGGGCTGGATCCCGTGAAGGGCGGCATCCGCCTCGGCGCCGATGCCGATTTCTGCATCCTGGAGACCGGCGACTTCGTCTTCGACGAGCGCATCATCCAGGACCGGGAGGATGCGCGCTGGTCGCCCTATCACGGCCGGCCGATGAAGGCGCGCGTCGCCAGCACCATCCTGCGCGGCGAGGAGATCTGGAACGGCAGCGAGGTGAAGGCGAAGCCCGGCACCGGCCGCTTCGTGCCGCGCCAGCACCGCCGCAGCGCGCTGGACTGAAGGCCATGACGGGCGACTACTACGTCAAGCCGCTCGCGGTCGAACTGCCCCTCGCCTATGCGGAACGCATCGCCGATGCGACGCTGGCGGCGGGGCGGGAAGCCGGGCTGCTGCCGCTGACCGTCGTCGTCCTCGATGCCGGGGGCCACATCATCGTGCTGAAGCGGGAGGATGGGTCGGGCATCCTCCGCGCCGAGATCGCGCGCGGCAAGGCGCATGGCGCGCTCGGCATGGGCATCGGCAGCCGCGTGATCCGCGACCGGCTGCGCGAACGCCCCGCCTTCCAATCCGCCATCGCGGCCGCCAGCGATGGCCGCTTCATCCCCGTGCCCGGCGGCGTGCTGATCTGCCGCGCGGATGGCCCAAGGGCCGGCGAAGTGATCGGCGCGGTCGGCGTCAGCGGCGATGCATCGGACAAGGATGAATACGCGGCCATCGCCGGCGTGCGCGCCGCGGGGCTGACGCCCCATCCCGAAACCCCCGTGGAGAATTGGCGCGATGCCGGTCTTTAGCCGACGTTCCCTGCTCGTCCTCGCGGGCTCCACGCTCGCCGCGCCGGCGCTGGCGCAGACCTTCCCCGCGCGGCCCATCCGCCTGGTGATCCCCTTCCCCGCCGGCGGGCCGACCGATGTCTATGCCCGCTTCTACGCGGACCGCATGACGCGCGAACTCGGCCAGCCCGTGGTGACGGAAAACCGCGGCGGCGCCGGCGGCGCGATCGGGGCGCAGGAGGTGATGCGCGCCCGCCCCGATGGCCACACGCTGCTCTTCGGCACGGCCTCCACCCATGCGCTCTACAACCTCGTCACCGCGCAGCCGCAATACGACCAGGCGCGGGATTTCCTGGCCGTCGCGACGCTCGGCGGCGGCCCGCTCTGCTGGCTGGCGAACAGCAGCCAGCCCGGCACGCTGGCGGGCTTCCTGGCCGCCGCGCGCGCCGCGCGCCCGGCCTTCGCCTATGGCTCCCCCGGCACCGGCACGCTGATGCACCTGGCGACCGAGATCCTGAAGCGCGAAGCCGGCGGCGTGGAGATCAACCACATCCCCTATCGCGGTGCCGCGCCCGCGATGAACGACCTGGTCGCCGGCACGCTGGCGCTGGCGGTCAATACGCTGGGCGCCGGGCTGCCGCTGCACCAGGCGGGCCGGGCGCGGATGCTGGCCGTGGCCTCCGAATCCCGCGCCCCCCAGGTGCCCGACGTGCTGACGGCGGCGGAGGCGCTGGGCCGCCCCGGCTTCACCGCCGTGCTGTGGCACGCCGTCTTCGCCCCCCTCGGCCTGCCGGACCCGATCCTGGCCCGGCTGTCGGAGGCGACGAACGCCGCCCTGTCCGATGCCGGCTTCCGCGCGCAGCTCGCCCAGGCGGGGATCGAGCCCGCGGCCCCGGGCACGCCCGCCTCCGCCGCCGCCTATATCGCGCAGGAGACGGCGCGCTACCGCCCGATCGTCGATGCCATCCGACCCGAGCTGGAAGGCTGAGCCCACCCCATGGCACGCGCCCCACGCCGCGATGATTCCGATCGCGACCCCTTCGATGACGAGGAGCGGGAATACCATCCGCCATCCCGGCGCGCGGCCAACATCGTCATCGCCATCCTGGTCAGCGCCGGGCTGTTCCTGATCGCCTACTTCATCCTGGAATTGCGGGTGGATGATTTCGGCGGCACCGCGGCGCTGATCGTCGCCGCCGTGATCGGCATCATCGTGATCCGCGCGCGCCCCTGGCAGTGACGAGGAAGGTCCCGCCCCATGCCCGATCCCGCCATCGCCCCCCTGCCCCGCGCGCTGATGGAGCCGCGCTGGCGGGCGGTGGCGGAGACGGCGGACCAGATCCGCGGCGAATCCACGCTGATCGAGGTGCTGGCCCAGGCGCCTGAACTCCTCGCCTGGTACTATGACGGCTTCTACGCCGAGGTCTTCTTCAAGGGCCGCGTGGAGCGCCGGGTGAAGGAGGTGCTGCGCCTCAGCCTCTCCACCATCCATGGCTGCGCCTTCTGCAACAAGGGTAACACGAAGTCGGCGCTGGATGCGGGCGTGACGCCGGCGCAGATCGACGCCATCGGCGACCTGTCCAGCCCGCATTTCGACGACCGCGACCGCGCGGTGATGCGCCTGGCGGCGGAGATGGCGCTGCCCAACATGCAGGGCGAATGCACGCCCGAACTCCAGGCCGAGCTGCGCCGCTTCTTCGATGAGGCGGAGATCGTCGAGCTCGCCATGGTCGCCGCCGTGCTGACGGGGATGGCGAAGATGCTCTTCGTCTTCGACCTGGTCAGCCGCGAAGCCACCTGCCCGATCGGGCCCCGCGCCTCACGGTAGCGGCTCCACCCGCCAGCCGAAGGCGCCGCGCCGCAGCATCACCGGCTCCGGCCCCGTCATCGCCGGCGGGCCGCCCCGCCAGGCGCAGAGCATCGCCTCCTCCGCCCCCGTCCAGCGCCAGAAGGTGAAGAAGCTGAAGCGCTCGGGCTCCCCGCGCGGCAGATGCTGCCAGGCCCGCACCAGGCCATCGCGCGAGAGGTCGAAGACCTCGATCCCGTTCAGCGCCATGTAGTCGGAGGCGGAGACGGAGATCATCCAGCGCAGCCCCGGCGCGAAGCGCGGCTGGTCGGCCAGCGATTCCATCGCGCCCTGGGCGCGGTCCACCCAGAGGAAATCGGCATGTTCGTAGTGCTGGCGCTGCACGAGGTAGCCGCGCGGGGCATCGAAGGCAGCGACCAGGCGATGCGTGACGCAGTAGGGGTCGTCGAGCCCGCGGGCGCAGGCCGCGGAATCCGCCAGGCGGATCGGCTCCAGGTCGCCCTGCAGCACCAGCACGCCATCCCCCTGCCGCGCCAGCGCCAGCGCGGCGGGCGTCGGCAGCGGGGCCGCCGCCCCGAAGCCGGGCGCGGCCACGAAGGGTTCGCCCTCTCCCTCGCAGGGGGCGGCGGCCAGGGCGAGGCCGGGCAACATCAGCAGGGCGGCGAGGACGGATCGCATGGCCCGCATGATGCCAGCGCCACCTTGACGAATCACCAGCGCCATCCGCCGCCGCCGGCCGCGCCCGGGCTGACTCCGGCGGGCCAGGGCGCTACACCCTCGGCCATGGCCACCCACCCCCGCCGCCCGCCGGGCCAGCGCTGGATCAAGCGCCCGCCACGCCCCTCCCGGCCCGCGCCGCCGAAGCCGCAGGCGCGCATCAAGCCCGGGCGCACGCAGCTCCTCATGGCGGTCGGCACCGGCACCGCGGCCGGCATCGTCGGCGCCATCCTCGCCCAGCTGGCCGGCGCCCGTCCCGGCATCCCCGGCTTCGCCTTCGGCGTGGCCTTCTGCCTCGGCTTCATCCTGCTCTGGCGCGGCTTCGGCGGCACGGTGCAGGACATCAAGGACCTCTTCCGATGACACGCAAGCTGATCCTCGCCGGCGCGCAGCTCGGCCCCATCCAGCGCGCGGACAGCCGCGCCGCCACGCTCGCGCGCCTGGTCGCGCTGCTGGAGCAGGCGGCGGCGAAGGGCGCGAAGCTCGTCGTCTTTCCCGAACTCGCCTTCACCACCTTCTTCCCGCGCTGGCCGATGGAACGCGATGCGCCGGAGTTGCTGGGCTGCTTCGAAGCCGCCATGCCGAACCCGCAGGTGCAGCCGCTCTTCGACCGCGCGCGCGAACTCGGCGTCGGCTTCTATGTGGGCTACGCCGAACTGACGCCGGACGGCCACCGCTTCAACAGCGCCATCACCGTCGGCCCCGATGGGTCGATCCTCTTCAAGTACCGCAAGATCCACCTCCCCGGCTCCGACCACGTGAAGGAAGGCCAGAAGTACCAGCAGCTCGAGAAGATGTATTTCGAGTATGGGGACATGGGCTTTCCCGTGCAGCGGGGGCCGGAGGCCTGGGGCCGACCCGTGCTCGGCATGCTGGTCTGCAACGACCGCCGCTGGCCGGAGGGCTGGCGCTGCCTCGGCCTGCAGGGCGTGGAACTGGTGATGGTCGGCTACAACTCCGCCGCCTATGACCCGAATGGGGGCGAGAGCGAGAGCGAGGAGCTGCGCACCTTCCACTCCATCCTGGCCGCGCAGTCCAACGCCTACATGAACGCCACCTGGGCCATCGCCGTCGCCAAGGCCGGCGTGGAGGATGGCGCGGGGCTGATCGGCGGCTCCGTCATCGTCGATCCCAACGGCCAGGTGGTGGCGCAGGCGAAGACCAAGGAGGATGAAGTGATTGTGGCGGAGGTCGATTTCGACGCCTGCCGCCAGGGCAAGGAGAAGATGTTCAACTTCGCCCAGCACCGCCGCCCGCAGCACTACCGGCGCATCGTGGACCAGGTCGGCGCCGAGACGCCGGTCTGACACCGCCTGGCCATCGCCGCGCTCGACAAGGGAACACCATGACCGCACGTCGCCTCACCGTCGCCGCCGCCCAGATGGGCCCCCTCCAGAAGGCCGAGGGCCGCGACATCGCCGTCGCCCGCATGGTCGCGCTGATGGAAAAGGCGGCGCGGCGGGGGGCGGAGGTCGTGGTCTTCCCCGAACTCGCGCTGACCACCTTCTTCCCGCGCTGGTACCACGAGAACCTGGCGGAAGCGGACCATTGGTACGAGCACGCGCTGCCATCCAATGAGACGGCGCCCCTGTTCGACGCCGCCCGCCGCCTGAACATCGGCTTCCACCTGGGCTACGCGGAGAAGACGCCGGAAGGCCGCCGCTTCAACACTGCCGTCTATGTCCATCCCAACGGCCAGGTCGTGCTGAAGTACCGCAAGGTGCACCTGCCCGGCCACGCGGAATACGACCCCGTCCGCCGCGTCCAGCACCTGGAGAAGCGCTACTTCGAACCGGGTGACCTCGGCTTCCCCGTGGTGCGCGCGCCCATCGGGGCGGCGGGCCCCGTCAATATCGGCATGATGATCTGCAACGACCGCCGCTGGCCGGAAAGCTGGCGCGTGCTCGGCCTGCAGCAGGTCGAGCTCGTCATGCTGGGCTACAACACGCCCTCGCTGAACATGGAGAACCGGGGGTTCGAGGCGCATCACCTCCGCGTCGCGCACAGCCACCTCTCCATCCAGGCGGGCTGCTACCAGAATGCCTGCTTCGGCGTCGGCGTGGCGAAGGCCGGGACGGAGGATGGGCATGAGCTGTTCGGCCATTCCATCATCGTCAACCCGCAGGGCGAGATCATGGCCCAGGCGACCAGCTGGGATGACGAGGTGATCGTCGCCGAATGCGACCTCGGCATGTGCGAGCTCGGCCGGAACACCATCTTCAACTTCGCCCGCCACCGGCGCCCGGAACACTACACGCGCATCACCGCGCAGACGGGCAGCGAGGCCCCGCCGGTCTGGACTCCGGCAGGCTAGGCGCGGCCCCGCCGCCCGCGCTAAACCCCTGCCCGCACGCGCTCCACAGCGAAGGCCCTCGCATGACCGACCCTGCCGCCTATCCCGTCCTCTTCCGCGTCACCGCGGCCACCGAGCTGCGCGCGGGCCCCGCCGCGGACCAGAAGGCGGTCCGCGCGCTGCCGGCCGACCAGATCGTGGTGATGGTGACGGAGGCCGCCGATGGCTGGGTGCAGGTGGAAGCGCCGGGCGGCCAGCAGGGCTATGCCCCCGCCGGCCTGCTGCGCCGCCAGGTGGCCGGCGCCAAGTCGCCGACGCATGTCACGGAAACCTTCCCCTGGCGGAACGTGGACCGCGTGAACCGCGACCCGAAGATGCTGCACGCCGCCTTCCGCGACCGGGCGCTGCGCGTCGTCTCCCGCCTCAACGCGGAAGGCATCCCCTTCGGCATCTATGAGGGCATGCGCGGCCCCTGGCGGCAGAACCACCTCTACGCCTCCGGCCGCAGCCGGTCCGGCCGGATGCTGACGCCCGTGCAGGCCTGGAACAGCCTGCACCAGTTCGGCCTGGCCGCCGACTTCGTGCTCGCCCTCGAAGGCCGCTGGTCCTGGGACGCGGATGAGGGCCAGGCCCATATGTGGGACCGGCTGGAAGCGGTGGGCCGTGACGAGGGCCTGGTCTCCAAGCCCGGCGAACGCCCCCACCTGCAGCTGGATGGCGTCTCGGTGGAGGATCTGAAGGCCGGCCGCCTGCCGCCCGGCGCCGATGCCAGCTGGATGACCGCCTTCACCTGGATCACCGATAGCTGGGACGGCAAGCCGGCCGGCCCGAAGCTGAAGTAGCCCCGGCGCTACCTGGCGCGGGCGATGTCCCGCGCCAGCGTCTCGCGCTCCGCGCACCGGCCGCAGCTGTTGGTCAGTTGCGCCAGGTTCGCCTCCGCCCCCGCGCGGTCCCCCATCTCCAGCAGCAGGGCGCCCTGGTAGGCCAGGGCGCCGGGGTGGTTCGGGTTGCTGCCCAGCGCCTGGAGATAGGCCTCCATCGCCGCATCGCGGTTGCCGAGGCGCCGCTGCGCGAAGGCGATATAGACCAGGATGTCCGGGTCCCCCGGCAGCCGCGCCAGCGCGGCCTCCAGCAGCGGCAGGCCGAGTTCGTAGCGGCCGCTATCCACCAGCCGCGCGCCTTCCGCCACCTGCGGGTCGCCGGGCGGGTCAGGCGGCACCGCGCCCGCCGGCAGCGCCAGCAGCAGCGCCGCGCCCAGCGCCAGCGCGGGCCTCATTCCGCCGCCAGGGCCAGCGCCGGCCGCCCCGCCACCACCGCCTGGATCGCCAGCGCCGCGGCGGCCTGGCAGGGCTCGATCACCGGCACGCCGCAGGCGGCCTCCACCGCCGCGCGGTGGCCCGCCATGCCGGCGCAGCCCAGGATCACCGCCTCCGCCCCCTGCTCCACGATCCGCTTCGCCGCGGCGATCAGCGCCGCGCGGGGCGCCACCGGGTCCGTCAGCACATCCATGGGCAGGTTGAGCGGGATATGGCCCGCCAGCCGCGCCTCCACCCCCATCGCCGCCATGGCCCGGCGCTGCCGCGCGATGGAGGGATCGGCGAAGGCGATGATGCCGAAGCGGTCCGCCCGCGCCAGCGCCGCGGCGATGGCGCTGCGCAGCGGCCCGAAGACCGGCGCCTTCGTCACCGTCCGCACCGCATCCACGCCGGGGTCCGACACGCAGGCGATGACGTAGGCCGCGGCCGCTTCCCGCTGCACCAGCTGGCACAGCGGCTCCGCCACGCCGAACCAGTCCCGCCAGGTCACGATGGCGGGCGGGCCGTCCCGCAGGTCCGTCACCTCCAGCACCGGCATCCCCGGCGCCGCGAAGCCGGACAGCGCGGTCGCGATGCCCCGCGTGCAGGCGGCGCTGCTGTTGGGGTTCACCACCAGGATACGCTCCGCCATCGCCCGCTCCTTGCCGATATCGCGGAGCCTTCGGCCCCGCCGCCGCGTTGTCCCAGCATCCCCGGCCAGGCCCGCGCCGACAAGCGCGGAGCGTGGCCGGCGATGCCGCCGCCACCCTGCCATGCAACCGCAACGCTTGATCCGGCCCCGGCGCCGCGCCATGATGCACTGCACAATTGGCGGGGCACGCCTGGGCTTCCTGGCCGTCATCGACGGCCGCGCCCCGGCTGGGGCCACAACGCCGGAAGGGACGCCTTATCATGCGCTGGGAGCCCGATCGCTCGGCCGCCGCCCTGCCCTATACCCCGCCCACCAGCATCTGGCAGGCCGCCGGACGCGGCATGCGGAACCGCTGCCCGGTCTGCGGCGTGGGCAAGGTCTTCAAGGGCTACCTCAAGGTGGTCGATGAATGCTCGAACTGCCACGCGCCGCTCGGCAAGCTGCGGGCGGATGACGCGCCGCCCTACTTCACCATCTTCGTCGCCGGGCACATCCTGTTCCCGCCCGTGCTGTGGATCGAGAAGGCGTACCAGCCGCCCATGTGGCTGCACATGGTGATCTGGCTGCCGGCCTTCACCATCGCCTGCCTGCTGCTGCTGCCGCCCATCAAGGGCGCGACGGTGGGGTGGATGATGCGCCTCGGCTTCGATGGCACGGAACATGGCGGCCAGCAGGGCGCGGATGCCCCGCCCCGCCCCAGGCCCCTGCCCGGAACCCCCGATGCCTGATCGCGTGCATGGCCCCCGCGACCTGGTCAGCATCGTGCTGCCGGATGCGACGCCGCTGCCGAGCCCCTATGCGGAGGCCGATCGCCGCCAGGCGGTGGAGGATCTGCTGGCCGGCAACCGCTTCCAGCCGCAGGGGCTGCCGCAGGGCCCCTATGGGCTGGCCATCGCGGTCCGCGACGGCCGCCTGATCCTGGATATCCGCGACGCCCGGGACCAGCCGCTGCACGCGCTGGTCCTGGCCCTCGGCCCCTTCCGCCGCCTGATCAAGGACTACCACCTGGTGGTGGAAAGCCATGAGAAGGCGGTGGCGGAAGGCGGATCGGAAGCCCGCATCCAGGCGATCGACATGGGCCGCCGCGGTCTGCACAACGAGGGGGCGGAACTGCTCACCACCCGCCTCGCCGGCCGCGTCGAGATCGATTTCGAGACGGCGCGCCGCCTCTTCACCCTGGTCTGCGCGCTTCACCAGCGCATCTAGCGCGGGCGGGGCTGCCCGGTGACGGGATCGATCCGCAGCTCCACCTTGGCGCCGTCCCGCGTCCGGTACTCCACCTTCCAGTAGCCGCCATCATCCCAGTCCAGCTCGGACAGATACGCGAAATCCGGCCGCTGCTCGACCATCCGCACCACCTCCGACGCCGGGCGCGCATTGCCGGGCGGCGGCGCGGCGAAGGCCGGCAAGGCGAGGCTGGCGGCAAGCAGGGCGGCGGTCAGGGTCTGGCGCATCGATCGTCCTTTCATGGCGTGCCCCCTGGATGAGAAGGCACCCGGCATGGTTCAAGGCAAACTCTTCGGGAGACAGGCATGAAGATCGACGGCACCCCCTATCGCAGCGTCTGGGTCGACCAGGCCGATGGCTGGTCCGTCCGCATCTTCGACCAGACGAAGCTCCCCTGGTCGCTCGACATCCTGCGCCTGGTTGATGAAGGGCAGGTTGCGACCGCGATCCGGTCCATGCAGGTGCGCGGCGCGCCGCTGATCGGCGCCGTCGCGGCCTATGGCGTGGCGCTGGCGCTGCGGGCCGATGCCTCCACCGCCCATCTCGACCGCGTCGTCGCCATGCTGGGGGAGACGCGGCCGACCGCCATCAACCTCCGCTGGGCCCTGGCCCGCATGCGCGCCGCGCTGCACAACCTCTCGCCCGCCGAGCGCGTCGCCGCCGCCTATGCCGAGGCCGCCGCCATCTGCGACGACGATGTCGAGACCTGCCGCCGCATCGGGGAACACGGCCTGCCCCTGCTGCAGGAGATCGCCGCCCGCAAGCAGCCGGGCGAGCGCGTGAACATCCTGACGCATTGCAACGCCGGCTGGATCGCGACGGTCGATTACGGCACCGCCCTCTCCCCCATCTACCAGGCCCATGACGCCGGCATGGATGTGCATGTCTGGGTGGATGAGACGCGGCCCCGCAACCAGGGCGCGGCGCTGACGGCCTGGGAACTCGGCCGCCACGGCGTGCCCCACACCGTCATCGCCGACAATGCCGGCGGCCACCTGATGCAGCATGGCGGGGTCGATATCGTCATTGTCGGCACAGACCGCGTGACGCGCACCGGCGACGTCGCCAACAAGATCGGCACCTACCTCAAGGCGCTGGCCGCGCGGGACAATGGCGTGCCCTTCTGGGTGGCGCTGCCCCACTCCACCCTCGACATGACGGTCGCCGACGGCGTCGCGGAGATCCCGATCGAGGAACGCAACGCGGCGGAGGTCACGGACCTCACGGGCCGCACGGCCGATGGCCGGATCGAGACGATCCGCGTGGTGGCGGAGGGCAGCGCCGCCGCAAACCCGGCCTTCGATGTCACGCCCGCGCGCCTCGTCACCGGCCTGATCACGGAACGCGGCCGCTGCGAGGCCAGCGAGGCCGGGCTGCGCGCGCTCTACCCCGACAAGGCCTGATTGCGCGCCCCGCTGCACTGCAATAGGCTTTCCGGCGCAACGCCGGAGAGCCCCCGCATGACCACGCGCCGCGCCCTTGCCGCCCTCGTGATCGGCACGCTGGCCGCCCCTGCCGTGCTGGCGCAGCCCGCCTGGCCGCGCCGCCCGGTGCGCATGCTGGTCGGCTTCGCGCCCGGCGGCTTCACGGACATCGTCGCGCGCGGGATCGCGGAGCAGTACGCCGCCATCCTCGGCCAGCCTTTCGTGATCGAGAACCGGTCCGGCGCCTCCGGCACCCTCGCCGCCGATGCTGTGGCAAAGGCGCCCGCCGATGGTTCGGTGCTGCTGTTCGGACATTCGACGCCCAACGCCGTCGCCGCCGCGCTCTTCACCAACCTGCCCTATGACCCATTACGGGACCTGACGCCGGTGGCGCAGGTGGCCGTGCATCCGCATCTGCTGGTGGTGCCGGCCTCCTCCCCCCACCGGACCACGGAAAGCCTGATCGCGGCAGCGAAGGCACAGGCGGGCGCGATCTCCTACGCCTCCTCCGGCATCGGCTCCGTCCACCACCTGGCCTGCGAGATGCTGGCCAAGGCCGCCGGCGTGCAGCTGACGCATGTGCCCTATCGCGGCAGCGCGCCGGCCATGGCGGACCTGATCGCGGGCCGCGTGGACATGACGATCGATGGCGTCTCCGCCGTCGCGCCACAGATCGCGGAGGGCAAGCTGCGCCCGCTGGCAGCCGGTACGCTCGCCCGCATCGCCCGCTTCCCGGAGCTGACGACGCTGCGGGAGCAGGGCTATGGCGAAATTGATGCGATGAGCTGGGTCGGCGTCTTCGGCCCGCCAGGCCTGGCGCCGGAGATCGTGGCCGCGCTGTCCCGCGCCACCGACCAGGCCATGCAGGCCGCATCGCTACAGCGCGTGCTGGAAGGCGGCGGGTCCATCGCCGCCGATCGCCGCGGACCCGCCTTCCGCGACTTCATCGCCGCCGAGATCGACCGCTACAAGGCCGTGCTGGGCGATGGCCGCATCCCCGTCACCTGACGGGCGTCAGGGGGCGGGCCGTCACACGGTCACGCTCCCCACCCGCGCCATCCAGCATCCACAGCCCCGCCACCAGCGAAACGCCACCCAGCCCCGCCAGCGCCGCCGCGAAGAAGGGCGGCACGCGCCCGGGCAGGGTGGCATCGCCCATCACGAGCAGCACGGTCAGCAGGATCGCCAGCAGGCCGAGAACGACGAGGGTGAGTGCGAACCGGGGCATGGGGTTGGTTCCGGGGGAGGTGGTGGTCATCAGCATCCCCTTTCTACGCACCGCATGGGGCGCGCACGGGCCGCTGGCGCGGCAAAAATGGGGCATCCTTCCGCCCCCGCACGGCATGCTGCATACGATGGAAAGCATGGATTTTCCGCGGCTTGCCATGCCCGCAGCCAATCCGCCCCCGGGATGGGCAAATGGCGGCCGCATTCGCATGAATTCTCGTTCATCCGGCGCCACCCTGCGTGGCGCCCCGGGCGTGCCGGTGGGACTGTGCGGGTCAGACAACCCAGCTTCCGGAGGTCCCGTCACCATGCGCCGCTCCCTTGCCGCATGCCTTCTCGCGCTCGGCGCGCTTGCCGCCGCACCGGCCAGCGCGCAGCAGCCCCCGCTGCGCTGCGCCGTGGATGGCACCTTCGCCCCGCATGCCTTCCCGCGCCTGGAAGGCGGCGTGCAGGGCTTCAACATCGACCTGTTCCGCGAAGCCGCCCGCCGCATGGGGCGGGAGATCGTGATCGACAGCGCCAGCTTCTCCGGCCTCATCCCCGCGATGAATGCCGGCCGCTACGATTTCCTCTGCGCGCCGACCACCGCGACGGCGGAGCGCGCGCAGAACATGCTGCTGACGGAGGGCTATCTCTACACCGCCTTCCAGTTCGGCATCCGCCGCGGCAGCGCGCCGATCCGCAGCCTGGACGATCTGCGCGGCAAGGCGATCACCGTGAACAAGGGCAGCGCCTATGATGCCTGGGCCGCCGCGAATGCGGAGCGGCTCGGCTTCACCGTGCAGACCTACGACACGCAGACGGATGCCGTGCAGGCCGTCATCTCCGGCCGTGCCTACGCCAATCTCGGCGGCAACACGGTGGTGCGCTACGCCGCCAGCCGCACGCCGCAATTCGTGGCGGATTTCGTGATGACGGATACGCGCGCCCATTGGTCCGCGCCGCTGCCGATCGGCGCCACCGCGATGCGGGAGCAGCTGGAGAACGCGCTGGAATGCATGAAGCGGGATGGCTTCATCGCGCGCCTGTCGCAGCAATGGTTCGGCAGCGCGCCTGTCGCCGATGATGCGGAGAACACGGTGTTCCCCGGCACCGGCGTCCCGGGCCTCGCCAATTACGACCCGACGCCGCGCGAACCGCGTTGCTGAAGCGCCCCTTCGAAGAGCCCTCTTCCCCCAGCGGGGGAAGAGGGTTGGGTGATGGGGGAGCCGCTTCCGCATGACAGGCTGGGAGAAATTCGCCCACTCCTTCCTCAACCCCAGGGTCGCGGCGGAATACACGCCGAAGATCATCGAGGGTCTTGGCCTCACCATCCTGCTCGCCGCCTGCATCATCGCCACCGGCCTGGTCGTGGGCCTGGTGCTGGCCACCATCCGCGCGCTCGGCATCCGCCCGCTGAACTGGCTGATCATCTTCACCGTCGATGTCTTCCGCGCGCTGCCGCCGCTGGTCATCATCGTGCTGATCTATTTCGGCCTGCCCAATGCGGGCATCGACTTCTCCGGCTTCGGCGCCACCTGGCTCGCGCTCAGCCTCGTGCTGATGGCCTTCGCGGAGGAGATCTACTGGGCCGGCATCTGCGCCGTGCCGGCGGGGCAGTGGGAGGCATCGCGCGCCCTCGGCCTGCGCTTCCTGCCGACGCTGTTCCGCATCGTGCTGCCGCAGGCCATCCGCATCGCCATCCCGCCGCTGGTCAACCGCACCATCGCGATCACCAAGGGCACGGCACTCGGCTCCGTCGTGGCGGTGGCGGAAATCCTCGGCGCCGCACAATCCGCCATGGCCTTCTCCGGCAACCCGACGCCGCTCACGCTCGGCGCCATCGCCTACATCATCCTCTTCCTCCCGGTCGTCTTCGCCGGGCGCTGGATCGAGACGCGCTTCGCGTGGAAACGCTGATGGAAGACTTCATCGAGACCTTCCTGAACCTCGATATCGCGCGCCAGGCCAGCCCGATCCTCATCCAGGGCTTCATCCAGACGCTGCTGCTGGCGGCAATGACGGTGCCGCTCGGCCTCGGCGCCGGCATCGTGCTCGCGGTGCTGTCCACGCGGCAGAGCCCCTGGCTGCGCTATCCGCTCATGGCCTTCGTCGATTTCTTCCGCGCCATCCCGCCGCTGGTGCTGCTGATCTTCCTCTATGCCGGCCTGCCCTTCGCGGGGCTCGATCTCGGCGCCTGGGGCGCGGTCGCGCTCGGCTTCCTGCTGAACACCGGCGCCTACTACGCGGAGATCCTGCGGGCAGGCATCGAGAGCGTGCCGCGTGGCCAGCCGGAGGCCGCGCGCGCGCTGGGGCTCCGCCCCTGGCAGGTCTGGGTCTTCATCGTGCTGCCCCAGGCCGTGCGCAACGTGCTGCCGGACCTGATCTCCAACACGCTGGAGGTGGTGAAGCTCACCTCCATCGCCAGCGTCGTGGCGCTGCCGGAGCTGCTGTTCCAGGCCCGCCAGGCGCAGAGCGTGACCTACAACGCGACGCCGATCATGGTGGCGGCGCTGGCCTATTTTCTCCTGCTCTGGCCCTGCGTCAGGCTGCTGTCGCGGCTGGAGAACAAGCAGATCGCGGGGAAGCGGTAGCGATCAGAACCGCAGCCCCATCGCCCGCACCATGGCGCTGTCCTCGGCATAGAACTCCCGCGCATAGCGCGCGTAGTCGGCGCCGTTCGCATACATCAGCGGCATGTTGAACCGCTCCAGGATCGCGAGGTGCGCGGGGTCCTGCAGCGAGTCGCGGAAGGCGTCATGCAGCGCGGCGACGATCTCCGGGTCCAACCCCTTCGGCCCCGCCAGGCCATAGGGCGAGGAATTCACCACCGGCACGCCGGCCTCCCGCAGGGTCGGTGCCATGGTGAAGCGCGCCGGCCGCTCCTCACCCCAGGTCGCCAGCAGCCGCAGCCGCCCGTCCAGCACCAGCTCCGCCCAGACGCTGCTCTCGGCGGAGACGTTGATCTGCCCGCCCAGCAGCGCCTGGATGTTGTCCGCGCCGCCCCTGAAGGGCACATGCACCCATTGGATGCCGCCCGAAAGCTGCGCGATCCGCTCCATTGTCACATCGAGCGTCGCGACACCGGGGGTGCCATAGGTGATCTTCCCCGGATTCGCCCGCGCATCCGCCAACAATTCCTGCAGCGTGCGCCAGGGCGCATCCGCGCGCACGACGATGCCGAAGGTGTAGCCCACCAGGCGGATGACCCAGGTGAAATCCTCCATCGGGTCGTAGCTCGGCCGCGCCATCATCACGGGGATGCGGAAGATGGAATTCGGCATGCAGGACAGCGTGTAGCCGTCCGGCCTGGTGCCCTGCGCCAGCGCCGTGGCGCCCAGGCTGCCGCCGGCGCCGGGCCGGTTCTCGATCACGATGGGCTGGCCGAGGCGCCGCGACGCGCCCTCGCACAGCGCCCGCATCTGGATATCCGTGGTGCCGCCTGGCGGGAAGGGAACCAGCACGCGGATGGCGCGGTCGGGGAACCGCCCCTGTGCCAGCGCCGGCGTGGCGAGGACCGCCCCCGCCATCCCCAGCGCCACGCGCCGCCCGAAGCCCGTTCCCGGCATGAATCGTCTCCCCCTTGTTGAGGGTCAGACTGCCTCGGGCAGGCCCCCCGCCGCAACAACGACGCGCAGATGGTGGTCCACATCGCCGAACAGGGTGCCGATCATGGTCAGCCGCTTGAAGTAGTGGCCGGCCTTGTATTCCTCGGTCATCGCGATGCCGCCATGCAGCTGGATCGCATCCTTGCCGAGCTGGTCGGCGAGCTTCGCGACCAGCGCCTTGGCGGCCGACAGCGCCGTGCGCCGCGCCGCCGCATCGCCGGACTGCACCATCATCGCCGCATACATCGCCATGCTGCGCGCCTGCTCCGTCGCCACCAGCATGTCGGCGGCGCGGTGCTGCAGCGCCTGGAAACTGCCGATGGGCTGGCCGAATTGCTGGCGCTGCTTCAGGTAGTCCACCGTCAGGTCGCGCAGCACCTCCATGGCGCCCAGCGCTTCCGCACACAGCGCCGCGTTGGCCTCATCCACCACCAGCTCGATCAGCGGCAGCGCCTGGCCTTCCGCGCCCAGCAGCGCGCCGGCGGGCAGCCGCACGCCCTCCAGCACCAGCTCCGCCGCGCGCAGTCCGTCCTGCGTCGCATAGCCGCGGCGGGTGACGCCTGGTGTCGCGGGATCCAGCAGGAAGAGGCTGATGCCGTCGCGATCCCGCCGTGCGCCGGAGGTGCGGGCGGAGACGATGATGCGGTCAGCGGCATCGCCCGCCAGCACCACGCCCTTGGCGCCATCCAGCACCCAGCCATCGCCGTCCCGCTTCGCGGTCGTGGCGACGTCATGCAGGTCATGCCGCGCCTGGCGTTCCTGATGCGCGAAGGCCAGCACGGTGCTGCCCTCCACGACGCCGGGCAGGATCGCCGCACGCTGTTCAGCCGAGCCCGCGCGCCGCAGCAGCCCGCCCGCCAGCACCACCGTCGCGAGGAATGGTTCCAGCACCAGGCCGCGGCCGATTGCTTCCATCACCAGCATGGTCTCGACAGGCCCGCCGCCGAAGCCGCCATCCTCCTCCGCGAAGGGCAGGCCGAGCAGCCCCATCTCCGCCAGCGCCTTCCAGTTCGCATCGGCAAAGCCACGCGGCGCGGCGCGGTAGCCCTTGCGGTGCTCGAAATCGCCATAGGCATCGGTGACGAGGCGATTGACGCTCTCGGCCAGCATGCGCTGTTCGTCAGTGAGATCGAAATCCATGTCAGAGGCCCAGGAATGCTTTGGCGATGATGTTCCGCTGGATCTCGTTCGATCCGCCGTAGATCGAGACCTTGCGGTAGTTGAAGAACAGCGGCGCCGCCGCATCCGCCCATTCGGGCCCCACCGAGGGCAGGTTCAGCCCCTCCTCCTCCCGGTCCGGGCGCGGCATGGCGTAGGGGCCGGCGACATCGACCAGCAACTGCGTCGCCTGCTGCTGGATCTCGCTGCCCTTGATCTTCAGGATCGACGACGAAGGGTCGGGCTTGTCGCTGGCCTTGCTGCGCTGGGCGGCCACCACGCGCATCTGCGTGATCTCCAGCGCCTTCAGCTCGATCTCGGACCACGCCAGGCGGCGGCGGAAATCGGGGTCGTCCCAGACCATCCCCTCCCCCGCCGGCGTCTCCTGCGCCAGGCGCTTCACGCGAGCGAGCCGCTCCTTCGTCAGCCCGATGCGCGCGATGCCGATGCGTTCGTTGGAAAGCAGGAACTTCGCATAGTCCCAGCCCTTGTTGACCTGGCCGACGAGGTTCTCGGCGGGCACGCGCACATCGTCGAAGAAGACCTCGTTCACCTCATGCCCGCCATCGATGGTGATGATGGGGCGGATGGTGATGCCGGGGGTCTTCATGTCGATCAGCAGGAAGGAAATACCCTGCTGCTTCTTCGCCGCCGGGTCCGTCCGCACCAGGCAGAAGATCCAGTCGGCATACTGCCCGAGCGTCGTCCAGGTCTTCTGCCCGTTGACGACATACTCGTCGCCTTCCAGCCGCGCCGTCGTCTTCAACGACGCCAGGTCGGAGCCCGCCCCGGGTTCGGAAAAGCCCTGCGCCCACCAGATGTCGAGCGTCGCCGTCTTCGGCAGGAAGCGCTCCTTCTGCGCCTGCGACCCGAAGGTGGCGATGACGGGCCCGACCATGTTGACGTTGAAGGAGAGCGGCTGCGGCACGGCGCAGGCCTGGATCTCCTCGCTGAAGATGTAGCGCTGCACCGGCGACCAGTCCTTGCCGCCCCATTCCACCGGCCAGTTCGGCGTCGCCATGCCATGGGCGTGCAGCACGCGCTGCGTCGTCACGATATCCTCGCGGGAGAGCTTGCGCCCCTCGCTCACCTTGCGGCGGATTTCCGCGGGGATCTGCGTCCTGAAGAACTGGCGCAATTCGTCGCGGAAGGCGATCTCGTCCGGCGTGTAGCGGAGGTCCATGGCGTCTCTCCTATTGGTGGGCCGCGCGCGCGGCTTCCTCATCCCGCAGCGTCGCGGCCATCAGTTTGCCTGCGGCGCTGCGCGGCAGGCTTTCGCGAATCTCGAGCGCCGCCGGCAATTCATGCTTGCCCAGGCGGTCGGCCAGAAATGTGCGCAATTCCTCCAGCGTGAAGGGGGCCGCGCCCGGCTTCAACGCACAGAAGGCCTTGGCGGCCTGGCCGCGATAGGCGTCGGGCACGCCGATGACGATGCATTCCGCGACCGCCGGATGCTCGTAGATCGCCTGCTCGATCTGCGCGGGATAGACGTTGAAGCCGCCGGACAGGATCATGTTCTTGCGGCGATCGACCAGGGTGAAATAGCCCTGCTCATCCATCCAGCCGACGTCGCTTGTCAGGAACCAGCCATCGACGAAGGTGTCGGCATTGTCGCGGCCCCAATAGCCCACGAAGACATTGGGGCCGCGCACCGCCATCTCCCCCACCTCGCCCGGCGGCAGGACACGCCTCGGATCATCCAGCGCCACGATCCGCGCATCCACGCCCGGCAGCGGCAGCCCGATCAGCCCCGCGCGGCGTGGCGCGTGCGGTGGCAGGCGCGTGCCGGCCGGCCCTGTCTCCGTCATGCCCCAGCCGCCGCCGATGCGCTGGCCGAGCACCGCTTCCAGCCTCTGCTGCACCTCATGCGGCATCGGCGCGCCACCCGAACTCAACTGCCGCAGGGATGACAGGTCGCGCCGCTCGATCCCCGGCAGGTTGAGGATCCCGATCCACATGGTCGGCACGCCGGGAAAGGTCGTGATGCGCAGCCGCTCCACATCATCGGCCCAGGCGGCCGCATCGAAGCGCACGCGCAGATGGCAGAGCGCGCCTTCGGAAAACTGCCGCAGCAGCACCGCCGTCAGCGCGAAGATGTGGAACAGCGGCAGCGCCACCAGCACCCGCGCCGTGCCTTCGGGCAGGGACGTCGCATCCCGCCACGCCTTGTAGCAGGCGACCGTCGCCGTCAGATTCCCATGTGTCAGCATCGCGCCCTTGGGCGTACCCGTCGTGCCGCCGGTGTATTGCAGCAGCGCGACATCCTCGACGCCGATCGCGGGCCAGGCCTCGGGCAAATCCGCCTCGGGCAGCGGAAGAAAATCGTTCGCCGCATCCTCGCCGCCCCAGCGCGCCTCCGGCGCCAGGAACACGTCGCGCACCGCCCCCGTCTCCCGCAGCCATTGCGCATTCGCCAACAGCGATCCGAAGCCGGTCGTGACGACGCAGGTGGCCCCCGCATCCCGCGCCTTGTGCGCGATCTCCCGCTTCGCATCGAGGGCCGAGAGATGCACCACCCGCGCCCCCGTCCGCAGCACCGCGAAGAAGCAGAGCGGATGCCACGGCGTGTTCGGCAGGTAGAGCGCCACGCAATCCCCGCGCCCGATGCCCCGCGCCATCAGCCCCGCCGCGATGCGGTCCGACCAGTCGCGCAGCTCCGTATAGCGCAGCACATGCCCGCGATATTCCAGCGCGGGCAACGCGGAAAAACGCGCCGCCACATCGTCCAGGAAGCCCGGCAGCGTGCCCGTCCGGATGGGCACGTCCCACCGGCATTCCGGCGGGTATGCGGCGTCCCAGGGGCGCATCACCCCGCCTTCAGGCTGCCGAAGCCCTTCCCCTCCGCCGCCAGCCTGGCCAGCAGCGGCGCGGGGCGGAGCGATTCATCGCCGGTCTGGTCAGCGAATTGCGCAAGCCGCGCCGCGACCTCCGCCAGGCCCCGCGCATCCGCGTAATGCATCGGGCCGCCGCGCCAGGCGGGCCAGTTGTAGCCGTTCAGCCAGACCACATCGATGTCGCCCGGCCGCGCCGCGATCCCTTCCTCCAGGATGCGCGCGCCCTCGTTCACCATCGGCAACACCAGCCGGTCCAGGATTTCGTCGCCGTCGATCGCCCGCCGCGTCACGCCCTCCGCGCTCGCGACCTTCTCGATCAGCGCATCGACCTCGGGATCGACGACGCCGGTCCTCGAACCCTGCGGATACTGATAAAAACCCTTCTGAGTCTTCTGGCCGAGCCTGCCCGCTTCCACCAGCGCATCCGCCACCGGCGCGCGGCCGCCCGTCGCCTTGCGCACGCGCCAGCCGATATCGAGGCCCGCGAGATCCGTCATCGCAAACGGGCCCATCTTGAAGCCGAAGCCCGTCAGCGCGGCGTCCACCTGCGCCGGCGATGCACCCTCCAGCAGCAGCCGCTCCGCCTGGCGCGACCGCTGCGCCAGCATGCGGTTGCCGACAAAGCCGAAGCAGACGCCGACGACGACCGGCACCTTCTTCAGCTTCCGCCCGACCTCCGCCGCCGTCGCCAGCGCCTCCGCGCTCGTGTGCTTCGCGCGCACGATCTCCAGCAGCTTCATGACATTGGCCGGGGAGAAGAAATGCATGCCGAGCACGTCGCCCGGCCGCGACGTCACCGCCGCCATCGCGTCGATGTCGAGGTAGGAGGTGTTGGAGGCCAGCACTGTCCCCGGCTTCGTCACACGATCCAGCGTCGCGAAAACCTGCTTCTTGAGGTCGAGATCCTCGAAGATCGCCTCCACCACCAGGTCGGCCTCGGCAGCGCTTTCCAGCCCGACCGCGCCCTCGATCAGCGCCATCCGCGCATCGCGCGCCTCGGCCGTCAGGCTGCCGCGCTTCACGCTGGCCTCGTAGGTCCCGCGGATGCGCTCGATGCCCTTGGCGCTCGCGGCCTCATCGGTCTCGATGACGCGGACGGGGATGCCGGCATTGGCGAAGCACATGGCAATGCCCGCGCCCATGGTGCCGGAACCCAGCACCGCGGCGCGCTTCACCTCCCGCGGCTTCGTGCCGGCCGGCACGCCCGCGATCTTCGCCGCCTCGCGCTCCGCGAAGAAAACATGGCGCAGCGCCTTGCTGCGGGGATCGTCGAGCAGCCGCAGGAAGGCCGCGCGCTCGAAGGCCACGCCGTCGGTGAAGTTCATGTCGAAGCAGGCGCGGACGCAGGCAATGCAGTCCGCGATCTGCGGCTCATCCTTCGCGCGCGCCGCCAGCTTCGCGGCCTCCGCCTCGAAGGCCTCCCGCGATCCCAGCCCCTCATCCCGGGCGGAGACCGGCTTCGGAGTCGGCCCCGCCGCCAGCGCCGCCGCATGCGCCCGCGCGGCCGCCACCAGATCGCCCTCCGCGATGCCGTCCGCCAGGCCCGCCTCGACCGCCGCCTTCGCCGGCAGCGGATCGCCCTGCACCATCAGCCTCAGCGCCGCCGCCGCGCCCATCAGCCGCGGTGCCCGCTGCGTGCCGCCGGAGCCCGGCAGCAGCCCCAGCTTCACCTCCGGCAGGCCGAGGCTCGCCTTCGGCCCCAGCAGCCGCGCCGTGCAGGCCATGGCCACTTCCAGCCCGCCACCCAGCGCCGCCGCATGGATCGCCGCCACCACCGGCTTCGACGCCTGGTCCAGCGCCGCCACGAGGTCGGCCAGGGTCGGCGAGGCCGGCGGCTTGCCGAATTCGGAGATGTCGGCGCCGGCGATGAAGGTCCGCCCCTCCGCCGCGATCACCAGCGCGCGCACCGCCGCATCCGCTTCCGCCCGCTTCACCGCCCCGAACAGCGCGGCGCGCAGCGCGGCCGACAGCGCATTGACCGGGGGATTCGAGAGGGTCGCGACGCCGACACCATCCACCACCTCGAACCGGACCAGCTCGGCCATGCGGCGCTCCCTTATTCCGAAATACGGAAATTAACGCGTGTTTTCCCTCGCAGAGGTCGCCCATCCCCGCCGTAGCGTCAAGCCGGAAGCCACCCCCGGCCCTTATCCCGTTCGACGGAATTAAAGACGAAAGCCTTGCCGCCCCGCGCCTGCGCCAGCATCCTGCGCCGCATCACGCCGGAGCCTCCCGATGCCCCTTCCCGCGCTGTTGCAGGGCCGCCTGAGCCTGCCCGCCATCGCCGCGCCCATGTTCATCGTCTCCCACCCCGACCTCGTCATCGCGCAATGCAGGGCCGGCATCGTCGGTTCCTTCCCCGCGCTGAACGCCAGGCCGAAGGAAGCGCTGGACGAATGGCTGACCCGGCTGCACGCCGAGCTCACGGACCGCGACGCGCCCTTCGCGGTGAACCAGATCGTCCATGCCTCCAACGACCGGCTGGAGCATGACCTGGAGGTCTGCGCGAAGCACCGCGTCCCCATCATCATCACCTCGCTCCGCGCGCCCAACGCCGTGATCGATGCCGTGCATGCCTGGGGCGGCATCGTCTTCCACGACGTCACCAATCTGCGCCATGCGGAGAAGGCGCTGGAGGCCGGGGTCGATGGCCTGATCCTCGTCGCCGCCGGCGCCGGCGGCCATGCCGGCACCCTCTCCCCCTTCGCGCTGGTGGCGGAGGTCCGGCGCATCTTCGATGGCCCCCTCGCGCTGTCCGGCAGCATCACCCAGGGCGGGCAGATCCTGGCCGCCCAGGCCATGGGCGCGGACCTCGCCTATATCGGTACGCGCTTCATCGCGACGCGGGAAGCCAATGCGGCGGAGGGCTACAAGCGCATGATCGTGGAAAGCAGCGCCGCCGATGTCCTCTACACGCCCTTCTTCACCGGCGTGCACGGGAACTACCTCAAGCCCTCCATCGTGGCCCAGGGCCTCGACCCCGATGCGCTGCCGCCCCGCGACAAGACCGCGATGAATTTCGGCAGCACATCCGTGAAGGCCTGGCGGGACATCTGGGGCGCCGGCCAGGGGGTGGGCAGCATCACCGATGCCCCCACCACGGCGGAGGTCGTGGCTCGCCTTCGCGCGGAATACGCGGCGGCGCGCGAAAGCCTGCGCTGATGCCCCGCCGCCGCGCCGGCGAAGCGCTGCCCGCGGAAGCGGCCGATACCGTCACGGCCCTGACGCGCGGGCTCGACGTGCTCGGCTGCTTCCGCCGCGGCGACGGCCCGCTCGGCAACCAGGAAATCGCGTCCCGCACCCGCCTGCCGCGCAGCACCGTCTCCCGCCTCACCGCCACCCTGACGCGCGCGGGCTGGCTGCTGCATGTGCCGGAGGTGCAGCGCTATCGCCTCGGCCCCGCCGCCATCGCGCTGGGCGGCGCGGCGCTGGGCGGGCTCGACATCCGCGGCATCGCCCGCGCGCCGATGCAGGAGTTGGCCAACCGCACCCGCGCCGTCGTGGCACTCGGCATGCGGGACCGCCTGTCGATGCTCTACCTGGAAGTGGTCCGCAGCGACGCGCCCATCTCGCTGAACCTGGAGGCCGGGTCGCGCATCTCCCTCGCCTTCTCCGCCATGGGCCGCGCCTGGCTGGCCGCGGCACCGCCGGCCGAGCGGGAGGAAGCGCTGCTGCGGCTGCGGGAGCTGGATGACGGCGCCTGGCCCCGCATCGCCGCCGGCGTGGCGCGGGCGCGGGAGGATGCGGCGCGGATCGGCATCTGCTGTTCCTTCGGCGAATGGCAGCAAGGCGTGAACGCCATCGCCACCAGCTTCCGCCCCGGCGGCGGCATGCCGCCGATGGTCATCAATGTCGGCGCCCCCGCCTTTGTCTGCTCGCGGGAAGCGCTGCTGGAGGAAGCGCGCCCCGCGCTGCTCGACCTGGCCCGCGGGCTGGAAGGCGTGCTGGACCGGCCGCATTGACCCGCCGCCGCAAGGGTGCCTAGCCTTCCGCCGCTGTCGCGAAGAACAGCGAGGAGGAAGCTGCCATGCAACGTCGTTCCCTGCTTCAGGCGGGGGCGGGGCTCGGCCTGTTCGCCGGCCACGCGCCCGCCATCGCCCAGCCCGCCCGCGCGGCCACGCTGCGCTTCGTGCCGCAGGCGAACCTCACGGCGCTCGACCCCATCTGGACCAGCGCCATCGTCACCCAGATGCATGGCTACCACGTCTATGACACGCTCTATGCGCTGGACGGCCAGCTGCGCCCGAAGCCGCAGATGGCGGAGGGGCACGAAACCTCGGCCGATGGCCGGGTGTGGCGGATCCGGCTGCGGGAGGGGCTGCGCTTCCATGATGGCGAGCCCGTGCGCGCGCAGGATTGCGCCGCCAGCCTGGCGCGCTGGTCGCGGCGCGACCCCTTCGGCCAGATCCTGGCGCAATCCGTCGATGAATGGCGCGCCGCCGATGACCGCACGCTGGAGATCCGGCTGAAGCGCCCCTTCCCGCTGCTGCTGGAAGCGCTGGCCAAGCCGGACGCCAATGTCCCCTTCATCATCCCCGCCCGCCTGGCGGCGACGGATGCCAACACCCAGGTCAGCGACCCCGTGGGCAGCGGCCCCTACCGCTTCGTCCGCGACGAATTCGTCAGCGGCAGCCGCGTGGTCTATGCGAAGAACGAAGCCTATCGCCCGCGCGGCGAGGCGCCGGAAGGTGCCTCCGGCGGCAAGGTCGCGCATTTCCCGCGCATCGAATGGCACATCCTGCCGGACCCCGCGACGGCGGCCGCCGCGCTCCAGGCCGGCGAGGTGGATTGGCTGGAACAGCCGCTGTCGGACCTCATCCCGACGCTGGCGCGCAACCGCAACATCCAGGTGGGCGTGCTGGCGGAAGCCGGCCTCATGTCCATCATGCGCCTCAACCATCTGCAGCCGCCCTTCAACAACCTGAAGGTGCGCCAGGCGGTGGCGCTGGCGGTGGACCAGACGGAATACATGCGCGCCACGCTGGGCGACGACCGCAGCATCTGGCGGGAATGCCACAGCCTCTTCCCCTGCGGCACGCCCTATGGGGTGGAGGATCTCTCGCCGCTCAACGCCGCGCCGCGCAGCCTGGACCGCGCCCGCGCGGCACTCCAGGCCAGCGGCTACAACGGGGAGAAGGTGGTGATCATCAACCCCACCGACTTCCCGCTGATCGGCCCGCATGGCCAGATCACCGCCGACCGGCTGCGGCGCATCGGCATGAATGTGGAACTCGCCGAGACCGACTGGGGCACCGTCGTGCAGCGCCGCGTGCGGACGGAACCCACGGAGCGCGGCGGCTGGAGCATCTTCCACACCTATGGAAGCTCGCTCGGCTACCTGAACCCCGCGGTCTCGTCGCTGGTGAAGGGGCCCGGGCCGACGGGCTGGTTCGGCTGGTACGACAGCGCCCGCGCGCAGGAGCTGATCCAGGCCTGGTTCGACGCGCCCAACGCCGACCAGCAGCAGACGCTGGCCAACGAGATCAACCGCCTGGCACAGGACGATGTCGCGACCATCCCGCTCGGCCAGTTCACCGTGCGGAACGCCTGGCGGCGGAGCATCACGGGGATGGTGAAGGGGAGCATGCCGTATCCCTGGGGGGTGCGGCCGGCGTGACACTACTCCCTCCCCCGCGATTGCGGGGGAGGGTCGGGGTGGGGGTCTGCGCCTACCCCCCCAGCTTCGCCTTCAGCACCTCATTCACCAGGGCCGGGTTCCCCTTGCCCTGGAGGGCCTTCATCGTCTGGCCGACGAAGAAGCCGAACAGCGTCACCTTGCCGGCCTTGTACTGCTCCACCTGGCTCGCATTCGCGGCCAGCACCTTGTCCACCGCGGCGTCGATGGCGCCGGTATCCGTCACCTGCTTCAGGCCGCGCTCCGCCACGATCGCGGCGGGCGTCTTGCCCTCCTCGAACATGATCTCCAGCACATCCTTGGCGATCTTGCCGTTGATCGTCTTGTCCGCGATCAGGTCGATCAGCGCGCCGAGGTCCGCCGCCGGCACCGGGCTTTCCTCGATGCCGACGCCGCGCTTGTTGAGATGCGCGAAGAAGTCGCCCGTCAGCCAGTTCGCCACCGTCTTGGCATCGCGCCCCTTGGCCACGCCCTCGAAGAAGACGGCCGTCTCCTTCTCCAGCGTCAGCACATGGGCGTCATAGGGCGAGAGCCCCAGGGCGACGTAGCGCGCGCGCCGCGCATCCGGCAGTTCGGGCAGGGAGGCCTTGAGCGCCTCCACCCAGTCGCTCTCCAGCACCAGCGGCGGAAGGTCGGGCTCCGGGAAGTAGCGGTAGTCATGCGCATCCTCCTTGGACCGCATGGACCGCGTGGTGCCGCGGCTGGTGTCGAAGAGGCGCGTTTCCTGCACCACCTCGCCCCCATCCTCCCACACCTCGATCTGCCGCCGCGCCTCGGCCTCCACCGCCTGCATGACGAAGCGGATGGAGTTGACGTTCTTCACCTCGCAGCGCGTGCGATAGCCCTCCCCCGCCTTGCGGACGGAGACATTGACGTCGGCGCGCATGGAGCCCTCGTCCATGTTGCCGTCGCAGGTGCCGAGGTAGCGGAGAATCTGCCGCAGCTTCGACAGATAGGCCCCGGCTTCCTCGGGGGAGCGCATGTCGGGCTCGCTGACGATCTCCATCAGCGCCACGCCCGACCGGTTCAGGTCGATGAAGGACTTCGCGGGGTGCTGGTCATGCAGCGACTTGCCGGCATCCTGTTCCAGATGCAGCCGCGTGATGCCGATGGACTTCACCGTGCCGTCCGCCAGCGTGATCTCCACCGCGCCCTCGCCCACGATGGGATGCGCGAACTGGCTGATCTGGTAGCCCTGCGGCAGGTCCGCGTAGAAATAGTTCTTGCGGTCGAAGCGGGACCAGAGGTTGACCTTGGCGTTCAGGCCGAGCCCCGTCCGCACCGCCTGCGCCACGCATTCCTGGTTGATGACGGGCAGCATGCCGGGGAAGCCGGCATCGATGAAGCTGACCTGGCTGTTCGGCTCCGCCCCGAAGGCCGTGGCGGCGCCGCTGAACAGCTTGGACTGGCTGATCACCTGGGCATGGACCTCAAGCCCGATGACGAGTTCCCAGGGGCCCGTGCGGCCTTCGATCGTGTAGGTCATGCCCAAATCCTGCTTCAACCCGCCGGGTGGAAGATCCCGGCCGGTGCCGCCGCCAGCAAAAGAACGGCTGGCGGCGGAAAGCAAGCCCTGTCGCGGCCGTCAGCTGCCAAGGGCCGGGACCGCGGCCACCGGGACGCTGACCCAGACATAGGTGTCAGGCGCGTTCTGCGCCGGCACCGCCAGCAGCGCCCTCTCCGCGCTGCGGTTCACCAGGTAGCCCCAGGTCGTCTCCGGCAGCCGCATCGTCCGCGGCATGTTGTGGAGCGCCGCGCCGGGGGTGTTCAGCCGGACCCAGCGGAGCTTCTGGACATCCTGCTCCTCCAGTTCGAAGAGCTGGTTGTTCACGAGGCGCGCGAGCTCCCGCGCCACCTCTTCCGTCCGCTCCCGCAGGAGCCGCCCGCCCTCAACGCGCCACGCCTCGATGGCAGCAGCGTCGCCCGTGACGCCATGGTCGGCGGAGAACACCAGGTAATGGCGCACGACCGTGGGTCCGGTCCCGTTCACCGCGCGATGAGAGGCACTGGCCCGCCCGACCAGCATGCGCCCATCGGTGGAGACGACGGCGCTGCGGGCCACCGTGATGACGGCGACATCGGCCGTTGGCTTGCCGTCGGCCGGCGCCGGCCGCAGCTGCAGGTCCGGGACAGCGCGCAGACGCGCTTGCAGCTCCGCATCGAAGGTGCTGGCAAACAGGGTCGCGCCGGCCGCCGTATCGCCCAGCGCCGCCGCCAGCGCTGCCCGGCGCTCGGCGCGGCGCTGGGCAGCCGGTATCTCAA
Source organism: Falsiroseomonas ponticola (assembly GCF_016805305.1). Taxonomy (GTDB): domain Bacteria; phylum Pseudomonadota; class Alphaproteobacteria; order Acetobacterales; family Acetobacteraceae; genus Falsiroseomonas; species Falsiroseomonas ponticola. Next base: position 34,680 of record NZ_JAERQN010000010.1, on the reverse strand, counting down.
TGGAGGCGACGATGGCCTGGCCGATCAGGCCGCCGATCATCCCGGCGGGGGAGGTCGCGACAAAGCCGGGCACCGTATAGCCCGTGTCACCATCGACCTCGATCGCGGCTTCGGGCGCGGCGCTGACCAGGGTATGCGGCGCGGCCCGGTCCGCGGCGCTGACCGGCCCCGGCGGCTTGGCCGCGCAGCCCACCAGCAGGGTTGCAGCCAGAAGTAACGGAACCGCCATCCGAATCATCACCGAACTCTCGCATTGGTTGCGAGGCCGTTTAGTGACGGTTCCGGAAGACTGCCAAGGGGTCACAAAACATCAATGTTGCGGATGGCCCGGCGATGCGGCGGCCCCGCATCGCCGGCCCGGCGTCACGCCCGCAGCTGCGGCACCGCCGTGAAATTCGCCGCCTGCTCGATCGCGTGGCCCACGGCGAAGACGCTCTCCTCGTCGAAGGCCCGCCCGATCACCTGCAGGCCGAGCGGCAGCCCCTGCCCGTCCAGCCCCGCCGGCACGGCCAGGCCCGGCAGCCCCGCCAGGTTCGCCGTCACGGTGAAGACGTCGTTCAGGTACATCGTCACCGGGTCGTCCTGCTTCTCATCCATCCCGAAGGCGGCCGAGGGCGTGGCGGGGGTGACGATGGCGTCCACCTGCTTGAACGCCTCCTCGAAGTCCCGCCGGATCAGGGCGCGGATCTTCTGCGCCTTGAGGTAGTAGGCGTCGTAGTAGCCGGCGCTCAGCACATAGGTGCCGATCATGATGCGCCGCTTCACCTCCGCCCCGAAGCCCGCGGCGCGGGTGCGCTCATAGAGGTCCCGCAGGTCCGACCCCGGCTCCGTCACGCGGGCGCCGAAGCGCACGCCGTCATAGCGCGCGAGGTTGGAGGAAGCCTCCGCCGGCGCCACGATGTAGTAGGTCGGCAGCGCATACTTGGTGTGCGGCAGGCTGATCTCGACCGTCTCCGCGCCCTGCTCCCGCAGCCAGGCCAGGCCCTGGTCCCACAGCGCCGCGATCTCCGGCGCCAGGCCGTCCAGCCGGTATTCCTTCGGCACCCCGATCCGCAGCCCCTTCACGCCCCGGCGGCAGGCCGCCGCGAAGTCCGGCACGGCGATGTCGGCGCTGGTGGAATCCTTCGGATCGAAGCCCGCCATGGATTTCAGCAGCAGCGCGCAATCCTCGACCGTGCGCGCCACCGGCCCCGCCTGGTCCAGGCTGGAGGCGAAGGCCACGATCCCGAAGCGGGAGCAGCGCCCATAGGTCGGCTTGATGCCCGCGATGCCGCAGAAGGCCGCGGGCTGGCGGATGGACCCGCCGGTATCCGTCGCCGTCGCCCCCAGCGCCATCCGCGCCGCGACCGCCGCGGCCGACCCGCCGGAGGACCCGCCCGGCACCAGCCGTGTATCCGGGTCATTGGCGCGGGACCACGGATTCTCCACCGGCCCCGCCGCGCTGGTCGTGTTGGACGACCCCATGGCGAATTCGTCCAGGTTCGCCTTGCCGAGGAAGACCGCCCCGTCATCCAGCAGCTTCTGCGACACCGTGCTCTCATAGGGCGGCACGAAGCCCTTGAGGATGCGGCTGCCCGCCGTCGTCTCCGTCCCCGCCGTGCAGAACAGGTCCTTGATGGCGAGCGGAATGCCCTCCAGCGCCCGGGCCTCGCCCCGCTTGCGGCGCGCGTCGCTCTCCGCCGCCTGGACCAGCGCCTTCTCCGCGGTCACGGTGATGTAGGCGTTGATCCGCGGGTTCAGCTTCGCGATCCCGTCGAGATGCGCCTGCGTCAGCTCCACGCTGCTGATGGCGCCTTCCTCCAGCGCGGCCAGGGCGCCGGCCAGGGTGAAATCGGTCGGATGCATCACTCAACCACCTTCGGCACGCCGAACCAGGCGCCCATGCGGTCCGGCGCATTGGCCAGGACCTTTTCCGCGCGATCGCCATCGGTCACGGCATCCGGCCGCAGCCTTGCCTGCGCCTGGCCCACCGGGCTGCCGCCCGCCATGGGCTCCACCCCTTCCGTATCAACGGCTTGCAGCTGCTCGATCCAGCCGAGGATGCCATTGATCTCGGCCTGCATGCGGGAAAGCTCGTCGTCTTCCAGCCGGATGCGGGCCAGCGAGGCGATGCGCCGGACGGTTGCGGAATCGAGGGACATGGGGAGGCGAAAATCCTTGAAATCGCTCGGTTTGCCCAAAGCGAGGCGCCGGACCATAACGGCCGGCATGCCCATCTTCAACATGGCCGACCTCCGCGCCGCGCTTCCCCGCCATGCGCGCCTGATCGGGATCGACCCCGGGACGAGGACGATCGGGCTCGCGCTGTCCGACGTGCTGCTGATGCTGGCCACGCCCTACGGGTCGCTGCCCCGCGGCAAGATGGGCAGGACGGCCGCTGACCTGGCCGCGATCGCGAGGAAGGAAGGGGTGGGCGGCCTGGTGGTGGGCCTGCCGCTGTCCATGGATGGCAGCTTCGGCCCGGCCGCCCAGGCCGCGAAGGATTTCGGGCGCGACCTGGCGCATGCCGCGGGGCTGCCGGTGGCCTTCTGGGACGAACGCCTGTCCTCCGCCGCGGTGAACCGGGCGATGATCGAGGCCGACGTCACCCGGGCGAAGCGCGCCAAGGCGGTGGATGCGGCGGCGGCGGCGTACATGCTGCAGGCGGCCTTGGACGCGACAGCCCGACCTTGACCGCCAGACATCCCGGCCAATGCCGGAGGCGGATCGTAACGTTGACGAAAATCAGCAAATCTAGACAATTCAGCCCGGGATAGGATCGCAGGGCTGAAAACATGATCAAGATCGGAACCCCCGGCGCCGCGGTGGCACCGTGAGCGGCACCAATCAGACCCCGGCTGTTGGCGCCCCTCAGAGTCAAAGGGTGAACGAAGACAGCAATCTGGTCTTCTCGACTGCCACGTCGAACCGCGTCTCGATGTCGGACGCGGATGCTGGAAGCGCCACCGTGCGCCTGAGCATCAGCGCCAGCAACGGCGCGATCACCCTGTCGGGTCGAGCCGGGTTGAACTTCATCACCGGCGACGGAACCGCGGACCGGTCGATAACAATCGCCGGGACGCTTGCCAATATCAATGCGGCGCTGGAAGGGATGACCTTCCGCCCGGACAACAATTACTTCGGGTCGGCCGCAATCCGCTTTGACGCCAACGACCTGGGCAACACAGGTACCGGTGGCGCCAAGACCTCAACGCAGATCATGTCGTTGTCCATCGATCCCGTGAACGATGCGCCCGAAGTGGCAGGCGATTTCGCGGCGGACCTGTTCGAGGGCCAGACCTACACCTTCACCACCGCGGACCTCAATGAGGCCGACGTCGATGACTCCGGCGCGGGCCTGACCTGGGCACTGACACACGCGCCCGCCCATGGGACGATCTGGCGCGACGCCAACGCCAACGGAACGCTGGATGCGGGTGAGGCCCTGGCCGCCGGCGACACATTCAGCCACCAGGATGTGATCGACGGGCTTCTCCGCTACACCCACGACAACGGCAAGACCGCCGCGGATTCCTTCTCCCTCACCCTGGCGGATGGTGGCGAGGACGGGGCCGGCCCGACGGCGGCCGCAACCTTCTCCCTGACCATCCTCCTCGACAACGACGCGCCCGAGAACACGGTCCCCGTCACGCCGGTGATCAGCGAGGACACGGACCTTGTCTTCTCGCCGGCGCTCGGCACCGCGATCACGGTCGCGGATGGGGATGTCGGTGCGGGGAACCTCCGCGTCACCCTGACGGCCTTCTACGGCACGCTGACGCTGGCTGGCACGAACGGCCTGGTCTTCGAGAGTGGCGACGGGACGGCCGACGTCGCCATGACCTTCGAAGGCACGCTCGCTGACATCAATGCCGCGCTGGATGGCCTCCGGTTCACGCCCGACGCCAATCATGTCGGCCAGGCGATCGTGGAGATCGCCACCTATGACTTCGGCAATGAGTATGGCGCCGCGAAACTGGACGGCGATTCAGTCTTCATCACCGTCGTCGAGGCGAACGACGTTCCGGAACTCGGCGGATTCGCCACCGTGCTGACCATCGACGACACGGCGACGGTCAAGCCCTTCGCGGCCGCCACCGTGACCGACGCCGATGCGGGCGAGAGGCTGATCGTGACGGTCGCGGTGGACGCGCCGGCCAAGGGCGTGTTCACCGCGGCATCGCTCGCCGCTTCCGGCTTCATCCCGATCGGCGGTGGTGCCTACCTGCTGCTGCCGGCAACCCCGGAAGCGGCGCAGGCCGCCCTCCGCGCGCTCGACTTCGCGCCATCCGACAACAGGGTTGCCGCCGGCACGACGGAGACCACCACCTTCACCGTCCGGGCCTTCGACCGCGAAGGCGCCAGCGCCCTCCAGGCCGGAACCCTTGTGGTCTCGACCTCGGTGAACGACGCCCCCGTGCTCGATGCCAGCGCATCCCCCGCCCTCGTTGCCATCCAGGAGGATGCAGGCCCGCCCACGCCCGGCTCCAAGGCCGGTGCGACGCTGGTGTCGGCGCTGCTTGGCGGCGTCACGGATGCCGATCCGGCGGCGATGCGGGGCATCGCGGTGATCGGCGTCGGCGGGGGCGGCACCCTGTGGTCCTCGCTCGATGGCGGCGCCTCCTGGTCCGCCGCCCCGGCCCTCGCGGTGGACAAGGCCCTGCTCCTGCCCGGCTCTGCCCTGTTGTTCTGGCAGCCGGCGGCGGATGCGAATGGCCGCGTCGCGGACGCCATCACCTTCCGCGCCTGGGACGGCACCGCGGGGGTCGCCGGCGACCTTGCGGATACGACGGCAAATGGCGGCAGCACCGCCTTCTCCACGGCGACGGATACCGCGGCCATCGACGTAGCGGCGGTGGACGATCCGGGCATCGCGCGCCCCGATGCCTTCGTCCTGCCGGACTTCGGCGTCCTGCAGGGCAACGTCTTCGACGACAACGGCTTCGGCGCGGACAGCGATCCGGATGAGGGTCTCGTCGTCACCGCGGTGGCGGGTTCGGCCGCCCGGGTCGGCGTTCCCGTTCTCCTGCGCTCCGGCGCCACCGTCACGCTGAATGCGGATGGCAGCTTCGACTACCAGTCCAACGGCGCCTGGCAATGGCTGCCCGAGGGGCAAGTCGCGACCGACAGCTTCACCTACACGCTGACGCGCGGCGCCACGGCCACCGTCACCTTCACGATCATCGGCGTGGACAACGACGACGTGCTGCGGGGCAGCCTGGGCCCGGACACGCTGGTGGGCGGACAAGGCGACGATACCTACCATATCAACCACGTCGGCGACCGGGTCAGCGAAGCGGCCGGCGGCGGCTACGACCGCGCCTTCGCCTCCGTCAACTGGACGCTGAGCGATTGGGTGGAGCGGCTCAGCCTCACGGGTGCGGCGGACCTCAACGGCACCGGCAATGACCTCGACAATCGCCTGGACGGCAATGGCGGCGCCAATGTGCTGGAGGGCGCCGGCGGGAACGACACGCTGTCAGGCGGCCGGGGCCATGACAGCCTGACCGGCGGCGACGGCAACGACCTGCTCTCGGGAGGCCTGGGCAATGACAGCCTGGCCGGCGACGCCGGCAACGATGTCCTGATGGGCGGCGGCGGCGCGAACACCATGGCGGGCGGCGCGGGCAACGACATCTACTACGTGGACCAGATCGACGACAGGATCATCGAGCTGCCGGGCGGGGGGGATGACCGCGTCATCGCGTCCATCACCTGGACGCTCGAGGACGAGGTGGAGCAGTTGAGCCTGTCCGGCAGCGCGGACATCGACGGCACCGGCAACGACCTCGCCAACCGCCTCACCGGCAATGCCGGCAGGAACCGGCTGGATGGCGGGGCCGGCCATGATCGCCTGCATGGCGGAGCTGGCCGCGACACGCTCCTGGGTGGCTCGGGAGCGGATTCGCTGGACGGCGGCATGGGCGCCGATGAGCTGACGGGCGGTGTTGGCGCGGACATCTTCACCTTCCGCAGCGCGGCCGAGGCGCAGGGCGACATCATCACCGATCTCAACGCGGGCGAGGGCGACCGAATCGACCTGCGCTTGATCGATGCGGCGACCACGCGGACCGGCGACCAGGCCTTCACCTGGATCGGCTCGGCGGGGTTCGGCGGCATCGCGGGCCAATTGCGGTTCAGCAGTGGCGTGCTGGAAGGCGATGTCGATGGCGATGGCTCGGCGGATTTCCAGATCGGTCTGACGGGCATCACCACCCTGGCATCGACCTCCATCCTGCTGTGAGGCCGCGCGCCTCGCTGGTACGGGCGGCAGGGTGACGGCGGGGTGATCCCGGTCGGCCTTACCAGCCGCCTTCCCCTCCCCGGCGGCCCGGCGCTACACAGGCGCCGGCCGCCGCGGATCGATGAAGCCCCATGTTCCCCTTCCCCCACCGCCACCTGCTCGCGATCGAGGGCCTCGAGCCCCCCTATATCGCCGACCTCCTCGACCTGGCGGAGAGCTACGCCCTGCTCAACCGCCAGGGGAAGACGCAGCGCGACCTGCTGAAGGGCCGCACCCTCATCAACCTCTTCTTCGAGGACAGCACCCGCACCCGCACCAGCTTCGAGCTCGCCGGCAAGCGGCTCGGCGCGGACATCGTCAACATGTCCGTCTCCACCAGCAGCGTGAACAAGGGGGAGACGCTGCTCGACACCGCCTCCACCCTGAACGCCATGAAGACGGACCTGCTGGTCATCCGCCACGCGCAATCCGGCGCGCCGGCGCTGCTAGCGCAGAAGCTGGACGCCGCCGTCATCAATGCCGGCGACGGCACGCATGAACACCCGACCCAGGCGCTGCTGGACGCGCTGACGATCCGTCGCCGCAAGGGCACGCTGGAGGGCCTGACCGTCGCCATCTGCGGCGATGTCCTGCATTCCCGCGTCGCGCGGTCCAACATCCACCTGCTGCTGGCCATGAACTGCCGGGTGCGCATCGTCGGCCCGCCGACCCTGATCCCGGCGGAGGCCGCCTCCCTCGGCGTCGAGGTGCATCATTCCATGAAGACCGGCCTGAAGGACGCCGACGTCGTCATGATGCTGCGCCTGCAGAAGGAACGGATGACCGGCGGCCTGGTCCCCAGCGCGCGGGAATTCTTCCGCTTCTACGGCCTGGATGCCGAGAAGCTCTCCCACGCCAAGCCCGACGCCATCGTCATGCACCCCGGCCCCATGAACCGCGGCGTCGAGATAGACAGCGCCATCGCCGACGACCCCGTGCGGTCCGTGATCGGGGAGCAGGTGGAGATGGGCGTCGCCGTGCGGATGGCGGTGCTGGACGTGCTGGCGCGGGGGCTGCGCCGGAACGCGTGAGTCGCATATTGCCTACAATCATCTTGCACCTCACGCCGACGTGAGTGACACTCGGGGCATCCCCACGGAGGCCCCGCATGACCACGATCGCCTGGGATGGCCGCACCCTGGCCGGCGACCGCCGCGGCAATGCCGGCGGCATGGCCTATGAGCTCGTGAAAATCCGCCGCACCGGCGATGGCCGCCTGCTCGGCTTCTCCGGCGATATCGGCGTCGGCATGCTGATGCTGGACTGGCTGGATCGCGGTGGCGCCCGCCCGCCGCAGCAGGACACCGACCGCTGGGCGACGGTGCTGGAGATCACCCCCGATGGCGCCTGCTGGTGCCATGGGCGGGACAGCCGCTGGCGGATCGAGCAGCCCTTCTTCGCCATCGGCTCCGGCCGCGATTTCGCCCTCGCCGCCATGGCCTGCGGTCGCACGGCGGCGGAGGCGGTGGAGCTCGCCGCCCGTTTCGACACCGGCACGGGCAATGGGGTGGACGCGCTGGCGCTGGAAGCCGCGCCTGCGTTGAGGGTCGCGGCGTAAGCCGCGCGGGGATTTGTTCGCCTAGTCGGCCGTCGCCCCGCTCGCCCGCACCACCGGCACCCATTCCGCCAGCTCCCGCCGCAGGAAGGCGGCGAATTCGGCCGGGCTGCCCTCCGCGATCGGCGGCAGGTCCTGCTCCTCCAGCCTTGCCTTGTTCCCGGGGTCCATCACCGCCGCCCGCACCGCCTCGTTCATCCGCGCCACGATCGGCGCGGGCGTGCCGGCGGGGGCGAAAAGCCCGAACCAGGAATAGGCCTTGTACTGCGGCAGCCCCGCCTCCGCCGCCGTCGGCACATCCGGCATCAGCGGAGACCGCGCCCCCGTCGCCACCGCCAGGCAGCGCAGCCGCCCGGCCGCGTGATGCGGCGCGATCAGGGCCGGCGTGTCGAAGCAGATGGAGACCTGCCCCGCCAGCATGTCCGTCAGCATCGGCGCGCTGCCGCGATACGGCACATGCGTCGCCTCCGCCCCGATGGCGTTCAGGAAGGCCACCGCCCCGATATGCGCCGACCCGCCCGCGCCCCCGGTGCCATAGGCATGCTTCCCCGGATTGGCCTTGAGCAGCGAAACCAGCCCGCGCAGATCGCTCACCCCCAGCGAGGGATGCACCGTGATGCAGATCGGCACCATCACCGTCGGCGCCACCGCCACGAAATCGCGCTCCGGGTCATAGGGCAGCCGCGCGCCATAAAGCCCGACCGCCAGCACATGGGTGGAGATCGTCCCCATCACGAAGACGCTCCCATCCGGCGGGGACTTCGCCACGCTGTCCGACCCGATCGTGCCCCCCGCCCCGCCCCGGTTCTCGATCACCACCGGCTGCCCCAGCACCTGCTGGATCCGCGGCGCCAGCAGCCGGGTCGAGACATCCGTGCTCCCCCCCGCCGCGAAGGGCACCACGATGCGCACCGGCCGCGACGGCCAGGGTGCCTGCGCGCGGGCGATGCCGGGCAATGCGAGGGCGGGCAGGAAAAGGGCGGAACGACGATGCATGCGGCAGCCTCGGGGCGATTCGCGCCGAGCATACACGCCGCTGACGCCCGATGGCGGGACTCCACCGCCACGCTATAAGCGCCCCATGGCCGACACCCTCCTCACCAATGCCCGCCTCATCGCCCCCGCCACCGGCCTCGATGCCCCCGGCGGCCTGCTGGTGCGGGATGGCGTCATCCTCGACCACGGCACCAATCTCGGCGTCCCCGATGGCGCGACCGTCATCGATGCCGCCGGCGCCGTCCTCGCCCCCGGCATCATCGACATGCGCGCCGCCCTGGGCGAGCCCGGCTTCGAGCATCGGGAGACGGTGGCCTCCGCCGCCCAGGCCGCGGCTGCCGGCGGCATCACGACGCTCTGCGCCCTGCCCGACACCGACCCGCCCATCGACGACGCCGCGCTGGTGCAGTTCCTGATCCGCCGGGGAGAGATCACGGGCAGCCTCACCATCCTCCCCTACGGCGCCGCCACCGCCGGCTGCGAGGGCAAGGACATCGCCGAATACGGCCTGCTGCAGGAAGCCGGCGCCATCGCCTTCACCGATGGCCGGAAGGCGATCGGCAGCGCGCGCCTCATGCGCCTCGCCCTCTCCTACGCCCGCGCCTTCGGCAGCTTCATCATCCAGCACCCCGAGGACCCCTCGCTCGCCGCCAATGGCGCGGCGACGGAGGGTGAGCGCGCCACCCGCATGGGCCTGCCCGGCATCCCGCCGGCCGCCGAATCCATGATGGTCGCGCGCGACATCGCCCTCGCCCGGCTGACCCGCGGCCATGTCCACTTCGCCCATGTCAGCACCGCCGCGGCGCTGGACCTGATCAGGGCCGCGAAGGCGGAGGGCCTCGCCGTCACCTGCGACACCGCGCCCCCCTATTTCGACCTGAACGAGACGGCGATCGGGGAATACCGCACCTACGCCAAGCTCTCGCCGCCCTTGCGCATCGAGGCCGATCGCCTGGCCGTCGTCGCCGCCCTCAAGGACGGCACCATCGATGCCGTCGCCTCCGACCACCAGCCCCGCGACGCCGATGACAAGCGCCTGCCTTTCGCCCAGGCCGAGGCCGGTGGCGCGGGCCTCGCCACCCTGCTCGCGGTCACCCTCGCCCGCGTCCATGCCGGCGACCTGACCCTGCCCCAGGCCCTCGCCCTCCTCACCTCCCGCCCCGCTGCCCTGCTGAAGCTGCCCGCCGGCACGCTGGCCAAGGGCGCCCCCGCCGACCTCATGCTGTTCCAGCCGGAGCGCGGCTGGCGGGTGGAGGCCGGCAAGCTGCCCGGCAAGGCGCAGAACACCCCCTTCGATGGCCGTGCCCTGGAAGGCCGGGTCATCGGCACCTGGAAGGCGGGGCGGAGGGTCTTCGGCTGATGTCCCTGATCCTCGCCGCCCTGCTCGGCTACCTCCTGGGCTCCGTCCCCTATGGCCTGCTGCTGACCCGCGCCGCGGGGCTCGGCGACATCCGCGCCATCGGGTCGGGCAATATCGGCGCCACCAATGTGCTGCGCACCGGCAACAAGAAGCTGGCGGCGGCGACCCTCGCGCTCGACGTGCTGAAGGGCGTCGCCGCCCTGCTGATCGCCCGCGCCGCCTGGGGGGAGGATGCGGCCCTCGTCGCCGGCTTCGCCGCCATGGCGGGCCATGCCTTCCCCGTCTGGCTCGGCTTCAAGGGCGGCAAGGGGGTGGCCACCGGCGCCGGCGTGCTGCTGGCCGCGCAATGGTGGCTCGGCCTCGCGGCCGTCGCCGCCTGGGCCGCGGTCTTCTTCGCCACCCGCATCTCCTCCGCCGCCGCGCTCGCCACCTGCGCCATCGCCCCCGTCATCGCCCTCGTCTTCGGCGACACCAGGCTCGCCCTCTTCGCCCTCGGCCTGGCCGCGCTGATCACCTGGCGCCACAAGGCCAATATCCAGCGGCTGATGGCCGGCACCGAGCCGAAATCCAGCTTCGGCAGCAAGAAGGCCTGACTCGTCGCGCTTGCGCGCACACCCCAGGCGCGATCACACTGGCCGTCTATCAACCTGGACGACAGGATGGCGGCCACCCCTTCCCCCGGCGATGACCTCGCCCGCCTGCGCCTGGCGCGGACGGAGGGCATCGGCCCCGCCACCTTCCGCCGCCTCCTCGCCCGCCACGGCAGCGCCCGCGCCGCGCTTGATGCCCTGCCCGGCCACGCCGCCCGCAGCGGCCGCGCGCTGACGCCCTTCCCGGAAGCCCTGGCGGAGCGGGAACTCGCCGCCCTCACCATGATGGGTGGCCGCTTCCTCTTCCTGGGCTCCCCCCTCTACCCGCCGCTGCTGGCGCTGCTGGAGGATGCGCCCCCCGCCCTCGCCGTCCTCGGCAACCCCGCCCTGCTCTCGGCCCGGCAGATCGGCCTGGTCGGCGCCCGCTCCGCCTCCGCGGCCGGGCGGCGCCTGGCGGAACAGCTGGCGGTGGACCTCGCCCGGGCCGGCCTCGCCATCACCTCCGGCCTCGCCCGCGGCATCGATGCCGCCGCGCATGAAGGCGCGCTGGCCGCCCCCGGCCCCACCATCGCGGTGGTCGCCGGCGGCCTCGATGAGCCCTATCCGCCGGAGAACGCCCCCCTCCAGGCCCGCATCGTCGCGGAGGGCGGCGCCGTGGTGGCGGAAGCCCCGCTCGGCACCGCCCCCCTCGCCCGCCACTTCCCCCGCCGCAACCGGATCGTGGCCGGCCTGGTGCTGGGCGTCGTCGTCGTGGAGGCCGCGCCCAAATCCGGCAGCCTCATCACCGCCCGCCTGGCGCTGGAGGCGGGGCGGGAGGTCTTCGCCGTCCCCGGCAATCCGCTGGACCCCCGTGCCCGGGGCGGCAACGACCTCATCCGCCAGGGCGCGCACCTCACGGAAACGGCGGAGGATGTCCTGCAATTCCTCCCCGAAGCGCCCCGGGACCTGCCCCTTTTCGCCCCGCGAAACACGCCCGAAACACAGCCCGAACCCCGCGCGGAGGCCCCTTCCCCCCCGGGCGAGCCATCGAAAGTGCTTGAATTGATTGGCACCACACCGGTGGCCGTTGACGATCTGGTCCGCCGCTGCCAGCTATCCGCCCCGTCCGTGCAGGCGATCCTGCTTGACCTGGAGTTGTCCGGGCTGGTGGAAACCCTGCCCGGAAACCGGGTCGCGCGGTCCCTCTCCTAGGGCCGCGCGGACAAGCGCCGAAAGCAGACCGACACACAATGCCCGACGTCCTCGTGGTCGAAAGCCCCGCCAAGGCGAAGACGATCAACAAGTATCTTGGCTCGGATTTCACCGTCCTCGCCTCCTTCGGCCATGTCCGCGACCTCCCGCCCAAGGACGGCTCCGTCCGGCCGGAGGAAGACTTCGCCATGGATTGGGAGGCCGATGAGCGCGGCGAGCGCCAGGTCGGCGCCATCGCCAAGGCGCTGAAGGGCGCGCGCCGCCTGTTCCTGGCCACCGACCCGGACCGCGAAGGCGAGGCCATCTCCTGGCACGTGCAGGACATGCTGGCCCGGCGCGGCGCGCTGAAGGGCGTGCAGGTCAACCGCATCACCTTCAACGAGATCACCAAGCGCGCCGTCCAGCACGCGGTGGCGAACCCGCGCCCGCTCGACGTGCCGCTGATCGATGCCTACCTGGCGCGCCGCGCGCTCGACTACCTCGTGGGCTTCAACCTCTCCCCGGTGCTGTGGCGCAAGCTCCCCGGCAGCCGCTCCGCCGGCCGCGTGCAATCCGTCGCGCTGCGCCTGATCTGTGAGCGGGAGGCCGAGATCGAGGCCTTCCGCGCCCGCGAATACTGGACGGTGGAGGCGCAGTTCGCGACGCCCGTGGGCGCGAAGTTCACCGCCCGCCTCACGCACCATGAGGGCAAGCGCCTCGAGCAGTTCGACCTGCCGAACGAGGCCGCGGCCATGGCCGCCAAGGCCGCGGTGGAAGCCGGCAAGTTCAGCGTCGCCTCCATCGAGAAGAAGCGCACCAAGCGCAACCCGCCCCCGCCCTTCACCACCTCCACCCTCCAGATGGAGGCCAGCCGCAAGCTGGGCATGGGCGCGCAGGCGGCGATGCGCGTCGCGCAGCAGCTCTATGAGGGCGTCGATATCGGCGGCGAGACCGTCGGCCTCATCACCTATATGCGCACCGATGGCGTGCAGATGGCGCGGGAGGCGATCTTCGCCATCCGCGACCACGTCAAGGAAAGCTTCGGCCCGGACTACATCCCCGGCGCGCCGCGCGAGTATTCCTCCAAGGCCAAGAACGCGCAGGAAGCGCATGAGGCCATCCGCCCCACCGACGTGACCCGCACGCCGGACCAGGTGGCCCGCTTCCTCGATGACCGCCAGCGCAAGCTCTACGAGCTCGTCTGGAAGCGCGCCGTCGCCTCCCAGATGCAGTCGGCCGAGATCGACCAGACCGCCGTCGATATCGCGGACGCGAGCGGCCGCACGCGGCTCCGCGCCAATGGCTCCGTCATCGCCTTCGACGGCTTCCTGCGCCTGTACCGGGAAGACGAGGACGACCGCGCCGCCGATGCCCGCGCGGGCCTGGCCGCCGCCGCCGAGGATGAGGACAGCAAGATCCTGCCCCCGATGCGGGAGAAGGATGCGCTCAAGAACGGCCCCGTCGCCGCCAACCAGCACTTCACCCAGCCCCCGCCCCGCTATTCCGAGGCGACGCTGGTGAAGCGGCTGGAGGAGCTCGGCATCGGCCGCCCCTCCACCTACGCCTCCATCCTGCAGGTGCTGCAGGACCGGGAGTATGTCCGGCTCGACAAGCGGCGCTTCATCCCGGAGGACCGCGGCCGGCTGGTCACCGCCTTCCTCGTCGCCTTCTTCGAACGCTACGTCGATACCGGCTTCACCGCGGGGCTCGAGGAGAAGCTGGACGACATCTCCGGCGGCCGCGCCGATTGGCGCGCGGTGATGCGCGCCTTCTGGGACGAATTCAGCAAGGCCATCGCCTCCACCAGCGAACTCACCATCAGCGACGTCATCGATGCGCTGGATGAGGATCTGGGCCCGCACTTCTTCCCGGCGCGGGAGGACGGCAGCGACCCGCGCGCCTGCCCGGCCTGCTCCGGCGGAAGGCTCGGCCTGCGCCTCGGCCGCACCGGCGCCTTCATCGGCTGCAACAACTATCCGGAATGCCGCTACACCCGCCCGCTCGTCGCCCCCGGCGCGGAAGCCGATGGCGCCGCCAGCTTCAACGAGGGTGCGCGCGACCTCGGCGTCGATCCCACCTCCAACCAGCGCGTCACGCTGAAGCGCGGCCCCTACGGCCTCTATGTCCAGCTGGGCGAGGAGACGGAGGACGCCAAGGGCAAGAAGGTGAAGCCGCGCCGCGCCAGCCTCGCCAAGGGCATGGACCCGGAGACGCTGACGCTCGACCGCGCCCTCGCCCTGCTCTCCCTGCCCCGCGTGGTCGGCGTGCATCCGGAGACGCATGAGGAGATCACGGCCGCCATCGGCCGCTTCGGCCCCTATGTGAAGATGGGCAATCTCTTCAAGTCGCTCGACCCGGATGACGATGTGCTGGTGGTCGGCCTCAACCGCGCCGTCGCGCTGCTCGCGGACGTCAAGCCGCGCGGAAGGCCGCTCGGCGACCATCCCTCCGGCGGCGTGGTGGAGGTGCGGCGCGGGCGCTTCGGCCCCTTCGCCCTGCATGGCAGCCGCGTCGCCTCCCTCCCCCGCACCATGGACTTCGACAGCGTCACGCTGGATGACGCGGTGAAGCTGCTGGCGGAGAAGGGGAAGGACCTGCCGCCAAAGGGGGGCAAGGGGGCCAAGGGGAAGGCGAAGGCCGCGCCGAAGAAAGCCGCCACCGCCAAGGCCCCGGCCGCCGAGGACTCGCCGGCGCCGAAGAAGGCGCCCGCCAAGAAGGCCGCGGCCCCCAAGGCCGCCGCCAAGAAGCCGGCGGCGAAGAAGCCCGCCGCGAAGAAGGCCGCGACCACCGCGAAGAAGCCGGCCGCCCGGAAGGCCGGCTGACATGCCGCGCCGCGCCCCGCCCCTGAAGGGCTTCGGGGTGCGCAGCCGCGCGCCCCTCGGCAAGAAATCCGCCCTCCATCGCCTGGCCGCCACCGCCGAGCCAGGCGTGATGCCGACACTCGAGAAACTGCGGGAATTCATCCAGGCGGCCGGCCAGCGCGTCGGCAAGACGGAAATCGCCGCGCATTTCGGCCTCAATGTGGACCAGCGCCAGGAACTCCGCGGGATGCTGCGGGAGCTGACGGAGTCCGGCCACGCCACGCCGATCGGCCGCAAGGGCCTGATCGCGCATGACCGCCTGCCGGACATGGCGGTGGTGGAGATGACGGGCACCGACCCCGATGGCGACCCCATCGCGCGCCCCGTGCAGTGGGACCGCGCCAGCGGCCCGCCGCCCGTCATCTACATGCATCGCGAACCCGCCGGGCAGCCCGCCCTCGCCCCCGGCCAGCGCGTGCTGGCGCGGCTGAAGTTCATCGGCATCGGCCGCTACGAAGGCCGCACCTTCAAGCGCCTGCACAGCACCGCCCCCGCCCGCATCCTCGGCGTGTTCGAGGACGGCCGCATCACCCCCACCGACCGCCGCCAGAAGGCCGATTGGCGCGTCCCGGCCAATGAGGTGAATGGCGCCCGCCCCGGCGACATCGTGCTGGCGGAACCGCTGCCCAGCGGCCACGGCCTCGGCGCCCGCCCCGCCCGCATCATCGAGCGCATCGGCAAGATGGGGGAGGCCCGCGCCGTCTCCCTCATCTGCATCCACGCCCATGGCATCCCCGATGCCTTCCCCGAGGAAGCGCTGGAGGAAGCGGAGGACGCGAAGGGCGTCACGAAGCGGAACCGCGAGGATTTGCGCGCCATCCCGCTGGTGACGATCGATGGCGAGGATGCGCGGGACTTCGACGACGCCGTCTGGGCCGAACCGGACGGCAAGGGCGGCTGGCGCGTGCTCGTCGCCATCGCGGACGTCGCGCATTACGTGAAGCCCGACAGCGCGCTGGACCGGGAAGCCTGGGCGCGCGGCAACAGCGTCTATTTCCCCGACCGCGTCGTGCCCATGCTGCCGGAGGCGCTCTCCAACGGCTGGTGCAGCCTGCGCCCGAAGGAGGATCGCGGCTGCCTCTTCGTCGAGATGCTCTTCGACAAGTCGGGCACCAAGGTCAGCCACCGCTTCGGCCGCGGCGTCATGAAAAGCACCGCGCGCCTCACCTACGAACAGGTGCAGCAGGCGCGGGACGAGGGCACCGTCCCCGATGGCGTCCCCGCCGACCTCATCGCCCATCTCTACGGCGCCTTCGACGCGCTGCTGGCCGACCGCGCGCGGCGCGGCACGCTGGACCTCGATCTGCCGGAACGCCGCGTGCTGCTGGACGCGAAGGGCCAGGTGCAGGGCGTGGTGCCGCGCACGCGCCTCGACAGCCACAGGCTGATCGAGGAATTCATGGTCGCCGCCAATGTCTGCGCGGCGGAGGAGCTGGAGCGCCTGTCCCAGCCCTGCATGTACCGCGTCCATGACCGTCCGTCGGATGAGAAGCTGGAGGGCCTGCGCCAGTTCCTGCAGTCGCTCGACCTCAACCTGCCCGCGCGGGACCGCCTGCATCCCCGCGACTTCGGCGGCATCCTCGCCGCCGTGAAGGACCGGCCGGAGGAGCGCCTGGTGAATGAGGCCGTGCTGCGCGGCCAGTCCCAGGCGGCCTATGATCCCGTGAATATTGGCCATTTCGGCCTGGCCCTCGCGCGCTACGCGCATTTCACCAGCCCCATCCGCCGCTACGCGGACCTGCTGGTGCATCGCGCGCTGATCCGCGGCCTGAACCTCTCCAAGGGCGATGGCGCGCTGACCGATGCCGAAGCGGCACGCTTCCCCGACACGGCGGAGCATATCACCAGCACCGAACGCCGCGCCGCGGCGGCGGAGCGGGAGGCGGTGGACCGCTACCTGGCTGCCTTCATGGCAACACGCGTCGGAGAGTTGTTCGAAGCGCGGATTTCGGGGGTGACACGCTTCGGCCTGTTCGTCACCGTGGAGGAGAACGGCGCCAGCGGAATCGTACCGCTTGCGTCCTTGCCGGACGACAGATGGACGTTGGACGAGGCCGGACGCGGACTATCCGGCCGCAAGACGGGTCTGACCTTTACCCTCGGCCAGGCGGTCGAGGTGCGGCTGGCGGAGGCGACTCCGCGGACGGGTGCGATGGTCTTCGCCCTCATGCAGGGCGATCCCTCCGCCACGGCGGCACCGCGCGGCGCGCGGTCGCGCGCGGGTGGCAGGCGCTTGTCGAAATCGCCCGCGCGGCGGCCTTCGGAACGCTCCTCGCGGCGGGAATAGCGGCGGGCGCGCAGGCGCAGGAAAACACCTTCCCGCGCAGCGCCATCGAACCCGTCCTGGCCGAAAGCCATTCCCTGGTGCTGGAACGGCACCTGGAGGCCGAGAACCCCGCCAACCTGGCCCTCTGGTCGCTGCGCGGCCTGACGGTGATCGACCCGCGCCTCGGCGCCGAGATCCGCCAGGATCGCCTGCGCCTGCTGGGCGAGGATCGCGTCCTGGCCAGCATCCCCATCGCGCCGCTGGTCGCCCGCGCCACGCCGCGGCAGCTGGGCGGCGCCGTCGCGCTCTCCCTGACCGATCTCTACGAGGCCGCCTGGCGCGCCTCCCCGGCGCTGCGCCGCGCCGGCGCGGAACGCGTCATCGCCTCGGGGTTCGAGGAGCTGTTCAACCACCTCGACCCCTACAGCCGCTACGTCACGCCGGCGGAGGCGCGGAGCGCGCGGGAACGCCGCGTCGGCCAGTCCGGCCTCGGCCTCCGCGTCGCCGCGCGGCGCGATGCGCTGGTCATCGCGGAGGTGTCGCGGGATGGCCCCGCCGCCCAGGCCGGCATCCGGCAGGGGGACCTGCTGATCGCGGTGGAAGGCCGCACCCTCGGCCCGCGCGACCCCGGCCTCGCCGCGACCCTGCTGGAAGGGCCGGAGGGATCGGAGGTCCAGCTCACCATCAGCCGCGGCCGCATGCGCCGCGACGTGACCCTGGTGCGGGAGGTGGTGGTGCCGGAAACCGTCACCGCCGAAAGCCGCGACGGCATCCTCTGGCTCCGCATCAGCGGCTTCTCCGCCGTCACCGACCGGCGCGTGGCCACCGTGCTGAGCGACGGATTCGCCACCGCCCGCCCGCCCCGCGGCGTGGTGCTCGATCTCCGCGGCAATCGCGGCGGGCTGCTCGGCCAGGCCGTGGCGGTGGCGGATGCCTTCCTGGCGGAGGGCGAGGTGGTGCGCACCGAAGGCCGCCACCCCGAGGCCAATCGCCGCTACCGCGCCGGCGGCCAGGACCTGGCCCAGGGCACGCCCGTGGTGGTGCTGGTGGATGGCCGCACCGCCTCCGCCGCCGAGATCGTGGCCATGGGCCTGGCGGAACGCGGCCGCGCCGCCATCGTCGGCAGCGCCACCATGGGCAAGGGGCTGATCCAGCTGGTGGCGCCCCTGCCGAACGAGGGCGAGATCCTCGTCACCTGGTCGCGCGTGGTGGCGCCGAGCGGCTGGCCCATCCAGGGCATGGGCGTGCTGCCCGCGCTCTGCACCAGCCTCGGCCCCGAAGCGCTCGCCCAGGGCCTGGCGCGCCTGAACACCGGGGAGGCGCCCATGGGCCGCGCCCTGCTCCGCCAGCGCGCCGCCCGCGCCCCCGTCCTGGCCAGCGAGATGTCGGCGCTGCGCGGCGCCTGCCCCCCGGCCGAGGGCCGCGGCGCGGACCTGACCGCCGCCCGCGCCCTGATCGAGTCGCCCGCCGCCTACGCCACCGCCATCCGCGGACCCGGCGGTTGAGCGGCGAATCGCCCCGCCGCGCTTGACCTTCCCGCCCGCCCGACTATGGTGCGCCCTCTCGACGGGCGGGCCGCAAGGCTCGCCCGCAACCTGTTTCGCGCGTTGGAACCTGAACGATGGCCAAGGCCAATACCATCCTGATCAAGCTCGTCAGCACGGCGGAGCCCGCGACGGGCTACTTCTACGTGACGAAGAAGAACACCCGTAACGCCCAGGGCAAGCTGGAGCTGAAGAAGTACGACCCCGTCGCGCGCAAGCACGTCGTCTTCCGGGAAGCCAAGATCAAGTAATCCCGCGCGCGGCCCCGCGCCGCGCGACCGCCTGATCCAACGCGAACCGCGCCGAACCCAGGGGGTCCGGCGCGGTTTTCGTCGTTTGCGATCTGGTGAAGCCCTCACCCCCCAAGGGGGAGAGGGTCGGATGAGGGGGGCAGCGCCACACGAGGCGTCGCCAGCCGCCCTACCGCGCCTGCCGCGCCGCCGGCGTCCCCCGATCCGCGCTCGGCGGCCAATCCTCCTCCACCGCCGGCTCGACCCGGTCCCGCCCGTTGTTCTTGGCGCGGTACAGCGCCGCATCGGCCGCGCTCACCACATCGTCGGACTGCGCGCCGATCCCGCCGGAGGCCACGCCGATGCTGGCCGTGACCTTCAGCGCCTGCCCCTCCGCCACCATCGGCACATTGGCGATCGCGGCGCGCAGCCGCTCCGCCACCAGCATCCCGTCCTCGGTCGTGGCGCCGGACATGACGATGAGGAACTCCTCCCCGCCATAGCGCGCGATCACGTCGGCGGCGCGCAGATGCCCGCGCACGCGCTCCGCCACCTCCCGCAGCACCACGTCGCCGGCGGCGTGGCCATAGGTGTCGTTCACCGACTTGAAGCGGTCCACGTCGATCAGCAGGCAGGCCGCGCCGGAATTGCGCAGCACGCCTTCCAGGTGGCGGCGGACATAGCGGCGGTTGCGCAGCCCCGTCAGCGGGTCCGTCACCGCCATCTCCAGGCTGCGATCGAGGTCCGCGCGCAGCCTTTCCTGGTAGCGCTTGCGCCGGATCTGGTTGCGCACCCGCGCCCGCAGCTCATTGGGGTCCACCGGCCGCAGCACATGGTCGTTGGCACCGAGGTCGAAGCCCCGCAGCACCAGGCCCTTCTGCCCCGTATCCGCCACCAGCAGCACCGGCAGGTCGCGCGTCGCCGCCTGGGCGCGCAGGCGCGACGCCAGGCGCAGCGCATCGCCGCCATCCAGCGACAGGCTCAGCAGCACCACGTCATGCTGGCCATCCATCAGGATATCCCAGCTCTCCCCGCTGTCGGAGCAATGGGCGACATCGATGCCATCCGCCGCCAGCACGCGGGTCAGCGCATCGGCCTCGTCGAAATCCTCGTTGACGATCAGCGCGCGCGCGCCGGCGACATTGGGCGAAGGGCCGGGCGGCGGCTCGAACCCCAGGTCGCGCGCCGTCTCCGCCCGCAGGCGCCAGGCATCCAGCACCTGCTTCATGCGCAGCAACGCGCGCAGCCGCGCGAAGAGCGTCGCATCGTCCACCGGCTTGGAGAGGAAGTCATCCGCGCCCGCTTCCAGGCCGCGCACCCGCTCCACCGGATCGGTCAGCGCCGTGATCATCACCACGGGGATATGCGCCGTGCCCGGCTGCGCCTTCAGCCGCCGGCAGACCTCATACCCATCCATCCCCGGCATCATGACGTCCAGCAGCACGACGTCCGGCATCCAGCGCTGCACCGTCGCCAGCGCCTCCGGCCCGGAGGAGGCGAGCTGCACCT
This sequence comes from Falsiroseomonas ponticola, assembly GCF_016805305.1. Lineage (GTDB taxonomy): Bacteria > Pseudomonadota > Alphaproteobacteria > Acetobacterales > Acetobacteraceae > Falsiroseomonas > Falsiroseomonas ponticola. Next base: position 14,337 of record NZ_JAERQN010000010.1, on the reverse strand, counting down.
CGTAATACTCGTTCAGCAGCTTGGCTTCGAGCAGCCGGAGATTGGCCGCGATGTCATCGACGACGAGGATTCGCGCCGTCATCGGCCCGGCATCCCGCGCGGGCCCGTGGCGCCCGGCTGGCGGCCGGCGGCGAATCGGGATAGACCGACGATGGTAACCGCGATGCACATCGTCATAAATCTGTCAAGGGGAAAATCATGGCTGACACCACCACCGGCGGCCGCGCCCATGCCGAGGTCGCCAACGCCGCCCTCTTCTTCAGGCGCTGGCTCGCCAATCCGCTGCAGATGGGTTCCATCATCCCCTCCTCCCCCGCCCTCTGCCGCAGGATCGCGGCGCTGGTGCGGCGGCAGGAGGATGAGGTCGTGGTCGAGCTCGGCGCCGGCACCGGCGTGATCAGCCGCGCGCTGCTCGCCGCCGGCGTGCCGGCGGAGAAGCTGGTGGTGGTGGAGATCGTGCCCGACATGGCACACCATCTACGACGGGTCCTGCCCGGCGTCACGGTCATCCAGGGCGATGCCTTCGAACTGGCCGATGCCCTGCCCGCGCGGCTGCACGGCAAGGTGGGCACCGCCATCTGCGGCATCCCCCTCGTGCTGCTGCCGGTCGAGCAGCAGCGCCGATTCGTCGCGGCGGTCGAGGCCGTGGCCCCGGGCAAGGGCTTCCTTCTGTACACCTACTGCATCACCTCGCCGCTGCCATGGCGCGACCTGGGCCTGGACGCGAAGCGGAAGGCCTGGACCCCCCTGAACTTCCCGCCGGCCAGCGTCTGGCACTACCAGCCTGCCCGCTAGCGCGCCGTCCCGCAACGCCCGACGGGCGGAATAAGGCACCGCCGCCACCCTGCCTTGCGTCCCGGGGCGCGCCCCTCAACCGCTGGCGAGGGTCGCGTCCGTGCCATCCGCCCGCCGCATCCGCGCGACCAGGCGCGGATGCGGGCTGCGCCGCACCGCCACCGCCTCCGCCAGCCCGCGCACGGACAGCGCCTGGCGCACCGAATCCACATCCGGGTGCTCGGCCTCCAGCGCCACCAGCCGGCAGCCCGAATCGGCCAGGCGCGGCGCCGCACCCTGCCCGTCATCCCATTGGATGAGGGAGGGGATGAGGTTGCGCATGTCCTGCCGCTGCGGCGGCATCGCCATGCGCCAGGACAGCGTGCCCCGCTTCCAGGCCCGCACCTCCCCGGCCACGGCGGGGCCGAGCCGCGCCGCCACCGCCTCCAGCGCCGGCGTGCGGGCCACCCAGCCGATCAGATTCGGCCCCGCTTCCAGCATCAGCGCCACGGCCGGGTCATCCAGGTCGAAGGGCCGGCCCTGGGGCGGCGCCGGCTGGTCGGGATCGGCCGCGATCACCTCCAGGTAGCAATCGGGGCCGAGGCCCATGACGAGGTTATGGGTGCCGATCCCCTCATGCCGCCCGCCGGGCTGCGGCCGGGCGCCGAGATGCGCCTCCACCCAGGCCGCCCCCTCCTCCAGCGTCCGCGCGCCGATGACGATGTGGTCGATTTCCGCCATGGTCAGCGCGCCTTGAACTGGGTGTTGCCGAACAGCACTTCGCGTTCCTGGTCCGTCATGGCGCCGGTGCGCTGGTTCGCCGCCAGCACCTCCACGCCCCGCATCACCGCGGGCCGGGCCGCGATGGCGTCGTGCCACCGCTTCACGGCGGGGAACTCCGCCAGGTCGATGTTCCGCCGCGCGGGGTTGCGGATCCAGGGGAAGGTCGCGATGTCCGCGATCGAATACGCGGCGCCCGCCAGGTATTCGGCCTCCCCCAGCCGCTTTTCCAGCACCCGGTGCAGGCGGCCCACTTCCTTCGCGTAGCGGTCCTTGGCGTAGGGGATCTGTTCCGGCGCATAGGCATGGAAATGCCCGTACTGCCCGAACATCGGGCCGACCCCGCCCATCTGGAACATCAGCCATTGCAGGCAGGCGTAGCGCCCCGCCGGATCGGCCGGGATCAGCCTTCCCGCCTTCTCCGCCAGGTACATCAGGATGGCGCCCGATTCGAACAGCGCGATGCGCTGCCCGCCCGGCCCATCGGGATCGACGATGGCGGGGATGCGGTGGTTGGGCGTGATGGCCAGGAAGTCGGGCCGGAACTGCTCCCCGGCCCCGATGTTCACCGGCACCACGGTGTAGGGCAGGCCGAGTTCCTCCAGCGCGATATGCACCTTGTGGCCATTCGGCGTCGGCCAGGTCCAGACCTCGATCGGCACGGCTCCGCGCATCGCGGCGTCTCCTCCGGTTCCCCAAACGAGACGTTGATCCGCCCCCGGCGCGGTGGCAAGGCCGCGGCCCGGCCCTCCCATCAGGGCAGGCCTGGCGCCGCTTTCCCGTTGCCCGATCGTCGGAGGGCCGCGCTATAACGCCGCACGATCAATACCGGGGCTCCCCTCCTTGTCCGACCAAGACCTGCCGCCCGCGATCCGCGCGCTGGATGATCGCGCGTGGCTCGACCTGCTGCTGAAAAGCGTGGTGTCCCGCGACGTCGCCGGCACCACCTTCCCCGCCTTCCCCGATCCCGAGACGCAGCGCAGCTTCGTCGGCGCCGATGGCGCCGCCACGCTGCATGAGGCCTTCAGCTTCTACACCCTGCTGAAGGACCGCGCCGCGGCGCTCGGCAGGCCGCTGGCGCATGGCACGAACTTCCTCGATTTCGGCTGCGGCTGGGGGCGCTACCTGCGCTTCTTCTGGAAGGATGTCGGCGCCGCCGCGCTGCATGGCTGCGACATCTGGCCGCCGGCGCTGGACCTCTGCCGCAGCCTCGGCGTGCCCGGCAACCTCGACCGGCTCTACCATTGGGGCCGGCTGCCCTATGCCGATGCCTCGATGGACATCGTCATGGCCTATTCCGTCTTCACCCACCTGCCGGAGAAGCCGCACCGGCACTGGGTGGCGGAGATCGCCCGCGTCCTGCGCCCGGGCGGCATCTTCGTGCTGACGCTGGAACCGCGCCGCTTCCTGGATTTCGTGGAGGCGCTGCCGGTGGACGCCACGGGCTGGGAAGGCGACCTGCGCCGCCACGCCCCCCGCATCCCGCTGCTGCGCCAGCGCTTCGACCAGGGCGAGATCGCCTTCATGCCGAGCGGCGGCACCGGCGATTTCGACGGCGCCCTCTATGGCGATGCGGTGGTGCCGCCCGCCTTCATCGACCGCCACTGGTCGGAATGGTTCACCGTCACCGAATATCTCGATGAACCCGGCCAGTTCTTCCAGGCCGTGCTGGTCGCGCAGCGCCGGTAGCCCCCTCCCCCCATCGGGGGGAGGAGGGGCGCCCCAGGCCGCGCCCGCTCAGGCGTTGCCGCCGAGATACTCCATCGCCACCTGCACCCCGCCCGCCTTGTGCGGGATGCCGGCCGCGCGCAGCCCCATCTCCACCCCCGCCAGCGCGCCGACCAGCTGCAATTCGCTGATGTCGCCGAGATGGCCGATGCGAAACACCTTGTCGTTCAGCTGGCCGAGCCCGTTGCCGAGCGACATGTTGAACTTTTGCAGGATCGTCGCCCGCAGGTCATTGGCGCTGTGGCCTTCGGGCAGCCGCACCGCCGTCAGCACACTCGAGAAATGCCGGGGGTCCTGGCACTGCGTCTCGAAGCCCCAATGCCGCACGCAGCGCCGCGTCGCCTCCGCCACCTTGTCGTGGCGCGCGAAGACGTTCTGCAGCCCTTCCTCCAGCAGCATGTCGAGCGCGGTGTCGAGCGCGTAGAGCATGTTGGTGGCGGGCGTGTAGGGGAAGTAGCCGGTCGCGTTCGCCGCCAGCATCGGCTTCCAGTCCCAGAAGCTGCGCGTCAGCTTCGCGGTCTCGCTGGCCTTGATCGCCTTGGCGCTGATCGCGTTGAAGGACAGCCCCGGCGGCAGCATCAGCCCCTTCTGGGAGCCGGAGACGGTGACATCCACGCCCCATTCGTCATGCCGGTAGTCCATGGAGCCCAGCGAGCTGATCGTATCCACCAGCAGCAGCGCCGGATGCCCCGCATCGTCGATGGCCTTGCGCACCTCATCGATGCGCGACGTGCAGCCCGTGCTCGTCTCGTTGTGCACGACGCAGACCGCCTTGATGGCGTGGCCCTTGTCGGCCGCGAGCCGCTCCGCGATCTGCTCCACATCCGCGCCGCGGCGCCAATCCGTCTTGATGAAGTCCGCCTGGATCGACAGCCGCTCCGCCATCTCGTTCCAGAGATGCGCGAACCAGCCGGTCTCGCACATCAGCACCCGGTCGCCGGGGGAAAGGGTATTGACCAGCGCCGCTTCCCAGGCGCCGGTGCCGGAAGCCGGGTAGATCACCACCGGCCCCTCGGTCTGGAACACCTTCCGCACCTTCGCCAGAAGCTGCTTGCCCATGGCGCCGAAATCCGGGCCGCGATGGTCCATGGTGGGGTTGTCCATGGCCCGCAGCACGCGGTCCGGCACGTTGGAGGGCCCGGGGATGTGCAGGAAATGCCGGCGGGAATCGGGCTTGCACTGGAAATAGGCCATGGGGCGGTCCCTCTCTTCTCCCCCCTCCCTACCGCCCTTCCATGCCATCCGCCAATGAGTAACCCTTGTCGGATTGATGAGCATTATAGATCGGATTTCCGGCCAGGGTCGCGCTACATCCTGCCGGAGAGAGGGATCGCCACCGCATGAACGCCATCACCGGGCTTCAGGACAGCACGCTCGCCACGCGCCTTCGCCGCCATGTGGAGGGGGAGGTCCTCTTCGCCGCCGGCGATCGCGGCCGCTATGCGACGGATGCCTCCATCTACCAGATGCAGCCCGTGGGCGTGCTGGTGCCCCGCAGCATCGATGACGTCGCCGCCGCCATGGCGATCTGCCGGGAGGAAGGGGTGGCCGTGCTGCCCCGCGGCGGCGGCACCAGCCAATGCGGCCAGACGGTGAACCACGCCCTGGTCATCGACTGCACCAAGCACCTGCGCAACGTGCTGTCGGTGGAGGGCGACACCGCCCGCGTGCAGCCCGGCATCACGCTCGGCGCGCTGAACGACGCGCTCAGGGCGTCGAAGCAGTTCTTCCCCGTGGATCCCTCCACTTGGCAGCGCTGCACCATCGGCGGCATGGCGGGCAACAATTCCTGCGGCTCGAAATCCATCCGCTACGGGCTGATGGCCGACAATGTCCGCGCCATCGACGCCATCCTGGCCGATGGCGCGCGCTTCACCTTCGGGGAGATCCCGGACAATCTCGGCCCCGACATCCCCGGCAGCGTCGGCGACCTGATCGCGAAGCTGCGCGCCATCGGCGCGCGGGAGGCGGAGGAGATCGCCGCCCGCTTCCCCGAACAGCTCCGCCGCGTCGGCGGCTACAACCTCGATGCGCTGACGCCCGATGCGCGCGCCCATGGCCGCGGCTCGCTGGCCCGCCTGCTGGTGGGCAGCGAGGGCACGCTCGCCTTCTCCGCCGCGCTCGACCTCAAGCTCTGGCCCATCAAGCCGCGCAAGGTGCTCGGCATCTGCCAGTTCCCGAGCTTCCGCCGCGCCATGGAGGCGTCGAAGCACCTGGTCACGCTGGATCCGGAGGCGGTGGAGCTGGTCGATCGCACCATGATCGACCTCGGCCGCTCCATCCCGATCTACCGCGACACCATCGACCGCATCCTGATCGGGGAGCCCGACAGCCTGCTGATCGTCGAGTTCCACGGCCATGACGACACGACGCTGCTGCAAGGGCTGGACCGGCTGGAGGAGATGATGGGCGACCTCGGCCTGCCCGGCCAGGTCGTGCGCGTCACCGATGCCGGCTTCCAGGCCAAGGTGGCGGAGGTGCGGGAGGCAGGCCTCAACATCATGATGTCGATGAAGGGCGACGGAAAGCCGGTCTCCTTCATCGAGGATTGCGCCGTCGGCCTCGACGACCTCGCCGACTACACCGAGCGCCTGAACGATGTCTTCGAGCGATATGGCACCAAGGGCACCTGGTACGCCCACGCCTCGGTGGGCTGCCTCCACGTCCGCCCCGTGCTGAACATGAAGTCCGGCGAGGACGTGACGAAGATGCGCGCCATCGCGGAGGAATGCTTCGCGCTGGTCCGCGAATACAAGGGCTCCCATTCCGGCGAGCATGGCGACGGCATCGTCCGCTCCGAATTCAACGAACCCATGTTCGGCCCCCGCATCGCCCGCGCCTTCGAAGCGGTGAAGGACGCCTTCGACCCCGCCTCGCCCGCCCTGCCGCATGGCCTGCTGAACCCCAACCGCGTCGTCCATCCGCCCCGCATGGATGACCGTTCCCTGCTCCGCTACCACGAGGGCTACACCCCCGCCGCCATCACCCCCGCCATGGACTGGTCCGCCTGGCCCGGCCCGCAGGGCGGCCTGCTGGGCGCGGTGGAGATGTGCAACAACAACGGCACCTGCCGGAAATTCGATGCCGGCACCATGTGCCCCAGCTACCGCGCCACGCGCGACGAAAGGCACCTGACGCGCGGCCGCGCCAATACGCTGCGGCTCGCCCTCACCGGCCAGCTCCCCGGCGGCCTCGCCTCCGACGATGTCGCCGCCGCCATGGAACTCTGCGTGGGCTGCAAGGGCTGCAAGCGCGAATGCCCGACCGGCGTCGACATGGCGAAGATGAAGATCGAGGCCGCCGCCGCCCGCAACGCGCAGCACGGCCCGCGGCTGCTCGACCGCCTCATCGGCTCCATGCCCCGCTGGGCGCCCTTCGCCGCGATGGTGCCGGTCCTCGCCAATGCGCGGGACCTCATCCCCGGCGGGCGGAAGCTGTCGGAAGCGCTCCTTGGCCTCGCCGCCGGCCGCACCCTGCCCCGCTTCCGGCTCGACGCCTTCCATGACTGGGAATGCCGCGCGCCGGATGGCCGGGCCGGCGAGGTCATCCTGCTGCCCGACCTCTTCAACCGCTATTTCGAGCCCGAGAACATCCGCGCCGCGCTCCGCGTGCTGCGCGCCGCCGGCGCCGATCCCGCCGTCGCCCGCCCGCCGCGCGGCACGCGCCCGCTGGACGACGGCCGGACGTATCTGGCCGCGGGGATGGTGGACCAGGCCCGCGCGGAGGCGCGCCGCACCGTGGAGGCGCTGTCCCCCTTCGAAAGCCCCGTCCTCGGCCTCGAGCCCTCCTGCCTGCTGACCTTGCGCGACGAATTCCTCGCGCTGCTGCCCGGCGAGGCGACGACGAAGCTCGCATCCCGCGCCTTCCTCGTCTCCGAATGGCTGGCCCGCACCAAAGCGCCGCTCCGACTGAAGCCCATCGGCGCGGAGGCCCATATCCACGGCCACTGCCACCAGAAGGCCTTCGATGCCTTCACCCCCGCCGTCGCCCTGCTGGCCGCCATCCCCGGCCTGAAGGTCACGCCCATCACGTCCAGCTGCTGCGGCATGGCCGGCGCCTTCGGCTACGAAGCCGCGAAGCTCCCGGCCTCCAAGGCCATGGCGGAACTCACCCTGCTGCCGCATATCCGCAAGACCAGCGCGCAGGCCTTCATCGTCGCCGACGGCACCTCCTGCCGCCACCAGATCGGCGACCTCGCGGGGCGGAACGCGCTCCACTCCATCCGTCTGCTCGACCGGGCCCTGGCATGAGCCCCGACATCGACCGCCTGCTGGCCTTCTGGTTCAGCGAGGGCCCCGACACCTGGCGCCAGGCCTGGTTCGTGAAGGACGAGGCCTTCGACGCCACCTGCCGCGACGGCTTCGGCCCGCTCGTCGTCCCGGCCCGCGACGGCGCGCTGGATGGCTGGGCGGAGACGCCGCAGGGCGCCCTCGCCCTGCTCCTCCTGCTCGACCAGTTCCCGCGCAACCTTCACCGCGGCAGCGCGGAGGCCTTCGCTTCCGACGCCCATGCCCGCGCCATCGCCCGCCGCGTCGTGCTCGACCGAAAGCTCGACCTGGCGCTGACGCCGCTGCAGCGCGTCTTCCTCTACCTGCCCTTCGAGCATGGGGAGGCGATGGCCGACCAGGACCTGTCGGTCGCGCTGTTCGAGGGCCTGCGTGACACGCCGGCGCTGGCCGCGCCCGGCAGCGTCATCACCTATGCCTGGGCGCACCGCGCCGTCATCCAGCGCTTCGGCCGCTTCCCCCACCGCAACGCCGCGCTGGGGCGCGACAGCACGGCGGAGGAAGCCGCCTGGCTGGCCGCCGGCGGGGGGTTCTAGGCCGCCCGCAGCTCGCCGAGGAAGCGGTCCACATTGCCGCGCATCGTGCCGGCCTGCGCCGCCAGGCCTCGCGAGGCTTCCTTGATGCCGGCCGCCACGCGCCCCGTATCCTCCGCCGCGCTGCCCACCGCGCCGATGCTGGCGCTGACTTCCTGCGTGCCGACGGAAGCGCCCTGCACCGCGCGGGCGATCTCCGTCGTCGTATGCCCCTGCTGCTCCACCGCCGCCGCGATCGCGGTCGCCGTCTCGTTCAGCTGGGTGATGGTCCCGGCCACCGCCTCGATCGCCTGCGCCACGCTCGATGTCGCGGCCTGCACGGCGCCGATGCGCGTCGTGATCTCCTCCGTCGCCTTGGCCGTCTGCGCCGCCAGCGTCTTCACCTCGCTCGCCACCACCGCGAAGCCCTTGCCCGCCTCGCCCGCGCGCGCCGCCTCGATCGTGGCGTTCAGCGCCAGCAGGTTCGTCTGCCCCGCGATGTCGCTGATCAGCCGGACCACGTCGCCGATCTTCTGCACGTCGGACACCAGGCTGCCCACCACCTGCGTCGCGTCATGCGCCTGGCCCGTGGCCTTGGAGGTTCCGGCCGCCGAACGCGCGATCTGCTGCCCGATCTCCCGGATGGAGACGCTCATCTCCTCCGCCGCCGCCGCCACGCTTTCCACGTTGGAGGCCGCGCTGGCCGAGGCCCCGCCGACGCTGGTCGCGCGCCGCCGCGTCTCCTCCGCCGCCTCGCCCAGGCTCCCCGCATCCGCCTGGAAGCGATCGGCCGCCTGGGTCACGTCGGCCACCGCGGCCAGGATCTCCGCCTCGAACCGCTTGGCCAGCGCCGCCGTCGCGGCCCGCTGCCGCTCCTCCGCCGCCCGCGCCTCATGGATATCGACCAGGCTGCCGCAGGCGCGCCGCGGCTTGCGGCTTTCGTCCAGGATTACGCCGCCGGTCGCCCGGAACCAGCGATAGGACCCGTCCTTCACCTTCAGCCGATAGGTCACGTCGTAGCGGTTGCCGGTGGTCAGCGCCGCGCCGAAGGCGGCGAAGGTCGCCGCCGCGTCATCGGGGTGCAGCCGGTCGGACCAGGATTGCACGACGTTGGGGAACTCCGCCTCGCTGGCAAAGCCCAGCAGCCGCCGGAACTCGGCCGACCAGGTCCAGCGCGCCTTGGGATGCATCGCATCCCCCTCATGCAGGATCGCATCCCACAGCCCCACGCCCGAATGGCTCGACAGCACCTCCAGCCATTCCGAACGCTCCCGCATCGCCTGATCGCCGCGACCGAAGATCCCGAACATGACGCATCCTTCCCTGGAGCCCGGCCCTGCCCTGGGGCCTCGCGCGCCTTCTGCCATGCGCGCCCCACCAGAAGATGAATCAGTGGTTACGCGGTCGCATCAACTTGCCGATGCCGCGATCGCCGCCGCGACGGCCGGCCCCAGCCCCTGGAATTCCGCCGCGCGCGGGCTCCTCGGCCGCCAGGCCAGCGCCAGCACGCGACCGGGCGCGGCGCCTTCCAGCCGCCGCACCTCCACCGGCGCGCCGGCCAGCACCCCGCCCTCCAGCGCCAGCTTGGGCAGCAGCGTCACGCCAAGCCCGCCCGCCACCATCTGCACCAGCGTGTGCAGGCTGGTGGCGGCGAAGCCTTCCTCCCCCGCCGGCAGGATGCCCCGAGGCAGGCCGCAGGCGGCCTGGGCATGCTCCCGCAGGCAATGCCCGTCCTCCAGCAGCAGCACCCGCTCGCCCGCCAGCGCCTCCACCGGCACGCCCTCCCGCGCCGCCAGCCGGTGCCCCGCCGGCAGCGCCACGCTGAAGGGGTCCTCGCCCAGCGGCAGCGTCTCCATCGCGCCCGCCGCCGCGCCCGTCACCGGCAGCGCCAGCAGCAGCAGGTCCAGCCGCCCCGCCTCCAGCCCCTGCACCAGGCGCTCCGTCACATCCTCCCGCAGCCAGAGCCGCAGCCGCGGATAGGCCCGCCGCAGCGCCGGCATCAGCCGCGGCAGCAGGAAGGGCCCGATGGTCGGGATGACGCCGAGCCGGAGCGGCCCCGTCAGCGGGTCCCGCGCCGCCGCCGCCGTCTCCACCACCGCCTCCAGCGCCGCCAGCGCGGTTCGCGCCCGCGCCACCACCTCCCGCCCCAGCGGCGTGAAGACCGGGCGCTTGGAGGCCGCCGCGCGTTCCAGCAGCTGCGCCGCCATCTGCCGTTCCAGCGCGATCAGCCCGGCGGAAAGGGTGGATTGCGTCACCGCGCAGGCCGTCGCCGCCCGGCCGAAATGCCCATGGTCCGCCAGCGCGACGAGGTAGCGAAGCTGCTGGGGGCTGGGCAGGATCATCGAGCCATCCGATCGATACGACGCCCCTCTTCTAGCCGGATGATCGGCCACGTCGATGGAAGATCGGAAAACAATTCATTGGAAGCCACTGAGCAGGTGCAGCATATCGCGATGCAGCAAGGTCGTGCCGCCGGGCTTCCCGCGCGGCCGCCCCTGCCCCACCGCAGACAGGAGCTCCCCCTCATGCTGACCGTTGGCGACAAGTTCCCCGCCTTCAAGCTCACCGCCGTGAAGGCGGGCAAGGAGGGCCTCGGCGGCCCCGGCAAGTCCTTCACCGAGATCACCGAGAGCACCGATTCCGGCAAGTGGAAGATCGTCTTCTTCTGGCCGAAGGACTTCACCTTCATCTGCCCGACCGAGATCGCGGCCTTCGGCAAGCTCGCCGGCGAATTCGCCGACCGCGACGCGGTCGTCTACGGCGTGTCCACGGACAGTGAGTTCGTGCACCTGAACTGGCGCGTCTACAACGACGACATCAAGAACCTCGAGATCCCGATGCTCGCCGACGTGAAGCGGGAGCTGTCGCTGGCGCTCGGCATCCTCGACAAGGAAGCCGGCGTGCCGCTGCGCGCCACCTTCATCGTCGATCCGGACGGCACCATCCAGTGGGCCTCCGTCAACGGCCTCAATGTCGGCCGCAACCCGCAGGAAGTGCTGCGCGTGCTCGACGCGCTGCAGACCGATGAGCTCTGCCCCTGCAACTGGGAGAAGGGCAAGGAAGCCCTGAACCCGCAGCAGCTGTTCGAGAAGGCGGCCTAAAGGCCGCCATCGGCCGCAGCGGTAGCCGCCACGCCAACCCTACCGCCGCGGCCGAAAGGGGGGCATCCAGCCCCCCTTAGACCCCCCGCTCTCCCGCGCCCGTGGCGCGGGAGAGGTCGGCGTGGCTCCTTCGAAAAGGTCCCTCCCCATGTCCCTCGAAGCCATCCGCAACCGCCTGCCCGACTACGCCAAGGACCTGAAGCTCAACATCGGGTCGCTGGCCACGGAACCGGCGCTGACGCAGCAGCAGCGCGCCGGCACCTTCGTCGCCTCCGCCATCGCCAGCCGCAACGCGGAACTCACGGCCGCGCTGGTCGCCGAATTCGGCGCGCAGCTCTCGCCGGAAGCGCTCTCCGCCGCCAAGGCCGCGGCCGCCATCATGGGCATGAACAACGTCTACTACCGCTTCACGCACCTGGTCGGCGGCGACTACCCCAGCATGCCCGCCAAGCTGCGCATGAACGTCATGGCCAAGCCCGGCGTGGAGAAGGCGGATTTCGAGCTCTGGTCGCTCGCCGTCTCCGCCATCAATGGCTGCGGCATGTGCATGGAAAGCCATGAGAAGGTCGTCCTCCATGGCGGCCTCGGCAAGGAACAGGTCCAGGCCGCCGTCCGCATCGCCGCCGTCGTCCACGCCGTCGCCGCCGTGCTGGACGCGGAGGATGCGCTGGCCTCCTCGCTGCGCGCCGCGGCCTGAGTCGGGAATTGTAGCCGCGGGGGCGGGGAAGGCGCTGCCTTCCCCGGACCCCATCCGCCAGGGGCGAGACGCCCCTGGACCCTCATCTGATTGATCCGGCCGCTGGATCGGGTCGGGCCCGTTCCTGCCCGAGGGACGCAACGGCGCCTCACGGGGGGCCGGCACCGACACCCTTCCTCAACCTGTCGCGGCCTACCCTCCCGCCATGGCCGCCGCTCAGCAACGCTCGCTTGGTGACAGGGAGCGCTTCGTCGCCTTCGCCTTCGCCGCGGCCGATCTGCTGGTCGAGGTCGGGGCGGATGGAAGAATCACCTTCGCCGCGGGCGCCTTCCGCGCCCGGCTCGGCCGCACGCCCGACAGCCTGATCGGCCGGGATGCCGGCGACGTGCTGGCACCGGAAGACCGCGCCGCCTTCCAGACCGCCCTCGCCCTGCTGCCCCCGCATGGGCGCCTCGGCCCCACCGCCTTCCGCTTGGCGGATGCGGCCCGCACCGTCTTCTCCGTCTCCGGCCTCCAGCTCGCCAGCGCCGAGGCCGGCCCCCGGCTGTGCCTGGCCTTCGCCCCCATGCCGGCCCCGCCCGAACTCCGCGCCAGCGACGGCGACGTCCTGCTGCGGGAAGCCACGCAGCAGCTCCGCGCCGGCGGCCAGGCGCGCCTCGGCCTGCTGGAGGTGAAGGGCGTGGAAGGCACGGAAGCCGAACAGCGCATCGACCGGCTGCTGGGCCAGCCCGTGAACGGCGCGGTCGCCGCGCGCCTGGCCCCCGGCCGCTACGGCGTGGTGGCGGATGAGGTCGGCGCCCTGCCGGACCTCTGCGGCCTGGCCAAGCAGCTCGAATCCCTGCTCGGCCCGGACGGCACGCCCTTCTCCATCGTCGCCACGCCCATCGACCTCGCCGCCGATGGCCTGACCCCCGCCCAGGCCGCCCGCGCCCTGCGCCACGGCCTGGCCGCCTTCGCCCGCTTCGGGGCGGAAGGGCTGCGCGATGCCGGCTTCGCCGATGGGCTGGGCGGCGTCGTCGCCCGCGTCACCGCCCGCGCCGCGGCGCTGCGCCGCACTGTCGCCGAACGCCGCTTCCGCCTGGACTTCCAGCCCATCGTCGATCTCGAGACCCGGGAGATCCACCACCATGAGGCGCTGATGCGCCTCGACCCCGGCGTGCTGGAACCCGGCGAGGGCCCGCAGGACTTCATCGCCCTGGCGGAGACGATCGGCCTGACGGAGGACCTCGACCTCGCCGTCGCCTCCATGGCCATCGCCGCCGCCAATGCGGTGCCGGAAGGCCGGCACCTCGCCTTCAACATCTCCGGCCTCTCCACCCAGTCCCGCGCCTTTCGCCACCGGCTGCTGGCGCTGCTGGACCGCGATCCGCGCGGCGCCCGCCGCGTGATGGTGGAGCTGACCGAAAGCGCCGAGATCGAGGACGAGGATTCCGCCGCCGCCACGCTGCGCGCCCTGCGCGCCCGCGGCGTGCCCGTCTGCATCGATGATTTCGGCGCCGGCGCCGCTGCCTTCCGCTACCTGAAATCCTTCCCGACGGACTACGTGAAGGTGGACGGCACCTTCGTGCAGGCCGCCCTGACCAGCGAAAGGGATCGCAGCTTCGTCGCCGCCATGGTGGACCTGTCGCTCGCCGTCGGCGCCAAGGTGGTGGCGGAACGGATCGAGACGGAGGAGGAGGCCGAGATCATGCGCAGCCTCGGCGTCCATTTCGGCCAGGGATGGCTGTTCGGCAGGCCGGGCCCGCTGTAGCAGGCGCCATGCGCCTCGCCCCGCTTGTCCCGCTGCCGCCGCTGCTGCTGCTGCCGCTGCTGCTGCCGGATGCCGCGCAGGCCCAGCCCCTGGCGCTGCCGGTCACGCCGGCCTGCATCTCCTCCCCCTTCGGGCCGCGCGAGCTGGCCAATCCTCGCGCCTCCGGCGACCACAAGGGCATCGACATCCCCGCCCCCGCCGGCACCTGGGTCCGCGCCGTCGCCGCCGGCACCGTCACCGCCATCCGCCGCACCCGCGCCGGCACGGGGCTGGAGGTGGAGCTGCGCCACGCCGATGGCCTGGTCACGCGCTACGCCCATCTCGGCACCGTCGCCCCCACGCTCGCCAATGGCCGCCGCCGCCTGGCGGAGGGCGAGGCGCTGGGCCGCATCGGGCGCAGCGGCATCACCACGGGCACGCATCTCCATCTGGAAGTCCTGCGGGAAGGCCGCCATTTGGACCCCGCGCCCTTCCTGCCCATCGCCCCCTGCCCCTGAGGCGGCGTGATTCGGGTGGCGCCGCGCCCGATTTTCCTGTTATGTTCCGCCCATCACCGGCGGAACCCTGCCCGGCACCCCGCGAAAACGGTGCTAGAGCGTGATCGGCTTACACTGAAGCGTATCCGGCATGGGCGAAGTAATTGGCGCACTCGGTTGGTGAGAACTCGCCAAGCAACGAGCCAATGCGATGCCAGACGGCAGCGATGGAG